>NZ_QJKM01000001.1:0-54909 GCF_003425685.1 Rhizobium terrae
GACCTTGCCGCTCTCTTCCCATGCCTTCAAAAGCAGATCGGTCTGTCGTTTGTCCTCGTTGGCTCGCCTGCTCAGCGGGTTCTTCAGCCAGGTGTAAAATCCGCTGGGATGAACCCGCAGAAGACGGGACATCGTTCGCACCGGAAACTGCAAGCGATGCAGAGCAATGAACACGTACTTCGCTTTGCATCCCTGGCGAAATACGCGGCCGCTTTTTTTAAGGAGGTTGCGTTCCTCGGTGACGCGAGCCACTTCCTTCTTCAGCCGCCTGATCTCCTCGGCCTCGTCGTCGCCCTTGGCGTTCGACGCCGCAAACTTCTTCTTCCATTCGTAGAGTGAATGCTGGCTGACGCCGAGACGCTGCGAAACCTCTGCAACCGGATAGCCTCGCTCCGTGATCTGGCGTACCGCCTCACGCTTAAACTCTTCGCTGAATTCGATTTGCTCATGATGCTCTTCTTGCCTTCAAAATTAAGAAAGAAGCCGTCTACAAATCTCGGGGCTATTCAAATCAAGCTTCGCAAACTCCATATCGACTGGCGTGCCGAGGCCGACGCAACCATTTTCGATCGTCCAAACGGTTATCCGGCAGGCGCGTGGGATCGGACCGACGTGTCCTATCAGCGGCCTCTTACCCGCCGCAGTTAGGATCGGCGCGGTTCCGGACCCGATCGGTTAATCGCGGTAAACCGGCGCCCGCGCGAAGCGGGGGAAGTGTGGCGTTCAGGCGCGACCGGCATTCCTGATTTTGCAATTTTGAACTCCGGTCCTTTTGAGGCGGCCGTGCAACAGGCGGCGATCGGACCCATCTCTCTTAAAGCCGCGGCAGCGTAAGTCTTGCGATGAGGCCATGGGGTTGGCGCTCGAGAAGCTGCAGTTGTCCCTGATGGGACTCGATGATCTCGGAAACGATGGAAAGTCCCAGGCCAAAGCCGGCTTCGCCTCCGCCTCTGGCGGCATCGACCTTATAAAACGGTTCGAGCACGCGGCTCCGGTGCTGCGCAGGGATACCTGGGCCGTCGTCACTGACGTCTATGACGATCGCGTCGGTGGCCGAGCGCAGCTCGACGATGATGCTGGTACCGAACTTCGTCGCATTCTCGCAGAGGTTCGTCACCGCCCGGGTAAATGCGAGGGGTTTGAAGTTGGTTATCAACCGGTTGGGGCCATGATAGGTGATGTTGTGCCCTACATCGTTGAATTCATTGCAGATGGTTTGAAGGACGATGGCCAGATCGGCTCTCTCCATCGTTTCGCGTCGATGGTCGTCGCGCAGATAGCTGAGACTCTCTTTTAGCAGACTGTCTATATGGTTGATGTCGATCAGCAATGCATCGCGCAATTCGGTTTGCTGGACGCGTTCGACGCGGAGCCTCAAGCGCGTCAATGGCGTACGCAGATCATGACTGACGCCGCGTAACATCCTGGTCCGGCCATCGACCATGGCTGCAATGCGCGCACGCATATTGTTCAGCGCGCGCGCCAAGGCCACGATTTCGACGCTTCCTTTTTCCTCGAAGATAGCCGGGCCGGGTGAAAGATCCGCATTCATGGCGGCGGATGCAATCTTTCTCAAAGGTCGAGTTATTGCCCAGATGCCGAAAAGAGAGAAGAGAATGATGAGCGTTATGAACGCAACGAGATAGTTTGAGCCGAAGCCCAGGGCGTCGCTGCGCAGAAAAGCTTTCGGGAGGTTGCTCAAGACCAGGATATTGGCGTCGTCGACCCTGACCGCGATGACGCGATCGTCGTTGAGGAATGTTTTCCAGCCCCTCAGGGGAGCCGGCTTGTTGTCGGGAGGAAAGAACTTGTCGATGGCAATATCAAAGAACGTTTCCGTCGACGAAGTTGTCGTCAGCTGCTGCAGGAGCGATGTCGGCTGCAGTGAGACATTCCAGCCGCTTCGGATGGCGGCGGCAAGGATGATATCGCGCTCGGCAGCGGGAGCTGTTTCGAGGATCGAGCTGATCGCAAAGGTCCCATTGGCGAGCTTCTCGATATCGAGAACCGCATAGTCGTCGCGCACCCGGCGTTCCAGCATGGAGCCGCCGACAAGAACGATCAGCAACCCCAGAAGAATGAGGGCCATGATCTGACCGTGGATGGTGGGTTGGGTCGTGGGTAGACGAAAACGCATAAATCGAGCCTTGGGCATCATCAGCCCTTCCTGGCGAGCCTGTCCGTGGAAATTGGGACACTAATGCACGGTTTGAGTTTTTTCACCGTTCGCCAAATTAAGTTTTGTTGCAGGCGGGCTAGCCGGTCGCCGCGATGAGCCAGGGTGATGGAGGGGCTGTAACAACATTTAACACAAATACACGCGCCCGACGTTTCCTCTGTGAAAAGAGAACGATGTTGCACACCCGCGACGCCGATCACCATCGGGCGGTGCGGTAACCATCTGGAGTTCTCATGTTTTCTATCAGACGAGACAAGCGGCGTTTTTCGCCATTCGCGATCAGTGCCGTAATCGGTATGGTCGGAATGGCATCGAATGCACGCACTGCCGATTATGCGACAGCCGAGCCAGTTCCCGAACCATCGTTCGACAATGCGCGGTTCGAAGCAAAGCAACCCAAGCGCAAATGGAGTTTGATCGTAGGTGCCGGGGCAGCCTACGAACCGGAATATGAAGGAAGCGGCGATTTCAAGGTCAGCCCGGTTCCGTTCGTCGTCTTTACATATGGCGATTGGCTCGAGATTGATCCGCGCGGCATCAGTGCCACAATTTTTCAAGAGAACAACCTCTCCTTTTCCGCAAACATAGGCTGGGAATCCGGACGTGACCAGGACGACCATGAACGCCTCAGAGGCTTGGGGGATATCGACTTCGCGGTTACGGTCGGCGCCAAGGCCTCGTATGAATGGGGCCCGGTTGAGTTTTACGCCACCGTGGATCAGACGATCGACGGCAGCGAGAGTCTTCTCGGAACATTCGGCTTGGAATATTCCGCACCGGTAACAGAAAAGCTGATCCTTGGCGCGAGCGCCGAAGCCATCGTGGCAAACGACAAGCACATGCAGGCCTATTTCGGCGTGAACTCCTCTCAGTCGGCTGCCTCGGGGCTGCCTGAATACAAGGCGAAAGCCGGTTTGAAACGTGTCAACGTCTCCGCGTCGGCAACATATCTGCTGACGGAGAACTGGCTGGTCCGCAGCGAGGTCGGTGTCGGATTCCTCACTGGAGATGCAGCGGACAGCCCGATTGTCGAAGAAAAGACCCAGCCTTCGGCATCGATTTTCGTCGGTTATAACTTTTGATCTTTCTTGCGACGTCGTCTGCAAAGCGTTGACCTGACCGAATCCTCAAGTCATTGCGAGAGCCGGGATGCCTGCCCGGCTTTTTCATGCATTTTTACGCCAGCGATCAGGCTTCTTCGACCATTGCCGTGAACATATAACCTCCAAGCCTGACCGTCTGGAGCAATACCGGTTCTTTCGAGTCGGCCTCGATCTTCTGTCTCAGTCGGCTGATGTGGACATCTATGCTCCGTTCAATTGGCCCGGCAAGGCCGGCATGCGTGAGAGCAAGAAGCTCTTCGCGCGTGATAACGCGCCCCGGATTTCGGCAAAATGCCAGGAGAAGGTCGAATTCCGTCGTCGTCAACGCGATACGGGCATTGCTCGGATCGTGCAATTGCCGGCGCAAAGGATCGATCTGCCAACCGTCGAAGCGCAGCTTCCGCTGGTTGATGCTGGTGACGAGTCCATAGGATGCCCGTCGAAGGAGGCTGCGAATACGCGCGATGACTTCCCTGGGGCTGAACGGCTTGGTGATATAGTCGTCGGCTCCGACCTCCAGCCCCACGATCCGGTCGACCTCTTCCCCCAATGAAGTCAACAGGATGATCGGGATCGTCTTTTCGGAACGGATCCGCCTGCAGATGCTGAGCCCGTCTTCGCCGGGCAACATGACGTCGAGAATGATCAGGTCGTAGGTATTGGTGCGCAGCAGCGATTGCATGACCTGGCCGTTCTCCGCGACCGTGGGGATCATGGCGTTTTCCTGCATCGTGAGCGCAAGCAGGTTCCCGATCTCGGGATCATCTTCCACAACGAGAATTCTGGGATTGGCAGGAATTGGTTGCATGATCGACACCTTGACCGGGATAAGGCACCATGCATGCCGCATCGGTGTCCGATGTTTCAATTTATTAAGTTTTGTTTCGGCGCTGCAAGCGATCTCGCGAGATTCAACACAGGCATGAAACCGACAATTGGCCAGTTCAGACTGGCCAGTTGTCTATCCCGTGGCCGGCGCCGGCGACAGGCTCGACTTTCGTTGCATCAGGCCTCGGTCGACTGGAGGAAAGGCTTGAAGACCTGGATGCAACGATCTCCGAGATTGGAGAGAATGAGGTGGAGTGAGGGGATGACGAGCAGGGAGAGAAGCGTCGAGGCCAATAGACCGCCGATGACCGCAATGGCCATGGGAGCCCGGAATTCGCCGCCGTCGCCGATCGACAGAGCAGAGGGGATCATCCCACCGGCCATTGCAAGCGTCGTCATGACGATCGGGCGAACGCGTTCGGAACCCGCCTCGATGATCGCCTCGATCCGGGCGAGACCGTGCGCTTCGCGATCGATCGCAAAATCGAGCAGCATGATGGCGTTTTTCGTCACGATGCCCATCAGCATTAGAATGCCGATCACGACCGGAAGCGAGATCGCGTAACCGCTCAGCATCAGGCTTGCGGCAACACCGCCGATCGACAGGGGAAGCGAGGCCAGGATGGTCCAGGGTGTCAGGAGACTGCCGAACAGGAGGATCAGGACGACCAGGACCAGCATGAAACCGGATCCCATCGCCACGACAAAGCTTTCGAAAACACTGCCCTCGGTATCGGAATCGCCGGTTGCCTCGATGCTTACCCCATCCGGAAGATTGCGGACACTTTCCAGCTGTTCCAGCCGTTTCATGCCCTCGCCGGAGGTCATGTCGTCTTTCATGTCCGCGCCGATCTCGATGCGTCTTTGCCGATTGAATCTCTCGATCGAGGATACGGTTTCGTCGAAGCTTATGTCGGCCACGGCAGACAACGGCACTTGAACTCCTCGATCCGAGCGGACGGTCAGCATCTTGAGGGTTGCAAGATCATTCCGTGCCACGTCATTGAGTGTCAGGCGGATGGGTATCTGCCGGGAAGCATCGATGAAGGTCGGCAATTGGCTATCGACATCGCCTGTGGTCGCGACCCGGATCGTTCTGGCGATCGCGGCTGCCGATACGCCGAGCATCGCAGCTTTATCCGGTTGTACATCAAATCGCAATTCCGGCTGCATGGCCGCATTGTCGGCGGTTGCGTTGATGAAACTGTCGTCAGTCCCGAGTTCCTCCAGTATGGCGCCGGCGGCTTTTTGCACCAAGTCCCCGTCCGTCCCCTTGACGGCAAAGGATATGTCGCGGCCTCCGCGGTTGTTGAGAAATTGCAGCCTGACATCGGGCACGGATGCGAGCTTGCGTTCCATCTCTGTCCGAAGTGCGGATGCGGGCAGCGGCCGCTGCGATTTATGAACAAGATCGACCGAAATCACCGCATGTCGGACGTCATGCTGGCCGGTGGTGCTTGCCCCAGCGCGGGTGAAGATGCCCTCGACCTCCTTGAATTGCTTCAGACGGCTGCCGATCTCATCGGTCACGGCGCGCGTCTCGTCGAGGGTGGCGCCCGGAGGCAGTTCCACAGACAGCATCAGGCGGCCGATATCCTCCTCGGGAAGGAAAGCGGTCGGTACCGACATCAGGAACGCCACCGAGATTGCCAGCGAGCCAAGCGCCAGTCCGACTGTCGCCAGTGGCCACCGCAGGCAGAACTTCAGGATGCTCTCGTAAGCAAGCCCGAAACGTCCTTTCTGGTGTTCCTGCGGAACTGTGCCTGTCATGAAATATGCAGCCATGATCGGAATGATCAATCGGGCGACTAGCAGAGAGAAAAATACGGCCACCGCCACGGTCAGCCCGAATTCCCTGAAATAGAGACCCACGACGCCGCTCATCAGCCCGACGGGCGCGAATACGGCGATGATGGTGGCGGATATCGCCATGACGGCAAGCCCGATCTCGTCGGAAGCATCCAATGCCGCCTTGTAGGCAGATTTACCCATATTTCTGTGCCGGACGATGTTTTCGATCTCGACGATCGCATCATCGACCAGGATTCCGGTGACCAATGTGATCGCCAGAAGACTCAGAATGTTGAGTGAGAAATCCAGTAGGTCGAGAACGAAGAATGTCGGAACGATGGACAAGGGCAGCGCAACGGCCGCCACGATCGTCGCCCGCCAATCACGCAGGAACAGGAACACCACAAGGATCGTCAGCCCCGCACCTTCAAGCAGGGTATGGATGGCCGACTGATAATTGCCCGACGTGAAGGACACATTGTCATCGACGAGCCTGAAATGAAAGTCCGGCTGTTTAGCGCTAAATGCGGCAAGGGCTTGCGCAACCGCGTCGCCGACGCTTAGATCGCCGGCATCCTGGGAGCGGTAGACAGCGAACCCGACGACATCGGCGTTATCCAGGGTTGCGAAGGTGCGCGGTTCGGCGATTGTGTCGTGAACAGCCCCCACGTCACCCAGCCGGATGCTCTGCTCCCGCGATAGGGCGAGGCGCAGGTCCGCCAGGTCGGCAACCGTTTTCGCCGCGGCGTTCGTCGTCAATGCGTGCTCGCGTCCATTGACATTGCTTCGCCCTCCGGAGCGTTCCAGCTGGGTTGCCATGAGACTCTCGTTGAGGGTTTCCGCGGTCAAAGATAGCGCTTGCAGTCGATCCGGATCGAGTTCGAGGCGGATTTCGCGATCGGCACCGCCGATGCGTTCGATCCGTCCCACGCCTGGCAGGCCCTGGAGATGCCGTGTGATGGCGTCGTCCACGAACCACGACAGTTCCGCGACCGTCATGTCCGGGTTGGTAACGGCATAGGTGACGACGGACTGCGACTCTTCCTCGATCCGCTGGATGACCGGTTCATCGATATCATCGGGCAAGTCAGACCGAATCTTCGCGACGGCATCCCGTACGTCAACCATCGCCCGGTCGGGCGATACCACGCCCAGTTCAAATTCGACGAAAGTGACCGACGTGCCCTGCCCGATCGAGGACTTGATTTCCTTGATGCCTGCCAGCGGGGCAACTGCATTTTCCACCAGACGGGTAACTTCGGTCTCCAATTCGCTCGCCGTCGCGCCCGATTGCTCGATGGCGACACTGACGAGCGGTGTGATGATCTTCGGAAAGTAGGTAACGGGCAAACGGCTAAAGCTGTAAAGGCCGATAACCGTCAGCACGAAGAACAACAGGATGGGAGGCAGCGGGTTGCGGATCGCCCATGCCGAGACGTTGATATTCATTGGCGCACCATCTCCTCTGCGCGGGGGAATGATGCGGATGCCGACAGTTCATGCGGCTCGACCTTCGTGAGATTGGCAATCACGGGCGTGACACGTTCTTCCGCTTTTAGGAAGCTTGCCGCCTTCAGGACGACCAGCTCGCCGTCTTCCACGCCGTCGGAGATTTCCACGAACCCGTCCTGCCGCAATCCGACGCTGACGCGGCGGACGTCGATGACATTGTTCGTCACGACATAGACGCTATACATCCCGCGCGTGCTTTTCACCGCCGTGCCGGGAACGAGAATGCTTTTGCGTTCGGATGTGTTGATGATCCCGCGAGCGAAGACGCCGGGAATGAGGTTGCCATTCTCCGAAAGCTCGATACGCACTGTCCCGTTCCGTGTATTCGAGTCCAGCTGGGCGGCATTCAGGCGCAACGTGCCTTCGATCACATCATCCCGTCCGGAGATGGTGATCTCCGCGTGCATGCCTTCGCTAAGACGGACGAAGCTCGTCTCGGTCACTTGCGCCATAAACTCCATGACTCCGTCCTCCGCGATAACGAAAAGCGGTTCTGCGGAACTCGATGTCATTGTGCCGATGCGCGCATTCCGGCTCAGGATCTTACCTGCACTCGGAGCCCGCACCGTGCTTCTTTCGATGGCCAGTTCGATTTCGCGCTTCTCATGGGCGATCAGGTCTGCGTCCGCCTTCGCAAGGCCCAAGGCTTGCTGGGCAAGCTTGAGCTCAGCCAAGGCGCGTGCGTAGGCATTTTGGTGTTCATCCAGAACCTGGTCGGCGATCGCGCCCTTCGGCTGCAGTGCGCGGCTTCGCTCCAGCCGTTTCCTGGCTTCCGCCTCTGCCACCATGGCTACCTCGACCTTGCTGCCCTCCACCGCAATGGCTGCATTGGCGCGAAACAGGCTGACGGCATTCTTGTCGAGTTGCATCAGCACGTCGGTCGTATCGAGCAGGGCGAGAGGCTGACCTTTCCTGACGGACTGCCCGACCTCGACGAGGATATGCTGGATTTCCTTTCCCAGAACGGCAGAATGAACCTGGATTTCCTCACGCGCCGCGAAAGATCCCACCACCGGAATCCTTTCGATCACGGAGTTCCGCGTGGCCTTGTACACCGTGACCGGCATCTGCTCCTGAGCCGGTAGCGGGCTCACCATCAGCGACCATGCTACGGCCCCAAAAAATGCAGCGGGCGCATAGCGTCGTGCCGGGTCGGACTTCCGGGATAATGTTCTGTCACTCATCGAACAGCCTTCCGTTTGTCTCGAGCCGTGATGACCCGAGCTGCGGCCGTATCGTAGCGATCCGCGCCGGACGCGCTGTTTCATCGCTTTAAGAAATGTTTCGGAGCATTTGACTGGGGCTCGACGGGACCGGTCGCGAGGAGATCATCGACGGAAACACGCCGAAATATCATTTAACAACTATCAACATACCGATCACGCCGGAACCGCTACATCATTGCGTACTCGCAGTTCGGAGATGAAGTTTGGTCACGATCGTATGCATCAAATGGGGAGACAAGTTCGCCGCCAGCCACGTCAATGCGTTATACGCAGGTGTCTTGAGGAACATGGAGGAGCCGTTTGATTTCGTGTGCCTCACAGACGACGGTCGGGGCCTCGTCCGCAGCATAGAAGTCCAACCGATTCCGGACCTCGGCCTTTCCGAAAGGGGATGGCAAAGAGGATGCTGGCCGAAGCTCGCAGTCTTTGCGCCCTGGCTGTTTCCTCCGTTCGAACCCGTGCTTTTCCTTGATCTCGACATACTAATCCAGGGTTCTCTTGCGCCCTTCATCGACGTGGTGCGCAAGCGCCGCCAGCTCGTCATCCAACGGGAGTGGAATCCCGATCTTTGGAGTTTCCTGCCCCATGGCCTGAGGCCTGATCGCGGTGCCCAGTCCTCTATTTTTGGCTTCTATCCCATCGAACTCGAATACATTTATCGGGATTTCATGGCCCGGAGGGATGAAATCGTCGCTTCCTTTCGCAACGACCAAACCTATTTAACCGAGGTGGCCGCCCGCCGGAGCTATTGGCCGCCGGAATTCTGCGTGAGTTTCAAGCGGGCTTGCACCCGCTATTATCCGTTCAATCTCGTCTTCCGGACCATCAAGCAGCCCAAGAAAGCAAAGGTCGTGGTCTTCCATGGGAAGCCACGTCCCTGGGAAACCTTGGTGCGCGAAGGCGAGCGCTGGGGACCAAAACGCCGCTTCGGCATAGGACCGGTGCCCTGGATCGAACAGTATTTCCGGCAGGCCGATGTCATTACCGAAAGACTTGGTCGGGAACCATGTGTGCGTACGCTGACGGATGGGAGCAATGCCATACGCCCCCTCGATACCAGCTCGCTGCAATGAGCTGGCTGCACAAACATGGTTTCGCTTCAGAGAACTACCGCCACGGATGGCAACATACTTTTATACGTCATCAACACCGTTATTGCGGCCAGATTGAATGATGTGCTGATGCAACATGCATTTGCCGTCACCACGGTCCACAACGGGAACGGGCTGGCGGAGGCCGCGGCGCGTGGCTCGTACGACGCCATCGTCACCGGTACGACACAAATTTCCGAAGTCAGGTCACACCTGCTTCAGCCGATCATCAACTACGAGATATTCGTTCATGACCCGGTTCCAAGCACGGCGGTACCTTCATCCGGCCGGAGCCGTTTCGATGCGGATGAGTTTATCAAGCGGATTCGTTTTCACGCGATCGAACGCCATCGCCGGAGGGGCGATCAAGATTAAGGCATTCTGCGGAGCAGGGATATCAGCATCGCTACATCGCAAATCGATCTGATAACAGGATGAGAATGATGATCGGGCCAGCCAGCAGAGCCGCCAGGATGATCGCGGAAAAAATTGACCTCACCGCGAAACGAAGCAGGGACTTGTAAATCATGCCGTGACTCCACGAGCATCCCTGGAACTTGCAGGAGTGGACCTCGCGCGGGTCAGGCGGCGTGTCAGGCTTTCGATATACGACAGGATGACGGGCACGACGACGAGCGTCAGGGTAGTCGAGCTGATCAACCCGCCGACGACAGCGTGGGCCATGGGAGCGCGCTGTGCGCCTCCTCCCGCTGCCGCCAAAGCCAACGGCATCATGCCGAAGATCATCGCGAGCGTGGTCATGATGATCGGCCGGAACCGAACTGTGCCGGCGTTGACGAGAGCATCGACGATAGGCAATCCTCGTTTGAGTTCCCGATTGGCGAAATCGACCAGCAAGATGCCGTTTTTGGTGACGAGGCCCATCAGCATGATGAAGCCGATCATCGAGAACATGTTGATGGTGCTTCCGGAAACGAGAAGACCTATCAATACGCCCACGAGCGATAACGGAAGCGCGGCCATGATCGCTATCGGTTGGACGAGGCTTCCGAACTGAGACGCCAGCACGACATAGATGAAGATTATCCCCATAATCAGTGCCTTGAACATGCTGGTCGACGCCTTCTGAATATCTTCGGCGTCGCCTCCGAATTTGATGTGGTAGCCGGACGGCAGCTTCTGACCGGCTATCAGAGCTTCCAGTTCGGACGTGGCGTCTCCGACAGCACCCTCTGGCACGTCGGCGGAAATCATGACTTCCCGAGACATGCCAAGGCGGCGGATTTCCGAGGGGGCAGGCTCCAAGCCTATATCCGCAACCTGGCCAAGATGGATTATGCGAGGAGAAGTGCGCCCATCGGCGGACGGTATCGTGATCATCAATTCTCGAATGGCTGCCGCATCGGCACGCTGGCTAACGGGTAGCCGAACAACAATATCGCGCGTCTCTCCTTGGGCGTCAGTCCATGTCGAGACCGCCTCTCCACCAAGCAGGGGAGAGAGCAGATCAGCCAATTCAGCCATACCAACCCCCAGATCGCCTGCCTGCTCACGCTTGAGCCGGATGGAGAGGATGGATGTCGCCTCCTTGGTGCTCGAACTCACATCGACGAGCCCAATGCGGTGCATGCCATCGATCAGGCTCGCCGCAATCCGTTGCAGATCCTCCTGATTGTCTCCCAATATGCTCATCTGGATTGAACTCGCACCGCCGCCAAGTCCTTCCTGGAGGACGGCGATGTCTATGCCGGGAATGACGGAAAGCCGGCTACGGACAGGATTTGCAAGCGAGAGCGGCGTGGACTTGCGTTGGGCCTGAGGCACGAGGGTAACGAGAACGGCGGCTCTGTGCTTGCCCAACGTGCTGCCGTTGTTGATCGTCGAGTAGATGGAGGCAACCTCTGGAAATTCACGCAATGCGTTTTCGATCTGCCTGATTTTCGCGGTCGTATAGTCAAGCGACGAGCCGACAGGTGTCGTCACTTTGATCTGGAAGTGTCCTTCATCCGCAATGGGAACGAATACGATATCAATCAGGGGAACCATGAAAATGCTGCCGATAAACACGCCGACCGCGAGCAGCAACGTGACAAGCCGATGGCCGAGGGTCCAAAGGATGATCACTTGCTCTGACCAGTCGTTTTGTCCATCGCCATGCCATAGGCATCAACCCTTCTATTTTAGTCAGGAAGCCCACCGTCGCGTGTCGGAAGCCCGCGCAGCCGGCCAATGCCTTGTTTGCTAGGCCGGCACAATTGCAGCAGCATTACCCGCATCGTTCCTTGGTCTCCGTAATGCTGCTGCAATTTTTGCGGCAGATATCGGGGAGGCCGGGAAAGCAGGTGACGATGCGGATATTATTGATCGAGGACGAGAAGGAGTTGGCGGCCGCGCTGGCGGTGGCGCTCAGCAAGCATGGTATCGTTATCGACCATACGACGCATCTCGCCGACGCGGCCGAGCTGGTACGCCAGAGTGACTATGACGCAATTCTCCTCGACCGCCGCCTGCCTGATGGTGAGGGCTTGAGTTTTATTCCCCTGTTACGCCGCGTCGGCAGGGATGCGCCGATCATCGTGTTGACTGCGCGCAACGAGCCGATGGAACGTGTCGAAGGTCTCGACATCGGCGCCGATGACTATCTCGGCAAGCCTTTTCTGGTCCAAGAATTGATGGCCAGGTTGCGGGCGGTTCTGCGCCGGCCGGCTGCTTTGGCGGAACTCCAGATCAATGTAGGGCGCATGGTCGTCGATCCGTTGCATCTGAGTGTGAAAGTCGATGATGTCCCGCTCGATCTGCCCAGGCGGGAACTTCTCGTCCTCTCCGCACTCGCCAAGCGGCGAGACAAGACGGTCCTTCGCTCTACGCTCGAAGCCGCGGTCTATAACTACGAAGAGGAAATTCAGTCGAACGCACTCGATGCCCATATTTCCAGGCTGCGCAAGCGATTATCGGACGCTGGAGCCGGCGTTTCGATTCACAACATCCGCGGCGTCGGATATCTCCTGAAGGAAGAATGACAGGCATGGCTCAGACGAGGAATCCTTCGCTCTGGTGGCGGCTGAGTTGGCAGCTCAGCCTTGTCATCATTGTCGTGGTCGTTTCGGTGATCATTGGGCTCTGCATTTGGGCGGCTACGATCATGTCGCCGAACATAGCGATGGAAGGAAAGATCGTCTCGGTGATAGCCCAGGCTGCGGTTCTCGACCGTGAGGGAAATATGCACCTGTTGGAAACGCCGGGAATGAAGGCGCTCAAAGAGGAGAACGGCGCTTTATGGTTCGTTGCGGCCACCACGAAAGGTGCATCCGTATCATATGGAACCATTCCCCCAGCTTACACCACGCTCGCTCCTTTGGTTCATTTGTTCGATGATGCGGATATAAGAGGGTCTGCGACGACAAATGAAATCGCAACGATTGAAAACGTCGAAACAGCGATCGGTGAAGTTCGGATTCTATTTGGAGGCGTGGCTGACAAGGGCTGGCCGGTTCTTGCTCTTTTGGCCCGTAGCTACCCGATCTATATATCTTTGATCGCGATTGCTCTTCCCGCGATTTTCCTCGCGGTTCCTCACATCGTCGGGCGCGCCTTAACGAAAGTCAGCGATGTAGCCGGCAAGGCGGCCGAGATCGATCCACGCCGTCATGGTGCGCGCCTGCCGGTGGACGGAATTCCCAAGGAAGTTGCTCCGCTGGTGATCGCGTTCAATGGAGCACTGGAGCGGTTGGAGGGCGAATTCAAGAAGCGCCGGCGTTTCCTGATCGATGCTGCGCATGAACTGCGAACGCCGATTGCCATCATGCAGACACGGATCGATGGAATGCCTGAACGGCAGCAGGAGCGAAGACGACTTTTGAACGACGTGGCCCGCTTGGCCGAAACGGCGGAGCAACTCCTCGATTTCGAACGCAATGATCAGGCCGTCATGCTGAATGAGCCGATGGATCTCGTCGAAATCGCAAGATCGGCTGTTGCCGATCTTGCCCCTCTTGCGATTGCAGGGGGCTATCAGATTTCGTTTCAGAATGATCTGGAAGCTATCGAGCGAAAAGGCAACCCTCCTGCTCTTTTGAGAGCGGTCGCAAACTTGATCCGCAACGCCATCGATCACGGCGGCAATTCCGGAATGATCATGGTCTTCGTTTCGAAGGACGGACGTATCGAAGTTTCCGACGAGGGGCCGGGCATACCGCCTGAGCATCAAGAATTCGTCTTTGAACCGTTTTATCGTGTCACTCCCAAAAATGCCGGAGCCGGTCTCGGTTTGAGCCTTGTCAGGCAGGTGGCCGCGAACCATGGCGGTCAAGTCAGCATCAAGAGTGCTGAGACAGGAACCCAAGTTGCTATCCACCTTTAATCGGGAAAGCTCTCGGCAATTGAGTCGTGTTGCGCAGGCCGGCCCTGGCGGCGATGAAGATGGTGACTGACGGCGAGATCGCTCCGGGCAATGACGCCCAGTCCCGGCGGTGCAAGCTTGTAATGTTGCGGCAATCCTTCATCCCCAGGGTCGCCCATGTATAGTGACGGAGGCCAGAAGGCGTGAGCAACAATCCATTTTTCAGCTTATTTTTAGGAATTGTCGGAAGATCGCCCATCTTTCTGGCGCGATCGTTAAGCGTGGCAGTGCCGCTGACCTTAGGCCTGGCGGGATGTCAATCGGTGCCGTTAAAAGAAGCGGGGACGCTGACGTCGTACAGCAAGCTCGGGCCGCCGAAGGGCACTTTTTCCAAGAAACGGTTCCATGTCGACGGGCAGCATTTGGCCGCAGTGAAAACCGTCCGCATCGTGCCGACGACGTTTTCCTTCAACGCCGCTTCCCGCATCAAATCGGAGGCCGATCGCGCTTTGGTGTCGAATGCGCTGGATCGGGCACTGTGCGTTGCGCTGAGCGACAAATACCAGATGGTTCCTGCCGACCAGCCTGCAGACCTGACCGTTCGCTCGGTCGTCGCAGACATCGTTCCGACAGACAAGACACTCGCGGGCGTATCAACCGCCGTTACGGTAGGCACCGGGTTTGTGCTCCCCGTCAGCGTACCGAGGTTGCCATTCGGGCTCGGAGGTCTGGCCGTGGAGGCCGAGGCGATCGATGCCGGCGGCCTGCAAAGTGCAGCGATGGTTTGGGCCAGAGGTGCGAATTCGATCCAGGACAATCCCCGTGTTTCGCAGGTCGGCGACGCCTATAACATGGCCACGAAATTCGCCAATGAATTCTCCCGTGTGCTGATCTCCGGCAAGGAGCCGAAGATGCTGGACATTTCTCTGCCTTCGCGGCAACGCGCGCAATCCTGGCTGGGTGGAAAACCCAAATATGCTGCGTGCGACGCGTTCGGTCGAGCGCCGGGATTGGTCGGGGTGATCGCGGCCAAATACGGCGCACCGCCCGAATGGACCGACAAGAAACCGAAGTCTCTGGCAGCGCGCTGACAACATTCCGCTCAAGGAGCAGGATTACCCCATGGATCAGCCGGTCACCCCAGGCTGATTGGATGAACGGGTTGGTGGCTGGCAACCCAGCCACCAACCCGTTCGCCCGCCGTCACCCGGCAACAAGCCCGATGTCTCCTATGGTCCGATCCGGTTGCTCTGGTGATCGCCGACTGCGCCTTTTCCATCCGGATGGTGTCGGACGGCAGAGTGTGCGAGGCCGCGACTTCAATCTCTGCAATGCTGCGGCAATCCGGTGCCTGCACGATTTCCAGAGTTTCACCGCCGGATATCTTCGGCCAAACGGGAGTTCGATCAATGTGTGAGCTTGATGAGGATCGGAAAAAATACGCGCGTCAATTGAAGAGGCAGGTGCCTTGGACTTTGCTGCGCCAGATTGCGCCGGGAAGGGTGGTCCGGACTGGACGATCGGTGTCGTTTACCTCGTTCGTCGCCCTCGTTGGTCTTTGCATCTCATCGCATGCCATTCCGGCGGCCGTGCCTTCGCCAGAAGTGAAAAAAACATGCGGTGCGGAAATCCGGGCTATGTGCCTGCGCCCATGGCGGCTGACACCGGACGCGATCTCGGCGTGCGTGGAAGAAAATCATTCGAAGCTTTCACCCACATGCCAGGCTTTCTGGCAGACGGCTCATATGTGCCAGCTGGAAATGAAAAATGTCTGCGGTGGGCTCAATCCATTTACAATCAAAAGCTGCCTCAAAAACTCCAGGAGTCAATTTTCTCAGACGTGTCAGCGGACGTTGGATACGGATTGAAGCTTCCGATGTCCGGACCATTGGCCGAGGCCGGGTTCATGTCACCGGCGGGCGGTGGTCACATAGCTGCGGATGACATCGCCAAGTTTTGCCAGATTGGTCTTGAGCGCGTCATAATCGGGGATCTTCTCCCGGGTCTGTTCGTCCATGTAAAGTTTCCGATTGAGTTCGATCTGAATGCTGTGGCGATTTCTGGAGGGGGCGCTGTAGGCAGAGACCAACTCGGCGCCGCGAAATGGGATGTTCAGCGAAACTGAATAACCGAAACTTTCCAGCGTCTCGACGACCAGTTTGACGAAATCCGGTTCACTAGCCTGTCCGTCGTAGTCACCGACCACGATATCCTTACGAACGGTTCCGGGGGGATCGGGCGAAAGCACATGGCCGATTGCCGGCATCGAGTGGCAGTTGACGTGATAGACCCGGCCGAACGCGGCATGCGTCTCGTCGAGCAGCCGGACGAGTTCGCGGTGATAAGGCCGCCAATAGGTGTCGATCCGGTTTTCCAGCTCCTTGACGGTGAACTTGCGACCATACATGAGAGTGTTGCCCCAGGCGTAACGCCATGTAAGACCCATGCCGCGGCGGGCAGAGGCGCTGTCGCGGACCGGGTGTGGCCAGTCGCCCTCGACCATTTCCAGATCTATATCCTTCAATGAGCGGTTCAAATCGAGGAAGCTGCGGGGGAAGTGCGCAATCAGCAGCGGTGCTCCGATCGACGGCGCAAAGCCGAAGAGATCGTCCACATGGGTGTCGGCCGCGACACGCACCAGTTCGTCCGAGGCGACGCGTTCGAAATCTGGAATAATGAGCCCGCTATGGGGTGAATCGAAGACCAGCGGAATGGGTGGCGCGGTTGGCGGAGTGATTTTTAGGACGCCATCGATCTCGACGGGGGCGAAATTCAGCTCTGTCATGATAGCCTCATTCAGGCCGTGGCGGCGTAAGCGGCTGGATAGGTGATGTCGGGCATGCCAACGAACGTCTCACCGCGGCGGCCGACCATGCCCGGCGCGGCAAAGGGACGAGGGTACACGACCGCTGCGGCCGGCTTCACCTTGGCAATCTTTTCCAGCGCCGCGATCTGGTCGGCTGGCATGTCGATATTGACGATGATGTCGCCATGCGGGCCGGTCGTCATGCGAGGTGTGTTCATCGCCTCTTCGATATCGAGCCCGGCATGGAGCATCATGCCGGTGAGCTGGGCGAGTGACGGGACGATCTGGTTGCCGCCGGCGGCGCCATAGGCGGCAAAGGGACCGTCCTTGTCGGTAATCACGACGGGGCACATGTTGCTTGGCGCATAGGCGTCGGGTTGCAGCGAATTGGCGCGGCCGGGCGTCGGGTCGAACCAGGACATGCCGTTGTTGAGCAGGATGCCGGTTGATTGCGACAGAGCACGGGCGCCAAAACGATTGAGGAGGGTAAAGGTAATCGCCACCATGCGGCCCTCGGAATCCACCGCGTTGACCTGCGTCGTGCTGGTCTTGCCATTGGTTTCCGCCGGGTTGAGACGCTTGCGGTGCGCGCCGAAACTTTCCCAGAGGGCTTCGGCCATGACTGTGAAGAAACCAGTGTCGACCGGGCCTTTGCCGCGCTTCCTGTCGAAGTGATCGAGCGCGTCGAAGAGCCGCTGGCCGGCGCTGGTTTCCCCGGCCACGTGCACGGTCTTGCCCTGCAGCGGCATGGTCCTGGATGGATAGAGGAGGGGCTGGTAGTTCGCCATGTCTTCCAGCGTGATGGAACTGCCGCCAGCGTTGAGATCTGCGACCAATTTCTCGCCGATCGAGCCGCCATAGAGGCTGTCAGGGCCTTCATGAGCGAGCTGCTCCAGCGTTTTGGCAAGCTGTTCGAGCGGCAGTGTCGTCCCCGGTTCCGGCGGATGCCCGCCAGGCAGAAAGATCGCACGCGTGCCGGGATCGGCTGCAAGGTCTGCCTCGGCGATGGCGATCGCCAGCGTCGTGTGCCAGTCTACGTACATGCCCTTGCGGGCCCGCTCGACGGCCGGGGTCAGGGCTCGGTCAAAACCGATCGTGCCATATCGCTTTAATGCTTCCGCGAAGCCACGCACGCAGCCGGGCACGACGGCTGCGGTAAAGCCTCGGACGTTGCGGTTGTCGATCGAGGCTGGATGACCGATGAAGGTCTTGATGGTCGGATCGGGCTTGTAGAATTCCTCATCGAAGTGCGACGGGACGCGGCCAGTAAACTCGACGACCTCGACCTTGCCGTCCGGCTGGGCGAGCAGCATGTAGCCGCAGGCGGCGAGGCTGGTCATCCATGGCTCGACGGTCTGCAAGGTGAAGGCGGCGGTTACTGCGGCGTCGACGGCATTGCCGCCTGCTGCCAGAACCGCCGCCCCAGCCTCGGCCGCCGCGTAGTGCTGGGAGGTGACGACGCCGCGCTCGCTAACGCCCGCCACCTTGCGATAGATGCCGCGCTCGACGCGCAGGTGATTATAATGCGGGTTTTCCACTATTGGGCCTCCAAGGCGGAGGCCACGAGGCGGCTTGCGCCAGAGAGGTCGCCGAGCTTCTCGCCGGCCTCGATCTTGGGCTTGTTGCGGCCGGCGCGGACCTGCCGCGCCATCGCCTCCTCGGCGACTTCTTCCGCCTCATCGATCGGGATCACCACAATGCCGCTTGCATCGGCGATAACGACGTCGCCCGGCAGGATAGGTACGTTGCCGCAGGAAACGGGGAGATTCAGCGCACCGCCGAGATCGTTGAGGCGGGTGGTGATGCCCGAGACGCCACGGCACCAGAGCGGCAAACCGAGTTCGACGATTTCCTCCACATCCGTGCAGGGGCCGTCGATTGCGACGCCGATCGCTCCCGTCGTCTTGATCGCAAAGGCGACGCCGCCGCCGATGCAGGCATGCCGGTCGTCGCCGAGCCGGTCGACGAAGAGGAAATCGCCGGGACGAAGGAATCCTATTGCGTGGTGGAGAAGCGTGGAATCGGTTGCCGGGATCGCCACGGTCACTGCGGTGCCAACCAGGGTCTTACCCGGTTCCACCACCGGTGTGATCGAGTGGTGCATAAAACCGCGATGGCGGAAATGGCCGATCGTCGCCACCTCGACACTCTCGAACTTGCGGATCAGTTCGATGTCGACCTGTTTCGGCGTGGGGCCGATCTGGTATTTCTTCATGGTGCTTCCTCCCGGAGCTTTGGCTCTCCGGCCTTGTTTTCAACCGCGTGACGCTGCCAGCCCTTGCCGGGTACGGCGGCGAGCAGTTCCTTCGTGTAGATTTCTTTCGGCGTGCCGAAGAGCGAGGCGGGATCGCCTCGTTCGACGATCCTGCCGTTCTTCATCACTGCGATATTGTCGCAGATCTGGCTTGCGACACGCAGGTCGTGGGTGATGAACAGGATGCCGAAGCCGAGCCGCGCCTGCATGTCGGCGAGAAGCTTCAGCACCTGTGCCTGCACCGAAACGTCGAGGGCCGAGACGCTCTCGTCGGCGATCAGTAGTTCCGGTTCTACGGCAAGCGCTCGGGCAATGCAGATGCGCTGTCGCTGACCGCCGGAAAATTCGTGAGGGAAACGGTCGGCGGATGCTCTGTCGAGGCCGCATGCTTCGAGAAGATCGAGAGCGCGGACCATTGCCGCCCTGCGGTCGAGGCCGTGGATGGTCGGCCCCTCGGCGATCGCGTCGCCGACCTTCTGACGAGGGTCGAGCGCCGTGTATGGGTCCTGGAAGACAATCTGCACCTTGCGGCGCGCTTCACGCAGTCGACTGCCTGAAAGCCCGGCGAAATCGCCGCCCGAAATCAGGATGTCGCCCCTTTCCGGCTGGACGAGCCGGATGACGCATTGCGCCAGCGTCGACTTGCCCGAACCGGATTCTCCAACGAGGCCGAGGGTTTCACCGCGGCGGATGGTGATATCCACATCGTCGACCGCTTTCACGGTACGGCCGCCGCCAAACAGGCTGGAGCGGGTGAAGGTTTTCACGATATTCCTGGCGATCAGCACCGGATTGCCCAGCCCTTCGCGCTCCTTGCGCGGCGTCAGCGTCGGCACGGCGGCGAGCAGCCGGCGGGTGTAGTCGGCTTTCGGGTGATTGAGGATCGCGTCGCGCGTGCCGACCTCGACGAGCCTGCCCATCTGCATGACGGCGACACGATCGGCGATCTCGGCAACCACGCCGAAGTCATGGGTTATGAAAATAATGCCGGTTTCGTGTTTGGCGCGAAGCTCCAGCATCAGCTTGAGGATCTGCGCCTGGGTGGTGACATCGAGCGCGGTGGTCGGCTCATCGGCGATCAGAACGGACGGGTCCAGCGCAAGTGCTGTGGCGATCATGACGCGCTGGCACTGGCCGCCGGAAAGCTGGTGCGGATAGGAATGGTAGATCTGTTCGGGATTGGGAAGCTGAACCTCGCGAAAGAGGTCGATGACCTTCCGGCGGATTTCCGCCGCCGAAAGACGAGTGTGGATGCGGAACGCTTCCGACACCTGTTCACCTACCCGGAAAATCGGGTTCAGCGCCGCCATCGGCTCCTGGAAGATCATGGCAATGCGCCGGCCGGTGATGCTGCGGCGGGTCGTATCGTCGATCGTCAGCAGGTCCTTACCCTCGAACATCACCCTGCCCGAAGGCCTGCCGAGATTGCGGGGCAGGAGGCTCATCGCGGCAAGCGCCGTCAGTGATTTGCCGGAGCCGGATTCTCCGACGATGCATAGGATCTCGCCCTTGCTGATGGTCAGGTTCAAACCCTGCACCGCCAGCCGCCGGTCGGCGCCTTCCGGCAGCGGCACGTCGAGGTTCTCGATCGAAAGCCGCTCGCTGCTCATGATGCCGCCTTCGCTTGCCGTTGCGGGGAGGAAGAAATCGAACGCATGTCGCAGCCGCGCATGTGCTCAACGAAGCGGGCGCAGAAACCGACGAGATGGTCGACCATCTTCTTTCCTTTCTCCGCGCTGGCGAGCAGCGGATCGCCGCCCAGCATGCCGTCGGCGTTCACCTCGTGGCAGTCCAACTGCACATGCACCGGCATGCCTTCGAACTGGACATTGTTGACCCCGCCGCTCGGCAATCCGAAGGCTTTGCCACGCACCGATGGTTTGACGAGATCCATGCGCATCAGATCCGGGAAGAGATGCAGGTAGATCGACGTCAGCGGTTCGCCGCCATGGCCGCGCGCGGCGGCGGCCTGCGTCCCATGCAGTTCCTTCCACAGCGCCTCGGGGATCGACTGCCAGAGATTGATGAAGGGAACCGAGATACCGCGCTCCGTGCGGATACGCCTCAGCGTCTGGTCGAAGAGCGGTGCATTGCTGGTATGGCCATTGAGGGCCAGGATATGCTCGATCCCGTGTTCGAGGAAGGCGCTGATCGTATCCTCGACGACCGCTGAGAATGTCGAGGGGCGCAATTGGATGCCGCCCGGGATCGTCTTGAAGAAATCCGCCCACCCAAACGGGATCGTCGGGGCGACGATCGCACCGGAGGCTTCCGCCACTTTCGCCGCCACGGCTTCCGTCAGCATGAAATCGCCCATCGGAGCGTGCGGCCCCTGTTCTTCCTGACTGCCGAAGGGGAGAAGGATGACAGGCTTTTCGGAAAGACGTTCGCGGAATTCCGCGAACGTCATGTCCTTCAGCGCGTGTTTGCGTGTGCTCACCATCATACGAACTTGAAGTAGTCACCGTAGATGCGCATTTCGCCGTTCGGCTTGAACTTGAAGTCGATGCCGGCGCGGTGGGCGCAGTTATAGACGCTCTTCCAGAGGTAGAAGCCGGGCGTGATGCGCTGCCATTCCTCGGAAAGGGCGAGGTATGCCTTCTTGCGGTCCTCGAATTCGACGGTGGCATCGAACTTCTTGCCCAGTTCGATGAATTCCGGCGACGGATCCCAGGTCTTCCAGGTGGCGGTGGAACGCGAGGCCGTCGGACCCCAGTCGAGCCAGAGTGGCTGGTAGGGATCGCCCGGGATGAAGTCCGAGCTCATCGACATGTTCATGAGATGGAAGGGCCGGCGATAGACAAGCTCGAAATTGTCGAGCACGATCGCGTCGACATTGACGCCGATCTCGCGCCACTGCTCGACCATGATCTCGGCAGCAGCCTCGTAGTTCGGGTAGAATTGACGGGTTATGTGCCACCGCAGCCTTTCGCCCTTGTATTTCGTCTTGGCCACCAGCGCTTTGGCGGCCGCGACGTCATAAGGAAGCTTCACCGGGAGGTTGGGATCGTAGAACTTCCCGTATTCCTTGAAATTGAAGGGAACGGCGGGATGTTCGGTCGTGCCGTTGAAGAGCGCCTGGACGATTGCGTTCATGTCGATCGCTTGCACCATGGCATAGCGCAGGTTCGGGTCGACAAGCGGATTGTCCGCCGGGTCGGGGCGCGTGTTGAACGCGAAGGCCGGATAGTTATCGGCAAGAACACGCTTCAGCGTGACGCCCTTGTAACCTTCGAGCGTGGCTTCCTGGTCAGTCGGGATGTTGACGATGAAGTCGAATTCCTTCGACACGAGACCGGCCATGCGGGCGGCAAATTCCGGCACGATCTTCCAGGAGATCTGCTTGACCGGCGGCGGGCCGTCCCAATAGTCGTCGAAGGCTTCGAGCACCATGATTTCGCCGGAACGGAAGGTCGTTACCTTGTATGGGCCGGTGCCGATCGGCTTCTGCCCGAAGCCATCCACGCCCACTTCCATGTAATATTTCTTCGGAACGACGAAACCGATATAGCCGGTGAGCTTGCTCGGAATGTTCGGATCAGGCCTTTCCGTCTCGATCTCGAACGTGTACTTGCCGGTCGCCTCGACACGCTTGAAGCCTGCGGTGAAAGTCTTGCCGCGCGGTTCGAAGGGTTTCGGACCCCAGAGGCGTTCGGGCGACAAGGTGAAGACCGCGTCTTCGGCGGTCATCTCGGTGCCGTCGTGGAATTTCACGCCCTCGCGCAGAGTGAAGCTCCAGACATTGCCTTTCTGCTCCCATTTGGTGGCGAGCTTCGGCGCAAAGATCAGGCCGTTCTCGTCGTTGATGTAGTCACGATCGACGAGGTTGTCGTAGAAATTCGGGAAGATACGGCGCGACGTGGTCGAAATGCCGTTGATCGTCGCCATATTGGCCCAGAGATTGTCGACCGCGATCGTCAGCGACGGACGGTCCGCGGCGGCGGCCTTTTTCGGCATGCTGCCGACCATGGAAAGGGCACCAGCCCCCAGGATGAGACTTCCAACTTCACGCCTTGTAAACATCGTTCCACCTTCTCTTGGTTCTTTATGTTGAAGCGGCATTTCAGGTTGTTCGGGCGCGCAGCATCGGGTCCAGACGGTCGCGCAGCCAGTCGCCGACGATGCTCATCGAAAGAGTGACGAGAAAGATGACCAGGCCGGGCCAGACCGAGATCCACCAGGCGGTCGAGAGATAGTCGCGGCCGTCTCCGAGGATCTGGCCGAGGCTGGTTTGCGGGGCCTGGATGCCAAGCCCCAGGAAACTCAGCGAGGTTTCCAGAAGGATGATCTGGGGGAACGTCAGCGTCACCTGGACGATCAGGGCGCTCGCGACGTTCGGCAGCACGTGTTTGAGGTAGAGGCGGCCGTTGCCGGCGCCGAGTGCGACGATCGCCTTCGCATAGGGCTGGTTGATCGCGGAGAGGACCACGCCGCGCGAAAGGCGGGCGTATTTTTCCCAGCCGAACAGGCCCATGAGGAGGATGAACAGCGTCATGCTGTTGCCGAAGAAGGCAAGCAGCGTCAGGGTGATCAGGATGAAGGGGAGCGATGCCTGGAAATCGACAAGCATCATCAGTGCCTCGCCGACCCAGCCGCGGAAATGCGCGGCGATGAAGCCAACCGCCGAGCCCAGGACGGCTCCGATGATCGTGCCTGCAATCGCCACCGACAGCGACATCTGCAGGCCGGCGATCAGCCTTGCCACCATATCGCGGCCGATGCGGTCGGTACCGAGCGGGAAGTTAGGGTTGGCGCCGGTCATAAAGGCCGGTGGCTTCAGGCGGGCAAGCAGGTTCTGCTGCGACATGCCGTAGGGCGTGAAGACGTTACCGACGACCGCCATGAACACGGCAACCGTCAGAACGATGATCGCGAAGACGAGGATGGGGGAAACACGCTTCATCCAACCGCCTCAGTTCTGTACGCGGATGCGCGGGTCGAGCAGGCCATAAAGCAAGTCGACAACGAGGTTGGCGAGCACCATGGTGCAGGCCATGATCAGAACGAGGCCCTGTACGACGGCGAGGTCGCGCGACGAGACCGCCGTCACCAGAAGCCGGCCTACACCCGGCCAGGCGAAGACGGTTTCTACCACGATCGCGCCACCGATGAGTTCGCCCAGATTGAGGCCGATGATGGTAACGAGCGGAATGCTGGCATTCGGCAGTGCGTGGAATATGATCCGCTTCCAGTAACCCACGCCCTTGGCGGCCGCTGCCCGGATATAAAGCTTGTCGAGCACCTCCAGCATGGCCGAGCGGGTGAAGCGAGCGAGCGTGCCGGCCGTGAAGGTGGCGAGCGTGACGGCCGGCATGATCAGGTGCGTGAAGGTGCCGGTACCGGAACTCGGCAGCCATTGCAACGTCAGTGAGAACAGGAGGATCATCAGGATGCCGAGGAAGAAGTTCGGCAACGCGAAGCCGAAGACGGCGGTCGCCATGATAAGATTGTCGAACGTGGAGCCTCGCTTGATAGCGGCGACGATGCCGGCCGGAACGCCGATAAGGATTGCGCCGATATAGGAAAAGAAACCGAGCATCAGCGTCCAAGGCACCCGCTCGGCGATAATGTCGATCACCTCGCGCCCATCACGATAGGAAATGCCGAACTGACCCATCGACATCTGCATGACATAACGGACGTACTGGACCCAAAGCGGATCGTCGAGGCGCCAGAGAGCGCGGAACTGCTCGATTTCCTCGGGCGTGGCGTCGGCGCCGACGAGCGCTACGACTGGATCACCCGACGTTCTCAAAACCACGAATGTGAAAGTCACCACGAACCACAGCGTCAGCACGGTCCGCAGGACTTTCAACAACCAGAAACGCGTCATCAAAGCACCGTTTCAGGACCGATTGTCCCAGCTGTTCCAATTTTTATGTCGTTTTTTGAAAACTAATCACGGCAATAAATTATTATCTATTACAAAATCGCAGGACCATTGATATGTTCTGAATATGAAATACGGCATCGAATTTCGTCACCTTCACTACTTCGCCTGCGTTGCCGAAGAGCTGCATTTCAGTCGCGCGGCCGACAAGCTCGGCATGGCGCAGGCACCGCTCAGCCAGCAAATCCGCCAGCTTGAAGAGAGGCTCGGCACACCGCTGTTTCGGCGGACCACCCGCCACGTCGAGCTGACGCCGGCCGGAGAAATCTTCCTGCGCCACGCCCAGGAAATCCTAGGGGGCATCGACCGGGCGGTCACGCACACCCGTTCCATTTCCGGCGACGACAGCGGAACGATTTCCGTCAGTGGGGTGCATGTGGCGCTTTCCCATGTTCTTCCGCCGGTCATCGCAGAATTCCGAAAGCGTTATCCGGCGATGACCGTCGACGTGCAAGTGCTCGGTACCGCGCAGCAACTCGAGCTCTTGCAGAGCGGCAAGATACACGTGGCTTTCATCCGCCCAACCAACCCAGCCGGCTTCCTGAAGACAGAACATATCCTGCAGGAAGGGTTCGTTGCGGCGCTTCCCAAAGACCATCGATTGGCGCGGAAGGACGACCTGACGGTCAGGGATTTCGCCGGCGAGCCGCTGATTACCTATGCGCCTCTCATCGGTGCGAGCTATTACCACGCGATCATGGATGCGCTGCGCAGGGCAGGAGTCTATCCGGTCGTCGTTCAGGAGGTATCGCATACGCTGGCGATCGGGACGTTGGTCGCAGCCGGTGTGGGCGTGGCGATCGCGCCGGCCTGGCTGGCCCACAATTCCAGCCCCTATGTGATCTATCGGCCGCTTCACGACATTCCTGCCGAAGTCGAACTGCTCGTCGCCTGGCAGGCCGCGGAGAAATCGAAAATCGTGCTCGACTTTGTGGAGGCGACACGTCGGGTTTCCGCAATCAAGGGCGAGCCTGCGAGCCATCGTCAGCAATGAGCCAATCTGGGCTGAACCTTATCCACCGGCAGTCCGGACCCCGGCTTGTGACGCTCGGCATCAGCCTGATGTGTTGCTTTTCCTATCCCCATAAAGGATACTAAATCAATCATGTTTTATTTGGCGGCTGAATTGTGCGCTGATATAGCCGCACAAGCAGCATTTTCTACGAAAGATTTTTCATGTTTTCCCCAAGAGCACGGTCGATCGTTCGAGACAATCGGGATGGAGCGTCCCTTTTTTCATGACCCTTTGGAAGGAGCAGATAGCGCGCTTGTTTGCTTTGCACCGGAAGCAGATAGAGCGGATGATTTTCCGCCGCGTCCATGACCGGGACGCAGCTGCGGATATCATGCAGACCGTGTTCACCAAACTATTGGCGACCGAAGGGCGGCAAAACGAGGAAGAGAGTACGAAAATTCTCTTTGCTGCCGCGCGGAATGAATCGTACAACTACCGTCAGGGGATCAATCGCCGATCAAGCATCCTGTCCAGTCTGGTCGTCGAGCAGATTGCGCCCGTGCGGCCCTCTTCTCACGACGAGGTTGAAGGGGCGGAGGCGATGTTCGTGCTGGAAGAAGCGTTGGCCAAACTGCCGGGACGAACGCGCGAAATATTCATTCGCCGCTGCCTGCATGACGACAGCAATGCTGATATAGCGCGAGAGATGCGCATATCGGTACGGGCCGTCGAAAAGCACCTGGTCCGTGCCATGGAACATTGCCGGTCCGCGCTGGAGGACTACCTTGCTCCCTAATCATTCAGATCGCAGAAGGATATTGCGTGAAACGTGCGTGAAGAGGAACAACATCATCAAGTGGCACATGAAGAGATGAGCGCGCAATTCACTACCCTTACCAGCGCCGATCGGAGGGCGGCGTATGCGTGGCTGGCTCGACGCGACAAGAATTCGACGCCTGAATTTGAATTGTCCTTGCAGCGCTGGCTGGCAGAAAAACCGCAGCATCGAAGGGCCTATGACGAAGCGAGCCAACTTTGGCGACTCTTGCGTGAACCCGCAGCGCGTGTCGCAGAGCGTGATGACTGTCGTGAGAGATTGAAGCCGCAACGAACGATCCCGGCCTTTGCCGGGTGGGCGGTCGCCGCCTGCGCCGTACTGGTGGTCGGATTGTCGATATGGCTGAAGGATCCCGCTTTCGTGCAGGATTGGCGTGCCGATGTCACGACGAGGCGCGGCGAAAGTCTCTCCTATGCTTTGCCTGATGGTTCGACGGTGGTGCTCGGAGCGGATACGGCGTTGGCTCTCGATTTTTCCGAAAAAGGGCACCGGAACGTGGAAGTCCTGAGGGGGCAGGCATTCTTCCGGGTCAAACCCGGGCTGGAGGCCCGGTTCATCGTCAGCGCGGGAGAGAGCCAGGTCGAAGTGACGGGAACCACATTCGACATCGACAACCAGGGTGACGATGTCTCGGTTACCGTCGAGACCGGTTCCGTCAAGGTCGTCGGAGATCGGTCGGAGCATTTCGCTTCGTTGGGACCTTCTGAAAAGGTTGTCGTCGAAGGCGGAAAGGTCGGAGGCGTCAGCAAAGTGGATCTCAACCTCGAACTTGGCTGGATGAGGGGACAGGTCGTGTTCGACCGGCGACCCCTCAGCAGGATCATCGCGACGCTGCAAAGGTACATTCCAGCGACCATCGTGGTTCGCGGCAGCACCGGTGCCCAAATCGTCTCCGGAAGCTTTCCAACGGATAGTGCCGAGGAAACTCTGCGCGCCCTCGCAGCGACGGTGGGAACTCGGGCGCACAATGTAACTCCTTGGATTATTGTCATTTTCTAAGAATTTTTGTCTGTTGGGCTTCCAGGTAAAAAAACTTGATTGAAAAAGTTCGCTTTTGACGGGCTCGTTTGTTTTATCTCATGGGAGGGATGAATGCCTCCTACCGGTAACGGTGAAAATGAGATGGCAGGGGGCACTTCAATATGGCGTATTGCGTAAGCAGGAGACGAGGCGGAATTTATGCGGCCTCTCTGCTGTTGGCATCGACGGCGCTGGCGATACCGGCATTCGGGCAGACACGACCAGATTCCGGCTTCACGGAAGCCACCACCTACAGCTTCGACATTCAGCCGATGCCCCTGAAATCCGCGATGGCGCGAATTACCGCGATATCCGGCTGGCGCATTTTCTTTGCGGGCGAGGTTCCCTCCGACATCCGTACGCAGGCCGTCAGCGGCCGGCATTCCGTAGCCAATGCCCTGACGCAGGCTCTGGCGGGAACCGGATTGGAATATCGCGTAACAGGTCCGCGCTCGGCCAGTATCGTGATGCCGGGAGGAGTGGGGGATGCCGGCGTCAATGACGAAGATTCCACCGTCCTGAAACCGATCGTCATAAAAAGCGGCCGAAATTCTTCGTCAGGTTCCGGGTACCAGGGAACGCCTGATTGGGTCTACGAGACCCCCGGATCGGTCAGCGTGGTGTCACGCGAGGCGATCCAGAATGCACCCTCCCGCAACGCCCGGGATCTGCTCGACAATGTCGCCGGTGTCTATGCAAACCGTTCCGCTGGCCAGGATCCTGGCATCTCCGTCAACATCCGTGGCCTGCAGGACCAGAACCGCATTGTCACCATGATCGACGGCGCGCGCCAGAATTTTCAGATGGCGGGCCATGGGACGACCTCGCGCGTCTATGTGGACACGGCATTCGTCCGCACGATCGATATCGAAAAAATGGGTGGCTCCGGCGTCGGCGGCGCCGGCAATCTCGGCGGTTCGGTGGACTTTCGGACGATCGTCGCGGATGACCTGATCCAGGAGGGCAGGGATTGGGGTGTCGAACTGAACGGCACAACCGGCACCAATGAATTCAAGTATGATGGTTCCCTTGCCGCTGCGGTTCGGCTTTCCGATAGTTTCTCGATCCTAGGCGGCTATAGCGCCAAAAAGATCGGCGCTTACGAGATCGGTGAACACGGCGATCTTGAACTCAACCCGGAAACCACCTCCGACAACGTTCCGATCTTCACCGGTTCCGAAGTCCAATCCTCGATCCTCAAGGCGGAGGCTCAACTCACCGACGACCTTGATCTTACCGTTGGCTGGCTGCGCAACAATTCGAGTTTCAGCACCGGTGGTTACATCATTGCGGGCGATTTGGCGGGCGGCACGCAGGAATCCATCTCCGACGTGGTCAACAATACCGTTACGGCCAATCTGCATTGGGATCCGGACAGCGACCTGATCGACCTGAGGGCCAGATTTTATTACAATCATGTCGAGAACGATCAGGAATACGACCAGCTTCTGGTCAATACGCTGATCGAGACGCCCGCTCACTATCAACTTGCTACGCTGGGCGGAAGCATAGACAACACCAGTCTGTTCGATACGTCCCTGGGGGCGCTCACGCTCAACTACGGCGTGGAGGCATTTCATGACGACGGTAAGACCAGCATCGACGTCCACCATATCAATGGCGCGACCGGGCTCGATGACGCGGCCGGCCTGACAGGCCCCAACCCGACGGGCACTCGGGATGTTGTCAGCGTATTTTCCACCGCGAAGCTGGAGCCGACCGACTGGCTGAGCGTCACCGGTGGCCTCCGCTATGATTGGTATGAAATTCAGGGGACAGGCTCTTTCGTAGGGTTCAACACGAGAATCCATCCTGGCTCCGATTGCGCATTCGAACCGTACAAGAGCGGCTCATGGTGCACATCATTCCCCGGCATTCCTTTTCCGTGGACCGATTACACCAAATATGATGTCGATATCGACAAGTCCGACGGAGCTTTGTTGCCGTCGCTGACGGTCGCAGTGCAGCCGTGGGACGGCATCCAGCCCTTCGTGAAATATGCCAAGACGTTCCGCCCCCCGACATTGATGGAGCAGCTCTGGGGTGGTCAGCACTATATCGGCAGCGCGCCGACCGGCTTTGCGCCGAATGTCGACCTCACGGCCGAACGGGCCGACACGTTCGAAGTCGGCGTCAATGTCAGCCAGGACGGACTTGTCTCGGCAGACGACAAGGTTCGCCTGAAGGTGGTCGGCTTTCATCGAAGGGTCGACGACTACATCGCCTTTGGGACGATCTACCGGGACGAAAGCCAAAGAGCCTACACGTCCTTTGTCAATCTCGATGACGAGACCACGATGAAAGGCATCGAAGTCGAAGCCAATTATGACGTTGGATTTTTCTACGCCGGCGCCTCGCTGACTTACCTCAAGACCGACTATGCCGACACCTACACCTATCGAGGTATCCGAGGCTCTGATCCCAACACCGGGAATATCCTGCACCCCGGGGATAAGTTGAGTTCCGATACGCTGTTCGTGCCGCCCGACATGCGGGTCACCTTTGATGCGGGTGTTCGCCTGTTCGATGAACGGCTGACGCTTGGCGGTCGCGCCACCCATTCCTCCGGTGGCAAGAGCGGAGATACATCCGCCTACAAAGTCGAGGACTACACCGTCTACGATATTTACGGTTCCTGGGCCTTCAGTGAGAACGCCAAGCTGCGTTTCGCGGTCAATAACGTTGCCGATCTCGCTTACGTGCCATCGCTCGGCACCGGCGACCTGCCGGCGCCCGGCAGGACGGTCACGGCTTCATTGAACTTCAGGTTCTGACGGCTTCCTCCGGCTTCGGCCGCAGGATCGAGATCCGCTGGAAAGCGGATGACAAGAGGAAGTAAACCCTAAAAGGAGTGATAAAATGTCAGTCAGGATTGAACAGCAGGATGGCTACAGTAACGATCTGCTTGCGTATTTTGCCACATGGGCTGCCAACGACAGCTATCGGGGTCATGGGTACTTCAATTCTTCGACCCAGCCCTACGATCAATGGGGTGCTGGCGACAAATATGCCGACGCAGCCTCAGCCGAGGGGAGCACGGAATCCGGAGTGATCCTCAGCGGGGAAGACTTCACCTATACCCAGGGGAACTTCGCCGGTAACATTCAGGCTCTGACGTTCGGAACGGGCATCTATGATGCCAGTGCGACGTCCTTCGGTCTCGACCAGGTGGGCCTGGTGCTCGACCTCACCAATGCGAGCCTGACCACCGCATTCACGTACAGCATCTACATCCTGTCAAACTACGGCAGCTTTGCAGATCAGAACGTCTTCGGGACCGTGCGGCCCGGCTTGTTCTCCTATCTTGCCGAGCAGGGCACCGAGCAGATCGGTACCGGCAGCGCGGATGTACAATACAGCTTTGCCGGCGATGACGCGTTCACCGGCAACGGCGGTGCGGACACCTTCGCCTTCCTCTCCACGACGATCGGCGAGGATGTCATCACCGACTTCGCAAACGGCACGGATCATATCCGGTTCAGCACATCAGTCTTTGCGAACTACACGGCGGTTTCCTCGGCGGCCGCGCAGGTCGGGAGTGACGTGGTGATCACCCATAGCGCCGGAGACACGGTGACGATCGAAAACTTCACCCTGGCTCAGCTGGATTCCAGCGACTTCTTCTTCGTCTAAGATCGATCGATGTTTGGCTCTCCCAAACAGGCTCCGTCGCAGCGTAATGCTGCGGCGGTTGCCTTTCCCTTAAAACGCAGCGTGGCGGGAATTGCGCTCGTCAGCGGCGTCGTGAACCTGCTCGCGTTGACCTCGCCGCTCTTCATGCTGCAGGTCTACGATCGCGTATTGGCAAGCGGCAGCGTGCCTACGCTGATCGGGCTTGCCGTTCTGGCATCGTCGCTTTATGCGTTCTCCGCCCTCCTGGACATCGTTCGCGGGCGCGTGCTGCTGCGGATCGGCGAGCGTTTCGACGGTCAGTTCTCCGGAAGAGTGCATGAGGGCGTCATCCGTCTGCCACTCGTGACACCCATGCAGGGAGATGGGCTGCAGCCGCTGCGCGACCTCGACAATGTCAGGGGTTTCCTCTCCGGCAATGGCCCTACCGCTTTCTTCGACTTGCCCTGGATGCCTTTCTATCTCGGCATCTGCTTTCTGTTTCATGTTTGGATCGGCATTACGGCCCTGGCTGGTGCGATCATCCTGGTGTCGCTCACTCTTTTGACCAATACGTTGTCGCAAAGGGCTATCCGCGACACGATCGCGCACAACATGGCTCGCAACGGATTGTTGGAGGCCAGCCGGCGCAACGCCGAAGTGGTGCAGGCCATGGGCCTTGGGCGCCGGCTCGAGCAACGATGGCACAAGGCGAACGACGATTATCTTGCCGCCAATCGCCGCACTGGTGATGTCGCGGGCGGCCTCGGAAGCATATCAAAGTCGCTCCGGATGCTGCTGCAATCCGCCATCCTCGCCGTGGGTGCCTATCTGGTCATCACGCAGCAGGCGACGGGCGGCATCATGATCGCAAGCTCGATCATGATGGGAAGGGCCCTTGCCCCCGTCGACCTGGCAATAAGCTCCTGGAAGCCGTTTCTAATGGCTCGCCAGAGCTGGTCCCGGCTGCAAGAGCTGCTTTCGAAAGTCACGGCAGGCCCATCCGTGATGAGCCTGCCGCGGCCAGAGAAAGAACTACGGGTCGAGAACGTCACCATAGTGCCGCCCGGCGAGCAGAAGCCGACCGTTATCGGAATATCATTCGCCGTCCCCGCCGGAAGCGCGTTGGGAGTGATCGGCCCGTCCGGCTCCGGCAAGTCGACGCTTTCGCGTATTCTGGTCGGCGCATGGTCGCCGGCTGGGGGTAAAGTGCGCATCGATGGTGCAAGTCTCGACCAGTGGAATGGTGAACTGCTCGGTCGCCATATCGGCTATCTGCCGCAGGGTGTCGAACTTTTCGACGGTACGATCGCGGAAAACATCTCTCGCTTCGATGAAAATCCTGACGCTGAAGCAATTGTCGCGGCAGCGAAGGCCGCGGGCGCCCACGAACTCATCCTGCGTTTCGAGAAAGGTTACGAAACGCGGATCGGAGAGGCAGGGTCGGCGCTTTCTGCCGGCCAGCGCCAGCGCATCGGTCTCGCCCGCGCTCTTTACGGCGATCCGTTCCTTGTTGTGCTGGACGAGCCGAACGCCAATCTCGACGCCGAGGGCGAAGCCGCCGTCGTCAAGGCAATCGCGTCCATCCGCGAACGCAAGGGCCTGGCGGTCGTCGTCGCGCATCGTCCGAGCGCCATTGGCGTCGTGGATCTGGTGCTGATGATGGAAGGCGGACGGCAGAAAGCCTTCGGTCCGCGTGACGAAATTCTTTCCAAAGTCCTGAAGGCCGCGGCTTCCTCCCAACTTCCGGCAGGAAGGGGGTTTCCCGCGACAGCCTCCAACATCGCGCCGCTGCGCGTGATCGCCAACCCCGCCCCGGCGAACGATGCCGAAGGCGATAAGGGAACGGAGGGTCCTGATGTCCAGCATTGAGCGGCACCGTGAAGTCACGGCCTCCATCCGCCGTCATCTGATAGCGGCCTTGCTTGCGAGTGTGGCCCTCATCGGTGGGGCGGGGGCCTGGGCGGCGGTGACGAATCTTTCCGGCGCCGTCGTCGCGTCGGGGCATTTCGTTGTCGATTCCTACGTGAAGAAGGTGCAGCACCCCACAGGCGGTGTGGTGGGCGAAATCCTCGTCCATGAGGGCGATGAGGTGAAGGCCGGCGATATCGTGATGCGGCTCGATGCCACCCAAACCCGTGCCAATCTTGCGATTGTCACAAAGCGGCTGGATGAACTCGCCGCCCGGCTGGCGCGCCTCGAGGCTGAACGCGACGACCAGGAAGAGATCACCTTTCCGGAGTGGCTGCTCGTCCGGCAGGACAATCGCGAGGTGGCCTCGGCGATTCACAGCGAACGGCGGCTCTTCGAATTCCGCAAGGAATCGCGCAGGAGCAGGAAAGCGCAGCTTCTGGAACGCATTGCTCAATATGAGCACGAAATCGAGGGTTTGAAGGCGCAGGAGATCGCCTATGCAAGCGGCCTCGATGTTCTGGAATCCGAAATCGCCTCCCAGGAGGTTCTGCATAAACAAGGCATCGTCTCCGTTCAGCGCCTGAACGGCCTGAAGACGCAGGCGGCCACCTATGGCGGCGAGCGGGGAGAGAAGATCGCCTATCAGGCGCAGAGCGCCGGGCGCATCACCGAAACTCGGCTGCAAATTCTGCAGATCGATCAGGATCTCAAGACGGAAGTCGGCCAGGAACTTAGGGAGGTCCAGGCACAGCTGGGCGAATATGTCGAGCGCAAGATCGCGGCTGAAGACGAACTGCGGCGCATCGATATCGTCGCACCGCAGGCCGGGATCATCCACCAGCTCGCCGTGCACACGGTGGGTGGCGTCGTCACCCCTGCCGATCCGATCATGCTGGTCGTTCCTCAAGGCGACGAGCTGGCTTTGGAAGTGCAGATCGCACCCAAGGACATCGACCAGATCCAGCTTGGCCACAAGGCCGTACTGCGAATGTCGGCCTTCAATCTCCGCACGACGCCGGAGCTCGATGGTTACGTAGGGCGGATCGCAGCCGATCTCACTACCGATGAGCGGACCGGACAATCCTACTATCTCGCGCGCCTCTCTGTCTCCCATGAGGAACTGGCGAAGCTCAAGGGTTTGACGCTCATGCCCGGAATGCCGGCGGAAGCGATGATCCAGACCGGTGAGCGCACTGCGCTCTCCTTTCTCGTGAAACCGCTTTCCGACCAGGTCAGCCGGGCGTTTCGAGAAGAATAACAGTGATTTAGTGAGGCCGCATGATGCGGTTCTGCAGGTAGAAGTTGAGGGATGAAATGACAGGTAGGGTGAAAGAGGCGGTGGGGCCGACCGTATCACGAGGGAAGCACCCGAGGGGTTGCCTGACGCAAACCAAACGGCGCTTGCGATGCAGCGCGGTATTTCTGGTATCTGTCCTTGCTGCGGCCGCCCCGGGGCGTGCGGCAACTTGGAACGGGGGCGCAGGGACCGGCGATTGGTATACGGCCGGGAACTGGATCAACAGTGTCACCCCGAGTGACCAAGCTTCCGTCTATATCGCCAACAGCGGCAATGTGGTGATCAACGGCGGAAACGCCCTGGCCAGGTTGCTTGATCTCGGCACGAACCCAATGCTTGCCGGGGTGACCGACTATAACGGTACGCTTACGGTTACCGGCGGGGCGACGCTGGCCACCGGTGCCGCTACCGTCGCCGGTACGGCGGGCTCGGTCGGCACGATGACGGTGACAAACGGCGCGACATGGTCTCTCATCAGCCCCAGCACCAACACGGCGTCATCCATCAGCGTTGGTGCTTACGGAACGGGTTCGTTGACCATTTCCAATGGCGCAAAGGTGAAAGATGGCGTCAACGTGAATGTTGGCCATCAACAAGGCTCGCAAGGCACGTTGACCGTTACCGGAAGCGGTTCGTCGCTGTCGCTCACCACCACATTGTCGGTGGGGACATATGGTACCGGTACCACGGTTATTTCCGATGGAGCAAGTGTCAGCTCGGGCGTTTTCGTCTACATCGGCAACAATGCCGCGACAACCGGTACAAATCCCCGGCCCGCCAGCAACGGCACGCTTTATGTGACAGGAGCCGGCTCTTCTTTGAGTACGGCCACACTGCGTATCGGCAACAATGGCATGGGCACCTTGACGATCGCCGGCGGGGCGAACGTGGCGGCGAGCGGGTTGACGACGATCGCCAATGGCGCAACGAGCATCGGCACGTTGAACATCGGAGCGGCAGCCGGCGCGGCGGCGGCAGCAGCCGGCACGATCAGTTCGACGAGCGGCATCAAATTCGGATCGGGTACCGGTACTCTCGTCTTCAACCACACGGGCGCGAACTATACATTCGCCACGGCTTTGACCAGCGGCACGGGTGCGGCGACGATCAGCCATCTTGCCGGCGTCACGCTCCTGACGGGCGATAGTTCAAGCTTTGCAGGGACGACGAGAACCACCGGCGGCACTCTGTTGGTCAATGGGGCGCTTGGCGGCATTTTCAATGTTTCCGATGCGGGTATTCTCGGCGGCACCGGGACGGTCGGCACGGCGGGTTCGGTGACAACAATCGGTGCGGGCGGCCGGCTGGCGCCCGGATTGGCCGAGGCCACCGGCACGCTGAGCGTCGCGGGCAATGTCGTCTTCGAAAGCGGCTCGATCTACGCCGTGCATGTGGCGTCCGACCATAGCGGCGACCTCCTGAACGTCGCGGGCACGGTGACGATCAATAGCGGCTCGCAGTTGCAGGTGACGGCGCTTGGCGGTCAGGGCGACTATGTCAGTTATTCCGGTGCGGGCCACACATATACGATCATCACATCGGCGGGTGGCCTCACGGGTAATTTTGCGCCGGTGCAGGATTCCGCCTTTCTGACCTATACAACGACGTCCGACGGCAACAATGCGTATGTCAGGGTTGCTCTGAAGGGAGAGACGCCGACAGAAGCCCCCACGGAAGCACCGACAGAAGCTCCCACCGAGGCTCCAACGGAAGCGCCAACCGAGGTTCCCACGGAGGCGCCAACCGAAGCTCCCACAGAGGCGCCGACAGAAGTTCCCACAGAGCCCCCCACGGAAGCACCGACGGAAGCTCCCACCGAGGCTCCAACTGAGCCCCCTACAGAAGCACCGACGGAAGCGCCCGGCATCTTCGAACCGGTAGCCGCCAACCCGAACCAGGCCGCCGTTGCGTCGGCGCTGGATTCACTCGATCAGGGCAGCGCCTTATGGTGGGCCGTTGCCAATGTGCCGACCGAGGAGGCTGCCCGCGCAGCCTTCCAGCAGCTCTCCGGCGAGGCGCATGCTTCGACACAGAGCGCGCTGGTTCAGGGAACGATGGCGGTCAGCACGGCGATCAACAACCGCATCCGCGCCGTATCCGAAGGCGTGGCCGCGCCGCCCGTTCCGGTGCTCGGTTATGCGGAAGAGAAGAAGCCCGTAAAGGACGACCGCTTCGCCGCCTATGAGAAGGGATCCGCCGAACGCTTCGATCCCGAACGTTTCGCGATCTGGGGCAGCGGCTTCGGCTCCTGGGGCAAGATCGATGGAGAGAACGGCGGCTTTGACACTGACATCTCCACCGGCGGCTTCCTGATCGGCGCCGACGGTTTCCTCACCGATTCGTGGCGAGCAGGTGCCTTTGCCGGCTACAGTCGTTCCTCCTTCGATACGGCCACTTCAGACGGAAACAGCGACAACTATCATCTCGGCGCCTATGCCGGAACGCAGTTCGGAGCGCTCTCCTTCCGCTCCGGCCTGAGCTACACTTGGCACAAGATCGACACGCAGCGTACCATCTCCTTTCTAGGCGAGACGCTTTCCGGCGACTATGATGCCAGCAGCCTGAACGTCTTCGGTGAACTCGGCTACCGTATCGACGTCGGCCAATCCGCCTTCGAGCCCTTCGTCAACCTTGCCCATGCGCATCTGAAGACGGATGGCTTCACCGAGACCGGTGGCATAGCCGCCCTGACCGTGGATGGGCAGTCCGTGGACACGACCTTCACGACGATTGGCCTGCGCGCTTCGACCAATTTCGATCTTGGCGGCATTGCCGCGGTGGCGCGGGGAACGCTTGGCTGGAGACACGCATTCGGCGACACCGACATGCTCTCGACCGCCCGCTTCTCTAGCGGCGACAGCTTCACCACGTCCGGTACGCCGATCGACAAGAATACCGCCCTGATCGAAGCGGGAATCGACTTTGCCGTCACCCCGCAATCGACCCTCGGCGTCACCTACACCGGTCAGGTCGGCTCGAACGCCTATGAGCACGGCGTCAATGCCAAGCTCAGGGTAAAATTCTGATGAGTCCCATATGCCGGCGAGAGGGCCTGCGCCGGCAACTGTTTGCCAACGCGGCTGTCGATGGATACCCGCATTTTCGGCCCAGACGAAGACAGGATTTCGGCCATGAAGAAACGCATCATCGCAATAATCGCCCTCTCGTTTTTGGTGGCCGTCAATATGGAGAAATTCATGGCGCACGCACAAACGCAAACCCCGACCAGCGCGCAAGTCCTGGCGCAGACCAGCTCATCTACGCTTCCGAACGGCGCTTCTTCGCTCAATGAAAGCTATCAGGATTGGGTCGTGCTTTGCTCGGCAAGCGACAAGGGCCGGCTTTGCGTCATGACGCAGCAGCAGCGCAGGCAGGATACCGATCAATTGGTTCTGGCGATGGAGTTGAGCTCCATTTCCGCGAATGAAATCAAGGGCACATTGGTCTTGCCCTTCGGGCTGCGCCTAGCCGACGGTGTGACCTTGCAGATCGACGATGGCGCCGTATCGAAGCCGCTTGCCTTCACCACCTGCCTGCCAGCAGGCTGTATCGTGCCGTTGTCGTTGGACGCGGCCATGGTCAAAGCCCTGCGCGCCGGGACGGTATTGAGGCTGGTCACCAAAGCTCATGACACCGGCCAGAACGTCGGTCTCAGCGTCTCGCTGAAGGGTTTTGCCGCAGCACAGGACCGGGCGGTGACGCTGGCGAAGGCATAGAAAGTCGATTTCCCGCCATGCAATCCGGCATCGTCAATCAGCAGAGGATATTCGTCAGCATCGCCAGCTTCTGCGATCCGATGCTGACGTTCACCATCCGTAGCGCCTTGGAGATGGCGCGACATCCGCAGCGGCTCTCCTTCGGCATTGTAGACCAGAACGTCACTTCGGTTGAAAGCGAGCTTCCCACAGGGGAATGGCGCAATGCCTACCTTCATATCGATCCGCATCACTCCCGCGGGGCTTGCTGGGCCCGCGCAATGGCGATGACGCTTTATGCCGGTGAGGGTTATTTCTTTCAGATCGACTCCCATACGCTCTTCGATCCCGACTGGGACGTTACGCTGATCGAGGCGCTGGAGACCGTTTCGGCTGCGAACGGCAACGACAAGGTCATCCTGTCCACTCGTCCGTTCGCGTTCGAGATCGACGGCGATGGGACGATCAGCAGAAAGCGCTTCACCGTCTCGACGCTGAAGCTGGTGCCGAAGGACCCGGTCCTGAAGCTTTCGGATCCGGTGATGAAGTTCGCCGCCTACAATTCGAAGGAAGACCGGGACCTGCCCGGCTTTCAGATCTCCGCCGCTTTCCTGTTCACGCGCGGACGCTTTGTCGAGGAGGTCCCCTACGATCCTTATCTCTACTTCCATGGCGAGGAACAGGACATCTCGATCCGCGCCTTCAGTCGCGGATGGGACATCTGGCATCCGAACAAGGTTCCTCTCTATCACCTCTACAAGACCCGTGCGGATGGAGAGGCGCCACTCCACTGGGACCCCCGATTTGAGGAAAGGCGTCGGGAAAAGTGGCTCGACCTGCGTACCCGCGCCCATCGTCGTCTCGCGGATCTTATCTCAGGCAGGCTGACCGGCGTTTATGGCATCGGAGCGGTGAAGTCGATCGTCGATTATCTGCGGTTGAGCGGCCTGCAACTGGAGGATTGAGACGGCATGAAACGCCTGCACGTCTTAAAATCGGAACAAGATCGGATAACGGACATGATGATTGCATGTGCTGGCACCAACAGTGCCTCCTCGTGCACGATGCGCGAGATCTGTCCCGATCCATAGAGACTGCTGCCGGGCAGACGACGGGCGTCTGGCTCCCCTGACAGCGAAAAGGAGGGAATGCCAATGACCGAACGCATTGTCACGCCACCAGCTTCATTGCTTTCGAGCACGGCCACAGGGTTGCCTGTTCTGAAAGCGGAAAACAACGCCTCGACGGGGACAACCATCTCCGTCTGGACAATCGCTTTCATGGGCAGAAAGGAGGTGCCTGTCATGCAGTTCAGGCACGTTGAGCCCATGAAGGTGCTGTCGAACCTGCTCATCGAACTCGGTTGGCTGACGAACGGCCACCTGGTCGGAAGGCTTCTTCTTCCAAACGGCCTGCGTCCCGCCGATGGCGTGAGGCTGAGGATCGATGAAATGCCGTTAGGCGGGAAACTTTCCTTCGAGTCCGTTAATCGTCATGGGAGTGTAGTTAGCCTGAATTGGGACGCCGCAAGCGTCCTGGCCCTTCGCGAGGGGCAAATGCTGGGCATCCATGCGATTGTCGCTTCGAGCCGGAAGCCGATCAGCTACAAGATTCCGCTTGCAGGCTTCGGCTTCATCGCCGAAAGGTTGAAGGAGCTTATCAACCAACGCAACAGTTAATCTCGGCGAAACGAACTGCCGGGCCGCGCCCGGCGCAGATCGACAGTTCCTTTGAATCGGCTTGAATCGGGAAACCGGAATACCTCTTTTCATGACGAGAGGACTGGGAACGGAAAGCCGATAGTTTTTGCTCCGCTGCCGGATATCCTTTAGCAAAGGCTATATCGATTGCGGAGCATAGCGAGTGTTTCGTGGTGACAGTTGATGAAACTCTTTCGAAAGGGCTCGTGCGCACGGAAACGAGGGCGCTTCGCAACGCCCTGCGGCAGCATACGGGAGATGTGCTGAGGACCTTTTTCGAAGGAGTGGAACCACGTTTCCGCCAACGCAGCCGCCTCACCCTCGGTGAGATGCAAAAGCTTGCGGCGGATCTCGGCGAGCAATCATCCGCCGCTTTCAGTCCATTGTATTCCGCAATTGAAGTAGTCGGACCGACGGCCGGCCGGCCGCAATCCGGTTCCTATGAGATCCTCCAATATTGGATCAATCCCGTCGAGGTTGAGGGAACCACCAATCGACTCATGAAGATTGCAGTCTTTTCAGCCTGGGGTGATCGCAAACAAATCAGCCTGCGCGCCCAGGACACGTTGATGAGCTTCTACGAGCACGCCGCGCATCGCCTCCTCCAGAGAGGCGGCAATCAGCAGACTGCGGTGCGCGCCATCGGTAAAAGGCTTGTGGATACATTGATCCTGCCCACGCTTGCCTTGCACGAGAGGCCTGCAAGTCTGGCAGACGCCGAGATGCATATTCCCTTCGAGAACGGTCTGCTGGTCGGAACGTTTGTCGAGAGGCCTCAGGGTGCGATCGTAGGAGATTATGCCAGGATCACCAAGCAAGGCCGCCGAGGCTGGCGGCTCTCCGTTCCGGCTCGCGCGGATTTCGTCGTCAAGACTTACCTCGGACCCGAGGAAATGAACGATCGTCGACAGTGGATAGCCTATGAAGTCGATGCCTGGCTGGCTTCGCATTCGAAAGAAGCCGAGATCATCAAACGGTATATTTGTCAGAATACCAATACTCTCTGGAAGAACGGCCACATGACCGAAGAGCGGTTCGGTGAGCTCCATGGCGGTTTCTGGCGCATGCACGCCCGTGTTTTCGAAAACAGGGTTTGATCGCCGGGACGGCAGGTTTCACGGCCGCCGCCATCAGATCGGGCGGTCTGACCGCTGCAAAACTCGTCAGGGTGAGGATGTTTCCATCCCTTCACCCGCTGTCACCGTCGATGAGGGACATCGGCCAGAGTTTCCTGCGCACTACCTCAGGATAAAGGTGTCCGTAGGCGGGCATGGCCGACAGCAGGCTTTCGGCAAGCGCGATGCCGAGGTCTCTCAGAGAGAGCTCGAAGCCCGTTAGGCTTGGCGAGAGAAATCGTGCCTGCGGGCTTCGACGGCCGATAATGGCGATGTCAGGGCCCGGTCGAAGGCCAACCTCTTCGAGGCCATGATATAGCCCCGTCACCAGGGTCTCGTTGACAAGGATGATGGCAGTGGGCGGCTTAGCGCTGTCTTTGATCTGCCGGGCGACCGCATAACCTCCGGCTTCGTTCGGATTGGCGCGGAAAATGCACTCCTCGGCAAGCGTCAGCCCGTGTCGCGCCAAGGCTTCCCGGCAGCGTTCGATAAAGACATAGCCGAGATTGAGATCGCCGTGCGGCCAGACGAAACCTATGCGGCTATGCCCGGCCCGTGCCAGGCGCTCGATCGACATCTCCGCCATGCCTTCGAAATCCAGATCGATCCATGGCTGACCGACATCGGTGAGGCTTCGCCCCAGCGTGATGAAGGGAATCGAATGCCGTGCCAGAAATTCGAAACGGGCGTCGTGGCGACGCGTCGCCGACAGGATGATGCCGTCGGCAAAACCGCGCGCCACCATCCGCTTGAGATAATCGTCCGGATCCTCCTCTGAAGAGCAAAGGAGGGCGACGAGATCGAGCTTGTGGCGGGCCAGCACGGTCTGGACCCCATCAAAGACGCTCATGAAGAAGATATCGCCCTGGCCGGTGATTTCCCGGCCGGTCTGCATCATGAAGCCGATCACTCCGGTCGAGCCCTTGCGCAGCGCTCGTCCCGACTGGTTGGCGACATAGCCGAGCTGCTCGGCGGCCTCGAGGACACGCCGGCGCGTTTCCTCGTTCACGTCCGGCTTGCCGTTCAAGGCGCGCGAAACCGTGCCGATCGAAATATCGAGATGTTCTGCCAGCCGCCGAATGCCCTTCATCAACTCCGTCCTACCAGACCGTAATCGTTTTCGGAAATCCTATTGACAAAGAACACGACCTGTAAATAGGATCGTAAACGTTTACGGAAGCCGATGAAGGAGCATCGGACCGTCAGCGAGGAGGATATCGTGACATTGAAGGCCGTTCTATGCGGATGCGGAGCCATGGCGCACGGCTGGGTGCGGGCGTTGAAGGCGACGCCGAGCCTCGCCGAGACCGTCGAGATCGCAGGGCTGGTCGATCTTGATGCCGGAGTTGCGCAGGCTCTCGCAGAGGCTTTCGACCTTACGGGCGCGCTTGTCGGGACTGATCTCGATGTGATGCTGGAAGAGACCAGGGCCGATCTTCTCTTCGACGTCGTCGTACCCGCTGCCCGCAAGGCCGTCGTTGCCGCAGGCCTCAAACGCGGCTGCCACGTGCTCAGCGAAAAGCCGATGGCCACCTCACTCGGTGAAGCGAGAGAGCTCATCGCACTTGCAAAAGAGGCGGGGCGGATCCATGCCGTCGTGCAGAACCGCCGCTTCATATCCGGCATTCGGCGGATGCGCCGCTTCGTCGAGAGCGGGGCGATCGGCGAACTGACCGGCGTTCACGCCGATTTCTTCATCGCCCCGCATTTCGGCGGCTTCCGGGAGCAGATGGACAACGTGCTTCTGCTCGACATGGCAATCCATACGTTTGACGCTGCCCGTTTCGTCAGCGGAAAGCACCCGCTGTCGGTCTATTGCCTTGAATCAAATCCGGCCGGTTCCTGGTATGCCCATGGCGCCTCGGCGAACGCGGTATTCAAGTTTTCCGAAGATGTGGCCTTCACCTATCGCGGTTCCTGGTGCGCGGAAGGGCGCCGCACGAGCTGGGAAAGCGCCTGGCGGTTGGTCGGCTCCAAAGGCATGCTGACCTGGGACGGCGAGGAAATCTTCGAGGCGACAATTGCCGCCGAGGAGCAAGGGCTGTTGCGCGGTTACCGGCCGATCGATGTGCCGCCGGCTCCCCATGAGGCGGAGACACACGGCCATGCGAGCGTGATCGCTGACTTTCTCGACGCGATCCGTTCCGGTCGTTCGCCCGAAACAGCGGGCTTCGACAACATCAAGAGTCTCGCCATGGTGTTCGGCGCTATCGAAAGCGCGCGCACCGGCCAGCCCGTCGCCATTCAAGCATGAGGATCGAGCGCATGAGCAACCCGGCAAAATCTATCCGCATCGGCACCATGATCCGGGCTACCAAGGGCGGCGCGGCCGAACGCATCGCCCAGATCGCGGACATGGGTTTTGAAAGCTTTCAGCCTTTCTTCTGGCAGACGACCAACGGCCAGGATCTGGCGGAGCTCGGCAAGCGCTGCCGCGACGCCACCGGCGATCGCGACATCACCATCCAGGCGCTCGGCATGTTCGGCAATCCGCTGGAAGAGACGGATATCGACCTGCAGACGCTGCAGGGCTGGAAGGATTGCATCGACAATGCCCATCATTTCGGCGCTACCTGCGTTGCAGGCTTCACCGGAAGATTGCGAGGACGGCCCATACCGGAAAGCCTGCCGCGCTATCGGCAGGTCTGGAGCGAGCTCGCAAAGCGCGCAGCAGACAAGGGCGTCAAGATCGCCTTCGAGAACTGCGCGATGGACGGCAACTGGCAGACCGGCGACTGGAACATCGCCCACAACCCGGATGCCTGGGAGCTGATCTTCAACGAGACGCCGGACGACCATATCGGCCTCGAATGGGAGCCGTGCCATCAGATGGTCTATCTGATCGAGCCTCTGCCGCAGATTCGCAAATGGGCATCGAAGATTTTTCACGTGCACGGCAAGGATGCAACGATCCGCCGTGACGTCATCCGCGAGCATGGCATTTTCGGCAAGCATCCGTTCGTCTTCATGCGGACGCCGGGTTTCGGCGACACCAACTGGACCGACGTCATCTCCGAACTCAGGCTCGCGGGCTGGTCGGGTTCGATCGATATCGAGGGATGGCACGATCCCGTCTATCGGGACGAGTTCGAAATGACCGGCCAGGTTCACGCACTGAATTATCTGAAATCCTGCCGGGGCGGCGATTTCGTGGCTGATCCCGTCTGATGCAACCGCTCGTTCGTGTGACCTGGAGGAGGCCGCATGGCGAGCATAACCTGAAGGAGGAGAGCATGGGTATTCGCAAATTGGCCGTGATCGGCGCGCTCGCACTCGCCAGCGTATCGGCGCTTTATACCTCGGCCCGTGCCGAGGATGTAAAAATCACCGTCTGGTCGCTTGACCGCGACATTCAGCCGGCCCCGAACCTTATCAAGGACTTCAACAATCTGAAGACCGGAATTACGGTCGAATACCGCCAGATCCAGTTCGACGACGTGGTGAGCGAGGCGATGCGCGCCTATTCGACCGGCCAGGCGCCGGATATCATTGCCGTCGACAATCCGGAACATGCGCTGTTTTCGTCACGCGGTGCGTTCCTCGACCTGACGGACATGATCGCGCAGTCGAGCGTCGTGAAGCCGGCCAACTATTATCCCGGCCCGCTGAAATCGGTGATGTGGAAGGATCGCTATTTCGGCGTGCCGAAGGCGACGAATACCATCGCGCTCTACTACAACAAGGACATGTTCAAGGCGAAAGGGCTCGACCCTGCCAAACCGCCGCAGACTTGGGCCGAGCTGGTCGATACGGCCCGCAAGCTCACGGATCCGGCAAAGAACGTCTACGGCATTACCTTTTCCGCCAAGGCGAACGAGGAGGGGACCTTCCAGTTCCTGCCCTGGGCGCAGATGGGCGGCGGAGGCTATGACAAGATCAACACGCCCGGTGCCGTGAAAGCGCTCCAAACCTGGAAGATGATTATCGACGAGAAGCTGGCGTCTCGCGATACGCTCACCCGCAGCCAGTGGGATTCGACCGGAACCTTCAATTCGGGCAATGCGGCCATGGCGATTTCCGGGCCCTGGGAGCTGGACCGGATGGTGAAGGAGGCCAAGTTTGAATGGGGCGTCGCGCTGCTGCCGCTTCCGGAAGCCGGCGCGAAGCGCTCGTCTGCCATGGGCGACTTCAACTGGGCGATCTTTGCCAATACCAAGCATCCGAAGGAAGCCTTCAAGGTGCTGGAATATTTCGTCTCCCAGGACAATCGGATGTTCAAGGATTTCGGTCAGCTTCCGGCGCGTTCCGATCTTGCCATCCCGCCCACCGGCCAGCCGCTGAAGGATGCTGGCCTGAAGGTCTTTCAGGAACAGCTGAAATATGCCCAGCCGCGCGGGCCGCATCCCGCCTGGCCAAAGATCTCGAAGGCGATCCAGGATGCCATCCAGGCCGCCCTGACCGGCCAGATGAGCGCCCAGGAGGCTCTCGATCAGGCCGACAAGAAGATCAAGGCCGTGCTTGGGTAAGCCATCGAGCCGGCTTGTTGTGAGGCAGGCCGGCATCTAGCCTCTCCTCCCGGCCGGGGTCGTTGCGCTTGCCGCGCGGCTCCGGACCGGAAGGCGGCGCCGATCCGGAGGTTTCATGAGAAGATTGCTTCTTTCCATCCGCGACGGGCGTGGTTTCGATATCGGCCTCGTCTCCGTGCCGCTTGCCTTCCTGTTCGCAATGGCCGGCCTGCCACTCATCTACAACATCGTGATGAGCTTTCAGGAAGTGGACATGTTCAGCTTGGGCACCTTCGCGCGGCCGTTCGTCGGCTTCAGGAACTACGCCACCCTTTTCTCGCTGCCCGAGACCTGGCCGATCCTCGGAAATACGGCGATCTTCGTGGTCGCATCGATCGCCGGACAATTTACCATCGGTTTCGCGCTGGCGCTCTTCTTCTGGACCGGTTTTCCCGGCTCGTCATGGCTGCGCGGATTGTTTCTCGTTTCCTGGGTCATGCCGGGCCTGGTCGTCGGCGCCATCTGGAATTGGATCCTTTCCGGCGACTTCGGCGTGCTGAATTATATCCTCCGGGAGTCGGGGCTCGTTTCCGGCAATATCTTCTGGCGCTCCGATCCCGACTTTTCACTTTGGGCCGTGGTCATCGCCAATATCTGGCTCGGCATTTCCTTCAACATGATCCTGCTTTCAGTCGGCTTGTCGGCCATCCCCCAGGACCTTTACGAGGCGGCTGAGCTCGATGGCGCCAATGTCATGCAGCGGTTCTACACTATCACCCTGCCGATGATGCGCTCCACGATCGGCGCGATCATCGCGCTCGGGCTGATTTTCACCCTGCAGCAGTTCGACCTCTTCGCCGCGATCACCGCCGGCGGTCCCAACAATTCGTCCAACGTCGCGCAATATTGGGCCTGGGATATGTCCTTTAGACAGTATGACTTTGCGCAAGGGGCGACGATCTCCGTCATCATGATCGTCTTCGTGATGATCGCGTCCGTCGTCTATGTCCGCTCGACGCGGCATGAGGTGCGCGGATGAGCCTTGCCTTGCGCGACAAGTTCATGCTGGTGGTCGCGGTTCTGCTGGCGGCGGTCTACCTCTTTCCACTCTACTGGATGTATGTGACGGCCATCAAGACAGGGTCTGCGATGTTCGCCTCGCCGCCGTCTTTCTGGCCCTCCGATCCGCAATGGGGGATTTACGGTTCCGTCTGGGAAAGCCGCAATGTCGGCCGGTATCTCTGGAATTCCCTTATCATCGCTTCCGGCGCCGTCTCGCTGATCGTCATCCTCGGCACGGGTTGCGCCTACGTGCTGGCGCGCTATCGCAACGTCTGGGTGGATATCGGCCTGTTCCTCATTCTCATGCTGCAGGTCCTGCCGGCTTCGCTGATGATCACGCCGATCTTCGTCGGCTTTTCGCAGCTCGGTTTGTTGGATTACCCCCGTGTCGCCGTCATCCTGGCGATCGCGGCCAAAAGCATGCCCTTCTTTGTGGTGCTGGTCAGGGCGACCTTCATGAGCGTGCCGATGGAACTGGAAGAGGCGGCGCTGGTCGACGGCAATTCCCGCTTCGGCGCTTTCTTTCACATCGTCCTGCCGCTTGCCCGCAACGGTATTCTGGTCAGCGCCATCCTGATCTTCATGCAAGCCTTCGGTGAATTCGTCTATTCGAAATCGATGATCCAGGCGATCGAATACCAGCCGGCGAGCGTCGGGCTCAATTCCTTCATGGGACCGAACACCAACGAATGGAACAACATCATGGCCTATGCCGCAATGTATGTGACGCCGATCCTTGCCATCTTCGTCCTCTTGCAACGCCGGATCGTTTCCGGCTTGACGTCCGGAGCCCTCAAATGACCATGCATCAGATCGAACTTTCGGGGGTGAACAAGTATTACGGAGCCTATCATGCGCTGCGGGACATCGACCTGAAGATCCGCAAAGGCTCATTCGTCGCTCTCGTCGGCCCCTCCGGTTGCGGAAAATCCACGCTGCTGCGTTCGCTCGCCGGGCTAGAATCCATCTCCGCCGGAGACTTGGTCATCGCCGGCGCCCGGATGAACGGCGTTCCGCCCCGCAAGCGGGACCTTGCCATGGTCTTCCAGTCCTACGCGCTGTACCCGCACATGACGGTCGAAGAAAACCTGACCTATAGCCTGCGGATGCGCGGTGTCGGCAAGGCGGAGGCCAGGCGCAAAGCACAGGAGGTGGCCGCCACGACCGGGCTTTCAAACCTTCTTGGGCGTTATCCGCGCGAACTCTCGGGTGGCCAACGCCAGCGTGTAGCGATGAGCCGGGCAATCATCCGCAACCCGAAGGCCTTTCTGTTCGACGAGCCGCTGTCCAATCTCGATGCCGCCTTGCGTGTCCATATGCGCAAGGAAATCCGCGCGCTGCATGACCGGCTGGGGGCGACATCCGTCTATGTCACGCATGACCAGATCGAAGCGATGACCATGGCCGATCATGTGGTGGTCATGCGCCAAGGCGTCATCGAGCAACAGGGCGCGCCGCTTGAACTCTATGACCGGCCGGCAAACCAGTTCGTGGCGGGATTTATCGGTTCGCCGGCCATGAATTTCGTACCTGCTCAGGTGGGAGCGGACGGGCGCTCCGTTGTCCTCGATCTGGGTACGCCTCATATCGTGGCGTTGACGAAATCCGTTGAGGCCCGTCGTACGTTGATTGTGGGAATCCGCCCCGAGCACCTTCAGCTTGCAAGCGAGATGGATACGGCGCTCCGCTTGCCGGTCGGAAATGTCGAAAGCACCGGCGCAGCTACTTACGTCACCACCGCGACGCAACCGGAACTGATCATCGTGCTGAACAACCGCGTGTCAATTCGCCGTGGAGAGACGCTTCCGCTTCATCTCGATCCAACTCACCTGCATCTTTTCGATAAGGAAACACAGATACGTTTGGTATGAATTGTTCAGCTACCTTCGCAGAGAAGGTCACGGCAAACGGCTATATTCCGCCATCACTTCACTGCCTTGCCTCCGCCGAAAGGCGTCTCATTACCTCGGCAAGCTGTGCCCGGTCTTCCGGGTCGAGCCGCGGCAGGCCCGGAATGCGCACCTCCCCGACGGTAAGACCGGTTATCAAGGCGAATGCTTCCTTCACGACGGTGACGTTTGCGCCGTTGCGATATTTGGTGCGCATCCGTTCGAATGGCTCGATGATCGCGACGATGCGGCGCGCCTCTGCAAAATCGCCGGCTTCCAGAGCCGCATGCACCGCGAGCGAGAAATGCGGCGCGACATTGACGAGGCCAGAGGTGAAGCCGCGGGCGCCGGCAGCGGCGAAGGAGGGCGCCCAGCTTTCCGCCAGGCCGCAGACGAACAATGCATGGTTCGGGTCAGAAGCGGTGATCGATCGGGACAGAAGCAGGATGTCGGTCGTCGCGAACTTTATGCCGGCGATGTTCGGGTGGCCTGCGAGCCTCAGCATGTCGTCGACGGTGAAGCCGTCGGCGCGCACATAGGCGACTATCGGCAGCGGCGAGGTTTCTGCCAGGCGGCGGAAATAGTCGATCTGCGCGGCGGGTGCGGCGAAGGGATCGACTGGCTGATGGGACATGACGGCGGAAGCGCCCATTGTCTTGGCCGCTTTCGCCATGCCGATCGCTTCGCGGAGCGACCGGCCAACGGCAGCGGTCACCGGTGCCCGCCCGTCAACGCCTGCAATTGCCGCTTCGGTAACCCTTGCAATTTCGGCAAGGGTAAGCGTAGAACTCTCCGGTATTGCCGGCTGCAACGATGTTGTGGATGCCGGCTTCCGCCACGCGGGCATAGATGGTGCGGGTCGTGACGGCATCGACTTCACCGTCCTTGTCGTAGGCGGTGATCGGAACGCCGGAAATTCCAGTCAACGTCTTTCGGAAATCCTGGATATTCATGTGACCTGCCCTTCAGATCGCGAAACGGTGTTCCGGCAGGCCGCGCACACCGGTCTCGAAAGCGTAGAGTGTGCCGTGCTCGAAAGTGCCGTTGTTGTCGGCCGAAAGCGTGGTGACGTAGATTGTGGAAAAATCCGGCCCGCCGAAACAGGGCATGCTTGGGCCCTTGGCCGGCATCCTGTAGGCCTCTATCACCTCGCCGCTGGGTGAAATCCGGTTGAGCCGGCCGCTCTGCTGTCCGGCGCTCCAGTAGAAGCCTTCGGCGTCCACCGCCGCGCCGTCCGGTCGTCCTTCCTCCGGCATGAAATCGTGCAGCCGTCGCGGTGCGCTCGTGACGCCTTGGTTCGGGTCGAAATCGAAGATTTGTGCGTAAAGGCCGCTGCTGTCGGAATGGTACATGGTGCGCCCGTCCGGGCTCCATGCGAGGCCGTTGGAGGTCATCAGATTGCCGTCGAGGACGGTTTCGAAGGAACCGTCCGGCTTCACCCGGTAGAGCCGGGCATTGCCTGTCTGCGGCACGCCCTCGTCACGCGTGCCGACCCAGAAGCAGCCATCCGGGCCGGCCTTGCCGTCGTTCAGCCGGCTATCGGCGCGCCCATTGTCCGGGTTGCAGAGCAGCTTCATCGAACCGGTCTTCGGGTTCAGGATGTGCACACCGCTTTCGAGAGCCACCGCGATATCGCCACCTTCGCAGAGCGCCAGGGAGCCGATTTTCACCGGCATTTCGAACCTATTCACCTGGCCGCCGGCACGCAGACAGATCGCCGCCGGGGCGAGAATATCCACCAGCCAAAGATCGCCGGTGCGGTCGTCCCAGGTGGGGGATTCTCCGACCTTCAGAGGAAAGTCGATGACACGGCGCGTTTCGGGCGTAATGATCTTCGTGTCGCTCATTGGAAGGCGTCCCTGGAAACAACCAGTCCGTTTTCGTCCCTCAGCCGGATAATCCCGTCATGGTCGCGATCGCAGAAGCCGCCGCCCTGGAAGAAGGCTGCGACAGGGCTCTCGACGATAGGCTCAGGGCGCAGATGATCGCGCGTATAGTCCTGCGGCCGATAGCCCAGCCGTTCGGCAAGCTCGTCCCTCCACCAGCCCGCATCGGTACGCGACATGCCGTAGACCACGGCGGCTGCGATATCCGGATGGGTGAGGCCGATCTTTACCAGCTGGAAGAGATCACGGGCACTGATCCAGATAGCTGCAGCGCGTTCGCTGTTGGGATAGGGGCCCGCGTTACCGATGCGGATCGACAAAGTGCGGATGCCAGCCTTGTCGTAATAGAAGCCGGCGACCATTTCACCCCAGCATTTCGACAGGCCGTAACGGGTGTCGGGTCGGGGCACGTCGAGCGGCGTGATCGTCCGGGAGCGCGGGTAGAAGCCGGTCGCGTGGTTGCTGGAGGCGAAGACGACGCGGTTTGTGCCGTTCGCTCTCGCTGCTTCGTAGACGTTGTAAGTACCGAGAATGTTGGTCGGCAACATCTCGTCGATATCGAATTCCCGCGGCAGTCCGCCCAGATGGATAACACTGTCCATGCCATCGAGCGCCACGCGCATTGCGCCGGCGTCGGCAAGGTCGCCTTCGAAAAAGCTTTCGTTCGTCGCGAGGTTCTGCGCCGGCTTGATGTCGATCAGCCTGATATGCTCCACCTCGGGGCGTAGAAAACCTCTAAGCTGCGTCGCGATGTTGCCGGCGCCGCCCGTTATCGCAATCCGTTTCAATATCCCTCCTCGCGACGCCTCCCCGCGTCACACGAAATCGAAGGTCTCCTAACCTCCCACGCCCTGAAACATGCGAGCGCGCGCATTCAGAATATGGATCTTCATGGCGTCGTGGGCGGCCGCTTCCTGCCGCGCCAGGATCGCCTCGACTATGGCCTGATGTTCGTCCTGCACGATGCGCACATGCAGGGGTGTGCGCTTGAGGCTGAGGCTGCGGGTCAGCGACATGCCTATCGTAAAATGTGGCCGGAACCAGTCGCGGACCGTGACGTGGAACTGATTGCCGCTCGCAGCCGCGATCGCGTCGTGAAGTTCCTGATCCTCTTCGGCACCGAGTTCTCCGATATCGAGACAGCGTTCCAGAGCGGCAAGCTTTGTAAGGATGCGAATGCGGTCATGGGCCTGCCAGTTGCGGGCCGCCAGTTCGGCAGCCTCGGCCTCCAGGCCGGCCCGGAATTCGAAAAATCGTTGCACGTCGGCCAGTGAGCCGACCGGCACATGCTTCAGGACGGAGGAGTCCGGACGCTGCCGCACATAGGAGCCGGAGCCCTTGCGCGAGACGATTAGCTGGTCGGTGCGTAACCGCTCCAGCGCTTCGCGTACCACCGGCCGTGAGGCGCCGAACATCACCGCGAGATTGGGTTCCGAGGGAAGCCGTTCGTTGACGGGAAAACGGCCGTCCGCGATCATGCCCACGATTTTTTCGTAGATGATGTCGCTGAAACGAGGCTCCGCCTTGGTGGCCGCTATCACGCCGGATTGGTCCATCAACGTCCCTTTTCAATTCTCCATTCGCGAAAGGCCTGTTCCGCTTCCGCTTCCGGCGGGTAGAGACCGAAAATACTGTCTCCCGCCCTCACGCGGTCCTCGACGAAATCTTCAAACGCAGTTTGCTCGAAGGCCTCGTCGGCGACCTCTTTAGCCATCGTGGCGGGAATGACAACTACGCCTTCATCGTCTCCAACGATAACGTCGCCCGGATAGACCGGAACATCGCCGCAGCCGATCGGCTGATTGAGATCGAGCGCATGGTGGCGGATGAGGTTGGTCGGCGCGGACGGCTCGGCATGATAGGCGGGGAAGGGAAGTTGGGCGATATCCGGTGTGTCCCGAAAGCCGCCGTCAGTTACGACGCCTGCGGCCCCGCGCTTCCAGAGTCGGGTCATCAGGATTGCGCCGGCCGAGGCGGCGCTCGAATCCTTGCGGCTGTCGATGACCAGCACGTGGCCTTCCGGGCATTCCTCGATCGCCCGGCGCTGTGGATGACTGCGCCCGACAAAAACGCCAGTGTGGTCGATATCCTCGCGCGCCGGAATATAGCGCAGGGTGTAAGCTGGTCCTACCAGCCGCGGCGCATCCTTATTGATCTTGTGGACCCCGCGGATGAAGACGTTCCGCAGACCACGTTTCAGCAGGACGGATGTCAGCGTCGCCGTCGAAACGCCCTTCAGTTTTTCGCGCGTTTCCTCGCTGAAAGTCATGCTTATCCTCCCACTTCGGCATGCCTCTTTACCGCTAGAACTATTTAAGTTGTAAAAATCTGTCAATACTTGTAATCATCTGAAAAGCGGCCTATGGTCCGTTTTGCCGATGGGATGGAGGTCCGCGGCGGCTCTGGCGAATGGGAACCGCCATCAGTCGTTGCCTATGTCGGCTCGGTCTTGCATATGGGAGGAGATCAATGCGCGACGACGAAATCATGTCTTCCGGCGTGAGCCGCCGGACGTTTCTGGCAGGCGTGAGCGGGGCGGTTGCCCTGTCTGTTGCGGGCGGCATCGCCAGGGCTGCCGGCACCAAGGAGGCTCCGCAGCTTGCGGCGCTGGTGAAGGACGGCAAGCTTCCGGCGCTGGCCGATCGCCTGCCGCAGAACCCTCTGGTCGTGAAGCCCTGGGAAAAAGTCGGCACCTATGGCGGCACCTTGCGCCGTGGCCTGCGCGGTTCTTCGGACCATAACGGCATTCTGCGTATGGTCGGAAACCAGGGCCTTGTCCGCTGGAACCTCGAATTTACGCAGGTTCTGCCGAACCTTGCCGAGAAGTGGGAGGCCAATGCCGACGCCTCGCAATTCACCTTCCATCTCAGAAAAGGGGTGAAGTGGTCCGACGGCCATCCGTTCACGGCAGACGACGTGGTCTTTGCGATCGAGGATGTCGTCAAGAACAAGGAGCTTTACAGCGCGACGCCGGCGCAGATCCAGGTGGGCGGCAAGCCCGTCGTGGTGGAGAAGATCGACGATTACACCGTCAAGTTCACTTTCGCGGCGGCCAACGCCCTTTATCTCGAAAACCTTGCCACTCCGCTTGGCCAGCATCCGACGCTGTTCGCCAAGCACTACTGCAGCAAATTCCTGCCGAAATACAACCCGAAGCTCGCGGACGACGTAAAGGCGGCTGGTGCAGCGAACTGGCCCGATCTCTTCCGCGCCAAGTGCGGCGATATCGAAATCCCACAGCGATGGGGCAATGCCGAGAAGCCGGTTCTCGATCCCTGGATGATCAAGGAACCCTATTCGGGCGGCGCGACCCGCGTGGTGATGGTCCGCAACCCTTATTTCTGGCAGGTGGATACGGAAGGCAGCCAGCTTCCCTATATCGACGAGTTGAACTTCGGCATCTCGCAGGATGTCGAGTCGCTGATGCTGAACGTCATCTCCGGCAAGCTGGACATTCAGGAGCGCCACATCAACTCGCTCTCGAACAAGCCCACCCTGTCGCAAAATACGAAGAAGGGCGATTACCGCCTGCTGTCACTGGTTCCGTCGGCGGCGCAGCAGTGCTCGCTGTATCTCAACATGACCCATAAGGATCCGGTGCTGCGCAAGATCTTTGCAGACAAGTCGGTCCGCCAGGCTTTGTCGATGGGCATCAATCGCCAGGAAATCATCGACATCGTCTATTTTGGCCAGAGCGAAAAATACCAGACCGGCCCGCGTCCGGGGCATCCCTGGCACCATGAGAAGCTGGCACGCCAGTTCACCGAATACGCGACCGACAAGGCCAATGCGATGCTCGACAAGGCCGGCCTCGACAAGAAGAACGCCAACGGTATCCGCCTGCGGCCGGATGGTCAGCCCTTCTTCTTCGCGGTCGACGTCATCCCGACGCTCTATCCCGACCTCGTCGACGTGCTGGAACTGGTGAAGGCGCATTGGGCGAAGATCGGCGTGGACATGAAGGTCAACACGATCGAACGCGCGCTCTACTACACGCGCGGCGACGACAACGCCCATGACGCGCAAGTCTGGCCGGGTCCGGGCGGTCTCGACCCGATGCTCGATCCGCGCGATTTCTTCGCCTTCCATCCTCAGGGGTCGCGTTACGCCATTCCATGGACGCTCTGGTACACATCCAACGGCGCCAAGGGCGAGGAGCCGCCGGAAAGCCAGAAGAAACGCTTCAAGCTATTCGACGAAGCCCGTTCCACGGCCGATGTCGACAAGCGCGGCGCGATCATGAAACAGCTCTTCGACATCGCTGCGGAAGAGTTCGAGGTCATGGGCATCTGCCTTGCCGTCGGCAGCTTCGGCATCATCCGCAACAACCTGCGCAACGTGCCGGAAAAGCAGCCGGACAGTTGGTCGTGGCCGAATCCCGGTCCGGCCCTGCCGCAACAGTTCACGTTTACGAGCTGATCTGTCTTTGCCGTGCCGCCGCTTAACCAGCGGCGGCACTCCACCACTGCAATTGCCTGTCAATATGAGGCGGCAGCCCTCGGGC
>NZ_QJKM01000001.1:54919-675514 GCF_003425685.1 Rhizobium terrae
TAACATGTTCTGTTTTGCTTGGTGTTTTGTGTTGGCGGGGCCGCCTCTCCCCCCGCGGCCCCACTCCTCCAGTCCTATTGCCTGACATGCTGAGGCGGCAGCCATCGGTCGTCTGTCCGCATGTCCCGCGATCCGAATTGCGAGCTCTCCATGCTGAAATTTATCGTCAAACGCCTGCTCTGGATGATCCCGTCTTTATTTGCGGTGAGCTTCCTGGCCTTTGTCCTGATCCAGCTTCCGCCCGGCGACTTCGTCACCACCTATATCGCGACGCTGGCCTCCTCTAACGAAGTGATCGACCAGAACACCGCAGCCCAGCTGCGGGAGCGTTTCGGTCTCGATCAGCCCATGCTGGTACAATACCTGAAATGGGTGTGGGGCATCCTTTCCCGCGGCGATTTCGGCATGTCCTTCGAATGGCAGCAGCCGGTTTCGGGCCTGATCTGGGAACGCATGGCGCTGACGCTTGTGCTGGCCCTCGCGAGCCTCATCGCCACCTGGGCTATCGCCCTGCCGATCGGCGTCTATTCCGCCGTCAAGAAATATTCGATCGGCGACTACGCCTTTACCGCTTTCACCTTCTTCGGCCTGTCGATCCCATCCTTCCTGCTGGCGCTGGTGCTGATGTATGTCGCCGCGGTCGAATTCGGCGCGGATGTTGGTGGTCTCTTCTCCCAGGAATACGAGACTGCGTCCTGGAGCATCGCCAAGATGCTCGACCTCCTGTCGCATCTGTGGTTGCCGGTGGCGATCCTTGCCGTCTCGTCGACGGCGAGCCTCATCCGCGTCATGCGTGCCAACATGCTGGACGAGCTGCCCAAACCCTATGTGACGACGGCGCGTGCGAAAGGTCTTTCCGAATTCCGTCTGCTGGTCAAATACCCGCTGCGCATCGCGCTTAACCCGTTCATCTCGACGATCGCGTGGCTCTTGCCGAACCTGATCTCCGGCTCCGTCGTGGTGGCGATCGTGCTCAACCTGCCGACGGCTGCACCGCTGCTGCTTCAGTCATTGATGGCGCAGGACATGTATCTCGCCGGCGCCTTCGTGCTCCTGATCTGTGCGCTCACCCTGATCGGCTCGCTGATCAGCGACATCCTGCTGGCGCTGGTCGATCCGCGTATCCGGCTCGAATAGGAGGCTCAAATGGTCGATGCCACCATTACCAACGATCGCCCGGATCGCGTTGCCGTCGCCTCGCAATGGCAGCTGATCTGGTGGGCTTTCAAGCGGCACAAGCTTGCCATGGCGGCGATGGTCGTCACGGTCTGCATGTATGTCGTCGCGATCTTCCCGGGTTTCTTCGCGATCAACGATCCGATCCTGCAGAATGCCCGCACGACGTTCTATCCGCCGCAGCGGGTGCACCTGTTCGATACAACCAACGGCTTCGAGATCGGCCTGCACTATTATCCGATGAAGCTGACGCGTGATCCGGAAACGCTCGCGGCGATCTACAAGGAGGATACTACGCAAGAGAAGGTGCCGCTTCAGCTCTTTGGGCGCGGTTATACCTATCCGGTTCTCGGCCTGTTCGAGAGCAACATCCATCTGCTCGCCACCACCGATCCTTCAAAACCGCTCTTTCTGTTCGGCGCCGACCGCCTCGGCCGTGACGTCTACAGCCGCACGGTGCAGGGGGCGCAGGTCTCGCTGTCGATCGGTCTTGTCGGGGTGGCGATGTCGCTCTTCCTCGGTGTCGTTCTCGGCGGCATTTCCGGCTATTACGGCGGTCGGATCGATTTCGTTATGCAGCGTGTCATCGATTTCGTGCTGTCGCTGCCGACCATTCCGATCTGGCTGGCGCTCGCCGCAGCCCTGCCACAGGGCTGGCCGGCGACGCTGCAATACATGATGATCACCATCATCCTGTCGTTCACAGGCTGGGCGCAGCTCGCGCGCGTCGTGCGCGGCCGATTCCTGTCGCTCCGGACGGAGGAATTCGTCGCCGCCGCACGTCTCGACGGGGTCTCGGAAGGACGCATCATCTTCCGTCACATGCTGCCGAGCTTTTCGAGCCATATCATAGCCTCCGTCACGCTCGCCGTGCCGGCAATGATCCTGGCGGAAACCTCGCTCTCCTTCCTCGGCCTCGGCCTGCAGCCGCCGACGATTTCCTGGGGCGTGTTGCTGCGCGAGGCGCAGAACATCCGTTCGATCGCCACGGCGCCGTGGCTCTTCATGCCGGGCATCGCGGTCGTCGTCGCGGTCATGGCGCTCAATCTCTTCGGTGATGGCCTGCGCGATGCGGCCGATCCGTACAACAAGTGAGGCGCCGATGACCGATATAGTTTCCATCGTACCTCGCCAGACCGTGAAGCCGTTGCTCGAAGTGAAGAACCTGGTCACGGAGTTTCCGCTCCGCACCGGCATCTTTAAGGCGGTCAACGACATCTCCTTTGCCATCGAGCCTGGCAAGACGCTCTGCGTCGTTGGCGAATCCGGCTCCGGAAAGTCGGTCACAGCGCGCTCCATCCTGCAGATTGTCGATCAGCCCGGCCGCATTGCCTCCGGTTCGATCATCCTCAACCGTCAGGACGGAACCTCGCTGGATCTCGCCAAGCTCGACCCGCGCAGCAAGGCGATCCGGGCTGTGCGCGGCCGTGACATCTCGATGATCTTCCAAGAGCCGATGTCGTCGCTTTCGCCGGTGCATACGGTCGGCGACCAGATTACCGAAGTGCTGCGTCTGCATCTCAGCATGAGCAAGGCCGAGGCCCGCAAGGAAGCGGCTGAACTGCTTCGCCAGGTGGAAATCCCCAATCCGGAACAGGCGTTGGACCGCTACGCCTTCCAGTATTCCGGCGGCATGCGCCAACGCGCCATGATCGCCATGGCGCTTGCCTGCAAACCGCAGCTCCTGATCGCCGACGAACCGACCACGGCGCTCGACGTGACAACCCAGGCGGAAATCCTCGATCTCATCAAGCGCCTGCAGCAGACGACCGGCATGGCGGTGCTGTTCATCACCCACGATATGGGCGTGGTGGCGCAGATCGCCGACGACGTATTGGTCATGCACCATGGCGTCGTCAAGGAATACGGCCCCGTCGATCAGATTTTCCATTCGCCGCAGGATCCTTACACCAAGATGCTGATCGGCTCCGTGCTGAAGCTGGAGCAGAAGGCGGAAATCCGGCTCGCCCGGCCGCCGCTCGATACCAGTGCCGAGCCGATTCTTGATATCCGCAATCTTTCCATGCATTTCGGGGAGATGAAGGCGCTGAACGACGTATCGATCTCTCTCCTGCCGGGAGAAACGCTCGGCATCGTCGGCGAAAGTGGTTCTGGCAAGACGACCATGGGCCGCTCGATCATGCGGCTCTACGACCCGACCGCGGGCGAGATGCATTACCGACGCGCCAATGGCCAGGTGGTCGATCTCGCCAAACTCGAGGGCGCTGAATTGAAGGCAGCGCGGCGGGAATTGCGCATGGTCTTCCAGGACCCGTTCGGCTCATTGAATCCGCGCATGACAGTGGCGCAGGTGATCGGTGAGCCCCTGCTGGTCAACGGTATCATGAAGGGCAAGGCGCTGGACGACAAGGTCTGCCACCTGATGGAGCAGGTCGGCCTCGATCCCGCCGGTCGGGAGCGCTATCCGCACGCATTCTCCGGCGGCCAGCGCCAGCGCATCGGCATTGCCCGTGCCATCACCCTCAATCCACGTATTATCGTAGCCGACGAGGCGACCTCCGCGCTCGACGTCTCCGTACGCTTCCAGGTGCTCGATCTGCTGATGCGGCTGCAGGACGAGCTGAAGCTCGCCTATATCTTCATCAGCCACGATATCGGCGTTATTCGATACATGTGCGACCGGGTGGGCGTCATGTATCGCGGTCGGCTTGTCGAAGTCGGGGAGGCGGAGAAAGTCTGCAACAATCCCGATCACGCCTACACTCAGGCACTGATCTCGGCCATTCCGCGGCCCGATCCGCGCGATCGGGATCGCTCGCGGCGATTCCGTTACGTCGAGCCTGCCAATACCGATACCAGCAATGTCAAGAATGGAAGTTCGGCGCGATGAAAATCACGGGAATCCGCACTTTTCTCATGCATGTCGGCCAACCGCACCGCTCCAAGTGGGCGTCCGACGATGCGCCTGCTTCTTCCGGTCCGGGGACATCGGAACGGGGTTATTTCGGCGGCACGCGCAACTGGCTGTTTCTGAAGATCGATACCGACGAGGGCATTACCGGCATCGGCGAATGCTCCGGCTGGCCGCGCGTCATCGAAACCGCGATCAAGGATATCTCGCCGCTTCTGATCGGCGAGGACCCCACCCATATCGAGAAGCTCTGGCAGAAGATGATGATCGCCATGATGGGGCACGGCATGCTCGGCACCGTCGGCGGCGGCGCCATGACCGGGATCGACATGGCGCTCTGGGACATCAAGGGCAAGGCGCTCGGCGTGCCGGTCTGGAACTTGCTCGGCGGCAAGGTGCGCGACCGGATACCCATCTATTCGCATGCCAACACCGTGGAGCAGGCGCTTGCCGTCAAGAACCGCGGCATCAAGGCGATCAAATGCGGCGGCGTCTCCGATCCGGTCCGCAAGGTCGACAAGTTGCGCGAGGCCGTCGGCGACGAGATGGACATCGCGATCGACCTGCACGGTGCACCCTGGATGACGCCTGCCGACGCTTGCCGGGTTGTGCGCAAGCTCGAACCCTATGAACTGATGTGGGTGGAAGATCCCATCGCACCGGAAAATGTCGATGGTTACCGCCGCATTCGCGATGCGGCGCATGTGCCGCTGGCGGCTGGCGAACGCTCGGCGACAATTTTCGGCGAGCGGCAGCTCATAGAGGAAGAACTGGTGGACGTGATCCAGCCGGATACCGGGCGTGCGGGCGGGATTACCCAGATGAAGAAGATCGCCGCCATGGCGGAGGCCCATCACATCCAGTTCGCGCCGCATTCCGGCTCGCTCGGCCCGGTCGCCGAATATGCGGCGCTGCATCTTATGGCAGCAATCCCCAATGCGCTGATCCTTGAACGCCTCGACGATGATTGGGAAGGGCGCAAAAGCGTTATCGTGCCGCATCCGCTCCAGGAAAGCGGCTCGATCCTGGTGCCCGACGCGCCGGGCCTCGGCTGTGATATCGACGAGGAATTCGTCGCCCGTCACCCGAGCCAGGGCAATCTTTCGGTGCAGGTTCAGCCAGACAGCGGTGCCTATGCGCCGGGTACCTGGGGCGAGCATGTCTATGTGCAGACCCGCGTTTCCCGCCGTCGCTATTTCAGTAAGTAAGGATCCGAGACAATGAAAATCGACCGCATGCGGGTTTACATGACCCGCGACAAGGATCGGCCACGCGTCATTGTGGCGCTCGATACCGACGACGGCCTGACCGGCTGGGGCGAATGCTACAATCACGGCCCGGACAAGGCGCTGCCACCGCTCCTCGATTATCTCTGCGGCTTCATCGCCGGACAAGATCCGACGCGGGTGGACTACCTCGTCAACCTGATGATCCAGCAGAGCCGGTTTCCCCCCGGCGCGATGGGACTGGCCGCGATCGCCGGCCTCGACCATTGCCTCTGGGACCTCGCGGCCAAGGCTGCGAACCTGCCCGTGTACAAGCTGCTTGGCGGTGAGGTGCGCGACAGGATCAAGGTCTATGCGGGCGTCTACACCGCGCCCGATGCGCCGGCGGCGCGCGACGAATTCGACCGGCTGAACGAGAACTGGGGGTTCACGGCCTTCAAGCTCAGCCCGTGGCGGATCGACATGCATGCCAACCGCTGGGGCAATGTGGTGAAGGCCTCGGCGGACTATTTCCGCCAACTGCGCGAGACGGTGCGCGACGATTACGAGATCGCGTTCGATGCGCATGCGAAGATCTATGAGGCCAACGCCGCCCGCCAACTCGGCAATGCGCTGGCGCCCTACGATCCGTTGTTCTACGAAGAGCCGCTACGGCCGGAAAACATCGAGGCCTGGGGCGAGTTGAAACAGGGTCTCGAATGCACGCTGGCGACGGGTGAAAGCCTGTACAATCGTTACGAATTCCTGCGGCTCTTGCAGGTGAAGGGTGCCGACCTGATCCAGCCGGATATCTGCGTCGTTGGCGGTCTTTCGGAAATGCGCCGAATCGCGACGCTCGCCGAAGCCTTCTATGTCGGCGTGGCGCCGCATAATCCGATGGGACCGCTCGCAACGGCCGTGAACGTGCATTTCTCGGCGGCGCAGCAGAATTTCAAGATCCTCGAATACCGCCTGCCGAAGGGACAAGCCTATGTCTATGGGGGCACCGAGGTCGAGACACGGCAAGACGCGGCGCGTTATGTTGCCGATCCTTATCTGCCGAAGGACGGTTATCTCGAACTCCGCCCCGATCGTCCCGGCTGGGGTGTCGAGATGGACGAAAAGGCGATGCAGGAGGATGGTTACGTCCATTGGCAGCGACGCGTTCCGAAGCGGCCGGACGGGTCCTATGCCTTCGCCTGATTGGTCAGGAGACTGGACAAGCATAAGGAGCGGGCCGCTCGAGGCCCGCTTCCTGCCTGAAAACGGCGGGCGGATGACTCATCTTGTCCATGACCGTTTCGGAGATATTCTCGTACCGACCACAGGCCCGGAATTCGAACCGTTGAATTGGCCGAAGGCCGGCGGCTATCCGTTGTTTCCCTATCATAATAAGCTCGTCGGCGCGGCCTTCAGCCATGAGGGGCGGCACTACGAAGTCCTGCCGCATCCGGCAATGGTCACCGATGCTCAGCATGGCCCGGCACACCGCGGCCCTTGGCATGTCGTGTCGCAGGAGCGAGATCGGATCGAGCTTGCGGTCGATTACCGTGCCGACGCTGACTGGCCGTTCGATTTTCGCGCGGTGCAGCGTTTCTTGATGTCTGACGATGGGTTGGATGTCGAGTTGTCGATGACGAATACCGGCAGTGTTTCCATGCCGGGCGGTTTCGGCTGGCATCCGTATTTCGCTACCCGTTTTGAGAATGCCGCGGTCAGTGATGCGAGGCAAATCTGGCCGATCGGGGAGGCGGGTATTCCAAGCGGGAAGCCTCCGGATGATCGTGCCGACGAAAGACTTCCGGGCGAAGGATTTACGATCTTTCTATCCGACTGGCAGCGGGCGTCGGCGGTTACCAATGGCGGTGCCAAAGTCTTCGTCACCGCCGGCCCGGAACTACCGCATATGGTGGCTCATCGGACGCCGGCGTATGTTTGCTTAGAACCAGTTTCGCATGTGGCGGGGGTTTTTGGTTTCCCATCGGATAAGCAGCATGCGGCAGGTCTGTTTGTCCTCCAGCCGGGGAAGGAACGGACAGCGCGGCTGCGGCTTTCCATCGGCCCGGCTTAGAAATTGAGACCTTTCGACTCGCTCCTTTACCCCTCTCCCATTGAGAGAGGTTAAAACAGTGCGTTCAGGCGGATCTACTTAACCAAACAAGGATGTGCTTCCTAAGCCCGTTCAACCTGCTTTCCAACATTTTCAGATTGATAAACCCTATCCGCCGCCAGCAGCGTCTGCGAGGCTTCCGTTATAGCAGCGAGCATCTTTACGTCGGTGATATTCTCCAGGAACGGCAGCATCGGGCCGGTATCCGCAATCCCGGAGGTCGCTACCGCCTCATGCAACACCCGAAGCGGCGAGATGCCGTCACGCAGGTCTTCCAGTCCCATGAAGAAAGCCCGCAGCCGCTCCGCCTCCGCAACATTGCCGGCCTTCAGTGCCTTCAGAATACCGGTCGACATGGCCGGCGCGACGCAGACGGAGCCGGAGGTGAAACCCTGCAGACCGAAATCCATCAGGTGGCTGATCGCCGGCCGTTCGCCGATGCCTGAAATGATCATCTTGGGGTCGACCTTCTGGACGAGCTCGGAGAGGTAGCTGTCCTCTTTCGGATTTCGCTGCACGACCGCGTATTTGATCGTGCAGACCGCTCCATCAGCGACGACTGCCGCGAGATCGGCTGCAGAGATGTAATCGAGCGACTTCACATAAGCGATGATCGGGCGACCATAAGCGTCGGCGATGCGGCGCAGGCCCGTTGCGACGCCTGCCGAGGTCACCGGAAAGTTCAGCGGCAGGATCATCGCCGTCGGCAGATCGTGGTCCTTCAGGATTGCAATCTGGTCCAGCGACTTGCCGTAATCCGGCCCGACGGAGGGGATGAGCCAGGTGCCTGCCGGAGCAACCGCGTTCAACATATCGACCATCTCGGCGAATTCGCGGACCGAGATGTTGTAGAGGTTGGCGTTGCCGCCATAGAGCGCCGTCGTCACGCCACCCTGTGCAAGGTGCGCCAGGATCTTGGCATTGCCTTCGCGGTCGAGTGCGTAATCGGCCTTGCGCGCCAAAGGCGGTACTGAGAGGACCGATTTCGAAAGCATTTCAGGTGTAACGGCAAAACTGGACATGACTTCAAGCTCCCGGTTCAGGGGTGAATGGAAAATCGCTGGAATGGTTCTGCCCGTCGCGAAGTCGTCGGGCACCGTTTCAGTCAGACGGAGGTCAATATCTCGACCGGGCGCTGCTCCTGCTTGCCGTAAGCTCGGCTGGCGGACAAGAGCCGGCGGGAATAGGGATGCTCGACATTGCCCGAGCGGATCTGTTCGATGCCCGTTTCCTCGACGATTTCGCCGGCATTCATGATCGCGACGCGGCTGCATAGATGGGCGATGACCGCCAAGTCGTGGCTTACCAGCAGATAGGTCAACCCGCGCTCCTTCTGGAGGTCGGCGAGCAGATTGAGGATTTCGGCCTGCACGGAGACGTCGAGCGCCGAGGTCGGCTCGTCGAGAAGCAGAACCGGCGGATCGAGGATCAGCGCGCGTGCAATCGCCACGCGCTGCCGCTGGCCGCCCGAAAGCTGGTGCGGAAACCGATAGCCGAGTCCGGGATCGAGTCCGACCGCTTTCAAGACGTCGCTGACCGCGTTTTCCTTGATGGGCAGGTTCTGGTTGCGCAACGGTTCGATGATCTGCGAGCGCACCGTCTTGCGCGGATGCAGCGAGCCGTAGGGGTCCTGGAAGACCATCTGCACGTCACGGAAGAAGGCCTTGTTTCTCTCCGGTTCGAGCGGCTTGCCATCCAGAGAAATCCGGCCGCCGTAGTTGCGATTGAGGCCGGAGATGGCGCGCAGCACTGTGGATTTGCCGCAACCGGACTCGCCGACGAGGCCGAAGGATTTTCCGCGTTCGACGGTGAAGCTGACGCCCTTGACCACGAGCGGCGTGCGCAGGCCGAACCGGATGGTGAGATTTTCGACGTCGATCATGACTATGCTCCGATCGTCGGTTGAGTGAGCCACGAAGGGTCGCGCGTCAGCGTCGGCAGGCGCGCCGGCGGGTTGTCGATCGACGGCAGCGAGGCAAGCAGACCCTGGGTGTAAGGGTGCTGCGCCCGGTCGAGATCGGACGCCTTCAGCACTTCGACGATGCGTCCGGCATACATGATCAGCACCCGGTCGCAGAACTTGCGGATCAGGTTCAGGTCGTGGCTGATGAAGATCAGCCCGAGGTTGCGCCGCGCGACCAATTCGTCGAGCAGCGCCAGCACTTCAAGCCGCACCGTTACGTCGAGCGCGGAGGTCGGCTCGTCAGCGATCAAAACTTCCGGCTCGGCGATCAGCATCATGGCGATCATGATACGCTGACCCATGCCACCCGAGACCTCGTGCGGATAGAGGCGGAAAACGCGTTGCGGATCGCGAATCTTCACCGCTTCCAGCATTTCCAACACTTTTTTCTCCGCAGCCTTCTTGCCGGCTTGCGGATAGTGCAACCGATAGGTCTCGGCGATCTGTTCGCCGACGCGCATGACCGGGTTCAGCGAATATTTGGGGTCCTGCAGGATAAGGCCGATTTGTTTGCCGCGGATTTCCATCATCCGTTTTTCGTCGGCAGCGACAAGGTCTGTGTCGTGGAATGTCATCCGCTCGGCAGTCACCTTTGCGGTCGGCGGCAGGAGCCGCATAATCGCGCGGCCGACGGTTGACTTACCCGAGCCGGATTCGCCGACGATGCCGAGTTTCTCCCGGCCGAGCTGGAAGCTCACGCCGCGGACTGCTTTTACGAAGCCGCTGGCAAACGAGATTTCCATGTTGCGGATATCGATGAGCGGTTCGGTCATTCGCCACCTCTGGGGTCCAGAACGTCGCGCAGGGCATCGCCGACGAGGTTGAAGGCAAGGCTGACGGCGGCGATCGCAATGCCGGGTGCAGCGATAACCCACGGGCTGTCGAGCATGAACTCGCGGCCGGTGGCGGCCATCGAGCCCCATTCCGGCCATGGCGGCTGCGCGCCGAGACCCAGAAAGCCGAGGCCCGCGGCGGTCAGGATAATGCCGGCCATGTTGAGCGTCACACGGACGATGACGGAAGGAACGCACATCGGGAGGATGTGCCGCAGGACGATGGCACCGGATGAGGCACCCTGCAGGCGTACCGCGGCGATATAGTCCATCTGCCGCAGGCTCAGCGTTTCCGCCCGCGCGAGGCGGGCGATCGGCGGCCAGGCGGTCAGCGAGATCGCGATTATCGCGTTGGTGATGCCGGGGCCGAGAGCGGCGGCAAAACCGAGCGCCAGGACGAGCCCAGGGAAGGACAGGAAAATATCCGTGATGCGCATCAGCATTTCGTCGACGATACCGCCGAAATAACCGGAACATGTGCCGATCAGCAGCCCGATCGGCGCGACAATGATGGTGACAAGGATAATGATGTTGAGGGTCGTTCGCGCGCCGTAGATGATGCGGGCAAGGACATCGCGGCCGAAGTTGTCGGTCCCGAGGAGGTATTCCCAGGAAGGTGGAGCCAACCGGATTGCCATGTTCTGAGCAATCGGATCGTATTGCGTCAGCAGGGGAGCGGCCACGGCGGTGAAGATCAGCAGCAGGATCACTGCCATGCCGACCAGACCGAGCGGATGCTCGCGAAACTTCAGCCAGACCTGATAGAGCTGTTGCAGCAGCGCCTGCCCCACACCCTTCGGTTCGGGGGCAAGAAGCCAGCCGCGAATGCCGGGAGGCGTGGGGCGGGATTGGGAGATGGGCATCGCCATTTACGTCACCGTGTTCTCGGGTCGAGGATGCGGTAGAGTACATCCGACGTGATGTTGATGATCAGGAAGACGATCCCAATGGTGAGAACTGCGCCCATCACGACATTCATGTCGTTCATCTGCAGGCCGCGGGTGAGATACTGGCCGAGCCCCGGCCAGGCGAAGACGGTCTCGATCAGTACGGCGCCTTCAAGCAGACCGCCTAGGGTCAGCGCGATGATGGTCAGCAGCTGGACGCGGATGTTACGGAAAGCGTGGCGCCAGATCACCTGGCGGGGTGCGAGCCCTTTGGCGCGCGCCGTGATGATATATTCTTGGCTGAGCTGTTCCAGCATAAAGCTGCGCGACATGCGGCTGATATAGGCGACGGAGTAATAGCCGAGGATCGAGCCGGGCAGGATGATGTGGCCAAGCGCGTTCTGGAAGACGTCCCAATTGCCCTCCATGGCGGAGTCGAGCAGCAGGAAGCCGGTCACCGGCGTGACGATGCCTTCGTAATAGACATCGACGCGGCCCGACGCGCCCACCCATTGCAGCTTGGCGTAGAAGATGAACAGCGCCATCAAGCCCATCCAGAAGGTCGGGATGGAATGGCCGGCAAGACCGACAATGCGGGCGATATGGTCGATCAGCTTGCCGCGATGGACCGCGGCGGTGATGCCGAGCGGCACGCCGACGATCGTGCCGACGATCATCGCCACGATTGTCAGTTCGATCGTTGCCGGGAAGATCGTCATCAGGTCCGTGACGATGGGCTGGCCGGTGATCGCAGAGACACCGAGATCACCGGTCAGCACCCTCCTCACATAGTTCAGGAACTGGATGTAAACGGGCTGGTCGAGACCAAGCTGCTTGAAAACCCTATCATAGACCTCCTTGCTGACTTCCGCTCCGGTGATTGCCAGAACCGGATCGGCCGGCAACAGGCGCCCCATCGAGAAGGTGAGGAAGAGTAGCCCGAGCAGCGTCGTCACGACTGCGACGACGCGGCCGATGAAGCGGCGGACGGCGAGCTTGATGCCATCATCAGGCGCGTCGTCGACCGGGCCATTCGTGGTCGGCGCCTTCGAGTTGTCTCGTGTCGTCATATCCACGCTGGCCACGTCGGGATCACTCCTTGGTTTTCGTTACGCCGTGCCAACGGGTCGACCAGGTTGTATGGCCTTGATAACCCTTGACGCTGGAGCGCATTACATAAGGGTCGGTGCGCTGGAAGAAGACGATCAGCGGCGGGTTCATTCCCTTGTAGACGTCATCGATCTTCTTGAAGATTTCCGTGCGCTTGGCCGTATCGCGCTCCTTCATCGACTGGTCGACGAGCGTGTTCAGCTCCGGAACCTGCATGGCGGTGCGCCACAGGTAATAGCTGCCGAGGCGGGCCTCGTCGCGATTGTCCGGATTGTAGGCATACTGGGTCGCGACGGCGAACGGGTCGGGCAGGCGGGCGCCGGAATTGCCGAGCAGGACCTCATACTTGCGCTCGCGGAAGGCCGGCGTGTATTCGCCGGGCACCAGGTTCAGGTCGAAGCCGGCCGCCCGGGCGCTCGCCTGCAAGGCTTCGGTGAACGGCAGCGTTGCCGCGCCCGAAGGGTTCAGCACCTTCTTGAGGCCGTTCGGATAACCGGCCTGCGCCAGCAGAGCCTTTGCCTTGGCGGGGTCGTAGTCATAACGGGACGTGTTGTCCGCCGGCGCGCCGATCATGCCCTTCGGTACGACGGACTGCCAGGGGAAGCCAGTATAGCGCATGATGTTGCCGGAGATCGCCTTCCAGTCGAAGGCGTGCTGGAATGCCTCGCGGACGAGCGGCTTCTGCAGGTCCGGATCCTTTTGGTTCAGGGCGATATAATAGAAGCCCAGACCCGGTACGTTGTCGATCACCATCTTCTTGTCATTCGCCAGCGCGTCGAGGTCGCCGCTGGCGAGATACTGGCCAACATCCACATCGCCGGCCTGCAACTGGAGGCGCAGGTTGCCGGATTCCGGGATATGCCGGGCGATGACGCGGGTCATGGCCGGGGGGCCACCCCAGTACTTCTTGTTGGCCTCGAAAACGGCGATGTCGTTCGGGCGCCATTGCGAAAGCGAGAAGGGACCGCTGCCGGCGGAATTCGCGGCAAGCCAGCCGGCGCCGAAATCGCCGTTCGCTTCATGCGACATGGCAGTCTTCTTGTCGACGATGCCGAGCGAGGAACTGGCCAGCGAATAAAGCACGAGATCGGTGCTGACCTGGATCGGCAGCTCGATTTCGAGCGTCTGCGCGTCCTTGGCCCGCACCAGCTTCTCGACATTGTCCGGCGTGAAGCCCCACAGCGCGATATCGGTCGAGCCGACCTGACCGCGCTTGATGACGCGCTGGATCGACCAGGCGGCGTCTTCGGCGGTCACCGGATTGCCGCTGGAGAACACCGCGTCGTTGCGCAGCGTGACGGTGATGAGCTTGCCGTCGGGCGAGGCGCTCCATTTGGTCGCCAGCATCGGCTTGAGCTTCTGCAGATCGTTCTGCGGCAGCTGGACAAGGTTATCGTAGAGATTGGAAATCAACTCGGAGACCGTGCGGGCATTGTTGTCGGCCGGGTCCAGCGTGCGGATGCCGGTCAGGTTGGTGCCGATCACCAGCATGTTCGGCGGCGAGGCGGCAAGCGCCGCGCCTTGCGGGACCGTCAGCGCCGCGGCGACCAGAAATGTCGCCGCCAATAGATGCTTCATCATGTTCAACCTCCCAATTGAAATCTCTGAGCTCTTCAGTTCGTTCTGCTTGTTGTCTTCCGGCACTCCGACGTGCAGCGCTTGGGGCAATGCGCTGTTGACCAATGCCAAAAAGGGCAAACGTTATCAGCTTGCCGAGGCCTGAAGGGCTTGCGGCCAAGAGTGCGACAGGAGTGATACGGAAGACTGGCTCTGCGACCTTAGCTGCGTTTTTCCCGCCAGCGATGAGGGCCGATTTGCGCCGGGTGCTGCATTTGAATATCTCCTCCCTGAGATGGTCGAATGCACGTCGACAATTTCGGGCACGCTAGCAAGCTGCAGCCTGAGTTGTCAACTCGCATTTCAAATTTTGCAAAAAAAGCTCCTCAAGAAGTAATTTTTGATGACATCTTTGAAATTGTGCCTATCGATTGATATGTAGGCTTGAGCCGTGGCCGGGCCTGCCGTATCGCGCGCTGGGGAAGGCCGCTGGGCCAAGGGAGGAATTGAATGGCGGAACTGCAATTGACGCCGCCGCGTAAGGAGAGGCTGGCGGACAAATTGTATGGCCAGATCCTGGAGCAGATCCTGAACGGTGCCTTCAAGGAAGGTGATCGCCTGCCGGCGGAAAACGATATCTGTTCCGCCTTTTCCGTCTCCCGGCCGGTGGTCCGTCAAGCCTTGATCCGGCTGCAGGCCGATGGGCTCGTCTATTCCCGCCGGGGTTCCGGCACATTCGTGCGTGCCGTGCCGCCGTCGGCCATCACACGCTTCGTGCAGCCGTCCAATGTCGCAGGCTATCTCAAATCCTTCGAGGTCCGGTTTGCGCTGGAGGCCGCTGCCGCGTCTCTGGCGGCAGAACGCCGATCCAGCCAGCACCTCCATAATCTCGACGAAGCCAACGAACTTCTGCGCGAAAAGATCCTAAGCGGCCAGTCGCCCAGCGAGGCCGATTTCAACTTTCATCGCGAGGTAGCGGTTGCAAGCGGCAACGACCTCTTCGTTTCCCTCTTTGAGCACTTGCGCGGTGAGATCAGCGGTTCCATGGGGGTGGCTCTCGGCCTAACCAAACTGGGCTCGGATGAACGACGACTCGCCGTACTTCGCGAACACCAGCAGATCGTCGAGGCGATCCAGGCGAGAAATGGCGAACATGCAGCGCTCTATATGCGCTATCATCTGCTGCGCGCCCGCGAGCGAATTACGGATGCGCAACGGGATCCTTAACAAGGAGGCGTGATGGCAAGACGCGCCGCGCGTGATCATCCGTGATTTGAGGGTTAGCCCAGCCTGAAGAGGCTGAGGAAGCAGTAATTGTGAAAATGGGGAGGGGCCTGCATGTATATCGGCACGCAGTATAGGGCGCGCAACGACGACGACTACCGGATCATGGCGCAGCTCGGCGTCGAGCACGTCAACGCCGACCCGGAGGGCAATCCGCACGACTGGACTTTGGACGTGCTCAGCGCTCACCGGGAGCACATCGAAAGCTTCGGCCTTATCCTCGACATGATCCAGCTTCCGCTGAGTTCGCGGGTCATCGAGCAGCAGTATAGTCCGGACATCCTGAGCAAGGGGCCTAATCGTGACCGGCAGATCGATTCCATCTGCCGCCTGATAGAAAACGCCGCGAAGGTCGGCATTCCGGCCGTCAAATACAACCTCAACATCATCGGCATCCCCCGCACCGAACTTGAAATCGGCCGCGGCGGCTCGCGCAACGAAGCTTTCCGTTGGGAAAAGGCCGATCACGATGCACCGCCGACCATCGCGGGCATAATCGATGAAGAAGAGAACTGGGAGCGTATCGACTACTTCCTCGAACGGGTCGTGCCCGTCGCGGAAGCCAACAGGGTACGTCTTGCCTGCCATCCGCACGATCCCTATACGCCACCCGGCTATCGCGGCGTTACGCGTGTATTGGGCACGGTCGATGGTCTGAAGCGCTTCGTGCAGATGCGCGAAAGCCCCTATCACGGCCTCAATTTCTGCCAGGGAACGGTCGGAGAGATGCTCGAAAACCCCGCCGAGGAAATCTTCGACGTCATCCGCTGGTTCGGAGAACGGGGCAAGCTGTTCAACGTTCACTTCCGCAACATCCGCGGCGGCAAACTTTCCTTCATGGAGACATTTCCGGAAGAGGGTGACATGGACATGTGGCGTTCGCTTCAGACCTATGCGGAGGTCGGCTACCGGTACATGGTCATGCCGGACCACGTACCGCAGATTTCCGGCGCCGATCCGGAAAACACCGCTTTCGCCTTCACCTACGGCTACATCACGGCATTGCTGCAGGTGCTGCAGGCGAAGGGCGCTTGAAGTGAAGCCGCGCATAGTCCTGACATGCGCGGCAATGCCGCTGAACAGCGGTGAAACCATGGGGCAAACGGATATGCCGAAATTGCCTTCGTGGTGCAGATCGAGGGGACGCGAAACGGAGTGCCACTTCCGATGCTCGTGTGCAATTTAGTGAAGGATTGGGCGGGCCTGCATAGAGGTTGGCACGCCTACAGCCCCAAAGCGACGTTGATGGCCGTGCTAAGTTGCGTGTCCGAGATCGGCTTGAACAGCACGGCCGAGGGATGATCCAGCTGGATTCGCGCCATGGTCGCCGGCTCCCTCGATCCGGTGATGAATATGAGCTTGGAACCGACCGTTTCGTGGATTGCAAGAGCTGCATCGACGCCATCCTTGTCGCCCTGCAGCCGCATGTCCATCAGCACGATGATCGGCCGAAATTGCTGCGCCAGCGCAACCGCCCGATCCGCCGTCGCCGCGGTTCCGCAAACCACCATGCCCAGTTCCTCGACCTGTGCACGCAATCCCTCGGCAATCAGATATTCGTCATCGACAATAAGGACATGATTCTGCAGATTGCTCATGACAGTTTGGGTTCCTTCACGCGAATCTCGGTTCGCGTTCCGTTGTTGCTGTGAATGGTCATGGTTCCTCCGAGCTGCGCGACCAGACCGGCGATGATACCGGCGCCAAGTCCTGGCCTGAACTGGCCGGTTGCGGTCTCGCTTTCCGCCTGCCCCTGGCCGTCATCGGCAACGACCAGGGTAATCTTGCCGTCATCCTCCCGTTGAAGGGTCACTGAGACATTTCCGGTGCGGTCAGGAAAGGCGTGCTTGAGCGCATTGGTGACCAGTTCTGTGACCAAGAGGCCCATCGGGACCGCGAAATCCAAGCCGACATCCAGGGGAATGGCGTCTACGGACAGATTGATGCCCCGTTCCGCGCCGCCCTCGACGATATTTTCAGTGAGCTCTTTAAGAAACGGTGCAACATCGAAGGACTTCAGGTTGGCCGATCCCATCAACTGATGATGGACCAGCCCCAATGCGTAAACCCGCTTTCGAAGACTTTGCAATGCGACCTTGGCATCCGGATCCGTGAGCTTTTTCGCCTGCATCATGAGCAGGCTGTCGATCACCTGCAAATTGTTCTTCACCCGATGATAGACTTCGCGAAGCAGGATGTCCCGCTGCTGGAGCGCGGCTGTGCGCTCCTCGACGACGATTTCGAGGTCTTTCTTCGTCTCCAGGAGGGCCATCTCGGCCTTGTGCCTTTCGTCGACATTTTCGATCACCGCGATCATCAGGCCTGGCTCTCCCAACTCGGGAGAGCGCGCGAGCGTTCCGGAAATACGGCCCCAAACCGCCTCGCCATCACGGCGGAGATAACGCTTCTCACGGACATAGGCGGCAACCTCGCCCGCAAGGAACCGTGCATACTCGGCCTGGTCGCCAGGGCGGTCTTCCGCCCAGGTGAACTCCCAGGCGCTGCGGCCTTTCAGTTCATCCGGCTCGTAGCCGATCATATGGGCAAAGGCGGGGTTGACCCGCAAGATACGCGCCGAGCCGGGTTCGACCAAGGCCTTGCCGACGCCAGCCGCCTCGAAGCTGGCGCGAAACTGCTCCTCGCTTTTCGCCAATTCCTGCAATGCGCTGGTCCGCTGCGCCAGAGCCTCCGACAACTGCGCCGCCGCCTCCCGCAGCTGAGCCGTCTGCTCTGAGACCTGCCTGTCCAGATCCTCGTTAAGCCGGGCGAGTGCCGCCTCGGCGCGCGTGCGCTCGACGAGATCGCTGGACGCCATCTGCATGGCTGAAAGCAGCAGAACCAGATAGCCGCCCATCCGGCCGAGATGGGCAACCATGGCCGGCGCGTCGGCGGGAGCGCGCGAATAGAGCATGACGGTGTTGGCGAGGAAAAGCGTCCCTGCCATCCAGACCAGCGGCTGTGCCAAGCGGTCCATCGATCGCAGCCGCCAGGCCGCCGCACCGACGCCGAGCCACAAAAGCGGCGACAGGATCAGGAACGGGCGGGTAATGCCCAACGGTCCGGGCGGCAGATAGGTCGGCAGCCGCTGGAAGGCGGCAAACAAGGCCGTGCCCAAAAACACGATCGCCAGGCCGTATTGCAGAAATCCGCCGGTGACCTTGCGATGCATCCTCCACAGGGCCCAACCGACCCCGATCGGCAGGAGATGGGTCGCTGGCGGCCAAGTGGAGGGGCGCAAAACATCCCTGAGCCGCGCGACGATGGCAAGCGGCCCGGACCATTCGACCGTAACCAGGACATGGACAATCGCCAGCACCGATGTTGCCGCGAAGGTGATTGCAAGCCATTTCGGAAATGAACTTCTCCCATGCTCCCCCATATCCCACAGCAGGGGCGTGAGCACGATCAGTTGCAGCGCCAGACCGGTATCGAGAATCGTATGGAGGTCGGGATAGTCGCCGTGACCGACTGTGAGAAGCGCGAAGCTGGCAAGTCCTATGGCGATCAATACGAGAGCTGCGGACCGCGGCAGAGCTTTTCGATTGGAAACTCTGTCCATATCATCGTCCCTCGGACCCCCGCCCTTGCGCTCGTCCACGAGCATCCTACCTGCGACCGTTAAATGCAACTATACGCTGATTCGGACTGTACGGGCTGCTTTTCTGCGACATGCCGTGCTGGCCTTTCAGACGATGTCGAAATCACCTCGTCCCTGACCCCGGCGAGGCCGATGGGTGCAAGACTGCCAATATGCAGCTATACGGAAACAGGTGAAGGAATTTCGCCTTGATCAGCCACTTTTATTCGTGGCCGGTTCGACAGCAAGCCGCCCATGATCCCGCCTGCAGGAACCTCTCACGCAGCCTGATCCGCTCTGGCGCGAGATTGCCCCCGCTTGTCGATGCGGAACAGATTGACGATCTCGGCCAGTGCCTCCATTTCCCGGCTTGTTCTCTCGGTGGAAGACGAAAGATCACCAACAAGCCGGTTGTTATGGGCATTGAGTTCATCGAGATCCTTCATGGCTCTCGACAGTTGCCGGAGGTTGGCACTTTGATTGTTGCTCTCTGTCGTTATCTCGCTGGAGAGCGAAGAGACAAATGCGATAGACGACACGATCTGGGAAAACTGCTCGCTCGCTTTGCGGACCAGTTCCGCACCTGCCTTCACCTCCGCCTGGCTTTTCTGAATAAGCGCCTTCACTTCGTTGGAGGCATTGGCCGTCGACTGAGCGAGAGAACGCACTTCAGTTGCGACGACCGCGAACCCTTTACCACTTTCGCCTGCCCGCGCAGCTTCGACGCCTGCGTTGAGCGCCAGCAGATTTGTTTGGAATGCGATATCCTCGATGACGCCGATGATCTCGGAAATCTTGCCGGAGGAGACCGTGATCTGCGTCATGGCGCTTTCCGCGCCGTTCATGACCTGGCTGCCGTTTTCCGCCATGTGGCTGGTATCCGAAATCACGCTGGTGGCCTCACCCGCCCGTTTGGAGTTATGGCCGACAGTTTCCGCAACGGCGTTTGTCGTCACAGTCGTATCCTGAAGCATCGACGACTGGCGCGTAGATCGCGTGTTCAATTCGGTAGTCCCGCGCAAAATTTCGTCGCTGGATGCCGAAACGGAAGCGCAGGCATCGGCCAGTCGTGACACGACCTCTGAAAGGCGGCTCGTTACCGCGTTCGCATTGCTCTGCAGCTGGGCAAATGCGCCTTTGTGGACACCTTCGAACCTGATCGTCAGATCGGCATTGGCAAGTGCATCCAGAACGCGGCTGGTTTCGTTGAGCCCACCTTCGAAGCTCGATATCAGCGTATTGAGGCTCTCGGCAAGCTCGTGATGTTCGGGACGATCGAACGGTCCGCTGACGCGACCGGAAAAGTCGCCCTCGGCGGCCTTGTTGACAACAACACGCACCTGACTCTGCAGCAGTCGGGCTTCCGCCGAGACATTGGCAAGATTGGCGGTCTGGGCTCGCGCTTCCTGTTCCAGCGTATCACGCATCCGCGCGTTTTCACGGAACACGGTCAAGGCGTCGATCATGGCGCGAATTTCCTTGGTACCCCTGCGTTTCGGCACGACGACCTCGATGTTACCGCTCGCAAGCAGCTTCATCGACGCGGTGATCCGCACGATCGGACCGGCAATCCGCTGGGCGACAAACAGTAGAACGACGACGCCCATTGCCGCGAGTGCAGCGGCGGTCGTCAGTTCGTTGCGGATTTCGGTCTCAAGTGTATTCCCCGCTGCAACGACTCTATCAGACGCTGTCTTGTCCACGAGCGTATCGATGTCGAGAATCTTCGCCAGGATGGCCGCGCGCGAGCGCATCAGCTGTTCCGCGGTCGGAATTGCGTTTGCCGGATCGATCCCAAGCATGATCCGCACGTTGCTGCGCCATACAGCATGCAGATCGCTGAGATTCTTGACATCTACCGATACGGCAGGCGACAGCGGGTTGCGGCCAAACTCGGCAAGCGTAGTCTCAAGAGCTCCATTTGCCCTGTCAAACCGTTTATTGACCTCATCGACCGAAACAAATGTCGTCATCGCCAGGAGATTTGCGACGACGGCTGACACATTCTCGAATTGCGCTCCGGTCTTCGCAGCCAGCGTCTTGGCGGCGATGGCGTCCTGTACGACCCGCTCGACATGCGCCTGGCCCTCGATCGCCTGTGATCCAACGAGACTGGCGGCACCCAGGCCCGCGAGAATGGAGAGAATGAGAGGAAGAAGGATTTGGAGTCGGACTGACAGTGCCATGGTGTGCCACTCAGTTTGGTAATGTCGGCAGGGGCAAATCCTGCTGTTCGGGAGTCAAGGTCTTCAGGAAAGCGATCAGGTCGTCACGCTCGCGATCAGTGAAGAAAAACGGAGAAATATTATCCGAGCGCGACGGGCGGTTGACACCGCCGCTCTCATAGAGAGCAATCACGTCCTCCATGGTCGCCAGACTGCCGTCGTGCATGTAGGGGCCTCGATAGAGGGTATTGCGCAGACTGGGCGTCTTGAAAGCATATAGGGCTTTGGGATTGTTCGGTTCCAGTATGGCGCGCCCTAGGTCGATTGTGGGCAGCCCGGTGTCGTGAAACTTGTTGTCGGTAAAATTCCAACCCGTGTGACAAGCGGAGCAATTTGCTTTGCCGGTGAACAGTTCAAAACCACGCTTGGCACTATCTGAGACGGCGGTTTCATCGCCGTCCACCCAGCGATCAAACGGCGACCAGGCGGAAACAACGGTGCGTTCATACGTTGCGATCGCCGTCAACAGCGTCTCCTGGTGGCGCCTTTGTCCGGGAATATTTGTTTGAACCAGTTATTGTAGTCTGGAATTGCTCTCAAATCGGCGACAATCTGATCAAGCTTGCCATTCATCTCCGCTGCTGCCGTGATCGGTCCCGCAGCTTGAGCCTCCAACGTCGGCGCACGGCCATCCCAGAACAAAGACGTGGCCCACGCTACGTTCAGAATTGTCGGCGACTGGCGGGTCAGATGTGTGTTGGCTGCGCCGACTGGCGTCTTGACCGGTACTTCGAACCCAAATGACGGATTGTGACAACTGGCGCAGTTCATGTTCTTCGCGCCCGACAGGCGCGGATCGAAAAACAACATCTTTCCCAGGGTGGCCAACTGCAACGAATATGGCATCACCTTGTCAAACGGAATTGCCAGAGGTCGCTTAAAATCGGCGAGATTACCAGCAGCAGCACCTTGGAATGACATGACTGAGAAGAGGGTTATGCAGAGAACCGAACGGCGCATGATTGGATTATCCGGAAGCTGAATTTGAGCGCTCGAAGACCGGATTGGCTTGGGCTGGAGCCATCTGGTTGTCGTCCGGAATAAAGGTAACCAGAAAGGGTAAAATTTTTGTATAAAGGATTCCTAATTCAACCTTGTATTGAAAATTGACAAATGAGAAAAGCGTTTGGTTCCGGCAAGGCCTCGGGGAAGAGAGTATAACGAACGAAGGAAATTCGACATATTTCCATTACCCTTGCACGGCGTCCCGTCGGCCTTGGGACCGAGGCGGGTCGCGTTCACGCTGGAATTCCCTTTTTCTTATCACCGATTGCGTCATCCGGTCCGTGATGCGGCCGCCGGCCCGGCGGCGAGGTGATCGTGGGGCGGCTCCAGCTACAGTCGCCTGAGATGGCTGAGAGCCACGAAGGCGGGATCGCAACCGGTCCCTTCCGTCTGTCTGCCGTCCACCCGTGTCGCCTGAAGACAGCGAGCCATTCCGGTTTCTCACAAAGCGCAGGCCCTGGTAATCCTCCCTCCTTGCGTGGGTCCGGATGGCCCGTCGGTCTTGGCGTCGGAAGATCCGGCTCCCATCCTCAGCCTTACGCCTCGTCCTCCACCTTCGCTGACGGCTCCCAGATTGATCAATTCGATTCCGGCGCTGTCGAGCGCGGCCAGCAATCGCATCAAGGAATCGACATTCCCTCGCACGACGTCGGCACTCGCCGCCATGCGCGGGATCGTCGGCACCGAAACGCCCGCCAGCTCGGCCAGTTCGCGCTGGTCGATTCCGAGAAGGGCCCTGGCAGCCCGCATCTGAGCAGCAGTAATCACGACGCAACCATCGCTTCTACTACGTGGGCTTCTACATGATGCTTAGGATGTGCCTATCCATGTATCAAAACAATATTTCGATGAGAAAAGAATCGAAGGTTCGGGTTCATACTCAGGTGACGTGTTCAGGGCGATCCTTGACGGATCCGGCCCGTTTGTCTTGTCGTCTCGTGGCGAGGAGGCAATGACCGGCTATTCAAGCTGCTTGTCCGGATGTGGAACCGCAGCGCTCGTCGCGTATCGTGCCGTGGAGGTCGTCGGCGAAGCGGAGAAGCGATTTGCCGAGATTTCGTCTTTCTTGGCGCCGCAGAGAAAGGGGATACCTACAACAGCCAAAAATCGAAGCCAGAACCTTTGCCTTTGCGCGTGCTTCCACTAAAAGTGAAAGAAAATCGAATGGAGGGTGCAATGTTTCTGACGGATCGCCAGACGAAGATCGTGGAGCTTGCGAACTCAGCAGGTCGTGTCCTCGTCGATGATCTGGCAGCGCAGTTTTCGGTAACCCCTCAGACAATCCGCAAGGACCTGAACGACCTGTGCGATGCTCAGCTTCTGACCAGGATTCATGGCGGCGCCACCCTGGTACGCAGCAACGAGAATGTCCGCTATGATGCTCGCCGGCAGATCGCCGCGGCGGAAAAGCAGGCGATCGGTATCGCTGCGGCCGGCCTCATTCCGGACAAGGCTTCTCTCTTCATCAATATCGGCACGACGACCGAGGCCGTCGGCGAAGCGCTCGTCAACCATCGAGAGCTTATGGTGATTACCAATAATATAAATGTTGCCAATAGGTTGCGCCTGCTCGACGGAATCGAGGTGATCATCGCCGGCGGGCTTGTTCGTCAATCGGATGGAGGGATTGTCGGAGAGGCCGCGGTCGATTTCATCCGTCAGTTCAAGGTCGATTATGCGATCATCGGGGCTTCGGCAATCGATCCGGACGGCGCCCTTCTCGACTATGATTTCCGCGAGGTGAAGGTTGCCCAGGCAATCATCGCGAACGCCCGGCACGTCATCCTTGTCGCCGACTCGACCAAGTTCGAGCGTACCGCCCCCGTGCGCATCGGCCAGATTTCCCAGGTCCAGACCTTCATCACCGACCGCTGCGGTTTTCCGTCCATTCGGGAAATCTGCCTGCAGAACGACGTTGCACTGGTGGAAACTGCGAAAGGCGATCCCCAAGGCGGATAGTCGTAGGGTTTCGTTTGACATTCGAAAAATTTTCGATTTAATCAAATTCAGGTTCACAATACCGGGTGGCCTACTGTTCGTGCCGGCTCGGCGAGGGGATGATGGCCCGCGAAATTCACGACATCTTTGTCATCGGCGGCGGCATCAATGGTTGCGGCATTGCACGCGATGCGGCTGGACGCGGGTATTCCGTCGCACTGGCCGAGATGAACGATTTGGCCTCCGGCACATCTTCGGGCGCGACAAAACTCATTCATGGCGGCTTACGCTACCTCGAACATTACGAATTCAGGTTGGTGCGGGAATCGCTGATGGAGCGCGAGACCCTTTGGGCCATGGCGCCCCATATCATCTGGCCGCTCCGTTTCGTCCTGCCTTATCACAAGGGCGGAATTCGTCCCGCCTGGCTCATACGCCTCGGCCTTTTTCTCTATGATCACCTCGGCGGCCGAAAGCTTCTGCCGCCGACTGCCGTCCTCGACATGCGCACCGATGCGGCCGGAAAACCCTTGAAGCCGCTTTTCACCAAGGCGTTCGAATATTCCGACGGCTGGGTCGACGACGCCCGAATGGTCGTGCTGAACGCGCGGGATGCTGCCGATCGCGGGGCATTGATCCTGCCGCGCACCCGGGTGGTTTCCGCCCGCCGGGAAAACGGCCTATGGACGATCGACACCGTCCAATCGGGCACGGACCGGACCGAGACCTATCGGGCCCGCATGCTGGTCAATGCCGCGGGCCCATGGGTGGATCGGGTCATCCGCGAGGCGCTTGGCAACGACGATGCCCACCATGTCCGCCTTGTCCAGGGCAGTCATATCGTCGTGAAAAAGAAGTTCGAGGGATCCCGGGCCTATTTCTTTCAGAACCGCGACAACCGCATCATCTTCGCGATCCCGTATGAGACGGATTTTACCCTCATCGGCACGACCGACCGCGACTACAAGGACGATCCGAAAGAAGTCCGCATTTCCGAGGAGGAGACGATTTATCTCTGCGATGCGGCAAGCGAATACTTCAGAGAACCGGTGAGGCCGGAGGACATCGTCTGGACCTATTCGGCGGTTCGCCCGCTTTACGATGACGGCGCTTCCAAAGCCCAGGAGGCCACGCGCGATTATGTGCTGAAGCTCGTCGGTACGCAGGATGCTCCGTTGCTCAACGTCTTCGGCGGCAAGCTGACGACCTATCGCCGTCTTTCGGAACATGCGCTGGAGAAGATCGGCGAGGCGATCGGAGCAAAGGGCCGGTCGTGGACGGCGAAAAGCCATCTGCCCGGTGGCGATTTCGCGGTTCAGGGTTATGAGGCGGAGGTCGTGGCCCTCACGACCCGCTATCCGTTTCTGGAGGAAGCGCATGCGCGGCGTCTGGTGCGGCGGTATGGAACCTATGCGACTATGGTCCTCGACAGTGCAACCAAGATGGAGGATCTTGGGCGACACTTCGGCGGCAGCCTCTACGAGGCGGAAGTCAGATATCTGATAGCCCGCGAGTGGGCTAGGAGCGCTGAGGACGTGCTTTGGCGCAGGACCAAAGAAGGCCTGCGTCTGAGTGAGGAAGAGAAGAAATCTTTGGAGGAGTACATGGTCGCGATGCCGGCAAGAATGGCCGGATAAGTGGCATGTGTTCCCAGTGTGAGGAGGCACGGGGACCGGAATGCTGGAAATGCGCAACGTCGCCAAGATGGTGGGGGGTGAATATCATATTCATCCGACCAGACTTGCATTCGATCGCGGCTCGCTGAACGTGTTGCTCGGCCCGACGCTATCGGGCAAGACGTCGCTCATGCGGCTGATGGCCGGGCTTGATCGGCCGACCAGCGGATCGGTGGTTTTCGACGGCACGGATGTGACCGGCGTTGCCGTGCAGAAACGCAACGTGGCCATGGTCTACCAGCAGTTCATCAATTATCCGACCTTGACCGTCTACGAAAATATCGCCTCGCCGATGCGGATTGCCGGCAAGGATGCTGCGACGATCGACCGGGAGGTCCGCAAGGCGGCCGAACTCTTGCGGTTGGTGCCCTATCTCGACCGCACGCCGCTCAACCTTTCCGGCGGACAGCAGCAACGCACCGCTCTCGCCCGCGCTCTCGTCAAGAATGCAGGCCTGGTGCTCATGGACGAGCCGCTCGCCAACCTCGACTACAAGCTTCGCGAGGAACTGCGCGAGGAACTGCCGAGGATATTTGCACAATCCGGTGCCATCTTCGTTTATGCAACCACCGAGCCTTCCGAAGCTTTGCTGCTCGGAGGCAATACGGCGACGCTGTCGGAGGGCCGGGTCACTCAGTTCGGCCCGACGATCGATGTCTACCGCCGCCCGGCTGATCTCGTTACCGCGAAGACCTTTGCCGATCCGCCGCTCAACTTCATCGACGTCGTTAAAACCGGCGTTTCGTTCCAGTACCAGGGAACGGACAGTCTGGCCGTACCAACGCATCTGTCCGACGTGCCGGACGGCCCGGTGACGATCGCATTTCATCCCCATCATCTGGGGCTTGCGGCGCAGACGGCCAACTCAGCGAGGCTCAAGGCCCAGACGCAGATCTCGGAAATCACAGGATCCGAAAGCTTCGTGCACATGAACTACAATGGCGTGCGCTGGGTCATGCTGGCTCCCGGCATCCACGACATCGATCCGGATACGGAAATCGAGATCTTCCTGGATACCCGCCATCTGATGGCTTTTGGAACAGATGGCCGCGCCATCGCGGCGGCGGCTTGAGGAGGCGGACATGGCACGCATCACGCTCGATCACATCCGCCACGCCTACGGTCCGAACCCGACATCCGACGCGGCCTACGCGCTGCGTGAAGTCGACCACGAATGGGCCGATGGCGGCGCCTATGCCCTCCTTGGGCCTTCCGGATGCGGAAAGACTACCCTTCTGAACATCATATCCGGCCTGCTGCTGCCATCCCATGGACGCATTCTCTTCGATGGAAACGACGTCACCAATCTTTCCACGCAGGAACGCAACATTGCCCAGGTCTTTCAGTTTCCAGTCATCTACGACACGATGACCGTCTACGACAATCTGGCGTTTCCTCTGCGTAACAGGGGCATTGCGGAAGCGGATGTCGATCGTCGCGTGCGCGAAATGCTGGAGATCATCGATCTCTCCGACTGGTCGAAGCGCAGGGCGCGGCGGCTTACCGCCGATCAGAAGCAGAAGATCTCGCTTGGGCGCGGTCTCGTCCGCAACGATGTCAATGCAATTCTCTTCGACGAACCGCTGACCGTCATCGACCCGCATATGAAATGGGTGCTGCGCTCGCAGTTGAAGCGCCTCCACAAGCAGTTCGGTTTCACCATGGTCTATGTCACCCACGACCAGACGGAGGCGCTCACCTTCGCCGACAAGGTCGTCGTCATGTACGAGGGGCAGATCGTTCAGATCGGCACCCCGGCCGAACTGTTCGAGAGGCCGAGCCATACATTCGTCGGTTATTTCATCGGTTCGCCCGGCATGAACGTCATGCCCGCTCAGATCGATGGCAGCGCGATCAGGCTTGGGAACGAGACGATTGCACTCGATTATGCGCCGAATGTCGCCGCAGGCGACAAGGTCGAACTCGGCATCCGCCCGGAATTCATTCGCATCGGTCGGGAAGGCATGCCCGTGACGATCGCGCGGGTCGAAGATATCGGCCGGCGCAAGATCGTCCGGGCAAGCCTCGCAGGTCAGCCCATCGCGATCGTCGCATCCGAGGATACGGAGCTACCGGCAGAGCCGCGCGTCCGCTTCGATCCGCTTGCCCTCAACATCTACGCCAATTCGTGGCGCGTCGGCAGGGAGGCCTGAGCATGGAAAAGACCTGGAACAACAAGGCCTGGTTTCTGGTGCTGCCCGTTCTCCTGCTCGTCGCCTTCTCGGCGGTCATTCCGCTGATGACAGTGGTCAATTATTCGGTGCAGGACACGTTCGGCAACAACGAGTTCTTCTGGGCCGGCACCGACTGGTTCGACGAAATCCTGCATTCGGCCCGCTTCTGGGAGGCGCTGCAGCGCAATCTGGTTTTCTCCTTCATCATCCTCGCACTGGAAATTCCGCTCGGCATCTTCATAGCGCTGAACATGCCGAAGAAGGGTCTCGGCGTGCCGATCTGCCTTGTTCTAATGGCGCTTCCGCTTCTCATCCCGTGGAATGTCGTCGGCACCATCTGGCAGGTCTTCGGACGGGTCGATATCGGCCTCCTCGGCCACACGCTGGCGGCGCTCGGCATCGACTACAACTATGTCCGCGATCCGCTGGATGCCTGGATCACAGTCGTCGTCATGGATGTCTGGCACTGGACGAGCCTCGTCGTGCTCTTGTGCTACGCCGGTCTCGTCTCCATTCCGGATGCCTATTATCAGGCGGCCAAGATCGATGGCGCCTCGCGGTGGTCGGTCTTCCGCTACATCCAGCTGCCGAAGATGAAGCGGGTGCTGCTGATCGCCGTCCTCTTGCGCTTCATGGACAGTTTCATGATCTATACCGAGCCTTTCGTGGTCACCGGCGGGGGGCCGGGAAACTCCACGACCTTCCTGTCGATCGATCTTGTCAAGACGGCCGTCGGCCAGTTCGACCTCGGGCCCGCCGCCGCCATGTCGATCGTCTACTTCCTGATCATCCTGCTGCTGTCATGGATATTCTACACCGTGATGACCAGCCATGATGCAGACGCGTGAGGGAAAGGGGAACACCATGGCGACGACGATCAAGTACAAGCCCGCGGGCAACCTCTCTTGGCTGGTCTCGACGATCTACATCGTCTTTCTGCTGCTGCCGATCTATTGGCTCGTCAATATGAGCTTCAAGGAGAATGCCGAAATCACCGGCGCGTTTTCGCTCTGGCCGCAAAGCCCCACGCTCAGGAACTACATGGTGATCTTCACCGACCCTTCCTGGTACAACGGCTACATCAATTCCATCATCTATGTGGTGCTGAATACCGTGATTTCGGTGCTGGCGGCGTTGCCTGCCGCTTATGCCTTTTCGCGCTATCGGTTCCTGGGCGACAAGCACCTGTTCTTCTGGCTGCTGACCAACCGGATGGCGCCGCCGGCGGTCTTTGCGCTGCCGTTCTTCCAGCTCTACTCCGCTTTCGGCCTCATCGACACGCATATCGCGGTCGCGCTTGCCCATTGCCTGTTCAATGTGCCGCTTGCAGTCTGGATCCTGGAAGGCTTCATGTCGGGCGTGCCGAAGGAAATCGACGAGACCGCCTATATCGACGGCTACTCGTTCCCGCGGTTCTTCGTGAAGATCTTCATGCCGCTTGTCGCATCTGGCATCGGGGTGGCCGCCTTCTTCTGCTTCATGTTCTCCTGGGTGGAACTGCTCTTGGCGCGCACGCTGACGACCACCGCGGCCAAGCCCATCTCGGCCATCATGACCCGCACCGTTTCTGCTTCGGGCATGGATTGGGGCGTGCTCGCCGCGGCGGGCGTACTGACCATCGTCCCCGGCGCGCTCGTCATCTATTTCGTTCGAAACTACATCGCCAAGGGCTTTGCCCTCGGTCGCGTTTGATGGGGAGGAACCACGCATGAGCTTTTCGTGGATGGCTTGGACACTGCCGACGGCGATGTTCTTTCTGACGATCCTCGCCCTGCTCATCGGCATGAGCATCTGGGAATATTTCGCGCCAGGCGGTTCGCCGCGGATCGGCATCCTGCGTTTCGAGACGACACGGGGAGACCGGCTCTTCATCTCGCTGCTCGGCGCCGCATTCATTCATCTTGCATGGCTGGGGCTTGTCGGTCCCAACCTGTGGTGGGCTCTTGCCATCGCAGTGGTCTACGCCGTCGGCGTCTTCCGCTTCGTCTAAAGGCAAGCTGAAAGGGTGGCGGGAGGACCGGCACTCAAGTCGAATATCGCAATCGCAAACTCTGGGAGGATAAAATGCGACGGCATCTTATGACGACGACGGCAGCGGTTCTGCTGGCTCTGACCGGCTCCGCCTATGCCGGTATGGACGAGGCAAAGCAGTTCCTGGACAAGGAAGTGGGGGAGCTCTCGACGCTTTCCCGCGCCGACCAGGAAAAGGAGATGCAATGGTTCATCGATGCGGCAAAACCGCTTGCAGGCCTGGATATCAAGGTCGTTTCCGAGACGATCACCACGCATGAATACGAATCCAAAGTATTGGCGCCGGCCTTCACTGCGATCACCGGCATCAAGGTCACCCATGACCTGATCGGCGAAGGCGACGTCGTCGAAAAACTACAGACCCAGATGCAATCGGGCGAAAACATCTATGACGGCTATGTCAACGACTCCGACTTGATCGGCACGCATTGGCGTTACCAGCAAGCCCGCTCGCTCACCGACTGGATGGCCGGCGAAGGCAAGGATGTCACCAATCCCGGCCTCGACCTCCAGGACTTCATCGGCCTCAAGTTCACGACAGCACCGGACAAGAAGCTCTACCAGCTGCCGGACCAGCAGTTCGCCAACCTCTACTGGTTCCGTTACGACTGGTTCAACGACGCAAAGAACAAGGCGGATTTCAAGGCGAAATACGGCTACGACCTCGGCGTTCCGGTCAACTGGTCGGCCTATGAGGATATCGCGGAATTCTTCACCGGCCGCGAAGTCGGTGGCAAGAAAGTCTACGGCCACATGGACTACGGCAAGAAGGACCCTTCGCTCGGCTGGCGCTTCACCGATGCGTGGCTGTCCATGGCCGGCAACGGCGACAAGGGCCTGCCGAACGGACTGCCGGTCGATGAGTGGGGCATCAAGGTCAACGAGAAATCCCAACCGGTCGGCTCCTGCGTGGCGCGCGGTGGGGACACGAACGGCCCGGCCGCCGTCTATTCGATCCAGAAATATCTCGACTGGATGAAGGCCTATGCGCCGGCCGCGGCCCAGGGCATGACCTTCTCGGAATCCGGCCCCGTACCGGCGCAGGGCGAAATCGCCCAGCAGATGTTCATGTACACGGCCTTCACCGCCGACATGGTGAAGCCCGGCCTGCCGGTCATGAACCAGGACGGCACGCCGAAATGGCGTTTCGCCCCGTCTCCGCACGGCGTCTACTGGAAGGACGGCATGAAGCTCGGTTATCAGGACGTCGGTTCCTGGACGCTGATGAAATCGACGCCCACCAACCGCGCCAAGGCGGCCTGGCTCTATGCCCAGTTCGTCACCTCGAAGACGGTGGACGTCAAGAAGAGCCATGTCGGCCTGACCTTGATCCGCGAAAGCACCATCCGGCACAAGAGCTTCACGGATCGCGCGCCGAAGCTTGGTGGCCTGATCGAGTTCTACCGCTCGCCGGCCCGTGTTCAGTGGTCGCCGACCGGCACCAACGTGCCTGACTATCCGAAGCTCGCACAGCTTTGGTGGCAGGCCATCGGCGATGCGTCCTCGGGCGCCAAGACCGCCCAGGCGGCCATGGACTCGCTTTGCGCCGAGCAGGAGAAGGTTCTGCAGCGCCTGGAGCGTGCCAAGGTTCAGGGCGACATGGGGCCGAAGCTCGCCGAGGAGCATGACCTCGCATACTGGAACAAGGATGCCGTTGCGAAAGGCAATCTTGCTCCTCAGCTCAAGGTTGCAAACGAGAAGGAAAAACCTATCACCGTTAACTATGACGAGCTCGTGAAGAGCTGGGCTGACGCCAAGAAGTAAACCGGTTCGCCGGGCGCCTCGTGCGCCCGGCAGCCTTCAGGCGAGCGAGCGGCGTCTGATCTTACAAGCGGCAAACTTTTACAGCGCTCGCTTCGCATTGGGAGGCGGTCGGTTCTCCAATGCTGTCGACTTCATTAATCGGCTGGAAGAAAAAATGCCCATTTTTAAGTCCTCGGAAGTTTACATCGGTTTGCGGTGTCCCAATCGCCGAGGGCCAACAGCCCGTTCCCGTCAAGAGCTCGGATCGACACAACCAGTTGTGACATATGCTCAAAACGCTTCTGCGGAGCAAACGGTGTTAAGCTTCATAGCCACTTGGCTCGCTTGAAGCCAATGTAGAGAATGGCACATGAAATGGCGATGACGCCAAGGATCACAAAATAGCCGTAGGTCATTCGGAGCTCCGGCATGTTCTCGAAATTCATTCCGTAGATGCCGGCAATAGCGGTCGGTACAGCGAGAATTGCCGCCCAGGAGGCGAGCTGACGGGTGATCGTTCCCTGCCGCTGCTGTTCGAGCAGGTTGCTGGCCTCGAATACCGACGTGATGACGTCCCGCAGGCCCCCGACCATTTGTTCGACACGGTGCATATGCTGCAGGGCATCGCGGAAATAGGGCTTGGCTTCGACATCAAGGCAGGGCAGGTCGAGATGCACGAGCTTGCCGCAGAGATCGAGCATGGCATCCAGTACACGTTGGAAGAGGATGACCTCGCGGCGCAACCGAAAAATGCGCTTGATCTGGGCGCGGTCGAGGAAGCTGTCGAGCATCTTCCGTTCCATGTCCAGCACTGAATCCTCGATCGTGCGGACGATCGGCAGATAGCCGTCGACGATGAAATCCAGAATGGCGTGCAGAATATAATCGGTGCCGTGGCGCAGCGTATGCGGCGCGGTCTCCAGCCGGTCGCGCAGCTCGCCATGGCCGCGGTCGGACCCGTGCCGGACGGTGATGATATACCGATCACCCACGAAGATCGCCGTGCGGCCGTAGGTGATGCGATCCCCATCGAGCTTGGCCGTCTGTGCGAGAACGAAGATCTGATCTTCGTAGGAACTGACTTTCGGGGTCTGCAGCGGATTCAGCGCATCGGCGACGGAGAGTTCGTGCAGGCCGAAGGTTTCCTTCAGGAAGGCAAGTTCGTCCGATGTCGGTTCATGCAGGCCGATCCAGATGAAGTCGGTTTCCTCAGCCGGTATGGCGGCGGAGTGGAAGGGGATTTCCTCCTTCCGTCTTCCATCGCGGTAAAGATAAGATGCGACGACCGTCATGGCGACTCCTTGCTGGGATCGGTGCAGCACTGGCATATCGGATAGTCCGCGGCTTTGACATGGTTGTGAAAGCCGAGAGGAGGCTTCGTGCCTCAAGCGAAACCGGGTGATTGTGGTTGTTACCGCTACGGCGACTGCTCGCTATGCGGTCTTTGTCCCACGCAGGCGCGTGATGCACCACCGCCATGTGGGGGCTACGGCATGGCTGACGGCGGGGATTGCCGCCAATCCGATGAGGATGCCGACGAGACCGGAGCCTGCGGCCTGAACCAGCCAGGAAGCCAGCTCGCCGAAGGCAGGTACGGCATGTGCGGCACTTTCGCCGGCTTCGTGGAGAAGATGGCTTGGCCAGGCGAAGCCGAACTCCTCGGCGCCATGCACGATGATGCCGCCGCCGACCCAGATCATCGCCGCCGTGCCGACCGCGCCGAGCGCCTTGAGAAGATAGGGCATGCCCTGCACCAGACCGCGTCCGAGCAGGCGCAGAAACACCCCTGCCTGCGAAGCGGAAGAACGGCCGGCGAGCCAGAGGCCGAGATCGTCTGCCTTGACGATCAGCGCGACGACACCATAGACGCCGGCGGTGATCGCGATCCCGACCACGGCGAGTACCAGCGCCTGCATCGCCAGGCCGGCCTCGGGGATCGAGCCGAGGGTGATCGCCATAATTTCGGCGGACAGGATGAAATCGGTCCTGATGGCGCCGGCTACTTTCTGGTCCTCGAAGGCCTTCGGATCGGCATCGGTCGTGTTGAGTTCGGCCTCGTGGGCATGCGCCGCATGCGGCACGACGAGTTCGTAGACCTTCTCGGCGCCTTCGTAGCAGAGGTAGAGTCCACCGAGCATCAGCAGCGGCGTGATAGCCTGCGGCACGACGAGGCTCAAGGCGAGCGCTGCCGGCAGGAGGAGCAGAAGTTTGTTCCGGAGCGAACCAAGCGCGATCCTGGCGATGATCGGCAGTTCGCGCGCGGGCGAAAAGCCGGTGACGTAGCGCGGCGTGACGGCCGCATCGTCGATCACGACGCCCGCGGCCTTCGCGCCGGCCTTGCCAGCCTGGGCCGCCACATCATCGAGGGAGGCGGCCGCAGCTTTCGCAAGCGCTGCGACATCGTCCAGGAGGGCAATCAGGCCGACACTCACGGGGAACCTCTCGTTTCACTATTACGAGTGATGAGGATACCCAGCCGGAAGGCGACCGGGAAGAGGCGCCACAACAGATATTGCGGCGCCCCATGGCAGGTTTTGGCCTACTCGGCCGGAACCGGGCTCAGGCCGCTTTCGGCGATCGGACGCTCACGGCTTTCGCTGCGAGCGGCTGCGCGTGCGAGAACGCTCTGACGGTTGACGGACTTGCGCTCTTCATCGATGCGGCGGATCAGGATCTCCGCACGTTCGATCGAGCCGAGGAGAGCCAGGATCGTCCCGCGCTCACCGGCACCGGCATTTGGGCCGAGCGACAGGGTTTTTGCGCGCAGTTCCTCAATTTCCGGATAGCTGACATGGCCGGCGGGCATTTTCGGGTCGGCAACGCCGTAATCGGGCATGATCATGCGCAGCGCCGCATCGAGCCTGTCGAGCGCGGTGTTGACGATCGGCTGAGCCTGGCTGCCGAAGCTCTCGCGCTTCACGCGGCGGGCGACCTGATGCATCGATTCCGTCAGTGCTGCGGTGAAATCGGCTTCTTCGATCAGGCTGGCGATGAGATCGAGCTGCTCATAGGGCAGGTCTTCCTTCATCAGGTCGGCCGTGTAGCGACGGATGTCGCGGCTGAGGATATCGGTCGCCAGGTAGTGCTCGCCCGGGTCCGACGGAGCCTTTTTGTCGCCGCGAGCGATGTCGAGGAATACTGCACCAGCCTGCAGATGACGGGCGGTTTCCTGCTGGATGGCAGGCACGGCCTTGGCGACATCGTTGGCGAGCTTGCGGTCGAGGAATTTCGGCGTCGAATAGTCCTCGATATCCTCCTCGTCGGTGCGGCCGACGCGCGACAGCACGCGTTCGAACACGCCGGTGAAGGGGAAGAGCAGCAGGGTATTGAAGATGTTGAAGACGGTCGAATAGAGGCCGACCGCGACCGGCACCAGCGGGAAGGTTTCCTTGCCGTCGACGACGACCGGGATGGCCGGATCGCCGCCAAACCACTGCATCGCCCATTCAAGCACTCCAATCGAGACGAAGAAGAGCGGGACCGTGATGCAGACGCCGATGATGTTGAAGGAGATATGTGCGTATGCGGCGCGCTTGGCGTTCTTCGAAAGATTGAGCGATGCCATCCAGGAGGTGATGGTCGTGCCGAGATCGGCGCCGAGCGAGAAGGCCACGGCGGTCGTCCAGTCGAGAATGCCGGCGGCGCCGAGGCCCATGACGATACCGATCGTCGCGGAGGACGAGTGGATCATCGCAGTGACGGCGGCTGCGATCAGCACGCATTTGATGAGGTTGAAATAGGAGTCGGCCTGCAGCGAGCGCAGGAGGTCCATGACTTCCGGCAGGTTGCGCAGCGGGCGCAGACCGCCGGTCATCAGGTTGAGGCCGTAGAAGATCAGCGCGAAGCCCATGCAAGCCAGCGCGATATTGCGAACCTTTTCGCTCTTCGCAAAGCAGTAGATGAGGGCGAAGATACCGCCGAGGATCAGGCCGAGCGGGCCGAGCGGCAGGGCGATCAGGCCGTTGCCGAGCGTCGTGCCGATATTGGCGCCCATAATGACGCTGATGGCGGGACGCAGGCCCACGACGCCGGCATTGACGAGGCCAACGACCATGACGGTCATCGCCGTTGAGGATTGGATGACGCCGGTGATGAACGTTCCCGCGAGCACGCCCTTGATCGGAGTACCGGCCGTTTTGGCCAGGAACTCACGCATCCTGTTGACGGAGAGCGCCTGGATGCCGTTTGCCATGAATTCCAGGCCAAGCATGAAGATGCCCAACCCGCCGATCACCGGCACCAATATGTCCTTGAAGATGTCAATTTGCATGGAAACACCTGTTTCTATTTGAGCAGAGGCGTCTAAGGATCAGTTGCTGAACGAGCGCAGGCTGTTTGACCAGTAGGCTTCGATCCGATTGGCGAGTTCCCGGGAAACAGGGATGTATCCGAGTGCCGTCGCCTTGTCGGCGCCCTGGGCGAAAGCCAGCCTGAACAGGTCGATCACCCGCTTGATGCGTTCTTCGCCGCGGTTGAGCGACAAGACCGCATAAGTGACGGCCGCCATCGGGTAGGCGTCAGCGCCGGGGAGATTGGTGGTGTCGGCGCTGAAGCCGCGTGCGGCGTCCCAGGCGACGGCGGAAAGCCCGGCCTGGAAGGACTTGGGTTCCGGCTTGACGAAGGCACCTGACTGGTTTTGGAGCGATGCATAGGGAAGGCCAAGCCGGACGACCTGGCCGTATTCGAGATAGGCGATGCTGTTTCTGGTCGCCGCCGCTACCGCGGCAAGTCCGCCGGTGCCCCGTTCGCCGCGGCCCTGCGGCCAGTTGACGAGCGTATTGGCGCCGACCCTCTCTTTCCACTCGGGGCTTACCTTCGACAGGAAACTGGTGAAGGTGAATGTCGAACCAGAGCCATCCTGACGAAACAGCACCTCGATCGCCGCATCCGGCAGCGCCAGATCCGGGTTCAGTGTCTTGAGAGCGGGATCGGACCATTTCGTGATCTTGCCGAGATAGATATCGGCGAGAACGGGACCCGACAGGCGAAGCTGGCTGGATCCGACATTACCGAGGTTGGCGACGACGACGATGCCGCCCATGACGATCGGGAACTGCGCCAGGCGGCGCTTGCCGAGATCTTCCGGCGGCAGCGGCGCATCGGTCGCCGCAAAGTCCATCTCGGGTTGATCGAGACGCATGATACCCGCCAGCGAGCCGACCGGCTCATAATCGACCCGCCAGTCGGGCGAGGTGAAGTCGCCGCCGTCCGTGCGCACGGCTTCATAGTCGCGGGACCATTGATTGATGATCGGGGCGGCGAAGGTCGATCCGGCACCGCGGATCGGCTCCGCCTGAACGACGGAGGCTGACGTCAGCGAGACAAGCGCCATGACGCCAGCCAGGCGACCGGCTTTGCGCCACTCCGTGAATGTGCAGAATTTGAAAAGTCGCAACATGAACCGCCCCTCAAAACCAGTATCGCGTGAAACGACAGCCGACTTGTGAAGGCGCACAGCAAGACCTAGCGCAGTACGCACCAGAAACTGGCGAGTTCAACTAGCAGTCGGCTTATTTCAAGAGTTTTTCAGTAACGGCCTTGCTTGACGGCCAAATGACAATTTTTGGTAAGTGATGAAAACAATGCAAATCAGAGCTGTCATCTTGGTGAAATGCCGGTGTGTTCCAAATTGCATGTCAAATGACGGCGACTGGCCCTACTCACGCCGTCGATGCGAATTCCTTTTTCAGCAATTGTTTTTTAGAGCTTACGGAGATGCCGGATGTCTGATCAAAGTAGTCTTTCAGCCCTGCAGGGCACGCCGCAGTTGTCACGCGCGTAAAACGGCTGAAGCATCGCTATTAGCTTGAAAAGCCGCCGGATCAGTCGGAATGACTGGGCATAACATGCATCGGACGATCAAATTTAATTATCTTCTGTGCATAAAAAATATTTCTGCGCTCTATGTTGATATATGTCTAAGATGAATTCGCGTATCTGAAATACGTAATATTGATTTATTATGATATAAATTCTCGCGCGCTCTATTATACCGTCATGCCGGGTTTACAATACTGTGCTTTGATTTGATTGCCCATTTCCAATCACAGGAGCGAGACATGGAAGGCGAACGTGAAGTTGAGAAGGAATACTCTATGGTCGAGTTTGTCGCCGAACTCCGCCGGCTGGCGGATACTCTGGAAGCAAACGGACGGTTCACGATGAGCATCGACGAAGAAGAGGTCGTCGTGCCGGAAGAGGCAGTTGCTTCGGTTGCCTTCGAAATCGACGAAGGACGTGCGGAACTTGAATTTCAACTGAGCTGGGAAGTCGGCGAGACTGAAGAAGAAGACGAAGACGAGGCCGATACCGAGACCGAAGAAGCCGACGCGTAAGCCTGCTTCTCTCCAACGATCATATGGTAGTGAAGAAAGTTCCTCCATGCGAAGCGGGAGGAACTTTTATCTTCAGGCAACAGAAATAGATCATCCGGCGGATCGGATCCGAACGATGTTCGGGCGCCAACCGGAGAACATGCGAAACGGTCCACCAGCAAAATCTCGTACAAATTGGGCGGCGGAAGAGGTACGGGTCCCGTCGTCGAGCGAGATCGCGCGAGAAAGCGCCCGCCATCGCTGGCCTGAAAGACCCTCGGGACGGACAGGAGTCTGCTCCGCTTTCGCAGCAACCTCCGCACCGCCCGGGCCGTAAGGCCGGTTGCCGGTCAAGGCGAGATAAGTGATGACGCCAAGGGAAAAAACGTCGTCGCCCGTACTGGGCTCGGCGCCGGTCAGCCGCTGCGGCGACGCGTAGGCCGGTGTCAGGGCGCCGAGCCGCCCGAGGATGGCGACCGTATCCTCCTCGCGGGTCTTCATCGGTCGCGCGACCGGATAGGCAATATTGAAATCGATCAGCTTGATTCCGCCTGACGTTTCCAGAAACACATTGCCTGGCTTGAGGTCGGCATGAATGATGCCCTTGCTGTGGGCGAACTCCAGCGCCGCCCCGATTTTCGCGATCAGCCGGTCGACCGTCGACACCGCCAGCTGGTGCCCCTGAGCGTTGCGGAGCATATGCGACAGGGACTGCCCCTGAAGGTATTCCATGATCATGAAGTGAAGGCGCCGCTCTGCATCCATATCATAGACACGAACGATGTTCGGATGGACGAGATCGCGCAACCGCCGGGCCTCCCGATGCATCAGCGCAATCATATCGGGATTTGTATCCTTGCCGGCTGCAATCAGTTTCAGGGCGACATAGGGATCGGCGAGGCCGGCCTGCACCGCCACCATGTCGCGGGCTTTGAAGACACGCGACAGACCGCCGCGGCCGATTTCCGCAGTCAATTGAAACCGTCCCCGCAGGAGACGCACCGGATCGACCCGGGGCTGGTCCTCGATCGGAACCAGCGCCGTCGACCGCGACGTGTCTTCTTCATTCATCGGCAAGGGCCCAGACCAGCACCAGCGTGATATCGTCGACAGATCCGCCTGCAATTGCCTTGGCGAGCAGCCGATCCGCGGAGTTTTCTTTTTCTTCGCACAGAATGCCGATCAATTCGTGCTCATCCATACCCTTGAGCAACCCGTCGCTGCACAAAACAAAGAGATCGCCATCGGCGAGTTCGACGATCCGCCGTTCGACTTCGACCTTGTCTGCGGAGCCGATCGCCCGGGTCAGCGTGCCGTCCGGCGTCGCATGATCCTCCGAGATCAGGTAAAGCTGCTCATTGCGCATGAGATAGAGCCTGGAATCGCCGACCCAGAGGCAGCATGCATAGTCTTCTCCAACAAGCAGTACCACGGCCGTCGAACCGGAAATGCCGGCCGCCGGATTGGCAAGCGTCTGGCTGAACAGGGCGGCATTCGCTTCTTCCAGCGCATATGTCGCGTCGCCGATCCTTGCTTCCAAGGGGCTGGTGGTGGCGCCGCGCTGTTGAAGCGAAGCGATCACGGTCCGGCTGGCGACGTGGCCGTCGCGATGGCCGCCCATGCCATCGGCGATCGCAAAGAGCCGCCCATCGAGGTCCACCATATAGGCATCCTCGTTATGAGCATGGGAATATCCACGACGGGTTGCCGCTTCAGCTTCTACGACGCGCCGCGTAGGAGAACGAGGACCGGACATCAGACTTCCCATCAGGCAGGCACCTCACCATCATGCGTCCGCATCTGCCAGCCCACCGGCCAGTCGGCAAGAAAAAGAGGGCGCACGGTCGCATCCGCAGGCAGACCGCGAACAACGTAAAATTGCGGCGGCCGTGAAGCATGACCATCGTGCCACCAGTAGCTCTCGGAGGATACGGCTTTCTGAAGCGCCGGTGCTGCTGGATCGAAGGGAAGGCTGATAACCTGGACAGCCCGCTCACCCGACCACGCGGGATCGACGCCCGTGAAACAGGCGGCCGCCTCTGTCTCGGACAGCATCGAACCACTGGCGGTCGTCTCGCGCGCCACCAGCGAAAGGTCGCCCGTGACAGCTTTCAGCGCCGCAATGAAGTCTTCCTTGGCAATCTGATCTTCCATGAAAGCCAACATGGCGGCTTCAATCCGGTCGAGCGCCTTGTCCAGCCGTGCGTCCGGCCTGATGACGCCGGAAGGATGGCGGGAAACCATAAGCACGGAAAAGGGAAAGACGCGGCCGGCTCCGTCGATCGACCCCGCCAGCAGCCCCGCCGCACCATTGACGCCAGCCGCTCCACCGAAACCGGCCGGTGCTAGGAACCGCCAGACGGGTGAGGAAAGCACGCCGCGCTGAAATGCGTCGTCGCCTTCGTTGCGAATGGACACCATCCAGCCCGCCACGATCCCGGCCCATGCTTCGGTGACACGGGCCGGCAGGCCGTGGAAGACGAAATCCCGGGCGGAGGGAACTTTGCCGAAATAGCCGAGCAATTCCAAGTGGCCAATCTCCCTCAAAGGGCCGGCGGGCAGCGGAACGAGGCGTAGAGCTCACCATTGAATGGATTCGCGACGCTCGCTGCCCGCAGGCGGAAGCTGGCTCTGATCTTGTCCTTTTCGATCGAGAATTCGAACTGGTCTCGTCCGCTGGTTCTGGCCATGCCGGTTCCGCTCAGCATCCGGAAAATAGCCCAGTTGCCCGTCCGCTGCACGGTTTCGGTCTTGCCGTCGAGCAGCGTGATGCTGAGTTGTGCCGTGCTCGCATCCCGTTTGCTGGGCCAGACGAAATCGCGCGGTCTGATCGGACCATGGCGATAGACGAGATCGGCATCGTCGACAGCGAAAGACGATCTGAGCGCCTTCGGATCGAGATAGACGGGCTCGACGGTGAATTTCGCTTCCGGCGTCGTGCCTGCTGCGCCGAAAAACGCCTCGCGGATTGCCGCTGCCCTTGCAAATTGGCCCAGCGCATTGGGAGACAGGCCGATGCCGCTTCGGTCGGGATCGAGCGCCACGGGTTGCCGGCCCCTGATGATGACGAAGGGCGACAGATTGTCCTTGAAGAACTGGTCGAGGATGCCGGCCGGTTTGAAGATATCGGCAAAGTCCTGAAGCGAGATTTCCTGTTGTGCTTCCAGCGAGAAGGGGTAACGGTCGGTCAGCATCGCATTGCAGGTGGGGAGCACCTCCTCCTGCCAGCGCCGGTTCACATGCGTGTAGGCAAGCCTGCGCAGGATCTGCCAGGTGCGGTTCGAAATGAATTCGACCATCGGCCTGAGCGGCGTCGGCTTCGTGGCCGCGTCGGCTCGCAGCCTCGAGAAACTGTCGCTGGTCGGGCTCTTGCTCCGCTGGAGCACAAAATCGAAGGCGGCCGCCTCGGGGCTTGGCGCCGCCGCAATGCCGGCGACGGTGCCGAAAAGCTCGCCGAACAATTGCTGCATCTGCGCCAGGCCCGGGCCGTTCTGCGGATCGACGAGAGACGTGAGCGGCAGGAATGCGTTGCGGATCGTCGTGCCCGGCCACGGCGTGGAGCCGAAGGCCGTGGAGATCGCCGTCTTGGCGATCGCATCGGTGACCGCGCCGGCAATGGGGAGAGCTGCTCCGGGCGGCGCGGCCGCCTGGGCAAGGGCACCTCCCGGTCTCTGGCTATCGGCATTGTCACCCGGCAGCGGCAGTTCGGTATTGTCGCGCAAGGTGGTCAGCAGCGCCGTCAACGGCGATTGCGGGCTGGAAAGATCGCGCAGCACCCCTTGCCCGCGGTTGAGCGAGTCGAAATCGATCACCCGCACCGGATTGACTGCATTCCTCCAGATGGTGATGTAGTCCCGCACATAAGCCTTGGCGATCTCCTCGGAGAGCTTCTGGTAGGCGTCGTTGCTCATGCCGTTCTCGCCGAGAACCCAGTCGGTTCCGGTGGAACTGCGTATGTATTCGGGCAGCCGCGGCAGGAAGAACTGGTAGAAGCCGCTCTTGGTATAGAGGCCGGGGACAACGCTCGTTCCGCCGGCGGCGGTATCGACCTGCAGCACGCCGGGGCCGAGAATATTGACGATGCTGATCGGCGGCAACTGATAGCGACGCTGCGCATCCTGCACCATGCGCGCATATATGTCGGAAGCCTGCGGAACGTCGCTCAGCCGTGTGCGTGCCGCCTGTACCGTCACCTGGTCGGTCACCGTGCCGCCGGGCAACAGGGCGGCGAGGCTTTCGGCGTGATCATCCATGCGCGCCTTGGCGTCGGGCCTGAGCGAGAAGGCCGCTTCGTTCTGCCGCACGAATTCGCCCTCGACGCGGGCGCGCTCGAACTTCTGACCCGTGGTCAGCATCAGATAGGTTTCCAGCTGGCTGCGCAGAAGCAAGTTGTTGGGGTCGGCACTGGTGGAAAGCAGCTGGATCTGGGTTTGCAGCCGTGCGACGACGGACGGAAGAAGATAGGTCTTGAGCAGCGCATCGTAGCTCTGCAGCGTCACGCGGCGCAGTTCGGGGCGTGCGTCTATCGACAGGATGTCCGGCGTCGGCCAGCCGGAATTCGGCAGCTCATTCAGCTTGCGCGCTTCGTCGAGGATCGGCAGCAGGCTTTCGAGCGACCGGTTATTGCCGATCTGCTGCATGCCCGCCTTCAGCTTGTCGGCGGATTCATTCGCTTGCTTGATCAGCGAAAGCGAGCTGTCGAGGCCAATCAGCCAGTAGCTGCAGAGAAGCGCGACGAGTGCGGCGATGCCGGCATAGGCGGCGCTGCGGGCGGCTGCAAATTGCCGTTCGATCCTGGTATTGCGTCCGACGAGATTCTGTTCGGCGAAGATGATGTCGGTCAGCAACCGCTTGATGAAGAATGCCTTGCCCTGGCCGCTTGTCGGCGGCTGGTGGCTCGGCGCGAGCGCGAAACTGCGGCCCATGGCACCGAGCAGGCGGTCGAAAGGCGTGCCTTCCTGGGTGCCGGAGTTGAAATAGACGCCGCGCAGCAACGGTTGCGCCTCATAGCGGTTGATGCGGAAGACATCGGTGATGAAACCGCGCAACACCGTGGAAAGCGAAGCGAATTCATGTGGGAAGCCGTAGATGCGGCAGCGGCGGCCGTTGTTGCGTTCGGCCGCCAGTTTTGCCGGCAAGCGCCGTTCGATGCGGTTGACGAGGTCCAGGAAGCCGGTTTCGAATGTCGCCCCGAACGTTGCCTGTTCTTCGTCACGCGGGAAGGTGATACCCCAGACCTGTTCGCGATCTGCCTCGGTCGCGTCGTCGAAATATTCCTCGAAACCGGCGATCAGGTCGCATTTTGTGAACAGAACATAGACGGGCAGCCGCATTTCGAAGCTGCGATGCAGCTCGCGCAGCCGCTGCCTCAGGATTTCGGCATGGCGCTGCCGTTCGGTCTCGCTGGCAAGCGCAACGTCGGCAATGCTGATCGCCAGCAACACGCCGTTGACCGGTCGCCTTCTGCGATTCTCTTTGAGGATGTTCAGGAAGCCGCCCCAGGCGGCGGCATCGATGCCCTGGTTGACGTCCTGGGTGGTGTAACGGCCGGCGGTATCGATCAGCACCGCGTCATTGGATATCCACCAGTCGCAATGGCGGGTGCCGCCCATGCCCTGCAGGGCAGCCGTGTGACCCGTTTCCGCCAACGGAAAGTCGAGCCCGGAATTCTGCAGGATGGTGGTCTTGCCGGTCGCCGGCGGACCGATGATGATGTACCACGGCAGATCGAAGAGATAGTTGCGCCGTTTACGCCCGTCGAGCGGGCTGTCCCGCAGTGTCTTCAAGGTTTTTTCGAAGCGCTCGCGGATGAGTTCCACCTCGTCGGACGAAAGATCGCTGCCCATCGAGATCAGCTCGTCGTTGACGAGCATGGAGTTGATCAGCTTGGCGTTGGCGCGGCGTGCCAGGAAAAACCGCAGGAAGGTGACGACGAAAAAGGCCACCACCGCGCCGACCGAAAGAAGCGTACGGCTCGGCACTGTGTCGAAAGGCGTGACGCCGCCGACCGTCACCTGGCCGCCGAACAGCCAGAACAGCGTCGCGAGCGCGATGATCATCAGCAGGATGATGAGGCTGGAGGGCCGGAGAATGCTGACGAGATAGGTTCTGATCATCGACCGATTCCTCCCGGCGTCAGTGTCGCGATCTTGGCAAGGAGGGGGCTGACAGCACCCGAGAGGTAAAACTCCAGATAGGTGTGGACGACGACGAGCAAGAGCCCGGCGATCGCCCCCACCATCCAGAGCGGAAAGACGGCGCGAATCTTCTTGCCGCCCCGTTCTCCCCTGGAAACCTTCGAAAGCGGCTCATCCAGGCCGCTGTCGGCCGCTTTGGCGATCACGCGCGAAAGATCGTTGCGCAGGTCTTCCAGCTGGTCCCGGCCACGTTCGATGATGCGGTAGCGTCCCTCGAAACCGAGCATGAGGCAGGCATGAATGAGAAGCAGCAAAGGCAGCCGCTGCGATGGGCTCTGCTTGACCCGATCTAGGATGACGAAGACCTTTTCGCCGCCCCAGGTTTCGTTGTGATACTGGTTGAGCAGACTGTTGGAGCTCCATTCGCTGCGGCTGCCCCAAGGCGTCATCAGCACTGTTTCGTCGATCGTTGCGCACAGCACGTAACGGGCCGCGACGATGTCGCCGGCTTCTGTGCCGCTCTTCTGTGCAATCTGCTGGAAACGGTCCATTTCCTCGACGACCTGGCGTCGCAGTGCCGCGACATCCGCCCGTTCCGTCGAATTGCGCAGCTGTGCCACGACCAGAAGCAGAGGGGCGGCAGCCCTCACCAGCTTGCGCTCCGGCGCCGTATCGAGCTGCTGGACGAGGCTGATGGCATTTTGAAGCGACGAGGCATCGCCGACAGTTGCCGACGACGGCAATGATTGCCGTACGACGACGGTCGGATCTTCGCCCGTGTCTCCGCCAAGCGCCGTTCTGGCCCGCGGGCTCAGGTGGCGCACAACCGTCGGAGCATCGTCGTCGCCGAAACTGCTCATCGGCCGGCCTCACGCTGAATTGCCCAGAGCTCCAGCCCGAGCGCGGGATAGCTGCCGCTGACATGCAAAGCAAAGGCGGCGGAATCCCTCAGCCTTGCCCAGAGCGGATTGGATGTGTCGACCTCGAAATAGACGGCGTTCTGAATGAAGGGGATTTCGCGCGGCGCCACCGAAAGCGGCTGGATCGCGATGCCGGGAAGCTGGAGATTGACGAGATCGCGGATCTGCTCGACCGGACCGATCTTGATATGCAGCGGCAATTGCTGGCGGATGCTCTCGAGCGCCAGGTCGGCCCGCGCGATCAGCACGAAGCGGCGGCTTGCGAAGGCCATCCGGTCTTTGATCTCGCCGAGCCAGATGCCGAAATCGCGTTCCGTCAGCGGAATGCTGATTGCATTGCGTTCGACGATGACGCTCAGCATCCCGCGCAGAATATCAAGCAGGCCTTCGAAACTCATCCTGAGGTCGAGATGGCTGTAAGGCGGGATTTCCGGCGGCCGGCGGGTCGGCGAGGCATAGGCCGATATTTCGGCGGCAAGCGCGATGAGTTCGCGATAGGCATACTCGGCAGAGTGCAGACCGTTTGCAATGAAATGGGCAAAAACGGTTTCGGCTCGGTTGACGATGCCGAGCAGCATGACATCGAGCATGCCGGAACGGGTGTCGCCGGCCTGTCCGCTTGCACCCTCGGTCAAAGAGACCGCCCTGCTGCGCAGGAGACCACGGATCTGTTCGAGGATCGAGACGAGCTTGAGGCTCGCGCCGATCGAGATCACCGGCGGAATGTAGCTTTCGGTCAATGTTACCTGGCCGAGTGCACCGACAGCGTCGATTTCGCCGACCGGCAGATAGGTGAGTTCGTCCAGCTTTTCGCCTTCGATGACGATGCGCACGTTCAGCGTGCCGACGCCGATCTCGGCCGGCGGGCGGCCGGCCTGCGCATTGTCGGTGACGCGGACCGTTGTATTGCGGAAACGCTGCGCCATGCTGGCGCCCTCGGCGACTTCGCTTGCCCCCGGCGCGCGGATCGGCAGCGCCAGAAACACGCGCTTCCCCTGGGCGCCCGGCGGGACGTGGATTGCCGGCGGCAAGGGCTGCGGCCCGGGAGCGCTATAGAGCGTGCCGTCGGGAAAGACGAGGTCGGCGGCATTGAGGCGGACCTGCCCTGTCTTCAGCGCTTCCTTGTCGAACTCGAGCTGCCGCACGCCCCATGGATAGGGAACGAGCCCCGTCACACGCTGGTCGAGGTTGCTCTCGATCCAGCGATCATATTGCTGCAGGTGCTGCGGACGAAGGAACATGCCTTCCAGCCAGAGTGGCTTGCCCATCGATGTCAATCATACCCCCTGGGCCGAAGCCCCATGACCACTTCCAAATTCACGAATTTGGCGACTTGCCGAAGTTGAAGCGCGAGTATTTCTGGATCCTGATCGCCAGGCTCGTGACATAGATCATGAAACGGTTCTGGCTTTCCTTCTCGAGTTCTACGGAATCGCGCCATTGCGCCGATTGCATATCCCGGAAGCTGGCGACCACGCCGATATAGGCCGCCTCGCTGGAGATCTCGCGATCGTATTTCTTCTCGGTTCCCGGCAGCATCTCGAATTCGCGGCTGGAGATCAGGTCCGCGCCGAGCAGCTTGGCCTCGTCGTCGAAGTCGAAATAGGTGGCGTTGTTGAACGCCTTGAGGGACTTCAGCTCGTAGATGCGGATCACCACGGGAGACGCAAGGCGGGTTTCGCCGGGATTGACGGCGGCATCCGCATTGATGGTGACTTCGACCGGTGTCGGCTTGGGTACGCCGCCGCAGGCCGCAAGAAAGCCTGCCAAAATAACAAGGGCGATGCCGATGCCTGTCAGCCTCTTTAAACTCATTTCTTGCTCTCCCAATATTGCGAAGCGACCCGTCTTGCCTGTTCCTCCTGGACCTGGGTGAAGGCTTCGGCGATCAACTGGCGGGCCATGCCGTCGAAATTACCGCTCATGCGCTGATGCATTTCGACATAGGTTTCCCATTTCCCTTTGCGGACGCCTAAACCACGGAGACGGTGGGCACCTTCCGCCTCGTTGTCGCGGGCTACATTTTCAGGGTTCAGCCGCTCCATCAGCAGTTTGATCGCCCGCTGCATCGCGGCCATGGTCAGCATGACGTGCTGTTTCAAGTCTTCCAAGGCCGATGCGGCTGCCTCGCCCGGCGCCTGGAAACCGCCGGCGCGGGTTATGAACAATTCGTCAAGCGCAAGTTCCGCCATCTTGAAGTGCTTGAAAGGATTGTTTTCTTCCGGCTGCACCTGGGTTTCGTCCATACGGAATTCGGATTTCACCATGCGGCGCGCCGAAAGCAGCAGGATGAGGCCTTCGGAAAAAGCCCGCACCATTTCGCCGACCTCGCGCATCACCTGCACTTGCCGGCCTGATGCAATATCGGCACCCGGCAGGCCCATGCCCGCAAAAAGCGCAATCAGCGCAGCATTGTCCTCGGCCGCCGAGGTCTGGACGGCTGACAACGACGATTGGACCGAGCCCAGTCCGGCAGAGAGGGCTGCGTTGGTATCGAGCGGCGGCTGTGGCATGAGCGGCGCTGCCGGTATCGGCATGGGAGCCAATGGTACGCCCGGCACGGCTGGAGGCGGCGTAACGGCCGGCAGTGGATTTCCGTTGTTACCTGCGGCTTTCTCGATCAGCCGTGCCTTACGCTCCTCGCGGCGTGCTCTCATCGCCCCGATCGCGTCGAAGTCGCCCAGGGCGTGATCTTGTGCGGGTGGACGGAAGGCCGCCGGCTCACCGAGCCGTGCCATATCTGCCATCAACGACGGGCTGAGCGACTCGCGGACAGGCGGCAGCGGTGTCTGTGCAACGGGCGGGATATTGGAGACCGGCTGTATCGGTGGGAGAACAGCCATAGACTGCGGATCAAGCACCTGATTTGAGGCTGCCGGAAGAGGAGCGGGGGAAGGCGCGCCGTTCCAGACATCCTGCCGCGGCTCCGACGAGCGTCGCACCGGACCGGCAAGGATCGACAGCGGATCGAAATCATCGGGAATGAGCTTCCGAGGCGCCTCGGCCGGCATCGGCGCCGGCTGCGATGCGGACACGGAAGTAGGCGTGATGCCAGGCGATGATGGAGCAATCGGATGCTGCAGCGAGGGGGCGGAATGGATGGGTGATGCCGGAGGTAGCGTAGGCGGCTGCGGCGGAAAATCCGATCCGGGCAATGGATCGCGAGGGATCGGTCCCGGAATGAGAGACGCCGGCATCGACCGGGCGGTTGGCAATGCCGTCTGGTTGTAGCCATTGATGGGAAGGCCGGCGAATGGATCCGATTGACGCGGCGAGAGCGAAAAAAGCGGATCGGCATGGAGAACGGCTTGTGCGGCCGGCGCCGATGCCGCGATTTCAGGCCATGGAGCCGATCCCAGATAAACAAGCGGGTCCTGCGAATTTTTGGCCCAGACATCACCCATGTCACCGCGCTCGCGCAGCGCCTGTTCGGCTGATGGAGTTGCGGCGTTTGACCAGACGGGCTGATAGGCCTGCGGCATGACCGGCATGGGTGGCGGCGACCCGTTCCAGACTGCAGCATCCTGGGCCGGCAGGATCTGCGCCTCGATCAAATGCTTAGCGGCGCGAAACCTGAGGCCGTTGACCAACGCGATGCCATTGCCGCGGCCAAGAGGCTGCTGCCGGCCATCGAGAAAAATGCCGTTCGTACTCTCATCGATGAGTATGAACTTGTTGTTCTCGAAGGCGACGCGGCCATGGATGGCGGAAAGAATGCGCTCGTCGTCCGAAAGCACCCATTGGCATTTCAGCGAGCGGCCGAACGTGCCGCCTTCGGGGCCAAACACATGTTCGCTCGGCGCGCCGCCGACCAGGGAAAGCCTGATCTTCATGCCCGGCCTCCCATGCTTTCGAAACCTGCAGCGGCAGGCTGCTTGTCGAAGGACGACACGATACTGTCGGCCGACAGCAGGATCGTGTCTTCCAGCGGTTCCGGATTGTCCGCGTAAAACCAGCTCGTCCAGCCAAGGCGGCATTCGCCGAGCCTTGCCATGGGAATGGTTTCCGCGTCGAACGCGAATTGCAGTTCCCACTCCAACGGTTCGCGTGTCGCCATCACCAGCAGTTCGCAGAACTGGCGATGCTTGTCACCATGCGGCAGGAAAGGCTCCAGCACGGCAAAGCTCGCCCGCCCGGCACGGATGCGGAACTTGCCGAAGTCGTCGTCCAGCTCGAAACCGAGGATCGCGTCTTCGGCCAGGACATTGTTCGCCCGGCCGAGCGCCAGCCGCGATTCTTCGCCGATTGCCACTTTTCGCGGGATGAATTCCTCGATCCGGCAGGGGATGGCAAAGAAATTGGAGAGTGTCGCGCCGACCACCTCGGACGAGTTGGAGAAAAGCGAGATCAGCCCGAGATGCGGCAGGAGCGCGGAGCGGGAAATCTCGCCGATCCGGTCGCGATCCTCGATCGGAAAACCGCAAAGCGCCAGAAAACGCTTGGACAGCGGGTCGGCGCCACCGGTCTCGTAGCGCAGATAGTAGCGGTATTTCCGCCAGATGACGTGCAGCAGCGAGATTAGTCTGTGATTGAAGAGATCGAGGAAATCCTCGACTGGTGACGGTACGGTGTCTGCTTCGATGATCCGTTCGGTGAAGGCAGCCGGCAGCGGCGAAGCCGGGCCGTAAAGACCGAAGAAATTGACCCGGATGTCGAGAAGGTCCGCTGTCGGATCATAGGCGACGGCCCTGACATCCGATGGCCCGAAGCTCAAAGAGCGGGCCGCGCGGAACCGCAGATATTCGCGCGCGGGATCGCCGAGGCTGCCGACAGGCAATGCGTCGCCGCGCCTCAGTTCCATCAGAGCAACCAGTTGGTGGAACCGGAAATGGGCAAGTTGCGAAAGATGTGCATCCCCGAGTGCGCCGGCCAATTGGCCGGCGTCCGCGTCCACCGCCATCCGCTCGATCCCACTCATAGCGTCGCGGCCTCACCCCATTTGGCGGCCCAGCGAAACACGATGTTGGAATCGAGCCCGGTCATGGAGAACCGGTGCAGGCTGTTGATGCTCGAATAGGACTTCAGGAAATGATCGAGGATCGAGCCGAAAAGATACATTTCGCCTTCACCCCCCATCATTCCCTCGGAGACGGAAAGCGACAGTTCGAAGCTGCGCACCGGCCGGCCGCGGGTGATGACGTCGACGCTTCTTCGCTCGAAGCTCCTGAAGCTCTGCAGCAGCATGTCGCGCTGCATGGCTGCCTGTCGGTCGGTGCTGGCTCGGAAGTCATAAGAACCGACCACTGTCCGAAGCGCTTCAACGTCGACAATCGAGGAGAAATTGCGCGCCAGATTGGCGATCAAGGTCCAAAGAATATCCTCCGCCAGCGGCGGCGACACTTCGCTCAGCACCGGGGTGATGTTGGAAAATTCGAGCTTGGCAGGTGTCGATGACGTCGGCTGGTTGACGCTGCCCACTCCAAGGCGGCTGGCCAGCGCCCCATTCGAACACTTGAGCCGCATCGATACCATTTCGGTTTCGGGCAGGCCGACCTTGCCAAGCCGGGTCACGAAGGACAAGGAATGGTCGATGCCGTTGGTGAGCACGCCCGGTTTCACCTGCGTCCGGTAATAAAGCTTCGGCCTGCCGTCCTCGGAAAGATCGTGGCGGAAGCTCTCGAACGGCTCGTAAATAATACGCCGCCCGCTGCCCTGTACCCAGCCTTCGACCGCTTCGACGGTGTGAATGCTGAAATGGTTGGAATCGCCGGCCGGCCGGACCGGATATTCCGAACGTTCGTGGGACACCGTCAGCGGCCGGCCTTCGGACTCGAACAAATTGATTGCCGGCGTCGTGTTGAGGGCGAAGAGATCGGCGCTGATGCGGGTGGATTCCGCAAAGGCCTGCGACATTTCAAAGATGAGGCTGAAACGGTCGGCTCCGGAATCGGCAAAGGCTTCGAGCCCCTTGATCCGGAGAAACATGAATTTCTCAGGGCAGGAGAAATATTCCTGCATGATACGGAAACCGTCGAAGGCGCCTTCGGGATAGGGCAGCACTGCCTCGCCGGGCGCGAGGCCCATGGGCTCGAGGGTGAGCGCAGCCTCCGTTGGCTGTCCGTTCGGCGTAATGAACTGAACGCTGCGCAGCCGCTCCCGGAAAAACAGGTAGAGCAATCTTGCTGTGGCCGTGTCCCGGGCGCTGTTGATGAACAGGGTCAGCGGGCCGGCGGCCAGCGCCCGCAGCCCTTCGCCGCCAACCTGGCGGAACGAGAGGGTGATCCGGCTGCTGTTCTTGCGGTTTTCCAGTTCCGCGCCGGTGATTTCGAAGGGCAGGACGCTGAGATCGAAGCTCGTCTGGAACGAAATGGCCTGGCCTTCGATTGGCCGCGATTGAACCCGCGTGCCGTGCGGCACGTCGATCGACATGCCGCTGGCGCCTTCGGCAAAACCGAAGCGTATCATGGTGATGGGAGCGACGGGACGAAGATAATGAGGCCAGACCAGCTGCAGCAGGCTCAGCGCCAGTTCCGGCATTTCCGCGTCAAGCCGCTGGCGCAGGCGCCCGACCAGGAATGCCATGCCTTCCAGCAGGCGCTCCACGTCCGGATCGCTGGCGTCCTTGCCGAGATGGCGTGAAAGGCGCGGATTAGCCTTGGCGAACAGTGCTCCCATCTCGCGCAGATAGGAAAGCTCGTCCCGGTAATAGTTGTTGATCGCCATCGGTCCAACCCTCGACTAGCCGTTGAACCGCATGCGCCCGTCGCTGCCCAGGACCGAGTCGAAAGCAACCCTGACGGTGCGATCATCCTCGGCCAATTCTCCATTCACATGGAATATGAACTCGAGGGGGCGCGTCTTGTCCTCAACGGGCCGCACCGCAATGTTGCGCAAGCGTGGCTCAAAATTGCGCAACTGCTTTTCGACGTCCCGGGCGATCGAAGAGATGAGGCTGCGATAATCGGTCGTCGCATTGAAGTCCGAAAGGCCGAAGTCGGGGCGGGTTTCGCAGCATCCCTTGCGACTGTTGAGGATGACCAGAAGGTTGGCGAGAATACTGTCAAGCACGGCGGAATCGTCCCGCGGGCCGGACCTTTCGGCTCCGACGCCGTCAAGCTCCAGACGCTGAAGCAAGCTTACCGATACCATTGCGCTTACTCACTCTCTAAAGCCTTTGGCCGGACACGACTGTCCGGCCACTGGTCTATCTCCGCCGTCATGGCCGCGACGACCGCGCGTCAGGCCTTGTCGAGCTTGCCCTTGAGGGAAAGCGTGAAGTCGGCGCCCATGTATTTGAAATGCGGCTGCACCGCCATGCCGACACTGTACCAACCGGGTTCGCCTTCAACGTCGGACACGGTGATCTGAGCCTTGCGCAGCGGCCGGCGGGAGCGCACGTCGGCGGACGGATTGTCCTGGTCCGAGACATATTGCCGGATCCAGTTGTTGAGTTCGCTTTCCAACTCGCCGCGGTTCTTCCAGCTCCCGATGTTCTCGCGCTGCAGAACCTTGATATAATGGGCGAGACGGTTGACGATCATCATGTAGGGAAGCTGGGTGCCAAGCCTGTAGTTGAGCTCGGCAGCCTTGTTTTCCGTGGTGTTGCCGAAGAATTTCGGCTTCTGGGCAGAGTTGGCGGAGAAAAACGCTGCGTTGTCGCTACCCTTTCGCATGGTCAGCGCGATGAAGCCCTGTTCGGCAAGTTCGTATTCCTTGCGGTCGGAAATCAGAACTTCCGTCGGGATCTTGGTCTGCAGCTGGCCCATGGCCTCGAAGCTGTGGACCGGCAGGTCTTCGACAGCGCCACCCGATTGCGGGCCGATGATGTTCGGGCACCAGCGGAACTTGGCGAAACTGTCGGTCAGGCGGGTCGCAAGCGCGATCGAGGCATTGCCCCAGAGATAGTTCTCGGTTTCGCCGGCGGAGCGTTCTTCATAGTTGAAGGCCTTGACCGGGACGGTCTCGGCGCCGTAGGGCGAGCGGAGCATGAACCGCGGCATGGCGAGCGCGAAATAGCGCGAGTCTTCGCTTTCGCGGAACGCGTTCCACTTGGCGTATTTCGGGCCTTCGAAGATCGATTCCATATCCTTGAGGTTCGGAATTTCTTCGAACGTATCGACGCCGAACATAGCTGGAGCGGCACCTGCTATGACCGGCGCGTGAGCCATGGCGCCGACGCTGGCGCAATACTGGGCAAGCTTCACGTCCGGTGCGCTCGGGCTGAAGGCGTAGTTGCACACGACGGCGCCGACCGGCTGGCCGCCGAACTGCCCGTATTCTGCAGTATAGATATGCTTGTAGAGACCGGATTTCGCAACTTCCGGGCTGTCTTCGAAATCGGCCAGCAGCTCGTCCTTCGAGACATTCATGATCTCGATCTTGATGTTCTGACGGAAGTCCGTTCGGTCGACGGCGAATTTCAGACCGCGCCAAGCCGATTCCAGCGTCCGGAACTGGTCGTTATGCAGAATTTCGTCAACCTGGGACGACAGCTTGCGGTCGATTTCCGCGATCATATGGTCGATTGCGGCGCTGTTGACGGTGCTGTCGGCGCGGGTCGGCTTCAGTAGCTCGGCGATAAAGGCGCTGACGCCCTTGCGGGCCACGTCGTAGCCGTCGTCGCTCGGCACCAGCCGGGTTTCCTGCAGGATCTGGTCCAGCAGAGAACCCTCTGCCTGTTCAAGGACAGCCTGTTGTTGGGCAGTTTCTCTCTCAGCCATGAAAAAGCCTTCTTTCGAATTCGGACGCAATCATACGAAGCGTCGATCGTGCCGCAGTTTCCCGAGGGATCGGAGCGATTTATTTATCTTTGGAGGCCGCGGCTGTGATTTCGGCCAGCAGTTTCTCGCGGGCTTCCTCGTCACCGAGAACGCCTTGGATCGCCTTGCGGAATGCCGGGACGTTGCCGAGCGGACCCTTGAGCGCGACCAGAGCTTCCCGCAGTTCGAGCAGTTTGTTGAGCTCGGGCGTCTGGCGCACGATGGCTTCGGGCGTGAAATCGTTGAGGCTTTCCAGCTTCAGGGAGACGTTCATCTGCCCGGCATCGGCTTCTTCGGAAAGCTTGTTCTCGACGGCAATATCAAGCTGCAGATTGTGGCCCTTCATCACGTCGTTGAAGTTGTCCTTGTTGACGTTGATGAGCTCTCGGTCTTCGACCGGCGTGTCGTCGCCCTTCAGCGTATAGTCGCCGAGGAAAACCATCTTCAGAGGCAGTTCGACCTCTTCCTTGCTGTCGCCAGTTGCCGGCTTATAGCGAATGTTGACGCGCTCCTTCGGCGCCACAGACGAGTCCTTCGTCATGTCTGATTTCCCCCGTAAAACCCCAAATGCAATTCATGAAATCCAAGCAGATAACCTATATCTGCCGCGAAAATTGCGATTGCCGGTCTGGCTGCCCTTGCCTAGACTTCAGCTATAATTGCGCCTGTATATGTAGGTTTTATAACGGATACGATGCATTGCGCATCTTTATGCAATTTGCGGAGAAGTAAGTCGCACCGCCTGGACGATGTCGAGCGCGCTTAGCGTTTCTGCGATGCGTGCCTTTCGAAGCACGATCTCCCGCTCCTCAAGGTGGCGAACCGCGTTGCGGTGGGAATAGCCCCGCCACGACAAGGCAGCCAGAGCGGCGGCGAGCGGCGGCTCCCATAGGGCCAATGCCTGTTCCTCGACCATGCGTTCCAAGGCGGGAATGAGCGCGAACAGCGGCTGCAGGAGTTCGTGGCGCAAGCAGAATTCGCCGATGTCCAGCTTGGCGCAGAACCGTTCCCGGCCGCCGGGGCAGCGCTCGCCATAGTCGGAGAGCAGCTTCAATCCCGCCAGCACTTGGCCCTGCTGGGCAAGCTGGCCGGCGGCTGCCTTTGCCTTGTCGCGTTCGGAACCCGCCGCTTGCCCATCGCCGCGGGCGACAATTTCGCTGGCGATCCAGCTCCGGGTCTCTCCGTCGGCGAAGGGAGTGCCGTCGCTGAACGAGAGCTGTGTCAGGTCCGGTATGCGTTTCAGAAAGGCGGAAAGCTGGCCTGTAACGGTAGCACGCGCCGCGTCGTATTCGGCGCCCAGAGCCTGCATGGCGTTGGTGACCAGACGCTGCGCATCGAGGAAGAAGGGCGAAGAGGCCAATACGCTTTCGGCGGAAAGCAGCAGGCCCTGGTTGTTTCCGGCGGCTTTCAGCGCGGCAAGTTCGGCAAGCCGCGGCTTTTGCGGCGGCGGCAGTTGGGTGCGGCCGGCCTTATCGGGCGGCGCCTTCAGAATGTCGCCCCAGGCGGCGAAACGGGTCGCGAGATAGATACGCGGATCGGTGGGGGCCGACGGCCGCAGGGCGCTTGCGGCGCGCATGGCATTGGCGAACAGCGCCTGGAAGGTTCTTTCGACGCCTTCGCCGACCGGCGCCTCGGCAATTTCGACCGTAGCGACCGGCCGCTGCTGAGGCTGCGGTTGAGGCGCAGGAACAGCAGGCTGCGGCGCTTCGGCTGCCGGCGCGGCTGCGACGGGCCCGGGCGTAGGTTCCGGGTTCGGCCGTGCGGCGGCTTCTGCTTGAGCCGCGGCGGCCGCGGCCCGGGCCTCCAGCTCCGCCTTTGCCTCCCGGGCGTGGGGACGAAGCGCCCGGATCAGCGGGCCGATGGCGGCTGGATATTTGCGCATCCGCTCCGAGAGAAGTTCATCGACTGCGACCAACCGATCGTGGGCGATCAGTGCGAAGAGCTTGGCATCCCCGGAAGGCGGGGTTGCTTCCACCAGCGGCGCCAGTCTTTCCGCCATCCAGTCAAGCGCGCCGGCACGGGCCCTTTCGCGGGCGGGCGGTGGGAAAAGACCGTCCCAATGCGCTTCCACCATGCCCTGCAGGATGGTGATCCCGACAGCAAGGCCCTTGTAGCTTTCTTCGCGCTGCAGGCCGAAGATCAGCCGGGAGGCGAGCACGATGTCTTTCGAGCGGCTCTTCAGAATGTCGATCGTGTTCGTGTTGTAACGCTTCCAGTCGACGGCCGAGGGGCCTCCCGTCTCCATCTTGCGGAACTCGCTGTCCAATGCCTCGAATTCCGCTTCGTCGCGCAGGTCGCGGCCGGCGGGCGCACCGTCGATCGCAAGTCCCCCGATGGAGGCGCGCGGGTCGGTAAGCAAGGCGTCGAGATCGATTGCTGCCATGAAGTATCCCCGGTCATGTGAATGGCGGACTCCCAAAAGGCGGTCCGCAAGCTGAATTGTCGAAAGAAGATGGAGGCCGCTTCCGCAAAATGTGGCAATCGTCATAGTCGTGTAGTTTGAAGATCATATGAGCGATGGTTGGGCGTCGCGATTTTTCTTCTCATCGATGCTGGATATGGCGGCGCCGGATGGCGTGGTTGACCGATGGGCGCGCGGATGACGGAGGCTGTTGCGTGCATGTTTGCGATTGCTGAGACGACGGAGAGGGGTGCCACGATCATCGCCCCCACCGGAAAAATCGATACACTGACGGCGAAGGCCTTCGAGGCCGAGATGAAGAAGCGTATCGACGGGGAGACCGGCGCCTTGCTGGTCGATATGAGCGCGGTGGACTACGTCAGCAGCTTCGGCCTTCGTTCGCTGTTGATTGCCGCAAAACAGCTCGCTCCCGCCGGGCGCAAATACATTCTGTTCGGCCTCAACCCGCAGGTGCATGAGGTCTTGCGCGTTTCGGGCTTTCTCAAGATCATCTCCGTGGTCGCAACCCGCGCGCAGGCGCTTGATCTGGTTGGTCCACCGCCTGTCGATATCGGCTAGGAGGCATGGCGGGATCATGACCGGCGCTTCCTGCACTGTTTCGGTAAACAACAGCCTTGAGGAGCTTGTGCAGGTCCATGCGGCGCTTGAGAAATTCGCCGAAGTCTGCGGGGTAACGGCCGAGACGCGGCATGCCACCATCCTGGTAGTGGAGGAGCTGTTCGCCAATGCCGTGCGTTACGGTTACGACGAGAACGAGGCGGATACGATCGTCATTTCCGCCCGTTATCAGCACGGCACGATGCGGGTGATCATCCGCGACCAGGCCCGGCCGTTCGACGTTACCGCGCCGCCGCGCCGGCCTGACGAGACGCTGAGCCTGGAGGAAATGGAAATCGGCGGGCTGGGGCTCTTCCTGGTCCATGAGTTCGCCCAGTCCATCACCCAGGACCGGGAGGGCGCGACCAATGTCACGGAGATCGTCCTCAAGAATGCCGAGGTGAATTGAACCGGAGCGACGGGCGGCGGTTCTCGGAGAGGTTTGGATTTGCTGAGCGAGGCATCCGGCCGAACGTTGAAGTGGTGGCGTCGGATGGCAGGCGCAAGCGGGGAGATCAGGGAATTGGCCAACAACAAGCGGCGCAAGGCGATGGCGAGCCTCAGCTCCACCTGCGAGGCGATCGCCCAGGGACGGTTCGAGGACATGGAACTGCTCTTCGGCATCGTGGCGGACGAAACGCTTCCCGCGGATATCCGCGAGCTGGCGGAGACTTTCGCCGGCATGGTGGTGCAGGTCGAAGCGAGGGAATTCCACGCCAATCAGCTCATCGACGAGCTGAAGGAAACACAGCGGCAGCTCGAAGCGGCGCAGAGCGCGCTGCGTAAGGAAAACACCGATCTGAGGCAGCGGCTGAAGAAACTCGACGTGAAATTTGACGAGGAAAAAGCCGAGCAGGAAATCCGCGAGATCGCCGACAGCGAATATTTCCGTGACCTGCAGCAGCGCGCCAAGTCGCTGCGCTCGCGTTTCAAGGAAAAATCCTGACGCCGCAAGGGCCGGCTTTGCCCGGCGACATCCGCTTCATCTGCACTTTCATGGTAGATCAAATGACGAAGATAATTTCCACGCATTCGTATCGCGGCGGCACCGGCAAATCGAACTTGACGGCCAATCTTGCCGCCGGCTTGTCGCTGCGCGGCCATAGGGTTGGTGTCGTCGACACCGATATCCAGTCGCCGGGCATCCACACGCTCTTCAAGGTCGATCCGCATGCGCTGCGTTTCACGCTCAACGATTATCTTTGGGGCAAATGCGGCGTCGCCGAAACGGCGCTGGACGTCACGGCCGGCGTGGTCGATGGCATCGGCCGCGAGATTGTTCCGGACGGCGGCAAGGTCTATCTCGTCCCATCCAGTATCAAAACCGGCGAAATTGCGCGCATCCTCAAGGAAAAATACGACGTCGAGGATCTCAACACCGGCTTTCACGATCTCTGCAGCGAACTTGAGCTTGATTATCTGCTGATCGATACGCACCCGGGCGTGAACGAGGAAACCCTTCTCTCCATCGCCATTTCCGATACGCTGATGCTGCTGTTGCGTCCCGATATTCAGGATTATCAGGGAACGGCCGTGACGCTTGAACTGGCTCGCAAGCTCGAAGTGCCGCAGCTGCTTCTGGTCGTCAACAAGGTGCTGGAGAGCTTCGATTTCCGCGAATTGTCGCAACGGGTTTTTGCGAGTTACCGCACGCCCGTCGCCGCCGTCCTGCCCCTGTCGACGGAACTGGTTCAGATCGGCAGCACCGGCCTGGTTCGCGCCATCCATCCCGAACACGCCTTTTCGGAAGGGATCGAAGCGATCCTGGATGCGATCGAATAGAGCATGGACGGCCTTGCCGTCCGCCGGCCGGCAGATCAGCTTTCGAATATTGCCTGTGCGAAAGCATCGACGCTCGCAATCCGCGCGTTGCGATCGAACCGCAAGGCAGCCTGGATTGCGCTCCAGGCATCGGGATCGAGATCGACGATCGGTTCCGGGGTCAACTCCAGCAGCTGTGCATCGACGCCGGATTTCATCGCGAACGGATGAAAACCCATGAACATCTGGTAGGCGATGCAGCCGAGCGCATAGATGTCGTCGCGCGGGTCGCGCGGGGCGTTGGCGAACATTTCCGGGCTGGCATAGGCCACCGTCAACGCTTCCAGCGTGCCGACATTAAAACTTCCGAGATTGCCGGCCGTGGCAAGCCCGAAATCGATGAGCTTCACCTGGCGGTCCTCGCCGACGAAAATATTGCCGGGCTTGAGGTCTGAATGGATCACGCCATTGGCGTGGGCATAGGCCAGACCTGCGCAGATGCCCTTGAGGATCGGCGCGATGAGGCCGACCGGCATCTGCTGGCCGGTGGACGTGGCAAGCAGGCGGTTGAGCGGCTTGCCGGTCAGAAGCTCCATGACGATGAACACTTCCGACTTGTCGCGGTCAAAATCGTACACCGTCGCTATATTCGGATGAGCGAGGCTCTGGGATTTTCTGGCTTCCGCTTCCAATGTCCTCAATGCATTGGAATTGGCGCGGAATTCGTCGTTCAGGAGCTTCAGCGCCACATAAGGCTGGGCGCTGCCCGCTTCGAGCCTGCGCCGGTCGACAGCGCTGTAGACGATGCCCATGCCGCCGCGTCCGACCTCGCTGTCGAGGATGAAACGATCCCGAAGGATCGAGCCGATCCCGGCGCGCTGTGCGCTGGCGTCGCCGAGCTTGCCGAGCGGGGCGCCTTCCGTTGCCCCGTTGCGCACGGCCTTTTTGGCAGCGGAGCGGAAGCGGACGCTGCGATAACTGCCGAGCAGGCCGTCGAGCGCATCATTGCGCCGTGATCCGCCGTCGTCCACGCGCTCGCCGCCGCGCCGGCCCTTGTAGTCGCCAATCAGGTCGGAGAGCACCGCATCTTCGACCCGGCTGCGCAATTCGTCGAACTTCGGCAGGGCATTGCCAGCCGATATGACCGTGACAGGCGGCAGGACGCCAGGCGCTCGATCCTCGGGCAGGGGAGGTTGAGGCGAAACGGGTGCGGTCGCCTCCGGCGCCGGCCTTGCCGTGGGCCAATCGGGCGATGGCACGAAAGCATGGGGGACGGTATCTTCGTCGAATATATCGTCTGCGACGGATAGGGAGGTCGGTGCCCCAGCCGGAAGCGCCGAAAGCAGGATTTGGGCGATATCAAGCGGCAGTCTGCCAGTTTCCATCCCATCCGTCACCGCGCGTCGCGCTGCCTCGGCATCGGCCTCGGATCTCAATTGCGCCACCAGTGCGTCAAAGGTCAGGCGGCCGGTCACGAAGGCCCGCAGAGCGCCTTCGGCCCCGACCGCCTCATCCGCTGATCCGCGGCGTGATTTGCCCTGGAAGAATCTCAGTTTTCCGCTCTTTCGAAATCATTGCGCATGGAGGTGCCGGGACGGCGAATGTCATACCGGTTAAGTTTCTCGACGATGGTGCGGCGACTGACTTTCAGGTTGCGAGCCGCATGGCTTTGGTTCCAGTTGGCTTCCCTAAGCTTCGTCTCGATCACCAGCGCCTCGTATAATCCCACAATTGTCTTCAGGTCGCCATCGGGAATGAAGCCAGGCAAACGCAGGTTCTGCTCTTCGCGAAAACCGCCGACCTCCGGCGGGAGGTGCTGCGGGCCGATCTGCTGGCCCTTATTGACGAGCAGTACGGCCCTTTCGAGAATGTTCTTCAGCTCGCGCACATTGCCGGGATAGCTCCAGCGCAACAAGGCATTCAGCGCCTCGGCCGATAGCGCCGCCGCCTCGCGGCTGCCGGATGCTTCCTTCAGAAAATGGTCGATGAGGCCTGGGATATCCGACGGCCGCTCGCGCAGCGGCGGCACCACGATCGGGAAAACATTGAGGCGGTAATAGAGATCCTTGCGAAATTCGCCGCGCTCGATCTTCTCTTCCAGGTTGACATTGGTAGCCGCGACGATGCGCACATCCACGTGTTCGGTTCTGGTCGAGCCGACCCGTCGCACCTCGCCTTCCTGCAGAAGCCTCAGCACCTTGGCCTGCAGGCCAAGCGGCATGTCGCCCACTTCGTCGAGAAACAGCGTGCCGCCATGGGCTTCATGGGCAAGGCCGGCCTTGTTGCCGACGGCGCCGGTGAAGGCGCCGCGGACATGGCCGAACAATTCGCTCTCCAGCAGGCTTTCGGGCAGGGCCGCGCAGTTCTGCGCGATGAAGGGGCGCTCGGCTCTCTCGCTGGAAAGATGGATGTAATTTGCCATCATTTCCTTGCCGGTGCCGGTTTCGCCGCGCAGCAGGATCGGAACCGACGAGACGGCTGCCCGCTCGATCAGGTCGAATATCTTTTCGATCGGCGGACTATTGCCGATCATTCCCTTCGGTTTGGACGACTTCGTTCTGGACTTACTGAGAAGGCGCGTGTTTTCCTGCAACAGTTCCTCGTTCATGCGCCCAAGCTGCTTGATCAGGCGCTGGTTCTCCTCGAAGAGCCGCGCATTGAGGATTGCCGCCGCAGCATGCGCCGCAAGTCCTTGAAGCGGTCTGATGAGCGATTTCGGCAGCCCGCCGCGTTCACGGATATTGACGAGCTGCAGCGTTCCGATCGTCTCCTCCCCGTCCACGAACAGCGGCATGATCACCAGCGAGCGGGAGCGGAAACCGATCGCCTTGTCCATCTCGCGGATGGCGGAAAAATCGAATCCGGGCGCATTGTCGATATCCGCGACGTTGACGATCGTCGCCGTCGAGACCGCGAAGGTGGCGGGATCGCGCAGGTTCGGCGTCAGCGACTTATCGTAGAGGGCGATGCGGTTGTCGGCCTGATTGGTGCTGGTAATGCCGCGATAATTGAAGCAGACGCGGTGGAGATGGCGCGCCAGCCGGTCGAGCGTGAAGATGGCAGCACCTTCGGCATTGGAGAGCCTGAGCGCGGCTTCGAGAACATGCACGAGCAGTGCTTCGACCCGTCGCTCCTTGGCAAGCGTGATCGTCAGCTCGAGAAGGTTCTCGTAAATCGCCTCGCTGCTCATCTCCCCGCTTCCCCGGTTGCGGTGCTCCGGACCATTCGCACATCAATTCCGCTGGCCCGCCGGTCTCTGCAATTTGCGGCAGCGCAAACGGCAAGGGCGGCCTTTCCATCATCCCTGCATATCAGGTCAACGTGTAGGTGAAGCTACCGCTTTCGCTGACGCCGACATCGATTGCCGTATGAGCCTTGCCGTCCTCGCCCATGTTACTGAGCAGTTCAGTCGCCATCTCCGGCAGGATCGTCCGGTTGACGATATGGTCGATATTGCGTGCCCCGGTTTCAACCTCGGTGCAGCGCGCCGCGATCGCGGCCACCACCGCATCGTCATACGCAAACTGCATCTTCTGGCTTTCGCGCAGGCGCTTCCCCACTTTGTTGAGCTTGAGGCGGACGATCTTTTCGAGCGGCGCGCCGATCAGCGGGTAGAAGGGGATGATCTGCATGCGGGCGAGAAGCGCCGGTTTGAAATGAGCCGACAGCGTCGGCCGGATCGCCTCGACCAGTTCCTTGACGCTCGGACGCTCTCCGCGGGTGCCGAGTTCGGTCAACAGGTCGGTAGCAAGGTTGGAGGTCAGCACGACGATCGTGTTCTTAAAATCGATCAGGCGACCTTCGCCATCCGACAATACGCCTTTGTCGAACACCTGATAGAAGACGTTCATGACTTCAAGGTCGGCCTTCTCGACTTCATCGAGCAGCACGACCGAATAGGGGCGCTGGCGCACGGCCTCGGTCAGCACGCCGCCTTCGCCGTAGCCGACATAACCGGGAGGCGAGCCGACGAGCTTGGAAACGGTATGTTTTTCCTGGAATTCCGACATGTTGATCGAGATCAGGAAACGTTCGCCGCCGAACAGTTGGTCGGCGATGGCCGTCGCCAGTTCGGTCTTGCCGACACCCGACGGGCCGACGAACAGGAAGACGCCCATCGGCGCATCCGGGTTCTGCAGGCCGGCCTTGGAGACGCGGACACCGTGGTCGATCGCCTCGATGGCCTGATCCTGGCCGACGACGCGGGCACCGAGATTTTCGGCAAGCGTCAGGATCGATTGGGCCTCGTCCTTCACCATGTTGCCGAGCGGGATGCCGGTCCATTCGGCGATGACCTGGCCGACGACCTCTTCGGTGACTTCGAAGGAGACGAGTGGATTGCCCTTCTGCAGCTTCTTGAGCTTGTCGGCAGCCTCACGGAATTCGGCGCGCAACGCATCGTGACCGATGCCGGCGGCTTCTTCCTCGGTTTCCTGCGTCTCCTGCTCGCCGCCGGCCGAAGGGGTCGGCGTCGTCTCGGCCACAGGCTTGTCGCCCTCGAGCGAGAGGCCGAGCTTCGAGCGGATATCGAGGATCTGGTGCACCAGCGCCAGCTCTTCCTCGCGCTTTGAAACGAGACCGGCGATTTCGGCTTCGAGCGCAACGATGTCCTGCTTGATCGCCTCGATGCGGGCATCGTCGGCACCGTGGTTGGAATGATGGTCGCGTTCCAGCGCGTCGAGCGCGCGCTTCTGTTCGGCGACGCGCTTCTGCTTGAGCTCGGTCGTCGGCGGCGTCGACGACAGCGACAGCTTTACGCGCGCGCAGGCGGTGTCGAGAACGTCGACCGCCTTGTCGGGCAATTGGCGTCCGGAAATATAGCGGGCCGACATCTTTGCGGCGGCCTCGACGGCGCTATCGCGGATGTAGACGCCATGCGCCTTTTCATAGGACTTGCGCAAGCCCCGCAGGATTGTGATCGCCTGTTCCGGACTCGGCTCGTCGAGCTTGACGAGCTGGAAGCGACGGGCAAGCGCCGGATCCTTTTCGAAATATTTCTTGTATTCGCTCCAGGTGGTGGCGGCAACGGTGCGCAGCTCGCCGCGGGCGAGCGCCGGCTTCAACAGGTTGGCCGCATCCGCACCGCCGGCCGCGCCGCCTGCACCGATCAGCATATGGGCTTCATCGATGAACAGCACGATCGGCTTCGGCGAGGCCTTGACCTCATCGATAATGCTCTTGAGGCGGTTTTCGAACTCGCCCTTCACACCCGCACCGGCCTGCAGCATACCGAGGTCGAGGCCGATCAGTTCGATATCCTTGAGGAAGTCGGGCACATCCCCTTCGGCGACCTTGAGTGCCAGACCTTCGACAACAGCGGTCTTGCCGACGCCCGGCTCGCCGACGCAGATCGGGTTATTCTTGCGGCGACGACCGAGAATGTCGATCATCTGTTGGATTTCGCGGTCGCGGCAGAAAACGGCGTCGATCTTGCCCTTGCGTGCCTGCTCGGTAAAGTTGGTGCAGAAGCGGGCGAGCGCGCTGTCGGCGTTGAGGCCGGGTGCCACGTCGCTCTTGCCGGCTTCGCCGCTGCGGGCGGCAGAGGCTGCGACAGTTTCCTGTGAGCCCTCGATAATGGCACTGAATTCTACCTTGAACCGCGTATAGGTGATCGCTTCGAGGCCGTTCAGCCAACGGTCGTCGCCGAAGCGGTTCGGGCGGGCGAAGATAGTCGCAAAAAGTGCGCCGGATCGGGTCTGGTCGAGGGAGAGCTCGACGGAGCTGACGAGCCAGGCTTCGGTGAGCCATTCGATCAGCAGTGGCGAGAAGACCGGGCGGCCCTGGTTGCCGCTGCGGATGCCTTCCAGCACGGCCTGCAGCTTGCGCTTGAAAGCGCCGGTATCCACCTCGAAATGGCGGCAGGCGGCCTGAACGTCATGCGTCGCGTCTTCGAGGAACACCCACAGGAGATGCTCGACCGAAACCTCGTAATGGCCCCTGGAAACCGCGACGCCGGCGGCCGATTCCAGCGAGCGTCGCGAATAGGTGTTGAGGCGGCCGATAAGGCGACGGAGATCGATGTCCAACACTGCAGTGTCCCTGTGTTCAGCCAGGCTGTCGGCCCGGCTATAGTCGACAAATATCCGCGCTCCATTTGGTCAGTTTGGCCTGTCCCAAGGGTTCGGCGGGGCGGTCTTGATTGCAGGTTATGTGAAACTACTCTTGCAATGCTTCAGAAGGCTGGTCTTGAGACACGCGGGAGGACGTCGAGCGGCTCGAGCATTCGCAGAGAAATAACGAAACACATCGCTTTAAAGGCCCCCATTGTGTTTCCAGTCGCCCCGGGCCGAAACCTGCTGCATCCGGCAACAGCCACGGCTTACCCCCGCACCGGAGACGATCGGCACGCTATTTCGGTAGTACATCCATATGACAGGAATTTTTCACCGGCGCCTGAAGCATGCAGAACTTGCAGCCGGTGAGGGAAGCCGCCCGCAAGAAAGCGGACGGCAGGTGCTTTTGGATGGAATGACTCAGACCGGCTTGCGCCAATCGTCGGAAGCGGACGTGCCGGCAATTTCGTGGGTCCAGTCGCATTTGCGGTAGGTGAAGGACCAGTCTTCGCAATGACCGCGGGAATCGTTTGCGGTGTCAGCGGTGTCGGGCAGGATAACCTTGCCGCCGACCAGAACGGCATCTTCCCACTTGATGGTGTAGTAGTGTTCCTGCGTACCCTTGGTGGACGTGCGCCAGAACTTCAGCTCGATCTCCAGGTTTTCACCGGTGGCAAGCGCCTGCCACAGCATCGGGGAAGCCTTGTCGAGCGGCTTGACCAAGCGGGCCGGCTCATGGCGGCGGGTACCGATGGCCGTGCCGGAGTTCGGATCGCGCGGAACGATTGCGTTGCTTTCGAAAGCGAAAACGAGGGATTCGCCCTCATGGCCTTCCTGCCAGATGTTGCCAATCGAGTCGGCGGTAGAAGCATCCTTGCTGATCTCGCCCTGGGTCGTGCCTTTGATGGTGATGTATGCGATGCTTGCCATTTTTCTCTCCAATGGTTTTGGGGATGAGGAAACCGGTATCAGCGTCAGCCGATAGTTTTGTGAACAGCAAGCGCCGTGCCAGTTTCGAGGCATCTGAGAAAGACCTTTTTAAATCATATGTTTATCTCAAGGCGGCCCATTCTCGACGTGGTTTTGACTGAGAAGGAAACTTCTCAGTTGCGCCGCCTCTAGCGCAGCTTTCCTATCCGTCCCGGAAGACACGAATTTTCTGTGACGGCCGGATCGGGCCTTGGCCGTCCGTCGATCGGTTTCACCAAGCCTGTTTTTGCTCCGTTTTTCCGGGCATGCAGGAAGTGGTATTTTGCACTGCGCATATTTTCGCAAATTGACCCCGCATCCGCCCGATGAAATCGTGAACGCCATTGGCCGCCCAACGGATTTCTTGAGCGGGCCTGTCGTCCAACAATCGGTGTCTTTTAGGAGAAGATCGAGAAATGCCCGCGCTCATCAAGCCTTCTCGACTCGCCGCGGCGCTGCGCGCCGAGCCTGTCCTGCAAGGGGGCCTGCTGACCGTGTCGGCATTCATCCTGTTCGATTTCGAAAACCCGCGCCTGCTGTTGAGCGAGCAAGCTCTCTGGCCGATGGTGACGGAGCAGATGTCGCCGGGGGCCATTTTCGACAAGGGTAACCTGAAGCCCCGGGGCGAGTTGATCGTCGTCGGCGCCGCACTTGCGCCTTCGAATATCCCTGTGACCGGGCTGCAGGTGGCGGCGCGCCTCGGATCGATCGAAAAGACGTTGAACGTCTTTGGCGACCGCTTCTGGCGCCGCACCGATCGCGGTGTCACGCTCACCCCCGCCCTTCCATTCGACCGGATGCCGATCGATGAGGTTCATGCTTTCGGCGGGCCGCGTTTTGCCGAAAACCCGCGCGGCAAGGGACATGACGCGCGCGCCATCCTGGAAGCGGGCTATGATGCGCCGCTTCCCAACGTGGAAAATCCGCAACGCCTCATCCGTTCGCCCGATGATCAGGTGCGTCCTGCCCATTTTGGTCCGCTAGCCCCAGATTCAGCTTTCCGCATGCGTTATGCCGGTACTTACGACCAGAGCTGGATCAAGAACCGCGCGCCGATGAAACCGGACGATTTCAATCCGCTGTTTCATTGCGATGCCCCCGACGACCAACGCCTGGAGACATTTTTCTCCGGTGACGAGCGCTTTTCGGTGAGCGGCATGAGCCGAGGCGCGGCCATGGTCGGCGGCGCTCTGCCGAACATGTTCCTCCGCGCCTTCGTGCACCGTTCGGCCGACGACAGTCTGACCGAGACGCGCATGGTCTGCGATACCGTGACGCTTTTCCCGAACGTCACCAAGGCTGTGATGACCTTCCGCGGCCTTGTTAGGGCGCAGGATCCGTTCTGCGAGGATATCGGCTCGGTCATGCTCGCCTGCGAGCACGGGGAGGATCAGCCGCGTCCGGCCGAATATTATGAGCGTATCTTCCGGCTCCGAAGCGATCCCGACGAGGCCCACAGGCACGTGCTTTCCGATTTCGAACTGATGCCGCTCCGCAACGAAGCGGCTGTCGGAGCAAGACGTGCGGCGCGGCTCGAAAAGGCTCGCGACCAGCTCCAGACCTTCGTGGACAACCAGAACTGGATGATCCGCAAGGCCATGGCGGACCAAGGCGTTTCGCCGTCGCTCGCTCCGCCTATGACGGTCGGCGAGCTCGCCGAACTGCCGCTTGTGCCCCTGCCGGACCGGGAAGAGATCGAGCGCGGGGACGTCGACATCGCCGAACTGCTGGACGATGTGGAGGCGCTGAGCGAGGCGATCGCGGCCAAGAACCACCTCTATACGGCCAAGGCCGAACTTTCCCGCCGGGTCGTGGTCAAGGCGACCCCGCTCTCGCTCCTGCCGGAATTCCTGTTGAAGCCCCTAGCTTCCGAGGAGGATCTGGCGCGTTATCCCGGTCTTGCGCCCCTCGAAGGTATCTCCGGCGAACTTGGGGTCGACATCTCGGCTATGCGGACGAGGGTTCCGACCGACGATCTCTTCGCCGAACAGGTAGACCCTGTCGCGAAACAGATCGATGAAATCCTTGCGACGCTCAATGTGCCGAAGGCCGTAGATTCCAAGGTCATCGAAGCGAAATATCAAAAGGCCTGCGCCCGGGCGATGAAACTGCCCGAAGGGTCGCTGCTTCATGACATTCGCATGGAAGTCGAAGGACTTGGCGTGCGGACGATCGGCGATGGTCTTGAGGTCGGACCCGACGAGCCGGGCTTCATGGCGGACGTCGGGCATCGCCTGAGCGAAATCTCCGAGCGGCCGGTCGGCGAATTTGCTCCGAGCTCGACGCCAAAAATTGCCTTTTCAGGCATGCCTGGTGTCGATGGCAATGCCGAGGGAGAGACTGCGAAGATTGCTGCGGGCATGCAATCTGCCGCTGCTGGCCTTGCCGATCTCCTTCCAGGCGTCGCGGCAGCGGCGAAAAGCGACAGCCTCGACGACATGCTGGCCTCGCTGATTGCCGGCCTTCCTGCCCCGCCGTCGAGCCGGGCCGACCAGACACTTGCCCAGATGACGTCACATAAGATTGCCGATGCTTCGCAGGAGATCGTCGCCATTGAGGCGAAGGTGGACGAGGTCATGTCGGAAACACGTCGCAAGACACCGGCCGCCATCTTCCCGCTGGAGCCTCTTGAGCCGATCGTGGCTCAGAAGCTCGGCGCATTCATCGTGGCGAAGCTTGCCGAAGGTCATGATTTTTCGGGTGCCGATCTCGCCGGGGCCGATCTGGCCGGATCAGATTTCAGCGGCCGGTCGCTGCGATCCGCCTTTTTCGAGAAGTGCAACCTGAACGGCGCCAACTTTGCCGGTGCCGATCTGGAAGGCGCAGTTTTTGCCGAGGCGGATCTCGAAGGGACGAATTTCGCAGGCGCCCGTGTGAGTGGCGTCAATTTCAGCAAAGCCAACATGCGCGGCGCCCGGTTCGATGGTTGCGGGATCGCCAAGACGACCCTGGTCGGGCTCGACATGCGCGGAACGTCGTTCCGTCGGACGACGTTTTCCGAAGTCGTCCTGATCGACTGTCAGCTCGACGGCGTGGACTTTTCCGGCGCCATGCTTGCCGATTTCCAGATCCTGCGCGGCCATGCCGACGGAATTGTCATGGCCGAGGCCGAAGTGGCCCGCGGCGTATTCATCGAAGTGTCGATGAAACAGGGCGTGTTCAAGGGCGCCGGCTTCGAACGCACGACCTTCGGCGACGTCATTGCCCCGAACGCCGATTTTTCACACGTCCATCTGGAGGGGAGCAGCTTCATCGGCGCCTGCGATTTGACGGGTGGCATGTTTGTCGAGGCGGCTGCCACCGGTTCCTCTTGGAACGGCTCCAGGCTCGGCGGTTCCTGTTTCCTGCGCGCCACGCTGAACCGCAGCCTTTTCAACGCCTGCGACATGCCTGAATCCGACCTACGGCTCGCCTCCTTCCACGAGGCAAGGCTGGACCGTTCGGCTCTCGCCGGCAGCGACCTGTTCGGCGCCAATCTTTATGCAGCGTCGCTGGCGAGCTGCGATCTGACCCGCGCCTCGCTGCGCGGCGCCAATCTCTATTTCGCCAATCTCGACGGAGCCAAGCTCGGCAGTTGCGATCTGACCGGCGCCAATCTCGGAAAAACGATCATGGCGAGCGCTACTGATGTTTGAAGAAACGGAACTAATCACGCCGATCGGCTTGGACGATCTTCTGGATTATGTCGTCCACGAGCAGCCGCTGCTGATGCGCGACGGCCGGCAGATCGATTTCGGCGGTATTGCCCTGATGGACGGAAAATTCATCCAGTGCGATTTCACCGACTGCAATTTCGAGGGCGTCGATCTTAGCCGTGCAAGCTTCATCAAATGTCGGCTCGACCGGGCGATCTTCACCGATGCCAAATTGACCGGGGCAAGTTTCCTGGATTGCAGCCTGATCGCGGTCGAGTTCTGTGATTGCGAACTGAGTGAGACGCAGTTTCTGACCGGCAACCTTCGTTCAGCCGGCTTCGAGAGGGCTTCCTTCGACCGGGCAATCTTTGTCAAGGCCGGCCTGCATCTGGGCAATTTCAAGGAGGCGGCGCTGGATCGCAGTTGCCTGCTTGATTGCGAACTCGACGGGATGTCGCTCGCCGGAGCGGCGCTCACGACCATCACCGTGACCAAGGCGGCGCTGAACCGGGTGGATATTTCCGGCATCGCCATCGACACCGGTCTCTTCGCCGAGGCCGACCTTTCCGGTCTCGACCTGAGCGGGCAGTCCTGGCAGCGCTGCACATTCCATCAAGCTCGGTTCGTCGGCACCAACATGGCCGGTGCACAGCTCGAAAACAGCGTGTTTTCCGAATGCGATTTTGCCGGTGCCTCGCTTGCCGGCGTCAAGGCGAAGGTTGCCGTTTTTCCGAAGAGCCGGTTGGACGGTGTCGACCTGTCCGGCAGCGACCTCACCATGGCGAATTTCGCGGAAGCCTCGTTGTCAGGTGCGATTCTCGACGGTAGCCGGCTTTTTGCGGCTTATCTCGGTGAAACCGATTGTCGCGCTGCCCGGCTGGAAAAATGCGATTTGCGTCAGGCCGATCTCTCGCATGCCGATCTGACTGGCGCCAATCTTTCTGCCGCCACCTTCGCGCACACGAAATTCCATGGTGCCCGGACCGAAGGCACCCTGTTTCTGGGAGCAGGCGGCAGCACGATCGGCACGGATCAGGATCGCATGATCGCGGAGGTCTACAAGCCGCACCGTGTGGCACTTGGCGATGAGCTGAACCAGGGGGAGGGGTGATCATGCCTTTTGTGAATTCGCAGGGACCGATCCCGGGCATGGATTTTTCGGTGCCGGACGTTTATCTGCAGCCCACTCCCGTCGGCCCCATCCCAGTGCCGTTTTTCAGTATGGGCATGCGCGCCACGGAAATTCCGACCAATTTCCGGTTCCTGATCAGCTGCATGCCTTCCCACAACATGATGAATATAGCGCCGGTGACGATCAGCGGGCCGGGGCCGGGCGTAGCCTCCGGCATGGTCTGCTCGAACAGTCGGAATGTTAAGGGTTCGGTCAAGCTGATCATCCAGGCCGCACCGGCGACACGGGCATTGATGGACCCGACAGTCCAGAACGGCGTTACGCCGAATTCTGTCGGGGCGACCATCGTGCCCTCCCAGGTGCGCTTTCTCAATCCCTGCGGCTGAGGCTTTCGGCGCCGGTTACCAGATGAAGGCAAAGGTTCCAACAAGATGAGCGCAATGGATACCGCACAGGAAATTTCGATCACGCTGCCGACCCTCAAGGAAGGCGATGTCTTTGCCGACCGGGTCAGGGGTCGCGAGGCCTTGAGCGCGCCCTACGAGTTCGAAGTCGATGTGATTTCGGCCAAGGTACTCAACATCCGCGAGATGATCGGCCAGGCCGTGGCGTTGAAGATACGCAGTCTCGACGAGACGGCCGAAGTGAAGGGCGTGGTGCTGAAGGCCGAAAGCCTCGATCCCACCCAAAACCGGCAATTCTGCTACCGTTTCGTCATCGGGCCTTCATTGGCGCTGATGCGGTTCAGTGCGCAGAATCAGGTCTACGGTACGGATCGAGACGTCACCGTCATCGAAATCATCGAGACCGAGCTGAAGGATGCGGTCAAGGCCGGCTCGCGGACGGGAGGCAACCGGGCCGATCGCCGCATCGGTTATCGGATGCTCGCCGGCGGTGATTATCCCAAGCTCGATTTCGTAATGCAGTATCGGGAGAACGATTTCGATTTCATCTCAAGATTGTGTGAAAAGTTCGGCATCTTCTACGCTTTCGACCACGACGGCAGCCGCGAGGACGTGCTGTTTTGCGACCGAAACGTGCATTTCCGCCAAGTGTCCGGCCAGACCCTCTCGAACGAATTGCCCTATCGCCACCGCTCGATGTCGATGGGAGAGGGGGGCTTTGCCATCCGCGCCTTCAATTCGAGCTACAGAGCCTCGACCGACCGGGTGGAGCTGCGGGAATATTACGAGATAACCCCGAGCGTCGATCTCGGCGTTTCGTCCAAGGCTGCGTTTTCCGGCCAGGGTCTGACCGTGCGTTACGGCGAAAACTACCGCACGACCGGTGAAGGCCAGGCTTTGGCCCGCGTGCGCGCCGAGCAACTGGCGGCGGAGCAGCTCGTCTTTCACGGGGAAAGTAATATTCCGCTGCTGCGGCCAGGTTTCTTTTTCAAGCTCGTCGATCATCCTGACAGTACCTTGGAGACGCTCTATGTCGTCACCGAGGTCGAACATAGGCTCACGGAGCCCACGCCACTCGGCTTCACCTCGTCCGACAGACAAGCGGAACCCTATTCCAATCGTTTCACCTGCATACCCTTCGATGTGCCCTATCGGCCGAAGCAGTCGACTCCGAAACCGGTCGTCGACGGCGTGCTGGTCGCCTTCATCGACGGTGACGAAAACGCCACCAAGGCGCAGATCGACGAATATGGACGCTATCACGTGCGTATCGTTGATGAAGAGAGCGGCTTGTCGGGAGGCAAGGCCAGCCATCTCGTCCGCAAGGCAGAGCCTTACGGCGGCGGCGATCAGTACGGCTCCCACTCGACGTTGCTGGTCGGCACGGAAGTCCTGCTCGCTTTCGTAAACGGCGATCCTGACCGGCCGATCATCCTGGGCGCGCTGTCGAACGCGGAAAAAACCAACCCTGTCGTCGATACCAACGCCAATGTGGCCCAGCGGACGCGAACATCCACAGGCATTGTCTTCGAATTTTACGATGGTGGCGCTTGAGCGCCGGCTTGGCGATAACGGAAAGGAAAGACCATGGCTACGACGAGCCCGACGAAAGCCGGTGAGATGAAGACTTCTGTTCAGGACAGTTCGGCCCATTTGTTCGTGCCGTATTCTGCCGGCCCGACCCGGTCCGTGGCCGACGACGCCCGCCAGCCGGGCGCTTATTTTCGCCTCGGCGGATATTCCGGGATCGAATCCAATGCGCTGGCCAATCCGAACAAGAAGGGCTCAGCGGACAACACGGCTTTCTTCTATCCGCGCCAACATATCACCGATGCAGGCGCCAATGTGGTCGAACATGCCGCCGGGGCTCCGGTTGACGCGACCCCGACGTCTTCCGCCAAAACCTACAAGGGCGGAATCATGCTCGCCTGTGACGGCCGGATGCTGATGCGCGCCGGCGAGCGGTTTTACCTGCATGCGGTATCGGCCATGCATGTCGATACCGAAAGCACATTGACCGTTTTTGCCGCCGCCGACATTTCGGTTACCTCCGATGCGACCATCTCCATCCTGACCAACAATGCCCAGCCGATCACCATTAGCGCGGATGGTGGCGCCGGTGACGTTTCTATCGAAGCGATGAAGGAGACCCGCACGGTCGCCGGCAACAGTTACGAATATATCACCGAGGATAAATATACCTACACGCAGGCCGATACCTATGCCTACAAGCTCGGTCGTTCGGAGTCGGTAACCTTGGGCGATTCCTTGAGCTTCTTTATGGGTGCGACCTATAGCTTCAAGGTTTCGATCGAAATCACCATCGCCCTTGCTGCCCTGGTCCTGCTTTATGTTTTGAAATTCGAGGTCGGTGTTCTGAAAATGGACTTCACTCAATTCAAAATGGAGCTGAAGGAAGGAAACCTTCAATGGTCCAATTGGAACAGCAAGGCGACGAACATATGGCAGAGCGCGGCGGCCATTAAAGCCAGCCAGGCCGCCGTCAAGAAAACCGACGCGGCCGTCGATTCTCAGGCCAAGGGGGTCGAATCGGCCAACAACGGCGTAGGCGTCGGTACAGGGGCAACTCAGGTTTGGGTCAAGGGCGTGATCAACGCTGTGTAAGGCAGCCGCGATCGTCAGATGCTCAGGTGCGGGAGACGAATATGGAAGAGTTGATTGACAGACAAGCCAACCCTGCTGCCCAGGCTGTGCGCTCCGCTGATGGAACGGCGGACGCCCTGGCGCTGCAGCGTGCGCATGTGCGGACCTTTCTGACGGCAACGGAAGCCGGTGTCGAGACGGAAGCCGGCGAGAGCCTGATCGCCCGTCAGGCAGCGAGCTGTCTGCTGGCGCCGGTGATCGGCGATCTGGTGCTCGTCCACTCCGATGGTACCGAAGCCTTCATTCTTGCGGTTCTTGTTCGTCGTGCCGAACACGCCGCTGAAATCTCCGTGCCGGATGCCGATCATATCACCATCAAGGCAGCCGCCAAGATCGATATCACAGCGCCTCTGGTGTCGCTCCAGGCGGATCGACTGGAATTGGTCGCGCGCCGCCTGGTGCAGATGGGCGAAAGCCTGACGACCAATTTCCGCCACATCGTCGAGACCGTTGTCGACAAGATGGTCGGGGCACGTACCATTACCACGCGGGCCGAGAGCCGCATGGCCGTCGTCAAGGATGTCGAGATGCTCGAGGCTGGCAGTTTGGTACAGAATGTCGAAAGCGTTTCGAGCCAGAAAAGCGAAATCGCCCTTATTACCGCGCGACGCGACATGCGCCTCGACGGCGAACGCGTCAGCGTCGGTTGAAGACAGGACGAATGCGATGATCCTCCTCGAACATCGATTGGCTGCCGCAATCAGACATCGCAGCGAAGGGCGTGGCGAGAACGCGCTGGCCATCTATCAGGAAATCCTCGATATAAGCCCGGCCAACAAAGAAGCCTTGAAGGGCCTTGGCGAGGTCCTGCTCGAACTCGGACGGATCGAGGATGCGGCAAGGATTGCCGCGCAGGCGGTTGCTCTTGCGCCTTCCGACCTCGGGGCGCTCACGCTGTTGGCCGCCGCCGCGCGCGCTTCGGGCAACGAGGCCGGCGAGGCTCTGGCGCTCGATCGGGCCGCAGCCATCGATCCGCTGCATCCCGCAACGGCCTGCATGCGTGCCGAAAAGGTTCAGACAGCGGGCGATATGTCCGGCAGCGAGCGCATACTCGTGGAGGCGTTGCGACGGCATCCCGAAGATGCGGCATTGCTCGGCGCCCTGTCCCGAACATATATGTCCGCGGGACTGATGGACGATGCGCTGGAATTATCGATGAAAGCGGTCAGGATCGATCCCCAATCCAGCGCGCATCTGATTTTGCTGGGTTCCCAGCTTTCGGCAGTTGGAGACCATGCGGCAGCGCTCGAACAATTCGAGCGGGCCAGTCTCATCGATCCGGCCAATCTCCTGCCGATGATCTTCATGGCCGAGGCGCATGCGGCACTTGGGCAACCGACCGAGGGAATGAGGATCGCCAAGCGGGCGATTGGTTTGCATCCCGAGCAGCTGGCCGCCTGGCGCGTTCATGCCCGGATCCGGATTCAGCAGGGAGATGTCGCCGAGGCGCTTGCTGAACTGGCCGAGACCGCCCGTCGTCACAAGGACAAGATCGATGCGTTGATTGCCGTCGGCGATGCCTATCGTCAGGCAGGCCAGCATGGACAAGCGCTTCGTCTGCTCGAGCCGCTGAAGGTTCAGCATTCGGCGTTGGACCTGCGGCAGAGGCAGGCCATTCTGGCGATCATGCGCGAAAGCCGTCTATCGCTCGGCATGATCGAAGAGACGTCGTTGCTGATGCAGGAGATCGGTATCGGTCGTCGGCACTCCACCGCTGCTTCTGACGGGCCGCCGGAGCAAACGCCACTCGGTGCAGAGCCAAGCACGGATCAGGCCCGGCTTGCGGCGCTGCCGATACTGATCGGCGAGCATATGTCCATGCTGGAGGCGTTGCCGCTTTTGCGGTTTCGCGTGGCGTGCGATTCTTCCGAGCCACTGTTGCTTCGGGGGCCTGCCGCGTTCGCGGAACTCGCCGCCCTGTTGCCGGGTACGGACTTTCGGTCTGTCGAAGGCGACCGTCCGATCCCCGGGATCGACGGATTTCCCTTGCCGGCCATCCTCGCGCTGCCGGCGAAAGTTCGCGGCCCTGTCGAAACCGGCCCCTACGTCGTCGCTCCCGAGGACCGACGGGCGGTCTGGCGGGAGAGCCTCGCGCAGCTGCCCCGGCCCTGGGTTGCGCTGTCCTGGAATGCTGCGCGTCCGGGGCTGATGCTCGATGATCTCCTGCCGCTGTTTTCCGAATTTACAGGCAGTCTGATCAGCGTGATCTGGGACGATAGCCGTCACCAGCTGGCGCACGCACCGCATATCGTCGACGCCGGCGTTCATTTCGAGAGCCTTGGCGATTTGGCGGCAGTTCTGGCCGAGGTGGATGCCCTTGTCGGCCCGGACGGCCTGGCACTGCATCTCGCCGGCGCGATGCAAAGGCGCGGTGCGGTTCTGGTGCAGCCCAATGCTCCCTGGTATTGGTGCGAACGCGGGGGGCGCGCCCTCTGGTATCCTTCGATCAGCATCCTGAAAAGCAGCGCCATCGGCCATTGGGCACAACGGTGCGGCGACCTCAAAAGCGGGCTGAACGAGTTCCTGACAGATCTGCCCGCTGCCCGTTTTGATCGGACGGCGCATGTCATGCAGGCCGATAGCGTCCTGCCGGCTCCCATGGAAGGAGTGCTCTGATATGGCGTCGTGGCGCCCCTTCACCCGCGAGCCGGATGCGTTGCGCGCAGCCATCCTGGACTTTCTGCGCAATCGGGCGGCGCAGGTTTACCTCGATGGTACGGCGTCGGCCCGCCCGCTTGGACGCGCCACCGTCGTCGCGAGCGATGGCAGCAACCTTACGATCGACCTGGTCGTGACGCCCGAGCGGGCGGCCGCCTTTTCCGAACGGGCCGCGATCTACTTCGGCATCAGTGGCCATGCTGCAAATCGCCAGGCCGGTTATGAAATCGGCGGACAGATCGTTCTCGACCGCAAGACGCTTGCGTTCCTCTTGCTCGACGTCACTGTCTCTGCCGTTGTTGCGGCACCTGAAGTTTATAACGGGTAATAAATGGTAAATTTGGCCTTATCCACCGGCTTCAGGGCGCTTTCTTGTTCGGCGATGTGACGAATGGCTTACATAGTCATGGAAACGTCAATCGGCGGTGATAACGCTTACGCGTTGGGGTGGTTCTGAAGGGATGGCTGAAAATGCGCATAGGATTGCGCGTCTACATCTACAGCATGTTCGTCATCATCGCGGCTCTCTCCCTTCTCGGGCTTATGAGCATCGTCAAATACGAAAACATTCTGACGGAAACGCTGGCGAAGCGATTGACGACCGTCACGGAGGATGCGCGGGCCTCGGCCGAAAAGGCGAATGCGCTCGGCGTATCGCTCAGGGCCTTGACGCAGCAGCCGGGCGGGCCGATAGAAGTGGCGGCCGGCCTTTTGCCGAACGGCATGCGTGTTGTCGTCGTCGATCCGCGCGGCGATCTCATCCGCCGGCCGGGGGAAGCGGCCGGCCTGCCGATTTCGGTCGATGCGCTGGTCGACCGGATCGAAGCCAAACAGTCCGACTGGCATCTGCGCGAAAACGGCTATCTCGTCGCGGGCAGCACGGTGATCAACTCCTTTGGCGAGGCGGAGGGGGCGATCATCGCCATCCAGCCCGATGCGATCATCGAGAGCCGCAACGCCGCCATGCTGCGGGATCTCGTCAGCTTCTCCTCCCTCACGCTGCTACCGACGGCGATCATCGCCGCCATCGTCGTGTTCTTCAGCCTCCGGCCGCTCGGCCGCTCGATCAGGGCCATGCGCTCGGTGGTCGAGGAGCAGAAGCCAGCCGACATCAGCGAGGTGCGCGGACCGCTTGCCCCGACGCTGCACTGGTTCGGGCGGATTTTTGGCGATCTCGAGCAGCAGCGCGGCCAGGCCCTGAGCGCGTTGAATGAAATCGAAGCAATAGCAACCGCCGAGGGGCGCCGCCATGGCAAGTGACAGCGAAAGCATGGCCGGCAGCGAACGGCTGGTCGATTCCTCCGCGCAGAGAATTACGCGTCATATCGGCATCTCGGTCGGCGTTCTGGTGGTCATCGCCAGCTGCGTCGTCTTCATGCTGACGATCCAGTCCTTCCAGCGCGACCTCGAGCCCGACATCCGGGCGGCCGGCACGCAGATCGCCCGGTCGCTCAGCAATTCGGTCGAGTTCGCCGCCGAACTCGGCATTCCGGCCAAGGAACTGCGCGGTGTCGACCAGCTGTTCCAGATGACCGTGACACAGAATGCGCAGATCCAGTCCCTTCAGCTTCTAGCGCCCGATGGCACCATGCTGGCACGTTATGGTGACGAACTGGCTCCAGCCGCGGTCGTCCAGGAGGCGGAGAAAGGGGGTGATGGCCTGAGCGACATCCTGTTCTCCTCGGCTCAAAATCTCCTCGAAATCTTCTCGGCCGAGGCGCCTGTCCTGGACCAGCCGATCATGAGGAACGGCGTGCTTTATGCGACGCTGAGGGTCGAGGTCGCCAAGGATTTCATCAACGGCCAGTTCCGCGACATCCTGTTCGACATGGTGGTGATCCTCATCGTCTCGTTGCTCGTTGCATTCGAACTGATGACCGCTTTCATCCTCTTCCATGTCGTCAGCCCGATCAGGCGGCTGATGTTCCTCGTGGTCAACGGCGCGCGCGGTCGCTTCGACACCTATATCGTGCCGAAAAACAACGACGAAATCGGCCAGATCACCCGGCGCGTCTCAGATGTCGTGATTGCCTTGCATCGCCGCTTCAGCAGTCTCGTGGCCTCGATATCAAGCGCTACGCCCACGTTGCGGAGCCAGATCGACGACACGTCTTCGCGTTTCAGCTTGAGTCCGGAAGGGCCCAAGCGCCTGTTCATCGGCAGTTTCGTCGATGTGCGCGTGCCACTTTTCCTTTTCAGTTTCGCTGACGAGTTGCAGAAATCCTGGCTCCCGCTTTATGCCAAAAGCCTCGCCGGACCGAATTCCGTGCTGTCCGAGGAGGTTGTCGTCGGCCTGCCGATCTCCGTCTATATGGGAACGATCGCCGTCGTGACGCCTTTCGCTTCCCGCTGGGCCGATCAATATGGCGCCCGGCTGATGTTCCTGATCGGGCTTTTTCCGGCCGTCCTCGGCTATATCCTCTGCGCCATGGCGCCGGATACGCTGTTCCTGGTCGCCGGCCGCGGCGTCACCGCCTTCGGCTACGCCATCATCACCATCGCCTGCCAGGGTTATATCGCGGCGATTGCCACGGCCGAGAATCGTGGCCGTGCCATGGCGATGTTCGTCGGCGTGCTGATGAGCGCCACCATGTGCGGCACGGCGATCGGCGGTGTTCTCGCCGACCGCGTCGGATACCGGGCAGTTTTCTGGATTTCCCTCGGTCTCGCGCTTGCTGCCGGTTTCCTGGCCCGTTCGATGCTGATCTCGGAACTCGCAACCGACAAGAACGCCAAGCAGATGAGCCTGCTGCGCGGCATTCAGGCGCTCACGCAGAATACCCGTTATGTTGCGATGGTCCTGCTCGCCGCCATTCCGTCGAAAGTCCTTCTGACTGGCTTCCTTTTCTACATGGTGCCGCTCTATCTCGCGAACCTCGGCTCGAACGAAGCGGAAATCGGCCGCGTCATGTTGCTTTATTCGTTGACGATCATCCTGTTCGGCTCGGCGAGCGGCCGCATCGTCGATTGGCTTGGCCGCACCGGGTTCATGCTGGCGCTCGGCGGCATCATGTCGGCAATCGGCCTGGTGCTCTTCCACGGATGGGAAAACATTTGGTCCGTCGTGCTGATGGTGCTGATCATGGGCCTTGGCCATTCGGTAACCAAGAGCCCGCAGATCGCCTACGCGCTGGAAATTTCGGAGGAGGAGGCCATCCGGGTCGGCCGCACGACAGTGCTCGGCGTGCTGCGCACCACGGAGCGTATCGGCAGCGTACTCGGCCCGATGCTCGCCGCTTTCCTGGTCGCCCAGTTCGGCTTCAAGCAGGCCATCCTGTTCTTCGGCATCGGCATCGTAGCCGCATCGGCATTCTTCTACTTGATCATCGCCCGTGAAGGTGCGAGCGGGGCGAAACCTGCCCTGTCGAGCTGACTGAGAAGGATTGGGGAATTACCATGACTCTGCTTGGACGGCTTATCGGCCTCGCTGCGATACTGGCTCTGTCGCTCTCCGGCGCGAACTCAGCCCTGGCGCAAAACGCACCGAAGGACAAGCGTTTTACCATCTACATGGCGGCCTGGCGCGGCTGCGAGGAGGCCTGTCAGGGCTTCATCGATTATGTCAAGGAAAGCGGCATGCCGGCGGATGTCGTCGTCCGCGACGCCAAGACTGATAAGAACACGCTGAATGAATTCATCAAGGAGGTGAAGGCGACCCGTCCCGATCTGGTCGTGACCTGGGGAACGAACGTCACGGCCCAGATGGTCGGTCCTTACGATGCGCCCGATCCGTCCAAGTTCATCGGCAATATTCCAAGCATCTTCATGATCGTCGCCGATCCGGTCGAAGCCAAGATCACCAAATCCCAGGAAATTTCCAACCGGCCGTTCGTGACCGGAACACGCAACCGCGTCTCCGAAATCATTCAGCTCAAGGCGATGCTCGAATACCGCTCGTTCAAGCGCTTTGGCATCATCTACAACGAAAATGAACTGAATTCGAAGGTCAATGCAGATATCGTCAAGCGGGCGGCCGATGAGCTCGGCCTGGATCTCGTCATGCTGCCGATGCCGCTCTACAACGGCACGCCGCGCCGTGACGACATTCCGAGTCTGATCCAGGAAGCGGCGGATCGCGGCGTCGAATTTCTCTATATCGGCAGCTCGTCGTTCATCAGTGTCAATGCGGATATCTACACCGAAACGGCCGTGCGGCTCGGCATTCCGGTCGCATCCAGTTACGAAACATCTGTGACGGAAAGCTCGGCTCTTCTCGCCATCGCTTCAAAATACGGCATGGTCGGCCGGCTTGCCGGTTATCAGGCCAAGCGGATATTGATGGATCATGTGAAACCGGAGGAGCTGCCGATTGCGGCACTCGACCGGCATTCCTACATCATCAACATGCGGACGGCCGCTGCGCTGAAGCTCTACCCGCCGATGACGCTGCTGAGCTATGCGGAAATCGTCAATCAGCCGGATAAAAAATGATCCATGGGCAGTGAAGCAAGACGGTTGGACCTTGCCTTGTCGCGTCTTGCGTTCTGGTTGGCGGCGAGCGCCCTGGCGGCGATGACGCTGCTGGTGCTCAACGACATCGGCGCGCGCGCCATCGAAACACGCGTCGGGCTGAGCCTCGACGCGATCGCCGATTCCGACCGCGCCAGGGCCGAGGCCTCGTTGGACTTCGGTCTGCCAGTCAACGGACTGGGCAGTGCCGAGGAACTGCTCCAGCCGCCGTCGACACTGGCCGAAGGTCCGGACGCCTTGTCGCTCCGGCTCGAAAAACTGCAGACGGTTGATCGTGCCGTCGAAAACTCCCGGCATCGTATTGCCGGAACCATGGTAGCCGAACGCGCCGTCTCCGACAGCCATGGCGAAAGCATCGCCCGTCTTTACGTCACGCGCTCGATGGCGGGCATCGACGCCGCACTGGCCGAACGGGACCGGGCGATCACCATCGGTCTTTCGCTCATCGCCGCTCTCCTTGCGCTCCTGCTGGTGTTCTCGCCTCCATGGGATGCCATTCGCGTTCCGGCGGTTCTTTTTGTCGGCGGTGTTTTGTTCATGCTGGCGAGTCTGGGCTGGCAAGCGACCGACATATCAAGACAGGCGGCGGCACTCGCGGTTGCCGATACCGCAGGCCATCTCAACCGTGCGCTCTCGCTCGGCATTCCCTTCGATAATTTGGTCGGCATGCTGGATTATCTCAAGCAGCAGGTCGCGTCCAAACCTGCCATAGGGGCGATCGAGGTAAGCGGCGCAAGCGGCGTTACCTATGCGGCAGGCTCGGATCCGCTCGGGCAGATCCTGGCCAAGTGGACATCTTGGCTTGGTTTATCCGGTTTCGTCAGTTTGGGCGTGGAGCAGGTGCTGGAAGAGGGCGTGCGGCTCAAGGCCTCCGTCAACATTCTGCCCGTTCTGGCCGAGGTCGGAGCCTTTGCTCTCGTGGCCTTCGTTTTTTTCGTCAGCGGCGGTGCGATGCTGCGGGCCATCTGGCAAGGCGAGGGGCGATCGCTATACGAGGCGGTGCGATCCACCTTGCCGCTCGGTCTTTTCTTCCTGCTGCTCTTCTTCTGCTGGGGTGGACCTTCGGCATTGTCGGCTGCGCCACCCGTCGCGCAGTTTGCAAGCATCGCCGTGGCTTTCGTGCTCGGGCTTGCCTTGCAGCGGCGCGTGCGGCTTTTTCCGCTCGTCGTCATCGTCCCTGCAGGCGGTCTCGGTTTGTGGCTCGACGGCCTGCCGCTCATGGCGGCCTCGGCTCTCACCTGCGGTCTAGGCTTTCATTGGAATGAGGACGGTGCGAAGCCTGTTCATCTTGGCGCCGCTCTCTTGCCGTCGGTATGCTTCGCCGGCATCACCGCCGTCGGTTTTGCGGTCGAAACGCTCATGGCCAAAGGGGCGATTGCCCTGCTTATGGTGCTCGTTTTTGTGTTGGCGGAAATCCGTCCAAAGGTCGAAGCATCGCGATCGCCGCCAATGATAGCCGGGTTCACTTTGCGCATCCTGTTGGACAATTGGATCTGGCTCTGCCTCTTCGCGATGCAGACGGCGGGTTTCCTGTTGCTGGCCCTTGCCGCCCGCCAGATGCCCGCCTTGCTTTTCGGCAATTCCGGCCCCGCGCTCTACCTTCTCGTGACGGCCGTGCTTTATGCCGCGGGTGGACTGCTGGCCGGTCTGGTCGGCACTTGGCGGCGAGCTCGCTGGGTACTTTTTGAGCTCGCGGTGTTTGCCGTCGCACTCATCGTCGCACAAGCTTACGCCGCGGGTGGCCCTGTCCTTGTCAATACCGCAATCGCCGCGGTTCTGATGGGCGCGGTCGGGCGCTGGATGTCGCAGCTACCCTTCACGCTGGGCGCCGGCCATTTCCGCGGCGCGCGCGTTCTTGCGTCAGGATTGACGGCCTTTGCCGCCGCGGGCGCAATTGCACAGGAAACTGCCATTCCTGAGCAAGCAGCCCTGCCGGCGATCCTCGTTTATCTGATGATGCTGGCTCCGCTTGCGTTCACGATCATCGCCGGTATGCGGATCAGGCCGCGCCGTATCTTTAGCGGGAGTACCGGCTGATGAACCTGCGCACGCGCATTGCCCTTTTCGTCGGCGTGGCGACATTGCTTCTGAGCCTCATCTTCGTAGTCCAGGTGGTGCTCAGCATCAGGGTGACGGACCAATCCGCGCGACGCGACACCAGACTGCTGATCGAAGCGATGTGGCGAAGCTATGTCACCGACGTGACCGCGGCGCAGGAAGGAATCGCCAATCGCATCCGCCGCGATGTCGAGCTCCTGAATGCGCTGTCGCGCGATGAACCCGATGTCGTGGAAGCCCGGATGGCGGAAGCCGAATCCGGAGCGGAGGGGCAGATCGTTATCGTGTTCGACCAGGCATTGCAGAATTTTCATCACATTCCCTCGCTTCGCCTGCCGTCCGATTTCGCCGCCTCCCTGACGCGCATGGTGCGGGTCACGGATACGGACGGCTTCGCCCGCCTCAATCTTGGCGGCGGATCCCAGATGATCTACCAGACCAAGCTTGTGCCATTGCGTTTCCGCTTCGGCATCGTGGGTTACGCCCTCGTCGCCGCGCCGGTTTCACGCATCGTGGCACGCCTCAATCAGACCGTGGACCTCGACGCCCGGCTGGTGCCGCTTGCCGAAGCCGAGCAGATGAGCGAAGGCTGGCTCGGTTCGCGGATGATCGATATTCCCCTGAAGGACGGGTTCGGCGATGGTCGGACGCTCGGTTATCTCGGCGTCTCCAACGACCGGAGCGAGGATTTTCTGCGGACGCGCTGGCTGCAATGGCTCCTCGGTGGCCTCGTGGTGGTCTTTGTCGGCCATGTCCTCGGCGGATTGATGTGGATGGTGCGCGGCGCTTTCCGGCCGCTCGATGCGGCGATCGAGGTGATCGACAAGCTGACCCGCGGCGAAGAGGCTCCGCCTCTCGACACCGACAAGGGAACGATCGAGATCCAACGCCTTTCCGAAGCGGTGGAGGCGCTGCGTGCGGCCCATCTCGACCAGGAGGCGTTGCGACAGTTGCAGGCTGAACTTTCCGTCGCTTCCGAATTACAGCAGGCGCTGCTGCCGCGCGGGCCGCTGGTGCTCGACGGCGTCTCCTTCTACGGCCAGATGGTGCCCTCCCAGGAAGTGGCGGGTGACTACTTCGACTATTTCACCATCGACGAGAACCGCGCAGGCTTCCTGATTGCCGATGTCTGCGGCAAAGGCACGCCCGCCGCCCTTTTCATGGCGATGTCGCGCACGATCGTGCGGTCGCTCGCCATGACCGGGCAGTCGCCGGGCGAGGTGCTGACCAAGGCCAACCGGGTACTTGCCGAAACCAACGACAAGAACCTTTTCGTGACCGTCTTCTACGGGGTCGTCGATCGCGGCGCCGGCCGCCTGAGTTACTCCAATGCCGGCCACGTACCGCCGATCATGAAGACGATCGACGGGGCGGTCTCGTATCTGCCGGTCACCGGCGATCTTGTGCTCGGCATGATCCCCGAAGTGGTTTACGAAACCGTCGAGATTCCGCTTGCGCCGGGCAGCCTGCTGGTCTGTTACACCGACGGCATTCCGGAGGCCTTCAATGCCGGAGACGAACAGTTCGGCGACGCGCGATTGATGCAGATGGTCGCCGAAAAGACTGAGTTAAGGCCGAACATCCTGATAGACGAATACCGTCGCGCGGTTATCTCTTTTGCAGCCGGTCGGCCGCAATATGACGACATTACGCTCTGCCTCTGCGCTTTCTGATGGCCGATCCCGTTGATAGCCCGTCCAAGGCATAGCCGTCTTCTTCTCAGCGAGCCGGCTTGCATTTTTTTACAGAGGACCAAGCCCTCCAAGACCACCCTTTCCAGGAGAGCCGGGCGGGCTTGCATCGGGCGGCGCCGGTCCGCGCGGCGCTTCCCGATCCTGCAAGCCAGGCAGTCTTCCACCGTGATCCTGTACCGGACTTGAAAGATTTCCTCTCGGATCCACCGAAAGATCGAAGAACGAGGGGCTGGAAGCCTGCGCCGGCAAACCGCCCTGAACTTTTACGTTGATCCCGACGCCCAGGCGCACCTGTTCGCCGCGCCGGTCCGCATAGGTCTCCACATTGACCGTTCCGGACCTGAGGCCCGGAACCAGTTCTTCCTGCCGCAAGCGTTTCATCACGGGTTGCTGGCCGCGCAGGGCAAACTCCACGACGATGCGTTTTCCCGCCATCTGGCGAAGACCGCTCTCCAGCGGAAGGCCGCCTACCGTCAATCGGCCGCCGCCGAATTCCGCAACGCCACGCAAGGCCGGCATAGCGTTTCGCGCAATCTCTTCAACGCGGCTGGCCACGATCGTGCCGTCCGGTTTGCGAATGCCGAAGACTGCCACCATCATTCCTTTCCGAAGACGGGGCATAGCCGCATTTTGCGTCAATTCCACCGACTGGGACAAAACGGTCATGCGTCCCCTGTCGATTGCCTCGATACGGCCTTTTACCTCGCTTGTGACGTGAATGGCGCTGGCATGCGGCTGGATCGAATTGTTCGAGAGTACGATACGAACGACATGGCCGAGCCGCATCGCATCGGTTGTCGATCTTACGCCGTCCATGAAGACCGGCGTGGACCGGTCGTAGGTCACGCGTTTGTCGTTGACGATGATGCTTCCAAACCGTTGGATCGTCCCGACGATCCCCGTGCCGCCAATACCATTGTCGTCACCACCGTCGACCGAGAGGCCCGTACCGCCGATCCCGTGATCGTTTTGCGCGATCGGCCGGTCGTTCCCGAGAACTTCGCGAACTGAACAAAACTGCAGGCCTGCGGCCAAAAACAGGAAACCACGGCGCGACAAGGGGGACACTACACACCCTCCTTCTGCTCTTCGTCTTCGCCAGGAACTGCGGCTTCTTCCGTCCGGTAGATATAGATGCCGACGGTCCATCGCGCCGCGCCGCCCGTATCCAATTGGACCGATTGATTGGCGGTACGGTTGAGGTTGAGGAGGAGCTCCATTGCATCGTCCCGGCTCAGAGACTCGAGTTTGGCGGCCAGTTCCGGCGAGAGATTGTTGTAGTGAACCGCTCGTTCGAAAAAAGGAGGCGGGTCCGTCAGCAGATTGTCGATTGCTGCTGCCGCATGGTCGTGCAGATTGCGGGTGAAGTAGTGGTGTCTTGCATCGTCGCTGTTCTGCGGCACGATCGCCGAGGCGGTCAGGTGCACCATGTCATCGTCATCGATCACGGCAACGCCACGGTCGAGCCACTCGTCAAGCACCGCGCGAGCCCGCAGATCACGGGTCACATCGGTGACCAGCGTTTCAAAAGACCGAGCACCTTCGGGCGCACTGCGCGGCAGCGACGCCGGCCGACCATTTTCGTCGCAATAACGCGGGTCCGCCAGCCAGCGGGCGATGATGCTGCTCGTCCGTGAAACCGGAGCCGGAAGCGACGGCATTGGCAATTCGCCGACCCGAAGCAGCCTGACATCCTTCCGGTGGATTCCCGTCAGCAACGAGATGCGGCTGTCGGTCTGCTGCTTGTCAGGAAGTGCGAAATCCTTCTCCGCCACGTCTATGAACAGCCTGCGCAGCAGGGCGGTGAAGGCCGGAAAGGTGAAGCCGCTCGCCAGGCATAGCCGCACCAGCGGGCGCAGAATGCGAACCAGCGCCTTCTGAAGGCCATCTTCTGAGAACGGAGCTTTGGGACGCGGTGGAGGCATTTTGGGTTTCCGAATAAGGCTTCTCTACGCTTCCTTTCGTCGGCAGACAAGCTGCGTGGGAAATTTGCACACTTTTTAAGGTGAATGTGAGAAAAGGGGAAGACTGCGGCCTTTCGATGAGATATGTGGGAAAAAATCCCACTTATTATCGGAGGGCCTATTAGTTGCTGAGACACCATTTCCAGAAGCATGGCCTTGAGGGTTCGCCATCCAGAGGCCCGATTTCGGGATTCTCCTATCCGAGCCGCGACGGCGGCTGCGAAGGGGCGCGGCACAGGCCTCATGGATGGTTCACGCGGCTCAGGACCTATTGTGAAAGTTTGAAAGTCACCCGGCGCCGCCGGCGGGAAATATTGCCGGTCACTCTCGTTCCAGCGTCAGGGTATCGTGTCCGTCCCTTGCAGCCGCAGGACGTGCCCTTGGTTGTTCTCACTCATAATGACGCGCGGTTCATACCGTCATTGCTTCGGCACTATCGCCGCCTGGGGGTTACCCGCTTCATCTGCGTTGACGATCAATCCGAAGACGCGACCAGAGACCTCTTGTTCAAGGAGCGTGACGTCGACGTTTGGCTTTCGCCCGTCCGCTTCCGACATGCGGCGCGTGGCAAATTGTGGCGGGAGGCACTGTTTGCTCTCTACGGATCGGACAGATGGTATCTCAACATCGATTCGGATGAATACCTGATCTATGACGATTGCTTCAATCGGCCCATCACCGACCTCATTGGAGAATTGGAACGGCGGGGAGAAAACCGCCTGGCCGCGCCGATGATCGACCTTTACCCGCCAGGCCCGATCGACGAATTTGCATTCGACGGAACGGACGGCGGCATGCCGTGGGAAATCGCCAACTGCTTCGACCGCACCGGTTATCATATTACCCCGACATTGCGTCACTTGAGCATGACCGGAGGTCCGAGGCGGCGTGTTTTCGGCGAGGCGATCGAACTCATGAAGTATCCGCTTTTGAAATGGGACCAGAGTTGCTCCCTCGGAGTGAGTATCCACCAGCCGACGCCTTATCAGCGCAATTTCCCGCCGATTTCCGGGGTCTTGCTGCATTTCAAGCTTTTTTCCGATCTGCGCAGCCGCTCGCTGGCGGCCGTGAAGGACAAACAATATTTCGATGGCGCGGCGGCCTATGAGCGGATGCTGGCGATGCTCGAAAAAGGCGCTGGACCGGATTTCAACGAGCCTGTCACATCCGCGTCGTTCGAAGGGCCGGAGCAAATGATAGAATACGGTTTTATGAGGCGGATGTTCGGAGCAGCCGACCGTCTTCAATGCGCGGAGGAACGCCGGCCGACAAAATCCGCGACCGCTACCGGCTCCGACGGAATCTCAGGGCCGGCATGTTGAGACAACTTTGGCAGCCGCTTAGCCTGCGTTCACCTCGTCACATCGATTACCACACGTCCGCGGATCCTGCCGCCGACAATATCCTCGGCGAGTTGCGGCAGGTTCGACATCGGTTCCATCGTGGTAATTTCCGCCAGCTTGGCCGGATCGAGATCGCGGGCGAGCCGTGCCCAGGCGGAAAGCCGCTGCTCGCGGGTGGCGATGACGGAATCGACACCGATCAGGGTGACGGCGCGCAGAATATGCGGCAGCACGGTGCCAGGCAGGTCGGCGCCGCCGGCCAGGCCGCAAGCTGCGACCGCACAGCCGCGCACGGTCTGGGAAAGCACGTTGACGAGCGTGGTGGAACCGACGCTGTCGATGCCGCCTGTCCACCGTTCCTTCTGCAGCGGGCCGCCCTTTTCCGAAAGCGCGGCGCGGTCGACGAAGTTCGTGGCGCCGAGCGAGGCCAGATATCCATGGGTTTCCGGCCGGCCGGTGGAGGCGGTGACATTATAGCCGCGGGCGGCGAGAAGGGCGATCGCCACGGAGCCGACGCCGCCGGCCGCACCCGTTACCAGAACCTCACCTTCGCCGGGCTTGATCGAGCCCCATTTTTCGAGCGCATCGACACAGAGCGCGGATGTGTAGCCGGCGGTGCCGATCGCCATCGCCTGTTCCATGGAGAAAGCGTCCGGAAGCGGGATCAGCCATTCCGGTCTCACCCGCTGGTAGCGGCCATAGGCTCCCCATTCGGTCTCGGAAAGTCCCCAGCCGTTCAATACCACCTTGTCGCCTGGCTTCCACTCGGGAGAGCGGGATTGGAGGACCGTGCCGGCAAGATCGATGCCGCCTATCATCGGCATGCGTCGGGCGATGCGGCCTTTGCCGGTGATCGCCAGTCCGTCCTTGTAGTTCAGAGTCGAATAGGCGATCTCGACCAGCACGTCGTGGTTGGGAAGGTCGGCCACGGAGATATCTCTGAAAATGCCCTGCGGCTTGCCGTCGACGGCGTCGATCACCATGGCCCTGAACGTCTCGGTCATGTCTCTCTCCCGATATTATGGTGGATTGGGTTCAGGCGGAGGCCTGTACGGCATCGCGCTCGGCACGCGCGCCGAGCGCGGCGGAATAGCTTTCGCGCACATAGGCGAGGAGCCGCGCGAGCGCGCCGGCGGCTCTGGCATCCTGCCGCTCGCGCACCGCATCAAGGATTTCCCGATGCAGCGAGGCAACGTGGTGGCGCTCGCGGACGCGGAAGACGATCATGTTGGTGATCGGAATGAAGGCCTCGATGACGGTATACATCATCAGCTTCAGAGGGCCATTGCCGGTCGAATCCACCAGCGCCCGGTGAAAGCGAACGTCGGAGGCGCAGAAATCCTCGTCGCTGATCGTCTCGTCGAGTTGCAGCGCGATCTCTTCTTCCATGACGGCGAGATCGGCATCGCTGCGATTTTCTGCGGCAAGTCGGCAGCAGACAGTCTCCGTCTCCAGCCGGGCAGTGATGATTTCTTCGATATCGAAGGCGCCGATCCCGACAAGCAGGGTCGCGGCACCGGTGATCGCCTTGGACAGGCCTTCCGGGTCCGGCCGCTTGACGAAATTGCCGCCAGTCGGCCCGCGCTTGGAATGAATAAGGTTCTGGGCAGCGAGGCGCTTCAGGGCCTCGCGCACTGTCGGGCGGGAAATGCCGAAGCTGCGGGCAAGTTCCTCTTCGGTCGGCAGGCGTTCGTCCACCTTCAGCCGGCCGTCCATGATCGCCGAACGGATGTTGTCGGCAACCTGTTTGGCAATCCCGGTGCGGACAACCTCGTCGTATTTGAGGATCATGTCGCGGCCTTCCCATAAGCGCCCCGGCCTCGTTGGGCCGTATCTTCCGTGTCAGTCATGCCATGGCTGAAATCGAAAAGCTATCGCTTTTTAAATATAGGTTTGACAAATAGAGGAATGCGAATAACGTCTCTCGCAAAGCCACCAAGGCAAGGGGAAGAATATGCGCAAGATGGCTCGGGCCTGGCAAGACGCTGCGCTTTGTAGAGCCGGATTGGGAGGGGATGTCTCCTCGCCCGTCCCCGCGCCGGCTGGTTGGCTAATACAGTTTGCTGCGCATCCTGAAGGCAAGCCCAATCCTTCGGCCATCCTTGTCGGGAAAGCGTTTTCGGAAGGACGTGCCGATGTGGCTGCGCGCGAAAAGCCCATCGACAGCGATGCAGGATATGCTCGCAACGCGATGGGAACCTCCACCGTGCGGCGAATGAAGGAGACATGTGAAGTCGATCACGTTCTCGTCCGTGGCCTTGTCTTTGAAACGCAGGCCTTGAGCGGTGGGGCACTGGAGCAAGCCTAGATGTCCATCCATTCTGCACCGGATACACCTTCCCCTGATCGCCCCTCTATTGATCGCAAGGTCGGCCTCGACGATCGCTATATGCTGGAAAAAGGCCGTATCCTTGTGTCGGGTACGCAGGCGCTGATCCGCCTGCCGATGATCCAGCGCCTGCGCGATCTTGCAAAAGGCCTGAATACCGCGGGTTACGTTTCCGGTTACCGCGGCTCGCCGCTGGCAAGCTTCGACCGCGAGATGGGCAAGGCGAAGAAATATCTCGACGCGGCGCATATCAAATTCCAGCCGGGCCTCAACGAAGACATGGCGGCAACGGCGATCTGGGGCACGCAACAGACCGGCATGTTCGAAGGTTCGCGCTACGACGGCGTATTCGCCATGTGGTACGGGAAGGGGCCCGGCGTCGACCGCAGCATGGACGTCATCCGCCACGCCAATGCGGTGGGGACCGACCCGAATGGCGGCGTACTGCTGCTTGTCGGCGACGATCACGGGGCGGTGTCCTCGACGCTGCCGCACCAGAGCGAGCATAACCTGATCTCCGCCATGGTGCCGCTGCTCTCGCCTGCCGGCGTCGGCGAATATATAGAATACGGCCTGCTCGGGATTGCCATGAGCCGCTATTCCGGTGCCTGGATCGGCTTCAAGTGCCAGACCGAGATCGTCGAATGTTCTGCAACGGTCGATCTGGACCCTGATAGGCCGGAAATCGTCATCCCGGACGAGGTCTTCGCGCCGGACGGTTTGTCGCTGCGCTGGCCGGACGGGCCGCATGCGATGGAGCTTCGGCTGGAGCGTAAAATACTTGCAGTGCAGGCTTTTGCACGCGCCAACCGGATCGACAGCTCCGTGTGGGGCGGAGACGGGCGTGCCCGGCTCGGCATCGTCTCGACCGGCAAATCCTGGCTCGACCTGATGAGCGCGCTGGCGCTGCTCGGCATCGATGAGGTTCGCGCAAGGGAACTGGGCATTCGGCTCTACAAGGTCGGCATGGTGTGGCCACTGGAGCCCCAAGGCATTGCGGCATTCGCCTCCGGTCTCGACGAACTGCTGGTGGTGGAGGAGAAGCGCTCCATCCTCGAAGACCAGATCAAGGCGCAGCTCTTCAACTTGGCCGACGGAATGCGGCCGCGCGTATTCGGCAAGGCTGGCGACGACGGTACTACGCTTCTCAATTCGACCGGCGAAATCAGCGCGCTTTCGGTGGCGCGGGTCATTCTCTCCCGGCTCGGTCCTCTGGATGCGGATCTGCAGGCCAAGGCTCGGTTCGTGAACGAGATGACGGCCTCCCTCGGCGTGGAGGCGACGGCGCTTCGCCGGGACGCCTATTTCTGCTCCGGTTGTCCGCACAGTGTCTCGACCCGCCTGCCGGCCGGCAGCCGTGCCTCGACCGGCATCGGCTGCCATATGATGATCATCGGCAACGAGGACCGCAACACTTCGACCTTCACGCAGATGGGTGGCGAAGGCGGTTCGTGGATCGGGCTGTCCCAGTTTACCGACGAAAAGCATATCTTCGTCAATATGGGCGACGGCACCTATTTCCATTCCGGCCTTCTCGCCATCCGTGCCGCAATCGCCGCCAAGGTCAACGCCACCTACAAGATCCTTTACAACGATGCGGTCGCGATGACCGGCGGGCAGAAGCATGATGGCGAGGTCACCGTGCCCGGCATTGTCGGGCAGATGCTGGCCGAAGGGGCGAAGCGCGTCGTGGTCGTCGCCGAGCGGCCGGAGGTATGGCAGGGCAATCTGCCGCGCGAGGTTTCCGTCCACCATCGCGACGAGCTGGATGCCGTGCAGCGGGAGTTGCGGGAAGTCCCCGGCATCACCGTGCTGATTTACGACCAGGTCTGTGCTGCCGAAAAGCGGCGCCGCCGCAAGCGTGGTGCCTTCCCGGTCTCGGACAAGCGTGCCTTCATCAACGAACTGGTCTGCGAGGGGTGCGGCGACTGTTCCGCCGTCTCCAACTGCATCTCGATCGAGCCGCAGGAGACGGAATTCGGCCGCAAGCGGCGCATCAACCAGTCGAGCTGCAACACGGATCTCTCCTGCATCAAAGGCTTCTGTCCGAGCTTCGTCACCGTCGAGGGCGGCAGCGTCCGCAAGCCGGCGGCGAAGTCGAAATCGGTAAGGACGGACGACCTGCCGTTACCGGTATTCGTCACGGATTTCGCGAAACCTTACGGCATGCTGCTTGCCGGTATCGGCGGCACGGGTGTCATTACGGTAAGCGCCATCCTGGCCCAGGCGGCGTTTCTCGACGGTTTGGCGCTGGTGACGCTCGATCAGACTGGACTGGCGCAGAAGAACGGCTCGGTGGTCTCGCATATCCGGCTGGCAAAGGACCCGGCGCAGATCAATGCAGCACGCATCGGCCCCGGCGAAAGCGATCTCGTGCTCGGCTTCGATATCGTCGTGGCGGCGCAGAAGAATTCGCTGGCCTCTTTTGCAAAGAACAGGACGCGTGCGGTGATCGACGATCATTTCGCGCCGACGGCCTCGTTTGTGAAGGATACGATGATCGACTTCAGGCAGGAGGCGACGCTGAAATCGTTGCGCCGTGCCGCCGGAGACGAGGCGGTCGAGACCGTTCCGGCGACGGATCTTGCCACGGCGCTGATGGGCGATGCGATTGCCGCCAACATGTTCTTGCTCGGCCATGCCTGGCAGCGCGGCCTCGTGCCGATCGGCCTTGATGCGATCGACAAGGCGATCGAGCTGAATGGCACCAGCATCGCCATGAACCGTGCCGCCTTCGGTTGGGGCCGGCGCGCGGCGGTGGATGTCGAGGCTGTGGCGCGCGAGGCGGGGCTGGTGAAGGCGGAGACGAAGGCCGAGACGCTGGAAGAGATCGTTGCGAAGCGGATTGCTTTCCTGACGGATTACCAGGATGCGGCCTATGCCGAACGCTATACAGGTCTTGTTGAGACCGCCAGAAACGCCGAAATACGGCTGCGCGGGATGACGGGTTTTGCCGAGGTCGTGGCAAAGAACGCTTTTAAACTCATGGCCTACAAGGACGAATATGAAGTCGCCCGGCTGCACCGCGACCGAAGCTTCGAAAAGAAGCTTGCCGAGCAGTTCGAGGGTGACTTCAAGGTCAAGCATCACCTTGCGCCGCCGCTCTTCTCCCGCAAGATCGACGGTCGCACCGGTCATCCGGCCAAGATCGCCTTCGGCGGCTGGATCAGGCCTGCGTTTGCGCTATTGGAAAAGCTGAAATTCCTGCGCGGCACGGCTTTCGATCCTTTCGGCCGCACCGCCGAGCGGCGCATGGAGCGGAAGCTGATCGAAGATTATTTCGCACTGGTGGCCGGGCTTTCCTCCGCACTGGAAGCCGGCAATCATGGACCTGCCATTGAACTTGCCGGCTTGCCGGACATGATCCGCGGTTTCGGCCCCGTCAAACTTTTGTCCATCGACCGGTTTGAAAAGCGCAAGGCCGAGCTGCTGGCCCGATTGCGCGCCAACGAACCGATGACCCACGTTGCCTGACTTTTTCAAAATCCCGAAAGTGACCCGCATGGCAGAAAAGATCATCATCGATACCGACCCCGGCCAGGACGACGCGCTGGCCATTCTGCTGGCGCTCGGAAGTCCGGAGATCGAGGTGCTGGGCATCGTCGCTGCTGCCGGCAACGTGCCGCTGTCGCTGACCAATGTAAATATCCGCAAGGTCTGCGAACTGGCGGGCCGGTCCGATGTAAAGGTGTTCGCGGGCTGCAGCCAGCCGATGTCCGGCACGCTCGTCACGGCAGAATATGTGCATGGCGCGACCGGCATGGATGGTGCCGACCTGCCCGATCCGGTGATGCCGCTGCAGGAGCAGCACGGCGTCGATTTCATCATCGAAACGCTGATGACAGAGCCGGCCGGCACGGTGACCGTCTGTACGCTCGGGCCGATGACCAATCTCGGCAAGGCGATGACCAAGGCGCCTGAGATTGTCGGCCGCATCAAACAGGTGGTGCTGATGGGCGGCGGCTGTTTCGAGGGCGGTAACATCACGCCGGCGGCGGAATTCAACGTCTATGTCGATCCGCAGGCCGCGGCCGTGGTGTTCGGCTCCGGCGTACCGATCGTCATGATGCCGCTCGATGTCACCCACAAGACGTTGACGACCCGCGCCCGCGTCGACGCATTCCGGGCGATCGGCGGACATTTTTCGGAGGTGCTGGTCGGCTGGCTCGACTATTTCGAGCGCTTCGACGTGGCGAAATACGGTAGCGAGGGTGGGCCGCTGCACGATCCGAACGTCATCGCCTATCTGTTGAAGCCGGAGCTTTATTCCGGGCGACTCTGCAATGTGGAGATCGAGACGGAATCCGAGCTGACTAAGGGCATGACGGTGGCTGACTGGTGGGGTGTTTCCGGCCGGCCTAAGAACGCGATGTTCATGCGCGATGTCGATGCTGACGGGTTTTATGCGCTGCTGACCGAACGGTTGGCAGGGATTGCGGCGAAGCGGGTGGCTTTAGTTTGAGATTTCGCCAGGGCCTGTTCTCTCCGTCATCCCTGTGCTCGTCACAGGGATCCAGCCAGCTCAAGTCTTTGAGCTGAAAAGCGTCTTTCGCCGCGCAGACGCGCGGCTGCTGGATTCCTGTGACGAGCACAGGAATGACAGAGAATGGGGCAAGCGACTCCCTCCGACAATGAGGTCGGCTCTATTGCAGCGTATTTCTTGGAATAATCAGCGCATCCAGCACCCGCACGCTCTTGCCATCCGATAGCACCGCGACCGGGTTGAGATCAATCGCTTCGATATCGTCGCCATATTTCGCGGCAAAATCCGAGAGCTTAACCAGCAATTCGGCAAGCACCTTACGATCCGCTTTCGGCGCACCGCGATAGCCGTCCAGCAGCGAGGCGAGTTTCGTCTCGCCGATCATCGCTTCCGCGCGGGCAAGGTCGATAGGCAGAAGGTCAAAGGCGCCGTCCCTGACCAATTCCACCAACACGCCGCCGATGCCGACGACGAGGCCGAAACCGAAGGGTTCGTGGCGTACGAGGCCGACCAGGGCCTCGACGCCGCCTGACACCGTTTCCTGCACCGAGACGCCGCGTAGATCGGCATCGGGTGCATAGGCGCGGGCGCTTGACATGAGGGCGTCGAAGGCGGTGTGGGCTTCAGCTTCCGAACCGATGCCGAGCTTTACGCCGCCCGCTTCGGTCTTGTGGAGGATGTCGGGAGATTCGATCTTCATCACGACCGGGAAGCCAAGCCAGGTGGCGGTTTCGGCGGCGGCATCGGCGGTGGTGACGAGTGCTTCTTTCGGAACGGGCAGGCCTTCGGCGGCCAGTAATGCCTTGGCTTCCCGCTCGGTCAGGGCTCCGGCTGGCAAAGACTTCTTTTCAAGGGAAGCCTGGCCGGGCCAAGAGACGTTGCGACTTTGCGCGATCAGGCTGGCAATCGCCGTCAACGAGCTCCGCGTGCCGCGCAATACCGGCACATCTGGAAGCTTGGCCTCGACGGCAGGATGATGGCCGGAAGAGAGGTTGCTCATGAAAACGACCGGCGCCCTGCCGGTTTTGGCATAGGCGGAGACGGCTTCGGCGATGCCGAGATATTCGGAGGCGCAGAAGCCGTCGAGGCCTGCCGGTGCATCCTGCGCGGCGACGATCAGGCCGATCGACGGATCATCTGCCAAGGCGTGCAGCACGTCGCGATAGATACCGCCGTTGGCGAAGACGACGCCGGTCGTGTCGAGCGGGTTCTGTGGCGTCGCGAAGGGCGGCAGCAGGGTTCTGATCTTCGCGACGGTTTCCGGCTGCAGGTCGGGCAGCGACAGGCCGGCCTCGTCGGCGATGTCGGAGACATGCGCCACGCCGCCACCCGAGACCCCGACGATCGCAACGCCCGGCTTGGCTGGGCGCTGTTTCAGGTTCAGGCAAAGCGTCGCCGTCTCCATGAAACCGTCCATGTCTGGTACCTCAATGATGCCGACCCGCTTGAAGAAGGATCGATAGGCCTCATTGCTGCCGGCAAGCGAGCCGGTATGGGCGGCAGTCGCCTGGGCGCCGCGGACGGAGCGACCGGCGCGGAGTGCAATAACCGGCTTGTTGGCAGCATGCATCCTTTCCATCGCGCGGCTAAGCTTTTCCGGTTCACGGATTGCCTCGATGACGATGCCGACGGCGTTCGTGGCTTCATCCGTCGCCAGGAATTCCAGATAGTCGGGAATGTCGGTCGCGGCGCTGTTGCCGGAGGAGACGATGTGGCTGAGGCCGAAACGACCGGTATTGCCGAGCGCGATGGCACTGGCACCTGAATGGGAAAGGATCGCGAAGCGGCCTTTTTCGAGATTGGTCGAGAGGCTGGAGGAATAAAGCGCCGCGCCCGTGCCGAGATTGAGGAGGCCGAGACAGTTCGGGCCGCAGATGGCCATGCCGTGGCGGCCTGCGATCTCGATCAACTGCTGCTGGCGCTCGCGGCCGGTCTCGTCCAGTTCGGCAAAACCGGAGGCCAGCACGACGGCAGCTTTCACGCCTGTCTGGGCGGCCTCTTCCAAGGCTGCAATCACCTTGTCGGCGGCGATGCCGATGACCGCGACGTCAGGGGCGGCATCCAGCGCTGAGAGGGAGGGAACCGCTTTATAGCCGAAAACCGTTTCCGCCTTCGGATGAACCGGCATGATCTTTCCCTGATAACCGAAGCGCATCAGGTTTTTCATCACGTAGCTGGAGGAGGCGTCGGCACGCTCGGTAGCGCCGACGACCGCAATAGAGTGCGGCGCCATCAAAGCCCGCATCGCATCAAATGTGTTTGCGGGCATCGGCAAAACCTCCTCAGTCGAGACCCTTGAACGGGTTGTCGCGGAAGGCGAGGTATTCCTTGAGCGACATTTTCGCGAGGTTTGCCATCCACTCGCGGCCCTGCTTGGTGACGTGAAGGGCGGCGATCGCCTCGATATTGTATTGAAAGGATGGCATCAGGCCCGCGACCATCTGCTGGTTGTTGATTGAGGCTTTGGTATATTTCAGTGCCGGCAGCGGCATGCGGGCGAGCTTTCGCGCAAGGTTTTCGGTCTTTTCCGTGAGCTGATCGGCGGGCACGACCTTGTTGATCAGGTGCATGCGCAACGCCTCTTCCGCATCCACCATGTCGCCGGTGAACATCAGCCAGCGCACGTCGCGGGTGGCGAGCAGCCAGGGCATCATGAGCGCCGGCGGACCAGAATTGTGGCGTACTTCCGGTTCGCCGAATTTGGCGTTGTCGGCGGCAATCGCGAGGTCACAGGACATCATCAGTTCGAGAGCACCGGCCAGAGCGTAACCGTTGACTGACGCAATAACAGGAATCGGCGCGCGCCAGATGTTGAGCAGCGCCTCGGCATTTTCGGTCATGTCTTCGCGCCAGAAGTCGATATCGACATCGAAATCGCCGCCCTGCAGGTCGTAACCGGAGGAGAAGGCGCGGCCGGCGCCGGTGATGACCAGTGCGTTGACATCCGGGTCTTCCACGGCGCTCTTCAGCGCCGCGTCGATCTCGCGGATCACCGTCTTGTTCATCGCGTTCATCTTCTCGGGGCGATTGATGGTGATCGTCGCGAACTTGTCGGTGGCATCTTTTTCGTAAAGGATCGTTTCGTAGCTCATGGCAGTTCCCCGTATTCTTGAATGACTTGCCGTGTCCCGCTGGTTGCCGGCCAATTTATCGGCCGGACTTTTTCAGCGCCGCATAGGCGACGGCCATCTTCGCGGCGAGCCGCGCATTGTTCTTCACCAGTTCGATATTGGCCTTCAGGCTCTCGCCCCTGGAAAGCTCATTGATGCGGGCGAGAAGGAAGGGTGTCAGTTCCTTGCGGCCGATGCCCTTTTCGTCCGCCTCGCGCACCGCGTCGGCGATCGTGCCGTCGATGAACTCCGGCGTCAGTGCGGCGGCTTCCGGGATCGGGTTGGCGATCATCAGGCCGGTGCCGGTGCCGAGCTCGTGGTGCAGGTACATGGCTTCGGCGATCTCTTCCGGCGTGTTGAGACGGTGGTCGGCCTTGTAGCCGCTCTTGCGGGTGAAGAAAGCCGGGAAATCCTCGGTGCCGTAAGCGATGACAGGCACGCGCTGGGTTTCCAGATATTCCAGCGTCTTGGCGATATCGAGAATGGATTTCACGCCGGCGCAGACGACGGCGGTCCTGGTACGGCCGAGCTCGGTCAGGTCGGCCGAAATATCGAAGGTCTGTTCGGCACCTCGATGCACGCCGCCGACGCCGCCGGTGGCGAAAATGTCGATGCCGGCGAGATCGGCGAGCAGCATGGTGGCGGAAACGGTCGTGCCGGCCGACTGTTTCTTGACCATGGCAACGGCGAGGTCGCGCCCGGAGGCCTTCACCACGTCTTTGGCCTGGGCGAGCTCGTCCAGTTCATGGCGTTCGAGGCCGACGCGCAATTCGCCTTCGATCACCGCGATGGTCGCGGGGGTCGCGCCGTTTTCGCGGATCACGGCTTCGACGCCGAGCGCGGTTTCGAGATTGGCGGGATAGGGCATGCCATGGGTGATGATGGTCGATTCCAGCGCCACGACCGGGCCGCCGCTGGCGATCGTTTCGGCGACTTCGCGGCTAAGCTTGGGCTTCAGAAGGGTCATCGGGTATTCCTCAAGTGTCATGTTGACCGTCCGGCCTATCCGGCGAGACGGTGCATATTGGCTTCCAGGAAGCGTTCGGAAAGTTCGGTATGGACGCTGGCCGTGCTTTCTATCGTCAACGTGCCGAGCAGCGAGCCGGTGCGCGCCGCAGTGTAGATGTCTGCGCCATGCAGGATGCGGTGCAACGTGCCTGCAATCATCGCGTCGCCTGCGCCGGTGATATCGACCGGCGTTGCGCGCACGGCCGGGAAGGTGCGGGCGCCCTCTGTGCCTGCAACGGCGATGCCTCGTGGCCCCATGGTGACGACCGCCTCGCGGGCGCCGGCGGCCTGAAGGGCGAGCGCCGCCTCCCTGGCGTCGTCGATCGTCTCGTGCGCCGTGCGGTGCAGGACGGCGTTCGCCTCGTCGATATTCATGAACAGGAGATCGATGCCGGACAGGTCCCTCGGCAGGCGGGCCGCCTTGGGCGTCGAGACGGCGTCGATCGCCAGCTTGAACCGTGCACCTTGGCGCTTTGCGATAAGCGCGGACAGCGTCTCCGCCGGTACGTTGGTATCGCAGAAGACCCAGCTTGCGGCGGCGAGATGCGGCCAGATGCGCTCGAAATGGGTCGGTAGCAGGAGGTCGAAAATGCCCATGTCGGCAATGCCGAGCACGAGGTCGCCCCTGGTGTCGAGGATGGCCGCATATTCGGCCGTGGGGCGCTCGGTCGTGGTGACGACCTGGCTGATGTCGATGCCGCGGTCGCGCATGTATTTCAAAAGCGCATGCCCCCCTTCATCGTCACCGACGATCGAGACGAAGCTGGTCGTGGTTCCGAGAAGGGCGAGGTTTTCCGCCACGTTGCGGGCGACGCCGCCCATGGAGCGGATGCCGTCGACGGGATTGGAGGTTTCGAACACCAGATCCGCCTTGGCGCGGTATTTGCGGTCCAGCACCGCGCCGCCGATGCAGACGGCGCGGGTTTCCGCCGGCATCACGTAACCGCGGCCGAGGATGTAACCCTTCTGCATGAGCTGGACGATATGGGCTGCGACGGTGGAGCGCGCCAGGCCGAGCTGGGTCGCGATCTCCTGCTGACCCGCGAACGGGTTGTCCCTGATGATCGCCAGGACCGCCGCTTCCTGGGGGGCGAGGTCATCCATCCTGAGTTGTCTTTCCGGCGAGGCACGCCTTAAAACTTCGTTATTTTTGATATGGACAACAACAGATGTTTTTGTCAACATCTGTTTGTCAGATGACGTGATGGAGGTGTGCGATGTCGATTTCGAATGCCAACCCCGTACCATCCGGAGCCGCCGTGGCCGGCATTCCGGTCATCGATGTCGACCCTTTCATCAAAAACAAGGCTGGCGCCGCTGGTGTGGTGAAAGCCATAGAGACTGCCTGCCGGGATACCGGCTTCTTCCTCGTCACCGGTCACGGCGTATCGCCGGAAGCGACCTCACGGCTCTACAATCTGGCCCGTGCCTTCTTTGATGAGCCGCAGGACTGGAAGAAGACGATCGGCCGCGGCGCGGGCGTGACGGGCGGCGTTTCCTTCTCGCCGATCGCCGAAGAGGCGCTGGCCGCGACGCTCGGCATCAAGACGCCGGGCGACTACAAGGAGAGCCTGAATTTCGGCGAAAACCTGCCGGGCGATGCCTGGCCGAACAAGCCGGAGGGGCTCGAAAAAGCCTTTCGCGATTATTTCAGGGAAATGGAAACGCTGTCGAAGCACATGCGCCGTATCTTCTGCCAGGCGATCGGGCTCGACCGGGATTATTTCGAACCCTCCTTTGAAAACCACCTCTCGGCGCTGCGCGTCATCAATTATCCCGAACAGGGCGAGGCGCCGTTGCCGGGCCAGCTGCGCGCGGGCGTGCATACCGACTACGGCTTCATGACCATCCTGCGCTCCGAGGCGTCTCCAGGCGGGTTGCAGGTGCAGAATCGCAACGGCGAGTGGCTGGACGCGCCGTCGATCGAGGGCGCTTACGTGATCAACATCGCCGATGCGTTCATGCGCTGGACGAATGACGAATGGGTCTCGACGCCGCATCGCGTCGCTAACCCGCCGAGCGGTTTCAAGGGCACGGCGCGCCGCCAGTCGATCCCGTTTTTCCTCAATCCGTCGAAGGATACGGTAATCGAATGCCTGCCGCCTTTCGTAAAAAGCGGAGCAAAATATCAGCCGATCACCTATGGCGAATATATCGACCTGAAGACGAAACAGGCTTTTTCGAAAGGCTGAGGACGAACTAAGCTCTGATCAACGCAAATCTGAAACAAAGTGAGGGCCGAAGCGGAATACCGCCGGCCCCGACCGATCAAGGATCGCAAAAAGGGGAACTGCCATGATGGATTTGACAAGGCGGCACATGCTTGCCGGAATGGGTGGACTTGCGGCGGCCGGCATGATGGGCCTGCCCGCGAGGGCGCAGCAGAAGACGCTGATCGTGCCGACGCTCGGCGGGGTCTGGGAACAATACTGGCGCTCCACGGTCGCGCCGGCCTTCACCAAGCAGACGGGTGCTGCCGTGACGCTCGATGTCGGCAACGGCCGCGTCTTCGGCGCCAACCTGCGTGCCGCAGGCGTCGCCAAGCCGCCCTATTCGATCGTAATGACCAACGAGGTTTTTGCGTCGGGCCTGCGCAAGGAAGGTTTTTTCGAGAAGCTCGATCTGACCAAGCTGCCGAATTACAATGACCTTTACCCGCTCGCCAAGAAGACCGACGGTTGGGGCGCGATCGGCGCCGTTTCGCCGATCGGCATCGGCTACCGTACCGATCTGGTGAAGACCAAGCCGAAGTCCTGGAAGGACCTCTGGAACAACCCGGAGCTCAAGGGCAAGATCGGCCTCTACAATTTCGCCAACAGCGCCGGCAAGATGGAGCTGCTGCTGTTTTCGAAAATCTTCGGCAAGGATCAGTATGATGTCGATGCCGGCTTTGCGGCGCTGCAGAAGCTCGGTTCGGTGATCCAGGTGGACTTCAACCTTTCGACTGGTCTTGCCTCCGGCGAAATCGTTGTCGCACCGTTCGATTTCGGCGAAATCGCCCGCCTGCGCCGCCAGGGCCTGCCGGTCGACTGCGTCATTCCGGAAGAGGGGATGTTCATGTTCGACCAGACGATCAACATCCTCGCCAATGCGCCGGAAAAGGAACTGGCCTATCAATACGCCAATTTCCTGCTGTCGCCGGAGGTGCAGGCGATGATGATGAAGGAGTTTTTCATCTCGCCGACCAATTCCAAGGTCGTCGTGCCGGCGGATCTCAGGGCCGACGTGCCGGTTTCCGGCGCCGATATGGACAAGATCCTCACCTGGGACTGGGCATTCGTCAACGAAAAGCAAGGTGAGCTTGCGGAACGCTGGGCGAAGACCGTCAAGTGATTTTCACCGCCTGATTTCCCCCACTGCGATCATGGCTCGTCATCCCAATAGGCGAACCATGATCGGCTTTTTGGCATGATTTTGAAAGTGAAATTCCATGACAGAGGTTAGCATCGAAAAGCTGACCAAGGACTATGGGCAAGGTCCCGCGGTCAACGCCATTTCGATAAAGATCGCCGAGGGCGAGTTCATCTCGCTGCTGGGACCTTCCGGATGCGGCAAGACGACGACCTTGAAGATGATCGCCGGCTTCGAGGACGCGACCGAGGGGGCGATCCGCTTCGACGGCAGCGATGTGGTGCGTGTGCCGGTCGAGAAGCGCGATATCGGCATGGTCTTCCAGAACTATGCGCTCTTTCCGCATATGACGGTCGAGAAGAACCTGGCTTTCGGACTGGAAATGCGGAAAGTTTCCAGGGCACAGATCCGCGAGAAAATCGCCAAGGTGCTGGATATGGTGCAACTGGCAGGTTATGCCGAGCGGTACCCCCGCCAGCTTTCCGGCGGACAGCAGCAGCGTGTGGCGCTCGCCCGCGCTCTGGTTATCGAGCCGAAGATCCTGCTGCTCGATGAGCCTCTGGCCAATCTCGACGCCAAGCTGCGCGAGGAAATGCGGGTCTTCATCCGCGACCTGCAGCGCCGGGTCGGCATCACCACGGTTTACGTCACGCACGATCAGGCGGAAGCCATGACCATGTCCGATCGGGTCGTGGTGATGTTCGGCGGCCGTATCGCGCAGATCGGCACGCCGTCGGATATCTACGAACGGCCGGCCAGTCTGGAAGTCGCCGAGTTCGTCGGGCAGGTGAATATCATCCGCGGCAAGGTGAATGGAGGGATCGTCGCCACCGCTTTCGGCGACGTGCCGGTGTCCGGCAACCTCGCCGAGGGCACCGAGCTGATGCTGGCCCTTCGTCCAGAAGCGGTGGAGCTTCTGCCCGCCGGTTCAGGCGCTGGCGTATTCGCCAAGGTCCTCTCCAGCTATTACTCCGGCAGTCTGGTCGATTACCGGCTGGAGCTTGAGAACGGTGCGAGAGTGAACGTCCAGGCCTTTCCGCGTACGCGTTTTGCAGATGGCGAGCGCGTGCTGGTTCATGCGCCGGCGGAGCGTTTCTGGCCGCTCGGGGCCACCGCATGAACGCCGCTCCCGCCGGAAAAGGCCTCGGGCCGTTGCTGCTAATCGCGCCCGCGGCGGTGCTGATCGGCCTCTTCCTCGTGCTGCCCTATCTCAACATCGTCGTGATGAGCTTCCGCATGCCGGGGCAGGGTACGCCCTATGCGCCTGGCTTCACCTTCGGCAATTACGGCAAGTTTTTCGCCGACAGCTTCTATATCCTCCAGGTCGTCAACACGCTCTGGATCGGTTTCCTGACGACCTTTCTCTGCCTCGTGCTGGGTTATCCCGTCGCCTGGCAGTTGGCGCGCGGCAATTCGGCATTCCGGGCGGTGGGCTACGGGCTGGTTCTGTCGCCGTTGCTCGTCGGCATTGTCATCCGCAGCTACGGTTGGACGATCCTGCTCGGCAACAACGGCATCATCAACCGCACGCTGTCGAACTGGGGCATCATCGATGCACCGTTGCCGCTGATGTACAACGCGCTCGGCATCGTCATCGCGCTGGTGCACGTCTTCCTGCCCTTCATGATCCTGCCGATCATGAGCGCCATCCAGGGCATCGATCCGTCGCTCGAGTCCGCGGCCCGTTCGCTCGGGGCGTCCAAGGTCACGTCCTTCCGGCGCATCACGCTGCCCTTGTCGCTGCCCGGCATCCAGGCGGGCTGCATCCTTGTCTTCGTGCTGTCGCTGAGCGCCTATGTCACGCCATCGCTGATCGGGGGCTTGAGGGTCAAGACGATGGCGGTAACGGTGGTCGATGCGCTGATCGACACGTTCCAGTGGCCGTTCGGTTCGGCCCTGGCGCTGATGCTGTCGATCACCGGCGCGGTCGTGGTGGTCGCATTCGGGCGGCTCACCGTCATGAAATGGAAGGTGTGAGTCAATGTCGAAACCCTTCCTCACCCTTTATTGCCTGATCATCTACGCCTTCCTGTTGGCACCGATCGCAGTCGTGGTAATCGCCTCGTTCAATTCGGGCGCTTTTCTGACCTTCCCGCCACAGGGCTTTTCATTCCGCTGGTACGTGGTGTTCTTCAATAACGAGGTCTTCATGCGGGCGATCCGCACCTCGCTGTGGATCGCGGCGGTCACCATGGTGATTTCCGGCATCATCGGCACGATGGCGGCAATGTTCCATGTTCAATATGCCGGCCGGCTGAAGGAGGCCGTGCGGGTGGCGATGCTGGCGCCGTTGCTTCTGCCTGAAGTGCTGACGGCAATCGCACTGCTGTTTTTCGTCTATTCGGTCGGCATTGGCACGCAAACGATGTTCGGCATGATCGTCGGCCACGTGCTGATCACGCTGCCCTTCGTCTTCATCAACGTCTCGGCTTCGATGGAAAGTTATGATCCATCTTGGAGCATGGCGGCGCAGAGCCTTGGCGCAGGACGGTTCACCCGCTTCCGGCGGATCATGCTGCCGCTGATCAAGCCGGGCGTCATCGGCGGCTGCCTGTTCGCCTTCATCATCTCCTTCGACATCTTCACCATCTCCTTCATGCTGAAGGGGGTCGGCATGTCGACGCTGCCGATCCAGTTATTCGATTACCTGCGCACCAATTTCACCCCGGAAGCGGCGGCCGTCTCGACCTGCTCGATCGTGCTGACGATGGCCGTGGTGATCATTTCGGAAAAGGTGCTGGGATTGCGGATACACCGATTTTAGCGGTATCCGCTTTTCGGGGCCGATACCCTGCCAATCGACTTCGCGTTCAAGCCGGACGCCCAGCCGAGATGCATCTGCATCCTCCCCAGCCGCATTGCGAAGATATTCCCAGCATGGGTTTTACGGCTTCGAGAAGATCGGCCGGCGGTTCGCTTCATCGAGACTGCGTCGCAGTTGCCAAGGCCGAGATGGATATCGCTTCGAAGCTTTGGCTTCGCGGTGCTAGTTATTAAGCACGCTTCCCAAAAGTCGATGACGACTTTTGCAGGTTTTTTGAAATATTTTTTTCTAAAGGATTGCGCTTACCGCGGGATAATTATGTTTTCTCAAAGGCCTGGATGTGTTGTGCCTCCCAAGAAAGACCATTTTCATTGCCGCTTTCGCCCAAAAATTACCGTTGCCTAAATTATTGGCGAATTGCCTAGCCGATAGCGGGATCCACCTCTTTGCAAATTAATTTTCATCGATAATCTAAAGTGACGACTATGACCGATGAGACCCGCTATGACTGCCACCAATGCCTCGCGTATTACGCCAATCCCGCATCCGGACGCTCGGTTCGAACGTCTTTTGGACGGCTTCGTGCCGACTTTCGAGTTCGAACCGGTCGGTCCCCTGCCGGAGAGCGAATTCGTCGACCGGCTGCGCCGCATCCGGCGCGAGGCAGTCGTCGCCGGTCATGACGTGATCCTGGTCCATGCGGACTCGATCGGGTCCTACAAGGTCTCGAACTCTTACCTTCGTTATGTCTGCGACTGGGCTCGCGAAGGCGTCCTCGTCATCCCGACGGACGACGACAGACCGCTGACCATGTTCTCCATCTTCAGCAGTTCCGTCCTGCTGCCGCCGGCGGGGGAACCGGTTCTGGTCGAAGATATCTGGCAGGTCGGTACCTGGGGTCGTGAAACCTACAACCGCCCCGGCAAGACGGTCGACAAGGTGGCCGAAGCCGTTGCCTCGTTCCTGGAACGGGAAGGTTTTGCCGTCGCGCAGATCGGCCTGATCGGCGACGCGACCTCGACACCTTACTGGAACGGCCTGAGGGCACGTTTGCCGAAAAGCGCTTTCGTCCATGGCGAAGCCATCGTCGACCGGATGCAGAAGATACGCTCCCCGCGGGAGCGGGCCGTCGTGCGCGCCGCCGCCCAGCTTGCCGATATCGGCATCCAGGCGGCCTATCACGTCATCAGGCCCGGCGTAACGGATTATGAAATCTATGCCGCATTCACCTATGCCCAGATGTCGCGCGGCGGTGAAACCGGAGATGGCTACCAGATCGGCATCAATCGCCACGGCACCCATTGCGGCAAGCCTTACGGGCACGTCGTGCGCGACGGCGACCTGATCAATCTCTACATCTCCGCGGTCATCTACCAGGGGTACACCGCCCAGATCGCCCGAATGATCGCGGTCGGAGATATTACCGACAAACAGGAAGAGGTCTTGCAGATGTGCGTCGAGGGCGTCGAGAAGGCCGCCTCGCTGGTGAAGCCGGGCGCACTGATCTCCGATGTCGCCAATGCTTCCTTCGAGCCTTACATCGCGCGTGGTTATCTGACCTCTGCCGACAGCCGCACCATGCCCTACAACTGGGTTTCCGAAGACGATGGAAAGCCGCGGCTTATCCCCCGCAAGCACGTGGTCGACGAGGACTGGGAGCGCCAGGGGCGAAAGCTCATGCATGTCTACCCGGCAACGCTCGGGCCGCATAACCCGAATGTCGGTCATTCGGTGTCCATGCAAAAGTTCGCCAACTACAACATTCAGTCGAACAATCACGACAGGCTGGAGGAGGGTATGACCTTCGTCCTGCATTCCCAATGGCTTGAGCCGGAGGTCGCGGGCTGCAATGTCGGAGATTGCTACCTGGTTACCGCCGATGGCGCCGAAAACCTCAGCTGCCATACCCCGCTAGCGCCGCACCGCGTCAGGGCGGGCTGACGATCCGAACAATAACAAGAATGAAAAAACAAACCTCAGAAGGAGAACCGGAATGTTCAAGACACTTCATCGCCGCAAATTCCTTGCCACTGCCGCCCTGGGTGCCGCGCTCGCGGTTGGCACGTCCGGCATCAGCCACGCCCAGTCGGGCGAAAAAGTCACTCTGAAAATCGCCAATTCGCAGTGGCTCGATGCGCTGCGCGGCAAGAACCTCTGGGCCGCCGTCCAGAAATATCAGGCTGTCGCGCCGAACGTCACGCTGGAACAGGAAGCGATTCCGTCGGCCGAATTCGCCGACAAGCTGACGACGGAAATGGGGGCCGGTCAGGGACCCGACATCGCCATCATGCAGGAGGGCCTGTTCTATGCCATGGCGGATGCCGGATTTTTGGTCGACATCAGCAAGGCTGCCGCAGGCGTGACGCTCAACAAGACGAACGACAACGGCATGATCGACGGCACCCGCTACGGCATTGCATGGCAGCGGGCCGCCTATGCGCTGATCTACAACAAGCCGGTGCTCGACGCCGCCGGAGTAAAGGTACCGACCACGGTGGAGGAACTGATCGCCTCTTCCAAGGCGGCTTCGGCGAAGACGCCCGGTGTCATCGGCTTTACCGCCCGTCATCAGATCAACGACTTCAGCGGCTGGTTCATGGACTTCCAGAACTGGGCTTATGGCTACGGCGTCAACTGGATCGACAAGTCCGGCAAACTGACCATCAACACCCCGGAAGCCGTAGCCGCGGTTCAGGCCTTCAAGGAAACCTATGCGTCCGGCATCATCCCGATCGGCGACAGCATGCCGACGCAGCGCACCCGTTTCAAGGAGAAGCACGTCGCCTTCTCGATCGACAACTCCGGCGGCACGCTGAACATCGCCTCAGGCGGCGCGCTGCCAAGCCTGGAGATCGGTGCGGCTTCGATGCCCTTCAAGAATCCGGGCGCGCACCAGCAGATCTTTCTCGGCGTCAGCGCGCACAGCAAGCATCCGGAAGAGGCGATCAAGTTCCTCAGCTGGCTGGTCAGCAAGCCGGGTCAGCAGGCCCTGCGCGACGCATCCGGCCCCGATGCGCTCGCCACCGATGTTCCGGTCACCGATGCCTTCGCGGCTGCCAACCCATGGGCGCCGGCATTCGCGAAACTTGGCGAAACATCGCGCAGCACGCTCATTCCGGGCTATGAGGTGGAAACGGCGCAGATCATGCGGTTCGTCATGCAGGCGGTCGAGAAGGTGATCCTGTCCAACGCCGATCCCAAGGCCGCGCTCGCCGAGGCGCAACTGGCCGTCGACAAGCAGTTCTGATCCTGTCGGAAAAGGGGTGAACCGCCATGACGGGTTCGAAGATACGTAGTGGCATGACCCGCCTCGTGCCTTATGCCTTCATTCTCCCGCCCATGATCTATCTGATGGTGTTCATGTTCTGGCCGCTGGCGCGGCAGATGTACATGAGTCTCACCAATACCAGGATCATCAATCCCAACCGGGGCCGTTTCATCGGCCTCGGCAACTACGAGCGGCTCTTCGACGATCCGGCGTTCTACCTGTCGCTGAAGGCAACGCTTGTCTATGCAGTGCTCGCGGTGGTCTTCGGCGTCTCGCTCGGCGTCATCTCGGCGCTGGCGATCGACAGGCCGTTCAAGGGCAGGGCGATCGTGCGCGCCATCCTGCTCTTCGGCTGGGCCGTACCGAACGTTGCGGCTTCGCTGATCTGGCTCTGGATGTACAACGACCGTTCCGGCGTCTTCAACCGGATGACGGAGTTCCTCGGCCTCGGGCGGTTTCCGTGGCTGACGAGCACCGAACTGGCGCTCGGCTCCATCCTGGCGGTTACCGTATGGCAGGTGGCACCGTTCGTGATGCTCGTCGTGCTGGCGGCACTGCAGTCCGTGCCGCACGAGGTGAGGGAGGCTGCCCGCATCGACGGAGCCGACGAGCTCAGCACCTTCCGCGCGGTAACGCTGCCGCATATCCGGCCAGCCATCCAGCTCGCATCCCTTCTCGTTTGCGTCTGGTCGATCCGCCGGTTCGACATCATCTATCTGCTCACCGGCGGTGGCCCGGTCGGTACGACCAGCACGCTCGTCGTCAAGATCCGCCAGACCGCTTTCGAGGGCCATGAACTCGGCATGGCGAGCGCTTACGGCGCCGTCGGCCTCGTCCTGGCGCTCGCGATCGCCGCTCTCCATTACGCTGTCGAACAGCGCCGCATGAAGTGGATGTCCCGCTGATGCCGTTCAAGAAACTCACGCTCAAGCTCTTGCGCTATCTGCTGATCGGAGTGCTCGTCGTTCTCGCCGGCTTTCCCGTCTACTGGATGGCGACCACCGCCCTGTCCCTGAATTCCGAACTCTACGGGAGCGGACAGGTCATCTGGCCGCAGGTGCAGAACCTCCCCGAGCTGTGGCGCGAACTCGGCCAGGTGCCGATCGGGTTGTGGCTCTTCAACACGCTGCTGATCGCCGCGGGCGGCACGGTGCTCAGCCTGACGCTCGGTTCGCTGGCGGGTTATGCCCTGAGCCGCTTCCGTTTCCACGGCAGGGGACTTGTCGGCTTTCTTCTGTTCATGACGCAGGTCGTGCCGGAAGCGCTGATCCTCGTGCCGCTTTATGCCATGTTCATCACCTTCGGGTTGCTGAACAGCCTGACCGGTCTGGTGCTCGCCAATGTCGGCTTCTCGCTGCCGGTCGCCTGCTTCGTGCTCAAGGGAGCGATGGATGCGGTTCCCTACGAGATCGAGGAGTCGGCGATCATCGACAATTGCCCACGCTTCGGCGTACTGACGATGATCATCCTGCCGCTGATCATGCCGAGCATCGCTGCGGCGGCGGTGGTCGCGTTCTTCGCAGGCTGGAACGAATTCCTCTTTGCCTCCACCTTCCTGATGGACCGCGAAAACTGGCCCGCCAGCGTCGGCCTCGCCTCGTTCGTCGGGCAGTACGAAACCCCGATGTCGGCGGTCATGGGTGCAGCACTTGTGTTCAGCATCCCGGCCATCGTCTTTTTCCTCCTTATCCAGCGTAAAATCGTCGCCGGCCTGACTGCCGGTGCCGTCAAGGGATAACCCAATGCCCGCTTTGACTTTCAACAACGTCTCGAAGACCTTCGGCGACAACACCGTCATCAAGGCATTCAACGCCGATATCCACGATGGCGAATTTCTCGTCCTGCTCGGCCCTTCTGGCTGCGGCAAGTCGACGCTCCTGCGGATGATCGCGGGCCTGAGCGACATTACCTCCGGAGATCTGCTCTTCGACGGCGATGTCGCCAACGACTGGGAGCCGAAGCAGCGCGGCGTGGCCTTCGTTTTCCAGACCTACGCGCTCTATCCGCATATGACGGTCCGCGAAAACATCGCCTTTCCGCTGGTCATGGATGCCTTCCGCAAATGGTATCACCTGCCGGTCGTCAACATCATCGCCCGGCATCGTCTCATGAAGCGTCAGGATATCGCGGAACGGACGTTGAAAATGGCACGTCAGCTCGAGCTGGAGCCGCTGCTCGACCGCCGTCCCGCAAGCCTTTCCGGCGGCCAGCGGCAGCGGGTCGCGCTCGCCCGCGCGCTTGTCCGCAACCCGTCGCTCTATCTTCTGGACGAGCCGCTTTCCAATCTCGACGCCAAGCTTCGCACCCAGATGCGTTCGGAGATCTCGGCGCTGCACCACAAGGTCGGCAAGACCTTCGTCTACGTCACCCACGATCAGGTGGAAGCCATGACCATGGCGAGCCGCATCATCATCATGGACAAGGGCGTGGTGCAGCAGGTCGATACGCCGGACAACGTCTACGACAATCCGGCCAACACCTTCGTTGCACGGTTCATCGGCTCGCCGCCGATGAACCTCATTCCGGCTTCGCTGCGGGCGGATGGGCTCAGGCTTTCGGGAGAGATTGCCGTCGATCACGCAGCCCCTCTGCCCGGCCGCCGGGAGGCGACGTTCGGCATCCGGCCTGAGAAGCTTGAGCTCAAGGCGGAAGGGGAAGGCCGCCTTCCGGCGCGGGTCGCGGTTGTCGAGCGACTGGGGGCTGAAACGGTCGTCGGATGCCGTCTCGTGACGGCCAGGGGACATGCCGAAGAATTGCTGATCGAGCACGATCTCGTCTTCGTCCGGGTCTCGGGCAATCCGAAAATGCAGATCGGCGAGACCTGTTCCCTGGATTACCGAGCCGAAGACGTCCTGTGGTTCGATATCGACAATGGGCAGCGCCTGTCCTGACAAAGAGAAGAGACATGCAGAATTTCCACGTTTCCGCTACGGGGCATAGCCTCAATTACCTTCCTGAATATGTTGCCGTCTGGCAGGGCTTCTTCGAAGAGGAGGGGCTGAATGTCACGGCAAGCGTGCCCTCGCCCTGGGATCTCGTCCTCAGCGACATCGGTTCCGGCAAGGCCGCGGCGGCGCTCGGCGGCATCTGGGTGCCCTCGATGTTTCATGGGCGCGGCAAGCGTTACGTGCCTTTCGCACAGGTCGCCGCCCGCGCACCGCTGGCGTTCGTCGGCCGCGAGAAGCCGGAGGATTTCGATTGGAAGGCCGTGTCGGGAAAGCTCATTTCCATGAAGGGCAGCAACGGCGCCAGCGTCGGCCTGTTCATGAAGCTGCTGTTGCGCGAGCAGGGAGTCGATCCGCGTGACGTGCGTTTCGTCCAGGATCTGGATGGCAGGATGCTGACCGACCTCTTCGTCGGCGGCATGGGCGATTATCTCGTGATCGACTATCCATCTGCGGTGACGCTCGAAACCGCAGGCGGCGGCTATGTCGTGCAGGCCTTGCCCATCACCGGCGGCAACGTCCCCTGGAGCGTCTACTATACGGACGGCGAGGCAGGCGAAGCGCAACTCGACATGCAGACCCGCTTTGCTCGGGCACTCGGCCGCGGCATGGACTGGATCCTCGCGAACGACGCGGAAAATTATCGTGATTTTCTGGCAAGGACATTTCCGAAATTTGCGCCGGAACTTCTGGTCAGGCTGGCGAATGTCTATCGCGCCAATGGCATGTGGACGACGCCGCGCATAGATCCCGATGCCTATGCCCGCTGGCAGCGGGGCATTTCCGATGGGCATTTGACGAGCGCGCCGATTCCATACGGCGAACTGATCGACAGCCGTCCAACAGCGGACTTCGTCAAGGCCTGACATAAGGCGGAACGGGAAAAGATCATGCGCATTGCGATCATCAATCCCAACACCACCGAGTCCATGACCGTCCGCATCACCGCGGCGGCGCGCAGGGTCGCAAGCCCCGACACGGAGATTGTCGGACGCCAGCCGTCGCTTGGGCCGGATGCCATCGAGGGGCCTTTCGATGGCGCCTTGTCGGTGCCAGGCCTGCTGAAGGAAATTGTCGCCGCCGAAGCTGAGGGCGTCGATGCGCATATCATCGCCTGTTTCGATGACACTGGTCTAGACGCCGCGCGGGCCGTCGCAACCAGGCCGGTGATCGGCATCGGCGAGGCGTCGTTCCATGCGGTGAGCCTCGTCGCGCACAGCTTCTGCGTGGTGACGACCCTGTCGCGTTCCGCGTCGGTGATCGAGGACAATATCCTGCGCTACGGTTTCAGCCAGCGCTGCCGCCGTGTCTTCGCAACGGATATTCCGGTGCTGGACCTGGAGAAACCGGAAAACGGCGCCGGCGAGCGGATCTCCGCCTTCATCCGCGAGGGCATGGAGATCGGAGCGGAAGGGGTGGCTCTCGGCTGCGCCGGCATGACGGAGTTTGCGCAAGACCTTCAGCGCGCCCATGGCATTCCGGTGGTGGATGGCGTCACGGCTGCCGTCGGGCTGGCGGAAACGCTTGTGCGATGCCGCCTTTCCACGTCGAAGTCCGGTGTCTGGGCGCAGCCGACGCGGCGTCACGTCCTTGAAAAATTCTGATTCCTTCAGCGCCCGATGTTCGTCTGCGGCGTTGATACGTCGTCGAGCAGTTTCACCAGCCGATCGATTTTTTCATAGCGCTTCAGGCTCTCCTCGCCCATCGCCGTCGCGACGCTCCAGGCGAGATAGTTGATGATCGTCAGTGCCGCCACGAAAGAGTTGAAGGGGGAGGGGGACTGGCACCTGCAGCGCAGGACATGTTCCGCCGCCTTTGCGCTCGCGGCGGCGCTGAGATCGGTGATCAGCACCGTCACCGCGCCGGCGCCCCGTGCCTCCTTGATGATCGTCGGCAGCAGGCGGGGCCGTCGGCGAAAGGCGATGATCAGCAGCACGTCGCCTTTCGCGATGGAAGCGATTTCGTGGGAATAGCTTGCGCCTCCCGCCGGCAGCACCTGCACATCGTTTTTCATCAGCGTGAAATAATGGGCGGCCTGATGGGCGAGGCCATAGCCGCTGCGCAATCCCATGATCCAGACGCGGCGCGCTTTTACGATCGCGTTGCTGACGTCTTCCAGCGTTTTGTCGGACAGGCCTTCGGCTGTGGTCCTGATGTTGTCGAGATCCATCCGAACCGTCGTCGAAATCGAGACCTTTTCGGAAGGCGCGCGATCCGGATCTGCAAGACCGGCCCGCGGAGAGCCCCAATGCTGGTCGGTGCGGATCTCGCGTTTCGCGTCGGGATAAGTCTTGTAGCCGAGCGTCCGGATCAGGCGCGCTGCCGTCGCCTTCGAGACATGCGCCTTGTCTGCGAGTTCACCGGCCGTGTAGCTGGGAAGTTCCATCTGGTACTGCAGCAGCACGTCGGCCAGACGCTTTTCGGCCGGGGATAACGACGAATAGATCGCATAGATACGGGCTTCGAGCGATCGCGGGCGTTGCACGCCTTCCAGCTTTGTAGCGGATCTCACCAAGCTTCCCTTATTTGCGTTTCTCCTGCGATCTAACCTGGAAAATTATCGGCCGGCAAGTTTTCAACATGGGAACTCGTTCGTATCGCGCGCCTTCGGACGGTCGCCCTATCGGCGCCCGGGGGGATCGGGCAGATGACCGGCACTCGGACGCCTGCCGCCGTGGCGGGATCGCGGCATTTGTTGGCAGGACCGCGAGAGCGGCGGGGCGACTGTCCATGATAGGGATGCATGCATCAGCTATTGCCATGGGCCGATTTGTTGAACCGAAGAGAGACATCGGTTTTCGGCGGCTCTTGGTGGTTCCCCCGGCTAGCAGAAGGAAATAGACGATGCTCTTGGATGATTCCCGCTTTCCGCTTGTCTTCCTGCGTGGGCACGAGGAACCCGACTCCTCCATCGATGAGCAGCTTGAAAGGAACACGCAGCTTGAAAGCCTCCTGGACAGGCAGATGCCGTTCGTCCTGATCGCCGATCACTCTGCCCATGACCACGACGATGAAACACCCGAGGAGCGCAAGGCAAAGGCGCTGTTCTTCAAGCGGATCAAGGACCGGATGAGGAAATACTGCCTCGGGTTGATCGTGATCGAAGGCCGCTCCCCGGTAAATGCCGCTGCGCGGATCGCCGCGGCAGGGGCAAGCAAAGCATTGGGCTTTTCCGTCCAGTTTGTCGCCGACGAGGAGAGCGCTGCAGCGAAAGGCGCGGTCTTGCTTGAAAAACACGCTGCCTGAGGCGTTATATCGAATGGTGTTGCCCTGCACCTGAAAGCGAAACGCCCCCGATCAGGGGTAAGATACGCTGCCATCCGGGTGAAGGTCGGATCGGGATGACATGATGGAGTTTCCGCATATACCTGGCGTCGACGACGTGGATGATGTTCCGCGCCCTGTCTTCAGTCTCGCCGCCGAAGCGGCGTTCGTCGGCGAGACGGAGCCCCATCGCCACAACAAGGCGCAATTGATGTACGTCATCAGCGGGGTCCTGACGGTGCGGGCGGCACGCGGCGTCTGGACGGTCCCGCCGCATTGTGCCTTGTGGATACCGAGCGGCGCTTCCCACGCCGGCAGAGTGGTCGGCCACATCAAGATCGTCAGTCTGTACATCGATCCGACCTTGGTCACTCCGTTCGATCAAGACTGCGGCATCCTGTTCGTGCAGCCCTTTCTCCGCGAACTCATTCTGCGGTTCGATATCGGATCGCCGCCGGTGACCATGGATTGCGACCGCGAGGCGCGGCTCATAGCGGTGCTGCTCGACGAACTGGCCGCGGCACCGCTCGAACCGATCCACCTGCCGATGCCCAACGACAGGCGGCTCCGGCGGCTGACGGAAGCCATGATCGAAAATCCGGGTGTTCGCTTCACCATAGACGAGTGGGGCGCTCGCGTCGGGGCAAGCAATAGGACATTGAGTCGGCTGTTTCAGCGCGAGACCGGCATGTCCTTCGTTCGCTGGAGACAGCAGCTGCATGTCGGCTTGGCGCTGCAGCGTCTTGCGCAAGGCGATCTGGTCACCAACATTGCCGGAGATCTCGGTTACGAGAGCGTCAGTGCGTTCATCTCGATGTTCAGACGAATGCTTGGAACGACGCCTGCGCGTTATTTCGGTGAAACGATCTCCGGCGCCTCGGAGCGCGGTGAACGAAAATTCCTGGCTCGCGGCGACATTGACCATGGCATCGCGCAAGCGGCCGAGACTGCGCCGAATGTCGTCCCGCTGCGCAGATAATCCGGTACGTGAACTGCATCCCCTCATGACGTCTCGTGAGAGGAAAGCGACAGCCTGCTCCCGCCTCATCGGTTCGAGTCAAAGCTTTCCTCGATAAAAGCCGCCCTGCGACCGCGGCGTATCTGGGGAAGCAGGACGAGCAGGCACATGACGGCCGCGATGGACAGCATCGCGATCGAAAGGGGGCTTTGATAGAAGATCGCCAGATCGCCGTTCGAGAGGAGAAGCGCGCGGCGGAAATGTTCTTCCATCAGCGGTCCGAGGATGAAGCCGAGAAGCAGGGGGGCCGCTTCGGCGCGGAAGCGCCAGAACAGGCAGCCGACCAGCGTGAATCCGGCGGCGAAATAGATCGGCAGCAGGCGGTTCTCGATGCTGAACAGTCCCACGCAGCACACCGTGAGAATGATCGGATAGAGGATCCAGTAGTGGACCTGGATCAGCCGCACCCAGAGCGGAATGAGCGGAAGGTTCAGAACCACCAGCATCGCGTTGCCGATCCACATCGACGCGATCAGCCCCCAGAAGACTTCGGGATTGGAGACCATGACATAGGGGCCGGGCGCGATATTGTGCACCATCAAGGCGCCGATCATCAGCGCCATCACGCCGTTGCTCGGGATCCCCAGCGTCAGCATCGGGATGAACGAAGTCTGTGCGCCGGCATTGTTGGCGGCCTCCGGGCCGGCAAGGCCGGCAATCGCGCCGTGGCCGAATTCTTCGGGTCGTTTGGAAAGGCGTTTTTCGACGGCATAGGATGCAAATGAGGAAATCATCGCTCCGCCCCCGGGAAGAAGGCCGAGCACGGATCCGATCGCCGTGCCGCGCATCACTGGAAACGCGGCCTGCCTGGCTTCCCTGCCGTTGACCCAGAGATTGCGCAGCGACGGCGTGGTCACTTCGCGCGTCTGGTCGTCACGGATGTTGGTCACGATATCGGTGAACGCGAAGAGGCCCATCGCCACTGCGACGAACTCGATCCCTTCGGTCAGGGAAAAGGAGCCGAATGTGAAACGGTACGTGCCGCTGTTCACGTCGGCGCCGACGAGGCCGAGGATCAGCCCCGTCAGGACCATCGCCACGCCTTTGATGAACGAGCCGTGGGCAAGAAGCGTCGCGGCGGTCAGCCCGAGCACCATCATCGCGAAATATTCGACGGGGCCGAAGAGGAACGCGACTTCCGCCAGGATCGGGGAAAACGCGGCGATCAGCATCGTCGCGACCGTCCCGGCAAAAAAGGACCCCAGCGCGGCGATGGCCAGCGCCGCGCCGGCGCGGCCCTTGCGCGCCATCTGATGGCCGTCGAGACACGACACCACCGAGGAGGATTCGCCCGGCAGGTTGACGAGGATCGCCGTCGTGGAGCCTCCATATTGAGCGCCGTAATAGATGCCGGAGATCATGATCAGACCGGTGACCGGCTCCAGCGCATAGGTCAGCGGCAGCAGCATGGCGATCGTCGCCAGCGGGCCGAGCCCCGGCAGGATGCCGATGGCGGTGCCGACCAGCACGCCAACGAAGCAGAAAATGAGATTGTTCAGCGAGAGGGCCGCTTCGAAACCGAGGCCAAGATTGTTCAGGAAGTCCATGGGCTCAGACCGCGATCATGGGCACGGCAATGCCGAGGAAATGGATGAAGACCACGTAGCAGAAGAGCAGGAGCCCGATGCTGAGCGCGATCGCGCGTTTGATGGTGAAATGGTCGGAAGCCCATAATGCGATGAAGACTTGCGCCGGCACCGCGGCGACAAGGCCCACCGACAGAAGAAGAAAGGCGAAAGCCAGCAGCGATACGGTGATCAGCATCGCCGGTTTCCATGGCAGGTTTTTCGCAGCCTCGCCGCCGCCGCGCATACCCTTCACCAGGATCGCCAGGCCAAGGATTGTCAGCATGACGCCGAGGATCAGGGGGAACATGCCCGGACCCATCGCGGCGACGGTGCCCATCTGGTATTGCAGAGACAATGCCGCGGTCAGGCATCCGAAGAGCGTGAAAAACAGACCCGCTTCGACATCTGCCTTGTTGTTGAGCCTTGAAGACACCTTGAACCTCCCGGCGTCCATGCGATGACCTTGGTTCGATCCGCCGCCCGGTGCATGACGCGCAGGACGCCGGATCGATAATCGCGACATTGCGAAACCTTATTCGGGCTTCAGCCCGATGCTTTCGATGATCGTCTTGCTGGTCGCCATTTCCTTGACCAGGTAATCCTTCGCCTCGGCCGAATTGCTGGCTATACCCGTGATATTCTGGCCGGCCAGCCGGTCTTTGACCTCCTGCTCCGCGAAGATCTCTTTCAGCGCGCCGTTGAGCTTGTCCGTCACGGCGGTGGGCGTACCTGCGGGCGCGACCAGGGCCAGCCAGTTCTGATACTCGAAGCCCGGAAGCGTATCGGCGATCGCGGGGATCTTTTCGCTGCCCAGCGGTCCGGTGCCGGTATGGGCAAAGGCCTTCATCTTTCCGCTTTCGGCGAAGGGCCGCACGGTCTCGTAGCCGGAAAAGACCATGTCGACGAAGCCGCCCGCGACATTGTTCAGGCTGTCGCCGGCGCCCTTGAACGGGATTTCGCGGATTTGGATACCGGCGCTCTTGTTAAGAAGGCCGAGCGCCAATTGGGCGCCCGCACCGCGGCCGGACGTGCCTGCGGTCAGCTTGCCCGGATTGGCCTTGGCGTAATCGATGAGCTCCCGCATGGTTTTGAACGGCAGGTTGCTGCGTACGCCAAGCACGAACGGATAGGCGGTCAGAATGGAGACGGGGACGAAGGATTCCGGCGTTTTGTAAGGCAGTTTGGCATAGAGAAAAGGATTGTTGGCGATGGCACCCGTGACGACCAGCAGGGTGTGGCCGTCGGGAGCGGAATCGGCAAGCAGGGCCGTTCCGATGACTGAATTGCTGCCTGCATGGTTCTCCTTGACCACCGGTTGGCCGAATTTCTTGGCCAGCTTGTCCGAGAATACCGCAGCGACCGCGTCGGTTCCGCCGCCCGGGGCGTAGGGGATGATGAGTTTGATCGGCTTTGTCGGATAGGACGCGTTCTGGGCGAGGGCGCCGGTCATCGATATGGCCGATGTCACTGCCATGGTGGCGGCCAGCGCCAAGGTGCGGATAATCTGTCCCATTCCCTCTCCTCCTCGAATGGATTTCTTTCTCTTTCCTGCAGCTTGGGCGGCAGGCGCGCCTCCAAGCGTGACCTGCGCTGCAGTGACCTCTCCCTGATGTCCGGCGAGCTTTGCGACGGGCATGTGAAGGATAGACTAGCGAAGCGAGACAACGTTGTCTATAGTGTTTTGACGGCCTTCGAGCTATCGGGTAGACCCTGATGGTTCGCGATGCATCGCATGGAGCCGCGGCGGCCAAAACACGGGTAGGACAGTGAGCAACGCCCCTGACGAGAAAGACACGAAAAATCCGACGCTGGTCGACGTGGCGAAAACGGCGGGAGTTTCCCTCAGCACGGCCGCCCGCGTGTTGCGCAATTCCACCTATTCGGTGGACCCGAAGCTCAAGGAAAGGGTGAATGCCGCAGCGAAAGCCGTAGGCTACGTTCCCAATCTCGTGGCGCGGAGGCTACGAGGCGGCAGGCAGGGCGTCGTCGGCTTGGTGATCGGCGACATGCTGGATGCGCATTACGGGATGATCGCGGAAAGCGTGACGAAACGGGCAGAGACGGCGCACTCCACCTTCGCGATCGTCTGTAACATGCAGCGCGATCCGCTGCTCGAAATCAAATACCTGCGCAAACTCCTGGAATATCGGGTGGACGGCATCATCCTTGCCGGCGGCGGGTTTGACCAATGGACCCATCAAGAGGCTCTGGCGGAGACGATAGACGAGCTGAAAAGGTCGGGCACGGTCGTGGCATCCCTCATGCCACGCAATATAGAAGTCCCTGTTTTTTCAGCGGATAATGAAGCCATCGGAATTACCAAGGCGAAGTTCATCGTCGAAAACGGACACACCAGGATCGGCATTCTGCTGGGGCCGGCGCGGAACGACATGACCAAGCAGCGGATGCAGGCGATGACCAGCTACCTGTCGGGTCACATGGTGGATTACGCGATCGCCAACATCGATTCGACGCCGGAAGCCGGCGCCCGAGGCGCTGCCGAAATGCTCGCCCGCAATCCGGATTTCAGCGCGTTGATCTGCGGTTCGGATGCGATTGCCTTCGGCGCAGTAAGCTACCTTCGCGGGGAAGGCATCGACATTCCGGGGCGAATTTCCGTGATGGGGCTTGGCAATACGCGGCTTGCGACGTTGTGCACGCCGCGGCTGACGACGGTGGAAATGAATTTCGACAAGGCAGGCAGCGCGGCGCTGGACTTCATCGCGTCGCCCGCGGCCTCGACCGCCGATGCATCCGGAGAGATCATTCCTCATTCGCTTGTCATCGGTGAATCCTTCGTCCGCCTCGGTGGCGCCGAGGAGCCTCGAAACGAGGCCGCCGACTACCCGGGGATCGCCAGGGCGTGAAATCTTTCGCTGCTCTTGACAGCGGTAACAACTCTGCTTAGCAATTGAGACAACGTTGTCTAAGCCGGTAATTCCTCGCAGATGTCGTCAACTTCCTTGAAAGCGGCTGCCATAGGCGGTGCAATGGTCTCCCCCAAGGCAATCGCCGTCGCAGGGGCTTCCGACATCGAGGGCGGCAATTATTACGGCGCGCGGGTGCTTGCGAACCTCGTCGAGGGCGGGTCGCGTGCGAGGATCTATCCGATCAATCCGAGGTTGGCGGGTTCCGAATTGCTCGGCCTGCCTGTCTTCGCTTCCCTGTCGGACCTGCCGTCGCCTCCCGACATGGTGTTCGTGGTGACACCCATCAAATTCGTCATCCCCACGCTGGAGGAGGCGGCTCGGCTGGGCGTTGCCACCAGCGTCGTGGTGACGGCCGAAAGCGGCAGCGAAAGCGAGCGGCACAGTTTCCGCGAGCGGATTTCCGGACTTGCGCGGACCTCTCGCATGCGGATCATCGGGCCGAATTCCATGGGGGTCATGAACGGCACTCTCAGCCTCAACGGAAGTTTCGCATCCGGCACGGTCGGAGGGCGCGTGCCGCCCGGCGACATTGCCTGCCTTTCCCAGAGCGGGGCGACGCTTTCGACGATGCTCCAATGGTTCGGTCAGTCCAGGGTCGGGTTCTCATGGCTCGTCAGCACCGGGGACGAGAGCGCAACGGGCATCGAGGAACTGATGCAGGCGATGGTCGACGACGACGACGTCCGCTCGATCATGCTGTTCCTGGAAGGCGTCGGCGATGGTCGGGCATTCCGGCGGGCGGCGTTGGCGGCCCGGATGGCAGGCAAGCCTGTGACGATGCTGCAGGTCGGAAAATCCGACAAGGGGCGCGAGGCGGTCCAGTCCCATACCGGCCGGGTGGCCGGGACGAAGGAGGTCTTCGAGGCCGTGGCGCGGGAGACCGGCATTATCGAGACGGAAAGTTTCGTGGAGTTTTTCGGCACCGCGCGCACCATGGCGCAGTGCCCGCAGCGGCGAGGCAATCTGCCCCGCAACCGGCGCGCAGCCATAGTGACGGTTTCCGGTGGCGCCGCGTCGCTTGGCGCAGACCAGATCGAGGCGTTGGGCTGGCAGCTGCCGGAATTCTCGCCGCAACTGGTCGCGGCGATAGCCGAGGCGACGGGGCAGGACGGCGTCCGCAATCCCGCCGATTTCGGTGGGACGTGGCGGAACACGGACAAGATGCGGCGCGCGATCGCGGCGATTGCGACGGATGACGGCATCGATACCATCTTTCTGTCCATGGGTGCGGGCGGCGTCTTTGCTGAAGGCGTGGCGCGGGCGATCGTCGCGGCGGCCGAGACGATCACCCAGGACGTCTTCGTCTCGTGGGTCGGAATGTCGGAGGCGGTGAAGGCGGTCTTCGATGATGCCGGCATCCCGGTTTTCGCCGATTTTCCGCTTGCCGTCCGCGCCGGGAAAGCCTGTGCTAGATTTTCGGAGAGCCAGGCGGACCGCGAGGAGGCCGAGCGTTTGCTGGCCCTTCTCGACGCGCCGACGGAACGCGGTTCGATGGCGCCGGCTTCCGCGGCGTCGTTCTGGACCGTGACGGAAGCCCTCGAAGACCTGCGTCAAGCGGGTCTGCCCTGCGCTCCCTTCGACGTTGCCGCGACACTCGATCCGAAAAATGTTGCCGACCGCGCCGAAAAGATCGGCTTTTCCGTCGTACTGAAGCTCAGTTCAGCCGATCTGAACCATAAATCCGATGATGGCGGCGTTGCGATACGCCTGACCGACCGGCAGGCCGTCGAAGCGTCCGTGGAAACATTCATCGGGATCGCTTCGCGCAGGAAATTGAGGGGCGCCGCCGTTCTGGTGCAGAAGATGGTGCAGGGTGTCGAGATCCTCGTCGGGATGAAGCGCGATCCGTCATTCGGCCCGGTCCTGGTGGTCGGCCTCGGAGGCACCCTGGCTGAATTGCATGGCGAAATCGCCGCAACCGTGCTCCCCACCACGCCGTCGATGCTGCGCAGGCTTCTGGCGCGAAACAGCCGGCTGAACATGCTGCTCGACGGATATCGCGGCCAGCCTGCCGTCGATCGCGAAGCATTGGTTTCGTTCCTTGCGGATTTTGCAGACTGGGTTCTGAGCAAGGGAGATGGATTGCAGGAGGTGGATCTGAACCCGGTCATGGTGTCGGGCGGGCGCATATCGATCGTCGATGCGCGGGCCGTCTGGCGTTGAGATAAGCGAGGCGAGGGGAGGAAAGAGATGTTCGGGGGAGTGAACAAGGCTTGCGTCACGGGGGTCGGCAATACCGAATACCGTAGGAAGATAGATCGGCCGGCCGACGTTCTGGCGGTGGAGGCCGTTCTGGCGGCCGCGGCGGACGCCGGGATAGAGCCGGGGGAGATCGACGGCATCATCCCCTATCCGGGTCATGTCGGCGACGACGTGATCCAGGCGGAACTTTCCCTGAGCATACGCTTCCGGGCCACGATCGACATGGGAGGCTGTGGCGCCGTTTCCGGCCTCGGGCTTGCCTCGATGGCAGTGTTGAGCGGCGCCGCCAGGCACGTACTGCTCTTTCGTGGCCTCAAGGGCAGTTCGGGGGCCCGCAAGGCGGATCGCCCCTCTTTCCTTCCCGGACAGCCTTTTCGCCGCCATCTCGAATATGTGTACGGCATGAATACGCCGGCTCAGCGCTATGCGGTCCTCTGCCAGCGATACAGGCACGAATATGGCCTCGACCGGCGCACGCTCGGCGAAATCGCGATCGCCGCCCGGGCTCACGCCAATCTCAATCCAAATGCCCAGATGCATGGGCGCGAGCTGACGATGGAGGAATATCTCGCCGGCCGCCTGATCGCGGACCCTTATACCCTCTACGACTGCTGCCTGGAAACCGACGGGGCGAGCGCGATCATCGTTTCCGCCCGCAACGGGGCGCGGGATATCCGCATCCTTTCCGTTGCGGAGGCTCAGGGCGTCTCGCCGGACGACACCTCGAACCGCGAGCCGTTCATGGACATCGGCCTGACTTATGCCGCCAACCGGGTATGGAACGATCTCGGCATGGGTCCGGAGGATATGGATGCGGCCATGATCTACGACTGCTTCACGTTCGAGCTGCTGCATCAGCTTGAGGAGGCGGGATTTGCGGGGCATGGGAAGGCAGCGGCCCTGATTGCGGACGGTGGCATCCGGCTCGGCGGCAAACTCCCGGTCAATCCGCATGGCGGGATGCTGTCGGAGGCGCATCAGGCCGGCCTCAACCACGTCGTCGAGGCCGTCCGGCAGCTGCGCGGGGAATGCGGCGTCCGTCAGGTCGAGAATGCCCGTCTCATCGCCGTGAGCGGGTGGGGACAGCTGGGCGACGGAAGTTTCGCCGTTTTGGGAGGACGGAATGTTTGAGCTCGACCAGATACAGGTGCCGGACCTCACCGATCCGAACTTCATACCCTTCTGGGAAGGCACGCGCGAACATCAATTGAGGATCCAGAAGTGCTGCGATTGCCAGATGCATCGCTGGCCGCCGCGCATCACCTGCCGGAGCTGCCATTCGACGGAGGTCGAATGGGTGAGCGTCGAACCGAAGGGAACGCTCTTCACCTACACGATCGTTGGCCGCCCCACGGCCAAGGGGTTTTCCTCGGTGCCGTATACGGTCGGTTTCGTCACGCTCGACGCGGTTTCGAACGTGCGCATCATCGGCAATGTCGTCGATGTCGATCCTTCCGTGATCCGGATCGGCATGGCCCTCGAGGGGCATTTCGTGACCGCCGGGCCGAATGGCGAAATGACGCTTATCCATTGGTCGCCGGCGGAGAACGGCGCATAACGGATCTGACTGGCGAGGGAGGATGCAATGGACGGATTGCTTTACAGCAAGGTCGAGGATCGGGGACGCGTCAGGATCGTCACCATCAACCGGCCGGAGGTGGCGAACGCGCTCAATCGCGAGGCCAGCCACGAACTCGAAGCGGTCTGGAACGATTTCGCCGCCAATGACGACCTCTGGGTCGGCATCATAACGGGGGCAGGTGACCGGGCTTTTTCGGCCGGCAACGATCTGAAGGCGCAGGCCGCCGGCAAGCGCGGTCCGCGGCCGCATACGGGCTTCGGCGGGCTGGCGATGCGCTGCGATCTGACTAAGCCGGTCATCGCCGCGGTGAACGGCCTGGCGCTCGGCGGCGGTTTCGAACTGGCGCTCGCCTGCGACCTGATCGTCGCTTCGGAAAACGCCTATTTCGGCCTGCCGGAAGGCAAGGTGGGGATGATGGCCTCCGGTGGCGGCGTGCAGCGTCTGCCGCGCATCATTGCCCAGAAGGAGGCGCTCGGCATCATCCTGACCGGTCGCCGGGTGCCGGCGGAGGAGGGGCGGCGGCTCGGTTTCGTCAACGAGGTCGTCCCGCAGGGCAAGGCGCTGGATGCGGCTCTCGCCTGGGCGGAGCAGATTCTTGAATTGGCTCCGATCGCGGTCCGCGCTGCAAAGGAGGCCGTGTACGCAAGCCTCGACAAGCCCTGCCTCGAAGAGGCGATCCGGGCGACCTACCCGATCCATTCGACGCTGAACGCAACGGAGGATTTTCTCGAAGGCCCCCGGGCATTCGCCGAAAAACGGAAGCCGGTCTGGAAAAACCGGTAAATTTCGGGGCCGTTGTCCGGCAACAGCTGTTGCGGGGCTTGGAAGCGTCGCGAAGCCTGTCAGACCGCCGGTTGGAAGTCCGGTGCCTTGCGGAGCTGCAACGGACATGCGTCCGGTCCCTATCCCTTGAACGTCGTCGTCGGTACGCCGCCCTTGAACCAGGTCTCGAATTTCCGGTTTTTGTAACGCCAGACACTGTCGTCGCCTTTCACGCAATGGTCGGTCGCGAGTGCGATCTGGATCGGTGGCGCGGACACCTGAACCGGTTCTCCATCATGAGCGTAGAGGGTCAGGTACCAGGTGGTCTCGGCTTCGTTCCGAGATACCGAACCCACCCGGAAATTGCTCACGATATGGGCCGCCACACGCGGCCCGCGGCTGATCCGGTATTCATAGAACTGCCGGATCTTTTCGCGCCCGCGGTAGGTCTGTTCGCTCGCTTCGAAAACGCCGTCCTCGGTATAGAAATCGGCGGCCTGGCGTCCCCAGTTGGTGTCGACGTCGTGCCAGAAATCGTGGAGGCGGAGCTCCAGTTCCCGGGCAAGGCTCATCTGGTCTTCGATATTGAACCCTTCGATATTGAACAATGCCGACTCCTGTCGTCCGGGCGAGGGGCTGGATCGACTTGCCGGAAGCAGGTGACGCAGCCCGTTCGCGCCGTTCTAGGGCAGCGCTTCGGTTCCCGTCCGGAAAGACGGAGGCTATTTCTTATCGCGAAAAGATTGGCGGCATCGATCGGCGAGCCGGAATTGCCGGCCAGGTTTTCTGTCCGCGAAATGGAAAAGCAAACCATTTGCCGTTGGTCGCCGGCAAATGGCACCAGAGGCCGTTCGAAATACGAACGGCGGCTTCCAGGGAGAACGTATTGGCCAATCCGACGATTATCAGCTGTGCCGTGACCGGCAATATCACGAGTCCCTCGCAGACGCCTTATCTGCCGATAACGCCTGAGCAGATCGCAAATGCATGTCTCGAGGCGGTGCGTGCCGGCGCGGCAATCGTCCATATCCATGTCCGTCATCCGGACGGCAGGCCGAGCATGGAACTGGCTCACTACCGGGAGGTCGTCGATCGTCTGCGTGCGGCCGACGAGGACGTCGTCATCAACCTCACCACTGGCCCCGGCGGGCGTTTCATCCCAGGCGAGGAGGAGCCGAGCATCGCCGCGCCGGGCACGACCCTCCTGCCGCCGGAGCGCCGGGTCGAACACGTCACCGCGCTGAGGCCCGAGATCTGCAGCCTCGATTTCAACACGATGTATTCCGGCTCGTCGGTCGTCATCAACACGCCTCGCAATCTCGGCATCATGGCGGACATCATCCGCGAAGCGGGCGTTCTGCCGGAACTCGAAGTCTTCGATAGCGGCGATATCCAGCTCGCCAATCATTTCCTTCAAGAGGGGCGGCTCGACATGCCGGCTCTCTTCCAGATCGTGCTCGGCATTCGTTATGGCGCGATCGCCACGCCGGAGACCCTGATGTACATGAAATCGCTGCTGCCGGCCGGTTCGCATTGGGCGGCCTTCGGCGTCGGCCGATGGGAGTTCCCGATGCTGGCGCAGGCATGGCTTCTCGGCGGCCACGTCCGGGTCGGCCTGGAGGACAATATTTATCTCGAAAAAGGCGTGCTTGCCGAAAGCAACGCCATTCTCGTGAAAAAGGCGGTGCGTATCCTCAAGGAACTTGGCGGCCGGGTCGCAACGCCGGCGGAAGCGCGCGAAATCCTGGGGCTGAGGAAGCAGCTTCCCAGGGCGAGCTGAGGGAGGTTTCGCATGAGCGGGGGGCGACCGATACACGTTGAGGGAGCCGGCCGGTTGGTTGATATCTCGGCTCTGCCCCGTTACGACTTTCGAAAACCGGGCAGGGTCCTGAACGGGGACGACGATCCCATGCCCCGCGGCTGAGGCGGAAGACAATGGATACGACAATCTTGGGGCGGACCGGGCTGAAGGTCAGCGTGGCGGTCCTCGGAGCCGGCGGCAACAGCCGGCTCGGCCTGCGCCGCGGAGGAAGCAAGGCGGAGGCGATCGATCTCGTCCGGGCTGCGCTTGATCGCGGCGTCAACTTCATCGATACCGCCCCGGCCTATGGCACGGAAGACGTCGTCGGCGCCGGCATCGAGGGGCGGCGCGACAGCGTGATCCTGGCCACCAAGGCGCGCTGTACTGTCCAGGGCAGTTCCTACGAAGGCAGTGAATTCGTTGCTCCCGGCGACATGCGCAGGAGCGTCGAAGCCAGTTTGAAGGCGCTCCGCACCGATCATATCGACATATTGCAGCTGCACGGGGTGCGCCCGCATCAATACGAGTTCTGCCGCGGCGAATTGCTGCCGGAACTGCAGCGGTTGCGCGACGAGGGCAAGCTGCGTTTTCTCGGCGTCACCGAAGCATTCGGCGTCGATCCGGAGCATAGGATGGCGCAGAGCGCCGTCGCGGATGGCGTCTGGGATGTGCTCATGCTGGGCTGCAACTTCGTCAACCCTTCGGTTGCCCGTTTCGTCCTGCCGCAGGCGACGGAAAAGAACCTCGGCGTCATGGCCATGTATGCCGTGCGTGGTGCGCTGGCCCGCAAGGAGACGCTGAACGGCCTCGTTGCGAAGCTCGTGGCGCAGGGCGAAGTCCCGGCAGATGCACTCGATCCCGAAGATCCGCTGGGATTCCTGCTGGAAAACGGCGTTGCCGGATCGCTCACGGAAGCTGCCTACAGGTTCTGCCGCCATATGCCGGGCATCAGCGTCGTGATGACCGGAACCGGCAGCCTCGCACATCTGGAAGAAAATATCGCGGCGATCAACGGCACGTCGTTGCCCGCAGGCGTTCTGGACAGGTTGTCTGCGGCTTTCGGCAAGGTTACGTCCGCCACGGGCGATCTCGAATAGACGCGATCTTGAATAGATATTGTCGCGGACCGGTCCGGCGATCGGCCTGACCGGAGCTCGCCGTCTCCGCTGAATGCGGCGGCATTCCGATCGCGTCTATGCCGGGATCGGCTGCGGTATCGCCGTTGCCCGGCATTGAAAACTCGCTAAAGATTTCGCGATGCGAAACTCGTTGGGTCCTCCGTTGCGACCGGCCAGTGCGACGGCCCATGCTGCGGCGGGACGGATGCCGTGATCGGCAGAGGGCGAGTCTCTTGCGGGGAGGCATGGCTCGCCGGACGATCCGGAAAGACCGACGTCGTCCGGTGACGTGACCGCGGCGCTGCGGGAAGAAGGCGCGGAGAGGTTGTCATGGAGTTCAGCGCGCAGACGAGCGATGCAATTGCCGGCGAAGACGTCCTTCCCGGGAGCGATCGTCCCCCGGTCTGGAAAGACGGCTTCCGCCGCGAGATGCCGAGTTGCCGCGCCAATTCCCGCCGCGGCACGACGGATGCGATCAAACCCTCCTATCCCCCGGTGGAATCGGTGCGCCGCGCGCTGGAAATCCTGCGCATACTCAACCGGCTGCGGATCGGCAGCGTCGGCGACATTCACGCGGCCACCAGGCTTCCCAAACCGACCATCGTGCGAATGCTCGATACGTTGATTGCCGATGGATATGTCGTGCGCGACAACATGTGCGGCGGTTATCGCGTGACGCATCGTGTGGAGGAGCTCCATGCCGGTTATGAAGGCATTGCTGAAGTGATCGAGGCATCCCGGCCCTTCGCAATCGATCTGACCAACAGCATCAAATGGCCTGTCGGCATCGGCACGCTGGATGGCGATGCGATCGCGGTGCAGTTCTGGACGGGAGCGATCAGCCCCTGGGTGCACGTCAATACCCTGTTGCACAACCGGCCGAATTTGCTGACCTCCGCCATGGGCAGGGCCTATATGGCCTTTTGCGGGGAGGCGGAGCGGGAATCGCTGTTCGCCATGATCCGCGCCAAAGGCGGCGGGAGCTTCGGCCCCGAGCAGGAAGCGCAGCACAACGCCCTTCTCGCCAATGTGCGCAGGAACGGCTACGCGCTGAGATCGCCTCGGACGGAGCCACGACGCAATACCACCGTCGCCGTGCCGATCCGCCACGACGGCGCCGTTCTGGCGTCGATGACTGTCAGCTTCTTCATCACCGCCGTCCCGCGCAGCAAGATCGAGGAACGCATCATCGAGCCGCTCAAGGAAACGGTTGACAGGATCGAAACCGTCATCGCCTTCATGCGGCGCCGCAGATCCCAAGTGAATATCGCTGACGGCGATGTCATGGACTATCCACCAGCGTTCTGAGGCACGGTCCTGCAGGGGTTTTTGCGGCGTCGAAGCTGGCCACAACATCAAGATGCTCCGGCTCTCCCCTCGCATTATCTCGACAATCGTTGAAGCTTGCAAAGCGACGACCACAAGCAAGGGTCGCGCTGATCGGTTCATGGAAATACGCGGCGGATCACCCGGCCGGATGGCAAAATGATTTTCCGCTTTCGTCGCTGCAATCAGAAATATCGCCCTTCAATGTCTATTAAATCCATAGACAAATAGTCGGGCATTCCAGTGATGATTCATGAGGTCCCCGATGTACGCCCTGAGCCTTCTCGACAAAAGCCCCGTTTCCTCCGGGGAAAGCGCCGTGGGGGCGCTCTCCAATACGGTCAATCTGGCCAAAAGGGCCGAGGAACTGGGGTATCGGCGCTTCTGGGTTGCGGAACATCACGGCGGCACCGAGCTTGCGAGTTCCGCGCCGGAAGTGTTGGTCTCGTGGATCCTCGCCAATACGTCCCGCATCCGGGTCGGGTCGGGTGGCGTCATGCTGCAGCATTACAGCCCTTACAAAGTGGCGGAAGTCTTCAACCTCCTGTCGTCGCTGGCGCCCGGACGCGTCGATCTCGGCGTCGGCAAGACACCGGGTGGCCTTCCTAAAGCGACTGCCGCTCTTCAGGCCTATCGCGGCGCCAAGCCGGATTTCGAGGCTCAGCTCTCGGACCTCACGGCATTTCTCGACAATGCCGTCGCCGGTGAACCTGACGAGGCCCTGGCCTTCTCGGGGCCGAAACCGCCGGTGACTGCCGATAGGTTCCTTTTGGGTGCGAGTCCGGATAGCGCGCGGCTTGCTGCCAACCATGGATGGAATTTCGTTTTCGCCGGACATCTCAACGGCGATCCGGAAAACCTGCGCCTCAGCCTTGATATCTACCGGAAGGAAAGCGGCGGCAGGTCGGCGATCCTGGCGCTGGCGGCATTCGCCTCCGAAAGTGCGGCGCATGCCGCGGCCCAGGTTTCGGAATTGAAGGTCTTTAAGGTCTTTCTCGACAATGGCCAGTCGGTCAGCCTCGGGCGCCGCGAGCAGGCCGAGGAGTTCGCCAAACAGGCCGGTGCCAGGGAGTACCGCATCGAGGAGCGCAGGCCGAGCGTGCTGCACGGCACGCCGGAAAGCATCCACGACGAATTGGCACGCCTTTCGAAGCTGCACGGCATCGAGGAATTCATTCTCGAACCGCCGGCGGTCGGTGCCGACGAGCGGCTCGCGTCCGTCGAGCTTCTGGCGCGCAGGCCGCTTTCCGCAGCCGCATGATTTCCCAAGGAGATTGTAAGATGAGCAAGAAAATTCGTTTCGGTATCATGCTGCAGGGCGCCGGCGGGCACATGAATTCCTGGCGCCACCCGAAGAGCCCGGTGGATGCCAGCGTCAATCTCGATTTCTTCAAGCAGACGGCACTGAAGGCCGAGGCCGCCGGCATCGCCTTCGCCTTCGTGGCGGACGGACTCTATATCAACGAGAAATCCATTCCGCATTTCCTCAACCGGTTCGAGCCGCTGACCATCCTCTCGGCGCTCGCGACCGTGACGTCGAAGATCGGCCTTGCCGGCACGGTCTCGACCTCCTACAGCGATCCTTTCACCATTGCCCGCCAGTTCGCCTCGCTCGATCTCCTGAGCGGCGGCCGGGCCGGCTGGAATGCGGTGACGACGCCGCTCGAAGGGACCGCGAAGAACTACAGCCGCAGTCATCCGGAACATGCGCTGCGCTATGAGATGGCGGATGAATATATCGAGGTCGTCAAGGGTCTCTGGGACAGCTGGGACGACGACGCCTTCATTCGGGACCGGACAAGCGGCAAGTTCTTCGACCGCGACAAACTGCACCGGCTCGACCACAAGGGACGCTTCTTCCAGGTGGAAGGCCCGCTCAACATCCAGCGCTCGGCGCAGGGCCAGCCGGTGATCTTTCAGGCCGGGTCTTCCGACGCGGGCATCGGGCTCGCCGGCAAGCACGCGGACGCGGTCTTCACCAACGCGGTCTCACTTGAAGACAACCAGACTTTCTCCCGCCGGGTGAAGCAGGCGGCGATCGCGCAGGGGCGTTCGGCAGACGACGTGAAGATTTTCCCCGGCATCGGCCCGGTCGTCGGCGAGACGCAGGCCGAAGCGGAAGAGAAATACCAGATCATCCGCAATCTCATCTCGATCGACGACGCGCTCGCCTATCTCGGGCGCTTTTTCGACCATCACGATTTCAGCGTCTATCCGCTGGATGAGCCCTTCCCGGAATTGGGCGATATCGGCAAGAACAGTTTTCGCTCCACCACCGATCGCATCAAGCGTGTCGCCAGGGAGAAGGGCCAGACCCTGCGTGAGGCCGCGCTGGAGGCGGCGACCCCGCGCGAGGGGTTCGTCGGCACGGCGGAAGCCATCGCCGACAAGATCATCGGCTGGGTCCAGCAAGGTGCGGCCGACGGTTTCATCCTCGGCTTCCCGGTGATCGCCGAGGGTCTCGACGATTTCATCCGTCTCGTCGTCCCGATCCTTCAGGAGCGCGGCTATTTCGATCCGCATCTAGAAGGTGAGACGCTGCGCGATCACCTTGGACTGCCGCGGCGTGAAAGCGTTTATGCCGCCGGGCAGCCGGAAACGCAGAAGGTCCGTGCCTGACGCATTGAAGAGGTAAACGGCCGCGCGGATCGCGCGGCTCCAACCTTCGGAAAGCAAGACGATGAATATCCACATTGACGACGCGCGTCACCGCGACGGCGCCGAACGCGCGATCCTTGCCTCGATCGATGAGCTCGTCGCCATAAGGCGCGATCTGCATCAATATCCCGAACTGTCGTTCCAGGAGCGGCGGACTTCCGGCATCGTGGCCAAATACCTCCTCTCATACGGCTATGAGTTAACCGAAGGCGTCGGCGGCTACGGCGTGGTTGCGACGCTGAGGCGAGGACAGGGCGGCAAGCGCATCGGTATCCGCGCGGATATCGATGCGCTGCCGATCGAAGAAGCGACGAACCTCGTCTATTCCAGCCGCAATCCAGGGGTCATGCATGCCTGCGGGCATGATGGCCACACGACCATCCTGCTTGCGGCTGCCCGTTATCTCGCCGAGCACGGGACGTTTTCCGGCACGCTGACGCTGATCTTCCAGCCGGCCGAGGAAGTCGGCGCCGGCGCCCGCAAGATGATCGACGAGGGACTGTTCGAACGCTTTCCCGTCGATGCGATCTTCGGCCTGCACAATTGGCCGGGCGTGACGGCGGGTCAGTTCGGTTTCGTCGAGGGCCCCGCCATGGCTTCCGTCGACCAGGCCCTGATCCGCATCGTCGGCAGGGGCGGACATGGCGCGGCTCCGCACGAAGCGGTCGATCCGGTGCTCGCGTCCGCCTCCTTCATCACGGCCCTGCAGAGCATCGTCGCCCGCAATGTCGATCCCTTGGAAATGGCGGTGCTGACGGTCGGCTCCATCCATGGCGGCTCGGCCTCCAACGTCATTCCCGAAAGCGTCGAACTGAAGCTGACGGCGCGCGCCTATTCACCCGCCGTCCGCGACAGGCTGGAAGAGCGGGTGCCGGCACTCGCCCGAGCCCAGGCCGAGAGCTTTGGCGCCCATGCCGAGGTCAACTACCGACGCGGTTTCCCGGCGGTCGTCAATCATGTCGAGGAAACCCGCCTTGCACGGCGCGTGGCGGAGGAGAATTTCCCCGCCGAACAGGTCGCCGCGGATTTCCGCCCGCGCACGGCGAGCGAGGACTTCGCCTACATGCTGCAGGCTCGGCCGGGCTCCTATCTCTTCGTCGGCAACGGCGACAGCACGCCCCTGCACAGTCCCCAATACAATTTCAACGACGAGATCATCGCGCCGGCGGCCCGGTTCTGGGTGCGGCTCGCCGAAACCTTCCTATCCTGATTGGCACATATCCATGGAGAGCACCGTGAGCGATCGTTTTCTCTACACCACACCGCTTGATCCGCTGGCCAAGCCGCTGATCGACGAATTGACCTTCGAATACGACAGCCGCTACGGCAGCTTTTACGACGCCGAAGGCGCGACGAAGGAGATGAACCGCTACGCCCCGGAGGTCTTTGCGCCGCCGCAAGGCAATTTCCTTCTGCTCCTGCGCGACGGTGAGGCGATCGCCGGCGGCGCCTTCATGAAACATGCGGATGAGGGCACGGTCGAGTTCAAGCGCGTCTGGACCCATTCGGCCCATCGCCGGCAGGGGCTTGCCCGCAAGGTTCTGGTCGAGCTGGAAGAGCAGGCGGTGCGCCAGGGTTATTCCCGCATCTACCTGACGACCGGTTTCCGCCAGCCGGAGGCCGTCGGCCTCTATCTCACCAACGGTTATTCCGCACTGTTCGACACCACGGCGGACCCGGAGACCATCCGCAAGCTGCCCTTCGAGAAGTCGCTCCATTTCGGCACCTATGCAGCCCGCAAGGCGGTCGTCTCGGCCACCCTGCAAGGCGCGGCGTGAGGAGACGGCGATGACGATCACGACCGATTTCAACGACATCCAGATCGCCTCGCGAAAAACTGCCGCCACCAAGGGCGACTATTCCCACTTCCGCATCGTGCCGGCCCGGTATCCGGCGCGCATTGCGGGAACGGTCTTCGCGCTTCTGGTCATCGCCGCGACGCTGCATTCGGTTCTCGGCAATCCGCGCTGGGGCTGGGATGTGTTTGCCGAGTGGTTCCTTGCCGAACCGGTGCTCGTCGGCCTCGGCCGTACGCTGCTCCTCACCCTGCTCGGCGCCTTCTTCGGCTTTCTTCTGGGCACCGGTCTGGCGCTGGCGCGCGTTTCCCGCTCGCCGCTGCTGGTCGGCGTATCCTGGACCTATATCTGGATCTTCCGCTCGATCCCGTTGATCGTACTGCTCCTGATCCTCAACAATCTCGGCTATCTCTACGAGACGATCACGGTCGGTGTTCCCTATACGGGCATCAACTTCTTCAGCTGGAACACCACGCAACTGATCACGCCGTTTGCCGCGGCCGTGCTCGGCCTGACGCTCAACCAGGCGGCCTTCGCCTCCGAGATCATCCGCGGCGGCATCCTCTCCGTCGATCAGGGGCAGCTCGAAGCGGCCTCGGCACTCGGCCTGCCGCGCGGCCGCCAGGCATCGCGCATCATCCTGCCGCAGGCGATGCGCTCCATTCTGCCGACGGCCTTCAATGATTTCATCGGCCTGGCGAAAGGCACGTCGCAGGTCTACATCCTGGCGCTGCCGGAACTCTTCTATACGATCCAGATCATCTACCGCCGCAACCTGGAAGTCATTCCGTTGCTGATGGTGGCGACCGTTTGGTATCTCGTCATCCTGACGGCGCTGTCGATCGTCCAGCATCATATCGAACGCCACTATGCCCGCGGCGCGCTGCGCAACCCGCCGCCGTCGATCTTCTCCGGCCTTTATCGCCGCCTTCTGCCGCGGACCGCTTCCGCAGCCAGGCCGGTGGAGGAACCCCAGGCCCGTGCGGTCGCGCGCCGTCCCGATATCGCGCCCTTGCATACCCGCGGTGGTGAAGTGACGATCCACGGCGTCTCGAAGAGCTTCGGCCAGCTCAGGGTTCTGGACCATGTGACCCTTTCCGTGCCGGCCGGCACCGTCACCACCATCCTCGGCCAGTCGGGATCCGGCAAGTCGACGCTCCTGCGTTCGATCAACCATCTGGAACGAGTGGACGACGGCTTCATCGCCATCGACGGCGAGCTGATCGGCTACCGCCAGGATGGCGAGACGCTCTACGAGCTGAAGGAAAAGGACATACTGAAGCGCCGTGTCGAAGTCGGCATGGTGTTCCAGAACTTCAATCTCTTCCCGCATCTGACCGTGCTCGAAAACATCATCGAGGCGCCGGTCGCCGTGCGCGGCATTCCGCGGGAGCAGGCGGAGACCGAGGCTCGCGAACTGCTTGCCCGCGTCGGTCTCGCCGAGAAGGCGAACGTCTATCCGCGCCAGCTTTCGGGTGGCCAGCAGCAGCGGGTCGCGATCGCCCGGGCGCTGGCGCTCAAGCCCAAGGTCCTGCTCTTCGATGAACCGACTTCGGCGCTCGACCCGGAACTGGTGGGAGAAGTCCTGGACGTCATCAAGGAACTCGCCCGTTCCGGCACGACATTGATCATCGTCACCCATGAAATCGGTTTCGCCCGCGAAGTCTCCGACCTCGTCGTCTTCATGGAACAGGGCCGCATCCTCGAAACCGGCACGCCGGACAAGGTCTTCAGCCGTCCGGAACATCCGCGCACCGCCGAATTCCTCGCAAAAGTCCTCTGAACGACCAAAACCCAAGGGAAACACCGCAATGTCTTATAAAACCAGGCTTTTCAGCATCGTCGCCGGCGGTCTTCTGTCGCTCTCGCCCGTTTTCGCTTCATCTGCCCATGCGCAGGCCGTCGATCTGTCCCCGGAGCAGAAGGGCCGGGTGAGGGCCGAAAAGGTGCAGGCCGCGATCGATCTCCTGCCGGAGGATTACAAGTTCGCCAATTCCGGCAAGCTGACGGTGGCTTCCGTGCCGGGAAACCTGCCCTTCGCAATCTACGGCAACGATACCAAGACGCCCGTCGGAGCCGAGCCGGATGTCGCCCAACTGGTTGCCGACAGCCTCGGCCTCAAGCTCGAACTCGTCCCGGTCGCCTGGGCCGACTGGCCGCTCGGCCTCGTTTCGGGACGGTTCGACGTGGTGATCCACAATGTCACCGTCACCGAAGAGCGCAAGGAAAAGCTCGATTTCTCGACCTATCGGAAAGACCTGCTCGGCTTTTATGTCGCCAACGACAGCAAGATCCAAAGCATCGGCAAGCCGGAGGATATCGCCGGCCTGAAGGTGATCGTCGGCGCGAGCACCAATCAGGAGCAGATTCTCCTGCGCTGGAACGAGGCGAATGTCGCCAAGGGGCTGAAGCCCGCCGAGATTCAATATTACGACGACGTGGTGGTGCAGGATCTGGCGCTGCAGTCCGGCCGCGCCGACGCCTATCTCGGCCCCAATGCCATCTCCGCCTTCAAGGCCTCGCAGGGTAACAAGACGCGCCTGGTCGGCACGTTTTCCGGCGGCTGGCCGGTGACCGCCGAGATCGCCGTCGCCACCAGAAAGGGCGCCGGCCTGGCGGATGCGATCACGGCGGCGATCAACGCCCAGATCGACAACGGCAATTATGGCAAGACGCTCGCCCGCTGGAACCTTTCGGCCGAAGCCATCGCAAAATCGCAGACCAACCCGCCCGGCCTGCCGAAGAAATAACTCGTTTGGCGCGGGTCCCTCTCTGTGCCCGCGTCCTTTTTATAGAACACGGAAGTCTACAATGACCCTCTTCAGGAAAACCGCCAGCTTCGTCGCCGCAGGCCTGGTCTTCACTCTCGGCCTTTCGGCCGCAAGTGCCGGCGACATCTTCGATCTCTCACCCGGCCAACCGGGTCGCATCCGCGCCGAAAAGGACGCAGCCGCAATCGCCGCGATACCCAAGGACTTCAAGTTCGTGACGTCGGGCAAGTTTACCGTCGCCGTTTCTCCCGGCGGTCCGCCGCTCGCGACCTATGCGACGGATGCCAAGACCGTCGTCGGTGCCGATCCCGATTACGCGCTGGCCATTGCCGACAGTCTCGGCCTCGAACTGCAGCTGGTCCCGGTCTCCTGGCCGGACTGGCCGCTCGGCCTCGTCTCCGGCAAGTACGACGCGGTGATTTCCAATGTCGGTGTCACGGAACTGCGCAAGGAGAAGTTCGACTTCTCCACCTATCGGCAGGGACTGCACGGGTTCTTCGTGAAGGCAGACAGCAATATCAAGGAGATCAGGGAGCCGAAGGATGCGGCCGGCCTGCGCATCACCGTCGGCGCCAGCACCAACCAGGAACGCATCTTGCTCAAGTGGAGCGAGGAGAACGTCAAGGCCGGGCTGAGGCCGATCGAGCTCGTGTATCACGACGACGATGCTGCCCGCCTCGTTGCGCTGCGCTCCGGCCGCGTCGACGTGATCGTCCAGCCGCATGCCCAGCTCGTCTACATCGCGGCGCGCGACAGGAACATCCGGCGCGTCGGCACGCTTTCGGCCGGCTGGCCGGAGCGGTCCGACGTGGCGATCACCACGCGCAAGGGCTCGGGGCTCGCCGATGCGCTGACGCTTACCACCAACGATCTCATCAAGAGCGGGGTCTATGCCAAGGTGCTCGCCCGCTGGCAGCTTTCCGAGGAAGCGTTGCCGGAATCCCGCACCAATCCGCCCGGTCTGCCGAAGAGCTGAGCCTTTCGTCCCTGGAGCCGCGGCAAGGGCTTGCGGTTCCATCATTTTCCTCGTGACATTTACGAAACCATGGCAGAATCCTCGTTCGACATCCGTCACATCGGTTTTCTCACGCCCGGCAATTATCCCGACGACGATCCTTCCGCCGGGCTTGAAGCATCACTGAAACTGTTCGAAGCCGGGGAAGCGCTGGGCTATAACAGTGCGTGGGTGCGCCAGCGGCATCTGGAGCACGGCGTTTCCTCGGCGCCCGTCTTCCTTGCCGCCGCCAGCCAGCGCACCCGGCGGATCGAGCTCGGTTCGGCGGTGATCCAGCTCGGTTATGAAAGCCCGTTCCGGCTCGCCGAGGATCTTTCCATGGCGGATGCGCTTTCGGGCGGGCGCCTGAACGTGGGTGTCAGCGCCGGGCCGCCGCTGCATGCCGAGATCGTCGCACCCTTGGTCTTCGACGGCGACTGGCAGACGTTCGATTTTTCCTACGCCCGCGTGGAACGGCTGCTCGCCAGTCTTTCCGGCGACTATCTGGGAGACGGCGAGACCTACGTCACCTCGCCAGGCAATCGGCAGCGTGCCCGTCTTCAACCCTATGCCAAAGGCTTGAAGGAACGGGTCTGGTATGGCGGCGGGTCGCTGCGGTCGTCGGAATGGGCCGGGCGGACCGGCCTCAACCTGATGATCGGCAGCCTGACCTCCGGCGACGTTGCCGACGATTTCTTCGAGGCACAGGCCAAGCAGCTCGCTGCCTATCGCGCCGCCTTGCCGGCCGGGCGCCATCCTCGCGTCGCCGCCGGCCGGGTGATCGTGCCGACGGACAGCGCCGACGGCAGAACCCGGGAGAAATACCGGGCCTATGCCGCCAGCCTCCACGAGCGGACGCTTGCTCCGCAGGGACCGCGCCGGACGCTCTTCGGCCGCGACCTGGTCGGCAGTTCGGACGAAATCCTGGAAAGGCTGTTTGCCGACTGCGTCCTGCCGGAAGTCGACGAACTCAGGCTGGAACTGCCCTACGAGTTCGCACTCGAGGAATATATCCAGATCATCACCGATTTTTCGCAAAAGATCGCACCGCATCTCGGCTGGTGCCCGCCGGAGAGGGGTTCCGGCACTCACTCATTTCCCTCAACCGCGTGCCCTCAACAGCGTGAAAGCATCCGCATGACCAAAGACGGCAATCCGGCCCGCAGCCTCGGCATCAATACACAGCTGGTGCGGACGGGCTACGATCCTTTCGACTACTACGGCTTTGTCAATCCGCCGCCCGTCCGGGCATCGACCGTCCTCTTTCCGACCGCCGAGATCATGGATACGCATGCCCAGAAATACACCTACGGCACGCGCGGAACGCCGACCACGAACGCGCTCTGCGACGCGATCGACGAGCTTGAGGGATCGGCGGGGACCATTCTCGTGCCTTCCGGCCTTGCGGCGGTGACGATTGCCTTCCTTGCCTATCTTTCACCCGGTGACCATGCGCTGGTGGCCGATTCCGTCTATGGGCCGACCCGGCATTTCTGCGAGACCATGCTGTCGCGCTTCGGTGTCGAGGCGGATTTCTACGATCCGATGATCGGCGTCCATATCGAAAAGCTCTTCCGGCCGAACACCAGGCTCGTCCACACAGAGGCGCCGGGCTCGAACACGTTCGAAATGCAGGACATTCCGGCGATCGCCGAGGTGGCGCACCGGCACGGCGCGGTCGTGACCATGGACAACACCTGGGCTACGCCGCTTTATTTTCGGCCGCTGGATTTCGGCGTCGACGTCTCGATCCAGGCCGTCACCAAATATCCGGCTGGCCATTCCGACATCCTGATGGGGACAGTTTCGGCCAATGAGAGGCATTGGCCGCGGCTCAAGGAAACCAACGGCGCGCTCGGCATCTGCGGCGCACCGGACGACGCCTACCAGGTTCTGCGCGGGCTGCGCACGATGGGCGTGCGGCTGGAGCGGCATCAGGAGAGTGCGCTCGCCGTCGCAAGATGGCTGGAGAGCAGGGATGATGTCGCGCAAGTGCTGCACCCGGCGCTGCCGGGCTTTCCGGGCCACGATCTCTGGAAGCGGGATTTCAAGGGCGCGAGCGGCATCTTCTCCTTTGTGCCGGCGGTCGAGCGGAAGCAGGATCATAAGCGCAAGGCACAGATTTTCCTCAATGCGCTGACGCTCTTCCGGCTCGGATATTCCTGGGGCGGCTTCACGAGCCTTGCGCTGCACGTCAACCTGTTCGACCGCAAGGTAACTCCGCCCCCGACCGGCGGGCCCGTCCTGCGTCTTCAGATCGGGCTTGAGGATGTGAGCGATCTCATTGCCGATCTGGAAAAAGGATTTGCCGCGATCGCGGCGGCATAGCGCATGGCGAAGCTCCGGTTCAGAACAGACGCTACGGGCGTCCGAACCTCCGGCGGGTAAGGTACGGGCCGAGCGGCTGGCCGCGATGGCCGGTTCGCTCAACGCGTAGCCAACCGGATAACATGCCCGAATGGTCGGATCGATCGGAAGGCGCGCGATCCGGCCCTTCTCCGGAGATGTCGTCAACGTGCGGTCTCCCGCACGTCCTTGAACAGCACGCTCTGGTCGGTGAGGTATTTGGCGAAGATCGGCAGGCTTGCGCCGCCGATCGCGCGGGCATGGGCGCCGACGCGGCCCTCGATGATGTCGGGAATGATGACACCCTGCAGATCCAGTCGGGAGACGGCTTCGATGGTTGCGGCGACGATGCGCCTGCGCACCCAGACCGGAAAGCCGCCGTCGATGACCGCGGCGCCGAAATCGATGATCGAGGCGGCTGCGACGATCGCCTGCGCCATCGCATTCGCCGTCTCCTGGATCCAGAGTTCGAGCGGTTCGCCGAAATCGATCCAGTCGTCGGCGGAATACCAGAGCGGTTGCGGATTGATGCCGCGCTCCTTGAGGAGGTTTTCGAGTACGAAGATCGAGGCGATGTCGAGAAGCTGGCGGGTCTCTCCGTCCTTGCCGCGCACGGGAAGCGGCGCGACGGCGCCGGCCGTTCCGGTGCGCCCGGAAAAGATCGCCGAATTCAGGACGATGCCGCCGCCGACGAAGGAGCCGATGAAGAAATAGACGAAATCCGGATAGGAGGATCCGACCCCGAACACCAGTTCCGCGCCGCAGGCGCTCGTCGCGTCGTTCTGCAGGTAGACCGCATGGCGGACGCGGCCGGCGATTTCCGCCTGCAGGTCGATGTCGCGCCAGGCATCCATCGCGCCCGGCGGCGCGCCGACCTCGTCGGACCAGTTCCAGAGTTCGAAGGGTGCGGCAATCCCGATACCGGCGACGCGGCTGCGCTGTATCTCGTCGAGCTGTCCCTCCAGCCTTGCGATGCCGGAGGTGATGGTCTCGATGATCCTGTCCGGCACCGGATAGGCATAGGTTTCGTGATATTGCAGCCGCATCCGGCCGACGAAGTCCATCAGCACCAGATCGGCGCTGCGCCGCCCGATCTTGACGCCGAAGGAATAGACGGCGTCGGGATTGAGCCGCATCGGCACCGACGGCTGGCCTACCTTGCCCCGCACGGGCTCGCCGCGCAACAGCAGCCCGTCCTTTTCGAGGGACCGCATGATGACCGAGACAGTCTGCGCCGACAGCCCGCTCATGCGGGTGATCTCCGCCTTGGACATGGAGCCGTTCAGCCGGACGAGGGAAAGCACCAGCCTTTCGTTATAGGCCCGCACCCGCACCTGGTTCGACCCGCCGGTGAAGCTGCCGAGCGGCGTATGGCCCTGATCTATTCCGTCCGACATCGAAATCGGCCTTCCTCCCAGAATTCTGCTCGACCTCGAAGGTGCCTTTGTTCTGCCCGGACAGCTTGTTCGAGATTCCCGGTGAGCTGACAAGGCGGCATATCGCGGCAGGTGGAATTCGGTTCCTCCAATTTCCGAACTATGCCACGTGCGATAAATAATTCAATCGGAATTAATTATTGACAGGTTGAATGAACTCGTCCTTAATTAGCATCGCAAGGGCACGGGAAGCTTTGGAGGAGGCACCTGTCCAACTCGATGGCACCTGTGCCCGACCATCGATCCGCCAGCGGCCTGGTCCGTTGCGAACAGCTTACTCTCGGGAGGAGACCATGAAGAAAACCGTACTGACCGCCGCTTTCGGCGCACTCGCGCTCGGCGTCGCCTTTTCCGCGCCGGCCCAGGCCGCCGGCGTATCCGCATGCCTGATCACCAAGACCGATACCAATCCCTTCTTCGTCAAGATGAAGGAAGGCGCGACCGCCAAGGCCAAGGAACTCGGCGTGACGCTGAAGTCCTATGCCGGCAAGATCGACGGCGACTCGGAAAGCCAGGTCGCGGCGATCGAAAGCTGCATCGCCGACGGCGCCAAGGGCATTCTCATCACCGCATCCGATACCAAGGGCATCGTGCCGACCGTCAAGAAGGCCCGTGATGCCGGCGTTCTCGTCATCGCGCTCGACACACCGCTCGACCCGATCAACTCGGCCGACGCCACTTTCGCCACCGACAATCTTCTCGCCGGCAAGCTGATCGGCCAGTGGGCCAAGGAAACCATGGGTGACAAGGCCAAGGATGCCAAGGTCGGCTTCCTCGACCTGACGCCCGACCAGCCGACCGTGGACGTGCTGCGCGACCAGGGCTTCATGATCGGCTTCGGCATCGATCCCAAGAACCCGGACAAGATCGGCGACGAGACCGACAAGCGCATCGTCGGCCATGACGTGACCAACGGCAACGAAGAAGGCGGCCGCAAGGCCATGGAAAACCTTCTCCAGAAGGATCCCGGCATCAACGTCATCCACACGATCAACGAGCCGTCGGCCGTCGGCGCCTATCAGGCGCTGAAAGCCGTTGGCATGGAAAAGAACGTGCTGATCGTCTCCGTCGACGGCGGTTGCCCGGGCGTCAAGTCGGTCAAGGATGGCCAGATCGGCGCGACCTCGCAGCAATATCCGCTGCTGATGGCCTCGCTCGGCATCGAGGCGATCAAGAAGTTCGCCGACACCAAGGAAAAGCCGAAGCCGACCGAGGGCAAGTCCTTCTTCGACACCGGCGTCTCGCTGGTCACCGACAAGCCGGTCCCCGGCGTGAAGTCGATCAGCGTCAAGGAAGGCACGGACAAGTGCTGGGGGTGAAGCGCGGTCAGGCGTAGCCTGAGCAATCGATTCAGTGAATCGATTGCAGCGCTGAACGCCCGAAGCGTAAGCGAAGGGCCGGACGGTACGGCATTCTCCCATCTCCCCCTTGCGGGGGAGATGTCGCCAGCGGCGACAGAGGGGGTGGTGCCATGAACCGAACGGTAGAATGTGCTGAACCACCCCATCTGTCAGCTCCGCTGACATCTTCCCCGTAAGGGGGAGGAAGGGAGACCGCAGCCCCCACCCCACAAAAACAGCGGAGGAGGAAACATGAGCGGCATACAGGAATTCGAGCGCGTCCTCGATGGCAGCGACAAGAACGTCGCGTCGTTCGAGCACCAGAACATCTCTTTCTTGAAACGCGCCCAGCATTTTCTGCACTCGACGCCGGCGGCCGTGCCGCTGATCGTGCTCGTGCTGTCGATCCTGATCTTTGGATTGACGATCGGCGGGCGGTTCTTCTCGTCCTACACCCTGACGTTGATCCTGCAGCAGATCGCCGTGGTCGGCATTCTCGGTTCGGCGCAGACACTGGTCATCCTCACCGCCGGCATCGATCTGTCGATTGGCGTCGTCATGGTCATCTCGGCCGTGATCATGGGCAATGTCGCCGTCACCTATGGTCTGCCGACACCGATCGCCATTCTTGCCGGGCTGCTTACTGGCGGGCTGTGCGGCCTCTTCAACGGCTTTCTCGTCGCGATCGTCAAGCTGCCGCCCTTCATCGTCACGCTCGGTTCCTGGAACATCGTCATGGCGACGAATTTCATCTATTCCGCCAATCAGACGATCCGCGACGCGGACGTGGACGCCAACGCGCCGCTCCTGCACCTCTTCGCGATCAACTTCCGGATCGGCAGCGCGATCCTGACGCTCGGCGTCATATCGATGGTCGTGCTGGTCGGGGTGCTCTGGTACGTGCTGAACCACACCGCCTGGGGCCGGCATGTCTATGCGGTCGGCGACGATCCGGAAGCCGCGAAGCTTTCCGGCATTCAGACCCGTAAGGTGCTGCTCAGCGTCTATACGCTGGCCGGCGTCATCGCCGCCTTCGCGGCCTGGGTGTCGATCGGCCGCAACGGCTCGGTATCCCCGTCGGCTGCGGTCACCGACTACAATCTCCAGGCCATCACCGCGACGGTGATCGGCGGCATCTCGCTCTTCGGCGGCCGCGGCTCCATCCTCGGCACGCTGTTCGGGGCGATGCTCGTCGGCGTCGTGTCGATGGGCCTCAACATGCTCGGCGCCGACCCGCAATGGAAAGTCATGCTGACCGGCTGGCTCATCATCGCCGCCGTCGCGATCGATCAGTGGATCAGAAAGGCAGGCGTCTGATGGCTCCGGAAGCGAATATGCAAACGAACACGCAACGGGACGTCCGGCCCATCCTCTCCGCCCGCGGCCTCTTCAAGCGCTACGGCCGTGTCACCGCCCTCGACAATGCCGATTTCGACCTCTATCCGGGCGAAATCCTGGCCGTCATCGGCGATAACGGCGCCGGCAAGTCTTCGCTGATCAAGGCGATTTCCGGCGCCATCCGCCCCGACGACGGCGAGATCACGCTGGAGGGCAGGGTGGTGAATTTCAAGTCGCCGCTCGAAGCCCGCGATGCCGGCATCGAAACGGTCTACCAGAACCTCGCGCTCTCGCCGGCGCTGTCGATCACCGACAACATGTTCCTCGGCCGCGAGATCCGCAAGCCGGGCTTCATGGGCACGGTGCTGCGCAAGCTGGACCACAAGGCGATGGACAAGTTCGCTCGCGAAAAACTCTCCGAACTGGGACTGATGACGATCCAGAACATCAACCAGGCGGTGGAGACCCTCTCCGGCGGCCAGCGCCAGGGCGTTGCCGTGGCGCGCGCGGCGGCCTTCGGTTCGAAGGTCATCATCCTCGACGAGCCGACCGCGGCGCTGGGCGTCAAGGAAAGCCGCAAGGTGCTGGAACTCATCCTCGACGTGCGCTCCCGCGGCATTCCGATCGTGCTCATCTCGCACAACATGCCGCATGTCTTCGAGGTGGCGGACCGCATCCATATCCATCGCCTGGGTCGGCGGCTGACGGTCATCAATCCCAAGGACTACACGATGTCCGACGCCGTCGCCTTCATGACGGGCGCCAAGGCACCTTCCGAACCGGTTGCGGCTTGAACGGCCGGAACAGGGATAGTTTCTGGTACCGTCGCTTCAAGACAGGTGCGGGAGGTGACCGGAAGAGGATCGGAACTTCCCGCGCAGGTGAAGACGCGCCCTTGGCGAGGTTGCACGGGGACTGCACCGAAGCCGGCTTGCGCATAGCCGGCCGCATCGCACGCGAAGCGGGGACGAATTCACCCTGTCCGGAAGAAATTACCGTTCCATTTCAAGGGCAGGAGCGTAAAATTGTCCCCGTTTCGTCCCCGCGTTTTGGATGGCCCGCATAATGGCGAGGTCATCGGGCAGGGAACCGGGTCGCGAACCGGTCTTCTCCACGGGAAGCAATCCGGCGTCCGATGATGGTCGTTCAAGGCAGGGGCCGCGCCGTCAGGGCGCCAACCGCCGGAAGACCCCGGTGTCGTAATTTGGACCCTCCGGCACCGGGTCTTCAGGAAATGCCGAGGCGATCGGGCAGGCAGAATGCCTGACAATCCCATACCCAATGCCGACTGCCTGCCCATCCCTGGCTCACCGTGGCGGAACCCCTTCCGCCGTGGATATTTGCCATGCCCGCAAGATCGGGATCGCCGGTCATCGGCGCATATCGGTTGCTTTGATCTCGGACAATTTCAGGATTCGCCATGGAAGCGGGCGACGCCGGGGACCTTGCCTCCGCATCGCCTCTCTCCCGAATTTTACCCCCGCGCGAAAAATTCGATTTTCGGCGCTTGCCGTCCCCGCGATCGCCTCTAATTGAAGTGTCAGAACCGCTCGGTTCGATCCCACATCGATGACGTCTGTCCTGACGCGTCACCGACCTTTTCTTCTCCGGGGAGGTCTTCTTTATGGAAACCCACTGTCTCAAGCGCCCGACGCGGCGCCAATTCCTGTCTTCCGTCGCTTTCACCATCCTTGCCGGCTCGGCCGCGCCGGTTCTGGCCCGCAGCATCTCGGGCGCTCTGCCCTGGGAGGCGCGGTCCGCCGATCCGCCGGTGCAGGTGAAGCCCGGGGGCTGGCTGTTCTTCACCCCGGAAGAGGCGCGGACCATGGAGGCGGTGGCGGACCGGCTTATCCCGGCCGACGACCTTTCGATCGGCGGCAAGGATGCAGGCTGCGTCGTCTATCTCGACCGGCAGCTCGTCGGTTCCTACGGCAATTCGAGCCGGCTCTATACGAAGGGGCCATTCATGCCCGGCCTGCCGACGCAAGGGTATCAAGCACCGGATACGCCCGCCCAGCGCTACCGCGCCGGTATCGCGGCGTTGAACGGCTTCACGGCGGGAGCCAAGGGCGGCAAGCGTTTCGCCGAACTGGCGGCTGAGGATCAGGACGCGGTCCTGAAGGACCTCGAGGCCGGCAAGATCACGCTGCCCGACAAGGTGGACGCCAGGTCCTTCTTCAACCTGATGCTGACCAACGTGATGGAAGGCTTCTTCGCCGATCCCGTCTATGGCGGCAACAGGGACATGGCCTCGTGGAAGATGCTGGGTTTTCCCGGCGCGCGATACGATTACCGCGACCACGTTTCCAAGCACAACCAGCCCTATCCCCTGCCTCCGGTTTCGATCGCGGGCTCGATGGAATGGACGACAAGGTAGGGGACGAGACGATCATGACCACTATTCTACCCCGCAAGGACGTCGTCATCGTCGGCCTTGGCTGGACGGGCTCGATCCTTGCCCACGAACTGACCGAGGACGGTCTCGACGTCGTGGCGATCGAACGCGGCCCCTGGCGCGATACGGCGACCGACTTCAACATCGGTTATGCCCAGGACGAACTCCGCTACGCGATCCGCAAGGACCTCTTCCTGCAGCCGGTCACCGAAGCGATGACGATGCGCAACAACACGTCGCAGACGGCCATGCCGATGCGCGACTACGGTTCCTTCCTGCCCGGCAACGGGGTGGGTGGCGCCGGTGTCCACTGGAACGGCCATACCTGGCGGTTCTGGGATTCGGATTTCCGCATCGTCGACAACCTCACCCGGAAATACGGTGCGGCCCGCATCGCCGACCTGCAATTGCAGAACTGGGGCGTGGCCGGCGAGGAGCTGGAAAGTGCCTTCGACCGGTTCGAATATCTGGCCGGCATTTCCGGCAAGGCCGGCAATATCAAGGGCGAGATCCAGACGGGCGGCAATCCCTTCGAAGATCCGCGCTCGCGCGACTATCCCCTGCCGCCGATGCAGATGACCTATGCCCCGACGCTGTTTGCCGAGGTGACGAAGTCGCTCGACCTGCATCCGTTCCCCACGCCTTCGGCGAACCTTTCGGAGGATTATATCAACCCGCTCGGCATCGCCATGGGCCAATGTACCATGTGCGGTTTCTGCGAGCGTTTCGGCTGCGCCAACTATTCGAAATCCTCGGCGCAGACGACCGTCCTGCCGGTGCTGATGCGAAAGAAGAACTTCGAGGTCCGCACCGATTCCGAAGTGCTGCACGTCGATCTCGACGTCTCGAAGAAGCACGCCCGCGGCGTCACCTACGTGAACACGTCCGGCGAGGAGTTCTTCCAGCCGGCGGACATGGTTCTGCTCTGCGCCTACGGCCTGCACAACGTGCGCCTGATGATGCTCTCCGGCATCGGCCAGATCTACGATCCGGGCACCGGCGAAGGCACGGTCGGGCGCAATTACTGTTACCAGACCAATTCCGGCGCGCAGGTCTTCTTCGACGACAAGAACTTCAATCCGTTCATCGCGGCAGGTGCGCTCGGCCAGACCTGCGACGATTATAACGGCGATGCCTTCGATCACGGCCCGCTCGATTTCGTCGGCGGCGCCGGCATCAATTGCATCCCGTCCAACGGCCGGCCGATCCAGACGCGGCCCACGCCTCCCGGCACGCCGCGCTGGGGTTCGGCCTGGAAACAGGCGACCGTGAAAGCCTACAAGGCGACGCTCGGCTTTTCCTCGCAAGGGTCCAGCTATCCGACCCGCGGCAACTATCTCGACCTCGACCCGACCTACAAGGACCGGTTCGGAAGGCCGCTGCTGCGCATCACCTTCGACTTCCCGGACAACGACATCCGCATGTCCGCCTGGGTGACGAACAAGATGGAGGGGATCGCCAAGGCCTTCGGCGGGCGGCAGTACAACATATCGCCGCGCCGGAAGGGCTGGGATTCGGTGCCCTACCAGAGCACTCACAATACCGGCGGGGCGATCATGGGCGAAAACCCGAGGACCAGCGCCGTCAACAAATACCTGCAGAGCTGGGACGTGCCGAACGTCTTCGTCGTCGGCGCCTCCGCCTTCGCGCACAATGCCGGCAAGAATCCGACCGGCACGGTGGGTGCGTTGGCCTATTTCGCGGCGGACGCGATCCGCCAGCAGTATCTCCGCAACCCGGGTCAGCCTCTGGTGTCGGCATGAAAACGCTCGGTCTTTCCCTCACCCTCGCAGCCGGCGCCCTGTCCGCCGGCCTCGCCGTCGCGCCGTCTGCCCTCGCACAGGCGCCCGACCAGGCCGACCGGATCATCCGCGGCCGCTACCAGGCGATCCTCGGCGATTGCGAAGCCTGTCACACCGCGCCGGGGGCGAAGCCGCTCTCCGGCGGCCTGCCGCTCGAAACGCCCTTCGGACAGCTGATCCCGCCGAATATCACGCCCGACAAGGCGAGCGGCATCGGCAGCTGGACGGAGGCGGATTTCCGCAACGCGCTGAAGAACGGCATCGGCCATGACGGCAAGCGGCTCTACCCCGCCATGCCCTATCCGGCCTATACCAGGATGAGCGATGAGGACATCTCCAACCTCTGGGCCTATCTGCGCACCGTCGATCCGGTGTTCAATCCGGTCGAGGCGAACCAGCTGCCGTTCCCGTTCAACATCCGCATGTCGATGCTCGGCTGGAACATGCTGAATTTCACGCCGGGCGAGTTCCGCCCCGATCCGTCGAAGTCGGAAGCCTGGAACCGGGGTGCCTATATCGTCCAGGGACCGGGCCATTGCGGCACCTGCCACTCGCCGAAGACTTCGCTCGGCGCCGACGAGACGAGCCAGGCTCTGGAAGGCGCGTCCCTGCAGGGGTGGTTCGCGCCGAACATCACCGGCAATCCCTATATCGGGATCGGTTCCTGGAGCGAGGAGGAGATCGTCCAGTACCTGAAGACCGGCGCGAATGCCCGCACGATCGCCTCCGGGCCGATGGCGGAAGCGATCGAGGCGTCCACCTCGCAGATGACCGACGAGGACGTCAAGGCGATCGCCACCTATCTGAAGAGCACCACCGGCGGCCCGGCGGAGAAACCGAAGCCGATCCCGGCGGACGACCGGCGCATGCAGATGGGAGCGGCGATCTACCACGACACCTGTTCGGCCTGCCATGGAGCGGACGGCAAGGGTGCCCGCCAGCTCTTCCCCGCACTTGCGGGCAGCGCCATCGTGCAGCAGCCGAGTTCGGAAACGCTGATGCGGCTGGTGCTGCAGGGCAGCCAGGCCGTCCACACCGATGGCGCCAGGACGACACCGGCGATGCCCTCGCTCGGCTGGAAGCTCTCCGACCAGCAGGTGGCCGACGTGCTGACCTATATCCGCAACAGCTGGGGCAATGCCGCACCCTCGGTCGGTCCGTCGGATATCGGCGCGCATCGGTGATGGCGATTTGCCCTGCCGACAATGACGGACGCCGCAGCGGAAAGCCGCAGCGCCGGCAGTTCAGTGGGCCGTGCCGTCGACGATGACGTGGTCGTGGTCCATCGAACATTTTTCGATGCGGGCATGGATCTTGTAGACGTCGCGCAGCATCTCGACGGTCACCACTTCGCGCGGATTGCCGCAGGCGCGCATCCGGCCGTTTTCGATGATCAGCACCTTGTCGGCGAAACGCAGCGCCTGATTGAGGTCATGGATGGCGATCAGCACGATCATGCCCTTCGTTCGGGCCTGGCGGCGCATGAAATCGAGGACCTCGACCTGCCGGTGCAGGTCGAGCGCGCTGGTGGGCTCATCCATTAGCATGATTTCCGGCTCGCGCACCAGGGCCTGGGCGATCGAGACGAGCTGCCGCTGGCCGCCGGACAGCGCGCCGAGATCGCGGAAGGCGATCGACGTGATGTTGAGCGCCTTCATGATCTCGTCGATGAAGCGCAGATCCTGGTCGCTGACCGCCCAGGACTGGCCTTGCTTGCGGGCAAGCAGGATGGATTCGTAGACGGTCAGCACCGCATTTGCCGAGGTGTCCTGCGGCATGTAGCTGATGGCGTTCTTCGCCTTCGAGCCTTCGACCACCACGTCGCCCGGCCCCTTGAGAAGGCCGGTGATGCGCTTGAAGAGCGTCGATTTGCCCGCCGCGTTCGGTCCGATCACCGCGACCACTTCGCCCGAACGGATCGTCGGGGTGGTGACGTCTTCGACGAAGAGCTTGCGGCCATGATAGGCGCCGACCGACTGCAGCTGAAGCGCTACCATGAGCGGCTCCTGTTCGAGAGGATGAGCGAGAAGAAGAACGGCACGCCGACCAGCGCGGTGATGATGCCGATCGGGAAGACGACACCCGGGATGATCGACTTGGAGACGATCGAGGTGAGCGACAGGAGCAGCGCGCCCGACAGGATCGATCCCGGCAGGAAGAAGCGCTGGTCCTCGCCGAGGATCATGCGGGCGATATGCGGCCCGACGAGCCCGACGAAGCCGATCGTGCCGACGAAGCTCACCGGGACGGCTGCAAGCAGCGAGATAATCAGCATCGTCTCCAGCCGGATGCGGCGGACATTGACGCCGAAGCTCGCCGCCTTGTCCTCACCGAGCCGGATGGCGGTCAGTGCCCAGGCATTGCGGGCAAACAGCGGCAGGGCGATCAGCAGCACGGCGAGCGTCATCCAGATCTTCGGCCATGTCGCCTTGGTAAGGCTGCCCATGGTCCAGAAGACGACCGCCGACAGCGCCTGTTCCGAGGCGAGATACTGCAGGAAGGCGAGGAGCGCGTTGAAGGTGAAGACGAGCGCGATGCCGAGCAGCACGACGGTCTGCACCGTCACGCCGCGCATCTGCGATATGAAATGAATGAAGAGGGTCGCGATCAGCGCCATGATGAAGGCGTTGATCGGCACGAGCATGCTCGCGGCAACCGGCAGGAGCGGTACGCTGGTGACGATCGCCAGCGCCGCGCCGAAGCTCGCAGCCGCCGAGATGCCGAGCGTGAAGGGGCTTGCGAGCGGATTGGCGAGAATGGTCTGCATCTGCGCCCCGGCGACGGAAAGCGCTGCGCCGACGACGATCGCCATGACGGCGACCGGCATGCGGATGTCCCAGACGACGGCGCGGACCTGCGCCGAGACGGATTGCGGATCGAGGAGGGCCGAAACGACCTCGCCGAGACTGTAGCGGGCCGGTCCCCAGGCCAGATCGACGGCGAACGACAGGCACAGCGCTGCGGTCATGACGATGAGGATCACGAGCTTGCGCCGGGCAAGGGCGCGGTAGCGCGCCCTTCCGGCTCCTGCTTCGATCGAGGTTGCGGCGATCTCGGCCATGGCAGCTTACCTGGCCGCCTTGGCGTCTACCCAGTAACCCGGCTGATAGGCGACCGGCAGGAATTTCTCGTGGAATTCCTTGAAGGTGGCGTCCGGATCGAGATCGGCAAACAGCTCCGGATGGAACCACTTGGCCATCTTCTGGACGGCGACGAACTGGTAGGGGCTGGTGTAGAACTGGTGCCAGATCGCATGCACATTGCCGCCGGCGACCGCCTTGGAGCCGGTGAAGGCCGGGTTCTGCATCAGCGCGTTGAGCGCCTTGCGGCTGTCGTCGGAGGTCGAGGCCGCCGCCGGGCCGACATTGACATAGTCCTTGGCGTCCTTGGTCTTGCTCCAGTTGGAGCCGGTGACGACGACGATGTCCGGATTGGAGGCGACGACCTGTTCGGCATTGATGGAGCCGGTATAACCGGGCAGGAAATCCGAGCCGAGATTGTGGCCGCCGGCCCAGTCGACCATCAGGCCGAAATTGTCCGGGCCGAACGTGCCGCAGCACTCGACGAGGCCGGCCGCGCGGTACATGAAGACATTCGGCTTCTTGGGATTGGCTGCCTTCAGCTTGTCGGTGACGCGGGCCATCTGCTGCTTCCAGTAGGCGGCGACGGCTTCGGCGCGGTCTTCGTGGCCGAAGATCTTGCCGAGGATCCTCAGGCTCGGCTCGGTATTGGCGAGGATGTGTTCGCGGAAGTCGATATAGACGATCTTCACGCCGATCTTGTTCAGCATGTCCTCGAGCTTGACCTCGTCGGCAGCCTTCTTGTTGCCGATCGGCAGAAGCATGACGTCGGGGTTCAGCTTGACGACGGTTTCCGTCTGCAGCGTGCCGTCCGTCAGGTTGCCGAGATAGGGCAGGTCCTTGCCCTTCGTGAACTTGGCGACATAGGTCTCGTAACCGTCCTTGTCGGTGGTCCACAGATCGTTGCGCCAGCCGACGATCTTGGCGAAGGGGTCTTCCTTTTCGATCGGAGCGACGCCGTAGAGCATCCGGCCTTCTCCGAGGATGACGCGCTCCACAGGCTTGTCGAAGGTTACCTCGCGGCCGGCCACGTCCTTCACGGTAAAAGATTGAGCCAAAGCCGAAAGCGGCAGAAGGCTGGCCAGCGCAGCCGTGGACACTGCGAGCATTCTCACGAGATTCATCTGGAAACTCCCCCGATGTCTGATAATGTCCGCAGGCATAAGAAATGTGACTTTCGGAATCAAGTTTTATGTTTTAGAGCTTTTCCAAAGTAGTGCTGGGCCGGGACGCCAAAGATGAATTCGATGAACACCAACTATTCCATCCGTGACGAGATTCGTGACTTCTGGTCGGAAAGAGCGGCGACTTTCGACGAAAGTGTAGGCCATGAAATATTCTCGGAAGACGAGCGGCGCGGGTGGCAGCGGCTGATCCGCAAGCATCTCGGCGAGGGCCGGGGCAGGGCGGCGCTCGATCTCGCCTGCGGCACGGCGGTGATCTCCCATCTCATGAACGATGTGGGCTTCCAGGTGACGGGCCTGGACTGGTCGGATGCGATGCTTTCCCAGGCGCGCGCCAAGGCCAAGAAGCGCGGCACCGATATCCGCTTCGTCTCGGGCGATGCGGAAAACACGATGGAGCCCAAGGACAGCTACGATGTCATCACCAACCGGCATCTCGTCTGGACGCTGGTCGACCCGGCGGCGGCCTTTCGCGAGTGGTATTCGGTGCTGAAGCCGGGCGGCAAGGTGCTGATCGTCGACGGCAACATGGGCAAGGATACCTGGGTGAAGGGTCTTCAGAAGCTCTGGACGAAGGTGACCGGCAAGGCGCCGGCAAGCCATATGAAGCCGGAAATGATGGCGCGGCACCAGAGCATCCGCTCGCGCGTCTATTTTTCCAAGGAAATGCCGGCCGAGGCGGTCGTCGAACTGCTGAGGCAGGCGGGGTTCGTCAACATCGTCGTGGACCGCAAGCTTTCCGACATCCATTGGGCCCAGGCGCGCAAGATGCCTTTCCTGCGCGGCCTGGAGCGCATGGTGCAGGACCGTTTCGCGATCTGCGCGACGAAGCCGGAGTGACCGGGACAGCCGCCCGATCCGGCCTGTCCGGGAGCGTCCGACGCGACTTGGGTTGACGCGGGCGTCCACCCAAATCGATGCCCGGTCCGGCGGCAGGCGCTATCGTCTCGATCCGCCGCTTCTCTTCCTTCTCGATTGCGTGCAGGCTCGATTGCGTTGAGGGCGTCAGTCGAAGAATGTCCGGTCGTCATCGGCGAGGTAGCGCCTGGCCTTTTCCGGCACGAGGTCGACACCCATGCCGGGCCGGTCGATGACGTCGATGAACCCGTCCCTGACGATCGTCTCCGGCAGGCCGTCGACGATGTCGTACCACCAGTCCGGATCGCCGGTCGTATATTCGAAAGCGATGAAATTGTTGGGCAGCGTGGCGGAGACCTGGATGAGCGCCGCAAGTCCGAGCAGCCCGTTCGCGGTGCCGTGCGGCGCCATCAGGATGGAGTGCAGGTCGGCGTATTCGGCGATCCACTTGAGTTCCGCGATGCCGCCGACATCGGCCGGGTCCGGCCCGACGACGTTGACGGCCTGTCCCTCGATCAGTTCCTTGAAGTTCTGGCGCAGATAGATCTGCTCGCCGGTATGGATCGGCGTGGTGCTCATGCGGGTGAGCTCGCGATAGACGCCGGCATTGACCCAGGGCGTATAGTCCCCGGACAAGAGGTCCTCGATCCAGAGAAGATTGTAAGGCTCCAGCATGCGCACCAGCCGGATCGCGTCCGGCAGCATCCAGCCCGGACCGCAGTCGAGCGCCAGGCCGATCCTGTCCCCGGCGACCTCCTTCATCGCCGCGACGCAATCGACGAAATGCCGAAGGCCTTTTTCGGTGATCGGTCCGCGATCGAGCGCGCCGTGGAAAGGACCGGCATTCGGTTCATGGTAATAGAAATTCTCGACTTCCCGCTTCATCGGCGAGTGGAAGCCGATCGGCTGCTTGATGATGGTGAAACCCTCCGGCAGGGCCATCATCTTCTTCAGGTCGTCCGCAAGGTCTTCGGGGCGGTGGTCGGCGAGCGGGAAGCGGATCGAGCCGTTATAGACGCGGACGCGATCGCGCACCTTGCCGCCGATGAGCTTGTAGACGGGCAGGTTGGCCGCCTTTCCGGCCACGTCCCACAGCGCCATCTCGATGACGCTGACGGCCGAACCCCAGGGCTTGAAACCGCCGCGCTGGCGGATCTTCAGCATGACGCGCTCGACATTGGTCGGGTCCTCGCCGATCAGCGCGTCGCGGAAGGCCAGGATATGCGTCTTGAGATAGGGCTTCCAGGTCTCTGCCTGTCCGTAACCGGAAATGCCATCGTCGGTAACGATCCGCACGATCGGGCTCTTGCCGATGACCGCGCATTTGAGATCGACAATCTTCATTCTTCCTCCCGGAGTTTTTTGTTTTCGCGCCGTCAGACAGGCATCGCCTCGCTCATCGCCCGCCCCGCGTCGATCGCGGCGATGCGGATCTCCTCCATGCGGCTCGGTTCGGCGCCGGCGAGGAACGGCACGCTGATGGCCGCGACCAGCCTTCCGGACCGGTCGAACACGGGGGCGGCAAAAGCGTGGATGCTGGGTGCGTTCTCGCCGCGGTCCTGCGCCCAGCCAAGACGCCTTATGCGGGTCAGTTCCGTCATCAGCCGCTTCGGATCGGTGATCGATTTCGAGGTGAAGGCGATCAGCGGCTTGGCGAGCCATGCCGCCAGTTCGTCCGGCGGCAGGTGCGCCAGCAGCATCTTGCTCGCGGCGCCGGCCTGGATCGGCATGCGCTGCCCGGGCGCCACCGTCAGCGCATATTCCCGACGTCCCTGCGAGGCGGCGAGCACCAGTATTCCTTCCGGATCGATGACGGAGAGCTTGGTACCCTCGCCGAGGTCGGCCGAAAGCTTGTCGAGGAAAGGCTGGGCGAAGGCGGCAAGGTCGATGTCGCTGACGCTGGCGACCACATGCGAGGCAAGCTTCAGCAGGCGCCGCCCAAGGTGATAGGCGCCGGCATCGTCGCGGCGGACCATGTCGTGCCCCTGCAGCGTGTTGACGATCCGGTAGACCGTGGTGCGGGGCAGGCCGAGAACGGCGGTCAGCTCGCGGATGGTGACGCCGTTCGGCCTGCGTTCGAGGGCGGCCAGCAGGTCCATCATCCGGTCGATGACGGGAATGGTGTGTTTGGCCGCACCGGCATCATTCATCTGGTCCATGCATATCTTCGCCGTTGACTTTCCATTTTTTATCTCCTTATCATGCATTATTGAACTTTGGAAGTTCAAATATGGATAAGCAACACATTGAAGGCGATCGATCCGCAGGTGTTGCGACAGGGTTTCTGCTGGAGGAGGCAGGCATCATGGAGAGGGATACCGCGGCGATCGCGGCCACGGCCGCGCGTTTTCAAAAGCTTTATACCGCTGCCGTCTACGACATTCTCGACGAGATGGGCCTGCCCAATCAGTGCATGGACCTCGATATCCGCGCGCTCGACCGGGGCATGCGGATCGCCGGTCCCGCCTTTACCGTCGCCTGCGCGCTGGATGTGCGCACCGACGAGGAATACGACAACGAGGAGGTGAAGACCTTCACCTTCTTCCGCCGCATGTATGCGGGCTGCGTGGTGCTGATTTCCGCGGCCGGCGAGCGCAAGGCCGGCCACTGGGGCGAGTTGATGAGCACCGGATCGAAAGCCAAGGGCGCCGTCGGCGTCGTCGTCGACGGCGGCATCCGCGACGGCAACATCCTGATGGGCATGGAGAACTGGCCGGTTTTCACCCGTTATCTCTCACCGATCGAATCCCGCAAGCGCACCCGCATCAGCGGCATCGAAGTGCCGATCTCGGTCACCGGGACGCTGACCTCGCAGATCCGAGTCGATCCCGGCGACTGGATCTTCGGCGACATGGATGGGGTCGTCGTCGTTCCGGCCGGCAAGGTCGGCGCGGTGCTCGACCGGGCCGAAGAGATCATGGGGATCGAAAACCGCTCCCGCAACGAAATCCGTGCCGGCGGCGATGTCGCCGACGTCTATGCCAAATACGGCCGCCTTTAACCCGGAGTGACTGCCATGCTGACCGTTTCCTCGATTGCCCATGTGGCGATCCGCGTCAAGGATATCGACCGCACGCTCGATTTCTACGTCAACAAGCTCGGTTTTTCCGAGATGATGCGCCTCGACAAGGACGGCCGGCTCTGGCTCGTCTACCTGCGGATCACCGACGACCAGTATCTGGAAGTGTTTCCCGAAGGCGAGGGCGAGCGCGCGGCGGAACGCGAGGCGGTCGGTTACAATCACCTCTGCCTCGCCGTGCCGGACATCCAGAAAACGGTGACCGAACTCGACGCGCTCGGCATCGAACGCATCCGCCCGACCATCAAGGCCGCCGACAACAACTGGCAGACCTGGATCGAGGACCCCGACGGCCATCGTATCGAGCTGATGCAGATGGCCGACGACAGCCTGCAGTTCCAGGCGATCGAGCGGCTTCGCGCGGCGCGCGGATAGGGTTTCGGCCGGGAGCCGCCCGGGGAGGGGCCTCATGAAGATCGTCAGGCAGAAAGTCTTCGTCGCGAACGTGTCGCGGACCAACTTCGTCTTCGTCAAACTCTATACCGACGAAGGTTACGAGGGCGTCGGCGAGGCGACGCTGGAATGGAAGACGAAGACGGTCGTCTCGGCGCTGGAAGAGCTGGAGCGCGTGCTGATCGACCGCGATCCGTTCCAGGTCGATGCGATCGTCGAGCAGTTGCACCGGGATTCCTATTGGCGCACGGGTGCGGTCTTCCGCACCGCGCTCGGGGCGATCGAGGCTGCACTTCTCGACATCAAGGGCAAGGCGCTCGGCGTGCCGGTTTTCGAGCTGCTGGGCGGCAGATACCGCGATCGCGTCGAGTGCTACGCCAATCACTGGTTCTTCGGGGCCGTGACCCCTGAACAATATGCCGATAACGCCCGCAAGGCGGTCGCGATGGGATATCGCGCCCTGAAATGGGACCCTTTCGATGTGGCGGACCTGGAGATGGACCGCAGGCAGCGCCGGCAGACGATCGAGATCGTCGCGGCGGTGCGTGACGCGGTGGGCCCGGACGTGGACCTGATGCTGGACGTTCATGGCCGCCTCAACGTGCCGACCGCAATCGCCATGTGCCGCGAGCTCGCGCCCTACAATCTTCGCTGGATCGAAGAGCCGACGCCGCCGGAAAGTATCGACGCACTGGCCGACGTGCGAGAGAAAAGCCCGGTTCCGATTGCGGCCGGCGAACGCTGGTACGAGCCCGGCAAGTTCCTGGAAGCCTTGAACAAGAAGGCCGTCGATGTCCTGCAGCCTGACGTCTCGCATGCGGGCGGACTCGGGGAAACCAAGCGCATCTCGCATATGGCGCATCATCACCTGGTTCCGGTCGCCCCGCACAATCCGGTCGGGCCCGTCATGAACGCGATGACGCTGCACATGTCCGTCGCGATCCCGAACTTCTCGATCTTCGAGACCGTTTCCGTGGATGTGCCGTGGCGCAAGGAACTGGTGAAGGAGACGCTGCAGTTCGAGGACGGGGCGATTCTCGCGCCGACGGCGCCCGGCCTCGGCGTCGAGCTCATCGAGGAAGCCTGCGGGCGCTACCCTTACGCACCCTATAACGTGCCGCTGTTCGACGGCAGCATGAACACCAGCGGCGTTGCGACCGGCGCCGCAACCCTGAAGGACCGCTCGCGCTCGTGATCGGGCGAATGATTGACAACGCGGTCGTCTTGGCTCAAGTTATAGTTCGAATTGATGACATTCAAATATGAACTGGCTGGCAGCAAAGCCGGGCATCAATCGGGGAGGCGAGCGTGAGGGTAGGACTGACGCTTTTCGGCGATCATCTGACGGAGGATGGTGCGCGCTTCGCAAGCCAGCTCGGTGTCGCCGACGTGGTCATCCATCTTACGCAATATGCGCGCAACGCCGACAACGGCAGCTACCGCGACGGCGGCGTCGGTCCGGTCAACGGCGATTGCATCGGCGTGCCGCTCTGGACCTACGAGGATATGGCGGGTGTCGTCTCGATGCTCGCAAGGCACGGCCTCAAGGTCGCGGCGATGGAAAACCTGTCGCCGAATTTCTGGTCGGACATCCTGCTCGACGGGCCGCGGAAACACGAACAGATGGATGGCCTGAAACAGCTGGTGCGGGACGCGGGCCGGGCCGGCATCCCGGTCATCGGCTACAATTTCTCGATCGCCGGCGTCTGGGGCTGGCAGCGCAGGCGCCTTGCCCGCGGCGGGGCGACGACTGCGGTCTTCTTCGGCGAGGAATTCGATGCACAGGCGCCGATCCCGGACGGGATGCTGTGGAACATGCGCTATCGCCCGGCGGAGGCGGGCGCGGCGCCGGTCCGCGTCTCGGAAGCGGAACTCTGGTCGCGTCTCGAATGGTTCCTCAAGGAACTGGTGCCGGTGGCCGAGAAGGCCAATGTCCGCCTCGCGGCCCATCCGGACGACCCGCCGGCGGAACGGCTGCGCGGCAATGCCCGGCTCGTCAACAGCCATGCGAAATATGAGCGGCTTCTCGATATCGTGCGCAGCCCCGCCAATGCGCTGGAATTCTGCATCGGCTCGCTGCAGGAGATGGTCGAGGGCGACGTCTACGAGACGACCCGGCATTTCGCCCGGAGGAGCGCGGTCGCCTACGTGCATTTCCGCAACGTGCGTGGCAAGGTCCCGCATTATGTCGAGAGCTTCGTCGACGACGGCGACGTCGACATGGCGGAGATCGTCCGCGTGCTGCGGGACGAGGGTTTCGACGGCGTGATGGTGCCCGACCACGTGCCGGACCTCGACTGCCCCGCGCCCTGGCATGCCGGCAATGCCTATACGATCGGTTTCATGAAGGCGCTGGCGGCGAATGCGGCGTCGCTCGGACCTGCGCGTTCCGCAAAGGCCGCGACATTCGAGGCGAGGCAGGCTGCATATTGACGATGAAATTCGGCTGACGCCGGTCTGAAGGAGGGCGGCGCTGAAGCCGCATGGAGGAGGAGGAGATGATGAAATTCGGGAAATTGGCCGTCATGGCCACCGCAATGACGCTGCTTGCGAGCGGCGTTTCGCTTGCGGGCGAAGTCGTCTGGTGGACGCCGAACTTCAACGAGGCGCGGGCGCGCGAACTCGTCACCAGGTTCGAACGGGCCAACCAGGGCATCAAGGTCAAGCTCGAGATCACCACGACCGACGGGCTGCCGCAGCGCGTGCTGACCGCCCTGCAGTCGGGCGCGGCGCCTGATATCATCGACGTGCAGCATGCCTGGGTGAACGGTTACGCGCAGAACGGCCTGGTGCTGCCGGTCGATGACGTTCTGAAGGACCGCGACGACTACATCCCGGCCTCGCTCGACTACAACACCTGGAACGGCAAGCTCTGGGCCATTCCCTATCGCATCGAGACCCATGCGGTCATCTTCAACAAGGGAGAATTCAAGAAGGCGGGCCTCGATCCGAGCAAACCGCCACAAACCTGGGACGAACTGGTCGCGGCCGCCAAGGCGCTTTCGAAGGACAAGGTGTCCGGTTTCGCCATCACCGGTGGCGGCGAGGTGGGCAATACGATCTTCCGCTCGCTTCCGTTCATCTGGATGAATGGCGGCGACATCATCTCGGCGGACGGCAAGAAGGCGGTCGTCAACCAGCCGCCGGCAGTGGCGGCGGTCAAGTTCTACACCGACTTCTTCAAGAACAAGCAGTCGCCGGCATCGACGCTCGAAAACGACGGCACGGCGAACCGTCGCCTGTTCATCGCCGAGACGGTCGCGGCTTACCAGTCCGGCCAGTTCGACATCGCCTCGATCCGAAAGGAAAACCCGAAGATCGATATCGGCGTGATGCAGATCCCGCATCCGCCGGGCAAGCCGACGGCCGCCATCCTCGGCGGCTGGAGCTTCGTCGTGCCGAAATCGGCCAAAAACCCCGATGAAGCCAAGAAACTCGTCGCCTTCCTGGCGGAAGCGCCCAACCAGGGCGCGCTGACAGATACCTTCCCGGCCCGCAAGTCGGCCATGTCGCTGCCGCGCTTCAGCGATCCGATCCTTGGCGTGTTCAAGGAGATGCTGCCCTTCGGGCGTGCCGTACCGAACAACAAGAACTGGGTGCAGATCACCCAGGCCTATTTCGACGGCATCCAGCGCATCCTGCTCGGCGACGAGGACGTGCAGACCGCGATGGACGGCGCCGCTGAGGAAATCCAGGCGCTGCTCGACCAGAAGTAATGCCGGAAAGCCGCTGCTCCGGAAAGCCCCCTCTTTCCGGAGCGGGACAGCATGCGAATTCCTGAAGGAGCCTGAGATGGACCGCAATTCGACGGGCCTTGTCTTCGTGTTGCCGGCGCTGATCGTGCTGGCGATGCTCATCGCCTATCCGGTTGCCTATACGGGCCTCCTGAGCGTCACCGACCGGCAGGGCGAGTTCGTCGGCCTCAACAACTTCCGGGCCGTGCTTGCCGCGCGTGCAACGCCGCAGGCCTTTTGGAACACGATCTGGTTCGTCGGCGGTTCCATCGTCTTCCAGGTCCTTCTCGGTACCGCGACGGCCATCCTGCTCAACCAGAGTTTCGTCGGCCGCGGCATCGTCCGTTCCATCACGCTCATCCCGTGGGTGGTTCCGGGCATCGTCGCGGCCACCACCTGGGCCTGGATGTTCCACACCGAATTCGGCATCATCAACTACATGCTGACCGGACCCGGGATCATGCCGGAGCCGATCGGCTGGCTGACCAACCGCGACACGGTGATGCCGGTCCTGATCGCCATCAACGTCTGGAAGCTCTTTCCCTTCGTGGCGATCATGGTGCTCGCCGGCCTGCAGTCCATCCCGAACGACCTCTATGAGGCGGCACGCGTCGACGGGGCCAACTTCTGGCAGGAAGTCTACCATATCATGATCCCGCAGGTGCGCTCGGTCATCGTCGCGGTGACCCTGCTCCTGGTCATCTGGGGACTGAACTCGATCACCATCATCTACGCGATCACCCGCGGCGGCCCTGCCAACCGCACGCTGATCACGCCGATCCAGATCTTCAGGCTCGCCTTCGAAAGCACCCAGTTCAACCAGGCCGCGGCGCTTTCGGTGATGTTCTTCGCGGTCGCGCTCATCATCGTCATCATCTACATCAAGGCGCTCGCCGCGACGCCGGGAGAGGCGAAATGAGCGAAGCCAGCACCCTCAAGCGCATCGGCCTGCCGATCCCGATCACCATCCTCGGAGTGGTCCTTGTGGTGTTCGCCTGCCTCTTCCCGTTCCTGTGGATGGGCGTTTCGTCGATCAAGACCCTGCCGGAACTCTACACCGTTCCGCCGATCTGGTGGCCGGCGACGCCGACGCTCGGCAACTATTACAAGGTGCTCTTCGAGAGCAACATTCCGCGCTATTTCGTCAACAGCGTCATCATCTCCGTCGGCTCGACGTTTCTGGCGCTGATCCTGGCGATCTTCGCGTCCTACGGATTCGCCCGCTTCAATTTCCGCGGCAAGCCGCTGCTGCAGAGCTTCGTGCTGATCGGCCAGCTTCTGCCGACGGCGGCGATCATCGTGCCGCTGTTCATTACGCTGCGCGTGCTTGGCCTCGTCAACACCTACTGGGGCCTGATCCTGGTCTATATGATCATCACCCTGCCGCTCTCGGTCTGGATGCTGACCTCCTATTTCAAGGCGATCCCGGTGGAACTGGAGGAGGCGGCGATCATCGACGGGGCCTCCCGGCTCGGCATCCTGTTCCGCATCACGCTGCCGCTCTCGACGCCCGGCATCGTCGCGGTCGTCGTCTACGCCTTCGTGACCACCTGGAACGAATTCGTCTTCGCCCTCTGCTTTGCAACCGACTCCTCGGTGAAGACGCTGCCGATCGGGCTTGCGGAGTTCTCGACCGAATTCAACACCGACTGGGGTGCGGTCATGGCCGCCTCGGTCGTCATGACGCTGCCGATCGCGCTTCTGTTCTTTTCGATGCAGCGTCTCTTCGTCGGCGGGCTGACCGCCGGCGCCACGAAAGGATGATCATGAGCGACAGGACCATCCCCAGGCTTGGCCTCGGCACCTTCGGCAGGACCGGAGACCAAGGCGTTGCCGCGCTTTTGAAGGCGATCGAGATCGGCTACCGCCATCTCGACACGGCGCAGAGCTACAATACCGAACGGCCGGTCGGCGAGGCGATGCGCCGCTCCGGCCTCAAGCGCGGCGACTTCTTCGTCACGACGAAGGTTGCCGACACCCGCCTCGACAGTGCACAGTTCATGCCGTCGGTGCGCGCCAGCCTCGACACGATCGGCGTCGACCAGGTCGACCTGCTGCTCATCCACTGGCCGTCGCATCGCGACATGGTGCCCTTCGAGGATTATATGTCGGCGCTCGTCGAGGCGCAGCAGCGGGGATACGCACGCCTGATCGGCGTCTCCAACTATCCGATCGCCCTTCTGGAAAAGGCGCGGGCGCTGATCGGCGGGGACGCTCTGGCCACCAACCAGGTCGAGATCCATCCCTATCTGCAGTCGCCGAAGCTCACGGCCTACGTACGGCAGATCGGCCTGCCGCTCACAGCATACCAACCGCTCGCCAAGGGCGAGGTCGCGAACGACCCCGTCCTGATGCGCATCGCGGGGAAGCACGGCGTCACGGTTGCGGCGATCGCGCTCGCCTTCCTGATGGCCGAAGGGCACATCGTCATTCCGGCCTCGGGCAGCGAGGCTAATCTCAAGGCCAATTTCGCGGCCCGCACCGTCGTGCTGGACGCGGCCGAAATGGCCGAGATCCGCACGCTCGATCGCGGCTACCGTCGTATCGATCCCGAAAAATCACCCCGCTGGGACGATTGAAATCTTGAATGGAGTTGATCCTTGGGCTCGGTGAACATCGGGCAGGCGCTCAAGACCTAAGGGGGGCGCTCGAAGTTCTCCACGGCGTTTCGGTCGATATCGCCATCGACGGCGGCTGCGGGAGATTGGGCGCAGGCCTGCGCGTTGCAGCATTGTTGGGGAAATCGATCAAAGTCCGTTGCCGATGGCGGCCCGGTTGGTCACGATTGGAGCCCGTCCAGCGGAGGATGATATTTTTGCGTAGTTTTGCCCCGACCCTGACCCGAGCCCGTCTCGAGCAACTGCTTTTCCCGCAGCCTTCGGACACGGAGCAGAGCCCGCCCGACGCCCATCCGGGAAGCCGGGAGGAACTGGGGCCTGGGTTCAACTCCGCACCGCCGCAGACCGGAACCGGCGAGAGGGAGGAAGGCCGCTGCTAGGGCATCGCCCCTCTCGGCGATAACTTTCCCTGCCGGCACGAATGTCCGAAGACATCGGAATTGAAGTGCCTCAGTGAGCTGGAAGCCTCCGTTCGGCCGGCCCGCATCCCGATTTCCGCCGGGCGCGCCCCGCATCCTCGATATGGTCCAGAATGCCGATGCAGCGGCGGCTTCACCGTGCTCGACCGGCCGCGGGCGGAAATGCTGCACCGTGTCGGCCTTTCCGATCTTCCGAAGCCGCACGGGCCGGCGTGATCATCATCCTCATTGTCGGCTCCCATTGGGTGGAGCCCGACGAGAAAACCGTGGCTCGTGACCGCGGCCGCCGCTCCGGTGCCGATTTCAGGTCGGTCACTTTCGGGTCCGCTGCCTGAGGATCGGAATTGCCACCCCAATATCGCCGCCGATCGCCGCCGGCAGCATTGACACGCATCGTTGCGTAGATTTTATTGCTCAGATGTCAGACCAATTTTTTGAGAGCCATGGACAAGCCGCTGATCCCCTCGCTGCCGCCGATCGACCGGGCCCGCCAGGTCGTCGATGCGCTCGCCGACTATGTGGAGGATGCCGACCTGAAGGCGGGGGACCGGCTGCCGGCTGAACGGGAACTGATGGCGGCGCTTGGCGTCGGACGTTCGACCATCCGCGAAGCCATCCGCCAGTTCCAGGCGCTCGGCGTGGTCGAATCCCGCAAGGGAAGCGGCAATTATCTCTTGAAGCCGATTTCCCGGCGCACGATCCACATGCCGCTTTCCCTCGACACGGCGAACCTGCGTGACGCACTGTTGCAGACGCTGCAGGTGCGGCGCGGGCTGGAATGCGAAGCCGGCATGGTCGCGGCGCGGATGCGCACGGCCGAAGACCTGAAGATCATCGAGGCGCGGCTCGAAGAGATGGAGCGTGTCCACCACGCCAAGGGCGCGTCCGGACCGGAAGACCTGGCCTTCCATCTCGCCGTCTACGACGCCACCCACAATCCGCTCTTCCGCCAGCTTCTCGAACAGATGCGCGGGACCTTCGAGCGCTTCTGGAGCCATCCGTTCGAGCGCTTTGATTTCGCGCGCCGGTCCTTCCCGTTTCATCGGACGCTGTTCAACGCGATCGTCGCGCAGGATCCCGAGGCGGCGCGGGGCGAGACACTGAAGATCCTCGGAATCGTCGAGGAAGATATTAAGGAAATGTCCAGATGAAAGACGGCCTCGAACCGTTCGAACTCGCCTCGCTGATCACCGCGCATGATGACGGCAATTTCGCCGAGGCGGTCGTTCCGCCGATCTTCCAGACGTCGCTGTTCACCTTTTCCGACTACGACGACATGATCTCCGCCTATCGCGGCGAGAAGGTGCGGCCGATCTATACGCGCGGGCTCAATCCGACCGTGCGGGCCTTCGAGGAAATGCTGGCGAAGCTCGAAGGTGCGGAAGATGCGCTCGGTTTTGCGAGCGGCATGTCGGCGATCTCGTCCGCCGTCCTGAGCTTCGTCGAACCGGGCGACCGGATCGTTGCGGTCAAACATGTCTATCCCGACGCGTTCAGGCTGTTCGGAACCATTCTCAAGCGGATGAAGGTCGAGGTCACCTATGTCGACGGCCGCGACGAGGAGGCCGTCGCCAGGGCGCTGCCGGGGGCCAAGGTGTTCTACATGGAAAGCCCGACGAGCTGGGTGATGGAGGCTCATGACGTTGGTTCGCTGGCGGCGCTCGCCAGGAAGCATGGCGTCGTTTCGATGATCGACAACAGCTGGGCGAGCCCGTTTTTCCAGCGGCCGGTGACCCTCGGCGTCGATCTCGTCATCCATTCTGCCTCGAAATATCTCGGCGGCCACAGCGATGTCGTGGCCGGCGTCGTCGCGGGCTCGAAGGAGATGATCGCGCGGCTGAAGGCGGAAGCCTATCCCTATCTCGGCGGCAAGCTTTCGCCTTTCGATGCCTGGCTTCTGATCCGAGGGCTCAGAACGCTGCCGATCCGCATGAAGGCGCATGAGGCCGCCGCGCTCACTATCGCCCGCCGCCTGCAGGAGCTCGATGTGGTGGAAACGGTCTGCCATCCGGGCCTGGCGAACCGGCTTCCGGCGGGGCTCAACGGCACGTCGGGCCTCTTCTCGTTCATCTTCCGCGAGGGCGTCGATATCCGCGCCTTTGCCGACCATCTCAAGCTCTTCAAGCTCGGCGTCAGCTGGGGCGGCCACGAAAGCCTGATCGTCCCGGGCGAAGTGGTGCTGCAGCAGAAGGCCCAGCCGAATTCCGCGCATGCCTTCGGCATCCATGCGCGGTCCGTCCGCCTCCATGTCGGCCTCGAGGGAACCGAGGCCCTGTGGAGCGATCTTCAGGAGGCGATCGCCGTCGCTTCTTAGAACATCAACCGATAACAACTGGGAGAACGACAATGAAGACACTGATAACGACCGCGCTTTTCGCGACGCTGATGGCCGGCAGCGCGATGGCAGACACCACGCTCAAGCTGGTCGAGGTGATCACCAGCCCGGAACGCACCGAGACGCTGAAGTCGATCGTCGGCAAGTTCGAAGCCGCCAATCCCGGCACCAAGGTCGAGATCATCTCGCTGCCCTGGAATGAAGCCTTCCAGAAGTTCGCGACCATGGTTTCCGCCGGCGATAGGCCGGACGTGATGGAAATGCCGGACACATGGCTGTCGCTCTACGCCAATAACGGCATGCTGGAGAGCCTTGAGCCGTATCTGGCAAAGTGGGAGCACACCAAGGAACTGACGCCGCGGGCGCTCGAACTCGGCCGCGACGTCAAGAAGACCGCCTATATGCTGCCCTACGGCTTTTATCTGCGCGCCATGTTCTACAACAAGAAGCTGCTCGAGCAGGCAGGCGTCAAGGAACCGCCGAAGACCATGGAAGACTTCACCAAGGCTTCCGCTGCCGTCTCGAAGCTGCCAGGCAAATACGGCTACTGCATGCGCGGCGGCCCCGGCGGCCTGAACGGCTGGATGATCTTCGCCGCCTCGATGGCCGGCGACAACAAGTATTTCAAGGAGGACGGCACCTCGACTATGAACAGCGAAGGCTGGGCAAAGGGCATCGAGTGGATGGTCGATCTTTATAAGAAGGGTTATGCGCCGAAGGACAGCGTCAACTGGGGCTTCAACGAAGTCGTCGCCGGCTTCTATTCCGGCACCTGCGCCTTCCTGGATCAGGACCCCGACGCACTGATCGCGATTGCCGAACGCATGAAGAAGGAAGATTTCGGTGTCATTCCGCTGCCGAAGGGCCCGGCCGGCAAGTCTTACCCGACGATCGGTTACGCCGGCTGGTCGATGTTCTCCTCGACCAAGAACAAGGATCTTTCCTGGAAGCTGATCGCGACCTTGGAGGGCAAGGAAGGCAATCTCGAATGGAACAAGAAGATCGGCGCCCTGCCGGCCTATACCTCCGCCGAGAAGGACCCGTTCTACGCCGGCGACCAGTTCAAGGGCTGGTTCGAGGAACTGGCCGACCCGAACACGGTGCCGACCGTGATGCCGACCTACCTGGAAGAGTTCGCCCTTTTCAAGGATTCGCTCGCCATCAAGACCTCGCAGCAGGCGCTTCTCGGCGACATCACCCCGAAACAGCTCGCCGACCAGTGGGCCGCTTATCTTACCAAGGCACAGCAGAAGTTCCTGGCGAAGAAGTAACGCAGGCTGGCTTCGAGCTCGGAGCCCCCTCATCCGGCCCCACGGGCCACCTTCTCCCCGCGGGGGAGAAGGGGACGGAGGCGTCGCGGCTTATTCCCTTCTCCCAGCGGGGAGAAGGTGCCGGCAGGCGGATGAGGGGGCTCCGGCTTCCTGTGGCCCATAATAAAACGAAAGCCGACCACCGATGACCATGACCGCCGATACGCTTGGCAGGCGCCACGACCGCAGGCCGTGGCTGACGCGGCTCGCGCATGCCTCCGAGCCCTACCTCTACAGCGCGCCGTCGCTGATCCTGATCGTCGTGGTCATGCTGGTGCCCCTCGTCATCGGCATTTCCTATGCCTTCCGGGATATCCAGCTGCTCAATCCGTTTTCCGGCGGTTTCATCGGGATCGAGCATTTCCGGACGCTCTCCGAGGATCCGGCCTTTTATGGAGCGCTGAGGAATACGCTGTGGTGGACCGGCGCCTCCGTTCTCCTGCAGTTCGTCTTCGGGCTCGTCCTCGCGCTGCTGCTCGACAAGCCGTTCTGGGGAAGGGGGCTCGTCCAGGCGCTGGTCTTTCTGCCCTGGGCCGTTCCCTCCTTCCTCGCCGGCCTCAACTGGGCCTGGCTGTTCAACCCGGTGATCGGGCCGATACCGCACTGGTTGTCCGGGCTCGGCCTGATGGCGCAACCGGGCAACATCCTCTCCGATCCGCAATATGCGATGTGGGGGCCGATCGTCGCGAATGTCTGGTGGGGCATTCCGTTCTTCGCCATCACCCTGCTCGCCGCACTTCAGGCGATCCCGCGCGATCTCTACGAGGCGGCCTCGATCGACGGGGCAAGCTGGTCCCAGCGGTTCTTTTCGATCACTCTGCCGTTTCTCGCGCCGACGATCGCCATTACCGTGCTGCTGCGCACCGTCTGGATCTCGAATTTCGCCGACCTCATCGTCGTCATGACTGGCGGCGGTCCGGCCGACCGCACCCAGATCGTCGCGAGCTACATCTTCACCCAGGCCTTCAAGGCGCTCGATTTCGGCTATGCATCGGCGATCGCGCTGGTTCTGCTCGTGCTGCTGCTCGTCTATTCGATGCTGATCATCCTGCTGCGGCAGACCTTGCTGAACAAGGATTGAACCCATGAAGCAATCCCTTCTGCCGATCGTGGCGCATCGCCTGGCGATCCTCTGCTACATCGTGTTCGCGCTCTTCCCGCTGTTCTGGCTGCTGAAAGTGTCGGTGACGCCGAACGACCTTCTTTATTCGGAGGGTGTCAGGATGTGGCCGTCGCGCACGACGTTCGACCATTATGCCTTCGTGCTTCGGCACAGTGCCTTTCCGACCTTCTTCAAGAACAGCCTGATCGTCTCGGCGTCGACGGCCGTGGTGGTGACGGCCTGCGCCTCGCTTTCCGGTTACGCGCTCTCCCGCTTCAGCTTCCGGGCGAAATACTGGATCGTCGCGCTGATGCTGCTGACCCAGATGTTTCCGCTGGTCATGCTGGTGGCGCCGATCTTCAAGATCCTCTCGCCGCTCGGCCTCACCAACAGCCTGACGGGTCTGGTGGTCGTTTATTCGGCGTTCAACGTGCCCTTCGCCACCTTCCTGATGCAGTCCTTCTTCGACGGCATCCCGAAGGACCTGGAAGAGGCGGCGATGATCGACGGGGCGACCAAGTTCACGGCCTTCCGGCAGATCATCCTGCCGCTGACGTTGCCCGGCATCGCCGCGACGCTCGGCTTCGTCTTCACCGCCGCCTGGAGCGAACTACTTTTCGCGCTGATGCTGATCAACGGCAACGATGCGGCGACATTCCCCGTGGGGCTCCTCACCTTCGTGTCGAAATTTTCGGTCGACTTCGGCCAGATGATGGCGGCCGGCGTGCTCGCCCTCATCCCGGCCGGGCTCTTCTTTCTCCTCATCCAGCGTTACCTCGTCCAGGGCCTGACGGCCGGCGCGGTCAAAGGTTAGTCAAGCAGGGTTAGTCAAGATGGCATCCATTGAGATCGAAAAACTCGAAAAATCCTACGGCCACGTCTCCGTGCTGCATGGCATCGACCTCGACATCCGCGATGGAGAGTTCATCGTGCTGGTCGGCCCGTCGGGCTGCGGGAAGTCGACGCTGCTCAGGATGATCGCCGGGCTGGAAGACGTCAGCAAGGGCGAGATCCGCATCGCCGGAAACCGGGTCAACGACCTGCATCCGAAAGATCGTGACATCGCCATGGTGTTCCAGTCCTACGCGCTCTACCCGCATATGAGTGTCGCCGGAAACATGAGCTACAGCCTGCGTCTCAGGAAGACGGCGAAGGAAAAGATCGGCGCGGCCGTGGCGGGTGCCGCTTCCAAGCTCGGGCTCGAACCGCTGCTGGAACGGCGGCCGAAGGCGCTTTCCGGCGGCCAGCGCCAGCGTGTCGCGATGGGTCGCGCGATCGTGCGCCAGCCGAAGGCCTTCCTGTTCGACGAACCCCTGTCCAACCTCGACGCCCGGCTGCGCGAGCAGATGCGCGCCGAAATCAAGAAGATGCATGCCGATCTTAAAGCGACGTCGATCTATGTGACGCATGACCAGATCGAGGCGATGACGCTCGCGGACCGGATCGTCGCCATGCATGGCGGGGTGGTGCAGCAGGTCGGCAGTCCGCTCGAACTCTACGACCGCCCCGCCAACCTGTTCGTCGCCGGTTTCATCGGCTCGCCGGGCATGAATTTTCTCGATGCGGCCTATCTCGGCGGCGCCGCGATCCTGAAGGACGGCAGCCGGATTGCCGTGAATTCGCCCGCCGCCGTTCAGGAAGGGAGCGGCCTGACGCTCGGCATCCGCCCCGAGCATATCGTGATCACCACCGACGGCAGCGGCATGCGGGCCGGGGTGGAACTGGTGGAGCCGACGGGCTTTGGCATCATCCTGCATCTTTCCATGCACGGGTTGCCGGTGAAAGTGTTCACGCTCGACCGGCAGGCGCTTGCCCTTGGTGGAGAGGTCACGGTGTCGTTCCCGGCCGAGCACGTTCATCTGTTCGACGACGAAGGCAAGCGGATCGGTTAGCGTCTGCTGTTCGTCAGCCGGCGTGATCGGCGAGGTTCGCCGCCCGTGAGGTCTTGCGTCCGCTTTCGATCAGCGTTCTGGTGTAGTCCTGCTGCGGCGACAGGAACAGTCGTTCCGTTTCGCCCTGTTCGACGATCTCGCCGCGTTTCATCACGATCGTCCGATCGCAGATCTGCCGGATGACGGCGAGATTGTGGGAGATGAAGACGTAGGTGAGGTTGAGTTCGGCCCGAAGCTGCTGGAGGAAGTCCAGCACCTGCGCCTGCACCGAGATGTCGAGCGCCGAGGTCGGTTCGTCGAGGATCAGCAGGCGCGGATTGAGCGCGATCGCGCGGGCGATGCAGACGCGCTGTTTCTGGCCGCCGGAGAGTTCGTGCGGGTAACGGTATTTGAACATCTTCGGCAGTTGCACGATGTCGAGCAGTGCCTCGGCGCGGGCCTCGATATCCCGGCGGCTCATGCCGGTCTGGATGCGCAGCGGCTCGCCGATCGCATCGCCGATCGTGTGGCGGCCGTTCAGCGCCGAATGCGGGTTCTGGAAGACGAACTGCATGTGACGACGCATCTGGCGCAGCGGTTCGCCGGCAAGGCCCGAAATATTCCTGCCGTCGAAGATGATGTCGCCCGATGTCGGCTCGATCAGGCGAAGCAGCATGCGGGCCAGCGTCGACTTGCCGGAGCCCGATTCGCCGACCACGCCGAAGATCTCGCCGGTCCTGACCGAAAGGCTGATCCCTTTGACCGCCGCCACTTCGGCGCCGGACTGGCTGCGATAGATCTTCCTGAGATCGATCGCCTCCAGCAGCGCGCCTGGTCCGGCAGGTTCGGGTGCGACCGGTTCTGCGGGTATTTTTGCGGCGGCGGCATCGATATCTGGAACGGCAGCAAGCAGGCGCCGCGTATACTCGTGCTGCGGACGGCTGAGGATATCGGCCGTCAGGCCCTGCTCGACGATCTCGCCCCTGTACATGACGGCGCAGCGCTTCGCGACCGTGGCGATCGCGCCGATGTCGTGGCTGATCATGACGACGGTGAGGTTGAGCTTTTCAACCAGCGAATTGATCAGATCGAGCACCTGCGCCTGGACCGTGACGTCGAGCGCTGTCGTCGGTTCGTCGGCGATCAGCAGGTCCGGCTTGCCGGCAAGCGCCATGGCGATCAGCACGCGCTGGCGCATGCCGCCGGAAAGCTGGTGCGGATATTGGCCGAAGAGCATCGAAGGGTTCGGCAGTCCCACCTGGTCGAGCAGTTCCTCGGTGCGGGCGCGGCGTGCGGCTTTCGGGGAGACGCCCTGGCCGGCGGCCTTTTCATGCGCGGCGATGACGTCGGAAATCTGCCGCCCGACCGTGAAGAGCGGGTTGAGATAGGTCATCGGGTCCTGGAAGATCATCGAGATGCGGATGCCGCGGATCTTCGTCCAGTCCTTTTCCGAAAGCCGGGTGATGTCCTGACCGTCGAAGGTGATGCCGCCTTCGACCACCCTGGAGTTTTTCGGGCCGATGCCGAGCACGGAGCGCACCAGCACCGTCTTGCCTGAGCCGCTTTCGCCGACGATGCCGAGCGTGTCGCCGCGGTTGACGGTGAGGTTGATGCCCTTGAGCACATGCACCGGGCCGTCGAACGTGCCGATGTCGAGCCGATAATCCCTGATGTCGAGAAGAGGTCCGGTCATCTGTCGCGGCTCCTTGGGTCGAGAATGTCGCGCAGGCCGTCGCCGAGCAGGTTGAAGCCGAGAACGGTGAGGAAGATGGCGGCGCCGGGGAACAGCGAATACCACCACCAGTCCGGCATGTAGGTGCGGGCGACCGAGATCATTGCGCCCCATTCGGGTGCCGGCGGCTGGGCGCCGAGGCCGATGAAGCCGAGGCTTGCGGCGGACAGGATGGCCATGCCCATGTCCATGCTCATCTTGACGATGATCGGAGACAGGCAGTTGGGCAGGATGTGATGCCAGAGGATCCAGGGCGTCCTGGCGCCGATCGAACGGGCGGACTCCACGAAAAGCTCCTCCTTGACGGAAAGCGTCTTGGCCTCGACGAGGCGGACATAACCCGGCCACCAGACGAGTGCCAGCGCGAGAACGCAGTTGGTGATGCCGGGGCCGAGGGCCGCGACGATCGCCAGAGCAAGCGCCAGGCCCGGAACGGCCAGGAAAAGCTCGGTGATGCGCATGATGATCGCACGCAGCCAGCCGCCGCCGTAACCGGCGATGATGCCGAGCGGCACCCCGACTAGAGCACCGATGCCGGTGATGATCAGGCCGATCCAGAGCGAGGTACGGGCGCCCATGATGACGCGCGAGAAGATGTCGGCGCCCATCTCGTCTGTGCCGAACCAGTTGGCGCCAGTCGGCGGCATCAGCTTGTTCGACATGTCGATCGCGCCGCTCGCCGCCTCCGGATAGGGGGCGAGCAGCGGGCCGAAGGCTGCCAGCAGCAGAAAGAGCACGACCAGCGTCAGGCCGAGCATGGAGGAGAAGCTCTTGCGGAACATGTGGGCATAGAGCCGCCACTGGCGGATCTGGCTCGCATGCCGTTCGCGAAAGGTCAGCGGCCGGGAAAGCTCCGTCTGATCGATCATCGTGATGGCAGCTGCAGGGGGCGTCGACGGGGATGTAATCGGGGTCGTCATCACGCGCTCCTGAGACGAGGGTCGATCCAGGCATAAGCGAGATCGACAAGGGTGTTGGCGACGATGAAGAAGAAGCCGATCATCAGCGTCACGCCGATGACGGGCTTGAAATCGGACGAGAGCGCGGACGAAACGGCGTAAAGCCCGATGCCCGGCCAGTCGAAGACGGTTTCGACCAGTACCGTGGAGCCGAGCATCCAGCCGAAACGCAGGCCGATCATGGCGAGCGTCGGCAGCATGGCGTTCTTCAGCGCATAGAGCGCCACGATGCGGAAGGAGGCGATGCCATGGGCGCGTGCGGCGACGATGTAGTCGGATTGCAGCACCTCGATCATTTCCGCGCGGTTGACGCGCAGGATGGAGGCAAGGCACGGAAAGGAGAGCACCACCGCCGGCAGGATGATGTGCTGCAGCGAGGTCCAGAAGGTCTGGAAACGGCCGGAGATCAGGCTGTCGACCAGCAGCAGGCCGGTGACGGTTTCCGGCGGACGCGTAACGAGCGGCAAACGCCCGGACACCGGCAGCCAGCCGAGATCGACCGCGAACATCAATTGCAGGATGATGCCGAACCAGAAGGCCGGCAGCGCCACGCCGGAGATGGAGAAGATGCGGGTCACATGGTCGAGCGGCCCGTCCTTGTAGACGGCCGAGAGCATGCCGAGCGGCACGCCGACGACGATGCCGAGCGCCATCGCGACGAAGACGAGTTCGAGCGTTGCCGGCGCATAACGCAGCACCTCTTCCATGACCGGGCGGGTGGTGACGATGGACTGGCCGAGATCGCCGCGCATAAGGTCGCCCATGTAGACGATGAACTGTTCCGGCAGCGATTTGTCGAGGCCGTATTCGGTGCGAATGGTCGCCACCATGTCCTCGGTTGCGTTCGGGCCGGCCACGAGACGAGCGGGATCGCCTGGCGCGACATTGGTGATGAGGAACGTCAGGGCGGCAATGCCGATCATCGTGCCGACCAGCGTCAGCAATTTGCGGAAGGCGAACGTCAGCATCGTCTTCTCCAGGCTTTTTCATTAGATCGCGCATGGCCCTGGGAGGCCGGGCCATGCGCGCCATTCTGGCTGCAAGGTGGGAGGACAGCCAGTGGTTATTCGGCCTTTACCCACAGCGGATAGAGATCGACTTCGCCCGTGAAGCGGACCGGGCTGAACTTGAAGCCCTGCAGGTAGTCGCGGCGCGCCCAGCGGCGGTTCTGCAGCATGCCGAAGACTTCCGGCTGATCGGCGACGATCTGCGTCTGGATGTCGGCATAGAGCTTGGCGCGCTCATCCCAGTTGGTCGAGCCGCGCGCCTTGTCGATCATCTCCGAGACCTTCGGGTTGTCGTAGAACATCATCGCGTAATACTGGCCCCAGCTCGCCTTGTGGTACTGGTAGGCGACGGCGTCCGGATCGGTGGAGACCGGCGTCGTGTAGACCGAGGTCATGGCCGGCGAAGTCTCGACCTTCGAGCCGTTGGCGACCATGTTCGGCCACTGCTCGGGCTTGATCTCGACATTGATGTTGAGCGGCTTCAGGCTGTCGAGCAGCACGAGACCGATGCGGCGGGCTTCCTCGAGGCCGGCGACGTGAACGTAGGGCAGGGTGATGCCGCCCTTCGCATAACCGGACTTGGCGAGATATTCCTTGGCCTTGGCGAGATCCTTGCGCGGCATGCCGGGAACCGCGACATGACCCTTCATGGCGTCCGGCAGCGGGCTCGTCTCCAGCGTCGCGGCGCCGTTGTAGACCTGGATCAGCGCGTCATAGTCGAGCGCGTAGGCGATCGCCTTGCGCAGATTGATGTCGGCCGTCGGTCCCTTCTGCGTGTTGAACTTGATGCCGAACGTGGTCATGCCCTTGTGGTCTTCGATGACGACGCCGGGCACGCGCTTGATCTGCACGTAGTCGTCGGGCGTCAATCCCTCGACGATATCGGCTTCGCCGCGCTGCAGGGCCGCCTTCTGGGCGGCCGGCTCACGGATGATCTTGAAGATCACGCCGGCCGGACGGTTCTTGTCGCCCTGCGGCCAGCCCTTCCAGTAGTTCTGGACGGATTCCACTTCGTAAAGGACGTTCGGTTCCCAGCGGCCGAGCTTGAACGGGCCGGAGCCGGCGGCATGGTCGGTCAGCCACTTCTGGCCGTAATCGCCGTCCACCTCGTGCGCCTTCACTTCGGCCGGATTGACGATGTACCACCAGGGGAGGAACGAGAGGAACGGTGCGTAAGGTGCCTTCAGGTCGAACTTGACGGTGTAGTCGTCGACGACGCTGATGCCTTCCGGCGCCAAGAAGTCCTTGAGCATCCAGGCGACGCCCTTGTTGAGCTTCAGGCCCCGCTCGAAGGAATAACGGACGGCTTCGGCCGTCACCGGGTCGCCGTTGTGGAACTTGGCGGTTTTGGCAAGGTGGAAGGTCCAGGTCTTGCCGTCGGCGCTGGTTTCCCACTTCTCGGCGAGCCACGGCTTCAACTCGGCCGGATCGCCTTCATATTTCAGAAGCGCATCGTAGACGGCCTGCTGGATCATGCGCGTCGACCAGTCGTAGCGGACGTGCGGATCGAGGACCGGGATCGCCTGCCGGCCGCCGAACACGATGACGTTCCCCTTGTCGGTGCGCTCGAAGGCGGCGGCCGGGGAGGCGAGGACCGACGAGGCAAGCAGCCCCGCGATCGCGATATTCCTGATGATTTTGCCGAACATTCGTTCCCTCTCTTTATGGATGCGGCTTGTTGGTCAGACTTACGGGTGGTCAGATCATCTGGCGTACGACGCCCGCCACGACGCGGCGCGACAGAAGCACGGGCGCATCGACGGCGCGGCGGACCTCGTCCAGCATCGCGGCGGAATAACCCATGCAGTGCATAACGACGAGGTCGCAGCCTTCGAGCTGCTTGGCGCGCTCATAGACGTTCTCGCCGGCATAGGGCGAGGCGGAGACGATTTTCGGCTCGCCGCTGAAGACGTGGCGTTCGGCGAATTCCTTCACCTGCCGCTCGAGCGGCAGGATGACGCCAAGCTTGCGGGAGGAGCCGGCAAAGGCCTCGACGGTGGAATCGACGATGCGCTGCGCTTCCACGACCAGCGTGTTTTCGAGCGGATCGATCCTGGTACCGGTGCAGAGCAGAACGACGAGATCGAAGCCTTCGCCGTCGATCTTCTTGAGAAGCACGTTGAGCTTTTCCTCCGTCCGCGCCTTGGAGGAGACGATTTCCTCGCCGCTGGCGAGCCGCGTGGCGAAGGAATGTTCGCCGTCCCTGGCACGTATCGCATCGAGTTCCTCGGTGTTCATGCCGTCCAGCACGCCGAACTCGCGAAATTCGACGCGGCCGGCCGGCAGTCCGGCGACGATCTCCGCCACCATTTCCGGAACGAGGTCCACGCGGGGCGTCTGGCCGATGGTCACGAAGGCGATCTTGGATGTGGAAGGCATGCTCACGTTCATTCCCTGCATGGCATCATTGGCAGGGAGCCTAACGCCCGGAAGCGCGGCTTCACTATAGGGTAATGCCCCTAGAGCGACATGTTTCTGACATGTTTGTTGCGACCAAATTTTAGGCAAAAGGGCCGTTCACAGCAATTTTCTTGCGCAAGCCACAAAATTCTTCTGGATAATGGCTTAGGGATGCCCGGCGGCGACCACCATGCGGATCAGCGCGTTGGAGGAGGTGACCTCCATCTTGCCCATCACGTTGGAGCGATGGATCTCGACCGTCTTCGGGCTGATGCCGAGCTGGCGGGCGATCGCCTTGTTGGACAGGCCTTCGGCGACCAGCGACAGCACCTGGCGTTCGCGGGGCGTCAGCCTGAGCAGCTTTTCGGAAAACTCCGGTGAAACGCCGGGCAGCGTGACGGGATGGGTGCCGTGCAGCAAAAGGCGGATGGCGCTTGCGACGATGCGGCGGGCGAGCACCACCGGCTTGCCGCTGGCTTTAGCCACCATCTGGCGATCGGCTTCCGTGAAGCTCACCGAATTCAGGACGATGATCTCTGCGTCGGCAAGATCGACAAGGGCGCTCGCCAGCAGCTTCTTGTCGCCGTCCGCAGCATAGCTGGCGCTGATCTTGTAGGGCGCCAGCGCCGGGATTTCGAGCTCGCCGATCTGCTGCTGCAGCGGCTGGATCAGGCCGACGGCCGAACCGTGGGCCGCAAGCGATATGACGGTGGATTCCATGGCGCGCTGGGCATTGACGGTCGGGCAGGTGCTCTCGAAATCCCGGAACAGACCGGTCGAAAGGATGACCACGAGATCGAATTCATTCGGCTGGAAATTGGCGGCGATCTTCGCCATGCGCTCGGCAATGCGCGGCTTGGACACGACGATGTCGCTTCCGTCGGAGAGGCGCGTCAGGATGCTCGTTTCGCCCGGACGCACGCGGAGATCGTCGATTTCCGCCTTGGAAAGCCCGTCCAGCGCGCCGATTTCCATCGCTTCGATCGGGATGTCGAGGTTTTCCAGCATGTCGCCGATGATATCGGTGCGCGGCGATTGGCCGACGCTCAGGAACATGACGCGATGGCGGGATTCCGCTGCTTCCGGCAAGGGCGAAGACGGATTGTATGGATGCTTCGTCACGGGCAGGGAATCGGTCCTTTCGTCGTCTTGGCATGATGGTTTGAGGCGTGCCCAAAATCAAGGCAAGCTCATTCTAGGGGCAGTCCCCTATAGGCATCCTTCGTCGCACATGGCTAGGTTCTAGCACATTCTTCGGAGGTAAACATGATCCGTGATTTCGAAGCGGGCGAGATCGACCCGCTTGCCGTGGGCGCCTGGATTCTCGGCACCGGCGGTGGCGGCAGCCCCTATCTGGCGCAGCTCAACCTGAAAAAACTCTACAAGGACGGCAGGCGCGTCAAGCTCATCGATCCGAAGGCGCTCGATGACGGCGATGCCGTTGCGGTGGTCTCCAAGATGGGCGCGCCGCTGGTCGGCCAGGAACGGCTGGTGGACCCGGCGCATCTTGCCCGCGCCATGCAACTCATGGAGGAATATACCGGCCGCAGGTTCCGTGCCGTGATGAGCGTCGAGATCGGCGGCGGCAACGCGCTCTCGCCCTTCCTCGCCGCCGCCATGCTGGACATTCCCGTCGTCGATGCCGATGCGATGGGCCGCGCCTATCCGGAAGCGCAGATGACGAGCTTCGCGATCGGCGACCTACCGATGTATCCGCTGACTTTGGTCGATTGCCGCGACAACGAGGCCGTCGTCGCCAAGGCTGCGTCCTGGAAGTGGATGGAGCGCATCTCCCGCAAGATCTGCACCGAAGTCGGCTCGACCGCAGCCACCTGCAAGGCGCCGCGCACCGGTCGCGAAGTCAAGGATTGGGGCGTGCTCTACACGGTCACCAAGGCCGTCAGCCTCGGTCGCGCCGTGCTCGATGCCCGCGCCGCCCATACAGATCCGGTCGAGGCCGTGCTCGCCCATGAAGGCGGCAAGATACTGTTCAAGGGCAAGATCGCCGACGTGGACCGAACCACGACCGGCGGCTTCCTGCGGGGTTCGGCGGCGATCGAAGGCCTTGACGGCGACAAGGGATCGAAGGTGGAGCTCGCCTTCCAGAACGAATGGGCGGTCGCCTTCCGCGACGGCCGGCCGATCGCCATGACGCCGGACCTGATCTGCCTGCTCGACACGGTGTCGGGCGAAGCGATCGGTACGGAAACGGTGCGTTACGGTCAGCGCGTGACGGTCGTCGCCCTGCCGGCGCCGGACGTGCTGACAAGCCCCAAGGGCCTCGAACATGTCGGCCCCCGCGCCTTCGGATATGACCTGGATTTCAAATCGGTGTTTGCAGCATGAAGCGGATCGGAATTGACGTCGGCGGCACCAATACGGATGCCGTGCTCATCGATGGCGAGAAGGTACTCTCGGCCATCAAGTTTCCCACCACCGCCGACGTGATGCAGGGCGTGGTCAACGCGATCGGCCACGTCGTCGCCTCGCAGCCGCCGGGTGTCTCGCCGGTCGATGCGGTGATGATCGGCACGACGCATTTCACCAATGCCGTCGTCGAGCGCGCCCGCCTGGAACGCGTTGCCGCGATCCGCATCGCCATGCCGGCCGGCGCCTCGCTGCCGCCGATGATCGACTGGCCGGACGAGTTGCGCGATGCTGTCGATCCGCTGTCCTTCATGGTGCATGGCGGCCATGAATATGACGGCCGGCCGCTGGTGCCGCTCGCGCGCGACGAGATCCGCGACGCGGCCATGAAGATCCACGATGCCGGAATCACGTCTGTCGGCATCACTGCACTTTTTTCACCGCTGACGGCGGAATGCGAGCTGGAAGCCGCGGACATCGTCCGCTCGATCATTCCGGGTGCGCGCATCACGCTCTCCCACACGCTCGGCCGCATCGGCCTTCTGGAGCGCGAGAACGTCACGCTGCTGAATGCCGCGCTGCAGGGCCTCGGCCGCAAGACAATCGACGCCTTCAAGGATGCGCTGCTGCGGGCCGGCATCGACGCGCCGTTCTACCTCACCCAGAACGACGGCACCGTCGTGCTGGCGGATGTCGCGGCGGCCAACCCGGTCTACAGCTTCGCCTCCGGCCCGACCAACTCCATGCGTGGTGCTGCCTTCCTGACCGGGCTCAAGGAGGCCATGGTCATCGACGTCGGCGGCACGACCTCGGATATCGGCTGCCTCGTCGGCGGTTTCCCGCGGGAAGCCAACAATGTCGTCGAGGTCGGCGGGGTACGGACGCTGTTTCGTATGCCCGACCTGCTGCCGATGGCGCTCGGCGGCGGCACGATCATCGATCCGGAAACCCGCAAGATCGGCCCGCGTTCGGTCGGGTACCGGATCACCGAGAAGGCGCTGGTGTTTGGCGGCGACACCCTGACCACGACCGACGTCGCGGTCGCCGCCGGCCTCGTCGAGATCGGCGACAGGGATCGGGTCAAACATCTCGACAAGGCGCTGGTCGCCGATCTTCTGAAGCGCGTCGAAGCGATGGTGGAAGACGGCGTTGACCGGATGAAGACCTCGGCTGAAGGCGTGCAGCTTATCGCCGTCGGTGGCGGGGCCTTCCTGATTCCGGAAAAGCTGAAGGGTGCCAGCGAGGTTCTGCGCGTCGAACATGCCGGCGTCGCCAACGCACTCGGTGCCGCCATGGCGCAGGTTTCCGGCGAGGTCGACCAGGTGTTCTCCGAGATGTCGCGCGACAAGGCGATCGCCGAAGCCGAACGGATCGCCCGCAACCGCGCCGTCGAGGCGGGTGCCGATCCGAACTCGATCGTCACGCTCGATACCGAAGACATTCCGATCGCCTACCTGCCGGGCGACGCGCGCCGCGTCCGCGTCCGCGTCGTCGGCGATATCGCCTTCATGAAGGACGAGAAGAAGCGGGCGGCGGGCGGCTTGCGCTGACGCCTGCAACAAGAGGGCCGGCCGGCCATGTTGGCCCGACCGGCTTTCCCCGGAGAGGAGACGCAGTCCCTCAGACCGCGATGCGTATTCGGCGCCGACAAATCCCGATCCGGGCCGCAGCGAACTGCGATCCCCGGCGGAACTCCGGCTTTGGGCTTTATCGCTTTCGCATTCCACGGTAAGCAGCATTGGTCTTTCAGTCCGGCGGCCTTCCGGGGCGAGGTTTACATGAAGCGGATCGTCCTGTTTTCCGGGGGCAGTGCCTGCCGCACCATCAATATCGCGCTCAGCCGCAGGCAGGTTCACCTGACCCGCATCGTGCCGGCATGGGACAGCGGCGGAAGCTCGAAGGTCATCCGGGAGAAGCTTGGCATCCTGTCGGTGGGCGACATCCGGCAGGCGTTGATGACGATGGCGCATGGAGAGGGCTGCTCGGGCGACGTCGTCCGGATCTGCAATACGCGCCTCTCCGCCAACCGGGGCATCGGGGAAGCGTGGAAGGAATTCCTGTTCTATGCCGAAGGGCGCCATCCGTTGCTGGAGCGGATGGAAGCGGGATTGCGCGGCGCGATCCTCAACTACCTGAAGACCTTCGCTTCGACGGTCGGCAGCGACTTCGACTTCCGCAACGGCAGCATCGGCAATTTCATCCTGACGGGAGCCTGCATCGCCCATAACGGCGACGTCAACACGGCGATCTTCGTCTTCCGAAAGCTCTGCGGCATCAACGGCAATGTCTGGCCGTCGTCCCTCGACAGCGACCTGGTGCTTTCGGCGACCCTGAAAAACGGCAGCCGCCTCGCGCCGCAGGATGTCATCACCAGGCTTTCCGAGGAGGATGCCGGGATCGGCATCCGCGAAATCGAGCTCACCCGCGAACAGGGGCAAACCCCGTCTCCCAATCCCGCCGCGCTGGAAGCCATCGAGCGCGCGGACCTGATCGCTTTCGGGCCGGGCAGCTTCTACACCAGCATCCTTCCGCACCTGCTGGTCGACGGCATCGTCGCGGCAGTCGAGCGGGCAAACTGCCCCAAGGTGGTGATCGGCAACATTCTGCAATGCCGGGAAACCCTGGGGATGACACTCAGGGATGTCGTCACGGCCTTCGGCGACCGTTGGCAGCAGTCAGGCGGCTCCGGAGAGCTTCCGTTCCTGCATGTCCTCGGCAACCGGCTGCTTTTCCCCTTCGAAAAGACGGTCGGGGTTTTCCCCTATCTTGCGGACGACCTACCGGAAGGCGGCGGTTACGAGATCGTTCTGGACGAACTGGAGGATGCGTGGAACCGCGGCCAGCACGACGGCGACCTCGTGGCGGACCGCCTGCTCGCGATCGCCTCCTCCGGCGAAAGGGCCGCAGGGGACTGATCCGAACCGACCGCCCGTTGGACGCCCACATCTTCAGGCCGGTCACGCGGGCCGATAGATCCGTGCCGCCGCGCCCTTCACAAAGACTTTCGAGCCGATCGGTTCAAGCACCTTGGCGGGACGGTCTCGATAAGATCGGCGAGCGCTTGTCGAGGACCACCGGATACACCATCAGCCTGTATTGATCGACCAGCCGTCAGATCCGAAAAAATATGCTGAAATCCAATCCTGGCCTCCGGATTCGGTCAATCGGGCGCAGACGACATCCAAGCACCCGATTGACACCTGTCGTAAGACATCATATCTCTCGGAGGTACTTATCTATCTGCCGGGAGGAGACCGGCAATCCAAGGGAGGATCGGCCATGAAGCCGTTCATGAAGATAATGGCACCGGCATTGCTGGGTTCCACGCTGCTTTTCCAGCCCGCCTATGCCGAAACCCCGCCGAATATGCTGGTCGTCGGTTTTTCGATGAACAATATCCTGACGCTCGATCCCGCCGCCATTACCGGCAAGGAGACCGTACAGGTTCTCACCAACATATATGACAACCTTGTGGCGCTCGATGCGGTCAATCGCGCTCAGGTCGATCCGCAACTCGCCGAAAGCTGGACGATCGCCGAAGACAACGGCTCGATCACCTTCAAGCTGCGCAAGGGCGCGGCGTTTGCCTCCGGCAACCCGGTCACGTCGGCCGATGTCGTCTGGTCCTTCAAGCGGCTGATGAAGCTCAACCTGGCCCAGGCGTCGTTCTTGAAGACCCACGGCTTCTCCGCCGCCAATGCCGATCAGAGCTTCACCGCTCCGGACGACAATACGGTCGTCATCAAGCTGCCGAAGAAGGTCGATCCGCAGATCATCGTCCAGACGCTCGGCATCGTCGGGCCCGGTTCCATCCTCGACATGAAGACGGTGATGGCAAACGACAAGAACGGCGACATGGGGACGGCGTGGCTTACCAACAACTCCGCCGGCTCCGGTCCGTTCACGCTCGGCCAATGGCAGTCGAACGAGCGCGTCACGCTCGAGCAGAACCCGAAATACTGGGGCGAGAAGCCGGCGATGCGCCGCATCATGATGCGGCATCTGGCCGAATCCCAGAGCCAGCGGCTGATGCTCGAAAAGGGCGACATCGACATCGCCTATTCCATGTCGGCGGCCGACCTCAAGGCGCTCGAAAACAACAAGGACGTCAGGATCCAGACGAACGGCGGCAGCGGCTTCTATTATCTCGCCGTTTCCATGAAGGACGAGAAGTACCAGAAGCCCAAGGTTCGCGAGGCGCTGCGTTATCTGATCGACTACCAGGGCCTGAACGACAGCGTGCTGCCCTATTTCGGCAAGCTGCGCGACCGACCCGTGCCGGCGGGCATATTCGGCGCCCTGCCGAATGCAGGCTACAAGCTCGATGTGGCGAAGGCCAGGGCGCTGCTTGCCGAGGCCGGTTACCCGAACGGTTTTTCGACGACGCTGCGCGCCATCTCTGACGTTCCGTTCATGAGCCTTGCGACGGCGATCCAGGCGACGCTCGCTCAGGCCGGCATCAAGGCCGAGATCATCACCGGCTCCGGGGACCAGATCTACGGCGCGATGCGCGAGCGCAAATATGAGCTTCTCGTCGGCCGCGGCGGCGGCGGACAGCTGCCGCATCCGGACTCCAATTTCCGCGCCATCGTCTACAATCCCAACAATGCGGATGAAGCGAAGCTGACCAACTTCCAGGGCTGGCGCACGTCCTTCTATGATGAGAAGATCAACAAGATGATCGATGATGCTCTCGTCGAAGGCAACAAGGACAAGCAGATCAAGGACTACGAAGCCATCCAGACCTATTACGCCGACATGATGCCGTCGATCCAGCCCTTCTCGGAAGTGGTCGACAGCGTCGGTTTCCGGGCCGACATCAAGGGTCTGGAACTCAACCCGTCCTGGTCGACCCAGCTCCGCACGGTCAAGAAAGAAAGATGATCGTCAGCCGCCGCGGCGTGTGAAACGCCGCGGCGGCTGTTGCGATCCTGAGGAAGCCCCCATGACAAACGAGCGTCTCACCGCCTTCACGCGGCAGGCCGGCACCATATTGGCAACCCTGATCGGGCTGCTGATCCTGACCTTCTGCATCGGACGGTTGATGCCGGTCGATCCCGTCCGCGCCATCGTCGGCGAAGAGGCCGACCAGGCCACCTATGACATGGTCGCGGAGCGGATCGGCGCCAACCTGCCTCTCTGGCAGCAGTTCTTCCGTTACGTGAACGACCTGGCCCATGGCGATTTCGGCACCTCGATCCGCACCGGCCAGCCGGTCATCAACGACATCCTGCATGTGATGCCGGCAACGATCGAACTCGCGACGTTCGCGATCATCTTCGGGGCCGGTCTCGGTATCCCGCTCGGCATCCTCGCGGCGGTGCGCCGCAACCGCCCCATCGACCACGCCATCCGCTTCGTCACCCTGATCGGCCATTCCATGCCGATCTTCTGGACCGGGATGATCGGCCTCATCGTCTTTTACGCCATGCTCGACCTCGTCGGCGGCGGCGGTCGCCTGTCCGACTATTATATCGGCCTCGTGCCGGAAGCGACCGGCTTCCTGCTGATCGACTCGCTTCTTGCCGGCGACATGGAAGTCTTCCGGGATGCGGTGAACCATCTGCTCCTGCCGGCGAGCATCCTCGGTTATTCGTCGCTCGCCTACATCACCCGCATGACCCGCAGTTTCATGCTGGACCAGTTGAACCAGGAATACATCACCACGGCGCGCGTGAAGGGGCTGTCGAAGAACCGCACCATCTGGCACCACGCCTTCGCGAACATCCGGGTGCAGCTCGTCACCATCGTCGCGCTCGCCTACGGAACCCTGCTCGAGGGCGCCGTGCTCATCGAGACCGTGTTCTCCTGGCCGGGTTTCGGCCAGTACATCACCAACAACATGCTGATCGGCGACATGAACGCGGTGATGACCTGCGTGCTCCTGGTCGGCATCATCTTCATCGCGCTCAACCTGCTTTCCGACGCGCTCTACAAGATCTTCGATCCGAGGACGCGGTGATATGGCAGCAGAATCCCTTTCCATTCAGGATGGCGCCCAGGAAAAGCTCATGTCCGGTTATCGCTCCAATCCAAACTCGGCCTTCCGGCGCTTTCTCGCGATCATCCGCGAGCTGCTCGACAGCCCGACCTCCGCTTTCGGCCTGGTGGTCGTCACGATCCTGCTTCTGACCGCCATCGTCGCCCCGCTGCTCGCGCCCTACGATCCGAACGTCGTCGACCTCGGCAATACGCTGAAGCCGCCGAGTTCCGAGCACTGGTTCGGAACCGACGAACTCGGCCGCGACATTATGAGCCGCATCATCCACGGCACCCGCATCAGCCTGACGATCATCACGATCGTCTCGGTGATCGTCGGCCCGATCGGGCTGCTGGTCGGTACGACCGCAGGGTATTTCGGCGGCTGGTACGATACGGTGATGATGCGCATCACCGACATCTTCCTGTCCTTCCCGAGCCTTATCCTGTCGCTCGCCTTCGTGGCGGCGCTCGGCGCCGGCCTTGAGAACGCCATCATCGCCATCGGCTTGACCACTTGGCCGCCGATCGCCCGCCTGGCGCGCGCCGAAACGCTCACCTTCCGCGGCGCCGACTACATCTCCGCGTCACGCATGCAGGGCGCATCGGCGCTGCGCATCATCGTCAAGTCGATCATGCCGATGTGCCTTCCCTCCGTCCTGGTGCGCGTCACGCTCTCCATGGCGACGGTCATCCTGACCGCCGCCGGCCTCGGCTTCCTGGGGCTCGGCGCGCAGCCGCCGCTTCCCGAATGGGGTGCGATGATCGCCACCGGCCGGCGTTACATGCTGGACAACTGGTGGCTGGTCGCCTTCCCGGGCGGCGCCATCCTGCTCGTCAGCCTCGCCTTCAACCTTCTGGGCGACGGTCTGCGCGACGCGCTGGATCCCAAGCAAAGATAGGCCCGAAACAGCGTTAGGATTCCGCCATGGAAAACAATCAGGCTCTTCTGAAAGTCGAAAATCTCCGCGTCGGCTATCGCAGCGGCAAGGCCTACAACACCGTCGTCAAGAGTGTCTCCTTCGATCTCGGCCGCGAGCGCCTCGGCATCGTCGGTGAATCGGGCTCCGGCAAGTCGACCATTGGTCGCGCGCTGCTCAAACTCTTGCCGACGGCGAGGATCGAGGCCGACCGGATGGATTTCGGCGGTACCGATCTCCTCTCCGCCACGGAGAAACAGATGCTGTCGATCCGCGGCCGGCGCATCTCGATGATCCTGCAGGACCCGAAATTCTCGCTCAATCCTGTGCATCGTGTCGGCGACCAGATCGCGGAGGCTTATCGGGTCCACACCAAAGCCTCGGCGCAGGTGGCGAAACAAAAGACACTCGAAATGCTTGAAGCGGTAAAGATCCGCGATCCGGAGCGTGTTTTCGGCCTCTATCCGCACGAAGTCTCGGGCGGCATGGGCCAGCGCATCATGATCGCCATGATGCTGATCCCCGAACCGCAGATCATCATCGCCGACGAGCCGACCTCGGCGCTCGACGTCACGGTGCGCATGCAGGTCCTGAACATCCTGAATGAACTGGTCACCAACAAGGGCATCGGCCTCATCATGATCAGCCACGACCTGAACCTCGTGCGCAATTTCTGCGACCGCGTTCTCGTGATGCGCCATGGCGAAGTGGTCGAGGAGCGCGCGGCGCGCGACATGAAGAACTGCACGCATCCCTATACGCAAGGCCTGCTCGCCGCCCAGCCGCATATCGGCGGCCCCCGCAAGCCGCTTCCGGTGCTGAATCGCGAGCCCCAGACCAATGCAGTCAACGAGGTGCGCGCATGACCGCCATCGACGTCCGCAACCTGTCGATCGACCTTGGTTATGGCGCCGCGAAGAAGCGCATCCTCGGCGATGTCAGCTTCTCCGTCGAGGCGGGTGAATCCTTCGGTCTCGTCGGTGAATCCGGCTCCGGCAAATCGACGATCCTGCGCTGCATCGCCCGCCTGCTGAATGCCTGGGATGGCGATATCCAGCTCGAAGGCCGATCGGTCAGCGCCATGCCCTTTGCCGAATATTGCCGCATGGTGCAGATGGTCTTCCAGGACCCTTACGGTTCGCTGCATCCGCGCCAGTCGATCCGCACCGCGCTGCAGGAGCCGCTGCGCATCCATCGCATGGACCGGCAGGTGGAGCGCATGGAGCGGGCGCTGATCGACGTGGGTTTGAATCCGGCCTTCCTGCAGCGGTATCCGCACGAACTCTCCGGCGGCCAGCGGCAGCGCGTGGCGATCGCCCGGGCGCTCATCCTGGAGCCGCGCATCCTGCTGCTCGACGAGCCGACCTCGGCGCTCGACGTCTCCGTACAGGCGGAAGTGCTCAATTTGCTGGCGGATCTGCGTGCAAAACGCAATCTCACCTATCTCTTCGTCAGCCATGATCTTGCGGTGATCGATCATATGTGCGAGCGGCTTGCAGTGATGCAGCATGGCCGCGTCGTGGAGATCATGGACCGAGACGTGCTGGCGACAGGCGAAGCCCAGGATCCCTATGCCCGCGAACTGATCCAGGCGAGCCTCGAATACGATCACGCCGTCTAGTTCGGCCGCAAAGGGCAGGCTAAAAGGGGCAGGCCAATAGGGCAGGGAGGTGCCACGATGACAGTCGAAGCCGGAAAGCCCGCCTTGCCAGCCGCCACCTGGACCCGCAGGGAAACCCTGAGCTCCCAGGTGGTGCGTACCATCGCGGAGCGCATCAAGAGCGGCGATTATCCGCGCGGATCGAAATTGCCGACGGAAAAGGCGCTGATCGACGAACTGGGCGTCAGCCGCACCGTCATCCGCGAGGCGATCGCCAACCTGAGGGCGAGCGGCCTCGTTTCGATCCATCACGGGATCGGCGTCTTCGTGCGCCAGGATGCCGGCGTCACGCCGTTCCGGCTGGGCGACGAAAACCTGGCTCTCGTCGAAAATCTCGTGAAGGGGCTCGAATTGCGCATCGGCATCGAGTCCGAGGCGGCGTCGCTCGCCGCGGCGAGGCGTACCAAGGCCGATCTCAACGCCATGGCGGACGCCTGCAATGCGATGGATATTGCCGTGCGCAATGCAAGCCGCGACACCCAGGCGGATTTCGATTTCCACTGCGCGGTCGCGACCGCCAGCCACAACGAACATTTCTTCCGCATCTTCAACTATCTCGGCGAGACGCTGATGCCGCGCATGCGGCTTTCGACCCATGCGGTGGATGACGCGTCCCTGTCGGTGCATCTTGCGCGGGTCAACGAAGAACATCGCGCCATCCTGCGCGCCATCGAGGCGCAGGATGTCGAAGGCGCCCGCGCGGCGATGCGCAAGCATCTCGGCGACAGCCGCGACCGCATGCTGGAAAGGCTGCGGCGGGAGCAATGATCGATAGCGAGAACATGTCCGGCCTCGCCAGAAGGCTGCGCGACGACCGCTCGTTCCCCTGGAATTTCGACCCGGCGACGGAAAGTTTTTCGGTCTGGAGCGGCCGGACGAGAAGGGCCGTGAGGAAGGCCCTCGGCGTGGAAACGATTTCCCCAGCCACCGCCTCGGTCATTGGCGAATGGTCGGAACAAGGCTGCGTCGGGCAGGAGCTTGCGCTTGGCTTTTCCAACGGCGAGATCACCGGGGCCTATCTGCTGCGACCGGCCACCGATGTGGTGACGCCGGCCGCGCTGCTCCTGCACGACCACGGCTCGTTCTTTTCGATCGGCAAGGAAAAGATGATCCGGCGGCCCGGCGAGACGCCCGAAATCGCAGCCGATATCGACCACTGGACGGCAAAACTTTATGGCGGCCGGCCCGTGGGCAACGAACTCGTCCGGCGCGGGTATACGGTGCTGTGCGCCGACGCGCTCGGCTGGGGAAGCCGCAGGGGAAACGGCTACGAAGCCCAGCAGGCACTCGCGGCCAATCTCATGCAGTTCGGCGTGTCGTATGCGTCGGTCATCCTGCGGGAAGACCTCGAAGCGCTGGCGTGGCTTCGAGGATTGCCCGGCGTCGATGGGGATCGGACGGCGAGCTTCGGTTATTCCATGGGCGGTTCGCGCGCTTGGCAACTGGCGGCCCTTTCCGACGACGTGAAGGCCTGCGTCGCCGGCGGCTGGATGGGAACGCTGCAGGGCCTCATGCAGCCGGGCAACAACCAGCTTCGCGGCCAGTCCGCCTTTACCATGCTGCATCCGCCGATCGCCGGAAAACTGGACTACCCGCATTTCGCCGGGCTCGCCGCGCCGAAGCCGGCCCTGATCTTCAGCGGCGCGGAGGACCGGCATTTCCCTGAGCCGGCCGCCCTGGCGGCACATCGGCAGATCCATGGCATCTGGGCCGCGGCCGGGGCGGGTGAACAGGTCGAAACCCGGCTCTTCGAAGGCGCGGCCCATTCGTTCCCCGTCGACCAGCAGGACCATGCCATGGATTGGCTGGACCGGGTATATGATCCGGCTGCGATGTGAAGGCGGCATCCAGAAGCGATTCGGTATGGTCGGGGCAGCCGATTGTCGATGAACACCTCAGTATAATCGAGTGGCAGGCAAGGGGGACGGTTTAACCCCTCGCTTTAAAATTCAGGCCCGTGTCTTTTCAGTAAGCTGCTGATTTTCTTTCCTCTTCCCAAGCGGAAAGGTCGGCGGCGTGCGATATTTCATCCCCCGCTTTCCCGCTTCCCGGACCTGTGCCTACAATTGCCTCGTTTCCGTCGCCGGAGTGTTTCGCGAGACGTTCGCGGGCAGGCGGGGGCCGGCGCTTTCATCGGAACCGTAACGTGCGGGGAAGGTGGAAGAGGTGAAAGCCATGGAGCGCGTGTCCGCAAGGCAGGTGTTCCTGTCAAGCCTCCCCCTGGCCGCCGGGCCGGGTTCGGTTGAGCCGTGCAAGTGGTCTGAGAAGACTACGCAGCGAGGCGAGGTGATCACCTGTAGGGACCGGAAGTCCCGAGAAAACGCCGAAGGCCACGCGAATGCGGAGCCACACATATAAACTAAATGAGGTTCCGCATTCGTGTGGGCTCTCCGATCTTTGACAAAACCACGGCAGGAAACTGCGCGGGGTGAATGAGTGCGTTCAAGGAACCTTCCGTCACGCTCTGTTCGCCTGTCTTTGAATTCTCAGGACATCCTCAGGTCCAACCCGAGGACGAGCATGACGGAACAGGCTGGCTCGGCACGAGCGGATTGGGGTCAAATTGCCCGCACCGTGCCGCCGCGGCGGAGCATATAGGCAATGTCGAGATGGCGGGCGGGCACGGCGTTTTCCGCCATGTCGAGGAGCAGCGAGGCGGCTGCGGCGCCCATGCTGGCGTCCGGCATTTCGATCGTCGTCAGCGGTGGGTCCATCAGCCGGCCGATGGCGATCCCGTCGAAACCCGCGACCGAAATGTCGCGCGGCACGGACAGGCCTTCGCGCCTGAGCGCCCCGATCACGCCGAAAGCGAGAAGGTCGTTGGAAGCGATGATCGCGGTCGGCGAAAAGGAACTGATCGCGGCGCTGAGGTCAAGCTGATCGTATCCGCCGACGAAAGGGATCTGGACCGCTTCCAGTGTCGGCATTCCATGCGCGGCCATCGCCTCGCAATAACCTTCATGCCGAAGCCGGGCGCGATCGGATGCGGCAAAATTGCCGGAAACGAACAGGATGCGGCGATGGCCGAGCCTGATCAGCAGTTCCGTCAGTTCACGCCCGGCGCTGCGGTTATCGACAGTCACCGCTGCGGGAACCTGCGGCGTCGGCATGTTGTTGAGAAGCACGGTCGGCGGCAGTTCCGAATGCAGCACGCTGCTGGTGGCGGGATCGCAGAGGGTGAGGATCAGGCCGGTCGGATGGTCGTAGAGAAGGGCCGCCACCGCATCGGCTTCGCGCGCCGGATCGTAGTTCGATTGCGCGATCAGGACACCGTGCCCGGCCACGAGCATGCGATTCTGGATACTGGAAAGGGAGGACGCGAAGACGGGATTGGTGATGCTCGGGATGAGGACGCCGATGACCGGCCGCCGCCCCAACCTGCCGGCCGCGGAACCCGCCGGGCGGTAGCCGAGTTCGGCGGCGGCCCGGCGGACCTTGCGGATCATGCCGTCACTGACGCTGCCGTTGCGGTTGAGGGCCCGGCTCGCAGTGGCGAGCGAACATCCTGCCCGGAGTGCCACCTGTTCAAGTGTGGTCATGGAAGAGAAAATCCTTTCCGCTCGCGGGCCGCCGCGGCCCGATGCTGCAGATTTCCCCTCGCCATGTGAAAGATTTATGTCAGTGCGTGGCGGCCGGTTTCTGTTCGATGGACAATATCCTCGCACCGTCCCCGGATTCCCATCTCGTCGCACCGATATTCCGCTCTCTCACGTGTCCAGGAGATGGCGGTGAATGGCATTCCGATCCAGAGACATGCCCCAGCCGGGCGCATCCGGAATCCGGGCGATGCCTCCGGCGAGATGGATCTTTTCTTCGTAGAGCGGCGCGAACCATTCCATGTATTCGAGGGAATGCGCTGTCGGAACATGCGCCAGGAGCTGCAGGCTCATTTCCGGGAAGAGGTGCGACGAGATCGGCAGGTCGAAACTCGCGGCAAGCGCCCCGACGCGGGCAAATTCCGTGACGCCGCCGACCCGCTGCAAATCCGGCATCAGGATCGAGGCCGCGCCCGTCTCGATCATCCGACGGAAGCCATAGCGGGTATATTCGTTCTCGCCGGAGGCGATCGGCATCCGCAGGGCCTTCGCCACCCTGGCCGAATCCTCCAGCGCATGGCCCGGGACCGGCTCCTCGAACCAGGCGATGTCGAACGGCGCCAGCGCGTCGCCGAGCCTGATCGCCTCATCGACGCCGAGCACCTGGTTGGCATCGATCATCAGGCCGATCTCGTCGCCGATCGCCTCGCGGACGGCCTTGACGCGCGGCAGGTCGATTTCGACCCTGCCGGCAAGACGCAGCTTCATCGCCCTGAACCCTTGCGCGACGAAACCTTCCGCCTGCCGCACCAGCGAGGGGATGTCCTGGGTGAGCCACAGTCCGCCGCTCGCATAGGCCGGAATAGTGTCGCGGCAGCGTCCGAGCATCCGCGAGATCGAACACCCGGCGCGCTTGGCCTTCAGATCCCACATGGCGCCGTCGATCGCCGAAATGCCCATGATCGAGACGCCGGTGAAACCGATGAAGTTGATGCGCCGCCAGGCGTCGGCCCAGAATGCACCGGTATCGTCCGGATCGCGACCGATCACCGCATCGCGCAGCACATGCACCATGGCGTCGAGAAGCTTCAGTTGCTCCGGGCGGATGGTGAAGATCAGGTTCTCGCCCTGCAATCCTTCGTCGGTGACGAGATCGACCACGATGCAGGAGAACTTGCGGATGGTGGCCGTCGCATTGCCGAGCGGTTCGGCAAGCGGCAGGCTGACGGCTGTGGTGCGGAGGTCGGTGATTTTCATGACGCCTTACCGGTTCGCAGAACGGGGAGGTTCGGTATGGATCGGATCGTCGACGAAACCGCCGCCCTGCCATCTGGCCTGCGACGATGTCTTGTCGGGTATGCCGGGATCGCGCTCCAGTTCGGCGCGATAGATTTCGGCGCTATCCTTCGGCACCCATCCCAGATAGGCGGAGGCTGAATTGTCCCACCATTTCGGCTGGTTGTCGGAAACGCCCCAGATGGTCGGACATCCCAGATAAGGCGCCTTGAACACCCGTTCGGCAAGCGACGCCATGTCGTCGAAGCTCAGCCAGATCGACAGCATGCGCACCGTCGTCGGCTTCGGCCAACAGGCGCCGATCCGGACGATGGCCGTCTCCTGTCCAAACTTGTGGAAATACATCTGCGCCAGGCCTTCGCCGAAGCATTTCGAGACGCCGTAAAGACCGTCCGGCCTAGTCGGCTGGTCGACGCCGATGAACTGGTCCTGGCGGTAGAAGCCAACCGTGTGGTTGCTGCTGGCGAACAGGATGCGCGGCATGCCGTTATGCCGGGCCGCCTCATAGAGATTGTAGAGGCCGCGGATATTGGCATCGAGAATGCTCGCGAAGGTATTTTCGGACGGTATGCCGCCGAAATGGAGGATGCCGTCGCACCCCTCCACCATTTTCATGACGGCGTCGGTATCCGCAAGATCGCAGGTGAACGGTTCTTCCTTGGCCGCGACGTCCGCCAGCGGAGCGATGTCCGAGATACGGATGGTTTCGGCCAGATGGCCAAGCTTCTGGCGCATGGCCATGCCCATGTTGCCGGCCGCTCCGGTGATCAGAAGCCGCTTCATCCTCTCCTCCTCAAACTGCATGCCGTCATCAGCGAATACCAGTCAAGTTATAATATGACAAGACGTCTGAAATACGATGCTGCAGCGCGACTGAACCTGCTCGCTCTTTTATGCTGAGACAAATTCACGCGACACCGGGCGCATCTGTTGACGAAAGCCGCCATTTAGGTCTTCATACAAGAGTGCAACTCATGTGACGTCATACCCTGAGTGCCCGAATGGAGGAACCCCAATGAAATGGATGAGGCATGTGGTCTTCGCCACGGCTCTGTCGATGACTGCGCCGATCGTCGCGTTCGCGGATACGCCTGCGGACCAGTTGATCGTCGGCCTGAGCATGAACAATATCCTGACGCTCGACCCGGCTGCGATCTCGGGCCGCGAGGCGACAGCCGTCATCGCCAATCTTTATGACACGCTGGTGGAGCTTGCCGCAGACAAAAAGACCGTCAATCCGGGTCTTGCCAGCTCCTGGGCGATCGCTGACGACGGCTCGATCACCTTCACGCTGCGCGACGGTGCGAAGTTCAGCTCCGGCAATCCCGTCACGGCTGAAGATGTCGTGTGGTCGATCAAGCGCAATATCAGCCTCGGCCTCGTCGGCGCAGGCGTCTGGTCGTCCTTCGGCTACAAGGCCAACAATATCGACCAATTGCTGACGGCGAACGGCAACAAGATTACCCTGAAGCCTGCCCAGCCGACCGACCCGCAGCTCACCCTAGATATCTTCGGCAAGCCGGATGCGAGCGCGGTCATCGACATGAAGACCGTGATGAGCCACGAGACCAATGGCGACAAGGGCGCCGCCTGGCTGAAGATCAATGCCGCCGGTTCCGGCGCCTTCGGCCTGACGCGCTGGTCCTCCAACGAAATGCTCATCCTGACACGTTTCGACGATTACTGGGGCGAAAAGCCGAAGATGAAGCGGGTCATCTTCCGGCACATGCCGGAATCCCAGACCAAGCGCCTGATGCTCGAAAAGGGCGACGTCGACGTGGCGATCGGCCTTTCGGTTCCGGATATCGCTGCCCTCGGCAAGAACAAGGACGTCGAGGTCCAGAGCACGCCGAGCTCCGGCTTCTATTTCCTCGCCGTCAGCATGAAGGACGAGCGTTTCAAGAACCAGGACGTCCGCATGGCGATCCGTCATCTGGTCGACTATGACGGCATCAACAAGACGATCATGCCGAACTACGGCACCAAACGTCTTCGCCCGGTCGCCGAAGGCGTCATCGGCAGCCTGCCGGATCCGGATTACAAGGTCGATGTCGCCAAGGCCAAGGAACTGCTTGCCAAGGCGGGTTATCCGAACGGCTTCGCGGTGAAGCTCCTGACGCTCAACGAGCCTCCGTTTGCCGACGCCGCCACCGCGATCCAGGCGACGCTTGCCCAGGCCGGCATCAAGGCCGAGATCGTCCAGGGCGCCGGCGACCAGATCTACGGTCCGATGCGCGAGCGCAAGTTCGAGATGATCGTCGGCCGCGGCGGCGGCGGTCAGGAACCGCATCCGCATTCCAACCTGCGCGCCCTCGTCATCAACCCGAACAATGCCGACGACGCCAAGCTCAGCGGCATCATCGGCTGGCGTACCTCGTTCTTCGACCAGCAGCTGAACGACATGTCGGCCAAGGCTCTGGTGGAGCGCGATCAGGCCAAGCAGAAGGCGGCGTACGAAGACATCCAGAAGCGATACGAGGAACTGGTTCCGGCACTCCAGCCGATCTCCGCGGTTGTCGACAGCGTCGTCTACCGCGCCGACGTGAAAGGCTATGTGAACCACTACGGGTGGACGGTCCGCCTGCGCACCGTCTCCAAGCAGCGGTAGTCAACCAGCCAAAAGTCCCTCCCAGGACGGCGCCCGTGGCTTCGGCCGCGGGCGTTTTTGTTGCATCGATTGGATTGCCAAGCCTTTGCACTCGAGCCTGCGTTGCCGTGATCCTCGGGCTCGTCCCGAGGATCTAAGCCGGTTCGACACGATAGACGTGGATGGATGCTCGGGACAGGCCCGAGCATGACGGCGGAAAGATGCAGGCTCCAACGAAAGAGGCCGGCAGGACGAACCTGCCGGCTGCTCCAGGGAGAGGGTGGAGATAAGGACGCTTATTCAGCCGCCTGCGCCCCGGGAGCAATGTTGCGATAGGGCTCGCAGAGCGCATCGAGCATCCTGATCTCTTCGGCGGCCAGATCTGTCAGCGGCGCGCGGACCGGACCGGCATCGAATCCCATCAGCCGTACGCCGGCCTTGATGGCGGACACCGCATACCCCTTCTGACGGTTGCGGATATCCATGAACGGATAGAAGAAATCGATGAGGATCCGGTTGGTCGTCGCCGTGTCGCCGGCGCGGAGCGCCTTGTAGAACTGCTGCGCCAGCGCCGGAACGAAGTTGAAGACCGCCGAGGAATAGGTGGTGACGCCGGCGCCGAGATAGGCATCCGCAAAGAGTTCCGCCGTCGGCATGCCACCGAGATAGGTCAGCCGGTCGCCCATGACGGCGGTGATCTTGCGCACCAGGCCGATATCGCCCGACCCATCCTTGAAACCGACGAGATTGGGGCAGGCTTCGCAAAGGCGGGCCAGCGTCTCGGCCGACAGGATCGAATTGTCGCGGTTGTAGACCATGACGCCGATGCCGACCGACCGGCAGACCGCCCTGATATGCTGGTAGAGGCCTTCCTGGCTGGCGTCCATCAGGTAATGCGGCAGGAGAAGCAGGCCATCGGCGCCGGCCTTTTCCGCCGACTTGGCGATCGAGACGGCGATGCGCGTGCCGTAACCGCAGCCGGAGACGATCGGCGTCCTGCCGGCGGATGCTTTGGCGGCGGCGATGATTTCCGGAATCTCGGAGGGTTCCAGCGAAAAGAATTCGCCCGTGCCGCCGGCAGCGAAAAGAACCGAAGCATCGAACCCAGCCAGCCAGCCGACATGCTGCTCATAGGCCTTCCGATTGAAGAGGCCATCGGCGCCGAACGGGGTGACGGGGAACGACAAGAGGCCCGCGCCGAGCGCATGCTTCAGTTCGTTGGGATCCATGGACATGGCTTTTCCTTCCTGGTTGATTTTCGGAAGGCTAACAAGTCATATTATGACTGTCAATATTTGATATTATCTCCTGCTACCGCTCCTATCATGTCCGCCGGATCAGAGACCGATACCGCTGCTGGCTTCCTTTCAGATGCGCACGCATGGCCTCACGTGCAGCCGAATCGTTTCCTTCGGCGATCGCACTGGCGATTTCCGCGTGTTCGTTCTGGATCTGGGCCAGATATTCCGCCGGAGAAATCTCTACATCGCCTTCCTGCAGCAGCGAGCGCGGGATCATCTGCCGACCGATCGCCTCCAGAAGCTCACGGAACCGGGGATTGTTGGTCGAATCCGCGATGGCCAAGTGGAAGGCGCGGTCGCTCTCCACGGTCGGCTCGCCGGCGGCGATCTGCCGCTTGATCGTCTCGATACATTCGAAGATTAGCTCCTGCTGCGCCGGCGACGACCTGACCGCCGCAAGGCCAGCCGCTTCGATCTCGATCGCTGCGCGGACCTCGAGCATTTCGATGATCGAGGAAACGCGATTGACATCGACGCTGCGGAAGCCGCTCTGTGCTCCACTCTGAGGTGGAAGGACGAAAACGCCGACACCGTGGCGGACTTCCACCAGGTTATCCGCGCGCAGCGACGCGATCGCCTCGCGGACGACGGTTCGGCTGACCTGATACTGCTGGGTCAGGCCGCTCTCCGTCGGCAGCTTGTCACCGGGTTTCAGCTCGCCGTTCGCGATCGCATCCCGCATGCGGCGACCGACCGTCTCGACGAGATTGCGACCCCTTCGCGAAGCCTTTTCTCCAGTGATGTTATCTGCTCTCTTCAAGGCCTGTCCGCTCCACTCGCTTCGCCATTTCAGTCACTTAGAGGGGTAAAACCCCATCCGGTTGTCAAGCGCGGGACAAGAAATTTATTGACGTTGGGCGCCGAACCTATAGTATGAGATGACCTATGAGGTATGATGACATGGCAAACCAACGCCTATTCGCCGTTGGTTTGCCGCGAGGGAAGAATGCTCAAGAGACTGCTTTTAACCGGCGCCGCAGGCGGTGTCGGCCGGGCAATCCGCCCGATGCTGAGGGACATCGCCGAACACGTCGTGCTGTCGGACATCGGCGAGATCGACGACGTCGGCGCGTGCGAGACCTTCATCCGCTGCGATCTTGCGGACGCCGCCGGCGTGGCGAAACTTGTCGAGAATGTCGACGGCATCATCCATCTCGGCGGCATCTCGGTCGAAAAGAGGTTCGAACTCATCGTTGGGGGCAATATCGTCGGGCTCTACAATCTCTACGAGGCGGCGCGGCACAGCGGCAGGCCACGCATCGTCTTCGCCAGCTCCAATCACGTCGTCGGCTATTACCGGCGCGACGAGAGGCTAGACAACACCGTCGCACCGAAGCCGGATTCGCTCTATGGCGCTTCGAAGGTTTTCGGCGAAGCGGTCGCCAGTCTCTATTTCGATAAGTTCGGGCAGGAAACGCTGTCGGTCCGCAGCGGCTCCTGTTTCGAGAAGCCGGTCAACACGCGCATGCTGGCGACATGGCTCAGCGCCCGCGACTTCTTCTCGCTCTGTAAGCGGGCCTTTGTCGCCCCGAGGATCGCCCACACCGTCGTCTACGGCGCCTCGGCAAACGACGAACAGTGGTGGGACAACCGCAACGCCGGTTTCCTCGGCTGGAAGCCTGAGGACACATCGGCGAAATGGCGCATTGAAGTGGAAGCTGCGGCCGGAAGGGAGGATCCGACCGACCCGGCCGTCATCTACCAGGGCGGCGCCTTTGCCTCGGCCGGCCATCCGGACGACGCATAAACGCAATTCGCCGCCGGCCGGCGGTTCCGCCCGTGAAAACCGGGCTTTGACATGAAATGGCGGAAGCTCGCTCCTTCCGCTTCTGACAGGAGGAAGTTCGTGAAGATCGTAGATGTCAATGTGCGGGTATTCTCCCACACCACCCGCCGCCACCAGGACAGCGCCGGCCATGCTCATCCCGGCCCGCCGCACAAGGTCAACCTGGCACTCCTGACGATCATTGCCGACGATGGCACGGAAGGTTACTGTTTTGCGCCGCCGGAAGTCATCCGCCCGCATGTCATCGACAAGTTCGTCAAGAAGGTGCTGATCGGCGAGGACCCGTTTGCGCGCGAACGGCTGTGGCAGGACCTCGCCCACTGGCAGCGCGGCAGCGCCATGCAGCTGACCGACCGGGCGCTGGCGATCGTCGATTGCGCGCTCTGGGATCTCGCCGGCCGCAAGCTCAACATGCCGGTCCACAAGCTGATCGGCTCGTACCGTGAAAAGATCCCGGCCTATGGCTCGATCATGTGCGGCGACGAGCTGGAAAACGGCCTCGCAACGCCCGAGGATTACGGCCGGTTCGCGGAGAAACTGGTCGCGCGCGGCTACAAGGGTATCAAGCTGCACACCTGGATGCCGCCGGTCTCCTGGGCGCCCGACGTGAAAATGGACATCAAGGCCTGCGCCGCGGTGCGTGAAGCCGTCGGTCCGGATATCCACCTGATGATCGACGCCTTCCACTGGTATAGCCGCACGGAAGCGCTGGAGCTCGGCAAAGGCCTCGAAAAGCTCGGCTTCGACTGGATCGAGGAGCCGATGGACGAGGACAGTTCGGCCTCTTACGCCTGGCTGGCGGAAAACCTCGACATTCCCGTCCTCGGACCCGAAAGCGCCGGCGGCAAGCATTTCAGCCGCGCCGAATGGATCACCTCCAAGGCCTGCGACATCCTGCGCACCGGCGTCCACGACGTCGGCGGCATCAGCCCGGCCATGAAATGCATGCATCTTGCCGAATCCTTCGGCATGAACTGCGAAATTCACGGCAACGGCGCGCCGAACCTGATCGTTGCGGCCTGCACCAAGAATGCCAAGTGGTACGAGCGCGGCCTGCTGCACCCCTTCCTCGAATATGACGACGGCTTCGAATACCTGAACGCCCTCGTCGACCCGATGGACTCGGACGGTTTCGTGCACATCTCGGACAAGCCGGGGCTGGGCGAAGACATCAACTTCGACTTCATCAACGCCAATCTCGTCGGCTGAATGATAGGGGAGGGTGTGCCCTTATCGGAAAGATCGGCACTTGGTTTCTGGCCAAGCGCCGATTGCGTTTGTACAGGCATGCGCCCGGGATCGCCGGCCGTTGAAATCGGTCTCATTGATTTACGGCCCTTGCCATCGCTCTGGAGCCTTTCCTGCAAGGGAAAGGCCGTATGACTTCTTCCGGCCTGTGTTTGGGCCGAGTCACCCTCGGGTTAAACCCGAAGGCGAGGATGACGTGGAGCAATCAGCGCTGTCTTCAGACAAATGGCCGCCGCCTCCCCTCGGAAGCGGCGGTTCCGGTCTTTGAAGCGGGCTTCTCAGCTGCGCGGCAGCAGGCCCTTCACTTCGTCGGCGGCGTCCTGCAGGGCTTCCTTCGGGGTTGCCTGCTGTTCGACGATGCGCGACAGGTTTTCGACGATCGCCTGGGTGACCTTGACGCCGTTCGTACCCGGGAAGGCATACCAGGGAACCATGCGGTCCATCTGGCTGAGGCCGGCGACGAAGAGCGGATTTTCCTTGTAGAAGTTGCCGAGATATTCCGGCGACTTGGCGGCGAGTTCGTTGTTCGGGACGTAGCCGGTGCCCGGAACGACGACGGAAGCGCCATAGGGGCCGGCGGAGAACTTGGCGAACTTCCAGGCGGCTTCCTGCTTGGCGGCGTCGCGGGTGAGGATGACGACGGCGTTGCCGCCGGTCGGCAGCTTGCCCCTAACCGGATCGATCAGCGGGATCTGGGCAGTGCGCAGGTCAAACTTGTTGCCGACGCTCTTGATCGTGTTGCGCAGCGCGCCGGTGGTCTTGAACTCGATGCCGACCTTGCCGGCAAAGAAGGCCTGTTCGCCGGCGGCGGCCGTGAAGATCGGCAGGCCACCCTTCTTGACCATCTGGTCTAGGACGTTGACGGCCTTCTCGCCCTCCGGACCGGCGAAGGCGACCGACTTCTCGTCGGCGCTCAGCATCTGGCCGCCGGCGCCGAACAGAAGTGCCGAAAACATCCAGTCGTCACCCTGCCAGCGGAAGTCGATGCCTTCAACGCCGTTGCCGAGCGCCTTGATCTTGGCGCCGAGCGCGATGACTTCGTCCCAGGTCTTCGGGGGCTGATCCGGGTTGCCGCCGGCGGCCTTCACCAGGTCGGCATTGTAGTACATGATCGGGTTCGACGTCGCGAAAGCAAGGCCGACCTGCTTGCCGTTGACCTGGGCGAGCTTCAGAATATTGTCGGAGAAGCCGAGCTTGCCCATATCGCCTTCCTTGGCGATGAAGGGGGCGAGATCGACCGGGATCGAACGTTCCTGCACCATGCGCAGGCGATTGAGGCCGATGAAGGTCAGGTCCGGCATTTCCGCCGTGCCGGCCTGGCGCATGATCAACTGGATGCCTTCTTCATACGTGGCGGACGGATTGGCGAACTGGATCTTGATATCCGGATTCTCTTCCATGAACTTCTTCGAGATCGTGTCCATCACGTCCTTGAAGAAGCCCGGCATCGGGTAATGAACGGTCAGCGTCGTCTCGGCCTGGGCCGGGAGCGACACGGTCATGGCGACCGCGGCGGCGGCCAGGAATTTGGTGAAATGCTTCATCGCATGTTCTCCTTGAGTTGATGCCGGTCAGCCCTTGAGACCGGTCATGGTGATGCCCTCGACGAAGCGCTTCTGGGCCAGCAGAAAGGCTGCGACGAGCGGAAAGGTGATGATCAGAGTGGCGGCCATCAGCGCGCCGTAGTCGTCGCCGGCCTCGGCGGCCCTGAAATAGAGGAGGCCGAGAGGCGGCGTGGCATAGCTCTGGTTCGAAACGACGATCAGCGGCCAGTAAAGATCGTTCCAGTGGGCGACGACCGAGAAGATCGCAAACGCGGTGATCGCCGGCCACGCGTTCGGCACGATGACGCGGGCGATGATGCCGGTTTCCGACATGCCGTCGAGCCTTGCCGCGTGGATCAAATCGTCCGGCATGGCGCGGAAGAACTGCAGGAAAAGGAAGATGCCGAAGACCGAGATGGTGAAGGGCGCGACCAGCGCGAAATAACTGTTGAGCAGTGCGGCGCGATCGAAGGCGACGTAGATCGGCAAGGCGGTGGCATGGATCGGAACGAGCAGGCCGAGCATGACCAGCACCATCATCGCCCGGGCGGCACGGAACTTCAGCTTGGCCATGGCATAGGCGCAGGGAATGGCAATCGCCACCTGGATGACGAAGATCAGCGCACAGACTACCACGCCGTTCCACAGGAGCGTGGTCATCGAGACCCGGGTCAGCGCCTTGGTGAAGTTCGCGACATAGGAAAGATGCTGCGGAATGAGCGAGAGCGACGAGGAGAAGATGTCGCTCTGCGCCTTGCCGGCGGTCGAGATCATGAAGATATAGGGCGCCAGGAAGATCAGCGCACCGAAACTCAGGATGAAGAGGCGGATCGCCCGCCCGAGGGTGAAGGAGCGCGCGTTCATGTGTAATGCACCTGCCTGTCCTGGATCCGGTATTGCAGGAACATCAGGATCACGAGGATGATCAGGAAGACGACGGTCATCGCCGAGGCGTAACCGACCCGCAGATAGACGAAGCCTTCCTGGTAGATGGTGAAGAGCAGCACCTCGGACGCCTTGTTCGGCCCGCCTTCGGTCAGCGTCTTGACGGTCTCGAACACCTTCACGGCATTGATGATGCTGATCGTGGTGACGAAGAGGGTCGTCGGGCCGAGCATCGGCCAGGTGACCAGCCGGAACCGGTCGAACGCGGAGCGCGCGCCATCGACATGCGCCGCCTGATAGAGTTCGCGGGGGATTGCGGTGAGGCCTGCGAGGAACAACACGAGGTTGAAGCCGACCGACTGCCAGATGCCGATGATCGACAGGCCGTAGAGCACATAGCTCGACGCGCCGAGCCAGTTCGGTCCTTCGATGTCGGCGAGCCGCAGGAGCGCGTTCACCGGGCCGATCGTCGGATGGAAGAGATATTGCCAGACGGTCGCCATGGCGACGAGCAGCGAGGCGACCGGCAGAAAAAAGGCGGTCCGGAAGAAGGAGCGGCCGATGCCTTCGCTCTCGATCAGCATGGCAAGCCCGAGCGCCATGAAGATCGAAACGGGGGCGACGATCGCCGTATAGACCGTGGTGTTCCAGAGCGACCTGCGGAAGGTGCGGCTGGTGAAGAGGTCGGCGTAGTTGTCGAAGCCGACCCAGCGGAAGCCGGCATAACCGAGCTCGTAATCGGTGAAGCTCATCAGGATGACGGCTGCGACCGGAAGCAGGATGAACACGAAGAGCAGCACGAGCGCCGGCAGGGAGAGCAGCCAGCCGGTGCGCGCCTCGTGTTTCTCGGCCGCCGAACGTGCCGACGCACTGCCGAGCGGGAGCGGAGCGGCGATCGCCTCAGCCATGCGCCTTCTCCAGTGCGATATCCGCGCCCACCGGGAGCGAAGGCAGGCGGCGGCCGTCTTCCGCGAAGACGAAAAGCCGGTCGGCCGCAAATTCGAGGCGTACAGGCATGCCGGCGGCAAGGCCTGAACCTTCGGAGGGCGAGAGCTTGGCGATGACGGTTTCGCCGATCGCATCGAGCCGGCAATAAAGGATGATTTCCGAACCCAGGAATTCGACGCGGTCGAGGCGAGCGGGCAGGCCGTGCTGGCCGCTGCGGTTGACGGTCACGAATTCCGGACGAATGCCGATCGTGACCGGCGCTCCGGGCGCCATCGTTTCGGCAAGCCGCAGCCGGTTGTCGCCGATCGCCACGATGGCATCGGGGCCGACCTGGGAGGCGAACAGGTTGATGCGCGGCTGGCCGATGAATTTTGCGACTTCGACATGGGCCGGATCGTCGTAAATGACCTGCGGCGAAGCAAGCTGACGCAGCGCGCCGCCGATCATCACCGCAACGCGGTCGGCCATGGAGAGCGCTTCTGCCTGGTCGTGGGTGACGTATATGGTCGGCACGCCGGCGCGGCGATGCAGGTCGACGATCTCGCCGCGCGCATGGACGCGCAGGTTGGCGTCGAGGTTCGACAGCGGCTCGTCCATCAGGAAGACGGCCGGACGGCGCACCATGGCGCGGCCGAGCGCAACGCGCTGGCGCTGGCCGCCGGACATCTGCCCCGGCTTGCGGTCCATCAGATGGTCGATCTTCAGCGATACCGCCATCTCGCGCACGTCACGCCTGATATTGGCGATCGCTTTCCGCTGGCCGGGCATCAGCGGGCCGATGAGCGGCAGGCGCTGGGTGCGGGTCAGATTGCGCATGACGAGCGGCACCGCGATGTTCTGCGCCGCCGTCAGGTGCGGATAAAGCGCATAGGACTGGAACACCATGGCAATATTGCGGTCGGCGGCGGGCACCGGCGAAAGATCCCGCTCTCCGACGATGATCTCCCCGCCATCGGCGCTTTCGAGGCCGGCGAGGATGCGCAGCAGCGTGCTCTTGCCGCAGCCGGACGGGCCGACCAGCGCGATGAACTCGTTCTCGCCCGCATCAAGGCTGATGCCCTTGAGGATCTGGTTGCCTGAAAAGGACTTGTGAATACCGCGGAGGGAGAGCGTGCTCATGCTTCCTCCTCAGTCCCGACCAGGGGCTTGGCCGGGCTTGGATAGACCTCGTGGATGACATCGTCGATGACGTAAGCAGTCATGCCCGGCACGGCGACGATCTCGGTCTCAACATCGTCGCCGAAGCTGTGGACGGCGGCGCCGATCAGGCGCTCGCCCGGCATTTCGCGCTCGAGCTTGTCGATGATGAAGGCGGCAGAGGGGGCCCAGGTCAGCGCCGTGTTGCGATAACGACCCCGCCAGGCCCAGTGAAGATGGCCGCTGGCGAAGAGCGCCACGTCATGCGCGGCGATCAGATCGAAAAGCCGGGCGCGTTCCCTCGGGCGCGCACCCCAATAGCCCGTCTCGCCTTCCTGCGGTTCGTCGACGAAAAGCGGCTTATGGGCGAAGAGGGCGACGCGGCGGCCCTTGCGGTCCTCCAGCGTTTCGCGCAGCCATTCGAACTGCGCCTCTTCCTCGTCGTCCTCATGGCCGAGCAGCAGCGAGTTGAGGCCAACGAGGCGCCAATCGCCGGCGTCATGAAACCAGCGGTCCTCGCCGGCAAGATCGCGCCAGCGCTTCAGGCGCTCGGCATTGACCGGCTGGGCGGAACCCGGCAGGTGACCCACGTCGTGATTGCCCGGTACGATCAGCATCGGGACGGACACCTGGCGCATCAGGTCCATGCAGAAGGTGATGTCCTCCGCCTTGTCGGCGCCATCAACAGTCAGGTCGCCGGTATGGATGATCAGATCAGCGCCGGCATCCTCGATCCAGTTGAGCAGCGGCGCCCAGTTGCCGTTGAAATGGGTCTTTTCCGGGCTGAAATGCGTGTCGGTGATCTGGATGATTTTCACGGGCAACTCTCCGGTCTCGAAAGGCCTTTCGCAGATGCGAAGGTGGGCTTTCGAGCCTCTTTAGAGGGCTCTCGTGTCAGGCCGGTTACAGAGTTTTCCGGTTCTTTTTCATTTCGGTCACAGAACTGTCAAACAACGCCTCCTGCGAACCGCGTGCGGACCTCAAAGACCGCCGGGCTTGAACTGGGCGGTGAGGACATGACGATCGCCGGGATAGGTCAGCCGCACTTTGGTTACGGGGCCGCCTTGCCCCCAGGTCTGCCGCTCGACGACCAGGCAGGCCTGCTTGTTCTCCAGGGCGAGCAGCTTTGCCTCCTTCTTGCCCGCCGACACGGCCTGGATCCGGTGCTGCGCGGCGGTCCAGGGGACCTGAGCCAGAAGAAAGGGGCCGGGCGCCAGCGCCTCGAAATCGAAGTCGGCGGCCTCGGGCACGGTGGAGAGGTTGATCAGCCGCTCTTCGAGGCAGAAGGGTTCCGCGCCGGCGAAGTGAAGGCAGGTGACATCGACGATGTCCGCCGCCTCGGCAAGCCCGAGATGCAGAACATCATCCTCGTTCGCCAGACGCCGCGTGCGCGAAATCAGCGAATAGGAATAGGGAAGCTTGAGCGATTGCACCTCGTCGCGGATGTCATGGATGTCGAGGACGGCGGATTGCGCCTTCGGCTGGGTGACGAAACTGCCGGATTTCTTTCGCCGTTCGATCAAGCCCGCCCTTACGAGCTGCGCCATGACCTTGTTCATGGTCATGCGCGAGCAGCCGTATCGTGCCGCGAGATCGATCTCGAAAGGCAGGTGGTATCCGGGCGGCCATTCGCCCGATACGATCCGGCCTTCGATATCGATCAATATCCTGCTGTGCAGCGTTGCGTCGCTCAAATCCGAAGTCGTCCCCGCACTGTGGCCAGCATCGATCGCGGGTTACAGCAATACCCGCAGAATGCAAGGTCCATCAGGATGCCATCAACTCCCGCATGGCGGAGAGGAAGCGGCGGTTGATGGCATCGCGCTTCCTGTGCCGGCCCGCTTCCACATGCCTTTCTCCCGACACCCAGACGCTGTCGACCGATACGCTCCCGGCGAAGATCCAGTGATCGAGGACCCGGTCGCCGGAAAGATAGGGCACCTTGCCTGTATCGAGAGAGACCATGTCGGCGCGATTGCCGACCGCAAGTGCCGCGGTGGTATCGAGCGCCGCTCCGCCGCCGGTCATGGCATCGTCGAACAGCCGGCGCCCGGTCGAGCCATTCGGCGCGGCGACGACATTGCGTGCCTTCAAGGCCAGGCGCTGCGAATATTCGAGCTGGCGCAGTTCTCCCGGCACCGAGATCGACACATTCGAATCCGACCCGACGCCAAAGCGGCCGCCCGCCGCGAGGAATGCCGGGGCGGGGAAACAACCGTCGCCGAGGTTCGCCTCGGTGATCGGGCAAAGTCCCGCAACGGTGCCCCGCATTGCCATCTGCCGGGTTTCGGCGTCCGTCATATGGGTCGCGTGAATGAGGCACCAGCGCCGATCGACGGGGGCATTGGCCAGCAGCCATTCGACGGGCCGTGCGCCGGACCAGGCGAGGCAATCCTCGACTTCCTTCACCTGTTCGGCGACATGGATGTGCACGGGACGGCCGCCTGCCAGCGCAACAAGCTCCGCCAGTTCCTCCGGCGTGACCGCGCGCAGGCTGTGGGGCGCGATGCCAAGCTTCGCGCCAGACAGTCGGGACACGATATTGACGTTGCCTTCCACGAGCCGTGCGAAACCGTCGAGCGTGTTGACGAAACGCCGCTGGCCGTCGATCGGGGCCGCGCCGCCAAAGCCGGAATGGGCGTAGAAGACCGGCAGGAGCGTCAGCCCGATACCGGTTTCGGCGCTGGCCGCGCCGATCCGCTCCGCCATCTCGGCCACATTGGCATAAGGGCGGCCGTCCTTGTCATGATGCAGGTAGTGGAATTCGCCGACGTGGGAAAACCCTGCCTCGAGCATCTCCATATAGAGCTGCGCGGCGACGGCCTCGACATGTTCCGGCGTCATGGACAGAGCCAGCCTGTACATGACGGTGCGCCAGCTCCAGAAACTGTCGTCCGTTGGCCCGCGAACTTCGGCAAGCCCTGCCATGGCCCGCTGGAAGGCATGGCTGTGCAGGTTGGGCATCGCCGGAATGAGAACCCGGTGGCGGCCGTCGCCCGCATCCGCTTCGACCCCCGTTTCGATCGAAGCGATCGTGTCGCCGGCAATCGTCAGCCGCACGCCGCTTTCCCAACCCTGCGGCAGAAGCGCAGTTGCCGCGTGGAGCGTTTTCGTTTTCGCCATCCCACTCATCTCCTTGCGAAGGGGCCGGTGAAGGTCATCCGGGCCGGAAACCAGATTTTTCCGCTTGCCAGTCGCTCATTATGTATATACATGTTTCAGTATAAAGAAAGGCAAAACGCCATGGACGGGAACGAAATTTCCAAAGCCGATGCCGGCAGGCCGCTTCGCGTCTGGCGCAATGCCCGCATCCTGACGCTGGCCTCCCCGGTCCGGGGGCTGGAACTCATCGAACATGGGGTTATCGTCGTTCGCGGGACACGCATCGCCTCTGTCGGCAGAGAAGCGGACATGCCGTCTGCCTTGTCCGAGGCGGCGGAGGTTTTCGATTGCCAAGGCAGGATCGTCACTCCGGGATTGATCGACTGCCATACCCATCTCGTTTTCGGCGGCGACAGGGCGATGGAATTCGAGATGCGGCTTGCGGGCGCCACCTACGAGGAGATCGCGCGGGCGGGCGGCGGCATCGTTTCGTCGGTCAAGGCGACCAATGCGCTTGCGGTGGAAGGACTGATTTCGGCGGCGCTCCCGCGTCTGGATACGCTGCTGGCGGAGGGCGTCTCGACGATCGAGATCAAGTCCGGTTACGGGTTGTCGATCGAAGGCGAGCTGAACATGTTGCGCGCGGCTCGTGCATTGGAGAAGGTGCGGCCGGTCCGCGTCGTCACCTCCTACCTTGCCGCCCATGCAACGCCGGCCGCATACAGGGGCCGCAACGGCGATTATATCACCGACGTCGTTCTTCCGGGCCTTGAACGGGCACATGCGGAAGGCCTCGTCGACGCGGTGGACGGTTTCTGCGAGGGGATCGCCTTTTCCGTGGAAGAGATGCGCCGGGTTTTCGACAGGGCGAGGGGGCTCGGCATTCCGGTCAAGCTGCATGCCGAGCAGCTTTCCAATCTCGGGGGCGCCAGGATGGCCGCCTCCTATGGAGCCCTTTCGGCCGATCATCTGGAATATCTCGATGCCGAGGGTGCCGCGGCCATGGCCGCTTCCGGCACGGTGGCCGTGCTCCTGCCCGGCGCGTTCTACGCCATAAACGAAACGCAGAAGCCGCCGGTCCAGGCGCTGCGTGATGCCGGCGTGCCGATCGCCATTGCGACCGACTGCAATCCCGGCACCTCGCCGCTCACCTCGCTGCTTCTGGCGATGAACATGGCGGCGACCTTGTTCCGTCTCACGGTCGAGGAATGCATCGCCGGCGCGACACGCGAGGCGGCGCGGGCGCTTGGCCTGCTTTCCGAGGCAGGAACGCTGGAGGCCGGAAAATCGGCCAACTTTGCGATCTGGAATATCGAGCGTCCCGCAGAACTCGTCTACCGCATCGGGTTCAACCCGCTGCATGCCCGCATCTTCAAAGGTGAGCAGGTGTCCGCATGACCATCATACTTCATCCCGGCCGTGTCCCGCTCGCCGATCTCGCCGATATATATTGGAACAACGGTTCGGCCGTCCTCGACAGATCCTTCGATGCGGCAATCGGGAAGGCGGCCCGGCGCATCGCCGAGATCGCCGCCGGCAACGCGCCGGTCTACGGCGTCAATACCGGTTTCGGAAAGCTGGCCTCGATCAAGATCGACAGTGCCGATGTAGCGACGCTGCAGCGCAATCTCATCCTGTCGCACTGCTGCGGCGTCGGCAGTCCGCTGCCCGAAAATGTCGTGCGCCTCGTCATGGCGCTGAAGCTCATTTCGCTGGGGCGCGGCGCTTCCGGCGTTCGCCTGGAACTGGTCCGCCTGATCGAAGGCATGCTGGAGAAGGGCGTCATTCCGGCAATCCCGGAAAAGGGTTCGGTCGGTGCCTCCGGCGATCTTGCGCCGCTCGCCCATATGGCTGCCGTCATGATGGGCGAAGGGGAGGCCTTCTTCGGCGGCCGGTTGCTGCCGGCCGCCGAAGCGCTTGCCAAGGCCGGCTTGACGCCGGTTGTCCTGGCCGCCAAGGAAGGCCTGGCGCTGATCAACGGGACGCAGGCCTCCACGGCGCTGGCGCTTGCCGGACTGTTTCGCGCCCACCGGGCCGCGCAGACGGCGCTCATTACCGGCGCGCTATCGACCGATGCGGCGATGGGCTCGTCGGCGCCGTTCCATCCGGACATCCATGCCCTTCGCGGACACAAGGGGCAGATCGATGCCGGCACCGCGCTGCGTCTGCTGCTCGATGGATCGGAAATCCGCGCCAGCCATATCGAAGGCGACGAACGTGTCCAGGACCCCTATTGTATCCGCTGCCAGCCGCAGGTCGACGGCGCCTGTCTCGATGTCTTGCGCCAGGTCGCCCGCACGCTCGAGATCGAAGCGAATGCGGTGACCGACAATCCGCTGGTCCTTTCCGACAACGAGGTCGTTTCCGGCGGCAATTTCCACGCGGAGCCGGTCGCCTTCGCCGCCGATCAGACGGCGCTGGCGATCTGCGAGATCGGCGCCATCGCCCAACGGCGCATCGCGCTTTTGGTCGATCCGGCGCTTTCCTATGGCCTGCCGGCCTTCCTGTCCCGGAGACCGGGCCTCAATTCCGGCCTGATGATCGCCGAAGTCACGTCTGCGGCGCTGATGAGCGAAAACAAGCAGATGTCGCATCCGGCCTCGGTGGACTCGACGCCGACCTCGGCCAATCAGGAGGATCATGTCTCGATGGCCTGCCATGGCGCGCGCCGCCTACTCGCCATGACGGAAAACCTGTTCGCCATCCTCGGCATCGAGGCGCTTGCGGCAGTTCAGGGCGTCGAGCTCAGGGGGCCGCTGAAGACCAGTCCCGAACTTCAGAAGGCGATCGCAGTTCTGCGCGCGCGCGTTCCGACCCTCGATGACGACCGGTACATGGCAACGGATCTCAAGGCGGCAAGCGGCCTCGTCGCGTCCGGAGCATTGGCCGCATCCGTTTCGAACGGCATCCTGCCGGTGCTTGAGGCGTGACGATGAGCGTTTTCGAAATCCGCCGGGGCACGTCGCCCGTCATTCTCGGGCTGCCCCATACCGGCACGGATGTGCCGCCGGAAATTCGGGATCGCCTGAACGACAACGGAAAACTGCTCGCCGACACCGACTGGCATATTCACAGACTTTACGAAGGCCTGCTCGACGACGCGTCGGCCGTGCGGGCGACGTTCCACCGCTATGTGATCGACGCCAACCGTGATCCTGCCGGTGTCAGCCTCTATCCCGGCCAGAACACCACCGGTCTCGTTCCGGAAACGGATTTCGACGGCAAGCCGATCTGGAGAGATGGGGCGTCGCCGACCGAAGCGGATATCGCGATGCGGCTGGACCGCTTCCATGCGCCCTATCATGCCGCGTTGCTTGCGGAGATCGAAAGAGTGAAGGCGATCCATGGCGTTGTGATCCTTTACGACTGCCATTCGATCCGCTCGCATATTCCCTTCCTGTTCGAAGGCAGGTTGCCGGATTTCAACATCGGCACGGATGGCGGCAGGACATGCGACCGGCGGATCGAGGACGCCGCCCTGGCGACGGTCGCATCGGCGACCGGCTTTACCGGCATCCTGAATGGCCGCTTCAAGGGCGGCTGGACGACGCGGCATTACGGCAGGCCTGAGACCGGGGTGCATGCGATCCAGATGGAGCTGGCGCAATCGACGCACCTTGCCGCCGAGGAGCCGCCCTTCGCATACGATCCCGAAAAGGCCGACCGCCTGCGTGTCCATCTCAAGGACATCCTGACGCGTCTCGAACGCCTCGCACCCGAACTCAAGAAATCACTCGCTGGAGTCGAACCATGACCAATCCGCGTCACAATATCCGCGATGTCCGCGCGCCGCGGGGCAACGACCTCAATGCCAAGAGCTGGATGACCGAGGCGCCGCTGCGGATGCTGATGAACAATCTCGATCCTGACGTCGCGGAAAATCCGCACGAACTGGTCGTCTACGGGGGTATCGGCCGCGCGGCGCGCACCTGGGACGATTTCGACCGTATCACTGCGGCGCTGAAGACGCTGACGGAGGAAGAGACGTTGCTGGTGCAGTCCGGCAAGCCCGTCGGCGTATTTCGGACGCACAAGGACGCACCGCGCGTGCTGATCGCCAATTCCAACCTCGTGCCGCACTGGGCGACCTGGGATCATTTCAACGAACTGGATAAGAAGGGGCTGGCCATGTACGGCCAGATGACTGCCGGCTCGTGGATTTATATCGGCACACAGGGCATCGTGCAGGGCACCTACGAAACCTTCGTCGAGGCCGGCCGCCAGCATTATGACGGCAATCTCAGGGGCAAATGGATTTTGACCGGCGGCCTCGGCGGCATGGGTGGCGCGCAGCCGCTCGCCGCCGTCATGGCCGGCGCCTGCTGCCTCGCCGTGGAATGCGACGAGACCCGTATCGATTTTCGTCTGCGCACCCGCTATGTCGATGAAAAGGCGAGGACGCTCGACGAGGCGCTCGCCCTGATCGAGACGTGGACGAAGGCCGGCGAGGCGAAGTCGGTCGGTCTGCTCGGCAATGCCGCCGAGATTTTCCCGGAACTGGTCAGGCGCATGAAGGCGGGCGGTCCGCGTCCCGATATCGTCACCGACCAGACCTCGGCGCATGATCCGCGCAACGGCTACCTCCCCGTCGGCTGGACGGTGGAGGAGGCGAGGGCCAAGCGCGAGAGCGACCCGAAATCGGTCGAAGCCGCCGCCCGTGCCTCGATGAAGCAACATGTGGAGGCAATGGTCGCCTTCTGGGAAGCCGGCGTGCCGACCCTCGACTACGGCAACAACATCCGCCAGGTCGCCAAGGACGAGGGCCTCGAAAACGCCTTCGCCTTCCCGGGCTTCGTGCCCGCCTATATCCGCCCGCTCTTCTGCCGCGGCATCGGTCCCTTCCGCTGGGCTGCACTGTCGGGCGATCCCGAAGATATCTACAAGACCGACGCCAAGGTGAAGGAACTGCTGCCGGACAACAAGCACCTGCACAACTGGCTGGACATGGCGCGGGAGCGCATCTCCTTCCAGGGCCTGCCGGCGCGCATCTGCTGGGTGGGCCTGGGCGACCGCCACAAACTCGGTCTCGCCTTCAACGAAATGGTCAGGAACGGTGAGCTTTCGGCGCCAATCGTTATCGGCCGCGATCATCTGGATTCCGGTTCCGTCGCCTCGCCGAACCGCGAGACGGAGGCGATGAAGGACGGCTCCGACGCCGTTTCCGACTGGCCGCTCTTGAACGCGCTGCTCAACACCGCGTCGGGCGCCACCTGGGTCTCGCTGCATCACGGCGGCGGTGTCGGCATGGGCTTTTCCCAGCATTCCGGCATGGTCATCTGCTGCGACGGTTCGCAGGATGCAGATCGTCGTCTGGAACGGGTGCTGTGGAACGATCCGGCGACCGGCGTCATGCGCCATGCGGATGCGGGTTATGACATCGCACTCGATTGCGCCAGGGAAAAGGAGCTTCGCCTACCAGGCATTCTCGGGAACTGATGCTGATGCGCATCCTGCGGTCCACGGATTACAGGCGCATGCCGTGGAAGAACGGCAAGGGCGAGACGGTCGAGATCGCCGTCTTCCCGCCGGATGCCGCGATCGACGATTTCGACTGGCGCATCAGCATGGCGACCGTCGCGGAAGACGGGCCGTTTTCGGTCTTCGACGGTATCGACCGGACGCTGAGCGTGCTGAGCGGCGATGGGATCCGGCTTCTGGTGGATGGCCAGGGGAGCATCGATCTATTTCAGCATTCGGCTCCCCACAGCTTTCCGGCGGATACGGCGACAAGCGCGCGCCTGCTCGGCGGGCCGATAACCGACCTCAATATCATGACGCGTCGGGGCCTCTGGCGGCATCACGTATCCCCTCACATAACGACCGATGGTCCGTTCGCCGCGCCGGAAAATGCTTTCAGCTTCATCCTCGCCCTGGATCATTGCAGGACCACCGGCCTGGGCGGCGGAGAGGGCACGATCCTGGAACGTTTCGATACGCTGGCACTGGCGCCGGGCGAGGGTGGGGTTGCGTTCACCCCGGATTATCCGGCTCAACTGCTCATCACAGAGTTGGAGCCAGCCATGGTGCGCCAGAAGTAGCGCTGCATCATCGGCGGCCGTTCGCGTAATTGTAGTGACCATTTTCCATCGAACCCGGGAAAAAGCGCGAAGAAGGGAATACAGGTGGCTCCGATCGTGCAGGGCATGCCTATGGAGGCGTTCATTCAGACGGGGGACGAAGTGTCGCCTCCTATGATGATGCGGGCATTGCGAGAGTCCTGAAAGCCGGTGACTGCCGGATCCGGCAAAACGGGCAGAGGCCGCTTTCCAACGCGGTTAGGAACGCCCGAGGCGATCCTCGTCGTCGATCAATATCAGTCGCGCCGGAGCGTGCTTGCCCCATTTCCAAAGAACGAGATTCAGATCGTGCTCGGTCGCACCGGGAGCGAAGCTCCTGACGAGCAGGCCATGATAGCCGCCGGCGGCCAGTCTTCTGGCAAAGCTCTGCGTCCTGGCCTCGCCGGTCGTCTTCATCTGATCGCGCCATGTCGGATCTGAAAGCGCCGTGCCATCCATCCCTTCGGCATCGAGCGCATTTTCGGCGCGACTGTCGAAGATGCGCTCGAACGCGCCATCGTAGGATACCAGCGTCGTCGGTTGCAGGTTGCCCACCTGGTTGGCTTCGCGCAACGCGGTCAGAACCGAGAGCGAAGTGTAGAGAGCGGGCATGCCCTTCGGATTGAACCGGCCGCCGTAAAGCTCGGCTCCCCGGCCGGAGAGTGGCTCACGTGCGTAGATCGGGTTGAGAGCCCGGTAGAGCTTTCCTTCGAACTGCATCGGCCGGGGCTAGGCGTATACGCCGGCATCGACAGCATCGATATAATCGAGCACCTCGTCCGCGCGCCCGTCGCGAACCAGCTGCATGGCCGTCTGGCCGGAGAAGCCCGACAGGGGCTCCGAGCGATACCAGGCATAGGCGATCAGAGCCGAACCGAAACGCGGCTCGGCCTTATTGACGATCTCCACCATCTCTCGCAGGCGCCGCTGCGTCTTGTCGGAGCGAATACGGTCCTTGCGCTGGATCGCGTCCTTGCCGAGGCCGGCGGTGCGGGCGATCTCCTCGCTGGTCGTACGGAAAACATCGGCGATCTTGCGCGGTGCAAACAGCCCGTGGTCAGCATATTGCGCAAGACCCATTTTCTCACTCCGACTTTCGAATGCCTCTTGTTATGACGCTATATAGCGCCAAAAACGGCGGCTTTCAATCGAGAAAGGAATAGTCCGGGGGCGAACTCCATCGCAAGATGGCACCGCCGGGATCGAATTCCGGTTTGCAGAGCATGTCGATACCGGCAGAATTCAGCGGAAGTGCAAGACGACCGGTGTGCCGCCCATGTCTGCGACCTCCATCCGGAAACCGAAGATCGCCTGCAGGATCTCCGGCCGCAAAAGCTCCGCCGGAGACCCATCGGCGGCGATCCGCCCGGCCTTCATCGCAATGATACGGTCGGCATAGGCGCCAGCTTGATTGATATCATGCAGCACGATAACGACCGTCTTGCCGTTCTCATCGGCGATCCTTCGCAGCGAACGCATCAGGTCTCGGGCGAAATACATGTCGAGATTGTTGAGCGGTTCGTCGAGCAGCAGGTAGTCCGTTGCCTGGGCAAAGGCCATGGCGACTAGCGCTCGCTGCCGCTGGCCGCCCGAGAGAGTGTCGATGAAGCGGTCCGCGAGATCCGCCAGATCGAACTGCTGCAGCGACTGGTCGATCACGACGCGATCCTCCGCAGTCAGCCGCCCCCGGCTGTGCGGAAAGCGGCTGAAGCCGACAAGTTCCCGGACCCTCAAACGACTTGCCACGATCGAATCCTGCCGCAGAATGGCGATGATCCGCGCGAGATCCCGGTTCGGAGTCGTATCGACTGGAAAGCCGTCGATGGAGATCGTTCCCGACTGCAATGGCTGCAGCCGGGCGATCAGGGACAGAAGCGAGGACTTGCCTGCTCCATTCGGGCCGATCAGCGCGGTGATGCCGCCTTTGGGGATGGTCAGCGAGATGTCGTGAAGGATTTCGGCTGAACCATGCCGCAGCGAGACATTCTCGATCCGGATCATTTGCGGCTCCCGAGAACAAGCAGGAAAAGGAAGACGAGGCCGCCGACGAATTCGATGACGACACCGAGTGTCGAGCTGTTGCCGAAGACGTGCTGGAACAGGGTCTGGCCGCCGACGAGAATGATGATGGCCGTCGATATCGCAGCCGGTATCAGGATCGCGTGGCGCCGTGTATCGGCAAGGCGTTCGGCGAGCGCTGCCACCAGCAGGCCCATGAAGGCAACCGGACCGACCAGCGCCGTCGAAACGGCAACGAGAGCCGAGACCAGCGCCAACAACCCGGTGACCGTTTTGGACCAAGTGACTCCAAGTCCCGTCGCCGCGTCGGCTCCGAGCGCGACGACGTCGAGGACATGCCGGGCTCGCCAGGCGATCACGGCACCCATAAGGGTCAGGACGGCGGCAAAGATGAGCAGGTCGGTGCGGACATTGTTGAAATTGGCGAAACTTGCACCTTGCGCCACGGCAAAGTCGTTCGGATCGACCAGCCGCGCCAGCAGCGAATGCAGGCTGCGAAACAGTACGCCGAAGATGATGCCGGCCAGCAGCATCAGCTCCATGTCAGTGCGGCGGCGGAGCATCGGCAACAGAAGGCCGGTCGCCAGCGCCATCAGGACCAGGACTTCGCCGCCGAACTTCAGCTGGCTATCGAGCGCCGCATAACCCAGCCCGCCGAGCATAAAGACGAGCAGCATCTGGCCGAAGAGATAAAGAGCGTCGAGGCCCATGATCGAAGGTGTCAGGATGCGGTTGTTGGTGACGGTCTGGAAGATGACCGTCGAGACGGCAATCGAGACGCTGACCTGCAGAAGCGCGGCAAGTTTTGCGGCGCGCAGGGAGAGGACGAAGCCGATATTGCCGCGCAGGCCGATGGTCATGAAAGCGATCACGCAGGCAAGTGCTGCCGCGCCGAGACAGAGAAGACGGCGATTACACATCGGAAGGCCGCCGGAAGAGAAGCCAGAGGAAGATCAGTCCACCGACGCAGCCCATGACGGTGCCGACCGGGACTTCGTAAGGGTGGCGGATCAGGCGGCCGAGGATGTCGCAACCCAGCACCAGGACCGCGCCGCTTGCCGCCACGGCGGGGAGCGTGCCGCGCAGGTTGTCCCCCATCAGCCGCGAGACGATGTTCGGCACGACGAGACCGACGAATGGGATGACGCCGACGATCACGACGCTGAGAGCCGAGATGACCGAGACAATCACGAGACCGAGCTGAAGCATGCGCCGATAATCGATGCCGAGCCCGATGCTGGCGTCACGGCCGAGCGTCATGATTGTCAGACGATCGGCGATGAACCAGGCGAAGACCACCATCAGCGCACCAAGCCACAGAAGTTCGTAACGACCTCGCAGCACGCCGGAAAAGTCGCCATTGGTCCAGATCGATAGATATTGCAGAAGGTCCGCCTGCCAGGCGACGAAGGTGACCGCCGCGCCGATCACCCCGCCATAGACGAGCCCGAAAAGCGGTACGAGAAAAGGCTGCGTGGGCGGCAGCCGATGCGCCGTCGCCAGAAAGAGGGAAGTCCCGATGAGAGCGGCGGCGCTGGCTATCAGACCTTTGGTGAGGAGATTTGCCGCCGGCCAGAGCAGGGTCACCAGAAGGATGCCGAGTTCGGCGCTCTGGGCCGTCCCCGCGGTGGAAGGCTCCACATAACGATTGCGGGCCAGCGTCTGCATGATGAGGCCGGCAATCGCGAGGCTTGCTCCGGCGAGGATCGCCGCAAGCGTTCGCGGCAGGCGACTGACCAGGACAAGTTCGATTCCCCTTCCATCCGAGAGGACACGTCCGAACGGCAACTCGTCGACCCCGGTAAAGAGGCTCAAAACGAACAGGATCGCGAGGACGAGGCCTGCGATCCAACCCGTTAGCGGCGATTGCTTGACGGCAGCGGTGCTCATCTGGCTGCGGCGAAGGACTCGGCAACCGTCGCCGCCACCCGTTGCATGGACTGCACGCCGCCGGCGGCGATATAGAACTCGGCGGCCGGCAGGTAAACGACCTGCCCCTTTTTCCAGGCCGTCGTCTGGGCCACGAGTTCGTTGTCGAGTGTCGACTTTGCGCTTTGCTCGCCGGAGCCGATCGCAGCCGACCGGTCGAGCACCAGCAGCCAGTCCGGATTGGCCTGACGGATGAATTCGAAGGAAACAGCTTCGCCGTGGGTCGCCGCCTGTACGTCCGGAACCGCCGGCGGGAGGCCCAGTGCGGCATGCACCCAGCCGAAGCGCGAGCCGGGGCCATAAGCGGTCACCTTCGGGCCGTTGGTCATGATGATCAGCCCTTTGCCTTTGCCGGCCACCGCCGCCTTTGCCGCATCGATCTGCGCATCCAACTCGGAGGCAGCCTTGGCCGCCTCCTGCCGTTTGCCGAAAAGGGTGCCGTAGCTCGCCAGCCGCTCCTTGGCTTGAGCAAGCAGGTCATCGCCATCCATCGTCATGTCGATTGTCTGAGCGACCTGGCCAGCCGATTGGGCCTTGGTTGAGGATCGGCCGCCGACGATGATCAGGTCCGGCCCGAGCGCACTCAATGCTTCCAGATCGGGCTCGAAGAGATCGCCGACGATTTCCGCCCCCTGTTTGAGAGGCTCGAACTGCGGGAGATAGAGCTTTTCCGGCACGCCGGCCGGCCTGACGCCAAGCCGGTCGAGCGTATCGAGGGCCGCGATGTCGAACACGGCGACTTTGGCCGGCACTGCGGAGATCTGGACCGGCCCTCTTGCGGTGAGAATTTCCGCCGCATGGGCAAAGATCGCTGAAAAAGCAAAGGCGGCAAACGCCGCGATTATCCTGAACTTCATTGCCATAGTCCTGTTCCTTGGCGGGATGCCGGACCGCACCTCAAGCGATCCGGTCCGGCGCCTGCCATTGCAGGGCTTCCAGGTTTTCCCGGAAGGCGAAGCGAACGAGATGTCTCTCGATCACCGATTGAGTCTCGGCGAGCTGTTCTTCGTCGGCGGCTACCGCCATGATTTTCAGGCCGTCGTCGTCCGCATCGAGCGTCGCGGTGCCGCAGGAGAAGCGGCACTCGCCATGGGTCTCGGAATAGGAGACGTCGATCTTGTGCGCGAAATGCTTGCATAGTTGTACGAGATATTTCCCGCCATGTTCGGTACGCCATTCCGCAATCGACTGCACCACGTCCATCTCCTTCCCATGCTTTTCAGAACGTTGCCTTGGCGGTCAGCAGGAAGCTTCGGCCAGGCTCGAAGAGCGGTGTGACGGTACCGAATTCCTGGCCGTAGGTGGCACGTTCGGAATAGGTCTCGTCGAAGACGTTCTGGACTTCCGCGCGCAAGGTGAAATTGGGCAGCGCTTCCGGCTTCCATTCGGCGAAGATGTTGACCACTTCGTAAGCCTTGTAGGGCGGCGAACCGGTCGTGACGTGATCGTATTCCGGGGCGATCTCGATATCGCCACCGATCGTCAGCCCCCAGTCGACGAAGGTGTGGGCGGCCGTGAGGGTGACGATGTCGCCGACCGGCGTCGCCAGATAGTTGCCGGTATCGGAATCGGCAGGCGCGCCGTTGATATCGACACGGATATGAGCGTATTTGACCTTCACATAACCGCTTGCCCATTCATAGCCGGCACCGATCTCGAAGCCTTGAGAGACAAGATCACGGGCGCGGATGGCTGCCAGGGCACCGGGGAAGGGAGCCGGGGTCGTGGCGTTGTAGGCATAAAGAGGAACGCGCGCATCATCGATATCCGTGCGGAAGATGCTGCCCTCGGCGGTGAAGCCCTCATATTCCGCCTCCAGACCGATCATATAGTTGTTGGCCGTCACGACTTCCGGACCATTCGCCCCATAGGTCCAAGCGGGGTTCATGATGAAGTTTTCGGCCAGCGGAATGCCGGCCCAGACATGCGAGAAACCAGCCTTGGCGGTCAGGAAATCGGTAAGGTCATACTCGCCGGAGACGTTGGCGCTGAGGCCGCCATTGTCGAACTCCTGCCCGTTGATGCCCGTGAACCATTGATGGTCCGCGCGGGCGCCGAACGAAAGCCGGGTTCGTTCCCAAGGCTCCAGCCTCGCCTGAGCATAGAGGCCGACATTGCTCGCCTTCTCGCGCCCGGAGTCGGAAAAGCCGAGGACCGTGCTCGACGCGTCGAGCGCGGCGCGATCCCGGTAGAAATCGACGCCCGCGACGATATTTCCGATGTCGAACGAAAACTTGTTCTCGAACTTTCCGTTGAAGCTTTCCGTCTCCCCGGTCGATGGATAGGTGGTGGGAATTCCGGTCGGGCACCCCCGCGGGCAGGCGTAGCCGAGCGTCTCGACTTCGGTGCGGCTGTAAGAAAGCATGATCGTCGGGTCCCACCAGCCTTCCGGCGAGGTGTCCGTGTAGGTGAAGGTCGTGTTCTGCCGGTCGATCTTCAGGTCGCGGACGCGCGGTTCCCAGAACGGACGACCGGCGATGAAACCAATATTCGGGCGGAACGGCCGCGTGGCGTCGTCGTGCGAGCGATCGTAGCTGATCTCGAACCGATCGCCGCTTTCGGCCTCGTAGGCAAGCTTGCCGAGGCCACTGAGAATATTCGTTTCCGTACCCGGCACCTCGCTGCCATTGCCGCCGACGAAGTCGTCGCCCTTGCCGAAGTTGAAGAAGCCGAGGAATTCGAAACCCTCGCGCCTGCCATAGGCGCTGAGCCCGGTCGTTACCGTGTCGCTGTTGAAATTGTAGGTCGAGGTGACGAACCCGCCGAACGACTGCCCGGGCGCCAGCAGGTCGATCGCATCCTTGGTCTCGTAGTTGATCGAGCCTGCCAGCGCACCGGGACCGGCATCGGCAGGGGCGATGCCGGCATCGACATCCACCGCCTTCAGGAGGCTGGGATCGATGAGGTTGGTGGCGTTGTGATGGAAAACCTTGTTGTTCTGGCGCGCACCGTCGATGCTGACGGCAAGGTTGGTTTCCTCGATGCCGTGAACATAGACCTTCTGGGACATGGGAAGCGAACTGCCGACCTGCACACCCGGCTCCTCGCGGAAGACGTCCGCCAGGCTGGTCGGGTTGAGGCGTTCGAGCTGCTCCGGCCCGATGACGGTTTCGGCGACGCCGCCCTCCGCGCCGGGCTGGCCCTGCAGAACGATCGGCTGGAGCGTGGTGGCGTCCTGTGCCGGGAGATTGCCGGATGCGTTCCCCGCAGTGCCGATGACGGCAGTGCCATTGACGATCCGGTAGCCGATACCGGTTCCGGCGAGCATGCGTGCGAGCGCCTGATCCGGCGTGAAATTGCCGCTGACCGCCTGAGCCGTGACGCCCTGCGAGGTGGAAGCCGCAAGCGTGACTTGAAGGCCGGACTGCCGGCCAAAGGCATTAAGGGCCGACGCGAGCGGCTGAGCCGGTATACTGAAATTGCGGGTGGCCGTCTGCGCCTGGGCGGGAGCGGCAAGAATAGGGCTCACAACGATCGCGGCGGTGGCGACCGCCGCCGTTAAATTCCAAGCAAAAGCGTTTCTCCTGCCGCTTGCCTTTACCCCACGCGCTACTCCACTTCCCGGCAAGATCATCCGCCCCGTCTCCTGTATGCTTTTGTCGCAAAGGCCCCCCGGCCTGCGTTTCAGGGTAGAGACGACCATGCGCGGCGCTTTTTTCATCCAGCAGCGAAAATTTTCAGGAAATTTTAACGCCTAGAAAAGTGCGAGCACCCGCAGGTAGGGCGAGATGCGGTGTACCTTGCCGCCGTAAGGCTGGACGAGCGCTTCGAGTGCCCGATCGGGATCGGAAAGACTGTAGAGACCGGTCACACGTCGATTGGCGAGCTCGCTGCTCGGGACGCTGATCCAGGCGGCGTGATAGCGCTGCAGTTCCTCGACGACCGAGGCAATCGTCACATCGTTGACGAATAACCGGCCGCTCCGCCAGGCGGCCATATCCTCGGGCGCCAGCTTTCTGCGCGATATCTGCCCGCTGCCGCGGTTGATGCTGACGGAATCGCCGGGCGAAAGCTCGAATGCATGCGACGTTCCATCGACGCTGAGCCCGACAAGGCCCCGGACGAGTTCAACGGTCGTATCATCGGGCTTCATGTGCACGTCGAATGCCGTGCCGAGGACGGTCACCTTCACGCCGCCGGCGGTAACAACGAAGGGGCGCGACGGATCGCGCTTCACATCGAAGAAGGCCTCGCCCGCAAGCAGCTCCACGTGCCGCATGCCGTTCTCGAACTCGGTGTCGATTGCGCTTGCAGGCCCAAGTTCGACCACACTGCCGTCTTCAAGGGTAATCTTGCGGAGTTCGGCCGTTACCGTTCGGAAATCTGCCCGATATGCGAGGAGAAGGGAGGGGCCGGCCAACGCCAGCACAAGACAGGCCGCCAATGCCAGCGCTGTACCCACACTCCAGACGCGCCGCCGTCGCCGGACGGCAAGCATTTTCATTTGCGTCGTCGATCGCCAGAGGTCCTCGTGGACGGGCGTCGTCTCACCCATCAGCTCCCAGGTCTTGCAGGCCTTCAGCCAGGCTTCCCGATGCGCCGGCGAGCGGTTGAGCCACAGGCCGAATTCCCGTTCGACGACCACCATCCGGGATGATTCGCGCAGGCGCAGGAACCAGTCCATCGCCTCTTCCAGAATGCTTTCGTCCGTTTCGTCTTGCCCAGCCAAGTCTTCAACCTGCTTCGGATGTCCCGCCGCTTCTATCCGAAATTCCCCTTCTTGCGTAGGAACGATTGACGGGCCGGAATTTTTCGCCTGCCGCAGCGCTCAGGCATTTTTCCTGTCGAGCGCCGTTGCAATCCTGACCATGGCGGTTCGTACGTGACGATGGGCGGTGGCAACCGAGATGCCGAGATGTTCGGCGACGCCCTCCAGCGTATGGCCGCCGAAGCGGTACATTTCCACCGCGATACGGATCTCGCTCGGAAGCGCATCGAGCACGGCAGCCGCGATGCGGACTTCATCGCAGAACATCACCGTCTGCTCGGGATTGTCGGCCGGCTGCGGAACGGTCCAGAAGGGCGCATCCTCCGTATGGCCCCGATGCTCGATCTTGCGGCGTTTCAGCACGTCGAAGGAGAGGTTCCGGACGATGCGATAGAGATAGGCAAGGCCCTGGCGTGCCGATTCGCCGGGCGCCTTTCCGGGTGCGAACCGCAGATAGGCTTCCTGAACGATGTCCTCCGCCGCCTCCCGCGAGCCGAGAATCCGTGCCGCATAATCGACCAGCGCCGAGCGGTGGGTCAGATAGAGACTGTGCCGGTTTTCCGCTTCTAGGGTCATATGATCGAGGGGGCGAAACTTGTCTCATGGACCGGGCGGCCAGAAGCATTGACGCCTCCCGGCTGAACGGTCGATTTGAATTGCACGTCCGAATGGCTCATCATGCCGGACGGATATCTATCATTAAAAAGTTGATTGCAATAGTCATATTATGATGACGGCGGCAAGGACATCGACCCTTGCCGCCTCGCGCATTCCTTTTGCGTCGCGTTCGCCCACATCGTCGGGCGAACGGCCTTATCCGGCGGCCCTTCTCGGCAGCAGGATCGCCGGCAGGTTTTGATCGCACCAGAGGCCAAAAACCTCGCCGAGCCGGTCCTTGATCTTTCGTTCCAGCCGGTCGGATTCCTCCAGCCGGTCGAAGACCGCAGCGGCCTGCTCCCCGTCACCCGTCTGGCTGAGTTTCATGCAGGCGTAGTGGAGGTTCTTGAGAGACTGGAAAAGTGCTTCGATCTCCTCGCACCAGATCTCGAATTCACCGGCGGGCAGCTTCAGCGCCCGCCAGAAAAAGGCGAAGCCGTGCTCATAGGCATATTTGCGGATGGTGATGACAGGCAGTTCGCGCACCGCCGACGCGAGTTCCGCCAGTGTCAAGCCGTCGCGGCCGTGGAGATGGGCGTTCACGATGCCGCGGACCGCATCGACCAGCGGGTTCGTGTCCGCCACGAAACATGCCTCGAAATAGGCTTTCAGGTCTTGCGGTTCCGGATTGCGGGCAAGGGCGTTGTCGAAAACGTAACCGCCGCCGACCGTCGGCTGCATGATCGCATGGATGACCTTTTCCCGCTCGATCTCGCCCTCCCAGCGATAGTCCGGATCATGCACGAACCATTTTTCCGGATCGGCCGTCTTCTGCAGCATGAGATAATGGGGGAAGGGGTTCTGGTTGAACTTGTTCTCGCGCTCGGGCAGATGGAACATGTCGAGCATGACCATGACCGAGCCGGTTTCCGGACGGTTTTCGACGAGGTCGATCAACGTTGAAAGGTTTTCCGCCTTCGACCTTGCCGGATCGTACCATTCGCGGATGGGAACCCGGTAGAGCTGCGTGAACCAGTCGCGGAAGAAATCCTGGCTGATCTCGGGCGAGTGATAGAGAAGCTCGAAACGATCGCTGACAGTGAACTTTGCGTCCCAGACGCCGAAATAGAACGGCCGCTGGTCCAGCCCCTGCCGCTTCAGGCCGTCGCAGACGCAACTTACGAAGCAATGTACCTTGATGTCGTAATAGGCCTCCCCATGGACCCCTTCGTCGGTCGTGCCGCCGGTCATGGCGAAGGACGGAACGGCGGATTTCGGAATGTAGAGCCCGACCAGATCCGCGACGGTTTCGAGTTCCTGGCGGGCGATCGCCTCTTCCGGCATGGCCAGCCCGTATTCCAGCTCCAGATTGAGGAGGATCTGCAGGATCAGAACGGAATCCAGGTAGAGGTCCTCGTTGAGCCGCGCTTCCGGGGCAAAAGCCTGCATGTGCGGATGGGTCATGTGTTCGGAAAGCACGATGCGGACAGAGTCCAGAATTTCGTCGCGGGTCATGAGGCAACTCCTGCTGCCGGTGTGCCGAATTCGCCTGCCGCATGGCGGGCCGCCACATCGCGGCGACTGATCTTGCCATTCCCCTGCCGCGGGATCTCCGCGACCTCGATCATTTCCATTGGCAGCTGGTGGCTCGCGAGATGGCGGCTGCACCATTCGCGGACGTCGTTGGGCGTCACCGGCAAGCCGGCGCTATAGAGAAGCGCGACCCGCTCGCCCGCGAAACGATCGGCCTTGCGGAAGGCGACAGCATCGGTGATTGCCGGCATGGCCATCACCGCATCCTCTACATCGCCCGGATAGACGTTGAGGCCGGAGACATTGATCATGTCGTCCATCCGCGACAGGAAAACCAGCATGCCGTCCTTTCGCCGGTAACCGAGGTCGCGGGTATGGATCAGAGAGCCGCCTTCGGCCTTCACGACGATCTCTCCGGCGTCTTCGGCGCTTGTTCCCGTGGATGCCCGCAGGTGGGGCAGGATAAAGCCCATGTCAGCGGCGGCGCGCACATCCGGATTGATGGCGATGCAGCCGGATTCGGAGCAGCCGTATTGCTGGAAGAGACGGTCGCTCCGGGCGCGGATCTGCGTAAACCAGGGATCGGGCAGCAGGGTGCCGGAGGTCATGGCGGCGTAAAGTCTTTCGCCTTCGGGCAAAAGGCGGGAAAGGGTGTGAAGGATGGCCGGAGAGGAATAGAGCAGCGGCCGATCGGTCTCGCGCAGCACCTTCAGGAGGTATTTCGGGTTCGCCGTCTCGACGATGACAGGGACTTGCCCGCGTTTCAGGGCAACCAGAATGCCGCAGATCAGCCCATAGGAATGAGTGGTCGGGCAGGCGATGACCGGTGTCATGTCTTGGGGCTCGCGGAAGGTTGCGACATAACTTTCGACCTCGCGGTCGATCTCGTCCCAAGGCCGGGCGATACATTTCGCGGCCCCCGTCGTTCCCGAGCTCATATGCAAAAGCCGGCCGGGCGCTGGCGCCTCTTCCCGAACATCGAGCACTTCGGCGGTCAGGCTGTTGTAGAAAAGCCGGTCGCAGTTTGCCGTCATCGCGAGCCTGCGGGCGGCGGGATAGGGCGTGCCGGGGTGGATGGGCAGGACGCTCGCTCCAGCCTTGCGGATGGCAAAAAAGAAGGAGAGCCACTGTGTCGTATCGGTAAAGCACACCGCATAACGGCCACTATCGTGGCCGCTGAGGCCAATCTGTGCGGCGATACGCTCGGATGCCTGGTCGAAATAGGCGCGGTCGTAAAGCTTGCCGTCGATGCGGATCATGGCTTTCTCCTCCGTTCGGATGTTCTCGTGGTCAGGGCGTTCGGAATCTCGTGGTGATATTCCGGCTTCAGCGCGAGCAGTTTTCGGGTGATGAGGGATTCGGTCAGAATGTGCGGGCGGTCGTACCCAAGCTGTTCATGGCGATGCAGCACGCCATGCTCCTCCGCATAGGAGGCCAGCAATTTCTCCACACGCTGCCAGAAACGAAATTCCGGAAGTTCATAGCAAACATCGAAGAGATGCGAGATTTCGCTCAGGTTATAGACGAAGAGCGTATCCATCACGAGTTCGCGCAGCGAATCGAGATTGTCCGTCCAGTAATACTGGTCCGGTTCGGCATTGCGGTAGCGTGGGTCGAGTGCAGGGAAATCGGGCGCTTTTTCAGGATCGCGCAGGAAACCGGGAGAGAATTCGACGCTCTCGTGGAAGTCGCGCAGGATGAGCCGCACCGGCCAGCCATCCCGATGTACGAGCAGCATGTTCTGGCCATGCGCCTCAACGGCGATCCCATGCCGGACGAGCAGGTGCCAGACGGGCAGGATGGCCACTTCGAGGAGCCTGTTCATCCACGGCATCAGGCCGAAACGCGTGATCCACCCGTCCGCAAACGGCTTTCCGTCATGCTCGATCATCATCAGGGCGTTGAACGGAATGATCGCTTCGCCGGGACGGAGCGACGCCTCGGCGTTCTCGCGCCAGATCGCTCCGATCTCGCCCGCCAGTGGTCCGTCGCGATCGGCGATGATTCCGGCATATTCCTGCAGGACGGTCAGCGGATATTCCGCGTCGAACAGCGGATCGTTCCTGACGATACCCGCGATCCAGGCGGAGAGCGCGGGGGCGGTGCAGACGGAATGCGGCTCCAGCGTGCGCTGCGAAGACGTGTTGACGATGTTGAGCGGCAGCTTGATGCTCGCCGCAAGCGGGCGATCGATGTTGAACAGCGAACGTACCGACTGGCTTGCCACATAACGATCGCCAAACAAACCGAGACAATAGCCCTCGCCGGCGGCGATCCACTCTGCAAGCGCGCTCTCCTGGAGGGTCTTCCATTGCCACGGATGCAGCGGCACAAGTCCGAAGTCCTCGTCGGAAAGACCAAGTTCGCGCCGCTTGCCCTCGATCTCCGCCCAGGCCTCGGCACCGAGTTCGGCAAACCAGAAGGCCTCTTCGTTCTGCGGGAGCGTCTGGCTAAGATGCTTCCGGGCGATCAGCAGCCAGACCAGCCGGAAAGGCCGTCCGGCTTCCGGGCCGTAGGCCGCGTGATCCTGAAACGAAAAGCCGAGCCTTGCCCGGTAGCAGGGATGATAGGGATGGCCTTCATCCAGCGCCCCTTCCAACTCGACCAGCGACATGACGCGGCGATCCCGCGCCGGAAGATGAAGGTGGTTCCAATCCGAAAACGCGATCGTCTGCTCCAGTTCGCGAAGCAGCCTGCCGCGCGTGATGCCGCTTCCGGGCAGGGACGGTACGATCACTCCGAGCGAGGCTGGCTCCCAATGACCATGCCGCGTCAGAACCTCCACCGAACCCGGCGCGATGTGGAAACGTCCGAATGCGCCGGTCGTGCCGTGGCATCGAAAGTCACTTCCGCCGAGCGACCATGTCCATCGCGTCGTGCCCTCGTCGATGCTTTCGTGCGCCTTGATGATGCCCTCGAAGAGCAGCGCTGCCACCAACTGGCGGATCACCCGGTCGCGTGGCTTGCCGACGGCTTCAAGAGGCAATGGCATGGCCGGTCCTCGGTGAAGCGAGCGCGACCGGAACCCGGAGAGGGTTGGCGATCGGCCGGTAGAGGGAATGCGGGCCGCTGGACTGCAGCTCGTCCACGTCGAAAAGGCGCGTCGTGAGATTGGCCTTGGAGGTAATCGTCGGCAGGTCGAGGACATGCCGGACGAATTCCCTGCCGACACCGGACATCGTTTGCGCGCAGTCTTCGAGATGAGTCCTCAATGCCCGCAGAAGCGTGCCTTCGTCGCAAAGACCGTCGTGCCCCATCCGGCTGATGACCGAAAAAACCTGGTTGACGATCAAGTAATAGGCGAACCGGTCCCGGATTTCGGCATCCGCGAAATAAAGCGAAGCGATCGTTTCCGTTTCCGGCACATGGTGACTGAGCATGCGGCGATGGCGTTCCGAAAGATAGAAACCCTGGTTGTCGCGGTAGTAACCGCCACTCGGATATCCGGAGGAAATGTCGAGAAGGCTGTTCTGCTGATGGGCTTCGAGCGCTACCCCATGCTCATCATAAAGACGGATCAGCGGTTCGACCGCACAGGCGAGATAAAGCCGGAACCAGACGAGTGCGGTGTGGTGGATTCCGTCGCCGCTTGCCGCCGAGAGCGTCCGCACGATCTTCTCCAGCCGCGAGAGCCCGCCGGGAAGCGGATCGGCAGTGAGGGCAGCGATGGCCGCCACGCCGCGTGCCCGCTCTCCCTGGAAAGGGTTTTCCCGAAAGATGACTTCGAAGCCGCTTTCCTCCCGTCCGGGCAGGTCCAGCGTGATGTAAGCAGGATCGTGGATGATATGGAAATTTCCGGACCGCTTCGCAAAACCGATCCGGTTCATCAGCTTCGCCATCGCCACGCCGGCTTCGAGTTCCTGGCGGCGGTTGACGCGGAGAGAATTGGTGATCCGTACCGGAAGCGAAAATTTCAGCATCCAATCCGATTGGGCGCTGTAGACGGTGCGGACGGACGACGTCGCCGTGAACCACCGGCCTGCCGGCCCGATATGGCGCAGGTCGCCGCTCTGCTGCAGCTTCTGGATATCCGCATCGAGCAGAAGCGCCTCGGCCTGAAGCGGATGCATGGGAATGAGGCGCTCGTCTGATCCGATCCCGGGGGCATCGCCTGCTCCGCCGGCCAGGGCGTGCGCCATTTCCTCCGCACGCATTGCACCTGCAGAAGCCTGGCGCACCAAACCGGCTTTGACGGCGAAGTAATGCAGCCGGAATTGTCCTCGCAGCTCCGGGGCATATCGCTCCTGTTGCCAGAACGTCATGCCCTGTCTGCTTTTCGGAGTCGGGTGTTGCCAATGGCCGAAGACGAGCGACTGTTCCGTCTCGATGAAATGCCCCTCATCGCGAGGTTTTCGTTCCGCCTTTTCGATATAGACCGTCATTTGCTGGTAGCTGTCGAGCACCCGCATCAGAAGCTCGAGTTCGTACGTGCGCAGAACATCGAGGCGACCGTCGTCCATCTGGCGATAGGCTTCGTGGATGAGCATATGCAGGCCCGCCAGGGGTTCGACCGACCGCCAGGCGGCATCGGACGCAGTCCGCGCCCACAATTGCCCGAAATGCTGCGGTCCGCAGATCGACGCGGAAAGGATTTCCGCGCGCAGGAACGCCTGCTGCCGCGGCAGGGACCATTCAATCGCATCGGACGGACCCGCCGCGGTTCGATGCACGACCGGCGCCCCCGGATTGATCTCGCGCAGATAACAATTGGCGAAACTCTTGAACGTCGCCGCCTCTGCCGCCTGCCTTGACGATTGCATCATTTCCATCCCTGTTGCGCATGGCAACGCCCACTCAATGGCTCTTTGTTCGGGCGTCGGTCGGCGAGCGTCGGCAATCGGTGCCGGCGCTCAGCAAAACCGTCACCGACAGTGATCCGGCTGCTGCGAGCCTCGCCCGGGACTTGCGGGGCGCCGTGCGGGAACAGGGACATATCCAAGATGCGGATTGCTAGATGTAATGGCCGGCAAGTCGCATCGCGAGGTTGAGCGGCCTGGCGCGCCTGGCGGGATATGACGGTGAGGTTTCATGACGCGAACTCGTTCCTTGGCATCCGGCTCTGCGTGCCTGCTCTGCACGTATTCCAGGGACAAAGACGATCGGCTCTTCCGTTTTTTTCACTGCCCAGGCTTTTTTTGGCGCGCTTGTTATCGATCGCTCCGCGCGCAGCGGCCTCGAAAAAGATGGCCTCGGAGAGGCCGCCGGGAATTTGAAGGGCAGGCCGATCGGCGTCTTCCGACCGTGGCGTGGTGATCGTACCGGCAGACCAGCTGCGCAGGATTAGTCGCCGGTACCGTTGGAGGGGTTGGTGTCCGGAGGTAGTGTTCCGGGTCGAATGACGCGGGAAGGGCCGGTCTCGGGCGCAGGCTCAACCATGCCGCCGTCTCCGACGGATGGTGCTTTCAGTTCGCCGTCGCATGCATCAAGCTGGCCGACGGAATCCCGACGCTTCTCCGCAGATCCGTCGTTTTGTCCCGGCTGGGAGGGCGTCGGCGCGGTGCATCTGTCGGCGGGTGCCTGACCCAACGAGGTCGAGGGGAGGACTGCTGTCGCCATGGGCAGCAGGATGGAAAACGCGGCCAGTCTCGGCAATATCTTCAGCATGGCTTGATCCTCTTTGGAGGTCAACCGGATGCCGCGCCTGTCGTTCCCGAAAAACTCCGCCAATCCGCATCGCCGCAGCAGCGAGCTGATTTACGGACCCGTGGCCGGAGCAATCTGCGTCTGCGACGGTTGCAGCTTTTCCGGTTGTCCTGCGAGCGGCTGCTGGCCGGTCAGGCGTTCGTCCACCGAACCGGCTTGCGGCGCTGCGGACGCGGAGGTCGAACCGGTCGTTTCCGTTCCGATACCCGGAGCCCGGTCCGTCTTCGTATTCGCGGACACCTGCGGGTTTGCCGACACCTGGTCGGTGCCGATCGGCTGCGGAACGATCTTGCCGTCGGCCCCTGCAACGCGCCAAAGCGTATTGCCGGCATCGTCGGCAACGAGCAGCGCGCCCGTCCCGTCGATCCCGACGCCAACCGGACGGCCCTTCGCCTGATCGCCCTGAATGAAGCCCGTTACGACATCCTGGGCCTTGCCGGACGGCCTGCCGTTTTCGAACGGCACATAGACCACCTTGTAGCCGTTGAAGCTGTCGCGGTTCCAACTCCCGTGCTCGCCGATGAAGGCGCCGTTCGCATAAGCGGGGGGAAGCGCCGAATTCATCGAAAAGGTGAGCCCGAGCGCGGCGACGTGGCTGGACAAGGCATAATCCGGCGCGATCGCTTTCTCGACCATGTCGGGGCGCGGCGGGTGCACCCGGGCATCGACGTGATTGCCGTAATAGCTCCAGGGCCAGCCGTAGAATGCACCGTCCTTGACCGAGGTCATGTAGTCGGGGACGAGGTTCGGTCCGAGTTCGTCGCGCTCATTGACGACCGTCCAGAGCGCACCCGTCTCGGGATTGAAGGCAAGGCCGTTCGGATTGCGCAGGCCCGATGCGAAGACCCGTGCAGCACCGGTTTGCCGGTCGACCTGCCAGATCGCTGCACGGCCCTTTTCCGCTTCGAGCCCATTCTCGACGATGTTGGAGTTCGAACCGACCGAGACGTAGAGCATCCGTCCATCCGGGCTGAGCGCCAGATCCTTGGTCCAATGATGATTGATCGGGCCGCCAGGCAGGGGGGTCAGGATTTTCGGCTGGGCGGCGATTTCATTCTGGCCGAGTTCATAGGGATAGGCCAGGATTGCGGTCGTCGACGCGACGTAGAGGGTATTGTCGGCCCAGGCCACGCCGAACGGTGAATCGAGCTTCTTCAGCAGATCGTGCCTTTCGTCCACCGTGCCGTCGCGGTTCGTATCGCGAAGCAGGGTGACGATATTGCTTTCCTTCTGTTCGCCCCCACCGCCGCCATGGGCGATCGACATGATCCATCCCCGGATCATATCCTTCGGGCGCGAAGTGGGTTCGCCGGATGGTCCTCGCGACTGGATCACCAGCACATCGCCGTTCGGCAATGTGTGGACCGTGCGGGGGTTGGCGAGATCCTTCGCATAGGCGGAGATCGTCAGGCCATCCGCAACCTTGGGCATCTCCCCATCCTTCCAGCCGACGACCTCGGCGACCTTGAGATCGGGAAGCAGGGAAGGGGAGGGCTCCGGCAGTACCGGATTCGGACCGATCTGCTGCGAGATGTCGAAACCTCCGCTTTGTGCGTAGGCGGCAAGACCGACGCCGAGCGATACCGACAGCACCGATACGCCGACAACGTTCGTCTTCATCATCATACCCTCCAGGCCAGTCTGGCATATTTGCGAGCGGAAACCGCTGCGGCGACGAGCGACAGAAAGACCGTGACGGCAGAGAGCAGCAGTCCGTAGGGAACGACCGCGGTCCATCCGTCGCCGGCATGTACGAGGCTGTTGGCGACGGCGAGCGCCAGGATCACGAGATAAAGAAGGATGGAGCCGAACGCCGGTCGCAGCGGGCGGGTACGGGGACGCATCAGATCCATCAGTCCGGCGAGGATCGAGACCGCGCCTACCACCAGCCCGGCGAAAAGAAGCCAGGCCGAGAAATTCTGCCACATCAGATTATTGCTCTGCCAGAAGGCGATATCGGTTGCCAAAGCGAGCGTGAAACAAACGAATGGGAAGGGGACAAAGAGGGCCTGGATCGGATAGGCGGCCGCGTCTCGGTTGGGAGAGGAAAATACATCCATTGAAGTGCTCCCGAAGGCAAGAGCTTATCGACGACAATTAACCCGCAACGAGCGGATTTGTTCCATGTGTCGGTGTACCGCCGCGGACGGTATTAAGAGGGACGTTTTAAGCCTATTCACCGATCGGGTTGTGATCGTAAATAAAACATGATTAATATAGTCATGTTATTTCGGGTTTGCGGGCACTGTGACGAACTTGAGAATGCTGCCGGAGAAAATTGCTGCAATCGAACATTTTTGGCGGTGCGCGGCCTGATGGTGCGATATTGTCCAGATTAGGCAAGGAACGGATTCCGACATTGAGCTATTGGCATTCCATGATTTGGCATACCGAAGGGATTCGGGTGACTGCCCCGGTTAGATGGCGTCAGTTCGACGGCCTGGTGAGTGTCTTCTGGGAAGCCGAAAGCCAGTCTGGGGCCAGGGGCTATTACCTGTCGGACGATCCGCGGATCATGATTTTTTTCAACGATGTATCGCGCATTCGAATGTCGAACCGGGACGGCGGCCTCCAGCAGCATTACCGCCCCATGACGCGCGCGATCTACGTTCCGCCCGGCGTCCCCATGTGGACCAACAGCGATACGGCGCATCGTTTTTCGCATCTCAATTTGCACATGCACAAGGACCGGCTGCTGCGGTATCTGTCACCTTCGGTCGGAGCATCGGCTGCGCTGGCGGCTTTGCGCCGTCCCGTCGAAATCCAGGATGCCGGAGCAATGGAAACGCTGGCGAGCCTGGTGGTCGATGAGGTCTCGAAGCCGTCGAGGCACGCGGTCTATGCCGAAAGCCTCGTCGGCAGCATCGTGACCGGTCTTCTCGATATTCCGGAACAGGGCACCGAACAGGTCAACGGCAGGCTGACGCAGGCGCAGATGAACAAGCTGAACTCGCGCATCGATGGGCTCAGCGACTGCCGTTTGACGGTAGCCGACATGGCCGCGACAGTCGGCCTGTCGGAGAGCTGGTTTTCCAATGTCTTCAAGCAGACGACGGGCAAGACGCCGCTGCAATGGCAGCTTGGAAAGCGCATCGACCTGGCGAAGAAGTTTTTGATCGACAGCGACCTCACCGTCGCGGACATCGCCGCCCAGCTCGGTTTTTCCGATCAGGCGCATCTGACCAAGGTTTTCCGCCAGATCGTCGGCGCTACGCCTGCCGCATGGCGGCGCATGCAGCAGACGCACTGACCGAAAAAGTCCCACCCGCCGTCGCGCGCGTCGGGTGGGACAGGCTTGTCACCAGGTCTGGCGCAGCGTCGCCATGATTGCCCGGCCAGGATTGTAGTAATACGCACCGCCGTCGTCGTTGGCGATATGCTTCTCGTCAAACAGGTTGGTGGCGTTAACCTGCAGCGTCGTATGTTCCTGGATCTTGTAGGTGAAGGCTGCATCGAAGACGACGGCGCCATCCGATTTCCGGGTATTGGCGTTGTCGAAATAATAGGGGCCGATATAACGAGCGCCCAAGCCGAAGGTCATGTCGCCGCGACTGCCATTGCCTGCCAGCGTGTAAGTGCCCCAAATCGAAGCTGTGTGTTCCGGCACCTGGGCAAACCGCTTGCCGTCGTAGGTGACGCCATTCTCAACGATATTCGAGTCTATGTAGGAATAGGCCGCGATCAGGTTGATGTTATCCATCACCTCCGCCTTAGCCTCGATATCAATGCCCCGATGCCGGACCTTTTCAACCGTCGCCGGCAAGTAGGTGGGAGCCTCGTAGGTCGTGATGTTCTCCATCGTGAGATCGTAGACCGACGCACTGAACAGGGCCGGGAAGGCTTCGGGCCGATACTTGACGCCGACTTCATACTGCGTGCCGATCGTCGGCTCGACGCCTGCGCTCGGCGGCGCGACGGATTCGGCATAGCTCGCAAAGGCGGCAAGTTCGTCGGTGATCTTGTAGCTCACCCCAAAGCGCTTGCTGAACTTGCTGATATCGGATTCGCCGCTAAACGGGCCGGTAAAAGCATTGTCGCCGACTTCCTTGAGGTCGAACCAGTCGTTGCGCAGGCCGACGCTGACCGTCAGCTTGTCGAAGAACGTCAGGTCCTCCTGGAAATAGACGGCATGGGTCTTCTGGTTGCTTTCTACGGTGTTGTAGGGCGCGAGCGCTCCCGGCCCGCCGGAATAGATGGGGCTCTGCCAATCGATGTCCGGTGCAGCCGCATAATAGGTGTCGTTGTCCGAATCGAGCTTGTTGTACTCGATGCCCAAAAGCGTGCGGCTTTCGACGTCGTTGAAGTTCGTTTCGTAGATCAGGTGCGCATCGACGATGAACTGCTCGATGGTCTTGTCGCTACCGAAATAGGAGCGGTCGATCAGGCTATCCGCCGGGTCGCTGGCACCCAGCGCATCCCAGATGTAGGCATAGCCGAATCCGGTATCGGTCTTGCTGTAGCGGGCGCTGGCATTGAAGGTCAGGCCGCTTCCGAAGTCATGATCGAAAATGAGGCTGTAGGTGTTCCGGTTCGCCGTATTGTAATTGTAGTTCGGCTCGCCGAAGAACTGGTCCCTGTCGAGATTCGTGAACCTCGGATGACCGCCGCCACTCGGCGTGCCATCCCGGTCCAGGTGATCGAACACGAAGGAGAGGCTGGTCGCGTCCGTGGGGCGCCAGGTGATGCCGCCCATGATGAAGTTCTCGTCGTCCTGCGAGTAATCATATTCGGCATCCGACCGCTGAAACTTGCCGGTCAGGCGGTAGGAAAGCGTATCGTCTTCGGTGATGTTGTCGCCGAAATCGAAGCCTGCCTCCTTGTGAGCGAACGACCCGCCGGTGCCATAGACCTCACCGAAACGTTCGCTTTTCGGCAGTTTCGTCACGTAGTTCACCGAACCGCCCGGATCGGAAACCCCGAAGCCGGTGGAATTGGCACCTTTCAGTATCTCGATGCGCTCAAAGGCATAAGGCTCTTCCAGAAGCCCGCCCCAGCTTCGGCCGATGGCCAGACCGTCGCGATAAGTGAAGGGGGAGAAGCCGCGGATCTTGAAATAGTCGTAGCGATCGTCCGAACCGTAGTAATCGGTGACCACGCCGGCGGTATACTGCACCACCTGCTCGATGCTGTTTGCACCGCGCTCCTCGATTTCCTTGGCGGTGACGACGGAAACCGAAGCCGGCGTCGTCAGGACATCGCTCGGCATCTTGCCGACGCCCGTGGTCTCGGTCGCGACGATCGACTTCGAGTCGTTGCTCGTATCGAGGACGCCGGCCGAACCATTGGCATCAAGCACGATCGGCGCCAGCGTGGTGGAGGAACTGTCGGCGTCCTGGGCAAAGGAGACCGCCGGAGAAAGAGCGCCAAGCGCCGTGCAGCCGAGAAGGACGGCGTTGCGCCAGCGAAGGCGGGTCCGATGCGCGCGACGGCCAGTTGTTTCGATTTTCATATTCGCGTTCCAGAACTGATTTTCACCATGGCTGGCACCCGGCGGGAGGTTCCGGGCACATGCCGCTGCCGGGAACGCGCCAAGCAGCACTCGGCAATCCGAAATGTTCGGAAGATGTCCCCGCATCCGGCAGCCGTCATGGTCTCGTCGATGTCCCCGTCACGGTTACTAACTTGAGTAGTCTTATCCAGTATTGTAGATTTCCGGAGTTTTGTACGATCCCATGGAAATCTCACCGGCCCCGCCCGTCGCCACCGCTTAACCGTTGACGCACGCGCTTTAACCTGAAAGTGGAAGTCCACTTAAACGTTAGGCGGAGTGTGCACAATGTTTCGGTTCTTGCATTCGCTACTGGCCGTCGTGGTGACAGGCGTCTGGATGGCTGCATCGGGCAGTGCGCTGGCAGATGAGAGCACGGCCTATCCGGTCACCGTCAGGCATGCGTTCGGAACGACCGTCATCGTGAAGAAGCCGGAGCGCGTCGCGACGGTTGCTTGGGCAAATCATGAAGTTCCTTTGGCGCTGGGTGTGGTGCCGGTCGGCTTCGCGAAAGCCAATTTCGGCGACGATGATGGCGATGGCCTGCTGCCCTGGGTGGCTGAAAAGCTGGCCCAGCTCAAGGCTGGCAAGCCGGTGCTTTTCGATGAGGGGGACGGCATCGACTTCGAAGCGGTCGCAGCAACCCGTCCCGATGTGATTCTGGCCGCCTATTCGGGTCTCAGCCAGGCGGATTACGATACGCTGAGCCGGATTGCTCCTGTCGTCGCTTATCCGCAAGCGCCCTGGTCGACCGACTGGCGCGAAATGATCCGCCTCAACAGCGCCGGGCTGGGTATGGCCGCCGAGGGCGAGGCATTGATCGCGAAGATCGAGGCCGACATCACTGCAACGATCGCCGGACATCCCGAACTCAAGGACAAGTCGGCGATGTTCATCACCCATCTCAGTGCATCGGACCTCAGCATCGTCAATTTCTACACGACCAACGACACCCGCGTGAAATTCTTTGCGGATCTCGGTTTGAAGTCGCCCAAGAGCGTCGTCGAGGCATCGACTCCCGGAAAATTCTCCGGCTCCATCAGCGCAGAGCGGATCGATGCCTTTGACGACGTCGACATCGTCGTCACCTACGGCAACCAGAAACTGCTCGATGCATTGGCCAGGAACCCGCTCATGGCCAGGATGCCCGCCGTATCGAAGGGGGCGCTCGTCCTGCTCGGCGGAAATCCGGTCGGTACGGCGGCAAATCCGACACCGCTTTCGATCTCCTGGGTCCTCAAGGATTACGTCGCCCTGCTTGGCAATGCCGCCAGAAAGTCCAGATGATCGCTGAAAACCTCAAATCATCCCCGCGATGGTTCGTCCCGGCGCGGTCGAACCGAACCCGGAGCCTCTGGCTGGCGGGGATGGCCTCGCTTCTCTTCCTGTTATGCGCGCTATCGATCATGATCGGCACGCGTGACGTCGCCCTGACGGACGTTGTTGCAGGGCTTGCCGGGCAATTGGACAGCATCGGCCAGGCAGCGGTGAACGTCCGTATTCCAAGGACGGCGCTCGCAGGGTTGGCTGGGGCGGCACTCGGGCTTGCCGGAGCGATCATGCAGGGCGTGACCCGCAATCCTCTCGCCGATCCGGGCATTCTCGGGGTGAACATGGGGGCGTCGCTCGCCGTCGTCGTCGGCGTTGCGTGGTTCGATATCGCTTCGGCCGAAGCCTATATCTGGACGGCGATCGCAGGCGCAGGTTGCGCGGCGGTTTTCGTCTATACCATCGGCTCCCTGGGGCGTGGCGGCGCCACGCCGCTCAAGCTGGCGCTCGCCGGAGCCGCGACGTCGGTTGCCTTCTCCTCGATGGTGATCGCGGTTGTGCTGCCGCGCGCCGATATTGCGGGCGGCATTCGTTCCTGGCAGATCGGCGGTGTCGGCGGCGCGACCTTCGAACGCATCCTTCCGGTCCTGCCGTTTCTTGCAGCCGGTTTTGCAATCAGCCTTCTCTCAGCCAAAAAGCTGAACTCGCTGGCTTTGGGTGACGAGCTCGCGGCCGGGCTCGGCGAGCGCGTCGCCGTTGCCCGCGCCGTGGCCGCGCTTGGCGCGATCCTGCTGTGCGGCGCGACCACCGCGGTTTGCGGGCCTATCGGCTTTCTGGGGCTGGTCGTGCCACATCTCTGCCGCCTGCTGGTCGGTGTCGACCATCGCTGGCTCCTGCCGTTTTCCGCGTTGGGGGGAGCCTGCCTGCTGCTGGCTGCCGATATCGTCGGGCGCATCATAGCCAGGCCGGCCGAACTCGACGTCGGCATCGTCACCGCCCTTGTGGGCGCGCCGTTCTTCATCTGGATCGTCCGGCGCCAGCGGGTTCGCGAGTTGTGACAATGTTGTCTCCCACTCTTCATCTCATTGTCGACGGCCGCCGGCGCCGCGCACGCAGGCACCTCGCTGTGATTGCCGTGCTGCTTGTTCTGATCGTCGTGATCTTCGCGCTGACGCTGTCGCTCGGGCAATCCTTCACGCCGCCGGGCGATGTGCTGCGTGTGCTGCTTGGCGAGAATGTCCAGGGGGCGACCTTTACCGTGGGGCAGCTGCGACTGCCGCGGGCCGTTCTTTCGATCATCGCGGGCTTGAGCTTCGGGCTCGGCGGAGTGGCCTTCCAGATCATGCTCCGCAATCCGCTTGCGAGCCCCGACATCATCGGCATCAGTTCCGGTGCGAGCGCCGCGGCCGTATTCGCGATCGTCGTGCTGTCGATGAAAGGCCCGGCCGTCTCGGTCTTCGCCGTCATCGCCGGCCTGGGTGTTGCGCTCATGGTTTATGGCCTTTCATCCAAAAACGGCGCCGCGGGAACGCGGCTCATCCTCGTCGGCATCGGCGTATCCGCCATGCTGGAGAGTTTCATCGCCTATGTTCTTTCTCAGGCGCCGGCCTGGAATCTGCAGGAGGCGATCCGCTGGCTGACAGGGAGCGTCAACGGCGCGCAGCTTGGCCAGGCGGCACCACTTCTCGTGGCGCTCATCGTCTTCGGCGGACTTCTGCTGAGCCGTTCACGCGATCTGGAAGCGCTTCGGCTGGGTGACGACACCGCTTCGGCGCTAGGCGTGAGGGTCTCGGCCACGCGCGTGATGATCATCGTCGCTGCGGTCGGCATGATCGCATCTGCTACGGCGGTGACGGGGCCGATCGCTTTTGTTGCCTTCCTGTCCGGGCCGATCGCCGCCCGCATCGTGGGAAATAGCGGTTCGCTGCTGATACCCTCGGCCCTGATCGGTGCGACGCTGGTGCTCGCAGGCGATTATGCCGGTCAATTCCTCCTGCCAAGCCGCTATCCGGTCGGCGTGGTGACCGGCGCCCTGGGAGCTCCCTATCTGATTTTCCTGATCGTCCGCGTCAACCGGACCGGAGGTTCGTTATGACGGTCCATTCGCTCATCGCGAAGCAGCTCTCTGCCGGATACGGTGACGCCGAAATTCTCCATCAGCTCGACCTTGCGGTTCCGCCCGGCAAGATCACTGTGATCGTCGGCGCCAATGCCTGCGGCAAGTCCACGCTTCTGCGCGCCCTGTCGCGACTGCTCCCTCCCACTACAGGGCACGTGCTTCTGGACGGCAAGTCGATCCACCGCACGCCCCCCAGGGAACTCGCCCGGACTTTGGGCCTGCTGCCCCAATCGCCGATCGCGCCCGAAGGCATCACCGTCGCCGATCTTGTCAGCCGCGGGCGGCATCCGCACCAGGGTCTCTTTTCGCGCTGGTCACGCAAGGACGACGAGGCCGTGGCGGGCGCGCTTACGGCGACCAAGACCGAAGACCTCGCCGAAAGGCCGGTGGACGAGCTTTCCGGCGGGCAGCGCCAGCGGGTCTGGATCGCCATGGCTCTGGCACAGCAGACGGAAATCCTTCTCCTGGACGAGCCGACGACATTTCTCGACATCAGCCATCAGGTGGAAGTGCTGGATCTGCTGACCGACCTCAATCACGACCGGGGAACCACCGTCGTCATGGTATTGCATGATCTCAACCTTGCGGCGCGCTATGCGGATCACCTCGTCGCGATGACTGAGGGGAGGGTGCACGTCTCCGGGAGACCGGAAGAAGTGCTGACCGAAGAGAACGTACGGCAAGTCTTCGGTCTCGAAAGCCGCATCATTGCCGATCCCACCTCCGGCCGGCCGATGATGCTCCCGATCGGCCGGCATCGGATGACGACGTCACAGGATTTTACGGAGAACCGGCCATGAACGCAGTTCAGCAATTCACGCTTTCGGGCATCGCACTTCCGAAGGATGCCGGAAGCATGCTCGATGAGATCTGCGAACATTTCGTCGAGCATGCCGACGTGCAGCGGACGGAAGATTTCGCCCTGCTGAAGAGCAAGGCCGGCACCGCAAGCATTCGCGTGCAGGATCGCAAGCTCCTGATAGAACTGGCCTGCCCTTCGGAAAAAGCATTGCAGATGAGCCGCACGAGCATCGCGGAGCATCTCTTCTATTTTGCCGGAGAAGAGCCGTTCGAATTGAGCTGGTCCGAACCGGCACCGCTCTCCGTGCTGCCGAACATTCACGAGGTCACGGTCGTTTCCGCCGAGGATGTGACACCGCATATGCGCCGCGTAAAGTTCAGCTGTGCCGATGTCACGCCGTTTGTCGGCGGTGACCTGCATGTTCGCCTCCTTGTTCCTCCGAAGGGCAGGCATCCGGTGTGGCCGGGCTTTCGCGCGGACGGCCGTGTCGCATGGCCGGAGGGCGAGGACGAGCTTCTGGTTCGGATCTATACGATCCGCGCCGTCGACGTCGAGCGAGGGGAACTGTGGATCGATTTCCTGCAGCACCCCGCCTCCGGCGTCCGAACGCCCGGAGCCGATTTTGCCCGCGATGCGCAGCCCGGCCAGCTGGCAGCGCTGCTCGGACCAGGGGGCGGGGGCCTTCCTGCGGCAAAGTCCATCCTTTTCGTGGGAGACGAAAGCGCGCTTCCCGCCATTGCGCGGATCGCCGCCGAAATGCCGTCGGACACGCGGATGCAGGCAATCATCGAGGTGCTGGATGCGGCGGAAGAGCAACCTCTTCCATCCGTGGGGTCGCTCGACGTCCGCTGGCTGCACCGAAAGGCATATCCGGCCGGCCTGAAGAGTATTCTTGCGGAAGAAGCCAGGAAAGCCATTTCCTCCATGGAGGAAGAAACCTTCGTGTGGATCGCCTGCGAAAAGGAAGACGTACGTTCAGCCCGGGCGTTCCTGAAAAGCCGGGGGCACAGCCGAAAGAACATGTATGTGGCCTGGTATTGGGAGCGAGACCCCACCTGAAGCCGGACTGCACCTTTACTGGCGCATCCTGATCCTGCTCCGGTCAAGCAAGGTATCCGTTAAGCTCGTGGTCTGACGGCGGCTTCCGTCCGACTACGAGGTGTCTTCTAGAATACCATCGAAATGCCGGCGCCATTTCGGCAGGTCGCGCTGTCGCGGGCATGGCGGAATCGGCCATGAACCAGGCGAGGGCGGTCGTTTAAATCAATCATCGCGCATCCAGGCTGACGTTGCGGCAATCACCTTGACCGCGGAAGCTGCGATTGACTCATCTTCAATTTGTACATATGTACAAATGATATAATCAATCGAACAAATAAATTATGCGACCGAGCATCCGCGACACCCTCCTGAAAAGCGCTGTCACGCTGTTTGCCCTCAGTGGCTATAACGCCGTGTCGCTGCGGGACATTGCCAAGGCGGCGGGGGCGAATGTCGGCAGCATCACCTATCACTTCGGCTCCAAGGCAAATCTGCTGAGGGAGATCTACGACCGTCACACGAAACCGATGAATGCCCGCCGCCGGGAACTGCTGGGCGAGGCGCGCCGCATCAGCAATCCGGAGGAACGGCTGATGGCGATCCTCCGGGCCTATGTGGTGCCGGCCTTCATCTCTTCATCGGAGGGGGATGGCGGGGGAGCGGAGTTCACCCGCATGCGCGCGGTGCTTTCGGCAGAAGGCAATTCGGATGCGCGGGCGATCATCGCCGACGCCTTCGACGAGACGAGCCACGCCTTCATCGACGCCGTTGCCGAATGCGTGCCCGGCGCGCCGCTGGAGGGGCTTGTCTGGCGCAGCCAGTTCCTGCTCGGCTCGCTCTACTATGCGCTCATCAACCCCGAACGCGTCACGCGTCTTTCGGGTGGAGTGATCGACGGAAACGACCGGGAGGCCGCCGCCGACCAGATCGTCAAGGCCAGCTACGCCAGCTTCCGAAGCCTGTCGGTCGAACCCGCGAAAGTGGATGCCGGAAGCCATATACCCGAGCCTGCTCAAGGAAAAACCGCATGAACGATACGAATGCCCGACATCGCCGCAAGCCGGCCTTTTCCCTGCCGATCAATAGCTGCGATGCTCATTGCCATGTGTTCGGCCCAGGCAACACCTTCCCCTACGCGCCGAACCGCCGCTACACGCCGGAGGACGCTCCGAAGGAAGCGCTGGCGGCATTGCACGAGCGGCTCGGGATCGGTCGGGCGGTGATCGTGCAGGCAAGCTGCCATGGCGCCGACAACCGCGCCATGCTGGATGCCATCGCCTGGCGGCCGGATCGCTACAGGGGAGTGGCGATCGTCGACGATACGTTCGATGATCGCGCCTATCAGGCACTCGACGAGGGAGGCGTGCGCGGCGTGCGCTTCAACTTCGTGCGCCATCTCGGCGGCGCGCCTGACATGGCTGTTTTCGATCGTGTCATCGACCGGATCAAGGATCTCGGTTGGCATGTCGTGCTGCATCTCGACGGTGCGGATATCGTGCCGCTCGCCGAGATGATCCGCCGCCTGCCTGTCCCCTTCGTGATCGACCACATGGGCCGGATCGATACGTCGCTGGGGCTCGGCCAGCCGGCCTTTCAGACTTTGCTGGAACTGGCGCGGCTGGAAAACTGCTGGGTCAAGGTCTGCGGTTCCGAGCGGATTTCGAGCTTTCCTTTCGATGCGGCGATCCCGTTCGCGCGCGCGCTCGTGGAAACAAGCCCGGAGCGGACGCTCTGGGGAACCGATTTCCCGCATCCCAATCTCAAGGAGCCGGTGGACGAGGCTGATCTCGTCGATCTCGTCACGCGCTTTTCGCTGACGGCGGAGGAGCAGCGGCGCCTCCTCGTGGAGAATCCCGCCCGTCTTTACGGTTTCGACGCTTGAACCAAACTCAAAGGAGGAGGATGAAATGAAGATCGACAAATTGAAGGCGATGGCGGGGCTTGTCCATCGCCGGGGCGCATTGACGGCTTCCGTTGCCGTCGCGTTGGCGCTCGCCCTGCCGGGCACTGCGGCAGCTCAGGAGAAGTACCCCTCGCGCGACATCACGCTCGTACTGCCCTTCGGCCCGGGAGGCATTGCCGATATCACCGCCCGCGTGGTGGCGGAATCGCTTGGCAAGAAGCTCGGGCGGCAGATCGTCATCATGAACCAGCCGGGCGCCGGCGGCGCGACCGCAGCACGCGCGGCGCTCAATGCGGAAGCCGATGGCTACACGCTGGCGCTTCTCTCGAACGGCACGGCAATCAGCGTGCCGTTGTTCAAGAACCTGCAGTTCGACCCCGTCAAGGACTTCGTGCCGGTATCGAGCCTCGCCTATTTCGACTTCGTGTTCGTCACCAAGGCGAATGGCAAGTTCAACGCGTTGAAGGATGTCCTGGAAGCGGCCAAAGCCAAGCCGGGCGCATTGAATGTGGGCACGATCAATGTCGGCAGCAGCCAGAACCTGGCTGCCGAACTCTTCAAGTCGGCATCCGGCGTGGATTTCACGATCGTTCCCTATAAGGCGACGCCGGATCTTCAAGTCGCGCTGCTCGGGGGTGAGCTGGACGTCATCGTCGACAGCCAGACTGCCCTGAAGGCTGCCTTGCAGCAGAACCAGGCAATCGCCATCGCCTCGTCCGGTCCGGTCCGCTCCAGCCTGCTGCCAAATGTGCCGACTGCGGCCGAGCAAGGCGTCAAGGATTTCGACGTCACGTCGTGGAATGCGATCTTTGCGCCGAAAGGCACGCCGCCGGAAGCGGTGAAGGTGCTGAACGCCGCTCTCGTCGAGGTTCTCGCCGATCCGGCATTGCAGAAGCGCTTCGCCGATCTCGGTGTCGAGGCCCGGTCCAGCACGCCTCAGGAAATCGGCAAGCGCCTTTCCGACGATATCGCCAAATGGTCGGCAGTGATTCAGAAGGCCGGCATTCCCAAGCAATGAGCCGGATGAATTCGCGCGTTCGCGGGGCTGGCACAGGCTGACCGGCGCGCCCCTTGTCTCCGTCAGGGCGGCGATCCGAGTCATTGAATAGCCCCGTCCCATGGAACGGGGCTATTTTTCCTCATCACTTGTTCAGCGCGTCCTTCAGGGCCTTGGCAGGCGTGAAAGTGAGCTTCTTTGCAGCTGCTACCTTGATGGTCGCGCCGGTCGCCGGATTGCGTGCTTCGCGCTCCGGCGTATCCTTGACCTTGAACTTGCCGAAGCCCGGAATGGACGTTTCGGCGCCCGAGGTCGCAGCCCCGGTGATCGCCGCAAACACGGCTTCGACGATAGCTTTGCCCTGCGCCTTGGTCAGGCTGTGATCGGCTGCAATCTTGTCTGCGATTTCATTGGTGGTAGTCATGACCGTTCCTCGTTGAACACAAGGAATCCTTTCACCGGAAAACCCCGCTGTCACGGCGTTTAACTATCGGAAAGGGCCTGTTTGCCGGCCTTTCCACAATTTCCCACCGGTTTATAGCCTTTTTGATGCTTTCGTCGCGCCAACTTCAGGAAATGTGCCGCAGCCTCCTGTTCGCTCGCGAAGACTTCGCTTTTTTCTCCACCACGCTTGCCGATCCTTCCCCAGCAACGCATGAGCACGATTTCGCCGAACAATGTCGGCTGTATGGAAAGCATGTAGTAACGCGCCATGTTTCTGGCATTGTCGATACGCCGGGCGTAGAAGTGATAGGGGTCATCAGCCATGGAGATATCGTCTCCGGATGCCCCCGGCATGTCCAACGAGAGTTTTGAATCGATTGGAGGCCTTCGATTCACGGAGGTGATGGATTGCTGCGGTAACGGATTAGTTGGGCAGCACTGGAATTTGCCGGGAGGAGGGGTTAGACCGCCTTTCGGCAAGAGACGGACGAACGATGGAAGATACAATCAAGATCGACAACAGGGGTGATTTCGGGCTCTGGGCAATCGAGATCGCCAAACAGATCGTCAGCGACCAGGGTTTCGAACTGGCCAAGGCCGCCCGGGACGGCACGGAGGATGACCTGCGTGCCGCAGGAAATGCCCTTGGCCAAGCGATCACCAAAGCGCTGATGGAAGTTTACGACGGCCTGCTGGAAGGAATATCCGAGGACTAGCCGCGGTTTCTGGTTCGGAGTCGCGGTCATCTTGGTGATGGCGGTACCTACTATGATTTCAGAAGTAATCCGACCGCTGTTGATGCAAGGCGTTTGGCGAGCTTTCCGTCCTCGGAACCAGACGGCTGGCCTTGTTTGCTCTGGTTGCGAATTTCAGAACTGCATATGACGCGGTTATCCGGGCCTGCCGTTCCCGATCATAATTTCGCTAATCCAAAGGACGCAAACGCCAAGGATATTCCTGAAGCCATCGCTCTTACATGGTTCCAGAACTGCCATCGTTGCGAATAATCCTGCCAGATAATCCGTGCGGTCTCGACGTCGTGGGGAACGGTCGTCGCAGCCAGAGCTTCGTTCATCGGTACGTTCACCGTCATCGTGAGCAACAGTCCGAAGACCAGATAGACGACCGCCGCTGCAGCGAACCAGCACGCGGGCACATTGTAGCCGCGGAAATATGCGGCAGCCGCAGTGACGCCGAGGACAACCGGCGTCAGAAAGAATGCCGGAAAGAACACGACGTTGCGGACAGAAGCATTCATCGCTTGCATGGCCGCGATCGCCACGCGGGAATCTGCTCGGTCGAGCCCCCACATCGTGGAACAGACCCAGGCGTAGAAAAACCCGAAAATTGCCCCGCAAAAAACGATCGACGTCGTGGACAGTCCTAAAAGGATCCTCGGCATTCCATTTCCCCATAGCCGTATTGATGTGTACGCCTTGATATAGACGTATAAGCGTGTACGGTTTCTGTCAAGACGTTGAGGGTTTCGATGCGGAAAGACATTAGGGCGGAGCGTCACGTGGAGATCGAGAAGGTGGCCTACAAGCTTTTGGACGAGCGAGGCTATCGTGGGACGTCCATGCTTGGCATTGCCAAAGCGGCAAAAGCGTCCAACGAAACCCTCTATCGCTGGTACGGCGACAAGAACGGTCTCTTCAAGACAATGATCGAAAGCAACGCCCGAGAGACAAAGGTGGCGCTCGCTGCGGCTGTGAGAGACGATGCCGATCCTCTGGCAACCCTCGAGCATGTGGCTCCGATCCTGCTCTCGATGCTGCTTGGCGAGAAAGCGATATCCTTGAACAGGGCTGCTGCTTCAGACGAAAGTGGTGAACTAGGCACGATGATTGCTGCCGGTGGCCGTGATTGCATGTTTCCGCTGATCGAGAAATTGATCGCACGCGGCCTCGCAACAGGCGTTCTGGCAGCGCCATCGGCGAGGCTGGCAACGGAATGGTTTCTCGGCCTGCTAATCGGCGATCTTCAGACCAGGCGGGTCATAGGAACTCTGCCCCTGCCTTCCGACGAGGATATCCGCTCAAGAGCCACCGCCGCGGCCAGCGCATTCAGAAAGCTTTGCGGCACGTAGGTCGTATTCGGCATGCAAAATTGGCTCTTCTCCGTTCGGCACGATTGCGTCGTTCATCCAGATCGATATGGGAGGAGGTGCGTTCCATTGCGTCTTCCTTGCGAGTGGCAACCCGCTGGTATCATTCGCAAGTCGCACTTCATTCTTGAACCCACCCCTCTACACACAAAAATCAGATAATATAGCTTATGGAACTGGGGATCGCGCTGGAAACGCTGAGGTCGGGTGCAAATTTTGAAGCGGCCCGAATGCAGAACTTCCGCCAAAACCAATTGTCCGATTCATTTGATCCAGCGCAAAGAGGCGAGATGCCCTCCCTCGTAATCATGACAATGTTAGTCATGATTTTGCCGCTACGACCAACCGTCTGGAGCGGCCCTTGCCATCGTACCCGTCGCGATCTGGCGACCGCCACAGGCTGCGTCATGTCATCGCGCAGGTCGATTTCTCTAGAAGGAGGGAAACAAGTGAACCGAAGCATCATTTTGGATCGGGGTTCAAAGGCGGCGGAATCGCCCTCTTCCCGGCCGGGATTGACCCGTCGTGCGCTCTGCGTTGGTCTGGCCGGAGGGCTTGCGCTGCCGTTCATCGGCAAGGCCCGGGCCGCCGCCATTTCCGATTTGCAGCTGTTCGGGCCTCCGGCCGGGCCTTCCGTCACGCTTGCCTATGCCGCAGGCGCGGGCTTTCTGAACGGGATCGCCGACAAAGTGTCGTTCAAGGTCTGGCGGACGCCGGATGAAATGCGGGCCGGCCTGACGTCCCGGACCATGCATGCCGTGGTCATGCCGGTGACGGCTGCTGCCAATCTTCACACCAAAGGCCTCGGGTTGAAGCTCGCAAACGTCATGACGAACGGGCTTCTCTACGTGATTTCCAGCAATCCCGCGGTTCGCCAGTTTTCCGATTTGAAGGGACGGAAGGTCACCGTGCCGTTCGCCAACGACACGCCGGAACTGGTCTTCGACGCGGTCCTCGCCCATTACGGCATGAGGGCGGGAACCGATGTGGCAGTGGATCGGGCCGGCACGCCGACCGAGACCATTCAGATGCTGCTTGCGGGACGTATCGATCTCGCCATCGTTCCGGAACCCGCCGCCACGGCCGCAATCCTCAAGGCGGCTGCCGGTGGCAAGACGATCCATCGTGCAATCGATATGCAGGCCGAATGGGGCAAGGTTACCGGCCTCGGTCCTCTCATGCCGCAAGCCGGCCTCGCCTTCAGCCAAACGTTTCTCGACGAATATCCGGACAAGGTCGAGCCATTGCTCCTGGCTATCGAAAAAGCGGCGGCAGCGGTGATCGCCCATCCGGCCGAAGCAGCAAAGCACGCTGCCCCCGCCCTGGAGCTTCCCCCGCAAGTGATCGAGAAGTCGATCCCCTATGCCAATCTCGTCGCCACTCGGGCGCGCAGCGCACGTCCGGAACTGGAGGCCCTCTACAAGGCAATCAGCGCCGCCAATCCGCAGATGATAGGCGGCCGTATGCCGGCAGAAACGCTGTACCTGTAGGCTGGCGGTGTCGATGGCAACCGCGCGCCTGGCGAGAACGGGTCGTTTCGTGTGGTCCGGATGGGCAGGTCTCGCCGGCCTTTCCGTATTTGCAGCAGTCTGGCAGGCGGGGCACGAGGCATACGGCAGCTTCATCCTGCCGGCGCCGGCCGAAACCTTCGCCAGCGTGGTCGCGCTCCTGGCGGAGCCGGAAAGCTGGCGGATCGTTTGGGCGACAGCAGGACGTGCCCTTCTCGGTTTCGGCATTGCGGCAGGCATCGGAACTATGGCGGGAACATTGGCTGGTTATCATCCCGCCATCATGCGGCTGGCGCGTCCGCAAATCACGCTGATGCTTGGCGTGCCGCCCATCGCCTGGATCGTCCTGCTGATGATCTGGTTCGGCAACGGCGTCGGGACGGTTTCCGCCACGGCTGCCGTCGCCTGTCTGCCGATCGTCTTCATTGCGGCGGCGGAAGGCATTGCGACACGAGATCGAGGCCTTGACGACATGGCTCGCGCCGCGGGTCTCGGCCCCATCAGGCGGCTGCTTCGCATCGGGATGCGGCAGATGCTGCATACGCTCTTTCCAGCGCTCGTGATGGCGCTCGGCACTGCGTTCAAGGCATCCATAATGGCCGAGCTGCTGGCCAACGCGGGCGGGGTCGGGGAGGAATTGGCAGTCGCACGCGCCAATCTGGACGTGTCTCTAGCTCTCGCCTGGATACTGCTTTCCGTCACCGCGCTGATTACCGTCGAATATGGCCTCCTTCAGCCGTTGAGAGCGGAGATCGAGACGTGGCGCGAAGCGGCCCGGCCATGGGGAGTAAGGCGATGACGCTGCTGCAGCTAGATAAGGTCGGCCACGCCTTCCTCGGTCGAACAGTGCTCGAGCGAATCGATCTGGGGATCTCGGCTGGAGAGCTCGTCGCCCTGGTGGGACCGTCCGGATCGGGAAAGAGCACGCTGGCTCATATCGCAGCAGGCCTTGTCGAACCACGGATGGGACGGGTAAACCGCAGATACCGACGACACGCGGTGATCTTTCAGGAACCGCGTCTTCTTCCGTGGAAGCGCACAGCCGACAACATCGGGCTGGGCCTTGCCGGCCAGCGCGTCGGCGGCGATGCCCGTCGGCGAAAACTGCATGCCGTTGCTTCCCGCGTTGCGCTCGAATACGGCGATCTGGAGAAATTCCCGGCGCAACTGTCGGGCGGAATGCGCCAGCGGGCGGCGATCGCACGTGCGCTCATCGCCGAACCGGACTTCATCTTCTTCGACGAACCCTTTTCGGCGCTTGATGTCGCGCTCAAACGGCGGATGCAAGACATCGTCGTCGACACCGTCGCGCATTCAGGCCTCTCCGGATTGTTCATCACCCATGACCTCTCGGAAGCCGTCCGGATCGCGCATCGCATTCTCGTCCTCGATCGCAATGGCCGTGGCATCGCCGGCAGCCGCATCGTGCCTTCTCGACCGGGAGAGCGGGACGACCGTTTCGTGTTCGAAACATCCGTAGAATTCCTTGCCGGCGATCGCCTGTTCGCCCATGTCAATGACTGCGACGAGCGGAGCCTTCCGTGACGTCCGACCTGTCTTCTGTTCATGCGCCCCGGCGCACCTGGCTTGCTGCGGCCTCGCACGAGGGGCTCCGGCTGTTCTTTCCGCTTGCCGCATTTCATGCGGCGCTGTGGCCGCTGCTCTGGGTCATGCTCTGGAAGTTCGATCTCCCGTTTTCCGGCGGAGCGGTTCCAGCACACTGGCATGCCCACGAGATGATCGTCGGCTCGTACGGTGCAGCCCTGATAGGCTTTCTCACATCGGCGCTTCCCGAATGGACCGATACGCCTCGTCTTCATGGCCGACCGCTTATCCTCCTCGCCTTCTTGTGGAGCGTGGGGCGGATATCCGGCCTCTTGGGCGCTCCGGCGATGATTCCGATCGGAGCGCTTGCGGATCAGGCATGGTTCGCCTTTTTGATCGCATACCTGATCTTCCTGTCATGGCGCCGCCGGACCACTGGACTGACGGGCTTCATCGCCTTCCTTGCCGTTTTGGCCGCCGCCGGCGGGATGCTTCGCTTCAGCCTGTTCCAAAACGACTTCGATCTCGGAGAACGCGCGGTCTGGATGGCGACATTGGCCTTTCTCGGCCTGCTCGGTCTTGCTCTGGCGCGCATCACCGTGCCCGTGACGAACCTGATCCTGGACCCGAGCGAAGCCACGTCACCGTTTCGGCCCCACCCCGGCCGCGTGAACCTTGCCCCAGGACTGGTAGGACTTCTGTTGGCGGCATATCTGTGCGGGGCAACTGAAACAGTGAGGGGTTACCTGATGCTTGCCGCAGGCGCCGCCTTCCTGGATCGCGTGGCGGACGGTTTCGTCGGCAGGGAAACCGCTCGAATCGAGATTGCCGCTCTGTGGATATCCAGCGGCCTTGCAGGTATCGGCCTTCTGTTCGGCGGCCTGTCGTGGATCGGCCTGCCGTTCTCCCTCATCGGCTGTCTGCACCTCATGCTGATGGGTGGACTGGGGATTGGGATCCTCGCCGTATTTTCGATCGCAGGCCTGCTTCATACGAGTCGGCCGCTGATATTTTCGCCGCGAACGAAACTCGCTTTTCTGTTCATGCTGGTCGCTATTTTCCTGCGAACATTCCCGGAATTCTTTCCAGATGTTCTTCCGTCCAGCGTTCCGCACGGAGTGACCGCCGCCTTCTGGACCGGATCGCTCATGCTTTGGCTGGCGGCCTACCTTCCTCTGCTATGGTCTCCCAAGACCCTCGACGGCCAAAGCTGCTGAACGCAGGGCAATGCAGGTTTGCCCACAGCCATCTTCGACGAGCGCGACGGGATGATGATCGCAGGAAATACTTGACAAGTGCAGTCTTGTTCAAAGAGGTCGTCCACGTTATAGGCGCTGCACCACGAATGAAACTCTATTATCAGGAACGTCAAAGTGTCTGCCTTCAGACCTCTTCTTGTCGCCGGCCTCTCAGCCGCGCTTAGTTTTGCTGCAGCCCAAGCTTCAGCGGCGCCGACGCAATATCCGCTCACGCTCGACAATTGCGGCGCCAAGGTTACCATCAACAAGGCACCGCAGCGGGCGATCGGGCTTGGTCAGAACAGCGCCGAGATCATGCTGCTGCTCGGCCTCGAGGATAAGATGGCGGGCACCGCTTTCTGGCCGAGCAAGGTTCTGCCGCAGCTGGCCGAAGCCAATGCGAAGGTTAAGCTCCTGACCGTCGAATTCCCGACTTTCGAATCGATCCTGGCGCAGAACCCGGATTTCGTCGCCGCAGCACTTCCGAGCCTAATCGGCCCGACCAGCAAGGTCGCAAGGCGCGAGGATTTCGATAAGGTCGGTATTCCGAGCTACATTTCGCCCAGCACCTGCCTCAGCACCGAGAAGGCAAAGGATCAATATGGCAGTCGTGACCAGTTGTGGAGCATGGATCTGCTCTACAAGGAAATCGACGAGCTGTCGCAGATCTTCGACGTCGCCGACCGCGGCCAGGTTCTGATCTCCGACTTCAAGAAGCGGGAAGCGGCATTGCGCGCCGGCGTGTCTAAGGACGGGAAGAAGCTCTCCTACGTCTTCTGGTTCTCCAGCCCGTCCCCAACCGCCGATGCCTATCTCGGCGGGAAGAATGGCGCATCGGGCTTTATCGCCGATCTTCTCGGCGGCAGGAATGCGATCACCGCCGAGGCGGAATGGCCGACGCTTGGCTGGGAAGGCATCATAGCCGCCGCTCCGGATGTCATCGTTGTCGCCAATCTCGACCGCAACCGCTGGGAACTCGACAAACCGGAAGCCAAGATCAAGTTCCTGAACACGGATCCGGCCGTCAGCCAGATGCCCGCCGTCAAGAACAAGGCCATCGTCATCATGGACGGCCAAGCCATGAATCCGACGATCCGTACCGTCTACGGTGCGGAACAGGTGGCCGAACAGCTGAGGGTCCTCGGTCTGATCAAGTGACTGCGTCCAGCCGTTCCCTCCAGCAGATTGCCGCCTTCTCCGCCCTCCTGCTGGCGTCTCTCGCGGCGATCGGCCTCGCCGTCGGCATCAGCGTCGGGATAGGTGATCTGCCCATCCCTCTCGCAACGACGTTCGCTGCCGTCACCAACAGGCTGGGATGGACGGCGGTCGAACTCAATCGCATCCACGAAACCGTGATCTGGGACTATCGTCTCAGCCGCGCCCTTGTGGCGGCCTTCTGCGGTGCGGGTCTTGCACTTTCGGGCGCCATCATGCAGTCGCTGCTACGCAACCCCCTTGCGGAGCCGTATGTGCTCGGCATCTCCGCCGGGGCTTCCACCGGTGCCGTCGCCATCGTCATTCTCGGTGTTGGAAGCGGCACTGTCTCGCTGTCGGCCGGAGCTTTTGCCGGTGCATTCGCAGCCTTCTTCTTCGTTGCCCTCCTTTCCAGCGGCACGCGGGGCGGTGCTGACAGGACGATCCTCGCCGGCGTAGCCGCCTCTCAGCTATTCAATGCCGCCACATCTTACGTCGTGACGACATCCGGCAATGCGCAGCAGGCCCGGGACGTCATGTTCTGGCTGCTTGGCAGCTTCGGCGGTGTCCGGTGGCCGGAGTTCATGCTGGTCTCGGCAATCATCGGCTTCGGCCTTGTCGCCTGTCTTCTTTACGCCAGGGTTTTGGATGCCTTTGCCTTCGGCGACGAAGCCGCCGCCTCGCTCGGTGTCAATGTTGGACGAGCGCGCATCGTGCTTTTTGCCTTGACCGCGATGATGACTGCGACGATCGTCAGCATGGTCGGATCGATTGGTTTCGTGGGCCTCGTGGTGCCACATGCGGCGCGCTTTATCGTCGGACCACTCCATATCCGGCTGCTTCCCGCCTGCGCCGTCATGGGAGCCATCTTCATGGTACTTGCCGACATTGCCTCGCGCGCTCTCATCCCTCAGCAGGTCCTGCCGATCGGCGTCGTCACGGCGTTGGTGGGCGTACCGTTCTTCTCCGTCATTCTCTATCGGTTCCAGCGCGCGTCATGAGCATCAACGCCGAAAATCTCGTCTGGAAAATAGGCAGGAAGACCATCCTCGATGGAGTTACCTTCGAGGCGAAACCGGGTGAGATGCTTGGCCTGCTTGGTCCGAACGGCTCCGGCAAAACCTCGCTGCTGCGGCTGCTCGCGGGCCTGAAACGACCGAATTCCGGCCGCATCACGCTCGACCAGAAGGACATCGGAACCATCGGGCGCCGCACGATCGCGCAGCGCGTGGCCTTTGTCGAACAGCATGCAACGACCAACGCCAATCTCAGGGTCGTCGACGTGGTCAAGCTCGGGCGTTTCCCGCACCGCTCGATGTTTTCCGGCTGGACGCTCACCGACGATCGCGCCGTGGAGGAAGCCCTTGAACGAGCCGGCATGACCGGCAAACGCAACGACCGCTGGCAGAGCCTGTCCGGCGGCGAAAAACAGCGTGCGCACATCGCCCGTGCTTTGGCGCAATCGCCGAAGGAACTCATCCTCGACGAGCCGACCAACCATCTCGATATCCAGCACCAGATCAGCCTGATGCGGCTCGTCTCCGGCCTGCCTCTCACCAGCATCATCGCTCTGCACGACCTCAACCACGCGGCCATGTTCTGCGACAGGCTGATCGTCATGCGACAGGGCGGGATCGTCGCCGCCGGAACGCCCGACGAGGTGATGACGGAAGATTTGCTGAGAGACGTTTTTTCCGTCGAGGCGAGGATCGAAACTTCGCCGCATCACGCGCGGCCGCATATTCATTACTTGCGATAATATCTGCCATCTGACATGGCCTCCTAACAAACGGACGCGAATGACGCATATGACTTGGCGCGGCCTGCGGAAGTCTTTTTCGAGAGTGCGCACTGAATGGCTATGACCGCCATCTCACAGGGGAGCAATCTCAAGAAAAGAGGCGAGGTTTCGAGCCTCGCCAGCCTTCGTTGAAAGATCTCCCGAGCTTCATAAAAGTGCACCGATACGTCCAGGCGCCTATTTTGCGGCGAGTGAATCGTTGATCTTGGCGACATCGGCGGCAAGATTATTATACGTTTCTTCCAGGCTGAGTTCGCCGACAATGAGTTGGCTCATCCGTTGGACGATCTGCTGATAGATCGCGGTGCCGCCCTTCATGCGTTCGAAATCGCGCGCGGCCTGCGGCACGTTCTTCTTGTTTTCCAGGAAGACCGCCATGGATGCCTTGGCGTCGTCGCTGGAGATCTTGTATTGCGGATTCTTGATATCCGCCCCGGTCAGAATGACATAGGTCTCGGCGATTTCGCGCTGGATCTTTTCAGAGCCGAGAAACTCGATGAACTGGGCAACAGCTTCCGGATGCTCCGTGCGCTTGAAGCCCACGATCGCGGTCGCTCCAGGCATCGCATAGCAACCTGCATCGCCGCATGGTGCGTTGATCGCCGTCCATTGGAAGGCGTCCCTGATCTTCTTCTGGAAGGGGTTCACCATCCAGTTGCCGGCGAGGTAAGTGACGACGTTTCCGTTGACGAATTCATCGCCCATGTTCTTGTATTGGGAGCCGCCGGCCGCGCCCCACATTTCCTTCGGGAAGCTGCCGTTCCGGGTCCAGGAATAGAGGTCGGCGATATATTTGCGGGCGGCCGCATTCGGAAAATCGAATTTGCCGTCCTTCACATAGACCGAGCCATAGGAATAGGCGCCGCCCGAGAAGCGGTGGCCGGACCGATCCATGGTGAAGGGTATCTGCGCGCCTGTCGCCTTTGCGACACGGGCGGACGCCTCGACGATCTCCTTGAGCGTCGCCTTCGGGCCGGGCAGCTTTTCCCCGGCCTGCTCGAACAGGGTCTTGTTGACGAACGGCAGGTTCAGCGTCTGCGATGCTACATAGCCGTTGATCGACTTGGGATCGTTGATGTTCGGCAGGCGCAACTGGTTGAGGCTGTCCCCGTGCAGCTTGGCGAAACTTTCCGGGTCCTTCATGTACGGACGCATGTCGAGATAATAGGGTGCAAGCTGCCAATCCGTGATCTTGGCAAGGTCTGGCCCCTTGCCGGCCGCCAGCTGGACCGGGAGCTGCTTCACCACCGCATCGTAGCCGGAAGATACAAAATTGACCTTGATGTCAGGGTGCGACGCCTCGAATTCCTTGCTCAAGGCGGCCATGCGTTCGACATAGCCCTGGTCGTCGTCAGTAAACAGGAAGGTAATCGCCTTCGGTTCGGCCATTGCAGTGCTCGACAGAGCGAAAGTCGAGACTACAAGCACGCTTATCTTGGATAGAAACTTTTGCATCTTTCATCCTCCCAATGAAAAGATTTTCATTATTCGAAACGACCAAGACTTGTTCTGTCGTTTTCGAATGCTATTTTTTGCCGGTTGACAGCCGAAACATCAAGCTGTTTGATGTATAAAAGCGAGCGGGCGTCGAAAAATGGGAGTCTTCGGCAGATTTCATGAAAATATTTTCATTACATTGGAAAGGTGGCCATGGTTGGTACGGCTTCCATCGGCACTGACGCGACCGACCCCACCTATTTGGTCGCACCTGGCGAAACGGTGACTGCCTGGCTTGTCTCGGATTTGCGGGCGGAATACTTCCCCGGTGCGGCCGCGAAAGCGGAAGACCGCGTGAACTACCGCTTTATCAACGGCTTCGTGGATGTGGGCGACCTCCCATGCAGGAAGGCGTTCTGGGCGGACATGGTGGGGCGAGAGATCCTGCCGCCGGCGGATTGGAACGTGTCGTTCCTCAATCTTCCCGGTTCCAACCGCCGGGTGGAGTTTACCGGTTTCTGGCACGTGCCGACCCATGTGAGCCGCTGGCTGCGCACGACATTCTATAGCAGCGTGCCGCGACGGCTAGCGATGCGTCTGAGGACATGCGGAGGCGTCCGGATCTGGGTGAATGGCGAAGAGCAGGTCCGCTTCGAGCCTTTCCGTCGTAACGTAGAGAGCGAGACCGAAGTTATCCTGTCATTGAGGTCGGGCAGCAACGACATTGTTCTCTTCAGCGAAGATCTCGCCGAGCGCGACACCATCTGGTTCTTCGAGCTTGAACTCGCGGATCAGGAGCCCTTGCCGGTCGTCCTGCCGGCGGCACTGGACCACGGGAAAGTCCGGCGACTGGAACTTTTGGCAAGGGCTATCCGCCCCGCCGCGGACGTTTTTGTGGACCGGCCGCTGGAGATCGTTTTCGACGGGCCGCCCGGAACCGACCTCCCTGTACATATCGAGGTTTGCAGCCACGGGCATGACAGGGCGGTTCTGGCAACGGCCAGCCTCGTCCTGCATGCGAATGAAACGAGACTACGAGCCGAGAACATCGTCGGCCTGCCGGATGGATATCATGCCATCAGGCTGAAGATCGGCTCGGGCACAGGAACCGCCGTGCGTCAGATCGATGCGGCGTTCATGAGCAGCCTCTCTCTCCGCGAGGCCGCTTCCAGCCTTTCCGAGCGCAAGCAGGAAGCTTTGGCGTTCAGCGCCCGTTTCGGCGCTGAACGCATTGGCCGCGTCCTGGCGATGGCCGCGAGCGGCAATGTCGATGACCAAGTGATGGAGCGCATTATCCGGACCACACTCGACAGCATCGATCGGCGCGAGGATTGTTCGGACTTCGTCATGGTGCCGCTGCTCTGGCTTTTCGGAGACTATAGGCACCTTCTCTCCGATGGGACCGTCGGAAGGATACGCAGGTCCGTCGCCGGTTACCGCTATTGGGTCGACGAGCCAGGCAATGACGTGATGTGGTTCTGGAGCGAAAACCACGTCCTGTGCTTCCACACCAGCCAGCTCATCGCCGGCCAATTGATGCCGGACACACTGTTTTCCGCTTCTGGGAGAACGGGACGCGAGCAGGCACGGCTTGCGACGGAGCGCCTGCATCGCTGGTTCGACAGTGTCGAGGAGCATGGCCTGGCCGAGTGGAATTCGGCAGCCTATTATCCCGTGGACTTCATCGGGCTGCTTGCGCTGGAGCGCTGGGCTCCCCCGGAGATCGCCGCCCGGGCGCGCCATCAGCTGGATCTCATCTTCCGGATGATCGCGCTCCATACCCTGGCAGGGGTCCCAGCCGGCTCGCAGGGCCGTGCCTATGACAAGGAACTGCGGGCGGGCCCTCTGACGGAACTAGCGCCTTTTGCGCAGGTGGCATTCGGCAGGGGGTGGATGAACGGCGGCGTCGCATCGCTGCCGATGTTCTGCGCCGGCTCCTACGAACCGCCGGCCGATCTTTCGGAGCTTGCCAAGCTGGCGTCCGGGCGAAGCATCGAAGCACGCTACGTGCAGGGGGTCGAGACCGCCAAGCTTGTCCTGTTCAAGACCGAGGCCTCGCAGCTTTCGACCGTCGTCGACCACAAGACGGGGCAGAAAGGCCACCAGCAGCATGTCCTGGACATTCGGTTGGCGGGCCACCCCATGGCGCGGCTCTGGATCAATCATCCCGGCGAAGACGATCCCTGGGGTACCCAGCGCCCCTCCTACTGGGCCGGCAACGGCATCCTGCCGCGCGTGATGCAGTATCGCGATGTGGCAATGCTGATTGCCGACACCAAGGATGCACGTCTGCCCTGGACGCATGCCTATCTCGGCTACGATGGCCTCGAAGAGATCATTCTGGACGCGAATTGGCTCGTGACCCGTTCGGCACGCGGTTTTGCCGCCCTCTACGCCACCAACGGGCTTGAACTCGCCGAGGACGGGGCCACCGCGCAGCGTGAGATCCGGTCCTACGGATCGGTGACGGGATGGGTGGCGATTGTCGGCGCCGGTGACGAAGCGGCTTTCCGGGCTTTTACCGAACGTGTCCGTTCAAGCGCCATAATTTTTGATACCGACCGGAAGGTTCTGACGCTCACGCCGCCGAACCGGGAAACGCTTTCGCTGCAGTACTCCGGCGAGTTTACCGTGGGCGGCAAACCGCATTCCTTCACTCACACCCAGCCGGTACCGACGCTGATCTACGACAGCGCGACAGCCGGCGACGCCGATCTTCCCTTCTATGCGTAAAGGACATTCACGCCGATGTATGCGATGACTCTCGACAAACCGGTCCTGCAAGACACGATCGATCAGGTCGCCGTCGCCTTCAGCCGACTCAAGGGAATCAAGGAAGGCCTGGCTGGAACAGAAGCCGGTATAGGCATCCAGTTCGACGAATGGGACTGGGAGGTCGGGGTCGGTCTCTATGGTTTCCTGCGGCGTGCGCTTGCCACCGACGATCGTCGCGCAATCGACGACTTGGTGGACTGGTATGCCCGGCAGATCGAGCGGGGCCTGCCGTCGCGGCAGATCAACAGCACGGCACCGATGTTGCCACTCGCGATCCTGATCGAGCATGTCGACAGACCGGATTTCCGCGCGCTGGTGGAAGACTGGGCGGACTGGCTCGTCCACAAGCTTCCCAAGACCGAGGACGGCGGGTTCCAGCATGTCGTGAAGGAGCGGCTGAACGATGGCGAGCTTTGGGACGATACGCTTTTCATGGCCGCGCTGTTCCTCGCGCGTGCCGGCGTTGTCTGCCGCCGTCCAGACTGGATCGATGAGGCCGTCTACCAGTTCATGGTGCACACCCGCTACCTGTCCGATCCGGTGACAGGCCTCTGGTATCATGGCTGGACCTTCAACGGCCGGCATAACTTCGCTCGGGCCTTCTGGGCGCGGGGCAATGCCTGGATCACCGTCGCCATTCCCGAGCTTTTCGAACTCGTCCCAGACCTTGGCATGACGGACAAGCGCTTCCTTTCGAACGTCCTTGCAAGCCAGGTCCGTTCGCTGCGGAAGCTGCAACGCCCGGACGGCATGTTCCATACGCTCCTCGACGATCCGACTTCTCCGCTCGAGACATCGGCGACGGCGGGCATCGCCTATGGCATCCTGCGAGGTGCCGATGCGGGCATCCTCGACGCCTCCGACAAGGTCCACGCCGAACGCGCATTGGCGGCCGTCCTCTCCCGGATCGATGACGAAGGTGTCGTCCGGGGCGTTTCCGACGGCACGCCGATGGGGCACGATCTCGATTTCTACCGTCGGATACCCAACCTGCCGACCCCCTATGGCCAGGCTCTGACCATGCTTCTGCTGACGGAAGTCCTGCTCGAAACAGAGGATCGGGCATGAGCAAATATCCTTCTCTCCTCATCGAACCGACAGGCGAAGACGAGACCGACCGGATTCAAGTGGCGATCGAGGAGGTAGCGGCACGCGGCGGCGGCTGCGTGGAACTCGCCGAAGGTGTCCACCGGACGCGCGGCCTCCGGCTGAAATCGCGCGTGGAGCTTCATCTGGCGAAAGGTGCGATCCTGCGGCCCGCCACCGATTACGAGGTTTACCGCGATACAACGGTTTCGGTCATTGCCGAGAAATCCGATCGCGCCATGATCGTGGCGAGCGGTGCCACGGATATTGCCTTGACTGGGCCGGGACGGATCGAGGCCGGAGGTGCGCACTTCATTGCCGGCGATGATCAGGCGATGGGCACGTTCGTCCCGGCCGCCCTGCGACCGCGGGTGGTCGTCTTCGAATCCTGCCGGGGCGTCCGGCTGGAGCGGCTGGAAATCGTGGATTCGCCGATGTGGACGCTCCATCTCGTCAATTGCGAGGACGTCTATGTCAGCCGGGTGACCGTTTCCAACAATCGCCGCATGCCCAACACGGACGGCATCGTCCTCGATGCCTGCCGGCGGGCGACGGTCGAGGATTGCAGCATCTCCACGGCTGACGACGGCATCTGTCTGAAGACCAGTGCCGCACCGGACGGTCGTCCGGTCGGAGACTGCGACAACATCGTGGTTCGCCGCTGCCAGGTGTCGAGCCGCAGTTGCGCACTGAAAATCGGGACGGAATCGCATGGCGACTTCACCGATATCGTCTTCGAGAATTGCCGGATCCGTGATTCCAACCGCGGTCTCGGGCTGTTTTCCAGGGACGGCGGCCGCATCGCGAACGTTCGTTTTTCCAATATCGAAGTCGATTGCAACGAGACGCCCGACGGCTTCTGGGGTTCCGGCGAGGCATTGACCGTGACGGTCGTCGACCGCACGCCGCAACGGCAGGCGAGCGCCGTACGGAATCTCGTCATCGAGGACATCCACGGTGGCATGGAAGGTGCAATCGTGCTCGTTTCGACATCCGCCGCAGGCATCCACGGCGTTCGTCTGTCGCGCCTTACCCTTCAACAGAGACCCGGCATGCTTGGCACCGGGCGTCGCTACGACCTGAGGCCGACCTACGCGGACATCGCACCGAGCGCGGATGCGGCGGGCCGGGCAAACGCCTGGACAAAAGATGCCGATGGCCGCGTCATCGGACTTGTCGACTATCCGGGCGGCATGCCCGCACTGTTCACCGCCGGCATAGAGGAGATTACGATCGAGGAGCTGCATGTGGAAAGACCGGACCCGCTACCCGATAGCTGGAACGAAAAGGCGGTCGTCCACCAAATGAACTGAACCTGAGGGGAGCAGGGAATGGGAAATCTCAAACTGGAAAATGTGAGCAAGGCGTTCGGTGCGCTGACCGTCCTGCATGACATCAATCTCGCGATCGAGGATGGAAAGTTTGTCGTCTTCGTCGGACCGTCGGGCTGCGGCAAATCCACGTTGCTGAGGATCATCGCCGGACTTGAGGATATCAGCGCAGGCGGCATCGAGATTGGCGGGCGCGACGTCGTCCAGCTTTCGCCGGCAGAGCGAAAGATCGCCATGGTCTTCCAGTCCTATGCGCTTTATCCGCACATGAGCGTGCGCAAGAACCTGGCCTTCGGGCTCGAAAACCTGAGGTTCAAACGCTCCGAAATAGACGCGCGCATCATGGAAGCGGCTCGCATGCTGGCGATCGAACCTTATCTCGACCGCAAGCCGCGCCAGCTTTCAGGGGGGCAGCGCCAGCGTGTGGCGATCGGGCGGGCGATCGTGCGCAATCCGGATATCTTCCTGTTCGACGAACCCTTGTCCAATCTCGACGCCGCATTGCGTGTGCAGACGCGTGCGGAAATCACCCGCCTGCATCGCGAGATCAAGACGACGATGATCTATGTGACGCATGACCAGGTCGAGGCGATGACCATGGCGGACCAGATCGTCGTCCTGAACGGCGGGCGGATCGAACAGGTCGGCTCGCCTCTCGAGCTCTTCGACAATCCACGAAACCTTTTCGTCGCCGGGTTCCTGGGCTCACCGCGCATGAACATGCTGAAGGGCAAGGTGGCGGCAATCGGCGAGGCCGGCGTGACGATCGATGCGGGCTTCGGTTCTCCGCTGACCGCCGAAATAGATCCCGCGTCCACCAAAATGGGCCAAGCGGTTTTGGCTGGCGTCCGGCCTGCCCATTTCACGCTTGCAGACAAAGGCTTGCCTTTCATAGCCCAATATTACGAAAGCCTTGGCACCGAGACCTACGTCTACGGGACGCTGGAAGGACAGACCGAACAGATCATCATTCATCGGACTGGCCACTTCGCCCCTGGAACCGGCGAAAGATTGTTCATCACGCCTGCCGCCGGCCGGATGCACGTATTCGATCCGGAGACCGGCCTGGCGCTGCCGCGAGCCGTCGAACAGCGGAGTGTGGCCCATGAGCACGCTTAGGCTTCCGCAAATCGGCGAGCGTGCGCTCGATCTCGTCATGGGGATCGTTGAGGCGCCTATCAACGGCCTCGAACGCCTGATGGGCAGAAAGCGCATGCCCTATCTGTTCCTCGCTCCCAACCTCGTTCTCTTCGGAATCTTCACCTTCCTGCCGATCGCGATCGCGGTCGGCTACGCATTCACCGGCGGCACGGAGCTTTTCGTCTCGGATCGGCCTTTCGTCGGGTTCGACAACTTCCGCCAGCTTCTGGAATGCGAGGACTACCTGCGGCCGGGCAGCTGCCGGGAATCCCTCTTCTGGACCGCCATCTGGAACACGCTGTGGTTCGTCGCCTTCAATGTCACGGCAACCCTTCTGGTCGCGCTGGTCACGGCGCTGATCCTGAACAGAGCGATTGCCGCGCGCGGGTTCTTTCGGGCAATTTTCTTCTACCCGGTGCTTCTGTCGCCTGTCGTCATCGGCCTCATCTGGAAATGGTTCCTGGATCGCAACGGACTGCTGAACGCGCTTCTGCAGATGCTCGGCGTGCCGCCGGAAATCTTTCTTCTCGAAGTGGGCTGGTCGCGTTTCTTCGTTGTGGTCGTGTCGGTGTGGTTTCATATGGGTTTCTATACGCTGATCTTGCTTGCCGGCCTGCAGGCGATTCCCAGGGACCTCTATGAGGCAGCCGCCATCGACGCGGCGTCGCCGAGGCGGACGCTGTTGCGCATTACCCTGCCGCTGCTTGGGCCCAACCTCATGGTCGTGCTCATCCTCTTGATGATCCGCTCGGTCCAGATATTCGACGAAGCCTGGGTGCTGACCAATGGCGGCGGCCCCGGCACGGCGAACAGCTTCATCGTCCAGTATATCTACCAGATGGCTTTCGGCAGCGACCTGCGCCTGTTCGGCCTTGCATCCGCGGCGTCCGTCCTCATGGGGCTCGTGCTGCTCGCTCTGACACTCGTGCAACTGCGGCTCGGCCGCAAGATGGAGTCCTGATCATGTCCGCAGGTCTCAATCCCATCGCCTTCGTGACGAGGACCCGCCGGCAGGGGCGCATCGACATCACCGATGTCCTGTCATGGGTCTGGCTGATCGGCGGCACGCTTGCCGTACTCATCCCCGTCGTATGGGCTGGGCTTTCGTCGCTGAAACCGGCCGCGGAAATCACGCGTTTTCCTCCGACGTTTTTACCCCGCGCCGCCGTGCAGCAGACGGTTCCGGGCTATGAGGCACCGCTCAGTCTCTGGAAGGTCACGATCGACGGCCAGCAGAGGGAGATGGCGATGGTCCGCCGCATCGGGCTCAAGGCCCAGATGGTCGATCCGAAACAGCCTGGCCCGCCGGTCAGCGTCGATGTGCGGGATATGTCGGCCGTTCAACGGCTGACGGTCGCTACGGAAAACTATTCCGATCCGCTGACGCGGTTCGACTTCCTCACCTTTCTCAAGAACTCCGTCTTCGTCACCTTCGTGGCGACTCTGCTGACCCTGATCGTCAATGCGCTGGCCGCATTCGCCCTCTCGAAATATCGCTTCCGCGGAGAGAAGGCGATTTTCGTGCTGATCATCTCGACACTGATGATCCCGCTGACGGTCGTCATGGTGCCCGCCTATCTGGTCGTCGTGGGCGTCGGCTTGGTCGACAACCTGTGGGGCATCATCATTCCGACGGTCGCCTCGCCGACGGGCGTCTTTCTGCTTCGCCAATACATGCTGACCATTCCGGACGAACTGATCGAAGCGGCACGCGTCGATGCAGCAAGCGAGTTCCGGATCTTCTGGCGGATCATCCTGCCGCTCACCGCGCCGGCGCTGGCGGTCCTGGCGATCTTTTCGGTCCTCTGGCGCTGGAACGACTTTCTCTGGCCGCTCATCGTGCTCAGCAGTCGCGACAACTTCACCCTTCAGGTGGGGCTCAACGCGTTCCAGGGCGAGTTTTCGGTGCAATGGCACTACATCCTCGCGATGACCTTCCTCAGCCTGCTGCCGGTAACGCTCGTCTTCCTGTTCCTGCAGAAATACATCACCACCGGCATTGCCGGCACGGGCATGAAATGAGTTCAGTCCCGGGGCGGCGCTATGCTGCCCCGCAGCACCAGCTTGCAACCCAGTTCGAGCCGGTGCGCCGGTCGCAGCGGATCGTTTGCGATCAGCCGCTGCTCCAGCAGCCCGACTGCTGCCCCGCCAAGCCGGTCGCTCGGCAGCTGGATCGTCGACAATGGAGGAGAAGTGAATTCTCCGGGCATGATGTCGTCGAATCCCAGGATCGAAATGTCCTCCGGTATTCTGAAGCCCGAGGACGAAAGCGCGCGAAGACAGCCCAAAGCCAGATTGTCGGCGGCGCAGAAAATCGCGGTGGCACCGCGGAGGCTCGGATCACCGGCAATCAGTCCGCGCATGGCCTGCTCGCCTTGGTGAGGCTCGTATCCCTCCGCTTCGACGATCAGCTCGGGCGAGACGGAAAGACCAGCCGCCAGATGCGCGTCCGCATAACCGTCATAACGCCGGCGAATGGTGGTCCTGCCCTTCCAGGTCAGGTGCAGAATCCGCCGGTGGCCGAGGGAAAGCAGATGCTCGATCCCTTGGCGCGCCCCGAAACGGTTTTCGCCGGTGACGGTATCCACCAGCATCGAGGGATCCTCGCCGTTGAGGACGACGAGCGGCGTGCGGGACGCCGCAAGCGCACGTATGAGTTCAGGCCGATCATCGTTGAGGATCACGATGCCATCGACATTTTCCGATTGCGCCATGCGGCGCACTTCCGCAGCATCTATGCGATTTCCGCCGCTGACGAAGGGGACAAGACGAATGCTGCGGCGCTCGCATTCCTGGCGCAGGCCGCTCAGCATCGTCCAGCTGACCAGATTGATGTCGCTATGAGGCGCTGCATCGCTTGTGACGGCGAGCAGGATGGTACGCAACGTCGCGATGGTCGCCCGGCTCTTGCGCTTCTCAAGGTAACCCAGCCGCCGCGCGGAGCTGAGCACCCGGTTTCGGACTTCCACAGAAATCGGTGCCGTGCCGTTCAGAACATGGGACGCCGTGCTGAGCGAGACCCCGGCATCCTGCGCCACGTTCTTCAGGCTGATCTTTCCTTCCACGTCTGACCCTTTAATCCGCCTCGACCGCTGGATATGAATCTTCGATTTGGCGCGTAACCCGAACATAGCCGCTCGAATCCTAATAAAATCAATAGCAGGTTACCAGATAGGTGCGGTCAACGTTTGGGCTTACCCGCATTGCTTTTTGCCCGCTGCGGTCCAAAGCCCGCAGAATGTGGGCCGAAAAGCTTCAACTCTCAGGGTTTCATTTCAATCCGGCTTGCACGCTCGACCCTGCCTTCAATCACGATTGTCGCAGAATCCGTGCCGACCCGCAGGCGGTATGCGCCGGGCGTCACCACCCAGGTCTGGTTTCTCACATCGAAGTAAGCAAAGTCTCGAGCATCAAGCCTCAGGATCAAACGGCGCGTCTCGCCGGCCTCCAATCCTACTTTGGCAAAGGCTTTGAGCTCCTTCTCCGGACGAGCGACGGATGAACCCTCCGGTGCAACGTAAAGCTGGACCACCGTGGAGCCGGAGCGCGCGCCGGTGTTGCGCACGTCGAGGCTTACGGTGACTGATCCATCGACATCGAAGCGCGCGGCGTCTACGAGAAGATTCTCCAGTGCGAATTCGGTATAGCTCAGGCCGAACCCGAAGGGAAAAAGCGGCACGATGCCGTGTCGGTCGTAATGGCGATAGCCGACAAACAGGCCTTCACGATATTCGACCTCGCCTCCGGCGCCCGGATAAACGCGTGGGTCCTGACTATAGGCGGGATTGTCCGACCACCGGGCCGGAAAGGTCTGAGGGAGACGCCCGCCAGGTTCCGACTTGCCCAGAAGCACGTCGGCAATGGCATTGCCGGTTTCCTGCCCGGGATACCAGGCCTGGATGATGCCGGCCACCTCCCCGCTCCACGGCATCTCCACCGGACCGCCGGTCTGCAGCACCACGACCGTATTTTTGTTGGCGCGGGCAACGGCGCTGACCAGTTCATCTTGCCGGCCGGGCAATCCGATGTCGGGCAGGTCGCTGCCCTCGGTGTCCCATTCGCCGTTGCGGCCGACAAACACCACCGCAACATCCGCACGGGCGGCGGCATCGGCAGCTTCGGCAATGGCGTCATTCCCCAGAGGCAGGCCAATCCCCAGGCGAAAGGCAGCAAAGCGAAGAACCGCGTGATCCTTCGCAGCGAATTCGATGATGATCTCGACCGGCTTTCCGGCTTCAAGGGCGATCTCGCCGACGACCTCGTCGCACCCTTCCTCGAAGAAGGTCCGGCCTCTCGCCCAGCCGTTCCAGGCATCAGCAACGATTGCGCCGTCGACATAGACCCGGGAGAGACCAGCCGAGATAATGCCGATCCGATAGATGCCGGCCTTTTCCGGCAGGAACTCCGCTTGAAGACGCGCGGAGAAATTGTCATCCGCGACCTTCCCCTGGGCGACTTCTCCCAGCCAGAAGGCTTCGGCTGCATCCATGGTCTCGACATGGACCACCTCGCCGGAAAGCGTACGGTTGGCAAAATACTCGACCTGCAATGCGCTCTGCAACAATGGCGCGAAACGGGAGTTGCCACAGCCGGCGGCGTAGCTCAGCGCGTCTTCTCCTAATGCGAACGCAAGGCCCTCCCAGGGGCTGACGCGGTAGTGGGGATTGAGCTGGGACGAACCACCTCCCATGATCTGCGCCGTTCTGGCGTTGGGGCCGATGACCGCGATCCGCCGCCCGCTCCCAAGGGGCAGAATGTCGTTGTTCTTGAGAAGCACCATGCCCTCGGCGCCGGCACGGCGGATCAGCGCGCGATGTTCGGGCCGATCGTTGGCGCTTTCCTGGTGCGCGCGACGATCCCGGCGCGCACCGGTGCGTTCCATCACCGCCAGGATGGCGCGGACACGGGCACGGACAGTTTCTCGCGATACCTCACCGGCTTCGACCGCCGCCACCAGTCGGGCGCCGCGATCCCGTGCCGGCCCGGGCATTTCGAGGTCGAGCCCGGCATTGACCGTTTCCGCGGTTGAGTGGGATCCGAACCAATCCGACATGACGAGGCCTTCGAAGCCCCATTCCCCGCGCAGCACGTCGCTGATCAGCCAGCTATGTTCCGAGGCATAAGTCCCGTTGAGTCGGTTATACGCAGTCATGACGCCCATCGCTCCCGCCTTCCTCACCGCCCGTTCGAAGGGGACGAGATAAACCTCGCGCAACGTGCGCTCGTCGATGACCGAACTCATCGTTGCGCGCTCGATTTCCGATTCATTCCCGGCGAAATGCTTGACGGTCGCCGAGATACCCCGGCTCTGCAGGCCCCTGACATAGGCGCAAGCGAGTTCGGCGGTCAGGACCGGGTCTTCCGAATAACATTCGAAGTTACGGCCGTTGGTGACCGAGCGCTGAATATTGACGGTCGGCGCAAGCAGCATATGCGCGCCCTTGGATTTGGCCTCGGCGGCAAGGGCTTCGCCGATCTCCGCGAGCAGTTCGGCATTCCAGGTGGCGCCGAGAGCGATTCCGACCGGGAAACATGCCGACTTGACCCCGCCGAGCAGACCGCCGCCACCCCGCGCTCCATTGGGGCCGTCGGTGACGCGCAACTTGCCGACATTCAGTCGTTCTATCGCCGGAAGAGACCAGAAATCCTCGCCGGAGAGCAGCGACACCTGCTCCTCCAATGTCATTGAATCGACAAGTTCATCGATGGATTTACGGGTTTCGTCCATTTTCGTCATGCTCACAATCCTGCCAGCACAGAGGCGCTGTCATGTTCGGGCAAGTCGCCGATCTCGGCCATTTTAGCGTCTAGCTTGGCCAGCATGTCCCTGAAGACCGGTGCATAGGCGGGATCGTCGGCAACGTTGTTCAGCTCGTGCGGGTCCTTTTCGCAATCGAAGAGTTCCCATTCGGGAGGCGCCCCGTTGGGACGCGCGCCGAGTTGACCGAGGTCGTCATTGTACCAATAGATCAGCTTGTAGCGCTCGTCGCGTACGCCATAATGTGCCCAGGCCTCATGGATGTCGTCATTGTGCATCCAGTAGCGATGGTATGTGAGGTTCTGCCAACCTTCCGGGGTTCGGCTTTCCAGCACGGACCGCATGGAACGGCCCTGCATGTAACTGGGAATGGGAAGGCCGGCATAGTCCAGGAAGGTCGGCGCGAAATCGACGTTGCAGGCCATGTCCTTGCTCGTCGAGCCGGGCCTGATGGCCGCAGGATAACGCACGAGAAAAGGCATCTGCAGCGATTCCTCGTACATGAACCGTTTGTCGAACCATCCATGCTCCCCGAGAAAGAAACCTTGGTCGGAGGTGTAGAAGACGATCGTATTCTCCGCGAGGCCCTTCTCGTCGAGATAGTCGAGCAGACGTCCCACACTCTCGTCGATGGACTGTACCGTGCGCAGATAACGCTTCATGTAGCGTTGGTATTTGAACTCCGCAAAGGCTTGCGGATCGTCGAAAGTGTGGTTCCGGCCGGTTTCCGAGCAGATGACCGTGATGGTCTCGCCGGGCTGCAATTCCGGCACCTTGCGCATCCAGGGAACATAATCGAGCATGAGGGGACCGACGCTGGAGGCCGGTCCCGAGGGTGTCACCAGCCCCAGATCCTCGTAATTCATGTCCGACCGAATGCGCATCTTTGCCGCGGCCGCAGCTGCGGCGCGATTGGAGTAATCGTCATTGAAAGTCTCGGGCAGCGGAATGTTTTCGTCGGACCAGAGATGGCTGTATTTCGGGTGGGGCTCGAAATTGCGATGCGGCGCCTTGTGATGGCACATGAGAAAAAACGGCTGGTCCCCGGAGTCATCGATAAACTTCAGGCTAAGATCGGTGATGATGTCGGTGGCGTAGCCCGGTATGCGCCGCCTCCCCTCGGGAAAAATGAATTTCGGGTCCCAGTAATCCCCTTGCCCCGGCACCACGGCCCAATCGTCGAAGCCGGTCGGGTTGTGCGCAGGCCCCTCCCCCATATGCCACTTTCCGAACATGCCGGTGCGATATCCGCCCTTGCGCAGATGCTTGGCGACATTGGGCAGACGGTTGTCGATTTCCGTATGCAGCGTGGTGACGCAGTTGACGTGATTGTAGGTACCGGTGAGGATTGCGGCACGGCTGGGCGTGCAGATGGAATTGGTCACGTAGGTGGCGTCGTGGCGCATGCCTTCCTTGGCCAGACGGTCGAGGTTCGGCGTATGGTTCAGGCCGGCACCGTAAGCCGAGATCGCGCGGGCGGCGTGATCGTCGCTCATGATGAAAATAATGTTCGGGCGCATGGCAGATTCTTGAAAGTTCGAATGTTCAGGCGGGGGTCATCGTCTGGAATGCGGCTTCCAGCGCATCCAGGCGATCCTTGTCGAGATGGGGCACTATCCCGGCAATTTCGACGAGCGTCTTGTCATCGAAGATCGGCGGCACCTTTCCGCCCCGCAGTGCCGGGAGAACATCCGCGATCACATGACGCGTGCTGTCTCCAGCCAGGAGGGCGTTTACCGATACGGTTGCGATAACGGCATCAGGCGCAAAATCCGCGACCGTCGGTGCCTGCCTTTGACCCTGCACGATCTGCGGCCATTGCCGTTCGACAAGCAGGTGGGCCTCCGTCACCATGTCGTCGGCCGGCAGGCCCAGGCGTTCGAACTGGCTGGGCGGCGCCTCGTTCTCCCGCATGAGCCGAACGAGGATCTCCGCCATGCGTAATTCCAGAATCGGATTGCACAGTGGGGTGGTCTGGCCGGGATCGGTTTCCAGATCGTAGAGCAGCGTGCCGAAATCGGCCGGGCCACGGATCGTCCATCCCGGCATACGCATGACTGGCGCACCTTTGGTGAAGGTGAAGCCCGACATCAATTCGGCGCCGATGAACTCGGACGGCTCGAAGCGCGATCGCATGTGGGTGGGCATCAGCGTGTGCTCCACAAGCGGCTTGTTGGCCGGATCGACACAGGCCCGCATATAGACGTAGCGCCCGTCGGTGACGCTCACATGCCCGCCGAAATTGCCGAATAGACCTGCCTCACGCACCGGCCGGTCGGTTTCGATGGTCTCGCGAAGAGGCCGGCCAAGCATGTCCCTTGTCGGCGGCAGGCCGAAGAAGTCGAGCAGCGTCGGCGCGATGTCGATGGTCTGGACCAATGCCTTGCGGCGCTCGCCGCCAATACCCGCCCGCGGATCCCAGATGAAGAAGGGAGTGTGGATGGTCTCGTCGTACCACGGCATGACGGATTTACCCCACCAGCCGCGCTCGCCCAGCATGTACCCGTGATCGGTGCAGACGATGAGCATCGTGTCCTTCCACAGATCGTGCTCATCCATAAGGTCGAGAACGCGACCCAGATTGCGGTCGCACATCGAAAGGAGGGCAAGGTAGCGGCGGCGCGCGTGATCTGCCGTGGCTTTGGACTCGGTGACCCGTGCATAGGGCGGCCAATCGAAATCGGCGGGACTGCCGCCGAATTCTCCTTCGGGATAGAGACGATGATATTGCTCGTAGCTGAAGAAGGGCTCGTGCGGATCGAAGGTTTCGAGCTGGAGCATCCAGTTGTCGGCGCCGGCATTGGCGCTGATGAACTCCAATCCCGCCTCGAAGGTTTTGGTCTGAGGATGAGCGGCCTCCTCGGCCAGATAGGTCCGGTTGATCCCGTCCTGATTTCTCATGCGGTAGAAGATGTCGGTCAGCCGGCCCCGGTCATTTCCGGCAACCACCCCTTTCCACAGGTCACCCTCCTGGCCACGGAAGAATTCGTGGCTCGAATACCGGGTGTGGTATGTGGCACCGCCATCCTCCCAATAGTGCTGGTGATCGGTCACGAGGTGAGTATAGACGCCATTCCTCGCCAGGATTTCAGGCATGGAATCATCGAAAGGTTCCAGCGGCCCCCAGGACCGATGCAGGAAGTTATGACGCCCTGTGTGCAATTCCCGCCGTGCCGGCATGCAAGGCATGGAGCCGGCATAGCAGCGATCGAAGGTCACGGCGTGGGCGGCCAGCCGGGCGAAATTAGGCGCGTGGGTTCGCGTATCGCCGTAAGGTGGTAGCATGCGCCGGTTAAGGCTGTCGAACATCACGATGATCGCGCGCATTTATCGCTCCCCTACTGCCAATGCGTGAAACGCCGCGCGGCGCTCGGCTTGGCGTACCGGATCCGCAACCGGGGCAGCCAACAGGAGCCGTCTGGTGTAGCTGTGTTGCGGCTTGGCGGTGACCTGATCACAGTCGCCGAATTCGACGATCTCGCCGCCGCGCATCACTGCAACGCGATGGGAGATATGGCGAACGACCGCAAGGTCGTGGCTGACGAAAAGATAGGCGACGCCAGTGCGTTCCTGAATCTCGACAAAGAGATCGAGGACGCGCGCCTGCGTCGAAAGGTCGAGCGCCGAAACCGGCTCGTCACAGACGATAAGGTGCGGCTCGAGCGCCAGGGCTCGCGCGATGGCAATCCGCTGGCGCTGGCCGCCGGAGAATTCCCGCGGATAGCGGAAGGCGGCGTCGCTGGGCAGCGCCACCTGGTCAAGCAGGGCGCGCACTTTGGCCGAGGCCTCCGCCCTGCCTGCCTGACGACGCGCTATGATCGGCTCGGTCAGAATGTCTTCGATGGTCATCGATGGATTAAGCGAGGTATAGGGATCCTGAAACACCGCCTGAATGGCGGCTGCATTCCCCTTTCGGTCGCGAGGCGGAATGCCGGCGATATCCTGCCCCTCGAACAGAATGCGCCCCGAACTGACCGGGCCGATACCGAGAATGGCGCGGCCCAACGTTGTCTTGCCCGATCCGCTTTCCCCGACCAGCCCCACCGTTTCGCCGGCGCGCACGGTGAGGTTGATGTTCTTGAGAACGTGAAGAGCTCCAAAATGGGTGTTCACGTCGATGCATTCGACGATGACGCCATCGGTCATGCCGCAACTCCCTTGCCGGAACGAGGCTGATAGACACGCGGCGTCACGTCGTCGAGAACGGCGCCGAGCAACATCTTGGTGTAGTCGTGCCGGGGTGCAGCGAAGAGTTCCGTGACATCGTTGGTTTCCACGACCCTGCCGTCCTTCATGACCGACACCCGGTGGCAGATGTCTGCCACCACTCCGAAATTGTGGGTGACGAGGATCACCGACATGTTCATCTCCGCCTGAAGATCGCGCAGCAGATTCAGAACTTCCGCCTGCACCGTGACGTCGAGGGCCGTGGTTGGTTCGTCTGCGATCAGCAGATCCGGATTGCAGGAGATGGCCCGCGCGATGAGGACACGTTGCGCCATGCCGCCCGATATCTGGTGCGGATAGGCGTTGAAGGTGCGCAAGGGATTGGGCATGCCGACGCGCGCAAGCAGTGTGAGTGCACGTTCCCTGGCCTCGGCCTTGGAGATGCCCAGCACGGTCACCATCGGTTCGGTCAGCTGATAGCCGATGCGGAAGGCCGGATCGAGATTGCTCATCGGCTCCTGCGGCACGTATGCGATACGCCTGCCGCGCAGTTTTCGCATGTCTTCCTCGGGTAGATTGGCGATGTCGCGGCTGTCGAACCAGATGGAGCCGGAGAGAATGCGCCCCCCGGTGGACAGCAGGCCGAGCATGGCGAAGGCCGTCTGCGTCTTGCCCGAACCGCTTTCCCCGACCAGGCCAAGCACCTCGCCACGTCGCAGCGTCAGCGAAACGCCCTTGACGACTTCGGTCCAGCCGGATTTTTCAGGATAGCCGACCACCAGATCGCGCACCTCGAGCAACACACCCTCGGCAACCGGTTCGGTCACAGTGGCCGGCTTCACGGCGAGTACTGGCATGTTTGGCACAGCCACCGGCCGGTTACCCTGTTGCAGCCGGTCGCGGATGGCGTTGGCAAGCAGTACCAGCGAGGCCACGGTCACGGAAATGGCCAGGCCCGGCCAGAAGATCGCTGTCGGCACCACGAACATGTTGGCGAACGCGTCCTGCAGCATTCCGCCCCAGGTCGGAATGGACGTATCGCCCAGACCGAGAAACTGCAGGCCCGACTGGATGACGATCGAGATGCCCGCGACGACGGAGATCTGGATGATCACCGGCGCGCGGATGACCAGCAGGATGTGCCCAACGATGATGCGCAGATCGGAGAGGCCCGAGACGCGCGCCGCATCGACGTAGAGTTCGTGCTTGACCCCGTTAACAAGATTGCGCGTCAGCCGATAAAAGCCCGGCGCCAGCATCACCCCGAAAACCAGCATGGAAATCTCGATGGAGGAGCCGAGCGACTGGTAGAAGGCGAGCAGGACGATAAGCGACGGAAGGGACATCAGACCATCCGAGATCCAACTCATCACGATCTCGCGCCGGCCGCCGAAATAACCGGCGAAAAGACCGGATGTCACGCCCACCACGGACGACACGCTGACCGTGATCAACGCACCGATCAGGGTATTGCGTGCGCCATAGACGAGACGGCTGAAGATGTCGCGCCCCGAGCCGTCACCGCCCAGCAGATAGCCGTCTCCGGGCGCTGCGTTGACCTTGAATATCTGCAGATCGTCGGGCGCGAACGGCGCGATCAGCGGCGCGAAGATAGCGATGAGGACAACAGCCCCCAGGAGGGTCGCGGCTATAAGCCCGAGCGGATTGGTCAGTATCGAGCGCAACAGGCCGGAACGTCCGGAGAGCGACGGTGAGGATTTTTGTTGAACAGCGGACATCATCAGAGCCTCACCTTCGGATTGACCCAGGCATTGGCGAGGTCGATGAGGATATTCACGAGCACGACCAGAATGATCATCGTCACCACGACACCCATGAGCACCGGCACGTCTCCGGAAAGCGCCGCCTGCACGGTGACCGATCCAAGCCCCGGAATGGCGAAGACGCGCTCGATGATGGCGGCCCCGCCCAGAAGGGCGATGAACTGGACGGAGAGGACAGTGAGCGCCGCCGGCATCGCATTGCGCAGTGCATGCCGGAACAGCACGGATGACGGCTTGATGCCCCCGGCGCGAAGGGTGCGGACATAGTCCTGTCGCAACGCGTCGATCATGGCGCCGCGCACCTGCTGCGAGGCCGAGGCGATGCCCGAGAGCACCAGCGCCGCCACGGGCAGCGTAAGCGCGGCCGCCCAGCCTATCGGAGAGGTCGAAAAGTCCACGTAGCCCGTGGCCGGAAACCAGCGGAGGTTAAGCGCGAAGACCACGACGAGGATGAGGCCGAGCCAGAAATTCGGCAGAGAAAAGCCGACGACGCTCAGGACCTGGATCGCCCGATCGGCCCAACCGCCTTTTACGGCGGCGGTAATGCCAAGAAGCGACGCGACGATACCGATCGTGAAGACTGCCACGGTGACCATGGACAACGTCACGATGAGGCGGCCGGAAACGATTCGGGAGACACTCTCTCCCATTGTCCAGGACTGGCCGAAATCACCCTCGACCGCATGCACAACCCAATCGGCATACTGCACATACAGCGGCCGGTCGATGCCCAGCTTGGTTTCCAGCGCAGCGATCTGTGCGTCGGTGGCGTTCTCGCCCAGGATGTTCTGGGCCACGTTGTCTGCCCCGCCGAACACCATCGCGAATGTGAGCGTCGTCACCAGCACCAGCAGGATCAGACTGGAAAGGACACGCTTCGAGACATATCGGAGCATTGCAATCACCTCCCGTCAAGGAAGTGATGTGTCGCCAGCGCTGGCGGATACGGCCTTTCGGCAGATCCCATGGTTGTCTCCTCCTTACGTCCCACCCGTGATTTTCCTTGTCGGGCATCCTCGCGGAAGTGATACCAGTTGAACCGATGCATCGATAATGCAAAAAACATCAGCAGCGATAATTCAGGTGCATACCGTCATGCTCGACCAGATCACCCATCTCTTCCGCCTTCGCACCATCCTTCAGGAAGGCAGCCTTCGGCGTGCCTCCGAAAAGCTCAACATCACCCAGCCGGCGCTTTCCCGCTCTCTCGCGCAGTTGGAGGGCTATTTCGGGCAACGGCTGGTCGAACGGCATGCGCGTGGAGTGAAGGCGACGCCTTTCGGCGAACGCGTCCTGTCCGTTTCCAGCCGCATCGAGCGCTACTGGGAAATCGCCGAACACGAACTGCGTGCAGAGACGATGGACGAAAAGGGCGTGATGCGGATAGGAGGCGGTCCGGTGTGGCGCTCGGGCGTCTTGTCGGGCGTGCTCAGCCAGTTGCAGAAGCGCTTTCCCCATCTGCTGATCGAATTTACCACACCCATCTACGGCAAAACGCTGCAGGATCTGCACGAAGGCCGGTTGGACGTCGCCTTCGGCGGGGTCTTCAACGATGGGGGAACCAGCCAGCGGTTCGCCCGCGTCAAGCTGACTGAGGTATCGAACCATGTCATGGCCCGGGAGGATCATCCTTTGTTCGCCGCGCAGTGGGGACGTGGCGAAATTTGGGCTTCCGGTCTTCTGGACTATCCTTGGATAGTCTACTCGGAACTGCCGGCCTATCGGGAGATCACGCAGCATACGATTGCAGAACACCTCGGTGGTTTGCCGAATATCCGCTTTGTCTGCCAAAATCTACTTTCCGTGCTGACGCTCCTGCAGCAAAGCGACTGTCTTTGCGTGCTCCCGGCGCTGTCGGTACATGCCGTCGCCGCACCGCGCATCGTTCCCGTCCCCTTGCCCCTGAAACGAAACACGGCGGAGATCGGTATGATCTTTCGGACGGAACTACAGGACTGGGACCCGATGAAGACGCTGGTCGAACTGTGCAGAGCCAAGTTCGATCTTGTCTAATTGCGGATCAGGCGCAGGATCGGGCGAGATAAAAAATGGGCAGCCCCGCCCGGCTGCCCATTCGATGAAGGTCATGAGCCGGGAGGGTGGCTCATTTCGCCTTCGAGAAATCGCGGATATGTGGAACCGCGTTGGTGGGATGTAATTTCACGACTGTCTGCTTGTTCGTCAGATAGATGGTGTCACGCCTGTACCAAGGTGCGAAAAAGGCATTTTCCACCATATAACGGTTGAGATCCTTGTAGCCCTTGATCTGTGCGTCGCCGACTGCGTGCTGCGTTGCGTCGAGCATCTTGAGGAACTGAGGATCCTTGACCTTGGACGTATTCCACGCGGCATTCGGATAACCGAACTTCTGGTATTCGGTCCAGGAGCCCTGATAGCCGAACTGGAAAACATAAGCGGGATAACGGCCGGACCTCAGCTCAGGTATGGTCGCGTTCGGCGCGACCTTCTCCCATTGCACCGTTATGCCGATATCCTTGAGCTGCTTCTCGACGATCGGATTGAAGCTGGCGAAATTGGCAAGCTCCGGAAGAACCAAGGCAAATCCCTTGCCATATCCGGCGTCCGCCAGAAGGGCGCGCGCAGCCTTCGGATCATACGGATAGACTTTATCGAGTTCCGGCACATAAGCGCTGCTGCCTGTGGGGAAAATCTGATCGCTCAGGCGACCATAGCCCAACTCGACGAATTTGAGGATCGAGGCCTTGTCGAAGGCCATGTTGAGGGCCTTGCGGACGCGGACGTCGGCAAGCGGCGGCGCAATCTTGCCTTCGCGGTCGGCAATGATGAAGCCCAGCCAATTGACGTCGTTGCGCTGCACGACAAGGCCATTGGCCTCGGCGTCCGCCACGGTTCGCGCCTCTCCGAGACCGGCGTCGACCTGACCCGATTTGAGAGCATTGAGGCGGGCGACCTGATCATTGATCGGCGTGATCGTCACGCGATCGAAGGGGAAGGCCCCCGAGTTCCAATAATCGGGATTGCGGTTATAGACATATTGGCGGCCGGGAACGGAAATCGAGGCATCATAGATATAGGGACCCGAGCCGATAGGGTTGTTCGCGAAGCTCTTGACGCCGAGGCTGGCCGGCGAGGCCATCGCGCCGCCGACCACGGTCAGGTTGTCGATCAGGCTGGGGTCCGGCTCGCTGAGGTTGATGCGCACCTCGGTGGGGGAAACCACTTCCACGTCGGAAATCAGTGCCGCCATGAAACTGTTCTGGCCGGCGCCCTTCTTGAGATAGTCGAGATTGGCCTTGACCGCATTGCCGTCGAAGGGTGTGCCGTCGGTGAACTTCACCCCCTGGCGCAGCGTCAAGGTCAGGACGCTGTTGTCGCTATTGTACGACCAGGCCGTCGCGAGATTGGGAACAACCTTGCCGTCAGGCTGCATGACCAGGAGCGTGTCCAGGACGGGCTGCCAAAACTGCATCTGATTGGCGATCATCAGCTGCGCGCGATCGAAACTGTTGTTGTCGAGTATCGCCGCGATCGCCAGTGTCTTGTCGTCGTTTGCGACTTGTCCCATGGCCGGCGAAACCACTGCAGCCAAACCCATTGCCGCGGCAGCCGCCGCGAACACGATACTACGCATATTTCCTCCCTTGGTGTCCTGCTCGGCCGCGGCCTTCATCGAACCCACGACCGGCATTTCTCCCATGCACGGGATATCATTCGGCGCGATTAACGAGAAATGCAAAGAACCGCTTGAGCGATAGATCGAACTCATACCTCGCGTCCCCGCCCATGATGCATTTTGTTTATCGCTCGCGCGTCTTTTGTCAGTCCTCGCCGCGTTTTGGCGATGTTATCGAATTGGCAAAGAACGGCGGAGGACGAGGGATGGCTGACCGGCCGAACATTTTGTGCATCGTAAGCGAGGATTGTCCGCCCCGGCTCGGCGCCTATGGCGATCGCCTGGCGCATTCGCCCAATCTCGATCAGCTGGCACACGACGGCGTCGTCTATGATACCGCCAACTGCACCTCGCCTGTCTGCGCCCCGTCGCGCTTCGCCATTCTGACAGGCCGTCACGCGGAAAGCTGCCCCAGAGCACAGCACATGCAGGCCTTGGCGCAGCTTCCGGGGGAGTTCCTGACATATCCCGCCGAAATGCGGAAAGCCGGCTACTATTGCACCAACAATGCCAAGACCCACTATAACTGCGATATCGACCCGGCCGAGATCTGGGACGAATCCGGCAGATCGGCCCATTGGCGCAACCGACCCGACGGCAAACCTTTCCTCGCCGTATTCAATTGCATGACTACCCACGAGTCCTGCACCTTCAAGGACCAGCCTGGCGCCGTACGACCCGAAGACGTCGTCCTGCCATCCTACGTACCCGACACCCCGGGCATGCGGCAGAGCCTGGCGCGGCAATACAATGCCATCGCACGCATGGATGCCGAATTGGGCCGGCATCTCTTCGACCTCGAGGCCGACGGCCTCGCTGACGATACCATCGTCTTCTATTTTTCAGACCACGGTTCCGCCCTGCCACGCTCCAAGCGCTATCTCTACGATGAAGGCCTCCGGGTACCCCTGATTATCCGCGTTCCGCGCAAATGGCGCCAACTGACGCCACATGCCCCTGGGACGCGCGTCAGCGCTCCGGCGTCGCTGGTAGACCTCTTCCCCAGTTTCCTCGCGATTGCCGATCTGGACATGCCTGAAGGGCTGCACGGTGTCCCGCTGCTGGGATCAAGGGCCGCTCCGCGGCAATACGCCTTCAGTGGTCGCGACCGGATGGGCGAACGTTACGACCTCAGCCGGTCCGTCCGCTCGGAGCGGTACCGCTATATTCGAAACTACACGCCGCATCGTCCGCTCGGGCAATATGTCGCCTACGAGTGGCTCGGCGCGCACTACCAGGACTATGAAACGGCGCATCTGACAGGCATTCTCAATCCTGCACAGGAGCAGTTCTGGCGGAAGAAGGCGACCGAAGAATTCTATGATCTCCGATCCGACCCCGACGCCACGATCAATCTCGTCGATGACCCGGCGTACAAAGCCCTGATCGACGATCATCGCGCTGCGCTGGATGAGCATATGCATGCAATATGCGACACGGGCTTCATCCCGGAACACAGCCCGGTGGAAACATGGGAAGCGAGCCGGGATGAAACCCTTTACCCGCTCCCGGAGATCATGGACCTTGCCCTCGCGGCCGCCGGCCGAAAGGAGAAGAATTCGCCGGTCTTTCTGAGCAAGCTGTCGCATTCTTCGCCGGTGATGCGTCATTGGGCCGCCAAAGGGCTGCTGATGCTTTCCTCTGCGGGACAGCGGCTGCCGGATGGCCTTGAGACCGTCTACGAGAATGAGAAGGACCCGCAGGTCTGCATCCCGCTTGCCGAGGCGCTTGGCCATGCCGGGGATGCCCGTCACTGGGTGAGCGAGATAACGCAGATCCTTCGCGCGGCATCCGACCCGCGCATCAAGTTGCAGGCGCTCGATGCCCTGACCTGGTTGCCGCCATTTCCCGACATCTCGCTTGCCAACGTGCGTGCGCTCCATGACGATGACGATACCTACCTCAGGCAGTCATCCGACTATTTGGCGCAACGCCTGGATGGAACCTACAAGCCGACCAACATCATCTTTGACCTGAGCAGGCTCGATGCCGAAGGGCAGATGGGTAAGCAGAAAGCCAGCACGACCCAGCAGCAGCCGCATCCGATTTCCCGCTGAGCGTCGCCGAATATCGGTCCGATTGGAGACATCATGCAACTGATACTGAATCATCTGACAAAGGCTCCCTTCGATCTCGACCGCGAGGCCGTCGCCTGGGTGGAGCGCATGTTCCGGACTCTCGACGAAACGGCCCGCGCCGCGCAGCTTTTCAATCTCAACTCCCGCGGCACCGACAGGCAGACGGAGATCGCCCGCATCCGGCATCTGAAGCCCGGCGGCATCACCCGCTTCTTCAACGCCGACGGCGCGGGAGAACGCGAGCATATGGCTGCACTTCAGGCCGAGGCCAACGTGCCAATGCTGGTATCTGCCGATCTCGAAGGTTCGCGCATGAGCCTGCCCTTCGGCACGGCCGTTCCCAACCCGTTGGCCCTCGCGGCCGTGGACGACGTTTCGCTGACCGAAGCGATCTCCGATCTCATGGCACGCGAGGCCCGCTCCGTCGGTATCAACTGGTCCTTCACCCCTGTCCTCGACATCAATGCGGCGTTCCGCAGCCCGATCGTCGCAACCCGAGGATTTGGCTCCGACCCGGCACTCATCGAGCGCCACGCCTTGGCGCAGATACGTGTCTTCCAGCGCCTCGGCCTCGCGGCGACGGTCAAACATTGGCCGGGTGAGGGTTACGACGAACGCGACCAGCATCTCGTCACGACGATCAACCCGCTCTCGATGAAAGAATGGCGCGCCAGCTTCGGAAAACTTTACAAGGCCGCCATCGATCAAGGCGTCAAATCGGTGATGTCGGCCCACATCGCGCTGCCGGCTTACATCTTTGAACGCGACGTGCAGGCCGAGGAAGAAGCCTACCTGCCGGCTTCGGTTTCGAAAGCCCTCAATCTCGATCTTCTGAGAGGCGAACTTGGCTTCAACGGCCTCATCGTTTCCGACGCGAGTGAAATGGCGGGCCTTTCGAGCGTCATGCCGGCACGTGAAGCAAAGGTCGAGATCATCGCCAGCGGCTGTGACATGGTGCTCTTCTCCTCGGATCCCGAGATGGAAATCGCCGCAGTTCGCGATGCGGTCCATGACGGGCGCATTACCGCGGAACGTTTTGTCGATGCGGTTACCCGAGTCCTCGCTCTGAAGGCCTCGCTTGGGCTGCATCAAGACGTCAGGATGCCGGCCTATATCGTTGATAGAGCAGCAAAGAAGATGGCGGAAGATGCCTTCGCCCGTGCCCCGACACTGGTGAAGGATCGCCACGCTACCCTGCCCCTCGACCCCGCGAAGCACCGGCGCATCCTCGTCGTGTCGGGCGGGATCGTCGAGCCCATGCGAAGCGCCCGGCTGGATTTCGAACTGCCGACGATGCTCGAAAACGAGGGCTTCGCGATCACCCTTCATCGCTACGGCACACCGCTCGATACGGAGGGACAAGACCTTGTGCTCTATCTCTTCGGCGAGGAAACGCTTTTGACGCGCGGGCGCATCTTCCTCGACTGGCTCTCACTCCACGGTGATTTCCGGGCGGCCATGAAGCGCCCGTGGACGGGGCTGCCGACGGTGATGATCTCCTTCGGCTTCCCCTATTATCTGTACGACGCGCCGCGAATGCCCGCCTATATCAATGCCTATTCGACCCACGAAGCGATGCAGAAGGCCGTACTGGAGGCCCTGATGGGCCGAACCCCGTGGAACCGCAAGAGCCCGATAGACCCTTATGCCGGTGCACCCGATGCGCGATTTTGAATTGGCCGGCGTTGCCACCGGCCGGCATTTTCTCAGGCGTTGACGAAGAGGTTGCCCGTATAGAACTGCTCGGGCGGCAGCGGGTCCTTCACCGTTCCGAATTCCTGGAACATCTTGTTGAAGTCGCTCAGCCACTTGTTGACGGTGCCATCCTTCGTGAAGGCGTCCAGCTCCTTGCTCGTCAGCATCTTGCGGCTGCGGGCGACCTTGTCGGTCGCATCCGCCGGCGCATTGAGGAAGGCCGTGGTGATCTGGATCGAACGATCGAGATTGGCCGCGCGATAATCCATCGCCTTCTTCATGACGCGAAGGAATTTCTTCACGAGATCCGGATTCTGCTGAACGATCTCGTTGCGGGCGACGAAGGTGTTGATGAACGAAGTCTGCGGATAGAAATCCTGATTGGAGGCGAGTTCCTTCATATCCGGAACACGCGGCTTGATCGTGTCGATCAGCGGATACCAGATGCCGGCACCGTCGATCTGCTTCGAGGTGAACGCGGAAACCACGGTTGCCGGATCCATCGGCACCACTTGGATGTCACCGATCGTCATGCCGGCCTTGGTCAGCGCCATGCGCAGGATCATGTCGCCGGACGTACCCTGCGGAACGCCGACCTTCTTGCCCTTGAGATCCTTGATCGAGCCGATATTGCCCTGGACGATGACGCGGTCGGAAAAGCCGATATCGTTGACGCCGATCACCTTGGCGCGGCCGCTCGCGGGCAGCCAGAGGGCGCCTGGACCGATCGTTCCGAAATTCAGGCTGCCGGCGCCCATCGCCTGAATCTGGATCGGGCCGTTGGTGAACACCTTGACCGACGGCGTAATGCCTTCGGCTTCCCAAAGCTTCTGATCCTGGGCGATCGCCAGCACGCTGGCATTCGGGAAATCGGCGATGTAGCCGATCGTCATGTCGGCGGATTGGGCGATCGCCTTTCCGCCGATCGAAAACGCGCTCGCGCCCGCGACGGCCGCTGTCGTCTTCATGAGGTTACGTCTCGTCAGCATGTTCATTCCTCCTTTTAACAGCCGATTTTGGCAGCAACGTTCAAGCCGCGGCGGGGTGATAGACCGACCGCCAGACCTCGTTGCGCAATGCAGAAAATTCCGGCGAAAGACGCATCTCCTCGGTGCGCGGATAGGGCAGATCGACCGGAACGATCTTGTGGAGCCGGCCCGGGCGGGCGGCCATGACGACGACACGGCTTGCGAGATAGACCGCCTCGTCGACGTCGTGGGTGATGAACATGACGGTACGCCGCTCCGCTTCCCAAGTGGCGAGCAGCTGATCCTGAAGCTGGACGCGGGTCAAAGCATCCAGTGCTCCGAACGGCTCGTCCATGAGCAAAATCTTCGGGTTCACGGCGTAGGCACGGGCGATCGCGCAACGCTGCTTCATGCCGCCCGACAGCGTCTTCGGCAGGGACTCCGCAAAGTCGCTCAAGCCGACGAGGCCGATGAAATGATCGGCGATCCTCCGGCGTTCCGCCTTCGGATGGCCTGCGATCTGCAGGCCGAATTCGACGTTCTCACGGACTGTCAGCCACGGGAAGAGTGCGTATTGCTGGAAGATTACGCCACGCTCGGGACCGGGGCCTTTGACCGGGATGCTGTCGACCAGAACCTGGCCGGATGATGGGTTGGTGAGGCCGGCCGCAATGTTCATGGCCGTCGACTTGCCGCAGCCGGACGGGCCGACTACCGTGATGAACTCGCCGTCCTCGATATCGAGGTTGAGGCCTTGGAGCGCATTGAAAGATGTCTGGCCAGCAATATTGAACGTCTTCGCGACGTTCTGGAACGAGATTTTGATGCTCATAGTTTTTCCTGCCAGGCGGTCAGCACGCCATCGAGCGCCATGACGATACGGTCCATGACGAGGCCGAGAACGCCGATCGCGACGAGGCTGACGAAGATAGTCGGAAGATCGTAATAGAGCTGGGCCTGCTGCATGCGGAACCCGAGGCCGGATTGCGCCGCGATGAGTTCGGCCGCGACGACGGTCGCCCATGACGACCCGAGGCCGATACGGCCTCCGACCATGATATAGGGTAGCGACGCCGGCACGATGACACGCCGGAAGATGACGAAATCGTTGGCTCCGAGGACACGGGCGGCATTGATCAACGTCTTGTCCACATTGACTACACCCTGATAGGTCGCCACGACGCTCGAAAGAAACGACGCCAGGAAGATGACGAAGATCTTCGGCGTCTCGTCGATGCCCATGGTGACGATCGCCAGCGGAATAATGGCGAGCGGCGGGATGGTGCGGAAGAACTGTACGTAAGGTTCGATGACGCCGCGGGCGATGCGATACCAGCCCATCAGGAAACCGATGGGGATCGCCACGGCGATGCCGAGTGCAAAGCCCGTGAAGACGCGGCCGAGGCTTGCCAGCGCATCGGACCAGAGAAGTCCGTTTTGCGCTTGGATAACCGCTTGCCGGGCGACCGCGAGCGGTGTCGGCAGACCGACGACGCCCTGCGAGGTGACCGCGGCCCAGAGGATGATGCCGGCCACTACGGCGGTGACGTTGACCGCCAGCATTCCCACCGGGCGCGACAACAACGATGGACGCGATACCGGTTCGGGTTTTTCCTCGGTCGTTGAAACTGACAAGGTCATGCCTCCCTCGCGAAAGCGTGTCCGCATTGGTGAAATTGCAGTCTCATCGGACACCCGCCATGACGTCGCGCGTCTTGAAGTTGGACTCGATCAGCCAGTCGCGCATCACGTCCAGGAGTTCGCGCTTCCGTTCCGCATAAAGCGGATCGCTCCAGAGGTTCTTCACCTCCTTCGGATCGTTTTCGAGATCGAAAAGCTGGCCGTCGGTCGAGCCCTTGAAGTGGACGAGCTTCCATCGGTCGCTTCTGACCCCCGTCATGAACTCGACGCCGCCGGCCATCGCGACGTCGCCGATCTGTTCGCAGAACACATGAGCGCGGGGTGTCCAGTCCTTGCCTTCAAGCGCCGGCCTGAGGCTCTTCGCCTCGAACGATTTCGGTGGCGTGATGCCGGCATATTCGAGAATGGTCGGGCCAAGGTCGAAGAGCTGGCAGAGCCCGTCGATCGCACGTCCGCCCTCGAACCGGTTCGCCGTGGACCAGATGACGGTCGGTACCCGGGTGACGATGTCGTACATAGACCATTTCTGGATCAGCCCGTGCTCGCCGAGGCATTCGCCGTGATCGGAGGTGAAGATGACGATGGCGTCTTCCAGATAGCCGCGCTCCTTGAGCGCTTCCAGCAGTTCGCCGACCTTCTCGTCGATCAGCGTGACGTTGCCGAGGTAATGCGCCCAGAGCCGCTGCATCTGGTCCGGTGTCGGATCGAGGCTCCAGACGACGGAGTCGTGGTCGACCTCGACGTCGTGCTGGCGTTTGTCCTTCAGTTCCTGGTGAAGCGAGTCCAGTTCTTCCTTCGTCGGCCTCGGCAGCGGCAGATCGTTGCGCCTGAGGTAGGGTTCCGTATAGCGCGCCGGCGGATCGAACGGCGGATGCGGCCCCGGAAAACCGACCTGCAGGAACAGCGGTTCGGTCGGCGGATAGGTGTTCACCCACCATTTCGCCATGTTGCCGACGAAGGCGTCGGAGTGAAGATCTTCGGGCAGATCCCAGTCGAAGCAGCCGAGCCGATCCCGGTAGTCGTCAAGCTTGCGATAGAGCTCGCGCTGCTGCTTGACGAGGCCATTGGCGGCGAGCGCCTTGTCCCATTCGTCGAAATACCAGCGCCCTTCCATATAACGGTCCTTGTTCTCCACCACGTAGCGCTCGTGGAAGCCGGAATCCGAATTGTAGGGAATGGTGTGCATCTTGCCGACGTTGACGCAGCGATAGCCCGCCTCGCGCAGTTGCTCGACCCAGGTCCGCTGCCATTTCTGGCCGTTCGCGAGAACGCCCGTCGTATGCGGATAGTAGCCGGTGAAAAGGCTTGCCCGCGAAGGCACGCAGCTCGGCGCCGTGATGTGGCAGTTGGTCAGCGCCACGCCCTTTTCGACGAGCGCATCGATGTTGGGGGTCATGGCATAGGGAAATCCCAGCGCTGCTATGGAATCGTATCGCTGCTGGTCCGTCATGATCAGAATGATGTTTGGCCTTTCAGCCATAGGTTCTGCTCCTCCGCGCCGCCGTTTGCCGGCCTGCACAATCCATCAAACGAAAGAAAGGGGTTGTTCCGGGTCTTTCGCTTGCCTCGCCACTAAAACGATGGCACAAAGTGAACGTTAACGCAACGATCACCCAGATGGATTTTTGAATTCGAATGACGATCGATATTATCGACAAGGAAGCGCGCAACGTCCCGACCCTCGCCTCGATTGCGGAGCGGGTCGGCGTTTCGGTCAATACCGTTTCACGGGCCTTGCGCGCGCCGAACACGGTTCGCGTCGAGCTTCGCCGTCGCATCAACGCGGCCATGGAAGAACTCAATTACGTGCCGAACCGGCTTGCCGGCGGGCTATCCGGCACGCGATCAGATATCGTCGGCGTCGTCGTGACATCGCTTTATTATTCGGAATTCGCCAGCATCATCGACTCCCTGCAATCCGCGCTTCTGGAACGCGATCTGCAGGTCATGCTGGCGAATACGCGCTACAATGCCGACCAGGAACTGCGGCTTGTCCGCTCGATCCTCAGCTGGCGGCCGGCTGCGGTCGCCATCATCGGGGTCGACCATCCTCCCAAGGTCGTCGAGCTGCTGAAAGCGTCGGGCATTCCGATCATCGAGATGTGGGATACCGGCGGCGACGTGATCGACACGGCGGTCGGCTTCGACCACACGCAGGTCGGCGCCGCCCAGGCCGATCACCTGATTGCCCAGGGCTATCGACGGATCGCCTTTCTCGGCAGCGTCCGCGAAAACGACAAGCGCGCGCAAAAACGCCTGAGCGGGCTGGAAGCAGCAGCAGCAGCCGCAGGACTTCCCGAGATCACCAAGCACACTGCGCAACAGGGCGGCAATCCCGAGCTTGGAGAACGGCTGGCCACCGAACTCCTGGAACACCACCCGGAAATCGACGCGATTGCATGCAATAGTGATGTCGTGTCGTTCGGGGTTCTCCGTGCACTGAAAAAGCTCGGCAAGCGCGTGCCGGAGGATATCGGCGTGATTGCCTTCGGAGACAACGAAGCAGCCGGCTGCGTCACGCCTTCTCTGACGACGATACGTCCTGACCGGGAACGGATCGGCAAGCTGACCGCCGAAGCCATCGTCGCCCGCATCAACGGTTCCGAGCCGAGGATCACTATTGTGGACTGGCAGCTCGTCGTGCGGGAAAGCACGCAACGCAGCACATTATAAAAGCATGATGCCCCGCAGGATCTCCACGCGAAACTTTTTGGAAATTGCCGGCGGCATCGAAGGTATCATGCATGACGGCTCCGGTTTTCACATAGGCCTCTTTTTTGCATGAGGCCATCTCTGCGGAATGCCTATCCCCGCTATTCACCTCCTTGGCGAGCTGCGCTTTCCGGCGTGCGGCCGGAACCGGCGCCGAGCTTGACGCTCGCAAGTGTCCAGCCCTGCGTCCGAAGCGAGCCTCTGATCCGCCATTTCAGGATTTCGTTGACGAGTTCCTGTTTGATCCCTTGGTGAGCCGGATCGCCCCAGAGGTTGTCGATCTCCTTCGGATCATTGTCCATATCGAACAGCTGCCCCTCTTCGCTGTCGACGAAATGGACGAGCTTGTAACGCTGGCTGCGGATCATCGTCATGAATTCCGTGCCGTTGAAGATGCGGTCGCCGGCATGCTCCGAGAACACGAATTTCCGCGGTTTGCATTCCTCCCCGTTTAGGTACGGCACAAGCGACTGGGCCTCCATCCAGGCCGGGACGCTTAGGCCAGCGAGTTCCAGGATGGTGGGCGCGAAGTCGAACAGCGAGACAAGGTCGTCGACCACCCTGCCCTCCGCCACGCGGCCCGGCGACCAGACAATCGCCGGCACACGGACGCTCTGCTCGTACATCGACCATTTTTGGCTGTGGCCGTGATCGTTCAGGCTGTCGCCATGGTCGGAGGTGAAGATGATGATCGTATCCTCGAGCACGCCGCGCCGTTCGACCGCCGCGATGAGCTTTGCCATCTGGGCGTCGATCATTGAGACATTCGCGAAATAATGCTGCCGCTGGCGCCGAAGTTGCTCCCTTGTCGGATTGGGCAGATGGACCACCGCATCGTGATCGACGGCAAGATGCTGCTCGCGCAACTTCCGGAGCGCGGCGGGCTGAGCGGCGATATCCTCGTCGCTGAGAATCGCCTCAGGCAGTTCGGCATCCGCGTAAAGATCGAGATATTCTTGCGTGGGATCGTAGGGCGGATGCGGCCCGGGGATGCCGACCTGCAGGAAGAACGGTTCCTTGCCCGTATACGAATCAAGCCACATCTGCGCGAATTCGGGAACGAAATTGTCCGAATGCAGATCCTCGGGAAGTTCCCATACGAACGCGCCGAGCGAGGAGCGATAATCCTCACGCCGGCGATAGGTGACGCGGCTCGGCTTCTCGAAACCGCGCGCCCAGATCGCCTTGTCCCAATGATCGAGAAAGAACGGCAGGCGGGCTGTCGCACGGTCCTTGTTCTCCACCACGTGCCGCTCGTGGAAGCCGAAGGAATCCTCAAACGGCGAGGTATGCATCTTGCCGATATTGACGCAGCGATAACCAGATTCCGCCAACAGCTGGACCCAGCTGAACGCCCAGGGTTCGTCATTGCGGAACACGCCGTTGGTATGGGGATAAACGCCGGTGAAGAGGCTCGCACGCGACGGCGCGCAGGACGGCGAGGTCACATAGGTCTGGCGAAAATAAGTCCCCTCCTTCACCATGCGGTCGAGGGTCGGCGTCTGCATGTAAGGAAAGCCGCCCGCGGCGATCGTGTCGAAGCGCTGCTGGTCCGTTATGACGAAAATGATGTTCGGGCGCTTTTGGGGCTTTGCCAACTTTTCCTCCATGAATTGACGACTTCGGACATCGGGCCCCGATCTAGCCGGAAGCGCGCACGATGTGTTCGAAGCCGAGATTGATCGATACCGGGACGCCCTCGCCCCGGAATCTTTCCAGCAGAAGCAAGCCGGCCTGCGCGCCGATTTCTCGATCCGGCGGGCGGATGGAACTCAAGGATGGCGACGAGGTCGCTGCAAAATCGAAGTCCCCATAACCGCAGAGCTTCAGATCCTCCGGCACGCGAATGCCGAGGCGACCCGCCTCGAAGAGCGCTCCGAGACAAACCATGTCGTTCGAAAAAAAGATCGCCTGCGGACGCGCGACCCGACGCATCAGGTCGGCGAGCGCCGCGGCACCTCCTCGCGAGGATGCCCGTTCCGGCAGGACGAACTCTTCGAGGTGAAGGCCCTCTTCCCGCGCAACGTCACGAAATCCGGCGCCACGATCAGCGGCCCGATGATCGCCGGGAAGAGCTACGAGTGCGAGCCCAAGACTGCGCACGCCGAGGTTCGCGAAATGCCTTGCTACGTGGCGGCCGACATCCCGATGCGAGAAGCCGATATTACTGTCGATCGCACCTTGCAGATATTCGCCGACCTCGACCACCGGCAGGCCATCTTCGACCAGCAACCGCAGCGTGCCGCGCGAATGATGCCGACCGACCAGCACGATGCCCGCCGGAGACCAGGAGAGAAGCGATTTCACAAGCTCCTCCTCGCGCTCCGCAGAATAGTCGCTGGACGCCAGCATGACCTGATAACCTTGGCGATTGAGGACCTTGCTCAGTTCCTCCAACATCAGCGCAAAAACAGAGTTGTTGAGTGTCGGCACGACGACTGCGACCGCCTTGCTGCGCTTTGCCGCGAGGCTGCCCGCCATCACGTTCGGGACGTAATCCAGCGTGCGTGCCGCCTCCGCGATCCGTAACCTGATCTTCTCCGAAACCGCGTCCGGCTCGTTGTAAGAGCGCGAAACAGTCGTGACCGAGACGCCCGCCATGCGCGCGACATCGGCCATTTTCGGGCGGCGCGACATGGGTTGCTTCAATGTATCGCTCCAGTAAAAATGAAAACGCTTCCATCAAAAATATCTAAGGATTCTTCATTGATTAGTCAACAAAAACTGCGCCTTGACGGAATTAATGGAACCGTTACCAAATGCATGTATACGAATCGAACGAGCAATCCATGGCCACCGTATTGATTACCGGCTGCGACCGCGGCCTTGGCGAAGAATTCGCACAACAATATGCGAGCAAGGGCGATCGCGTGATTGCGACCTGCCTCCATCCGGAACAGCTGTCGGCCAGGCGTCAATTCGGCTCGAATGTGGAAATCGTCAGGCTCGACGTGACGGATGAAGAAGCCGTCCTGCGGCTTGCCGGCGATCTCCAGGGGCAGAAAATCGACATTCTCATCAACAACGCCGGCATTCCCGGCCCGCACCACCTCCTCCAGCAAACGGATATTCAACTCTGGCGCAGGATGCTGGAGGTGAACCTGATTGCTCCTTTCGTGGTATCCCACGCATTCGTCGAGCACGTGGCACGTAGCGAGCAGAAGGTCATTGCATTCATTTCCAGCCGAATGGGCTCGATCAGCCTCAACAACACAGGCAGTTCCTATGCTTACCGCTCCAGCAAGGCCGGCCTCAATATGGTGATGAAGAATTTTGCGATTGATCTGGGGCCACGGCAGATCTGCGTCATCGGCATACATCCCGGCAAGGTCGCGGCCGCGGGAGAGAGCGGCCTATCGGTTGCCGCGAGCGTCGAGCGCATGCGCAGCGTGATAGAAGAGTCCGGCCCGCACCAGACGGGAGCTTTTTACAACTACAATGGCCAGATCCTGCCATGGTGACCACGGCCCGGGGAAATCGCGAGCCGGAACGAAAAACCTAGGCGGTCGTCGTGATGGTGTAAGCGGATGCGGCACGTCGTCCCACCGGAAAGCGGCTGGCCGAATTGCGCGGCCCGCAATTCGCCAAGGCGACGGGCTGTCTCCTGATGCCGGTGTCGAGAAGATGTCGCGGAGCATGCTGCTGACGGACGAAGATCGCTGGCCTTGGCTGGATCCGATCCGGAGGCGCCAGTCTTCACCTACGTTGGCTCTTCTACGGTCGTCAAACGCTTCCGTGCTCTGTCGGCCGGACATCGTAGGCGATGCGGAAGCCGGTATTGCTGGAGGCGCTGTCGGGCGATAGGCCCATGCGGGCCGCTATCCGGTAGCGGTAGCAGTAACTCTTGTGGCAGAGGAACGATCCGCCCTTGAGAACCTTGTCGGCATGCTTCTTCGACTGTTCGTTGCGCATCTTTGCCGGACGCGACAGCGAGCGGATGCGGAATGGATCGCTCGTCCACTCCCAGACATTGCCGGCGAGATTATAAAATCCGTCGTCGGTCGGCGCGAAACTGCGTGCCGGCGCGGTGCCGAAAAAACCGTCGGCCAGCGTGTTGTGGTGCGGGAAGCCGCCCTGCCAGATGTTGCAGAAGACGTTTTCGTCGGTCGGTTCCTCGTCGCCCCAGGGATAACGGCGCCGGCGGTTGCCGCCGCGTGCCGCGTGCTCCCATTCCGCCTCGGTCGGCAAACGGCCGCCGACCCACGCCGCGAAGGCAAGGGCATCGTTCCACGAAACCTGCGTCACCGGGTGGCTCATGCGTTTTTCGATCGAACTTCCAGGGCCTTCCGGCATGTTCCAGACTGCTCCGTCGACCCGAGCCCACCAAGGTGTTTGAGCAACGTTCTCGGCAATCAGCCTGCTGTCCTGTAGCAAGCCCGCAAAGACCGCAGCGCAGCCGAATTTTTCCGATTCAGTGACATAGCCCGTCGCAGCAACGAACTCGGCAAAGCGGGCGACAGTGACGGTTTCCGCCTCCAGGAAGAAATCGTTGACGGTGACCCGGCGCTCCGGTCCTTCACCATCGACAGTCAGAATCGGTTCGTGAGTTCCGACAAAGGTCTCACCACCCGTGACCGCAATAACCTCGCCGGCCCTGCCGCGCGAGACAATCTCCGCAGCCTCGCCCGATCCCCCGTTTCCATCGTTTCGGCTGACTGCCGAACAGCATCCGCTCATCTTATCAATCCAAAATCCTTCATGTCGCCGAACCGCGCCTCCGGAACTACCTGCCGCTGCCGAGAGCATTTAGAGACGGAACGTGTACGTGCCGCCCCGTGGCATGGGTGCCAAGGCTCCCGTCTCGCGCGAACCCTTTCGCGGCAAGCGGCCGTGGATCGCAGGTTCGATGCGGAAGACGTTTATACCTCCATGAGAGTTGCGCAAGGTCTGCAGGATCGGCATTTCCGCCCGCTATATTTAAACGGAAACAGGTGCCGTGAAGCCTGGCGAGAAATTTGTCATCACTCCGAACGACAGCTTTGACGATCGAGCAGTCTTGGGCGTAACATTCAGACGCCGAGGGCGAAAAAGCTCACTCGAGTATCGAGCTCATGGAGAGGCAGTGATGAGAGTCTGGCTTCGCCTCCTGAAATCCGCAGCGATCGCGGCGGGCTTTGCCTGTGCGGCATCAGACACCTTCGCGGGGCCGCAGTTCATTCAATGGAATGCACTTAGACCTGCCGGTCAATCCGATGCCGACCTGCCCCTGCCCGGCATGGCTTCAAACCGTCTGCAGGGGGAAACGCTTGCATGGCGTGACGAAACACGCACCGTTGCGTTAACCGGGTTCATCCTCCCGATCGACCAGGACGGTGATCTCGTCTACGAATTCATGCTGGTTCCTTGGGCGGGGGCGTGCAGCCACAGCGCCCCTCCTCCGCCCAATCAGTTGGTTCATGTCGTCTCGGATGAGCCCTTTCGTATCTCCAAGATCTACGAGACGATCACCGTGACCGGCGCTCTGCGGCCTGGCTTGGATAAGGTACAGCTCTTTATCATGGACGGCGTGCGCGTGCTCGACTACGGATACAGCATGAGCCACGGTCACGTGGCCAGGGCTGCGGGCACGGTGGATCCGGATTTACGCTCTATATCGCCCTTCGGCGTCATGTCCCGCTGATCGATCCTCGCTCTTGAAGAGCTGCGTGTCACTGAGAGATACGCAAGCGCGGCCGCCATCTCCGCCTCTCCTCGCCGAACGCGACGCATCACCTCGAAGAAGTCGCGGATCGGCTTGGCTCATCGCATCCTCGGGGATTGACAGCGACCGAACATGTAATGTTATTACAATCGCGAAATAGCGTGTTACGTAATAACATATCGCATGAGGCGGCGACCTATTTACGTTCGTAATGTTATGTCATCTAGATTGGGTGAGAATGATGAAAAAACTTCCCGTCACGGTCCTGTCCGGCTTTCTCGGTGCCGGCAAGACGACACTCCTCAACCACATCCTTGCCAATCGCGACGGGATGCGGGTGGCGCTCATCGTCAACGACATGAGCGAGGTCAACATCGACGCGGCGCTGGTCAGAGATGGCGGCGCAAACCTGTCACGGACACAGGAACAGCTCGTCGAAATGACCAACGGCTGCATCTGCTGCACGCTGCGCGACGATCTCCTGCAGGAAGTGCGGGCACTCGCCGAACAGGGCCGGTTCGACTACCTGCTGATCGAATCGACCGGCATTGCGGAACCCTTGCCGGTAGCGGCCACCTTCGATTTTCGTGATGAGAACGGCCGAAGCCTCTCCGATGTCGCAAAGCTTGACACCATGGTGACGGTGGTCGACGCCGCCAACCTGCTGAGGGATTACGGCTCGTCGGAATTCCTTGCCGACCGCGGCGAAACGGCGGGCGACGGCGACAACCGGACGCTGGTCGATCTTCTGGTCGAGCAAATCGAATTCGCCGACGTGGTTGTCCTGAACAAAATCGAAACGGCGACACCGAGCGAGCGGGATGCCGCGCGCAAGATTATCGTCGCACTCAACCCGGATGCCAGGCTGATCGAGACAGACTTCGGCAGGGTGGAGCTCAAGGAGGTGCTCGGCACCGGCCGCTTCGAATTCGCCAAGGCCGAGACGCATCCCCTGTGGTTCAAGGAACTGCACGGTTTCAAAGACCATGTGCCGGAAACGGAGGAGTATGGTATTCGCTCCTTCGTCTACCGCGCGAAACAACCTTTCGACCCCATGCGCTTTCAGCGGTTTATCGACCGCTCCTGGCCCGGTGTGGTGCGAGCGAAAGGATTCTTCTGGCTGGCGACGCGGCCGCATTACGTCGGCGAGATCAGCCAGGCGGGCGCTCTGGTGCGCACCGGCAGGATGGGGCTTTGGTGGTCCTCTGTGCCGAAGCAAGAGTGGCCGCGCGATCCGCAATTCCTGCAGACGATGCAGCCCTACCTCGATCCCATCTGGGGCGACCGGAGGCAGGAGATCGTCTTCATCGGCGCAGACCCGATGGACGAGGCAAAGATCCGTGCGGAGCTGGACACCTGCCTGATCGACAGTCTCGTCTTCATGCCTGAACTATGGCGCAACCTGCCCGATCCCTTCGCAAGCTGGGACCGCCGGGCGGCATGAGAGCCTTAAAAAATGAGGCCGGTTGACAGCCGGTATGGGCAGTGTAGGTTCTCTGGCGTCATGGTTCTTCCGTCGTTGGCGGAAGCTAAGAGGGAATCCGGTGCGAAACCGGAGCTGTCCCGCAACTGTGAGCGGTGAGCCGTTCGTCCAACATGTCACTGGCAGAAATGCCGGGAAGACGGGCGATGAAGGCTTTGACCCGCGAGCCAGGAGACCTGCCTGACAGAAGAGAATTCCGTGGTCGGGGTGTGCCACAGGAATGAAGGTGCATTGATTTCCGGTGGTTTTCCGGATCTGGGTGCGCCGTCATTTTTGCTGCCTCCTCGCATTTTCGAGATTGAGGCAGTGAGCGCAGACCGTAACCTTCCTGACGTCGCATTCAGGCGCGCGATCCTGCTGATCGCCAAGTCCGCCTTCGCTGCCGCGCCGCATCTGCAGATGCAGCGGCTCGCGGATCTCGTGACGGCATTCCAGCCCGGGACCGTTGTTCGTTTCGCGTTTACCGAACAAGGCACGCCATCCCTTCGCGAAGCGCTGTCCGCCCTGCTTGACGAAAACCTCGACGGCATCGTCATCGTGCCTCTCGTCCTGCCGATGGAGCCGAGTTTTCATATCTGGCTGACGAAATCGCTGAAGCGCTGGAAGTCATCGGAAGAACGACAATGGCCGGCACTGTCGATCGCCAGGGATATCGCCTCCAGCGCCCTGATGATGCCGCTCATCCGCAACCTACTGGAAACCCAAGAAGAAATCGACGTATCGCTTGGCAGGGCGTCCATCGCTGAAGGCTCTCTCGTTCCACCTCAGAAGCGACGTGTTCTCGTCTGCGCCGGCGGCGCCTGCAATTCAGCTGGCGCGGACGTGATCTGGAACCATCTGCGAAACCAGCAGGAGCGCCGGAAGCTGCGAGTAACCGGCGACGGTACCATGACCGCCAAGTCCACCTGCCTCGGCCCCTGCAATCTGGCACCCGTCCTGCAGGTCTTTCCCGAAGGCACTTACTACGGCGGCGTCAACGAAGAAGCAGTCGACCGGATCATTACCCGACATCTCCTCGATGGCCATGTCGTCGAGGACTTCGCCTATTACCCGACGGGCCGCAAGCAGCGGCTTCGCGCCCCACCAAAACAGAACTGAGGAGAGAGAATTGCCGCCCAAATTCATGTCGCAACTGGTAAGCGCCTGGCTTGCAGCCGCATCCCTAGCCGCCGCAGGAACGGCCGTCGCCGCCGAACCGCTTCGCGTCGGCGCCACCTATATTACCAGCGGGACCGATCCAGCCAAGGGATCGAACGGTTGGGCGCTGGTCAGCCACGGCGTCGGAGAAAATCTCTTCACCGTCGACAAGGACGGGAGGCTCGTGCCCGAACTTGCCGAAAAGGCGGAGCGCACAGGTGATCTCACGTGGACGATCACGCTGAAGCCCGGCCGCATGTTCTCCGACGGCACGCCGGTCGCCGCCAAGGCGCTGGCGGCCGGTTTCGAAAATACCTTCGTCAACAACAAGGCTGCGCTCGCGACCGGCGGCAAACTGACCTTCAAGGCAATCGACGACCTCATCCTCAAGGTGAAGACCGAAAAGCCGGTTCCTTACATCCAGGCGCTCTTCGCCGAATGGCCGCTGATCGCCTACAAGCCGGCGAGCGACGGCAATGCCGTCTTTACCGGACCTTACAGGATCGAAGCTTTCAAGACAGACGCTTCCATCACGCTCGAACCGAATGCTCGTTTTCCGGGGGTGGACAAGCGTTCGCCGGTGAACTTCCACAAGTTCGGCGATGCACAGACGATGACGCTGGCGCTGGAATCCGGCGAACTCGACCTCGCTTTCGGCCTGCCGTCGGAAGTCGTGAGCCGCCTCAAGGCCAGTCCGGACCTGACGATCAAGTCCTTCCCCGTGGGCTATCAATATCTTGCTTTCCTCAACACCGCTCGTCCGCTGCTTGGCGACGTCAAGGTGCGCCGGGCGCTCGATCTCGCCTTCGACCGCAGGGAACTGGCCGCCGCGATCAATGGGGGCGAGCCGGCCAGCGGCGCATACGCGGCCTATTTCCCATTTGCCGGCAAGGAGGCGCGACCGACCGACCTTGCAAAAGCCGCAGCCCTGCTCGATGAGGCCGGCTGGAAGAAAGGCGCGAGCGGCATGCGCGAGAAGGACGGCAAGCCGCTTCGCCTCCTCGCCATCACCTATCCCCAGCGCCCCGATCTCGTGACCATGCTTCCCGTCGTGAAGGCGGAACTCGCCAGGATAGGCGTGGCGACAGACACGCAGGTGGTCGAAAACATCCAGCAGGTCGCTTCGGCCGGCGATTTCGACATCGCGCTCTGGGCTCAACATACCGCCCCGAGCGGCGACCCGGCCTTCTTTCTGAATTCGATGTTGCGCAGCGGCGCGTCGCTCAATTATGCGAAATATGCGTCACCGGAATTCGACGCGATCCTCGACCGCTTCGCCACCGAAGGCGACCCGGTCAAGCGCGTGACGATCGCGCTCGATGCGCAGGCGAAGCTCTTTGCCGATGCGCCGGCATCCTTCCTGGTCTCGCCGGTATGGTATGTCGGCATGTCGAAGCGACTCAGGAATTACGAACCCTGGGGGTCCGACTATCACGTCCTGCGCGCCGACATCGGCGAGGCGAAGCAGGCGCGATGAATCTGGTTCGGTTCGGCATCCGGTCGCTAACGGGCCTGTTCGCGGTTTCGCTTGCTTCCTTCGCCATCATCACCATGATGCCGGCCGATCCGGTCTCGATTGCCATCCGTGTCTGGAACCTGCCGGCAACAGACGAGACCGTCGCCGCACTGCGGGTGCAATGGGGGCTCGATCAGCCCCTGTTACCCCGCTACTTCCGCTGGCTGGCGAACTTCGTGACAGGCGATTGGGGCCGGTCGTTTCGGACGGGAGAATCGGTTATCGCGGAATTTGTGGAGAGGCTGCCGGTTTCGCTTTCGCTGGGCATGGCGGGGCTGGCGCTCGCCATCGTCCTCGCAATCCCGCTCGGTTTTTTCGCGGCGGCATATCCAAGGGGCCTGGCAGACCGGTTCAGCCGGGCACTTTCGGTCTTCGTCCAGGCCGTACCGGGGTTCTGGCTCGGACTTGTCCTGCACTGGGTACTCGGGGTTCAGCTGCGCTGGATCAGGCCGTTCGCCAACGATTGGACGGCAATCGTTCTGCCGGTTCTGCTGGTTGCCCTGCATTCGGTCGCCGTGCTCGCGCGGGTCTACCGCCGCGATCTGACGGAAACGGCCGCGCAGCCGCATTTTCGCACGGCGCTTGCCAAGGGCCTGTCGGAAAGACAGGCGCTTTGGCGGCACGGACATCGCGGCGCAATCTATGCTTTGCTGGCCGCTGTACGTTCGGAAGCAGGCTGGGTGATCGGCAGCACAGCGACGATGGAGATCCTCTTCGGCCTGCCCGGCATCAGCCAGTTTCTAGTACAGAGCATCGCCGCACGCGACCAGATGGTGCTGCAGGCATATGTCATGGTGATCGCCGTCTGGATGCTGATCGTCAACGGCGGCGCCTATCTCGCCATGCGCCTCCTCGATCCCCGGCTTGCCTGATGCTCCGTTATTGTCTGCCCGCGGCACTCGCGGTCTTCCTGATCCTTGGCGGCTTCTGGCAGCCCTATGATCCCGATGCCGTGGACATGTTTGCTCGTCATTCCGGCATGACGGCGGAGCATCTTCTCGGAACCGACCATCTCGGGCGCGACCTTCTCTCCCGCATCATGGCCGGCGGCTCGCGGACCGCTTGGGTCATCCTCTCGGTCGGCTTCATCGGTTTCACGGCCGGCACCTTCCTTGGCACTGCCGCGGCAATCCTCGGAAGCTGGCGCGAGACGACGATCCTGCGCTGCTGCGAGTTCTTCATCATGGTGCCAACGCTCGTCGTCGCCCTTTCGGCCGCGGCGATATTCGGCCTCTCGCCTTTGAGCGCGGGCCTGGCGCTCGGCCTTGCCGGCATCGGGCCGCATGCATTGCTCGCGCATTCGCTGAGCAAGCGCGTGCTCGGCCAGCCTTTCATTCTCGCGACACGAAGCCTTGGCGTCTCGTCGTCCGGCATGATCACCCGGCACCTTCTTCCCAACACACTGCCGTTGATATTGGCCTATACGGGAAACCAGGTGGGCCTCGCGATCATTGCCTATGCCTCGCTCGCGTTCATCGGACTCGGTGCGGACCCGTCGAAACCTGACTGGGGCTCGATGCTGTTCGAATATCGCGTATTCATCTTCGACCGCCCAATGCTGATGGTCTGGCCGGGGATGGCAATTGCCGCCACGGCGCTCTGCATCAACGTCGCATTCGAAGATTGCGACCGAGTTCTCTGAGAGCCAAGTCAATCGAGCGGCGCCTGCATCAAGCGCCTTGTCAATGCTTTTGCCGACAACGCCGCCATGGAAGCTCTCCCGCGCGACGTGCCGGTGACTTTCATTGCGCAAGACTGCTCATCGGTCGATTTACCCTCGCCTCCGCTCTATGGTTTCAGGCGAGAAGGTACAGAAATATAAGCGCGAGCAGACAGACGGCGGCGATCGAGAAGACCACAGTCCTGGCCAAATCCTCCCTCACGACCGGCACGGCATGTTCGCTCAGCAGCGCGAGCGCGTCTGCCTCGGTCAATGTCGCGCCGAAGCGGAATTCGTATTCCCGCCCGTCCATGATCAAGATGACCGCGCGCCCCCGGCTCCAAAGCGCGATTTTCGCGCGTCCTGCCGCCGTTTGGAACGACGGCTCCGGCTCTTGAACGAATTCAGCGGCGCGAATGCCACACATTGCCATATATTCCTAGGCCGTCATCTCAGCGATAGTCACCAATGCCATCACTCGTTGTGACGCTGGCCGGGGAATAGAAGAGCTCGTCGCGGCCCACGTCACTGCGATGTATTCCCCGTAATGGTCACGTGACCCCGCCATCGGCGATGATGGTGCGGCCCGTGATCCAGCCGGCCTCCGGCGACGCCAGAAAGGTTACGACGCCGGCAATATCGTCCGGTTGGCCGATCCGGGCGAGAGGCGTTGCAGCCAAAATCTGGTCTCCCCTTTCGGCCAGTATCCTTGTGGTCATGTCGGTCTCGATCACGCCGGGTGCAACGGCATTGACCGTGATGCCCTTCGGCCCGACTTCCTTGCTGAAGGCATGGGTCAGCGTGGACACCGCGGCCTTGGATGCGGAATAGACCGAACTCGTCGGGATCGGCCTGAATGCCAGCGCCGAGGAGAAATTGATGATACGGCCGCCGGGCGACGGCAGGTGCCGCAGGACTGCCTCGGTCATGAGCACGGTGCCCATGACGTTGGTATCCAATATCTGCCTGACGAAGGAAGCGTCCATCTTGCCGAGCGGGCGATACGGACCGATGGCCGCGCAGTTCACCAGGATATCAATCCCGCCGAACTGCTGCACGGCGGACGCCACCAGGGCGTTGACGGCACCCGGATCGGCAACGTCGGCACGCACCGCGATGCTGTTGCGGTCCGGACCTGCCAGTTGATTCGCGAGCTTTCTCGCTGTTTCGTGATCGGATTTGTAGGCGATGACGACGCGGCTGCCGAGCGCGGCGAAGCGGCGCGCAATCGCCGCACCGATGCCCCGCGATCCACCCGTCACGAGGACGACCTTACCGTCCAGCCCTGATACCGCACTCACTTGTCCGCTCCTGGAACACCAGGCATCGGATAGTCGTCGGCGTTCAGTACCCAGCCTTGTTTCTCGGAGAAATCGAACCGGGGTGGGGAGAAGATGTCGACCAGCTGATTCACACCCGCTTCCATGGCGCGCGAGGTATGAATTGCCGGTGGCGGGATGACGGTGACCGACGGCGAGGCACACAGCGCGTGATCGTCGGCGCGCCATGCATTCAGGTTCGGCGTCCAGGGCCAGCGGATGTGGTGGGTGAAGGAACCCTCAAGCACCAGCGAGCACTGCTCGAAATCGTCGTGGTAATGCGGCGACAATTTCGTGATGTCGCGCGGTCCCCTTTCCTGCGGCAAGACGTTCACCATGAATGTGGTGCAGCGCCAGATGCGGCCGAAGCGACCCGGTTCATCCGGCACATCGAGCGAATAGCTCCGCACGCGATATCCGTCCTTCGGCGTCGGCCAGGGCTGGAAGGGCGGAATATTGGGATGGTGCGCGGCATAGGCGCCCGCATTCGCGCAGGCCGCGGCCAGATCCTCCGAGCGGGTGGAGAACATGCGGACCACGCGCCCTCCATCGGGCATTGTGACCGTGCTGTCGCCCGGCGGCACGAAAGCGATCGAATAACCGGAGACGGCTTCCGTCCGTCCGTTCCAGGCGATGGTTGCCGAAGACTTCGCGTCGGGCAGGAGCACGACATATTCGTCGGCCTGCGATTTTCTGGAGAAGGCAGCGCCCGGCATGGCTTCCGTATGCGCTATGATGAAGTTCTGCCCACGCCCGAGCCAGGTTCTGCCGTTGGCGTCGTTTTCCTGAGGTTCCATCTCATAGAACCTCAAATATTCTGCAGCGGCGAATTCCGTAGCGGCCGGCCCCGCCTTGGCGGTGGCCAGCGAGGCGCGAGGATCGGTGCTGTTGTACATGGACGATTCCTTTTTACATCTGGTCGCTGGGATACGCGCCCTGGCTACCTTCAATGTGCTTTTGCCTTGGAGCCGAAGCCGGCGAACAATCCGTTCGGGAAGAGCAGCAGGACGACGAGCAAGACGCTCAACGCCGCGACGTTCTTGAAGCCCGCGCCCAGCGCCACGATGGCCAGGGCCTGCAGCACGCCGAGCAGCAGGCCCCCCGCCAGCGCCCCGCCGGCCCGCCCGAACCCGCCGATGATCGCCGCAATGAAGCCGTTGACGCCGAACGGCGTGCCGACATTGTAGGCCGTGTACTGCGTCGGCGTGACGAGGATGCCGGCGACCGCGCCGAGCGCTGCGCTCAACGCAAATGCGACGAGCATCATGTGCGAGACCGGGATGCCGAGAAGCTGGGCCGCTTCCCTGTTCTGCGAGCAGGCGCGCAGGGCTCGTCCGGTGCGTGTGCGGGTGAAGAAGAGCCACAGGAGCAGGACCAGAAACGCCCCGCAGCCAAGGATCCAGAAGAGCTGGTAGCCGATCGCCACATCGCCGATCTTGAGCGGCCCGCCCGGGGTGAATTCCGAAAAGGTGCGCGGCCGGTCGCCTAGCGTGAGGAGTACGATGCGCTCGATCATGATCTGCGCAGCGAGCGTTGCGAGGATGATCGCAAAAAGGGTGGCGCCCCGATGCATCATCGGCCGCACGATCGCCAGTTCCATGATCATGCCGGAAATGGCGACGAGCGGAATGGTGAGGGCCACCGCGAGCACGAGCGGAATCCCGAGCTGTGCCAGGAGGACCTGGCATACCATTCCTCCCAGCATGACGAAGACGCCCTGGGCAAAGTTGACGATACCGCTGGCGTTGTAGATGACGCAGAAGCCGATGCCGACGAGGCCATAGATAAGGCCGACGCCGATCCCGTTGACGACGCTCTGCAGGAATTCGACGGCATTAGGCATCGGTCATCTCCGTTCCGCCAAGGTAGGCTGCTATGACATCCGGGTGAGCCTTGATCTCTTCCGGCGTCCCTTCGGCGATCTTCTTTCCGAAATCCAAAACGACGATGCGCTGCGCGATCTTCATCACCAGGCTCATGTCATGCTCGATGAGGATGATGGTCGTGCCTGCGCGGTGGATGCGCGTGATGACTTCCGCCAACGCCTCCGTTTCCTGCGTATTGAGACCGGCCGCCGGCTCGTCCAGCAGCAGCAGCCGCGGCTTTGCCGCCAACGCCCGCGCCACCTCGAGCAAGCGTTGGCGGCCATATGGCAGCTTGTCGGCCTGCACATCGGCCTGGTCTTCCAGCCCGACGAAGCGCAGCAGCTCACGCGCACCTTCGCAGACGGCTTTTTCCTGCCGGCGCATCCACTCGGGCCTGAACAGGGCGGAAAACACGCTGCCCCGCGTGACCCGATGGCTGCCGATCTCGACATTCTCGGCCACGGTCAGATGCTTGAAGAGCTGAACGAGCTGATAGGTCCGGACGAGGCCGGAGGACGCCACGTGATGCGCCGAGGCTCCCGTAATATCCTCTCCATCAAAATGGATCGAACCGGATGTCGGGGGAAAGAAGCCGGAGATGACGTTGAACAGCGTGGTCTTGCCGGCTCCGTTCGGGCCGATTACCGCTAAAAGCTCGCCTTCCTCGACATCGAAAGATATGGACTGATTGGCGAACAGGCCGCCGAAGCGCATCGTCTCTTCGCGAACGGAAAGGAGTGCCATGATTACGCGCCCTCCCGCGTCTGCGCGCGATCCCGTTTGAACAGGGCTGACAAGCCGGCCAGACCGCGGGGCGCGAAGATCAGGATAAAGATCAGAATGGCGGTATAGGCGATGTCCTGCATCTCCTTCAGGCCGCGCAGTGCCTCCGGCAGGACCGACACGATGACGGCGCCGATCGTCGGCCCCCACATCGTTCCGATGCCACCGAGATAGAGCATCGCGAAACTCTGCACGACCATCGTCACGCCGAACACTTCAGGGCTTATGAAGCCCACGAAATGCGCAAAGAGCGAACCCGCGGCGGACGCATAGAGGGCGCCGATGACGAAGGCGATGAGCTTGTAGCGGGCGATATCCACGCCGAGCGCGCGGGCCGCCGGCTCGCTGCCGGCGATCGATGCCAGAGCCCGTCCGAAACGCGACTGCCGCAGGCGGGCGGCCACGAATACGCCAAACAAGGCCACAACCGCCAGGGCCACCAGCTGCTGTTTCACCGTAACGAGGTCAAACCCGGCGATACCCAAAGGCGGCACGCCCGAATATCCCATATATCCCTGAGTGAGGCTCGTCCATTCGATGCTGATCTCGTAGACGATAAGACCGAGCGCGAAGGTCGCCATGGCAAGATAGTGGCCCCGAAGGCGCAGAGTGGGGTATCCGACGAAGACCGCCGCAACGCCGGAAATCGCCATCGTGAAGAGGAGCGCGAGCAGCGGCTCCCAGCCATAATCGGCGCACAGGATCGCGCTTCCATAGCCACCGATGGCTGCAAAAGCGCTCTGTCCAAACGAGGCCTGACCGGTATAACCCATGAAGAAATTGAGGCCGGTGCAGAATATCGCATAGATGAACGCGAAGCCCAGCACCGTCACGACGTAGTCGCTCGACAGGAGCCCCAAACCGGCCAGGGCCAGCACGGCGAGCGGCGGCAGCATCGACTGCCAGCGGACTCCCACGGGTTCAATGGAGATAGTAGCGTGCGAGGTCATGATGCGATTTGATCTCGTGTGTCTGGAGTTCTGCGACGATCTTGCCGAGCGATATGACGTAGACGCGCTGCGCCAGCCTGAGCGCGAGCGGGGCCTTCTGTTCGACCAGGAGAATGCCGATGCCCCGGCGGTTCAGTTCGCGGAGAGTATTGAGGATCTCGAATGCGGCACGCGGCGCGAGACCGAGCGACGGCTCGTCGAGCATGAGAAGCTGCGGCTTGGCCATCAGCGCCCGGCCGATCGCCAGCATCTGCTGCTCGCCGCCGGAGAGCGAGCCGGCCAGCTGATCGACGCGTTCCCGCAGGCGCGGGAAGAGATCGAAGACTGTCCCCATCTGCTCTTCGGTGTCTGCCGGATGCAGATAACCGCCGATGATCAGGTTTTCCCGCACGCTCATCTGCGGGAAAAGCCCCCTGCCCTCCTGCACCATGATGATGCCACGGCGTGCGAGCTTGTGGGTGGAGAGGCCGCTGATGTCCTCGCCGCGGAAAAGGACGCTGCCCTTGCTTGCCGTCAGGCGCGTGAGTGCGCGCATGAGCGTCGTCTTTCCGGCACCGTTCGGCCCGAGGATCGTCACCAGCTCGCCTTCGGCGATGTGCAGGCTGGTAGGTTTCAATGCCTGCACATGCCCGTAGCTGGCGGAGACGTCCCTTGCTTCGAGCAGAGGGACGCCTCTTGGGGAGGGCGATTCCGCGCTCATTCGGCACTCACCAGCTCGCCATTGGCGAACTTGCCGATCAAAAACGGGTTTTCCGTGATGCCGACATGCTGCTTGGCGGAAAAATTGAATACCGCGTAGGCGCCCTGATAAGCGGGAACCTTTTCGGTCGCGTCCCGGATCGCCTTGCCCTCGGTCGACTTGGCAATTTCCGCCGCCTTGGCGAGCACCATCATCGAGTCCCAGGCGCGGGCACCGTTGGTCGGATCGCGATCGGGATATTTCGGCGCCCAATATTTCAGGAAGGCATCGACGGCATCCTTCGTCGGGCCCGGCTTCAACTGCTTCGGCAACTGAACCGGTGGCGCAACGAAGAGAAAGCGGTCGCCAAGCACTTCGCCGGCCTGCTTGAAGATCGAACCGTCGTCATTGCTGGACAGGAGCAGCATCTTGTCGAGGCCGAGCTGCTTGATGTTTTTGGCGGCGGTAACGGTCGAGCCGCCCTGACCGATCTTGACGACGGCGCCGCCGCCGGCCGCATTGATCCTCCCGAGCTGAACGGTCATGTCCGCGTCGTCCGGCTTGTAGGTATCCTGCGCCACGACTTCGAGACCGAAATCCTTGGCAAGCTGTTCGCCGAGACCCTTCATCATCAGCGCATAGGGCGTCGGGTCGTACAGGATGCCGATCTTGCGAACGCTGGTCTTTTCCTTGAGGTAGCGGTAGCGGGATTCGATCTCGAATTTCGGCGGAGCAAGGAAGCTGAATGCCCACACCTGCTCCTGCTCTCGCTGGGGTAGGATCGAGCAAAGATACATCGGCAGGCTCGCCTGAACGACGAAGGACGCGGCGGCAAAATTGCCGGCCGAAACGCAACCGCTGTCGAACAGGTTGACCTTGTCGCTGGAAATCATCTTGCGATAGCCGACCACCGCGTCCTGCGGCTGCGAGTGATTGTCCTCGACGACGACTTCGATCTTCTTGCCCAGAAGACCACCGCGCTCGTTCAGCGCATCGGCTGCGACGGCAAGCCCGTCACGCCAGGCACGATCGATCACAGCGGCATAGCCGGTCAGGCCGACCGACGATCCGATCTTGAAAACATCTTCCGCCCTGACCTCGGTGGAAATGGCAGCCGCGGCCACGGCAGCCGCCATCAGCAGGCGTCGTTTATACATTCCTTCCTCCTCCCTGAAGAAACGAGATCAGATTTTGCCTTGTTCTGATCTATGAAACATTGTTTCGATAAGAAGGTTACCGATCATCCTGCCGTTGTCAAGCGCCCGCGAAATCCATTAGCGCGAAGGCGTTAGAGCCCCCCATATCCGAGCGCCTGCGAAACACGCCTGGCCGCCGCCATCGTCCGCGCCCGCTGGTCTTCGGACGGCACTTCCGCAATGAACTGCACCATATCGACGATCCCGACGGCGCCACATACTACCCCAGCCGAATCGAAGACCGGCGCAGCCAGGGTATTCAGTCCGATTCCCGTCTGATTGGGCGCCGTCGCCCAGCCCTGGACGCGAATCTTCTCAAGTTCGGCAGCCAGCACGGCAGGACTGATAATCGTGTGCGGCGTGAAGATTTCGAGTTTGCCGCGCAGCACGCGGGCGCGAAATTCCGGAGAGACGAAAGCGAGCGCCGCCTTGCCCTGCGCCGAACTGTTGAACGTCAGCAGGGAGCCGGCTCGCACGCCGATCTCGATCGGCGACCGTCCCGGAACCGTGGCCACGACCCGCATTCCGTCAGGCGTAATCTGGGATACGACGGCAGAATGCCCGAGCGCATCTCGCAATTCGAGCAACGGATCGGCAGCCACATGGGCGAGATCCAGATTGTCGCTGACCGCCCGTCCCAGGGCAACAAGGCGAGGGCCGCTCTCATAACGGTCAGAGTCCTTCGGTTGAATGATATAACCTTGCTGGACCAGGGTCTGCAGGTGGCGATGGATGCGGCTTTTCGTCGTTCCGAGCGCGAGGGCGAGGGCGGTGACGCCTACGGCGTGTCGCTCCTTCGCCAGATGCTCAATGATGCTCAAGGCAAGCTGGACAGCCTGCACCCCATCACCCGTCTTACCTTCGATCCGCGGCATTCCCGTCTCCCGTTTGATCCCATTTCCGATGAACCACCCACAATGGCGATCGCAGGATGGCGCGCCATCCTGCGGCCACGGCCACCGGGCCACGACAGTTTCGCCCTTGACAGATGCCTCGAGGGATAGTGTAGATATCTTAATAATCAGAAAGCTGTTCTGAACAGCGATACACTAAGAGGACTCCAGGCCCATGTCAACAGCACACCCCTCCGGCATTCGCCAGCGATTTGCGGGATGCGAGCCATGTGTCTCTCATGACGACCTCTGCACCTCGTCGATCAGAGCATTCCGCGGCATGCAATTCAGCCTCGTCGTCATGGATGACAGTCATGCACCCTCGACGGATGTCTATCGACAATAGACCGCTGCTCGCCCGTCCGGTCGATAACCGTGGATTTGGCGCCCGCTTGACGGAGCTCGGCCGATCGGGATCACATCAGGAGAAATGGAATGGCATCGAATACATCGACCCTTACCACCCCAGGCGATTCCCGAGACGCTGACGTCAGGGAACTTCTGAAAGGCGCGGTGGATCTACACTGCCACAGCGGTCCCGCCGCCATGCCACGCGTTCTCGATCACCGTGAAGCGATGCAGGATGCGGCGGATGCGGGCTTTCGGGCCTTGCTCTACAAAGATCATTTCTATCTCGGCACTTCCCATGCCAGGGTTCTGGAGACCATCTATCCCGATACGGGGGTCCGGTTGTTCTCCGGCGTGGCTCTCAACAACGCCAGCGGCGGCATCAATCCCTACGCCGTCGACCATGCGATCAAGATCGGCGCCAAGATCGTCTGGATGCCGACCCTCTCGGCGGCCAACCACATTCGCAAAGGACTGACAGAGGCGAAAAGCTTTCCGAAGACGTCCCAGAAAATGCTCGACCCGAGCCCGCTCAGCGTGCTCGATGCCAACGGTAAGCTGACTGACGACACCAAACAGGTTCTCAACCTGATCGCCGAGGGCGATATCATCCTTGCAGGTGGACATCTGGACGTCCCGGAACTTTTTCAGCTTTTCGAGGAGGCGAAGAAACGCGGAGTAAGGAAGATGCTCGTCAATCATCCGACCTATATCGTCGGCTGCTCGGACGAGGACATCAAGGAACTTGTCTCCATGGGCGTCCATATGGAGCACTCCATCTGCATGTTCATCGAAGGCTCCGGACATCAGTATGAACCGAGCTATCTGCAGCACCTGATCGAAGTCGCGGGCGTTGACAAGACTTGCCTGTGCTCGGACCTCGGCCTGCTTGGCGCGCCCCGCCCGATCGAAGGTTACCGGCAGATCGTCCGCGAGCTGCTGGACATGCAGTTTTCGCACGAGGACATCCGCACGCTGATCGGGGATAATTCGGCACGCCTGCTCAACCTCGCAGCCTGAGCCGCCGGGAATGGGCCGATCGGCAGTGCCGTCGCATCTACCGGCTTTCCCGTTGGCTGGAGCACGAATCTGGCAATATATTCAATAGGCTTCGTGCTGGGAGAAGGCGCCTGTTCTCCACGATGACGCACCATGGACGCGCAACGCCTGAGACCAGCAATATTTCGGGAATTTGGAGGAGACCGCATGCCTGCCCGCAAAGTCATTATAACCTGTGCCCTGACGGGATCGATTCACACCCCGTCCATGTCGCCGCATATTCCAATCACCGCCGAGGAGATTGCCGATGCCGCGATCGGCGCGGCCGAAGCGGGTGCGGCCATCGTTCATCTTCATGCCAGAAATGCCGAGGACGGACGACCCGACCAGAGCCTCGAAGCATTCGAACCGTTTCTCAAGGTCATCAAGCAGAAGGCGGACGTGGTCATCAACATCACCACCGGCGGCGCGCCGACGATGACGGTCGACGAGCGACTGAAGCCGGTTGCGGCCTTCAAGCCTGAAGTCGCCTCGCTCAACATGGGGACGATGAATTTCGGCCTATTTCCCATGCTGAACCGTTTCAATGATTTCAAATACGACTGGGAAAAACCCTACCTCGAAGGCTCCCGGGAACGGATATTCAAAAACACTTTTGCCGATATCGAAAAGATCCTGACGACCTGCGCCGACAATGGGACCCGCTTCGAAATCGAATGTTACGACATAGGCCACCTTTATACGCTTTCTCATTTCGTCGATCGCGGCCTCGTCAAGCCGCCGTTCTTCATCCAGAGCGTGTTCGGTCTGCTCGGTGGCATCGGCAGCCATCCGGAAGACGTGATGATGATGAAACGCACGGCCGACCGTCTCTTCGGCGACGCCTATAACTGGTCGGTGCTTGGCGCCGGCCGCAACCAGATGCGCATCGCGGCCATGTCGGTGGCCATGGGCGGCAATGTCCGGGTGGGTCTGGAGGATTCCCTGTGGATCGGTCCGGGGAAACTGGCCGAAAACAATGCCCAGCAGGTATCAGTCGCACGCAGCCTGATAGAAGGGCTGGGCTACGAGATTGCAACTCCCGAAGAGGCGCGCACCATGCTCCACCTCAAGGGCGGCGACCAGGTCGCGTTCTGAGGCTGCGAACATCCGGGCGCAATCGGCGTCGGTCGAACCGGAAGTGAGGCTCGACGCATCGCTCCGTCAGGGACCTTTCCGTCAGGCGACCTGGAAGAAATGGCCTTCGCCCGCCTGCCGGTAGGAGCGCTTCGGCGGCACGTAATCGACGGGCCGGAACGGGCTCCCGATCTCGTCGTTGGAAATCCGGCGCATCTGGCGGCGGGAGGGATCGGCGATCGGTACCGCCGCCATCAGGCGCTTCGTATAATCGTGCTGCGGGTTTTCGAAAACGGCCCGCCGCGGACCCATCTCGACGATCTCGCCAAGATACATCACCGCCACGCGGTGGCTGATCCGTTCCACCACCGCCATGTCGTGGCTGATGAAGAGATAACCGAGCCCGTATTTCTCCTGCAGGTCGAGCATCAGGTTGATGACCTGTGCCTTGACCGAAACATCGAGCGCGGATACCGATTCATCGGCGATGATCAGCTTCGGCTCCAGAGCAAGAGCTCGGGCTATACAGACGCGCTGCCGCTGACCACCAGAAAACTCGTGCGGGAAGCGATCCGCCATCGAAGCCGAAAGACCGACGCGCTCCAGCAATTCGGCCACCCGCTCCTTCGCTTCGGCCGCATCGGCCAGCCCGTGGATGACAATCGGCTCGGCGATCGCATCACCGATACGGATGCGCGGGTTGAGGCTTTCGAAGGGGTCCTGGAAGATCATCTGCGCTTCCCGACGTATATCAGCCAGTTGAGAACGCCCGGCCTCGAGCACGTTCTTGCCGTCGATCTCGATCGTGCCGGACTTTGCATCCGTCAGCCGGATAATGGAGCGACCGGCGGTGGACTTGCCGCAGCCGGATTCTCCGACGAGCGAAAGCGTTTCGCCCTGTCGCAATTGCAGGGAAACACCCTCGACGGCGTGAATGCGACCCACCGTCCTGCGCAGGAAACCCCTCCTGATGTCGAAGCGGGTCACCAGACCGTCGACGTTCAAGATCGGCGCGGCATCGCGCCTAACCGTATCCGCCGTGGGCCTGACGGGCTGGATGCCGCCGGTCGTCATATCGACCTGCGGAAAGCGCAGAGGCCGGTCGAGCCCGGTCATCGAGCCGAGCTGCGGCACTGCGGAAAGCAATGCGCGCGTATAGGGATGCTTAGCCCCGGCGAAGATCTGGCGTGTCGTGCCGGTTTCGACGGCTTCACCTCGATACATGACCACGGTCCGGTCGGAGATTTCCGCCACCACGCCCATGTCATGGGTGATGAAGAGGACAGACATGCCTTCCTCTTCCTGCAGTGCCTTGATCAGTTCGAGGATCTGAGCCTGGATGGTGACGTCGAGCGCGGTCGTCGGTTCGTCGGCGATCAGCAGCTTCGGATCGCAGGCAAGCGCGATGGCAATGACGACGCGCTGCCGCATGCCGCCCGAGAAGTTCATCGGATATTCGTTGAGGCGGGACTTCGCCGACGGAATGCGGACCTTTTCCAGAAGCCGCACGGCTTCCGCTTCCGCCTCAGTATGCGACATTCCACGATGCTGGACCAGGACCTCGGTGATCTGCCTGCCGATCTTCAAGACCGGATTGAGGCTCGTCATCGGTTCCTGGAAGATCATGCCGATGCGGTTTCCCCGGATGGACTGCATGGCGTCCAGCGGCAGATCGAGGAGGTTCTTTCCCTCGAAATCGACACGGCCGGTGACGCGCGAGCTGGCCGGCGGCAGAAGCCGCATGATCGACATGGCCGTGACACTCTTGCCGGAGCCAGACTCGCCGACCACGGTAACCGTCTCCTTCGGCCGGATGTCGAAGCTGACGTCGCGCACGACGTTTCGCCATTCGCCGCCGACGCGAAACGACGTATTGAGGTTGGAAATGGAAAGTATCGGATGCGCCATGGCTCAGCCTTCCCGCCGAGGATTGAGGATGTCGCGCAGGCTGTCGCCGATCAGGTTGATGGCGACGATGAGCAACAGAAGAATGAGGCCGGGGAAGAAGCTGATCCAGTAGTCGCCGGAGAGCAGGTATTCGAACCCGTTCGAGATCAGAAGACCGAGCGACGGCTCGGTGACCGGCAGGCCGATGCCGAGAAAGGAAAGCGTCGCTTCGAGCATGATCGCATAGGCGACCCGCATGGTCGCGACGACGATCAGTGGCGGCAGGCAGTTCGGCAGGATGTGCCTGAAGAGGATGCGCCGATCTGGAAGTGCCATCGAGCGGGCCGCGTCCACATAAGCACGTTTTCGCTCCACCAGCGCCGAACCACGGATCGTGCGGGCATAATAGGCCCATTGGGTCACGATCAGCGCCAGGATGATCTTGTCGACCCCCTGCCCCAGGATGGCGAGGAAGATCAGTGCGATCAGGATCGCCGGAAAGCTGAGCTGGATGTCGACGACGCGCATCAGGAAGGCATCCAGACGGCCTCCGGCATAAGCGCTCATCAGCCCGATAGAAGCCCCGATGACAAGCGCGATCGCCGCGCTGGATATACCGACCAAGATACTGGTACGCAGTCCGTAAAGGATGGCGCTCAGGAGATCGCGGCCCTGATGGTCGGTGCCGATTAGGTAAACCATCCCGTTCATGCTCTGCGACCCGGGCGGCAGGCGGCCGTCGAGGATGTCGAGCTGCGAGAGATCATAGGGGTTCTGCGGCGCGATCAAGGGCGCCAGGACAGCAGCCAGAATGAAGACCAGCACCAGCAAAATACCGACAAGCGCGAGCTTGTCGTGCAGGAGGGCGGAAATCACCTGACGGAACGGCGAGCGCGAGCGGGGGGCCCGAACGTCTGCTCCGCCGACATGTATCGAACCTGCGGTATTTGTGTCCCTGGTCATCACGAATTCCCTTCAAGACGAACACGCGGATCGACGATCGAATAGAGAATGTCGACAAGCAGATTGATGACGCTGAACATAACGACGGTGATCATCAGGTAAGCGAGGATGACGGGACGATCGAGAACGGCAATAGCGTCGATAATGAGCTTGCCCATGCCGGGCCAGGCGAAGATCGTCTCGGTGACGACGGCAAAGGCGATCAGCGAACCGAGTTCGAGGCCGATGACGGTAATCAGCGGAATGAGCGTGTTCTTCAACACGTGGACCGTCACGATCCGGCGCTCTGGCAAGCCTTTGGCGCGGGCGAAACGCACGAAGTCGAGCTGCATCGTCTCGATCACCCCGGCCCGCGTGAGGCGGATGATCAGGGAGATCTTGAACAAAGCCAGGTTCAGCGCCGGCAGGAGAAGGTGGGATAGGCCATCCAGCGTGAAGAGGCTGACGGGCACGCCGAAGACCGGCACCGTATCGCCGCGTCCGGATGCCGGCAGCCATCCCAGCTGGACGCTGAACAGCATGACCATTACGAGCCCGATCCAGAAGGTCGGCAGGCTGAAACCAAGGATCGAGAATGTCATCACCGACTTGGAGACGAGGCTCTTCGGCTTCAGGCCGGCGTAGACGCCGAGCGGAATTCCGAAGACGAGACCGATGACAAGCGCTACGAACGCGAGTTCGAGCGTCGCCGGCATGCGGTTGAGGATCAACTTCAATGCCGGCTGATTGAACACGAAGGAATTACCGAGATCACCGGACAAGGCGCGCGTCAGGAACAGCCAGTATTGTTCCCAGACGGGCTTGTCGAGTCCGAAGGAGCGGATGACTTCCAGTCGTTCAGTGGGGGTAGCCGTCGAGCTGAGGAGCACATCGACGGGATTGCCGACAAGATAAAGGCCCGCAAAGACCAACACCGACATCACCAACAGCGTCAGAACCGTCTGGATCGACCGGCTCAAAAGATAACCGCTCATAGTTTTCAACCTCTCGGCGACTTGGGATTGGGCGCAACGCTTCCATAAAGCGAGATGCGCTCGATCAGCAGATCGATGAATCCGGCTTCATCGACATCGGTAATCACCGTGGCGTTCGGCTCGCGATCCATCTTTTGGTAGAAGTCGGCATAAGTATACCCCATCGTGAGACCGGTGAGCTGTGTGCCGACGCTTGCCTTGCGGCTCGTGAAGAGATCCGGCCTGATCAGCCACGCGATCGTGGTCGCGTCATGGATCGGCCCGCCCGGCCGTCCGAAGCGGGTGATATCGCTGCGATCGAAAGTCGAGAAGAGATTGTAGAGCGCCCTGCCCGCGGCTCCGCCTCGATCGCCGAAGCTCCTGAAGTGTTCCGCCGTGAACAGCGCCTGGAAAGTCATGTCAAGCGGCATCACAACAATCGGGACGCCAGAGCGATAGACGATCTCTGCCGCATGCGGGTCTGCGAGCACGTTGAACTCGGCCCAGGGCGTGCGATGGCCGAGCGCGGTGAAGGCGCCGCCCATGGACACGATCTGACGGACGCCGCGCGCCACATCAGGGTGCTGGATGAGGGCAAGCGCCAGATTGGTCATCGGCCCGATAGCGCAGATGGTGATCGGCTCACCGGCCCCGGCCGCTTCGCGCGCAGACCTGACAATGAACCGCACTGCGTTTTCTTCCGACGGCGTGATGCCGCCGCGAGCGACGAGGTCATCGCTGAACGCGCCGATCCTCGCATATTTGCCGAACACCTGACCCCGGACCAGGGGACCGGCCGCGCCTGCGTAGACGGGTACATCGGTGCGGCCGGAGACGCCGACGACCTTGCACGCGTTCGCCACCGTATCCTGCAAGGGGACATTTCCCGCGACGACCGACAGTCCGAGCACGTCGATCTCTGGTGATGCGAGCGCCATGAGGATAGCCGCCGCGTCGTCCAAGCCGGGATCCGCATCGATGATGACCCGTTGGCGGCTCATGCGACCGCCTTTTCGGCGTAACGTGAAAGACGATCGAGGAAGAAGGCGATGATGCCTTCCGCATCGACCTTGGTCACGATATCTGCATTGGGTTCAAGGCCGCTCTTGCCGTACCAGTCGGCAATGGTCTGCCCCATGCAAAGCTCGCTCTCGTGTTCGACGAAGACGCGGGTGCGTTCGGTCGTAAACAGATGCGGCGCCAGAAGATAGGCGATCACCAGCGGATCATGCAGGGGGCCGCCGCGCGAGCCGTAGCGACGCATATCGTTGCGATCCCAGAAGGCCATGAGTTCGGCGAGCGTCTGAGAAATGCGGCCGCTGACATTCGAAAACTGTGCGACGTGCTCCGGCTTCAGCATCACCTGATGGGTGGCATCGAGTGCCAGAGCGACGATCGGAATGCCGCTCGAAAACACGACATGCGCGGCATGTGGATCGGCCAGCACGTTGAACTCGGCCGTCATTGTCCGGTTGCCCGGCTCACGATAGGCGCCGCCCATCATCACAATACGCTGGATGCCCTCAGAAATCTGTGGGTTCATCCGCAACGCCACCGCGAGATTGGTCATCGGCCCAAGGCAACAGATGGTGATCCGTTTCTGCAGGGCCGCCGCTACGGTCAACGTGTCGATCAGAAAATCGACGGCGGATTTCGGCTCGACCGTCTTTATCGGGTCCGGCAGCACCGTATTGCCAAGCCCGGCCTGGCCATGGAACTGACCATAGATCGGCTCGCGCAGCATGGGCCGGAAACAGCCGGCATGGACCGGGATATCCGTTCTTCGTCCAAGTTCGCAAACCTGCAGGGCGTTGCGCACGGTTCGTTCCAGCGGCTGGTTGCCGCAGACGGGCGTGATGCCCAGGATGTCGAGTTCCGGCGACACGAAAGCCGTGAGAAGCGCGATGGTGTCATCGATCCCCGGATCGCAGTCCACGATGATCGGTATTGAGCTCATTTCGAAACTGCCTTTGAATTGTCGGTCGGTCGCGGAGTTCAGAGCGCGCCGACGTCCCGTAGAACGGCACCGATCTCGGCGCGGGCCGCCTCGGCAAGCGGGACCTGCGGCGCTATCGGCGTACCGACCGGAAAACCCTGGAGTTCGAGCGCCATCTTGATGCAGGCGGCGATCGAATATTTCGCGAAAATCTCGTTGACGCGCCAAAGCGGACGCTGCAGCTCCATCGCCTTTGCCCAGTCGCCCGCCTTTGCTGCCTCGTAAAGGGCAATGCTCTGACGCGGCACGATGCAGGCGGGACCGGCCATCCAGCCGACCCCGCCGATCATCATCACGCAGACCGGAATATGCGCGGAGGCGGAAAAGACCTCCATCCGGCCGCGGGTCCGCTCGATGATAGAGAGAAGGCGCCCGGTATTTGTCGATGCATCCTTGATATAGCGGATATTCTCAACATGGCTCAGACGCTCGATCACCGGGAGAGTGAGATCGGAACGCTGGAACTGAGGATTGGTGTAGAGCACGACCGGGCGCCCCTGGGCAGCCTTGGCAATCGCCGTGAAATACGCTTGGACACCTTCGTCGCTCACCGGAAAATAAGCTTCGAGAATTGCCAATATGCCATCGGCTCCCGCCGCGACCATATATTCCGTCTGTGCGACGGCATCACTCACCGACGTTGACGCCACGCCGGCGACAACGGGCACCCGACCACGATTGGCCGAGATTACCGCGTCGACGACGTGACGCCGCTGCTCTTGGGAGAGATAGGCAAATTCACCGGTGCTGCCGAGGGGCGTCAAACCATGAACGCCCGCCTCGATCAGGTGATCCACAAGATCGGCGAGTACGCCTTCCATCACAGCGCCCGACGGATCGATGGGCGAGACGAGGTAAGGAAAAACACCGCTGAACGACATGATGGATCACCGCTTCCAGATCAGTTCGGCTTCACATAATAGGGAAGCGTGTAGGCATCGGAGCGGCCTTCATAGGCAAGGTCGTTTTTGACCGCCCATGTGTTGGCCAGGTAAAAGACCGGAATGACGCCGAGATCCGCCATGGCGATCTCGGTTGCCTTCTTCAGGAGGGCCTCGCGCTTGGCATCGTCGAGCATGCCGCGGGCCTCATTCAGCGCCTTGTCGAAGTCAGGATTGGAATAGCGGCCACGGTTGCCCTGTCCCGCCTTTTCCCCATAGGTTTCGAGAATGGGGCCGAGCACGCCGGAGGCTTCGCCGGTCTCGACCGCCGCACCGCCCATGATGAAGCTGAACTCCAGATTGGAGGCACGGGTGAAATAGACGCTGCCCGGCAGCGTCGCAACTTCCGTCTTGACGCCGATGCGGCTGAAGAACTGGCCGATTGCCTGTGCAATCTTGGAGTCGTTCGGGTAGCGGTCGTTGGAGGCGTGGAAAGTCAGAGAGAAGCCATCCGGATAACCGGCGTCGGCTAAAAGCTGCTTGGCCTTGTTCGGATCGTAGGCATCGATCTTGATGGCAGGATCATAACCGAAATAACCTTCCGGAACGACCTGGCCGGCCGGCACGCCCTGGCCATCCATGATGCGATCGACCAACGCTTCGCGATTGATCGAGAGCGAGAGCGCGCGGCGCACCTGCGGCTTCCGGAGCGGGTTCTTGCCATCCGGCCCCTTTGCAAAGGGTGATTCCTCGCGACCCTGGTCCATGTGAAGATACATGATGCGGTTACCGGCCACATTAACGACCTTGAGCTTGTCGGATGCCTGGAGCTTGCGGGTATCGGCGGTGGGTATGCTTTCGATCATGTCGACATCGCCGGAAAGCATGGCGGCGACACGGGCGCTGCTGTTCTTGAATACTCGGAACGTCACCTTGTCCCAGGCAGCCTTCTCACCCCAGTAGCTGTCGTTGCGGGCGACTACGACATTGTCGTCTGGCGTCCAGGAGACGAACTTGAACGGACCCGTGCCGATGACGCCCTTGCCGGAATTCATTTCTTCCGTCGTCGTCTTTTCCATCTCGGCCGGCAGAATGGCAATGCGGCTGAGATTGTTGAGCAATAGCGGCGTCGGACCGTCGGTCTTGATGCGGACGGTGAGCGGATCGGCGGCGGTGATCTCGGTAATGGCCTTCACGTAAGCGGCAAACGAGCTGGGACTATTCTTTGAAGCCAGCGGAACGCGCTTGATGCTGGCAACGACGTCCTCCGCGGTAAAGTCGCTGCCGTCATGGAACTTAACGTTCGGGCGCAGCTTGAATTCCCAGGTCGTGTCGTCGATCGTCTTCCAGGAAACGGCCAGCGCCGGCTGGATCCGCTGCTTGGCGTCCTGATTGACGAGGCCATCGAAGATGTTGCGCGCCATCGCGCTGTTTGGACCGACGACATAGAACTGCGGATCCATGGATGTGGTCGACGCCGCCAGACCGACGGTCAGGTCTTTCGCGTGAGCTGCAAACGGTACGGCAAAAACAGACGCTGCCAATGCAGCTGCTATCGTAAGGAATTTCATGATGGAGCTCCTCCGGGTTTCCAAGATCCGCACTCTCCCTGCGGTTTCAAATGCCATTAGGGCCCCTGCCGGGAAAAGAAAAATTGCATTTTGTACTCAGTTCATGCCCTAATGTTATGGGAGGCATGCGTATGCGATTGAAACCAAGGCAGGTCGAAGCGTTCAGGAGTGTGATGATGACCGGCGGCATAACCGCTGCCGCCGATGCCATGAACATCACGCAGCCTGCCGTCAGCCGCCTCATTCGCGACCTCGAAGAGATCGTCGAGATCACGCTTTTCGAGCGTATCGGTATCCGCCTCGTGCCGACGACGGAAGCGACGCAGCTCTTCCGGGAGGTCGAACGGCTCTATCTCGGTCTCGACCAGATCGCCCAGGCGGCCGACGACATCCGGCGGCACAAGAACATCGTGCTGAGGATAGCCAGCGTCACATCCCTGGTCCGACCCTATCTGCATCAGGCGATCATCGATGTCGTCGGCAGCCGGCTGGACATCCCGCTGGTGATCGACGTGGAGAACAGCCGTCATATCTGGGACATGGTCGAGAAGAACCGCTACGACCTCGGCTTTGTCTTCAGTTCGCCGCGCATGGCGGACAAGAGTGCGGTTCTGCTGCACGGCTCCAATGCGGTCGCCGCCATGGCGCCCGGCCACCGGCTGGCGTCCCGCAAAGTCATCACGCCCGCCGACCTTCTGGATGAGCGCGTTTTGATCCCGGGGCGCAATTCGCCGCTGAGGCTTGCGCTGGACCGCGCCCTTTCCAAGGAGGACCATCAGCCCGCCAGCACGATGGAAACCTCGATGCTGAACTGCTGCTACTTTGCGGCATCGGGAATGGGGATCGGCATCGTCGACCGCACAAGCCTTCACTCCGCCGGCGCCGACATCATCGCCGTTCCGTTCGAACCGAAGATAGAAGTCTCCTATTTCGCCATTCGCCCTTCCGGGGGACAGCGTATTGCCGTTCTGGACGACATCGTCAATCAAGTGAGGGCACTCATGAACACACAGGTATCAGGAGAGGACTCCGGCTCTCCATCTGCGCCTTGAAAGCATCGAACCCATGGCTCCCGGCAATCGTAAACGTGACCCGCGGGAACTCGTCTGCGGCAGACGGATAACCGACTTTAGCTGAATATTCAGCTTGCTCGGCTAATTTGTCGCCATCTTTTTCCAGTCGGAGTATCGACCGTGAGCTTTGTAACGCTTGACCAGGTCGAGGGCCAGCTCTCGCGTGGCTTTCGTCTTCTACGCTTCTCGCCTGAAATAGAAACCTTGTTTCTCAGGGAATACGCGACGGAGCGGGCGCGGCTCGTCGCGATTTGGTGCGTGATCGGTGTGCTGATTTACGACCTGGTCTATTTCTGCGACAGCGCCATGGTGCCGGACGTGCTCGCGGAACTGGTCGTCGTTCGGTTCCTGATGTTCACGCCGTTCGTGTTCAGCTGCATAGTGATGGTACGCCGCTGGCCGAACGCGCTGTTTTACGACATCCTGACGGTAACTGCTGCCGTCCTGAGCGTAACCTTGCCGATGATCGCCGCTGTAGGAAGCACCAGCCACTATCTTTTCGTCTACCAGACCTACAACTCGGCTGCCTTCTTGTACTTCGTGGTGTCGCTCCGGCCCCGCTTTCCCGCAGTGCTGATAGGGCTTGCGCTGACTTCCGCCTCGCATTTCACGACCACATATCTCACCGGTGCCTTTGATCAGGTCGCCTATTTCGGCATCATTACAGTCTATTCGATGCTGTCGATCTTTCTGGCCGTCAGCGCCTACTTCCTGGAAAAGACGGATCGGCAGAATTTCCTCAACCAATTGCGGGCCAGCCTTCTTTGCCGGCAACTTGAAGACAAAGCAGAACGTGACGAGTTGACGGGACTATTGAACCGGCGCTCGCTTACGCGGATCAGCGGCAACCTCTGGGGTGGCACGACGCGCCAAATGACAATCTCTGCCATTCTCCTCGATATCGACCATTTCAAGCGGTTCAATGACGTGCATGGCCATCTCGAAGGAGATGCCTGCATTCGTGCCGTCTCGCAATGTATCCGCGATACGGTCAGCGAAACATCGTACGTGTTCCGTTTCGGCGGAGAGGAAATGCTGGTGCTTTTGACGGGACTGGACCCGATGCAGGTGCTGGCGATGGCGGAGAGAATCCGTGCTGCGATCGAAAGGCTCCATATTCCGCACGGCGGGCTTGGCAACAGCTGGGTGACGGCAAGCCTGGGCGTCGCCTCGGCGATACCCGCGGAGATCACGCTTGAGAAATTGCTGCAAAAGGCCGACGAAGCGCTCTACGACGCAAAGCGTCTGGGCAGAAATACCGTGGCTCTCGCCAGTTTGCCGGAGCCAACTGTACGCGTAGCGTAAAAAACGCCTCCGTCGGAAGGCTCAAATCAGGATATAGTACTTCCTGGAACATGTTTCTGGTCGAATTTCTGCCTGCATCGGTTTGTGCTGCAGGCATGAACATGATCAACGAACACGACCGTAAATTCGCAGAAACGCTCAAATCGCTAGCGTTGGAGCCTCCGTCTCAACCATCGGGGCACAAGACAAAGCGAACGAGATTCATCTTCCTCGCGCTCTTCCTGGTCCTGCTGGGGCTTGCCGCGACCGTGACGGTCAGAGCGTTCCGGCCCGACATTCTGGATCGCTGGGCAACGGTGCCGGCGCCCCCGCGTGAGGCTGAAGCTGCCGCCAGTAAGGCCACGGCGGAAAAGACCGCGGAAAGCAAGCCCTCCCCCATGCCGGCAAAGGAGGTCGCGGGTTCCGGCTACGTTATCGCACTTCAGGCCGTTCCCGTATTTTCGTGGTATGAAGGGCGCATCACATCGGTTGAAGTCGATGTAGGGCAGCGCGTGAGGAAAGGCGACGTCCTGGTCATGCTGGACGATGTCAGCGCCCGATTCGCGCTTGAAAAGGCGCAAGCCGAAAGGGTTTCGGCCGGGCTTACGCTCGACTCCAGAAGCATCGAGCTTGATCAATCCACTGCCCTGCTCCGGCGTGCCGAAGGTCTGGCCATGAAACAGGTCGTCTCCCGGCAAGAGCTGGAAGATGCCGTTACGGCACGAGACAAGGCCGCCAACGCGGTCGCCCAGGCGCGCCAGCAGTTGGCAAAGGCCGATCTCGAAATCCGGGTCGCCGAGGAGCGCGTTGATGCGCTTATCGTGAAGGCACCGTTTTCGGGGACGATCACGCAGCTCAACGCGCGAGCCGGAGGCACCGTCCTCTCACGCCTGGATAGCGTTCGCGAGAACGAAAGCCTGCTGACCCTGACCGACACGAACAATCTCGTCATCGATGCCGATGTGGCGGAAACAAATCTTGCGGCGCTTCGCGCCGGCCTGCACGGCAAGGCTGTGCTCGACGCATTTCCCGATCAGCCATTCACGATCGAGATCCTCCGGCTCGGGCCGGTGGTTTCCACTGAAAAGGGCACGATCAGCCTGCGCCTGTCGCTGATCGACCCACCGAAGGACGTCCGCCCGAACATGGCGGCTCGCATCCAAATTCCAGTCCAAACGGGAGACGCCCGTCAATGACATACGATTCCACCCAGTCCCCCTACATCGTTCTCAATGCAATCAGGAAGGGATACAGGATTGGTAGCGAAACCGTGCCGATTTTCTCGAATCTCGATCTCGAAATTCCACGTGGCGACTTCGTCGCCATCATGGGTCCCTCCGGTTCCGGCAAATCCACCCTGCTCAGTATGCTGGCAGGCATCGATCGGCCCGATTCCGGGTCTCTGTGCATCGGAACCTGTCTTCTCCACCAGATGGGCGAGGCCGCCCGCACCGCCTGGCGCGCCGGCAACATGGGCATTGTTTTCCAGTTCTACAACCTGCTGCCGATGCTCAATGCTGCCGAAAACGTGGAGCTGCCTCTGCTGCTGCGGCCTCTCTCCTCAAAAGAACGACGGGTTCGGGTGGAGAAGGTTCTCGATCTCGTCGGTCTTGCCGGCCGCGGAAATCAACATCCGAAGCTCATGTCGGGCGGACAGCAGCAGCGCGTCGGTATCGCGCGTGCCATCGTGACCGATCCCCCTCTGCTCTTGTGTGACGAACCGACCGGAGATCTGGATCGCAAGTCCGCCGAGGATATCCTGGGGATGCTGCGGGTTCTGAACAAGGAAATGGGAAAAACCATAGTGATGGTTACCCATGACCCGCAGGCCGCACAATATGCAAGCCGAACGCTGCACCTCGACAAGGGTATCTTCACCGAGGAGCGGAGGGCAGCTCGATGAACTTCTTCGGCATGGCCCGGAAAAATGCCTTGCGGAAGCCTCTGCGAACGGCATTGCTGATCATCTGCGTGACCGTCGCCTTCCTCATCTACGGGTTGACCGCCAGCTTCGTCAACGGAAGCCAGGGGGGAGCCTCCGGAGCAAGCGAGAACATACTGGGCGTCATGAGCGCGGCCGGTCGTACGCAGCCCTTGCCGATATCCTACATCAACCGGATCAAGGCTGAGCCGGATGTGCTGGCTGTCGGCTATATGACGCGTTTGCGCGGCTTTGCAACGGTGGAAAAGAACATCATCCCGGTTTCCGCCTTTGACCCTCGACAACTTATGGACGTCAACGGCAAGGAACTGGGCCTGACTTCGCAGCTGATGGAGCGATTCAGCGAGAACCGCGGCAAGGTCCTGGTTGGACGGGCGTTGGCCGAAGCGCAAGGCTGGAAAATCGGGCAGCGCATCACCGTAACCAGCTTCGACGTTCAAAAACAGGATGGCAGCCGCGACTGGCCGTTCGACATTGCCGGCATTTTCGAAGGTGAGAACGCATCGACGGACACCTACTTCGTGATTGCCCAATACGATTACGTCAATGCGATGCGTTCGCGTCACAAGGATACGGTGGATGCTTTCGTCGTGCGGCCGCAGCAACATGTTGCCGCCGGTGAACTGGCTGCCCGCATAGACCAACAGTTCGCCAACTCGGCCGCCCCCACCCGAACGCAATCCGAGAAACAGTTTCTCGAAGCTTTCCTGCGCCAGTACGCAGATATCGGCTTGATCGTGAACCTCGTCGTCGGCGCAGCCTTCATCACGCTGTTGATGATCATCGTCAACACCATGGTCTTTGCCGTGCGCGAGCGCAATTTCGAGATCGGAGTGCTGAAAACCTTGGGATTCTCAGACTTCAGGATCATGATCCTGATCCTCGGGGAGACATTGTTCATCTTTGCGGTCGGAGGCGGCATCGGCCTTGCGGGCGCGATGGCTTTCGCTGCATTCAGCAGCCCCGCCCTGGGTCTGGTGCTCTCGATGGAGCTCTTTTTCAACGCGATGATCATGATCATCGCCCTCGGCATCGCGACCGGCGCGCTTCCTGCGCGCAATGCCCTCAAGACACCAGCCGTCACCGCCCTGAGAGCGAGGTAGTTCCATGTCATCCAATACAAAACAGGCATTTGCCATGATCACGGCGAGCCTGCTCAGTTTGCCGCGCCGCATCTCCGTTTCCCTGTCGATGGTCTTTTCCGTGGCACTTGTGGTCTGCGTGCTGGCGGGTTTCCTGTCGATGGCCAAGGGGTTCGAAACGGCCTTGCAAAGCGCCGGGTCGCAAACCGTCGGCGTCGTCCTCGGCGGAGGCACCAATCAGGAGACCGGCTCCGAAGTGCCGTCTTCGATCATCCGCACTCTGAACGCCATGACAGGTGACATCGGGATCGTCCGCGATGCCACGGGCATGATCAGGTCGTCTCGCGAAATCGTTGTAGCGGTCGACGTGAAATCCGGTGACGCGGGGACAAATCGAACACTGGCCCTGCGCGGCATGGAGGCGGCCGGCCCCGGGATACGAGACAATATCTCCTTGTCGGCCGGACGTCTCTTTACGCCCGGCTCACGCGAAATCGTCGTGGGCGACCGTCTGGCCCGTGAACTGGGTTTCAATGTGGGCGATACCATTCGCTTGGGCGAAAGCGAATGGACGGTTGTCGGGCATTTCTCGGCACAGGGCAGCGCGTTCGAATCCGAACTCTGGGCCGACTTCGATGCTACGCGCGCGGCATTCGACCGGCAGGGACAGGTTCAAAGCCTGCGGGTCCGGCTGACCGAGCCGGCAGCTCTTTCCGTTCTGCGCGCCAAACTCGCGACCATCACGGGGATACCGCTGGTCGGCGTATCCGAAGCAGATCTCTATGCCGCGCAGTCGGATCGCACCGCGAACTTGATCAGATTGTTCGGATGGCCGCTTGCCCTTCTGATGGCCGTTGGAGCAACAGCCGGCGCCCTCAACACGATGATGAATTCGGTCTCGGATCGGATTGTCGACATAGCAACGGTCCGCACCCTTGGCTTCAGCCGACTGTCGGCATTTCTGGGAACCTGGGTTGAAGCGATGCTGATCGCAGCCGTCGGTGTCCTTTGCGGCCTCGCCCTTGCCTGGCTGATCTTCAACGGATGGCAGGCGAGCACGATCGGCGCCAACAACGCGACCATGGCCTTCCAGCTGACGGTAACCGGTGGCGTCATGTTAAATTCGGCTCTGCTCGGTCTTTTGGTCGGTGCGCTCGGCGGAGCTCTGCCGGCTATTGCCGCGACCCGGATTCCCCTGATCGCCGCCTTGCAGTCACGCGGATGAGAATCGCCCCCTGACTGCCGACCTCCGAACCCCTTCGGCAGATGCCGCTCGCCCTGCCCGCGGCGATATCAATCACGAGCGGATAGGGCGCATTCGATATCAGCTTCGCCGCCGAAGAGGCGCGACCGGGTGAGGAACCTCTTCTCGCGCCCGTTGTCCAGCGAGAACATTCCGCCGCGGCCGGGCACGACATCGATGATGAGCTGGGTGTGCTTCCAGGCTTCGAACTGACTGCCGCCGATATAGACCGGCACGCCGCCGACCTCGCCGAGCTTCACGTCATGATCTCCCACCATGAATTCGCCGGCCGGATAACACATCGGCGAAGAACCGTCGCAGCAGCCGCCCGACTGATGAAACAGGATGTCGGGATGGTCCGCTTGGATCTCCCGGATGAATTCGAGCGCCTTCTCGGTCGCAAGAACGCGAGATGCACCATTCGTTTCGTCCACGGTCCTGCTCCCCTCGGCACAATAGTCAAAGCTCCCGGTCGCCGCCGGGAGCCTTCCACGGCTTGTATGCTGGACGATCAGAAGAAGCCGAGTGCCTTGGGGCTGTAGCTGACCAGCATGTTCTTGGTCTGCTGGTAGTGATCGAGCATCATCTTGTGCGTCTCGCGGCCGATGCCGGACTGCTTGTAACCGCCGAATGCGGCGTGCGCCGGATAGGCATGGTAGCAATTCGTCCACACGCGGCCGGCCTGGATTTCCCGGCCGAAGCGGTAGGCGCGGTTGCCGTCGCGGGTCCATATACCGGCTCCGAGGCCATAGAGCGTGTCGTTGGCGATTTCGAGCGCTTCCTTCTCATCCTTGAAGGTCGTCACCGAAACCACCGGCCCGAAAATCTCCTCCTGAAAGATGCGCATCTTGTTGTGGCCTTTGAAGATCGTCGGCTTGATGTAATAGCCGTTCGAAAGTTCGCCGCCGAGATCGTTGCGCGTCCCGCCGGTCAGGACCTCGGCACCTTCCTGGCGGCCAATGTCGAGGTAGGAAAGGATCTTCTCCATCTGTTCGCCGGAAGCCTGAGCGCCGATCATGGTTTCCGTGTCGAGCGGATTGCCTTGGCGGATCGCCTCGACGCGCTTGACGGCCTTTTCCATGAACCGATCGTAGATCGATTCCTGAACGAGCGCACGGCTTGGGCAGGTGCAGACTTCGCCCTGGTTCAGGGCGAACATTGCAAACCCTTCGAGCGCCTTGTCGAGGAAATCGTCATCCTCGGCCATCACGTCGGCAAAGAAAATGTTCGGCGACTTGCCGCCGAGTTCCAGCGTCACGGGGATCAGGTTCTGGCTGGCATATTGCATGATCAGCCGGCCGGTCGTCGTCTCGCCGGTGAACGCGATCTTGGCGATGCGGTTGCTGGTGGCGAGCGGCTTGCCGGCTTCAAGGCCGAAGCCGTTGACGATGTTGAGCACGCCCGGGGGCAGGAGATCACCGATGATCTCGGCCCAGACGAGCAACGAGGCAGGCGTCTGCTCCGCCGGCTTGATGACGACGCAATTGCCGGCGGCAAGGGCCGGCGCCAGCTTCCAGGCCGCCATCAGGATCGGGAAATTCCATGGAATGATCTGACCGACGACGCCGAGAGGCTCATGGAAGTGATAGGCGACGGTATCGTGGTCGATCTCGCCGATCGAGCCTTCCTGGGCACGGATGCAAGCAGCAAAATATCGGAAGTGGTCGATGGCGAGCGGAATATCCGCCGCCATGGTCTCGCGGATCGGCTTGCCGTTGTCCCAGGTCTCGGCCTGGGCGAGCACTTCCAGCTTGTCTTCCATCCGCTGGGCGATCTTCATGAGGATGTTGGAGCGGTCGGCGGCGGACATCCTGCCCCACTTGTCCTTGGCGGCATGGGCGGCATCGAGCGCCGCATTGATATCCCGCTCGTCGGAACGGGGGATTTCGCAGATCTTGCCGCCGGTCACGGGCGTCAGGTTGTCGAAATACCTGCCGCCGAGAGGCTCGCGCCACTCGCCTCCGATATAGTTGCCGTATTTCAGCTTGAACGGCGATTCGATGATTTTCTGATGCAGCATGTCATCCTCCCGTGGATATAGTTCCGGAGCAAACCCGATGGGAAGGAAAGTGCGCATATTCGTACGCCGAAGACAGAGCCGCCGATCTATATCGCAGCGCACAGTGTCGCAACTTTGCGACACTTTCCGGCGGTCAGTGCAAACCGAACTTATTCATTTTGCGATGCAGCGTGGCACGGCTCATGCCAAGCGCCACGGCGGCCTGCGAGACATTGCCGTTGGCGCGCGACAGCGCGCGGAGAAGCGCGGCGCGTTCGGCTTCCCGAAGATCCGCGCTGCTGCCGGCGCGGTTCTCCTGCAGCGCATCGGCTGCCGGAATGCCTGCGGCTATGCACTGGTCATCCAGCCTCAGCGCCAGCCGCGCAGCCCGCGTCGCCCCGAGCACGATATCGTTCCGGTCGACAGCGAGTAACGCCGACGTAGCTCCCGTCTCGGTAGGCACCATTACAAAACGAGCACCGGCAAATGCGCTTCGGAAGAGATTGACCTCAATGCGCGCAGCCGCTTCCCTGACGGTCTGGGAGAGGATCGCCAGGGTCACCTCGGTCATATCTTCCCGGCAGGTGGAGACGTCGAGCGCGCCGGCGAGCCGGCCGCGATGATCGCGAATCGGTGCCGTGGTGCAGCTCAGGTCGATGTTGGACGAGAAGAAATGCTGGTCGCGGATGATCGCGACCGCCCGCTCGTCTGCAAGGGCGGTGCCGATACCGTTCGTGCCTATGCTGGCCTCGGTCCAGACCGTACCGGTCCATAGGCCCAGGTCGCGGAAATCCTTGTCGTCGCCGGACGTGCCGCGCCGTTCCAGCGCTATGCCTTCCCGATCGGTCAGCAGCAGGCAGCAACCAGCCTTGCCTATGGTCAGAAACAGGCGGTCGAGTTCGTCGGCCGCTTCCGCGACCAGCCTTTCCGACTGTTCGCGGGCAGCCCGGAATTCCTGCTCGGTCAGGCGGACGGGCAGCCGCTTTTCCTCGGGCGCCAGACGATGCATCGTCATGCAACGGCGCCAGGATGCGACGACAGCCGAGCTCGCCGCGGCAGACTGCGCGGACGCATAGACCTGATCCGCATGCGCGGAATGTTCGTGCATTGGGCTCCTCCCAACGGATGCTAATTCAATTCTTGCTAAAAAACCGTTCCATTGCAATCCGCAGGCTTCGATATATTTATCCGGCAATATCGACCGTTCCCTGCTTCCGGCGTTGAACACGGTTATCGGCGGGATGAGAGAAAGGAATCCGCTTTCTGGCACTTTGATCTGCGCAACGGCTGCATCGATCGCGGAGGCCAGGGAGAAGATCGATTTTCGCTCGTCGATCTCCGGAGGGACCCTTCACGATTGGCGGCGCATCGATTCGAATCAGCCAGCTTCGGCACGCCAATATCCCGGCGCGGCAGGGCTGTCGCCGGCCATGCGTTCCTGTCGGGGATCGGCCCGGATGATGATCTTGCGGGGCCGCTCATTGGCGCGCTGGACGAGAATATTGATGACGCACTGACCGCCATGGCTGCGAACCGAGAGCAGCCGCCCGCCGGTTTCCTGGACGACCTGTCGAACGGCACTCGTGCAATCGAGTCGCTCGGCGATGTCCGAAACGTTTATGCCCGGCAAATTCGGCACCGCGCCCAGAACAGCGATCACCGCTGCGGCTGTCGTAAGAATGGCCATGTCTACCCCCGCAAAGAACCATCGGAACCTATCATGCCGATCGCCTGCCCGCTTTCTTGAATTTATATCGGCGCACGACATATATTGTTATTGTGGAGATGATGGGCTTGCCAGCCTCTTCACCGCCTGTCGGTTCCTGCTATCCGAGGGAGGATTTGTTATGATCGACACAAGAGAACTTCTCGACACCAATCCCCGCGCTGCCTCCGCGGCAGATGTTTGGGCTGACAACAGCCCCTCTCTCCTCTCCTCGCACACCGCGAAAATGGATTTCCTCTATGAACAGCTCGCGCGACGGGGCACCGCTCCGGAAGGCATGAGCTGGAACCTGCTCCTCCTCGAATGGAAATATGATCTGGCGGTCCTCTTCGGGAACCTGCGCGACTGGATGAGCTACATCGATCGGCGCTTCGACAAGCCCTCCGAATAGATCCAACGACCTCCGCACCCGTCGGAGCATGGTGTAGAGGGAACGGGCGTGTACGGTAAGCCTGCCGGCCGGACCGGCCACATTTTCCAACATTCCGGACCGACAACAGGCGGACTGGTCGTCTGCCGAATGCCTCGTGAAATCCACCGCCTATGTTTTTACAGGAAGGAGTGGATAATCCAGCTTTCTGCCTCTTCCGGCGGATTGTAGGCATCAGCCTGTGCCTCGATCGTCCGTTCCGCGAAACGCTCGTCGGAAGCGGCAAGCGGTGTGACCTGGCCGCGCGTCACGATACTGAATGCATCCGTAGTCACCGCGATATTGTCGAAGGCGGCACCCGTCGAGCGATAGCGTCCGGGCGCGCCATTGGCTCTTTCAAGCAATTTCAGCGCGTCAACGGCCGGCAGATCGAACAGTAGAGTGTCGTTGAGGTTGGTGCGGTTCTCCCGGACCGACGTCATGACCGATGCCACGCGTCCCGCCTCGTACATGACGAATACACGTCCGCCATTGTAGATTTCCTGCCGTCCCTGTTGGCCCGCCTTCTCCTCGACCGCGGCTCTGACAGCCGCGAGATCCTCTTCCGTCGCGAACTGGCTGAAGAGCGCGAAAGTATCGTCCAGTCCCGCCGACAGGTCGGCATCCTCGGTCACCGTATCAAGCGGACCATAGACCGAGCTCACGCCCGCCACGCCCTCGACCGTCATACCGAAGGAAATGAGCCCAAATCCGATTTTCGGCCTGATCGTCCATTCATTATCCATGGAACTAACCTTCTATCTGATGATACCGTGTTGCCTCAGGCAGTTTGCGTAAGCAAGCATCTGCTGGATGGCAGCATCGTATTTTGTGGGGTCTCCGCTGCGCGCGGCGATGGCTCTGACCTCTTGCGCATCCATCAGGATTGCCTGCATCGTCTGCCCGCGCGCAAGCATGCCCCGTTGGACGGCATAGGGCGCACCGTGAACCTTACTGCCGTAAGACGATGTCGCATAGTGGTCGTTGGCGTCCATCTGGATTGCGGGACCTACGGGACGCGGCAACGGGGAGTAATGATCGGCCGGCGTGTGATGGCTGTGGATGGTGCCCGAAGTACCCGTCTTGTTTTCCGGAAGGCCGACGCAGCCATGAGCGCCGCCGCGATATGGGCCGGGAGCGCCACAGGCCAGGTGGGCACAGGGATTTTGAGCGCATGTGGCGCAGGTAATCGCCGTGCTTTTCGTTGCGGGGCGATTCTCCGGTTCACTATCGGCCCGCGACATCTCGTTTACCGCGTAGTGGATTCCGAAAGCCGCAGCGGCTGCGGAACCGACGAACAGCGCCGCCTCGCCCAATGCGACAAGAGCCGGCGGAATAAGGGGAAGGGCAGCGAGCGGCATCTTACCGTTCCTCCCGGATGGCTTGCTGCTTCAGGGCGGCCAACGAATGCCGCATAAGCATGGCGACGCGCATATCGGCGCTGTAACCGGGGGCATCGGCCTGCATCGCCTCGCGGACCGCGGGATTGCGCCCCAGTTGACCGGAGGTTACCAGCGACATGTATGCCCAGCGGCAATGGCCGGCGTCCGTCTCCACGCCGAAGCCGCTCGATTCGCGGATGGAGCGCGAAGCGAACTGGCGGAGCTTATCGTCTTCGATCTCGGAAACACGGGCGGGTGCGACCTTGCGCAAATAATCCGCGACCTTGTTGGCAGCCGCCGCATTCCGCCGCTCCCCGATCGCCCGGATGTTATGGTCTTCAAGTCTCAACATCCCCGATCGGGGGGCCGGCAGGTCGGACGTCCGCTTGGCTCCTTTGATTCCGCCATCTTCGGTCCAGATCGGATCGGGGGAAAACAGCAACGCGTCCGCGGGGCCTAGCAGCCTTGAGAACTGGGCCGGGTTCAGCGACGGCAGCACCTGCGCCATCACATTGGCGTCGGCATGGCGAAACAGGACCGCAGTGTAATCGGATCGCTCGGCCGACGTTTCCGGCTTGTCCTCGGGCGGCAGAGGCGAGGCCTCGTAGGATCTGCCATGATCGGTTTCGGTATCGTGAGGAACCAGGACCATGTTGATCGTCCGCAAATGGCGATAAAGTACCTCTCCGCCCGCGCTGCACTGCCAGAATACGGCAGCGGGCATGGCATCGATAACAGCGAGCAATCTCTCGACAAACTCGGGGTTTGGAGGAGCGGACGCTTCTTCGTCCGCGACCGGTCCGCCAGTCCTCTGCCGATCGAGCCAGATCAGCTGGGGCGCGGTGGCGACCCGCTCCTGATTTCCGTCACCGCGATCCAGATAGAGCGCGCGATGAACAAAGTTGCCCCCGAAGAGAGTACCGGGCAAATCCTCGAACTGCGCGCCGTCCAGCACGGCGAACAGCGGTCTGTCGGATAACAGCAACGCTTTTTTCAGCTGCTCAGTCACGTCCATGAAACATCCTTCCGACGCGCCGTTTGGAATGGATTTCCCGATTTCATTCGAAGGTCAGCCAGGCCACGCCCTGCACCAACCGCCCGCCGTGCTCGCACGCATCTCCGAACCTGGCGATCTTCTTTCCATTGATGTTCGCGATCGACGATCCGCCGGTGATGCCGGCCGTGGTCAGCACGCCCGTGCAGGTGCATTTGTCCGTGACGGTGGCGATCGGAACGCCTTCGACGCACACGAAGCTCTGGCCCGTCGACGAAACTGGACCGCCCACATGCGGCTTGGGCCCCGGATCGACCATCGGGCAGACATGCATGTGACCCTTGAGAGTGACGGGACTGCCTGGCATTTTTCACCTCCTCGGCCTGTCGTATTCAAAATCCTTCCCGGAATTCGAAATCCCAGGCCGCGATGTCGACATCCAGCGATTTCTCCAACGCCTCGCGGAAGAGAACAAAGACGAGCGAAATATCCGACGGGGCCATTTCGACGCTATACTCGGCGGTCGCGGCTTCCACCGCGATCTCGACCGGATAAGGCACCCAGGAATTCTCAAGCCATTGCTCGGGATTACGCTCCGTCTCGAAACCGCTCCACGCGACGAGGCTGTCCAGGCTCTCCAGCGATGCGTGCACCGACGCCTTCTCCGCTTCCTGGAGCGTTCGTGAGAACTTCATCACGACCTTGATAAAGAACTCGACGGCATCCGCCGGCCAGATCCGGCCGAGATCGGGATGGACCTCCATGTCTGCCGGAAGGCGCGCCGTCATCTCTTCGCGGGCGGCCTCCTTGCGGGCTTCGAGTGCTGCTTGCAATGCGGGAAAGTCGATGCTTCCCAGAGCCGAGGCTTCGACGGTCACCTTGTCCACGAGGCGCGTTTCCATATCGCCGTCGGCGGCGGTCGCATAGTCGATCAGATTGACGAGAACGGCGACCTTCCAGGCATCGGCCGCCACGTGAGACGGCAGGTCGAAAACGATCTCGCTCCCGGATGTCGTCACGCCTCCCCTCGCAGGCACCTCTCCCGATATCGCGGCGAATATATCGAGCGCAGGCAGGACGGTGTCCGCGGGAATGGCGGAGCGAAACATATCTGCCGCGGAATAGTCCGGCGCGATCGAGACGCGCAGGCGGGGCTTTCCGCTATTCGATCTGATTTCCACCGGGAAATGTAGCTCTCGGCTCATGCAGCGCTCCCTTTGAACCAATCGCCGTCATAGAAGCGCCGTTCCCAGAGCAGGCTTTCCTTCGCGAGTTCCGGTCCGAAAATCTCGACGCGCGGGTGTTTTGCGCTTGGATGCCCGTTGTCCTTCGGCTTCAGCCGCTCTCCCAACGCGTGATAGAGCGGAAGCAGATCGTCATCCTGCCCCTTCTCCCCGGTTATCGGCCGATCGCCGAGCTGGAAGAGCACGCCACATTCGCTTTGCTGCAGGATGATACCGGCAGGAAGACCCCTGGTGATCGCATCGGCGCCGCCCAAGGCCGCCAGAAAGGGTTCTCCGACGAATGTCAGCCAGTTGATGCCGGCGATCCAGTAGGTGCCGAGGTCATGTTCGCGATTTGCCGACCATGCGCGATAACGGATTTTCGAGAGGTCGAGTGCCGGAAATCTGTGGGCGATCGGCAGCAGTCTGTCGCCGCTCTGATTGCCGAAATCCTCTGAAAGCGAAAGGCCATAGCCACCCATTGCCGAGCCAAGCGGCAGCCGCAGCAGAACCGCCTTCAGCCGTTCGACGTCGAGCACTCCTGCCTTCCAGTCCTCGACGGAAACGCTTATATCCAGTTGAATGACGCCGCCGACCCAGAAATGGAATTTCGTCGGCCCGCGATCGAAGATGTTCTCGCTTGCATCGCCCGTCCCGAGATCAACGGATCCCGACTGGAACTGGAAGCCGATGAAGAACCCGTCGTCGTTCGGAATGACCGACTTCATGTGATCGAAGGGCTGGAAGTCCTCCGGCTTGATCGTCTTGCGGCGCCGTTCGCGCGCGCCGGGCTTCTCGATCATCAAGAGACGCTCGGCTCGCTGCTCGATCGTCGGGCGGAAAATGTCGAACAGTTCCCGATAGGCATCCATGTGATCGAAAGGATGCGCCTGACGCACGGGCGCGATGCCGCATAAGCGGAAAGCCGGCGTGGAAAAGGCCTCGATATTCCAGCTGTCGTCCAGTCCGTCGTGAAAGAGAGGATCATCCTGCCACATCAGATCACCATTCAAGATACATTCGGGAGGGCATCGGCTTTCGCCTTGCCATCACACTTACAGGTATTCTGGCTGACTTCGCCATCACGCTGGACGTTCGGATTCGATTTGCCCGATTGTTCGAGCGCCTCGTTATAAAGTTCGGTTTGTCCCGGCTGCCATTGGTCGCCGTCGAACTTGAAATCATAGATATCCTTCAAAGCTCCATCGGCGCCCTCGATGGCGACGTCCGGCCTGACCCGGTAGACATCCCCCTGATAGCGGTTCAGCGCTTCGTTGACCGATTTGTAGAGGTCATAACCGGTCGTCGCGATGTCGTAGACGTCGTAGGCCGTCGAAAGGACGTTCAGGATCGGCACGAGCTTCATCCAGCCGGTCGCTGCCTTCTGCACGGCCTTGCGGGTGATGGTCTGACCGACCTTCTTCATCAACTGGTCGCGCAGGGGCTTCAGATGCCGGTTGATGGCGCTTCGCGACATCGGCGATCTACCCCAATGCTTGGGCGCATTCTTGAACGGCACCATCCGCATCTTTTCGAGCGCCGCCACGGCTCCCTTTCCGTATTTCCCGGTGATCGCCCGTTTCAACAGGTTAGATTTGCCGGCCTTTTCCTGGGCGACTGCCGATTTCTTCTTGCCCTTGTGCTTCCCTTCGCAGAATTCCTTGCGGACCTCGCAGAAGATGACGCAGAGCGCGGCCTTGACCGGATCCGGGTTCCTTGCCTTCGGCAGCCCGGTTCCACACTCGCTGGGGCACGTGGCGCAAGCCGTCGTCACTGCATTCCTCCCTTCGCGATCACTGTCGTTTCCCGCTGGGCCCACTGGATTTTCACGGCGGGCGTCAACTGTTCGTCTTCGAGATGCTCAAGCACCGCCCGAAAGCGCGGGCTTCGCTCGAAAGACCGGCCATGGAGGAGATCAAGTTCGATAAAGCTCCAGATGTGATCCTTCGCCCCCAATCCATAGGTCGACGCCCGGTCGAAGGCTTCGCCGACCCTGACGCTCTTGTCGGGGTCGCGGTCGGCAAGTTCGCCGATCGCTTGCTTGCGCATCATCGCCGTGCGCGCCGCGTCGATCAGCGACATGTTCCAGTCTTCGAGCTGCAACATGCCGGCTGGGACCGGCGGCGGATTTCGGGGCCGATTGATAACAATGGCCTTTGCGCCATCAGTCCAATCGGCATCGGGCGCAAAAAGAACCGCGTTTGCCGGCCCCAGGACCCGTGTGATCTGCACCGTATTCAGTGCCGGAAGAACCTGCGCCATGACATTTGCGTCGGCGTGGCGAAACAGCACCGCACCATGAGTTTCCGTTGCCGGCACACTGGTCGCGAACGGATTTTCCGGAATGGCGTGCCTGGGAATGCGCACCATGTTGATGGCGCGCAGATGGCGATAAAGTGCCTCTCCACCTGCTTCACATTCCCAGAACACGGCCGCCGGGCGCGCGCCGACGAACATCAGCAGGCGTTGCAGGATCTGGGGATCCGGCGGCCCGTCGACTGCGACAGTGCCCGGGGGCCCGTTGCCAGCTCGGCGATCGAGCCACACGAGCTGCGGCGCGGTCGCCACGCGATCACGGTTTCCGTCGCCTCGATCCAGATAAAGGGCCTTATGAAAGAAACCGATGCCCAGCAGGTCCCGGGGCAGATCATCGAACTGCGCGCCGTCGACCACGGCAAGCACCGGGTTGCCGGATTCCAGCAGGCTCTGTTTGAGATGACCAGGGGCTGCCACCGTGGTCACCCCTTGACGAATGGTGTGGAGGATTTCGCCATCTGCCTCAGGCAGGATGCGCCTTCGCCGGGGCCGCCGCGTTTGAAGTTGATCTGATTGCCTTCGATATCGACCTTCAGACCTCTGATCCGGATGCCGGTCTTGTTGATCTCGATATAGCCACCGGGCGCGGATAGGAGAATTGAATCGTCGCCATAAATCTCCCAGACCTTCGCTTCGCCGTGATATTTCTCACCGGAGACGAGATTGTAGAGCTTGCCGACATTGACGGTGATCTTCTCCCCGACGGTCGTCCCTTGCGCGACGCCGACGCTGATATGCTGCTCCTCGCCGATCGTGACATTCTGTTGCTTGCCGACGTTGATCATCTCCGTCTGGCCGATATTGGTCACCTTGCTCATGCCGATCTGCTCGGCCTTGGCCACGCCGACGCTGGTGGACTGAAACGAGCCGACGATCGTGTTCATGATGCCCGGCAGCGGGAACAGGCCGGAGGCATCCGTTCCAACGCCGGTACCGGAGCCGGCGAGAGCCGTGCCTGCATCAGCACGTGGATTGGGACCGGCGACGACACCTTCGCGGCTGCCGAGACCGCTGCCGCTCAGGAAACCGAGCGCCGAGGAGGCAACCGTACCGGCGAACGCAGCAAGGCCCGGACCGCCCCCTCCGGCGATCTGGCCTGCCGCGGAGAGCAGGCCTGCCGTCTGCCCCGAAAGTCCCTGCACTGCTGCCATAAGCGCCATGGCCATCGGCCCGGTGCCGCCGACAACCGTGTTCATCGAGCCGCCAATCTCGTGCTTCTGGTTGCCGCCGACCTCGACGGCACGATTGGCGCCGATCGACGCCACCTCATGCCGGTCGATCCGCTTCGTCCTGTCGTTCAACACGCGGGTCGTCTGATCCTTCTGCGCATGGAAGAACATGTTCTCCCGGCCGGCATCGTCCTCGAACGACATCTCGTTGAAGCCGGTCCCCTTATGGGTGTTCGAGCGCATGACCATGCGCGTCTTGTTGGCCGGCAGGTCATAAGGCACGGAATTTGCCGGGTTTGGCACGACGCCGGTGACGAGCGGCCGGTCGGGATCGCCATCGACGAAGGCGACCATGACTTCCATGCCGATGCGCGGGATGACCTGGCCGCCCCAGGTGGAGCCAGCCCAGTTCTGCGCGACACGCACCCAGCAAGTGTCCGATCCGTCCTTCTTTGCCTTGCGATCCCACGGGAACCACAGCTTGATGCGGCCGTACTGGTCCGGATGAATCTCCTCTCCCGCCGGACCGGCGACGATCGCAACCTGCGTGCCCTCGATCCTCGGCCGCTTCGTCCCGCGATGCGGGGTCAACGGTACGCGGGCCGGCACCGCTTCGAACTCGTTGCGGAATTCCGGCTCGTTGGAGTTGGTCTCATAGGAACGGTCGACGACCGTGTGGGTCGCCTTGACGATCACGTGCTCCTCGTAGACATGGTCCGGATGGGCCACTTCATAAGGCGTGAAACGGCGGCCCGCTTCCAGGATGCGGGACGTCGAAGCGCCGAAGACCCGGTCATGATCGGCTTCGCTCGCCTGCATGCGGAGCTTCTCGGCACGCTCCGCCTCGGCGACCGAGGAGATGCGTGCTGGATATTCGTAGAGCTCGCGCTTGGCCGTCTCGGGCAGTTGCACCAGCGAGGGCGTCGTCGTGCCCGGCACCATGCGAGGCGTCTCGAAATTCCAGTCGGCGCCGGCCCGCTGGCCTGGCACATAGGAATACCGCCGGCTCCATTCGTTGATATGATTGCGATCGGAAGAACCTTGCGCCAGACGCACGCGACCTTCCCCTTGCGCTGCGGGAGACGCGCCGAGCCAGGAACTGGCGCTGTCGGCCACGTATAGCTTGTGCTTTCCATCCTCGTGGGAGAACCAGTAGAAAAGCCCATCCTCCTCGAACCGGCGGGTGAGATAGGCAAGATCCGTTTCGTTCCATTGCACGGAATAGTGTTGTGACGGCGGAGGCGTGACGATGCCGGATACGTCGGGAGCGGGAATGCCATGTTCTGAGAAAAGGGTCTCGACAATATCGATCGACGTCTTGTCCATCCATATGCGGCAGTCCGTCCGACGCGACAGGAGCCACATCTGAGGACGCAGCACCATCGAATAGGACCGAAGGCCGCGGGTGATCGGAGGTCCTTCGTTGAGCTCCGTCACCAGACCGTTGAACGGACGGCGCACGCCCTCTCCTTCTCCCTGAAAGACCTCGACGGAAACATCCACCAGCCGGCCGATGAGTTCTTCCGGCTTGACGATCGGCTTCTTGGCTCGCGCCGACAGCTTGATCTCGAAAAGCGAGGAAACACCTTCCTCGATCGTCACGCGCTCCGGCAGCAGCTGGTCCTCGCCGAGTGGCGAAACGATCTTCAAAATGCGGCTCGCCTGGATAAAATCGGCGGCGAAGGATTGCAAATCGTCCATACGTCAAAGTCCCGTCTTGGAAGCGCTCAACTATTGCTGCTGCGGTCGGGGATGAGTTTTGAGGTAATCCGCCAATGCCGAGAAATACTCTCCAAGCATCTTGGTATTGGCCTGGTCGGATACCTGCCTGTAACTTTCGATAAGTGCCTGCCGTTTTGCTTTACCTTCTGCACTTTGGTAAAAGTCGGTGAGAGCTGAAAGATCTTCCGTGGACAGCGTGGCGAGAATGAAGGTCAGTCGCGCCCGTTCTTCCATCCGCGCGACATCCTTGGGCACCGGCTTTTCGTTTTCGGTTCTGCCCCGCAGGGATGCGACCACATTCCGCATCTCGGCCTTCAGTTTCTCTTGAGATGCAGATGTCAGTTCGGCGCTGTCGGCATCGGAAACCACCTCCAGCGAGACGTACATGATCTGGGCCGTCAGAGCTGTCTCGGCAGCCAGTTCCGGTGCTGCCATCAGGTCCGCCAGCCGGGCGATACGTGGACCGTCATCGGCGCTAGCGACTCGAGCCTCTATCTCTTTCGCTGCAGCCTGGTCCTGGCGTTCATACATCTTGGCGATCTTCTCGCGCCCGTCTTCAAAAGCCGCAGCGACCTTGACCAAGGCCGCCGGATCGATGGTCCCGTCATCGATATCCGCCAGCCTATCCGAGATCTCGGCACGCATGTCCTTGGGGTCGAACGAAGCGCTGACAGCCAGTTCGAGCAGGGGGGCCGCCTTTGAAGCCTCGGTATTTCCCCGATCGGCTGCGGCCTTCGCCACATTTTCGGCCACCAGCGGCATGGACGAAAGACGTGGACCGACCTGCTCTATCTGAAGAAGAGCGTCATCGACCTCGGCGGAAGCCAATGCAAGGGCGGGCGCCGATGCCGTCATGGCAAGGGCCAGGCCCATACTGCGCAGGCGGCACAAGGCGATGTCAGCCCGAACCGATGACGAAGAAAAACCGATCAACTTCATCCAAAGCCCCTCAGATCATCCGGACATCGGTAAGCTGCCTGGGACGAGCATCATTCGTAAGACGGTTGATGACCTGTTCCGCCTTCACCATCTGCACGTGGCTGGTCGGGTCGATCAGGATTTTCTCGGCAAAGTTCTGCGCCGGATAGAACCGCCCGTTACCGGTCTGCATGCTGAGCGTGTTGATGCGATCACGGATGCCGGACCCGATATTGTCGTATTCGATGCGCTGGCCGGGATCATAGGGCACGAAAGGACGCCCCACGAACTTGGGAGCAATCTCTTTCGGATAGTCGCCGGCGCGAGGCATCTGCGGAATCGCCTTCCTGCCGTATTCCACGTCCCGGCCCATGCCCCCTACAGTTCCTCCGGTTGCCGGCGCGTAGGTCACCAGCTTGTCGGAGTCGAGCACGGCTGTCATGTAGAAGAGAAGTTCCATCTTCTGCGACAGCTTCTGCTCATCGACACGCCGGCCCGCGGGTGGATTGCAGAACGGGATGCCGCGGGCAAGATCGGCAAGCTTCGATTTGTTCGCTTCGTTGATCGATTGGTCGTCCCGCACGCCCTGGATGAAGTTATGCACGCAGATATGGTTGGCATTTATGAAGTCGTCGAGACGAGTCATATAGTTGAGGGCGGTCGGAGATGCTGCAATCGGCGCACTGCCCGTGAGACTCTTCGCCGCGCTCGTCACCTGCTTGTTGGCAAGTTTCTTGGCTTCGTCCAGAATGCCGCCGAGCGCAAACATCAAGACCTTGTTGTTGGCGGCGACATGCATCAATTCGAAGGTGCGGTTGAGGTTATTGTTGCAGACCATGCTCAGCATCGCGCGTCCCGCCAGCACGCGCACGGAGGTCGTCGCGAACGCCGCCATCATCACGCTGCCCGTCAATATGGATGCGGCGAATACGAAAAGTTCCGCCGCCAGTCGGTTGCGCTCGGCTTGCGCCTTGGTTTCGCGATTGAAATTCTCGACAGCAAGATCGTAGGCGCGTACATAAGGATTGGCGACGTTCAATTGCCATTGGGACTTGTACTTGGGAAGTTCCAGAAGAATATCGTTCAGGCGTTCGGTTGCTGACGGCACGATCATCTCCATTGTCCAAAGCCGAAAGAGTTCTCTCAACTCGTTTGCGAAAACCGCGTTTCTCATCTGCAGGCGCAAGCAGAAACGGTGACCCGATGCACGAGAACGGCGCCGGCCGAAAAAGGCCGGCACCGCAGATATTGAGAAGCCTCAAGCGGCCTTGGCCGTGGAAAGGTCGTAAGACGCGATCATCGGCGACTGCGGCGCATGATTCTCGTCATACGGCGTGTACTTCACTTCCATCTTGGTGAAGTTCAGCTTGATCGTTTCGATCGGGCGATCCCCATTGGAATCGATCGAGTAGCTGGCGATCAGGGTGTTGGTGAGCGCATATTCGATAAACGTGTCGCCCGGGTTACCGGTCGTCACGAGATGGATAACAGTGCGCTTGCCGGTGCGGCCGGAGCACGCTTCCTGGAAAAGTTTGGTCGACGAAGAGTCGCTGACCTTTGTCAGGATGACTTCCGAGATGGTCGGCTCGGAAGCTTCACGGTTTGCCGCGGAACCGGCAGACGTGTTCATGTTGCGGGAGACGTTCCAATGGATGGCTTCGATATCCATCCACTTCCGATGCTGCTCATGGGTTGCGTCACCCTGAATACCGTCGATCTGCAGATAAATCGGCATGCTATCAGCTCTCCTGTTGTCGGATTGAGTGCCTAGTTGCGTCTAAGGCGTATTTGCCTTTCGTCTTGCTCCTCCCCGGGTGCGTTTGCTGCCCGAGGGTTCTTCATCCACCTGCCGGCTATGATCCGGTTCGGCGAATTGAGGTTGGGCCGGCAATTGCCCGGCATCGATGCCGAAGCGTTGGCCGTCAAAACTGATGGTGACCGCAGAGACTTTCCGACCTTCCGCGACGGCGTCGAGGAAAAAGGTCGAAAGCACCGGCAGCAGGTCGCGGGCGATCATGACCTCGATGGCGCGGGCGCCCATTTCGCTCGCCTTCGCGCGCGAGATCAGCCCATCCCGCGCCTCGGAAGACAGGGCGAGCCTCGTACCGTAGGCCGCGCCGACCCGCTCGCGGATGCGGCCGATCTGGATATCGACGATGCCGGAGAGCGTTTCGCGGCCAAGCGGCATGAAGGGCAGCACGGTGGTGCGGCCGAGAAAGGCCGGCTTGAAATGTTTCTGCAGTTCCGGAAGCAGAAGCGCCTCGAGCGCTTCGCCTTCCGGCATCGTATAGGGATCGGCGGCAAGAGCCGCGATGAGTTCCGAGCCCGTGTTCGCGGTCATGAAGATCGTCGTGTTCTTGAAATCGATGTCGCGCCCCTCGCCGTCGCGGAGCGTTCCCTTGTCGAACACCTGGTAGAAGATCTCCTGGACGCCCGGGTGGGCCTTGTCGATCTCGTCGAGCAGCAGCACGCCGTAGGGACGGCGGCGCACGGCCTCCGTGAGGACGCCGCCCTCACCGTAACCCACATAGCCGGGAGGCGAGCCGAGCAGCATGGAAATCTTATGCTCCTCCTTGAACTCGGACATGTTGATGGTAGTCAGATACTGGCTGCCCCCATAGAGCAGGTCGGCAAGCGACAATGCAGTCTCGGTCTTGCCGGTGCCGGACATGCCGACGAGCAGGAAGACGGCCGGCGGCCGGCGCGGATCGGACAGCCCGGCGCGGGCGGCGCGCATGGCCGACGCGATCCGCTCGATCGCGACGTCCTGGCCAAGCACGCGTTCCCTCAACCGCGTGTCGAGCGTCTTCACCGTCTCGACCTGGTCGGACAAAAGCTTGCCGACCGGAATGCCGGTCCAGCGAGCGACGATAGCCGCGACGATCTCCCTGTCGACGACACGCGGCAGGAGCGGTGTCTCGCCGGCGACCACTACAAGGCTTCGCTCGGTGGTCGCAAAGGCAGCCCGGGCGGTCTCGATAGTCATCGCCTGCGGCGGAAACGACGCGACGTTCGTGCCGTCGGCCGGGCTCCCTGCTGACGCCAGGGGCGCGACGGCGCTGTCGTGGGAGAAGAACTCTTCCAGTCGGTCCGCTTCGCGCGCAAGCCGCATTTCATCATCGAACTTGGCTCGGAGTGCCTCGATCTCGGTGCCGATCTCCTCCCGCCTTCGGACGATCTCGGCAAGTCGAGCGGCCGATTCCGGCGTTTCCGGCTCTCCGGCCAGCCACATCGCCTCGGTTTCAAGGAGTGCATGTTCGCTGGCGAGCAGCTTCAGCGCCTCGGGCGTTGTTTGTCGCGCCAGTGCGACGGCCGCCGCGGCGGTATCGATCAAGCTGATCGCCTTATCGGGAAGTTGTCTTGCCGGCAGGTAACGGGCCGACAGCCGGACGGCGGCGACGATCGCCTCGTCGCGAATTCGCACCTTATGGTGCGCCTTCAGGCTTTCGGCGACACCGCGCAGCATGCGGACGGCGGTTTCCTCGTCGGGCTCCGGCACGTGAACCACCTGGAATCGCCGGGTGAGCGCCGCATCCTTCTCAATGAAACGCTTATATTCGCTCCAGGTCGTAGCTGCGATCGTGCGCAATTCGCCACGCGCCAGAGCCGGCTTCAAAATATTCGCCGCATCGCCCTGCCCTGCCTGTCCGCCGGCACCGATCAAGCCATGTGCCTCGTCGATGAACAGGATGACCGGTTCGGGCGAAGCCTTCACCGCATCGACGACCCCATGCAAACGTCGCTCGAACTCGCCTTTCACGCCGGCTCCCGCCTGCAGCAGGCTCAGATCGAGCAGCAGCAGTTTCACCTGCCTCAGTCGCTCGGGCACGGTTCCGGCGGCGATCTCCAGCGCGAGTGCTTCGGCGACCGCCGTCTTGCCGACGCCCGCCTCGCCGACCAGGATCGGGTTGTTCTGCCGGCGCCGCATGAGAATATCGACGAGCTGACGCAATTCACGATCGCGACCGATGACCGGATCGACCTTCCCGGCCCGGGCATCCGCAGTCATGTCGCGGGTGTAGAGGCGCAGGAATTCGTTTTCCCGCATTGAAAAAGCCGGCTTCGAAAACGCCGGCTCCGTAGGGTTATCCGTTTGAACGGGTCTTGCTTTTTCAAGCATGCCATCAAGACGTGTCCGGTCGAGGCCACGCAGTGAAGGCGCAATGCCGCGAGCCACGGCGCGCAGGGCCTGATCGGTCGTTAGTGCAACAAGCAAATCAGCCAGAGTCACCGTGCTGCGGCCGAATTGTAGCGATGCGACAAGCCACGCCTCGCGGGCCAGCGAAAGCAGATTCTGGGAAAGGACCAGCGAGGCGCCGTCTTCCCGCCGGATATCTGCAACCGCCGCGTCGAGTTCTACGCGAAGCCCTTCCGAGGGGACCTTGAGATCCTCGAAAACGGCAGAAAATTCAGGGATGTCGAGCAGCGAACGCAGCCAGTGGACAACCTCGACGACCGGCTGCTGATGGCGCGCGGCGAGCGAGGCGGCTGTCTCAAGACCGACACGCAGATTTGGCTCAAGCGTTCTGATCAGACGGTTGAGATCGATGTGCGACATCCGGCAGTTCCTGTCTTTACGTCGAAATTCAGTGCGCTTCGAGATGCGAGGCAACAACTAGGGCGGTTATCTACCCTTGTCCAGAAAAAAATCCGCTCTATTTCGAAATTAGTCGCATTTGACAGTCGTCACAAATCTGTCACCTTGCCAACGAGGTTGACAAGCCAATATAAGGCCAACAAGATGATGCATCGCGGAATTATGCTCTAAAATTTGGAGATCATGTCAGCGTGAATTTTCGTCAGATCGCCGATCCATTCGAAAAAGATCAGCCGTGCGGAGAAAACATCCGCAACAATACTATACTGCGTGAAATATACTATAGAATTAAAGACGCAAGGAGTGCCGCGCGAACAGCCGAACGTGGTATAGTTCCGGGTGAAACTATTGGGCTTTCACCTGCGTGGCAGGATGTCAACAATCTTGGATTGCAGATTCTTTCTTCGAAGAGCAAGGACATAGAAGTATTGGCCTGGCTTGCGGAGGCTCAGCTGCGGCTTCGCGGGTTTGAAGGATTGAGGGACGTCTATGAAGGCGCAGCGTCGCTTTTAGACAACTATTTCGATTCTCTGCACTCGATCGGTGACGATGATTTCGAAGAGCGGTTTGCGCCGCTCGCTGGCCTGAACGGGGTTGGCGGCGAAGGGACGATCATCCAGGCGATCCGCCTGACTTCGTTGATTCCCGGCGGAAAGTTCGCCCAGTTTTCGCTTTGGGATTTTCAGCTTTCCCAGCGGGCAGGCGAAGGCGACAGGCGGGAGGCATTGCAGCAGGCGGCGACGGAAGCGGGTGTCGCACAGATGTCAGGCCACCTGAAGGTACTCACGGAATGCATTGCCGCTTTTGACCGTTTGGTCGCAATACTTGACGCCCGTTGCGGCGATCAAGCACCGCCAAGCTCGAATACACGCAGTGTTTTGCAGGAGGCGGCATCCGCCATCCGTGTTCTGGCAGGTATCGAGGCGGCTGTTCCGGCATCCGAACTGCCGCCTCCGCATAAGCCGGATCTGCACCCCGCCAACGCGAACGAGGCTGAGACCGAGGCTCTGCGTCCCCGGCCTGTGACTGCCGAAACCATCCGGTCACGGGAGGAGGCGTTCGAACTTCTGGCCACCGTGGCGCGGTATTTCCGCCGCACCGAACCCCATTCTCCCATCTCCATGTCGATCGAAACGCTGGTGCGCCGCGGCCGCATGGATTTTTCCGAGCTTCTGGCCGAACTCCTGCCCGAACAGCAGATGCGCAACGCGGTGCTGACGGCAGCCGGCATTCAGCCTTCAAGCGATAGGGGAGGCTGAAGACATCTGAACACGCATGCGGGCACCGGCCCGACAGCGATCTGCAACAGACCGAATTCGTAATCTGCCGATGGCATGAAGGAGAATCCCGATGGCAAGTGTGCATGAGAAACTGGAAAGAGTTCGCAAACCGCGGGTCCACATCAAATATGAAGTGGAAACCGAAGGCGCGATGGTGGTGAAGGAACTGCCCTTCGTCGTTGGTGTGCTCGGCGATTTCTCCGGCAATCCGACCCAGCCCCTCAAACCCTTCGGCGAACGCAAGTTCGTCCAGATCGACCGCGACAATTTCGACGACGTGATGCGCCGCATGACGCCGGGCCTCGAGATTTCCGTCGAGAACACATTGCAGAACGACGGAACAGAGCTGCCGGTTTCATTGAAATTCGAGAGCATGGACGATTTCGAGCCCGGCGCGATCGTCAATCAGGTACCGGCGCTGAAGGCTCTTCTCGACGCTCGCAACGAATTGCGCGACCTGATGAGCAAGGCCGACCGTTCCGAGGAGCTGGAACGCCTGCTCGAAGACATCCTGCAGAACAAGGCCGACCTCTCGCAGCTCGTCGCCCAGCTTGGGGGCGACAGGGCGGCCGAGAAGAAAGACACGATCAACTGAGTGCCATGCGAGTGCGGGTCGAGACATCCGCGCCGGAATTCTGGACCATCTGTTTGTTCGAGCCACGGATTTTCGAGGCTTTCGCCCTTCCCGCCGCGGCTTCAAGAGGAAAAGGACTGAGCCATGAGCGCAGATACCCAATTGCAGACGAAGGAAGACGTTGGCTTCGCCGCCGATCAGGACCTTTTGACGAAGGTCGTCGCCGCAACCCGCCAGACCGAACCCGATCGCGCGCAGGACCTGCTGCGCACCCTCACCGACCAGGCCTTGAAAGGCACGGTCACCTATGACCGCAACCTGACGATCACCCTGAACAACGCCATCGCCGAAATCGACAAGACGATTTCCAGACAGCTTGCCGCGATCATGCAGGCACCGGAATTCACCAAGCTCGAGGGCACTTGGCGCGGCCTCAACTATCTGGTCAAGAATACCGAGACGAGCGTCAATCTGAAGATCCGGGTCCTCAACGCCTCCAAGCGCGATATCTCGAAGGACCTGTCCAAGGCCGTCGAATTCGACCAGTCGCGGCTCTTCAAGTCGGTCTATGAAGACGAGTTCGGCACGCCCGGCGGCGAACCGATGGGCGCGTTGATCGGCGATTACGAGTTCGACAATTCCTTCGACGACGTGCAAACGCTGCAAGGCATCTCGATGATCGCCGCTGCCGCCTTCGCGCCGTTCATCTCGGCCGCCAGCCCGCGCATGTTCGGCTTTGAAGATTTTCGCGAGCTCGCAAAGCCGCGAGACCTCGAAAAGATCTTCGAAACGGTGGAATATGCCAAATGGCGCGGTCTGCGTGACAGCGACGATTCCCGCTTCGTCGCACTCGCCATGCCCAGGGTTCTCGCCCGCATGCCCTACGGCCCCAAGACCAGCCCAATCGATGAATTCAACTACGACGAGACGGGCGGTTCGAAGACCGGCGAACTGCCGCATGACAGCTATTGCTGGATGAACGCGGCCTATGTCATGGGCACGCGGTTGACCGAGGCTTTCGCCAAGAGCGGCTGGTGCACGGCGATCCGCGGGGCGGAGAACGGCGGTAAGGTCGAAGGCCTGCCGATGCACATCTTCTCCAGCGACGACGGCGATCTCGACCTCAAGTGCCCGACGGAAGTCGGCATCACCGACCGCCGCGATGCCGAACTCGGCAAGCTCGGCTTCCTGCCGCTGTGCCACTACAAGAACACCGATTATGCCGTGTTCTTCGGGGCGCAGACGGCGCACAAACCGAAACTCTACGACCGGCCGGAAGCGACCGCGAACGCAGCCGTGTCAGCCCGTCTGCCCTATATGATGGCGACTTCTCGTTTTGCTCATTATCTGAAGGTGATGGGCCGCGACAAGATCGGCTCCTTCATGGAAGCCGAGGATTGCGAGATCTGGCTCAATCGATGGATCTCCAACTACGTCAACGCCAATGATCAGGCCGGCGAGGAATCGCGTGCCAAATATCCGCTGCGCGACGCCAAAGTCACCGTGCAGGAAATCCCCGGCAAGCCGGGGGCCTACAATGCGGTGGCCTGGATGCGCCCCTGGCTGCAGATGGAGGAACTGACGACCTCTCTGCGGATGGTCGCAAGGATCCCCTCCAAATCCTGATGTGACCACGCGCGCGGCGCACCGGCGCCGCGCGTGACCTCTCGCTTTTGTTTCACGCAATTCCCGACGGAAAGCCGCAAGGTCCTTTTCCTGGAATTGCTCCGGATTCGAGACCAGGATGACGATGGGTTCGAGCACAGAATGGCGGCGCCGGGCGGACCATTTGATCGCGCTGATAGACGAGGCGCTGAACCGCCAGGTGAACGCGATCCTCCACCATCCCGACTTCCAGGCCATGGAAGCGCGGTGGCGGGGTATTGCCATGCTGCTGCGTCAGGCTGGCCGCAGCGGCGAAGTGAAGATCAAACTCCTCGGTTTGAGCTGGCGCGAACTCGCCAGGGACATGGAACGCGCCACCGATTTCGATCAAAGCCATCTCTTCGAACTGGTCTATAGTCGCGAGTTCGGCATGCCGGGCGGCGAACCTTACGGGCTGCTGATCGGCGACTACCACTTCTCGCCCGGAGAGCCGGCGGGAGGCGATGCGATCAGCACGCTCTCGCAGGTCGGCATGGTCGCGGCAGCCGCCTTCTGCCCGTTCGTCGCCGGTGCTTCGCCACAGGCGATCGGGCTTGAAGACTTTCGCGAGCTCAATCGCATCCACGATTTCTCCTGGCTGGACGGTGATCCGGCGCGCATCCGCTGGAACGCTCTTCGCGCCCGCGAGGATTCGCGTTTTCTCGGGCTTGTGGCGCCGCGCATCCTGATGCGCTCGCCCCTCGAACCCTTTGCGCGACGTCGCGACGACGGGTTTCCCTTCCGCGAGAGCATCGCCGCGGACGGCAGCTCGCTTCTCTGGGGTAACGGCGCCTTTGCGTTCGCCACCATCGTCATCCGCAATTTCATAGAGTCCGGGTGGTTTGCCGATATCCGCGGCGTCACACAAGATGCCGTGGATGGCGGGATGCTTGGCACAACCGAACTGCGCCCATACGACTTCGGCACCGAAAGCAACGGGCTTTCCGCCCAGGCGCCGGTGGAAATCCGTCTGACCAGCGCGCAGGAGCAGCAACTCTGCGATCTCGGGCTCATTCCGGTCGCAACCACCTATCTGTCGGCCTCGGCGATCTTCAATTCCAACCAGTCGCTGCACGCCCCTGCGCATTATTCCAGCGAGCAGGCGCGGCAGAACGCGCGGCTTGCCGCCATGCTGCAATACGTCCTCTGCGCCTCGCGCTTCGCCCACTATCTAAAGGTGATCATGCGCGACGAGATCGGTCAGCTTTCCGATGCGATCTCGATCGAGCGAAAGCTGGAGACCTGGCTCACCGGCTATACGCTCGGCAACGACGACGCCGACCTTTCACTGCGTACCCGCTTTCCGCTGCGTTCGGCCGGCATCGGTGTTCACGAGATCCCCGGCAAGCCGGGCGCCTTTTCCTGCACCGTGCGGCTGCAGCCGCATTTCCAGCTCGACGATGTATCCACGAGCTTCCACCTCGTCGCCGAGACGGCGACGACCGGCCAGATCGTCAGCCGCCCCGCCGCCCTGCCCGAAAGGATGTCCGCATGACGCTTTCCGAAAGCATCGCCGCGTTGCTCGGCGACAACGCCCTCGACGAAGCGCTCGCGCAGGCCAGGGCACATCTGAAATCCAACCCGTCGGACCAGGGAGCGCGGCACCTCTACATCGATCTGCTCGTGCTCGCCGGCGACTACGAGCGCGCCGACAGCCAATGCAGCCTCGCAGTGACTTTTGCGCCGGACGCGGCGATGGGTTTCGCGCTTCTGCGCAACGAACTGCGGGGCATGGCGGCGCGCGACGCCTGGTTCGAAAGCGGCGCGGCGCCAGACTTCCCCCAGGGACCAAGCCCGCTCGATAAGCTTGCTCTCCGGCTCGGCATCGCGCAGCGCGGCGGCGATTTGGACGGTACCAAAACCGCCCTCGCAGAGTTGGAAGATCTGCGCGGCGAGCGGCCGATGCTTTGGAACGGCAGACCGGTCACCGATTTCCGCGACCTCGATGACCGCACGCCGCATGCCCTGGAAGTGATCATGACCGGCGGCGCCTATCTCTGGGTCGACTTCGCCAAGATCGCCGCACTCGCCGTCGAGCCGATCGCGCGGCCGCGCGATCTCGCCTTCCGCCGCGCCGAACTCTCTCTGCTCGACGGCGCCGTCGCGCCGGTGCTCCTGCCGGCGATCTATCCCGGCACCGGAAAAGACGCCATGCTGAGGCTCGGCCGCCAGACCGATTGGGTGGACGAACCGACCGGCATCACCACCGGTCGCGGCCAGCGCTGCTTCCTCGCCGGCGACGGCCTGGTCTCCCTGCATGAGACGGAAAGCCTTGAAACTACGCCGGCAACGGTAGCCGACAGAAAGGTTGTGCATGGCTGACCCGCTCGAACGCTACCGGCCGCGCGATCGGGTGCTCGCCCGGTCGATCCTCGACAGGCTGATCGACGAGGCTCCGGACCGGACCTTCGATCCGCCGACCAGTCTCGTCGATCAGGTCCGGGAGGTGCGCGAATCGATCCGCCGCGATCTCGAAGCGCTGCTCAATACGCGCCGTTGCCCGACGGCGCCGCCGGCCGTGCTCGCAGAGTTGAAGGATGCGCTGGTGAGCTACGGCGTCGATGGCATCGTCTCGGCCAATCTGGTGACAGACGAGGCGAAACTGAGGCTGGCACAGGCGATCGAGCGGCGGATCGTGCTGTTCGAAACGCGGCTTTCCGACGTGCGGGTGACCATCCTCAAAAGCCGGACGATGACCGAGCGGGCATTGCGCATGCGCATCCAGGCGACCTTCCGCCTGCATGAGGGAATGCCGCCGATCAGCTTCGAATCGACCATCGATCCGTCCACCCAGCGGTTTCTCGTGGAGGTGCCGCATGGCTGAAGGTTTCCTCAACCGCTACAATGACGAACTTATGGCGCTGCGACGCCGGGCCTCCCGCTTTGCGGATGCCTTCCCGAAGATCGCCGGGCGCCTGCGCATGACCGGCGACGTGGCGGACGATCCGCATGTGGAGCGGCTCATCCAGAGTTTTGCCTATTCGGCGGCGCGCGTGCGCCAGAAGCTGGATGATGAATTTCCAGAACTCACGGATGGCCTGCTCGAAACCCTTTATCCGCATTATCTGGCGCCGCTGCCCTCCATGAGCATCGTGCGCTTCGAGCCGGCTGAGACGCTCGCCGCGGTCCAGACGGTCCCGCGTCATACGGAAATCCTTGCCGAGCCGGTCGGCGGCGAAGCCTGCCGTTTCCGCACCACGCAGGATGTGGAGATGGCGCCGCTCGAAATCGCCGCAGCGGCACTTTCCGGTCAGCCGATCAACGCGCCGCTCTCACCCTATTCCGGCGCTGCCGGATGCCTGCGGCTGTCGATCCGCCCGCTCGACCCCCGCAAGCCCTTCGGGGAACTCGGCGTTTCGCGGTTGCGCCTGCACATCCCGTCGCCGTGGCAGCAGGCCGCGGCGATCTACGAACTCATGGCCAACCACACGCTCGGCATAGCGCTCGCCAAACATGCCGACGATCGCGCGCCGGTGTTCCTGACGGCGCGCAACCTGCGGCCGGTCGGCTTCGAACCGGAACAGGCCATGCTGCCCTATCCTGCACCGAGTTTTGTCGGCTACCGGCTGCTGACGGAATTCTTCGCGCTGCCGCAAAAATTCCTGTTCCTCGATATCGAGGGCCTGGATGCATGGCGTGGAGAGACGCTTGATATCTTCGTCTATCTCAGGGAAACGGACGCGAAATTGGAACGGACGATTTCCGCGCGCGATTTCACGCTTCATGCGACGCCGGTCGTCAATCTCTTTCGCCAGACCTGCGAGCCGATCGCGGTGGACGGCACACGCACCGAATATCGTCTGCTGCCGGACGCACGGCGGCAGAAAACCCGCGAGATCTATTCGATCGACCGGGTCCTTCTGACCGGCGCACGCGGCCAGGAGGAGTTCTGCCAACCGTTTTTTGGCCGCTCGCAGCGGGCAGGAGCAAGCTCGACATATTGGCAGGCCTATCGACGTTTCGACGAGGAGGACCGGACGAGCGACATGGAAATCGCCTTTGTCGATCGCCAGCGCCGTTTTGCCGGGCGGATCGATGCGATCGCCAGCATCGACACGCTCTGCCTTAATCGCGATCTGCCCGAACAATTGCCTTTCGGGGGCGGCCACCCCGTCCTGCAGCTTGCTTCCGGTCACGAAGCCGTCGCAGGTGCCGAGGCGCTGATCCCGCCGACGCCATCCGTCCGGATGAACGACCAGGAGGGCCGGAACTGGCGGCTGGTGTCGCATCTGCTGCTCAACCACCTTTCGCTTTTCGACAACGAGGGTGCCGCGCTGAAGGATATCCTGTCGCTCTACGCCTTCCGCGACAGTGCGGAGACCAAGCAGCTCGTCGACGCGCTCATCCGGATCAAGGCCGGAAACTCCACCGCCCGGCTCGGCAGTGGCGGCATGGTGCCCGGGACCGAGATCACGCTGGAATTCGATCCCGCCGTCATCGACCGGCCGTCCGCCTACCTGTTCGGATCCGTGCTTGACCGGTTCTTCGGCCTCTACACTTCCGTCAACAGTTTCACCCGGCTGACCATCTTCATGAAGGGACAGTCGAAACCAATCGCCGCCTGGGCCGCACGCGCGGCTGAGCGACCGTTGCTCTAAAAGAAGGGATCGCGAACGGACCATGGACTCCCCGGCCTCCCGCAAGCCTGATGCCGCATCCGGCTCCACCTCCGGCGCCCTTGCCGATCTGCTCGAACGCGACCCCGGTCGCTTCGAGCCGGTGACGGCGTTGCGCATCGCGCAGGCTGCGGCTGGGGAAGGTCTGGAGGTGACATCCCATGTGGGCGTTTCGCCGGCACCGCTTGCGATCAGCGGTTTCCAGCGAAAGGGCAGCCGGGCATCGGTGCGCAGCGCGCTCGCCGGTCTGACCGGTCCGCTCGGTTCCATGCCGTCAGCCTATAACGAACTCGTCATGCGCGAGGAGCGCAACAGGTCGAAGGCGCTTGCGAGCTTTTTCGATATTTTCAGCGCCCGCATGGCCGAACTCTTCGCGGATGCCTGCGAGAAATACCGGATCGCCCGGCGGCTGCGCTGGGGAGGCGAGCGGAAGGACAATGCCTTCATCACGACGCTGCTTGGGCTGGCAGGCTTTGGCACCAAACGGCTGATGGAACGCAGCGGTGTCGAGGAAGACCTTGTCCTGCGATTTTCCGGATTTTTCGCCGCACGCAACCGCAATGCCGTGAACCTGCGCGCGATGTTGCAGGAGTTCACCGGTCTGCCGGTCGAGATCGAGCTCTTTCGCGGTCGCTGGCTGACGATACCGATCGAGGAGCGCAGCCGGATGAACCGGCCGCAAGGCGCTCACGGAGGCGTGCAGCTCGGCGTCAACGCGACGGCGGGCGCGGCGATCCGGGATTTCAGCGGCGGCTTCCGGGTGGTGATCGGCCCGCTCGGTTACACGGACTATCTTTCGCTCGCGCCGGGCGGCCGCAACATCACCGAACTCTTTGCCCTGACCCGGCTCTATGTCGGCTCGGCACTCGATTTCGACATCCAGGTCATCCTGAAGAAGGAAGCCATTCCTTTTTGCCAGCTTGGCCAACGCGAGGAAGGCTCCGGCGATCCTCCCCGGCTCGGCTGGAACAGCTGGGCGCGGGTGGCCCCGGCGGCCAAGGACAGCAGCGATGCGGTGATCGTCGAACGACCGTCGGCAAGGACACGGCGAGGAGGCGAGGATGCGACTTGAACTGAGATCGATCCCGAATGGAGGCGGCCCGCCTGCGAGCCGGCAGAAATGGTTTTTCGAACGCGGCCGCCGTACGCTCGGTCGGGCACCGGACTGCGACTGGCAATTGCCGGAAGACGTGCGTTCCGTCTCAAAACTTCATTGCACCATCGAGCGCGACCGGGCGGGATTCCTGCTGCGCGACCAGAGCGCCAACGGCTCCCGTGTCGATGGCATCGTTGTGCACGAGGGCGAAGTCGTCCGGCTTGCCGACCAGTCACGGCTAGAAGTTGGTGGGCTCGCCTTTTCCGTCCATATCTCCGGCGAAGAGGATCGCGAGATCGAGGACCCGGATGCAGGACTTGCGATGAGCGACGAGCCGCTCACCATTTCCGCCATCCTTTCCGATATTGCGCCCGGCGGCCGCACCGCGACGGGAATTCTCGGCGAGCGCATGGGTGACGACTGGCCGCCTCAATCTGTGGACAGGAAACAAGGTGTCGTCTCTTCCCGCAATGTCGAGATCGGCTGGGTCGGTCCGCCGGAGATACGATCGGCGACCAATGTCCTGCCCGTCGACTGGAATTCGGATACGGATTCCGACTACGGCAGCCATCTCGAACACGGATCAGCGACACACGTCTCCGTCCCTCTTGCCCGTGCCAAAGCGGTGGAAGCACCGCAGACCGTCAACGATAACGTTCCGCAGGCCGAGCCGGCGGATTTCCCGACGCTTGTGATCGGCCGCTCCGCCGAACTTGCCGATCGGCTCGAACCGTTGATCGGCCGCATGGAGGAGGCGGTCGAAACAGCTTTCGGGGTGTTCGAGATGGAAGGTCCATCCCCCCAGGCGGACCTCGACTTCTTCGGTCACGGGCGAAGGGAAGAGATGCTCCTTGCCCGCGTCGAGGTCCTTCTCGGCCGACAGGTGGAGCTCAAATCCGCGCTTGAAACCCTCGTGCATGAAACCAGCAGGCTGCTGGAGCCCCGCATTATCGAGGCGAAGGTCGACGCTGCTCGGCGTCCCCTGCCATGGCTGCGGCAGCACGGCTACTGGCAGGCCTATCGCATGCAATTCGAAAAAGACGGCAAGCCCCTTTCCGTCCGGGAGTTCCTCCGCGAGACGATGAAACGTCCCGCTCAGGGCGCCACTTACAAAGCGTTTGTCGCAGGACATGGAGGAGACGACGCGCATGAGGAATGAGAACCGGGTAGCCTGGAGCGAGGGCATGTTCCTCCGCGTCCAGCATTTCCAGCAGGCAGACCGGTGGACCGAGCGGCTGGTGCGCACCACGACCCGCGGTCTCTCGCCCTATCCTTGGGGCATTTCGGAAATCGGCATCGATCGCAGCGCGCTGGCGGTCGGTCAGTTCGCGCTGTCGAACCTGCGCGGCATCCTGAGGGACGGCACGCCCTTCGAGGCACCGATCGACGCAGACCTGCCGCCGCCGCTCGAACTCGATGAGAACATCAAGAACGCCATCATCTACCTGGCGCTTCCGGCCCGCCAGCCGGGTAAGGCCGACATAGCCCTGAACGGAGGGGCGGCACTGAACACCGTCCGTCTCGTCGCCTCGCCTTATGAAGCGCCGGACGCCAATGTCGAGACGGATTTCATGGCACCTATCGAAGTCGGGCGGCTCAGCCTGCGATACCTCAAGACCGGCGACGAGTTGGCCGGGTACGAATTGATCGGGCTTGCCCGTGTCGTCGAAGTGCGTTCCGACCGGGCGGTGATCCTCGATCCGGACTATATTGCGCCGATCCTCAACTGTGCGGCCGAGATGCGTCTCAACGAGCTCATCACGGAGCTTCTCGGCATCGTGCGCCACCGCGCCGAGGCGATCGCGGAACGGATCGGCGATCCGACCATTCGCGGCACGGCGGAGGTCGGCGATTATTTCCTGCTGCAGATCCTCAACCGCGCCGATCCAATGCTGAAGCACATCTCTGCGAATGCGGCGCGCATTCATCCGATCGCCTTTTACGAGACCTGCATCCAGCTTGCCGGCGAACTCGCCACCTTCACCACGGATCGGAAGCGGGCGAGCGATTTTCCGCCCTATCGACACGACGATCTGAAATCGACCTTTGCCGCCGTTTTCGACGATCTGCGCGCGTCCCTTTCCGCGGTTCTCGAACAGGCGGCAGTGGCGATCGAACTTGCCGAACGCCGGCATGGGGTAAGGGTCGGCACCATCAACGACCGGTCGCTGCTCAAGGATGCCGGGTTCGTTCTGGCCGTCAGGGCGGAAATGCCGGCGGAGGACGTGCGCCGCAAGCTGCCCGCCCAGATCAAGGTCGGCCCGGTGGAGCGGATCGCCGATCTCGTCAACGTGGCGCTGCCGGGCATCCCGGTCAAGCCGCTTCCGGTTCTGCCGCGCCAGCTCCCCTACCGCTCCGGCACGATCTACTTCGAACTCGACACCAAGAACCCGCTCTGGAAGCAACTCGACACATCCGGTGCCATCGCCATGCATCTTTCCGGCGAATTTCCGGGTCTCGAAATGGAACTGTGGGCCCTTAGAGAATGAAAAACGAATCCGCCTCCACCTGGCAAAGTCTGCCGACCATCGTCGAACTCACCGAGGACGGCGCCAAGAAGAAGCAGTCCGCCCGAAAGATGGCGGAGATGCTCGACGATATTCTGGAATTTCCCGAAAACAGCGCCGGAAACCGGACCGCGAAATCCCAATCCCAAGGGGCCTGGTCGGTCGAGGCCCTGCTCCGGAATTTCCACTTCGGAGGCGAGGAAGTGCCGACACTGGTGCGTTCCGCCGCGCCGTTGCTCAATCTCGCCCATATGCTGCGCTATAATGAGGACCAGCCGGATATCGACGAGCTGCGGCGCCTGTCGGTTGAGGCCGTCAACCGTTATGAACGCGATCTCGCAAGCGCCCGGATCAGCCCGGAACGCGCTCGCGCCGCTCATTATGTCGTCTGCGCCACGGTCGACGACGTCGTGCTCAGCAAGCCCTGGGGCGTGCGCGCCGGCTGGGCACGGTCCGGTCTCGTCTCGACGTTCCATATGGATGTCACGGGCGGCGACCGGGTGTTCGACCTCCTGGATCATTTCCACCAGAGTCCCGGAGCCAACAAGGATCTCCTGCTGCTCATCTATCTCTGCCTGTCGCTCGCCTTCGAAGGCCGCACCCGGGTTTCGCCGCGCGGCAACCTGGAGCTCGGCCGTATCCGCGACAGTCTCTACAAGACGCTGCTCGGCCAATACGGCGTCTTCGAGCGGGAGCTTTCACCCCATTGGAAGGGTGTTTCGGCGCGCCACAAGCCGCTCCGGACGGCTGCGGCGCTCTGGACGCTCCTCTCCATCCTGGCGCTGGTATTCGCCCTCGGCTATCTTTTCTTCACCCTTTCGTTGAACCGCGCTTCGGACGGGACTTTCGAGCGCCTCGCCAGCCTGCCGCCTCGCGATACGCCGAGCGTGCTGATCAGCACGCCCGTTCCCGAACCGCAGCCCGAGCCGCCACCGGTTGTCGAAGCCAAACCGATCGAACCGGAGCCTCCGCCGCCGCAACCGGCCGCGCCGAGCCGGCTTGACAATCTCCTGGCCTTTCTCCAGCCGGAAGTCGATGCGAACCTGGTCACACTGTCTGATTCCAACGGCAGGCTGCTGGTGCGCATCAAAAATTCCGGCCTCTTCGACATAGGCAGCGCCGAAGTCAGCAGCAAATTCCGTGATCTGGTCCAGCGGATCGGGGGAGCACTGGCAGCGGAAAAATTCCGCGCCATTGTGGTCGGCTATACCGACAACGTGCCGATCCGCACCGTTCAATTCCCCTCGAACTGGCACCTTTCCGAAGCCCGCGCCAAGGCAGTCGGGGAAATCCTGAGTTCCTTCACAGGGCCGGACGCGATCCTGACCGAAGGCCGCGCCGACAGCGATCCGATCGCCGACAACAGCACGCCTCAGGGCCGTGAAATGAACCGGCGCACCGAGATCCTGGTGCTGACCGACCCGAGCGAACGGCTGAGCGACGCTGGGCTGAAGGCCCCGTCAGTAGGGACTGAAAGGCAGGGTGCACCAGTGGCGGGAGGCTCCAGATGAACCCGTTGAGCTATTTCTATACGCTTCGCTCCTATGTGGAAGCCTATGCCGGTCTGCTCGGACGCCGCTTCATTTCGGTCATCTGGGTCGCCGCGATCTGCATCGTCATCTGGTTTTACGGTTATCTCGCCGCCTATGGCGATTTCAAGCCACTCGCCAGCAGCAACGCACGGCTGACACTGATCGGCGTCATCATTGGCTGCTGGCTCGCCTATCTCGTCTTCACCATGATCCGCGACCGCCGTCGCGACAAGCAGCTTGTCGAGGGCATAGAGCGGGACGCGGAGGCGGAGGCCGCCGCCAGCCAGCAGGCGGAAGTGGGCGAAATCCACAATCGCCTCAAGGAGGCGCTGCAGCTCCTGCGGCGCATCACCAGGAAGCGCTTCGGTTATATCTACGAACTGCCCTGGTACGTGATCTTCGGCGCCCCCGGCTCCGGCAAGACGACGGCACTCACCAATTCCGGCCTCAAGTTTCCGCTGGGTGACGCACTGGGCCGCAATTCCGTGCAGGGGATCGGCGGCACGCGGCACTGCAACTGGTGGTTTACCGACGACGCGATCCTGATCGATACGGCCGGTCGCTACACCACGCAAGATGACCTGAACGGAACCGCCAAGGCGGGCTGGGAAGGTTTTCTTGGACTTCTGCGCAAATATCGCCGCTCGCAGCCGATCAACGGCGCGCTCGTGACCCTCTCCATCGGCGACCTCCTCACCCGCGATGCGGAGGCGCAGCGCGAAGAAATACGAGCTATCCGCCAGCGGCTTTCCGAGCTCGACGAATTCCTGCAGGCCCGCATTCCGGTCTATCTGGTCCTGACCAAGGCGGACCTCCTCACCGGTTTCGTTGAATTTTTCGACGGCTTCAACAAGAGCGACCGCGAACAGGTATGGGGCACGACGTTCGGGCTGGAGGAAAGCTACGGCGCGACGAACCTGCCGGAGCGTTTCCAGGAGGAGTTCGCGCTGCTGCAGGAACGGGTCGCCAGCATGCTGATCGAACGCCTGCAGCAGGAACCCAATCCGGAACTTCGCGGCCGGATCTTCCGTTTTCCGGCGGAGCTAGCGGCTCTGAAGGAGCGCCTGCACGAGGTGATGACCGAACTGTGCTCCGGTTCCAAACTGGTGGAACCGCCCCTGCTGCGTGGCGTCTATTTCGCCTCCGGCACGCAGAGCGAAGAGACCGCCGCGGCACCTCGCATACGCCGGAGCTATTTCCTGTCGCGCCTCTTCAAGGACGTGATCTTCGACGAGGCTTCCCTCGTGGCTCGCGACAAGCGGCTCTCCGGCCGGCAGCTGCTTTTCCGCCGCGTGGTCTATGCGGTCTCTGTGGTACTGCTTGCCGTCGTGCTGACAAGCTGGGCGGCTACCTATTTCCAGAATACCGCCGCATTGGCGAGCGCGGAAAAGCGCATCGACGCCTATGAGCAGCTGGTTCGCGGCGTGCCCGTGCGCGACGTCTCGGATGCGGATTTCCTGCGCATCCTTCCGGCACTCGACAATCTCGCGGCCGTACCCGGCGACTTTTCGAAGACCCGCGTCTGGCCCGTGAGCTTCGGCCTCGACCAGGAGAACAAGGTCGTCGGCCGCCAGCGTGATGCCTACCAAAAGGCGCTGAATGCATTGCTCCTGCCGCGCATGCTGGTGCAACTCCAGAAGGAGATGACCGAGACGACCGATGTCAAGACGGCCTTCGATGCCCTGAAACTTTACGGCATGCTTGGCGGTCTCGGTCCGATGAATGCGGATTTCGTGTCGCTCGAATCGGAGGAGATATTCAATCAACTTTATCCCGGCGAAGGTCGGGCAGCGGCCAGGCGAGCCCTGATCGCCCATGCCGACGCCATGGCGCGCGGCCTGCTGCCTCCTGTAGAACTCGACGGCGCCCTGATCGCCAGGGCGCGCGACGTCATTCGTCCGCAAGCCGTCGCAAGCCGCGCTTACGATATTCTCACCGACTATCGCCAAGCCCGAGCGCTTCCAGCCTGGAGTCCGGCCAATGCGCTCGGACCGCTTGGCCAGCAAGCTTTCGAACAGTCCCTGCGGACGCCGCTGCGGGAAAGCATTCCCGGCCTCTTCTCCAGCATCGGTTATCGCACCGTGGTTCTGCCCCGGGTCAGTGATGCCGCGCGCGAGGCACTTGAGGAACAATGGGTACGTGGCGACGCGAATCCTTCCAGCGCGACCGTCGATACGATCGCACAAGCCGCACTTCAGCTCTATTTCGGCGATTTCGAACGGCGTTGGTCCAGCCTGCTTGCCGATATGCGTGTCAAACCTTCCCAGACGATCGCCGATGCGGCAGAAACCACGCGCATCCTGGCAAGCGAGCCGGCCCCGGTGGAAGCGATCGCAAGGTCGATCGCCGCCGCAACCGACCTGCGCTCGCCCGGCGCGGAGATCGCTTCGGCAGCCGGAGGCAGCATGCCCGCATCGACGACGGCGCTTGCCGGCGTCGCCAATGCGCCCGATCCCTTCGGTCGCCTGCGCGAAGCACTGGACGCGCCTGCCGGATCACCGTCCGCCGTTCAGTCGAAAGATCCGCCCAAATCCCAGATCGCCCAGCTCAGGCCGGCGCTTCAAAAGGTGCACGAGCAGCTTTCCCGGGCGACCACATCCACGGCCGAGGTCGCCAAGGTCTTCGACGTCAACAGCCAGCTCACCGACGCAAACCAGGACCTGCTGCAGCAGGCGCGCCGCCTGCCGGCCCCGATCGATACCTGGATGGCGGGCGTCGCTGCCGATGTGGGGTCGCTTGCGGTCAAATCCGCCCGTTCCCGGGTCAGTGAGGCCTGGGCCGCGGAAGGCGCAAGCTTCTGCGCCAACGTCGTCACCGGCCGTTACCCCTTTGACCGGGAATCGCCACGCGACGTGGCGATGAGCGATTTCGTCCGGCTCTTCGGCCCGGCGGGCCTGTTCAAGACCTTCTTCAAGGAAAAGCTGGAAGCCTTTGTCGACACGAGTTCGACACCCTGGGGCTGGAAAGGCACGTTTGGCGTGGAGAGCATTCCGAGCGAGGCGATCGCCCAGTTCGAGAATGCCGACAAGATCAATCGCGCTTTCTTCCCGTCCGGCAGCGAAAGGCCTTCGGTTGTCATCAACGTCAAGCCGGTGTCGCTCAACAGTGCCGCCAATGCCGTGATGCTCGAGATCGAAGGCGAGAGGGTCGTTTATTTCCACGGGCCGATCCAATCGAAATCGATCACCTGGCCCTCGACGGAAGCAAGCAATATCTCCCGCCTCGCCTTCCAGCCGGGCGGCTGGCAGCAGGCGCTGACGGAAAACGGCGACTGGTCGCCCTTCCGCCTATTCGACGATGCCAGCATCACCATGCAGGGAGACGATCTGTTCCGGGCCAAGTTCCAGCAGAACGGTCAGGTGGCGGAGTTCGACATACAGTTCGGCTCGGTGATGAACCCGTTCCGGCTGGAGGCGCTGAACGCGTTCTCCTGCCCCAGGCAATTTTGAGCGCGGCGCCATGAACGAGCGCGCAGCCCTCGACCAGAAGCCGACCGAGACCGACCGGATCGGCTTCTTCGGCAAGCTGCCGACGCATGGCGACTTCGTATCGACCGGAATGGGAAGTGGGCTTCAAAGCGAGTTCGATATTTGGCTGCAGGCGGGCCTGCAGGCCGTACAACAACAGTTCGGCACGGATTGGGAACGCCACTTCCGTGCCATGTTCTCTTGGCGTTTCATCATCGAACGCGGGCTGTGGGGGCCTGCGACGATCGCGGGCGTGCTGGTCCCCAGTCTTGACCGAGTGGGGCGCAGCTTTCCGCTGGTGGTTGCAACCCAGCTTCCAGCCTTTACCGATCATCCGCGGCTCCTCTATCTCGACGAGACCTGGTTCACCGCGGCCGAAGCGATTGCGGAAACATCCGCCAGACGAGACTTCGACATTGAACAGTTCACGGCGAGCCTGAAACGGCTGAGAACCTTGCGACCGGCCGACCTTGCGGAAAACGACGGACGCAGGCGCAGCCTGCCGACGCAAACGACCCTCTGGTGGCGGATCGACCCCGAGACCCGGCAGGCGAAAGGATTTCGCACTACCGGCGCGCCGCAGCCCGATGATTTCAGAAGGCTCGTATTCGAAGACACCTTGACCCCTTCAACCCCACCCAAATCGCCGCCGGCGGAAAAGCCGCGCCCTGCCAAGCAGGCCCCGTCGCTCGTCGACGAGCCCGGAAGTGTCTTCCTCGATCATGCCTACGCCACCCATCCCGGTACACGCGTGAGGCTGAATGCCGATGCGTTGCTTATCTCGAAAAGGCCCCGGCTTTTTGCCATTGCCGATGGCGTCGGCGATGACAACGGCGCCGTCGAAGCGGGCAGGATCGCCGTCCACACGCTGAGCGAAGCTGCCTGCCATGAGACGATCGAAGCGCTGGTACAGGACGTCAAGGGCAAGCTCGGCAAGGCACACGGACTTCTGCAGTCGGCACATCTGTCTTCCGGCCGGGAGCCGCCCTCCGCCAGCATCGTCGTGCTTGCCGAACTTGACGGGCGTTTCGCCCTGCTCTGGGCCGGCGATGCGCGTTGTTATCTGATACGACATGGAATGATGCGCTGCCTCACACGGGATCATGTGGAAATCGGCATCAGGCGCGCACTTTCGCGAGGGATCGGCACGCGGGGACAACTGATCCTCGAGGTTCTATTCGATCACCTGCAACCGGACGATCGCTTGCTGCTCTGCAGCGCCTCCCTGCCGCGGGCCCTGTCCGAGCGCAGCATCGCCGAAACCCTCATCTCCGAGGAGATCGAAAAAACGGCCGACATCCTCGTTCAGGAAGCCCTCATCGCCAATTGCCGCGAGAACCTCAGTGCAATCGCAGTCGTCGTGAAAACCGATGACACCTGATGACCCAGACGACGACTTCGAGGAAATCGCCCGCCGTTTCTCCGATCTGCGGCACGCCTTGGTCCATACGCAAAACGGAGTGCGATCCGCCGAGGCCAGAAGAATGCTGGCCGACCAGATTCGCGATGCGCTCGATCGCGGCGAGGCCCGTCTCGTCAAAGCTGACAGCGAGATCATCGCAAACAGTTTCACCCTCGAAGCATTGGTTCATAATGGTGTCGCGACGCAGGTCTATCGCGCGCGCCATCGCGACCTCGGCACGCTGCACGCGATCAAGATCCTCCGCCCGGCTCAGGCTGGCGACCCCGTCACGCGCGGGCTGTTTCTGCGGGAGGCGGAAATCGGCATGGCTCTCGGCCATCGAAATGTCGCCCGCACGCAAGTCCTTCTCCGTCTTTCCGATGGACGTCCGGCGCTTGTCATGGAATGGCTGGGACAGGCTCTGGCCGATGTCCTGCCGCGTACCCCTCTCTCGATCCCGGAAGTGACATCGATCATGACGGCGATATTCGAAGGTCTCGGTGCCATCCATGCGGCCGGCTTCGTCCATTGCGATCTGTCGCCGGCCAATCTCCGGTCCGCTGGGGATGGTTTCTCCGATTTGAAGATCGCCGACTTCGGCATCGCGCTCGAAACGGGCCGGCGGCAGGGAGAACTCGACCTCGGATTTGCGGGTCAGCCGGAATTCGCATCCCCGGAACAAAGGGCCGGCGAACCGCTCGACCAGCGTTCCGATCTCTATGCCTCGGGCCGCCTCCTATCATTGCTCCTGCACCATTGCCGCAATCTCGACGGAAGAGCCGAACAGCTGAAAGCCGTGGCAATCCGGCTATCGCAGAAAGATCCGAGGGGCAGGCCGGAGAATGCAGAAGCCGCCCTGCATCTGCTTCGCGGCCTCGGAAAACACCTTGTCGGAACTTAGTTGCCGCCGGAACCTGGAAGCGGCGCGGCCGCCGTCGGTACGCTTTTCTGATAGATCGTGAAGAGCTTGGCGAAATCCACCATGCCCGAATTGCTGGCGTAGAGAATATCGCCGTCCATGACCTTGAACTGTTGCATCAGCGCCAAGTTGGCAACGTCGTGCAGGTCGACACGATAGATCACCGGCTTCGTGGTCATCACAGTCGTGCCGGGATTTTTGGCCGCTGTCGCCGCCGCCACCTGCGAATAGACAGGCTGATTGCGAAGGACATAGAAATTGCTGGCGTCCGCACGATCGTCAAGCAGGCCGCCGGCACGGCCGAGCGCCTGTGCCAATGTCAGCTTGCCCGCCTCGAACTGGAATTCTCCGACGCTTTTAAAGGCACCGAAGGCGGTGAAGGTCGGCGCGTCGTCCTCGACATAAAGCTGATCGTCGGGCAGGAGATACACATTCTGCCGATCATCGTTCAAGACGCGGTCCAGCGGTGCGCTGGCGCGCTGCTTGCCGCGCACGAGCGTCACGGTTGCCGCTCCGGGTGCCGAGGAGGCCCCGCCCGCCAGCGCGATGGCGTCGAGCACGCGTTCCTTCCTGGCGGTCAGCGGGAAGCGGCCGGCCGAGCGCACGCCGCCGTTGACGGTGAAGCCGCTTGTCGGCTTGTCAACGACGGTGACCACCGCCTGAGGGTTGACGGCCGAGCCCTTCAGCCCATTCACGATGCGGGCCTGAAGAGCCTCCGGCGAGGATTCCAGTACCCTCTGCCGCCCGACGAAAGGCAGGGTGACAGTTCCGGCGGAATCGACAGTGAAGCGACCGAGAGTGAGCGTCTTGCTCGCCGTGGAAGAAAACAGGCCCTCTTCGCCGGTGTCGAGAATGGTGACCTCGATGACATCGCCGCGTCGCAACCGATTGTCGGCGAAGCCGCCCGAACGCATCGTACTGAGGCCGGGTTCCGTCGGGGAATACGCAAGCGGCGTGGCCGCAACTGGATTCATCGGCGCGTCGGCAAGCCTGACAACCGGTATTCTCTCATTGGTATGCGGCATGGAGGCGCTGTAGAAGCCGCCGGCTGTCGGGCCATCCGATGGCCTTGCGCATGCACTGAGAAGCGCGACAAAGACGAAGGGCGCCAGCTTCCGCATCACGTATCCTTGGACAATGTTTCGTTGTACCGAGAGATAACAGCGGTAAAAGACGGGGCAATATTGGCACCGACGAAAAATGCAATTGTGACAGTTTAGGGGCAGAGACTGTGTCCTATTGGCAACCATCGGAGGAGCGATGTGCTGCCGTACAACAGGCCTTGGGAGGATTGTGGAGCTACGAACCGGTTGTCCTCGCGCGGCAACATTCCTCAACATGCGATTCGTGCGGATCATTGGGCGGCGATTGAAACACTTGCCGTCGAGCCGAGCACGATCAGCGCGATGGAGGGCAGCACGGTTTCCGCCATAACAGCACCCGTGGCCAGAAGTACGATCATCTCCGGGAAAAGCGCCGGCGCGACCGCCGCCATGTCCGAAACCTTGGAGCCGGAAATGCCGGAGACGAGGAACATTGAGCCCAGCACCATATAGGACATGCCGGCGCGGACGTAGCCGAGCAGCAAAGCCAGCACCTCGACGATCGCCTTTCCCATGCCGGTCGCGTCGAGAATGCATCCGAACGGGCCTGTAAATATGTTGTTCGACAACTTCTCTACAACTTATACGATCAGGGGTGCGACAAGTGAGATGACACGTCCGCGACGCCCTGAAGCGACGCGCAGAAATGCTTCCGAGCAATCCGAAGGAGCAATGGGAGCTTAGAGTTCGATCGCTCTCTCTCGGGCATTCATGATGTGACGGTCGATGGCGTCGCTTGCCGCATGCGGATCGCGGGATTTGATCGCGTCGATGATTGCCAGATGATCGGCAAATGCCGGTGGCAGCACGCACTCGGAAAGGCTGATGCGGTCGAGCTTGATGAGCCGCATGCGGATCGCGTTGACCGCATAGGCCTGGATCAGCAGATCGTTCTGCGTGCCTTCGACGAGCAGGTTATGAAAACCGTCGTCGACCTTTTGGCCACGCTCGAACACGTCGGGCGATGGTGAAGTCCGGACTTCGTCCAGGATGGACTGATGCAACTGCTTCTGCTCGTCGAGGATGGCGTCGGGCATCCGCCGTACGGCAGTCAACACGGCCTCACGCTCCAGCGCCATGCGCACCTGAAAAGTCTGGCGGATCATCGAAAGGTCGATCTGGGTAATCTGGATGCCGCGTTGCGGCATGACCACCAGAAGGCCCTCATATTGCAGGCGCGGCAGAAGCTCGCGTAGCGCGCCGATCGACAAACCCAGGAGGGCGACCAGCTCCCGTTGCGACACGAACTGGCCAGGCCGCAACCGACCATCGAACAGCGCTTCGCGGAAACGCTCATAGGCCATCTGTTTCACCGAACGGAGCTCCGGCTGGCCCATCTTGGACGGTGCTGTATGTGCGCTCATCTGTCCCCTATCGCCGGCCGATGCCGGGCCGGTCAGGCAGCGGCGCGATAGCCCGTCTGCCCGAACAATTCAATGAGCATAGCACGATCCCGCTGCCCGAGAGCAAGCAGGGGTGGCATCGCATCGGCTAGACTTTGGTCGCCCTGATAGCGGCCTGACGAGTTCCTCGTTATAGAACTGATCTAATCAGTATAAGTATCAGTAGTCAAATGTCTATTTACTCAGCCGATCTCTGCGGCATGTTGCAGGCCGGTTGAAGAGGGAGGAATGCCATGTCGGCAGCGACCCGCACTTTTCGAAGTATGTTGAATTCCTTGGTTTTATTGAGATGCGTCCGATTGCCGGAGCAGCTATGGATGATGTCGGCCCCACGGCTTTCGTTTCCAATCGAGGATCAATAATCCAATGACGACTTCCAATGCCCGCCGCCATGGTCTCGCAGATGCGATTCGCAACGCCATCCAATCGCAGACCACCATCGATCCCGAACCGTTCCTCGGACTTCCGCTGGCCGAAGGCTTCGGCATCCAAGCGGAAATCTTCCGCAGTTTCGGCCAGCCACTGAAGGGTTCGAAGCTGACGCTGAAAGGCGGGCTCTGCCACAGCGCACCGTTGCTGCAGGTTTCGGAGAATGCGCAGCAGCCTTACCAGCCAGGGCTTTCGGTAGAAGTCGAACTTGCGTTCGTGCTTGGCAAGGATGTGGTTGCCGGCAATGGCGCCGTATCCCGCCAGGACATCGTCGATGCGATCGCTGCGGTGCGGATCGGCGCCGAGCTTCTCCGCAGCCGTTATCAGGGCGGAGCGCGTGGCGATCAAGGCCTCGCGGTGGCCGACTTCATGAGCAATATCGGCTATGTCCTCGGCCCTGAACTCGGTCGGCATCTGCTGGATCAGGATGCGGAGATCGGCAGGCTGCTGCTCGTAATCAACAGCGAGACGGCCTATGACAAGGTTGCGTCGCATGCCGATGGCGACCCGCTGAAGACAATCGTGGCGCTGGCCAACCAGACGCCGATGTCTCCTTTCCCGATGCTGAAAGCCGGACAGGTAGTTACGACCGGCACGCTGTGCGGACTGGTTCCCGTGGGTGCAGCCGGCAAGGTCGAAATAAACATGGCTGGAAGGCAATTTCTTCTCAACGTCGGCTGATGTGACCGGACCCAGGGCAGTTGGTGCGATGATGTATTTCATCGGAGTTGACGTCGGCACAGGCAGTGCCGGTGCGAGCGTGTTGGACACGGCTGACCGACTGCTGGCCGCCGCTTCGGAAAGCCGTCGCGCTGTTCACTCGCTCCGCTTCCGATCAGGTGATCGCAAAGCTTCTGAAGGGACATCGCGATATCGCCGATGCGGTCAGCGGCGGCAACGACAGCCATGAGCTTGAGGTCCATGCGCAGGCGGTCGACTGGGGCATGCATGACGCCTTCATCGATGCGCTCGGCAATACGATCATTCGAATGCCTACCGGGTCAACTCGATCAAGATGCGGCTGATCAGCCAGGAGCGTTTCCGCATCGACGGCCGGGTCGGCCGTCATGAACGAGCACCTGAAAGTGCTGGAAGCGATCGAGCGGCGCTCCGCCGAGGATGCGGTTGCGGCGCTCGCCGCGCATATCAACCACGCGCGCGATCGCGCAATCAGACTCTAGGAGTTTGGAAAAAGCCGCCGGACATTGGAGTATCCGGCGCAACAGGAGGAGGGAATAGCATGTCGTCTTCATTCTGGAATCCCACCCGCCGTGGCTTTCTGGCCGGCTCGGCGGCATTGGGCGCAGCCGGGCTTGCCGGCGTTCGCCCGGCATCGTCGTCGCGTTCATCCTGGCGCTGATCTTCTTCTGGAACAACTTCGTCTTCGGCATCGTGCTGGCGAGCCGCACCACGTGGACGCTGCCGGTCGCCGTCTACAACATGCTTTCCTTCGAACAGGTCAGCTGGGGACCGCTTGCCGCGACCGCGCTGATCGTCACCCTTCCCGTGCTGGTGCTGACGCTCTTCGCGCAGAAACAGATCGTTGCGGGCCTGACGGCCGGCGCGGTCAAGGGCGGCTGAGCAGGACATCCGGGCCGCGGATGCCAGGATCGACAAACTTGCAAAATCAAGCCGTCCAAAAGCGCTCGTCTCTCGGCACCCGCGCTCCAATGCGGGTCGAGGCGCGGTGCGGTCGGCGTGATCTCAACCGGTGGCCGTCGCAGCCCTGCGAAGCGCCTGAGGCGGCTGGCCGTAACTGCGCAGGAAGGCCCGGCGCATCCGGCCGGCGTCTCCGAAACCTACCGCCTCGGCGATCTGCTCGAATGGCGCGTGGCCGGATTCGATGGCCGTCCGCGCGGTTTCGAGACGCAGGCGCTCCACGGCTTTCGCCGGCGTCATCCCCGTTTCCGAAGCGAAGGCGCGGGCGAAGTTCCGGGGGCTCATCGCCGCCCGATCGGCGAGCCGCTCCACCGTCAGCGGATCCGGCAAATGCTCCTGCATCCAGTCGATCAACGCGGCAAAGCGACCGGTGCGGCCACCAAGCTCCATCAGCGCCGAAAACTGCGACTGGCCGCCGTGCCGACGTTGATGAACGACGAGCTGCTGCGCCGTCCTGCGCGCGACTGCCGGTCCAAGATCGTCCTCGATGAGAGCAAGCGCCAAATCTATTCCGGCCGAGATACCCGCCGACGTCCAGACATGACCGTCCCGAATGAAAATACGTTCGGCATCGAGTTTGATCCTGGGATAGCGGCGCGCGAAATCGTCGGACGATATCCAATGGGTGGTAGCCCGGCGTCCATCAAGGAGGCCGGCTTCCGCAAGAAGATAGGCGCCCGAGCAGACACTTGTCACGCGCCTCGCACTCGTCTGCCTGAGCCAGCCCAAAATCTCATGCACGGCCTCCATCGAACGGATGATCTCGCCTCCGACAACCATCACCGTGTCGAACGGCCCCTCCATCAAACATGACGACGACATGCTCAAACGCGACGAGCTCTCGACTTCTCCTCCGCCCGGGGCCATCAAAAGAAGTTCATAACTTCCGGGCCGAAAATGCTCGGCCATCTCGAAAGCCGAAACAGGACCCGCCACGTCCAGGATCTGGAAGCCGGGATGAATGACCATAGCTATGGTTTTCGGCATGGCAGTTTTTGCCCGATTAATGTCATTTCAGCCGGAGGATAGCACGCGTATTCTTGGTCACAAGTCATTGGAACTCGGAGAGCGCACGGATGAGCAAGGGCTGGCGGTTGACTTCGCAGGCTGTGCTGGGAATTGTCGCGATCTTTCTGGCTGTGGCCGGAGGCTGGTTTGCCTATTTGCCGTCCGGCGCCATTGCCGGGACAGCGCAGCCGGTGTCTGTGGATGAGGCGCGCGCAACCGTGGAGGCATTGAGGCCACGGAAATCTGCCCGTCCCGTCGTTGCAATCATCGGCATCAACGACGGGACGGAGATCACCGACTACCTGATGCCCTACGGCATCCTTCGGCGTGCCGACGTGGCGGATGTCGTGGCGCTTGCGACGCAGCCGGGGCCAATGACGCTCTATCCCGCCCTGAAGGTCGAGCCGCAGGCGACGATTGCGGATTTCGACAGGCGGCATCCGGAAGGCGCCGACTATGTCGTCGTTCCCGCCATGATCCGCGAGGACGATCCCGCCGCATTGGGATGGATCCGAAGCCAGGCAGAAAAGGGCGCCATGATCATCGGTGTCTGTGTCGGCGCCAAGGTCGTCGCCGCGACAGGCCTTCTCGATGGCCGGAAAGCAACGACCCATTGGTATTCGCTGGACGACATGCTGAAGGAGCATCCTTCCATCCGCTACGTGGCCGACCGACGTTTTCTGGTGGACGATCGCGTTGCGACAACGACAGGGATCAGTGCGTCCATGCCGATGTCGCTGACATTGGTCGAGGCGATCGCCGGCCGCGAAAAGGCCGAAGCCGTCGCCACCGATCTCGGTGTCGCGCACTGGGACGCACGGCACGACAGCGGCGCTTTCAGGTTCACGCGGCCCTTCGCCCTGACCGCGATCGGCAATTCACTCGCCTTCTGGAATCATGAGATGCTGGGCATCGAGCTTTCGAAAGGGATGGACGAGGTATCGCTGGCGCTCGTCGTCGATGCCTGGTCGCGCACCTATCGCTCGAAAGCCGTGACCTTTGCCGCGAGCGCCGACGCCGTGGAGAGCAGGAATGGCATCCGCATCATTCCCGAGGAGCTCGCCCAGAACATGACGGCGGCGCGCGTGCCCGGAACACCGCTCGGCCGCAAGCCGGCCGAAGCCCTGGACGAAACGCTCGCAAGCATTGCCGATCGCTATCAGGCGGCCACGGCCGATTTCGTAGCCATGCAGCTCGAATACAGGAGACGACCGACGCCGCAATAGATCATCGCGGCTCACCCCATCACTCATCTTTCCAATGAGAGGAAGGAAAACAGCCATGAAAGCTCTCATCGCAGGCGCCGGCATCGGCGGACTGACGACTGCGCTGCATCTCCACGCGGCAGGAATAGAGGTCGAGATCTTCGAGCGGGCCGACGAAGTTCGTGAACTCGGCGTCGGCATCAACATGCTGCCGCATGCCGTGAGCGTGCTGGCCGAACTCGGACTTCTTGCTGGCCTCGACGCCGTAGGAATCCGTATCCGGGAGTTGATCTACACGAACCGCTTCGGGCAAATTGTCTGGCAGGAATTGCGCGGCCTCAACGCAGGCCACGAGGCACCGCAGATCAGCATCCACCGCGGCAAACTGCTCGGGGTCATCCACCAGGCGGTCATTGCCCGCCTCGGGCCTTCGGCCGTCAGGACCGATTGCCGGGTCGAAGGCTTCGAACAGTCCGAAGACGGGGTGACGGTTCATCTCGGCAGGCCGGACGGATGGCGCGGCACCGCCCGTGGAGACCTGCTGATCGGCGCCGACGGCATCCGTTCCACGATCCGGGCACAGCTCTATCCCGAGGAAGGGCCGCCGATCTGGAGCGGGATCATGCTGTGGCGTGGCGCAACGCGCTGGCCCATCTGGCGCGACGGACTCACGATGACGATCGCCGGCGGCAATTTCGCAAAGTTCGTCTATTATCCGATCCAGGCCGATCCTGCCGACCCGGACATGCGGCTGACCAACTGGGCCGTGATGGCCAAGACCGGCGAAGCCGGCACGTCACCGAAACGCCGCGAGGATTGGAGCCGGTCGGGCATTTGGGAAGAGGTGCTGCCCTTCGTGCGCGACCGTTTCCACCTCGATTTCGTCGATCCGGCCTCCATCATCCAGGCAACGGAGAATTTCTACGAATATCCGAATTGCGATCGGGAGCCTCTGCCCCGCTGGTCGTTCGGTCGCGTCACGCTGCTGGGGGATGCGGCTCATCCCATGTATCCGGTCGGCTCCAACGGAGCGAGCCAGGCAATCCTCGACGCGCGCTGCCTCGTGCAGGAACTGCAGAAAGGAAATGGCATCGATGACGCCCTCGCCCGTTATGACGACCAACGCCGGCCTGTCACGTCGGAAATCGTCCTCGCCAATCGCAAGGGTGGGCCAGAGGGCGTCATCGACATGATGGAGGCCCGTGCCCCGGACGGTTTCGACGATATCGACAGTGTGGCTTCGTTCGACGAGCGCAAAGCCGTCGTGCGAGGCTACGCGTCTCTGGCTCGCGGGCAAAGCCGGTAGGTTTCGCACCGCCCGGAGCCATGCCGCTCCAGACCCGCGAAGCGGCATCAGAATTCAGCCGTCTGTTTGGCAGTCTCCTCTCGCATGAACGAGGACTGCTTGCCAGGCTCGGCCGCGCGACGGTAGTCATGGGCTGGGAGAGCACGACGGGCGTCAAATTCGTTGATGCCTGGCATCGCCGGCATCGGGTGCGATACCGCCGGCGTGGAGATGCTCGCACGGAGGTGACGTGAGGGCTTGGGCCGCCGCGCCAAATGCGGACGGAGCATCGCCAACGCAATGCCCCGCCCGGCCAGTCTCACTTCCTGGAGATGTTCCAGTAGACCGGCACGGCTGCCTTCAGGATGCCGTCAAGATCACTGCGCACGGCGCGGACCAGATAGAGCTGCGCGGCCGGCCAATAGGGCACGTAATCCACGGCTCTCTTCTGCAGGTCGCCGGCAATCTTCTTCTTCTGCTCATCGTCCGCCGCAAAGGCGAACTCGCCGCGCAGCTTCTCGATCTGCTCGTCGCATGGCCACCCGAACCAGGCCTTGTCGCAGTTGGCGCGAAGGCCGAGATGACCGACCGGCTCGAACATGTCCGCACCCGTCGGTCCCGACATGAACAGCGACCAGCCGCCTTTGTCGACGGCTTCCTTGGACGAGCGGCGGCCAACCAGCGTGCCCCAATCCATCGCCTGCGGCTCGACCTTGAGGCCGATCTGGCGCATCAGCTGTTCGGCGACCAGGCTGAAAGTATTGGTGGGACCGCTTTCGGTCGCATGCAGGACGACGACCGGCGTGCCGTCGTAGCCGCTCTCGGCGATCAGCTTCTTCGCCTTCTCGATATCCGGCTTCACCCAGCCTTCGTCCGTGAAATAGGGCGAGGAGCACATGAAGAAGCTCGGGCAGTTCTTGTAGAGCGCCGGATCGCTCACATAGGCCCGAGCGAACTTTTCCTGGTCTATCATGTAGCGGATCGCCTGGCGGACCTTCTGGTTGTCGAAGGGCGGTTTCGATGTGTTCATGCGGAAGACCATCTGCATGCCGAGCGTATCCTGCGGCATGGTCTTGATATCCGGATTGCCGGCGAGCGTCGGCAGGAAATCCGGCGGCACTTCTTCGAAAATATCGATTTCGCCGGCCTGCAGAGCATTGAGCGCGGTCTGCGCGTCCGGGATATAGTGCCATTCGACCCGGTCGACCTTGGCGAGCTTGCCGCCCGCGAGGCCGCTCGCAGGCTCCTGGCGTGGCTTGTAGGCCGGGTTCTTCACATAGACCACCCTGGAGCCCGGTACCCACTCGTCCTTCTTCATGATGAAGGGGCCGGAGCCGGTCGGATCGGTGATGGCCGTATCGGCCGGCGTCGCGGCAATCGCCTTCGGCATGATGAAGGGCACGTTCGAGCTCGGCTTGCTCAGCGCTTCGATGACGAGACCCCAAGGCCGCTTGAGCTTCAGCTCGAAGGTCTTGTCATCCCTGACCGTCAGGCCGTCGCTGATGGCGGCAAGCTGCTGGCCGAGGCCGTCGCGCTGCCACCAGCGCTTCAGCGAAGCGACCGCATCGTCCGACGTGACCGGCTTGCCGTCGCTGAAGGCGAGGCCGCCGCGCAATGTGAACGTGTAGGTGAGCTGGTCGCTGCTGGTCGTCCAAGTTTCGAGCATTTGCGGTCGTGCCGCCAGTTTCTCGTCCAGCGAAAACAGCGTGTCATAGACCATGTAGCCGTGGTTGCGGACCATATAGTCCGACGTAATCACCGGATCGATCTGTTTCAGGTCGCCGAAGGGCCTGATCTTCAGGACCGTTTCGGCGAAGGCGGGCGACATGGCGCCCAGGAAGCCTGCCGCGAACGATGCGGCAAGCAGTATATTCGGCCGTTTCATTTCAGTACTCCTCCCGTTTGACTGATGTTAGGCGGCTGCGATGCTGTCTCCCGTACCGGACGGTCCGGCATCCAATCGCGGCAGGACTTGCCAGTGATGGCAGGCGACGAAATGGCCGGCCGCGACCTCGCTCATCGGCGGTACCTGCCGCACGCAGATGTCGGTCGCGAAAGGACAGCGTGTCCGGAAACGGCAACCCGAAGGAAGTGCCGCGGCGCTGGGCACCTCCCCTTCGAGCGGTGAACGGCGACGCCGGTTGCGCGGATGGGTGGCGGGCACGGAGTCGATCAACGCCCGCGTATAGGGATGCGCCGGCGCGTTGAAGAGCGCTTCCGCCGGAGCCCGCTCGACGATCGCGCCGAGATACATGACGGCGATATCGTCGGCGAGATACCGCACCACCGAGAGATCGTGCGAGATGAAGAGATAGGAAATTCCGGTTTCCTTCTGCACATCCTTCAGAAGATTGAGGATCTGCGAGCGGATCGACACATCGAGCGCGGCCACCGCTTCGTCGGCCACGATCAACGACGGCTCCGCAGCGAGCGCGCGTGCTATCCCGAGGCGCTGGCGCTGCCCGCCGGACAGATGGTGAGGCAGGCGGGAATGGAAATGCTGCGGCAGGCCGACCTGGTCAAACAGGCGCAAGACCCTGCGACGCCTTGTTTCCGTATCGCCGATCGCGAAGTTCAGCAGTGGTTCCTCGACGATCTCTGCAGCCGTCATGCGCGAATTGAGGCAGGCGAACGGATCCTGGAAGACCATCTGGACCTGTTGGCGCTTCCGCCGCAGCCTTTCGCCGGACAGGGCGCCAAAATTCTCGCCGTTGATACGGACTGCGCCCGCGGTAGGCTTCAGCAGCCGCACGACCATGCGGCCGATCGTCGTCTTGCCGCAACCGCTCTCGCCGACGAGGCAGAAGGTCCGGCCGCGTTCCACCGAAAAGCTGACGTCATCGACGGCGCGCAGTTCCCTTCGGCCGAAGAGCCCGAACGGTCCCTTCTGCGACGTGAAGATCCTGGTGAGGCCGGAGACTTCCAGAACTGGGTCGACTTCGTGAACCGCGCTCATGCCATCACCTCCTCGCCAACCTTGGCCAGCCAGCAGGCGGACCGGTGCAGGCCGTCGCCCTGGAGCGGCGGTCTCTCGGAATGACAAATCGGCATTGCGGACGCACAGCGCTTCCGAAAGGCACAGCCCGCATCGAGCGAAACCGGGTTCGGCACATTGCCCGGAATTTCGGCAAGACGATCGCGGCTGCCGCTGTTGAGCTGCCGGATCGCTCCAAGCAGGCCGCGCGTGTAGGGATGGACCGGGCGATCGAAGAGATCGTCGACATCGGCCTGTTCCGCGACGCTGCCGGCATAAAGCACCACGACCCTGTCCGCCATCTCCGCCACCACGCCGAGGTCGTGGGTGATAAGCAGCACGGACGTATCGAATTCGCGTCTCAGATCATCGATGAGCGTCAGCACCTGCGCCTGGATGGTGACGTCGAGCGCCGTGGTCGGCTCATCGGCAATCAGCAAGGCCGGCTGCAGGGCAAGCGCCATGGCGATCATCACCCGTTGCCGCATGCCGCCGGAAAGCTGATGGGGAAACTCCTGCGCGCGCCGCGCCGCATCGGGTATCCGCACGAGGTCGAGCAGGCGCAGGACCTGCTTCAGGGCATCGGCCTCGGAGACGCCGCGATGCTCGACGATCACCTCGGCGATCTGCCGGCCAATCCGCTGCACGGGGTTGAGCGAGGTCATCGGCTCCTGGAACACGATCGCGATGCGGTCCCCCCTCAACCGCCGCATCTCCCCGGCTCCGAGCGAGATCAGATCGCGCCCTTCGAAAAGGATACGGCCGGAGGAGACCTGCATGACTTCCCGATTGAGCAGGCCGATGATGGCAAGCGCCGTCAGGCTCTTGCCGCAGCCGCTTTCGCCAACCAGGCACAGCGTCTCGCCCCGATCGATCGAAAAGGAGACGTTGCGAACCAGCGGCACCGACGCGGCACCCGCATCGAGCGACACCGAGAGGTTCTCGACCGAAAGAAGCGGAAGGTTCATCGCAGTTCTCCTCCCTGCAGACTAGGGTCCAGCATGTCGCGCAGCGCGTCGCCCATGAGGTTGGCGGCAAGCACGGTGGCCGCCAGCATCAGAGCAGGAAAACCGAGTATCCAGGGCGCGATCTGCAGGAACTGCCGGCCTTCCGACATCATGTTGCCCCAGCTCGGAACGTCCGGCGGCGTGCCGGCTCCGAGGAAGGAGAGGATCGACTCCAGGATCATCGCCGAGGCGAAGACATAGGTCGTCTGGACCATGATCGGCCCCGCCGCACCGGGCAGAATGTGGCGGCGCAGAATCGTCGTCGTCCGCCCGCCACAGGTGATCGCGGCCTCGACATAGGCGCGCTCCCGCAAGGTCAGTACGCTCGCCCGCACCACGCGCGCCATGCGCGGGATCTCCGGGACGGCGATCGCGGTGACGATCACAAAAGGCGAGGCACCGATCAGCGCGACGAGCGCAATTGCGAGCAGGATCGCCGGAATGGCCATGACCGCATCCATGGCCCGCATGGCGATCGTGTCGATCGCACGAAAATAACCGGCAACGACGCCGATTGCGACGCCGATCATGGTCGTGACCATCGCAACCGAAATCCCGACCGAGAGCGAAACCCGTGTGCCCCAGAGCGCCCGGTCGAGGACCGAACGACCCACCTGATCCGTGCCGAAGGGCTGATCTGCCGACGGCGCTTTGAGGCGGCCAAGCGGATCGAGCGCCGCCGGGTCGCCGGTGATCCAGGGACTCGCCAGAGCCAGCACGCTGAAGGCGAACAGCAGGCCGCAGCTCGCAGCCAGCATCGGCTGCCGAAGCGGGAAAGCTATGATCCGGCGAAAGCGGTCGGAACTGGTATTCCGCTTCTCGCCATCCTCCGAGGACGTGGCGTCCGACGTCGTGATGATTGTCATCGGCCCCTCCTTCATCAATACCGGATCCGCGGATCGAAAACGGCGTAGAGAATGTCGACGGCGAGGTTCACGACGACATAGACACCGGCGAAAAGCAGGATGAGCGCCTGCACCACCGGGTAGTCGCGCCTCAGGATCGAATCCGCCGTCAACCGGCCAAGGCCCGGAATGCTGAAGACGGTTTCCGTGACCACGACGCCGCCGAGCAGAGCCGCAAAGCCGATACCGATGACCGTGATGATCGGCACGGCGGCATTGCTCAGCACATGCCGCGAGACGATCTTGCGATTTGCGAGCCCCTTGGCGTGGGCGGTGCGGACATAGTCTTCGCGCAGCACTTCCAGCACCGCCGCCCGCGTGACCCGCGCAATGAGTGCAATATAAAGGAAGGACAACGAAATTGCCGGCAGAACGAGTGAGTGCAGCGCGGCCCATGCACCTTGCGACAGCGGCTTGTAGCCCTGCACCGGAAACCAGCGCAGGCCGAGCGCCAGAGTGTAGACAAGCGCGAAGGCGACAACGAAGACCGGCACGGAAAAGCCGAGCACCGCGCCAGCCATCGTCACACGGGCGACAACGCCTTTCGGACGATAGGCAGCCACCAGCCCCAGCGGGACCGCAAAGAGCACGGCAATGACGATCGTCATCAGCGACAGGATGAGCGTCGGCTCGATGCGCTGGGCAATCAGCTGCGAGACCGGGATGCGGCTGAAGAGCGACAGGCCGAAGTCGCCACGCAGCATGCGGCCCATCCACGAGAGGAAACGCTGCAGCAGCGGCTGGTCGAGCCCCAGCGCCTGCCGCACGGCCTCCACCTGCTGCGGCGAGGCAAAGTCGCCGGCGATCAGCGCGGCCGGATCGCCCGGCACAAGGCTCAGCAACAGGAAAACGAAGACAGCGACCGCGAGCAGCACGGGAACGGCTGCAAAGAGGCGGCCGAGGACATAACCCGTCATGTCACCCTCCAAAATAGCAGACGCAGCCGAGCGGCCACAGGGTATGAAACCCGCACCTCACTCCATTTCCCTCCCATACGTCTGTTAAACGTTTTTTCAACTAAACACGATGTCGCCTTGTTGGCAATAGCCTCACTATCAAATTGAAAAAACGTTTTTCTGTGATAAATCTCGCAAACTCAGCCTTGCGCACCGGATGCCGACCCGATAATAAAAAAACGTTTTACAGGAGGAATTGATGTCCGCAGGGCCACTACCCACCATACGGGAGGTCGCACAGCTGGCCGGCGTTTCGGTCGCCACGGTATCGAAAACCCTCAACCGCACAGGCAAGGTCAGCGAAGGACTGCGGGAACGCGTCACCGTCGCGGCGCAGAAGCTCGGTTATGCGCCGCATGCCAGCGCCCGGAGCCTGCGGAGCGGCGCGACGCGCATTCTCGGTCTCCTCGTGGCGGATCTCGCCAATCCCTATTTCCTGAAGCTCGTCGAGAATATCGAAAGACTCTCGAGTGCCGCCGGCTATTCCGTCATCCTTTGCAACAGCGCCGAGGATCCGGAACGCGAGGAACGGCACCTTGGCATGCTGCTCTCCCAGCGCGCCGACGGCGCGATCGTCATTCCGACGCGCCGGAGCTGGAACGGCCGCATGGCGGCGCTCTCCGGCCTGCCGGTGCCAGGCGTCCTGGTCGATCGGCGGATCGAAGGGCTCGATCTCGATTCCGTCACCACGGACAATCTCATGCTGGGGCGGTTGGCGGCCGAACATCTCGACGGTCTTGGCCACAGGCGCGTGGCGGTGATCATGGGTTCACCGGAGCATCAGATCGCGCGCCACCGGCTGGACGGCTTCCGCGCCGGTTTTGCTGCGCGGGGCGTGACGCTCGAAGAGCGCCTGATCCAGAAGGATAATTTCTCCGAAGAAGCCGGCCATGCCGCGGCACTTCGGTTGCTTTCGTTCTCCGAAAGGCCGACGGCGATCTTTGCGACCAACAACCATCTGGCACTCGGGCTGCTCAGGGCGATCGGCGAACAGGGCATATCCGTTCCGGAAGACCTTTCCGTCATCGCCGTCGACGAACTTCCCTGGGCCGGACTCGTGCGTCCCGGCATGACGGTCGTCACCCAGCCATCGGAAGCGATCGCCGAAATGGCGGTCTCGACGCTGCTGGAGCGGATTTCCGGAGGCCGCAGCAGCCTGAAGAACGGCAGGGACACGGTGTCGGTCCAGCTGCAGCCGGCGCTTGTCGTTCGAGGTTCCACAGCCGCCATCCGGAGCCGCCGATGAACGATATCTCCTCCGCCATACCTGCTCCCGGCATCCTGGAGCTTTCGGCTGTCGAGGCGATCGCGGAGATTCGCGAAGGCCATCTGTCGCCGCTTGATGTCATCGACGCGTCGATCGTCCACATCGAGGCGACCGACGGCGCAATCAATGCCATACCCGTGCGCTGTTTCGAGGCCGCGCGGATTGCGGCGAGCCGATTGATGGAAAAGAGAGTGACGGGCGGCGACTGGCCCCTGCTCTGCGGCCTGCCGCTGGCGGTCAAGGACAATTCGGACGTCGCCGGCGTGCCCACCAGCGGTGGCAGCGCCCTCACGGCTGGCCGTATTCCCGATATCTCCGATCCGGCCATCGACCGCCTGCAGCGGGCCGGCGCGATCGTCATCGGCAAAAGCAACCTTTCGGAGCTTGGCGGCGCCAACACGACGAATGCGCTGTTCGGCGCAACGCGCAATCCGTTTTTCCCGGCACTGACGTCCGGTGGTTCCTCGGGCGGCTCCGCCGCAGCACTCGCTGCCCATCAGGTCTATCTGGGCCATGGCAACGACGTCGGCGGCAGCCTTCGCACGCCGGCCGCATTCTGCGGGGTCGCCGGCTTGAGACCGACGCCCGGCCTCGTCCCGCGCAAGCCGCTATCCGATCCCTTCGATACCATTTTCGTCGAAGGGCCGATGGCCCGCACCATTCCCGACCTTGCGCTCATGCTGGATGCGATGAGCGGCTTTCATTCCACCGATCTTCTCTCGCGGAGCCGGAATACCTCGTTCCATGACGCGGCTTCGCAACCCCACTGGGCCGTCCGGGTTGCCGTATCCGAAGATCTCGGCATGCTGCCCGTCGCCGGCGATATCCGATCAGGCTTCCGCGGTGCGATCGACGGGCTGCAACGGGCCGGTTGCGCGATATCCGAGGCGGCTCCCGATCTCTCGGGCATACCCGATGTCATCAGGGCATTGCGCGGCCTCGCCTATCTCGCGACGTGGGGCAAACATTGGCCGGCCCTGCGCGACCGCTTCACGCCAGAGGTTGGCGGAGATATCGCCTATGGCGAAAATCTTTCCGTCTCCGACATCGCCCAGGCCATCGAGCACCGGGCTACGCTCTACCGGCGGATGATGGGCTTCTTCAAAAATGTCGATGTCTTGATCTGCCCGACCACCCAGGTACGGCCCTTTCCTGTCGAAATCCCCTGGCCCGCGGACATCGACGGGCAGGCCTGCGAAAGCTATATCGACTGGATCATGATCACTTATGTCTGGTCCGTGCTCGGCTGCCCGGCGCTGGCAGTTCCGGCCGGGCGGGATCCGAACGGCATGCCTGTTTCCCTGCAGGTCGTCGGTCCGCCTCACAGCGAGGAACGCCTGCTGTCCGTCGCGGCGCGGATCGAGCAGGAGTTCACGAGCGGATCCTGACATTCCGGCCTAACCGGTATTCCCCGAAAAAGTCCGGCGCCCACCGAAAGTTTATCCGGGAAGAACAGCCGATGATCCTAACGTCGGATGGCGAATTCGAACACTTCTTCCTTCGGCTCGACACCAAGACCGGCGCCGGTCGGCACCACGTAGGTTCCTTCGCCTGAGGCCATGTCGCCCCTCGTATAAGTGAGGTTCCGATCGAAGATCGAATGCTGGTATTCGTGATAGGGCACGTTCTGCAGCGCCGATGCAGCTTGCAGGCTGGCCGCCATGAAGATGCCGACGCTGATCGAGGCATGCGGCATGATGTTCATGTGGAAGGCCTGCGCCATCTGGCCGATGCGGATGAATTCGGTAATGCCCGTATGGCCCATTTCCGGCTGCACGATGCTCATGGCCCGCGCCTCGAACCGCGGCCGGTATTCATAGGTGGTGCGCAATTCCTCACCGAGCGCCAGCGGCACGCCGATGCCCGCCGCCACCCGCGCCTGGCCTTCGAGGTTTTCCGGCTGCACCGGCGCTTCGGCGAAATAGAGATTGTAGGGCTCGAGCCTGCGAATGATGCGGATTGCCTCGCCTGCCTCGAACTTCCAGTGGAGGTCAACCATCAGGTCGATATCCGGACCGACCGCCTCGCGCAGCGCCGCCATTTCCTTGACGATATCCTCTTCGGAGACGACCGCGGCGAACTTGATGCCCTTGTAACCCTTGCCGACCCAGTAGGCGGCGAGATCGCAGCGCTCCTTCAGCGTCGCCTTCGGCAGGCCCGAGACATAGGCGCGGATCGTGTCATGCCGCCGCCCACCGAGCAGCGTCGAGACCGGCACGCCGAGGTTCTTGCCGGCAAGGTCCCAGAGCGCGATGTCGACGCCCGCCAGCGCATCGAGATAGTAACCGCCGAAGAACCCGCGCACCCGCATCAGATCGTAGAGATCCTCGTGGATGACCGCGGCATCGCCTGGATCGCGGCCGATGATGACCGGCCCGAGCACGTCGTCGATGATCGCCTTGGTCGCTTCGGGTGCGACGATGCCGTAGCACTCGCCCCAGCCGACCTTGCCGCTTTCACCGGTCATCTTGATCAAGAGCGTCATGTCGGTCGAGGGATAGATGGTGCGGTTGCCCTTGCGGATCAGGTAACCGCGCGCGTTGATCGCCTCGCCTTCCTTGAGCGGCCCGAGATAGGGTACCTCTCGCGGGATGGAGATGATGAAGGTCTCGACCGAGGCGATCGCATCGACGACGTTTTTCGGCATGGCTTCCGGCTCAGTTCGGCTTGTGATTGGTATAAGGCAGATCGGCCTCTGCCAGAAGCAGCGCCAATTCCTTAGCATCGCCTTCGTCGAATTTCGGACCCTTGCCGCGCACGAACGTGTGTCTGATCACACCGCGGCGGCGCAGCACTTCCTTGGTCATGTGCATGCGGAAGATCGCCTGGAAATTCAGGAGCGGCAGCGAGACGTTGTAGAGCTTTCGTGTGGTCGCGATATCGCCCTTCTGCCAGGCATGGATCATCTGGGCGTGGATATCGGCAAGCTCGGCGGCCGGCATGGTGCCTGCTGCCCCGCGCGCCAGTTCGTCGGTGACGTAACGTCCCCCGGCACCGCCGAAGATCGCGTCGAGCGAACCGTTGGCAGCCGCCTTGATGCGGGTCAGGTGCTGGCCGCAAGGAGCGGTCTCTTCTTTGACGTAGCGGATTTCAGGCACGGCATTGGCGACCGCGACCACCTCTTCCGGCGTCAGGCCAGCGCCGATCGGCTTCGGCTGGTTCTGCAGCATGATCGGCACGCCGGCATTGGCTGCGACTTCCTTGAAATAGGCGATCTGCGCGGCGATATCGTTGCCGAGCGAGAACGGCGCCATCACCATGGCCGCCCCTGCCCCGACCTCGGCCGCCTGCGCCACGTGTTTCGCCGCTGCCTTCGCGTCCGGATCGCTGGCGCCGATGATGATCGGGATGCGCCCGCCGATCCGCTCCGCCAGCAGTTCCACCTGCCGCTTGCGCTCCTCGGGGGTCAACGTATCCACCTCGCTTGCGACGCCCGGATAAACGACGCCGTCGACCTTGCTCTCCAGTGCGAAATCGATGATCGACTGGAAATCCTGTTCATCAATTGAGCCGTCGTCGCGGAAAGGGGTCGGAAGGACGGGGAAAGCCCCGGCTAAAATCTTGTTCATTTGACTGCTCCGGCGGTGACGCCCTGAATGAAATAACGTTGGAGGAACATGAAGGCCACGACGATGGGCGCGGATGCGATCAGCGATGCCGCCATGGCGCCGCCCCAGTCGGAATTGACCTCGTTGAGATAGGTGAGAAGCAGGCCCGGCCCGATCGTGCGCTTTTCGTCCGAGACGATCAGCGTCATCGAATAGAGAAGATCGTTCCAGGACCACATGAAGGAATAGAGGAAGACCGTGACGATCGGCGGGATCGAGATCGGTATGACGATCGTGTGGAAGATCCTGAGATCGCTCGCGCCGTCGGCCCGCGCCGCATCGATCAGCTCGTCCGGCACCTGGGAAAAGTAGCTGTAGAGCATATAGGTGGAGACCGGCAACGCGAAGACGATATAGCTGAGGATCAGCCCCGGCCGGGTGTCGAGCAGGTTCAGTTCGCTCATCAGCGGATAGATCGAGATCAAGAGCAGGCCGAAGGGGAACATCTGTGCCGACAGCATGAACAGCATAACCGGCTGCCGGCCGAAATAGCGGTATTTCGCGAAGCTGAAACCGGCATAGAGCGCCAGAAGCGTCACCAGCGCCGCGCTGCAGGTCGAGGTGATCAGGCTGTTCATCAGGTACATCGGCAGCTTGCCGGTGGTCAGCGCCCGGATGAAATGTTCGAGGCTCGGCATGGTCGGAAGCGGCGTCGGCACCACCCGGTAAAGCTCGGCATTCGCCTTCAGCGACGAGATCACCAGCCAGTAGAGCGGGAAGAATAGGAAGAAGCCGATCACCGCAAGCGCCGCGAAAAAGACGAGCTTGGCCCGTCGGGAGGAAAGGTCGAACATCTCAGTTTCCTTTCACCAGCATGCGCAGATAGAGGAAGGCGGGCGGCAGGAGTGCCGCGACCCACAACACACCGACGGCGGAAGCAAAGCCGATATCCCACTGCTCGAAAGCCCGGCGATAGACCTCGACGGACAGAACCGTCGTCGCCCGCACCGGCCCGCCGCCGGTCAGCGCGTAGATCGTGTCGAATTGCTGCAGATTGCCAATCACCCCGAGAACGACGACGATCATCAGGACCGGGCGCAGATGCGGCAGGATATGGTCGCGCAGCACCGCCCAGTTGCCAGCGCCATCGACGCGGGCGGCATCGATCTGCTCCTTGTCGAGGTTCTGCAGACCGGCGAGAAAGAACGACATGAAGAGCGGGATCGACAACCAGACCTTGGTCAGCACGACGGCCAGCATGGCGCCCTCGGGCGTCGACAACCAGGCCTGCGGGTAATCGATCACGCCGAGTTCCATCAGGAAGGCGTTCAGCACGCCGTAACGGGAATTGAAGATCCAGCCCCAGATGAAGGCGCTCACCGTAGACGGCAGCACCCAGGGCAGCAGCGACATCGAGCGCAGCACGGCGCGGCCGGCGAACGGCTGGTTCATGATCAGCGCCCAGCCGAGACCGGCGACCAGTGTCCCTGCTGTCGTCAGTGCCACATAGATGGCGGTCGTCCAGAAGGCGGCCCAGACGTCCGGATCGGACGCGATCTTATAGAAATTCTCAAAACCGATGAAGCGCGGCTCCATCATCTCGACGGTGTATTCGAACAGCGAAAGGCCGAGGGCTGACAGAAACGGATAGAGGATGACCGCGGCAAAGGCGATCGCCGCCGGCAGCAGCAGAAGCAGCCCGATGCGGTTCTGCCCGGCTTTCAAACCCCCGCGGTTCGCATGTGGCGAGACCGGATAGGCTCCGACATTGTTTTCGATCACGGCCATGGGGTTATTTCCTGTTGGTCCTGTTTCCGGCTGTCGATGAAGGTTTTGCGTCCGGGCTGCCCCTCATCCGGCTGCCGCCACCTTCTCCCCGCCAGCGGGGAGAAGGGATGTGCCGCGCCGTTCCCTTCACTTCAGCAAGGCGTGTTGCACGTCCCCTCTCCCCGCAAGCGGGGAGAGGGTTAGGGTGAGGGGCCAAGCCCAGATGCGGTGGCGACTATTCCGACTTCTTCGCCTTCTCCATGCTGGTCGTCAGCCGCGCCTGCATGGACTTGATGGCATCGTCGGGCGACTTCTGGCCGAGCAATGCCCCCTGCACTTCTTCGCCGATGATGTTGGTGAGGTCGGCCGCATTCGACCAGATGCCGACTTCGTTGCGGCGGGCGTCACCCGTCGCGGTCGACCAGTTCTTGAGATAGGCATCGTCGGCCACGGCCGCGCGGGCGGACTTGGTGACCGGCAGCGCGCTCATCTTCAACGGAAGGTCCGTCTGCACCTTGTCGGAAACGATGTAGGTCAGGAACTTGTCGGCTGGATCCTCCGCCTTAGCCTTGCCGCCATTGGCGAACTGCACGAGGAGATGCCCCCACTGGACGGAAACAGACTTGTCGCCGGCCTTCAGCACAGGTGTCGGCATCGGCAGCACGTTAGCATCGAAAGCTTGGCCTTTGCCGGAGAAATCACGCAGGAAGGTGCGGGTTTGCGGCGCGTCGAGATAGAAGGCTGAAGCGCCCTGCGCCAGCAGGCGGCGCGAATCCGGGCGGTCGATTTCGGGAGCCGCCAAGCGATCCTTCAACAGGCTGACCATGAAGCCGAGCGCATCGCGGCTCTGCTTGCTGTCGATGACGACCTTGCCGGCATCATCGATGATCCGACCGCCATGCACCCAGTTCCAGACCATGAAGTCGATCAGGATCGAGCCGTTGTTCTTGGTGGCCATGGAATACGGCACCGAGTTGGGCACCTTCTCGCGCACTGCGACCAGAGCTTTCTTGAAGTCGTCGACGGTCTTCGGCGCGTCGCTGATGCCGGCTTTCGCGAGCACTTCCTTGTTGGCCACCATGCCGATCGAACCGGACAGAAGCGGCAACGCAAACTGCTTGCCGTTGATATTGCCCATGGCGAGCGCATCTGGCGCGAAAGCTGCTTCAAGTTTGTCCTTGCCGTAGACCGCGTTCAGGTCGACGAGGTTATCGAGGCTTGCGAAGGTCGGCAGCCAACGTTCTGAAAGCTGCGCGATGTCAGGCAAAGTCTTGGACCGGGCGCGCAAAAAGATATTCTTCTGCATGTCGCCCCAGGCAAAGCCCAGCGGCTCGACCGTCAGCTTCTCGGCCTTCTGAAAATTGTCCAGGACGCCCTGGACGACCGCTTTATTGGCCTCCTCCGCGTAGGTGAAGCTCATGAAACTCAGATCGGCTGCCGTCGCGGCACCCGAGCCGAGCGTAAGCGCGACGGCGGCTGTGCCGATCAGTCTGGTAAAGGTGTTCATCAGATCCTCCCGAAACGATGTTGATGGAACTCTGTTTCAACTCGAAAAAGATCAAGCGGCGAGCGCCGGTGTCCGCTTGGGCCCCCTTAGACGACGCCTCCATCGACGATGAATGTCTGTGACGTGATGAGGCGGGAATCGTCTGCCGCCAGAAACAGCGCCATGCGGGCGATATCGGGCGGCAGCAGATGCTCCTTGAGGCACTGAACCTCGAGATATTCGGAAAACTTGCCCTGGTAGACGCGCTTAGCGCGCTCCACCTGGCGTTCGGTCAGCACCCAGCCGGGCGCAATCGAATTGACGCGGATATTGCGTGTCCCCAGTTCGCGGGCGAGCGACTTGGTCATGCCCATCACCGCGGATTTGGCGGTCGTATAGAAGATCAGGCCGGCAGCACCGCGCATCCACGAGATCGAGCCCATGTTGATGATCGACCCGCCGCCGGCTTCCGCCATTTCCGGCGCCACGGCCTGAACCGCGAAGAACTGGTGGCGCAGATTGGTCTGGAAGCGTTCGTCCCAATATTCCGGCGTCACGTCTTCGAGCGGCTTGCGATCGTCATTGCCGGCATTGTTGACCAGGACGCGGATCGGGCCGATCTCGGATCGCAATGCCCCGATACCAGCCTTCAGCGCATCGACATCCCGCAGATCAGCAGCGCGATGGAATGGCCGGTTTCCCGTCCTTTGGCTGACCGTCTCTGCAGTTTCGTCCGCGACATTGGGGTCGAGGTCAAGGAAACCGACCTTGCAGCCCTGGGCGCAGAAATGCTCGACCAGCGAGGCGCCTATGCCGGAGCCGCCGCCGGTGATCAGCACGCCCCTGCCCTTGAGGCTCGGATATTGAGCGACCTCGACGCGAACCTTTTCAACGAGCTCCGGATGAACGGTCATGCGGCCTCCAACGCAACGGGCCGCGCCGACGCGAGCGATAGGCCATCGGCGGAAAAGACATGGATCATGGCGGGATCGATATGGACGCCGATCGGCTCGTTGCGTTTGACGGCCCGGTCACCGGACAGCCGCACGACGACCATCTCATCTGCGCCGTCGAGCGCCACGTAAGCATAGGTATCGCTGCCGAGATGTTCGGTAATCGTCACGGTGCCGGCGAGCGAATCCGGTGCGTCGCGATTGACGAGTTCCACATGTTCGGGGCGAATGCCGATTTCGGACGGTGCAGAGTTGAGATTGCGCGGCAAGCGCACCTCCCCGCCCGGCACGACGAAGATGCCGTCACCTTTTCTGGCACCGAGTTTCAGGAAATTCATCTTCGGCGAACCGATAAAGCCCGCCACGAAGCGGTTGATCGGCTTGTTGTAAAGATCGAGCGGCGAGCCGATCTGCTCGACCTTGCCCGCGCTCAGCACGACGATCTTGTCGGCAAGCGTCATCGCCTCGATCTGGTCATGGGTAACGTAGATCATCGTCGTGCCAAGCGTGTCCTTCATACGGGCGATCTCGATGCGCATTTCCACGCGCAGCGCCGCATCGAGGTTCGACAGCGGCTCGTCGAACAGGAAAATGCGCGGTTCGCGAACGATGGCGCGGCCGATCGCAACGCGCTGGCGCTGGCCGCCGGACAGCTGGCGCGGCTTGCGCTCGAGATAGGTATCGATGCGGAGTTTCTTCGCAGCCTGGGCGACGCGCGCGGCGATCTCGTCCTTCGGCGTGCCGGCGAGCCGTAGCGCATAGCCCATGTTCTCGGCAACCGTCATGTGCGGATACAGCGCGTAGGACTGAAAAACCATGGCGATGCCGCGCTTGGCCGGCGGCACATCGTTGACCAGTTCTCCATCAATTGCCATCTGGCCGGCCGTGATCTCGTCAAGACCGCAGATAAGGCGCAAAAGCGTGGACTTTCCGCAGCCGGAGGGGCCGACGAAGGCGACAAATTCGCCGTCTTCGACCGTCAGGTCGATGCCCTTGAGCACTTGCGCCGCGCCGAAGGATTTGCGGATATCTTTCAGTTCAAGCTTGGCCATTTCCTGTCTCTTGATTTTCAGCCCGCGAACATCTGCGCGGCCTGCCCCTTGATGCCCGTATCGATGGCAAAGACGCTGCCGGAAAGCGGCGCTTCGGAAAGCTGTGCCGCCGAAAGCCGGATGCGTGCGGAAGTCACGAACAGCGTCTGCATGTCCGGCCCTCCGAAGACGCAGCTCGTCGGCCGCGGCACCGGCAGATGCACGACGCGCTCCACCTTGCCGTCCGGATCATACCGGGTGACGCACCAGCCATCCCAATGGGCGATCCAGAGGAAACCTTCCGCATCGACGGTCATGCCGTCCGGCTTGCCTTCCGCCTCCGGCACGGCAATGAAGCTCCGCCGGTTGCCGATCTCACCGCTTTCGATATCGAAATCATAGGCATAGATGGTCTGGCGGTTGGTATCGGTGAAATACATCGTGCGGTCGTCGGGGCTCCAGCCGAGGCCGTTCGAAACATGGAAGCCACGGTCCATTTCCCGTGTGCGCCCATCCGGATCGATCCGCCATAGCCGGCCCTGGTCCGGCGTGGTGTCAATGGCGAGCGTGCCTGCCCAAAGCCGCCCGCGACGGTCACACTTGCCGTCGTTGAAGCGATTGCCCGGACGGTCCGCTTCGGGCCGCGCGATCGTGGTGATATCGCCGGTCGGAAGATCGATGCCGCGGATTTCGCCGTGCATCGCGGCGACGAAACCGCCACGCGAACGGGGCACGATGAAGCTGATCAGCTCCGGGACCTGCATGGACGCGTAGGTGCCCTTCACCGGATCGCCGGTATGGACGGCCGGCGCCAGGATATCGACGAAATAAAGCTTCTTATGCTCCGGTGACCAGTGCGGCCCTTCGCCGAGAAAGGTGCTTGCCGGAATGACGCAGCGCACATCGGCGCGATCGGGGCCGAGGGGACGCGGCTTGACCGCAAGCGACATGGCGAATTCTCCGTAATTGCCGGACGTGCGGCGCGCCGCCTCGATGACATCGCGGCCGAACGCATGCAGCCGATCGACGGGCAGGCGGAAGGACGGACCGATGATGCCGATGGCGCCGATCGGCTCGCCGCGATGGTTGAGGACCGGTGCGGCGACCGAGGAAATGCCGATATGCTGCTCGTCCACCGAGACCGCGTAACCACGCGCCTTGGTGAGATCGAGCTGGCGGCTGAGTTCTTCCGGATTGACGATCGTGTTCGGCGTCAGCCGCTCCAGTTCGACGCCGTCGAGCAATGCGCGGCGCTTTTCGAGCGACAGATGCGCCAGGATCGCTTTGCCGAGCCCGCTCGCATGGGGTGCTGCGCGCGAACCGACGCCGTTGTTGAGGCGAAGCGGCTGCGGCACTTCCCGCTGGTCGATATAAAGAATGCTGCCGCCGTCGAGCACGCCGAGACGGATCGCTTCGCCGGTCAGATCGCGAAGCCGCGCCAGTTCCGGCTCGGCCGCGCCGCGCAGATCGAAATTGTCCCAGACCTTGTGGGCCCATTGGAAAAGCCGCGGGGCAAGCCGGTAGACCTGGTCGCGAGTATCGAAGTGAAGCAGCCGCTCGTCCACCAGCGCCTGCAACAGGCGATGCAACGTACCCTTCGGCAATTGCGTCTGATCGAGCAGCTCCGTGAAGCGCAGGCCACGCGGTTCTGCCGCCACGGCATCGACGATCTGGATGCCGCGCGTCAGCGCCTGAACGCCCGGCACATTGCCGGTATCGTTCGCGACTTCCTTGTCGATCGCTTCCAACTGAACCTTGGCCATGACCTCTCCCAAGCGGCAATTTCTGTTGCCGCTCCCACAGCACGCCGCCTTGCTCTTGCCAAGAGAGTTATCTTGGAACTAAGTTCCATGTCAACAGCGAAACTGAAGGAGCCGTTCAGCGGCTGCCCATGGGAGGACATCTTGCGCATAACCAAAGTAGACCATTGGCTGGTTCGGATGCCCTTTACCGAGGATATTCTGTGGGGTTCCGGCCGTCGGATCGGCACGACCAGACTTGTCTGTCGGATTGAGACGGATGCAGGGATCGTCGGCTGGGGCGAGACGATTTCGCTGATCGCCAATGTGCCGGCCGTCTTCGCGGATCTCGTGGCGCCCTTGGCGATCGGTTATGCGGTCGCCGATGCCGAGCGATTCCACCGACATGTCCTCGGTGCCGGTTTCTATCATCACAAACGGGCTGCGGTGATGGCGATCTGCGCGATGGAAATGGCGATGTGGGATGCACTCGGCAAACAGGCCGAACTACCCCTTTATGCGATGTGGGGCGGGCGCTGGCGGAAAGACGTGGAGGCCGCAGCCTATCTCTTCACGAATGACCCCAAGGGATTGTCGGAACGGCTGAAGCGCTTCCTCGACCTCGGCTACACAACCTTCAAGGTGAAGATCGGCTTCGACGAGCGGAGCGACATCACGCTTGCCGAAACCTCGCGCCGGACGATCGGCGACCACCCGTTGCGGCTCGACGTCAACGGCGCCTGGAACCCGGCGACCGCCAAGCGCCAGCTTGAAAAGCTGAAAGCCTTCGACCCTGCCTATGTAGAGCAGCCGCTGGAACTCGACGATCTCGCCGGCCACGCGGCCCTGGTCGCGCACTCCACCGTGCCGATCGCGCTCGACGAAAGCGCCTACACCCTGTCCGACGTTGGAAATATCGTCCGGGCAAACGCGGCGGATGTCGTGCTGCTCGATCCGCATGAGGCGGGCGGGCTCTGGCAGACGATCAAGGCCGCGGCGATCTGCGAAGCGGTCGGCATTTCCGTGACGCTGCATTCGGGTGCGGAGCTCGCACTGTCGCAATCCGCCTATGTTCATCTCGCCGCATCGCTGCCCAACATGTCCATCGCCATCGATACCGAGCGCGCCTATCTCGGCGGCGATATCTCCCCGAATGCTCCAGCGCTGAAGAACGGGCGCTTCCAAGTGCCGGAGGGACCGGGGCTCGGCGTCGAGATCGACATCCAACGGCTCGAAAAATATCGAGTTTCCGGCATCGCCGGCGCCTATCTCGATGCCGAGCGCAAGGATTGGTTTCCGGTCAAGCCGGCTTATTAGGATCACTCTCCATGCATATTGCAATCGAATGGACATCAGCGGCGTTCCGCGCGCTGCTCATTGACGGCGAAAACGTGCTCGGCGAAAGAACGAGCGACCGCGGCACCACCAGAGTTTCGGATCGAGCGTTCGAAGCCGCTCTTCGCGAAGAGCTTGGCGACTGGACCGAAAGAGCGGACAAGATCCTGTTCTCCGGCATGGTGACCAGCCGCAACGGCTGGATCGAAAGCCCTTTCGCATCGGTGCCTGCCGGACCGGAAGATCTTGCCGCCCAAGCGGTCGTTCACAGGATGGATGGCCTGCCGCCGTTGGTCTTTCTGCCCGGCATCGCCCAAATCAGGCCGCTTCCGGATGTCATGCGCGGCGAGGAAATGTCGCTTTTCGGTTTGGAGCGGACGGATGGCCTTTTCGTCCTTCCCGGCCCGCACGCCAAGTGGGTAACGATGGAAGGCGGCCGCATCACAGGCATCACCACCTATATGTCCGGCGAAATCCTCAACCTTCTCAAGAAGGACTCGCTCGTCTCGCGGCTAATTCCGGCGACATACGAAGAACGCCCGGATGCCTTCCGGCGCGGCGTCCAGACGGCCTACGAGGATGACAGCCTGCCCGGACGCATCCTCGCCCGCATCTTTTCGGCCCGCAGTCTGGTGCTCTTCGACCAACTCAAGCCGGAGGAGATCTCCGACTATCTCGCAGGACTGATGATCGGCGCCGAAATTGCGGAGGCATTCAAGACCGCCGGCACGAACATCATTCATGTCATCGGCCATAACCCGCTCGCTTCAAGATACAAGGCAGCCATCGGATTGGCCGGGGTGGAAGCCCTGCTTGTCACCCCGGCGATCGATGCCGGCTTCAACCGTGTCGTTCGCGCATTGAAGCGGTAGTCGGATAGAAATGTTCATCGCCGATAAAGCAGTCGCATGCTCAAAATATCATCCAATTGCCGCAAAAATCAATTCGAGGCATAAACATTCCAATCAATCGGAATGAGGCGAAATGGACGACAAATTCGATATCGGCGCGCGGCTCAACGCCATGCGCGTCGCAGCGGGCCTCTCCCAGCGCCAGCTGGCCGAACGGGCCGGCGTGCCGCACGCCCAGATATCTCAGGTCGAGACCAACAAGGTCAGCCCTTCAGTGGCGACGTTGAGGAAGATCCTGAGCGGGCTTGGCGTCGGCATGGGCGATTTTTTCGAGCCAGAACGCAGCCCGCCCAAGGGACCGTTCTTTTCGGCGCATGAACTTGTTGATCTGACATCGCAAATCGCAGCTTCGCCGATGTCCGGCGGGAACGACGGCACCCTCACCTTCCGGCAGATCGGCGATGCTCGCACCCATAATCTGCAAATCCTTCACGAGGTCTACGAACCGCAGGCGGACACCGGCGACACGCTTCTGCAACACGCCTCCTCCGAGGGAGGGTTCGTGGTGGAAGGCGAGCTGGAAATCACCGTCGGAGAGGAGGTGCGCATCCTCAAGGCCGGAGAAGCCTATCTCTTTGACAGCCGGGTACCGCATCGCTTCCGCAACCTTTCCGGCCGCAGGACGATCGTCATTTCGGCCTGCTCGCCGCCCTATCTCTGATTCCGCAACAACCCTATTGCTCAAAATAATGAGCGGCGCTATAGCCTGATCATCGACCTTGGGGATATCGCGATGACCGCTTCCAGTGATCTGCACTCACGCCAGAAGGCTGCCGTGGCCGGCGGCGTCGGGACCAGGGGCATTTTTGCCGAAAGGGCATCGAACGCCGAGCTTTGGGATGTCGATGGCAAGCGCTTCATCGATTTCGCGGCCGGCATCGCGGTCAACAATACCGGCCATCGCAATCCGGCGGTCATGAAGGCGGTCGCCGAACAGGCTGAACGCTTCACCCATACCTGTTTCCACGTCGCGCCCTACGAAGGTTATATAAGGCTCGCGGAACGGCTGAATGCAATTGCCCCCACAGGGGCCGAAAACCGCACCATGCTGGTGACGACCGGCGCCGAAGCGGTTGAAAACGCGGTGAAGATCGCCCGCGCCCATACCGGGCGCGCCGGAATCATCGCTTTTTCCGGCGCTTTCCATGGCCGCACCATGCTCGGCATGGCCTTGACCGGCAAGGTCATGCCCTACAAGAAAAATTTCGGCCCTTTCCCGGCCGATATCTATCATGCGCCCTTCCCCAATCCCTATCTCGGATTTTCAACGGAAGAGGCGATCGCCGGCCTCGAGCGGCTTTTCGCCGCCGATGTCGATCCGGAGCGGATCGCAGCCTTCATCGTCGAGCCGGTGCAGGGCGAAGGGGGCTTCAACGTCGCTCCCAGGGAATTCCTCCTCCGCCTGCGCGAGATCGCTGACCGATACCGCATTCTTCTGATTGCCGATGAGGTGCAGGCCGGTATGGCGCGCACCGGCAAGATGTTCGGCTTCGAACATGCCGGAGTGCGGCCGGATCTGGTAACGATGGCGAAGGGGCTGGCGGGAGGCTTCCCATTGTCGGCCGTCACGGGCAGGGCGGAAATCATGAATGCCGCCCACCCGGGCGGACTCGGCGGCACCTATGCAGGCAATCCGCTAAGTGTCGCCGCCGCCAACGCGGTGCTAGACGTGATCGACGACGAAAAGCTTTGCGATCGTGCCACCGAGATCGGCCGAAGGATCACCGAACGGCTCAATTCGATCGCCTCGCGCCAGGGCATGGAGCATATCGGCGACGTGCGCGGACCAGGCGCCATGGTGGCGTTCGAACTGGTCGAAGACCGGCAATCCAAGACGGCATCGCCGCAGATAACCAACCGGATCGTGGCGGAAGCCGAGGCTCGGGGTCTCATCCTTCTTTCTTGCGGAACGCGGCTCAATGTGATCCGCTTGCTGCCGCCGCTTACCATCGAGTGGGAGATACTGGAGGAAGGGCTGGATATTCTCGAGGCTTCCATCGAGGCGGCCTTCTCGGATGCCGCCAGCCCGGCAGCCGCGTAGGGACGTTGGTCCACAAAATCGAAAGGGAGTGCGCATGAACGGCGCCGATATGCTCTGCGACGTCCTGCTGGTGAATGGCGTCGATGTCTGTTTCGCCAATCCCGGAACGTCGGAAATGCATTTCGTCGCGGCGCTCGACCGCAAGTCGCAAATGCGTTGCGTGCTCGGCCTTTCCGAAGGCGTCGTAACCGGAGCGGCGGACGGTTATGCCCGCATGGCGGACAAGCCGGCCGCCACGCTTCTGCATCTCGGACCGGGCCTCGCCAATGGCCTTGCCAACCTGCACAATGCCCGCCGTGCGCGGACCCCCATCCTGAACGTCGTCGGTGACCACGCCTCCTATCACCTGCAATATGATGCGCCGCTGACGAGCGACATCGAGAGCCTCGCCCGCCCCATGTCGCATTGGGTCGGGCGGGCCGCCGGAGCGGCCGATATCCGGCGCTGTACCGAGGAAGGTTTTTCCGCATCGATCGCGCGACGCGGCGTCTCGACGATGATCCTGCCGGCCGATGCGGCCTGGGGCGAGGTTTCGCCCGAAGCGCTTGCCCCGGTCGTCATCCCCGCCCCGCCAGCCGTCGACGCCGAGGTGCTGAAGGCCGCCGCGACCGCCTTGCGGAGCGGCAGGCGCGCCGCCGTCATCCTTGCAGGCCGCGCCCTGCGCGAAAAACCGGTCGAAACCGCCGGCCGGATCGCCGCAGCCACAGGCGCCGCGGTGTTTTCCACCTCCTCCGCCAGAAGCGCCCGCGGTGCCGGGCGCCCGCTCGTGCGGCCCGTTCCCTACAATATCGATCTGGCGGTCGAGGCTCTCAAGGAATTCGAGGTGGCGATCTGCATCGGCGGCCCGCGGCCCGTTACCTTCTTCGCCTATCCCGGCAAGCCGAGCACCACGCTGCCGCCGTCCTGCGAGGTCATCCAGCTTGCCGAGCACGAGCACGATCTTGCTGCCGTCCTGGAAGCTCTTTCCGACGAGCTGGGGATCAGGCCGAACGCGGACTTTGCCCGCAATCCCTTCCGCCAGAACGATATTCAGGTCCTTGGCGGCGCCCTGACGCCCGATGCCCTCAGCCTTGCGATCGCGCGGCATCTTCCGGAAAATGCGATCGTCATTGACGAAGCCCTGACCTCGATCGGCCAGTATGTTGCGTTGGCGCCCGGACTTCATCCGCACGATCATCTGCCGATTACCGGGGGTTCGATCGGCATCGGCATTCCGCTTGCCGCAGGCGCCGCGGTCGGCGCGCCGGATCGCAAGGTCGTCGCCCTGCAGGCGGACGGCAGCGGGATGTATACGGTCCAGGGTCTTTGGACGCAGGCCCGAGAACAGCTCGATATCGTCACCATCGTCTTTGCCAACAGCGCCTATCGTATCCTGCAGGGTGAGATGACCAATGTCGGCGTCAACTCCTATGGCGTCAACGCCCGCAAGATGCTGGATCTCGACCAGCCGAAGCTTGACTGGTGCTCGCTTGCAAAGGGGCTGGGAGTCGAATCCGGTCGCGCCACGACCGTCGAGGAGTTCGTGAAACTCTATACCGGAGCGCTCGGCCGCAAAGGGCCGTTCCTCATCGAAGCCGTCATTACCTGAACGTCGATGGCCGGTCAGACGACACGGCCACTTCGATCAAAAGGACATTCTCAGCCCCTCTTCGTGGCCGAAACCATGATCATCTCGACCTTCAGGTCGGGGCTTGCCAGCCGTGCTTCGAAACAGGCGCGCGCCGGCGGCGCAATGCCGGACACCCATTCATCCCAGACCTCGTTCACCGTGGCATAGTCGTCCATGTTCGCCAGCATGATGGCGCAGAAGATCAGGCCTTCCTTCGCGCTGCCGATTTCGGCGAGCCGCGCCTCGGCCTTCGCGAGAAGCTGACGGGTCTGCCCGGCGGCACCCAGCGAGCCGTCATAGGGCGCCTGCGGCGTGCAGGCAAAATAGCCGGTACCCTGGTGAACGACGGCCAGACTGCCGCGTTTTCCCACGCCAAAATGCTCGATGATCGCCGAGAAATCTGCAGTCATACTGACGATGCCCGTTTATCTGGTGATGACGAAGACGGAGTCCCGCATCCAACTGACACAGCATTCCTCACCTTCCTTGATGATGACCACATCCGCCCCAAGCACTCTTACCCGCATCGGCAGGTCGCCTGCCCTGCCGATGACAAGTGCGTTGTCGCCGTAGTTGACGATCGTTTCGACCGTCATACGGACATTCCTGCGGCCTTCGATCGGGTTGCGTGACAGCTTGATGTGTTCGGGACGGACCAGCAGCGTCACCTTCTGACCGTTGGACAGGACCTCGGTGCCGGAATAATCCAGGCCGCCGAGCGTCGGGTTTTCGGCGGTCCTTGCCGCCGCATTGGTGATCGTCGCCGGAATAAGGTTGCTCTCGCCGATGAAAGCGGCGACGAAGGAGGTCTGCGGGCGGTGGTAGATATCGAGCGGCGCTGCCGCCTGCTCGATCCGTCCCTTTTCGAACACGACGATACGATCGGACATGGACATGGCCTCCGACTGGTCGTGGGTGACAAAGATGGTCGTCACGCCGAGGCTGCGCTGGATTCGTTTGATCTCGATCTGCATCTGCTCGCGCAGGTTCTTGTCGAGCGCCCCGAGCGGCTCGTCGAGAAGCAGCAGTGACGGTTCGAAGACCAGTGCGCGGGCAAGCGCGACGCGCTGCTGCTGCCCTCCTGAAAGCTCCTTCGGATGGCGGTGGCCAAAACCCTTCAGGCCCACGAGCGACAGCATGTCCTCTGCCTGCCTCAGACCCTGCGCACGGCCGACGCCCCGCATCTGCAGCGGGAAATAAACATTCTCGACTGCCGTCTTGTGCGGGAAAAGCGCATAGTTCTGGAAGACGATGCCGATATTGCGCTCGTGCGGGGCAAGCTGAGAAATGGACTGGCCGCCCACCTTCACGCTACCGCCGCTTGCTTTCTCGAAGCCGGCGATGATCATGAGCGTCGTCGTCTTGCCAGAGCCGCTGGGGCCGAGAAAGGTGACGAACTCCCCCTTGTCGACCGAAAGGCTCACGTTGTCGAGCGCGGTGAAATGCCCGTAGGTCTTGGTGATGTCGGAGAGTTGCAGGTGGCTCGTCATCGGAAATCCCTGGATATCAATGTGCGCCGGCCGGCCGGCTCGGCTTGGGGGCGCGGCTGCGGAGCGCGCTGGCGAAATAGGGAGCCGCAATGCCGATCAGCACGATGAAGAACAGCAATGTCGAGATGACCGCGATAACCGGATCAGCCTCCTGGCGAATGCTGTCGAACATCTTGCGCGGCAGGGTTTCGGCATCGCGACCGGAGATGAAGATCGCCACGACCGTCTCGTCGAAGGACTGGATGAAGGCGAAGAGCGAACTGATAATCAGGCCCGGCCTGAGGATCGGCAGAGTGATGTGGATGAAAGTCTTCGCCGGGCCTGCACCAAGGCTTTGGGCAGCTCGTTCCAAGTTGCGGTCGAAGCCCTTGAGATTGGCCGAAAGCACGAGGAAGGCGATCGGCACCGACAGGCAGGTATGGGCCAGAATCACCCCGAAATGGCTGTGCACCAGCCCGAGGTCGCCGAAATAGGAATAGTAACCGACCGCCATGACGATATGCGGCACTGCGAGCGGCATCAGCATCATCACATCGGCAATGCCCTTGCCGCGGAACTTGTGACGCACCAATGCGAAGGTCGCCGGTACGACCAGCAGCATGGTGAGTACCGTGGTTGCCGTGGCGATGAGAATGCTGTTCCAGGTGGGGACCAGCCAATCCATGTCGGTGAAATAGGCGCGGTAGTAACCCAGCCAGTAGCCCGGCGGCGGAAACTGCAGCGAACTCGCATTCGAAAACGACATCGGCACGACGATGACGAGCGGCGCTGCGATGAACAGCACGACGATAAAACCGGTCCAGCGCATGAACGTGTTCATGGTCGATCACCCCCAGAGTTTGTCGAGGCCGAAACGGCGGTGATAGATGGTCAGGATGACGAGCGTGATGACCAGCAGGACCATGGCCATTGCCGATCCAAGCCCGAAGGCCAGGAACTCATCGACCTGATGGCCGATCAGGCCGGCGATCATCTGCTCGCGCGGACTGCCGAGCAGCACTGGCGTAACGTAAAAACCGAGGCAGATGACGAAAACCAGAACCGAACCGTTGGCGATGCCCGGTGCCGTCAGCGGCAGATAGACGTGCCGGAACAATGACCACCCTTTGGCGCCGAGGCTTTCCGCCGAGCGGATCAGCGCCGGATCGATCTTCTTCATGACCGAATAGATGTTCATGATCATGTAGGGCGCGAGGATATGCACCATCGCAAGCGTCGAGGAAAAGCGCGTGAACAGAAGCTGCGGCGGCTGCTCGATGCCGATCATCTGCAGGAAGGCGATCAGCGGGCCGTTGTTGCCGAGCAGCACCATCCAGGCATAGGTACGCACCAGGAAGCTCGTCCAGAAACTCATGGTGACGAGCAGCAGGATCAGCATCGCCGTGCGCGGCTTCGAATGCGCCATCAGATAGGCGAGCGGATAACCGACCGCCAGGCAGCAGAGTGTCACGAAAGCGGCGGTGAGGAACGTATTGAGGAAAACGCGCTGGTAAAGCGCGCCGGTCAGGACCTTCTGATAGTTCGCGAAGGAGACCTTCGGCTCGACAAAGCTCATGATCGCCACGTCGGCGAGCGGCACAACGAAAAATATGAGCATGTAGACGCCGAGCGGCGCGAGCAGCAGCCAGGGCCAGATGTCCGTCTTTTCCGTCAGTTTTGAAAGGCTCACGCCCATTGCCGTTCCCCTTTATGGCAGGCAGGGTTGTTGCGGCATCGCGCGGTTGTTTCGCCCGATGCCGGCCAGAAGGTCGGCCGATCCAGAAGAGCGGATCAGCTGGCGACCCACTCCTCGAAACGTTCGGCGAGTTCAGCCGGGTCGATGCCGAAATTGACCATGTCCTGCTCGAAGGTCAGCTTGTAGTTATCCGGCGAGGTCGGCATGCGCTTGGCGTCGGCCGCAGCCACGAATTCATTGGAAGCCGGATTCAGCGCCCCGTAATCCGCAGCCTTGGAGAAATCGGCAAGCGGCTTGGCGCTGGTTGCGAACTCAACGAATCTCCTGGCGTTTTCCAGGTTCGGCGTCTTCTTGGCGACAACCCAGTAGGCGCGTTCGATCTCGCCCTGGTTCCAGGTCATGGCGACGGGCGCACCGGCCTTCTCGGCTTCGAAATAACGCCCGTGCCAGATGCCGATCATATCGATCTCCCCGTCGCGCAGGACCTGCGTCGATTGGGCACCGGCCGTCCACCAGACGCGGACGTGCTTCTTGATCCTGTCGAGAGACTTGAAAGCTCGATCGACGTCGAGCGGATAAAGGTCCTTGACCGCTACGCCATCGGCCAGAAGGGCGATCGGAATGACACGCGATGCATAACGCTGCAGCGACCGTCCGCCCGGAAACTTCTCTACGTTCCAGAAGTCCGCCCAGGTCTTCGGCGTCTCCTTGTATTTGTCGGTGCGCCACGCCATGACGGTCGCAAATGCGTGCGAGGCCACGCCGTTCTGGAACAGGCCACCCTTATAGGGCTCCCTCAGCTCTTCGATAATGCCGGCCTGGTTGGCGCGGACCAGTTCGCCGCCGCCGAGTGTCGTGACGTCGAATTCATAGGTGCCGGTCTTCACCTGCTGAGCGAGCTTGGCGAAGGAGACCGGGGACACCGTCTTTACCTGGATGCCTGTCTCGGCAGTGAAAGGATCGATCAAATGGGTTTTTGCAGCGGCCTCCCAGGGGCCACCCCAGGTATTTACGTACAGGATCTTCTCCTGCGCGCGGACTACATAGGGCGTGGCAAGCGAAGCCGTGATGGCAGCGCCGGCGGTTTTCAGGAAGCGGCGCCGGTCGGGCATGAGAAATGTCTTCATTCCGGTCATGTGCAGTTCTCCTCTTTTATGATTTTCTGAAAGTGGCCTCGTAGAGCCGCAGCCAGTTCCTGTGGGTGATCTTCGCGACTTCCTCTTCCGAAAAGCCGACGGCGCGCAGACCGTCCGGGATCACCCTTATGTCCTCGACCTTCTGGAACCATTCCGGCGGCGCGGCCTTGATCGGCTTTCCGGCGGCGCTCGCGCCGTAATCCTCCCCGCGGGTCCAGCGACCCTTGCGCATCCAGGCATAGTCGGGCGCGGTGAAATTGTGGCTCTTGTCGGTGCCGATCGCGACGGAATCGATGCCGGCAATGTCGACCGTGCGCGCAACCATGGTGCACCAGGCCTCGATCGAGGCGCAGAATTCGTCGCCGGTGATGTTGCGATAGGCCGCGCAGCCGATGACGCCGCCGGTGTCCTTCAGCGCCCGGATCACGTCGTCCGACTTGTTGCGCTTGTGGAAGAACAGCGACTGCGCATTGGCATGCGTGACTGCGATCGGCTTGTCGGAAACCTTGATCGCGTCGAGCGTCGTGCGGTCGCCCACATGGCTGCAGTCGATCAGGATGCCGACCGCATTCATCTCGCGCACCATTTCTCTGCCGAAACGCGCCAGACCGCAATCCTCGGCTTCGTAGCAGGACCCTCCGAGTTCATTCTGGTTGTTGTAGGTCAGCTGCACGACCCGGACGCCGAGTTCTGCAAACATCTCGACGAAGCGGATGCGCCCCTCGAAGAGGTTGCTGTTCTGGAAGCCCATGATGACGGCGAGCTTGCCCGCACCCGAAATGCGGGTGATATCGCCGGCAGTCAGGGCGATTTCGGCTATGTCGGAATTCTCGCGTACCAGATCGCGCCAGCGGCCGATCGAGTCCATGGATTCCACCGTGCCTTCCCAGAAACCGCAGGTATTGACGACGCCACCGACAGTTCCAGCCCTCAGCGTTTCAAACGCCGCGCGATCAAAATGCCCGCATTGCAAACCGTCGATGATCATGATCTGGCGCTTTCTTTTTCAGGTTGGGCCTTTTCCCGCTCGGAAATTCTCGCCGCCAGGAAGGTGACGTCGGTATCGTCGTCATTATCCTTGCGACCGGTGACTGTGCCGTCTTCGTTGACGATCATTGGACCTGCGTGGCGGCGCGAGACGACGCTGTCGGTCGCAAGCGCTTGCTTGGCGAGGCGGTAGATACGCCACCAGAGATCCACCTCGATCCCGGCGCCTTCCTCGATCAACGACCAGAGCAGCGGATCGTCCGTGCCGACATCGCCGGTGGCAGTCGCCGGAACAGCCTTCAGCATATTTCCGGCAACCGTGACGGAAAGCCCGTTGCGACCGCCAAGGCTTGCGGCAATCGCGAGTTCCTCGGCGTCTGCGGCTCCCGTGACGGCCAGTTCCGCTGAACCAAACCGTGCCACCAGTTCACCAAACAGATCGATTGCGGCAGGCAGGACGAACCAGGCATGCTCGCCATGCGCATCGAGGGTGATCCGGTTGCCATCCTCGGCAGCGATGGCAATCCGGGCCGGATCGGCGAGTTTGAAGTTTTCGAACCGCCGTTCGAACAGAGCAAAACCGCCAAGACCGAGCTTCTGCGAATACATCGGGAAATCCCCGACGACGAGAAAGAAGCCCTTGGGCAGGCTGCTCAGCGAAAAGATGCGCTCCGACATCAGCCGCATCTCGCGAGGCATGACGCGCATTGTCGTTTGGGAATGCAAAGAGGTCATAGAACAGGTTCCGCGGGATAGTACCAGGTGCCGGTGTAGCCTGCCCGCAGGTCGTCGGGCGTCGGGGCACCGTGGTAGAGTACGCCGCGCAGGTTGCGGCTCAGGAAGTCGCGGGTCTTGTCGATACCGTGGATGCCGACATTCATCAGCCGCACCAGGTCTATCGGAACGAAATCCCCGGCATTGATATTGGCGCGCGGCGTGTGATAGCTTCGTCCCCGCAGGCTCTGGATACGAGCGACCATATATCGGTGCTCGGGATGCCTGATCAGGAATCGCGCAACAGTCGATGCCGCGTCGGTCTTGCCGAGATCGGCAAACAGCGACTGGATGCCGCCGCAGACATCAAGGCCGAGATCGAGCGCATCCGGCACCTCTTCGCGCGCGCCGCGGCGCGGCTCTTCCGCCGTTTCCGACTTGTACCAGACATATTTATAGGCCTGTGCGCCCGACATATCGGTATCGAGCGCCCAGCCATACTCATCGGCGACGAGGGCACGCAGGCTATCCACGGTTTCTGCGGGCGAGACGACGAGTTCGTCGGGGGCATGGACCTTAGCAAGCAGTCGGTCCGCCTCTTCCGGAACAAGCTCGATCAGAAGCGCCAGGAACGTCTCGAAGGCTTCCGGCACAAGTTCGGTTTCGAATTCGAAAGCCAGGATGTCGAGCGGACGGTCCGCGTTGCGTCCGAGCACGGTCCCGTCCCTCTGGAATTCTTCCAGTGCTGTCGCGACCTTTTCGAGATCGGCAGCGATCTCCGCGCTGGATGCGAAGGTCTCGTAGACCATCTTGTCCTGCCGGCGAAAGACGATCGCCTGCCGAACAAGACCGATCAGTTTTGCGATCCGCTCATCGGAAGCGTCGAGCTCCAGGCCACGCGCTGCGGCAATGGCGTGCTCACGCGCCGAGAGAAGCCCGTCGATCAGGCGCGGATGCTTGTGGATGAAGAAGATCAGCCCCAGTGCCGAGCCATTCCCGACACCGATATAACGACGAAGCCTCGGATCGAGCCGCACTGCCTTGTCCGATCTCTTCATTGCAAGATGTTCGACGAGATCGCAGGAAAATTCCCGCATCAGATAAGCCGTCAGCAATTGCGCCTCGAGGATCCCGCCCAGCGCGTGACGAGCACCCAAAGACGGGAAGGAACGTGTTCCGAACGTGCCGTTGCCATCGAGACCGGTGTTGCGCATGAGATAACAGACCCTGGAAAGGTCCGACACGGAAGGCTGGCGACCTTCGGCCAACGCCTCGAGCGTCTGGTCGAAGACGCGCATCGAGCGGTTGGAGCGGCACCAGATCAGCGTGGTTGCCGTGGCGCGACCGGTGTAGAGTTTGGGAATTTCGCGCCGGGCGGTTTCGATCTCCACCTCGGTCGCCGCCCCTTCGATCAACGCGCCCATCATATCCCACGCCTGCCCGATGATGCGCCCGGTGCGGGCCGTCCGGCTCGGTGGGCGGGAAAAGCCGATGAAGGAAAATTCCTGCTCGGGCGCCTTGATCGAATAAACGACCGTGCCCTCGGCATTCGCGTCCACGTCGAACACGACACTGGAAATGTCCCAGCGCTCACGGATCATCTTGTTCATAAAGGCGCGCGTGCCGCTGAGCCGGCTCGGCTGCATCGCCGCAAGCCGCGAGGTCTTCATGACTTCATGGCCGGAACGCGGAAGCGGGCCGTCTACCTGTCTGGAAGTCGCGATCATGACCGTCAACGTTCTCCCTGCTGCATTCTGGTGATGGTGCGCGCGGCTTCGAGAAGCGGCTCGCGAAATGTTTCGAGGTCGAAGCGCATTTCCGGCATGACCAGCGAAATCGTGGACGTACATTTGCCGTGGAGATCGAAGATCGGCGCTGCGATCGCGATGACGCCGCTGTGCGTATATCCGCTTGACATCGCATATCCGTCCGCCCGCGCTTCGCTCAGCAGCTCTTCGGAGGGCAACGGCACGCCGCTTTCCCTGAGGCGGGAAAGTGTCAGTTCATCGGCGAAGGCGGCGAGGATCCTCCCGGATGCGGACCCCTCAAGCGACATGGTCGTGCCGATCTTCTGTTCGGCGCGCAGCACGCTTGCAGACTCGACACGCGACACGATGCAGGGCAAGCCTCGATCGAGAACGGCGAGAGATGCCGTCTCCTTCACCCTATGCACCAGCATTTCCAGAACCGGCTGTACCCGCGTGCCCAGATCGGCCTGTTCCAGCGCGGCCGCCGCGATCCTGCAGGCATGCATCGAGAGCCGATAGCGCATCTCGGGGTCCTGCTCGACCCAGCCCGCCTCGAGCAGCGTCAGGAGGCGCTGGTAGGCCGTGGGCCGGGATAGCTGCATGGCCGTCGCGACCTCAGGCAATTTCATGCCCCGCGCGCTCGATGCCAGCACGTCGAGCACCGCCATCGTCTTCAACACCGTCGAAAGCGGGCGTACGCCACCACTTTCCTCTTGTATTCTATTCGAATATGATGTATCCATGTTGTATATGGTTATACGCGGCTTGATTTATGTCAAGCGGGCGGAGCGCGCTCTTGCCTGGAAGACGCGCCCATTGCCGATAACCGGCTGTCATGATTTGAAATTTTTTTACGGAGATCGGTCGCTCTTGCTCCACGGTCATGCCTGGCCGTGGCGAGATCCGATGCGATACCGGATCATTTCAAGCGGGTAACGCACGATCGGTGCTTGCGTGCCGGCCTTACCTATACATGGCCGGCAATCGGCTTAGGCAGGTAATTCCGCTCGAGGTCTTCGAGGTCTTCGGCAGTCAGCTCAATCTCCAGCGCCTTGATCGCATCCTCGAATTGAGACGGCTTCGAAATCCCGACGATTGGCGCCGTGACGACCGGGCGGCCAGCAACCCAGGCATAAGCAATTTGCGCCATCGGCCTGCCATGTCGTTCCGCCACCGCCTTCAGCGCCGCGATGACCGCATCGTCCGCAGCTTTCGACCGGTCGTAAAGCGCACGGGCGGTATTGTCCGTCTGGCCCCGGGTGGTATCGCCATCCGCCCGTCCGGCCAGCCGCCCGCGCGCGAGCGGGCTCCACGGCACCACGCCGATGCCTTCGCTGAGGCAAAGCGGCAGCATCTCGCGCTCCTCCTCCCGATAGATCAGGTTGTAGTGCGGCTGCATGGAGACGAACTGCGCCCAGCCACGCTGCCGCTGCAGCCCGATCGCCTTCATGAACTGCCATGCATGCATGGACGAAGCCCCGAGATAACGAACCTTGCCGGCGCGCACCACATCGTTCAGCGCATCCAGCGTTTCCTCCAGCGGTGTTCCGTAGTCGAAGCGGTGAAGCTGATAGAGGTCGATATAGTCTGCGCCGAGACGCTTCAAACTGCCGTCCACCGCATCGAAGACATGCTTGCGCGACAGGCTGCGGTCATTCACATCGCCGCTCATCGGGTGAAAAAGCTTGGTAGCGATCACCAGCTTGTGACGTGGCACGAGGTCAAACAGCACCTTGCCGACGACCTCCTCGCTCTTCCCAAGCGAGTACATATCCGCCGTATCGAAGAAATTGATCCCCAAGTCGACGGCTTGACGCAGGATCTTGGCGCTTTCCTGTTCGCCGAGCACCCAGGGCGCCCAATCACTCGATCCGAAGGTCATGCAACCGAGTGCAAGGCGGGAGACTTTCAGACCAGTGCTGCCAAGGTTGACATAATCCATTGATACACCTCGCACTTCCAAGACACCGAGCGTCTGCCGCACCTCTACCAGTGACGCTATATAATTGGAAACTTTAAGGGCATTCAATCGCCTTGCTGTCAAAATATGCATTTTTCGCGGAAGGGGATTGTCATTGCCATATCCCATGCTAGGGTTGGTGTATCAAACGAGTGATACACAGATGTTCACCATCGACTCCTCCAGCATCGACCGCTCCCTTCCGGTTCCGGTGGGCAAGCAGCTCTACGGGCTTCTGGCCTACATGCTGTCGTTTGGCGACATGCCGAAGGGCGTGAAGTTGCAGTCGGTGCGCCAGCTCGCCGCCGAACTCGACATCGCGCCGATGACGGTGGCCGAAGTCTATAAGCAGCTCCGAGCCGAAGGGCTGGTGGAGATCCGGGCCGGTCTCGGCGCCTTCACCGTCTATGAGCCGAACCGACCCGTCGGACGCGTGGCTCCGGCAAACCTGCTCGGCGCGGATATCGACAGCCTGCTGGAAAAGGCCGAAGGGCTCGGCATCTCACCGGTCACTCTTGCGTCCATGGTGCAGGCCCAGGCCAGATTGAGGAAACCGCGGGCGCATCTGAACATCGTTTTCGTCGGAATCTTCGAGGCGCCGGCGCGCGATTATATCGAGCAGATCCGCCCCACGCTTGCCGCAAACGACGTGATCTCGCTGGTGACCTTCGACCAGATTCGGCAGAGCGAGGAAGCCCGCGCCCAGTGCAGCAACGCGGACCTCGTGCTCACCTTCGTGCATCGCGAAGTGGAGATGCGTAGCCTCGTGCCGGAAGCCAATATCCTGTCGATACGCTTCATTCCGTCCGAACGCACCCGCCAGGCGCTCGCCCTGCTCGACCCGCGTACCCGCGTCGCGGCGGTCACGCAGCTCAAGGATTATATCGCCATCATGCGCCCCAGCGTGCGCGAGTTCGCGCCGCATGTTTCCGATATCACGGTCGCCTGGTCCTATGCGGAGGACCTTGCCGATATCATCGCGCGCTGCGACGTGGTCATCTACGCCTCGGGCGCCGATCACGTCGCCGACCTCGCCGGTCCCAACAAGCGATGTTTCGAATACCGGCATTCGCCGGACCCAGGCGTGCTCGAAAATCTCCTCGCACCGGCACTCGCCGAACTGCGTCACAACAAGATCGCCGATGGCGAAGCTTCGGCCAGGATTTCCGACCTCGTTTCGCGGAGAACCAATAGCCGCTGATACCGCAACGCTTTGAATGGCAAAAAACCAATAAGGGAACAGACATGAGCAAAGCACTATCGATCACAGCCGCATTCCTGCTTGCAGGGCTTTCCGTCACCACCCTGTCCAATGCACAAGCCGCCAGCGTCACCATCGGCACCGACGTAGACGCCGGCACGCTCGACCCGCGTCTCGCCCGCGATACCACGGCATATCGCGTCGCGGATCTCATCTATTCCGGCCTGGTGCACATCACGCCGAGCCTGGAAGCCAAGCCTGATCTTGCCGAAAGCTGGGAAACGCCGAACCCGACCACCTGGATCTTCAAGCTCCGTCCGAACCTGAAGTTCTCCGATGGCAGCCCGCTGACGGCGGCCGATGTGGTCTTCACCTTCACCACTATCCTCAACAAGGATTTCAATGCACCGATGCGGGCGCTCTACACGCCCATCTCGGCAGTGGAAGCGGTCGATCCTCAGACGGTGAAATTCACGCTGTCGGCGCCCTACGCTCCCCTCCTGAGCTATCTCGACATCGGCATCATCCCCAAGGCGCTGGCCGAAGGCGGCACCGACATCGCGCTGAAGCCGGTCGGCGCCGGCCCGATGAAGTTCTCGTCCTGGACGCGCGGCAGCGCCATCGAGCTCGTGCCCAATCCGAACTACTGGGGCGACAAGCCGAAGGCCGACAAGGTCGTCCTGAAGATCATCGGCGATGGATCGGCCCGCGCCCAGGCTTTCGAAGCGGGCGACCTCGACGTCATCCAGTCGCCGCTCACGCCGCAGGACATCAAGCGCCTGGAAGCCGACAAGCGTTTCGGCGCCGTCGTCCAGCCCGGCCTCGGCGTCACCTATCTCAACTTCAATACCAAGGATCCGCTGCTTGCCAGCCCGAAGATGCGCCGGGCATTTTCGATGCTGATCGACCAGAAAACCATCGTCAACGACATCTACCAGGGCGTCGACGCAGTGGCTTCCTCAATCATCCTGCCGTCCTCCTGGGCCTATTCCAAGGATATCAGGCAGCCGGGCTTCGACATCGAAGGCGCCAAGAAGCTCTTCAAGGAGGAGGGCTGGGCCGACACAAACGGCGACGGCGTTCTCGACAAGGGCGGCAAACCCTTGAGCGTCGTACTGTCCACTCATAGCGAAGACAGCAACCGCGTCCAGACGGTGGAGTTCATGCAGGCAAACTTCCAGGCTGCCGGTGTCGACGCCAAGACCCAGATCAGCGACTGGCCGTCCTTCTCCACCAACTACGTGCAGAAGAGCCAGCACCAGATCGCGCTGCTCGGCTGGCTGAACATCGTCGATCCGGACCGCCTGCTCTATGCGCAGCTCACGACCGGCGGCTCGACCAACTGGGGCGGCTACTCCAACCCGGCACTCGACGATCTTCTGAAGCAGGGCCGTTCGGCCACCACCCAGGCCGACCGCACCACAGCATACCAAAAGGCGGCGAAGATTTTGGCCAGCGAGCTGCCGTATTACATCGTCTCCTATCAGGGCTACCAGCTCTTCTATTCGAAGAAGCTCCCCTTCGAAGTGCAGGCGACCTCGCGCGGCAACATGCGCGGCCTGATCGGCCTCAAGGACTGAGGCCCGGCTGAAGAGTGATTGCGGACCGGTCAACCCAGTACCGGAGCCGGTCCGCGCCCGACGATCAAAATTGCATCCAAGGTGATCCGATGGCTTTCTCCCAGCGTCTCGGCGCAGACTTCTATGCGAAAATTCAGGCCGAGATCCGCAAGCGGATGGAGGCGGCCGGCATCGATCTGCTGCTGCTCGATTCCAATGACGACGTCATCTATACGACCGGCTTCTCGCACTATACGACGGAGCGGCCGGTTGTCTTCGCAATTACCGCGACGGACGCCTTCCTGCTGCTTCCCGAACTCGAGCGCACCCACGCGGCACATCAGCACATTGCCGCCGCACCGATCGTCTATTTCGAATTTCCCGGCATCGATCCGTGGAACGCCGTGCTCGGCCGCAAGTTCGCCGGTTTCAAGGGAACGGTCGCCTATGGCCACGCGATCTCGCTTTCCCGGGTAAAGCCGATCGAAGCTGCCTTTCCGAATGCCGAACGGGTGATCCCGAGCAATATCGTACAACAGATGCGGCTTAGAAAGCATCCCGAGGAAATCGCGCTGCATCGCGAAGCCGCGAGGCTTTCCGACCGCATGGTCGAGGCCGGCGTCGAGATGATCCGCGAGGCGATGCGCAAGGGCGGCACGCTGCCGAGCGAGGTCGAGATCGAGTCCTACGTTTCCCGCCATGCGATGCGAACCATGCACGAGGAGCATGAGGATGTGATGCTGGTGCAGGGGCTGGCGAGCGGGCTCGTTTATTCTGGCCCGCGCTCCGCCTTTCCGCATGGCATGCCGACCGGTAACCCCGTGAAGGTCGGCGAAAGCATCATCCTTTCCCTCGGCTGCCGGGTCGGCGCACGCGCCTCGGAAAGCGAGCGTACGTTCTTCATCGGCGAACCGTCGAAGGTGCAGGAGCAGCATTATTCCGTCGCCTATGAAGCGCAGCGCATGGCGACCGCGGCGCTGATCGTCGGCCATACCTGCGCTTCGGCCGACAATCTGGCGCTCGCCTATATCCGCGACAGCGGCATGAGCGAATACCTGCTGCACCGCGTCGGTCACGGCATGGGCATCATGTTCCACGAAGCACCATGGGTGGAAGGCGGCGACCAGACCGTCCTGGAACCCGGCATGATCACTTCCAGCGAACCGGCGATCTTCGTGCCCGGCTTTGCCGGTTACCGCATCGCCGACACTGTGCTGATCGCGGCCGAAGGGCCGGACAGCATGACGATCTATCCCCGTAAACTCGAAGACGTCATCATCGCCTGAGGTCGGAAAGATGGGTTTCAGCCAGCGTCTCGCACCGGATTTTTACCAACGCCTTCATCGGGACATTCGCATCCGCATGGAGGAAGGAGGCATCGGCCTTCTAATCCTCGATTCAGCCGATGACGTGCTCTACACGACCGGCTTCTCCTTCCGGCCGAACGAGCGGCCGGTAGCTCTAGCGCTGACCGCAACGGATGCCATCCTCCTCATCCCCGAGCTGGAACGCGAACATGCCGGCCGTCAGGACGTGACGGCGGAAACGCTCGTCTATTTCGAATTTCCCGGCGTCGATCGCGCCTTCTCGCTGCTTGCCCGCGCCGCAGGAGAAATCAACGGCGACGTCGCCCATTCCTTCGGGCTTTCGGTGGGGCGGGCGGCGGAACTCGCCGGCCTCTTCCCGAACAATCGCCTCGTGCCGACGGATATCGTCACCAAGATGCGGCAGGTGAAATATCCGGAGGAGTTGCGGCTGCATCGCGAGGCGGCGCGCATATCGGATGCCATGGTGCAGTCCGGCGTCGATCTCGTGACCGAGGCCTTCCGAGCAGGCAGATCGCTTCCAAGCGAAATCGCTTTGGAGGCGCATGTGGTGCGCCACGCGCTCGACATCATGGAGAGCGAGCACGAGGACATCATGAACGTGCCGACCCTGGCGGGCGGGCTGGTTTATGGCGGGCCGAACTCGGCATATCCGCACGGCATCATTTCCCACCGCCGCATCCAGCCGGGCGAGAGCTTCATCCTTTCCCTCGGCTGCCGGGTGGGCGGCCGCTCGGCAGAAAGCGAACGCACTTTCGTGCTGGGTGAGCCGAGCAAGGACCATCAGAAATACTATGCGATTGCTGAGGAAGCGCAACGGATCGGCACGTCGGGCCTCGTCGCCGGGCGCACCTGCGCCTCGGCGGATATTACGGCTCTAACTTACATCCGCGACCAGGGCATGACGCCTTATCTCAAACATCGCGTGGGCCACGGCATGGGCGTCGCCTTCCATGAAGCGCCCTGGATCGAGGCAGGCGATCAAACCATTCTCCGGCAGGGCATGATCTGTTCGAGCGAACCGGCGCTCTATGTGCCGGAAGTTGGCGGCTTCCGCCTTGCCGATACGGTTCTCGTCACCGAAGCCGGCCCCGACCCCCTGACCAAATTCCCCCGCCGCTTCGAAGAGATCGTACTGTCATGACCCTCGCTTCGACAAATATCAGGGGAATCGCCCCATGTTAGCCTATGTCGCCCGCCGCCTGCTGCTGCTCATTCCGATGGCGGCCGGCATGGTCGTCGTTACCTTCGGCCTGCTGCTGCTCATCCCCGGCGATCCCGCTTCGGTCCTGCTCGGCCAGGAAGCCTCGGCGGAAGCGATCAATAACCTGCGCGATGCGCTCGGCCTCAACGATCCCTGGTACATCCGTCTCGGTTCCTATTTCCTGCAACTCTTGCAGGGCAACATGGGCCGCTCGATCTTTCAGAACCAGGCGGTGTCGGAAATCATTGCCGGCCGACTCGGCGCGACGATCGAACTCGCTGTCGTGGCACTGGTACTTGCCTGTCTCGTCGGCATTTCGCTCGGCGTTCTGGCCGCGACCCGGCAGGGCACACTCGTCGATACGATCTCGATGGTGTTCGCACAGCTCGGTGTTTCGATGCCGGTCTACTGGCTCGGCCTGCTGCTGATGCTTCTCTTTGCCGTCACGCTCGGCTGGCTGCCGGCGATCGGCCGCGGCACGCCGTTCCCGGAAGCTATCTGGGCAGCGCTGACCGGCCGGCCACAGGCATTGCTCGACAGTTTTGCCCACATCCTCCTGCCGGCGCTGGCGCTGGCCGCCAATTCGGCGGCGATCATCTCCCGCCTGGTGCGCACCGCCATGCTCGAAGTGCTGCGCGAGGATTTCGTCCGCACCGCCTATGCCAAGGGCCTCCGTCGCCGGCGCGTCATCCTCCGCCACGCACTGCGCAATGCGCTCCTGCCGGTGCTGAGCGTTATCGGCCTGCGTTTCGGCGCGCTGCTCGGCGGCGCGGTGCTGACCGAAACCATCTTCGCCTGGCCGGGCCTCGGCCAGCTCACCATCACGGCGATCTCGCAACGCGACCTGCCGCTTATCCAGGGTATCGTGCTGACCTTTGCGATCATCTTCGCCTTGGTGAACCTCGTCGTCGACCTTCTTTATGCGGCTGTCGATCCGCGCATCCGTTTGGGTTGAAGCTCATGAGATTACCCAAGCGCTTCCGCAATATCTCGCTCATCCTCGGCACGCTGATCGTGCTGGCGATCGTCATCTGCGCCATCTTTGCGCCCTACCTCTCGACACACGGCGTTGAGCAGATGGACATGCGCAATCGCTTCTCCGGCCCGACGCTTTCCCACTGGCTGGGTACCGACAATTTCGGGCGGGACCTCTGGTCGAGGCTGATCTACGGCGCACGCGTGTCGCTGACGATCGCCTGTATCTCGGTTGCCGCCTCCGCCCTCATCGGCACGGCAGTCGGGCTCATCGCAGGCTATTTCGGCGGCTGGACCGACCTTATCCTGATGCGGATCACCGACATCTTCCTGGGCTTTCCGGCGATCGTGCTGGCGCTCGCGATCGTCGCGGTGCTCGGCCCCGGCATCGTCAATGTGGCGATAGCCATCATCGTCGTCGCCTGGACGGAATACGCCCGTGTGGTGCGCGCCACGACGCTGATGCTGCGCGAACAGAACTATGTACAGGCGGCCAGGGCGCTCGGCGCCCATCCGGTCCGCATCCTCGTCAGGGAAATCCTGCCGAATGCGATGGGACCGATCATCGTGCTTGCCTCGCTCGGCTTCGGCACCGCGATCATCGCGGAATCGGCGCTCAGCTTCCTCGGCTTCGGCCTGCCGCCGCCGGCGCCCACCTGGGGCTGGACCCTTGCCTACGGCACCCGCTTCATGCGCGACGAACCGTGGCTGGCGATCATCGCCGGCGCCACCATCATGGTGACCGTGCTCGGCTTCAACCTGCTTGGCGATGGCCTGCGCGACGCGCTCGACCCCCGCCATCTCTCCCGCTCTGCGGGCAAGAAGAAATAGGCAAGATTTCTACGCATCAAGACGACAACGACACTGAAAGGAAACGTCAATGGTCAAGTCGATCAACAAGCTCCGCCCCAAATTCACCACCCACGCGGACGGCAGCGATGCCGTATTGTTCATGCACGAACTCGTGGGCGAGACGGACGGTCCGACCATCGGCATCTCCGGCTCGATCCACGGCAACGAAAATGCTGGGTCGCAGGCGATCGTCGATCTCTTTCGTATCCTCAAGGACCTGCCGCTCAAGGGCCGCATCCTGCTCCTGCCGGTCGCCAACCCGCGTGCGTTTGCCGTCAACCACCGCTTCACGCCGATCGACGAACTGAACCTCAACCGCGAATTCCCCGGCAATCCGAAGGGCAATTATACCCAGCAACTGGCCTATGCGATCGCTGCTGAATTCCTCGACAAGGTCGACGTGCATCTCGACCTGCATTCCGGCACCGACCGGCCGACCGTGGACTACGTCTACATCTGGAACGACGAGCCGCTGTCGCGCGCCTTCGGCTCCAAGGTTCTCTACCGCCCGGCCCAAGGCAAGGACGGCACGGTGTTCTCCGGCACGACCAAGTCGGTCACTCTCGACAAGCGCGGCATTCCGGTGGTCGTCGTGGAGCTCGGCGGCGGCATCGTCGACCAGACCCCTTATGTCGACCGCACGGTCGCCGGCCTTCTCAACATGCTACGGCATCTCGGTGCGATCTCCGGCGACGTCAAGCCGAACCCGAAGCAGGTGGTTGTCAACGAAATCGCCGGCATCCGCCCCACCCAGGCCGGTTGGCTGGAGCGCTGCGCGCCGGACAACGGCGAACTGATCAAGAAGGGCGAGCTTCTCGGCCGCGTCGTCAGCCCCTACGATTTCTCCGTATTGGAAGAAATCCCGACGCCCTTCGAGAACGGTATCATGATCATGCAGCACCTCTCCCGCAACCTCGTGGAGTCGGGTGACTACGGCTACATGGTCGGGAACATGGAAGGCGCAACCGACTGATCGTCGGTCGCCCGTCACGGGTCGAATGGATGGAAGATCGGGCCATGCAGAATGTCGAGCAAAACGTGCAGCCGGCGCTCGCCGTAAGCGACCTGAATGTCGAAATCCTTGGAGAGAATGGGGCCTTTCCCGTCGTTTCCGATATGAACCTTTTGGTCCGCCCCGGCGAGACGGTCTGCATCGTCGGCGAAAGCGGCTGCGGCAAGTCGATGACCGCACTTTCGCTGCTGCGCCTATTGCCCGACAGTGCCCGCGTCGCGTCCGGTTCGATCAGGATCCAGGGCGAGGATTTTCTCGCCATGGGTCAGCGCCAGGTCGAGGATCTGCGCGGCGACAAGATCGCCATGATCTTTCAGGAGCCGCTGACGGCGCTGAACCCCGTCCTGACGATCGGCGAACAGATCGCCGAATCCGTCCGACAGCACCGCAGGCTCGGCAGGCGGGAAGCCTTTGCGCGGGCCGTGAGATGCCTGGAACTGGTGCAGATGCCGGATCCTGAGCGGCGGGCGCGTCAATATCCGCACGAGCTCTCCGGCGGCATGCGGCAGCGGGCGATGATCGCGCTGGCGCTTGCCTGCGAACCTAAGATCATCATCGCCGACGAGCCGACGACCGCCCTTGACGTCACCGTCCAGGCGCAGATCCTCGGCCTGATCTCGGACCTGCAGAAGCGGCTCGGCACGGCGCAGATTCTGATTACCCACGACCTCGGCGTCGTTGCGGAAATCGCCGATCGGGTGATCGTCATGTATGCCGGTCGGCGCGTCGAGGAATGCAGCGTCTACGAGCTCTTTGACAACCCGCTTCATCCCTATACGATCGGCCTGATGGGCGCCGTACCCCATGCTGCTTCCCTTCGGGGCGAAGCGGAAGCCGCGCCAGAGCGGCTGACCGATATTCCGGGCACCGTGCCGCCGCTCTGGGATCTGCCAAAGGGTTGCGCCTTTGCACCCCGCTGTCCCGGTGCTTCGGCCCGCTGCCTCACGGAACGCCCGCCCTTCATCGAAAAGACGCCCGGCCATTTCGCCGCCTGCTGGGAGCATGACAATGTCTGACATCGCGGCGCCAAACACTGCGTCTCCTCTCCTTTCCGTCGAAAATCTCAAGGTGCATTTCGCCATCCGTTCCGGTGTCTTCCAGCGGCAGGTCGGCGAGGTGAAGGCGGTCGACGGAGTTTCCTTTTCGATCGACGCCGGCGAGACGCTCGGCCTGGTCGGCGAAAGCGGCTGCGGCAAATCGACGACGGGGTTGGCGCTGATGGGACTTGTAAAGACGACTGGTGGGCGCATCGGCATGCGGGGTTCCGAGGACGTGACGCAGATGCGCAGCGTTCCGCGATCTTACCGCCGCCGCATGCAGATTATCTTCCAGGACCCCTTTTCCTCTCTCAATCCGCGTCAGAAGGTGCGCGACATCATCCGGGCGCCGCTTGATATCCACGGCCTCGGCACGGCGGCGGAGCGGCGGGCGGAAGTTGCGAAGCTCATGTCGCTGGTGGGCCTGAGGCCGGACCAAGCCGACAATTTCCCGCACCAGTTCTCCGGCGGCCAGCGCCAGCGGATCGGCATTGCCCGGGCACTCGCCCTCAAGCCGGACATCATCGTCTGCGACGAACCCGTCTCGGCGCTCGACGTTTCCGTGCAGGCGCAGATCCTCAACCTTCTCGCAGATCTGCAGAAGCAGCTCGGCCTCTCCTATCTCTTCATTTCGCATGACCTCGGCGTGGTGGAGCACGTCTCGCACCGGGTCGCGGTCATGTATCTCGGCAAGATCGTCGAGACGGGATCGAAGAAGGCAATCTTTTCGAAGCCTTTGCATCCCTATTCGGAACTGCTGCTCCACTCAGCGCCGGCGCATGATCCGCGCAAGCGGCACAGTTTCAGTGCCGTCAGCGACGACATCCCGAGCGCCACGCGAAAACCGTCCGGCTGCGCCTTCCACACCCGCTGCCCGCTCGCGACCGATATCTGCCGCCAGATCGAACCCGTGCTTGAACAGAAGGCGGACGGCCAATCCGTCGCCTGCCACAACCGATAGAGGAGGCCATGATGATCGAAGACCTGATCGAGCTTCTCGCAGAACCAGGCCAACCGAATTTCTTCTATGATGCGCTGGATGCGGCACTTGCCGGCCGCGTCGGCCATAAGCTGTTGACGCTGCTCTACACGGATGGCGACGAGGTGGCACGCGTCTACTCCAACATGCCGGACGTCTATCCCGTCTTCGGCCGCAAGCCTATGGGTGCCACGCCCTGGGGAGATCTGGTGCTGAAACGGCAACGGCCGTTTCTCGGACGCGACCGGGAAGCCATCAAATGGGCCTTCTTCGACCACAAGCTGATCGCCAGCCTGGGGCTCAATTCGGCGATCAACATTCCGGTCATCTATGACGGAGAGACGATCGGCACGATCAACCTGCTTCACGAGGAGTTCTTCTACGAGGAAAAGCATGTCGAGATCGCAAGGAAATTCGCGCCATTGCTAATCCCCGCCTTCCTTGAAGCCCGCCGGGCCGGCAGCACGACGAAAGCCTGAGGGATCGACAAATGGCCGCCATTCTCTTCGAAAACGCTCGCATCGTCGACGGCACGAGCCCCGAGGCGAGCGAGCCGATGTCCGTGCTTGTCGAGGGTGAGGTGATCCGCGAGGTCTCGCCTTCCATCACCAGTTCCACCGCCGAACGGATCGATCTTGCGGGGAAGGTGTTGATGCCCGGCCTGATCGACGCGCATGTGCACGTCATCGCCGGCATGGCCAATCTCGGCCAGAACGCTAGGCTCCCCGATCCGGTCGTCACGGTGCGCGCCTTCAAGATCATGGGCGAGATGCTGATGCGCGGTTTCACCACGGTGCGCGATCTTGGCGGCGCGACCTCCGGTCTGCTGGCCGCCACGCAGGAGGCGCCCTGGCCGACGCCGCGGCTCAACATATGCGGCAAGGCGCTCTCCCAGTCCGGTGGCCATACGGATTATCGCGGCCCCTATGACGATACCCCGACGCCGAAGACCGGCCATACACTCGGCAATCTCGGGCGTATCTGCGACGGCGTGCCGGAGATCCGCAAGGCGGCCCGCGAAGAGCTGAAATCCGGCGCGCATTTCGTCAAGGTCATGGCCAATGGCGGCATCGCCTCACCGACCGACCCGATCCATTTCCTGGGCTTTTCCAGAGAAGAGTTGGTAGCCGCGGTCGAGGAGGCGGACAATGCCGGCACCTATGTCGCCGCCCATCTCTATACCGACAAGGCGATCCGCCGGGCGATCGAATGCGGCATCCATTCGCTGGAACACTGCAACCTGATCACCCCAGGGACCGCGAAGTTCGCTGTCGAGAATGGCTGCGTCTCGGTGCCAACGCTGGTCACCTACGAAAAGCTCGGCGTCGAAGGACCGGCGCTCGGCCTGCCGCCCGCCTCTGTTGCCAAGGTGGACTCCGTGCGGCTCGCCGGCATGGAGTCGCTCGCGATCATGCGCGATGCCGGACTGCCGATGGCTTATGGCACCGATCTCCTCGGCGAGATGCATCGGCACCAATCCGAGGAATTCGTCATCCGCTCCCGTGTCCTGCCCGCCCATGAGGTGATCGCATCCGCGACCCATATCGCCGCGAAGCTGTTGCGCATGGAAGGACGGATCGGCTGCATCGCACCGGGGGCTTTCGCAGATCTCATCGTAGTCGACGGCGATCCCTTGAAAGATATGTCCCTGCTGACCCGCCAGGGCGCTCATCTGCCGATGATCATGAAGGGCGGAAACTTCGCGAAGAGAACATAGGCCGGCACGGATCAGGACGAGTGATGCGGCCTGTCCGTGCGGGTCTCACGACTGATGGCGATGGATCAGGACAATCTGGCTCTTTCGACGATCGGCCTGACCGCGGCTTCCATGCTGTCCGATGTCGTGCCGGTAACGATCACGCCGAGCAGCGGCGCGGCGATGCCGGCCGCCTTCAGCCTGGGCATGTCCTCCGGCGTGAACCGCTTCTGGCTCGGCGCGATGACGGGGATGCCGGCCTTCCCGGTAATTTCTCTATAGCGGGCGAGGTCGCTCTCGTCGAGCGGCTTGCCGTAATCGGCGAATGATGCGACGGAGGCCTCCATCATCGCGCCCGGAATGTCGAGAATCTTTTTTAGGTCCTGATCGGTACTCCTTTCGCCGAGTGCCGGCATGGGCCGCAGCCTGGATTGCAGAAGATGCGGCTGCATATCGCTGAAATAGATATTGAAACCCTCGAAGCCGAGGTCTGCCAGCGCATCCATCTCGTCCGGAGACGGCACCCTTTCCTGCCCGGTCATCACGAGCAACGGCACACCCAAGGTTGCAAGCTTCTCATAGAACGGCCGCTCCTCGGAAAAGCTGCCGAAAGTCGTGCCGGTAGCACGGTGATAGGCGTTGAGATGGACCTTGATGGCGAACGCGCCTGCCGCGATCGCCGCCTTGGCGAGGTCAAGATCGTGCCGGGCGAGCGAAACGATGACCGGGAATTCGCCGCTGCGCAACGCTTTGGTGAGCCTGGTTTCGGGATAGATGGACATGAAAGAAATCTCAGTTCAGACGCTGGCCGCCATCGGCCGCGAAGAGGTGGATATTGGCAAGCTCCGGACGGACGCGGATCATCGCGCCCGGCGATAGAGACACGCGCTCGCGGAAGACGCCGGTGACCTGCGTTTGGCCGAGCTTCATCGTTACCTGTGTTTCCGAACCCATCGGCTCTACGAGGATGATTTCGGCGGGCACGCCATTGTCGTCGAGCGCGAAATGCTCCGGCCGGATGCCATAGACCGCTTTCCGGCCGTAGAACTCGCCCGCCGCTGCCGACAGCGGCAGCGTGATGCCCGGCGCGACAAACCCTTCAGCAGTGATTGTGCCGATCAAAAAGTTCATCGCCGGCGAGCCGATGAAACCTGCCACGAACTGGTTGGCTGGGCGGTCGTAGAGGTCGAGCGGGGCCCCGATCTGTTCCACCCGGCCGCCATTCAGCACGACGATCTTGTCAGCCATCGTCATCGCCTCGACCTGATCATGAGTGACGTAGATGGTCGTTGTCTTGAGCTTCTGATGCAGGCTTTTGATCTCGCCGCGCATCACGACGCGCAGCTTGGCATCGAGGTTGGAGAGCGGTTCGTCGAACAGGAAGACCTGCGGGTTGCGGACGATGGCGCGTCCCATGGCGACGCGCTGGCGCTGGCCGCCGGAGAGCTGGCGCGGATACCGGTCGAGCAGGTGCGACAGGCCGAGAATGTCCGCCGCCCATTTCACCCGTTCGGCGATTTCCGTCTTGCCGGTGCCGCGATGCTCCAGCGAGAACCCCATATTGGTGGCGACGGTCATATGCGGATAGAGCGCATAGTTCTGGAAGACCATGGCGATGTCACGATCCTTGGGGTCGAGGTCGTTGACCACACGCCCGCCGATTTTGATATCACCGCCGGTGATCGTCTCCAGTCCGGCGATCATCCGAAGCAGCGTGGACTTGCCGCAGCCGGACGGCCCGACCAGCACGACGAATTCGCCGTCGTTTATGCCAAGATCGACTCCATGGATGATGTCGACGGCGCCATAACTCTTGCGGACATTGGAAAGGGTAACTTCAGCCATGAGGTAATCCGGTTCTTTAGCCCCAAGGGTCAACCTTTTAGGCCGGTATGCGCGAGCCCTTCGACGAATTGCTTCTGCGCGATGATGAAGACGATGAGGACAGGCAGTGCCGTCAGTGTCGCCGCGGCGAGCTGGATGTTCCACATCGGCCCGCCATAGGCGTCGGTATATTGGGTCAGCGCCTGCGGCAGCGTGAATTTTTCCGCGCTCGACAAGAACACGATCGGCTCCAGGAACAGGTTCCACGAATGCAGGAAGGTGAAGATCGCCACCGATGCCAGCGCCGGCTTTGCCAGCGGCAGCGCGATCTTGCAAAAAATCTTGAAGCGGCCGAGGCCATCAACGCGCGCCGCCTCTTCCAGTTCGCTTGGCAGCGTCACGAAGAACTGCCGCATCACAAAGGTCGCAAAGACGCTCGGTGCGCCGAAGATCGGCACCAAGATCAGAGGCCAGTGCGTGTTCACCATGCCGGCCTTCAAAAACATCTGGAAGAGCGGTACGATCGTCACTTCCGAGGGGATCAGCAGCCCGAGCAGTACGATCATGAAGATCGTATTGGCGAAGGGAAACTTGATCCGCGCGAAGGCGTAACCGGCCATGGAGGACACGATCATCGTGCCAATCGTGACGACCGCTCCGATATAGGCCGAGTTCCAGTATTGCTGCACGAAGGGCTGCAGCTCGAAGACCTTGGAATAGGTCGTCCAATCGTAGCTCCGCGGGATGAGCTGCGGCGGAAAGGCGAAGATGTCACTGATCGGCTTCACCGAGGACGTCACCATCCACCAGGTCGGGAAAACGAAGGGGATGAGCAGGACGCACATCAGCCCGTAAAGCGCGGTTTTCGTGCGCGGGGAGAGTTCAGCTTTCATAAAAGACGATCCTCTTGCGCATCTGCCACTGGGCGAAAGTCAGCACGGCGACGATCACGAAAAGCAGGATCGACAGAGTCGAGCCGTAGCCGAACAGATGGAACTGAAAAGCCTGCTGGTAGAGGTAATAGACCAGCACGGTCGTCGACATGCCAGGCCCGCCCTGGGTCAAGACGGCGATCTGCGCGAAGACCTGCAGCGAACCGACGATGGTGATGATCGAGGTCAAGAGGATGGTCGGGCTGATCAGCGGCAGGGTGATGCGGCGGAACTGCTTGAAGCGCGGGGCGCCATCGATGCGGGCTGCCTCGTAAAGCTCGTTCGGCACGCCCTGGAGAGCCGCCAGGAACAGGATCATGTTGAGGCCGACATTCTTGAAGACCTGCACGACGATGACCGAAATCATCGCGGTCGTTTCCTCCCGCAGCCAATTCGGCCCCTCAATGCCGAAGACCTGCAGCATGCCGTTGATGCCGCCGTTCTTCTGCAGGAGAAATCCCCAGACGATCGTCCAGGCGACCAGCGACACCACGACCGGCGAGAAAAACAGCGTGCGGAAGATGGTGATGCCGGCGAGCTTCTGGTTGAGCAGCACCGCAAGCAACAGCGCCAGCGACAGATTGAAGACGACAAGCCCGGCGGAAAAGATGCCGGTCGCGCCGAGCACTTCGAGGAGGTTCGTATCCTCGATCAGCATCTGATAGTTTCGCGCGCCGGTATAGGTGAAGGTATTGGCGAGCACGTTCCACTCGTGCAGCGAATACCAGAAGACGAGCCCGAGCGGGATCAGAACGAAGATCACGATGCCGATCAGCTGCGGGGCTATGAAGAGAAAACCGGCGAGGCTGTCGCGCCGGGCAATCGTCCAGAAGGGCGATGAGGAGCAGCCTTCCCGGGTTGCGTGATCCTGCACGACAGCCATCCGTTTATCCTCTTAGCGCTTCAGGAGCGGACCGATCTGGCCGCAGATCTTCTGGAGCGTGCCGGCAATATCCGCATCCGGACGCCAGACGGCGTCGAGGCCGGAGCGTACCGCCTGCTGGATCTGCGCAAAGCCCGTGTGGCCGGGAATGACCTTGCCGGTTGCGATACCACCGATCACGACCTTGTCGATCTGCTCCTGGCTCAAGAGCGGATTGGTCTTCTTCAGCACTTCGGCGTTCAGCAGCGACTTGCGGGCCGAGGGGAAGAACTGGCTGAGCTTGGCCGAGTTTTCCGGGTTCGTCATGTAGGCGACGAATTCGGCGGCCGTCTTCGCGTTCTTGCCTGCCTGCATGACGCCGATGCCCGCCTGGCCGATCAGAGCATAGTCGCCCGCTGGCCCCTTCGGCAACGGCACCAGATCCCAAGCGAAGGGTTTGTCCTTTGGCAGAAGCGAGGCGCGGCTGATCTGGGTGATGGTCATCGCCGCATTGCCGGCAAAGAAATCGACGTTTTCGCCCGGACCCGGGATCGCCTTCTTCTTGAATATCGCATCATGAATGAAGGTCAGCGCGTCGACCATCGGCTTTTCGGTCATGGTGCAGGTCTTGCCGTCCGCGCTCCAGGGCGAGGCGCCCCAACCGTTCCAGACCGAGGCGAGGTTCTGCCAGATCTGGTAATTGAAGTCGCGGACGATCAGGCCACCCTTGCCCGTCTGGCCCACGGCCGAGGCAGTGGCGATGGCATTGTCCCAGTTCCACTGACCGGCGGCGATCAACTCGGCCGGGGTTTTCGCACCGGCGGCCTTGATGACGTCGTTGTTGACGAACATCGCGAAGGGCGAGGTGGAGAACGGATAGGCGTAAAGCTTGCCGTCCTTGGTCCAGCGCTCGGCGGCCGTAGCGCTCAGCTCTTCGGCATTGTAGCCCTTGGTCGCCTTCAATGTGTCGGTCAGAGGATAAAGCGCACCGGAATTGACGAAGTCATAGGCGGCCGTCTCGAAAATCCAGGCCATGTCCGGCGCATTGCCGCCGGCGATCTGGGTGGTGAGCGCGGTCGTATAGGTGTCGAACGGCAGAGACTCATAGCTCAGTTTGACGTTCGGATGGTCCTTCGAAAAGCCCGTGGCGATCTCGTTGAACAACTTCAGATGCGCCTCGTTGGCGCTCCAGATCGTCATGCGCAGGTTGACAGTGTCCTGAGCGTTGGCAACGCCCGCAAAGCCAAACGGTATGGCGATCGCCAAGGCCGCCACCGCCGATTTCAGTTTGCTGTGATAATTCATTCCCGTTCCTCCTCCAAAGATTGGTTTACTGATCAGTATGCCGAGATATCCGGCCAGCGGATTTCAATGCCTTCGCGGGTCAGTTCTCGCTGGAAGTCCCGAAGTTGATTGTCGTCGGCCTGCACCTGATGGGGCTTCAGACCCTTCTCCAGGCAATAGGCCGCGAGCATGCCGGCAGCCTCGCCGACATTCCATTCGACCGGATGCAGGCGGTAGCAGCCATTGGTGATGTGGGTCGTGCCGATATTCTTGCCGGCGGCGATGAGGTTCTTCATCCGCTGCGGCAGCAGGCTCCCAAGCGGGATTTCGAACGGGCAGGACGGCACGTCGATGTAGTTGTCGCCGCCGGTCGAGGGGTGCAGGTCGATGCGGTACATGCCTATGCCGACGCTGTCGCGATATTTCACTGCACCTTTGTCTCCGCGCACCGAGTAGGAGAGGTCCTGCTCGACGATGCGGGTGACTGGTTTGAGGCGGCGGCTTTCGCGGATATAGGGCGCCATCGCAAGGCCATGTTCGGTGCCGGTGATATCGCCGCGCAGGCGAAGACCGCGATAGCCCTGCCCGCCATCGACGCGCGGCGCTTCCGTCTGCAGCCAATAGAAGACCGAATAGGAAAGGTCGGCGGCGCCCTTCAGGTGGCGAGCCTTTTCCTCTTCCGACACGTCGATGATCGTGCCGTCCATGTAGTCGATCATCGGCCAGTTCACGAAGCAGATGTCGGACTGGTAGAAACCTGCCTGGAAATTGTCACGAGCCGCGATACGGCGGAAGAGCCACAAGTTTTCGTCACCGCCGCCCTTCCGCTGATCGGCATCGACCAGCAACGGATTGTCGCCGACATTCGGCGTGAAGGAGCGGGTGGTGAATTCCAGCGTGCGCGGATGCGGCGCGGTGAAGCCGAGAAGCGGACCGCCCCAGAAATGCGGCTGATATTTGCGCCAATAATCGTAGTTTTCCGGCTTGTCGATCGTCTGGTCGCCGTCGACGCAATCGACCGCGAAGCAGACGGAAACGGCCTGGACATTGTCCGGCTGGGGGACGAACGGCGCGCTCGGCTCGCCGGTATCCGACTGCGCCTCGAAACCCTTCACATATTCGGTGCCGGTCATCGGCAGGAGATCGCCGAGTTCGGTCGCATCGAGGATGTAGTCGGCGAAAATCACGATCTCCCGGCCCGCATCGCGATGGCGGACGGTGATGGAGCGGACCATGTCACCATCCGCATCCGCCGTGACCGGCCGGTAGGGCTGCAGCACCGTAAGGCGACCGGCGCCGCGATAAGGCATCAGCATCGCTTCCATGACCGCCAGGCTGACGCGCGGCTCGGCGCAGATGCGGCTCACCCAGCCGCCGCCCGGATTGAGATCGCCCCAGGCGCGTGCGCCTTCGGTCAGCGGATAGTTGTCGCGGTAATACTGGCGGATGCCGTTGCGCAGCTTACGATAGGAACGCGTGATGCCGAACTGCTCGACCCAGGTATGCTCGTCGGAAGGCACCGCCTGGCTGGTCGACTGACCGCCGATCCAGTCGAATTCCTCGGTCATGATGACGCTTCTGCCGGCGCGGGCTGCCCCGAGCGCCGCCGCTACGCCGCCGAGGCCACCGCCGACCACCAGAATATCCGCTCGCATCTCTTTTGCAGGCATTTCAATCACGTCCGTTTGTTCGCGAGGGTTTGCCCCTCGACCGGTTCACAAGTCAGAAGAATTTGTTCGATCGGGGCCGCACTCTCGATGCGACGCACCAGCATCGCCGTCGCCTGTCGCCCCATTTCCTCGCGGGGAATGTCGAAGGCGGTAAACTGCATATGGCTGCGTTCTGCACGCACATGGCTGCCGAGCACGATAGCTGAAAAGTCCTCAGGCACGGAAAGCCCTCTCGCCCTCGCCGCCGCCTCGACACGCACCGCATCAGCCAGTTCGACGAAGAAGACCGCGGTCGCACCGCTTGCGACGATCGCATCAAGCGTTTCACCAGCAGGTCGACCAACCTCGTCCACATGCAGGACCAGTTCGACACCTTCGGTTATCGCCTCGGCAAAGCCGCGCCAGCGGTCGACGACCGATTCCGCCGAGCCGCTCGGGCCGACATAGGCAAGTTTCTCGTGCCCGAGCGCCCTCGCCTTTTCGACCAGCGCCCGCGTGCCGTTCGTGTAATCGCCGCCGACATAAGGAACGGGTCCGCCAGCGTCCTCACGTCGACCGATCGCCACGAACGGATAATCGCCCGAAACCAGCCGCTTCAGTTCCGCCCGGTCGAATTCGCGGCCAAGCACCAGGCAGCCATCGGCAATCCGCAGCCGGTTGCCGTCGGCAAAAATCTTGCGCTCACGGCCGACGCCGGCACCTGTCAAAAGCAGAAGGTCGTAATTCTGCGCCTGCGCCTCTTCCTCGATGCCGAGCAGGAAAGGCGTAAAAAAGTCCGCCTGCTCGCTCGGAAACGCCGGCTCATAGGTGAAGACGCCGAGGATACGATTGAGGCCCTTGGCCATGCGTCGGGCAATCGGATCGGCCACGTAGCCGGTGGAGCGGATGACGTGCTGGACACGCTCACGGGTTTCCTGCGGTATACGCGCCAAGGCCGTCGGAGCACCATTGAGGACGAGCGAAACGGTCGCCTGGCTCACACCAGCCAGTTTCGCAATATCGTGCTGGGTCAAGCGCTTAGTGCCCGCCACGCATCATCCTCCCAATCTCCTCTTGACTGCTAATGCGTATTAGCAGCTAATACGTATAAACAAGATCAGGCAGCCTGCTGTCAAGTGAGAAAATGATGGAAGATCGGTGAGGTTTGGAGAACATTTGAAATCGCTCGGAATTTCCGGTATCCGCGTGTTCGGCGACAGCATCACTGCCGGCTTCAATGCCAGCCGGCCGCACCTTGCCTGGCCGGCCCTGTTCGCAGCCGAGGTGGATGGCTTCCCGATCCGCAATCACGCCATCCCCGGTACCGTGCTGCAGAATTCACGCCTGGCCGATGGAAAGCCACAGCCGGAAAACGGCATCAGTCGCTTCGCCGCAACACTGCTCGACGCTCCGCACCGCGACGCAATCCTGATCCTCTACGGCTACAACGACGCCCGTTATACGGCGGCACCGGAAACGATGAACGTTCGGAATTTTATCCGTGATTACGCGAGGATGCTGGAAAAGCTGATCGAAGCCGGCCACGCCGAAAGGATCGCGATCGGCGGCCCACCTTATATTTCGGATGCCGGGTTTTCGGTTGGCAGCGCCGGCTTCACCGGCCAGACTAGGAATGGCTTCGAGGCCTATGTCGATGCGGTGCACATGTTGGCCGAGCGTTTTTCGGTTTTCCACGCCCCGGTCTACGGACGGATGCTGGCTCGTGGTGACGGCGCGCTTGCCTCATCGGATATCACCCATCCGAACGATGCGGGGCACCGCGTGATCTTCGAGGCTTTTCATGAGGCGGAACTGCGCTGAGGCCGTGTCCGCAATCAACGAGGTTAACTGGTGGAATGGCGGCGATCGTGCCTGGGTTTGCGGCGAAACGCCTCAAGGCCCGCTTCAAGGCATCTCCAAGGCGTCTCTGAGCCCCAGACCCTGCTTGAGCTGCAAGTCCAGATCGGCCTCGATATGATCGATGTGATGGACCATGAGCGCTGCGGCGCGCGCGCCGTCGGCTTTTTCCAGAGCATCCAGAATGGCCGAATGTTCCGAGTGGCCGCAGCTCGACACGCCGGAACGGCCATAGAGCGCGATCACCAGCGACGAGCGCGCGACCAGCTCGTCCATAAACTTCTGCAGGATGACATTGCCTGCCACCGAGGCCAGCATCAGGTGGAAATCGCCGGAAGCCTTGATTTCCCCGCGCCGGGCCGCAGGGCCGCGCTCGTTCATATAGCGCGCCTCTTCATCCAGCTGACGCCGGAACTGCTCGATTTCGGCCGGCATGATGCGTTCGACCGCCGCGGCAACAATGCCAGGCTCGATCAGTCGGCGCGATGCAAAGATCTGCTTCGCCTCTTCCGGCGATGGATTGGATACGAAGGCACCCCGGTTGCGCTCGGTCTTCACCAGGCCCTCGAAAGTCAGCATCTGCAATGCGGCCCGCGCTACGGTGCGGCTGACGTCGAACAACGAGCCGACTTCGCTTTCCGAAAGCTTGGTGCCCGGCGCCAGCCGCCGGTCGATGATCGCATTGCGCAATGCCTCGCGGATCGCCAGCGAACGGTCGTCGGGTGACGCATCGGTGAATGTGATTTTTTCGCTGATGTTCATGGCCTGATCCGAATACTCGATCTTTGTACTCCGTGCGATTACAAAATGCCAAGCGGATTGTTTTTGATCATGCTTCCAGATTGCATACGATTTGACCAAAGGATCGCAAACGATCGCTTCATTTTTAGGCGAACTCGAGAACGATGCTCTGCACTATGAAGCAAAAGCAAGTCTTTCGAATAACTTAATACAACTGGCATGGTTGATGCATTGCAATGTCCGACGCAAGGGAGCGCCGGATGAGCAAAGCCGCCGAAATCGACATCGTATCCGTCTCGAAGATCTACGGTACGACGACTGCCGTTCATGCCATCAGCCTGAAGATACCCGCCGGAACCTATTGCTGCCTGCTTGGCCCATCCGGCTGCGGCAAGACATCGACGCTTCGCATGATCGCCGGTCACGAGAGCATTTCCTCAGGCGACGTCCGTCTTGGCAATACCGTCGTCACCGATCTGCCCCCGGCAAAGCGCGGCACCGCGATGATGTTCCAGTCCTACGCCCTCTTTCCGCATCTCGACCTCGTCGACAACGTCGCCTTCAGTCTCAAGATGAAGGGTGTCGAAAAGGACGAACGGCGCGCCAAGGCGCTCGACATGCTGCGGCTGATGCAGCTTGAAGCCTATGCGACGAGGCGGCCGGCCCAGCTTTCCGGCGGCCAGCAGCAGCGCGTGGCGCTGGCCCGCGCGCTGATCACTGATCCGGAAGCCTTGCTTCTCGACGAACCGCTTTCGGCGCTCGATCCCTTCCTGAAGATCCGCATGCGCGCCGAGCTCAAGAAGCTGCAGACCTCGCTCGGCATCACTTTCGTGCATGTGACGCACAGCCAGGAAGAGGCGATGGCGCTTGCCGACCTGATCGTCGTCATGAATGATGGGCGCATCGAACAGGCGGCCCATCCCCGCGTCGTGTTCGAAAAACCGGCCACCGCCTTCGTCGCGCGTTTCATGGGGGATCACAATGTCATCTCCGGGCGGATCACCAGAAGCGAGGCCGATGAGTTGATGCTTTCGGTTCCTGCAGGCGGAGAATTTCTCGCCACAGGCGGGGATGCTGCCGGCCTGACGGATACGGCCGACATCGCCGTCCGGACCGACCACGTGCGTATCGGCGAACCCTCGGAAAAAGGCCTCGGCTTCACCGGTTCGGTCACCAACATCGAATATCGCGGCTCCTCCGTGAAGCTCTCGGTCAGCGGCGCCGGCGTCGAGGACTTCACCGCCATCCTCAGCGATACCGAATTTTTCGCCAATCCCGTGAAAGCCGGAGAAGCGATTCCCCTGTCCTGGAACCGCGAGGACGCAATCGTTCTCGGTCGTCTCAGGAACTGATGCAAACACAAAAACTCAACCAGAGGAGAACAGGCAATGACTGAGACCAAGAAACCCACCAACGGCATTTCGCGCCGCACGCTTCTGAAGACGGCGTCAGCGGCGGCCGGTCTAGCCGCCGGTTCGGGCGCCATCACCGGCTTCCCGACCATCTGGGCGCAGAATCCGATCACGCTGCGCCAGTTCGGCACGGGTGTTTCGAACCTCAATGCGATCGCCGAGAAGTGCAAGGCCGATCTCGGCATCACGCTCGAAATGACCGCGACCGATTCCGACGCTGCCGCCCAGCGTGCGGTGACACAGCCGAATTCCTACGACATCGCCGATATCGAATACTGGATCCTCAAGAAGGTCTATCCGGCCGGCGTCATCCAGCCGATGGACGTCAAGAAACTCAAGTACTACGACAAGGTCGTGCCGCTGTTCAAAACCGGCAAGTTGAAGCCGGACAGCGTCATTGCCCAGGGCACCGCGCCGCATACGGTCGGTTTCGTCGAAAAGCCCGGCACCAAGACCTTCGCCAAGGGCGAGACCCAGTGGTTCACCATGATGCCGACCATCTACAACGCCGATACGCTCGGCATCCGCCCGGACCTGGTCGGCCGCGAGATTTCGACCTGGGCCGACATCATGGACCCTAAGTTCAAGGGCAAGACCTCGATCCTCAACATCCCGTCGATCGGCATCATGGATGCCGCGATGATCATGGAAGCCATGGGCAACATCAAATATGCCGACAAGGGCAACATGACCAAGGAAGAGATCGACAAGACGATCGACTTCCTGATCAAGGCCAAGCAGGCTGGCCAGTTCCGCGCCTTCTGGAAATCCTTCGACGAGAGCGTCAACCTCATGGCGTCGGGCGAAGTGGTCATCCAGTCCATGTGGTCGCCGGCGGTCGCCGCAGTACGCTCGAAGGGTATCGCCTGCAAATACCAGCCGCTCAAGGAAGGCTATCGTTCGTGGGGCGGCGGCCTCGGCTTCGCCGCGCATCTTTCCGGCGCCAAGCTGGATGCGGCCTATGAGTACATCAACTGGTACACCTCCGGCTGGGTCGGCGCCTACCTCAACCGCCAAGGATACTATTCGGCGGCGATGGAAACCGCCAAGCAGCACATGTCTGCCGACGAATGGGGCTTCTGGGTCGAAGGCAAGCCGGCCAAGGGCGACATCGTCGCTCCGGACGGCAAGGTCATGGAAAAGGCCGGCGCGGTGCGCGACGGCGGCTCGTTCGACGAACGCATGGGACGCGTCGCGTGCTGGAACTCGGTCATGGACGAAGACCGCTACATGGTCCGCCGCTGGAACGAGTTCATCGCGGCCTGATCCAGCCGGCGACCGCCCCTCACCCTAACCCTCTCCCCGCTCGCGGGGAGAGGGGACATGCCCCGAATGGAAGGCGTCGAAAAAGGTGGAGTGGCTGCCACGAATCTCCTTCTCCCCGCTTGCGGGGAGAAGGAGATTCGTGGCAGGGCGGATGAGGGCAAATCCCACAGGAGAGGCCGGACGATGGCGACGATGACATCCTCGGAAACGGAAAAGATCGAAGGCGGCCGCGCGAAAAGCTTCCGACTGCCGCCGGCGCTGATCTCCTATCTCCAGGCGGCGCCGCTGGCGCTCATCCTCGGCGCCTTCCTGCTGCTGCCGATCCTGATGATCACCGTCGTCAGCTTCTGGGACTACGACTTCGCCCAGATGTATCCCGACTTCCTGACCATGAACTACGCGGAAACCCTGGGCTCCTGGGTTACCTGGAAGACCTATCTCAACACCCTGAAATTTGCCTTCCTCGTCTGGGCGATCACACTCTTCGTCGGTTTCTGGGTCGCCTATTTCCTCGCCTTCCATATCCGCACCACCGCCATGCAGATGGTGCTTTTCCTCGTCTGCACCGTACCCTTCCTGACGTCCAACATCATCCGCATGATCTCCTGGATTCCGGTGCTCGGGCGCAACGGTCTCGTCAACTCGACGCTGATCAGTTCCGGCATCATCTCCGAGCCGATCGAATGGCTGCTCTATTCGGATTTCGCCGTGGTCCTCGCCATGGTGCATCTCTACACGCTCTTCATGGTCACGCCGATCTTCAACACGCTGATGCGCATCGACAGGTCGCTGGTGGAAGCCGCCCGCGATGCCGGCGCCACGAGCTGGCAGACGCTGACCAACGTCATCATCCCGCTCGCCAAGCCCGGCATGGCGATTGGCACGATCTTCGTCGTGACGCTCGTCATGGCCGACTTCTCGACAGTGCAGGTCATGTCCGGCGGCCAGAGCGCCTCCGTCGCGCTGATGATGAAGAACCAGATGTCGCTGCTGCAATATCCGGCTGCAGCGGCCAATGCGGTAGTCCTGCTCGTTCTCGTTCTCATGATGGTCGCGGGCATTCTCCGCATCGTCGATATCCGCAAGGAGCTTTGAAGATGCACGGCGATAAACGCGGCCGCGAATTCTATATCCTTGCCCTCTTCTTCGCCGTCTTCGTGCTGTTTCTTTACGGCCCGCTGTCGGCGATCCTGATCCTCTCCTTCCAGGGGCCTAACGGCGGCCTCACCTTCCCGCTCAACGGCGTGTCGCTGCGCTGGTTCGCCAATCTTTTTGAGACCCAGGCCGTGGGCGATTTCGGCGGCTCCTTCCGCCGTTCTCTGTTCCTCGGCATCATGGTGATGATCGTCACCGTCATCGTCTCGCTGCTGGCGGGGCTTGCCTTCCGCCGCCGCTTCATCGGCTCGACGGCACTCTTCTATCTCGCCGTCGCCAGCCTTGTCGTGCCTTCGATCATCATCTCGCTCGGTATCGGCGTGGTCTTCCAGCAGCTCGGTTTCCAGCCGTCATGGTATACGTCCGCCTTCGGCGCGCATCTCACCTGGACGCTGCCCTTCGGCGTGCTGATCATGTTCGCCGTCTTCAACCGTTTTTCGCCGGCCTACGAGGAAGCCGCGCGCGATCTCGGCGCCACCTCCTGGCAGACCTTCCGCCATGTCGTGCTGCCGATGATCGCGCCGAGCCTTGTGGGGGTCGGCCTGTTCGGCTTTACGCTCTCCTATGACGAATTCGCCCGCACGCTGATGACGGCAGGCACGTTCAACACGCTGCCGCTCGAAATCTACGGCATGACCACCAATGTCACGACGCCGGTGCTTTACGCGCTCGGCACGGTGACGACGGTCTTCTCCTTCCTCGTCATCGCCGGCACGCTCGGCCTCATCGTCCGCCTCAACCGGCGCCGCCAGCAATCGTGACATCATGCACATTCTCATCGTCAATCCGAACACCACCGCCAGCATGACGGCGACGATCGCGGATTCCGCAACGCGCGTCGCCAATGTGGACACCGAAATCACCGCAGTGACCTCTTCGATGGGGCCAGTCTCGATCGAGGGCTATTATGACGAAGCCTTCGCCGTCCCGGGCCTGCTGCTGGAGATCGCCAAGGGCGAAAAGGCCGGCGCGCAGGCGGCGATCATTGCCTGTTTCGACGATACCGGCCTCGACGCCGCGCGGGCACTGGCAAATATACCTGTGGTCGGCATCTGTGAGGCTGCGCTTGCCTCGACCGCCTTCATTGCCCAGCGCTTCACCATCGTCACCACCATGGAGCGCTCGCGCCTGCCGCTCGAACATCTTGTCCATCGCTACGGCATGACCGGCCGATGCAAGGTCCGCGCTGCCGATATCCCGGTCCTTTCTCTGGAAGACCCCAACTCGAATGCCCGCGACCGGCTGCGCAGCGAGATCGCCACGGCGTTGCGCGACGACAAGGCGGAGGCGATCGTGCTGGGTTGCGCCGGCATGGCGGACCTGACGGCCGAACTTGGCGCCGAATTCGGCGTACCCGTCGTCGATGGCGTCGCCGCCGCAGTCAAGCAGGCCGAAGCGTTGGTCGCACTCGGTCTTTCCACCGCCAAGCGCGGAGCCTATGCTTCGCCGATCTCGAAACCTTACAAGGGTCTTCTGGAAAGCTTCGAACCGCGGAAACTCGCAGCCTCATGACATTCAGCCCCCTCATCCGATCACTCACGCTCGCCGAGGCCGAAACGCTGGTGGATTGGGCGCGTATGGAAGGTTGGAATCCGGGTCTCGCGGACACCCCTGCCCTTTATGCCGCCGATCCGGGTGGCTTCATCGGCTGCTTCGTTGACGGACGATTTGCGGCAGGCATTTCGGCCGTGCGCTACGGCGCCGACTTCGGTTTCATCGGCCTCTATATCAGCCATCCGGATTTTCGCGGCAAGGGTTATGGACGAAAGGTCTGGGATGCCGGCATGACGCATCTTGGAGGCCGGACCATCGGCCTCGACGGTGTGCCTCAGCAGCAGGCCAATTACCGCGGCATGGGTTTCGAACCCGTCTATGAAACATTCCGCTGGAGCGGCAGATTTGGAGGAGCGTCCGATCCGGATGTCTTCCCGGCCGGTCCTAGCCAATTCTCCATGATCCTCGCCTACGATCGGGACTTCTTTCCTGCTGAACGAGATGCCTTCCTCGAAGAATGGCTGAAACCGCCGAGGATCGTTCGAGCGGTCGTGCGCGGCGGCGTCATGCACGGGTATGCCGTCGCCCGCAAATGCCATGACGGCTACAAGATCGGTCCGCTCCTTGCCGAAACGGCGAGAGATGCCTGGGCATTGCTTGAGGCCTGTGCGGCCGAAACCGCTGGCGAGTCGTTGCACGTCGACGTACCCGCCTTGCAGACCGAATTTTCCACCATCCTGCAAGATCACGGATGCTCGAAAGGTTTCGTCACGGCACGAATGTATCGCGGCCCGGTTCCTCCGGTGCGAATGCAGGGTATTTTCGGCATCACCACGTTGGAACTCGGCTGACGTCGCAACTCCTTTCACACAATAACGGCGGTGACAGCGCACCCTGCCCCGAGTACGCCGTCCGAATGCCTTTCCGCCTTCACTCGCCGCAGAGTTCCTGGCGGATCGCCTCCCAGGTCGCCACATCGGGCGCGAGCAGCAACCTCCCCTTTGTCATCGTCGGCCGATAGCGCTCGCCGCTCAGCAAGGCGCCGTAGCCGCCCGCTTCACGATGGATAAGTTCGCCCGCCGCGTGATCCCATGGCTTGAGGTCGGCGTTCAGCAGGAAGGTCATCGCCCCGGTCGCAACCATACGATATTCGAACGCCGAGCAGCGCCACGTCGTGGTGCGGGTAAAGCGAAGAATGCGCGGAGCAAACTTTGCCTGTTCCTCGGCAGAGAACATCCGAAGCGGCACGAAGCCTTGCATCTCCTCGACCGGCGCGGCCACAGCAACGGCAAGACGTGTGGACTTCCCGCCGCGATCGACATGCCATGCGCCACCACCAGGGCGGGCAACGAGGAAATCGCCGGTCACGGGATAATGGATGAGACCGGCAACCGTCTCGCCACCCGCGACGATCGCCAGGATCATGCCGAAAAGCGGCACGCCGTGCGCGAAGTTCCAGGTGCCGTCGACCGGGTCGATGATGACGGCAAGCTCCGCGTCCCCGAGGCGTTCGAGCAGAAGCGGATCGGCCGCGACGGCCTCCTCGCCGACGATCAGTGCCTCTGGAAACCGTGCCGCAAGCGCGGCCGAAAGCCGACGCTCGGATCCCAGATCCGCGTCGGTGACGATATCGTCCGGCGCGGTCTTGGCGCGAATGCCATCGGCGGTGACGCCGAGAAAGCGAGGCAGAATCTCGGTTTCCGCCGTCTCGCGCATCTCCTGCATGAGGGCGGATAGATCACTGTCGGAAATGAGGGTCATGCGCGGCGGGCCTTGATATAGGATTGCAGTGCGACAGGCTGGTCTGTCTGGATAACGCTGATGCCTGCATCGATCAACCGGCCCCAGATCAGATCCGGATCGGCCAGCGCCGCGCTGTCCGTCCATTCGCCGCTGCCTGCCTGATCGAGCGTGTTGACCCAAAGTGCCATGCCTGCCTTTGTGAATACCTCGCGATTGCGCGCGATGGTGTCGATATTGTCGAAGCGGATTTCGCACATGAAGGGCGAAAGCTCGGAAAGCACGTGGAGCGTCTCATGAAGGCCTTCGGCCGTGAACCGCGCCATGCCCATGAAGGGCACGCCATCGATCTTCTGGGCCTGTACCCAGGCGGCATCGGCACGGGACATGACCTTGGTCTTGAGATCGACATCCTTGTGGGCGCCCATTTCCCGTGCGCAGGCGGCGACTTCGGAGAACAATCCGCGATCCTTGAGGTCGAGATCGACGAAGATGCGGCCGCGGATCACTTCGAGAGCCTGCTTGAGCGTCGGAATACGCTGATCGGTCAGGGCGCGGCCTTCGCCGCCATCGTCTTCGCGAAGCGCGATCGCCTGAAGTTCGGCCATGGTAAAGGTCTCGGCGTCGCGGTCGATGCCGGCCATGCGGGCAAGCGTATCGTCGTGCATGAGGAACAGTTCGCCATCGGCGCTCTTGCGGATATCCAGTTCGACGATGTCGATGCCGAGCGCGATCGCCTTCTCAATGGCAGCCAGGCTGTTTTCCGGGGCGCCGTGCCAGGCGCCGCGATGAGCAACGACGGCGCAATCGCGCGCCGGGTTCGCGATGAAGTCTCTATAGGTCATGATGCTTTCTTTCAGTGGGCGCGGAATGCACCGGGTATGGCCCGGCCGGTCGCGGCATCGAAGAGATGCAGCCGGGATTTCGGGAAAATCAGAGTGAGATGGAGGGCGTCGGCAGGATCGGCGCCGAAGGGCGTGGCGACGCGGACCACCGAATCGGCAAGATCCGCGGCCAGGATCGAATGGGAACCGAGGTCTTCACGAAAGCGCAGCGACGCCTTGACCGCGGGATCACCCACCCTGCCTTCCATGGCGATGTCTTCGGGCCGGATGCCGAGCTGGAAAGAGCCCGAAAGCGAGACCTCGGCGACGACCTGTCCGTCGGAAAGCCGCAGAACCGATCCATCGCCCGTGACGGGCAGGATGTTCATCGGCGGCGCGCCGATGAATTTCGCGACGAACACCGAAGCCGGGCTGTGATAGATCGCCTTCGGCGTATCGAACTGCTCGATCCGGCCCTTATTGAGGATCAGGATGCGGTCGGCGAGCGTCATCGCCTCCACCTGGTCGTGGGTGACGAAGACGCTGGTGGCGCCGATGCGCCGGTGCAGTTCGGCAAGCTCGACGCGCATGTCGTGCCTGAGTTGCGCATCGAGATTGGACAGCGGCTCGTCGAACAGCAATACGCCCGGTTCGCGAACGATCGCCCGGCCGATCGCTACGCGCTGCCGCTGGCCGCCGGAAAGCTGTCCCGGCTTGCGATGGAGATAGCCGGAAAGGCCGAGCATCTTCGCCACCGCCGCGACCCGCTCGACCCTTTCGGCCTTCGGCATGCCGGCGACCTTGAGGCTGTAGGTCATGTTCTCGCCGACCGTCATGTGCGGGTAGAGCGCATAGTTCTGGAACACCATGGCGCAGCCGCGATGTTTCGGCTCCAGGTCCTGCACTTCCCGACCGCCGATCAGTATCCTGCCGCCGCTGACCCGTTCCAGACCTGCGATCATCTGCAGCAGCGTGGACTTGCCGCAGCCGGACGGGCCGAGCACGACGGTGAACTCACCGGCTTTCAGCTCGACGTCCATCGGCGGGATGACGACGGTGTCGGCGTCGTAGGATTTGGTGATGCCGGCAAGCGTGATGCTGGCAGCCGCGGCGCGGATGGCGGTATCGATGGCGTTCATCGTCATTTCTCCGAAAGAACCAGGCCCTGCACGAGGTAGCGCTGCAGAAACGCGATCATCGCAAGGGGAATGAGGGAGACGAGCACGGCACCGGCCATGATCATCGGGAAATCCGGCACGGCACCGTCCTGATCCGGCGCAAGCCGCGCCAGTCCCACCACGGCCGTCGTCATGTCCGGCGTCGAGGCAGCAACGAGCGGCCAGAGATACTGTGTCCAGCCGCTGAGGAAGGTCAGCACGAAGAGCGCCGCAAAGCTGGTGCGCGACAGCGGCAGCAGGACATCGACCATGAAACGGATCGGCCCGGCTCCGTCCATGCGGGCCGCCTTGAACAGGTCTGCCGGCAGCGTGCGAAAGAACTGCCGGAAGAGGAAGGTGCCGGTACCATGCGCGACGAGCGGTGCAACGAGGCCGAAATGCGTGTTGAGCACACTCCATTCGAATTCTATTCGCGCACCGAAGATCGCCGCGATCAGGTCGTTGAGGCCGGTAGCGTCGAGCACCGCATTGAGAGGCGAAAAGACGTTCGACGCCACCTGGTAGGTGGTGATGACGCGAATATCGAGCGGCAGCATGATGGTCGCGAGGATCAGAGCGAAGACCACACCCGCCCAGCGAATACGGAAATAGACGAGCGCATAGGCCGTCAGGAAGGACAGGATGCAGGTGAAGAACGCAATGCTGAGGGCCACGGTCAGGCTGTTGAGCATCTGGACCGGAATCCGTGTCTCCGTGAAGATGCGTCCGATATTTATGAAAAGCTGGTCGCCCGGATACCAGGCAAGCCCGTTGCGCAGCATGAATTCGTAGGATTGCGAGGCCGTCGAAAGCGTCAGGTAAAGCGGCCCGATAATATAGACGATGCCGACGATGAGGATGAGGCTCGCGGCGATATTGATGGAGCGTGCGTTTTCGATCATGGCTCAGCGCTCGTAGTTGACGCGCCGGCCGAGGAAGACGAACTGGGCGGCGGTGAGGATGACGACGAAGACCATCAGGATCGCGGTCTGGGTGGAGGCCCCTGAAAGGTCATAGCCGTTGAAGCCGTCCGTATAGATCTTGTAGACGAGCAGGGTCGTCGCCCCTCCCGGCCCTCCATGGGTGATCGTATCGATGAGCGCGAAGGCGGAGGTCACGCTTTCGGTGAATTCCAGCACCAGCGTCAGGAAAAGCTGCGGCATGATGAGCGGCAGTTGAACGTCGAAGATCCGCCGCCAAGGGCCTGCGCCATCCATCGCCGCCGCCTGGTACATGGTGTACGGGATAGACCTCAGGCCGGCGAGCAGGATTACGAAATTGAACGGAATGCCGCCCCAGACATGCGCGGCGATCAGCGTGATGAAGGCGTCCGTTCCGTCGAGACCCGGCGCCCATATGCCCGGGAACATGCCGTTGAGCGGTGCAAGGATGCCGACGAACGGATTGAAGATGAAGGCGAAAATGACACCGATCGAGGCACCCGCGACGCCCTTCGGCCAGACAAGCACGTTCCGTGCCGGCAGCGACAGGCGGATTTTCCGGTCTGCGGCAACAGCAAGGATAAGCGGCACGACGACGGCAAGCGACGAGGCGATCACCATGAAGACGAGCGTGCGCCAGCCGGCCTCCCAGAATTCCGGGTCGGCGAGCACGCGCGAGAAGTTGTCGAACCCGATGAATTCCGAGCCACCGCCGAACGGACGCTCCAGGAAAAAGGACCAGTAGAAAGCCTGAAAGATCGGCACATAGAAGAAAAGTACGACCAGCAGCATGAACGGTGCCACCAGGATAAGCGGCAGCCAGCGATTGCTGAAGAGGGAGGAATCCGACGACATGAAGTGAGCCCGGTGACAGGGAAAACCGGCACGGGCGAAAAGCCACCCGCACCGGCAAGGATTTGGATTAGGGAAGCTTCACACCCTTGTAGGTCTGCTGGAAGCGGCGCAGCAGTTCGTCGCCGCGCTTCTTGGCGTTGTCGAGCGCCACCTGCATGGTCTGCTGGCCGGCAAACGCCTTCTGGGTTTCCTCCATGAAGACTTCGCGGAACTGCACATAGAAACCGAGGCGGATGCCGCGGCTGTCGGCCGTGCGCGGCTGGTTCATGGATTGAATGCCGATCGCCGCCGTGGCGTATTTCGGGGCACTTGCCTCGCCGCTCTTGTTGATCGCGTCCAGCACGTCGTTGGTGACCGGAACATAGCCGGTGGCCGCGGTGAAGAACATCTGCTGGTCGGGACGGCGCAGGAAGTCGAGAAAGGCCTTGGCACCCTCGATCTCTTCCTTGTCATGACCCTTCATGACATAGATCGATGCACCACCGACCAGCGTATTGTGACGCTGATGGTCCTTGTACATTGGCGCCATGCCGACGGTGATCTGGTACTTGCCTTCGAAGGCCTTGGCGGAGGCGGCGTATGAACCGGACGAACCTTCCATCATGGCGCATTCGCCGGCATTGAATGCGGCTGTATAGTTGCCGGCCTTGGTGTCGACATTGAGCTTCACCAGGCCTTCCTTGCGCCACTCGACGAGGTTGGCCAGGTGCTTGGCGGCGAAGGTGGTGTTGAAGACGTATTCGGCATCGAGGCCATCATAACCGTTATGCTTGGAAGCGACCGGCAGGCCGTGGCGGGCGGAGAACTGTTCCAGCACGCGCCAGGTATCGCCGTCGGTGACGAACGGGCAGGCATGGCCGGCGGCCTTCAGCTTGCGGGCGGCATCGATCACCTCTTCCCAGGTGACCGGGGTTTGGGTGACGCCGGCTTTCTCGAGCTCGGTCTTGTTGGTGTAGAAGAGCAGTGTCGAAGAGTTATAGGGTTGCGCGAAGAGCTTGCCACCCGAGGTTTCGTAATAGGCGCGGGCACCGGCGATATAATTGTCCCACTTGACGTCGGGCAGGATGTCCTGGACCGGCACGACGGCGTCCGACAGCATCAGGTCGAGCGTGCCTGCGTCGAAGAACTGAATGAGGACCGGATGGTTCTTGGCGCGATAGGCGGCGATCGCCTTCTGCATCGACACTTCGTAGCTGCCCTGGCCGACGCAGGTGACCTTGTGCTCAGTTTGTGCGGCATTGAACGCATCGCACTGCGCCTTGATGGCGGTCTCGACGCTGCCCGTATTGCCGTACCAGAATTCGACATTGGCGGCTTGCGCGGAACACGCACCCGCCATCAGGGCAGCCGCAGCCGCCAGAACGGAAATCTTCATCATTGCCCTCGCCTGTTTGAGATCGGCCGGTTTTGGCCCGGCTCGAAGTGAACGGCAATTTATTACACTTTATGTGTAACAATTCGGTGACGGCCATGATCTCTTGATGACGGATGGCTTTGAAGCTATGCAGCTGAAAGTGGCCAGAGCAACGTAAGTGACGTCAATTATTACACTTGAGTTGTAATTTTTATGAAAGAGATGCGACAGTGGTTTATTTTCCGGAAGCGCTGATAGCCCCGCAATTCCTGCGCGCCGGGGAAAGCGGCGTCGTCTCTCCCAACGAGCGCGGCCTGCTCCGGCTGATCTGGCGGCATCCGGGCCTTTCCCGTTCAGAGGTGACCGGTCATACCGATCTTACGCAGCAATCAGTCTACCGGATCATCGATCAGCTGGCGGAACGTGGTCTCGTATCCCTTGGCTCGCCGAAACCCGGCGTCGGTCGTGGACAGCCCAGCCCGACATTGCGGCTCGACGGCCGCTACGCCTATTCCTGCGGCATCTCCGTCAATACGGACGTCATCGGCATCTGCCTGATGGACATTGCGGGCAATATTCTCGGCGAGAGCAGCGTCATACTGCGCGAACAGACCATGGCCCAGTCGCTTGACCTCGTCCGCGAACAGGTCGTGGAATTGCAGAGGCTGAACAATCTCTCCAGCGAGGCCTTTTTCGGCATCGGCTTCGCAATCGCCGGCTACCATGTCGGCGGAACACGGTACAACGCGCCTTTGCCTTTGCATGAATGGTCACTGATCGAGCTTGGACCGTTGCTCGCGGACTTCTTCGGCAAACCGGTCTGGGTTCACAATGGCGCCAACACCGGCTCGGTCGCAGAGGCCATGTTCGGCGTCGGACGCTATATCAAGCATTTCGCCTATCTGAGCTTCAATTACGGCTTCGGCGGCGGCGTGATCAGCGACGGCGAATTGCTGCTCGGCGGCAACGGCAATGCCGGGGAATTCTCCGGGATATACGACGTCGAGGAATCAAAGCGCCGGCCGGCGCTGCAATACCTGATCGAGCGGCTGAACCGCAACGGCGTCGATGTCCCGTCAATCAGCTACATGCGCAAACATTTCGACCGGAATTGGCCGGGCGTCGTCGAATGGGTGGATGAGATCACTCCGGCCTACAACCGCCTCATCAATGCCATCCGGGCCGTCGTCGATCCGCAGGCCATCGTCTTCGGCGGCCAGATTCCGTCGGATCTGGCACAGATGCTGGTCGATAGGACCCGCATCTACGACCGGCCGCGTTACGGCGTGCACCGCCCCAGCCCAAAGCTGATCATCTCGGAAATCGCAACGGACGCCTCAGCCATGGGGGCCGCCGTGACGCCGTTTCGGGCCACTTTCTATTGAATCGATCATCCGCGTGGAAGGGCGCGGCAGCTATCCCTGCCGAATATGGCTCTCGACAAGGGCCTTCAACTCATCGGCTTTGCGCGCCGCCAGAAGATCGACCATCTCCTGGTGCTCGCGCGCGGACTTCTCGATCCGCGCCCGGGTCTTCCATTGAGAGACGGGGGCTGAGGACGTGCGCTGCCTGAGTTCGGCGATCACACCGTCCAGCTCGCCGTTACCTGACAGCTGCACGAAGGCGCGATGGAAATTGAGATTGGCCTCGTAGAGTTCGAGAACGGTTCCATGCAGGATCAGGCTCTCGAACCGGTCGGCTAAGGCGCGCAGGTTCCGGATATCACTCGTCTTCGCGGTCGCCACCACCTTCGGAACGATGCCCGTTTCCAGCATGATGCGGATTTCGGCAATATCGTCAGCCTGTTTTCCATCCGCCTTGTAGACATGGTATCCACGGTTCGGCACATGCTCGACAATGCGCTTCTGCGCCAGGCGGTCCAGCGCGCGGCGGATCTCGTTGCGCCCGCGCCCGTAACGCGTTTCGAGATCGATCTGCTTCAGCCATGTGCCCGGCTGAAGTATCCCCGACTGGATGTCAGCCAGGATGAGCTGGGTGGCATCGGGTTCGCCGTCTGCGATGGAATCGTCGAGCAGGGTGTTCATTCGTTTGACCTCAGGCGGCCGCGAGGCGATTTGCCTAATCACTAGCCACAAATTTCTGTTGCCGAAAGAAGAATCTTCTCTTAAATTGGTACCAATTTTGGATGAAATCTGTAGGCACGCATGAAAAATTTCGATGGCGTTTGGGAGATCGTTGACGGCAAGGCACCCCGGTTTGCCGAGCTCAGCGACTACGTCTGGGAAGTTCCGGAAACCAATTACGAAGAGTATCGCTCCTCCGCGGCGCACGCAGAACTGCTGGAAGCCGAAGGCTTCCAAGTCGCGCGCAATGTCGCGGGCATCCCGACGGCAGTGATGGGCGAAGCCGGCGAAGACGGTCCGGTTATCGCTATTCTCGGTGAGTACGATGCCTTGCCCGGTCTCAGCCAGGTGGCGGGACTTGCCGAGGAAAAGCCTATTGTGGAGGGCGGCCATGGCCATGGCTGTGGGCATAATCTTCTCGGCTCCGGCTCGATGCTGGCCGCTGCCGCCGTCAAGGACTACCTCAAGGCCCACAATCTTCCCGGCCGCATTCGCTACTATGGCTGCCCGGCTGAAGAAGGCGGCTCGTCGAAGGGTTTCATGGTGCGCGCCGGCGTCTTTGACGATGTCGACATTGCCATTTCCTGGCACCCGGCGGCTTTCATCGGTGTCAACAACCCGATCTCGCTTGCCTGCAACGAGCTCAACTTCCACTTCTCAGGTCGTGCATCCCATGCCGCCGCCTCGCCTCATCTTGGACGCAGTGCGCTCGATGCGGTCGAGCTGATGAATGTCGGCGTTAACTATCTGCGCGAGCATATGCCGTCCACAGCGCGCATCCACTACGCCATCATCGATACGGGCGGCCATGCACCGAACGTCGTGCAGGCCAAGGCCTCGGTACGTTATCTAATCCGGTCGCGGACGCTTCCCGAACTTCTGGAGCTCGTTGCCCGGGTGAAGGATGTCGCGGCCGGTGCGGCCCTGATGACCGGCACGTCGGTGCGCAGCCAGGTCGTCAGCGGCGACGCGAACCTCATCGGAAACACGCCGCTCGAAACGCTGATGCACAATCACATCGAGCGTGTCGGCCTGCCGCCCTTCGATGAAGCCGACAAAGCGACCGCCGCAAAATTCCAGGAAACCTTCAGCCAGGAGGATATCGCCACCTCCTTCGGCCGGTTCGGGTTGAAGGTACGCAAGGGCGTTTCCCTCTGCGACGTGATCTTCCCGCCGGAAAGCGGCGACGGCACGCTGGTCGGCTCCACAGATGTGGGCTCGGTCAGCTGGGTCGTGCCGACGGTGCAGATGCGGGGTGCGACCTATGCGATCGGCACTCCGGGGCATTCCTGGCAGCTCGTCGCCCAGGGCAAGCTGCCTGCCGCGCACAAGGGCATGACCCATGCGGCCAAGGTGATGGCATCCACCGCCATCGACCTTTTCCTGAAGCCGCAGCTCATCGCAGAAGCGAAAGCCGATTTTGCGGCACGGCTCGAAGGCACTCCGTTCATCAACCCGATCCCGGACGACGTCCAGCCTGACATTCGGGAGAAGCGGGATGTCTGATGCGCCGCGCCGGCCCGACCGCCAGATCCTGATGGATCACATCCGCGAGTTCGCCAAGCGGGTAAAGCTTTCGGGCACGGCGGAGGAGCTGGAAAGCTTTCGATATCTGGAACGGCAGATGGCCTCCTATGGCTATCGCACAGAGCTACTCTTTCACGATGCCTATATCAGCCTGCCAGGCAAAGCGGCGGTCGAGGTCGATGGCTGCGCGATCCGCTGCATCACGCATTCCATGTCGGTCCCGACGCCTGCCGAAGGCATATCGGCAAAGATCATCCACGTCGGGGAAGGCACAGAGGCAGATTTCGAGGACGTCGATGTCCGGGGCCATATCGTGCTTGTCGATGGCATAGCGACTGAGGACGTCGCCGCACTTGCAAGTACCCATGGCGCGATCGGACAGCTGCATATCAGCCCGAACGAACATCTCTACGAAATGTGCGTCTCGCCGGTCTGGGGCAGTCCATCCCAGCATACACGCACGCAACTGCCGACGACGGCCATCTGCACGATCTCCCGGGATGACGGCGAACAGCTCCGGCAGGCATGCCGGGCCGGCAAGGCGCCTGTTGCCCGCCTGACGACGGAGGTCGATACGGGCTGGCGCAAAACGCCTATTCTGGTCGCGGAGCTTTTCCCGGCGGGTCGCCCGGATGCGCCCTTCGTGCTCTTTTCCGGCCATCACGATACATGGCACTACGGTGTTATGGACAATGGCGGGGCCAACGCCACCATGCTGGAAGCGGCCCGTCTCCTGGCGGAGAGGCGCGACGAGTGGCGACGCGGCCTGCGTATCTGCTTCTGGTCCGGACACTCCCACGGCCGCTATTCCGGCTCCGCCTGGTATGCGGAAGAATATTGGGATGAACTGGAACAGCGCTGCGTCGCGCATGTGAATGTCGATTCCACCGGCGGCGCGGGCGCAGATGTCCTGACCAACTCGGCCGTCATCGACGAATTGAAGGCGGTCGCAGCACGGGCGGTCGAGGCCGTGGCCGGCCAGATACACCGGGGCCGGCGGCATGGACGCGCTGCCGACCAGTCCTTCTGGGGCATCGGCATTCCCTCGATGTTCGGAAGCCTCAGCCATCAGCCACCAGGACCGGTGAAGATGCTGACAGCGCTCGGCTGGTGGTGGCACACGCCGCACGACACGGAAGAGCACATCGACCCGGCCAATCTTCAGCGCGACACCGAGATCATCTTGCGCGTTCTTGAGGAGCTTCTTTCTTCCACGGTCCTGCCGCTCGATTACACCGCCTATGCAGCATCCCTCAGAAGTGAACTCCTTGACCTGAATTCCAGTCTCACGGGTCGGATGGATATGAATGCGGTAATCTCGGCAGTGGAAGAACTGCGCCGACGTGCCGAGACGATCACCAACATCGCGTCGAAGGAAACGGATCGGACTCAAGCCGAGATCATCAACGACCGCCTGCGGCAGACGTCGCGGCTTCTCGTACCGCTGAACTACACATTCGGTGACCGTTTCCACCCCGATAGTGCCCTTCCGCATCCGGCCTGGCCATCGCTCGCAGGGCTTCGCGAGCTGGCCGCCCTACCGGAAGGACATGCCGACACTCCGTTCTTCGCGGTCCATGCGCGCCGGACGCGCAACCGCCTTCTCTCCGTTCTGAGGCAAGCCTGCGCGGTTCTTGCCTTGGAAGGACCATGACATTCAAGCCTCGCCTCAACACAACGATCGATAAGGGAACAACGACATGAAAACCGGGAAATTCTGGGCGGTAGCACTGGCCGCCACACTCTCCGTCATGCTGCCGGGCGCGGAAGCCAAGGACTGGACCCATGTGAAGGTCGGCATCGAAGGCGCTTTCCCGCCGTGGAACGCGCTCGATTCCAAGGGCAAACTGACCGGCCTCGACATCGACCTCATCAACGACCTGTGCCGGCGCGCCAAGGTCGAGTGCGAGCTGATCGCCGGTGAGTGGAGCGCCATGATCCCCAGCGTGAATGCCGGCAAGTTCGACCTCATCATGACACTCGGAATCAATGAGAAACGCAAGGAAGTCGTCGATTTCACGGTGCCCTACGCCAGCGGCGTCGCGACCTTCATCACGCTCAAGGACGGCCCGGTGAGCAACCTGCCGATGACCGGCGAGCGGCTGAACCTCAACGACAGGGAAAAAGCCGATCCGGTCATGAAGACGATCGGCGGGATGCTCGCCGGCAAGACGATCGGCGTCGTGCAATCGACCAGCCAGGAGCAACTGATCAACGCCTATTTCGGCAAGGACGTGACTGTTCGCACCTACAAGAATTCGGGCGAGCGCGATCTCGACCTCAAGGCCGGTCGCATCGATGCCGGCTTCGACAGCGGCGTCTACGGGACCACCGCGCTTGCCAAGCCGGGGAACGAAGATCTGATGATGGTCGGCCCGCTGATGAAGGGCGCCATGCTGGCGACAGAAGTCGCCATGGGCATGCGCAAGGGCGAGGCCGATCTGAAGGAAAAATTCGACGCGGCCATCAAGTCGGCGGCTGCGGACGGCGTGATCAAAAAGCTCTCCGAAAAGTGGAGCAAGCTCGACCTGACGCCATCATTCTGATCCGGCAGCGGACCCGGCGCGAGGCGCAAAGAAATGCGTCCTCGTGCCGAACCGCCCGGGTTCGATCCGGACAAACCTCCATGTGGATGAGGTTTTCATGAATCAGCCGACAATACTGGATCTAATCGGAACCGGCCCCAACGGCTGGGGCATGGCACTTGCCGCGGCCACCGTCATGACCATCCTGATCGCCGTCGCCGGCTTCGCGATCGGTGCGGTAATCGGCGTCTTCGGCGCCTGGGCGAAAGTCTCGGGCGGTCCGGTGACGCGCGGGATCGCGGGTTTCTATACCACCGTTCTGCGCGGCATTCCCGATCTTCTGGTCATCTATCTCTTCTATTTCGGGGGCAGCGCTGCCGTGACTGCGATCGGCAGGCTGTTCGGCGCGGAAGGCTTCATCGGCTTTCCGGGCTTCCTCGCCGGTGCGCTCGCTGTCGGCATCACCTCCGGCGCCCAGCAGACGGAGGTCTTTCGCGGCGCCTTCAAGGCCGTTCATCCCGGCGAGCTGGAAGCGGCGACTGCCTGCGGGATGTCCCGCTCCCTGCGGTTTCGCAGGATCCTGGCGCCGCTGACGCTTCGCCACGCAATTCCCGGCATGGGCAATGTCTGGCAGGTCGTACTGAAGGAATCCGCGCTGGTCTCGGTAACCGGAGTCGTTGAACTCCTTCGGCAGTCGCAGATCGGCGCCGGCTCGACCGGTCTTCCCTTCGACTTCTACGTCATCGCCGCAGCCATCTATCTGGCCATCTCGACCGTCTCCGGCGGCCTGCTGCAGCTCGGTGAAAAGCGCTTCACGCGCGGCGTCAGGAGGGGTTGATGGATCTGCCGTTTCTCTACGAGACTTTCCTCAGCCTCGTTGCCGCCGTGCCGCTGACGCTGCAGCTTGCCGCAAGCGCCATCGTGCTCGGTGCCTTCCTCGCCCTTGGTCTGGCGCTCTGCCGGCTATCCGGCATCCTGCCGCTCGACTGGTTCGCGAGGACTTATATCTTCGTCTTCCGCGGCACGCCGCTGCTCGTGCAGATCTTCCTGATCTACTACGGTCTCGGCCAATTCCGCGAAGTCCGCCAGAGCATGTTCTGGGTCGTGCTGCGCGATCCCTACTGGTGCGCGGTCATCGCGCTGATGCTGAACACCGCCGCCTATTCCGCGGAGATCATTCGCGGCGGGCTGCTTTCCGTTCCGTTCGGGCAGATAGAGGCGGCACGTGCCTGCGGCATGTCGCGCCTCATGACCTTCCGGCGCATCACCTTGCCGCTTGCGATCCGCCAGGCCCTGCCCGGTTATTCCAATGAGATGATCTCGATGGTGAAGGCCACCTCGCTTGCCTCGATCATCACCATCATGGAGGTGACCGGTGTCGCGGCCAAGATCATCTCCGAGACCTACCGCGCCATCGAGGTCTTCGTCGTCGCGGGCGCGATCTATCTCGCCATCAACTTCATCCTCACCCGGCTTGTCGCCCTGGCCGAATACCAATTGAGCCCGCACCTGCGCCAGCCTGCGGCCTTGCCCAGCACGCCCACGGGAGCCGCAAGATGACAACTTCGACCAATCCGACCATAACCCCCGCCATCAGCGTGCGCGGGTTGCGCAAGAGTTTCGGCCCTGTTGAGGTGTTGAAGGGCATCGACATGGAAGCCCGCGAAGGCGAGGTCGTTTCGATCCTCGGCTCCTCGGGCTCCGGCAAATCGACCATGCTCCGCTGCATCAACATGCTGGAAACGCCGGATGCCGGCGACGTGACGGTTGCCGGCGAAACTATCAGACTGAAGTCCGCAGGTGCCGGCAAAAGCCGTCTCGCAGACCGTAAGCAGGTCGAGCGCATCCGCTCCGAACTCGGCATGGTGTTCCAGAGCTTCAATCTCTGGTCTCACAAGACAGTGCTCGAAAACGTCATGGAAGCGCCACTGCATGTGCAGAAGCGTTCGCGCGTGGAATGCCTGGAGGAGGCGGAGGCGCTGCTTGTCAAGGTGGGTATTGCGGACAAGCGCAATCATTATCCCGCGCACCTTTCCGGCGGCCAGCAGCAGCGTGCAGCGATCGCCCGCGCGCTCGCCATGCGACCGAAGGTGATGCTGTTCGACGAACCGACCTCGGCGCTTGATCCGGAACTCGTCGGCGAGGTGCTGCGCGTCATGCGGGCGCTTGCCGACGAAGGACGCACCATGCTCGTGGTGACCCATGAAATGGGCTTTGCCCGCGACGTGTCGAGCCGGGTCATTTTCCTGCACCAGGGCGCGATCGAAGAGCAGGGCCAACCGCAGGACATATTTACCAACGCCCAATCCGAGCGTTTTCGCAAGTTCATCAGCGGCTGAAGCCGCTCAAACCATCCTGCACAAACAACGAGAGGGAACGAACAAATGAACTTTATAAAGATGGCAATCGCCGCGGCCTTCACGGTCGTGACGTTGACGGCGACCAGCGCCGCAGCACAGGACAAGACGGAAATCGTCATCGCCACAGAAGGCGCCTTCCCACCCTATAACCTGACCCGGCCGGACGGCACGCTGGACGGCTATGACATCGAGCTTGGCAAGAACCTCTGCGAGCGCATGAAGATGAAGTGCACCTTCGTCGCCCAAGCCTTCGACGGCATCATTCCGGCGCTCAACGCCGGCAAGTTCGACGCGATCATGGCCGGCATGTCAGCCACGGAAAAGCGTAAGGAAGTCATCGACTTCTCCATATCCTACGGCAGCACCGGCCAGTCCTTCGCGACGCTCAAGGATGGCCCACTGGCCAAGCTGCCCATGAAGGACGAGCTCTTCTCACTCGCTTCGAACGAAGCCGGCGCGCGCAAGGCCGTCGAAGAGCTGAAGTCGCTCCTGCAGGGCAGGACGATCGGCGTTCAAACCGCCTCGATCGCGGCCCGCTTCATCGACGAATACCTGAAGGGCGTCGTGCAGGTCCGCGAATACAAGACGACGGAACAGCACGACATGGATCTCGTCGCCGGCCGTGTCGATCTGGTGATGGCCTCGATGGGGTATCTGATGACCGCGGTGCAAAAGCCGACCAACAGCGACATGGCCATTGTCGGCCCCCGCTTCCAAGGCGGCTTCCTCGGCGCCGGCAGCTCGGTCGGCCTGCGCAAGACCGACACCGCGCTGAAAACAAAGTTCGACGGGGCGATCGCTGCCGCCAAGGCTGACGGCACGACCAAGAAGCTCTCCACGAAATGGTTCGGCTTCGACATGACCCCGCAATAATCGGTCGAATATCTCGACAATGAGAAGGCCGCGGCATCAAATTGCCGTGGCCTTTTTGTTTGAGTGGACCTTCCCACTCACGCGACGTCATCCTCGCCCTTGTGGCGAGGATCTAAGCCGCTTCAACATATTCCACGTGGATAGGTGCTTGGGTCAAGCCCGAGCACGACGGAGATCGTATTGGCGCTCTCCTACAACCGAGCCTTCGTGCTGCGCGGCGTCGCGAGCACCAAATTCGTCTCGGTCGCCGTGATCCCCGGCACCAGCCGCACCCGCCGCAACACGTTGTCGAACTCGGCAAGCGTCGTCGTGCCCAGTTCGGCGATCAAGTCCCAGCGCCCATTCGTGGTGTGGATTTCCGAGATTTCCGGAAATCCGCCGAGCGCCTTGATGACCCGGTCTGCCGCTCTCCCCTCGATCTCCACCATCATGATGCCGCGCACGGGCAACTCGACGGCATCGGCTCTCAGGATGACGGTATAGCCGAGAATGCTGCCGTCCTTTTCGAGCTTTTCCATGCGCGAACGCACCGTGGCACGCGACGACCCCAAGTCCGCAGCAAGGTCGGAAATACTGCGCCGGGCGTTGTGTCGCAAAAGCGTCACGAGTTTGCTGTCAAAATCGTCCATGCTCGAATTGGCCGCCAATCATGCCATTTTGATAAGCCAATTTAGGTAATTTGGCAAATTGGATTGTTCAATCCGCCAGCCTCTCGTGGTCCACTCATCGTAACGGAGATAAAGACATGCATTGCAAACTGATCGGTATTCCCCTGCAGGATGGCGCGACACAGCTGGGCTGCGAAATGGGGCCGAGCGCGCTTCGAACCGCCGGACTCGAGGCCGCACTCACGGAACTCGGCCATCAGGTGACCGATCTCGGCAATGTCGGCATCTCCAAGCTCCCGGACATCACGCATCCGAATGCCGCCGTCCGCCGTCTCCCGCAGATCATCGCCTGGACGGAGCTGCTGACTGAACTCGCCTATCGCGAAAGCGGCGAAGGCATGCCGATCTTCCTCGGCGGCGATCACGCCATTTCTGCCGGCACTGTCACAGGCGTCGCGCGCCGCGCTGCGGAAACCGGCCGACCGTTCTTCGTGCTCTGGCTGGATGCGCATACGGATTTCCACACGCTCGACACGACCACCAGCGGCAACCTGCACGGCGTTCCGGTTGCCTATTTCACCGGACGGCCGGGTTTCGAGGGCTATATGCCGAAGCTTTCCCATCGGGTCGATCCGGCCAATATGTGCATGATCGGCATCCGCAGCGTCGATCCGGCCGAGCGTACGGCGCTTCGCGAAAGCGACGTCACTGTCCACGACATGCGTGTGATCGATGAGCACGGCGTTGCCGCGCTCCTGCGCACTTTCCTCGAAAAGGTCGAAGCGGCCAACGGTCTGCTGCACGTCAGCCTCGACGTGGATTTCCTCGAGCCGACTTTCGCCCCGGCCGTCGGCACCACCGTGCCGGGCGGCGCGACCTTCCGCGAGGCGCATCTCGTCATGGAAATGCTGCATGACAGCGGCCTCGTGACGAGCCTCGACCTAGTCGAACTCAACCCCTTCTTGGACGAGCGCGGCCGCACCGCGACCCTGCTCGTCGATCTTACCGCCAGCCTGATGGGCCGCAAGGTCATGGACCGACCGACGAGGAGTTTCTGATGCCAGCACCCGCCAACCTGAACATCGTACCGTTCATCAGCGTCGAAAACATGATGGACCTCGTCGTCGCCACCGGCGTCGAGACATTCCTGGTCGGGTTGGCGGGCTATATCGAAGATGATTTTCGTCGTTGGGAAAGTTTCGACAAGATTCCGCGGGTTGCTTCCCATTCGAGAGACGGCGTAATCGAGCTGATGCCAACCAGCGACGGAGTGCTTTACGGCTTCAAATACGTCAACGGCCACCCGAAGAACACCAAATCCGGCCTGCAGACGGTGACGGCGTTCGGGGTGCTCTCCGATGTCGACAGCGGTTATCCGCTGCTGCTTTCCGAAATGACCATCCTGACAGCGCTTCGCACCGCCGCGACCTCGGCGATCGCCGCGAAATATCTGGCACGCAGGGATGCGCGCACTATGGCACTGATCGGCAACGGTGCCCAGAGCGAATTCCAGGCACTGGCTTTCAAGTCGCTCATCGGCATCGATCGCTTGCGGCTTTACGACATCGATCCGGAAGCGACCCTCCGATGCCGCCGCAATCTTGAAAAATTCGGCTTCGAGATCGACGCATGCAATTCCGCCGAACAGGCCGTCGAAGGGGCCGACATCATCACCACGGCGACCGCCGATAAGCACAATGCCACGATCCTGACCGATAACATGATCGGCCCCGGCATACATATCAACGGCGTCGGCGGCGACTGCCCCGGCAAGACGGAGATGCACCGCGACATCCTGCTGCGCTCCGACATTTTCGTGGAATTTCCGCCGCAGACGCGGATCGAAGGCGAGATCCAGCAGCTCTCGCCGGATCATCCAATCACCGAACTCTGGCGTGTCATCGCCGGTCACGAACCGGGCCGCCGCTCGGAAAAGCAGATCACACTGTTCGACAGCGTCGGCTTCGCGATCGAGGATTTTTCCGCACTTCGGTATGTTCGCGACAAGGTGAGCGGTTCAAGCTCCATCAACCAGCTCGACCTGCTTGCCGATCCGGATGAGCCGCGCGACCTGTTCGGCATGCTGCTCAGGCGTCAGGCACTTCTTGCCTCTGCCTGAAACAACAGGTATTCATCACTTGCCGCCGCTCTCCTTGGCGAAGCGGGCGATATCCGCATGGGTGCCGAACCAGACGCCGTCATGGCCCTGGATATGACGGATCAGTTCTTCCAGCACGAAAATGCGGGAACGGTAACCTGTTACATGCGGGTGCATGGTCAGCAGAAAAAGCCCCCCTTCCTGGTAAGCACGGTCGAATTCGCGCTTGAAGATGTCGAGTACGGCGGTTGGCGGCGTATAGGGGCGCAGCGCCGTGAAGCGGTTCATGTTGAAATAGACCGCATCGTCGCGGATCCATTCGACGGGCAGTTCGACGATGCCGGTCGGTTCGCCGTCTTCGACGAGTTCATACGGATCGTCGTCGGCCATCAGTGAAGAATCGTAGAGGAGGCCGAGTTCACGCTCGATCTTCAGCGTCTCGTAGGAGAAATCCCAGGATGGCGTGCGCATGCCGACCGGGCGGATGCCGGTGATCTTTTCCAGCGTATCGGCGGCGCGGAAATGCAGTTCGCGCTCCTTCTCCGGCGGCACCTTGGTGTTCACTTCGTGGATCCAGCCATGCAGGCCTATCTCGTGGCCTTCTGCGATCACCTGCCGCTGTTCGTAGGGATAAAGAAGTGCGGCGACGGCCGGCACGAAGAAGGTGGCCGGCACATCGGCATTGCGCAAGGTTTCGAGAATGCGCGGCACACCCATGCGGTTGCCGTACTGGCCCTGCGACATGCGGCCGATGGATTCACCGCCGTCGCGCAGTTCGTTGGTCTCGTGATCGCTGTCGAAGGAGAGCGCCACGGCACAGCGGGCGCCATCCTTCCATGCCTTCGGCTTCAGCGAACGGCCAGCACGCACCTTGTTGACCTTGCCTCGCCAGATCGCTTCATCCCATTCCCACGGTTCCATGTGCCTGCCCTCCCTTTTGTCATTCGGCTGCCTGCGGCAGCACGGGAACGGCTGCGAGCAGCCGCTTGGTGTAATCATGCTGCGGATTGTCGTAGATCGTACCCGCTTCGCCTTCCTCGACTATTCTGCCGCGATACATGATTGCGACGCGGTCACAGAGGTGGCGCACGATCGACAGGTCATGGCTGATAAAGATCAACGACAGGTCGAGTTCGGCGCGCAGGCGGATCAGGAGGTTGATGATCTGCGCCTGGATCGACACGTCGAGCGAGGCGACCGGCTCGTCACAAACCACGACATCCGGCTGCATCGCAAGCGCCCGAGCAATCGCGATACGCTGCCGCTGGCCGCCGGAGAACTGGTGCGGGAAGCGGTTGGCGAAGGTCGGATCGAGGCCGACCGCCGCCAGCCATTGCCTGACATAGTCCGGCGCCTCCGCCCGTGTCACCAGCCGATGCGCGAGCGGACCTTCGGCAAGAATATCGCCGATCCGCATGCGGCCGTTCAGCGAAGCGAACGGGTCCTGAAAGATCGTCTGGATGCGGGTGGTGATCTTTCTGGCGCCGCGGCCTTCGCTCATGACCGGCTTGCCGTTGAGACGAACGGAGCCGGACGTCGGAACTGCGATGCCCGCCGCCACGCGCCCGAGCGTCGATTTGCCGGAGCCGGATTCGCCGACGAGGCCGAGCACTTCGCCTCGCTTCAGGGTGATCGACACGCCGTCGACTGCCTGAACGACCGGCAAAGGCCGGAAGATGCCCGACTTGATGGCGATCTCCTTGAAGAAACCCATGGGTTTCTGGAAGCGCTTCACGGCATTGTCGATGACGAGGTAAGGGCTGCCGAGCGGCGGCAGGTCGGCGGTGGCCGACTTGCGCGGCGGCGGGGCGGCATCCGCAATACCGGCGCCGCGCAGCAAGAGCTGGCCCGGCTTGGCGCGGGAGGGCAGCGCGTCGAGCAGCGCCTTGGTGTATTCGTGCTGCGGCTTTGTCAGCACGCCGAATGCGGGCCCGAGTTCGACGATATGCCCGTGGCGCATCACCGCAACGCGGTCGGCGAGCGACGATACGACGGCCAGGTCATGGCTGATCCAGATCAGCGCGGTGCCGAGTGCGGCCACCAATTCCTTCATCTCGGCAAGGATTTCCGCCTGCACCGACACGTCGAGAGCGGTTGTCGGCTCGTCACAGATGATCAGCTTCGGCCGATGCAGGAGGGCGATGGCGATCGCCACGCGCTGGCGCATGCCGCCGGAAAACTGGTGCGGGAAGAAATCCACTTTCTGTTCCGGCTCGGCGATGCGGACTTGAGCCAGTGCTTTGACCGCCCGTTCGCGGGCGTCGGCGGCGCTGATCTTTTCATGAGCTTCGAGCGCCAGCTTGATTTGCGTGCCGATGCTCAGCACCGGGTTCAGCGTCATCATCGGGTCCTGGAAGACCATGGAAATGGTCTTGCCGCGGATGGCGCGCAGTTCATGCGAGGGCAGACCGATCAGTTCCCGGCCTTCGAGCCTGATCGAGCCTTCGACAATACGGCCGGGTTCATCAATCAGGCCGATGATCGAGAAGCCGGTGATCGACTTGCCGGACCCGGATTCGCCGACCAGGCCCAGCACTTCGCCCGGCGCGACCGAGAACGAGACACCATCGACGGCCTTCACTTCGCCGCGCGCGCTCGGGAACCAGGTCTTGAGGTTGGTGACTTCCAGAAGTGGACCAAGGGGCGCAGCTGTCATCGGCGAAGCCTCGGGTTGAGCTGGTCTCGCACCTGGTCACCGACAAGGTTCAGCGAAACGATGAAGATGATCAGTGCGAGACCAGGATAGATGGAGATCCAGTAACGGCCGGAGAGGAGATATTGGAAGCCGTTGGAGATCAGCATGCCGAGCGACGGCTCGGTCGGCGGCAGGCCGACGCCGAGGAAGGAAAGGGTGGCTTCGAGCGAGATCGCGCTCGCCACCTGCACGGTCGCGACGACGATCAGCGGCGGCAGCGAGTTCGGCAGGATATGCTTCAGCACGACGCGCAGCGGCGAGAGCGGGATGGATAATGCCGCTTCCACATAATCCTTCTGCCGTTCGGCCGATGCCGCGCCGTGCGCCGTGCGAGCGAAATAGGCGTATTGGGCGAAGATCAGCGCCATGATCAACTGGTAACGGCCCTGCCCCAACAGTGCGGCGATGACGAAGGCGAGCAGGATCGCCGGGAAGGAGAGCTGCAGGTCGACGATGCGCATGACGAGGCTTTCGAAACGCCCGCCGATATAGGCGGCCGCGCAGCCGATGACGGCGCCGATGGTGAAGGCGATACCGCCGGCGATGACGCCCATCTGCAGCGAGATGCGAAGGCCATAGATGATGGCGGACAGGAGGTCGCGGCCTTGCGAATCCGTGCCGAGCCAATGGGTGTAGCCGCCGATGCCGACATAACCCGGAGCCCGGCGTGCATCACGCAGCACGAGGCTGGTCAGGTCATAGGGATCCTGTGGGGTGATGAGAGGCGCGGCAAGCGCGGTCAGCACGATCAGCAGAACGACGATGGCGGCAATGGTGGCGGTCTTGTTGCGGAAGAACTCTTCCAGAAAGCGGCCGAGCAGAGTGTCCCGCATGGCAATGTCAAACATATCAGGCCCGTCCCTTTCTCAAGCGGGGATCGAGCAGCGCATAGGTGAGATCGACCACGAGGTTGATGACGATGAACAGGAAGGCGACGAGCATCAGGTAGGCGACCATGACCGGACGGTCGAGCGAGGTAATGCTGTCGATGATGAGCTTGCCGAGGCCAGGCCAGGAGAAGATCGTCTCGGTGACAACCGCAAAGGCGAGCGTCGAGGCGAGTTCGAGGCCGAAGACGGTGACGAGCGGAATGGAGATCAGCCGTAATACGTGGCGGCTCAGCACCGTGAACTCAGAGAGGCCGGCGGCGCGGGCGAATTTCACCGTGTCGCTCAACATCAGTTCGCGGGTGCCGGCGCGGGCAAGCCGGATCATCAGCGAGAACTTGAAGAGCGACAGGTTCAGCGCCGGCAGGATGAGATGCGCCCAGCCATCGGCCGTGAGGAAGCTGAACTCGACACCGAAAAGGCTGGCCGTATCGCCGCGTCCGCCCGCCGGCGTAATGCCGAACTGCACGGCGAAGACCATGATCAGCATCAGGCCGAACCAGAAGGTCGGAACCGAAAAGCCGAGAATGGAGATTGCCATGATGGCACGCGAAAGGAGGCTGTGCGGCCGGTAGCCGGCATACATGCCGATCGGGATGCCGGCGAGGCTTGCGAAAATCACCGCGATCAGCGTCAGTTCCAGCGTTGCCGGCAGGCGCGACAGGATCAACTCGCTGACCGGCATGTTATAGACCAGCGAGCGGCCGAAATCGCCATGGAACAGGCGTCCGAGAAAGGCGAAATACTGGTGCCAGAGCGGCTGGTCGAGGCCGTATTGAGCAATGACTGCGGCGCGGATATCCTGCGTCGCGTCCGGCGAGATCAACACGTCGATGGGATTGCCCACCGCATAGACGCCGCAGAAGACGAGCACCGACATCGCGAAGACGACGATGACCGCCTGCCAGAGGCGTTGCAAAATGAAAGCGAACATACGTTCCCCGTTCTCTCCCGCTGCCGATCTTCCGTAGGCTTGACGGGCCGAAATTGTGCCTGCGCGTTTCGCGTCGGCCTTAGTGCCAATTGCCTTCCAGAAGTTCGCGGGTCTCCGCGACCGCGACGTCCCAGATCGCCAGCATGTCCTCGTCCGGACGCTGGTAGAGGCCATGATAGTTGCCGTCGCCGAGCATCTCGCGCTTGCGGGCAGCATCGATGCGAGCGAGGCGGGCGAAGTCCACCTTGGGCTTCGAGGTCGTCGGCTGGCGCTGATCGGTCGTGCGCGTCCAGGGGAAGTTCTCCATCCAGGAAGCGTGCGAGGCGGCCGGATCAATCTCATGAACCTTGGCAAGCGTCTTCGGCGCCCGCCACCAGTCGTGAAATTTCACCGAACTGTCCGGATGAGTATTCATCCACTCGGACAACAAAGCGGTGATCGGCGTGTTGCCGCCATGACCGTTGACGATGAGGATGCGGCGGAAACCGGAGCGATGGATGCTGTCCATCAGATCGCGAATGACGCCGATATAGGTCGACAGCGACAGCGTCAGCGTGCCCGGGAAGGTCGCAAAGGACGAGGCAAGCCCATAGGGCACGACCGGGAAGACCGGAATGCCGAGCGGCTCGGCCGCATCGAGCGACACTTTTTCCGCGAGGATCATGTCGGTCGCGAGGCTCAGATAGGCATGCTGCTCGACACTGCCGATCGGAAGCACACAGCGGTCGTCTTCGGACGCTCGTTCCTCCACCTGCATCCAGTTCATATCCGCGATCTTCATAAAAATCCCCACTTCGCTCGCCTTGCGCAAAAACTGATCAAAATCCTGCGTCTACGCACAAAAAATGTGCCTTGACGAGCATTGCGTTCATCAAGAGCAACGTTCCATACGGAACTAAAAAATGAGATTGACAGTCAATTAAACTGTCGTCAAGTTCCATACGGAACAAAACTGGAAGCGGATTTTGCGGAGGCAGATTGTTTTGCAACTGGAACTCTCAACCTTCGACGCACTCCTTCGCCAAGGCGGAAAGATCTCTGCCGGGAAGGATTCCGTCGATCCCTTGGTTGCCGTGAAGCTGTGGGAAAATCCCTGCTGGCTCTCCTTCCGCATCAATTTCCTGGCGCTGCAGTTCAATGTGCCGATCTATCGCTGGACGGAGAAGGAATTCGGCCTGCCGCGGCCGGAGTTCGTGGTGCTCTATTCGCTCGGGCTCTCCGACGGGCTGACGGCAAGCGCCATCTGCAGCTCCTCGGGCTTTCCGAAGAACACGATCAGCCGGGCGATCCAGAAGCTGATCGACAAGAACATCATCCGCCGCGAAGTCGATCCTGCGGACCTGAGAAGCTTCGTCCTTTACATCACGGACGAAGGAAAGCGCATCGTCGACGCAGCCATGCAGCCGATGGTGGAGCGGGAGAAGGCCATGCTGTCGGGCCTTACTCCGGCGGAAACGCTGATGCTCTCCGAACTGCTGGCGAAGGTCGTCGTGAATTCACCCGTCTCGCCGCCAATGATAAACACAGAGGAGAACGAAGAATGACACTTTATAAGGCATTCCGTACTTTTGCACTTACTGGCGCGCTGGCCGCCGCTCTCGCAACCAGTGTGTCCGGCATGGCTCTCGCCGCAGACCTGATGATCGGCGTTCGCGCCGGTCCGCTTTCTGTCGATCCGCACTTCACCGCAGCCGGTACGCATGCCGAAGCGGTGAAGCACATCTTCGACTCGCTGGTGAAGTCCGGCAACAATCTTGAGCTTGAGCCCGGCCTTGCCACGAGCTGGACCGCGATCGACAGTAATACCTGGGAATTCAAGCTTCGCCGGGGCGTCAAGTTCCATGACGGTTCCGACTTCACCGCCGAGGACGTGAAGTTCTCGATCGAGCGCATCCCGGCCGTCACCGGCCCCAACCCGACGACCATCTACGTTCGTCGCGTCCGTGGCATCGAGATCGTCGATCCCTACACGATCCGCATCAAGACCGATGGCCCGGCGCCGAACCTGCCGAACGACTTCATCCGCCTTTTCGTCGTCTCGCACATCGCCGCGAAAGACCATTCGGCCAATGCCGACAAGGCTGCGGAAGGTTTCAATTCCGGCAAGGCGGCGATCGGCACCGGCCCTTACAAGTTCGTATCCTGGACACCGAAGGAGCAGCTCGTTCTCGCCAAGAACGATGCCTATTGGGGCGAGAAGGAACCTTGGGATAAGGTCACCCGCAAGGAGATTCCGAACGATGCGGCCCGCGTCGCTCAGCTGAAAGCCGGCCAGATCGACCTCATCTCTCGTATCCCAGCCTCCGACGTGCCGACACTGGAGAAAGATTCCAAGGTCAGCGTCGTCAAGACGGATAGCGTCTACCTGTTCAACATCGCCTTCGACTTCCGCGAAAAGCCGCCGCAGGTCAGCGCCAAGGACGGTTCGGCCCTCCCGAAGAACCCCTTCCTCGACCCCAAGGTGCGTGAAGCCTTCGATCTGGCGATCGATCGCGAAACGCTGACCGAAATCGCCATGGAAGGCATGGGCGCCGTTCAGTCGCAGCTCGTCACACCGAACATCTTCGGCTGGAACCCCGCGGTGAAGCCGACCAAGGCCGATCCGGCAAAGGCGAAGAAGCTTCTTGCTGACGCCGGTTACCCGAATGGCTTCAAGGTAACCTTCTCCTTCACCAACGATCGTCTGCCGGGCGACAAAGATGTCGGCACGACGATCGCTCAGATGCTGACTGCCGTGGGCATCCAGGTCGAGGCGAACGCCCAGCCGGGCGCCGTCTTCTTCCCGGCCAACACACGTGGCGATTACTCGATGACGATGTCCGGCTGGGGCACGCTGACGGGCGAATCGAACTATACGCTCTCGTCGCTCGCCCATTCCAACGATCCCCAGACCAAGCTCGGCGCCTTCAACCTGCGCGGTTACGTCAACAAGACGATGGACAAGCTGATCGAGGATGCGGCCGTCGAGATGGACACGAAGAAGCGCGAGAAATTCCTGATGGACGCCAATGCACTTGTCACGACCGACCGCCCCTATCTGGCGATCGCTTCGACCGTGTCTGCCTGGGGCATGAAGAAGGGTATCACCATCGTACCGCGTTCCGACGAGGACACGCTGGCGATGAACATCCGCCCAGCCAAATAGGCTTTCCCAACGTGCAGCAACTGGCCGGGCTCTGCCCGGCCTTTTTCTGAAAAGATATTGGATTGGCAGCACGAAAGTTGTGCGCCGACAGGGAGATAGACCGATGGGGAAGATTGCGCTGGCGATCCATGGCGGCTGCGGCGTTATGGCCAAACTTGACCTCAGCGAGGGGGAATGGGCCGCGTCGCGCGTCGATCTCGGCCGGGCGCTGAGGGCCGGCTGGGATATCCTGACCAAGGGCGGTTCTGCGCTCGATGCGGTACAGGCCGCAGTCGTCGTTATGGAAGATTCGCCGCATTTCAATGCCGGTTACGGCGCGGCACTCAACACTGAAGGCAAGCATGAGCTCGATGCCTCGATCATGGATGGCCGGACGCTGGAGTCCGGTGCCGTGACGCTCGTCCGGCGCATCCGCAACCCGATCAAGGCGGCCCGCAAGATCATGGAAAAGGGTGACGCTATCCTGCTCGGCGGTCCGGCGGCGGACGAATTCGCTCGGCAGGCAGGCCTCGATATGGTCGAGCCTGATTATTTCACCACCGAAAGGCGCATCAAGGCGCTCGCGGCCATGAAAGCGCATGCGGAAGCCGGTACGGCGGCGAAGGCCAGCGAGGCGGAAAAACATGGCACGGTCGGCGCGGTGGCGCTCGACGGCGCAGGCCATCTGGCGGCAGCAACCTCCACCGGCGGTTACAACAACAAGCCAGACGGCCGCATCGGCGACACGCCGATCATAGGTGCCGGCACCTATGCGCGCGACGGAGCCTGCGCGGTTTCCGGCACCGGCAAGGGCGAGTATTTCATGCGCTATGCGGTCGGCCACGAAGTGGCGGCACGTGTCTCCTATCTTGGCGAAAGCCTGGAAGCGGCTGCCGCCAAGGTCATTCAGGAGGACCTGAAACGGCACAATATCGGCGCTGGTCTCGTGGCTGTCGATGCGGATGGTTCGATCACCGCGCCCTATAATACCGACGGCATGTTCCGAGGCTGGGTGACGCCGGAGGGCGAGTTCTACGTTGCCACCCATGGCGAGGTATTCCATATCCAGCCGGCGTAACTCCGGTTTGAACATCCGTCTTCGAAAGGCGCCGGATGATCCTGCGGCGCCTTTCGCATAGCCGCGGCAGGCTCCAGACCTCGCCAATTACTTGCCGCCGTCCACGCTGATCACCTGTCCGGAAATCCAGCCTGCAAAATCGGAGGCGAAGAACATGACCATGGCCGCGATGTCGTCCGGGGTTCCGAGGCGCTTCAGCGCGATGTTCTGGAGAAGCTTGGCCTGCCCCTCCTCACCCATCGCTTCCCACTGTTTCTCGGTCGACGGATTGGAGCGGACGAAACCCGGGGCCACGTTATTGACGGTGATGTTCCACGGCCCGAGCTCATGGGCGAGCTGGCGGGTCAAGCCGATCTGGCCGGCCTTGGCGCTGGCATAGGCCTGAATGCCCGTCAGCGAGATGCCGAGACCGGCGCCGCTTGAAATATTGATGATGCGTCCTGCTTTTTTCCTCTTCATGGACGGCGCCACCGCCTGCGCCATAAAGAAGGCGCCGGACAGGTTGACGTCGAAGATCGTCTGCCAGTCGCTCTCGGAAACCTCTTCTATAGGCCGGCCGACTTGTCCGCGCACGCCGCCGGCATTGTTGACGAGGATATCCACATCACCGAGGCTGGCGACGAGCGCCTGCACATCCGTGCGGCTGCCGATATCGAGAATATGAAGGGTGGCATTTCCTCCGCAGAGTTTCACGGTCTCCGTTAATCCCGCCGCATTGACGTCGCAGGCATGCACCGTGGCGCCGCGGCTCGCGAAACTCTGCGCGATGGCGCGGCCGAAACCATGCGCCGCGCCGGTGACGATCACGACCTTGCCTTCGAAGGAAATGTTCATGCCGCGGCCTTCGAAAGCTCGTCGAGATTTGCAAGGTCGAGCGACCGCTTGCCGTCCTCGATCTCGTGGATCATGGCAATCAGGCGTGCGGTGAGCGGCGTCGGAACACGCGATTCCCGCCCGATCTCGACCACCGGCAGGACCTGTGCGTCGACCTCGGTCTTCCGCTTGCGAATGGCGAGATCCCGCCAGATGCCGGAATGGGATTTTGCCGATTTGCGGTTATGCGCGACCATGTCATCGAAGGACTGAGCGGTTTGCTCCGGCGTAGCCAGAGGACCGAAAGCAGTCGGATCGAAGCCGTCAAAGGCCTCCGTCCGGATATTGTTGATGGCTGCGACCGTCGCCACCTCCAATGCGAGCTTGCGTAGCACCGGCCTTGCCTTCTCATTGGCGAGCACATCTGCAATGCTGTCATTGGTCAGCGCAGTGCCGAAAAGCAAAGCGCCGTAGATCAGCTTGCCCCAGAGGAAGCCCCAGATGTTGTTGGTGATCAGCGCCCTTGGCTCGAAGGCCTTCATCACGTCGTAGATGCTCTCGGCACGATCGGTGAAACGGCCGTCGAGCTCGCCGATAACCACTGCCCCTTGGCCGCTATATTGGACGACGCCAGGTTCCAAATAGTCCGCGCCGAAATTGACGAAGCAACCGATGACACGGTTCTGACCGGCGATCCTTGCGATCACCCGCTCATTCAATCCATTCTGTGCCGAGACGACGTAACCATCCGGCGCCACATGTTCGACCAGCGCCTTTGTCGCTTCTTCGGTATGATGGGCTTTGACGCAGAGGAAGGTACGCTGAAAGACGCCTTCGACCTCCTCCGGCAGACAGGCCTTCGCCGGCACCACATCCTCAAATATCGGACCGACGATCTTCAGCCCCTTCCCGTTGATCGCGTCGACATGTTCCTTCACGCTGTCGACGAAGATCACTTCTTGGCCGGCGCGGATGAGGGCCGCACCGAGCGTTCCGCCGATCGCTCCGGCGCCCCAGATCAAGATCGGTTGACTCATGCCCATTCTCCTTCAAGCAGTGCCCGGGCTTTCCCGACCGCGACATCCTAAATTGCCCCATCACCGATAGACGATATGCGACATTGCCGGAAGCCACGCCGGCAATGTCGCGCCTGTCGAACTCTATCATCTGGCGGGAAGTTCACGATAGGCGTTATCCGGCCTTCAACCTGCTTCACGCTGCCCCTACGACATCCGGTGAGGTTGTTTTAGCCGGACTTCCGGCTGCGGAGTTTATTTCACCGCTCCCGCCGTCATCCCATTGATGAACTGGCGTGACAGGACGATGTAGACGAGGATCACCGGCGCCGAGGACAAAAGCAGGCCGGCGAAGAGCACGCCCCAATCGGTCGTGTATTCTCCCATGAACGTCGTCAGGCCCTGCGGCAGGGTCTTCAGAGCGTCCTTCTGGATGAAGATCAGCGGGAAGAAGAAGTCGTTCCAGATGGGCACGACGTTCTGGATGCCGGAAATCACCAGTGCCGGCCGCACCAGCGGCAGCATGATCGACCACATGATCCGGGGTTCGCTGGCGCCGTCCATGCGGGCGGCATCCTCCAATTCGTTCGGAAGCGTGCGGATGAAGCCGGTCATGATGAAGACGGTCGTCGGCAGGCCCATCGCCACGTAGATAATGACAAGCGAAAGCTGGGTGTTGAGGATGCCGAGATCGCGCATCAGGATGAAGAGCGGAATGATCGCAAGCTTCAGCGGCAGCGTCAGACCCGCCACAAAGAACATCAGCACGAAACCAGAGCCGCGGAAATTGTACCGCGCGATGCCATAGGCGGCCATCGTGCCGAGCGTCAGGATGAGGACGATCGACGAACCGGTGACGATCGCTGAGTTTATCAGGTAGCGCAGGAAGTTCGTCTCGCTCCAGATCTTCACGAGATTTGCGACATTCGAGAAATCGGGGATCGAGAACGGCGATTGGAAGATCTGGGCGTTGGTCTTGAAGGCCGCGAAGAACATGATGACGAGCGGCCCCAACATCACGATCGTGTTGAGGATCAGGATGATCTGGATCAACCCGTCGCGGCCGAGCGTCTGCAGAATGCCGCGGCGGTCGTAATAGGTTTCCGTCGCCGCGCTCATATCTGAATCTCCCGTGCACGCAGGCGGAAGGTGATGAAGCCGGCGACGATGGCGATGAACAGGAAGATCAGCACGGCCAGCGCGCTGCCGGCGCCGAAATCCTGGCCTGAACCGGACTGGTCACCGAAGGCGGTGCGATAGAAATAGAGGCCGAGAACATCGGTCGCCTTGTGCGGCGAACCATCGACGCCGGCCATGATGTAGGGCAGTTCGAACCAGTTGAACGAGCCGACGAAGAGCAGCGTGAAGACGACCGTCGCGCTCGGGGCGACCAGCGGCCAGACGACCTTGCTGATCTTCACCCATTCGCTTTCGGTTTCCATGCGCACGGCATCAAGGATTTCGCCGGGAATGCGCTGCATGCCGGCGAGGAAGACGAGAGTTGGGAAACCGACCATGTGCCAGGCATTGGCGATGATCAGTGCCCAGAGTGCCGTCGTATCCTGGCCTAGCCAGGGCTGCGCCAGGCCACCAAGGCCCGTGCCGCGAAGCGAGATGTTCACAACGCCGAAGAGGGGGTGGAGAAAGAGCTTCCAGAGAAAGCCTACGATGATGGTGGACAATACGACCGGCAGAAAGACCGCGACGCGGTGGAAGGCTGCACCCGGAAGCTCGCGCCAAAGGCAATAGGCAAGCAGAAAGCCGACGCCGTTCTGCAGCACCATCAGCGCGAAAAAGACGAGCACGTTGTGCAGGAAGGCGTTCGCCGTCCAGTCTGCATAGGGCTGGGTGAACAGGACCTTGTAGAAGTTCGCGAAGCCGACGAATTCGCCCCGCGCCAGCCCGTGCCACTGAAAAAAGGCATAGGCGAAGGCGGAGATGATGGGATAGACGACGAACAGGGCGACGAAGGCCAGCGGCGGCACAATCAGCGCCGTAATCCATAGACGTCGCGCCAGCAGAGGCGATCCGGGCATCACAAGTCCTTGGGGTTGGGAAGAGGAGGAGCGGCCAAGAGCGGCCGCTCCGCAGTCTGCATCATTTTTTGAAAGGCGCGTACCAGGCTGCGAGGCCGGTCGTCAGGTTCTTGCCGACCTCTTCCGGGGTCGCCTTGCCGCTCAGGAGCTTCTGGATCTCGCCCTGGAGCAGGACGGAACCGGATGGTTCGCCGAAGCGGAAATGCACCAGCATGATGTAAGGGATGGAGTGCTTGTTCAGCTCCGCAACCTCGCCCAGCAACGCATCCTTGAAGGTCACACCCGGCACAGCCGAAATGTTGTTCAGGTCGTCGGCAAACATCTGGCCGAATTCCTGGCTGGCGAGGAAGTTGACGAATTTCAGCGCAGCTTCTTTCTTGGTGGTCTTGGCGTTGACCGCATAACCGCCGTCGAAATACTGGGCGACCAGCTTCTCGTCGCCTGCCTTCATGCCCGGCATGGCGAAGATGCCCATGTTCATCTTCGGGTTCTGCTTCTTGAAGTTGGCAAGCTCATAGGACCCGCCGACGAACATGCCGGCCATGCCGGATGCAAAAAGCTGCTGGGACGATGCGTAGTCGAGGCCGATGAAACCGTCCGGGAAATACTTGGTGATCTCCTTGAGCTTGGCGAGCGCTCCAACGTAACGCTTGTCGGTGAAGTCGGTCTTGCCAGCCATCAGGTCGTCATAGAAACCTTTGCCCATCAGCGTGGAGGCAATGCCGCCGACCATGACTTCGTTCTGCCAGGCGGTTGCCGTACCGTTGCCGAAAGGCATAACGCCGGCAGCCTTCAGCTTTTCAGAAGCCTTGACGAGATCGTCCCAGGTTTCAGGCTCCTTCAGGCCGTTCTTGTCGAAGATGTCCTTGTTGTAGATCACCAGCATGGTCTGGCTGGCGAAGGGCACCGCGTAAGTGATCTTGCTGGAACGCACCGTTTCCGCTGCGACCGCGGCGGGCGCGAACTTTTCGAGCGCCGGAACATTGGTCTTGTCGAGCGGCAGCAGATAACCGGCATTCGCGACGTTCTCCAGGCCGCCATAGGCGCGGGCGAACATGATGTCAGGACCTGCCCCTCCGGCAAGAGCCGTCGAAAGAATGGTATTGTAGTTGGTGGCCTCGAACGTCTCGAACTTCACGGTGATACCGGGGTTCTTCGCTTCGAAGGCCTTGATGAACTTCTCGTACTGGGCCTTGTCTTCCTGGCGCCAGCTCCAGAAGGTCAAATCCTCTGCCAGCGCAGGCAGGGCCGTTGCCAAAGCTCCCAAGGCGACGATTGTCTTCATAATCAGCTTTTTCATCGTGTTCCTTCCTCTCTTCTATTCAATAGTAGACGAATTCGGTTTCAGGCCGCCAACCTCTCCCGCGTTGACCGGCTGAAATAGTGAACTGCTTCCGGCGCCACGCCGACGACGACCGGCGTATCCGGCCTGAGATCGACGCCGGCTGATCCGCGCACGCTGATCAGCGTTCCGTCACCCAGCCGCACGTAGACATAGGTGTTTTCGCCCAGGTACTCGGTGTAGACGACGGTACCGCGGAAACCGGCGGCGCTCGTGTCGGTATTGACGGACAAAGCGTCCGGGCGCACGCCGAGCACCAGTTCCCGCTCTTCCGATCCGGGCAGGCGTGGCAGTTTCAGGGATCCGGAACCGGCAAGGCCGAGACTGTCGCCATCACGTGCCACATCGAGGAGTGCCATGCGCGGCGAACCGATGAAAGTCGCGACGAACGTGTTCGCCGGTCGTTCGTAGAGTTCGCGCGGGCTGCCGAACTGCTCCACCCGGCCGTTGTTCATGACGACGATCCGGTCAGCCAGCGTCATCGCTTCCACCTGGTCATGGGTGACGTAGATGGTTGTACCGCCGATCTCCCGATGCAGCCTGGCGATTTCCAGGCGCACGTCGGAACGCAGTGCCGCATCCAGGTTGGAGAGCGGCTCGTCGAGCAGTAGGACCTTCGGCTTCCTGACGAGCGCGCGGCCGATCGCCACACGCTGGCGCTGACCGCCGGAAAGCTCTCTCGGCTTGCGCTTCAGAAGCGGGTCGAGTTTCAGCATCTTCGACGCCTCGTCGATGCGCTTGTCGATCTCGGACCTGTCGAGGCCCATCAGCCGCACGCCGAAGGCCATGTTCTCGTAGACGTCCATATGCGGATAAAGCGCATAGGACTGAAACACCATGGCGATGCCGCGACGCGACGGCGCCACTTCGTTCATGGGCCGGTCCTCGATCCGGAACTCCCCGCCGCTGATCGTGTCGAGTCCGGCGATCAGCCTCAGCAGCGTGGACTTGCCGCAGCCCGAGGGGCCGACGAATACGATGAACTCCTTATCGGCGATTTCCAGGTCGATGCCATGCAGCACGTCGACCGTGCCGAAGCTTTTCTTGATGCCGCTCAAGGTCATTCGAGCCATGAATTATTCCGTCCTCGTCAATTCGCAGCAAGGTCGCCGGCGAGCGCTGAAAGCGCATTCGCCGTTTCGACCGGATCGCGGTGAACCATGCAATGCTGCCATCCGACCTGGCGCGCCGCGATGACGTTTTCCTCGATGTCGTCGATGAAGAAGACTTCTTTCTCATCGCACCGCTCCGCCTCGAAGACGTGCCGGAAGATCATCTCGTCCGGTTTTTCCAGTCCCATGTCCTGAGACAGGTATGCGTGGTCAAAAAAGCCTTCGCCGAGGATATTCTCGCTGATATAGCGCCAGTGAATGGCCTGGTTGTTGCTGAGGCAGACGACGCGGTAGCTCTGCCTGAGGCGCCGCACGAAATCGATGAAACCCGAAAACCCTTCAGCCACATAGGCATGCTCGGCCTCGTAGACGCTCTCCTGCGGCACATCGAACACATCGGAGAGAGCCCGCACATAGTCGGCTTCGGCGGAATGTCCTAGCCGGAAAGCGCGGAAGAGCGCTTCCGGCGCCTCCGCGTAACGACTGGCGGAACGCGCGCTTCCACCCCTCGATATGGCGAGGTCGCGCGAAGCCGGATCGAGCTTCACGAACACACCGCCGATATCGAAAATGAAGAGCTTTTCCCGTTTGTCCATTGCCGGTTCCAGCGTTAACCCCTCTTAACCCTTGCTTGACAACCTATTGGATAATTCCGGCCTGTCAATTCAGATTGGAATTTTTTATTCGTCTTCGGATTTTTCAAGGCGTTGAATGATTTCATGGCTGTTCCGCAACCCTTTGGAGGGATGAGGAGCTGTTGAACAAAAGTGCGTATGTGTCGGAAATCTCTGAAGATTGGACGAAATTAAGGGTGTGGGAAGGATAGGTGGAATATTAAATTCTCAAACTTGTTGTCACGTGGAATTTTCTATCGTAATCTTTCGGCAGTGAGAGCCGCTCCGCGGCGAGACCAGCGGAGGAAGACCGTGTCGGAACATGTGCTTGTTTCTGAACTCGATAGGCTCGTCTCGGAAGGCCGCAATCCCCGCAGTCTCGATATAGACGTGCTGCCTACGCTCGATATCGTCCGCCAGATCAACAACGAGGACAAAAGCGTCGCTTACGCGGTCGAGGAAGTGCTTCCGGAGATTGCGCGCGCCGTGGACATCATCGTTGAAGCGTTCAAAGCCGGCGGAAGACTGATCTATGCCGGGGCCGGCACGAGCGGGCGGCTCGGCGTGCTCGACGCCTCCGAATGCCCGCCGACCTTCAGCGTGCCGGAAGGCATGGTGATCGGCCTCATGGCCGGCGGACGGGAGGCCGTATTTCGCGCCGTGGAAGGAGCGGAGGATGATGTCGAGGGCGGGCGCAGGGCGCTCGAAGAGGTCAGGCTGACGGAGAAGGACGTGGTCGTCGGCATCGCGTCGAGCGGCCGCACGCCCTTCGTCATCGGTGCCCTGATCCATGCACGCAAGATGGGTGCAAAAACCATATCGCTTTCCTGCAATCCGAATTCCGAAATGGCTCCGCTTGCCGATATCGCGATCACTCCGGTGGTCGGGCCGGAGATCCTCACAGGCTCGACGCGGCTGAAATCCGGCACGGCGCAGAAACTGGTGCTGAACACGCTCACCACCACCGCCATGATCAAGCTCGGCAAGACCTACGGCAACCTGATGGTCGATCTCAAGGCGAGCAACAGCAAGCTGGTGGCGCGCGCCTCGCGGATCGTGATGCAGGCGACCGGTTGCACCGCGCAGGAAGCGAAGGCAGTCCTCGATGAGACGAACTATGACGTGAAGGTTGCGATTCTGGTTCAGATGACGGGAATGGACGTAGAGGCGGCGATCGCGGCGCTAAAGGCGAATGGCGGCTACATCCGCCAGGCGATGACACCCGCCAGCTCCTGAGGGAGCCGACAATATGACCGGAAGTAGCGCCGGCCCAAACGTCGCATCCGTGGCAGAGCGGGCATTCGGCCTCGCGGGCGTCATCGACCGGAACGGAACCGACGGTTATTTTGCCATGACCAGGCATAGCATACCCGAACCGCGGCCTATGCGCGGCGACACACAGTTCGATTTCACATCGCTTACCAAGGTGACCTTCACCACCACGCGGATACATCGGTTGGCCGTCGAAGGCGGGATCGATCTCGACGCACCGAACATCTCGGCCCGCGGTTCAGACCGCGCAATACCGTTCCTGAATATCCTTGTCGGCAAGCAGCGTGGCCGCGTCGCTGCGATAGACGATCTCGCCCTGATCGACGATGACGGCCCGGTCGGCGAGCTTCAGCGCCCATTCGACATTCTGCTCGACGAGGAGCAGCGTCATCCCCTCCTCCCGCAGCCGCCGAAAGAGCACGCCCATCTCCTCGACCAGCACGGGCATGATGCCTTCCGATGGTTCGTCGAGCAGGATCATTTTAGGCCGAGCGATCATAGCGCGGGCGATCGCCAGCATCTGCTGCTCGCCGCCTGACATCGTCACCCCTTCCTGATGCAGCCGTTCCTTCAGGCGCGGAAAGCTGCGGGCGATCTCCTCGATCGCGGCACCTTCGTCTATGCGCTTGCGGTCGGCCACCAGCCCGAGCTGAAGATTCTCCAATACGGTCAGGCCCCGGACGATGCGCCGTTCCTCCGGCACATAGGCCAGGCCGCGAGCATACCGGTCATGGGCCTTCAGCCGAGAAATATCTTCACCGTTGAACCTTATGCCTCCCGTAGTGCGCGGCATCAGGCCCATGACCGAGCGGATGACGCTCGTTTTTCCTGCCCCGTTTCGGCCGACGAGAGCAACGATCTCACCGGGCTCCACGGAAAAGGAAACTCCATGCAAGACATGGCTTGCGCCGTACCAGCCGTTCAGGCCTTCGATTTCAAGCATAGCCATCGTTCTGTCCCAGATAAACGCGGCGGACTTCGGAGTTCGCCTGGATTTCCTTCGGTGTGCCATCCGCCAGGAGTTGGCCGTGATGCAGCACGAGAACCCGGTCGCTCAAACCCAGAATCATCTTCATCTTGTGCTCGACCAGCAGAATGGTGCGGTCTACCGCGAGTTTCTCGATCAGCGCGACCATTTCGCGGGTCTCTTCCGGCCCCATGCCGGCAGTCGGCTCGTCGAGCAGCAGCAGGGCGGGGTCCGCAACGAGGGCTATGGCGATCTCCAGCGCCCTTTGTTGCCCATGGGCCAGGAATTTCGCAAGCATTCCTGCCCGGGCCGACAGGCCGACGGAGGCAAGTGTTGCGGCCGCCTTCTCTTCGATATCCTTGTACAGATCGCGGTTGGTCCAGATGTTCAGCCGCGAGCGGAAGGCCTGCGCGGCAACCCGGACATTCTCGATAACGGTCAGGTTCGGGAAGATGTTGGTGATCTGGTAGGATCGGGCGATGCCCCGATGCACATAATCGTGCTGCGGCACCCCTGCCATATCCGCGCCACGGAACCTGAGGGTTCCGGTCGAAGGCTTCAGGGCGCCGGAGAGGATGTTGAAGAAGGTGCTCTTGCCCGCGCCGTTCGGGCCGATAATCGCGGTGATCTGCCCTTCCCTGAAGTCGGCCGTGACGTCCTTGAGTGCGACGAGCCCGCCGAACTGCTTGCCGATGCCGGCAACGCTCATGATCGGTGTGTTCATCGGCTTTTCCACCAGGATATGAGCGTACCCCAGATGCCCTTCGGCAGATAGAGAACGAAGAGAATGAAGATCACCCCAACGATGAGCTGCCAATTGGAGGTCCAGAGCGAGAAGACGTCTTCCATCGACAGGAAGGCAAGTGCGCCGACAAAGGGACCGAAGAAGCTGCCGGCACCGCCGAGCAGGGTCATCATCACGATCAAGCCAGAGGTGTGATAGTGCAGCGAGTCGAGCGGCACGATCGACAAGTGCATGGCTGATAACGTCCCCGCGAGCCCGCAGAGAATGCCGGACAATACGAAGGACAGGAGCTTGGTCCGCTCGACATCGTAACCGCAAGCGCGGGCGCGCGTCTCGTTCTCGCGGATTGCCTCGATCACGGCGCCGAACGGCGAGTTGAGCACGCGTGAGACGAACCACAGCGCCAGCGCCACGATGACCATGATCGCATAATATTTGATCATGGGATCGAGGAAATTCAAAGAAAAGCCAGGGAAATTCAGCACGCTCACGGTAAAGCCGCGAAGGCCGTTTTCACCACCCGTCCAAGAAGATGCCTGGAGCGCCGAGTAGTAGACGAGTTGCGAAAGCGCCAGCGTTACCATCGAAAAGTAGATGCCGCGGGTGCGGATCGCCAACACTCCCATGATGACCGAAAGCACGGCGGCCACGGCAAGCCCTATCAGCATTGCTGCGAACCAGTTCACGCCGAAGGCGCCGATCGCAATCCCGGTCGCATAAGCGCCGGCTCCGAAGAACGCCGCGTGGCCGAAAGACAGCAGACCAGTGTAACCGAAGAGAAGATTGTAGCCGACGGCGACGAGACCATAGATCAGCACATTCACCGCAAGCGCCTGCGAAGGTAATATCCAGGGCAGGATGCAGAGCGCCAGGACGGAGAGCGGTACCCGCCAGCGGTTCACGTTGGAAAACAGCGTCGCGAAACCGCCCCGCGTGGGCGTCGCGGCAATTTCGGCGTCTCTCACGATGGACATGGTCAACTCCTCAAAGCCCGGGCGCCGCGCGGCCATAAAGGCCGTTCGGACGCACCAGCAGGATGAGCGCCATCAGCGCGAACATCACGATCGTTGCCATTTCCGGCGCAAAGAGCGAAGTCATGCTGACCGCGACGCCGACGATGAGCCCTGCAACCACAGCGCCGGCCAGGGAGCCCATGCCGCCGATGACGGTGACAACGAAGGCTTCGGCGAGCACCAGCGTGCCCATTTCCGGGCTAACATTGCGCATCGGCGCGGCGAGTACGCCCCCGAGCGCGGTGATGCCGACCCCGATGCCGAACACGACCAGCCACAGTTTGCTGATATCGACGCCGAGCACCCGCATGATCAGCGGATCTGCCGATCCGGCCCTCACGATCAGACCGAACTTCGTCTTTTCGAGACCGATCCAGAGAAGCAGCAGCACCGTGCAGACGACGCCGATGACGAAGAGGCGGTAGAGCGGAAAAAAGCCGATTCCGAGGTTTACGACGCCGCGTAGCGCTGCCGGCGTGGAAAAGGGAATGCCGTCGGTGCCGAAGAGGATGCGCACCGCTTCGACCAGCACGTAGCCGAGGCCGAAGGTCAGTAGCAGCGGATCGTCCGGCGAGCGGCCGTAAAGGGGGCGGATGAGGAACCGCTCGATGAGCATGCCGAACAGGCCGATCAGCACCGGCGCCAGCACGAGAGCCCACCAGAAGCTTCCCGTCAGTCCGGCCACGTAAAGGCCCGCATAGGCGCCCACCATGAACAGCGCGCCATGCGCGAAGTTCACGATGCCCAGCATGCCGAAAATGATCGACAGGCCGAGCGCAACCATGATCAGGACGGCGCCGAGGGCGAGACCCGAAAACAGCTGCATTGCAATCAATTGGACAGTCATGACCTCATCCGTCCCAGGTATCAGCTCTTGAAGCCGAGTTCGGAGCAGCTTCTCAGCACGCCCTCAGATGCGGGCTCGTTGGCGATGATCTTGAAGAGATCGGCATCCGACTTCATGGCGCTCTTCGCCTTCGATTCCAGCACGAGGACGGACTGTACCGACTGGTGGTCGCATTTGCGATAGGACTGCTCGCCCTTGGCGACGTCGTATTTCAATGTTTCCAGTGCCGCGATGACCTTCTGCGGCTCGGTTCCGCCCACCTTCTCGATGGCCATGAGCAACGACGCGACGCCGGTATAGCCATAGGCGCCATAGTCGGTCGGGATGGCACCCTTGTACATCGCACGGAAGGCATCGTTGAACGCCTTCGCGAAAGGCACGGTCGCTTCGAGGCCCCAATAGTAGTTCGCGCCGCCGACGACGCCTTCGAAGACTTCCGGATCGACCGCAAGCCGCTGGTTGTGCAAGAGCACCGGCACGACGATCTTCATCATGTCCTTCACCCCGAAATCGACCGCCTGCTTGATCGAATTCGCCTGGTCGCGGCCGAAATTGCAGATGCACAGGATATCCGGCTTGAGCGACAGGATGGTCGGGATGAAGGTCGAATAGTCTGCGGCACCGAACGGATGGAGGATCTCGCCGACGGTTTCCGCGCCGATCTCCTTGGCCGCCCGCTTGAAGCCGCGCAGCATCTCATGGCCATAGGCATAGTCGGCCACCAGATAGACGACCTTCGAACCCTTCTTGAAGGTATGTTTTGCGACAACGGCGGTCGTCATCGTCGGGTTCAGCGCCTCGTGGAACGTATAGGGGCTGAAGTCCTTGATCTCGTTGATCGTATCCGACTGGCTGATCGAAATGTAGAGCATGTTGCGGGCACGGGTGACTTCGTTGACCGCGAGCTGCACGGCGCTCGAAAGCGCGCCGACCACCGCGTGCACCTTGTCCTTCTCGATCAGTTCAAGCGTGCGCGTGGCGGCCTCGCCGGCATTCAGCTTGTCATCGCGCACGAGAAGCTCGACCTTGCGACCGGCAATGCCGCCCTTGTCATTGGCGAGCTTGACGGCAAGCTGGGCGCTGCGCACCTGATCGTTCGCTTCGGCCGCGAAAGGCCCCGTAAGCGGCGTCGGGAAACCAATGCGTATGGTTTCCGCCTGTGCCCTTGCGATCCACGGCATCGAAAGAACACCGGCAGTGCCCGCCAGGCCCAAAATTGCGGCGCGGCGGCTGATCTGCCGTAAGGCCAGTTTTTCAATTCCCTTTGTCATAGTTGTCCTCCTCCTCTCGGACATCCAGTCATGCATCAGATCGAGCCGAGCGCCCTCAGGATTCGCGTCGGCGTCATGGGTATCTGCGTCAGCACGGCGCCCTGGCCGGCGAGCGCATCGTTGACGGCATTCATCGCAGCGGCCGAGGCGGCGGCCGTACCGGCCTCGCCGACGCCCTTGGCACCGAGCTCGGTATCCTGCGTCGGCGTTTCCACATGGGCGATCTCGATGTCGGGCATTTCGCAGGCCATTGGCACGAGGTAGTCGGCAAGCGAACCGTTGGTGAGCTGGCCTTCCGGATTGTAAAGACATTCCTCGAAGAATGCTGCGCCAAGTCCCTGCACGACGCCGCCGCGGATCTGCTCGTCGACCAGCAGCGGATTGATGATGCGCCCGCAGTCCTCGACCACCCAGTGTTTCAGGATCTTCACGAAACCCGTTTCCGCATCGACTTCGACCAGGCACCCCTGGGCGCCGTTGGTGAAGGCGAAAGGATAACCCTGCGGTGCGTAGTGATGCACCACGGAAAGCTGCGCCTGCGTGCCGGGCGGCAGCGTGTCGGAGCGGAAAAATGCGATGCGGGCTACTTCCGGAAGGCTGATGCGCTGTTGCCCGGTCGCCGCCTCGACGATCCAGTCTTCGCGGATGTCGAGCTCGCCGGGCTTGGCTTGCAGGATGAGACCGGCGATGAAGAGCAGGTTATTGCGCAGCTTGCGCGCCGCCTGCAGCGCCGTTTCGCCGCCGATGCCCGCACCACGGCAGGCCCAAGTGGCGCCGCCATGCGGCGTCGTATCCGTATCGCCGGTCATTACCCGCACCTTGGCCCGGTCGACACCAAGCTGGTCGGCGACGATCTGCCCGATGATCGTTTCCGTCCCCTGCCCCTGTTCGGTGACTGAAATCGAGCAATGCACTTCCCCGGAAGGCGTCAGCTTGACGATCGCCCCGTCCTGCGCCGAAATCCGCGCGCCGCCGACACCATAGAAAGCGGGGCTCGGATTGGTGATCTCGACGAAGAGCGCAATCCCGACGCCGCGCAGGATGCCTTTTCCACGCAACTCCGCCTGCTCCCGACGAAGGTCGTCGTAGTTCATGATTGCCCGCAGCCTGGCGAGGCAGACCTCGTGGGACAGTTTTTCGAACTGATAACCGGTCGGTGACTTGCGCGGATAGCTGTTATCCGGAATGAGGTTGCGGGCGCGCATTTCGAATGGATCCAGCGAAAGTTCACGGGCGGCCGCATCGACGAGGCATTCGGTCACCGCGCAGGCGATCGGATGGCCGACGGCGCGATATTGGCTGGTCTGCACCTTGTTCTGGAAGACGACAGAGAGGTTGGCGCGATAGCTGGAGAAATCATAGGGAGCGCCCATCAGCCGGACGACCTGATTGCCTTCCACGGCACTCGTGCGCGGATAGCTGGAGAACGGGCCGATCGCTGTGATGTCGTCCACGTCCATGCCGGAAATGCGTCCATCCTTCCCGACCGCGAGCCGCGCAGTAACGCGATGATCACGGGCGTGAATATCAGAAACGAAGGATTCCATCCGGTCCGCCAGGTATTTCACCGGCCGACCGAGCAGGATCGACGCGCCGACGACGGCCATTTCCTCGTGATAGACATGCAACTTCATGCCGAAGGAGCCGCCGACATCCGGCGCGACGACCCGGACATTGGCTTCCGGAATTCCGAAATGGCGGGAATAGACGTCCTGGAACTGGTAGGGCGTCTGCGTCGCATGATGCGCCGTCAGCCGGTTCTCGCTCGGATCGTAATCGGCGACGATGGCGCGAGGTTCGAGAGTCACGGCCGTATGTCGGCCGAAAATGAAGTTTTGCTCTACCGTCAGGTCAGCCGCCTCGAAAGCTTCGTCGACACCGCCGCTGTCGAGCTTCGTCGCAAAGCAGATATTGCTGTCCAGACCCTGTGAAATCGCTTCCGCGGACATGGCCTCGACCGGATCCGCCAGCGCCGGCAATTCCTCGATTTCGAGCTCTACCAGTTCCGCGGCGTCCTCCGCGATTGCCCGGCTCTCGGCAACGACAAGGACGACCGGCTGTCCAGACCATGTGACCTTGCCGAGCGCCAGAGGCACTTGCGGCGGAGACTTCATGTTCCTGAAATGGTCGAGCGTGCCGATCCAGGGCGTGCAGATTGCCGACAGATCTTCCCCGCTGAAAACAGCACGGACCCCCGAGAGCGCCCTTGCCTCCTCCGTGTTGACAGCGACGATTTTTCCATGGGCATAAGGGCTGCGGACGAAGGCGGCATGCAACATCCGCGGCAATATCAGATCGGTGACGTATCGCCCCTTGCCTTCCAGCAGACGTTTAGCGTTCGGACGCGTGACCGAGCGACCGATATAGGAATTTGGCCTGTCGAGCGAACCGGCAAACACGTTCATGCCTCCTCCCTCGTCTCGGTGTTCTGACGGTCCCGCGCCGTCCGCTCTATTGCGTCGACGATCGCCTCATAGCCGGTGCAGCGGCAGTAGTTCCCGGACAGGGTGTCGCGGATCTCTTCACGGCTCGGGACGTCGCCGGAGGAAAGAAGACCATAAGCGCTCATCAGCATGCCGGGCGTGCAGAAGCCGCATTGCAGAGCATTGCGTTCGTGAAATGCCTTCTGCAGATCGGCGATCGCCTTTCGGCTGGTCAATCCCTCGATCGTCTCGACGACACAGCCGTCCGCCTGGACGGCGAACATCAAACAAGCATGCACCGGGCGGTCATCAATCAGGACGAGGCAGGCGCCGCAGACGCCCATTTCGCAACCTGTATGGGTACCAGTCAGTTGCATGTCCTGACGCAGGAAGTCGGTGAGCGTCGTGCGCGGTGCGACGAGTGCTTCCACGATTTCCCCATTGATCGTCAGGGCGATGGCGATCCGGCTGTTCATGGCGTTGCCTCCAGGCGCCCCAGCAGGCGGCCGAGCAGCACCCGCGCCAGATGCATGCGCATCTCCGCCGGCGTCTGCTCGTCGCCTGGAGGATCGAGATCGGCTTCAAGCGTTTCCTGCGCCTTGCGGATGAGTTCGGGTGTCAAGCAGTTTCCGATGAGAAGGTTTTCAACATTTTTCGCTTGGACCGGCGTCGAACCCACCGCCAGGAATACGATCCGTATCCGCTCAATGCGACCGTTATCGATTTCGGCATTTATGCCCGACCCGACCAGCGCATAATCCCCGCGACGGCGCGCGAGTTCATCGAAAGCACAATAGGTCCTCGCGGTCGCCGCAGGCACGTGCACGGCGCGGATCATCTCGCCCGGTTGCAAAGCCGTTTCATAGAGCCCTAAGAAGAAATCAGCGGCAGCGACGCTACGATTACCTGCCAGCGAAGCGATCTCGATTTCCGCGCCCAGCGCCAGCGACATCGCCGGAAATTCCGATGCGGGATCGGCCAAGGCGAGGCTGCCGCCAAACGTACCCCTGTTGCGGATAGCCGGATGAGCCACGAACGACGCCGCCTTGGAAAGCAGCGGCGCGTGCGTCCTGACCAGCCCGGAATTCAGGATCTCGAAATGGCGCGTCGCAGCACCGATGCGCAGATGATCTCCAATCACGGAAAGACCGTGGAGTTCCTCAAGGCGGGCAATATCGATCAGCAGTGCCGGCGCCTGAAGGCGCAGCGCCAGAGCCGGAACGAGGCTCTGGCCACCCGCGATATAGGCGGCGTCACCGTCGGCATTCGCAAAGGCTTGCAACGCCTCCTCGACGGAATGCGGACGCACGTAATCGAAAGCTCTCGCCTTCACAGATTCTCCTCCCGATGGACACCTGAATTTGTGACCAGTTGGTTACAACATTCCGTAGGATGATCGACCAGTCAACAAAAATTACCATATGGTCTCAAAATAAATTACCACTTGGTCTCAAACGCCACCTGCGCTATCGCTGAAGTAAGGAGTTGCTTTGCGGGTCGTCGAGGCGCGCAATCGCGGATCAGGATTGAAATGACGGATCAGCAGGAAGGTGCCGACAGCGCACGCGGCCACAGCAAACCACGGCGTCCAAAGCGCTACATGCGGGCGACGGAGCGGGAACAGTTCATCCTCGAAGAGGCGGTCCGCTTCTTCGCCGAACATGGCTTCGAGGGGCAGACGCGGGAACTGGCCAAACGCATCGGCATCACACATTCCGCGATCTACCGGCATTTTCCCAGCAAGGAAGCCTTGATCGAACGTGTTTACGAACACGTCTACCTCAGCCGCTGGGATGAAGCCTGGGCGAACCTGATCACCGATCGCAGCCGGTCACTCGAAAACCGGCTGACGGAATTCTATCTGCAATATGTCGATCGCGTCTTTCACTATGACTGGGTGCGGATCTTCGTCTTCTCGGGCCTCAAGACGTTCGACATCACGACCCGCTATCTCGACATCGTTCGCAGGCAGATCATCGAACCGGCATGCGAAGAGCTCCGCCATGAACTCGGCCTCCCGGATACCGGCCAAACACCTCTGACGGAGCGGGAAACCGAGCTCTTTTGGGGGCTGCACGGCCGCATCTTCTATATGGCGATCCGGCGCTTCGTCTATGCGACCCCGACCCCCGACCCCCTCGATGATATCGTCCGAGACGGGGTTCGAAGCTTCATGCTCGGCGGCCCGGCAGTGGCAAGATCCATTCTTGCAAAGGATGCGTAGTCGGCGCACCTTGGTGTCTTCATCACTTGCGGCAGAGCGATGAGGTGGCCATGGATGAAGGCAGAAGCGGCATTTTTTCGGTCATCCCGGCCATGTCTTCACCACCTGGTTGGCCGCCATCGTAGCGGCCTGATCCGGCATCCTTCAGGCGCTGCGTGCGCTCCTGCGTTCCACTACGAAGCCGATTGCCTCGGACTGCGGCATTGCCTTGCCGAAAATAAACCCTTGGCCGATGTCGCACCCACGGGTTAGAAAATACGCGAGCTGGGCATGATCCTCGATCCCTTCCACCGTGGTCTTGAGGTTGAGACTGCGGCTCAGCCCGAGCATGGCGTCGATGATCTTGGCGTTCTTGTCGTTGTGGGTGCAATCCGATACGAAGCTCTTGTCGATCTTGATCTTGTCGAACTTGAAGCGGGCCAACTGCGACAGGCTGGAATAGCCGGTTCCGAAGTCGTCCAGCGCGACCTGGATGCCGGCGGCATGGAATTGCTCGATCGTGGCGGCGGCGAATTCCGGATCGCCGATCAAGGCATTTTCCGTGATCTCGATCTCCAGCCTCGACGAGGGCAGACCCGTTTGATGCAGGATATGGAGAATGCGGCTGACAAGCAGCCGGTCTTCCATCTGAACAGGGGAAACGTTGAAAGAGAGCGACAACGGCTCAGGCCAGAGTTGCGCATCTCGGCAGGCCTTCGAAAGCAGTTGCTCGAAGAGCGTTGTGATAAGGCCGGTCTCTTCCGCCACCGCGATGAACCGTTGCGGCGAGACGAATATGCCTTCCTTAGTCTTCCATCGGGCCAGAGCTTCAAAGCCACACAGCTCGCCCGACCGGAGATTGATCAGCGGCTGATAAAACGGTTCGATCTTGCCGTCGTCGATCGCACGGCGCAGCTCTCCTTCGAGCTTTGCACGCTCGGCGACCTTTTCCTGCATTTCCGACTGGAAAAGCGAATACTGGTTGTGGCCCCGGTTTTTTGCCTCGTAAAGCGCGATGTCCGAGCGGTGACAGATCTCCTCCAGCGTATCACCATGGTCCGGCAGCCGGGCATAACCGACGCTTGCACCGATCTCGGTCGGAAGATCACCGATGCGGATCGGCCGCGAGACGGAGTGGATGAGCAGCTGCGCGAAAAGCACTTCCTTGTCCGGGGTGAGGTTCCGTGCCACCGCCACAAATTCGTCGCCGCCGAAGCGAAAGACGCACTCATGTTCGGCAAGTGCGCAGATGCGCCGCGAGACCTCCTTCAGGAGCAGATCGCCACCCTGATGGCCGAGAAGATCGTTGACTTTCTTGAAGCCGTCCAGATCTATCGAGAAAACAGTGACCGTCCGGTTGGGTGTCTCGGAGCCTTCTTCCATCGTATCGTTGCCATGGACTTTCGCCAGATCGAGTCTGTCGAACGCATAACGGTTCGGAAGCTTGGTCAGATGATCATGGGTGGCTATGCGGTCTGCCTCGGCGAAAGCCTTCCGCCGGTTTGCCATTTCTTCGCGCATGTCGGAAACGCGCAGTGCCGAATAGGCGAAGCTTGCAAGGCCCCCAACCAGAATGACGATGATGATGATATGGGCTTTTCCTGCGCTTATCGATTGCACCAGGCTCAGAAGCAAGTCCTTATAGATGATGCAACCGGTGAGCAACAATATCGCTGCTGCTGTCACCTGCGCCAATTGCCGACCAGCCTTGCTTTGCAGAAAATCCTTCATCAATCCCTCCACGTTGAGAAATGGTAGGATAAACAACTGAAGGATTTATTATCCTTGCGTGTACAAGTCGTCGATCATCTTAAATTGCAAGCCGATGGCGAGGCGCACCGCTCGCCGGCCGCATCCTGCATCGCTGAAAAGATACCTGCCTCGTATCGAGCAGCGCGATCAGCAGGCCTCCGTCGGATGATACCGATCGGGCAACTGTTGCGGCCTGAAGTTGAACCTTGCCGCTTTCCGCGATCCGACCGACGCCAGAGACCCCGTTACGGGGAAGGCTGATCAGCCTTCCTTTTCTCTGTGGCGCGCGCGGCGCTCACGGATTGTCGCGCCTGAAGATCCAATCGTGGCCCGGATGATTCTTGAAACGCCACTTGCGGATCGGACCAGCCATGACGTTCAGATAATACATCTCGTAGCCATAGGGCGCGCCGCAGGGATGATGGCCCTTCGGCACCAACACGAGATCGTGGTCAGAAACGGCCATGGTCTCGTCAAGCGAGCCGTCTTCGGTGAATACCCGCTGGAAACCGAACCCCTGAGCCGGGTTCAGTCGGTGGTAATAGGTCTCTTCCAGATAGGTCATGTCCGGAAAATTGTCCTCGTCATGCCGGTGTGGCGGATACGACGACCAGTTGCCGGCCGGTGTGAACACCTCGGTTACCAGAAGGCTGTCGGCGACGTCCTGCTCCTCCATCGCGATCGGATAGATGTAGCGGGTATTGGCATCTTTGCCGCGGGTATTGAGGGAAAGCCCTTCGGGCCCGATCACCGCCGCTTTGCGTCCGGGCTTGGCCGGCGCGGTGCAGACAGCAAGCGTGCATTCGGTGGTAGCTCTGGCGCTCCAGTCGGAACCAGCGGGCACATAGACACAGTGTGGTGGCTTGCGCTCGAAGACGTTCATCCGGTCGCCGAGCTCGCCGAAAGCTTTGCCGCCTCCGGAGATATCCGCCCTGCCCTCGACCAGCACAAGGATGACTTCCGTATCGCCGGTCTTTTCGGCGACGCTTTCGCCCGGCTTCAGGCGATAGAGGCCAAAGCCGACATAGCCCCAGCCGGCATCCTTCGGCGTTACGTCATGCACCTTGCCGGATGTTCCTTTCGGCTTGCGCAGCAGGTCTGTCATGCGTTGGCTCTCCCCTTGTCCAGGCCGGCGGCGAGCGCCATCGCCTTCAGCGAGGAAAGACCCATGCTCTGGTATTCGAACGGATTACGGACATCCGGGTCCTGTTCGGCCTCGATCACCAGCCAGCCCTCATAGCCGTGCTCGGCGACGATCTTCAGCACCGGCGGGAAATCGACACCGCCCTCCTTGTCGCCCGGCACTGTGAAGACCCCGCGCCGCACGCCTTCCAAGAAGGAGAGGCCTTCGTTACGCACCTGAGCAGCAATCACCGGCCGCACGTTCTTGGCATGGATATGCCCGACGCGGGCCATGTGCTTCTTCGCCACGCGTTCGGGATTGCCGCCGCCGAACAGCGTATGCCCGGTATCGAGCAGGAGCTTCGCATGCGGACCGGTATTTTCCATCAGCTTGTCGATCTCGTCTTCGCTTTCGACGATCGTGCCCATGTGATGGTGGTAGACGAGGCTGATGCCTTGGGCGGCCGAGAACTCCGCCAGCGCCTCGACACCGGCGCCGAAGGACTTCCAGTCACCCTCGGCGAGCTTCGGCCGGTCATTGACCGCCTTGCCGTCGTCACCGTGGATGGCATTCGAGGTCTCGCAGACGATGATCACCTTGCAACCCATTGCCTTCAGGAGATCGAGCGCCGGCTGCATCGCCTTTTTCTCGTCCTCGACAGAGTTCGCGAGCAGGTTCAGCGAATGCCATCCGGAAACGTAACGCAGCTTGCGCGGCTCAAGCACAGCCTTTAGCGCCGCGGGCTCCTGCGGGAACTTATGCCCCTTCTCGATACCATCGAAGCCGATCTTCGCGGCCTCGTCCAGGCACTGGTCGAGGCCGATATGGGCGCCGAGCGAGCGGTCGTCGTCGTTCGACCAAGCGATGGGATTGGTACCGTAGAAAATCATGTCAGCGTCTTTCCTTGAGCGCCGTTTCATAGGCGGCGCGAGCCTCGTTGACTTCACGGCGGGCCGAGACTTCCGGCACCGCAACATCCCACCAGAAACCGCCGCCTTCGGGCGTCGGATAAGGGTCGGTATCGATGACGATCACGGTCGCGACCTTTGCTTCGCGGGCATCGTTCAGCGCCGCCTCGAGATCGGCGATGGAGGAGACTTTGCGTGCATCTGCGCCCATCGCCGCGGCATGGGCGGCGAAATCGATCTGCATCGGGTTCGCCTGGTTGGTGTGTGCATAGAGATTGTTGAACTGCTCGCCTCCGGTCGCCATCTGCAGCCGGTTGATGCATCCGTAGCCGCGGTTGTCGGTAATGACGACGGTGATCTTGATACCCATCGCAACGGCCGTTGCGAGCTCCGAGTTCATCATCATGTAGGATCCGTCGCCGACCATGACGATGACGTCGCGATCCGGCTCCGCCATTTTGATGCCGAGCCCGCCGGCAATCTCGTAGCCCATGCAGGAAAAGCCGTATTCCATGTGATAGGAGAGCGGTCTGCCCGCCTTCCAGAGTTGGTGTAGCTCCCCCGGCATCGTGCCGGCCGCGCACATGACGACCGTGTTGTCGCGCGAGGCCCGCTGCACGGCGCCGATCACCTGCATATCGGTCGGCAGGAGGTTGCCGTCCTTCGGAGCGGCGGTGACGGCATCCGCCTTGGCGAACCACGCCTGCTTTAGGCCGATCTCCGGGACCGCAAACCGATAGTCGCCAAGCCCAGCCATGATCAGTTCCAGCCCGACCTTTGCGTCGGATACAAGCGGGATCGCTTCGTGCTTGGCGCTGTCATAGGGCTGGACGTTGAGCGACAGGATGCGCCGTTCGGGATTCTTGAAGAGCGCCCAGGAACCGGTGGTGAAATCCTGAAAACGGGTGCCGACGCCGATCACCAGGTCGGCGTTTTCGCAGATAGCGTTGGCGCTCGCTGCACCGGTCACGCCGACCGGGCCGAAGTTGACCGCATGATCCCAGGGCAGCGCCGACTTACCGGCCTGTGTCTCGACGACCGGAATATTGTGCCGGCTGGCAAAGGCCGCAAGTGTGTCGGTCGCACCGGAAAAATGCACGCCGCCGCCGGCGACGATGACCGGGTTCTTCGCCGCCCTGATCGCCTCGACGGCGCGTTTCAGCTCATTTTCGTCCGGCCGCGGCCGGCGCCAGTACCAGGTCTTCGGCTCAAAGAAACTTTCCGGATAATCATAGGCCTCCGCTTGCGTGTCCTGGCAGAAGGCCAGCGTCACCGGCCCGCAATCGGCCGGATCGGTGAGCGTCCGCATGGCGCGCGGTAATGCCGTCAGAAGATGCTCCGGCCGGCTGATGCGGTCGAAATAACGGCTGACGGGACGGAAGCAGTCGTTGACGGTGGCGATTCCGTCGCCGAAATCCTCGATCTGCTGCAGCACCGGGTCCGGGCCGCGATTGGCGAAGACGTCGCCTGGAATGAGCAGCACCGGCAGGCGGTTGACATGCGCAAGTGCGGCCGCCGTCACCATGTTGACTGCGCCGGGGCCGATCGAGGAGGTCACAGCCATCGTACGCTTGCGGCGGAGCTGTTTGGAATAGGCGATCGCCGCATGGGCCATCGACTGCTCGTTCTGGCCGCGATAGGTCGGCAGATCCGGCCGGATGCCCGCCAGCGCCTCCCCCGTGCCGGCGACATTGCCATGCCCGAAGATCGCCCAGACGCCAGCGATGAAGGGTACCCCCTCCTCCGTCATCTGATTTGCCAGGTAGCGCACCATCGCCTGCGCGGCGGTCAGTCTCACCGTTTTCATCGGCCGTCTCCTCCTCCGCTGCCGGCTCCTGCGCGGGCCGTGTCCCAGGCCGCGCAGAGTTCGCGGTATTTGCGCGTCATCTCGGTCACCGCCTCCTGGTCGCCGATCGCACCGGCAAACCAGCGCCGGGCCGCATCACCAAAGATCGTCCGGCCAACGGCAAAGCCTTTCACGAGATCGAAGCGCGCAGCAGTAGCGAAGCTTTCCTCCAGCTCCGCCATCGGCGCGTCGAGTCCGAGCACGACGATACCGCGCACATAGGGATCGTGCTTCTTGATCGCGGCACAGGCATTCGCCCAGGCCGCCTCGCTCCTCATCGGCTCCAGCTTCCACCAGTCCGGATAGACGCCGATCTCATAAAAACGCTCGATGATATCGGCGACGGTACGGTCATCGACGGATCCAACTTTGGACGGGATGACTTCGAGCAGCATTTCGAGCCGGTTGCGGCGGGTCGCGGCGAACAGTCGCCGGACCACCTCTTCCTGCTTTTCCCGCATCTCCGGCGGATCGTCCGGATGGTAGAAGCAGAGAACCTTGGCGACGTTGTCCACCGGCCATTCGGCTATGCCGCCCAGATCGGGACCGAGTTCCGGTTCCAGCGTCAGCGGCCGCGAGCCCGGCCATTCCGCCGGCCGGCCGATCCAGAGCCCGGTTCCAGTCGCCTTGTAGAGCGTCTCGCGGCCCAGCCGACTGTCGCAGAGAATGCCATAGCCATGCCGGCCATCGGCGACATCGAGCGCCGCCTTGAGGCAGAGCGATTTGAACGCGTCGATCCGCTCCGAACTCTGGCCCGCCTCATCGGCGATCGTTTCGAGCTGCATGCGATGGTCGAAGGCGAAGACGCGCAGTTCCGGCCAATCGCCGATGCGGTTGGTCGACCAGTGCACCTGTTCGAGCGCCGCATCCTTGCGCAGCGCCTTGTCACGGATACCGGTACGGAAGAAATACTGCAGCTCCTCCCAGCTCGGATAAGCCGGCGTGCAGCCGTGCCGTGACACGGCAAAGGCACCGCAGGCATTGGCGTATTTCAGCGCCGTAGGCCAGTCCTTTCCGGTCAGCCAGCCCTTGAGCAGGCCGGCCATGAAACCGTCGCCGGCACCGAGAACGTTGAAGACCTCGATTGGAAAACCCTCGCCGGTCTGCCCTTTGTCGAGGCTGTTCGGAATATCACCTTCGAAGACGACCGCGCCCATCGGCCCGCGCTTGCAGACCAATGTCGCCTTCGAGACATTGCGCACCGTCCGCAGCGCTTCCAGCGTATCGGTCGAGCCGCCGGCGATGTGGAATTCCTCTTCCGTGCCGACCAAAAGGTCGAAGAGATGGAGCGTCGATTGCAGCTTGGCAGTCACCTTCTCGGAAGAGATGAAACGGCTCTCTCCTGCCTCATGTCCTGCAAGGCCCCAGAGATTAGGGCGATAATCGATATCGAGCGCCGTCAGCACGCCGTTTTCCCGGGCGAGCCGTATTGCTTTCAGGACCGCAGCCTCGGTCTTCGGATTGGAGAGATGCGTGCCGGTGACGGTGACGCAGCGCGCATCAGCGATAAAGGCCGGATCGATATCGTCTTCACAGAGCGCCATGTCGGCGCAATTTTCGCGATAGAAGATCAGCGGAAACTGTTCGCTGTCACGGATACCCAGGAGCACGAGCGCGGTCAACCGCTCCGGATCCGTCTTCACGCCGCGCACATCCACGCCTTCCCGGATCAGTTGCTCACGAATGAAACGGCCCATGTGCTCGGCCCCGACCCGGGTGATCAGCGCCGACTTCAGCCCGAGCCGGGCCGCGCCCGCCGCGATATTGGTCGGCGAACCGCCGATATATTTGTTGAAGGAAGCCATGTCCTCCAGGCGTCCGCCGACCTGTACGCCGTAGAGATCCACCGACGAGCGGCCGATCGTGATGAGATCGAGTGACGCCAAGATTTCCTCCCTTTCGACGGCCGCGTTCCGTGCCCGCGCTTAGCCGCCTCGAAAGCGGCCAATCCTCCTTGACCGCCCTCATTCGTGAATGAACTATAAATTCTATTTTTCTCATTTTCAACACAAACGTTCAACCTGACCGCTTCGTCCCCACCGCGACGGACAATACGATCGCCAGACAGAGCGTTGCCGAAAGAGAGCGGAAAGCGCCGAAATCTACTTCCGAGACCGAAAGTGTGATCGCCCCGAATTTCCGCAAGGGGCTGACGATCGTGTCGGTCAGCGCCACGACTGAGAGGCCTCGCGCGCCCGCCGCCTCCACCATCCCGACCGTCTCCGCCGAATAGGGAGAGAAGGTGACGGCGAGCAGCACGTCGCCGGGCCGGATGGCATTGTGGTTGTCGAGCCCTCCGACGCCGGAATGCAGCATGGCAGGCACGTTCATCTTCTCGAACGCGTAAGCGATGTAACTCGCGACCGGAAAAGAACGCCGCAACCCGATGATATGGATCATCTCCGCTTTCGCCAGCGCCTCGACGGCGTCGTCCAGCACCTTCGGGTCGATCGTCTTCAGCAGGTTTTCCAACGAGGTGCGTCCGACATCCACGAATTCCGCCAGCAGCGCCGATGGACTACCCTCCGCCTTTTCGCGAAGATGCTTCAGCCGCGTCGAATAGTCCGGCCAGCCCCCCGCATAGGAATCGCGAAACAGCCGCTGCATTTCGGAAAAGCCGGAAAAGCCGAGGATGCGGCAGAAACGCATGAAGGCCGACGGTTGCACGCGCGCGCCCTCGGCCATCTCGGCCACCGTGGAGACCGCGATGCGGTCCTTGCTGGCCGCGACGTAGTCGGCACATTGCCTCAGCCGCTTCGGCAGGTCTTCGGAAACCTCGATCAACCGCTCCTCGAATTCCTTGATCGTGGCCGGCGCCTTTTCCTCCATTTCGTCCCTTCCCTTTGCCTTGACATGAATGAAATCACAATCTAGCAAAATAGAACATATATTCCAAATTTCGATTGGCAGCCTGAAAGCAGCCGACGAAGACGGCGGCATTACCCGTTGCGGAGGCGGGCTGTCTCAACGATCTGACAGTGTTCATGGGAGGAATATCATGGTCACGAAACTCGCGCTTCTCGGCGCAGGCCGTATCGGCAAGGTGCGTGCTCGCGCGATCGCGGAAGACAAGCGAGCGAAGCTTGTCGCCGTCGTCGACGCCATGGCGGACGCCGCGCAGGCGATTGCCGACAGTACCGGCTGCAAGGTCAGCACGATCGAGGCGGTCGAGGCCGACCGCGATATCGACGCGGTGATCATCTGCACGCCGACCAATACCCATGCGGACCTGATCGAACGCTTCGCCAGAGCCGGCAAGGCGATCTTCTGCGAAAAGCCGATCGACCTCGATGTCGAACGGGCGAAAGCCTGCGTCGAGACGGTGCGCAAGACCGGCGCCAAGGTGATGCTCGGCTTCAACCGCCGTTTCGACCCGCATTTTCAAGCGGTCCGCAAAGCGATCGACGACGGCAGGATCGGCAAGGTGGAAATGGTGACGATCACCAGCCGTGACCCCGGCCCGCCGCCCGCCGAATACATCAAGGTTTCCGGCGGCATGTTTCGCGACATGACGATTCATGATTTCGACATGGCGCGTTTCCTGCTCGGTGAGGAGATCGACAGCGTCATGGCGGCCGGCGCGGTTCTCGTCGATCCTAAGATCGGCGAACTCGGCGATTTCGACAGCGCCAGCCTGATCCTCACGACGAAGAGCGGCAGGCAGGCGGTCATCTCCAACTCCCGCCGGGCGAGCTACGGTTACGACCAGCGCATCGAGGTGCACGGCTCCCTCGGCTCGGTCGCGGCGGAAAACCAGAGACCGGTCTCGATCGAAATCGCCAACAAGGACGGCTATACCCGCCCGCCGCTGCACGACTTCTTCATGACCCGCTACACGGCGGCCTATGCTGCGGAAATCTCGGCCTTCATCGACAGCCTGGAGAATGGCACCGCCCCCTCGCCTTCTGCCGAAGACGGTGTGATCGCCCTGGCGCTTGCCGACGCGGCGCTGCTCGCCGCCAAGGAGGGCAAGGCAGTCAAGATCACCTACTGATAGCCCTCAGCCGCGTCGCGCCGATTTGCGCCGGAAGTTCCGCCTCGATTTTCGGACTTCGCCTGGAGCGATATGGGGATGGCCGAGCCATGTCATGGCTTCGTCCGCGGCCGGGTCGAACTATTGCGCAAAAATCTTGAGATTGCAGGGCGATCAGGCTCGGCGGCATCGAGCATGGCCATGACCATCGGTTCCCCGTGGGGAATGGCTGCCGGATGCTCCAGCCCATGCCGTCTCGAAAGCCAGGCTGCAAAGGAATTCCTGATCAAACGGCTGCAATAGCAGACCAGCAGCGCCTCATGGACGGATCGTCCGGCCTCCGCTAAAGGGCTAAGGCGAAAACGAGCGGAGAATGACATGCAGGAGCTGGACGTCATCATCGTGGGTGCGGGTTTCACGGGCCTTACGGCCGCACGGGAGCTTATGGAAGCCGGATCGAGCGTACTGCTCCTCGAAGCCAGCAGCCGGGTGGGCGGGAAGGTGGAGTCGTCCGTATTGCCGGACGGTACCCGCATCGATACCGGTGGGCAGTTTTTCTGCCGCGACATGACCGAGTTGATGGCGCTTATCAAGGAGAGCGACAGGACACCGGTCATGACCCATTACGATGGCGATGCCATCTACCAGCCGCCGGTTTCAGCCGAACAGGCTTATGCGCGCTGGCGCGGCGTGGATGCGCTGCGAGACCGGATGATCGCGACCGATCCGAACGATCCGGGTCTTGCGCATCTTACCGTCACCGACTGGATTGCCGGGCTGGACGATGTTCCTGCCGACGTGAAGAAGAGTTTCCTGCGGCTGATCAGAGGACTCTGGTGCTGTGACCCGCAGGAAGTCTCCTTTCTTTATCTTGCCTCCAACGATCGGCGCATCACCAATACCTATTCGGAAATGGAAATGTTCCTGCCGGATACGCTGCATGTGCTGGCCGAGGAATTGGCCGCAAAGCTCGGTGATAGGCTTCGCCTGGCAAAGCCGGTGACAAAGATCGAACATTCGGCCGAAGGTGTCACGGTGACAACCGGCGCCGAACGCTTTTCCGCCCGCCGGATGATCCTCGCCGCACCACCGGTCATGGCGCGGCGGCTGCAGTTTTTGCCGGCCCTCCCCGATCGCGTGCAAAAGTCGCTCGCCGCCTGGGCTCCTGGCCAGTCGATCAAGGTGCAGGTGACCTATGACAGGCCCTTCTGGAGAGAGCGTGGGCTGAGCGGTGCCGTGATGTGGCACGAGCCGCAGGGACTTTACGCCTGCGATACAAGCCGCGGCGATTATGCCGGGCTGGTGATCTTCATCGGCGGGCCGGAAGCGCGCCAATGGCATGAGCGGCCGCGCGAACAGCTGATCGACTTCGTCCGTGGCCAACTCAGCGAAGCCTTCGGCCCGGAAGGTGCTAATCCGCTCGACATCCACGTGCGAGACTGGGTGGACGATACCTGGTGCGGCGGCGCCTACGGCGACGTGATCGTCGATCTTGACGCCTCCGATGCGGAGGACATTCTTCGCGAGGGGCTGCCGGCAGTCCGCTTTGCCTCATCCGAGCTCGCACTCTCCTATCCGGGTTATGTGAACGGTGCGATCGTAGCAGGCCGCACGGCGGCGGCAGAAGTTCTTGCCAGTTTGCGAAACTCCGCCGAACGCGTCAGCCAAAGCTAACCTCGCGATCAGCGGCAAGCATCCGCCTTTCGTTATTTTTCATTGGCTTCCGACGGCCGTAGCCGACATGATGGCCCGATGACACGCAAACACTCCCTCGACAGCTTTGCCATTCTGGCGATGGTCGTCCTCTGCTCGCTCTGGGCCTTGCAGCAGATCGCCATCAAGGCGGCCATTCCAGAAGTGCCGCCCTTCTGGCAATCGGCCATTCGCTCAATTGGCGCGACGATCCTGCTCGCCGGCTGGTTCCGTTGTTCCGGCCTTGCCTGGACGCGCGGCCTCTTCTGGCCGGGCCTCTTGGTCGGTGCGCTCTTCTCGGTAGAGTTCGGAATGCTTTACGTTTCGCTTGGCCTGACCGATGCGGCACGCGCGGCATTGCTCCTCTATACGGCGCCGTTCGTCGTGGCGATCGGCTCGCACTTCCTGATCCCTGGCGAAAGACTGTCGGCAGCGGGCTGGATCGGCATCGTCATCGCCTTCGTCGGCACTGGGTTGGTGCTTCAGGCTTCGGTCGCGATCGACAGGACGAAATTCCTGGGTGATGCGCTGGCACTCGGCGCCGGCATTCTCTGGGGCCTGACGACGATCGCCATCCGTCTCACCAGACTTGCGAGGGCACCGGCCTCGCAGACGCTGCTCTATCAGCTCGGCGTTTCCAGTGTGCTTCTGACCATCACCGCCCTTCTCGTCGAGGGCCAAACTTCTTTGCCGCAGTCGCTGGTCGGCTGGTCATCCCTTGCTTACCAGACCGTGATCGTCGCGGCGTTTTCCTTCCTCGCCTGGTTCGCGCTGATCGGCCGTTATTCGGCGACCAAGCTTTCGGTCTTCACCTTCCTCACGCCACTTCTCGCGGTGCTTGCCGGAATCCTGCTGCTTGGCGAGAGGATCGGCATCCATCACGGGGTGGCGCTCGCTGCCATCATCGCTGGCATCGTTATCGTCAACCTCTATGGACACGCGAACTTGCTTCCCAAGGCTGCCGGAAAACAGGACTGAAGCGCTCGGCCACCAATGCCTTCTTCATTGGGCGGAATGGACGTCGCGGCTGATGTATTGATGTGGGAGGAACTGCTGCGGTGCGTCCAGCAGTCAGGCCATCGTCGCACCACGTCTTTGAACATTACCAATGGAAGCGCCCACAAGACTGAAGCGAAGCGAACATGCAGACCGGGCCTGGTCGCCGAGGGAAAGCGTCGCGTGCCGAAACGGCTATTGCAGCGCCCAGAGAAGCGTCGTCAGCTTGAGCACCGGGTTTGGTGCATCGGCGGCGGTGGCATCGTCGGCAAGAACCATCAGATCGAAGACGAGATAGCCCGGCTGGCCGGGATCGAGATTGGCAGATGTCCAGCTGTTGACCGCTGCAGCCAGATTGCTGACGAAGGTGTCGCTGACCGGTTGGTAGTCCGGCGAGCCTGTGGCCGGATTCAGCCGGAAGGCATATTGCGTGTGCAACACCGATGGCGCCTGCGGCGTCAGGTCCGATCCACCGAGCGGCTGGCCGGGAGCGAGATCGAAACGGTAGGCGACATGCAATGTGATCATGCGGGTCGTACCGCTCGCCCAGGTGATGCTGCCGATATCGAACAATTCCTTGAAGAAGTTCGACAGCGCATTGACGAGATCGTTGTTGGGCGCGGATGGGGGCGGCAGCACATAGGGATCGGCGCGCCCGATGAGCGGCGTCAGATCATCCGCGGTTGCGATCACCGGGGTCCGGTATACGAAGGCGGGCAGCGTCGCGCCCGCGTTCGAGAGGTTCTCGTTGCGCGTCACATGCACACCTGCCCGGGCGCTCTGTTCGACGACGACATCCAGTCCGATGAACCAGATTCGATGAGTAAGCGTCGTATCCGCCCGGATCTCGTCTTGCGGATAGGCGAAGACCACTTCCACGGTCGGGTTCGGCGTCAAACGCGTCAGCTGATACCAGGTACCGTCCGGCGTTTGGACCTCCGCTCGTCCCGGCCACAGCGTCTCGCCGGACTTTTGCGCGGTCATGATCAGCGTGTCGAGATAATCTGCCGCATCCCGTGCCCGGGTCATCGTGAAGACGTAGCCGTGTTCGCCGTCCTGTCCGCCCACGCCGGGCGCGGGAGGTAGCACGGTCCATAACTGCTCGATCTGTCGCCCGAATTCAGCCAGCACGGACGCCGAAGCCACCGCGGGATTGCCCGTATCGTCGGCAGAAAGGAAGGGCAGCTGCTGCAGATCTTCCGTCAACGATTGGTAGCTTGCGTTAAACTGGGCCAGCGCTTCGAGAATATTGGTGGGCAGACCCGGATCCTCGTCCAGCGCCCGGAGCCTGCGTTCGCTCCCGGCGCCGGCGACACGGTTGATGGTGACGCCCGTATAGATGAGGTCCTGGGCCGCGACGCGATATTCGAATGCGAAATTGTAATCCCATTTCTTGAAATCCATGACCGTCACCGGCGGCTCCGGCCGCGGGGTCGGAACGCCTGCCTGGCCAGTCAGGACCGGTGAATCCGGATAGCTCAGGTTGGGAATCGGGATATCGACCATCCCGATGCGGGAATCGGTGGAACCACCGGCCGTGTCAAACGGCAGCAGGAACGACAGCCAGGCCGAGTTCTCATAATCCGGGTCGGCGGGGACAGCTGCGATATCGTGTTCGATCTGGTTGATCGGGAAGTCGAGATCCATGAACAGTTTACGTGCCCGCGACGGATTGGCGACATCGAGGAAGAAGGTCAGCACCGAGCCCGATGCAGAAAGTGGCACCGCCGTGGCGTTGAAAGAGCTGTTCGGAATGAGCTCGACAATCGAAAGTCGTGCACCGGCTGCGATCAGGTCGGGCGGCAGAATGCGGAAATAGTTGGCGACGGCGGCGGCATCGGGTGCCGGTGTCACGCCAGCGGCCGCAAACGCGGCGGCAAGGGTGTTGAAGGTCGAAGTTGCGGCGAGCGGTACCGTCGCAGTAGCGTTTGTCCCATAGAGCCACGTGAGCGAAGTAATCGCCGGATTGAACAGGCCCGCCGTGTCCTGCATCGCCGCCGCCAGCTGGAGGACGGACACGTCGAGTACTTGCGCAACCGCTTCGATACTGGTCGCCACAGCTGGCACATAAGACACCTGGATGGCGCTCAGCGAGACCTGCGGAGCAAACAGCCCCTCGCCGGCCGGCGAAATGGTGATGGCTCCGATCAATGCCTGCGCCGGCCGCGAGCCGGCGATGCCAAGCCGGATGGCAAGCGTGGTGAGTGAATCGCTCGCGGTCGGCTGGGCCGTCGCTCCTGTGGGCGTATAGGTCACTGTTATCGGATGACTGCTGCCTGGGCCGAGATTGAGGATCCCGGGCATGCCGGCAAACATCTCCACGACATAGGGCTGGCTGACGCCGAGCACCGCCCCAAGACTTGCGATGGTCTCGACCGTTGCCGTGACATAGGACAGGTTGACCGGCTGCCCGAACAGTCGGGGCGGCTCGATGCCGGCACGTTCCGGGCCACCGTTGGTGATCGCAACCGGAAACTGCAGCACGGTCTCTATCCGGTAGGCATCCGCGAGTTCTATCTTGAGCCGCTCGGCGAAGCTTTCGCGGGCAAGCGTCAGGTTTCCGGGATGGCCATTGTCAATCAGCTGGCCGAGCTGGCCGGCCGCCGTCTCCGCCAGCCTTCCCTTGAGCGCCACGAGGCTGTCGAGGGCCGTAGGCGCGTGCTGATAGATCGATACCGCACATTCCGGAGAGAGCGCGAGATCCACGGTTTCGAAGAATTGCCGCGCCCATATGTCGAGATCGGCATGCTTGACATCGATTGGATCGCCAAGCACGGGAGCCGGGTTGCCGGAGACGTAATAGCGCATGGACACGCCGTTTTCGGCCAGCAGTTTGTTGGAAATCGGCTGGCGGGCGAAGTAACTTGGCTGGCTGCCATCGACGCGAAAACCGTAGCCCGCCTGCGAGAAATCGACGGCCCATAGCTGGCGCGGGGCTTGGGACGGCCCCAGGGCATCGCCGGCGGCACTGATGCTCACCTTGACGGCATTGTCGAAGGCCGCTTCGAACATGACGGCAAAATTGCGCAGGGATTGGGCCGTGTCCTCCGGTGAGTTGGGCGTCGCGTGGGCGGGAATCTGCGTTTCCACCGAGAGCGCGGCGGGCACATCGGCAAAGCTGGGGTCCATCTGCACGGTCGGCAGCATGGCATAACGCCGCGTCATGGAAATCAGGTAGTCGATATCGGGCTCGCTGCCGAAAGCCAAGCGCAATGCCGCATCGAAGGCATCGCCGTCGATATAGAGCTGTCCGGCGCTTGCCATGGCATTGAGTTTCGTCGCCTGTGCCGCGGTAATGTCGGGAACGGCTTCCAGCGCCGTGATCGTCGCCGCCGTGACCTCGTAGTTGACACGGGCGAACTGGACTGCCTGCGTCAGCCGGAACAGCTTGGACGGGAAGTTGCGGTCGATGCGGGTCGTGATCCGCTCGATCGTTGGCGGCACGACGAAGGCAGCCTGGGCCGCGATCAGCGCCGGCGCCATTGCCAGAGCCGCGAAATAGGCGGTGCGATCCACAGCTTCGAGGCCGGCCGTGCCGATCGCATAGTCGTGAAACGTATTGATCGTGTCATTCGGGCGGACGGTCAGCACGACCGGACCGGCCGTGCCGACGAAGGTGACGGTCGCCCCAGGATTGAGGAACGCAGCGGCCGCGCGATTGACCGTGAGCAGATCATCCGCATCGATATTCCAGGCGGCCGCGAGATCGGTGGGCCGGGCGGCGGCCGAGCCAGCCCTGGCCGGCGGACCGACCAGAACTGCGCCGGCCCGCAACGCCGATGCCGCGTCGATGGCCGCGGCAAGCGCAGCATAATCAACTGTCGTCCCACCGCCGGAGGCAATCCATAGCGCCGCAAAGGTCATGTTCGCCGTGGTGATGACGGTCGTACCGTTGAGGCTCACCGTCAGGCCAGGCGTCAGGGTGCGCCACATCTGGGCATTCGCCTCGGCAAGATTGCCGGCCGTTATGCCGGCAAACCGAGACGCCACCGTGACAAGCGATTCTCCCGCCGCCGGCTGGACGGCGGAGAATGATAATCCGGCAGCTGTGGTGCGCTCGGGCACCAGATATTTGGCGTCGGTGGTGACGGCAAGCGGCTTGTCGCTGTTGTACTGACCGATCTGCGTGAAGGTCAGTCCGCTGGCGTCGGCGAAATCGGCAAGTGTCTCGGCAGCATCGACGCTCTGCGTGCGCGTGCCGGCCAGTAGCTGTGCGCCCGCCGGCATCAGATCGCCGGTCGTGCCGTTGTCGGAGACAAATCGAGACAGTGTGTAGGACGGGTCGATGGCGGTAAAAGCGGCTACGACCGACGTCACGGTATCGCCCGGCTGCAGCCGATAGGCAGCGATCTTGAGATGTGCGCTCGCTACGAACAGCGCCGTGACATTGGCATTGGCATTGGCGATGACGTCGATCCTGATCCGCGTCAGGCCGGTGGCGAGCACTGCATCGGTTTTGAGCAGTCCCGGAATGTCCTGGTTGGCCGTGACAAGGCTCTCAACCGTAACAGCCGCCTGCCGAAGCTGCGAGGCGATCTTGTTTGCCACCGTATAAAGGCTATCGCCGGCCACGACCTGAGTAGAGACAGTGCCGCCGGCACCATCCGGATAGGTGAAGGTGCCGCCTGCCGCGAGGATGCTCACCGCCGTCTCGTTGGCGAAGGCGAGCGCGCCTACCGACAGGCCCCGCGCCTCGGCCAGGATGCGGAACGTATCTCGGCCCACGGCGACCGGCACCTGTTCGAAGGCGGTCACGAGGCCTGCGAAGGAATCGCCGGCTGCGACCGCGTAGTCCACGCCTTCCAAAGTCAGCATCGTGCCCGGACGCAATACCGTGGTATCGGTCGCATTGGCGGCGGCAAGCGAGGTGACGGTCGCCGCATAACGTTCGGCGAGTTGCGCCAGACTCTGGTCGCCGATGGCGGGATCGTTAGTGCCGGGAATGGTCCGCTCCGGCGCGACGACCGTCGTGCCGGCCTTCAGCGGCACATCGGCGTTGAGCGTCGCCACCTGCTGTTCGTTGACGGCCTGGCCCATCGCGTCCGTGGCGCTGCGGGCAAGGTTGACGAGGCTCTGGCCAGCGCGTGCGAGGATCGTGACGGGAAGCGTCAACTGACCAGCGGCGGCAAGATCGAAGAAGCTCCCGAGCGTCATCGCCGCATTGGCCTTGGGCAAGGCTCCGGGATCGACCAGCAGCCAGCGCGCCGCCATGCTGGCAATCGTGTCGCCTGCGACACCGGCGGTAGTTACTTGCGCGGTTTCCAATTGCTGCCCAAAGAACAGCAGGCCCGCATTGACGATATCGACGAAGGAAGATTTGGACAGGCTGTAGAGGGCGGGGACATCACCGACGCTGTCGAGCGTCGTCGTCATCGTCATCTGCATGTCGGGCTGGACGATCTGGTAATAGATCTGCCGCAACTTTTCCTGATCTGCCGCGATCCGTTTGCGGGCCTGCGTCACGGTCTGTCCCGCACCGCTCGAATAATTGGCGGTCCGGAAGCCGGCGTCGATCTCGATCCCGACCTTGTACACCCCACCGCCAGGCTGTGGATTCACCTTGTTGACCAGATAGCTCGTCGCCACGCCGGGCCAGGCGGAAAGCGGCTGGATGAGGTCGCGATAACCGGCGGGCAGAGCGATACTGCCACTTGCGCCGGCGCCGGCAGGACGGTTGCCGAAATTGTCCTGGAAATGGACCTCCAGCGCTATCTGCGACGACGGCGCGATGCCGGCATAAGGGTTCTCGTTTCGCGGCGGCAGATGGGGGGCATCGAGTGCCGCATTGGCCGCCGGTACCGCAAATTCGTAATAGGGCACCAGTTTGCGATAGACCCAGTTGGTGGCGCGCAGCGCGGGAGGAACGTCGTCCGGCAGCAGGGGGCCGGTGGCGGGCCATTCGTTGGCGCGGCCGGCAGGCTGGCCGGTATCCGTCGTCATCGCCAGCGGCTGGAACCAGCCGTTGCCGGTGAGGTCGATACCCAGCAGGTTGAACATCAGGTCGAGCTTCTGCTGTGCAGTCAAAGTGGCATAGGAGACATCGTCTGGATCCGGATCGGCACGGGTGACCTCCAATCCCACGGAACCGACCGCGCCGGTGCCGATCAGCCGCATCTGACCTGGGGCATATTGGCAAAGCGCTCCGGGTATAAGGGCGCTGGTATCGTTCGCCACCGCATTGGCGACCGCGAGCGGGTTGGCGCCCACGCGCGCAGCGATCGACAATAGGCTGTCGCCGACTTCCACGATCGTGCCGCTACCGACTGCGATCGTCAGTCCCTGCCGCAGCAGGACCTTGAGTGCCTGATTGGCGGAAACGAAATCGGCCATGGAGGCAAAACCCATGGCAGCCTCGACGGCGGCGAGGCTGGTGCCGGCCTCAACGGTGTAGTTGGCACCTTCCACGACGAGCTCGGCATTGCCGAGATCCAGGTGGTCGCTCAGGACGACGCAGTTGGACATGCGCAGCATGGGCGGCTGGCCGGCGAGCGTATTGCCGGAATGACGCTGCGACGCGAAGATCACCAAGATTTGGACGGTTGCCACGCCGTTCGTATCGAAGAGATCGTCCGGCAAGCCGTCGCCGGTGCCGTTTTCGGTATAGTTGAGATAATAACCGCCACTGTTGACGGTGACGCTTTCCCAGATCAGCCGCAGGAAATCCCTGGGCTGACCGATGGTCGCGGCATAGACCGGCGCTGGATCGCCTTCGGCGGCGGCACGCAGCCGCGTGCCGCTAGGAGCGGGATTATTGACCGTCGAGAGATTGGTCTTCAGGACGGCAGTACTGGCAGTGACGAGATCCTGGGAAATCACTCCGCGGCCGCTCTGGCTGGCGGGATCGGCGCGGCACAGAACGTAGAGATCGGCTTGATCCGCATAGGAAGGATCGGCCATGTAAGTCCACAGGCGATAAAGCGCTTCGCGGCTCGCCGGATCGATGCCTGACAGCAGATAGTCATTTTTGACGGCGATATTGCCCGCGCTGCCGGCCATGACTCGCTTCACGCCGAGATCGATCACCGTACCCCAGGCGAAACTGCCGACTGGCGTGTAGACCGGCGGCGCATTCGGGGCCGGCTGGCGGCCGATCGCTATGGCGAATTTGAGCGTGGTCGCGGCATCCGTTCCGCCTGTAGCGGCCGACAGCCGCTCCATGAGCGCCGGCGGAAAGTTCCAGATATTGGGCTCGCCATTGCCATTGGAAGCCTCGCCGGTGACGGGAGCAAGGCCATGCGGCGATTGCCAGTGGACCACCTGCCGCAGCGGATAGCGGTTGGGCGTATAGGCCATCAGCGGGAGTTGACGTACGGTCAGTTGATCCGGCGTGAAGACGGCGTTGTAGACGCCGAGCTCGGTCAGATCCTCCGCAGCGTAGTCATAGCTGCCGGAGATGCCGGTGCCGCCATTGAATGTGATCCATTGCGGGCGCGGATCGGCGGCGAGCGTCAGGGCATAGCTGTAGCCGGTTTCCGTCAGCAGCGCGTTGGGGACGTCGATCTGCTGGCCGAGATTGATGTACATCGGCTTCATGCTGTCGAAAGTCAGCGGCGAAATCTGCGGCAAGCGCATCCCGTGCATCATAAAGCGGGAAACGGAATTGGCGACCGGACCGGTCACCGTCGTCGCACCCATCGCGGCATAGAGATCCGCCGCCGGAATGTCGGGGCGATAGGGTATGGTCAGCGCCGCTCCCGCTTTGATGATCGGGGCTGCGGCATAACCGCCCTCGAGCAGTTGGGCGACGGTCAGCGCATAGGCCTGCGCGATCGACTGAAGGCTGTCGCCGCTCTGCCAGGTATGGAAGAAGATAGGGATGGCCCAGATGCCGAGCGGCCTGACCAATGTCTTGAGATCGGCATTGCGGGTGACGATCGTCGAAAGCGCGGTCTGGAACGCCTGGGCGAGACCGGCAAGCGTGTCGGTCGGTTGCAACACGTAGTGCGCCGCAGGGACGTGAACCTGCGTACCCGGCGGGAACGGCACGGCGAAATCGAGCCCGGCATTGCCCGGATCATTCTGGATGGAATCCGGCGGGACGGCAAACAGCAGCGCGACGAGGCCGAGGGTCATGCTGGTGTCCGCGCAGGTATAGACGATGTCGCCGAGATCGATCTGGATACCGGGATTGATCATGTTCGGCCCGGCGGCATTGGCGACGCCGAAGTCCGGATTGACCATCGCCGCCAGAGCTGTCGCGGACACGCTGAAGCGCCCTGCTATGTCGTTCAGCGATTCCCCGTTGTTGGCCTGATAGAAGGCGCCGGCAATGCCCGTGGCGGTCGTGCCGGCAGCATCGAGAATGTCAGTGGCCGTGACGTTGGCGAGCGCGATCGAAAGCGGCGCCGGGTTCTCGTCATGCGGGTCGTTCTGGGCAGACATCGCCGAGGCGATCGCCGTGAGGCTTTGTGCAGCACCTTGCGGCACGACATAGGGATAAGCGTCGAGATAATCGATGGCGGACTGCACCATCGACTGGGTGATCATCAGGAAGTAGTCCCGGAACACATATTGCGCCATGGACTCCGTCGTCCCGGCGCGCGGTGCCGCCTCGGGCGAGATACCGGCAGCCAGTTGTTCGACGAGATTTTCCGAACCGGCCTGGAAGGCGCGGAAATAACTGTCGACGATGCCCTCGTATGTTTCGTCGACCATCAGGCGTGGATCGGTCGCGTAATTGACGCTGACGAAGTGCTGTTGCCCGCCGGCGCCATCCGTCAGGGTATCGGTAAGGGTCAGTGCCGGGATCATCGGGAAGAAGGTCGCGGTCACCGCGCCATTTTGCGGCTCGCCCGAAATATCGAACACGATACCGGCAGCGACGAAAAAGGCGACCAGAGCGTCGTAGGCGAAATCCGGATCATGCAGCCCGAGGTCGAGCTGGTGCTTGATGACCGAGAGGTCATAGAGGCTGACGCGGTCGTTTTCGTCCGGCTTCGTTGCCAGCTGAGCCGCGACCACACGTTGGAAACACAAGCTGGCGAGTTGGGCGAAGACCGTGTCGGGCCCGCTGCCGGCGGTGGCCGTGTACAGCATCGCCACGGAACGAACGCGTTCGCCTGCCGGCGGCGGCTGGTCGTTGACGAGCGACGGCTGGTCGCTCTGGGTGAAGAAGGGACGGAATTGCAGCGCGATGACCGTCTGCTCGACGTCACGCGTCGCATGAAGCGACATGCGATCCACGGCGGCAAGGTCAAATTTCGGCGCACGCCGCGCGCGTTGAAGGCGCTTCGCGCGGCTGGCCCGCAGCCGGCCGAACTCGTTGGGCGAAAGCCCGTGACGCCGTTGGACGAGCCCGAATTGCTGGCGCGTGCCGCGGGTGTCGATGGTCCATGGCGGCGTGGTGGCATGGCCGATCGTGTATTCGAGGTTGAGGTCGATGCTGAACGAGCAGTGGATCGTGATGAACAGGATCTTGACGCTCACGCGTGCCGAAACGCTGACGTTGAGGGCAATGTCGATCGGCTGGTAACATTCGATAATCACCGTCACGCGAGCACTGGCGCGGATATCGACGGAAGCCTTGACGATCTTGAAGTCGATCGCGCCATAGACATGCCCCTCGATCCCTACCGTGCCTGCGATGGAATAAAAGAGCGCCGTGTCGCGATTGGCATCGTCGGGATTGAACCAGGCGAGCACCCCTTCGACGATCCCTTCGACGGTCAGGGTCGCGCCGGCCCGCAATATCCCCTTTTCGATCGTCTTGCCGACGCCGATGGAAAGACCCAGCCCGAATTCCAGCACCGGCTTAAACGTACCGTCGCTGACCGTCGGCACGCGGTCCGAGGTCGCTCCTTCCAGATAACCGAAATAGAAGCCGCCGAAACCGACGAAGGGAAAGACCTCGACCGAGAAGGACCGCGAGAAATCGAGCCTGTAGGGGAAGCCGACATCGATCTTGAAATTGCCGTTGGTATAGATGTCGAGAACGAATTCCGGGATCGTCACCGACACTTCGCCGAATTCGAGCTGCCGGATCGCATCGGGCAGACGCAGGTCGATGTGATAGAGTCCGATCGTGTCGGAGATGCGCTTGTAGAGGATCTCGAATTCCAGGCCGGAAAGTGACTGCGCCTTTTCTCCCTGAAGCGCGATACGAAGCCCATAGAGTTGCGGATCGTTGAAGATCACGCTGATGGTGACGGTCGACAGCACCGAAAACTTGGAACCGAGCAGCCAGCCGCTGTTTTCGGCAAAAACCAGCCCGTTCTGCGTGGCGAGCGGATTGCCGCTGTCGCCGGCGACGGGCTTGAGATTGTTTTCGAGTGCGGTAATGACCTCGCCGACGGTGCGCAGGTCGCGCGTATCGCGAAAGGCGACATGCTGTCCGATGCCGAGATAATCGAGCCGGAACAGTTCGTCGCCCGCGCCCGGCACCTCGATCGGCTTGCCGTTGACGAGATCCCAGCCCATCTCGTCGTGTTCGAGATCGGGATCGTCCGTCGTGACCTCGATCGGCAGGCCGAGGAACTTGCCCTTCATCGCGAAGACGACGCCCTGCTTGCCGCTGGACGGCACCCGCTTGTAGTAGGTCAACCGGATCGAGGTGAGGCTGATGAAGCCGAAATCGGCCGTGAGCCCGGTATCGAGGGTAACGGTCTGATTCTCGAAATCGAATTCCAGCGTCAGGTTCTCGAAACCGATGGAGTTCAGCACGTTCCACGGCTCGGGCAGCTCGTAGTTCCAGGAAGGATGGATGATGTTGACCATCCAGGTGATGATGTCGCCGAGCGTGAAGCTGATCGGTCCGATGCGGAATGTCTTCGTGCCGTCGGACAAGACGAGTTCGGCGGGCAGGACGATGCCCAGGACGAAGATCTGCCCGGAAGCGGTGATGACATAGGACGGCGGGCCACCGCCGACCTCGACGCCACCGACGTTGACGGTCGCATTGTGGAGACCGAGGAATTCTTGTCCGAAAAGCTTGAGCTTGAGATCTGCATCGGCATAGGCCGACCAGCGGGTGGTGACGGTGCCCCCCTGGTTCTCGTAGGTGAGTTCCGCGCCGATCAGCGAGAAGCTGAGTTCCAGAAAATCATCGAAGGCAGCAGCCACCGACGGCGCGCCGAAACCAGCGATCAGGTCGGAGAAGCGCAGCGGCAGACCGTCTGCGGTTACCAGTTCGCCGCGCCCCTCGATGACGTAGTCGGCGCCGCTCCAGGTGTAGGACGCATCCGCCATGAACAGCAGCGAGCCGATCTTGATCGTGCCACCGAGCAGCACGGAATTGACGGTAAGTATGTCCGCTGCGAGGGTCGAATATCGGAAATGGATTTCCTGCAGCGCCAGAAGCGGATCGGAGGCTGGGCCGATGATCACCCAGCCGGGACTGGTGGGTTTTGTGGCGATATAGATCTGGGCGGCTCGGAATGCGGGCGGCACCGTCAGCCCGACCGACACGGAGAAACGCTGCAGCCCGACATCGGTCGCGAGGAATTGCAAGGGGCCTGGCAGCGACGGTGGACTGATCGCGGAGCCATACATAGCAGCGACGATATCAGTGAGCGCAAGCGCATTGTCGTCATCGGGATAACCGCCGGAGACGGTGAGGACCGGATAGTTGCCGGTTATGACGGCAATGATCTCGAAATCGTTGACCGCCTGATTATGACTGTCGAGATGCCAGCCGAGGCCGACCGTCGTCGCCGGCGACATCTGCGTCTCGTCGTCGTCCGACGGGACATAGGTCAATCGGGTGACGAAATAAGGCGTGTCGACATTGACGGGACCGATGGCCAACGCGCCGTTGCCGGTATGGACCACCGGGATTTGGGCGCTGAAGGTAGGGCCATACGTCCCAAACGCGATGGGCTGCGTGAAATGCTGCGCAACCTGACCGGAGTAAAGGATGTTGATGACAGAATAGACGCCCGAATAGAGCAGCGATGCATCCAGAGCCAGCGCTGTGCCGGCGGTGCTGCCGACCGAACTCCAGGTCAGCTTCTTGCCGGTCAGCTGGCCACACCATTGATCGAACAGGCGGTTGTTGAAAGCTTCGAAGCTTTGTCCAAGCGTCCAGCGCGCGGATGGGGTGAGGATGAACGCGAGGTCCGGTTCGCCGTTGCGAACGGTGACAGTGACCGTGGTGGTGACAACAAGATTCAGAAGATCGACCTGCCCGGTGACCGTAAAGGCCTCACCGGCGACCGGGGATACGCGGACGGGGTTGAGCGCATCCGGCGGCGACAGGACGATTTGCGTGACCGGATTTGCAGGGTCGTTGCTGAGCGTCGCCGCAACCAGCGTCCAGAGCCTTTGCGACGGCAGGTTGCGTGACCACAGAACGGCGACCGAACCGTGATCCAGCTGGGTGATCAGATCGTCGTGGACCGTCTGGATTGTCAGGGCATCGGCCATGACAACCTCGCCGAACTGATTTTCGATATCGGAACGCCGCTCTTCATGGGATCCTCAGATAGATCGGCAGATGGTCGCTGGTGGCGATGATGCTCCAGAAATTTTCCCACTGATGGAACGTGGCTGTCGGTCCTGCCAATCCATGGCCGGTGGGGAGGCCTTGGATCGTTCCGAGGTCCTGATACATGGCCGTGCCCCAAGGCGCCGGTGCGCCATCGACGCAGTCGACCGATATTCTTCTGTATACGGTTATCCAGGGCTGGGGCCCTGGATTCCGACGCACAAAGAAATTGTCTAGTATTTCGCGATGCTGATAGCTGAAGGGCGGCGTCAGCGGATCCGCGTCATGGTTGCGGCGGTAATGGGTGGAGTCGGTATTCGTCGTCCGTATGAGATATTTGTAACTGAGTGCCAGCAAAGGTGCGTAAGCAGCCACGGATTCCAGTGCGTTATAGTCGTTCACGTTGAAATCGCCGCAGGCGATGTAATAATTTGGATTGGCCGTCGTGTTCTGTGCCGGGTTCATGTCGGCAATCTGGGCAATTGCTTGGGTGCCGGTGACATGCGTGCCGGTCGCGCCGTGCTGGGGCGACGTATGCATGAACAGGCAGCGGAAAAGTCTTGTTGCGCCCCCCACTTCCCGAAAGTCGACCATGAAGGGACGACGGTTCATGTTGTTCGGGAAAAGAACAGCCGTACCGGCATTATCCGTGTGGTCGACACGCCCTGCCCGTGTGGTACCGCCTGCAATCGTAGCTCCGTTCCAGGGCAGCGCATACGCGGCCGCACCGCCGGCGGCGCGCTGTATCGCCGCGCCATTCCAGTAGTCCGGCCCCTCGAAGGTGACGGTCGCGCTGTTGTAAAAAACGGCGACTGCTTCTTCCGCAGCCCATTTTCCGACATGAAGAGCAGGTTTCGGAGGATTGCATTTGATCGGCGGAACCACACGCCAGTTGGCGTTGCCGGTCTCATCCTTGATCATCTGCAGGAACTGCAGCACGCCTCCAGAATCCAGCGCGTTCATCGGCTGTCCCAATGGCGTGTTTCGTGCAGTCATCGTTTCGAGCACCGCGATCACGTCGGGCACGTCGGCGGCCGTGCCACCGGCACCGACCACCATCTGCATATAAAACAGCCGGTCTGTCGCGCTATTGTATTGACGCTTGCGCTTCGTCGAGAGTTTCGCGGTCGGGTAGTATTCATAATCCTGAAATTTGGCATCGGTAAATTTTTCGATGTTCCAGACCATGAGCTTCATGATCGCCTCCTCACGCCGCGATGTAGGAGGCGTACCAGCCAAGGCTGGAGGCCTGTTTCGATGGATCGGGATTGCCAAACAGCACGAGGTCGACATAGGCGCTCTGCGGGATCTTCATGCCGAGGAAGCGAAGCGCGAGATTGGTGAAGACCAGCGTGTAGGCGATATTCCCCCCCGTCGATGGCGCCGCGGTAAACCGTATGTCGTCGATGGAAAGGCCAAGGATGCCCTCGATCGAGAAGGACAGGTTTTCCGGATTGGCGCCCGGGATGCGCAGGCCCGTATAGACGCTCGGTCCGGAAGAACCCGACCAGCCTATCAGCACGCCTGCGGTGAAGCCGGCGCTACTCGCGAGCGCGCCGAAGGTTCCGAGGTTGAGCTCGTATTGCAGCGCGTACCAGGGATAGGCGAGCGGCGTCTCTGCCAGCGGCGTCGCGGCCGCAAGATAACCGAGCCCCGCCGGCGTCGATCCCGACTGCCCTTGAACGAACCCTTTGAATTTTAGTGGGAAATGCGCAAACAGGCTTTGAGGGCGCGCAACCGAACTCGCAATGTCGATCGCCAGGTTCTGCGCGTCGAATACAAAACCGCGGTTCTGCGTCACGCCGTCCGCATTCAGATCGTAATCCATTTGGACGACGAGGTTGGAATAGGAAAGACCGCCTGGCAGTACTTCCGCCCCGGTCGTGTTTCCGAACGAGAGAGCATCGAAATCCGGGAGGTCCCGGAAACGGATCGTGCCGCCGAAGACGAACCGGGTTCTGACTGCCTTTATCCCGTTCTGGTTCGGAACGGCATCCGGATTGAGCGTGACGAAATCGGCGCCTGAGATGACGACCTCGTCGAGAACCTGGCTCGCCGCCTTGAAATGCTGGTCGCCGCGCGAGATGAAGCTGAAGGTATCGCCCGCCTCGGCGTGCTGATAGTAGCCATGGAGGGTGATCACGCTCTGCCCGGCGGCGGTGCCGGAGCCATCGACCAGCGTCACCGGACTGCCGAACAGCCTGTTGGCCAGAAGCTCAATGGCGCAGGCAAAGTTGCGGATCTGCGAATTGCCAAACAGGATGCGCAACACCGTTACCTTGAAGTCGAAGTCACTGTTCGTGCTTGCGAAGGAGGTGGCATCGGAATAGTCGATCAGCCCGAACAGCGCCGTATCGCGCATGGTCAGCACGCCGCCCACCACGTCCATCGGCGACATGTTGATGCCGAGATGATGGGCGCGGAAGCGCGAGGGATCGATACCGGCGGCGATCCCGGCAAGCTGGCCCGGCATGGCGGCGAGCGACACCTCGGTGTTGAAGGCAAGGATGCCGTTCCACGCCGGGTCGGTCACCGCCTCATAGACATGCAGGAAATCAGGATCGGGCGTGGATCCCGGCGGCACCTCGACCTTGTCGATGACGGCCTGGATGATTGCGAGCAGATTGCTCTGCGTCAGCGCCCCGTCGGTAAACTGTTGGGGGAAACTCCAGGCACCGAGGTCCTCGGCCAGGTTGGCGATACTCGCCCCAGCATATTTATAGACGATGACCGTTCCGTTCTGCGCCCAATACCGGGGATCCAGGTCGAACGGAATGCCGGCGATCTTCAGCGCGGAGGAGAGGAAGGCGCCTTGCTGCGCAAACAGCGTAGCGTTTGAGATGACGAGGAACAACTGGTTGCTCTGAAGCGCCTGTTTCAGCGGGCCGGTGATATCGCCGCCGCCGCTGCCGGCAAGCATCAGCGTTTCAGCGCCGGCGTCGCTCTGTGCGAGCTGGACCTTGACGAAGGGAACCTCGCTTGTCCCCGGCGTACCGAAAAAACCCAGCATGCCGTGGCGGGTGGTGGCGGTGGATGCCACAGGTGTGGCGGCAGCAGCCGGCGAGGCTCCCAGAAAAGCGTGGATCCGATCGCGGCGGACCTGGCTTATCACCTTGATTTCAAAACGTGCGTACGGGGCCTGCACAGCAAGCGTGCCGTCAAGGCCTGCAAGTGGCACCATGGGCATCGCGGCAGCGGCATTGCTCGCAAGCTGGCCGGTCACGAGTTCCTTCATGTCGAGGAAGTTGGCATCGGCGGGGGGAGCGAAGGGCGAAGGATCGTAAAATACGGACTGGTCGGGCTGGCTGTAATAGTTGATCGTCGCCGGCCCGTGGGGCGTGAAGCTGAGATAGGACGTCGTCGCCGTATCGCTCAAGCCGCCTGCGGCGGCACTCTCCGAACCGGGATCGAACGATGCCGCATAGGCCGGGTTGCCGGGATAAAAGGTGACACTATTGGCGACCGTACCAGAGGACGGCGGCAGGTAGCCGATATATTCCACCGGTGACAGGCCGCACATGATGCGCGTCGCGCTGACGGTTTCGCCGGGCACCTGGACGCCATAAGCCAGCGCGGCGATATCGATGGTGAAGCTGCCGTTGGGCGTTAGCGTGTAATCTGGCGCCTCGTCACCGGGAAAGCGTGGCCGGGCGGCTAGCGCAAACCCGGCCCCCGTGCTTGGAGCGGGTGTCAACCCGACACCCCGTCCCACCCAGGTCCGGTAATAGCTGGCGAGCTGGGCAGGCGCACTGCCATCCGGTTTTGTCAGGCCAAACAAGGTGCGCGCCGGCAGCAGCGGATTGAGCGGGTCGAGCGTCGGATAGAAGGCGATTGCCGCCTGCGCGGGATCGAGCAGCGGATAGGTGAGCGCTGACAGGAAGGCCGGTCCCCATTCAGGATCGGGATAGAAGAAGGACAGGCCGCTTCCGAGGGCGCCCATCTCCGTTCCGGTACCGCTCGATGCGCTCTGGGCGATATCGAGTTCGAACCGCAGGCAGCCGATCGCCGCTCCCGACATGGGAATCTCGACTGTCCTGCCGATACCAGTGAGCGGCGGATCGCCGGAACCGGTATCCAGCCGAACCTGCCCGACAGCGCCGCAGGCGATCACAAAAGCGGGGTAGGCCGCGCCCGCCGCCGGATCGGCAAGCGTGACGGCCAATCCGCGGTCGAGGCATAGGCGATAGTTCTGCAGGGTAATTTCACTGTAGCGCGATAATGCTGCCGGGGCAGAACCGGAAACCGCGATGGCCGCGGTCTCCCACAGGGCGGTCATTGAGGCGCTGCCGGAGATCCAGAAGAACCGCGTGCCGGTCAGTCCGCCGGCCTCCAGATAGGCGCGGACCTGGGCGACGAATACGGCCTCGTCAGGTGGCGTTTCCTGATAGAAGAGATAGACCCCTTCGATATCCGACCAGCTTTGCCCAAGGGTCAGCGTCGTCGCACCGCCCGTCGTCGGAATGCGCCGGATGAAGGCGACGGTATAGGGCTTGTCGCTGACCGGCGTCCCGGTATCCGAATAGAGATAAAGTTCGGAATTCAAGCTCTTCGTGAACGAATAGGCCGGCATATCATCCCCCCTGGTCGAGGCGAATGTCGTCGCCGCAAAACAGCGGCAGGTCGAAATAACCCGACTGAGGCGGCTGGAAGCTTGCCGACGGATATTCGAGGCGGACGCGATTGGTCACGACGGCCGTTGTCGCAAGGCTCGTCGCGTTGAGATCGTCGGTCAATCCGCCGATGCTGCGCCGCATGGCAAAGCCGCCCACGGCGGCGCTGAGGCAGGAAGGCTGGCTTCCCGCCTGCGCAATCAGGTTTTCGACCGTCGAGCCGAGCGCCAGCCAAAAACGTTGCCCGTTCAGACTTGCCGAGACCTCCGGCGTCAGTGCGGAACGGCCGCGGAAATAAAACGGGAAGATATTCGTAAGCCCGGTGAAATTTCCCTGCGCGACATACTGGTTCGTAGCCGCAACGAGGCCGTTATAGGTCGTTGCCCCTAGAATGACCGGCAAATTCGCTTGGTCGACGAGGCCGGTAAATTTCGGACCATGGACGGTCGAAGGATAGAGCAGACGGAAATAGGGCTGCCTGCCCGTCGCGGTGTAGAGATCGACCACGCCGCCGCCACCGGCATTCGGCTCCACCAAGGGAGTGGGCACGCTCGGCCGCACGATTGCCGAAAGGAAGCCATTGAAACCGAGATTTAACGCCGTGCCCTGAGCATAGGACTGGATATCGTAGGTCGCGCTCCCGGTCGGAACGTAGCCCATCTGGTTGTTGTTCGGCGGCGTGATCTGCTGCACAGCCGTGTCGACGCGCAGCCGCATGCCGGGCACCAGATCGACATAACCGCCGGTCTGGGCGTCGGGATTGAAGCCGTACATGAATTTGAGTTGCTCGGAGAACAGCAGCGGCAACCCCAGCGCCACAGTCTGCCGCACTATCGCCAGGGCTCCTGGCTTGATCAGCACGTTGCTCCCGTCCGGCATTTCCATCTTTTTGAGAAAATCGAGGAAGTTGCTGGAAAGCGTGGCGCGGGATGCCGGATCGAAGCTCCATGCGATGCTGTTGGCGGGAATGGTCAACTTATAGGGCAGAAGAGTCGACGCGGAATTCGCCTCCAGCGTGAAGATGCCCGCAGACGGCAACGTTGCCGGCGCTGCCGTAAAGACATTGGGGAAAGCAAGGACAATGTCCGCCGGCGCGGGCTGGTTGCTGTTCGAACGAACGAGATAGAGGCCGTTGGTATTCGCGTTCTGCGGATAATAGCTCGGTTTGGTCCCGAACAGATAGGCGGGAGCGCTGTCCGCCCCTGTCGCAGATGCACTTCTGGCGCAAACGCGAACATTGACCTGGGCGGCCGTCAGCGTGTTGGGGGTGTCGAGTACCGTACCGGTCGTCTGGAATGTCTGATGTGTTCCCGGCGAGCCGCCGTCGGAAATAGTCACGGTGTAACCGGTCACCGATGGATCAGGCGCGACATCCCATGCTACATGCAGGCTCGTCGCGCTGGCATCGGTGGCCGTGACGACCGGTTTGACGGAGAGGACCTCGACCGCGGGGCCGAGGTTGCCGGTCGAGTTCGTTCCGGTGGCGCGGACGGCGGCAACCAGCCGGGCGTCGGAGGTCAAAGCGGCAGCGATCTGGCAGGACGTGTCGCCCGCACCGGCCGTCTTGCTGAACCCGGCCGGTACCAGTGTATCGGCATGCAGCAGTTCTGCCGTGTAACCGGTAATGCCGGCCGTCTGCTGCGGCGCGGTCCAGTTCACCGTCACATTCGTACCGTCATAGCTGGTCGACGTCGCCACCGGCACGGCGACCAGTGCCGCAACGCCGGCAGACACCGGTCCGCTGATCGCGATACCATCCGAATTGGTCCCGAAGGGCTGGACAGAGACCGAATAGACGGCACCCTGACTGAAAGGCAGCGCCAAAGTGCCGGAGAGGCCGCCCGCATCGACATGACCGACAGGCTTGCCGGTGCTGTCGTTGAGATAGAGCCGGTAACCTGGCGCTCCGGGACTGCCTTGCCAGCCGACGGTAATCGTGCCGTCGGCAACCGCGACCGACGTGATGACCGGTGCAGTATAGGGAAGATTGACGGACGCCGGCGGCCCCTTGGCGACACCAAAGACAGAATTCGCCTGAAATTTCAGCATGTTGGCAACGGTGACGCCGGAAAGATCAATATCGCCCCGATAGCCGATGGTGGTTTGCGGGGTACCCGCGATGCCGCCGTTGACGATTGCGGCAATCGACGCGCCCGTTGGCATCGGCGCAACCGGCGGCACGGTCCAGCGACCACCGATATGATTGCCGACATAATAGGCGGACTCGAATTGCGGAGGCGTGACCACGGCTTCGATTGGGACGGAAGCCGGGCCGGCATTGTTGCCGGCCATTCCACGCAGGGTACAACTGTAACGCTTCGACAGATCGAGTGTATCGTCCACAACGGGAATAGATACGGATACGTTGCTGCCCGTCGCCTGGGCAAGCTGCGTGCCGTCGGCGATCAACACCCCTTTCAGCGTCGATCCGGTGGGCAATGCCGTTGCCGTCGAGACCGTCAGATTGTCGCCGTCATAACTGATGGCGGAAATGACAGGGCGGGTCATCTGCAGGTCGGCGCGCTGGTTCGGGCCAATCGACAGCGTCTGGTTGGAAGTCGGTGCCACGAGCAGATAATAGCTCTGCGTCGGATCGAGCGGCTGTGGCGGAATCAGCGTGCCGCTCGAGCCCGTAACGCTCGCCGTCGCCAGCAGCGTATTGCCCGAACTCATGAGATTGATGCTCATCCCGGCAGGCAGGCCGACTGCCGGCAGCGTCGCCGACACGACGATGCTGTCGAGGTCGTTGACGGTCGTGATATTCGTCAGCGGCTGCTGCAGCAGGTTGAAAGGCGGGCTGTAGGCCGATGTCGGATTGCCCGACTGATCACTCTGGGCGACGGCAACCGTGTAGTTGACCGTCGACGTCAGCGCCACATTGGTAAGCATCGCCGAGGAGGCGCCGAGCGGTCCGCCGACGACTTTCCGCGCAACCTGGTTGTTCGACGGGTCGAACACCACGGCAACGAAATAGGTCGCCTCCTGGATAAGCTGCCAGCCCACCCGCACCGTGTAGGTATTGCCCGACGATGAGCATTGCGCCGACGTAAGGACTGGATTCTGCGCCATGGTTCTGCCCGAGTCTGAAGGGATTGCAGTGAGGCGGCGGGTCCCCGGACGGGAACCCGCCAAGTCGACGGTTAACGCATCACGACCTTTTGGCGGCGGCGGAAAGTGCTTTCGACATCGCGCTCGAAGGAGGCAGGCACCTGGGTCTTCACCCATTCCTGATCGTTGATCTGCCGATAGCGGAGTGCCCGCATCGCCCGGGCATCGCCCACCAGGATGTCGTTGGCGAAGAACTGGCCGACTTCGGCGTTCGGATCGTCGATCTGCGGCGCTTCGCCGAGCGACAGGTTCCACAAAACGCGCCCGCCTCCAGCCTCCGTGGACGTCGCACGAAGCGCGTCGGTACCGTCGGTCGTGATCAGTTTGGCGCCGGGCTTCAGGGCACCCGCGGCCACCGGCCCGTCGGTCGTGAAGATCAGATGTTCGCTCGATGCGGCCAACGTTTTCCCGCCTTCCGTTTCCAGCACCACGACATCGTGGAAATGCCTGGCGTTGTGCGTGACGCTGACGGTCGCCGGCCCGCTGCCTTCCGCGGCACCGATCAGGTCCCCGGCTTTGATGCCGTTCATCTTCCTCCTGCTGCCGTCGGCCATCGTCACCAGCGTATCCTCGCCAAGGCAATGCCAGACGAATTCGATCGGCATGATATAGGTCACGCCGTCGATGGGATCGTTGTCCGGCATGTCGGAACTCTGGATCGTCACCGTAACGGGCACGCCAGTCGATGAACCGTCGTCGAGCACCACGGTTATGTTGCAGGTCAGGTAGGAGACCATCTCGGTCGCCCAGGGGATATTGGAGAAGACGACGGGATTGTAGGTCTGCGGCGGCGCCGGCGGCTGCGTGTTCGGCTTCATCGGCAGGTTCCAGGTCAGCGTTTTACCGTCGCCCGGAGCGATGTTGAAATTCGCATAGACATTATTCATGTCTGTCGGATCGAGTTGGGTGGACTGGCCGCCGGTGTCAGTGCGGATCACATAGATATCCACCAGGAAATTGCTGGTCGGCTGCAGCGCCTTGATCGGGTAGTTGAAGGTCGCATTGCCGACCAGCGGCAGCCGTCCGATCGGATTGTCCTGCGTCGGCTCGTCATACACGTAATCGCAACGGGTGAGATCGGTAGGGCGCCCAAGTCCGATACAGATGGCATTGGCGTTGTAGGGATTGGTGTTGCCGTTCTCCCGCTTGGGTTCGGTGACGACCGGATCGGAAACCGCCCTTCCCGGATTGCCCTGTACGGTCCCGGATACCGGACCGCCGGATGACTGATAGGAATAGGTCATCATCGCCGTCGAGCCGGGTACATACTGCTTTGCGGTGTTCTGGTTTGTCTGTACCGCGAGACTGTTGAGCGGTGCGTAGCCTGCCGTCGATCCGTTGGCGAGAAAGGTGCCGTTGGGCGCAAGCACGAGCAGCGACAGATTGCACGTCTGGAACCCGCCGACGACCGTGCCGTAACCCTTTGCCGCAGCGGCAGACGTGGTCGAGAGGAAGCCGGCCTCGGGAACTCCGAACGCCGTCACCCAACCGCTGTCCCCATCACCCAGCACCTCGGCCTTGAACATCCGGTCGGTCGATGCGGGCTCGTCGAGCATCGCATGGAGACCGGGAAAATCTTCTTCGCTGTTGCCGCAGATATTGTGCATCAGCTTGACGAATGCCCGGTGCTCCAGGTCTTGCATGTCATGGATGATCGCTCCGCCATTCTCCTCGATAATGGCAGCGAATTTCAGCAGCAATTCGCGGTCTCTTGTCGAAAGCTGGGGTTCGGGTCTGTTCATAAATCCCTCCTTCATAGGCGTGCGCCATCTGGCGGCATGCACTATCCCTCCCGCCTGCCCCTCGCAGGCGAGTCCATTGAATTTTCATTGAATATCCGGGCGCAAAAAGCGCTGCGTGGCATGCACGAAATGCGCTAATACAACGTCAATACTGAACCGATAGGCCACCATACGGGCTTTTGAAAACAAACTCAATGCGTGCACAAATTTTTAAATTTACCCGCAGATTGCAATTGACTTCCTGCCGGATCACCGGGCTGAGGTTCGGATATCGATGAGGAGGCGCTGAGTGCCCGTCCGCCGAGAACCCTGCGGCGCTGACGATTTCAGGGCCTGGGAATAAAGGGAGCGCCGGATCGCTTCGGCACATTTCTCGTCCAACCTCACCAGTCGGTCGCGATATATTTTGCTTCCATGAACTCCAGCATGCCGTGATGAGCGCCTTCACGTCCGAGACCGGATTGTTTGACGCCGCCGAAGGTGCGGCGGGCCTCGGTGTCGGGATCGATTTCGATCTCATTGCGCGCAAGAAGATCGCCGAGCTACGTTAGCGATTGATGATCCGAACCGAGAACCTGTCGAAAGTCCTCGGCTCGGGAGAAGACTAATTCAAATGCCGCAGCTTGTCGGGGTTGCGCACCACGTAGATGGCCCTGATCCTTCCGTCGGCAATGTCGAGCGCGGTTGTCTGGATCTGGCCATCGGCCTCCAGCGTGATGAAGCCGGGCAAGCCGTTGATGAACCCGGCCCGCACGAGTTTCGAACCGTTTTTCTGAAAATCGGCGGCGAGATAGCCATGCACGCTCATTACCGCCTCGAAGCCCAGGATCGGTTCCATGGCTGCGGGACGTTTGCCGCCGCCATCCGCGTAAATGCTGACATCGGCCGCGAGCATCGCGCCGAGCGTCTTCATATCGCCACTGCGCGAGGCCGCAAAGAAAGCCTCGGCGAGCTCGATTCCCCGTCTTTTGTCCACCTGGAAACGCGACCTCGCCTCCCGAACATGGGTACGGGCGCGGGCGGCGAGCTGGCGGCAAGCGGCCACATCCCGCTCGATGGTGACCGCGACTTCCTCGAAGGTGAGCCCGAACACGTCGTGCAGCAGGAAAGCCGCCCGCTCGAGTGGCGAAAGACGCTCCAGAGCCAGCATCAGCGGCAGCGTGACGTCTTCCTGCTCTTCCTCTTCCACCACCGGATCTGGGAGCCAGGGACCGATATAGGTCTCGCGCTGGCGCCTTGCCGACTTGAGCTGATCGAGGCAGAGCCGCGTGACCGTGCTGCGCAGGAATGCTTCCGGCTCGCGCACGGCGCCGCGGTCGGCCCTCATCCAACGGATGAAGGCCTCCTGCACCATGTCTTCCGCGTCGGCGACCGATCCGAGCATGCGGTAGGCGACACGGATCAGCTTCGGACGCAGCGGGTCGAAACTCGCCGCTGCGTCGTCATGACCGGGGCCTTCCATCAGGCCGCCGCCTGGGCGGCCTTTGCGGCGGCGGGTTCGATCCACAGACCGAAGCCGACCGCAAGCCGGTTCCAGCCGTTGATGATATTAATCATGAGCGTGAGCTTCACCTGTTCTTCCTCCGTGAATTCGGCCCTCAGGGCTTCCTGGGCGCTTGCCTGGGAATGGCCCTCCGACAACCGGGTCAAGGCCTCGGTCCAGCCTAGCGCGGCGCGTTCGCGATCGGAATAGCAGGGCGCTTCGCGCCAAGCCGACAGGAGATAGATGCGCTGTTCGGTCTCGCCTTTCGCCCGCGCTTCCGCCGTGTGCATGTTGATGCAGTTGGCGCAGCCGTTGATCTGCGAAGCGCGGATCTTCACGAGTTCGATGAGGTTCGGCTCAAGGCTCGCGGCCACATCGACCGACACGCCCATCCACTTCTTCATCAGCGCAGGCGCGGCGGAAAAGATATCGATTTTGGCACTCATGGTTCGTTTCCTTCTGTTGGTGACGACATCATGACGAGACAAGATCTGCCGATGTGACATGCCGGTGGATTTTTCTTTTGCGGCATGCTTTCGGCACCAAACTCACTCGATAAATCGGCCGGGCCGTCCGTCGAGACAATCCGGCCGAATTTTAAGATGCATCACCGTGCCGACACAGCCACTGCCAGCAAGCCTTCAAGAGGCGAAGGCTCGGTCGAGGAAATGTCATAAATGCAGGGTGCGGCCAAAATGGCGACAATCAGGGCACAGATCGCGATCGATTTCATCAGAACCTCCAGGATGATGCGAGGCCGGTCATCGGCAGCCGGCAGATGCGGGTGGCACCCGGCGGGCTTTCAGGCGACCTTCAGCTCGACATGAATATTGCCGCGCGTCGCCTTCGAATAAGGACAGGTTTGATGAGCTTCCTCCACAAGTACCCGGGCAAGCTCCGGATCGACCCCCGGCAGGCTGACATTCAGGCGGGCCTGCAGAAAGTAGGCTCCGTCCGTGATACTGAGATCGACTTCCGCATCGACCGCAGTGTCGGGCGGAAGCCGAAGCCTGCGCTTGGCCGCGGCAAGGCCCATCGCGCCGATGAAACAGGCAGACCAGCCGGCAGCGAAGAGCTGTTCGGGATTGGTACCGGGCTGGGCCGGGCCCGGAGGCGAAAGTCTGACATCGAGCTGTGCATCGTCGCTGCGTGCGAAGCCGTCACGGCCGCCGGTCGTGTGGGTCTTGCCGGTATAGAGAACCTTTTCGATCCTGTTCATGGAACACTCCTTTGTTGTTGTCGCTGGCAGCGACATTCGTTGACGGGGAGTGATGTGAAGGATGGACGTATCCGGCATGTTTTCGGAAATGCTGGATAGTGTATCTAAGCGTAGCAACAGGCGGCGCAGACATTTTCCCATACAAACCGGGAATTCTCCTTCAGCGGAAAGAGATCTCCGCCGCCAGGCCTCCGTCGGCGCGATTGTACAGTCTGACCGAACCGCCGATCATGGTGGCCAGCTGCTGGGCAATAGCAAGCCCAAGCCCGGTGCCGCCGGTCTCGCGATTGCGGGATTGCTCCAGCCGAAAGAAGGGCTGCATCGCCGCCTCCAGCATATCGTCCGGAATGCCGGGGCCACGATCCAGGACCGTGATGACGATATCGCCCTCACCTTTCCGCTCGACGCTGATTTCGGCGGCGCCGGCAAACTTGATGGCATTGTCGATGAAGTTCGTGAGGATGCGCCGCAAGGCGTGCGGCTTGGTCGAGGCCGTGCCCTGGACGGCGCCAAGGACGGTCACAGATTTTCCGGTGTCCTGATAATCGTAGGCGATACTGTCGATGAAAGAGGAAAGGTCGATGCGGGATGTCTTTTCGCCATTGCCGTGCGAGCTGCGGGCATAGGCGATGCCATCCTGCACCAGCCTTTCGATCTCATGCAGGTCGCTGACGAGCTTGTCCTTTTCAGGCGACTCGTCCGCTATGTCGGCGCGCAGGCGCATGCGCGTGATCGGCGTCTGCAGGTCGTGGGAGATCGCCGCGAGAATCTGGACGCGCTCTTCGAGATAATGGGCGATGCGGTCCCGCATGGCGTTGAAGGCGCGCGCCGCATGGGCGACCTCGCTCGGGCCGGCTTCGCTCAGCGGTGGCGCTTTCCTGTTCGGGTCGAGCGCATCGGCAGCGGCGGCCAGATCGCCGAGGGGGCGGATTGCCTGGCGCACCGCGAACCAGGTGCAGAGCACCAGCAGCGCCATCTGGACCGCGAGTACATAAGGAAGCCATTCGGCGATCGGCATCACACCCGTCGGGGTGACGTCGATGGTGAGCTCCGACCCGTCGGAAAGCGTCAAATGCCCCTGCAGCCGCTTGTCGTCGCCGGGAATGGACTCGATGCGTAAGGGGAACTTGCGTCCAGCGGCTTCTTCTATTCTTGCCGCGATCTCGGCGCCGCGGCCCGACATGTCCGGCACACCGGCGAGCCCCGGCCCCAGGACAAGACGGTAGTTGCCGCGGCTCAAGCGATCCAGCCAGTCCGCCCGCTCCTTCGCCGGCAGCCGGTCGATGACGGCGATCGACGTCGCCAAATCACTCTCCAGCGTGCCAAGCATGACGGCCTTGGCCGACATGTAACGTTCGAGAAAGAGGATGCTGAAGGACAGGCCATAGGCGATCGCGAGGCCGAGGAACAGGATGAGGAAGAGCCGGGCGCGAAGCGTGCTTGGCCACCAGCGGGAACGAGGCGGAGCGCTCGCCGTCATGATCTGGGCTCCGAAATCTCTACAGGAACGGAGAAGACATACCCTTCTGCCCGCACGGTCTTGATATAGGTCGGCTCGCGCGCATCGTCGCCGAGCCGCTGGCGCAGACGGCTCACGAGAAGGTCGATCGAGCGGTCGAACAGGTCCGCATCGCGGCCCTGGGTCAGATTCAGGAGCTGGTCTCGATTCAACACACGCTGCGGGTGGTCGATGAAAACACGCAGCAGCCTGTATTCGGCACCACTCAGCGCAATCTCGGTACCCTGTCGATCGAGGAGATGCCGGCCGACTGTGTCGAGCCGCCAGTCGCCGAAGGTCAGGAGCTGACCGGCCTCGCTGATCTGCAGGTTGGGCGGCAGCATGCGCGTCCGCCGCAGGACGGCCTTGATACGCGCCAGCAGTTCACGCGCCGCAAACGGCTTCGGAAGGTAGTCGTCGGCACCCATTTCCAAACCGATGATGCGGTCCATCTCGTCGCTGCGGGCGGTCAGCATCAGGATCGGCGTCGCCTTGTGCTTGCCGGCGCGAAGTTCGCGGCACAGCACCAGCCCGTCGTCGCCCGGCATCATCACGTCGAGCACGATCAGGTCGACGGCGTTGGTCTCAAGAAAGCTGCGCATCTGCCGGCCATCGGCGGCCACGGTTGCACGAAGGCCGTTCTTCTTCAGGTAGCTCGACACCAGCTCACGGATTTCACGGTCGTCATCGACGATCAGGATATGGTCGACATGCTCCATCTTCGGACTTTCGAATCCTCTTTCGGTATAGCGGCGCGCCTGCCGCCCTTATTAGACCCGGATTCGGCTGCCGCGAAGTGAAGAAACGTCCTCGCGGCAGCCGTCTGTTTCTCTAGAATCTCGCCACATCCAGAACGGCCTGGGCGAAGGCCCGCGGCGCTTCCTGCGGCAGGTTGTGGCCGATGCCGCCTGTTATGTTGCGATGCTCGTATCTGCCCGAGAACTTGCCGGCGTAGGTGGAGGGATCGGCATGCGGCGCTCCGTTTGCGTCACCCTCCATGGTGATCGTCGGAACGGTGATGAGCGGCGCCATGGCGAGTTGTTTCTCATAGGCATCGTATCTGGCCTCGCCTTCGGCAATGCCCAGCCGCCAGCGGTAGTTGTGGATGGTGATATCCACATGATCCGGATTGTCGAATGCAACCGCCGAACGGTCGAAGATCTCGTCGTCGAACTTCCAGGCCGGCGATGCCGTCTGCCAGATCAACCTGGCGAAGTCACGCGTATTGGCGGCATATCCGAGGCGGCCGCGTTCGGTGGCGAAATAGAACTGGTACCACCAGGAAAGCTCCGCCATCGGGGCGAGCGGTTTCCGATTCACCTCCTGGCTGCCGATCAGATAGCCGCTGACCGATACCAGGGCCTTGCAGCGCTCCGGCCAAAGGGCCGCCATGATATCGGTGGTGCGCGCACCCCAGTCGTAGCCGGCGACGATCGCCTTGTGGATGCCGAGAGCATCCAGAAAGGCGACCATGTCGGCGGCAAGAGCAGATTGCTGGCCGTTGCGCGGTGTTTCCCCGGACAGGAAGCGGGTCGTGCCGTAACCACGAAGATAGGGGATGACGACGCGATAGCCGGCCGAGGCGAGGATCGGGGCAACGTCGACGAAACTGTAGATGTCATAAGGCCAGCCATGCAGCAGCAGGACGGCTGGGCCATCGGCAGGGCCGGCCTCAGCATAACCGATATTCAGCACGCCGGCATCAATCTGCTTCAGCGCCTCGAAAGACGCGTTGCTTTCAGCCCTGGCGACGGCCGGTGACGAGGCACCGGCGGACTGCGCATTCGCCAGCGAGGTGGCGCCGAGTTCGACGGCCGCGACGGTCATTGCGGCTACACCGAAGAAACGGCGGCGCCGAAGTTTGAATTCGTTGGTCATGGTTTCTCTCCGATCCATACGATCACAGTCGAAAGAAAACCGGTGGCATGTATCCCCGATATGTCCCGAGAGCCCGCTTTTGAATGCGGATGTAGCGTCTGGCCGTCTGGATACGTCCTGATACAATTCATTGACTGTCACCCACGCCGGACCGCCTGCCCCTTGCCGCCGATTGTTTCGCTCTGTAGCGCCACGGGGCAATTCCTACACTTCGATACACTTCTCCTCGACCCCGGACACATCCGGGATACGTCGCGCCGACCAGATTGGCTCCGCTGCTGGTCGAACCGCATCGCCGTCCAGAGCCCGAAAACTCGGTTTCAAAGGAAACGATGATGACGCTTCTTATCATTGCCTATCTTGGAGGAGCGCTGACGATTCTCAGCCCCTGCATTCTGCCCATCCTTCCCTTCGTCTTCGCGCGCGCCGGGCAGCCGTTCGTCCGCAGCACGCTGCCCATGCTTGTTGGCATGGCCGCGACATTCGCGCTCGTCGCGACCCTCGCCGCGGTCGGCGGCAGCTGGGCGATCCAGGCCAACGAATACGGCCGCCTCACCGCGATCGCACTGCTTGCCGTCTTCGGAGTCAGCCTGCTGTCACCACGTGTCGCCAACGTCGTTACCCGACCGGTCGTCGATTTCGGTAATCGGCTACTGAACGCCTCGGGCAGGCCTGGCTCCGTGCCCACCGCAGCGAGTTCGCTCGTGCTCGGAGTCGCGACCGGCCTGCTTTGGGCACCGTGCGCAGGGCCGATCCTCGGCCTGATACTGACGGGTGCGGCGCTCCAGGGCGCCAATCTCGAAACCACATTTCTGCTCACCGCCTATGCCGCCGGCGCGGCCACTTCGCTCGCCGTTGCCTTGGCGGCCGGCAGCAGGATCTTTGCCGGAATGAAGCGGTCGCTCGGCATCAGCGAGCGGATCCGTCAGGCCCTGGGAGCTGCAGTTCTGGCCGGCGTCGCCGCCATCGCACTTGGCCTCGATACCGGCCTGCTGGCCAGACTTTCCTATGCCAGCACCGCCTCTTTCGAGCAGGCCGTGCTCGACCGGTTGCACACAAAGCAGGGTACCGTGAAGCCGTCCGAAATCGCCAGCAACAGCATGATGATGACTGCCGGCGCGGCGCGCCCATTCCGCGCCAACCTGCCGATCGAAGGCAGTTCACCGTCGCTGGACGGCGCGGTCGAATGGCTGAACTCGTCGCCGCTCGCCATCGAGCAGTTGCGCGGCAAGGTCGTCCTCATTGATTTTTGGACCTATTCCTGCATCAACTGCATCCGCACCGTGCCTTACGTCCGTGCCTGGGCCGAGAAATACAAGGACCAGGGCCTTGTGGTGATCGGTGTTCACGCTCCGGAATTCGCCTTCGAAAAGAAAGTCGACAACGTCAAGAAGGCGATCGGCGACTTCAAGATCACCTATCCCGTTGCAATCGACAACGACTACGCGATCTGGCGCGCCTTCGAGAACAGCTATTGGCCGGCCCATTACCTGATCGATGCCAAGGGCCAGATCCGCTACCATCACTTCGGCGAGGGCAACTACCGCCAAACCGAGCAGGCGATCCAGGATCTGCTGCGCGAAGCCGGCAGCGACATGGCGTCCAGCGCGCCGGTAGCACCCGATGCGAAGGGCGCCGAGGCGAGCCCGGATCTGAAGAACATCCGCTCCGGCGAAACCTATCTCGGCTATAAGCGCGCCACCAATTTCGCCTCACCGGAGAACCTTCGCGCCGATGCTCCCCATAAATATTCGGTCGCGGAGGCGAGCCTCAACGAATGGAGCCTTTCCGGTACCTGGACCGTAGGCCCGGAACAGGCGACCCTCGGTCAGGCGGATGGCAGCATCGCCTATCGGTTCAGCGCTCGCGACCTGCATCTGGTCCTCGGTCCCGGCGCCGCGGGCAAGCCTGTCCGCTTCCAGGTGACTATCGACGGCAAGGCGCCGGGGGCCGACCACGGCGCCGATACGGATGCAGACGGCAATGGCATCGTGACCTCGACCAGACTTTACCAGATCGTTCGTCAGTCCGGGGATGTCGAGGTGCGGAATTTCGAGATCCGTTTCCTGGACCCGGGCGTCGAAGCCTACGCCTTTACCTTCGGCTGAATCTCCCTTCCTTCCATCTACCGCAAACCCAAAGGAGCTAATCTCATGAACCGCCGTTATCTCTCCACCCTCGCCCTCGCATTCGCCACAAGCCTGATCGCCTTTGCGGCCCAGGCCGCCCAAGTGAAAAATATCGTCATCGTGCACGGCGCGCTCGCCGATGGCTCCGGCTGGCGCAAGGCGACCGAAATCCTCGAAAAACGCGGCTTCAACGTCACCATCGTGCAGCAGCCGATCACCTCGCTTGCCGACGACATTGCTGCGACCAATCGCGTGCTTGACCTACAGGATGGTCCGGTACTGCTCGTCGGCCACAGCTATGGCGGCATGGTGATCACCGAAGCCGGCCATAGCCCCAATGTCGCCGGGCTCGTCTATGTCGCGGCCTTCCAGCCGGACAAGGGTGAAAGCTTGATCGGGCTGGCGAGTTCCAAACCGGCCAGCGGCATGAACATTCGCGAGACGAAAGACGGAAAATATCTCTATATCAACCCGGCAGCCTTCGCGAACGACTTCGCGGCCGACCTGCCGAAGGACGAAGCGGCATTTCTCGCGAAATCTCAGGTCTTTGCCTCCAAAGATGCCTTTACCGCCCGGACGGGAGAACCAGCGTGGAAGGTGAAGAAGAGCTGGTCGATCGTCGCCACAGAAGACCGTTCGATCAATCCCGACCTTGAGCGGCAGATGGCCAAACGTGCCGGCAGCGAGATCACCGAAATCAAGGCAAGCCATGCGGTTTTCGCCTCCCGGCCGGAAGAGGTTGCTAACGTGATTGAAATGGCCGCGACGGCCGCAGGAAAGTAACCAGAGGCCCATCTGGTGCACAATCCGGAGCGCTACGACGCGATGGTTGGGATTTCGATTTGTTGGCTACGTCCCCTGCGGTCGAGGTCCCGCCCTGCATCGGCACGTTTCGTACCGCACTTCCGGCAAATACAATCTCAAACCGATGTTCCGCCGCTCTTCGAGGCTGGCTATAATGCCGGCGCGTCTGCTGCGGCCGTCAATTTTTTGGCATTCCTTCCGGTCGCATCTGTTTTTTTAATGCGGCGATGCGGAAGATGGCATTTGGTGCGCCGTAACCGCGATATGCCCGGCGTTCGACGATCTCGAAGAAGAAGCCCTCGCCGAAAGTGCCGCTGTAGAGCTGGAAATATTCGCCATGCTCGTCGCGGTCGTAGAGGATGTTTTCCACCTTCAGCCGTTCGGTGAGGTCTGGATCGAGACCGAAGCGCGCTTCCACATCGCCATAATAGTTCGGCGAGATCTGCAGCGGCCGGAAGCCGTTTTCCCGGAGTGCCGCCGCAGTGGCAAAGATGTCGTACGTATGGAAGGCTAGGTGCTGCACGCCGGAGCCGAATTTTTCGGCGATGAAATGTCCCGCCAGCGTGCGGCGGTTTTCGGCGCCGTTCAGCGTGATGCGCAAGGTGCCGCTGTCGTTCTCGACCACCTGGCTGCGCACCACGCCGGCCGGATCGATGATGTCAACCATCGGCGTTTTGCGGGTCTCGAAGATCGACGTGTAGAAGAGCAGCCAGGTCAGCATCTCCTCATAAGCGACGGTCTGCGCGACGTGGTCGATCCTGAGGAGATGGGCCGGAACGACGGCCACCTCGTCTTCGACCGGCAGGAAGTCGATCTCGAAAAACCGTCCGAGCTCGCTCTTGTCGTCGAGGAGATAGATCAGCCCGCCGCCAACGCCCCGGATTGCCGGGATTTCGATCTCGCCTTCCGCCACCGGCTGGCTGAAGGGTTCGGCGCCGAGCGCCACCGCCCGGGCGAGCGCCTCCGCGGCATCTTCGACGGTGAGAGCGACCGCATAGGCCGATGTGCCGTGCACGGCGAAAGAGGTGTTGGCGAAACCCTTTTCCTCGGTATTGACGATGAGGCGGATATCGCCCTGCTGAAAGATGCCGACCTTTTTCGAACGGTGCGTTGCGACCTTACGGAATCCAAGCGTATGCAGGATGTCGATAAGCGCGGCCGCATCCCTTTCGTCGGTCGAAAACTCCACGAAACCGACCCCCTTGACCGGTGCGCGGTTCGGCATGGCCGGCACGGTCAGGCTTTCCGCAGTCGGAATGCGCCGCACCTGATCGCCGAGATGGATAAGCGAACGATGGCCGTCGGCGGCGATCGACCGGGCGTGCCCGCCACGGAACTGGTCGTTGAAGATTTCCAGCGAGAAATAGCCGTCATAACCGGTCTCGGCGATCGCCGCGGTGAAGGCGGCGACCGGCAGATCGCCCTCGCCCGGCATGTTGCGGAAGTGGCGCGACCAGTAGAGCAGGTCCATGTCGATCAGCGGCGCATCGGCGAGCTGGACGATGAAGATCTTGTCCTTCGGAATGGAGCGGATCGAGTTCATGTCGATCTTGCGCGACAGGCTGTGAAAACTGTCGAGGATGAGGCCGATATTCGCATGGTCGGCGCGCCGCACGATTTCCCAGGCATCGCGGTGATCGTTGATGTGGCGGCCCCAGGCGAGCGCTTCGTAACCGACTTTCAGGCCGCGTTTGGCTGCCCGCTCCCCGAGTTCAGCGAAATCCGCCGCCGCCCGGTCGATGCCGCCGAGCGAGACCGGCGAAACGTTGGAGCAGACCAGAAGCAGATCGCTGCCGAGTTCCTGCATCACGTCAAACTTGCGCTCGGCGCGGTCGAAGGTGCGGCTCCGGTGCGAGGCGGGCATGCCTTCGAAATCCCGGAACGGCTGGAAGAGCGTGATCTCAAGGCCATGCTCGCGCACCATCCGCCCGACATCCGCCGGACTGCCGTCGAACGCCAGAAAGTCGTTCTCGAAGATCTCGACCCCGTCAAACCCCGCTCCGGCAATCGCCTCGAGCTTGTCAGGCAAATCACCGCTGATCGATACCGTTGCTATCGACGTCTTCATGGCAGTCCTCCGTCGGCAGGCTGATCAGGTGGTCATGGTTTTGAAATGCCGCATCATTCGGGCTGCATCCGGCTCCCGCCCTGTAAAGAGCTTGAACGCGCCGACCGCCTGGAATACCGCCATGCCGCCGCCGTTCAACACCCGGCAGCCACGCTTCACTGCTTCTTTCAGGAGCTCGGTTTCCAGCGGGAAATAGACGATCTCCGCCACCCAGTGATGCGGCTCGAGCAGGTCGGGCGGCAGAGGCACGCCGGGATATTTCGCCATGCCGGTCGGGGTCGCGTGGATCAGGCCGGACGCTGTCCGCATCGCCGCGGCAAAGTCGCCGGAGGCGCGCACGGTCGCGTCGGGAAAAAGCGCTGACATGCTTTCGGCAAGTTGGGCGGCCCGTTCGGCTTCGCGATCGAAAACGAGAAGCTCCCGCAACCCGAGCGACAGGGCGGCATAGGCGGTCGCGACACCGGCGCCACCGGCGCCGATCTGCACAGCCGCACTCAGATCGGCGCCCGGCAGGCCGCGCCGAAAACTTTCGGCGAACCCCCACCAATCGGTATTGTGTCCGAAACGCTTTCCGTCCTTCAGCACGACCGTGTTGACGGCGCCGAGGGCTCGCGCTTCGTCGGAGAGTTCGTCGAGAAAGGGAATGACGACCTGTTTGCAGGGATGGGTGATATTGAGGCCGCAAAGCCCCCTCGCCTCGGCGTCGTCGAGCAAAGCCGGCAGGTCGGAAGGCGTCAGGCGAAGCTGGTTAAGATCGAGAAGTTCGTAATCGTAATGGAAACCCTGGGCGGCACCTTCCTGCATATGCATGGCAGGCGTCAACGAGGCCTGTATGCCGGAACCGATCAGTCCGGCTTTCAAAGGTTTCAGCAATGTCTCGGCCATGGTCTAGCGCCTTGTCTCGGTGATAGGGCCGGCCCGCGGGCAAGCGGGCCGGCGGAGCTGTTACTTCTTGCGTGCGGCTTCCAGTTCCTTGAAAAGCAGGGAGACTGTTTCGGCACCGATATCGGTGCTCGCCTTGTCGATGATCGGCTTCACCGCATCGCGTAGCTTCTGGGTTTCGGCAGCGCTGAGTTCGCCCACCTGCATGCCGGTTTTCTTGATGTCGTCGAGCGCCTTGGCATCCGCCTCACGCGAGACCTTGCGCTGGAAGTCACGGGCTTCGGTCGCGGCAGACTGGAGGACTGCCTTCTCGTCGTCGTTCAGGCCGTCCCAGAACTTCTTGCTGATCAATACGATCTGCGGATTGTACTGGTGACGGGTCACCGTCAGATACTTCTGCACTTCGTAGAACTTGGCGTTGATGATGTTGGCGAACGGATTTTCCTGGCCGTCGACCGTACCGGTTTCGAGCGCCGTATAGAGTTCGGTATAGGGAAGCGGCACGGCGTTGGCGCCGAGGCTGTTGAAGAGCTCGATCGGGATCGGCGACTGCAGTGTGCGGATCTTCAAGCCCTTGATATCTTCGACCTTGGTGATCGCGCGACGGTTGTTGGTGAGGTTGCGGAAGCCGAGTTCCCAATAGGCGAGCCCAACGAGACCGGTTGCCGGCAGCTTATCGGAAAGGCTTTTGCCGAATGGGCCATCCATCACCTTGTCGGCCTCTTCCCCACTGTTGAACAGGAATGGCAGGTCGACCGCGCCGAAAGCCTTGACGTTACTCGCCAGAATACCGGCATTCAGCACCAGCATCTCGACCACGCCGCCCTGCAAGGCCGAGACGGTCTGCACGTCGCCGCCGAGCACGCCGCCCGGGAAGAGCTTGATCTCGATCTTGCCGCCGCTCTTCGCCTTGACGATCTCGGCGAACTTTTCCATGCCGGTCACCTGCGGATGGCCCTTGTTGTTGGCCGCCGCGAATTTCAGCGTATGCGAGCGGACTTCGGCGGATGCCGTGCCGGCGAAGAGCAGCGCTGGAATGGCGATGCCGAGCGCCAGTTTCATCATCTTGTTGAACATGCTTTCCTCCCACTTGTGGCCGGGATCCCCCACGGCCGGTTGACATGCACTCTTCGGAACCTTTCGGCCTCAACGCCCGAACCAGGCGACCGGCACGGTCACCAGCTGCGGGAAGAGGACGAGCAGGAAAAGGACGATCAATTCGGCGATCATGAAGGGCATCACTCCCTTCATGAGATCTTCCATCGACAGTTTCGACACGCCGCAGATGACGTTCAGCACCGTGCCGACCGGCGGCGTGATGAGGCCGATCGAGTTGTTGATGATGAACAGCACGCCGAAATAGACGGGATCGATCCCCGCCTGCTTGATGATCGGCATCAGGACCGGCGTCATGACGAGAATGGTCGGTGTCATGTCCATGGCCGTACCGACGAGAACGATCAATGCCATTATGGCAAGGAGCAACAGCGTCTGGTTGTCCATCAGCGGCTCGATCAGCTTGGCGAGATCGCCCGGCACGTCGGCAACCGTGATCAACCAGGCAGAGACAGCCGCGCAGGCGACCAGGAACATCACGACGGCGGTGATCTTGGCGGCCGCGACGAAGACCTCGAAGAGACGCGACGGCGGCAGTTCGCGGTAGACGACCATCGCGACGAAGAGCGAATAGACCGCCGCGACGACGCCCGCCTCGGTCGGCGTGAAGACGCCGAATTTCAGGCCGACAATAATGATGACCGGCAGCATCAGCGCCCAGATGCTGTCGAGGAAGGCCTTGAGGCGCACCTCCCTGCTCTGCCGCTTCGGGAGTTCGAACTGTTCCTTGCGGGCGACGATCAGCCAGGTGATGCAGAGCGCCAGCGCGATCAAGAGCCCGGGCACGATGCCGGCGAGGAAGAGCTTGGTGATCGAGACACCGCCAATGACCCCGTAGAGGATGAAACCGATCGACGGCGGAATGATCGGCCCGATAATCGAGGCCGAGGCCAGCAGGCCGCCGGTACGGGCCGGGTCGTGACCGGACTTGATCATCATCGGGAACAGCAGCGCACCGAGCGCCGCCGCGTCCGCCACCGCCGAACCGGAAAGGCTGGAGAGGATGCAGGCAGCGAAGATCGCCACGAAACCGAGGCCGCCACGGATATGGCCGACCATGGCCATCGCGAGATCGACGATGCGCTTCGACAGCCCGCCGGTATTCATCACCTCGCCGGCAAGCAGAAAGAAAGGCACGGCCATCAGCGGAAAGCTGTCGGCGCCATTCAGGACGTTCTGCGCGACGATCTGGGCATCGAACAAATCCATGTACATCATCAGCGCGACGCCGCTGATGATGAGCGCGAAGGCGATCGGCACGCCAAGCGCCATGGGACCGAGAAGAGCGCCGAGGAAGATGGTAAGCGTCATGATGCTCCTCCTCAGGCCTTGGTCGCAACGGCTGCGGCCACTTCCGGATGACTGTCGAGGGCAACCTCTTCCTCGCTGTCGCGGACCAGTTGCACGGTCGAAATGTCGATCCGGCCGGTCGCCACCTGGAACATGTCCCAGAGGATGAGGAGGAAAGTCGGAATGCCGAAGGCGATGCCCGCGCCATAGAACCAGCCCATGGAAATGCCGGTCGCCGGCATGCTGGCCGGCAGGTTGATGAGCGTCTGGGTCCAGCTACCGCCGATCAGCAGCCAGGTGGCGAGGAGCATCAGCGCTTGACCGAGCAGAACTGCGATCTTCGCCGCAGCGGGCGGCAGCCGCTTCAGGAGCGAATCGACGCCGAGATGACCGTGTTCGTGCATGGCGACCACCCCGCCGAGGAAGGTCAGCCAGATGAAGAAGACGCGCGACAGCTCCTCCGAAACGGTGATGCCCTGATTGAAGGCGTACCGCAGCACGACATTGCCGAAGACGAGCACCACCATGCCTGCCAGAAGCAAGGCGATAATGACCTTCAACGCGAAGAAATAGAAATCGATGATCCGTGTCATTCAGGTCCTCCCGAGATCCCGCCGCCGTTGCAACAGGGCGGCTGCCCGAGACAGCCACCAACCCGCAAGTTTTGGCAAGATACCCTCCGCCAGGACCGCCTCCTCAGGGATCGACTGGCAATATGCATAAAATGTACGAACTAGTACGTATGTCAAGCGGAAACTATTGAAAGCCGGACGGCAGCCGGCTATGACTTTGGAAAACTAAGTAAAATCCGGTGTGGAAAAATCATCGCGGATAGGGTGCCGAGCAGACGGAAGCGGCCTGAAGAATGGCGACGAAACGTGTGAATGCCAGGAAGAACGATCCGCAGCGTACCCAGGAAGATATTCTGGAGGTGGCGACGGAGGAATTCGCCACCCATGGCCTTGCCGGCGGGCGCGTTGACCAGATCGCCGAAAAGACCCGCACTTCGAAACGGATGATCTACTATTATTTCGGCAGCAAGGAAGGCCTTTATCTGGCCGTCCTGGAACGGGCCTACCGGAAGATCCGCACGCTGGAAGCGGACCTGCAGCTTTTCAACCTACCGCCCGACGAGGCGTTACGGGTGCTGATTTCGACGACGTTCGACCATGACGAAGCCAATCCGGATTTCGTCCGGCTCGTCAGCATCGAGAACATTCACCACGCCGCCCACATGATGCGGTCGGAGGCGATCCGCGACCTGAACGTGTCGGTCATCGAAACGATCGCGGCTATCGTCGAAAGGGGCGTCGCGGAAGGTGTATTCAGGCGCAATGCCGATCCGATCGACATCCACATGCTGATCAGTGCCTTCTGCTTCTTCCGGGTATCGAACCGCTACACGTTCGGGACCATCTTCCGGCGCGACCTTTCCGCGCCGGATCTCCAGGACAGGCATAAGCGGATGATCGCCGATGCCGTGCTGAGCTATTTGAAGGCTTCTTGACCGGCCGATACGGTCTCGGGGCTGATTTCCGAGCGCCGGTTTTCGGCAGCGTCGCGGACAAAGGCACCCTGGGCCCGCAGCGTAGACTGCAATTCGGCGATATCCACATCGCGCGGTTTTACGCCCCGGTTTGCCGCAACGCCGGCCGCCGCTCCCGCAGCCTGGCCAGTCAACCAGCACTGCGGAATTTCGCGCATGAAACCGTGACTGTTCGCATCGCAGGATACGTGACGGCCGGCGGCCAGCAGTCCGTCCAGGCGAGCCGGTACCAGCGCTCCGTAGGGCACGGAAATGACGGGGAATTTGGGCGAGACAGAAGGGCTGACGCCAATCTCGTCCGGCTTTATCGTGCCGCTGTCCCACTGGCTGCGCTCGATCCGGCCAGTGCCCGCCAGACGCCTTGTGTGACGAACGCCGAGTTGCGGCGCGCTCAGGAGCATATAAGCATCCTTGAAGCCGGGTGCATGCTTGCGGAAGAATTCGCAATGCGACTGCATGAACCGATGCGAGCGGATCTCGACTTCCGTCATGTCATCGACGTTGAGGGCCGAAAGGCCCGATTGCCGCGGCCCCAGGAAGAGCGCGATATCGTTGCGCCAGGAGACGTAGGGCGTCTGGAAGAAGCCAAGTTTCTCACGCCCCAGCACGTTGAAATCCGCAAATGCCTGTTCCTCCCTGGCCCGGAACGTCAGCCATGTTTCCATGTCGACACCACCCAGCATGAAGCCGGTATTCATCGAATGATGAACGTCGCCCTCCTCGATATCCGCTTCGAAATTCGCGCCGGCACGGGCAAAGATATCACCGTCACCGGTGCAGTCGACCACCACCTTGGCCATGATACCCTGGCGGCCTTCCTTGCTTTCGAAGATGACGCCCTGGACAGCCCCATCCTGGACCACAGGCGTTGCCGCCCAGGAGTGGAAGACGATCCGCACGCCGGCCTCGATCAGCATTTCCTGCGAGGTGAGCTTCAGCCGTTCGGGGTCGATGGTCGGTGCCCAGGTGATGATGCCGTGAAAGGCAGAAGTCCGCAGCCGCCAGTATTTTGCGAGTTCGGCATCGCGCACGCCCCATAGGGTCTTGTCCGGTCCGGCAACGGCTTCGGGGGGAAGGCGGCCGATCACCTCCTCGGCAAAGCCGCGGATAATCTGCCGGCCTTCCCAATCGGTCATCCGGTCGATCCATATCACGACGCCGCCGGTGGAAAGCCCGCCGAGATGATTGTAGCGTTCCAGAATCACGACTTCCGCGCCCGTCCGGGCTGCGGCAAGTGCGGCTGCGGTCCCGGACGGTCCTCCGCCCACGACCAGCACGTCGCAGCGATGATAGACGGGAATGTCGCGGGCTTCCTCGCGAATGGTGCCCTCACCGTTTCGGCGGGGAAAGACATACTGCCCTGATTCAAAGATGTCCGAACTCAGGAAGCGGTTCTCGGTCTGGCGTATCTCCTTCACCGATACATTCCGGTCGTTCATGGCATCCTCCCTTGTCACCGCCAGCCATTGCGCATGGCAGATCGAAGCGCGATTTAGACAGGGAAAGGGGGCCTGGAAAATACCTCAATACACCCATAGAGCTTTCGCGATTCACGATAGATGATATGGATCTCTCAATCTGCATCTATCGCTGCCTGCCGTTTATCAGTCTCCGATCGTGAAAGGCAGATGCAGATTGCCGCCGCGCCGACCATCGCCGCTGGGGTAACGCGCACCACCGCTGTATGACGAATCGAGGAAGAGATCGCCATCCAGATAGAGTCGGCTTTTATCATTGCGCTGCTGGGGCTTGCTATAAATTCGGTTGCCATAGAGGATGAGTTCGGTCGGGATTTCGACTCGGGACTGAAGCCTGTTCTTGAACACTTCTCGTACCTTGCCGAGCCACGACACAACGTCCTTGTCCGGCTGCCAGAAAAGGCCCTGGACCTGCTCTCGCGCCTCGCCTTCCTCCTGTTCGATCGCGCCGAGGACAAACTTGCCGAACAGCTTGACGGATTCTCGCGCGAACGGTCGTGGATCGTCTCGATCGAGCCACCAAAAATAGACATCGCTGCCGACGACCGGAAACGGTAAATCGATGATCACATCGCCGACAGGACCGCCCTCAAGGCAACTCGGATCCAATTCCCCGTCCAGTGCAATGAAAAAACCCGGCTCCAGTAATCCGGGATCGACAGTACTCTGTGCTTTCAGGGGTAGCGTCCACGAACCGGTCGAGCCATCCCATTGGTAAATGCCCGTCACCCGTATCGCTTCGTCGTCCTTGCCGCTCTGCACCGCCTTGCAGAGATGGTTGATGATGTCGGCGAGCGCATTGGAGTCCGCCTCCTTCTGCCCGGGCGGGCAAACCTTCGGACCGAGATAGATGCATTCGGCATTGAGGAAGCGTGCACCGAACGTGAGCTTGGGCGGCGCCGGGGTGGCGGGCGGCGATGCAAGCGTCGCTTCGACAAGCACGACGCCGCTATTGGCGAGCACGTCGGTGCCCGCGATGATCTGGGCCGTGGCTATACCTGACGCATTGGTGACGGCTTTGGGCGGACTGACCGTGGCATCGCCGGCAACGACTTTGAAATCGACTTCGATACCCGCCAGCGACTCCTTACCCCAAAAAACGCCGGCGACCAGCGGCCAAGGGCCGGGCTTGCCGGCGCAGAGTGTCTGCCCGTCGCCGGCAAAGGGCATAAACTCGATGCGCGGGCAGAGTTTGTCGATAGCCGCCTGCACGGTTTTCGAAATGCCGGGCGTGATCGCAGGAGCCGCCTGATAAAGGCAATTCTTCGGATCGTAAGCCACCTCGGCGGCAACGGACGTGGTGCCTGAAAAAACGATAGAAAGATGCAGCACATCTGCCTGCGCCGGATCGCTCGCATCCAGCAATTCGGCGACGACATGGTTGTGGTGACGATCCTTGTGGATCGAGAACCCCACCTGAGCCACGCCCCCTGCATTGGTTCTCAGCACGATCTCGGTCTGCGTGTTCTTCAGCACGTCGGCCGGCGGCGTGCCGGCGACCAGCGACAACCGCCCGCTGTTCGCCCCCTGATCGGCGACCCGGAAACGTACGGGCTTTCCCTTGACCGGCGTACGTCCGCGAGCGACGCCGACCCGCAACGGAGATTCGAGAAGCGTATAGGCCGCGTTGCCGGAGGCGGTCGGATCCGGCATCGCTTCCTGGCCGTCGCCGCCGAGATAGAAGAAGCTCTCGATCTTCGTCAGCGGCGAAAAGATGTTTCGGCAATCATCCTTGACACTCCAGCCGGCGGCGACTTTCTCGATGATGGCGAGCGGACTGTAGCGACGGGCGACGCCCTGCGGCGGCATGGCCGCCGGGCCAAGGGTCGCCGGGTCGGTCGGCCATTCGACGGCGGCCGTCAGCGAACGCGCCGGCACCAGCCAATAATCTCCCCCAACGGCAACATCGACACCCGGCAGCGACGTAACCACGACGCCGTTTTCCAGCACGAAATCCTGGCCCGCCACCAGTTCGGTCGGTTTGCCGCCTTCCCAGCGGCGCACGAGGCCCGTCTTCGGCAGAACCTGCACGTCCGGTTCGCCATTCTGAGTCAAAGGTGCAAGCGTCTCCGGATGCAGGATCGTGCGGATGCCCAACCGGGTACCGACAACCTCACCTATCTCGACGAAGAAGCCGGGTTCGCCATGCAGTATCCTCCCTTCGTCGCGCACTTCGACCCAGTCGTCGGTTGCAAGAGCGGTCACGTCGTCCTTGCCGACCTCCTCGACGACGAGGCTGCCATCCGCAACGTCCAGCAGGCGCGTGCGATGGATGGCGTTGTCGCGTGACCACTTGACGAGGATCGACCCCGTCCCCTGGACGCCGCCTTTGTGGATCTCGATCCGGTAGAGATGGTTTTCCAGACTGCGATATCCGCCCTTGGCCGGCAGTTCACAGGGGTTCGCCTGTGCCTGCGTCGCATCGGCGCGCACCTTCAATCGCAGTCGATTGCCGCTTCCCGGCATCCAGCCCGGCGGGAAGGACTTGCACATCGGCGGATTTCCGAGCGAGCCATCGGCAATGAGCGGCGCAAGCGGCAGGAATTTGACTTGCCAGATCACCTGGCTACGGGTCGCCGTATCCGGTCCCCCGAGCGCGACGTCGGCGATATATTCGTCCTCGAGATGGGTGACCTCGCGCTCCCATACCTCAAGATAGGCGAGGTAGAAACCGTTTGCCTGCGGCAGGACCGCGCCCGGCAGGAAGGGCTGCACCAGCGCCGAGGCATAGGCCACGACTTCCTTCGCGTTGCCGCCGCCGAGCGTCACGTCGAAACGCACGCGCTGCCGTCCGTTGTCCCCCTGCTGCGGTGCCTCGATGACCGAGACCTTGGCGAAGGTCGCCGCCGGATCGGGCGCAATCCCTACGAACTGTCCGAGCACAAGGCGCGGCCCCCCGCTCACTTCCCAGGTGGTATTGGCGCCGGTGCCGGAAACCTTGGTGAGCGCGACAGGCTGCGAATCGTGCTCGACCAGCACGCCCTGCACATAGGCCCGGCCCGCGCCGATCAGCAGGTCCGCGCCAGGACTTGCCGGCACGGGCGTGATCAGGAAGCCGGGAGAAGCCTCCGGCATGCCGGTCTGACCGATCACATCGAGGGCGGTAGTGCGCTCGAGATGGAGATCGATATCGACCTGCTCGTTCCAGTCCGCATCCACATGGACGCGCCCCTGTTGCTGGCGCACGGCGCTGAAGCGCCTCCAGGGACGGAATGTATCGCGCGTATAATCTCCCGTCATGGCTCCATCCTCAGTTCATGAAAAACACGCCGGCGGCGAGTCCGAACGGCAAATACTCGTCGAGCGCATCGCGAATGTTCGCGGCGCGCATGGGATTGAAGAGGCCGTTCATCGCGCCCATCTCGCGGCCGGCCTCGCCGCCGTCGGCGATCTCGACCGGGCAGCGGCGCGACAACTGGCCGAAGGCGAAATGCTCTGCCACCGTCGCCGTGAAGACCGGCCGGATGCGTTCGACGAGAGCCTGCTCGATCTCCGGCTGGAACGCATCGCCGGCCGCTTGGGCGGCCTCCTTCGCCTCGGCGACCTGGAGATCCGGTGCACAGCGATAGCGACGCGGGGTACGCGACTGGCGCGGCAGATAACAAAAGCGCAGGCAGCCATCCTGGCGGCGCGCGATGTCGAGCGGACCGACGAAGATCGTGTCGTCCGCCTCGATCGTGCGAGCCACGGTACGACCGAAGACAGTCGAGCGCATGATCGCAAGGTCGGCGTTGGGCGCCTCGATGGCGAGCGGCATTGCGGCACTGTCGCCGTCGGCGACACGATCCTCGCCGATCAGGCTGTCGCAGATACTGAACGTGCCCGCGGCCTTGCCCGCATCGAGCGGTCCTGACAGGCAATGGGAGAGCACGATGTCGAGCCGATCATTGTTGCCCTGCGCACCGGACAGGACGACAAGTCCCGTCTTCAGCGCCGTATCGGTAAGACCCGTGCTGGAATGGCGGATCTCGATATGCCCGAGATCGCCGCTCGCGACACGCACGGTGCCGGCAACCCATAACCCATCCAGAACGAGCGCGCCGGCGGCTTCGCCGGCCGGACCCATGCCGCGCACGACGATGTCGCTCGTTATGACGGGGCGCCTCTCCTGCGGACTCAACCAACCCGGTTCCCGCCGCAGGACGCCACCGCCCTTCGGTTCCGCCGGCCAGCCGCCCGCGACGATCGCAAGGCGCGCGCCGGCCGGGATTCCGATGTGGCTGGCGGGATCGGTCAGGTCTTCGTCATAGGTCGCATCGTCCATCAGCACGATGATGCCCCGCGCCCCGGGCGTTGCATGGGTATTCCAGCGGGCAATCGCTTTCTGCAGCGAATTGACGACCGGCCCGCCCTGGTCCAGGTCGAGCGTCACGATTTGGCTTCGAACGGTCACACCGACCTGCCAGAGCGGGTGCGCCTCATCCTTCTGCCGGAACGGATCGATCCACGCATCGACCGAGGCGCTGCGGTCATATGGCCCGCCGCCGATGTCGTGAGGCCGGCCATAGGCATAGGTCACCTCGGCCTGCTTGTTCTCGTCGTTTGGATGCAGCGACAGCCGGCCGAGTTCCGGATCGAACATGACCTGGCCGGCCTGGGCGGGCCGTTTCCAGGTCGTGCCGCCCATGCCGTCGGGCTGGTCGGAAAGGTCGCAGGCAAAGAGTTTTTCGGGTGTAACGAGCGTATTGGCGAGATGGACCTGCAGCACCGGCCGCAGACCGAAATAGGCGCCTGCTGCCGGTGTACCGTTCCGCAGCCCTCTCAGATCCGCCGCGACGGGCCGGCGGCGGAGCGGCGCGGGCACCGAACGTTCGGTGGTCGCCTCGGTGAGCGCAGTCTCGGTGGCGGCGCGGTTGAACATCCTGAGAGGCCGGCCGACGGGATCAAGCAGACGGAAACCGCTACCGATCGGCGAGATGGCAGGAACCGTGCCGCCGAGCCGGCCTGTCTGGGCATCGAAGGCGAAGCTGAGCGCGTAGCTCTGGATACGCCAGACGAACAGCCCGACATTCGGAATGTTGTAACGCCCTTCGCCGGTCATGATGGGGCGAACCTCCACATTGTGATTCGCGGCCTCGAACGGCCCGTGCACCAGCGAGGCGAGGTCGGCATTTCGCAGGTTCATCGTCGCCAGATTGTCAGGCCGGACGTGATTGACGTTCTGGCTCTGGATGAGGCGCTTGAAGAATTCCACCGCTACGCAGGGCCAGCCAGAAACGTCGCGGCCGACCTGTTCGAGGATCGCGCGCGTGCCCTTTCCCTGCCGGTAAGCGAGCGTGTTCGCGACATAGGCCCTGAGCGAACCTTCCCCGAACGAGCGCAGCCCCCGCGCGCCGACCAGATCACCAATATAGGGAACGACCCAGTCCTCGCAGGTCTCGATGAACCAGTTGTCGTAGAGGATATCGATATCCTGCTCGACCACTTCCAATTCACCCGCTAGGATCTGCATCAGTGCCTGTAGTGGGCGCCCCTCCTTGGCGTCGAGCGCGCGCAGATGATCGGGCAGCAGACGGTAAAGGCGCTCTCTGCTACGGTCACGCATCGGCAGCCTCCATCGTGAGCGCGATGCCGCTGGTGAAGATCGTCAGCAGTTGCGCGGGTTCCACGGCTGCAAGCGGATCAGCGGCCGAGGCGCCGTCCGAAAGTCGCGCCGGCCATGCGGGCAGCACCGTTTCCAGTACCGGCACCGCATCGGGATCGTTTTCGCTGTAGAGACCGAAGCCATCGAGATCGACATGAGAGACGCCTTCGACAGCCTGGATCGCGGCGATGATCGCGGCAGCGCTCATCGGCTCGGCGAGCGGGCGGGCGTCATAACCGAACACCGTCTTGAGGGCGGCCTCGATTGCTGCCCGCACGTCATCGGCGAGGTAGCGCGGATCGAAAGCGACCTTCGCGACGATCTTGAAATAGAGCGGCACGTGCGGCGCGACGATGAGCATCTGGCGTGGATCGCGATACCGTTCCATCGACGTCACGAGACTGGCGAGCGACGCATCGTCAGCATCGAAGACGCCTTCAATGGCGGGCGCGACAGTGACATGCACGATCTGGCGGCGGCCGCGCCAGATCGCAGTAACCTTCGCCTTGCCGATACCGGCGAAAGCACGCGCAAAATCCTCGTAATCGGCCAGCGAGACGATGCGGCCAAGAGTGCGTACGCTCTGCGGTCCCCGCTCGCGTGCCTCCGGCAGCGTTTCGGCATCCGCGACACCGGAGGCGGCCGACGGGTTGGTCACGGCGCGCACGCCGAGCGGGCGGGTCTTCAGAAGCGTCAGCGTATCCGCCTCGACCTGCCCCTCGCGGCCCATGCCGGTGCGATAGGTGGCCGCAACGTTGAGCGCTCCGGTCGGCAGGCGCCGGCCATGGCGACCGTCGCCGAACACGATGCGGGTCGTGCCGTCGTCGTCGATGCGCACGGCATAAACGGCATCGGTCGGACCGGCATCGTAAAGCGACGGCACCTCGCTCCAAAGAATGCCGTCGACACGCACCTGAAGCGTCGTGCGCACGCCGCTGTCGCTATCGGCGGTCACGAAGGTGAGCGGTGGTTTGGAGAGTTTGAAGGCCTGGTTCGCCCGTGTGGCGTCCCCGCTGCCGAGCACTTCCGACTTGGTCTCGCCATGGGTGGCGAGCGCCACATTGGCATTCACCGTCACGCTCGCCCGCTTGTAGGAAAAACCGAGCGCGCTCGAAAAAGTCAGCTTCGTGTAACCGCCGACATGGACAATGTCCTTCAGGATACAGGTCTCGTCCTCATCGACGCCCGGTACGTCAGCCCGCTCACCGGCGACCGCCACGGCCCTGCCCGGATCGAGGTCGAGATAAAGCCCATCCAGCGTCAGGTCCGTATCGCCTTCCATCAGATCTTCGAGGATCGGCAGACCACCGAGCGTCAGCGGCTGGCTCGCAAGTTTCACCGACGTCTCCCGGAAGTTGAACGGTTTGAACTCTGGTGCCATCACGCCTCCCGGGCCACCCCAGATGCCGGGTGCGTCGCCATTGGGCTCGACGACGGTCAATCCCGTCACCTTGCCGGACAGCGCGTAGTCTGCGCGGGCTTCCGTTGCGGCGCGTGCTACGCGCATGGCGCGGGTGACGCCTTTCACCGTCTCGAGAAGCACCCAACCCTCCGGTGCGGCTTCCGTCACTTCGCGTTCGAGATAAAGATGCGCATTGGAGAGGCCCACGCCCTGCGATGTCGTCCAGATGGATATCGGGCCGCCGTCTGGACCTGCGTTGTCCCAGTCCGTGCCGTAAGGGTCGGAACCCGTGCCTCCCCGTGTCTCGTCCGGCTTCGCCAATGTGTCATGTCTAGGGGCCGTCGCGCCGAAGGCGGCCACGCTCTGGCGCAGCAGATAGAGACCCGGATTGGGCTCCCCCACCTTAGGCACATGCACGGACGGGGGCTGGCGGAAGAAGCGCATGATCTTGATGCGCGGCCAGGCCTGGGTGCGCACGAAGGCCGACAACGTCGCCCCCGACCACGCAGCGCGACCGATGAGGCGAGAAGCATTGAACGCATTGAATGCGATCGGCTGAACGAGCGGCGCACCGATGCGCAGTATCGGATTGCGCAGCCTGAGCTTCAAGCGGCGCGGCTTGGCGGGTGCCGCCTCGATCGCGCCGAGCTGCACCTTGGTGAGGCCATAGGCGCGGTCTTCCTCGACGCCATCGATACGGAAGGGCTGAGCGCGAACGCCGGCGATGTCCCCATCGGCATCACGCCGTACGCCGACCGCGATCATCCGCCCACCCTGCTGAAGGGCGAGACCCAAGCCATCGACCTGCGCATGATCGATCCTCAGTGCCTTCACGATAACTTCGATGTCTGGATTGAGCAGCGCATCTTCCGCCAGATCGTCCAATATGGCCGGAATATCGATGTCGGAAGAGAGCGGCAGGAAAGGTTCGGCTCCAGCCGGGTCGAGGATGTCGATGATGTCGTCAGGATCGACGTCGGCGAGGTCGAAGCTGTTGTCGAGGTCGAGCAGATAAAGCTCGCCGTTGTGGCCGTCCGCGGCGTCCGCGGCATTCCAGTAGAGGGCGAGGTTCTGCGGCCGGCGGGTGCGGGCGGGAATGGCGTTCCATTCGGCCCGCGCCTCGATCGGCTCCACCGTCTCGAAAATCTGCGGCCTGTCCTGCGGCTGCGTGGGAACGCTCATCGCCTGCGTGCCGGACGGTATCTCGACCACCCGGAACGGATCGTCGGAACTCTCGACGGTGAAGGCGACGCGCGCGGAGGCTGCGACGCCCGGTTTGAGTTCGTAATCGATCGCCCGCATCAGCTCGACCAGCGACAGGCGCTCGGTGGCAGTGCGGACATAACCCTCGTTGGCGATCCGCTCCTGATAGAAGGCGAGCACGTCCAGCGTGGCGGCAAAGCTGTCGATCAGCGCAATGGTCGGATCCTCCGTGGTGCGGACAGTCAGGGCCTGCAGCGGAACCGTGGTGATACCCGAGCCGCGATCCTCCACGATCTCGCGCGGCAAGGCCTGCAGGGCGCGCGCCAAGAAATCCCCGTGGCGACCGATACGGTAACCAATGGCCGAAAGGCCGGCACGGTTGTCGGGCCGCTTCGGGGCAAGATCAGGGGCGTCGCAGGGGCCGGTTATTTCCCGGCCATGGCAGTTCTCGCTCATCGTCCGCCCTCCATGTAGAAGCGCAGGCGGCCGCGCTCCGGCGCGTTTGGATCGTTGTCGAGACGAGCCACCTCACGCCGTCCGATGGGTAGAACCCCTTCCTCCGCATAGTCGATGCTCTGCTCGTCGAGGCGGCGGAAACGGCCCGTCTGCGGAAAGCCGTCGATCTCGATACCGACCCAGCGCACGCCTTCAACGCCCATCGCTGCGGCTATGATCGGGCTTAGCAGTACCGGCTGACCGAACGTGAAACGGTCGGGATGGAAGAAGCCCGGAACGTTCTGCAGGGTGTGGCCGACCGAAAAACGGTCGAGCAGCGCCGCTTCGACATGTTCGGCATAGTGGCCGGATGCGACGCAGACCACGAGCGCGACATCGAGCGGCACGTAAACGGGCGGCTCGATCTCGACGTCATGACCGGCGAGGCGGAAGGTTTCGAGGTAGCCGCGCAGAGCAGCTTCAAAATCCTCGTCGACCTCGCGTCCTCCTTTGCGGTCCACCGCGATGAACATCGTATGCCAGGACCCCGTCCAGCGCCGCTCGGCATAGGCGCGCTGTACATCCGGATAGGCGCCGACCACGGTCATGTAATCCTCGGTCGTCACGGCACGCTTCTGGCGCTTAAAAGCGCGCGGCGCCGACAGCTTGATCGCCGTCAGCGTCTCCGGACCCGTGCCGCCGATGGCCGGCAGGGGATTGGTAAGCGACGCAATAAGGTCGGTGTCAGCCATGACGACATGGCCGATGGCACCCGCCCCGACATTGCCGTCCGGACCGTTGCCCACCCGCAGCCGCGCCTGCAATGCCGCCCCTTCGGGCGGCGCTCTCCCGAACCGACCGTCGCCGAAACGGAGCGACGCCCCGCCGGCATTGGCGGTCTCCACGACGAATTCGGACGCGAAACGGTCGCTGAGCAGGAGATCCGCCTGTGCCGTCCAAGTCTCGCCGCCGCCGACGAGCGTGATCGCGGCAAGCGCTTCTTCGGGCATTTGCGAAAGTGTCGCGCGAGCGGAACGGGAGCGGCCGAGGCTTGGAACATAGGGCACGGCCCGGGTGATCGGCGCATCGGCGACGATCGGACGCCATGGCGCAGCCACCGGCGCGCTCGGCGGCGACAGGGCGGACCGCCCGCGGAGATCGGCATGCAGCGAGGCCGCGGCCACGTCGGCCTCGACCCGGTTGGCGTAGGCATAGTCAAGAGTGCGGCCATGATCGGCAAGCACGACATTTGCGCGAGCCACGGCGGCCGGTTCGGCACCGTCGTCGGTGAGGCTGAGAGCGAAGGCGAGCGCGTCCTCCTGTCCCCACCGGACCTCCAGCACCGACGTGTCATCCAGCCGGTCGACATATTCGCGTGGCGTCTCGATGAGCCGCACCGCCTGGCGGTGATCCGGATCGGGTGGATCGGCGGCCGTGCCGCCAAGCGGAATGCGCTCTTCGAGGATCAGCACATCGCCCTTATCGAGCTTGGTCGCGGCAAGTGTCCCGACAAGGTGGGCGCCGGTCGTGCCCACAGGCAGGCAGCAGATATCCCCGCTCCAAGTGTGGAAATGGAGCGCATTGCGCGCGACCCGCAGCCGTGAAACATCCTCCATCGTCTCGAAAATCCGGCAGCCGGCACGCACCAGCGCCGCAATCTTTCCCGGAACGGGTGGTAATGCCGCGGCGAGCGCCCCAAAGCCGGCCTCCGCCGGCGGACGGGTCAGGAGCACGGTGCCCGCCGGCAGGAGCGGTGGTGCCGCTTCTTCAGCATCCTGCGCCGCGTCGATCGCAACGAAGGCGCGGGCATTGCAGCCTTCGTTCACCCGGTAGCCGAGCAGCCGCGCATGACGTCTGGCCGATGCCCGCAGCCGCGCCCGCGACAGATAGGCCTCCGTCGCCACCCCATCCTGATAATAGCTCGCCATGTCGGCAGCATAGGCCAGCGCCTCGACGAGCGTGACGCCGAGATCGGCAGGGCTGCGTTCCGTCCAAGCGGGGATCGTTTCGGCCATGCGGTCCAGCATCAGCTGGCGGAAGCTTTCATAGTCCTTGGCGAGGTAACTGATGCTCGGCCCGATCTCCGGCCTGCTGTCGGCAGGGCTGGCCGGCAGGCAGTCGAAATCGGTCGGGCAATCGGCCTTGAAGGAGAATTCGACGGTCGCCAGCGCGTGATCGAAATTGGCCGGTGGCTCATCGGTCTGGCCGTCGGTGAAGATCAGCCGATAGCGCGAGAAATCGCCATAGCGGTCAAGCGTCAACCGGACGGTCAGCACATCGGGTCCGGGTTCGACCGCCGTCACCCTGATGCCGCGAATGCGCACGCCGCCTTCGATGACGAAATTCCCTGGGGTCAATGCCAGCTGACCGTTTTCCGTCAATCCATCGGGCCGGAGGAACGACACATCGATAAGACGCTGGCGCAGTTCGGGCACGGGCGTATCGTCGTCCAGCACCTCCAGAAAATCGATGCCGTTGATCAGGAGGCCGCCTATCTGCTTGTTGGAAGCAAGCACTTTCTGCCGCCGAGCCTCGCTACCGCAATGCTGCCGGATGATCATCGCCTCAGGCCTCCCGCACCAGCTTGACGACCCGCACCTCGTCCGTCTCCAGTGCCCGGAACTGCACCAGGACCGTAAGCGCGGAATCACTCGACTTGACGTCCACAGCACGAACCTCGATCAGATCGGACAGCCAGCGCTGCAGGCTGCTCTGCACGAGATGCTGCGTGGCATTGGCGAGTTCCGGCGCGTTTTCAGCAAAAACGAGCTGTTTCAGCCCCGAGCCGAAATCCGGCCGGTTGACCCGTTCACCGGGATAGGTGAACAGCACCAGCCCGATCAGATCGCGAACGTGTTCGTCGAGAGACGCGCCTGCGGTGCGGCCGTCGGCGGCGATCCGATAGGGAACTGCGAAATGGACGGGCTCGGTCATCGCTCTTGCCTCATGTCGCCGTCACCTTCATCTGCACGCTGGAATAAATGAGCGGACCTCCCGGGATCTGCTCGGCCGACTGGCCCATATCGGCCGGCCCCTGCAGCATCGCCGGCTTGCCCTCCACCATCACCTTCACGGCCGGTTGGCTGAGTACGCCCTTGACGCAGGGCTGCGGCTTGCCGGTTGGCACCGTGAACGGGCATCCGGCAATCGGCACCTGGTCACCCGAAAGCACCACCGGCCCGTTGTCGACCAGCACCTTGCTGGACGTCGCGATGAAACTCGCCTTGGCAGCATGCGTGCACTGGGCCTGGGAAAGTGCGGTGAGGATCGGAAACGGCATGGCGGACCTCACTTCATCACGACGAGGTTGGTATTGTTGATGGCGACGCCCGTCGGGGTCATCGCGATCGTATTGCCGGCACAGGAGAGCGTGAGCCCGGTCGCATCGGCCTTGATGGAGGCCGTTCCGGCCGCACCGCCGAGCGCGATCTCGATCGTCAGCATCGGCAGAGCCGGGTTGCTGTCCGCTTCCAGCGTGAACTTGTCGGTCTTCAGCACCGTCTTGGTGATGCCGAGCGGTCCGGGCGGAGTCGGCGGCTCGCCCATTCCCCAGAAGCAGCCGGCCAGGATCGGATAGTCCGGATCGCCGCGCTCGAATTCGATCCAGACGCTTGCGCCTGTCGGGGGAACCGCGAAGAAACCGACGCCGTCGCCGGCATAGGGTGAGCAAGGCATCGCCCAGGCGAGCGTCACATCGCCCAACACGTCGGGCACGCTGACCTGCACGCGACCGAGACCCTGCGGGTCGATATTGTTCTCCACCGTGCCGCGGTATTTACCGAAATAGGAGTGTTTGCCGCCCGCCATGCCTCTCTCCTTCACGCCACCCGAACGAGCGGCGACAGAGCGCCGAGTTCGGCGCGGGACAGACTGAAATCCTGGCTGTAGCCACCCCTTGCCAGCCGGTGCGTAACGCTGCGCACCACATAGGTTCCGTCGAAGGAGAAGCCGGCACCACGCAGGTCGACAAGCGCGCGGGCCTTCAGCACGTCGTTATAGGCGACGCTGTCGAGCGTGCCGCTGACGGTCACGGTGTCGTCCGAGGAAGCGTCGAGCTGGCCCAACGCTCGCGCCAGCGCCTGCATGGCGTTGAGCCCGCTCGTCTCCATGCCGACCTGGCGCGTCATCGACATGTTGGTGAGCGTCGTCGGCACCGCACCGAGCGGCGGGCGGGTCGGCATCAGCGCGATGACAGGCACCTCTTGGCCGGTCAGGCGATCCTTGACCTTGCTGGAGACGAATTTGGTCGCGAGGAGGTTTTCCGAGAGCGAAACGGAGCTGACATTGGTGATCGGGCCGAGATTGACGTTCAACGCCTTCTGCGGCAGGCCGATGCGCACCGGCGGTCCCCAGTAAAGCATGTTGGAAAGCGGCGCGGGACCAGCCTCGATGAACGTCACGAAGCCGTATCGCTCTGCCATTTCATGCAGGTAATCCCAGTCGGATCCACATTGCACCGGCGTTCGATCCACGGGGATCGGCTGATCGAGAGCCGGCGGGGGTGTCGGCAACGGTGCGACCAGGTATTCCGCGTACGAGGCAGCGATCTTCGCGACAATGACCGGTTCGGCCTGCGCGGGATGCTCTATCCGCTTCTCCTCTTTCTCGAACAGGATGGAGATGTCGTCGCCCGTCAGCACCAGCACGCCTTGTCCCGGCTGGTCGCCCGGAACCACGTCTCGCTTTGTGACGATGCCGTCCATGATGACCCGCGGCGTGATGTCGAAGACGACCGTCAGCACCACGCGCGCGCCGACTGCAAGCAGCGGATTGGCCACCAGTTCGTAGTCCAGGAATTCCAGAGGGCCGCCGCGTCCGATGGCGAAGCTCAGCCGGAAGCCGGAACGTTCGCGGTCCGAATGAGTCACTTCCACTTCGGTCAATGCCTCCAGCACGCCGACCGGTGCCGGCAGCGCCACCGGCGCCGGTCCGATCAGCATATTGAGACGGACGCCGAGCAGGTTCATCGCCCGCCTCCCAGGCCGAACGGCAGCGGTATAACAAGCCGCCGGCCGGCCTTCGACGTCAGCTCGCCCGGATGCATCGCCTCGTTGGCATCGGCAATCTGCCAGAAGGCGGTGGGCAGGCCGAGATGTTTGTAGGCGACGTTGTCGATGCGGTCGGAATCGGTGACGCCGATCCGACCCGCTACCGCATAGGCTTCGGGAAGCGGCAGGATGCGGCGCGTGACGTAGGCGACGGCGCGGCGCCCATCGGGCTTGGCGAGACTTGCCGTGGGAAGCCCGGCATAGCGGCTCTTGTCGTCGAACATCACATCCTCCTCAGAACAGGTTGACGTCGTCGCCGAGCACGGCGCCGATATTGGACACGCTACCGATCACAGCCATGGTCTCCTTGACCACCTGGTGCGCCATGAAGGCCCAGTAGCCCGGATGAGTGAGCGGCAGATCGCTGTAGGTCAGCACGCGCATGCCGATATCGGCCGTGGCGCGGATCGGGTTCAGCTGCGGATCGTGGGCGGTTTCGGTGATCGACAGGCTCGATACCTTGACCGGCACGACGCGCTTCCAGCCATAGATGAAAAGCGTGAGGGGAGCCGCCGGCGGCACGATTTCGATGGTTCCGGTCGCGAGCAGCGCGGTATTGGCGATGACGAGCGCACTTTTCGGATAGACGAGCATTTCGAGCGCCGAGAGCTGCGGATAGAGCCCGAGCGTCGCGGCAAGGCCATCCGCCTCCTCCAGCTGATCGATCACGTCGATATTGATCGTTGCCGAGATCGTCTCGTGCGGTGGGCCGCCGAGCCTCAAGGCCTCGGTGCGTGCGCCGGCGGCATCCGAATATTGCGGATCGAGCGAACGCGTCAGTTGCTCCGGATTGTACTGAAACACCACCACCGAGGCGATCGGGTTGAATATGTCGATCCCGACGATCGCGCCCTTGAGGATTTTCGGTGAACGGGGAAAATCGGTCATGGCGCGGCATATCCCTCGTATTCCGCTCCTTCACCGGACTTCGGCCAGATGATCCGGTCGAGTTCTTCGATGTAGAACGGTGTCGTCGTGTTCATCCGGAAACGTACAAGCCCCGTGGCATCGGGTTCGCTGACATAGGAAAAGCGTGCGTCAATGCCGTAGACGGTGACGACGGGAACCTGTTGGCCATCGCGTATTCCAAAGAACGTCATTGCGATCGGCACCGGGGTATCGGGATCGACGGCGCCGAATTCGGGCAGGCCGCCGACGATAACGGCCAAAGTCTCAACTGGCACATTGTCGTTCTCCCGGCCGGGCGGAATAGGTTTCGGTTCCGCGATCGGGATCTCGCCGCCCTCGGGCTTTACGGCCGCCGCGCGTTCGTCAGGTAAGGTCAGTGCCAGATCGCCGGACTTGCCGGATGTGGGGGCCGTTTCCGGTTTGGAGGCAGTGACCTCACCTTCGGCACTCTCCTTCTCCTCGTCCTCAACCTCTCCGCCTTCGGCTGGCCCTTCCTCCTCACCCTCGCTTTCGGGAGGCCGGAACGTCTCGCCGGAATAACCGTCCTCCTCGCCCCCGGAAACACCGAGATTCGCATCTCCAGCACCGGATTTTGCGGATTCGTCCTGATCCTCCTTCCGGGTGTTGTCCTTTTCATCCTCAGGTGGCGGCTTCGCATCACCTTCCGGTGGCGGCTTGCCACCGGCATTCGGAGATCTGCCCTCTTTCGAGGATGCGCCTTTGCTTGTAGGTGGTTTTGCCGAGCTGCCGCCAGAGCTCTCCGGGATCTTCGATTCCGGTTTTGGATCCTTGGACGAACCGCCGCCGCCTTTTCCGCCCTGCGGCGATGCACCGCCTCCTTCACCCCCAGCCGTACCCTTGCCGCCCTTGCCCGCACCACCGCCTTTGGCTCCCGAGCCGCCTCCCCCTGACGAACCGCCACCTCCACCGCTCTTCGGCGGGTCGCAGGGATAATCCTTGGGATCGTAAGGCTGGATCTGAGCAGCCATTTCCTGCTCGGTGCAGATCAGGTCCTTGGCCCATTCCGGCAGCAAATCGCGCAGCACACCGGTGATCTTTGCCGCCATCTGCTTCGGCAGCATCTGGACTGCCTGCGCGCCGGCGAATGCTTCGGCGAAAAGCTGCTGTGCATCGCAGGATTCGAGAATCAGATCGATCAAGAGCTCCGACGGCGAGAGATCAATCCAAGAAAGGATTTCATCGAGCAGGGACACGGCACAGGATAGACCACCGGTCTCCACTCCTCCGGCCGCACATACCAGGAGACGGCCAGCCCTGATCGCGCGTTTGGCGACCGCAACCAGTTCACCGACAAACTTCGCGTCGTCCAGGAGATCGACGACCGTCTTGACGACGGTTTGATAGTCGCCGAATAGCTGGTTTATCTTCTTCTCTATCTCAGCCTCGGCCGTCTGCACGAATTCTTCCATCTTGCCGGTAAGATCAAAAAGCTCGTCGATGGAAGTTTTTGTATCATCTACCAAACGGTCGAAGGTGCGCCGCAACCCACTTGACAGGCAGTCATAGACGGCATCGGTCGTGCGATCGAGCAATTCCAGTCCGATCTTCTTGATCACGGCTCCACCGAACCGCAAGGCCGCATTTTTCGCTCCCTTTCCCTTGACCTTCTCCCATTTCTCGAGCTGAGCGCTGAACCACTCCTTGACGCGGGTGCCGAGTGCCACAGCCTTGATGAAGAGGGTGCCGAAGACGCGCCGCAGCATACCGATGGCACCGGCTTCCCGGCTCGACCAGAAGCGGAATTTCTCGATGCGCTTGAAATTGCCTACGAGTTCCGATGCATTCGGTACCTTACGACTGTTTGGTCCGTTGTTTTTGGCGAGGATTTCAAGAGACTCTGCGGCGAGTCCACGAAACTCCATTGCATTCTGCTGATCTGCCGGGAAATTCCGCAAGAATATGCCGCGGAAGCTGTCGCCGGGATTTTGCGCGCTGTCTCCCACACGGGCCAGGTTCCAGGCTTTGAGATCGAAAGGTTTTGGTGGCGGTTTCGGTTTCTTCGCCGGCTTTCCTTTTCCCTTGCCGCCGCCTTTTCCGGGGGCACGGCGCGGACGTGCATTTTCGAAACGGACACCCCGCGGATCGCGAGGCAACGGTTGGACAAGCGGATCGAGAACCTGTGTTTTCAGGCGTTCCTGTACCCGCGCAAAACGATCGGTGTTGGGATCCTTGCCGGTGAGTGCCGCCTTGAGGCTCTTCTCTTCCGGCAACAAATAGTAGACGTAGATTCCGTCGTTCTGCGGGTCTTCCGAGATAACCCAGCGTCCCTCAATTACAGGTGCAGGACCTGTCGCTCCGGCGGCGAGCGCAGGCACCTGCTTGCCATAGGAACGCAGTTCTATGCTTGGAACAAATGTCACGGCTGAAGGCTTTGCCGTGGATTTGGGATCCCACTCGGATGGCGGCTTGAGGCCTTTCAAAGCCGTGGCATTGTTCAGCCCCCATTGGCGTCCACCTTCGCGTTTGGGATAGCCGTTCACGAGGTCGCGCAGATTGAGCACCGTCTTGAGGTGGTTCTTGACTTGCCGGTCACCGTCCTTACGTGCGTCCTCATTATGCCCCGGCTTGGTATCGCCGATCTGCACGGACGTAGGCGCCTGATCGATATTCTTGATCTCGTCTCCATCGACACGGGGAGCACGGTTCGACGCGTGGGAGAAACCAGCTCGCGGGTTTGTCGTACCGCCCGTGCCGATAGTCGCCGTCTTCGGGATCGCCAGCGGGTTTTTCAGGATCGGCGCGTCGAAATCCCGCACGGGAACGCCGGTGGGGTTGGACGGGCATTCCGCAATCACGCCGATCGTTTTCGTTGGGCTCGCCTTATAAAGATCGGCAAAGCCGCTGACGTCGCAGCGGTTGCTTTGCCCCTTGGTCGAGCCAGGCATCGGCGCTTCGGTGAGAGTTGAGCGATCGGCCCCTGCAAGCGCCAAATTCGCCTGATCGTGCTTCGCCTCATGGACCCCCAGGACGGCACGACCGCCGACACCGGTGCCTGTCGGGACCCAAAAAGTCCGGAGATTGCGCCGTTGGACGATCGGCCCGTCCGTCGCGGAAAGCAGGCGTCTTCTCACCGGCCCCGGCTGCGTCTGCTGCAGCACGTGAGCGAGTTCGTGAGCCATGGTGAAACCGGTGTCCGGCCTTTCGCCGCGGCCAAGCCAGACGTGGCTGCCATAAGTGAAGGCATGGGCGTCGATGTCACGGTTGAGCGTTTCCGACTGCGCGCCGTCATGCACCCGCACGGAGGAAAGATCGCGGCCCATGCGGCTTTCAAAGAAGTCGCGCGTCTCCGCCGGCAGAGCCCGGCCACCGCTGGTGAGGCCGGCCGGCGTAGCGGCAAGGCCCGGAGTCGCCGTGCTCGCGGCGGGACCGGCATCGCGCTTGCGAGCCTTCTCCTCCGCCGCCGCGCAGGCTGCGCATCTGCGCTGGATGCCGCCTGAGGTGCCGCCGGTCTTCACTGCCTCACCGAAGCCATCGGCAAGGTCGCGGCCCCCACCGTTTCGAAGCGCACGCACGCCGTCCTCCTCCGTCCCACAGGCGGCACAGCGCCGTACCCGAAGCGCGTGCGGCGCCGCCGCCGTATCCGACATGGATGTTATGCTGCCAACGGCTGGAGCGGCGGGCATAGCGAGCGTCTGCCCGGCGATGGCGTCCGCCTCGCGTTCGAAAGCATCGTCTGCAGGCCCTACATCCATCAAAGGCTGGACCGGCGTACCCTGCCCCGACTTCTCGTCCTCCTCCTTGTCGAGCGGGGCGGCAGGTTTGCGGCGCGCCTTCTTTTCCTCTTCGGCGGCGCATTCGGCACACATTCTCTGGGGTCGAGGCGGAGCAGCCGCCGGTTGCGCCGGCAGGCTCGCGAGCGACAGGGCGACCCGCGGCAGAGCCGGCGCAGTCCCTGCTTCTTCGACCGCCCGCCGTTGCGGCTGGGCTTTCGACGATTGAGCCTGCTGGTGTTGCGGCGTTGCAGCGGTAACGGCCCGGGCAGCGGCGGAAGTGCTCATCGCACACCTCTCCGCTTCATCACCGGGATCGGTAACGCAGACCTTGCGGAACCGGACGCAAGGGCAAGGCCTAGCGCCGACCGGGCAACTGCTCCGATCCGCGCCTCCAGTGCTGCGGGGGGCAGAGCGGCGACGGCGTCATCTAGAAGCGCTGCCCGCATCGCCCGTTCGATCGCCTGCACCACGGCTGCGCGCCGATGGGCTGGGATGCCCGACAGGACCAGGTGGTCGACAAGGAGGTGGCGATCAGCCATGGACCACCTCCAGGCTCCAGCCGCGCAGTTCGGCATCGGTGAGAACCTTGCCAATCTTTTCGTATTCCGCCCGGGCGGCGGCCTGCACATGGTTCATGCGGATCGGCGTACCCTCTTCGGCGGCGAGGAAGGCGGCGTTGAGGGCAATGTTCTTGATATTGCCGCCCGGCACGTTGAGCTGGGCGAGACGAGCGGGATCAAGCCCTTCGCAAGGTGCGTTCTTCGGGAAGGCGAGCTCCCAAATTCCGCGTCGCTCCACCTCGCCGGGAAAGGGGAAATCCACGACGAAACGCAGGCGCCGCAGGAAGGCCTGGTCAAGATGCGAACGCATGTTGGTGGTGAGGATCGCCAAGCCCCGATAGCTCTCCATGCGCTGCAGCAGGTAACTGACCTCGATATTGGCATAGCGGTCATGGCTCTCGCGCACTTCGGTGCGTTTGCCGAACAGCGCATCCGCCTCTTCGAAGACGATGATGGAGGAGGAGGCTTCGGCCGCGTCGAAGACGCGCTTCAGGTTGCGCTCGGTCTCGCCGATCCACTTGCTGACGACGCCGGAAAGATCGACGCGGTAGACCTCGAGGCCCGTCGCTGTGCCGATCACCTCGGCTGCAAGCGTCTTGCCCGTGCCGCTCGGCCCGCAAAAGAGCGCGCTGATGCCAAGTCCGCGTCCCCCGCCGCCGCCAAAGCCCCATTTTTCGTGCACGATTGCCCGGCTGCGCACCTGGGCGGCGATCGTCTTCAGCATGTCGCGCTTGCGCACGGGCAGGATGATATCGTCCCAGCCGACCGCCGGTTCGATGCGCTCGGCGAGATCGTCGAGATGCGGACGGCTGAGCTTGCGGGTCTCGAACCACAGGAAATCCGCGAGTGCCTGCCGCATCTCAGCGGCGGGACGCCTGGCCTTCCTGTCCTGTGCCGCTTGCCGCGTTGCGGATGCGGCGATCGTTCCGATCAAATCCGGAGACACGGTGAAATGCGCCGCGAGCCGCTCGACGCTTTTCGCCATCGGGCGTGCGAGAGACCCAAGCTCCGCCCGCCAGAGCTCCTCTTGCTCCATGCTCGTGCCGCGCGGCAACAGAGCGATCTCGACGGCGCGGTGCCCGGCTTCCAACGTTTCCGCAGACAGCACGACGGCCGGGCAAGCAAGGCCTACGAGGAAGCGGCCGAAGGCGCGCCGGTCGTTGGAGGCCGTCAGTTCATGAGCGTCGAAAACCGGTACACGGCGGGCAAGACCGTATTCACGGCCAAGCAGCCGCGCGACGCGGCTTCGCTCCGCAGGTGCGGATGGCAGCGTTTCGACGTCGATGCCGAGCGGTCGGCAGCCGGCGGCCTGGACGGCGGCGGCGGCAACCGCAAATGCCGCCTTGCGATCATCACCGACGATGAGAAGGAGCGGCGCATCACGATTCGCCGCTGCCGCCTCCAAGCGGTTTGCCAACCCTTCCGCAAGTGCCGTCTGCGACGGCGCCAGGACGACCTGCTTATCGTACTCTTCTCCGTAGACCGCAAGCATCTCATCGAGCGCATTCAAGCCGACGAGATGGTGCAGGACGCGTTCGGGCAGGATGAGCTGTCGAGCGCTCGACACGACATCTTCGCCGAGTTCGATCAGCCCGGGCGCGCGCAACCGGCCATCGGCTGCAAAGGCACTCCAGTGACCGCCTTCGAGAACGCTGAAGGCAAAGGCGACGGTCGGAATCTTGAGCCGTTCGTCGCCCTGCGCCATCGCGATGAGCTCCGCGCTGGCAGGTTCCAGCGCTGGCAGCGCGGCCAATACGAGCACGGTCCGTTCGAAGGCGCTGAGGCCGAATCGATCGGCAAGATCGTCGAAAGCGGTCCGCCCGCCGCCTGCTTTGGGTTTGGCCGGTCCTGCGGACGCCGCCTTGCGGCCGCGCCGCGGCGGCTTCTCCTTCTCCCCTGCCGGATCGAGGGGCCGGCCGGCCACGCCGGCGACGCGCGTGAGGACCGGATCAAGCGCGACCTGCAGCGGCGCCCCCTCCTCTTGCTCCTTGCGCTCCGGCGCTCTCTTCCTTCGGCCGGTCATGGGATCGTCACCATCGGTCCGAGGATTTGGCGATAGGTAACGCTCAGGGGATCGTCGTCGATCTCCGGCGCGCTCGCCACGCCGTCTACGACGATCTGGACGTGGTAGTCATCCGGCGCCACATCGGTGAAGGGAAATACGAGCTCGTCCACTGGATAGGCCGCGTCGGCAACCGCCTCATGCGCCAGCCTGAAGCTCCGAGGAGCCGATCCCTTGCCATCGAGCAGCAGATGGACCGTCTGACGTTTGACGACCTTCGGCACGATCTTCACCTTGAGCGTGCCGTCCACCGGCTCGCCGAGCGGCGCCGGATCGGTCACGAGCGCATTGGCCGGCAGCGTCAGGACGGGTTTCAGCACGAAGACCGCCGTGTCGCCGACCCGCGCGAGATGAGGCGGTGCTCCTGCAGGCGGCGGCACGACGATTTCGATTAGGACCGGGCCAGCGGGAAGCTCACTGCCCCCGAAGGTTGCAGCAACAAGGGAGATCACCACACGTTTCGCGGAAATCGCGATACCTGCCGTCCCGACCGTGATCCCACCTATGCGCAGTTCAAGATCCGAGCGCGCGAGCCCCTCACCCGTCAGCACCACGCTGCCGCCCCAGACGATCGGCCAACCAGCTCCTTCCGGCGCCTCGGCGCCGGCCAAACGGGGACCTGACAGCATGAGCACGGCGCTACCAACCTGTGTCACCGGCAGACCGGGACTGCCGCTCGCCCTGGTCTCGATATAAACGGGGCCGAAGCGATAGGCGACCGAGAGCGCATAGGGCACCTGGAACAGCACCGACCAGAGTTTCGACATTTCGTCGAGCGACAGATGGATCGGCGAAGCCCGCACCCGCTCGCCGGCCCGCTGCAGGTCGGCGTCGTCAAGCACGGAGGGGTTTTCGGCAATCGCCTTGGCGATCATTGCCGGCGTGATCAACGGCCGATGCTCGACGATGCGTGCGACGCTGGCGAGCAGCCGTTCCGGCGCGAAGTCTGACGGCGTACCGCTGAATGAGAGCAGGTAGAAGAGGTCGAGCGCCACGATGTCGGGGCCGCGCATGCGCCCGGCGGAATCGCGCGAGGCCAGATGGGCGTTCCGGCCCGCCGCATTCGGCGCGACTTGGTAGAGGAAGAGGTTGACGCCGGGAGAATCGTCCTCGTTGTTGCCGGTCGCAGCAGGACGGCCGATCTTGACCTGCGCGCCCGGCACGTCGGTATTGAGCGCACTCTGGAGCGCTTGCTGAAGGGCGGCGGTGACGGTGGCGATCGCGAGGTGGTTGGCCATGGCAAACCTCACCGCCCGCGCGGACGGGCAAGATGGTCGGCAAGACTCGGCAGGCGAGCAAGCGCGCCATTGCGCACGGCGGGGGTGGCGGGCGCATCGGCGCGCACCTCGATCCGGCCCAAACGTATCTCAACTGTTGCGGGCACCTGAGGCGCCGGGGACGAGGCAGGAGGAAGAGAGGGCCGTGCCCTGAAAGACGGACGGGCCGAGACGGACATGGTCTCCTTTGGTTCGGTCGGGGTCACGGCAGCTGCTTCAGCGGATTCAACACGGCCAATCGGGTGAAGCAGCCGGGAGGAGGAGTAAACGGGCGGGGCCACCGGGGGGTTAGGCGTTTCCAGCGATGCATCGAAAGCCATCAACCGGGGCCTGAGCAGGATGGCGCTTGGCCGGGCAGTCGCAACTGCTTCATGGCCCCTCGGCATTTCATCCAGAGGCCCTTCCCTTTTCATGCCAACAGACGGTGGTTGAACAGGCGGCTGCACCGCAGCGGAAACGATCGGCGCTTCTCTTCCACCGGCAACGGACGCGTTCTGTGCGACCGGAACAGCCATAGGTATCGCTGCATCCCGGACGCGTGGAACGGGTCGATCTGCATGTGCCATGGTGGCCGGCGGCAAAGACGCCGATCCTTCGATGCTGGAAATCTTCGGTTCATCCGACTGGATCGTCGCATCACCATCCCTCTCCCGGATGGGTGGACGAAACTCGACGGCGCGCAACGACGAGGGCGAGGATGCCGGAGGTCGGGACATATCGTCAGCGGGAATTCTGTCTACGGCAAGGGCGGCAGCGGATGGTGCCGCGGCTGAGCGTAGCGATGCAGATTCAGTTGCCCTCACCGCATTCGACGCGCCGACTGGCCGGTCCGGTATCAGGTCTGCATCGATGGGCACGTCATCAACCGGCAATGCGTCAAGCTCGGTGACCGATCCACCTGGAACCGCCCGCGCCGGTTCGAAGCGAGAACGCGGCCTCGCGGACAGGCCTCCCGCTTCGCCGAGCGTCCGCCTGACGAGCCGGGTCAGAAAGCCGCTCATCGCGCAGCCTCCAGATAAAAGCGGCGGCGAGCCGGCGAAAGCGCCAATATGTCCTGTTCTGTCCAGTGATAGGCGCGCGCCAGTTCAGCACATTCGCCAAGCAGCCGGTCGGCCTCGGCACGAATATCGTCCCACAGAATGGCGGGAGCATCGAACTGCTCGGTCCAGACACCGCGGCAGACTGGGCAGGTCAGTTCCAATTGGATATCGGCAGCGGGATCCAAATCTGCCAGCGCCGCCTCTACCCCGAGCGCCCGAGCGGGCTCTGCATCAAGCCATTTCTCCAGTGCATCACCGGACGAAAGCCAGTGCGATCCATCGGCCGATGTCAAGCACCGACGCAATAGATGGCGGCCGAAATCGACAGGCTCCCGCACCGTATCAAGATCGGCGAGGTCGCCCGCCGTGACGGGTCTGACGATGCAGGGCTCGCCGTCGAGATCGAGGCTGCACGATTGCCACTCCCCCGGCACCGCCGTGCACGTCAGCCCTATGTCCTCGGCTGTCAGCTCAAGCTCAGTGCGGGTACCGCAATGCGCGCAGTGCGAGACGAGCGACAGGATACGCCCGAAACTCATGGCGCGGATATCCATGAGTTCCGCGTCGCGCCTTCCCACCGTGATGGCGCGCAGCGCCTCGAAAGACCGCGTGGGCGCCGCGCGATCGAGGATCGTAAGGGCAAGCGAGGCCACGCCAACTGCGCCGGCGTCGGATAGGTCGAGAATGTCTTTTGCAGTGAGATGGCGGAACAGAGGCTGCACGATCCGCCTCCGCTTACACCACAGGCTCGACGAAGCTCGGCTCTGTCGGCTCGGTCACGTCGTAATCCCGCTCCCAGCCCTCGTTCTCGAGTTTCAGGGTCTGGATCGCCACCGCGTTGGCGCCGGCGTCGAGTTCGGGCAGAGCCTGATATTCCGACGGCCAGCAGCGGTAGATCTTGTAGGCGATCGCAAGCTGCCCCGCTTCGTTGTAGACTTCGAGGATGAGGTTCTTGCGGAAATCCTTGAGCGAGACTTCCGAACCGAGGCCCGAACCATAGTTCCAGACCTTGTTCGCCCATTGCTCGAATTCCACGTCGTGCGTCACGCCCCGTTCAAGCGTCACGGCTTCGTATTCGGTCTGGCCTGGCGATTTGCGTGAGGAGGACGGATCGCCGCCCTCGCGATGTTTGACCACATCGGTCGTTCGCTTGAGCGCGCTGACCTTGCTGATGCCGGCGACATAGTTGCCGTCCTCGGTCTTCACCCGGAACTTGAAAGTCTTGTACGGGTCGAACCGCTCGGGATTGGCGGAGAATTTGGGCATTGCCGATCCCCCTTCAGGTGTTGCGGATCTGCTGGATGGTGATGATGACGAATTCGGCCGGCTGGAGCGGCGCAAACCCGACGACGACATTCACGATACCGCGGTTGATGTCGTCCTGCGTCGTCGTCTCCGAGTCGCATTTGACGAAATACGCTTCGCGCGGGCTCGATCCTTGGAATGCTCCCTGCCGGAAGAGACGCTGCATGAAGGCACCGACATTCAGCCTGAGCTGCGCCCAGAGCGGCTCGTCATTAGGCATGAAGACCGCCCATTGCGTGCCGCGGTAAAGGCTCTCCTCGATGAAGAGGGCGAGGCGGCGGACGGGGATATATTTGTAATCGTCCGAAAGTGCGTCTCCGCCTCTCAGCGTCCGGGAACCCCAGACGACCCGCCCGACATTTGGGAAGCTGCGCAGGCAGTTCACGCCGATCGGATTGAGGAGGCCGTTCTCATCGTCGGTCAGCTTGACGGTCAGTTCCTCGGTTCCCGACATCGATGCCTCGATGCCTGCCGGCGCCTTCCAGACGCCGCGATTGTTATCGACACGAGCCATGACGCCCGCGATCACCCCGGAGGGGACGAAGGTGTCCATCTGTCCGTCTCGCAACGGATCGCGCTTGCGGATGCGCGGGAAAAACAGGGCCGCATGCGACGCGTTGGTAAGCGAGATGATCGGGCTGTTGATCTGCGCCGTCTGAACGGTCTGTGCCGCCGTATCGGGGTTGGCGTCCCAAGCGGCCGGCGGATCGACAAGAAGAAAGGCTCGCCGGCGAGCGCAAAATGCCGCCGCCTTCTCCCAGATTGCCTTGTCCGTCGTGCCGTTGCGCGTCTGGGGCGGAATGACCAGCAGATTGAATATGTCGGTTTTCAGCAGTGCATAGATGCCGGTCTTCTTGTCCTCCTCGCCGATCACATCCGTATTGCCCAGCGCCTGCCCGTCGTTACCGCCCGCACCTTCGTCTTCGGCGGCGTCGGCCGGGCGGGCGCCGGGGAGCACTGCATTGCCGTTGGCGTCGAGCTTCACCCGCGCGAGGTTGGATTCCGCCGCAAGCACCCTATCGACACGGCGCGCGCCCGCATTCGCGTGTACGGAGACGTTACGGAAGACCTCGCGCATATCCGTTCCCCGATCCGTTACCGCAAGATCAAAGAGATCGGCGGCCGTGATTCCGTAACGAGCTGCAACATCGGTCGCAGCACTCGCATCGGTCGGGTAGGAGATCACCGCCTTCAGTTTGTTGCCCCAGTCGCCGGGGCTCGCCGCCGTCAACTCCAGATTTCCAGCCGTGAGTTTGGCAACGCCATCGTCGCCCACGCCGTTGGCCTTGAAGAGGCGCACAATCACCGCCTGACCGCCGCCGTTGGCGAAGAAGTCGTCCACACTGTAGGAGAGCGGGCCATCGACCCAGAGCCCGCCAAAGCGGCGGCCGAAATCGCCGAACTTGAAGCAGATATTCGGCTCGTTCACGGGACCACGCTTCGTGCGGCCGACAAACGCTGTCACGGAGGTCGCAACACCTGCAATGGTTCTCACATTGCTTGGCGCCTCGACGACATAGACGCCAGGATAGTTCGGCTGGACAGGCATGCTACCTCCCCTCGATATGACGTGGACTGAGGAAGACGGCGCGTACGGCGCGTCGTCAGCTGAGTGTGCTGGCTATGAGGATTTCGACGCTGGCTGCATCTGCGGCGTGCTCGTTCTTGACCGTCAGGGTCTCAAATGAGGGGCCGAGCAGAGCGACCCCTCCTCTGAATAGGAGGACTGGACCGGTCAGAGCGATTTCGGCAGCGCCCGTGCCGGACGCTTTCACCTTGAGTTTGCCATCATAGATCGACGACTTTATGCCAAGGAATTCCACCTTTGATATGTCTTCAAGCTGAAGATCCAATGCCTTGCTGCCACCTGCATCGATGGAAACCGACACCGTCGTGACCGCTTCGCAATCCACCGAACCGGATTGGACAAGGCTTCCGCCCGCGGCACCCGCATTGACTGACCACGAAATCTTCTCAGACACAGCATCCCCCAATCGCCCCATGTGGCGCTGTTCAGAACTGTAGGCTAGAATAAATTTCACATCGTATGGTTGTTTATAATAAATTAATAAACATAAAGATGTATCTGTTGTCTAGATGGAATTTTGCAGCTCTTGCGCTCTCTGGCGAAATAGCTAACCAGCCGTTGATGCCGAGCGTGATTTGCCGTCTATGCACTACCCTTCTCTATCGCCGGTGGCGATCGGCGGCACGATCTGGAACACACGGGCCGTATCCAATAATCTTCGGATGCCATTCCTGATGCTACGGAGGTTCGATCCACCTGAATGCACGATAGCCTGCAAATTCATTTCCAGGCGCCACGGAATGATATCACCGGCACAAGCCACAACCGGGTTAACTGCTGAGCTTTGGCAAAACGGCGCAGTTGGCGAGTTCGGCGATCTGGGCGGGGCTAGCCCGTATGGCGCAAGAGCGGATTATTCCGCCGCATGAGCGCCATCAACATTGGGCCGACAGCAAACTTGCCGCGATCCGCCCGGCGCGTCAGGTCTCGCAGGTAGCCGCCTGCCGAGCTGATATGCCCTCCCCTTTCGAGGATGCAGGCGATGACGGTTGCCGCATTTTCCGGTCCCATAACCGAACACGCTTCCTCATAGGCCGAAGGACTGACTTCCAACATCGAGCGGACGACGATGGCGGCTGACATAAGGTCTCGCCAGTTGTTGATGACGCCTCCCGGACCATAATCGGTGATTTGCGGGCAGGCCTGCAAAACGGCGCCGAGCGGAAACGGTCTGGTTACGTCAGCCAGCGCTGATCGAGCAATCGGCTGGCAGCTGGTGTCGTTTGGTGTCCCTGATGCTGGTCGAGATGAAGCCCGTTCGGCTTTCAGGTCCGTTGCTTGCGCCGGAGCTGCCTGCCGACGTGCCTCGAAGCACGGTTCAAGTTCAGATGTGGAATTGGTTTGTGAATCCTGTTTGTGGCGCTCAATTTGAGATTCATTGGCGTCTATTTTTTGCACTTTTCTGTGGATTTCCAATTGATTAATGATTTGATCCTTGATCAGGTGAAAGGTTTTCAAAACTGAATTGAGAGATTCAGTCGTAGCCGTGCGCGGGACACGTTGAGAAAGTTCGCGGAACTCTGCAAGAACTGCATCCCAGTGGCCAGGAATCGATTCATCGAGCGCCATGGAAATGAGTTTCACGATGTCCCGACGGCAGATGCTGATCTGCTCCTTTGTTACTCGGAGCAGTTCGCGATTCATTGCGGCTGCGGCGGCTGAACGTTCGATCTCTTGCGCCCGGGCGAGCAAAGGCGCGAGGCTGAAGCCAAAGGCCTCGCTGATCTTTCCTTCCCTTCCGCGCCGAGCATAGCGTTTGCCATTGGGACTGTCCTTGCGAGTGATCAAACCCGCCTCGACCAGCACAGCCAGATGCCTTCGCAAGGTGGCTGGTGTCATCCCTCGGGCACGCAATGAAAGTTGCTGATTGGATGGAAAGACGACGAGCCCTCGTTCTTCAGACAATGTATCGTCCGGATAGAACGTCAAGAGGGCATCGAGAACGCTCAATGCCCGATCGGTAACGCCGAGCGCTTTGCGGGCTTCGCAGACCGACCTGAACAATTTCCATTTGTTTCGCGTGGCTCCGGTCGCAATCGTGTCTGCTTGATGCTGACTTTTCAACATGCCAAATGACATCGGCCGCCGCCCGAAGGGCGTCGTCACATATCCACTCTCCATTTCCTTCACCTTTCTTGAGGCAAAAGAAATCCGCTCACCAAAACGGTGCCAAAGACTCTTGACTGTGATTCGTGGAAATGCGATTCTCTAGGTGCGAACTATGAGAGAGGCTTCCACGACGGCAACGTTGTTGGGGGCCTTTTTCTTTTACGTCAGTTTCCCTTCCTGGATTTCGAAATTTCCTTCATGTACTCGTCGTGCAACGCTTCGATCCGACCGCTCAGAAACCGCACGAAATCGGGTTGAACGGCTTTGCTGAAGGTCATGCGTGCGCCGGATTTCGACGTTTTAACGGTCGCAACAACAAGTCCTCTTGCGGTCACTTCGTAGATCCCGTCGCGATCCTCGGCCGAATCCTGAACTGGCTGGGCGAGTGCGTTCAGTGCCACCGAAAACCGGTCGACTTCGGCCCCGCGCTCGACGAAGTTCAGGGCGTCCGTGACCCGTTCCTGCGGGTTGGCGGCGGAATTCCACTTTTCAACGAATTCGAGCCATCGCCTTCTGCCAATCTCGCGGGCCGGACCAATCAGGAGGAGCACAGGGTGCGGGATGGCCGTGGCAATCCCCAGCATTTCAGAAATATGCGATTTTCCCGTAGACAGGGACGCGGACATCACATCACGGCGGTAACCCGCCTGTTCAAGAGACAGGGCGAAAGCGCATTTTTCGATGAAAGACAAGTCGTTGCGATTGGTGTTTTCTTCACCTTGAAAGACGACCGCCTGTTCATCCGTTAGATCCCGTACGATCGCGCGGAACTTGATGCCGAGCGCCTTGGCAGCTGCCAGACGGCGACGTCCAAACACGATCTGATACGGAGCATTTCCACTGGCGACGGGGCGGACAAGACCGGGCACGATCTGGCCGCGTTCGCGCATGGAGGTTATAAGCTCCTCCACTGCGGAACTCTCATAAGCGCCATTGAAACGATCTGCGATTGCGGAGGGCGCAATCGCGCTGGGATCAAGCTCGAGGATGTGGTCGCCGTCCTTGAGGATTTTGTCTAAAGCTTCACCACGTTCCTGAATTTGCCGTACACCCGCGGCGACTTTCAGAAGATGCGGCGATGAAGTCTTGGTCACGGGTGCCGGAGCAGGCGTCTGGTCGATCTGGCCCAGGACATTGGCGAACAGCCCTTTGGAATCTTTTCGGCTCATTCACGCCCCCATGCTGCCCAAAGCAGCTTTTCGATCTCCTGGTTTGCAGCGTTGATCGATTCCATCGCCCGATCATAGGTTTTGGGCGCCGAAAAACGAGATCGCTGCACCTCATAAAGGCTCTGCTTCCAGGTCAGTGCGTCCGCGACAGCCGCGGACTTGTTGACCATGTTGAGGAGCAGATGGTCACCGAAGACCTGACGCATCAATGCGGTCATATTGGCTTGCGGATGATCGTTTGGCTCGAATTTGGTGACGAGAAACTTGGCAAAATCCCATTCGGCCGAGGCACCCATCTCACTCAGGATCGCCATATAGCTCGATGCGAGTTCGAGGAATTTCCCGGTGGAATCTACGTCGAGCATATGCGCAGGAACGGGAATGATAACCCCTGTCGCCGCGGTCAGAGAAGAAAGCGTGAGGAAGTTCAGGGACGGCGCAGAATCCATCAGAATAACGTCGTAGTCGTCGACGACTTGTTCGAGCGCCTGCGATACGCGCAAGAGGAAGCTGGTCCCGCCACCCTGGCGCATTTCGAGCGCTACGGCAGTTTCGAATTCCGTTAGGTCGAGACCAGCGCAAATGACATCAAATCCGGCGATATGAGTCTTGTGGATCAGCTGGGGAGTGGGCAGGGGATTGTCGAACCGGATGGCTGCATAGAGGGTGTCGCCTTCCCGCGCATCGAAATCCGGAAGCGACCCGTGGAGGGCCGTCAGGGAAGCCTGCGGATCGAGGTCGACCGCGAGCACACGATAGCCCTTCATCGCAAGATAATGGCCAAGATGTATCGTGGTGGACGTCTTGCTCGATCCACCTTTGAAATTGGTGACCGCAATGATCTGGCAGTCCTCGCCTTCCACCCTGCGAGGGTTCATCCACTTCTTGCGCCCTTTTTCGGCAAGCATCATGCGCAGTTCGAGAAGTTGCTCCAGCGTATAGGTCCGCCGTCCGTTTTGCGTGACGTCCGGTTGCGGACCCTTGTCCTTGGCGACGATCTGCCGGATATAGGCCTCGGAGACATCGAGCAGCGAGGCCACTTCCGTCGAAGACAGGCGACGCATCTCTCGGCGCGCATCCGGCGGATATTGTGCGATGCTGAGGTTTTGCAGGGCGATCTCCAACTTGGTGGAGAAGTTCTGCATAAATTCCAGGCTGCTCAGGTGGCGGGTCACGATTCTGCCCTCGGTTTGTCTTGCATAATCATAAGCGCCAGCATGGTTACCAATTTATTAAGGGGCGTGATGTTTCGCAAAAACGCGATAATTCGGCTTTTTTGCGTAGATTAAACTAGTCCGATTCGGCTTCGGGCGCAAAGCAGCACCCTGGAGGTGCATTTTTCCCATGTAGATGATGCCTCGATATGGGGTTCCGGGCCGTTTTGGAGGAGCAGTGGCAGTGTAAATGCGGCAGACGGATTCTCGAATTCAGCCACGGCGAGGACGAAGCCTCTGACGCTCTTGAAGTTAGTGGGGGAAGATCGAGAGATCGCCGTCTCCGGCTCAGGTTCGTACAGCAGATCTCGGTTTTGATCGAGAGAGAAGGAAAGAGCCCCCTCCCCCGGAGCCAATCATGACCGCACGGACGGTTCATCGATCCTGTTCAAATTCTCCATTGAACTCGCCGGCCCGATTATAGGGGCCCGAAAATTAGGCGTTCCCCGCGGGGAACCTGGAATATGAGAACTCGTCCGTCTGGACGAATTCCGAAATCAATTTAGTTCCCCGCGGGGAACTGAGGCCTCTGTGCGTCGCAGGTAAGCTAAGACGACGCTCCGGCCCTCCCCCGCAAGACGAATAGTTGCTCCCGGGTTCGGAAGTCTGGTTGCAGGGATTACCGCGCCTGCTTAACGCTCCCACTGTCTGCTGAGGCGCGGCGATACATAAGAAGCATCACCCTGCGGCCGGTCTTCGCCCAGCTATTTGAGATGCTCCTGGCGAGAGCCTGGCGCCACCACCCTCTCTGCAATGATCCAAAATGCTCTGCGTCTCGTGGCGAAAGGTCGTTGAGGTTGCTGCTCTGGGAGGCGTGCTTCAGGGGATCAAACGCCAATCCGTCGCGCCCTGATCCTGCGAGACATACCATAGTCTCTCCCGCGTCGGTCAAATCCTCTGTCCGCAGATTGGCGATCACAGAACGCCGTTGGCTGCCGGAGGCAAAGGCGTTCATCCATATGGCCGGTTCCCGACGATGCGACTGCCGCGGGTCAGCAATTTTGTCGAGGACATCGTTTGTTATCGCCCTCCTGCTTTTCCTCTGTCCCGATCGGGCGCTAGCATGAGCGGCCAGGCGCAATGCGCCGCGCTCTTCAGAGAAGGATTGCCGAAGGCCACCGTCAGTCCCTGATACTTGGTGAGGATCGACCAACTCGTCAGGCCGCGGCCCCCGAGTATTGGGTGCATGCGCTCCGTTGATGCGCAACAGGTCCCGAAGTTGCAAGTCTTGCCCCGTCGACGGGCATGATGCGAGTTTCGTCCTCTTAGCGTCGGACCGGATCGTAAAGATGATGCGCCACGAGCTTCAAAGGCGGCGCTTGGGGACGGTCGGGGAAGGGGAGTGCCGGTCGCCACAGCGACTAGGATTCGAGATGCCCGAGATCGGATACAAGCGCCCGCATCTTGTTGTCGCCCATGCCCGGCTGCGTGAGATGCTTGAGCTCAGCCACTTTCCCGTCGGTCAGAATGGCAGCCATCTGGTCTCGATGGTCGAACGGCATCGAAGGCGTCCAATTCCTCGCGCGTCCCAGCTTCAGTGCGGCAGGAACATCGGTTTCGGAGCCGAATGGCGTCTTGTACCCGTCCTTCCGATGCGATTGTACTGAGGGGAATTGGCGGCTCTATCGGCATGCCGGCGACGAGGTGAAGCTCCGATGACGCGTTATCCGTAAGCCTGTTGAGAGGCGCTTATTCACATGCGCATTCAGCGTCGCGGAATGACGCGGACGGCTTTGCGTGAGACGAAGTGATTTTCAGTCTCGGACGTTCCCGATATTGCCATTGGCTGTCAGGAGGTCTACGCTGATTTTGAAATATGTATGGGAAGGACAGGTTGAAGAGAGCAGGCTTCACTGCGATATCTGTTGCTCGTTGATTTGGCATATCTCGCTGAAGCTGAATTCTTCAGTAGCGGACGATAACTATAAGATAGCGTCCGTTTAGTGAATCATTTACCATAACTTCAATGCGTTATGACTTGGCGAAATTGCCCATACATTCCCTCCTGCGGTCGATCTCGGAGGCCGGCTCTGCCTTGGCACGCCTCGATGAGCGGATCGCTCGTTCGTCAGTCGGAGAGGGCTGGATCGAAAGGGCACATTTTGCCGACGCCTGCGCCTCGATGTGGGTTGATGGGGAACTCGTCCATCTCGAAGATCTCGTTCTCCACGACGCCGGCCACGATATCCGCACTCCGACCCACGAACTGACCATTGCTCGTGACGTGCTAAGGTCACGTCGGCGGATCGCCGCACAGCCATCGGAATGGCCGCTCAGCAGCGACGGCCTGCGCAGCCTGCGCCGTCAGGCTGACCTGGACGCACGCGACGGGGGCGCAGGGATTGTCGCTGGGGATTTGCCGTTGGACGCCGATAGACAGGATGGTGCGTTTCCGGAGCCAGTGGAGGCTGTCGGGACCGGGGAGGAAGATGATCGTCCGGCAGAAGAGCAGTTCGATCCTTTCTCCGCCGAACTGGCGGCGATCGATGCAGTGCTTGCTCGTTCGCAGGCGGCTTTAAGAAATGCAGCGACATCAGGCCAGCGCGCCGGACGAGAGAAGGATCCGCTTGTCTACGATCTCGACTGGGATGAGGATATGCGGCTAGATGGATGGCGTGTCGTTCTGGGGGAGGTGGAGGGTCTGCCGCCCGTGCTGCAGGCGATCATCGCGCTCGACGCCTGGAATAGTCTTCAAGTCCTGCAGCACGCGCCTTGGCTTGGCCGGTTGCTGTCGGCGTCGATTCTGCGGCACGCGGGCCTGACCACGTCTTCTCATCTCGCCACGATCAGTCTCGGCCTGAAATCCATTCCCGTCGATCGCCGCCGGCATCGCGAGCGCGACATCCGCCTTTCATCGCTAATTCAGGGCATGATCGCGATCGCCGAACTCGGCCTCAAGGAGCATGACCGGCTGGCGCTCGCCAAGCAGATGATGCAGCGAAAGCTCATTGGTCGTCGCACCTCCTCGATGTTGCCGGCACTGATCGATCTCGTCGTCGCCCGTCCGCTCGTCTCCGCGGGCATGATCGCCGATACCCTCGACGTCACGCCCCGGGCGGCGTTGCGGATCGTCGACGAACTCGGCTTGCGCGAGATGACGGGGAGGGGGAGATTTCGAGCGTGGGGAGTCCTGTGAAGCCAGGTGGTTGAACTAAAGCGCTGCACACTTTGCGCGACATACTTTAGCTCGGCATTTTCACCGCTCTGCCAGTCGATGCGCTCGATGTCTCGGGCTTCCCGCCGCCGCGATGATATCGATGCCGTGACTGTCGAACTTGCCTAGGCCGAAGATCTAACCTGAATTGTCGAATACCATCCAGTAGGTCTGATGCGTTATTGATGGCAACGGCCTGTTGAGGCTTGAGCGGAAACGGGCAAATCTTGTCGCTTTCGCCGGTCTGTCTGCGGTACGGCGGGGCTCGCGCCCTGGCGGATCGGCGCGAGCCCGCAGGCAACGCAAGGGCGCTGGGTTCCGCCGAGGCTCATTCAATCTATCTCGGAAAGTCATATCGATCCGTGATGTCCCAGAAAGTGTGGTTAATCTTTACGAGCGAATCGATGCTTTTCCGTATTCGATTGATCTCCGCGCCATCGAGTTCCTCGATCTTTCCATATTTTATTTCGTCTCTGCTTTCGAAAAGACGCATCGACTGGGTGAGGCCGCGGCCGCTGTCCGGGTCGAAAGAGTAAATGCAATGGTTGTATTTATTGCGAAGCTTCGCTTCGTCAGAAAGCCTTCTGGTGGCGTCCAGAATATCATGACGGGAGGCGACGGATGTCTTTTGCATCTTGGCGAGCCGCTCAACGAGGTCGATGCGAGCCCTGGTCGTATTCAAGGTCAGGAAAATGACGATCGCCGTTTCCTTATCCACCTTGGCGAGACCGGCGATCATATGGATCAACAGGCTTTCGGTATTCGTCCAAGTGTAATTCAGTTGCCCGATCAGGAGCAGGATGGCGCGAAGCTTAGTATTCGTCGCCTGTGAGCGGGCTGTCGTCTTGATGACTGTTCGGATCGTGTGCATGACCAGAGCTATCCTTGCGCCTCTGCTCGAAATAAAGAGCGACGACCTCTGTCCTATTGTGGACGCCGAGCTTGGTGATGATGTTGTGGATATGGATTTTCACCGTATGCTCGGACAAGCCCAATGCTGCGGCGATGATCTTGTTTTGATTGCCCATGGCAACGCGAGCGAGGATTTCATTTTCCCGTTTCGTTAACGTTTCGATGGTTCTTGACCGAGTCTCGCTGGTGGCCGGCGACAGCTGGCGGCTTTCGCGCTGTTCGTCGTCCCTCTTCCCGGTTAAGGCGTCACGCGAGCGATAGCTGTTTGGCGGAAAATACCTTCCGCCTTTGAGAATTATCCGAAGTGCAGACAGGAAAACATCGAGGTTGACGTTGAAGGGAATGATTCCTTGAATTTTGTCGAAATCCTGCGCCCGCCGTTGATGTGCGGCGGCTTCGCTATCGTCGTTGCAGATCAATGCCAGTGTAGCTTCGCCATGCAGGGACGAGAATTCCATCCAATGCGCGCTCAGCACCGGAGCGAAGGCCGCGTCCGCCAGCACGAGCTGTACCGGATTGTCGAATTCGACCAGGGCCAGGCGAAGGTCGTGAACTGCCGTGACCGAGAGCCATGGAAATTCGCTTTCGATGGCGGCGGTCATCGCGATTGATATTGTCCCGGGGGAGCAGATGAAGAGCAGCGTCTTGATGGCATTCATTCTCTTCCAGGCGTAGGCTGCAAAATCCACACCGGTCCGTTGTGCGTTGCTATGTGGAACTTGCACGACCAGCCCCTCCCTCTATTGAAACCAATCGAACTTTCCTGTCCCCATGTCCTGTCCCGAACCGTAAACCAAGTCCGAAACGCTGAGAATAGATCAGACGAATTAGGAATTAGCTCGAATTGGTAGTGATTTGGTCTTGTGGGGCTCGCCAAAGCCAGAACAAATCGCGATTTTTGGTGGTCATTTGATCTTCGAAAATAAAACTCTGCACCCCTAAGTGTAAGATGGCTAATCTTGGCCTACCTCTTCTTATTTATATTCATACCCAGATTGAATTACGCATTTTCTGCCATAAGCATCGGGCGCTAGCTCGAAATGTTACCTTATCTCTTCCGGCCACTTGGGACACAGTGACGACCATTCCGACGCACTAGGCGCGGCGCGCAAAAATCAGCACATGGAAATCGTGGTGCTTTGTAACGAGTTCGGCACCTCGGCAGCGTCCGCTCCAGTTCCTCGGGAGAAACATGGGAGGAACTCAACAATCAGACATTGCGAGCAATTACCGGCGAACGGTCGCGTTGATGCGTGGCCGTCGCAATAGGAACTTCTGACTTCAATCAGCGACAAGCGGCGACCTCCACAGAAGATGAAGGGCGGTCCCGGCGTCGCGATCACAAGAGGATACTGTGATGGTAGACAGACGCAATCCGTTCGACACCTTGTTCGACGATGACGACAGCCAGGAACAACAGCAGCAGCAACAGGAGCAACAACAGCAACAGCAGCAGCAATCCTCCGACCAGAGCCAGGATCAGAGCAGCGAGTCGACCAATCTCAACGGGAATGGCAACGGCAACCTCAATCTGAGCGGCAACGGCAACCTGAACCTCAACGGTAACGGTAATGCCAACCTGAACGGCAACTTCAATGAAAATGTCAGCGCCACGACGGTCGACGTAGCCGTCGAAGTCGGCATGGATCTTGAAGGCTATATGCCTGAGGACAACGACTTTGCCGATGTCGATATGGATGACAGTTCCATCGACGGCATGTTCAACATCCGCATGGACGACATCCTGAACGGCGCACTGACGGGCGACGGAAACAACGTTGCGAACGTGCTTTCGCAGGTCGCCAATATCCAGGATAACGACAAGCTCGATAGTGCCGAAGTCAGTAATGACGGCGACTTCGATATCGATGCCGACCCTGAAGGTGGGGTTGCGTTTGCGTCCGATGGGATATCGGCCGGTGGCCACGGCGGCAGCGGCGGCAGCAATGCCGATGCAGACGGCGGTGACGGCGGCGATGGCGGTGGCGCCATCGGCGGCGCTGCTCTCGGAGGCATCGGCCTTGGTGGGCTCGCAGCGAGCATTGCGGCGGGCGGTGAAGGCGACGGCGGCGATTCCGATGGCGGCGACGGCGACAGCGGCGATGCCGACACCGGCAGTGCCGATGGCGGCAATGGCAACGGCGGACGTGGCGGCAGCGGCGGCGACGGCCTTGGTCTCGGCCTCGGCTTGGGGCTTGGACTTGGCGCGGGTCTCGCGTTTGCCGGCAATGGCGATGAGGGCGGCAACAGCAACGGCGGCGACGGCGGCGACGGCGGGGAAGCCGGTGATTCCGAAGGCGGCGAAGCAAGCGATGCCGGCGATGGTGGGAATTCGGCCGGCGGCGATGTCGCGTCCCTCATGGGCAGTCTCGGCCTGATCAACCCGATGTTCAACGACGGTGACGGCGGCAATGCCGGTACCGCCGGCAGCGGGGGCGCCAACAACGCCGGTGACGCCGGCGATCCGACTGGTGGTGCAGGTGGTGCCGGCGGCGCGGCTTCCGGTGGTGGTGCCGGTGGTGCCGGCGGGGATGCCCTCGGTGCTGGTCTGGGCGCCGGCTTCGGCCAGGGTGCTGGCAGCGGTACCGGCGGTGACGGTGCGGCAGGCGGTGCAGGCACAGGCGGAGCAGCCACGAGCGGCGATGCCACGAGCGGCGATGCAACAGGCGGCGACGCCTGGGCGGAAGGCGGAGCTGGCGGCGCAGCACTCAGCGGCGCATGGGCCGACGGCATCGGCGGCGAAGCCTTCGGTGGCTGGGCAATCGGTGGCGCCGGAGCAGCCGGCGGTGCCGGCGGGATCGCTGCGACCGGATACGGTGGGGAAGGCGGCGACGGCGGCACATGGGGTTCGAACAACGGCGACGACGGTTACGTCACCGGGACGAGCCATGCTTCGGCCGATGCCTTTGTCGAGACCAGTGCGTTCAACCAGGAAATCGTCATGGGCGCAAACCTGCAGCAGAATGCAATCGACATGACCATCGTCGGCGGCGACCTGACCAGCACGTCGGTAGGCGAAGATACGAGCGACGGCACCTCCTGAGCGCCGTGATCCTTCTCCGCTCAATCCAGCGATAACGAAACGACACACGAGACGGACTGCGCAGCCTCTGCGCAGTCCACCAATTCTGAAATGGCCAGCAGGCATATAGATGAGGGGTCCGTGTCATGACGACCATGGACAAGGTAACCGAGGAGATTGCCCATTTCATCGGGCTATTCCATACAACGGTCGAAGAAACGCGGCTGAGGGATGCCTATACGGATTTCTTCTATTACGCTGCCAAGGAACATATCGTCGCGACCCCTTTTGTTCCCTCGACGTTTCATGCGCCCTACGAATTCGTCGGATTTGATCCCGACGTGCCATACAAGGCGCCGGTCTATACGACACCCCTCTGGCATCCATCCTTTTCAGGGCATTACAGCCATCCGCCGATCCCCGTCGTCGAGAGCGAATTCGTATTTGTCTCCATCGAACTTCCCGAGGACACTCTCCCCGGATTTCGCTCTGGGCACTCTTTCGCCGTCAAGCACATGGAGCCGCCCGGATCGGTGGCGAACTACATCGTCCAAGCGGCGTCGCTTTCCGACGACGATCAGTTCAACGTCGGCGGAAGCAAGCTCATATTCAATCCCAAGCCGATCGACGATGCCGATATTCTGGAGACCGCCGAAGAGGCGCTTGCTCGGCCCCCAATCGGCAAGCCCGAAATACCGGGCTCCAGCGCGGAAATCATCGACGTCATCAACACCGTCATATCTCAGCTGGAAACCCTGACCGTCGCACCCCTGGACACGACCGCCAAAACCTTCGCGCATCAAGCCAAGGTCGTCGAGGGCACTTATGTCAACGGGGAGAGCGCCGCGGAGGCGCCTGTCCTGAAAGACTATTTCTCATTCCAAGATGAGGAGGATGTTGCCGAGGATGGTTCCGCCGCGGATGCCAAGGCCGAGGATCCGGAAGACGATGCTGCAGGTGATGAGGACGACGGACCATCGACAAACGCCGTCGTCATGCCCGATGGTTCTATAGCCGTCGAGAATTCAGTTGACCTCGTTGCCGGCAGCAACACCGCCGTCAACGAAGCCGTGGTGAAGAACGTCTGGGTAGGAGCGAAAGTAACCGCCGTCGTCGGTGATCATGTGGAGGTCAACGCTATTGTCCAGACGAACGTCATTCAGGACAACGACAGCATTGCTTCCGCGGTGAGCGGATGGACAAGCGACGACGGGCCGGACGAAGTCTTCAACATCGCGGGTTTCCAACGGGCGGATCCCCTGGCGGATAGTCCGGATGCGCATTCCGCACATGGCGGCTTTCCCTCGGCTTGGGCAATCGCGGAAATCCATGGCGACTTGATGATCACAAGCTGGCTCGAGCAATACGTGTTCATGTCGGATAACGACATCGGCATTCTATCATCTTCCGGGGCAACCACGCAGGTCATCGCAGGCGACAATGCAAGCATCAACCATACGTCGATCCTCGAACTCGCGATGCAATACGATCTCATCATCGTCGGCGGGTCGATATATGATGCCAGCATCATCCATCAGACGAATGTATTGTTTGACGACGATGTGGTGGGGGCGGTTTCAAATTTCGAGACGAGTGGCACCGGAAGCATTTCCAGCTCCGGCAATCTGCTGTGGAACCAGGCCCTGATCTACAATGTCGGCGGGGCCGCCCGGTTCGAGGCGCTGCCATCCGCCTATCTCGACACCGCGAACGATTTGGCTGCCGGGGGCGATCACCTGTCTGCAGGCGTTCTGGGCGATACCGCTTTCTCCGGCCTTGGTGGATTGCGCGTCCTCTATATCAGCGGCGATCTCCTGAATATCCAGTACATCAGCCAGACGACAATCATGGGAGATAGCGATCAGATCGCGCTTGCCATGAATGCCGTATATCCGGTTGCCGATGCCACATGGTCGGTTTCGACCGGCGGCAACGCACTTATCAACAATGCCGCCATCCTGGATCTCGATTCACTCGGACACACCTATGTAGGGGGCGAGCAATATTCTCAGGAAACGCTCTTTCAGGCGGAGCTGATCTCGCACCAGCCAGAACTGCTCGGACGTGATCCGAACGCATTGGTCAACGAAGCAGTGCTCTTTCTAGACGACGCCATGCTGGAGGATGGAGCGCCGCCGACCGGTATCTACGTGTCAACGGATGATGACGGGCACTATCAAAACGACGGACTGCAACATGTGCTCGGATAATGGGGGGAAGCATGTCGGAGACCCAAAGACGGATCGAGAGGGTTGAAGCCCTCGGTCCAATACACCCGGAAGCAGATCAAGACGATATCTATACAAAGCTGGAGCGCGCCGTGGAAGAATGCTTGAAGCTGACGACCGACGACGCTCCGACACCCGTAAGAATACCCCGGCTGGACCTGCGAAGCTCTTCCCAGACCGCGCCGCGCAATGCTGACAATGCCGAGATCGCGGAAGCCGTGGTTCTGCCGGCCAATGATAGGGTGGTCGAGCCGCAGTTCGATGTTAAGCCCATGCCGGCAGCGCGGGAGGCGACGGAAGCGAAAGCACCCGAAGGCATGATCATCATCGACGGTGACACCGGGCCTTTGCGGTCCGATGCCAAGAGTTTCGGGAAATCAACTTCCGGTCCCGGCGCAGGAGGTGGCTCTGGTTCGGGGTTTGGCGGCGGACCTACCTTTCACAAGCGCCTTCCTGCGGTCGACTTTTCGGAAAGCCTGCAGGCGGGCATCCGAGCGGTGCGGATAAACCTTTCGATCGTGATGCTGTTCACGATTGCCAGCAATATCCTGGTATTGGCGATCCCCGTCTACCTGTTCCAGATATCCGACCGCGTGCTGACGAGCCGCTCGATCGATACCCTCATCATGCTGACGATCGTCATCATCGGCGCGGTCATCCTTCAAGCGGCGTTCGACGCGCTCCGGCGCTTTATCCTGATGCGCACGGCGGTCGAAGTTGCAGCGCAACTGGGGGCGCCGATTCTCAGCGCGGCGGCTCGCGCTTCGCTGCATGGAAACGGCCGGGAATACCAGGTGCTCAGCGACCTTCAGCAGGTCCGATCATTCCTGGTATCGAGAACGCTGCTGTCGTTCCTCGATGCACCGATCGCGCCGCTCTTCGTTGTGGCAGTGTTCCTCATCCATCCTCATCTTGGGATGATCGTGATCCTGACGGCGCTCATGTTGCTCGCCTTCACCCAGATCAACCAGCGCGTGACCGCAGAGCCTTTCGGGGAGGCGAATACCGCTCAGATAAAGGCAAACCTCCATCTGGAAGCCATGTCCCGGAATTCGCAGATCATCAACGCGCTGTCGATGATCCCGGAAACGGTGCAGCTCTGGGGCAGGGATACTGCAACGTCTCTGAAGGCGCAGGTCATCGCCCAGGACCGCAATATTACCATCGCTGCGATCTCCAAGGCGTGCCGGCTTCTGACGCAGATCGGCATGCTGGGCTGGGGTGCCTTCCTGTCCATTGAAGGTGAACTCACCGGTGGGATGGTCATTGCCGCTTCGATCATTGCCGGCCGAGCGCTGGCTCCGATTGAAGGAGCTATCGAGGGCTGGAACCAGTATAGCCAGTCGCGGGCCGCCTACGGCAGGATAACGGCCCTTCTGAAATCATCGCCTTTCAACTTCGAAAGGCTGAATCTCCCAAAACCCGAGGGGCGATTGGATGTCGAACGGTTGCTCTACGTCCCACAAGGGACGAAGCGGGTGGTGCTCAACGGCCTGTCCTTTTCGTTGCAGCCGGGAGACTCTCTCGCGATCATCGGCAATTCCGGTGCGGGGAAGACGACGCTCGGAAAGATGCTCGTCGGGTCGATCATGCCGACGTCCGGAAATGTTCGGCTGGACCTCATGGACCTGCGCAATTGGGATCAGCGGCAGTTCGGTGAGAATATCGGCTATCTGCCGCAGGACGTGCAGCTCTTTCCGGGCACGATAAAAGCCAATATCGGCCGGATGAGGCAAGATGTCGACGATGAGATGATCTATCGCGCGGCGATGCTGGCGGATGTGCATGAAATGATCGCCAGCCTGCCTTACGGCTACGAGACGATGGTTTCGGCGGACGGCTCACCCCTTTCGGGAGGCCAGAAACAGCGCATTGCGCTTGCAAGGGCATTTTTCGGCGAACCCCACATGGTGGTTCTCGACGAACCCAATTCGAACCTCGACAAAGCCGGCGACGCAGCCCTGCTTCGCGCGCTGGAGCATGCCAGGGAAAAGCGGGTCACGGTTGTGACGGTAACGCAGCGGCCGGCACTACTGCATACGGTGGACAAGATATTAGTATTGGCAAACGGCACGATCGCGCTGTTCGGAAAACGAATGGACGTTCTGAAGGCCATCGAGGCCCGGGGCATCGACATCAATGCAGGTTCGTTCGGCCATCAGATAGAATAGGAGAGGGCATGTCCGCGGTTGCGAAAGTCCATGATCTTGAATGGTACTCGGAAGTTCCTCGATCTGTCTGGAAACAGACCGTGATCGGGCTGGTCCTGACGGTCGCTGCTTTTGGTGGTTTTGGGACATGGGCGGCGACGGCGCCACTCGCCGCGGCCGTCATAGCCCAAGGCAGCTTCGTTGCAACTGGCCGCAACAAGATCGTCCAGCATTTCGAAGGGGGCATCATCAGGGAATTGCTGGTAAGCGAAGGCGATCAGGTGGTTGAGAAGCAGCCGCTGGTGCGTCTCGATGAGACGGCGGCGCTTGCTAAAAAAAGGGAGTTCTTCCTCCGTCGCATGAGGCTCGAAGCCACTGCGGCGCGGCTTGCCGCCCAAGCGGATGGTGCGGAAACGGTGGAAATGCCGGAGTATTTCAAGGAATTCAAGGATGACCCGGATATTTCCGCGATCACCCTTACGCAGCAACTCAACTTCAAGGCTCAACGCGTGAAGCTCAAGACGGAGCTGTCCTTGCTGGCGCAGAATATGAAAGCGCTGGAATTTCGCAGCGAAGGTTATGTCCGGCACCGCGAGGCTGTGCTGACCCAGCTCAGCCTTTTGAGGGACGAATACGAGATCAAGCGGAATCTGCTGGCCAGGGGCCTTCTGCGTGCAACCGAGGTCAAGTCGCTGCAACGGGCAATCGCCGATGCCGAGGGCCAGATCGGAAGACTGGGATCGGAAATCGCCGAAACCGGGGCTCAACTGCTGAAAGGCCAGCAGGAAATATCGCAGGCGGAGGAAACCTATCGGGAGGATGCCCTCGATCGTTTGCAATCCATCCAGGGAGAACGTGATGCGGCGCGGGAACAATCCCGCGAAGCAGACGACGTTCTCCGCCGTACCACGATCCTCGCCCCGGTTTCCGGCACAGTGGTCAGAACTTATTACCATACGACGGGAGGAGTGATCGAAAGTGGCAAGGGGATCATGGAGATTCTGCCTGCGGCTGCGCCTCTGATCGTGGAGGCGAAGGTGCCACGCACAGAAATCGATAGCGTAAAGGTCGGCCAGAAGGCCACCGTTCGCTTGACCGCATTAAACCAGCGTACGACCCCCGTCCTGAACGGCGAAGTGTTCTATATCTCTGCTGATGCGTTGGAAGATAGCAAGGCGGGTCCTGCCAATCATGACGTCTACATCGCGCGTGTCCAATTGTCGCCGGAGGAAATGACCCGCGTTCGGGGATTCACGCCGCAGCCCGGCATGCCTGCGGAAATCATGATCCAGACGTCACTGAGGACATTCTTCAGCTACCTGGCAAAACCCGTTGCTGACAGTATGTCGAGAGCATTCTCCGAGCGTTGACGAGCGAGTTTGGCAACGCGAAAGAAGGTCGGCAAAAAAATTAACAATTGTCAAATTCTTCCATTTTGGAAAAGAAGAAGGCTCGACCGTTTTTCCCGTTCGAGCCTTCAGCAGGCTGTTTGACGCAACTATTATTGTTGTTTTTATAGTAATATCAACTCGATCAAAAGGATTAGTTTGAGTCTCGGAGAAAAGGACGAGATTCGCAATCTAGAGTAAGCTAGATAAGCTTGCAAACTTGCAATAAATGCGGGATTATTTTCAGGGAGCTCGACCTTTGATTGCGCAAGGGCGAGCGGCACGATCCATGCCAAAGAGCTTATGGTCAACAGGTCCGGTTTGCTGAATATTGATCAATTCAGGCGACGAAGGCACTATAAAGCTTCGTACCCCAGGACAAGGATCGATCAAAGAATTTCTGCCGATCCTGTATGAGTGTCGTCCGCAGCTCATGCAGTTTCCGGGTGTCGCTGGCGAGGAGGTTGAGCGCCGAACTGAATGCCCGGACATCATCGGCCGGAAATTCGATGCAGGCGCCGGCTACAAGCTCCTTGGCCGGGACCACGGAGCTGAGGATGGACGGAACCCCGTGAGCGGCGGCCTCCACGACCACGAGGGCGAGTCCTTCCGGGAACGTGCTCCTAGTTGGGCAGGCGAGCAGATCGGTTTGCGCCAGCTGCTGATGCACATCGTCCGCATTCAACTGTCCCAGCATGCGAATTCGTCCGCTGAAGGACGAGGCTGCAATCCGTCTTCTCAATTCAGCCTCGGCCTCTCCCGCACCGGCGAAGGCCAGGGTTATGTGGGGGTATCGAGCAGCGGTGTTTTCGAAGGCCGCGAGAAGATCGAAAATACCTTTCTCCTCTTGCAGGCGCCCGAGGAACAGAATGTCTCGCAATTGATCCGATTGGCGAGGGCTTGCGAGAAACTTCGAAAGCAGCTGCGGCACCTCGGCGTAGAAACGTTCGGCCTTGCCGCCTGCAAGCTCGACGACCTGCCGCCTTGTCTCTTCGGACGTGCACACACCAGCCTCCACACGCCGGATCGACAAGCTCGTCATCCGGCGCTTGAGCCTGTCCTTGATGGACTTGGGTTCGAGGCCCATCGGCCAGAAGTTGTTGTGGGCGGTGAGAACGATTTTTGTGTTTCTCGGAATCGAAGACACCACCCACCAAGGCGTATCGACGCCCATAAGCAGGACATGGGGCTGATATTCGTGCAATTCCCGAACCACCTTCCGGCTGAAGGTGAAGCTGGCCTTTCGATAGGACAGGCTCCCGCTTGGTCGCGCGCGGGGAATGCTGACGAAACGGAAACGAGGGTCGCGGTGTTTCGGCAGGTTTTCCGGCTCGGCAATGAGCAGCGCCATAGCCTGAAGTTTCTCAATGAGGGTATAAAACATGGTCGAATAGGCGACGACGGGCGTCCGGGGATCGAAACGACCCTCAATCCAGTGATCGAAGGTGCCGGCCACATCGCCCGGGCCAGCGATGAACGCGACGCGCGGCGTTTGGCTGGGTTGCAGGCCGAGACGGGTCCTGAGGCTCTGCGCCGCATCATCCGGGATCGCGACGAAATCGGAAATATTATCTTCATCGGCGACATCCGGCGTTCCCGGCCGAAGCTGCGTGATATGGTCCCCCGTCAAGCCCAGAGGATGTTCAGCGAATGTTTTTTGCATTCAGCACCTGCTGGACCGCTTGCCATTTCGGATGGCTTTCGCCTTCATTTTCCAGCAGCCCCCAACTACCCCATTTGCTGGGTCCGCTCATCGACGAAAAAAGTGCATAGAGTTCTCCGCCGGACGCCCACCAGTTCCGGAGATGGCGTCGATAGAGGTCACCCATGCGGGGATCGCGGTTGGCGGCAATGAAGAGATCGGTCAGCATGTCATTGTTCTCGGCGCCGCTATGACCCACGAGATGCTGCCCGCCCTCATAAGCGTAAAGCTTGGCGCGATACTGATTGGCAACCGCCACCTGGTTCCGGATGATCTTCTTGTTCTCTATCTCGACTTCTTTTTCGAGCTCCGAGAAAAGCCGGTCAAGCGACCATTTCGACACGTCGTCTGCCCGCTCCGGTGAGCCCAGGCTTCCTCCAAAATAGGGAGCGATGGCGAGCACATCCGCATGCTGCGCGACCCCCTTCCAAGAGAGGATTGTCGTGCTGGTCCATTCGTTCACCGATTGCGCAGCATAGATCCCGATGATCCTCTGGCTATCAGCGCTAAAAATATCTTCCCAGATTTTGAGAATTTCCGTGCTGCGATGGGCATAGTAGCGCAACTGCGCCTCATAGTCGTTGCTCGACAGGCCAAGCGCCAGGCCCTGCGCGCGCGCGTGATCGGCCTGACCAAAACTGGTATTCCAGACCTCGTTGGAATATTCGACGTGAACGTCAAGACGCGGGTCCAGATCCTTCTTGACCTGTTCCGCGAACGCTCGGACAAAGCCGTCGTCGCATAAATGCGGCATGTTGAACCATGGTTCGATCCTCGTCTCGTTGCAGAGATCGATCATATCTTCGAGCGGCACGCCCAATTCCGACCGGCCGAACTGGCCGCGTCTGGGCCTGTCCGCCCAATGAATAATCCCTGAATTGTTGGTTCCCATCCAATCCATGAAGCGCAACGCCGACATGCCGTTCATTCGCTCCAGAAACGGTTTTCTGAATTTAGGCGGGATCGTGACGCTCCGTTCATGGATTCGGATGTTGCGAATCGGGTCTGTACGATCCGTTTCCGTAATTCGGGCCGTGAAGGGATCTTCCTTGCGAAGGTTTCGGACGTCGTCGCGACCTCTTGCTCGCGATTCCAGCTGAGCCCCGCCCTTGTATTCGAGTTTGCCTTTGCCATCGTAATAGACGGAAAGCTGAACCGGCAGCGCCTTTCGCTCGGATGTGAAGATCAGAAAGCTCTCCAGTACGGAATTCGGCGGAACGGCCGTGGGATATCCATCCTCCGTCATGGGTGGCAGCGGCGTGTCCCAGGTAAACGCGTCACCCTCTATCTGTACGCGCCATCGAGAAGCATTGTAGGCAAGGTTCGAAAAGGCATATTCGGTTGCCCAGTAGCTCATTCCAGTGAGATTCAATGCCAGTCGGCCGGAGACTCCCTGTGCCCTGGCCGGGCCAAAGTTCCGGGAGATCAAGAGGGGAGAGATTGCAGCACTCGATAGCAGTTGCAGAAGCGCCCGGCGCTTCACCGACGATTCTTTCCCCAGGTCCATGGCCGCCTGCCCATCCCGTTGCAAAACCACGCGCTCATCTTCTGATCGAAGAGCATCGAGCAATCCGACGCAAGCAATCCAAATGGCGGTCTCAGGGTCTCCGATCGGCTTAGGTGCTAACCCTTTCGAACAGATGGGGAGTGGCGTCCCTAACGTGTAGCCTTCCAAGCCGAGTTTGGCACAAGAGGAGTTCCGGTGTCACAAGCGCTTACAGGTGAAATTCTTCGGTGGGGCATTCTGTTCGGGTGCGAGACCTTCGATGCCTGAATATTTCCGTGCGCTTGTTTATATTCTGATCATCAGCATCCCGGTCTTTTACGTCGCCAAGAAAATCGCCGTGCCTCTGATTGATGAGGTGGAATTCAGGCTGTGGCGAAACTGCTGGCTCGCGGCGACCTGCGTCACCTTTCTGTCCAGGAGCTTTTTTGATTTCGCTGCGGCGCTCACGCTGATGAGCATTTATATTCACCGCAACTCCAAACAGCCCCTGTTCCTCTATGTGATCTTGATGTTCGTCGCCCCGTGTGTCCCCGTGGGCGTCGGGATCCCCGGCATCTTTAATCGCATCATCGACCTCGATCCGCCGCGGCTGATGGCGATATTGATCCTTATCCCCATGGCGATCAGGTTATGGAGGGAGCCGGAACGCAGGAACATGCAATTCGCCGATGTCTTCATCCTCGTGTTCTTCCTCTTCATTTCGATTCTCTCTCTGAGGCTTGGCGATATGAACTCCATTCTGCGGGTTGTGCCGGGCTATTTCCTCGACATCGTACTTCCCTACTACGTTTTCAGCCGCTCGCTGCGTTCGGGACTCGACATCAATCGATCGCTGCTTGCTTTCGTATTCGCCGCGATGCCTCTCGCGGCCATCGGCGTTTTCGAAATCTGGAGAAACTGGCGGGTATACTATGTGGTGGTGCAGGAGTGGGACGTCGTTCTCATCACGGCCTATCTTTTCCGTGACGGCCTGTTGCGAGCGGCGACCACATCGGTGGAGGCGATTGCTTTCGGTTTTCTCTGCATGACGGGAGCGGGCTGTCTGCTTGCGCTTCGAACCCCAAAACCTTTGGGGGTGTGGCGATATCTGGCCCACGGCATCTTGCTCGCCGGCCTTCTGTCCAGCGTCTCGCGCGGTCCCTGGCTCGGCTTTGCCATTTGCGTGGTGGTGATCCTGTTGGCCAATCCTCGTCCATCGCTGAAGCTGCTTTGCTGGCTTTCGCCGGGCCTCATCGCGGTGATCGTCGTGCATCCGCCATTCATAGACCGCTTCATGGACCTGCTTCCGTTCGTCGGGTCCGCGGACAAAGGGAGTGAGACCTATCGCTCCGCTCTACTGGAGAATTCGTTGGTTGTCATCGATCGCTATCCGTTGTTCGGGTCGGAGACATTTCTCAGAGAACCGGAGATGCTTAGGATGATCCAAGGCCAGGGCATCGTCGACGTCGTGAATACCTATCTGCAGATTGCGCTCCACTACGGCTTACTGGGCTTGTTCCTGTTTCTCATGTTCTTTGCCGTGGTGGCCGCCAGATTGAGCGTGTTGTCTCTGCGCAGCAAAACGGCCATGATCAACTATCCGGGCCTTCTCGGCCTGTTGATAGGCATGCTTTTCACCATTGCAACGACCAGCAGCGTATCGATCATCCCATATATATACTGGCCTTTTTCCGGTCTGTGCGCAGCGTTGGCGGCCGGTGGCGCAGGCATGGAGTGGAGTGGTGCAGCAAAGGACGGAGGCGGAATAAGAAAGCTCGGGCTTGGAGCCGTCGTCGGGTCACCTGAAAGGCGGAAGATGCGTATCCTTAATTCGGGCAGGTGAGTGAGGCATTGAGATACCGCGACCTATTTGTATTCAATGATCCGCTGCTGTCGCTTGATCAGCCGATTTACATGAAACTGCATTATCCCCTGCATTTCGGGGAACTTGCCGAAGACGGCAAAGACCGCGTGAGGCCACCGATCGGCATCGGTCGATGTCATGCGCCCGGCAAGACGCAGGACCTGGAGAGGATAGGCGAGCAGAAGGGTGAGGCTTGCCGGATGCAAGGCGATGCCACCGATGGCGAGGGCCGGTATGAACCCGCCCCACAGAACAGCGCGACGGACATTTCGGCGCCAGATTCGGTATGGCGACTTCCGATGAAGATTGGAGACCTGTGCATAGGCATGCCCGCAGCGAACACTTCTTCGCCACCATTGGCTCAAACTGGTCATGTCTGCATCATGGCGTGCCATTTCGAGTGGAAGGCGCCAGATTTTCCAACCTTTTTCTCGCAGACGCACGCAGAGTTCGGGCTCCTCGCCGGCAATCAACCGGTCCGAATAGCCGCCGACATTATTCAGCGCTTCAGCCCTGATCAGGATGTCACCTCCGCATTCGGCCACTTCGCCGGGCTTGCCATCCCATTCACGATCGCACATCGCATTGAAGATGGTCTGTCCCGGATGAATCTCGCGGCGGCGGCCGAAAACCAGAGCCAGTTCCTTGCGGGTGCTCAGGAATGCCGTAGCTGCGTTGATCCATGCGGCGTCCACTTCGCAATCTCCGTCCAGGAACTGTACGAATGTCGTGTCAGGCCAGAGGTCCATCAGGGCATCAAAACCGGCATTGCGCGCGCGGGCCGCTGTGAAGGGAATGGCCAGATCAAGTGATATCACCCTCGCACATAGGGCCGAAGCGGCCTGCACGCTTCCATCGGAGGAGCCGGAATCGACGTAAATCGTGCGTTCGCTGTAGGGCTGCAGCGCCTTGAGGCAGGTAATGAGACGTTGCCCTTCATTTCTACCGATAACGACGATGCCGACCTTGGCGTAACGACCGAAATTCATATCGATGGGCGTCTTCCGGGTATCCATCCGCGTCATTCCCCATTTCATCCACGAGGTGCCTGATCAACGTCGGCAGTACTGAAGTAACTCCAGAGTTTTGTAGGAATTCGCCGTTTGGCTGTAAATTTACCTCTTTGGTGGAAGCCATTGCCGAGGGATACGCTGTTTGTCGGGCTGAGCCGCAAGCTCGGTTTTTGCTACACCTTAAAGGTAGACATTCAGAGGAATGCCGAACATGAAGGGGTGATTGGGGAGTGCGTATCGCGTATTTCACCAACCAATATCCGGCGCCGAGTCATACGTTCATAAGACGGGAAATCATCGCGCTGGAGGCGCGGGGACATAGCGTTGAGCGATATGCCGTGCGCGCTTTCCGCGGAGAGCTGAAGGACACCGATGATATCCGCGAGGCTCAGAGGACACGTCAGCTGTTAAAGACGCCCCCGGCATCCGCCACAGTCATCCTCATGCGCATGCTATGTGCACATCCCTTATCGTCGCTGAGTGCGCTCAAAGGCACATTCCGCTTCGCGAGGGCCGCAGGCGGGCGCTTTTTTATCCATCTCATCTATCTTGCAGAGGCGATGATCCTTGCAGATTGGTGTCGCCGAGACGGCATCGATCATCTGCACGTGCATTTCGGCACCAATCCAGCCACGGTCGCCGCCCTTGCGCATCAGATCTGCGGTGTGAAATTCAGCTTCACCGTTCACGGTCCCGAGGAGTTCGACCGGCCTGAAGTCCTGGGACTCCACGACAAGATCCGGGCGTCGTCCTTTGTCGTCGCCGTAAGCTCGTACGGACGCAGCCAGTTGCTGCGCTGGGCTTATCCCGATGACTGGGAAAAGGTTCAGGTGGTTCATTGCGGCATTGATCAACGATACCTGGGTGAGCCTGTCGAATGCCGGGGCACCGAACGGCGGCTTGTATGCGTGGCGCGATTGTCCGAACAGAAGGGCCATCTTCTGCTGTTGCAGGCAGCGGCGAAGCTGCAGGCGGAGGGTTTGCGGTTCGAACTCGTGCTGGTCGGCGACGGTCCGCTGCGAGCTGAAATTAAGACGCAGGTAGAACGCCTCGGACTTGACGGAACGATCATGATGACAGGTACGATTTCGCAAGACGACGTGCGTGGTGAAATATTGCGTGCCAAGGTACTGGTTCTGCCGAGTTTTGCCGAAGGCCTGCCCGTGGTTCTGATGGAAAGCCTGGCACTGAGGCGTCCGGTGATCTCGACTTATATCGCGGGCATTCCCGAACTCGTTCAACCGGAAAACGGTTGGCTTGTCCCGGCGGGTGATCTCGACGCTCTGATTGAAGCCATGCGCGATGCCCTGGACGCGAGCGACGCTGAGCTACTCAGTAAGGGGGAAGCGGGACGTCGCCGTGCCCTTGAGCGGCACGATGTGAACCGCTCCGCAGCACTGTTGGAGGCGCTGATGAAGCAGCAGAGAACGGCCTGAAGGCTGGCTTGAAAAATCTCGCCGACAAATTGGGCGTCATGCTTTTCGGAACGGCCCAGCGTGGCGCAGGAAGTCCTGCAGGATATGCGGCGGCAAGTTGGCCGATTTGCCGGCCATCAGCAGCCGGAGGCGGCAGGCCAGATGGCCGCCGAGCCAAGCCAAATCCGCCAGACGTGCATAGCTGCCGCCTCGGTGCTTGAGATAATAGCGCCTGCGGGATTGAAACCAGTAGATGGGGCGGCGTGACGGACGGACATGCCGGGTGACGCCGGTGGCCTGCCCGACGAGATGAATCACCCGGCTCTGTGGCACATGCCAGCAGGACCAGCCGGCGGCGGCAGCCCGCATGCAGAAATCGACCTCTTCGTAATAGAGAAAATACCCCTCATCGAGAAGTCCGAGTTGGTCCAGCAACTTGGTGCGCAGGATCATGCATGCACCGGACACCCAGTCTATCCGGGATGGTGTTTTCGGCATTTCGGGGGCGATACGCCATCGGTTGAGAAGGTAGGTGATCGGCCCGAGCCTTGCCTCGCTTTCAAATTCATTGGCGATGGAAGGAAAGCGGAATGCACAGGCCTGCCTCCGCCCATCCGGATGTTCCAGCTGACTGCCGGCGATACCGGCCTCCGGCGTCGTCTCCATAAATTCGACCAGACGGGTAATGCTGCCGGGCCGGGCGATCGTGTCGGGATTCAGCAGCAGAATATATTCGGGCTTGCCGAAGGTCATGATGGCATATTCGATGCCCCGGTTGTTCCCGTAAGCAAACCCCCCGTTCTGTCCCAGGGGGAGGCATGCCACGTTCGTCCAACCATTTTCATGTATCGCCGCGACAATTCTTTCGGCTGATCGATCACCCGAGCAACCGTCAACGACGACGATACGTGTTGCGTGAGGCACGGTGCCGGGAACACTCAGCGATGCCAGGCAATCGATGACGAGATCCGCAGTCCGGTAATTGACGATGACGATTGCCAATTTCAGACAACGATCCCGCATCTCGTCGCTTGCGGACATTAGAGACCATGCCTTTTCGTCTTGTTCAGAACGACCTGCATGCTTTTGGTCGGGCCGATATAGCTGCGACATATTTCCAGATCTGACCTTTTTGATTTGCCGACCGCCGCCACGATCACCGCCGTATCGGACATGTCGATGAACGGGATGACCTCATCGGAATTCAGCATCGGTGGGAGATCGAAAATGATGAGGGTCGGCCTCAGCAATTGGCGATTGGCTTCGACTTGCAAGGTCATGCGTGCCAGGTCGGCGGGCAGCGGAATTCTCCCTGTCCCCCACGCCGCACGGAGAAACCGCAGGCGGACGCCCCTGATGTCGATGGTCGATAGCCAGCCGTGAACCAGGTCTTCGTAAGATGGCTCCGGCGCCAGTCCCAGAGCCTTTCCTACTCCCGGATTTCTCGCATTTGCATCCACCAGCAGAACATTTGCGCCAGGCACCCGGGCAAAGCTGAGCGCAAGATTGACGGTCGTGACGGTGGTGCCGCAACCGGCCGATGGGGCACTGACCGAAATTACCCGCGTATCGGCTTCTTTGCGTTGGTTGATGAGGTGGTTACGCAGGACGTCGTAGGCGTGGGTGATCGCGTTGCTGCTGTCGAACGCAATGATCCGGTTGGAATAAAGGAAAGTCGGGGATAGAGGGTCTGTGTCGAGAGACAGCGGATAGTCGTCTTGAGGATGATATCCATTGATCCGGCTGTCTGGATAGCTGCCCGTGATCTCCGGGAAGCCGGCGGTCTCCAGCCTATCCGTTCGTCTGCCTCGAAGCGAGGTATTCTTGATGATCTCCATGAAATTCTGCCCTGTCCCATCGATGCGAGTTCTAAACGGAATTCCGACCATTCGGTTGATATTGCCCCTCAGGATGGTCCGCTATTTGCAGTAACGGCGTTCCGAAAGGCTTTTGCCATATGCCGCGTTGGCGTCCAGTGCGGAATGACGGCAAGGGTTTCCCCTGCGAGCAGATCGGCGAGATCGAAAGTGCCTCGGATAGTGCGATCAAGGAGATGGGTTGCATAGATGCTGGCGGCTCCGATCCCCGCCGCCGCCAGGCAGACGGCAACCGCGAGATAGGCGCGCCTTGGCCCTGCGGGCCCTTTTGGAACCTCCGGCTCCTCGACAACCTCGATCTGTAGAGCCGCATCTCCCACCTCCAATCGTTCGCCGAGACGGGCTGTGTCGAGCTTGGCCTGCATTTCGTCCATCGACCGCTGCAGAGAGGCTTTTTCGGCTTCATGCGCAGCGATTTGCGTGCCCACCTCGGGAGCCAGGGAAATAGCCGTCCGTAACTGGTTGATACGTTGCATCAGTTCATTTCTCTGATTGTTGGATTGTTCCTGCCGTGGTTTCGCTCCAGCTATACGTTCGGCGACCAGCATGAGCTCCGGGGTAAGGGGCTGGATCTCGTTTGTCGGCGTTCCGGCGGCATCGTCCTGCCGGGCTGCAGTGATTTGCGCCTCTATCTCGTCAATACGCTGTTTCAGGATGCGGATCTGTGGGTGAGCGTCTGAATAGATCAGTGATTTGGTGGCAATTTCGCTTTCAACGTCGCGGAGCTGCGAAGTGAGGCGCGTTACCTGGCTTGCCTGCTCCGCGCCCATGCGAAGCTGCGCTTCATAAACACGGACATCCTCATTGAGCGCCACAATTGCGCGATCCAGGAGAGCCAGTTCCTGTTCCTTTCCCTGCAATTCGAGGAGCAGAGCCGGGATCCGGGTGGGGTGGGAGGTTCCGTTTTCTTCGATATACTTGTTCCAGATGGCTTCGCGTTCGCGAAACTGTTGGGCGACGCGTTCGGCCTCCAATGTCAGAAATCGCGTTGTTTCCGAGGCGCGCGTAAGTCGAATGCGACGGTTCTCTTCGACGATCTGCGATACGAGATCGGATACAACCTCTGTGGCGACCAGGGGGTCGGCATATTTGAAGCCGATTCTGATCATTCCATTGCTTGCACTGCGGTCCGGGCCATCCGAGAACTGGATATTCAGGGAAATTTGATTGCGCACGAGGCTGGCAAATTGAGCTTTCGGCAAAACAGCGGCCAAATCCGGGAATAGGAGGTGCTTATCCGCAAGTGCGAGGAGATTTTTCCGCGATAATACCCTTTGCTCGACGAACTGCAGCCGATCATTGGATACCGTCGGCGATACGAGGGAGGTGGGTATCTGCTGGAATTGCAGCAGCATCAGCGCTTCGGACTGATACGTTCTGGGCATGGTGTAGATGAAATATCCGCCGGCAAGGAGGGTAACGACCGCCGGCACGATGGCGTAGAACGGTTTGGCGAGGGCGATCTCGATATAATAGAGAGCGTTGCGCAAAAGATCGTTGATCATGGTTTCGTCTCGGGGCCTCGGGTACGAGATACAGGGGTCAGCCGCGAAGTCTCCTTCATTGAGCAACTGCCGCACTGAGTTCGACGATGGGGGGATTTTGGGGTACTGCGGACCGTCCGGCTGCAGCAGCGCCGCGTATGTTGTCGGTATCGCTGTAGAACACGCGCAGCAGATCGCCGGGCAGGACCGGAGTCATTTCCGTCGCCTCAAGCTCCCGCATCTCGCCCTCTACGAAGCGGACGATATGATAAGCAATCACCCGCCTTTCCCGTTGCTGGCTCACCGCTTCGTTCGCGTCGTAGATGGCCATGATGCGCGTGCTGTCGGCAAGCCGTGCCGCCGTGTCGTCTTGCTCGCGCCGCGCCGCGCCAAGTTCAATCAGCAACTGGGTGCGGCGCTCCTGGCGGACGCTTTCGTATCGGGCGATCTCCGCAATCCTTGCCCGTTCCGCGACCATCATCTCAGACTGCAGGCGGCTGATTTGCCCTTCGAGCTCAGCGATCACGCCCTCCTGTAGCGACTGCTGAGAGCTTTCCGCTCCGCCCTTGGCTACAAGGCTGTTGATGCTCTGCAGGCGCCGCTTCGCGAGATCGACGCGTTTCGACAATGTGTCAGCCTGTTCCCGCATGGCGGTCGCCGTACCTTCGGCAAGGTCGTTGGCCTGATTTTTCGCTCTTTCCTCCATGTCCAGCGCTTCCATGCGGGCATTCAGCAACGATTGCTCCTGCGCCAGGGCCGGAGACGCGGCGAGAGCCTCAGGGGTTGCTATTGATCTCTCCTCCCGAATTTCTGTCTCCAGGCGGATAATCCGTGCTTTCAGTTCCTCCAGGCGCATCTGCGATTGTTCGACCTGTCGCCGCACAAGGATCGACCGGTCCTGGTCGGCGGCCAGCAATGTCGTGCGGTAAAGGCCGCCCGAGACGCTGACGCAGTGAAGCACTGTCATGTTGGCGCGGTAGGGGTATTCTCCCGGCCTCACCACCTCTCCGGTGACATAGACCAGCTGCTGGTGCTGGGAGTTCGGCCTCAGCATGACGGTAAGATTCGGCTTATCGTTGAAATACACTTTCAGCCGCTCGATAAGCTGCCCCTCCAGTTCCGATACGGAGAGACCGGCTCCTTTTATGTGGCCGGCGAGCGGAAACGACATCCATCCATCCGGCCCGATTACGACTTCCCGGGCAAGCTCGGGCTCCTGTGCAAGCCATAGCTGCAGGGTGTCGCCGGGCTGCAGTTTATAGATCGTTTGGGCGGTTGCATCCCCAAACGCCAAGCCAAGCAGAAGCCCCGCGAGCCTCACGATCCCACGCATTCACGCACCCCCGATGATTGGCTATCCCCTTTCCATGTCGCAGGAATAGGACGGGTTCATACTAAGGCTGCCGAGAAGGCGTGCAAACAAAGCACAAAGAAGTACGCATCCGCCTTAGGGTATAGACCGAGCGGGCGAGGTAGAAGCGGTTATATCCTTTCGGGTGAAGGTATCAATCCAAGGGCAAACTTGTGAGGCGGGGGGAAAGTCCCGACGATGCCGATGGAGAGAAGGGCAGCCGTCGGCCAGTGATATTGACGGGGACGCGATCCTTTCACTTTAAATCCAAAAAGAGTGGAGAGTTCATGGCGCGCCGCATCGGCTTCTTCATCCCAGAATTTCCGGGCCAGACTCATATATTCCTGTGGCGCGAGCATGCAGCCTTGTCGGAACTGGGCATCGAAGCCGAATTCGTCTCGACAGCCCGCCCTCCCGCGGCCATTGCGTCGCATGCCTGGGCGGATGCGGCGCGCAATAGAACCGAATATCTGCTGCCGTTCGGTTTTTCGGATGCGCTCTCGGCAGTGTTCGAAATCCTGAAAGCCGGCCCCAGGAATATTGCGAAGAGCATGGCAACCGTCGCGGCAGCGGAAGTCAAATCCCCCTTTGGCCGCCTGCGGATATTCGCTGCCCTCTTGGTGGCGGGCAAGTTGGTCCGGCTGGCTCATCGAGGCCGATGGTCGCATATTCATGTCCATTCCTGCGCCGAGGCTGCCAATGTCGCAATGTTTGCGTCACTCCTGTCCGGGATACCTTACAGCCTCACGCTTCACGGACCGACATTGGAGGGTTACGGTCCCAACCAGCCGCTGAAATGGAAAAACGCGGCCTTCGCCACCGTCATTTCGAAACGGTTATTCGATGATGTGGATGCCAAGCTGAACGGATCGAAGCCGGCCCATGTCGCGATCGCACCCATGGGGGTAGACCTCACACAGATCCGCCGGATTCGTCCTTACGTCCCATGGAAACCGGGGGAGCCTTGCCGGATCTTCACCTGCGGCAGGCTCAACCCGGTCAAGGGACATGACTTTCTACTGGAGACCGTTGAAATGCTCGGCGAGCGCGGCTTCGACGCCCGGCTGCAGATTGCCGGGGAGGATGAAAGAGGTGGAACCGGCTATCGCAAAAACCTGGAAGCTCTCGTCGTGGAAAAGAGGCTTACCGGTTGCGTCGAGCTTCTGGGAGCGATTTCCGAAAACCAGGTACGGCAGGCTCTGGAAGAAGCGCATGTTTTTGCGCTCGCCAGCCTCAATGAGGGAATATCCGTCGCTATCATGGAAGCCATGGCGATGGAAATGCCGGTGATCGTGACGGACGTCGGAGGCAACAGCGAACTTATCGACAACGGGGTGGACGCCATATTGGTCACTCCGGAGCGCCCGGAGGAAATGGCCGACGCGATCACGGAAGTATTGCGGAACCGTGAGCTTTCAGCCCGGCTGTGCCGGGCGTCTCGAGCAAAGATCTCCGCGAAATTCCATCACCGCATCAGTGCGCATGCAGTGGCGTCACTTTTGGAGCAGCGGGTAACGGCGGCACCGAATACATCGAAATGAGTATGCCGATAGCCCAAAGGCTACGGCGAAACCCTTGGCAACTATGCGATTATCTTCCTGAGATCACGGCATTGCGGAGAGCTGGATCCTCATCCCGCGATGCGGTTTGCAGGCTTCCGAGGAGGGCGGATTGTTTTCTTTTCTGCCGATCGTGCATTCGTTGAGGAAAGCTGCCCGCGTGCCTTTTCCAGATATCGAGGCGGCAGCCGCGGATCGCTGGACGATTGCTCCGGCCACTAAGCGATTCATCCGGCCGGCAAAATTTCTTCCGCATCATCTCGACCGTATCAAGGCTGCGCAATTCGGTACCGTTTCCGAGGTATTGAAGGGTTTCCGGGGGAATTATGAAACGACGCAGGAGGCGACGATCGGCTACAGGCTGGCAGACGTCGATCTCATAGATGGCGTTCTCTATCACCGGACATCTTCGAGGAGCCTGAAGCCGCGCCGTCGCCGGTTGCCTATCTACACCCGTCCAAAGATTTCGGCAAACGGCGCGATTTTCGAATCCTGGGTCGGCAATCGCTGGTTTGGCAACTGGCTTGCAGACGATTGCCTGACTTATTCCCTGGCGGATGAATATGGAACGCCGGTGACGACGCGACCGATCACGCAGGGTCATGAGCCGCAATATGCCCGCAAGCTCGATCTGAAGCCGGTTCATGTTAGGGACGTTCATTTCGACGAAGTCATCCTTTTCAGGGACAAGGGGCAGAACGAGGGAAAGAAGCGTCGCGCCGATCAGGCCCGTGGGAGGCTTCTCGCATCGGCGTCGCCTTTTCCGCATCATCCAGGTGTCTTCATCCTGCGCGGGGAGCGGGGCGATCAGCGGGTATTGGTGAATGAAGCCGATATCGCATTACAATTCGTATCGAAATACGGATTTTGTGTTCTCGATCCATCCGGTTCGTCGGTCGATGACATCATTCACGCCTGCGCCGGAGCGCGCGTGGTCGTGGGTGTCGAGGGGAGCCATCTCGTTCATGGCCTCACGGTCATGCCCGCTAGCTCGACATTGTTCGTCATCCAGCCGGCGGACCGGGTGGTTGCCGCTCTCAAGGTACTCACGGATCGTGAGGGGCAGGGATATGCCTTCGTGGTCGGCGAGGGAGCCAACAGCGGCTTCCGCGTCGAGTGGTCCGATATCGAGCGCACGATGGATATGGTGGCTGCATGATGTCGCGTCTTCGCTTCCTCAATCCTCAATCCAATCCGGTGCCGAACTGCCGCGTGTCCGCTCCACCGGCTATACGATCGGCGTCCTTCCGGGAACTCGTCCGCAAGGACTACCGGCGGCACGGAAACAGGGTTCTAAGTGCCGGCTTCGTCTCGTTGCTTGTCTATCGCTTCGGTAGATGGGCGGATCTGCGCCGGACATATCTTGCCCGCAAGATCGCGCAGAAAATCTATGGCGCGATCAGTACGGTCGTCTCGACTGTAACGCGTGTATGGATCCCTGCTCAGGCGACGCTTGGCGACGACTTTCATATCATTCACGCGGAGGGATCGATCTCGATTCATCCGGATGTCGTGATCGGGAAGCGATGCGGCATCATGCACAATGTGACCATCGGCACCAACATGACCGCCGGTGCGCCGCATATCGGTGACGACGTCTTCATCGGCGTGAATTCCACCATCCTGGGTGATATCCGGATCGGTGACCGCGTGCGCATCGGCGCCAATACGGCGGTCAGCACCGACGTTCCTTCCGATTCCATCGTTATCGGCTCGCCTGCGAAAATCTATCCCCGCTTGGGTCCATTCTTGAGCGGAGGAGCAAAAGAGGGTGAAGGAAGCCGAGACACCGGACCTTGTGGGAGTAGAACTCATGAACGCACTGACGACGACTTTCTATCAATTGCTGGCCGATAACATACACGTCCGTCCAGGCAAGCCGGCGATCATCGACGGTCATCGTGCCGCGAGCTACACTTCGATCGCGATGGAAGTGGATCGTCTGGCGGGCTATCTCCAGAGCAGGAACATCCGGCCCGGCGATCGGGTGATCGTGCATCTTCGCAAGAGCATCGCCGAAGTCACCGCCATGTTCGCGATAGCGAAAGTCGGCGGTGTGATCGTGAATGTCAGTACGCAATGGACCATGGAGCAGCTCGGATACGTTGCCAGCGATTGCGGCGCAAAGCTGATGATCATCGAGGCGAGAGCCGCAGAAGCATTGGCCTCGCGTAAGTTGCCGCCGACTGTTGACAGTGTCCTTATCAGGGGGAATTTCTCCGGCGACACGATGTTCGATCTCTGGGATCAGCTCGCCAACGACCTGTCCGGCGATGAGATTGCGCGCCTCGATACCGAACTCGCCATGATCATCTACACATCCGGCTCCACCGGTATGCCGAAAGGTGTGATGCTGACCCACCGTAACATCGTAAGCGGTGCCCGGTCTGTGTCGCGCTATCTCGGGCTCCGAGAAGACGACCGTCTTCTTAGCGTTCTCCCCTACAGTTTCGACTACGGCCTCAATCAGCTAACCTCGATGATGCTCATGGGCGGAACGGTCGTGCACCAGGCGGTGCCGATAGCCACCGAGATCGTTCTTTCCATGCAGAAGCATCGCGTCACGGGGTTCGCCGCGGTGCCGCCACTCTGGAGTCAGATCGTCCGCCTCCTCATGGAAAATCCTACGGAATTTCCAGCCCTCCGGCGTATTACGAATTCCGGTGGCAAGATCCCTCTCAACATCCTGCAGCAGATGCCGAGGGCATTCCCGGATGCGGATATCTATCTGATGTATGGCCTCACGGAGGCCTTTCGCTCCACGTATCTCCCGCCGGAGAAATTCGTTCGCAAGATGGGCGCCATCGGCCGCGCCATTCCGGGGGTGGAAGTTTACGTCATCAAGCATGGCGAGGGGATTGCGCATGCGGGCGAACAGGGTGAACTGGTTCACCGTGGCCCGCTGGTCAGCCTCGGTTATTGGGGCAAGCCGGAGGCGACGGAGCAGAAGATCCGCCCATGCCCGGAACTCTGGCATCTGATCGGCGACGAGCCGGTGGTCTACAGCGGCGATATCGTCCGGATCGATGCGGATGGCGACCTCTGGTTCGTCGGCCGGAACGACGCGATGATCAAGACCAGCGGCTTCAGGGTCAGCCCAGATGAGATCGAGGATCTCATCTGCCGCAGCGGTGTGGTGGCAGAGGCGGTTGCCTTCGGCGTCGACGACGATGATCTCGGACAAGCCGTGCATGTCGCAATTACCCGACTCGGCGAATTCGATGAAGAGGCGCTGGTGCGTTACTGCCGGCGGGCAATGCCGTCCTACATGATTCCTCGACAGTTCCATATCTGGCCGGAAAGCATGCCGCGAACCTCAAGCGGCAAGATCGCCCGGCCGGACGTAGTGCGCATCTGCCGCGAGTGGATGCATCTGGGCGGTGTTCCGCCCCGGGATATTCCATCAGCCAATATCGAGGAAAAGCGGGAGAACCTGATATGAAACTTACTCATGGAACGCTGATCGATTACCTACGCAATTCGTTGAGTATCGAGAACGCGGACACCGAAAGCGAGCTGTTCTCGTCAGGCCTTCTGGATTCTGTTTCGATGGTGAACCTCCTGGCTTTCATCGAACAGTCGACGGGCATGGCCATCCGCGCCGAGGATGTGACGCTCGATAATTTCGACACACCTTCCCGCATACTGCGCTTTACCGAAGCCACCGTCTGATGGACTGCACCTCATCGCTCGACACCCTGCTTGATAGTGCCGCGGCATCATTCGGCACCCCATCCTACGTCTATTTTGCTTCCGTTATCGAAAACCGGGCGTCTATGCTGCGAGAGGCATTCAGCGGGCGGTTTGAACTCAGCTTCGCAGCAAAGAGCAATCCCAATCCCGCGATCCTTGGCTTCATGAAGGATCAGGCAGAATTTCTCGATGTCTCGTCGATCGGCGAATTCAGGACGGCCGTCGCCATGGGATGGGATGCGGCGCGGATCAGTTTCACCGGTCCGGGCAAGCGCGATTTCGAAATCAGGCAGGCGATCGAAGGCGGGATCGGCGAGCTTATCCTGGAATCGGTTCGCGAAGCTATTTTCGCCGATAAGGTCGCCGGAGAGCTGGGGCTCATGCAACCTGTCCTCATCCGCATCGCCCCACCGACTGTTCCCAAGGGGTTCGGAGATCAGATGGCGGGCCGTCCTTCCGCCTTCGGCATCGACTGGGAGGATGCCGGTCGGGACATTCCGGCAATCGCGGCTCTATCCAACCTCCGCATTGTCGGGCTGCACATCTATTCCGGCACGCAATGCCTGAAGCCCCAGGCGATCTGCGAGAATTACCGCAATTTTCTCGACATTTTCCGGCAGGTCTACGGCCGCGGATTGGCGCCGCCGGAGAAGCTGGTGTTCGGCTCCGGGCTTGGGATTCCCTATCACGACGGCGACATGCCGATCGATCTCGATGCCGTCGCCACGGGCATCTCCGCCGATATCGAGGAATTCAAGGCGATGCCGCAATTTGCCGGCACGCTGCTTGTGCTGGAGCTTGGACGTTATCTGGTCGGCGAGGCCGGATATTTCCTGACGCGCATCGTTTCCATCAAGGAATCGCGTGGCGTCAGGATCGGCATCTGCGATGGCGGAATGAATAACCACCTGCCGGCGTCCGGTCATTTCGGAATGGTGATGCACCGCAACTACGCAATGCACAAGGTCGGCGGGCGGGGGAGTGCAGGGCTCGGCAATGTAGAGAAGGTCAACCTCGTCGGTCCCCTCTGCACGTCCATCGATCGGCTTGCGATCGGCGTCATGCTTCCGCGGATCGAAGAAGGCGATCTCATCGCTATCCATAACAGCGGCGCCTATGGGCTGACTGCCAGCCCCGTCCACTTCATCAGCCATACCCCTCCGCGCGAAGTGCTGATCGAGGTCGCCGGCATGCGCGAGATAACATATATCGGGCAACTGCCGCTGGCCTGAGATTGCCTTCGATCAGTAGGCCTTTCCGAAGTCGCAGATCTGGACGGCAGTGCGGATAATGATCTTCATGTCCAGCCAGAACGACCAGTTGTTGATGTACCAGAGATCGTGGAATATCCGCTCCTCCATCTTTTCGATGTTTGGCGTTTCCCCGCGACAGTTGTTGATCTGCGCCCAGCCGGTCAGGCCCGGTTTCACATGCCTGCGATAGGCATATTTGGTGATCTGGGAGTCGTAGAGATCATCATGCGCAAGCGCGTGCGGACGAGGCCCGACGATCGACATTTCACCTCTGAGAACGTTCCAGAATTGCGGCAGTTCATCGATGCTGGCTGCACGAATGACTGCGCCTATTCTGGTGACCCGGGGATCGTTTCGCGTGGCCTGGCGGACGTCGCCGCCGTCTTCCATCACTGTCATACTGCGGAACTTCAAGATTCGGAAACAGCGCCCGCCATGCCCTTTGCGTATCTGTTTGAACAGGACGGGGCCGGGAGAATCCAGCTTGATCGCGATGGCGACGACGAGGAGCAAAGGGAAGAGGGAGAGGATGGCCGTAAGCGAAAAGACGATGTCGAACGCGCGTTTCGTTCCTCGTTCGTAGAGGCTGAGAGGTGGACGTTGCGTTTGAAAAGCCGTCATGCTGCCGATCTTGCCTGACGGCGCGCTCGTCAGCCGGCCGATAACGCCATCAAAGATGACGTTCACAGGCAAAGCGGAACGCCGGAGTTCACCAAGATAGAATTCGAGATTGGCGACGTTGGGATCCTGCCAGATGATGAAGACCTCATCGATATAGTCGGATTCGCTCTGTTTTAACCTCTCCAGGGCATTGGCCGCCAGAAACCCTTCCTCCGACAGACGCAGGGTCTGCGTCAGGACCATCCCGCTTGCCGCAGCTTCGTGCTGCCAATGGTCGGTCGGAAAGTCTTCCCGACATATCAGCAATACTCGCCTCATCCTGAAGGAGCCGGCGGCAGCCGCAGATGGCAGATAGAGATGCCAGAACACGCGCGTGGATATGAGGCCGACGAAGACGATCATCGCGGTCATCAAGGTCCCGCCGCGAGAGTAGGCCTGCCCGATTTTCAGGAAGAAGATTACGGTAAGAAGGAAGGCAAACGTACTCGGGACGAGAATGCAGATGAGCCGGATCTGTGGTCTGAGGAGCTGGATGCTTTCCGGACTGTAAGCATGGGCACTGTGCATGGCGAGCACAAAGGTCGTTGAAAGAACAAGCCCGATCCCGATAACCGGTGAAGGGTCCGGAACAGACCCGAAAGCGATATACTCGTAACCCGCAAATCCGAGGCCGCTCGCACCGACGAGAAAGATGAGATCCAGCCCCGCAGCAACGTAGGCGATGCTGCGATATTCGAGCCCTCTGCTTTGGGGCATCTGCTCGAACGAGTTATTATACCTTTCTGTCTGCGTCTCGATCGGTGTGAACATGATTAAACCCCTACCAGAAATACGAGTATAGCTGGCGCCGGAGGGGCGACAATGTATCCATCCTACGTCCTAAGAGTGAGAGGTTTATAGCCTATTTTCGGCTTGGATATGCCTTAGGTGGTAATTGGATCATGGGTAGATTTGGATTAATAATTGAATAGGTCGCAACTTAAATTTATTATCAGTTGACATTTATTTCATTGTTTGACGGGTGTGAAGGGAGATTAAACTTTATTGTTCTTCTTTATTTTCAATTCTCACTTGGCAATCCATCCAGTCGCGGCTTCGGCGGTCAGAAGCTTCCGCCACGGTCCTAGTTGTATGGTGATGCAATGGAGTTTGAGTGGGACGTCGCCATCGTAGGCGCAGGAATGGGCGGCGCGGCCGTCGGTTATGCGCTGGCAAAAGCCGGCCGACGTGTCTTGTTCATCGAAAAAGGATTTTCGCAATTTTCGCAGGACGAGGATGACCCGGATACTTTCGATGAAACCATGCGTTTGAGGAACGGGCGATGGCCGCAGCAGATTTCCGGCATGGTGGACAATCAATCCGTCCGGTTCTTTCCAGCGCTCGGATGCGGCGCCGGAGGATCAACGCTCCTTTACGCGGCGGCACTCGAACGTTTCTCGCCCGGAGATTTCCAGGCCACCGATGAGCTCGGCGAGCCGGCCTGGCCCATCGATTATGAAGGGCTTGAACCGTTTTATCGACTGGCCGAGCGCCTTCTTCAGGTACGCGGCAGCCAGGACCCGCTGCAGCCCGAAGCGGATGTCATCGATCCCCCCGTGATGACGCGATGCGATCAATACTTTTTCGATTCAGTGCAATCCAACGGCATGCATCCCTACCGGGTTCATACCGCATGTAGATACGTCGAAGATTGCAGCCAATGCGGCGGTGCCATTTGCCACAAGTCCTGCAAACAGGATGCCCGTCACGCCTTCATCGAGCCCGCGCTTGCGACCGGCAACGCCATGATCGTCGATCAATGCAATGTGGAAAAGATCGAAGCTGGCAAAGGTGAAGTGACGGAATTGCTCTGCCGGAGGAATGGCAAGGCGCTCACCTTCACTGCCAAACGTTACGTTCTGGCTGCAGGGGCGCTTTCTACGCCATTGCTGCTTCTCAACTCCCGGAACGAACTCTGGCCCAACGGCGTGGCAAACACATCTGATCTCGTCGGCCGCAACCTCATGTTTCATGTTTCCGACTTTTTTGCCGTCTGGCCACGGGGCCGTATGCGCGTGTCGACGCCGGGAAAGTCGATCGCCTTCCGGGATTTCTACGAATATCAGGGCCTGAAATTCGGGGTCATCCAATCGACCGGACTGACCGCGACCTCCAGGAACATCCTGCATTTCCTGAAATCGATCATCGACCGGCAGGGCTGGATCTGGCTGAAGCCGCTCAAGCCCCTGATGCGCATTCCGGCGGCGATTGGCGCGTTCATTTCCGGCAAAGCGACGATCTTCGCTTCAATTCTCGAGGACATGCCCTACCCGGAAAACCGGGTGAAGCCCAATCCCCAGGAGCCGGACCGGATCTTCTTCGAATATACGGTTCACGCAGAACTCCGTCAGCGGATCAAGGCGTTTCGCCGCCTTTATAGGCAAGCTTTCAAGCGTCATCGGATGATGGTGCTGGGCTCCGAGGTGAATCTCAATTTCGGCCATGCCTGCGGCACCTGCCGCTTCGGCACGGATCCGTCGACTGCGGTTCTGGACGTCAATAATCGCACCTATGATCTTCCCAACCTCTACATCGTGGATGCTTCTTTCTTTCCCACGAGCGGGGGAGCCAATCCGAGCTTAACCATCGCAGCCAATGCCTTGCGGGTGGGCGCGTATATCGCCGAGGAACTGGCGACGAAGATCTGCGTCTGAACACGCTGCAGGGCGAGGGTTCGCCGCTGCCGCGCTGCTCGCCTTGTGCCGATCAGGTCTCTGTCGGCCGGTCACGATCGGTCCTTATCCAGACTGACCTGCGTGAATTCAACATATAACCGGGATAGCGCTTGATCTTGCCGATGGCATATTTCGGCAGTTCGATCAGGGCATGCGGTGGAAGCACGCGCTTTCCGTGAACCCACCACGCATTCGCAAGGGCAGTCCCAAAAAGTGTGACGCTCAAGGTGGAGACAAGGAAGGGCACCATTGCCGCCTCCGTCGCCGCAAGTATCCCCGTCAGAAGCAGCATAGCGAAGAGGAGCGCGGCGAGCAGTGTGAGCGGAGGGACCAATGCATCGAGAACCAGTGCCAGATAGCCGCTGTTCCTGAACGTGCCGGTATCCAGCAAAGCGGAAAGCAGTGAACGCATCAGACGGAGGCGTCCGGCGTCCCATCGCGAGACCTGAGTTCCAAGTCCCTTAATCGAATAGGGGAACCTGCTCCTTATCACCGCCGTATCGCAGAAAAGCGGGGCATGGCCGGCGCGGGCGAGATCCAATCCGAGCTTCATGTCCTCCACGAGATTGCCGTGTGCGAGTTCCGCTTCGCGGATTACCGACCACGGAAATGCCATGCCGGATCCGGTCAACTGGACGGGAAGGCCGAGCCTCGTCAATCCGAGAAGCCGGATACGGTTCTTGAGAAGGAAGGCGAACTCTGACACTGCGAGATTGATCGCGGCAACAGGCGGTGCGATCATCAGATAGCGCGATTGAAGAGGTCTATTGGTCGCCGCGCACATGCGGGTGAGTTCGTCCAGCGCTCCGGGTTCGAGCCAGCAGTCGGCATCGACGATCACGACGATCTCCGGCGGCGCCTCGGCAAGATATCGGACGCCGGCGTCCAGTGCATATCCCTTGCCGCGGTGAAGCGCATCGAAGCGCTCGACAACTTCTGCACCCGCGTCGCGTGCATTCATCGATGTCATGTCGTTACAATTGTCCGCGACCACGACCAGCCGATCACCATTCCGCAGCTGCTCTTGAATGTTCCGCACCGTATCGCTGATCTGCAGCTCTTCGTTATGTGCGGGAACAAGGACCGCCACCGATGGTCGCCGCCTGTCCCGCAGTGCTGCTTTGCGTGGGCTGGCGCTGCCTGCGACACATTCAATCGCGAGGACAACCGCGGGAAAGAGAAGCACCAGCGATAATAGCAGTGCGGCCGAACTCAACAGATATTGCGACATGATCCTCGCCCCTGAAGTGACTTCATGAGCGGCATCATAGTCAAAAGCTCGCCGATCGAATTTACCTCGCCCTACCACGTTCGAGGGGACGAAGGCTCATCCTTTTTCGGACGGTGAAGGGCCGATTTGGAAACGCCTACGTCCATCTGATGCCGGCCGGTGCGATTGAGCGAGGGTGTCGGTAGATATTACAGTTAAGGTAATGAAAGCAGAGAGTTACTTGGGAAAGTAATTCTTCGCTGCCGATGTTTCGTGTGGTGGTCGCAGATAAGGAGGAACTGGTCCATGGCGATCGTCGATGTCCCGTCCTATCCAATAGACCGTGGTCCGGCCAAGTCTGGAAGGCGGTATTTTCTGGGATCACCGTTCGATCCTCTCACCCACGAAAACGTCCTCGACATGGTCAGGAACGCGGCTCCGGGATTACGCTTCCGCTATATCGTCACCCCCAATGTCGACCATGTCGTCAGGTTGCAGAGAAACGGCGGCCTTGGGCAATATTATAAGAACGCATGGATTTCCGTTTGCGACAGCCGGCCCATTGCAGGCCTGGCCAGACTGCTCTTCCTGAAGCTCCCGGTGGTCACCGGCTCCGATCTCACGGCAGGTATTTTCAGTTCCGTCATCCGTGACGGCGATTTGATCACCCTCATTGCGCCCCATGAATCCGTCGTGCGGGATCTCCGCGCCCGATATCCCGGCGTGCAGTTCCGCGCCTGTTTGCCACCTCATGGAATCTGGGACAATCCCGAAGCTCTGGAAGCCTGCGTCGAATTCGCTGTAGCGGCAGAGGCTCGGTTTCTCTTTATTGCCGTGGGCTCACCGCAATCCGAAAAGATCGCCTATGAGCTGTCGCGCCATCCGGAAGCACGGGGTATCGGCCTGTGTATCGGCGCCTCGCTCGAATTCCTCGTCGGTGCGAAGAGACGCGCGCCCGTCTGGATGCGGCGTTCCGGTCTCGAGTGGCTGCACAGGCTCTGTTCCGATCCGCGCCGACTGTGGCGGCGGTATGTCTATGCCGTATTGCCCCTCGCCATGCTTTTCTACGGCGAACTAATCGGCCGCGGATCGCGGCTTGGTCCCGGCTGAGTTTCTCAGCGGATCATCATGCCGGCGACGATGTAACCTCGCCGAAAGGCGATCCGTCCGTCCAACCGGTCGAAAGTCCTGAAGGGCGCAATATCCGTTTCGAAACATGCCGTGAAGGATTCTTCCGCCAGCTTGAGTTCGACGCGGACGGCGTCATAGCCGAATATGGCGTGGCTCAGCGGATACTGGCATTTGTACGCGCATTCCTTTGCGCTGAAAATCGCCGTCAGCAAAAGCCCCCGGATGAATGGCTGCTGGCGCTCAAGCCAGATGCGTTCGGAGAGCGTGCATATATCTTCCGCCAACGCTTCATCGAGCGGTGCGGCCTCCTCCAGATCGATCCCGAGCGCCTTTATGCCGTCCGAATGCCGCGCCGCGACGGCCGCGCAGCGGGTGGTGGAATGGCTGATGCTGCCGGTGACCCCCCCAGGCCATATGGGTGCGCGGTCAACACCCATGGGGATCGGCATATCGGCCAGCCCCAGGCCGTTCATGGCCTGTCTGGCGCAAGTGCGGCCGGCAATGAACTCGCGCTGCCGGCGGGTCATGGCCCCGGCTATCGCCGTCTGCTCTTCGGGAAAAAGGGCGGGAAAGTCTGCCGACAGGGCGCTTTCCGCCACTGAGATGAAAGGGTCGAATATGCCCTCGAACAACATCGGTCAGACTTTCGTCTCCACCCGGACAAGCGTTGCACGCCGTTCCAGCGCGCTGCGGCGCATGGCAGCCCGTTCTGCCGCCTGCGTCATGTTGGAATCCGGCTTGCCCTTGTCGGAGATGCGGTCGGCCAGGAGCGCTACGGTCGGGAAGCGGAAGAGGTCAGTAATCGTCAGATCCGGTGCCAGCTTCGCCTTCATCTCCCGATGGACCTGGACGGCCAGAAGCGAGTGCCCGCCGAGCGCAAAGAAGTTGTCGAATATGCCGACCTTTTGCAGACCGAGTGCCCGGCCGAAAACTTCGCTGATCTCCCGTTGAAGATTGCTGGAGGGCTCGATGAACGTGACGGCGGGCGCTTGCGCCTTTTCCACCGGCGCCGGCAGTCGATTGCGGTCCACCTTGGCGTTGGGGGTGAGCGGGAAAGTCTCCATCGTCACGAAATGCGAAGGCATCATCACGTCCGGCAGGGTCTCGGCGATGTGCGCGCGCAGCGCCTGTTCGCAGATCGGCGCTCCGTTGGTCCGCATGTAGGCGACGAGCCTTACATCGCCGGGACTGTCCTTGCGGGCGATGACGACGGCTTCCTGGATGCCGGCAAATGTCCCGATACGAGCCTCGATCTCGCCAAGTTCTATGCGATGACCGCGGATTTTCACCTGATGATCGGTCCGGCCCAGGAAATGCAGGGTTCCATTCCTGTCGAAGCGGGCAAGATCGCCGGTCCGGTAGATGCGGCCGGCAGTGAAGGGGTTGGGGAGGAATCGCTCTTTGGTGAGCTGTTCCCGGTTGAAATATCCGCGGGCGACGCCATCGCCGCCAATGCAGAGTTCGCCGACATCGCCGGGTGGAACGGGTCTCAGCGCAGTATCGAGGACATAGAGTTGCGTATTTGCGATGGGGCGGCCGATCGGGATGACTCCCGTTGAAGGGCCGGCGGTGTAGGTGGACGACCAGATGGTCGTCTCCGTCGGGCCGTACATGTTTTCGACACTCGCATCCGTCACCGTCCGCAGCGCCGCCAGCAGGGACCCTTGCAATGCTTCGCCGCCAAGGAAGAGATGCCGGATATCGCTGAGCGCTGCTCGATCCTCGTCCACCATCATGAACATGCGTGCCATCGAGGGCGTGCATTGCAGATGGGTGACCTTGTGCCTGCGGATCTCGTCTGCAAAGCCTCCGGAGCCTTCGTCATCGACGAGGTGTTTGCTTGCCTGAACGACATCGGCCAGTAGTGGAAGCCCCTCCAGGACGGCATCGGCCGGCAGGCCGAAATCGATGAGGCAGGCAATATCGTCGACGCCGGCAGCCTTGACCTCTTCCAGCCGTTCGAGCGCATCATCCACCGTGCCGAACAGCCCGCTGTCTTCGAAATAGCGCAGGAACGCGAATTCCAGGATCGCGTCCATCTCGTCCGGAGCGAGCGACTGAAGGTCGATATCCATCGGCTGGACGATGCCCTGAGGCTTTTTGAAAGCCGGAAACGCCCAGGCGTATTGTTTGATCAGCGCGGCGGCGCTGCGCAGGTACGTCTTCATGGGATCGCGGGCCAGATCCCGCACCTCCTCGCGGTCCTCGCCGATGAGAGTGTGCAGCATCAGGGTGACCTTGTAGTCTGACGGGTTGCGGCCGGCCTCGGCCAACGTTTCCCGATAAATATGGATCTTCTCACCAAGCTCCTCGATGGATTGCCCGAGCAGATGGGTAAGCACGTTGGCGCCTAGTCTTGCGGCTTCCCGATAGCTTTCCGGGTTGCCCGCGGTGGTCAGCCAGACCGGAAGTTCCTTCTGAACCGGTCGCGGCTGGGTCACCACCGCAATCGTGCCGGCGCCGAAATCGAATTCGACGCTGTCGCCGCGCCAGAGTTTGCGGACCGTCTCGATTTCCCGCACCAGGCTCGCCTTGTTCCTCGGTGGTGCGTTTTCGGGCCGCAATACGAAGTCCTCCGGCATCCAGCCGGAAGCGAAGGCGAGGGCCACGCGACCGTTGCTGAGATTGTCCAGGACCGCCCATTCCTCCGCCACGCGCGCCGGATGATGAAGCGGCAGGACGCAGCTGCCGGCCCGGATCGAGAGGTTCTTGGTCACCGCCGCGACGGCCGCGCCGGTTACCGCGGGGTTCGGATAGGGGCCGCCGAAGGCATGGAAGTGACGCTCCGGCGTCCAAAGCGAGTCGAAGCCGTTCGCATCGGCAAATTTCGCGCCCTCGATGAGGAGCCGGTATTTTTCCGGTCCCGTCCCGTCGTCATTGCCCCAGTAGAAGAGACCAAAATCGAGATTGGTACCGCGACCCGCAAAAGCTTTGCTCTTTGCCTTTGCCTCGATGACCTCCGAGGAATGGATGACGACCTTGAAACCGCGAGCAAGCGTCCAGAAGAGCTCCAGAACCGAGATGTCGAAGGAGAGACTGGTCACCGCCAGCCAGACATTGCGCCCGTCAGTGGAGGAGGGCACCCGCTCGTTCATGCCTGTGAAGAAGTTGACGACGTTGCGGTGCTCGATCATCACCCCTTTGGGTGTGCCAGTGGATCCCGAGGTGTAGATCACATAGGCGAGGTTGTTTGATTCGACATGACTTGCCGGGCGGTCGCAACTCGGTTTCCTCTTGAGGATATCCTCGATACACAGGAAATCCGCTCCCGCAAGTGTCGAGGATTTCGCAAGATTTCGTTCGGTCAGCACCAGTTTCGCGCGGCTGTCCTTGATCATGAATGCGAGCCGATCTGCCGGAAAGTGCGGATCGAGAGGGATATAGGCGCCACCCGCCTTCATGATGGCGAGCGCGCCGACGACCAAGTCCAGCGAACGCGGAAGATATAGGCCGACGGTCACGTCCGGGCCGACGCCTTCGGCAATCAGCGCCTGCGCGATGCGGTTCGCCCGCTGGTCCATTTCCCGGTAGGTCAGCGAATGGCTGTGGAACGCGAGCGCCTCGGCATTCGGCGTCCGGTCTACCTGCTCTTCGATAAGCCGATGAACGCATGCACCGGCATCATACTTTCGCCCGGTCTCGTTCCAGTCGTAGACGACCATCTTCCGATCGGCTGCGGACATCAACGGTAGGGCTTCGATCGCGACCGAACGGTCAAATGCGGAAGCCAGCACGGCGAATGCCGTCGCCATGTTCTCGGCCTGCCGGTCATCGATGCGCGTCCTATCGTAGACGAGGTCGGTCCGGGTTTCGGCGAAAAGGAAAGTCAGGGCGCAGCCTTTGACTGGACCGGGAAAAGACGGATTGCGTGTGTCTGCGATTCCGATCGTCAATTGCTGCATTGGGAGGCCGGGGTGGCGATCGGGAAGGTCGCTGCAATAGCCTTGGCGGGCGTCGAGAGCTTTCAATGTACGCTCCGCCTGCGCGACGACGTCATCGACCGTTGTACATGCGGCCAGATCGGCGTGCAGGGGCAGGGATCCGGCAAGATATCCGGGATGGCGAGCGGATAGATCGATCAGCCGGTCATTCGTGTAGGCGATATCGAATGCAGGCTGGACCGTAAGGCGCATCAGGAACGCGATGACCAGAGCCGCCCGCTCCGGTGCCGAGAATTGTCTGAAAAGTGGCAGACTTATTGTGTGAATATCAGTAGCATGCCCGTCCGGCGCCGTCACATATGGCAGGTCAATATCGACGCTGTTTTCGAGCGCATTGCGAAAGAACGCTTCATGCCTTGCAAGGGCCGCAACCGTTTCGGAAAGGGAAGCCTTATCGACGTCGGCTAGGGTTGGCAGCCGGTCGCCCGGACGCAGGACCGACGAAAGCGCAGACACGCTCAGACCATCTCTGCGGGTGGCTTCGAGCAGGACCGGCATATCGGCGCTGCCGACCGTGACGCCGTGGGCGCCGACCGACATCACCAGTCCAGGTTCACCATTCAGGTCGCCTTCGAGGACGCGCAGGTGCGAGACCGTATACACACCGGTACCAAGGCGGATTTTTGGCGTGGCGAGAGGATTGGAATAACCCGGACCGAAATCCAGACCGCGCACCAGGCGGGAGAGCTCTCCGGCAGGCATGGCGAAGTCGAGCGTTGCCGCAGCAGCGGGTCGTTTGAATCGTTCGTAATAGGTTCGAGCTTCGAGATTCTGCCGGCGAGGCGACAGCGTGCCTAGTTCGATGTCGGCGAGCATCGATGAGAATGTCGCAATTCCAGCTTCGAAGCATTTGGTGTTCAGGGTCAGGGCGGTTTCGTCCGGACTGATGTCGAAGCTCTGCTGGGCATAGATGTCGCCCTCGTCGATGCCTGCGTTGATGGCGTGCCAGGTCACGCCGTGCCGGTTATGGCCTTCGATGATCGCCCAGGCGGGAGTATTCAACCCTGCCATCTGCGGCAGCAATCCGTCGTGAAAATTGGCTGAGCCTACGCGGGCGTGCTGCCAGGCGGCCTGTGGAACCATGTGCAGGTTGGCGATGCTGAAGAGCCAGTCATAATCGTGTTCCATCATGCCGGGCGTATAGTCCTTGTCGGCGTCGAGAATGCGGGTCTCTCCGATCAAAGCCCATTTTTGCACAAACGGGCTCGATGTCGCGATAACCGGGATCCGATGTCCGTGTGCCTTCAGGATTTCGGCGCATTGAACCAGCAACGATCCGCCACCGATTAGAACGCATGTCAATTCGCGCATGAATCTCGTCCCCGCTCGTTGATGTTCCGGCCTCTTCGATAGAACCGGGGGGCGGGGTGATTTTCAACATGCGCAAGATCAGCCATCGGGATGAGTGTGCCTCAGCCTGAATTGTAAGGTCCGGCTATCCTTCCGTCTTAAAGATGATCACCCCGTCCAACGGACGAATTGCGGTTGCGTCTCCACTGGCAGCAGATTGAACCAGGCGAGTTGTACTCGTGAACATTTCAATGGAAAGCGAAACAAGACCCGATGGCTCATTGGGGTGAGCTTCCGGGGCGTGTTTCCGGGGCAAGGGCGGTCATCAATGCTTGAAGGGGCAAACCAAATCTGTGCCGGCGATATCGCTATCGTCGGCATGGCATTGCGCGTCCCCGGTGCGCGCAATGTCACCGAGTTCTGGAAGAACCTGTGCGACGGTGTGGAATCCATTCGCACCTTCTCGACAGACGATCTTCTCGCGGAAGGCGAGGATCCGGAGCGGATTCATCATCCGAATTACGTACCCCGCGGCGCCGATCTGCCCGACATGGAAATGTTCGATGCGGAATTCTTCAGCCTGAATCCCAAAGAAGCAGCAATCATGGATCCACAGCACCGCCATTTCCTGGAATGTGCTTGGGAAGCCATGGAGGATGCCGGCCGGATCTCGTCCCCCCACGCCCGCCGTGGTCCGGTCGGCATCTTTGCAGGCTGTGGAATGGGTGCGTATTTTTACTTCAACGTTTGCAGCAATCGCAATCTCGTCGATCAGGTCGGCATGTTCCTGCTGCGACATACGGGCAATGACAAGGATTTTCTTGCCACGCGCGCCTCGTTCACGTTCGATCTCCAAGGTCCGAGCGTAAATATCCAGACGGCTTGTTCCACCTCGCTCGTCGCCGTCCACTACGCCTGTCAGAGCCTGATCTCCGGCGAATGCGACATGGCGCTTGCCGGCGGGGTGACGATCGAGTTTCCGCACCGGCGCGGATACATGTTCCAGGAGGGGGAAATCCTGTCGCCGGACGGCCACTGCCGTGCCTTCGATCATCGCGCCGCGGGTACGGTGTTCGGCAGCGGGGTCGGCGTAGTGGTGCTTCGCCGCCTGTCGGATGCGTTGCGCGACGGCGACGCAATCCACGCCGTCATCAAGGGAACGGCCGTTAACAACGACGGCAGCAGCAAGGCGGGCTATCTGGCGCCGAGCGTTAGCGGACAGGCGGCGGCGATCCTCGAGGCACAGGGATTGGCAGGCGTCGAAGCCGAGACCATCCAATATGTGGAATGCCACGGGACCGGAACTTTTCTCGGCGATCCGATCGAAATCGAAGCTTTGACCGAGGCTTTTCGTCAAAGCACCGACCGAACGGGATTCTGCCATGTCGGGTCGGTTAAATCGAACATAGGTCATCTGGATACGGCGGCCGGCGTCGTAGGCCTCATCAAGGCGGCTCTGGCCGTAAGCGAAGGCACTATTCCTCCGACGGTCGGCTTCGAGCGGCCCAACCCGGCCATCGACTTCGAACGCAGCCCGTTCCGGGTCAACAATACGCTGATCAAGTGGCCGGACGCGCCAGGCCCGCGCCGGGCTGCGGTCAATTCCCTCGGTGTCGGCGGCACGAATGCACATGCCATCATCGAGCAGGCACCATCTCCCTATACGCTCGAGGCCGAGGGGGAGGGTTCCGAAACGGAAGGCGATTCCGAACCTACACTTTTATTTCTTTCGGCCCGGCAGCGTAGAACGATCGACCAGATGGCGGACCGGCTGGCTGCGGTGATATCCGGTCAACCGAGGCTCTCGCTGAGTGACATCAGCTATACGCTCCAGCATGGCCGCAAACATTTCGACCACCGCATGGTCCTTGCCGTGAGGGGGCGCGAAGATGCCATCGACGCCCTTTCGAATTCCGCCAGCCGCGGGTTTGTCCACCAGCCTGTGCCGAATCCGTCCGGAGCTGTATTCCTGTTCCCCGGTGGCGGTGCCCAACATGTCGGGATGGCAAAACGGCTCTACGAGGAAGAGGATGCCTTTCGCGCCACTGTCGATGAAGGGCTTTCCTATCTGTCGTCGGACGCAGCGGCGGAGATCCGCGCCACCTGGCTGACGGAGTACAATGCCGCCGCGGCAAAGGCATTTCTGCGCCCCTCCCTCCAACTGCCGGCGATCCTGATCACCGAAATCGGGCTCGCGCGGCTCTGGATCGATTGGGGGATCAAGCCAAAGGCGCTGATCGGCCATTCCATGGGTGAGAACGCGGCTGCCTGTCTTGCAGGGGTCATATCCTTCCGGGACGCCGTCAATCTGGTGCATCTGCGCGGTCGGCTGTTCGAGACGATCCGTCCGAGCGGGATGCTGAGCGTGCCGCTTTCACGCGATGCCGTTTCGGAACTTCTCCCCGCGTCGCTGGATGTCGCGTCGGTCAATGCGCCATCGCTCTGCGTCGTCTCGGGCTTGAACGAAGATCTTGAGGATTTCCAGCGGTCGCTTTCCGAACAAGGCGTGGATGCAACGCGTATCCCCATCGATATCGCGGCCCATTCGCGGCTTGTCGATCCGATCCTTGACGCATTCGAGACTTTTCTTCGCAGTATTTCTCTTCGCGCTCCGGCAGTTCCGATCCTATCGAATCGTACGGGATTGCCTTTGAACGCCGAAGAGGCGACCGATCCGATGTATTGGGTCGGTCACCTTCGTTCGACCGTCCATTTCTCGGACGGGATAGCCGCTCTCGCCGCAGATCCTGGGCTGGTTTATATTGAAATCGGTCCAGGCCGGGTGCTTTCGTCTTTGACCAAGGCGCAAGGCTCGATCCCTGCAAACCGGGTGATCAACAGCCTGCCCCATCCGGACGAGGCCGGCGACGACCGGCTCCATTTCCTTTCTGCCATCGGCCGCGCTTGGGCCGTGGGCCTCGATGTCAATATCGACCGGCTTTGGGAGGGATGTGTTCCCAGGCGCGTCCGGTTACCGACCTATCCGTTCCAGCATCGGCGCTTCTTCATCGAACGTTCAGCCAACGACCGGCGTTCCGGCTCGGATCCCGTTTTGGCAAAGGAAGCGGACATCGAACGATGGGGCTATCGCCCCACTTGGAAGCAGACGCTTGTCGACTATGAGCCGGGTAGGGAGAAGGAGCCGCGATCCTGGCTTTTCTTCATGGACTCTGCAGGGATTGCTTCAAGCCTCGTCGATCGGCTTAGAGCCTCAGGCCATCGGGTGGTGACGATATCGCTGGGCGATGCTTTCATTCGCCGCAGCGCTACAGATTACACGCTGTGCCCGGAATTCGGCCGTGCGGGATATGATGCCCTGATCGCCGGCCTTTCGAGCGATGGCAAGCTGCCATCGCATGTCGTGCATATGTGGCTGTTGACACAGGAAGAAATCTTCCGGCCCGGCTCGAATTTCTTCCACCGCAATCAGGAATGCGGTTTCGACAGTATTCTCTATCTTGCGCAGGCGTGGGCAGATGCGGGCGGTCCGCAGGACATACACTTCACGATTGTGACGAACGGCATGCAGCAGGTGGCGGAAGAGCCTCTGCCCTATCCGGAAAAAGCGACGGTCTTAGGCCCCGCTCTGGTGCTGCCGAAGGAGATCGCGGGCGCCACGATCAAGGTGGTCGATATCGATCTGCCCGTGGCGGCTCGCGCACTCCGCAACGGATCTCTTCTTGCTCGACTGACGGGAAGGGCGACGGAACAGGAAAATCCTGATGCGGCTGCACTCATCGAACAACTCTGGGAAGATATCCATGCAAAGCCCGCATGCGAAGTCGTCTCGCTTCGAAAGGGGCGGCGATGGACGCAGGTCCATCAGCGGCTGCCGTTGAAGGATGTGCCCGGGAAGGAAGCCAAGCTTCGTGAAAGGGACGTTTATTTCTTCTCCGGCGGATTGAGCGAGATTGCGCTTGCTCTTGCCGGCGAACTCGTTCGCCGGTTTCAAGCCCGGATCGTCCTGGTTGGCCGGACAATATTGCCGCGGCGCGAACATTGGGATCTCTATGACCGAACCCACCGGCATGATAGCGTTCGGCGGGCGATCTCCGCGATCCGCAAGCTCGAAGAGAGTGGGGCGGACGTGCTCTATCTCAACGCCGATGTCGCCAATCCCGAGCAGATGGCTCGCGCCGTCGAGACATCGCTTTCCCGCTTCGGTGAAATCAACGGCGTGTTCCATGCCGCCGGCTTTGTTGACGATGGCCTGATCCAGACAAAGACGCGCGAAGGTATGGATCGGGTGTTGACGCCGAAAGTGCTCGGTACGTCCGTTCTGGACGCTGCGTTTGAAAGTGTCCCTCTCGATTTCGTCGTCATGTTCTCGTCCACGAGTACCGACGTCGTCCGGGCGGGACAGGTCGACTATGTAGCGGCCAACGCCTACCTCAATGCCTTTGCGCAGAGCCGATCGCACCGCACCGACCGTGCGACGATTGCATTGCACTGGGGTGTCTGGAGCGAGATCGGTCTTGCTGCACGGGCGCTCGGCTATCCGAAAGCGCAGGACGGCGTTCGCCCCGTTTCAGGGCCTGCAGCCGGCCCGTTCTTCCAGCGCTGGATGGAGGATGAAACGGGCACACCCTGGCTCGAAGGGTTGGCGAGCCCGGAAACGCAATGGATGCTGAGTGAGCACCGGCTGGTTTCCGGCCAGGCGGTGATGCCCGGTACGGGTTATATGGAAGTGCTCGCTCAGGCGGTTCGCGAATATGGCCTCTCCTTTGAGGCCGAGGTTACCGACCTCGTCTTCCTGAAACCCCTCGTGTTCGGAGACGGCGAGACGAGAGCTCTACGCCTACGGCTGGAGCCGTTGGAAGGGCAATATCGCGTTGTCATTCTGGCCGGACCTCCGGATGGCCAGGTCGAATCCTTCGCAAAGCATGTGGAAGCTATTTTGAAACCGCTGAAGGCGAGGCCCGCTCAGCTCATCGATATCGCCAGCCTGGGCTCTTCGTGTCGTCAAAAGCGTGTCGCGGAAGGTGACGCGACACTTTCCTCAGTGCAGGAAAGACATATCCGTTTTGGTCCTCGCTGGGCTGTATTGCGATCAATCGCGATGGGAGAGGATATGGCCGTCGCAGATCTGCGGCTCGACTCTTCTTTCGCCGGCGATCTGGCAAAGGGCGTGCTGCTGCATCCTGCCCTGCTCGACATCGCGACGGGTTTCGCCTTGGAACTCGCGCGTGACTATGAACCGGAAACCTCCCTGTGGGCGCCTGCCGCCTATGGTCGGATAGTCCTCTACAAGCCGCTTCCGCCCGAGATCGTCAGCATCGTACATATCGCAGACAGCGGTGATTTGGGTGAAGGTTATGCCGCCTTCGATGTGACGATCGCCGACCGGCGGGGCGATGTTGTCTTCGAAGCCGAGCGGTTCGTCATGCGCAGGCTGGAAAGCGATGTCGCTCTAGCCAGCCTCGCCGTTTCGGATCCCCACGCGACGGCTCCGCGGAAACACGCATCTCCGTCTCCGTCTCCGTCTCTGGCGAGGCTCGCAGCGCAGCTGCGCAACGGTATCCTGCCGGCCGAAGGTTTCGAGGCATTGCTGCGGGCGATCGCCACATCCGAACCTCAACCGATCATCAGTTCGATCGATCTCGAGCTGTTGCGGAACTGGGTCGCCGCCACTGCCGAAGTGGCCGCACCTGCGGGCGACAATTTCGAGCGGCCGGATCTCGAAAACGAATTCATCGCGCCGAGGAACGCCATCGAGGAAACACTTGCCGGTTATTGGCGGGAACTGCTCGGCATCGCCAAAGTGGGTGTTCACGATAGCTTCTTCGATATCGGAGGCCACTCCCTGATCGCTGTCCGCCTCTTCCGCATGATCAAGAAGCAATATGGGTTGGATCTGCCGATATCGATGCTGTTCGAAGCTCCGACGATTGCTCAATGTGCCGAAAAGATCGCTGCCGAGCTGCCGGCGGCGGAAGGGTCAGACGGACCCGGCGTGGCGACGACTGGGTCTGTCGCGGCAAAACCGCTTCATCTCGTCCTGATGAACCCGGGCAAGGACACCAAGGCAACGCCGCTCTTCATCTGTGCGGGCATGTTCGGCAACATCTTGAATCTCCGCCATCTGGCGATGTCCATGGGTGCCGACAGGCCCGTCTACGGGCTGCAGGCGCGCGGACTCTTTGGCGACCGCGAACCCCATCTGTCATTCGAGGATATGGCGGCCGACTACATTGCCGAAATGCGCATGGTGCAGCCTCACGGGCCCTATCTGCTCGGCGGCTATTCGGGCGGCGGCATAACGGCTTACGAGATAGCCCGGCAGTTGAAGGAAACCGGAGAGGAGGTTTCCCATGTGGTGATGCTGGATACGCCGCTGCCGCGTCAGCCGCAATTGGCCTTCCGCGACCGCCTGCTCATAAAGCTGCAGGATATTCGCCGCCACAAGGCAAGTTACTTCGCCAAATATTTTCGGGATCGCAAACGTCATGAAGCCAGCAACCGGGCAAGGCAGGAGGCCGGGCACGAAAGCGGCACGACGGACCAGTTCAACAACGAAAAGATCGAATTCGCCTTCAGGCACGCTGCCCGTGAATATCAGGTGAAGCCCTATGCGGGACCGGTCACGCTGTTCAGGCCCAAGCCTGCGGCCTTCTATCGCCTGAGCGGAGGGCGCAGCCTCAAGGAGAACCGCGACATCCTGCTGGCCGACAATGGCTGGCGCGAGCACGTTGCGCAACTCAACATCTCCGAAGTGCCAGGGGATCACGACAGCATGGTGCTCGATCCTTATGTCCGCGTGCTTGCCGAACGCATGCGGATGGTCGTTGCCGAGGCGTCCGGGGAGCAGAAGCACAGCGAACCCTCAGGTGCGACAGAGCTGCTTCTAAGAGAGAGCCTTGCATCGCGCGCAAGTTTTGAAGTCGCGTGATGCCGCCGCTGAATCCGGCGGTGACGGACCGAGGGCATATCCAATGACCGAATCGGCGGTCTCTCCTGATTGGGATGACGTATCCCGTGGCGGCGGTGACGATCAGCTTTCCGGCGATCCGCAGGCACAGGAGCAACCGCCGAAGGCTGGCTTTCGCAGCCTGATCGTGCGGGCTGCGGGATGGTCGATGATCGGCTATGTGGCTTTGCAGATATTGCGCATCGCCAGCAGCCTGATCCTGACGCGTCTATTGATGCCGGAAATGTTTGGCATCATGGCGGTCGCCACGACCGTGCAGGTGTCGATCGCGATGTTGTCCGACCTTGGCCTCAGGCCGGCAGCCATTCAAAGCGAGATGGGAGACGACAAGTCCTATCTGGATACGGCCTGGTCCCTCCAGATCCTGCACGGATGCCTGATCTGGTTCGCATGCGTGCTGGTTGCAGTCGCGATCGGCCGTGCCGCTCAATTCGGGCTGTTTCCCGCCGGGTCTGTCTATGCCGTTCCGGAACTTCCTGCCGTCATCATGGGAACATCCTTCTGCACCGTCATCATGGGTCTGCAATCGACGAAGTTCATCACGGCTTTCCGCCATCTCGATCTCGGGCGCCTGACGGTCATCGAGATCGCGGCGCAGGCGATCAGTCTCACGGTTGCCGTAATACTGGCCTGGTCCACGGGCTCCATCTGGTCCTTCGTACTCTCGACGCTCGTCTCTTCGCTGACCACCACCATTCTCAGCCACCTATGGCTCCGCGGAGAGCATAACAGCCTGAATTGGAACAGAGAAGCCGTGATGGATCTAGTTCGCTTCGGCCGCTGGATCATGCTGTCCTCGATCCTCACGGTGATCGCGGCAAACGGTGACCGCTTTTTCCTCGCAGGTTGGGCAAGCCCCGTCACGCTCGGCCTTTATATTCTCGCCTTCAACCTCGTTGCCATGCTGGAGGGCGCCGGCGGACGGCTGTTTTCAAGCGTCGCGATGCCGGCGCTCAGCAAGATAGCGCGCGAGCAACCCGATCGGCTGCGCCCGATGTTCCAGAAAATTCGCTTGCCTTTCGATCTCGTATTCATAGGCAGCGCCGGCGCGGTCTTTTCGGGCGGTCGGATGCTGACCGAACTCCTCTACGACGATCGTTATCTGGATGCAGGCCCGATCATCCAGATATTGTCCTTCAGCCTGCTGGTCTCACGGTTCGGAACACTATCCGCCATCTATCTTGCGGTGAATGAACCACGGAACCAGACCATCTTGAATTTGATCCGGGCATTCTCGGTCTTTATCTGTCTGCCGTTCGCCTATTTTGCCTTCGGATTCTACGGCGCAGTTTGGGCAATAGCGCTCTGCAGCGTGCCGACCATACCTGCAATGCTTTATTTCAATCAGCGTCACAGGCTCAACAATTTTCGATATGAGGCAGCCGTTCTGCTTGTCTGGCCCGTCGGTTACATCATTGGAAGTATTTCTGTCCATCTATATGCAGTGCTTAAAGGTTTTTTTTAAGCGTACAATCAAATTATACATCGAAAGGTGTATCCCTGCGTCCTTTTTCAGATTTGCCGTCCATCGTGTCTCCCGTGTAACCTCTCTTTATATATACATGCGGCGGCGGTTCATCATCTCGGGGTAGCCGTCGTCAAGATTATCCGGGGGCTAGGTCGTGCTTTACGCAAGCCCTTTCCGCAAAGCACCATCATACGGAAGGCGCCGGTCCAAATATGCCGCGCCTGTCACAAAGGGTTATTGTCGATGAATATGGATGGTCAGCACATGGAGTACGTGCTGCAGGCAGAATTAACCGCGCCTCGCGATGTCCAAGGTGACCGGTCCATCTTCGCAGGAGCCTCCGTGGCCGACGTGTCGGGTCTGGATCGTCGAAAGCTCAGGCCCTTGCTGATCGTCGAGGCGGCCAACCCGGAGTGGACGAGCGTGCCGCTTGTCGGCTGGAATCTCGCACGTGCCATCATGCGGAAAACCGACGCCCTTCTCGTCACCCAGATTCGAAACCGCGATGCCTTCCTGAGGGCCGGTCTGGTCCCGAATCGCGATTTCGTGGTGATCGACAATGAGCGGACCGCCCGAGCCCTCTACAGGTTCGGCGAAGTCATGCGCGGCGGCGGCAACAAGGGCTGGACAGTTGTCACAGCCCTGTCCTCGTTTTCGTACTACAGCTTCGAGCGTGAAGTCTGGAGGCTGCTGGGTGATCAATTGGTCGCCGGCGAATTCGACTTGGTCCATAGGATCACGCCGCTCAGTCCGACGAGCCAGAGCCCGATCGCGAACAGGTTGAAGCGGTACCGCATTCCCTTCGTATTGGGACCGTTGAATGGTGGTCTGCCCTGGCCGAAGGGTTTTTACGACGTGAGAGGCAAGGAGCGCGAATGGCTGTCGATAGTCCGCAAGCTTCATTTCCTCATGCCTTTTTATCATTCGACCAGAGCGAATGCCGCGGCCATTATCGCGGGGTCTCACCATACTTGGAGCGAGCTTCCGAAAGGCTGCGAGGAGCGGACCTTCATTATCCCGGAAAACGCCGCCGATCTCGACCGATTTCCATTTCGTCAACGGGAACTCACTGGCAATAGGCTGGGGCTCGTATTCATCGGCAGGTTGGTTCCCTACAAAGGCGCGGATGTTCTGATCGAAGCGGTGGCGCGATATCAAGGGCCTCTGGAGATCGAGATCCTGATCATTGGCGAGGGTCCGCAACGCCAGGAACTAGAGGATGCGGTCCGGCTGAAAGATCTGCAGGATAAGGTTCGCTTTGCCGGCTGGGTAGAGCAAAAGGACCTTGCGGCCGTGCTATCGAACTATCAGGTGCTGGCATCGCCAAGCATTCGGGAATTTGGCGGCGGCGTCGTGGTGGAGGCGATGTCCATGGGCCTGGTCCCGATCGTCGCAAATTACGGCGGTCCTGCCGAACTGATTGACGAGCAATCCGGGATATCAGTCGATTTCAGAAGCCGAGAAACGTTGATCGCCGGTTTTTCCCAGGCGTTTAAGGATCTGGAAATTCACCCGAAACGGGTCTCCTCTCTTAGTATGGGCGCTGCTGCGCGTGTTCAAGAAAGATACACTTGGGATGTCAAAGCTGACCAGATTGTTCAAATTTATAATTGGGTCCTTACACGGGGAACTAAACCCCGATTTTGACGTGAGCGTCAGTCAACTTGGAAATATAATACATTGTGGTATCTTAGCGGGACGTTCTGACGAAATTTTTACTATTTTTTCATATATGATGATAGACGAAAGTACGTATCGGGCGTATCATTGAGACAATAAATGATAAAAATGACAAGTGCAGGCTGTTGACGCTCTGAGTTACGATCCTGAGGGGCGTATCGCTTTGACCTCAGGTTAGGGGGTACGATGAGTTTGACGATTAACGGCAACAGCCGGTCGCCTGCAGCTGTGGATTCTTTTCGCCCTGTAAATGAATTTCCCAAAATTCCCGATAGAGATGTTGGGATGGAGACTAAACCAAGTTACGGTGGTTCTCTCGTAATACTCGATTCAAGAGCACTGGATCGCGAATGCCTGGCCAAGGCTCTTATCGATCGTGGTCTGAACATGGATGTGTGCGCGGTCGGCTCCATTGAGGAGTGGAAGCACGAAAAAGACCTCTACCCGCCTGTCCAGGCCGTCCTCTTCAACATCGGTAGTCGGAAAACAGATGATTCGACCTTGGCGAGCGAGATCTCCAAGGTGATGGCGGAGTTCAGATCGCCACCCATCATTGTGCTTTCCGACTCCGATGATCTGGCCCAGGTCGTGAAGATGCTGGAATATGGAGCACGGGGCTTCATTCCTTCCTGTGTCGGGATTGCTGTCTGCGTCGAAGCGATCGGACTGGCGGTTGCCGGGGGCGTCTTCGTCCCGGCAAGCAGTGTGCTCTCCGTAAGGCACCTGATGAGCACGCCGACGGCTTCGGAGCCGCGGCTTCTCTCCGGCATGTTCACGCTGCGCCAGGAAGCGGTGGTTGAAGCTCTTCGCAAGGGTAAGGCGAACAAGATCATCGCCTACGAACTGAATCTGCGAGAAAGCACCGTCAAGGTTCATATCCGGAATATCATGAAGAAGTTGAAAGCGACCAACCGGACGGAGGTCGCTTACAAGCTGAATGATATGTTCCCCATAAACTAGATCGTTGGAAAGAGCGATGGAGTGGCACGCCTGTTCGAGGGCGCGGACGGGTTGTATGTCAGGTACCAGACCATCCCGGATGGATACATCGCTCGGCCGAACGCTGCAATGTCGCACGCTCCACCTATCCACCGCCAGGATTGCACACGCCCGGCGCTGTGCTCACGTCATGCTCTTTGCAGACATGGGCCACCGCATCCCGCTTTGCGCCGGGCGTTACCATTTTTGATGCCACATCCTTCAGAAGGGCGTCCTCCAGCATCGCCTCGGCGAGCAGCTTCTTCAGCTTGGCGTTCTCATCTTCCAAGGCCTTCAGCTTCCTGACGTCGGAGACATCGATGCCGCCATACTTTGCCTTGTATTTATAAAAGGTCGCCTCGGATACTCCGTGCTTGCGGCAGACATCGGCCGTCCTCTGGCCACTCTCCTGCTCCTTCAGCATTCTGATGATTTGCTCGTCCGTAAACCGTGCACGCTTCATTCCGTCCGTCAACTTGATACCACGGACTCTACCAAAATCTGGAGGAGCTTTGGGGTCTCAGGTCAGAGGCGGGATGGCGGATTTGAGGGCAGGGGAGGTGAAGGCGCCGTCAAACCCGCGCCATTTGGTCAGGGTCGACCAGTTCGCCGGCCGCCGGCGCACGGTATCCGGTGCGTGCGGACCGGTGGATCTCAGAAAGCCCTGGCGCCGCAGGTTGTCGTCGACCTCAACCGGCATGCCGTGATCGGGATCGGCGGCGCGCTTGTCCGGATCCCAACGATGATGGGCGACAAATTTCAGCAGCAGCGCCTCCGGTGCCGGCCAGGGGAGAGCGGTTCCGGTTGCCACCATCCCCCAGGTATCGAGATAGGCGAGATCGGAGGTCAGTGCCCACAGCGTATTGGCGCCCATGCCCTGGTTGAGAAGATGGCGCAGCGTCTCGACGTTGCGATCGGTCAACAGTTCGGCGAGTTCGTCACGGCGCTCGAGAGGCAACACGGATGCGATAGTGTCAAGCTCGACGGCACGGCGCTCGACGCCGGACAGAGACGGTCTGATGTCGACGGCCCACAAATCCGCCGCCCTGGCCTGCGGGCGCCAGCGGGCGATGATCTGTCCCGATCTCGCTGTGATAGTCGGTGGGGTAGACGACATCCCTCTCGCGGACGAGGAATGTGAAAATCGTTGCTATGTCCTCGCCGACATGAGGATCGACACTGGTGAGTTCGGTCAGATCGAAGCCGCCATACACTTCGGCGTTCCATTAGGAGGGAATGAAGTTCGCGACTAGCCTGCTCTGGCCCGTATCGGAATGGGCGATGTTGGGCGGCTTTTTGAGCGCGGACCTGACGCGGTCTTCCATAAATTTCCCTTGCTTATTGCGACGACGACGGATGAAGTTTCAGGTCGGTCTGTCCAAAGTCCTGGCCCTTGAAGGGGAGAGGGGCCTTGGCGATCGCCGCCACCGCATAGGAAAAACAGTCACCCATGTTGAGGCCGGCGGGATGCCGGCCCTTGCCGAACGCCTCAAAAGCCTTCTCAGCAGCATAAAAGTGACGCTCACCAAATGCGGCGGTGACGTTCGGCAATGCGACCAGCTGTGAAATGATGGTTGCAGCATTCGGGAAATTCTTATCGGCAAGTACCATGCGCGCTTCGACCAGCGTCAGCCACCCGATGACGATGTCCTCACGGGTAATGAGCGTATGGAACTATTGAGCTTCAGGCTCGCCGAGCGACGTGGCAACAATGACAGACGTGTGGGCGGCAATCACGTCGGCAAACCGTTTTCATCGTAGAGGTCATCGTGGTACAATCGAACTACGAAGCATATCCAGTGAGGAACCTCAAACTTATAGATAGAGTTCCTTTATGAAATCATTTACCATGATGTGTTTTTTACTTCGTCCGCCAGCTTTCGCACTTGCGGATCTCTGATATGAGCGCGTTCGCCGGTCATGATCGCAATCGAACGATGTGATATCGTCGCTTTCATATAGTTGACGTCGTAAACCGTTTCCTGGCTCCGCACGAGCCAGAGCGAACCGGCGAACACTACAACGCTTGCCACGATGATGGCTGGGTTTGTGGTTTTGTTTTTGTACATCGACCACATGAACAACATCATGATGATTGTCATGACGGCGCCCATCAACAGGGCCATCCAGGTCCTTGTCTGGCTGTAGCTCACATGATCGAGAGCATAAGTATTGAGATACATCAACCCGAACATGGCCACCGTCGAGGTGACGATCGTTGCGGTAAAGCGGCCGTAAGACATGGTTGGCTCCTTCTGGGGAAGTATGGCGAACACGTCTCAGGCATGATTGTTTCAGATCGGTGAACTCAGAAGCTACTATTCCTGGAGGTGCCGGCTGGGGGAGAGGGTTAGCGTGTCACACCGGCCGGGGCAGGGGAGGCGATGTTCAAAGTCCCGACGCCTTGATGAGATTCACTCGAAACCGGTCGCGCCGCCGCTGGTAACGCCACGTCATCTCGGCGGAGGCATGGCCCAGTTGCTTCTGAACGTAGCGTTCGTTGACCTCCGCAGAGGAGGCGAGGCCAGCACGAAAGGAATGACCGGAGAACTTGAAGGCGCGTTCGATCTCGCTGAGATCGCCGCGAACGCCGGCGGCCATAGCAGCGCGTTTCACAAGCCGCGCCACCTCCTTGTCGTTCAATCGGTCTGACCCAACAGCCTTCCCCTGTCCAGCAACGCGGCGAAAGAGGGGACTATGAGCCAGCTTGGCGAACTTGACCCACGTCTCGATCGCGGCAACCGTGCACATCGCATCGGCTGAGCCGCGGCCGATCTCGACCTCTCGCCAACCAGTTTTGCCGCGCAGGGTTACGAGCATGCCCTTATCGAGGATCTCGATCCCCCCGCGGCCGTCTTCGGTCTGATCAGCCTTCAGATCGAGGCCGACGATCTCGAAGCGCCGCATGCCGCCGGCAAAGCCGACGAGCAGCATGGCCCGATCCCATAGCCCGCGCAGTGAGCCGCGATCGAGCGTTTCGACCGTGGCGATGATATCCTCAGCCATGACCGCTTCCTTCTGCACCGGGGGACGGGCATGGCTGTTGCGGATGCCGGCCATCACGGTGGCGATATGCCGATCCTTGCGATCGAGCATGAGACCGCGCTGGGCATAGTTCCAGGACAGTGAGGAAAGACGCCGTTCGATGGTTGAGACCGAGTTAGCCTTGGCGCCTCACTGGGCTGAGCCGGAAGCGGTGTCAACGGCACAGGCTGTGATGTAAAGCCCGACGGCTTGCGGATGCGGGGGGAGAGGAGAAAGATTGGACCGCTGGCACCACGCAGAAAAATGCTTCCAGTCGGCGGCGTAGGCTTTGCGCGTGTTGGCGGAACTGGCGGCCTCGACATAACCGCGGGCGCGATCGGCAAGGCTAGCGAGATGAGCTGGCGGCCGCTCCTCGCCGACAGGGGAGGAGCGTTCGCCCAACACCTCCGGCGCGGAAACATCACCGCCGGAAGCGGTGCTGAGAGAGCGCCGCGCTTTCTTCGAGGTGATTTACGCCGTTTCGCTCGATGACTTGGCCCATCTCTATATACTGACGACAATGTCCGATAATGCAAGAATCAGCCATTTCCTGGTCCTTCGTCGCATATTCGGACAAAGCGGCTCACCCAATCTGGCGAAGGACCGCCAACGATCTTCATTTGAAATTCTTGCAGCCGACGTGATGCTGATATAACATTTAGGCATGACTCCACCGCTCCACTCGATCATTTCCAGGCTCCACCTGAAACAGCTGCGGTTCTTAGTCGCGCTGGACGAGCACGGCTCGCTCCTGAAGGCCTCGCAGCAGGTCGCGTTGACGCAACCGGGTGCGAGCAAGGCATTGCAGGAAATCGAGACAACCTTCGGTACGCCGCTGTTCGTTCGCACCAACCGGGGTCTAGAGCCCAATGCCGTCGGCCATTGCGTGATCCGCTATGCGCGCCTGATCCAGACGGATCTCGCGCACCTGCGCGACGAGATCGTCGGAATCATGCGTGGCCAAGGCGGGAGGGTGGCGGCGGGCGTTATCATGGGCGCAGTGCCACTGCTCACCGATGCCATCTCCGCACTCGTCGCGCGGCAGACCGACTTGTCCGTCGAGATTGTCGAGGACACCAGCGCTGCCCTGCTGGCCCAGCTCGACGCCGGCCGGCTCGACCTGGCGATCTGCCGCACGACCATCAGCCAAGCGCCGCAGGCCTACGACAGCGTGAATCTCCAGGATGAAACGCTCGCGGTGATCGCGAATGTCAGCCATCCGCTTCGATACGCAAAGAAGCTCACCCTGCAGGAGCTGGCGCCATACCGATGGGTGGTATATCGCGCGAACATGCCGATGCGGCTCTCGCTCGAACGCGAATACCGCGATTGTGGGATCCAGTTCCCGCAGCACCTGCTCGAGACGACCTCCGCTTTTGCGACGCTGGCGCTGCTGCAGGCCAACCCGTCCTTCGTGGCCCTAGTGTCGATAGAAGTCGCGCAGTTCTTCGCGCACCGGCAGATGATGCGCATCCTGCCGCTGGTCCTGGCGTCGCGAAGCGAGCCCTATGAGCTCGTCACCCGCAAGGGGACGCGGGTCCCGCCTGCCGCCAAACTGCTGATTGACGAATTGGTCCATCGCCAGTCCTGAGGTCGGCGCGACCGCGCCGGTCGGAGCTGTGTCCGTCAGGGCGTCGCCGTCACCCAGAAAGGAGTATCGGAAGCGGCCGGTGGTGGCGATCTCGGCCGGTTCGTGTGCTATAACCAGCGCTCATTGCGATGGCTCTCATCAACGACATCACCTGGATCCAATTCGAGTTCGGCGCCATCAGCCTGCTCCGGCAGCAGTGCGAACGGGTCGGCATCCGCTGTCCGCTAATCGTGACGGACCGGGGAGGCGGCCGGCATCATCGAGACCGTCCCGGACACGTTCGCGCACGCGGGCACCGTTGCCCTCTTTGACGGCATTCCGCCGAGTTCGAACAAGGCTGCCGTGCGCGAGGCGGTGCGCTTGTACAAGGAAGGCGATTGCGATGGCATCGGCGCCGTGGGCGGCGGCTCGTCCATGGATCTTGCCAAAGGCGTCGCCGTCTGCGCGACACACGACGTCGCTGCAAAGCTTTGCCGTAATCGAAAGCGGGGGCCGATCGCGTTACCTCCCGCACGGCCGTCGGCACCGGCAGCGAAATGGCCGGGGCGAGATCCTCATCCTCGAAAATGGCCGCAAGGTCGGCGTCATCTCGCCCTTCCTCGCGCCGTGGACGCGATCTGCGACCCGGCACTGATCCTCGGCCTGTCGCCGGCGCTGACGGCGACCACGGGGGATGAATGCCATCGCACACTGCATCGGCACCTTCCTATCGCCCGCCTTCAATCCGCCCGCGGACGGCATCGCGCTCGATGGGCTGCGGCGCGCACGACGAGCCGGCAATATCTTCAAGTTCTTTGCCGGCGAAGCGCTGCGTGTCGGTGGCGACGTGGTCCCTTCCGTGCGCCCGGGTGTCCGCGTGAAAGTCAGGTGACGCGCAATCATGACCGTGTGATTGGGTGACGCTGATGGCCGGTCCCATGCAGCCGGTGCCGGATTCACCGCAATCGGCTCCGGGAAACAGGTAGTCCCGCCGGACCTAGAGGTCTGGCGAGACTATTGTTGAGAGCTGCAGTCCTGCTAAGCCGAACGTGAGGCTGCGTGCCTTGCTGCGATGATGCCTTGAATGAGAGCTCGGGCGTTCCCGTGTTGACTGAATCCGCCAGCAGCTTCGCCGGCGGCGTAGAGACCGGGAATTACCTTACCGGCAAAGTCGAGGACCTGGCTTGAGCCGTTGATGCGCAAGCCGGACCGGGCGTCGTGGAGCACCGGCGTCGACCAGGCGGCATAGAAGGGCGCCTTCTGGATCTTGTATTGCGGTGTCGGTTTGCCGAAGTCGGTGTCGACACCCCCAACAAAGCTGTTGTACCGCTCCACCGTGGCGACCAGGTTTCCCGGCGGCATGGGAACCCGCTGATGCGGCATGACGATCTTCTGTGCGAGTTCCTCCAGCGTGTTTGCCTCGAAAAAGAATCCGTCAGGATCGACGAAGGGTGGCGCCACAGTCCATCTCTGGCGGGTCACGGCGTCTGCATCGAAGATCGCCCAGATCGGGCCGCCGCCATTTCTGCCGTCGCCGATTCCCGCCATGGCGGCGTTGATCCAGTTTTGTGGATTGTATGTGATGTTCTTGGCGTTCAGGTAGCTGCCCTGAGTGTACGGGTTGACCGATCTAGCGCTGTTTGTCGGGAATTGACCTCCCGTTTCGTCGAAGAACCGCTTCCCGATCATGTTTACGTGGATAACGTTCTGGTTGTTGACGTTGGCCAGTCCTGACGCTTTCGCAAGGTGGAAGACAGGGCTCTGGGGCCCCCACTGTAGGAACGAGTAGTTGTACCGCGTTCCGATGGCGGTTGGCTTCGTGATGTTAGTGCCGAACTCTGCGGTCTGGTTGTACGTGCCCGCGAGGGACGCGCCGACATTCAGCCCTGCGATGATGCCGCTGGCGTCCTGGAAGGAATAGGGCTCGCCAGCGACGCCGCAGTACTCCGCAGTGAGACGTGGGTCGAACTGTCGGCGGTATTCCACATTCCCGTTTCCGCCGCCGCTCGCGATGATTACGCCCTTGCGTGCCTGAATGTTAACGAGGCGGCCTTGATTGGAGGCTACGACCCCGACCACGCCCGCTTGCGATCGGTGCAGCGACTCCAAACGGTAGTTCAGCAGGATCTTCACGCCACGCGCGATGGCTGCGGCCTCCAGCGGACGTATGAAGCCGGGCCCTTGAGATGTCGTCGCCTGCTGGTTCGCGGCTACCTGCAAGCCGGTCCGGACCGATACGTAGTCCATGATCGCCGTATGCATCATGCGGTTGACAGAATTGCCGACTTCATTGCCGCCGACGTTGTCGACCGTGCTTCTCGTCCACCTGACGCCATGGCGGACCAAGAAGTTGTAAAGGTCGACGTTAAGGTCGGCAAATGCCCGGATGAGTTCGCGATCGTTATAGCGGTAGCTCGTAGAGCCGTTCGCCAGGGTGATGGACCAGTCGGTAAGATCGCCATACAGGAGATCTGGTGTGTCCACGATGCCGGCCGCTATCTGGGCAGGGGTTCCGCCTCCAATGGGAATGTTGCCTGAGCTGACGATGCCACGTCCGCCAATGTGTGGTTGCGCTTCGAGGACAATAACCGACGCGCCCGCCTCCGCGGCGGCGACTGCGGCGCCAAGGCCCGCCGAGCCGCAACCCACAACAACGATATCGGCTACGCGCGGGTCCGCGGCATGGCCAATGTTCACCTGCAAAACGCTGCTAGCCACCCCTGCGGCGGCGATCCCGGCACCTGCCTTCAACAATGAGCGTCGGCTGACTGTCATTTACGTTCTCCTCCCGAATTTTAGACCAGCTCATCCTCTCTGGTCTGGATCTGGGCCCGAACAGCAACACTCGTTATCATGATCGCCGTAGAGACCTAACCGACCGCACTATTGCAGCATTGGCTCGCGCGACAACTGAGAAGATGTGATCTCGGTATAACGTTTGCTCAACCCAGCCATGACCACGACCCACTCGATTGGGTATGCGGCGTCCTGCTCACCAGCCAGCCGACGACGTGGCGGGCATAGGCATCGATTCACGAAGGCCACGTAGACGAAGCCCGACCAGGTGCTGACATAGGGTGGAGTCGGATAATCACAGCATGTTCGGCGCCGGGGCATGAAAGACCCGGTTCAGTGTATCCGACCTCTGCCGTGGTACAGCCTGCGGCGTTCAGGAACCGTTGCCGTAGCGTTGCAGGCACGGCGCGAGCGCGTCTGCGGCGCCGCAACGCGCGGGCAGATCGACGCGCAACCGCGCATAGGCCCATTGTCGCCAGGGACGCGGAGAGCTTCCGGATATCTCGATGCGGACGAGTGACGGCATGCGGTTCCTGCTTGCCCATTCGGGGCTAAGGTCGCCGTCCGGCCCGGCATAGCCGAACGAAAGCTTCAGGTCTCCGCGCAAGAGGGGGAGTTCCTCTCCGTCTTCGTCTTCGTCTCTGTCCCCGTTCTCGCCCGTACCATAATCCCGGCGGGCGCGTATAAGAGCGGCGCGGGCGCCATCCCGACCCACTAGATAGGTGACTTCATCAAGTCCCGCACGCGGCTCGTAACCGAGCGCTTGGCGCACGAAGGTGACCTCCGAAATATGGCCCGTGAAGTCAACCACGGCGGTCCCTTGCGACTTGGCATAGCTGGGCTGCGCCGCCTCCAGATCCTCGACCATCCGATCAAGAACCACGGCCACGGTGTCCTCCTGGCCGCCTCTCGCGATGATTCCCTGCCAGTGGGGCAGCCAGGTTCCGGTGTAGAGCGCCAGCCCGCCAAACAGCATCGTTGTAAGCACGAGCGAAGCCAGAGCCTCGATCAGCGTGAAGCCGGCTCGCGCATCGCGTTTCCACGTCATTGCAGTTTGCCGAGACGCACGGTCTGAACCACGATGTCATGCGATCCGCCGGCGCTGCGAACAGTAATGGCGTAAAGCTGCCATCCCGCCTTCGCCAACGCGGCGCTCCGTTCGAATCGATAGGGTTCCGCGGTGACTATGAAATCTCCGATCGCGCTCCGCCCCGCTCGCAGCGGCTGAAGCGTCATCGCGGCTGCCATCGCAGCCTGCATCCCGACACGTCGTTCCGTAGATCGCTCCAAACTCGCGAATGCACCGGCAGCGCCCGCAACCAACCGTGCAATGGGAATGGTCAGCAGAACGGCGATGGCGAGAGAAGCCAAGACTTCGATCAGCGTGAAGCCGCGACTGCGCCGCGCTGTCATTTCGGGCTCATTTCCACACGCCCGGTCAACCAATCGACGCGAAGTTCGATCTCTTTACCGTTGGCGGAAAGTGTCATGACGCCGCCGCAGGAGCGTCCGTCGGCGAGGAATCTCAAGGCTCTGCTCCCGTTCCGTATGGGACACTGGTCGGATGTGACCCAGTCTAGGACCACCTCTTCCCTGATTGAAATTGGATTGGCGCCATCTACCTGGATGCGATGATTTCCTGCATCGACAGTAACGTCGACCACACCGCCGGTCGATATCGCCGTGACCCTGCCCTTACGGAATTCGCCGCTGACGCGGACCGCCTCGGCTGAAAGCTCGGCAACTCCGATGCTGGACCGCGGGCGGGGCATTATGACGAAGGCCGCCAGGGCTACGACGGCAAGCGCCGCGACCACGTCGAGCAACACGACGCCCCGCTGCGTGCTTCTGCGGTTTCCCTTATGGCTGAGCGGATACATTGGAGCCGCGACCGCCGGGTCCGTCGGTGGTGATTTTGAACGTTTTTCCGTTGCTCGTGTATTTGTATTCGTTGCCCCATGGATCGCGCGGAACGCTCTCGCCGCGAATATACGGCCCGTTCCAGACCGGGACGGTCGAGGGTTTGCGTAGCAGAGCCCCCAAGCCTTCGGCCTGCGCCGGATAACGGCCGACATCGATGTAGAAAATGTCGAGAGCGCTGGAAAACGCCTCGATCTGAAGCTTCGCCGCGCGCTCGCGGGAGTCGGATAACTGCTCAAGCACGCGAGGGCCAACGAGCGCGGAGATCAAGCCGATAATGGCCAGCACCACCAGCATTTCGATCAGCGTGAAGCCCGCTCTGCGACGCCGAGAACGCTTGCGCTGCATTGGACCGGTAAAAAACGCGAGACGTACGCTCATGCAAACAGGCTCCCTAGCGGACCATGTCGTTGAAGGACATAAGGGTGGTCATTATCGATACGATCATCCCACCGATCAAGATACTAATCGTCGCCACCGCGGCAGGGCCGACAAGCCCGACGATACGGGACAGCGACCGTTCGAGCCGCACCTCATAGAAATCTGCGACGCGATAAGCCAGCCCCGCGAGTTCGCCACTTTGCTCGCCGAGCCTCAACATACGTACAGCCAGCGGGGGAAGTTGAAGGATCTCAAGCGCATAGCTGAGCCTGTTTCCCTGCCTCAGCGCATCGGATGCCTGCTGCGCGCGTATTCGGGCGGCTTCGCCATGATCGATGGTATCACTGATGAGCTTGAAGGCCACTGGAACTGCGACACCCGTTTCGACCATGATACCCAGGAGGCGCGCGAAGCGCCCTGTGCGATAGCTTCCCGGTATCTCCGAAAGGAGCGGAAGTTTCTTCGCAACCCCCCAGAGCAATGCCGAGAGAAGACCGCGCCGCGCAGCCGCGAATCCTATCAATACGAAAACCAAAGCCGCGACTAAAAGGACCAGCCCGTAGGAACGCAAGAAATTCGAAACCGCAAACATCATGGTCATCACCGTGTCTTGCTTGCCGCTCTGCATGATCAGAGATTCGAACTGAGGGACGACCCCAACCAAGAAGAAAACCAATACGCAGATGGTCCCGGCAAATAGCACCGCCGGGTATCGCAGCGCTTCGCTGACCTTGACTCGCAACGTCTCGAAATGCTGCCGTTCTTGCACGATCCGCGACAGGAGGGTTGGCAACTTGCCAGAGGTTTCGGCAACACGAACCATAGCAATCTGGAACGCCGGAAAAAGTGCAGGCCAGGTTTCCAACGCACCGGAGAACGACTGTCCCGATGCCAGTGCGGTGCGGATGTCTGCAACCACGGGCTGAAGCCTGCCGCTGTCGAACTCTTTTTCCATCAGGGCCAGCGCCTCGTCGACCCGGATCCCCGCATTCAACATGATTGACAGGTCGGAGAGCAGCCGCGTGACCTGAGCCGTCGGTATCTGCGTCGAGGATATCGGTACGCGCGATGCGGTCTGGCGGTTCTGGTCGACACTTACCGGTATCAGCCCGCGTGCCTCGAGTTTCTGAACTGCATCGTCGGAATCGGCCGCATCGATCCGCCCGAGTTCGAGCCGTCCCTCGCCATTCAAAGCCTTGTATGCAAATGCTGTGGTGCCCATGGCGGCCAAACTTCCTAACTGCGCGGTTGAATGTCTATTCCCGCTCGTAGCCTGGCACGATCATATCTGGTGTCAGCTGTGAGTTACCAAGGCGCTCGCAAAAGTCTGCTCATCAACCACCCTCTCCACTGGTATCGGCTGGCTCCGGCGGAAACATCTGCCCACCGCTCACCTGATCGGAAAACCGCAGCGAGGCACGTCCCCCCGCTCCATCGAGCTTCACTTCAAACTGGCCGACTTCTTTCAGTGTCCAGCTTTCCCGGCTTTCCCCAGTGCGCAGTGTGAAGGCAGCCATGTCGGCTGAAGTGGTAAAGATCGCACTGTTGACCTTCTCCGATCGTACGATCCCAACCAGTTGCCAATCGGGCGCTGCAGCGGGCGGCGGCTCAGGCTCCGGTTCGGGCTGCGTGACAACGGGTTCCGGCTCGGGCGCCACAAACGCGACCGGAGCTGCCCGGTCCGGCGAGAACAGCGGCAGGTCCCGAAGAGCCGAGTAGTCGCTCACAGGGCGCTTCCTGACCGATCGTATTTCCGCGCCGAAGGACAAGCTCAGGGAAACCGCGATGGCAGAGAGCATGATTGTCGCGCGCAGCAATATCATCACGAGTCGGCTCCCTTCTCCCGGAATGCCGACAGCGTGACGTTCAGCGACAGCGGTCGATCCATGAAACTCGAGGTCTGATCTGCCTCCGAGATGCCGACTTTACGGTTCAGCCGAAGCGTGAAGCTATCAACGACCATCACGGGCGAGCCGGCTTCAATCGCGTACATCAGGTCCGGTAGCGATTGTTGCATGACCTCGATATCGGCAGTCAAACGAATACGCTCCAGGGATTGCAGTTGAGGGTCGTCAATATTGGTGACCTGGCCATCGGCGGCAACGTCGATACGCCGGATAACGGCACCCGCGCGTTCTACACGGTTGGACAGCAGACGCTGGAATGTGGCCGAGACAAGCCCGCGGGTCTGCGCCTCGAGAAGAATCTTGCCTTCGCCTGGCTCCAGCGCCTGCTTTGCACTCTGTGGAAGCTGGGACATGGACGCCTTGCTTTCGAGCAAAGCGGTACGCTCCTCGTATAGCGACAGCGCGCGCGCCTCCGTTCGCAAGAACAGAAGCGTATCGACAACGGCCACAAGTGCTCCGACGACCAGCAGGGCTATGACGACAAGGGACTGAAGCCGTGTGTCGCGCCAGAGCGGTGCCATCCTCATTTGAGCGAACCTCCCGTACGTATGAGTGGGCGGGTCTCGACCTCGAACTCCGAGGTCACACTATCCTCTACTCGCAGGGCGGCCCCAACCAACTTGCTGTCTTCAAAGCGACCCGACGATTCGAGCGCTGTAAGCACTTCGGGTACATCCATTGTCCGGCCCGAGAGACGCATGCGGCCATTCGCGAAAGATACCTCAACGGCATAGGAATGCTTCGGCAAAGCCCCGGCGAGGTCGTCCAATGCTCCCAGCGCGCTGATCGCGTCATCCTTGATGTTCAGTGCCTCCTGCTCCGGCGCCGTATCCGCCTTGTCGGGAGCCGCCGCCTGCGCGATTATCTGGCGCGCCTTCTCAGCACGGATATCGAGAGCGGTGCGGCGCTCGCCATAGCTGGTCTGGATTATCGGTCGCACCGCCAAAGCCGTGACTGCAGCGACCAAACTCGCGCCTAAGACCCCGGCAAGAACGAATTTTATACGAGTGCGCGCGCCGGCGGCGCGTTGCCGCTGAGTCAATACTTCTACGACATCACCCTCCCGACACAACGCCGAAATCACCACTTGACGGGTCTCGGCCAAATTCAGACAGGTCAATGCCGCAGCGACGCGCGACCTCTGAACGATCGCCACAGAAACGGTGATTTGCCGCGTTTCGCGGCTGACCCCGCGGGCCTTATAGCCGAAGTAGATTTCGGACGCCGGCAACGGAGAGAGCGCGCCTATGCGCGACGTAACGATGCCTTCAACGTGGCTGGCTGCCTCCAGCGGCAGTTCGATGCGGCGCGCAATTATCCAATTCGCAGGGACTTCGAGATAGACCGTCTTCCCGTTCACCAATGTGCGTAATCCAGCCGGCGCCTGCAAGTCGGGGGAAATCGGGAAAGACAGGGCCGCTGACCGCTTTCTGCTGTTCGTCGGCTCGATTTCAAGCGCACTCAAATCGTCCGCGATTCGCGCGGCCACGCGGCTGCCGGATTTGACGCGCGCGAGTTCATCCAGCAGGGAGGCCGGTCCTGAGATCCAGTCATTCATGCCGCGGATCGCAGCGATGAAAGGAGAAGCCATTCCAATCAAACCTTAGGCGGAAGCCGGCACAGGATCCGGGTTCCGTTGCCGCGCGAAAACAAATAATAGCGCATCTTCAAGCCCTTATTCCAGATCAATCACAGTTCCTCGCCCATCGGGCACCGATCTTGAACGCAGACTGGGACGAACAACTTGGCGGCGGGGTTGCAGAAGCTGTCGACAATTGCCCTCGATTTCGACAGACATAAGCGGCTTTCCGGACTGCAGTTCTTCGCGCGTCAGCCCGAAGTTCAGTTATCGCTCCAGATAAAGCGCCGTCATGCCGGGGTCGTCTGGATTGTCGAACCACTCGCGCGCGCAGCCGCTTCGCGCCGTTGATCTTGAACAATTAAACCTCCCAGAGCCGCCGTTTGGCCATTGATATGGCATCGGTATATGTCGAACAAGTACCATATTCAAAGATGTGGACAAGTTGCCCATTTTATGGATTATTGTAAAGTCTAAACGATACGGCAGGCGCGCAGTTGTGCCGCGTGCCGGGGAGGGGGTAGCCAAGCGTGAGCCAGATCATCTTCATTCCCGCCGAGCGCGGCTCGGGCGAACCTCGCGTTTCTGCTTCGCCCGAGACTGTCAAGCGGCTGACGGCACTCGGCTTTTCGGTTGTGGTGGAAAGCGGCGCCGGCCTGGCGTCCGGCATTCCCGACAGCGATTTCGAAGCGGCCGGCGCGAAGATCGGCACGGTTGCCGATGCCGGGTCCGGTGACGTCATCTTCAGGGTCAATCGGCCGACCGCCGCCGAGATCGCCGCCTACCGGTCCGGTGCCGTCGTCTTCGCCGTGATGGACCCTTACGGCAACGATGCCGCCTTGGCGGAGATGGCCAAGGCTGGCGTAACCGCCTTCGCCATGGAACTGATGCCGCGCATCACCCGCGCCCAGTCGATGGACGTGCTGTCCTCCCAGGCGAACCTTGCGGGCTACCGCGCGGTGATCGACGCTTCCCACGAATACGGCCGCGCCATGCCGATGATGATGACCGCTGCCGGTACGGTTCCGGCCGCCAAGGTCTTCGTCATGGGCGCCGGCGTCGCCGGCCTGCAGGCGATCGCAACGGCCCGCCGTCTCGGCGCGGTGGTCACCGCAACCGATGTCCGCCCCGCCGCCAAGGAACAGGTCGCCTCGCTCGGCGCCAAGTTCATCGCCGTCGAGGACGACGAGTTCAAGGCCGCCGAAACCGCCGCCGGCTACGCCAAGCCGATGTCGGAGGCCTACCAGGCGAAGCAGGC
>NZ_QJKM01000010.1 GCF_003425685.1 Rhizobium terrae
AGAGTGGTGGAGCTGCCGGTGGTCAGGGTCGTGACGCGGATGTCGCTGCCTGCATCGAGGCTGGCGGACGTGCCGGCCCGGAGGTCGGCGGCACTGATCGTCGTGCCCGCCGTCAGGTCGATAAACGCGCCGGCATTAACGCTGGTGACGGTGATGCCCACCCCGGACGTGCTGGTGACGGAGCCGCCGGCAGCCAGGGTCGTCACCCCGATCGAACCGCCGGCATCCGCCGTCACCGAACCGTCTGCACCAACATCGTCGGCATTGATGCTGTCATGCGCGTCGAGGATGATATTGCCGCCGGCCGTGAGCGTCCCGAGATCGATCGAACCGCCCGTCGAGGTGAGCTTGGTGTCGCCCGTCCCCGTCATCGTCGTCGTCGCCATGTCGATCAGGCCACCCGAGCTGACCGTCATCGAGGTGCCGGCACCCGTCGTGCCGAACACCGTCGTCGTGCCTGCACTGCTGGTCAGCACCGTGCCGATGTCCAGCGTCGCGATATCGATCGCTCCGTCGGCAACCAGAGTGGCGGAGTTGCCAGTGGTCAGAGTGGCGATGTCGATCGCATCGCCGGCGGCAAGCATCGCGGAGCTGCCGGTGGTCAAGGTAGTGACGAGGATGTCGCTGCCTGCATCGAGGTCGGCGGACGTGCCTGCGTCGAGAGAGGTGATGGCGATGCCCGCCCCGGACGTGCTGGTGACGGAGCTGCCAGCAGTCAGCGTCGCGATAGCAATCGCTCCATCGGCAAACAGAGTGGCGGAGCCGCCGGTGATCAGCGTAGTGACGCGGGTGTCGCTGCCTGTATCGAGGCTGGCGGACGTGCCGGCCCGGAGGTCGGCGGCACTGATCGTCGTGCCCGCCGTCAGGTCGATGAACGCGCCGGCATTAACGCTGGTGACGGCGATATCGGCTCCAGCCGTGCCGGTGACGGAGCCGCCGGCAGCCAGGGTCGTCACGCCGATCGAACCGCCGGCATCCGCCGTCACCGAACCGTCTGCACCAACATCGTCGGCATTGATGCTGTCATGCGCGTCGAGGATGATATTGCCGCCGGCCGTGAGCGTCCCGAGATCGATCGAACCGCCCGTCGAGGTGAGCCTGGTGTCGCCCGCCCCCGCCATCGTCGTCGCCGCCATGTCGATCAGGCCACCCGAGCTGACCGTCATCGAGGTGCCGGCACCCGTCGTGCCGAACCTCGTCGTCGTGCCTGCACTGCTGGTCAGCACCGTGCCGATGTCGAGCGTCGCGATATCGATCGCTCCGTCGGCAAACAGAGTAGCGAAGTCCCCGGTGGTCAAGGTCGTAATGTCGACCGCACCGTCTGAGGCAAGCATCGCGGAGCTGCCGGTGGTCAAGGTAGTGACGAGGATGTCGCTGCCTGCATCGAGGTCGGCGGACGTGCCCGCATCGAGAGAGGTGACGGTGATGTCGGCTCCAGCCGTGCCGGTGACGGAGCCGCCGGCAGCCAGGGTCGTCACCCCGATCGAACCGCCGGCATCCGCCGTCACCGAACCGTCTGCACCAATATCGTCGGCATCGATGCCGTCATGCGCGTCGAGGATGGCATTGCCGCCGGCTGCAAACGTTCCGAGGTCGATCGAGCCGCCCGTCGAGGTCAGCCGCGTGTCGCCCGTCCCCGCCATCGTCGTCGTCGCCATGTCGATCAGGCCACCCGAAGTGACCGTCATCGACGTGCCGGCGCCCGTCGTACCGAACACCGTCGTCGTGCCTGCATTGCTGGTCAGCACCGTGCCGATGTCGAGCGTCCCGATATCGATCGCGCCATCGGCAGACAGAGTAGCGAAGCCCCCGGTGGTCAAGGTCGTAATGTCGACCGCACCGTCTGCGGCAAGCATCACGGAACCGCCGGTGGTCAAGGTAGTGACGAGGATGTCGCGGCCCGCATCGAGGTCGGCGGACGTGCCCGCATCGAGAGAGGTGACCGTAATGTCCGTTCCAGCCGTGCTGGTGACGGAGCTGCCAGCAGTCAGCGTCGCGATAGCAATCGCTCCATCGGCAAACAGAGTGGCGGAGCCGCCGGTGGTCAAGGTGGTGACGAGGATGCCCCTGCCCGCATCGAGATCGACCGAGGTGCCGGCCAGCATGTCGGCGGCACTGATCGTCGTGCCCGCCGTCAGGTCGATAAACGCGCCGGCATTAACGCTGGTGACGGTGATGCCCGTTCCGGACGTGCCGGTAACGGAGCCGCCGGCAGCCAGGGTCGTCACGCCGATCGAACCGCCGGCATCTGCCGTCACCGAACCATCGGCACCAATATCGTCCGCATCGATGTCGTCATGCGCGTCGAGGATGGCATTGCCGCCGGCTGCGAGCGTCCCGAGATCGATCGAGCCGCCCGTCGAGGTGAGTGTCGCGTTCGTACCGGAGACCACCGAGGCGAGGTCAAGCAGGCCGGCGGCGGTGACGTTCACGGCGCCGATGGCGGAGGCAAGCGTCGTCGATTTCAGCGTGCCTTCGGTGCGCAGGACAAGGTTGCCGGTGCTGACCGTCGCATTCAGCCAGCCCGTCGAGACGTCGAGATCGATGCCGGCACCGGCCGACAGGTTCACGCCGGCGGCGGCCGCGGCCAGAAGGTCGGCGACATCGTCGCCATTGCCGAGGATCGATCCCGTCGCACCGGTGGTCACCCTTATGACCGGCACGGTGGCATTGCCCGTCGCAGTCGAGCGGATCTGGCCGATCACGGCATTGCCGGTGGTCAGGACGTCGACCGTGCCTCCCGCAAGGATACGCGAGCCGGCGCCCATGCCGAGGGAACCCGCCGTGACGTTGATGTCGCCATTGGCGGCCTTCGCCTCCACGGCCTCGTCGTCGTCCTCGTCCGCGAAGGAAAGCGCGCCGCTCGCGACCAGCGTCATGTCGTCGCCGGCGGTCACGGAACGTTTGAGTGTCAATGCACCGCCGGTGGAATTCAGCACCAGGTCGCCACCGGCGCCCAGCGTGCCGAAACCGCCCGCCTTGCCGACCGTCAGGCCGGTGGTCGGCGACAGGATGGTGATGTCGCCGGCGGCGTAACCCGTCACAGCGCCGGTGATCGCCACCTGCAGCGGCTGGAACGTGCCGTTGCGGAAGCTGATCGAACCGCCGGCGCGAAGATCCAGCGTCGAACCGAGGATGTGCGGCACGGTGCGGTCGGTGAACTGCGCCTGGGCATAAATGCTGCCGCTCGCGGCGAGCTGGACATTGGCCTGGTCGCCGCTGCCGCCGGCGATATTGCCGAGGATGAGATCGCCCGTCGTCTGGCGGATATAGATGCCCTGGGCCGCCTGTGCGAGGTTCAGCGTGCCGGTATCGCTGCCGGTGAGCGCGATCAGCAGGGCATTGCTGTTTTGTGCCGGATCGCTGCCCGCGGCACCCGGCCTGCCGATGCTGCCCGTCTCGGAGATGATCGTCAGATTGGCGATCTCGCCGGAGATGGCGACCTGGCCGGCAACGCCGCCGACGACATTGCCGACCGCTTCCAGCCGCACCGTGCCGCCCGGCGCGGTCGTCACGCCCTGCGCATAGGAGGCTGCCAGGGCGCCGCCCGGGAACATGCCCTGCGGAACGCCGCCGAGCTTCAGCTCGGAGGCGCTGGCCAGATAGATCTCGGACTTCGCTTTGGCGGCAACTGTGCCGAGCGCGCTTGCGACGAAAAGGTCCCGCTGGGTGAGCGTGACCGTATATTCGACTGCGCCCCCTGCCAGCGCCCGTTGATCGACCTTCAATTCGCCGGGACCGGCAGCGGCGATCGCCGCGCGGTCGACCTCGGACAGGGCGCCGAGATTGTCGCTGCGGAATACGATGGTGCGCGGCGGCGCCAGGCTGCCGATCGAGCCGTTCGGCGTATAAAGCATGATCTGGCGTGCATCGACGTTTTCCGGCAGCCGCCCGATCGTCGGCATCGGCGTGTTGGAAGCCGGGTTTGCGGCAGCGTCGATCGTGTAGGTCAGCTGGTCGCGGGTCCAGCTCGCGCCGGATGTCAGGCTTGCGTAAAGTTCCGTATTTTCCGCAAGCTGGTAGCTGAAGCCCTGGGTATAGCCTCCCAGCGCCGTCGTCAGCGCCGAGGTGGTCGGCAGAACCCTGAAATTCTCAAGCTGATCGTCCGGCAGTTCGAGCCTGTAGCCGCCGGCAGTGATACCGAGCAGCGGCCGGATCGCCGCGTAGCGACGCACGACCTCGGTCCGCACTTCGGCATCGGTGATCGTGTTGGCGGGGACACCGCGGATGGCGGCGAGCTCGGCCTTGATCGTCGCGCTGCCCTGCGCGCTGATCGAATAGTTTTCGCCATCGGCGCCGACATATCCGAGCGCACGCAGGTTCCAGTAGGCTTCGTAGGTATCGTTGATGGTCTCGTCGAGGCCGAGCAGCGAGCGCGCGATAGCGAAGCGGCGCCGGGCCTCCTCTTCCACCAGCTCGTCGCCGATATCTTCCGGCTCCTCGCCGCTCGCAGCGGCGATCTGGGCCTTCAGCGCGGTGCGCCCCGCATCGGTCAATGCATAGGTCGCGCCGTCGGCGAAGGCCACCGTGCGGAGCTGCCAGTAGTCCTCATAGGCGCGGTTGATCATCGCCTCGTAGCCGTGCACCGCGGCACTGCCCGCAAAGACGTCGGTATTCGCGTTGCCGTCCGCGCCGACGGTACCGTCCTGCGTCGCTTCGCGCAACAGGTCGAGCGAGCCCCAGACATTCTCGAGGCGTTGGCTTTCCGCAGCCGAAATACCGGTGCGGCTGGCGCCGGCGACGATGTTCGCAGCACGCCCGTCGGAAGCGGCGGCAGCCAGGAAGACCGCGCCGTTGGAGATGACCTTGCCGACGCGCAGATCGCCGCGAGACTGCACGATATAGGCACCGGTGGACGATGTGCTGTCCAGCACGCCGCCATCGACGCTGCCGTTCGAGAGGGCTATGCCGCTCGCCTGGATGACGATCGGATTGATGTTGGTGAGCGTCTGCTGGCCGTCGACCAGCGTCGTGCGGGCGCCGATCGCGCCGCTGGCGCTGTTGAGCGCCACGGATTTGCCGACGACGATGGGGGTCACGATATCATAAGGCACGCTCGAGTAGATGTCGCCCGTTGCCGATAGCGTGACATTGCCGGCGGTGAGCGCTTGGCCGTTCCTGCCATTCACCTTCACTGCAGCGACGTTCACGTCGCCGCGCGCGCTGATGTTGATGTCGCTGTTGACCGAGTTCGCGGTCAGCGTGCCGCCATAGACCTGGATCGCAAGCGCCTGGTCGGCGGTGCCGATGCCGCCTTCGCCGTAAAGCGTTATCGAGCGTCCGCTGACGCTGCCTTCGCGGCTGGCCGTGATGGCGGAGCTTGTGCCGGTGGTGCGGATGTTGGTCGAGCCGTTGTAGTTGGTGATCGCGTCGTTGATCTTCACGCTCGCGTTCGAATCGATCGAAACGACACCGGTCGAACCGCCGATGAACTGGATGTTGATCGGGTTCGATGCCCTGACCGTGTTGGTCAGCCAGATCGTCGCCCTGTTATAGACATGCTGTTCCCAGTTGCCTTCGAAGTCCGTGCCGTAGGCGCTGTCCACCCAGGTGTTGATGGTCTGGTAGCTTGCCTCGCCTGTCACGACCTCCCGGAAATTGCTGTCCTGGGTACCGGAGATCACCGAGCGGGAAACCAGCTGATAGGGGTCGCCGCCACGCTCCCAGACCCAGTCGGAGATGATGTCGGCATTGACGGAATCCGCACGGACCGCGGTTGCCGATTCCACCCATTGATAGAGCAGGTTCTGCTGCGGGTCGTAGGTCGTCGTCGTGCCGTTGACCGTCCACCTGTTGTTCGCACTGCGGTAGTCGGTGTTGTTGGAGCCGTTGGTCTGCTGGTAGACGGTCAGCGGCGTGGTCGGATTGCTGACGTCATAGACGTACCACGTGCGGATCGGCGCGCCGTTCGCCCGCTTGAACTGGTCGACGATCTCCACCGTGCTCGTGGTGCTGACGCCGGTATTGATCGTGTTGGTGACCAGCCCCGTGCCGGTGGTGTTGACGATGTTGACGGTCGCATATCCGCCGTTGACCCGGATCAAGCCCTGGTTTTCCCCGGCCCGGGTCGATGTCGAGATGATGCCGCCGTTCAAATAAACGCGGCCGCCGGCACCCTGCACGACGTTCTGAAGCTCGATACGGTCGTTACTCACGTCGTAATAGGCCCGGATCGTGCTGTCGCCGCCGTAGCTGGAGACCGGCAGCTCGATGAAACGACCGGCATTGGCCGCGCGCGCGGCCGGATTGTCCCTGTAGGAGGCAATCACGCTCTTTGCAGCATCGCCGAGATTGACGGAATAGGAGTTGGAAAAACCGCTCTGGATCGTCCCGTTGACGTTGATGATGCCGGCGGTGATGATGATCGAGCCGCCGATGATCTGCGGAACCGACGACGGCGGCGCGCTTGCATTGTCCGCCCGGTAGAGCAGGCCTTGCCGCTGAATGACGTCGAACCTCGCCCAGCCGAACGGACCCGAACTGTCGTCTCCGGAATAGGCTTCGCCGCGATACCAGCCCTCGTCCCAATACGACCGCTCGCCGGTCTGCGTGGGTTGCACGGCGATGTCATCGCGATACATCTTGAACCAGATGTCCGATACGAGCGCGGAAGGCGTGCTCGGCCCGCCTGGAATGGTGCCGAAATACTGACGGACGATCGTGCGGGCGGTGAACTGCGCGTTGTTCGCCGCCTGGCCGTTCAGCAGCGTGTTGGCCTGCGGCTCCAGATAGGTGGCCACGGCAGCCACCGCATCGGCCACGTTCGTCGGACGATACTGGTTGTTGGGCCCGCGCCACTGGGCCATGACGTCGTTGTTGGTCTCGTAGATCGTCCCCGCACCCCAGTTCACGGACAGGTTGCCGCGCGGAACCTGCATGTCGATCGTGGCGGCCTCGAACGAGTTGCCGAGAATGGTCACGTTGCCGACGGCGTTGCGCACCGTCACGACGCCGTTGAAGTTCGAAACGCCGCCAAGGAAATAGATGTCCGGCGTCACCGTCGGAATGATCGGGTTGCCCAGGTGATCCCTGTCGTCCCAGATGCTGCGGATGCTGATTTCGGGTTTTGCGGGATTCGTGTCGGTGGACACGATAATGCCGGCCGCGCTGCTGGCTCCGCCCGTAAAGTCGACGCGGCCGCCCTCATTGGTCGTCAACAGCAGCTTGTTCAGCAGCACATAGTTGAGGCTGCTGTTGACGACATCGATGCGGGGCGCACCCTTCGCGGTGATTCTTGCCGAACCGGACAAGGTATCGGCATTGATCGTCACGCTGCCCGCCGACGCCCACATCGAGCCGATGGCGACGCTGCCGACCTGCCTGTCTGGTATGCCGCCGGCATAGATCTGGTTGACGAAGGCTTCCGTCTGACGCCGGTTGTCATCGCTGACGGTGACGCCATACAACATGTCGTTACGGGTCTGGAGCCGCCACCGGACCGTGCCCTCGTCGAGGCCGGTCAACCGCATGATGTTCGACACGATATCGGCATAAGGATTGTAGGTGTTGGCGATGTCGTAGTTCAACCTGCGTTGGTTGTACGTGAAATAGGTTGTCGCCACATCTGCCGCGGCCACTTCCGTGAACTGGAAGTCGAAGTCCTGGTCCGCCAGCGTCACCCTGCCGTCGCGGTCGATGGTGATCTGCTGCTTGTTGTTGATGCCGGCATAGACCGTACCGTTCAGCGTCACCGCGGAGCTAACGGTCCGCATGCTGTTGTCGTCCGATTTCGTCGTATTGAACAATGCCAGATAGGGGTTGTGGTTGGTGCCGCGACCCTCCGCCGACACCGTGCCGTAATAGGCACCCACTCGGATGTCCTGTCCGGCCAGGAGCTTTCCGCCGGTTCCCATCGTCAAGCTGACCAGATTTCTCGCTTCCGCATTGCCGCGATAGGACGCGGATATGGGAATCAGCGCATAATTGTAGACTTCGGTCGTCGCCCTTGCCGAGATGAGGCTCGCATAGAAGCCATTGCCGCTCTGGCCCGCCGTTACGGTCAGATCGCCATAGGCCTCGAGCGTAACATTGTTTTCCAGCTTGACGTTCTGCTCGACATTGATGACGGAATTGGACGAAGCCCCTGCCCCGGTCACTATGCCGTACAGAGACGCATTGGCGTTGTTGTTCGACATGTTGACCGAGGCCGTGCCGACCTGCAGCCCGCCGACGCTGAACAGATGCGCATTCGCGCCGATGTTCACCTCGTTCTTGATCGTGGCGAGAAGCTTGGACTCGCCGCCGCCGCCGGAATAATAGCCGCCGGAATCGACCCTGATGGTATCGCCCGCAATGAGCTGGTTGAAGGCTTCTATATCGATCTTGCCGGTCGCGGTCGTCGGATCGCCGTTCAGGCTGATGACGGTGGACTCGCCGATATTCACCGTCGTCGTGTTGTTGACCTTCGTATCGCTCAGCGATGCGGCGCCGGAGACCACGCCGCCCGACGCGGTGCGGGCGCCGCCGCCATCCTGGCCGGTCATCGACGTGGCGGTGATGAACACGCTGTCGCGCGAATGGATGATCATGTCGGCAGCGATGTTCGCGGTTACGGTGGAATTGACCACGTTTCGCGAATCCGCCCCACTGGCGCCGAAGGCAGACGCCTGGAAGGAGTCGGCATTACCGCGGAAGACCGAATCGTGCCGCGCTTCGACCGCCATGCCGCCGACGTAAAGCGTATATCCGGCGGCGGACTTGATTTCCGCAACGGTCGTGCTGGTGTCGCTGGTGCGGGCGATCGCCGCAGAGCCGGCGACCACGCCGCCGGAACCGGCAGTGCTGTCCGCACGGTTTTCGCTCGTGCCGGACGCATTGACGGTCAATGCGCCGGTACGGTTGGAGAGCGTGATCGCGCCGTCGCCGAGCCATGCCTTGCTCCAGCCGCTCGATGACGATTCGGAACGGGTGGCGCCGGCGCCGACGAAGCCGACCGCAATACCGGTCGAAATGGATTTCTGACGGCTGTTGTTGACGGCCGCGATCGAGACGTCGCCGTTCGGCATCCTCAGCCCGGTGCCGGTATAGGCCTCGACCTTGCTGGAGCTCATGGAATTGGCGATCGTGGCATTGGCGCCGACCAGACCGCCGCCGGTGCCGGCGACTGCGCGCGACCAGGCGGTATCGCCCGAGCTCGGCGCGACCGCCGAGGCCACGATGTTGAGGCCGCCACCGGCGACGGTGACGCCATTGCCGGCAAAGGCCTTGACGACGGCGCTCGAAAGGGATTCGGCCATCGAGACGCCAAGCGCCACGCCATGGCTTACGGTCACGCCGATCGCCTCCGATGTCAGCTTCGGAACGGCCGTCGCCATCACCTCGACCGAGACGGCCGAGACGGAGGCACCGTTGCCTATGCTGGCGGTTACCTGTTCGGTGCCGACGGACCTCGCAATGGCGCCACCGAGCGCAACGCCCATGCCGCCCGCGCCGGCGACCGCCTTCGAATAAAGCGCGCCGCCCGTGCCGGCATTGAGCGAGACCTCGCCCCAGTTGGTGGCAACGCCGCCTGCCACCAGCGTGGTTTCGACCTTGCTCGACTTGCGTGAATCGGCGATCGAAGCGCCGATGGCGATCCCGCCCGCGGCCGTCGCGCCGATAGCCTCGGATTCCTGCGTGGTCGTGTCCATCGCGTTGGCGAATACGGTCGTCGTGCTGCCGCGTCCGGTCAGCGTACCGCCAAGCGTCGCCGTGACATTGTTGTTCGCCTTCGATACCGCAGCCGCCGCGCCGACAGCGGCTGCCATGCCGCCCGCGCCGGCATAGGCTTCGCTGCGCGCTGCCGGGCCATCGCCGGAATTCCGGGCCGTCGCGTTGGCGACGATGGCGTTGGCGGTCACGTTGCCGGCCACATAGGCTGCGACCGTGGCATTGCTTTCCGTATAGCTCAGGGCCGCGCCGCCGGCATTGGCAAACACGCCGACGCCGATGCCGGTCGACATGTTGGTCGCCGAAACGCTGCTGATCGCATCGATCGCCACGCTTCCGACAGCCACCACACCGCCGTCGATGCCGGCATAGACGCCTTCGGACGCATTCGAAGCCGCGTTCGTGACGCTGAAACTGCTGCGCGCGCTGATCTGGCTGCCCACCATGTCGCGGTATTTCGTATCCGCATTGGCCTGGATCACGCGGGTCAGGGCGTTGTAGCGCGCCGCCCAGTAGTCCTGCACCTGCTGGTCCTTGGCAGGACCGCTCAGATCGATCCCGAGGGCTTCGGCAGCCGCCTGCCGGTAGGTCTTGCCGTTGGCGTAAACCGCATCGACGCTGGTGAGCGCGAAGGTCGAGGACGACGTCTTTGCGCCCGACAGGGTCGTGAACAACGTGGCATCGTCGGTCGAAAGCATGCTCGAAGCCAGCGAGCCGAGATTGGCCGCGTCGATGACGAGACGCCCGCCGTCAACCGTGCCCTTGGCCAGCAAGGCCGTGTAGTCGGCATCGGCGCTGGCGCGGATAGCGGCGACGAAGCCCTCATAACGCGCTTCGAGATAGGAGCGGATCTGCGCGTCCGTCGGCGTGCCGGACAGTCCGAGCGCAGTGCGCGCCTCGGCGGCATATTGCGCCAGGACGCCGGCCTTCGGCGTAAAATTGATGCCGCTCGAATCGTTTGCGGCGACCAGGGCCGCGAATGCCGTCTGCTCGGTGCCGTTCAGCGCCTTCGACGAATAGGAAAGCAGCTGGTCGTCGGCCAGCACGTAGGCGGCACGATCGCGCGTAAGCGCGGCGAAGTCGTTGATCGCGGCCGTCTGCTGCGCGCTCGAAAGCTGCGGATTGGGCACGTAGGTGCCGTCGTTGCGGAAGCTGCCGCCCTGCAGCAGTTCGACATAACGCGCCCTCGCCCAGGCCTGCACCTGCGCATCGCTCGGGGACGAGATGCCGGCGGCCACGGCGCGGCTGCGCCAGGTCGCGATGTCGTCCAAGGCGAGCACGAAATCCTGGCCGCCGGCGCTGACGTCGTTGAGGTTGGCAAGCGTGCCGTCGCCACCCTTGTTGAGCTCGGCCATCGCGTCGGCCGCCGTGGCGCCGCCGGCGATGACGACGCCGACCGCCGCACCGACGCCGCCACCCAGGCCGCCGCCGATGGTGATCGTCTTGGCATCGATGGTCTTGTCGGTGGTGGCGGAGATGTCGAAGACGCCGGGAGCGCTGATATTGCCGCCGGACGAACCCGCCAGCACCTTGCTGGTCAGAACGACGACGTTCGCAGCCGCGCCGAAGCCGGCGCCGACGATCGCCACCCCGCCGCCGCCGGTCGTCGGCGTGACGTCCACATCCTCATGCGCGGACAGGCTGATGCCGACAGGAACGTCGTTGACGGTCGCGTCGGAAGCAATGTTGATCGTGGCGTCGCGCAGCATCGCCTGCGTGTCGTTGCCGACCACGGTAACGAGCGCCATGCCGGCGATCGGGGTGCCGACGACACCGCCGGCGAACCCGTAGGCATGCGACGTGAAGACGTTGTGGCTGGCGGAAGAAACCCCGAGATTGCCGTTGAGGTTGAGCACGGTCGAGACGCCGGCCGCGCCGATGCGCGCGACCGTCGTGTTCTTGCTGACGCCGATGACCGCCGCGCCGGCATAGCCGCCGAAGAGGCCGCCCGCCCCAGCGCCGGCCGCCGCGAAATAACCGTTGGTGCTGTCGGCAACGACATCCGTCGAACCCGCGCGCAACGTGCCGCCCTCGATCGCCGCCTCCGTGTCGGCGTTGAAGACGGTGACGATCGCCGAACCGCTGGCGCCGCCGATGAGGCCGGCCGCAAGCCCGATCGAAATATCCGATGCGGACTGGGAGGCGTAAGCCTGGACCTTCACGTTGCCCGGTTGCGCCGGCATGCTGGTCGAACCGATGGTCGCATTGGAGATCCGCGCATCGGTCGACCGTTTCATCGTGGTGGCGACGCTCGTCGCCGCACCGGCCATGGCCGAGGCGCTTCCGGCGCCGCCCAATGCGAAATTTCCGGAGAAGCTGTGCGAGCTTGCCGAAACGAGAATGTCCGACGTCGTGTTGAGGCGCGTTCCGGCCGAGGAGCGGTCGATCGCCGCGACGGTGCTTCCACCGACGACGGTGGTGACCGGAAGGATCGCGGCAGCCGGCCCCGCACCCGCGAGGCCGACCGTCACGGCAATCCCGGTCACGGTCTGCGTGGAGCTGGCGAGCACCGCAAGGCCGGAGACGAATCTTGTCTGCTGCGTGAAGTCCGGCGTGCCGAAGCGCATGTTCTGCACGTCACCCGGCTCAAGTGCTTCGACGAGCGCACCCGCCTGGAGCAGCTGGTCGGCTCCGTTGCCGTTGGCATCGACCGTGCTGTCGGCGATACGAGCCTCGGTATCGCCGCCGATCTCGTTGACTACGACCGAAAGGCCGACGCCCGCACCGCCCAGTCCGACGGCGACAGCGCCGGCGACGACCGAGATGCGGCCGGAATTGTGGGCGTCGATGACGACGTTGTTGCCGGCATCGATATCCGACGAGCCGCTCACCAATGCGCGCACGTCGGTGTCGATCTTGCTTGCGGCGGACGAACCCGCGAGCGCGCTGCTGCTGCCGCCGGCAACGCCCGCGGCGATCGTCAGGATATCGGCCTGAGAAGCGGACACCAGCGAAACGGAGCCGGACGTATCGATTTCCGCATTGCCGATCAATGCATCGACATCCATGCCGATCGAGTTGACCGCGATGCCGATACCGGCGGCGAGACCGGAAGACAGCGTCGCGGACGTCGCCGATCCGCGGATTACGACTGCGTCCTGCGCCTTGACCGCCAGACCGCCTGCCTCGATGGCCGTGCGGCGTCCGGACTTGCCGATCTCGGCGGAGATCGAGCTGTTCACCCGGTTGTCGACGATCGCGGCCTGGCCGGCGAAACCTCCGGTCGCGACACCCACGCCGACGCTGAGCGCCAGAATGCTCGTCGTATCCGTCGCCACCACGTTGACGCCGCCGCCCGCGTCGATGTCGGCTCCGGCAATCCGCGCGACATGGCGCTGATGCACCGAATTGCTGACGATGCTGGCGCCGATATTGTTGTCGCCGAACGAGATGTTGCCGGCGATCGCGACGATGGCCGCGCCCGCGGCGACTTCCGTCGCAGCACCGTTCTCGGCGTTCTGGTATTTGACGACGGCATAGTTGTTGGCGGCGGTATTCTCGCCGCGCGCCGTAGCACTCAGCAGTGCATTGAGGTCGTCGGCATCGGCCGTGCCGGACTTGACGTTGATATTGCCTGTCGCCTGGATCTCGTGGCCGGCTTCGTCGGTATCGATCGACGCAAGGATCGTGCCGCCGATGTCGTTGACGACGATCGCGCCGGAAAGGCCGTTGGTGGCCAGCAGCGATGCCGCGGCAGCACCGGAATAGATGCGGCTGGGGGCCGCGGCAACCACCGACACATCCTGATAATCCTGCACGGAGCTGTCGGTGATGGAGGCTTCCGCAGCGTAACCGTCGTCGTTGTCGCGGATGGTCGTATACGTGAGGCCGATGCCGGCTCCGGCCTTGCCGCCGATGCCCATCGAGCCGCCGCCGATGCTGACCTCGGTCTTGCGATAGGCATTGACGGCAAGCGCGCCACCGCCCGGGCCGTCGATGTCGGAACCGGAAACCAGACCCTGGACCGTGTCGGCGATCTCGGCGATCGAGACCGAGCCCGCCAGCGTCAGCAGGTCCGAACTGCCGCCGGCGCCGCTCAGGCCGACGGCGGATACCGTGTAACCGCCGCCCGTGAGAGCCTGGACGGCGACATTGCGCATGTCGGTGACATCGGAATCCGACAGGGATGCGATCGTCCTGTTGGAGCTTGCACCAAGCGCTATGGCGCCCGCCACGCCGGCCGAACCGCTCGATCCCAAACCGCCCAGCGATATCGCGGCCGATCCGCTGACGGAATAGATATTGCTGGTATTGATCGCCTCGACGCGCATGACGCCGGGCGAACTGGAATTGCGGCGCACAATATCGACGTTGTCGATCAGGCCCCTGGTATCGAGTTCATTGACGATGACCGACGACGAACCGGATATGGTGAGGTTGAATTTGGGCTGCGCGGATGACGTCGTCTGCGAGCCCATCAGCAGTTCGAGCGCCTTGGAAGGCGTTCCCGGAGGCGGAGCGGGAGCGGGCACCGGATCGGATACGGTCGCCGCGACGCTTGCGGCCACGACCGAACCGTTCGTCACCGCTCTCACCGTCATTTCATCGGTGGTCACCGAACCTTGCGTGTTTGCGGCAGCTCGCGTCTGCGGGCCTACGTCGTCACCGCCCTCGCCGTAATTGTCGCCGATATAGGCCGCCGTGTCGGTATCGATATCGACGATGGTGATCGCCGCACCGATCGAGGTGCCGGCTCCGCGCTGCAGCTGCCCGGATGCCGCATAGATTTCGAGCGTCTCCTCGGCCACCACGGAGACGAGGTTCGCCGTCACGTTCGCGGTATTGCTGATCGAGGAATGCGTTTTGTCATCGACCTGCACGACCGCCACCAGACCGCTGCCCGCAAGGCTCGAACCCGAGCCGTTGGACGGCGACATGGCCAGCATGAAGTTTTTCGACTTGGCATCGACCGAGAGCGTCGAGGCCGAGGTGACGTTTGCGGAATCGGCGATGCCGGCGACCGTCGCCACGTCGAACAGGATGGAACCGGCGGAGCCGCCAACGGCGCTGCCCCGGCTGGTATTGCCCGACAGGCCCCAGTTGCCCATCACGTTGAGCGATTCCAGATAGGTGTCGGCCAAAACGTCGACCGCGGTCTGGAAATCGAACTTGACGGCGTTGCCGCCGGAAGTTTCCGCCGCGCCGATCTTGTCGAGCTTGTCGACCTGCCACTGGCCGCCCGCACCCGTCGAGGTGACGGTAGCGCCGGTGCCGATCCAGGCCGTCGTTTCGCCAGAGAAATCGAAATGATTGTAGGAGCCGGCGAGCGACGCGGTATCCGATTCCGCCGTCGCCTTGGCGCCCGAGGTGATCAGGCCCGGATTGCTGACGAACGCTCCGACGAGATCTAGGAATACCTGCTCGAAGCTCTCCCAGTTCGACAGGAAGATGCCGGTCGGCACATAGGTATAGGCGTTGACCCCGACATTGCTGCCCTGGAGGGTGACGCTCTTGCCCGCCCAGGCGCGCGAATAGTGGTCGACGTCGAAGACCGAAACGGCGACGGCAGCGCCCACCGTCGCGCTGGTATTGCCGGGCTCCGGCTTCTCCGCGTTGGAATTCACGCCGCTTCCGGAATTGCTGACGATCTTGCGGCTTGCGAGATCGCTGACAACCGAGATATTGCCGCCAGCCTTGATGACCGGCGCGGCCGCTCCCGTATCGGCGCTGATCGAGGAATCGGCCGTGATCGAACCCGACGAAAGGGCCAGCGAACCGGCGGCCTTGAGAAAGTTGTTGGATCCAGGAACGGACGGCGTGCTCGAAAGCTTGCTGGCGATCAGGCTGGTGATACCGGCCACATTGGGCGTCGCGCCGCCGAGCAGGTTGCCCGTCGTGCCGGCGGCGGCCAGGAAGGTGCTGAACGCGGCGGTGCCCGTCGTCGTGGACGCTGCCGTGTCATGCGTCTTCACGTTGGAAATCGCCTGGACGGAGACGTCGCGGGCCGTGGTCGATGCGGTATTGTCGACATCCGCGCCGAGGCGGGCCACCGTGTTCGAATTGACGTCGCTGATGGCGATCGTGCCGCCGACGCTGGTCTGGCCGGTGCCGTAGACCTTGGCGTTGACGGAGAAGGCGTTGTCGCTGCGGGCCAGAACCGTCACGGCGCCGGTGCCGGTCAGTTTCGCACCGGTATGAACGGTGGCATTGGCATTGACGTCCGCCTCGCCGTAGGCCGCAGCACCCACGGCCGTGGCACCCGAAACCTGACCGACGAAGGGAATGCCGGAAATGACGGAGGACAGCGCGTTGAGGCGCGTATCCGTGACCGCACCGATGCCGAGGCTCGTCTTTGCGTTGATCTGCGCGTCGCTGGCGATATCGGTCACGGCGTCGGTATCCACCATGCCGATGACCGCGCTGGCGCTCATATGCGTGGTCGAACCGGTGCCGAAGCCGACGGCCTGGTCCACCGCCTCGCCGACGGCCAAGCTTTCGAGCTTGACGGTGTCGGCGGTGATATTGGTTCCGCCGTGGACCTTCAGATGCGCCGTTGCCGATGCGCTGACGAAGGCTGCGTCGATCCCGAGCGGGTTCAGCAGCGAGACCACGCCCTGGATGACACCGAAAGGATTGGCCGGGTCGTTGTAGTTCGCACGCGCGACCGCCCGCGACAGCACGTTGACCGTTGTCGCCTCGATTGTGCCATTGAGGTTGATCTCGGTCCTGGTGCCGGCATGCAGGCTGCCCACCTCATACTCGGCGATCGCATTGATCGTGACCGTCCTGCCGGTGATCTTGCCGCTGAAGTCGATGCGCGATTCGCGCTGGTTGTCGAGGCTGTCGAAGGTCGAATCGCCGAAGATGGCGACCGAGGTCGGAATCTGCGATGCACTGAGCGTCACGTCGCCGGCGGTATATTGCGCGCCAGTCGTCGGGTTGTTGACGCCAGCCAGGATCTGGGAATTGGCATCGAGCGTAACCCTCGGCGCGCTCAACGTGACATTGCCGGAGTTACCGGTCGAAACACCTTGCACATCCATCTGGCGCGTATCGATCTTGTAACCGCCGTTGACGGTGATCGATCCGGTCGCAGTCAACGAGTAGTTCGCGCCGTTGGTCAGCTGGCTGGCGAAATAGGTCGTGTCCGCCGCCCCCACATCGGCACCGATCACGACGTTTTCGGGATCGATTAGCAGCGTACCGGCCCGGCCGTTCTTCGCGCCGAGATCCAGATTGACCGTTGCAAGCTCCACGACCTTCTTCGCGGAAAGCTCCACGAAGCCGCCGTCGCCGGTCTCGCCGGCTGCGGCCTTTACGGTGAAACCGTTGGCTACATCAAGATTGCGGTCGGCGAAGACGATGATCCGCCCGCCCTCGCCGCCGACGCCGTTCGCCGAGAGTTCGGCGGTCGAGGCGAGCGCGATGTCGTTGGTCGCCAGAACGTTGATCGCACCGCCGGAGCGGCCGCCGGCGCCATCGGCCGAGACCTTGCCGTCGAGCCTCAGGTCGCCGGCCGAACGGATGTCCACCTTCGCGGCAGACAGCGCTGCAGGCCGACCGGATGCCGCAGCCGTCGTCGCGGCGATCTCCGTGCCGGCTTCGATGGCGACGCCGCGGCCGGAAAGGCCGACCGTGCCGCCGGCGTGAACCGAACCTTCGGCGACGATGGAACCCGCCACCGAAAGCTCGCCGGCCGACGTGATGGAAATCCTGCCGGCGGTGTCGCGGTTCACCGCGTCGAAAGCCGCGTTCAACGTTTCGGCATCGTTGGCGCGCAGGGCTTCGATACGGGCGGTCGGCAGCACCTTGAGCGCCGCGCCGGCCAAAATCTGGATGTCGCCGCCGCGCGATCCGCCGCCGGCGGAGAGCCTGCCGCCGACCTTGGCGGAACCGGCCGCGACGATCTGCAGCTTGCCGTTGCGCACGACGATCTGGCCGCCGTCGCGGCGGCCGTCGGTATTGACGGTCGCCTCGAACTGCTCCTTGTGGCGCTCCGGTCCGGAGACGGTCACCGACTGCGCCTTCAGCGCAACCCCGGTCTCGGTGTTGACGCGCCCCTTGATGACGATCGAGCCGTCCGGCGACAGCGGAATATCGCCGTTGACGATACGGGCGCCCATCGCCGCATTGATGCGGCCGGCGGAATCCAGCGTCTGTTCCAGGAACTCGCGCGTCGGCGTGTTCACTGTCAGGCTGCCGGCATTCACGACGCCCTTCTTGTTGACGATGAAGCCATAGGGATCGGCGAACACGACATTGCCGCCGATGCGGCCGTCCTTCATCGCGTTCAGCGTGCCGCCGACGACCACGGGCGCGTCGCGGACGATGTTGATGAGATGGCCGGCCGAGGTCGGGACGTGCAGGTTGACGGTATTGTTCTCGCCGACCTCGAAGCGGGAGAAGGAGTTGTAGGCGTTGCCGCCGGCCATCGTGCCGGTGGTGACGTCCGTCGTGGCGCCGTTCACGGAAAGGTTGGTCGCCGTTCGGCCGTCCGGAATGATGACATTGCCTGCGGGCCCCAGCGACTGGGCCTGGGCCGTCGTCGCGCCCGCCGCCAGGGGCAGCAGGGCCACGCCGCGGCGCAGCGCGCTGCTCCAACGCTTCAGCAATCCGACATCCACCACGCCCATGATCGTGTCCTTAGAACTTGCCCGCCGGGATCCGGAAGACGTCCGGGTTCTTTGCGTCGTCGATGTAGTAGAGCAGCAGCGCATTGGGGGTCAGGTTCCGCCGCGCGCCTTCACCGGCGAAGCCGCCCTGAAGCAGCAGCATCGTCGTGTTGCCGTCCTTGTCGGAACCGCGGAACATCAGGAGGCCGGCGTCCATCACCGCGCCGGTAACGATCGTCTCGGACACGTAGCCCTGCGCCGTGAAATAGCCCTGCAATATGGCGGCACTCGAATAGAGCGTTTCGGGCGTGAGCGCCTGATCCGTCTGCGGCGACCACAGCACCACAACCTGGATCAGCTTCTTCGATCTATAGCCGAAGACATAGGAAACGCCGGCGGTGCCCGCCCCTTCGAACAGATTGGGTACCAGCGCGTTGAGCACCCTCGTCTTCTCGGCGGTGTTCTCCTGCACCTGGATGCGATCGGCGATCTCCTTGCCGAAATCCTCCTGGATGGCTGCGCGCACTGCCGCTTCGTCCATGCCGAAATGGGCCGAACGGAAACCGCGGATATCGGCCGGCTGCACGACGGCGCCCGGAGGGGCACCTGGCGCGACACCGGCGGTCGCCGGTCTGGCGGCATCCTGGGTCGCCGGTTTGGCGGCATCGGATGCGGGCGCAGGCTTGGCGCTTTCGGCAGCCGGCGGCTTCATGTTCTCGGCCACCGGCGGCTTTGCCTGTGTCGGTTTGGTCGCGTCGGCAGGCGCCGGCTTGGCGCCCTGGGCTGCGGCGAAACTGCCGCTCGCGGCAAGCGAGATCGCGGCGGCGGCGGCAAGAAGAATATGTCTCCGGCTCATGCGTCGAGCCCCTTGCGCACGGCGTCGAACTTGGCGCTCAGCTTGCCGATCGCATCCATGCTGATGATCTGCGCGTAGATCGCCGGCACGAAACCTGCCTTGCGGAGCTTCTCGAATTCCTTCGCCGGCAAGGCGTTGAGCTTGTCCTCGTCGATCGCGAACAGGCCGTGCAGCGAGACCGTCGACCCTTGCGACTTGACGTCGACGGTGACCGACTTCAGCAGGCCCATGGCCTGGATCATGTCGGCGAACTCCTCCGAGCGGCGGCTCGCCTCATAATAGGCGTTCACGAAGCCGACCTGCTGGGCGAGATACGAGGTCTGCTCGTCTTCGGCGAAAAAGGGCTCGCCACGCTCCTCGTTCAGCCCCTCATAGGACTGGTCGATGCAGATGATCGGATCGGCCCCCTCGATATCACCCCGGATGAAGGGATAGCGGCGCAGGAAGGCGGGCACGTAGGAGCCGTCCCAGAGGCCTTCCGGCGTGACGAGCAGGTTCTGACCCGCGGTGAGCCCGACGACGAAGACCGCCGTCGGCCGCTGCTGCCCGGGCATGAACAGGATCGAAAGCTCGCGGCAGGCCGCCCGGAACTCGTCTACCACGGCGGGCACGAATTGTGTGCTTTCGGCGAAGCCGTAAGGCCGGCTCGGGCTCTCCAGACGCGCAAGCTTGTGCCTGGCGCGGTCGAGCGGAACGATGTCTCGATAGAAGAGTGGCGTCTCGTTAACCATTTTCTGCCTGCTGTTTCGGCATATGCGAACGCCGGCGCACCAGAGGTACGCCGTCCGCATTCTTGCCTGATTGACTGCTGTCCAAACCGGCCGTTGTGACCGGGCACCCTCCGGATCACTCACCCGGCGGCCCTGCAGCCGCGGAGCGATGATCGTTTTATGGGCATGAAGCTACAAACCACGCGACCGAGGGTCAATCTGGCGCCATTGACTATTATTGGGTGGATTTGCGAAGCGTTCGCAGATGATTAACGGCCGAAGCTGCGCTCGAAAGCCGCATCGATGACGGCCAGTTTGGCTGCGTTCGCCTTGATGATCTCGCGTACGAACCCGGCCGAGACCCACATGGCGGAATCGCCGCGCCTGCCCGACCAGCCAAGGCTTCCCATCGCCTCGGCCTCGTTCAACTTGCGAGCGAGATGGGTGCGGGAAAGTTTGAGCCACCCTGCCATGTCGGCGATCGAGCCGACCGAGGTCGGGTAGCGCCGGCCGTCATCGCTGATCTCGCCCAGTCCCGTTATGAGCCAGTCCATGATGACGCCGCCATTGTTGAGCCAGGTGAACAGCGAGAACGTATCCTGCGGCTGGCGGATGGAAGGATGGACGAGCAGGCCGTCGGCGATTTCCGGCTCCAGCCGGAAGATCGCTCCGTCCGACGCTAGAAAGACCTCCAGGCGACGCCCGCCATCGAGCTGGTCGAGCGTGTTGAGATGCGTCGCGGCCCAACCGATAATCCCTTCCAAGGCCATTTTCGAGATCGCCATCGGACGGGATCTGCGGTCGGAGGCCTCTTCGAGCAGCGTCATGTAGCCGTAATGGAGCATTTCCTTGGCAAACGCGTCGGCCGTGTTGCGGCTGGAGATCGAATGCTCCGCGACGAGAGCCAGAAAGCCCGAGAGCGTCATCATCGGCTTGCCGCCTGCCATGGAGCGGAACAGGAGGCCCATCGCTGCATGGGCAAGCAGCCAGCGCTGTTGCGTGGCGAAGACCGAGGACATGCGCGGGTTGGCGGCGTAGGCCTGCTGCATCGCCGCCGACTGCTGCTTGATCAGGGGCACGATCAGCGCGTGGTCCGCTATTTGCTGGGCCGTCATCGGCATCGGAGAGTCCACAAGATTCGGGCATGAACGGCAAGATTCGGCATGAACGGCAGTGTACGCAGGCGGGGATGCGGGCATGCGCAGCAGCAGTCAGGACAATAATTGATAATTGTAAATTACAATGCGTGCTTCTTATCGAGCAAGCCGAGACGACGCAAGACGGCCGTCGGCAGCCGGTTTATGCTCTTCTTTTTTCAACAATCCTTCGCTGCCCAAGGCTTCCGCCGGCGGCATCGCAGCCTCCGGCGCGGGTGAGCCAAGGCTCCGACTCAGCCCGCCAATCGATCCGCCCAGCGGCGCACTTTTTCCGCCATTGAGGCAAGATGGTCGGCGGCGGAGAAACCGGAGATCTTCTTGCGCGGCTTGAGATCATGATCGCCGTCCTCCAGCCACAAGATCTCGATCGCCCCGGAAAGTTCATAACCCGGCACCTCCTCGCGTGTGCCGAATTCGTCGCGGGTGCCCTGGCAGATCAGGGCGGGTGTCTTCAGCCCTTTGAGATGCTGGGTCCGCAGTTGCTCCGGCTTGCCGGGCGGATGGAAGGGGTAACCGAGGCATAGGAGGCCGGCGACCGCCCCCTCCGCATGCAGCTCGTCGGCAACCATGCTCGCCACGCGTCCGCCCATGGATTTGCCGCCGATGATCAGGCGTCCCCCGGCGCCGAGCTCGGTGATCGCAGTTCTGTATTCCGGAATGAGGGTCTCCGCCTTCGGAGGCGGCCTGCGATCGTCCGATTTCCTGCGGGCGGCCATGTAGTCGAACTCGAACCGGACGACGCGAAAATCCCGGCCAGCCAGCGCGCCGGCGGCGGCGGTCATCGATGCGGAGTCCATCGGCGCACCGGCGCCGTGGGCCAGCAGGATCGTGAAATCGGCCACCTCCGGCCCGTCGATCAGAAATCGGTCTGACATTTTGCTCCCTCAATTCAGGCGCATTTTGAAAACGTCTGTCGGCCAGCGCCGATGGCGAACGTCCTTGAGTCTGGACGAAGCGTGCTCGCCCGAAATCGATATCTAGCAGCAAGAGCAGGATCCGTCCCCTAGGGAAGACAGAAGGAGGAAATCTCTATGCAGAACTTCGAGCCCGCCATGGAACTCGCAAGGAAAAACGACATGCGCTTTCCCAACGAAAGCACCGAATACAGGGAGGCGCGCGACGCGCTGCTCGCCGAGGAGATCGAGCTGCGCCGTCACATCGAACGTGTTGCCGAACAGCGGCGGCGGCTTCCGCCGGGCGGCATCGTGAAAAAGAAGTACACGTTCGAAGGCGTGAACGGCACGGTCTCCTTCGAGGATCTGTTCGCCGACAAGGAAACGCTGGTCGTCTATAATTACATGTTCGGCCCGCAGCGGGAACGGCCCTGCCCGATGTGCACGTCGCTGCTCTCCTCGTGGGACGGCGAAGTGCCGGACATCCAGCAGCGGGTGGGTTTTGCGGTGATCGCACGCTCGCCGCTCAAGCGTCTCATGGATTTCAAGAGAGAACGCGGCTGGCACCACCTGCCGCTCTATTCGGACGGTACCGGCGAATTCAGCCGGGACTATCATGCGGTGGCGGCCGACGGCAGCGACGATGCCGGTTTCCACGTCTTCACCCGCCGGGACGGTACGATCCGGCACTTCTGGAGCGCGGAAATGGGCGGCGTCACCGCCGATCCCGGCCAGGATCCGCGCGGGGCGCCGGATCTGATGCCGATCTGGACGATCCTCGATTCGACGCCGGAGGGCCGCGACCCGCACTGGTATCCGAAATTGTCCTACCAAGGTCTGACGTCTGCCTCGAACGCTTAGGACCTAAGTCCGACGAAGCTATTGGAATGGAACGAAATTCCATGTCGCCACGTTCTCCGGCCACTTCAACCAAGAGGAGATTGGCCATGAAGAATATCGTTCTCATTACCGCCGCGTTCGGCCTTGCCGCGACCGGCGCACTCGCTCAGCAGAGCACCGTCAACGGCGCCGTCGGCGGCGCAGTCACGGGCGCCATCGTCGGCGGACCGATCGGGGCCGCTGTCGGCGGCGTGGTCGGCGCCGCCGCCGGCACAATCGTCGATCCGCCGCCGGAACGCGTCGTCACCTATGTACGCGAACAGCCCATCCAGCAGTCCGTCGTCGTCCAGGAACGCGTCGTGGTCGGCCAGCCGATTCCGCAGCAGGTCGTGCTGACCCCGGTTCCGCAGGCCCCGCAATATTCCTATGCGATCGTCAACCAGCAGCGGGTCATCGTCGATCCGCGCACCCACACCGTGGTGCAGGTCGTCGATTAAGACCCGGCCCGACACGGCTCTTCAAGCCGTCGCGCCCCGGCGCGGCGGCTTTTGCCCCGTCCGATTTCTGGCAGCCTCCTTTTGGGTAGCCGGCGGCCCAGGATTTTTTTGAAATGCCCCGGAACCTTTCATCGGTTCGCGCATTTCTTCCGGTTGGTATCCAGGGAGGAATCAAAAATGCAGACAAGCTGGCAGAAACCAGTACGCGTTGCGTTCGGTCATCTGGGAACGGAAATCATCAACGGGCCGTTCGAAGCGCTCGCTTTGCTGACCGACCGGTGGCCCGACATGCGAGGGCCGAACTTCGTCAAGGCACGCAGCGCCTGCCGCGCGGCACTCGACGGACGCAGGTCGCCGGAGGAGGCGCGTCTGCAGTTCGAACAGGCTGTGAGCGAAGCGCAGCTGCATCTGAACTAACCCGGAGCCGGTCGATGACCGGCTTTTTGCTGCTTCAGATGCCGATGATATCCCCGAACAGGCGCAGCGTCGAACCGGACAGCGCGATCGGGGCGAACAGCACGGAAAAACAGATGCACGGGCCGCGTCTTCCGGCGACCGGGCGATGGTCCAGTGTTTCGTCGGCAACGGAAACCGCGCCCTCGTCGAAATTGCCGCGATGATCGTGGAACTCGCCCTCCAGAACCAGGGTCAGTTCCAGGCCGTGGTGACCGTGATGGGGAAGCGCCCTGCCCGGCCGCACCCACAGGAGGCTCGCCTCGACCTCCTTCGATTTTCTGATGATGTGCTGCCGGAAACCCGGCAGCCTGGTCTTCCAGGGAATGTTGGGAAGATCCGTCCCGACATAGGCGCGGAGTGCGACCGGGAACCGGGATCTTTCCGGGATCGCCGGCCAGCTCTCCGACGGAAGGGGGGGAGACATGAATATTTCCGCCAGGCGACGTTCGCGCGAGGAGACCGGAAGCGGCCTGCTGTCCTCCAGGGCCTCTCCCGACATGGTCTCCAGGACGCGGGCCAGCCGGGCGGCCGAAGCCTGCATTTCCAGATGAGAACCGATGAGGACATGCGCCGGTTCCGGAAGGGAGCCAGACACGTATTGCGCGATGAGGAATTCCAACCTTTCAAGGTTCAGCAGCATGTCTCAAGGCCAATTTCGCGCATAAACTTCCTGCGCTGCACGATAAATTCACGAATGACACGGTTCAGTATGTGCTTCAACGGTATTTGATATACGTACGGCAACCGGTTTGGATTACTACTTCCAATATAATAACTTCCAGAAAGTTGAGGAGCGTGGTCTGATTTTAGCGAGCCGCATCTTAAAAGCGGCGGCCTGCCCTAGAATCCTGTCTCCGGGCAGTGACTGGAGACAGCCGGCTAAAGATGGATTTTATCGGTTACCGCTTCCGGCAGAAACAGAATTTCTTGCTCTTCGGCGCTTGTCCGTCGAAAAGACGACGCTTAAATCAGCGATGAACAACAAGGCATGACGATGACCCCCCATTCCTCCGTCCTCGATGTGATCGGCAACACGCCCCTTATCCGGCTCAAGGGCGCTTCCGAAGCGACCGGCTGCGAAATCCTCGGCAAGGCGGAATTCTTGAACCCCGGCCAGTCGGTCAAGGACCGTGCCGCGCTCTACATCATCCGTGATGCCGAAAAGAAAGGCCTGCTGCGCCCGGGCGGCGTGATCGTCGAGGGAACCGCCGGCAATACCGGCATCGGCCTGACGCTGGTCGCCAAGGCGCTCGGCTACCGCACCGTCATCGTCATTCCGGAGACCCAGAGCCAGGAAAAGAAGGACGCGCTGAAGCTGCTCGGCGCCGAGCTGGTCGAGGTCCCGGCGGTTCCCTACAAGAACCCGAACAATTACGTGAAAATCTCAGGCCGCCTCGCCGAGGAGCTTGCGAAGACCGAGCCGGCGGGCGCCATCTGGGCCAACCAGTTCGACAATGTCGCCAACCGCGACGCGCATGTGGAAACCACGGCGCCGGAGATCTGGGAACAGACCGGCGGCAAGGTCGACGGCTTCATCTGCGCGGTCGGCTCGGGCGGCACGCTTGCCGGCGTCGCCCTCGGCCTCAAGGCCCGCAACCCGGATATCAAGATCGGCATCGCCGATCCGGAAGGTGCCGCGCTCTACGATTTCTATGCCCACGGCGCGTTCAAGGCGGAAGGCAATTCGATCACCGAGGGTATCGGCCAGGGCCGCATCACCGCCAACCTGGAAGGCTTCACGCCGGATTTCGCTTACAAGATCCCGGATGCTGAAGCGCTGCCCTATATCTTCGACCTCGTCGAGCACGAAGGCCTCTGCCTCGGCGGCTCCACCGGCATCAATATCGCCGGTGCCGTCCGCCTCGCCAGGGATCTCGGCCCCGGCCACACGATCGTGACCGTGCTCTGCGACTACGGCAACCGCTATCAGTCGAAGCTCTTCAATCCGGATTTCCTGAAGTCGAAGGGCCTGCCGGTGCCGGCCTGGCTGACGCAGAAGCGGCAGATCACCGTGCCCTTCCAGGCGGCCTGACACAATTCCAGAACCGAGTGATCCATGCCCGTTGAAGCCCTCTACCGTGACGATTTCTATCTTTCGACAGCCGAAGCGGTGGTGACGGCCATCCACGAGGACGGCGGCATCGAGCTCGACCGCACCTGTTTCTACGCCACATCCGGCGGCCAGCCGGGCGATACCGGCTTCCTGGAACGGGCCGACGGCACCAAGATCCAGCTCGGCCAGACGAAGCACGGCGCCACCAAGGACATCGTCATCCACGTTCCGCTCGAGGGCGAAGCGCAGCCGCTGGTCGGCGAGAAGGTGGTCATGCATGTCGACTGGCCGCGCCGCTACAGGCTGATGCGCATGCACACCGCCTGCCATCTCCTCTCCGTCGTGTGCCAATATCCGATCACCGGTGCCGCCGTCGGCGAGGAGGAATCGCGCGTCGATTTCGACATGACCGACACGATCGACAAGGACGCAGTGACGGCCAGGCTGATGGAACTGGTCAACCAGAACCACCCCGTCTACGTGCAGTGGATCACGGACGAGGAGCTTTCCGCCAACCCGGGCATCGTCAAGTCGAAGAACGTCCGCCCGCCGATGGGCATGGGCCGCGTCAGCCTCGTCTGCATCGGGGAAAATTCGAGCGTTGACAGCCAGCCCTGCGGCGGCACACATGTCTCGGAAACCCAGGAAGTCGGGGCGATTCACATCGCCAAGATCGAAAAGAAGGGCAAGGAGAACCGGCGTTTCCGCATCCGGTTCGGCGAGCCCGGCGCAGAGGCCTGATACGGGTCCGAAGGAGATATGACATGAGCGAAACCAGCCGTTTCGTCGTTTCGTCCGAGTGGCTCCACAAGGAACTCGGCAGTCCCGATCTCAGGATCCTCGACGCCTCCTTCTACTTGCCGGCGCAGAACCGCGATGCCGACGCCGAATATGCGGCCGGCCACATTCCCGGTGCGGTCCGTTTCGACCACGACAAAGTCGCCGACCATTCCACCGGCCTGCCGCATATGGTTCCCTCGCCGGAAGTCTTCGCCGAGGCGGTCGGCCGGATGGGGATCTGCGAAAGCGACCGCATCGTCATCTACGACGGCCCGGGCATCTTTTCCTCGCCGCGCGGCTGGTGGCTGTTTCGCATCATGGGCGCCAGGAACGTTTTTGTTCTCGACGGCGGCATCGACGGCTGGAAGGCCGAAGGTCGGCCGCTGGAAACCGTCGTTCCCTCGCCTGAACCCGCTACGTTCACGCCGGACTTCCGCCTCGACAAGGTGATCGACTTCCAGACCATGCTGTCGATCGTCAGCGAGGGCACGCGGCAGATCGCCGATGCACGCCCGGCCGGCCGTTTCGCCGGCACGGAGCCGGAGCCGCGCGCCGGCATGCGTTCCGGCCATATGCCCGGCGCCGTCAGCCTCCCGTCCGGCACCTTTTCGGTGAAGGGCAAGCTCCGGCCGCTTTCCGAACTCAGGAAAGCGATCGAGGACGCGGGCATCGATTTCGGCCAGCCGGTCGTGACCAGCTGCGGTTCGGGCATCACCGCCGCGATCATCACCCTGGCGCTGGAATCGCTCGGGCATGAGGACAATGCGCTCTACGACGGCTCCTGGACCGAATGGGGCAGCCGCCAGGATACGCCCGTGGTGACTGGTCCGTCCGCCCCGAAAGCGGCGTGAGCATCATGGTCAAGAAGCCCGCGGCGCTTACGGCGCACGTCACCCAGTTGGAAATGACGGCGCCGCCGAGGGCGAGCCTGCCCGTGCCGGTCAACATCCAGACCGCGATCATCCGCGCCGCGGACATTCCGCTCCACTATTACCGTTATCTCTACCGTCAGGTCGGCAAGCGCTGGCACTGGTACAAACGGCTGAGGATGACCGACGAACAGCTCGCCGCGACCATCCACGACCCGCGCGTCTCCGTCACCGTGCTCTATGTCAACGGCGCGCCGGCCGGCTTCTTCGAGCTGCTCAAGGAAAGCGACGACATGGTCGAACTTTCCTATTTCGGACTGTTCGAGCGGGCGATCGGGCTCGGCATCGGCAAGTGGTTCCTGTTGCAGGCGCTCTACGCCGCCTGGCAGGACAATCCGAAGAAGGTGACGGTCACCACCAACACGCTCGACCATCCGCGCGCCCTGCAGCTCTATCAGATGATGGGCTTCTCGCCGGTTTCGACCTACGAGGCGATCGTCCAGCCGATGACGGAGGCGGAGCTCATCAAGGTTCTCGACGCTTGATGGCAGGCTCTCACCCAAGGCAGCACTGGTGCCTTGGTGGTGCTGGCGCTCGACGGCGGGACCTATGGCGGAATTCTTCGGCCTAGCCTGAACCATCGGAAGCAACCCGCCAGGCCGGGCGCTGAGATAAAGGATAGAAGCCTCACGGCTGCTGGCCGGAACCTATATGGACTGGTCGAGCCCCAGCATCGCCTCGGAAACGCAACGCTGGGACGGGCAGCCGACGATTGGCCCCTCCCTGCCGGCAGGCGACGGTCGGCATTCCTCGCCGCCGGCAAGTATCGGGTGGCGGCGCGGCGACAGAACGCGCATCTCTCCTCCATCGAGAAGAGGAGATTTCCATGTCCATCGCCTTCGTCGCAATGCCCACCGAAGACGCCGCCGATCTGTGGAACGGCGGCCGGGATTCCTACGGTCACCATCCGGAGACCAAGGTTTCCGACGGCCCCGGTTATCCCTGCCGTCACTGCCTGAAGAATATCGATGCCGGCGAAGAACTGTTCGTCCTCGCCTATCGGCCCTTCCCGGCGTTGCAGCCCTATGCGGAAACCGGGCCGATCTTCCTGCACAAGGAGCCGTGCGAACGTTACGCGGCAGAGGAAATCCTGCCGCCCATGTTGTCGAGCACGGATTATATCGTGCGCGGCTACGGCGCCGACGACCGGATCGTCTATGGCAGCGGTGCGGTGACGCCGACGGACCGGATTGCTGCGCGTGCCGAGGAACTGCTTGCCCGCGAGGACATCGCCTATGTGCACGTCCGGTCGGCGCGCAACAATTGCTACCAATGCCGGATCGACAGGGTCGCGGGGCCGGCCTTCGCGGATACCGGGCTGGCGATCTGACTATGAAGGCGCGCCATGGGGTGCAGACGCGCCTTCATCGGTTTGGTCAGTTGCGGTCTTCGCCGCTCTCACCGTCGCCGCTTTCGATCCGCTCGGCGATGTCGAGCAGAAGCTTGACGAATTCGCCGCCCTTCTTTTCGTCTTCTTCGAGTTTTCGGGCGATCACCTCGCGCAGGTTCAGCAGGGCGGCATCGACGCTGCGCGGCAGGGTCGGGCCGGTATCGCGGCCGCGTTCCTGGCGTTCCTGCTTCTGCCTGATCCGCTCGGCAATCATCGACAGCCGGTCGAGGATCGTTGCCGCGAAGCTGCGGTTTTCGTCGAGATACTTGCGGCCTTCTTCGGTGATCACGTAGCGCTTCTTGTTGCCGTCGGCTTCGGCGGTGACATAACCCGCCTCCTCGAGATAGGTGAGCGTCGGATAGACGACACCCGGGCTCGGGGCGTAGAAGCCATAGGTGAGGTCCTCGATGTGCTTGATGATCTCGTAGCCATGGCGAGGCTCCTTCTCGATCAGCGCAAGGACCAGAAGCCGCAGGTCGCCCTGCAGCAGGAAACGGCCGATGCGGCCGTCGCCGTCGTCGCCGAAACCGCGGCCGCCGCCACGCCCGCCAAAACCGCGGCCGAAACCACCGCCGAACGGACCGCCCCGCGCCGCGAACATCTCCTCGAAGCCCCTGCGCCCGCCGCGTTCACCACAGCCGTGGCGCCCATCAAATCTTTGTCCGAACATTCCGCGTCTCCTTTAGACTAACTTACGATATATCTAAAGATAGTCGCATGGAAAGGGTAGTCAAGGATTTCGATATATCTAAATCATATCATATTGATCCTGATGACAAAAAAGCGCCGGAGCATCGCCCCGGCGCTTGGTATCAATCTGTATTCCACCGGTCCAGCGGCCGGTCCGACACGCTTTCGATATATCGATTACGCGACGTTCAGCAGGCTTTCCGGCGCGAAGGCTTCGTAGCCGAGCGCTTCGGCGACCGGCCTGCTGGTCACGCGGCCCTTGTGGACGTTGAGACCGTTGCGCAGGTGCTTGTCCTCGGCAATCGCCCGCAGGCCGCGGTCGGCGAGCGCCAGACCGTGCTGCAGGGTCGCATTATTCAACGCATGTGCGGACGTCACCGGCACCGCGCCGGGCATGTTGGCGACGCAATAATGCACGATGCCGTCGACCTCGTAAGTCGGCTCCGAGTGGGTCGTCGCATGTGACGTCTCGAAGCAGCCGCCCTGGTCGATCGCGACATCGACCATGACCGCGCCCCTCTTCATGCCCGACAGCATTTCGCGGCTGACGAGTTTCGGCGCGGCGGCGCCGGGAATAAGCACGGCGCCGATGACGAGGTCGGCGGAGAAGACTTCCTCTTCCACCGCATCGATTGTCGAATAACGGGTGTGGACACGGCCGTTGAAGATGTCGTCGAGCTGGCGCAGACGCGGCAGCGAACGGTCGATGATGGTGACGTCGGCGCCGAGGCCGGCCGCCATCTTGGCCGCATGCAGGCCGACGACGCCGCCGCCGATGACGGCGACCTTGGCCGGCAGGACGCCCGGCACGCCGCCGAGCAGGATGCCGCGGCCTCCATGCGCCTTCTGGAGCGCGGTCGCGCCGGCCTGGATGGCCAGGCGTCCGGCGACTTCCGACATGGGAGCGAGGAGCGGCAGGCCGCCGCGTTCGTCGGTCACGGTCTCGTAGGCGACGGCGGTGGCGCCGGAGGCGATGAGGCCCTTCGTCTGTTCCGGATCGGGCGCGAGATGGAGATAGGTGTAGAGAAGCTGGCCCTCGCGGAGCTGGGCCCATTCGGTCGGCTGAGGTTCCTTGACCTTCACGACCATGTCGCATTTTTCGAAAATTTCTTTTGCCGAACCGACGATCTTCGCACCGGCGGCGATATAGGCGGCATCGTCCGCGCCGATGCCGGCGCCCGCCTTCGTCTCGATCAGGACCTCGTGGCCATGCGCCACATATTCACGCACCGCGCCGGGCGTCAGGCCCACCCGGTATTCATGGTTTTTGATTTCCTTCGGGCACCCGACACGCATGCAGCGTTCCTCTCAGTTGCGGCTTTCGCCAGTTGATGTTCCCGATGGAAGCTAACCAGAAAATCGCTCGAATGTCCTTGCGAAGAGGAATTGCGAAAACGCGTATCTTCGCAGATTATTGCGTTTGGAAAGAATTTTTCGAAGGGTCTTCGAATGAACAACTTCGATGCCATTGATCTTGCGATCATGCGCACGCTTCAGGACAACGGCCGTATCTCCAATGCCGAGCTTGCCGAACGGGTCGGACTGTCGCCGTCGGCCTGCTCGCGGCGGCTCGACATCCTCGAAAAAAGCGGCACGATCAGCAGCTATCACGCGCGCCTCTCCAACAAGGCGCTCGACTACAAGATGATGGTGATCGTCCATATCTCGCTGTCGGGCCAGTTCGCCAAGACGCTGACGGAATTCGAGGCGGCGGTCAAACTCTGCCCCAACGTGCTGGTCTGCTACCTGATGTCGGGGGAATACGACTACATCCTGCGGGTGGCCGCCAAGGATCTCGAAGATTACGAGCGCATCCACCGCGACTGGCTCTCCGCCCTGCCGCATGTGGTGAAGATCAACTCCAGCTTCGCGCTGCGCGAAATCATCGACCGGCCGAATGTCGGCCTATGAAATGCCGATGAGGATCGCGCCGGCAGCGACGACGATGCAGGCTGCAATCCGCTTGGCGGAGAGCGTTTCGCCGAGGAACAGCCGGCCGATCAGCACCGCGAAGACCACGCTGGTTTCGCGCAGTGCCGAGACCGGGCCGGCCGGCGCCATCGAATAGGCCACCAATACCGCGCCATAGGAAAGCAGTGAGACCATGCCGCCGCCGCCGGCCTTCCAGGTTTCCCGCGAGCGAAGATCGACGCGGAACCCGCCGCGCATGATGAAGAAGGCGATCGCCATCAGGATGCCCGGCAGCAGGAAGACCCAGGTGATATAGGCACCGGTATGACCGGAAAGCCGGATGCCGACTGCGTCGACCGTCGAATAACCGGCGATCGAGACGCCCGTCGCCAGCGCGAAGGCCATGGAGCTTGCGGTGGCGCGCGCCCTGCCGAGCGACAGCAGCATGATGCCGATCACGACGAACAGGACGCCGGCCATGGCAAGCGGCTGCAGCACCTCACCCATGAAAACGAGGCCGCCGAGCGTGACGAGCAGCGGCGCGCTGCCGCGGATGATCGGATAGACCTGCCCCAGTTCGCCATGGCGGTAGGCAGCGACGAGGAGCAGGCTGTAGACAAGCTGGAAGAGCGCCGAAGCGACGAGATAGGGCCATGACTCCTGCTCCGGCAAAGGCAGGGCCAACGCTACGGGGATCGCGACGATGGTCATCGCCGCCGTCATGACGGTCATCGTCCAGAAACGGTCGGCACCCGACCGCAGAAAGGCGTTCCAGCCGGCATGCAGGATGGCGGCGCAGAGCGCCAGGGCGACGACGAAAGTGCTCATTTCCCCTGAAACATACCCCCATGGCTTGGATCGTCTTCGAAGGTCCGGACGGATGACGACATTAGATAAAGTCGGCCGCAGCGACTCGCCGACAGGCTGCGGCCGGCCCATGCGTGAGCCTCTTCGGGCACTTTGTCAAAGCCGGCTAAATACCTCGTGCCGAAACAGGTCGATTTTTATCGATCGCCCTAAAGGGATCTCAATCGCTGCCATGTATCTTGCCCTCAAGGAACAACGAGGGATGGACCATGAGCATGAACGGCCGGATGAAGACGCGCGGTGCGGAGCGCAAGAAAACCCGCATTCTCGGCACGGTCAAATATTTCAACCAGACGGTCGAAGGGCGCGTCACCGACCTGTCGGCGAAGGGCCTGGCGCTCGATCTCGGCGGCCGCGTCTTCCATGCCGCCGACGGCAGCCCGGTCAAGGTGGAGAGCGACGAGCTCGGCATTCTCGAGGGCACCGTGAAATGGCGCCGCAGCGGCCGGCTCGGCGTGCAATTCAACGTCAACAGCAATGCGGTGGCGCAGGTCTCCTCCTACTTCCGCTTCTTCCACAAGGACGTGCCCGCCGGCCTGGCACGTTAAGGCCTGGCACGCTGAGGTCCGGTACGCTAGGATCCAATGGTGCCGGTTTCGCCACCGGCCATCTTCACAATGCAATCTCCCGCTGTCATTTTGCTGATGCAAGGCCGTGCAATTTTGCCTAATCTTGCCGCCGCAAATGACCAGAGGGAGAGATGTCCATGTCGTTTCTAGCCGGTTTTCAACCCATGACCCGCCGTTCGCTGCTTGGAGGCGTCGCCGCTTCGTCGGCGCTCGTAATGCTGCATCCGTTTGCCGCGCGCGCGGCCGGCAACCAGGCGCATCTGCGCATCATGGAAACGACGGATATCCACGTCCACGTCTTCCCTTACGACTATTACGCCGACAAGCCGAACGATACGCTGGGCCTCGCCCGCACCGCCTCGATCGTCGACGCGATCCGCGCCGAAGCCGGCAATTCCATGCTGATCGACAACGGCGACTTCCTGCAGGGCAATCCGATGGGCGACTACATCGCCTATGAGCGTGGCATGAAGGAGGGCGACAAGCACCCGGTCGTCAAGGCGATGAACGTGCTCGGCTACGATGCCGGCACGCTCGGCAATCACGAATTCAACTACGGCCTCGATTTCCTGTTCAAGGTGCTCGCCGGCGCAGGCTTTCCTTACGTCTGCGCCAACCTCACCAAGGGCCAGCTCGCCTCCGACGCCAGGAAGGACGAACTCTTCCTGAAGCCCTATGTGATCGTCGAAAAGCAGATCCGCGACGGTTCGGGCGCCACCAGCCCGATCAAGGTCGGTTTCATCGGCTTCGTGCCGCCGCAGATCATGGTCTGGGATTCCAAGAACCTCGAAGGCAAGGCGCAGACCCGCGACATCGTCGACGCCGCGAAGGCTTGGGTACCTGTTATGAAAGAGGAAGGTGCCGACATCGTCATCGCGCTCTCCCATTCCGGCATCGACGGCGGCGGCCAGAGCGAGCGCATGGAGAACGCCTCGCTCTACCTCGCCGGCATCCAGGGCATCGATGCGGTGTTCACCGGCCACCAGCATCTCGTCTTCCCGGGCACCAAGGATTTCGACGGCATTGCCGGCGCCGACACGAAGAAGGGCAAGCTGATGGGCAAGCCGGCCGTCATGGGCGGCTTCTGGGGTTCGCACATGGGCCTCATCGATCTGCTTCTCGAAAAGGACGGCAAGAGCTGGAAGATCGTCGATTCGACCTCGGAAGCCCGGCCGATCTATCACCGCGACGAGAACCGCAAGATCGTCGCCGACGTCAAGGACAAGCCCGAGGTCATCTCGGCCGCGAAGGAAGAGCACGAAGCGACGCTCGCCTATGTACGCCGCGCCGTCGGCAAGTCGTCGGCTCCGCTCTACTCCTATTTCGCGCTCGTCGCCGACGACCCGTCGGTGCAGATCGTCTCCAATGCCCAGACCTGGTACATCAAGGACATGCTGAAGGAGGGCCAGTACAAGGATCTGCCGGTGCTTTCCGCAGCGGCCCCCTTCAAGGCCGGCGGCCGCGGCGGCGCCGAGTATTTCACCGACGTGCCAGCGGGCGACATCGCGATCAAGAACGTCGCCGACCTCTACCTCTATCCTAACACCGTGCAGGCCGTGCTGATATCGGGCGCGCAGGTCAAGAACTGGCTGGAAATGTCGGCCGGCATGTTCAACCAGGTTCAGGCGGGATCCAAGGACGCGCCGCTGCTCAACAACGATTTCCCGTCCTACAATTACGACGTCATCGACGGCGTGACCTACCAGATCGACCTGTCGCAGCCGGTTCGCTTCGACAAGGACGGCAAGCTGCTCAATGCCAACGCCAACCGCATCGTCGACCTCAAGTACAACGGCAAGCCGATCGATCCGGAACAGAAGTTCGTGGTCGCAACCAACAACTACCGCGCCGGCGGCGGCGGCAAGTTCCCGGAAATCGCCGGGGACAAGGTGATCTTCGTCGCCCCCGACACCAACCGCGACGTGATCGTCCGCTATATCGTCCAACAGGGCACGATCAATCCTTCGGCCGATGCCAACTGGTCGTTCAAGCCGCTGCCCGGCACGACGGCGCTCTTCGAGACCGGCCCCAAGGCCCGCCAGTTCGCCGCCGCGGTGAAGGGCGCGAAGATCGAGGATGCCGGCGACGGCGAGAACGGTTTTGCAAAGTTCCGGCTGGTGCTCTAAGCCCGTCCGGCACATGACAACCGACCGGGGAAGCCATCCTTTCCCCGGTCGGAATTCGAAAATCTCTCACCGCCATCTTCGTCCCCGGTGGCCCGGACGACGCCGAACAGGACGCAGGCTCCTCGGGAGCCGAGGGCTGCGATGTCGGCCTTGCGGTATCAATCTCCAGGTCCAGAACCGATGCCCACATTTTCCTTCCAGCAGGTCGATGTCTTTTCCAGCCAGCCGATGCGCGGCAATCCGCTCGCCGTGGTCGTCGGCGCCGATGCGCTGACGAGCGACGAGATGCAGGATTTCGCGAACTGGACCAACCTCAGCGAGACCACTTTCCTGCTCACGCCCGGCGATCCGAAAGCACATTACCGGGTGCGCATCTTCACGCCGAAGCAGGAACTGCCGTTCGCCGGCCATCCGACGCTCGGCAGCTGCCATGTCTGGCTGTCCGATCATCAATCCCGATCCGGCCAACCCCAATCGGCCAAGCCGCCGGAAGGTGACATCATCCAGGAATGCGGTGCCGGCCTGGTGCGCATCCGGCGAGAAGGAAGCCGGCTTGCCTTTGCCGCACCTCCCCTGCTGCGCAACGGTCCGGTCGATCCCGATATTGCCGAACGGATTGCGCGCGGTCTCGGGATCTCGCGGGCAGCCATCCAGGCGGCGCACTGGATCGACAACGGACCGGACTGGATCGGCGTGCTTCTGAATTCCCGGGCCGAGGTGCTTGCGATCCGGCCCGACTACAGCTTGCTCGCAGGCCTTCGCGTCGGCGTCATCGGCCGCTTCGACCCCAAAACGGACGAAGGACACGCGACCTTCGAAGTGCGGGCATTCAGCAACCGCGGCACCGAGGATCCCGTCACCGGCAGCCTGAATGCGGGATTTGCCCAGTGGCTGATCGGGGAAGGCATCGCCGCATCGAGCTACGTCGCCGCCCAGGGCACGGTGCTCGGCCGCGCCGGACGGGTCCACGTGCGGCAGGACGGCGCCGACATCTGGATCGGCGGCAACGTCACGGCCTGCATTCAGGGCACGGTCGAGCTCTGATGATCAGCGTCGAGGACTCCCGCCAGGAAAGCTGAAGCCGCCGCCCTCACCTCTGCAAGATGCGTGAACAACACCACGTGTTCGCCGCCTTCGATGCCGCAAAGCCGGGCCTTCGGAGCTTGGCGGACGACACGCTCCGCATGGCTGAACGGCACGACTGCATCGGCGGTGCCATGGATCACCAAAACCGGGACCCGAACCTCGGCGAGCGGCAGATCCGGCAGGACCTGCAGCAGCGCGGTGTCATTCCTGGTGCCCGGCAGGCGCGCGGCCGCCCGTGTCATGACGCTCTCCTGCAGGGCGAGGAAAAGCGATCCGGCCTGCGGATCGGCAAGCGTCCGTTCCAACACCGCCGGATCGCCGATCGAGCGCGTCGCCGTCCTCCTCGGATCACCGAGCGCCTTCCGCCTGAGCCAGGCTTGCATGCCGGGGATACGGACCAGCCATGTCACCATCCGGAGACGGCGAAGCACACGGACGGGCACCGAGAGTGCACCGGTCGCCGCCGAGACGAGGATCACCGCCTCGCAGCGGTTCGGATGGCGGATCGCGAATTGCAGCGCGGAAGGGCCGGCCGCCGAAACCGCCGCCACGATGGTCTTGTCGATCTCCAGCATATCGAGCAAAGCGGCATAGGCATCCGCCTGTTCTTCCGGGATCCTGCCGGTTGCGAGGGGCGTGTCGAGATAACCCGGCCGCGACGGGGCAAGCACCCGCCATGCGGAAAGATCCGCAAACAACGCCTGCGCCAGCAGCCAGGACTGGTCGAACCCGCCCACGCCGCCATGCAGTGCCAGGAGAACCTCGCCTTTTCCGCTATCGGCATGCTGGATCGCTCCGCGACGCGTCGGCGTGATGACCGGTGTAGGCATGGCAAGCTGACCCGCGCCGCCGTCAATAAAGAAGGTCATCGCACCAACCTCTCAGGCCGCGGCGGCCTTTTGCCCGATGCGCGTCAGCAAAAGCTTCAGCTCCGCCGGCGGCTTCTGCTCGATGCGGCGATATTCCCGGCCGTCACGCGTGCGCTGCACGAGACCGAAATCGAAGAGATCGCGGCGCAGCAGAGCGGCATCGCCGAAGAGGTGCAGCGTGTTCAGGAACTCGCTGATCTGGCGCTCGGTGAAATCCTGCCCCGCCGATATCTTCGACCAGAGGAACCAGAGGCACAGCTCCTGCTGCCCGCGCCTCCCCGGCCAGCGCACGAGCTTGCCGGCCTCATCGAAATGACGCGCGGTCTTCAGCACCCGGTCTTCATCGGGCGCCGGTTCGTTGTTCAGCACCGGACGCCATCGGGCGATGACATCGGCGGTTTTGGCGACCGCTCGAAAATGCTGGTAGTTGCGAAAACCGGCAGCCTTGGTGAGCAGATTGAGCATCTCCAGATGGCTCGGCTTGTGGTCGAGCGTATCGATCTGCTGACGAATAGATTTGGCGAAAGCCGAAAGATCGGCGATCTCCATGGGAAAGATGGATCTCGGCATGTCTTATCCTCAAACGCGCCGTTCCCTTAAATCAGGGTGTCGCTGGTCGCCGGCTTGTCGACTCGAGCACGGGATAAGTGCTGATCATCCTTGTCATGAGCAGGTTTAGCTTCCCTTTCGGGACGGCGACGCCTCGGTGAACTGCAGACCGTGGCGCCGTTATAGCAGAGGTTGAAACCGCGTCAACTCGCAGCCGCTGCGCTTCGCCCGTCCCGCCGTTCTGAAGGGAATGGTTACACTTCGTAGGCAAGATATTTGCTGGTAAAATCGATCGAAAACCGCGTGAGGAGGACGCCATCGATGCTCGAAAAGGCAAAGACCGCCGTAACCTACGGAGACGAGCCCGGCCTGCGCTTCGCCCTTGTCCTCGACGGCCACGGCGGCTGCAGGACGATGAACATGGCCGAAGCCTGCGGCTGGCAGCCCGGAGACGGCCTCGTCTGGCTGCATTTCGAACGCGATCATCCGGCGACGGCGGAATGGATAAACACCAATGGCGGGTTCGATCCGCTGGTGGCGGAGGCGCTTCTGGCGGAGGATTCCCGTCCTCGCGTCGAGCCCCTGGGCGACGGGCTGCTGATCATCCTGCGCGGTGTCTGCGCCGCTCCCCCGGAAGAAGCGGAGAAAACCTCCGACGAAATCGACCTCGTGCCCCTGCATGCCTGGGTGGACGAGCACCGACTGGTGACATTGCGGGACAGCGGCCATTACATCACGGCGCTGCGCGATATCCGGCGGGCGCTCGACAACGGCAAGGGTCCCCGGCAGGCAGGGGAGCTTCTGGCACTCGTCAGCGACAAGCTCGTGCGCGATCTGGAGCCCGTGCTCGACGGCATGGACGAAGAGGTCGACGAACTCGACGAGCTGATTTTCAAGGGGGAAGCGAGCGAGGTCCGTCAGAGGCTCAAGCTGCTGCGCCGCCGCGCCGTGCAGTTACGCCGTTATCTCGCGCCGCAACGCGATGCGCTGAACAGGATCGAGCACGACGATGCGCCATGGCTGAAGGAACGGGACAAGCTGCGCTTTCGCGAGGTGATCGACAAACTGATGCGGTTCATCGAATATCTCGACGCCATCCGCGACCGGACCGGCATCCTTCATGACGACCTTTCCACGGTCATCGGCGAGCGGATCGCGCGCAATTCCAACCGGCTTGCCGCGCTGGCGGCCCTTCTCCTGCCGCCGAGCGTCGTCGCCGGCCTGTTCGGCATGAATGTCGGCGGCATTCCCGGCGTCAACGACACCTGGGCTTTCCTAATCATCGTTGTGCTGGTCATCGTCATTTCCGCCGGCACGCTGTGGATCCTCAAGCGCATCGAGTGGCTTTGAACCCGCTTCGCTCCGCCGGCGCCGCTCCGCCTATTCGGCGGCCTGAGGGATCGCCTCCCCGGAGTCAAGGCCCAGCATCTGCTTGAAATCGCCGTGGCTCGGGCAGCTGGAAAGCCGGCGCTCCATGGCGTCAATCAGCCAGCGGCCCGCCGGCCCCAGCGGATTTGCCGTCTTGCGCATGGCATAAAGCGGATACTCGCTCTGCTCGTAGGCTTCGAGGTCGAGCGCCGCGAGGGTTCCCTTCATGATGTCCTTTCCGGCGACCGAAGCCGGCAGACCGCCCCAACCGAGACCGCCCTTGATCAGATGGTGCTTGGTAGCGATGTCGCTGACGCGCCATGTCCTGTAGGACAGGACATTGAAATCGCGGCCTTTGGTGAGACCGGACGTATCGGTGACAACCAGCTGGACCTCTTCGCGCACGTCTGCGAGCGTCAGAGGCCGGCCGAGCTTTGCGAGCGGATGCTCCGGGGCTGCGACCGGAATCATGAAGGAATAGCCGATCTTTTCCATCGTCAGCGTGTCCTCCTGCCGAAGGATCGATCCGCCGATGCCGATATCGGCCCGGCCGCTCATGACCATGTCCATCACCATGCCGAGTTCACCGACATTGAGGTTGAGCGTCACGCTCGGAAAGCGGTCCCGAAATTCCCGGAGCTCCGAAACCATCGCATCCGACGGCACCATGACGCTCAATGCCAGCGACAGTTCCGCCTCCAGCCCCTGCTTGATGCTTTTCGCGCGGGCGCGCATCACCTGCAGGTCCGCGACAATGCGGCGGGCGTCGGTCAGCATCGCCTTGCCAGCCTCAGTCAGCTTCGGCTGCCGGGCGCCGCTGCGCTCGAAAAGCGGCACTTCCAGCTGGGCCTCCAGATTGCCGATCGTGTAGCTCACCACGGACTGCGCCCGATTGAGCGCGCGTGAGGCGGCGGAAAAGCTGCCGGTTTCGGCAACCGCCAGAAACACCTGCAGCTGGTCGAGCGTTGGATTGGCTTCCATGGTCATCATCCAAATTTTCGATAGATCGCTTCGAGATTATCTCAGTTTTATCGATGGCCGTCCACGCCTATCTCTTGTGACGAAGACAGCGGGCCACCCGCTTCCCCAATCCCGATATCTGCAGGACCCAAGACCTCAGATAGTGTACCCCACGGCAAGGAAACAAACCATGTCCTCTATTCTTCTCGTCACTTCGAGCCCGCGCGGCGACGAATCGCTGTCTAGCAAGGTCGCCCATGACCTCGCCAACGAACTGAGCGCCCGCGACAACGGCACCTCGGTCGTTCACCGCGATCTCGGCGCCAATCCTATCCCGCATCTCGACAGCGTCACGACCTCGGCCATCCGTAAGGCACCTGCGGACCGTACGCCGGAAGAAGCCGCCGCCGCCGACTATTCCGACAAGCTGGTCGCCGAACTGCTCGCCGCCGATACGGTCGTCATCGGCACCGGCCTCATCAACTTCAACATCTATTCGACGCTGAAGAGCTGGATCGACAACGTCGCCCGCGCCGGCCAGACCTTCCGGTACACGGAAAAGGGTCCCGAAGGCCTCGCCACCGGCAAGAAGGTCTATATCGTGCTCGCCTCCGGCGGCGTCTATTCGGAAGGCCCCGCAGCCGGCATGAACCATGCCGTTCCCTACCTCACCACCGTGCTCGCCTTCATGGGCATGGTCGACGTGGAAGTTCTTTACGTCGAAGGCCTGGCCTTCGGTCCCGAAGCCGCCGAAAAGGCGGTCGCCGCCGCACAGCAGCGCACAAGGCAGCTCGCTCTCGCCGCCTAATCGGCCATCCCTGCCGCCGTCCCTGGCGAGACGAGCCTGCCAAGACGGCCGTGGACATTGTCCCGGCCGTCTTTTTTTGCGCGATAGAGCCTTTCGTCGGCAAAGCCGAGAAGCGCGTCGAAGACGCGGCCATCCTCCGGCGCCGTGGCGACGCCAATCGATACCGTCACCCGCTGGCCGTCAGGGCGAATGACCGAGCTGCCGATATCGTTCCGCAGACGCTCGGCCAGCCTCAGCGCCCCGTCATGACCGGTATCGGGCAGAATGAGCACGAATTCCTCGCCGCCGAAGCGGGAGAGATGATCGCTCGGGCGCGACCCGGCGCGCAGGCGCGCTGCCACCTCCTTCAGGACCTCGTCGCCCTTGAGATGCCCGAAGAGATCGTTGACCTCCTTGAAATGATCCGCGTCGATGATGGCAAGACTGAAGCTTCGCCCGCGCTCCAGGCAATCGCGCATCAGCCGCGGCGCATCCTCCTCCAGCCGCCGCCGGTCGAAGACGCCCGTCAGCACGTCGACGCCGCTTTTGGCCAGCAGCGCCTGATAGCGTTCGCGGAAGGTCAGATCGTTGAAGATGTCGGTAATCCCGCGGCGCGATCTCCTCAGTTGCGGCGTGTGCTCCACCCGCTGGTAGACCCCGAAGAGCAGCGAATAGAGCGCGACGGCCAGGAGCTTCGCTATCCAGCCACCGAAGAAAACCGAGACCGGCGCATCGAAAAGGATGTTCAGCGCCGCATAGAAACCGATCTGGTCGAAAGTCAGCAAAGCCGCGCCGCTCAGCGCAAAGCGCAGCACGAGGTTGCCGGGCAGGATGCGGCCGAGCCGTTCGTAGAGCAGGATGATGCCGATCGCATCCACATAGAGGAGCGCGGTGCCCCAGACCATCAGCCAGCCCATCTCGTTCAGGAAACCGATGTCGACGGGCCGCCCGCCAGGCAGGGCGACCGACTCGTGAAGCCGCAGAAACTGCGCGATGCCGACGGTCACGAGGTTGCCGAGGAAGAGCCCGTAGATCGGCTGGCGAACGATCGCGGCATCCTCCTTCAGATAGAGGAGCAGGATCATCATCAGCTTGCCGGCGAAGAATACCGAGGAGCCGGGGGAAACGGTGCCGAAGGGAAGCTCGATGTAGAAGACCGCAGCGAGATAGGTCTCCATGAAATGCATGACCCCGAGGGCGGCAAGGAAGACGCCGAGGCCGAGCTGGCGGCGAAAATGCAGAAACGTCGTCATCACCGCGAAGTAGATCACCGCCTCGCAGAGGAAGAGGGCGAGATTGTACGTCTGCATTTCGGTCCGCTTTCACGCTGGGCGAATACTATGATATTGTAACAGCTTCCATTTTCCGATTCCCAACGGCGCGATTATGGCCATTACGCGTGGCTAGGCAATAACGGCTCGAAGGTTTCGCCCTCGAAGCTGCCGTAGTCCCGGATCTCGGGCAGCCTCTTTGGCATGTTGCGCAGCTGGGTGGCGATCGCCGGATCGATCTCGCGGGCGATCTCCTGGACCCTTCGCGGTTTGCCGAGAAGGAAACCCTGCAACTCCTCACAGCCGGCATGTGCCAGGAACAGCGCCTGTTCGGCGGTCTCGACGCCTTCGGCCACGATCTTCATGCCGAGCCCCGTCCCCAGATCGATGATCGTCCTGACGATCACCTGGGCATTTTCCACCACGCCGATATTGTTGACGAAGCTGCGGTCGATCTTGATCGTGTCGAAGGGGTAGCGGCTCAGGTAGCTCAGAGACGAATACCCCGTGCCGAAATCGTCGAGCGCGATCTGGAAACCCATGCGCTTCAAGTCGTTGAGGATCTGCACGGCGCGCTTGTCGTCCTCGATCAGCACGCTTTCGGTGATCTCCAGTTCGATGCGCCGCGGATCGGCGCCGGTGCTTTTGAGGAGTTCGGCAAGGTCGGCCATGAAATCCGCATGGCGGAACTGCAGCGGGCTGACATTGACGCTGATATGGCCTTCGATGCCTTCGAGCAGCCGGCAGGCTTGCGCCAGCACCCAGTGACCGAGGCGGATGATCTTGCCCGAAGCCTCGGCGACGGGAATGAAGTCGCCGGGGCTGATCATGCCGCGCTTGGGATGGTTCCAGCGCAGCAGCGCCTCGTAGCCGATGATGTCGCCCGTCTCCGCCTCGACCCGCGGCTGGAGATAAATTTCGAATTCGCCGTGCTGCAGGGCGATCTCCAGATCCATCTCCAGGGCCCTGCGCTTTTCGATGAGCTCGTTCATGCCGCGCTTGAAGACGCGGCAGGCATTCCGGCCGGAATTCTTGGCATGATAGAGGGCGACGTCGGCGCAGCCGATCAGCGCATCCATGTCCCCGGCATGTTCGGGGCAAAGAGCGCCGCCGATGCTGACGCTGATATTGACCTGCTCCCCATGGCCGATATCGATGGGCGCCGCCATGGCGGCGAGAAGGCGGTTACCGAACTCCTCCAGGTCCTCCGCCGTCGAAACGGCCGCGAGGATGACCGCGAACTCGTCGCCGCCGAGACGGGCGACGATGTCGTCCGGGCCGGCTGCGGCGGCGAGGCGCACGGCCGCCTCGCGGATCACCGCGTCGCCCGCCTGGTGGCCGTGGATATCGTTGATATCCTTGAAACGGTCGAGATCCACCATCACGACCCCGCAGGACGACCCCTCGCCCGCCTCGGCCACGAGCTCGGTCAGGCGTTCCGAAAAGAGAACGCGGTTCGGCAACCCGGTCAGCGGATCGTGCAGCGCCAGATGGCGCATGCGGCTTTCCGCCTGCTTGCGCTCGCGCAGGTCGACAAGGCAACCGATGCGCGCCTTTTGGCCGCGATAGATGATATCGCGGCCGCGCGCCTCCACCGGTATCTCCTCGTCATTGGCCAGCAGGACCGAAATTTCATGGCTGCCGTCGTCGTTCCGCTTGATCATGTCGGCGACCGCGATCGTCTCGCCGTCGAGCAGGAAGTCGAAGATCGAACGGCCGATGATTTCCCTGAGCGGAATGCCGAGCAGCTTGCCGAGCTGTTCGTTGCCGTCGAGGATGATGCCGTCGCGATGGATCAGGATCGCCTCGAACGTGGCGTTCGCCAGTGCTGCGACACGCTCCGTCTCCTCATGGTCGCGCTTGAGCTGCAGGATCTCGCCGCGGCTGCGCTCCTCCTCCTCGATATTGTCCATCAGCCGGTTGAAGAGGCCGGTCAGCTTTTCCGCCTCGTCGCCCCTGACCATCGGCAGGCGTTGCCTGAGATCGGCATTGCCGCCGACGAGGTCGGAGAGTGCGTCCTCGACATGGCCGACGCCGAGACGGGTCGCGTGTTCGGCGAGGTTCAGCCCGTCCTCCTCGTCCTTCGCGGACACGCGGATGCGCATCGTCCGGTCGAGGAGCCAGAAGAAGGCGTATCCGAGCCCGAAGGACCAGTAGAAATTCACGCCGGCGCCGACGAGCTGCACGTGCAGCTGCGCCAGGCGGCCGCCGGCCGGCAACTGATCCACCGGTGCCAGAAGAGCGAGCAGCAGCGTTCCGGCGACGCCTGCGAAGGCATGGACCCCGATCGCCCCGACGGCGTCGTCGACCCTCAGCCTGCTCTCGATGAACGCATTGCCGAAGATCGCCACCGCGCCGCCGATCGCGCCGACCATCAGGGCATTCGCCGGATCGAGGATATGGCAGCCGGCCGTGACCGCCACCAGTCCGCCGAGCATCCCGGAATTCGATTTCTCCGGCAGGATCACACCATCCTGGTAGAAACCGATGACATAACCGACGCAGGTGCCCATGCCGCCGGCGAGCACGGTGTTCATGATGATCGGCGCGACGTCGTCGGAAACGGTAAGCGTCGAACCGCCGTTGAAGCCGATCCAGCCGATGAACAGCAGCAGCGCACCGGTGGTCGAAAGCACCGGGCTATGGCCGGCGATGCGGACGGAAGAACCGTCGGCATTGAACTTGCCGATGCGCGGACCGATCACCATGCAGGCGGCGAGCGCGACCCAGCCGCCGGTCGAATGCACCACCGTCGATCCGGCGAAATCCACGAAGCCCATTTCTGAGAGGAAGGAAGACGGGTTCGGAAAGAGGGCCGAACCCCAGGTCCAGTGCACGAAAGCCGGATAGATGAGGCCGGACATGAAAAGCGAGCCGAACACATAGGCCGGCAGCTTCATCCGCTCAGCGACGGCGCCTGAGACGATCGTCGCGGCCGTGCCGCAGAACATCACCTGGAAGACGAAAAAGGCCGACTGCCAGGAATCCGTATGGCGCAGGAAATAGAAGTCGCGCTGCATGCCGAAGATGAAGCCGTCGGAGCGTCCGAACGCGATCATGAAACCCACCGCCGCGAATGCGACGACGCCGAAGACGAAATCGAGGAGATTTTTCTGGGCGACGTTGATCGAGTTCTTCGAGCGCACCATGCCGGCTTCCAGCAGCAGGAAACCGACCTGCATCATCATCACCAGGCCGGCCGCGACGAGGACCCAGGTCAGATCCAGTCGCGAGGAGCGCGACAGCGCCTCATCGGCAAAGGCCAGGCACGGAAAAAAGCAGGCGGCGAGCCCGTATCCGCCAAAACGTATCCGATATAGCCAGCAAGAGCGCATCAATGACTGCAGAAAAAGGACATCTGAACAAGTGTCCTTTCTACGTCCAATGATTTAATTTTGAGTGATTGTCACAATCCCCGATGCCGGCAAAAAGCCCGCGGTCAGGCCGAACGCGACTTTTCGCCATCGCCGAACAGCGACGCGCCGTTCTGGTCGATGATCTGCTGGGCTTTCTTGATCGTGTATTCCACGGCATCGTCCATGGAGGTGAAGACGTCGGCGCGAACGAAGCTGCGCACCAGCGTCTCGCCGTTCACCTGTTTCTCGATGCGGCCCGCCAGCCGGAACTGCGACCCCTCGCGGATCGGCTCGGGATAGATGGTGCAGCCGGCATGCTCGACCGGCTTGGCGGCCGGAGCGGACGGCTCGGCGGACTTGCCGCCGCCGGAGAACATCGAGAAAATATTCGAAAGAAACGAAGCCATGGCGGGCTGCCTAGCACATTCCTCGACGGGCCGGAAGCGGGGCGGCCAAGGAAAAGTCGCGATCGGACGTCTCATCCAAATCCAAAAGTCAGAGGAGCCGTCGCCATGAAATGGAAGATCGCCGCAGCAGTCCCCCTCGCCGTCTTCGTCGGTCTATGGATCGGCAACACGTCGCTCTTCTCGCGGTTTCCGGAAAACAAGCCGCTTGCAATCATCGCCCATCGCGGCCAGCACCAGATCTTCGACCGCACGAATGTCGAAAGCGACACCTGCACCGCGAGCCTGATGCTGCCGCCGACGCACGGCTATCTGGAGAACACCATTTCCGGCATGAAGGCGGCCTTCGATGCGGGCGCCGACGTGGTCGAACTCGACGTGCACCTGACGCCCGACAAACAGTTCGCCGTCTTCCACGACTGGACGCTCGACTGCCGCACCGACGGCAAGGGCGTGACCGAGGAGACGCCGATGAACGTCCTGAAGACGCTCGATATCGGCTACGGCTACACGGCCGACGGCGGCCGGACCTTCCCGTTCCGCGGCAAGGCGGTCGGCCTGATGCCGACGCTGCCCGAGGTCTATGCCGCCCTGCCCGAGGGGCGTTTCCTCGTCAACTTCAAGAGCCGCAGGACGGAGGAGGGCGAAGCGCTTGCAGCGCTGGTCAATGCGCAGCCGGCCTTCCGCCGGGCGACGTTCGGCGTCTACGGCGGCGGCGAGCCCACCGAAAAGGCGGTCGCCCTGATCGCGGGCCTTCCCGGATATTCCAATCGCACCGCCAAATCCTGCCTCCTCGGCTACCTGGCGCTCGGCTGGAGCGGATATGTGCCGCAAACCTGCCGCAACACGCTCGTGCCGGTGCCTGTCAACTACGCCCCCCTGCTCTGGGGCTGGCCGGAGCGCTTCTACGGCCGCATGCAGGCGGCCGGTTCGGACGTCGTGCTGATCGGCCCGTTCGAGACCGGCGACGCAGGCAGTTCCGGCATAGACGACCGTGCGGCCTGGAACATGGTGCCGGACGGGTTTCCCGGCCTCATCTGGACGAATGTCATTGAGAAGACCCGCGCCGAGGCCGACCGCCGGGGGTTCTGCGCGCTCCCCGCCCAACCCGTCATCTGCCGGAAATAGCCTTTCCCCCGCCGCGGCGGACGCGTATCTTCACCGCAGTTCGGAGGAAGACCGAATGCGGAGGAGATCTCTCCCATGGTGGACGATCGTCTATATCTCTGTGATTCTTGCCGCCGCATTCGGCGCGCTGCTGACGGCTGGCTCGCGCATGCCCGCTGAAGGATTTCCCGCATTCGACAAGGCCCGCCTCGGCAGCGACCCGGACGCCTATCTCGCCGCCGCGGAAAGCCGCTATCCCGACATAAGGCCGGGTGCCGCCAAACGCATCGTCTGGGCCGATCCTGCAAACAGGCCGAAGACGCCCGTGGCAATCGTCTACCTCCACGGCTTTTCGGCGTCTGCCGAAGAGGTGCGTCCGCTGCCTGACCGGGTCGCAAAGGCACTCGGCGCCAACCTCTTCTTCACGCGGCTCGCCGGCCATGGCCGCTCGTCGGACGCCATGGGCGAAGCAAGGCTTGAAGACTGGCTTGCCGATTTTTCCGAGGCGCTCGCGATCGGCGAGACGATCGGCGAGCGGGTGGTCGTCATCGGCACGTCGACCGGTGCCTCGCTCGCGACGCTCGCGCTTGCCGACCCGAAGATCGCATCGCGCATCTCCGCGGCCGTCTTCCTGTCGCCGAACTACGGCATCAGGACCTTCGGCGCCTTCCTGCTGACGACGCCGGTCGCGCCGCAGATCTCGCACCTCCTGCTTGGCCCGACCCGCGGCTTCACGCCTTATAACGAGGGCCATGCGGCGCACTGGACGACGCGCTATCCGACGCGCGCGCTGCTGCCGATGGCCGCACTCGTCAAACTCTCCGTCGGAGGCAGAGTGGAGCAGATCGGCACGCCCGCGCTCTTCCTCTACTCCTCGCTCGACCAGATCGTCCGGCCGGACAAGGTGCGGGAGGTCGCCGCCCGCTGGGGCGGCCCTCACGACATCTTCGATGCCGGCAAGACGGGAGATCCCGCCAATCACGTGATTGCGGGCGACATCATCTCGCCGCAGACGACGGCACCTCTTGCCGAACGGATCGTCGCCTGGCTCAAGGTCCGGATCAAATGACGAGGTTTGCGAGGATGTCGTTCTCGGTAATGTCCTGATAGCCCATGCCGGCCGCGTCGAACCGTTCGATGAGACCGGCGAAATTCTCCCGCTTCGTCGTCTCGATGCCGATCAGGATGGAGCCGAAGTTGCGGGCCGACTTCTTCAAGTATTCGAAGCGGGCGATATCGTCCTCCGGCCCCAGCAGGTTGAGGAAGTCGCGCAGGGCGCCCGGGCGCTGCGGAAGCCGGAGGATGAAATATTTCTTCACCCCGGAAAACCGCATGGCGCGTTCCTTGACGTCCGGCAGCCGCTCGAAGTCGAAATTGCCGCCGGAGACGACGCAGACCACCGTCCTGCCGGCAAGCTTCTCCTTGCCGAGGGCCTCCAGCGCGGTGATCGACAAGGCGCCCGCCGGCTCCAGCACCACGCCCTCGACGTTCAGCATCTCGGTGATCGTCACGCAGATGGCGTTTTCCGGCACCAGCAGGACCTGATCGGCCGAAAACCGCTTCAGCGCCGCGAAATTGAGGTCGCCGACCCGCGCCACCGCGGCGCCGTCGACGAAATTGTCCACCTGCTTCAGCGTGACCGGCTGCCCCGCCTCCAGGCTTTTCTTCAGGCTCGGCGCTCCTTCCGGTTCGGTAAAGACGAAGTTTTCCGTCGTGACGATATCGTCGAGATAACCGGTCATGCCGGAGGAGAGGCCGCCGCCGCCGACCGGCATGATGACCAGATCGGCAACGGTGCCTTCCGGCAACTGCTCGACGAGCTCGGCGGCTACCGTCGCCTGGCCCTCGATGATGTCCCTGTCGTCGAAGGGAGGCACCATGACGCCGCCGATTTCTTCCACATGGGTGCGCGCCGCCGCGTAGCACTGGTCGAAAATGTCGCCGATCAGCCTGATGGTGATGAACGAGCCGCCGAACATGCGGGTCTTGTCGATCTTCTGCTGCGGCGTCGTCACCGGCATGAAGACTACTCCCGGCACTTCAAAATGGCGGCAGACGAAGGCAAAACCCTGGGCATGGTTGCCGGCCGAGGCGCAGACGAAGGTCTTGCCGCCGGCGCCTGCCGCGATCGCCTTGCGCAGGAAGTTGAAGGCGCCTCGGATCTTGTAGGAGCGGACGGGCGACAGGTCCTCGCGCTTCAGCCAGATCTCCGCACCGTAACGCCGGCTCAGGTGCTCGTTCATCTGCAGCGGCGTTTCCGGGAAAATCTCCCGCATCGCGGCCTTTGCTTCGTCCACGCCCGCTTTCGCCACGCCTGCCCCACTCACGCCCAACCCGCTCACATCGGCCATCCATTGAAATCGAAGATAGGCCTCGCTATGCCATAGGCTCACGTCCGAGACAAAGCATCTTTCCGCCGCCGCGAAACAGGGACGACCCTTTCTTGAACGCCAACCTTCTCCGCTCGGTCATCTATATCACGGCGCTTTGCGCGCTCTATCTTTCGACCGCGATGTTCCTGCCGGCGCTGGTCGATCTCTATTACGGCCATGACGACTGGCAGGTCTTCGCGATGTCCGGTTTCCTAGTCGGCGGTCTCGCGGCCGCGGCAGCGCTTGCGACGCGCGGTCCGCCGCCGGTCTTCAACAAGCGGCTCGGCTTCCTGCTCGTCAACGTGCTCTGGGTGATGTTCTCACTGGTGGGCGCCATCCCGCTCTTCCTGGCCGAGCACGAACTTTCCTTCGCCCAGGCGCTGTTCGAATCGATTTCCGGCATCACCACGACCGGCTCGACCGTCGTCGTCGGGCTCGACACGATGCCGCCCGGCATCCTGCTCTGGCGCTCAATCCTGACATGGCTCGGCGGCATCGGCATCGTCGGCCTCGGCCTTTTCGTGCTGCCTTTCCTGAAAGTCGGCGGCATGTCGATCTTCAAGCTGGAATCCTCGGAGACCAACGATCGGCCCTTCGCAAGGCTGGCGAGTTTCACGCGAGCCTTCCTGATCGTCTACGTGCTTTTGACCATCGCCTGCGCGGTTGCCTACGACATCGCCGGAATGAGCCATTTCGACGCCCTCAACCATGCCATGTCGACCATCGCGACGGCCGGTTTCTCGACCCACGACATGTCCTTCGCCTATTTCGACAACACCGCGATCCTCCTGGTCGGCGCCATTTTCCTAACACTTTGCAGCCTGCCCTTCTCGGTGATCATCCTGCTTGCGCTTCGCGGTCGGCTCGATGCGGTGCGCGACCCGCAGATCGCCGTCTTCATCGGTTATCTCTGCGCCATCTCGGTCGCGCTTGCCGTCTATCACCATCTGAAGAACGGCATCGAGCTGGACGATGCGCTGATCCATGCCTTCTTCAACATGTCATCCATTCTTTCGACCGGCGGCTTCGCGAGCGACGACTATACGCTCTGGGGACCGTTCGCCGTACTTCTCGCCTTTTTCGCGACCTTCATGGGCGGCTGTTCCGGTTCGACCGCCGGCGGCATCAAGGCCTATCGGTTCGTGGTGATGTTCAACAGCGCGCGGGCCGGTCTCAACAAGCTCATCTACCCGAATGCCATCTATCCGGTGCGCTACGGCGCCATGACCATCGATGCGGAAACCCAGCGCGGCGTCTTCCTGTTCGTCAGCCTCTATATCTTCCTCTGGGTGATCGGCAGCATCGGCATGACGCTGTTCGGCTACGATATCCTCACCGCGACGTCGTCGGTCATCACGGCGCTTTCGAATGTCGGCCCCGGCATCGGCCCGATCATCGGCCCGGTCGGCAACTTTTCGACCATCAGCGATCCGGCTCTTTATCTTCTCTGCGTGATGATGCTGCTCGGACGCCTCGAGGTCCTGACCGTGCTGGTGCTCCTCACCCCGGTCTTCTGGCGGCACTAACGTGTGTCGCGCGAAGTGTTGAGCCGTTTGCGGTGACGACACCGCGGGAACGGGAAGCCGAACCACAGCGAGCGCACTTGAACAAGCGTGCTGCGCCTAGCCCCGGGCCGGAACACGCAGGAAACGCAGCGGCCCTTCCGGCCGGTCGTCGTCGAAAACGGCACAGGCAAGCTCGCCACCGAAGACGCAGCCGCCGTCTATATTGGTGCGGTTGTCGAAGGTCTGCGGATTGCCGGCGAGCGGGGTGTGGCCATGGCAGAGATGCCGGCCCCAGAAATAACCCGATTCGCCTCCCCCGAAACGCTTCCAAATCAGGTCGTGCTCCCGCTGTCCGTCAAGCGGCAACGCCTCGTCGACCCCTGCATGCACGAAGATGCGATATTCGTCGGCATGGATGGCCGGCAGCTCCGCGCACCACCGCACGACATCGTCCGGCACGTGTCCACAAAAGGATCCCAGCGTCTCGTATCCACCGTTCTCCATCCACATGGCCATCTCGGCCCCGCCGTGCAGATAGGCGCGGACCATCATGTCCTCGTGGTTGCCCTTGAGCATGGTCCAGCGCCAGCCCTGCTTCCTTGGCCCGGCCATTACGAGTTCCAGCACGCCACGGCTCTCCGGCCCGCGATCGATGTAATCGCCCACGAAGACCACATGACCGGCCGAAGCCTGATCATGAATATGCCCGAGCATATCCTTGAGCTCCGTCAGACAGCCATGGATATCGCCGATCGCAAAGGTGAAACTCACGCTCTCCTCCAGAGAGACGGATATAGCGCCGGAACCGCATCGGGGAATGGCAGCCCTCCGTGTAAACGGATCGAAGTCCAACACGGCGAACCGGCAGCCAGCATCGATAGTCATCCTCGGACATGGCTCGGCGATTGCAGATCCGTTCGAACTTGAGCCTGTAATTACTCTCTCTTCAGAAATTCCCAGGCTTGACCTCAACGCAACAGTTGCCGGTTGCCGCCATTTTACCGATTCCGCAGCTGCTCTTCACGGAACCGAGATTGCGACCTTTGCGTTGGGTGTCCAGAATGATTGGGGCGGCAAAAATCTAGCCGCCAAGGGATGGAATGCGCTTTGGCAATTCCATTTTCATCACAATTGCGGGGATGAAGGGGCAAAAAGAAGCGAGATGGATGGAAGCATCTTCACATTAACGCAATTTGTGTCCGGCGTTACATCGATTACCTAAAAAATTGAACGACTTAGCGTCACTCTCCCTTTGAAACCATGGTGAATTTGGCTCAAAATCTATCAATTCGGTTTGTGCGGTGCGTCCTGATCTTCTGGAATGTCCGATATTCCATGCTGAACGAAAGGCAGATACGGACATCACCGCTACGCCTCAAGGCTGGTTCTCATCGCCAACGGATTCCTGGATAGCGTTGATTGCCGCCTTTAGCGGCAGGATGTTCTGGGTTACCACCACCCAAATCACGTCATCCGCGATTTTATGGTATTCGTGCCGCAGGATATTACCGATCCCGCGAATTTTCTTCCAAGGAACGTCCGAGGCAAAGTTCAGTAGCTCATCAGGTATGTGACGGCAGGCTTCGGAAATAATCTCCAGCGCCCGTTGAGTGCCGAGCCTCAAGCGCTCAATGCGGCAGCGTGACCGTCAAACGGCGGGTTTCACCAGGAGCGGCTTCCGACGTGTGGAGTTCCACCCGGAAGCCCAGGTCAAAGGCGGCGCGGATGAAATCATCCAAGAGAAGATCCGTTCCTGCTTCGATGCGGGCGAATTCTTGGCCCTGTCGCTTGGCTTCGGCCAGCACCCATTGCCGCAGCTTAGCCTTGACCTCCGCAAAGTTGTCGTCCTCGGCGGCAAGGCGGTTCCTGCGTTCGGTCTCGGTCATGAAGCATGCCATGACCGCCGCCAGAAAAACGTCGATGGAGCAGCCGTAGTGCGCGGCGTGGTCGCGGACGCGCTGGAGTTCCTCTTCGGAAAAGTCCAGTTCCACCCGTTCGCCTGCGGGCGGATGAGCCTTGAAGTAGGCTACGCATTCCTCAAACTCCACGAAGGCAAATTCCCGCTCCATCGCTATCCGACCGCCCGCTCAAGGGTCGATGTCACCCACTTGTTGAGGCTGACACCCGCACGCCGGGCGGCAACCGTGATCGCCTTGTGCAGGCTCGGCTCGGCCCGCACGACGAATTGCCCCGAAAACGGCTTTTCAGGTTCCTCGCCACGTTCGTTGCAGAACGCCAGGTAATCTTCCACGGAATCGGCGAAGGCCTGCTTGAGTTCGGCCGCCGACGTGCCCTGGAAGGTGATCACGTCGCGCAGGTTGATGACTTCGCCATGGAAGATCTCGGCTTCCTCGTCGAACTCGACGACCGCCTCGTAGCCCTTGTAGTGCATCATGGTCATGGTTGTATCTCCGCTTCGAGCAGGAAGCGCCGGACGGATTTCACCGCGCCTTTGTTGGTCTCCTTCTGCGGATGCGGGCGGTGGAACACCGCACGTACGCCGTTCAAGGCGATGCGCACCCGCGACCCCTGTCCCTCCGATATGTCCGCCCCGCAAGCGGCCAGCATGGCCTCGATGTCGCGCCACGGAATGCTGGCGCGGACGGGTTCGGCGAAGACGGCTTCAAGGGTCGCCTGATGCTTCCTGCTTAATTCCATATAGTATCACTTTCCAGTATCACTTGCAAGATTCCTGACAGGATACCGGATCCGCAGAGGTTCCGCGATGCTGTTGCCCGCACATGCGCCAATGCCGGGTCAGGTGTTTGGTTTGCCGCGCCGCCTCCTGTTCGATCTGGCGATGAGCCCGAACGAGGCACCAAGGGGTTCCAAGGGGCTTGCCCCTGGCGCACTTGCCGGTTTTCTCCGGCCCGCGCTTCGCGGCCGGGCAGAAAACCGCGCAACGCATCGCCGCTTTTTTTCAATGCGTATTACATGTTGGTGATGCGTAAGTGCGCTGTACGCATCGTACGTCCGGAAGTTGAATGTCGCAAGATGAGCGATTCAATTCAAGCGCTTGTGCGAATTGTCTGTTGTGAAGGAATCATCTCTTTGTTAGCAGGGAGAACCACGCGGACGTGGTGAAACTGGTAGACACAAGGGACTTAGACGCAAATTGAGTGCACCGGCGGAAACGCCGGATGTAGAACCGCTCAAAGTCGGGGAAACCTGTCAGATGGCAATCCCGAGCCAAGCCCTACGGGGAAGGTGTAGAGACTAGACGGGCGGCACCTACGGCGAAAGTTAGGGTGAAGGTATAGTCCAGACCACAAACGCCGGAAGGCGGCGGCGAAAGCCGTAGCTGGTAAGAAAATCCCTCGGCTTCGGCCATGCGGGTTCGATCCCCGCCGTCCGCACCAATTTAGCTATTCATTTTCCGAAAGAGCGGGAGACTGTCTATTCAGCTCTTGGATAAATAAGAGCATCTCCCGATTGACGGCCCTTTGTTCGCCCCGTTGCTGATTTAACATCTGGTGCGCATCCCTCTGTCTTTCGGAAAGACGTGGCCCGTGCTTCACCATAAACCGGCCGACAATGACGGACATATAGAGAAGCGTTAGGGCGTTGATGACGTGTATTCGCCCATATTCATCCGGAATGCCGTGGCATACCCGGTGGCGATTAGGAACCTTCGCGAATATCCGCGAACCGCGCGAACTTTTGTCACCAGTTCTTTTATAAGCGAAATCAATCGCTAGCAGGTTTACGAAAGTGAACTGTTCGATGGCCAATATATCGCTTGCGATGCCTAAAGAGGCCCCAGTCAGAAGCTCCCCCATGGCAATTCGCATCTCGACCAGACTCGTAATGCCTTCCCTCACCTCCGGAGCATAGAAATGTCTTCGAGCTACGGCTTCAATTTCAGGGAAAATCACCCGAAGAGTATGTATTGGACGCTCTAACGCCGCTACCTGCGCTATTTCTCTGAATAGGCTCGCGTCCTCGAATTAGGCATGGCTTTCCAATGCTGCCGCATATTCTTCCGCTATTGTCTTGGCGTCAACCGTCGCAAACTTATCCGCGAGTGCAACAATAGGAAGAGATGGCAGGACACCACGCCGGAAATATCTGCGCTGCGCCTTTAACCTTTCCTCCATTTGAACCGGAAGGTTAGTCAGCTTCAAAAGAGTTTCTTGCGTTTCTGGCTTTTGCCACCATGCATTCAACTTCTCCAGTGCATCGGTCAGCGCCCTTCCCAGAAGCTGCAGCAACTCCGAGAAGTTATTTTCCCTTTCGGTCTCCATCTGACCGTTACGCGCCATTCAACTCTCCATCCGTACTTCATCAGAACCGCTTCAGCGCCGCTCCGGTAGTAGTTATTCTAGACGCAGATAGTAACGCGTGTAGCGCCGTTCGCCTGTCCGGGCAAAAGCCCCCATCTCGACCAGATCCTGCAAATCGCGGGTGGCTGTGGCGCGGGAAGTCTTGGTGATGCTGATATAGTTCTCCGCGCTCAAGCCGCCCTTGAAACCCTCGACACCCTCGCGGAACATCCGTGCCACGGCTTTCATCTGGCGGCCGTTCAGTTTCGCGCCGAACCTGTCGAAAAAATGCGCCTTGGCGATGTAGAAATTGACGCGCTCCAAGGTATTCCGCTGTGCCTCAAGGATGGTCTCGTCGAAATAAACCAGCCAGTCGGTAATCCGGACATTCTTATTGGAAAGCTCCAGCATGTCGTAATAGCGCTTGCGGTGGCGCCCTATGGTGTAAGAGAGCGAGATCAAGCTGGGTTGCCCCAAGCTCTGCGCCAGGGCCTTTTCGGAGATGGCCCGGCCAATGCGCCCATTGCCGTCCTCGAACGGGTGGATGCTTTCAAAATAGATATGGGCGATCCCTGCCCGCGTTGCGGCCGGAAGCCCTGCCGAGGCACTACCGTTAAACCAGGCCAGGAAGCGCTCCATCTCCTCCGGCACCTGGGCAGACGGCGGGGCTTCGAAGTGAATATTGGGATTGCCAATGGCTCCCGAAACCACCTGCATGGCGTCGGCGTGAGTGCGATACCCGCCGATGACTTCAATGCGCCGAGCGCCCGCCATGATCATCCCGTGCCAGGCATGGAGTTGCTCGTGGGTCAAAGGTTCGGCAAAGGTCCGGTAAAGGTCAACCATCATCTCGGCGATGCCGCGCTCCGGCAGCGGAATAGTGCGATCGTCACCGCCAAGGCCGAATTGCCGACGAAGAGACGATTGCAGGCTGTCCCGGTTGAGGATTTCCCCTTCGATCTCGGATGTGGTCAGGGCTTCGTCGCTGATGAGTTCGATACGGAGCAAGTCCCGGTCATCGGCACTGACATGGCGATAAGCACCGATGAATTCACCGGAATTCAGCAGGAATTGCCTCTCGAACGGCTCCAGCGCCGCGCTGTCATAGATAAAATTCGGCCAATCGCCGTGCTGCCAGTTCCACATCATGAGTTATAGACCGCCTTTCTATAACTCATGATGGGGTGATATTTGAGCTTTAGCAAGGGACGCTATAGCTCAAACACCACCACTCCATGTTATTTGGCGCCATCGATGTAGCAGATTTGCCGCCTTGATTTTCACACCCCCCGGTGAGCATTGCGCTTCTCGTGTTCGATAATCGCTTTCTTTGACTTGGCCTTGCGCTTCACGTTGACGGCAGCCGCGCTAATGCTGGTCGAGATATGCGAGGCATAGTATTTCTCGATCATCTCGACGCTGGTCCGGCAGTTCTTGGCGACCTGATAAATGTCAGCGCCTTCCATCAGGCGCAGGCTGATGTAGGTGTGCCGCAGGCTGTAAGCCGTCCTTCGATTGCCCTCCGATCAAACTTCAGGTTTTCCTCCCCGAGGATGGTATTGAACAGCATGGCATGGTTGCCGGAGAAGATCAGGTCTTCCGGCTCGGGAAGATTGCGTTTGAGCAGTCGCTCGAACGGAAACACCGCACTGGCGGTACTCTTGCAGTAGCCGACACCGCGCTTGCCCCGGACCTGGATGAGGAGGATGGTTTCCTTGGTCTCCTCGTCAATGACGATCTCTACGTCCCGGTACTGGAGGCGTTTGGCTTCATCCGGCCTCAGGCCGGTATTGGCCATAAAGAGCACATAGTCGTGCAGTTGGGCCGCGTGCCAGGCATAGCGCTTGTCACGGTGCAGATCGACGCGCTTACGGGTAGCCGTATAGAGCTTCTTGTACTCCTCCGCAGAGAACCAGGCACGGTGTGAAATCTTCTGTGCCGACTTGTACGGCATCGACAGGTCGGGCAAATGGGCCAGCCAGCCGTGGCGGATCGCGGTCTTGAGCACCTGCCGCAAGGTGACGATTTCCTGGTGGATCGTATTCTTTGCCGGTGGCTTACCTTCCGGGCTGCTTTTATGCCTTGAGACCCGGTATTCCTGAACCTTGCCCGACGTGACTTCCGACAGGCCCAACTCGCCAAAGAACGGCAGCAGGTAAAGCCTCAAACGGCGGTCGTTGCCCGTCACGTATTCGCGGTTACGGGTGCCGCCGGTCACGAGATCATATTCCTCACGATACCGTTTGGCCGCATCATCGAACGTGCGCTCGTTTTTAAGCCCACCGCCCTTTTCCTTGGCCTTCATCCTGAAGAACCAGTCCTCGGCGAATTGCGTCTACCAGTTTCGCCACGTCCGCTATGGGCGTCCTGTTTCTTGAAGTTGAGCGTCTGCGTCAAGCACCCAATTTGGGGAAGTTGTTCGGCGGATGCGAAAAGCGTGGCGGAACGCCTTCGCTGCCATCCCGCCTGGCCGGAAAAGCGGCGCTCGGCGCCGCACGCGAAAAAGCGCGGCACCCGGCCGCGCTTTCCAATTTGTCTGCCATGGCAAGAATCAGCCGGCGAGCTTGGCGGCCAGCCTGGCGATATGGGCGCCCTGGAACTTGGCGCCTTCGAGCTCGATTTCCGAAGGCTGGCGCGAGCCGTCGCCGTTGGTGATCGTGGAGGCGCCGTAGGGCGAGCCGCCCTTGACTTCTTCCGTGCCCATCTGGCCGGCAAAGGCGTAAGGCAGGCCAGCGACCGCCATGCCCTGATGCAGGAAGGTGGGCAGGAAGCCGAGGATGGTCGATTCCTGGCCGCCGTGCTGGGTGGCCGACGAGGTGAAGATCGAGCCGAGCTTGCCGACCAGCTTGCCCTGCGCCCAGAGGCCGCCGGTCTGGTCCCAGAAATTGCGCATCTGCGAGGCGACGGTGCCGAAACGCGTGCCGGCGCCGACGATGATCGCGTCGTAGTCTGCGAGTTCGTCGACCGTGGCGACCGGCGCTTCCTGGTCCATCTTGTAATAGGAGGCCTTGGCGACGTCTTCCGGAACCAGTTCCGGCACGCGCTTCACCGTTACCTCGGCGCCTGCCGACTTTGCGCCCTCCGCAACGGCATAGGCCATCTTTTCGATGTGGCCGTAAGCCGAATAATAAAGCACGAGAACCTTCGCCATGATCTTCTCCATTCCATGTCTGATCTTGTGAACTGAACAGGGCCGCCGCCGGCCGAACCGGGTTCACATGTAACGGCTTTCCCGGCGCGCGACAGCCCTCGCCCGGTCTACGCACTGTTCAACATCCGGAGACGGGATTTCGCTTGCGGATCATAAATCCGTAACAGTAACCCTTTCTGCGCCGCCTCGGCGAAAATCGCTTCTGCCTTGAAAAATTTGGGCTTAGGACTGTGGCGCTCACGGAGGAATGCCATGTCTGAAGCGTCACCATCAACGATCGTCACCGCCGCCATGCTCGCCATCGGCGACGAACTGCTCTCGGGACGGACCAAGGACAGGAATATCGGCCATCTCGCCGATCTCCTGACGCTTTCCGGCATCGACCTCAAGGAGGTGCGCATCGTCGCCGACGAGGAGGAGGCGATCATCGAGGCGCTCAACGCGCTGCGCAGCCGCTACGACTATGTCTTCACGTCCGGCGGCATCGGCCCGACGCATGACGACATCACCGCGGACGCGATCTCGAAGGCCTTCGGCGTGCCCTGCATCCACGATCCGGATGCGATGAAGCTGCTCGCCGACATGTACAGGCGCCGCGAGATGGAATTCACCGAGGCCCGCCAGCGCATGGCCCGCATGCCAGAAGGCGCCCGGCACATCCCCAATCCGGTTTCGACGGCGCCGGGCTTCATCATCGGCAATGTCCATGTCATGGCCGGCGTGCCGCAGGTCTTCCAGGCGATGGTGGACAATGTGCTCCCCATGCTGCGCTCGGGCGCGAAAATGCTGTCGCGGGCGCTGCCCTGCCCCTATGGCGAAGGCGATATCGGCACGCTGTTGGCCGCCGTTCAGAAGGCGCATCCGCAAACCAGCATCGGCTCCTACCCGAAATACGACGGGCAGCGTTTCTCGACCGAGATCGTCGTGCGCGCCCGCGATCCTGAAGCGCTCGACGTGGCGGCCGAAGCGGTCGCCGAGATGATCGCCGGCATCGACCGGGCGAAGATCAGGACCAATCCCACGGCGGATGCGTGAGCGCCATTCGGCGATATTGCATTCGTACCCTTCGTCATCGGGAGACGCATACACCTTCGGCTTTGCCCCTTATCCAACCGGCGATCTCGCAGATGGCAGCTTCATTATTGCCTTGCCTCCTCCCTCCTTGACCCGGATCAAACTACGACACAGGTACTTATCGGACACTGGGTTCCAATTCATGGATCCAGCCACTGAGGAGACACCGCCATGGGCTACAAGACCATTCTCGCCGTCCTCGATACCCCCCAAAACGCCCGTCAGATCACCGATTTCGCGATCGCGCTGTCCGAGCGGTTTTCGGCCCACGTGATCGGCGTGCATGCCGAGACGCTGGCGGCCGTGCCGCTGATCGCGCCGATGGAAATTCCCGATCCCGCCGCGGTGCAGGTCCTGCAGGAAGCGGCCCAGAAGGAAACGGCCGAGGTGGAAAAGATCTTCAAGCAGCAGACGGCGCGCGAAGGGCTTTCCACCGAATGGCGCAGCTTCATGTCGTCGGCGGGCTATAGCTCCGCCTCGGTCATGGAAACGGCACATGCCGTGGATCTCATCGTCGCCAGCCAGAGCGATCCCGCGCATGCCGATCACCGCGCCGATCTCGAAACCTTCCTTTTCGACAGCGGACGGCCGATGCTGCTCATCCCCTATACGATGAAGGTGCCGCAGCCGATCAAACGCGTGCTGATCGCCTGGAACGGCTCGCGGGAGGCCGCCCGCGCGACCTTCGATGCGATGCCCTTCCTGAAGGGCGCCGATACCGTCGAAGTCTTCTGCGTCGATCCGACCGACCGCGGCGGCCAGACGCCGGAAATGGCCGGCGCCGAAATTGCCGCGACGCTTGCGCGCCACGGCGCCAGGGTCACCCTCACGACGCGAGAAGCCGCCGGCACGTCGGCCGCAATCGCCATCGAGAACCGGCTTGCGGAAAACAGCATCGACCTCTTGGTCATGGGCGGATACGGTCATTCGCGCTGGTGGGAAATGCTGTTCGGCGGGGTTACCCGCAACCTGCTCGATTCGATGACGGCGCTCACTCTGCTTTCCCGCTGACACATCCTTGCGTCGGCAGGCAATTTGCCGCTATTAGCGAGAGCCAACGAAGCTCTCGCTATTGGCAAACCAGACATGTCTCTTCCAGAAAAAGCCTTCCCCGTCTCCTGGGACCAGTTCCACCGCGATGCCCGCGCGCTTGCTTGGCGGCTCGCCGGCCTCAACCAGGATTTCCGCGCCATCGTCTGTATCACCCGCGGCGGCCTGGTGCCGGCGGCGATCATATCGCGCGAACTCAATATCCGGTTGATCGAGACGGTCTGCATCGCCTCCTACCACGACTATGTGAACCAGGGCGAAATGGCGCTGCTCAAGGGAATCACGCCCGAACTCGCGACCGAAGGCGGCGCCGGCGTGCTCGTCATCGACGATTTGACCGACACCGGCAAGACGGCCTCCGAGGTGCGCGCCATGCTGCCGAAGGCGCATTTCGCCTGCGTCTACGCCAAACCCAAGGGCGTGCCGACAGTCGATACCTTCGTTACCGAAGTCAGTCAGGACACCTGGATCTATTTCCCTTGGGACATGGGCTTCACCTATCAGGAGCCGATCGCCAAGGGCAGCAAGGGCTAAGACCAAACACCCTGTTCCGATGCCGTTTCCCGCAAGGCGGAACCTTGCGGGAGCCGTCCCGCGCCGATCAGCCGGTCGGCTGCACATGGTAGCGCCGCCGGCTGAATTGGCATTCATCAAGAATAACACGCCGAATACTATCGCGAACGCATAGGGCTGCCGATTTTGGCGCCTCTTTCCATTAGAGAGTTTTCATTTTATTATTTATTCACATAATGATTACAGACTATCGCCCGTATGCTTCGCCTCACAGCGGTGACACGGGCATGACGCCAGCCGTGTAAATTTTCAAGCATACGATGCCCGAGTTCAGATCCGCTGCAGGCCGGAATTGCCCGGCCGCACCTGTGCGATGTCGAGGCCCCGCAATGCTTAATTTCTTTAAAAAGATGCCGCTCACCGCAAAACTGGCGGCGCTTATCGTTGCAGTCAATATTTGCGGCGTTTCGGCATTGGCCACCTATACCTGGATATCCGAAACCCAATTGCTGATCGGCACGGCGACGACACTTTGGTCGCGCGGAGCCGAGCAGTTTGCGTCGGTTGCCGCAGGCGGCGTGAAATGGGGCAAAGTCAATGCCGTGCGGGAAGCCTATGCCCTGCAGCGCGACAACCCCAACCTCGATCTTGTCCAGTTCGCCGCCTTCAATGGCGAGTTCGTTCCGGTCGACACTTGGACGCGCGAAGGCGTCGCAGGCGTCCTCTCCTCCGCCGAGCTGACCCAGATCGTCGGTCAGAAACCCGACAAGACGGTCATCGACACGACGCTCGCCTCCAGAGGCCTGGTCGGGATCACCGTACCTCTGCCTGCGGACAAGACCGGCAAGGTCACCGGTTATGTCTTCACCGCCTGGTCGGTCGCCAAGATTGCCGCCAAGGCGCAGCGGGAGGTGCTGAACACGGTCCTGATGCAATTGTTCGTCATCACCATTGCGGTCACAGCCTTTCTCTTCGCCATGCGCAAGCTCGTCGGCCGCCCCATACGAACCCTGAGTGCGCGTATCAGCGCTCTGCAGACCGGAGATCTTGCCTCCCCGATCGACTACCAGGGCAATGGCGACGAGATCGGTGTTCTCGCGCGCGCCCTGGAGGTTTTCCGCAATGAGGCGATCACCAAGGTGGACAAGGAACGCATCGCTGCGGAACAGCGCCAGGCGCTCGATGAGGAGCGCGCTCACAACGCGAGGATCACCGAGGAAACCAGCGCCAAGCAAAGCACCGTCATGGCCCGGCTCGGAGACGCTCTGGAACGACTCGCGGGAGGCGATTTTTCAACCCATCTCAGCGGTCTCGGACAGGATTTCGAAAAACTGCAGCGCGACTTCAACAATATGGTGGAGGCGGTCGCAGCAACCCTGACGGAGATCAAGGAGGCGTCCCACGCGGTCGAGGATCGATCCAGCGAACTTGCGAACGCCGCCGATCAACTGGCTCACCGCACGGAACGGCAGGCCGCCGCGCTTGAAGAGACCGCCGCCGCCCTCGGCCAGGTCACGGCTACGGTCGGAACCTCCTCGGAAAAGGCCGAAAACGCGGGCCATCTCGTCGAGGAGACGAAGAGGGGCGCCCATTCCTCGGCAACCGTGGTCCGCAATGCGATCGGCGCAATGGATCGCATTCAGGCTTCGTCCAGCCAGATCGGCCATATCATCGGCGTCATCGACGAGATCGCCTTCCAGACCAATCTTCTGGCGCTGAATGCCGGCGTCGAGGCGGCGCGGGCCGGCGAGGCCGGCAAAGGTTTTGCGGTCGTCGCCCAGGAAGTGCGGGAGCTGGCGCAAAGATCGGCCAACGCGGCCAAGGAGATCAAGGCGTTAATTACCGCGTCCAACCAGGAAGTCGCCGCCGGTGTCGGGCTCGTCAACGACACGGGTGACGCCCTTCTGCAGATCGGCGACCAGATCAACCGCATCAGCGACAGCATCGTTTCGATCGTTCAATCCTACCGCGAACAGGCCACCGGGCTGCTGGAAATCAACGCCTCGATCAGCCAGATGGATCAGGCCACGCAGCAGAACGCGGCCATGGTGGAAGAAACCAATGCCGCCTGCCAGGAACTGCTCTCGCAGGGCCGCCTGCTGCTCGATTCGGCAAGCCGCTTCACGGTCGGCAGACCGGCCGGAAACGGCGCCCGGAACCACGGCGGATCGGGTGAATATCGCGCCTTTTCCGAGAAAGAATCACGCCTTGCCCCCGTCAGACAAGCGTCCTGACGACGACACGTCTTGCCGCGGTAGGCCCGATAACTGTCAAACAACCTATGGAAGGGAAACATTCATGCGCAGGACCATCATCACGCTCCTTCTCGGCACCGCAGCGCTCGCCCTGCCCTCCGGCACGGCTTTGGCCGAGGAGTCCCATGTCGCCCCGATGACCGAATATGTCACCGGCAAGATAAAGCCATGGCTCAACGATGCCGTAGTCATTTCGGCGATCAAGGCGCAGAACGCCGCCAATGCCAAACTGAGCGACGCCGACATCCAGGCGCTCGACAAGAAATGGCGCGCCGAAGTCGACGGCTCCAATCGCGCGATGATCGACGGCGTGCTGGGCAACGCCCTGTCGAAATTCCTCGTGGAGCAGAAGGATAAGTCCGGGGGTACGGTTACGGAAATGTTCGTGATGGATGCCAAGGGCCTCAATGTCGGCCAAAGCGACGTCACCTCCGACTACTGGCAGGGCGACGAGGCAAAGTTCAAGAAGTCCTTCGGTGCCGGCAAGGACGCCGTCTTCATCGACGGCGTCGAAAAGGACGAATCATCCCAGACGCTGCAATCGCAGGCGAGCGTGACGATCTCCGACGAGGCCGGGACCCCGATCGGCGCCATCACCGTCGGCATAAACGTCAACTCTCTCTGACCCAGCTCGACCCGGCTTCCCCGCCCGGCGCCGCCTCTTTGCCTGATGCGGCGCCAGGCAACCGTAATTTTCGCCGTCCGACGCGGCGGTCCCTGTCATGATTGCGCCGATCGAAGACATTCTCGGCCGCTTCGCGAATTTCACCCGCCTTTCGCCCGCAGGCCCCGCTGCCGCCGCCCGAAGACGAATGCCAAGTTGTCTCAATATGGTACGGCGGAATCTTCAGCATCCTGCATGACCGGGGCATGCGCGACGGTTCCGTAAGCTGAAAGTTTCGGGCTTGTTCATCGGACTTGAGAACCTACCCCTCCCAAAACTTTGAGATTCCTAGGTTATTTTTCATCCCCGTTATCCACAGCCGGGAAGCACAATATCTTGTGGTTATAAAACCGTAGCAATCTACGCCTTGACGAATCTCTCCGGGCGTCGGATTGTGGCTTTTATGTTGCGGCGGCGACTGGACCGGAGTTAACGAGGCCGGTTCTCTTTCGAGTTGGACGGATAACATTGGGTGGCATTCCGGCTATGACGGCTGGTCTGCCAGCGAGTTTCCGTGCGCGTCCGAATGCCCTGCCGAAACTGTGATTGGCCCTGGCGGAAAGAACCTGTTAATACTATATTTAGTGTTTGCAGCCACCATCCATCACAAGATACAGGTAGACATCCAAGATGATTCACCTGGATGGAATTTCAACCGGCTGCCCATGATGGCGAGCGGCCGGGGCGGATAAGTGCGCCCGGGGCACGGGCCAACAGATGAGGGATTAAGGCAATGCGCATCGAACGTCGTTTCACCAAGCCAGCCACTGGCGCCTATGGCGGGATCGAATTCCGCAAGGCGGTCAGCGAGATCCGCAATCCGGACGGTTCCGTCGTCTTCCGGCTCGCCGATATCGACGTTCCCGCGCAGTTCTCCCAGGTCGCGACCGACGTCCTCGCCCAGAAATATTTCCGCAAGGCCGGCGTTCCGAAGATCCTGAAAAAGGTCGAGGAAAACGACGTTCCCTCCTTCCTGTGGCGCTCGGTCGCCGACAAGGAAGCCATGAAGGCGCTGCCGAAGGAAGAGCAGTACGGCTCCGAAACCGATGCGCGCCAGGTCTTCTCGCGCCTTGCCGGCACCTGGACCTATTGGGGCTGGAAGGGCGGCTATTTCTCGTCCGAAGAAGACGCTAGCGCCTTCATGGACGAGCTTGCCTATATGCTCGCCACCCAGCGCGTCGCCCCCAATTCCCCACAATGGTTCAACACCGGCCTGCATTGGGCCTATGGTATCGATGGTCCCGGCCAGGGCCATTTCTACGTCGACCCGTTCACCGGCAAGCTGACGCAGTCGAAGTCGGCCTATGAACACCCGCAGCCGCATGCCTGCTTCATCCAGTCGGTCGAGGACGACCTCGTCAACGAGGGCGGCATCATGGATCTCTGGGTCCGCGAGGCGCGCCTCTTCAAATACGGCTCTGGCACCGGCTCCAACTTCTCGATGCTGCGCGGCGAAGGCGAAAAGCTGTCCGGCGGCGGCCGCTCCTCGGGTCTCATGAGCTTCCTGAAGATCGGCGACCGCGCCGCCGGCGCCATCAAGTCGGGCGGCACGACGCGCCGCGCCGCCAAGATGGTCGTCGTTGACATCGACCATCCGGATATCGAGGACTACATCAACTGGAAGGTCAAGGAAGAACAGAAGGTCGCGGCCCTCGTCACCGGCTCGAAGATCGTCGCCAAGCACCTCAAGGCGATCATGAAGGCCTGCGTCAACTGCGAAGGCGGCGCATATGACAATAATGGCGACGACTGCTTCGACCCGGCCAGGAACCCTGCGCTGAAGCGCGAGATCCGTGCCGCCAAGAAGGACCAGGTTCCGGAAAACTACATCCAGCGGGTCATCCAGTTCGCCCGCCAAGGCTACAAGGACATGGAGTTCAAGACCTATGACACGGATTGGGATTCGGAAGCCTATCTCACCGTTTCCGGCCAGAATTCCAACAATTCCGTCTCGCTGAAGGACGATTTTTTGCGCGCGGTGGAGAATGACGGCGACTGGAACTTGACCGCCCGCAAGGACGGAAAGGTCCTGAAGACGCTGAAGGCCAAGGACCTCTGGGAACAGATTTCCTATGCCGCCTGGGCGTCCGCCGATCCGGGCATCCACTTCAACACGACGATGAACGACTGGCACACTTCGCCGGCAGGTGGTGCGATCCGCGGCTCGAACCCGTGCTCGGAATACATGTTCCTCGACGACACGGCCTGCAACCTCGCCTCCATCAACCTCCTGCAGTTCAAGGATGCCGCGACCAAGCGCATCAATATCGGCGACTACGAACATGCGACCCGCCTGTGGACGATCGTGCTCGAAATCTCGGTGATGATGGCGCAGTTCCCGTCGCGCCGTATTGCCGAACTCTCCTATGAATACCGCACGCTTGGCCTCGGCTATGCGAATATCGGCGGCCTGCTGATGTCCTGCGGCATCCCGTATGACTCGGCCGAAGGCCGCGCCATCGCTGGTTCGCTCACTGCCATCATGACCGGCATCTGCTATGCGACGTCGGCGGAAATCGCCTCCGAACTCGGTCCGTTCCCGAACTTTGCGCCGAACCGCGACAGCATGCTGCGGGTCATCCGCAACCATCGCCGCGCCGCCCATGGCGAGACCGCCGGTTATGAGAACCTGTCGGTCAACCCGGTCGCGCTCGTCCATTCGGAAAACCCGGACCAGGATCTCAGCCGTCACGCCAAGGCCGCCTGGGACAAGGCGCTCGAACTCGGCGAAAAGCACGGCTACCGCAATGCGCAGGTCTCGGTCATCGCGCCGACCGGCACGATCGGCCTCGTCATGGATTGCGACACGACCGGCATCGAACCCGATTTCGCGCTCGTCAAGTTTAAGAAGCTCGCCGGCGGCGGCTACTGGAAGATCATCAACCGCGCCGTCCCGGAAGCGCTCCGCGCCCTCGGTTATTCAGAGAGCCAGATCGCCGAGATCGAGGCCTATGCGGTCGGCCACGGCAACCTCAACCAGGCGCCCGGCATCAACCCCGGCTCGCTGAAGGCCAAGGGTTTTACCGACGAGAAGATCGAAGCCGTCAACGGCGCGCTGAAGGCCGCCTTCGACATCAAGTTCGTCTTCAACCAGTGGACTTTAGGCGCCGACTTCCTCAAGGGCACGCTGAAGGTCAGCGACGAGCAGCTCGCCGACATGAGTTTCAACCTGCTCGAACATCTCGGCTTCTCCAAGAAGGACATCGAAGCCGCCAACATCCATGTCTGCGGCGCGATGACGCTGGAAGGCGCCCCCTTCCTCAAGGCCGAGCATCTGCCGGTCTTCGATTGCGCCAATCCTTGCGGCAAGATCGGCAAGCGTTATCTCTCGGTCGAAAGCCATATCCGCATGATGGCGGCCGCCCAGCCGTTCATCTCGGGGGCGATCTCCAAGACGATCAACATGCCGAACGACGCGACCGTGGAAGATTGCGGCGCCGCCTACATGCTCTCCTGGAAGCTCGCTCTGAAGGCCAACGCGCTTTATCGCGATGGCTCGAAGCTCAGCCAGCCGCTCAACGCCTCGCTGATCGACGAGGACGATGCCGAGGATGCACTTGAGGACCTGCTCGCCCAGCCGGCAGCCGCCCAGGCCGTCACCGTCACGGAAAAGATCGTCGAGCGGATCATCGAAAAGGTCGTGCGGCACCAGGAAAAGCTGCCGGGCCGCCGCAAGGGTTATACCCAGAAGGCCAAGATCGGCGGGCACACGATCTTCCTGCGTACCGGCGAATACGACGACGGCCGGCTCGGCGAGATCTTCCTCGACATGAACAAGGAAGGCTCGGCGCTGCGCGCCTTCATCAACAACTTCGCGATCTCCGTCTCGCTGGGCCTGCAATACGGCGTGCCGCTCGAGGAATATGTCGATGCCTTCACCTTCACGAAGTTCGAGCCGGCCGGCATCGTCACGGGCAATGACGCGATCAAGAACGCCACGTCGATCCTCGACTACGTGTTCCGGGAACTGGCGATCTCCTATCTCGGCCGCCACGACCTCGCCCATGTCGATACGTCGGACTTCTCCAACACCGCCTTCGGCCGCAACGTCTCCGAAGGCAAGGCGGACGTGGTCTCCAAGGGCCTGACCCGCGGCTACAAGCCGACGCTGGTTTCCACCGGCGGCGACCGCCTGCCGGCTTCGGAAGCAAAGGGTGCGGCAACCGCCGCCCCCGCCCGCGCCTCGGCCAGCACCAATGTCACGGCCTTTGCAGGCTCGGCCGCCCGCAAGCTGGAACCGGCCACCGCGATCTCCACTTCGGAAGTCGTCTCCTTCAAGCGCGATTATGAAGAGCGCGCCAAGGAACTGGCCGAAGAGATCGTCGAGGAACTCGCCGAGGAACGGGCCGCCACCACCGCCCTCTTCTCCGACGCCGCCGCCGACGAGGCCGCAACCGCCAAGACCGAAGCCAAGAAGGTCGAAAATGAACGCCGCATGCGCTCCATTGCCCAAGGGTATACGGGCAACATGTGCTCCGAATGCCAGAACTTCACGATGGTCCGGAACGGGACTTGCGAGAAGTGCGACACTTGCGGCGCGACTAGCGGTTGCAGCTGATTAAAGCGATGATCATGTGTCGCGTCCACGTAAACATTGCCATTGGCGAGTTTGTTTGGACGAATCCAAAACATGTTGCCGAACGGATATTATCAAGACGTCGGTAATTTAAGAGAGGGGCAGGTCCCGGACCTGCCCCTCTCGCTTTTATCGCTAGCTACCAGCCCAACCCAATGGCTACCTCGACCGTGCGCTCATGGTTGCGTTTCGTTGGATTAGAGGCTCGCTTCAAGTAGGACGAGATCTTCATGAGAGCGACGAAGGTTAGGCGCTTGTAGATCCGGTCCTCTCCAAGTGTGTGCGCGCAGTTCAAGGTAGTTGATCGACGTACTACGTCGCGGCCCGCGATGAGCAGGTGACCCACTTCAGGCGTGACGAAGCCCACCCGTCTAAACGCACTCTCGCATTGCGGGCTGTCTGTGAAGACGTGAATCTTGTTTGCCTAGAGGAGCTGCAGCATCCAACGAGGTGAAGAGAGGCTTTCTAAGCCATACCACGGCGCCTTCCGCGCAATAAAAAAGGTCGGGGCGAAACCGCACCGACCTTCCTCATCATCGCTATTCACCTGTGCCAGTACATCCGTGGTCAGAAGTTCTAAGCGACGCGGCATCGCGAGCGGCGAGTCATTCAGCGCTCATTAGCAGTGCCAATGTCCCTCTTCTATCGAACGAAAGTGTCCAGAAGAAGGCCTTCTCGAAACCGTACCCACGATTGTTGTCCTGGTAGGCGGCCGCCCACCTAGCGTCGAGGCGTGCGACGCACCCTACTCTGATCACCGAAGCCGTTGATCAACATTTGGCCTCAGCCCTTTGTTGATCTCGTACGGCCTAGGGCAACCTCACGGCGTGCACTTCTAATCGAAGTGGCGAACCCAGAATCGGGGTCTTGCTGCAACCGTTCTGTTGCATTGACATGCTGCCGAACCGCCGCGTCTCCGTGTTCTGCAGCGAAAGCAAGGACAGACGCGATCACGTCCTCTCCTAACGCAACAAGGGCCCGGCTCAAGCTGAGTTGTGTCTCCGCGTCCCCATGGCCAAGGCTTGCCGCTAGTTTTCCGGCCAGCCAGTCGCGCTCGCTTTCGGGCGCCAGCGCCACGGCCGAATACCAGGCCGTGCGGACAACGCCCTGATCCTCGTCATCCAGGCGACCCGCCACGGCTGACCACGCCGTTGGGTCCTTGAACTTGGACAGCGTGTGGAGGGCCTGGCGTCTAGCTTGTGGTTCCGCGCGAGCCAATTCCTCGACCACGCGCGGAACGACCCTATCCGCCGGGAGCCGGATCAGCGCCCAAGTCAGCATTTCACGGACCTGGAAATCCGGCTCGACGGCACATTGACGCAGCAATATCTCGAGGTCCCCCAACGAGGGGTTCATTCCCGCTCGGAGCGCCGCGTTGAGACGCAGTGATGGGTCGGGGTTAGCCAAAGCGGTTTCGAGAGGGCTCATCGGAATATCGTTTTAGAGTTGGGAGACGACATTTGGTTGCTTGGCCACTGACGGCCGGACCGGCTGTTACTGACGTCGGCCGACCGCTCGCTCTGGAGTGCAGCCGATACCGGTTCATGACCTGCTCCCGGCTCCCTTCTATTTTGTAGATCACGGTCAAGCCTCCAGGCATGCGCTAACGAGCTTAAGCAACATCGCGGCGTCGGCCGGCGATGCGATAAGGATGACCTTGACGCTGCGACCCTCGGGGTCATGCGCAATATCGACCGAGATGGGAGCGCCGGAGGGCTCTTTGCCTTTGGCGGCTCCGAGCAAAATGGCTGAAAGGCGTTGCAGAAGCGCGGGATCGACATCTGCAATGTCGACAATGCTGGTGGCTCTGGCCTCGCGCACGTCATTCGGACTATTGGAACCAGCGAAGGTGTTCAGGTCGGACCGCATCACTCGATATTGCTTGCCCACCTTAGTCGCGCGCAGCCGCCCCTCCCGGATAAACCGCAGAACGGTCTTCGGATGCAATTGCAAGAGATGAGCGGCGGCTTCCACGGTCAAAAATTCAGCTGTCATTTATCCCCATTAGTCTCCATAGCTACCAAAGACAGGATATTAAAGGATCATTAGGGATTCAATGGCCGTCCTCTATAGCAGGTCATCCTAGCGCATTCAAAATATGCCGCCCTTCCATGAAAGGTGCGATCTTCAGTCGTCAAAACAGTTTTTGCACGATGTGCGGGATCTTTCCGGCAAAGCGCAGTTTATCTAATGTCAGCCGGAATAAAGCCGCCCGTCTGGTGTTTCCACAGCCGGGCAAACAACCCGTCCTGCTCGATCAGTTCTTCCGGCCTGCCCTCCTCCACGATGCGACCGTGATCGAGCACGACGATCCTGTCCATCCTGGCAATGGTCGACAGGCGGTGGGCGATGGCGATCACCGTCTTTCCCTCCATCACCAGGTTGAGCTTTTCCTGGATGGCGGCTTCGGATTCACTGTCCAGCGCCGAGGTCGCCTCGTCGAGCACCAGGATCGGCGCATCCTTCAGGAGCACGCGGGCGATGGCCACCCGCTGGCGCTGACCGCCGGACAGTTTGATGCCGCGATCGCCGACGAAGGCGTCATAGCCCTTGCGGCCCTCGCTGTCGGCAAGATCGGCGATGAAGCCATCGGCGCTCGCTATCTTCGTCACCCTTTCAATCTCTTCCTGCGTCGCCTCCGGCCGTCCGTAGCGGATATTGTCACCGACAGAACGGTGCAGCAGAGCAACGTCCTGGGCAATAACGCCTATGGCGCGGCGCAGGCTTGACTGGGTAACGGCCCGGATATCCTGCCCGTCGATCAGGATCGCGCCGTCCTTGATATCGTAGAAGCGCAGGAGCAGGTTTGCGAGCGTCGTCTTGCCCGCGCCGGATAGGCCGACGAGGCCTACCTTCTCGCCGGGCCGCACCGTTAGCGACAGGGCGTCGATCACCGGCTTGCCTGATTTGTAGGCGAAGCAGACATTCTCGAACCTGATCTCGCCCCGCTGTACGACAAGTTCGTCCGCATCCGGCTGGTCGGTGATCGTCGGCGGTGTCGTCATGACGGGCATGGCGTCCTTGATCGTGCCGATTGCCTGGAAGATCTGTTGGCCCATCTGCAGGAATGTAAATGTGTGACCGGAGAGACGGCTGAGGACATAGACGGCGGCTGTGAACTCGCCGATTGTGACGAAGCCATCGACGAGACCGGTAAAGCCGATCGACAGAATTGCCAGCCAGTGCATCATGTTGAGCACGACCACTATGACCTCGGCGGTACGATAGATACGCTGTTCGCTCTGCTGCGCCTCGATCGCCTTGCCGATTATTCCTTTGATAGCGCCGGCCTCGCTGTCTTCCGCTGCGAATTGTTTGACCATCTGCATGTTGGCGTAGAGATCGGTGATGGCGCCGGAAATCAGACTGCGGCGCTTGGCGGAGCGGCGTGAGCGCTCGGTAAAGACGGGCGCGAGCCTCACGGCGAGCAGTACGTTGAGCGTGATCCAAATGATGGGCGGCAGGGCAAGCTGCCAGGAGAGCGTACTCAGAAGGATGATGGAGCCGACCATCTGCATGATAAAGCGGGGGATGGACTGGAAGGCCGAAATGACCTGCTGCTGCACGGCTGACGCCACCTGCTGTAGACGCGAGGCGACCTGGCCTGCATAGAGATCGTGGAAGAAGGCCAGGTCCTGCCGCTCCACCGCCCTGTGGCCCTGCCATTGAATGGCGGCCGGCATGCCAATGCCAAGCGTATGCGAGTTCAGCGTATTGACGAGGAAAGAGGCAATTGGAATGGCGGGGAAGAGCATAAGGCCGAGGAAAGTCAGCAGCAGCCATTCATTGTGCAGGAAAGCGCGGGCGCCCTGCTGCGTTACGCCATCAACAATGACGGACAATCCCCAAACGATCGTTAGATTCATGGCCTCGATCGCCATGGTGGAAACAGCGAGTGCAATCAGGATGCCGGGAAACATCAGGATGAAGTGCAGGAGAACGGCGACCGATCCGTTCGACGGCAATGGCTTGTAGGGAATGTCAAGCGGTCGGATTAATGTTTCAAAAGGACGGTAGATCGCATCTGAAATCGACATAGTTGCTCAAACTCTCTGATAGAAAAATGGGTACGACTCGACCTAGGGGCGAGATCAGCTTTCGGCAATAGGCCGAGCTAGCGATGACGGCAGATGTAAGCAACTTCTGCGGCGGCATGACTGCGGACTTGCCGCCGAGGCGTAGGCCAAACACCAGCCGAGACCGCGAACCCAACATAGCTCTGCCGGCACCTCATCATTGCGGTACAGCCGCGTCATCGTTCAAAAGCGACACTCGTTTTCCGATTTATGAACTGCTTTACGGGCCAGCAGAGAGGTTTAGATGCGCAGATGGCACTGTCGTCGAAGCGATGAGCGCCGTTATGCAGACCGCAAGCCCCGAAATGAGACCAAGGTCCCCGCCCCGCTCCGACCTTGGTCCCGAAAACGGGCTCTTTGGTCCTAGCCCCATGGATTTATAGGGGCTGTTGCGTCAGATTGTCATGACACTCGAAGCAGGACAGTCGGCGCGTCCGCCGACTTTCGCAAGGCCAACGGAGGAGATCGGCGAACATGAACAAGGTCCTCAGGAACGGAATTGTCGTCCTGGCGCTCGCGGCGGTGGCGGTGGGCGGAGGTGTCACCGGATTTTCCGAACCCGCCTTTGCCAAGGGAGGCAATGGTGGCGGTAATGGTGGTGGAAACGGCGGCGGCGGTGGCAATGGCGGGGGCCGCGACAAGGCCGCGGACCGTGGCCCCACCAATCAGGGTCATTCGGGCAAGAGCCGCTCGGCAACAACCAGTCTCGGCTCGGCTAAGGAGCGGGCCAGGAGGGATCCCGGCCGGCAGGTCGCGAAGGCCGTGCCTGCGCAGAAGGCCAGGCCGCCGGCCTCGGAATTGGCCGGCCTCAACTCCCTGAAGCGCAATTACCACGCCTATCTCAACAGCAACGATCCGAGGATGGCGTCACTTTCGGCCTATGTGACAGGCTATGCGCAATACGAACTGAAGAACGGCATCGAGCCCGCCGTTACGGATCCCGAACTCGGCGAAGCGGCTCTGCGCGAGGCGTTGCAGGATTTCGCAGGCACCCCCGTCACCGACGAAGCCTTGGGATGGGCAAAGAGCACGCTGGGCGTCGGTCCGGCGGTCGGCAAGATCGATCAGGTCCGCGACCAACTCGATACAGAGACCACCCGCTGAGACTAGCCGTCAAAGGCAAAGCGCCGCGCGCCATTCCGGCGCGCGGCGCTTTGCTATTCCTTACCCCCAAGGACCGCGCCATCGCCTCCGGCGGGGTCAAGACTGCTTTCATCCTAGAACTTGTAATTCACCCCGGCCTTGAGCGTCTGGTCGACCACGTCGCTTTTCGAGGTGACGCCGGCGGTCGTGCTGCGGACGTCGTTGGTCATGGTGTAGTTGTATTCGAAGCGGGCCGAGAGGTTGTCGGTGAGCTTCTGTTCCACACCGGCGCCGACCACCCAGCCGGGTTTCCAGCCGTCCGGGCCGGATGTGCCGCTCTTGTCGCCGAAACTTGTCAGCGCCACGCCGGCGGTGCCGTAGACGAGGGTCTGGTTGAAGCCGACGCCGGCCTTGGCCTTGGCGGCGACGCGGCCCTGTTCCTTGATCTTGCCGCCCGGCACGCGGCTTTCGACGTTGCCGAGATGCGAGGCTTCGATTTCCGCGCCGACGACGCCGGAATCGAGGTCCATGTTATAGCCGCCGTGAACGCCGAGAACGAGGCCCTTGTCGCCATCGAACGGGTTCAGCTTGCGCGACGCCATGCCGAGATCGGCACCGACATAGGCGCCGCCCCAGCCCGCCTTCGGCGCGCCAGCCGGCTCGTTATAGGACGGCGGTTCGGAATAGGGGGCAAGGTCTGCTGCCAGGACCGGCGTGGCGAAAAATGCGGCGGCGATCGCCAGCGCGAAGGGCGTCTTCATCATGGTCATGCTTTACTCCGTACAAAGCCCGCATCCGACGGAACGCAGGCGGTCACTCAAGGTTACAAACCGCTCGGCATCGTAACACCCCGCAGAGCCCTTCATGCCCGACGCCAGCATGACACCATCAATTTTCACGAATCTATAAATACTCTCTTAACCTCCCGCCTCCGCCTTGCGGGTTCATCGATCAACAAGTGTAACAAGACCGAGAGAGGCCCTCCGGGCGGAGACGTTTGCCTCACGCTCGCATACGCAATCCAAGACTTACGAGAATTTTCGTCCCCCTTCATCCCCACCCTTCGCCCCCTGCCTACACTGTGCACTTCCCGTTTCGGATACACCGGAAGGCGTTTCGGCGAGGCTGGGCCGGCGCGGTACAGGAGGATAGGACGCAAAGCCTCCTGCATCATCGGGTCCGCGGAACACGGTTCTCCTCCGGCGATGGGGCGAACGGGAAGCAGTCGGACCGACTTCCTCCTCGTAGCTCATGATGAAGCGCCAGGCGTGCCTGTGCGGCATTGGAGGATGACGGGAACGCGCCATGCGGCGTCCGGGGGCTTTACCAAAACCCTGCCGCGTAGCGCAGGTGGAAGATCGTGGCGCCCGGCCAATCGTGACCCGACGAGGCATGGGCGGCCGGAGAGATGCCGGTTTGAGGACGAACGGTTCTTTTCGAAACGCCGTGCCATCCTCCCCACACCCCCGCCGTCGCAGAAGAACCGAAGTCGCGGATAAAAACCACCGAACGAGGCGCTGAGAGGTGTCACTTATTACCTAACTACGAGGCAGCTTTCAGCGCCCCGTCCGACCCTCGGGTTAAACCCGGGGGCATGGACAACGAAAGACCCCTTCGTCCTCCTCGGGAGGGCGAAGCGAAAACCGGGGATCGCCAAGGGAGGAGTGTGTCCGGTGAACGCGTGGAAGCCTCTATCCCTTGCCGGCCCGGACATGCAGGAAGATCGGCGCGACACGCGTATCGGCGACCACCGGCTCGGCACGCGCCACCTCGACCGACGCCATAGGTTCGCCGAAAGCCTGGATCGTCAGTCCCGCCTCGACGACCATCGAAACCCATGTGGTCAGCGTGCGATGGAAGCGCGGGATCGAAAACGGCGTCAGCTTCAACCGTTCCTCGGCCGGGATTTCCGAAAACAGCCAGCGTTCGATCCGTCCGTCGCTCTCGTCGAAATAATCGGAGATCTGCACGGCGACCGCCTCGCCCGTCTCGTCGCGGATGTTCTTGCGGGTCGGCGGCACGAAGCACGGATGCAGGATGGAGAACTGCAGGAAGCCGCCGGGTTTCAGGACACGATGAACCTCCTTCAGCACGCCGCGCTGGTCGGCCATGTCCATCATCGACATGAAGGCGGTGACGAAATCGAAACTCGCATCGGGAAAATCGATCGTCAGGCCGTCGCCGAGCACGTAATCGATGCCGAGCGGATCCTTGGCCTCGGTCTCGCCGGCAAAGCGCAGGAATGTCGGGGCGATGTCGAGGCCCGTCATCCGCGCCCCGAGCCGGGCGACGGCGCGGGTATTCGTCCCCTCGCCGCAGCCGAGATCGAGGCCTTTCAGCCCGGCAACCGGCGGCAGCATGGCGAGGAAGGCGGGCGTATTCAGCGCGTCCCGGTATTTGTCGTAACCGGCCCTCGAATAGATCGTCCAGGTCTCGGCATTGCCTTCCCAATGGGCGGCGACAGTCTTCGCGTCCATGTTCGTCCTCCGGCTCGTCGTGAATGGGCCGCGACCTATACCGGCGGAGAATGACAATGAAAAGACGGAAAACGCCCTTCGGGGCGGAACCTCCAAAGGGCGTCGATCCGGTCGCGCCGGACGATCGAAGGACGGGCGGCCTATTGCAGAGTGCGCGGCACCGGCTGGGCGCCGGCCGGCGTGCCGGGGGCGGCGACCGCATCGCCACCGTCGAGGCCGGTCGCCACCACCGAGACGCGGAACTTGCCATCGAGATTGCGGTCGAAGATGGCGCCGACGACGATATCGGCATCGTCCATCACCTCGTCGCGAATGCGGCTCGCCGCCTCGTCCACCTCGAACAGGGTCATGTCGGAACCGCCGGAAATCGAGATCAGAACGCCCTTGGCGCCCTTCATCGAGATGTCGTCGAGCAGCGGGTTGGCGATCGCGGCTTCCGCGGCCATCAGCGCGCGGCCATCGCCGGAGGCTTCGCCGGTGCCCATCATCGCCCGGCCCATGCCCTTCATCACCGATTTGACGTCGGCGAAATCAAGGTTGATGAGGCCTTCCTTGACGATCAGGTCGGTAATGCAGCCGACCCCGGCAAACAGCACCTTGTCGGCGGTCATGAAGGCGTCGGCGAAGGTCGTCTTGGCGTCGGCGATGCGGAAGAGGTTCTGGTTGGGGATGACGATGACCGTATCGGCGGCGCGGCGCAGTTCCTCGATGCCGGCGTCCGCCGTCTTCATGCGGCGATTGCCCTCGAAGGTGAATGGTTTGGTGACGACGCCCACCGTCAGGATGCCGGCATTGCGGGCCGCCTGGGCGATGATCGGGGCGGCGCCCGTTCCCGTGCCGCCGCCCATGCCGGCGGTGACGAAACACATGTGCGAGCCCGAAAGATGGTCCATGATCTCGTCGATCGATTCCTCCGCCGCAGCCCGGCCGATCTCCGGCAGCGAGCCGGCGCCGAGGCCCTCGGTCACATGCGCGCCGAGCTGGATGCGGCGCGAGGCCTTGGAGGTGGCCAGCACCTGCGCGTCCGTGTTGGCGGCGATGAAATCGACACCTTCCAGGTTTTCGGCAATCATGTTGTTGATCGCGTTGCCGCCGCCGCCGCCGACGCCGATCACGGTGATCTTCGGCCGCATTTCGGTGATCTGGTATTTCTTGCCGTCCGTCATCGTCGTCTCCTTGGCATCGGCTGCCGCCGTCGGGCAAGGCCAGCGGCCGCCCGAATCATTTTTATTTTAGCTAGGCAACAAGGCAGACGCTTGGCGAAAGAACAAGCTCCATGACGATGAAAGGCGGCCGGCTAAATTTTCCACAGGTTGCACGGAACCTTTTTGCCTCACAACTATTGTGGGGATTCGATCACAAAAGAGAGAGGAGCACTGCGTATCATGCCTACGACTGCTGCACGCGCGTCCGTCGCTTCGCCGGAGGAACATATCCTCACCGTCCAGGAGGCACTCGAACCGCTCTTCCTGGCGCTGGAAGAGGAAGCGGAAGTGAAGATGATCGCCGCCGCCGTCAAGGCCGGCTGGTCGGTCGCGGATGCCGTCGCCGCCATCGATGAACTGCGGCGCAACGAGCTTCTTCCCGGAAGGCTCACCCACTGATCCATGACAAAAAGTCGTTCGCCTGACCGGTCCACATGCCCTAAGTCTACCGCACTGCACAGGAGCGGAGACAGGAGACTATGACGATCAGGGATATCTGCATCTATGGCGCAGGCGCGCTCGGCGGCGCGTTTGCGGCGAAGATTGCCAACGGACTCGGCGAAGATGCGACGGTTTCGGTCGTGGCGCGCGGCGCGCATCTGGCGGCGATCCGCGAAAAGGGCCTCACCATCGTCACGCCGGGGCATGAAGCGCCGCTCGACGTGCAGGTGGCGGCGACCGGCGATCCTCGCGAACTGCCCGCGCAGGACCTCGTCATCACCGGCCTCAAGGGCCATCAGCTTGCCGATGCGGCCGAGGGCCTTGCCCGCCTGCTGAAGCCAAGCACGCGCGTCATCAACATCCTGAACGGCATTCCGTGGTGGTATTTCCACCGGGACCAGACGAGCGGCCACGCGGAACGGCAGCTTCCCGAACTCGATCCGCAAGGCAAGCTCTGGTCGCTCGTCGGTCCGCAACGGGTGATCGGCTGCGTCGCCTATCAGGGCGCGGAGGTCATCGAGCCCGGCACCGTGCAGCTCAACGGCGAGGGCCGCTTCCACCTCGGCGAACCTTCGGGCGAGATGTCGGCCGATCTCGCGGCAATTTCGGAACTGCTCGGCCGCGCCGATATCACCATCCTGCCGACCGATCGTATCCGTGATGCGATCTGGACCAAGCTGATGGGCAATGCGGCCTACAATCCGATCAGCGCGCTGACCCGCGCTCTCATGGACAACATGATGGAAAACCGTGCCGTCGCCGCCCAGGTGGCCAAGGTCATGGGGGAAACCAAGGCGGTCGGCGAGGCGCTCGGCGCCGTGTTCAAGGAGGACGTCGATGCCCAGATCAACCGTGCCGGCGGGTTCGGCCCGGTGCGGACCTCGATGCTGCAGGACCTATTGGCCGGCAAGGCGCTGGAGATCATCCCGCTCACCGGCATGGTGGTGACGCTCGGCAAACTGACCGGCGTGCCGACTCCGACCTGCGAAACCGTGCTGGCGCTCACGACCCAGCTCGACCGCGAGAACCTCAGAAAATGAATCATCAATCTCTAAATTAGAGTCCGAAAAACCAAACAAGCTCTTGAAATGAATGGGAGGCCACCCCTTCGATGGCGGCCTCCCTTCCCGGTGGATCGTCAATTCTTCACCTGTCCGGCCCAGTTCGGGGCATTGCTCCTGCCGTCGAGGAAGGGCAATACGGTCGTGACCAGAGCGGGGGCCGCAAAGGCCTCGTAATGCGTGAGGTCCGGCAGGATCGCCAGGCGGTTCCCGGCCATGTTCTCCCGCATCCATCCGGCATCCTTCAGACCACCGCCGAGCTTCTGATAGAATTCGACGATATGCTCGGGCCGGATCATGTCGCTGTCGCCGAAGACCAGCATGACCGGCATCTTCAGTTTGCCCACGGCGTCGGAAAAATCATAGTCGCGGCGCATCAAGTCGCCCATCGCGTCGAGCAGGCGTGGAAACTCGGAAACATCCGGCGCCACCGCCTTGTAGGAGAGGAACATCGGAGTGTCCTTCATCATGTCGGCAAGGCCGGCGCCGACCGCCTCCTGCTGCGGGATCATTTCCGGGAAGAAGCCGTTCCTGGCATAAGGCGCCGAGGCGATGACGAGCCGGCGCACCTTGCCCGGCGCCTGGGCCGCCATCTGCAACGCCACGCCGCCGCCCATCGAATAACCGAGCACGTCGACCTGGGCATAACCAAGTTCGGAGACGAGCTTGCCCATGTCCGCGCCCATGGCCTCGATCGAGATGGGCCGCTTGCCGAGCGGGGTCCGGCCGTGGCCCTGGAGATCAACCCCGATCACCTGGCGATGTTCGGTCAGCGCCGGCAGGATCGGCTGGAACATGTCGATCGAACCGAGGCCGCCATGCAGAAGCAGCAGGGGATCCCCCTTCCCGCGTATTTCGTAATAATAGCTGATGCCGCCGGCCTCGACACGTCCCTTCCTGACCGGTTCGGCTCCGGCGGACTGCGGCGCCACGGGCTTCGGCTCCTGCGCTTCGGCGATGGCGGGAATGACTGCTGCGGCAATGGCCGCAATGAAGGCTGTGACTATCCTGATCGACATGGGTCGCTCCCTCGTTCGGTTAATCGATGCCCCAAGGACGGAGGAGGCCAAGCGGAACCGACACCGGCGAAAACTCTTTTTCGAAAAAGCAAACCCCGCCGGAGGCCGGCGGGATGTCGAGTTAGGAGGTCAATATTATTATTGTACGGCGGCTGCAGGGGACGAAAGCCGCCTCATTGGCACGGTGCCATTTCGGCGCGCCGTGCTAGGCTTGAAGTTCCTGTAATTAACCCTTGGGCAACCCCTAGGTTCCACCATTCGTTAACGACGTGCCATTAAGATTGATGAACTTTTATGCTGGCATCAATGAGGCAGGGATGGCCGCTCCGAATTTCCGCTACACACATTACGATCTGAAACCCCAGCGGGCCGGGACGACGATCGAAGTGACGCTGAGCGCGGTCAATAACGTGCGCCTGATGACCGCTGCCAATTTCCAGCGTTTCACCGAATTGCTCGATTTCAAATATGTCGGCGGCATCGCAAAACGCTCGCCCATCCGGCTGGTCATCCCCGAAAACGGCCATTGGCACCTGATCGTCGACATGGAGGGCCATCACGGTCTGGCGGAATCCTCCGTCAAGCTGCTCGCCGCGCCCGGCAGCGGCATGGGCCATAAACAAGCCTCGTAAACCCCTGGCGTCATCACTCGGCGTTGCGTTCCTTGCGAAGCTTGGCCCACCAGTCGAGGCGCTTGCGGATCTCCCGTTCGAAACCGCGTTCCGGCGGATCGTAAAAGGTCTGGCGGCCCATCTTTTCGGGGAAATAGTCCTGGCCTGAAAACGCGTCGGGCTCGTCATGGTCGTAGCGGTAACCCTCGCCGTATCCCTCGCCCTTCATCAGCTTGGTCGGCGCATTGAGGATATGCTTCGGCGGCAGGAGCGAGCCGTTTTCCTTGGCCGCCCGCGTCGCCGCCTTGAACGCCGTATAGACCGCATTGGATTTCGGCGCGGTCGCCAGGTAGACGCAGGCCTGTGCGAAGGCCAGTTCGCCTTCGGGCGACCCCAGATAGTCGTAGGCGTCCTTGGCCGCGTTGCAGACGACCAGCGCCTGCGGATCGGCAAGGCCGATATCCTCGACCGCCATGCGCACCAGCCGCCGACCGAGATAGAGCGGATCCTCGCCGGCATCGAACATGCGGGCGAGATAATAGAGCGCCGCATCGGGATCGGAGCCGCGCACCGACTTGTGGAGCGCCGAGATGAGATTGTAGTGGCCGTCCTGCGCCTTGTCGTAGACCGGGGCACGGCGCTGGACGATGGCGGTGAGGCCTGCCGTATCGAAGACCTCCCCCTGCCGGGCCGCGCGCCAGACCTCCTCGGCCAATGTCAGGACCGCCCGGCCGTCGCCATCCGCCATCCGGATGAGGCTTGCCCGGGCATCCTCGTCGAGCGGCAGCGGCCTGGCCTCCGCCGCCTCGGCACGCTCCAGCAATTCGCCGAGGCTCTCCTCGTCATGGCTGCGAAAGGTCAGGACCCGGGCGCGCGACAGAAGAGCGGCATTGAGTTCGAAACTCGGGTTCTCGGTGGTCGCGCCGACCAGGATGACCGTGCCATCCTCCATGACCGGCAAAAAACTGTCCTGCTGGGCACGGTTGAAGCGGTGGATCTCATCGACGAAGAGAAGCGTCTGGCGGCCGTCCATGCGGCGCATGCGGGCGGCTTCGAAAACCTTCTTCAGGTCGGCGACCCCGGAAAAGATCGCCGAAATCTGTTCGAAGGCCAAACCCGCCTCGCCGGAGAGAAGCCGGGCAACCGTCGTCTTGCCGGTGCCGGGCGGCCCCCAGAAGATCATCGAGCCGAGCGAACCGGAGGCAATCATCCGCCTCAGCACCCCGTCCTCGCCGGTCAGATGCGGCTGGCCGGTGACTTCGGCGAGCGTTTTCGGCCGCAACCGATCCGCCAGCGGCCGCCGGTTGGCGACCTCATCTGGAACCTTCGGGGCGAAAAGATCACCGCTCATCGAAAGAACTGCCGGATCCGCTGCCCGTTGCGCTCGATTTCGACCCGCCAGAAGCCCGGATCGTCGTCCAGCATTCCCTCCAGCGCCTTGCTGGCTGTGACGGTCGTGCCATTCAGGGAAATGATGATATCCCGCGGCTCGAAACCGTATCGGGCCGCTGGCGAACCGCGGACGACGTCGGTCACCACCACGCCGGCCTTCTCCGCGGGAATGCGCAGTTCGGTCGCAAGCTTCGGCGAGAGATTGGCGACCCGCAGGCCCGCAAACGGGTTGCGGCCTTCCAGCAGCCGCTCGTCGCGCGGCGTGGTTTCCGGCGCGGTGTTGAGGGCAAGATTCACCTGCCGCTGGCCATCGTTCGTCTGCACCGTCAGCGCCGCCTGCTTGCCGAGACCGGCGGTCGTCAGGCGATAACCAAGCGCATCCGGATGTTCGACCGGAATGCCGTTGACGGCGGTCACCACTTCCCCGGGTTTCAGGCCCGCCCGGTCGGCCGGACCGCCTTCCACGACGCGTACAACGAGGGCGCCGCGGGCGGTCTTGAGCCCCAGCGCCTCGGCGACATCGGAATTGACCGCATCGAAGGTGGCGCCGACGAACGGACGTTCGAAGCTCTTCTTGCCCTCCGAAGCCGCGGCCAGGAAAACTTTCACGAGATTGGCGGGGATCGCGAAGCCGATGCCGTTGGAGCCGCCACCGCGGGAAAAGATCGCGGTGTTGATGCCGATCAGTTCGCCGTTCATGTTCATCAGCGCCCCTCCGGAATTGCCGGGATTGATCGAGGCATCCGTCTGGATGAAGAAGCCGAAATCGCCCGATGTGATCTGATTGCGGGCAAGCGCCGAGACGATGCCGCTCGTCACCGTCTGGCCGACGCCGAACGGGTTGCCGATGGCGAGCACCAGGTCGCCCACTTCGGTGCGGTCGGAATCGCCGATTGCAAGCACCGGAAAATGTTCCTTCGACTTGATGCGCAGGACCGCAAGATCGACGCTCTCATCCTTCAGCACCACGTCGCAGGGGAACTCGCGGCCATCGGCAAGCGCGATCTTGATGTCGTCGGCACCTTCGATGACGTGGTTGTTGGTCACCACGAGGCCTTCCGCCGAGAGGATGACGCCGGACCCCAGCGAGGATTGCTTCTCGGAGCGGTTCGGCATGCGCTGGCCGAAGAACTGCTCGAAGAACGGATCGCCGGCAAACGGATTGAGGCGCTGCACGACCCGCTCGGCATAGACGTTGACGACCGCGCCTGCCGTCTGCTTGACCAGCGGCGAGAAGGAGAGCTGCATTTCCTGGCGGCTCTGGGGCACCGCCCTCTGTTCCTGCGCGATCGCCGCAACCGGCATCAGCAATGAAAGGGTGAGAAGGCCGGTCGACACGCGCTTCAGCATGGTCAGCATTTGATTCCTCGTTCTAAGAAAATCCGGATCGAGTTTTAGCGCGGCAGGCTGGAAAAGAAAGGTGGCCGAATCACGGATAAGATGGCGGAAATCAGTCAGTTCCTCGCATTATATAGGAGATCACTTGAGAGGACGCCAATGGGCCTACTGACAAAGGCGAAACAATGGGCGAAAGCGCTGAAGCGGGACATCGTGGCGCTGTGGCTCGCCGCCCGCGATCGTCGCGTGCCGCTGCATGCCAAGCTCGTCGCCGGCGCGGTCGCGGCCTATGCCCTGTCGCCGGTCGATCTCATCCCGGACTTTATTCCGGTCCTCGGCTATCTCGACGATCTCGTCATCGTGCCGCTCGGCATCATGCTCGCGGTCAGGCTGGTGCCTGCGGCGCTGATGGGCGAGTTTCGCGAAAAGGCCTCGCGCCAAGCGGAACGTCCCGCCAGCCGGGGTGGCCTTGCCGTCATCCTTGCCATCTGGCTTTGCTGCCTCATCTTCGTTGTCTGGAGCCTTTGGAGAGCGATCCGATCCGGCTCCCTGTGAAGACACGAAGGAGTGCAGGCATGAGACCGATCCTCACCGCCACCGCCCTGACCGGGTTCCTCGCCGCCCTCGCCATCCCGGCCCTGCCCCGCACCGCCTGGCCTGCGAGCTTCGATTGCGACCGCGGCAACCTTGCGGCGGACGAGAAAGTCATCTGCGACACCCGTTCGCTCAACGATGCCGACGTGAAAATGGTGACGACCTTCGATATCCTGACCACCCTCGTCGCGATGGGCAATCGCGACAAGCTGCGCGACGAACAGAGCGCCTGGCTGAAAAAGCGCCAGACCTGCGGCGAAGACGTGGAATGCATCCGGGCTGCCTATGCGGAGCGGATGAAGCAGCTGGACGAGGCCTACAAGGATCTCGCACAGCCGCTTTAGGTCGAAATGTCATTTGACAACAAATTGTCATTTCGACAATATGTTGTCATGAAGCATGATAGAGCAGAACTTCTCACGAGCCTGAGCCTGACGATCTTTCGCACCAATGGCGCGCTGATCGCGGCGGGCGATGCGTTGACGGCTTCATTCGGCCTTTCCAGCGCCCGCTGGCAGGTGATGGGGGCAATCGCGCTGGCCGGCCATCCACTTACCGTCGCACAGATCGCCCGGAACATGGGCCTGACGCGCCAGGGGGTGCAACGGCTGATCGACGAACTGGAGCGCCAGGGCATCATCGGCTTTGAAGACAATCCGCATCACAAGCGGGCGAAACTCGTCCGCCTCACGGCACAAGGCGAAACGGCCTATGCCGGGATCATGCAGCAATGGAATGCGCTTGCCGCCAAACTGGCGGAGGGAATGGATGCCGAAAGACTGACGACCGCAATCGGCTGCCTGGAGCAGCTTGCCGCCGGGCTGGACGACAATCGCTTGCCCGACTGACCCAAGCCTTTAAAGGACGACATCGATGAGAACCCTTCACCCCGTCGCCGGGACACTGGCGCTGGCGATAACCCTCGTCTTCTGGATATCGACCGCTGCGAGCGAGATCTCCGGTAATCCGGACATGATCCGCGCCGTCAAACTGGCCATCCCCTGGGGACTGACGGTGCTCGTGCCGGCAATCGCCTTCACCGGCTTCAGCGGCTTTCGCCTCGGAGCGAAATGGAAACACCCCGCCGTCGGCGCCAAGAAGAGGCGCATGCCGTTCATCGCGCTCAACGGCCTGCTGATCCTTGTTCCCTGTGCGCTGGTTCTGCGGCAGTTGGCGCTGGCCGGCGAGTTCGGCATGATCTTCCACGCGGTGCAGGCGCTCGAATTCTGTGCCGGCGCGATCAACATTTCGCTTCTGGGGATGAGTTTTCGGGATGGGTTGCGGTTGAAGCGCAGGATTGGTGCGTGAGCAACTTTTGACGAGAAGAACCGCGAGAGTCTCCCCTGCGGCCTTTCAATATCCACCATCGGCAGACTATTTCGCATTCAGAGAACAACGACAGCCGCTGGTCAAAGAACCTCTACAACCGTCTCCCCGTTCTCCAAGGCATTCAGGATTTCAGGCAGCGCCTTCGAACCAATTCAGCAGATCGCGTCGGCGCGAATTTGGCAGGCGGACCCAAACGATCGAAGGACCGGATTCCGTCACTGCCCTGCGCTGAGCGAAATCTTCATCCTTGGTGACGACCGCCGCATTCAGAGCTGCTGCGGTATCCCATATCTGACGATCGGAAGCCGACTGCAAACCGCAGTCCATGACGTGCCGGGCTTCATGTCCCTGCTCGACAAGCCATATTGCAAGCGCCGGCGGCAGTTGGGCATCGATCAGGAAACGCATCAGGCAACGCGTAATACGACATGATCACTCTGGCGTGCGGCATATTCCAACGCTGCCTGGATGTCCGATGCCTCCAGCAATGGATAGTCTTCGAGAATTTCTTCCGGGGTCGCTCCGGAGGCCAACAGTTCCAAGATATCCTTCACCCGGATCCGCAGTCCGCGGATCACCGGACGCCCCGAACAGATATGCGGGTCAAAGGTAATGCGATATAGCTCAGACATCGTGCGTCCCTTCGGCAACTTATAGCCACAATAACACAAGTCGGCTTCAGGAGAACCCGCCGCCGCCTTTTGGCAAACAAGTCCGCAGGCCCTTATTCCGGCAGGATGCGCACGGCGCCCTTGTCGGCGCTGGCGGCGAAGGCGGCGTAGGCCTTGAGCGCCGTGGTGACATTGCGCTTGCGGGGAGCGGACGGCTTCCAGCCGGCGGCGTTCTGCTCTCTGCGGCGTTCGGCGAGTTCCGTTTCCGAAACCTTGAGGTTGATCGTGCGGTTCGGGATATCGATCTCGATCGTATCGCCTTCACGGACCAGACCGATCGTGCCGCCGTTGGCCGCTTCCGGCGAGCAATGGCCGATCGACAGGCCGGACGTGCCACCCGAGAAGCGCCCGTCGGTGATCAGCGCGCAGGCCTTTCCAAGGCCCTTCGATTTCAGATAGCTCGTCGGATAGAGCATTTCCTGCATGCCCGGACCGCCCTTGGGGCCTTCGTAGATGATGACCACGACATCACCGGCGACGATCTCGTTGGCGAGGATCGCCTTGACCGCCGCATCCTGGCTTTCGAAGACGCGGGCGGGGCCGGTGAACTTCAGGATCGAGTCATCGACGCCGGCCGTCTTCACGATGCAGCCGTCAATCGCGATATTGCCCTTCAGGACCGCGAGGCCGCCGTCCTTCGAGAACGGATGTTCGACGGAGCGGATGACGCCGCCAACACGGTCGGTGTCGAGATCGTCCCAACGGGCTTCCTGGGAGAACGCCACCTGGGTCGGGATGCCGCCTGGAGCAGCCTTGAAGAAGTTGCGGACCGTCTCGCTGTTGGTACGGGTGATGTCCCAGCGGTCGATGGCGTCGCCCAGCGTTTCGGCGTGAACGGTGTAGCAATCGCGGTTCAGGAGGCCGCCCTTGTCCAGCTCGCCGAGGATCGACATGATGCCGCCGGCGCGATGGACGTCTTCCATGTGCACGTCGGCCTTGGCGGGCGCCACCTTCGAGAGGCACGGCACCTTGCGCGACAGGCGGTCGATATCGTCCATGGTGAAGTCGATGTCGCCTTCATAGGCGGCTGCAAGGATGTGCAGCACCGTGTTGGTCGAGCCGCCCATGGCGATGTCGAGCGACATGGCGTTCTCGAAGGCCTGCTTGGTGGCGATCGAACGCGGCAGGACATTATAATCTTCCTGCTCGTAATGACGGCGGGCGAGATCGACGATCAGGTGGCCGGCCTCGACGAACAGGCGCTTGCGGTCCGCATGGGTGGCGAGCGTCGAGCCGTTGCCGGGCAACGACAGGCCGAGCGCTTCGGTGAGGCAGTTCATCGAGTTGGCCGTGAACATGCCGGAGCACGAACCACAGGTCGGACAGGCCGAACGCTCGATGACCTTGACGTCCTCGTCGGAGACCTTGTCGTCGGCAGCGGCGACCATCGCATCGATCAGGTCGAGCGCATGGGTCTTGCCCTTCAGCACGACCTTGCCGGCTTCCATCGGGCCGCCGGAGACGAAAACGGCCGGAATGTTGAGGCGCATCGCGGCATTCAGCATGCCGGGGGTGATCTTGTCGCAGTTGGAGATGCAGACCATGGCGTCGGCGCAATGGGCGTTGACCATGTACTCGACCGAGTCCGCGATAATTTCGCGCGACGGCAGCGAATAGAGCATGCCGTCATGGCCCATGGCGATGCCGTCGTCGACGGCGATGGTGTTGAACTCCTTGGCGACGCCGCCGGCGGCCTCGATCTCGCGGGCGACCAGCTGGCCGAGATCCTTGAGGTGCACGTGGCCGGGTACGAACTGGGTGAAGGAATTGACCACCGCGATGATCGGCTTGCCGAAATCGCTGTCCTTCATGCCGGTCGCGCGCCAGAGCCCGCGTGCACCCGCCATGTTGCGGCCATGGGTCGTGGTTCTGGAACGGTAAGCGGGCATGGTGTCGTCCTCGATCTCTTGTTCGGGCCTCGCGCAGTCTAGTCCTTTCCAGGACCATGCGCAAAAACCACCGGTTTTGCGGCTTTCCTAGCCCAAACGGCAAAACGTGTCACTATCACGACAGGCCAAAGCGGTACGGTTGCCAGCCCCCGAACTCGTCACCGCCGCAGTTCGTCGGGATTTATCCCGAAATGGTCAAGGATCATCCGGACGTTGCGGCGATGCGACTTGAAGAACAGGTCGAAGACGTCGCCGGCGAGCGGCACGCTGCCGAGGATGGAGTCCGCAGCAATGTTGCCGAGCATCTGTACGAGCTTCGCCGGCGGCAGGCCGAGGCGGCGGGCTTCGTTGACGATATAGAGACCAACCAAAGCGCCGCCGGCGTCACCAATGACGGGAATGAGACCGAAGACGGAGTCGGCGCCGAAGCGGATACGGGTGCCGGGAATGCCGATTGCCGTGTCCATCAGCCGCGCGATGCCGGATAGACGGCGCAGGCGGCGCAATCTCTCGGCACGATCCGTGAAAGCGCCTGCCGATCCGACGTTCCAGGCATTGTCCGTCATCCATAACCTCCTTGGCGCGAATGTCTCGAGCATGGAAAATGAGGCAGGCAGGCCAGCGGTTCCCTCGCCGGTTTATTCCATCAAAGGATTGCACGAATTTTTCACGCAAACGTGGGCTCCGCAACAATTTCCAAAGCTGTGAAACCTTTTGGTTTGGCGGTACGTATGGAGGAGAAAAGGCAGTATCTGCCCAGAGGAGATTCATCATGCCCGCCTATCGTCCGCCGCATATTCCAGCCTCCGAGATCACCCCTCGGGACATCTACCTATCGCGCCGGCATTTCATGGGAGCAGCCGCTGCCGCCGGTCTGGCCATGACAGGTGTGGGCGAGGCCTTCGCCGCGCCGCTGGCGTCGAGCCCCAGCATCTATAAGCTCGACGAGAAGCTGACGCCGAAGGAAGCGGTGACCACCTACAACAATTTCTACGAATTCGGGGTCAACAAGGAAGACCCGGCCGCCAATTCCGGCGACTTCAAACCGACGCCTTGGTCGGTGAAGGTCGAGGGCATGGTGGGCAAAGCCGCAGAATTCGGGCTCGAGGAACTGCTCAAACTGCCGCTCGAGGACCGAACCTACCGGATGCGCTGCGTCGAGGGCTGGTCGATGGTGATCCCGTGGATCGGCTTCCCGCTTTCGGCACTCCTCGACAAGGTCGATCCGCTCGGCAGCGCCAAGTACGTCGCCTTCGAAACCGTGGTGCGGCCGGAGGAGATGCCCGGCCAGAAGGGTTTCTTCCAGCCGCTGCCCTGGCCCTATATCGAAGGGCTTCGCCTCGACGAAGCGCGACATCCGCTGACCATTCTGGCGGTCGGGCTTTATGGCGAGACGCTGCCCAACGCCAACGGCGCGCCGATCCGGCTCGTGGTGCCGTGGAAATACGGGTTCAAGAGCATCAAGTCGATCGTCAGGATCTCGCTCGTCGAGAAGCAGCCGGAGACGACCTGGAAAAACGCCAATGCCCGGGAATACGGCTTTTATTCCAACGTCAATCCGGCCGTCGACCATCCGCGCTGGAGCCAGGCGACGGAACAGCGGATCGGCGAAGGCGGCTTCTTCGGCTCCAACCGCCGTCCAACATTGCCCTTCAACGGTTACGCGGACCAGGTGGCGAGCCTCTATGACGGCCTCGACCTGAAAGCGAACTACTGATGCTTTCCATCCCCGCCCTGCCAACCCTTCCCCGGCGCTACCACAGGGCCAGCGTCTGGGCGCTTTATGCGATCGGGCTCTGCCCGGCGGTCTGGTATTTCTATCTCGGACTGACCGGAGGACTCGGCTTCAATCCGGTCAAGGAATTCGAACACGCGCTCGGCATCTGGGCGCTGCGCTTCGTCATCGCCACATTGGCGATCACGCCGCTGCGCGATCTGGCCGGCATCAACTGGATGCGTTACCGCCGGGCGCTCGGGCTGCTCACCTTCTATTACGTGCTGATCCATTTCGCGGTCTATGTCTCGCTCGACCTGCGGTTCAATTTCGGCGCAGTCTGGGGCGATATCGCCAAGCGTCCCTATATCACCATCGGTTTTGCCTGTCTGTTGCTCCTGATCCCGCTGGCGGCGACGTCCAACAACTGGTCGATCCGCAAGCTCGCCCAGGCCTGGAACCGGCTGCACAAGCTGATCTACGTGATTGCAGTCGGCGGGGCGATCCACTATGTGCTCGCCGTCAAGTCGGTGACGCTGGTGCCGTTCGTCCATGTGGCGCTGATCGTGCTGCTCGTCACCTATCGGGCGGTCAGGCGGCCTATTCTGGATTGGAAGCGCGGTAAGCGTTCGGAAGCTAGGCCCGCACGGTCGCAGGCGTGATCATCATCGGCGGACGGCAATCACAAGGCGCTCCGCGAGGACCGCAGCAGCAATGCCAACGAAAGCAATAATATTCCAGGGGGAGAATATCCGTCCGAGAAATAATGCGCCCGGCGTCGTCAAACGGAATTCATCCAGCCAAGGCGTATGGTAGAGGCGGAGGAGCTCGACCCCGATCGCAATAACGAACGCACCGGCAGGATCAATCCGCGCCTCGATCGGCCCAGCAGCGAGGCAAACAGCAGATAGACCATCGCGCCCCAGAGGACCGAGCCGCCGTATTTTACGACAGGAAACGACAGGCCGAGATCGTAGCCGAACCGCCGTAGCGTGAGGCCGGCCGCTCTCACCAAGGCTGCGGCTATCACTCGGCCGACAATAAGCGATCTCGTCGCATCATCCGAGAGCACTACCGCAGGAGATACTCCCTGAGCAGGACACGGGCGCGGTGAAGCCGTGCTTTTACCGCCTGGCGCGAGAGGCCGGTCGAACGGGAAATCTCGTCTATCGTCATTTCTCGGAAATCGCGCAGCACCGCGATCTCTCTTAGCTGTGCCGGCAGCGCCTCGAAAGCTGCAGCGAGGTCGAGGCGTAGATCCGTTTCGGGCCTATCTTGGAGGAGGTCGTCACTCTCCAGCTCGATCGTCGTGACAAGACCCGCCCGACGCACCAGACGCAGACATTCCCGCCGGACGACGCTGAACAACCACGCAGGTAACGCGGCCAGCGCACGGATGGTCCCAACATGGCGAAACAGCAGCCAGAGCGCTTCCTGTGCCGCATCTTCCGCATCCGCGGCAGTACGGCAGGCCGTCCTCGCATATCGCCGGATATCCGGTTGGGCCTGCTCCAGCACATTGAGCAGCGCCTGCCGATCGCCAAGCTGGGCCGCTTCGAACAATTCGGTGGATACTGCTCGGCTAGTCATGACGTTTTCCGGAGACCAATCCCGCGACTGTGCATATCGGGCAATAACCGACAATGCCGGTCAGCGCGAAAACCGCCCCACCCGCGCAGATCGCCCACGCGGCCAATCCCTGGAAATAAGCGAAACTTGCGACGCATGTGGCAAGCCCACGCCAATCCGCAGCACCTGCTGCACCGATCCGATATTCTTGCGGTAGAACATGTCCAATCCTCCTTATCCGGTCAAAGGCTCATTGCCTTCACAGATAAGAGGCCGCCCTTTCGCAAAAGGATTCACCGGGCGAAAGATTCTTTGGCTAGCCGCTTCGTTCAGTGACCGCCGAAACACAAAAAAGCCGGGCATTTCCACCCGGCTTCTTCAAATCCGCAATGCGGATCAATCAAGCGGCTTCGGCAGCTTCGGCTTCGGCGGCGACACGGGCCTTGTCGGCAGCGCCCTTGGCGTCGACATCGCGCTCGACGAACTCAATGACGGCCATGGCAGCGTTATCGCCATGGCGGAAACCGGCCTTCATGATACGCAGGTAACCGCCGTTGCGGTTTGCGTAACGCGAAGCGATCGAGTCGAACAGCTTGCGGACGGCGTCCTGGTCCTGGATCTGCGAGATCGCCTGACGACGAGCGTGCAGGTCGCCGCGCTTGCCGAGCGTGACGAGCTTCTCGACGATCGGACGGATTTCCTTCGCCTTCGGCAGCGTGGTTACGATCTGCTCATGGGTAATGAGCGAAGCAGCCATGTTGGCGAACATCGCCTTGCGGTGGCTTGCGGTGCGGTTGAGCTTGCGGCCGGCTTTCTGGTGGCGCATCTCTGTTCTCCTTTACTTGCAGGCATCCGCCTGCAGTCTAAATTGGCTGTCGCATTTCCGGATGGCGAAGCGGTGACACTTCGCCTGGAAATGCTGCGGTGGTTAATACTGGTCTTCGTATCGCTTGGCGAGATCTTCGATGTTTTCCGGCGGCCAGGCGGGAACTTCCATGCCCAGATGGAGGCCCATGGATGCCAGAACTTCCTTGATCTCGTTCAGCGACTTGCGACCGAAATTCGGAGTGCGCAGCATTTCCGCCTCGGTCTTCTGGATGAGATCGCCGATGTAGACGATGTTGTCGTTCTTCAGGCAGTTGGCCGAACGGACCGAAAGTTCCAGTTCGTCCACCTTCTTGAGAAGCGCCGGGTTGAACGCGAGTTCGGTAACCGATTCTTCTTCGACGTCCTTCTGCGGCTCGTCGAAGTTGACGAAGACCGAGAGCTGGTCCTGAAGGATACGAGCGGCGAAGGCTACGGCGTCTTCACCCGTGACCGAGCCATCGGTCTCGATGGTCATGGTCAGCTTGTCGTAGTCGAGAACCTGGCCTTCGCGGGTGTTTTCCACCTTGTAGGACACTTTCTTGACCGGCGAATAGAGGCTGTCGACCGGGATGAGACCGATCGGAGCGTCTTCGGCACGGTTACGCTCGGCCGGAACATAGCCCTTGCCGTTGTTGACCGTGAATTCCATGCGGATCTCGGCGCCCTCGTCGAGGGTGCAGATCACGTGGTCGGGGTTGAGGATCTCGATATCGCCGACCGTCTGGATGTCACCGGCGGTGACCGAGCCCGGACCCTGCTTGCGCACGACCATGCGCTTTGCATCGTCGCCATCCATCTTGATGGCGATTTCCTTGATGTTGAGCACGATGTCGGTCACATCTTCCCGGACGCCGGGGATGGACGAGAATTCATGCAATACGCCGTCGATCTGCACGGCGGTGACAGCCGCGCCTCGCAGAGACGACAGAAGCACGCGACGAAGCGCGTTGCCGAGCGTCAGGCCGAAGCCGCGCTCGAGAGGTTCGGCAACAAGCGTTACCTTGGTACGGCCGGAGGAGGAGAATTCCACCTTGTTCGGCTTGATCAGTTCCTGCCAGTTCTTCTGGATCATGACTAACTACCTTCCGTTCGTTGCCACCATCCAATCGTGGCAACCGAGCATGAGGAACACCGAGCGGAACACCATCCTTCATCGAACGATGATGTTCATCGGCTATATGGGTAAAGCCGCCGAACCTCCGGCGGAGGATCAGGCGGCTATGCCCCGGTTCAATAGAGAAACCGCCCACTTCTTCACGTGAAGCTAGCGGCCCCTGCAGATCCGACGATCAGACGCGGCGCTTCTTGCGCGGACGGCAGCCGTTGTGCGGGATCGGGGTCACGTCGCGGATCGACGTGATCATGAAGCCTGCAGCCTGCAGAGCGCGCAGAGCCGATTCACGGCCGGAACCCGGACCGCAGACTTCGACTTCCAGCGACTTCATGCCATGCTCCTGAGCCTTCTTGGCGCAGTCTTCAGCAGCGATCTGGGCCGCGAACGGGGTCGACTTGCGCGAACCCTTGAAGCCCTTCGCACCGGCGGACGACCAGGCAATCGCATTACCCTGCGCGTCGGTGATGGTGATCATCGTGTTGTTGAAGGTAGAATTGACGTGGGCGACGCCCGACGTGATGTTTTTGCGCTCGCGGCGGCGAACGCGGGTGGCTTCCTTGGCCATATTATCCCTTTCGTTGATCTCTGCACCGCCGTAATTCCAGCGGCTCCACCTGAAGAAGCCAATAGCGAATAGTTGGTAGCGAATAGAAGAAACATCTATTCGCTATTCGCTACTCCCTATTCGCCCCTCAAATTACTTCTTCTTACCGGCGATCGCCTTGGCCGGACCCTTGCGGGTGCGGGCGTTGGTGTGCGTGCGCTGACCGCGGACCGGCAGGCCGCGGCGATGACGCAGGCCGCGGTAGCAGCCAAGGTCCATCAGGCGCTTGATGTTCATCGCGGTTTCGCGACGAAGATCACCTTCGACCTGATAGTCGCGGTCGATGGTTTCGCGGATCTGCAGGATTTCCGAGTCCGTCAGCTGATGGACGCGCTTCTCAGCCGGAAGACCGACCTTCTCCATGATTTCCTGTGCGAATTTCGGGCCGATCCCGTGAATGTAGGTCAGCGCGATGACAACGCGCTTCGCAGTCGGGATGTTGACGCCAGCGATACGTGCCACGCCTATTCTCCTTCGTTCCAGTTGCCATCCAGCAAGTGGTACTTCTTTCATGAAAGCAGCCTCACCAGGCCGCCAGTTCAAACGTCATACGGAACAGGTCAAAACGACCGGTCCCGGATGTCCTCATCGGGAAATCCGCGCCGATCGCTCAAAGCTGTCGCGAGTTGGCGCGGTGTTTAACGGAATCAGCGCGGAAATGCAACCGCTCAGCCCGAGATTCTTTAACAGATCGATGACGGATCTGCTTTTGCGCATGTCTTTGTCCCAAAACCGGTTCCCGCCTTGGGAGACATGCTCAGAGAGCCGCCAGGATCTTTTCGATGTCGGCCGTAACCTTGTCCATCTCGGCCATGCCGTCGACGACCTTCAGCTTGCCCTTGGCATGGTAATAGCCGATCAGCGGCGAGGTTTCCTTGTAGTAGACTTCGAGACGCTTGGTCATGGTCTCGGCGTTGTCGTCGGGACGGCGCTTGAAATGAGTCGAGCCGCACTTGTCGCAGACGCCTTCCTTCGAAGGCTTCTTGTCAGTGTCGTGATAGGTCGTGCCGCACTGGGCGCAGGAATAACGACCGGATACACGGCGGACCAGTTCCTTGTCGTCGACACGCAGTTCGATGACGACGGAGAGATCGAGGCCTTTGGCCTTCAGCATCGCCTCGGTCGCATCCGCCTGCGCCAGGGTGCGCGGAAAACCGTCGAGGATAAAGCCGTTGGCGCAATCGGGCTGGTCGATCCGCTCGGAGATAATCGCATTGACGATCTCGTCGGAGACGAGGTTGCCGGCGTCCATGACGGCCTTGGCGCGCTTGCCGACTTCCGTCTCAGCCGCCACCGCGGCGCGCAACATGTCGCCGGTGGAGAGCTGCGGGATGCCGTGCTTCTCCACGATCCGCTGGGCCTGGGTCCCCTTACCCGCGCCCGGCGGCCCCAAAAGTATCAATCTCATCGTCCCCTCTTTCCTCCGCGCAGTTTCGACTTCTTGATCAGACCCTCATACTGCTGCGCAATGAGGTGCCCCTGGATCTGTGCTACCGTATCGAGGGTTACACTGACAACGATCAAAAGCGAAGTACCACCAAGGGCTAATGGCACGCCCGTGCGGGCGACCAGGAACTCCGGCAGAATGCAGACGAAGACAAGGTAGATCGCGCCGATGACCGTGATGCGGGTCAGCACATAATCAATATATTCGGCGGTGCGCTCGCCCGGACGAATGCCCGGAATGAAGCCGCCATGCTTCTTCAGATTGTCGGCCGTGTCCTTGGGATTGAAGACGATCGCCGTGTAGAAGAAGGCGAAGAAGGCGATCAGCAGGCCGTAGAGCAGCATGAACAGCGGCTGGCCGTGGCCGAGCGCCGAGATGATCATCGTCGCCCAGTCCGGCAGCCCGGCATTGCCGGCAAAGCCCGCGGCAGTGGCCGGCAGAAGCAGCAGCGACGAGGCGAAGATCGCCGGGATGACGCCCGAGGTGTTGAGCTTCAGCGGCAGGTGCGACGTATCGCCCTGGAACATGCGGTTGCCGACCTGGCGCTTTGGATACTGGATCAACAACCGGCGCTGGGCGCGTTCGACGAAGACGATGAGCGCGATGACGCCGATCGCGACAACGATGACGGTGAGAATCAGCGCGGTCGGGAGCGCGCCCGTTCGGCCGAGTTCCAGCGTACCGGCGAGCGCGGTCGGAAGACCTGCGGCGATACCTGCGAAGATGATCAGCGAAATGCCGTTGCCGATGCCGCGCGAAGTGATCTGCTCACCGAGCCACATCAGGAACATGGTGCCGCCGAGCAGCGTCACGACTGTCGAAAGCTTGAAGAACCAGCCCGGATCCAGCACCAGCCCGTTGCCACTCTCAAGGCCGGCCGCGATGCCATAGGCCTGCAGCGTACCGAGCAGGACGGTGCCGTAACGGGTATACTGGTTGATGATCTTGCGGCCCGCCTCGCCTTCCTTCTTGAGGTTTTCAAGCGAGGGGACGACCGAGGTCATGAGCTGGACGATGATCGACGCGGAAATATAAGGCATGATGCCGAGCGCGAAAATCGCCATTCGCTCGACCGCGCCGCCCGAAAACATATTGAAAAGTCCGAGGATGCCGCCGGCCTGGCCGCGGAAGGCTTGGGCATAGGCCTCTGGGTTCAACCCCGGAAGCGGAATATGCGTGCCGAGACGATAAACGAGAAGTGCCGCGAGGGTGAACCACAGACGCTTCTTCAGGTCCTCCGCCTTGGCGAAGGTGGAAAAATTCAAATTGGAGGCAAGTTGTTCCGCTGCAGAAGCCATGCAATTCTCCGCCTGACCAATTCTCCGGCGGCGGGGAAAGCCAAACCCGGAAAGCAGTCAAAAATTCTGGTTCAAAAAACCGGGCGCGGAGATTGCGAGAGCAACCGGATGCCTCACCCTGTTTTCCGTATGATCCCGGCCAGGCGACCAACAGGATCGCTTCGGGATCGTGAGGCTCACATATGGAGATAAAATCGCCCGGTGTGAAGTTCAAACCGGGCGATTCTAAACGATTTATTCAGCGGTGGCTTCCGCCACGACCAGCAGCTTCACCGAACCGCCGGCCTTTTCGATCTTCTCGACGGCAGCCTTGGAGGCACCGGCGACTTCGATCGAAACCTTCGCGGTCAGTTCGCCGTCGGCGAGAACGCGCACGCCGTCCTTCGGGCGACGGATGACGCCGGCAGCCTTGAGCGCTGCAGCATCGATCGTGGCCTTGGGGTCGAGCTTCTTGGCATCGATCGCAGTCTGGATACGGCCGAGCGAAACGGTGACGTAGTCGGACGCGAAGATGTTGTTGAAGCCGCGCTTCGGCAGGCGACGATAGATCGGCATCTGGCCGCCTTCGAAGCCCTTGATCGCAACGCCGGAACGGGCCTTCTGACCCTTGACGCCGCGACCACCGGTCTTGCCCTTGCCGGAGCCGATGCCGCGACCGACGCGGATACGGTCCTTCGAAGAGCCTTCGTTGTCCTTGATCTCATTCAGTTTCATGGTCAATTCCTCCGTCTCACTTCTCGTCGACGACGCGAACGAGATGCTGGACAGCCCGGATCATGCCACGAACGGAAGGGGTATCTTCCAGAGTGCGGGTCCGGTGCATCTTGTTGAGGCCGAGACCGATCAGCGTCTGGCGCTGTACGTCCGGGCGGCGGATGGGCGAGCCGATCTGCTGAACGGTCACCGTCTTTGCTTCAGTCTTCTGCGTAGCCTTAGCCATGGATCAGACTCCTCTTATTCTTCCGACGCATTGCCGGAAGCGGCGCGGCGAGCCTGAAGCGTTGCATACTTGATGCCACGCTGGGCTGCTACGTCCTTCGGATGCACCTGGTGCTTCAGAGCGTCGAACGTGGCGCGAACCATGTTGTACGGGTTCGACGAACCGGTCGACTTGGCGACGACGTCATGGACGCCGAGGGTTTCGAATACGGCGCGCATCGGGCCGCCGGCGATGATGCCGGTACCGGCCTTGGCCGAGCGCAGCAGAACCTTGCCGGCACCGTGACGGCCGTTGACGTCGTGATGCAGCGTACGGCCGTCGCGCAGCGGTACGAAGATCAGATCGCGCTTGGCGCTTTCGGTCGCCTTGCGGATGGCTTCCGGCACTTCGCGTGCCTTGCCATGGCCGAAGCCGACGCGGCCCTTCTGATCGCCGACGACGACGAGGGCTGCGAAACCGAAACGACGGCCGCCCTTGACGACCTTGGCGACGCGGTTGATCGCGACCAGCTTGTCGACGAATTCGCTATCGCGCTCTTCGCGGGCCTGGCGGTCTTCGCGCTGGCCTCTTCTTTCCTGTGCCATTGTCCTTTTCCTTTTTCTTTTCCGGGTGCAACGGGCTGTTTCCGGGAGCCAACCATCTCCTCTTCAACAGAGAGGGGAATGGAACGACTTATGGGGTGCGGCGAACCGCAATTCGCCCGGCCTCCCCTCTTCGGGCAGACCGGGCGAAATTTCTTAGAAGCTCAGACCGCCTTCGCGGGCAGCTTCGGCGAGCGCCTTGATGCGGCCGTGATAGATGAAGGCGCCGCGGTCGAACACGACTTCCTTCACACCGGCCTTCTCCGCGCGTTCCGCAACCAGCTTGCCGACGGCGGCAGCAGCCGCAACGTCAGCACCGGTCTTCAGGGACGAGCGCAGGCCTGCATCGAGCGTAGACGCGGCAGCAAGCGTGCGGCCGGCGACGTCGTCGATGATCTGGGCGTAGATATTCTTGGACGAGCGATGAACCGACAGACGCGGACGGCCATTGGCGACCTTCTTGATCTGGCGGCGAACACGGCTCGCACGCTTGGTGAGTGCTTCTTTTCTGGTAGCCATGATGCCGCGTCCTTACTTCTTCTTGCCTTCCTTGCGGACGATCCGTTCCTCGGCGTACTTGACGCCTTTGCCCTTGTAGGGCTCGGGACCGCGGTATTCGCGGATTTCCGCGGCTACCTGACCGACCTGCTGCTTATTGATGCCGGTGACGACGATTTCCGTCGGCTTCGGCACGGCAATGGTGATGCCTTCCGGGGTCTGGTAGACCACGTCGTGGCTGAAACCGAGAGCCAGCTGCAGGTTCTTGCCCTGCATGGACGCGCGGTAACCGACGCCGTTGATCTCGAGCTTGCGCTCGAAACCTTCCTTGACGCCCTTGAAGATGTTCTCGATCATCGTGCGGGACATGCCCCACTTCGAACGAGCATCCTTGGTCTGGTTGGCCGGGGTCACCGAAACCGCATTGTCCTTGAATTCAAGCTTGATTTCGTCGTTTGCGACGAAAAAGAGCTCGCCCTTCGGGCCCTTCGCGGTCACCTTCTGGCCATCGACGGTCGCCGTCACACCTGCTGGAACCGGGACGGCCTTTTTACCGATACGAGACATGTTTCAATCCTGTCTGTTCGTTATGGAGTTCCCCTGCCCGATCTTAGAAGACCGAGCAGAGAACCTCGCCGCCTACGTTCTGTTCGCGAGCCTGGTGATCGGCCATCACGCCCTTCGGGGTCGAAAGGATGGTGATGCCGAGGCCGTTCGCGACCTGCGGAATGGACTTGACCGAGACATAGACCCGGCGGCCCGGCTTCGACACGCGGCCGATCTCACGGATCACCGACGCGCCTTCATAGTACTTGAGTTCGATTTCGATCTCGGCCTTGCCGTTACCGTAGTCGATCTCGGAATAACCGCGGATGTAGCCTTCAGCCTGCAAGACGTCGAGAACGCGGGCACGCAGCTTGGAAGCAGGCGTGGTCACGGTCGACTTGCGGCGTGCGGCACCGTTGCGGATACGGGTGAGCATATCGCCCAGGGGATCAGTCATGGTCATCTAACGATCTCCTTACCAGCTCGACTTGACGATGCCCGGCACCTTGCCGAGATTGCCCAGCTCGCGAAGCGCGATACGCGACATCTTGAGCTTGCGGTAGAAGGCGCGCGGGCGACCGGTGACTTCGCAACGGTTGCGGATACGCGTCTTCGAGCCGTCGCGCGACAGCGAAGCGAGCTTCAGGGTTGCCTTGAACCGTTCTTCGATCGGAAGTTCCTGGTTCATGATGGTCGCCTTCAGGGCTGCGCGCTTGGCGGCCTGGTTGGCGACGGTCTTGCGGCGGCGCTTGTTCTTTTCAACTGCGCTGGTTTTCGCCATATCGGAGTTCCTTTTTAACGCTCGTCGTTACGGTTACTGACGGAACGGGAAGTTGAACTCTTTCAGAAGAGCCCGTGCTTCGTCGTCGGTGGTAGCCGTCGTGCAAACGATGATGTCCATGCCCCACATCTGATCAACCTTGTCGTAGTTGATCTCCGGGAACACAATGTGTTCCTTGAGGCCCATGGCGAAGTTGCCACGGCCATCGAAGGACTTCGGATTCAGGCCGCGGAAGTCGCGAACACGCGGAAGCGCGATGTTGATCAGACGGTCCATGAATTCATACATGCGGGCGCCGCGCAGCGTGACCTTCGCGCCGATCGGCATGTTTTCGCGGACCTTGAAGCCTGCGATCGAGTTGCGGGCGCGCGTGATGACCGGCTTCTGGCCAGCGATCGCTGCGAGGTCGGCAGCAGCCACGGTGGGCTTCTTGGAGTCGGCGGTCGCTTCGCCCACACCCATGTTGATGACGATCTTTTCCAGCTTGGGGATCATCATCTCGTTGGAATAGGAGAACTGCTCCTTCAGCGCGGCGCGGATGCGGGAAACATATTCCTGCTTGAGCCGCGGCTCATACTTTGCCTCAGCCATCGATCACATCTCCCGTACGCTTGGCCACACGCACCTTCTTGCCGTCGACGACGGAGAAACCGACGCGGGTCGGCTTGCCATCCTTCGCGACGATCGCGATGTTCGACAGGTGAATGGATGCTTCCTTGTTGATGATGCCGGCTTCCTGCGTCTGAGACTGACGCTGGTGGCGCTTCACCATGTTGATGCCGCGAACAACGGCACGGTCTTCCTTCGGCAGGACCTGGAGGACTTCGCCGGTGCGGCCCTTGTCCTTGCCGGTCAATACGACGACGTTGTCGCCCTTCTTGATCTTGTTCATCGCATGAGCTCCTTACAGTACTTCCGGAGCCAGCGAGATGATCTTCATGTGGTTCTTGGCGCGGAGTTCGCGCGGAACCGGTCCGAAGATACGGGTGCCGATCGGCTCTTTCTTGTTGTCGATGAGGACCGCCGCGTTGTTGTCGAAGCGGATGACGCTGCCGTCCGGACGACGGATGTCCTTGGCGGTACGCACGACAACCGCCTTCATCACGTCGCCCTTCTTGACGCGGCCGCGCGGGATCGCTTCCTTGATCGAAACGACGATGATATCGCCGATCGAAGCGTATTTGCGCTTGGAGCCGCCCAGCACCTTGATGCACATGACACGACGTGCGCCGGAATTGTCCGCCACATCGAGGTTTGTTTGCATCTGAATCATGTCAGGTCGCCTTTTTCTAATGACCGGAGCGACCGGGCGTCAAAAACGCTCGGAGCCGGCTTATGGACAGAATTTCGATGTGCGCGGGTGGGGTCTTGCCAAGGTGGTTTCCCGAGATAGGACCTTCCCTGCGCTCAAAGCAAAAGAACGCTCGTTTCCGAGCGTTCGACGCCAGTGGCGTGCTTCATACAGGATTCTCCGCCGGACGCAAGGGCCAAAGCCCCCACCCGGCGGAGAATCTAGTCAATCAAGCCTGGGCGGCGATAACCGTCCAGCGCTTGTCCTTGGAGATCGGCGCGCATTCCTCGATGGAAACCACGTCACCAACCTTGTACTGGTTGTTTTCATCATGCGCCTTGTACTTCTTCGAACGGCGGACCGTCTTCTGAAGCAGCGGATGCGCGAAGCGGCGCTCTACCCGGACAACAACGGTCTTCTCGTTCTTGTCGGAAACGACTACGCCCTGCAGAATGCGTTTCGGCATATTATTCTTCCTTAGGCCTTGGCTTCTGCCGCCTTCTGGCGGGCAATGGTTTTCACGCGGGCGATGTCCTTGCGAACTTCGTTGATGCGCGAGGACTTCTCCAGCTGACCGGTGGCCTTCTGGAAGCGCAGGTTGAACTGCTCCTTCTTGAGGTCGGCGAGCTTGTCCTTGAGCTGGTCGGCCGTGAGGCCGCGAACGTCTTCGGCTTTCATCGTGCCTTCTCCTTACTCTGCGATGCGCTGAACGAAGCGCGTCTTGACCGAGAGCTTGGCGGCACCGAGGCGCAACGCTTCGCGAGCGAGCTCCTCGGAAACACCGTCGATCTCGAACATCATACGACCGGGCTTGACCTTGCATGCCCAGTATTCGACGCCGCCCTTACCTTTACCCATACGCACTTCGGTCGGCTTGGCGGTGACCGGAACGTCCGGGAACACGCGGATCCAGACGCGACCGGCGCGCTTCATGGCACGTGTGATCGCGCGGCGGGCCGCCTCGATCTCGCGGGCGTTGACGCGGTTGGGTTCCTGGGACTTCAGGCCGAATTCGCCGAAGGCCAGATCGAAGCCGCCCTTGGCCACACCCTTGATGCGACCTTTGAACTGCTTGCGGTACTTGGTACGCTTTGGCTGCAACATTTTCTTACTTCTCCGAGCTTATCTTTCGCCAGCGTTGATCAAGCGTTTTCGCGACGACGATCGCCACGGTCACCGCGGTCACCGCGATCACCACGGTCGCCGCGATCACGGTCACGGCTTGCCGGACCCTGGGCATCGCCTTCCATCGCGCGACGCTCCGAGGCCATCGGGTCGTGCTCAAGGATTTCGCCCTTGAAGATCCAGACCTTGATGCCGCAGATGCCGAAAGCGGTTTCGGCTTCGGCCGTGCCGTAGTCGATGTCGGCGCGCAGCGTGTGAAGTGGAACGCGGCCTTCACGATACCATTCGGTACGGGCGATTTCCGCGCCGCCGAGACGGCCGGCGCAGGTGATCTTGATGCCTTCGGCGCCGAGACGCATGGCCGACTGAACGGCACGCTTCATCGCACGGCGGAAAGCCACGCGGCGTTCGAGCTGCTGGGCGATCGACTGGGCGACGAGCGTCGAGTCGATTTCGGGCTTGCGCACTTCGACGATGTTGAGGTGCGTTTCCGAACGCGTCATTTCGGAAAGCTTCTTGCGGAGCTTTTCGATGTCGGCGCCCTTCTTGCCGATGATGAGACCCGGACGAGCCGAGTGGATCGTGACGCGGCACTTCTTGTGCGGACGCTCGATGACCACCTTGGCGATGCCAGCCTGCTTCAGTTCCTGCATGAGATATGCACGGATCTTCAGGTCCTCGTGGAGGAGCTGGCCGTATTCGGCATTGTCGGCGAACCAGCGGCTGTCCCAGGTACGGTTGATGCCGAGGCGGAAACCGATCGGATTAATTTTCTGGCCCATTATGCGGCCTCCCCTTTTTCCTCGACTTCGCGGACGACGATCGTCAGATGCGCGAACGGCTTCTCGATGCGGGAAGCGCGGCCGCGACCGCGAGCGTGGAAACGCTTCATGACGATGGATTTGCCGACGTATGCTTCCGATACGATCAGCGCGTCGACGTCGAGGTCATGGTTGTTTTCGGCATTGGCGATTGCGGACTCAAGCGTCTTCTTCACCGTGCCAGCGATGCGCTTGCGCGAGAATTCCAGCTCGGCGAGCGCGCGTTCGACCTTCTTGCCGCGGATCATGGCGGCAACGAGGTTCAGCTTCTGGGGGCTGACACGGAGCGTACGCGCAACTGCCTGCGCCTCGTTGTCCTTCAGCCGGCGTTCGGTCTTAGCCTTCGCCATGGTTACTTCCTCTTCGCCTTCTTGTCCGCGCCGTGACCGTAATAGGTACGGGTGGGAGCGAATTCACCGAACTTGTGTCCGACCATGTCTTCGTTGACGCTGACCGGAATGTGCTTGCTGCCGTTGTAGACACCGAACGTCAGGCCGACGAACTGCGGCAGGATCGTGGACCGACGGGTCCACATCTTGATCACTTCATTGCGTCCGCCTTCGCGCACCTTCTCAGCCTTCTTGAGAAGATAGCCGTCAACAAACGGACCTTTCCATACTGAACGAGCCATTAGTGACTTCCTCTCTTACTTCTTGCGCTGATGGCGCGAGCGCATGATGAACTTGTCGGTCGACTTGTTCGAACGAGTGCGCTTGCCCTTGGTCGGCTTGCCCCACGGGGTAACCGGATGACGGCCACCCGAGGTGCGGCCTTCACCACCGCCGTGCGGATGGTCGACCGGGTTCATGACGACGCCGCGGTTATGCGGACGCTTGCCGCGCCAGACGGTACGACCGGCCTTGCCGTCGTTGATGTTGCCATGGTCCGGGTTCGATACAGCACCGACCGTTGCAAGGCAAGACGCGTGCACCAGGCGCTGCTCGCCGGAGTTGAGGCGAAGGATCGCCATGCCCTGGTCGCGCCCGACGAGCTGGACATAGGTGCCGGCAGAACGTGCGATCTGACCACCCTTGCCCGGCTTCATTTCCACGTTGTGGACGATGGAGCCGACCGGGATGAACTGTAGCGGCATGGTGTTGCCGGGCTTTACGTCAACGGCCTTGTCGGAAGCGATGACCTTGTCGCCGGCAGCGAGGCGCTGCGGAGCGAGGATGTAGGCCTGTTCGCCGTCCGTGTAGGTGACGAGCGCAATGAAGGCGGTGCGGTTCGGGTCATATTCCAAACGCTCGACCGTGCCTTCAACGTCGAACTTGCGACGCTTGAAGTCGACCAGGCGATAGGTACGCTTGTGACCGCCGCCGATAAACCGGGCGGTGATGCGGCCGAGGTTGTTGCGGCCGCCGCTCTTGGTGAGACCTTCCGTCAGCGCCTTGACCGGCTTGCCCTTCCAGAGGCCCGAGCGGTCGACGATGACCAGCTGGCGCTGGCTCGGAGTCGTCGGATTGTAGCTTTTCAATGCCATTGTACTTTACCTCAAAGACCGGTGGAGACGTCGATCGTCTGACCTTCGGCCAGGGTGACGACAGCCTTCTTGACGTCCTTCTGCTTACCGATGAAGCCGCGGAAGCGCTTCACCTTGCCCTTGCGGACCAGCGTATTGACGGCAGTGACCTTCACACCGAAGAGCGCTTCCACGGCAGCCTTGATTTCCGGCTTGGAAGCAGTCTTGGCAACATTGAAGACGACCTGGTTCTGTTCGGATACCAGCGTCGACTTTTCGGTGATCGAGGGGGATACGATCACATCATAGTGGCGAAGATCGGTCACTTGAAACGCTCCTCTAGAGCTTCCACAGCAGCCTTGGACAGAACGAGCTTGCCGCGGCGCAGGATGTCGTAAACATTGATGCCCTGGACCGGCAGAACGTCCACGTTCGGGATGTTCTGGGCTGCGAGCTTGAAGTTGTTGTCGAGCTCAGCACCGCCGATGACGAGCGCATTGGTGAGGCCGAGCGACGCGAACGTACCGGCGAGCGCCTTGGTCTTTGCTTCCGCAGCGACCAGGTCGTCGACGATGATGATGTCCTCGGACTTCATCTTGGCCGACAGCGCGTGACGCAGGGCAAGGGCGCGAACCTTCTTCGGAAGGTCGTGCTCGTGGCTGCGGGTAACCGGACCGTGAGCCTTGCCACCGCCGCGGAACTGCGGAGCGCGAGCCGAATGGTGACGAGCGCGGCCCGTACCCTTCTGCTTGTACATCTTGGCGCCCGTGCGGGAAACTTCGCCGCGGGTGAGCGTCTGGTGCGTGCCCTGCTGCTTCTTGGCGAGCTGGTAGCGGACCATGCGGGCGAGGATATCCTCGCGCGGATCGAGGCCGAAGATCGCGTCCGACAGGGAAACCTTGCCAGCGTCTTTGCCTTCGAGGGTCTTGACGTTGAATTCCATTGTAGCTGGCTCCCTTACTTCGCGGCCGACTTGACGGCGTCGCGAACGACGATCCAGGCGCCCTTGGAGCCGGGAACGGCACCCTTGACGAGGATCAGGCCGCGGCCTTCATCGGTGGAGACGACTTCGAGATTCTGGGTGGTGACGCGAGTCTGGCCCATGTGACCAGCCATGCGCTTGCCCTTCCAGACGCGGCCCGGATCCTGGTTGTTACCAGTCGAACCATGCGAACGGTGCGAAACGGACACACCGTGCGTGGCGCGCAGACCACCGAAGTTGTGGCGCTTCATGGCGCCGGCGAAACCCTTACCGATCGTGGTACCGGTCACGTCGACCAGCTGGCCGGCCGAAAAATGGCCTGCCTTCAGCTCGGTGCCGACCTCGATCATGTTGTCTTCGGAAACGCGAAACTCGACGAGCTTCGCCTTAGGCTCGACATTGGCGACGGCAAAGCTGCCGCGCTCAGCCTTGGAGGTGTTCTTCACCTTGGCCGTGCCCGCACCCAACTGAAGAGCGGTATAACCGTTCTTCTCGACAGTGCGGTGCGCAACGACCTGGCAATTCTCCAGCCGCAATACGGTGACCGGGATATGCTCGCCGGCGTCGTTGTAGACGCGGGTCATTCCCACCTTCTGTGCAATTACACCTGAACGCATCGGTTCAATCCTTCTCACTCAGCCCGAGACCTGGGTCTCAGAGCTTGATCTCAACATCGACGCCTGCTGCGAGGTCGAGCTTCATCAGCGCGTCCACGGTCTGGGGCGTCGGGTCAACGATGTCGAGAAGGCGCTTGTGGGTGCGCATCTCGAACTGCTCGCGGCTTTTCTTGTCGATGTGGGGGGACCGGTTAACCGTAAACTTCTCGATGCGGGTCGGAAGCGGAACGGGGCCCCGGACGCTAGCACCGGTGCGCTTCGCCGTCGACACGATCTCGCGCGTGGAAGCATCGAGAATCCGGTGATCGAACGCCTTCAGGCGAATGCGGATATTTTGGCCGTTCATTCGACGTTATCCTTGTTATCTGTTCTCCGTGCCGAACAAACAGGCACGGGTTGTTCTTTTTCCTAAGGCGGGACCACCGGTTCAAAGATCGAAGGGGACGCGGAAGACCACATCCCTTTCCACTCTCCGGGCCTTTCGACCCACCTTATGTCTGATTGCTGCCCCGATAGCGAAGCAGGGGCAAATCGCGCTCGCGCGCCATTTGCTACATTTTTATGTCATAAGCAAGCGGCTAGCCGCCGCTTGCTTAAAAGATTTCCATGCAATCGGCGCAAAGCTAGTCTGCGCCGAAGCCGAATTACTCAACAACCGCAGCGACGATGCCGGCGCCGCTCTGGATCGCGCTTGCGCGACCCAGGAAACTTGAATGCGTCGGCAGCTTTCGGCCCCGTCGCCTGGCGATCGTTACTCGACGATCGCAGCGACGATGCCGGCGCCGCCCTGGATCGCGCTTGCGCGACCCAGGAAACTTGAATGCGTCGGCAGCTTTCGGCCCCGTCGCCTGGCGATCGTTACTCGACGATCGCAGCGACGATGCCGGCGCCGACGGTGCGGCCGCCTTCGCGGATCGCGAAGCGCAGCTTTTCTTCCATCGCGATCGGAACGATCAGCTCGACGTCAACCGTCACGTTGTCGCCCGGCATCACCATTTCCGTGCCTTCCGGAAGCGTCACGATCCCCGTCACGTCCGTCGTGCGGAAGTAGAACTGCGGACGGTAGTTCGTGAAGAACGGCGTATGACGGCCGCCTTCTTCCTTCGTCAGGATGTAGGCTTCCGCCTTGAACTTCTTGTGCGGCTTCACCGAACCCGGCTTGCAGAGGATCTGGCCACGCTCGACGCCGTCACGGTTCACACCGCGAACCAGCGCGCCGATGTTGTCGCCCGCCTGACCCTGGTCGAGCAGCTTGCGGAACATTTCAACGCCGGTCACCGTCGTCTTCGAGGTCGGACGGATGCCGACGATCTCGACTTCCTCACCCACCTTGATCACGCCACGCTCGACGCGGCCCGTCACAACCGTACCACGGCCCGAGATCGAGAACACGTCTTCGATCGGCATCAGGAACGGCTGGTCGATCGGACGCTCCGGCGTCGGGATGTAGGCGTCAACCTGAGCCATCAGCTCGCGGATCGCGTCTTCGCCGATCTTCTTGTCGGAATCTTCAAGAGCGGCCAGCGCCGAACCCTTGACGATCGGAATGTCGTCGCCCGGGAAGTCGTAGGACGACAGAAGTTCGCGTACTTCCAGCTCAACCAGTTCCAGAAGCTCGGCGTCGTCCACCTGGTCGACCTTGTTCAAGAACACCACGATCGCCGGAACGCCGACCTGGCGGGCCAGCAGGATGTGCTCGCGGGTCTGCGGCATCGGGCCGTCGGCGGCCGAGCAGACCAGGATCGCGCCGTCCATCTGGGCGGCACCGGTGATCATGTTCTTTACGTAGTCGGCGTGGCCGGGGCAGTCGACATGCGCATAGTGGCGGGCTGCAGTCTCGTATTCGACATGCGCCGTCGAAATCGTGATGCCGCGCGCCTTTTCTTCCGGCGCAGCATCGATCTGGTCATAGGCCTTGAACTCGCCGAAGTACTTCGTGATCGCCGCCGTCAGCGACGTCTTGCCATGGTCAACGTGACCGATCGTGCCAATGTTGACATGCGGCTTGTTGCGCTCAAACTTGCTCTTTGCCATTTCCGGCTCTCCGTTCTTATCCCCGTCAGGGGTTATTCTCTCAAATTATCGGGCGGATTACTCCGGTCACTTCTGACCGGAGTACTTGGCCTGGATTTCGGTTGCGACGTTCGACGGAACCGGTGCGTAGTGATCGAAGACCATCGAGTACTGAGCGCGGCCCTGCGACATGGAGCGCAGGTTGTCGACGTACTTGAACATGTTGGCCAGCGGCACGTGGGCGCTGATGACGACCGCGATACCGCGGCTTTCCTGGCCCTGGATCTGACCACGGCGGGAGTTCAGGTCACCGATGACGTCACCGACATAATCTTCCGGGGTGACGACTTCGACCTTCATCATCGGCTCGAGGAGCTGAGCGCCGGCCTTCTTGGCTGCTTCACGGAAGCAGGCGCGGGAGGCGATTTCGAACGCGAGCACCGACGAGTCGACGTCGTGGAAGGCACCGTCGATGAGGGTCGCCTTGACGCCCAGCATCGGGAAGCCAGCCAGCGGGCCCGATGACAGGACGCTTTCAATGCCCTTCTGGACGCCCGGGATGTATTCCTTCGGAACGGCACCGCCGACGATCTTGGACTCGAACTTGAAGTCTTCGCCTTCCTCGTTCGGTTCGAAGATGATCTTGACGCGCGCGAACTGGCCGGTACCACCGGTCTGCTTCTTGTGCGTATAGTCTTCTTCGGTCTTGCGGGTGATCGTTTCGCGGTAAGCGACCTGCGGAGCACCGACGTTGGCTTCGACCTTGAACTCGCGACGCATGCGGTCGACGATGATGTCGAGATGCAGCTCGCCCATGCCGGCGATGATCGTTTGGCCGGATTCCTGGTCGGTCTTGACACGGAACGACGGGTCTTCGGCCGCCAGGCGGTTGAGCGCGAGGCCCATCTTTTCCTGGTCGCCCTTGGACTTCGGCTCGATGGCGATCTGGATGACCGGCTCGGGGAATTCCATGCGCTCGAGGATGACCGGCTTCAGGGGATCGCAGAGCGTGTCGCCCGTGGTGGTTTCCTTGAGGCCTGCGAGAGCGACGATGTCGCCTGCATAGGCTTCTTCGATATCCTCACGGGAGTTCGAATGCATCTGCAGCATGCGTCCGACGCGCTCGCGCTTGTCCTTGACCGTGTTCATGACCGACACGCCCTTTTCGAGCTTGCCGGAATAGATGCGGGCGAAGGTCAGCGAACCGACGAAGGGGTCGTTCATGATCTTGAACGCGAGCATGGCAAGCGGCTCGGCATCATCGGCATGACGCTCGATCTCGGCTTCCGTCTTGAAGTCGATACCCTTGATGGCCGGAATGTCGAGCGGCGACGGCAGGTAGTCGACAACCGCATCGAGGAGCGGCTGAACGCCCTTGTTCTTGAAGGCGGTGCCGCAGAACATCGGGTGGAACTTGACGTCGATGGTGCCGCGACGGACCAGCGCACGGATCTTATCGTTGTCCGGCATGATGCCGTTCAGATAGTCTTCCATCGCTTCTTCGTCGATCTCGACAACCGTCTCGATCAGCTTTTCGCGATATTCTTCGGCCTTGGCCTTCAGGTCTTCCGGGATTTCGACGACGTCCCACTGGGCGCCGAGCGATTCATCGCGCCAGACGAGAGCGTTCATCTCGATCAGGTCGACGACGCCCTTGAACTCGGTTTCGGCGCCGATCGGCAGCTGCATGACGACGGCCGTCGCGCCGAGACGGGTCTTGATCATCTCGACGGAGCGGTAGAAGTCCGCGCCGGTCTTGTCCATCTTGTTGCAGAAGATCATGCGCGGGACATGATATTTCTCGGCCTGGCGCCAGACGGTCTCCGTCTGCGGCTCGACGCCTGCGTTGGCATCGAGAAGAGCGATGGCACCGTCGAGAACGCGCAGCGAACGCTCGACTTCGATGGTGAAGTCGACGTGGCCGGGGGTGTCGATGATGTTGAAGCGGCGCATCTTGCCGTCACGGCCCTTCCAGAAGGTCGTGGTGGCAGCGGACGTGATGGTGATGCCGCGCTCCTGCTCCTGCTCCATCCAGTCCATCGTGGCGGCGCCATCGTGAACTTCGCCGATCTTGTGCGACTTGCCGGTGTAATAAAGAATACGCTCGGTGGTCGTGGTCTTGCCGGCGTCGATATGCGCCATGATACCGAAATTGCGGTAGTCTTCGATTTTATATTCGCGAGCCATAGGACTGCCTTTCGAAACTCGATCGGATGAAGATTACCAACGGTAATGCGAGAATGCGCGGTTGGCGTCGGCCATCTTGTGCGTATCTTCACGCTTCTTGACGGCGCTGCCACGGTTGTTGGCGGCATCCATAAGTTCACCGGACAGGCGATCGACCATGGTGGTCTCGTTGCGCTTGCGGGCAGCTGCGATCACCCAGCGGATCGCGAGAGCCTGGCGGCGCTCCGGACGCACGTCAACCGGAACCTGGTAGGTCGCACCACCGACGCGGCGCGAACGAACTTCGACATGCGGCGCGACATTGTCGAGCGCCGAATGGAAGATACCCAGCGGGTCGGCCTTGGCCTTGCCCTGCACGACGTCGAATGCGCCGTAAACAATGTTTTCAGCCACGGATTTCTTGCCGTGGAGCATGATCGCATTCATGAACTTGGTGACGACGAGATCGCCGAACTTCGGGTCCGGGTTGATCTCACGCTTTTCTGCACGATGGCGTCGGGACATACTTCTTCTCGTCTCTTAAACTGTTAAGGCGCTCTACCACGCGGAGGACCTCGCGCAGCGCCGGGATTTTCGTTTTCAAGCCTTTCCGGGCAGGTCTGCCCGGGGCGAAATTACTTAGGACGCTTCGCACCGTATTTCGAACGGCGCTGCTTGCGGTTCTTGACGCCCTGGGTGTCGAGAACGCCGCGGATGATGTGGTAACGAACGCCCGGCAAGTCCTTGACGCGGCCGCCACGGATCATGACGACGGAGTGTTCCTGCAGGTTGTGACCTTCACCCGGAATGTAGCCGATGACTTCGAAGCCATTGGTCAGGCGGATCTTGGCGACCTTACGCAGAGCCGAGTTCGGCTTCTTCGGGGTCGTCGTGTAGACGCGGGTGCAAACACCGCGCTTTTGCGGGTTTTCCTGCAGCGCAGGAACCTTGTTGCGCTTTACGTTCGCCTGACGAGGCTTGCGGATCAGCTGGTTTACGGTAGGCATTCAACCATCCCTTACGTGTTTCTCAGTACCCTTTCGGGCCGATCTGATGCCGTTTCCGGCGGCGGCACACACATTTCCTCATGCGCAAAACGTGGCCCGATCCGCTGCCGGATGGACCACAGAAGGCAGAGGACGCATTCCTCATGCGTCATGCGTGCAGCATTCGTGTCTTCAACGTGCGTATGGAACCGTGTTTGAGGCCACACTCCGGAACGAGTCATCCCGGACGGACAAGCCTCACATCGCTTCCGATGCGCGGCGTTTACTGTTTTCCCCCCTGCCCGTCAAGGGCTGAGCCGAAAATAATCCCCGAAACGCCGGGTTTCCGGGCCCGAGCAGGCTTCGCAGACAAGGTTTCGTGAGATTTTCCGTATCACCTCCAATAATGTTTGGGAATCGATTCCAATCGCACTAAAGAGTGCGAGAACCTTTCGTCCTGCACCCGCCTGCGGACGATCAAGCGAATGCAGCCGCGGAGACGACCATGATCGCGACCCCTGACAACGACAACAACCTGGACGGGCCGATGGTGTTCATCATTATCGGCAAAGGTTATGAGAAGAAGGGCGGCGAAGGCGTCGACCTGCATATCATGCTGCGCGCGCCGGACGACGATTCGGCTGTCCGCGAGGCTCTCAACGCCCTGTCCGAGGAAGGATTTCTCGAAGCGGATCTCGACCAGATCGGCATCCTGACCGACGAACCCGCCGAAGAACCGCATGCCTCCGCCTATCAGGGCGCGCTCGAAGGCGAAGTGGCGATCATCCGCTTCGAATAAGAACGGACGCACCGGTTCGAGAATACGGAACGAGTCCGTGCAGAAATCCGGCCGGGTTGCCCGCCACGGGAACCACCCCCTCCGAGAAGGCCAGAAAGCCGCCTGAGCGATCCGGCGGCTTTTTCATGTCCCATTACGAACGAAAACGCCCGGATTGCTCCGGGCGCTTCCTGTATACGTAACTGGCGCGCCGATCACTCGGCCGCAGGTGCGTTTTCGCCAGCCATGTCCTGCAGCATCGGCGTGGCCGAAGCAGCGCCGGAGCCCTTCTTGCGTTCCTCCAGGATGAGGTCGTCGCGCGAGGTGGCGATGCGGCGGATCTGGGTCATGGTGCCGCCCGTACCAGCCGGGATGAGGCGGCCGACGATGACGTTTTCCTTCAGACCCTGCAGCGTGTCCATCTTGCCGGCGATCGCGGCTTCCGTCAGCACCTTGGTGGTTTCCTGGAAGGAAGCGGCCGAGATGAACGACGGGGTCTGCAGCGACGCCTTGGTGATGCCCAGCAGAACCGGTTCGCCGTAAGCGGGCTTCTTGCCTTCTTCGGCGAGACGCTCGTTGGCTTCGTCCAGCTCGATCCGGTCGACATTGTCACCGACGATGTACTGGCTGTCGCCGGCATCGGTGATCTCGACCTTCTGCAACATCTGGCGGACGATGACCTCGATGTGCTTGTCGTTGATGACAACGCCCTGCAGACGGTAGACTTCCTGGATTTCGTTGACGAGGTAGGAAGCGAGTGCTTCCACGCCCTTGATCGCCAGGATGTCGTGCGGCGCAGGATTGCCGTCGAGGATGTAGTCGCCCTTTTCGATGTAGTCGCCTTCCTGAAGATGGAAGGGCTTGCCCTTCGGGATCAGGTATTCGACCGGTTCGACACCGTCTTCCGCCGGTTCGATCATGACGCGACGCTTGTTCTTGTAGTCGCGGCCGAGGCGGATCGTACCATCGATCTCGGCGATGATGGCGTGATCCTTCGGACGACGCGCTTCGAAGAGTTCGGCGACGCGCGGCAGACCGCCGGTGATGTCCTTGGTCTTGGCGCTTTCCATCGGGATACGCGCCAGGACGTCACCCTGGGAGACCTTCTGGCCCGGCTCGACGGACAGGATCGCGTCGACCGACAGGTTGAAGCGGGCTTCACCGCCACGCGACAGCTTCATGATCGCACCGGAAGCGTCCTTGATGACGATCGCCGGCTTCAGATCCGTGCCACGCGGCGTCGAACGCCAGTCGATGACCTGACGCTTGGTGATGCCGGTGGATTCGTCGGTGGATTCCGAAACGGAGATGCCGTCGACGACATCTTCGAACTGAACCGTACCGGCGACTTCCGTCATCATCGGGCGGGTATACGGGTCCCACTCGGCAAGACGCTGGCCGCGGCGGACCTTGTCGCCGTCATCCACGAACAGCTTCGAACCGTAGGCGACACGCTGCGACGAACGCTCGATGCCGCGCTCGTCGAGAATGGTGATCGCCATGTTGCGGCCCATCGCGACGAGAACGCCTTCGGAGTTCCGCAGCATGTTGCGGTTCTTGATCTGGATCGTGCCTTCGTACGATGCTTCCAGGAACGACTGGTCCACCACGTTTGCCGTACCGCCCAGGTGGAAGGTACGCATGGTGAGCTGGGTGCCCGGCTCACCGATCGACTGAGCGGCGATGACGCCGACGGCTTCGCCGATGTTGACCGGAGTACCACGCGCCAGGTCGCGGCCGTAGCAGACCGAGCAGACGCCCGTCTGGACTTCACAGGTCAGTGCCGAACGGATGCGGATCGACTGGATGCCAGCCTTTTCGATCTCGATGACATCCGGTTCCAGGATCATCTTGCCGGCGTCAACGATGCGGGCACCCGTGACCGGGTGATCGATGTTGTCGAGCGCCGTGCGGCCGAGGATGCGGGCGCCGAGCGAAGCCACGACCTGACCGGCATCGACGATCGCCGTCATGGTGAGGCCGTTTTCGGTGCCGCAATCGACCATGTTGACGATGCAGTCCTGCGCGACGTCGACGAGACGGCGGGTCAGGTAACCGGAGTTCGCAGTCTTCAAGGCGGTGTCCGCCAGGCCCTTACGGGCGCCGTGCGTCGAGTTGAAGTACTCGTTCACGGTCAGGCCTTCCTTGAAGTTCGAGATGATCGGCGTTTCGATGATCTCGCCCGACGGCTTGGCCATCAGGCCGCGCATGCCGCCAAGCTGGCGCATCTGGTTCGGAGAACCGCGGGCACCCGAGTGGGACATCATGTAGATGGCGTTCATCGGCTTCTGACGACCGGTTTCGGGGTCGAATTCGACGGCCTTGATGCGGGCCATCATGTCTTCCGCAACCTTTTCGGTGGCCTTGCCCCAGGCGTCGACGACCTTGTTGTACTTCTCGCCCTGAGTGATCAGGCCGTCGTTGTACTGCTGCTCGTATTCCTTGACCAGCGCTTCGGTGTCGCCGACGATCTTCTCCTTGGTGGCCGGGATGACCATGTCGTCCTTGCCGAAGGAGATGCCGGCGCGGCAGGCATGTGTGAAGCCGAGCTGCATGATGCGGTCGCAGAAGATGACCGTGTCCTTCTGGCCGCAATGACGGTAGACCGTGTCGATCATCTTGGAGATGTTCTTCTTGGTCATTTCCTGGTTGCAGATCTCGAACGGCACGTTGACGTTCTTCGGCAGGAGTTCGCCGATGATCATGCGGCCGGGGGTCGTTTCGTAGATCTTCGAAACCGGCTTGCCTTCGGCATCGACGGTCTTGAAACGGCCACGGATCTTGGCGTGCAGCGTCACGACCTTGTTTTCCAGGGCGTGATGCAGTTCGCCCATGTCGGAGAAGGCCATGCCCTCGCCCGGCTCGTTCTGGTTCATGATCGCCAGGTAATAGAGGCCGAGAACCATGTCCTGCGACGGAACGATAATTGGTGCGCCGTTCGCCGGATGCAGGATGTTGTTCGTCGACATCATCAGCACGCGCGCTTCGAGCTGGGCTTCGAGCGACAGCGGCACGTGCACGGCCATCTGGTCGCCGTCGAAGTCGGCGTTGAAGGCCGTGCAGACGAGCGGGTGCAGCTGGATCGCCTTGCCTTCGACCAGGATCGGTTCGAAGGCCTGGATGCCCAGGCGGTGCAGCGTCGGTGCACGGTTCAGGAGAACCGGATGTTCGCGGATGACCTCGTCGAGGATATCCCAGACTTCCGGCTTTTCCTTCTCGACCAGCTTCTTGGCCTGCTTGACGGTCGAGGAGTAACCCTTGGCGTCGAGGCGGGCGTAGATGAACGGCTTGAAGAGTTCGAGCGCCATCTTCTTCGGCAGGCCGCACTGGTGCAGCTTGAGTTCCGGACCGGTGACGATGACCGAACGGCCGGAATAGTCGACGCGCTTGCCGAGCAGGTTCTGGCGGAAGCGGCCCTGCTTGCCCTTCAGCATGTCGGACAGCGACTTCAGCGGACGCTTGTTGGCGCCGGTGATGACGCGGCCGCGGCGGCCGTTGTCGAACAGCGCATCGACAGATTCCTGCAGCATGCGCTTTTCGTTGCGGATGATGATGCCCGGAGCGCGCAGTTCGATCAGGCGCTTCAGACGGTTGTTACGGTTGATGACGCGACGATAGAGATCGTTCAGGTCGGACGTCGCGAAACGGCCGCCGTCGAGCGGGACCAGCGGGCGCAGGTCCGGCGGGATGACCGGAACGACCTTCATGATCATCCATTCCGGGCGATTGCCGGACTCGATGAAGTTCTCGACGATCTTGAGCCGCTTCATCAGCTTCTTCTGCTTCAGGTCCGACGTGGTGTCGGCAAGCTCGGAACGCAGGTCGCCGGCGATCTTTTCGAGGTTCATGGAAGCCAGCATCTCATAGATGGCCTCGGCGCCGATCATCGCCGTGAACTGGTCTTCACCATATTCATCGACGGCGATCATGTACTCTTCTTCGGAAAGAAGCTGGTTTTCCTTGAGCGCGGTCAGGCCGGGCTCGGTCACGATGTAGTTCTCGAAATAGAGAACGCGCTCGACATCCTTCAGCGTCATGTCGAGAAGCGTCGAGATGCGGGACGGAAGCGACTTCAGGAACCAGATATGGGCAACCGGAGCGGCGAGCTCGATATGGCCCATGCGCTCGCGGCGAACGCGCGACAGGGTCACTTCGACGCCGCACTTTTCGCAGATGATGCCCTTGTACTTCATGCGCTTGTACTTGCCGCACAGGCATTCGTAATCCTTGATCGGCCCGAAGATGCGCGCACAGAAGAGGCCGTCACGTTCCGGCTTGAACGTACGGTAGTTGATGGTCTCCGGCTTTTTGATCTCGCCGTAGGACCAGGAGAGAATCTTCTCCGGAGACGCGATCGAGATACGGATCGAGTCGAAGTGCTGTGCAGGCACCTGCGGATTGAAAAGATTCATGACCTCTTGGTTCATGCCTATCTCCTTTAGGGGCGGAAGCCCTCGGCTTGCGATCAGTCAGGTCCAATTTCCCGGGCCAATTTTCCCGGAGGGACTGACCGACGCTCTTAAACGGTCATAGCCGCGAAATGCGGCGAAAGTTTCCCGGCCCAGCCGGCTGGAACCGGCAGCGGGAGCGGCGCGCGCCCAGTCAAGCGCGCGCCTTCTCTTGTCTTATTCGGCCGCGTCCGGCAGTTGGCCGGCCTCGGCCGTCTCGATCTTGGAGTTTTCGAGCTCCACCGACAGACCGAGCGAGCGCATTTCCTTGACGAGAACGTTGAAGCTTTCTGGAATGCCCGCCTCGAACGTGTCGTCGCCGCGCACGATCGCTTCGTAGACCTTGGTACGTCCGGCCACGTCGTCCGACTTCACGGTCAGCATCTCCTGGAGGGTGTAGGCGGCGCCGTAGGCTTCCAGAGCCCAGACCTCCATTTCCCCGAAGCGCTGGCCGCCGAACTGCGCCTTGCCACCGAGCGGCTGCTGGGTGACGAGCGAGTACGGACCGATCGAACGCGCGTGGATCTTGTCGTCCACGAGGTGGTTCAGCTTGATCATGTACATGTAGCCGACGGTGACCTTGCGGTCGAAGGGCTCGCCCGTGCGGCCATCGTACAGGACCGACTGGCCGGACTCGTGCAGTCCCGCCTTCTTCAGCATCGCAGCCACATCCGGCTCGTGCGCGCCGTCGAAGACGGGCGTCGCGATCGAGATGCCGCGCTTTGACTGCTCGGCCAGCTTGACAAGCGACTCGTCGTCGAAGTTGGCGACTTCGTCCCTGGCCTGGCTGGCATAGACGTCCGTCAACTCCTTCTTGAGGTCGGAGATGTCCATCGTCTTGCGATATTCTTCGAGCAGCTCGCCGATCTTCTTCCCCATGCCTGCGCATGCCCATGCGAGATGGGTTTCAAGAATCTGACCGACGTTCATGCGCGACGGAACGCCGAGCGGGTTCAAGCAGATGTCGACATGCGTACCGTCTTCGAGGAACGGCATGTCCTCAACCGGAACGATGCGCGAGACGACACCCTTGTTGCCGTGACGGCCGGCCATCTTGTCGCCCGGCTGGATCTTGCGCTTCACGGCGACGAAGACCTTGACCATCTTCATGACGCCCGGAGGCATTTCGTCGCCGCGCTGGACCTTCTCGACCTTGTCCATGAAGCGCTGTTCAAGGCGCGACTTGGATTCGTCGTACTGGCCGCGAAGCGCTTCGATCTCGCCCTGGACCTTTTCGTCCTCGACAGCGAACATCCACCATTGCGAGCGGGGATACTCGGAGACGACGGCGTTGGAAAGCTCGACGCCCTTCTTGAAGCCCTTCGGACCGGCAACCGACATCTGGCCACGCAGCATGTCCATCAGGCGGCCGTAGACGTTCCGGTCGAGGATCGCCTGTTCGTCGTCGCGGTCCTTGGCGAGGCGTTCGATTTCCTCGCGTTCGATCGCCATCGCACGCTCGTCCTTTTCGACGCCGTGACGGTTGAAGACGCGGACTTCGACGACCGTGCCGAACGTGCCCGGAGGCATGCGCATGGACGTGTCGCGAACGTCGGAGGCCTTTTCGCCGAAGATGGCACGCAGGAGCTTTTCTTCCGGCGTCATCGGGCTTTCGCCCTTCGGCGTGATCTTGCCGACGAGGATGTCGCCCGGCTGGACTTCCGCACCGATGTAGACGATGCCGGCTTCGTCGAGGTTCTTCAGCGCTTCTTCCGAAACGTTCGGAATGTCGCGCGTGATTTCTTCCGGACCAAGCTTGGTGTCACGCGCCATCACTTCGAATTCCTCGATGTGGATGGAGGTGAACACGTCGTCGGCCACGATCCGCTCGGACATCAGGATCGAGTCTTCGTAGTTGTAGCCGTTCCAGGGCATGAACGCGACGAGCGCGTTGCGGCCAAGCGCCAGATCGCCGAGGTCCGTCGACGGACCGTCGGCGATGATGTCGCCCTTGTTCAGGATATCGCCGACGGCGACCAGCGGACGCTGGTTGACGCAGGTGTTCTGGTTCGAACGCTGGAACTTCTGCAGACGATAGATATCGACGCCCGACTTCGACGGATCGAGGTCTTCGGTGGCGCGGATAACGATACGGGTCGCGTCGACCTGGTCGACCACGCCGCCGCGGCGGGCGGCGATCGCAGCACCGGAGTCACGGGCGACGACCGGCTCCATGCCGGTGCCGACGAACGGAGCTTCGGCGCGCACCAGCGGCACGGCCTGACGCTGCATGTTCGAGCCCATGAGAGCGCGGTTGGCGTCGTCGTTTTCGAGGAACGGGATCAGAGCCGCCGCGACGGAAACGAGCTGCTTCGGCGAGACGTCCATCAGGTTGATGTTGTCGCGCGGAGCGAGCATCACTTCGCCGGCGTGGCGGCAGACCACGAATTCTTCCGAGAACGAACCGTCCTTCTCGAGCGGCGCGTTCGCCTGAGCGACGTAGTACTTCGCCTCTTCCATGGCGGAGAGGTAGAGCACGTCGTTGGTGACTTTGCCGTCAATGATCCTGCGGTACGGGCTTTCGATGAAACCGTACTTGTTGACGCGGGCAAAGGTCGCAAGCGAGTTGATCAGACCGATGTTCGGGCCTTCCGGCGTTTCGATCGGGCAGATACGGCCGTAATGGGTCGGGTGAACGTCGCGGACTTCGAAGCCGGCGCGCTCGCGGGTCAGACCACCCGGACCAAGCGCCGAGAGACGGCGCTTATGGGTGATTTCCGAAAGCGGGTTCACCTGGTCCATGAACTGCGACAGCTGCGAGGAACCGAAGAACTCGCGGACGGCGGCGGCCGCCGGCTTCGCGTTGATCAGGTCCTGCGGCATGACGGTGTCGATCTCGATCGACGACATGCGTTCCTTGATGGCGCGCTCCATGCGGAGCAGGCCGAGGCGGTACTGATTTTCCATCAGTTCGCCGACGGAACGGACGCGGCGGTTGCCGAGGTTGTCGATGTCGTCGATCTCGCCCTTGCCGTCGCGCAGTTCGACCAGCATCTTTACCACGGCCAGGATGTCGTCCTTGCGCAGCGTGCGGACGGTGTCGGCAACGTCGAGATCGAGACGCATGTTCATCTTGACGCGGCCGACGGCGGAGAGGTCGTAGCGCTCCGCATCGAAGAACAGCGAGTTGAACATGGCTTCGGCCGATTCCATGGTCGGCGGTTCACCCGGACGCATGACGCGGTAGATGTCGAACAGAGCGTCCTGACGGTTTTCGTTCTTGTCTGCCGCGAGCGTGTTGCGGATATAGGCGCCGACATTGATATGGTCGATGCCGAGAACCGGGATCTCGTCAAAGCCGGCCTTCAGGATGATCGGAAGGGTCTTCTCGTCGATCTCGTCACCGGCTTCCAGATAGATTTCGCCGGTTGCCATGTTGACGATGTCTTCGGCGAGGTAGTTGCCGTAGATTTCGTCGTTGCTTGCCTTCAGTGCCTTCAGACCCCTGTCGGACAGCTGACGCAGCAGGCGGGGAGTAAGCTTCTTGCCCGATTCAACGACAACTTCGCCGGTGTCGGCGTCGATCATGTCGGCAAGAACCTTGGCGCCCTTCAACGTTTCCGGCTGGAACGGAATCCGCCAGCCTTCGCCGTCGCGCTCGTAGGTGGACTTCGAGTAGAAGGTCGACAGGATTTCTTCGCCGTCCATGCCAAGCGCCATCAGCAGCGAGGTCGCAGGGATCTTGCGGCGACGGTCGATACGGGCGAACACGATGTCCTTGGCGTCGAATTCGATGTCGAGCCAGGAACCGCGATAGGGAATGACGCGGGCGGCGAAAAGCAGCTTGCCGGAAGAGTGGCTCTTGCCCTTGTCGTGGTCGAAGAAGACGCCCGGCGAGCGGTGCATCTGCGACACGATCACGCGTTCGGTGCCGTTCACGATGAACGTACCGTTATCGGTCATGAGCGGCATGTCGCCCATGTAGACGGACTGTTCCTTGATGTCCTTGATGGACTTCGCGCCGGTATCCTCGTCGATATCGAACACGATGAGACGCAGCGTCACCTTGAGCGGCGCAGCATAGGTCAGGTCGCGCTGGCGGCATTCTTCCACATCGAACTTCGGCGGTTCGAATTCGTAGGACACGAATTCGAGCATGGAGGCGCCGGAAAAATCGGTGATCGGGAAGACGGACTTAAAGACGGCGTTCAGACCTTCGTCCGGGCGGCCGCCCTTGGGTTCGTCGACCATCAGAAACTGGTCATAGGACGCCTTCTGAACCTCGATGAGGTTCGGCATCTCGGTGACTTCGGGGATTTTTCCAAAAAACTTGCGTACGCGCCTGCGACCATTAAAGGAAAGGGTCTGAGCCATCGTCGCTCCTTCAAAATTGCATCCGGGCCTGCAACGGACGGGGTTCGCTGGCCAGTCGATCCCGTCGATCATGGTATTCTCAATCTCGTCCTACTTCCCGAACACGCCAGGCCGGATTGCCTTTTCGGTTCGGTTCAGGACCATCCTCTTGAGAACCCATTACCCAGGAACCGTTTTTGACGGTTCCTGGGTAATAAGTTCGGAGGAAACGGGTGGGAGAGGAAACTCCTCTCCCACCGCATTCCGGTATTACTTGACGTCGACCTTGGCGCCGGCGTCCTCAAGCTTCTTCTTGAGGTCAGCGGCTTCAGCCTTGGAAACGCCTTCCTTGACAGCCTTCGGAGCGCCTTCAACGAGGTCCTTGGCTTCCTTGAGGCCGAGACCGGTGATGGCGCGGACTTCCTTGATGACGTTGATCTTGTTGGCGCCGGCATCCGTCAGGATGACGTCGAACTCGGTCTTTTCTTCTTCAGCCGGAGCAGCAGCACCGCCGGCAGCACCGCCAGCAGCAGCAACAGCTACCGGAGCTGCTGCAGAAACGCCCCACTTTTCTTCGAGCATCTTGGAAAGCTCGGCAGCTTCCAGGACGGTGAGAGCCGAGAGGTCTTCAACGATCTTTGCGAGATCAGCCATTTTGATAGTTCCTTTTGTTCGGTTCGAACTGGTTGGTTATAAACAGCGAAGTTCCGCCTTATGCGGCTTCGTCCTTCTTGGCATATGCTGCGAACACGCGGGCAAGCTGAGCTGCCGGTGCCTGAACGACGCCTGCAATGCGGGTCGCCGGGGTCTGAATCATACCCAGCAGCTTTGCACGCAGCTCGTCCAGCGAAGGCAGGGTCGCAAGCGACTTGACGCCTTCCGCGTTGAGCGTGGTCGATCCCATGGCGCCGCCGAGAACAATGAGCTTGTCATTGGTCTTGGCGAAATCCGAGACGACCTTCGGAGCGACGACCGGGTCATTGCTGTAGGCAATGAGCGTCTGACCCTTGAACAGGTCCGACATCCCTTCCGACTCCGTGCCCTGAAGAGCGATCTTGGCCAGGCGGTTCTTCGCGACTTTGACGGTGCCGCCAGCAGCGCGCATCTTGGAACGGAAGTCGTTCATCTGCGCGACTGTGACACCAGCATAGTGGGCCACGACAACCGAACCGGAAGCCTTGAAGACTTCGTTCAGCTCCGTGACGAATTCGCGTTTTTCCGCTCTTTCCACTGTCTGTCTCCAGTTGATGGGACCGCAATCCTGCAGGCCCCACCGGGTTTGCCTTTGCCTCAAGGGATCCTTTTGGTCGGACCCCAAGCGACGCTTGAGGATCCTGTCCCCTCGCTCTGTCCCCCTTTCGGGTCACAGGCACAAGGCACACTAGGCTCGAACCGAACTCGAAAGCGCGTTGGCGCCTTTGAAAACTCGCGTTCTTACCCGTCTCATGCAGGTCGGATGATTAAGGCTATAAAGCCACCCGCAATCTCGGACAGGAATTCCGGATTTCTCCGGAAATTCCCGGCCCCGAAGGACCGGGAATTCAGTCACCCGAAGTCCGAAGACTTCGGCAATTCATGATCAGGCGGTTACCGTCGACGGATCGATCTTGACGCCCGGACCCATGGTGGACGAGATCGCTACACGCTTGACGTAATTGCCCTTGGCGCCCGACGGCTTGGCCTTGATGACCGCATCGGCGAAAGCCTTGATGTTTTCTTCGAGAGCCTTGGCGTCGAAGGAAGCCTTGCCGATACCGGCATGGACGATACCGGCCTTCTCGACGCGGAACTCGACGGCGCCGCCCTTGGAAGCCTTGACGGCGCCGGTGACGTCCATGGTTACGGTGCCGACCTTCGGGTTCGGCATCATGCCGCGGGGGCCGAGAACCTTACCGAGACGACCGACGAGCGGCATCATGTCCGGGGTGGCGATGCAGCGATCGAAATCGATCTTGCCGCCCTGAACGATTTCGACGAGGTCTTCGGCGCCGACGATGTCCGCGCCGGCGGCCTTGGCTTCGTCAGCCTTGGCGCCGCGCGCGAAAACGGCGACGCGAACGTCACGGCCGGTGCCGTTCGGCAGGTTGACCACGCCGCGGACCATCTGGTCGGCGTGGCGCGGATCGACGCCGAGGTTCATGGAGATTTCGACGGTTTCGTCGAACTTCGCCGTAGCACGAACCTTGACCATCGAGATGGCTTCCGTCAGGGCAACCAGCTTGGTCGGATCGACGCCTTCGCGGATCTTCTGAATACGCTTTGCAAGCTTTGCCATGTTATGCCACCACTTCCAGGCCCATGGCGCGGGCGGAGCCCTCGATCATGGCCATTGCACCTTCGATATCCGCGGCATTCAGATCCTTCATCTTGGCTTCGGCGATCGTCTTGATCTGAGCCTTGGTGAGGGTACCGGCCTTGGCACCCTTGCCCGGGGTCTTGGAACCGGACGTGATCTTCGCTTCCTTCTTCAGCCAGTAGCTGACCGGAGGCTGCTTCATCGCAAAGGTGAAGGACTTGTCCTGGAAATAGGTGATGACGACCGGGATCGGCATGCCCTTTTCCATCTCCTGCGTGGCGGCATTGAACGCCTTGCAGAATTCCATGATGTTGATGCCGCGCTGACCAAGCGCCGGGCCGATCGGCGGGGACGGGTTTGCCGATCCTGCCTTGACCTGAAGCTTGAGCTGGCCTGCTACCTTCTTAGCCATTTCTCTCTGCCTTTCGTTATGGACCGGTCCCCCGGCCCGATATGCCGGGCGAACCCGGCGGCTGCGGTTGCGTGGTGCGGATCCTTAGAAGCCCGGCTAAGACCCCCTCACCTTCCACGCGGCTGCGGCAAACGCCGCACAAGGCTCGCCGGAAAACGGCAAGCCCATCTCAAAAACCCATCAGACCTTTTCGACCTGCGCGTATTCCAATTCGACCGGGGTCGCACGACCGAAGATCGAAACCTCCACCTTGAGGCGGGAACGCTCCTCGTCGACATCCTGAACGATGCCATTGAACGACGCGAACGGACCGTCGGAAACGCGGACCTGCTCGCCGATCTCGAAGGTGATCGAGGATTTCGGCCGCTCGACGCCCTCCTGGACCTGGCCCAGGATGCGCTCGGCCTCGAAATCCGGAATCGGAACCGGCTTGTTGTCGGAACCGAGGAAGCCGGTGACCTTCGGCGTATTCTTGATGAGGTGATAAGCCTCGTCGGTCAGGTTCGCACGGACCAGAACATAACCGGGAAAGAACTTGCGCTCCGAATCGACCTTGCGGCCACGGCGGATTTCCACAACCTTCTCGGTCGGCACCAGGATCTTTTCGAACAAATGCTCAAGCCCCTTCTGGCGAGCCTTGTTCTCAATGTCCTCAGCAACCTTCTTCTCAAAATTCGAATATGCGTGGACGATGTACCAACGCGCCGCCATCTTCATTCTCCAGAATCAAACGCTGACGTTCAGTACGAGACGTAACAACCAGCCCATAAGCTGGTCGGCAGCGAAGAAAAACAGCGCAGCGAAAACAACCATAACCAGAACCATGGCGGTCGAGATCATCGTCTCACGACGAGACGGCCAATGGATTTTGGACGCCTCGGAGCGCACCTGGCGTAGAAACGTAACGGGAGTGGTTTTGGATGCCATAGATTGCCCACGCAATTACGGCGCGTAAAGCTGACCTCGCTCAGCCCCACGCACCGCGTGTCTGTTTTGACCTACATAAACACCCCTTCCCCTTTACACAAGAGGGAAAACAGTGTTCGATGAAATTTCGCCTTCTTCTACGGCGACCACTTCAGACAATTCCGCTGCGGATGATTTCGCGCCCATTATCGGAAAGTGGCAGGGGCAGAGGGGCTCGAACCCCCGACCTGCGGTTTTGGAGACCGCCGCTCTACCAACTGAGCTATACCCCTTCGATCCCTACGGACGATCAACCGGCTGTTCGGTTCGCCGCCATCGGGCTAGGCGCTCCCTTTAAGGGGATGCGCCGCGCTTGGCAAGAGCGTTTTTTTGCAGAATGCCGACCTATCTCAGCTTTCTGCTGGACGTGTCGGAAGTCTCGACGCGAACGGCGTGCAAAACGGTTTCCGAACCGCCGACCAGAATTTCCTTGCCCGGCAGGTCAAGACCGCCCGACAGCAGGCCCGACGATTGCGGCCGCTTTTCGGGAGAAAGCGGCAGGCGCTTCCAAGACAGCCGCGGCGGCCGCTCCACATAAGCGTCCGGCTGATTGACCAGATTGCCCGAGATCCGCGACACAATCGCTTCAATGCCGAGCTTTCGGCCTGTCTCGTGATAGAAATTCCCCTTCACCTGAACGCTGCCGGCGATCGCCTTGATGAAATCGGCAAGCAGACCCTGGTCGATTCGCTCCGGACGGCGCCAGAAACTATCGAGCCCGCCCTGATGCGTCAGGCCTGGCACATTGTAGATGGCCGTGCCGAGAGCGATGGTCGGCAGACCCGCCCGCAGGCTGTGCAGCGCTGTGGTGGAATTGCAGACGACGACCCCGTGCGTGTGCTTGAGGATCGCCGCCAGATCGCCCTTCTCGATGAAGACCACCCGCGTCGAAATGCGGTAGCGCTCGGCAAGGCGGGTCACGGTCTTCCGCCAGCCTTCCAGGTCGTTGTCAAGCGGATGCTGCTTGACGATCAGCCGGCTGCCGTCCGGTGCATGGCGCGCGAACGACTGCAGGACCTGCTCGATCATCTGCGACAGGTGCCGATAGGGCGAGTTGGCGCGGATCTGGTAATCGCTCTGCAGCTGCAGGGCCAGAAGGTAGTTCTTCCTGGACGTATCATCGAAGAAGCCCGCCGGGAGATCATGGCGCGGCCGGAACATGCGCGGCAGCCAGGAGGTATAATCGAACAGCGGGTCGTAATATTTGTCGGAACGATAGAACGGGAACATCGGCCGGCCGAAATAGGCGGCGAGATTATAGACGACCTCGTTGGTCGCCTCCTGTCCGAACGTATGCCCGTAGCGCGCCTCAAGGTCCGGCTCCGCCACCTTCGCGGCGATGGCGCGGATATGCTCCGGATCATTGGGGAAATGCGAGAAACGGCCCATGCCGTTCCGTTCCAGCGTGATCCAGTCGGGCCTCAGATAACCGAACTCGACGGCATGGCAGCGGACGCCGAGCTTGCGGGCGACCCGCGCCGCGAGGCGATGGTAGGGAAGCCGGTCCGCGTAATAAAGAATGTCGGTAATGCCGTCGCGGCGAATCATCTCCGCCAGATAACGCGGCCATCTGCGCAAGGTGCCGCGATAGTTGACCGCGCCGCGCTTGCGCCAGTAAAGCTGGTCGCCGAACGAGAAATTGACGCGCACCGTCCCGGTACCCTGCGCCTCGAACGCATCCGCGAGTTCACGCCAGAACACCGAGGGAGGGCCTTGCAGGAAGAGAACTTTGGTCATGCGATAGCCAATGCTGCTGGAGACTCGGATGCGCCGTGCACTGCTTACAAAAGCGATTTCAATTGCGAATTTTCTCGATAAACATCGCCGGGTATTTTCATCAAGGCAGTTCCCCCGTCAATGCCAAAGCAGACGTTCCAGATCATTCTGACAGGTTGTGTGACATGAAAGCCCGCACGTTCCTGTTTCTCCAAGGCCCCGCCTCGCCATTTCTCGGCTTGCTGGCCGAAGCGCTTGAAAAGCAAGGCGCTTCGGTGCGGAAAATCAGCGTCTGCCTCGGAGATGTGGTCTTTTGGTGGCCGAAGAAAAGCGACTTTTTTCGCGGCCGTCCGAATGAATGGCCGGTGTATCTTAAATGCTACATCCGCGATCACGAAATAACAGACATCGTCATGTTGGGTGATGGGCGAGACCTCCATGCAAGGGCGGCCGAACTCGGCATCCGCGAGGGGCTTCGCGTCCATATCCTCGAGCACGGCTATCTCCGGCCCGATTGGCTGACGATCGAACCTGACGGCATGTCTGCCCATTCCCGCTTCCCGCAGGACCCCGGCCGGATCGGAGCGCTCGCTGCCGGCCAGCCCAAGGTGCCGACCGGCGGGCTCTTCCGCTCGAGCTTTCTCACCTACGCGCTCTACGATCTCGCGTTCCATGTTCCCAACGTCCTGCTCGGCTGGCTCGTGCATCCGCATTATCGAACCCATGGGCCGGTTCATCCGGTGGTCGAATACAGCGGGTGGATCCGGAAGGCTTTGACCAAGGGCAAACGGCGCCGCGAGGCCGAACGGGCCATCAAGGCCTGCCTTGCCGCTGCAGACGGAAGCCCTGCCCCATTCTTCCTTTTCCCGCTGCAATTGCCAGGCGACTACCAGATCCGCCGTCATGCGCCCGGCGGAAACCTCTTCAGGCTCGTCGAAGCGACGATCGCCTCCTTCGCCCGACATGCTCCTCCGGAGAGCCGGCTGCTCTTCAAGGTTCATCCAATCGACAATGGGCTGTCCGGCTGGCGGGAGCGGATCGAAGAGGCCGCGGCGCGGCACGGCGTGGCCGACCGGCTGTTTGTGGCGGACGGCGGCGATACGGACGCGTTGATCGACCGGTCGGCGGGCATCGTCACCGTCAATTCCACCGTCGGGCTGACGGCGCTCGGGCGGGCAAGGCCGGTGATCACCCTGGGTGCGGCGATCTACGACGTGCCGGGGCTGACATTCCAAGATAGTCTTACCGCGTTTTGGCGAAACCCGACTCCCCCCGACATCGGGCTCTTCGACCAGTTCCTCAGGGCGCTTGCCGCGACGACGCAGGTGCGCGGCGGCTTTATCGGCGCGGACGCGATCAGGACCGGCGCGAAAAATGTCGGCGCGCGTCTCATGGAAGCGGAAGACCGACTTCCGACGAGCTTCCGCAAGCCCGGCGGCGCCCCCCATTTCCGTTACGAAAACGAGCTTTTTCCGCAAAGCTGACTCAGCGGAACCGGCTGCCTGGCGGAACGGCAGTCCCAAAAGCGAAAGGCCCCGCCGTTGCCGGCAAGGCCTTTCTTATTTCGAGACGTCGATGACTCAACGATTGCGTCGGCAGCTTTCGGCCCCGTCGCCTGGCGATCGTTACTCGACGATCGCAGCGACGATGCCGGCGCCGCCCTGGATCGCGCTTGCGCGACCCAGGAAACTTGATTGCGTCGGCAGCTTTCGGCCCCGTCGCCTGGCGATCGTTACTCGACGATCGCAGCGACGATGCCGGCGCCGACGGTGCGGCCGCCTTCGCGGATCGCGAAGCGCAGCTTTTCTTCCATCGCGATCGGAACGATCAGCTCGACGTCAACCGTCACGTTGTCGCCCGGCATCACCATTTCCGTGCCTTCCGGAAGCGTCACGATCCCCGTCACGTCCGTCGTGCGGAAGTAGAACTGCGGACGGTAGTTCGTGAAGAACGGCGTATGACGGCCGCCTTCTTCCTTCGTCAGGATGTAGGCTTCCGCCTTGAACTTCTTGTGCGGCTTCACCGAACCCGGCTTGCAGAGGATCTGGCCACGCTCGACGCCGTCACGGTTCACACCGCGAACCAGCGCGCCGATGTTGTCGCCCGCCTGACCCTGGTCGAGCAGCTTGCGGAACATTTCAACGCCGGTCACCGTCGTCTTCGAGGTCGGACGGATGCCGACGATCTCGACTTCCTCACCCACCTTGATCACGCCACGCTCGACGCGGCCCGTCACAACCGTACCACGGCCCGAGATCGAGAACACGTCTTCGATCGGCATCAGGAACGGCTGGTCGATCGGACGCTCCGGCGTCGGGATGTAGGCGTCAACCTGAGCCATCAGCTCGCGGATCGCGTCTTCGCCGATCTTCTTGTCGGAATCTTCAAGAGCGGCCAGCGCCGAACCCTTGACGATCGGAATGTCGTCGCCCGGGAAGTCGTAGGACGACAGAAGTTCGCGTACTTCCAGCTCAACCAGTTCCAGAAGCTCGGCGTCGTCCACCTGGTCGACCTTGTTCAAGAACACCACGATCGCCGGAACGCCGACCTGGCGGGCCAGCAGGATGTGCTCGCGGGTCTGCGGCATCGGGCCGTCGGCGGCCGAGCAGACCAGGATCGCGCCGTCCATCTGGGCGGCACCGGTGATCATGTTCTTTACGTAGTCGGCGTGGCCGGGGCAGTCGACATGCGCATAGTGGCGGGCTGCAGTCTCGTATTCGACATGCGCCGTCGAAATCGTGATGCCGCGCGCCTTTTCTTCCGGCGCAGCATCGATCTGGTCATAGGCCTTGAACTCGCCGAAGTACTTCGTGATCGCCGCCGTCAGCGACGTCTTGCCATGGTCAACGTGACCGATCGTGCCAATGTTGACATGCGGCTTGTTGCGCTCAAACTTGCTCTTTGCCATTGAATGCTTCCTGTGAACATAAGAGGTGGACCCAGCGATCTAGGTTGGGCGACCGGGTTTGGTGTCGCCGTTTAAGGCTTTCCACCAGAATGCGCAAGACATAATTACGACGCGCGCCCGGACAAGGGGAGCGCGAAGAATCCGCGCCGAAAGGCCCGAGAAAGGCACTCCGACGCGACGAGAGCACGGCACGCGGACACGTCGCAACGGCTGTCACATGCAAGGATCTAAAATCGAAACCGGCGGTCACCCGTTCAGGGCGACCGCCGGCTTTATCCAATGCGCGGCATGAAGTTCCGGCATCGACCGGACCCTGCTTGGCGGGCCAACTTACTTGACGGGTTACTTGGCGGGCTTCAGCGAGGTGATCAGCCCCATCAATTCCTGAGCGTGCTTTTCCTGCTCGCCCTTGGTGCCCCAATAGGTGATGACGAGGAGCTTGCCGGGTTTTGCAGCGACGAGCGAGATGCCGATCGAAACTTCACCGTCATTGTCCTTTCCGGACCAGTCGAAGTTCACCATCTTCATTCCGTTCAGCGCGTCCTCGGACTGCTTCTGGGTGGAAGTATCGACCGTCACGCCGTTGTTCTGGAGAAAGGAGAAGGCATCATCGATGACCTTCTCGGTGGTCTTGTCGTCGGCGACGTCGATGGCGATATAGATCGCATCGTCGTCGGAATTTGCCTGGATGCCGTAATCGGTCTCTTCCGGGTTCCACGCATCCGGGATAGTGATCTGGGCGACCGGATCGGCGCTCGGGAACAGAAGCGTGGCTGCGAACGAAGCGGACGGCAGGAGCACGGCAACCGAAAGTGCTGCTGCAGCGATGAGTTTCTTCATGGTGGATTTCCATAGCTGGAGAAAAACAGGGCGGCTTTGCGCCGGCGGCAGTCTTTTACTCTCAGCGGCTTAATAAGTCTCACGGACAGCTGCGAAAACGCGGAGCAGATCGGCGAAAACGGGCGGTACACCCAAAAAAAGTCCGGACCAATCCGGGAAGATGACGATCTTCACAAGTACCGGGAATCCGATCTCGAAAGACGGATCAATGTCCGATGGACATCGTCAACGCACAATCAGACAAACGACATGGAGGATTTCAACGAAACCGGGAAATTGGAGCGGGTAGCGGGAATCGAACCCGCGTATTCAGCTTGGAAGGCTGCTGCTCTACCATTGAGCTATACCCGCGGGGTTTGGTCCGATCAGAGACGAATGGTGGAGAGAGTTGGATTTGAACCAACGTAGGCTGAGCCAACGGATTTACAGTCCGTCCCCTTTAACCACTCGGGCATCTCTCCAGTTTCGTCCGGATCGTAAGACCAAGCTCTAAGATCTCGGAAGCTTGCCGCCCCGTGATCTGCGCCGCGTATATGACCGCCTCGTTTCCGTCTGTCAACACGATGAATGAGCAAAAATGACGAAAATAATCAATCCACAATACCGGCCGCCCCTCCCCGGAGGGCTTTGCCCGGCGGATGAGGATGGCTATAAGGCCTCATGAGCAAGGACGACGCCAAAGACAAATCCAGCCGTGACACCCACTATGCGACGCTGCGCCGTGCGGTGCGCGACGCCAAGCGCGAGCGCGGTGAAATTCCGACGCCACCGCAGAGAAAACCGAAGTCGAACAAGGACTGGAAGCCGCCGCAGTTGCAGCCGGAGCAGGTTTTTCTCTACGGCCTTCACACCGTGCGCGCCGCGCTCGACAATTCCGAGCGCAAGCTCGTCAAGCTGTCGGTGACGCAGAACGCCTTCGCCCGGCTCGATCTCGGCGAGCCCGCGGCCCTGCCCTTTCCCGTCGAGTTCGTTTCCCCGCAGGATATCGACAAGGTGCTCGGGCCGGAGGCCATTCACCAGGGGGTCATGCTGGAGACCCGTCCGCTTCCCGTCCGCCGGCTCGAGGCGCTGAAGGAAAGTCCGCTGCTGCTCGTCCTCGACCAGGTGACCGATCCGCACAATGTCGGCGCGATCATGCGCTCGGCCGTCGCCTTCGGTGCCGGCGCGATCATCACCACCCAGAGACACAGTCCGACCGAATCTGGCGTGCTGGCCAAATCGGCATCCGGCGCGCTGGAGCTCATACCTTATATACAGATCACCAATCTGGCCGATGCGCTGGGCGAACTCCACCGGCTCGGCTTTCAGACGATCGGCCTCGATTCGGAAGGCCCCGCAGTCGTCGAGGAGACGTTTGCCGGCGACCGGATCGCGCTCGTCCTCGGATCGGAAGGCAAAGGATTGCGCCAGAAAACCCGCGAGACGGTGACGGCACTGGCGCGGCTCGACATGCCCGGCGCAATCAAGTCGCTCAACGTCTCGAATGCGGCGGCAATTGCGCTCTACGCCACACGGCAGCATCTTGCGAAGGCGGGCGGGACGAGTTCAGGCGCCCGATGAGACCGATGCTGGCAACGTTCGAAAAAGCGGCGCTCCTCGCGGGCAAGGCGATCCTGGACATCTACAGGGCCGGCCCGACGACCAGTTACAAGGCCGACCATTCACCCGTCACGGAAGCCGATGAGCAGGCCGAGCTGATCATTCTGGCCGAACTCGCCAAAGCGTGCCCAGGGATTCCGGTCATCGCAGAGGAATCGGTCGCCGCGGGCCGGGTTCCGTCGATCGAGGGAGGCACGTTCATTCTCGTCGACCCGCTCGACGGCACCAAGGAATTCATCAACAGATCGGCCGACTTCACCGTCAACATCGCCCTCATCGAACAAGGTGCGCCGGTCCTTGGCGTCGTCCACGCCCCTGCCCTCAACGTCGCTTATCTCGGCGGCGACGGGCAGGTGGAAAAGCTTCTCGTCGGCAACGACCAGTCGGTCACGGAACGAAGGCATGTCTCCGCCAAGCTGGTCGCGACGCCGCCGGTCTGCGTTGCGAGCCGCTCCCACAATTCGGCCGAAACGGAGGCCTATCTCAAACAATCCGGCGCATGCGATATCCGCGCCGTCGGGTCCTCGCTCAAGTTCTGCCTGCTGGCCGAGGGCACTGCCGATCTCTATCCCCGTTTCGGGAGAACGATGGAATGGGACACGGCAGCCGGCGATGCCGTTCTGCGTGCCGCCGGCGGAATGACGCTCGATCTTGCGGGAAAGCCGCTGCGCTACGGCAAGATCGGCCGGAAGGACATGGCAGACTTCGCCAATCCCGATTTCATCGCCTCCGGCGTACGCCCGCATTCCGCCTGATCTTGCAGCCGCGCGAAAGCGGACGCGGCCATGAGGTTCATATTCCAGTCATCGACAGGGCCGATGGTCGCGATGAGATGCATCGTCTCAAGGGTTGCAGACTATACTTGGCGGCGAGCCAATTAATCCTGACTCCAATGATGCATTGCAATAAAAACTGGATGCTATAGGAAAAACGCGAGTTGAGAGCAGACGTTCTGCTCGCCGTAATGGGGATTGCTGATGCGTATTGTAATGGTTGGATCCGGTTATGTCGGCCTGGTTTCGGGAGCCTGCTTTGCGGATTTCGGACATGATGTGATCTGCGTCGACAAGGCTGCGGAAAAGATCGAGGCGCTCAAGAAGGGTATCATCCCCATTTTCGAACCCGGTCTGGATGCGCTGGTCGAATCGAATGTCAAGGCGGGCCGCCTGTCCTTCACGACCGAGCTCGGTGGCGCCGTCGCCGATGCCGATGTCGTCTTCATCGCAGTCGGTACACCGTCCCGCCGCGGCGACGGCCATGCGGACCTCGGTTACGTCTACGCCGCAGCGCGCGAGATCGCCGAGGCCATCAAGGGCTTCACAGTCGTCGTCACCAAGTCCACCGTCCCGGTCGGCACCGGCGACGAGGTGGAGCGCATCATCCGTGAAACCAACCTGGACGCCGATTTCGCCGTCGTCTCCAATCCGGAATTCCTGCGCGAAGGCGCCGCGATCGAGGATTTCAAGCGGCCCGACCGCATCGTCGTCGGCCTTTCCGACGAACGGGCGCGCTCCGTCATGACGGAAGTCTACCGGCCGCTCTATCTCAACCAGTCGCCGCTGCTCTTCACCAGCCGCCGCACCTCGGAACTGATCAAGTATGCCGCCAACGGTTTCCTCGCGATGAAGATCACCTTCATCAACGAGATGGCGGATCTGTGCGAACGGGTCGGCGCCGATGTGCAGGACGTCTCCCGCGGCATCGGCCTTGACGGCCGCATCGGTTCGAAATTCCTGCATGCCGGCCCCGGCTACGGCGGCTCGTGCTTCCCGAAGGATACGCTGGCGCTTGCCAAGACCGCGCAGGACTACGACGCGCCGGTGCGGCTGATCGAGACGACGATCGCCGTCAACGACAACCGCAAGCGCGCCATGGGCCGCAAGGTCATTGCCGCCGCCGGCGGCGACGTGCGCGGCAAGAAGGTTGCCGTACTCGGCCTCACCTTCAAGCCGAACACCGACGACATGCGCGACAGCCCGGCGATCGCCGTCGTCCAGACGCTGAAGGATGCCGGCGCGATCGTTTCCGGCTACGATCCGGAAGGCATGGAAAACGCCAAGCAGATGATGGATATCGAATTTGCGAGCGGCCCCTACAAGGCGGCCGAAGACGCCGACGTCGCTGTCCTTGTCACCGAATGGAACGAATTCCGTGCGCTCGACCTGGAACGGCTGAAATCGGTCATGAAGTCCCCGATCCTCGTCGACTTGCGCAATGTCTATCGCGCGCCGGAGGTCAAGGCACACGGCTTCACCTATACCGGCGTCGGCAAGTCGCAGTAACGCGCTCCCGTCCCGGGGGACCGGACAGGAAGGCCCGCAGCATGAATGTTGCTGCGAGCCTTTTCATTCGCCTCGAAGGGGCGAACTCAGGCGTAGGCCGACAGAAGAAAGGTCGCGACCAGCAGCGCGACGATCAGCGGGATCATCCACATCAGCACGCAATAGGTCTGTTCCTGCACGTAGCGACCGAAAAGCGCTTCGACGGCATTGAAACGGGAGAAGACGATATTGACCACCAGAGCCGCGGCAAGCGCCAGGTAGTTCAGCGCAAAGAGCCGATTGACCGTATTGTCGCCGACCGAAAGCGCGATGAAGCTGCTGTAGACGGTAAAATTCAGGGCGATGACCGCAAACAGGCCGCCGATGATGATGTTGACCAGTTCGAACGTGTCCACCTGAAAGACACCATCCTCGGTCCGGTTCAGCCAGATTGCCAGGAGCGGAATGAACAGCGAGGCGATCAGCGGGATGAAGATCGACGCGACGATCAGCCCCGGCCGGCGTTTGATGTCGAGCGCTGCGACGATCTGGCTTTCGGACACGTTATACCAACCCTTGGCAGCTTCGGAGCGCATGTCCACAAGCCCGATCGACCAGTCCTGGATGTCGATATCCTGCGAAGCGCGGCTGAACTCGATGTCGGCCTGGGTGATGCGGAGCGCCACCTGGGTGATCGGATAGTCCTTGACCTTGACGGTCACCAGCAGTTTCTGCCGGTCGAACGGAAACTTCGAGAGATCGAGATCCAGCGAGAAGCTGCCGGTGACCCGGTGCATCATCTCGACGCGGCCGCTCGGATAGATCCGCAAGCCATAATCGGAGCGGGACGGTTCACCGTGCTGGTTGACGACCAGGAGCGGCGGCACCCATATGGATTTCATCTTTTCCGCAGCGGCCTCCCCGACCATGGTCGTCGGAGGCGCGCCGGGCGACGCAGACGGGTTAACGAGCCTCAGATCATCCCAGCACGCCCGGATATCGACCGTCGCGGTAAACGTGCCCTCATTTTCGTCGAAACCGGAAATGTCCACGAAAGCGATACCGACCTGCACCTCGACGGGCAGCCCCTTGCCGAGCGGCAGATCGGTTTGCGCAAATCCCGGCAAGGCAAGGGCCAGAAACGCGAGTACGGCCAATAGAAGGATACGAAAGACCATCGCCGTCATCCCTTCGTGGCGGCGGCGTTCCGGTGGGCCCGGAGCCTGCCGTAAACCTGTACGATCGGCTGCATTTCCGCAGGGAAGTGATCGGCTCCTTCGATCTCTGCCAGCGAACCGCCCTTGGACACGCCCTCGAAGCTCTTCGAGAGGACCTCAAGGGGCCGGACAACGAAGCCGCGCAGGATGGCGATCACGAAACCGCTGAGCAGGACGATGCCGATCAGCGCAAATGCTGCCTGCCAGATGAGCGTGCGGTTGGCACCGGCGCGCGACGCGCTGAAATCCGCAGTCGCCGCGATGACGCCGAGCGGCGTGCCGGCGGTATTGTTGATCGGCACCAGCACCACGCCGCGCACCACCCCGTCTACCTCGCGAACATAAGTGACCGGCTCGGTGACGGCAGCCAGATCCTCCGGCGTCGTGACGGCGGAAATGAGCGCGCCATTGGTCGATTCGAAACGGATGTATTTGCCGAACCGATTCTGATCCCCCAGCCGTTCGGGATCCACTCCCTTGGCAAAATCCCTCAACGGCCGTTCCTCGACGAACAGGCCGAGGTCGAGATTGTAGGCGGACTTGAGCCCTGCCATTAGCGGACCGAAGGCGATGCCGACCTCGAAACTGCCGAGATGCCTGCCGCCGGCATCGAAAACCGGCGTGCCTCCGAATATGCCCGGGCCGTTGGCGGCAATCGCCGGGCTTTTCAGAGGAACCCTGTCGCGATTGAGCGCCACGACCATCGGCCGCGTCGCCGTCAGGTCGTCGCCGAATCTCGACAAGTCATGCAGGCGCAGGAACGACATGGCCGGCGCCAGATGGAACTGCGCCTGATCCACGCCATGCCGGTTCTTCTGGTTGGCCAACATCCTGCCGAGTTCCGCCGTCAGACCGGCGCGGTCCTGCGCGGCGAAGAGTTGCTGCACGCGCGGCAGATCGGCGATCAGTTCGGCACGCGCCAGCGCCTTGTTCTCGGCGTCAATGATCGCGGTCTGGACGAGCGAACGGATCAGCGTGAACTGCTGAACCTCCACGTCGTTGACCATGCCACTGAAAAGCCGCATCGAAAAATAGATCGTCGCAAGCACCACGACGACGATCGCAGCCACGATCGCCGTCGGCGCAGATGTCCTGAATGTCATTTCCCGTCCCCCGGGGCCAAGGCCCATGATCCATCCCAAGGCTTATCAAGCCCTCTGCTGCTCAGCCATAACCGGATACTGTGCATTTTTGGGTGGATTGCAGTAACAGCGAGGAATTCTACATGAACGGAGGAACTGGAGGACATCTCCCCTTCTTTGAGAGGACCCTCAGGCCCCTCACTTTCATTCGCCCGCAGGCTTTTGCCGCAGAAAGGGACGAAAACAAAAAGCCCCGCCTGAGATAGAGGCAGGGCAAGTTGGGAAAACCGCAGCAATGATGCGGCAGTCGCAATTTGCACACCATTTGTCGCAACGCGAGGGCGGAAAACCTCATTTCGGTACGCCCGCCAAAAGAAAACCCGCGGCGGCGCGTCCAGCGGCGCTCTCCGCCACAAATCTTGTCCGAGCCCTCTATCCAAGCGCCTGCAGACTTCGCGCGATGTTGTTCAGGTGCAGCAGGCGCTCCCGCCGGCCGAAGGACCGCAACATGCGGCTGTTTCTTTCGGCTGCGGCACGGCGAGCCACCGATCGCGCGGCTTGCAGCTCGCTGCGCGCGGCACGAGCTCCACATGTACGGCGCCGTCACGAAGGATCGGGGCCGCCGCAGAATAGAGCTCCATCGGCCGCGCACCATCGCTGATCTCGAATGTCAGCTTTGCGGAAGCATCGAGTTGCACATGCTCCGAAACCTTGCGGATGATAGCTGAAAACTTGCCTGCCGGCATATGGGTTCGATCGTCTTCCTCGATATCCCAGAGCTGCACGAAGATTTCCGACCAGGTTTCGGGATTGGCGCCGCAATCGAGGGCGGAAAAATGCCCGGCCTTGACCTCCGTGACGTGATAACCCGACTTCACCGGCCGGTCATTGTAACGGAACACCAGCGGCAAATCCCCGGCGCCTGCCAGGGCGTCCAGCAGAAAGCCCAGGCCGATGTCGGCATCAAAAAGGGTCTTGTCGATCGCATTCATTTGGAATACTCCTTGTTTCAATAATTCAAGGATTATTGAAATATGAACGAACGTCAAGCTCTCGCGTCATTTGCCGCCCTGTCGCAGGAGACACGCCTGCAGATCGTGCGGATGCTCGTCGTGGCTGGACCTGCGGGCCTCGCCGCCGGCGTGATCGCCGAGACGCTCGATATGTCGCCTTCGAACGTATCGTTTCATCTCAAGGAACTCGACCGTTCCGGACTGATCTCGCAGCAACGGGAGTCCCGGTCGATCATCTATTTCGCCAATTACGAGGCCCTCGGCAGGCTGGTGCGTTTTCTGATGGAGGACTGCTGCGCCGGTCATCCGGAAATCTGCGCGCCAGCCGCCGAAGTGGCTGCCTGCTGCATCCCCGCACCCAAGGAGAACCTGCAATGACCTCCGATCGCGTCTACAACGTTCTTTTTCTCTGCACCGGAAACTCCGCCCGATCGATCCTGGCGGAAGCCATTCTGCGTGTCGAAGGCAAAGGCCGTTTTCATGCCTATTCGGCCGGCAGCCACCCCAAGGGCGAGGTGCATCCGCTTGCCCTCGATACCCTTCGGGCGCTCGGCTATCCAGCTGAAGGCTTCAGCTCGAAAAGCTGGGATGTCTTTGCCGTGCCCGGAGCGTCGCAGATGGATTTCGTGTTCACGGTCTGCGACAACGCTGCCGGCGAAGCCTGCCCCGTCTGGCCGGGCCAGCCGATGACAGCCCACTGGGGTGTCGAGGATCCGGCCGCCGTCGAAGGCGAGACTTATGTCAAGGCCCAGGCGTTCTCCACTGCGGCGCGCTATTTGAAGAACCGGATCATGGCGTTCGTGAGCCTGCCGATGACTTCGATCGACAGGCTCGCCCTGCAGCGTCAGTTGCACGACATCGGCCGGATGGAGGGATCGACCTTTCGGAAGTCCGAGGTCGCATGACTGCAGCCGCCTTCACACTCTCCAGACGTCTCACGGCTGAAGCCATGGGCACCGCGATGCTCGTCACAACCGTGGTCGGCTCCGGCATCATGGCCGACAGACTGACTGACGACATCGCCATGGCCCTGCTCGGCAACACCCTCCCGACCGGCGCCATTCTGGTCGTCCTGATCACCCTGCTCGGACCGATTTCCGGAGCGCATTTCAACCCCGCGGTGACGCTGATCTTCGCCTTGCGGCGGGCGCTGACAGCCGGCGAATGCGCGGCCTATTTGATTGCGCAGATCCTGGGCGGCATCGGCGGCACATTTCTGGCACATGCCATGTTCGAACTGCCGCTGCTGCAGGCCTCGACCACGATCCGCACGGGGAGTGGACAATGGCTGGCCGAAGCGACGGCGACTTTCGGACTGCTCTTTACCATTCTTGCGGGTATCCGCCTCCGTCTGGAGGCCGTACCCTGGCTGGTTGCGCTCTATATTACCGCAGCCTACTGGTTCACCGCCTCGACCTCGTTCGCCAATCCGGCGGTCGCCATCGCGCGGTCGCTGACCGACACATTCGCCGGCATCCGCCCCCTCGACCTGCCCGGCTTCATCGGCGCCGAATTATTCGGCGCCCTGCTCGGCTTGGCGGTAACCCGCTGGCTGACCATGGAAACTTCAGTCTCGATCCAAACCCCGCGCCCAACCGGAAACCGCCCATGACCGAGGTCACCATCTACCACAATCCTGATTGCGGCACTTCGCGCAACACGCTGGCGATGATCCGCAATGCCGGCATCGAGCCAACCATCATCGAATACCTGCAGAACCCGCCCTCGCGTCAGCAGCTCGTCACCATGATCGCGGCCGCCGGGCTCACGGTGCGTGAGGCCATCCGCGAAAAGGGCACGCCCTATGCGGAACTTGGTCTCGAAAATCCCGCATTGACCGACGAGCAGCTCCTCGACGCGATGCTCCGGGATCCGATCCTGATCAACCGGCCATTCGTGATCACGCCGATGGGCACGCGGCTGGCACGTCCTTCCGAAGTGGTCCTCGACATCCTTCCCTCGACCCACAAGGGACCTTTCGCCAAGGAAGATGGTCAGCAAGTGATCGACGCGGGCGGCAAGCGGCTTGTCTGAACGGGTCCCGGTCGCAGCAGTCGCGGCGCTCGGCGTCACGCAGATCACGGGGTACGGCACCCTCTACTACAGCTTCAGCATCCTGGCTCCCGACATGGCCCGGCATTTCGACTGGCCCGCCGAGTGGGTATTCGGCGCGCTTTCGGTGGCACTGCTGGTCGGCGGGCTCACGGCACCCTGGCTTGGGGCGCTGTTCGACAGGATTGGAGCCGGCCGGGCGATGACGATCGGCTCGGCCGCGGCGGCCGCCGCCCTGGTTGCCTGCGCCTTCGCACCCGGCAAGATCTCCTATGTCCTCGCCCTTATCGCGATTGAAGTCTCCGCAAACCTCGTACAATACGGAGCCGCCTTCGCTCTTCTCGTCCAGCTTCGCCCCGAAGCCGCGCGACGCAGCATCACCTATTTGACCCTGATTGCGGGATTCGCCTCGACGATCTTCTGGCCGATCACCGCGGCCCTGCACGCCCTGCTCTCCTGGCAAAACGTCTATTTGGTGTTTGCCGCACTCAACCTTCTGGTCTGCCTGCCCATCCATGCATGGCTGTCGCATGGTTCGGCCCTGCGCAAAACGTCCGCGGCGACCGCCTTGCCGCGCATCGAAGGTATTTTGCCTCCCGAATTCCGGCGCGGCAGCTTTGCCCTGATGGTCCTGGGGTTTTCGATGATGTCCCTGGTCAGCGCGGCTATACTGGTCCATATGGTGCCGCTGCTTTCCGGGCTCGGTCTTGGCGCGGCTGCGGCCCTGGTCGGAACGGTATTCGGCCCGTCGCAGGTGCTGAGCCGCCTGATCAACATGCTGCTCGGCCGCAACCTGCAGGCTCTTCACCTGGCGCTGATCGCAGCAACGCTCATCCCGGGCGGCGTGCTGATCCTGCTCCTCTCGGCCCCTTCTCTTTCCGGCGCGATTGCGTTTTCTGTCATCTTCGGCATGGGCAACGGACTGCTGAGCATCGTGACGGGCACATTGCCGCTGGCGCTGTTCGGCAGCGACGGATACGGCAAATTGCAAGGCAAGATGATGGCGGCCCGACTTATTCTGTCGGCGCTCGCCCCTTTCATCTTCGCATTCGCCATGGCGCGGATCGGCATCGCGCTTTCGCTTGGAGTTTTCATCGGTCTCGGTGCCTTCGCCATGGTTGCCTTTGCCGGAATTGGTTGGCGGCTGAAACGCCAGCTAATCTCTTCTGAAGAAAGAGGAACGTCATCGACTGGTAAATAACGGGAGGCTGACGATAATTCTTGCACCGCCCGTCGGCGCGTCGGCAATCTCCAGGATGCCGCCATGGGCTTCGACAAGGTTGCGGGCGACGGCAAGGCCTAGCCCCGCCCCGCCGGTCTTGCGGGCCCGCGAGGCTTCCAGCCGCACGAAAGGCTCCATCAGGATCTCGCGCCGGTCGGCAGGAATGCCCGGCCCCTCGTCATCGATGGTCAACCGCAGCCACTCATCCCCGGCCGTCAGCGCCAAATGGGCGGCACGACCGTATTTCAGCGCGTTGTCGATGAGGTTGGCAAAAACGCGTCTCAGCGCCAACCTGTCGCCGATCACCAGCGCCGTCTCGGGTGGCAGGGGCCTGAAGTCGATACGCGCGCCTGCGATACGCCGGTCCGCCGCCTCTGCCTCCAGGAGCGGCACGAGATCGAGCAGTTCCTCGTCGAGCGCTCCGACGCCTGCGCGGCCGGCAAGCAGCGCGTTGTCGAGCAGTTCGATCATGTCGCCGATATCGGAGGCCGCCTTTTGCCGCTCCCTTTCGTCTGGAATATGTTCGAGCCGCAGCCGCAACCGCGTCGCGAAGGTGCGCACGTCGTGCTGGATGCCGCCGATCAGCGCCAGCCGCGCCCGGACGATCGCATGCAAACGCGTCTGCAGCCGTTCGAAGGCATTGACCAGTGCCCGCGTTTCGGCCGCCGCACCTTTCAGCTTCGGCAGCGGGACAGGCGCTGCAGTCGGGTCGATCCGGTCGACAGCCGCGGCGAGCCTCATCAACGGGCGGATCTCCCGGTGAAGCGCGATCAGCGCCACGACGCCGAAGAGCGTGCCGATCAGCCCGGCGCCGAGCCCGGCGGGCAGGCCGAACCAGGAGACGATGAAGGGCGTGCGGGTTTCCATGACGAGGGTTTCATCCGGTGAAAGCCGGACGAGGAACTGCACCGGGTTGACGACGCCCTGGAAAAGCCGCGGCCGCCTGAACCTGCGCTCGGGCGCCAGAAGCCGGATCGAGAGCAGATCGTCGCCCAGAACGTCGCGATAAATGCGGTATTCCGGATCGTCCCACAGGTCTGTGGTGTCGGACGGCGGAAGGTCTCTTCCGGAGACGCGCACGTCGAGGATGGGCGACGTGGCGGCATCGACCAGCAGCGGCCATTTCTCCCGCGGGCTCTCTTTCAGGAGCAAGGCGATCGCCACGATCTGGCGGGGCGGCGGGCTGGAGGCCGTACGTCCGAGCCCGTTGGCCAGGTAGTAGAGAGCGAGCAGCATGATCCAGAGAGCCAGGAGGCCCGCGCCGCCGATGGCGATCAGTCTCCGGGAAAGGCTGAGGCCGAACATCAGCTGACCGGACGCACCGGCGCCGTCAGCAGATAACCGCCATTGCGGACGGTGCTGATCAGGTTGCTGCCGGGGCTTGCCGCCTCCAGTTTCCTGCGAAGCCGCGAGACGAGAAGATCGACGGTGCGATCGAAAGGATCGGCCGTCCGGCCGTGCGTCCAATCAAGGATCTGATCGCGGGAGAGAACCCGCCGCGGCCTCAGGACGAAGCAGGAGAGAAGCTCGAACTCGCCGCTCGTCAGCGCCACCGTTCCGCCGAGTTCCGTTTCGAGCAGGCGGGCATCGAGATCGGCGACGAAGCGATCGAAGGCGTAACGCCGGCTCTGCGGCTGGAAGGCCTGCGAAGAAGCCCGTCTCAGCAGCGCCCTCACCCGTGCCAGAAGCTCGCGCGGGCCGAACGGCTTGACGAGATAGTCGTCGGCGCCGAGTTCCAGGCCGACGACACGGTCGGTCTCGTCGCTCTTCGCCGTCAGCATCAGGATCGGCAGCGGCCGTGCGGCGCGGATGCGCCGGCAGACGGAAAGCCCGTCCTCGCCCGGCATCATCAGGTCCAATACAATCAGGTCCGGTTCGCGGCGGCGCAGGACGTCATCCATGGCCCGCGCATCCTCGGCCGTATCGACTTCATATCCCTCGCGCGACAGAAGGTCGCCGACGAGCTGCCTGATTTCGGCATCGTCATCGACAATCAGGATCGTCTGCGGGGAATGGTCCATACGGCGACCATGAAGAAGCGGCCTCGCGAAATCAAGCATCGCCCGGCCGCAGATACAAAACGCTACAAATAGCCACAAAAGCCTACACACCGATACGCCGGAGACAAAGCCGGCATACATCTCTGCGCCATTCTCACCTTCGCATCGACGGCCGGCCTCCCTGAAGCCGCCGATGCTTCGGTCCACCAAAACGAGGATAAGATGATGACCAGACTCCTTTCCGCCGGCCTGCTTGCCGGCACGTTCGCGCTTCTTTCGGTCGGTCAGGCCAATGCCTGGACCCGAGACGGTTCGGTCAGCGGCCCGCGCGGCACGGCCTCCGTCCATGCCAGCGGCGGATGCTCCGGCGGCTCCTGCTCGCGCAGCGTCACCCGCACCGGTCCTTATGGCTACAGCATGTCTCGCAGCGGGTCGGTTGCCTGCGACGGCGGCTATTGCACAGGTTCACGGACAACGACCGGCCCGCGCGGCAACACGGTTACCCGCTCAGGCAGTTTCCATCGCTACTGACCTGGGCGCGGCGCCCGGCGGCTTTCCGCCCCCCAGCACGAGGGCTTCGATGCCCCAGGCCGCCGGGCATTCCCTTCATTCGCGAGGTTCCCATGTTGCAAGGCAATGCCGAACCGGGCTTCCGGGCCGCCATCCTCCTGATCGCCGCCGCCTTCATGCTGCTCGAATATCTGATCGGCAGGCTTGCGCGGCACGACATCCACGACCTGAAGGAAACGGCCGCGACGTTCGGCGTCGCCTTCATCCATAATCTTCTCCGTCCGATCGAAGCGGCATTGGTTGCCGCACCGTTCATGTTCGCCTACCGGCATCGGCTGTTCGACATCAACATCACGAGTCCCGCCGGCGCCATCGCCCTCTTCGTTGCCGTGGATTTCGTCTATTACTGGCACCATCGCGCCTCGCACCGGGTCCGCTGGCTTTGGGCGACCCACGCCGTTCACCATTCGCCGACCAGGCTCAACCTGACGGCGGCCGTGCGGCTCGGCTGGACAGGCAGCATTTCCGGCCATTTCCTGTTCTACCTGCCGCTGGCCTTCCTGGGTTTTCATCCGTTCGGCATCGTCACGATGATGGGCGTCAACCTCATCTATCAGTTCTTCATCCATACCGAACTGTCGCCCCGTCTCGGACCGCTCGAACGGGTCCTGAACACGCCGGCGCACCACCGGGTTCACCATGCCTCCAATGACGGCTGCCTCGACAGGAACTATGGCGGCATCCTGATCGTCTTCGACCACCTGTTCGGCACCTTTGCCGAAGCACCAACGGGCGAACCCCTGCGCTACGGCCTTCGCGGCCGCAAACCATCGCTCAATCCCGGCCGCGTCGCGCTCGGCGAATGGGCATCTCTGTGGCGCGATTTCCGCAGGGCCTTGACCTGGGGCGAGAGGTTTAATGCCCTTTTCGGCCCGATCGGTCCCGCAGTCTGCAAATCTCCGCCCTTCCCACGACCGGCACCGATCGCCGTCAATGACGGCGGGCTGCCAGCCGCTCCCATTACCCAAAAGGAAGAACCAACGCCATGATGACAAGATTTCTCCTTGCACCGGCCCTGCTCGCCCTCCTCCTCGCCTCGGTCGCCGTCCCGGCATCCGCCCAAATGCAGGCATCGCCGGAGATGCGGCAAAAAGCCTTCGCAGTCGCCCGCGCCTGCCGCAGCGACCTCAAGACCTATTGCGACGGCGTCGAGCGTGGCGACGGGCGCATCGCCGCCTGCCTGAGGCAGAATGCCGAAAGGCTCTCCTCACCCTGCCGCACCGCGCTTGCCGATGCGATGCAGCAACGCTGACCTTTCTCAGGAAAGAACATCCGATGATCAAAAAGCTCCTCCTTGCCTTCGCGATCCTGGCCGGCATGACGTCGGCGGCCGCGGCTGCGACGGCCGCGATCGCCACCGGCAACGTCAACTTGCGCGCCGGCCCTTCGACCGCCTATCCGGTGGTGACCGTCGTGCCGGCCGGCGCCCGCATCACCGCCTACGGCTGTATCGACGGTTACAGCTGGTGCGACATCTCACTCGGGGCCTATCGCGGCTGGGTCTCGGCAAGCTACATCCAGGTCACCTATCACGGAGCGCCCGTCGTGCTGACGCCGGCTGTCGCGCCGCGCATCGGGCTCGTGGTGATCGCCTATGATCGCGCCTATTGGGATCGCTATTACGTGCGCTATCCGTGGTATCATGCCTGGCGCTATCATCCGCCGGCGATTGCGCCAAGGTTAGGTTCCTTCGACCGCACCGTGCGATGCGCCGATGGCGCCTGTACGGCAACACGCTCCACCTCCGGTATCCGCGGCGGCTTGGCCACCCATACCCGTACCTGCTCCGGCGGCGAATGCACGGCGGAACGTCAATGGACCGGCCCACGGGGAAATAGCGGTTCGCGGGTACGGAACTGCAGCCGGGCCGATCAATCCTGTTCCGTCGTCCGCACAGGCCCTCGCGGCAATACCCATACCCGCCTCCTCCAGCGCTGAAAAACAACTTCTACCGGAAGTTCGCTGATGCGAAGGCAGATCGCCTTTGCGTCAGTTCGCCTGTCCGACGCCGGCATAACGCTGCGCACCGTCGCCTGATGGCATGATGACGCTTTGCTCGGTCATGCTCCCGGAAAACTGAGTGCTGCCGATATACGAGCTGGACAGAGCGGCATTGGTCATCCCGCCGCGTGGCGTCTGCTGTCCGCTGGTGTTCGTGCCGCGCAGCCCTTTGAGGCGGAACCGATACGCCTTGCGTGCCGAGAGCAGATTGAACCGCCAGCCCGCACCCGAGCCGCCCGCAGTCAGCTCCAGCTCCTCGCCGACGAGGGCAATCGAGGAGCCGGAGCCGAAGGCGGTATATCCCATGATGGACGCGAAAGCAGGATCTGTCGGCATCTCATTCGGGGCGCCTGGCACATCATAGGGGCCGAAGGTACCCACGCCGGAGGCAAGCGCGCCGGAAATCCCCTCGACTGCCAGAAACGAAGCCTCCGTGGGAAAAGGCTTGCCGCTGTACCAGCCGCGATCATTGACGGCGTCAACGACAAAGGGGACCGGCTGCCCGGTGGCGTCAAGCAGCACCCATGCCGGGACACCGCCGCCTTGGCGCAGGAGCGGATTCGTCAGAGCAAGGGAAAGAGCGATCTCCATCGCTCACTCCTTCTTCGCCGGCACGACGATGTCCGGCATGCCGACCGGGGTCTGGATGACGACCGGCGCTGACGTCGCAACCTGCTTGTCGATCGCCTTTGCGGCATCCATTGCCTTGCTCGAAGGTCGCTTGAAAAGCGCATAGGCCACCGTGAGCAAGCCGACGAGCGCGGAGACGATGATTGTCGAGGTTTTGGCTGAGGATCGCGCTCTGCTCGCTGGATATCCAGCCGCGGGTCGCAATGGCGGCCATCGCGGAGACGATCAGATATCGGCGCCCACCGTTGCCCGAGCCGTAGCAGCGTCCGCATCGTCGATCAGGGATCGACCGAATGCCGAGATCGAAGCGAGCGCAACCGTGTCCACACCCGTCGTGTAGATCAGCTGGTTGGCCGACGTCGTCAGACCGACGATGGCCTGCAGAAGAGCATCGTAGGCTTGCACGTTCGAGCCGATCGCGAGGCCAAGGTTCGCCCTCGCGTCGGTCTCGTTCGTTGCGTTTGTGCCGCCAGACGAAATCGGACGCGCGGTGTTCAGATCCTGCGCAACGTCGCCGGCGAAGGCGTTGAACATTGCGCTGAGGATCGGAGTGTTTGGCGATCCGCCAGTGCCGGGCGGCAGGGTATAGATGCCAGTGCCGGGGTTACGAGGTATCACATTTCCTTTCCAAAATGTTCGCCGGGAGCGAATTCCCGTTGGCAGAAATTCGCCGAATGCTACTATCGGTGCATGAAAAAGATCGCTTACAGCAAATCGTCCTTGAAAGTTCCCCGGCGCATCCCCGCAAACGAGGCCAAGCGGATCACCTCCAAGATCGAACAATATGCAAGCGATCCGAAGTCTCTGGCCAACAACGTTAAAGCGCTGGTTGGCTCCCCTTATATCTGCCTCCGGGTGGCCGACTGGCGGGTCATCATGGACGATCAGGCGAACGTCATCGACGTGATCAAGATCGGGCCACGCAGCGATATTTACGAATAGGAGTAAAGTTCATGCAGACTATCACCACTCCCAACGGCGAGACGCTGGTTGTTCTTCCATTGCGCGAATACGAAAACCTTCTCGACAAGGCCGACATTGCGGCCGCCGACAAGGTCAAAGCCGATATCGCAGCCGGCCGGGATGAACTCGTCCCTTCCGAAGTCGTCGATCAACTCCTTGCCGGCGAAAACCCCGTCAAGGTATGGCGCAACCATCGCGGGCTGACTGCACGTGATCTTGCGGCAAAGGCGGAAATCAGTGCGCCCTACCTATCGGAGATCGAAAGCGGCAAGAAGGAAGGCAGCCTTTCCGTCATGAAGAAGATCGCCCAGGTTCTCGATCTGGACTTGGACGACCTCGCCTGACCGGGGATTGTGAGCCGTCTTAACTGCCATAGCTACTGATCTGGACAATCACGGCGACTGACGGCATTGTCGGCGATGATCCGCGTCGTTCAAATCGTCTGCATCGTCATCACCGCTGGCACCCTGTGGGCGCTGCGGGAGACTTTGCTTGGGATATTCAACTGGGGCGGACCTGGGTTCGTCGATGGATTTCTGTTCGGTGTCGCCTTCTGCTTTGTGATCTACGGGCTGATCCTATGGATTGATCCAGCCTCTCGCCCCGCGGTTCCGCCCCCCCCAGCAGCGCCGCCCGGGCGACAGCTTCGACGGCCGGTGAATAGCGCTTTCCCCTGTCGAGCTTCGCCAGCGCATCTATGACCTCCTGCCGATTGCTGGTGATCAGCTTTGCCAATTCCTCGCTCGTCGCTTCGCGGTTCGCCTGGGCAACCGCGTTGATGGCCTTGTTGCCGGCATTCACTGCGCCGGCCCTTGCCAATCCGGGAAGACCGCCAGACGCATAGGCGAACAACTCTATCGCGTAACTTCGGCATGGGACGGAAAGAAAAGCCTGAAGCTATCCTACGAGAACCCGCGCTATCACGGTCATACCGTCTCGATTGAGCAGTTCGAGGCCAGTGTCCTCGCCATGGTCGTGGCCGATATCAAGGTTCGCGACGAGCGCTTCTTGCGGCATGGGGCGGAGGAACGTTGATGACCGCCCTTTCCACAAAAAACCGCAAGCAGCTCGACCAGTTCATGTTTCGGATCATGGAGCCACTTTCCGAAGAGGCACTTACCGATACGCACTACAATCACCTCGTTCGCAACGCTCGCCGAGAAGTATGGGAAAAGGCCCGGCTCACCCCCAATTACTTGCAGGCCAAGCGCGACCTTGCTGTTGCTGAATGGATTTAGAGCACGCGCGTGCTCGAATGTTCTGATGCCGAGGACGAGGCCGGCAAGCGCAAGCTGGACGAAGCGACAGGTGAGCTACTAGCCGCTATCGCGTTCCAGATAACGACCCCAGCGCCGGACCTAGCTGCAATCAACTGAAAAAAACATAAGCTCAAAAGCATGTACGCCCGCAACGGTTCGCTTAATCCCGAGCAGATCAAGAGGCGCATTGAGGAAGATGAAGCTTTCCTTGCGGCTCATCCGCTCACCAAGCAGCCCCGCCGCGGCCGTCCGAGACGCGGTGATGAACCAGGACCGACCGAGGACGAATCATCATGATCCTGCTCGACATCATCAGACTATGGGTAGCGCTCCGACTTGGGCAAATGACGGTCTCCGTTACCCCCAGCGTTACCCGTAGAAGGAAAGGAAAAAGACTGATCAAGCTAAGCGATTGATTTTATTGGTGCCCCCGGCAGGGTTCGAACCCGCGACCCCCTGATTACAAATCAGGTGCTCTACCAACTGAGCTACAAGGGCACTCTCAACCGGGGAGTTAGCAGATTTTCCCTTCCTGTAAAGAGAAAAACAGCGTGATTGCCAAGCCCGGACGATCGGCCTGAGGCGCAAAAGCTCTGCATCCTGCCAGGGCGCTTGTGCAAGGGCCTGTTTTTCCTATACCTAAGGCCGTCTTACGGCATGGCTCCGTCACAGGATCGTGCTAGCTCTGGTTCCAGCGTTTCTTGCGCCCCCGGGATGGGCGGCGACATCTTCGAAGGCCTGCCATGTCGTCCCAGCCGAAAAAGCTCTCCTTCATCGCCTCCACCGCACCGGAGGCACAATCCGGCCTGGAGGAACTGGTGCGGCTCTATGGCAATATTTCCCCCGCCGAAGCGGACGTGATCGTGGCGCTCGGCGGCGACGGCTTCATGCTCCAGGCACTGCACGATACGATGAATACCGACAAGCGCGTCTACGGAATGAACTGCGGCTCGGTCGGCTTCCTGATGAACGACTATCGCGCCAACGGCCTGCACGAGCGGGTGGCCGAGGCCGTGGAAAACGAGTTCCATCCACTCAAGATGACGACCCGGAACGAGGACGGCTCCACATCCGCGGCGCTCGCCATCAACGAAGTCTATCTCTTTCGCCAGTCCTATCAGGCGGCGAAGCTGAAGGTCGAGATCGACGGCCATGTGCGGCTCGAGGAGCTCATCTGCGACGGGTTGATGATCGCCACGCCCGCCGGCTCGACCGCCTACAATCTCTCGGCGCACGGGCCCATCCTGCCGCTCGAGGCGCCGCTTCTCGCCATGACGCCCGTCTCCGCCTTCCGGCCGCGGCGGTGGCGCGGCGCGCTTCTGCCGAACCGCGTCTGCGTGGATATCGAGATCCTGGAGCCGGAAAAACGGCCAGTCAACGCGGTTGCCGACAATGCCGAGGTGAAATCCGTGCTGCATGTGCGGGTGGCGCAGTCGACCGACCTGACGGCTCGCATTCTTTCCGATCCCGATCATTCCTGGTCCGACCGCATCCTCGCCGAACAGTTCAACAACTGACTCTGCGTCAATTCACCCGACGATAGGCGAGCGGCTGGACGTCACAGCTTGCGGGCGAAGGCGCGCAGGAAGGTTTTCGTGGCATCGGCGGCCATGCGGTCGATTTCCGATTCGGGCGTCTGGCGGCCGATCTGCTGATCGTAGCGAAGGTCGGTCGCCAGAAGCGCCATATATTGGCGGGCAGCCAGCGCCGGATCGTCGAGGTCCAGATAACCGGCATGGGCAAGCTGCGCGAGGCGGGCTGCGACCGCCGGATATTTTTTGCCGGGACCGTATTCCTTCCAGGTCTCGAAAAGTTCCGGGAAACGCGCGCCCTCCGTCTCCACCAGCTTGCGCAGCCAGCGGCCGTTCGGGTCGCAGATCGCCTTACGGAGCAGCTGCGCGGAAAAGGCCGCCAACTCCCTTTCAAGATCCTGGGGCCTGTCGGGAAATGTATCGAGGACGCGGAAGAAGCCGGCACTGGACCGATCGGTGATCTCGGAAACGACGACCTTGAAAAGATTATCCTTGTCGCCCAGCTGGTTGTAGATCGTCTGGCGCGACACCCCGGCCCTTGCCGCGATCGCATCGATGCTCGCGCCTGCAAAACCTTCCTGAGCGAAGACATCCGCCGCGGCATTGAGGATCGCCTGGCGTTTGTTCTGCGCCGGCGGCCAAGTATCGTATTCGTGCGTAAGTTCGGCAGACGAATTTTTCATGACATCATCATACAGGCACTTGACGGATTGGACAATTGTGTCCAAAATATTTTACATGATTGCTTGAGGCCATTCTCCCATGCGCGGCCGGCTTTCATACTCATCTCCCATAATCGTCGTCCGCCCTGCCGTATCACGGCAGATGTGGTGACGGGAAAGGTTTTTTCCAAATGCAAAGCAGAGCTCCTTCGCATGCCCTTTCGCTCGGGCTGCTCTCCGCTATCGGGCTTTTCGCCCTCGACATGTATCTTCCGGCTCTCCCCACTATCAGCGCCGATCTCGGGGCTGACAGCCATGCCGTGCAGGCGAGCCTCATCTCCTTCTTCGCCGCGATGGCGGTATCGCAGATCGCGTACGGACCCCTCTCCGACATGTTCGGCCGCAAGCGGCCGCTTTATGTCGGGCTCGGCCTTTATGCGCTCGGCGCGATCGGCTGCGCGCTGTCGCCGTCGATCGAATGGTTGATCGTCTTCCGCTTCCTGCAGGGCATGGGCGCCTGCGCCGGCGTCGTCATCTCCCGCGCCATCGTCCGCGACCTTCACACAGGCCCGGCAGCCGCACAGCTGATGTCGCGGCTGATGCTGGTCTTCAGCGTCTCGCCGATCCTCGCGCCGCTTGCCGGCAGCATCGTCACCGTGTTCGGCGACTGGCGGCTGATCTTCTGGGTCATGGTCGGCGCCGGCGCTGGCGGCGCGATCGTCGCCACCTTCTTCCTGGAGGAGACCCGCCTGCCCGCCGCCCGCAGCGAAAGCAGTATCGGCAGCGCGCTCAAGGCCTACGGCACGCTGCTCAGCGATCCCTATTATCTGGGGCTGGTGCTGATCGCCTCGTTCGGCATGTCGAGCTACATGATCTACGTGGCGAACTCGTCCTTCGTGCTTATCGGGCACTATGGCCTGTCACCGTCCTTTTACAGCGTCGTCTTTTCGGGCAATGCGGTCGCCTTCATCGGCATGTCGCAGCTGAACGGCTGGCTTTCCCGCAAGATCGGCCTCAGGAAGGTGATCCGCGGCGCGGTTCTCGGTTATGCGGCGATGATGGTCATGCTGGCCCTGGTCACGTCGCTCGGCATCGACCGGCTGGAAGTGATGGCGGCATTTCTCTTCGGCGGCTACGGCTTCCTCGGCATGATCATCCCGACGGCCGCGGTTCTGGCGCTCGAACATCACGGCCGCATTGCCGGCACGGCATCGGCGATGATGGGCACGATCCAGTTCGTGACTTCGGCGATCGTGGTCGGCGTCGGCGGCCTGTTTGCGGACGGCACCTCGCTGCCGATGGTGACCGTCATCGCCGTCTGCTCGGTCGTCGTTTTCCTGCTGTCGCTCGTTGTGCTGCGCAGCCAGCAGAGCGCGATGGCCGCCGCAGAATAACCGCGGCGAAACTCGGACGAAGAAAAAGGCCGGGTCTTGCGATCCGGCCTTTTGCGTTCGAACATCAATTCGATCAGTCGACGTCGGCGACGTCCACATCCGGCTTGCCGCTGATTCGATGGGCGAGAGCGGCTTCCATGAATTCGTTCAATTCCCCGTCGAGCACGTCGTCCGGCGCGGTGCTGGCGACGCCGGTGCGCAGGTCCTTCACCAGCTGATAGGGCTGCAGGACGTAGGAACGGATCTGATGTCCCCAGCCGATATCGGTCTTGGACGCGGCTTCGGCATTGGCGGCCTCCTCGCGCTTCTTCAACTCCGCCTCGTACATGCGGGCGCGCAGCATTTCCCAGGCCTTGGCGCGGTTCTTATGCTGCGAGCGCTCCTGCTGGCAGGCGACCACGATGCCGGTCGGGATATGGGTGATGCGCACGGCCGAGTCGGTCGTGTTGACGTGCTGGCCGCCGGCGCCGGACGAACGATAGGTGTCGATGCGGCAGTCGCTTTCGTTGATCTCGATGTTGATCGAGTCGTCGACGACCGGATAGACCCAGATCGACGAGAAGGACGTGTGGCGGCGCGCATTGCTGTCATAGGGCGAGATGCGGACAAGGCGATGCACGCCCGATTCGGTCTTCAGCCAGCCGTAGGCATTGTGGCCCTTGACCAGCATGGTCGCCGACTTGATGCCCGCTTCTTCGCCGTCATGGACTTCCATGAGCTCGACCTTGAAGCCTGAACGCTCGGCCCAGCGGGTGTACATGCGCAGCAGCATGTTCGCCCAGTCCTGGCTTTCCGTGCCGCCGGCGCCGGAATGCACTTCGAGATAGGTGTCGTTGCTGTCGGCCTCACCGGACAGCATGGCCTCGACCTGGCGGCGCCCGGCTTCGGCCTTCAGCGCCTTCAGAGCGTTTTCCGCCTCGGTGACGATCGCCTCGTCGCCCTCTTCCTCGCCAAGCTCGATCAGCTCGATATTGTCGTTGAGCTGGCCTTCCATCGTCTTGACGCCGTTGATGCCGTCTTCGAGCTGCTGGCGCTCACGCATCAGCTTCTGGGCTTCCTGGGCGTCATTCCAGAGGTTCGGATCCTCTGCCTTGTTGTTCAACCAGTCCAGTCGTCTTACCGCCTGGTCCCAGTCAAAGATGCCTCCTCAGCAGGCTTATGGCCTGCTTGATTTCGTCGACTACATTGATGATTTCCGCGCGCATGGCGTTGATTTTCACTCTCTATGTCTGGAATTTAAAGGTGCCGTGGACATAGTTGCATGAGGCCCGGATGTAAAGACCGGGCCTCAGCGGCAACCGCTGCGGCGAAGGATATCAGAAGAGGTTGACGATCAGAAAAGGCAGACGGTCAGAAAAGGCCGGGCATGCCCGAGGTGACGGCCTGCTGCGCCTGCGGGGAATGCGAGAAGATCTGGTCCTGGGTCATGTATTCGCCATCGCCGATGACCTGGAAGACGTCGGCGGGACCGGTGCCGGGCTTGAAGGCCTCGACGATCGTGTTCGGGTCGCCCTCCACCGCACCCATGCCGGTCTTGCGATCGACGGCGATGAGCTGCATGCCTTCCGGCACGTGGAATTTCTCAGCCGGGGTAAGCTTGGCGGCTTCGGCCAGGAACTTGCCAAAGATCGGCGCGGCAAGACCGCTGCCGGTGCCGGCGCGGCCGAGCGGAGTCGGCGTGTCGTAGCCGATATAGAGGCCGGCCACGAGGTTCGGCGTGTAGCCGACGAACCAGGCGTCCTTTTCGTCGTTGGTGGTTCCGGTCTTGCCCGCGACATCGCGATCCTTGACCGGGATCTTGCCGGCAGCCGTGCCGCGGATGACCACGCCCTGCATCATCGAAGTGATCTGGTAGGCCGTCATCGGATCGAGAACCTGTTCGCGGTTGTCGACGATCGTCGGCTCTTCCTGGTTCGACCAGTTGTTGGCGTTGCAGCCGTCGCAGTTGCGTTCCTCGTGGCGGAAGATCGTCTTGCCGTAACGGTCCTGGATGCGGTCGATGACCGTCGGCTTAATCTGCTTGCCGCCATTGGCGAGCACGGCATAGGCCGAGACCATGCGCATGACCGTCGTCTCGCCGGAGCCGAGCGACATGGCCAGCACCGGCAGCATCTTGTCGTAGATGCCGAAGCGCTCGGCATATTCGGCGACCAGTTCCATGCCCATGTCCTGCGCCAGGCGCACGGTCATCTGGTTGCGGGACTTTTCGATGCCGGTGCGCAGCGTCGACGGGCCGCCCGAATCGCCGCCGTAGTTGTCCGGCCGCCAGACCTGACCGCCCGAGACGATCTCGATCGGCGCGTCGAGAATGACCGATGCCGGCGTGTAGCCGTTGTCGAGCGCTGCGGAATAGACGAACGGTTTGAAGGAAGAACCGGGCTGGCGCATCGCCTGGGTGGCGCGGTTGAACTCCGACTGGGCGTAGGAGAAGCCGCCGGCCATGGCGAGAACGCGGCCGGTATTCGGGTCCATCGCGACGAACCCGCCCTGAACCTTCGGCGGCTGGCGCAGGCGGTAGGTCTTGGCCGCCTCGTTGATCGGTTCGACATAAACGACGTCGCCGCGCTTCAGCACGCCGTCGGGAGACTTTGCGGGCTTGCGGGTGTCCGTCGCGTCCCGATAGGCCCATTTCATGTCGTCGGGAGCGATCGTGCCGGCGTCGCGCGCGGCGTCCACCTTGCCGGCCCCGTCGGTCGCAGGCTGCAGGCCGATCGCAACCGATTTCGGCGTCACGTCCGTCACGACGGCGAGCTTCCATTCCGGCACGTCGCGGAGCGCCGGCAGCTTGGCGAGTTCGGGACCCCAGTCTCCCATCATCGCGATCTGCGCAACCGGACCGCGGAAACCGCGCCGCTCGTCATAGTCGAGGAGCCCTTCCTGGAGCACGCGGCGGGCGATGATCTGGAGATCCGGATCGAGCGAGGTGCGGACCGAAAGGCCGCCTTCGTAAAGCGCCTTGTCGCCGTAACGCTCGATGATCTGGCGACGGACTTCCTCCGAAAAATAATCCGAGGCGAAGAGGTGCGTGCCGGTGCGGCGCTGCTTGACGCCGAGCGGCTGTTTCTTGGCGTCGTCGGCGTCGGCCTGAGTGATGTAGCCGTTCTCGGCCATGCGATCGATGACCCAATTGCGGCGCTCGAGTGCCGCCTTTTCGCGCCGGAAGGGATGATAGTTGGCCGGACCTTTCGGGAGCGCTGCAAGATAGGCCGCTTCCGCCGTCGTCAGTTCCGTCACCGACTTGTCGAAATACGTCAGCGCCGCGCCGGCGATGCCATAGGAATTCAGGCCGAAGAAGATCTCGTTCAGGTAAAGTTCGAGGATCTTGTCCTTGGAATAGGTCTGCTCGATGCGGAAGGAGAGGATCGCTTCCTTGACCTTGCGGTCGATCGTCTGGTCGGCGGTCAGCAGGAAGTTCTTCGCCACCTGCTGGGTGATGGTTGACGCACCCTCCGGGCGGCGGCCGGAGCCGAGATTCTGGAGATTGGAAAGAACCGCGCGGCCGAGGCCGGTAATGTCGACGCCCGGATGATTGTAGAAATTCTTGTCTTCGGCCGAAAGGAACGCGGCCTTGACCCGGTCGGGCACGGCCTGGATGGGCAGGAACAGGCGCCGTTCGCGGGCATATTCGGCCATCAGCGCGCCATTGCCCGCATGAACCCGGGTTGCGACCGGCGGCTCGTAGGAAGCAAGCACCTCGTAGTTCGGCAGATCCTTGGTCATTCCGGCAAGGTATATGCCCAAGCCGGCAGCCACGACCAGAAACAGGACGCAGGCCAATCCAAAGAGGTAACCAATCAATCTGATCATATCTGAGCTACCGTTAGAGCTTCCATTCGGCGCATGAAAAACACCATCGCATGATTTGACGCGTTTTGCACGGTGATTGCAGCAGCGCAAGGAGGAAGCGGATCAATCGTCCGTCATCCAATGCACCGCCCATCCCACCGAGTAACCGCCCGAATGTGAGTAAAATAGGGCTCGGCGCCCCGATTTACGCCTCACCACCCGACCTGCACGAATTCATCCGAAACCTGTAGCGCGCGGGCCACGCAAAAGCGCGTCATCAATCGCCGCTTGCCTGAGCCCGATCGCGATAGCGCCGCACGGCATCGGCGATGCGTTCCGTCACCTTGGTCCGCCAGGCGTCGTCCAGCAGCAGTTTTTCGTCCTCCGCGTTGGACAGGAATCCGAGCTCCAGAAGGACGGACGGAATGTCCGGCGCGCGAAGCACCTGGAAACCGGCATAACGATGGGGGTTGTTGATGAGCCCCACCTGCCCCTCGAAGGATTCGACCACATTGGTGGCGAGCGCGATCGAAAAAGCCTGCGTCTCGCGCCGGGCCAGGTCCAGCAGGATGTCGGCCACTTCAGGCGGGCCGCTCTGGATGCTGAAACCGGCAAGCTCGTCGGACAGATTTTCACGCGCGGCGAGATTTTCGGCCATGCGGTCGGAGGCCTTGTCCGAGAGTGTATAGACCGTCGCGCCGCGGATGTCCTTCTGGCCGAGCGTATCGGCGTGCAGCGAGATGAAAAGGTCGGCGTGCTGCTGACGGGCGATCGTCACGCGCTCGGAGAGCGACAGGAACGTATCGTCATCACGCGTAAGGAAGGCCTTTACGCCGTTGATCCTGTTCAACCTGTCGGCGAGAATCTTGGCGAAGGTGAGCGTGATCGTCTTTTCGGGGGTCTTGCTCGCCGCGCCCATCGCGCCGACATCGATCCCGCCGTGGCCGGCGTCGACCGCGACGGTGAAGACGTTGTCCTGTGTCGCGGCGGCCAGCGGGTCCGGCGCAGCAACCGCCGGCTTCGACCAGCTCTGCGTCTTCACCAGCTCGGCAAAGACTTCCCTGGAAGCCATTTCGGCATCCAGGACAAGGCGATAGCTGCCATTGTCGTTCGGCTGCACCTCGGCAAGCAAAAGCTTCACCGGCTTCTTGGCCGTCAGCACGATCCGGGCGCTCGTCTCATCCATCGTGCCGTAGCGGATGTCCTTGAAGAGGCCGCGTGCGCCCAGATCCTCCGCCGGGAAACCGAAGGCCGTGGCGGGCAGATCGACGATCACCCGTTCCGGCGCAGCCACGTAATGTACGGAAAATTCCGGCTTCTTCTCGAAATCTATGACGATCCGGGTGCGTGCGTCGTCGCCGGCAACCCGTGCGCCGAAGGCAAGCAGGGGCTGTTTCGTGGCACCCGGGGACACCGCGGGAGCGGACGTGACACCACCGCCGAGCAGCAGCAGAACGGCAGCGATTCGCGCAAAAAGGCGCGCCGCACCCGTGACAAAGGCTTTAGCCGCGTCCGCCTCAACACCCGCGCTCAAACCAAAACTCGCATCAAAAGCCCCGCCGAATGCCAGAAACTCGCTGCCAAAGTGCCTGTTCTAAAGCCATTTGCACTGAAAAAGAAGCGAATCATCCGCCCGATCCTTGCCATCCATAAGCCGCGTAATTCCATCCAGAATATGGCAAACTTGGCTTTTCCCTTGCTATTGTGACAGATAAACCATACAACGCGGACGAGGGTTAAAGTGTTGACGGGATAGTCTGCCGATAGGCAGCCAGCCTCGATTGGACCTGGCGCCGAAGACCGACAGTCATCCGCCGTCGCTACACTTTTTCCTGATACTCGATCCAATCCGGCGGTGGCCGGAAACAGTCCGGGTGGCGCGCCACCCATCGCTCAGTGGAGCAAATTCATCGGGCCCTCGAGGGCCTTTGGTATCGTCATTCTCGTTTGGTCTTTAATGTTGCGGCACATTTTTCAGAACCCGGAAGGATCGAGGGAGCTCCAAGCCCCGTCATCGTTCCGGTTGCCGTCACAGTCGCGCCGAACGGGAACATCTTTATCCGGCGCAGCGACCATATCGCATGACGGGTCTGTTCTTACGGCAGACTTTCCTGCACGTCCCCGGCGGCGCCGAGGAGCAGAATTTCAATGGCAGACAAAATGCTTATCGACGCGTCTCATGAAGAGGAGACGCGGGTAGTCGTCGTTCGCGGTAACCGGATCGAGGAATTCGATTTCGAATCGCAGCATAAGAAACAGATACGCGGCAACATTTATCTGGCGAAGGTGACGAGGGTCGAACCCTCCCTGCAGGCGGCGTTCGTCGATTACGGCGGCAATCGCCACGGTTTCCTCGCTTTCGCGGAAATCCACCCCGACTATTACCAGATCCCGCTCGCCGACCGTCAGGCGCTGATGCAGCAGGAGGCGGAAGACCAGCGCAAGATCGCCGAGGCGGAAGCCGCCGATCCGATCGTTGATCTGGCCAACGAAGAGCAGCCGGATATCGGCATAGCTTCCACCCCGCTCCCGGCGACCGAGCCGGTGAGCGAGGCCGGTTCGGAAGCAGCCGAGGCCAGCCCCGCCGAAGTGGCGGCCGTCGAGGAAGCCGAAAAGCCGAAGGCCAAGCCGAAACGCTCGCGCTCCCGCAAGAAGCCGACGGAAGTCGCGGCGGAAGAAACGGCGGAGGCCCCGGAAGCGGAAGCCCCCTCCTCCGATACCAGCGACGACGAAGGTTCGACGCCCGGCGAGATGGCCGCGATGGTCGATACCGATTCGATCTCGGAAGACGTCGAGGCCCGCCGCCGTCACGACGACGACGATGACGACGACGATGACGATCACGGCGAAAAGGAAGTGATCGAATCCGTGGGCGCCGAAGACGCGATGGAAGAGGTTCCCGACCGCGTCGTGCGCAAGCCGCGCAAGCAGTACCGCATCCAGGAAGTCATCAAGCGCCGCCAGATCCTGCTCGTGCAGGTCGCCAAGGAAGAACGCGGCAACAAGGGCGCGGCTCTCACCACCTATCTGTCGCTCGCCGGCCGCTATTCGGTGCTGATGCCGAATACCGCACGCGGCGGCGGCATTTCCCGCAAGATCACCCAGCCGCAGGACCGCAAGCGCCTCAAGGAGATTGCCCGCGAGCTCGACGTGCCGCAGGGCATGGGCGTCATCCTGCGCACCGCCGGCGCCAACCGCACCCGCGTCGAAATCAAGCGCGACTTCGAATACCTGATGCGCCTGTGGGAAAACGTCCGCACGCTGACGCTGAGCTCGACGGCCCCGACCCTCGTCTACGAGGAAGGCTCGCTGATCAAGCGTTCGATCCGCGACCTCTACAACAAGGATATCGGCGAGATCATCGTGTCCGGCGAAGAAGGCTATCGTGAAGCGAAAGACTTCATGAAGATGCTGATGCCGAGCCACGCCAAGGTGGTACAGCCCTATCGCGACCTGCACCCGATCTTCTCGCGCTCCGGCATCGAGGCGCAGCTCGACCGCATGCTGCAGCCGCAGGTAACGCTGAAGTCCGGCGGCTACCTGATCATCAACCAGACCGAAGCGCTGGTCGCCATCGACGTCAACTCCGGCCGCTCGACCCGCGAACACTCGATCGAAGAGACCGCGCTCCAGACGAACCTCGAAGCAGCCGAGGAAGTCGCACGCCAGCTTCGCCTGCGCGACCTTGCCGGCCTGATCGTTATCGACTTCATCGACATGGAAGAAAAGCGCAACAACCGCGCCGTCGAAAAGAAGCTGAAGGATTGCCTGAAGAACGACCGCGCCCGTATCCAGGTCGGCCGCATCTCGCATTTCGGTCTCTTGGAAATGTCGCGCCAGCGTATTCGCGCTTCGGTTTTGGAATCGACGACGCAGATCTGCTCGCATTGCGGCGGCACCGGCCATGTGCGTTCGCAGTCGTCGGTCGCCCTGCACGTGCTGCGCGGCATCGAGGAATATCTCCTCAAGAACACCACGCATGACATCACCGTGCGCACGACGCCGGATATCGCGCTCTATCTCCTGAACCACAAGCGCGGCAGCGTCGTCGATTACGAAAACCGCTTCGGCGTCTCGATCTTCATCGAATCGGATGTCAGCATCGGCTCCAGCCACTTCGCGATCGATCGCGGCGAGCCGGTCGAAAACCCGGTCAAGATCGAAAGCCTGATGCAGTTCGCAGCCCTTCCCGTGGAGGACGAGGATGACGACGTCATCATCGAGGCCGACGAGGAGGAAGAGGAGGAATCTGTCGCCTCGCAGCCGCAGCAGGCTGCCCAGGATCGCGCCCAGGGCGATGAGAACGGTCGTAAGCGCAAGCGCCGCCGCCGCCGCCGCAACCGCGGCGAACGTGGCGGAGACGGCCAGGCTGCACAGGCCGGCAATGACGACATGGCCGAAGGCGACGAGGACGGCGACGAAGGCGAGGACGATGTATCCAATGCCGGCGAAGCCACCGAGGCGGCAGTAGCCGAAGTATCCGACTCCGAAGAGAGCAATCGCCGCAAGCGCCGCCGGCGCGGCAAGCGTGGCGGCCGCCGCAATCGCAACGGCGAAGACGGCCAGGAGCTGAACGCTTCCGGCGAAGCCGAAGAGGGCGGTGACGAGGACGGCGATGAAGGAGACGCGGCAGCCGCTGACGCGGAAGCTGCCGAAAGCGTCGCTGTCGAGGCCGTTGTCGAAACCGCCGAAGCGCCAGCCGAACCGGCAGAACAGCCGGCTGCGAAGCCGCGCCGTTCGCGCCGCGGCAAGGCTGCGGCCGCAACTGAAGACGTTCCCGCCGCCGAGGCACCCGCTTCCGCGGAAACTGCTCCGGTCGAGGCTGTGGTCGAACAGGTCGAAGCGGCACTTGGCGAGGCGCCCGCAGCGGTGGAGGATGCAGCGGCTGAAGAGCCGGCCGCCACCGAGGCTGCCGCTCAGTCCACCGAGGACGCCAAACCGGTTCGCGCCAACCGGGCATCGAACATCTCGTCTTCGACCGAAGCAGTCGTAAAGAGCTCCGAGCCGTCTTCGGCTGCTCCTGAGGGTGACGGCGAGCCGCCGAAGCCCAAAAAGGCCGGCTGGTGGCAGCGCCGCGGCTTCTTCTGAGCCGAAACGAAACCTGTGAAGCGAAACGGCCGTGTTCGACGCGGCCGTTTTCGTTTGCGCGTGGCGCCCATCGGTGAGATTCCGGTTGAAGAGCCTGACAGGCGGATTCCGCCAAGGCCGGCAGCCTGTTGAAAAGAGATCCTTTTCCCGATCGGCATGTCGCCCATACGCAGTTGTGAAGTGCGATCAACCGATCGGCAATGAATTTGCGGTTTCGCCAGAGGCCCGACTGGCTTACTTTGGGCACAAACGGACATGATGGTGTGCGGGATTCGCACCCGATCTCAAGAGGATATGGATGAGCCGCCTTCTCAAGACACTGACCGCCGGCACGATGCTGGCACTGGTATTTTCCGCCGCCGCTCCGGCTGTCGCGCTGGACGACCAGCAGAAGAAGGAGATGGGCGCCTTCATCCGCGATTATCTTCTGCAGAACCCGGAAATATTGCTGGAGGTGCAGGATGCGCTCCAGGCCAAGCAGCAGAGCGAACGGGACCAGCAGTCGACCAAGGCGATCGCGCAGAACAAGGAAAAGATCTTCTCCTCGCCGACCGACATTACGCTCGGCAATCCGAAGGGCGACGTTACCGTGGTCGAGTTCTTCGACTACAATTGCGGTTTCTGCAAACGTGCCCTGTCCGACATGGAAAACATCATCGCCAAGGACAAGAACATCCGCTTCGTCCTGAAGGAGTTCCCGATCCTCGGTCCTGATTCCGTTGCGGCCCACCGCGTGGCCGATGCGGTGCGCATTGTCGCGCCAAAAAGCTATGGCGAGTTCCACAGCACGCTCATGCGCCAAGCGCACGCTTCCGAGGCCAGCGCAATGGCAGTTGCCACATCGCTCGGCATCAGCGACGCGGCAATCCGCAAATCTATGGCCGAGAACCCGAACGACGACGTGGTCAAGCAGGCCTACGATCTTGCCAACGCGATCGGCATCACCGGCACGCCGACCTACATCGTCGGCGACGAGGCGGTGTTTGGCGCGCAGGGGCTCGACGTCCTCGTGCCGAAGATCGCCAATGTCCGCGCCTGCGGAAAGGCGACCTGCTGAGGCGGCGACCTGCCGAGGTCCCTGAGCCTCTGCCGGGTGCAAACGAGAGACGCCCTCCCCGCCGGTTCGCCACCCGACGTCGGGCCGCGCCATGAAGCTCCATGCGCGGCTTTCAGCGTGCCGGGGGCTTTTCCTCGGCGCCTCACCGGTCTATAGGTGGCCGCTGAATTTCTGGTTGGAACAATAGATCACTGATGAGCAAGACGGTCTTCGTCCTCAATGGACCGAACCTCAATATGCTGGGAAAACGCGAACCTGGCATCTATGGCGGCCAAACCCTGAAGGATGTCGAGGAAGCCTGCATCGCCGCCGGCCGGGAACTCGGCCTGACGATCGACTTCCGCCAGAGCAATCACGAAGGCACGCTGATCGACTGGATTCACGAAGCCGGCGAAAAAGCCCTCGGCGTCGCGATCAACGCGGGCGCCTACACGCATACCTCGATCGCCCTGCATGACGCCATCAAGGCGATCTCCGTGCCGGTGGTCGAGCTTCATATCTCGAATGTCCATGCACGGGAGGAATTCCGTCATCATTCCATGATCGCACCGGCGGTGAAGGGTGTGATCTGCGGCTTTGGCACCCAGAGCTACATTCTGGCGCTGCATGCCTTGAAATCCGCTACCGCCTGACAAGATAAACAGAACAACAGGATTTGCCATGTCTGAGAAGAAGAACGGGATCGACAAGGGACTGATCCGCGACCTCGCGAACATCCTCAACGATACCGACCTCACCGAGATCGAAGTCGAGCAGGACGACCTGCGCATCCGCGTCTCGCGTGCCGGCACCCCCCAGTATGTCCAGGCACCGATCGCACCCGCCTTTGCGCCGGCTGCTTCCGCCGCGGCCGCTGTTCCCGTTGCCGTGGCCGCACCGGCCGCAGCCGCCGACAATAAAAATGCCGTCACGGCGCCCATGGTCGGCACGATCTACCTCGCCCCTGCTCCGGGTTCGCGTGCCTTCATCGAGGTTGGCGCCACCGTCAAGGAAGGCCAGACGCTGCTGATCATCGAGGCCATGAAGACGATGAACCAGATTCCGTCGCCGCGCTCCGGCAAAGTCACGGAAATCCTGGTCAACGACGCTCAGCCCGTCGAATACGGCCAGCCACTCGTTATCATCGAGTAAGGCCCATGATTTCCAAGATCCTCATAGCCAACCGCGGCGAGATCGCGCTTCGCGTGTTGCGGGCCTGCAAGGAGCTCGGTATCGCAACCGTCGCGGTCCACTCCACGGCGGATGCCGACGCCATGCATGTGCGGCTTGCCGACGAAAGCGTCTGCATCGGTCCCCCGCCCTCGCGCGAAAGCTATCTCAACATCCACCAGATCGTCGCGGCCTGCGAGATCACCGGCGCCGACGCCGTGCATCCGGGCTACGGCTTCCTGTCGGAAAACGCCAAGTTCGCCGATATTCTGGAAGCGCACGGGATCACCTTCATCGGACCGACCGCCGAGCATATCCGGTTGATGGGCGACAAGATCACCGCCAAACAGACGGCCGAGGGGCTCGGCATTCCGGTTGTTCCGGGCTCGGACGGCGAAGTGACGCCGGAGAACGCACTTGAGACCGCCCGTCAGATCGGCTTCCCGGTTCTGATCAAGGCAACGGCCGGCGGCGGCGGACGCGGCATGAAGGTCGCCAAGACCGAGGCCGACCTTGAAGAAGCGCTGAACACGGCGCGCTCCGAGGCGGCGGCCGCATTCGGCAACCCTGCCGTCTACATGGAAAAATATCTCGGCAAGCCGCGCCATATCGAAATTCAGGTGGTCGGCGACGGCGAAGGCAATGCGATCCATCTCGGCGAACGCGACTGCTCTTTGCAGCGCCGCCACCAGAAGGTCTGGGAAGAGGCAAATTCCCCTGCCCTCAATGTCGATCAGCGCATGGAGATCGGCCAGGTCTGCGCCGACGCCATGAAAAAGATGAAATACCGCGGCGCCGGCACGATCGAGTTCCTCTACGAAAACGGCGAGTTCTATTTCATCGAGATGAACACCCGCCTGCAGGTCGAGCATCCGATCACCGAGGCGATCACAGGCATCGACCTCGTGCACGAGCAGATCCGCGTCGCATCCGGTGGTGGCCTTTCGGTCAGCCAAGAAGACATCGTCTTCCAGGGCCATGCCATCGAATGCCGCATCAATGCCGAGGACCCGCGCACCTTCGTGCCCTCGCCCGGCACGATCACGCATTTTCATGCGCCGGGCGGTCTTGGCGTGCGCGTCGATTCGGGCGCCTATGCGGGCTATAAGATCCCGCCCTATTACGACAGCCTGATCGGCAAGCTGATCGTGCACGGACGCACCCGCGTCGAATGCATGATGCGTCTGCGCCGCGTGCTGGACGAGTTCGTGGTGGACGGCATCAAGACGACGCTGCCGCTCTTCCAGGATCTCGTGGACAATCCGGACATCGCCAACGGCGACTACGACATCCATTGGCTGGAACATTATCTGGCCGGGGACAAAACACACTAGAAGGGTTTGAATGGCAGGGCGGCGCGGCAGATATTACCCGGCGATCACACCGGAAATCCTGTTGCGCGCCTATTCCATAGGCCTTTTTCCGATGGCGGAATCCGCCGATGACCCGGAAATCTTTTGGGTCGAACCGGAAGTGCGCGGCATCCTGCCGCTCGAGGCATTTCATGTTTCGAAAAGCCTTGCCAAGACGATCCGCAAGAAGCCTTTCGACATCCGTTTCGACAGCGCGTTCGAGCAGGTGATCGCGCTCTGCGCCGAGCCGGCCGAAGACCGGCCGAGCACCTGGATCAATTCCACCATCCGCAAGCTCTACATCGAACTTCACCGTATGGGACATGCCCACAGCGTCGAAGCCTTCGAAGGTGACGAACTGGTGGGAGGGCTTTATGGCGTCTCGCTCGGTTCGGCCTTCTTCGGCGAAAGCATGGTTTCAAGGCGCACGGATGCCTCGAAGATTTGCCTCGTGCAGCTGGTCGAGCGTCTGCGTGCGCGGGGCTTTACGCTGCTCGATACGCAGTTCACCACCGAACACCTGAAGACGTTCGGTGCAATCGATATTCCGAAGGACGAGTATCTGGCGCTTCTGAGGCCGGCCGTCGACCTGCCGCACCGGCAGTTCTGACCGATCAGTTCGTCGCCTTGGGGGCCGGCACGTCGGAGCTTTGCTTGCAGCCCGTCAGCCAGACGTCATAGATCGGATGCTCGACGGCGTTGAGGCCAGGGCTGTCGGCGAACATCCAGCCGGTGAAGATGCGGCGTATCTTGCGGTCGAGCGTGATTTCGTCAACCTCGACAAAACCATCGATCTTCTGCGCTTCGGTATCATCGCGCGAATAACAGATCTTGGGCGTCACCTGCAGCGCACCGTATTGAACGGTCTCATTGACATAGACGTCGAAGGTCGTGATGCGGCCGGTGATCTTGTCGATGCCCTTGAAGACGGCGACGGGATTGGCAATACGGGCGGCCGAAGCGCCCTCCGCCGCAAACACCAAAGACAACGCGATCAACGCGCCGACAATTCGCTTGCGTGGAAAAACCGTCATCAATCCCATTAATGCTTCCCGTCTCGACAACTCGCGTCGGGGTCGAGACCTAGAGGTCGATTATGGCCAAAACAGGTGCCACAAGGCGGTTAGTTGCCTGGCGTCCAGGCGTCGTAATCGCCGGTGACGCGGGGGCGTTCGCCGGTCGCAGCCAAGGAACCCTGCGGGCGATAGGCGAAAGCCGTGCCGGTCAAGTTTTCCTTGTGCGGCTTTTGCCATTCGCGCTGCTTGTAATCTTCCTTCGACGGCGGAACGTCGGTGCGGTAATGCATCCAGCCGTGCCAACCTGGCGTGATCGCCGAGGCTTCCGCGTAGTTCTTGTAGACCACCCAGCGCTTGGGCTTGCCCCAGGACGTCATTGGGCCTTCGTAATAGACATTGCCCAATTCGTCCTCACCGACTTTCTTGCCGAAGCGCCAAGTGAAGAACCGCGTACCGATCGTCTGTCCGTTCCACCAGGTGAAGATCTGCAGCAGGAGGTTTTTCATGGATGTTCCATCGGCTTAAAAAGCAGGTTGGGCAAACAGCAGGCCAAAGACATGGCCGATCCGCTTATGCCGCCTGAAAGGCCCGATGTCCAGTGATTCCCGTTGTCGCACACTTCATTTGAGCTTCATCTTGAAGCCGAAATGGCTTTTGGCAAAACCGAGTCGTTCATAGAAACGATGCGCGTCCGTGCGAACCGCGTTGGACATCAGCTGAATGAGGCGGCAGTCCCGCCGTTTCGCCTCTTCGACGGCATAGGCGATCATCTTTGCGCCGATCCCCTTGCTGCGCATGTCGGAGCGCGTCTGCACCGCCTCGATGATCATCGAGAGCGCCCCCCTGCCCGTGAGAGCCCGGGTGAACACGATCTCGAAGGTGCCGACCACTTCGCCTTCGACTTCCGCAACGAAAAGCTGCTCGTTCTGCGAGGCTTCGATCACGTTGAAAGCACGCAGATAATCCTCATAGGCCGCCTCGTCCGTCGTATCGCCGTGACCGCCTGCATCGTCCGCGGCAAAAAGGGCGATCAAGGCGGGAAGATCGGTGTCTCGCGCCCGGCGGATCAGCGGATTATCCGTCATCTGTTTTCCTTTCCGGCAAGAATCGGCAATGATCGACGAAGGGACCTTAGAGGGGTTGGGTCATGGGACAAAGACTTGGCATGGTTTTATTCGCGATCGTCATGGCAATCTGGCCCATGGCGGCGATGGCGGAGGGGCGGAGCGCGGTCGGCTTTTCCCAGGCGCCGGAAATGAGCAGCGGCGTCTGCTTTGCGTCATCGATCCGCAAGGCGCTCGATTGTGCCAAGAAGAAATGCATCAAGGAAGGCGGCACTGCCGAAGATTGCCTCGAAACAACGGCCTGCTTCCCGGCCGGCTGGAGCATCGACATTTTCGCGCAATCCAAAGAAGGTCCGCATTGGCACGAGACCTTCTGCGGCTTCGACAGCAAGGAGGCCGCCATCCAGGCCTCGAAATCCGTCTGCAACATGAAGCGCCGCAAGGAGCTGATGGAGTGCAGCCTAGTGATGATCTACAACGAGGACGGCAAGGAATTCGAGCCGCCAGCCCAATGATAACGGCCAAGCGGCAGGCAAACGTCAGACGGCCAGCCGTTTTTCCATGATGACCGCCGGTAGGCCGGAATTGGGAGCGCCCCACTCTTCCATGCGATCGACCTCTGAAAACCCGAGCCGCTCGTAGAAAGAAATTGCCCTGATATTCTGCAGCGCCACTTCGACCCGCATGATCTCCGCATCCGGAAAACAGGTCTCGATCTCGGCAAAGATATCCCGCCCGATGCCTTCGTTCTGGCAGGACGGTTTTATGTAGAGTTGGTGCAGCATGGCCGTCTTCGCCATTTTCGGATACATGGCAGCATAACCGATCCCGCCGATCTCCCTGCCGTTGTCAGCCACCAGGAATTCGCCTTCCTTCTTCAGGATACGGGCACGGATCGCCCCCGGCGAATGCCAGCCGCTCACCATGCGCGCGACTTTATCGGCTCCGTAGAACGGGTCGTAGGTGGCGTGAAACGTCTCCGCAAGAAGGGTGCGGATCTTTTCCACGTCCTCCTCGCCGGCGGTGCGGACGAAATAGACCAAAGCTTTCTCCTTGCGGCATCGCCAGTCCGAAAACCGCTTACACTTGTCGGGCCGATGCCGGAGACTTACTCCTCTTCGATCCCCAGCTTCGCCTTGACGAGCGCCTGGACGGCCTGCGGATTCGCCTTGCCGCCGGTCGACTTCATGACCTGACCGACGAACCAGCCGGCAAGCGTCGGCTTGGCCTTGACCTTGGCGACCTGGTCCGGATTGGCGGCGATGATCTCGTCGACCGCCTTTTCGATCGCGCCGGTGTCTGTCACCTGCTTCATGCCGCGGGCCTCGACGATCTCCGCCGGATCGCCGCCTTCATTGAGGACGATCTCGAAGAGGTCCTTGGCGATCTTGCCGGAGATGGTCCCGTCCTTGATGAGGTCGATGATGGCACCGAGCTGGGCGGGAGAAACCGGCGTCCCTTCGATATCCTTGCCGGTTCTGTTCAAGGCGCCCAGCAGGTCGTTGATCACCCAGTTGGCGGCAATCTTGCCGTCGCGGCCCTCAGCCACGGCCTCAAAATAATCGGCGATCGCCTTTTCCGAGACCAGAACCGAGGCATCGTAGATCGATAGGCCGAGTTCCTTCACGAAACGGGCCTTCTTGTCGTCGGGCAGTTCCGGCAGGTGCGCGGCAAGATCGGCGACGAAGGCATCGTCGAATACGAGCGGCAGCAGGTCCGGATCGGGGAAATAACGATAGTCGTGCGCGTCCTCCTTGGAGCGCATCGAACGCGTTTCACCCTTGCCCGGATCGAAGAGCCGGGTTTCCTGGTCGATCGTACCGCCTTCTTCCAGAATGCCGATCTGGCGGCGCGCCTCGTATTCGATCGCCTGGCCGATGAAACGGATCGAGTTGACGTTCTTGATCTCGCAACGGGTGCCGAAGGCTTCGCCCGGACGGCGCACCGAGACGTTGACGTCGGCGCGCATCGAGCCCTCGTCCATGTTGCCGTCGCAGGTGCCGAGATAACGCACGATCGAGCGCAGCTTGGTCATGTAGGCCTTCGCCTCGTCCGACGAGCGCATGTCAGGCTTGGAGACGATTTCCATCAACGCCACGCCGGAGCGGTTCAGGTCCACATAGGACATGATCGGGTGCTGGTCGTGCATCAACTTGCCAGCGTCCTGTTCCAGATGCAGGCGTTCGATGCCGATCTCGATGTCCTCGAACTGGCCCTGGCGATCCGGACCGAGCGAGATGACGATCTTGCCCTCACCGACGATCGGGTCCTTATACTGGGAGATCTGATAGCCCTGCGGCAGGTCCGGATAAAAATAGTTCTTGCGGTCGAAGACCGAACGCTTGTTGATCGCCGCCTTCAGGCCGAGCCCGGTGCGGACCGCCTGCTTGATGCATTCCTCATTGATGACCGGCAGCATGCCCGGCATGGCGGCATCGACGAGCGACACGTTGCAATTGGCCGGCTTGCCGAACTCCGTCGAGGCGCCGGAGAAGAGCTTCGAATTCGAAAGAACCTGGGCGTGCACCTCCATGCCGATGATGACTTCCCAATCGCCGGTGGCGCCGGGAATCAAACGTTTCGGATCGGGCGTGCGGACGTCGACAATGGTCATCTGATGCTCGTAAAATGGTCTTGATTGCGTTTTCTGGAGGTAGAGCAAATGGCGCGGACGCGCAAGCTCACTCTGACGAACAGCGTCGCGGGAGATGCCCTCAGAAGCTCGGGCCGTAGGTCTCCGGCTCCTGCGCCACGAGCCGCTTGGACAGGCCGACCGACTGCACGTCGCGGTCGATCTTCGGAGAATAGGTTATCGACAGCCAGTTGATCGAATAACCCTGTTTCTCGAAGAACCCGACGGCTTCGGTATTCTGGGCATGGGTCTCGATCCGGGCGACTTCAAAACCCTGGTGGACGATTTCCGCCTCGACTTCCGCGAGAAGCACCCGGCCGAATCCGTGGCCTTGAAAGGACGGATCGATCCAGAAATCGGAAATCAGTTCGTCGAGCTTCTCGCGCGCCGCCCAACCAGCGAGATTGCCGCCCTGTTCGACGACGGTGATGGTGAGCCAGGAGGAACGCGTGAAGTTCTGGAAGGCTATGCGGGCGCTGGCTCGCATATCGGTCATCTCGCCGATCGAGATCATGGCCTTCTGCCACGAGCGGAACCCAATCTCCGCCAGGATATCTACCTCATCTTCACGCGCATTGCGGATGGTGGCCATGGCTTCCCCTGCTGCAAGGCCAGTAGAACACTGAGTCTCGGCTTTTACCAGCGGAACATGTCAACGAAGCGCGCAGGAGCGCTTGACGGCTGGGGAAAACAGGCCTAGCAGCGATTCCGCGACGCGCCTGTCTTTTCCCGAAGGCCCGCGCCCATGGAGTCTTGATGTTCTCGTCCCGAGGGACCCGCTGAGGGGCCGGCCGCCCGCAAAGCGCACCGGCCCAGACAAAAACGACCGCTCCGACGCCAACCGGCGCCGGCAACGTTTTTGTGCGCTCGTCTCCAGAGCGCCTCTCCGGACACCGACACAATGGATATTTCCCGCGCCGAACAGCGCATCCTCCACCTGCTTGCCCAGGGCGGCAGGATCGAGATTACCCGCGACGACAACAGAAAGATCGAAAAGCTGCAGCTCATCACCCGCGAGGGCTGGGCTTTCTCCGGCCTCGACCTCGTCACCTTCCGCAAGCTCAAGCAGAGACGAGCGATCAAGTCCCAGGGCGGCAGGCCCTACCGCATCACCGAAAGGGGACTGGTGCTGGTGAGGGCCGAACAGGATAACAGGTGACCAAGGCGGAAGCCGGCTCTGCGAGGGTCGGCTTCCCTCGAACCCTGTGGAAGGATGGAACGAGGCCTCCGAGCGATACCAATATTCTAATGATCATGCGTCGAGAGGAGCTTTATCCGCCGCTAGACGGTTGAAGCTTCAGATCGGTTTCGAAAGCTCTGCCTTCATCGCCTCCCACTCCTCGCCGACCGAGCCCGAGCGGCTCTTACCCGCGCGGCGGTACCAATAGTCGGCGTTCCAGTCGTCGCCTTCGATGCGGTGGCAGAGGGCGTGGCCCCAGTCAAAGGGCTTTTCGCCCTCATGGGCCTGGCAGATGTTGTGGACGGCCTGCCAATCTGCCCCCATCTCAAAGCTGGCGGCAGCAAGGCGATCGAATGCCTCCACGAGGCGAACAAGGTCCGAATTCGACATGGGGTTTCCTCCCGAAGCTCGCGATCTATAACAGGCGCCGCCCCGAAAGCCGAGACGGCGCCTGCCTTTTAGTCGCGCAGATTGATGATGTCGTGCATCAGTCCGCCGGTGCCGTTGTGGATGGTCAGGTGACCAACCTTGCCGGCGATGGTTTCCAGCGCTTCGAGCTCCTTCAGACGCAGCATGACCGGGTTTTCGGCCATGACCTTCGCCGTGTTGAGGAGCGAACGGGTGGCGTTCGTTTCCTCGCGGCGGCGAATGACATTGGCTTCGGCCTGCTTTTCGGCGGCGACGACCTGGTTCAGGATCTCACGCATCTCGCCCGGCAGGATCACGTCCTTGAGCTCGATGCCGGAGACCTCGATGCCGATTGCCGCCATGTCGTCGCGGACCTTGTCGGCGGCTTCGGCATTGATCGCCACCTTCCGCTCAAGAATCTGGTCGAGCGTCAGGCTGCCGAGCGTGCGGCGGAAGACGAACTGCAGCGCGCGGTAAAGCGCGTCGGAGAAGTCCTTCACCACCGTCACTGCCTTGACCGGATCTGTGACGCGGTATTCGGCGGAGATGTTGACGCGGATCGTCACGCGGTCGCGGGTCAGGAGTTCCTGGCCCGAAACGTCGAGCGACTGCCACTTCAGGTCGATCACCTTCACCTGGAAGGCCTTGCCGACATTCCAGAAGGCGTGAACGCCCGCAGCAAGCGTTCCGGTCTGTGCACCGTCGACGAAAAGCAGACCCACCTGCCCCTCGTTGACGAGATGCATACCGATCGCTTCGGCCTTTCGGGCCTGGACGATCCGGCGCATCAAAGACGGCTCGACAGTCGGGTTTTCCGAAACATCGATCCGCGTTTCCGTCCACGGGCCGGCGTCCTTCCAGACGATCAGCTTCTGGTTCGGCATCAGAACCGAAAAGATAGCGCCATCCCGCTCGATCACCGCCACTTCGGCGGCCGCGGTCCGGAAAACGGTCAAGTTGTGCTCGGCGACATCCGGGAGCCTATCGAACAGAGCCTTCTCATAAACCGAAACGAATACCGGGTTGGTCAGGTCGTGGCGCGCGATCTCCAGGCTGTTTCGGGTATTGCGTAGCCAGTGCATGCCGGCTCCGTAAATGCCCTGAATACGGCCCTCGTTGAGGGCGATCACACGTTCGTTTTCTTTCACCAGGACGCGCTTGCGCCCCAAAATCATCTCGAGAAGCTTTGTCATGTTCGTTACTCCTTCGGCGTTGCTCAAGTCATCGACCGATTTTTCCTTTGCGTTTCGTGTTTCGTTTCGTTCAATCTTACAGTTTGCCCGGTATTGATCCGGGAACCGGTGGCAGACGGCGCTTGCGGAACGGCGGGAGAGGACGTCGCGGCACACGGGCGAGCCTTGGAGCGCACTCCCTGGCCGGCCGGCATGCGGTTTGGTCATCACTGTCGTTCTGGCTTGCGCCCCTGGTTTTGGAAAAGTCCGAGACCTTTCGGCCTCTTTCCCCTCCTCGGCATTCCGGTTCCCGAACCATCAATCCTGGTAACACCTTAACAGGGTGCTGCTGGTTAGGAGCCAGCGTTTGGAGAAGGATTTGAACCTTCGACAATCAGATTATCAGTCTGATGCTCTGCCACTGAGCTATCCAACGGTGCAAATAGCGGGACTCGAACCCACGACCTCCGGATTCGTCATCCGGCGCTCTTCCGCTGAGCTATATCCGCTTGTCCGACCTCCGATGCGGCATCCGTATGCAGGACGGCAAAGCCGGCTGCACGGGAGGAGGTTTCGAGCTCCGTCCGTTGACGTCCACACCGGCTGACGACCGGGAAGGCGCGTTTAGGGCATTTTGCGGCGCAAAGGCAACAGGGAAAATTACAGCGGAGAGTTGCAGGCGGATCATCGTTGCGCATCGGCAACAAATTAGAAATGTTGCATTTTCAACCCAGACGCCTTTCCAGATGCACCTTTTCGAGGTCGACGCCCATGCTCTTGGAATACTCGAAGCCGCGCCAGATGATCGAAAAGCTGCAGCGCTCGTAAAGGCGGATCGCGCCGGCATTTTTCGCGTGGGTATCGAGGCGGGCCGTCGCCAGTCCTTCTGCGGTCATCTGATCGCAGAGATGCAGCAGCAGCGACCGACCTATGCCCCTGCCCTGACGGTCCGGGCGAACCCACAGGGCCTGCCGAATTCCAAGAAAATCAGCAGCTTAGCCCCATGTGGGACGAAGACCCCATTTAATAAAAATCAATGACTTAGTAGAGCCGTCGTCCCACTTTTTCCGGCCGTTTCCGCCTCTTCTTTCCCGGTCGTATTGCGACCAGGGAGGCGCGCATGAGCGAGGCGCGGCCATTTCGGGACGTGAAGCTGCAGTGGCTTCAGCAGTTGAGCTGCGACAAGGACTTGAGCGACAGCGCGCGTTCCGTGGCGCTCTACATCATCACCACGCATTTGAACGGCCACACCGAGAAGCTGTGGCCGTCCTATCAGACGATTGCCGACGCGACCGGCAAGAGCGTTAAGACCATTCAGCGCGCCGTCCGTGAACTTGAGGTCAAAGGATGGTTCGAGGTCCAGCGCGGAAATGGCGTCGGGCACAACACAGAATATCGTCCCTCACTCGACTATATCCGGCAAGCGCACCTCGTCCGAGACATCGAGGTCATCGCCGAAGGACTGTTTCGACCGGAAGGCGGTAACGGCGCGCACTTCGCTGAAATGGCGAAATCAATGATTGCCGCCGTGATCGAGGTCGTCATGACCAGGCGCACGGAAGCCAATCGCAACCTGGTCACCGTCATGGACCTGCTGTTTTCCGCCAGCTTTGAAAAGACGCTAATAGGTACACGTGGAATTTCATGTTCTTCAGCAGTTGCAGGTTTGTAACGTTCGCCACCCAGGTTGTAATCGCCGCCTTCTGCAAGTGCTTCCCGAGCTACGGCAAATCCGACTTCACTTTCCAGCTCTTCGCCACCGCTCGCTCTAGCGGAGTGGAGCCAAGCTCCCAGCCGATTGATTTTGATCCTGGCCGTTGCTTCCTTGCGTAGTGACAAAGCCCATCCCCCGGCAAATTTCAGCAGTGAATCGATATTCCAGATATGTTAAAGCACAACTTTTGATCGATGTGGTACTGACGGTCATGAATGTGTGGCTAATGCTCCGATAAGAGAGGCGTGTTTTGACGAGCCCAGAGGCGCGAACTCGCGCATCAACAGCAGGTAATGAACCCCGTTTCTGCCAACCGGAACCAAGCAGCAGATTGTTGATTTATACACACTTGGTGTGTATGTAAATGACATGAAAAGCGGCGATATCATTTCGGCATTGCAGGCCGATGGCTGGTATGAAGTGGCCATCAAAGGCAGCCATGTTCAGTTTAAGCACGCATCAAAGCCGGGCCGAGTGACTGTCCCTCATCCAAAGAGAGATATACCGATCGGTACGCTTAAGAGCATCGAAAAACAATCCGGTTTGAAACTGAGGTAACCCATATGCGCAACTATATCGGACTGATCCATAAGGACGCTGATAGCGACTACGGCATTTCCTTTCCGGACTTTCCGGGCGTCGTTACCGCCGGCACTGACCTCGACGATGCTCGCCGCATGGCTGAGGAAGCATTGGCAGTTCATGTCGAGGGTCTTCTGGAAGATGGAGAAGCCATTCCAGAACCTTCGAGCTTGGAGGCCGTAATGTCTGATCCTGAGAACAAAGACGCGGTAGCCATTCTCGTTTCGCTTAAGGCGCAGAGCAAAAGATCGGTCCGCCTCAATATTACACTTCCGGAAGACGTTCTAAAGGAAATCGACGCGTATGCAGAGTCTCTTGGATTAACTCGATCTGGTTTCCTTGCACTTGCCGCCAAACATGAGATGGAGTCGGCCAACGACGATTACAAAGCCGGTGTAGATCTACAGCTCGGCTGATCACCTCACTTCGACAATGATCGAAAAAGGCCCGCCGGAGCGGGCCAGATCAATCATCCTGCCTTGCACAGCTTGGCGCTTTAGACGGTTTAGGACGTCCATCCAATGTATTCTTCGCGGAGCTAACGCAGCTCGGTCGCTCCGTCGGTCTCATACTCACGGGAAAACGCGATGCTGGAACGCTTGACCACCATGAGCAACGTGAGGAAGAAGTGGGTGTAAAGCGCGACTGCAAGACCGGAGCCGTATATTCTCGGACTGGTCACGAAAACAGCAGCAGCGTTGTGGTTACCGTTACGATTGCCAGCAAGATCAGATACGATATGTTGCTGTTTAGCTCCTTGATCAGCGCCCTACGGACTTCCTTCATCTGCTCAAAATAACGGAGCTTCACCCGGGCGATCACTTCGAGATCAAGATAGCTGTCCTCGAACGCATCACTCGCGGACCAGGCCGCAAACCCGACTTCGCCGACCAGTTTATGGTCGGCGACGGTCATTTTTCGGATTGTAAGCCCGCTTACCACCACTTGGCCGGGGTGAACCGGCCGGCGGCCTGTTCGATGACATGGGCGGTGCGGAAGAGTGTCTCTTCCTCGAAAGGCTTGCCGATGAGCTGCAGGCCGAGCGGCAGGCCCTTCTTGTCGAGACCGCCTGGAACCGCGATGCCGGGCAGGCCCGCCATGTTCACCGTCACCGTAAAGATGTCGTTCAGGTACATGGCAACCGGATCGGCGGCGAGGTTCTCGTCGGCGACACCGAAGGCGGAAGACGGAGTGGCGGGCGTGAGGATCGCGTCGACGCCGGCGTCGAAAACGATCTCGAAGTCGCGCTTGATCAGCGTGCGGACCTTCTGCGCCTGCAGGTAATAGGCATCGTAATATCCGGCGGACAGAACATAGGTGCCGATCATGATGCGGCGCTTGACTTCCTTGCCGAAGCCGGCGGCGCGGGTCTTCTCGTACATGTCGATGATGTCCTTGCCGTCGACGCGCAGCCCGTAGCGGACACCGTCGTAACGGGCAAGGTTCGACGAGGCCTCGGCGGGTGCCACGATGTAATAGGCCGGCAGGGCATATTTCGTGTGCGGCAGGGTTATGTCGACGATCTCGGCGCCGGCATCCTTCAGCCAGGCGATGCCCTTCTGCCAGAGCGCCTCGATCTCTTCCGGCATGCCGTCGACGCGGTATTCCTTGGGAATGCCGATCTTCATGCCCTTGACCGACCGGCCGAGCGAGGCTTCGTAGTCCGGCACCGGCAGGTCGACGGAGGTGGTGTCCTTGGTGTCGACCGATGCCATCGACTTCAGCATGATCGCGGCATCACGCACGTCGCGGGCGATCGGGCCGGCCTGATCGAGCGACGAGGCGAAGGCGACGACGCCCCAGCGCGAGCAGCGGCCATAGGTCGGCTTGATGCCGACAGTGCCGGTGAAGGCGGCCGGCTGGCGGATCGAGCCGCCGGTATCGGTGGCGGTGGCACCGGCGCAGAGATGTGCTGCGACGGCTGCGGCCGAACCGCCGGACGAACCGCCCGGCACGAGCTGCTGGTTGGAGCCGTTCGCCTTCCACGGGTTGATCACCGCGCCGTAATGCGAGGTCTCGTTGGAGGAGCCCATGGCGAACTCGTCCATGTTGAGCTTGCCCAGCATGACGGCGCCATCGTCCCAGAGGTTCTGGGTCACGGTCGATTCGTATTTCGGCTTGAAGCCGTCGAGAATGTGGCTGCACGCCTGGGTATGGACGTCGCGGGTGCCGAACAGATCCTTGATGCCGAGGGGAATACCTTCCAGCGCGCCGACGGTGCCGGAAGCGCGACGGGCGTCGGAGGCCTTGGCCATCTCGATCGCCTTTTCCGGCGTCACCGCCACATAGGCGTTGAATACCTGATTGGCGGCATCGATCGCCTTCAGATAGCTCTCGGTCAGCTCGACGGAGGTGAATTCCTTGGCCTTCAGCTTGTCGCGGGCTTCGGCAATGGTAAGGCTGGTGAGTTCGGTCATGGTCTCTTCGGAATGTTCGAATGCGGGAAAAGGCTCAGAGGCAGCGCCGTTTGAGCGCTCACTCAACGACCTTCGGCACCAGGAAGAAATTGTGATCGATGGATGGCGCGTTCGCCACCACCTCGGCGGCCTTGTCGCCGTCGGTGACGATATCGGCGCGCTTGCGCATCTCCATCGGCGTGACCGATGTCATCGGCTCGACGCCCGCGACATCCACTTCATTGAGCTGTTCGACGAAATCGATGATGCCGTTCAACTCGCCGACCATGCGATTGGCATCTTCCTCGGTGACCGCAATGCGGGCAAGGCGCGCGACGCGCTTCACAGTGGCGAGATCGACGGACATGGCACAGCTCCAGGCAAGAAATTTCCTACCCGCTATAATCGCCGCGTCCGCTTCCCGCAACAGGCAGCGCGTCTCAATTTGGAGGCGCGCCGCCGGATCTCATGCAGCAATCAATACGAAACGCTGCCGCCCGGAGCCGGAACCTCGACGCGGGTGCGCGAACCTTCCATGCCCTTGACGAACTTTTCCGCCGTCATGTCGACCATTGGCAGTCCGTAATGGCAGGGCAGCGCGTGCTTGAAATCGAAGAAGCGCTGGCAGGCGAGCGCCGCCACGGCACCGCCCATGGTGAAACGGTCGCCGATCGGCACGATACCGATATCCGGCTGGTGCAGCTCGTTGATGAGCGCCATGTCGGAGAAGATATCGGTGTCGCCCATGTGGAGGACCGAAGGTTCGTCGTCGAAATGCAGCATCAGGCCGTTGGCATTGCCGAGCGCATGGGAAACCCCGTCCTCGGTAATCTGCGCCGAAGAATGCAGAGCATTGGTGAAGGTGGCGGTAAAGCCGTCGAAGCCGATCGTGCCGCCGGTATTGCCCATTTCCAGCTTCTCGACGCCCTTCTTGGCGAGCCAGACGCCCAGGTCATAGTTGGCGAGAACGACGGCACCGGTTTCCTTGGCGATCTGGACTGTGTCGCCGACATGGTCTCCATGGCCATGGGTCAGCAGAATATGGGTCAGGCCTTCGGCGGCGGCCTTGATGTCCTGACCGGCAAAGGCGGGGTTATATGTCAGGAACGGGTCGATCAGAATCTTTGCCTTGGCGGTCTCGATGCGGAAGGCGGCATGGCCGAGCCAGATGATCTTCATGGAAAAGTTTCCTCCGATGCAATGTGAATGGTAACGACACATAGCCCATGTGAGGCTAAAGGGAAGTGGGACAGAAGGTGGGACAAACCGTCTCCGGGCCTCTCTGCCCCCAAGGGATGAAGAACGCATGACAGTGATGACGATCGAGGAACTCGCGCAGGCGCTCGCGCCGGGTCAGGCGATCGCCGGGCTCGATCTCGGCACCAAGACGATCGGGCTTGCCATGTCGGATCTCGGCCGGCGCTTCGCCTCTCCGCGCCCGGTCATCAAGCGGGTGAAGTTCACCAAGGACGCTGAATTGCTGCTCGCCTTCGCCGAGAAGGAAAAGGTCGCCGGCTTCGTCATCGGCCTGCCGATGAACATGGACGGTTCGGCCGGCCCGCGCGTCCAGGCGACGCGCGCCTTCGTGCGCTCCATGAGCGAGAAGACCGCCCTGCCCTTCGTCTTCTGGGACGAGCGGCTGTCGACGGTCGCCGCCGAACGGGCGCTTTTGGAAATGGACGTGTCGCGGGCCAAGCGTGCCGAGCGGATCGATTCCGCCGCGGCGAGCTTCATCCTTCAAGGCGCGCTCGACAGACTTTCGTCGCTCGCCAGGGAAATCCCGATCGACCGGGACGACTGACGCCTGCGCCACCAGGCCGCAATCGCCTTTCGCTTGCGCAACGCGATGATGGCGAAGACGATCAGGCTGTCGAAGGCGATGGCGCGTGCCACGAGCGGCGGGATGGTTTCCGGCGGAATGCCGAGAACGTTCCCATAGATCTGGAAGACCAGGTCATGCGTATGGCGGGTGAGCATGAAAAAGCCGAAGCTCATGTCGTAGTAGGAAAGTCCGTACCAGCCGGTCAGCAGCAGGACGGGACCCGCCCACAAAATCAGAAACCACTTCATGCGGTTTTTCCCCTCGGCCCCACCGGATACATCTCCGGCAATACGAGCCATCTCGATAATGCCATCAAGCTCAGGACCGCGGCCGGAACCGCGATGTCCATCGCCAGCGCCGCAAAGATCGTCGTCATGACGGCGAGCAATGCCCAATCCCTGACTGCAGTTCCCATACGCGGATACTCGGCGAACGTCGTCGTTAACAATGCGTTAATGCGAATTTAGCCCGCGAGGGATTTCCCGCAACGGAAACCGGAGAGCATGGTTAACAAGGGAAGGGTCTGCTGTGGAAAACCGGCTCAGGCCGCAGGCGCCGGCTTCTTGGGAATATAAGGTCCGCCCGTCTCGCCCCAGCCCCATTCCGGCATGGGCGCATGTTCGTAGACCTTTGCGCCGGGCTGCGAGTTGATAACGGCGAGGCGCGTTCCCCATTCGAGATAACCGACCAGCGCGGAGGCGAATTCCGGATCGGCGGGAAGCCCGAGATCGGTGTAGCTGTCGAGGAGAAGATTGATCCAGCGCCGGCGCATTGGTTCGGTCAGGTGCCTGTCGAGATGATGGCGCACCATGGCCGGATGGCCGCCGCGCTCTTCGGAATAGAGCTTCGGCCCGCCGATGACCTCGGCGATGAACATCGCGACATGCTGCGGATGGTCCTTGTCCATGCCTGAAAAGACCGGACCGAGGATGTCGTCCGCCGGGACGCGGCGGTAGAACTCCGTCGTCAGACGCAGGAGCGCGTCGAAACCGCCGATCCATTCGTAAAGTGTCGGTACCGTCATCACCGCCTCCCTTTCCCGGAAAGATATTGGGCAAAGGTCAAGGCTTCAAGACATGGGCGGTCAGCCGTAGATGGCGCGCACCAGGCGGCGCAGTGCGCTGGCGACCTTGTCCCAGTCCTTCTCGGTCCTCAATGCAATGCCGGCGAACTGGCCGCTCACGGCCGCGGAAATCACCAGATGCTGGATGGCTGCGAAAAGCACGGCATTGGTCGTCGCGGCATCGACCCCTTTCGGCGGGTTCAACGACCCTTTCATGCGGTCGAGCCATTTGCCAAGCGCCTTGGTGCGCGCTTCCGAAAGCTGGCGGACCTGCGGCGTATCCTGCGAGACCTCCCAGGCGACGATCTTGCAGACCAGCGGATCGTCGCGCAGGGCCTCCATGAAATAGATGGCGAGCTTTTCCATGAGGTCGCCATAGGTCAGGAGGAACATGCCGCCGGTGTCTTCCGGAATGCGATCCTTGACCCAGGTGCCGAGATCCGTGCCGATCGCCTCGATCAGGCCGCCAAGGCCGCCGTAATACCGGTAGATGAGCTGTTTGTCGCAGCCCGCCCGCCGCGCCACGGCATTGATGCCGAAACCCTGGAACCCCTTTTCGGCCAGAAGCTGGCGCGCGGCCAGAAAAATCGCCCGCTCCGTACCGGCGCGATTGCGCACTTTTGCAGCCGGGCCTTCTTGCGCCGTGACTTCAGAGGGTTGCAGCATTTTTCGCCCGTGTTGGTTCCCGTCCTCAACCGCGATAATCCCTGCCATCGGCCGCTGCAAGCGGTGTCAAGGGGCCATTCACAGGATTGCGCACCCGAAATCGCAACCCGCCGCATTGCACTATCGGAACGGGAGGACTAACGAGGGATCGATTTCCCTCCGACGCCTGCCCATATGCTCATCGTCTTTCAAAGCACGCTCCCGATATTCCTGCTCGTCCTGCTCGGCATCGGACTGAAACGCGCACCCGTCATCAATGCCAATGTCTGGGACGGGCTCGAACAGCTGAGTTACTGGGTATTGTTCCCCGCCCTCCTGTTCGCCACGATGGCCAGGGCGGATTTTTCCAATACGCAGAACCTGACCGTCAGTGTCGCAGCCATCATCTCCGTCATCGTCATGTCGGGCGGGCTGCTCCTCGCCTGGCCGCTCCTGAGGAACCTGCGCGTCGGCGGGCCGGCCTATACCTCGCTCTTCCAGACCGCGACGCGCTGGAACGCGTTCATGGCGCTCGCGATCGCCGCCAAAACCTTCGGCCAGGAGGGGCTCACCACGGTCGGTCTCGTGATGGCGGCGATCGTCGTTCCCCTCAACCTCATCAACGTCATCGTGCTTTTGTGGTTTTCCGGCCGCGAGCGGAACTACAAGACGCTTGTCTACCGGATCGTCACCAATCCGCTGATCCTGTCGACGGCACTCGGCATCCTCGTCAACGTCGCCGGCCTGCCGATCTACCAGCCGCTGATGTCGACGGTCGATCTGCTGTCGCAGGCGTCGCTCAGCCTCGGACTGATCACCGTCGGTGCAGGCCTCAGGATCGCGGATGCGCTGAAGCCGAGGCCACTCACCCTGCTTGCGGTGGTCTTGAAGCTGATCGTCTTCCCGATCGTCGCCGTCGGGGTCGGGGCGCTTTGCGGCATAGGCGGCGACGGGCTTGTCCTGCTGGCTTTGAGTGCGGCTGTTCCCACCGCGATGAACGGCTATCTGCTGGCCAAGCAGTTGAACGGGGATGCGGATCTTTATGCCGCGGCGGCGGCGCTGCAGGTGATCGCGTCCTTCCTGACCATTCCGGCCATCATGAGCGCGACCGCCTACGTCGCTGCCGGGTAAAGCAGGTCGACGATATAATTGGCATCGAAGCGGGCATCGAGCATGCCATAGGTCGAGCGCCAGCCGCCGGCGAGCCGGGTTTCCAGAAAGGCATCGGCGATCTTGCCGGCTCCGAGCCGGACGAGTTCGGAAGCACCTGCCGCGAGCGCCAACTGCTCCACGAGAAGCCGGGCGGCCCCTTCGTCAGTTTCGCAGAGCGCCATGGCGGCGCGCAGCACCTCGACCGTCTTCTTGCCGGAGGGGCCGAGATCGCGTTCGAAACCGGCGAGCACCGTGTCGAACAGGTCCTTTCCGCGCGACAGGACGCGCAGCACGTCGAGCGCCATGACGTTACCGGAGCCTTCCCAGATCGCATTGACGGGCGCTTCGCGATAATGCCGGGCGATCGGCCGCTCCTCGATATATCCGTTGCCGCCGAGGCATTCCATGGCCTCATAGATCAGCGCGGGCGCGATCTTGCAGTTCCAGTATTTGATGACCGGCGTCATGACGCGGGCGAATGCCGCATCGGTCTGGCTGCTGGCGGCACGATCGAAGGCGTCCGCGAGGCGGAAACTCAGCGCCGTTGCAGCAGCCACATCGAGCGCCATGTCGGCGAGCACGCGCGTCATCAACGGCTGGTCGATCAGCTTTTTGCCGAAAACGCTTCGGCCGCGGCAGTGATGCACCGCTTCCGCAAGCGATGCGCGCATGATGCCGGCCGAAGCCAGCGCGCAATCGAGCCGCGTCAGCGTCACCATGTCGAGAATGGTGCGGATGCCGCCGCCCGGTTCGCCGAGCAGGTAACCGAAGGCATCGGTGAATTCGACCTCCGAGGACGCATTCGACCGGTTGCCGAGCTTGTCCTTCAGACGCTGGAACTGTAGGCCGTTCGCCGAACCGTCTTCCAGCATGCGCGGCACGAGGAAACAGCCGATCCCCTCGTTGGTCTTGGCGAGCATGACGAAACCGTCGCTCATCGGCGCCGACATGAACCATTTGTGGCCGGACAGCCGGTAGATCCCCTCGCCCACCCGCTCCGCGGTCGAGCGGTTGGCGCGCACATCCGTGCCGCCCTGCTTCTCGGTCATGCCCATGCCGAGCGTGACGGCGGTCTTTTGCAGTGCTGGGCGATTCGTGGAATCGTACTTGCGCGACAGTATCTTCGGCGCCCATTCCTTCTGCACCCGCGGCGAAGCCATCAGCGCAGCGATCGAGGCGTTGGTCATGGTGAGCGGGCACAGATGCCCGCATTCGAGCTGCGCCGTCAGATAGAAGCGCGTGGCGCGCGCCTTGTGCTCGTGGCCCTTGGCTTCTGGAATGCTTTCCCAGACGGAGGAATGCAGGCCGGCCTGCATCGAGCGGCGCATCAGAGCGTGCCAGGCCGGGTGGAATTCGACCGTATCGAGCCGTTCACCCCGCGGACCGTGGGTCTTGAGCTTCGGCGGGTTCTCATTCGCCATCCGCGCCAGTTCCTGCGCCTCCGGCGAGGTGACGTAACGGCCGAGCTGGTCGTATTCCTCGCGGATGGTGCGGTTGAGCGTGCTCGTCAGATCGACGACCAGCGGATCGGATCGATAGGCATTGATGCCGGACCAGGGTTTGGGCTGGTTCAGTTCGGCAAACTTTTCTTCGGCGCGCGACATCTGGTTCATGGCTGCCTTCTATAGGAAGTCGACAACCGTGGGAACGGCAGCCGCGGGGGATTTCAAACGTTCTTTACATATAGGTGACTGGTACACAGAAAATCTGCGGTGGACACCGGTAAAACATGCGCGGAGATGACGTTCTGACCGCTTGCGGCGCCTGCCGCCAGCCCTTATAGACCGCCGAACGCAAGCGGAGACATGACCCATGGTCTTCTTTCCCCACCGCCATCTCCTCGGCATCAAGGGCCTCACCGAACAGGACATCACCTTTCTTCTCGACAAGGCCGACGAGGCCGTGAAGATTTCCCGGCAGCGGGAAAAGAAGACGTCCACCCTGCGCGGCCTCACCCAGATCAATCTCTTCTTCGAAGCTTCGACGCGGACGCAGTCCTCGTTCGAGCTCGCCGGCAAACGGCTCGGCGCCGACGTGATGAACATGTCGGTCGGCAATTCGTCGGTTAAAAAAGGCGAGACGCTGATCGACACCGCGATGACGCTGAACGCCATGCGGCCGGACGTCTTGATCCTGCGCCACTCCTCCGCGGGTGCCGCCGCACTGCTCGCCCAGAAGGTCGCCTGCTCGGTGGTGAATGCCGGCGACGGCCAGCACGAACATCCGACCCAGGCGCTGCTCGACGCGCTGACCATCCGGCGTGCCAAGGGCAAGCTGTCGCGCATCATTGTGGCGATCTGCGGCGACGTGCTGCATTCGCGCGTTGCCCGCTCGAACATCCTGCTGCTCAATGCCATGGGCGCGCGGGTGCGGGTCGTAGCCCCCTCGACGCTGCTTCCCTCCGGCATCCGCGACATGGGCGTCGAGGTCTTCCGCTCCATGGAGGAAGGCCTCAAGAATGCAGACGTGGTGATGATGCTGCGACTGCAGCGGGAGCGCATGGCCGGCGCCTTCGTGCCGTCGGTGCGCGAATATTTCCGCTTCTACGGCCTTGATGCCGAAAAGCTGAAGGCCGCCAAGGAGGATGCTCTTGTCATGCATCCCGGCCCGATGAACCGCGGCGTCGAGATCGCCTCGGAAGTGGCGGACGGTCCGCAGAGCGTTATCGAGGAACAGGTGGAAATGGGGGTCGCCGTACGCATGGCGGTGATGGAAGCGCTGCTCGTCTCGCATAACCAAGGAGAACGCGCATGACCTTGAAGTCCGTGGCCGCCACCGTTCTGAAAAACCTCCGCATCATCGACCCGTCGCGCAATCTCGACGAAACCGGCACGATCGTCATCGGCGATGACGGCCGCATTCTAGCCGCCGGCAGGGATGCACAGAACCAGGGCGTGCCGGAAGGCGCGACGGTCAAGGATTGCAAGGGCATCGTCGCGACGCCGGGTCTGGTCGATGCCCGCGTCTATCTCGGCGAACCCGGCGCCGAGCACACCGAGACGATAGCATCGGCAGGCCGCGCGGCGGCGGCCGGCGGCATCACATCCTTCATCATGATGCCGGACACCGATCCGGTGCTCGACGACATCGCGCTGATCGAATTCGTGCAGAAGAACGCCCGCGACAAGGCGATCGTCAACGTCCATGCGGCCGCAGCGCTCACCAAGGGCCTGGACGGCAGGGAGATGACCGAATTCGGGCTCCTGCAGGAAGCCGGCGCGGTTGCCTTCACCAACGGCCGCCACGGGCTTTCCGACAGTCTGCTCCTGCGCCGGGCCATGACTTATGCGCGCGAGTTCGACGCCGTCATCTCGCTCGAACTCAAGGAAAAATATCTCGGCAACGGGGTGATGAACGAGGGCCTGTTCGCCAGCTGGCTTGGCCTTTCGGGCGTGCCTAAGGAAGCCGAACTCATCCCGCTCGAACGGGACCTGCGCCTCGCCGGACTGACGAAAGCGAAATATCACGCCGCGAAGATTTCCGTGGCGGAATCGGCGGAAGCCATGCGGGTTGCACGCGGACGCGGGGCGAACGCCACCTGCGGCGTATCGATCAACCACCTGTCGCTCAACGAAAACGACATCGGCGAATACCGCACCTTCTTTAAGCTCTCTCCGCCGCTCCGCTCCGAGGACGACCGGATCGCCATGGCGGATGCGGTCGCGGACGGCACGATCGACATCATCGTCTCTTCGCACGACCCGCAGGACGTCGATACCAAGCGGCTGCCCTTCGCCGATGCCGCCGACGGCGCGATCGGGCTGGAAACCATGCTGGCCGCAGCACTCCGCCTGCATCACGACGGCCGCGTGCCGCTGATGCGGCTGATTGACGCCATGTCGACGAGACCCGCACAAATCTTCGGCCTCGATGCCGGCACGCTGAAATCCGGTGCGAAGGCGGATATCACGCTGATCGACCTCGACGAGCCTTGGATCGTGATGAAGGATATGCTTTTGTCCCGTTCGAAGAACACGCCCTTCGAGGATGCGCGTTTCTCGGGACGAGCGGTCGCGACCTATGTTGCGGGCAAGTGCGTTTATAATCTGGGCTGATTACAAGGTTTGCCCCTCATCCGCCCTGCGGGCACCTTCTCCCCGCTCGCGGGGAGAAGGATAGGTGCGGCGACGCCAGGTCCACTTCACCGCGGGTCAGGAGATCGAGCAAAAAGGGCACGGCATATCTCTTCTCCCCGCATGCGGGGAGAAGGTGCCGGCAGGCGGATGAGGGGCTTTCGGCCCCATGGGATTTGGGCCACAAGGGTTTCAGGACGTAAAGGGGCAAACGGATGGCAGACCTTTTCAACTGGCAGATCACCCTGCCGATCGCCGCAGCTGCCTTGATCCTGGGCTATCTGCTCGGCTCCATTCCCTTCGGCCTGATCCTGACGCGCGCCGCCGGGCTCGGCGACATCCGCTCGATCGGTTCCGGCAATATCGGCGCGACCAACGTTCTCAGGACCGGCAACAAGAAACTCGCCGCCGCGACGCTGCTGCTCGACGCGCTGAAAGCGACCGCCGCCGCCCTGGTCGGCTGGTATTTCTTCGGCAAGGAAGCGGGCCTGATCGCCGGTTTCGCGGCCTTCATGGGCCATCTCTTCCCCGTCTGGCTCGGCTTCAAGGGCGGCAAGGGCGTGGCCACCTATATCGGTACGCTGCTCGGCGTTGCGCCGTGGATGGTGCTGGTATTTGCGGCAATCTGGCTCTCGGTCGCCAAGATCAGCAAATACTCCTCCCTCTCGGCCCTGGTTGCAACGCTTGTCATTCCGGTTGTGCTGTGGTTCTCAGGAGAACCGAAGATCGCGCTGGTCATGGCCATCATGACCGCGATCTCCTGGTGGAAGCACGAGGCCAATATCAAACGGCTGATCGCCGGCACCGAAGGCAGGATCGGCCAGAAGGGATGAGCAGATGGACGGCAACGCAAGGCGGACAGGAACTAGAGGCCGCCGGCACTACTTCCTTTTTGCGGTAAGAGAGACCTTTCTGCAGCAACCCGTCCGTCGGTTGGGATCGCCGATAGCGCACACCAGTTGAGGTGGATGATATCTTCAGTACACCGGCTTACCGGCCTCGTCTGTCTATCTCGTCCTCCTGGACCTCGATGCCGCCGAGGCAACTGCGGCGGCATGCTGGCGGCCTCGTCTCAATCGCGATGGAAAACTGAGCGTGGGCGCCTGCCGGCCTGAACGTCACCGGCTTCCACATAAGCCATTTCGATGAGATAACAGAGCATGTCCGCGCCCTCCCCCAATGCGACCTGCCGAAGCTCTCCCAGCATCTGCCTGATATAGGCGATATTCTCCCTCGCATCGGATTCGCGTCGGCTGTTCATTTCGCTCTCGAGGATCATCGGTCACCCTGTAAAAGATCCGTTTGGCCAACCCAAATAAATCCACCTTCATCTATACGAGGACCTTATCGCATTTATTTAAGATTGCAACAAATTGCAGATCCCCCTTCGGTTGCGCTTCGTTGTACTCCAGAATTTAATGGCGGCCTCTTGACCGCGAGGCAAAGGCCCTCCATGTCGGGAGGTCAAGAATTCCGCCTGGACCTAAAAGGTTCCGGGCCAAGCCTCTATTGCAGAGAAGCAAAATGAATGTTGTCGTCGTAGAATCTCCCGCTAAAGCCAAGACCATCAATAAGTATCTCGGCTCCGGCTATAAGGTTCTCGCCTCTTTCGGCCACGTGCGCGATCTTCCGGCCAAGGATGGTTCGGTGCTTCCCGACCAGGATTTCGAAATGTCCTGGGAGGTCGATGCCGCGTCCCAGAAGCGCATGAAAGACATAGCCGACGCAGTCAAAGGCTCGGACGGCCTTTTCCTCGCGACCGACCCGGATCGCGAAGGCGAGGCCATTTCCTGGCACGTGCTCGATCTGTTGAAGAAGAAGCGCGTGCTGGGCGACAAGCCGGTCAAACGTGTCGTCTTCAACGCGATCACCAAGAAAGCCGTGCTCGACGCGATGGCCGCCCCCCGCGATATCGACGTGCCGCTGGTGGATGCCTATCTGGCCCGCCGCGCACTCGACTATCTGGTCGGCTTCAATCTCTCGCCCGTCTTGTGGCGCAAGTTGCCCGGCGCCCGATCGGCCGGCCGCGTGCAGTCGGTGGCGCTGCGTCTCGTTTGCGATCGCGAATCGGAGATCGAGCGTTTCGTTTCGGAGGAGTACTGGAACCTTTCCGCCCTGCTTCGCACCCCGCGCGGCGACGAGTTCGAGGCAAAGCTCGTATCCGCCGACGGCAAGCGGCTGCAGGGCCGTGCGATCAAGAACGCAGAGGATGCCAACCGGTTGAAGGCGCTGCTCGACGGCGCGGCCTATACGGTCGATACCGTCGAGGCGAAACCGGTCAAGCGCAATCCCGGCCCGCCCTTCACCACCTCCACGTTGCAGCAGGCTGCATCCTCCAATCTCGGTTTCAACGCGTCCCGCACCATGCAGGTGGCCCAGAAACTTTATGAAGGCGTCGATATCGGCGGCGAAACCCTCGGTCTGATCACCTATATGCGTACGGACGGCGTGCAGATGGCGCCGGAAGCGATCGATGCGGCGCGGCACGCCATCGCTGACCAGTTCGGCGACCGCTACCTGCCGGAAAAGCCGCGCTTTTATTCCACCAAGGCGAAAAATGCCCAGGAAGCGCACGAGGCGATCCGCCCGACCGATTTCAACCGCTCGCCGGACAAGGTGAAGCGTTTCCTCGACGCCGATCAGGCCCGTCTCTACGAGCTGATCTGGAAGCGCGGCATCGCCAGCCAGATGGCGTCCGCCGAAATCGAGCGCACCACGGTCGAAATCCTCGCCGACAACAGCGGCCAGAAGGCGGGCTTGAGGGCCGTCGGCTCGGTCATCCGCTTCGACGGCTTCCTCGGCGCCTATATGGACAGCCGCGAGGATGCCGACAAATCGGAGGATGACGAAGAGGACGGCCGCCTCCCGGAAATCAACGCGCGAGAAAAGCTCGACAAGCGCAAGGTGAATGCCAGCCAGCACTTCACCGAGCCGCCGCCGCGTTATTCGGAAGCCTCGCTGATCAAGAAGATGGAAGAACTCGGCATCGGCCGCCCCTCTACCTATGCCGCAACGTTGAAGACACTGTCCGACCGTGAATATATTACGGTGGACAAGCGCAAGCTGATCCCGCATTCCAAGGGGCGGCTGGTGACGGCCTTCCTCGAAAGCTTCTTCACCAAATACGTGGAATACGACTTCACCGCCGATCTGGAAGAAAAGCTCGACAAGATTTCCGCCGGCGAACTCGACTGGAAGCAGGTGCTGCGGGAATTCTGGCAGGATTTCTTCAGCCAGATCGAAGACACCAAGGAACTGCGCGTCACCAACGTGCTCGATGCGCTGAACGAAACGCTTGCGCCGCTGGTCTTCCCGAAGCGGGAAGACGGTAGCGATCCGCGCATCTGCCAGGTCTGCGGTACCGGCAATCTTTCGCTGAAGCTCGGCAAATACGGCGCCTTCGTCGGCTGCTCGAACTATCCGGAATGCAATTACACCCGCCAGCTTTCTTCCGAAGGCGGTGCGGAAGCGGAGGCGAACGGCCTCAACGAACCGAAGGCGCTGGGCGCCGATCCGCATACGGGCGAGGAACTGACGCTGCGTTCGGGCCGGTTCGGGCCCTATATCCAGCGCGGCGACGGCAAGGAAGCCAAGCGCTCGTCGCTGCCCAAGGGCTGGAGGCCGGAGGATATCGATCATGAAAAGGCGCTGGCGCTGATCAACCTGCCGCGCGACGTCGGCCAGCATCCCGAATCGGGCAAGATGATTTCCGCAGGCCTCGGCCGCTATGGGCCGTTCCTGCTGCATGACGGGACCTATGCCAATCTCGAAAGCATCGAGGACGTTTTCTCGATCGGCCTCAACCGCGCCGTGACCGTGCTTGCGGAAAAACAGAGCAAGGTCGCGGCCGGCGGCGGGCGGACCCGCGGCACGCCGGCGGCGCTGAAGGAGCTCGGCGACCATCCGGATGGCGGCTCGATCACCGTGCGGGACGGCCGCTACGGCCCGTATGTCAACTGGGGCAAGGTCAACGCCACGCTGCCGAAGGGCATGGATCCGCAGTCGGTGACGATGGAACAGGCGATGGCCCTCATTATCGAGAAGGGCGGCAAGGTCGCGCCGGCCAAGGCCAAGCCCGCCAGGAAGGCGGCCGCCAAAGCAGACGGCGATACCAAGAAGGCCGCTCCGAAAGCCAAGGCCACCACCAAGGCCAAGGCGCCGGCCAAGAAAGCGGCTCCGAAGGCGAAGAAGACGGGAACGTGAGAGAACCGCGCGACAGATCGAGACCCTCGGGGCGACGCCCGGACAGGACAGCGGACGGAACGGGGCGCGGCAGGATAGCCTCCGCGAGCGAAAAGCCCGCAATCATTCAGGGCGCCGTGCCTCCGCGCGAGGTGCTGCTGGAATTCATCTCCGACAACCCGGACAGGGCCTCGAAACGCGAGATCGCCAAGGCTTTCGGGTTGAAAGGCGACACCCGGGTCGAGCTGAAGGACCTGCTCCGGGCGCTGGAAGAGGAAGGCCTCCTCAAGAAGGACCGGAAATCACTTTCGCGCCCGGGCGCCCTGCCTCCGGTCACCGTGCTCGACATCACCATGCGCGACAAGGACGGCGAGCTGATCGGCCGACCGGCGGAATGGCCGGAGGAACAGGGCGCGGCGCCGGCCGTGCTGATCCGCCAGCCGTCCGAAAATCGCGGCAAGGGCAAGACGCCGGCGGCCGGCCTCAACGACCGCATCCTCGCGAAGATCTTCCCCAACAAGGACCGTAGCGGTCCCGCCTACACGGCCCGCGTCATCAAGGTTATCGACAAAAGGCGCGGCGCCTCGCTCGGCGTCGTCCACAAGCTTTCCGACGGAGAGCTTCGCCTCCTGCCGATCGACCGGCGCGGCGAGGAAATGGTCATCGAGCATGCCGATATCGGCGATGCAAAGGACGGCGATCTCGTCGAGTCGGAAGTCGTGCGTTCCGGCCGTTTCGGCCTGCCGCGCGCCCGCGTGCTTTCCGTCGTCGGTTCGGTCGGCTCGGAAAAGGCGATCTCGATGATCGCCATCTACGCCCACGGCATCCCGCACATCTTCCCGAAACAGGTGATGGACGAGGCGGAAGACGCCAAGCCGGCGACAATGTCGAAACGCGAAGACTGGCGTGACGTGCCGCTGATCACCATCGACCCGGCCGACGCCAAGGACCATGACGACGCGGTCTATGCCGAGCCCGATCCCTCGCCCGACAATCCGGACGGGGTGATCGTCACCGTCGCGATCGCCGATGTCTCCTGGTATATCCGCCCCGGCATGGCGCTCGACCGCGAGGCGCTGAAACGCGGCAACTCGGTCTATTTCCCGGACCGCGTCGTGCCCATGCTGCCGGAGCGCATTTCCAACGACCTCTGCTCGCTGCGCGAAGGCGAGGACCGGCCGGCGCTCGCCGTGCGCATGACATTCTCGAAGGAAGGCCGCAAGGCGGGCCACACCTTCCATCGCATCATGATGAAGAGTGCGGCGAAACTTTCGTACCAACAGGCGCAGGCGGCGATCGACGGCAAGCCGGACGAGAAGACCGGGCCGCTCACCGATCCGATCCTCAAGCCTCTGTGGCATGCCTATGGCGTGCTGAAGCGCGGACGCGACCGCCGCCAGCCGCTCGAACTCGACATGCCCGAGCGCAAGATCGTGCTGAAATCCGACGGCACGGTGGACCGGGTGTTCGTGCCGGAACGGCTCGATGCCCACAAGCTCATCGAAGAGATGATGATCCAGGCGAACGTCGCCGCCGCCGAGACGCTGGAGAAGAAACGCCAGGCGCTGATCTACCGCATCCATGACACGCCCTCGCTCGCCAAGCAGGAAACGCTGCGCGAGTTTCTCGCGACGCTCGGCATTTCGATGGCCAAGGGCGGCCAGATGCGATCCAATTCCTTCAACGGCATCCTGTCGAAGGCTGAAGGAACGCCGCATCAGGTCATGGTCAACGAGATGGTGCTGCGCTCCCAGAGCCAGGCGATCTACAGCCCGGAAAACATCGGCCATTTCGGCCTCAACCTGATGAAATACGCGCATTTCACCTCGCCGATCCGCCGTTATGCCGACCTTATCGTGCATCGTGCTCTGGTGGGCTCGCTGGGGCTCGGTGAAGGCGGCATCACGCCGGACGAGGAAGCGCAGCTCGACGATATCGCCGCCGAAATCTCGACCTTCGAGCGGCGTGCCATGGCGGCCGAGCGCGACACGATCAACCGGCTGATCGCCCATCATCTTTCGGAGCGGATCGGCGAGGAATTCGAAGGCCGCGTCTCCGGCGTCACCAAGGCGGGACTATTTGTCTCGCTGCCGACCTATGGCGCGGACGGTTTCATCCCTATATCCACCCTTGGCAACGACTACTTCATCTTTGACGAGGCGCATCAGGCGTTGTCCGGAGAGAAGACGGGTCTGGGCTATCAGCTCGGCGATACGGTCGATGTGCGGCTGAAGCAGGCGATCCCGCTTGCCGGTGCGCTGCAGTTCGAGATGCTGAGCCAAGGCAAGAAACTGCCGACCGCGACCCGCTCGTTCCACAAGTCGGGCCACAAGTCGGGCCACAAGTCGGGACGGCGCGGCAGGCCGACACCCGGCACGCGGCCGCCGCGCGGCCGAAGGAGATAGGAATGCGAGAGAGCGAACAGACGGTTCGATACGGAGGCGCACGAGAGGCGGAGCGGCCTCTTGGACGCTCGATCAGGCGCGGCCTCGCCTGCCGCTGCCCGAATTGCGGCGAGGGCCGCCTGTTCCGGGCCTTCTTGAAGCCGGTCGATGCCTGCGCGGTCTGCGGCGAGGACATGTCCCATCAGCGGGCCGACGATCTTCCCGCCTATCTGGTCATCGTCGTCGTCGGCCATGTGCTGATGACCGGCTACATGCTGACCGACATGGTGTTTCGCGTCTCCCCCTGGATCCATCTGGCGATCTGGGTGCCGCTCGCGGTGCTTGCTGCCCTTCTCACCATCCAGCCGATCAAGGGCGGCGTCATCGGGCTGCAATGGGTCTATCGTATGCATGGCTTCGGCGGCCATGACGACGAAACGATCGATCCGGGCCATCCTGCGCGCAAGGACGGACCTGTCGCATGATCTCCTCGAATGAGGAACATGCTCCGTCCGCAATGGACGCGCTCAAACATGCCCGTATCGCCGGCGTGAAACCCAAGGATGCCGCATCGCTGATCCTGATCGACCGTTCGGCGCCGACGCCTCGGGTTCTGATGGGCCGGCGCGGCAGCGGCCATGTCTTCATGCCGGATGTCTACGTATTCCCGGGCGGCCGGCGCGATGCCCGCGACCATGCGCTGCCGTTCTCCGGCGATCTTAATCCGCTCGTCTTCGAAAAGCTGCTGGCCGCCGCGCCGGGCCGCATGAGCCTGGCGCGTGCCCGCGCGCTGGCGCTCGCAGCACTTCGGGAACTGCGCGAGGAGACGGGGCTCGGGGCGCCGGCAGCCGCAGCCGATCTCTCGCGCCTGCGTTATGTCGCCCGCGCCATCACCCCGCCCGGCAATGTCCGCCGCTACGATACCCGCTTCTTCCTGGCATTTCTCGACGAAACGGGCTTCGACGTAAACCATTTATGCGATTCTACTGAACTTCAGGACGTGGGCTGGCTTGACATTGCGGCGCTTTCCGGTCTGAAACTCCCGGCCATCACGAAGACGGTATTGGAGGATGTGAGGAACCTCATGGCCGCCGATCCGTCTTTACCCTTTGGAAGCCCGGTCAACTTCTATTTCATGCGACGTGGACATTTCGTCCGCAGCCGACTGTAAGGAATGGTGAATGCCCCTGCCGACGACCGACGAAAACGGCCATGTCGAAGAAATTCATTGGCCGTCGCTGATCGCCGCCATCTCCGCCATTAGCGCGGTCGGCATCGCTATCGGACTCGGCCTGCCGCTTCTCTCCATCATCCTCGAGAAGCGCGGCATCGCATCGACCCTGATCGGCCTCAACGCGGCGATGGCCGGCATCGCCTCGATGGCCGCCGCTCCCATCACCACCAAATTCGCGCATGACTACGGCGTGGCGAAGACGATGATGGTCGCGGTTGTAGTCGCAGCACTTAGCGCCATCGGCTTCTTTTACGCGGACGCCTTCTGGATGTGGTTTCCGCTGCGCTTCACCTTCCACGGCGCCACGACGACGCTCTTCATCCTCTCGGAGTTCTGGATCAACGAGGCCGCACCGCCCCGCCGCCGCGGCCTGGTCCTCGGGATCTACGCCACCGTGCTGGCGATCGGCTTTGCCATCGGTCCGCTGCTCTTCTCGGCGCTCGGCAGCGATGGCATCATGCCGTTTCTCGTCGGTGCGATCATCATCATGCTGGCGGTCATCCCGATCTTTATCGCCCGCCGTGAAAGCCCCGTCCTCGATACCAAACCCGAACGGCACTTTTTCCACTATATCTTCCTCGTCCCGACGGCAACCGCCGCAGTCTTTGCCTTCGGCGCGGTGTCGGCCGGCGGCCTTTCGCTGTTCCCGATCTACGCGCTGCGCGAACAGTTGACCGAGGCTCAAGCCGCGTTGCTGCTGACCGTGATGGGCGCCGGTAACATGGCCTTCCAGATCCCGCTCGGGCTTTATTCCGACAGGCTGAGAGACCGCAGGCCTCTCCTGGCGATCATGGCCGTCCTCGGCGTCCTCGGCTCGCTCGCCCTACCCTTCCTGATCGAGCACTGGATCCTGATGGCGGTGATTCTGTTCTTCTGGGGCGGTTGCGTTTCCGGCCTCTATACGGTCGGCCTTGCGCATCTCGGCGCGCGGCTAAGCGGCCCCGATCTCGCCGCCGCCAATGCCGCCTTCATCTTCTGTTACGCGGTCGGCACGGTTGCCGGCCCGCAAGGGATCGGCGCCGCCATGGATGTCGCCGGCAATGACGGCTTTGCCTGGGCTTTGGCCGGTTTCTTCGGCTTTTACGTCGCAGTTTCCGTTTGCCGGGTCATTTTCCGCTCAAAACGAGGTTGACTTTTCGGACGCGATTTGTAATTTCGCGCCAGATTTTGCCGTGGGCCTCACACGCGCCCGCGGCTTCATTTTTCTTAGAGGCAGAACACCATGGCGAAAGCTACGACCATCAAGATTAAGCTGCTGTCGACGGCTGACACCGGTTTCTTCTACGTCACGACGAAGAACAGCCGTACCATGACGGACAAGATGACGAAGACCAAGTACGACCCGGTTGCCAAGAAGCATGTCGAGTTCAAGGAAACCAAGATCAAGTAACTCTTGATCTCTGGAATGCCCGAAGGCGCCGGCCTCAAGGTCAGGCGCCTTTTCTTTTGCGTCTTTTCAGGTTTCGTGTGATCTGGGATGATGGTCTGGCCGTAGAAACGGAAAACGCCGCCTCCGAAACCGGAAGCGGCGTTTCAAATGGGGGTCGACCAGCCTGCAATCACGGCACGAGGAACCGTTTTTGGTATGCCTGCCAGTCGACCGACCCCACGACCCAGGAGATGCGGCGGACCTGAGCATCATGGGGTATCTGCGTCCCGTTGGGGAGCCTTGTTTTCGTTGAGGTCAAAGTTGCGCAAAACGAAAAGAAAATCAACAGATTCTTAATTCCACCCCTGATCTGTTTGGGTTGTTGGTTAAAATTCATGGCCAAAATCGGCGATCAGCATCCGATCTTTGATATAAGTCAATAGTCTATCTGAGGAACTTGTATTCTTTCCTTCAAGCGCACTTCTAGAAACATATGCCCTACGTCAAGAATATTCCGAACGGTATTTACGCACCCCTTGCGTCGCGCCAAAAATCTTGATGCAGAATGGCAAATTTATTCTGGAGCGGAAGGTCAAGATGGACCACCGATACATTCAAATTCACTTTCATTCCCCTGCCGCCGTCAGATTTTCTGACTGGTGTTCATGAAAGTTCTTCCATCAATTCGCACCCGCAAAAAATCGTTATCGATGCTCATTAATGATCGATCAGGAGGCGTTTTCCACACCGGTTTGGGCGCGAAGAGCAGGTTAAAGCTCTTATTTTAGAATTAAATGATTCTCTTATGCAGCGGCTGCAACAACGCGATTTCGCCCGCTGTTCTTCGCTTCGTAAAGCGCGCGGTCGGCCTGCTTCAAAAGCTGCTCCGGGGTCTCCGCGCCATGGGTGTTGCAGGCGATGCCAAGCGATGCGGTGATGTTGAGCATTACTCCCGCCGTCTTCAGCGCGAAGGGATGGCTTTCGACGATACTGCGCAGACGCTCGGCGATGGCAGCGGCAGCAGCGGCGTCCGTATCCGGCATGACGACCACGAACTCCTCGCCGCCGTAACGGCAGGCGAGATCGGCTCCCCTCACTGTCGAGCGGATCCGGCCGGCGAATTCCCTCAGCACTTCGTCGCCCGCGTCGTGCCCATAGGTGTCGTTGACCGACTTGAAGCGGTCGATATCGGTGATGCACACCGAAAGCGCCCTGCCCCGCGCCGCCGCACGATTGAACAGAACCTTCAGATGGTTGTCGAGGTAACGGCGGTTGTTGAGACCCGTCAGTCCGTCGGTCACCGCGAGTTCGATCGTCTGGCGGACGCTCGTCCGCAGGCGGTCGTTGTAGCGTTTGCGCTTGATCTGGGTCAGCACGCGCGCGACGAGCTCGTTCGGGTCGATCGGCCGGACGATATAGTCATTCACTCCGAGATCGAGCGCCCGGACGATCATGTCGTCGGCACCGAGTTCGGTGACGAGAAGCAGGGGCAGGAAGCGGGTTCGCTCCAGGGAGCGGAGCTGCGAGCAGAGGCGCAAGGGATCGTAATCGTCGAAATTGGCGTTGACGATCACCAGATCGATCGGATTTTCGGCCGCCTCGAAAAGAGCCGCCTGGGGGTCGGACATGGCGATCACACCGGCCACCGGCTTCAGCGCCTTGACGATCCGCTCCTGGGAACTCGCCCGTCCATCCACGAGCAGGACCTGGGCCATCTCGTCGCGACCGTCGGCGCCCTTCAGCATATCTTCGAGCGCGATATTGTTCGCCGTATGGGCACGGATGCGAAGTTCGTCGCTCAGCGTCTTCAGCCGTACCAGGCTCTTCACCCGCGAGACGAGCTGCAGATCGTTGACCGGCTTGGTGAGAAAATCGTCGGCACCGGCCTTCAGTCCCCGCACGCGATCGGAAGGCTGGTCGAGCGCCGTCACCATGACCACCGGGATATGAGCGGTGCGCGGATTGGCCTTCAGCCGCTCGCAAACCTCGAATCCGTCGATGCCCGGCATCATGATGTCGAGGAGGATGAGGTCCACATGCGTGCTGTCGCAGATCGCCAGAGCCTTGTAGCCGTCATCGGCGGTCAGGACATCGAAATATTCGGCAAGAAGCCTCGCCTCGAGCAGCTTCACGTTTGCCGGAATATCGTCGACTACCAGGATGCGCGCCGTCATGACGTCCGTTCCGATCTCATGCGTCGCCCAGATAGGTCTTGATGGTCTCGATGAATTTCGGCACCGAGATCGGCTTCGAGACATAGGCCTCGCAGCCGCCTTGACGGATGCGTTCCTCGTCGCCCTTCATGGCGAAGGCGGTTACCGCGATCACCGGAATAATGTGCAGCTCGTCGTCTTCCTTCAGCCATTTGGTGACCTCCAGGCCGGAAACTTCCGGAAGCTGGATGTCCATCAGGATGAGGTCGGGACGATGCTTGCGCGCGAGATCGAGCGCCTCCATGCCGTTGCGGGTCTGGATCGTGTCATATCCCGATGCTTCGATCAGATCTCGGAAGAGCTTCATGTTGAGCTCGTTGTCCTCGACGATCATCACCCGTTTGGGCATGGCGATGCGTTCCTTAAATCCCGCCTTGCAAGCGTGCTCTCAGTATATAAGCTCGCCGGACGGTCGATTCCACAGAGCTCTTTTGAGGCACGGTAAGGCCATTTAGTTGAAAAAGAGGTAACTTGACGAGTGAAGCGGCATACGACTGGAAATACCAGCAACAATACAGCCGAGGCGGAAGAGACGGCGGGCGCCATTTTAGGCTGGCTCGCCAATGAACCGGAAATGCTCGGCCGTTTTCTGGCGCTTTCCGGCGTTCAGCCGTACCAATTGCGCCAGGCGATAAACGATCCGGGCTTTCTCGCCGGCATGATCGACTTCCTGATGGGACACGAGCCGACATTGCTCGCCTTCTGCGAGGCGACCGGCACGAATCCCGAGACCGTGGCCGCCGCATGGAACCATTATTCGGGCCCAGGGCCTGGTCCAGGCGAGTACTGAAATGACCGAAATCCTCGATATCTCGCATATCCGTCTCAGCGATCGGCCGCTCGTCGTCTGCGATGTGGACGATGTGGTGCTGCATTTCGTGGCACCTTTCCAGGATTTCCTGCGCGGCGAAGGCCATGAACTGCTGCCGCGCTCCTTCCGGCTCACCGGCAATATCGTCTCCACCGACACCCAGATCGCGCTCGAACATGGCGATGTCCGGCGACTGATCGAGGCTTTTTTCGAAGCCCAGGAAAGCTGGCAGCATCCCTTCGATCTCGTCGGCCATACGCTCGAGGCACTTTCGACCGAAGCGGACGTCGTTTTCCTGACGGCGATGCCGCCGCGCTACCGGGAGCATCGCCGCCGGCTTCTCGACCGGTTCGGCCTTCTCTTCCCGCTGATCGCCAGCGAAGAGTCCAAGGGGCCGATCATGAAGCGGCTGCACGCCGGGCGCGGGCTTCCTTCCGTGTTCATCGACGATATGGCGCACAATTTGCATTCGGTAAGGGATCACCTTCCCGATACGCTGCTTCTCCACATGATGCCGGCCTCGCCGCTGCATGTCCTTGCTCCCAAACCGGCCGACGACATCGTCCGGGCAACGGACTGGGAGCATGCGGCCGAACTGATCCGGGCCCATATCCAGCGCCGGGCGGCCTGACATCAGAGTTCCAGCCGCATGAGCGGCCGTCCATCCTTGCGGCGCGCCACTTCCTTGAAGCCTGCGGCTTCGAAAATCCGGAGCGATCCGACATAGAGGCCGAGCGACTTGGATTGCTTGGCCCGTTCCATGGGACAGCCTTCCAGAACACGTGCCCCGCCCTCGCGGGCGAAACGGACCGCGGCGCCGAGAATATCGTGGCTGGCGCCCTTTCCCCGATGGCGGGCGCCGATGAAAAAGCAGCTTACGGCCCACACCGAGGGATCTTCCGCATCGGCGGGATCGAGCGGCCGCGAGACGGTACGCGGCGAATTCCATTGCGGCACATCCGAGCGAGGCCCCACCTGCACCCATGCGATGGGCCGCCCATCGAGATAACCGAGCACGCCGGGCGGCGGCCCCGCCTCGATGCGCCGGTGGATGAACGCCTTTTTTGCCTCGCCATCCAAAACCTTGCGCTCCGCCGCCGGCATGCGGAAATAGGTACACCAGCAGCCGTAACAGGCGCCGCTCGGGCCGAACAGGGTTTTAAAATCGTCCCATCTGTCGGGCGTCAGCGGATAGGCTGTGAAGACTTCCATACCGGCTCGCTTCTCTCTTGAGAGTCACAAGTTTAAGGCCTATTGTTCCGATGTTCAATCTTTGTTCCGGGCGATGACCTCCGTATCCGACAAGACACCCGGCTTCTGTCGCGACTGCCTTGCCGAGCAGAAGGCCGAAACACGCCGGTGCCGTGGATGCGGCAGCCCCCGCCTCGTTTATCACCGCGAACTCTATGACCTGACGCTCGCCCACATCGATTGCGACGCGTTCTACGCGACGATCGAAAAACGCGACAATCCCGAGCTCGCCGACAGGCCGGTGATCATCGGCGGGGGAAAGCGCGGCGTCGTGTCGACTGCCTGCTACATTGCCCGCATCAACGGCGTGCGCTCCGCAATGCCGATGTTCAAGGCGCTCGAACTCTGCCCGGACGCCGTCGTCATCCGGCCCAATATGGAGAAATACGTCGCCGTCGGCCGGCAGGTGCGACAGATGATGATGGATCTGACGCCTCTGGTGCAGCCTCTATCGATCGACGAGGCGTTCCTGGAGCTCGCCGGCACGCAGCGGCTGCATCACGATCCGCCTGCCCGTACCCTGGCCCGGCTCGCAAAACGTGTTCACGACGAACTCGGCATCACCATCTCGGTCGGTCTTTCCTATTGCAAATTCCTCGCCAAGGTCGCCTCCGACCTGCAGAAGCCTCGCGGCTTTTCCGTCATCGGCCGCGAGGAAGCCCTGGAATTCCTCGCGGCGCGGCCCGTCACCACCATCTGGGGCGTCGGCAAGGCCTTCAACGCCACGCTGGAGGCCGACGGCATCCGGACGATCGGCCAGTTGCAGACGATGGAGGAAGGCGATCTGATGCGCCGCTACGGCACGATGGGCCAGCGGCTCTACCGGCTTTCCCGCGGCATCGACGATCGCGACGTGCATCCAAACGAGGCCGCCAAGAGCGTTTCGGCTGAAACCACGTTTTTCGACGATATTTCCCGTTACGACGACCTCGTGCCGATCCTGCGCAGGCTTTCCGAAAAAGTCTCGGCAAGGCTGAAGAAACACGCCATCGCCGGACATACGGTGGTGCTGAAAATGAAGACCGCCGACTTCAAGAGCCGGACCCGCAACAAAAGGCTGGAAGACCCGACGCAGCTCGCCGACCGGATTTTTCGCACCGGGCTTTCGTTGATGGAGCGGGAAACCGACGGCACCAAGTTTCGTCTGCTCGGCATCGGCGTGACCGACCTGAGCGACCCGACGCTTGCCGATCCGCCGGACCTCGTCGACCGCCAGGCGGGCCGGCGGGCGGCGGCGGAGGCGGCCATGGACAAGCTCAGGGACAAGTTCGGCAAGGCGGCGGTCGAAACCGGATATACGTTCGGGGACCGCCGGCGGGATCAATGAAATGTGATCCGTTTTTAACCATCCTTCTTGCCGGCGAAAATCTTCCTTAAACCTAATCCCCTAATATGCGCCTCGTGTATTGCGTATGAGGTCTGTGTATGTTGCGTCCCCTGATGTTCGGATTGGGTTTGTTGTCTGCGACCATGCTGTCGCACGGAGCATTTGCCGAAGGCGGCCATACGCTCCAGATCGTCGTTTCCAAGGACAAGCAGTCGATGGTCGTCTATGACGGCGAGACGGTCGTGACGACGACGAAGGTTTCGACCGGCAAGGCCGGCCATACGACGCCGAGCGGCATCTTCTCGATCCTTCAAAAAGAGAAATATCACGAATCGAACCTCTATTCGAATGCGCCCATGCCCTGGATGCAGCGGCTCACCTGGTCCGGCATCGCGCTTCACGAAGGCGTCGTCCCGAACTATCCGGCCTCGCACGGCTGCATCCGCATGCCCGGCGCTTTTGCAAAATCGCTCTATCAGATGACCGAGCGCGGCGCGCATGTGATCATCACCGAGGCGCCGGTGGCGCCGCAAAGGATCGACAATGCCAACCTCTTCCAGCCGCGCAAGCCGCTGCCGAACGGCCCACTTTTCCCCGATGTCGAACTGCGGACCTCGTCGATCAAGGGGCCGGTTAAACCGGTCGAAGTGGCGATGAACGTCGTTCCGGGCAATCCGGCCGCCGCGCATCCCATCGTCACGCCACCGGCCGCGGCGAACGAAGCCACACCGGCTGAGGCGAATATCGATGCCGCACCGTTGCGCATCCTCATCACCCGCCGCGGGGACCGAGAGACCCTGATGGACGCCCAGACGATCCTGCAGGAACTCGGTTTCGAGACCGGCGGCTCGGATGGTTTTGCGGGGCCGATGACCCGCAGCGCGATCGCGGGTTTCAAGCGCTGGAAGAACCTTTCCCCGAAAGGGTCGCTGCTGACGCCGGAATTCCTGACGGCGCTTTATGAAACCGCCGGCAAACCGCGGCCGCCGGCGGGCCAGATCCTGGTGCGGCAGAGTTTCGAACCGCTCTTCGAGGCGCCGATCGGCATCAGGGACCCGCAAATCGCGCTCGGCACGCATTTCTTCACCGTCGACAAGGTGGATCGCAAGGCCGAGACCGGCGAGTGGCACAGCCTGACGCTGCCGAACAAGCTCTCCGATGCCACGATGACCCGCCTCGGCATCACCATCGCCGACGATGCCGGCGCCCCCGGCGCGGCCGGCCGGACGCTCGACCGGATCGAAATCCCCGCCGATATCCGCGACCGGATCGAAACGATGCTGACCGACGGCAGTTCGCTGACCATCAATGACCAGGGCCTTGGCCCCGAGACGGGCGACGGCACGGATTTCATCACCATCACGCAGCCGGAAGGCCGGGTTGCCCAGGCTATGGCCGACGCCGAGCCGACCATCACCAAGCCACGCCCGGTGCGCCAGACGCGCTCCGAACTCAAGTCCGGCATGATCGGCCTCTATTGACGCCCGCAAGCGCCGGCGACAATGGTGCGAAACAAGGCCCCGCCTCCTCGCCGGACGGGTGCGAACCCCAGCGGATCAGACGAGTTCGACATCGAGAATGCCCGGCGCCGCCTTGAGCGCCGCGGCGATTTCCGGGGAGATGCGGTATTTCTCCGTCAGCTCCACCTCGATCTCGCGCCTGCCGTCGTCCTTGATGACGACGAAGGAAACCAATCCGTCTCCCTTGGCATTGAGATGGCGTGCCACGGTGCGCAAGGGACCGGAATCGCGGACATAGACGCGCAGCGCCTTCTGCATCTGCACCGATTTCTCCTCCAGCGACTGGGCCGTCTGGATACGCAGCCCGATCCCTTCCGGCCGTTCTTCCGCCTGCACGGTGATGACCAGCGACTTGCCGGGCTCCAGCAGGTCCCGGTATTGCGCCAGCCCTTCGGAGAACAGGACGGCCTCGAATTGGCCGGACGAATCGGAGAAGGCGACGATGCCCATCTTGTTGCCGGTGCGCGTCTTGCGCTCCTGCCGGCTCGTCACCGTTCCGGCGAGGCGGCCGGCGGTTGCCCCCTGTTTCACGGCTGCGGAGAAATCCGCAAATGTCTGAACGCGCATCTTGGCGAGAACATTGGCGTAGGAATCCAGCGGATGGGCCGAAAGGTAAAAACCGAGAACCTGATATTCCCGCATCAATTTCTCAGACGGCATCCACGGATTGAACGGCGGGAAGATCAGCGTCTCCGGCCCGGAAGCCGAGGACGAACCGAACATGTCGTGCTGGCCGCTCACCTTCTCTCCCTGGGCGCGCTGGGCATAACCGATGATCCGGTCGAGACCGCCGATCAGTTCGGCGCGGTCGCGGCCGAAGCAATCGAAGGCACCCGCCGAGATCAGGCTTTCCATGACACGGCGGTTGACCTGTTTCGGATCGATCCTCAGGCAGAAATCCTCTATGCTCCGGAACGGCTGGTCGCCACGCACCTCGGTGATGTGATCGACGGCGCTCTCCCCGACCCCCTTGATGGCGGCAAGCGCGTAATAGATCCTGTTCTCGCCCGTCTCGAAATGCCGGTAGGAGGTCTGGACGGAAGGCGGAATGACGGCGATGCCGAGGCGGCCCGCATCCTGACGGAAGTCGTTCAGCTTCTCGCTGTTCGACATATCGTAGGTCATCGAGGCTGCCAGGAACTCGACCGGGTAATGCGCCTTCATATAGGCGGTCTGGTAGGAGACGATCGCGTAGGCCGCGGCATGCGACTTGTTGAAGCCGTAGTTGGCGAACTTGGCGAGAAGGTCGAAGATGTTGTCGGCCTGCGGCTTGGAAACGCCGTTCTTCACCGCGCCGTCGACGAAACGGGCACGCTGCTTGTCCATTTCCTCCTTGATCTTCTTACCCATGGCACGGCGCAGAAGATCGGCTTCGCCGAGCGAATAACCCGACAGGACCTGGGCGATCTGCATGACCTGTTCCTGGTAGACGATGACCCCCTGGGTTTCCTTCAGGAGGTAATCGATCATCGGATGGATCGATTCGATCTCCTCCTCGCCATGTTTGCGGGCGTTGTAGGTGGGGATGTTCTCCATCGGGCCGGGACGGTAGAGCGCCACAAGGGCGATGATGTCCTCGATACAGTCCGGCCGCATGCCGATCAGCGCCTTGCGCATGCCGGCACTTTCCACCTGGAACACGCCGACCGTCTCGCCGCGCGATAGCATCTCGTAGGATTTCTTATCGTCGAGCGGGATTTTCGCCAGATCGATCTCGATGCCGCGCTTGCGGCAGAAATCGACCGCCGTCTTCAGCACCGTCAAGGTCTTCAGCCCGAGGAAGTCGAATTTCACCAGGCCCGCCTGCTCCACCCATTTCATGTTGAACTGGGTGACCGGCATGTCGGAACGCGGATCCCGATACATCGGCACGAGCTTCGACAGCGGCCGGTCGCCGATGACGATGCCGGCGGCGTGGGTCGAAGCGTGGCGGTAGAGGCCCTCGATCTTCTGGGCGATATCGAGGAGGCGCGCGACGACGGGCTCCTTCTCGGCCTCCTCCTGCAGCTTGGGTTCCTCCTCGATCGCCTTCGACAGCGGCGTCGGGTTGGCCGGGTTGTTCGGCACCAGCTTGCAGATCTTGTCGACCTGGCCATAGGGCATTTCCAGCACACGGCCGACATCGCGCAGAGCGGCGCGCGCCTGCAGCGAACCGAAGGTGATGATCTGCGCCACCTGCTCGCGGCCATATTTCTGCTGCACGTAACGGATCACCTCTTCGCGGCGATCCTGGCAGAAGTCGATGTCGAAGTCCGGCATCGACACGCGGTCGGGATTGAGGAAGCGCTCGAACAGCAGCGAAAAGCGCAGCGGATCGACGTCGGTGATGGTCAGCGCGTAAGCGACCAGCGAGCCCGCACCCGAACCGCGTCCCGGACCGACCGGAATGCCCTGAAGCTTCGCCCATTTGATGAAGTCCGAGACGATCAGGAAATAGCCCGGGAACTTCATCTTCTCGATGACGCTGAGCTCGAAATCCAGCCGTTCGCGATAATCCTTCTCCGTATATCCGGCAGTCATGCCGAGCGTGGCGATCCGTTCCTCCAGCCCTTCGACGGACTGGCGGCGAAGTTCGGCGGCCTCGGCGCGTTCGGCCTCGGCCGGATCGTCCGTCGCCCCGGTGAAGCGCGGCAGGATCGGGTTGCGGGTCTTCAGGATGAAGGAGCAGCGGCGGGCGATCTCGACCGTGTTCTCCAGCGCTTCCGGCAGGTCGGCGAAAAGCTTCGCCATGTCCGCACGGCTCTTCAGATAGTGGTCCGGCGTCAGCCGGAAACGACTGTCGTCCGAGACGATGGCATTGTGCGCCACCGCCATCAGAGCATCATGGGCGTCGTAATCCGCCTTGGTCGGGAAAAAGGCCTCGTTCGTCGCGACCAGCGGCAGGTCGTGGTCATAGGCGAGCGAAACGATCTTCTGTTCGTGGCGGCGGTCGTAGGAGCCGTGACGTTGCAGCTCGACATAGAGGCGATCGCCAAAAATCCGCTTGAGCGTAAGCAGTCGCGCCTCGGCCAGCGCGGCATTGCCCTCTTTCATGGCCATGTCGACCGGACCGGTGGAAGCGCCGGTGAGCGCGATGAGACCCTCCGTACCGCCCTCTTCCAGCCAGGAGCGGCGAATGTGAGTCGCCTGATGTCCCTCGCCGCCCAGATAGGCACGGCTGATGAGATCGACGAGCCTTTCATACCCCGCCGCAGTGGCGGCAAGCACGACGACCGCCGGCAGCTTGGCGAGCTGCTGGTGGCTGTTGCGGCGCTCGTCCGACTGGTCTTCCATGTCGATCGAGAGCTGGCAGCCGATGATCGGCTGCAGGCCGTCGTCGATCGCCTTCTGGGCGAATTCAAGCGCGACAAAGAGATTGTTGGTATCGGTGATGGCAATCGCGGGCTGATTGTCCGCGACCGCCTTCGAAAGGATCTTCTTGAGCGGCAATGCGCCTTCAAGAAGCGAATAGGCCGAATGGACGCGCAGATGGACGAATTGAGGGGAGTTCCCCAGCTCTTCCGAACCCGATTTCGCATCCGCCGTATCTGCCATGTCCACGCCATATCCATTTCATGAATCAGGCTATTGTCCGGCGCACGGCCTTGAGAGTCCAGTTCGGATTTTCCTCCTCAACGCCTTTCGGCCGAGGCTGCTCATCACATGGCCATCATGATCATCGAGAGGCTGGCCACGAAGGTGGCGATGGAAGCGAATGCGGCAATGTCACGAATAAGGTCAGTCATCGTCGTCTCCCGTGTTCTCTTATGTTTTTAATTTGTTCTCATTTTGTTTATGAGTCAACAGGAGAACAGACAGGAAACGAACAAGTCGCGATATCCTCGATACGCTGGTAAACGGAAGGTTAAGCCGCCACCGCACGCCCATGCGCATGCGGTAGCGTCCGGGCCTGGAAAACCAGTCCGATCGGAGACATGGATCGGACGGGGCGCTGAAAGCTGCCTTGTAGTTAAGTAATAGGTGACACCTCTCAGCCCCGTTGGTCCTCGGGTTAAACCCGAGGATTTTTATCCGCGACTCCGGTTCCTCTGCGAAGGCCGGACCGAACGGTCCTTTGCCGCCGGTTTCGTCCCCGGACCCGATCCGGGACTCCAGACCAGACATCCGGCGAAACCATCCGGGTCAGCCCTCATGTGTGCCGCACAGGCACGCCCGGCGCGCTCTTTCGGGCATCGGAAGCGAAAGGGCCGGTCCGTAACCGCATCGCTTCTCCCGTGTCGCCGGAGGGAAACCATTTTCCGGGAACCCGATGCCGGAGGCTTTGCGTCCTATCCTCTCGCACCGCGCCGGCCCCGCCTCGCCGCAACGCCTTGCGGTGTATCCGATGCGGGACGGGCACAGTATAGGCAAGGGTCCTGAGGGCGGGGATGAAGGGGGACGAAAATTCGTGTAAGTCTTTGATCGTACAGAGACCGGGAGCAAATTTCGTCCACGGGCGGCGGCTGTTCAAAAACCCTGAAACAGGAAGTCGGTCGCCTTGGTGATGGTATCCGAGTGAGCCTTGAGATCAGTCACGAACGGGCCGAATTCATTGGCCTTCACCGCCGCCATCCTCTGGGTCGCCATCACATAGACGTGCCCATCGATTTCGAAACGCGGGTTCAACCTGTCAATCGACCAAGACATCTCACTTGCCGGAAAGAGCGGGACAACCACACGGGTGGGCAAGGTATCCAGAAGATCGGACTGAAGATCGAGCAGGAGGAAGGGCTCGTCCTTCATCCGGAAGACTTCAAAACGCGCCATCAGAACTGCCGGTACTTGGCGAGCGGCAGGCCGTGTTTTTCGATATATTCGTTTTCCGCCTGGATCGCTTCGGTGTTTTCGATCCGCCAAAGCCGCTCCTTCTCTGCCTTTATGGCGCTGGCAACCCCCTCCTCGGCGGCGCGGCTGATATTGATGTTCAACTCGCGCGCTTCCGACAACAGGCGGGAGTCGAGGGAGAGGTTGGCGGGTTTACGAACGGCTGACGGCATGGGAATTCCTCCACATCATGCGCAAATTATATGCGCATCGGGCAAAACCGCAAGCGAAGCGGCGGCTACATCTCCACGACCTTGCCGCCCTCGATGGTGACGCGGCGGTCCATGCGGGCGGCGAGGTCGTGATTGTGGGTGGCTATGAGGGCGGCGAGACCCGACTGGCGCACCAGAGCTTCCAGCGCATCGAACACATAGGATGCGGTCTTCGGGTCGAGATTGCCGGTCGGCTCGTCGGCGAGAAGCACACGCGGCGCATTGGCGACGGCGCGGGCGATCGCCACACGCTGCTGTTCGCCGCCGGAAAGCTCGGACGGGCGGTGTTCGGCGCGATGGCCGATGCGCATGTAGTCCAGAAGCTGCCCCGCCCGCTCCTTCGCTTCCGCTTTGGAAAGGCCGGCAATGAGCTGCGGCATCATGATGTTCTCAATCGCCGAGAATTCCGGAAGCAGATGGTGGAACTGATAGACGAAACCGATCTCCGCGCGGCGGATCGCGGTGCGCTCGCCATCGGCAAGGCCGTTGCAGGCGCGGCCGTCGACAAACACTTCGCCGCCATCGGGATGTTCGAGCAGGCCGGCGAGATGCAGCAGCGTCGACTTGCCGGTTCCCGAGGGGGCGACCAGCGCGACGATCTCGCCGGTCTTCAGCTCGAAATCCACTCCCTTCAGGATCGAAAGCGTGGTCTCGCCCTGGCCGTAGTGACGTTCGACGCCCGAGAGCTGCAAGACAGTTTTGCGTGCCATGAAGGATTTGGACCTATTCGTATCGGAGGGCCTGGACGGGGTCGAGCCTGGAGGCCCGCCAGGCCGGCAGGATGGTCGCGATGAAGGAGAGCACCAGCGCCATGAGGACGACGGACAGCGTTTCGCCAAAGCTCATCTCGGCCGGCAGCTGGCTCAGGAAATAGAGTTCCGGGTCGAAGAGGACGGTACCCGAGACCCACGAGAAAAACTGGCGGATCGATTCGATGTTGAGACAGACGACCACGCCCAGCACCACACCGGCAAACGTTCCGACGATGCCGATCGCAGCACCCGTCATGAAGAAGATGCGCATGATCGCGCCCGCCCCCGCGCCCATGGTGCGCAGGATGGCGATATCGCTGCCCTTGTCCTTCACCAGCATGATGAGGCCGGAAATGATGTTGAGGGCGGCCACCAGCACGATCAGCGTCAGGATCATGAACATGACGTTGCGCTCCACCTGGAGGGCGGAGAAGAAGGTCTGGTTGCGCTGGCGCCAGTCGGTGATGAAGATCTGCCTTCCGGCGGCGGCTTCCACCAGCGGACGCAGGCCGTCGACGTTGTCCGGGTTGTCGATGAAGAGCTCGATCGACTGGACGAGGCCATCGGCATTGAAATAGAGCTGCGATTCCTCGAGCGGCATGTAGATGATCGTCGCATCATATTCCGACATGCCGATCTCGAATATGCCCGATACCGGATAGGACTTGACGCGCGGGTTGACCCCCATGGGGGTCACGTCGCCTTCCGGGGAGATGAGGGTGATCTGGTCGCCGGCATTGAGGCCGAGCTGGGCTGCAAGCCGCGAACCGACCAGCACGCCCTGGCCCGACGCAAAGCCGACCATATCTCCGAACTTGATGTTGCCGGCGACCTCGGTGAGCTTTTCGAGATCCTCCGGGCGGACACCGCGGACGAGCGCCCCGGAACCCGCCCCGCCCCGGCCTGAGGCAAGCGTCTGGCCTTCCACCAGCGGCAGCGCCATCCTGACCCCCGGCACGGCGGAAAATTTCTGGGTGAGCTCGGCATAATCGGTGAAGGGGCCATCGATCGGCTGGACGATCATATGGCCGTTGATGCCGAGGATGCGCGAGATGAGTTCGGTGCGGAAACCGTTCATGACCGCCATGACGATGATCAGCGTCGCCACGCCCAGCATGATGCCGACGAAGGAGAAACCGGCGATGACGGAAATGAAGGCTTCCTTGCGGCGGGAGCGCAGGTAACGCCAAGCCACCATCCGTTCGAAAGCCGAAAAAGGCCCGGCCGAGGGAGAGCGCCCCGCCTTTTCCGCCTCACCATTCGCCGCGACGCTTGCCATGCCGTCTCCTCAAGCCTGCCTATCTCTGTCTGTCGCAATTCCGGACGAAAAGCCTGGTCCTTTTCCCGGAAATGCTCCACGCATATCCGACCCGGCAGCCTGCCGGATCAGCGCCCGGCAAGCTTGTTCATGGCCGCCTCGACGGTCAGCGTTTCGCGCTCGCCCGTCCTGCGGTCCTTGACCTCCACTTCGCCGGCTGCGGCGGAGCGGGGGCCGACGATCACCTGGAAGGGCACGCCGATGAGATCGGCGGTCGCGAACTTCGTGCCGGCGCGCTCATCCGTATCGTCGTAGAGCACGTCCCTGCCGATCGTCGTGAAGCCGCCGTAGAGCGTCTCCGAAATCCGGTCGCAGGACTCGTCACCGGGCTTCATATTGATGACCACGACGTCGAAGGGCGCGACGGAGGCCGGCCAGATGATTCCGTTCTCATCATGCGATGCTTCGATGATGGCGGGAACAAGGCGGGTCGGGCCGATGCCGTAGGACCCCATGTGGACAAGGTGTTCCTTGCCGTCCGGCCCCTGCACCTTGGCGCCCATCGGCTCGGAATATTTGGTGCCGAAATAGAAGATGTGGCCGACTTCGATGCCGCGGGCCGAGAGACGATCCTCTTCCGGAATGGCGTTGAAGGCTTCCTCGTCATGCATTTCCGAGGTCGCGGCATAGACCGAGGTCCATTTGTCGAAGATCGCCTGCAGCGCCTCGACGTCGTCGAAATTGGTGTCGACGCCGGGAATGTCGAAATTCACGAAATCCTTGTGGGAAAAGACTTCCGACTCGCCGGTCTCGGCCAGGATGATGAATTCGTGGGACAGGTTGCCGCCGATCGGGCCGGTATCGGCGCGCATCGGAATGGCCCGCAGGCCAAGCCTGGAGAAGGTGCGCAGATAGGCGGTGAACATCCTGCGATAGGCGTGCTCGGCGCCCTCCTTCGTCAGGTCGAAGGAATAGGCGTCCTTCATCAGGAATTCGCGCGAGCGCATGGTGCCGAAGCGCGGACGGATCTCGTCGCGGAACTTCAGCTGGATGTGATAGAGATTGAGCGGCAGGTTCTTGTAGGATTTGACGTAGGACCGGAAAATGTCGGTGATCATCTCCTCGTTGGTGGGGCCGTAGAGCATCGGCCGGTCCTGCCGGTCCTTGATGCGCAGCATTTCCTTGCCATAGGCGTCGTAACGGCCGCTTTCCTGCCATAGCTCGGCGGATTGCAGGGTCGGCATGATGAGCTCGATCGCGCCCGACCGGTTCTGCTCCTCGCGGATGATCGCGTTGACCTTGTCGAGCACCCGCTTGCCGAGCGGCAGCCAGGAATAAATGCCCTGGCTCTGCTGGCGGATCATGCCGGCACGCAGCATCAGCCGGTGCGAGACGATTTCCGCCTCCTTGGGGTTTTCCTTTAGGATAGGCATAAAATAGCGGGAAAGGCGCATCGAGATTTCCGAGGTTGCCGGGCCGGTCCCTGGAACGACGGGAATCGGCCATTTCTTGAACGATATGGCCTGGGTACATAGCCGTTCCGGGCTTTGATGGGAACCCGCTCCCACAGGAATCGCACTGGGAACCGCGATTCAGCCGGCAACGACAAATCGGCAAAAAGCGGGGATTTCGTGGCAAACGTGCGACATTTATGTCAACTGAAAAATTTTATCGAACTGTGTCAAAAATACAAAAAAACTGGGTGACAAAGCCCATCTGTTGGGCTACGGTCAGCTCACAAAACAGGCAAGGAGTTCAAATTCTTGCCATTTCGCGGTCAAGTCTTGGGAGGATCAGATCTTAGGCGCGCTCGTTCGCTGCCCCGGCAACGGTTAAGGATCACGCGATACTAAAAACAAGGCCTAACCGCCTTGTTTTTTTTTGCTTTCTCGACGGCATACAGCTCTCAAGGCGGCTGCCCGCCTTCCCGATCAGGCCATTCGCTTCCGGCGCTCCTATGCCCTCGAATGATGACAGGCAGATGACATTTCCGCGTCTATTCGAAGCTCGGAACGATATTGGGAATGTCGGCGATGCCGAAGCCCAGATAACTCGACATAAAATGGTAAGCTGCGTAAAGCACGGCGGAGATCACGGTCGTCATGAGAACCACGCGGCCGCCCCGAAACTTCGTCGGCGCGCTTTCCACCGTGCCGTTCGTCACCTCCCCATCATCCTGCTGGCTGCGATAACCGAGCGGCAGCACGATGAAGAGCACGGTCCACCAGATGATGAAATAGATGGCGGCGACCGTCAGCAGCGACATGGATTGGTTTCCGGTTTCGTCAGAGAGCGGCCTTATAGGCCGAAAGGCGGCAAAGCTCAAACCGCCCGATGCGGACGCGATGCCGCACCTTGCGAAAGTGATTCCGGAAGGTGGGGTAAGGCATTGAGGTTGTTTGTATTAAGGGTGCGGCAGTTGGCGCGGCTTATTACCTTGAACGTCAGTTGTGCCGGAGCGTGGGCAGATTCTCCTTGGAACTACCCCGGCCTCAGACCTGCTCAAGCTCGACCAGCGTACCGTTGAAATCCTTGGGATGCAGGAAGAGAACGGGCTTTCCATGCGCACCGGTTTTGGGATTGCCGTCCCCGAGCACGCGAGCACCGGCGGCCCTGAGGCTGTCGCGGGCGACGATGATATCGTCCACCTCGTAGCAGATGTGATGCATCCCGCCGAAAGGACTTTTCTCCAGGAAGGCGGCAATCGGCGAGTTCTCGCCCAAAGGTTCGAGCAGTTCCACCTTGGTGTTGGGAAGTTCAACGAACACCACCGTCACGCCGTGCTCCGGGAGTGCCTGCGCCTGGGAAACACGGGCGCCGAGCGTATCGCGATAGATCGCGGTGGCGGCGGCCAGATCCGGCACGGCGATGGCGATGTGATTGACGCGTCCGAGCATGTGTCCTCCTTTGGGAACTGTAACCATTCCCGCCCCCTCACCTGAAAAATCTAGCATTTAGCCTCCGGCTAAGATGCTGATTTTTCGTCCTCTCCCGCAAGGGGGTAGGCTGGGACAGCGCCTGCGCTCCTATCTCTCCCCCTGCGGGAGAGAAAGCGGTTTCTAACACTTAGCCAAAGGCTAAGTGTTAGAAACCGCAAGTGAGGGGGCCGCCCCTCGCTCCTCACACCCGCGTCACGAACACCGTCACCACCGGCTTTTTGCCCCAAGCCTCGTTGGCGGCGGCGCGGACGGCGCGGCGGATCGCTTCGCGGACCATGTCGAGATCCTTGCGGCGTGCGCGCGGAATGCTTTCGACGGCGCCGAGCACCGCATCATAAAGGGTATCCTCCATGTCCTCGCCCTCATCGTCGAATTCCGGCAGGCCGAAGGCGACGAGGTCCGGATCCGTCACGAAGTCATAGCGGTTGTCGAGCAGCACGTTGACGGCGACATGTCCGACATAGGCGAGCTTGCGGCGATCGCCGATGCCCATTTCCTCGAAATCGCCGATCAGCTTGCCGTCCTTGAAGATGCGGCCATGGGGCGCCGCGTCGATGACTTCCGCCGGACCGGGCGCCAGGCGCAGCATGTCGCCGTTGCGGACGCGCGGAATGGTCTTGATGCCGGCGGATGCGCCGAGCTCCGCCTGCGCCGTCAGATGCGCCGCCTCGCCGTGCACCGGCACGAGGATCTGCGGCCGGGTCCACTCATACATCTTGAGAAGCTCGTTGCGGCGCGGATGGCCGGAGACGTGCACCAGCGCGTCGCCATCGCTCACCACCTTGACGCCCTGCTCGATCAGGCCGTTCTTGATCTCGAGGATCGCCTTTTCGTTGCCAGGAATGGTGCGCGAGGAGAAGACAACCGTATCGCCCGAGGTCAGTGCCACATTGCGCATCTCGTCGCGGGCGATCTTGGCAAGCGCGGCGCGCGGCTCGCCCTGGCTGCCGGTAAGGATGACGACGATCTTGTCGCGCGGGATATAGCCGTATTCGTCCTCGGCGATGAAGGGTTTCAGGCCTTCCATGATGCCGATATCACGGGCGACGTCGACGACGCGCTTCAGCGACGAACCGAGGAGCAGTACTTCGCGGCCGGCGGCTTCGGCGGCCTGAGCGATGGAGCGGATGCGGCCGACATTGGACGAAAACGTGGTGATCGCCACCCTGCCCTCGGCGGCCTCGATGATCTGGCGCAGGCCTTCCGACACTTCCTCCTCGGAGGGCGAAACACCCTCGCGCATGGAATTGGTCGAGTCGCACATCAGCGCCAGCACGCCCTCGTCGCCGAGCTTGCGGAAGCGCGTCTCGTCGGTGAGCGGGCCGAGCGACGGCGCATGATCGATCTTCCAGTCGCCGGTATGGACCACGTTGCCGAGCGGCGTGCGGATGACCAGCGACATGGGCTCGGGGATGGAGTGGTTGACGCCGACGGCCTCGATCTCGAACGGACCCACATTGATCCTGTCGCCGGCCTTGAAGATCGTCACCGGGATCTCGGCGCGCGAGCCTTCGTAATCGCGCTTCGCCTCCAGCATGCCGGCGGTGAAGGGCGACGCATAGACCGGCACGTTGAGGCCGGGCCACAGGTCGTTCATCGCACCGTAATGATCCTCATGGGCGTGGGTGATGATCATCGCCTTGAGGTTGTTGCGCTGGTTCGCGAGATAGCGGATATCCGGCAGCACGAGATCGACGCCCGGCAGCTCCGGCCCCGGGAAGGTGACGCCGCAATCGACCATGATCCACTGGCGCTTCTCCGGCGTTCCGTAGCCGTAGAGGGCGAGGTTCATGCCGATCTCGCCCACGCCGCCGAGCGGCAGAAACACCAGTTCTTCTTGGTTGGCCATATCTTTGTCTATTCCATTCTTTGAAAAAACACATCACCGGCGGCGATCGGAAGAGCCGCGCCCAGCCCGGTGTCGAGCAGCAGAAATCCTTTGTCATCGATACCTGCGAATGTGCCAACAAGCGAGCGGTCCGGCAGGTTCACGGTGATTTTTTCGCCGATGCCGCAGGCGACCTCGCGCCAGCGGTGGCTGATCTCCGCGGTGCCACGGCCTTCGTCCCATGATTCCAGAACCTCGACCATCTCCCTGAAAAGATGGGCGAAAAGCTCGTCGGGCGAGATGTTGGCGCCGTGGTCGGCAAGCCGGGTCACGGCATAGGCCGGGTTATCCGGCATATGGCGGATATTGATGCCGATGCCGATGACAAGCGCGCGGCGGCCCTCCGGCAGGCCCTCGCCTTCCAACAGGATACCACAGGTCTTGCGGCGGCCGATCAAAACATCGTTTGGCCATTTTACTTCCAGCGGGTCGCCGCCCGGCGGCAAGACCGCGCGGATGGCCGCGTGCACGGCGACGGCAACGGCAAGCGGCAGCGACGCGATGCGTTCGGGCGGTGCGGGATCGATCAGCAGCAGGGAGGCGTAGAGATTGCCGGGCTCCGACGTCCAGGCACGGCCGCGACGGCCGCGGCCGGCGAGCTGGCGGGTGGCGGTGAGCCACAACAAACCGGAATCGCCCGCGCGGGCGCGGGCGAGACATTCGCTATTGGTGGAGCCGACTTCATCAAGCGCTTCGTGGCGAAACGCATCGAGCGAGAAACGGCCGCGTCTTCCGATCATCCTCAGAAGAAGGATTTGGCGGCGGCGTTTGCAGCCGAGCCGATCGGGCCGCCGAACAACACATAGGCCGTAACGAAAAGACCCGAGAGACCGAAGACCAAGCGCAGTTCGCCGGAGATACGGGCGAACTCGCCCTTGGCTTCGTCGAACCACATCAGCTTGACGATACGAAGGTAATAATAGGCGCCGACGACCGAGGAGAGGACGCCGATGACCGCCAGCGCGTAAAGCTTCGCCTCAATCGCCGCCACAAAGACGAAGTACTTGGCGAAGAAGCCAGCGAGCGGCGGGATGCCGGCCATCGAGAACATCAGTGCGGTGAGCACGATCGCCATGAAGGGTTTGGTTGAGGAAAGGCCGGCGAGATCGTCGACATTTTCGACATTGCCGCCTTCCTTGCGACGCATCGCCATGATGCAGGCAAACGTGCCGAGCGTCATGATCATATAGATGGTCATGTAAAGGACGACGCCGGAAACGCCCGTCTCGGAGCCGGCGGCAAGGCCGACCAGAGCATAGCCCATGTGGCCGATCGAGGAATAGGCCATCAGCCGCTTGATGTTGCGCTGGCCGATCGCGGCAAACGAGCCGAGCAGCATGGAGGCGATCGACACGAAGACGATGATCTGGCGCCAGTCGGCAACGATCGGCAGGAAGGCGTCGGAGACGATGCGCACCAGGATCGCCATGGCGGCGACCTTGGGGCCGGCGGCGAAGAAGGCGGTGACGGGGGTCGGCGCACCTTCGTAGACGTCCGGCGTCCACATATGGAACGGCACGGCGGAGATCTTGAAGCAGGCGCCGGCGAGCACGAAGACCATGCCGAAGACGAGACCGAGGCCACGGTGTTCTGCGGTCAGAACCCTGGCGATCTCGTCGAAGCCGGTATTGCCGGTGAAACCGTAGACCAGCGACATGCCGTACAGCATCATGCCGGAAGAGAGCGCGCCGAGGACGAAATATTTAAGGCCCGCTTCGGTGGAGCGCAGGCTGTCGCGATTGAAGGCGGCGATGACATAGAGTGCCAGCGACATCAGTTCGAGGCCGAGATAAAAGGCGATCAGGTCGTTGGCCGAGATCAACAGCAGCATGCCGAGCGTCGAGAGCACCAGCAGCACCGGGAATTCGAAGCGGTTGAGCTGGTCGGACTTCGCGTGGCCGACGGACATGACCATGGCGGTGATCGAGCCGATCAGTGCGAGCACCTTCATGAAGCGGCCGAAGGCGTCGAGTTTGAAGGCGCCGCCATAGGCCTCGCCCTCGCCCGACATGAAGATCAGCCAGAGGCCGGCGACAGCGAGCAGCGCCACGGCAAGGCCGGTCACCGTCGTCGACGACTTGTCGCCGGAGAAGACGCCGATCATCAGGAGAACGAGCGCGCCCACGGCCAGGATAAGCTCCGGCATGGAGAGCTGCAGGCTGAGCGAGAGAATTTCAGCGGTCATGTCCAGTCGTGTCCCGTCTCAGTGCGCGTTGAGCGCAAGGGTTTTCGCCGCGGCCAGGGCTGCGGAATAATTGTTCACCACGAGGTCCACGGAGGCTGCCGTCGCATCGAAGATCGGAGCCGGATAGAAGCCGTAGAAGATGGTGAGTGCGATCAGCGGATAGAGGATGAGCTTCTCGCGGCCGGAAAGATCGAGCAATGCCTTGAGGCTCTCCTTTTCGAGCGCACCGAAGATCACCCGGCGATAGAGCCAGAGCGCGTAGGAGGCCGAAAGGATGACGCCGGTGGCGGCGAAGAGCGCCACCCAGGTATTGACCCGGAAGACGCCGATGATCGTCAGGAATTCGCCGATGAAGCCCGACGTGCCCGGCAGGCCGACATTCGCCATGGTGAAGATCATAAAGGCGACGGCATATTTCGGCATGTTGTTGACGAGGCCGCCATAGGCGGCGATCTCGCGGGTATGGAGGCGGTCGTAGACGACGCCGACGCAGAGGAAGAGCGCGCCGGAGACGATGCCATGCGACAGCATCTGGAAGATCGCGCCCTGGACGCCCTGCACGTTCGCCGCAAAGATGCCCATGGTCACATAGCCCATGTGGGCGACGGAGGAATAGGCGATCAGCTTCTTGATGTCGTCCTGCATCATCGCCACCAGCGAGGTGTAGATGATGGCGATGACGGAGAGCGCGAAAACGAGCGGCGCGAAATAGTCGGACGCGAGCGGGAACATCTGCAGCGAGAAGCGGATGAGACCGTAACCGCCGAGCTTCAGCATGACGCCGGCCAGGATAACGGAGCCCGCGGTCGGCGCCTGGACGTGCGCATCCGGAAGCCAGGTGTGGACCGGCCACATCGGCATCTTGACCGAGAAGGCGGCGAAGCAGGCGAACCAGAGCCAGGTCTGCATGCCGGCCGGGAAGCCGTATTTCAGGAGTTCGGTAATGTCGGTGGTGCCGGCCTGCCAGTACATGGCCATGACCGCGAGCATCATCAGCACCGAACCGGTAAGCGTATAGAGGAAGAACTTGTAGGAGGCGTAGACGCGGTCCTTACCGCCCCACACACCGATGATGACGAACATCGGGATCAGCGTCGCTTCGAAGAAGACGTAGAAGAGGACGATGTCGAGCGAAACGAAGACGCCAACCATGACCACTTCCAGAAGCAGGAAGGCGATCATGTATTCCTTGAGACGCTTTTCGACCGATTCCCAGCTGGCGAGCACGCAGAAGGGCATCAGGAAGGTCGTCAGGATGACGAACAGCATGGAGATGCCGTCGACGCCGAGATGATAGGAGATGCCGGTGCCGAGCCATTCATGCTTCTCGACCATCTGGAAGCCGGGATTCGAATTGTCGAAGCCGATCCAGATGAAGAGCGAGACGATGAAGGTGAAGACCGTCGTGAACAGCGAGACGTTGAGGATATTGCGGCGGCCGAACGGGCCGTCCTCCCGTGTCAGAAGCAGGAGCACGACGCCGACCAGCGGCAGGAAGGTGACCGTCGAGAGAATTGGCCAGTCGGTCATTAGATTGAGCTCCCGAGCATCATCCAGGTGACGAGGGCGGCAATGCCGATCAGCATCGCGAACGCATAGTGATAAAGGTAACCGGACTGCAGCTTGACAACCCGGTTGGTGACGTCGACCACGCGGGCGGCAACGCCGTTCGGGCCGTAGGTGTCGATGACGCCGATGTCACCCTTCTTCCACAGGAACCGGCCGAGCGCCTTGGCGGAACGGACGAAGAGGAAATCGTAGATCTCGTCGAAATACCACTTGTTGAGCAGGAACTCGTAGAGGACCTTCTGCGAGGCGGCGAGACGGCGGGGCGTCGAGGGCGATTTGATGTAGAAGTACCAGGCGGTGACGAAACCGACCAGCATGGCGATGAAGGGGCTCAATGCCACAAGCGCCGGCACGTGATGGAATTCGTGCAGCAGTTCGTTGTGTTCGGAGGTGAACAGCGCACCCTTCCAGAACTCGGCATATTCCTCGCCGTAGAAGTAACCTTCAAAGATCACGCCGGCCAGGACCGCGCCGATCGCCAGGAGATAGAGCGGGATCAGCATGACGTTCGGCGATTCGTGCACGTGGTGCATGACGTCGGCCGAGGCGCGCGGCTTGCCGAAGAAGGTGAGGAAGGCGAGACGCCAGGAATAGAAGCTGGTGAAGAGAGCGGCCACGACCAGCAGCGTGAAGGCAAAGCCCGAGGCGGCCGAATGCGAGGCATAGGCCGCTTCGATGATCACGTCTTTGGAGAAGAAGCCGGCGAAACCGACCGGCGTGAACGGGATGCCGACGCCGGTCAACGCCAGCGTACCGATCGTCATCATCCAGAAGGTGACGGGGATATGCTTCCTGAGGCCGCCCATGTAGCGCATGTCCTGCTCCCCGTCGACGGCATGGATGACCGAACCGGCGCCAAGGAACAGCAGCGCCTTGAAGAAGGCGTGCGTAAACAGGTGGAAGATCGCCGCGCCATAGGCCCCGACGCCGAGTGCGACGAACATGTAGCCGAGCTGAGAGCAGGTGGAATAGGCGATGACGCGCTTGATGTCGTTCTGGACGAGACCGACGGTCGCCGCGAAGAAGGCGGTGATGGCGCCGATGATCGTCACGAAGAGCAAAGCATCCGGCGAAAGCTCGAAGAGCGGCGACATGCGGGCGACGAGGAAGACGCCGGCGGTGACCATGGTCGCCGCATGGATGAGCGCGGAGACCGGGGTCGGGCCTTCCATGGCGTCCGGCAGCCAGGTATGCAGCAGGAACTGCGCCGACTTGCCCATGGCGCCCATGAAGAGCAACAGGCAGACGATGGTCAGCGCGCCGCTTCTGGTCAGCTGCATGCCGAAGATGTTGGCGATGACCTGAGAGGCTTCCGGAGCGCCTTCATGCGGCAGATAGGTGGCGGCGGCCGCAAAGATCGTCTCGAAGCTGATCGAGCCGAACAGCACGAAGACGCCGGCAATGCCGAGCACGAAACCGAAGTCGCCGACGCGGTTGACGATGAAGGCCTTCATCGCAGCGGCCGAAGCCGAAGGCTTCTTGTACCAGAAGCCGATCAGCAGATAAGAGGCGAGACCGACGCCTTCCCAGCCGAAGAACATCTGGGCCAGATTGTCCGACGTGATCAGCATCAGCATCGCGAAGGTGAAGAGCGACAGATAGGCGAAGAAGCGCGGCCGATGCGGATCGTGATGCATGTAGCCGATCGAATAGACATGCACGAGCGTCGAGACGGAGTTGACGACGACGAACATGACCGCCGTCAGCGTATCGATCCTAAAGGCCCATTCGACGTCGATGCCGCCGGACTGGATCCAGCGCATCACTGGAACCTTGATCACCTCGCCGGCCTCGCCATGGGCGAGCGCGACGTTGAAGAAGACGATCCAGGAGAGCACGGCGGCGACGATCATCAGGCCGCTGGTGACGTATTCGGAAGCCTTGGCGCCGATCTGGCGGCCGAACAGGCCGGCGATCAGGAAGCCGATCAGGGGTAAAAAGACGATTGCCTTGTAGATCATGACCCGATCAGCCCTTCATCATATTGACGTCTTCGACCGCGATCGAGCCGCGGTTGCGGTAGAAGACGACAAGAATTGCAAGACCGATGGCGGCTTCCGCGGCCGCGACGGTCAGAATGAACAATGCGAAGACCTGGCCGACGATGTCGTTCAGGAAGGAGGAGAAGGCCACCATGTTGAGGTTGACCGAGAGCAGGATGAGCTCCACCGACATCAGGATGATGATGACGTTCTTGCGGTTCAGGAAAATGCCGAAAACGCCGAGCGTGAAGAGGATGGCGCTGACCGTGAGATAATGGGAAAGACCGATTTCCATTTTTCTTGTTCCTTTTACCCGCCTAGTTCTTCTTCCGGCGCATGTCGTTATCGCAAAACCGCTTCACACTTTTGCGCGACATGCTCACACGCCCTGGCCCGGCTTGACCTTGACCACCTCGACGGCGGTTTCGGGCGTACGGGCAACCTGTCTGGAAACATCCTGGCGCTTGATGTTGGTGCGGTGGCGCAGCGTCAACACGATCGCGCCGATCATCGCCACCAGCAGCACCAGGCCGGCGATCTGGAAGAAGTAGACATAATTCGTATAGAGCACGTCGCCGAGCGCCGCCGTGTTGGTGCGGGTCGCCGGGTTCGGGATCGGCATGGTGATCGCCTTGGCCGCACCCGGCGTCAGCACGCTACCGCCGATGACGACGACAAGTTCAGCTGCGACGATCAGGCCGATCAGGATGCCGATCGGTGCATATTGCAGGACGCCCGAGCGCAGTTCGGCGAAGTCGATGTCGAGCATCATCACGACGAAGAGGAAGAGGACCGCAACGGCGCCGATATAGACGACCAGCAGGATCATCGCCAGGAATTCGGCGCCCGTGAGCAGGAAGAGGCCGGCCGAATTGAAGAAGACCAGGATGAGAAAGAGCACCGAGTGGACCGGGTTTTTGGCCGAAATGACCATGAACGCCGACGCCACCGCGACGAACGCGAAGAGATAGAAGAAGATAGCCTGCAGACCCATCGTGGTGCCTTTTCGTCCCTCAGCCGGGATCGGAGCGGACGCCCCTACCCGTCGAAACCCGGTTGCCTGATACGCACCGGGCATTTCATCCAGATGTCACCGGCGCATTGCTCGCTGAATGGGAGCTGCACCGGGAAGAATGCGTCCCGCCTCAGCGGTAGGGCGCATCCAGAGCGATGTTGCGGGCGATCTCCCGCTCCCAGCGATCGCCGTTTTCCAGCAGCCGCGCCTTGTCGAAGTAGAGTTCTTCGCGCGTTTCGGTCGAGAACTCGAAGTTCGGGCCCTCGACGATCGCGTCGACCGGGCAGGCTTCCTGGCAGAAACCGCAATAGATGCACTTCACCATGTCGATGTCGTAACGCACCGTGCGGCGGGTGCCGTCGTTGCGGCGCGGACCCGCCTCGATGGTGATCGCCTGGGCAGGACAGATCGCCTCGCACAGCTTGCAGGCGATGCAGCGCTCCTCGCCGTTCGGATAACGGCGCAGCGCATGTTCGCCGCGGAAGCGCGGAGAGACCGGCCCCTTCTCGAACGGATAGTTGATCGTCGCCTTCTGCTTGAAGAAGTAACGCATCGACAGGAAGAACGCCCCGACGAACTCCTTCAGGAACAGCGAATTCACGGCTTGGCCGAGACTTGCCATGTTTATTCTCCAATGATGCCGGAAGCGGGAACGGTCACGATCATGCCCATCCCATCAGCTTCAGCACGAATGCGGTAATGACGACCATGGCGAGCGACAGCGGCAGGAAGATCTTCCAGCCCAGCCGCATGAGCTGGTCGTAGCGGTAGCGCGGAACGAAGGCCTTCACCATGGCAAACATGAAGAAGACGAAGCCCGCCTTCAGCACGAACCAGATGATGCCCGGCACCCAGTTGAGGATGGCGATATCGACCGGCGGCAGCCAGCCGCCGAGGAAGAGGATCGTGGTCAGCGCGCACATCAGGCAGATCGCCGCGTATTCGCCGAGCATGAACATCATGTAGGGGGTGGAGCCGTATTCGACCATGAAGCCGGCGACCAGTTCCGATTCCGCTTCCGGAAGGTCGAAGGGCGGGCGGTTCGTTTCGGCGAGCGCCGAGATGAAGAACACCACGAACATCGGGAACAGCGCCAGCCAGTGCCAGTCGAGGAACGAGGCCGGTAGGCCCATCATCGTGCCGAGGCCATCGTGCTGGGCGTTGACGATGTCGGTCAGGTTCAGCGAACCGACGCAGAGCAGCACAGTGACGATGACGAAGCCGATCGAGACTTCGTAGGAGACCATCTGCGCCGCCGAGCGGAGCGCGCCGAGGAAGGGGTATTTCGAGTTCGAAGCCCAGCCGCCCATGATGATGCCGTAGACTTCGAGCGAGGAGATCGCAAAGACATAGAGGATGCCGACATTGATGTTGGCGATGACCCAGCTATCGGCGAGCGGAATGACCGCCCAGGTGGCGAGAGCCAGCGTCACGGCGACGAGCGGAGCAAGCAGGAAGACGCCCTTGTTGGCGCCCGCCGGAATGACCGGCTCCTTGAAGACGAACTTCAAAAGGTCGGCGAAAGACTGGAACAGACCGAAGGGGCCGACGACGTTCGGGCCCCGGCGCAGCTGGACGGCTGCCCAGATCTTGCGGTCGGCAAGCAGGATATAGGCGATGAAGACGAGCAGGCAGACCAAAAGCAGCAGGGACTGCGCCACCATGATGATGCCCGGCCAGACATAGATGGAAAAGAACGAATCCATGTGCAAAATTACTCCGCCGCAGCCTGGAAATTGTTGCGGGCCAATGCCGAGCATTCCGCCATGACGGCGGATGCGCGAGCGATCGGGTTCGTCAAATAGAAGTCTTTGATCGGAGACGCAAACCCGGACTTCGTCATTGTCCCAGCTTTCTGACCGAGTGCGGCAATTTCGTTCACCGAGCCGGCCGCGATCTCGTCGATGGCGGCGAAATGCGGGTAGTCCGCATAAAGTTTCGCGCGCAGGGCGCTCAGCGAATCAAACGGCAGCTTGGCTCCGAGCACGTCGGAAAGGGCGCGGATGATCGCCCAGTCTTCGCGGGCCTCGCCCGGCGCGAAGCCGGCACGGTTGCCCATCTGGACGCGGCCTTCGGTATTGACCCAGGTGCCTGACTTTTCCGTATAGGCCGCACCCGGCAGGATGACGTCGGCATTGTGCGCGCCGGCATCGCCGTGGCTGCCAATATAGACCGTGAACTTGGCGCCCTTCTTGGAGAAATCGAGTTCATCGGCGCCGAGCAGGAAGAGGACGTCCATGCCGGCGAGCTGCGCGCTCGCATCCGCGCCGTTTGCACCCGGCACGAAGCCGAGGTCGAGGCCGCCGACACGGGCGGCTGCGGTGTGGAGGACGGCAAAGCCGTTCCACTCTTCCGTGAGCGCGCCGACCGAACCGGCCAGCTGGGCGGCGGAGCTAAGGATAGCCGCACCGTCCGGACGGGAGAGAGCCCCTTGCCCCACGATGATCATCGGGTTCTTGGCGCCGCGCAGCTTGTCGGCGAAAGCATTGGCGCCCGACGCGAGGGCGGAGAGCGTCTCCGGGCCGGCGCCGAGATAGTCATAGACATAGCGCAGTTCGCTGACTTCGCCGATCACGCCGATCGGGAAGTTGCCGCGACGGAAGCGCTTGCGGATACGGGCGTTGAGGACGGCGGCTTCGAGGCGCGGATTGGCGCCAACCAGAAGCAGTGCGCCGGCCTGTTCGATGCCTTCGATGGTCGGATTGAAGATGTAGCTTGCGCGGCCGAGCGACGGATCAAGCGCCGTCCCGTCCTGGCGACAGTCGAGGTTTTCCGACCCGAGCGAGCGGATCAGTTCCTTCAAGGCGTACATTTCTTCCACCGAAGCCAGATCGCCGGCGATCGCGCCGATCTTGTTCGCCGACGCGCCGGATACCGCAGCCTTGATGGCGGCGAAGGCTTCGCCCCAGGAGGCGGCGGTCAGGCGGCCGTTCTTGCGGACGTAGGGACGATCGAGGCGCTGGGTCTTCAGCCCGTCCCAGATGAAGCGGGTCTTGTCGGAAATCCACTCCTCGTTCACCTGCTCATTGACGCGCGGCATGATGCGCATCACTTCGCGGCCGCGGGTATCGACGCGGATCGCCGAGCCGACGGCATCCATGACGTCGATCGATTCGGTCTTGCCGAGCTCCCACGGGCGGGCGGTGAAGGCGAAGGGCCTTGAGGTCAGCGCGCCGACCGGGCAAAGGTCGATCACATTGCCCTGCAGTTCCGAGGTCATGGCGCTTTCGAGATAGGTGGTGATCTCGGCATCCTCGCCGCGGCCGATCAGGCCGAGCTCGGAAATGCCGCCGACTTCGGTCGTGAAGCGGACGCAGCGCGTGCAGTGAATGCAGCGGTTCATCACGGTCTTGACCAGCGGACCGATATACTTGTCTTCGACGGCGCGCTTGTTTTCCGTGTAGCGGGAACTATCGATGCCGAAGGCCATCGCCTGGTCCTGCAGGTCGCATTCGCCGCCCTGGTCGCAGATTGGGCAATCCAGCGGATGGTTGATCAGCAGGAATTCCATCACGCCTTCGCGGGCCTTCTTGACCATCGGCGTGTTGGTGAAGACTTCCGGCAGCTCGCCGTTCGGGCCGCCGCGGATGTCGCGCACGCCCATGGCGCAGGAGGCCGCCGGCTTCGGCGGGCCGCCCTTCACCTCGATCAGGCACATGCGGCAATTGCCGGCGACCGAAAGACGTTCGTGGAAACAAAAGCGCGGGACTTCGGCACCGGCTTCCTCGCATGCCTGGAGCAGCGTGAAATGATCCGGAACCTCGACCTCTTTGCCGTCAACCTTCAGCTTAACCATCGTCTCACTTACGTCCTCAGTTCCATCCTTCGGGTCTCCCTGGCTTGCGGCGACTCGCGGGACTTAATCCTTTTTATTTCAGCAGAGCTTTCGCCTGGCCGACCCAATCGTCGCGGCCGATGCGCCCTTCAAAACCCAGTTCCTTGTCGAAACGGGCGATATCCTTGTCGGTCCAGGCAGCAACCTCGGCAAGGCTCGTCACGCCCATGCCCTTCAGGATGCCTTCAAGCTTCGGGCCGATGCCCGAAATCCGTTTCAGGTCGTCGCTGCCGGCCGCCACCTTCGAAACCTTCGGCCTGGCAGGCGCCTTCGCAGCAGCTTTCGGCGCTGGCTGAGCCTTCACCTCGGCCTTTTCGGGAGCTTTTGCAGGAGCAGCCTTCGCGACGGCCTTCTTTTCCGCCACCGGCTTTGCCGGCGGCGCCTTGCGCACGGGTTTTGCCTTTTCGGCGGGCGCGGCCGGCTCTGCGGCGACGGCACCGGCGGCAACCATCGTCTCTGCCGCAACGGAAGCCTCGGTCTCGGCCGCAGCTTCGGGCTCCGAAGCCTGCGCATTCTGCCGGTTGGTCGTCTCCATCGCGCTCTGCAATGCGCCGAAGAAGGCGCCGGCCATCTGGTTTGCGAAGCCGAAGCCGATCGCGGTCGCAGCAGCCATCGCGGCCGCCGGATGGGCGAGAAGCGGGTTCAGCGACAGGGCTTCCGAAAAATAGGGCATGTCCGAGAAACGGGACGGACGCGTGGGATCGAGCGCCGGATGATCCGCCGCATGCTTTTCCTGCTCGTTGCCCGTTTTCGTCACAGCCGTTACTCCGCAGCTTCCATGACGGCGCCGTGCGCCATGGCGTTGTAGGTGTATTGGTCGATGCGTTTTTCGATCTCATCGCGGAAATTGCGGATGAGGCCCTGGACCGGCCAGGCGGCGGCATCGCCGAGCGCACAGATGGTGTGTCCCTCGATCTGCTTCGTCACCTGGAACAGCATGTCGATTTCGCGCTTCTGGGCATTGCCCTTCACCATGCGCTCCATGACGCGCCACATCCAGCCCGTGCCTTCGCGGCACGGCGTGCACTGGCCGCAGCTTTCGTGCTTGAAGAAGGCCGAAAGGCGGGCGATCGCCTTGATGATGTCCGTCGACTTGTCCATGACGATGATCGCAGCCGTGCCGAAGGACGACTTCTTGTCGCGCATGCCGTCGAAGTCCATGATCGCGTCGCCCATGTCCTCGCCCCGGATGACCGGGCAGGATGCGCCGCCCGGAATGACGGCGAGCAGATTGTCCCAACCGCCGCGGATGCCGCCGGCATGCTTTTCGATCAGTTCGCGGAACGGGATGCCCATGGCCTCTTCGACCGTGCAGGGCTTGTTCACATGGCCCGAGATCATGAAGAGCTTGGTGCCGACATTGTTCGGACGGCCGATCGAGGAGAACCAGCCGGCGCCGCGGCGCAGGATGGTCGGGGCAACGGCGATCGATTCGACGTTGTTGACCGTCGTCGGGCAGCCGTAGAGGCCCATATTGGCCGGGAACGGCGGTTTCAGGCGCGGCTGGCCCTTCTTGCCTTCGAGGCTTTCGAGCAGGGCCGTCTCCTCGCCGCAGATATAGGCGCCGGCGCCGTGATGCACGTAGATGTCGAAATCCCAACCGAGCTTGTTGTTGCCGCCGAGAAGGCCGTAGTCGTAGCACTCGTCGATCGCCGCCTGCAGGGCCTCGCGCTCGCGCATATATTCGCCGCGCACGTAGATATAGGCGGTATGGGCGCCCATGGCGAAACCGGCGATGACGCAGCCCTCGATCAGCGTGTGCGGATCGTGGCGCATGATTTCGCGGTCCTTGCAGGTGCCCGGCTCCGATTCGTCGGCATTGACGACGAGGTAATGCGGACGGCCGTCGCTCTCCTTCGGCATGAAGGACCACTTGAGACCGGTCGGGAAGCCTGCGCCACCGCGACCGCGAAGACCGGAGGCCTTCATCTCGTTGATGATCCAGTCCCTGCCCTTTTCGAGGATTTCCTTGGTGCCGTCCCAATGGCCGCGACTCATCGCGCCCTTCAAGGACTTGTCCCTGAGGCCGTAGATATTGGTGAAGATGCGATCCTGGTCTTTGAGCATGGCTTATTCCGCCGGTTCTCCGATTATGTCGAGGCGCTTTTCGATGCGCGTCACACGCTGATCTAAGCGACCTAGAGTTTGATAGATGTTTGCAACATCCACATGGACGGCATTCATCTGCGTCGTCAGCGACGTCAGCCGGTTGTCCATGCCTTCGAGCCTATGCTCGATGTTGGACAACCGTCCCTGCATCGGCTTCAAGACTTCGTAGATCAGATCGTTGGTGACTTCCGCCATCTTCTCTTCCTCAGCGCGGCTTCTTGCCGAAGACTTTAATGTATTCGGCTTCGCCGCCTCTGGCCAGCGCGTCAGCCTGCTTGACCCAATCATCCCGCTCGATGCGGCCGCGGAAATTCAGATAACCATCGGCCCATTCGATCTCGTCCTGCGTCCAGGCGGCGATCTGCGCGAAGGTGAAGATGCCGATGTCGTGAAGCGTCGCCTCGATCTTCGGGCCGACACCGGAAATCAACTGCAGGTCGTCCGGCGCTGCCGGCTTTTCGATGCCCTTGGGGCGCCGAGGGTCGTCGAGCGACGGCTTTTCGACCTTGGCGGCAGGTTTTGCGGCGGAAGCGTCCGCCTCCCCGCTCTTCGCCGTACCGGACAGCGGCTGGGTTTCAGCTGCCTTGGCGTTTGCCGCGGAAGCGGCCGGTGCGGTTGCGGGCGTCTTCAGCTTCGGATCGGTCTCGGCAGCCGTATCCTTGGGACGGCCCGCGTCGGCCGGCGGCACGCTTGCGGCAGTCGCCGCCTCTTCCGCCGTCGGCTGCGGTTCCAGATTGGTGCGGACCGGTTTCACCTCTTCGAGAAGCGTCAGCGCGCCGCCTTCCGGAGCGGCGAAATGGCGGTCGATCTGCGGGCCGGGCTTCACTTCGTGACCCTTGCCGGCTTCGAAGGCATCAATGATCGCTTCCAGGCGCTCCGGCGTCAGATCCTCGTAGGCATCCTTGAAGATGATGACCATCGGCGCGTTGACGCATGCGCCCTGACACTCGACCTCTTCCCACGACAGCGTGCCGTCGGCGTTGAGCGCGAATGGATCGTGATGGATCTTGTGCTGACAGACCTTCATCAGCTCTTCGGCACCGCGCAGCATGCAGGGCGTCGTGCCGCAGACCTGGATATGGGCGCGGGTACCGACCGGCTTCAGTTGGAACTGGGTATAGAAGGTCGCGACTTCGAGGACGCGGATATAGGGCATATCGAGCTTGTTGGCGACGAACTCGATCGCTGCGCGGGTGACCCAGCCGTCCTGTTCCTGCGCGCGCATCAGCAGCGGAATGACGGCCGACTGCTGCCGGCCCGCCGGATATTTCCTGATCGTTGCCTCGGCCCAGACGGCATTTTCGTCATTGAAGGCGAATATTGCCGGCTGCACCTGGTCTTCGGCTAATCGACGAACGGACATTCTTTTCCACGCCTTATCAGTTTATGGATCCACACCGCGATTTCGTGAGCGACACGAATTCGCAGGCATAGGCAGACTTTTCTTTCTGCATGAACACTATGAACTTTGTTCCGTTGGGCACGGAGGCTTTGATCTCATATCCCTCGGACAGGAGATCTCCCATCGATTTCGATCCGCCGGAGGCCGTCGCGCCGCCAAGCACCTCGGCCGACTGTCCTTGCTGCGCAAGGGCAGCCGAGGCGGCGAGGAACATGCCAGCGATGGCGGCGGCGCGGATCATCAGCGGTCCACCTCGCCGAACACGATATCGAGCGAACCGAGGACGGCCGAGACGTCCGCCAGCTGGTGTCCCCGACAGATGAAATCCATGGCCTGGAGATGGGCATAACCCGGCGCACGGATCTTGCAGCGATAGGGCTTGTTGGTGCCGTCGGCGACGAGGAAGACGCCGAACTCGCCCTTCGGGGCTTCAACGGCCGCATAAACCTCGCCGGCCGGCACGTGATAGCCTTCGGTATAGAGCTTAAAGTGGTGGATCAGCGCTTCCATGGAGCGCTTCATCTCGCCGCGCTTCGGCGGCACCACCTTGCCGTCCGTCGACGAGAACGGGCCGGTCTTGGCGTCGGAGAGCAGGCGGTTGACGCATTGCTTCATGATCTTGCAGGCTTCGCGCATTTCGATCATGCGGATCAGGTAACGGTCGTAGCAATCGCCGTTCTTGCCGATCGGGATGTCGAAATCGAGTTCGGAATAACATTCGTAGGGCTGCGAGCGGCGCAGGTCCCAGGCGGCACCCGAACCGCGGACCATGACGCCCGAAAAGCCCCAGGCCCAGCAATCCTCCAGCTTCACGACGCCGATATCGACGTTACGCTGCTTGAAGATGCGGTTACCAGTCAGCAATTCGTCGATGTCGTCGAGCTTCGCCGGGAATTCGTCGCACCACTTGCCGATATCCTCGACCAGTTCATGCGGCAGGTCCTGATGGACGCCACCCGGACGGAAATAGGCGGCATGCATGCGCGCGCCGCTGGCGCGCTCGTAGAATACCATCAGCTTTTCACGCTCTTCGAAGCCCCAGAGCGGCGGCGTCAGCGCGCCGACGTCCATGGCCTGGGTCGTGACGTTGAGAAGATGGGAGAGGATGCGGCCGATTTCCGAATAGAGCACGCGGATCAGCTGGCCGCGGATCGGGATCTGGATGTTGAGCAGCTTCTCGACGGCCAGCGCGAAAGCGTGCTCCTGGTTCATCGGCGCCACGTAATCGAGGCGATCGAAATAAGGAACCGCCTGCAGATAGGTCTTGGCCTCGATCAGCTTTTCGGTGCCGCGGTGCAGCAGGCCGATATGCGGATCGACACGCTCCACGATTTCGCCATCAAGCTCCAGCACAAGACGGAGAACGCCGTGCGCCGCAGGGTGCTGGGGCCCAAAGTTGATATTGAAGTTGCGAACGTTATGTTCAGTCATTGCTGCTTGCTCCGTGCCCATCGGGCGTCAAGCGGAAAGAAGTACGGTTAGGCCGGCGCAGACGCGCCAGTCTCAGGCCTTGGCTTTTTCGTCACCCGGCAGCACGTAATCTGTGCCTTCCCAGGGAGATAGGAAGTCGAAATTGCGAAATTCCTGGCGTAGCTCGACGGGTTCGTAGACGACACGCTTGGCGTTGTCGTCGTAGCGAACCTCGACGAAACCGGTCGTCGGGAAGTCCTTGCGTAGCGGATGGCCTTCGAAACCGTAATCCGTCAGGATGCGGCGCAGATCCGGATGGCCGGTGAACATGATGCCATACATGTCCCAGGCTTCGCGCTCGAACCAGTCGGCACCCGGATAAACGGCGCAGGCAGACGGCACCGGCTCGTCTTCAGCGGTGGCCACCTTGACGCGGATGCGCAGGTTCTGGCGCGGCGATAGGAGATGGTAGACGACGTCGAAGCGCTTTTCGCGCGCCGGATAGTCCACGCCGCAGATGTCGATAAAGCTGACGAAAGCGCACTGTACGTCGTCGCGCAGGAAGGTCAGCAGCGGAATCAGGTTCTCGCCCGATGTCGTCAGGGTCAGTTCGCCATAGGCGAGCACCGCATCCTGCACGAGCGCCGGGCGCGCTTCGCGGATATAGATCGAAAGCTCGTTCAGGGCTTCACTCATTGTCTTGTCCTATCACCCTTGCCTTTCGGCCCTCAGCGCTCGATCGTGCCGGTCCGCCGGATCTTCTTCTGCAGCAGAAGCACGCCGTAAAGCAGCGCTTCCGCCGTGGGGGGACAGCCCGGAACGTAGATATCGATCGGCACGACGCGGTCGCAGCCACGCACCACCGAATAGGAATAATGGTAATAACCGCCGCCATTGGCGCAGGAGCCCATGGATATGACGTAACGCGGCTCCGGCATCTGGTCATAGACCTTGCGGAGCGCCGGCGCCATCTTGTTGGTTAGGGTTCCGGCAACGATCATCACATCCGACTGGCGTGGGCTGGCGCGCGGCGCAAAACCGAAGCGCTCGACGTCGTAACGCGGCATGGAAAGCTGCATCATCTCGACCGCGCAGCAGGCGAGGCCGAAAGTCATCCACATCAGCGAACCGGTGCGGGCCCAGTTGATCAGCTCGTCCGTAGAGGTGACGAGAAAACCCTTATCGGCGAGCTCGTTGTTGATCCCGCCGAAGAACGCGTCGTCGCTGCCGATGGGCTTGCCGGTATTCGGATCAATGATCCCCTTCGGCTGTGGCGCGACGAGAGTGCTGCCGCTGTCGACTACTCCCATTCCAGCGCTCCTTTCTTCCATTCATAAATAAAGCCGATCGTCAGGACGCCCAGGAAAACCATCATGGACCAGAAGCCGAACCAGCCAAGATCGCCGAACGACACCGCCCAGGGGAAAAGAAACGCCACCTCGAGGTCGAAGATGATGAAGAGGATCGAGACGAGGTAGAATCGGATGTCGAACTTCATGCGCGCATCGTCGAATGCATTGAAACCGCACTCGTAAGCCGACAGCTTTTCCGAATCGGGCGCCTTATAGGCGACTGCAAAGGGCGCAACCAGAAGCGCGATACCAATCACCAGGGAAATACCGATGAAAATCGCGATCGGGATGTAGGAAGTGAGAAGTTCACTCATTATATTCTATCCCAGCTTGCCTGAAGCGCCGAGCGGCGCTTGATTCAATGCGCGGGCAAAGCGAACGTGCATTGCAACAACGCCGTGGTTAGCGCAGCCGAAGCCCCGGCGCAAGCGTTTTGAATGTCGCATCCCGTGCCAAAATGGAGCAATTTAAACGTTTGGCACCGACCGTATCACCGCAACAACCATAAGCCCTGGACATGAAGGGCGAGCGAATACGCTATAAGCCCGAAAAGATATGCATCCGAAGGAGTTAAATGGCGCGAGTGACGGGGCTCGAACCCGCGACCTCCGGCGTGACAGGCCGGCACTCTAACCGACTGAGCTACACCCGCGCATAATGCCGACGTCGGCATGCTTCCAGGCAAAACCAGGAAGCGGATTTCGAGGCGGAGATGGCGCGAGTGACGGGGCTCGAACCCGCGACCTCCGGCGTGACAGGCCGGCACTCTAACCGACTGAGCTACACCCGCGCATTACTCGTGAAGCCGAAGCCTCATCACCGGCGGCCTCGACCGTCCGGTTGAGCGGCTCTCTAAGGGGTTCGGGATTGGGTGTCAAGCAGGTTTCAAGACAAAAGGATGACGCCTCGTCGCTTTGCCCGTTCCCACCCTTGTTCCGGCGGCCCTCCCCAAAAATTTCAAAAAAACATCATGAAAGCTCTTGCGGTTTTTCCACGATCCGCATAGATCACGGCCACCGACGCGGCGGGACCTCAACGCCCCGCCAAGCGAGCGGGCGATTAGCTCAGTTGGTAGAGCGCCTCGTTTACACCGAGGATGTCGGGAGTTCGAGTCTCTCATCGCCCACCATTCTTGCCATATCGCTCCGTTTTTTTGCTCCGTTTGCCTGGTTGTGACTTGTGTTGTCTCCGGTGATTTTGAGCCGGAGAGCGGCAGCGTTAATATCGATAATAATCTCGCCGGCCAGCTCGATAAGAAACGGGATGAACCAATGGCCTCGGACCGCCGTTAGACCGTCCGGATTGCCTGTCGTTCAAAGCCGTTCTTGCGGCGAGTGATGAAGCCACAAACTGCGCATCGTTTCCAGACAATGTGTCTAGGCTTTGAATAGAGGCCCCAGGCTCGCAGCCAATGCCAATAGCCGGCTACTGGAAAAACAATTTGGTCTGCTGAAAATTTTCGTTTGATTGTGACAGGGTGTTCGGAATTAAATCCATTTAAAGTTGCCGTTCCAGTCGCGCTCGGTCCTTAGAGACATTCATGTCAACGCGTCTTGAGTTCCTTGACGATCCGTATCAGGTCGAAACCGAAGCTTTCGTGTTATCCCGGCGAGGCAATCAGCTAATTCTGGATCGTTCCGTGTTTTATCCCGGTATCGGCGTTTCTCCTGCCGATCAGGGCGTCATCATCCTCGACGCCAAGCGCCAAGTGAAAGTCAATCGCAGCGATTGGCACGACGAGCAGCCAGGCATCCTCGTCCATTTTTGCGAGGCACTTCCCGAAGACGTAGCTCCGGGCACCAAAGTCATCGCCAGAATCGATTGGGGATCGCGTTTTGCGGCGATGCGGACGCACACGGCCCTGCACCTAGTATCGGTCGCCCTACCCTATCCTATGATCGAGGGAGAGATCCATGCCGGCTGGGGAAGCGCCACCTTCGAAGTCGATTCCACTGGTCTGGGCGCCCGGGAGCTTGAAAACGTGGTGCAGGATCTGGTGCAGCGGAAGCTGCCGGTCAAAGCGATATGGACCTTGCCGCCGTTGCGCGGCCGCCGGGTCAACGTCGGCTCCTTCGCCTGGCCGGGATCGAACGGCAAGGTGCGCGCAATCAGCATCGACGACGTCGATGAGCAACCCTGCGATGGCCTACATGTCCGCAACACTTTTGAGCTTGGCCAGGTGGAGATCACCGATCTTCGCCGGCTGGAAGGCAGGGGCTATCTTTGCGAACTGCGCATCGCAGATGCCGGTTAGCGCGGCGATTCGACCAGGTTCAAGGTTCGGCCCGTGGCACGAGGTGAAGCCTTGGCCTGCAGACCTTCGGCGGGCGGCCGTTGACGATGTCGCAGCGCCGCTGCAAGCGCTCGGCGAGAATTGATCCTGCCCTTTCCATGGCGCGGCCGGTGAGCGCCGTCACCAGATCAGCCGTTTCCCTGAGTATCTGAAGACAAAGTGTCGGTTCGAGATATTCCTGTAGGCGGAAATCATGCGTTCTTTCGAGAATCTCCCAATGCTGCCGCATTAGAGCATGATTTCCAGACAAGGACCCGATCCGTTCGTCCAATCGTTCCTGGAAGATGATGACGACCTCCCCTTCCGCGGCCGAGGCATCCGAATAAAACGGCGCGTAACTCCAATCGGTTACGATTGCCGGTGGACGCAACCCGACAAGGGTGAACTCCGCGATATTCTTTTCGATTGCAAAACGCTGAAATGCATATTCGATTTCGAAATCGTTCTGCAGGCCTCGACCTTTTTCGATCGAACCGAATCCCGTGGAAAGCAGGCCCATGGAACTTTCCCTTTTGCCTATTCAGGCGATAGAACCTCTCGCGATCGGACGCCCACCCCTGCCCTTGTCGGATCGTTCTCGAGACCGCCTCCGACGACGCCGATAAGCGACGTTAATCCAGCAGGTTCAGCCAGTTTGCACTCGCATTGGCGGAGCGAAGATTTCCTTCCTTCACAAGTTCATAGAGGATATCAATCTTGCTCTTGAATTGCCGATTGAGATTGGCGATTGCACCCTTTGCCTGCCTCCGGTCCAAAAGCTCCACGAGTTCGCCCATATCGTCAGCGATTTGTGTAAACCGATCAGGACGCTGAAGATCCAGATAGCGCACAAGGCCCGTCCGACTGTTGAAGGCGTGAACGACCTGCTGATATTTCCTATTGCCGGCCATCTTCGCAACGCCCTCGTACAGTTCCTCGATGAAGTCTTTGAAGAGCAGGGCGATATCTGCATGGTCGGCGGAGGGCGTCGAGAAGACGGGGAACTTCGGAAGCCCAAGATGCACCTTTCGGACCATTTCCATGTCGGCATCGATAACATGCCGAAGGATGGTCAATGCCAGATCATAGTCTTCCGCGATTTCCTCGACATTCAAGGGTTTGGAAAAATAACCGCTGCCGGGAATGTTTAAAATGACATCCTCGATCGCAAGGTGAATGAGAGCTTCCCGCACGGGCGTCCTGCTCATGCTGAGCCGTTGAGCAAGAATACCGGCATCGAGCTTCGTGTGGGGAGGCACTTTTTGAGAAACCAAGAGATGTTTTAATCGGGCATAGACCTGGCCGGTCTTGAAGCGATCGGATACTCCCCTCTCCTCGCTACCGTCATTTTCACGATACATATACATCTGTTCCTCCAAGCCAGGGGTGACGGGGTGTGTCTACCCTCAGCTTTTGCACGCGGAGCGCACCTCTGGCGAAACCGGTGAGGCGAGCCCAATGCTACCGCTATCAGTTATTGTCCGGCATGCAGCCTCACCGCGACGCCAGTCCGAGACGTGCACGGAACATATTATACGTAGAGTAAGTTGCATAGTCACATTTCTGTCGTAAGGCGAATTCCCCCTACGGAATCGTGAGTTTTCTAGCGAATATGTCTATCCAGCGAAGCCGCGCTTCAAGGCTGGCGTTTAATGCATTTACAACCTGCCGTTTTGCACACGTGCGCAACGCCGTCACCAGATCAGCCGTCAGATGCAGAGCCTCCGGCGCAGTATCGGCGTTCAGGAGTTCGAACTCCCGGAACGCTCTTGATCGCTCGTTGAACGCCCATATTTCGCGCAGCATTCGATTGTTGCGCGCCAGCATCGTGATGCGGTCATGTAAATGATCCTGGAAAATCACGACTTCCAGGCTGATGCCTGCAGGCAGTGACACCGATGGGGCGCCTGAAACACTTTCCAAAACAGCCGGAACCCGTAGACCGGCAAATGTGAAGGAACCGATCTCCTTGCGAACAGCATATTTCATAAGCACATACGCAAAATCGAAGTCGTCGCGCAGCATTTTCAGGGCGTCATGAGAAGAATATCCCTCTGGTAAATGCATTCCCGAACCCTTCAAGGAAGAAATCCGCGCGCCGGCATCCTCCGCAATCTGCGCCAAACAACCGCTTTATTCATCTGGTTGCAAGCCTCTTCCGGCAATTGCCAAACCTGCTCTCCTACATTTTCCGGAGACGAAACTTCCGATCAACAGAATTACTCCGGCCCGTGGCTGCACCAACCGTCCGTTCCGTCAGCCGCGCTCTTCCGTCATGCACATTCCAGCGTATATGCAGCTATTGATATATATCCGCACCTGCCTTCAAAATATGGGGCACACCGTGTAAAGGCGGATATTCGCGAGATATATCCACGTATTATTCGGATATATCGATGTATATTCAATTATATCATATTATAATCTTGCAAACATATTTATTTTTAGCAAACCTGAACTTCATGAAGATTAGATGACAATGACCGAGGTGAAATCGATATTCACAGGTGCTAGGGCTCGATGACAATCCGGCAATGACTTGATGCCATCCGGGCAATCACCTAGCTGCCATGGGCATCGAAGCCGCTGTTTGTGCACCCAGACGCGATGAAGGGCGATGTCGGAACGACCCAAAAGCTTCCGGCTTTCCGCGCAGCAGCGGGACGCCCCATTACTCGAATGCATGCAACGCCTACCTGAGTTGATGGAGCACCGAATTCCTATGCAATACGAGACATTGAAACTTCGCCGCCAGAAGGAAACCGACGATCGACCCGATGTTATTTACGCACTTCTGAAGGATTACATCATCAACGGCACGAATATCCCGGGAGAACGATTGAACATCGTCGAACTCGCGGACGTATTGAAGGTGAGCCTTACGCCCGTCCGGGAAGCGCTGATCAGGCTGACCTCCGAACGCCTGGTGACTTCGGTCCCGAACAAGGGTTTTTTCCTGAAATCGCCGTTGCTGGAAGAGCTTCTGCAGCTTCATGAACTGGCGACCGTCGTTCTCGGTACCTGCGCAGGCAAACAGCCTCAGGCTTCGATCCGAGGCCAGATGCAGGCGTGGAAGCAACAATTCGAAACGATGTCCGGCCAAACCGCCCGCCTCGGTACCGACACCGACCTGACCGGGACGATGGAAGCATTATGGCTGGCGATCGCTGCACTCGGCGGCAATCTCGAATTTCGCGAGATCATCCAGAACTTCAATGATCGAACCCATTTCATAACGATTCTGGAAGTGGATGATCCGGAAATCCGCGAAGCATTGTCGTCGCACCTAACAAGACTGCTCGACGCGATGATCGAGGGAGGATCGACGAGAGATGCCGTGCACGAAATCTTTGCCCTGAAGACTTCAGCCCTGCCCCGCCTCGTCATGGAAAGCCTCGCCCGATCCTTCGGGATTGCGCATGCCTCGGGAAGGCCGTTTCAAGCCGCTTCACTCCGCCCTAAAGTCGCTTGACGGCGTCGCCCTTTCCCCATCGATAATCGACTGGCGGAAGGAAGCGATGCTTCGGACATTACCGCCGGTCGATTGAAAGACGATTGGAGAGGATATCCCCGATCGTGCTGACGGCCAGGGTCGTCAGGAAAATCGCGAGGCCCGGCAAGATACTGATCCACCAGGCCTTGAACAACTGGTCGCGTCCGTAGTTCATCATCGAGCCGAGGCTTGCATGCGGAGGCTGCACGCCTAGTCCCAGAAAGCTGAGCGTCGTCTCGAGCATCAGAATCTCCGGAAATGTCAGCGTGATGTTGACGATGAGTATGGCGAGAATGTTGAGCAGGATATGACGGCTGTAGATCGTGCCCCAGCCCGCCCCATAGGTCTGCGCCGCCACGACATATCCGTTGTTCAGATAGGAAAGCGCCAGACCCCGAGACAGGCGGGCATATCTCTCCCATCCGAAGACGGACACGAGAACGAGAAGCACGGCGATATTCGAGCCGAGCGTCGCAACGGCGGCAATCGCCAGGATCAGGAAGGGCATCGCGGCCTGAAAGTCGATCAGGGTCGAGATGACGTCGTCGACCACGCCTCCGAAGTGAGCGGCAAGGAAACCAGTCGAGATGCCAATCGCCGCGCCGATTAGCGTTCCGAACAGCGCAAGGAGAAGGCTGACGCGGACGGCATGGCAAATTCTGATCAGAATATCGCGTCCCAGCTGATCGGTTCCCAGCAGATGATCAACCGTTCCTCCGAACCCGACAGGAGGACGCAGGCGGGCGAGCAGATCGACGCCGTTGGGATCGATCCCCAGGATCGCCGGTCCCGCGAAACCGGCGATGACTATTATCAGAAGCCATAACCCGCAAATCGAGCCTGCCGCCGAGAGTTTCGGAAGCCGGAGCCACATAGCAAGCGGTTTGGTCGAGAGATCGGTCATCTTGCGCTCCCCGCAACTGGCATGGATCCGCGGTGTCCGATTCGGGGATCCAGGATCCGGTACAGGACGTCGACCGCGAAATTGGTGAATATCATGGTGATGACGAGCAAGATCACGATGAACTGAATGACGGGCAGATCGCTTGAGAGAACGGAGGTAACGAGCAGCCGCCCCATGCCGGGCCAGGCAAACACGGTCTCGATGACGGATGCGCCGCCGAGCAGACCGCCGAACATCAGGCCGGTCACCGTGACGATCGGGATAGCCGCATTCGGAAGGGCATGCCTCCAGAGAACGGTCGAAGCCGGCAGTCCCCGCGCCCGTGCGGCCCGAAGAAAAGGCCGGTTCAGCACCCCAATCATCGACGACCGCGTGTATCGGGAAACAACACCTATGAAAGCGGTCGCGAGTGTGACAGTGGGCATGATGAAACTGACGGCAGTGTCTGCCCCTCCCGATGGCAGAAGGCGAAGCCACAGCGTGAAGATCAGCAGGAGCATGAGGCCCAGCAGGAAATTCGGCAAGCTGAAGCCGATGACCGAGCCGACCATGACCAGGCGATCGATGAATTGTCCGCGATAGACCGCGGCGAGAATACCAGCGGGAAGCCCAATCAACATGGCAAGGCCGAACCCCAAGCCCATCAATTGCAGCGTCTTCGGGACAACTTCCGAAACGACGACGATCACCGGGCGCCCTTCGCGGAGCGACACGCCGAAATCGCCATGGGCAAGATTGGCCATGTAGTAGAGGAATTGAACCGGAAGCGGCTGATCGAGACCGAATTTCTCACGGAATATCGCAACCGCTTCGGGAGTGGCATCGACGCCCAGGAATGCCAGCGCAGGATCACCGGCAATCCTCATGAGAAAAAAAGCGAAAGCCAGGGCCAGCAGGATGGTCAAGACAGCGCGGGACAGTTTCGACAGGATGAACATCGTCATGCGGATATGTCCTGATACTGCTGGCGGCGGGAGACGGCCTGTCGCGGTTCGGGCGGCATCTGGTGGTCTCCCGAGGCCGCAAGATTCTCGTATGCGGTAAGGGTGATCAGTTCCTGGGTGTAGGGATGCCTTGCCTGCCGCAAAATGCGCTCCGTCTCTCCTATTTCGACGAGGGCTCCCTGGCGTAGCACCGCGATACGGTCGGCAAGCGGCCTTGCAGCGGCAATATCGTGGGTAATGAACAGGAGCGACAGTTCGAGGGATTGTTTCAAGTGCATCAGGAGATTGATGATCTGGGCCTGTATCGAGACGTCGAGAGCCGACGTCGGTTCGTCGCATACCAAAAGGGACGGGTTCATCACCAAGGCGCGGGCGATCTCTACCCTCTGCAACTGGCCGCCACTCAGCTCATGGGGAAGCGCCGTGGCGAACGAAGGGCTGAGGTGGACGAGATCGAGCATCTCGGCAACGCGTTTCCGCCGCATGTGCGCAGTGCCCAGATGGTTCACGCGAAGCGGCTCCTCGATCTGCTGACCGATATTCAGCCGCGGATCCAGGGCCGATCGGGCATCCTGAAAGATAATCTGGACGGGATATTGCCTCGTCGTCTTCCTCGGTCCTCCATCATTTGCTGCAAAATTGTACTTTACCGTACCGGTCGTCGGCTGGTCGAGACCGAGAATGATCCGGCCGATCGTTGATTTTCCACTTCCGCTTTCGCCGATCAGCGCGACGCATTCGCCTCTGCCAATGGCCAAATCGATCCCCGTCAGGGCGACATGCCGATTGTCGGCTGCAAATGGGTTGAGCCGCTTGCCGCCGAAGATCTTACCGACATTCCGCAATTCAACGACAGGCGCGTTCGACGATGGTGCCGTAGCCGGAAACTTCACGCTCCGGCTCAAGTCGGCCGTCTCCGGGACCGCAGTGCCGAAGGTAGTATTCACCGGGAAATGGCATTGCACATGCATGCGTCGGAAGCGGTCCGGACCGGGGGCGACGGTTCGGCATCTTTCCACGCTATATTCGCAACGGTCCCGAAACCGGCAAAGGGCATCCCGGTCGGCAAATGACGGCATCTCGCCCGGTATGGGTCGCGGGGCAGGATCTCCCACCAGCCTGGGCACGCTTCGAAGAAGCGCGATGCTGTAGGGATGCCTCAGTTTTGAAAAACCGACGTCAAGCTGCGCAACCTCCACGATCCTGCCCGCATAAAAAACCGCGACGTGGTCGCATAACTTTGCGGCGGCAAGTAGGTCGTGTGTCACGAATATGAGCGCCGCATTGCGCTGCGTGCACAGCCGGCGGAGCAGATTGAGGATGCGAACCTTGTTTGCGGCATCGAGCGCCGTTGTCGGCTCATCGGCGATGATCAACTCCGGATCGCCGACAAGGGCCAGCGCGATCGCCACGCGCTGCGCCATGCCGCCGGACAGTTCATGGGGATATTTTGCGAGCACTGCGCCGTCGTCGAGGCCAACTTCCGCGAGCAGTTCGACCGCATGCCGTGATGCATCGGGGCCCCTCCGGCCCGTGTTGCGCCGAATGGTGGCGGCGAAGTGCGATCCGACCGTCCGGATGGGATCCAGGCTGCCAACGGCATCTTGAAAGATGACCCCGATCCGGCGCCCGCGAATCTCGTCCAGAGCCCGTACCGGGATGTCGCAGAGGTTCACGCCGTCGAACCAGATGCTCCCCGACGTCGCGTGCTTTCCGTTTAGGAGACGAACCAGCCCAAGGCAGGTCACCGTCTTGCCGCTACCGCTTTCGCCGACGAACGCATAGGTCTGACCGCGATCGATTTCGAGGTTGATGTCCTCGATGGCCACGGTCCGGCCGGCGGGAGTATCGAACGATACCGAATAGTCCTCAATGCAGAGAAGCGGTGGTTCAGGCTGCGCATCGCTGCGCAGCCTGATGCAGCCCGGGCCATCCCGATCAGATCGGCTACCCATGGCTTGTTCGTACGCGGACATCTAGTTGACCGCCTTCGGGGCTGGGCGGAAATCCAGATAGGGAGCAGCGGTCGGAGCCCAGTTGAGGTCTTTGCGAACGCCGTAGAAGGCGCCGTTCATATGTAATTCCGTTCCCGGAATATCCTCCCAATCGACGATGTCGAGCATGCGCTTGAACGCTTCGCGCCGCGCGGCGCTGTCGAGCGAAGTTTCGAGAACCTGACCCAGCTTGTTGAACTCCTCGTTGCGCCACTGATTGCGCTGATCGACGCTGCTGCCTTTGCCATAGATGCGCCAGACGCCGCCGAGAGGATCCGGAACGTTCATCAGCGTGGCGCCATTCGAGATAAAACCGGCGTCCTTGACCAATATGGTGTCCCAGTTCGACTGCACGCGGATATCGATGTTGAAGCCGACCGCCTGCCACATCGCGGCAATCGCCTCGGATGTGGGCATTTCCACCGGATACCAGTGTTCGAGAACATAATAGGGGATCGGCGAGCCATCATAGCCGGCTTCCACCATCAATTTGCGCGCGCGGGCGGGATCGTAGCCCGGTGCCTTGTGCTCGGGAATGAACATGTCGTTATAGTAGGGGAACTGGAATCCGGGAGCGACGGCAACCCGACCGCCCCACAGCCCCTTGACGATCGCCTCGCGATCGATGGCCAGAGAAAGCGCCAGACGGATGCGCGGATCGGCGAGGAATTTCTGGTGGACGCCGAAGCGGATCGTCCTCATGATGATGGTATCTCCGCCAACCACCTTGAGATCGTTGTATTTCTCGACCAGGGGCACCTGATCGGGATCGATATCGGCGATGACGTCGTAGTCATGGGCGACCAGACCCGCAATGCGCGCGGATTGTTCGGGAACCTCGACGAAGCGGATCGAACGATAGGCGGGCCTGCCTCCCCAATACTGGTCATGCGCCACGAGCACGAGTTCTTTCCGAGGCTTCCAGGCCGAGATCTTGTACGGCCCCGTCGAGACCGGCGCCAACTGCCAATTTGCAAAACTGCCGGCCGCCAGAAAAGCCTTTTTGCTGACGACCTGCGACATCCAGCCGGCCAGCCGCTGGATGAATACCGGATCGGGCGCCTTCGACGTGAAACGGACGGTGTCCGCGTCAACGGCCTCGACCTTCTCCAGCACGCCCAGGTAAGGCCGGCTGGTGGCGTAGGCGGGTGACGTCTTGGTACTCAACCGATCGGGACCGAACGAAAAGGCGACATCGTCCGCAGTCATCACCGAACCATCGTGCATGACGACATCGGCGCGCAGATCGACTTCAACCGTGCGGCTGTCGACGCTCCGCCAGGCGATCGCAAGGCTTGGAACCTGCTTGAACTGATTGTTGTAATCGGTCCCGATGATGAAATCGTAGATGCTGGGCAGCGTCCGGAACGCGGCGGTTTCCGACATCATCGCCGGCTCCAGCGATCCAGGCAGTTGCTGAAGGGCAACCGTCAGGGTCGGCCGGGTATCCTGCGCTTGCGAGGGCGTGGCCGCCATCGTCATCGGAAAGAGCGAAGCTGCGATGAGCGAGGCAGTTCGCAAAAGTGATTTTATCCCCGTCAGGCGGGTGGACAAGTGAGGGCGTGACATATCGTTTCCATTCCAGGTGGATTGAGAAGGGGTTCAGATATCCTTGGCATTGGGGATCCGCTTCCAGCCGGCGTCTTGCGTCCTTGCTAGGAGCGAATTGGATTTCCAAAATTTACAAGCTTAATTTGCGGCCCTCCTTTAGAACGCTTCCGTGGGGGCCTTCTTCATTCGTCCCAGCACCGAAGGTCGCCAAAGACCGTTGCACCTGCAGAAAGTGACGGTCGGAACCTTCGAGCACCACGCAACTGAGCCGTCCATGCATATCGACGCCCGTGTCGACATTGATCCTATTCGGGAAGCTTTCGATCGACCTAGATGGCGTGTGCCCGTGCACGACAATCCTTCCAAAGTCCTTGCTGGACTTCAGGAATTTGTGCCGTATCCAAATCAGGTCCTCATCGCTCTGATCGCTCAGGGGCCGATCGGGATCGACGCCGGCATGCGCGAAGAAATATTCCTCCAGCATGCAATGCATCGGCAAGGTCGTGACGAAAGCCCGATGCCATGCCGGCATGGCCGATAGTAGCTGGAGCCGCACGGCCTCGCAGGCCGAGGGATCATCCGCTCCCCTGGCGACGAGAGCGGGCGATATCCCGTAAGAAACCAGGGTCTCGAGCCCCCCTTTCGGCGCCCATTGGCCGAGGACGGGCTTCCCCCCGAGGAAATCCACCAGAAACTGCTCATGGTTTCCACGAAGGAAAACCTTCCGGCAACCGGGCATATCCTCCGCCGGAACGGGACCGCAGAGAAGTTCGATGACCTGGCGGGAATTAGGGCCGCGGTCGATATAGTCTCCCAGGAAGACCAGCAGAGCGTCATCCGCCGGATACCGATCAATGTCGTCGGAAATGAGCTTCAGCATGGCAACCAGCAGATCCAGGTGGCCATGGAGGTCGCCAATGGCATAGATGCGCTGGCCGGGCGTGCCGTGTGCGACGGTGATCAAGGGCTGGGCAGGAAGATCGAAGCGCTCGACGGCCAACAGCGACCGCGTCGACGAAACAATCCTCATCTGCTGCGGAATCCGGGACGACATCTATACGGCCCCCGCCGCACAGCTGCGCCACACCATCGGAGGCATGGCGACCGGCGGCAGACCGGGAGCGCGTTCGTATAGTCTCGCCGCGAAAGATAGGCCCCGGCCTAACCGGACCGTCATCCCCACATTTGCACGCTGCGCGGCGGCATTTTGTATCGTCAGCATCGGCTGCTCCATCATGGTGCAGCAACCAATAATTCCCCTCTGCTTCAGTTTCGTGACAGTTTGTGGACTATGTGGAGCTTTGAGGAGATTAGATATTGATCCAACGCGACTGCGTTTGCACGGAAAGAGCCCGCATCGAGAGGATGCAGGCCCTGGAATGACGGGCAAGTACATCGGAACCCGCCGGGATTGACGATATGACCGTACCTTTCGCAAGGATCAGCGATGGGGAGACCGGTGAAATTCAGGGAACATATTGAGCTGGAGCAATTCCGCCTGGATGTGCTGGACCAATTTATCGCGGCGATCGACGCGGGGATCGAGCAGAATCCCGATCATCCGGCCGCTATGGGCGACCTGCAACCCATAGGCGCCCGCCGATCTCGAAAGTTCGAGGAGGGCGTCGAAATTGGGCTGCGGCAGGCGCCGCTGGTTGATCATCGCGCTTCTGGTCGTTACTTCGCCCAGATCGCGCAAGCTGCCGCGGTGCAATGATCTGCGCAAAAGCTTTCGAAGTTCGTCAAACTCGGCGATTTCATCCCGCGTGTAGCGGGCGGGCGGATGCACGAGAGTATCGACGGGGGCATCGGGCGCCGCATTCACGCTGATGAGCGAGAAAGAAGGAAGCTTCTGCTTATATCGCTCCAGCACGGTGCCCTCGCGCTGGCAGACGAGCCTTGGCTTGCCCGAGAACATCGTGCCATCGCTTGCGGTCTCGGCACGTACGGCCAGCTTGAAGATCGTACTCGCCTTCAGATTCCAGCCTACGAATTTGGCGGCGGCCCTGACGGTGGCGATGATGTCGGTCGTTGACGAGCCAAGTCCGAAACCTTCTGGAATATTGGACCTGACCGTGAGTTTCATTCCCGGCCCCGAATAGCCGATCTGTGATAGAAACAGCCGGGCCGCCTCTCTGGACTTCGTCTTGTGATCCGGCTGCAGGACGACCTCGCCGCCGGCGACCGGCTCGGCAACGGCGATGGAATAACGTGAGCCGAATGGAAGTGTTACCAAACCGCGATGCAGGTGCTCGTCACTGCCCCGAAACACTCCCTGCAGGATTTCGCCGTGATGACCATTTGCCAGTGCGCTTGCTCGCATGGTCTAGCTCCGTATAGCAGAATGTTTCGGATGAACGGACCAAGCCCGTGCCGACAGAGTCATCTCGGCCGCCTGCAGATCCTGCACGGTGTCGATCTCGAATGCGTCGATCTCCAGGTCCTCGATGTTCACCACATTGACCTTGTACCGGTCCTGGGCGACGATTTCCGAAAGCACGTCCTCGTAATAAAGAGAGGTCTGGCCGCTTGCGAATGCGATCCGTACGGCCGAGAAAAATTCGGCCACGAGAGCCGGGGATTTCAGCAGGTAGAGGCTGATCGACTTGCGATCATCGACCCTCGCATCCTGCGAGCGCCGCAATACGGTCATGTTCCAACGTGCGCCGGGCAACGCGCGCACGACCGTACCGGCCTCGCCGTCCTGGAGCGGCCTCGTCGGTATCGTCAGATCGGCACCGTCCTTCTGCAGCCATTCGGAGGGAAAGCGGGACAGTAGGACGTCGCAATCGGCGATTAGGACCGGACCATCGGGGACCGGCGCAGCGGCGATCGAACTGATGTTGTTGGACGTTTCGAAATCCATCGACGAAACGAGCGTCATCGACATGCGCCAACGTTCGCCGCTCAACGCCGCGGCGAGCATCTCCCCGCGATAACCGATGACGGTCGTCATGTCTTCGATGCCGGCCTGTTCGAGCTGCCGGGCGAGCCGAGGAAGAAGAGGGCTGCCTGCAACTTCTACGAGGCCTTTGGGCTTGTTGGCGGTGTAGGGCCGAAGACGCGTACCAAGGCCCGCGGCCGCAATGATGGCATGGGTTATCACGAGCCAGTTCCTCCTGATGGTTGGCCAATCTTCAACGATGCGAAACCGGGCAGCTGCTAAAAGGCGACCGCGGAATAGGTGGCAATCGCCGAGGCAAGGATGCTGAGGCAAACGGCGCCGTCGGACATTTTCGGGAAATGAAAGGGGGCGATATGAAGCAATGACGTCAGGATCGCAGCAGCGCCCAGCAATTGAGGTGAAAGGATGCCGAGGCTGCCGAAACCCCAATAACAAGCCGCCATCACAAGAATATTGTGCGGGAGCGGCAGGCCCACAAAAGCACCGGCCGTCAAGCCATGGACATTGAAATAGCTGAGCCGCAGCAGGCCGGCGCAACACAAGCAGATGCCGCCCACCAGACCGATAAGGTCTCCGCCTCCATAGGCGATCAGAAACACCAAGGGGAAAGCACCCGACGACAAAAGGTCGGCAAACGAATCCAGATGCTTTCCGATATCCCGCATTTCCACGGCACGATGGGGTTGCCGCCGAGCAACCCAGCCGTCGACGGAGTCCGCCACGTGAGCCCACATCGCCAATGACAGCGCAAGAGCATATTGCCCCGACATCGCGGCGAGGCAGGCAAACATGGCGGACATGCCACCTATGAACGTGATGAAATTCGGTCCGTCGACCACGGACATAAGAATTGGCGAGACTTGACGAAGCTGCATTTTCGATCCCTCAAGACGGACAGGCCCGATACCGGGCGGTGGTTTCTGGGCGATGCGGTATCGCTTGCCGCGCCAAACACGCCGGGAAGCGAATTGCCTCCTGTCCAAGATCCATAAGTTCAATCTCGGCAGTTGCGACCTGCACGGCACAATTTCTGACCTGCAACAATTTCCAGCCACAACCGCACCAAAGCAATAGCAATCATAAATATATTTCATAATATATTTCAAATATTACTCCATTTAATAATATATATACAAATATAAATTCATAAAATTTGCAAATCATTACGAATAAACACAAGATAAACCTGGATATCCGCACCAGTCGACGACAGTGTCAGCTGCAAATGGAGTTTATGGGAGGTACCTGGAAATGATTGATCCATTCACGCAGAAAGGGATTGTATTGCAGAGCGGCAATGTCGAATGCCGCATCATGTCTCCAGCAGACGTTTCCGGTCTTCGGGATGCCGCACGGCCGCCCGCCATCTGGGAGCACATGATCTTCGACGCCTCAGATCCGGTTGAATTTTCTCGCTATATCGAATCGATGCTGGGGGGCTACGAGAGACGGGAGCATGTGCCGTTCACGATCTTCGATAAAGATACGGGAAAGGTCGCGGGGGCCATCAAGCTAATGAGGATCTCTATCCCGGATGCCTGCCTCACGCTCGGCGGCACATGGATCAACCCCAGCTTTTGGGGAACCGGCACCAGCAGGGAGATGCACCGAGCCATTCTCGGCCATGTCTTCGACACATTGAATGTCAACCGGACCGAAGTAAGGGTCCACACCTCCAATCTGAGAAGCCTCAAGGCGATGCCGAAGCTCGGTCTGACATATGAGGGAACCCTGCGGGCATCCGCGACGGCTCGAAGCGGCACACGTAATGACGTCGCCTATTTCAGCATGCTGGCAAGCGAATGGAGTGTCGCGACCATAAACCCTCGGAACGCGCCCGCCTCCCTCCATCAACCCTCGGCTGCGTTCGATATCCGGATTGTCCGGCAATGAGCCAGGATGCTTGGCTTCCAGCCGGCAAGCACCACCCTTTCCTGCCCGCGGCCCTTCGGCACTCCCAGTTCAGGCGATATACGATAGCGAGCACGATTTCTCTTGCAGGTCTCTGGATTCATCGCACCGCGCTCGGCTGGTATATCTGGGAACTGACCCAATCGGGCTTTTGGCTTGGCTTGCTGCTTCTCGCCGAACTCGTACCCGCATTCGTCTTCACACCGTTCGGCGGCGTTCTGGTGGATCGCCATGGCAGCCACCGGGTGATCATGGCGACACAAACCGTTTTCACCGTCCAAGGCGCGGTCCTGGGTCTACTGATATCGTTTGCCGATATCGGTCCCGAACTCGCCCTGGCCTTCGCCGCCATCGGCGGATCGCTCGCCGCCGTGCGCCTGCCCGCCACACTTGCGATATTGTCGGACTTGCTGCCGACCGAAGATCGGGCGCAGGGCTCCGCCATAGTCTCCATAGTGCTGAACCTGACGCGGATGACTGGCCCAGGCCTCGGCGGCCTTATCATCGCGCATTTGGGCGTTGCGGAAGCCTTCATGTCAGGTTCCGCCTGCGGCATCGCATTTCTGCTCGGCGTGCGCGGAAGCCGCCCGATCGTTCCTCCGCATCCTGCAGCCGGAACTGCGCCTCGAGATCGGCCATGGACGGCAATTCGACAGGGCATCGACTACATCCGGGCGACGCCGCAGCTAAGGCTGGTTTTCATCATCTACGGCATTACTGCCCTCGGAGTGAGACCCTTCTATGACATGCTTCCAGGCCTTGCCGCAGATCTTGCGGGCGGCAGCGCGACAACGCTGGCGGGATTGGGAGCCAGCTTTGGTCTGGGCTCCCTGCTGGCCGCCCTGTTCATAGCAGGTCGGGTCTCGTCCTTCAGTTCTCGCTCCATCATCGCGGCAAGCATGGGAGCGGCGCTTTCGGTTCTAAGTTTTGCTGTCGCCCCCATATTCGAGCCCGCCGCCTTCGCGGCGGCTTCCGCGGGTTTTTTTACCGTTCTCGCAGGCGTCGGATCGCAGACCATCATTCAAACGACGGCTGACTCCCACATACGCGGGCGCTTACTCTCCCTCTTCAGCCTGATCTTCCTGTCGGGCTCGGCCGCGGGCGCCTTTGCCATAGGCCTCCTGTCCGAGTTGACCGGTCTGCGAATGTCGATCGGCTCGACCTCGATAGTCGCGATCCTTTTTACGGGCGGCGTCGCCCTGCGCTCGCGAAGCTAGAGTACTCGGTGATCGACAAGCATTGCCAAGAGAGCACCCGTGTCACCGGAACCCCGGCTATTTAAGGATTTCGGCGAGAGGCGAGCCATCGGCCTTCTCACTTGCCGACATGCCGTGAGAAGATACCACCGTACAATCCTCGGGTAGAAGTCTGTCCCCCACCTGCGACAGTCGCAGGAGAACCTGCTTACCCCGCCGGATGGAACTTCTGACCTCCAACTGGCCAACGCCCAAACCGTCCCGTTTTTGGGTGAGTTCGGCAAGAAACCGTCCCGAGGCGGTGGCCGGGACGTCGAGGCCGAGCAGCGTCAGAACCGTCGGCGCAATGTCGACGATGCTGGTCGGCACCTCGCTCGTCGCATTCGACAAGAAATCCGCTCCATGAGCGATCAGCAGCGCAGACAATTCCTTGACGTGCAGTCCGCCATGCGTGCCGCCGCCGACAGGCATGTTGTATTCGCCGGGATCGTAATAGGCGCTCCCGGGAATACCATAGGCGTTGTTCTCATCGTTACCGGCGAGATTGATGCAGAGATCGGGAGCGCGAAAATGCCGTGATCGCGTCAATTCGAGAGCCAGCGTGCCGTCAATCACGCCTTCGTTCGCGCCCGGTGCACGGGCATTGCTGAATCCGCCGCCATACCAATCCTGTTCGACGAAGAAATCGAAAAGGTCCTGGGACAGGGCGCGATCGGGATTGCGCAACCAGATCCCCACGGCACGGCCGGGCCGCACGAGAATGTTATTCCCCTCGGTAAACGAGGTGCCCGCGGAAAAGCCTGCGCTCCTGAGCTCGTCTGTGACGGATATGAGCCCTTTGATCGTCGAGTGCCCATGATCTGATGTCACCAGAATGGTGACATCATCCCGCTCGGGAAGAGCGTCGCGCCAATCGAGCAGCATTCCAAGGGCATTGTCGCACATTCCGATCTTGGCAAGCTGCTGGGGCGAGCCGAGCCCGGAAAGATGCGAGGCGCTGTCGGCCTCCGTGAGCCAGATTATCGAGACGTCCGGATTTCTCTCCTTCCAAATCGTGCCTGCGAACACTTCGACCGCCTTGGCCTCGGTGCCGGTCGTCTGACCGCCGTCGGGGATCCGGTGCCTTTCCCTGATCAGCGAAACCATGGCATCGGGAAAACCCGTTTGGGGGTGGCGGACATTGTAGCCGGCCTGTCCACAGATATCGCCGCGCCAGTTCAACGCCGAGAGCGATCCCTGCCCGCTCGAGGTGACGACTGCGAAACTGCGGCCGTTTTTTGCCAGGATTTCCGAAAGGCCGATGGCCGTCACCATGCCTCCCGGCAAAGCGCGATCGGCGTCGAACCAGTCGGCCGCCATGGTGGTGACCGTCTGATGCGCCAGATGCTGGCGGGCGAAAAACTGATTTCCCAGAATGCCGTGCGTCTCGGGATGTGATCCGGTGACAAGCGATGTCAACGCGCCACGAGTTTCGCTCGGAAAGACCGTCCTGTGATGACGCGCCCACACGCCCCTCCTGTACAAGGCATGAATGTTGGGCGTGGTCACTTCGCTGATCATATCGGGACGAAGCCCGTCTATACCGAAAATTATGATTTGCCGCCTGCGGGGGGTGGGCATCACGGTTCTTCCTCCAAATCGGAAACTTCGAAGGCTCGTCGCCCGGGTTTGTTCGGATAGATGACCCTGACACCAAACCGATCGAAAGCGTCGGCGAACTCCGCCGAGGGCATTTGATCCGTGACGATGGTGCCTGCCTTGGAAAGCGGTGCGCTGCAAAAGGCGCCAGATGCACCAAACTTGGTACTATCCGCGACGAATATCGAGCTATGACTGCGCTCGATCAAGCTCTGCTTGAGCTGCTGATTTTCGCGGCTCGATTCCACCAGGCCGAATTTCAGGTCGATGCCATAGGCACCTATGATGGAAAGATCGAACACGCAGTCGGAAATGGAGGCGAGCGTCTGGGATCCATTGAGCACGCCGCTGGAGTGAATGTATTCGCCACCGGTCAGAAATACGCGGTGCTCCGCCGGGCCTTGAAGTGCCTCCGCAATGGCAGGCATGTTGGTGGTTACGAACAACGGAGCGGCATCCCGCAACGCGTGAGCAATCGCGAGATTGGAACTGCCGCCGCTTATGAACACCCGCTGATTGGGTTTCACCAGCTTTGCCACGATTTTCGCGATGGCGGCCTTCCCCTCCGATTGGAACTTTATGCGTTCCTGGATAGGGGCTCCACGGTCGGCTACGATCGCCCCACCGTAAACGCGCTGGATAGCGCCTTCCTTTTCCAAAAGGAGCAGGTCGCGACGTATCGTTTCCGGGGATACGCCATAGTCTTCGGCAATGCTGCTGATGCGGACGCCCTGCTGTTCAGTTATTCGTTTGGCGATTGCACGCTGCCGACCAGCCGCAGTTAGACGCAACATCGTTCCATGCCCATTTTCACCTGGACCCGACTACCGTTGCAGTGCTGCAGATTTATGACAGTTTGTGGAACTTTTACCGATTTTATGGAAGTCGGCAAAAGCAGCTATCGACGCGCGCGACGCAGGATTGCCCTGTGATCCTGCCATGTCAGGCGAAAGCTTCACACCAGTATGCAAAGGCGACGATATTCCACGCCGCATGCACAACTTCGTCACTCAAGTCGTTTTTCAATGCGCCCGAAACAAGATCGATGTAATCCTCCGAGAGGATCTGTTCGAATGAATAGGCGTTGGCCTTCCTGAATTTGGTTATCCGGGACAATAGCCACTGCCGCATCCTGTCATCATATTTGAGCTGCTGGATGGCTTTGGGACGCCCGGCAATCTCTGCAGGAAGGCATCGCGCCGCGAATTCCCGCAGTAATATCTTGTTTTGATGAGCGTCGATTTTCTGCTCCTCCGGCATCCTCAGACCCAGGGAAACAACGTCAAAATCCGCATATGGCATACGGGCATGCATGCCGAAATGATGCGCAAACATCGATTGCATACTCATACGCTCATCCCTGTCGAGCACGAAGCGTGTGAGAGCTTCCGAGAGGTTCTGCGGAGGTTGCTGTTCGGGCAGGGCCTGGCAATCCGCCGCAACCAAACCGGCACGGAAAAGCGGTTCGGCTGCGAAAACTCTCGGTTTCAGATGGGGCGCCACGCCATTGCCACGAGAGGCCTCCCACACCTCGCGATGCATCCGCATGCCGCCGAAGATCGCATCGGAAAAGTTTCCGGAAAACATGACATCCACCCGCTCTTTGGCGTTTTGATGCATGGCATAGAGGCAGGGATATTCATCAAAGCCGCCGATATTCTCTGTGGCCAGGATCGAAGCGGGAAGCAGGTCCGTCAATTCTTCGGGATCGACAAATAGCTCCATGTGGTCGAGACCAAGTGCCGCGGCTGTCCTGCGCGCGCCGATGACTTCGGGATCGTCTTTGCCATAACCCACCGTGTGGGAATGAAGGGGGCCTCCCCCAAGCGCGCGCTTGAGCAAAAAAGCGATCAGCGCCGAATCAACGCCGCCGCTCAGCATAAGTCCGTGTCGCTGGGAACCGGTCCCGACATGCCGGCGGACGGCCGTGTCCAGGGTTCTTTCGACATCGCCGATCTCAAAGAAGACTTTCGGTTCGGCCTCCAGAACCGTTTGGCCCTCCTCTATCGTCAGGCTTTGGTGCAGGTCGAAGACATTTAAGACGCCGGGCGCAATCGGCCTTATGCTTCGGAAAAAGGTTCGGGCCGCCGGCGTCCATCCCTCGCGGAGATATCGTTCAATCACCGGATAGTCGAGAAGCCCGGCCTGACCCAGATGAGGCATAAAATCCTTATATTCAGAGGAGAAAAGAAGCCCGTCCGCGAGATGGCAGACATAGAGCGGTGCGATCCCCAGGTGATCCCTGGCGAGAACGAGCCTTCCTCGTAGCCCGTCGGCGATCGCGATGACGAAATGCCCCCTGAGCGCCGAGACGTCGATCGTTCCGTCGGCACGAAACCGGCGCGCGATGTCGGCGGCATCGACTTTGGTGCCCACCAAATCAGAGCAATGGCCCGTTACCCCCACAATGAGCTTTTCCGACTGATGGAGAGTGCCGGCCACCAGCCCCTTTCGCCCGATCGAAAACGGACTGTCCGTCAATCGGCTCCCCTTGCCGTCGCACGCTTGAGACACCTTGGATACCGGGGCAAATGTGAACATGCCCCGCCCCATGGACCCGTATAATTCAAACATGGCTCACCCCCATTTCATACGCGATCAGGAGCAATTCTGTAGAATATCCAAGTCACATGGCGCAAGATCGCAAAATTATATTCATCACATTACAAGAATTATCAATACATTACCTAAATATATCAAACTATATTTTCCCGGACATTTGCAGGACCAGCCGTTTCACCAGCGTATGGAGTTTTTGCAAGGCCCGTCACCAGGCCAAGGGCTTGACTCCTGACGAATATTGATGAGGGCTTCGTCATAGCTCGTCTGGGCAGATATCCCGCTTGCTCCAGGCACCACTCAAACGACGGCAAATCGCCATGGATCTTCGCGACGAACTGATCGAAAGGTTCTTCCGCTATCTTGCAATCGAAAGCCAGAGCGATGCAAAATCCTCAACACTGCCTTCGACACCGGGCCAAGCCCGGCTCGCAGCGCTTCTGGCCGGCGAATTGCGAGATTTCGGCCTCGATACCGTAACCGTCGACGAACATGCCATCGTGACGGCAATCAGGCCCGGAGCGCGACGGGATGCACCACGAATCGGGTTCATCGCGCATCTCGACACCGTGGATGTCGGCCTGTCACCGACGATCAAACCCCAGGTTCTTCGTTTCGAAGGAGCGGATCTGTGTCTTAACCGGGACCTGGACATCTGGTTGCGGATTGACGATCATCCGAAAATACGTGGCTGGGAGGGCCAGGATGTCATTGTCGGCGACGGCACGAGCGTGCTCGGAGCCGACAACAAGGCCGCAATCGCCGTCATCATGACATTGCTCAACCGTCTTGAGACGATAGGGCCACATGGCGACATCTGCGTTGCTTTTGTCCCTGACGAAGAAATCGGCCTCAGGGGAGCAAAGGCGCTCGATCTTCGCCGCTTCCCCTGCGATTTCGCCTATACGATCGATTGTTGCGAAATCGGCGAGATCGTCTTCGAGAATTTCAATGCCGCTGCCGGACAGATCGTCTTCACCGGCGTGAGCGCCCATCCGATGTCCGCCAAAGGTGTCCTCGTGAACCCGCTGCTGATGGCGATGGACTTCATCGGCCTGTTCGATCGAACCGAGACCCCGGAACACACCGCGGGACGCGAAGGATATTTCTGGTTCAGGGACATGGTCGCGAACGACACGGAAGCGCGTCTCAACGTATTGATCCGGGACTTCGACAAGGTCGGCTTTGAACGGCGCAAGCAGCGCATTGGAGAAATGGTCGACGTGGTCAGATCGATCTATCCGACCGGACAGATCAGGTACCAGTTGAGCGACACCTACCACAATATTCACGATTATCTTGTCGGCAACAGGCGCTCCATAGAACTGCTTTTTGCCGCACTGAACCAGTTGGACATAAAAGCCAAACCAATTCCGATGCGCGGCGGGACGGACGGATCCGCCCTGTCCGCTAGGGGATTGGTGACGCCGAACTTTTTCACGGGCGCCTATAATTTTCACTCCCGCTTTGAATTCCTTCCAGTCCCGGCATTCGAGAAATCGTTCGAGGTTGCAAGGGCGATTTGCGCGTTGAACGCCATTTAGCCATACCACCCGCCGTGCCATCGTCATGCTGGGAGACGGATCGATCCGGCGGAGCCTCCCCTCACCCGGCACGGGCAAGATCGCCCGCCGATTTCGCAGGCGCCGAACCTTCGGTCGCGTGGCCTTCCGCGGGGAAATCCATTTGCGCAGCGAGGCCATGCGGCGCCCTGTTCAGAAGTTCGATCGTGCCGCCATGTGCCCGTACGATGTCGTCGACGATCGACAGACCGAGCCCGAATCCGCCTCGCTCGGTCGGTGTCCGTGCCGCATCGGCCTTGAAAAACGGCTCGAGCACGCGGGTACGCAAGCTGCCGGGAAGGCCCGGGCCGTCATCGACAACGCTTATCCGCACCGTCCCGTTTCGGACGACCGACAGCTCTACCGAGATCTCCTGGGCGAACTTGCTGCTGTTCTCGACAAGATTGGTGATCGCACGTGCCAGCGATCGCGGTTTGCAGCGATAAGCGAAACGCTCGGGCCCGACATACCTCACGTTGTAGCCTATGTCGGAGAAGTCGGAACATACGGTCGCCAACAGGCTGGGCAGGTCGGCATTGACCGGTTTCTCGGTCGCCATTTCCTTGCTGAGATAGGTGAGCGTATCGTTGATCATGTCGCTGAGAGCGGAGATGTCCTTCAACAGCGCCGTTTTCAGCTCCGGCTGCGTCGAGCGTTCCGCGCGCAGGCGCAGACGCGTCAGCGGTGTGCGAAGGTCGTGGCTTATCGCGCGCAGCATGCGGGTACGGTCGTCGATCATGCCGCGCACCCGGCTGCGCATGTCGTTCAACGATCTTGCAAGAGTTCGAATTTCAGCCGCTCCGCTTTCATCGAATGGCCTGTCCGGGCCGTCATCAGGCCTCAGCGTTTCTGCGGCTTTCGCAAATTCGAGGAGCGGAGCCGCAATGACCCGGGCCGCATACAGCGACAGAAGGGCCACCGGCAGGACGACAGCCATCAGTTGCAGCACGATGGTGACCTGCTGGTCGCTGATCCATCCGTCGGCAGGAGGCGATGCGGGCAGAAACGCCAGAGCGCGATCGTCCCCCATCCCGACGACCAGGACATCGTGAAGTTTTCCGGTGGAGGTTTCGGTCCGGAAAGCCGTCGCGAAGGTGGCCGGCATATTGTTCTGGACAAGGTGGCGGACATCCTCAAACGAGATGTTCATATCGGCCTCCGGCGAAAGCTCCGCCGCCGAGACCTCCTCGACCTGAAGCCCTGTCTTCGATGTGGCATCCAGAATCGCGGCTCTTTGCTCTGCCGACTCGGACGCCTTGACCTGATCGATGACCGTCTCGATCTTCAAGGCAGTCGCACGGGCATAGGAAACACTCTCCGGATCGTCGCGCAACAAATACTCAGAGACGGTACCCAGGATGACGAGGCAACCGATGGGGCCGACAGCCAATGCTGCGATCTGCCGGCGGATCGACCCGGCCTGAAAGCGTGTAAACATCAGTAGGCCTCGACCTTCGGGGTGAACATGTAGCCTCCCAACCGGACCGTCTTGATGAAGGCCGGCTCGCGGACATTGGGTTCGATCTTCTGCCGAACGCGGCTCACGTGGACGTCGATGCTGCGTTCGACCGGGCCTGCAAGGCCGGCATGGGTGAGGCGCAAAAGCTGTTCGCGCGTCATGACGCGGCCCGGATTCTGGCAAAATGCCAGGAGAATGTCGAATTCAGCCGTCGTCATCGAAACATGCACGCCCTCCGGATTCACGAGTTGCCGCAGGACCGGATCGATCTGCCAGCCGGCGAACTGCATGGCCGTCCGCGGCAGAGGCTGCTCCACCCCATACGAGGCACGCCGCAGCAGCCCTTTTATCCGCGCCATCAGTTCGCGCGGATGAAATGGCTTGGTGATGTAGTCATCAGCGCCGAGCTCGATGCCGACAATGCGATTGATCTCGTCGCCGAGGGCCGTGAGCATGACGATGGGGATGGTCGACGATGCCCGCAATCGGCGGCAGATGCTGAAGCCGTCTTCGCCCGGCAGCATGGCGTCGAGCACGACCAGATCGAAGGACTGCTTGCGCAAGATGGCGTCCATGTTCGCGGCCGAGCCGACCGCAAGAGCCTGAAGGCCATTCTCCTTTAGCATCTCGATGACCATCGCCGCGATCTCGTCGTCATCCTCGACAAGGAGAACGCGAGGTACCGTATCCGATGCGACGAGGTGTTGAGCTGTCATGTGTTCGCTTTGCAAAGTTGTCGGCAGGTTTGCAGAACTTACCTGCGCAGGTTTCCCAAACCTGCCTGCATTGTCGCAAAAACATCTCCAAAGTCACGGGGTGAAGATATTTTGATATGTTAAGCCGAAACCGGGCCGTAACCAGGCGCCATCACGCCTTCAACCGCGCAACCACCGGGTTGAATCCCCGAAAGCACTGCGCTTTCACCACAGCATCGGCCGGGCAATATTTCTTAACATCACAAAACCCAAGTTAACGGACCCCTTTCAGATAGTGCGGCCGCGAGAGGCACGATGCGTCGGGCTTTCACACTCCGTGCGCGTCGCAAGCTCTCTTTCGGATCCCAGGAGCCAATTCGAATGTCATTGACCAAGTCGTTTTTAAGCAGCCCTCGGCATGTCGCCATAGCTACGGGGCTGGCAGTGGTTGCGTGCCCGCCGTTCCAGGCACGCGCCTCCGATTTTTTCGAAAGGGACGCAACCACCCCTCCTCCGTCGGCGAGCTTCGACAAGGGACGCTTCGGCGGCATACGCCAGAAGCTTTCCGAATGGGAAGTCATCGTAGGAGCCGGGGCCATGTATGCGCCGAAATTCGAAGGTTCGGACGAGTTCGAGGTCGTCCCCATCCCGATGATCTCAGCGACGTTCGGCGATCGCGTCACCGTTGATCCGATGGGCGTGAGCGTCGACGTGCTGGAGGCCAAGGGCCTGAAGCTGTCGGTCAAGGGCGGTTACCAGATGGGACGCGACGAAGACGATTCCAAGCACCTGCGGGGTCTTGGCGACATCGATGGAGGGGCTGTCATCGGAACACAGCTTTCCTATGAGGTGGGGCCGGTGGAACTCTACGCCTCGGTCGACAAGACAATCGGCGGCGACGACGGCCTCACCGGCCAAGTCGGCGCAAATGTTTCCCACCACTATGATCGCTTCATCTTCTCGGCAGGCGCCTCCGCGACGTTTGCCGACGATAACCACATGAAGAGTTATTTCGGGGTGACCGCAGCCCAGTCCGCGCGCTCGGGATTGCGGCAGTATGATGCAAATGCCGGGCTCAAGCGCTTCGATGTCGAGGCATCCGTCACCTATATGGCAACCGAGAACTGGGTTATCCGCGGCCAGGCCGGCGTCGGTTTCCTCACCGGCGACGCGAAAGACAGCCCCATCGTTCAGGACGACGTACAACCGTCCGTGATGCTGCTCGTCGGTTACAAGTTCTAGAGGCTTCCAGAAACCCTGCAGGGAGCAACAGATCCGCCGCACCTCCCCTGCCGATACCTGTTTCCGGCTGAACCTGACCCGGAATTCCATGACGGCAAAGTTGGAGCCGGTTCCTTTCCGGCTCCGCCTACTGCTCTTCGATGCATCGGAAGCAGTGTTGTCCTGCCGGGGCGATATTACCCCCTGGCTTCGGTCGTCACCGGCGGGATGGCATCGCTGGTGACGGCGAAGCGGACAAAAAGTCCCTGACGTCTCACCGTACAAGCGGCCCGTCGATTGACGGGCCGCTTGCGCATCCTCCGGTCATTTCCCCGGGCACCCACGATATGTGGCTAAGATGCCGAATTGACCTTCGAGGTGCAGAAATGGAAACAGTGCTGCGCGCCTTGCGGCTCAAGGGAAAGTTTCCTCGATGAGGTGATCACAGACGATAAGGGCGGCCGCATGTTCGTCTGCTCCGACACCGATTTCTGCAACACGCGTCAAGCCGAACAGGCCGCTGCAACGGAGGCAACTGGCGGCAGGGCTGGCGAAGATCGGCTCGCAGGAGAGAAGGCATGACCATAAACGCGCTGCGCAAGCTGGCTCCAAGGCCGCCGCTCATGGAAGTCTGCGACCTGTCCAAATCCTATGGCCGCCAGATCGGCTGCCTCGACGTCTCGTTCGCGATCCGCCCCGGTGAAGTGCTCGGCATCGTCGGCGAAAGCGGTTCCGGCAAGTCGACACTACTTTCCTGTCTCGCCGGAAAGCAGCCACCGGATACCGGCACGATCACCTACGACATGCAGGACCGAGGCCCGGTCGACATCCTGACGCTGTCGGAACCGGAGCGCCGGCGTCTCGCCCGCAAGTCGACGCTGCTGCGCTCGCTCTATGCCAACTACAAACCAGATGCCGGAAAGATCTTCGTCGAGCACCGAGGCGAGACCGTCGACCTGCTCGCCGCCGAACCCCGGGGAAGTGGTCGAGATCCGCCTCAGCACGATCGGTTATGTCAGCCAGTTCCTGCGCGTCATCCCCCGCGTTGCTGCCCTCGATGTCGTCACTGAGCCGGCGATCGCCAACGGCAAACCGAGCGAGGAGGCGAAGGCACTGGCAAAGACGCTGCTCACCCGCCTCAACATCCCCGAACGGCTGTGGTCGCTCGCCCCCGCCACCTTCTCCGGCGGCGAGCAGCAGCGCGTCAACATCGCCCGCAGCTTCATCGTCGACGATCCCATCCTGCTCCTCGATGAACCCACCGCATCCCTCGATACCGCCAACCGCCAAACCGTCGTCGACCTCATCAACGAGGCCAAATCCCGCGGCGCCGCCATCGTCGGCATCTTCCACGACGCCGAGGTGCGAGAGGCGGTGGCGGACAGGCTCTTCGAGGTGGGTCAGCAACGGCTCGAAATGGCCTCCTGACGGGCGGAGCCACCCCACGCTTTCAGTTTCACAATCGGTTGCGAGTTGCGGCACCCCTGGATTTGAGCCTGCGATTTAAGTAATTGATTTATTGATGTGAATTTCGCGACAAAATACCAAATCCCGGCAACTCATTGGATTGTCGGGGTTTTCTGAGATATCTTTGGTTGCGGGAGCTTGCCTTGGCCGGGACTTCGCCTCTTCGTCTTATGACAAAGAGGCGCTGGTTGCGGGGGCAGGCTTCGACCGCTGGCATAAAACCGGCTGGCCTGCTGGTTTCTTCCACCTTGGCCAAGTCGAGGATGCCGAACAACTCGCCGCGTAGGGTGGCATGAACCTCGCCGCGCTTGGCTCCGGGCGTGAGGACGATTTCCCCGATCAGGGAGCGCAGGGTTTCCGCCGCCTGCCTGCCGCCGTCCGGATCGCTGAGGGCGTCGGACAGGCGCTCGACACCGCGGCGATAGAGGTTGGCGAGGTTCGGATGAACGTCCGGCATGTCCGCAGGCGCTTTGGCGAGGCGGGCGACGATCTCGGCTTTCTGCCGTTCAAGGTCGTCCATGCGCGCTTTCATGGAAGGCTGGTACATGCCGTTCTCAATGGCGGCGATGATGCCCGCAATCGCCTTCTCGATCTTCGCAAGTGACTTCTGGTCGGTCTGCGCCTGCACACGCCGGTCGCGGTTCAGCCGGTTCATTTCCTCTGCATAAGCTTTGACGACCTCGGCAACCGCCTCGGATGACACAAGCCGCTCTTTCAGGCCAGTCAGCACACGAGCCTCGATCTTGTCACGGGTGATGGAGCGGCCATTGTCGCAAGTGCCGCGCCGGTGATGGTTGAGGCCGGCATAGCGGTTCGGCGTAATGATGCCGACCTTGCCGCCGCAGCATCCGCAGGTGAGAAGGCCGGAAAGCAGATGAACCGGCCGGTTTGCCAGATGCGCGCGCTTCATGCGGCCTTCCAGCGTGTTGGCGGGATTGGGGCCGAAGATTTCCGATATCTGCGTTTGACGTGCACGGGCAGCATCCCACGGTTCGTCGTCCACGATACGCAGATGCGGAACCTCTGTCCTGATCCACTGGCTTTCCGGGTGATGCGCGACACACGCTTGCCGGTGGAAGGATCCTTGATGAAGCGCAGGCGGTTCCAGACCAGAACGCCCGCATACAGTTCGTTGTTGACGATCCCGGTTCCCCGGCTGACGTGGCCCCGGATGCTGGTGTCGCCCCATGCGCGGCCAAGCGGGCCGGGAACCCCTTCCCTGTTCAGATCGACGGCAATAGCCTTGGGGCTTTTACCGGAAGCGAACTCTCGGAAGATGCGGCGGATGGTGTCGGCTTCCTCGGGGATGATTTCCCGGTCGCCCCGGATGGGCTCTCCGTTGGCATCGAATTTCTTGACCACCTTGTAGCCATAGCAGAGCCCTCCCCCGGCCTTGCCCTTCTCCACCCTGCCCCGAAGGCCGCGATGCGTTTTCATCGCGAGGTCTTTCAGGAAGAGCGCATTCATCGTGCCTTTCAGCCCGACATGAAGCTCGGAGATTTCGCCCTCGGCCAAGGTGACAATGGTGACGCCTGCAAACTTCAAGTGCTTGTAGAGCGTGGCGACATCGGCCTGATCGCGGCTGATGCGATCCAGCGCCTCGGCCAGCAATATCTTGAACTCACCGCGCTGCGCGTCGCGCACAAGCCGCTGGATGCCGGAGCGCAATATGGTGCTGGAACCGGATATCGCCGCGTCCTCAGAGGAGCCGACAATCTGCCACCGTTCCCGGCCCGCATGTTCCCGGCAAAGCCGGAACTGGTCCTCAATCGACGCCTCGCTCTGGCTGTCGGACGAATAGCGGGCATAAAGGGCTGCTCGGGTCATGGTCTGGCTTCCCCTTCATTCGGCAATGCGCTGCGTCTGTGCCGGACTTGTTGCGGCTGGCGCTGCCTGCCAGCGCACGCCCTGCCTTTCCTGCTTCAGAAGCCTACGCCGGGACGGAGCCGCCCGGTCAAGGCTGGCGCGGCACGCGCCACCGCGGAACGCGGCTTGGCCTTGAGGGGGTGGCTCGGTTCCGGCCCGATCGCTGCAAGCCAAAAAAGGCTTTCATCGCACCTGTTCAGGCCCAGTGCATTGCATCAAATGCTGTCTTCCTTCAGGGGTGGCACATTCGGTGCTTTGCCCAGCAAGCCTGTCAGCGCACCGCGCTTCGTCGTGCCTGCACGCGCTTTCAGGAATTCGCTGGCCGTCTCCACGGCCCCGATCTTCTGCGCAACCGCCGAGATGATCCACTGATTGAGGGATACGCCGTCCTCTTGTGCCAGACGCGCCGCCGTCTCCTTGAGCGACTGCGGCAGTTGCAGTGGGTATTTGTAACGTTGGGTCTGCGTCATGTGTTCAGTCTCCTGACGATCTCTCCCGGTGTTATCACGGTCATGCCCAATCCGAGCGCCGGACGAAAATCCTTGACGTTATGCGTCACGATGGCCTCGGCCTGTCCGTTCAAGGCAGCCTCAAGCACCATTTCGTCTGCGACATCGGAGAGGATCGGCCGTGTTCGAAACGAAATATCGACGCCCTCGGCAATGGCGGCAAGCGCGCTCATCACCGAAGCGACATCCTCAAGGCTGTGGCCGGTTACCTTCCGCGTTTCCTCCCGGCTCAGCACCGCCTCATATTCCAGAAACAGCGCTGTCGAACAAAGCGGCGTCATCATGCCCTGGTCCGCGAAACGCAGAAGCAGATTGCTTGCGCCATTGCGGCTGCGGAACGCAGCTACGATCACATTGGTGTCCAGAACCAGCCTCATGGGAGATAATATATAGACATCCCATAAGATGTCAACGTTTTGCATAAGGGTTCCTGTCAGCCATCGTCATCCTCGGCGCTATCTTCGCTTCTGCCCCGATTATCGTTGGCGGCCCGCAACGCCTCGAAGTGTTCCCGCGCCATCTGCCTACCAACCGGGCAATGGACAGCACAACCGCGTCGAGCTTTTCGGAAGCATCGGCCCTGCCTTCGCTCTCCTGTCCATCGGGCGGGCGGTTGACCTCGTTGAACTGCTCGATCCCGTCGCTGTGGCGATGCGCGAACTTCGCCATGTCGCGGCGCGTGAACGTGGATTGCTGATGGGTGATGGCGTCCAGTGCAATGGAGGGGTCGGCAATGATCCGCTCGCCATCGTTTCGGGCAATCTCCCGGTGCAGTTCGGCCCGATCTGCAATGTTGGCGGTGGCCTCTACCCCTTCGCGCTCGATGCGCTACGCCGGTGCGCCGATCTGGCTTTGCGGCTCCAGTTCGATGCCCTGCGCTTCAAAGCTGCGGTGGTCGATGCGGGCATCAATATCGAGTTCGGCAAGGCGCTCATTGGCAAGATCGGCCCAACGCTCCCGCCAGCGCTCGACCATCTCCGTGCGGTTCCAGTCCCGCACTTTTTGGCCGAAACCGTTTTCATTCGCCGCGCGCATGGTGAGCATGACATGGGCATGGGGTTTGGGGCTTCCGTCTTCGGCAAATTCCCAATGCATATTCAGGTCGGCAATCATGCCGTGATCGACAAATTCGGCCTGCACGAAGTCGCGGGCAAGCTCGATCCCCTGCGCCTGCGTCATTTCGCGGGGAAGGCAAACTCCACCTCGCGGGCAAGCTGCGCGTCCTTGCGCACTTCGAACGCTTCGACGTCGTTCCACAGCCGTTCGTGGTCGGACCAGACTTCGGGTGCGCCCTGCAGCAGCATGATCTCGGAATGGAGACGCCCCGCTTGGCGGAAAAGTCATGGCTACGGTCAGTGCGCTCGTCACGCAGCCGCGAGGCCGAGCGGTAGGCGGCGGACGCCACCGCGCTGGAGCGTGCCTTGCGGCCAATGACCTTAACGTGAAGATGATAGATCGCCATCGCGATCCGACCATCAGCACGGAAAAGCGCACGTCGGAACGACGTATAAGCGCGCCCTCCCTCGAAAAAATCTCGGGCGGGACCAACCCGTGCCAGACCGTGCCGGCAACATAGAAGCCTTCGGCAAGACGCTCAACTATCATCGCTGCATCGGCAACAAACTAAGACGATGGAGACTTCACATGCGCAAACCGAGAAACTTTGATGCGGAACTAAAGGCGTTGGAAGACAAGACCAAGGAACTGAAAGCCCGCAAGGTGCGGCAGCTCGGCGAACTTGTCATTGCCACTGGGGCCGATGTGCTCACAGCGGAGGAACTGGCGGGCGCGCTGATCGTGCTTGCCGAGACGAAAGACGCCGGAAAGCGGGAGGCATGGGCCAAGCGCGGGGCGACGTGGTTTCGCAGCAAGCCGCGGCGAACTGCTCCAGCAAATGACGACAACGCTGGCAGCGCTCCGGCGCAACCGGGCGGCACGCAATCGCCATCAAGCGGCATGGGCGCGGCATGACATGCGGGACTGGCAGGTCGAGCGCCGCAGGCGCACACGACATCTGATCGAACTCGGCGGTCTCGTCGTCAAATCCGGCATCGTGGACCTGACCGGCGACGATCGAGGGATGATCTACGGCGCGATGATCTGGATGGCGGACAAGTTGCAGAGCGAGGACGGCGAACGGGCGCGCATGCTGTGGGCGGAAAAGGGGAAGAAGGCGTTCGGGAAGGAGTGAGAGCGCAACCTTCCTAGTTTTACTGCGTCATAAATTTGTGGATTTCAGCGTGGATTGGTCCTGTTGCAGCATGGACATCGTTGAAGGCTTCGACTGAGTTTGACGGTCAAGTGCCTTCGGACTGTGGTGATCGAATTTGGCACGTGTCGCTCGGGTCGGATCGGAGGATCCGCGGGGTCGATAACCTTCGGGAACGAGAGGTTGCGTGCGGTTTTTGGTTTCGGTCGGCGCTGAGGGGGGAATAGCCTCTCTCTGGGAGATGAGGAATCCGTAAGCGGCGATGCAGAGGCTTGCATGATGATGGAAACCTCGCCAGCCTCGCCCTTCGTAATGGCCGAGACCGAGTTCCTGTTTGAGTTCCTGATAGTCGCGCTCGATGCGCCATCGCAGCTTGGCGGTGCTGACGAGCTTTCCGACCGAAGCGTCGACATCGAGAGTGGAGAGCCAGTATTTGAGCGGCTCGGTGTCGCCCTCGGGCCATTCGATCAGCAGCCATTCCTCGGCGCGGGGCTCAGTCAAATTGTAATCCCTGGACGCAGGCCTCACGCGCACGGCGGCGAAGCGGGAGGCAAGGTCAGTGTTCGTGCCTTCCCGCCAGCCAATGGTCTGCCAAGCATCCTGCGGCAGTTCCTGAGCCAACACCTTCACCGATACCGGGCTGTGCTCGGGACTGCGGCGCATCAGCGAAGTTGGTCGCCCATTTCCGCGCCAAGGCTTGGGCGGCAATGGTTCCTCGCCGGGTCGCCAGACACTGAGTGTCGGTTGCACGCCCACGACATAGTCGAGGCCGAGCACCGATAGGCCGGTGCGGAATGCGCCGTCCGCTCCATAGCCGGCGTCGGCCAGCACGACGCTGGGTGCAACTCCGGCCGCTTGGGCGGCGCGGATCTGGTCGAGCGCGATTGCGGGCTTGGTCTGGAACGCGACGCTGTCAGGGACCTTCGCCTTGTGCCGACGCTCGGGATCGGCGGCCCAGATTTCGGGCAGATACAGCCGATATGCAATCGGTAAACTCGCCGCGACGTTGGCGATCGAGAGGCTGACTGCGACCTGGCAGTTGTCCTGCTTGCCGAGCTGGCCGCAATATTGCCGCGCGACCCCGACCGAATGCTTGCCCTTCTTGGGAAATCCGGTGTCGTCCACGATCCACGCCTCAATCGGCCCATGCCGCTCTATCCGCGGAAGCACCTCGTCGCGAACCCGCGCCAGAAGCGCCTCGTCCGACCACGGCGCCTGGCCGACGAAATGCAGGAGCGACTGATGCTTGGACGATACCCGCGCTGGCGCCGTCACAGCTGCCAGAGGCTCGACACTCTTGCGGTCCACCGGCAACATGAGGCCGAGGCAGTAATCATTGAGTGGCTCAGCCCGATCGGCATGGCCGATCACATCGACCAGCCTATGGACATAATCCGCAAAGGCTGCTTCACTTCCCCCGCTAAGGCCATTCATCCTAGCTTTCTCCCGCTGACCACGAATCGTGGACCCTAGCACCTAATGACAAAGCGACAATCCCAGGGTTGTGTGACTCAGTAAGACTAGACCGGTGCGGACGCACGGATGGCAAAACGCCACGGCAACCTTCTCCAATGGCGCAGAAACATTCCGTGGTGTGGATTGAAAATCCGCTTTATCTAGCCCTCCTAATCGGCCGTGTTTGGCAAGACTTTGCATCCATCGTCGGTTTTCCTTCCGGCTGTGATGATATACCAATTCGTTTTCTGCGATACGCTGCCGCCTTCTGACTCCGAGTTCAGATGGGCTGTGCACTCTTCCATGCTCTGCAACGGGGTGTTTGAGGCGCGTTTTTTGCAGCGCTCGAACCGTCGCGGCGCAATCTTCCATTGGACTGATAGGGGCATCGTCATAGGCAATCGAGCGCGATCCGGCCGCTTCGTCGTGACATCGATTTCGTTTCCCGAGGATCGTCGCATCCCCCACAAGAACCGCCTGCTGTCGCCCACGGGGCGCAGGATTACCGCTCATTTTCGGATGACGACCCCCGCTTAACTGCAAGCTTGGCCGTAATGATTGTAAAGTCAGGCACACTTCAAAAGAAGAGAAATAAAGGCGATAGATCAAAAGGCACGACTACTATAGGCATTCGATAGAGGAGAACCGGCATGCGCTATTTTGCTCACTCCGGAAGACAGCCAGACAAAGGCGATTGGCAGCTTCTCGCGGATCATCTTCACGCCGTCGCAGAGCTGGCGGCCAAAATGGCGGCTTCGTTCGGCTTGGAGAAGGCGGCATTTCTTGCCGGCCTGTTTCATGATCTCGGCAAATATACCGCAGCCTTCCAGAAGCGGCTGGATGGCGGCCCTTCACCCGACCATGCGACGGCGGGAGCTGTGATCCTGCCGGAACGCGTCGCCGGGCAGGACAGGATGATCGCCGATCTGATCGCCTATTGCATCGCCGGACATCATGCCGGACTGCCGGACCGGCTGAACGAGACACCGGCCTGCCTCGACCGCCGCATCGAACGATTCAGGGGGGAGCCCAGCGGACTGGAACCGATCTGGGAAAGCGAACTCACCGCCGATATGACGGGCCTCGTGCCCGGCTTCATGTCGCGCATCAGGCCGCCCAATGCGGCATTTCAGTTCTCCGTCATGGTACGGATGATCTTTTCCTGCCTCGTCGACGCCGATTTCAAGGATACGGAAGCCTTTTACCATGCCCTCGACGGCCGGGCGGCAGATCGCGACTGGCCTGCCCTGCAGGATCTGCTGCCGCAATTCATCGCCGCCTTTGATACGCATATGGCCGGAAAGGGCAATGCCGATACCGACCTCAATCGCCTTCGCGGTAAAATTCTGTCGCATGTGCGTACAAAAGCGGCGGACAGGCCTGGGCTCTTTACGCTGACGGTCCCGACCGGCGGCGGCAAGACGCTCTCCTCACTCGCCTTCGCGCTTGATCACGCAAAGGCACATGGGCATTCGCGCATCATCTACGCCATTCCCTTCACATCCATCATCGACCAGACGGCAGAGATATTCCGGAACATCCTGGGCGAAGACAAAGTGCTCGAACATCATTCGGCGATCGACGACAAGAAGCTCGACAACGAGAAAAACTGGGAGAGCCGCGACAAGCTGAAGCTCGCCACGGAAGACTGGGCAGCACCCGTCGTCGTCACCACGAACGTACAACTGTTCGAAAGCCTGTTTGCGGCAAGGACCTCGAAGGCGCGTAAGGTGCACAGCATCGCAAACAGCATCATCATCCTCGACGAGGCGCAGACGATCCCGCGCGATCTGTTGATTCCCTGTGCGCGGATGTTGGACGAACTGGCTCTGAATTATGGCTGCACCATCGTGCTTTGCACGGCGACGCAGCCGGCGCTGGACAAGCGCAACTTCACGGGAGATCACCCGGCCGGGCTAATGCTGGAAGGCCGCGAGCTGGCGCCCGATCCGAAAGGGCTCTCCGATAAGCTGCGCCGCGCCTATATCCGGCTCACAGGAGCCATGAGCAACGACGATCTCATCGCCGCGCTGGCAGCCGAGCCGCAAGCGCTCGTCATCGTCAACAGTCGCAAGCATGCCCTAGAACTTTACCGGCAGGCGAAATCCGCAGATCTTTCAGGGCTCATACATTTGACCACCCGGCAATATGCCGTACATCGACAGGATATTCTCAAGGATGTGCGGGAAAGGCTGAAGGCGGGAAAGCCCTGCCGCGTCATCGCCACCAGCCTGATCGAGGCGGGCGTCGACGTCGATTTCCCGAAGGCCTGGCGGGCCGAGGCCGGGCTCGACCAGATCATCCAGGCGGCCGGCCGTGTGAACCGCGAGGGAAAGCGGCTGATCGAGGAAAGCATCGTCACGGTGTTTTCCGCGCCGGATTATCTGCCACCCTCAGAGATCAGGGGGCTGATCGGGGATATGGAGCGCATGCGCGCGAAAGGCATCGAACTGCAATCGCTGGACGCCATCGAGGACTATTTCGGCGAGGTTTACTGGCGAGCGGGCAAGGGAGGACTCGACCGCAAGAAAATCATCGACGATTTTCGCTTGGGGCGCGGAGGCACGGATTTCGCCTTCCGCAGGGTGGCTGAAAAATTCCATATGATCGAAAGCAGCATGGAGCCTGTGATCATCATTGGGGACGAGGTTGCGCAACAGGCTGTGGATAAACTTTCGATAGAAGAAATCCCATCTGGTGCAATCGCGCGGAAATTGCAGACTTATATCGTGCAGGTGCCACCGAAGGCCCGTGAGCTGCTGATCCGCAACGGCCACGTCGCCTTTGCCCGACCGGATTTGCGGGGGGACCAGTTTGCCGTCTTACAGAACAGGAGCCTGTACGATCGGGAGGTCGGGCTGTTGTGGGAGAATGCCGAGTATCTGGCAGCGGAGAATTCGGTAATTTGAAGTCGCGGTGGCTGAGAATGTGCCTCAGCCACCGCTAAGGCGCTGAAATTGCTGCGCCACATCGTAAAGAGAGTTTCGATCCACACCTCTGCGACGAGGCGACGATCGCGATAAGACGGCTATATTGGTTCGAGGTCTAATTCGATCTCGATCCTAAGGGGGCCAACTTTAATGCGAAGGGCATAACGGCGGCGACGCATGATTGAATCCTTTTCGCGAACAAGAGGATTCATAATCGATTTTTCTTTATCGGTAAAGGCGGTTTGAAATGCTGGCTACTTCGTATAGAGAGAAGCATAAGAAAGGAAGTGCCATTGTCTTTCGGTATCAAGCTGAAGGTCTCAGGCGACTACGCCTGTTTTACGCGGCCAGAGCTCAAAGTGGAGCGTGTTAGCTATGATGTCCTGACACCGTCGGCGGCGCGGGGCATTCTCGAAGCGATCCATTGGAAGCCGGCCATCCGTTGGGTCATCGATGCGATCCATGTGCTTGAACCCATTCGCTTCCAGTCGATCCGCCGCAACGAAGTCGGCGGCAAGGCGCCTGCGGGCAAGATCAAGAGCGCCATGAAACGCGGCGATCTGGAAGACCTGCAATTGCTTGTCGACGAAGACCGACAGCAGCGCGCTTCGACCGTGCTCGTCAAACCGGCCTATGTCATCGAGGCGCATTTCGAGATCACGGACAAGGCCGGTCCCGACGACAGCGAAGGCAAACACCTCGACATCTTCAACCGGCGTGCCGCGCGAGGCCAATGCTTTCATCAGCCCTGCCTCGGCACGCGGGAATTCGCGGCGCATTTCGAGCTTCTCGATCCCGACACCCCTCTGCCCGAGGCCATCGGCGAGACACGCGACCTCGGCCTGATGCTCTGGGATATCGATCATGAAGCCAAAGGCCGGCCATCGCTGTTTTTCCGTGCCAGGATGGAAAACGGCATCGTGAAAGTGCCGTCGCCAAGCTCGAAGGAAATACTCGGATGAGCATCCTCGCTTCGCTGGTGAAGGCCTATGACCGCCTGCCGGACGCCCCGCCCTTTGGTTATTCGATGGAGAAGATCGGGTTTCTGATCTCGCTGAACGAGGACGGCTGCGTCGCCCATGTCATCGACCTGCGCGATGGCGAAGGCAAGAAGAAGCAGCCGAGGATGATGCTGGTGCCGCTGCCGGTCAAGCGGACCGCCGGCATCGCGCCAAACTTCCTGTGGGACAAGACCTCCTACGTGCTCGGCGTGACGGCAGGCGAAGGCAAACGGACAGCCGACGAGCATGCCGCCTTCGTCAAAAGGCATGTCGAAGCACTCGAAGGTACGAACGATGAGGGGCTGCAGGCGTTTCTTCTTTTCCTCAAGAATTGGTCTCCAGAACGATTTTCAACCCCGACATGGCCGGAGGAAATGAAAGACCAAAATGTGGTCTTTGCTCTGGAAAGGGAGCGCCGAGACCGTTTTCTGCATGAGCGAGATGCGGCAAAGACACTTTGGGAAAGGCTTTCAGCAAAGGATGACAAGTCCTCGGAAGTGTGCCTCGTCACTGGTGAACTTGGGCCGGTTGCGCGGCTCCATCCTTCGATCAAAGGGGTCTGGGGTGCCCAGTCGTCAGGGGCAGCCCTTGTCTCGTTCAACCTTGATGCGTTCACATCCTATGGCCACGAACAAGGTGACAATGCACCGGTTTCAGAAGTCGCCGCGGCCAAATACACCACGGCTCTCAATCGCTTCCTCGATCGTGACAGCGGCCACCGCGTGCAGATCGGCGATACGTCCACGGTTTTTTGGGCGGATGCGTCGAATGAGGACGCCAACGCCTTGGCGGAGAACTACTTCGCCGCCTATGTGGATGCTACCACGGACGACGCAGCAGAAACCAAGAAGATTGCTGTCCAGCTCGAACGGATCCGCAATGGCGACGCTCTGAGCGAAGTCGAGCCGAAACTGGCGGAAGGTGTCGATTTCTATGTCCTCGGTTTGGCTCCCAACGCTGCGCGGCTTTCGATCCGTTTCTTCTTTGAAGGCAATTTCGGCACTTTGACGGAACGTTACCAGTGTTTCGTCAAGGAAATGCGTGTCGAACCGCCTCCTCGCGACGGCTATCCGCCGCTTTGGCGTTACCTGATCGAGCTCGCCGTGCTTGGCAAACGCGAGAACGTCCCGCCCAATCTCGCCGGCGATTGGATGCGCTCGATTCTCTCAGGCACGAATTATCCGCTGACGCTTCTGTCCACCACGCTGATGCGCATCCGCGCCGACGGTGAGGTGAACGCGTTGCGCGTCGGCATCCTCAAGGCCGTTTTGATGCGAAACTATAAGATGGAGGTTCCCGTGGCGCTGGACCCGGAGGAAAGAAACAAGGGCTATCTGTTGGGCCGGCTTTTTGCCGCCTACGAGGAAATGCAGCGCGCCGCGCTTGGCAACAATGTCAATGCGACGATCAAGGACAAGTTCTACGCCTCCGCATCCGCCACGCCGCGCAAGGTCTTCTCGATGCTCGATAGCGGCTCGGCGAACCATCTGTCCAAGATTGGAAAGCAAAACAAGGGAAGGCAGGTCAATCTCGTCCGCCTGCAGGAGGAAATCATGGACCTGATGGAGCCCGGGGAAAATCCCTACCCCTCGTCCTTCTCGGCAAATGAGCAGGCCCTTTTCGGCCTTGGCTACCATCACCAGCACAGCGAATTTTTCAAATCACGCAAGAGTACCGACACGGCTGAATCCGGGGAGAACGCCTGATGACCATGCTTGCCAACCGTTATGATTTCGTCCTAATTTTCGACGTCACCAATGGCAATCCGAACGGCGACCCGGATGCCGGCAACCTACCTCGCCTCGACCCGGAGACCAACCACGGTCTGGTTTCTGACGTCAGCCTGAAACGCAAGATCCGCAACTATGTGGAACTGGCACGGGAGGGACAGGAAGGGTACCACATCTACGTACAGGAAGGCGCGATCCTGAACGAGAAGCACCGCTTGGCGTACAAGGCGCTGCGTCCGGACGATCCGAAGGTGGAAAAGGACAAATCCCTCAACCCGAAGGACGATGCCGAAGCGATCAAGCTTCGTGACTTCATGTGCAGGAATTTCTTCGATGTGCGCACTTTCGGCGCCGTCATGTCGACCGGCATCAATGCCGGTCAGGTCAAGGGGCCGGTGCAGCTTACCTTTGCGAGTTCTGTCGAGCCGATCGTTCCAGTGGAAATCTCCATCACGCGCATGGCTGCTACCAACGAGGCGGAGAAGAAACAGAAGGCGGAAGGCAGCGACACGAGCGAGCGCACCGACAATCGAACGATGGGGCGGAAGCATATCGTCCCCTACGGCCTTTATGTCGCGCATGGCTTCATTTCTGCCAAGTTTGCGGAAAGGACCGGCTTTTCCGACGCTGATCTCAGCCTTCTCTTCGAGGCTCTGACGACCATGTTCGAACATGATCGTTCGGCTGCCCGCGGAGAGATGACCAGCCGCAAGCTGATCGTCTTCAAGCACGAAAACGCGCTCGGTAACGCGCCGGCGGGTAAGTTGTTCGATCTTGTCAGGATCGGACGCAGTATCGATGGCGAATTCCGCAAGATCGATGAACGGCTGGATAATTTCCCGCCGGCACGCAGGTTCGCAGATTACGTCGTCACCGTCGACCGGGAGAACCTCCCCGCCGGCGTCGAGATCATCGAGAAGCTTTGAGCCATGGCGGAAGCGACGGAGGGCAGCGGCAGCGAAACGGAGCCGATCCCTCTCTCGGCGCTCCAGCATGCCGTTTATTGTCTTCGCCAGGCGGCGCTGATCCACCTCGAACGCGTCTGGGCCGAGAACCGGTTCACGGCGGAGGGACAGGTGCTGCACCAAGTTGCCGACAAGGGCGGGTCGCGCAAAACAAGAGGCGTGCGGCGCGTCATGGCGCTGCCTCTGGCTTCGAAGCGGTTGAATATCACTGGCATTGTGGACCTAGTCGAGTTCCAGCCGGGCGAAGACGGCGAAGTGGCCTATCCCGTGGAATACAAGCGCGGCAAGGCCAAACTCCACCGGGCGGACGAGGTTCAACTCTGCGCCCAGGCCCTTTGTCTCGAAGAGATGACGGGACGTCCGGTGCCGGAAGGCGCCCTCTTTTATGCCGAAACGAAACGTCGTCTCACCGTGCCCTTCGATGACGAACTGCGCCGTATGACGGAGGAGATCGTGGCCGCGCTGGCCGAAGTCTTCGCAAGCGGCGTGACCCCGCCGCCGACCGTGCGGAAGGAACGCTGCCGCGCCTGCTCGCTGATCGAGCTTTGCCGTCCGGATGCGATTGGAAGGCCCGTCAAGGCCTGGCGCAGCCGCATGGTGAAACGGCTCTTGGCGGATGATGTCTCACCATGAAGAAGCTCCTCAACACGCTCTACGTGACCACCGAAAATGCTTCTCTGCGCAAAGACGGCGAAAACCTCGTGGCCGAGGTCGAGGGCATCGAGCGCGCCCGCGTGCCATTGCATATGCTGGCCTCGGTTGCGCTGTTCGGCGCCATCTTCATCTCCCCGGCGCTGATAGCCGCCTGTGCCTCCGCAGGCATCACGCTCGTGCTGCTTGACCGCAACGGCCGCTTCCAGGCGCGGATAGAGGGACCGGTCACCGGTAATGTGCTTCTGCGCCGCGCGCAATACCGCGCCTCCGACAGGCCGGAGGAAATCGTCCGTTCCATCGTGATTGGCAAGGTGGCAAACCAACGCTCAGTTTTGATGCGCTCGCTGCGCGATTACGGCGAGGACTATTCCGAAGCAGATCGCACCGCAATCACTTTCGTGGCCGGTCGTCTGGCCCGCATCATGCGCCGCGCCGAATTGTCAGACGAGACGCTGGACGCCTTGCGAGGCTCGGAAGGCGAAGCTGCCAATCTCTATTTCTCCGTCTTCGATCATCTTATCCGCTCGCCGGATGAGGAGATGCGCTGGAAGGGCCGTTCGCGCCGACCGCCGCTCGATCCCGTCAATGCACTGCTTTCCTTCCTCTATACGCTGCTGACCCACGATTGTCGCAGTGCCTGCGAAAGCGTCGGGCTCGATCCTGCAGTGGGTTTCCTTCATCGTGACCGGCCGGGCCGACCGTCCCTGGCGCTCGACCTGATGGAGGAGATGCGCCCGATCCTCGCCGACCGCCTGGCGCTCTCCCTCATCAACCGGCGGCAGCTGCGCGCCAGGGATTTCGAGATTCGCGAGGGCGGCGCGGTCATGATGTCCGATGAGGCACGCAAAGCAGTTTTGACGGCCTGGCAGGAACGCAAGAAGGACGAGCGGCTGCATCCCTTCCTAGAAGATAAGGCTCCGCTCGGCCTCACACCTTACCTGCAGGCGCAGATGCTCGCCCGCCACCTGCGCGGCGATCTCGATGCCTATCCGCCCTGGCTCTGGAAATAGGACAACCAATGCTGGTTCTCGTCACCTACGACGTCAACACGACCGAAGCGAATGGCGCTGCCCGTCTGCGCGCGGTGGCGAAGGCCTGCCGCGACTACGGTCAGCGCGTGCAGTTCTCCGTCTTCGAGATCGAAGTTGATCCGGCTCAATGGACGAAGCTCAAGGCGCGGCTCGAAGGCATCATCAAGCCGGAATTCGACAGCCTCCGTTATTATTATCTCGGCTCCAACTGGCAGCGAAAAGTCGAGCACGTCGGCGCCAAACCAGCCACCGACCTCGGTGGTACGCTGATCGTCTGATACATTGACGCTGCTTGCCGTGAATCGGTGCGAACCATAAGCGTGCCTCAAAAGACCGGCAGGTTCGCACCGGGTTCAGCTTTTTGAAATCGTGCAGAATTTTATCGGATAAAGCCGGCCCATGCGGGTTGAAGCTAAGGAGGCGTCCCACATGCGCGAAATCTCCCAGCTTTCCTGTTTCCTGGCAATCAGTTAGACAAAGGAGGTCGCCTCCCTCGCGGAGGCGTGGGTCGAAACCTGTTAAGGTTGCGGTGCTGACCGGCGCGGCAACGGTCGCCTCCCTCGCGGAGGCGTGGGTCGAAACAACTGGGTAGCGTGGATTGTCGCTGATAAGCTGAGGTCGCCTCCCTCGCGGAGGCGTGGGTCGAAACTCTTTCCATTCCCCGGCATCGCCGCCGCCTCGCCCGTCGCCTCCCTCGCGGAGGCGTGGGTCGAAACCTTTGTAGTGACTTGTTGAGGGTTCCTTTTTCGAGGTCGCCTCCCTCGCGGAGGCGTGGGTCGAAACCTGATTGGACTGGCGCAGCGCCGTCTCCAGGTCGGTCGCCTCCCTCGCGGAGGCGTGGGTCGAAACTCGTAACCATGTTAGGACTCTAGTTGCCTTCGCGTCGCCTCCCTCGCGGAGGCGTGGGTCGAAACTCCAGAGTTTCGTAGCTCAGCGTGGTTGAGTAGCCGGTCGCCTCCCTCGCGGAGGCGTGGGTCGAAACATAGGCCCGCTTGTTGATCCACGAGGCTGCGAGGGGTCGCCTCCCTCGCGGAGGCGTGGGTCGAAACACTCTACGAGGAAATTCTTGCCTCGATGCCCGACGGTCGCCTCCCTCGCGGAGGCGTGGGTCGAAACACCAACGGAGAGTAACACCATGACCGTCTCTCTCAGGTCGCCTCCCTCGCGGAGGCGTGGGTCGAAACATCGAATTGGTGCTAGTGACCAAAGGCGACCTTGGTCGCCTCCCTCGCGGAGGCGTGGGTCGAAACCGGGGTGAACAGCGCGGCTCGGGCGGAATACCAGACGTCGCCTCCCTCGCGGAGGCGTGGGTCGAAACACCGGTTACATCCGAGATATCGTCCAGGGGACGGAAGTCGCCTCCCTCGCGGAGGCGTGGGTCGAAACAGTTTCCAGGAAGCCGAGTTCTCGCTTCCAGGCGGTCGCCTCCCTCGCGGAGGCGTGGGTCGAAACGGTTTAAAGGGCACAAGCTCCGGCAGGACGCTGGGTCGCCTCCCTCGCGGAGGCGTGGGTCGAAACCACGAATTTGCCGAGCTTGCCTTGCGTCTCGGTGTCGCCTCCCTCGCGGAGGCGTGGGTCGAAACCGTGTTGTCCTTCTGGCTTAGGCTACCGCCGTGACGTCGCCTCCCTCGCGGAGGCGTGGGTCGAAACAACGAATTCGACAAGAACGTTGTCCTCTTCCGAGAGTCGCCTCCCTCGCGGAGGCGTGGGTCGAAACAAGTCGGCGTCAATGAATAGGTAGCCCTCGGGTGTCGCCTCCCTCGCGGAGGCGTGGGTCGAAACCGTCTTTCGACATGGATGATCTCGGCGTGAACCTGTCGCCTCCCTCGCGGAGGCGTGGGTCGAAACAACCATCTACTATGAGTATTATATTACTCTGTCCTGTCGCCTCCCTCGCGGAGGCGTGGGTCGAAACATGTCATCGTCCCATAGCTGCTGCCCCCGAAGGTGTCGCCTCCCTCGCGGAGGCGTGGGTCGAAACTGATCCCTCTCCATTCCCTTGGTCATCTGATCATAGTCGCCTCCCTCGCGGAGGCGTGGGTCGAAACATCTGCGATTCGCCGGGGGGTGAAGTCTCCGGGTGTCGCCTCCCTCGCGGAGGCGTGGGTCGAAACTCTTCAATAGCCTTGCGTATCCATTTGTTCAAAGAGTCGCCTCCCTCGCGGAGGCGTGGGTCGAAACTTGATGTAGGGCACGCCGAGCCTAGCTGCCGCGACGTCGCCTCCCTCGCGGAGGCGTGGGTCGAAACAGATACCCGGTCTGCTGGGTGGTGTTGCGGCGGGCGTCGCCTCCCTCGCGGAGGCGTGGGTCGAAACGTCAGATGGCTGAGCTTGTCGCATCGTATGAAGCTGTCGCCTCCCTCGCGGAGGCGTGGGTCGAAACATCACTCCCCTCCCTTGTCTCGCTGTTGGGTGGGGTCGCCTCCCTCGCGGAGGCGTGGGTCGAAACTACGTCAATGCGATCCGGAACGCTGCAATATCTGCGTCGCCTCCCTCGCGGAGGCGTGGGTCGAAACATCTGCATTTCCATCTCTTCCGGAGATGGCTTGTGTCGCCTCCCTCGCGGAGGCGTGGGTCGAAACGGTTGTCTCGGCGGTGAGACCCTTGGCCTTGGCAACGTCGCCTCCCTCGCGGAGGCGTGGGTCGAAACTGCCGCCGAGCGGTGGAGACGCCCTGTGCCTGGGTCGCCTCCCTCGCGGAGGCGTGGGTCGAAACGTCGCGCTGGTGGTAAGGCGGCGTCGAAGGCGGCAGTCGCCTCCCTCGCGGAGGCGTGGGTCGAAACACGCCGGAAGAAAAAGCCTTCGTCGAACGCGTCGTCGCCTCCCTCGCGGAGGCGTGGGTCGAAACATGGAGCACCTCGCACAACGTCGACGGCCGCAGCGTCGCCTCCCTCGCGGAGGCGTGGGTCGAAACGTCCAGCAGAACTACCGCCTTCAAGGCCGCACGTGTCGCCTCCCTCGCGGAGGCGTGGGTCGAAACAGCGCGATCGCGCTGACGGTCGCCAGAAACCCGGTCGCCTCCCTCGCGGAGGCGTGGGTCGAAACAGCACAAACGTCATGTCATCATGTGCGTTCAGGAGGTCGCCTCCCTCGCGGAGGCGTGGGTCGAAACTCGTCGAAGCTCGTCATCACGAAGCGGCCTGACGGGTCGCCTCCCTCGCGGAGGCGTGGGTCGAAACACGCCGCCACCTGCTGCACGGCCAGGTGGCTGCAAGTCGCCTCCCTCGCGGAGGCGTGGGTCGAAACATTGATGGGTAGTCCACCCATAACCCACGCTTCGGGTCGCCTCCCTCGCGGAGGCGTGGGTCGAAACCGAACTTGAGCGGCCGGTGCGGATCGTCCGCGAGAGTCGCCTCCCTCGCGGAGGCGTGGGTCGAAACAGGCAGGCGGTCCTGAGAAGCGCGAAAACGGCTGTCGTGTCGCCTCCCTCGCGGAGGCGTGGGTCGAAACCCTGATCGTCGCGGATGATGCCGATACCGCGTCGTCGCCTCCCTCGCGGAGGCGTGGGTCGAAACCGCTCGGCGTGGGGTCGCTGCTGTACCGCATCGGTCGCCTCCCTCGCGGAGGCGTGGGTCGAAACCTCACAACGAATGGGCAAAGCGCATGGGACTCGGTCGCCTCCCTCGCGGAGGCGTGGGTCGAAACGCTCATAGGTGCTCCATATAGGTCGCTTTTTGGGGTCGCCTCCCTCGCGGAGGCGTGGGTCGAAACACCAACGATGACGAAATTATTGGCGTCATCTTTCAGGTCGCCTCCCTCGCGGAGGCGTGGGTCGAAACCCGATGGCGCTTGATCCGGCAGTCGAGGCCGCTCTGTCGCCTCCCTCGCGGAGGCGTGGGTCGAAACCTGCAGGTCACCGATCCGGATATCGCGCAATACTTGTCGCCTCCCTCGCGGAGGCGTGGGTCGAAACGATCTCATCACGGCGAAACCGCGTGACCGCCGCCGTCGCCTCCCTCGCGGAGGCGTGGGTCGAAACGTCACCCTATTACCGTATGGGTTAAGAGTGGCATCGGTCGCCTCCCTCGCGGAGGCGTGGGTCGAAACAACAACATCAACAACTACGGCGGTCAACCGTGGAGTCGCCTCCCTCGCGGAGGCGTGGGTCGAAACTCATCGTGGCTCCGCTCAACGTGGCCGAAAACACGTCGCCTCCCTCGCGGAGGCGTGGGTCGAAACCCGATCCCAGCTTGAGACGCAGGAACGCCGCCTCGGTCGCCTCCCTCGCGGAGGCGTGGGTCGAAACTTCAACATGGGCGCGGTGCGTCAGCCGATGAAGGAGTCGCCTCCCTCGCGGAGGCGTGGGTCGAAACGCGACATCGGCTTCGCCCTCGACGGCCGGGAACTGTCGCCTCCCTCGCGGAGGCGTGGGTCGAAACACCGACGTTGCGAGCTGGGAGACCTACGCGACGGAGTCGCCTCCCTCGCGGAGGCGTGGGTCGAAACGTATATTTGCGACCGAGAAGATACTTGCTCACGAAGTCGCCTCCCTCGCGGAGGCGTGGGTCGAAACGTCAAAGCCGGGGCCGTTCGGGTCCTGCGTCGGGTCGTCGCCTCCCTCGCGGAGGCGTGGGTCGAAACCCACTATCGACGGCACCGTCGCGTCAGCAGCAGCACGTCGCCTCCCTCGCGGAGGCGTGGGTCGAAACATACATGCTGTCGATCCTGTACATGCAGGTCTCCGTCGCCTCCCTCGCGGAGGCGTGGGTCGAAACATGCTGTGGGAAAGCACGGGCGCCGGGCTTTATGCGTCGCCTCCCTCGCGGAGGCGTGGGTCGAAACTCGAGTCGATCGGTGGGCGTGTAAAGGTGATCGAAGGTCGCCTCCCTCGCGGAGGCGTGGGTCGAAACTCCAAATTCTGGAAAGGCAACGCGAGTTGCGCAACGTCGCCTCCCTCGCGGAGGCGTGGGTCGAAACTTGATAAGGCGGGCCCAGGCTGGCCAAAGGTGTCGTCGCCTCCCTCGCGGAGGCGTGGGTCGAAACAACGCCGAAGCGCTGGACCGCATCGACTTCGACGAGTCGCCTCCCTCGCGGAGGCGTGGGTCGAAACACCAAGCGCGATGCGGATGAATTCGACATCGGCTGTCGCCTCCCTCGCGGAGGCGTGGGTCGAAACCATGAACCCATGAACGTCTTCATAGACGATCGAGGTCGCCTCCCTCGCGGAGGCGTGGGTCGAAACTTGACGTAGGGGACGCCGAGCCTAGCTGCAGCGGTCGCCTCCCTCGCGGAGGCGTGGGTCGAAACCAGGCAGCATTGGCTGGTCCAGCCGCGGCAGGGTGTCGCCTCCCTCGCGGAGGCGTGGGTCGAAACTTCAACTTCAACGCGTCGGTCATGAAGTCTGGGCTCGTCGCCTCCCTCGCGGAGGCGTGGGTCGAAACTTCGCCGAACCACAGGGCGGTGGGGTCGTGCCTGCGTCGCCTCCCTCGCGGAGGCGTGGGTCGAAACCCTTCACCCGCTCCAGCAACTTCAATAACTTAGAGTCGCCTCCCTCGCGGAGGCGTGGGTCGAAACTTCGTCAGTTGAGGGCCGACGATGGCCCATTCTTGTCGCCTCCCTCGCGGAGGCGTGGGTCGAAACGTTTTCGAGCTGCATAACGACGCTGCGCACGAGGAGGTCGCCTCCCTCGCGGAGGCGTGGGTCGAAACTTTTCCACGTAGCCCCAATAAGGCAAGAGGAGCGTCGCCTCCCTCGCGGAGGCGTGGGTCGAAACCGCCTCATCGTCCCCGGTGTGAATGAATTGCATATCGTCGCCTCCCTCGCGGAGGCGTGGGTCGAAACATCTCCTCGGGCGTCATTTCGTTGAGCGCATCCCGTCGCCTCCCTCGCGGAGGCGTGGGTCGAAACCGTCAACTTCCGCTCGGTCGTCTCAAGTTGAGACGTCGCCTCCCTCGCGGAGGCGTGGGTCGAAACTTCAGGATAGCCGGAACCTCACCCGGCCGGAGCCGTCGCCTCCCTCGCGGAGGCGTGGGTCGAAACCTCGCCAAGCTCCCGGAAGAAAAGCCCGCCCAGGGTCGCCTCCCTCGCGGAGGCGTGGGTCGAAACTCAAAATGAGTGTGGCCGCTTTAAGCCTGATGAGGTCGCCTCCCTCGCGGAGGCGTGGGTCGAAACGATGATTGGGGCATGATCCGCAATGCAGACGGTAGTCGCCTCCCTCGCGGAGGCGTGGGTCGAAACGATGATTGGGGCATGATCCGCAATGCAGACGGTAGTCGCCTCCCTCGCGGAGGCGTGGGTCGAAACAACATATCCGTCCGGTCTGATAGCTGGGGCTGCGTCGCCTCCCTCGCGGAGGCGTGGGTCGAAACCCCGAGACCGGCGGCGCGGCGAACCATGCGGGTCGTCGCCTCCCTCGCGGAGGCGTGGGTCGAAACTGTTGTACGAAGGCCAGCGGGTCCAGAAGGTCGTGTCGCCTCCCTCGCGGAGGCGTGGGTCGAAACCTGCTTCGTTTCCTTGCCGGTCGCATTCGGCTTCGGTCGCCTCCCTCGCGGAGGCGTGGGTCGAAACAAGGCCATCTCGATATACTTGTAGCCCGTTGCCCAGTCGCCTCCCTCGCGGAGGCGTGGGTCGAAACATCTTGACGGACCGGATGCGGCAACCGCTCACGCGTCGCCTCCCTCGCGGAGGCGTGGGTCGAAACAGCCGGGGTAGTTCCAAGCGATTGGCAGATTAGGGTCGCCTCCCTCGCGGAGGCGTGGGTCGAAACAGGAAACAAGTCTTGCGACAGGTCAGCATTCCTTGTCGCCTCCCTCGCGGAGGCGTGGGTCGAAACCGGGGTTATTGCGATCGATTGCCAGAATTTCGCCGGGGTCGCCTCCCTCGCGGAGGCGTGGGTCGAAACAACAAGCCGCCTACCGGCCAGCACACAGTGCTAGGTCGCCTCCCTCGCGGAGGCGTGGGTCGAAACATCTCGCCGCGCACCGAGTTGTCCACGAACAGGACGTCGCCTCCCTCGCGGAGGCGTGGGTCGAAACGTCGATTCCATCACCGACTCGCTGAAAAAGCTGGTGTCGCCTCCCTCGCGGAGGCGTGGGTCGAAACCTTTCCTAGCTGCCGGTTGATTTCAAAACCGGATGGTCGCCTCCCTCGCGGAGGCGTGGGTCGAAACTTTCGTCCCGCTGCAGGAAGGTCTCATCACTGGTGTCGCCTCCCTCGCGGAGGCGTGGGTCGAAACTTTTCGATGATCCTCATTCTGCCGGTCCCTCCGATGTCGCCTCCCTCGCGGAGGCGTGGGTCGAAACGTCATAAACGAGCATGTCCCATATCCAAAGCCGGCCGTCGCCTCCCTCGCGGAGGCGTGGGTCGAAACAACCAAAGCTGATCGAGCGGGATGCGCCGCGCCAGTCGCCTCCCTCGCGGAGGCGTGGGTCGAAACGCTGCACCCGCCGCCATCCGTCCGCAGCAGATAGGTCGCCTCCCTCGCGGAGGCGTGGGTCGAAACGCGGTGATGGTTGAGATGGGCTCGCGAAGATCTGGTCGCCTCCCTCGCGGAGGCGTGGGTCGAAACCTCATGGTCGGTAGTGCAGAGCGGCCACGCATTGGTCGCCTCCCTCGCGGAGGCGTGGGTCGAAACGTTTTTGAAGAACGGGGCCGACCGGATGATACGGTCGCCTCCCTCGCGGAGGCGTGGGTCGAAACCAACGGTCATGACCGTAGACACCGGCTGACAGAGGTCGCCTCCCTCGCGGAGGCGTGGGTCGAAACCCACGATCTTGGCAGGCTGGGAGCAGGTGGATTGCGTCGCCTCCCTCGCGGAGGCGTGGGTCGAAACAATATGGCTCGCGCTCAGATTTCAGCACTCGAAGCGTCGCCTCCCTCGCGGAGGCGTGGGTCGAAACGTTTTCGATCCATCCCATGCTGAATGCGCTGAGGGCGTGAGTCGCCTCCCTCGCGGAGGCGTGGGTCGAAACTTCTTCGAGGTGCGGATACGGTTGCCGAGGTCGTGTCGCCTCCCTCGCGGAGGCGTGGGTCGAAACTTAGCGGTAACGGCCTTGACATCGATCCACTGAGGTCGCCTCCCTCGCGGAGGCGTGGGTCGAAACACCGAAACGCGCGTTGTCGACGACGAACGGAAGGGTCGCCTCCCTCGCGGAGGCGTGGGTCGAAACTTGAACTTGTAGTGCATCCGAGAGAGTACGCCGAGTCGCCTCCCTCGCGGAGGCGTGGGTCGAAACGCCCAAGAGCCGCCAGGACGCGCCCACGGCGGCGTCGCCTCCCTCGCGTGCGGATTCCGACGTGAAGCCGGCCGCCATTCCGATCAAAGACCGGCCACCATTCCGATTTGAAGCCGGCCACCGTTCCGATCAAAGACCGGCCAGTTTTCGGCACTGAACATTACCTCCTGGGT
>NZ_QJKM01000011.1 GCF_003425685.1 Rhizobium terrae
CGAAAAGCGCCGCTCCGGCCTTCTGCAGAAGGCCGGAGCGGCGCTTGAAACCAACGAAACGACAAACCAGTGAAAGGGGTCAATTCCTGATGTCGGCAAAGGGGTCAATTCCTCGTGTCGCTTGACAGGAGCTCCGGGAGTACTTCGCCAACGACGATCGCTCGGCCGCAAGGTCAATGACGGACTAATGGTCGGGGCGAGAATGCAACCGAACTCTTCCACGGCTACGCCTATTGCGGCAAACCGTTGACTGTGCTTCCGGCATCGCCGCGCTGGAGGTTTATGAGGAAGAAGCCTGCTGATACGAGCGGTAAAGGTTGCAGGGCATTTGAATGTCTCTCTGAACTCGTTGCAAGGCTTTCCGCACGTCGTTGATATCCGGAACCTTGGTCTAATCGGAGCTGTGGAGCTGACGCCGCGTGAAGGCGCATCGGGAACACGAGCTTGCGGTATCTTTGTCGATTGCTTCAACAATGACCTTGTGACCCGGGTGACCGGCGATATCAATGCTGTCTCCCCGCCGCTTATCATCGAAAAGGACGAGAACGAAGTTATGGTGTCGAAAATCAGTGATGCACTGAAGCGCGTGGCATAGGGATCGAGCGCGGTGGGAGGCTCAACGACCATGACAGCCGTTGTATGACTTTTGCCGGCGCTTGTGTTGCGGGTAGCTCGACGAAAAAAATCGTCGCACCTGTTTCAGTCAGCTTCACCGCTTCATACGAGCCGTTGCGCTATTCATCAATCACCGCCACCGCGCGTGTCCATCCAGCCGAGCCGCGCTCGACCTTGACCGGAAAGCAGATCACCTGGAATCCGCTCGCTGGAAGTGCCTCAAGGTTATGTAGCTTCTCGAGGTGGCAGTAGCCGATCGTCCTGCCCGCCTTGTGCCCTTCCCAGATTATGCCCGGGTCATGGCTTTCCGCATAGCGACGAGCAGTGAAGACGAACGGCGCATCCCAGCTCCAGCCATCCGTTCCTGTCACTCGAACGCCCTGATCGAGCAGAAACAGCGTTGCCTCCCGCCCCATCCCGCAGCCTGATCGCACATAATCCGGCTGGCCATAGCGGAGGCCTGCGCTCGTGTTGACAATTACTATATCGAGAGGGTTGAGGCTGTGCCCGATCCTCTCGAGCTCCGCGTTCACATCTTCGGCAGTTGCGACGTAGCCGTCCGGAAAGCGGCGAAAGTCAAGCTTGACCGCGTTCCCGTAGCACCATTCAAGCGGTACTTCGTCGATTGTCCAGGACCGCTCTCCCCCGTTCATCGTTGGATGAAAGTGCCAGGGAGCATCGAGGTGCGTGCCGTTGTGCGTTGTCATTGAAACCTTCTCGATCGCCCAGCCACTCCTGTCCGGCAGATCGTCAGCCGTTAGCCCGGGAAAGTGTGGAAGCATCCGTTCCAGAGCCGCCGTGTGGTCGATGTACTCTATCTGGGGCTCGGATCCGGGCGGGTCGGAAGCTATTCCGGCCTGGAGTGGGACGGAAATGTCGATGAAACGCCGAGGCATCTTGGACTCCTGCTTTTACGTAACACTGCGTTGACGGAGTGGTGCGGGATCGTCGGCAAAGTCGATGGAGTTGGAGAGCCGACCAAGTCGCTCGACTTCGACCACGACATGATCAGACGACGCGAGCCATGGGAACCTCTCCTCGCCGTGTGTCTGGGCCAGCTCGAGGATGCAGCCAGTCGCGCACGTGCCAGATCCGAGGATGTCTCCTGTTCGCACCGTTGTCCCACGGGACGCGAAGGATAGCATCTCCTCGAATGACCAGTAGATGTCCGCGAGGTTTGCCTGGGTGTAGAGCTTGCCGTTGACCGTCACCGTGATGGCGAGGTCGAACCCGGCACCCTTCCGATAGGGCTCAAGCTCGTCCATCGTGACAAGGCAGGGGCCGAGCGTCGTGGCGAAATCCTTGCCCTTGGCGGGTCCGAGGCCGACGGAGGTCTCGAGCCTCTGCAGATCCCGGGCGCTCCAGTCGTTCATGACCATCAGGCCAACGATGTGGCGCCCGGCCTTCTCGGGAGCGATGTTGCCAGCCGGAAGTCCCACTACGGCTGCGACCTCGGCCTCGAAATCCAGCTTTCTGCTGCCGGGCGCGCCAAGGATCCTTGTCCCGCTCCCAGTGACCGCACCAGGGTTCGTGAAGTAGAAAACGGGTATCTGGAACCATTCCTCCGCCATCGGCAGTCCCCTGCTCTGCCGACCCGCGCGAGCATGCTGCTCAAAGGCGTAGAAGTCGCGGATGGATGGCGGCTGGGGGATCGGCGCCATTAGCTCTGCCGTTTCGAACGCGAAGACTGCGTCCGGAGCGCTGATCGCCCGTTCGGCCGCACGGGCGAGCGTCTCCCCTTCATCACCCAGCAAATCGATCAGTCGCTCTCCGGGCGGAAGGGCAAGGATCATGTCTTCATGAAGCAGCCCCACCCGCTCCTGGGACATTTTTGAAAAAGTGACCCATTTCATCGCGAAGCTCCGATGCCCTGTTCTTTCTTCATCAGGCCTCTCCCGCCGGAATAATCGGGAGAAGCAGCCTGCTCGGATAAGCGGGTCCCGTGTGAATCGTGGTGCTGCCACCGAAGATCGCGGGGCACCGGTCGATCGGGTCGTCATGCAGCCAGGGACCGGATCCACGATGGGGTGTTCCGGATCTTAGATCGACCGGACGCGCGAAATCCTTGCCTCGGATGTCGAGGCGCAGCCGGAAGCCTTCGGGAAGCACGACGCAGGTGGGCCAGATCTCGACATCGATCTCATAGATTTCGCCCGGCACCAGTGGCAGCTTCTCGTCGTGGGTATGAAAGGGTCGGTAGGGGAGCGAGCGGAGCGGACAAAGCTTCCTGTGCGAAGCCCGGAGCCAACCCTGCGCAAGAGGTGTCCGCGGGTCCACCGTCCCTTGAAAATCAACCTCACGACCGTCCGGCGAAAATGCTTGCAGCGTGACGAAGAGGTCGGCATCCGAGGTCGTGGAAGAAACGAACAGTTTTAGGGAGAGAGGGCCGGTGATCTCTGTTGCCTCAGGCAGCGGTGCGGATTCGAGCCAGATGCCTTCCCCGTCCGCGTTAAAGGTCGCTGAACCGTATTTGCGGGGCGTTGCGTACCCGAGGTTCATGTCGGTCGTATCGAGATAGGCTGGAGTCCACTTCGTCCTTGAGAGCGGCCATTCGTTCTCCTTTCTCGGCGTGACATCATCGGTGAACGGGTGCCGTACATTCAGCATGACGCGGTCCTCTTCGCGCCAGCCGTTGTCGATACCTTTGAGGTAGCAGTCGAAGAAGCGCTTCTGCAGATCCATTCCATATGGAAGGTAGAACCATTCCTCGTGGCGACCCGGGTGGGCCTCCAGCCACTTCTCCGCCGATGCTGCATTCATGAAGGCTTCGAAGTTTCCGCGCGGGTGAAGACCGAAGCCTGCCCAGTTGGCGGAACTCAGGAACGGAACCTTCACCTTTTCCCAGTCGGGAGCGCGCGAGCGGTACCATTCGTCGTCGAGTTCGCGCGCCCTGACGTTGTCGAGCGTGTGGGCGCGGTTGTCCGCACGGTTGCGCTCCGACTGCTTCAACCCACCGGAACTGCGCTCTCCGGTCCATGGATCGACCGGAGCCGCCGCGTTGCCGTGCTGCACTGACAGGATCTGCCGGGGATACCAGGTCTCGAGAAACTTGTTCGAGAGGATCCCGCCGTGCCTGACGAAGTCACGGTAGAAATCCGCCGCTCCCTCCCAAGGGATCATCGCTGCGAGATGGGGAGGCTGAAGCGCGGCCACGTGCCACTGGTTGATCGCATAGTAGGAGATGCCGTTCAGACCGACCTTGCCGTTCGACCAGGGCTGCGTTCCCGCCCACTCGATCGCATGGAAGTAGTCGAGCGTCTCGCGGGGCGAGAGGATGTCGAGCTTTCCGGAGGTCCGGCCTGCACCGCGGGAGTCGATCCTCACGACCGCGTATCCCCAGCCCACCCATATCTCAGGGTCCACGGTCTCCCAGGTGAGATACTGCTTCTCCGAGCCTGCCAGGAGATCAGGATGCCGTGCCGACATCCATTCCCAGCTTGCCTTGTAACCTTCCTGATAGCGAACGCCCTTGCCGTACGGCCCGAGGGTCATGATGACCGGAACCGGATGGGTTTGGCCCGGCCGGAAAACGTCGGCCATCAACTCAAGCCCATCGTCGACAACGATGGGCACGTCTCGTTCGATTATCATTGCTGATTCCTGACTGGCACCTAGGTCAGTTGACCTGAACGCCCGATTCCTTGACCAGGGTCCGCCACTGCGCGACGAGTTGCTGGTAGAAGTTGTTCAACTGGGCGGGTTCGACGTTTGCAGGCGCGACACCGAGCACCTTGATGCGCTCCGCAACTTCGGGATCCTGAGCCGCCCTGCTCAAGGCGTCGCCAAGCTTCCGGACGACGGCTTCAGGGGTTCCGGCGGGAGCGAGGAACATCTGGAAGCCGCGCGCATCCGAAAATCCCTTCACGCCCTGCGAGCTGAGGCTCGGCCATCCGGGGTAGGCAGATGTTCCACTCGGACTGGTTACGCCGATTAGCTTGACCTGTCCCTGGTCTACGAACGTCTTCGACGAAACCAGCATGCCGAGTTCAATCTCGCCGCCGATGATCGCCTGGGCGACGTCCGCTTCGTTCTTGAACGGCACGTGCACCATCTGGACGCCGTTGTTCTTCGCCATGACCTCCGCGAACAGATGGCCAGCCGAACCCTGCCCGAAGGTCCCGTAGCTGAGTTTCCCCGGGTTCTTCCGCGCATATTCCAGCAGCTCCGGGCCGTTGGCGACCGGGAGGCTCTTCGAGGCCACGAGCGCAAGCTGAGTTTCGCCCACGAAGGCGACGGGGATGAAATCCTTGGCCGAATCGTAGGAAGGATTCTTGGCGAGTGCCTCGGCTGCCCCGTTCGACGTCCCGTTTGCAAGCAGCAGGGTATAGCCGTCCGGGTCTGCGCGCTGCACGGCAGATGCGGCGATGATCCCACTCGCGCCCGGCTTGTTCTCGACGATGTATGTGGCGTCGAGATAAGTCTTGGCCTTATTGACGACCAGGCGGGCCAACGTGTCACTCAGACCGCCAGCGCCGCTTGGAACCACCACGGTTATAGGCCGGGAGGGAAACTCCTGCGCTGTTGCCCGGCCGGCCAGACAAGCCGCGTAAGCGGAAATCGCCGCCAGCAGGAGTGTCCGTCGTATGATACCCATGATCTCTCCTCCGATCTTCAGGTGAGTTCACCGGCGACGTCCTCCTCGCCGACTGGATGAATGCTACGACGCGCCTTGCCATTTGCATAATATGCGTTCTTTATGTTTCCCATGCTTGTCTGTTATGGCTGATTTGAATGCGACATCTGGACAACGAATCCCTGCACTGCTTTCTGGAAGCGGTTCGTCACGGCTCGATATCATCCGCATCGCGATCACTGGGTCTGGCGCAACCCGCCCTCACCAGGAGGATACAGCTTCTTGAAGAGCATTTCGGGGACCGCCTGCTGTCGCGGCATCGACGGGGAATAGAACTCACCGAGACCGGTGCAATCGTGGCAAAGCGCGGGGAGGAGATCCTGCGGATGTCTCAGGAACTTGCTGACGAGGTCCGATCGATGGTTGGGCGTCCGGCCGGACTCGTGAGGTTTGGCTTTCCGCCATCGGTCGGAATGCTGTTCGTCGGACGGATCCTGGCCGAGTGCGTATCTCGGTTCAACGACGTGAAGCTACACCTCGTCGAGAATGTCTCCCCGGCGGTCCGCGAAGCACTCATCGACAACCGCCTGGACATGGCGATCATGAGCTGCAGGTCCGGCCACGAGAGCCTGAGATGCGTTCCGCTGTTCCATGAGCAGCTTTGGCTTTTCGCGGCTCCCGACCTGTGGACACTGCCTCCCGGATCCGTGTCGGTCGATGCTCTACAGGAGCTTCCGGTAATGCTTGCGAGCTTTCTAATGCAACACCTGGAAAACAAGGTGCCGCTTCGGGTGATGGCTGCCGTCGATGCTCTTCCTCTTGCTCGGGAAGCCCTTTTCGAACGTGCCGGCTATGGGATATTTCCCTATTCCGCTCTGGAAAGAGAGTTTAAGCGAGGTGAGCTTTATGGAGCGCCGATTTCCGGCCTGACTGTATCCCGTGGGCTGTTTTTTAGGAAGGACCGGACCACGTCGAACGCGATGCGTCTTGTCGAAGACCTGGTGAAGGCGCGGGTTTCCATGCTCATCTCGGAGCGCAATGACATGTTCCAAGAAGTCCTGGGGGACGACTACATCGTCTGACGCTTTTACGAATCTTGACCATTTCGCGCGATATTGTGCTGACGTTGGTCAAGCTCGTGCGAAGGCGTGTTCACGAGAGCGAATATCACGCCGACGGGTCACTCACTGCTCTTGAACCTTTGCATTCTCAAGTTCCAGTTGAGATACTTCCGCAAGCGATTGCGCCCGCTCGAATGAGATACCAGTCTCGGCACCACGGGCCGAAAGCGACGTTGAACGCGAAAGAGCCTGATTGGCGGCCCTCAGGCGAGCTTCCGCTGCAGCGGCAAGGGACTCTGAGGCTGTCACCTGCGCCTGCAATTGTCTGATGCGTTCCTGAGAATAATTTTTTGACCGCGTCCGCAGCAACTCAATCGAGCCGTTTACCGAATCAAGGTTCGTGCGAAGGCGTTTTGCTTCAGCGTCGGTCTGCGCGCGCTCATTGACGAGATCATTGAGACGCATGCTGTCGACAAGGGGATCGTTGATGGAGCCGAGGGGTTCGCCTGCGCTTATCCGCGCGCCTAAGGGCTTCTGGCTCAGGTCAAGGTTGCCGGCAATGGGCGCGCGGGTCGTGGTGACCCTGGCATTGATCACGGCATCGGCGCTGGCGCCCGTCAGTTGTTCCCCCACGATAACGTAAAGAGCTGCAATTATCAGAATGATACCGACGAGGATTTTGATAAGCTTCATTGTTGGACTCGGAAAAAACAACCTGACGCTGTCGAAATGACCTAGTGCGGAGCCGCGGTGTGTCAAACCCGTGATGAGAACAACATGGTGATCATTCGGGTAGCAATTCCAACGGGGCGTTGCTAAAAAGCGGCTGTTCTTACCCCTTCATTCTGCTATGGACGCACGAGACGTAGGGGATGCGGCGCACCCGATCCGCAGGATCGGCCTTCTCTCCGGCAGGCCATGAAGTGGATCTTCTTAGTTTGCACGGCGTCTTGCCGTTCCGCTTGGACAAAAGAGAGGGTGCTGCTCTGCGTCCTTTCCCTCCAGCGGTTTCAGGCGTCGGCTTTCTGACGCCCTTCACGCCCCGCCATTGGCCTGATCCATTCTGCTTGCCGCAACGGACCGGTTCCGGCCTTCTTGCTTGGCTTTCAGCAATGCCGCATCCGCGCGGGTCAAGAGTGTTTCCACCGCCCCTTCCAACGGAGAGGCCGCGACTCCCAAGGATATGGAGACGGCGCCGATGATACGGCCGGAATGGGAAAGTATGGCCGCCCTGATCTTCTCCCGCAGGTCTTCCGCCAGTCGCAAGGCCTCGGCTTCACTGAAACCAGGCAGTAGCACGGTAAATTCTTCACCGCCGAAACGGAATGCGCCTCCTGCCTGCCCCACCGTGTCGCGAAGGACCTGACCAACATACTGCATGACCATGTCGCCGGCGTCATGACCGAAGTCATCGTTGAAGCGCTTGAAGTGGTCGATGTCGATCATCAGACACGCATGTGGCTCGCCACCTTGGTCCCGCGCGTATCTTCGCAGCGTCTCATCCAGAAAACGGCGGTTGAAGAGCCCTGTGAGCGGATCGCGGATCGCGAGGTCGGTCAGCTTGTCGCGAAGCTGAAGATTGGCGATCGCAAGACCGACGTTTTCGGCGATCAGCTCAAGATAAAGCCGAGAAGTTTCCAGGCGAAGCGCTGTGCCACCCCGTTCCTCCAAATACAGAAGGCCTATTGCGTCACCCTGGGCCGTCAGAGGCACACACAACGCCGAAGCCTCGCTTCCGTCCAGATGCTGGCAAGGAACGTCGGCATCGACCGAACCGCTTGCGTGCGGGCGACCCCGCCGCAGTCCCCAGCAGGCAGAAGCCTCGAAGACGCAGCCAGAATGCTGAGGCTCCAGCCACACCCCTGCCCGCGTCAGCAAGCCTCTGCTCTCGTCGAGGAGATAGAGACCACCTGCAATATCGGGGAATATTTCTGGCGCGAAGCGTGCGACGACATCCGCCAGCTCCTGTTGATTCTGGCACGCCTGCAGCCGGTGCATCATCTGCAGGATGAGATCCTTGGTGCGCTGATCCGCTCTTCTTTCCGCATCGAGACGCTCGCGTTCGATCCCATTGGCGCGAAAAATCTGGATGGCGTCGTTCATCTCGCCGATTTCGTCGCGCCGCGGATCGGCGGGGACGTCGACCGTATAGTCCTGTTTCGCCAGCCTGCCGACAATTCCCGTCATCCGGACGAGCGGTACGGCAACGCGCCGTCGCAAGATAAAGTAAAGGACGGCCAGGAAAAGCACCCCGGTGATGCCGAGCATGATCTTGGCGAGAAGGCTCCACCAGTCGCTGCGTGCCCGGGCCGCTTCGAGTTCTGCGCCAGTCCGCGCCGCCGTCATGTCCCTGAAGTGGCGGACCGTGCCGAGGAGTGCTGTCTGCAGTCTTTCGTGCTCAGCCCCGAAAAGCATGCCTTGAGCACCGGCCCGGTCTCCGCGCTGAAATGCCTCGACCGCCGCGATCTCGATCTTGTCCAGTTCCTCCGCCTCCGCGCCGATCTCTTTGAGGGCTTCAGCCTCGGCCGCCGGCAAGCCTTTTGCCATCAGCTTCGTCGCAGCGGCTTCACGCTGTCGTTCTGCCTCCTCCTCCGCGTGAAACGCTTGCAGATGGCGCTCTTCGCCGCGCATGACATAAAGCCTGGCCTCATCGCTTCTCACCTCCGCTCCGAGCGCGAGATCTTCCGCCAAGGTATCCAGCGTCAAATGCTCTTCGACCGCAAGCCGTTCCTGAATGGCGCTGCGCGAGGACATTATGAACGCCGCGCCCGAAAGTGCCGTGAGAACGACCGTGATGCCATAGGCCCAATTGGTGATCGTGCTTATTCTCATGCATGCACGATAATGCCGGGTCCTTGCGGGAGAATTAAAGATAACCCTAACATGCACCAGGGATCGCCAGGGATCGCTATCTTTTTGGCCGGAATGTGAACGAGAGTCTTACAATGCCTCTGCGCGGCTCCGCAAGAAACCGTTTACGGTGCGGCACCGTCGGGGGGCCGGCGCGGCAAAGCAAAAAGCGCGGTAGTGATGTAAATGAGAATCCGAGCCCAATCACCGCCCGGTAGATAACTTGTCGCTCGCCATCTCCGCGCCTATTCGCCTAGCGTTATATGTTTGAGGAACGATCATTCCGAGCCGGTCCTTGACGCATCTTCCTGCTGCCTGACCTCTTTCAGCAGCTTTTCGCGCGGGTCGTCGGAAAGTTTCTTCTTCGTCGCTTCGATTTTCGCGTCATCGATGTCGACGGGCCGCCCGCTGTTATCGGGGAAGCCTTCCGCGGTCTGTCCAATCGACGTGTCTTTTGGTCTGTCATTCAGACCCTGGGTGAGCTTTTTGTCTGCCATATCGAGTCTCCTTTTTCTGGAAACTCCTGGGTAGCCCTTTTGTGCCGATGTGCAGGCGGAATGATAGCCGGGCGTGTCAACCGGCACCGACGTCGAACGCGGTGCCTCATAAGACAACGCTCCAAAAGAAATGGCGCAGCCCGCGGCCGCGCCATTCGAACTACGCCGTTGTCGGCTGAGACTGTGGCTGAGGTTTCATGGTCTGCCACCGAGCCAGCAAGGAAGAAGCAGCTTTCGTCGTCCGGCCGAAGTTGCCTTTGATCTTTCGGCGGCGCCGGATTTCAACGACAAAGGGCTTGGTTTGCGACCGCATGCTCAGGCGACCTTCTTTTCAGCTTCGATCTGCAGCGGCGCCTTGGCATTGCCGGATCCATCGCCGATTTCGATCCGGCGCGGCTTCATGGCTTCCGGGACCTCGCGCTTCAGGGCGATCGTCAGCAGGCCGTTTGTCAGCGACGCTGCCTCGACCTTGACATGATCGGCAAGCTCGAACCGGCGCTCGAACGTCTGGCCGCCGATGCCACGATGCAGATACTCGCCCTCCTCCGTTTCCTTTGCCTTGTTACCCTTCACGATGAGCACATTGCGTTCCTGGGTGACGTCGAGATCGCCCTCCGCAAAGCCGGCGACCGCCATGGTGATGCGATAGTCGTCCTCGCCGGTCTTGACGATATCATAGGGCGGCCAGCTGTCGATCGCGTGCAGGCGCTGCGCATTGTTGAGGAGATTGAAGACGCGGTCGAAGCCGATGCTCGACCGGTAGAGGGGTGCGAAGTCGAATTCGTTTCTCATAACCATATCCTCCGTAAAGCAACATGGAATGGAGACGCAGAGGAAACTTGCGTCTCCCGGTTACCGGCCCCCTTTCTGGGCTGCCGACATATTCGATCTGGTTTCGCTCTTTTCCCGGTTCAAGAGGCGGTACGAGAAATTTTGAGGCGCCTGCGCTCCGCAGACATCGTCAGCCGATTTCGCGGAAAGTGACTGAATAGCGAAGCTGACCGACCGGCGGGATGGAATGCTCCCACTCGTTGCGCGCAGGCCCCGAGAGCACGTAGACGGAGCCGGGTTCGGCAATCACCGAGGCGCGCTCCCATTTGTTGCCCGCACGGCGCCTTAGCCTGAAGGTGCATGATGACAGCAACGAGACTCCGACAACCCTTCCGAAGACGTTCTTGTCCTTGTGCCAGCCGATCGGCGCGCCGGGCGCGTATTGGGTGACCAGAGCCTGCTGCAGTTGATCTGGCGCGATGCCGGCAAAGGTCGCTGCAATGGACCGCGCCGGCAGAAGGAATGGCGGTATGTCTTGGGTGCGCCGTACCTGCTCGGTGTCAAAATCGTATTTCCAGCCGTAGGAGACGACCCTCCGCTTGCCTTCGAAACCATGGAAGTCGAACGGTTTCAGCGGCAATTGCGGTATCTCATGCAGGAGGTCCAACTGGACGTCTTCTGGAACCATATTGGGTTTGTAGCGGAAACCCGGCGGCAGAGCCGGTTCAGCGCCCCTAAATAGATCTGCTTGCGCTGAGAAACCCATGGGCAATCCTCCGCCTCAGTGAACGCTCGGGACTTTAACGACCGCGGCAAAATCCTCTGCCACGAGTTCGCTGATCGCGATCAGCACCTCCTCGGCCGAAAAGCCGGAGGCGATCGTCGTGCGAATTAGATCTTGCAGGTCTGGCTCGATGACATCGCGGCAATCTTCAAGCTGCTCGTTCGAAACCGTAATGCTGTGCAGTTCTTCCATCATGTGCCCTTTCAAATTATGCCGGCAGCTACCGCGCCGATGCCCTGCGATTGGTGGCGGGCAGAAGCCCTTCCCGCTGCATCTTCTTGCGGATGGCCTTGCGCTGGCGGGCAATCGCCTGAGCCCTTTCGCGAACCCGGCGCTCGGAGGGTTTCTCATAGGCCCGGCGGGCTCTCATCTCGCGAAACAGGCCCTCACGCTGCATCTTTTTTTTTGAGCGCGGGCATGGCCTGTTCGACATTGTTGTCTCTGACGATGACCTGCATCTTGTTCTCCTTGTTCTTGTTGTGACTCAACCCAATTGCTCGGCGATGATGGCTTTGAGTTCCGCGCGGGTGAGCAGGCAGGGATATGGTTTGTGGTTCTTGTCCGGACGGTCGGTAACTTCGCCGCGGTCGCGCGGCTTCGGCGCCGCCGGCGTGGTGGCATTATCTGCTTTGTTCAATTGAAATCCTTCGCGGGACACAGCACGTGACGCGCGAGATCGTCGACGTTCACCACGTCCCATCGCGGCTGTGTGAATATTTGAGTGATATCTGAAACATAAGAAGCGGATCGCGCCATTACAAGACGACGCGCCGCCATCAGGAACGTCGAACAATGGAAAAGGGCGCTCAACCCACAAAGGGAGCGCCCTTTTCTTCTAACCCGGACAGCCTCAAACACCGGCGAGCAACGCCAGGCAGGAGGCCGTCGATACGGGAGGTGAAGCGTAAATATGGAGCGAAGACCGCGATTTCAAGTGGCGACGAAATGTAGTGCTTGCTAATCAGCCATGGCTAATGGACGTTCTGAGTCGAGGGATGCGCATGCAGTTACGAAGGTCAATCGCGGAGCGTGTGATCGCCCGCGCTCGAAGACGCGGAATGCCGATCGATGAAGACGTGGAGTATATGGCCCTCGTCGAGCAGTGGGTTGAAGGCGAGATTGAAATTGGGGAGATGCGTCAGCGCTACATCGACCTCCTTGCTCGCCGATCCGCCGAACGAAAAGCACGACGGGAAGACCCCGCCTTCATCGAAAGCTCTCAATTTGCTGCGGCGCCAAGCGCTCTGGTGGATACCAGCGACCGGGCGACATCTACCGCCGACGATGAAGCAGCTGCTGTTTCGGACGATGTTGCCGGAGGCCCGCCTCCAGAAAAGGCGAGCCCAAAAGCTTAGCGTCTATATGGAGGCCGCCCGCGCGGCTCGCAGCGTCTGCGGCTTCGGCGCGGCCTTCCAGGGCGCCATGACGGCCGGCATCCCGGCTTCGAGGCAGGCGGCCATGAACGCCTCCCGCGCAATGACGGCCGGTACAATGCCATTCAGCGCGCCGCGGCAGGTTTTTACGGCGCGCTCATGACGCTCGCCGTGCCGCAGAGGCCATTCGTTTTCCAGGAAATCAAGAGCATCATAGACGCCTGTGAAGGTGCGCTCCAGGCCACACTGCAGCCGGATCGTCACCGGACGCGTCCATGGAACATCGTTGAGCGGCATTTTCTTCCTCCTTCCAATGCCACCGGTCTTCCTCTCGAAATGATATTGTAAAAGCAAGCAGACGCTTCAAGAGGCGGTGTGCCGGCGATCATGCTCCCGCCGGCGGGGGTGAAGTTTGTTGGAGAAGAAAGAAAAAGACATGCTCGTCGCCCTCAACGACCATGGCGCCGATGACCGCGCCGTCATCGATCCGGCGGAAGTGATCTATGATCGGCTGGCGATCATAGATCATTGCTGTGCTGGTTTTGCCGCGGAACGATAACGGTTGAAGCGAGGCGACAGGCGCGCTAGCCCGCAGGACCTTCTGCAGATAGGTGAACCAGTTCCGCGCGATCCGGGTGCGGCCGAAACGGCTCAACCGCAACGCCAGTTCGAGCGGAATCCGCGCCGGGTCGATGGCTACGAGCCGCCGCGGCCCCGCCTGAAACAGCAGCGCATCGGCGCGCAGGTCAGGATGAAAGCGCTTGCCGTACCAGCCGAGATTTTCAAGCACACCATCGAGAGGATGCCCGGTCGCGATCCCGTGGCCTTGCCAGAGACCGATCATCTCATCGGGCATCACAGGCTGCAGTTCATCGAAGAAGCGCAGTGCTTCGTTCTGGGAACGGAAAACCACCGGCGGCTGCGAGCTTAGATCGCCAACTTCGTTCAACCCGCGCCTCCGACTGGCGTGATGACCTTGCCGCTTCCCTTGCAATCGGGGCATCTATTCCCGTCGACCTTGCCCGTTCCCTTGCATCGGCGACAGGTATTTTCGGCGGCGAAGGGCGTATCTTCCGGTACCGTGTCGGTGTTTTTGTCTTCAGGAGTTTGATGGGTGGGGTCGGTCATCTTGCGCTCCGATCTACGAACATTGGTCAAGTCCAACATCGCGTGGAAGGCGATGTTCCAGTTCTGACCAGCAGAGAACGACACGCCGAGAAACCTAAAATGCAAACGCTGCTTGCACGCGGCCGTCCGAGTGGGATGAGACCCTGAAACTTCCTGGCGGCAATGGCTGAAGGATTTCCGCTTCCGCGCGGGTCAGATCAAGCCATGCCATCCGCTGTTCACGCCGAAGCACGGCCATCTGCCGCTCATGGAAAGGCGCAACATCGTCATTCGCTGTGGTCGTCAGGATCGCATAGGATTCCGAGCTGCAGGCGGCGGGAAGCGACCATCGGCAGGCGCACCAGTTCGGCGACAACGGCGCCGAGACCGCCATAGCGCAGCGCCTCCTCGAAACTTGCGAGCACATCCTCCTCACGGCCGGCCTCGACGTAGATCACCCGGTCGGGATGCAGGCCGACCTGCGCCAGAGCGGGGGCAAAGAGATCGGCGCGGGTGAAACACCAGACGACCTTGCCTTTCGTTCTTGCCGCAATGCCGCCGACGAAGAGGCCGGCCGCTGCCCCATCCACCGCACCATTGCCGCCGCCCGCCACCTCATGAAGGGCGCCATAGGCGAGCCCTCCTCCCGGAAGACAGTCATCGATGTCGGATACGCCAAACGGCAGCACTGTCTTCTGGCGGCCAGCGGCGCCTTCCAGATGTGCGATGCGCTCGCGCAGTTCCGAAAGAACGGCAGTGGAGGCGGATTGGCTCATGGTCTCCTTCTTCGCGGGAGCTGTTATTACTTGAGAGAAACGAATATGTTCTGTATTTGTTCTAAACAGGAAAATGAGTCAATGCGCATGTACGGCGGCTTTGCAGGGCTCCATCGGTGGAATCGTCGGTTCAATAAGTGGATTCAGGCCGATGACTGAAGAGGACTTTTTTTGATGCCGAGACGGCAGGTGATAGTCGATGGTCTCCCGACCCTCCGCCAGGTGCGGGATCCGATTATCGAACTCGATTGCCGTCTGTGCCGGCGTCGCGGCAATCATGAGCGGAAACGGCTGGTAAAGGTCTTTGGCGCCGGGGTCACCCTTGCGGAACTCCGCCGCCGGATGACGGTGGGCTGCGAGAGGATGCATACGGCGGAAGGCGACCGATGCGGCGCCTATTTCCCATGTCTGGTGGAGAGCGTATCGTCGCCGGACGAAGGCTGAGCCATGGACCAGGACGAACGCACAGATCGGCCGCGCAAGGTCATCCATGTGGACATGGATGCTTTCTACGCGTCGGTCGAGCAGCGCGACAATCCGGAGCTTCGAGGAAAGCCGGTCGCCGTCGGCGGCTCGGTCGCCCGCGGCGTCGTAGCAGCGGCAAGCTACGAGGCGCGCAAGTTCGGCGTCCATTCCGCCATGCCGTCGGTCACAGCCAAACGCAAATGCCCCGAGCTGATCTTCGTCCGGCCGCGTTTCGATGTCTACCGTGCCGTCTCCATGCAGATCCGCGAAATCTTCGCCGAGTACACGCCGATGATCGAGCCGTTGTCGCTCGACGAAGCTTATCTCGACGTCACCGAAAATTTGAAGGGCATGGAGATTGCAACCGAGATCGCCACGGAAATCCGGGCGAAGATCAAGGCCGCCACCGGTCTGAATGCCTCGGCGGGCGTCAGCTACAACAAGTTCCTGGCCAAGATGGCGAGCGACCTCAACAAGCCGAACGGCCAGGCGGTGATCACGCCGAAGAATGGTCCCGCCTTTGTGCAGGGTCTGCCGGTGAAGAAGTTTCATGGGGTGGGTCCGGCCACCGCCGAGAAGATGCACCGGCTCGGCATCGAGACGGGTGCTGATCTGTTCGGCAAGGAGCTCGATTTTTTGATTGAGCATTTCGGCAAGTCCGGCCCCTACTTCTATGGCATCGCCAGGGGCATCGACAATTGTCAGGTCAAGCCGGATCGGGTCCGCAAATCGGTCGGCGCCGAGGATACCTTTGCCGAGGACGTTCATGCCTACCAGCCCGCCCGCGAGGGCATCCAGCCATTGATCGAGAAGGTCTGGGGTTATTGCGAGGCGAACGGCATCGGCGCAAAGACGGTGACGCTGAAGGTGAAGTATTCGGATTTTCAGCAGATCACTCGCAGCAAGACGGTGCCAATGCAACTGTCGTCGATTTCGGAGTTGGAGGAGATCGTCGGCTTCCTGCTCCAGCCGATCTTTCCCGTGAGGAAGGGAATCCGCCTGCTCGGCGTCACCCTGTCTTCGCTGGAGCGGATAACTGACACGGCCGCCTCTCAGCTTGCTTTGCCGCTAGCGTAGTCATCGACGTCCACACGTGCTCGCTTGATGCCCAAAGCAATTTCAAGCTTTTGCTTTTCGTCTCATCTATGTGCTCCACGTTGCGGCTCTGCTAAATCGAAGCGATGAGCTACTCTGATTTTATTATCTACGTCGATGAGAGCGGCGACCACAGCCTGACGTCCATCGACGTCAACTATCCTATTTTTGTCCTGTCATTCTGCATCTTCGAGAAATCCCAGTATTCCGCTCTTGCCAGTCGGGAGCTTCATGATTTCAAGTTCAGATGGTTCGGTCACGACAGCTACGTACTGCATGAAAGCGACATCGTGAAACGGAGATTTCCGTTCAGCTTCTTGCAATATGACGATATTCGAAATGCATTTATGGAGGATCTTTCGAGCGTCCTCGAGGCAGCCCCAATGACGGTGATTTCCGCTGTTATCAGGAAGGATGCGTTGAGGCGGCGATACGCAAATCCCGAGAACCCATACCAGCTTGCGCTCCTCTTCTGCTTGGAGAAGGCGAACGAGTTTCTGCGCTCAAGGAACGACGAAGGCGAGTGCCACATCGTGTGCGAGTCTCGCAGTCCGCGCGAGAAGCCTGGACGCGGAAAGGAAGATTTGGAACTTGAACTTGAGTTTCGGAGGATTACCGCCGGTCAGCACTATTTACAGGCGGCCGGAGCATCCATGCCTGATTTCGAGATCAACTTCGTCTCAAAACAAGCGAACAGTGCCGGTCTTCAATTGGCAGATTTGATCGCACGTCCAATAGGTCTGCGAATTTTTGCGCCCGCAACAGCCCAACCGGGCTTTCGACATCATCCAGCCGAAGATCTGGAGGGGACCTCAGGATCAAAGCTCGTGGTATGGCCTGAAAGTCTTTCCTTGAAAAGCGAAAGGCCCCGGTAAACCGAGGCCACGACGCCGACCGGGAACGAACCCCAATCCATTTGATCTCTATATATAGGCTTCCTAACCGCACCGCAAGGGATCAAGGTCAGTCACCTGGAAGGGATGCGAGCCGCCAACCCCGCCGCTACATGATCTTGCAGTTGAACGGGCTTGAACCTACGCCCGGTGTCTTTCGAGGAGATTATTTCGGTTAAACAAGAGCTTGAAGATGCGCCCGGAAAACTAGCGCCCGGGCTAGTCGTCGAATATGGAATGCCCAGTGTTTCCGCGTCGACGGCGAACTATTCACGTTGTCGGAAGGCGATAGCCGTCACCTCTCCGCGCACTTGAAGTTTCGTCATGGCGTCCTTCAGCCCAATACCACTGATCCCGGTCTTTTTCATGTCTGCGACGAGACCCACGATGCTTTCGGCAGCCAGTTCCGCTGACAAACCGCCTTCACGAATATTCGAGACGCAGTTCCGGCGTGAATCCAGATTTCCTGTTTGGGGCGAACAGGTCAAGTAGGCCCCAAGACTGTCGGCAGCGGAAAGGCCGGGGCGCTCGCCGATCAGCATGATGGAGATTCCTGCGCCCAATGCTTGTCCGATCGGATCGGACAAGGCAACCCGCGCCTGGCTGGCCAGAATGATTGGCGCCAGCGAAAAGCCGAGACCTCGAAGGCGGTGGACGATTGCCTTTACGACAGCGACGGCATTGATATCCACAGCGCTGGAAGAAAGACCGTCTGCAATGGTGATGACTACATCGACCCCCTCGCGCTGTTCTGCGACACGCTCCAGCCGCCCGGCAGATGCGGCCGACAGCCTTCGGCCGAGGTCGGGCCGGCGTACATATTGACCGCGGTCTTCTGCAAGACTCTCGACGAAAAGAACGTCGAGCCCGAGCTCCGTTAGCTGCCGCTGCACCTCAATGCCGTTCATCGGTGACCAGACAGCCTCTCGCGCCCGCGCATGATCGAGCAGAAAGGCGAGCGACGCCTTCGTGGGCATGCCAGCGCCGAAACGCCCAAGCCTGACGCGCGCTTCTGTCATCACCCTCAGATCCAAACCGCCCTCCGGCTGAACCTTCGTTGCAGGATTGTCCATCTTACGCCCCGAGAAGGTTGGAGTTAGCGAGCAGCCCGGTTAGCAACGCCGGGGCCCCGACCAAAGCGCCATCGGCATCGGTCAGGCCGATCTCCTGCAGCCAGCGTTCGAATTCCGGTGCCGGCGGACGATTCAGCGTCTCGCGGCAATAGATGGCGTCGTGATGGGAAAGCGACTGGTAGTTCAGCATGATATCGTCAGCTCCCGGCACGGTGATAACGAAGTTGACATTCGCTGCACACAGAAGCGTCAAGAGCGCATCCATGTCCTCTTGGTCAGCATCAGCATGGTTCGTGTAGCAGACATCCACCCCCATCGGCAGCCCGAGAAGTTTGCCACAAAAATGGTCTTCGAGACCGGCGCGGATGATCTGCTTGCCGTTGAAGAGATATTCCGGCCCGATGAAACCGACCACAGTATTGACAAGCAGCGGATCGAACTCGCGCGCGACCGCATAGGCCCGCACCTCCATTGTCTGCTGGTCGACGCCGAAATGCGCGTCGGCGGAAAGGGCCGCCCCTTGCCCGGTCTCGAAATACGTGACGTTGCCGCCGGGCATGCTTCGGTTCAGCGAACGCCCTGCCTCTTGCGCTTCCTTCAGAAGCGCAAGATCGATGCCGAAGCCGGTATTCGCCTTCTGGGAACCGGCCACCGACTGGAATATGAGGTCAACCGGGGCGCCGGCCTGCACTGCCTTGATCGCGGTAGTGACATGGCCGAGGCAACAGGTCTGCGTCGGGATCGCCAGCCTCTCGCGTAATTCATCAAGCAGCGAGACGATGCGGATATAGTCGCCGAGGCCGTCGGTCGCCGGATTGACGCCGATGACGGCATCGCCCGAGCCCATCAGCAGGCCGTCTATCGCCGAAGCCGCGATGCCCCGGCTGTCGTCGGTCGGATGGTTGGGCTGGTTACGGGTGGAAAGCCGGCCGCGCAGGCCGATCGTGTTGCGAAAACGGGTGACCACCTCCCGCTTGGCGGCCACCGAGACGAGGTCCTGCAGCCGCATGATCTTCGACACCGCCGCCACCATTTCCGGGGTGAGCCCGTAGGTGACCGCTTCGAGCACCCGTTGATCGGTCTCCGGCTTCAGGAGCCATTCGCGAAACTCGCCGACCGTTAGTGAGGAGATCGACGCAAACGCCATCGGATCGTGCTGCTCGGCGATCAGACGCGACACCTCGTCCTCGTCGGAGGAAATGACCTCCTCCTGCAGAAAAGTCTTCAAGGGCAGGTCGGCAAGCGCCATCTGCGCCGCCAGCCGTTCCACCGGTCCAGATGCAGCAATTCCGGCCAATTGGTCGCCCGACCGTTCCGGGGTTGCTTTGGCAAGAAGGTCTTTCAAATCGGCAAATCGGAAAACCGTCTGCTCGATGGTCGTGGCATAGGACATGGATGGGAACAACCGGGATAATTTCGAATCTGGAAAGCAGGTTATCGTATGTCAGGTACACCTGATCGCGCCCGAAGTGAGAACTGTCAGCATACGCCAAAATCGTCTAGGTGACGGGTTTAACCGGATATCCGGCGGCTACTTCACGAACGTCTTCGTCAGACCGGCGGTGCGATCGACAATCATGACGACGGCAAGCGTCAGCAGGATCAGCAAGACTGAAATGGCCGCGACTAGAGGATCCGCCTGGGTTTCGACATGCTGATAGAGTGCGACCGGCAGCGTCGTGATCCTCGGCCCCGTCAGAAATAGCGATATGACGGCCTCGTCGAAGGATACGAGGAACGACAACGCACAGGTAGCAACAATCCCGGGTGCCATCATCGGCAGTGTGATGCGGAAGAAGACGACAAGCGGCGAGCCGCCAAGCGTCGATGCCGCCTCCTCGATCGGGATGGGGAGTCCCCCCAGCGATGTTGTCAAAACCCGCAAGGCATAGGGCAGCACGATGACCAGATGGGCGATAACCAGCCCGGTGAAAGTGCCGAGAAGGTTATGCCCGGCGAACACGATCAGGATCGCCAGCCCGAGCACGATGGTAGGCAGCAGCAGCGGCGCGGTGAAGAATGACAGTAGCACGTTGGCGCCCGGCAACCGCATCCTGACAAGCGCATAGGACGCTGGCATGGCGATGATCAGGGAAAGCCCCGTCACGGCCACTGCAAGGAGCGTGCTCGTGCCGAGCGCGCCGATCATGTGGGTATCGCCGAAGAATTCGACATACCATCTGGTACTCCAGCCGGATGGCGGAAAGGTCATGAAATTATCCGCCGAAAACGAGATCGGCAGCACAAGGATCACCGGCGCCAGCAGGAATGCGAACATGAAGAAAGCGGTAATCTTCAGGCTGAGGGAAACAGGACGTTCTTCCATCTTTGGTCTCCTCTCCTCAGGAAATGGCCCGCAACAGGCGCGAATAAAACACCAGTGCCGCGCCAAAAACGACCAGAATGATCATCGACAAGGTGGCCGCCAGCGGCCAATTCAGCGTGACGATCGCCTGGTCGTAGATTTCGGTTGCCAGGAGGAATACCCGGCCGCCACCGAGGAGCTTCGGCGTGATGAAGGAGCTGATGGCGAGCACGAAGGACAGGAGGCAACCGAGAGCGATCCCCGGCATCGTCAGCGGCACGATGATCCGCCAGAATACCTTCCACGGTGGCGCCCCAAGTGTCTCCGCCGCTTCCTCGATCCGATGATCGAGGCGTCCGAAACCGGCAAGCAGGGCGAGGATCATATACGGCATCAGGATTTCGGTGAGACCGATCACGACACCGGTCTTGTTGAATAACAGACGAATGCCGTTTTCCGAACCAAAATACATGAGAATGCTGTTGATCAGTCCGTCGTCAGCGAGGATCGCGATCCAGCCATAGGTCCTGACGACTGCGGACGTCAGCAGGGGCGAAATCACCAGCACGAGCAGGAATGTCCGCCAGGCACCTTGAGAACGATGCAGGTATAAAGCGATCGGATAGGAACAGATCAGCGTCAAAAACGTGATGAACAAGCTTGTGGAAATACTCTGGCCGATCAGTTCCAAATAATAGCTGTCAGTGACCGTCCCGGTCCAATTTTCCAGGGTGAACGCTTCACCGAGTCCGCCGCCGGAAAGTGCTTCCCGGAACGACAGCATCAGCAGGTTGAAAACCGGCAGAACGAAAGCCACACCGTTGACGATGGCGATCGGCCCAAGGAGCAGTGTTGCGAGCGCGCCAGCGGATATCGGACGCTTTTCAGGAACAGCCGTCATGATTGCCGCCGCCGTCATTGCCTGACCTCGAACGCGAGCGTATCGGAAACTCGCCAGGCAAGTTCCACGTCGCTACCTTCCGCAAGCGGCGCACCGCCGCTTGCGGTTGCCTGTTCGACGGTCATGATCTGCTGCGCGGCCTCGATCTCATACTGGAGGATATCGCCGGAATAATAGACATGCCGGATTGTACCGCGAATACGGTTGGTCGGCTCCACATCGGCAGCGGCCTTTTCCAAGATCGGCCGCATGGCCATCCGATGCGGCCGGATCATGATATCGACAGTTCCCGCATGCCTGCCCGGCGCCCTTATGGTCATACCGGCTACATCGATGCGGTCGCCTTCAGCCTTGCCGCGCAGCCGGTTGGTGCGCCCGACGAACGATGCGACGAAAGCTGTGGCGGGCTGCTCATAAAGCTCCTGAGGCGTGCCGAGCTGCTCCAGCCGCCCGCCGTTCAAGACAGCAACCTTGTCGCACATGCTCAGGGCTTCCACCTGGTCGTGTGTCACAAAGATCGAGGTGATCCCGAGGCGCTTCTGGATATCGCGGATTTCCGCGCGCATCTCGTCGCGCAGCTTGGCATCGAGGTTAGAGAGAGGTTCGTCGAAAAGAAGGATGGAAGGCTCGATGACGAGCGCTCGCGCCAATGCGACGCGCTGCTGTTGACCACCGGACAACTGGGCCGGTCGACGCTCCTCCTTCCCTTCCAGGCGCACGAGCGCAATCGCCTCCCGCGCTCTGCGCTCGGCGTCGGCGGTCGGCACCCTGCGCATTTCCAATCCGAACATGACGTTCTTCAGCACGGTCATATGCGGAAAAAGCGCATAGCTCTGGAAGACGAGCCCAATATCTCGTTTGTAGGGCGGCGTTTTCGTCACATCGCGGCCGCCGATCGAGATGGTTCCCGAACTCGCCGGCACGAGGCCGGCGATCATCCGGAGAGAGGTCGACTTGCCGCATCCCGACGGGCCGAGAAAGGCAATCAGCTCACCCTTGGCCACGTCGAGGTTGAGGTTGTCGACTGCGGCCATAGCCTCATAGCGTTTGGTCAATCCCCTAATCGAGAGATGCCCGGGAAGGTTCTGACGCGTTGTGCTCATGATAGCTTGGCCTTTCTTCTGTCTATCTCGTAGGTGGCCAATATCAGCGGCTGAGCGGGATGACCTTGCGGCGCCATTCCTGCGTGATCTGGTCACGAACCTTGGACAGCGCAATCCAGTCAAGCGGAATGACGCTGTTCATCGACTTGACGACAGTACGGTCGATGACCTCAGGCGCAACATTGGCTTTGCTGTTCGTCGGGGCATAATACATTGCAGCCGTGAACGCTTCCTGGGCTGCGCGGCTGAGCGCATAATCGACAAACTTCCGGGCAGCTGCCTGGGATGGTCCGCCCTTGATGAGATTGATGGCATTGGTTTGCAGGACCGTGCCTTCTGCCGGCAGCGCAACCTTCAGACGCCCTTCCGACATATCGGCATTAACCTGCGCACGGGCATTCCAGCCTACGCCCAGGGAAACCAGGCCGTTGACGACGTTCGGATAGACTTCTGGCTTCGGCTCCCAGGTCTGGATGTTCGGAGCGACTTCCGCCATCGCCGCGATGCCCTTGTCGACGCCTTGGAGGTAATTCTTGCCGCCATTCATGTGGTCGAGGATGATCGTCGTGCTGATGCCGACGAGATCCGGCGCGCCGAGCATGGCGATCTTGCCCTTGAGCGCGCTGTCCTTTAGTGCGTTCCAAGACGTTGGCGCCGTCTTGACGGCTTGACTGTTATAGACAAGCACCAGATTGTCGAACGTCACGCCCACGCCGGCGACACCTTCGAAACGGGCGCTCGGGTAGAGGTCCACCACGTTCTTCGAAACGCTTTCGTCGATCTTGTCGAAGAGCCCTTCGTCGGTGCCGGTCTTGGCCACCGAGACGTCCATGATCGTCACGTCCGACTGCGGCGAGGCTTTCTGCGCGCGAAGTGCCCCGAGCATCTGCGCCGATCCCGGGAACGGGTAATATTCGATCTTGATATCCGGGTTGGCGGCCATGAACGGCTGGATGACGGCCTTTGTGTAACGTTCCTGGAACAGGCCGCTATAGGCGACCAGTGTCACTGTATCCTGGGAAAAGGCCGGATAGGCGGTTGCGGTGAGAAACAGAATCCCAGTCAGAAAATTCGTCGTTTTCATCTTATCTTGGTTCCCTTTGTTGCGCTCTTGAATGAGCGGTATTTATGTGGTCGGGGAGCGCCCTTAGGCGCTCCGCTTTGCTTCAACGAGCTTCGTCGCACCGGAAATATCCGGCAGCTTCTCTCCCGCCCGCAGCCGCTGAAGCAGGACAATTTCGGCTTCCTGCATCGAGATGGCACGCTCTGCGATGGCGCGCGCTTCTGTCGGCCGCAGTGCGACCACGCCGCTTTCGTCGCAGAGAACCGCATCGCCCGGATGAATGACCTGTCCGCCGACGCTCACCGGGACGTTTAGCGCCCCTTCGAGGCCGAGGATCTTGGTGGTGATCGGCGACGGCCCGCGGCACCACATCGGCATGTCAACCTTGGTGAATTCCGAGAAGTCGGTGGCTGGCCCATCGATGACGCCGGCCTTGACGCCGCCGAGCTTCATCGCATTGGTGATGACGCCGCCCCAGCAGGCGTGGCGGACATCGCCGCAACGGTCGATAACCACGATGTCGCCTGGCCGCACCAGTTGCGTCAGGTAATGCAGAAGCGACGAATCCGCATTGGGAATGCGCAGCGTCACCGCGGTGCCGGCGACCCGCTTGTTCGGCAGGACGGCGCGGATGCTCGGATCGACGAAGCCGGAATGGAGAACATGGCCGATCGTAGCCACTTCGACCTTTTCAAGAAGCTCTACGAGGTCCGGAGCAATCTGCTCCGGCATGGGTTGGATATCGAACATGAAGCGGCCCGGTCAGAGAACGTGATGATTGGCGACCGGCACATTTGCGCGAACAGTCGATGTATAAGCGAGGTTGAGCGAGGCGCTCGTGGTTCCGATGCCGTCGGAGCACTGCGCGATCATGTGGCCCCAAGGGTCAATGACCATCGAATGTCCCCAGCATGCCTTCTTGCCGCTGGCATGCGTGCCGGTCTGTCCGACCGCAAGAAAATAGGTTTGAGTCTCGATGGCGCGGGCCCGGGCTAACACTTCCCAATGGTCCTTGCCGGTCGCCAGCGTGAAGGCTGCCGGCAGTACGATGACATCGGCGCCCTTGTCGCGCAGGGCGCGAAAAAGTTCGGGAAAGCGAATATCGTAGCAGATCGCGCAGCCGACCGTCACGTCGCCGGCCTTATACGTAACAACCTCTTCGCCCCGCGCGACTGAATCCGATTCACGGTAGCTGATGCCATTCGGCGTATCGACGTCGAAAAGATGCATTTTCCGATAGCGCGCAAGCTCGCCCCCGTCGGGGCCGAAGACCAGGGTCGTATTGTAGAACCGGTTCCCCTCGCGCTCGACGATAGAGCCAGCGTGAAGCGTGATCCCGTTGTCCTTCGCCAGTTCAGAGAGCGTCGAATAGATCTCGCCTCCCGGAAATGTTTCCCCACTGTCGTGCATTTCGGTCGGGGTATCACCGAGAAAGGCGAAATACTCTGGAAGAACGACCAGATCCGAACGCTCTTTCTGTACGACCTCATTAACCATCGAAACGGCGGTCGCAAGATTGGCGGCCTTGTCGTTCTGTGAATTCATCTGAACAAGTGAGACTTTCACTTTGCTCTCCTCTTCTGTTGCGGAAAGCATAAGAGCGGAACAATGGGATCCTCACAAACGCCAAAATCCTATCCAGGCCTATAAGAAAAGCTTATGGATTGACCATTGTGCAATGCAGCACAAAATTTAGCCAACCTTGACCACACCTTCAAGCGGCGTCTCCGCGACAATTTCGACCGCCATGTCGGTGATGGCGCGCGCCAGCGCGTTATCACCTCGATCCTGGTAGACGATATGGAAAACCAGCGACGGAACCGCCGGTTTCAGATCGAGTATCCGCGCCTGGCCGCGCTCGATAAGATCCCGCACCAGAACCACCGGAAGCGCTCCGACGCCGACGCCGGCGGCAACGAGACGCGTCATGATCGACAGCGAATTGGAATTGTAGATGCGGAAATCGCCGACACGGTTTGCCTCTAGGAGATTGATGAGGGCGCGATGCGGCTGCGAGCCTGCTGAGAATGTGAGCAGCGGATAATTGGCGATTTCCTCGATACTGAGCTCGCCTTCCGGCAGCTTGAGGTCGCCGGCCGCGACCCAGCAAGATTCAAAGGTGCAGATTTCGATATTGAAGATATCCTGGCCGAGCAGCGGGCCCATGATGATGCCGAGGTCGACCTCGCCGGCCTGAATCTTCTGGGCGATCTTGAGGCTCGTATCGATCGTGAGTTCGAGGCTGACGCTCGGATAACGGTCGTTCATCCGCCGGATCAGCGCCGGCAGCCAGGAATAGACGACCGTATCCGCGGCACCGATCCGCACCGTTCCGCGCAAAGCCTTCCGGTTACTGACGAGTTCGCGGAAATCGATCGTCATGCTGACAATTTTTTGGGCCTGTTGAAAAGCCAGACGGCCGGTCGGTGTCAGGGACACGCCACGCACATCGCGGATGAAAAGCTGCACACCAAGTTCCTGCTCAAGTGCAGCGATGCGATTGGAAACCGAGGCTTGAGTCGTGTTGAGGTGCTCTGCGGCGCGGGAGAAACTGTTAAGACGAGCAACCCATAAAAAGGTCTCAAGGAAGCGAAAATTCATGCGCGCCAGGTCCTGATCGAGCGACGATATGCCAGAATGCGTTATCGTCCTTTCGCAGGCAACTGTGCATAGCTATCCGGGACAAGTCGCGTGACCTGTAGCGGGGTATAGACAAGGGCGAAAACCGATTGGCTGGGACAGTCAGGAATTTCGTGTGCGGTGAGGCGATTGATCATCAGGCCTTCGCCCCTGATCCACTTGCGCGGCAACATAGCGTCGGCGTAAGCCGGAAACCGCGAGCGATAGCCCCCGGCGCACGGTCTATCCTCGCCGGGTGCGTTGACCAGCGCCCCACCGTCGCCATAAAGCGACCTTGTAACGATCGCGCCGCCGCAAGCCTGGTCAGTGGTGGAAAGCCAACCGACGCGGAGGCGATGAAGCTGACGAACGCGAAGACCGTTGGCCAGATCGAGCCGGGCCAGATGGTGACACACGACTACCGGGCAGATCGCGTCACGATCGAGACCAATCCGTCTTCCGGACGCGTTGTCAGTGCTCGGTGCGGTTAGGCTCGAGCGTTGTCCTCCTCTGCACATCGATCCGCGAGAGCATCCGTGACGAAATCGATGAACGCTAACCGGGTCAGAGTCCGACCTGATGGACATAGTACTGGCGGGCCCGGCGGCGGCGTAGGCGGCAAGGACTTCGGCCAGTTTTCCGGTCTTGATGTTGGTTCCGCCATGTAAGTGTGAAGCTGGACGAGGCGAGCGCCTGACAATCCCCTGACAATCCAATGACGCCCGCACTGAGACAGTCCCTCATGCCATTCGCTTGCGGCAATGCGTTGCGTGGCCGGAAGATGGTCAGCCGGATCACAAGCTTCCAAAGTCGTTTCGATGGCTGGCAGTTTAATGGCAGTTATCTAACCCAGTATGATGGGTTGAATAATTTCTAACAATGCATAATTCGCGCCATTAAATGGGTCAATTAATCACACCATCAGACCGATTAAAGCCTTGTCACCCGAGGGCCTCCTTAACCGGCGGCGGTCGGTCTGTCGTGAGGCGGCCCACTCTTGCCAGTGTTCGCACCATGCCCAAAATGCTCGCTTGCACCGGGACGGGTAGATCCTGAAAGGCGTCGACGAGTGTCTGGCCTTCCACCGTTGACACATATGCGAGCCGGGCTGCCCATTGAGGCCCCATTTTTCCCTCTTCGCCTACCACGCCCGGCAACGCGCCAAAAAAGAATGCGATGGGGGCCTCGAGGATCAGGCTGATCTCATAGAGCATGGAGGAGTTTATTCGGTTGGCGCCGGTCTCGTATTTCTGCACCTGCTGAAACGAAATTCCCAGCCGCTTCGCAAGCGCCCCTTGCGTCATGCCAAGATGACCCCGCCGCAGACGTATCTGCTGGCCGATCATCTGGTCGGTGGTTTTGCCTCTTGCCTCGGCAGACGAGCTTGCCGATAGCCGGGTTTGACGAGCGGTCATAGATTTCATCGCAACTCCTCCCTCCAGGTATGGACAACCGTCCAATTCAAGAACCTGGTGATCGGGGAGTTCGAATGCCGATAGATTCAGCCCCTGCGGCCTTCGGCAAAGCCTATTTTATACGCTGCAGGCTCCCCGACCATAAAGGAGTGTTGCCTTGCGGTGGCACGGACCGACCTATGGGGATTCGAAGCCCCAGGCAGCATCGCCGCCCAACTATTCTTATACAGTATCAGATTATTTTCGCAAGCTTTGCGAGCATCGATATCTGATTTTCTTATTAAACGGACTGCCACGCATCTTCCCAAGATCTGTCACTTATTAAGATATATCAATGCGATATAAGCGATATCGTTTTGATCTTCCAGCCCGCCTGCCTATGCTCGCTTCAGTTGAATTGGAGAGCGAGATGATCAGCAATTCTATTGACGCGAGATCTAGCAGCACCCTTGCCGGCTCCCACCGCAACACCCGTTTGATGATCGACAAAGCGCTTCCCCAGCTCGACCTCGCCCATCAATCTGAGGTGATGGGATTGTCCGCCAGACCTTTATCGGCACGGCGTCTTTCCATCGATATTGCGGGCTTGCACCGCTGTCTCGTCGACTTCGTACGCTGCTCCTATCTTGGCCTCGACAACCACCCCGAGATCATCGAAGGTGCAATCGAAGCGATCAAGGATCACCGGGCACTGCATTGGTCCTGCGCACGGACGCGCATGAGCTTTGCGTCACTCACCCTGCTGGAAAGCGATCTTGCCGATCTCTTTCAGGCGCGGGTGATCACTTATTCGAGCGTCCTTGCCGCCAATATGGGCGCGCTGCCGCTGCTGGCTTCGGGCCATCTTACTGCCGGAAACAAACCGGTCCTGGTATTCGACCGTTTCGCGCATGCGACGCTTGCTTTCCACAAGGCAACACTTGCTGCCGAAACCACGGTCGTCACCATCGATCACAACGACATTTCGATGCTCGAACAGATCTGCAAGCAGAACCCGGTGGCTGCTTATATCTGCGACGGCGTCTATTCGATGGGCGGCGCAGCCCCTGTCGACGGGCTGTTGTCGCTGCAGCAGAAATATGGGCTTTTCCTTTATATCGATGATGCGCACGGCATCTCGTTGTTCGGCCGCCAGGGAGACGGTTTCGTGCGGTCACAAATTGCCGGTGATCTCGGGGAAAGGACAATCATCGCCGCCTCCCTCGGCAAGGGATTTGGCGCCTCCGGCGGATTGCTGATGCTTGGAAGTCAGCAGCAAGAAAAGCTCTTCCGTCGCTTCGCGATTGCGCACGCTTTTTCTGCCTCTCTCAATCTCGCAGCGGTTGGCGCGGCGCGTGCATCGGCAAGGCTGCACCGCACCGCTGAACTGTTGCGCCGCCAGATTTCGCTTCAGGAAAGGATCAAAGGTTTCGACCGGCTCATCAAGACCGATCAACAGGGTTCGCCACTGCCGATCCGGACTATCCGAATTGGCAATGAAGCGAGCGCGATTAGTGCGGCGCGCGCGCTCGTCGATCGCGGCTTCTTCACCTCCGCCATCTTTTTTCCGACCGTGCCTGAGGGTCAAGCCGGGCTTCGCCTTTGTCTAACGGCCGGTCATACGCCCGAAGAAATTGAGGGGCTTTGTAACGCGCTTCACGATATCGTGCCGCTGTGCGAAGGGCATTAAGATGCCAAACAGCCTCTCAAGCGCCGCCTATCAAAGAGCCCGGCAAGTGATGCCGGGGGGAAATACCCGGGCGTCGAATTTTGAAAAACCTCATCCGCTTTATCTCGCCTCCGGGGATGGTGCTTATGTCACTGATGTCGACGGCAAACGTTACCTCGATTTTCAGAACAACTTTACTGCACTTATCCATGGTTACAACCATGCCGAGGTTACTCGCGCGATCCACAGACAGGCCGAACTTGGATCAAGCTTTGCCGGTCCAACGATCGCCGAGATCGAGCTCGCCGAGCTACTTGTCGAAAGGGTCGCCTATTTCGAGCAGATCCGGTTCACCAATACCGGTTCGGAAGCGGTGATGATGGCGATCAAGGCGGCGCGTGCGCTCACTGGCCATCACCTGATCGCCAAGTGCGAAGGCGCTTATCACGGCAACTATGACATTGTCGAAGTCAATGTCACGGCCGCGCCGCTTGGCGGAGCTGGGTACGGGCAGGCACGAGGCGAACATGCGGGTGTCGCGGCGTCAGCGATATCGGATTGTTTGGTCATTCCCTTCAACGATATCGAAGGAAGTCGCCTAATTCTTGAAGCTGCGGCGGATCGTTTGGCCGCCGTTGTCATCGACCCCCTGCCCTCTCGCATCGGACTGATCCCGGTAAATGCAACCTACCTCGCCTTCATTCGGGAATTCACCCGTCGACATTCCTCGCTTTTGATCCTGGATCAGGTTTTGAGCTTTCGCCTTGGCTATGGCGGCGCGCCGATTTGCGCGGCAGGTTTTCCCGATCTTTGCGCCTTTGGCAAGATCATCGGCGGCGGGCTGGCGATTGGCGCCGTCGCGGGATCTGCCGATTACATGGCGGTGTTTGACCCAAGCTCACCATATGGTGCCCGCGTTTTTCATTCCGGCACTTTTACCGCCAATCCGCTAAGCATGGCCGCCGGGAGGGCAGCCATGACGACCCTCGGCACGTGTGATCTCGACAGGTTGAACGAGCTTGGCGCTCGCACCCGCTTTTTGCTCACCGAGGCACTTGCAGCGGCTGGATGCTGCGGCGCGGTCACCGGTCAGGGCTCGTTGTTTCGCCTGTTTATTGGACCTGAACGGATCGCCACCTATGCCGACACGTTCGCTGCCGCGCGCGACCCGCGGCTAAAATTTGTTATCGACCGGATGCGCGAAAACGGCGTTTTGCTGTCGCCGATCGGACTTGGCGCCCTTTCGACACCAATGGGCGAAGCAGATGTCTCGCGCCTGGTCGGAACCTTCAAGACAGCATTGCGAGCACTGGAACATCAGTAGCGCAACCAACGGGCTGGAAAGAACGATGAACCTGGAAACCGAACGACTGTTCATGCGGCCGGTGAACGCACGCGATGGCGATGCCCTTTATCGTCTTCATTGTGATCCCTTGGTGGTGGAGTTGATCATGGAGGGCAATATGCCGACCCGCGAGCAATCCGATGGCAGACTTTCGCTTTATCTCGATGAATGGCGGCGGTACGGTTACGGGTTCTGGATGCTTTACCAGCGCGAGGCCAATGGTGATCTCATCTTTGTCGGTCGCGCGGGCTTAAGACGGTACGACGAAAAGGATGTCGAGATCGGCTGCTGCCTCTTCGGCTTTGCCTCCGGCAAAAGGATCGCCCTTGAAAGCCTGAGGGCAATCGTTGCTCATGCCTTTGATCATCTTCCGATTACCAGGCTGGTGTCGGTTATTCGCCCGGAGAATATCCGGTCACAGAAGATGACGACGACGCTGGGCTTTTCGTATATGGGCATGACCGAACATCACGGCACCACTTTCCGCTTTTATGAAATGAAACGTCCGAAGTGATCTTCGCTCCCTCCTCTGATTTAAGTGAGGGACGAAGGCGTTGTCGATCGATCGCCCAGCATTGTCTAACTTTGCGCGATCCTCGCCGGCGCTGACAGACACAAGCGGCAGTCAAACAAGGCGCCAATCCTTTCAAATGGACCAAGCGGGATCTTACGACCTGCCATTTCCTTGCGCGGTTAAGAAAATGCGCGTCCAGTTCGTCCTCGCCCTCTTTACGCGAGCCCGAGGCCATGAAAATCAGAGGCGGTCCACACCGGCTTTAAGGCCCGAACCAAGTTCCGCATGAGCCGGTCAACCTCATTTTGTACGAGCTCGACCGCCTGATCGAAGAAGGGCGCGAAGCCGATGGTTGACGTTCCAGCCAATGGCTCCGTCTTTGGCTATCCGTATCTTTGGACTTGGCGACACGACAAGGGCGAAACGGAGGGGCGTAAGTCTCACCTCGTGTATATGGTGTTGGTCATCGCCAAGGGTGCAGACTCGTCCAGTACGGCCATGACGCCGCCATAGATTGCGGTGCGAACATCGGATTGATCGACGGCATGCTCCGGCCAAAACCGAGACTTTTGATAGATGAAGGCGCCTTTTTTATAATAACCAACACCAGGCGTCGCGACCAGAAGCGGCGTCGCGATGCCAGCAAAGTTCATCGTAAAATGATATCCCGACTTGACCACCACGAAATCGAGCTCATCGATATTGATCCCCTGGCTGGTGAAGACCGCAGGATCGTGGCTAAAGGCAGGCTTGCTGGTCAAGATCAGATAGATGTGCTCATTGACAAGCAATACGGCCGTGTTGCCGAGCGAACTTGCCTCGCCGCCATGAAAGGGTCCTGCGAGCGTAAAATCGCCGCCGCTGAGATGAATGACCTTGCCGGTGATCCGGCGCGGCCGAAATCCGGGGGTAATCTGGCCGCCTACGTCGAGCGTCACCATCGTACCTAACCCGGCCGTGCAGGCCAATTGTGCATTATCGGGGTCGGTGATTGTCAAAGCCCCCTTCAGGTCGCAGAATTCGTCCAACGCCGCCGACAATAAAACGACGCTATCTCCCGGCGCGCCTGCGAGTATTCGGTCGCCCATGTCCGCCAAAACAAAGGGCCGATCTTCGGCCTGAATGCGAACCTTCGAAAACGCTTCAGTGACGGTCAAGAGCTGGTCCTCAAACCGTTCACGATAGCGCCAGAAATCGCCAGCAAGTTCATTGGCGACCTTCAGTGCTTTGACATCCGCTCCATTGGTCATCACCGTCACCACTTGACCGATATGATGGTCGTCGGCATAGCGGAAAACATTGTAGATCGAAATGTCGACGATAGAAGGCGAGTTTTTTAAAAATGTCAGCGCCTTTTGATGAATCTCGCCAAGTGGGCCGGACGCCGTTTCTCCCGCTCCCGGTAGGATCATCGGCACCCGTACAGTTGTAATCACGGGGAAAAGCTTGCCCCGAAGGATTTCAAGGACAAGTCTTGCGGCCTTCGCACCGCATTCAACCACATCGGAATGCGGGTTTTCCTTACAGGCGATACACACGTTAGAATTGCGGAGCATCGCATCGGTGAGATGGGCGTGCAAATCGAGGCCGATACCGATTGGAACTGCCGGGCCAACCAGCGCTCTCAATCTTGCAAGAAGGTCTCCTTCAAGATCGGCAAGCCGCGTGGTGGCAGCGGCGCCATGTAAATCAAGGACGATAGCGTCGGGTTTTAGCCTTTCGATCTCGGCCAAAAGGTCATGGGTGACCTGCTCATAAAAATCGTGATCGATCAACCCGCTAGGCGGCGCAGTCACGGAGATGGTCGGCAGGATGATAGCTTTGTCTTGAAGCTCCGCGACAATCCCTGCCAAGGTTGAGCCAGATGCGTTAAAAATTGCTTTGCCTTGCTCCACGTCGAACTGTTCTTCGGTGGCGGGCTGCGGATTGAGCCGATTGGATTCGTGATAAAACCGCCCGACTGCGATGCGAAAAGACTTAGATGTCATCATCCATCTCCTATAACCTTTCAAAACGGCACTATTGTTGGTTCCATTCATTCCAGCGCTCGATCAGCAGCTGGGTATTGGCGTTGATCCAAGCGGCATCAGGCTTGATCAGCTGATTAAATATCTCGGGCGATGTTGGCAGCGTGGCCCGCGCAGCCTCCCCCATCGCGCTAACTGCCGAGTAGCGGGCAGGTGTGCAGGTCAGCGCCTCGCAAACCCTTGCCTGGGCGTCCGGATGATTAAGAAAATAACGAAGGAAGCGCAGTGCATTGTCGTGATTGGGGGCGTTCTTGATCAACGCCCACCGATCGCCGACCAAAAAGGCTTGCTCCTGGCGCCAGGCCAGTGGTTGCCCTTCCTGCCTCAAAGCCGCCGCCCGCGTCTGCCAGATCTGCCCGACCACATATTCGCCTGTGCGAAACCCTTGCGTCGACTGGTCCCCTGTCTTCCACCAAAGCCCGACATGGGGTCGAAGCTCACCAAGCTTCTTGAGGGCGCGGTCGATGTCCATTGGAAATAGCAGGGCGGGCTCGACGCCGTCAGCAAGTAGCGCGGCCGCCATGACCCGCCAAGGATCGTTGAAGTTCGGCAGTGCGCGGGGCCCCGGAAATCGTTCAACATCGAAAAAGTCTTTCCAGCTTGCGGGGCCGCCTTTGGGAAAGCTTTCCTGGTTGTAGACCATAAGGGTCGTTCCGTAGCCGAAGAGCACTCCGGAGCGATTGCAAGCATCGGCAAGCAGATCCTTGTCGGCTCGGTAATCGCTGCAAAACGCCGTCATATCCTCGTTGAGCGTTCGGTGCAGGTCAGAAGCGGCCTGGATCTCGCCGGCCTGATAGAGATCCCATTCAACCTTGCCGGTGGCCGCCATCGCCTTGACGCGCGCGACATTTTCCGCGCCGGTCCCGGAGACAGTGACAATCTTGATGCCGGTCTCTTTGGTGAAAGGGTCGAAAAAATGCTCGCGCATCTGGCGTTCCCAAGTACCGCCGGTCGTGGCGATAACGATCTGTTGGTCGGCCATGGATGGGGTGGCCGAGGCGACAGACAGCGCAATAGCGCAAGCGGCGAGCTTCAAGTGGCCGCGAAGCGCGAAAGCTGCCTGGCTGGTCCGTCGGCAAGAAAAAGTCGGTATGATCGACATGAATGCTGTCCCTTCCTTTGATTTCGTTGATCTTATTGATGTGTTTAAGCTCAGCGCCGCGCCGAAACAGGATCACGGTTGAAGACTTGCAACGCGCCCATAACGATCAGGGATATCGCGGTGAGCACTACCGAAACGGCCGCGATCACCGGAGTGAGGTTGAAGTCGATGTCTTCGAACATTTTTCGGGTAATGGTCTTGCCCTCGACCCCGGAGAGAAAGAAGGCGACGGTCGCCTCGTCGAAGGAGGCGAGAAAAGCAAACACGGCACCACTTGTTATGCCGACCCTGATGTTGGGCAAAACAACCAAAAGGAAGGCTCGGATGCGACCGGCACCACAGTTCAGGGCCGCCAACTCGAGCGTGATGTCAAAACGTTGTAGGGCGGCAACGACGGTCAAAACGACGTAGGGTACCGCAAGCATCGTGTGGGCAATCAGGAAGCCAAAGAAGCTGCCCGACAGATTGAGCGGCGAAAACGCGATGAACACGGCCACCGCGATGACGATATGGGGAATGATCATTGGACTGAGCGTGATGGCCTGAAGCAGGCTTTTTCCCGGCAGATTGCCTCTTACGAAGGCGATCGCGGCAAGCGTGCCGACCAGTGTCGCCGAAAGGGTTGTCGCCAGGGCGATTTTGAGGCTGAACAGGGTGGCGGCGCGCCAATCGGGATCAAACAGATATTGTTCGTACCAGCGCAATGTCAGTCCGCGCGGCGGAAATTCGAGATAGTTGGCGCCACCGAGCGACATCGGAAAAATGACGATGATCGGCAAAACCAGGAAGAGAAGAATAAGCAATAGAAGCAGGCTTGCTGCGGCCGAAACGATAAGTTTCCAAAGAAAAAACCTTGGGCGCACGAAAACTCCGCTCCTCTCATCGGCCACTTGGCGGGCGGCAAGCGGGAAATCCAGGTCAGGCGACATTCGAAATCCCCCGATTGTTGGAAAGGACATTGCGGAAGCAGACGACGATCAGCAGTGTCACGCAGAGCAACACAGTCGAAAGTGCGCCGGCAAAACCCCAATCGAGCGTCTCGGTGGTTTGCTGGCCGATCAAGGTCGCCATGAGCAGGCTGCCGGGGCCACCGACCAGGGCCGGCGTCACGTAAAAGCCAAGGGCTAAGATGAAGGTCATCAGGCAACCGGCGGAAATGCCCGGCAGGCTTAACGGCAGCAGGATCTTAATAAACACGGAGAGCTGTCCGGCGCCGAGGTTGCGAGCTGCCTGCTCCAATTCCGGCGGGATCATACGGATCGCTCCGAAAATCGGCAGGATCATGAAGGGCAAAAGCACGTGCGTCATCGCCACGATGACGGCACTTTGGGTGTAGATGAGCTTCAGCGGCTCGCCAACTGCCCCAAGTCCTAACAATAGGTCGTTTACCAGGCCGCGCCGCTGGAGGATCACAATCCAGGCATAAGAGCGCACGAGCGCTGAGGTCCAAAGCGGCAGCAAAACGCAAGCCATGACCAAGCCTGAAAGCTTGCGTCTGATCCTCGCCATCGCCAAGGCCACCGGATAACCAAGGATCAGGGCTGCGATCATCACAATTGCCGCTATGGTGACGGTTCGCACCAAAACCTTGAGATAAAGTGGGGTTTCCAGAAGACGGCGATAGTTGCCGAGACCAAATTCTGGCGCAAAAAAGCTCTGCCCCAGTAGCTGTGCGACGGGATACACAAATCCGAAGCCAAGCAACAAGAAGAGCGGCGCGATTAAGATGAGCGACAGGCCGATCGGATACTGGCGCCATGATCCGGCTCGAGTGATTGATGGCAAGACACGCCGCATCGATCGATAAAGGCTTTTGAACGCCGTCATGCCGCCTGCCTCCTTTGATCGATGAAGAGGCGCAATGTCTGGGGCTCGGCAAATATGTCGACCTGGTCCCCAGGTGTAAAAGGCGAAGATCCGCCGCTGACCGGCACCCGCGCCTCAAGCACTTCACCCGGCCGGCCATCGATCGCAACTAAGACGGCATAGGCGGCCCCGACAAACAGCGCCGCCTCGATCCTGCCTCTCAAACCCTGCGGTTTGGAGACCGCACTGGCGGTGACACGTAGATCTTCGGGACGAATGGCAATTGTGACAGACTGGCCGGCGACAATTGGGTAGGTAGAAAGCGGGCACTTCATGACCGCCGTCTCGGAAAGCCGGATGATCGCTTCGTCGCCTTCTTGGCCGAGATATTCGCCGTGAAGAAAATTCATCTTGCCGATGAAGCCGGCGACAAAAACATTGGCCGGGCGATGATAAAGCTCGACGGGCGCCCCGACCTGCATCAGCTGGCCGTCAGCCATGACGGCGACGCGATCCGACATCGTCAGCGCCTCCTCCTGATCATGCGTGACGTAGACAACCGTAACGCCTAAGCGCTTTTGGATCCGTTTGATTTCGAGCTGCAGGCTTTCGCGCAGCTTTTTGTCGAGAGCGCTCAAGGGTTCATCCATGAGCAGCACCGGCGGCTCGGCGACCAATGCTCTTGCCACCGCAACGCGCTGTTGCTGACCGCCGGAGAGCTGTTGCGGCAGCCGATCGGCAAAACTTTCAAGCTTCACCATATTCAAGATGGCGCTCACCCGCTCACGTGTTTGGGCGCGACCGACACGGCGCATTCGCAGTGGAAAAGCGATGTTCTGCGCTACCGTCATATGGGGGAACAGCGCATATCTTTGAAACACCATTCCGACGTCGCGTTTATTGGGAGCCTCGAAGGTGATATTGCGCCCTCCGACACTAATGCGCCCACGATTGGGGGTCTCGAAACCTGCGATCATCATCAACAGGGTCGTTTTGCCGGAACCGGACGGACCCAATAAGGACAAGAACTCGCCTGCCTTGACTGTGATTGACACATCGCGAACGACCGGTGTCTCAGCAAAGCTTTTCTCAACACCTTCAATTATAACCGGTTCACCCTTCATATTTACCTCCTACTTTCATGTATTATGCGCAAAACCAGGAAATTTCCTCAAAAATATAAGAACATGTCCCCATTTTTACTCAGTGAATGCCGATGAATTTATTTACATTCTCACCGTAGTTGAATTTTTATACTTTATATTCCGCGATTTATCGCACGAATTGAATAGATATCATCTGCAATTTAAGAATGAATACGTCTTTGAGTTTTGTGATGCAACAAAAATATTTCACTCTAACCGAAAACGATGGAAAGCGTCATGAGCGAAGAGCCCGAACAGCAGGAACAAAGCTCCGCCAAAGGCACCAGCCGAGGCGACCATGCCTATACGGCCCTCAAGGAGAAGTTGATTCGTGGCGCATTCCGTCCTGGCGAAAAACTGACGGTGAGGAAGATTGCTCAGGATTTTGGCCTTTCGAGCACGCCAGCGCGCGACGCACTTAATCGCCTCGTCACGGAGCGCGCCCTCATCTATGCCGGCCCGAAGACTGTCGTCGTCCCAAGCCTGACGCTATCGCAACTGCGCGAGGTTACCGACATGCGGCTTGCCCTGGAGGGGCTTGCAGCTGAGAAGGCGACCGAAAAATTCCCGGTCGGAGCGCTAGACAGGCTGGAAAACATCCAAGGCCGCATCAATGCGGCACTCGATCAAAAAGACTATCCAGAGGCACTTTGGGCCAATAAGGAGTTTCATTTCCTCCTCTACGGCTATTCCAACATGCCAATTTTGGTTGCCACGATCGAGCAGTTGTGGCTGAGGATCGGCGCAACCTTAAACGACCTTTATCCAGGCTTCGCAATCACCCGATCGGGCGCAAATAACCATCGCGCGGCAATGGAGGGCCTCCAAAACCATGAACCGGCCGAGGTGCGGGCCGCCATCGAGACCGACATTCGCGATGGATACCGTCAGTTGCGGCGAGTCATTTCTGAGCGCCTATCGGAAAAATAACCGTCGGCCTCGATTTTTTGTTGCATCAAATACTGAAATCTGGCTAGCTTCCGATATCGCCGGCTTGTCGCTGGCCGGGAGGAGCCCATGCGAGCACGAACACCCACATCCCCAACCTTACCGACGCAGATCTCGGAAAAACTTTACCAGCGGGCGCGCCTCGTCATTCCCGATGGCGTCAATCGCTCAACCGTCGAGCGTCATCCCCATCCCGACTATGCCGGCTGGGGTCATGGCGCTTATCTTCATGACGTTGATGGCAACCGATATCTCGATCTCAACAATAACTTCACGACGCTGATCCACGGGCATACGTTCGAGCCGGTGATTGAGGCCGTCAGTCGCGCGCTCAGGGACGGCACCTGCTTTTCCAACCCAACCTTATCTGAGATCCATCTCGCGGAGCTCTTGTGCGAGAGAATTCCGGCGGTTGAACAGGTCCGCTTTGTCAATACCGGTACTGAGGCGGTGATGTTTGCGATCAAGGCGGCCCGTGCAGCGACGGGCCGCCCCGCGGTCGCCAAGATCGAAGGCGCCTATCATGGCGCATATGACTGGGCGGAGGCGGGCCAAACCGGGACACCGGAGACCTGGGGGCCACCCGAAGAGCCTTTGAGCGTTGCTTATTATTCTGGCCAGCCGGGCTCGGTCACCGACGAGGTGATCTTGCTTCGTTTTAACGATGCCGAAGGCGCCCGCCGGCGCATCGCCGCCCATCATCAACGGCTAGCCTGCATTTTGATCGACCCGATGCCAAGCCGGGCCGGACTTTTGCCGCCCGATAATGCATTTTTGACGGCGGTGGTTGAAACGGCAAGGCAATATGGCGTTCTCATCATCGCTGACGAGGTACTCAATCTTCGGCAAGGTTATAATGGCGCCTCCGCCCGGTTTGGGCTGAATCCCGACTTGATCACCATGGGCAAGATCATCGGTGGCGGATTTCCGATCGGCGCAATCGGTGGAAGCAAGGCCGCCATGGCCGTTTTCGACGGGCGGGGCGGCCCGCCGCTCCTGCCACAGGCCGGCACGTTCTCCGCCAATCCCATTTCCATGGTGGCCGGGTTTACCAGCATGATTGCCATGACCCGTCAGCAATTTGAAAAGCTCGATCGACTGGGCAACCATCTTCGCGCAAGTCTTCGACAATTGATTGCAAAATATGAGGCGCCCTTCAGCGTGACCGGCGCGGCATCGTTGTTTCGCTTGCATCCTAAAGCAGATGCGCCGCGGGAATATCGAGACGCCTATCTCTCAGGCCAAGAAGCTCAAACCATGCGTTGGCTCGGGCGGCATTTCAAGCAGCACGGGATTGTTCTGCCCTATGCCGCCGCCGCCTGCCTTTCCACTGCCATGGATGAAAGCGACATCAAGCTGATCATCGACACTTTTGAAAAAGCTCTCATTTCCGAGGAGATAGGTGCATGAATTCCGCTTCGATTTTCACCGTCGCCGAACGTGTCGCGGGTGCCCTGAAGCGGCATGGCATTGAGGTTATCTTTGCCCAGAGCCTTCCTTCAGCGGTCATTCTGGCTGCTGAAGCAATCGGCATCCGCCAGATCGCCTACCGCCAGGAAAACATGGGCGGTGCCATGGCCGATGGTTACGCACGCCGCAAGGGGCAGGTCGCGGTCGTTGCGGCACAAAACGGTCCCGCCGCAACTTTGCTCGTGCCACCCTTGGCGGAGGCCCTAAAAGCCAGTGTCCCGATCCTTGCTTTGGTCCAAGATGTCGAGCGCGATCAGGCTGATCGCAATGCGTTTCAAGAATTGGATCATCTCGACCTTTTTCGCGCATGCGCCAAATGGGTGCGGCGGATCATCAGCGCCGATCGGATTGACGACTATATCGATATGGCCTTTTCTGCCGCAGCGTCCGGCCGGCCTGGCCCGGCCGTGCTGCTTTTGCCTGCCGACCTTTTGCGAGAGCCAGCCCCGCCAGCACGCTTCAGCCGCAGATTAAACCTTGGATCCTTTCCATTAGACATCATCCGCCCCAACGGCGAGCTTATAAACGAGGCAGCAAAGCGCATTGCCGCGGCCCGTTCCCCGATCGCGATCATCGGCGGCGGTATCCATAACGGTCAAGGCGTCGCGGCATTGGCTGGACTGCAAGAATTGGCGTCCCTGCCTGTGTTCACGACCAATATGGGCAAGGGAGCGGTTGACGAACACCATCCTCTTTCGGCAGGGCCGATCACCTTGACCGGTCCGAGATCTTTGGGAAAACACAGCCGCGACCTGATCGATGATGCCGATCTCATCTTGTTGGTAGGCACTCGGACAAACCAGAACGGAACCGATAGTTGGCGGCTCATTCCTCAAAAAGCAGAGGTTATTCATGTCGACATCGACCCACAGGAGATTGGACGCACCTATGAAGCTATGCGGCTGGTCGGCGACGCAGGCGAGACGCTGTGGGCGCTCTGCGCTGCTCTGGAAAATCTGGATCTGAACATCCGCCACGCCAACCGCCAGCATGTGGAGACTTTGATTGCCGCAGCCTGGGCAAGTTTCGAAGACGATCGCCGGTCTGTCGTCGATCCAATTGCTTCACCGCTCCGCCCCGAACTCGTCATGGTCGAATTACAAAGGCGCTTGACCGCCGACACCACCGTCGTGGCGGACGCTAGCTATTCCTCGATGTGGATCGTTGGGCAATTGCGAAGTCTCAAAGCCGGCATGCGTTTCATCAGCCCGAGAGGACTGGCAGGGCTCGGTTGGGGGCTTCCGCTCGCCATTGGCGCCAAGGCAGCTGTCCCAGAGCATCCGGTTGTGGTTGTCGTTGGCGACGGCGGCTTTGCACATAGCTGGGCGGAATTGGAGACATTGGTCCGCTGCGCTCTACCGGTGATCATCCTTGTGTTGAATAACGGGATTTTGGGGTTTCAAAAACACGCCGAGACGGTCAAATTTGGACGCTTCACCAGTGCTTGCTACCTAAATCCCGTTGATCACGTCAAAATCGCCGAAGCCTGCGGCTGCGCCGGCATCCGCGTCGGCGAGCACTCGGCGCTCATTGAAGCGCTTGACAGAGCCTTTCGCCGCGACGGGCCGATGCTGATCGAGGTGATGATCGACCCGAACGCCTTCCCGGCTCTGTCTCTGTTTGGCAATTTGGAGGGTGCCGCATGATCCAATCCGACCATTTGCGTGCCGCGATCGTCACGGGTGGGACAACCGGCATTGGTCTCGCCTGCGCCCATAAGCTTTTGTCAACTGGACATCGCGTTGCCGTCTTCAGCCAAAATAACGAAAAGGTCGACAAGGCTTATAGCGAGCTCGCCCGGGCCTTTGGTGACCATCGGGTTCATGCGGCGACTGTCGACATTCGAAATCATGAGGCCGTGAATTTATTCTTCAAGGAGGTGACCTCGCTTTGGGAGCCACCTCAGGTCCTCGTCTGTAATGCCGGCTGGTCGCCAAAGCCAAATGGCAAACGGACCGAATTTAGTCGTATCACGCCCAACGAATGGAATGACACCCTTTCGGTTAATCTGACCGGTGCGATGGTATGCTGTCAGCTTGCAGCTCCGGCGATGTCAGCTGCCGGCTTTGGCCGAATTATCTTCATCGGCTCGATCGCGGCCCGCACAATGCCACGCATTGCCGGGACGAGTTATGTGGTTTCGAAATCGGCGCTTGCAGGACTTTCACGGGCACTGGTCGGTGAATATGGCGGGACGGGAATTACCGTGAACACCGTGGCGCCCGGGCGCATCCTCACGGATATGACTGGCCCAGCCGACAGCATCGAGAACCGTGCAGCGCGCGATCGCATTCCCATCGGGCGACTTGGCCGTCCAGATGATGTGGCCGCCGTCGTCGGCTTCCTTGCTTCAGACGCTGCAAGCTTCGTTAATGGCGCAGTGATCGACGTTAACGGCGGAGAATTTATCCCTATCTAGATCGGCGGGTGAGCTTCTCTTCAGTTTCATCGCCGGTTACTCGCCGCCACGGGCAAAGTACCCATGGGTCAGCCAAAAATCCACAAGCCTATCCCGACGATGGCCGCCCACATAGCCAGTGATACGAGAAACGCCAGCAAATAATTTCGGAATCGTTTCGTCATAAGGCGACATTGCGCCTTGCCGAAGCTTGGTTCACGCGCCGTTAAACAATATGGCTAAGCAAAGATAAACGGAGCGGCGTTTTTGTGTGCCAAGGGTGGAATTTGTCCGGAAACGGTCCATCATGCTGTGTGGATGGAGCGCTCACAGCACCCCCATTGGGCTGACGACGGCAAAGAAGGCGTCAATGACGCAAACGAGGGCACCCGAGGAGCGGTAGCATCTGCGACCAGCATGCTTTCCTTGGCCAAACCGAGAACACAGCTTGAATGCAAAGCAGCGTCAGACCAGATCCTCAAGCGGCATTCGAACATGCTGGGCACGCGAATGCAGCGACTTTACGAGATCCGGAAGTTCGGCTGTCATCTCCTGGCACCTCAACTTGAGCATCCGGATCGCTTGCTTACGCCCACCACTTGCCAAGACGGCCGCAAGCTGGGTGAAATCCAACAGTCTATCGCCCGGCCGCGGTATCGACCTGAGCGCGAAAAGTTGGAGGGGTCGGGTGCGATCGTTAAACTGCCGTATGGCTTGTGCCAGTCGCGGGTTGCCAGCCAAAAGAGCGACTTCCTCATAAAAAGCCTCGATATAAAGGGCACAACCATCGGCCAAGCCTGCTTCCTCTAATCGATCATCCGGCTGGGGAATAGGCGGCAAATGTTCGGGATTGAAGCGCTTGACGCTCTTTTCTATCGCGAAGCGCAGCAGAAGAAAGGTCAATTCATAGTCTGCACGCAGATCATCGAGATCAAGCGGTTTGACGTAATAACCGCGACCTGGGACAAAACCGATCGCCTCTTCATGAACCAGTCGAATAAGCGCTTCGCGGATCGGTGTTGGACTTAGCTTCATCCGATCGGCCAATGAGCGAATGTTGAAGAACGCACCAGGGAAAGACCTGTAGCTCGTCACGGCTGATTTTAGCCGGATATAGGCTTCCGTCGTTTTGTCAGGCGATGTGAGGTCTCGGTAAACTGCTTTCATCAATTGCTGCTGCCATTTGATTTCTGGCGCCGGCCCGCCATTACACGTCTTGGTAGATTAGCACGATCACGCGGCACACCTCGGTATTTCCAGGTCATATTGCGAATATATCGCCTCGCGCGGCACCGAAGAGGCCAATTGAGCGGTATTGCGCTTCGGCGAACTCACCGACGGTTGCGAATGGAAATGTCGCCTATCGGTCCTGCTCGTCATGGCCGACACCGCGGTTTCGGCTTGCAAACATTGAAGCGGGGATCTCTTGTTCCCGATGTGCCAAGGCACCTCGTTCCTCATTTTTGTCCACCCGGCCCGCTTCAAAAAGACGAGCGGCCTTGGTCGAGACGGGTTCGACAGTCAGTGCTTCCCGCACGGATTTCGCAGACACATTGGTTTTCACCCCATCGGCATCCACTTGCCGCTCCGATTTGTCGGTTTGCGCAGCACGGATGATCTTGCCTTGGATGCTTCGCTGGGCACCCTGGCGCAAAATCTCGTTCTCCTGGATATCCGCCCTCGCGTTTGCAACCGCCCCCCGAAACCGCCGCATTGCTTCCAATGCGATATTCGCGGCATCGGAGACCGCCCCGGAAACGGATCTTTCAGCTTGGCGCTTTTTGGTTATGGGACCTGCAACAGGTTTCGTCGGCGGCGGCTCGCGAATATCCTGGGCGGCTGGAAGGAGGCGATCTTGAAGGCGCCCGGCCTGATGCCGGTTTCTCACTTCATCTGTGGCGTGCAAACCGTGATGGGCAAGATTTTCAGGGTCAACCCGCGGGCTTTGCGTTTGACCCCTGCCGTCGAGGCCTTGTCCGTTGAGCTTCGGCGATCTATGCAAAGATCGCCGATCGACCTCTTCGAAGCGTGCCAGCATGGAGCGGGCAAATTGGCGTACCTTTTCGGTATTGCCTTCATTCGACAAGGCCTGCCAATTTCGTCGCGCGACAGCACCATAGGCCTGGCTCGGCTCGCTTTGAGAGAGATAGGGATGATCAAGGCGCTTGGCATTATAACGGCGCTGCCCACCGCTGCTCGCTCCCACATGCTCCGTGCGCCCATCATAACTGACGGGCCGTACGTGTTTGATTGAATAGCCGGGGGCCGTCGCCGTTTCCCGGCGATCCGTCATAACGAGATTGATATTGTTGGCACGCGCATGTTCGGCAAGCCTCAAGCGCCAGCGCTTGAGATCGGAAACCCAAACCGCCAACCGATCGCCATAATCCGACACGGTGGCGACAACAGCGTGGGCGTGGATATGTGGCCTTTTTCCGCCGTCGAGACGCGGACGCGGATCGTCAGCAGGATCGTGAATGGCGAAGATATAGCGATGTCCCTTAAATTCCTGGGCCAGAAATGCCCGAACCATATTATGAAACCGAGCCGCTTCGGTGCCTTCGCGGGCCGTGATAACCACATGCATCGTATCACGGGGTCTGCGGCTCACGAGCGCCCCGCGCCATCGCCGCAGCATCTCGTTCATTTCCGCCTTGTCGGTAATTTTGTCTCCGCGTTCGTCGCAAATCAGGCCAGGATGCGCGTCAACGAGACTTCGAAGCTGCAGCGTTCCATAACGCATGCCGTGTCCATCGCCGGTGAACTTGAAGCTGATAGCTTCGGCCTCTTGCGCAAATGTTTGCTGCAAGCTTTGGCCTATCGCTTTGGTCGCAGCATCGTCTGTCGCAAATCTGCCCTCAGAGGCGGAGCGGAGAACGACCATGCCTTCAAGCCGAATAACGGGGGAGGTTTTGGACGCCACAAAAACAAACGGCCTGTCCGCAAACGCCGATCGGAGAAGCTGCAGGCTATCGTCCTTGGACCAATCGCATGAATTGCGCCCGGAAAGCTCAATCTCGAAAAGGCCAATATCCCGGCTTGCCTTACGATCGCTCAAGACAGGCTGCCAGTCCCGAAGGACGGTCGCCGCCACGCTCTTGCCAATCAGCGTTGCACCATATTCATTTTCGGCCCTGATCTCGCCAGCGCGGGAGACGTAGGAAACAAGCTTCCGGACGCCGGCGCTGCCTCCGAAGCCAAGAACCTTTACCACGACGGGCTGTCCTCCCATCGCCAGGCTTGCGAACCGTTGACGCATCTCCCGCTCACCGGAAGAATAAGCCTCCTCCAACTTCAAGGAGCGACCTGCACTTTTTGAGCCAATCGATGCGCCCGAGGCAAGATCGAGGCTCGCGCGCCGCCGCCAGTCTTCATCGAGCCGCGAACGCCTCGTCTCGTCGGCGGCAAGATCCAGCAGAACGCTTGCTCGCCGAGCAAGCCAATCATCTGTGAGGTGACGATAAACCGTTTGCATTGATCGCTCTCCGATGCGAGGTCGGCCGCTTGGCGTGGCTTGACAATTCCACGCATAAAGCTGCGATAACCCGCTGTATTTCCAGTATTTCTTTCTTAAAAGGCGCATCGACGAAGCGGTCATCCCGGTTGAGCTGCAGCAAAACCGCCGTCAGATTGAAGCCCTCCGTTTTTAGCTCATCGCGCAGATGCAGAAGCAGCAACCGGTCATCATCGGTATAAAAGGATCGTATCCCGGTCGCCTCAAGCGCCGCCAAACGGACATAATCCGACACGGTTAAATTTGCCTGCCGTGCCGCCTCGACAATCACGGCGAACTCCTCTGCTGTCACACGGGTGGAGATGCATTTTGGCCTTTGCCGGCTCATATTGGCGCCGTCCTCAACTGTCGCCAGATGCACGTCGGCCGCGTTCACGACGCCACAGCATCCTCAAGTTCAATTGGACAGGTTAATCATATCGTATCTCGATCTGATCGACCAGAGGAACTGTTACGTTTTTAGTAATAAAAATCTCAGCAACGATGAAGCTTTCTCCAAAAACGATCTGTCATGTTATTTGTAATAAATTGATATTATTGAGGAATTTATCCATATCAACCCACTTGGCGATCGATGTCAACGGCCGGATATTATTATTAATTTAGTCATTCATTTGTGCGACGATGACGCCTCTGTAGGTAAGGGGGTGCCGGATGCGGCGCGATCTCAAACGCGGTTTTTCGCCTTCAGACGGGTCCAACCGAAATTAAAAAATCGCCGTCCTTCGTCGTGTGACTGGCTTGTCTGCCGATGGCATGTCGTGCGTTCCAGTTGCTGACAAATGGCGCATTTTGGGCGATATCACAGCCAAAGGAGAGACAGGCGACAGTCTTGCTTTCCACGTCTTTTGGCATCTTTGACTGCGCCACTAGCACCGCTGTTAAGTTTCCTTTAGGTGCCTACTCTCATTGTCTCATTTTACCCTTTTTCAAAGGCCGACGGCGAGCATGCGCAAACTCATCGACTGGTTTTCTGGACGCCGTGCCACGAGCACGAGTGGTTCGAGGCGCCGCAGAATCGATCTTGGGACCAGCGCTCCGAGCTATCCGATCTATATTGTTGGCGATGTCCATGGCTGCTTGAAAGAACTGAAAAATGCCGAGGCAAAAATCGCCGCCGACATCAATTCTTCAGGAAGAGCTGGCCTCGTCGTGCTGCTCGGCGACTATGTTGATCGTGGTCCCAGTTCCAGCCAGGTTCTCGACCATTTGATCAGGCCGAGTGACCTTGGCCTCAAAAGACTGCCGCTTTGCGGCAATCACGATGACGTTTTCCTGAAGTTTCTGACCGAGCCGGATCTTTACACCGAGTGGCTGGGCCTTGGAGGCGAGCAGACGCTGATTTCCTATGGCATCGATTTCCATCATCTTGGTGCTCGGCAGAAAAGCCGGATGGCACGGCTTCGAGAACTCTTAGGCGAGGCGGTTCCGGAGAACCACAGGCAGTTCCTGTCCGAATTGCCTATCTGCCTAAAGATTGGCAATCTCTTCTTCGTCCATGCAGGAATAAAACCCGGAATTCCACTTGACGAGCAGGATGACGAGGATCTGCTATGGATCAGGGAACCGTTTCTGGCCGAAGGGCCTAAGCTTCCTCTTCTCGTCGTCCATGGCCACACGCCGCAGCCAAACCCCGATCCTGGCCCAAGCCGGATCGGCATCGATACGGGTGCCTATTACACGGGCAACCTGACCGTGCTTAAAATCGACGGCGGTCGAACGACGGTGTTATGATGGACGCCTTAGCTTAAAGCGGTACCAGCCTAAAACGAGCGGCTTGATCAGCGAGCCGAACAGGCCGAGCGCGGTGATCGAAAAACCGAAATAAAGCCGCGGCGCACCCCGATCGATCGCCTTGACGATACGCTCAGCGACGGCCGGCGCAGCCCACGCAGGGGCCTTACCCATCAAGACCTGCGCTTCGGCGGGACGTTTCTCCAGTTCCTGCTCGAACTGCGGCGTGAACGTATCGGCAGGAAAGCAGATCAAAATCTTTAGCCCTGCCCTCGCCGCCTCCTGCGAAAGCGCCTCGGCGAACCCGGTGAGCGCCGATTTGGATGCGCAATAGGCCGTATAACCATAAAGGCCGATCAGTGCCGCCCCCGAGGAGACGATCATGATCCGGCCTTGCCCCCTCGCCTTCATGCCGCCATAGACGGCACGAACGGCGTTGACCACGCCAAGGAGGTTCGTTTGGACCTGAGCGGCAAACACGTCGCCTGACAGCGTTTCGAAAGCGCCGGGCTCGACCGTGCCGGCGCATGCAACAAGGATATCGCAGGGCCCGAGCTTCGCTTCGGCTTCACCGATCGCGGAAGCGACGTCGGCGTCGATCCCCGCATCAGCCACTGCAATGTGGATATCGGCTCCAGTCCGGTTGTGGGAAAGAAGCTGCTGCCGTGCGTCTTTGAGCTTGCCTGGATCGCGCGCAATCAGCGTCAGGCGGTCGCCGCGCGCCGCGTAGAGCCTTGCGACCTCAAGACCGATACCGCTCGACCCGCCGGTGACGATGACATGCATGATCCGTCCCCATCCGGTCGTGGCGCTGCGATCTCAAGACTTGCCGGCAGCCTGCAGGAGCGGGGCAAGCTGCATCACTTTATCCATGTCCAGCGATGCGAGGCCGAAATTGCGGTCCTGCAAATCCTTGAGCTTGCGGGCCGTGACCTCCACCGAATGGCGGATCTGCTCCGCGGTATGGTTGCAGGTGATGAAGAAACGAAGCCTTGCCATGCCTTCCGGGACCGCCGGATGGATGATCGGCAGAACATTGATCCCCTCCTCCAGCAATTCGTTGGAAAGCTGTACGGCGCGCAGGGAATCGCCCACGATGACCGGCACGACGGAAAACCCGACGCTGAGGCCCGTATCGAGGCCTGCAGCCTTGGCATGTTCCAGAAAAAGCGCACCGTTGCGATGCAGTTTTTCGGTTCGCTCGGGCTCCGTGCGCAGGATCTGCAGGCCTGAACGCGCCGCCGCGGCCAGCACGGGGGCGAGGCCAACGCTATAGACGAACCCGCCGGCTTCGGCCTTCAGGATGTCGATCAGCGGCTGGGATCCGGCGATGTAACCGCCGCAGCTCGACGTGGTCTTCGACAGCGTCCCCATCCAGATATCGATTTCGCGCGGATCGATGCCGAAATGCTCGAACGTGCCGCGACCGGTCGCGCCGAGCACGCCGAGCGCATGGGCCTCGTCGACCATCAGCCAAAAGCCGTAACGGGACCTGAGCTCCAGAAGGGCCGGCAGGTTGGCGATGTCGCCGTCCATCGAATAGACGCCTTCGACGATGACCAAAATGCGGCGGAAGTCGGCAGACAGCGTCCGGAGCACCGATTCGAGGTTCTCCGTATCGTTATGCCGGAACAGCCTTCGGGTCGCGCCGGACTGCTTGATGCCTGCCAGCGCGCTGTTGTGGATGAATTCGTCGTGGATGACGAGATCCTGCGGGCCCATGAGACAGCTGATCGACGCGACATTGGTGAGATATCCGCTGACGAAACAGACTGCCGCGTCGACGCCGTAGACTGCGGCCAGCTCGTCTTCGAGCTCGGTATGGACCGGACGCTCCCCCGCAACGAGCCGGCTTGCCGACGCAGATATGCCGAAACGGTCGATCGCCGCCTTGGCCTTTTCGATCGTCTGAGGATCGGTGTTCGTCGCCAGATAGTCGTAGGAGGCGAAATTGACGAGTTCCCGTCCGCCCATGACCGTGGTGGCGGCCGCCGCCCTATCGTGGGAGCGGTAGAAAGGGTTGGCGACACCGATCATCTCGCCCGCCATGCGCTGAACATTGACGCGCTGGTATTCCGGCAATTCATCGAAACGCAGGGCTTGGCGTGCAGGCGGCTGCGGCTGCCGGTTGAGGCGCGCCGCACGGTTGCGCCCGGTCGATTCGCTGGCCTGACGCATTTTATCCAACAGTCCGCGTTTTCCCTCAGCGCCGAGCCCTGGGGAGGTTTCGTCTTCCGGACCTTCATTCATCACTGCGTCGCCGCTTTCTGCTGCGAGACGGAATGGCTCTTCACGAGCCTGTCGACCACCGGATTTTGGATCGGCGCCGCCTCTTCGGTATCATCACTGTGCTTCGACACCCGCTCGCGCAAGCGCGTAACGACGTCGCCGACGGTCGTATCGTCACCGACGCCGCTCAATGGAATATCGTATCCCGTCTTCTGCTGGAAGCCCATGCCGAGTTCCATGGCCATCAGACTGTCGAGACCGATCTCCTTGAGGATCTTGTCCGGCGTGATGGTGTCCTCGGTGACGCGCAGGATGGCGGCGATTTCACTTGCGACCAGCTTGTGAAGCAGCTGCTGCGCTTCGTCTGCGGACTTGCCGAAGATCATCTCCTCAAGATCGATCGTATCGCCGTCGGCCGAGGCATTGTTGCTACCGGCGGATCGAAGGACCGTCTCGAAAAACGCTCCCTTGGCGATCGGCAGCATGCGCACGGCATTCCAGTCGATCTCGGCGATCATCACGGCAGCCGCATCGACGGTGCCGGTATCCGCCAGCATATAGCGCTCCACCTGTTCCAGTGCCTCGCGGGCCTTCATGGCGGTCTTGCCTATACGCTTGGAGAGGATCTCGTTCACTTCGGCGTTGCGAGCCAGGAAACCCGTATCGGCGATTGCACCGAAACCGACCGCAAGACCTGGCAGGCCAGCCGCACGGCGGGTGCGCGCGAGACCTTCTAGATAACCGTTGGCGATGACGTAGTTCGCCTGCCCCGGATTGCCCATCATCGTCGTGGCCGACGAGAAGAGCAGGAAGAGCTCGAGATTATCCTTGGCCGTCAACCGGTGCAGGATTTCCGCCCCCTTTACCTTCACGTCCACGACCGGCTTGTTGCGCTCGGGCGTCAGGTTGGACAGCAGCGCATCGTCAAGCACCATCGCGGCGTGGATGATGCCCTTTACCGGGCCTTCCGTGCGCAGAAGCTCCAGCAGTACGGATACGGCCGCCTCGTCACCGATATCGCAGGCATGCACGGTCGCATGCACGCCCTTCTTGTGCCAGACGGAGATCGCGGCAAGCGTCTCCTCGTCCGCCATTCCGCGGCGCGAGCAGAGCGCGATGCGCCGCACACCCTTGGACACCAGCCATTCGGCGGCTGCGAGACCGAAACCGCCGATACCGCCGGCGACCAGGAAGATCCCGTCGCCGGCAAAACGCAGCGTCTCGACCGGCGCCGCGAGCACCCTGTCCTTGCCTGCGACAGGCGGCCGGACGACGATCTTGCCGATGTGACCGGCATTCTGCATCAGCCGGAACGCGCTGCCGATCTCGTCATGGCTGAAAGCACGATAGGGAAGTGGGTTCAGCTTGCCATCGGCGAACAGACGGCCGATCTCCGTAAAGATCTTCCTCGTCACATTCGCCATGTTGACCAGCAGCTGGTCCGCATCGATGCCGAAATAGCTGATGTTGCGGCGGAATGGACGAAGGCCGATCTTGCGGTCGGAATAATAGTCCCGCTTGCCCAGTTCGAGGAAGCGGCCGAACGGCTTCACCAGTTCGATACTGCGCTCCATGGCTTCCGAAAAGAGCGAGTTGAGGACGAGATCGACGCCTTCGCCGTTGGTGACCTCACGGACCCGGGACACGAAATCAAGCGAACGGGAATCGAAAATATGGTCAGCGCCCAGCGCTTCCAGGAAACGCCGCTTCTCGATCGTGCCCGCAGTGGCGATCACGATCGCCCCCTTCAGCTTCGCGATCTGCAACGCCGCAAGACCGACACCGCCAGCCGCCCCGTGGATGAGGATCGTTTCGCCCTTCTCGATATGGCCGAGATGGACCATCGCATAAAAAGCGGTGAGGAACGCGACCGGCACGGTTGCCGCAGCCGCCGACGTCATTCTATCCGGGAATTTGGTCACACCATCGCGGCGGACTCGGACATGGGTGGAAAAAGCTGCAGAGGCAATCCCCATGACCCGGTCGCCGGGCTGAAGATCATCAACCGCGGCACCGACCTCGACCACGCGACCGGCAAGTTCCATGCCGATCGTCGCCCCGGCAAAGCCGTCTTCCAACGCCTCTTCTGGCAGCAGGCCCATGGCCCACATCACGTCGCGGAAATTGAGACCCGTCGCCTCAACGGCAATCACCACTTCGTCCTTGTCCGGCACGGGGAGATCGCAGGCTTCCCAGGTAATGCTTTCGACACGACCGCTCGCAAGCTGGCGGATGGTCGCAGCAGAAAAATCCGAGCGGAGGACATCAGCGGACGGGAATGGGCCCGTGGCAGCGCGAAGCTCGCGCAGATTGCCGGCCGCCATCTGCCATTCGCGGTTGGTGGTCGAAGCGGCGAATATTTCCTGAACCGCGACCCAAGCCGTGGCCGTGTCGGTTTCGGCGTCCAGAAGGTGGACATCAAATGCGTCATATTCGTTCTGCAGAACGCGCGCAAAAGCCCAGAGGCCGGCATTGACCTCGTCCGTCCGTTCATCGGCAAGAGGTGATCCGCCCGGAGCGACAATGACAAGCTGCGGCCTGACGGTTGCCGCTCCAGCGCTCCTCAGATGCACCGAGAGCGTTTCCGCCAGTTGTCCCAGCCGCCGCAGGCGATCCTGAGCGAGTGCCGAAGCGTCGCGCGTGCCCCGGCGCTCCGCCACATATATCAGCCGAAGCGCCTGATCCTTGAAACCGGCAAGAGCTTGCGCGAGCGAAACATCGTCTGCATCCACATCGAGCGCGGCGATCTTGGCATCACGGATGGAAACCGCGCCAGACTTTTCAGCCAACACCAGAAGCCGGCTGCCGGACGGCAGAGCGGTTATGTTCGCGACGGGGCGCACATCCGACACGCCAGCCGCGAGGATCAATCCGCCTTCCGCATAGCCATGCTCGCCGACTTGCGGCTTGGCGAAGCCGAGCGATGCAATCACGTCCGCCACCTGCCGCTCCGTGCCGAGCTGGCCAATCGGGAATTCCGTTGAATTGCTGTTCTCAAACCAGCCTTCGGACTGGCCGAAGACGAAATCGTTGAATGCCGACGGAGCCCGATCGACGAAAACAAGCGCCGCGCCATTTGCCGCGGCCGACCGGATGGCTGTCCGGATCTCGTCATGGCTTGAAAGCAGCTTGTGAGCCTGAGTCCCCGCCGCGACGACGAGACCTGCAGACGGCTGGGCGGAGAGTTTTTCCATTTCCGGGAGGACGACATGCACGTCCTGTTCGAACGCAAGCTCAAGTATGCGGCGTATGCTTTCCCGCGGCTCGGCGATGATCAAGGTGGCGCCATTCTCCGCGGCAATCGTCGCAAGACGTCGGCTTACGGCGACGGACGTCGAACCGGCCTCCAAGATATGCCGGACGTCGCCCTTGCGTACCGCAAAAACAGCCTCCACAGCCTCGATAAGGGCCGAGAATCGCTTTCCGGCCAACGGAGAATGCACGAGGACGTGGTCGATCGTCGCTTCGCTGAAGGTATCGGCCTTGGCGGCCCTTTCGCCGTCGTCACGAGCGGCCGTTCCGGACAACCGCTCCAGCGCATCGCGGTAGGCATTGTTGACGAGCACCGCCTCAGCCACGCGCCCGGCATCCTCGCGATAGATTTCCTGCAGCAGTTCGCTCACCGGCGGCAGCGTGAATTCCTGGGGAATATACCATTCTCCCTCGTCCGCCGTCGCTATGCCGGCGTCTTCGAGAACAAACAGGCAATTGGTCAGGAACGCCCGGAATTCCGGATCGGTCGGCAAGCGCCGGGCGGAAACGACGCCACGGTGATCCGCAAGCATGGCGGCGATCTCGTGACAGGACCGGTAGATCGCCGCATCGAGAAGCAACGTGGCATTGTCGGACGAACCGGATTGAACGTTCCGGAAGATCGCCGCGGCATTGAGCCTTGCCTCGTCTCGCGAAAAGAGGAGTGAGGCCGGGACGCTTTCGTAATGGAACGCGACGGATGCCAGCGTGTGATGGCGACGCAGCGACGTGCGGCGGAAGCGGCAGTCGTCCAAGGTCGCGACGCGATTTCCGGCCGCGTCGAACAACTGGAAGCGGGCCTTGATGGAATAAGCGCTGAACCGCTCGATCTCGATCATCGCGCGGGTGATCTGCGTGCCCTCGCCGCTGACGCGAATCGCACCGAAGCGAACCGGAATGTAGGGAGATCCGACGTCGTTGCCGGACAGCTGGCCGAACAGGGCCACGAGGCCATGGAATACGGCGTCGGTCGAGAACGGGTTGAGATTGTATTGGAGGAACGGATGCACGGCGGCGGCGGCCGGCTTGAGCTCCACCTCTACGACCGTCCGGCCGAAGGCTACGGCCTTCGAGAGCAAACGGAAATGCGGCCCGTACTGCAAGCCGAAACGTTCCGCCGTCTCATAAGCTTCGTCGGCACCCACCGTGACGGGAACCTCCCCGACGGGAGGTGTAATGGCCGTGTCGGCAAATGCGTTCATCGGACGGCGGCTGCGGGCTACCGCGTGGACGGTCCAATCGTCATTGCTCAACCGTTCGCGGGAGCGGATCTCGATATAGCCTGTTTCGGGCGAAAGTAGCGTCGAAAGCTCGACCATGCGGTCGGTGCGCAATTCGAGCGGCCGGACGATCTCCAGGTTGGAAATCTCTGCCGTGTCGGTGCCGTAATAGCGCTGCGCGGCCGATACCGCGATCTCGATGAAGCCGCTGCCGGGCAGGATCGCCCGAGAGTCCACCACATGTTCTGCCAGATCCGGAAAGAGATGAGCGTCGATATGGTTCTTCCAATGGGCGCTGTTCGGATCGGTCCGCCAGCCGAGCAGAAGATAGGGGTACTTGTTGTTGCGCCCGAATATATCGACCTCGTCCGTCGTCGACGGCATCTTGAGTTCGACCGGTTCGAAGGGCAATTGCGGCAGATCGATATGGGCATTCCGCTTGGCGGCGCCGCGAGACGTCTGTACCGGGGCGCCATGTGCGACCGCCCTTGCGAAGGCCTGCGCCACCGGATCCCTACCCGGAATTCCGGTCTCGCGCTGCAGCGTGCCGATCACCACCGCCGGAACGGAAAGCCCCTTGGCCGTCTCGCTGACATAGCTCGACAGGATGGATCGCGGGGAAATCTCTATGAAGAGATTGCAACCCATGGCGAGCGCGGTCTGACAGGCCGCCTTGAATAGCACGGGCTCGCGCACGTTGCGCCACCAGTAGTCCGCGTCCAGACCGCGGCCGTCCTGGACTTCGCCGCTCACAGTCGAGATGAACGTACAGTTGGCCGCCTCGGGCTCGATGCCCGGCAGATCAGCCAGGAATGCATCCCGTGCATCATCGATGATCGGGTGGTGGAACGGATAGTTGATGTCGAGGACGTGGGCGACGATCTGCGACTTGCGGGCGGCGTCACGGAACGCCTGAATTTCTTCGCTCGGCCCGGAAATCGTCACCGAATTCGGCGCATTGATCGCCGCGACGCAGACATTGTCGAGGCCGCGCGCGCGGGCGAAGGCAAGCGCCGCCTCCTCATTGAGGACCACCGCGGCCATCCTGCCCTTGCCGGCAAAGACGTCCTGATATTTCGAACGCTTCGACACGATCGCCACCGCTTCGGCGGCAGTGAGTGCCTTGGCTGCATAGGCTGCGGCGATCTCACCCACCGAATGGCCGAAGACCGCCTCCGGGCGGATGCCGACCGCGTGGAGACAATCGGCAAGGGCAGCCTGTACGGCAAACAGCAGAGGTTGAGCGATCTTGGTATCGGCGAGCCTCAGCGCAAGATCAGGCGCGACCAACAGATCCGTCAGTTTTTCCCCCAGATGGTATTCGAAGAGGGCGCTGAAGGACTGGAAGCACTGACGGAAGTGACGGTTTTCGCGATAGGCATCGGCACCCATGCCCGCCCATTGCGCGCCATTCCCGGAAAAGACGAAAGCGATCTTCGCCGCAGACAGCGGCGCTTCGCCGACCTCGCCGACAGAAGCCTCTCCCGCAAGGCGGCTCTCGATCGCCTGACGAACCGCTTCGGCATCCTTGGCCGCAACGGCGAAACGATGCCGCAACGCCTCGCGGTTCGCCGTCGCTGCGGAAACGACGAGCGCCGCCTGTTTCGAATCCGCCTCGGCAAGACGTTTTTCATATTGATCGAGAAGACGAGACAGAGCGGAGGCCGTGTGGGCGCTGGCAACGAAAAGCGTGCCATCCGATTTCCCGGGCGCGTCAGCGGCCTTGACCGGATCTGGATCGCCGATCACGACATGGGCATTCGTACCGCCGAAGCCGAATGAATTGACACCTGCAAGCCGCGCGCCCTTGGCCGGCAGCAGCTTGATCGCAGACGTATTGACCCGAACGTTCAGCCCCTCGAAATCGATGTCCTCGTTGACTTGCTCGATATGGAGCGAGGCCGGCAGGAAATTATTCTCCAGCGCAATCATCGCCTTCAACAGACCGAACAGGCCTGAAACGGGCTCCGTGTGTCCGATATTCGTTTTGATCGAGCCGATCGGGATCGGAGCCCGGCGCTTTCTGCCGATCACGTCTCCGATCGCCCAGACTTCCGCCGGATCGCCGACGCGCGTACCGGTTCCGTGGCCTTCCACGAAGGCGAGGCGATTGACGTCGATGTCGCGGCCTTCGTAGATCGAGCGCAGGAGATCGGCCTGCGCCTCGCGCGAGGGCAGGCTGATGCCGTTGGTGCGGCCGGAAGAATTGACCGCGACGGCATGCAGACGGGCATGGCTCCGGTCTCCCTCCCGCTGGGCGCGATCGGTGCGCCGCAGGACGAGGGCCACGCCCCCTTCCGAGCGAACATAACCGTGACCATTCGTGTCATAGGCTCTGCAAAGCCCTTCCGGGGACAGCATGCGGGCCTGCGCGAAACCGACGAAGGAGAGCGGATGGATGAGAAGATTGACGCCGCCGACGATCGCCGTGTCGATATCGCCCCTTTCCAGCGCCAGGACCGCCTGATCCAGCGCCACCAGCGACGACGAACAGGCTGTGTCGATCGTCATGCTCGGCCCGTTCAGGCCGAAAATATGCGAAATACGGTTGGAAACGATCGAAAGCGTATTGCCCGTCATGAAATACGGACTTCCGGAGGCAGGGTCCTCCGAAGCGAGATTGCCGCTTTCCAGGCTGGAAGCACCGACATAGACGCCGACATGTTCCTTGCCGAGCGAACTGACCGGCAGATTGGCGTCCTCGAGGGCACGCCAGACGAGGCCGAGCAAAATCCGCTGCTGCGGATCCATCTGCATGGCTTCGCGCTGGGACAGACCAAAGACCGCCGGATCGAAAGCGTAGATATCGTCGAGCACACCTGCGGCGAAAGTATAGGTTTTCCCGGGAATACCCTGATTGGGATGCCAGAAACGCGCCTTTTCCCAACGGTCGCCGGGTATGCTCGTCACCGTGCAGCGGCCTTCGCTCAGGATGCTCTGCAGTTGGTCTACGGAATTGGCACCCGGGGCTACACAGGCTCGGCCGATGATTTCAATCGTCATGGTCACTCGGTGTTTGTCTGAGCGTTAACGGCCCAAGCCGCCGCAGAACCTTAACACATACTTACTTGAGGTTGTCACCCGAAAATCGATCCCAACAACATCTTAAAATCTCCTAGCAAGACTTCAAGCATGTGGCAAATCGAACCTTGGCGCAGCTAATCACCTGAGAGTATTGCCGACGACGACACCCTGCGTAACCACCGAGAGAGGCCCGGAAACAATCGACAGGAACTTGTTGAAATCGACGGCATTATGACGGGCGGCATAAATGACGTCCCGGCTCTTGATCGGGAATGTCTGCCCGACAATAAGGCTATCGGGCTTGCTCATGTCGAAACGGTAGACCAGCGGATACCGACCCATTTTATCCGCCTTCATGCCCTTGGCCAGCATCTGGTTGAAACGCGCATTGCCGATGAGCGCGGCGATGATATCCGGCTCCTCATAGCGGAAGAGGAAATAGCCTCGCGCATTGACTGCGGAATCGTTACCGCCGCCGCCCAGCGCAACCGCTTCGAGAAGATTGAGATCGTTCGCACCGAATTCGACGCGGGCATTCTGCTTGACGGCACCGAGCAGCGTAAATGTCCGTGGGTCACGGGTAACGAACACCTGGTCGCCCGGCTGAACGTAAATGTTCTCGGACGGGTTTTCGATGATCGACTTCAACAGAGCCGTGCCGGTTCTTCCATTGCGAACCAGCGTCACATAGGATTCGTAAGGCTGCGCCACCGGGCCACCGGCTTTGGCAATGACATCGGTAATGTGTTCGCCGATGAGACTGAGCGGCACCTGGGCCGACTTTCCGACAGCGCCGGAGACAGTCACATTGCGCGAGGCGGTGTTGACGCTGTTGACGATCACATCGGGCTCGACGGCCTTGCTCTTGAGGGCAGCGAGAATCGCCTGGCGAGCCTCCTCCAGAGTCTTGCCCGAGAACCTGACCAAGCCCACATAGGGGATAGCCGCTTGACCATCCGGCTGAACCACGACATCAAGGCTTGTCTGTTTGGAGTCCTGGGTGGAGAATAGTCCGTCGGCACCAGCTTCAAAAATAGTTATCTTCAGGACGTCGCCTACGCCAATCACGGCGCGGCCGACGCCGCCGCCGCCAATCCCGAAGCGACGCTTGAGCGCCGAACCGACATATTGCGATACGAGCTGCGCGGACCGGTTGTCGACATCGACAACCTCATAGATGGCCGCGTTCTGGCGCCCGACTTCGGACCCGGATTTGCCTCCATCGGCATTGATCGCCGATGCCAGGGGACCTTCAGCCGGCACAGCCTGACAGCCGGCCAGCGCCACACACATCATGATCGCAGTCACTCGAACCAAAATTCCATACTCCAGTCAGCGCCGATGTTGCCTGCCGAAGGGCAGGTACGAACACCCGTGGGAATCCGACAGCCCCTGAAAAGCATACCGGATGGCGAACAACAAGCCGGATTGCGCCGGCTCCCTCGAAATAAAATTCCTGTGCGGTTTTAAAGTCATAATTGCCATGAGCTTAATGTATCCGGGCGAACCTAAACAAGTTGAGTTAAATGCCATCTAAGTAATTTGGTTAACGAGCCTGTGACGGAGCTGACCTCGCCGCCGGCGGCCAAGAGCGTGCCTTCTGCATCCCTTTAACCGGCAAAGGGTGCCTGCGCGGCATCTCCCACCGAACATGCCACCCTCTCGAATCCGTTTGCAAAAGTCAGTAAACGGGGCAGTTTTCAGTCAGACCGGGAGTATGATATTGCACTGCCCAACCGCCGGACATTCCTCGATCGGAAATGGAGCCCATGCCGGAAGAGGATAAGGCAAAAAAACTGACACCTGCTGATCGGCGCCGCAGGCAACGCTCCTCCGCGCGGGTATTTGTCCTGTTTCTTGTCATGGTGTTGACGGCCCTGGCAACGACGGTACTCGCCGTCAACAACGGCCGGAACTACAAGCGCCTCATCCGGCAGCTCGGGCTGGCGGAATATCTCCTCCCACCGCCGGCCGACCTTCGAGTCGATCGGCAAAGACAGCTGCCGCCAGCCGACCATTATCCGGCCTGGCTCATCAGCGCTCAACTCGAACGCGCCGCGGTGTTCGAGAAGACCGAGCCGATCTCGGCCGAAGAACGCTGCGATCTTCTGAAAAGCGAGAAAGGCACCAGACCCGAATTCACGACCTCCGACAACAATTGGGAATGCCTGTTCTTCGAAGAGTTCGGCACGTCGCCGGAACCCGGGTCGCTTTTCATCCAGGCCAGAGGCGCGCTGCCGGACAGGATACGCAGCTTTCGCATCAAACTCAGCCTGACGGAAGCGGCGGTCGAAATTCAGATGCTTCAAGGCGCGGTCGCCGCGATAGAGCGTTTCGGCCTGCCCATGGCGCCGGAGACGCGCAGCTATCTTGCGGATATGCTTGCCACACGCCGGGAATTCTCGTCGATCGTCGAGAACTACCGGATGACGTTCAGCCCCGAGATGACGGATGCGCGGCGATACAATCTGCTCATCTTGCCGCGCCCGCAGACGATCACCTGCAGCGGACTGCCACCGTCGTCGGATCCGTCGAATGCCTCCACCTATCGGATGCCGATCGGCTGCCTGCCGTTGCGTGCGCCTGCCCTGCAGCCGAAGCTGGCATCTTAGGCTCTTTCCAGTTCGATCAAATCGAGGTCGCCGCCGATCTCGCTTCGTGCCGCTTCGACCAAACTCATCTGATGGGTGAAAAGGACAGGCTGGAACCGGTCGCCGGCAGCGGCGAGCGTGCGGATACCGGCGGCGGTGCGCTCGTCGTCGAACGTCTGGAAGATGTCGTCGAGGATCAGCGGAACCGGCTCGTTGCGGCTGCAATAGTCTTCGAGAAAAGCCAGGCGCAGCGCCAGATAGAGCTGGTCGCCGGTGCCCTCGCTGAGACCGGACAACGGAACCTGCTCGCCGGTCTTGCGTTCGACGGCCAGTTGAAGTTCGTCTCGCTCGTCATAAAGCTGGACAAGGCGCGTGAAGCGCCCGCCTGTGAGGCCGGCAAAGATCCTGCCCGCCCGCTGCATGACCGGATCGGCCTGGCGTTCGCGATAGGCCTCCATGGAATTGGCCAATAGGCTGGATGCGAGCTTCAGCACCACCCAGCGCCGCGCCAGCTCCCGGGCTTCCTGTTCGGCGGCAAGCTTCTGAAAGACGGCGCGCTCGGCGCCAATGCCAGTTTCAAGTTCCCGACGGCGGCGAAAGTTGTCCGCCTCGGCCGTGCGCAGCGTGGAAATCCGGTCGACCTGCCGCCCATCCTCCATCTCCAGCCGCTCGATCTCAAGCCCGGCGGCGATCCGGTCAAACCCGGCAAGGGCTGCGCGAGCCTCTTGCTCGTCCGTGCCATCCGCGTGCTCCGAAAAGCGGGTACGGCATTGGCGAAGGCTCTCTTCGAGTCGGCCGCGCTGCCGCAGTTCCTCCAGCACGGTTTCCAGGTCCGCCACTGGCTTCCCGACGATTTCCGCAAGTTTTGCAAGTTCGATGTCCTGGGCCTCGGCATCCGCGGCATGATGCGTGAGCGACAGCTCGGCACGCTCCAGCGCCGCGGCAAGCGCCTCGCGCCGATTCGCCTCCGTTTTCGCCGCCATGGCCCGGTCATTCAGCATACCGGCTGCGGCATCGGCCGGCAGGGAGGCAAGGTCAGGAGCGACCTCGACGCAAAGGGCCTGCACATCCCGTTCAAAAACGTCCATGTCGCGCGCCATGCCACGAACCCGCCGGTCGCGGTTCTCACGCTCGGAGAGAAGATCCGGCACGCTGCGCCAGACGTCCAGAGCGGCAAGCGCCATATCGACCGTCGCGTCCTCCGAAAGCCCGGCCAGGACGGCCGCATTGGCGAAATCGCGGCGCCAGCGCTCGACATCCCGGCGGAGGATAGCTTCACGCTCTTCGAGGCGCTCCAAGGTCTCTTCCGCGGAATGGCGCTTGCCTTCCAGCGAACGGCTTTCGGTCCAGCGTTCGGTGATTTCCGCAATACGGCGATCCAGGCCACGGGCGAGAGCCAGGGGCGGCAGGGCAATGGCTGCAAGGCCGATGGCATCGGCCAATGCCAGCAATGCCGGCTTGAGCTTCTCCTCCTTGAGGCGAAGCCTCTCCAGTTCATCGCGTGTCGCATCAAGCGCGCCGGAGAGCGATGCAAGCCCGTCCACGGCGCGGCGCCATTCGATCATCCGTTCCGGCGTCGAGGGAGAGACCGGCACAGCCTGAAAGAGGTCTTCGAATTCCGTCACGGCATCCAAGGCGGCGATCTCGGCCTCCTTCGCGGCATTCGCGGCGGCGGCGACCTCCTGCTCGAGTTCCCGCTGCCGCTGGGTCAGCTGTGCATGCCGAGAGACGCGCTCGGCATCGGCCAATGCGGCATCGGCAAGCCGATCTGCCTCGCTGATGGCGGTCTGCAATTCTTCCAGCTTTCCGGAGGCCGGTTTGACTGCGAATCCCTCGACAAGGCGATCCCGCCCGCTCCGGGCCGCGGCGATATCCTCGGGGGAAACGATGCGCTCGCCACCTTCGAGCGCCTCAAGCTGGCCGGCAATCGCCTTGGCCTCGCTGCGCAGGGCCGCCAGTCTCTGCGCCGCCTGGGCGCTTTCCGCCCTGGCCGCCTCGATCATCCGGCGATGATGGGTGAGCGTCGCGATATCCGGCAGCGGTGCAGACAGGAGACGGACGATATCCTTGGCCGGCGGATCCAGGCGTCCGATCGCCATGGCCAGATCATTTTCCGCACGGGTTACCCGCACCTGCAGCGTTTCGATACCCGAAAGCTCGCCGATATCCGGCCGCAGCGCCGCAAGCTGTTCGGCCCAGGGTTTGGGATCGACCAGCCGGGTATCGCCCCCTTCGCCCCCAAGCCTTGCGAGCGCGTGCTGCGCGTCTTCGATCTGCTGGCGCAATTGCTTGAGCCCCCGGTCGAGTTCGATCCCCTCCTCCACCAGTTTCCGCAGCCGGACCAGGTCCGCATCGGCCGGCTGGGCGCGCTCCAGATCTTCCAACCTCGCAAAACCGAGCCGCCGAGCCGCCTGGACAAGCCGCGAGTCGAAATCGTCGACTTCGCTACGGACCCGGGCGATATCCTCCCGTGCCTTCAGGTAGGCGCCCTTTTCGGCGTGCGCGGCGAGAATTTTCGGCATGGCGGCAATCAGCGCCTCGTCCACATGCAGGGCGGCGATCTCATCCTTCAGCCGAACGACTTCGGCCTCGCCCGTCCGACGCGCCTCGGCATTTAGCCGGGCATGTTCCAGCGCGGTGGAAAGACGAACCTCGAAGCCGGAGGGCAACGCCGCAACGGCCTCATATTCGGCGAGAAGAGCCTGCTCGCGGTCGATCTCACGCATCACCGGTTCGAGCCGCAGCAACTTGCGCAGCCGGTCGAGCGCCCGTTTCGTCTCCTGCCGTTCCGATTGAACGGCGGCCTGCTCCGCCTCGATCTCGGCCTGTTCCGCCAGCAGCCGCTTCCAATCGCCGGATTTCAGCTCGTTGTCGCGCTCCGCCTTGCGGGCTTCGTCGTGCGCGTCGAGCACCTGATAGAAGAGCCGGTCCTTCGAGCGGCGGGGGGCATAGATACCGTCCGCCTCGGCGTCAAAGGATTTTCGCAGACCCGAAAGCCCGGTGAGGCCGGAGGCCGCGGAAAACAGTAGACTGCCGATCTCGCCGCCGCTTTTCAGCATGGTCTCGCCGCCAGAGCGCAGCGAGGCGGAATCGAGACCGAAAGCGCGCTGAAAGATATCGCGGGAGAGCGTGCCAAGAAATGGCGCCAGCGTGTCCTCCGGCAGGGTTTCCTCGGCATCGGTCGCAGCAAGCAAAGTATTCTTGCGACCGCGCCTTCGGCGGAAGGCAAGCCTCACGCCGTCGCGCGCCGTGATCTCGGCACCGACGCGCAACGAGGTCGCGTCGTGCAGGAAGCTCATCTCGGCAGCGGCCGGAAAGCCGAACAACAGATCGGAGATGGCGGAGAGCGCCGACGACTTGCCGGCCTCGTTCGGACCGTAGATGACGTGCAGCTTGGCATCCGGGCGGAAAGTCAGCGTACGGTCGGTGAGCGATCCGTAACGCAGGATATCAAGGCGACTGAACCGCATCAGCCCCTCGCAGCCCGGGACAGGAGAAGATCGCGCGCTTCGGCCAAAAGCGACCTCGCATCCTCGCCGAGCGGCAGATCGCCGGCGCCGATGCCGCCCGGCAGGCGTGAGACGATCTCGGCGATCTTCGTTTCCGCGTCAAAGATCAGCTCCGGCGGGAACGTATCCATGGGAATCAGCCCCTCCAGACCGAGCATATCCGGCGATGCGGCAATTCCCGCAATTTCCGGCTCCAGCCGCAGTTCCAGCTTTTCAACCCAGATATCCGCATGGGCGCGATGGCAGGCCGCCTGCACCTCGTCTCGAAAATCGTCAAGCCGCGCCATGATCTCGCTGCGGAAACGGCTCTTGCCGGTCAGACGCATGCGAAGCGCCAGGGGCCGGCCTTCCATCCCCTCGACTACCGCGTCCAATGCCGTCTCCACGCGACGCAGGATCGCCGGAACATTGTCGTCCGGCCCGACCGTGACGGAAAGTTCGGCAAACCGGGCGCTGTCGGTGATGATCCGCTCGTGGGTCGCTCGGCCATCCTCGACCGTTATCAGCACAGCACCCTTGGCGCCCTGTTCGCGGATCGAACGGCCCTGCAGGTTGCCCGGAAACACCACCAACGGGTCCTCGGCGACGATCTCGAAATCATGGACATGGCCGAGCGCCCAATAGTCGTAACCGCGCGAACGCAGGTCGTCCACCGAACACGGCGCATAAGGCGCATGCGGCTCGCGACCGGTGAGCGAGGTGTGAAGGACGCCGATGTTGAACCAGCCGGTCTCCGGTTTCGGATAGGCGAGCGCCAGATTTTCGGTGGCCGACCGCTCGGCAAAGCCCTGGCCGTGCAGCGCAACCTTCAGATGTTCCAGTCTGAAGCTGCCGGGTTTGTTCACCGGGAACTCGCTGACGTTCTTCGGCAGGGTGATCGTCTTCGTGATGACGCTTTCAGCGTCATGATTGCCCTTCAGCAGGAAAACGGGAATGCCGGCGCGCTCCAGCCGCGCCACTTCGCGGTTGAAGAAAAGACCGATCTTGTTGTCCTTCCAGTCGCCGTCATAAACGTCACCGGCGACGATGAAGAAATCGACATTGCGCTCAATCGCCTGATCCACGAGGGTCGAAAAAGCCTTACGGCTTGCCTCGATGAAGAGTTCGGCGATCGCGGCATCCTTCAGCGCCAGCCCCTGAAAAGGACTGCCGAGATGCAGATCGGCGGCATGGATGAAACGGAAAGAACTCATTCGACTCGCTTGTTTTGATTGCCGGACAGGAACAGGTGTTTTAGGCAAATGCCGGGCACGAAGAAAGCTCGGGCATAGGCAGCCTGTGGATAGTCCCATTCATTCCCATTCGGAGAACACCCATGAGACAGCATGCGTTCGGACGCACATCCTTCACCGTCAGCGAAATCGGCTTCGGCGCCTGGCAGATCGGCGGCTCCTGGGGTGATGTCAGCGAGGCGGACGGCCGGGCAGCGCTGGAAGCGGCACTCGATGCCGGCGTCACCTTCATCGACACCGCCGACGTCTATGGCGATGGCCGGTCGGAAAAGATCATTGCCGGGGTTTTGAAGACACGCGGCGGCACCCGACCGATGATTGCCACCAAGGCCGGCCGGCGCTTGAGCCCGCATGCCGCCGACGGCTATACCAAGGCGAATCTCGAAGGCTTCATCGACCGCAGCCTGAAGAACCTCGAAATCGACAACCTCGATCTCGTGCAGCTGCACTGCCCGCCAACCGAGGTGCTCTATCGTCCGGAAGTCTTCGGCGCGCTCGACGATCTTCGCCGGGCCGGCAAGATCCGGAACTACGGCGTCAGCGTCGAGAAGGTCGAAGAAGCGCTGAAGGCGATCGAATATCCCGACGTCACCAGCATCCAGATCATCTACAACATCTTTCGCCAGCGCCCGGCCGATCTTTTCTTCAAGGAAGCCAAGCGAAAGAATGTCGCCGTGATCGTGCGCGTGCCGCTCGCAAGCGGCCTGCTCTCCGGCAAGATCAACCGCGATACCGCCTTCGCCAAGGACGACCATCGCAATTTCAACCGCCATGGCGATGCCTTTGACGTCGGTGAGACCTTTGCCGGCGTGCCGTTCGAAGTGGGCCTTCAGGCCGTCGAGGAAGTCCGCAAGCTGGTGCCGGCGGGCGCTTCCATGGCGGCGTTCGCGCTGAAATGGATCCTGATGAACGAAGCCGTTACGGTTGTCATTCCGGGCGCGCGCAATGCCGAACAAGCCAAGGGCAATGCGGCGGCCGTCGAGCTTGCGGCGATCTCGGCTGACGTGATGACGGCGACGAAGGAAATCTATGCGCGGCTGGTGGCGCCGCATGTGCACCAGCGTTGGTAGGAAAAGAGCGACGGCGGTGCCACACATCCCTTCCCACCGTTTTGACGGGGAGACGGTGGCGGTAGCCGGATGAGGGGCAAGCCGCAGTCACCCCATCCTGAACCGGTAAATGGTGCCGTCATCAGAAACGACCGTCTCCAAGCCCCCTGCCCCGACCGCATCGAGAACCCGCGGCCAGAATTTCTGAGCCGGAGCATTCCGCTCCATGATACTCAGCTCCCATTGGCCGGATCGCGAATTCAATACCGTCTTTGCCGCCTCCAATCCGATGCCACGTCGCCGGGTATCGGGTGCAATATAAAACTCGGCGATCGCGAAATCCGTGCCTCTGCCGGATGGGGACCACGTGTTGACGAAGGCAAAACCGACGCAGCGGTCATTCAGCAGGATCAACAAAGGCCAACGATGATCGGGCTGCTCCCAATAAGCGTCGAAATAGGGATAATCAGTACCCGACCCGCCGTAATGTTCAAACTCGATGAGATAGTCAGAGAGAAGGCTTCTGAGATGCGGCTTATGCGTCGCGAGGGCCAGTTTCAAATCGATACGCAACGCATCACTCCATAAAATCGGCCGGGCAGATTGCCCGGCCTTTTTCCTGTCGAATGCAAGGATATTAGTTGGTGCCCTTGAGGTCCACCGCGAAGAAGATCGTCTCGCCGGACGAGTCGGAGACGCCATCGTTGTCGGTGACGGCAAAAGCCTTGCCGGACTTGTCGAAGGTGAACCCCTCCAGCTTGTCGGTGACGAAGCCGTTGGTCTGCTTCAGGTCGGCGGTGAAATCGTGGACCTCTTCCTTCTTGACGAGCGGCAGTTCGCCGCCGATCTTGCCCGGCTTCAGGTCGGCGATGGCCACACGATAGAGCTTCTTCAGCTTGGCATTTTCGCCAACCTGGTTGTCGCGCTCGATGATGTAGACATAATCGCCGCGGGCGGTGATTTCCGACAGGCCCACCCAGCCGGCATCGGCCTTCTCGATCGGGTAACGGACGGCGCCCCATTCCTTGCTCTTCGGCTTGTAGGAGAGGAGCTTGACGGTGCCCTTGGGATCGTCCTTCCATTCGCGCTGGGCGGCCATCCAGAGCACCATGTCGTCGCCCGAACCGACGGTGGTAATGCCCTCGAAGCCGAAGCGAGTCTCGCCCGAAAGCAGGTCGGCCGGCAGGCCGATTTCGGTGCGGATTTCGCCCTTGGCGGTGACGTTGTAGAGGCCGTGGCCGGTCAACTTGGCGGCATCGCCTTCGGAGGCGAGCCAGAAGCCGCCCTTGCCATCGAGCGCGATACCTTCGATATCGAGCTTCTGGGCCGGCTGGCCGTTGCGGGTGATGCGGGTCACGCCCGTAATCTGCGCCGGCTTCCTGGTCGTATCGATGGTGAAGATCGACGGCTGCATGGCGTAGACGCTGTCGCTGACGGCGTAGACGATACCGTCCTTTTCGGCGTCACCGACGAGACCGGAGAGCGCACCCCAGCCGAGCACGTTACCATCGATATCGTTGGAGACCAGCGTCGGATAGGCCGCCTGGCCTTCGGCAAGCTGGTAGATCATGACGTGCGAGCGAGCGCCGCCATCCTTGCCGAGATCGAGCTCGTTGGCGGTCGCCAGCAGATTACGGTCCGGAATGGCGACGGCACCTTCCGGCGAGATGCCCGACGGCAACAACTGCACGAGCTGAGGTTCGGCACCGGTGTCCTTGTAGACGGCGACGACCGAGGCACGTTCCGAGAGGATGAAAATGTAGTTCTGGCCGTTGAAGGTGGCGAACTCCATGCCCTCCGGCTCGATGCCCTTGGAGCGGGCGCGGCCTTCCGGGAAATGGCCGATGCGGGCGATCGCACGTTCCATCGAAGCGCCGGCTTCATAGAGGACCTTGCCGGTGCGGTCGAAGATCGTGAAGCCGCGCGAACCACCTTTCCAGTCGCCTTCGTTGGCAACGACAAGGCGATTGTTGTCGAGCCACTTGATGGCGTCCGGCTCACGGATAACGCCGGCAGCCTTGCCGGTGAAGGAGAGCTGGCCGTCGGTCTTGTTGTCGATGCCTTCCAGATCAGCCTTGCCGGCGGAGAAGTGGCCGATGACCTTGGCCGTCTTGCCGTCAATGATGGCGATATGGTTGTTTTCCTGCAGGGTGACGGCAATTTCACCGTTGTCGTTGATGGCAACGAATTCCGGCTCCGGATCTTCCGGGGCGACTTCGGCGAGACCGGTCAGCGAAACGTGCTTGATCGAGGCACAGTCGGCGGTGCCGTCCTTCAGCGAAACGATGACGAGGTCGCCGGCCGGCATCTGCGGGATGGCGCCACCGTTCACCTCTTCGTCGCGTTCGTTTTCAATGGCGATCGCGGCAAAGGTCTTGTCCTTGGAGACGGCGATCGAATCCGGCTGGCCGCCGAGATCGCAGGTGAGCTCAACCTCCTTCGAAGCAAGATCAACAACGGCGAGCATGCCGGTCGGCTTGGCTTTGCTTTCCCCGGTGTTGACCGCGGCCAGAACCTTCTTGCCAACGGAGGCGACCGAGGTCGGCTCGCCCTGCAAGGTGACGGCGCCGAGCGCCTTCGGAGCCTTCGGGTCGGTGATATCGATCAGACCGATCGCACCGAGCGGACTGTCGGAATAGATCAGCGTGTTGCCGTCTTCGCTGGCAGTGACGATTTCGGCCGAAGTCGCAGCCAGTTTGTCCTTGCCGGCCGGCAGATTGCTGGCGACGGGGAAGGACGCGATACGATTGAAGACCTGTTCGGCGCTCGCCGGAGCCGCGGCCGAGGCAAGAAGCGCGGCGGTCAGCGCCGCGTGAATACGGAATGTCATAGGAGCCCTCCTGTCCATGAAACCACCGGTGGGTATTGGGACATGGAGATGACAGGCGGATGACGGTCTTCACACCTTAGAGATGCCTTGAAGACCTGGGCGGAGCTCTAAACCGATTAACGGCCGGAAAAGAAAAGGCCCGGGAAAACCCGAGCCTTCGAGACTGAACAGGTTGCCATCGAAGGCATAACCCTGGGGCAGCATATTAGCTGTTGACCGCGTCCTTCAGGCCCTTACCGGCCGAGAACTTCGGAACATTGCGCGCCGGAATGTCGACTTCAGCGCCGGTCGACGGATTGCGACCCTTGGAAGCCTCACGGCGAGAAACGGAGAAGCTGCCGAAACCGGCGAGACGGATATCGCCGCCCTTCTTCAATTCAGCCTGTACTGTCTCAAAAACGGCATCGACGGCGGATGCGGCATCAGCTTTGGAGAGGCCGGCCTTTTCGGCCACTGCGGATACCAGCTCGTTCTTGTTCATGTTTCCACCCCTTTCTAGGTTTTGGAACGACTCAATCATTTCGGGGCCGACAATAGTTTTCCGCCCGGCCTTGGCAACCCAAAAGCTCCGGAAATGCCTGAAAAACAAGGGGTCTGTGGTTAGTTTTCACAAAAAAAGCCGGCTTTCGCCGGCTTTTTTCAAGGTTCGTCGCATTTTGGCGTAGCCAAAAGGCTGTCGATCAGTGCGCGATCGCCGTTCCGACGTCGTCGACGCCTTCAACGGTGGCAATGACAGGCGTTTCCACGGTGCCATCCCATTCGATCGCTTCCGGCTGGCGGACGAGCGCGTGACGGATCACCTCGCCCATGCGCGAGACCGGAATGATCTCCATGCTGTTCTTCACGTTGTCCGGGATCTCCGCCAGATCCTTGGCGTTTTCTTCCGGAATCAGCACCTTCTTGATGCCGCCGCGAAGCGCTGCGAGCAGCTTTTCTTTGAGACCGCCGATCGGCAGGACGCGGCCGCGCAACGTGATCTCACCGGTCATGGCGACATTCTTGTCGACCGGAATACCGGTCATGACGGAGACGATCGCGGTCGCCATGGCGACGCCGGCGGACGGACCGTCCTTCGGGGTCGCACCTTCCGGCACGTGAACGTGGATGTCCGACTTGTCGAAGCGCGGCGGCTCGATGCCGAAGTCTACGGCGCGCGAGCGGACATAAGATGCCGCCGCGGAGATGGACTCCTTCATGACTTCCTTCAGGTTGCCGGTCACCGTCATGCGGCCCTTGCCGGGCATCATGACGCCTTCGATCGTCAGCAGTTCGCCGCCGACTTCCGTCCAGGCGAGACCGGTAACGACACCGACCTGATCCTCACGCTCGGCCTCGCCGTGGCGGAAGCGCGGAACGCCGAGATAGTCATGGACATTGGTCGCGGTGACCTCGACCGATTTCGTCTTGCCCTTGATGATCTCGGTGACCGCCTTGCGGGCGAGCTTCATCAGTTCGCGCTCGAAGTTACGAACGCCGGCCTCGCGGGTATACTGCTGGATGACGGCCATCAGCGCATCGTCGCTGACCGAGAACTCGTTCGGCTGCAGCGCGTGCTCCTTGATCGCCTTCGGCAGAAGGTGACGCTTGGCAATCTCGCGCTTCTCATCCTCGGTATAGCCGGCGATGCGGATGATCTCCATACGATCCATCAGCGGCGCCGGGATGTTCAGCGTGTTCGCCGTGGTGATGAACATCACGTCGGACAGATCGTATTCGACTTCCAGGTAGTGGTCCATGAAGGTCGAGTTCTGCGCCGGGTCTAGCACTTCAAGCAGCGCCGAGGACGGATCGCCACGGAAGTCCATGCCCATCTTGTCGATCTCGTCGAGCAGGAAGAGCGGGTTGGATTTCTTCGCCTTCTTCATCGACTGGACGACCTTGCCGGGCATCGAGCCGATATAGGTGCGGCGGTGACCGCGGATTTCGGCTTCGTCACGGACGCCGCCCAATGCCATGCGGACATATTCGCGGCCGGTCGCCTTGGCGATCGACTGGGCGAGCGAGGTCTTGCCGACGCCCGGAGGACCGACGAGGCACAGGATCGGGCCCTTGATCTTGGTGGCGCGGGCCTGGACGGCCAGATACTCGACGATGCGTTCCTTGACCTTGTCGAGGCCGAAGTGATCCGCTTCGAGGATCTTCTCGGCATTGTTGAGGTCGGTCTTGATCTTCGACTTCTTGCCCCACGGAATGCCGAGCAGCCAGTCGAGATAGTTGCGCACGACGGTGGCTTCCGCCGACATCGGGCTCATCTGGCGCAGCTTCTTCAGCTCCGCATCGGCCTTTTCGCGGGCTTCCTTGGAAAGCTTCGTCTTGGAGATGCGCTCCTCCAGTTCGGCCATCTCGTCGCGGCCTTCCTCGCCATCGCCGAGCTCCTTCTGGATCGCCTTCATTTGCTCATTGAGATAGTATTCGCGCTGGGTCTTCTCCATCTGGCGTTTTACACGCGAGCGGATGCGCTTCTCGACTTGCAGGACCGAGATTTCGCCTTCCATGAAGCCGAGCGCCTTTTCGAGACGCATCTTGACGGAAACCGTCTCCAGCATCTCCTGCTTCTCGGTGATCTTGATCGACAGGTGCGAGGCGACCGTATCGGCGAGCTTGGAATAGTCCTCGATCTGGCTTGCAGCGCCGACGACTTCCGGCGAAATCTTCTTGTTGAGCTTCACATAGTTCTCGAACTCGGAAACTACCGAACGGGAGAGAGCCTCGACCTCGACGGCGTCCTCGTCCGGCTCGGCGAGAATCTTCGCCTTCGCCTCGTAGAATTCGTCGCGACCGGTATAGCTGTCGATCTTGGCGCGCGAGCGGCCTTCGACCAGCACCTTGACGGTGCCGTCCGGCAGCTTGAGGAGCTGCAGCACGTTGGCTACCGTGCCAACCTTGTAGATTGCCGAGGGCTCGGGATCGTCGTCGCCGGCATTGATCTGGGTGACGAGCATAATCTGCTTGTCAGAGCCCATGACTTCCTCAAGCGCGCGAATGGACTTTTCCCGTCCTACGAACAGAGGCACGATCATGTGGGGGAATACCACGATGTCGCGCAGCGGCAGGACCGGATAGGTCTCTACGCCAGATGCCGCAGACGTTGAATTCGTCATTTTATTTCCTTTCCATCGTCCCGTTTCCGGGAACCGTCGCCTGGGTCGCCTTCAGGGCAGTCACCTAGGCACTTCACTCCCGCCCAAGGTGGAGTTTTCGAAAATTGATTTCAAGCCTTGCGACGCCGCTGTCTATCAGCTTTGTGACAGTGGTTTGACAGGGCTTGCACGCCTTACGATTACACGGAACGCCAAGGACACGGAACGCGATCACCGGCATTCATGGCCTGCAACCAAGCTGGCGAAGCAGCTGGAATAACGATCATCATCCCGCACAGTTTCTAATGCAAGCTGAATAAGTTGCAATTCTTCACGATGCAAAAATGGTGGAATAGTCAAAAAAGCAAGACCCTATCGCCGAACGAAAAAGAGGCCCGAACGGGGCCTCTTCACGCTGGCGTTCAGGATTGTCGGATCAGGCCGAAACGTTGGCCTTTTCGTCCTGCCGATCGGCATAGATGTAGAGCGGCCGGGCATTTCCGCGCACGACATCGTCCGAAATGACCACTTCCCTGACGCCTTCCAGCGTCGGCAGCTCGAACATGGTGTCGAGCAGGATCTTTTCCATGATCGAGCGCAGGCCACGGGCGCCGGTCTTGCGGATGATCGCCCGCTTGGCGATTTCGCGCAACGCGTCCTCGTGGAAGGTCAGATCGACGTCCTCCATCTCGAAGAGGCGCTGATACTGCTTGATCAGTGCGTTCTTCGGTTCGGACAGGATCTGGATCAACGCATCCTCGTCGAGGTCTTCCAGCGTCGCCAAGACCGGCAGACGGCCGATGAATTCCGGGATGAGGCCGAACTTGACCAGGTCTTCCGGCTCCAGTTCGCGCAGAACTTCGCCGACGCGGCGATCATCCGGCGATTTGACCGCAGCGGCAAAGCCGATCGAGGTCTTTTCGCCGCGAGCGGAGATGATCTTGTCGAGGCCGGCAAAGGCGCCGCCGCAGATGAACAGGATGTTCGTCGTGTCGACCTGCAGGAATTCCTGCTGCGGATGCTTGCGCCCGCCCTGCGGCGGAACCGAGGCAACCGTGCCTTCCATGATCTTCAAAAGCGCCTGCTGCACGCCCTCACCCGATACGTCGCGGGTTATCGAGGGATTGTCGGACTTGCGGGAGATCTTGTCCACTTCGTCGATATAGACGATGCCGCGCTGGGCACGCTCGACGTTGTAGTCCGCAGCCTGCAGGAGCTTCAAGATGATGTTTTCGACGTCCTCGCCGACATAACCGGCTTCGGTGAGCGTCGTCGCATCGGCCATGGTGAACGGAACGTCGATGATGCGGGCGAGCGTCTGGGCGAGATAGGTCTTGCCGCAGCCGGTCGGGCCGACCAGCATGATGTTCGACTTCGCAAGCTCGACGTCGCCGCCCTTGGAGGCGTGCGCCAGGCGCTTGTAGTGGTTATGCACCGCGACCGACAGAATGCGCTTGGCCTGTTTCTGACCGATGACGTATTCGTCAAGAACCTTGATGATGTCCTGAGGCGTCGGAACGCCATCGCGGGACTTGACCATCGACGTCTTGTTCTCTTCGCGGATGATGTCCATGCACAGTTCGACACATTCATCGCAGATGAATACGGTCGGTCCGGCGATCAGCTTCCGGACTTCGTGCTGGCTCTTTCCGCAGAAAGAGCAATACAGGGTATTCTTGGAGTCGCCGCCGTTGCTGCCGCTGACTTTGCTCATATCACTTTCCTTCCAGCACTCCGCGCGCTCATCAAAACGGACACGGTCCGCTTCACCGCCTGCCGACACGCGCGCCCCTCCGACAAAAAGGATGGGGGAGCCTTGCGCGCCTGCCTTGCCCTAAAGGTACTCTACCGATTCCCAACCACATTATGCGAATCGGCGGCAACGAAACCCTTAATAACGAATGCCATGTCACAAAACTTCAACACAGCATTAATAAGTACTAATAGCGCTTTCCGTGCGACTTGAAACCCCTTTGTGGTCAAATCGGGGTGAGACGCACAGGTCTTCGCCATCAAACTCAATCTCCGGTGCCGCCTTCGAGTTCCTGACGCGAGGTCAGGATCTTGTCGATGACGCCCCAATCCTGGGCCTCGTCGGCCGTCATGAAGTGGTCACGATCAAGGGTCTTTTCAACTTCCTCGTACGTGCGGCCGGTATGCTTCACGTAGACCTCGTTCAAACGCCTTTTCATCTTCAATATGTCACGAGCATGGCGCTCGATGTCGGAAGCCTGCCCCTGGAAGCCGCCCGAGGGCTGATGCACCATGATGCGCGAATTCGGGGTGGCGAAACGCATACCCTTTTCGCCGGCGCAAAGCAGAAGCGAGCCCATGGACGCAGCCTGGCCGATGCACAGCGTCGAAACTGCGGGCCTGATAAACTGCATCGTGTCGTAGATCGCCATGCCGGCGGTCACGACGCCGCCGGGCGAATTAATGTAGAGGGCGATTTCCTTCTTCGGATTCTCGGCCTCCAGGAAGAGAAGCTGGGCGCAGACAAGCGACGCCATGTGGTCCTCCACCGGACCGGTCAGGAAGATGATCCGCTCCTTGAGAAGCCGCGAATAGATGTCGTAGGAGCGCTCACCGCGATTGGTCTGTTCGACGACCATCGGCACCAAGGCCATTGCGGTATCAACTGGATTTCTCATGTCCGTCCTTTGTCAAGCGATTCTTGATCCCGGGCGAAGGCAGAGAACCGCTCCGGAATCAAATAGAATGGGTCATCCCCTACATAGAGTGTCAACGCCCGGCACTTCAAGACGGAGCATCCGATATCCTTAATCGCCGGGGAATGCGCGAGGCTGACCGCTAATACGATTTCTGCCGGGATGGCAGCCTGCTGCGGATCGTTTTGCGACGGGGCACAGGTTTTTGGCCGATCAGGGTAAAGCGGTCGTGAACAGGGGCGTGCATCGCCCTGCTTCCGCTGCGTAAACCCGCAGGTTTCTCGATATTCCGGCAACCTCGTCTTAAAGACTGCGTGCCATATTGGCTCCGGCTCGACATTAAGTGCTGGAGTTTCGAGTGGATATCTTGACGGGCCTGATGATCTGGGCGGCGGAGGCGCTGACGCTTGCCGTGCTGCTCTGGTCGCGGTGGTTTTACGAACGGGACAATTTCTATCTGACCTGGGGCAGCGGCTTTGCGATGCACGGCATCGGGGTCGCCCTCGTCGCCCTGCGCGGCGATATCCCCGATTTCATCTCGATCGAGATCGCCAATACGATGATCCTTGCCGGTGTCGGCCTGTGGATCGCCGGACTGCTGCAGTTCGACCACAAGCCGGTCGACGCCTATGTCGCAATTCCGGCGCTGATCTGGGTCGCCGGCATGTTCCTGACGCCGATCCGTGAGAACTTTGCGTTTCGGGTCGTGCTTGCCAACGGCGCCGGCGCCGTCGGTTATGCCATCATGATCGGGCTGCTTCTCCAGGACTGCGGCGCCTCCCGGCGAACAAGGCAGGTTCTCGCGAGCTTCATCGGCATCCAGCTCGTCTCCAGCGGCATCGTCGCGGTCGCGGCCGTCATCAACGGGGCGACATCCTTCAGCTCTTCTCCCAATTCGGGATGGCTGTTCTTCCCGGCAGCCGTCTGCTTCATCGCCGGCATCATGTCCGGCGGCAAGCTCCTCACGGAGCGTTCGGAACAGAAGCTCAAGGCTCTCGCCATCACCGATCCGCTGACGGGCGTTCTCAACCGCCGCGGCCTGATCGACGAATTTCACAAGCTGCGGGACATAGAGAACCCTGAAAAGCCGGTGATCGCGCTCCTGCACTTCGACCTGGACAGCTTCAAGCAGATCAACGACCGTTGCGGCCACCAGGCGGGAGATGCGGTCCTTGTCGCATTTTCGCAGATCGGCCAGACGTCGCTGCGCGGACGGGGACATTTCGGCCGCATGGGGGGCGAGGAGTTCGCCTCGATCCTGCGCGTCGCGGACATGGTGGAGGCCGCAAGCATCGCGGAAGCGATTCGCCTGACCCTCAAGCGCCAGACCGTCACGGCCGGCGAGCACCGGATCAAGGTGACGGTCAGTGCGGGCATCGCGCTGGCGATTGTCGAAGCATCCGATCTCGATCTTCTGCTGACTGCCGCCGACCGCGCACTTTACACCGCCAAGGAGAGCGGCCGCGATCGCACCGCGATCGATACCGGCGGCGAAGCCTCCATCGTTCCGGCCGTCGACCGGCAGGGCCAGGAGGAGGCGCCGGCCGATATCCGCGCCAATCACCAGGTGGCTGCCCTCAAGCGGCTGGCGTCACTCGGCAAGCAGTGAATTCGATCTTGCCCTCCTCTTGCCGAAGCCCACATTAATCGCAGCGACGAACTGTGGAGGTGCGCCATGCGGACGAGAGGTTTTACGGGCATTCTTCTGTCCCTGATCCTATGTGCGGGCGGCCCACCACTGGCAGGCACCGCGTTTGCCCAGCAGGCATCCGACACGGTCGCGCCGGAGCGGGCCACCGGCTTTGCGGCCGCAAAGCGCGTCGAGGCGAAAGACTTCATGGTCGCCGCCGCCAATCCGCTGGCGGCGGAGGCCGGCCGCGACGTGATCGCCAAGGGCGGCAATGCGGTCGACGCCATGGTGGCGGTGCAGACCGTCCTCGGCCTGGTCGAGCCGCAGAGCTCCGGCCTCGGCGGCGGCTCCTTCCTCGTTTATTACGACGCGACCTCGAAGAAACTCACCACGTTCGACGGCCGCGAAACGGCCCCGATGGAGGCAACGCCGAAACTCTTCCTCGACGCGCAGGGCCAGCCGCTGAAATTTATGGACGCGGTTATCGGCGGACGGTCGGTCGGCACGCCGGGAACCGTGCGGCTGCTCTTCGACGTCCACAAGCGTTACGGAAAGTCGGATTGGGCGAGCCTTTTCGAACCGGCCGTCAAACTCGCCTCGGACGGCTTCCAGGTCTCTCCCCGCCTCGCCTCGCTGATTGCGGGCGAAGGCGACAGGCTGAAGAAATACCAAGGACCGCGCGGCTATTTCTACGACGATGCCGGCGCGCCGCTGAAGGCGGGCGCCGTCCTCAAGAACCCGCTCTATGCCGAAACACTGAAGACGATCGCCGAGGGTGGCGCCGACGCCTTCTACAAGGGTCCGATCGCCGATGCGATCGTCAAGACCGTACGGGAAGCGGCGGGCAATCCCGGTGTTCTTTCGACGGCCGATCTCGCCACCTACCGTGTCAAGGAACGGGAGCCCGTCTGTTTCAGCTACCGGGCGCTCGATGTCTGCGGCATGGGACCTCCCTCCTCCGGCGCGGTGGCCGTCGGCCAGATGCTCGGCCTGATCGAGAATTTCGATGTGAAGGGCTTCGGCCCCCAAAATATCCAGAGCTGGCGGATCATCGGCGACGCGCAGCGGCTCGCCTTCGCCGACCGCGAACGCTACCTCGCCGATACCGATTTCCAGCCGGCGCCGATCAAGGGGCTGCTCAAGAAGGACTATCTCAGCAAGCGCGCGGCACTTCTGGACGGCGACAAGGCACTTGCCGCCGACCAGGTGAAAGCCGGCGAGCCGGAATGGGACCATGCCCTGCTGTTCGGCCGGGACGCTTCGATCGAGATCCCCTCCACCAGCCATTTCGTCATCGTCGACAAGCAGGGTAATGTCGTCTCGATGACGACGACGATCGAGGGCGGCTTCGGCTCGCGGCTGATGACCAACGGTTTCCTGCTCAACAACGAGCTGACCGACTTCTCCTTCAAGACACATGACGGCAGCCTGCCCGTCGCCAACCGGGTCGAGCCCGGCAAACGGCCACGCTCCTCGATGACGCCGACCATCGTGATGAAGGACGGCAAGCCGCTGCTCGCCATCGGCTCGCCGGGCGGCAGCCAGATCATCGGTTATGTCGCTCAGGCGCTGATCGCCTATATCGACTGGGACATGCCGGTGGAGCAGATCGTCGCCCAGCCGCATTTCATCAACCGCTTCGGCCAATACGAGATCGAAGCCGGTACGGAGGCGGAAAAATTCGCAGAACCGCTGAAGGCACTCGGCTACGAGGTGAAGGCCGGCGAGATGAATTCCGGCCTGCATGCGATCGAGATCACCGCCAACGGCCTGGCCGGCAGCGCCGATCCGCGCCGCGAGGGTATCGCCGTCGGCGAATGATCAGACTTCCGCCGCGCCGTAGACCAAAGCCGTCTTGGTCGGTCCTGCTGGATCGGCGAACGACGACGCGACGAGCGCCGTCATCACCGTCCAGGCCGTGCGAACGACGTCCAGGTCCGCCTTTCCGTCGTCGAGCGGAAAACGGAAGCTGAATTCGGCGGCGATCGGTTCATCGAGGGCAGCTTGCCTCCACCAGAGGATCAGGGCGCATTCCGCTTCGACATCCTCAGACAACCCGATCCAACCGTCCTCGAAGACATGTTCCACGATATTCAGGCCGGCGACAGTCCGAACCGGCGTGTCGAGGGGCGGCAGCGACGGCCGGCGGATGTCCGTATAGGGCGCGAGGCAGGCGCCGACATCGGCCGGCATCCGCCGCTCATCGAATTCCGCCTCCACCGAACGGCTGAAGAGCGCCCAGAACCGAGGCGTCTCGGCCGGCGGCACCAGCTTCACATCCTCCTCGAATTTCGGCTCTTCATCGCTCTTCTTCTTCAGGTCGAAGTCCTGCGCACCGGCGAGCAGGCGGTCGCCATGGCGAAACTTGAGGGTCGCCTTCCAATCCTTGCGGGAGCCGAGCGGCCGGCGCATGCGGAAAACCAGGTCGGAGCCGCGGTAAAGGCCGAGATCGGCGGTATCCAGAAAGAAGACATCACGTTGCTTACCGGCTTTCAGGACATCGAGCTTGCCGCGCGGATCGACATCAACGCCTTGCAGAACTCCGCCCACCTCTTTCCAGAAACGTGAGACGGCGGAGCGGCAGGCGGTTTCATCGCCCTCAAACTCTCGCGCATGCAACATGAGCTTGTATTCGCGCGACGACAGGTCCATCGACATTCCCTCCCTGCCCTGCCTGCGGATCCTTATTGCCGGACAGCATGACCGCAATCCAGAATTGCGTCAATCGCAGACGCTTTCCGGCTGGCGAGAAATCCGTTAGGCTCTTCGCATGATCCTGCCCGACTTCCTCCAAATCGATCCCGAAACCCGTCATGTCTCGCTGGATGGCCGCGACCCCGCCTTCTATGGCGACCCCAACCGCGTCTATGCACTCCTGCACGAGCATTGTCCGATCTTTTACTGGGAGGAGCAACGGCAGTGGTTCTTCGCCGGCTACGACCATGTGAACGGCCTGTTGCGCGACCGGCGTTTCGGCCGGCAGATCCTGCATATCGCCAGCCGCGAGGAACTCGGCCTGCCTGATCCTGCCCCGCATCTCGAAAATTTCGACCTCGCCGAGCGCTATTCCCTGCTGGAACTCGAACCGCCCGAGCACAGCCGCCTTCGCACCCTCGTCAACCGCGCCTTCGTCTCCCGCCATATCGAAAGACTGAGGCCCGAAATCGCGGCGCTTGCGGAGAAGCTGATCGATGGTTTCGAGAAGGACGGGCAGACGGAACTCCTCTCCTCCTTCGCCGACATCATCCCCGTGACGATGATCGCAAGGATGATCGGTATTCCGGACGAGATGGGGCCGCAGCTTCTTGCCTGGTCGCATGCCTATGTCGGCATGTACATGTTCAAGCGGACGGAGGCGGACGAGTTCGCGGCAGATCGGGCGGCGAAGGAATTTGCCGATTACGTGAAGGGCCTGATCGCGGAACGCCGCCGCAATCCGCGCGAGGATCTCTTGACCCACATGATCCATACCGAACACAAGGGCCAGCACCTCACCGACGACGAGCTGGTCTCAACGACCATCGTATTGCTGAACGCCGGCCACGAAGCGACCGTGCATCAGATCGGCAATTCGGTGCGGATGATTCTCGAGAGCGGGCTACCGGCCACCGAACTTTTCCGCGACGAGGCGGCGACCGAACGGACGGTCGAGGAAACCCTGCGCATCTGTGCGCCGGTGCATATCTTCCAGCGCTGGGCGCTGGAGGACGTCGAGATCGACGGGCTCCAGTTCAGGCGCGGCGACAAGGTGAGCCTGATCCTTGCCGCCGCCAATCTCGACCCGAAAAAATTCACCGATCCGCTGACTTTCAAGCCTGAGCGTCAGGAAGCCCCGAACCTCTCCTTCGGCGCCGGCATCCATTTCTGCATCGGCGCGCCGCTTGCGAGGCTGGAGCTCAACACCGTGCTGCCGATCCTGTTCAGGCGGCTGCCGGAGATGCGGATCGCGGACAAGCCGGTGGTGAAGGACGTCTATCATTTTCACGGATTGGAGCGGCTGGATCTGGCCTGGTGAACGTGATCCGCCATATAATCTTCGGTCCGTTTCACGTCAGCGCCTGGAAGATTTGCGAAGAGATGGCGCAAATACGCCATCTGGCGACTTAGTGAAATTGAATCAAAGCGTCTCGCCAATATCGAAAAATACAGAAGGGTAATGTGCAACTACGGCGCGCTATCGTAGTTGCACAATCCTTTATGTCCCTTATGTCGCAATCATGCATTTACGGCATTGAAGTAGCGAGCCGCCGGCTTGCTGAGCGAGAGATGCGGGCGCAGGTCATCGCGCGCGGTTTCAAAAGTGCGATAGAGCGACCTGTCGCCGAGCGAGGGGATGGTGATCAACTCGCCCTGGTCGAAGCCTGAAAGGGCCGCGTCCACCAGATCACCCGCGTCCATGACCATGTTCGGGTCCATGCTGTCGAAAGAGCCTCCGACGCGGTCGAATATCTCCGTGCGGGTCAGGCCGGGCAGCACCGCTTGAATACGCACGCCCGTTCCGGCAAGTTCGGCGGCCAGCGATTCCGTCAGCGTCAGCAGGAAGGCCTTGCTGGCGCTGTAGGTTCCGCTGAAGGCCTGGGGCCAGAGTGCGACCACCGAGGCTGTGTTGATGATGCCACCCTCCCCGCGACCGACGAAAGCCTGCGCGGCAGCAACCGCAAGGCGGTTGGCGGCGGTGACGTTGAGATCGACCATCTGATCAAGATAGTCCGTGTCGGTCTTCAGCAACGGACCTTTCGGACCGATACCGGCATTGTTGACGAACAGCGTGATCGACCCGTCCTGGCGCAGGCGCCGGTCGACGACGGCCACGTCGGTACGCTGCGTCAGGTCGGCGCGCAGCACCTCTGCCCTTACGCCATGACTCTGCGTCAACCGCTCCGCAAGCGCCTTCAGGCGATCCGCATCGCGGGCGACAACGATGAGGTCATAGCCACGGGCGGCGAGTTTTTCCGCATAGGTCGCGCCGATGCCGGAGGATGCGCCGGTTACGAGCGCGGTTCCCAGTTTCGAGGTTCGTGTCATGAAGTCCGTCTCCTAGGTTTAAAATACTGGCATATGCAACTAAATAAATGAAGACGATCGATCGGAGCCGCAAGAGGGGTTTGGAAATTTTTCTGAATGGTGGCATAGCCCGACAAAACCGGGCATTCTTGCCCCGCAAGGACGGGACGGATATGGCAGACGCGACACAGGAACCGGAAGACGGCATCTGGCTTTATTGCAGCAACAGCGCGGTGCGCCGCGCCGCGCGGCAACTCGGCCGACTTTATGACGACGCGATGGGCGACACGGGCCTCAAGGGCACCCAGTTCTCGCTTCTTTCGCAGATCTGGCGCTCAGGGGAGCCAACGCTCAAGAACCTCGCGGAGGCGATGGTGATGGATCTTTCCGCGCTCGGCCACACTCTGAAGCCGCTGCTGCGCGACGGGTTTGTGGAACTGGTACCGGACGAAAAGGACCGGCGCGTCAAACGGGTACGCCTGACCGAGGCCGGCGAGGCAATCCAGCGGGAGCTCACGTCGCGCTGGCAGGCTGCTCAAAGCCGGTTCGACGCGGCATTCGGCAAGGAAAAATCGGAGGAACTGCGCCGGATGCTCGCATTCATCTCCTCGCCGGAGTTTGCGGAGAGGTTCACCGCCGGGTAAGCGGGGAAAAAAGGCGGGCTAATGTCGGTCGCCGAGCTTCGACGCCGTTTTTCCGTCATGCCATCGACCGCCCAGGTCAGTCCAACCATCAACATCGACACTATGGAATTCGGATCACATAATTCTTGCGGGTCGCTTCAACCACTTCCCAGGTTCCTTTGAAACCCGGCCTCAGGATCATGCTGTCGCCCGCCTTCAGATGGACGGCCGCGCCGCCTTCCTCCGTGACGATCGAATGGCCGGAGAGGATGTGGAAGTATTCCCATTCGTCATAGACGATCCGCCACTTTCCAGGCGTCGCTTCCCAGACCCCGGCATAGAGCCCGTCCCCGGCCTCTTCGAAATTCCAGGTGCGGAATCTCGGATTGCCGGAGATGAGCCGGTCAGGCGCCGGCGTGCCCTCTTCCGGCTCCACGGAGGAAAGATCGAATGTCAGCCAGAATACCATCTCATGCCTCAGATGCGGTTCGCCAACAACATCGGCTATTCATAGGATTGATTTCATTGAAAAATACACCAGACTTTGCCAAATGTCTCAGCTAAGATCTACATAAACGTACGTCCTGACACGGCGAAGTTCGGTAGCATCTCCAAGCGGATCGACCTCCGATTTCGTCTCGAAACTGAGCGCCTCCCTGGATAGCGGGATAGGCCGCTTCGTCGATGCGGATATGAACGATGCCTCGACGAGGCTAAAAGCCCTGCATACGCAACAACAACTGGCGATACAGTCGCTCCGGATAGAAAATTCGGACGCCCAGAACATCATGCAGTTGTTCCGCTAGGAATCATTGAAAGTCGGTTGGGCCAGTATATTTGTCGCATGGCGGCTTTAACGTGGGCGACGACACAGGGAATGGCTGACGTTTTGATACGGAAACGGGAATTTCTGGTGAGCGTGGCCGCAGTCGCGCTTGCAGGCATTCATGGAGGGCGAGTTATGGCGGCGTTGAACGGCAACGTGGATGTCGCGGCCCTCGCGGCCCTGAGGCCCGGCATGCCGATGGCGGCAGTCGAGGCGGCAACGGGTTCAGTCTGGAAGCCACCTGCCCCACATAAAGGCGGCAAGATCGACCTGCTCGAAAACAGCCATGGGGTCGTTGTATGGATCAATCGGGACGGCTTGATCGGCATGCTCAACTACAATCATCGCTTCCCGCACCCCGTCAGCGGGATCGCAATGGGAATGAAGATCGAGCAGGTGCGCGCCGCCATGCCATCTCTCGATATCGGCGACGACCTACCCATGATGCGAGGCGTGCGTATGGGCGAGCGGCGGTTTCCCCAAGGCTACACTTTGCGTGTCCGCCTCACCCTCGATACCGTCAACGAAATCGTCTTTTCCAACCCTGAGGCCGAATATCCCGAACCGACGGAACCACCCTACCCGGCGGCCGCGGGCATTGCTGGTGCGCCTTTCGCGGACCCCAACCTCAAGCTCGTCGTCTTGTCTTCGCTTCTCGATGCGAAGCAGATCGATCTCGGCTCACCTGAACAGCTGGCCACGTATGTCCTCGGTCGAGCGGTCAATCTCGAGGACGAAGGATACGAGATCATCTCGGAGGCCCGGGACTATCTGGAGAGATACCCGCTGACCGACGAGCTTCTCGCCACAGTGGAGGAAATTGAGTTCGACGGCGGCGGGACGGTCTACGAATACGCTTGGTATTTCTGGGATGGCGAAGACGACGTCTTCGACGTCAAGGACCTGTCGGGGATCGAGTTGTGCCCGAACCTCAGGAGCTTTTCCGCGATATCGATGATCGGAGAGGTCGACATGCGCACCTTTCTGCCGTTCCGCAAAGTGGAATCCCTGAACCTCAGCACCGGGATGAGCCATACCGAGGCTCTGCTCGACTTGCCCGCCCTAAAAGAAGTGAGGGTCCTCAACGACGAGATTTACAATGAGGTCACGACTGCCGGCACGCCGACCAGACGTATCTTCGAGACGCTGAAGGATCGCGGGGTCCGCGTCTGGGTCCACTGGATGTCTGCCACGGAACCCACCCCGCCTGCGTTCGAGTGAGCCTCGTCGAAACCTAGTGCAATCGACTTCAGAATAGACGGCCGGCAAATCGCTCTGTCTCCCAGGTCTTGAGAAAAGTCGCCTCCCGAGCGATCCAGCCGACTGCATTGCTACCCCACTCTTGCGATCGGCTGGCGTACTCCCCCATCAGCCAGAAGTGGCGGACAATCACAAAACGCTGTGCTGCCTCGAAATCGTAGGCGGCAATCGGCCGCACCGCTCGATATCCCTCGATGAACGCGTCCCACATCGACGTCAGCGCTCGGCCGAAGGACACTTTCGCCCACAGGAATACAGCCAAGTCATACGCGAGGTATCCCGGGCCGCCGTCGTCGAAATCGAAGAAAACCGCGTCACCCGCGTCAGTGATCCTGGCATTGAAACCATGACAGTCTCCGTGACAGAACGTCCACGTCAGGCTGCCGAACGCTTCGATCGCGTTGGCGGTGCGCGAGGCGATCTCTTCAAGGTCGCTTAGGACTTTGGCGTCTTCTACAATTCCGCTATCGCGTATCCGGCCGAGCGGCCGGTGCAGCAAGTGTTCGAGGTCAAGTCGATATTGTGCTCCACCAGACGGAAATGTCTCGGCTGCATTGTGCATCAGAGCCAAGGTCTTCCCGTTTGCTCGAGCATCGCCAGCATCCATCCCATTAGGCTCCCGGCCAGCGATGGCCTGGAAAAGCACGCCTTCACGCACCCCTTCTGGAGCGCGTCCTTTGGTGTAGAGCGTACCATCATGCGTCGGGATGGGAGCTGCGACAGGCACTTTGGCCTGCGACAGATAATCGAGGAAAGCTGTCTCGGTTTCGACATCCGCTCGACCGCGGGCTCGGACGTGGGAAAGTCGGAATACGTAACGCTCGCCGTTGCTGTCGGTGGTGAGATAGACGTCGTTCAGACCACGATGAAGCAATCGGCAATGAACCGGCGCTGCGATTGCATACTGTTCCTGTATGAACCGTTCGATCGCTTCAGTCTGCGGGGTAGAATATAGCGGATCGAAGTCCAGCATCGCAGGCGTCTCTTCAGAGGCTTCGGGAAGGCGGCAGAATAGATTATTCTTTGACAGCCGCAATGACAGTGCGTGGATGAATGCGGTCCTGGCGATGTCGCCGTTCAGATTCGGCGCGACAATATTGCCGAAATCCAGGGATGAGCAGTGCAGTCTTCGAGATCATTGAAGAGAACTCCCTCCCATCCGAACTCATTGGCAGCCGCGACAACCGCTTCTGAGTCGTCGAAGAAAAGAGGCGGCTCGTCTTGTGGGCCGAGTATCCTCGCTGCTCCCTCGAAGAACCCCCGGCTGGGTTTCAACTCGCCAAGCCGAGCGGCATGGAGCATGTCATCGAATAGATTCTCGAAGCCATGCCTATTCCAAAGGTGGAACGCGCGCATGTGCTCTTGATTGGTCGCAACATAGAAACGGGCATGTCCTGTTCGCCGAAGGTGACGGACGACATCCAGCAATTGCAGGTTAAGATGACTGTCGCGGTTCAGCCAGTAGCTGGCTACGATAAAGGGCGAGCCATGAAAGCCCAATTGCGGAAGGATTTCCTCAAGAGCTGAGATTAGCGCCTTTCCTCCCGTAAGAACCTCTTTCTCGAATACCTGTTTGATGAAGAGATCACGGAAAGCCGAAGGATCGATCCCGAGGTCGGCGAGCAGGTGTTCGTCCCAGCGCCGACGACGCTCCACCTGCCCCGTGTAGCCATGAACAAGAACGCCATCGACATCAAAAAGAACCGATCTCAATCCCGCTACCCTCGCGTATATCTCTCCTGAGACAAGTCGTTCCATGATCTGTTCGCCGATGCAATCGACCCCTCAGGCCCACTTCTCCGCGGAGCGGCTATGGATATATGCCAAACAGCGGGATCTCCCTGAAGTGCCCGACATAGCGTCACTGATGGCTCACCAGTTCCAGTCTTCGATATCCCCTGATTTTGCACTGCGCGTGTGCTACACCAACCCCAATTGAGCTCCGGCAAAGGGTGGACGAGTTCAAAGATGCGCTTTGAGACCGAATTGCTGCAAATCGCTAAACCTCGTGCTTCTCACGCCACCTATATCCACGGCAGTATCTTCCATTTGACGATCCCAGACATAGGCGGCCGCGCGAAGCTTATATGCAACGGATGCCAATGGCTGGTGGTGGATGAGAGCGGCACGGTCGTTCTGCATGACGAGGACGCTTTTTCAGACGCCGTTATTGATCGCGTCTTCGCCGGGCAAACATTGCATCTGCTACGGGCAGGACCGACTCTGCTCACTCTTCGCCTGGATCGTTCCCATTTTCATGCCTTCACCACCGAAGACTACCACCTTTATCTTCATGACGGCGTCGCCCTGAGGTCGGTGGCGTGGCAAAAAACTCCCACCGCCGCGCGGGCAAGCTTCATGTTGTTTCGTCCGATGCAGGTCCCGGTTACCTATGAGTTCGAAGATTACTGCGACTTGAGCTCTGAACCCTGGGCTGAAGCCTATCTTGAGGCGCAGAGTGCGGCCTCTACTGGCTGTCCTTAAGGACCGATGTTAAACCTTCTTCAGAAACGGTTACGGTTCACCACCGAAAGCGGTCCTTCCCGGAGGGCGGTGGCGAGCAGCTGCCGAGGTACTTCGTCCGCATCGGCCCAATTAAGTTCCCTACCACTCCCGCCATTCCGCAGTGATATCTTCATCATCCCGGAGGGTGAAACCCGCCGCCTTTACCACCGTGTCGATGAAGACGCCGAGCTCGTCGCGCTCCAGCGTTTCGATCATCCCGCTTGTGCCGTTGATCTCGTTGATCAACAGAATAACGTCCCTGACTGCCGTCCGAATGGCCTGCGCGTCTGCTTTTCCCGTGGCCTCCTTCACTTTATCGACAAAGGTATTCAGTCCCATTTCAGCCTTGGCTATATCTGCCTCGTTGAAAAGCTCGTCACCCTCGGCCATGGCTTCTCGCCAGCGAGAGGTCGGAATCTGGTTTCGCAATGCTTCAACCTTGCTCCCATTACCGGGCCCGATCTTATGTTTGAGCGGGAATCGCTTTCCTCGCTTGGCCTGGAGAGGCCCCCGTTCGGCCTGCATTAGGTAAACTGCCACGACCCGCAAATCCGCGTCATATTTAGCGATAACAACCATATCCCCGACAGCATGTGAGTGAACGAAGCGTTCTGTTGAATATTCCGGCAGCGAGCTACTCTTGCCCTCCCGAAACGGACCCGCCCCCAGCTTTACTGAAACGACGTCGCTGCTGTCTCCGAACACCAGACCGAATGGCAGTGTTGCCTGGTAGGGGCGTTGCACCGACCTGATCGCGTCCGGACCGGTAAAGGACAGCCTGGTAACAATCATTTCCTCATCGTCCGGCAGGTTTCTTGATCGTACCCCCTCGAAATGAGTCTCGTATGAGAGAAGGCTTTCGACCGTGAGACCAAAACCGCTGTCGAAACCGCCGAAGAATCCAATTTCCGAATTTTTATGAAAATCAACAGAGTCCAGCTTTTCGTGATCGGCTAGGTACGACACGACCACAGGGTCGGCGATGCTGCGACCGAGTATATCGAAATGATCCATCCTCATCCTTTCACCAAGACGTCGCATCCCATATTACGATAAGATCTGCTGGACAAACTCGCCCGCCTGGCGTGAGAAATTCAATGTGTCGGGATGGGCATTGCTGCCTTGACCAGTCGCATCCAGTATGTGGCACCGGATAGTATCGCGGCATCGTTGAAGTCATAGGCGGGATCATGCGGACCGGCCATGGTGCCATTGCCAAGGAGCGCGATGTTGCCTGGCCGTTGTTCCAGCATGAACGCGAAATCCTCGGAGCCGATGAGCTGCGGATGGTCGAGATCAACGGCATTGAACCCCATGACGGCACGGGCGACTTCCACTGCCAGCGCCGTTTCGGCTGGATGGTTGACGACTACGGGAAACAAACCCCTGAACACGACCGTCGCGATTGCTCCGTAGGATGACGCAATTCCGTCCGCTATGCCGATGATGCGCCGCGGTATGGTATCCCGCACCTCGGGCGCGAACCAGCGGGCCCGCGCGTCTCGCTCGACCGAACGAAGATACCTCCCGGCTGTCCTCCTTGGAACGACCTGAACGAGATTACGCCGCTCTCTAACAGATGGACATTCCGAGCGACGATCGTTGGCAGGGCAATGAGGATGTTGGCGGCAGGAAGCATCAGATCTTGGAGAGAGCCTGGTCGAGGTCGGCGATGATATCGGCGGGATCCTCGATGCCGATTGATAGCCGGACGACGTCGGGACCTGCGCCGGCGGCAATCTGCTGTTCCTTGGTCAACTGCCGATGCGTGGTCGATGCGGGATGAATGACCAGCGAGCGGGTATCGCCGATATTGGCCAGATGCGAGAAAAGCTGCAGCCCTTCAACGAGAGCCTTGCCGGCCTCGTAACCGCCCTTCACGCCGAAGGTGAAGACCGCACCGGCACCTTTGGGAGAATAACGCTGCTGCAGGGCGTGGTTCGGGTCGTCGTCCAGACCGGCATAACTGACCCAGCCGATCTTCGGATGCTTCTTCAGCCATCCCGCGGCGGCAAGCGCATTGTCGCAATGGCGCTGCATCCTGAGCGGCAGCGTCTCGATGCCGGTCAGGATCATGAAAGCGTTGAATGGCGAAATCGCAGGGCCGAGATCGCGCAAGCCCAGCACGCGTGCGGCGATCGCAAACGCGAAATTGCCGAAGGTCTGGTGCAGGACGACGCCCGCATATTCCGGGCGCGGCTCCGACAGCATCGGGTAATTGCCGGATTTCGACCAGTCGAACGTGCCGCCGTCGACGATGACGCCGCCCATCGAATTGCCGTGGCCGCCTAAAAATTTCGTCAGCGAATGAATGACGATATCGGCACCGTGCTCCAGCGGCCGCACGAGATAGGGGCTCGCCATCGTATTGTCGACGATTAGCGGAATGCCGCGCCGTTGGGCGATCTCGGCAATCGCGGCGATATCCACGAACGTGCCGCCGGGGTTGGCGAGGCTCTCGATGAAGATGGCGCGGGTGCGCCCGTCGATCTGAGATTCGAAGCTTACGGGATCGCTGGTATCGGCCCAGCGTACCTGCCAGTCGAAGCTCTTGAAGGCATTACCGAACTGGTTGATCGAACCGCCGTAGAGCTGGCGGGCGGCGACGAAATTATCACCCGGGCGCATGATCGTATGAAAGGTCAGCATCTGCGCCGCATGGCCGGAGGCGACGGCGAGCGCCGCCGTACCGCCTTCGAGCGCGGCAACCCGTTCTTCCAGCACCGCCTGGGTGGGGTTCATGATGCGGGTATAGATGTTGCCGAACTGCTGCAGCCCGAAAAGTGCTGCGGCATGATCCGCATCGTTGAAGACGAAAGACGTCGTCTGGTAGATCGGCGTCGCCCGCGCACCGGTCGTCGGATCGGGCTGCGCGCCCGCATGGACCGCCAGCGTCGAAAATCCCGGATTGATCGTCGGCATATATTCCCTCCACTTGAAATGGCAAAGCTTATGACGCCGTAACAGACCCCGGCGATTGATCGGGATCAAGGCATATCGTTTCGCGAAGCCTAACCTCCTTGAAATAGAGAGGAGTTTTCCGATGGACAACATGGTCGCCACCCCTGAAAATCTCACCGACAGGCTGAAGCGCTGGTGTACCACGGCGTGGGAAGCCCTCGGCGAAGCCAAGCTTCTGGCCAGCCTCGACGACGAGACCGTCAAGCTTCTCGCCCAGGATTGCGCCTTGTCCGAACAGGAACTGCGCGACCTCATCCGCAAAGGTCCGCATGCCGCCGACGAGATGCTCAAGCTGATGAAGCTGCTCGGCATCGACGCGGCGGAAGCCAAGCTCGCGGAGCCGGCCGAATTTCGCGAGATGCACGTCACCTGCGCCCATTGCCGGGAAAAATCCCGCTGTCGGCGGGAGCTTGCCAATGGGATGGCCAAAACCGACTTTCCCGAATATTGCGGCAATGCCGACCTGCTTCTCGACATGCGGGCACGGCCGGAATTGCGGTCGGAATAGTCGTCAGGCGACCAGCCGCGGATATTCGATCGCGGGGCAGCGGTCCATGACGACCTTGATGCCGGCGGCTTCCGCCTTCGCGGCCGCCTCGTCGTCGCGGACACTCAGCTGCCCCCAGATCACCTTGGGCCGCGTTTCGAGCGCAATCGCCTCCTCGACGACGCCAGAAAGATATTCGGCCGCTCGAAAAACATCGACCATGTCGACCGGCTGCGGCACATCCGCAAGGGTCGCATAGACGGTCTGCCCCAGGATCTGCTTGCCCGCCTGCCCCGGATTGACCGGAAACACCTGATATCCCTTGGAGAGCAGGAAGCCCATGACGCGGTTGCTCGGCCGGTCGGCATTCGGCGAAGCGCCAAGAAGCGCAATGGTCTTCACTGACGTCAAAATTTCGGCGATGTATGCATTGTCGTAGCGATCATGGTTCATGACGACGGGCTCCCGTTGTGACGCGGCGCTTGCACCACGTCCTGCAAACCTATGTAAGTTGGCATTCGGCAAAAAGCATTGCGGGCAGTGAAAAAATCCGGCAGCCCTCACTCTCGACCCGAACAGGTTGCGAAATATCCGTTCGGCCAGAGGTTGGACGCCTGCTCGAACAGAAAAAGTCACAACCGCTACAGTTTGGGTCTATCGGCGCGTGAAACTTGTTCCGCGAATGTTCCCGCAATTTTCCACTTCCGTACAGCGCATATTAGGATCATCTTATAGTTGAATTAGCTCGAACTACTATTCGTGATCCATCATAACTTGCAGAAGGGCCGTTTTGTCCGTTTTCGGTATGCCTCAGACGCATGTACGTCATAAAAGTCGAGTATGGCAGGCAATTTTTGATCAACCCGCCTTTTCTCCTGGAATGGAGATGATATTCGGCGATTTATGACAAGCCTGAGAACCGCAGCGTCGCTGAGATCACAGGTTGTATACAAGGTTTCACTTGATGAAACCCGACGAGGATACGGGATGAAAACAGTGGCAATCCGGCGCATCGATCGGCTAACAAGGAGTAACCGTGCGAGCCCTCGAAAGGCAGGCCATGCAGCCCATCATGACGATCGGGGATATTCATGACTTCCTCGACCGCGAGTTTCCGCAGATTCATGCCGATGGACGTATGCTGGTCGTCACGGATATCGGCCCCGGCCGGCTGACCATGCGCTTTGCGCCGAACGAGCGGCATCTGCGACCCGGCAACACGATCTCCGGTCCGTCGATGGTGATGCTCGCGGATGTCGCGGCTTATGCGGTGATCCTCGCGCATGTCGGCCCGGTCGCACTGGCGGTAACCACCAGCCTCAACATCAACTTCCTGCGCAAGCCGAAACTCGCACCCCTCTCCTGCGAGTGCAGGATATTAAAACTCGGTAAGCGGCTTGCGGTGATCGATATCCTGCTGATGCAGGAAAATGCGGAAGGGCCGGCGGCGCAGGCGACCGCGACCTATTCGATTCCGCCGCGATAAATTGTGGTATTATAAAACCACATAACTAAGCAATTGAATTTGCTTGATCTATTTTTCGGCGCGACAAAGTCGTTGCCTTGACCCGTCTCACCGCTGCCGGTATAAGCCGCCGCAGATTGCGGGCTTTCCCTGGCCGGCATTCTTTTGTCGGTCATGTCCGGCAATTCAAGCAACAAGAAACGCCCTTGCATCCGGTCTTCGGTTGTCCAGGGTCCAGATGAAAGAAGAGAACCATGTCAACCTTCGTTCAGAAGCCCGCCGAGGTGGAGAAGAAGTGGGTGATCATCGATGCCGAAGGCCTCGTTGTCGGTCGCCTCGCCACCATCGTTGCCAACCGTCTGCGCGGCAAGCACAAGGCCACCTACACCCCCCACGTCGATGATGGCGACAACGTCATCGTCATCAACGCGGAAAAGGTCGCCTTCACCGGCAAGAAATATTCCGACAAAGTCTATTACTGGCACACCGGCTATCCGGGTGGCATCAAGGAGCGCACCGCGCGCCAGATCATCGAAGGCCGCTTCCCGGAGCGCGTCATCGAGAAGGCCGTTGAGCGCATGATCCCCCGCGGCCCGCTCGGCCGTCGCCAGATGAAGAACCTGCGCGTCTACGCCGGTTCCAACCATCCCCATGAAGCACAGCAGCCGGTCGCTCTCGACGTGGCTTCGTTGAACAAGAAGAACGTAAGGAGCGCCTGATCATGGCCGATCTTTCCTCCCTGAAGGACCTCGCGCCGGCTTCGGAAGCCGCTGCCCCGGTTCATGTCCGCAAGGTCGATACCCTCGGCCGCTCCTACGCGACCGGCAAGCGCAAGAACGCCGTCGCCCGCGTTTGGGTCAAGGCCGGCACCGGCAAGATCACGGTCAACGGCCGTGACTTCTCGGCCTACTTCGCCCGCCCGGTCCTGCAAATGATCCTGCAGCAGCCGATCGTCGCCGCTGCCCGTTCCGGCCAATTCGACATCGTCGCGACCGTCGCCGGCGGTGGCCTCTCCGGTCAGGCCGGCGCCGTGCGCCACGGCCTTTCCAAGGCGCTGACCTATTTCGAGCCGGGCCTGCGCTCGGTCCTCAAGAAGGGTGGCTTCCTGACCCGCGACAGCCGCGTCGTCGAGCGTAAGAAGTATGGCAAGGCCAAGGCCCGCCGCTCCTTCCAGTTCTCCAAGCGTTAATCGCTTCGGGATATTCGGATTTCAGAAGGCGGGGTTTCGGCTCCGCCTTTTCGTTTGCCGGTGTTGCTCATATCGGCAGTTCGGTGGTCGATTTCAGTTCGCGTAGGACGAAGCTGGACACCACGTTGCGCACATGTGGATTGCGCATCAGGTGGCGGGTCATGAAGGCTTCATAGGCCTCGACATCGCGTGCCCTGATCTTCAGCATGTAATCGAAGGTTCCGGACAGCGCGTAACATTCCATGATCTCTGGCCGGTCACGCACGACCGTGGCAAAGGCCTCGATCGCCTCCTCGTGGTGATCTTCCAGCGTCACATGCGCGACGATGCAGAGCTTGAGGTCGAGTTTTGCCGGATCAAGAAGCGCCACCCGTTTTCGGATGACGCCTTCGGCCTCCAGTTCCTGGATCTTGCGCCAGGCGGTGCTTTGCGACATGCCGGCCTTCTCCGCCAATTCGGCGAGGGACGCGACATCCCCCGTCTGCACGAGTTGCAAAAGCTTACGAGCGGCCTGCAGATTTTCTTTCATGACGAGCCCTCCTCCCGGAATATTCTCCCATTATTTAACCTCAATCCGGCGAAGCTGAAATGATTACCCGCATTTTCCGAGATATGATGGTGATCTGACAGCCGGCGGCTGGAGCCCCCCGGTTCATTCCATCAAGGAACGGAAGTCATCAAACGGGAGGTCGCTCATGAGCAAGCAAAGTACCTATACGGCCGCCCTGCCGGACGAAGACGGCGTCTATCGCTATACGAGCGAAGAAGACGGGATCTGGAGCGAGCTCTACCGGCGCCAGATGACGCTTTTGGCCGACAAGGCCTGCCGGGAATATCTGGACGGGGTCAACGTACTCGGGCTGAAACCGGACAAGGTTCCTCAGCTTCGCGATGTCGATCGACGCCTCAATGAGACGACCGGTTTCGGCGTGGAGGGCGTGCCCGCTCTCATTCCGCCATCGCGGTTTTACGAACTGCTGTCGCAGGGCAAGTTTCCACTGGCGACGTTCATCCGCCGCCGCGAGCATATCGACTATATCGAGGAGCCGGATATCTTCCACGAGGTCTTCGGCCACTGCCCGCTGCTGACCAACCGGAGTTATGCCAATTTCGTTCGCCGCTTCGGCGAAAAAGCCGTTGGGCTCGGCAAAGAATATTCCTGGCACCTGTTTCGGATCTTCTGGTTCACCGTCGAATTCGGTCTTATCGAAACGCCGCAGGGACGCCGCTGTTTCGGTGCCGGCATCGTCTCCTCCCCCAACGAAACACGGGCTGCAATGGAGGGCACGGCATGCGAATTCCGGCCCTTCGACCTGATGACGGTGCTCAGGACACCCTACCGCATCGATATCGTCCAGCCGATCTACTACGTCATCGACAGCTTTGCGCAGCTAGAATCGATCATCGAGGAGGATATCGGCGCCCGCATCAGGCAAGCCAAGGCGCTTGGGGATTTTCCGCCGATGTTCGAAGCCAAGGCTTCCTGAGCGGGTGAAAATCTGCTTCGTCCGGGCTTGCGTTGCCGGGACTTATTGTCCAACGTCCCGCCACCCGATGACGGAGGGACGCCATGGCAAACAAGTCGATCGACCATGCCTTCACTGCAACGAGCCTGACCTCGGCGGCGTCAGATCCGACCTTCGCCGGCGTGCTGTCCTTCATGCGCCGCCGCTTCACAAAGGATCTGACGGGCGTCGATACCGTTGTCTGGGGCATTCCCTTCGATGCCGCGACCTCCAACCGGCCGGGCGCGCGGTTCGGGCCGCAGGCGATCCGCCGCGCCTCGGCGATTTTCGACAACGATCCGCAATACCCCTTCGATCGCGATCTCTTCGCGCAGATGGCCGTCATAGATTACGGCGACTGCCTGCTCGACTACGGCAACCACCAGAAAACGCCGGGAACGATCGAAGAAGAGGCTGCGAAGATCCTTGCGAGCGGTGCCTTCCTGCTCACCCTCGGCGGCGACCACTACGTCACCTGGCCGCTGCTCAAGGCGCATGCCGCCAGGCACGGGCCGATGGCGCTGGTGCAGTTCGACGCCCATCAGGATACCTGGCTGGACGACGACGGCCGCATCGACCATGGGTCCTTCGTGGCACGGGCGGTGCGTGCCGGCCTCATCGACCCGGCGCACTCGATCCAGGTTGGCATTCGCACCCACGCTCCCGAGGACTTCGGGCTCCGCCTCCTCTACGGCCATCAGGTCGAGGAAATGACCGCGGCCGAGATCGCCGGGTTGATCCTCGACCACACCGGCGGCCGTCCCGCCTATCTCACCTTCGATATCGATTGCCTCGATCCGGCTTTCGCGCCCGGCACCGGCACGCCGGTGGCGGGCGGCCCGTCGAGTGCCAAGATCCTCTCGGTCCTGCGCAAGCTCGGAGGCCTCGATGTCCGCGGCGCCGACGTCGTCGAGGTTGCGCCGGCTTACGATCATGCCGATATAACCGCCATTGCGGGGGCGACCGTTGCAATGTATATGCTCGGCCTCCATGCGGAACGATTGGCCCAAGGGTCAACCGCGCGTTAATTTTCTGATTCAATCGGCTGGTAAACTGAATCCAGCAATCAACCCAAGGCACTGATCTTACAGGACAAAGACAATGGCAGCTCCGAAAATCTTCATCGACGGCGAACACGGCACCACGGGACTGCAGATCCGCACCCGCATGGCCGGCCGCCGAGATGTCGAGCTGCTGTCGATCCCGGAAGCCGAACGGCGCAACGCCGCCATGCGGGAAGACCTCTTGAACAGCGCCGATATCGCCATCCTCTGCCTGCCGGACGATGCCTCGCGGGAAGCCGTGGCAATGCTCGCCGGCAACAACAAGGTGCGGGTGATCGACACTTCGACAGCCTTCCGGATCGATCCTTCCTGGGCATATGGCTTTGCCGAGATGGACAAGGCGCAGGCCGACAAGATCAAGTCCGCGCGGCATGTCGCCAATCCGGGCTGCTATCCGACCGGTGCGATCGCTCTCATTCGGCCGTTGCGTGCCGCCGGCATCCTGCCGGACGGCTATCCGGTCTCGGTCAATGCGGTTTCGGGTTACACGGGCGGCGGCAAGCAGTTGATCGGCCAGATGGAAGACCAGTCCCGCGACGACGCGATCAGCGCCAACAATTTCCTCTACGGCCTGAACCTCAAGCACAAGCATGTGCCGGAGATGAAGATCCACGGCCAGCTTGACCGTGCGCCGATCTTCTCGCCGTCGGTCGGCCGCTTCGCGCAGGGGATGATCGTCCAGGTGCCGCTCTTCCTGGAAGACCTCAAGGACGGCGCGACGATGGACAGCATCCACCAGGTGCTCGTCGAGCATTATGCCGGCCAGGACATCGTCACCGTGGTGCCGCTCGAGGAAAGCAAGGCTCTGCCGCGCGTCGATGCAGAGGAACTGGTCAATCAGGATACGATGAAGCTCTTCGTATTCGGCACGCCTGGCGCTCCGCATGTCAATCTGGTGGCCCTGCTCGACAATCTCGGCAAGGGCGCCTCGGGTGCGGCCGTCCAGAACATGGACCTGATGCTTTCGGCCTGATGACCGCAAGCACGCCGTTCTTTCCCGCCGAGTGGCGGATCGAGAGCGCAAGCCAGATCGCAGATACGGTCGCCGGCACGGTCTTCGAAGTGACGCGTGCCGGCGGCGAAGTCGATGTCGTCAAGGTTTTGAAAGAAAAGGTGCTGGGGGACAGTCTCCGCGGCGCCGATTTCATAACGTGGCGGGATGGCGTCGGATGCATTCGCCTGATTGCCCGCTCGCAAAACATGCTGCTGATGGAGCATGCCGGCAAGGTGACGCTGCGCGACCACATGGACGTGCATGGTGATATGGAAGCGACCCGGATCGCCGCCGAGGTGCTGAAGGAATATCATCGTCCTTGCGATGTCCGGCCGCCGGCAAGCCTGCTGCCCCTTCCCTGCTATTTCGCCAGCCTGTTCAGGAAGGCGGAAGAAGAGCGCGGGTACGGCGTATCCAGCCCCTTCACGGAAGCCGCCGACCTGGCACAGGCGCTGATTGCCGACCAGCGGGATATCAGGCCGCTGCATGGCGACCTGCATCACGAGAACATCATGCTCGGCCCGCGCGGCTGGCTGATCATCGATCCCGCCGGGCTGATCGGCGATGCGGCGCTCGATGTCGCCAACATGTTTTCCAATCCGCTCGACCGGTTCGACCTTACTCGCAGCGAGGAGCGGATCGCGTCGATGGCGGAGATCTTCGCCGAAACGCTCGGCCGCGACGTCCGCACCATCCTGCGCTACGCCTTCGCCTATGGCTGCCTCTCCGCCTCGTGGCATGAGGAAGACGGCAATATCGGCGATCGCGACGACGAACTTGCCGTCGCCGCCGCAGTCCACAACGTCCTGAGCCAAGTCTAAGCGATCGGCGCCGGCACGAAAAGCTGCTTCACGCCGAGGTTGAGCACGAGCTTTTCTCCTGGCCCGTGGACGGCGGCAAACAGCAGGCCGGCCAGGAAGGTGAAGTGGTCGACGAAGAAGCCGAATTCCGCTTGGTTGCCTTCCCAGTGGCTGGGGCCATGGAAGGCGAAGGCCAGGAAGACGACATAGACGCCGGCAAGCAGGGCCGCTTCCGAGAAGAATGCGCCGGTTAGAAAGGCAGCCGCCAGCCCCACCTCGAAGATCGCGGCCATCCAGGCCAGAAACAGCGGGAACGGAAAGCCGGCGCCTGCAATGTAACCCGCGGTCGCCTGCATGTCGATGAACTTGAAGGTCGTCGCCATGACGAACAGGCCGCCGAAGATCAGCCTTGCGACGAGAATTGCGATTGTCCTTGCCATTGTCCTGTCTCCTCTTCCTGGCCGCAGCCGCTTGATGATACCCCAAGGACGGACAAAGCAGGCTTTTGCCGACAGCATGCGTGATTTTTCTTCCCGCAAAAAAGGCGAGCGGACATCAATCCTTCCAGATGGACGCCTGAAACTCAGCTTCGTTCGACGATCGCCGTTTCCGGTGCATATTCACCGATGAAGCCGCGCCAGTGGGCGATCGCAAAACCGAGCACGACCAGCGCGCCGGCCTGATGGGTCAGCGCCAGATGCAGCGGCACCTGCAATACGAGCGTCGCGATACCGAGGACGGCCTGAAGCAGGATCAGGCAGAAGAGCAGAACCGAGCGGCGCGCATGCGTGCTGCCGGGCGCCCGTTTCAGCATCACTGCCATGTGCCAGAGCGCCGCGGCGAACAGGACATAGGCGCCGATCCGGTGCACGAACTGCACGGTCTTGGGGTTTTCGAAGAGGTTGATCCACCATGGCTGCTGCAGGAAGAGATCGCTCGGGATCACGGCGCCGTCCATCAGCGGCCAGGTGTTGTAGGTGAAACCGGCGTCGAGGCCGGCGACCAATGCGCCGAGATAGATCTGGAAGAGCGACAATAGGGCGACCAGCACAGCGCCCGCCTTTGCCCGTCCCTCCGGCGCGATGTCGTCGCTATGCGGCGAAAGCCCGCGCATGATCCAGACGCAGGCCGCGAAGATCAAACAGGCCATGACGAGATGGGTTGCAAGGCGGTATTGCGAAACGCTGACGAGCTTGGTGAGGCCGGAGGAGACCATCCACCAGCCGATGAACCCCTGGAAGCCGCCGAGCGCCAGGACGCCGACCAGCGGCCAGCGCAGGCGTTTTTCGATGCGGCCCGTCGCCCAGAAGAAGATCAGCGGCAGAGCGAAGATCACGCCGATCGAACGCGCCAGGAACCGGTGCGCCCATTCCCACCAAAAGATCGACTTGAACTCGTCGACGGTCATATCCCTGTTGATCTGCTGATATTGCGGGATGCGTTGGTAGAGTTGGAATTCCTCCTGCCATTCCTCGGCCGAAAGCGGCGGAATGACGCCGTGGATCGGCTTCCATTCGGTGATCGACAGGCCTGAATCGGTGAGCCGGGTGGCGCCGCCGACCAGCACCAGACAGAAGAGCGTGAAGACGACAACGCCGAGCCAGATGCGCACCGCTCTGCGGTCGCGCTCGCGGCGCTTGGTGTGTTTGATGACGTCGATGATCACTGCATCGGTCGCGGACATGGGCAGGCTCCGCCAAAAGGACGCATATGGCCACTGGGCCGGCGTCTATGAGCATTTCGCGTTGCTTTGCCCCATCGACCCGTGCAAAACAAGCCCCGGCGGTTTGCGGCATGCAGTCGCGGCCACGCAATCCGGCCGGCGGTCGTGCAAAGGAGAAAGCGTTTTGGTCCCGCGTTTGAGAAGTTTCATCGGCACCATTCTGATCATCATTCTGGTGATCGTCTATGCGCTGGCCGCCACGACCTTCGCGACGCTGCTTCTCGCCACCTCGCCCTGGTGGGTGCATTTCCTTTATTTCCTCATCAGCGGCCTATTGTGGATCCTGCCGGCCATGGTGATCATCAAGTGGATGGCAGGATCAAAGCCCAGGCAGTAGGCCGTTTTACCGGCGGTTAACCAGCAACCGCAGTTCCACCCCGCGTCACCCACCCGGTAAACCGATTGTTGGCACCCCCGCCCTATCTTGCCCGGCAAACGGCAGAAGCGGGCAAGGCCATGCAGCAGCGCAAATTCCATCACGAAGACGAAGTCGCCGAAGCGCCCGACGCAAACGTTCACCACAAGGCGATCCGGTTTTTCGAACTGACAGTCTCCGTCGCGGCCGATGTTCGCGCCGTCGAGGCCGAATGGCGCCATCTCGAAAGTCTCCCGAGAAATTCCCTGCATCAGGGGTTCGACTGGTGCCTTGCCTGGGCTGAAGCGCATGCGAGGGAACTTGCGATCGTCGAAGGCCGCGCCGACGATCGGGCGCTGTTCATCCTGCCATTGGAAATCGTGTCGGAACAGGGTGTGCGGATTGCACGCTTCCCCGGCGACCGGTTCAATAATATCAATACAGGCCTCTTCGATACCGATCTCATCGTGCCGGACGCCGAGGAACTGCAGAACCTCGCTTATACCCTGAAACAGGCTCTCAAGGATCGCGCCGACCTGATCCTGCTCGACAACATCCCGCTCGATTGGCGCGGTACGCGGCATCCGCTATCCGGACTGGCGTCGATCGAGAACCAGAACCATTCCTTCCAACTGCCGCTCTTTTCAAATTTCGAAGCGACGCTCGCGCAACTCAACGCCAAGAGCCGCCGCAAGAAATTCCGATCCTCCAGCCGCAAGCTGGAAGCGATCGGCGGCCACGACCATGTCATAGCCACGCAGGAAAACGAAGCCCACCGTCTGCTCGACCTGTTCTTCCAGCAGAAGGGCGAAAGGCTCAAGATGTTCGGCCTGCCGGATGTCTTTCAGTCCCCGGAAATCCGAGCTTTCTTCCACCGTCTGCTGGACGTCCGGGCAAGCGGCCACGATACGCCACTGACCCTTCACGCCATTCGTCTGCGCGGCGAACACGAGGGGCATATCGCGGCAATCGCCGGCCTGTCTCGCAAGGGCGATCATGTCATCTGCCAGTTCAGTTCGATCGACGAAACCATCTGCCCGGAAGCGAGCCCCGGGGAGATGCTGTTCTGGCTGATGATCGAGAAGTCGTGCCGGGACGGAGCGGCGATCTTCGATTTCGGCGTCGGCGACCAGCCCTACAAGCGCAACTGGTGCAAGCAGGAAACGGTGCAACACGACATCCTTCTACCCCTCACTTGGAAAGGATCGCTGATGGTCCCGCTGCTGATCGCGGTGACGAAGGCGAAGGCGGCGATCAAACGCAATCCGCATCTTTATGCGATGGCGCAGCGCTGGCGGTCCCGCCAGTGCCCCAAGGCGCCGGAAGCGACAACCTCCGACGCGGAATAATGCCTACGCCGCGCGGCGACGGCGGGACTTCGGCGAATGCCGGTCGCCGGTCTCGGCCATGACCAGCAGATTGCTGTACCCGGCCTCTTCGAAATCCGTCACCAGCTTTGCGACGTCTTCATCGCTGAAGCCCGGGACCGAAAGAACGATCTCCGCCATTGCGTTGCGCGTCAGGCGCGAAATGCCGGCGATCTCGGCCGGTCCGCATTCGATGAGCACGAGGTCGTAGGCATCGGCCAGCGCATCGATGATCATCGTCAGGCGATCGACGCCACGCATGGCGCGGGCGGGATCGGATGCGCCGTGCGGGATGATATGGGCATCCGAAAGCCGGTCCGGGTGGATCGCGTCGCCGAATGCGGTCTCGCCGCACAGGAGGTCGGTAATGCCCGGCAGTTTCGGGTTTTCCGCCATCAACCGCGTCGGGCAGGCGGAACCCGTCATGTCGACGAGGACGACGGTGCGGCCACGGCTGGCGATCTCGCGCGCCAGCATGACGGTTGCCGTCGAGCCTTCGTCACCGCCCGGAGAAATACCGATCGCAACCGGGATGTCGTAGCGCTGCAAATAATGCGCGACGGAATCGATGGTGAAGCCCCGGTCATCAGATTCAGCGCCGGCTGCGGCTTCTTCCTTCGTCTCACGGCTTGCGACGCTTTTGGCAAACTCCTCCTCGGCCTTCGCTTGGGAAGTCGCCGCAGCGATCCTCGATCCTTCACGGACCTGTTCCGGCCGGTCGAAGCGCTGAGCTTCAGCCTGCATCTGATGGACCGCGAGAGGAGCGGCGGGCGCTGCGTCCGCGAGAGCATCATCTTCGCCTGCGCGAACGCCGGAGGGCCGGAGCGCCCGGCCCGAGAAGAGTTCGACGATGATAACGATCAGGCAACCGAAGATGAAGGTGACGAGCGAGACGACGATGACGATTGGGATGATCTTCGGGAAATAGGGTTCGGAAGGCTCGACGGCCCGCGACACGACGCGCGCATCGGCAGGGCTCGAATTGCCCTCGAGGCGGGAGGTCGCCTCGCGGTACCGGGCGAGGTAGGTCTCGAGAAGCTGGCGCTGGGCGGCGGCCTCGCGCTCGAGCGCGCGCAGACCCACCTCCTCTTCGCCGGCCTTGGCGGAATCCGCCTTCAGGCCGTTCAGCTGTGCCATCAGCTGACGTTCGCGGATGCGCGACACTTCCGCCTCGCTGTCGAGGCTGCCGAGAATCTTCTTCGTTTCGCTTTCGATCTGCTGGCGGATGCCGGCAAGCTGCGCACGCAGGCCTTTGAGGCGGGGATGCCCCTCCAGCAAGGATGTCGACTGGTCGGAAATCTGGGCCTGGAGATTGGCTTCCGCCTCCTTCAGCCGCTGGATCACCTGCGAACCGACGACATCGCCCAGCGAGTCCGGCGCCCGGCCGGCCTTCAGCGCATTGCGGACATTTTCCGCCCGGGCTTCGGCATTGGCCCGCTCGCCGCGGACCCTCGCAAGCTCGGTGGAGATGTCGTTCAACTGCTGGGTCGAAAAACTGTTGGTCTCGGTCGTCTGGAAAAGACCATTGGAAGAACGGTAGTCCGCCACTTTCTTTTCCGCGTCCTTGACCCTCTGCGTCAGGCTGGCGATCTCGGGCTCGAGCCATTTGGCCGTCTCGGAGTGCGTGTCGAGCTTGGCGCCGCTCTGGATCCGTAGATAGGCCTCGGCCATCTTGTTTGGGATGTCGGCTGCGAGCTTCGGATCGTGCGAGGAAAATTCGATGGCGATGACGCGCGAATTCTCCACCGGATAAACCTGCAGCTTGTCGCGGAATTCCTGGATCACCCGGTCTTCCGGGTCCAGCTTCATGGGGTCCTGCTTGAGGCCGATCAACACCAGCGGATCGGGAAACATCGACTGGGCCGCCGGATCGAATTCCTTGAGTTTTGCAAGATTAAGGTCCCGCGCCACCCGCTTGATGAGGTCGGTCGACTGGAGAAGCTGCGCCTGACTGGTGATGTTGAGCGAATCGAGAAGCGGATCGTTCGCCTGCGCGGCGGCCTCCCCTCCCGAAAGGTTCGGCGAGCGGGATTCGATCAGGAGCCGTGTCTCGCCCTTGTAGCTCGGCTTCATCAGGCTCGTTCCGACGAGAGCGACGGCAGCGGCGATCACCGTCGCGCCGATGATCCTGACCTTGCACTCCCAGACCGCCGAAATGATCCGGCCGAGGTCGATATCCACGTCCTGATTGCCACCGTTTACGCCTGACATGATACGCTCCAACTCATCGGTTTCGGCGAATGGTAAAGGATCATGGTAACTTGAGCGTTAATGCCCTTCCCGACCGGGTCGGGACACAAAAATCCCCGCCTCTTTACCGGGCATTAACCCTAACGGATCGATAACGGGCACAGATGGTATGAACAGCCGGAGCCCGGAACGCGAAAATGTCCTTCGCCCCTTTCACACGTGTGATGGCCAGAACCGTGCTTGCGCTCGCCGCGGCCGCGACGGTGCTCGGCGGCTGCACGAGTTATGCGCCGGCACCGAAGAGCTTTCAGGAAGCGACGATCCAGCCCTACCGCCTCGACAGCGGCGACCGGTTGCGCGTGAGCGTCTTCGACCAGCCCGGCCTCACCAATACCTATACCGTCGATCAGGCAGGCTACGTAGCCTTCCCGCTGATCGGCCAGGTGGCCGCGCGCGGCCAGACGCTGCCGGCGCTGGAAGCGTCGATCGCATCCCGCCTCAAGCAGGGCTACCTGCGCGATCCCGACGTTACGATCGAGGTCGATCGCTACCGGCCGGTCTTCGTCATGGGCGAAGTCGGCCGTCCCGGGCAATATTCCTACGTACCGGGAATGACCGCCCAGAACGCCATCGCGATTGCCGGCGGCTTCACGTCGCGCGGCAACCAGCGCGATGTCGACGTCACCCGCAAGATCAACGCTCAAGTCATCACCGGCAGAACCAGCATTTCGGCTCCAGTGCTCGCGGGCGATACGATCTACGTCCGCGAACGGCTCTTCTGATCGCACCATGAGCGAAAGCGGCCCCTTGCGGATACTGCATTGCTTCCGGTCGCCGGTGGGCGGCATCTTCCGGCACGTGCGCGATCTCGTCGAGGAGCATCGGGCAGCCGGCCACGAAATCGGCATCCTCTGCGACAGTTCCACCGGAGGGGCGCATGAGGACCGGCTGTTCGACAGCATAAGGCCGCTGCTTTCACTCGGTCTCCTGCGCATTCCGATGGACCGCTCGATCAAGCCGTCCGACCTCATCGCCATCTACAGGAGCTATAGACATATCAAGAGCTTGCAGCCGAATATCCTGCACGGGCACGGCGCCAAGGGTGGCGCGATCGCCCGGCTGATCGGTTCAGCCCTGCGGGTCAACAAGTATCGCGTAGCCCGCCTTTATTCGCCGCATGGCGGCAGCCTGCACTTCGATCGATCGAGCCTTTCCGGCCAGGCCGTGCTGCGCCTGGAACGCGTCCAGGAACATCTGGGAGACGCGCTGGTCTTCGTCTGCGACTACGAGCGGCGGACCTACGAAGCGAAGGTTGGCACGCCGCGCAAGGTCAGCAAGGTCATCTACAACGGCATCAAGGATGCAGAGTTCGAGACCATTGCGACCGATCAGACGGCACCGCATTTCCTCTATATCGGCATGCTGCGCGACCTCAAAGGTCCCGATGTCTTCATCGACGCCTTCGCCCGCACCGAACGGGCGATCGGCCATCCGCTCTCGGCGCTGATGGTCGGCGACGGACCGGATCGTGATCGCTACGAGGCGATGATGGCCGAGCGCGGCCTCGGCCGACGCATCCAGATGCGCGCCGCCATGCCGGCGCGCGAAGCCTTCGGCATGGCGAAGATCGTCGTCGTCCCCTCGCGCGCCGAAGCCATGCCCTACATCGTGCTGGAAGCGCTTGCCGCAGGCAAGCCAGTGATCGCCTCGCGCGTCGGCGGCATTCCGGAAGTGCTGGGCGCGACGAGCGCGGCGCTCGCGACGCCCGGCGATGCGGAGGATCTCGCCCGGGTCATGACCGAAGCCGTCACCACGCCCGGCTGGCAGCAGCAGGTCATGCCGAAACCGGAGGCGTTCAAGGCGGTGTTTTCGGCATCCGTCATGGCGCGTGAAATGCTCGACCTGTATCAAAATCTACTCGCCTCGCTGCCTGTTTCCAGTCGCGGCTAAAGGCTTCCTTCACCTCTTTTTGCTAGTGGATTTCCATTGCTTCCAGGTCCGGCGAGACCTGACAGGCCGAGGGAACCGGGCAATGAGCCAGCCAAACACGTCCGAACAGTTCGATGTGGAGGACCTTCGCAAGAAGGTCTCGGAAATCCGTGGGAGCGACACGGGCCACGACCCGTCCGGCACCACGGTTCTCAATCCGCTCGCCCGCCAGATCGCCGAACAGTTCCGCAGCGACAGTACGTCTCCGACGATGCTGATCGGCCAGTTCCGCCTGTTCGAACTCGCAGCCCTGCTCGGACTCGGGCTGTTGATCGGCGCGTTCGCCTCGCCGACCGATGTCACCGGCTTCTTCGCGCGCCTTGCGATCGTCGCATCGGGGTCCGCGCTCACGGTTTTGCTGCTGCAGGTCGCCGACACCTATCAAATCCCCTCCCTGCGGAGCGCGCGGCGCGCGGCGAAACGTGTTTTTATCGGTTGGACGATCGGTTTCACGCTGACGGCAGCCGCGCTCTACCTCGCGGAGGCAGAGGCCTATCCTCTCGCCGGCCTTGCTGCCTGGTTTGCGACCGGTGCGGGCTTCCTGTTCCTCGAACGCCAGCTCACCGCGTTTGCAATCCGCAACTGGGCGCGCAATGGCGTGATGGAGCGCCGTGCGGTGATCGTCGGCGGCGGCGAGCCTGCAAAACAACTCGTGCGCCAGCTCGAAGCGCAGCCGGACAACGACATCCGCATCTGCGGCATCTTCGACGACCGCAGCAGCGATCGCTCGCCGACGGTCGTCGCCGGCTATCCGAAGCTCGGGACATTCGCGGAACTGGTGGAATTCGCCCGCCTTGCCCGCATCGACATGCTGATCATCGCGCTTCCCGCCAGCGCCGAGCAGCGCATCCTGCAGCTCCTGCGCAAGCTCTGGGTCCTGCCGGTCGACATTCGGCTTGCGGCACATGCCAACCGGCTGCGCTTCCGTCCCCGCTCCTATTCGCATGTGGGCGCGGTGCCGATGTTCGACATTTTCGACAAGCCGATCCGCGACTGGGATTCGGTCGCCAAGCGCATCTTCGACATCGTCTTCTCGCTCGGCGCCATCGCCGCGCTTTGGCCGATCATGCTTGCCGCGGCGATCGCCGTGAAGACCACGTCCCAAGGGCCGGTCATCTTTCGCCAGAAACGCCACGGCTTCAACAACGAGGTCATCGAGGTCCTGAAGTTCCGCTCCATGTACACCAACATGAGCGACGCAACCGCGGTGAAAGCGGTCACCAAGGGCGATCCGCGCGTCACGCCGGTCGGCCGCTTCCTGCGCAAGTCGTCGATCGACGAGCTGCCGCAGCTCTTCAACGTGCTGCGCGGCCAGCTTTCGCTCGTCGGTCCGCGTCCGCACGCGGTGCACGCCCAAACGGGCGAACGCAAATATGTCGATGTGGTCGAGAGCTATTTCGCCCGCCACCGCGTCAAGCCCGGCGTCACAGGCTGGGCACAGATCAACGGCCTGCGTGGCGAACTCGACAGCGACGAGAAGATCCGTGCCCGTACCGCCTATGATCTCGATTATATCGAGAACTGGTCGCTGCTCTTCGACCTCAAGATCCTCTTCCTGACGCCGATCCGGCTGCTCAACACGGACAACGCCTATTGAGCGCGATCGCCCATAACAACGATCATTTCGACGGCCGGCTTGCCGCGCTCAGGCTGGCCGGCTCGGGTCTGATCGCCTTCGGCGTCTTCCTCTCCGGCTTCGTCATTTCCGAACCGGCGCCCTATGAACTGATCATGGTGGTGCAGATCGGCATCTGGTTCCTGCTGGGCCTGAAAATCTCGCGCACCGTCGCACCGCTCCTTGTGGCCCTCCTCACCTTCAACATGAGCGGCCTGTTCTCCATGTTCGTCATGAAGGACATGAGCGAGGCGCCGATGTATTTCGCCGTCTCGACCTTCCTGGCCTTGAGCTCGGTCTTCTACGCAGCAATCGTCGAGGACGACCACAGACGGCTGAACCTGATCTTCAAGGCCTGGGTGATCGCCGCGATCATCACGTCGCTGCTCGGTATCGCGGGTTATTTCAACGCGTTTCCGGGCGCGCACGTCTTCACCCGCTACAATCGCGCCATGGGCGCCTTCCAGGACCCGAACGTCTTCGGCCCTTATCTCGTCGCCCCCCTGCTCTATCTCCTTTACCGGATGCTCACGGGGCCGCTGGTCAAGGTTCCTCTCCTGATCCTCGGCATGCTCGTCCTGGCGCTCGGCATCTTCCTGTCCTTCTCACGCGCCGCCTGGGGCCTCCTGGTGTTTGCCGGCATCGCGCTCGTCATCGTGATGCTGCTGAAGGAGCGCACGACCGCATTCCGTTTCAAGATCCTGGCGATCGCCGGCGGCGCGGCGGTCTTCCTCGTGCTGGCGCTTGCCATTGCACTGCAGTTTCCGCAGATTTCCGATCTCTTCATGAACCGCGCCAAGCTGGTGCAGGAATATGACGGCGCCCGGCTTGGCCGTTTCGAACGCCACAAGATCGGTTTCCTGATGGCCATGGAACGGCCGCTCGGTCTCGGCCCCATGGCCTTCGGCAAGATCTTCGGCGAGGACGAGCACAATATCTGGCTGAAGACGCTGACGACCTATGGCTGGCTCGGCGCGATCACCTATCAGATCATGATCTGGTCGACGCTCTGGTTCGGCTTCCGTTACATGCTGCGCGAGCGTCCCTGGCAACCCTATCTGATGATCGCCTGGGTGATGATATTAGGACATGCGATCATCGGCAACGTCATCGATACCGACCACTGGCGGCATTTCTACCTCCTGCTCGGCATCGTATGGGGCTGCGTCGCGCTCGAGCATCGCTTCATGCGGTCACAGGGCATATCGAAGGCGCGCGTCCCGGCTTGACTTCCGGGAACAACGCTCCAGATCAAACCTTATGCTGACGGCTTCTCAACTGCGCGCCGCGCGCGCCATGACAGGAATGACGGTGGACGAACTCGCCACTGCTTCCGGGCTTTCCAGTTCCGCCATCGAAGAAGCCGAGGCCGCCGAGGCCTTCGCCAGCCCCTCGGTCACCGAGCGGCTGAGGACGATCTTCGAATCGAAAGGGATCGTGTTCCTCGCCGCCGGCGACGGCGATCCCGGCATCGGACCGGGGCTCAGATTGCGTCAGCGCTCGCATGACGAAGGCATCCGCCCGCAGAACCTCAATGCGGCAAACGACGGCTGACTTTCGCTCAATCCCTGTAACTTATTGAGTTTGCATAAATCTTCTCTGCTTTTTCCACAACGCGGAGATATCTGCACGACACGCATCGACAATCTCTACGTCATCATCGGCTCGCTTCCGGTGGCCGCCATCGGCCTCGACTTTTGAAAGAAACCAAACCGAAAGACGCCACACTGACGATCAGTCAGAATGGAATAAAAGTCCCAATAAAACTGAGGGTTACTTAGCAGATACATTTTTAACAATAGAAGTGCAGAATTTCCGGAACAAAAATTCACCATGCGCATTCACGTTCAAATAATCAAAAAGGGGATACCGATGACGACGCATCTGAAAATGGACGAGATCGAGAACAAAGGCCTTCGAAAGGTCTGGAGCGTGGCCGAGTTCGCCAAGCGCTACCGCCTGGACCGGGAAGAAGAAACCCGTCTCCTGAAACTGCTTGGCCCGTTCGCCTCGCAGCAGGAACTGCTGATGAACGCCAGCCGCGCGCCGCGCTTCCGCTGAACATAGACCGTGTTTCTCCCCTGAAAGTACGGCTGCAGGCCGTGCTAAATCCTGATTCCCTGTAACCTTCTTTTACCTTCGGATCTTCTTTCGAAGGAACTTTCCCCACCTCCTTTTAGTTGGTCTTTCGTAAACCAATTCGCGCAGCGCGGTCTGTCCGCAGCGCAGAAGGAGGATAACCATGATGAAACTGCTTTCTACCGCGGCGCTTTCGGGCGTCCTTTCGTTGGGCGCCGCCGGCGCCTTCTCCATTCCGGCCTCCGCCCAGGATCTCGAACTGCGGGTCGGTCCCGACGGCGTCCGGCCGGTCATCCGCGACCGTGACAACGACCGCCGCTATGCCCGCTGCAGCGAAAGCGAAGCGCGCGCCGCCGCCCGCGACGAAGGGTTCCGGCGCCCGGAAGTGGTTCGCGTGACAAGCCGCAGCGTGACGGTACAAGGCTGGACCGAGGACGGCCCCGACCGCATCACCTTCGCCAACCGCCCCGGCTGCCCCGTCATCTGACGGATGACAGCCTCATCGACCGACCGGCGACGACATTCCCATTTTCAAGCTCCGCCGGAAGGGCGGAGCTTTTGCCGACATTGATGGAGGTCCATGCATCCCCACAGGAGAAAACTCAGACGGTTTCGAGCCCCTGAATTTCCGCCTTCTCCTCTCCGGCTCTCTTTTCTTTCAAGCCCCGATTTTTAGGCTTGCACCGGAGAGCCGAAAAGAATAGGGAAATCGTGCCCATAAGGGCTGGTCGGGGCGTAGCGCAGCCCGGTAGCGCACTTGACTGGGGGTCAAGGGGTCGCTGGTTCAAGTCCAGTCGCCCCGACCATTTTAATCCCCTTGAAATCTCAGTTAATTTTGCCTGCCATCGCGCGATGGCATTCAGGCAATAATTTACCCGCCCCACCGATGCGGCAGGACGGGCCGATGTTCCGCTCAATCCGCCCTTCTTATAGATAGGGCGAATAGCATTGCTGGCGCGGGCCGTTATACGGCTGGAACGTGTTGTCGTAGGCCCTGTACGAGCGGTAGCGGGCATAGCACCAGTTGACATGCGCATTGCCGCCCACATAACGACGCGGCGGTGCGACATAGCGAGGCTGCGCCAAGGCACCTCCAATAATGGCGCCTGCCGCCAGACCGCCGATGATTGCGCCGACATTGGGGCCGCGATCACGGTAGTAACGACGCCCGTAATAGCGGTCACGGTAATAACCGCGGTGTCCCCAGTACCGATCGCCGCGCCAGCCTCTGTCGCCGCGCCACCCACGATAACCATCCCGCCTGTATTCCCAGGGATTGATTTGAACCTTCTGGATGTCGCTTGAAGCTTCGACCTTGGGCGGGCTGACGGTTGGGAAGGCCTGCGCGGGCGCGATCCCGCTGAAGGCGGTGATCAGCGATAACACCGCGACTGCGAGTTTTTTCTTCATCATTCACCTCCACTGTTTCCTCTGTACGGACATAATCCGCTTTTCCGGCTGAACCAGAGGTGAATGGTAAATTCCGTTTAACGTTCCCTGAGAGTTGAAAATTTCAACGGACCTGATCGAGCAGCCGTTTGCATTCCAGGAGGTCGAAAAGCGCCTCCTGCAACAGGGCGCGATCCTCCTTGCCGACGCTCGACTTGCCGATCGAGACCTCCGGCATATCGTCGTCATGCGAGGAACCGAAGCCGAAGAATCGGCCGCTGGGCTTAACCTTGGGGCGCCCAACGATCTGATCCTCGTCTGCCCCGGAAACCTTCGGCTCAACATGTTTCTCGCTGTTGGCCGCCATGATCGCTTCCATGGTGGCGAGATCGCCGGAGGCGATCGCCGCGACGAACTTGTTGCCATTCGTCTTTAAAAGCCGCTGCACGCCCTTGATCGTATAGCCATGGTCATAGAGGAGATGGCGAATGCCCTTCAGCAGGTCTACGTCTTCCGGCCGGTAATAACGCCGTCCCCCGCCGCGCTTCATCGGCCGGATCTGCGGAAAACGCGTTTCCCAGAAGCGCAGTACGTGCTGCGGCAGGTCAAGATCGTCGGCGACCTCGCTGATCGTCCGAAAAGCATCCGGGCTCTTGTCCAAACGTCATTCTCCCAACAGCATGCCGCCGAATCCCGCCGGCTGCAGCCTGCAACCCTGTTTCATGACTATGCGGCGAATCGAACATATCTCAACGGTTTGGGCCGGGAGATTCAAGTATGTTCACAGGTTTGGAGAAATCCCGGCCGCGTTCAGGCAACCGGGCTGGCCGGCTTCTGCTTGGCCTTGCGGGATGCATGCGCCTTGAGGATGCGGCTCTTTAGCACGTTCGACGCCTTGAAGGTCATCACCCGCCGCGGCGAGATCGGCACTTCTTCGCCCGTTTTCGGATTGCGGCCGATCCGTTCGTTCTTGGAGCGAACCTGGAAGGTCGCGAAGGAGGACAGCTTGACCACCTCCCCGCGCACGATAGCGTTACAGATCTCGTCGATCACCGTCTCGACAAGCTCGGCCGATTCCGTCCGCGAAAGTCCCACCTTGCGGAATACCGATTCCGCCAGATCCGCGCGTGTTACTGTCTTGCCGGCCATGATCCCCGCCCAATTTTCGAAATTGATCTTATCAAAGCCGATAGACAGTATTTTGCTTGAGCGCGAGGGTCAAGCGCCTGTGGTCAATCGCTTATTTACGTTTCGCCGATCGGTATCGACTTACCAGCGCAGGAGGAGCGCGCCCCAGGTGAAACCGCCACCCATGGCTTCCAGCATGACGAGATCGCCCTTTTTAATGCGACCGTCGGCAGCGGCTACGGAAAGTGCAAGCGGAATCGATGCCGCGGACGTATTGCCATGCAGATCGACCGTTACGACAACCTTTTCCGGCGGAATGCCGAGCTTCTTTGCGGAACCGTCAATGATGCGGCGGTTGGCCTGATGCGGTACCAGCCAGTCCAGATCGTCAGCCGTGGTACCGGTTGCGTTGAAAGCCGCTTCGATGACGTCGGTGATCATGCCGACCGCATGCTTGAAGACCTCGCGGCCTTCCATGCGCAGATGGCCGACCGTGCCCGTCGTCGATGGGCCGCCATCCACATAGAGCTTGTCCTTGTGGGTGCCGTCGGAACGCAGATGCGCCGTCAGCACGCCCCGATCGGCAACGCTCCCCTCGCCTTCGGTCGCTTCCAGCACCAAAGCGCCGGCGCCGTCGCCGAACAGCACACAGGTCGTGCGGTCCTTCCAGTCAAGGATGCGGGAGAAGGTTTCCGCGCCGATGACGAGAACCCGTTTTGCCATGCCGCCGCGAATATACAGGTCGGCGGTTGCCATGGCATAGACAAAGCCCGAGCAGACCGCCTGCATGTCGAAGGCATAGCCATGGGTCATGCCGAGCCGGTTCTGGATATTGACGGCGGTTGCCGGGAACGTGTTGTCGGGCGTCGAGGTGGCGACCAGAACCAGGTCGATGTCGTCGGGCGCCAAGCCGGCATTGTCGAGCGCGGCGCGTGCCGCCTGTTCGCCGAGCGAGGCGGTCGTCTCGCCCTCGCCGGCTATGTAGCGCTGGCGGATACCGGTGCGCTGAACGATCCACTCGTCGGTCGTCTCGACGATGCCTTCCAATTCCTGATTGGTCATTACCCGCTTGGGGAGCGCTGCCCCGTAACCGCGAACCACTGAACGGATCATTCTCACTCACATCCTGTCGTCATGCCGCTTCGGGGCCAGCCGGAGGGTGGCGCTTGGCATGATAAATTGTCAAATCCTGCGCGATCTTGGCGTTGAGATCGTTGCGCGCCATGTCGTAAGCAACGTCGATCGCCGCCGCGAAGCCATCGGCATTGGTGCCGCCGTGGCTTTTGATAACGATGCCGTTCAACCCGAGAAAGACCCCGCCATTGACCTTGTTCGGGTCCATTTTCTCCCGCAGCCGGTCAAAGGCGCTCTTGGCGAGGAGGTAACCGATCTTGGCGAAGAATGTCCGCGACATCGCTTCCCGAAGAAGGGTGGCAATCTGCCGGGCCGTGCCTTCCGCCGCCTTTAGCGCGATATTGCCGGTAAAGCCTTCGGTCACCACCACGTCGACCGTGCCCTTGCCAATGTCATCGCCTTCCACGAAGCCGTGATAGGCAATCGTCGGCAGGTTGGCCTCGCGGATCAGGCGGCCCGCCTCCTTGACCTCTTCCTGGCCCTTCACCTCCTCGACACCGACGTTCAAGAGACCGACGGTCGGCCGTTCGACTTCGAAGAGCGCGCGTGCCATGGCGCCGCCCATCAGGGCGAAATCGAGAAGCTGCTGGGCATCCGCGCCGATCGTCGCACCGATATCGAGAACGATGCTTTCGCCTTTCAGGGTCGGCCAGATACCGGCGATCGCCGGACGTTCGATATTGGCCATAGTCCGCAGACAGAATTTCGCCATGGCCATCAGGGCGCCGGTATTGCCGGCGGAGACGGCGACATCGGCCTCGCCGAGCTTCACGGCCTCGATCGAGCGCCACATGGTCGAGACATAGCGGCCGCGGCGCAGCGCCTGGCTTGGTTTCTCCTCCATGCTGACCGCGAGTTCGCATTCGTGAAAGACCGACTTCTCCTTCAGCCTCGGATACTTCGCCAGCAGCGGCTCACACTGGGCGGCCAGGCCATAGATCAGGAAGGTCGCATCGGGATGGCGTTCCAGTGCCTTGGCAGCGCCGGGAATGACGACCTCGGGACCGAAATCACCACCCATGGCGTCGAGAGAAATTCTGATCACGCGTCCCTGATCCTTATCTTCGCCGAACGCATGATCCGGATGAGCATGCGCCAGTTCCAGCATCTCCAATGGCCCGCTCTTTGCGTTGCCCTGTCGGCGAAATCGTGGCCAAAATATAGTTTTTGTTTCCGCTTACAACAGGCCTCAGTCCTTTTTCCAGTCTTTCAGGACGGCAAAGGGGTTGGGACGGCCCGACTTTTCATCCGCGTCGCCTTCGAGATGGTCCGCGAACTCCACACCCGGCTTGCGCGGATAGGGATCGATGGCGAGCGCGGCGAATTCCGCAACGACCGCTCCGGCATCGATCGTATCCCCGGAAAAGGTCTCGGGCAGATCCGGCCCCTCGGGATCAAGAACCATTTCTGCCGTATCGTTGGCGATAACCCGGGCGAGTTTAGACCCCTCCGGCACGAAGATCTGCTCGAACTCTTCGTCGATCCTCGATTCGACCGGTTCGAGTGTCACGACGCAGGACTGGACGATATCGGCCTCCACGCGGCCCTTCAGGCGTACGCCGTCCTTCTTCCAGCGGGCGATCTGCAGTTCGGCCTTCAACGAACCGACCGAGACGACCCGCCAGAGCTTGGCGAGCCCTTCCCGTTCGCGCGGATCCGCCTCCAGCCGAACCGTCACCGCATTGGCGGAAACGTGGCCGACCTTGACGGGATAGGAAAAGGGAGGCTGTTCGCCTCCACCGTGATCATGTTTCATGGAACCTCACATTGTCTTACGGATGCGACACCGGCTGCGGCAGAATGGCCTGCCCGCGGGATATCTCGTCTTCGGAAATAGCGGCAAGCGCCGCCTCCGCCTCGATCATCCAGTCCGCCACTCCCCGCATCGCGGGAGCATCTTCCGCCTTGGGATAAATATTGCGCTTGAGCGCCGCGGCAAGCGCTTCGCCGTCGCCTGCCTCCAGGGCCGCCGCATAGGCTTCCAGTCGACCGTAGAACATGCCGGCGAGCTTCTTCATGCGCTTCGGGACGCTCTGATCGCCGATCCCGAGTTCGCGGATCGAATGATCGATGTCCTGGAAAAAGGCATCGACGATCTCCTGGGCCAGTTCTTGGCCGCTGGAGCCGGATCTTGCCGTGCGGCGGAAGAACAGGATCATGACGATCGATAGCATCTCGAAACGGCCCATCACCGTGTCGGGCACGTCGAGGTCGCTGTAGAAGAAAGGAATGCGCGCGGCATCCGTCAAGGCCGCGTACTGCCGATTGATGATTGCCTGGTTTTGGTTTTTCTTCCTGAAAAGACCGAAGATCATCTCGATTCCCGCTATTTGTCTCCACGAATGTCCTCGGCCCGGCTGCCGCCATGTTGCATGGAAACGAAAGCTGGTTTACCGAAGCAGGCACGAATTGCAATGCCGTTCCGCCGCTTCAGCGCACGGGATGTAGATCCTCACGGCCGCCATACCCGGCCGGATTGGTCCTATGTCCCTGAATAGCCACAATGGTAGGGTCAGCAGAGGCAGGTTTGAGTTTGGGGGATGCCGTTGAACAAGCGGGTTTTCGGATACGAGATGACATTCTTGAGTAAAACCGCCATTGCGATGGTCATCGCATCGATCGGCATGTCGGGCTGCACGTCCATGCAGTTGGGCGACACGATGTACAACGGCTATGTGGTCGATCAGCAGGCGCTGAACCTCATTCCCGTCGGGTCGAGCCGCGAGCAGGTGCTGCTGACCATGGGCACGCCTTCCACCACGGCGACCTTCGACAGCGAAGTCTTTTATTACATCTCCCAAAAACGCGAGCGTGCCGTCGCCTTCATGAAGCCGCGAATCGTCGACCAGACCGTGCTGGCGATCTATTTCGACAAGGGCGGTGTCGTCGCCCGCCGCGCGAACTATACGATGCAGGACGGCAAGGTGTTCGACACGATCTCGCGTACGACGCCGACCGGCGGCCGCGACCTGACCTTCCTTCAGCAACTGCTTTCCGGCGGTGGCGGCGGCGCTTCCGCAGCGAGGAGCATCCTGTCGGGCTTCGGCAACTAAAGCCGGCCGATTTCAACGGAAAGCCCGCGGGGATCGCTCCCCGCGGGCTTTCTTTTTGGTTCCGGCCCAGATCTTCAGCCGGCGAGGATCGCCAGGAGCAGCAGCGCGACGATATTGGTGATCTTGATCGCCGGATTGACGGCGGGGCCTGCCGTGTCCTTGTAGGGATCGCCGACGGTGTCGCCGGTGACCGAGGCCTTGTGGGCGTCGGAACCCTTGAAGTGCTTCTGGCCGTCCTTGTCGACGAAACCGTCCTCGAAGCTCTTCTTGGCATTGTCCCAGGCGCCGCCGCCGGAGGTCATGGAGATCGCCACGAAGAGACCGTTGACGATGACGCCGAGCAGCGATGCGCCGAGCGCCGCAAAAGCAGACGCCTTGTCGCCGCCGGAAATCAGCAGGACGCCGAAATAGACGACGATCGGCGCAAGCACCGGCAGCAGCGACGGCACGACCATTTCGCGGATGGCCGCCTTGGTCAGGATGTCGACCGCGCGTCCATAGTCGGGCTTTTCCTTGCCTTCCATGATGCCCGGCTTTTCGCGGAACTGCTTGCGCACTTCCTCGACGATCGAACCGGCAGCACGGCCGACGGCGGTCATGGCGATGCCGCCGAACAGGTAGGGAATGAGGCCGCCGAAGATCAGACCGGCGACGACGTAAGGATTGGAGAGGTCGAAACTGATTTCGCCGACGCCGTTGAAATAGGGATATTGGGCGCTGTTGGCGGCGAAATATTTGAGGTCGTTGGCATAGGCCGCAAAGAGCACCAGCGCGCCGAGGCCGGCGGAGCCGATCGCATATCCTTTGGTGACGGCCTTGGTCGTGTTGCCGACGGCGTCGAGCGCATCGGTCGATTTGCGCACTTCCGGCGGCAGATGCGACATTTCGGCAATGCCGCCGGCGTTGTCGGTGACCGGGCCGAAGGCATCGAGCGCAACGATCATGCCCGCAAGGCCGAGCATGCTGGTGACGGCGATACCGGTGCCGAACAGGCCGGCGAACTGGTAGGTTGCGACGATACCACCGACGATGACAATCGCCGGCAGCGCCGTCGATTCCAGCGAGACCGCAAGGCCCTGGATGACGTTGGTACCATGACCGGTGACCGAAGCCTGGGCGATCGAATTCACCGGGCGCTTATTGGTGCCGGTATAATATTCGGTGATCACCACGATCAGCGCCGTCACCACGAGGCCGAGGAGGCCGCAGACGAACAGGCTGGTGCCGGTGATCGGCTTGCCGGCGACGGTGCCGATCGTGCCCCAGCCGATGGTGAGCGAGGTCGCCGCACCAAGGCCGAGGATCGACAGCAGCCCCGTGACGATCAGGCCCTTGTAGAGGGCACCCATGATCGAGCCGTTGGCGCCGAGCTTCACGAAGAAAGTACCGATGATCGAGGTGACGATGCAGGCGCCGCAGATCGCCAGCGGATAGAGCATCGCCGTCGCAAGGACCGGCGCGCCGGCGAAGAAGATCGCCGCGAGAACCATGGTGGCGACCACCGAAACCGCATAAGTTTCGAACAGATCGGCGGCCATGCCGGCGCAGTCGCCGACATTGTCGCCGACATTGTCGGCGATGGTGGCCGGGTTGCGCGGATCGTCTTCCGGAATGCCGGCTTCGACCTTGCCGACCAGGTCGCCGCCGACATCCGCACCCTTGGTGAAGATGCCGCCGCCGAGACGGGCGAAGATCGAGATCAGCGACGCACCGAATCCGAGAGCGACCAACGCGTCGATCACCTCACGCGAGCCGCTCGGATGGCCGAGGACGGAGGTGAGTATCCAGTAATAGATGGAGACGCCGAGGAGTGCCAGGCCCGCCACCAGCATGCCGGTGATGGCGCCCGACTTGAAGGCGATGTCGAGACCGGCGGCGAGGCTCTGCGAGGAGGCCTGGGCGGTGCGCACGTTGGCGCGGACCGAAACATGCATGCCGATAAAGCCGGCGGCGCCCGAGAGGACGGCACCGATGACGAAACCGAGCGCGGCCGTGCCGGACAGAAGCACCCAGGCCAGGATGGCGACGACGACGCCGACAACGGCAATGTTCATATACTGGCGCGTCAGATAGGCCTGGGCGCCTTCGCGGATATAACCGGCGATCTCCTGCATGCGTGCATTGCCCTGGTCGGCAGCCAACACGGAACGCGTCGCCCAGACGGCATAGATGATCGATAGCAAGCCGCACACGATCACACCTAAAATTACGGTCATTCGCTTTTCCTCTCCCTCAAGCGCCGGATAGGCCCATGCTCCCCGGCATGCACTCCGCGGCACCACACACCTCCCGGATGTGCAAGGGCTGCCGCAACACTCCACGATGCGCATTCCCGGGCAGGCGACTCGATCCCCTCCCAAGGATTCACATGGTCGCCTGCGCGGACGGGAGATTGCGGTGGAGATGAATTGGCGTCAAGCCCCGATGGGGCAAGAGTTCACGCTGATTTCGCAGAACGGGATTTTAGCATCAGCGCCACAACGAGCACGAGGCATACGATCGTGACCGGCCAGATGATCAGGTTCATGAACGACCAACCGTAGGCGGTGAACACCTTGCCGGAGGAAAAGGACGAAAGGGCCACCATCGTGAACAGGATGATATCGTGGAACCCCTGCACCTTGTCGGCCTCGTGCGGCCGATAGCTCGACGCGACGATCGCCGTGGCGCCGATGAAGCCGAAGTTCCAGCCGATCCCGAGCAGGATGAGAGCGCCCCAGAAATTCCAAAGCTCGATCCCCATATGCGCAACGACCGCGCAGCCCATCAGGATCAGCAGGCCGGCGGCAACGATCTTCTCAACGCCGAAGCGCGAAATCAGCGCACCGGTGAAGAAGCTTGGCGCAAACATGGCGAGCACGTGCCACTGGATACCGAGCGTCGCCATTTCCGATGGGAAGCCGCAGCCGATGACCATGGCGAGCGGCGCGCCGGTCATCATGAAAGTCATCAGCGCATAGGTGGCGATGCCGCAGATCATGCCGGTCAGGAACCGCTGTGTGACGATGATTTCAGCAAGCGGGCGGGCCGGCACGGCAGCGGTCGCAGCTCCCTTCATCTCGGGTAGCTTCAGCGGCGCAAGCAACGCCAGGGCCAGGAAGAACAGCGGTATGACCGCCACGAAGGCGCCGGCAAACAGAACCGGCGACAAAATGTCCTTCGTCCATATGGCGATCTGCGGACCGAGCACGGCGGAGACGATACCGGCCGCCAATATCCAGGAAATGGCCTTGGGCTTGTAGACGGACGGCGATGCATCGGCAGCCGCGAAACGAATCTTCTGCGTGAAGCCGTTGCAGAGCCCGATCAGCAGCAGCCCGAAGGCAAAAAACCAGAAATTCGACTGGTAGAGAGCAATTGCCGCGAGAGCCGCGCCGAGCGCGCCCAGAACGGAGCCCAGCATGAAGCTATGCCTGCGGCCCAGGAAGCGCGATGCGATCGCCACAGCCACGGCGCCGGCCGCCATGCCGACGTTGAAACCGGTGAGCGGCGCTGTCGAAAGCGACTTGTCGTCGCCGAGGAGCTGGTAGCCGGCAAGCCCGCCGAGGGAGAAGACGATCGGCGGCGTTGCGCCCAGGACCGCCTGGGCCGAGGCCAGAAGCGCGACACTGCGCCGGGCGGTGCGCATCTGCGTTTGAAGACCGTCCAACCCAGCGTCCATATCAATTACCCCGGTTTATTTCTTCGTTTCGCCGCGGACCTGCTTGGCGATGCGGTCCAGCACGGCATTGACGATCTTCGGCTCATCCTCCTCGAAGAAGGCATGGGCGATCTCGACATATTCGGTGACGATGACCGGAACGGGCACATCCTTGCGCTCGAGGATTTCGAACGTGCCGGCACGCAGGATGGCGCGCAGCGTCGAATCGAGGCGGGAGAGCGGCCAGTCGTTCTGAAGCGCGGAGCGGACCAGCGGGTCGATCTTCACCTGATCGCGCACCACGCCCGAGACGATCGAACGGAACCAGGAGGCATCGGCCTTCAGGTAGGTGTCGCCGTCAATGTCTTGGCCGAGCCGATGTGCCTCGTATTCCGCAACCACTTCCAGCACGCCGGTCCCGCCGATATCCATCTGATAGAGCGCCTGTACCGCCGCAAGGCGCGCGGCGCCCCGCTGGTTGACGGGCTTGACCGGGTGTTCGCCTTCCTTCGCCATAAAATCAACCACCATTCAGTTTTTCGCGCAGCGCGATCATGGAAAGCGCGGCGCGTGCGGCAAAACCGCCCTTGTCCTTGTCAGAGCGGCGGGCACGCGCCCAGGCCTGGTCGTCGTTCTCGCAGGTCAGGATGCCATTGCCGATCGCCAGCGATTCCGAAACCGCCAGATCCATCAGCGCGCGGGAGGACTCGTTCGAGACGATGTCGAAATGATAGGTCTCGCCGCGGATCACCATGCCGAGCGCGACGAAACCGTCATATTCCGTGCCGCCCTCTTCCGCCGCATCGAGCGCCATCGCAATCGCCGGCGGGATCTCGAGCGCGCCGGGTACGGTGACGACGTCATAGGTCGCGCCGGCTTCCTTCAGCGCATGGGTTGCACCATCGAGCAGGGCATCGGACATATCGTCATAGAAACGCGCCTCGACGATCAAGAGGTGTGGAGCGGCTTCGCGTGACATGTTTCACCTTGTTCAAATCGGGCTTCGAATCGAGCCGGTTGTCATAGGGAGCCGGTTTTTTTTCCGCTGGGATCCGGCAGGCCGCGGTCAAAACACGCTCCGAGGGGAATGGCAAGCGAATTTCGCTGAACGCAGCGATGCGAATCGGGAATATCTGCAGTTCGGACCCCATACGCAAGTTCGCCCCAACCATCGGAGCCGCCATGACGACCATACCCACCATCGAAACCGAACGGCTGATCCTTCGCCCGCACCGGCTTTCTGATTTCGAGACCTTTGCGGATATCTGGGCCGATCCGGATGTCGTGCGCTTCATCACCGGCATACCGATGAGCCGCGAGAACAGCTGGGGCCGCATGCTGCGCGTCACGGGGATGTGGCACCTGATGGGCTTCGGCTTCCTGGCGATCGAGGAGAAGGCGACAGGCTGCCTGATCGGCGAAGCTGGCTTTCAGGATATGCGGCGGGAATTTCAACCGTCGATCGAAGGAACTCTGGAAGCCGGCTGGGCACTCATTCCTCCCGCCCACGGCCGTGGATATGCGACGGAGGCCGTGCGCGCGCTTGTCGGCTGGGCCGTCACCCATTTCCCCGACCGCCGGATGACCTGCATCATCAATCCGGAAAACCAGGCCTCGCTCCGGGTGGCTGAAAAGCTCGGCTTCCACGAATTCGCACGCACCGATTACCACGGACCGATCATCCTGCTCTCACGCTAAAACTGACAATACGTGCTTCACTTTTCTGCAAGCATAAGGCGCTAAAATTATCGGAGACAATTGATTTCCCCTGCCTCCGCCAAGAATATTCTGGACGTTGCAGGTTCAGTGTTATCAAGATATCCGCATTATCTCTTAATTAGAATGTATGCGGCAGACCGTATCGAGGACCCATGGATGCTTCGCTGAACCGGCTATCGCTTACCACCGATGGTATGGAAGATCTGATCTTGCGGATGTCGATGGCGCGCGGGCTCGACGAAATCATGGCCGCCGTTCGCCAATCCGCCCGGAAGCTTATCGGCGCCGACGGCATTACATTCGTTCTTCGCGACGGCAACAAGTGTCACTACGCGGACGAGGATGCCATCTCGCCGCTCTGGAAAGGCCAGCGCTTCCCGCTCGAAACCTGCATTTCGGGTTGGGCGATGCATCATGCCGAAGTGGTGATCATCGAGGATATTTACCAGGACGACCGCATTCCGCATGCGGCCTATAGACCCACCTTCGTGAAGAGCCTCGCCATGGTTCCGGTGCGCGAAGAGGATCCGATAGGGGCAATCGGCGCCTATTGGGCGGAGGCGGAGCGCCCCTCCGAAGAGGCCGTCCGTCTGCTGCAGCGTATCGCCCATAGCGCAGCCGTGGCGATGACGAACGTCTCCTTGATCGATTCTCTGGCCGCCGCCAAGGAGGAAGCAGCACGCGCCCGCGATGCGATGATCCTCGCCATGGCTTCGCTTGCAGAAACCCGCGACCACGAGACCGGCAACCATATCCGCCGCACCCAGCATTATGTCCGGGCGCTCGCCGAGGCGTTGAAGGAGCATGAGCCTTATGCCGGTCAGTTGAACGACGACATCGTCGATCTGCTCTACAAGTCCGCGCCGCTGCACGATATCGGCAAGGTCGGCATTCCCGATTGCATTCTCCTGAAGCCGGGCAAGCTTGAACCGGAAGAGTATGAGGTCATGAAGACCCATGCCGAACTCGGCCGCGCCGCGATCGCAACCGCCGAACGCTACATGGGATCCACGACACCCTTCCTCAGCCTTGCCAAGGAAATCGCCCATACTCATCACGAAAAATGGAACGGCACCGGTTATCCTCGGGGCCTGAGCGGCGAGGACATCCCGATCGGCGGGCGGATCATGGCGATCGCCGACGTCTATGATGCGCTGGTTTCCGAGCGCATCTACAAACCGGCCATGCCCCACCAGCAGGCGGTCGAGATCATCCTCAAGGAAGCCGGCCAGCATTTCGATCCCGGGCTTGTAGATGTCTTTGCAAAGATCGCGCCCCGGTTCGAGGAGATCCATCGCGATTTCGCGGACGCGGCTTGACAGTCCGACTCAGGCCCTGGCCGGAAATTCCGCCAGCCTCGCGGCGTAACGCGCCATCGTATCGACTTCGAAATTGACGAAGTCACCGGCTTTCCGGTCGCCCCAGGTGGTGACGGCAAGCGTATGGCGGATGAGCAGCACATCGAAATCCGTGCCGTCGACGGCATTCACCGTCAGCGACGTGCCGTCGAGCGCGATCGAGCCTTTCGGCGCAACGAAACGGGCAAGGTGCTCCGGCGCCCGCAGGCGGATGCGCACCGCCTCGCCTTCCGGCTCGATCGAGAGGATTTCCGCCTTGTCGTCCACATGGCCGGACACGATATGGCCGCCGAGTTCGTCGCCGATCTTCAGGGCGCGTTCGAGGTTGACCCGCGTGCCTTCCTTCCAGCTGGAAATCGTCGTCAGCCTCAGCGCCTCCTCCCAGGCCTCGACCTCGAACCAGCGCTCGTTGCTGCCGTCCGCCGGCAGGTTGGTGACCGTCAGGCAAACGCCGCCATGGGCGATCGAGGCCCCCATGTCGATAGTCTTCGGGTCGTAGTTGGTGGCAATCCGGAGCTTGACGCCCTCGTCCATCGGCGTCATCGCCGCAACCGTGCCGACATCGGTGACAATTCCGGTGAACATCAAAACGACCTTTCATATTCGAACATGCGGTCGGCGCCGAAGACGGCTTCGCGTACACGCTTAAATCCTGCCGGCATATCGGATGGCAGGAGCGGCGATTCAAGCCCGCCCTCGCCGATCATGCCGGTGCCCTGGAACAGGATGACGCGATCGACGAGTCCGGCATCGAGAAAGGCCTTGGCGACGGTCGCCCCGCCTTCCACGAGCAATGACGACATGCCGCGAACCGCGAGGACCGCCAGCAGGATGTCGAGTTCGGTGTCATCCATGATCTCGACACCGGCGGATCGGAGAGCCGCCGCTTTTGCCGCCGGGTCATTGTCGACGGAGGGGGGCGAAGCCGCACCCTCGAACTGCCCCGTCGAATGCGGCGCCGCCACCACGATCACCGGCACCTGCTTCGCCGTCTGCGCCAGCTTCGAGGTCAGCGGCAGCTCCAGCCGCCGATCCAGCACGATGCGCAGCGGCGAGCGATCCTCCAGCCCCGGAATACGCACCGTCAGCTCGGGATCGTCCGAAAGCGCCGTACCGATGCCGATCAGGATGGCATCCGACTGCGCCCGCAGCCGATGCACCTCGGCCTTCACCTCAGGTCCGGTGATCGCCACTTCCTCGCCGCGGCGGCCAAGCATGCTATCGGCGGAAACCGCAAGTTTCAGAGTAACATGCGGGCGGCCCTTCGTCTGGCGGGTGAGGTAGCCGGCGAGCGCCCGCCGGCCTTCCTCCTCCATCAGGCCGGTCTCGACGGCGATGCCAGCATCGCGCAGGATCGCGATGCCGCGTCCGGAAACCCGTGGATCGGGATCGGTGAGGCACATGACGACGCGGGCGACACCCGCCTCGACCAGCGCATTGGCGCAGGGCGGCGTGCGGCCATAATGAGAGCAGGGTTCTAGCGTGACGTAGACGGTTGCGCCCCTCGCCTTTTCCCCGGCCATATCGAGCGCCTGGGTTTCCGCATGCGGCCGCCCGCCGGATGCCGTGACCGCCTCCCCCACGACTTCGCCGTCCTTGACGATCACGCATCCAACGGAAGGATTGGTCAGCGTCAGACCCGTGTGGCGGCGCGACAATTCGAGCGCCCGCGCCATGAACCGCCGGTCGTCGGCCGCGCTCGCCACGGCCTCAGGGCTCCATGCCGGGATCGCGGGCGATCTTGGCGTTGATTTCCTCGATCACCTTCTCGAAGTCTTCCGCGTGAGAAAAATCGCGATAGACCGATGCGTAGCGCACGAAAGCCACGTCATCGAGGCTCTTCAGCGATTCCAGCACCTGAAGGCCGATTTCTTCCGACGAAATTTCGTTCTCGCCAGAGCTTTCCAGCCGGCGCACGATGCCGGAGACCGCCCGCTCAATGCGGTCGTTGTCCACCGGCCGCTTGCGCAGTGCGATCTGGAACGAGCGCACCAGCTTGTTGCGGTCGAAGGGCACCTTGCGGCCGGTCTTCTTGGTCACCATCAGCTCGCGCAGCTGGACGCGTTCGAAGGTGGTGAAACGGCCGCCGCAATCCGGGCAGATGCGCCGCCGGCGGATGGAGGTATAATCCTCCGCCGGACGGGAATCCTTGACCTGCGTATCTTCCGAACCGCAATAGGGGCAGCGCATCGCCTCTCCTTAGCTACCTCTGGGGCCTACTCTTACCGCTTACATATAGGGATACATGGGGAAGCGGTCGGTCAGCGCGACGACTTTTTCGCGCACGCCCGCTTCCACCGTGGCGTTGCCCTCATCGGAATTGGCGACCTTCAGGCCATCGAGAACCTCGATGATGAGGTTGCCGATTTCCTTGAATTCGGCTTCCTTGAAGCCGCGCGTCGTGCCGGCCGGGGTGCCGAGGCGGATGCCGGACGTCACGAACGGCTTTTCCGGATCGAAGGGAATGCCGTTCTTGTTGGTGGTAATGTAACCACGGCCGAGTGCCGCCTCGGCGCGCTTGCCGGTGGCGTTCTTCTTGCGCAGGTCGACCAGCATCAGGTGGTTGTCGGTGCCGCCGGAGACGATGTCGAGGCCGCCGGCCTTCAGCGTCTCGGAGAGCGCCTTGGCGTTCCTGACGATCTGGGCGGCATAGTCCTTGAATTCCGGCTGCAGCGCCTCGCCGAAGGCAACCGCCTTGGCAGCGATGATATGCATCAGGGGACCACCCTGGAGACCGGGGAAGACGGCCGAATTGAATTTTTTGGCCAGTTCCTCGTCATTCGTCAGGATGACGCCGCCGCGCGGACCACGCAGCGACTTGTGGGTCGTGGTGGTGGCGACATGGCAGTGCGGGAACGGCGACGGGTGCTGGCCGCCGGCAACCAGGCCGGCGATATGGGCCATGTCGACCATCAGGTAGGCGCCGACCGAATCGGCGATCTCGCGGAACCGCTTCCAGTCCCAGATGCGGGAATAGGCCGTGCCGCCAGCGATGATCAGCTTCGGCCTGTGCTCCTCGGCCTTGCGGGCAACCTCGTCCATGTCGAGCAGGTTATCGCCTTCGCGCACGCCGTAGGATACGACGTTGAACCATTTGCCGGACATGTTGACCGGCGAGCCGTGGGTCAGGTGTCCCCCGGAATTCAGGTCGAGGCCCATAAACGTATCGCCCGGCTGCAAGAGCGCCAGGAAGACGGCCTGGTTCATCTGTGAACCCGAGTTCGGCTGAACGTTGGCGAAGTTGACGCCGAACAGCTTCTTGGCGCGTTCGATGGCGAGCTCTTCTGCGATATCGACGAACTGGCAGCCGCCGTAATAACGCTTGCCCGGATAACCTTCCGCATATTTGTTCGTCATGATCGAACCCTGGGCCTCGAGTACGGCGCGCGAAACGATGTTTTCCGAAGCGATCAGCTCGATCTCGTGGCGCTGGCGACCCAGCTCCTTCTCGATCGCGCCAAAGATTTCCGGATCGGATTCGGCCAGCGGACGGGAGAAGAAGGCATCAGTGTTCGACATGTGCGAGGCTCCTCAAAAAGGGTGGGCATGCGATGTGGCGTCTTAGCGTTCCGGCCACTCGAGGGCAATACGGGGAACGACATTTGCCAGCCGGAAGACGCGCCGCCCCGAGCCGAAAACCAAAAGGCCGCACCCGGTATCAGGCGCGGCCTTGGTTTTTCGGAACCGGGGAGCTGCTTATTGCGGCAGCAGGTCGTCGTCGGCAGCGCCGGCCGGCTTCTCGATGCCGGTCGTGGTCTGGAGCGCCAGTTCCTGGTTGCCGTCAAGCTGGTAGATATCGTCGCGGAACTGGACGACGCGGTCCCTTGCCGACCATGCCGTGATGTAGACGATATAGACCGGCACTTCCTGGGCAAGCTTGATCGGGTTGTTCTGGCGGCTCGCGATGACGCGTTCGATCTCCTGGCGGGACCAGCCGGGCGTGTCGCGCAGCAGCCAGGTGATGAGGTCGCGGACGTTCTGGATGCGCATGCAGCCCGAGGATTCAAAGCGCATCAGCTTGTTGAACAGGCCCTGCTGGGGCGTGTCGTGCATGTATTCGTTGTTCGGATTGTGGAAGTTGATCTTCGTGGACGCCATGGCGTTGATCTTGCCCGGGTCCTGCCGGAACATGAAGTTCGGCGCCTTCGGCGCGAACCAGTCGACCGTCTCCGGCGCCACTTCATTGCCCTTGCCGTCGATCAGGCGGATGTTGTTGCGGGTGAGATAGGTCGGATCCTTGCGCATCAGCGGAACGATGTCCTTCTCGACGATCGAGCGCGGCGCCGTCCAATAAGGATTGAGGATGACCTCATAGATCTTCGAGTTGATAGCGTGCGTCGGGCGATCGATGCGGCCGACGACGGCGTTGGTGCGCAGCGCCACCCGGTCGTTTTCCACGGCCTCGACATAGGCGGCCGGGATGTTGACCATGACGTAGCGCGGGCTGAGATCGCCCGACATGGACTGCAGGCGCACAAGATTGGTCTGGAGCTGGCGAAGGCGCACATCGGCCGAAATGTTCATCGCCTTGATGGTATATTCGCCCATTACGCCGTCGGCGGGCAGACCGTGCCGGGCCTGGAAGCGCTTTACCGCGCCATCGACGTAACTATCGAACGAGGAAGACATGCCCGCCTCGCGCGGCAGGTCGCCGGCGATCATCAGGCGCTGGCGCAACTGCTGGACCGAGGGATCGACGGCGCCGAGGCGCAGGCGCTGCTGACCCGGATTGACCTCCGGCCAGCCGCCGTTCGCCACGATCTGCTGATAGTCGAGGATGGCCTGCTGGATATTGGCCGGACCGGCAGGACCGAGTACCGGATTGTTGGAAACGACGTTGACGGCGGTTCGCGAGGCGGCCTTGGCGTCGAACTGGTCATCCCAGGTGCCGCGGCGCGGCGCATTGATCAGATCGTCCATGGCGTTCTGAGCGAATGCCGGCGCGGCCAAGGCGGCAGCGCCCGCGGAAACGGCCGTGCGGAGAAGCGCGCGGCGGGAAAGAACGTCAGATCCGATCTTCTTCGACATCACAATATCCATCTGGTCCCGAGCATCACCAACGACGCCTACAGGGATATGGTTAACAAACGCGTCAAAGCAACGCGCGGCGGCCGGCGGTTCGTCGTCATCGCAATGTCGCAAAAGCGCGGATTCCGCCAGCCCGTTTCATCCAGCCGGTCCCATAGCAATATGGCCAATTCGTGTCAGGTATCGTCGCGTCACAAAGCCGTGTTGGTATGTGATTTTTTTGCGCCTGTGGCGTTCGCACCGCGAGGCAAGCTTCAAGCAAGAAGCCTAAATTAGAAGCGCTGCCGATAATCTTACGAGGGGAACTTCATGCAGTGGCGGCCGATATCGAGTCTGACTCCCGGTAAGCTCGCCTTCCTGCTCTTCGATCACATGCAAAGCGCGCAATGGGTCGGTTATGTCGATGAAGACGGCGTGTGCTTGTGGCCCGAGAAAGTTCGAGGGCTGCGCCCAACCGTATGGCAGGACGTCATGGGGGATCTGACACGCCCGAGGGTGGCCGGCGAGTGAAGCTGACCGACATACAAATGAGCGTAACGGCGCGTATTTCTACGCCCCGTTACGCCCTTGCGCACCACGTGATGACTGGAGGTTCTTCAGTGTCCGCAAGCCTGGTGGATCAGGTTTCATCGCTTCGGCGCATGGTGGCGCGGTCGGGGCGAATTTCCCGCACCGTTGCGCAACCGCAAGGCTCTTTCCGGCCTTTTCACGCCGCTTTGTTTCTTCCCAAGTATCTGTAATCGCTTCTAGAGGCGATACAGGATCTGGTCGTTCCAGAAGCGGTCGAGACGCTGCAGCAGCTTGTTCATCTGCGTGAAGTCGCTTTCGGCGATTCCGCCGACCTTTTCGATCGAGCCGATATGGCGCTCGTAGAGCTTGGCGACCGTTTCGGCGATCTCCTGACCATCCGGGGTCAGGCTGATGCGGACCGAGCGACGGTCGATGCGCGAACGCTGGTGGTTGATGAAGCCCAGATCGACCAGCTTCTTGACGTTGTAGGAGACGTTGGAGCCGAGGTAATAACCGCGGGAGCGCAGTTCGCCGGCCGTCAGTTCCGAATTGCCGATGTTGAAGAGAAGAAGCGCCTGGACGGCGTTGACGTCGTCGCGGCCCTGGCGGTCGAACTCATCCTTGATCACATCGAGAAGACGGCGATGCAGGCGCTCGACCAGATGCAGCGACTCCAGATAAAGAGCGCGAATGGTTTCTTCATGCGGATCTGCTACTGCCGGTGCCGCCTGCGGCTTCAGTTTCGTGTTCATCATGACTGCCTCACTCTGTTTGTTTGGCGGTGTTTGTTTTCTTCCCGCCTTGAGACAGACACTATCCAATACGCATAAAATTCGACTTAAAACATAGGCTTAACAATAGCTTAACGGATACCGTCGAACTCCTGCCGCCGGTCGCCGGCTATGGAGCCGCGCACTTCCTCCCCTTTAAAATCAATGGGTTATCGGTGGAATTTTGACGGAACTCAGCCCTGAAAGCTTTAATTTCAGGGTAAATCAATCCTTACCTGCTCCGCTTTCCGGCGCGCTTCGAGCCATAAAGAGAGGCGGAAAACCACGTAAAGCGCAGCAACAAGACCGTGCATCAGGGGAACGAGACGGTTGAAACCGAATATCTGCGGCCAGACCATGTACATCAGGACCTGCGAGATCGCGGCGATCGCCCACAGCACGGGTCCCCAGGAAACGGTCAGCCAGAGGCCGAGCGAGACGACGGGGAAAAGCACCGCCAGCGAAGAGGCCGCCACCTTCCAGGGCAGGTTCAGAAGGTCGAAGCGCGCCTGGCCGTTCAGCGAATAACCGACCAGCATGGCCCAATATTGCAGGCCGAACCAGAAACAGGCGACCGCGATCATCCGGAGGAAGATCACGTAGAGGATTTCGGTCAGCGTGCGTTTCGGCACTGCAGGTGAATCGGGTTCCATGGCAACACCATATCGAGGAGCAACACCGCTTGCCAGTGCGCGAGTGCACGATCGTTCAAGAGACCACGGCTTCGACCTGCTAGGGCTTCCCCACCAACCATAGGAGCACGCATGACCGACAGTGACGTTCCGCACGTTCCGATCACCCTCGCCCCGATCAACCTCGCCGAGAAGCTGAATCGCATTCCTGATTTCTGGCAGCCGCGCGTCGTCGCCGAAATGAACGACTACCAGTTCAAGCTTGTCCGCATCGAAGGCGATTTCATCTGGCACGATCACCCGGAAACGGACGAGACCTTCATCGTCCTGGACGGCTGTCTGCGCATCGATTTCCGGGACGGTTCGGTGCAAATCGGCCCCGGTGAGATGTTCGTCGTACCCAAGGGCGTCGAACACAAGCCGTTTGCGGAAAGAGAGGTGAGGATGATGCTGATCGAACCGCGCGGCACCCTGAATACCGGCCACGAAGGCGGCGAACGGACTGCGCGGAACGACGTCTGGATCTAGAGCCACTGCGGCGATCCCTCCCATTCATAAAGAACGCGTGCCATGCTAATGAGCGCGCAATCACGAAGGAATGGAGGCACCAGACCCATGGACAAGACGCATCTGGTCGACGAGATCACCGGTCACCGCCGCATGCGGCGCAACCGCAAGGCAGACTGGACGCGCAGGCTCGTCCAGGAGAGCCGGCTGACGGTGGACGACCTCATCTGGCCGATCTTCATCGTGCCCGGCGCCGGCATCGTCGATCCGATCGCCGCCATGCCCGGCGTCAGCCGGATGAGCGTCGACAAGGCGGTGGAAGCGGTGAAAGAAGCCGCCGACCTCGGCATTCCGGCGATCGCCACCTTCCCCGACATCGAGATGGAACTGCGCGACGAGACCGGCTCGAACAGTCTCGTCGCCAACAACCTGATCAATCAGGCGACCGCCGCGTTCAAGAAGGCCGTGCCGAATATCGGCATCATCACCGACGTGGCGCTCGATCCCTTCACCAGCCACGGCCATGACGGCATCCTGCGCGACGGCATCATCGTCAACGACGAGACGGTCGATCAGATCGTCAGGGCCGCCGTGATGCAGGCCGACGCCGGCGCCGACATCATCGCGCCCTCGGAAATGATGGACGGCCGCATCGGCGCCATCCGCCGGGCGCTCGACGCCAGCGGCCATCAGGATGTCGGCATCATGTCCTATGCGACGAAATTCTCGTCCGGCTTCTACGGGCCGTATCGCGAGGCGATCAATACCAGCGGGCTGCTCAAGGGCGACAAGAACAGCTATTACATCTCGCCGGCCAACGGCACCGAGGCAGTGCGCGACGCGGCGCTCGACGTCGAGGAAGGCGCCGACATGCTGATGGTCAAGCCGGGCATCGCCTATCTCGACATCTGCTGGCGCATCAAGGAAGCCTTCGGCCTGCCGACCTTCGCCTACCAGGTGTCGGGCGAATATACCCAGATCAAGGCGGCGGCGATGAACGGCTGGATCGACGGCGACCGGATCATGATGGAGACGCTGCTCTGCTTCAAACGGGCCGGCTGCGACGGCATTCTCACCTATTTCGCGCCCGAGGTGGCGAAAAAGCTTGCAAAGGCATAGGCTCGGAAGAGCCATGGCCGAGCGCATGGCTGCCCTTTTCCGCAAAATCGCGGCGGGTCGCGTGCCCGCCGAGAGGCAGGCGGGGCGCGGTACGTTGCAATATGACGATGGGGCCATTTGATTTCCGGCTATCTCCACACCATTTACTGGTGAGACCCAAGGAGAACCCACCGATGAGCCTCGACCGCAACCCTACCTATGCCGCACCGGACGACTGGCGCGCCTATAGCGGCGTGCTCTCACGCCGGGTCTTCGCCTTCATCATCGACTACCTGATCGTGCTCCTGCTCTGCATTCCGGCGGCGGTGGTGGTTTTCTTCCTCGGCATCATCACGCTTGGCCTCGGCTTCATGCTTTATCCGGTCCTGTTCGTGGTGGTCGCGCTTCTCTATTTCGGCCTCACGCTCGGCGGACCTGCCCAGGCTTCTCTCGGCATGCGCTCCATGGGCATCGCCATGATGCGGCTCGACGGCCGGCGGATCGATTTCCTCACCGCCGTCGCGCATACGGTGATCTTCTGGATCATCAACTCGGTGCTGACGCCGCTGATTCTGCTTGCCGGCCTGTTCATCGAGCGCTCGCGTCTGGTCCACGACCTGCTTCTCGGCACAGTCGTGGTCCGCACGGCCTGACGATCACGTCGCCGCACGATACTGGCGGAAAGTTTATCGGCAAAGCCATGCTGCCCACCGCAGCATATGGTTGACGTTTTACTTTTATGCGCCATGGTATGACATTTCGACACCAAAGACGGGACCACCGCGACGCAATGAACACCCAGGCAACGCCCTCACCGCAGTTTTATCTGACGGCTCCGGCAGTTTGTCCCTATCTCCCGGGTGAAATGGAGCGCAAAGTCTTCACCCACCTGGTCGGTCCGCGCGCCGCCGAGATGAACGACCTGCTAACCCAGGGCGGCTTCCGCCGTTCCCAGAACATCGCCTATCGGCCGGCCTGCGAATCGTGCCGAGCCTGCATTTCGGTGCGTATCCTCGCCAACGAATTCGAACCGGCCCGCTCCATGAAACGGGTTCTGGCCGCCAATCGGGACATCGTCTCGACCATCTATCCGGCCCAGCCCTCCACCGAGCAATTTTCCCTTTTCCGCCGTTATCTCGACGACCGCCACCAAAGGGGCGGCATGTCCGACATGTCGGCGCTCGACTATGCGATCATGGTGGAGGACACGCATGTCAACACCCGCATCATCGAATACCGCGAGCGGGTGCCGGGATCGGGCATCAGTGCGGAGCCGAAGGGTGAACTGCTCGCCGTCGCACTCACCGACATGATGAGCGACGGACTTTCGATGGTCTATTCCTTCTTCAATTCCGGGCTCGAGAAACGTTCGCTCGGCACCTACATGATCCTCGACCACATCCATCGCACCCAGACGCTCGGCCTGCCGCATGTCTATCTCGGCTATTGGGTCAAGGGATCGTCGAAGATGGGATACAAGACCCGTTTTCAGCCGCAGGAGCACCTGACGCCGCGGGGCTGGGAGCGGTTTGATCCCGAGAAGGATGGCTAACGTTGCACGCGGGCGCCCCTTATGTTATAACCTTGTTGCAACATGAGGATTAAATTATGAACGCCACCATCCGAAAGATTGGCAATTCCGAAGGCATTATCATCCCTAAAGAAGTCTTGGACCGCATGGGTCTGAAGGCCGGCGACACGGTCGAAATCCGTGAGGAGAACGGTAATATTGCGCTGATCCCGGAACAAGCTGACCTCGCCGAGCAACTTAAAGCAGCGCGGCTTGGCATGGAAAAATACCGTGTCGCTCTCCGGGAACTCGCCAAGTGAGGACCATCAAATGGCTTTCACGGCAAGCCATCGAAATTATTCATCGAGAGCAATTGGCTGAGCATGGCGGCTTACCTGGCCTCAAGGACGAAAATGCCTTGGAGGCCGCGCTTGCCCGCCCTCTTCATAAAAACGCCTATGGGGAAGAAGACATCTTCCTCCTTGCTGCCGCTTATCTCTATGGCTTTGCTCGCAACCATCCTTTTTCGGATGGCAACAAGCGCACAGCTTACCTAGCCGCATTCACCTTTTTGGTCATAAACGGCTACCTCATCGAGGCCACACAAGCAGAAGTCATCGAGTTCGTTCTCGCCGTAGCAGCCGGCGAGATCGACGAGGAAGGTGCTACGCGTTTCCTGCGCGATCACACCGTTCCTCTCACCTGATCACCCCGCAAACTTCCCGCTTCTCGGAAAACCTTTCGGAACCGTACGGCCGGCGCTAGCGCGGTCGGCCAGCCATTCGGCGAGTTCGTCCTTGTTGCGGTTGAAGGCGCGGCCGGCGCTGTCTTCCCAGGAGAGGCCCTCGGCCATCGCGAAGCACTTGATGTCGGAGATGCCGCCGTCCTTGTAGCGCTGCAGGCGCACGCCCTTGCCGCGCGTCATCTCCGGCAGCTGGGCGAGCGGGAAGACAAGCAGTTTGCGGTTTTCGCCAACGACGGCGACATGATCCCCCGAGACCGGCACGACGAACTTCGTCTCGTCGGGCATGGCGACGTTCATGATCTGCTTGCCCTTGCGGGTATTGGCGACCATCTCGCTTTCCGCGACGATGAAACCGTTACCGGCGGTCGATAAAAGGATCAGCTTGCGGGACGGATCGTGCACGAAGGCCGTCAGGATGTCCTGATCGTTCTCCATGTCGACCATGATGCGCACCGGCTCGCCATGGCCGCGGCCACCCGGCAGCTTGTCGGCCCCGAGCGTATAGGCCTTGCCGCCGGTGGTGACGAGCAGCAGCTTGTCGGTCGTCTGCGCCGGGAAAGCGAGCTTCGGCCCGTCGCCTTCCTTGAAGGTGAGCGTCGAGGTATCGGCGATATGCCCCTTCAGCGCGCGGATCCAGCCCTTCTGCGATACGACGACGGTGATCGGTTCCTTCTCGATCATCGCCTGGTTGATCGCGTCGATATCGGCGTCCGGCGCATCGGCGAAGGTCGTCAGGCGTGCATAGGGCTTGCCGCGAGCCTTGGCGAAATTCTTGCGGACGTCCTGGATCTCGTGCTCGATCACCTTCCACTGCTTGTCTTCGGAGGCGAGCAGCGCTTCGATATCCGCCTTTTCCTTGGTGAGGTTTTCGTGTTCGGTGCGGATCTCGAACTCTTCCAGCTTGCGCAAATTGCGCAGCCGCATGTTGAGGATAGCGTCGGCCTGGATGTCGGTGAGCGACCAGCGCTCCATCATGACAGGCTTCGGTTCGTCCTCCTCACGGATGATGCGGATCACCTCGTCGATATTGAGGTAGGCAACCAGCAGACCGCCCAGGATTTCGAGGCGCCGGTCGATCGCCGCCAGCCGGAAGCGCGAACGGCGGACGAGGACCTCGCGGCGGTGCGCAAGCCACTCCACCAGCACTTCGTTGAGCGCCATGACCTTGGGCACGCGGCCCATCGAGAGGACGTTCATGTTGAGCGGCAGGCGGGTTTCCAGCTCGGAAAGCTTGAACAGCGATTCCATCAGGAGAGTGGCGTCCACCGTGCGGCTCTTCGGCACAAGAACCACACGCACGTCTTCGGCCGATTCGTCGCGGACGTCTTCGAGCAGCGGCAGCTTGCGGGCGAGCAGCAGTTCGGCGATCTTTTCGATCAACCGCGACTTCTGCACCTGGAAGGGGATTTCCGTGACGACGATCTGGTAGCCGCCGCGGCCGAGATCCTCGATCACCCAGCGAGCGCGGACGCGAAAACCGCCGCGGCCGGTCTTGTAGGCTTCGACGATCGATTCGCGGCTGTCGATGATGATGCCGCCGGTCGGCAGGTCCGGGCCTTCGATACCGCCCCTGGCCGGATCGGTGGGATCGGCCATCAGATCCTCGACGGTCGCCGAAGGGTTCTTGATCAGCCGCAGTGCCGCATCGCAGAGTTCATGGACGTTATGCGGCGGAATGGACGTCGCCATGCCCACCGCGATGCCGGACGTGCCGTTGGCAAGCAGGTTCGGAAAGGCGCCGGGCAATACGACCGGCTCGGAATTTGATTCGTCGTAGGTATCGCGGAAATCCACCGCGTCCTGGTCGATGCCTTCGAGCAGCAGTTCGGACACCGCCGTCATCTTCGACTCGGTATAACGCATCGCAGCCGGGCTATCGCCGTCGATATTGCCGAAATTGCCTTGGCCGTTGACGAGCGGATAACGCTGCGAGAAATCCTGCGCCAGGCGCGCCAGTGCGTCGTAGATCGACTGGTCGCCGTGCGGGTGGTAGTTACCCATCACCTCGCCGACGATCTTCGCGCATTTGCGGAAGGCGGCGTTCGGGCGAAGCCCCATTTCGCTCATCGCATAGACGATGCGCCGATGAACCGGCTTCAGGCCGTCGCGCACGTCCGGCAGCGCCCGATGCATGATCGTCGATAGCGCATAGGCGAGGTAACGCTCTTCGAGCGCCGCTTTCAGATCGACCGGCAGGATGTTGTCTCCGCCGTCTCCGGAAGGTGGTATCAGATTTTGTCCCATGGGCCTTGACTACCTGAAAGCCCGATTCCCGGCAAGAAAGCCCGGAAATCAGGCTGTGGATGACGGTTATGCCAGTCGAAATTGGCATTTTATTTACCGCAATCAAATCGACCCAAATTTGGTCACAGATTGTGGAACAAAGTCATGGACCTTTCTTCAAGCGTACCTATAACTGCCCCGATCCAACCCTAGACGAAGCGGGCCGGACCTGATGCCCGCAGGAGGATTTCGATGACATACTCCATGAAGGCCCGGCTTCTGCTCGCCGGCGCCGCGTTTGCGTGCCTGTCCGCCCCCGCGTTCGCGCTGGACGGCAAGGATCTCGTCGCCAAGATCAACGGCGCGCTTTCCGTCCAGGGCGGCTCAGGCTTCACGGCCGAATCGGTCACCGTCAACGGTTCCGACGTCACCGCCGTCAATGCCAAGCTCGTCGCGGACGCCGGCAAGCAGAGTTTTCCGATCGGCAGCGTCAAATTCCTCGGCGTCGAGGAAGACAGTGGCGGCTATACGGTCGACAAGGTGTCGTTCGACAACGTCAACATCACCGAAGACAAGATGAGCTTCTCGGTGGCCGACATCTCGATCAGCGGCCTCGTCGTGCCGGCCAATCCGGCCGGAAACGATCTGAGCGCGGTGCTGCTCTATGACGAAGCGCATGTCGGCAAGGTCACCGGTACCACAGACGGCAAGCAGGCGTTCTCGATCGACAGCATGGCGGTCACGACCGAAGTCGCAGACGACAACTCCTCCGTTGATTTCGACATGGAAATTGCCGGCGTCAAGGCCGACCTCAGCCTCGTCGACGATCCGGAAGCCAAGGACACCATCCAGCAACTCGGCCTGACGTCGATCGACGGCGGCATGACGATGGAAGGCAGCTGGGTGGTCTCGGACGGCACGCTCGACCTGACGGAATATGCGTTCGACTTCAAGAATGTCGGCCGTCTCTCTCTTGCCTTCTCGCTGACGGGCTATACGCTCGACTTCATCAAGTCGCTCAACGAAACCACCAAGACGATGGCGGCCAATGCCGGCAACCAGGAAGCCGAACAGGCCGCTGGTCTCGCCATGCTCGGCCTGATGCAGCGCCTTACCTTCAACAGTGCCGAAATCCGCTTCGAAGATGCCGGCATCACCAAGAAGGGGCTGGACTTCGCGGCCAAGAAGCAGAACACCACGGCCGACCAGCTGACGCAGATGCTGAAGGGCATGACGCCGATGATGCTCGCCCAGTTCAACGTGCCGGACCTGCAGAACATGGTGACGACCGCAGTCAACGCCTATCTCGACAAGCCGGGCAACTTCACCATCACCGCCGAGCCCGACAAGGGCGTGCCTTTCCCGATGATCATGGGCGCCGCCATGGGCGCCCCGAACACCCTGCCCAAGGTGCTCGGCGTCAAGGTGACCGCCAACGACTGAGAGAGCCTACCTCTCGCATCATACGGAAAACCCGGCGATCGCTCGCCGGGTTTTCTTTTTGCGGACAGCCTGAGCCTCCGCTTATTCCAAAACCTGGATCACGGCGCGGGTCTGCGGATTGACGATCACCCGCTGGTCGTTGACGATCGTGTAAGCGTAGCTCGGCTGATCCTGGATGGTGTGGATTTCCACCGCTTCAGGCAATGTCGTGCCGACCACGACCGGCCCTTCATACGAGACGGAGGGAACGCTCTGTTCCATCACATAGGTGCGAACTTCGCCGGGAAGCACGACCGTGGAATTGGTCACGACGGGATCCTGGGTGATGACCGTCTGGGCATAAGCGGCGCCCGAAAGCGCCATCAGAGCCGCGGAGGCGGCGAGCAGAGTCTTGCGCATGTTCTTTCTCCTCGTGCTTTCTGCTGCCGTAACAACACGAGGGGCAGGAGATGGTTCCGAAACCTTTCCGCCGCGCATGCCAAATGCTGCAGCACACCTTGACGCGGTAAGCGGGCAAGGTGAAAACCACGGGTGCGGAGCCCTCGGAACCAATCGGAGGCCATTGGGCCGCCGCGATCGATGAAAGGCTTTGTTTTCATGCTCTCGTGGCTTGCCGCGGAAACCCACACGATCGAGACGCTCGACAGTTCCGAAAAGTACTTCGAGCCTGCACGTCCTTCCTATTACAGCGGCAAGCCTGGAAACCAGCTGCAGCGGCTTTTGACCGCGCGCCGCGATTTCCTGGCCATCTGGCGGCAGAACGATTATTCCGCCCGCATCGCCGAAATCTCGCTTCTCGGCCGCCAGGTCGTGGTGGTCAATTCGCCGGAAGCGATCAAATACGTGGTGGCGACGCGGCATGAGAATTTCGAGCGCAAGTCGCCGCAGATGCGCCGCTCGCTGGAATATCTCCTGGGCGACGGCCTGTTCATCTCGGATGGCGAGACCTGGAAGAACCGCCGGCCGCTGGTCTCCGACATCGTCCACAAAAACCGCGTGCCCGCCTTCGGCGATATCATGAAAAACACGTCGCTGGAGCTCATCGAGCGCTGGAGCGCGCTCGGCGAAGGCGCGCAGGTGAACGCGCTCTACGAGATGGCCGGACTGACCGCTGAGATCATTTCCCGCAGCGTCTTCGGCAACGATCTCGGCGAGGAAAGCGCCGGCATGGTGACCGACGGCTTCACCAGCTATCAGGCGCTGATCGACTCCATCAATATCGGCTATTTCCTGGGCTTCGACGAAGGCCTGCCGCAGCTGCGCACCCCTTCCCTGAAACGTTCGGTCAAGCGCATCCATACGATCATCGACCGGGTCATCGAGGACCATCTGGCCGGCAAGGGCGACGACAATTCGATGGTGGAACTGCTGATCCGCCGGCAGCAGCGCAATCCGGAACTGAAGCTCGACGTAGTGGCGCTGCGCAACGAGGCGGCGACCATCTTCATGGCCGGCCACGAGACGACGGCCGCGACGCTCACCTGGGCCTGGTACCTGCTTTCCAAGGCGCCCTGGGTCGAGGAAGCGGTGCATGCAGAGATCGAGGACGTCTGCGGCGGCAGCGTGCCGACCGTCGCCGACGTGCCGAAGCTCAAATGGTGTACGGCGGTGATCGAGGAGACTTTGCGCCTTTATCCGCCCGTACCGATCCTCGCCCGGCAAGCGAAGGAGGCCGATCGCGTCGGAACGCTCGACATCAAGCCGGCATCGCTGATCATGATCGTTCCCTGGATCCTGCATCGCACGGCGTCGCTGTTCGAGGATCCGCATCTCTTCAAGCCGGAACGCTTCATTGAGAAACGGCCGACACCCTACAGCTACATCCCCTTCGCGAGCGGCCCCCGCATCTGCCCCGGCCTGCAGTTCGGGCTTACGGAGGCGATCCTCTGCCTTGCCGTGCTCGCCCAGCGCTTCCGGCTTCGTGTGCCGGAGGAACACAAGGTCGAGCCCGTGTGCCGCCTGACGCTGCGCCCCCGCGGCGGCCTGCCCGTCACCTTGCACCGGCGTTGAGGCTTTCATGGCTCGGGATCGCTTGCCGGACAGTGCGGAACTCGCAAAGCGCAAGGCTTGGAAATTCATGGCGCCCGAAGCGCCGCCCCTCTCCCATCTCTTCGGCAACGGCGACCAGCGGCGGCAGTTTCGCCGCTACTGGGTGACGGGCACATTGGTCAACGCGCTCGACCTCGCCGTGCATTTCGGCCTCAAGCTCTTCACCATGGACGCCTGTTCGAATTTCGGCGCCAGGATCGGCACATTCTCCATTCCCCGTTATCACAGGGTTGCGGCGCGGCGCGGGCGCGATACGCTGGCACGCCTGGTGCCGGAAAAAAGCCAGGAAGAGCGGGAAGCTATCCTGAGGAAGAACTGGGAAGCGCAGGGACGGATCATGACCGAATTTTCCGTCGTCAACCGGCTGCTCGGCGATCTCGACCGCATCACCCTCCATAATTTCGAACGGCTGGTGGATAGTGTCCGCCAGGGCCCAACGATCATCGTCGGCATGCATCTCGGCAATTGGGAGATCGGTCCGACGATCCTGCATGCGGAAGGCATCCGGCCCTACGCCAACTACACACCGCCGAAGGGGCGCGCCAAGGCCTGGATTTCCGCCCGCGTCCGGCAGAAGGGCGGGCTCAACTTCCTGCCTCCCGGCACCCAGGGCGTTCGCCCCTCCGTCAAGGTGCTGAAGGAGGGCGGCGTCATCTCGATGTTCTGCGACGAAGGCGTTTCGGGAAAGATCCGCGGTCCCCTTTTCGGCCGCAAGCCGCATCTCGAAGGCAATCTGGCGGTCGCCGTCAGGCTTGCCCGCATGACCGGCGCGCGCATCGCCCCTTGGTACAATATCCGCACCGAAGGGTTCCGCTTCGACGCCTTCTTTCTGCCCGCCGTCGTGTTGCCGCCGGAGGACAAGCCCGGCGCGCGCCTTGCCGAAGACATCCTGCTCCTCAACTCCGTCATAGAGCCGGTGATCCTCGAACATCTGGATCAGTGGTATTTCCTCGACAATTCCCTGCCGGTCGAACAGCCGCGGTCGTAACCAAGGGGTTCCCTCATGAGCCAAGCCTTCGAAAGAACAGTTTCCGCAATCGACGCCGTCATCGATGAGGCGCTTGCCGAGAAACGGCTGGTCGGTACCGTCGTCCTGATGGCTCGCGATGGAGAGATCGTCCATCGACGTGCCGCGGGCCTGGCCGATCGGGAAACCGGCCTGCCGGTTCGTGAGAATACGATCTTCCGGCTTGCATCGGTGACGAAGCCGATCGTCACGATCGCCGCCATGCGGCTTGTCGAACAAGGACGCATCGGCCTTAACGATCCGGTGACCAAATGGCTGCCGGATTTCCGGCCGAAACTTGGGGACGGCAGCGAGCCCGTCATCCTCATCCGCCACCTCCTCACCCACACGTCCGGCCTCAGCTACAGTTTCGAGCTGGAAGACGGTCCCTATGCGCGGGCCAATGTTTCCGACGGCGTCGATCAACCCGGGCTCTCATTGACCGAGAACCTGAAACGCATCGCCTCGGTGCCGTTGTCCTTCGCGCCCGGCACCGGCTGGCTATACTCCGTCTCCATGGACGTCATCGGCGGCGTCATCGAACAGGAGACGGGAAAGCGGCTCGGCGAGGCGGTCGCCGAACTGGTCATGCGGCCGCTCGGCCTTTCCGATACGGGCTTTAGCGTCGCTGACCGCAGCCGGCTGGCCGCACCTTACATCGATGGTTCGCCGGAGCCGAAGCGGATGGGCGAGACGGAAAAGGTGCGGGCCCTGAACGGCTCGGTCACCTTCGCGCCGGATCGTATCTTCGACCCCGCCTCCTTCCATTCGGGCGGCGGCGGCATGGCGGGAACGGCCGGTGACGTGCTCAAGGTGCTCGAAACCATTCGCCAGGGCGGCGCGCCGCTCCTCTCCCGGAAAACCGTCGAGATGATGACGACCAACCAGATCGGCGACCTTCTCGAACCGGCGCGACCGGGATTCGGCTTCGGATTCGGCTGGGCGATCGTGCTCGATCCGCCAAAGGCCGGCCTGCCCGTTTCGCCCGGCTCGCTGCAGTGGGGCGGCGTCTACGGCCACCACTGGTTCATCGATCCGGTCCGCAGGATCACCCTCGTCGGGCTCACCAACACGACGCTGGAAGGCATGTGGGGACGATTCACCCTCGACCTGAAGAAGGCAGTCGCTGCGGAACTTTAAACCGCGGAGCTCGCACTGAATCAGAAAAGCCAGGCTCGTCGCCTGGCTTTTCTGATTGGACATGCGAAATGCTCAGTCCTTCTTGGGCTGCGGCATGACGCGCAGCGACAGTTCCATGAGCTGCTTCGGTGTCGCCGGCGATGGTGCGTTCATCAGCAGGTCCTGGGCCTGCTGGTTCATCGGGAACAGCGTGATTTCGCGCAGGTTCTTGGCGCCGAGCAGCAGCATGACGATACGGTCGATGCCGAATGCGCAGCCGCCATGCGGAGGCGCGCCGTACTGGAAGGCGCGATACATGCCGCCGAAACGCTCCTCGACATCCCTCTGGCTCAGGCCCACCAGCTCGAACGCCTTGACCATGGCCTCCGGCGACTGGTTGCGGATCGAACCCGAGGCGATTTCGAAGCCGTTGCAGACCGCATCGTACTGATAGGCCTTGAGCGACAGCGGCTCCTTGGTCTGCAGCGCCTCGAGGCCGCCCTGCGGCATCGAGAACGGGTTGTGGGCGAAATCGATCTTCTTGTCTTCTTCGCTCCATTCGTAGAACGGGAAGTCGATGATCCAGCACAGTTCAAACCGGTCGCGATCGACGAGGTTCAAGTCCTCGCCCGCCTTGGTGCGCGCTTCGCCCGCGAACTTGTAGAACTTGGCCGGCTCGCCGGCGACGAAGAAGCAGGCGTCGCCCGCATCAAGGCCAAGCTGGGTGCGGATCGCTTCGGTGCGCTCCTCGCCGATGTTCTTGGCGAGCGGGCCGGAGCCGCCGATCTTGCCGTCCTCTTCCTTCCAGAAGATGTAGCCGAGGCCAGGCTGGCCGAGGCCTTGAGCCCAGGCGTTCATGCGGTCGCAGAAAGCGCGCGAACCGCCGGTCTTGGCCGGGATCGCCCAGACCTCGACCTTGGGATTGGACGCGATCATGCCGGCGAACACCTTGAAGCCGGAGCCGGCGAAATGTTCGGTGACGGCCTGCATCTCGATCGGGTTGCGCAGGTCCGGCTTGTCGGAACCGTATTTGCGGATCGCCTCGTCATAGGGAATGCGCGGCCATTCCTTGGTGACCGGCTTGCCTTCGGCGAACTGCTCGAAGACCGAGGTCATGATCGGACCCATCGTGTTCCAGACATCTTCCTGGGTCACGAAGCTCATTTCCAGGTCGAGCTGGTAGAATTCGCCCGGCAGGCGGTCGGCACGCGGGTCTTCGTCGCGGAAGCAGGGCGCGATCTGGAAATAGCGGTCGAAACCGGCGACCATCAGCAACTGCTTGTACTGCTGCGGCGCCTGCGGCAACGCGAAGAACGTGCCGGGATGAATACGGCTCGGCACGAGGAAGTCGCGCGCGCCTTCCGGCGAGGACGCCGTCAGGATCGGGGTCGTGTATTCGCCGAAGCCCGCAGAGGCCATGCGGTTGCGGATGTCGGCGATGATCTGGGTGCGCTTGACGATGTTCTTGTGGAGCGTATCGCGGCGAAGATCGAGGAAGCGGTACTTGAGGCGCACGTCTTCCGGATAGTCCGGCTCGCCGAACACGGGCAGCGGCAGTTCCTTGGCGGCTGCCAGGACTTCGATCTCCTGGGCGTAAAGCTCGATCTCGCCGGTCGCCATGCTCTTGTTGACGGTGTCCTCCGAACGGGCCTTCACGCGGCCGTCGATGCGGATCACCCATTCGCCGCGCACGGTTTCGGCGGTCTTGAAGGCCGGGCTGTCTGGATCGGCGACGACCTGGGTCATGCCGTAGTGGTCGCGCAGGTCGATGAAGAGAACGCCGCCGTGATCTCGCACGCGATGCACCCAGCCGGACAGGCGGACGGTGGAACCGACATCGGACTTCCGAAGGGCGGCACAGGTGTGGCTGCGGTAACGGTGCATTTTCGAGTATCCTGGACTGGTGCGTTTTGCGGCAATCGGCGTGCGAAGCACGGCCCGCCGGCTTTAAGGAAAATCGGCGGGAAAAGCGCATGACGGACCTGCTTTGTCAAGGCGGAACCGATTTTTCGGCGAAATCGGAGAGGCCGAACGCAGGCCGAAGCAGCCGCCTGCGACCTAGGCCAGCATGCCCCGCATCGCCCTCTCCTCCTGCCGGATGCGGATGATCAGCACGACGAGATAGACCGGCAGGCCGATCGCCAGTGTCCACCACGCATGGAAGATCAGGGCGTAACCGACAAGTTCCGGCAGGATGTTCAGGACATAGTTGGGATGCCGCACCGTCCGGAAAAGCCAGTGCCGGCTGACGGGATGGTCTTTCGCGATCATGATCTTCACCGTCCAGACGGCGCCGAGCAGCCGGACGATCCAGACCAGCATGAGCATGGCTGCGGCAAAGATGACGAGCCCGCCTGCCGAAACCGTGTCGAACTGCGACTGCCGCCACCAACCTTCGCCGAAAGCCGCGAAGTAATAGAGGCCATGGACGATGGCGAGCAATTTCGTATTGAACGCCCCGTGTTCGACGGCGCCATTTGCGCGCAACGCCGCCTCGTGCCGCTTCGACACCGCAACGCTTGTGATTCGTGCCGCAGCGGCGGCAAGAAAGATCACAATAAGGATAGGGCTCATGGTGTTTTGGTCTCCGCTGGCCTTCGATTAGCGGAAGTGAGGCGGAGAGGCCAGAGCAGTGCAAATGTTCTCATACGGTCGGCCAAGTCGCGGACGGAAAGGATTTTCCAAGACAAGCGTGGTCCAGTTCGTCTAAGAGTTGCCGTGTCGCCCCTTCGGGCACGCTCCACAGCTTCGCCCAGACCCTCCGATCCCCGACCTCGAAATCCCATGTCGCATATCCGTCCGCTCGTTCCGCTTCTCGTCACCGCAGGCATCCTGATCGGCGGCAACGGGTTGCAGGGAACCTATATTGCGCTGCGCGGTACGGCCGAAGGGTTCTCGCCCTCGGTCGTCGGCATGGTCGGGGCCGGCTACAGCATCGGATTTGCGATCGGCTGCATCTACGTGACGCGGCTGCTGCGCGCCATCGGCCATATCCGCACCTTCTCCGCCATGGCCTCCGTCGCGGCGGTCGCGGCGATCTTCATGTCGATGATCATCGACCCGGTCTTCTGGTTCGCGATGCGCTTCGTCACCGGCATCGCGGTCTCCAGCCTGTTCGCCACCGTCGAAAGCTGGATCAACGCCAAGGTCACCAACGAGAACCGCGCCCGTACGCTCTCGATCTACCGTTTCGTCGACCTCGGCTCGGTGACGGTGGCGCAATACGTCATCCCCACGGTCGGCATCGAAGGGCCGATCATCTTCAACATCATCGCGATCGCGCTGACACTGTCGCTGGTGCCGATCTCGGTCGCCGACAAATCGAGCCCCGCGCCCCCGGAAACCATGACCTTCGACCTTAGGGCCGTCTGGCGCATCTCGCCGCTCGCCGTGGTCGGCGTCATCGCGATCGGCCTCTCCATGGCCGCCTTCCGCAATATCGGCCCGATCTATGCGGAAAAGATCGGCATGAGCATCACGTCCATCGCCACCTTCATGAGCGCCGGCATCATCGGCGGCGTGGTGCTGCAATATCCGCTCGGCGTCTATTCCGACAAGCTCGACCGCCGCCGCGTCATCCTCTGGACGACCGTCGGCTCGATCATTACCGGCGCCTATCTGTCCTTCGGCGCAGGCACGAACGAGACGGCGAACATCGTCAGCGTCTTCCTGTTCGGCGCCTTTTCCATGCCGCTCTATTCGCTCTGTTCCGCCCATGGCAACGACTATGCCAAGGAAGGCGAGCATGCGCTCGTCTCGGCGGGCCTGCTCTTCTACTGGTCGATCGGCGCCACCATCGGCCCGCTGCTCGCGTCCGTGCTGCTGCAGTATCTCGGGCCGCGCGCCTTCTTCGCCTACACGTCCTTCATCTTCGCGGGCTTCCTGATCTTCACCGTCCTGCGCATGCGGGCGCGGCCTCCGGTGCCGCCGGCCCAGCGGACCTGGCGCTTCCGCTCGCTGCTCAGGACCTCTGCCTATTTCAACCGGCTCGCCAACCCGTCCGACAAAGATGAACGCAAGTGAAGTTAAATGCCATTCCGTATTGACATAAGCGGCGGGAAGAGAAAGGAAGGTTGATCACCTTCACATGATTGAAACGATGATCGAAACCACCGCCGCCCTCGAGGAAGCCTGCGCCAAGCTCGCCCAATCAGACTTCATCACCATCGACACGGAATTCCTGCGGGAGACGACCTTCTGGCCGGAACTCTGCCTCATCCAGATGGCGAGCCCGGATCTCGACGTGCTGGTCGATCCGCTGGCAAAAGGGCTGAACCTCAAGCCCTTCTTCGAGCTGATGGCCAATCCGGCGGTGATCAAGGTCTTCCATGCCGCCCGCCAGGACATCGAGATCATCCATCATCTCGGCAACCTCGTGCCGCATCCGATCTTCGACACGCAGGTCGCCGCGATGGTTTGCGGTTTCGGCGATTCCGTCTCTTACGATCAGCTCGTCAGCCGCATCAAGAACGTCCACATCGACAAATCCTCGCGCTTCACCGACTGGAGCCGCCGGCCGCTTTCCGACAAGCAGCTGGAATATGCGCTGGCGGACGTCACCCATCTTCGCGACGTCTATCTGTACCTCAAGACCGAGCTGGAGCGCGAAGGCCGCGCCTTGTGGCTGACCGAAGAAATGGCGATCCTCGAATCGTCCTCCACCTACGACCTCCATCCGGACGACGCCTGGCTGCGGCTGAAATCGCGGCTGCGCAAACCAACCGAACTTGCCGTCCTGAAATTTGTCGCCGCCTGGCGCGAACGCGAAGCGCGCAACCGCAACGTGCCGCGTTCGCGCGTGCTGAAGGACGACGCGATCTACGAGATCGCCCAGCAGCAGCCGAAGGATGCCGAGGCGATGTCGCGGCTGCGCACCATCCCCAAGGGTTGGGAACGCTCCGCGTCCGGCGCGGCGATCATCGAGGCCGTCAATGCCGCGCTCGCCCTTCCGAAAGCCGACATGCCGCATGCACCGAAGCATGTTCACGTCCCGGAAGGCACCGCCGCCGCCGTCGAACTCCTCAAGGTCCTCCTGAAACTGATCTCCGACCGCGAAGGCGTCGCTGCCAAGGTGATCGCCAATACCGATGACCTCGAAAAAATTGCGTCCGAAGGCGAAAAGGCAGAAGTCGCCGCTCTTTCCGGCTGGCGGCGCGACCTCTTCGGCGATACCGCGCTGAAGTTGATCGACGGCGGCGTGGCGCTGCGCTTCGTCAACAAGAAGGTCGAGGCGGTCGAGATTTAAGCGGCCGCCCCGAAGCTTCGCCAGCCCCGAGTGGCGGTGTCAGGCCGCCTTGACGCCCGCCTGACCGTTTTCCACTACGAAGCTCTTCTCGGTCGAGACCTTGCCGCCCGGCTTGTCGGTGAACTCGATCGTCCTGAGATCCGTGGTCCAGCGATCCTCCGTCACCGTCATGCGCAGATAGCCGCGCCTGGTATGTTCGTAATGGCGGATGTGCGGATTGGCGGGCAGCGCGGCCTGCATCGGTTTTGCCAATTGATCGGGCCAGAGAGAACTGATCGAGGTGCCGACGAATTCGCTCATCAGCGCCGTCTTCGGATCATCCCCCGCCCGCCGGACCACGTCCGAAACGAGGTTGGAGTGAATATCTCCGGCAATCGCGATGGGATTGCCGACCTTGTATTTCTCGATCCGGTCGAGGATGCGGGCCCGCTCGGCGGGATAGCCGTCCCAGGACTGCAGATAACGATAGAGTTCGCCGCCGTGATCCATGTCGAAGGGCGTCATCATCACGGTCGAGGCGATGACATTCCAGCGCGCCTTGGAGGTTTTCAGCCGCTCGTCGAGCCAGGCCTCCTGCGGAGCCCCCAGCATCGAACGGTCGGCGGCGGAGGCAGCATCGCAGGCTTTCTGGAAAACGCCGAAGGCGAAATTCTTGTCGGAGTCTGACGCACAGGAGGATTCGCGGTCCTTGAACTGGCGCGTATCGGGAATGCTGAGGCGCAGCAGGTTGCCGATATCGCGGTCGCGCAGGATCTGCATGGCCGGGTTCGACAATGCCGGCGCATGGCGCACCGGCTGGAACTCGTACCAGGCCTGGTATGCGGCGGCCCTGAGCTTCAGCTTTGCCATATCGCTCGTATCTTCGGTCAGCGCATCGTGGTTGTCGAGCGTCACCATGAAGGGCATGCGCTCATGCGCCCGCCGCAGGGCCGTGTCGGTCTTGTAGAGGGCATGGCGGCGGCGGTAGTCGGCGAGCGTCGCCGGCGCCGTCTTGCTCTCATGGCTGCGCACGCCGCCGCGACCGACCTCGTAGATATAATCGCCCATGTGCAGCACGAGCGAGGCATCATCGTCGGCCATGCCGTCATACGCGTCGAAATAGCCGTTTTCCCAGTGCTGACAGGAGACGACGTTGAAGCGGAATCGCGAATGCGGCGCCAAGGCCGAAGGCAGGGTGCGGGTGCGACCGACGGGGCTTATCTCACCGCCGAGCCTGAAGGCGTACCAGTAGGAGCGATCCGGCTGCAGGCCTTCGACATCCACGTGCACCGAATGGCCGAATTCCGGCCGGGCGATGCCGATGCCGCGGCGAACGACATCCGACATCTTCTCGTCGCTGGCGACAATCCATTCGACCTCGACCGGGCCGGCGGCAACCGGCGTCAGGTCATCGACCGCACGGGCAAGCCTGGTCCAGAGCACGACGGCATCGGAGGTCGGATCGCCGCTCGCGACGGAGAACGGAAAACCGGCGCCTGCGGCAACAGCCTGGGCTGAAACACTGCGGATGGTGAGCGCGGGTGCGGCCAGCGCGAGGCCGGCGCCTGCGAGGAAATGACGTCTCTTCATGGTGTCTACCCCTTGGAATTGGATGCGGAGACACGTATAGAACCTGCGTGTCATACGTATGACTATACACCTCTCCGGAGACGGCATGGATAATCAGCATCACGGGCAGGACAACGGGCGGGATCGCCGGCGCGGTCCGACCAGCCGCGACGTCGCCCAGGCGGCGGGCGTTTCGCAATCGACCGTGTCGCTGATCTTTTCCGGCAAGGATGCTGGCCGCATCAACCCCGCAACCCGCGAGGCCGTGCTTTCCGCAGCCGCCACGCTGGGCTACCGATTGAACGCTTCGGCGCGCGCGCTCAAGCTCGGCACGCATCGGCTGCTGGCGCTCGCCGTCCCGAATGCCGCCAACCCTTATTTCGCCGCCGTGCTGAAAGCGGCGACTGCCGCGGCCCGAGCGAAGGGCTATGCCGTGGTGCTCATCAATGTCGGCGACGATCCCGGGGATGGCGAACGACTGCTCGAAAGCCTTGCGGCCCACACGTTCGACGGCTTGATCGTTTGGGAGAACCCGTGGACGCCCACGGCGGAACGTTTCGTACCGGCAACCGTCGTCGCCGACGGCCTGTCACCGGGCGATGCTGCCGTTTTCATCCCCGCCGGCGTGATCGTGCGCCATGCCATCGAACATCTTGCCGGTCTCGGCCATCAGAAGATCGGCCGGATCGGTTTCGACATGACGGCCATCCCTTTCCGCTCCCGCGCCCAGGCGTTCCGCGAGGCTCTGTCCGGACATTCGCTGAGATTCGACCCGCGTTTCGAGTTCGAGGAGCCGTTCGGCGCCACCGCTTCGGACAGGCTCACCGCCCTGCTTTCCGGACCGGACCGGCCAAGCGCCTTTATTTGCGACGACGACCTGCTGGCGCCGCTTGCCTATCGCGCCGCATCGCGGCTTGGACTTCGTATACCTGACGATCTATCGTTGGTCGGCATCGGCGATATCGACCTTGCGCGGTTGATGGAACCAGACCTGACCACCGTTGCCATTCCACCCGAGGTGGTCGGCGAGACGTTGGTGGAGGCAGCGCTGGAACGCATCGACCTCGGCAGTAAACCTGCGCTCAGGACGATCGAAACCCGCCTGGTCGTCCGCGGCTCGACAGCGAAAACGCCGTAGCCGCACCCGCCATCCGAATACGTTCGAGAGCGACAAGCCTTCAGGTTCGAGCGGGCCTCAGGCGTGCATCTTCGCGCCCTTGGTGATCTTGTCGACGATCTTCTTTTCGGCGCGCAGGGCGATGCCGACCAGCCTGGCATTCTCGGGCGAGAATTTTCCGAAGACCTCGCGGTTGGCGGCATCGTGGCCGGTCGAAAACATCTCTTCGATATAGGCGGATGTCGTCACCTCCCGTTCGAGGGAACGCCGGTGGATCGCCCGGAGCGTCTCCTGATCGGCGGAGAGCACGACGACCGGCTGGATGCTCATCGGATTGTAGACATTACCCGCCGCATCCAGATATGCTTGCCCGATGATCGTCGGAACCTGGGCGACTATGCCGCTCGTCAGGAAGGCGGTCACGTTGAGCTCCTGCCAGGGAGCCAGGTCATCGCGAAGCACGATCGCGATCTTGGTGTCGAACATGAAGAACTCCGTCGAAGGATATGCAAGAACCGAGCAGATAGCGGCACGCAATGCGGCCGGTCTTGAACGTTCGTGCACGGACAGAGGCGATGCGAAGGGAGAGCGGAGACCGGCCTGTGACGGTATCGTCGAGGCCCCATCCTCCCACGGTATCGAACGGATCGAGGCCCGTTTTCGCGGCAACGGGTTTTCGCCGCACCGGCACGACACCTATGCGATCGGCCTGACGCTTTCCGGCGTCCAGACCTTCCATTATCGCGGTGCCGCCCGCGTCAGCCTGCCCGGCAATGTCATCGTCCTCCATCCGGACGAGGTCCATGACGGCGCGGCCGGCACCGATGCGGGCCTCGTCTATCGCATGCTCTACCTGCCGCCGGAGCGGCTGATCGAGGCCGCCGGAGGTTCGCGCGGCCTGCCTTTCGTGCCCGACCCGATCATCACCGATGCGGACCTGCATCTCTCCGTCACCGACGCACTGGAGAACCTGGAGACCGAACCGCAGGACCTCCTTCTGGACGACCTGATCGCCCGGTTTTCGGAGGGACTGTGGAGGCATGCGGATGGCCGCGGCGCCCCTTCCGACAGGGCACTGGCACGGGATGCCGTGCTCCGCTGCCGCGACTACCTGCAGGACAATTTCGGACGGGAGGTTTCCTCGGAGGAACTGGAGGCCGTCAGCGGCTTCGACCGCTACACGACGGCCCGGCATTTCCGCCGTTTTCTCGGCACCAGCCCGCATCGTTATCTCGTCATGAGACGGCTCGACCGGGCCAAGGCGGCGCTTGCCGAAGGCGCCGGCCTTGCGGAAGCGGCCGCCGACGCGGGCTTTGCCGACCAGGCGCATTTCACCCGTCATTTCAAGAAGACGTTCGGCATGACTCCGGGCCGCTGGGTGGCGCTACGCAGGGCCGGCTGACGCTCATTAGATTGTAAAAATCCGGTCATCAAAGCTTCACCGAAGCGTCATGCGGCCATCACTCAACCGTTACCTGTGAACCCTATCGGGTTGTCGTCTTCGACGCCAACCAAGGTGACATCCATGATACGACTCCTGCTCGCCTCCGTCGCGCTGGCCGCCCTCATCAACGGCCAGGCTTCCGCGGAAGAAAAAGCTTTCCCGGCCAAGCTCACCGGCCAGGCCATCCTGCCGGCCAACACGCTGGCCCCGGCTCCGGCCGATGCTCCGGCCTTCCTGAAGACCTCCGGCAAGTTCACCACCGCCGACCGCAAGCGCACGGACGCCCTCGGCACGTTGCCGGGCAAGGACGGCGTCCGCGTCACCGACGTCAAGCTGCCGCTCGACGGCCAGCCGGTCCAGGGCTTCTCCGGCATCAAGACCATGGCTGACGGCACCTTCTGGACGCTGTCGGACAATGGTTTCGGCGGCAAGGCCAACTCCTCCGACTCCATGCTCTTCCTGCACCAGATGAAGTTCGACTGGGCCGCCAACAAGGCGGAAGTCGTCAAGAACGTCTTCCTCTCCGATCCGAACAAAATCGCGCCGTTCCCGATCGCCATGGAAGGCTCCGAGACCCGTTACCTCACCGGCGCCGACTTCGACATCGAATCGATCCAGCCGGTTGCCGACGGCTTCTGGCTCGGCGACGAGTTCGGCCCGTACCTCATCAAGGTCGACATGCAGGGCCGCCTGACCGACGTCATCCCGACGCTCGCCGACGGCAAGCCGGTCACCTCTCCGGACAACCCGCTCCTGCAGATCCAGGCCAATCCGATCGCCAAAGTACCGGTCTTCAACGTGAAGCGCTCCGGCGGTTACGAAGGCCTCGCCATGGCGAAGGATGGCTCGAAGCTTTACGGCCTGCTCGAAGGCCCGCTCTACAAGGAAGATGGCAAGGTCGAAGACGCCGAGGGCCTGACGGCACTGCGCGTCATCGAATTCGACGTCGCTTCCAAGAAATGGACCGGCCGTTCGTGGCTCTATCCGCTCTCCAAGGGCGGCGAAGCGATCGGCGACTTCAACATGATCGACGCCACGACTGCTCTCGTCATCGAGCGTGACAACGGCGCCGGCACTGCCGACAAGGCCTGCGCCGACCCGGCAAAGCCCGAGCCGACCTGCTTCAACGCCCCGGCAAAACACAAGCGTGTCTACAAGATCGAAATGACCGACGCCAATGTCGGCAAGGCCGTCCGCAAGATCGGCTATATCGACCTGATGAACATTCAGGACCCGGACAACAAGAAGAAGGCCGGCAACGTCGCCGGCGTCTACGACATGCCCTTCGTGACGATCGAGAACGTCGACGTCGTCGATGCCACCCACATCATCATCGGCAACGACAACAACCTGCCCTTCTCGGCCGGCCGCGCCATCGACAAGGCCGACAACAACGAGTTCAGCGTGCTGGAAGTCGGCGAGTTTTTGGCCGCAAAGTAAGCATCCAGCTGTAAAGCAAAAGAGCGCCCGGTCGCGAGACGGGCGCTCTTTTCGTTCGGATCACTCCCGCCATATGCCAGCTAAAGACACGGATTCCACGCCGGCGGCCGATCGATTTCGAGAAGTTTGTCAATGTTTGCATTCATGCGCTCCACGCCGTCTTTCTCCAATTGCCTAAAACTGCGGATGCCCTCCCCGCCCGGCTTGCAAAGCTGCGCGCCGTCGCGGACAAAGCGGGCGCGATGTCCAGCAAGCTCAGACGGGACGATGTCAGAGTTGCGAACGATGAAACTCTCCATTCGCCGAACATTGATGGCGATGGCGGATCTGATCGGCGATTTTTTTACTTCCGCACAGGTATCGCCAATATATTGCATGGTCGAATAGATCGTCCAGATGCACATCACAGCACCTCCGGGATCCGGGACATCCTGAGCGTGCAATTTGGGTGGCAAGACGACAACCGAGCAGATCGCGGTAGAGATGATGATCATTGCGCGAAATGCCATATCGCTCTCCGAAAGACCATCCAGTCAACTTTTGCCGCCGAAGTCGGTGATAGCCTTCACTACACCGCACCTATCTCACACCTGTCAAGCATCGCCCCCTGGGTGCTAACGGACCGGCACGGGCAACAGAAACACCGAGGCGGTCAGGCTTTCCCAGCCCGACCTATTCGAACCGAAACGCCAGCCGTTTCCCCGTCAGCCTCGCCAGCTGCTGCAGCCGCCCATCCAGCCGTTCTCCCGCGAAATCGCGATAGGCCGGCGGCACGACGAATTCGAGGTCGAGGTCCGGGGATGGGGACGGCGTGAAGGTCAGGTTGTTGACGATGCCGGGCATCGAGGCGGAGAAGAGGTAGACGACGCGCAGGAGGCCGCCCAGCAGTTTTGCGAGATCGAGCAGGCGCGGCGTCGCGATCGTCGCGAGCGGGCCAGTGGCGCCGTCGTCGTGCAGGCCTTCGAAACGGTAGTAGTTGGCGAGCGCAAGATAGGCGCGGCCGGCGTGCGTAATGCCGACGAAGGAGGAATGGGCGATCAGGTTCAGCGCCTGCAGGCCGCGATAGTCCGGATGGGCGCGCCAGCTGATATCGGCAAGCAGGCAGGCTGCCTGGCGGTACCGGCTTTCCTCTTCCGTCTCGACGATGCCGAAAGCCTTGACCATGCGGCCGGTCCAGTCGGCAAGTTCGCGGGCATGTTCGGGCGAACGGGCGCGCAGGATGGCGAGCTGGTCGGCGGCGACCAACAGCGGATCGCCGGCGCGCTCCTCCTCCGGCAGCAGCGAATAGAGATAACCTTCGCGCACGCCCTGCGCCGAAAAGCTCACCTTCGCGGGTTTCATCGCGTTCAGCACTTCCTGCATGGCGATGGCGCCAAAGGGCAGAAGCGAGCGGCGGTTCTTGGAAACCGCCTGCCAGGCGGGGTCCTTCGAATCCTTGGCGGCGATCACCTCGTCGAGGAATTTCAGCATCTCATCGAGCGACAGTTCGTATCCCTGCATCATATGCAGCGGGTATCTGGTCATCTCCATGTGCAGCTTGGCGATGTTTCGCCAGGTGCCGCCCACCGCATAGAAGGTGCGCCCTGCCCCCTGTTCCAGGAAACGGGCCGTATTGACCTGCTTGCGGGCGAAGGTGCGCGCCTTGGAGAACGAATTGCCCGAAGACTCCGACAGGCGCAGGCCGCCGAGCGGCAGGGTGATGCCCTTCCCGAACTCCTGTCCCTTGATGTCGATCAGTTCAAGCGAACCGCCGCCCAGATCGCCTGCGACGCCGTCCGGATCGTGGAAGCCGCTGATGACGCCGAGCGCGGAATAACGCGCCTCCTCCTCGCCGGAGAGAAGCTGGATCTCCTGCCCGAGGATTTCCTCGGCCGCGCGGATAAAATCGGGACCATTGCTCGCCTCGCGGGCTGCGGCGGTTGCCAGCACATAGACTTCCGTCGCGCGCGCCTGGGTGGAAAGCGCCTTGAACCGCTTCAGCGAAGCGAGCGCCCGCTCCACGCCTTCGTCATCCATACGGCCATTCGAACCGAGGCCCTTGCCCAGGCCGCACAGCACCTTCTCGTTGAAGAGAATGGTCGGTGCGCGTGACAGGCCTTCGTAGATGACGACACGGACGGAGTTCGAACCGATATCGATGACGGAGACAGGAGCAATCCCCGGAAGGCGCCCCTGGGCTTCTGATCGTACCATATTGCCTATTTCTTGACTGGCTACTTCTTGCGTCCGGACACAAGGCCGGCGATGAGTTTCGGAGCACTCGATTTCAGAGCTTCACCGCGCCCCGAGAGGCTCGGATTGGTCATGAAATAGTGCTGCGCGTTAAAAGGTTCCTCGCCCTTGCGCACTTCCATGCGCCGCGACGTGCCGTCGGCCAATATCTCGTAGCTCTGCTGGTTGTCAATCAGGTTGCCCAGCATGATCTGTGATAGAACCTGCTCATGCACAGTCGGGTTGAGGAGCGGCACGAGCGTCTCGACCCGGCGGTCAAGGTTGCGCGGCATCATGTCGGCAGAGCCGATATAGACGAGCGCCTTGTCGGACGGCAGGCCATGGCCGTTGCCGAAACAGAAGATGCGGCTGTGCTCCAGAAAGCGCCCGACGATCGACTTGACGCGGATATTGTCGGAAAGGCCCGGCACCCGCGGGCGCAGGCAGCAGATGCCGCGCACCACGAGATCGACCTCGACGCCGGCACGGCTGGCACGGTAAAGCGCGTCGATGATGTCGGGATCGACCAGCGAGTTCATCTTCATCCAGATCGCCGCCGGCTTGCCTTCCTGCGCATGGCAGATCTCTTCCTCGATATGGCGCAGGATGCGGGAGCGCAGCGTATAGGGCGAGACCGCGAGCTTCATGCTTTCCTCCGGCTCGCCGTAACCGGTGATGAAGTTGAAGACGTTCGCCATGTCATGGGCGATCTTGGGGTTGCAGGTGAAGAAGGACAGGTCCGTGTAGATCTTGGCGGTAACGGGGTGATAGTTGCCGGTGCCGAGATGGCAGTAGGTGCGCAGCTTGCCGTCCTCGCGGCGCACCACCATGGACATCTTCGCATGCGTCTTCAATTCGATGAAACCGAAGACCACCTGCACGCCGGCGCGTTCGAGGTCGCGCGCCCAGCGGATGTTCGCCTCTTCGTCGAAACGGGCTTTCAGCTCGACCAGCGCGGTCACCGACTTGCCGGCTTCCGCGGCGTCGATCAGCGCCCGGACGATCGGGCTGTCGTTCGAGGTGCGGTAGAGCGTCTGCTTGATGGCGAGCACGTCCGGGTCGCGCGCCGCCTGGATAAGGAATTGCACAACCACGTCAAAGGATTCGTACGGGTGATGGACCACCATGTCCTTTTCGCGGATGGCTGCAAGGCAGTCGCCAGCATGGTCGCGAACCCGTTCGGGAAATCGGGCGTTGTAGCTTTCGAAGCGCAGGTCGTCGCGCGGCGCCTTGGCGATTTCCGACATGGTGTTGAGCGCAAGCAGGCCCGGCAGAACGGCGACGCGGTTATCCGGCACGCCGAGTTCCTGCACCACGAACTGGCGCAGCGACGCGGGCATTTCGCTGTCGGTCTCGATGCGGATGACCTTGCCACGGCGGCGGCGCTTCAGCGCCGTCTCGAAAAAGCGTACCAGGTCTTCGGCCTCTTCCTCGACTTCGATATCGCTGTCGCGGATGATGCGGAAGGTACCGGCACCCTTCACCTCATAGCCCGGGAACAACCGGTCGGTGAACATGCCGACCACGTCTTCGAGGGTGATATAGCGGATCGTCGTGCCCTCGTCCGGCAGACGGATGAAGCGGTCCAGCGTGGTGGGCAGGCGAAGGAGACCCGTCATCGGCTCTTTGCCGTGCTTGCTGTGCAGCTGCAGGCCCATCGAGAAGCCGAGGTTGGGGATGAAGGGGAACGGATGCGCCGGGTCGATCGACAGCGGCGTCAGGACGGGGAAGAGATCCTCCTCGAAATCGGTCGCAAGCCAGGCGCGGTCTTCCGCCGAAAGTGCTGCCGGCCGGACGATGAGAATGTCTTCCTTGGCGAGATACTGCTGCAGCACGGCGAGCGAAGCCTGCTGCTCCATCTGCAGGTTGTCGATTTCCTGCAGGATGGCGTCGAGCTGCTCGGCCGGCGTCTTGCCGTCCGGGGAACGGATGACGATGCCCTGCCGCACCTGGCCTTCGAGACCGGCGACGCGCACCATGAAGAACTCGTCGAGATTGGCGGCCGAGATCGACAGGAAGCGAACGCGTTCCAGCAGCGGGTGGGCGGTGTTCAGCGTTTCTTCGAGGACGCGCCGGTTGAACTGCAGCCAGGAAAATTCCCGGTTGATGAACCGGTCCGGACTGCTCATCAGGTCGAGATCGGTGTTCGCCGCCTCGGGAAGAGGCTGTTGCGTCTCGGTCGTCATCGAATCCATCTCATCCATCCCATACTTCCTAGAGGCGGGTACACTTTGACGAGGCAACTGTCACAGTCAATCGCCGGTTCCGGGATTTCCGAAATCGTTCAGGACTTCCGAAGCCAGCGGGCGGGTGATCCTGGTGCCCCGGGCAAGCGCCAGGCGGTCGAGCCGCTCGACGATCGTCTGCGCCGCGCCAAGCGACCGTTCCATACGGTTGACGATATAACCGACCAGTTTGTCATCGATATAAAGCTGCCGGTCGGCGAACAGCTTGACGATCACCTGAGCCAGCAGTTCCTCGTCCGGTTCGCCGATCTCGACGACCGTGGCGGCCTTCAGGCGCGACTTCAAGTCCGGCAGCGTGACGCCCCAGGACACCGGCCAGAGGCGCGAGGTCATGAGCAGCGTATGGCCGTTTTCGCGCACGCTGTTGATGACATGAAAAAGCTCCGTTTCGTCGAAGCCGCGCCGCTCCGCATCCTCGAACAGAACCGGTCCGGCTGCGGCGGTCGCGGCGGCATTCGAGCCCGCAACCGGGTGGATATCCGCCGCACCGGCCTTCTCCCGCCAGATATGCGCGAGATGCGACTTGCCGGAGCCGACCGGCCCTGCCAGCACGACCACCGGCGAAGGCCAGGCCGGCCATTCGTCGACGATCGCCACGGCCGCCGCCAGGCGTTCGGATACCAGAAGGTCATCCCGGCCCTTCGCCTCGTCATGGGTGAATTGGAGCGGCAGCTGTTCGCTTCTGCGCCGCTCGCGTTCGCTGGTTTCGGTCATTGATCTTTCGAAATGCTCGTCGGAATGCCTGTCTGGGTGTCGTTCGCAGCGCCAGGCGCCGCGCCGTTTCCATCGTGCTCCAGCACCGCCGCCTGCATGCCTCCCTCCCAGGGAAGGGAGGCGGATCGGCCAAAATAGATGTCGCTGTCAAGATACCGCGACAGGGCGAAGCGGACAAGCACGCCGACCACGGCAGCGGCCGGCACGGCGATCAGCAGCCCGACGAAACCGAACATGGCACCGAAGGCGAAGAGCGCGAACATCAGCCAGACCGGATGCAGGCCGACGCTTTCGCCCACCAGTTTCGGCTGCAGGATATTGCCCTCGATGAACTGGCCGACGAAAAACACGCCGGCGACCGCGAGGATCCAGGGATAATCCGGCCAGAACTGCACCAGCGCCACGCCGACCGAGAGCACCAGGCCGATCAGCGAGCCGATATAGGGGATGAAGCTGATCATGCCGGCGACGAAACCGATCAGCAGCCCGAAATTCAAACCGACGACCGAAAGCCCGACCGCATAGAAGATGCCGAGGATGAGGCAGAGCGAGCCTTGGCCGCGGATGAAGCCGGCGACCGATTCATCCATCTCGCGGGCGATCTCGCGCACCGTCTCCACCTGGTCGCGCGGCACCCAGCCGTCCACCTTGGCGACCATGCGGTCCCAGTCGAGCAGGATGTAGAAGGCGACGACGGGCGTCACGATCAGCAGCGACACCACATCGATGATCGCCTTGCCGGAATTCCAGATCTGCGCCAGCAGCGATCCGACGAAACCCGCTCCCTGGCTCAGGACCTCGGAAAAATTCTGCTTGATCGTTTCGATCTGGCTGCTGACCCAATGGGGCAGGAACGAGGTTTCCGGGCTGGAGATGATCTGCTGGAGCTGCGAGATGTAGCCCGGCAGGGCGGCGGCGAATTCGGTGAACTGGTTGATGATGATCGGGATCACCAGCATCAGCGACAGCGCGAAGACCAGCACGAAGCAAACGAGGATCACCACCGTCGCCATCAGGCGGCTCAAGCCCCTCCTCTCCAGCCAGTCGGCCACCGGATCGAGGAAATAGGCGAGCGCCATGCCGGCAACGAAGGGCAGCAGGATCGAGCGGAAGAACCACAGGAAGAGGACGAAGACGACCAGCATCCCGACCCAGAACAGGAGGTAACGTTTCAGGCTCGCGCCGCTGATGTGATAGGGCATTGCTGCATCTCTCGTGGTCACCGCACCGCAGCAAGGCATGGCTGAGCATCGAGGAAAGGTCAAGGCAAAGCGCATAGGCGCGCGCCGCCTCGCGCGTGACTATTCCGTCCGGAGCCTGGACAGGGTCGAGGCGCGGCCGAGGGCGACGGGCTGATGGTCGCCACGGAACCGGCCATCTGCGTCTGATCCCACAGAGGCCAGGAAAACCGGGTACTGCAGGCCCGCAGCGCTTGCATATCCGGCCGTGTCGTGCAATTGCGGGCAGCTCATAGAAAATCATTGGAGATAGGTCATGAGCGAGGCGGGCAAGAACGGTCTCACCTATAGCGATGCCGGTGTCGATATCGACGCGGGCAACCTGATGGTCGAGAAGATCAAGCCGGCCGTGCGCTCCACCCGCCGCACCGGCGCCGATGGCGAGATCGGCGGTTTCGGCGGCCTCTTCGACCTCAAGGCGGCCGGCTTCACCGACCCCATCCTGGTCGCCGCCAATGACGGCGTCGGCACCAAGCTCAAGATCGCCATCGACGCAGATTTCCACGATACGGTCGGTATCGACCTCGTCGCCATGTGCGTCAACGACCTCGTGGTTCAGGGCGCCGAACCGCTGTTCTTCCTCGATTATTTCGCAACTGGCAAGCTCGATCCGGATCAGGGCGCGGCGATCGTCCAGGGGATCGCCGCCGGCTGCCGTGAGGCTGGCTGCGCGCTGATCGGCGGCGAGACGGCGGAAATGCCCGGCATGTACTCCGATGGCGACTATGATCTCGCAGGCTTCGCGGTGGGCGCTGCCGAACGCGGTCAGCTGCTTCCGGTCGGCGATATCGCCTCCGGTGACGTCATCCTCGGCCTTACCTCGTCGGGCGTCCATTCGAACGGCTTCTCGCTGGTGCGAAAGATAGTCTCGCTTTCCGGCCTCGCCTGGGACGCGCCGGCCCCCTTCCGCGACGGCATGACTCTGGGTGAGGCGCTTCTCACTCCCACCCGCATCTATGTGAAACCGCTTCTCAAGGCGATCCGCGAGACCGGCGCGCCAAAGGCGCTTGCCCATATCACCGGCGGCGGTTTTCCGGAAAACATTCCGCGCGTCCTGCCGAAGAACCTTGCGGCCGAAGTCGATCTCGACGGCATCCCGGTACCGCCCGTCTTCTCGTGGCTGGCAAAGACGGGCGGTGTCGAACCGAAGGAAATGCTGCGCACCTTCAACTGCGGCATCGGCATGATCGTCGTCGTCGCCGCAGAAAATGCCCAGGCCGTCGCCGACATCCTGACCCGCGAGGGCGAGATCGTCGTGCCGCTCGGCCGCATGGTCGACCGGCCGGAAGGCGGCGCCGGCGTGATCTACAAGGGTACGCTCGACCTATGAGCGGGAGCCCTTCGCTGCCTCGCAGAAAACGTGTCGCCGTCTTCATCTCGGGCGGCGGTTCCAACATGCTTTCGCTCGCGGATGCCTGCGCCGCGCCGGATTTTCCGGCCGAGATCGTCGCAGTCTTTTCCGACAAGCCTTCCGCCGGCGGCATCGCCAGGGCCGAGGCGCGCGGGATCAGGACCGTCGTTCTCGAGCGCAAGGCGTTTGCCGGCAAACCCGAGCACGAAGCGGCGATCCTCGCCGCCCTCGATGAGGTGAAGCCGGACATCCTCTGCCTCGCCGGCTATATGCGGCTCTTCTCGAGCGAATTCATCAGTCGCTACGAAGGCCGCATCCTCAACATCCACCCCGCCCTGCTGCCGCTTTTTCCCGGCCTGCACACCCATCAGCGGGCACTTGATGCGGGCGTCAGGATCGCCGGCTGCACCGTGCATTTCGTCACCGAAGGCATGGACGAAGGCCCGATCGTCGCCCAGGCGGCCGTGCCGGTGCTGAGCGACGACACGGCCGAGGCGCTCGCCGCGCGTATCCTCACCGTCGAGCACCAACTCTATCCGCTGGCGCTGAAGCTGCTCGCGGAAGGAAAGATTGGGATGGAAGATGGCAAAGCCATCTTTCGGAACGTGGCGGCCAAGGACGGAGCCAAGCTCATCTCACCGGCGCCGTGAAGGCGACCATGCGATGAGTTGCCGGTCATCCGTGGATCCAGAAGGCGCTCTCCGCGAACCGGTCATCCTTCCACCAGTTCAGCGTACTCCGGCCATAGCGGAAATTTTCCGCGCCAGCCTGGCTCTGCAGCGGCATGGTCACCTGACCTGACGCATCCCGCTTGGCGGTCTCGTCCGCCGTCTCCGGCACCACCGCAACGATATGGCCCGAGCGGCCGTCCTGCTTCCGACGCGCCACGATAAGACTGACACCACCCATATTGGCATGATCCTGCAATTCGGTCGGAGATGCCGCGCGCCGCCAGCCGAAGGCGGTTCCGAAATCCCTGAGCCAGCGGAAGAGATCGTTCGCACGCACCTCGTCCACCGTGTTGCCAAGCTTGGCCTGCAGCTGCTGTCCCGCGGCGATCTTCAGCAGGGCCGACTGGTTCCACCACGTTCTCGGCAGATAGACACCCGCAAGCGTGCAGTAGTCGTGCGCGTAGATATTGCAGAATGTCAGTCCGTCGCGCGGCCAGTAGCGTTTGTGGCGCGGATTGTCCGTCGCAAGATAATCAATGATCGCCCCGAGTTCGGCGCGAAGTTCCGCGGGGCCGGTGCTCGTCCTTCGCGGCATGTTCGGCTCATTCAGCGAGTGAGCCGTCGCAATGGCGGTGCGTTTCGTTATCAGCCCGGCAGGAGGTTTGAGATTGGCCGGTGGGATTTGGCCGACTGCCGCCGGCGGCGCGCTGTTGCTGATCTCGACCTGAGCGCTCGGTGCGGAAATAGCCTGAAGATACCTGCTCGCCGCAAAGCCGCGGAAAAGGCGGTTGCCCAGCATGGTCTCAACCTCGATGAAACCATTCCTGACATCGCCGCCGACAGCCTGGACGATATGCCCGTCCGGCATTTCCGCGACGACGTTCTCCCCTTCCGGATTGCTGATCCGCGGCTCGCTGCGCAGGCGCAGCGTCGAGACGGATGTCGTTACCTCGAAGAATGCTCCCGCTGCCGTCACAGCCCCGCCGTCCGAAACAAACGCCGTGCCCGCCGCCGGCGCCACCACTGCCGGAGCGGCACCCGGAGCCGCGACACGTCGGGCCATCGCGAGATAGTCGCGGATGAACTCGCCGTAATACTTGCCGTCAACCTTATAGCCCTGCTTCAAACCCCTGCTCGGATCAAAGCCGCCGGTGTTGTAGCATATCGCGACTTCGCAAAATTCCATGTCGGTAATGGAGGTCCGGTTCTGCAGACCCCGTTTCCGCAAGCCCGTCTTCAGCTCGCCGAGGGCCTTCTGGAGTGAACTGCTGAAATTCTGGTATTTCTGCAGGAGAAAGTAGTTCGGGTCCTCCAGAAAGAACTGGAGGTCGTACTGGAAGACACCGAAGCCGTGGCAGAACTTGTTCGGGTTTGAGGTATAGCGCTGATATTGAGGGACGTGCGCCGCCATATCGACGAACGCGGTGCGGGCGATCGCGAACATCTGCGTTCCGTTGGGAACGGCTGTGAGATCCGCTTTCGTCCGGGGAAATGCATTGCGGCCTCCGTTCGCGTCGATGATGTCGCCGCAGCAGAGGGCCGCAATCTGAACCGGCGTGAGGTTCTGGCGCCGCATGGCAGTCCAGAGCTCACCGGTTTCCTGACAGGCAAGCGCCGTCAGCATGTCCACATCAAAAACGGTGCCGGCCGTCGCCGCGGTTATATTTGCCGCGAAACTGGTCTTGAACCAGAGAATGTCATTTGAATTTGCCATATTCCGCCCCCTAAAAAAAGTCGAGCGGAATTATCGCATAAGTTGCGTGCACAAACAAATTACAAATACAATCGAGACGCGAGCGTCGGGTTACGGAAAGGCAGGCATATCCCGACTGATGGGAATGCCGCGCGCGCGTCCGTCTACAGGTGATTCCGGTTTATCACCGCCCATTGCAGCATGATGATCGTCTTGGCGTCGATGATCTCGCCGCTTTCGATCATCGCCACGGCTTCATCGAGCGGCAGTTCCAGGACTTCGATGTCCTCATGCTCCTCCGCCAGGCCGCCGCCATCGCTGACACGATCGGAAAGATCGATCGGCGCATAGAAGAAATGCACGACCTCCGTCAACGCGCCGGGCGAGGTCAGGGCCTTGAAGAGGAAGCGGACGTCGCGAACCCGGTAGCCGGTTTCCTCGATCGCCTCGCGGCGGATCGCCTCCTCCGGCTCATCGCCGTCGAGAAGCCCGGCCGGCACTTCGATCATCCATGCGGGATCGCCGGTGAGATAAGCCGGCAGGCGGAACTGCTTGGCCAGCACGACGATGTCGCGGCCGGGATCATAGAGCAGGATGCAGGCCGCGGGCGTCCGATGGAAGATTTCACGCCTCAGCCGATGCGTCGCGCCATTGCGGTCCGTATAGTCGAGTTCGACGCTCGACAGTCGCGTCCAGCCATTCGACAGCGTGGTATCGCCGACGATCTTCGCCCGTTCATCCATTGTCATGCGGCGTCCTTGGGGGTCTCTCTGCGAAGCCAGACCTTGTTGTCGTGAAAGGCCGCGCCGCCATAGGGAGCGACGGCATCGGCGCCGGTCAGCACGTTGATGCCCTCGCCGTCGAGATGTCTGCCGTTCGGCCAGAGCCCCTCGGCGATCAGCACGCCCGGCCTTGCACCGGGCACGATCCTGGCATGCAGGCGCACTTCACCACGGCTGTTGCCGAGCCGGACGATATCGCCGTCGGCAATGCCGAGACGTTCCGCATCGGTCGGCTCGATCATCACGTCCGGCCGCCCTTCCCTCTCGTAGGAACTCCTGGTTTCGGAGAAGGAGGAGTTGAGGAAGCTTCTTGCCGGAGAGGTCGCCAGCCGGAAGGGATGCGCCTCGTCCGCCACTTCGATAACGTCGACCTGATCCGGGAAGACCGGCAGTTCGGAAAGCGGCCCCATCGGACCGACATTTGCCGGCGGCTTGTCCGGCCACGGTCCGTTCGTCCAGTCGGGGCGGAAGCGAAACCTGCCGTCCGGATAACCGAAGCCCTTGATGTAATGCGCCGTCTCGAAATCCGGCTGCGCGTCGATCCACTTTTCCCGCTCCAGCACGTCGACACCCGGCCAATGGCTATCCTTCAGAATCCGGTCGATATGCTCGCGCTCGTTCAGGCCGAAACCAGGGAAATGGTCGACGCCGAGGCGTTTGGCCAATTCCTCGATGACGAAGAGATTGGTGCGGACGGTCGATGGCGGTTCGGTGAGTTTCGGACCGAGCAGAATATGTTGCTGACCGCCGGCACGATAGATGTCGTCATGCTCCAGGAACATCGTCGCCGGCAGGACGATATCGGCGACGGCGGCCGTATCCGTCATGAACTGCTCGTGGACCGCCACGAACAGATCGTCGCGCAGGAAACCTCGGCGAACGAGGCGCTGTTCCGGGGCGACGTTCATCGGGTTGGTGTTCTGGATCAGCATGGCCGTGACCGGCCCGCCATGGCGCAGCGCTTCGGCATCGCCGGTCAGCACCCGGCCGATCTGCGACTGGTCGAGCTGGCGGATGTCCGGGTCGGCATAAGCGGTGCCCATCAGTTCGGACTTGTTGAGCCTGAAAATCTCGCCGTTGTTGTGAAAGGCGCCGCCGCCCTCGTATTGCCATGAGCCGAGCACGGTCGCGATCGACAGCGCCGCATGCATGGCGACCGTGCCGTTGCGCTGGCGGGCGAAACCGTATCCCAGCCGGAAGAATGTCTTTTTCGTCGTGCCGACCAGCCTGGCGAAGTTTTCGATCTCCTCGACCGAAAGGCCGGTAATGGCCGAAGCCCATTCCGGCGTCTTCGTCTTCAGATGCACTTCGAGACCGGCAGGGTCGTCGGCATATTTTCCCATGTAGGCGCGGTCGGCATGCCCATCGCGGAAGGCGATGTGCATGACGGCGCAGGCAAGTGCGGCGTCGGTGCCGGGGCGGACGGTCAGCGCGACGTCCGCCTGCTTCATGGTCGGATTGTCGTAGATGTCGACGACGACGATCTTCGCGCCACGTTCCTTGCGGGCTTTCACCGCATGGGTCATGACGTTGACCTGGGTCGATACGGCATTGGTGCCCCAGATCACCACGCAATCGGATTTCGCCATCTCGCGTGGATCGGGGCCGCGCAGCGCACCCGTGCCCATGACGTAACCGGTCCAGGCCATATTGGTGCAGATCGTGCCGAAGAAGCCGGAATATTTCTTGGCATGCCGCAGGCGCTCGATCGAATCGCGCTGCACCTGGCCCATCGTACCGGCGTAGAAATAAGGCCAGACAGCTTCGGATCCATGTTTCGCTTCGGCCTTCACGAAGGCCTCGGCGATTTCGTCGAGCGCCGCTTCCCAGGAAACCTCCTGCCAGTCGCCCGCACCCTTGGCGCCCTTGCGGCGCTGCGGCACCATCAGCCGGCCCGGATGATAGATGCGCTCGGAATAGCGCGCCACCTTGGCGCAGATGACGCCGGCCGTATAGGTATTGTCGGCCGCGCCGCGCACCCGGCCGATGCGGCCGTCGGCCGTCAGGTCGACATCCAGCGCGCAGGCGGACGGACAGTCGTGCGGGCAGACGGTGTGGCCGACGGAATTATGGCCGAGAGTGGTTTTGGCGGTGATTTGGGTCGCAACGTTCATGGGTTTTCTATATTGCAAGCCGATGGCTGCCAAAAGCAGCTTTTGCGGCGCATCAAATTTATTGATTCTGGAATATGGTCGACCATGAACTACCGGCATATCTATCACGCGGGCAACTTTGCCGACGTCCTGAAACATGCGGTTCTGGCGCGACTCGTCCGTTACGCGCAGAACAAGGACAAGGCATTTCGCGTGCTCGATACCCATGCCGGAATCGGGCTCTACGACCTTTCCACCGACGAAGCCCAGAAGACCGGCGAATGGCTGGAAGGGATCGGCCGGCTGATGGGGGCGGAGCTTCCGCCAAAGGTCGCCGAACTCCTGGAGCCCTATCTCAACGCCGTCAGGGAATTAAACCCGGATGGCGGCGTCCGACTCTATCCCGGATCTCCGAAGCTCGCCCGCATGCTGTTTCGCCCACAGGACCGACTCTCGGCGATGGAACTGCACCCGGAAGACTTCAACCGTCTGCACAACCTGTTCGAAGGCGATTTCCAGGTGCGCGTGACCGAACTCGACGGCTGGCTGGCGCTCGGCGCGCATCTGCCGCCGAAGGAAAAGCGCGGCATCATCCTGGTCGATCCGCCCTTCGAGGAAGACGGCGAATACAAGCGCCTGGTGAAAGGGCTCGCCAACGCATGGCGGCGCTTTCCGGGCGGCATCTACTGCCTCTGGTATCCGATCAAGAAGAGCGCCCCGCTCAAGGCCTTTCACGACGAGTTGCAGGCGCTCCGCATCCCCAAGATGCTCTGCGCCGAACTCACCGTCCGCAGCGATCGCCACACGACCGGGCTCACCGGTTCGGGCCTCGTCATCGTCAACCCGCCCTTCACGCTGAAGGACGAACTGCATCTGCTTCTGCCGGTCCTGAAGACCGTTCTGGCGCAGGACCGTTTCGCCTCGCAACGCGCCTTCTGGCTGCAGGGCGAAGAGGTGAACGAGACTTGACTGCCCGCGGCTTCCCGCCCATGGTGCGGCGCATCCGGGAGGTTCGCCGCGCCATGAAACACCTTCTCACCACCATGCTGATCACGGTGCTGGCAACGACCGCCGCAGCGCAGGAGCGTCGCCCCGAAAGCCGCCAGGACCATGCCGGCATCTTCGATTTCTACGTGCTGTCGCTTTCCTGGTCGCCGACATTCTGCGCCGGGCAAGGCGGCAGCAGGAACGACCAGCAATGCGGCACGGGCAAGGACTTCCGGTTCATCGTACACGGGCTCTGGCCGCAATACGAAAAAGGCTATCCGGATTTCTGCGAGACCAGCGAACCGGACCGCGTTCCCCGCGAGCTCGGCCGGCCGCTCTTCGACATCATGCCGTCCATGGGGTTGATCGGCCATCAGTGGCGCAAGCATGGAAGCTGCACCGGCCTTGGCCAGCGCGATTATTTCGGCAAGCTGCGCGAGGCCTGGGGCCGCATCCGCCTCCCTTCCGATCTCTCCCGCGGCGAGACCGCCCTGACGCTCTCGGCCGAGCAGATCGAGGAAAAATTCGTTATCGCCAATCCGGGCATGAGCCGGCGCGGCATCTCCACGAGCTGTGAAGGCAAGCAGCTCGAAGAAGTCCGCATCTGCCTGACCAAGGACCTGCAGTTCCGCGATTGCGCCGAGGTGGACCGGGACGGCTGCAAGATCGGCCAGATCACCTTGCCGGCGGCGCGCTGACGTTTTTCATCACGCCTTTCATCAAGAGGAAAGACCATGAAGCTGCTTTATTCTCCGGCCTCGCCCTATTCCGCCAAGGCGCGCATGGCGGCGCGTTATCTCGGCATAGAGATCACGGAGGTGAAGACCGATACCAACGCAAATCCGCCGGAGCTCATCAACAGCAACCCGCTCGGCAAGATTCCGGTGCTGATCCGCGACGGCGAACCGCCGGTCTACGACAGCGTGGCGATCATGCACTTCCTCGACCGCCAGTCTGGCGGAAAGCTTTATCCGAAGAAGGATCAGAAGCGCACCGAGGCGGAAGTGCTGGAAGCGCTCTGCGACGGCATCATGGATTGCCTTCTGGCGATCGTCTACGAACGCCGCTCGCGGGACGAAGAGAAGGTTCACCAGCCGTGGATCGACAAGCAGTGGGCGAAGGTGGTTCGCGGCCTCGACTATCTGGAAAACAACCTGCCGAAAACCGGCAAGAAGCTGAACGGCGGGCATTTTGCGCTCGCTGCGCTGATCGGTTACCTCGACCTGCGCTTCAACGGCCAGTGGGCGGAAGGCCGGCCCGAGCTCGCCTCCTGGCCCGATACCTTCTCCAAGCGCTTTTCCCACTATGCCTCGATGAAATCGGCGGCCTGAAAGCGGCCCTCCGAAAACAAGAAAGCCCGGACCGAAGTCCGGGCTTTTTTCTCAGCCTTTCGAAAGGCTTAGAACTTGACGCCGATACCGACCTTGACGCTGTGGTCGTCGAAGCCCTTCGAGACCGAACCGGAGTCGAGGCTGTAACGATCGGTGCCGTAGTCCGTGTAACGGTATTCGACGCGGGCCGTGATGTTGTTGGTGATGAAAGCTTCCGCACCCGCACCGACGGTGTAACCGACGCCGGTCTTGCTGTCGGACGAGGTGGCATCCTTCAGCTCGTTGTCCTGCAGGGCAAGACCTGCCGTACCGTAGATCATGAAGGGGTTGAGGTCGTAACCGACGCGGCCGCGAACCGAGCCGTTCCAGCCGGCCTTGCCTTCGAAACCTTCGATCGTGTCGTTCTTCGTGCCGTTGTAGCCGACATCGGCTTCGACACCGTAGACGATCTGGCCGGACTGCCAGTTGTAGCCGGTGAACGCACCGCCGCCGAACGCGCCGTCACGATCGCCTGCGCCGCCGAAGCGGCCCCAGTCATACTGGCCGTAACCACCGAGGTAGAAGCCCTGCCAGGTGGCAACCGGTGCCGGCTCTTCGACTGCTGCCGGAGCCTGCGGAATTTGATCGACGGCATCAGCGGCATTGGCCGCGGAGATGGCGATGAAGCTGGCTGCCGAGGCCATCAGAGTTGCGATGAGAATACGCATACATTTTTCTCCTTTTACTGCTGTGCCGGGAAGTTCGCCGCGACAACATCATTCGCGGCAGATTTGTTCCCTGCCCGCTGAAGGTGAATGTGGATGCGAATTGAGGATTTGAAAGAGCCGAAATGTGAATTGATTGTGGCAGACACAAGGCCGAAATTGGATGTTGCTGTATCGCAACATGTATATCATTAACCCTAATTGATCCTTAACTGAAGAATAAAAACTTTTACATTCATAAACTACTTCTTAAACGACAAGTCAAAACTCGTCAATATAACTTTCGGCACCCCCCATTCCCGCCGGAGACTCTGGGTTTCCACTTCTATTCATAGAAGAACGCCGCCAGCACGCATCACACAACGAGATTTCAACGATGAAAATAGATAGTTTCAGGCGATACCGGCGCAAAGCCGGGCACTTCGCCAAGTACCCTGCCGGAATTTTGCCTCAAATGAACCGGCGGAAAACGGCTTTCCGCACCAGACGGCCATGGCGGGTCGGCCTCGCGCTCCGGCTTCCAAAACAAGGACCGAGTCACTATCTCTGCGGCAGCGGCCGATGATTTGCGGCTCAGGCCGCCAACCCGCAGACTTTTGACAAGCAGCCGATGCCGGGCCCATGCTTCGAATCAGATAAGGCCAGCCGCCGGCCACGATCGGCGGGGCTCTGGCGGAGACTATGGAATGAACGGTACCAAGCTGCCCGACGGCGGCGTTCTTTACGACGAGACGGAAGACGATGACGACGATGCTCTGGTGGCCGAGCCGAGCGACGGTCCCGCCGCGTCGATCGACTGGAACGAAGGCTGGAAAAACGAAAGCGGGCTGAAGGGCGCCGAACTCATCGCCGAATTCGTCAAGCACCTGCCGAACGCCCCCGGCGTCTACCGCATGTTCAACGACGCGCAGGACGTTCTTTACGTCGGCAAGGCGCGCAGCCTCAAGAAACGCGTCGGCAACTATGCGCAGGGCCGCGTCCATTCCAACCGTCTCGCCCGCATGGTGCGCGAGACGACGCATATGGAATTCGTCACGACGCGGACGGAGACCGAGGCGCTGCTGCTTGAGGCCAACCTCATCAAGCGCCTCCGGCCACGTTTCAACGTCCTGCTGCGCGACGACAAGTCTTTCCCCTATATCATGATCACCGGTGATCATCGCGCGCCGGCAATCTTCAAGCATCGCGGCGCCCGCGCCCGCAAGGGCGATTATTTCGGGCCGTTCGCGTCGGCCGCCGCCGTCGGCCGCACCATCAATTCACTACAGCGCGCCTTCCTGCTGCGCACCTGCACGGACAGCGTGTTCGAGACTCGCACCCGTCCCTGTCTTCTCTTCCAGATCAAGCGCTGTTCGGGACCGTGCACCCACGAGATCAGCGACGAGGGTTATGCCGGACTCGTCCAGGAGGCGAAGGATTTCCTTTCCGGCAAGAGCCAGAACGTCAAGTCGGCGATCGCCGCGCAGATGGCGGAAGCCTCCGAGGATCTCGATTTCGAGCGCGCCGCCATCTATCGCGACCGTCTCGCCGCGCTTTCACATGTCCAGAGCCATCAGGGCATCAATCCGGCCGGCGTCGAGGAGGCAGACGTCTTCGCCATCCATCACGAAGGCGGTCTTTCCTGCATCCAGGTCTTCTTCTTCCGGACCGGCCAGAACTGGGGCAACCGCGCCTATTTCCCCAAGGCCGACCCGCAGATGTCCGGCGCCGAGATCCTCAACGCCTTCCTTGCGCAGTTCTACGACGACAAGCCGGTGCCGCGGCAGATCCTGCTGTCCGAGACGGTCGAGGAACAGGATCTCCTGGCCCAGGCGCTCGGAGAAAAGGCCGGCCACAAGGTCATCATCTCGGTGCCCCAGCGCGGTGAAAAGAAGGACCTGACCGACCATGTGCTGGCGAATGCCCGCGAGGCGCATGGCCGCAAGCTTGCCGAAACCTCATCGCAAGCCCGCCTGCTGCAGGGCTTTGCCGAAACCTTCGGCCTTGCCCAGGCGCCGCGCCGCATCGAGATCTACGACAACTCCCACATCATGGGCACGAACGCGGTGGGCGGCATGGTGGTGGCGGGGCCGGAAGGCTTCGTGAAGAACCAGTACCGCAAGTTCAATATCAAATCGACCGACATCACCCCCGGCGACGACTTCGGCATGATGCGCGAGGTGATGACCCGCCGCTTTTCCCGCCTCATCAAGGAGGAAGGCATTCCCGATCGCGGCACACCCACCGAGATCGCCGCCGCTGGCGAGGATATCAACGACGCCGCTTTTCCCGCCTGGCCGGACGTCATCCTGATCGACGGCGGCCAAGGCCAGATGACCGCCGTGCGCGCCATTCTCGACGAACTCGGCATCCGGAACATCGTCACCGCGATCGGCGTCGCCAAGGGCGTCGATCGCGAGGCGGGCCGCGAGCGCTTCTTCGCCGACGGCAAGACCGACTTCTCGCTGCCGCCGCGAGATCCGGTGCTTTATTTCATTCAGCGCATGCGCGACGAGGCCCATAGATTTGCGATCGGTTCCCACCGCGCGCGACGCAAGAAGGAAATGGTCAAGAACCCGCTCGACGAGATTTCCGGCATCGGACCCGGCCGCAAGCGCAAGCTTCTGCAGCATTTCGGCACCGCCAAGGCCGTTTCCCGCGCCGGGCTGACGGATCTCATGGCGGTGGAAGGCATTTCCGAGGCCGTCGCCAAGCAGATCTACAATCACTTTCATGAGACGCGGGCGGGGTGAGGAGCGGTCGGCGCAGCCGATGAAAGGATCCCGTCAATCGTTTCGAATGACGAACGCCCTGGGCCAAAGCGAAAGGCCGGCGGCAGTCAGGTGAAGAACCGTTTCCCCGGGCGTTCATCCATCTGACGCAATCGCCTGCAAAAAAGCCGTCACGGCATGTTGACGCATTCCATTCCAGGCCTCAACTAGGGGCAAACATCGCAATAGGTTGTCCATGGCTTCCCGCGCATACAATATTCCCAATCTCCTCACCTATGCGCGCATCCTGGCCGTGCCGGTCATCGTTGGCTGTTTCTTCATCGAGGGGCAGCTTGAAAGCTCGGACGTCGCCCGCTGGACGGCGCTCGTTCTCTTCGCCGCCGCGTCGATCACGGATTATCTCGACGGCTATCTCGCCCGCATCTGGAACCAGACGTCGAATATCGGCCGCATGCTCGATCCGATCGCCGACAAGCTGCTGGTGGCGGCCGTACTGCTGCTGCTTGCCGCCGATCAGACGATCGCCGGTTGGTCGCTTTGGGCGGCGATCACCATCCTGTGCCGTGAAATCCTCGTCTCGGGCCTGCGTGAATATCTGGCCGCGCTGAAAGTCTCGGTGCCGGTGACGCGGATTGCCAAGTGGAAGACCACGATCCAGATGGTAGCGATCGCCTTCCTGCTCGCCGGCCCTGCCGGCGACAAGATCGTGCCCTACACGACCCAGATGGGCATCGCGCTTCTGTGGATCGCAGCGATCCTCACTTTCTATACCGGCTACGACTATTTCCGCGCCGGGGTCAAACATCTGGTGGACGAAGAATGAGCGTCAAACTCGTCTATTTCGCCTGGGTACGGGAACGAATCGGCAAGCCGGAAGAGGAAATCGATCTGCCGGCAAGCGTCATCACCGTTCGCGATTTGCTGAATCATCTCAAGGATCTGGGTGAAGAATACGAGAACGCGCTGCAGTTCCCGGAGGTCATCCGCGTGGCGATCAACCAGGAACATGCGGAGCATGATGAACTCATCGCGGGAGCGCGGGAAATCGGCATTTTCCCGCCGATGACAGGTGGGTGAGAGACGGTCCGCCAAGGCCGGAGAAACCGATCCAGCGGATCGATTTTAGCGTCGAACACCCGAGCCGACGCGATGGGCCGGGAGCGGCAAGGCAAATTCGGCCCGCGGCAAAGGAAACGGTCAATGTCGAACATCACCCCCACCATCCGCGTCCAATCGGCCGACTTCGACCTGCAATCGGAAATCGACGCCCTCATCGCCCGCCGCAAGGACATCGGCGCGGTCGTCACCTTTTCCGGCCTCTGCCGCGATGAACAGGGTGCCCTCTCGGCCCTCGAACTCGAACATTATCCCGGCATGGCGGAAGCGGAGATGCGCCGCATCGGCGGGATCGCCGTCAAGCGCTTCTCCCTGCTCGGCCTCACCGCGATCCACCGCCACGGCAGGATCATGCCGGGCGAAAACATCGTGCTGGTCATCGCCGCGGCTCCCCACCGGCAAGCGGCCTTCGACGGGGCCAATTTCGTCATGGATTTCCTGAAGACGTCCGCACCCTTCTGGAAAAAAGAACACGCCGCCGACGGCACGGCAGGCGACTGGATCGCCGCCAAGGACGCCGACGATACCGCACGCGACAAGTGGAAATAGCCGCTACGGCACCACCCGCTCCCGGCGGCTCATGACCAACACAAGGACGAGAACGCCGACCACGACGAGATCGCGCCAGAGAATGGGGCCGTAGCCGCTCCAGAGCGTTTCGGCAAAACCGACAACGGCAGCGCCGGCTGCGGAGCAGATCGGATTGGAATGGCCGCCTGCGGCGGCGATCAGCACCACCTTCAGTCCGAAGAGAAGGCCGGCGCCGAAGTCCATGGTGCCGTAGTGGGACGTGGCAAGCACGCCGCAGACCGAAGCGAACAGCGCCGCGAAGACATAGGCCATCACGAAGACGCGGGAAGAATTCGTGCCAGAGAGCTCGGCGGCGAAGGGGTCGTCGGCGACCGCCCGCCACATGCGGCCCCAGCGGGTGCGGGTGAGGATCAGATGGCCCGCAGCCATCATCGCCAGCATCACGGCGGCATTGGCGAGCTGGATCAGCGTCAGCGTCACCGGAAAACCGTCGCCCCGCCAGAAGACGAGAGCGTCATTCAGGAACGGCGGCAACCACAGCTCACGGGTATCGGACGCAAGCCGCGCACCTTCCATCAGCACCATCAGCACGCCGAGCGAGGCGACGGTGACCGCATTCGGCGAGATACCTGCAAGCGGCCGCATCACGAACTGCCCCACCGTCACGCCTGCCCCTATGCCGCCCGCGAGCGCCACGACCGCGCCGACAGAAAGCGCCGCCGGGAGGACCAGCCAGAACCGGTTCCAGCCGATATGGGCAAAAAGCAGGTAGAGATGGCCGGAAAAGGCGAAGATCGCCCCATAGGTGATGTCCGCCCGCTTCGTCACGGCGAAGGCGAGCGAATAGCCGAAGGCGAGCGTCGCATAAAGCGCCGCCAGCGGGACTGCATTCGCCAGTTGCTGCAGAAGATAGGCCATGGGCACTCCGATAGCGACCCAAATATAACTGGTCAATTGGATTTTGCCAGTTATAATATTGCCATGAGCTTTTCCTGGACCGCACATCGTTTCGCCGGAGGCGCTTTGGCGCTGGATGTCGCCAACAGCGTCATCCTGCGTTTCGATCCGGCACGCAGCATCGACCGCTTTGCGGAGCCGGAACAGATGGACCTCTTTCCGAAGGCCGCCGAGACGTTTTGCGCCGAGCGGGCATTGTTCGGCGATCTTCTCCCCATCCGGCCGCAGAACCGCGCGCCTTTCCTGGCGTTGCGCGAGGCGATCGACGGTTTTTTCCGGGCGCGCGCCCAAGGCGACGAGGCGCAGGCGCTGCTTGCCGATTTCCTGGAAGCCGCCGCTGCCGTCCTGCGCTGCGCGGAGAAGAACTCGCTTGAGGCGGCGACCGCCCATTCCGCGCTCCGGCTGCTCGCGGAGGCGGAAATCAAGCGCCTGAAGATATGCGGCAATTGCGGCTGGCTGTTCATCGACCGCAGCAAGAACCGCAGCCGCACCTGGTGCGACATGGCCGTCTGCGGCAACCGGGTCAAAGCCAACCGCCATTACCATCGCAAGAAGGAGGCCGCGTCATGATGCACCGGCTCCTCATCTGCGGCCTCGCCGCGCTTGCCCTCGCCGCCTGCCAGCGCAAGGCGGATGAACCGCTCGCCGAGCTTTCCGGCCGGGTGTTCATCTTCAACTACCGCGTCGCCGCCGCCAACTACGTCATCACGCTCAGGAAGACGGCGCCCTTCCCGGAAGGCGCCTATGCCGAGGCCGAATTCGAAAACCCGCAGGGCGGCGCACCCCTGACGGCACGTCAGAAGCTTTTCCCGGCCATGGAGAAGATCGTGCTGGAAAGCCCGGACCTGAAATGCGTGAAGAAGGACAAGACCTATTCGGTAAAAATCCGCCTCGTCGGCGCCGACCGAAAACCGCTGCAGACGATCGAAACCAGCGTCACCTCAAACATGGAGCAAACGGAAATGATGCCATCCAAGCCACTCGTGGTCGGGCCGATCTACACGCCGAACCCGGAAGTCTTCAAGGCGGATGGCAGCGTGGACTACGCCAAGGAGGCAAACTGTCCGGCCTAGAGCGCCCGATCTCCGCCGCAAGGCGAGATCGCCATGCCGCACGGTCTCACCAACAAAAAAGCCGAGGCGAACCCCGGCTTTCTCTCGTTCCACTCAGACCTTCGGCAATCAGCCGACGATCTCGGTTTCGGAGAACCAGTAGGCGATTTCTTGGACCGCGGTCTCCGGAGCGTCCGAGCCGTGAACCGAGTTTTCGCCGATGGAGAGAGCGTGGGTCTTGCGGATGGTGCCTTCCGCGGCGTTGGCCGGGTTGGTGGCGCCCATGATTTCGCGGTTCTTCAGGATGGCGTTTTCGCCTTCGAGAACCTGCACCACGGTCGGGCCGGAGGTCATGCCTTCGACGAGTTCACCGAAGAACGGGCGCTCCTTGTGAACGGCATAGAAGCCTTCCGCTTCGCGCTTGCTCATCCAGACGCGCTTGGAAGCGATGACGCGCAGGCCGGCGTCTTCCAGCATCTTGGTGATGGCGCCCGTCAGGTTGCGCTTGGTGGCATCCGGCTTGATCATCGAAAACGTGCGTTCAATCGCCATTGTTCTATCCTTCGTTTCCTGTGGCCCAGTGATTAAGGGGGAAAGTGGGCGGTCTTTACCCGCCCCTTTCGCTGGAAACAAGGGGGTTTCCCCCAATTTCACGCAGGCGTCACACTGCGGCCTAGGCCTTCATGCAGGTCGAGGCAGCGATCGAACCACGAACCTACGGGGTCGTCTTCGGAAAATACCTTGGCGCCGGCCGTAATTCGCATCCATTGCAGGGCGCCGAACAGGATGTAATCGGCGAAAAGCGGCGTGTCTCCGCCGAGATAGGACTGATATCCGAGCGTCTGCCGCACCGGCTCCAGTTTGGCGGCAAAACCGGCAACGGCCGCCTCGCGCCCCGCCCTCACCTCTTCCAGCGTCCTGCCAAGAAGCGCCTCGCGGCTCTTGCGGAAATAGATCCGGTCGGTCTCGTCCAGCATGTCATGAATATCCGGCACGGCGATCTGGGAGATCGCCGGATGGATGATGTTCTGCGAGAAGCGCTCGACGAAGCGCGACAGCGCCTTGCCGCCCTCCCCGCCGAACAGCGTCGGCCGGTCGGGATAGGCCTCTTCCAGATATAGCGCGATCTCGAAACTGTCGCGGATCAGCTGGTTGCCGTCCCTCAGGATCGGCACCGTCTTGGAAAACCCGCCTTCCAGCTCCGGGATCTTCGTGAACGGCGTCGGGCGCTCGATGAAGTCCAGCCCCTTGTGGGCGAGCGCCAGCACCACCTTCCAGCAATGCGGCGAGAACGGGCGGCTTTCGTCAGCGCCGCAGAGCGAATAGAGGATACGTGTCATGGCGCGGCTCCCGATGCGATTGTGTGTGAAGCATAGTGCAGGCAAACCGGCGTTCAAATCCAATCAGCAAATTTCATGGATCGCATCAGCCGAAACGGTACCGGTCACGTGGGCATCCATCTTCGCTTAACCCTACCGACAATCCGAATGGGGATTTTTAGCAGATGTTAAAAGCGATCCAGCATGGCTTGCCTCATCAAGGAACAAATAGATCCGAGAGGACGAGACATGGCGGGCGAAGTGAGCAAGGCGGCAAGAGACCGGAACCTGCATGCGGTGACCCAATACATGGCGAAGCTGGAGGTCGGCGGCCTGCCGCGCAACTATGAACTGTTTCACGAGGCGCTCTCCGGCTCGGACGCAGCGCTTTCCCGCGATGTGCTGGCGCTCGCCGCCAATCCTTCGCAGACCCAGCTCGACGAGATCGGCCTGAGGCACCAGCTCCCGGGGTTCGTCGCGCTCAATCCTCCCAAGGGTCGTGAACAGGAAATCAAGCTGCTCATGGAACTTCGCGACAAGATGGCGAGCGGCGTCGCGCAGAAGCAGGGCTTTACCCGCGTGCTCGAGACCGTCGCACGCAGCCTGAGGCAGGACAGCAATGCCGGTCCGGCCGACATCCTCGCCGAGATCGAATATCTGAGCGTCTCGCTTTCCGACGCCGTGGTCGCCGAAACCGAGCTCGAAGCCATCCTGAGATCGGGTGCGGACCGTCTTGCCAAGGCCGAGCGCGAAGCGCTCACCGCCCGCTCGGTGACGCTGCGCGACCGCCTGACCTCGCTGCCGAACCATGCCGCGCTCGCCGAACGTCTGGAGACGCTTTACGGCGCCAATGGGGAAAGCCGCGAGACCGCCCTTTTCTTGGTGACGATCAACGATCTTCCACATATTGCCCAGACCTATGGCGAGCCGGCAGCCAATCGGCTGGTCAAGAAGGCGGCGACGATCTTCCGCAAGGCTGTCAAGAAAAACGATTTCCTGGCTCGCATCGGCAAGGGCGATTTCGCCTTCCTGTTTCGCGATGTCGACCGCGACAGCGTGCAGCCGATCGCCGAGCGGCTTGCCGCCTCGATCGCCGACAACCTGATCTTCGCAGCCTCCGAAGGGGCTCCGGCTCTGCGCCTTTCGATCGGCGCCTCACTGACCGCCGATGCCTTCTCGCCGCCGGAACTGCGCCTGCAAGCAACGTCCGCGCTGGAAGCCGCCAAGGCCAATCCACGCCTGACGGTCGTGACATACGCGGACATGCCCAAGCGGAGGTAAGCTGCCGGGCGATCGTCGAGGACGCGGTCTCTTGCCTTGGCCATGAGTTTCGGCCAAAACCGCCGCCATGATCACGATCACCGAACTTTCGGCCCGCATCGCCGGCCGCCTCCTCCTCGACAATGCCAGCGTGGCGCTTCCGGCGGGCACGAAGGCCGGGCTTGTGGGCCGCAACGGCGCCGGCAAATCCACCCTCTTCAAGATCATCACCGGCGATCTGGCCGCCGAAAGCGGTTCGGTGACCATTCCGAAGAACGCCCGGATCGGCCAGGTGGCGCAGGAAGCGCCTGGCACCGAGGAGTCGCTGATCACCATCGTACTCGCCGCCGACAAGGAGCGCACGGCGCTTCTCAAGGAGTCGGAGACCGCGACCGATCCGCACCGCATCGCCGAAATCCAGATGCGGCTCGTCGATATCGACGCCCATTCCGCCGAAGCGCGCGCCGCGAGCATCCTCTCCGGCCTCGGCTTCGACACGCAAGCGCAGCAGCGCCCCGCTTCCTCGTTTTCCGGCGGCTGGCGCATGCGCGTGGCGCTTGCGGCTGTGCTCTTCGCCGAACCGGATCTGCTTCTCCTCGACGAGCCGACCAACTACCTCGACCTCGAAGGCACGATGTGGCTGGAGGACTATGTTCGACGTTATCCGCACACCGTCATCGTCATCAGCCACGACCGCGACATGCTGAACAACGCGGTCAACTCGATCGTGCATCTCGACAGACAAAAGCTCACCTTCTATCGCGGCGGCTACGACCAGTTCGAGCGGCAAAAGGCCGAAGCCGACGAATTGCAGATGAAAGCGAAGGCCAAGAACGATGCCGCGCGCAAGCATCTGCAAAGCTTCATCGACCGCTTTCGCGCCAAGGCGACGAAGGCCCGCCAGGCGCAAAGCCGCATCAAGGCGCTGGAGCGCATGGGCACGGTGGCGGCCGTCGTCGAGGATCACGTCCAGCCGATCACCTTCCCGGAACCGGACAAGCAGCCTGCCTCGCCGATCGTCGCGATCAGCAAGGGTGCGGTCGGATATACGCCGGGCAAGCCGATCTTGAAGAACATCAGCCTCCGGATCGACAACGACGACCGCATCGCGCTGCTCGGCTCGAATGGCAACGGCAAATCCACCTTCGCGAAATTCATTTCCGGGCGACTTTCGGCCGAAAGCGGAGAGATCAAGCTCGCGCCGAGCCTGAAGATCGGGTTCTTCGCCCAGCACCAGCTGGACGACCTGATACCCAACGAAACGCCCGTCGATCATGTGCGCCGGCTGATGCCGCAGGCGCCGGAAGCGCAGGTGCGCGCCCGCGTGGCGCAGATGGGACTTGCGACCGAAAAGATGGCGACCGCCGCCAAGGATCTTTCCGGCGGCGAAAAGGCGCGCCTGCTGATGGGCCTTGCTGCCTTCCACGCGCCGAACCTGCTGATCCTCGATGAGCCGACCAACCATCTCGACATCGACAGCCGCCGGGCGCTGATCGAGGCGCTGAACGACTACAACGGCGCCGTCATCCTGATTTCCCATGATCGGCACCTGATCGAGGCGACCGTCGACCGGCTCTGGCTCGTCAACGAAGGCACGGTGAAAACCTTCGAAGGCGATCTCGACGAATATCGCGACCTCATCGTCTCGGCCGGCCGAAAGAAGGATGAGAAACCTCAGAGCCCCGACGACACCGCTTCGAAGGCCGAACAGCGGAAGGTCAATGCGGAGAAGCGCGCCTCGCTTGCGCCGCTCAAGAAAAAGATCAATGAAATCGAAGCTTTGACGGCCAAGCTGGAGAAGCAGATTCAGGCTCTTGATAAAGAGCTTGCAGACCCGGCTCTCTACGACAAGGCGCCTGCCAAGGCCGCGCTCAAGGCCAAGGAACGCGGTGAAGCGGCTGCGAAGCTCTCGGCGGCGGAAGAGGAATGGCTGATGCTTTCGTCGGAATATGAAGAGGCGATGGCATCCTGATCCGCCCGGCGGGAACCTGTGCCGAATCCGGAATGATCGGCGGCATGGTTGCTCCTTGCCGATTCGCTCCCTAGGTATTGGCTTCCCTGAACGGAGGATGCCATGGACCTTTTCCTCGAAACGGACGACGATCCGAAGACCCTTGCGTTCATCGCCGAGCAGAACCAGGCTTCCGACCGGGAACTGCAGACACCGGAATTCGGCAAGGACCGCGACATCATCAAGGCGATGATCGAGCGGGAGGACCGGCTGATCGTCCCTTCCCGTCGCGGCAAGTGGCTGTTCGACTACCACCGCACCAAGGACAATCCGCTGGGCATCTGGCGCCGGTTGCCAGCCGATCAGAAGCCGCTGTCGGATGCAGCCTGGGAGAAGGTGCTCGACCTCGACGCCTTTTGCCAACAGGAAAACAAGCGCTGGATCTACTACGGGGCGATCACCTGTCCGTTCGAGCCGACTTTGGTGCTGCTCATCCTTTCGGATGGCGGTTCCGACCTGCTGCGGCTGGTGGAATTCGATACCGAAACCAAAACCTTCGTCGAAGGTGGTTTCGATACGCCGGCAGCGCGCACCCACGCCAGCTGGCTCTCTCGCGACGAGATTGCCTATTTCGGCTCGGTGGACGAAAACTCAGCCACCCGCTCCGGCTGGCCGCGCGTCGGCCGCCGGCTGAAGCGCGGGCAGAAGGTTCAGGATGCGCCGGTCTATTTCGAAGCCGGCAAGGATGATGTCTACGGCTCTGCCTATTCCATCGATCCGCTTTTCTGGGGCGGCAAGCCGGGCGAGCGGCCGGTGGAGGTCTTTTCCATCGGCCATGAGATCGGCAAGGTGAGCGTGCATCTACGCGATGCCAAGGGCGATGTCCGCCGCCTCGATCTGCCGACCCAGATCGATTATTCAACCAATCACAGCCACATTCTCTGGCGCGCCAAGACCGACGAGCGCCATCCGACGGGCAGCCTGATCCTGCAGACAATCGCGCCGTTTACGGACGAGGCACTTGGAGAGGCGCGCGTTCTTTATTCGCCGAAGGACGGGCAGTCGATCTCGCAGTTTTCCCTGCTGAGAACCTGGGCGCTGTTCATGGTCAGCGACCGGATGGTGCCGAAACTTTATCTGCTCGATCTGACGAAGGCTGGAGCCGAGCCGGAAGAGCTGTTGTTGCCATCAGAGCTGCAGACCGTGAATTTCCGGCTGCTCGATGCCGATCTGACACTCGGCGAAGAAGTGCTGACCGTCATCGGCCAGGGCTTCCTCCTGCCCTACAGCACCTACCGCCTCGACCTGACCGACCATACACGCAAGCCGGAGCTCGTGCTTACCGGCACTTCGCCCACCTATTTCGACGCCGAGGGCATGCGGACGGAGCTTCTGGAAGCGACGTCGGAAGACGGGACGAAAGTGCCCTATCACATAGCCTTCCCGAAGAGCTGGACCAAGGGCGAGTTACCCGTCCTGATGTATGGTTACGGCGGCTTCGCCTCGCCGCTGGCGCCCCATTATTCCGGCACCAACGGCCTCTGGCTGGAACAGGGCGGCGCCTATGTGCAGGCCTATATCCGCGGCGGCGGCGAACTGGGGCCTGACTGGCACAGGGTCGCCAAGCGCCACGGCCGCCACAAGGCCTTCGAGGATTTCGTCGCGGTCGCCCGCGATCTCGTGAAGCGCGGTTATACGAAACCGTCGCGCATCGCCTGCACCGGCGGCAGCAATGGCGGCCTGCTGACGGCCGTGATGCTGACCGGTTATCCTGAAGACTTCGGCGCGGTATGGACCCGCGTCCCGGTCATCGACATGTCCCGCTTCCACGTCTTTCCGGCCGGCAAGGCGTGGATGGACGAATACGGCAATCCGGACGACGAGGCCGACCTTGCCTACATGCTCGGTTATTCGCCGCTGCATCGGGTCAAGCCGGCCGATGAAGTCACCTACCCGCCGGCCTATATCGAAAGCTCGTCCAACGACGACCGGGTGCATCCCTCGCATGCCCGGCGCTTCGCCAAGCGGCTGATCGAAGCCGGCCACACGCCGCTCTTCCATGAATACAGCTCAGGCGGCCACGGCGGGGCCGGAGATTCCACCGAACAGGCCACCCGCGCCGCCATGGGCTACAGTTTCCTGCGCCAGACGATCATGCGGGACTGAGCGCATTTTGTCCGAATTGTCTGCCTCGTGAATATACTATATTCCGACGTATATTCACGAGGTGCCCGGATGCCCCTTTATGTCCGCGACGAACGCGTCAACCAGCTCGCCGAACAGGCGAGGAAAATTCTCAACGCTCCGACCAAGACGGATGCCATAAGGCAGGCGTTGGAACGTGTGGTGGAGAATTCGCAAACACCTGAAAAGCCTGAGAAGCCGCCGCTTGCCGAAAGGCTTCGGCGACTGCTTTTCATATGCCAGCGCCAAGGCTGCCAGCCTCGACCTGCTCTATGTCGGCGAGGATTTCGCCCTCACCGACCTCGCCTGATCATCGGCTCCTGCCAATTGTTCCCGGCATAAACCCGCCATTAACCATAATCGGCGAAAGTTGCGGCGTCTCAAATCCTTAGTCACTTTTAAGCCCCGAGTCGCCCCATGTTCGTCCGCGTCCTCTGTGTCGCCGCTGCCGTCGCGTGCCTGCTTTCCTCCTGCGCCGGTCGCAGCCAGACCGAAGGCGGCACCCTTGCCACATCATTCGCGCCTGCCAAGGCGCTGTCGTCGCCGAAAAAGGTCGCCAACGCCGACGAGCCGGTGGCGCTCACGCCCGTTGCCTGGGGCCGCGTGAACAATCCGGGAAGCCTTGCCGGTCGCACCATCAGCGTCGGCTCGCTGTCCGACCTGAAGCTCAACGACAAGGAAGTGGTGCTGACCTTCGACGACGGCCCAATGCCGAACAAGACGGAGAAGATCCTTTCCATCCTCGACGAATACAATGTCAAGGCGACCTTCCTGATGGTCGGCCAGATGGCCAAGGCCCATCCGGCCATCGCCCGAAAGGTGGTGAACGCCGGCCACACGATCGGCAGCCACACCTATCGCCACGCCGATCTGCAGCATCTTTCCTTCGATGCGGCCGTCGCCGAGATCGAAAAGGGTCGCGACGCCGTCACCAGCGTCACGCACGAAGACGCGGGCTTCTTCCGCTTCCCCTATCTCGCCGACACCAGAAAGCTGCGCCAGTGGGTCGCCTCGAACGGTATGGTCGTGCTGGACGTCCAGATCGATTCCAAGGACTATTTCGGCGTCTCGCCGGCCGCCGTCGCCACGCGCACGATGAGTTCGCTGCGCGCTCACGGCAAGGGCATCATCCTGCTGCATGACATCCATGCCCGCACCGCGGCCATGCTGCCGGCACTGCTCACGCAGCTGAAGGCCGAAGGCTACAAGGTCGTGCGACTGCGCCACAGCAATTCGTCGATGATGATGGCCTGGCTGAACTGAAGATCAGGTAGGGCTGGACGACGCACCGCGCGCGGAAAAGAGGGCATGTCACGCCTTCTTGACCCAGCGCCCTTCCTCCGACTGCTGCCAGTAGGTCAGCGCGTGCCCCTCGCCCTTCAGCCTTTTCCATTGGGCGCGGGCATTTTCGAGCTGCGACGTGTCGTAGCCGTCGAACATGAAGACGATCCGTTCGTAGTCCGCCGCCGCCGGCGGTTCCGCACCATCGACGACGAAACGGACGGTCGCACCGTTCTGATTTTCCGCGGCGGCGGTGAGCAGAACCGGCTGGGCATCGGCCATCGGCGCGGCATCCGTGCCATGCGGCAGAAAACTGTCCTCGCGAAAGGTCCATAGATGCGCATCGAGAAAATCCCGCCGCGCATCCTCGTTCGTCTGCACAACCACCTTCCAGCCACGCTCGACGCTTTTTTCGAGGAGTGCCGGCAGCGCCTCCTCGAGCTTGGATTCGGTCAGATGGTAGAAGAGGATTTCGGTCATCACGGTTGAGAACTCAATATTTCGCCAGAAATGACAATCGGGTCCTCAACCCGCCTCGTAATGGGCCCGGACCAGTTCGTCCAGCAGGCGCACGCCGTAGCCCGAGCCCCAGGACTGGTTGATCTCGTTCGATGGCGAATTCATCGCGGTGCCGGCGATATCGAGGTGGGCCCAGGGGGTGTCTCCCACGAAGCGCTTCAGGAGCTGCGCCGCGGTGATCGAACCCGCGTAACGGCCGCCGGTATTCTTCATGTCGGCGAATTTCGAATCGATGATCTTGTCGTAATCCTTGCCGAGCGGCATGCGCCACAGACGCTCGCCCGTCACATCGCCCACTCCGGTCAACTGGCCGGCCAGTTCGTCGTCGTTGGAGAAAAGGCCGGCATGCAGGTTGCCGAGCGCCACCATGATCGCGCCGGTCAACGTGGCCAGGTTGATCATGAAACGCGGCTTGAAACGGTCGTTGCAGTAATAAAGCGCATCGGCGAGCACGAGCCGGCCTTCCGCGTCGGTATTGATGATCTCGATCGTCTGGCCGGACATGGTGGAGACGATATCGCCCGGACGCTGCGCATTGCCGTCCGGCATGTTCTCGACGAGGCCGATGATGCCCACGGCATTGACCTTGGCCTTGCGGGCGGCGAGCGTGTGGATGAGGCCGGTCACGGCGGCGGCGCCACCCATGTCGCCCTTCATGTCCTCCATGCCCGCGCCCGGCTTGATGGAAATGCCGCCGGTGTCGAAGACGACGCCCTTGCCGACAAAGGCAAGCGGGGCCTCCTTGGCCTTGCCGCCCTTCCACTGCATGATGGCAAGCCTCGGCGGCCGCACCGAGCCCTGCGCGACGCCGAGCAGCGCTCCCATGCCGAGCTTCTTCATTTCCTTCTCGGTGAGGATTTCCACCTCGACCCCGAGTTTCTCAAGCTCTTTGGCCTTGTCGGCGAATTCGACCGGGCCGAGCGCATTCGGCGGCAGGTTGACCAGGTCGCGGGCGAGGTTCACGCCCCCGGCAATCGCCTCGGCATCAGCAAAGGCCTTCCTGGCGGCCGTGTGTTCGGCGGTGACGATCGTCACCTTTACCGTCTTCGGCGCCTTGTCCTCGTCGTCCCCCTTCTTCGTCTTGTAGGCATCGAACGTATAGGCCCTCAGCAGCATGCCGAGCGCGAAGCCGGCTGCTTCCGCGCCGCCGACGGCCGCCCCCGGGGCATCGATGAAGATCGCAACCTTCGTCATGTTCCTGACGGAAGCTGCCGCAGCGCCGCCGGCCTTGATCCAGTCATAGGCCGTCAGGGCATCGGCCTTGCCGAGCCCCAGCACAACCAGCCGGTCGAGGGAAGAGCCCTGCGGCGCGATGATGTCGAGCACGGCCATGGATTTGCCGGAGAATTTCGCAATCTCGGATGCGCGCGTCACGATGCCGGCCGGATCGGCCTCCGCAGCGCCCGCCGCCGGCCCGTCGCCCGCAAGCTTGAGCTGGATGGCAAGGCCGCCTTCAAGCTTGGCGGATTTGGCGAACGAGATATCGAATTTCACGGACATTGCGGCTCCAGGGGACTGTCGAAGAGGAGTCGCGATCATCGCCGTTTCGGGCTCAAGCGCAAGGGCGGAACTGCATAATGCCACAAGCGCCGTTCCCGCTCGATACGGTCGTGGCCGCTTCGGGAAATCACCGGTGACGTCAAAGCGGCTGAGGTCCGTGAAGGAAGTCCTTCATTCGAGGTTCCGCATTTCGGTATCCATCCAGGCGCAGAATTGCCGGACTGCCCTCGATTCCGAGCAGCGCCGGTAACGGTAGGTCCCGGTCTCGAACGGCTGGTGTCCGGGCAGGATCATCAACGCGCCGGACTTCGTTTCCCTGGCCGTGAGGATCGTCGGCGCCAGCACCATCCCGAGACCCGCGACACAGGCATGAAGAGCCGCGTCGTCCGTATCGAATGCATGGGCAAAGGAAAGATCGGCCGGCGGAATACCAAACGTCTCGCACCAGAGCTTCCAGTCCCAGTTGCCCACGCAGCATTGAAGGGCCGGCACATCCGCAACGGCAATCTCCCGGCCATGGTTGCCTCTCGCCAATAGGACCGGAGAAACAACCGGGCGGCGCAGGTCGCGCGCGAGGAGTTCCCATCCTTCGGCCTCCTCCCCCGTCCGGAAATAACGGATGCCGACATCGGAATCGGGGATCGCCGGAATACCTCGCGCAGAACTGGTTTCCACGCGGACGCGCACTTTTGGGCAGAGAACGCGAAAACGATCGAGTGACGGGATGAGCCAGCGGAGCGCAAGCGACGTGGTGGCGTGAACGCTGATCTCGTTTTCGTCGCGATAGAGAGCATCGGCGGAACGCTCGATGAGCCCGATCGCCGGCGCGACCTCCTCATAGAACCGCCGCCCCATGTCGGTGAGTGAAACGGTGTTGTTCCCGCGGCGGAAGAAACTCACCCCAAGCTCATCCTCGAGCTTCTTGAGTTGGTGGCTCACCGCCCCGGAGGTGACACCGAGTTCGGCGCCGGCGGCCGTCAGGCTTCCGGTGCGCGCCACGATCGCAAACACCCTGACGGCGTTGAGGGAGACACGGTGCCTTTCCTGCATAAATTTTCCTCAGCCTCCCTTCAAATTCCTCGTTTGAGCGTCGCGCGAAAATCGGGCACAGACGAACGCAAGAAGCCCTCAAAATGAATGATCCACTTGAACCGTTCTTATATCAACATCCGAGCCATACCAGGGTTAATCGTCGATACTGCATTAATTTATTTACGCCTCACACGCTGAGAGACGTGCCCCTCCTTCCTCATTTCTCCCTCCAGAAACCAATCAGAGGCCGAGGCCTTATGAGCCCCCTTCCCCGTAAAGACCGCGACCTGCTTGCGCTTTTCGCGCCGATCGCCCGAATGCCGTTCCGCTCCCCTACGGTCCGAGGCGTCGCCGCCCTGTCGCTGACCCAGCTCATCGGCTGGGGCGCCACGTTCTGGCTGCCCGCGGTCACGGGACCCGCCATGGCCGGCGCGCTGCGCATGCCCCTGCCCATGGTCATGGCAGGCCCGACGGTGATGCTCGTCGTCATGGCGATCGCGTCCTGGCCGCTGAGCGCCGCCTTCGAGCGTCGCGGCGCCCGCCCGATAATGGTTCTGGGATCGCTCCTGGGTGCAACCGGCCTGCTGCTCATGGGCGTGGCCAACGGTCCGGCATCCTATCTCCTGGCGTGGATCATTCTCGGCCTCGCCGGCGCCGGCATGTTAACGACACCGGCGCAGATCGCAGTGACCGAGATCGCCGGCGAGAACGCCCGCCAGGCGCTCGGCGTGCTGATCCTGGCCGGCGGGCTGACATCGACCATCGTCTGGCCGCTGACAGGGGTCCTGCAAGCCCAATGGGGCTGGCGGACGACGACACTTGCCTATGCCGTCCTCATGCTGTTTGTCTGCATGCCACTGCACTGGGCCGCGCTTGCCCGCCAGCCCAGGGAAAAAGCTGCGGCTGAGGCGGCCACCGAGCCTACTTCCATCGACCGGCCACGTTTCATCCTGCTGGCCATGAGTTTCGCCGCCAATGGTTTCGTGACCTGGGGTTTTGCCCTCACCATCATCATCCTTTTCGAGGCTGCGGGGCTCGATCACGCCAGTGCACTGACGGCTGGAGCCTTCATCGGCCTTGCCCAATGGGCAGGACGGCTGGTCGATTTCCTCGGCGGCCGGCGCCTGTCGGGTTTTGCCACAGGCCTTGCCGCCTCCGCCCTGTTTCCGCTGAGCTTCATCGTTCTTCTGCTGACCAGCAATCTCGTCGGCGCCATGCTTTTCGCCACGCTCTACGGGCTTGCGAGCGGCATCACCGCCGTCACCCGCGCTACGCTGCCGCTGCAGATCTTCCCCGCAGGCGCCTATGCCCGCGCATCGGCGCAGCTCGCGGTGCCGCTCAATCTCTCCTTTGCCGCCGCACCGCCGGTATTCACCGCCATCATGACCTCCGCCGGTCCCCGCGCAGCCCTTTGGCTGGCCCTGGTCATCTCGCTCTTCGCCTTCAGCACGTTTTTTGGCCTTTTGCTGCTGCACCGCCGGAGGTTTCGCACATCACGCCAGAACTGAAACCGGGAAATCGACTGAACCTGTCGCGGCCGAGTTCGGCTAGCCCCGCATATCCCATCCGGGCAAGTCATTCCTCGCAAAGAGCGCCGCCGGTTCCTAACAGTCCGGCGACCGCAGCCTGGCGATCTGGGGGGCGACGATTGCGACGAACAATCCGGGATCGCTAAAAGCTCGTGCGGAAAGCATTGCCCCATGGAGCGAGGCCATCAGCACCTGAGCCTCCTCTTCCGGCCGTTTGTCCAGCCGGAACAGCCCCTGCTCGACTCCGGCCTGCAGGACCGAGGCAAGCCATCCCGCGAGACCATGGAAATGGGCGCGGACGCGTGATGCGACCTCTTCCGGCAGCATCTGCATCTCGCTGGCCAGCATCGCGCAGACGCAGAAGGGCAGCGAGGCGTCCCGAATGCATGTCTGCCAGTAGTTCATGTAGGACTGCAGCTGTTCGGCTGGGCTCGAGGCCTGCTCGCGCAGGAACGTCAAACCCGCCTCCGCCTGCCGCCTGTAACGATCCACCAGCGCCGAGACCAAATCGGCCTTCGTCGGAAAATGATGGTGGATGCTCGCCTTCCTGATGCCGATCGCAGCCGAGATGTCGGCGTAGCTGAACCCGTTGTAGCCTCCCGTCACGATGAGAGACTGCGCGATGTCGAGGATTTTTTCCGAAGTCGAAGCCATTGATTTCATATCGTCGCCTACCTTTTGGTAGGCAAATTGTCAAGGTGCTGCAACCTCCCCGCTTCTCACGAGGAGGTGTTCGGGCGTCAGGTTGACTCGACAAAATTACCTTCCTACTAGTAGGTAGTCAAAAAAAGGAACCTTTCAATGCAAAGCCAACCGTCCACCCAGTCCAACTGGCTGCAATCCTACTATTTCGTGCGCGCCTCGTTCTCCATCGGCTGGATCGCCGCAGCCCTCCTCCTCGGCGGGCAGCCCGGTCCCGCCGCGTTTCTGCTGGTGATCTATCCCCTGTGGGACGCCCTCGCCAATCTGATTGATGCACGGGCAAACGGCGGCCTGAAAACCAACCCGTCCCAGGCGCTGAACGTCGTGGTCAGCACGATAACGGGGCTCGCCGTCATCGCGGCGGTCAGCAGCAGCACATACGCGGTTCTGGCCGTTTTCGGGGTCTGGGCTATCCTCTCGGGACTGCTGCAACTGTATACGGGAGTAAGACGCTGGCGTGCCTATGGCGCACAATGGGTGATGATCCTGAGCGGTGCGCAGTCGGCCCTCGCCGGCGCCTTCATGATCAGTCGATCCCTTGGCACCGTTGCGCCGACGATCTTGGACATCGTCCCCTATGCGGGGTTCGGCGCCTTCTATTTTCTGCTTTCGGCCATCTGGCTCGTCGTCGCAGCCTATCGGAAAGCACATGCGTAAGCACAGCCCGCTCCCGCGGCGGCAAGTTCAAAGTCATTTGCCGCCGCCGAAAGGACAAATTTCGCCCGTCAGAGAGCGCTCTCGTTCTTTGTAACTGGCGAATTCCTGCTCTCCGAAAATCGATTCCGCTTTTCGGACCGATGCGCTAGGTTCGCGCCGCCCGAACAACCGGATCGCATTTGCATGAATTCGCCAAGCCGCATTGTCCTTGAATGGCGCGCTGCCACAAGGCGTCTTTTCGCCAGACCGGCAGTGTGGTTCGTCGTGCTGATGCTGCTGTGGTGGCTGCTGCTGGCAGTCTTCTACCTGGTCCCCGAGATCGATCTTGCCGTGGCGCGCGCCTTCTTCGAAGAAGCGGCCTGCGGCCAGGCGGTCGAAGAAGGCCGCGTCTGCGGCAGCTTTCCCTACGGAACGCAGGTCCTCTTCGTCGTCATTCGGCAGATCCTCTTCTATTTGCCGTCGCTCACCGCGATCTACATCCTCTACCGGCTGATCGCCAATCTCCAACATCACGGCGCAACCTACAGCCCTCGCAAGACAAGGGACTATTCGATCGCGCTTACATCCTTCCTGATCGGCCCCTACGTGCTGGTCAATCTGCTCCTCAAGGAAATCTCGGACCGCCCGCGGCCCTACCAGACCGATCTCTTCGGCGGCCGGAACGTCTTTATGCCGGCCGGCGATTTCCAGGGCGCCTGCACCGGCAACTGTTCCTTCATCTCCGGCGAGGCCGCCGGGGCCGGCTGGATGGCTTGCCTGGTCGTGATGCTGCCGAAACCGCTGCGCGCGGTGCTCGGCCCGCCGCTGATTGCCGTGTCGCTGATCTCGCCGGCATTGCGGACCTCCTTCGGCGGGCACTACCTTTCCGACGTGACGCTCGGCTGGCTGTCATCGCTGGTGGTGTATGCGGGGATTGCCGCGTGTTTCGAAATGTCACAGCGGCGAAGAAAACGAAAACAGCCAACAAATTTGTGACGCAGCCCCTGTCGCAAACGGCTCGCCAATCGCTTAGATAGGCCCCACCGTGGTCTTGGGAGACAGCCGTCGTCCCGGATACGGAATGCAAAACGTCTAGGCCGGAATGAAGCTTCTCGAAGTCTACATACTGCGCCGGATTTTTCAGATGTTCCTGGTGACGCTCCTGCCGGTGCTCACCATCATCTGGACGATCCAGGTGCTCGGACGCATCAACCTGGTCACGGATACGGGCCAGTCGATGGGCTCGTTCGCGACTTTGGCGACCTATATCCTGCCCACCATCATCCCCGTCGTCCTGCCGTTCGCGCTCGTCATTGGCATCACCCAGACGCTGACGGCGATGAACAACGATTCGGAGCTGCCGGTCATCGACGCGGCCGGCTCCTCGCGCAGCATCATCTACAAGCCGGTGCTGATGCTCGGCATCGCGCTCAGCCTGTTCTCGTTCATCATCACCAATTTCGTCGAGCCGCCGTCGCGCGTCGCCGCCCGCCAAATGGTCGCGGCCGCCTATGCCGACCTGCTCTCTTCCGTCATCGAGGAAAAAACGTTCCGCAGCATCGAGGACGGGCTCTATGTGCAGATCTCGGAGCGCCATTCCGGACGCGTGCTGAAGGGCCTCTTCGTCGTCGACTACCGCGACCCGAATTTCGACCTCATCTATTACGCCCGCGAAGGATCGATCGACGAGAGCGGCACCTCGCTCACCATGCGCGACGGCGAGGTGCACCGCAAATCCGCCGACGGGCGCATCTCGGTCATCCGCTTCGTCTCCTATGCCTTCGACCTTTCGGCCATGGCGAAATCCGAAGGCGGCCTGCCGCAATATTCGACCGACCGCAGCCTTGCTTTCCTCCTGAACCCGGACCCCAACGACCCGCTTTACCAGAAGTCGCCGGACGCCTATCGCGCCGAACTGCACCGCCGCCTCTCCGACTGGCTCTTCCCGATCACCTTCGCGCTCATCTCGCTGGTGATCGCCGGGAACACGCGCTCGCACCGGCAGACGCGGGTGCATCCGATGATCTACGCGCTGTTTGCCGCCTTCGCCATCCGCTGGCTCGGTTTTTCGGCCACCAACCTTGTGGAGCGGCATGCCGTTTATGTCGCGCTTCCCTATGCGGTGCCGGTCCTGAGCTCGCTCGTTGCCATCTTCATGCTCGCCACCAACCGGCAGTTCTCCATGCCCGCCTTCATCGCGCGGCGCATCTCCCGGGTGAATGCCGGCCTGCAGCGGCGCCTCGACGGCAGGGCCGCCTCTGGCCCCACCTCGCGCGGAGGTGCGGCATGATCTTTTCGACGCTCGGACGATATTTCTTCCGCCGCTACATCGCCACCGCCCTGTGGTTCATGCTCGGCGTCAGCGCCATCATCTTCCTCGCCGATTTCAGCGAGACGAGCCGGCGCATGTCGGGTTTCGTCGGATATACGGTGTGGGCTGGCCTGATGATGACGGCCATGCGCGTGCCGCTCATCCTGCAGCAGACCATCCCGACGCTCAGCCTCTTCATCGGCATGACGGTGCTGATCGCGCTCAACCGGCGTTACGAGCTGGTGGTGACCCGGGCCGCCGGCATCTCGGTCTGGCAGTTCGTTTCGCCCTTCGTGACCGGCGCCTTCCTGATCGGCCTCCTGACGCTTCTCGTCGTCAACCCGCTGGCCGCCTGGGGCCAGCGCGAATCCGCTTCCATGGAGGCGAGCTGGCGCGAGGCGAGCAACCGCGCGCGGTCCTCCAAATTCGTCCCGTGGATCCGCCAGATCAGCGGCGACGACGATACGATCATCGGCGCCAAGAGCTATCAGGACAACGGAACCTTCCTGATCGACGTCGTCCTGTTCCATTTCGACAAGGACGGTCGCGTCATCATGCGACAGGATGCCAAGACCGCAAAGTTGCAGGATGGTTACTGGCTTCTTAACGAGGTTCTGGAAAACCGGCCGGGCGAAATTCCGGTGCGTCGTGCAACAGCACAGGTTCGCACCAACTTGAAGCAGGAATATATTCAGGAGAGCGTGGCGCAGCCGGAAACTGTTGCGTTTTTTGATCTTTCCAGAAAAATCGAGGTGGGCAAATCGTTCGGAATATCCACCAAGGCACTCGAGACGCAGTATCATTCGCTGCTCTCCCTGCCGGTCCTGCTTGTGGCGATGACTCTCATTGCTGCAACAGTCTCGTTAAAATTCAGCCGGTTCGCCCAGTCCCGCTCTGTGATTCTGGGTGGAATAGTTTCCGGCTTCGTGCTTTATGTCGTGACGGTGCTTGTAAAGGCATTCGGGAGCAGCGGGGCGATTCCTCCCTTCGTGGCGGTCTGGATACCAGTCATCGTCGCGACGGCGTTGGGGGCGACTATTCTGCTTCATCAGGAGGATGGCTAGTGGCGGCAATCGACCGCAAAAACATAAGACGGCTCGCCGCCGCCCTGCTGACAGGTGTGTCTGTATGCGTAATCGGCGTATCGGCAACGACTGTGCATGCGCAGACGCCGGGACAGAGTCTGGTGCCCGCTCCGGCGGATGACGCGAAGCTTCTGCTGCGCGCCAACGAACTCGTCTACAATCAGGACGCCCAGAGGGTCACCGCGACCGGCGGCGTTCAACTGTACTACAACCGTTACCGCATGGTGGCTCAGCGCGTTCAGTACGACCAGAAGACCGGCCGCGTCATGGCGACCGGCAATATCGAACTGATCGAGCCGGGCGGAAACCGCGTCTACGCCCAGGAACTCGACGTCACCGACGATTTCGGCCAGGGCTTCATCAACGCGCTTCGCGTCGAGACGACCGACAATACCCGCCTTGCAGCGGAAAGCGCCGAACGCCAGACTGGCGACCTGATGGTGCTGAACAACAGCGTCTACACCGCCTGCCTGCCCTGCGCCACGAGACCGGGCAAGGCGCCGCTCTGGCAGGTGAAGGCCGAGCGTGTCGTTCGAAACGGTCAGACCCATACGATTCGCCTGGAAAATGCCCAGTTCGAACTGTTCGGCCTGCCGATCGGGCGCCTGCCTTTCGCGATCGAGGTGCCGGACGAGACGGTCGAACGCAAGTCCGGCCTGCTCTTCCCGCAGTTTTCGGCCAGCGACAATCTCGGCTTCGGCGTGACCGTCCCCTATTACCATGTCTTCTCGCCGAGCATGGACGCGACGATCAGCCCGACCTACTATTCCAACCAGGGACTGCTGCTGCAGGGTGAGGTTCGCAACCGTTTCGAGAACGGCGACCATACGTTCCGGTTTGCGGGCATCCAGCAGAACAACCCGGAATCCTTCGACCTCGGCACCAGCGACCGCGAAGCGGACCAGCGTTTCATGGCCGCTTCCAAGGGTGAATTCAACATCAATCCCCGCTGGACCTTCGGCTGGGATATCATGGCCCAGAGCGACAACAATTTCTCCCGGACCTACAACCTGACCGACGTCGACGACGACACGTTCACCAACGACGTCTACCTGACCGGTCTCGGGACACGGAACTATTTCGACCTGCACGCCTATTACTTCAACGTGCAGGACGATGCAGTGCGCAATACGCTCGAACAGCAGCAGGCGATCGTCTATCCGTCCCTCGACTACAGCTATTACGCACCGGAACCGATCCTCGGCGGCGAACTTCAGATCAACGCCAACCTTACCAATCTCTCGCGCCGCGAGGACGACTGGTATACGGAAGGCACGACCAACCGCTTCCCGGGCCTCGAAGGCAGCTATAGCCGCTTCACGGTCGAGGCGGAATGGAAGCGTACGTTCAACGCCGACGGCCTGCTCCTGACGCCGATCCTCGCCGCGCGCGGCGACGGCATCCGCCACACCGGCTCCAACACGCCCGCCTTCTATACCGGCAGCCTGGAGCCGGAAGGCAGCGACGGCCGCTACATGCTGACGGCCGGTCTCGAAGCCCGCTACCCGATCCTCATGACCTATGGCGACAGCAGCCACATCATCGAGCCGATCGCGCAGATCTTCATGCGCCCGGACGAGCAGATGGCCGGCGGCCTGCCCAACGAGGATGCCCAGAGCTTCGTCTTCGATGCGACCACGCTTTTCGAGCGCGACAAGTTCTCCGGCTTCGACCGCGTCGAAGGCGGCACGCGCGCCAATGTCGGCATCCGCTATACGGGTTCGTTCGCGAACGGCATCGGCGTCAGGAGCATCATCGGTCAGTCCTACCAGATTGCCGGCCGCAACTCCTTCGCGACCGACGACCTCGTGCATGCGGGCGCTGATTCGGGGCTCGAAACGCGGCGATCGGACTATGTCGCGATGGCAGCCATCGACCTGCCGCAAGGCTTCACGCTCGCTGCCAACACCCGTTTCGACGAAAAGACCTTCGCGGTGAAGCGCACCGACGCTTCCTTCGGCTACACGACGCCGCGCCTCTCCGGCACGCTCGTCTACACCCAGGTCGATCCGCAGGAAGAATACGGCTCCGACGAGGCGACCGACGTGCTGAAGCACTCGATGCGCTTCCGCATCAACGAGAACTGGGCGCTGGCCGGAACGGCAACCTGGGACCTTGCGGACAAGCAGGTCATCCGCCGCGGCATCGGCATCAGCTATGCGGACGAGTGCACCATCTTCACGCTCGCCTATACCGACAAGCCGCAGAGCACGGTTGCAAACGACTGGACCGTCAGCGCGCGCCTCAGCTTCCGCACGCTCGGCGATATCAATATCGGCTCCAATACCAAGGACTACGATCAGGATTACCAGTATCAGTAGCGGATGCCGGGGTTCGGCCCCGGTCCGCCGGGGCCATCGTCGTCATCGTTTCGCCGCAAGAATTGTGCAAGCGAGCGCAAATATAGTATGAGTAAGGCCGGACGGGCGGAGAGAACCGACCGGGGCGGGAAAGGAATTGGTACCATGTTTGCAATGACCGCAACGCGCAAACTGGCGCTCGCCGCGGCAGTATTGGCTGCTTCGGTCTTCGTCCAGCCGATCGCCCGCGAGGCCCAGGCCGCCAGCGAAATCGCAGCCGTCGTCAACAGGACGGCGATCACCTCGACCGATGTTGCCCGCCGCGCCGCCTTCCTGCGCCTGCAACGGCAGAAGGCCGACACCAAGAGCGCCCGCGAGGCGATGGTGGAGGAAATCCTGAAGCGCCAGGAAGTCGCCCGCCTGAAAATGTCGGTCTCGACCGATGACGTCGACAAGGCCTTCGAGCGCTTTGCCGCCGGCAACAAGATGAACCCGCAGCAGATGAGCCAGATCCTCGACCGGGCCGGCGTCGGGGTCGAGCACTTCAAGAACTATATCGCCGTGCAGATGAGCTGGCCGCGCCTCGTGAACGCCCGCTACGGTGGCGCCCGCGGCCGCATGTCGAATCAGGAACTCGTCACCCGCATGATGGAGAACAAGGAAAAGCCGGTCACGACCGAATATTTCCTGCAGCAGGTGATCTTCGTCGTGCCGTCGGCCAAGCGCAACGCGATCCTCGGCAAGCGGCAGAGTGAAGCCAATGCCGCACGCGGCAAGTTCCCGGGCTGCGAACAGTCCAAGCAGTTCGCAGCCGGTTACCTCGACGTCTCCGTCCGTGACCTCGGCCGCGTTCTGGCCCCTGAAATGCCGGCAGAATGGAAGCCGCTGATCGAGAAGACCCCCGCCAACGGCACGACCGCAACGCGCGTGACCGAGCGCGGCGTCGAGTTCCTGGCGATCTGCAACCAGCGGCAGGTTTCGGACGACCTCGCCGCCGAAGTGGTCTTCCGCGCTGAAGACCTCGGCAAGGAGCAGAAGGGCGGCCAGAACCCGAACGAAAAGAAATATCTCGACGAACTGCGGGGCAAAGCGGTAATCGAATATCGTTGATAGAGCATCTTCGGAGCATCCATGCCGCTTGATCGTCCTCTCGCTCTGACCCAGGGCGATCCCGCCGGCATCGGCCCCGAGATCACGCTTGCCGCCTGGGCGGAACGCCGTAAACACGACCTGCCCCCCTTCCTGTTTCTCGGCGATCCGGCCGTGCTGTCGGCCCGCGCGGCGATGATCGGCATCGACGTACCGATCCGCGAAGCCGATCCGCAACGCGCCATCTCCATCTTCGCGGATGCCTTGCCCGTCCTGCCGATCCCGGCCGGTGCGGAGGTCGCAGCCGGCGAGCCGCATGTGGCGACCGCCAAGGGAACGATCCGGGCGATCGAGACCGCCGTCTCGCTGTGCTTCGAGGGCAAGGTTGCCGGCGCCGTCACCAATCCGATCGCCAAATCCATCCTCTATCAGGCGGGCTTCGGTTTTCCGGGCCATACGGAGTTCCTCGCCGACCTGTCAGAGCGCGCCACTGGACGGAAATTCCTCCCGGTGATGATGCTGGCGGGCCCGAAACTTCGGGCCGTTCCGGTCACCATCCACATTCCGATCAAGGACGTCCCGGCAGCCCTCACGCCGGATCTGATCGCCGAGACCTGCCGTATCGTCCACCACGACCTCAAAACCCGCTTCGGAATCGAAAAGCCCCGCCTTGCGGTCGCAGGCCTCAACCCGCATGCGGGCGAAGATGGCGCGATCGGCAAGGAGGACCAGACGATCATCCATCCGGCGGTCTTCAAGCTGCGCGCCGAAGGCGTCCATGTCTTCGGTCCGCTGCCGGCCGACACGATGTTTCATGACGAGGCGCGTGCCCGCTACGACGTGGCGATCTGCATGTATCACGACCAGGCGCTGATCCCGGTCAAGGCGCTCGGCTTCGACACCTCGGTCAACGTGACGCTGGGCCTGCCCTTCATCCGCACCTCGCCCGATCACGGCACCGCCTTCGGCATTGCCGGCCAGGGGATTGCACGCGAGACCAGTCTCGTCGAGGCGGTCAGGCTGGCCGGCGACCTCGCCTCGAAAGCATTCGCCTGATGGCCACACTCGACGGCCTGCCGCCGCTGCGTGACGTGATCCAGCGTCACGGACTCGATGCGAAAAAGGCGCTCGGCCAGAATTTTCTGCTCGACCTCAACCTCACCCAGAAGATCGCCCGCAGCGCTGGTCCGCTCGAAGGCGTCACGGTCATCGAGGTTGGCCCCGGCCCCGGCGGCCTCACCCGCGCCATCCTGTCGCTCGGCGCCAGGAAGCTGATCGCCGTCGAACGCGACAGCCGCTGCCTTCCCGCGCTGGCGGAAATCGGCGAGCATTATCCCGATCGTCTCGAAGTCATCGAGGGCGACGCGCTGAAGGTCGACTTTGCGGCGCTGGCGCCGGAAGGACCCGTCAGGATCATCGCCAACCTGCCCTACAATGTCGGCACCCAGCTCCTCCTCAACTGGCTGCTCCCCGAAGACGGAAAATGGCCGCCGTTCTGGGAAAGCCTGACGCTGATGTTCCAGAAGGAAGTGGGCCTCAGGATCGTTGCCGACGAGGAAGACGACTATTACGGCCGCCTCGGCGTGCTCGCCGGCTGGAGAACCGATGCGAGGATGGTCTTCGACGTTCCCCCACAGGCCTTCACCCCGCCGCCCAAGGTCACCTCGACGGTCGTGCATCTGACGCCGCGCGAAAAACCCCTTCCTTGCGATGTGAACAAGCTGGAGCGCATTACCCACGCCGCCTTCGGCCAGCGCCGAAAAATGCTGCGTCAGAGCCTGAGGCCGCTCGGCGGAGAAACCCTGCTCGACAAGGCTGACATTGATCCGCAAAGGCGGGCCGAAACGCTGTCCGTGGAAGAATTTGTAAGGCTCGCGAACTGCCTTTGAGCGGCGGTGCGGTATCCCATAATAACTTCAGCCCGAAAAAGTTGTGTATCTTGATGCGGTTCAAAGCGCGGCCTCCTTAATCGCACAACCCATCCGGATTGGCAATCTGAACCTCCGTTAGTTCCTAATTTCACGTGGCCCGGAGCATCGGCTCAATACATTTCAGAGAAAAAATTCAACCGCACATAGCAAAAAGGCATCCCCTCCCTATTCTCCAACCCATAAGCCGCATGCTATCCGACCGAAATCATAAGTGGAAATCCTCTTGTCACAAGGCCTACGTATACCGTAGATCACGATGGTTATGAGGTGCGTTGGGTGGCCGGCATGACGATTGGAATTAAGCTCAAATTGGACAAAAGCATTTGGGGCATCCTCGGCTATATGCTGTTCGCTTTCATTCCTCTTTCGGCTGCAGCTGCGCCGACGGGGCCGTGTGAGGATTACGGTATTGGCGGCAACTCGACTATCGTGTGTAAGGTAGGATCTCAGGAATCTGAGGATTCATTCCTCCAGCGGAACATATTCAGATATTTTTTCTCAGGCTACGCTCAGCAGGGTAACGACAGTATTCTTATCGATGGCGGTAAAATCAGCTATTCTTCCGGAATATATACCCTGCCCCCACCTTATATTACGCCTTATGTCCCAATCGATGGATCGATCCAAACTCTTCAGGGTGACGATATCGTTGAAATAACAGCCGGTAGTGTTGGCGCTGAACGGGACACGTTCGGCCTTGGGCGCAGCAGGGTTGATTTTCGACTTGGGGAGGGGAACGACACCTTCACGATTTCGGGTGGGCAAATGTATGGGGACGTCCTAGGTGAAGCGGGAGACGATAGGTTCTTGACCACCGGCGGCACGTTCGTAGGTGAAATCAATGGAGGCACCGGGAACGATACCGTTACCTTATCGGGCGGTTCCGTCACCGGAAACCTCGTCGCAAAGACTGTGAAACTCTTCGGCGGAACACTGAAGGGGGATGTGTCGGGTCTCATCAACGGGACACTTGAGATCAACGACAGCCGACTTGCCGATCCCCTCCGATTTGGCGACCATGTCTCATTTTCCGGCGTCAATGCCGTGGGCAATATCACGAACACTCACTTGGATGCGTCAGGCTTCAGCCAGACTTTCGACGGCTTTTTTACGCTTTCTCTCGTAAATTCAACCACACTTTTAACCAGCGATCAGCGCGTCGACGGCATGAGCCTGTTTAACGGATCGACTCTGTTTGTTCGCGGACAACAAACGATAAACTCTCAGGCCGTCGGGGGATTAGGTACGCTTTCGCTGGTCAACTCAAATTTGAATATGATCAATGGTGTTGCGAATGATCAGTTGACCGTCGGCGGTCTTACCTTGAACAATGCGAATATCCTCATTGACTACGATCCGACCGGTGGCTCAGTTGACAGCCTTGTCGTAGATCCAACCGCAGGCCTTGGCGTGACTGTATCGAACGCCAACAGGATCTACGTCAACTTGCTGGGTACGCCGGTTCTGAATGAGGCGATGGAAGTCTCGATCATCAAATTCCCCGCTGGAATTGATCCCGCCTCTTTCTCGATCGAAGGCATTATGGGTGCGCCTTCAGGCCTCTACGACTATACTATCATTAGCGGGGATGATGGTGATCTGCTGTTGCGTGCTGCGCCCACCTCCAAACCGTTGGCAGCCCCTATTCCGATATCCAATTCAGCCGCTCTTGCAGTATCCCTGAACCAGTTGAACGATGTGACGGCAACCAATGCAACGAGTATCCTCGGCCTTTCATCCAGAGCCGGATCGCGAGCTGGATCACCGTTCCTTCTATTCGCGACAGGGCAGGTTGCAAGAACGCATTATGACGGCTTCAAGGTTACCGGAACATCCGACATTGCACCGTCGTTTTCGAGTACGGAGTTTTCCGCTGCGGCAAGTGTCGATTTCAACATGTCGGAGTATTTGAGCCTTGACCAAGAATTCGGCCTGAACATCGGCGTCTTTGGGGGCTACGCAACCAGTAACGTCGATCTGGGTTCGTATCTCGGCTATGCGACCGCCGGATCCGCATTTAACAAAAGCGCACTTTTTGGTTCTTACGGTCTCCTGAAAAAAGGAAATGATTACCTCATCGTATCAGGTATCGGCATCTTGGGAGAAACCGACGTCAGGAATAGTCTGCTTGGTTCATCTGGTTCCTACGATACGCGAGGAATGGCTCTCACGGCATCCGTCGGTCATATTTTCGCTCTCACGGATGAGGTACGCTTTGACCTTCGTGGCGGGATATTGGGTGCTAAGCTTACTGGAGACGCTTATACCGACAATATCGGCGTTCAATACAGTAAGTCGACCTTGTCTTTCGGCGGCGTGAAATTTGAGCCGGGCATATACGCTAATTACATGCTGGAAAATAGTGTTGCCATCACTCCGTATCTGCGCGCCGAATTTCAGCAGCTTTTCGCATACAAGAACAACTCGAAAACCGGAGGCAAGAATTATGAGTATGACGTCCCAACCTTCAGCACAGTATTGTCTGCCGGCATGAACGTCATCGTTTCTGACAGCTTGACAGTAAATGGTGAAATCAGGGCGAAGACATCGGGCGGCGGCAATTCGATTGCGGGTAAGTTTGGCTTGAAGATTTCCTTTTAGAGCTGCGTGGCTTCCATTCGTGCATAGCCTTTAAAGCTCCCCGTTGAAATTTCGGTCATTGCGGCAGCAGGTTATAGTCTCCCTTGTTTGAAGTTGGTCTCCCACCGATGGTCTATGTTAGACCATGACGAGTACGAGCGGATGTCCTTGCCGCCCGTATCCGCCTCACAAGGCCGCCGATGCCAACAATCAACAGCTAAATTACGCGGGAAGCCGACATGCTGGGAGCCTCTGCACCGGGTTTTCGACTCTAAAGCGCCGGCTCTTCCGTCAGCAGGCTCTCAACGAAGTCGAACAGCCCATGGCGGCGGTCGCGGCGGATACGTTCGGCGCCGACGATGTGGCCGACGGAGCGGAAGGCGTTGTCGAGGTCGTCGTTGACGATGACATAGTCATACTCGCGCCAGTGTTCGATCTCGGCGCGCGAATTCAGGAGCCGGGTGCGGATCACCTCTTCCGAGTCCTCCGCACGCCGGTGCAGGCGTGATTGCAGCTCGGTCATGGTCGGCGGCAGGACGAAGATCGACACGACGTCGGCCTTCATCTTTTCCTGCAGCTGGCGAGCGCCCTGCCAGTCGATGTCGAACAGCATGTCGCGGCCCTCGGCCATGGCAGCCTCCACCGGTTCGCGCGGCGTGCCGTAGAAATTGCCGTGCACCTCGGCCCATTCCAGAAGCTCGTCAGCGACACGCATGCGCTCGAACTGGGCAATGGTGACGAAGTGATAATGCTTGCCGGCAATCTCGCTCGGACGGCGCTGGCGCGTCGTGACGCTGACCGAGATTCCGAGGCTCGGATCGGCCTCCAGGAGGTTGCGGGCGATCGTCGATTTGCCGGCGCCGGAGGGCGAAGAGAGAACCAGCATCAGCCCGCGCCGGGCAATGTTCGCGGGCGAGGATGAAGGTGCCGGGCTCATAAACCTACTCCAGATTCTGGACCTGTTCGCGGAACTGGTCGATGACCACTTTCAATTCGATACCGGCTGCCGTTACCGCAGCGGAATTCGATTTGGAACAGATGGTATTCGATTCCCGGTTAAATTCCTGTGCAAGAAAATCGAGCCGGCGCCCGACTGGGCCTCCCTTGTCGATCAGTTCGCCGGCAGCCGTCACATGCGCCTTCAACCGGTCGATCTCCTCGCGCAGGTCCGCCTTGGTGGCGAGCAGCGCCGCTTCCGCGTGCAGCCGGTCGCGATCGAGCGCCGGTGCGTCCTGAAGGAGCGCCGCCATCTGGGCCGAGAGCCGGCGGACGATCTCCTCCGGGCTGCGGGACGGGTCCGCCTCGACGAGCAGCGCCAGCTCGGCGATCCGGGCGATCTGGCCCTTCAGCACGTCGGCAAGGGCCGCTCCCTCGCCTTCCCGCATGTGCTGGAGATGGCGCAGCGCCTCTTCGAGCCCGGAAAGGATGGCGGCATCACGGACCGCAATAGTCGCCTCGTCCTCTTCCGGTTCGCGGATATCGACGAGCCCGCGGATGCCCATCAGGGTATCGAGCCGCAACGGCGAAGGGTCGACGAGATCGCCGAGTTCCGCACGCAGCGCCATGACGGCCGCAAGCGCGTCACGGTTCAAAACCGCCTCGACCCTGGTTTCGGTGACGGTCAGACTGAGGCTCGCCTGGAGATTGCCGCGGGAGAATTTTTCCGAGACCAGACGTCGGACATCCGGCTCCAGCCGCTCGAAGCCCGGCGGCAGGCGCAGGCGGATGTCGAGGCCCTTGCCGTTCACCGAACGCAGTTCCCAGGCAAAACGGTTGCGCCCGCTCACCCCTTCACTCCGGGCGAACCCGGTCATGGACTGCAAGGTCATCGGCGTCTCCAGAGCGTATTCAGGGCATGTTGGCGATAGAAGAAGGCGACGCGGTCAATTGCCCTTGGGCGGCTTTTCCGCCTCGTCGCCGTCCGGCTGGCCGTCCACGACTTCCGGATTGGCGGCCCGCTCGGACTCCATCCGGCGCCAGCGGCGCACATTGGCATTGTGTTCGTCGAGCGTCGCGGCGAAGACGTGACCGCCCGTCCCGTCGGCCACGAAATAGAGGTCCTTGGTGCGCCAGGGATTGGCGACCGCCTCCAGCGCCGCACGGCCCGGATTGGAGATCGGCGTCGGCGGCAGGCCCTTGATCTGATAGGTGTTATAGGGCGTCGGCTTGGCGAGGTCGGATTTGAAGATCGGCCGGTCGGAAGGCTTTCCCTCGCCGCCGAAAATGCCGTAGACGATGGTCGGGTCGGATTGCAGCCGCATGCCCCGCTGCAACCGGTTGATGAAGACGGACGCCACATGGGCGCGTTCGTCTTCCTTGCCCGTCTCCTTCTCGACGATCGAGGCGAGCACGACGAATTCCTCCTTCGTCTTGATCGGCAGATCGGGGTCGCGGCGCTCCCAGATCTGGTCGACCAGCTTCTGCTGCGCGACGCGCATCTGCTGGATAATGTCCGCCCGCTTGCTGCCGCGCGAAAACTTGTAGGTGTCCGGGCGCAGGCTGCCTTCCCTCGGTACTTCGGAAGGCAGATCGCCCTCCAGCACCGTGTCTTCGGCAAGCCGCAGCATCATCTGCCGGACCGTCAAACCTTCGGGCATGGATATCGAATGAAGGATCGACTTTCCCGATTCGAGGAGGCTTGCGATCTCCTGCATCGAGGCATGCGCCTTGATCTCGTATTCACCGGCCTTCAGGCTGCGGCGGTTGGCGCGCTCGCCGCCGAAATAACCGAGCTGGGCGGCGGTGACATACTGGAAAATGCGCGGATCGGCGTCGATGATCTCGTTGCGCCGCAGGTTGTTGGCGATCTCCTCGAGGCCGGCGCCTTCGCGCACGACGAAATTGGTATTGGCCGTCAGCGGACCCGGCTTCTGGTAGGAAGACAGGGCGTAATAGAACAAGCCCCCTCCAACGAGGCAGATCGCCACGACCATCGTCATCACGAAATTCAGGAAGATGACAACCTGGCTGCGCGCCTTCTTCGAGCGCCGTGGCGGATCCGGAACGCGTTCGGGTTTCAAGGCTTCGTTCGGCGACTTCGGAATGATCGGCCCCCTGCCATTGCCGGGCGGCAGGTCGCTCACATGACTGCTATCACTCAACCGCGCCCCCTAAGCACCCGGGATTTCGACACTCAAGACTTAGATCGCTGTTTGGCCAAGCAATGCGGCAAAAAACAGGTTCGGAAGATGATACGGACTCGGGTCATGCCGAGTCCAGCCGGTATGATCACGCTTCGTAGCGGCGCAGGACGAGCGAGGCGTTGGTTCCCCCGAAACCGAAGGAATTGGAAAGCGCCACGTTGATCTCCCGCTTGCGCGCCTTGTGCGGCACGAGGTCGATCGCCGTCTCGACATCGGGATTGTCGAGGTTCAATGTCGGCGGCGCGACGTTGTCGCGGATGGCAAGCGCCGAGAAGATCGCCTCGACCGCGCCGGCGGCACCGAGAAGGTGACCGATCGCCGACTTGGTGGACGACATGGAGATCTTCGAGGCGGCATTGCCGACGAGACGCTCGACCGCGCCGAGCTCGATCGTGTCGGCCATGGTCGAGGTGCCGTGGGCGTTGATGTAGTCGATGTCGGAGGCCGCAAGGCCGGCACGCTTCAGCGCCGCCGTCATGCAGCGGAACGCGCCGTCGCCGTCCTCCGAGGGAGCGGTGATGTGGAAGGCGTCGCCGGAAAGCCCGTAACCCACTACTTCCGCATAGATCTTGGCGCCGCGGGCTTTGGCGTGTTCCAGCTCTTCCAGAACCACGATGCCGGCGCCCTCGCCCATGACGAAACCGTCGCGGTTGCGGTCATAGGGGCGCGAGGCTTTCTGCGGATCGTCGTTGTGCTGGGTCGACAGCGCCTTGCAGGCGGCAAAGCCGGCAAGCGAGATGCGGCAGATCGGCGATTCCGCGCCGCCCGCCACCATGACGTCCGCATCACCGAAGGCGATCATCCGGGCCGCGTCGCCGATCGCATGGGCACCGGTGGAACAGGCGGTGACGACGGCATGGTTCGGACCGCGCAGCTTGTGGCGGATCGACACCTGGCCGGAAACGAGATTGATCAGCCGGCCGGGAATGAAAAAGGGCGAGATGCGGCGAGGCCCCTTGTCGCGCAGCGTATAACCTGCCTCAACGATGCCTTCGAGGCCGCCGATGCCCGATCCGATCAGCACGCCGGTGGCGACCTGGTCCTCGTCGGTCTGAGGATGCCAGCCGGCATCGTCGAGCGCCATGTCGGCGGCGGCCACGCCGTAGATGATGAAGGGATCGACCTTGCGCTGTTCCTTCGGCTCCATCCACTGGTCCACGTTGAACGTGCCATCGGAACCGTCCCCGACGGGAATGCGGCAGGCGATCTTGGCGGGAAGGTCCTCGACTTCGAATTCGGTTACCAGACGTGCAGCGTTTTCGCCGGCGAGCAGCCGTTGCCAGCTCACTTCCGTTCCACATCCGAGAGGAGATACCATGCCGGTACCGGTGATAACGACCCGTCTCATCGCCAGCGCCCCACCCTGTAAGCTTTCATGTTCTTATTGCTGAAACGGCCCGAACAAGCGGGCCGTTGTCGGGATCTGCCTTCAAGGCTTCCCAGATTTTGGGGTCGATCAGGCCTGGGCCTTCTCGATGAACTTCACCGCATCGCCGACGGTCAGAATGGAATCGGCCGCATCGTCCGGGATCTCGACGCCGAATTCCTCTTCGAAAGCCATGACCAGTTCGACGGTGTCGAGCGAGTCCGCGCCGAGATCGTCGATGAAGCTTGCGCCTTCGACGACTTTGTCGGCATCGACGCCGAGATGGTCAATAACAATTTTCTTCACGCGTTCTGCGATATCGCTCATGTCGGTTTCCTCGACCTTTGTCTTAATCGAATGCCCGAATGGCATCCGCATCCTGTTAAAACCAGCAACCGCCGCCTCTACGGCACCGATGCCGGCAAACCCGTTCTCCCCTTGTCAGGTTCCGGTCCCATCGCGCTCACGCAATATGACGGCCTGCATCTCAGGGTGACTATTTCACAGTCATGGCCCGCTTAACATGGTTTCCGTGTCGAGCAAAGCCAGAATTTGTTCCCTCGCACCGCCGCCAACAGCCGATTGCAACGGAGTTTTGAAGAACCACGGAGATAACCCCCGCGGCGGCTCAGATCATCGCCATGCCGCCGTTGACGTGGATGGTCTGGCCGGTGACGTAACCCGCCTCGCTGGACGCAAGATAGAGCACGGCTGCGGCGATGTCCGCGCCGGCGCCCATCCGCTTCATTGGAATGGCGCCGAGGATCGCTTCCTTCTGCTTGTCGTTGAGCTTGCCGGTCATGGCGCTCTCGATGAAGCCTGGAGCGACGCAATTGACCGTCACGTTGCGGGTGGCGATCTCCTGGGCGAGCGACTTGGAGAAGCCGATCATGCCGGCCTTCGAAGCGCAATAGTTCGCCTGGCCCGGATTGCCGGTGACGCCGACGACCGAGGTGATGTTGATGATGCGGCCGTAACGCCGGCGCATCATCGGATGGGTGAGCTCGCGGGTCAGGCGGAAAACCGCCGTCAGGTTCACTTCGATGACCGAGTCCCAGTCCGCATCGCTCATGCGCACGAACAGGCCGTCCTTGGTGATGCCGGCATTGTTGACGAGGATATCGACGCCTTCCAACTCGGCTTCCGCCTTCTCGCCGAGCGCCTTCACCTCGTCGCGGTCCGACAGGTTGGCCGGGAAAATCTTGACGCGGTCGCCGAGTTCGGCAGCCAGCGCTTCGAGCTTCTCCACGCGCGTGCCGTGCAGGCCGACGATGGCGCCCTGCTTGTGCAGCATGCGGGCGATCTCTTCGCCGAGCCCGCCGGTTGCGCCCGTCACCAGTGCCTTGCGGCCGGTCAAATTAAACATAGTCGTTTTCCTCTTTCAGATGGAGCGAATAGCAAGTAGCGAATAGATTTTTATCGCATCATCGCAGGTTCTTTCTATTCGCTACTCCCTATTCGCTATTCGCTTTTCCCGATCAGCCGAGCAGAGCGGCGAGCGCCGTCTCGATATCGGCCGGGCTGTTGACGGCAATGCCGGACATATTCTTGTCGATGCGGCGGGCAAGGCCGGTCAGCACTTTTCCCGAGCCGATCTCGTAAAGGGTCGCGATGCCGTTGGCGCCGAACCACTCCACGGTTTCCCGCCAGCGGACCTGGCCCGTCACCTGGGTGACGAGCAGCTTGGCGATCTCGTCCGCATCGAAAACCGGCACGGCGCGCACGTTTGCGACAACCGGCACGACCGGGTTCTTCTTTTCCACCTTGTCGAGCGCATGGCGCATGGCGTCGGCGGCCGGCGCCATCAGGTCGCTGTGGAAGGGTGCGGAAACCGGCAGCATGATCGCTCGCTTGGCGCCCTTTTCGGTCGCAAGTGCCGCCGCTTTCTCGACCGCCGGCTTGGAGCCGGAAATCACGAGCTGGCCGCCGCCGTTGTCGTTGGCGATCTGGCAGACGCCCTCCGCACGCGCCTCGACGCAGACCGCATCGACGTCGCCGTGTTCAAGGCCGATGATCGCCGCCATCGCCCCCTGCCCGACCGGAACCGCCGACTGCATGGCATCGCCGCGGATGCGCAACAGCCGCGCCGTATCGGCGAGCGAGAACGTGCCGGCGGCGCAGAGCGCCGAATATTCGCCGAGCGAATGGCCGGCGACGAAGGAAACCTTGTCGGCGAGCTGCAGGCCGCGCGCTTCGAGCACCCGGATCGCCGCCATCGACACTGCCATTAAAGCCGGCTGGGCGTTCGCGGTCAGCGTCAGCGTCTCTTCGGGGCCGTTCCACATGATGTCGGAAAGCTTCTGGCCGAGTGCCTCGTCGACTTCCTCGAAGACGGCGCGGGCTTCAGGAAAGGCGTCGGCGAGATCCCTGCCCATGCCGACAGCCTGGCTGCCCTGGCCGGGAAAGGTGAATGCGATGCTCGATTGCGTGGCTGCTGGGGTCGCCATGGGGATGGTTCCTTCCCTTAGTTTTGCCCTTCCATTCACATTTGAGCTTGCCGAGTCAAGGGTCGCCCTCGTCGTACGGCCTTTGAAACGGCCGGCTTTTGTCTATTGCACTGCGGCAGATCCGGCTTAAAGTCCCGCCGGCTTTTCAGGACGGGATCATTTACATGCAATACAAGACTTTGGGCCGCACGGGCTTTTCCGTGTCGGAAATCTGCCTCGGCACCATGACCTGGGGTACGCAGAACACGGAAGCGGAGGCTCACGAGCAGATGGACCACGCTTTTGAAAACGGCATCAACTTCGTCGATACGGCGGAACTCTATCCCACCACGCCGGCAGGTCCCGCCACCTATGGCCGGACCGAGGAGATCGTCGGCACCTGGCTCAACAAGAATCCAGCCAAACGCAAGGATCTGATCCTCGCCTCCAAGATCGCCGGCGGCGGCCGCCCGCATATCCGCGAAGGACGCGGCATCGAGGCCGAAACCATTCGCCTGGCCGTCGATGCCAGTCTCAAGCGCCTCCAGACCGACTATCTGGATCTCTACCAGATCCACTGGCCGAACCGCGGCCACTATCATTTCCGCAATTCCTGGACCTACGATCCTTCGACGCAGGATACGGAGAAGGCGGCAGCGGGCATTCTCGAAATTCTCGACACCGTGGGCGGCCTCGTCGGGGAAGGCAAGCTGCGCACCGTCGGGCTTTCGAACGAAACCGCATGGGGCACGATGCAATATCTCCGTCTTGCGGAAGAAAAGGGCCTGCCGCGCGTCGCCTCGATCCAGAACGAATACAACCTCCTCTATCGGCAATTCGATCTCGATCTCGCCGAAGTCGCCCATCACGAGGATGTCGGGCTGCTCGCCTATTCGCCGCTCGCTGCCGGCCTGCTCACCGGCAAATACCAGAACGGCGCCCGTCCTGCCGGTTCGCGTGCGACGATCAACACGGATCTCGGCGGCCGCATGACCCCGTATCAGGAGCCGGCGGTCAGGGACTATCTCGCCGTCGCCGCCAGGCACGGCCTCGACCCCGCCCGGATGGCGATCGCCTTCTGCCTTTCCCGCCCCTTCATGACCGCGGCGATAATAGGCGCGACGAGCATGGAGCAGCTGAAGAACAGCATGGCCGCGGCAGAACTCAAGCTTTCCGAGGACGTCATGAAGGACATCGCCGCCGTCCACCGCCAGTGGCCCATGGCGCTGTGAGATGACGAAGCGGAGACCGGCACATATCTTATATATGTCTCATGCATAAGAAATGTGTCGTTGGTCGCAGCCATGCGGCAAGGACAGACATATCGACAATCCGTCGGCTTCGCGCACCCACCCCTTGCCTTTCCCCCAAAAATCCGTATAAGGCGCGCTGTTCGAAACATCCGGTCTTCTGGCTGGTGGCTGAACGGAGGGCAGGTTCGCGAAAGCAAACCGCAGGGGCCAAAGGGTCCAAGCCTCCCGTGTCTCCGCTCTCGACCGTCTCGATACAACACTTTTCTTGCCTCGGGTTTTCCCGTTCAGGAGCAGTCGTTGAGGCTTAGCCGCCGAGGTCCGGGTTAGACAACCGCAAGAAAAGGCAAAGCTTACATGGCTCTTTACGAACACGTATTCCTTGCCCGGCAAGATATGTCCGCTCAGCAGGTTGATGCCCTCGTCGAACAGTACAAGGGCGTCATCGAAGCTAACGGCGGCAAGGTCGGGCGCATCGAAAACTGGGGCTTGAAGTCCCTCACCTACCGCATCAAGAAGAACCGCAAGGCTCATTACGCCCTGATGGACATCGATGCACCGGCTCCGGCCGTGCATGAGATGGAACGCCAGATGCGCATCAACGAAGACGTTCTCCGCTACATGACGATCGCCGTCGAGAAGCACGAAGAAGGTCCGTCGGCGATGATGCAGAAGCGCGACCGCGACGACCGTCCGCGCCGTGATGGCGACGACCGTCCGCCGCGCCGCGAATTCGGCGACCGTCCGCCGCGCCGCGACGGCGAATTCCAGCGTGCCCCCCGCCCGGACCGTGGTCCGCGCGAAGACCGTGCGTAATCGAGCCTAAGGAGAAAACACCATGGCTGACGTATCCTCCGCTCCGGCACGCCGCCCGTTCCATCGCCGCCGCAAGACCTGCCCGTTCTCGGGCGCCAATGCGCCGAAGATCGACTACAAGGACGTACGCCTCCTGCAGCGCTACATTTCCGAGCGCGGCAAGATCGTTCCGTCGCGCATCACGGCTGTCTCCCAGAAGAAGCAGCGCGAACTCGCCCAGGCGATCAAGCGCGCCCGCTTCCTCGGCCTGCTGCCCTACGTGCTGGCTTAATTTGAAAGCGCGGACCCGCTGATCAAGAGTCGGCGGGTCTATCTCCCTTCCGCGATGGGCGCGGATCGGAACCTTGAAAACCCCATGTTGGGGATGAAGTGCCTGAGACCCGGATTCAGGACTGATCCCCTAACTGCTTGATGAAGCAGGACAGCGAGACCGTGACGACGAAAACTCAGACCGTGCTGCCCACCGGCATCCTTGCCGGCATTGCCGCCACCCTGCTGACGCTGGGTGCGAATGCGCAGCCGTCTCTCGCTTTCGTGCTTTACGCCGCCTCCTCGCTGCCAATCTTCATCGCCGGCCTGGGCTGGGGAAATCGAGCTGCGATCGTCGGGATCGTGACGGCCGCAATCCTGGGCGCCGTTCTGATGCATTCGGTCTATTTTGCTCTTACAACGGCGATCTTCACTCTCATCCCGGCGGGCTGGCTTTCGCATCTGGCCAATCTCGCCCGTCCGGCCTCCGAACTCGGCGGGCCTGACAACCTGATGGCGTGGTATCCGATCTCGGACATCCTGCTGCATCTCTGCGCCTTGGTGACCGTCGCAATGATCGCGTTGGGCGTTGCCGTCGATTACGGCCCAGAACTCATGGACCGCGTGATCGAGGCTATCATGGCGTCGATGAGAACCCAGGAGCCGGCCGCCATTCCAGACCCGGCCGGCGTGGAGAGGATCAAGGAGCTCTTTCTGCTGGCCGTTCCACTGGTTCAAGGCGGCATGTGGGTGCTGCTGCTGTTTGCCGCCTTCTACATCGCGGTCAGGATCGTCTCCCGCTCCGGCCGGGCTCTGCGTCCGCGCGAGGACATGCCGTCCGCGTTGCGCATGAACCGGCACGCCATCTTCATCTTTCTTGCCGGCATTCTGCTCATGTTCGTGGGCGGCATTCCGGCGATGATCGGCGCGACCATTTGCGGCACGTTCGGCGCCGGCTTCCTGATGGCGGGCTTCGCGTCCATCCATTTCCGCAGCCAGGGCAAGGACTGGCGCGTTCCGGTGCTGATCCTCTGCTATCTCTCGTCGATGCTGACCTTGCCGGCAATCGGCATCCTGATCCTCGGCCTCGTCGACACGCGGCGGACAATCGCGCTGACGCCGCTGAAAACGCCGGCTAATCCCAATGCCAATCCCAACGAAAACAACAATTGACTGATCGAAAGGAAACCTAACCATGCAAGTCATTCTGCTTGAACGTGTGCCGAAGCTCGGCCAGATGGGCGAAACCGTGAAGGTTCGCGACGGCTTTGCCCGCAACTTCCTGCTGCCGCAGGGCAAGGCGTTGCGCGCCAACGAAGCCAACAAGAAGCGTTTCGAAGCCGAGCGCGCCACGCTCGAAGCCCGTAACCTCGAGCGCAAGGGCGAAGCCCAGAAGGTTGCCGAAGTTCTCGACGGCAAGTCCTTCATCATGGTTCGCGCCGCCGGCGAAACCGGCCAGCTCTACGGCTCGGTCGCTGCCCGCGATATCGTCGAGGCGCTTGCCGCCGAAGGCTTCAACGTCGGCCGCAACCAGGTCGACCTCAACACGCCGATCAAGGAAATCGGCCTGCACAAGGTCGTCCTGCACCTGCACTCGGAAGTCGAGATCTCTATCGAACTGAACGTCGCCCGTTCGCCGGAAGAAGCCGAGCGTCAGGCCAAGGGCGAAAGCCTGACCTCCGTCGACGCCATCTACGGCGTGGACGAAGATGCGCTCCGTCCGGAAGATTTCTTCGATCCGGAAGCCGACCGCGACCTCGACAACGAATAATCGTCGCCTCACCGGTTGTCCCGAAGCGCCCGGCCCTCAAGGCCGGGCGCTTTTTTGTCGTTTTTGTGTATAGAATGAAGCCGGCCCGGGCGACTCGCGGCCAGGCGAAGTCAAACGGATTCCGCGTTTCACTGCGTTTTTTGTTCCAGCCACACGGGCGGCTCTGTGGATAGCTGTGGGAATCGCTTTTGCAGTATCGCCAGGTCGCGCGAGCCTCTAGAACCGAAAGCTTGACCTGAGAGGACGGATAAGAAGACCATGAACGACGCCGTGCGCAAACTCGCCAACATCCAGCCGGCCGAGCCGCATTACCGCGAGGCACCGAACAATATCGAGGCCGAACAGGCCCTGCTCGGCGCCATCCTGGTCAACAACGATGCCTATTACCGCGTCTCCGATTTCCTGAAGCCCGTCCACCTCTACGAACCGCTGCACCGCAGGATCTTCGAAGTCGCCGGTGATATCATCCGCATGGGCAAGACCGCCCATCCGGTCACCGTCAAGACCTTCATCGCGGAGGAGAAGGTCGGCGACATGACCGTGGCGCAGTATCTCGCCCGTCTCGCCGCCGAAGCCGTGTCGATCATCAACGCCGAGGATTACGGCCGGGCGATCTACGATCTGGCGCTTCGCCGGGCGCTGATCACCATCGGCGAGGATATGGTCAACATCGCTTATGACGCGCCGCTCGACATGCCGCCGCAGACGCAGATCGAAGATACCGAACGCCGGCTCTTCGAACTTGCCGAAACCGGTCGCTACGACGGCGGCTTCCAGTCGTTCAATGACGCCGTGGCGCTGGCGATCGACATGGCGGGCGCCGCCTTTGAGCGCGACGGACATCTTTCCGGCATTTCGACCGGCATCATGTCGCTGGACGCCAAGATGGGCGGCCTGCAGCGCTCCGACTTGATCGTGCTTGCCGGACGCCCCGGCATGGGCAAGACTTCGCTCGCCACCAACATCGCCTATAACATCGCCGCCGCCTACGAGCCGGAAGTGCAGCCGGACGGTACGTTCAAGGCGAAGAACGGCGGCGTCGTGGGCTTCTATTCATTGGAAATGTCTGCCGAACAGCTCGCCACCCGCATCATCTCCGAGCAGACGGAAGTCTCCTCGTCGAAGATCCGCCGCGGCGACATCACCGAGGCGGATTTCGAAAAGCTCGTCGCCTGCTCGCAGATGATGCAGAAGGTGCCGCTGTTCATCGACCAGACCGGCGGTATCTCGATCGCTCAGCTTTCCGCTCGGGCCCGCCGCCTGAAGCGCCAGCGCGGCCTCGACTGCCTGGTGGTCGACTATATCCAGCTGATGACGGGGGCGGGCAAATCCGGCGACAACCGCGTACAGGAAATCACCCAGATCACCACCGGCCTCAAGGCCCTCGGTAAGGAATTGAACGTGCCGATCATCGCGCTCTCCCAGCTTTCCCGCCAAGTGGAAAGCCGCGACGATAAGCGCCCGCAACTCTCCGACCTGCGCGAATCGGGCTCGATCGAGCAGGACGCCGACGTGGTGCTCTTCGTGTTCCGCGAGGAGTATTACGTGAAGAACATGGAGCCCCGCGACATTTCCGATCCGAAATACCCGGAATGGGAAGCGCATATGGACAAGGTGAAGGGCACGGCGGACGTGATCATCGCCAAACAGCGCCACGGACCGACCGGCACCGTCAAGCTCGCCTTCCAATCCGAATACACACGCTTCGCGGATTTGGCCGACCCGAGCTTCACGCAGTACGAAGAACATTGAAAGTCCAAGCGATTTGACAGGGCGCCTTCATGTTGGCATAATCGCCAACATGAAGGCGCAGTTGCTTTATCGAACTAAAAGCGTGCTGTCGGATGGAGCCATTCTGGAAATGGTTATCTGGAAAATTCTGCAGCCTCTATTAGGCAGCTTGCATAACTATAAATATAGTCTGTTCTACGGCTATCCTGGACAACGCGTCATTGGTTACGACAACGAAAGAGGTAAAGGCGATCATAGACATATCCGTGGTCACGAAGAAGCGTATGGTTTTTCGACGATCGAGAAACTCATTGATGATTTTCTGAGAGACGTGAATGTGAGGAGGCAGCGCCGACGATGACTACCGCCACGATCACAATTCAACGCAATGACGATGCGGCCTTACGGCAAGCAGCAGAAGGATTTGTTACGGCCTGGAAAACCGGAAAGCCTCAAGACCATGTATTCAGCTTCTCTTCGCCCGAACAGCTCTTCACGGTGCTCACACCTAAACGCTGGACCTTGATAGAGACCTTGCAAAAGCTTGGCCCTTCCACCTATCGCACTCTTGCGGCAGCACTTTCCCGCGACGTGAAACGGGTCCACGAGGATACTGCCGTACTGATCGAATGGGGGCTGGTCGAGGTCAATGAAAACGACCGTATCCATGTGCCCTATGAGGTGATCCATGCGGATTTCGACCTTCGTAGCGTGGCCTGATCTTTCAGCCTCAGTCAAGCCGTCGACCAGGCTCCCCGCTCCCTATTAGCGGGGATCGCAAGCCTTCTCAACGGCGCGCAGGCACTGCCCGGTAGGCTTCCCGGCCGGCAACCCAGGTGCGGCGCACGGCAGGCGCGCCACCTTCCGGCCATTCGACCAGCACCAGGTCGGCTCTTGTCCCGATTTCGATCGCGCCGCGGTCGTCGAGCCCGCAGGCGCGGGCCGGATTGCCCGACACGAGCGGCCAGAGCGCATGGAGCGGTCCGACGCCATCCGCCTTCAGCCGCGCCAGGCCGAGCAGCATGGCCGGGTAATAATAGTCCGAAGCGAGAATGTCGCAGAGGCCTTCGCGGATCATGTCGGCTGCACCGATCGAGGCCAAGTGGCTGCCGCCGCGGGCGGCATTCGGCGAACCGAGGACGATGAAGTCGCCGGCATCGCGGGCGGCCTGCGCCACTCGCCGGTTCATCGGAAATTCGCTGATGCCTGCACCGCGGGCGCGGTAGAAATCGCGGGCTTCGATCTGGCTGTCGTCATGGGAGAACATCGGCGCACCCACCGCCCGGCCGAGCGCCGCCACTTCCTCGATCGCCGCCGGCACCTGCGGCCGGCGTCCCCACATGTCGCGGATCATTGACACCATGTCCGGCACCGGGATCTTTGCCCGCTTGGCGCGCTCGGCCGTCTTTGCGGCAAATTCGGGCGTTTCCGGATCGACCACCGGAAAGGCCGGATCGTGGTCGAACGGCCGCTCCTGCAATGAGACGGACGGATCAAGCATGATCATCGACGTGTGATCGTTGAACGCGATCGAAGGCAGGCGGGGACCGGACAGCGCCTCGCGGATCAGGTCGATCGCCTCGAAGCAGAAGGTTTCCCAGCGCAATTGCACGCGATTGTCCACCGTCAGCCGCGGGGCGAGCGCGTCGAGCGCGGAGACAACGGCGCGGCCGTTTTCCACCGATCGGAGGCCCGGCTCCCAGCTCAGCGTCAGGGCATGGTAGGCCGTCGCGATGCCGTTCGCCGCAAGCTGGCGGTCCGTATCGAGCAGGGCTGCGGCGACCGGCAGCATGGTGCCCGGCCGCGGCATGAGCTGCCGCTCGAAGGCGTCGCCATGGATATCCACGAAGGCCGGCGCCAGGATATGGCCGCGGCCGTCGACGACGTCCGCCCCGTCCCGCGCACCGTCGATCGCCGTGATCCAGCCGTCTTCGAGTCGCACGGAAGCGTGCGCCAGGCGGTCGCCGAAAACCACGGCCGCCCCCTCGATCACAATTGCCGAATTGTTCTGCATCGGCCCATCCATAAAACATCGTATAAAAAGAAGAGGCGCAGCAGCCGTATCCCCTGACCGGCCGCGCGCCATCCGGCGCTTTTAGCCAGCCGATGTGACAGATTTGAGAAGGGTCCTGTGGACGTGGCGCCGGATAATTGCCTCAGACCTGCGGCTTTTGCACGACGCAGAAAAGATTGCCGTCCGGGTCTTGCAAGACCACGTAGTCGGCGTTCTGGGGATAGCGCCACGGATATTGCTTCGCTCCGATCGTCAGCAGACGACGAACCTCCTCCTGCTGACGTTCGGTATAAAGGTCCAAATGCAGCCAGCTTCTCCGCCAGCCGCTGCGATCGCGGGCCTGAAAGGAAATATTGGGGCCATGACCCTCAGGATCGCAAAGCACGACCCAATCCTCGCTCGCAGGCGCACGCGGAACATAATGCAGGGCTTCTTGCCAAAACACGACCATGCGCTCAAATTCGTAGCAATGAATCACGACCGAGCCAATTTTGATCATTCCGACAACTCCGCCGCTTCGGCTTCGTTTGTGCAGTTGGCGACACGGACATTATCTGCGAACCAAGGCTACATAACGTCGTGGCGAAAATCCCGATAAGGCGACAGGTTTCCGAAAACATTCACCCTCAGAAGATTGTGCAGCGCGGAACATTTTCGTGTGGCGGTCTTTTTCCCGCCTTCGAAACGTTTAAGGATCGCCGGAACATTCTTCGTGCCCGACGAGACCAGATGACCGATTTCGACAGCGACCTTTTCTTACCCGACGACTTCGATATCGCGCCGGTGCGGCTGACGGTCGATCTTGGAGCGCTTGCCGACAATTTTCGCGAAATGACGCGTCGCTCGGGGAGTGCCCGTACGGCCGCGGTCGTCAAGGCGGATGCCTACGGCCTCGGACTGGAAGACTGCGGCACGGCGCTCTACGAGGCGGGCGCCAGGGATTTCTTCGTGGCCGTCGTGCAGGAGGGCGTCACGTTGCGCACCTATGCGCCGGACGCCCGTATCTATGTTTTGTCCGGCGTCTGGTCCGGACAGGAGGGGCTTTTCTACGAGCACGGGCTTGTTCCGGTGCTCGCCTCGGAAGAACAGCTTGCCTTCTGGATGTCGGTTACGGCCGAACATGGCGACCACCCCTGCGCCCTTCAGGTGGATACCGGCTTCAACCGGCTCGGCCTGCCGCTCGAGGAAGCGATCGCCTTTGCCGACGACGTATCGCGGCCAGCGAGCTTTTCGCCCGTCCTCGTCCTCTCGCATCTCCACAGCGGCGACACGCCTTCATCGCCCCTCAACCGGCAGCAGCGCGAATCATTTCAGCGGATTGCCGAGGCTTTCGAAGGCATCGAAACAAGCCTTGCCGCGTCGGCCGGAATTTTCCTCGGGCCGGAATATCATTTCGACCTCACCCGGCCGGGCATCGCGCTTTATGGCGGCGAGGCCGTCGTCGCCGCGCCGAACCCGATGAAGCCGGTCGCGAAGGCCGAGGCGCGCATCATCCAGATCCGCGATGCGAAGAAGGGCGAGACGGTGAGCTATGGCGGCACCTACCAGCTTGCCCGCGACAGCCGGCTCGCCATCGTGTCGGTCGGCTACGCGGACGGTTATCTGCGCTCGCTGTCCGGTTCCGGCGTGCCGCTGCGACAGACGGTGAAGGACGGCGCCTTCGGTTTTGCAGCCGGCAGAAAGGTGCCGGTGATCGGCCGCATCACCATGGACCTGACGATCTTCGACGTTACCGACATTCCCGAAAAGGAGATCCGCACCGGCGATTATGTCGAACTCTTCGGCGAGAACATCGCCCTCGACGATGTCGCCCGCGCCGCCGGCACGATCGGCTACGAACTCCTGACGAGCCTCGGCCTGCGCCACGAGCGGCGGTATATCTATCCGGACGAGTGAACATGGCGGCACGCCCCCTCTTGGAAGCAGAAAAATGTCGTGCTAAAAGAGAACAAAAGGAGATCGAAATGACCGAGATCCATCTCAGCGAGAAGGACCGAGCCTTCATTGAAGAGCAGGTGAAGGCTGGCCTTTATAAGGACGCCGACGAGGTCGTTGCGGCAGGCTTGAGCCGTCTCGGAAGCGAGAACGAATTATTGCGTGAAATGATCGCTGAGGCGGACGCTCAGTTCGAACGAGGGGATTATCACACTTTCACAACGGCCGATGCCCTTGCCGATTCCATCATCGAACGGGGGATGCGGATATTAAACCGAAAGAGCTGACCTATTCCCCGCTCGCAGATCAGGACCTCCTCGATATCTTTGTCTACATTGCCGCCGAAGACCCGGTCGCCGCATCGCGCTTTATCCGCGACCTGACCAGAAAGATTGAATGGATTGCGCTGAGCGGCTTTCCAGGTGTTCCCCGCAACGAGCTTTCTCCGGGACTGAAGGCACTGCCCTATCGCAACCGATGCATCTATTTCCGGACGACCGAAAAGACGGTGCGCATACTGCGCGTCCTGCATGGTCATCAAGACGTCTCCTCCGGCCATTTCAAAACCGACGAAACCTGACCCCCATGGCAAAACCAAAGACCCAATTCGTGTGCCAGAACTGCGGCACGGTGCACAGCCGCTGGGCCGGCAAATGCGATGGCTGCGGCGAGTGGAACACCATCGTCGAGGAAGACCCGATGGGCGGCATCGGCGCGGGCCCCGGCAAGGTGCCGAAAAAGGGTCGCGCGGTGGCGCTCACCACGCTTTCCGGCGAGACCGAGGAAGCGCCGCGCGTTTACACCGGCATTTCCGAACTCGACCGGGCGACCGGCGGCGGTTTCGTGCGCGGTTCTGCGGTGCTGGTTGGCGGCGATCCCGGCATCGGCAAGTCGACGCTCCTGATGCAGGCCGCAGCCGCCCTTTCCCGCCGTGGCCACAGGATCATCTATGTCTCGGGCGAAGAGGCGGTGGCGCAGGTGCGCCTGCGCGCCCAGCGCCTCGGCGCCGCCGATTCGGACGTGCTGCTTGCGGCCGAAACCAATGTCGAAGACATCCTCGCCACGATTTCCGACGGCAAGCGGCCGGACCTCGTCATCATCGACTCGATCCAGACGCTGTGGAGCGACACGGCCGATTCGGCGCCCGGCACCGTCACCCAGGTGCGCACCGGCGTGCAGGCGATGATCCGTTTCGCCAAGCAGACAGGTGCCGCCATGGTTCTCGTCGGCCACGTCACCAAAGAAGGCCAGATCGCCGGGCCGCGCGTCGTCGAGCACATGGTCGATGCCGTTCTCTATTTCGAGGGCGACCGCGGCCATCACTATCGCATCCTGCGCACCGTCAAGAACCGGTTCGGCCCGACCGACGAGATCGGGGTTTTCGAAATGTCGGACAAGGGGCTTCGCGAGGTCTCGAATCCCTCCGAGCTTTTCCTCGGCGAACGCAACGCGAAATCGCCGGGCGCCGCCGTCTTTGCCGGCATGGAAGGCACGCGGCCGGTGCTGGTCGAAGTGCAGGCGCTGGTCGCGCCGACCTCGCTCGGCACGCCGCGCCGCGCGGTTGTCGGCTGGGACTCGTCGCGGCTGTCGATGATCCTTGCGGTGCTGGAAGCCCATTGCGGCGTCAGACTCGGCCAGCACGACGTGTATCTGAACGTGGCAGGCGGCTATCGCATCTCCGAACCGGCGGCAGACCTCGCGGTCGCTTCGGCGCTGGTCTCGTCGCTTGCCGGCCTTGCCCTGCCCGCCGATTGCGTTTATTTCGGCGAAATCAGCCTCTCGGGCGCGGTGCGGCCGGTTTCACAGACCGCCCAGCGCCTCAAGGAGGCCGAAAAGCTCGGTTTTGCAGGCGCGATGCTGCCGGCCAGCTCCGCCGAAATGCCGAAGGGCACGAACGGACGCTGGGTCGCTGTGGAGGACCTGCCGGACCTGGTGTCGCGGATTGCCGGTTCTGTGAGGAAGCTGGGACAAACGGCGGAAGATGATTGATCTTCCGTTAACAGGCCCGCTGATGTATGACGGCTGCCATGAGCGGGATGCCTGCCCTGAGGGCGGCGAGTCTGGAGTAGTTCATTTATGCCCATCACGATTTTCGACGGTATCGTCATCGGTGTGACGCTGTTTTCCGCCGTTCTCGCCATGGTTCGCGGTTTTTCGCGGGAGGTGCTGTCGATCGCAAGCTGGGTGGGCTCCGTCGCCGCCGCCTATTATCTTTATCCGCTGCTCCTGCCCTATGCGAAGAACTATACCGCCGACGACCGGATTGCGATCGCCGGATCGGCCGGCGTGATCTTCATCGTGGCGCTGATCGTCATTTCGTTCATCACCACCCGCATTGCCGATTTCATCATCGACAGCCGCATCGGCGCGCTGGACCGCACGCTGGGCTTCCTCTTCGGCGCGGCCCGCGGCATCCTGCTTCTGGTCGTCGCCGTCGCCTTCTGGAACTGGCTGGTCGATGCGCGTTCGCAGCCGGCCTGGGTGACGCAGGCAAAATCCAAGCCTTTCCTCGATACGCTGGTCGCCCGTCTCGAAGCGATCCTGCCTGACGATATCGAGCCGCAGATCCGCGCCCGCATCCTCGGCCGCGATGCCGCCCCTGCAGATGGAGCGCCGGCACAGGATCAGCCGGCTGCCGACGACGCGCCTGCGACAAATAATTGACAGGATCTTGCGCTTGATGCGGCGCAAAACGTCACCATTTGTGATATCATTCGCATCCAAGTGAGAAACAGGCTGGTTTCCGGGGAGAAGATCCCCGGCCGGCCTTTCCATTTTTCCGAAACGGACACGTTGTCCAGAAGGATAAGGGCCAAGATGAGTGAGCCGGTTTCCGAGACGTTCGACCACAAAAGCGTCAACGAATGGGATTTCGATACACTTCGCGAAGAATGCGGCGTTTTCGGCATTCTCGGACATCCCGATGCGGCGACCTTGACGGCGCTCGGCCTGCACGCCCTGCAGCACCGCGGCCAGGAAGCGGCCGGCATCGTCTCCTTCGACGGGCTGCGCTTTCATTCCGAACGCCGCATGGGCCTTGTCGGCGACCATTACACGGACCCCGCGACGCTCGCCAAACTGCCCGGCAATATCGCCATCGGCCATAACCGCTATTCCACCACCGGCGAAGTGGCGCTGCGCAACGTGCAGCCGCTGTTTGCCGAACTGGAAGTCGGCGGCATCGCGATCGCCCATAACGGCAATTTCACCAACGGCCTGACGCATCGCCGCCAGCTCATCGCCGGCGGCGCCATCTGCCAGTCCACCTCGGATACCGAAGTCGTTCTCCATCTCATCGCCCGCTCCCGCTACACGTCCACCGCCGACCGCTTCATCGACGCGATCCGGCAGATGGAAGGCGGGTACTCGATGCTGGCGATAACCCGCACCAAGCTGATCGCGGCGCGCGATCCCACCGGCATCCGGCCGCTGGTCATGGGCGAACTCGACGGCAAGCCGATCTTCTGCTCGGAAACCTGCGCGCTCGACATCATTGGCGCCAAATTCGTCCGCGACGTCGAAAACGGCGAGGTCATCATCTGCGAGATCCAGCCGGACGGCTCGATCTCCATCGATGCACGGAAAGCCGGCAACGGCCAGCCGGAGCGACTGTGTCTGTTCGAATACGTCTATTTCGCCCGGCCCGATTCCGTCGTCGGCGGCCGCAGCGTCTACGTGGCGCGCAAGAACATGGGTATCAATCTCGCCAAGGAATCGCCGGTCGATGCCGATGTCGTCGTGCCGGTGCCGGATGGCGGCACGCCGGCAGCGCTGGGTTATGCGCAGGAAAGCGGCATTCCGTTCGAATACGGCATCATCCGCAACCATTATGTCGGCCGCACCTTCATCGAGCCGACCCAGCAGATCCGCGCCTTCGGCGTCAAGCTGAAGCATTCCGCCAACCGGGCGATGATCGAGGGCAAGCGCGTCATCCTGGTCGACGATTCCATCGTGCGCGGTACGACCTCGCTGAAGATCGTGCGGATGATCCGTGACGCCGGCGCGAAGGAAGTGCATATCCGCGTCGCAAGCCCGATGATCTACTATCCGGATTTCTACGGCATCGACACACCGGATCGCGACAAGCTGCTCGCCAACCAGTATGACAGCCTCGAAGCCATGTGCCGATATATCGGCGCGGACTCGCTGGAATTCCTGTCGATCAACGGCCTTTACCGCGCCGTCGGCGGCGAGGACCGCAACGACGCCCGCCCGCAGTTCACCGACCACTATTTCACCGGCGACTACCCCACCCGCCTGCTCGACAAGGACGGCGAGACGATGGGGCGCAAGGTTTCGGTGCTCGCCAGCAACGGGTGAGACGAAATGAAACAGCGTGGCTGTTCGGGGTCGGCCCTCAGTCTTCCGTCATTCCTGTGCTTGCCACAGGAATCCAGCCACGGCGCGTCTGCGCCGTGAAAGACTCTTTCGCGCCCAAGGACTTGCGCGCACTGGATCCCTGTGACAAGCACAGGGATGACGGAGGTAGGGATAACCGCTTGCCGGAAAAGTGACTGCCCCGCCCTGCGTGAAGGTTGCCCGCGATCTGGTTGCGGCTACCCGATATTGCGGTTCGAAATGGGAAAAATGCAATGAACATCGATCTGAAGGGCAGGATCGCGCTGGTGACCGGCGCGTCGCGGGGCATCGGCTATTTCACGGCGCTCGAACTCGCCAAGGCCGGCGCGCATGTGATCGCCACCGCCCGTACGGTCGGCGGTCTCGAAGAGCTCGACGACGCGATCAAGGCGGCGGGCGGCACGGCGACCCTCGTTCCCTTCGACATCACCGACATGGTTGCGATCGACCGGCTCGGCGCCTCGATCTTCGAGCGCTGGGGCAAGCTCGACATCCTCGTGGCGAATGCCGGCATTCTCGGCGTCATCTCGCCGCTCGGCCATATCGAGGCGAAGGTGTTCGAAAAGGTGATGACCACCAACGTCATCGCCACGTGGCGGCTGATTCGCTCGGTCGAACCGCTGCTGACCAAATCCGACGCCGGCCGGGCGCTGATCCTGTCGTCCGGCGTCGCCTCGAAGGCGCCGGCCTTCTGGGGCGCCTATTCGATCTCCAAGGCGGCGGTCGAGAACATGGCCCGCATCTGGGCGGCCGAGACCGACCACACGCCGCTCAAGGTCAACATCGTCAATCCCGGCGCCACCCGCACCGCGATGCGCGCCCAGGCAATGCCGGGCGAAGACCCGGAAACGCTGCCACCTCCATCGGAAGTGGCCGAAAAAATCCTCTTCCTCGCCTCCCCGGAGCTTCAGGACACAGGGCGCCTGTTCGTGGTGCGCGAAAACAAGTTCGTGGATTTCCGGGCACCGGAGTGAGGCGCGCTCGGGCGAAGCCCGGGCCATCGATCCGGCGAATCGATTGCAGCGCCGAACGGCCTGAGCGAAAGGCCAGCGCGGCCGGGTGAGGCTTCATGGCTCCATTACAGCCTAATCAGGGACGTCATCCACCTTCTGGTTCAGCCTTTCGGCATGCCTCTGCAGGCTTTCGCTCAACCTGCGCAGCTGTTCCTCGTCCAGCTTCTCGATGCCGATGAATTCGTTTGCGGCGTGGCTCGAAAGGATCAGTTCATCGAGCTTCGCTTGCACCGCCTCGCTGTCCCGGTTCTGCGAGTTCTGCAGCACGAAGACCATCAGAAAGGTGATGATCGTCGTGCCGGTATTGATCACCAGTTGCCAGGTCTCCGAAAAGCCGAACAGCGGACCGCTGACACCCCAGACGGCGACCAGGACGACGGCAGCCACGAAGGTGGCCGGCTTTCCCGACCAGGAGGCGACGGTGCTCGAAAAGATATCGAAGATGTTGTGGCGTTTGTCCTGACCGACCATGTCGCATGCATCCGCGCTTTTTGGAATGGTGCCAGTCAACGTGCAAGCGGCGAGATCGATCCCGGCCACCGGCGCACCCGCTTCGTTGAATACCCCATGTATGGAGTTTGGATTTCCCCTATGATGCCCCGCCTGCAACAGGGAAGCAGGCTTTCATTCCTTGGGGGAAATTCTGATGAGAAACATTGCTTTCTACTTCTTCGGCGCGGCGGTGCTCTGTGTCACCGTCGGCATGTTCTGGGGCATTCAGATGGGGATCGTCCACGATCACACGATGGCGCCAGCACACGCGCATCTCAATCTGGTCGGCTGGACGACCATGGGTCTTTTCGGCCTCTACTACACGGTCACGCCCGGCGCCGCCGAGACGATGCTTGCGAAAGTGCATTTCGCTCTTGCGGCGCTCGGCGTGCTCTGTCTCGTGCCGGGCATTGCGATGTCCGTATCGGGCGGAAGCGAAGGGCTTGCCATAGTCGGCTCGCTTCTCACCGCCGGCTCCATGCTGATCTTCCTCGTCACCGTCTTCAGGAACGGCATCGGCCGCAAGACGGCCTGAGCCGGGCTTGATCACATCCGGCGCGGGTACGGGAGTTGGCTGCGGGGCCTTGACCAAATCCCGCGCCCGCGCCATAACCTCCTCCATGAAAACGGCGATTTCCATTTGCGGGATCATTATTCGCTAGCGTTTGCGCTGGCCCGGCCGTTTTCGTCTCTTGAAAAGCCTTGAAGACAAACGACCCGGTCCGGCGGCTGGTTGCTCGTGGCCGCTTTCCATGCAAGGTTTTGGGAGATTTCGATGGGCGCCTCGCTCAAGTTCTACAACACGCTGACCCGCGAAAAGACGGCATTTTTGCCGATCGACCCCAAGAACGTGCGCATGTATGTCTGCGGTCCAACGGTCTACGACTATGCCCATATCGGCAATGCGCGCCCGGCGATCGTCTTCGACGTGCTCTACCGGCTGCTGCAGCATGTCTATGGTGAGGCCCATGTCACCTATGCCCGCAACATCACCGACGTCGACGACAAGATCAATACCCGCGCCCTGCGCGACCATCCGGGCCTGCCGCTCAACGAGGCGATCCGTGCGGTGACCGAAAAGACCGAGACGCAGTATCATCAGGATGTTGCAGCGCTCGGCTGCCTGGAGCCGAATGTCGAGCCGCGCGCCACCGACAACATACCCCAGATGGTCGAGATCATCGAAAAGCTGATCGCCCGCGGCCACGCCTATGTGGCGGCCGGCGAAGTGCTGTTCGATACGAAGTCGATGCTCGATTACGGCCAGCTTTCCAAGCGGCCGCTCGACGAGCAGCAGGCCGGCGCCCGCGTCGCGGTCGATGCGCACAAGAAGAACCCGGGCGATTTCGTGCTGTGGAAGCTTTCCTCCCACAACGAGCCCGGCTGGGAAAGCCCCTGGGGCCGCGGCCGGCCGGGCTGGCATATCGAATGCTCGGCGATGAGCCAGCGTTATCTCGGCGAGGTATTCGACATCCATGGCGGCGGACTGGACCTGATCTTCCCGCACCACGAGAACGAGATCGCCCAGTCGCGCTGCGCCCACGGCACGCAAGTGATGGCGAACGTCTGGATGCACAACGGCTTCGTGCAGGTCGAGGGCCGCAAGATGTCGAAATCCGAGGGCAATTTCATCACCATCCACGACCTGCTTGAGACCGAGACCTTCGGCGGCCGCAAGTGGCCGGGCGACGTGCTCAGGCTTGCCATGCTGATGACCCACTATCGCGAGCCGATCGACTTTTCGGTGAAGCGGCTGGAAGAGGCCGAACGTCTCCTCGCCAAATGGCCGGCCGGCGATCCGGGTGATGCGGAGCCGTCGGAAGCGGTGCTGGAGGCCCTTGGCGACGACCTCAACACGGTCGCGGCGGTGCAGGCGCTGCATGCGCTGGCGCAGGAAGCCAATGCCGACAAGTCGCGCCTGCCGGAGTTCGCAGCAAGCGCGGCCCTGCTCGGCGTATTGCCCAAAAAGGCGGAAGTGGACGAAGCCGTCGCCTCCGCGATCGATGCGCTGGTCGCCATGCGGCTCGAAATGCTGAAAGCGAAGAACTTCGCCGAGGCCGACCGCATCCGCAACGAATTGTCAGAAAAAGGCATCCAGCTGAAGGATGGCAAAGACCCGGCGACCGGAGAACGCGTGACGACCTGGGAGCTGAAGCGCTAAGCTTCGGCTCACGAACCGACGAAGGAGGAAGACATGATCGACCACATGGGCATCAAGGTGGCGGATTTCGACCGCGCCAGGGCATTCTACGACGCTGCCTTCGCGCCGCTCGGCGCCTCGCTCCTCTACATGGTGCCGGCGGAATATACGAACGGCGTCAAGGTCGGCGGTTATGGCCGGGAGCGCCCGGTCTACTGGCTGCACGAGGCGGCGCCCGCGGCCGGCCACTCCCAGCACATCGCCTTCACCGCCAACACCCGTGCCGAAGTCGATGCCTTTCACAAGGCCGCGATCGCCGCCGGCGGCCGCGACAACGGCCCGCCCGGCCTTCGCCCGCATTACCATCCGAACTATTACGGCGCCTTCGTCTTCGATCCGGACGGCAACAATATCGAGGCGGTATGCCACGCGGCGGAAGAGAGCTGAGGGCGCTTCGATGGGCTCGGTGATCGTTCCTGAAAACAGTGGAAGAGGCCTGAGATGACCATCATCCACACCGGCGGGTGCCAGTGCGGCGCGGTGCGATACCGGGCGGAGGGGGAGCTGGGATTTCCGCATGTCTGCCATTGCCGGATGTGCCAGAAGGCGGCCGGCAACTATTTCATGCCGTTGGGCGGCGTGAAGCGGGAGAACTTCGCCTTCACCCGCGGCGAGCCGGCCTGGTTCCGGTCTTCCGAAACCGTCAGGCGCGGCTTCTGCAGCAATTGCGGCACGCCGCTCTTTTACGACGGCGGCGCCGGCCATATCAGCATCACGCTCGGATCGCTCGACGAGCCGGAGAGCGTCAAGCCGGCGATGCAGACCAACCTCGCCCACAAGCTCACCTGGTTCGGGGAGCTCGACGACCTGCACCACGAGGCCGGAATGGACATGACGCCGGACGAGGAAAAGATTATCCGCGCCAGCACCCGCCAGCATCCGGACCACGATACCGAGGCCTGGCCACCCCGCGGAGTTCAGGAGGAAATCCGATGAGCGATGTCGTGAGAACCGGCGGCTGCCAGTGCGGCGCGATCCGCTTCCGGCTGGAGGGAGAACCTCTCGATTCTTCCATCTGCCATTGCCGCATGTGTCAGAAGGCTTTCGGCGCCTATTATGCGCCGCTCGTCGCCACCGGCGAGGCGACGCTCACCTGGACGCGCGGCGGCCTCAAATATTTCCATTCGTCCAACCATGTCCGGCGCGGCTTCTGCGCCGATTGCGGCACGCCGATGACCTATGAGGCCGATGACGGCATCTCCATCTCCGCCGGCAGTTTCGATGACCCGGCCTCCCTGCCGCCGGTCGTGCAGTTCGGCATCGAGGCCAAGCTGCCCTTTGTCGACCGCCTCGGCGAATTGCCGGGACGGCACACGATGGATGATATCGACGAGGCGCCGTTCCTTGCCGATATCGTCTCCTACCAGCATCCCGACCACGATACCGAAACATGGCCGCCCCTAGGCCCCCTGGAGAACGAAAAATGACCGAAAAGCTCAGAACAGGCGGCTGCCAGTGCGGCGCCGTCCGCTTCCGCATCCACGGCGAGCTAGGCCGCGCCTCGATCTGCCATTGCCGGATGTGCCAGAAGGCGTTCGGCGGCTTTTTCGGGCCGCTGGTCAGCGCGCCGCCCGAGGGGAACGGCTCCGGCGTCGAGTGGACCCGCGGAGCGCCCAAATATTTCCAGTCCTCGGTCAATATCGACCGCGGCTTCTGCGAGAACTGCGGAACGCCGCTGACATACCGCTATCCCGGCGGGCTGGAGCTTTCGATCGGCTCCTTCGACGACCGCGACGACCTGGCGCCGCGCATCCAGGTCAATTATTCCTCCCATATCCCGTGGGTGACGACGATCTTCGAGCAGCCGATCCGGGATTCGGCGGAAGACGCCGTCAAGCAGGAGCAGATCATCTCCTTCCAGCACCCCGACCACGACACCGCCGCCTGGCCGTCGAAGGGATTGTGAGATGGCCGACGATCCGAACCTCAAGATGCCGAAGTGGCTGCTTTACGGCCTGATCGCCAAGGGCGTGCTCGTCACGGTGATCACCGGTTCGGTGGTGGCTTACGTGCTGCTGCGATGACAGCGGATTTCCATCATGCCGGCATGCCGGAACGATCGATGAAGGACCTTTCATGACCGAATTGCTTCGCACGCTTTATCCGGAGATCGAGCCCTACGAGAGCGGCCATCTCGACGTTGGCGACGGCCACGTGATCTATTGGGAGCGGGTCGGAACCATGGGCGCCAAGCCCGCCGTCTTCCTGCATGGTGGCCCCGGCGGCGGCTGCAATCCGACCCAGCGGCGCCTCTTCGATCCGGATCTCTACGACGTGCTGCTGTTCGACCAGCGCGGCTGCGGGCGCTCCACGCCGCATGCGAGCCTGGAGGCCAACACGACCTGGCATCTCGTCGCCGATATCGAACGGCTGCGAGACATGACCGGCGTCGACAGGTGGCAGGTGTTCGGCGGCTCGTGGGGTTCGACGCTGGCGCTCGCCTATGCGGAGACCCACCCGCATCGCGTCACCGAGCTTCTGGTGCGCGGCATCTACACGGTCACCCGACCGGAACTCGACTGGTACTACCAGTTCGGCGTGTCGGAAATGTTCCCGGACAAATGGGAAGCCTTCGTGGCCCCCATTCCCGAAAACGAGCGTCACGAGATGATGGCCGCCTATCACCGCCGCCTCACCGGCCCCGACAAGGCGGAGCAGATCCGCTGCGCCAAGGCCTGGAGCGTCTGGGAAGGCTCGACGATCACGCTCTTGCCCGACCCGCAGCTTGCCGCCAACCACGACGAGGATCACTATGCGCTCGCCTTCTCGCGCATCGAGAACCACTATTTCATGAATGCCGGATGGCTGGAGGATGGCCAGCTGCTGCGCGACGCGGTGAAGCTCAAGGGTATTCCGGGTGTCATCGTGCACGGCCGCTACGACATGCCCTGCCCGCTGAAATATGCCTGGCAGCTGTCGAAGGTGTGGACGGACGCGGATTTCCACATCGTCGAAGGCGCCGGCCATGCGGTCTCCGAGCCGGGGATTACCGATCGGCTGATCCGGGCAACGGACCGGTTTGCGGGTAAAACGACGTAACGAACATTTGCCCCTCACCCTGACCCTCTCCCCGTTTGCGGCGAGAGGAACGTGCCCGGAGCAACGTCGAGGGTCGGGAAGGCAAGCGGCATATTTCCTTCTTCCCGCATGCGGGGAGAAGGTGCCCGGCAGGGCGGATGAGGGGGCAAGACCGCCCATGGGATTTTGGACATGACACGCGAACGCATCTACCTCTTCGACACCACGCTCCGCGACGGGCAGCAGACGCCCGGCGTCGATTTTTCCGTCGAGGACAAGATCGCCATCTCCAACCTCCTGGACGCGTTCGGCTTCGATTACGTCGAAGGCGGATATCCGGGCGCCAACCCGACCGACACGGCCTTCTTTTCGAAGAAACGCACGGAAAAGGCAGCCTTCGTCGCCTTCGGCATGACGAAGCGGGCGGGCATATCCGCATCCAACGATCCGGGGCTCACCGTGCTGTTGCAGGCGAAAAGCGATGCGATCTGTTTCGTGGCGAAGAGCTGGGACTATCACGTGCGCGTCGCGCTCGGCTGTTCGAACGAGGAAAATCTCGAGTCGATCCGCGACAGCGTCGAGGCCGCGCGCGGCGCCGGCAAGGAGGCGATGGTCGATTGCGAGCATTTCTTCGACGGCTACAAGGCAAATCCCGAATACGCGCTCTCCTGCGCGAAAACGGCCTATGAAGCGGGCGCCCGCTGGGTCGTGCTCTGCGATACCAATGGCGGAACCCAGCCGAACGAGGTGCGCGCCATCGTTTCCGCCGTGATCGCGGCCGGCATCCCGGGCTCCTCGCTCGGCATCCACGCCCATGACGATACCGGCCAGGCGGTCGCCAATTCGCTCGCCGCCGTCGAAGCCGGCTGCCGGCAGATCCAGGGCACGCTGAACGGCATCGGCGAGCGCTGCGGCAATGCCAACCTCGTGACGCTGATCGGCACGCTGTCCCTCAAGGAAGCCTATTCCTCCCGCTTCGAGACGGCGATCGATCCCGAGAGGCTGACTGGGCTGACCAACCTCAGCCATGCCTTCGACGAACTGCTCAACCGCTCGCCGAACCACCAGGCGCCCTATGTCGGCGCATCCGCCTTCGCCACCAAGGCCGGCATCCATGCCTCCGCCCTCCTCAAAGACCCGCGCACCTACGAGCATGTGACGCCGGAAAGCGTCGGCAATTTCCGCAAGGTCATGGTGTCCGACCAGGGCGGCAAGTCGAATTTCATCAATGCGCTGAAGCGCCGCGGCATCGAGGTGGCCAAGGACGATCCGAAGCTCGACCGGCTGATCTCGATCGTCAAGGAACGCGAGGCCTCCGGTTATGCCTATGAGGGCGCCGATGCGAGTTTCGAACTGCTCGCCCGCCGCACGCTCGGCACGATCCCGGACTTCTTCTCGGTGGACGGCTTCCGGGTGATGATCGAGCGCCGCTTTGACAGCCACGGCCGTATCAAGATCGTCTCGGAAGCGGTCGTGAAAATCTCGATCGACGGTCAGACGCTGATGTCGGTCGCCGAAGCCGAAGGCCCGGTCAACGCGCTCGACCTGGCGCTTCGCAAGGATTTCGGCAAGTACCAGCACGAGATCGACGATCTGGTCCTTGCTGACTTCAAGGTGCGTATCCTCAATGGCGGCACGGAAGCGATCACCCGCGTCCTGATCGAGTCGACCGATTCGAGCGGCGTTCGCTGGTGGACGGTCGGCGTCTCGGAAAACATCATCGACGCCTCGTTCCAGGCGCTGATGGATTCGGTCATCTACAAGCTGATGAAGAACCGCGAACTGGCGGGCAAGATCGCGGCGGAGTGAGGGCGGGGTGCCAGGATCGCATGACCTTGGGTCTGCCTTCGGCCCCAGAGCCCTCACGTAAAATATGCCCGGATCATGAGCTTTTGGGAACTGGGCGAGCGAATTCAGTAGTTTGACAAAAGGTGTCTTGCGTCCGGGGAGCCAAAACGAGGCTGCACGCCCAGAAGAGGCGCAACGCGGCTGATGATCGACTTGATCATGGGCGCCGCGGTGGATGCCGCTGTTCGGCCACCATGTTCACCTGTCTTCGGAGCATCGATCATCGAAAGCACCACATATTTCGGCCTGTCCATCGGAAATGCTGCGACGAATGCATTGAAGTTGATATCGTTCGCGTACCGCCCGTTGATTACCTTGTCGGCGGTGCCTGTTTTGCCGCCCACGTTAAAACCTTCAACTTGGGCGCTTCGGCCTGAGCCTTTCAGGCCATTCCAGGTGTAAAGATAGCGCATGTCCGCACTGGTCTTGCCCTTGATGACGGCACGCGACAGCAGTTTCGCCTGTTCGGGACTGCGGGGAAGAAACGTTGGTCGAACAAGGCTTCCGCCGTTAATCAACGAAGCGGCGGCAACCGCCGTCTGCAGCGGCGTGGTCGCCACGCCATGGCCGAACGAGATCGTAACGGAGTTGATTTTCTTCCACACGCGCGGCTGCGTCGGGGTCGCGACGCCGGGCATTTCGGTTTCCATCTTCGACAGGAGCCCGAGCTTTGTCAGAAACTGCTGATGCCCCTCGATGCCGACCATGTCGGCAACCGCAGCAGTACCGATGTTCGAGGAATACTGGAAGACTTCCGGAATCGTCAGCGCCCGGTTCTTGCCCTTGAAGTCCTTGATCGTGAAGCCGCCCATTCGGATCGGTCGGGATGCATCGACGACAGAGTTCAAAGTAATCTTGCCTTCGTCCAACCCCATCGCCAAAGTGAAGCTCTTGAACGTCGAACCCATCTCATAGGTCGCATTGCTGACCCGATTGAACCAGCCCTTCTCGTATTCCTTGTCCACGCTTCCGTCAGGAAGCGTTCGCGACGGTTCGTTCGGATCGTAATCGGGCACGGAGGCCATGGCGAGCACTTCACCGGTGTCGACGTCGAGAATGACCGCACCTGCAGCCTCGGCCTTGTAGGCGGTCATCGCCGTGGCGACGACCTCACGCACGATGTTCTGGACACGAATATCGATCGAAAGCCTGACGGGCTCCAGACGCGTATCGCTTGTCATCCCGGCCGCGCGCAGGTCCGACAAGCCTTGCTGGTCCAGGTATCGTTCCATGCCGGCAAGACCCTGGTTGTCGACGTTCACATGGCCAACGATATGCGACGCGGTTGCACCACCGGGATAAAAACGCCGCTTCTCCGGCCGGAAGCCGACGCCGGGGATGCCGAGCGCTAGAACGTCCGCCTGCTGCCGAGGCGTCAGCTGCCGCTTGAGCCACTGGAAAGCAGTTCCCGAACGCAGCCGCTTGTGGGTTTCGCTCCAATCCAGGTTAGGAATGACCTGCGCGAGCTTCTCCACGACCTCGTCCGCATCGACGATACGCCGCGGGTCCGCATAGAGCGATACCATGTTCACGTCAGTTGCGAGAAGCGCGCCGTTGCGGTCGACGATGTCCGGGCGAGTAGCGACCGTATTGGGATTGCCGAGCGCGCCGGTGACGACGGGATCGGCGATCCCATATTGGACAAGGCGAGCGCCGACGAGGAAAAAGGCCAGCGAAAAGCCTGCGATCAAAATCCCAACTCGCTGGCGCGCCTGCTTTCTGCGACGAGCGCCGGTGCCGATGAAGTCTTCGTGTCTTCCGATGGCCCGCCGCTTCACCGTGAAATGAGCGCGCCTCTTCAATCGAACGACAAAGGAAATCATCGAGCCAACCCATTACTCAATAGCCTGAAACGGGCGAAGAACGCCGCCCTCGAAAATTATATAGACATATTGTTTCGCACGCCGGCAATAAGCTGCGACAAAGCCATTTTAAATGATTGCGACACTATTAATATAAAATTAACGTTGTATTTTATTCGTGGCCCAGCGTTAATAGACCGGGGAAGATCGCGGGCTTGCATTACTTCAAGACAGCTTTGGCGCTTTGCGGCCATGCCGCACGGTCGCGAGAAGAAAGGCACCGGCCTCTCACACTTCCTCAAAACTCAGCCCCCATTCCTCCTCCCCGTACCACTCACCCTCCCCCGGCGGCTCCCGCCAGCGGAAACTGCGGATCTGGTGGCCCTGACGGCTGCGGAAAGCTTCCGTCAGCCCTTCGTGCCGCCCGGCCGGTGTCGGGGCCTGCCCCTCCGCCCAGACGAAGGAAACAGGCTGGAGGAAGCGGGCGCCGAAACGTCCTCCGCCCCGCCGGTCGATCATCAGGAAAGCGGCGGCGCGGGTGAAGCCGCTGCGCCTGCCGCCTTCCATCCCCGGGATGCCGAGCGGAAACAGCAGCCGGCCGGAGACGGCCAGGTTGTCGATCCAGGCTTCCGGCGGATGGTCGAGAGCGAAATTGGCGTAGATGACGTCGGTATCCTCCTGCGGCCATTCGGTCGCGTCGCCCTGCACCACCTCGACATGCGGGTAGCCGGCGAGGTTTTCCCGCGCCTTTTCGGCAAGCGCCCGGTCATATTCGACCGCAACGACCCTGCCCGACGGCCCGACCAGCTCGGCGAGGATCGCCGAATAATATCCCGAGCCGGCGCCGAGATGGGCGACCGTCTCGCCCTCCCTGACGCCGAGCGCATGCAGGGCACCGGCATGCAGCGAGGGCATGCCGTTGTTGACGCCCCGCGCCGTGTCGAGCCCGACGAGGATATCCTGATAAAGCACGCGCGGATCTTCGGAAGCGAGCGACCGGTAGCCCTGGAAGTCGCTATAGACCCAGGGCGGCGGCCCGATGAATTTTTCCCGCGAAACTTTCGCGAAAGCGGCCAGCAGCCTGTCGTCCTGGGCGACACCGGCCTTGGCCAAAATCTGCCGCGCATAGAGTTGCCGGTGCGGCGCCTCGTCCTCGAAAGCCATTCCTTCCTCCAATCCTGACCTGCGGGCCATCATCCATATGCCACCTGACGGGATCGCGACAGGTCATGGATGCTTCACCGAAATGAATTGGTTCGGTCCGGCCTCTTCCATTAGAGCAGGCTATAACCAGAACGGCATGACGGAAATACCCGATGGCCATGCCGGTGCCGGCGGACGGCAAAATAGGTGAAGCCTAAAGGAATTCGATTGGCAGGCCTCCGGAGGGCCGCTACTAATGCTGCATTGCATCATCGACCGGATCTTTCCATGACAACCGAGACAGGAACCCTCCCCGTCATCCGGGATGACGGCCGCAAAGGCTTCATTCTGGTCCTGCTGGTCTATGTCATCTGGGGCTTCATGCCGCTCTACATGAAGGCGCTCGCACATATTCCGCCGCTGGAATTCATCGCCCATCGCGTGGTCTGGGGCGTGCCGGTCGCCGGCGCGATGCTGGTCTGGCGCCGCCGGACGAAGGATGTGGTGGACGCCCTGCGTTCGCCGCGGACGCTGGCGATGGCGATGCTGACCGCGATCCTGATCTCCATCAACACCGGAACCTATCTCTGGGCGGTCAATGCCGGCCGCGCGCTGGAGGGCGCGCTCGGCTATTTCATCAATCCGCTGTTCAGCGTGCTGCTCGGCGCCGTCTTCCTCAAGGAAAAGCTGTCCGTTGTCCAGATATGCGCGGTCGCGCTCGCCGCCATCGGCGTCGGCACCCTGACGGTGGACATGGGACACCTGCCCTGGGTGGCGCTCACCATGGCGTTCAGCTGGGGGTTCTACGGCTTCTTCCGCAAAACGCTGCCGATCGGGCCGAACCAGGGTTTCTTCCTGGAAGTCCTGCTGCTTTCCGTGATCGGCCTGCCCTACATGATCTGGCTGGAAGCCTCCGGACGGGGGCATCTTTTCAACGGCAGCCCCTCGGACGTGGCGCTGCTCCTCAGCGTCGGCCTCGTCACCGCCATTCCGCTGATGATCTTCGCGACCGGCGCGAAACTGCTGCGGCTGTCGACCGTCGGCATCATGCAATACATCACCCCGACGATCGTTTTCCTCATCGCCGTCTTTGTCTTCCACGAGCCGCTCAGCCTGGTGAAGCTCGGCTCCTTCGTGCTCATCTGGACGGCGCTCGCCCTTTATACGGCGTCGATACTGATGCGACTGCGCGGCCGCTAGAGCATTTCCGGAGAACTCCCATGAAGATGAAAGACATTCCCTTCGGCACGACGGACTGGAACGAGGTGCCGAAGACGGAGCACAAGGGCGAGGCCGGCCTCGCCACCTGGCAGACTCGCCATTTCGGCGGCATCCGGGTGCGGATGGTGGAATATACGCCGGGCTATCTGGCCGACCACTGGTGCGTCAAGGGCCATATCCTTCTCTGCCTTGAAGGCGAGCTCCGGACGGAACTCGCCGACGGACGCGTCTTCACGTTGAAGCCCGGCATGAGCTACCAGGTGGCCGACGATGCCGAGCCGCACCGCTCCTCGACCGCGGCCGGCGCGAAACTCTTCATCGTCGATTAACCTGCGGCGAAGCCGTCAGACATGCGGCGAAACCGTCGGAACCGCCACAAGCCCCGGACGGAGTTCGATCAGAGGCGGGAGATGACCGCATCCTCGCCGCCGGAGGGACGGAACTCCTCGCCGCGCTCGAGGATCGCCGGCACGATGTCCTCCACGTCGGCGATCACCATCGGCTGCACGAGATGGGCGCGATGGATGAAGCCCTGCTCGCGCATATGGGTGATGAGATCCAGCATCGGGTCCCAGAAACCGCCGATATTGGCGAAGACCATCGGCTTTTCATGCCGGCCGAGCTGCGCCCAGGTCATGATCTCGACGATCTCCTCCAGCGTGCCGATGCCGCCCGGCAGGGTCACGAAAGCGTCAGCACGCTCGAACATCTTGTGCTTGCGCTGATGCATGTCCTCGGTCACAATCAGCTCATCGAGCTGGCCGAGCGAGTGACGCGTCGCCTCCATATCGACGAGAAATTCAGGGATGATGCCGGTGACCTGACCGCCGTTCGCGAGCGCACCGGCCGCGACCGCACCCATGATGCCCTTGGTGCCCCCGCCATAGACCAGCCGAAGCCCGTGGGCGGCGATGGATTTTCCGAGCGCGCGGCCGGCAGCGATATAGGCGGGATCACGTCCCGGTTGCGAACCGCAATAGACGCAGATGGATCGAATCGGCAAGAGTTTTCTCCGTATGGCATTCCAGATGGGACGCGGCAGCACGTCCGGCCTTCAAAATTGACGGGAAACACCCGGAAGAGCAAGGGTTTATAGTGTGAAAAGCTTGTTAAGGCGGGAGGAAAAGGTTAATCCGGATATGCGACGGTTGTAGCCGTCGGGAGAGGCATTGATGATGAAAAACCGTGCCGGCTGGCTGGCCCTGATCGTACTTGCAACAGCATCGCTGCTGATGGTCTTCTTCGTGCTGCCGAGGATTAATCAGGATGCGAAGCCGATCGGCGATGCAATCAATGCGGCCGGCAATGCCGTCAAGGACGCGGTGACCGAACCGAAGCCCGTCGCCAAGGCGCCGGAACCGGCAAAGCCGGCCGAACAGGCCGCCGCTCCCGCTGCCCCCGGCGCGACGCCGGCCGCTCCGGCTGCCTCCCAGACCGCAGCCGCTCCGCAGACCCAGCAGCCGGCCCCGCCCGCCCCGATGCCCGCCGCACCACAGCAGACCGCAAAGACGCCCTCCTTCGACGTGCTGCGCGTCGAGCCGGACGGTTCGACCGTCATCGCCGGTCGCGCCGAACCCCATTCCACGCTGGAAGTCACCGACGGTTCCTCGGTCGTCGCCAAGGTCAATGTCGGGCCGAGCGGCGATTTTGCCGCCATTCTCGACAATCCGCTGCCGCCCGGCGACCACCAGCTCATCCTCAAGGCGACGGGCAAGGATGGCAAACCGACGATGTCTGAGGAAACCGCAACGGTTTCCGTGCCCGCCAAGGGCAGCGCCGACAAGCTGCTCGCCATGGTCACCACGCCCGGCAAGGCGAGCCGGCTGATCGCGACGCCGGCTGCCGAGGCCGCAAAGCCCGCCGCCCCGCCGACGCCGGCTGCAACAGTTCAGGCTCCGGTTGCACCGCAGGCTCCTGCGGCACCGCAGATGATGGCATCCGCGCCGGCTCAACCGGCGGCTCCGGCGGCCTCCTCGGCTCCGGCCGCGCCTTCGGCGGGCACGGCGGCCGCCTTGCCGGCACTTCCATCCGGCTCCTCCGGCCTCGTCTCCTCGGCCCCGAACATCGCGGTTTCAGCGCCGGCGGCTGCGGCTCCCGCTGCGGCCGGCGTGTCGGCGCCTGAATTGCGCGTCACCGCCGTCGAAATCGAGGGCGCCAGGATTTTCGTCGCCGGCGCGGCCAAACCCGGCACGCCGCTGCGCGGCCAGGCCGACGGCAGGCCGATCGGCACCGCGCAGGCCGGCCAGGACGGCAGTTTCGTAATCGAGGGAACGACCGATCTGACGGTCGGCGACCACCGGATTGCCGTCGAGGCGCTCGGCGCCGGTGGCACGGTCCTGGTGCGCGTCGAGGTCCCCTTCAACCGGCCTGCCGGCGAACAGGTCGCGGCCGTCGCCGCGGCGCCGAATGCCGACGTCCTGGCGCGGATCGATGCCGGCGCCTTCGACAAGCTGCGCAGCGACGCGGTGCGGGCCTTCAACCTGCTGCGCGGCCTTTATGACGGCGGCCGCGTGCCCTCGATGGAGCAGATGGTCGCGGCCCGTTCGGCCACCTCGATCGCCCTGAAGTCGCTGGCGGAATATCGCCTGCCGGCCGATGCCGCAGCCTCCGTGCGGACGATCGCCCAGGGTACCGCCCGGGATGCCGCCGCGGCGCTTGCAGCGCTCGACGCGTTGCCCAAGGATGTCGCCTCCGTCGGCGCCGGGCTGAAGAAGATCGGCGAGATGATCGCCAAAGCCGTCGGCCCGGTCATCGCCCAGCAGCTGCATGGTGTCGAGATCGCCGCTGCCGTCGCCACGGCAACCGACGCGAGCGGTGCGCGGACCATCCAGCAGGCGCCGCTGACCCAGAGCGAACGCGCCTCGGTGATCATCCGCCGCGGCGATACGCTGTGGCAGATCTCCCGCCGCGTCTATGGCCAGGGCGTGCGCTATACGACGATCTACCTCGCCAACGAAGACCAGATCCGCAATCCGGACGTCATCCAGCCCGGCCAGATCTTCGGCGTACCGGACGAAGCCCGGCCCGATTCGGAAGAACTGCACCGCCAGCGGATGATGCACCGCCGGTCGTAAGCAGAGAGACTTCCTCCTGCCGGCACCCTTTCACAAGCGAGGAAATGTGCTGCGGGCCGTGTTTCCCCGAAATCCGGAAACTCACAGGCGGGCACGAACTGCGACGTCGATGAAATGCGAGGGGCATCCGCCTGTTTCCTCCTGCTGGCCGAGAGAGCGACCGGCCGGCAGCCGGGCGTTTTCACCGGGGGAGATTCCGAGGGTATCGAAAAAATAATCGCTTCTCTTCAATAGCTTAGTTTTCATTTTCATCCCCACTTCGTCCCCGCCCCCCACAGCCATCCGATAATTTCACCCGTCATCGGATGGGAAACCGGGTTCGCGAACCGGCCTCCTCCTCTGGGTTCGAAACTCGGTTTCCGGTGATGGTCGTGGACGTGGCCGAAGAGGGCTCGCAAATCCTGTGAAAACCACGAAAACGGTCGGGGCAGGTGGAAGCCTGACATACCCGATACCCTGAAATACCCCGCCTGCCCCCTTCCCCGAGGCATCGCAATGCGGTGCCTGTCCAAAAGCAGAACCGCGCCGGAGTGACGATCCGGCGCGGCCGAACCTGCGTGTCCGGAGGATCGGCAAATCTCTACGACCGTCTTTTCTTCTCCATATACCGAACGCGGCAAGGCGATGCAGGGGCCTGCTACTCCGCAACCACGACCAGCCGGCCGTCGCGGCGTTCGAAGACATGGTCGGACAGGAAATCGATGCCGCGCTGCTTCGCCATGTCGATCAGCCGCCGCGCGAGCTGCAGTGCGAGCGGCGCCCGGCGGTCGATCACCGCGACCTCGTCCCGCTGGCGCAGAATAAGCAATGCGCCCGCCGGAAATGCCCGATCGACGCGGGCCCAGAATTCGTCGGTCAGCACGATGGCCGGGGAAAGCGCCGTATTGTCGCTGATCTGATAGGTGAGGATATGCTCGTTGGCCCGCTCCTCGCTAAGCTTCGACATTTCCCGAAGAATGTTTTTTCGGGCGATCTGCCTGATCTCGTCCAGGGACCTGTCGCCGATATCGGCATGCGAGACGCCGCTCAGGCTGTGCGGCGTATCAAGCTGGTAGACGACCGCGATATCGCCGGCGAGTTCCTCCACCAGCGCATCTGCGGGAGACGAAGGCCCCGACGGCATGAGATTCTTATCCCGGAACCGGATGTTTGCGTATATCCGGTTGAAGTCGATTTCCGGTTTGCGGACGACGGCAACGATGCCCTGGACGAGATTTTCGATCGCCGCCTGGCGGTCGGCATCGTTGCGCAGCGTGTAGAGCCGGCCGTGAACATTGGTCACGTCCACGGTAACATTGATGGTTTTCCCTGCGCTGCCGCCAAGCTCGACCCGCAGGACCGCCGGGTTGTCCGGGTCAGGTGAAATATTTTTCACCTGCGCTTCCGTGCGGAGCCGGGCGATGACCGCCTCCCGCAGTTCTCCGAGCGTTTCCGACGGCTGGCGGGAAACGGGTCGCGAAACGCCGATCTTCGACAACAGGCTCTTGAAAATGATCGCCTCCCCTCCGCTTCCCGTTTCTGCGCAGGCCGCAGCCGGCAACAATACGGCCGCAATTCGGATTGCATGTCTGATGGTGCGCACTGATATCTCCGACAGCTTGGAGACGATGCCCGGATGGCAGAACCCGTACGCTCCGGCCGCCCACGGATGACCTAGGGCATGACCCGCAGCGGGCAATGGCGGCAGCCCGAAGAGCGAAATTTTCATCAAAGCGTCATGTTCTCCGGATTCGAGCCCATGTGAAAGGACCGGAATCAGCTCCGCATCCGCGACTCAGGCAAGTTGCTCCAGGTCCATTCGAGGCGGCCGGAGCGACGTTTCCGCATCCCCCGCGCTGCCGGTTTGGGGGTGGCGCTCGTTTTCGGCGCAATGTCAGCCTCAATTGCGGGATCTTTCGGGGAAATCCATCGGCGGGTCAGCTTCACGCAGGCTGCGGGGCAAATAACCGGCAGTGTCACGGCATGGCTTCACATTATCTCCGGCTCCACCGCATGCCGCTCGATGACGCCTTGGGAGAAAAAAGATGGTTTCAAGCATCAATACGATCCGCATGTGGTCCAGCCAGGCCGCCCTCAGCGCCTTCAAGGAAGCGACCGACACCCGCTCGTCCAGCGTCGCCTCCGGCGGCTCATCCAGCTCTTCGCTTGCCGATATCCTTTATTCCGGCAACGACAGCGACGACGACTACGAGGATACCAAGCTGACGGCGCTGATCGCATCGCTGCAGCAGGCGAAGAACGGCATCGATCCGACCGTAAAGGACGAGGACGGGTCGGTCGACGACATGTCCAGCAAGGCCTTCATGAAGGCGCTGCGCGAGAAGCTGGAAGGCCTGAAGGACAAGCCCGATACCGCCGCCATGGCCGACAAGATGCTGAAGGCGCTCGATGCAGGAACGCTGACCGTGACCAATGCGGTCGCCGGCGAACAGGTGAAGGCCTGGGACGTGACCGACAGCAAGCAGCTTTCCGCCGCCAAGACCGAGGTCGAAAAGTCCGACTGGAGCAGTTTCCTGAAGGACCTCTTGACGCGCGACACGAGCGGCAAGTTCGTCCGCAACGCCGATTCGAGCTATATCGAGAAGGAAACCGGCGCGAGTTCCTATTTCGGCATGGTCGGCGAGGCCTATTATTACATCTCCTGGACCACGCCGCCGGCCACAACCACGCCGACCGGCACCGCGGGCTCGGGCACGGCCTCGAGCGGCAACGCCTCGACCAAGTGACCCCTGAACGGGCCGGCGGGGCCTTTCTCCGCCGGATGCGGGAAAGCGGAACCGAATTCTGCGGCCGATCGAGGAATCGGCACGCTTCGTCGCTCCGGATTTCGGCCCGGTCCCTGAGGAAGCGTCGCGGGGATATTGCTTTTGCCGAAAAAGCATGGCCTCCTCGCCTCCAGGCAAGGAGGCGCCCATGATCGACACATCCGTATTGATGACCTATGTGGCGATCGTGCTCGGCTTCGTCTTCATTCCAGGCCCTGCGACGCTGCTGACCGTCGCGCGGGCGACGACATCCGGCACCCGCGCCGGGCTTGCGACCGGGTTCGGCGTCGCCGTCGGCGATCTCATCCACACGCTGATGGCGGCGGTCGGCATTTCGGCCGTCATCGCGGCCTCCGCGCTGCTCTTCAGCATCATCAAGTATATCGGCGCTGCCTATCTGATCTATCTCGGCATCCGCGCCATCCTCACCAGGACGGCGCCGGAACTCGGCGCCGGAGCGCTTTCCGTCAGCCCGGCCAATGCCTTCCGGCAGGCGGTGCTGACCGAAGTCCTGAACCCGAAGACCGCGCTCTTCTTCCTCGCCTTCCTGCCGCAATTCGTGCATCCGGAAAACGGTCCGGCGATCCCCCAGCTCCTGATTCTCGGCTTCGTCTTCGTGGTGCTCGGCCTGTTCAGCACGGTGGTCTTCGCGATGGGCGCCGGCGGGCTCGGCAGGTTCCTGCGCCGCCATCCGGCGGTCATGAAATGGCAGGGCAAGGTCGTGGGCGGCATCTATTGCGCGCTGGGGCTGCGGCTCGCATTGCAGCAGCGCTGAACGGCGGCTTGCGGAACGGAACTTTCATCAAACCGTCATTGCAACATTCGCCCCCGGCCCTTATGTGCCGGGGTGGCGTTTTGACGCGCCCTTACGCGGGGTCCGGCGGAGACATTCATGGCAGCAAGCAAGAAGACCATATCGGCGGATGCCAGCAATCCGCTCGGCACGCTCGTCAACCTGTGGCCCTATATGTGGCCGCATGGCAGGGCCGATCTGAAGGCGCGCGTGCTGTGGGCGACCTTTTATCTCTTCCTCGCCAAGTTCGTGCTGCTCGCTGTCCCTTATTTCTTCAAATGGGCGACCGATGCGCTGAACGGCAAGATGGATATGCAGGGCCTGCTGCCGGCCTTCCTGCTCGGCGCGGTCGTCCTCGTCATCGCCTATAATTTCACGCGCCTCCTGCAGCTCGGCCTCAACCAGCTGCGTGATGCGCTCTTCGCCTCCGTCGGCCAATATGCGGTGCGCCAGCTCGCCTACCGCACCTTCGTGCACATGCACCAGCTTTCGCTACGCTTCCACCTGGAGCGCAAGACGGGCGGGCTATCGCGCATCATCGAGCGCGGCACCAAGGGCATCGAGACGATCGTCCGCTTCACCATCCTGAACTCGGTGCCGACGCTGCTCGAATTCCTGCTAACGGCGGTGATCTTCTGGGCGGCCTACGGCTTCTGGTACGTGGCGGTCACCGCGGTCACCGTCTGGCTCTATATCTGGTTCACCATCAAGGCGAGCGACTGGCGCATCTCCATCCGCCGCTCGATGAACGACAGCGACACGGACGCCAACACCAAGGCGATCGATTCGCTCCTCAACTTCGAGACGGTCAAATATTTCGGCAACGAAGAGATGGAGGCAAAGCGCTTCGACGCCTCCATGGCGCGCTACGAAAAGGCCGCGACCGATGTCTGGACCTCGCTCGGCTGGCTGAACTTCGGCCAGGGCGTCATCTTCGGCCTCGGCACGACGGTGATGATGGTGATGTCGGCGCTTGCCGTGCAGCGCGGCGAACAGACGATCGGCGATTTCGTCTTCGTCAACGCCCTCCTCATGCAGTTGTCTGTGCCGCTCAATTTCATCGGCTTCGTCTACCGCGAAATCCGCCAGGGGCTGACCGATATCGAGCAGATGTTCGATCTCCTGGAAGTGGAGCCGGAAGTGGTCGACAGGCCGGATGCCACAAAGCTTGAGATCGGCCAGGGCTCGATCGCCTTCAGGGACGTGCATTTTTCCTATGACCCGGCCCGGCCGATCCTGAAAGGCATTTCCTTCGAGGTGCCGGCCGGCAAGACGGTGGCGATCGTCGGCCCGTCCGGCGCCGGGAAATCCACCATCTCCCGGCTGCTTTACCGGTTCTACGATATCCAGGGCGGCGCCATCACCATCGACGGGCAGGATGTGCGCGACGTGACGCAGACGTCGCTCCGCGCCGTCATCGGCATGGTGCCGCAGGATACGGTGCTGTTCAACGATACGGTCGCCTACAACATCCGCTACGGCCGGACCACCGCGACGGACGAGGAAGTGTTCGCCGCCGCCGAAGTGGCGCAGATCGGCCATTTCATCCGCACGCTGCCGGAAGGCTTCGACACGAAGGTCGGCGAGCGCGGCCTGAAGCTCTCCGGCGGCGAGAAACAGCGCGTGGCGATCGCCCGCACCATCCTCAAGGCGCCGCCGATCCTCATCCTCGACGAGGCGACGTCTGCGCTCGACACCACGACGGAACACGAGATACAGTCGGCGCTCGACACAGTCTCGAAGAACCGCACGACGCTGGTCATCGCCCACCGGCTCTCGACCGTCATCAATGCCGACGAGATCATCGTGCTGCGCGACGGCCATATCGCCGAACGCGGCACGCACGCTTCGCTGCTTGAGCAGAACGGCCTCTACGCCTCGATGTGGAACCGCCAGCGCGAGGCGGTGCAGGCGGAAGAACAGCTCCGCAAGGTGCGCGAGAGCGACGACCTCGGCGTCGTGCTGCGCGGCCAGCCGGCAGCGGAATAAGGATCAAGAGAAGGACAGACGATGAGAAGAAACCGCCAGACGCGAATGCTGGTCATGTTGGGGGTTGCTGCCGCCTACGCGCTGGTGCTGGCGCTCTGGGGCTCACCACTGCTCGCCTTCACCACCTGGATGGGCTGGGTCGATCCGCAAGCGGCGCGCTGAGGACGCAGTGTTCACCGGGTGGCGGCTGGGAATGCGAGGGGCGGCGTGCCATTTGGGGTGCAAATAGATATTGCGGTGCGCAAATAGCCCCTCACCCCGCCTCCGCTTCGCTCGGCGCATCCTCTCCCCGCACGCGGGGAGAGGGGAAACGGCAAGGACGCGGCATATCCCTTTTCCCCGCGAGCGGGGAGAAGGTGCCGGCAGGCGGATGAGGGGCGAGGCACGCGCGTTTAGCCGCATAGAAACAGGACGGTAAAACCATGAAAAAAATCGGCTTTCTTTCCTTCGGGCACTGGAACCCCTCGCCGCATTCGCAGGCGCGGTCGGCATCCGATGTGCTCCTGCAGTCCATAGACCTCGCCGTCGCCGCCGAGGAACTCGGGGCCGACGGCGCCTATTTCCGCGTCCACCATTTCGCCCGGCAGCTCGGCTCGCCCTTCCCGCTTCTCGCCGCCGTCGGCGCGCGGACGAAAAAGATCGAGATCGGCACCGCCGTGATCGACATGCGTTATGAAAACCCGCTCTACATGGCGGAGGATGCGGGTGCGGCCGATCTCATTTCTGGCGGGCGCCTGCAGCTCGGCATCAGCCGCGGTTCGCCCGAGCAGGTCATCGACGGCTTTCGCTATTTCGGCTACCAGCCGGCGGAAGGCGAAACGGATGCCGACATGGGCCGGCGTCATGCGGAAGTGTTCTTCGACGTGATCCGCGGCGAAGGTTTCGCCAGGCCCAATCCGCGGCCGATGTTTCCGAACCCGCCCGGCATGCTGCGCCTCGAGCCGCATTCGGAGGGCCTTCGCGACCGCATCTGGTGGGGGTCGAGCTCCAATGCCACGGCACAATGGGCCGCCAAGCTCGGCATGAACCTGCAGAGCTCGACGCTCAAGACCGACGAGAGCGGCAAACCCTTTCACGTCCAGCAGGCGGAGCAGATCCGCATCTATCGCGAGGCCTGGAAGGAAGCCGGCCACCAGCGCGAGCCGCGCGTCTCCGTCAGCCGCAGCATCTTTGCGCTGATGAACGACATGGACCGCGCCTATTTCGGCGGCAGCGGCGAAAGCGAGGATTCGATCGGCAATATCGATCCGCAGACGCGGGCGATCTTCGGCCGCTCCTATGCCGCCGAACCGGACAAGCTGATCGACCAGCTGAAGTCCGACGAGGCGATCGCCGAGGCCGACACGCTGCTGCTCACCGTGCCGAACCAGCTCGGCGTCGATTACAACGCCCATGTGCTGGAAAGCATCCTGAAACACGTCGCGCCGGGCCTGGGCTGGCGCTAAACGCGCTCAGCCCGAGATCAGGTCGCCCCGTCGCCAGGCTTCCCTTCCCCAGTTGCGAAGCCGCATGCGCGGGGCGATCGGCCCTGCAAGGAAGGGCGCTGCGAGGAAGCTTGCGACGATCACGGCAGGAATGAGATATTTGGCGTGTTCGGCAAATGCCGGAACGGAGAGCACGATGACGGCGCCGGCGCCGAAGAGCACGGCGTTCACCATCATGCTGCAAATGCCCGCGAGCCAGGTGTCGGTACTGATCATGGTATCTCCTTTCACACGGTCAGAGCCGCTCGGCGAAAGAAGGTTCCGCTAAAAGCTCGGATGGAAGTTGCTTTTCCGTCCCTCGTGCGGGTGGAAATGTCGCTGCACTTTCTTGCCCGGACTACCGGCAGGTCTCGATGAATTTCCGGATCTCGTTGCGAAATCCATCGAACGAGTAGGTCCGATCCCTTTCACCCTTCAGCTTCACCGTGAAGCGCCGCTCCTGCTCGAACAGGCGTTTCACGGAAGCCTCCATCCTGAAGGTGCCTTCAAGGATGAAGGCATCGTCCATCATGCTGCGCGATCCGACGACGGGGATACGGTATTCGAAGCCCTTGTTCACCAGCACGACATTCGTGCGCAATCCCTCGGGTGCCTTCGGCATGTCCAGCGCAACATAGACGAAGGCGATATCCGGCATGTTCTTCCTGCAGGACAGGTTGACCTCGGCATAGTCGGTTTCCGGCACGCCGAAGACGATCGTGGCGTTCTCCCCCTCGTCGAAAAGCTGCCATCTGGGCTTCTCTTCCGCGCAGGCAGACGAAGAAGCCAAAGCCAGCCCCAATGCCAAGAGCACCCATCCCTTCTCCATCCCGACCTCCATGCGGCATCATGCAACCGGAGGTCAGAATAATCATGCAGGCCGGGTTCGCCAACAGGAGTCGCGGCCTGCGGCGTATTTCCCGATGCCACCGCTGCGTTTTTCCGGCCCGCCGTTCCACAGCTCCCGCGGAACCGCATTGCCGCAAAAGCGGTTTCCCTGTAGTCAGATGGCGCTGACACACGGGAGAAAACGTTGATCAACCTCTTCGACACCATCCGCAACACGCTCGTGCCGATCCACAAGGAAGGCTACGTCTTCGTCGCCGCCTTCTTCATCGCCTCGCTCGTCCTCGGTTATATCGCCGAGCCGCTGTTCTGGATCGGCCTCGTACTCACCCTGTGGTGCGCCTATTTCTTCCGCGATCCGGAGCGCGCCGTGCCGCAGGACGACGACCTGATCCTCAGCCCCGCCGACGGCCGCATCAGCCATGTCGCCATGGTCGTGCCGCCCGTCGAGCTGCAGCTCGGCTCCGAGCCGATGCTGCGCATCTCGGTGTTCATGAACGTCTTCGACTGCCACATCAACCGCTCGCCGGTGCGCGGACAGGTTTCCCGCATCGAATACCGCCCCGGCCAGTTCATCAATGCCGAGCTCGACAAGGCCTCCGAGGACAACGAGCGCAACGGGCTCGTGATCGACAGCCGCCACGGTAAGGTGGGCGTGGTGCAGATCGCCGGCCTCGTCGCACGCCGCATCGTCTGCTGGGTGAAACCGACCGAACCGATCAATGCCGGCGAGCGTTTCGGCCTCATCCGTTTCGGCTCGCGCCTCGACGTCTTCGTGCCGGCCGGCGGCCAGCCGCGCGTTTCGGTGGGCCAGCTTGCGATCGGCGGCGAAACGGTGCTGGCGGAGTTCGGCTCCTCCAAGGGTCCGATCATCAGCCGCCGCACGTGAAGACGAGGAAAGCCTCATGGAGACGCCCGCCTCGCCCCCGCCGTCCAGCAAGCCCGGAAAGTCGAACGACGAGGCCCGCGGGCCGCGCTTTCGCGAGATCCCGCTCAGGCTGATGGTGCCGAACCTGATCACGGTTCTCGCCATCTGCGCCGGGCTGACTGGTATCCGGCTCGCCTTCGAGGGGCGCTACGAGCTGGCCGTCGCCATGGTCCTGCTCGCGGCCTTCCTGGACGGGATCGACGGGCGCGTGGCACGTCTCCTCAAGGCGACGTCGAGTTTCGGCGTGCAGATGGATTCGCTTGCCGACATCATCAATTTCGGCGTGGCGCCGGCGCTGGTTTCCTACGCCTTCCTGCTCGACCAGGCGCATTCCATGGGCTGGATCGCCTGCCTGCTCTATGCGATCGCCGCAGGCCTTCGCCTCGCCCGCTTCAACGTCATGGCAGAGCGCCAGGTGAAGGCGCCCTGGCAATCGGAATTCTTCGTTGGCGTGCCGGCCCCGATGGGCGCCATGCTGGTGCTGCTGCCGGTCTATCTCGGCTTCCTCGGCGTCGCGCCTTCGCCGGTCTTCGTCTACGCCAGCGTCGCCTACACGCTGCTGATCGGCTACCTGCTCGTCTCGCGCCTGCCGGTCTGGTCCGGCAAGGCCGGCCGCATCCGCCGCGACCTGATGCTGCCGGTGCTGCTCGTCGCCGTGCTCTATGTAGCGCTTTTGATGAGCTATACCTGGGAAGTGCTCTCGGTGACGGTCGTCGCCTATCTTTGCATCCTTCCCTTCAGCGCGCGGGCCTGGCACCGCCGGTACGGCACGATTACGATCGAGGATGAGAGCGCGAACGTCTGAGCGGCCTGCTGCTTGGTAAGCTGCAACTTTCGCGCAACAGTTTCCGGCAAGATGACAGTTCCATGAAGGGCAGGCGACGAAGCTCGCTTGCCGGTCACGATTCCGCCTGCTTTGATGAGGAAAGCGCGACAGCAACGACAGAATCGCGTGCCGAGAGGAGACAGCCATGAGCAGCGAAAAGACGCAGAAGAAGATCGACGCCAAGCAGGAAATCACGACGCCCTACCGTCCGCTGGGACTGAAGGCCGTTGTCGCCGCAGCCCTGATGCTGAAGCGCAAGCCGAAGCTCACCCCGGCCCGCTGAACCCGGCCGCTCACCGCCGCGGAAAGCCCGTAAGCAATCCGAGCGCGGCCAGGCAACGAACATGCCACGCCGATGTCCAAACCCGCCGCACGCGGGTCTGGCCAAGGATCGCGCCCAAGCGGCGGGATCAGAAGAGCGACATTTGGCCGGGATCGGATTTCGGCTTTTTCGGCGGTTGCTCAGCCGGCTCCGCGACCGGGACGGGCTTCTGCAGTTCCGGTCCCATGTTCGAGACCTTGTTGACGAGGTCGGAGACCGGCAGCGCCTCGAAAAAATCCTCCTGAACAGGCCGCATCAGATGCGCCACCTCGCGCGGCTCCTGCGTCTTGCAGTCGAGCCAGCGCTCGAAATCTTCCGGCTCGATGACAACAGGCATGCGGTCGTGGATATGGCGGATCGTGACGTTGGCCGCAGTCGTCATGATCGCGGCGGTATCGACTTCGGACCCGTCGGCGGAGGACCAGGTTTCCATCAGCCCGGCAAAGGCGATGACGCCGCCGCGCTTCGGGCGAACCCAGTAGGCCTGCGGCTTGACGCCGCTTTCCTTCGGCGGCCGGCGCCACTCGTAGAACCCGGTCGCCGGAATGAGGATCCGGCGATGGCGCATGGCGGCCCTGAAGGATGCCTTGCCGATCGCCGTTTCGGCGCGCGCATTGATCAGCAGCGGAAAATCCTTCGGATCCTTGACCCAGCCCGGCAGAAAGCCCCAGCGCGCCAGGAAGGCCCGCCGCTCCGGCAGGTTGCTGCCCGGCTCGCGGCGTTCCGAAGACATCACGACGAGGATCGGCTGGGTCGGCGCGATGTTGTAGCGGGCCGGGAAATCGTCCTCTCCCAGCGCGTTCAGCATCTCGAAAACTTCCTTGGAAGTCGCTGTCAGGGCATAACGTCCGCACATGCGGAACTAGATGGCATCGGGTCGCCGGAGGGTCAAGCGGCGAGGCTCAGGCGCTGCGCGGGCCGAACAGGATAATCGCGCCGCCCAAGAAGCAGACGGCGACGCCGAGAATATCCCACCGGTCCGGCACACGCGCCTCGACCGCCCAGAGCCAGAGGATGGAGGCGAGAATATAGATCGCCCCGTAAGCCGCATAGGTACGCCCCGCCGCTTCGCTCGGCACCATCGCCAGCGCCCAGGCAAAAGCAACCAGCGACACCACGCCCGGCGCCAGCCACCAAACGGGCTTGTCCAGCCGCAACCAGGCCCAGAAGGCGAAGCAGCCGGCGATCTCGGCAATGGCTGCGAAGATGTAGAGGGCGTAGGTTTTCATCGGAAGCTTTGGCTTGCAGACTTGTAGCTCATAAGCTACAATTTCACATGGTCGAAATCCTGGAAACCGAAATCTATGCGACTTGGTTTTCCAGGCTGCGGGACGAGAGGGCCAAAGCCCGGATCAATGCCCGCATCTATCGCTTGTCGCGCGGAAACCCGGGCGATGTAAAGCCTGTCGGTTCCGGGATCAGCGAGATGCGTATCGATTATGGGCCGGGCTACAGGATTTACTTCATCCGCCGCGGGCAGAAGCTGATCATTTTGTTGTGCGGCGGCGACAAATCCAGCCAGACGGACGATATCGCATCGGCTAGGACAATGGCAGCGGACTTGAAGGATTGAAAATGGCAGTCGAGACGAGGAAGTGGGATATCATCGACCACCTGGATAGCGATGAACGCATTGCGCTCTTTCTGGAAGCGGTGTTCGAAGAAGGGAATCCGGCGGACATCGCCGCCGCCATCGGCGACGTCGCGCGCGCCCGGGGCATGAGCCAAGTCGCCAAAGATGCGGGACTTTCGCGCGAAAATCTTTACAGAGCGCTCAGCGAGGGCGGAAACCCGGAATTCGCCACCATTTTGAGGGTCATCCGCGCCATCGGTTATGATCTCACGGTCGTCCCGCACAGTACTGCCGCTCACTGAACTGAAAAGGGACTCCATGCCCGCCTCCCCGCAAGCCGCCTCTTCCGCCATTCTCGAACGGGACGGGCGGTTTTTGCTGATCCGGCGGATCAATCCGCCGTCGGCCGATCTCTTTGCCTTCCCGGGCGGGCGCGGGGAACCGGGTGAGACGCCGGATCAGACCGCAGTGCGGGAGTTTTTCGAAGAGACCGGCATCGAGGTGCGCAATCCCGTCCTCTTCGCCACCTACGACCTCAAGAGCGAGAGGCCGGGCGGGCGGCATTTCTTCCTCTCCGTCTTCCGGGTCGAGGCGGATGCCGACCGGGAGGCGATCGCCGCCGACGATGCGGCCGATCCCGGCTGGTATACGGTCGAGGAGATCCGCTTGCTCGCGGTGCCGCCGAGCGTGCTCGAATGCGCCGAAAGGCTGGCGGCGGAAATCAAAGCCCGGTAAGACTGGCTTTGCACGTCGGGACCTTTGCATGAAACATCTTCCGCGCCTTGCCTGCCTCCCGCTGCTGATCCTGGCGTCAGCATCGCCGCTTGCCGCGCAAACATCGAAGCAGCAGCCCGCACCGCCCCCGCCTCCCCCTGTCGAGGAAAAGCCGGCGCCCTATGACGTGCAGCTCACCCGGCTTGCGGAAGTGCTCGGCTCGATCAGCTACCTGCGGCGGCTCTGCGGCGCGCCGGCCCCGGATTGGCGCCTCTCGATGCAGCAGCTGCTCGACGCCGACACCGCCAACGAGCCGAAACGCCGCGAAAAACTGACCGCCGCCTTCAACCGGGGATATCGTTCCTTCGCCGCCGTGCATACATCCTGCACGGATGCCGCCCGCACCGCCGAGGAGCGATACCGTAACGAAGGCGCAACACTTGCCACAGAAATTGCCGGGCGCTTTGGAAATTAGAGGATTATTTACCTCTTTTCGCAGGAGGCCGTGTCGTTTTGATAAAAGGCTGATAGAGTTTTTAACGGGCTAGTAATCAAACGGGCACCGAGGACGAGAGAATGCAGACAGGCCGCAACGACATCGACGACATGATTGTGCATGAGAAGATGCAGGCTGCCTTGGAATATCAGAGCGAAGCCTGGGCCGACGGTCGCGCCGACGGCATCGAGCCGGAAATCATCGCCGATGCCGCTCTGGTTCTCGCGATGCGGGAAACCATTCGCATCCACGGGGAAACCGGTGCCGAAGCCATGCTCGATTCGCTCAAGACCCGCATGCTGGCCGGCGAATTTTCCCCCGAACGGAAACTGCAATAGATAGTCGAGGTTTCCATGCGCGGCGCAGCGGAAACAAACCTGTTCAAGACCCTCACCCGCCCTTCGGCGGCTGCGCTTTTCGTGGCGGCAGCGATTCTGGCGGCCGGCGGCGACGCACTTGCCCTTTCCGAGCTGATGCCGGGTACGCAAGTGCCGGCCGCGCCGCGCAAACCTCTTGAAAAGCCTGTCCTCGAGGCTTTCGAGGGCACGACGCTGCCGCAGCCCGGACCGGCGATCAACCGCCCCTCGGCCGGAGCCGGCCAGACCCAGGCGACGCCGCCGGGCGCGACCGCCGATCCTTCGTCGAAAGAGGCCGGCGGACCGCTGGAAATCATCCGCGACCTGTCGAAACTGCCCGCACCGATCAAACACATGCGCGAGCAGATCGTCGAGGCCGCCGCGTCCGGCGATATTGAGCGGCTGCGGCCGCTCTTTGGAACGGGCGCATCGCAAACCAATGTGATGAACAACGAGTTCGAAGATCCGATCGAAGCGCTCAAAAACTTCTCGGGCGATGCCAACGGCCAGGAAATCCTGGCGATCATCCTCGACATCCTCTCGACGGGTGCCGCACATTTCGACGTCGGGACGCCGGATGAGGCCTATGTCTGGCCCTATTTCACCGGCAAGGCGCTGGGGTCGCTGACGCCGCCCGAACGGGTGGACCTGCTGCGCATCGTCACCGCCGGCGACCTTGCGGGCATGGAAGAGAACGGCAACTACAATTTCTTCCGCCTCGGCATCGGCCCGGACGGCAAGTGGAAGTTCTTCTCCGGCGGCGATTGAGCCGCGGCACTTCTTCTGCCGCTCTCGGCGGCAGAATGGATTTCACGACCGCAGCAAGGCCAGGTGCCGGCAATTTCCGGAGAAGGTGCCGCAGCCGGCCCCCTGGCGATGAAATCCATGACCGATCAGGTCGAGATCCTGATTGTCTTCCCGCGAGACGCGCTCAGTCCCGCACTGATCGAAGTCCTTTCCTTGATTTCCGGCCGCAGTGACTGTGGAGCTTCCTGCCAAGCGAGAACTGGGTGCCACGATCTGCCGCCGGCGCATCGAAGCGATCTTGCCGCAGCGGTTTGGAAGTCTTACTTCTCGTCCTCTGACCAACCGGATTCCATTCCATGCCTGCCGCCCATCTTCCCTCGCGAAGCCTGATCCGCCTTTCCGGCAAGGATGCCGAGGATTTCCTGCAGGGGCTGATCACCACGGATATCGATTCCCTGCCCGCCGACGAGGCAAGGCCCGGCGCGCTTCTGACGCCGCAGGGCAAGATCCTCTTCGACTTCCTGATATGGCGCGACGGCGACGGTTTTCTGATCGAAACCGAGGCCGCCCAACGCGACGGCCTCATCCGACGGCTGACCATGTACAAGCTGCGCGCCGCAGTCGATATCGCGTCGGTCGAAGAGCACGGTGTCACGGCCTTCTGGGGCGAGGAGGCGGACAAGGGCAAGGTGAAGGATGCGGCTTTCCGAAAGGCCGGCATCGCGCTTTCCCGGGTGCCGGGCAAAGAGGCCGACGGAGCGGAGGCCGCCTATCACGCGCTTCGCGTAGAGGCCGGCATTTCCATGTCGGGTCACGATTATGCGCTGCAGGATGCGTTTCCGCACGACGTTCTGCTCGACCAGACGGGCGGGCTTTCGTTCCGCAAGGGATGCTATGTCGGCCAGGAGGTCGTCTCCCGCATGCAGCATCGCGGCACGGCAAGGCGGCGCGTGGCGCTGGTTTCCAGCGAGGCGGCCCTGCCCGCATCCGGCACCGAAATCTCCGCCGGCGGCAAGCCGGTCGGCACGCTCGGTTCGGTGTCCGGCAACAAGGCGCTGGCAATCGTCCGTACGGATCGCGTCGGCGATGCGCTGGCCCGCGGCGTGCCGCTGCTTGCCGGCGGCGGGCCGGTCAATGTGGCACTTCCCGCCTGGACCGGGCTTGCCTTTCCCGCCGAAGCGCAAGAGGCCGAACAGTGACGCCGCCTGCGATTTCGGCCAAGCCCTCCCCCACGGCCCGCGCCTGGCAGCGCATGCTTTCGGGACGACGGCTCGATCTCCTGGATCCCTCACCGCTCGACGTCGAAATCTCCGATATCGCCCACGGGCTTGCCCGCGTCGCGCGATGGAACGGGCAGACGCGCGGCGACCATGCATTTTCGGTCGCCCAGCACTGCCTGGTCGTCGAGGAGATCTTTCGCCGCTGCAACGCCGGCTGCAACGCCGATGCGCTGCAGATGACGCTGCTGCACGACGCGCCGGAATATGTCATCGGCGACATGATCTCGCCGTTCAAGTCGGTCGTCGGCGGCGGCTACAAGGCGGTCGAACAGCGCCTGGAGGCGGCAATCAACCTCCGCTTCGGCCTGCCGCCGCATCCCAGCCGGGAACTCAAGGCCCTCATCAAGAAAGCCGATACGATCGCCGCCTTCTTCGAGGCGACGGAGCTTGCGGGATTTTCCGTCACTGAGGCGCGAAAATTCTTCGGACAGCCGCGCGGCATCACCCGCGACATGCTGCCGATCGAACCGATGCCGGCGCTCGAGGCGCAGCAGCGTTTCCTCGCCCGCTTCCAGCGGATCGAAATCGACCGCGGGATGGGGGAAGGTGCCGGAGACAAGACGCCATGAGCGCAATCGTCGTCTGCCCGCTCGCCAGCATCGCCGAGACGGCGGTCAGGCACGGCGCCCGCGAGATGGTGAGCCTGATCGCCGAAAAGCAGGACTTTCACCGGCCGGGCGTCATCTCCGCCGAACGCCATTTGAAACTTGCCATGAACGATATCGGCTTTGCCGGCACAGGGGATCTCATCGCGCCCAACGAGGCGCATGTGGAAAGCTTAATCGCCTTCGTCCGCGACTGGGACCAGACGGCGCCGATCGTCATCCATTGCTGGATGGGCGTGTCCCGCTCACCGGCGGCGGCCGTCATCGCGGCACTCTCCCTCAACCCGGAAGAGGACGACGATGCGCTTGCGGCGCGGCTCAGACAGGTCGCTCCGCATGCGACGCCGAATACCCGGCTGATCGAGATCGGCGACCGGCTGCTTGGCCGCGGCGGCCGGCTTACGGCGGCGATCAAGGGTATCGGCCGCGGCGCCGAAGCCGATGGAAGAGCATCTTTCGTCCTCCCGCTAAGCATCTCGCCATAAGCCAAAAAGCTGAAATTTTCTAGCTATTTAGGCTGGTTCAAAAAAGCTCCTCCCTTGCCTTGACCTCACGGTCTGCTGCGCCAATTACCCAGCCAGCGAAGGCAGGCAGACGGAAAGGATAAAGCGGCCGCATGGACCAGGCGTCGGAATTCGTTGTCGCGACGAGAGCAGCCCTCGCCCAGCTGAGCGCGCTGGCCGTGCAATATTCCTTCTCCGTCGTCGGGGCGATCGTGCTGCTGGTGATCGGCTGGATGGCGGCCGGCTTCATCAGCCGCTGGGCACACCGGGGCCTGTCGCGCATCCACGGCATCGATGCCACGCTGTCGCAATTCTTCTCCAACGTCATCCGTTACGCGATACTCGTTCTCGTGGTCGTGATGGTGCTCGGGCAGTTCGGCGTGCAGACGGCTTCCGTCCTCGCCGCCCTCGGCGCGATCGGCCTCGCGGTCGGCCTTGCACTGCAGGGCACGCTCCAGAACATTGCGGCCGGCATCATGCTTTTGGTGCTGCGCCCGTTCCGTGTCGGAGAGTCGATCGAGACCGGCAGCGTCAGCGGGACGGTGGTCGATGTCGGGCTCTTTGCGACCGAACTGAAGACGGCCGATGGAGTCTATCGGCTGGCGCCGAACTCGACATTGTGGAACGTGCCGATCACCAATTACAGCCGGCGGCAGACCCGCCGCAACGAGATCACCGTCCATATCGGCGCGGACGACGACGTCGCGCGGACCCAGGCGAAGCTCTCGGCCATCGCGGCGCGCGACAAGCGCGTGCTGAAGGATCCACCGGCCGCCACCTATGTGGCGGACTTCGATCCGAGTGGCGCAAATGTGACACTTCGCTACTGGACAAAAAGCAGCGATTGGTGGATTGCCAGTCGCGATCTGACGAAGGCCGTCAAACTTGCATTTGACAGGCCTTCCGAGAGGGCCGTCGACGACGGCCAGCAGGAAGGAATTCCAGACCCTCAGGTGAATTCCCGCGGCGTTGTTTCCGGTGAGAGCGGACCTCCGGCTCCTCATGGTGCGGACGAACCGGCAACCGCGCGGACCTGAAGGAAAGGATGCACCGGGGCCGGCTTTTCACGAGGAAGCCGGCCCCGGTGCGCAAATCTCGATAACCCTGGCTTGATACTGCCTGTCAGACGCCGGCGATGCTGTAGTCCTCGGACCCGGCCCAGACGATCTCCCACGAGGCCCCCGGACGAACGTTGCGGATCGCCGCCGGTTCGAAGGCGACGAAGCAGCGTCCACCGGCATGGCGCACCGAAGGATAGATCAGCCCGCCGTGCCCTTCCCGCCGCAACCGGCCGGCCAGCGCCTGCCCTTCCGGATAGCCGAGGGCCGGATCTGGATGTAATGCCGGGTGGCGCGCCTCGTCCGTGATGTCCGGAAACTCGCCGATGAAATCCGCCAGGAGTTCGACGTAGCGGGCAGTCTCCTCGAAAATGCCGACGAAGCGGAGTTCCCGCGTCTTGTGATAAGCGACCTCGGCAATCGAGGTCATCGTCTGCCAGCTGCAATACCAGGCGCCGCGGCTTTCGTCGTTGAAGCGATTGCCGCCGGCCCGCGTATAGGTGAAGGCGGCGTTGATATGGCTGTTGCCGTAGACCTGAAGGTCGTGGCTGCGGCGCTTCCAGGCGAGCTCGCGGCGGTCGAGATGCAGGTTCAGGCCCCGTTCGGCGATCAGCCTTGCACTAGTGAGGCCCTCGATTTCGGCAAGAATATCGAGTTCGTCGTCGCTGTCTACCAAGCCGCGCAGGCTGGGCGGTTTGTGATAGGTCGCCGGGATAAGCCGCACCAGCCCGCGGTCGCCGAGCGCGGTGACGATCACGCGCCGCCCCTCAACGCATCGAGATAGTTGCGGACCCGCAGGAATTGCGGCAGCCCTTCCTCGATCAGCGTATCGATCGGCGGCCTGCCGTCGAAGAGCGGGCCGCTGTTTGGAAGCGTCATCCAGCGCGTGGCGATCGGATCGCCGAAATAGAGTTTCAGGGCCTTGTAGATGCCGATCATCGCGCTGAGCCTCAGCATCTGGTCCTTGGTCAGCCCGCCCGAGAAACCCGGCTTCCTGGCCCGCTTCCAGGTGCTCTCGGACATGTCCGCCAGGGCGGCCGCCTCACCCAGGGGCACGTTCCATTCGGTCATGACGTTGCCGAAGGCCTTGAGGGCAACGGCGGCCATCCTTTCGGCATCATGTTTCTTCTGGACAGCTTCCACGAGGGGCTCCATGTCGATCCGCCTCAACATAGTTCATATGGACTCAAAGTAAAGTCCATATGAACTATTTCTGCCGCAATTTGCAGGAAATGTCGGCATCCTCCATCGCTGACTCAAGGTCAGTTCACCGGGCGTCAGGGATTATGGAAGCGATCGGGCTGCTGCGGGAAGCGATGGCCCGCCAGGGTGCAAAACAAAAGCCCTCCGCATCGAAACGGAGGGCTTTCAAGCTTCGGCGGTGGATGGATCAGAACTCCTCCCAGTCGCTCGCCGCAAGGGCGGCTGCGGCGGGACCGCGCCGGGACGCCGCATGGCCACGGGGAGCCATAGCCGGCGCCGCCATGGCCGAGGCAGCCTGGCGCAGCGCGCTCGCCTGGCCGGAAGCGCCTCCCAGCCGGAACCTCCCCACCAGATCGCGCAGCTTCTCCGCCTCGAGCGCCAGGCCTGCGGAGGCCGCGGTCGACTGTTCGACCATGGCGGCGTTTTGCTGGGTGGTCTGGTCCATGGAATTGACGGCGGAATTGACCTCGGCCAGTCCCATCGACTGCTCGCGGGCGGAGACGGCGATTGCATCCATGTGCTGATTGATCTCGGCGATGAAATCGCGGATCGTGCCGAGCGCGACGCCGGTCTCGCGCACCAGCGCCACGCCGCTTTCTACCTCGCCGGCGGAATTGCGGATCAGGTCCTTGATCTCCTTGGCGGCCTTCGCGGAACGCTGGGCGAGTTCCCGGACTTCCTGGGCGACGACCGCAAAACCCTTGCCCGCCTCGCCGGCCCGCGCCGCCTCGACGCCGGCATTCAGCGCCAGAAGGTTGGTCTGGAAGGCGATCTCGTCGATGACGCCGATGATGTTGGAAATCTGCTGCGAGGAGCCCTCGATGCGGCGCATCGCCTCTTCCGCATGGGTGACGACGCCGGTGGAGTCGATGGCGCTCTCGTTCGCCTTGGCGGCGACCGCCCGTGCCTCCTCGGTGCGCTTGGCGGAGTTCGAGACATTGGCGGTGATCTCGTCCAGCGCCGCGGCGGTCTCCTCCAGCGCGGCGGCCTGCTGCTCGGTGCGCTTGGAAAGGTCACCGGCGCCGGCGGAAATCTCCCGCGTGCCGTTGTCCATGTTGCCGATGCTTGCGGAGATCGTCGCAAGCGTCTCCCCGAGCTGGCGAACCGAGCGGTTGAAGTCGTGACGAAGCTGCTCGAAATCCGGAGCGAAGGCTTCGTCGAGCTGGAAGGCGAGATCGCCTTCGGCAAGTCGGTGAAGGCCGGCGGCGAGTCCGGACGTGGCGACCCTCAGCCGCTCGGCGGCGTCCGCTTCGGCGCGCTGCTGGGCGGCTGCACGGTCCTGTTCGGTCTGGCGGCGCGCTTCCTCGGCCGCCTCTTCGAGGTGCCTGTTGGCAATCGCGGCCTGGCGGAACACTTCGACGGCGGTCGCCATGGTGCCGATCTCGTCGGTGCGGTCGGCAAAGGGTATCTCGGAGGCGGTATCGCCATCCGCGAGGCGGCGCATGGCGCCGGTGATCCGCAGGATCGGATTGGCGATGCCCCGCATCGCGAACACGATGGCGAAGATGCTGATCAGCGCCGCGACGATGCTCAGAGTGTAGAAGATCGTCAGGGCCGACTGCATCACCGCTTCGCTCTCGCCGCTCGACCGTTCCGATCCGGCGGCGTTGATCGCGACGATGTCCTTGATCGCCGCGGTGGTCTTGTCGGCGACCGGGGCCATCTGGGTGTGGAAGGCGAGCTTCGCTTGCTTTTCGCTGCCGTTGCGGGAGAGGATGATCACTTCGTCGCCGATCTTGACGAGCGCCGCGTAATTCTCCCGGACGACATTCAGGGCTTCGGCCTGCTTCTTCTCATCGGCGGAGACGAGCCTGGCGTAATCGTCGAGAGCCTTCTCGATGTGGCTTCGTTCCGCCTTGATGTCGTTCTCGGCCTTCACGGCCGCCGCATTGTCGGCGGAAATGATATGTTCCACATAGGCGAGCCTGAGATCCGAAAGCGCGGTATCGATTTCCTTGGATTTGGCAATGCTCGGCAGCCAGTCGGCGATGATCGCATCGCTCTTGGCATCCATCTCGATCATTTCGGTAATGGCGGTATAGGAAAGGGCAGCGCTCACGGCGCAGAGGCCGGCGATGGCCCCGATAAGAGAGAGTCTCACGGAGGGACGTTTCACGGAAGCTCCAGCGGATCAAATGGGAGTGAATGTCGGTGGCGGCTTCGAAATTGCTGCAAAAGGATTAACGAAATACCGTCAATTCTATCGTCGGAGAATATCAAGCGTATTTTTACTCGAGATTTTCGACGAGGACGGACCGGCCGTATTCCCGCGTGAAACAACAGCTTCCAACTTATGCTGCGGATCGCATGAACATCTTTTCCGGCTCATGAACCAGCGGAAAGCAATCTGGCAAGCCCGGCGAGGCGCCTACCGCATATCAGTGGGACATGGAGGAGCGGTGCGCCCAGCCAGTCATGCGCATCTCGATCCAAGCCATCAGTGCATACATGACGATGCCTTCGACCGCGAGCATCAGCAGGCCGGCAAAAACGAGCGGCACGTTGAACTGGCTCTGGGCCGAACTCATCATGTTGCCGAGGCCGTAATTGGAGGCGACCGTTTCCGACACGACGGAGCCGACAAAGGCGAGCGTGATCGCCACTTTCAGGGAGCCGAAGAAATAGGGCATCGAGCGCGGGATGCCGACCTTCAGCATGATGTCCAGCTTCTTCGCACCCAGCGCGCGCAGGACATCCTCGGTTTCCGGCTCGATCGTCGCAAGGCCGGTCGCGACGTTGACGACGATCGGGAAGAAGGAGATCAGGAAGGCGGTGAGGATCGCCGGCACAGCGCCGATGCCGAACCAGATCACCAGGATCGGCACGAGCGCCACCTTGGGGATGGCGTTGAAGCCGATCATCAGCGGATAGAGCCCGGCATAGATAGCCTTCGACCAGCCGACGAAAAGGCCGATCGCAAGGCCTGCCACCACGGCGATCGCAAAACCGACGGTCGTGGTGTAGAGCGTCTGCAGCGAATTTTTCCAGATTGGCGACCAGTACTGGACGACGGCCTGGAAGACGCGGCTCGGCGCCGGCAGGACGGTGGGCGAGGTCTGCAGCACGATCACCAGCAGTTCCCAGGCGAGGAAGAGGCCGATCGTATAGAGCCAAGGCGCAAGCCTGACCCAGTTGATGCGGGCGACGAGCGGCTTCGGCGCTGCCGCGGGAGCTGCGGTGTTTCCGACGGCGCTCATGCGACCACCCGCGCGCTGGCGATCTCGCCATGCAGTTCGTGCACCATGTCGTTGAAGCCCTTTTCATACATGACGTCGAGATCGCGCGGGCGGGCGAAAGGGACGGCATGTTCCTTCAGCACTCGGCCCGGCCGCGCGCTCATCACGAAGATGCGGTCGGCCAGGAAGGTCGCCTCGCGCAGGTCGTGGGTGACGAGGATGATGGTGACGCCCTGGGCGGCATGCAAGTCGCGGATGACGCACCAGAGTTCCTCGCGGGTGAAGGCGTCGAGCGCGCCGAACGGCTCGTCGAGCATCAGGAGTTCGGGTTCGTGGATCAGCGCGCGGCACAGATTGGCGCGCTGCTGCATGCCGCCGGAAAGCTGCCAGGGGAATTTAGAGCCGAAACCCTTGAGGCCGACGGTTTCGAGCAGGTGCTCGGCCTTTTCGACATATTCCCTTTTGTTGGCACGCAGGCGGTGGCGATGTTTCTCGACGATTTCCAGCGGCAGGAGGATGTTGTCGAGCGTGGTGCGCCAGGGCAGCATGGTCGGGTTCTGGAAGGCCATGCCGACGATCGAGACCGGCTGAGTCACCTGCCTGCCCGCGACGATGACGACGCCGCTCTGGGGAATATGCAGGCCGGTGACGAGCTTCATCAAGGTCGACTTGCCGCAGCCGGACGGGCCGACGACGGCCGCGAACTCGCCTTTGCCGACCTTCATCGAGAGCCCGGAAACGGCAAGCGTGCCAGCCGCGCCGCCATACCGCATGTCGACGTTGTCGATGGAAACCAGATGCGCCATTCCGTTCTTCTTTCTTCGCGGGGCAAGAAGCTGCTCGTCGTCCGGTTGCGTCCTGCGGACCCTCTCTCCGCGCACGGGGAGAAGGACATATGCCGTACCGCTTTCCTTCATCTCGAAGGTCGCGGGAGGCACGTCCCCTCTCCTCGTCAGAACGGGGAAAGGGTGAGGGCACAAGCGGCAATCTCACACAGCTCCGCCGGAAAGCTGGAGAACCCGGCAGCGGCACCGGGTTCTCCATCAGCGGTCAAGGAAGCATTCGCTCTTCCTTGGGGGGCAGGAAACTTGCGTCGAAAACCTGGTCGGCCTTCACATTGCCCTTGAGGCCCATGGAGACCTTCAGCGTGTCGATCGAAGCCGAAAGCCGGGCAGGATCGATGCCGCCGAAGCCGTTCGCGACGACGTAGGGGGTCTTGATGTTCATCGCGTTCGCCATGTTGAGGCGCTGCAGTTCGATATCCTTGTTGAGCGTCTCGTTGCGCTTGAGGACGGCGGCGACGCCTTCTTCCGGCTTGGCGACGGCATCGGCGAAGCCCTTGGCGAGGGCCTTGATGACGCCCTTGACGGCGGTCGGGTTCTTGGCGGCGAAATCGGTGTTCACCAGCACGGCGTTGCCATAGAGATTGAGACCATGTTCGGCCATGAGGATGGTGGCGATGTCCTCGTCCTTGATCCCCTGAGCCTTCAGGTTGAGGACGACCGAGAAGGCGAAACCGAAGACCGCATCGACCTTGCCCTGGGCGAGCATCGGTTCGCGGACCGGGAAGCCGACCGATTCCAGAGTGATCTTCGAATCGTCGATCTTGGCGACCTGCTTGAAGGCCTTCCACTGGGCGAACGCGCCATCCGGCGGCGGAGCGCCGAGCTTCTTGCCTTCTAGCGATTTCGGGTCGCCGGTAATGCCGAGCGACTTGCGGCCGACGACGGCGAAGGTCGGGCGCTCGTAGATCATCATCGCCGCCCTGATCTTCTGGTTCGGATCCTCATCGAGGAACTTGATCAGCGAGTTGATGTCGCCGAAGCCCATCTGGTAAGCACCCGTCGCCACGCGCGGGATCGCCTCGACCGAACCGTTGCCGGTATCGATCGTCACGTCGAGGCCTTCCGCCTTGAAATACCCTTTGTCCTGGGCAAGCAGGAAGCCGGCCGCCGGACCTTCGAACTTCCAGTCAAGCGTGAACTTGATTGCCGTCTGCGCAAACGCCGGAGCGGTGGGCATGGCAAGGCCTCCGGCAAACGCCAGCGCCGCGACGGCCGAAAGTTTCGAAAGCAGTCTGCGCGAGATCATGAAAGGTCGTCCCCCTGAAGGTTTTTGTTGGATGAAGTTATCCAAGCGTTTCTTGCGCATCGACGCAAGATGAAACTGCACATAAAGTCATCATATTTTAGTATAGATTAAAATTTATGCTATTGATGATTTAAGGCGCAGTCATCTGCCCTGCTTTTCAGCAGGAATCGCGGAACGCAGGCTTCTACTTGGCAGCCGATCCGCACAAGTTTCGAGAATTCAGGCATTTAGCCTGAGATCGAACAACACTCCGAGCGCGCCGTATTTGACGAACGCGGCATGACCAGCGCTTCCACGCCCTTCATGTTCAGCCGTGCCTGGGCGCGGCTGACGAAAGGATCGGGCTCGGCCGGCCCCGCTGAGCGAGACTTCTCATGACAGTTTAAGAGTTTAAGGAAGGCTGCCGCACTTCCCTTCCCTCGCCCGGCAATTGTATAAACAACGGGAACAAACGTCCTGTCGTGAGCGTGCCGATGATCGAAATCCTGCTCCTCATCCTGGTGATATTGATGGTCGGCCTGCACCGCAGGACATCGAACCGGGTCTCGGCTCTCGAAAAGGAGCTGGAAGCCGTCAAGGCGGATCTCCCGAAGCGGCAGACGATGCCGGCAACGGCCGATGGGCCTGCGACCGCCGCATCGGCGCTCGCGGCCGACGCTGTGCTGCAAGAGGGTTTCGTCCCGGATGCGGTTTCCGAGGCGCCGCCGGCAGAGATGCCGGCCGCAATGGCTGCCGAGACAGGGGCCGAACAGCCGGGAGGGCCATCCCCGATCCCTGCTCACGGCCCGTCCGCAGGCCCTTCCCCCGCCCCCCTTCGACCGCAGCTGGCTGCCCAGGAGAAGAAGCGGGAAAACCTGGAAAGCTATCTCGGCGCGCGCTGGCCCGTCTGGGTGGGCGGCGTGGCGCTCGCCTTCGGCGGCATTTTCCTGGTGCGCTATTCGATCGAGGCCGGGCTGCTCGGGCCGGCCGCGCGGCTGACGCTCGCCTCCCTCTTCGGCCTGATCCTGATGGCGGGCGGCGAAGTGATCCGCCGTCGCGCGATACCGCAGATGTCCGAACGGTTCAGCAATGCGATGATCCCCGGCGCGCTGACGGCGGCCGGCGCGGTGACGCTGCTCGGCGCCACCTTCGCAGCCTATGCGGTCTACGACTTCATCGGGCCGACGACCGCTTTCATCCTCTTGGCCCTCATCTCGTTCGCGACGATCGCGCTGTCGCTCCTGCACGGGCAGGCGCTGGCGGGGCTCGGGCTGCTCGCCTCGCTTCTGACGCCCGGCCTCGTTGCCACCAGCGAGCCGAACGCCAACGCGCTCTTCCTGTTCCTGGCGCTCACCTGGGCTGCGGTCAACGCCGCCTCGCGCCTGCGGCAATGGACGGTGGTGCCGACGCTCGCCAATGTCGGCGTCGGGCTTTGGGCGCTCGCCTATATGTTCGGCGCGGACGATCTGGACGCCATGCCCGTGGCCCTGGCGCTGATCGTCGTGATCGCCGGCACCGGCTTCTTCTGGCCGGGGCGGTATTACGGCATCATCGGCCCATCGAAACCCGGCGTCGCCATGCTGCTCGGCCGGCCGCCGCTGCAGATCACCCTTTCGGTTTCGATCATGACGCTCTTTTCGGCAATGGCCATGGTGGTGCGCCATATGGACGGCGGCGCCATCCCGCTGTTTGCCGCCGCATGCCTGATCGCCGCGCTCGGCGCGCTCGGCGCGAGCCGCGCCTATGCGGTTTGGCCGGCGCTGTTTGCAGGGGCCGGAGCGGTGCTCGGCATCACGATCACAGCGCTCGCCTGGCTCGACTATGTGCCATCGGAAATGATTCCCGCTCCTGCCGATGGACAGCCGGCGGCGGCGCTGAGCTTCGGCAACGAAATCATGGTCCATCTGCTGCTCGGCGCTGTCTTCGCCTTGCTCGGCTTCGCCTTCCTGAAGCGCTTCCGTAACGAAGAGTCGGAATTCTCGCGTATCTGGGCATTCCTGATGCCGGCCGTGCCGGTGACGCTCGCGACGATCAGCTTCCTGAACTTCGGCAATCTCGGCCGCGACTGGACGCATGGGCTCTACGGGCTGGCGCTTGGTCTCGTGCTTGCAGCCGGCGCCGAATGGCTGTTCCGCAAGAGCGAGGAGACCGCGGAAGGCAAGATCGACTGGCCGGCCAATCTGCTGGTCGCCGGCTCGTTTGCAGGTTTCACGCTGGCGCTTCACACGCTGACCAACGGCATCGTCACGACGATCCTCGTCTCGGTGCTCGGCTTTACCTACGTGCTGGCGATGGGAGCCAGGATCTGGCCGGCGCTGCCCTGGATGATGACGGCGGCGACCCTGATCGTCTTCGGCCGCATCGCCTGGGAACCGACGCTGATCGGCCCGAACAGCCTCGGCACGACGCCCTTGTTCAACGCGCTCCTGCCGGGCTACGGCATTCCGACGTTGCTGGCGATCGCCACGGCCTGGCTGCTGAGGAACTCCTCCGACTTTCGCGTGCGCAACGTCATGCAGGCGCTCGCCTCGCTTTCGGTGCTGATGACGGTCGCCGTGCTGGTGCGCCACGCGATGAACCACGGCACGCTGGATTCCAACGTGCCCACCCTCGCCGAACAGTCGATCTACACGCTCGTCACCGTCGGTTTCTCCGGCGTGCTGTTGACGCTCGACCTCAAATCGCCGAGCCCGGTCTTCCGCTGGGGCTCGATGATCGCCGGGGTGATCGCGACGCTGAACGTCCTCTCCCTGCATCTCTTCGCGCTCAACCCCTATTTCAGCGGCGAGGGCACCGGACCGTGGCCGTTCTTCAACCTGCTGCTGCTCGGCTACCTGCTGCCGGCGGCCGCCTACGGGCTCGTCGCCTATCATGCGCGCGGGCGCCGGCCGCAGCCCTATGTCGTCATGCTGGCGCTTGCAGGCGCGGTGCTCGGTTTCCTCTGGGCGACGCTTTCCGTCCGCCGCTTCTGGCAGGGCGAGAACATCGCCGACTGGAAGGGTTTCATGCAGGGCGAGACCTATGCCTATTCGGTGGTCTGGCTGCTGATCGGCGTGGCCCTTTTGATCATCGGCTCGAAATTCGATGCGAAGAGCCTGCGGCTCGCCTCCGCAGGCTTGGTGCTGGTCGCGGTCGTAAAGGTCTTCCTCATCGACATGTCGAACCTCGAAGGCATCCTCAGGGCGCTTTCCTTCATCGGGCTCGGCGCGGTGCTGATCGGGATCGGGCTTTTCTACCAGCGCATTCTGGTCAAGAAAGAGATTGATCCAATGCCTGCCGATTCCAAGGAAGAGCCCGCGTGACAGCTTCGATAACAGCCGCCTTTTCCCCCTATGAGGAGATCGCCGAAACCCTGATCCCCCATGCGACCGACAGCGACGACGGTTCGCACGACATCGCCCATATCGCCCGCGTCTTCAAGAACGCCATGCGCATCCACGGCGAAGAAGGTGGCGACGGCAGAGTGCTGGCGGCGGCCGTGCTGCTGCACGACTGCGTGTCGGTGGAGAAGAACTCGCCACTGCGATCGCAGGCCTCGCGGCTGGCGGCGGAAAAGGCATCCGGCATTCTCGCAGACCTCGGCTGGGGCAGGACAGAGATCGAGGCGGTCGCGCATGCGATCACCACCCACAGCTTCTCCGCCAACATACCCCCGGAAACGCTGGAGGCGAAGATCGTCCAGGATGCCGACCGGCTGGACGCGATCGGCATGGTGGGCGCGGCGCGCTGCTTCTACATCGCCGGACGGATGAGTTCAGGCCTTTACGACCCGGCCGATCCGCTCGCCCGGGAACGGCCGCTGGACGACAGGCGTTTTGCGATCGACCATTTCGAGGTCAAGCTGTTCAAGCTCGCCGACGGGTTCCAGACCGCGGCCGGCCGGGTGCTCGCGGAAGAGCGTCATGAGCGGCTGAAGCAAATCCGCGACATGTTCATCGATGAAATCTAGGAGACCGTGATGCGCGTCAACGAACTGAATTTCTACCCCCTGAAAAGCGCCCGCGGCATTGCTCTGACCGAAGCCGAGATCGCCCCGGAAGGCATTCCCGGCGACCGCCGCATGATGCTTGCCGATCCGAGCGGCATGTTCGTCAACCAGCGGGACCTGCAGGCGATGGCGCAGCTGCAGGTTTATCCCGACGAGAGCGGGGTCCGTTTCGCAATGGACGGCAAGGGCGAATTCCGGACCCCTCGCCCGCCGTCCTACAGGCGCATCGACGTCGTCGTCTGGAAATCGATCGTCAGTGCGGCGGTTGCGGAAAAGGAAGCGAATGCGACGCTTTCCGGCTGGCTCGGCCGCGAGGTGCAGCTGGTGTTCTTCGACGACAACGCCAAGCGCACGGCGAGCGCCGAGTGGGCCGGTCCGGACACGCCGGTGACGTTCGCGGACGGTTACCAGATCCTCGTCACCACGACCGGATCGCTTGCGGCGCTCAATGCCGACATGGAAAAGCACGGCGAGGGTTCGGTCGGCATGGACCGTTTTCGCCCGAATATTGTCATCGACCATGACGAGCCTTTCGCGGAAGACAATTGGGAAGGCATCGAGATTTCCGGCATCCGCTTCGACTTCGTCAAACCCTGTGCCCGCTGCATCATGACCACGCAGGACCAGAAGACAGGCTCGCGCGAGACGCCGAGCCCGATGGCCGCCATGGGCCGCATCCGCATGTCGGCCGACCGGCGTGTGCCCGGCCCGCTCTTCGGCTGGAATGCCGTGCCGCGCGGCACCGGACGGATCAGGCTCGGCGAAGACGCGAGCGTGATCGCCTCGCGCGAGGGATGGGCGATCAAGCGGCGGGCGTGAGCGACGCGCGATGATAGAGACCGAGAGGCTCCTCCTGCGCCAGCCGCGGCTTGCCGACGTTCCCGCCCTCTTCACCTTCCTCGGCGATCCCAAGGCCATGCAGTTCACCCACGTGGACGGCACCTTGAAGGAATGCCGGCAGCGTGTGGCAGTGCACGAATGGCGCCGCCGGAAGGACGGTTACGCGCCCTGGACGGTGGAGATGAAGAAGACCGGCCGGATCATCGGCTGGGGCGGGCTTTACGACGATCCGTTCGATCCGGGCTGGGGCGTCGAGATCGGTTACTATTTTCATCCCGATGCCTGGGGCATGGGGTTCGGCAGCGAACTGACCAAAGCCGTCCTGCGGGAGGCCGACGAGGTACTGAAACTGCCGAAGGTCGCAGCCTTCGCGCGGCCTGAAAATGCCGCTTCCCGGCGGCTTCTCGAAAAGGCGGGCTTCGTCGAAATCCGGTACGTGCCGGAGATGCAACGCTTCTATTTCGAGCGCTTGCGGACGTGACGTTTCCGATACCGAAGGACGGCCGTCAGGGCTTCAGCGGGGACGCGCATCACCCGAGATTGCAAGGCGCAAGCCTAATCCTATCATCACCAGGCCTGCAAAACGATTCTGCCAGACGATTAGACCAGGCCGGCGCGCGAGCCAGCCGCCGAATGTTCCGGCTCCCAGAGCAACGGTGCTGAGGATAGCAAAATTCGAAAGTTTGGTGATCGCTCCCAACAGCAAGAGCTGGACGGTCACAGGCCAATCGTTTGCAGGATCCACAAATTGCGGCAGGAAGGCAAAAAGAAAAGCGAGCGCCTTCGGGTTCGTGAGATTGTTGATCGCACCCTCCCTTAGCGCCGCAGCGTCCGACATGGATACGGCTACCGGCCGGTCGGGCATGGGGCCACGTTTGGTCGAGCCCATGAGGAGCTTTACCCCGAGCCAGATGAGATAGGCTGCGCCGACAAAGCGGAGGATTTCGAAGGCCAATGGAGACGCGGCAAGCAGGGAAGCGATGCCGAATGCCAGCATCAGCAATTGCACAATGCCGGCAAGCAAGGTCATGCCGACGGCGCTTAAAAATGCGATCCTCCGACCCTGACCGATGCCGCGCCCGACCACGAGCACCATGTCCGGCCCGGGAGTGAGTTGAATTGCCAGCACGGCGGCATAGAAGGTCAGGAATGTACCGAGGTCAGGCATTGGCGCTACGCCGTCTCAATGGTCTTGTTTCAACGATTTCATTAAAGCCTTGTGATTCCAGTTTCGCAAGATGAAGGCGGAAGCCTCGTTGCAGGGCTATGATTGAACGTTCGGTTGGGCCTGCATGGTCTGGAGATCGATCGGCATCGAGATGTGTTCGTGGGCGATCAGCCACCGGCCTTTGATCTTGAGGAAGCCGGATGTCACGCGCACCCAGTAGTCCGCCGTGTCTCCGCCTGTCCTCGTGCTCCTGACGTGGCTCAGGCTGTGGCAGAATCCGACGTCGCCATTCGCCTCGATCCGCAAGTCGTGGATTTCGTAGTCGATCGGTCCTTCAACCGAAGCGAACCATGCCTCGAAATTCTTTCGATAGACATCTGCGCTTTGAACCTGCGTTGGCGGTCGGAGGTCGAAGACGACGGTGTCTGCCGCGTAATATGCCATCAAGGCATCAAGGTCCTTAGCGCGCAACGCTCGCGCCAGACCGTCGATGCGCGTTCGAATCTCATCTTCTTCAACGGTTGGGCTTGCAGCTGTCGGCATGACACTCTCCTGCAGATGGGAGCCATTCGGCTTCCCGGCTTCGGCAAAAGTCCGCCCGCGGCAAATCTACCACGGGCGGGCTCAGGCGCCAACCGACCAATCCGGATCTGATCAGTGGATGTATCGCGATTGTGCGCACCGCGTGCAGGCGGCCGCCTATTCTGCCGGGTTCAATGCGGCAGATGGCGAGGCCACCTGCCGCACGGGATTGTTCAGACGGCCGTAACCGAGGAGCATGGTGGCGAGTGCCGTGAGGCCGCCCGCAACCGCTACCCAGAAGCCGTTCGAGGCACCATAGGCATCGATGGTCCAGCCGGCGATCGAGGAGCCGACCGCAAAGCCGATGCCGACGCCGGTCATTGCGTAGGTGATGCCTTCTGTGAGCTGCGAAGAGGGCACGATGCGCTCGATCAGGCTCATGCCGGTGATGAAGGTCGGCGAGATCGCCGCACCGGCCAGGAAGACCACCAGCGTCAGCGCCCAGAGATTGCCGACGAAAGGCATGGGAAGCGTGGTGACGGCGGCGATCAGGCTCGCGAAGATCAGGCGGCGGGCGAGCGGCGTCTTGAACTTGATGGCGCCGATGACAAGGCCGACGATAAACGAACCGGCGGCGTAGGCGGAGAGGATATAACTTGCGGCACCCTTGTCGCCCATGGCTTCCGCAAAGGCGACGACCGCGACCTCGGCCGTACCGAAGATCGTGCCCATGCCGGCAAAGACTGTCACCACGAACCACATGGAGAGGAGCCGCATGACGGAACCGCTGCCGGTTTCGCGTTGCGGATCGACCTTAGGTTCGGTCGATTTCTGAGCGACAAAGAGGGTCGTACCGATCGCGAGAAAGGCAGCAGAGGCGAGAACGCCGGCTTCCGGGAAGAGGGAAACGCTGAGACCGATGCCGACGATGGGGCCGAAGATATAGACCACTTCGTCAAGCACGGATTCAAACGCGAAGGCGGTATGGAGTTCCGGCCGGTCGCGGTAGATCTCCGTCCAGCGGGCACGCACCAGGGCCATCATGCTCGGCATCAGGCCGGCAAAGAGCGCGAAGGCGAAGAGCGTCCAGTTCGGCCAGCGCTGCCAGGCCGCGGCGGCGAGCCCGACAAGCGCCAGAAAGGTGACGACGGTCGTCGGCACCAGCACGGCCGACTGGCCTTTCGCATCGATCCAGCGCGAAACCTGCGGGGAGATGAAGGCATTGGCGAGCGCGAACGTGGCGGAGACCGCGCCGGCGATCCAGTATTCGCCATGCGTCTGGGACAGCATGGCGACGGCACCGATGGTCGTCATCGGCAGCGGCAGGCGGGCGATGAAGGCTGCGGAGGAAAAACCTTTCGTCCCCGGCTGCCGGAATATTTCACCATAGGGGTTGGGCATGGCGGATTCCTTGTATTATCCTGGGAATAGCTTTACATACGCTGCGTATGAGAATTAGATAGAGACATACGTCACGTATGTCAACTTGCATACGTAACGTATGCGAAAATTTTCCGGAGTCCGCATGACATCTGAGATGGCACACAAGACGTCGCCCAGGCCGCGCAAGGAAATGATCGCCGAAACCCGGGCCAAGCTGATCGCCGCTGCCCGGCATGCGTTCGCGACCAAGGGGTTTGCCGAGGCCTCGATGGACGACTTCACGGCCGAAGCCGGGCTGACGCGCGGCGCGCTCTACCACCATTTTGGCGATAAAAAAGGCCTTCTGCAGGCGGTGATCGCCGAGATGGATGCGGAAATATCCGAGCGGCTCTGCACGATCTCGTCCCGGTCGGACAGCGCCTGGCAGGGTTTCGTCGACGAAAGCGTCGCTTACATCGAAATGGCACTCGAGCCGGAAATCCAGAGGATCATGCTGCTCGACGGTCCGGCGGTGCTGGGCGACCCCTCGCAATGGCCGAACCAGAGCGCCTGCATCCGCACCATGGCCGCCAGCCTGCAGACGCTCATCGACGAGGGCACGATCCGGCCGGTCGATCCGGAGGCGGCCGCCCGCCTCGTCAATGGCGCGACACTCAGCGCCGCCCTGTGGATCGCCAGCGCCGAGGACCCTCAGGCCGCCTCGAAAAAGGCGGTCGATGCCTTCGTGACGCTGGTTTCGGGGCTATTGAGGGAAAAGGGGGACGGTGCGAGGCGCTGACGGTCCGCCGCAAGAGATCACCGCGATCCGCCGTTGAAATCAGTTCATCGGCTGGACGACACCCCCAATCCGCCGGGCGCCTACTCTCCGTTTGTCTCCAGAGGCGCGCCAGGCAGATAGAGGGCGACCGGGCGGATTTCGTAGACGGCGGTCGGGTTGACCCGACGCAAGTCGCGGGCGGCGGCGACGGCGTCGTCCAAGGTCGGGAAATCCACCACGTAGAGGCCGAGCAGTTGTTCCTTGGTTTCGGCAAAGGGGCCGTCGGTGACGATGCCGGCACCCGGGCCGCGCAGGGTCACGGCGCTTTTTGTCGGCCCGAGGCGAGCGGCGGGGCCAAGCGACTTCTGCCTGACGAGGCGGTCGTTGACCGCCAGCAGTTCGGCCATCAGCGCGGCATCCTCCTCCTCGCTCCAGGATTCAACCACGCCTTCCGCGTGATAGGCCAGAATGGCGTAATACATGAATTGCCTCCCTCGTGAACGGACCCGACGGGCCGTTCCCGCCCGTCGCCCGAAAGCCGGGCCGGCGGACATGCGGGAACCTGCCGGACGGCGGCAATACACATGTTTGACCGTGGACGCGCAAGCCCCTTCAGGGTCGGGCATGCGAGGCAGTCCTTCCGGCCCGTTTCCCCATGTTTGCAACCGAGCGCGCCATCCACGTCTCCGCTCTACGCATGGCAGCTATTCCCAAAAGGCAGGTTGCCCCCTACCTTGACTACCAGCCAAAACGGATCGGCGATCCGCCGCCCTGCCCTTCTGCCGGCAAGTCCGTCCTCCGGCACCCCAAGCCCGCCCGCCCCGAAAGAGACTGCCCGCATGACACCTCGGTCCACCGGCCTCATCTTCGCCCTGACGGCGGTGAGCATCTTTGCGGTTCAAGACGGCATATCCAAGCATCTCGGCACGGCCTATCCGCCGATCTTCGTCACGATGATCCGCTACTGGACCTTTGCAGGTTTCGCGATCTTCCTCGCCAGCCGCTCGGCCGCCGGGCTGAGGAAGACCGCCGACGCCAACCGGCTGTGGCTGCAGATCGCCCGGGGCGTGCTGCTTTCCACCCAGATCGTCGTGTCGATCTTTTCCTTTTCGCGCGTCGGACTTGCCGCAACCCACACGATCTTTGCCGCCGGGCCGCTGGCGGTCGCCTGTCTTTCAGTGCCTATCCTCGGCGAAAAGGTGGGCTGGCGGCGCTGGACGGCGATCGGCATCGGCTTCATCGGCATCCTGCTGATCGTCAATCCACTGCAGGTCAATTTCGACGCCAGGATCGCCATCCCGATCGTCGCCACCGTGATGTTCGCGCTCTATTCGGTCCTGACGCGGCTCGCGAGCCGGACCGATACGGCCGATACCGCCTTTTTCTACACAGGCGTCGCCGGCGCCGTCTCGATCACCTGCGTCGGGCCGTTCTACTGGTCGCATATCACGCCCGGCGACTGGTTCTGGATGATGGTGCTCTGCATGACCGGCATGAGCGGCCACTATCTGCTGATCCGCGCCTACGATCTGCTCGACGCGGTGGCCGTGCAGCCGATATTCTACGTGCAGTCGGTGCTGGTCTGCATGATCGGCGTCTTCCTGTTCGGCGAGGTGATGACCGTCAACATGGTGGCGGGCTGCGCGATCGTCATCGGCGCCGGGATATTCACCATCTGGCGGGAGGCCAAGCTCGGCCGCATGCCCCAGGGCGAGGCCGACCCGCCAGGGAGCGCATAGGAAATGCCCGCCCTGGCCGGTCGAGGGAATCTTTCGCGGCCCATTTCGGCGCGACATGACCGCATCAATTGCGGTGATGGATTGCGTGAGCAAAAGTTGTTTTAGGAATCGCCCCCTGCGCGGTATGATTTCCTCCTGAATTCGAGGAGAAAGCCATGCCCACGTCCGCGTCCCCGGCCGCCCGCGCGTCCATGCCCTGGCTGATCATCATCGCCGGCGCGCTGATCGCCATGCTGACCTTCGGGCCGCGCTCGGCCATGGGTTTCTTCCAGCTGCCGATGCTGCACGATACCGGCTGGGACCGCTCCACCTTCGGGCTCGCCATGGCGATCCAGAACCTCGCCTGGGGGCTCGGCCAGCCCTTCTTCGGCGCGCTGGCCGACAAATACGGCACCGGACGGGTGCTGACGCTCTCCGGCCTGCTCTACGCCGGCGGCCTGATCCTGATGTCGAGCGCCCATTCGGTGCCGGTCCTCTATCTCTCGGGGGGCGTGATGGTCGGCCTTGCGGTCGGCGCCGGCTCGTTCGGCACGATCCTCTCCGCCTTCGCCCGCAACGTGACGCCGGAACAGCGCTCGGTCGCCTTCGGCATCGGCACGGCGGCGGGCTCGGCCGGCATGTTCCTGTTCGCGCCGCTCAGCCAGGCGCTGATCAGCACCTACGGTTGGTCGGACAGCCTCGTCATCATGGGTTTCCTGATGCTCGCCGTGCCGCTGCTCGCCTATCCGCTGCGCGGCAATTCCAGCTCCGGCAGCCAGTCGCAGTCCGAGGTCAAGCAGACGGTCGGCGAGGCCCTGCGCGAGGCTTTCGGCCACCGGAGCTACCTGCTGCTCACCTCCGGCTTCTTCGTCTGCGGTTTCCAGGTGGCCTTCATCACCGCGCATTTTCCGGCCTATCTCGGCGATATCGGCATCGACGCGCGTTATGCCGTGATCGCCATGGCGCTGATCGGCTTCTTCAACATCATCGGCTCGTTCGGCGCCGGCATGATCGGCCAGCGGTATTCGAAGCCCTTTTTCCTCGCCTATATCTACATCGCCCGCTCGGTGGCGGTGACGGCCTTCCTGATCCTGCCGCAGACGCCGTTCTCGGTGATCGTCTTCGCGATCGTCATGGGCCTGCTCTGGCTTTCCACCGTGCCGCCGACAAACGGCCTCGTGGCCATCATGTTCGGCACGCGGCATCTCGGCCTGCTCGGCGGCATCGTCTTCCTCTCCCACCAAGTAGGCTCGTTCCTCGGGGTCTGGATGGGCGGCTATCTCTACGACCGTTTCGGCTCCTACGACCCGGTCTGGTGGTTCGGCGTGGCGCTCGGCATCTTCGCGGCGATCGTCCACTGGCCGATCAAGGAAAAGCCCGTGGAACGGCCGCTGCCGGCCGCGCAGCCGGCGGAATAGCCCTCACTCCAGCGGACGAACCCAGAAATGCCGGTACTGGTCGTATACAGCCTGCGTCGGCGCCGGAAAGCCCGGATCGGCAAATGACCCGACGCCGATCGCGATCGCATCCGGTTTGCGCAGCGGCTCCCAGAAGACCGTGGATCCGCAATCCGGGCAGAAGTGAAGATTGACTGGAAAACCGCTGTCGGCTTGGCGCGACCAGCTCTTGCTGGCGCCTTCGATGCGCACCCGGGCGCGATCGTAGAAGGCTGCGATGCCATAGGTGCTGCCGGTGCGCTTCTGGCATTCAAGGCAATGGCAGAGCGAGACCTTGAGCGGGTCTCCCTGGCAGATCGCCCTCAGGCCGCCACAGGTGCAGGTCGCGATCCGCTTCATGAACCTCTCCTTCACCCTGCCTGCCGTTCGGGGTCCTGACTATCCGGCTTCCGCGCGAGCGCCTTGAGCGCTGCCTGGACGAAACCGTCGCGGGCCGCACTTTCCGCAAGCCCCCGCGGCTCGTAGACGTGCCGGTGCAGGAAATGGGCGGTCAAGCGGAAGGCTGCGGCCATGCTGTCGCGATCGGCGGCCCGCGCGGCGGCGCCGTCGCCGAGGAAACCCGGCAGAGCCAGCATGCGGTCCGCATAGGGCGCACCGGCATCGCGCGAGACGGCGCGGCCGCTCTTTGGCGAGACATAGACGAGGTTTTCGCGGATGCCGGTTGCGGCGCATTCGGAAAGATCGAGGCCGAAGCCGAGATCGTTCAGAACCGCGAGCTCGAAACGCACGAACAGTTCCCCGGCATCGGCCGGATCGTCCAGCGCTTCGAGGATGATATCAAGCGCCTCGAAGAGATGCGGGTGCGGATCGCGCTCGGGCAGCAGGCGCAGGAGCGCGCCCATGGCCTGAACGCCGTAGACGGCGGTGGCCGTCTCCATCAGCCTGGCTGCCCGCAGCCGCAGCGGCTCCAGCTTGAATTCGCCGAGATGCTCGTCAAGCCTGGCGCGCCAGACGGCCTCAACCCGATTGCCGGCCTGCAGCACGGGCTGCATGGCCCGCGAGCGGCCCGAGCGCACGAGGCCGAGATGTCGGCCACGCTCGCGGGTCATCAGTTCGGCGATGACGCTCGTCTCGCCGTGGCGCTTGACGCCGATGATGATCGCTTCGTCCTGCCACTGCATGTGTCGGTTCAACGTCCTTTCAGGGTGATTCAGTTCTACCCGATAAGCGGTTCGGACTGAATCTTTTTTAGATGCCGCGAAACTTCCCTCACATTGCGAGTATCTGCCGCGGCGATTGGAACAAATTGACCTTCGCCGCAATTTCCCTGCGGAAATTCGACGCCCTGTCAGCCCTGGGGAGATTCCATGAGACACGTCATCCTTGCCGCCGCGTTCGTCGCGCCCTTTGCCGCCTTGGCCGCCGCCGGCCTATCGTCCTCCCCCGCCGCGGCGCAATCGCCACAAATCGAACAGGCCTGCATCGCCGTCGCCAAGAATTTCCTGCTGGTGCCCGCCATCAAGACCGGCATCGTACAGTCCTTCCCTGAACTCGATCCACCCGGCGCACGGCTGACCTATTCCACCCGCGAGGATGCAAAGCCGACCGATTTCAACAACGAGATCGAATGCGAGTTCGACAAACCGCAGCCGCCCTTCAACCTCATGCGCTTCTGCATTTCCAAAACGTGCTACGGGCCGAACGAACAGGAGCAGGAAAACCGCCGACGCTACCAGGAGGTGAAGGCGCTGATGGACCGGCAGAAAAAATAGGCCCGCAACCGGCCATCATCCGCCCGTCGGCGTCTTTCCCCGTCATGAGCGGCGAGAGAGCTTTTGCGCGCGGCAACATTCAGTTCAGGATTTGGGAAATTCCAGTCCCATCTCGCGGAAGCGCTCCGGATCGTCGCCCCAGTTCTCGCGCACCTTGACGAAGAGGAAAAGATGGACCGGCTGTTCGAGGATTTCGGAAAGCTCCTTTCGCGACGCGGTGGAGATCGCCTTGATCGCTTCGCCGTTCTTGCCGAGGGCGATCTTCTTCTGGCTGTCGCGCTCGACATAGATGACCTGCTCGATCCGGACCGAGCCGTCTTTGCGCTCCTCCCATTTTTCCGTCTCGACATGCGAAGCGTAAGGAAGCTCCTGATGGAGGCGCAGGAAGAGCTTTTCGCGGGTGATTTCGGCGGCGAGCTGACGCATCGGCAGATCGGAAATCTGGTCCTCGGGATAATACCAGGGGCCTTCCGGCAGGATGGCGGCCAGATAATCCATCAGGTCCCCGCAACCCGAACCCGATGTCGCCGAAATCATGAAGGTCCGCTCGAAGGCGACGAATTCATTGGCGGCGGCGGCGAGCTTCAGGAGGTCTTCCCGCTTCACCTGGTCGATCTTGTTGAGCACCAGGATCTTCGGCTGGTGGACCTCTTTCAGGCCTTCAAGAATTGCTTCGGCATCGCCGCGAATGCCGCGTTCGCTGTCGATCAGCAGCATGATCAGGTCGGCATCCTTGGCGCCGCCCCAGGCAGACGTCACCATGGCACGGTCGAGCCGGCGGCGCGGCTTGAAGATGCCGGGCGTATCCATGAAGACGATCTGGGCGTTGTTGTGGATGGCGATGCCGCGCACGATGGCGCGCGTCGTCTGCACCTTGTGGCTGACGATCGACACCTTGGCGCCGACGAGGCGGTTCATCAGCGTCGACTTGCCGGCATTGGTGGGGCCGATCAGCGCCACGAAACCGGAATGGGTCGGGCTGGATTGGGTCTGGCCGGCTTCAGTCTCGTCGGCCGCGATGTTTTCGTTTTCGGTCATATCGTCCAATCAATCTTCGGCGGGCTTCTGCCACACGCCTTCGCGTTCGAGCATTCTTGTCGCGGCCACCTGTTCGGCGGCGCGCTTCGAGCGGTCGACGCCGGTTTCCGGCGCCACGCCCGTCACCTCGACCGTCACCGTGAAGCGCGGATCATGATCCGGACCGGAGCGGTCGTCGACCCGGTAGGCGGGTGTCAGGCCGAATTTCGCATGCGCCCATTCCTGCAATTCGGTCTTGGCGTCGCGCCTTGCGCCGTCGGCCCGGACGGCACGGCTTTCCCAGTGCTTCAAGATGAAGGCGCGCGCCGCCTCCAGCCCCCCATCCAGATAGAGCGCGGCGATCAGGCTTTCCACCACGTCGGCGCGGACGTTCATCATCCGCTTGCCGGTCAGCTTCTTCACGTCGGCGCCGGTGCGGATGAAGCGGTGCAACTCCAGCTCGTCCGCCACAAGCGCACAGCTTTCAGCGCTGACGAGCTGATTGAGGCGGACGGAAAGCTCGCCTTCCGCCGCCGTGCGGAACATCTTGAACAGCAGCTCGGCGACGCAGAGCCCCAGCACCCGGTCGCCCAGGAACTCCAGCCGCTCGTAATTGGCGCTCTTGGCGGAACCGGTGCTCGCATGGGTGAGCGCCCGGTCAAGCCACTGCTTGTCGGCGAAGCTGTGGCCGATCGCCGTTTCCAGCTGACCGCGCTCCTCCGCCGAAAGCGTCTTCGTTTTCATCACTCGACGACCTTGAAAATCCGATCCCAGCGCATGTTGGTCGGCCATTTCCAGATCTCGCGGAAGGACGTGTCGTTGCCGAGCGAGAAGAAGATGATGCTGGCGCGGCCCACGAGGTTTTCGGCCGGAACCATGCCGACGTCGAAGCGGCTGTCGAGTGAATTGTCGCGGTTGTCGCCCATGAAGAAGTAATGGCCTTCGGGAACCACGAATTCCTGGGTGTTGTCGCCGCGCGAAACCGGCGAATGGTCGAGCGTGTCATAGGTCACGCCATTGTCCAAGGTTTCACGGAAAACCGGCACGTCCGTGCCCGGATCGAGGCTGTAATCGGAGGTGAAGGTGCCGTCCGCCTGCTTCGGCACCGGCTTGCCGTTGACGAAGAGCACGCCGTTGGTGACCTGCACCTTGTCGCCGGGAAGGCCGATCAGGCGCTTGATGTAATCGATGTCCGGGTGGCTCGGCAGACGGAAGACGATGACGTCGCCGCGCTTCGGTTCGCTGAATTCGAAGATGCGGCCGGAGAAGAGATCCGGCGAGAACGGCAGCGAATATTTCGAATAACCGTAGGCGAACTTGTTGACGAAGATATAGTCCCCGACCAGCAGGGTCGGCATCATTGAGCCGGACGGGATGGTGAAGGGCTGGAAGAGGACCGTGCGGATCACCATCGCCAAGAGCAATGCCTGGATGATGACCTTGATGTTTTCCCACAGGCTGTTCTGCGACTTCGTCTCGGCTTTTTCGGACACGTTCTGAATTCTTTCTTTCGTCGGCGGAGTGCCGCTTTCTAAACCCTTCGCAAAGCCGCGGCAATGGCTGATCGGAGGGGCGGCGGGACCTCTTCGGATCACGAGACCGCTATCGACCGGCGGCGGGCCTCGCCTCGATCACCACGAAGGCCTGTGCGTAAGGATATTCGTCGGTGATGGTGATATGGATCACCGGCTCGTGGCCGGCGGGCATCATCTCCGCCAGCCGTTCGCCGGCGCCGCCGGTCAAAACCATGGTCGGGCGTCCGCCGGGCAGATTGACGACGCCCATGTCCTTCCAGAACACGCCCTGGGCAATGCCGGTGCCGAGCGCCTTCGAACAGGCCTCCTTGGCGGCGAAGCGCTTGGCATAGGAGGCGGCGCGGTTCTCCCGGCGGTCGGATTTTGCCCGCTCGATATCGGTAAAACAGCGATGCGTGAAACGCTCGCCGAAACGTTCGATGGATTTTTCCACGCGTCTGATGTCGATGAGGTCGCTGCCCATGCCGATGATCATGCGGTTTTCTTCCTGCGCCTTGCCGGTTCCAGAGCATTTCCGGCGAAAACGGAGCGCCTCCAATGCCCTATCTCTTTGTTCGACGCAATTCCGGACGCAAAACCGGTTCCCACTTTTGCTGGAATTGCTCTACTTTGTTTCGCGCAATTCCGGACGCAAAACCGTTCCCACTTTTGCTGGAATTGCTATGCTGACTTGAGCGCTGCGGCGCGTGCCGTCAAGCGTTCCAGGCGCCGGTTGCGGAAACTGCGCACAGCGCAATAGGTGACGACATAAAAGACGAGGCCGCAGGCAAGGCCCGGCGGGATCGAGCCGATCAGCATCGGCTCCAGGATCGGCCGCCACAGCTGCGACAGGTCGAGATGGGAAAACAGCGCCGCCAGATCGAGATGGGAATGGCCGCTCGTATCGCGTCCGAGAATGGCCTGGCCGATCTCCCAGGTCAGCGGCCAGATGATCGGCAGGGTAAGCGGGTTGGCGAAGGCGGTGCCGAGCGCGGCGGCGATCATGCTGCCGCCAAGCAGATAGGCGACCGGAATGGCGAGGAGGATGTGAATGCCGAGAATGGGCGTCCAGGCGCTGACGACGCCGACCGCAAGCCCCGCCGCCACCGCATGCGGCGAACCACCGATGCGCATCACCTTGAGGCGATAGTAACCGAGGCTGCGGCGAAAACCGCCCGGCGGAAGAACCGCTCTGACCAGTCTTTCACGAAATCCAAGCGGCGTGCGGCGGCGAAACGGCATGGGCAATCAGGCTCGGCAATTCTGGTTCTGCAGCCGGGATCTTCAGCAGATCTTCGCCGGCCGCGGGACGCTTCAACGAAATATGCGGCGATAGCCGAAGCCGACGATGATGGCGAAAGTAGGCCGGACGGATGCGATCGTGGGTTTTGCCGCGGCAAATACTCCCCTCGCAGGGACTGGAACCCTCCATCCACGGCAAACGCGCGGCTCATGTCCCGCGCGTCGAAGGATAGCGCAGATTACAGACCGGAATTGCGGAACATCCCGCGGTCGATCTGGCGCATGCGGAATTCGAGATCGATCCGATCCCTGGCTTCGTTGAGATAGGCGATCTCGCGATCCTGAACGGTCGGGACACGGAAGGCACGGGCGATCTTGCGGACTTGGTCAAACATGACGTTTTCTTTCTCTCTCATATTGCACCGCAGCAATATAGGATTTCGCGGGATGTTTGACCAACGCCGCAACCGCCGGTCAGGGTTGCACGGAGAGCATGGCGGGTTAATGGAGTGCACGGGGAATGGGCAGAGACGGATGAGGTCCACTATGGAGCCGAGGAACGAACCCGCTGCGCGGGAGGGCGTCTGCGGTTGAGATAGAGGGCACAGGCTGGAGGTTGCGCCTGGGTTGAACGTCGTCCGGCCAGGGCGGAGCATGACGAGCTTCTTCAACAAGGAGCCTGACCATGCAGTACCCCCATCTCGACACGCCCGTCAGCCCGCTGCGCCAGCGGTTGATCGACGACATGAACATGCGACGTTTCTCACGCGAAACGCAGCGCAACTATCTCCGCGACATCGGACGCCTGGCGACCTTCCTCGGGCGGTCACCAGACACGGCGACCGCCGACGACCTGCGCCGGTTCCAGATCGAGCAGCAGAACGATGGCGTTCCCGTTCCGACGATGAACAGCATCGTGTCGGCGTTACGCTTCCTCTTCACCCAGACCCTCGACCGCCCGGACCTGGCGCGCAGGCTCGTCCGGCTGGCGTATCCGCGTAACCTGCCTGTGGTGCTGAGCCGCGACGAGGTTGCCCGGTTACTCAATGCCACCACCTGCCTCAAGCATCAAGCGGCATTGTCGGTCGCCTATGGCGCCGGCCTACGTGTCGCGGAGGTCTCGATGCTGAAGGTTGCCGACGTCGACAGCGAGCGGATGTTGCTGCGCGTCGAGCGTGGCAAGGGCGGGCGCTATCGCAATGCCATGCTTTCGGAGGACCTGCTCACCCTGCTGCGCCAGTGGTGGAAGGTGGGGCGGCAGCAGGGTGTGATGCATCGCGACGGCTGGTTATTCCCTGGCCAACACGCAATGAAGCCGATCAGCACGCGGCAGCTCTATCGGATCGTCGTTGAGGCGGCCCAGGCCGCCGACATCGCCAAGCGGGTCGGGCCGCATACGCTGCGCCACAGCTTCGCCACCCACCTGCTGGAGGACGGCACGGACATTCGGATCATCCAGGTCCTGCTCGGGCACGCAAAACTCAACAACACCGCCCTCTACGCCAAGGTGGCGACCAAGACGGTCCGCAGGGTTACGAGTCCGCTCGACAAACTCGGCCTGTTCAAGCCGGAAGAAGCTTTCCCCGACGGTTGAGCCTTGCGTGCCTCGATCGAGGTCGCCGACATCTTCCGTGCTGCCGGCGCGGCGTACCGGCGCGCGCATGCAGGACATATGAGCCTGCCGCAACTGAAGGTGATGTCGGCGGTCGAGAACTGCCGCACTGCTGCCCTCGGCGGTCACGTCGAGGCCTGCGAGGACTGCGGCCAGCGGCGGATCGCCTACAACTCCTGCCGCAATCGGCATTGCCCAAAGTGCCAGGGCGCAGCGGCACGCACATGGCTTGCCGAACGCGAGGCTGATCTGCTTCCAGTCGGCTACTTCCACGTCGTGTTCACCCTGCCGGCCGAGGTCGCCGACATAGCGTTCCAAAACAAGGCGCTTGTCTACGACCTGCTGTTCAAGGCGGCGTCGGAGGCGATGCTGACCATCGCGGCCGATCCGAAGCACCTCGGCGCGCGCATCGGCATCACCGCCGTGCTCCACACCTGGGGATCGGCGATGACGCACCATCCGCATGTGCACATGATCGTTCCGGGCGGCGGCATCACGCCAGACGGAAGCCGATGGATATCATCGCGCCCGGCCTTCCTGCTTCCCGTACGCGTACTCGGCAAACTGTTTCGACGGCTG
>NZ_QJKM01000012.1 GCF_003425685.1 Rhizobium terrae
CTCACCCTGCATCCCTCTCGACAATGCAGGATTCACCGAAATCTCAATCGTCATCTATTGCTCCTCTCAAAACAGAGGGGTCACTTCTTTATGCCGTCCGGGGGTCAATTGTGCATGTCGCCCGACAAAAATGTCTCTACCGCGGGCTTGACGGAAGAGAATATCGCTATCGGCGATGTATTCAGGCTGGGGTCGGCTGTCCTTGAGGTCAGCCAGGGCCGCCAGCCCTGTTGGCGGCTGAACGAGCGCTTCGGCAGAAAAATGATGGCGCGCCATGTTCAGTCGACGGGCAGAACCGGGTGGTATTATCGCGTGCTTCAGCCTGGAACGGTGGAAATCGGAGATGGCCTCATGCGAATCGAGCGTCTCACGCCGGACTGGACGATTGCCCGCATCTGGCGGTGCTTCTACATAGATACGCTCAATCGTGACGAACTCGCCGGGATTGCCGGCCTCGCCCGCTTGGCGGCGGGTTGGCGCGCCTACGCTGCCAACCGTCTTGCCAGCAGCAGGATCGAAGACTGGACCAGACGCCTCGACGGCCAGGAGACAATATGAAGCCGGACACGATGCGAATTCGGGCGGCCGAGAGCGGAGACGTGATCGCCATCAGCGAGATGCTGCAGCAACTGGTTGCTGTCGGCAAGCGCTCGTCTCCGATCGATCCGGATTTCGTGACGGACACTTACATCCACAATCCCCACGGGATCTTGTGCTCACTGGCCGAAGATGATGACGGCCAGCTGCTTGGTTTTCAGTCGCTGATCCGGGCGCATGAAGACAATCGATACGGAACGCCGGTAGGATGGGGCATCATTGGCACCCATGTCTCTCCTCTCGCTGCCCGTCGGGGCGTCGGCTCCCGGCTGTTTGAAACCATCGTGGCAGCAGCGGTCGGGGCTGGGCTGGACAAGATCGAGGCCTTCATTACGTCGACCAATCTCGAAGCCCAGGCCTTTTACGAGAAGATCGGGTTTCGAACTCACCGCATCGCCGACGGTGCGGTATGCAAGGTCTGGTCGACATGAAAACTCTACAGCCGAGACGGCGGCTAACTCTGCGCTTAGATCTTCAACAAAGCGACGAATGTGCCATCCAGTGCGTCAGACATGGCTTTGGATCATCAGCCTGCGCCGGGCGCTCTGAACACCCCCTCATCTGAGATCAAGAACTGAGATCTATATCAGGAGTTGACGGCGCACCGTTCGAATGCCGTCAGCCCCCTATGTTGCCACTCAATTGCGCCGAGTACATAAGGAAAGGCTTAATGGAGCCGTGTTACCGTCGCTCGGTCGCCGATGAATGGCGTGAGCCGCTGCCATGACCGCAGCCTCGACGGTGTGTTGTATGGCGTTCTTTCGTACCAGGGCTGGCTGGCAAGCCTCGATCATTCTCTTCTGTGGAACTGCCGTTCTTGTTTTCGCGCACGGAACGGATGCCCATGAGAGAATCCTAATTTTCCTTCATCGCTACGAAGCCTTTGAACTGGACGAGTTGCTCCTCGCTCTCGATGTCGTCGGCCTGATGAGCATCGTTTACGCATGTCTCCGATTGTTGGACCTGCGGCAGGAAAAACGGCGACGTGACCACGCGGAAGCGCGCGCCGATTGGATGGCGCGGCATGACGCCTTGACCGGGCTTTACAACCGCCACGCCCTTTCGGAGCGGCTGGAAATTCTGCGGCAAAAGCGGAATCAGCGTTTCGGCATCATCCTTCTGGATCTCGACGGGTTCAAGAAAATCAACGATGCTTTCGGGCACGCCGCCGGAGATTGCGTGCTGCAGGAAGTTGCGTCCCGCATCACCTCGTTGACCGCGGCGGGTGACACATTTCGCTTTGGCGGTGACGAGTTCGTCGTCATCATACCCGAACCGTCGAAGCTCGTAGAAACAGCTCAGCAGATCGTTTCCGCGCTTTGCGTACCGATCGCGTTCAACGGTATCGTGCTCGATATCGGAGCCAGTGCCGGGTTTGCGGAACACCCGAAGAACGCACCGACGCCGGCGGAATGTCTGACAAACGCGGATGCGGCAATGTATGCGGCGAAGGCTTCGGGGCGAGGTCGCGTCTATGCCTATGACCAATCCATGCAGGAGCGTCAGTTCGCAAAGGCCCGTTTGGAGCACTCGCTGCGAGAGGCGCTCCGCGCGGGCGAAATCAAACCTTATTATCAGCCCATTTTGGATCTTCAGACCGGAGCCGTCATGGCGTTCGAAGCCCTGGCACGGTGGGAGCAGGCTCCGGGAAAGTTCGTGCCTCCATCTGAATTCATATCGATTGCCGAGGACATGGGGCTTATCGTCGAACTGACGGACCAGTTATTGCGCATGGCCTGCCGAGACGCTCTTCACTGGCCGGAGCACGTCATTCTCTCATTTAACATTTCGCCGACGCAGCTTCAGGAACGCGGTTTGGGTCTCAGAATACTCAATATCCTCATGGAAGCGGGGCTCACTCCGAACCGGCTCGAGATCGAAATCACCGAGACGGCACTGGTCCACGAATTGGAAACGGCTGCTCTGATCCTGAACGACCTCCACGAGGGTGGGATCAGGATTGCCCTGGATGACTTCGGAACCGGATATTCCAGCCTGGCGCAGCTTTCAAACTTCCAGTTCGACAAGATCAAGATCGATCGCAGCTTCGTCTCCTCTTTTCAAGATCAGGAGAAGCAGGAGAAAATCGTCAAAGCCATTGTCGGTTTGGGAATTGGACTTGATGTTCCGACAACCGCTGAGGGCATCGAAACACCGGAGCAGCTTAGGTCGCTCATCGAGATGGGTTGCAGATTCGGTCAGGGATATCTTTTCGGAAAAGCGGTGCCCGCACACGAGATTCCAGAAGCCGTCCTGCAAATTCGCAGCGCCGTCGTCTAATCGACAGCAGTACTCGCTCCCGTACTGCGCCTGTCTGCAGCCGGGAATCCTCAAGCGATTGGGTCCACCGCCGCCATGCAAGCGGTGAGCATCGTGAAACGATGTCACGCTGGGTTCGGATTGCCTTACGGATTAGAGCATCGCGCCACCGGTTTGGGAATGTTCGCCGCCCGGTCGTGATATTCCGGAGAGTGCCGATCCAGCCGCACCGTTACCGGATGTCACGGCGATGTCTCCGAGTGAGAGAATGCCGACAAGCCGCTTGTCTCGATTGACCACCGGCAGACGACGGATTTGCTGATCGCCGAGATTCTGCAGCACGTGATCCACATCCTCGTCTTCAAAACAGTATTTCACTTCGGCGGTCATAATATCTGCGATCTTCACCTCGGGTCCCTTGCCGCGGGCGACGGCTCGGACAGCAATGTCCCTGTCGGTGATCATTCCAACCAGACGATCATTGTCGCCGACAGGAACCACGCCGGCATCGATTTCGGCCATAATGGTCGCGGCATCCTGGATTGACTGTTCGGGACGCGCAAGGCGAACGTCGCGTGTCATAGCTTCACTGACTTGCATGATGGGTCCTCCATTGGCTGATTACGGCAATCGAACTTTCGGGCTGAACCATTGTTCCCCTTTGGTTGTCGTTTTGACTTCTTAGCTGCCTTCGCAACACGGCGGCGATGAAATCTCCGGCACGATCTTTCCACGACCTGATTACGTGGGCGCGAACCGGGTCGCTCATGTGGATGACCTTTGGTCTGGCCTGCTGCGCAATCGAAATGATGCAGGTTGCCATGCCGCGCTACGACATGGAGCGGTTCGTCGTGGCGCCGAGAGCAAGCCCTCGGCAATCCGATGTGATGATCGTTGCCGGAACGGTCTGCAACAAGATGGCGCCGGCGCTGCGTAAAGTCTACGATCAGATGCCGCAACCTCGCTAGGTGATCTCGATGGGCTCGTGCGCCGCCGGCGGCGGCTATTATCACTACTCCTATTCGGTGGTGCGCGGCTGCGATCGCATAATCCCGATCGACATCTATGTTCCCGGATGCCCACCGACCGCAGAGGCGCTGCTTCATGGTGTCATGCTTCTGCAAAAAAGATCAGGCGAAGCGGTTCGATCGAGCGTTGAGGAAAACACTGCCTCTTGAGCAATCCGCCACAGACTCAGTGGCCGCAATCATAGCTTTCGCCGATGTTGATGACGTGAAATATTCCGAGTTCCAGCGTCGTTGAGATGTGCTGCAGCGTCACGGAAACTCACTCAAACGCGCGGCAGAGGCCCGGCGATCCCCTTTTGCCAGGCCTCTTGCACCTGGAACAACTCTTGCGACGTCAATGTTTGGAAGGAACTGCTGCAAATTCCCTTCCATAAGCCACAGTCGGAGACCGGTCTCGCTTTACTGTGGGCACGCCAGCCATCTTGAGCAACGAGCCGGGCAGCAGGCAACGATGAAGCAATAGCTTAGTGAAAGCGTTAAGCACCGCCGATGTTGCGGTCGTTGGCGCCCTGCGAGAGGAACGGGATGTCCTCGATAGAGGCCAGCATGTCGTTCTTCCTGAGAAACCGTTCGAAGTTATCCCTCACGGCATCCAGCGGAAACTTGCCAACTGCGGCATCTCTGCAGGCCCGCAGCATCGTGTCGTGCGCGACGCCTCGCTTTTCCTCCGGCCATTCCTCAAGGAAATCGAAGATGTCGTCAAGGCACCCTATTTCCTGGATGAAGTGCTTCTTTTTAACGAAAAGAGGGCGGTCAAACATGTCTCTTGTCATTGCTTCCTCCTTCACTTGGAATGCCGATGCCCAAAATTTAGAAAACGTATTCTTCTCCGCAAGAGGCTGAAACTCGCGACTCTTCTCCAAATCACGCCGCGCCCGGGCAGGACGAAGGCAGAATGGATCGCCTTTGCGATCGCAATTCCCCTCGCTCGATAGTACAGCTTGATATCGCCCAGTCTGGCGAGCGCGAACAGCTACATGGCGAGATAATGAAAATACTGACCATCCCGGTCTTCCGCTTCTCCGATACGATAGCCACGCGGTCGTCCCTGCACGCGGTCGACTTCCGCGACCAGTTCTTCGGCCGCATCAGCCAGCGCTCTTCGCCCCTCTCTTCATAAAGCGACAAATAGAGCACGACGCCAAAGGCGTCGGTCCAGAGATAGCGTAACCCGTTCGGCCAGATGCCCTCGGTGCGCATCCAGTCGATCTTGGTCAGGATATAATCGACGTCGCGAAGCATCGCTCTATTCACCGAACGGATACGTTTCCGGCATGCCGCGATGGTGCTCAGGCCCGAGCGGCGTCACCGCCTGGGTCTCATCGAACCAAATATAGGCATCGAATTGCTCGGGAAGGATCGCCTGACTGTAGTGGCTCCACAGCTCTGTGTCGGGCCTGTAGATGACGCCGATGAAGCGCTCAAGCCGCGGCTCCGAGAGGCGACGTCTCAGCGGCTCGTGCTGGCCGGGCGAAAGGTCAAGCAGGAACGGGGTCTTGCCCGCCTCATGGCACATCCGCTCGTAGCTATCCCGGCGCGAGGGATTGATACGCATGACTTCCATATCCCCGTCCCAGTCGTTCGCGGCAGCCACCGTGCCAGTATGGGTGCCAAAACCGATGAGAACCGCCTCGTCTCCGAAGGCCTCGCGGCAGAGCTGGCCGATGTTGAGTTCGTCACGCGTTGCGCCCATATCGGTAAAGCGTGCGTCGCCGATGTGACTGTTGTGCGCCCACACGATCGCCTTGGCATCCGGCCCCCTGGCATCAAGAAGATGCCGCAACGTTTCGAACATGTGGGTGTCACGCAGGTTCCAGCTTTCCGCTCCGCCATAATACATGATGCGATAGTAACGCTCCGCGAATGCAATCAGCCGAGCGTTCTGGGCGGCATCGAGGAAGGCATCGCCGTCGTTCCCGGCATAGTCCAGCCGCCTGCGTAAGAGCTCCTGACATTGGTCGATCACCGCCTGCTCGCATTCAGCATAACCGCGGCTGAGCGCCGCCCGGCCATAGGTTGCGGGGTTCTTCTGCCAAGGCGTCAGACAACCATAGCGCTCGCGCGCGACCGCTGCCGCCTGCGGATCGACCCGATCCAGATAGTCCAGCACCGCACCGATAGAACCGGACATGTTGTAGATGTCGAGCCCGTAGAAGCCGGCGCGATCCTCCATGGCGCCGATTCCCATATTATGCTTGCGCATCCATTCGATCAGCGCCTGGATCTCCGTGTTGCGCCACATCCAGGTCGGGAAGCGCTGGAACGGTGGCTCGTCACGTTCCGACGCCGGTCTGTGTCGAACGTACCGATCAACCCTAGCCGCATCCGGCCAATCCGCCTCGACCGCGACAATTGTATATCCCCGATGGACGATCAGGTGACGCGTGATCGCGGCACGGGCTCGATAGAACTCGGCGGTCCCGTGGCTCGCCTCCCCCAGTAAAACCAGGCGTCGGTCGCCGAAGCGGTCGAACAGGCGGCCGAAAGCTGGATCGTCGAAATCCGGCAGGTCTTCGGCCGCTTCGGCAATCATTGTCGGCAGGCTCTGCTTGCGAGAAACGCCCGGCTTGTGATTGCTCGCCGAGCGCCGGCCGTCCTCAACCCAGCCCTGCTCGCCAATGAGCGGCACGAACATCACAGCCCCGAGATCCGATTCCTCATAGCTGGTCGCTGTGCGACGGATAATCTTGCAGAGCGTCTGGCTTCGTTCTTCTCCCACAGGGATAACAAGCCGCCCGCCGATCACAAGTTGCTCCTTCAGCGCTTCCGGCACCACAGGGCCGCCCGCCGCCACCAGAATGGCGTCGAACGGCGCTTGCTCGGGAAGTCCCCGGGTGCCGTCGCCGGCAAGCACCTCCACATTGCCATAGCCGAGATCAGCTACGCGCTGCCCTGCCGATGCGGCCAAGGCTTCGTGGCGCTCGATCGCATAGACGTGCTCCGCGATCTGGCCGATCACCGCGGCCGCGTAGCCGGAACCTGCTCCGACCTCAAGCACACGATCGCCCTGGCGCACCTCCGCCGCCTCGATCATCGCAGCAACGATATAGGGTTGCGAAATAGTCTGCCCCTCCTCTATGGGAAGAGGCGCATCCTCATAGGCGAATTCAGTCATGCCCTCGGCGACGAAGCGCTCTCTCGGCACGGCACGCATCGCATTCAGAACATGATCATCCCGTATCCCGCGCCGCCTTATATGCACCTCGACCATATCATCGCGCATGCGCTGGTAGTCCGCCATCCTGGCTTCCTCTTCTCGTGCTCACCTCCCGTTCCGGTCAGCAGGCAGGGACGAATTCGGCCGAGGCGGATCAAGTCTTGGTCAGCGACGTTGCCGCTCGGGGATCATTTTTCGTCCTTCATGATCTTCTCGGTCGCCCAGGCAGCTTTTTCCCGGGCCGCCTCCCGTTCCTTACGGCTCCGCTCCGTATCAGCGGACCTTGCGTCATCCGTCCCCGGCTCCGGCGGAATACGTCGTTCCTCCTTCTCTTGCATGCAGATCTCCTCAGGCGTCGACTATCTATTGATTCGATGGACTCGTTCTGGCCTCCTCAACGGAGGCATCGCCTACCCTATGGTTCTGGAAATCCTCCATCAGCTCGCGCGGCCAAAGCTAAATCCATCACCAGCATCGTTGCGATGTAGCAATTCCTGCTGGTCACCGAGTATGTTCAGCCCGTGTCAAGGGCCGGTCTAACCCCCTTGCCGACGAAGATCGGGAAGAACTCAGCATCGATCGACATAGCGGTTTCCGTTGCGGTCGCGGTAATAGCAGCGGCCGGGTTGCCCAGCGACATTCCCGATCAAGGCGCCGGATACGCCACCCACGACCGCACCAACTGCGGCGCCGCGAACATTCCCCGTTGCTGCGCCGCCGATGACGGCACCCGTGGCGGCGCCGATCCCAGCACCCTGTTCTGTCGAAGTGCAAGCTGTCAGGCACAACCCTACACACCCGATGACGATAAGCTTCTTCATTTGAACCTCCGTTTCATTTTTGTTGGCTGATAGATCCGGCTTGTCTCTTTGCGCCGTCATGGCTACCCGACAGGCCAGGTGTCGGTTTTGGCTGGACCGTCACGTTGAGGCCATCAAACCGAGTCAGCTGCCGGAAGTTCCAAAGCAATTGAAGGCCCGCTCAGAGGGACCTGACACTCAACGCATATTGGGTAGCTCCCCGCGCTCATCTGGGTTGAGATCAGCTGCCTCGTCCGGCAATTCCCCAATCGTTTGTCGCTGAAGGCACATCGCGTAGTATCGTGTACACGGCATGAGCCGAATTGAGCTTCGAAGAACTGATTTGCCGGTCTGGACCGGATGAGATTAGGCGCAGCTTTAGCTTGCGCATCGAGTGCCGCCATCGCCAACCGCAAAGTCGCCATATTGCCACCGTTCTCGCCGGCATTCGCAATACCCATGCCGCCCCTCCCCGTCAAAAGAAAGCCGTGCTGCCGGAGCATCCGACTGACATGCTGGAGATGTTTGATCGCGACACATTACGGGCTTGCGTAACCGGACGATGCTGCTCTGGATTTCGTCGTCCCGAAATTATCAGCCTCGACGTCTGCTTCTCACTGACACTGAACGTGCAGAGAAATCCTCAGGTCACACGCTGCGTGCCGGCCTTGCCTCGTCGGCGGAGGTCGACAAGCGCCACGCACAGAAGCAGCGCGCGACCCTTCCGCTTAGCTGACGCGAGGATATCACCGCCGGCGCGACTACTTTCGGATCAACCTGTCAAGACGTTGATTTCATCGGTGATGCAACAGTCGCCATGCCGGATAAATAATTTCGATAAATCTAGTCTATTGAATTCATGGTAAATGAATTCTTAAATGGACGGTATTCAATGTTTAATGTCCGTCACCGCCCATTCATTCGAAGCCTCTCCAACCATCAACAATAAACCCTTCATCGATGAACGTGGCATGCGCCTTCCATCTCACTTTCTCGCCTTACCGGAGTTCAAACTGGTAGGCTTTCGGCTGTAGAGAGAATAACAGGGGACCTGTCACCGCTTTGCTTCCAGAAACGGCAGCTTGCAAGCCGCCTTTGCAGATGCCAACTGGGTGCGACCAAGTTTTCTCACGGAGAAAAACATCAAAAACATTCATATACAACGCCTCTTCCGTCAAAATCACTACACAAACAAGCCATACAGAGATCGGCGAGAGGTGAAAATTCATGGACGAACCTTGGACAACCAAACGCGGGCCCGTTGCTTCGAACGAAGTCGATATCCGAAAAGCCGAAGCGATCAATGCCCTGCTGGTACGTCCGATCGGCATTCTTCCGGCCGTACCAGGCGATCCTATCCGTCCGTTCGCGATTGGCCTCTTCGATGACATTCGTCTGCTTATCAAGCCGGATATAGGTATCACTGTCCTACGCCGTGCAGTCGGCGCGTTCGTCCATTCGAAGCGTTATTACCTAGCGAGCGCCCTGTCCGATGCCTTCCGCCATGATATCGACGGCATGCCCGTGGAACCGGTTTCGGCCAGCGACAGGCTGGTCGCCCAACGACGCTTCCTTTCCTTGAAACACAATAATGGCCAGACCGCCACGCCTGCTCCCGAGCCCGCGCCGCCGCCTGCCCCAAGCAAGGCCGATCAAATTCGGGCGGGCTTGCTCAGCCGCAACAGGCAGGCTCGGCACTCGGTCAGCTGACACGTTTTGCCGGCCCGCTGGTACGCACCAGCGCCATCAGCATCGGACCGAGTGCAAATTCACCCCGCTCGGTCCGCCGTGTGAGATCGCGCAAATAGCCTCCCGCAGAGTTGATGTGCCCTCCCCTTTCGAGAATGCAGGCAATCACCGTCGCGGCATTTTCCGGTCCCATCACCGAACACGCATCCTGATAGGCCGACGGACTGACGCCGAGCATGGAACGAACCACGACTGCGGCCGACATCAGGTCCCGCCAGCTGCCGACCGCACCGCCCGGCCCATAGTCGGTGATTTGCGGGCAGGCCTGCAAAACCAATCCCAGTGGGAAGGATTTGAGCGGGCCATATCCTTCGGCCGCCTCTTGCCTTGGCAAGTGCCTTTCCTTCTGTTGACCCTTTTGCGGCACGCTCAATGGTTCGGTTTGATCCGCCGACTTTGCGTTCTGCTTCGTTTCGAAGCGTGGTTCAGATTCATAGTTGGAGTCGGGGTTTGAATTCTGTATGTGCCGCTCGAAATGATAGGCATTGCCGCTACGATTTCGTGTTTTCAGCTGTATTTGCAGCTGGTTGACGATTTCCTCACGCAGCAGTTCCATTTCGCCGAGCGTTGCCTCGATTTGCGCAGCGGCCGGAACCCGCGGCAATCTTTGCAAGAGGTTCTGCAAGCGCGCGAGGACAAGCGTCCAATCACCATCGGCCCCCTCTTCTATGGCGGCTTCGATCAACTTCGTGATGTCGCGCCGGCAAAGTGTCAGCCGCTCACGCAGCCGCTGAAGATGCATCCGCTGCGCCATCACGTCAGCAGCCATATGCTCGATCTCCTCCGATCGGGCAAGCAGCGGCGCCAGGGAGAACCCGAAGGCTTCATTCACTTCTCCTGCTCTGCCTTTGTGAGCATAACGTTTGCCGTTCGGGCTATCCTTGCGCACGACGAGGCCGGCCTTGATGAGAACCGCGAGATGCCGCCGGATCGTTTGCTCGGCCATGCCGTGCGAACGCAGCGAGAGCTGTGCATTCGACGGAAAGACAATCAGCCCGTGCTCTTCTGCAAGTTCATTCTTGGGATAAAAACTGAGCAGCGCGTTCAATACCGCCAATGCCCGGTCAGGAACCCCCAGCAATGGCTTTGCCTCGCACAGCGTCCGGTATAATTTCCACTTGTCGACCGACTTGCCCGCCTCGATCTCACGAGACGCCATCTGACTTGCAAGCATGCCAAGCGTCATTGACCGCCGCCCAAAGGGCGTCGTTACATTTCCATTCTGCATTTTCCTTCACCTTCCTGAAGGCAAAAGAAATCCGCCTACCGAAAACGGTACCAAAGACTCTTGACTGTGATTCGGGGAAATGCGATTCTCTGGTTGCTTAGGTCAGAGGAAGGCTTCCACGACGGTAACGTTTGGGGGCCTTTTTCTTTTGCTGTTCTAGTCTCCTTTGCTTCCGCCCTCTGCCAGGAACTGCTCATAGAGAGCATCCAGATTTCGGGAGAGATATTCGCCGAACGGGCCGGCATTTCTCGCTTTCATCGAAATCGAAAACGCCTTGCCCGTGTTCTTGATTTCCGCCATGATTGCCTTGTCTTTCGGCTGCCACTGGGCTTTTCGCGCGGAGGCCCCGGCCTTCTTGACCGGCCGTGCGGTTCTGTTGAGCGCTGCATAGAGTGCCGAGAACCGTTCGTCCGAGATCATAGCGTCAAAGCCGGCACTGGCCAAAACTTCTTCGACCCTGGCCGCGTTTCCAGCCTTTCCGGCCAATAGGGAAAGCTCGACCCATCGCTCGCGGCCGACGCCTGGCGCGGCTCCGATCCTTTGGATGACGCCCGATGAAATCCGCTCGGTCACCGACATCATCTTCGAGACCGACGCAGCATTGGCTGCAAGCGCAGTCGAGATGACCTCGCGGTCATAACCCAGTTCTTCGAGGCGCCTGGCGAACAGAGCCCGCTCGATGAACGTGAGATTGGCGCGCGCGGAGTTTTCCTGCCCCTGAGCAATGACATGCGTACGGTCGTCCATCGACTTGACCACCGCCCTGACCTTCCGGCCGAGTTCACGTGCTGCCCTGACGCGGCGGTGACCGAACACGACCTGATATCTGCCATCGCGCGTGGAATGTGGACGCACGAGAATAGGTGAATCCTGCCCTCGCGCGCGTATTGCCTCGACCAGGTCCCGGAAATCCTGATCTTCTTCTGCAAGCCGGTCCTTGACGAAGGAACCATCGATCTGATCCGGATCGAGCTCTACGATCGTCTCGCCTTCCAGAAACTTTTCCGCCTGCTTTGCGATTTCGTCGAGCGACCGCACCAAGGATTTTCCGGCACCCCGCATCGGATAGGCTGCGGCAATCCTGTTGTCTTCCGGCAGATCGGCAAGCCCCTCAAGCAGATTTTTCCTTGCCATCTCAATTGCTCCGATTGGTCACTAGGCACTTGTTTTTCTGCGCCAAATTCCGGTTTTTGTCAGCTGACAAGTTACCGCCCCCACGATTGGTGGATGAGGGCGGCAATCTCGCTGTTGACGGCATCCACCGATTCCAACGCCCTGTCATATGTACCCCGGTTCATCGAGGATCGTTCCACCTCGTACAAAGTCTGCTTAGTGATGCCTGCATCGGAAATCGCTGTGGACTTCACCATCTGGTTCTTCAGCATGAACTCGTGGAACATCGTTGACATGAATCCGACCATCTGCGCCTGCGGAACATCCGTCGGCTCGTAGCGGGTGATCAGATATCGGTACCAGGAAAGGTTCACTTCCGCGCCGGCAGCACGAATAGGTTTCAGGATTCCGCCCAGCATCAAAAGAAACTGGCCCATCGACATCACGTCCAGCATCTGGGGATGAATCGTGATCATGACGCTGGTAGCAGCCGTAAGCGAAGTGAGGGTCAGATAGCCGAGCTGCGGAGGGCAGTCGATAACTACGACGTCGTAACAATCGTCGACCTCAGCCAAGGCCCGCGAGATGCGGGTAAAAAACGTCTTGCCTTCGTTGGAGCTCTTGTCTGCCATGGCAAGCGGCGTATCGTATTCGTATTCCTGCAGGTCGAGATTCGCCGGTACGATGTCAAGTCCGGGAAAGTTCGTGCTCTGGATAATTTCAGAAAGAGGTTTTTTGTCGCCATCATATCGGATGGCGTCATAAATCGATGGCATCTGGTCGAGTTCCGGCTGGAACCCGTGGAGTGAAGACAGCGAGGCCTGCGGGTCGAGATCAACCGCAAGAACGCGATGCCCCGTCAGGGCCAGATACTGAGCAAGATGGGCAGCAGTCGTCGTCTTGCCTGAGCCGCCCTTGAAGTTGACAACCGCGACGACCTGAAGCTTTTCGCCGTTGCGTCGATGGGGTAGGTACATGCGGCTTTCGGAACGACCGTGCGCGTCAAGATACTGTCTGAGGTCCAGCATCTGTTCTGCCGTGTAGGAGCGGCGGCCGGAAGAAGAGGTTTGAGGAGAGGGGCCTTTGCCCTCCAGATGCAGTTTCTTCAAAGTGCTTTGCGAGACCCCAACGTAGTTGGCGACCTCGGCAAGCGAAAAGCTCCGCAGCGTCTTCTTTGCATTCGGCGGGAAGCGTTGAACGCTCAGCAGATGCAACTTCTTCGAAATCAGATCGCCCTGTTCTAGGATCTGGTCTTCGAAATGCATCCGTGTCTCTGGCGAAGACATCAAATTAGCGTTCATTCTGCGCAATCTTTCAGATAACGATTTTCAAGCGAAAGGACTTTGAGAACCGTTATTATGCGCGATTCCCCGATTCCAGCAAGGAATTTTAAGGTTAACCAACAGTAACCCTTTCCCTCATCAGATCGCACGCAGATGTCGAGGTGGAACAGGTCGGCTCTTGTCTTCCGGAACCGGCCACCGATTTCGGTGGTGACAGACTCAAAAGAGGTCTGGTCTGATCCCGGCTGCATTCAGGAGATAGTCCCGACTCAACTCCAGGTCCGACCTGAGCTTGGCGACGTCATGGCCAAGAAGCACGCCCCGCCACTTGCGGACCTTGCCGGCGCACAGCACCGTTGAGACGTTCGACCGCTCCATCAACGTCACCACCGATCCCGGCACATGATTGAGCGGCGCGACATTAATGGCATTCGCATCGAGCAGAATGACATCGGCCTCTTTGCCGGGCGTCAGCGTACCGGTCTTATGGTCGAGCTTCAGACCGCGAGCGCCTTCGATCGTCGCGAAGCGGATGACGTCTATGGCCGACAGCAGCTTCGGATAGTCCTCACCGCGCAATGCCTTGTCATTGGCGAGCATACGCTGCAGGGTGATCGCCGAGCGCATCTGAGTGAACATGTCGGCGGTCATCGTGCATTCCACGTCCGTCGATAGCGACGGCTGGAGGCCAAGATCAAGCGCCTGCTGCAGCGGCGGGTTACCATGCCGCATCTGCATCTCGACCGGCACGGAAAGCGAGACATGCGCACCGGCTTCCGCCACGCGCTTCCAGGCCATATCACTCATGCCGGTCATGTGGATGAAGATATTGTCCGGTCCGAATGTTCCAGCTTCCGCCAACTGATCGAACACCGGCTGCATGCCGAACGTGCCGACCACGTGTAGCGCGATCGGAATAGCGAGTTCGCGGCCGAGCGCCCAGGCCTCCTCATGGAAGGGCAGGTAGATCTCGCCGCCCATGACCATGGTGAGCAGCTGGTCATCGCTTGCAAAATGCTCGGTCTTGATGCGCCGCGCATCGCCCGGATATTTCGCCGCGTCACCCCAGCCTTCGAAATAACCGAAAGCGGCACGACGTCCGGCATTACGAAGTGCGGCGATGGCCGCATCGGAATGCTCTGGAGAATGATGGATCTGGCTGACATCCATGACTGTCGTCACGCCAGCATCGATCTGCGACAGTCCCCCGAACAGTTCCGAGATATAGACGTCCTGCGGCCGGTAGAGGACCGAGAACTTTTGGAGCATCCACTCGTAATAGTTGACGGCGCTCTCCGGCCGCCCATCATTGATAAGGATCGCGTCCGCGAGCAGGCTTCGGAGTGCAGTCTCAAACTGGTGGTGGTGCGTATCGATAAAGCCTGGCATGACGACCGTGCCGGATGCGTCGATAACGGCGGCTTCGGATGCGTCGATCGAGGCGGCCACCTCGACGATCTTCGCGCCACGGATCAGCACATCGCCCTTGGCGAAATTGCCGACCATGCTGTCCATCGAGAGCACTGCGCCGCCGCGGATGAGGGTTAGGCGATCGGCATCGCCAATGCCGGCGGGCATATTGGCCGGCACCGCAGTGATTTTACCGGAACCGCCAGCGAGTTCGGCCGGCGCATGCGTCCGGTTACCGCAGAATTTGCACATGATCTTTCCCCTCCCGATCAAAAATCATGATACCCTCCGCCTTCGGATGGACGATGGAGAGCCTTGCTCGGACATTTTTCTCAGCGCGGGGTTGCCTGCCACAGTGCTACGGATGGATAATCCTTGCCCGCCCAATGCTGCAGCTTCTCGGCGAACTCGCGCTGGAAAGAGAGGGGGCCGCTCTTCGCCATGTAATCATCGTCGTAGATGGCGATGAAGATTGTCAATGACAGGAAAAAGTGCGCGCCCATCTCGAACAGCGCGACGTAATCGTGGTTGATCAGCGCCTCGCGTTCGGCATCCGTCAGCGAATTGATGGTCGAGAGTTCCGCATCGTTCAGCCGCGGGCCGATCGACTGTTCCCAACTTTCGACGAGCGCCCGCGGGTTCTCCTTGTAGCGGCGGAGCAGTTCCGGGTCCCGGTCGACGGTGAAAAGGAACTTGTTCACATAATACTTGCTCATGCGGCTGCTCCTTCCGGATACCAGGTGAAATAGGCCTCCATCGTATGGAAGAGGTCGAGATTGTCGTGATAGGCGGTTGGCACCGGTCCGGCGATGCCCATCATCAGGATGAGGTCCATGAAACCATGCGTGGCGTTGCCGCTCTTCGTCATGCTCTCGTGGGTGACGTTTTGAAGGATCGCGTCGATATTGCCGGTAGACAGCCATTCGATCGCCTTGCGGTCGAAGTCCGGATCGGGACCGGTCTCCTTGAACTGGCGCGGTCCGCCGAGCTCCAGCGACAGATGCCCGCTGCCGACGGCGGCGATCCGCTTGCCGGAGGGGTAAGCGTCGATGATCTCGCGGATGGCGCGGCCGAGATCCCAGAAGCGTCTGGGGGAGGGGAGAGGTGGCGCGAAGATATTGGTATAGATCGGCACGACCGGCAGGTCGGCATCCGGCCGCGTGGTGATGATCGGGCATATGATCGAATGGTCGAGCTTCAGTTCGTGGCTGAAGGCGAAGTCGAAGCCGCGATCCATCAGCCCCTGGTGCATGAAGTTCGACAGTTCCTCATGGCCTTCCAGCACGTATTTCGGAATGCCGAACTCGCGCTCCTCGTTATAGAAAGTGGCGTCGTAACGCGGCGCCTTGCCGATCAGGAACTGCGGATAGTTGTCGAGGAAGAACTGGTGGAAATGGTCGGCGCCGACCATGACCAGGATGTCAGGTTTGGCACGCGTAAGGGTTTCGCGATAGGCCTCGACCTTGCGCTTCCATTCTGGAGCCTGCGGCATCTGCTGCTCTGGCGGCATGGTGGTCGCCTTCAGGTAAAATGGGTGATGGGTGGTCGCCAGGACCGCTGCCAGTGTCGCCATGTCTCTCCTCCAAATCCGCTAAGTGAATACACCGATTTATTGCGCAGCTGCCATCGATTCCGCTTCCGGTTTCATGGCCGGCCATATGCCGGGATTTTGCGTGAGAGCGGAACGGATTTCCTCGCTATGCTGATTGACGACGGGTGCGGCACGAACGGTCCTGGCGCGCTTGCCGTCGAAGGAATAAGCGGGGCGAACCGTCTGTTCGGCGCCTTCGATGCGTCCGGAAAGCGGGACGAACATTTCGAGGTGCTGCGCCTGCGGGTCGCTGATGACATCGGGTATCGTGTTGATCGGCGCAAACGGCACGTCAAATTCGGAGAAGCGTTCCACCCATTCCGGCCGCGTCCTTGTCGCAAAGATGGCGTTCAGCTCTGCGTTCAGCGCCTCGTAATTGTCGATGCGTCTCAGGCGCTGCGAGAAGCGTTCGTCCTTGGCCAGCTCATGGCCGTCGATCGCATCGACAAGGGCGTCCCAGAACTTGTCGAGGGAGGAAAGGTGGAAGGCGAAAAGCTGGCCGTCCTTGCAGCGGACGATGAAGGCCTGAGCGAGGCGGGGACGGTCGACGCCGCTCGGCTCCTCGCCGAGCGCGAAATAACCCATGAAGGGTTCAACGGCGAAATGCATCATCGCCTCGACCATCGAAATGTCGATGCGCCGGCCCTTGCCGGTACGGCTGCGTTCGACGAGCGCCGCGGATATGCCCAGCGAGGCATAGATGCCGGTGATCGCGTCGGCGAGTGCGGGGCCGATGAAGCGTGGCTGTTCCGGGTCGATGGAGACGCTGAGGAAGCCGCTGACAGCCTGGGCGACGGAATCATAGACCGGCCGCTGCGCATAGGGGCCGTCCGGGCCGAAGCCGCTGATCGAGCAGTAGATCAGCTTCGGATTGATCTTGGACAAGGTCTCGTAGTCGGCACCGATACGCGCGGCAGCACCAGGCCGGAAATTCTGGATGTAGACATCCGCCTGGGCGATAAGCTGGTAGAAGACCTCCCGGTCCTTCTCGCTTTTCAGATCAAGGCCGATCGCTCGCTTGTTGCGGTTATAGGCCTGAAAATGGGCGCTGTAAAAACCGGTCTTGAAGCTGCGATAGGGGTCGCCGTTTCCGGCCGATTCGATCTTGATGACGTCGGCGCCAAGATCGGCGAGCATCATGCCGGCGCAGGGACCGGTAATGAACGTACCCTGTTCGACGACGCGGATTTGATTCAAAGCAGTCAGCATTTCCGGATCCTAGTTCTCGTTCGCGACGAAGCCTTCGGGGACGGGGCCGTCGTATTCGATGGCGGCAGCCGCCGCATGCGACATGATGAAGCCGATCGGGCGTGTCTGTTCTTCCAGCAGATGGCCGATCAGGCCCGCGGTGCGGGCCAGAAGCGGCACGCCCTTCAGGCCCAGCAGCGGATAGCCCGCATCGAGCAATACGCAGGGAATGGCGCTCGAGACATTCATGACGAGCAGCTTGCCGATGATGTCAGGGATCAGCTTCTCGACCGTCTTGGCGATCTCGCAGTGAATGCCTGCAAGGCCGACTTCACGGGCGATGGCAAGCAGCCGTTCGGCGCGTGGATCGCGCCCCTTGTGCAGCGGGTGGCCATAACCCGGCACGACTTTCTTCTGTTCCTTATAACGGCGCAGCAGCTTTTCGGCCGCAGCTTCGGTCGAACTGCCGCTCGCCTCCTTTTCTTCGCGGATATCGCGGAAGAAGGCGCCCGAAGTCTCCGATGCGCCGAGGATGACGGAGCCGCAGCCTAGCAGGCCAGCGGCAACAGCGCCTTGTACCGCTTCGGGAGAGGCAGCAAGCGTCATGCGAGCAGCCTGCACGCTCGGCACCAGGCCGTGTTCGGCGATCGCCACCAGTGTCGCGTCGAGCATGCGGCGCTGGTTCTCGTTCGGCAGCGAGCCTGCGACCAGCAGCCAGGTATATTCGGTGAAGGAGATCGAACCGACCAGGTTTTCGACAAGATCATGGCCGCGAACGATGATCGTCTCGGGATTGGAGGTGCAGATCGCCTGATAGGGTGCAGACTGCTTGCCGATTTTCATGCTGATTTCCTTGATCTGAAAGCTAGGCCGCAGCACTCGCCCTGTCGGCGAAGCGGGTGGCCCATCGGCCAAACTGGTCCATGAAACCCTGCAGGAAGAGGCGGGTCTCGTCGTTGGTGACCTCACCTTCCGGCGTGACCAGTCCGGGATAAAGATGGATGAAGGCTTCCGGCTGGCCCATAACAGCGACATCTAGGCAACCGAGGATGGCGCGCAAGTGCTGCTGCGCCGCAGCCGTCCCGATGCGTCCGTAGGAAGCGCCGGTGATCGCCGCCGGCTTGCCGGCCCAGACACTAGAGTCTCGTGGCCGTGAGCCCCAGTCGATCGCGTTCTTCAGCATGGCTGAGATGGAGCGATTATGCTCCGGCGTCACGAAGAGCAGCGCGTCGGCACGGGAAATTTCGGCCTTCAGGCGTTCGACCTGCGGCGGCGCGCCGGCATCCAACACTTCCTGATCGAAGATCGGCAGGTCGCGGATGGTCACCCACTCGAATTCCATCTTCAGCGTATCGAGTCTCGTCAAGGCAAGCGCCAACAGCCTGTTCAGCGACGCCTGGCGTGCGCTGCCGACAATGACGGCGACCCTCAATCGCGCCATAGTAACCTCCCAAATCGCTTCAAATTATTCGCTCAGCGAATTTATATTCGTATAATGAATTCGCAAAATCGGAAGAGTGTCAACCCCCGCCAAGAGAGGCCCTGAAAAATTCCGGGGGATCGAAGCAGGTCAGCGGGTCGGAGCAGCCGTCGGCGTCAGCGAATGCAGCAGCGCCGGAAAACGGGTGAAAAGCTGCGAAAGACGGTTCGCTGCAAGCCGCATTTCCGGAAGGCGCTGCTTGATCAACTCCTCTGGCGTCAGCCGCGGCGTATAGCCGGAACTGTTGATCGAACAGACGGTGCGGCCGCTATTGTCCTTCACCGGCACTGCAATTGCGGTAATTCCGTAATCGAGCTGATCGACGGTGATCGAATAACCCTTGGCGCGGGTCTCGACCAGGATGTCGCGCAACTCTTCTTCCTCGGTCACGGTGTAGTCGGTGAGCTTCACCGGATTATAAGCCCGGAAATATCGGGCGATCTCCTCTTCCGGCAAGGCGGCGAGCAGAACGCGACCCATGGATGTCGCATAGGCCGGATAGGTGACGCCGAGCGTCGCGTTACGCCGAACGCCGCGGCTTTCGGAAAGATGGGCGATGTAGAGCACGTTCGTCCCGTCCAGCACCGCCATGTTGGCCGCATCGCCGAACTGCGAGGTGATGCGCTGCAACTCGGGATTCACCGCTTCCTCGACGTTGAAGGCGTTGAGATAGGCAGAACCGAGGGTGAGGATACGCGGCGCCAGCAGGAAATGCTTGTTGTGCCGTCGGATGAAGCCCAGTGCTTCCAGGGTGAGCACGTTGCGCCGGACAGTGGCAATCGACATGCCGACTTTTCGGGAAAGCTCGGCAAGCGTCATTTCAGGATCCTGGGCGTCGAAAGCTTCCAGAACGGACAAACCCCTCGCCAGTGCCTCGACGAACTCGGGCGAATTGCTGTCGATCATCAGAATTCTCCTGCGCTTCTTTTTTCGTTCGCACACGGGATTGACAAGCGCAAGGCCTGCTGCATATCGTTATGCGAATATTTATTCGTCTAGCGAATTTTTCTTGGGAGGGAAAAGTTATGAAAACAAGGCGTGAGTTTCACAAGCTCGCGGTCGCCACGGCCGCGGGACTTGTTGCTCCTGCAGTCTTGGGGAGCAGGGCTTTTGCACAAGACAAGCCGATCCGCGTCGGTGCGAGCGTTTCGCTGACGGGCCCGCTCGCCAGCACAAAGAATGGCCTGATAGGCTACGAGCTGTGGCGCGACGACGTCAACGCGGCCGGAGGCCTCCTCGGGCGCAAGGTCGAGCTGGTTATCTACGACGACCAGAGCAGCGCGGCCAACGTGCCTGCGATCTATTCCAAGCTCGTTGATGTCGATGCCTGCGACGTGCTCTTCTCGCCCTACGGCGCCAACCTGTCGGCACCGGTCATGCCCTTCATCAAGCAGCGCAACCTCTTCATGATCGGCATGTTCGGTCTGGCCGGCAACGATGTAGCCAAGCATGACAAGTTCTTCCACAGCGGCCCTTGGGGACCGAATTCCGGTCGTGACTGGGCACGTGGCTTCTTCGACCTTGCCAAGGCGCAAGGGGTCAAGAAGATCGCCATCATCAATGCCGATCTGGAGTTTTCGAAGAACGCCGCCAAGGGTGGCGCGGAAGTCGCCAAGGAATACGGCATGGAGATCGTCTTCAACCAGAGCTATCCGCCGAACACGACCGATTTTTCGGCGATCATCCGCAATATCAATGCCGGCGATCCGGAAGCGATCTTCATCGCCTCCTATCCAGCCGACAGCACGGCGATCATCCGCGGCGTCAAGGAGATCGGCATTTCCGACAAGGTGAAGCTCTTCGGCGGCGCTATGATCGGCCCGCAATATGGCGCTCTGCTCAGCTCGCTTGGGCCGGAACTGAACGGCCTCGTCAACTCGCATACCTTCGTTCCCGAGCCGACCATGCAGACCCCGGCGATCAAAGGTTTCTTCGACCGCTATACGCCGATCGCCGTCAAGCAGGGGGTCGATCCGCTCGGCTACTACATCCCGCCCTTCTATTATGTCGCCGGCCAGCTCGCGGCAGCCGCGATCATCGGCTCGAAATCAGTCGATCCAGCCAAGATGGCGGCGTTCTTGCATGCCAATACGGTCGATACGATCGCCGGCAAGATCGCTTTCAACGAGATCGGCGACTGGAAGGATCGACGTGTGCTGATGGTGCAGCTGCGCGGCATCAAGGGTAACGATCTCGAACAGTTCCGCAACCCGGGCCATCAGGTCATCCTCGACCCGCCGTCGCTGAAGACTGGAGAGCTTGCCGCTCCCTACAACAAGGCGCGCACGAGCTGATCCTATTAACAGATCCAGAGAGCCGGCGAGCTGCCGGCTCAAGGACCCAATAAATGTTATCGATCGATATTCTGCTGAACGCCGTCGTGACGGGCATTCTGTTGGGCAGCGTTTATGCATCGCTCGCCCTCGGGCTCGGGATTACTTTTGGCATTCTCCACATCCCCAACATCGCGCATCCGACCCTGGTGATCGCCGGCGCCTTCTTTGTCTACACGTTTGGCCAATGGGGGTTCGATCCGATCTTCGCAGCGCTGATCGGCCTCGCGCCCTTCTATATCCTCGGCGTTGCGCTCTACATCTTCTATTCCCGCGTTTTCGAACGGCGGGGCGGCGCTAACGTGCTGCAGAGCCTGACCCTGTTCTTCGGCCTGTCGCTGGTCATTGAAATCCTGTTGGCGCTGAGCTTTGGCTCGGAACTGAAGTCGGTCAGCGTCTCCTATATCGGCTCCAGCCTGAAACTCGGCCTGCTCACCATTCCCTACCGGCTGCTGATCCCGGCACTGCTCGGCCCGGTCATGATCGCCGCCGTCTGGCTGTATCTGAGCCGCACCAATTCCGGCACCGCGATCCGCGCTGTCGCGCATGAGGAACGGGCGCTGTCGATCGCCGGCCTCAACCCGGCTTCGGTCAAGCAGCACGCCTTCGGTATCGCCACCGCGACCGCCGTAGTCGCCGGCGCCGCGCTGATCATGATCGGCCCGGTCGAACCCTTTGCCGGGCGCTTTCAGATCGGCCGCGTCTTCGCGATCGTCGTGCTCGCCGGCATGGGCTCCATTCCCGGAAGCCTCGCGATCGCCATCATTATCGGCGTCGCCGAGGCTCTTGTCGCCAGCTACCTCAATCCGTCCTGGGCGCCGGGCGTGGCCTTTGCCATCCTGCTCCTGGGTCTCGCATTTCGCCCGCAGGGCCTGTTCGGAGCGGCGAGATGAGAAAGAATTCCATCCTGTTCCTTGCCGGCATCGTCATCATCCTGGCGCTCGGCTTTCTCCTACCTTGGACGATTCGCAACCCGTTCTATTTCTTCGTCGGTTACGTGGTCCTGCAATATGTGACGATCGCCACCGGCTGGAACATCCTTGGCGGCTATGCGGGCTATATCAATTTCGGCGCGGCCGGCTTCTTCGGTGCGGGCGTTTATCTGGCCGCCTTCCTGTACACGACCCTCGGTCTGCCGCTGCCGCTTTGCATCCTCTCCGCGGCTGTCCTCGGTGCCATCCTAGGCGTGCTGATGGGATACCTGACGCTACGCATCCAGGGCGTCTATTTCGCTATCGCCACGCTCGGCCTCGTCATCGTGCTGGAGACGATCGTCCACAACATCTCGGCGCTCGGCGGGGCGAGCGGCATGGCGGTTTACGGTCCCCGCCCACCGGGCTGGAGTCCTGGTCCGTCGCAATACAATTTTACCGTCATGCTGATGATCGCCGTTGCCAGCGTTGCGCTCGCCCGTTTCGTCGAAATCTCATGGATCGGCCGCGGCCTGCGCGCCGTGAGGGCCAGCGAAGACGCGGCAGAATGCTCCGGCGTGCCGACACTGCGCCTTAAACTGCTCGCCTGCGCATTGAGCGGCGCGGTGCTGGCGGCTGCCGGCTCGCCCTATCCCTTCTATACATCCTATGTGGAGCCGGTCACCGCCTTCAGTCTGATCATCGGCTTGAACGCCATCGCCATGCCGCTGATCGGCGGCACGAAAAGCTGGGCGGGCCCGGTGCTCGGCGCACTGCTGCTCGCCTCCGTGCAGCAGATTGCCACCGTCACCATCTCGTCGGAGCTCAACATCCTCTTCGTCGGCCTGGTGCTGATCGCCTTCGTGGCCTTCGCGCCGGGCGGGCTTGCCGATCTTTTCAGCCGCAAGCAGGGGAGGGCGAAGCCGTGAACGATATCGTTCTTTCAATGAAGGCCGTGGAAAAGGCCTTCGGTGCATTCCGTGCGCTCGGCCCGGTCGATCTCGATCTTCGTCCCGGCGAACGGCTCGGCATCATCGGCCCAAATGGTTCCGGCAAGACGACATTGATCAACTGCATCACCGGCGTCTACCGCCCCGACAAGGGTTCGGTGCATTTCGAGGGCCGCGATATTTCTCATATCGAAGCTCACAAGCGAGCAAGACTGGGCATTTCCCGCAGCTTTCAGATTCCGCGTCCCTTCGCCGGCATGACGGTGCTGGAAAACCTGTTGGTGCCGCTCGACTACTGCCATGTGGACGGCAGCAAGGAGGAGCGGGCGCGCGCAGTGCTGACGAGTGTGGGGCTCGCGGGCCGCATCTCCCATCCGTCCGAAAGCCTGTCGCAACTAGAATTGCGCAAGCTGGAACTAGCCCGCGCACTGGTCGGCAATCCGAAAGTGCTGATCGCCGACGAGGCGATGGCAGGTCTCTCGGGAGAGGAGATCGACGAGGTCCTGTCGATCCTCTTCGCGCTCAACCGCTCCGGCGTGGCGGTGATCATGATCGAACACATCATGCATGCGGTGATGCGCTTTTCGGAGCGGATCGTCTGCTTCGAGACCGGTCGGCTGATCGCCTCCGGCACATCCGCCGAGATCGCCGAAAATCCGCTCGTTCAGAAGGTGTATTTCGGTGAATAGGCTGGTCGTCGACAATCTGTCTGCCGGATACGGCGCCGTTTCCGTGCTCCGCAACGTCTCGCTGGAGCTGAACGAAAGCGAGATGGTGACGCTGCTCGGCATGAACGGCAACGGCAAAAGTACCCTGCTCAACTGCGTGCTCGGCTTCGTGCGGGCAAGTGCCGGCCGCATTCTGCTCGAATGGGATGGCAAAACCACCGATCTCACCAAGCTGCAGCCGCACGAGATCGTCCGGCTCGGCCTGTCGATCGTGCCGGAAGGGCGGCGTCTCGTGCCGAACATCTCGGTCGAGGACAATCTGAAACTCGCGGGCAGCAATCCGCTCGTCGTCGGACGGATGAAGGAAAATCTCGCCTATTGTTTCGAAACCTTCCCGCTGCTTCTCGAGCGCCGCAAACAGATCGCCTCGACCATGAGCGGCGGCCAGCAGCAACTTTTGGCAATCGCCCGTTCGCTGATGACCTCGCCAAACATCATCATCATCGATGAACCGTCGGTAGGACTCGCGCCGATCGTGGTGCGGGACGTGCTGAATGCCATCACGCATCTGCGCGAGAAGAGCAACATGACGATCCTTATGGCGGAGCAGAGTTTCTTCCAGGCGGTCGACGTCTCCTCACGCGCCTATGTTCTGGCGCATGGCAGCATTTATCGGGAGTTCAAGCGCTCGGACGGCGAAATCGCCCATGAAGAGATTCGTCGCGCGATGCTGGGTACGACACATTGAGGAAGTTTCCATGGAGTTCGGACTGAAGGGTGGGGTGGCGCTCGTCATCGGCGCCAGCAAGGGTATCGGCAAAGCAACGGCGGTTTCGTTCGCCGAGGAAGGCACGAAATGTTCCGCCATCATATCGAGGTTTTCCTTCCGAACAGCCAGAGAAGGTAGGGACCGCCGATCAGCGCCGCGAAGAGGCCGACGGGGACCTGGTAGGGATAAATGATGATCCGCGACAGCCAGTCGGCGACCATCAGCACGCCGGCGCCGATTAGAATTGCCGCGACGAGCTGATGATATGGCTTCTGGAAGCCGATCAGCCGGGCAAGATGCGGTGCGATCAAGCCCGTCAGGGACAATGGCCCAACCAGGAACGAGGAGATTGCCGTCATCAGCGCCGCGATAACGGCCAGCAGCAGCCGGGACGGCAGGACGCGCAGTCCGACGCTGCGGGAAAGGTTCGGTCCAAGCGGGAGGATCGAAAGCCAGCGCATCATCAGAAAAAGCGGCGCCGTCAGCACGATCAGCGAGATCAATGCCGTCCAGGCTTCGAAGCTGCCGGCACGATTGGTGGAGCCGGAAATCCAAGTGAGCAAAATATAGCTGCGCATGTCGCCCTGAGCGAGAACCATGCTCACGATCGCCATGGAAAAGGCGCTGATCGCGATTCCGGCAAGCAGCAGTCTTTCACCTGAAAAAACTGAACGGGCGGCGATGGCGATCATGACCAGAAAGGCGGCGAGCGCCCCAAGCGCCATGCTGAACAGCATGACCGGCGGCGAGGGGAAGCCGAAGAGCATCAGCGCCATGGTCAAGCCCGCGCCGCCGCCGGTGGAGACGCCAAGAACCTCGGGACTGGCGATCGGATTGCCGGTGACGCGTTGCATAATGAAACCGGCAGCCCCCAGCATCGCGCCCGCACCACCCGCGGCAATGATGCGCGGCAGGCGAAAAGGCAGGAGATCAGTAAAAAGCGTACCGCCGGCAAGGTCCCAGCCGTCATCGGTGGGGCCGAGGATCAGCACGACCGCCAAAACGAGGGTCAGCGAAAAGGCGAGCGTGGCCAATGCGGCGATGGGCCTGCGGAGATGCCGCAAGACAGCGTCGGCATTTGCCGTGACATCCGAGAAACTGCGCACACCGGGCAGAAGGACAAGCAACAGAGGACCGCCCAGCAGAGCGGTGGCGGCGCCTGTCGGAACCAAATCCGAAAAGCCCGATCCCAGCAGTTGCGTCAGGCAATCGGCAAGGAACAGGATCGCGGCTCCCGTCAGCGGCGCGGCCACGATCACATGCCCCGTCGTGCGGGCTCCACAAAGCCTGGCGATAGCGGGTGCCGCCAGGCCGACGAAGCCGATGATCCCGACCGTAGCGGTGACCGAGGCTGAAAGCCAGACTGCAAGGACGAGAATACCGAACCGGGCCGAATGCAGTGCGACACCAAGGCTTCTGGCGCTGGAATCGTCGAGCGCCAGGACATTGAGCGGCCTCAAGAGCAGGAAAGCGACCGCACCACCGATAGCAAGGCGAGGCGCCAGCGAAATTACGCCGTTCCAATCCTGCTGGTTGAGGGCGCCGGCACCCCATATATGGATGGACAGAGCATATTCGCCGCGCGCCAGCACCAAGGTGACGCTCAAGGATGCAGCGATCAGGCTGACGATCATGCCGGAAATCGCGATCGTGACGGGGTCGAGCCCGCGCCGCCAGCTCAGAGCCAGGACGATCGCAACGGCGATGAAGCCGCCGGCGAAGGCGACAAGCTCACGTGAGAAATCGGCAAGCAACGGCGAGAAACTCAAACCCAGCGTGAGTGCCAATTGCGCGCCGGAAGCAATGCCGAGAGTGGACGCATCGGCAATCGGATTGCGCAATACGCGTTGCAGCAGAACACCCGCAAGGCCGAGTGCCGCGCCGCAAATCAACGCAATGGCCGCTCGCGGCATCAGACTGTTCCATAGCAGAACCGTATCGAGCACTTCAGCCGCTGCCACATCTCCGGGCACCCGCGGGCGGAGCATCAAAAGCAGTGCGAAGGCTCCAGCACACGCGATGCCGAACAGGACCGCGGCAAGGAGCGATGTCCGCAGGCGTCGCATGGGCATCGGAAGATTAACCATTGCGGACACGGATCAATCCTTCCGCCAGAAAGTCGGCAAAACGGCTCGCTGCCGGCAGCGCGCCGTAGGGATTGATCGAGCCGATCGTCACCACCCGGTCTTCCCGCACGGCCGGCAGGGCCTTCCAGAAAGCGCTGCCGGTCAGGGCCCGATAGGCATCGGCGGGATGCGGCGGGATGAGAACGATCCAGGCGTCCGGCATGGAGGCGAGAGTCTCGATGCCCACCGGAGCCGTGGCCGAATAGCTGGTCGCACCGGTCCAGGCATTGGCAAGGCCGACGCGGTTCAACACTTCGCCGAACATGCTATCGGAACCGAAGACGCGATAGTGACGCGCATCGCCGAGGTTGATCGGCAAGACGGGCCGGCGGTCACTCTCGGCAAACCGCAGTCTATAGCGATCGAGGCGCACCGAAAGATCCTCGATGAGCCTGCGGCCGGCAGGAAGCCGCAATCGCTCACCAATTGCAAGCGTTACCCGTTCTGCAAGCGCGTAGGGGCTTTCGCCGAGTTTGTAGATCGCGTGGCTTTCGACCGGGGCGATACGGCCCATCAAATCATCGGCCCAGGTGTAGAAATTCGAGTTGAAAATCAGGTTCGGGCGGGAAAAGCGCAGTGCCTCGAAATTCGGCGTTCCGCGCAGACCGAGATCCACGGTGGTTTCAGGAACTTCAGGCTTCACTGCGATCTGGGCGAACTGTCTAAGCTCGGTGGCAGCCACCACATTGGCGCCGATGGCGAGCAAAGTTTCCAGCAGCGCCCAATCGAGCGTCGCAACCCGCGGAGCCGTCGCCTGCGCCCGGACGCTTGTCGCGGCAAACAGAGCAGCGGTGCCGGAAAGCATGGTCCTGCGGGTAAGCTGCGGCACTCCGGACATGTCTCCTGTTGCACAGGAAAGCCCAAAGGGCTCTCCTGGATTTTGCCTCAAGCTGCCGTCTTACCAGGCTTTGCTGAGCTTGAAAGTGAATGTGCGGGCATCGCCGTATCCGCAGGTCGCCGATCCGCCGCAACCCTTGACATATTCCTTGTCGAAGACATTGCTGACGTTGAGTGAGCCTTCCCAGCCATCCTTCCTGTAGCGGATGGCCGCATCGAATACTGCAGCACCGGGAACCTTCAGCGCATTCAAACGATCAGCATAGCTCTCACCCTGGTAGCGCACGCCGCCACCAAGGCTCAACCCTTCAAGAGGACCTTGCATGACCGAATAGTCGAGCCATAGCGAAGCCTGGGTGTCCGGCACGAGATAGGGCTTCTTGCCCACATAGGCGGCAACGATGTCATCCTTGACTTCGAGATCGGTATAGCTGAACGATCCGAGGATCTTCCAGTTCTCGTCCAGGTTGACCTTGGTTTCCAGCTCGATGCCAAGGGATTCGACCTCTCCGATCTGACTCGACAGGAATAGAGGAGCACCGGTGCTGACCGCAACATTGCGCTTGGTCAGCTGGAACAACGATGCGGTGAACGTGCCGTCGATGAAGGTCGGCTCGTATTTCAGGCCGATCTCGTATTGCTCGCCCTCTTCCGGTTTGTTGTACGGTGTCGCGCTGACGACGACGGTCGGGTTGAAGAAGGTCCCGACGCTTGCGTAGGGGGTCAGGCCATTGTCGAACTCGTAAGCCAAACCGATACGCCCGCTCAAAGCGCCTTTATCGTAACTGTAGCTGAACGAGGTCGCACTATAGGCCGTCGGCCGATTGTCGGTATCCGTGTGGACGAAGTCGTAGCGGCCATTGAGCGTTACCAGCCATCCATCGCCGAAACGAAGCTGGTCCTGCGCATAAATGCCGACCTGCTGTTGTGTGACGAGCTGGTTGCTATAGACCAAGTTGGCCGGCTGCACGGCGCCGTAGACGGGATTGGTGGCGCTGATCGGCGTCCCAGGGGACGACGCCTGAAGATTATCAAGCTGATAATATTTGTAATCGAACCCGACCATCAGGTCGTGGCTCACCGGACCGGTATCGAATTCACCTTCGAGGCGGTTGTCGGTCGCAAACGTATGAACCTTCGACGTTGCCTCGAAACCAAGCCGGTGAAGCTGGAAATCCGGCGTCTGCGGCGTATCGTAGGAGCCATAGATATCCAGCGGGTCGGCGCCCTGATAGCCGTAGAGATAAGGGCCTTCCTCATGCTTGTAGAGATGGCCGTAACGGACGTTCTGCGAAAACTTCCAATTGCTTGTAAACTCGTGCTCGAATTCGTAGCCGATCATCTGCTGGGCATATTCGCCTTCGTCGATGGAAGGCTCGCCATAAAACGCATCCCGGTCGATCTTGCCGAAAGGCGCATCGACGACGGTACCGACATAGGGGAAGAAACCGTTGCCGACATGCACTTGGTCGAGACCGGAAACGAAACCCCAGACCGTGAATTTCGTCCCTTCATCCGGCGAAACCGTCAGCTGCGGCATGATGAACCCGCGCAGGTCGTGCGAGTAGTCCGAGTAGTTGTCCCCGCCGGCGATCTTTCCGGTCAGGCGATAGCTCATCGTGTCGCTGTTGCCGATCTTATCGGAGATGTCGAAGCCCCCAAAGGCATTGCCGTTACTGTTGATCCCGGTTTCCGTATAATAAAAAGGCTCGTCGGTCGGGCGCTTGCGTACATAGTTGACAATGCCGCCGGCATTGCCGCCACCATAAAGAACCGACGAGGGACCTTTCAGCACATCGACACGTTCCAGCATGAAGGGATCGAGCTGAAATCCGCCGAAGCCGTAAGCGAAAAGATTGAGGCCGTCGAAGAACGCGCCGGTTTGCGTCGCGTCGAAACCGCGAATGTAGATCCAGTCGGTATCTGCATCGGTGCCAAAGGGCTCGGCCGTCACGCCCGGAGTATAACGCAGGGCTTCGTCGATCTTGTTAACGACGCCGCGGTCGTTCATCTCCTGCTTGCCGACGACCGAAACTGCCTGCGGAATCTCATTCAACGGCGTATCGGTCTTTGAACCGGCGTTGGATTTTTTGGCGACATAACCTTTGACCGGCCCTGTCGCCGGTTCCCCTTCGCCTTGCAGCACGATCGGCGCCAAAGTCGTATCGGCGTTCTGCGCCTGCGCCGACCAGCCCGCGCAAATGCCGATGATCGCGACACTCGCGCCTAGTCCACACCTTGCAGCTCTCGTCCTGGCTCCAAGCGCTCCCTTCCGTTTCGTCATCTCTGACCCCCACTCGTCCTACCTGACATAACCGCCCCTTGGATGCGGCATCACAATAAGATGAGTAGTTAACTCAATTTTATTCCCTGGGATTGGCCCGATCAATCGCAATTGAACGATTTTGGGCAAATTTCACTACTGCGAGCGAATCTTTACAGAAGCCTCAAGCCTGTCTGGCCTTTCTCCACCGGGCCGGTGTCGTGCCGACGTGTTTGCGGAACACGCGCGTGAAATGCGCCTGGTCGGAAAATCCCGTTTCGGCGGCAACGGACGTCAGCGGTTGATTATTGGACAGCAGCAATTCCCTGGCCCGCTCCAGCCGCGCATTCATCTGCCATTCGTGCGGCGCCATACCGGTAGACGCCTTGAACGAATGGCTGAAGTGGGATTGTGAAAGGCCGGTCAGATCCGCCAGTTCCTGCAAACGGATATTGCGCATGCAGTTCTCGGTGATGAAATCGGTCGCGCGCTTCAGCTGCCAACTGGCGAGCGCACCGCGCTTGCGGGCAGGCATCTTCATCATCTTGAGGACGTCGATGACGAGAGCCAGTGCCAGACCATCCCCATAGAGATCGTGCAATGGATCGGGATTGGCGATCTCCGCGGCGATCAGATCCGCGAGCGCCATGACACGCTGGTCGAAGAACAGAAGCTGCGGATCCTTCAGCTTCTTCGGATCGATGTCCTCCATTAGCCGGCGGCTGACGATATCCGCGTCGAAATGAATATCCAGATGGCGCACATACTGCACCTCGGTGATATCCACCCAGAGGTCCATATTGGCTGGAATGTAGGAGATCGGGCTCTCCCGGCTGTCCTGTGCCGCACCGCGCCCCTTCGGAGAGAGCTTGACGTTCGGGCGGCCTTTGCCCCGTTGGTCGAGAAGGATGAAGAGGCGCGGATCGCGCGCGAGATAGTGGCCGCCTGCATAAGAGGCGCATTCCACATCCCATAGGTCGGCGGTGATGCCGTTCCATTGACGGCGCCGCAGCCCTCCGATGACCGAGAAGCCTTCGATACTGTTCTGCATCCGCGGCTGAAATGTCATGCGGTCACCTTGCCATAAACTTGCGTTCTTTTATCAAGTTTACGACAAATCAGCAATGCGGATGTCACACCTCCGTGTCATCGACACCTGGAAATACGGCCGTTGAGTGCGCTTCCGCACCAGAACGCTCGACCGTTGGACCGTTCCCACCATCACATCCTTGTTTTCGCCGAGCGCGTCTTGCTGGCCGAACCATGCGGCTTCAGCCTTGCTTCGGCTCTCCCGGGATCAGTTTTTCGAGGTTCATCCCCACGGCATCGCCAAGTTTTTTCATCGTCGGAAGAGCAACGGCCATATCGAGGATCGCACCGACGGTCTGGTCGACCGGCGAGGGCGCGCGCTCGGTGACATCTCCGACCCGGCCGAGACCGGTAATGTGATTGATCGAAATGCCTTTGATCTTTTCCGCGGGCTTGACCATTTCGCCAATGATCGCCGGCAGGGCGGCAAGCCGCGCCTTTTCGAGTTCCATGGCGGCAAGCTCCGGCGAACGGCTGTTTTCGGCCTCGATCCGGGCGGCCTCTCCATCAGCCTCCGCCTTTTTCTGGATGCGCAGTGTTTCGGCCTCTTCGCGTTTGATCAACCCGCGCGTCTTGGCAGCGATCTGGTCGCTTTCGGAGGTGATGCGAATGCGGGTGGCCTGGGCCTCGGCTTCCTGCTCGGCCGCCATCAGAGCGAGCTGCTTGCGGCGCTCGGCTTCGGCCATCTGTCGCAGGGTCGAAAGGTCTTCCTCTGCCTTGATCACCGCGGCGCGAGCCTCGGTCGCTTCCGCTTTAGCGCGGCTTTCCTCTTGGCTTTTCGCGGCGATCTGGATGGCGCGGTCCTGTTCGGCGATTTCGAGCGCGCGCGACTGTAGGATTTCCGCTTCCCGGATAATCTGTTCGCGGGCAAGCGAGGCAGTCTGGATGGCGCGCTCCATCTCGATGCGGGCCTGCGCGGCGGCCGCTTCCGCCTCTGCCTTGCGACGGGCGACTTCGGTCAGTTGTTGGGCAAGCAGAAGCTCGATTTCCTGGGTCTGCTGGATTTCGGCGCGGCGCTGTTCAAGCTCGATATCGAGCTTGCGGCGGTTCGATTCCACCTCGGCACGGCGCACAGCGACCTGGCTTTCACCCTCGATCTCGGCGCGTTCCTTCTTCGACTTCGCTATGACCTCGGCGAGCTTGCGCATGCCGACCGCGTTGAAGGCATTGTTCTCGTCGAGCGCCGAGAACGGCGTCTGATCGAGAGAGGTAAGCGATACGCTGTCCAGTTGCAGGCCGTATTTCACCAAGGTGCCTGCGAGTGCTTCATGCACCTGACGGACGAATTCGCCACGGTTTTCATGTAGCTCGTCCATGGTCATCTGTGCCGCGACGGCGCGAAGCGCATCCACCATCATCCCGTCGATCAGTGATTTGAGCTGATCCGGCTGAAACGTACGCCGACCAAGCGTCTGCGCAGCACGCACCACGGCCGCCTCTTCCGGCACGACGGAAGTGTAGAACTCCGCGCCGACATCGATGCGCATGCGATCCTTGGTGATCAGCGCGTGGTCGCCGGTGCGGGCGACATCCATGCGGATCGTCTGCATGTTCACGCGGCTGACCTCGTGGAAATAAGGGATAGCCAGCGTGCCGCCCTCGATCACCACCTTGCGGCCGCCGATGCCGGTGCGCACCAGGCTCACCTCGTTCGTCGCACGTTCGAAGAACCACGCAGCCAGCACGATCAGCACCGCCGCAAGGATGAGAAGGATGATGAACCAGCCCAAGGCGCTCATTGTCTTTTCCTTTCAGTATCGGTCAGAACTGCGGCGGGAAGTGACGGCCGCCGCGATCGAGCGTGATCCAGCGAAGTTCGGTGAAGGCATCCAACGACCAGCGGCCGCCGTAACGGCCGACGCCGCTCGCCTTGGTACCGCCAAACGGCACATGCGGTTCATCGTTGATGTTCTGACAGTTGACGTGGCAGATGCCGGTTTCCAGCCGCTCGGCCATCCGCAGCGCGCGGGCCTCGTCGCGAGACCATACGGCGGCGGTGAGGCCGTATTCGGTGTCGTTGTTGAGCGCCACCGCCTCGTTCTCGTCGCGGAACGGACAGACGACGACGACGGGGCCGAAAGTCTCGTCATGCCAGATGTTCATCGAGCTGTTGACGTTCGCAAGCACGGTCGGCTCGACGAAATTGTCCCAGGCGCGGCCGCCGAGTTCGACGGTGGCGCCCTTGGCGACCGCATCATCGATCAGCGCCTTGACACGCAATGCCTGGCGGTTGTTGACCAACGGACCGATGACATTCGACGGATCGTTGGTGTGGCCGGTCTTCAGCTTGCGGGCGCGGGCGAGGAAGCGCTCCATGAAGGGCGCATAGACCTTCTCGTGAACCAGGAGTTTCTCTGTCGACATGCAGACCTGCCCCTGATGCATGAAACTGCCGAAATTCGCCGCGCGCGCGGCGGCATCGAGATCGGCGTCCTCGAGCAGGATCATCGAATCCTTGCCGCCGAGCTCGACGCAGACCTTCTTCAGGTATGCGCCGCATTTCGCCGCGATATGGCGGCCGACAGCGGTCGAGCCGGTGAAGCTGATCGCCTTGACCTTCGGATTGCCGATCATCTCGTCGCCGACGGCGCCGACGCTTTCGCGCGAGCAAGTGACCACGTTGAAGACGCCGGCCGGCACGCCTGCCTCTTCCAGAACTTCCGCGAAATAAAGTCCGCCGGAATAGGGCGTGTCTTCGGAGGGCTTGAGCACGATCGTGTTGCCGACGGCAAGCGCTGCGGCAAAGCCGCGCGAGGTCAGAATGCCCGGCATGTTCCAGGGGCTGATGACGCCGACGACGCCGAGCGGGAAACGGGTCGCCATCATGAACTTGTGGTGTTCGGAAGGCAGCACGTCGCCGATTGACTGGTAGCAGAGCGCCGCGGCGGAGCGGAAGACTTCCGCGACATAACCCGCCTCGAACAGGCCCTTGCCCTTCCAGCCGCCGCCTTCGGCCATGGCCGCGTTGCAGAAATCGGCTTTGCGGCGATCCCAGACATCGGCGATCTTCAAAAGGAGATGCGCGCGCTCATGGAAGGCGCGGCCGGACCATTCGCCGAAGGCCGCCTGCGCGGCATCGATCGCCCGGCGCATGTCAGCGGCGGAACCATCGGGAATACGGGCGTAGAGGCTGTTGTCCGAGGGGTTCAGATCCTCGAAGGTGCGGACGGCGGGAACCCATTGCCCGCCGATATACATGCCCTTGACCGAAGGCGCGGTGTTGTTGGCGACGATATCAAGCATGATCGGTCTCCTTTTATTGCGGATCGCGACGCCAGGCCCGGGCGCGGGCGGCGGCATCCTCGATCTCTTTCAGAACGGATTTCAGACGGTCTTGGCCATTGCCCAAGCCCGTCGCGGGGATAGGCGGCGGAGCGAGGCTGGGCGAGGGAAGGCCGGAACGGTTTGCCGAGCCATTGCTCGTTCCCGGGTTCGGCATATAGGTCCGCGGCGGAGCGGCAGGCATGCTTCCGCCGTATTGGGCACGGCTTGCTTGGCTGGCCTGCGCCACGAGATCGCCGACAGACAGGCCGCCGAGCAGCGCATCCGCTGTGCCGCGCATGGCAGGGGTGGGCGAAGGGGCCGGAGGCGAGGTCGGGCGCGGTACCGCAGCCGGTGGGGGCATGCGCGGCGGTTCGGGCAGAGGCTGCGGGGGTGGGGCAGGGGAAACAGGTCGTGCCGGTGTCACGGCAGGAAGGGCTGCCAACGCTGCGGCTGCAATATCCTGTGGCGAGGGGCCAGTTGTTCGAGGTGGTACATGAACTCTTGCGGCAGCGCCAGCGGCCACGGGCGCTGCCAGGAGTGATGTCGGACGAGGAGTGGAAGCCGGCCGGCTTCCGCCGCCGCCGAGATAGGCGGCCTGCACGGCCGGGTCGTTGCGCAAATCCTGCGCCCTGCCTTCATGGACGATTCGGCCGTTTTCCAGGAGATATCCCCGGTCGGCGATCGCAAGACTCTGCTTGGCATTCTGCTCCACCAGCAAAATGCCGATGCCGGTGTCGCGCACCGCCTTCAGCGCGTGGAACAGTTCCTTGCAGAGAAGCGGCGAGAGACCAAGCGAGGGTTCGTCCAGCGTCAGCAGCGCCGGGTTCGACATCATCGCCCGGCCGATCGCCACCATCTGCTGCTCGCCACCCGACATGGTGCGGACGATCTGGCCGCGCCGTTCGTGGAGTTTCGGGAAAAGCCGGAGCACGCGGTCGAGATTACCTGCCTCTTCGTCGCGGGCACGCGGCGCATGGGCGCCGAGTTTCAGGTTTTCGGCGACCGTCAGGTCGCCAAACACGCCGCGGCCTTCCGGCACCAGCGCGATGCCTTCCTCGACAATACGGTTCGGGGCAAGCCCGAGGATCTCCTTACCCTGCATGGTGATCGTGCCGGCGGCGCGGCCTTCGCAGATGCCGGAAACGGCCTTGAGCAGGGTGGATTTCCCGGCGCCGTTGGCGCCGAGGATAACGACGATCTCGCCGCGGCCGATCTTCAGCGAAGCACCTTCCAGCGCCCGGTGCTGGCCGTAGGATACGGAAAGCCCTTTCACCTCAAGCATCGTCATCCCCCAGATAGGCGCGGATAACGGCCGGATCGGAAAGCACGTCCGTCGGCGTACCCTCGGCGATCTTGGCGCCGGCAGCCATGACGACACAACGGTCGCAGAGCGAGCGAATCGCGTCCATCACGTGCTCAACGAGAATGATGGTGCGGCCCTCGTCGCGCAGGCTGCGGATCAGGCGGATGCCTTCTTCGAGTTCGGTCGGATTGAGACCGGCAAGCCACTCGTCCAGCAGCACGATACGCGGTTCGCCGGCGAGCACGCGGGCAAGCTCGACCCGCTTGGTATCGATATAGGTGAGCTGCCCGACCATCATCTGGCTGCGGCCGGCAAGGCCGACCTTTTCGAGCATGGTATTGGCGATCGCCTCCGCTTCATGCCCCCAGTGACGACGGTGACCGAAGACGGCGCCCGCCTTGACGTTTTCCAGCACCGTCATCGACGGAAGGAGGCGGACGAGCTGAAAGGTGCGGGCAATGCCTCGTCTTGCGATATCCTGGGCCGGCAGGTGGGTGATCGGCTGGCCACGCAGACTGATCGTGCCGGCCGTCGCAGGGAAGGCACCGGAAATCAGGTTCAGCGTCGTGGATTTTCCCGAGCCGTTCGGGCCGATCAGGCCCAGGACCTCGTGTTCGGTGACATCGAAATCCATGCGGTTGACAGCCGTCAACCCGCCGAAACGCTTGGAGACGCCGCGGAGCGAGAGAAGCGCGCTCATGCAAAACCCTCCGCGTTGTTCATTCGCTTCCTTGCAGCGTCGATCAGGCCAACGAAACCCTTCGGCAGCAGGTAGACGATGACAAGGAAGCAGAGGCCGAGGAGAAGCGTGGTCTGGTTCGGAAACGACGCCGAGATCGCTTCCCACAGGAACGTGAAGGGAATGACGCCGACGAGCGGACCCCAGAGCCGGCCGGTGCCACCGAGCAGCGCCATGATGACGACCTGGAAGGAAAGCATCGGCGTGAACGCAAGCGACGGTTCGATATAGACATAGCGCGGTGCAAGGATCGCCCCGGTGATCGAGGCCATGGCGCCTGGCACCATGAACAGCAGGATTTTCGCTCGCGCCGTATCAATGCCGGAATGTTTGGCCACCGCTTCGTCATCGCCGATGATGCGCAGTGCGAAGCCGAGACGCGACCGCCCGATGAGCCAACCGAGCAGCAAGACGACGGCCGCAAGGCCGAGAAGCTGCCAGTAGATATGCACCTCGGTGATCGAGGTCAGAACGTAGATGCCCTTGGTGCCGGAGACATTCTGGCCCCAGGTGATGATCTGCCGAACGAATTCGGCAAGACCGAGCGTGAAGATCACGAAATAGACGCCTGAAAGCCGAAGCGTTGCGAGCCCGACCAATGCCGCCATGAGCGCGCCCATAACGCCGGCAATGGGCAGCAGCGCCCAATAGGGCAGGTGCTGGATGCCGATCCCGGTGACATAGGCGCCCACACCGAAAAAGGCGGCGGTCGCAAGCGAGATGTAATGGGTTGGGCCGGAAAACAGCGCCCAGCTCGTGGCGAGCACCGTGTACATGGCGATCGTCACGCCGATCGTCAGGCTGTAGGCGCCGGCCGTCCATGGCAGGCAGGCGGCAGCAATAAGGGCGAGGGTGCAAAGGGCGAGATTGCCCCAGTCGCGGGAGGAAAGCGCGGTCACGTCGTAGGCCTCCCGAACAGGCCCTGCGGGCGCCACAGAAGGATGATGACGAAGAGCAGATAAGCTGCAGCCAGCGTCAGGCCGGGGTCAATGACGCGGGCGACGAAGGTTTCGAGCATGCCGAGGAGCACGGCTGCGACGATCGTGCCGCGCACATCTCCCACGCCGCCCATGATGACGATGACGAGCGCCTTCAGCGTGAAGATCACACCGGTCGAGGCATCGAGTGTCAGGAAGGTGGAGATCAGCGCGCCGCCGGTGGCGGTCACGGCACCGCCCAATGCGAAGGCAAGTGCCGCCGTCTTGCGCACATCGATGCCGACCAGACGGGCGCTATCCGGCGCGACAGAAATCGCTCGGATGGTCATACCGGCACGGCTGCGGGCAAGCCAGAGCCACAGTGCGCCGCAGATGATGACCGCCGAGAGGAAGGCCGTGACGCGATTGGCGCCATAGGTATCGCCGAGGATATTCACCGGCGTCGAAAGATAGGAATAGCTGAAATAGTCGCCGCCGAAAAAGGCGAGCATCAGCCCGACGGCCACGAAGGAGAGGCCGAATGTCGTCAGGATCGCGTCCACCTCAAGCTGCCCGCGCGACTTGGCGCGTTTCACGAGCGGACGCAGGAAGATGATGTAGATCAGCCAGTTGAACAGAAAGGCCACCGGCGCGACGAGAAACACGGTCAAGAGCGGGCTGACCTGGCTGCCCGTCCAGAACCAGAAGGCGACGAAGCCGCCTGCAACCAGCATCTCGCCATTGGCGAGGTTCATGATGCGGGCCATGCCGTATTGCAGGTTCAGACCCATCGCGATCAGCGCGTAGGTCCCGCCCAGCAAGAGCCCTGTTACGATAACGTCCATGCCATTCCCCGGTGGAGGTCAATCCCGGGGTTCGGTAAGGAACCCCGGGGTAGGAGTTACGGATTACTTCCAGGCACCCTTCTTCACCGGCGCGACGGCACCTTCGCGGCCGGTCGAGGCGACGCCCTTGAACACGCCGCCCTGCCACTGGCCGACGGTCCAGAAAGCGGGGTTGTTGTTGTGCGCGTCGAACTTGATCGGGCCGATCACCGTATCGAAGCTGTTCGCCTTGATGTGCTTGATGATCGCGGCATTGTCGAAAGCGCCGACGGCTTCGATCGATTTTTCGAGAATCTGGAAGGACGAATAGACCATGGCGCTTGCCCAGTAGTCCGGCTTGGCACCCGTCACCTTCTCGTGACGCTGCGCATATTCCTGGAAGGCCTTGCCATCGGCATAAACGCCGCCGATGCCGAGGACGCCTTCGGCAGATTTGCCGAAGCGACCGGCATAGGCCGGGAAGGCGGTCGCGACGGCGGTGAAGAAGGCGCCGACCTTCAGGTCTTCGACGACGGCTTGTTCAGTGAGTGCGAACGTGTCGGGCGGATAGGACCAGGCGATGAAGGCATCCGGAGCCGCAGCCTTCACGGCCTTCATGACCGGCGAAAGGTCCTGCGTGCCGAGCGGATAGGAGGTCTCATAGACGAGGTCGAAACCGGCGGCCTTGAAGGCGGGTTTCGCCTCGCCCATCAGTTCGATGCCGAACGCGTCGGCGACGTTGACCATGGCGAGCTTCTTGCCGATATCGCCGCGGTCACGCAGCTTGACCATGGTTTCGACGACGCTCTTGACCGTGGGCTTGGCGCCGCCGAGCGTGATGAAGACGTTGGGGAACTGCTTGGCAAGCTCGTCCGCCTTGTCGGTGGTTGCCGTCGAGGTGATCATCGGCAGGCCGTAGCGCGCGTAGATCGGTGCGGCCGCAAGGTTCAGGCCCGTCGAATAGGGCGGCAGCACGACCTTGACCTTGTCCTGGTCGACGAGGCGCTGCACAGCCTTGATCGTTTCGCCCGGATTGGTCTGGTCGTCATACTCGATGGCTTCCAGCTTGTAGGTCTTGCCGCCGACCTTCAGGCCGCCGCGGCCGTTGACGTCGCTGATCCATAGCTTGACGTTCGGCCAATAGCTGACGGCGGCGCCACCCGCAAGCGGACCTGTCTTCGGGGCCACGGCGCCGATCTTCAGCACCTCCTGTGCCAGAGCCGGGGCTCCGGCCACGCTCGTTGCCAGTGCAAGAGCAGCAAGCTGGGTAAATGTCCTGCGTTTCATGTCTTCTCCTCCCGTTGTCACACTTCAAGAACTATTGCCGGTCCAACTGATCGGCCGCCGGTTCGTCACGCTCGGTCATCCATTGGATCTCCGTGAATTCGTCGATCACCGCGCGACCACCGAAACGGCCGTAACCGCTTGCCTTCATGCCGCCGTAGGGCATGGTCGGATCGTCGCAGACGGTCGTGCCGTTGATGTGGACCGCACCGGCTTCGATCTGCCTGGCGATCGTACGGGCCTTGCCGAGATCGCGGCTGAAGACCGCGGCGGTCAAGCCGTATTCGGTGTCGTTAGCAACCGTGACGGCCTCTTCCGCATCCGCCACGCGCACCACGCCGACGACGGGGCCGAAAATCTCTTTTTCGTAGATCCGCATGCCATAGGCGACATGGTCGATGACCGTCGGCTGCATCAGCGTCCCGGCATGCTCGCCTCCGGTGATCAGCACCGCGCCTTTACCAAGCGCATCGTCGATCAGCCCGTGCAGGCGCAGCACGGCATCCGTGCCGATGACGTGGCCAAACGGCGCCTGTCCGGTATGGGGATCGCCGCGAAGTTTTTCCGCTTCGGCCTTCAGGCGGTCGACGAAGGCATCGGCGACAGCCTCCTCGACTACGATCCGGTCGGTCGACATACAGACCTGTCCCTGATTGAAGAAGGCGCCGTGGGCAACTGCCTTCGCAGTTCCATCGAGATCGGCATCGGCGAGCACGATCGAGGAGGCCTTGCCGGAAAGTTCCAGCAGGCAGCGCTTCAGATGTTGGGCCGCGGTCGCCGCGACCTGGCGGCCGACACGGGTCGAACCGGTAAAATTCACCCTTCTCACCGCCGGATGGGCGATCAGCACCTCGACCACATCATGGGCGTCCTCGGGCGCACTGCTGACGAAGTTCAGCACGCCCTCGGGCAGGCCGGCATCGATCAGCGTCTGTGTTACGGTCTCATGCATCTTGGGGCAGAGTTCGGATCCTTTCAGCACCACGGTATTGCCAAGCGCCAACGGCGCGGCGACCGCGCGCACGGCGAGCGCTACCGGGGCATTCCAAGGCGCGAGGCCAAGCACCACGCCTGCGGGGCGGCGGATCAGGCGGTAACGCACACCGGCGGGCGCTCCTGTCGCATTTTCTTCGCCAATGGCTCCGGCAAGGCTTGCCGCATGCCGCAAGGTCGCCTGGGCGATTTCCACATTGAAACGGATCCAGCTCGGACAAGCACCGACCTCGCGTTCACCGATGTGACAAAGCGTGTCGAGTCGCGTCTCCAGAAGTTCGGCACCCTTCACGAGCAGGGCCGCGCGATTGGATGGATCAAGGCCGGACCAGCCGGGAAAGGCGCCCGCCGCAGCATCCGCGGCGGCTTCCGCTTCGGCCGGCCCAAAGGCTGCGGCCAGCGTCAATATGGCGCCTGTCGCGGTGTCGCGACGTTCGTAACAACGCTCATCCAAAGCGGAAACGGCAATGCCTCCCACGATGCCCCGTGCACCGAACATGCGTCCTCCCAAACGGCTGTTCGTAGATCCCCCTCAACGGCCGGTAGGCTTTTCACCCATCTTTTCAGTATTTCCGGCCTATGGCACACATTGTGGTTGACGTGCAGGGAGAGTAAATGGCGAATTGTGGGAATGTATTTTCTCGATGTGGGATTCTTGATGCCAGATCGCCGTCCATTCATCCAGCAGACAGCCTCCCGGCCGGAAGTGCCGGTTCGGGCCGAGCGTTTTCGGGCCGCTCTGCAGACCCGTGTGCTGGGCAGGGCAGGTCTCGGCGAGGCTGAAAATTTCCGCGCCCTCTTCCTGGAGAAGGGAGAGGCAATGCTGCGCGGCGCCGACGACGATGCCCTGCCACTCTCCGGCCCGACCATGGGGTGGTTTCCATGGCGTGATGGGATGAGGCTCGAGCTTGGGGCAGGTGCACAGGGCACCCACCTTCTGCTTGGCGCCTCCACGCTGAACAGGGTGTTGCAGCGGCGCGCCGAGGCCGGCGAATTGCGGTTCATGACCAGAAGGCCAACTTTTATCCGCCTGGGAGCGGATAGCGCTGCGCGGGAAGCGATTGCAGCTTGTTTCACAGGCGTCCTGGCAGAAACGCTCCACCCCGGCCTCATGTCGTCGGCCATAGTGGACTCGCTCCTGCATATCCTGCTCGTGCATCTTCACCGCGGCCAGCCGGGCCGGATCGGCGCAGGGGCTGAAACGGGAGGAATCAGGGCGATCGCCGGGCAGTTCACAGTGCTGGTCGAAACCCATTTCCGCGATCAGTGGGCGGTGGCGGATTATGCCGCGGAACTCGGCATTTCCCGCGACCGGCTGAACGACATCTGCCTCAGAGCCTATGGCCGCCCGCCGGCCCGCCTGATCCGCGAAAGGTTGGCGCTGGAAGCGCGCATCTATCTGGAAAACTCGTCCCTGGCGCTGGGCCAGATCGCCGGCGTCCTGGGCTTCGCCGGCGCTCCGCAGTTCAACCGTTTCTTCAAGGCGCTGCTGGGGCGCACGCCCGGGCGCTATCGCCTGGAGCTGCACCGTTCGGCCCAGGCCGGGCCTGCTGCGCCGAATGCCCACTATGCCTGGCCTTGAACCACAATAACGTCACCCGGATCATGGCGGAGGCCGCAGACCGGAACGCCGCTCGAATTCTACAACACCCCGGCCAACTGTCATGCGTTCAGACAGGACAGAACGGCAATCCGCACCCGAAATCAATTTATTGGCAGGATCGCAAGAGTCCAGGCCGCTTGAAGGGCAGTATCATGAAATACGCTATCGTTGGGACCGGCTCACGCCACAAGATGTTTCGCCGCGCGGTGACCGAAACCTACGGCGACGAAAACACGCTGGTTGGGCTGTGCGATGTCAACGAGAAGCGCCTGGCGCTTTCGGCTTCCCATGTTTCGGTCGGCGGCAACGGTATCGCGACCTATCGGGCGGAGCAGTTCCAGGAGATGGTGCGCGAGCAGAAGCCCGACACGGTGATCGTCACGGTTCCCGACTACCTACACCACGAATATATCGTGGAGGCGATGCGGGCTGGCTGCAACGTGATGACGGAAAAGCCGATGACCATCGATCTCGAAAAACTGAAGGCCATCCTCGATGCACAAGCCGAAACGGGCCGTTCCGTCACCGTGACCTTTAACTATCGCTACACGCCGGCACGCACGCAGATCAAGGATATTCTGATGTCGGGCGTCATCGGAGATGTGACGGCTGTCGATTTCTGCTGGTATCTCGACCGGGTCCACGGCGCCGACTATTTCCGCCGCTGGCACCGCTACAAGAACCAGTCGGGCGGCCTTTTGGTCCACAAGTCGACCCACCATTTCGATCTGGTCAACTGGTGGCTCGGCTCTTCACCGACTTCGGTGACGGCCCATGGACGCCGCGCTTTCTACACGCCGCAGACGGCAGAAAGCCTTGACCTTGCCAGCCGCGGGCCGCGCTGTCACGTCTGTCCGAGTGCCGGACGGTGCGACTTCCGCCTGAATCTGGAGGCTGACCGCGCTCTGCGCGAACTCTATCTGGAGGCTGAGGATGTAGACGGCTATATGCGCGACCTCTGCGTCTTCGACGACGACATCACGATTGAAGACACGATGCAGGTTCACGCCCTCTACGCCAACGGTGCAAGCCTCAATTACACGCTTTGCGCCTACAGCCCGTGGGAAGGGCTCGAGATCAAGTTTCACGGAACCAAAGGGGAGCTCTCGCACCGCCATGTGGAAGTCCATGGTGTCTTCGGCGGCAAACAGAACAAGTCCAGGGGCTCCAAATCCATGACAACGGTGTTGCATGTCGCCGGGCAGGCACCGCAGAATATCGAGGTGTGGGCGGGCGAAGGCGACCATGGCGGTGCAGACCCCGTCATGCTTGCCCATCTCTTCGATCCCAAGGTCGCGCCCGACCGCTATGGCCGCGGTTCGACCTATATCGACGGGGCATGGTCGATCCTGACCGGCATTGCCGCCAACGCATCGATCGACCGGGGCGAAATGATCCATGTGGACCGTTTTCTGGCGGAACATGGCATTCGTCTTCCGCAGAAGAAGTGGCAGACGGGGCGGAAAGCGACGGTCGTGCCGGCTTGACAAGCGAAATGCGGTATGCCGCGGTTCTTCAAGCGTTTCGACTGTCCAATCTGGGCCGTAGTTGACCATGGCCAAGGATTCCGCGAAACATGAGAACAATTCTCCATATTCGGAGATATGTCCGAACGGAAATGCCCTATGACACTGAATGTAATTGCGCGGGAAGCCGCGGATGACAACGGACCAATCCTTTCGCTGAAGGATGTGAGCTTTGCGATCGAGGGCCGCATCCTTCTGCACCCGCTGACCCTCGATCTCGCGTCGGGCAAATCCATTGCGCTGATCGGTCATAACGGCTCCGGCAAATCGACGCTCTTAAAGATTATCGGACGACAGCAGTCACCAACCGGCGGCACGATCCATTTCGAAGGAAAACCGCAGGAGAACTGGGGAACGCGTGCCTTTGCCCGCCGGCTCGCCTATCTTCCGCAGCGGACGCCGGCGGCGCCCGGCATGCTGGTGAAGGAACTGGTGGCGCTTGGCCGCTATCCATGGCACGGGGCGCTAGGCCGTTTCAGCGCCACCGACAAGGCCAAGGTGGAGGAGGCGATCGAGCTCACGGGTATCGGTCCGTTTTCCGAACGGATGGTGGATACGCTCTCGGGCGGCGAACGCCAGCGCGTCTGGCTTGCCATGCTGGTCGCGCAGGATGCAACCTGTCTGCTTCTGGACGAGCCGATCTCTGCCCTCGACATCGGCCATCAGCTCGAAGTGCTGTCGCTCACGCACGATCTCTGCCGTGAAAAGGGCATCACCATCGTGACGGTGCTACACGACGTCAACATGGCGGCCCGCTTCTGCGATGAAATCGTCGCGCTGCATTCCGGCCGGCTGATCGCCCACGGCGCGCCGGAAGATGTCATGACACCGGAAGAGCTTGCCCGCATTTATGACGTGCGCATGGACATCATCCATCAACCGTCGAGCGGAAGACTGGTGGCACTGGCCCGGTAGAGATTATCCTTTTTTCGAAAGGCATCCCGGCCTGCGAAGGGCGATGGGGCCGCCTCGAATGCACACAGCGATCGCTCTAGAAGCGACGGGCCCGCATGCGTTCAATGATGTGCCTGCCGGAGCCCTCCACATGCCGGCCGATGGCGCGCGCCGCGCCTTCCGGGTCCTGCGCCTTGATGCAGGCGATCAGTTCGCAATGTTCCTCCAGCACGTTCGACTGACGGCTGAGCGAAGTCGGAAAACCCCGGCTGATCGCCCAGAGGATCTGGCGATGACGCACCCAGAGATCGACTGCATGACGATTGTAGTGACGGTCATACATCAGCCGATGGAACTGCAGGTCGAGATTGGAATGCTTCATTTCGTCGGCGAAGTTCAGGGCCTCGATCTCGGCCTGAATGCGCTCCAGTTCGTCGACATCCGCCTTGGTGGCAATGCCGACGAACCAACGGGTCAGCGCGGGTTCAATCAGAACCTCGATCTCGCAGATATCGCGGACGAACTCCTCGTCGATTGGCCGCACACGGGCACCCCGGTTCGGCGTCATGATGACGAACCCTTCGCCGCGCAGCTGCTGCAGCGCCTCCCGAACCGGGTTCGTCGAGGTGCCCATTCGGCTTGCGAGCTCCGCCACCTTGAGCCGCTCGTTGGCCTTGACGCGCCCGTGAATGATGTCGTCGCGCAGCCGCTCGTAGATCGAGGACCCCGTATCCTCCGTCAGGACATCGTGCTCGGAACCAGGCTGCCGAATGGTGCTGATCGTATTCATGGCCCTGCTTTTAATGCACTTTCCCGCCACTTGCCAAGAGCAAAACGCCCTGATTTATACATTCATATTGACAAAGAATGTACGATCTGAAAACTTTCGTGCAACACAAGGGCCACCAAGGCCGTACTGGAGGATTCCGGCTGAAGGCCGGTGCAGAGGAGGAGAGAATATGGGTTACCAGCACACGCTGCGTGGCCTCGTCCTGTCGACGGGGCTTTTGACGACCGCGCTCATGGGCACGATAGCCTGGGCAGCGGATTACAAGCAGGCGCCTATGCTCGACGAGCAGGTGAAGTCCGGCAAGATTCCGGCCGTGGAACAGCGCCTTCCCGAAAAGCCTTATGTCGAGACCATGATCGACGGCGTCGGCAAGTACGGCGGCACGCTGCGCACCACGATTCTTGCCAATGGCGACCAGTACAACCTGACCCGCACCATCGCCAACGAACTGCTCGTCCGCTGGGACCCAAAGTGGCAGAAGGTCATGCCGTCGCTGGCCGAAGAGTTCAAGGCATCCGACGACGCGACGACCTATACGTTCAAGCTCCGCAAGGGTCTGAAATGGAGCGACGGCCAGCCGTTCAACGCCGACGACATCATGTTCTGGTACGAAGACGTATTCATGAACGCAGCACTTTCGCCGGCCAAGAACCCGACCTTCACGGTCGCCGGCAAGCCGGTCAAGGTCACCAAGATCGATGATCTGACCGTCGAATTCAAGTTCGAGTCGCCCTACGGCCTGTTTATCCAGCAACTCGCCTATGGCCAGGGTCACCTGCCGGTGATCTACCCGAAGCACTACCTCAAGCAGTTCCACGAGAAATACAACAAGGACGGCATTCCGGCGCTGCTGAAGGCCAATCCGGCCGCCGGCGACTGGGTGGCGCTGTTCAACTCCAAGGTTTCGCTGACCTTCCAGCCGCCCTATTGGCAGAACCTTGCCCTGCCGACGCTGAACCCGTGGATACTCACTGTTCCCTATGCCGACAGCGAGCGCGTCGTCGCCACCCGCAATCCCTATTACTGGAAGGTCGATACCGCCGGTAATCAATTGCCTTACATCGACGGCATCACCTGGGCGAAGCTCGACGACCCGCAGCTGATGGCGCTGAAGATGACGTCGGGCGAGTTCGATTTCGCCTTCCGCCACATCAACAACTCGACCTTCAAATCGGTCCTGTTCGACGGCCAGAAGACGGGCAATTATAAGTTCGTCGACGTCAAGGACCTGCCTGCCAACGACGCGGTCATCCTCTTGAACCTCAACTCCACCGATCCGGTGAAGCGCAAGATCTTCCAGAACAAGGATTTCCGCATCGCGCTCAGCCGCGCCATCAATCGGCAGGAGATCATCGATCTCGTTTATGTCGGGCAGGGGGCTCCGGCACAGGTCGCGGTTCAGCCCGAGCACGAGCTTTTCAACGAGCGCGAGGCCAAACAGTATACCGAGTTCGATCCCAAGGCTTCCGCGGCGATCCTCGACAAGATCATGCCGAAGAAGGATGCCGAAGGTTTCCGTCTCGACGAGACCGGCAAGCGTTTCACCATCAACTTCATGGTCGCCGACGTCTTCGGCCTGTCCTATCCGGACGTGATGCAGATGGTGCAGAAATACGCCAAGGACATCGGTATCGACATCCAGCTGCGCACCACCGACCGCGCCCGCCTCAACACCATGTGGGCAGCCAACGAGCAGGACGCCTATATCTGGAATTGCGTCGGCGGCCTTTCGGAAGTCTATACCGATCCGCGTTGCTACATGCCGTTCCAGAAGGCCGACATCTTCTTCGCCATGAAGTGGAGCGAGTGGTACTCCAACCACGCGACCGGCGAGGAACCTCCCCAGGCGATCAAGGACCTGATGGCCGCCTATGACAAGGTCAACGCCGCTGTCACCGACGACGACCGTCGCCAGAAGATGAAGGACTTCCTCAATCTCTCGGCCGACAACTTCCTGAACATCGGCATCTCGCGCCCCATGCCGAAATACATGATGACCTCGACCAACCTGAAGAATGTCGTGAACGGTATCCCGATCACCGGCAACCTCTGGCACCCGGCCCCGACGCTGACCCAGTGGTATTTCGACAAGCCGACCAAGTAAGTCTCCTCCCGAGACTGGATGGGAGGTTTTGCCAAGATAGCTTTGCCCCTCATCCGCCTGCCGGCACCTTCTCCCCGTAATGACGGGGAGAAGGACGCAAGTGGCAAGCTCTGACATTCCCTCTCCCCGCGCGCGGGGAGAGGGCCAGGGTGAGGGGCAAATCCCGCCCACCCAAACTTCTGCTGAAAACAGAACGGCAAAATTCATGCTCCGTTACGTACTCAAGCGGCTGGTGTTCGCGATCCCGACACTGTTTGCCGTCTCCATCATCGCCTTCATCATCATCCAGCTGCCGCCGGGCGACTATCTGACGACGCTCATGGCCGACTGGGCGAGCCAGGGCGGCGCGGTGGAAGCCGGTACTGTTGCTGCCATGCGCGAGCGCTACGGCCTCGATCAGGCTCTCTATTTCCAGTATTACAAATGGATGTGGGGCATCCTCACCCAGGGCGATTTCGGCATTTCGTTCGAACTCGGCAAGCCGGTGACGGAGCTGATCTGGAACCGCCTTGGCTTCTCGCTGCTGCTCTCCGTGCTGACGCTCTGCTTCGTCTGGGCGATCGCCATCCCGATCGGCATCCTGTCGGCGGTGCGGCAATATTCGATCTCGGATTATTTCGCGACCTTCCTCGCCTTCTTCTTCCTCGCCGTGCCGGACCTCCTGATGGCGCTGTCGGCCATGTACATCATGTCCACTTGGTTCGGCCAAAGCGTCGGCGGCCTGTTCTCGCCGGACTATGTCGATGCGGACTGGAGCTTTGGAAAGCTCATCGATTTCGCCGGACATGTCTGGCTGCCGGTCGTCGTCATCGGGCTCGGGTCGCTCGCGGCCCTGGTCCGCATCATGCGCGCCAACCTGCTTGATGAGCTTTCAAAGCCCTATGTCACCACCGCGCGCGCCAAGGGCATGTCGGAATTCGAGCTTTTGATCCGCTACCCGGTGCGGCTGGCGCTCAATCCGCTGATCTCGACGCTCGGCTGGATCCTGCCGGCGGTCATTTCGGGCGAGATTATCGTCTCGGTCGTCATGAGCCTGCCCACCACCGGCCCGCTGTTGCTGCGTGCCCTCCTGGCTCAGGACATGTATCTCGCCGGTTCGCTCATCCTGCTGATCTCGGTTCTCACCATTATCGGCACGCTGATTTCGGACATCCTGCTCGCTCTCACCGACCCGCGGATCCGGTTCCAATGACAGATATCACCAGCCTCCCGCCGGATACCGGCCCTTCGCTCGACCTGCGCAACAAGGACATTGCCGTTGCCGGCCAATGGCGCCTGTTCTGGCTCAAGTTCAAGAAGCACAAGATCGCGCTCGTCTCATTGGTCGTGATCGTCTTCATGTACCTCGTCGCGGCATTCGCGGATTTCATCGCGCCCTTCGATCCGAACGCGACGAATGCGCGCTTCACCTATGCGCCGCCGCAGGGCCTTTCGCTGTTCCATGACGGCTCGTTCCAGCCGAACGTCAAACAGCTGAAGATGACGCTGAATAAGGAATCGATGCGCCGCGAATTCCAGCCGGACCTGGCCAAACCGCTCAAGGTCGGTTTCTTCGTCAAGGCGGCGCAGCCTTATGACCTGCTCGGCTTCATCCCCATGCAGACCAAGCTCTTCGGTTTGACCGACCCGCAGATCGGCGACAGTCTTTATATCTTCGGCGCCGACCGCCTCGGCCGCGATATCTTCAGCCGCGTCGTGCACGGCGCCAAGATTTCGCTCTCCATCGGCCTTGTCGGCGTCTTCATGAGCCTCATTCTCGGGGTGACGATCGGCGGTATTTCCGGCTTCTTCGGCGGCTGGCTCGATCTCGGCATCCAGCGCGGCATCGAACTACTCCGCTCGATCCCGACCATTCCGCTGTGGATGGGTCTTGCCGCCGCGATCCCCGTCGGCTGGCCGCCGCTCCGGACCTATTTCGTCATCACGCTCATCGTTTCGCTGATCGGCTGGACAAGCCTTGCCCGCGAAGTGCGCGGAAAATTCCTGTCGCTCAGGAGCGAGGATTTCGTCATCGCTGCGCGGCTCGACGGCATGAGCGAGATCGGCATCATCTTCAACCATCTCGTGCCGTCCTTCATGAGCCACATCATCGCGACGCTGACGCTTGCCATCCCGTCGATGATCCTTGCCGAGACGGCGCTGTCCTTCCTCGGCATCGGGTTACAGCCGCCGATCATCTCCTGGGGCGTGCTGCTGCAGGAGGCGCAGAACATCCGTGCGGTGGCGCAAGCGCCCTGGCTGCTATTCACGCCGGCCGCCGCGATCGTCATCTCGGTCCTGTCCCTCAACTTCCTCGGCGATGGCCTCCGCGATGCCGCAGACCCATACGAGTCGGTGTCATGAGCAACATCTTATCTCCCCTTGGCGATACAATCCTGAAGGTCGAAAACCTCAAGACCTATTTCCCGACCCGCACCGGCATCTTCAGGGCCGTCGACGGCGTCTCCTTCGAGCTGAAGCGCGGCAAGACACTTTGCGTGGTGGGTGAATCCGGCTCCGGCAAGTCGGTGACGGCGCGCTCCATCCTGCAGATCGTCGACAGCCCCGGCCGTATCGAAGAAGGCTCGATCGAACTGACGCGCGCCGACGGTTCGGTGACCGATCTGGCGAAACTCGATCCACGCGGCAAGGACATCCGTTCCGTCCGCGGCAAGGAGATCGCCATGATCTTCCAGGAGCCGATGAGTTCGTTGTCGCCGGTACATCGCATCGGCACGCAGATCGGCGAGGCGCTGCGCATCCATTTCGGCACGCCGAAGAAGGAGCAACGGGAGAGGGTTCTGGAACTGCTGCGGCAGGTCGAGATTCCACGGCCGGAAACGGCAATCGACCGCTATACGTTCGAGTTTTCCGGCGGCATGCGCCAGCGCGTGATGATCGCCATGGCGCTCGCCTGCAATCCGCAGGTCCTGATCGCCGACGAACCGACCACCGCGCTCGACGTCACCACTCAGGCCGAAATCCTCGACCTGATCAAGAAGCTGCAGCAGAGCCATGGCATGGCGGTGCTGTTCATCACCCATGACATGGGCGTCGTCGCCGAGATCGCCGATGAAGTGCTGGTCATGTATCGCGGCAAGGTGATGGAGCGCGGGCCGGTCGAGCAGATTTTTCACGGGCCGCAGGATGATTATACCCGCCGTCTGATCGGCTCCGTCGTCAAGCTGGAGAAGAAGGCGGAGGTTCGTCTGGCGCGGCCGGAAATCCCGGCCGCGATGCCGCCGCTGCTTGATGTGAAGAACCTGTCGCTGACCTTCGCTTCGGGTCTCAAGGCCGTCGATGACGTCTCGCTCGTCGTCCGTCCCGGCGAAACGCTCGGCATCGTCGGTGAAAGCGGCTCCGGCAAGACGACAATGGGCCGCTGCTTGCTGCGCATTTATGATCCGCAGGCCGGCGCCATGTCCTATCGCCGCCCGGACGGCAGCACTGTCGACCTGCGCACCGCCGACAAAAGTGTGCTGAAGGACGTTCGCCGTGAAGTGCGGATGATCTTCCAGGACCCGGTCGGTTCTCTCAGCCCCCGCAAGACCGTCGGCCAGATCATCGCCGAACCTTTGAAGCTTGCCGGCATGAAGGGCAGGGAGGTCGAAGACCGTGTCGCCGAACTGATGCGGCAGGTCGGCCTCGATCCGCTCTGGCGCGAGCGTTATCCGCACTCCTTTTCCGGCGGCCAGCGGCAGCGCGTGGGCATTGCCCGCGCGATCGCCGTCAAGCCGCGGCTGATCATCGCCGACGAGGCGACCTCGGCGCTCGACGTATCGCTGCGTTCGCAAATGCTCGACCTGATGATGAGCCTGCAAGACCAGCTCGGTCTGTCCTACGTGTTCATATCGCACGACATGTCGGTGATCCGTTACATATGCGATCGGGTCGCGGTCATGTATCGCGGCAAGATCGTTGAGACGGGCGAGACCGATCAGGTCGTCCATAATCCGCAGCACGATTACACCCGCGCGCTGCTGTCGGCAATTCCGCATCCCGACCCGCGCGACCGGCGCATCCACAAGCGCTTCCGCTACGACCCCACCAGTACGCTCCCAAGCACTGTTTCAGCCAACGGATAAGTCATGAAAATTACCGACGTCAAAATTATTGTCTGCTCGCCGGGACGCAATTTCGTCACCGTCAAGATCTTCACCGACGAAGGCCTGACGGGGGTCGGCGACGCGACGCTGAACGGCCGCGAAAAGGCGGTCGTCGCCTATCTGCAGGATCATCTCGCACCGCTGCTGATCGGCCGCGATCCGAGCCGAATCGAGGATATCTGGCAGTATTTCTATAAAGGTGCCTATTGGCGCCGCGGCCCGGTGACCATGGCGGCGATCGCCGGCATCGATACGGCGCTCTGGGACATCAAGGCCAAGGCTGCCAACATGCCGCTCTACCAGCTTCTCGGCGGCGCCAGCCGCGAGAAGGTGCTGTGCTACACCCATGCGCAGGGCACGGATATCGCCGAGGCGATCGAGGCGGTCGGCACGCGCATCGAGCAGGGCTACAAGGCGATCCGCGTGCAGGTCGGCATTCCGGGCCTGCCGGACGTCTACGGTACCGGCAAGAAATCGGTGACCAACAACGCGGCCGACGACGCATTCCCGCATGAGGAAGTCTGGTCGACCTCGAAGTATATGCGGCACGTGCCGAAACTGTTTGAAGCGGTCCGCGAGGCCTATGGCCCGGATATCGAACTGCTGCACGACACACACCACCGCCTGACGCCGATCGAGGCGGCCCGGCTCGGCAAGGATCTCGAATTCGCCCGGCTGTTCTGGCTGGAAGATACGGTTGCTGCCGAACATCAGGAAGGTTTCCGGCTGATCCGCAAGCACACCACCACACCGCTTGCCGTCGGGGAGGTGTTCAACACGATCTGGGACGCGCGCCTTTTGATCGAGGAACAACTGATCGACTATATCCGCACCACGACGGTGCATGCCGGCGGCATTACCGCGCTTCGTCGCATCATGGATTTCGCCGGCGTCTACAATGTCCGCACCGCCTGCCACGGCGCGATGGACATGTCGCCGATCTGCCTCGGCGCCAACCTGCATCTCGACCTCTGGGTCCCGAATTTCGGCATTCAGGAATATTCCGGCTACCTGCCGGAAATCCTCGAAGTCTTCCCGAGCGCCTGGAGCCTCAATGACGGCTATCTGCATCCCGGCGAGGCGATCGGCCACGGCGCCGATATCGATGAAAAGCTTGCGGAAAAATATCCTTACCAGCGCGCCTATCTGCCGGTGAACCGTCTCGAAGACGGCACTCTTTGGCATTGGTGATTCGGGGGACAAGATGAAGATCACTGCGATCAAGAGCTATGCCGTCAAGGTCGGCATCCGCAACCAGCTTCTGGTGAAGGTCGAGACCGACCAGGGCATTTTCGGCTGGGGCGAAAGCGGTCTTTCCGGCCGCGAAAAGGCGGTCGTTGGTGCCCTCGAACATTACGCCGAATTCCTGCACGGCCGTGATCCGTTCAGGATCGGCGCGCTCTGGCAGGAAATGTACCGCAGCCAGTATTTCGAAGGCGGCCGGGTGCTGCAGGCGGCGATCTCGGCGATCGACATCGCGCTCTACGACATCAAGGGCAAGGCGCTCGGCGTGCCGGTCTACGAACTCTTGGGCGGCAAGCAGCGCGACCGCATCCCGACCTTCGCGACGACCTTCGCCGAGCCGGGGCCTGCCATGGTCGAACAGGCGCAGATGCTGGTCGAGCACGGCTGGACGGCGATGCGCCTGTCCCCCTCGGGCCATGAGAACAAGGAGATCTACGAACCGCGCGAGCATATCGCCACCACTGCCAAATGGTGCATGAAAACTCGCGAGGCGCTCGGAGACGACATCGTGCTCGGCATCGACTATCACCATCGGCTCTCGGTCGCGGAAGCCGCGAGCTTCTGCCAGAAGATGCCGAAGGGCACGCTCGATTTCCTCGAAGAGCCGATCCGCGACGAGTCGCCGGGTTCCTACGAGGCGCTGCGGCGGATGACCGACATCCCCTTTGCGATCGGCGAGGAGTTTTCCTCGAAATGGCAGTTCCAGCCCTATATCGAACGCGACATCCACCAGTTCAACCGCCTCGACGTCTGCAATGTCGGCGGCCTGACGGAGAGCATGAAGGTCGCCGCATGGAGCGAGACCCACTACGTCGATATGATGCCGCACAATCCGCTCGGGCCGGTCTGCACCGCAGCGACAGTGCATTTCTCGGCGGCGGTGCCGAATTTCTCGTGGCTCGAAACCCGCAACAGCCCGGCCGAAACCCATCTCGGATTCGACAATTCGGATTTCTTCCCGGCCCAGCCGCGGCTGGAAGGGGCGTATTATCCGGTATCGGATGCGCCGGGGCTTGGCATCGAGGTCAATGAGGAGCTGATCGCCAGGCAGAGTTTTGAATTCTGGGAAGCGCCGCATCTGCGGCGGCGTGACGGATCGGTCACCAACTGGTAGATATCGACAGTACCTGCGTCAGGTTTCCTGCTGAACCTTCGATGCAGATGCTGGTCTCTTCGTCGCCGTTCCGCAGGACCTCTGGGGAAACGGCCTGATTGCGCCGGCGCTATTGAAAGGCTTCGCGTCAACTGTCATATTAGAAGCGACAGATGACATGGAGACGCAACATGGCGGTTGCAGCAAAAACGATAAGCCTGGAAGAAACGAGTGGAGAACTGCAGAAAGTGGCGGCGCTGCTTGGCGGCAGCCGCCTCCTGTCGCGCCGGCTGACGAGCGCTCTCGATGCGCATGAGCTTCTGTTACACGGGTTGCCGGCCTCGGCGGTGGATCATCTGGTCGGACAGCTGGTGTTCATCGGCAAAACGGAATCGCTTGAAAAAGCGGTCGGCATGAGCTTGCGTACCTGGCAGCGCCGCAAGGATGCGCCTTCCAAGCCATTGAGCCAGGAGCAGAGTGGACGCGCCTGGAAATTTGCCGAGATCCTAACAAAGGCGACCGACATCTTTGGAACGCAGGCGGAAGCCGAACAATGGCTGGAGCGGCCGGCGATCGGACTGGACCAGCGTCGCCCCATCGATCTTCTCGGGACGCCCGCCGGTGTCGAGCTGGTCGAAGACTATCTCGAACGGCTCGAATACGGCGTCTATGCATGACGGTTCTGCCGATTGCGCTCGGCGGTTCCGAGCTCGTTGCCTGGCGACTCGATCAAACGGCTTACGCCGCAACGTGGGATAGCGGTGAAGGCGCTTATCGGGTCGGTGGCCGCTGGAACAGCAAGGGTATGCGAGCGGTCTATTGCTCGATCGACCCCGCGACAGCCATTCTCGAAGTTGCGGTCCATAAGGGGTTTCGAGCCTTGGACACGGTTCACCATACCCTGACTGCGGCCGTCATCACCGATATGTCGGCTGTCCACGTTATCGATCCGGCCGAGCTTCCAAACCCGAACTGGCTGCGCCCGGGCATTCCGAGCGCCGGGCAACAGGCATTTGGCGACGACCTTCTTCGCAGACATCGGTTCGTGGCGATCCCGAGCGCCGTATCGGCTCATAGCTGGAACCTGATCTTCACGGCAAGCCAGGCTGCAAGCGGTTATACGCTCAAATTCCAAGAGCCTTTTTCTCTCGATACGAGGCTGCACCCGCCGCCGGCGAGGTAAGCAAAAAGAGCGAGCAGGCACCGGCACGCCCACACATGAATGCATCCAGATTGCAGTATCGAAGTCGTCAGCGCGAGCGGGGATCGAGCGCGTCACGCAGGCCGTCGCCGAGTAGGTTGAACGACAGGACGGTCATGAAGATCGCCATACCGGACCAGAGCGCCATCCAAGGCGCATTACCCAGGAAGCGTTGGGCGGAATTCAGCATCGAACCCCAGGACGGCGCCGGCGGCTGAAGGCCGAGGCCGAGGAAGGACATGCTGGCCTCCGCAATGATCGCCGAGGCGATCGTCAGGGTCGCCTGAACCATCAGCTGCGGCAGGATGTTCGGCAGGATGTGCCGGACAGCGATGCGCCATTGCGGATTGCCGACCGCACTGGCCGCCTCAATATATTCCTCCGCCTTGATCGACAGGACCTGACCGCGTGTCAGCCGGATGAAGAGCGGCATGGCGGTGATGCCGATCGCCAACATCGCGTTCGTCAGGCTGGGTCCGAGAAAGGCGGCGAACGCAATCGCCAGGATGAGGAACGGGCAGGCAAGCATGGCGTCGGTGAAGCGGCTGATGAGGCCGTCGACGATGCCGCCGAGAAAACCGGCGGCCAGCCCGAGCGGCACGCCGATCGCCATCGCGATGCCGACTGAGGTGAGGCCCGCCATCAGCGAGGCACGAGCGCCCCAAATGATGCGCGAAAGCATGTCTCGCCCCGCCTCGTCCGTGCCGAGCCAATGTGCCATCGACGGAGCCTTGCGCACGGCCGTCCAGCTTTGTGCCGCCGGGTCATAGGGCGCCAGAAGCGGCGCGAAAACGGCGACGAACACCATGAGCAGCACGACGACGAGGCCGACGAGCGCGCTCTTGCGCTTCGACAGCCGCCGCCATAGGCGGCCGCGGAAGAAATTCGCGATGGGGTTCGCCGAAGGTTTGGTTTCCGAGATCGTCAGCACGGTCAGCTTCTCAGTCTTGGGTTGACGAGGATGTATCCGATGTCAGCCAGAAGGTTGAGGATGATGTAGAACAACGAGGTCACGAGCACGACGCCCTGCACCACGGGATAGTCACGAGTGAAGACGGCATCGACGATCAGCTTGCCGAAGCCCGGGATCGTGAAGATCTGCTCCGTCAGAACCGCGCCGGACAGCAGCGCACCGAATTCCAGCGCGCCGAGCGTGATGATCGGCGTCAGCGCATTGCGCATCGCATGCTTGAAGACGACGACCCACTCGCTGAGGCCCTTGGCGCGGGCAGTGCGGACGTAATCGCTTTCGAGCGCCTGCAACATGGCGCCGCGGGTATGACGCATGATGATGCCGGCGATGCCCGTGCCGAGCACGAAGGCGGGCATGACCGTCGTCGAGAGGTTCATCCTCAGGTCTTCCCAGGGGCTGACGAAGCCGGAGGCCGGTAGCCAGCCGAGATTGACCGAGAAGAACATGATCAGCATGATGCCGAGCCAGAAGTTCGGCAGCGAAATGCCGGCGAGCGACACGACATTGGTGGCGTAGTCGATCGGCGTGTTCTGGCGGAGCGCCGAGATGACGCCACCTGTGATGCCGAGCACCAGCGCCACGACAATGCCCATCACAGCAAGCTGCAGCGTGACCGGCAGTTTCAGGAGGATCAGCTCGAGAACCGGGCGGTTGTGGCGCATGGATTCGCCGAGATCGCCGGTCAGCACGCCCTTCACCCAGTAAAGATACTGGACGATCAGCGGCTGATCGAGATGGTACTGGGCGCGGATCGCTGCAAGGGTCGCCTCATCCGGATTTTCGCCGGCGAGCACCAGCGCCGGATCGCCCGGCAACAGATGCTGAAGCGAAAAGATGATCAGCGACAATAAGATGACCGTCGGAATAAGCTGCAGGAGGCGGCGCGCGAGAAGCGAAGACATGGGCTCAGCCTCCTGTCACGGTTTGGGCCGGCCGATTAGCAGCCATGGCCTCAAAGGCGGCGAACAGCTTTTCGAGCTTGGGATTGCGCGGTTCGCGTGCGACTTCCGCCGCATCCTGCGCTGGTAGTTCTCGCCAGAACGCACAGGCATTGGCATGGCCGCTGGCCTCCACATCCAGCTTCATGCTGACGATCTTGCATTCCGGCCGCACATGCGGACAGCGGGTATGCAGGCGGCAGCCTTCCGGCGGAGAAAGCGGGCTCGGCAGATCGCCAAGCAGCCGGGAGGCCTTGGGGCGCTGATGGCTTGGCGGCGCCGCGACCGGAATGGCGGACAACAGAGCCCGTGTATAAGGATGACGCGGAGCGGCGAAAATTTCGTCGGACATACCTGTCTCGACGACCTTGCCGAGATACATGACCGCGACGCGGTCTGCGATGTGCTTTACGACGCCAAGATCGTGGGAAATGAAGACGAAGGCAAGGCCGAGACGCTTCTGCAAGTCCTTCAGCAGGTTGAGGATCTGAGCCTGGATCGAGACGTCGAGGGCGGAGACCGCTTCGTCGCAGATGATCGCCTTGGGTTCCGAGGCGAGGGCTCTGGCGATCACCACGCGCTGACGCTGGCCGCCGGAGAATTCGTGCGGATAACGGTTTGCCTGTTCGGCACGAAGGCCGACCATTTCCAGAAGCTCGGCGACCCGCCTGGCGCGCTGATTAGCCGGCACGATATCGTGCAGCATCAGCGGTTCGGCGATCGTCTGGGCGATCGTCATGCGCGGGTTGAGCGAGGCGTAAGGGTCTTGGAAGATCAGTTGCACATGCCGGCGCTGCTCGCGCATGACCGCATGGCTGAGATCGGTCACGTTCTGGCCGTCGATGAAGACTTCGCCGGCACTCGGCTTGATCAGCCGCATCAAAAGACGGCCGAGGGTGGACTTGCCGCAGCCGGATTCACCGACGATCGCCAACGTCTCACCGGGCATCAGCGACAGGGTCACGTCGTCGACAGCGCCGACCGACGCCAGCGGGCGACCGAGCAGCGAACGCTTGACGACGAAGTTCTTGCCAAGTCCGCGAACTTCGATGATCGGCCTCACGGCTTCAGAGGAGGGTTGGGTCATGGGACGAGATCCTCCATGGGCGCACGCCAGCAGCGGCTGGAGTGACCGGCCGAAACCTCCATGAGTTCGGGCATTTCGGCGCATTCTTCGACGCGGAACGGACAGCGCGCCTGGAACCGGCAACCCGGCGGCGGATTGGCCATGTCCGGCACCGTGCCGGTGATAGCGACCAGTCGCTCACGCTTTTCATCGAGACGCGGCAGTGAGCCGAGCAGACCGACCGTATAGGGGTGTTGCGGGAAGGTGAACAATTCCTCGACGGAACATTGTTCGACGACCTGGCCGGCATACATCACGATCACGTCGTCGCAGGCCTCCGCGACCACGCCGAGATCGTGGGTGATGAGGACGATGGCGGTGCCGGTCTTCTGCTGCAGTTCGCGCATCAGTTCGAGCACCTGCGCCTGGATCGTCACGTCGAGCGCGGTGGTCGGCTCGTCGGCGATCAGCAGTTCCGGATCGCAGGCAAGTGCCATGGCGATCATCACGCGCTGGCGCATGCCGCCGGAAAGATTGTGCGGATATTGGTAGTAACGGGTCTCGGGCGAGGGGATGCGCACCAGCTTCAGCATGGCGATGGCGCGTTCGGTCGCTTCCTTCTTCGACATCTGCCGATGGCGCAGGATGACTTCAATGATCTGCTCGCCGATCGTATAAGACGGGTTGAGGGAGGTCATCGGCTCCTGAAAAATCATCGCCAGCCGATTGCCGCGGAGGCTTCGCATGCCGATCTTCGTTTCATCGAGCAACTGCCGGCCATCGAAACTGACGCTGCCGAAAATGCGGGCGCTGTGTTCTGGCAGCAGCCGCATGACCGCAAGCGAGGTAACGCTCTTGCCGCTGCCAGACTCGCCGACGATCGCCAGCGTGCGGCCCTTTTTGACCGAAAAGCTGACGCCGTCCACGGCGGTGACGGTATGCGTGTCGCCTTCGAAGATGACACGCAGGTTCTTGACGTCGAGAACGGACGCGGAAGCGTCGTCAGCCCGAACGGATCGGGCCGACTGGTTTTCAAGTGTGTTTTGAGACGTGCTCATCGAAGCCTTGGGCCAGCTTGGTTCTTACTTACGGCTGACGCCGGCCAGACGGATGATGCCATCCGGAGCAGGCTTGAGACCGGTGATGTTGGAGTTGTGCGCGAAGATCCATTGCGAGTGATACAGATAGACGATCGGCAGGTCCTTCTGGAGGATCGCAATAGCCTTGCTGTATTCTGCCTGGCGCGCGGCTACGTCACCCAGCGACCGGGCCTTTTCGAGGGTCGCATCGAGTTCCTTGTTGCAGTAGTGCGCGTCGTTGGTCGGAGCACCGCAGGAGAGCATCGGGGTGATGTTCAGGTCGGGATCGACACGACCGCTCCAGCCGACGAGGTGAGACTGGAACTTGCCCTGGCGGGCGATGTCGAGAAGCGTCATCAGTTCGGTCGGCTTGATCGAGACGTTGATGCCGATTTCCTGAACCATCGCCTGGATCAACGTTGCGACCTGCTGGCGCTCGGCATCGGTCGGAACGAGAAGTTCGAGGTTGACCGTCTTCACGCCGGCTTCCGCCATTTTCTTCTTGGCGGCTTCAACGTCACGAGCCGGAACCGGGAACTTCTTGTCGTAGAACGGGCTGGAGGGCGGGAACGGCTGATTGCCGATCGAGGCCTGGCCGTCGAACACGACATTGCTGATGGCTTCGCGGTCGATCGCGAGGCTGAAGGCTTCGCGGATCGCAGCCTTTTTGCCGGCGTCGAGGTTTGCGCCTTCGCCATCGATGCTGAAGGTGATGCCATAGTAGCCGAGACCGACGACCGGATCGACGGCCAAAGCCTTGTCTTTCTTGACGGCTTCGACGTCGGTCGCAGCAAGACGCTCGATCAGGTCGAGCTGGCCGGAACGCAGGTTGAGCAGGCGGACGTTGGAATCCGGCATGCCGCGATAGATCAGGCGGTCGAAGCTGTACTTCTTGGCATCGTAATACTGCGGGAACTTTTCAAGGACGATGCGGTCCTGAACAACGCGCTCGACGAACTTGTAGGGACCGGAGCAGACCGGAGCATCGGTGAATTTTTCGCCGAGCTTTTCGCCGGCCGTCGGGCTGACGATCATGCCGGCGCGGTCGCTGAGCGCTGCGAGCAGCGGCACGGAAGGGGCCTTGAGGTTGATCTGTACGGTCGTCGGATCGACGGCGTCGACCGTGTTGATTGCGCTGATTTCCGGCTTGCGGCGCGAGAATTTCGCGTTGAGGGCGCGCTCCAGATTATACTTGATCGCAGCAGCATCGACCTTTGTGCCGTCGTGGAAGACGGCATCGTTGCGCAGTTTCAAGGTGAGCGTCTTGCTGTCGGCGCTCCACTGCCAGCTTGCGGCGAGCATAGGGACGATCTGGCCGTTCGCATCGATATCAACGATCTTGTCGCAGAGCGACTGCAGAACGTGGCGGCCCACGAAGCTCCAGTTGGTCGCCGGGTCCAGCGTATCCGGATCGTCCTGCAAACCGATCTTGAGAACGGACTGGGCAGCGGCGGGTGCGGCAGTTGCGGCCAGCCCGGTCAGCGCCAGGCCGGCTGCGAGTGCGAGATAAAGTGGTCTCATCAATATTCCCTCTCCTGTTTTAGAACGCTTGTTTCCTGAGATCAGCGGGCGACCGCATAACCCTGCACACCACGCGGATTGGCGCCCGCCTTCACCAGTTGCATATCGCCGTCCATTTCCCGCGCCACGGCCGAAAGACGTCCTTCGGACCATGCGTCGCCAATGGTGACCTTGTGACCGCGGGCTGTGAGATCCTCCCGCACCGCCTCGGAGAAGCGGGATTCGAGCGTGATTGCGCCGTAGCTGATCTCGCGCGGCCAGAAGGAGCTCGGCAGATGGTCGGTATGGAAGGACGGAGCGTCGATTGCCTCCTGCAGGTTCATGCCCTTATGGAGATGACGCAGCAGCATGATCAGCTGCCACTGATCCTGCTGATCGCCGCCCGGCGTGCCGAAGGCCATGTAAGGCTGGCCGTCGCGGAACATGGTGGACGGCGTCAGCGTCGTGCGCGGGCGCTTGCCCGGCGCGAGGGAAGAATTCAAGCCCTCTTCCAGCCAGAACATTTGGCCGCGTGTGGTGAGGCTGAAGCCGAGGCCCGGGATGACCGGGCTCGACTGGAACCAGCCGCCGGACGGTGTGGCGGAGACCATGTTGCCCCAACGGTCGACGGCGCTGACTTGCACCGTGTCGCCGCGCTGCGCGCCTTCGCGAGTCAGTGAGGGCTCGCCCTGCCGGTCGTTCGGCAGCTTGGCTTCGCGGCCGACCGTCGGTTCGCCGCCGCCAAGGCCGGGCTGCGGAATGGTGCCGACCATGCGCAGCGGCGGCAGGTTGGGATTGCGGCCTTCCGGAGCGCCCGGACGGATCTCCATGGATGCCGTGCCGGCGATCAGCGCGCGGCGGACATCGGCGTAGCTCGAGGAGAGCAGGGCGGTCATCGGCACGTCGGAGCTGTCGCCATACCAGGAATCGCGGTCGGCCATGGCAAGCTTCGCTGTTTCGACGACGAGATGCACGAAATCGGCGCTCATCGGATCGAGATCGGCGATATCCGTACCTTTCAGGATCTGAAGCATCTGCAGGAGAACGGGGCCTTGCGACCATGGTCCGCATTTGAAGACCTCGTAGTCGCCGTAAGCCACGGAAACCGGCTTCTCGATCAGCGGCTTGTATTTCGCCATGTCCTGGGCCGTGATCAGGCCTCTGTGGCGACGACCGGAGACGTCCCATATCTCTTCGGTGGCGCAATACTCCTCGATTCGCTCGGCGACCGGGCCGCGATACCAGAAATCGAGTGCCGCATCGATGCGCGCTTCACGGCTCCCGCCGGATTTCGCGTGATCGAGGATCTGCTGGTAGAGTGCAGCGATCTGCGGATTGCGGAAGAGCTTGCCGGACTGAGGGGCAACGCCGCCTGGCAGATAGACTTCCGCCGAACTCGGCCAGTGGGTTTCGAACAACTCGCGCATCGACGCAATCGTGTTGGCAATGCGAGGCACAAGCGGATGACCGGTCTTGGCGTAATAGATAGCGGGAGAGAGTACGTCCTCCAGCTCGGCGGTACCATAGTCCCGCAGCAGCGTGAGCCATGCGCCGAATGCGCCTGGAATGCAGGCGGCAAGAAGACCGGTTCCGGGGATGATATCGAGGCCCAGATCCTTGAAATATTTGATCGTTGCCCGGGAAGGAGATGGTCCTTGGCCGGAAATGACGATAGGGGCGTCCGCTCCCGCCGGCGTGACGATGATCGGCACCTCACCAGCGGGACCATTGAGGTGGGGCTCGACGACCTGCAGGACGAAGCCGGTAGCAACCGCGGCGTCGAAAGCCGTGTGCCCTTTTTCAAGGAGGGACATCCCCACGGCGGAGGCCAGCCAATGAGTCGAGGAAACGGCTCCGAATGTGCCCCTGAGTTCCGGTCGCGTCGTAAACGTCATCGCAAATTCCTCACTCCCAGCCGTCTACGATCCATTTTGGCAGCCTCTTCTCAGAGGTTGCCGATACGGGTGGGCAGGCATGTTCACGCTGGATTATATACAAGTCTCGGTGTTATCTGCCGCATCGCATGCGGTTTGCCTCTATTTGTGGACATACTGTATATTTGCTGCCGACATTGCAAGAGGATTGTGTAATCCGTAGCGATCAGTTGATCAAAAACAACCGGAGCAGAGTGCCCGGAACCGGGAAAAGGAATGCGCAATGCTGGACGCTCCAGCGAATACCAAGAAAAGCCGTAGTGATTTCATAGCCGAACAGCTGGAAGACGCCGTCATCAACGGTGCAATTCCGGCAGGTGCGCGGCTTGATGAAACGTCGATCGCCGCGCAATTCGGCGTCTCCCGCACACCGGTACGGGAAGCGTTGCATATTTTATGTGGACGAGGATTTGCCGAGCGCGAACCTTATAAGGGGGTTGTCGTCGCGCAGATTTCCGCCCAACGCATCGACGAAATGTTCGAGGCGATGGCGGAACTCGAAGCGACATGCGGACGGCTTGCCTCTCATCGGATGACGATGAGCGAGCGCGCCGACCTCGAAAGCATGCATCGGGAAATGAATGCGCTTGCCGAGGGTGGCGAGCACGACGGTTACAACGAGATCAACACGCGCTTCCACAGCCTCATCTTTCAGGGCAGCCACAACAGCGACCTGATCGCGGCTGCGCAGACACTGCGGCTGAAGCTCGCACCGTTCCGAAAATATCAGCTCAAGGACAAGGGACGCCTCAAGCGCTCCTGCCAGGAACATCAGCAGATTGTCGATGCGATCCTGGATCAGGACCCCAAGGCTGCGGAAAACGCGCTGCGCCGCCACCTTGTCTCGGCAGCGCAGGAAGTTCTCCTCCGGCGCCAGCGGCAGGAAGAGAATGCCGTGGCCAAGAACGCTTTCTAGAGACAGGCTCGAAATGTCCGATATGATCGAAAAAGACGCCATCCGCGCCGTGATCGCCGATATGCAAGCAGCCTGGAACCGCGGCGATTTCCCCGGCTATATGGCGGGGTTTGCCAATCCCGACGTGATCTTCGTCTCCCGCGGGCGTATTCAGAAGGACTGGAAGGCGACGCTCGATCATTATATTGCCGATTACGGAGGCGCGCCGGGTTCTCAGGGCGAACTTGCCTTCTCGAATATCCGCATCGAGATACTGGCACCTGATGCCGCCCAGTTGATCAGTGATTACGAGCTGGTGCGTTCCGCGGGCAACCAGACCGGCGTCAACACCCGCCTGATGCGCAAGCGCGACGGCAGATGGGTGATCGCACTCAATCACGTTTCGCAGGTCGAGAAGTAAGAGCGAAAAAGGACTATTGAAGTCACATCCGGCTAATCGAAGAGGAAAACAGCATGGGTGCATCCAAGATCATCCATGTGGTGAACTGCCACGCGTAAGGCAAAGTCGGTCGCTCGATCATCGGTTCCGAATTTCGCTGTTAGATACGGTCGAAGACAACGGTGGCCGAACGGCGATCTACCCGCCGATCTCCCGGCTGCGCCTGGATCACCGGCACGCGTCAGCGATGCTGGACCCCTCCGGTTCACGGCCCTCCGCATGCAGCCGACAACCCCAAATACAGGGTATAAAAATTTACAGAATCTCAGGAAGATAGTTCGAATGCGGGACGACCTGCCAGTCTCGATGCGGAATTCTGGAATAAGAAGGACTTCAGATCGAACGAGGCGGGCTTTCGAGTTGAATTATTGCAACCATTAAACTTTAACGGTTCTTCGTTAACCCGAATTTAAGAGTCGCGCCCCATTTCTGGACCTTGCAGGTTCGGATCATCACGGTACTTCAGATGCCAAAACAGGACGTTTCGACGGAATTTCCCTACGATTTGCGCTCGCTGCCGCGGCACCGCCGACTGTCTCCCGATGCAGCACTGATCCTCGCGCAGCGCGCCGTGCCTTTCGATTTCGTGAGCGTCAGCGGTCTTGACCTCGGCAATTACCGGGTCGGGAGCTTCACGAGCGTGACGTCGAATTTCCCGCCCGCCTTCGTCGAGGCCTATGAGGGAGAAAAACTCTACCTCACCGATCCCATGGTGCTCACCGGCACCAGGGGCGCTGAAATCGTGACGGAAGAGAATCTGGATCTTCCACTTGAACCGCGTTTAGCCTACCTTCTACGCACGTTCCACATCGGTCACCGATTGGCATTCTTTCTGCGACGTGGCGATCGAACCTACGGCTCCGTGGTCTTTGCGCGGGACGCCGGCATATTCCGCGCGGAAGAGATCGAATATCTCGCGCTGCTCGCCGCTCCCTTGCACGAAAAGATCACCCGCCCGCTCGTGAAACGCTTCGGTGCCGAGATTGTCGGCCTTCTGGAGGGAGAGGTCGAATGCCTTAGGCTTGCGGCCCAGGGCATGACGAGCGAGGAGATCGCGGCCACCTCGCGCTTCCGCAAGGAAACGGTCGATAGTTATCTTAAATCGGCGGCCAAGAAACTCGGCGCGCGCAATCGCGCCCATGCCATAGCGGAAGCTATTCGCAAGAAACTCATCGAGTAGTTGCGGCTTTGGGACCGCGGACGGCAAGCAGTTTTTCGAACATTTTCTCAAAAAGAGCATGCTCGCTCGTCTTGTGCCGATTTTCTTAAACATCCATCAAGAAATCATCCCTACTTTTGGGGTTGTCGAACGAAAGGCGCACTTTGAACGCGCCAGGATCGGCACAGGTCGCCGGCCAAATTCCGTGCGCCATTAGAGGAAATAACAATAGATCAGGGCACGCGGCGCTCATCGAATTGCTGCGCGCACCCGCGTCGACCGTAGCTGCCACTCCTTCATACGGGAATGGCAACGAGATCTACGCGCCTGATGCAGCGAGCGACCAAGGAGACAACAAGGCATGGCAATACCGTTTTTTACCGGCTCTGATTCCGACGCGGTCCTCTCCGCAATGAGCCGCTCGCAGGCGATCATCGAATTCGATCTCCAAGGCCGGGTCATGACCGCCAACGCTAATTTCTGCACGACGCTCGGCTACGAACTTTCCGAAATTGTCGGCAAGCACCACAGCATGTTCGTTGATCCGGAGGAAGCAGCATCCGCCGAATACCGGGTCTTCTGGGACCGACTCGCGCAAGGTCATTTCGACCAGCGGCAGTACCGCCGCATCGCCAAGGGCGGCCGCGACATCTGGATCGAAGCATCCTACAATCCGGTCTTTCGACGCGGCAAGCCTTACAAGGTCGTGAAGTTCGCGACCGATATCACGGCCATCAAGCTCAGAGCCACCGAAGATGCGGGGAAACTCGAAGCGCTGTCTCGGGCTCAGGCGATCATTGAATTCACTCCCGAGGGCGAGATCATCACCGCCAACGAGAATTTCCTGAAGACGCTGGGGTACCAGCTTTCCGACATCGTCGGTAAACACCACTCCATGTTCTGCGAGCCGGACTATGTCCGCACCGACGACTTTCGCCGCTTCTGGGAGCGCCTCCGTCGCGGCGAGTTCGTCGCAGAGGAATTCACCCGCGTCGGCCGGGCAGGCAACAAGGTCCATATTCAGGCTTCCTACAATCCGATCTTCGGGATGGACGGCAAGGTTTTCAAGGTGGTCAAATTCGCGACCGACGTCACCGGCCGGGTGGAAAACGTACTTGCCCTCGGCAAGGGACTGCAGGCGCTTTCCGCCGGAAATCTCTGTGCCGAACTTCCGCTTTCCTTCATCGCCGCCCTCGAACCGCTGCGTCTCGACTTCAACCATACTTCGCATCGTCTTCGGGTGGCGATGCAGGCCGTCCGGCAGAACGCCCAGGCGATCGCCTCGGGCTCGGCCGAAATTAAGGCCGCGGCGGACGACCTGTCGAAACGGACGGAGCAACAGGCGGCATCCGTGGAGGAAACAGCCGCCGCACTTGAGGAAATCACCCAGACGGTAGGCGACTCCAGCCGACGAGCCGACGAGGCCGGCAAGCTGGTCGAGGCGGCGCGAACGAATGCGGAGAATTCCGGCGCCATCGTCGGGCAGGCGATCACCGCCATGGGGGCCATCGAAAAGTCTTCACGGGAAATCGCCAACATCATCGGCGTCATCGATGAAATCGCCTTCCAGACGAACCTGCTGGCATTGAATGCGGGTGTCGAGGCAGCTCGCGCCGGCGAGGCCGGCAAGGGATTTGCGGTCGTCGCCCAGGAAGTGCGCGAACTCGCCCAGCGGTCCGCCGCAGCCGCCAAGGAAATCAAGGCGCTGATCACCCTATCCGGCGACCAAGTCAAGACCGGTGTCAGCCTCGTCGGCGAAACCGGCCAAGCCTTGGGGCGGATCGCGTCCCAGGTCAAAGATATCAATGTCAACGTTGCAGCGATCGTCGAAGGCGCTCGCGAACAGGCCATCGGCCTGCGGGAAATCAATGTTGCGGTCAATACCATGGACCAGGGTACCCAGCAGAACGCGGCGATGGTTGAAGAATCAAATGCCGCAAGTCATGGCCTTGCAGCCGAGGCGGATGCACTCTTCCAATTGATCAGCCAGTTCCAGGTGGAAGACGGCAAGGCTTCGACCGTCGTGACCTTCGATCGTCAGGATGGGCGCACTGGCTCGCCGCTGCACACATTCAGTCGCAAAATTTCCCGGCCGCTCCAAAGCGGCGGCGCCGTAGCTCAGAAGTGGGAGGATTTCTGATGTCATCCATCGATGATCGGCCTCGCACCACCGGCTCCGAGATCGTGGCATTCCGGCTGCGCGGCACGGAATGATGGATCGGAGCAACAGGAGAGTGCCCATGCGCCACCCTCAGGTCCAGCCTATTGCCGAACTCGTTGATGCGCTTCTGGAGGCGGGCTGCGACATGTGGGCTGTCGGACGCGGTTATTGCATCGGCGAACCTTCGACGGAGCCGCATGCCTCCGTCGTCAAGTCAATTCTGCGGGAGTTCGGGCCGAGGGATCATCTGATGGAGGACATCTCAGCCTATCTCAGACAGATCGGCCGGAACGTGGATCGGTCAGTCTGATGCGGCGTGCACCACCCTTTCCCATCAGGCGATCAGCCGTCTCCGGATCGCCTCGGCAATCGCCTGCGTGCGGTTCGAGCAACCGAGTTTCCGGACAGCCGACTTGATATAGCTGTTGACGGTCTCGGTCTGGTAACCTGTCGCGGTGGCAATGCTGTCGCTCGTCAGGCCGCGGCTGGCCTGGCTGAGGCAGGCGACCTCGCCCTTCGACAACTTCATCTGTGCCGTGGCGAACTTCTCCATCAGAGGTCGCGTGACCGCAGCGTGGATCGGCTCGGCGATCAGCGTCAAAAAGGCCAATTCGTCATCATCGAACGGGGTCGATCGCGCAAAGCACACACCGCCATAGACGACATCTCCACGCAGGATGGGAATGAGCGTGCGGTTTTGGACCTTGAATGTGCGGGTCAGGTAAAGCAACCGCTGCGGCGGCTCGCAATTCTTCCAGACCTCGCTTTCGATGACGATATCCCTCGACGATTTCGCCGCCTGAACGAACGGGTCGTTCCCCACCAGACCGTCTGCCGCATAGGCTTCGACAAAGGCCGGCGGGAAATCGCTGTCCACCGACGCTGCCTGGCCGAAACGGTAGCCGTCGATATCGAGGCCGCTGATGGCGATATGATCGAATGCAACCGCCAGACGCATCCGATCGACGATCGAGTTCGAGCTAAAATGGCGATGGCGTGGAACGGATTGGAGATCGACATAGGTGTCGAGATCCACGAAGTCGGATTGAAAAGCAGTTGAAACGGACATCGCAATGATTTCGTTCTTGATGGACGTCAAATTTGGGGTTGAAAGATGAAGATTTAGTAAACTCCCGCCCTCTTTCTTGCCCGCGGCCTGAGATCTGTTTTCCCAGGCTCGAAGGTTAGCCGCCCCTCGCGTTTCGCGATCGGCAGCTCTCCTATCGCAGGAGCGGAAGCAGTTGGTCGCCCTGTCGCTTGATCTCGGAGAGATAGGGTGTGTCGGAAAGGACGAAATGCGTGATGCCGAGTTCCCGGTATTTGCCGAGTGAACGGGCGACATCTGCCGCAGAACCCACAAGCCAGGTTGTCCCGGCGCCACCGGCCCCAAACCTGCCCGGTGCGGTATAGAGGTTGTCGTCGAGCACATCCCCGCGATTGACGAGATCGAGCAACCGCCGCTGACCGGCCGCAATACCCTTGTGGTCGCTCCAGTTCCCGCTCCTGCCCTTGGCCATCTGCTCGACTTTCGCCTCAGCATCAGCCCAGGCCTGTTCCGTCGTATCGCGAACCAGCGTGGTGATGCGCAGGCCGAATTCGAGGGGAGGGAGATCGCGGTCCAGCTCCCTGCTCAACGCTCTCAGCCGCTCGATCCGTTCGTGCACGCCGTCGAGCGGTTCGCCCCAGAAGAGCTGGACATCGGCCTCGGTGGCCGCCACACGCTCGGCCGCTTCGGAGGCTCCGCCGAAATAGAGCCTCGGATGACGGCGGTCGCCGCGGGCTTCAACGCGCGGTGCGACGGTGGATCCCGAGACGCTGAAATGCTCCCCCGAATAAGTGACGTTTTCCTCGGTCCAGAGCCTGCGAACCAGCCGCATGAATTCTTTGGTGCGGGCATAACGATGCACCTGATCGCCCTCGGTGTCGCCATAAGCGGCAAGGTCATCCTGACCCGATACGATGTTGACCCGCACACGACCGCCGGACAGCTGGTCCAAGGTCGCGGCGGACGCCGCGAAATTCGCCGGCCGCCAATAACCGGGCCGCACCGCGATGAGCGGCTCGAAGGTCGTGGTCCGCGCGACGAGCGCCGTGGCAAGCGTGAATGTGTCAGGCCGACCCCAACCGGTGCCGATGAGTGCTCCCTTCCAGCCGTGCTCCTGAATGGCCTCGGCCTGCGCAGTCAGAGTCTCCAGGCTGTTGTGACCTTCGGCAGCGGCATCGCGCCGATGCCCGGCTTTGACGTCGTTGGGGATGTACCAGAGAAATTCGGACTTGCTGCTCATGCTGTGGCCTGCGTGATGAAGAATAGGGCTGGCGATGCCAAAAGCCTCGGGCGGCTACCCGTGTCAGCGACGGCGGGGATTGCGCACAGGCAAGGTCGATGCCTTTGGAACCAAAGGTGACAGGGGCTGTCTTGCCGTTCAAATCGAGTTGCACCTTCTGCTCGCTTCTCTGGAATAGCGTCCAAAAGCTAGGCCTCTGTCGATCTCCGAACAAGCAAAAGGCAATCGTTTCTGGGGCTTATGCCGCGAAACGGTTTCCTGAACGGGCCTCAGGGGAAATGAACCTTCCACAAAGCTGCGAGATTTGCGGCCGGCGGCATCATACATCCAGTGCTGCATGCCCGGCGTCGAACCATGACGTTTTCGATAATACGGAAGAGGATGCGCAGATTCAGCTGTCCTGGCAATCCCACGCGATACAGCACCAATGCGGAGAAATCCGCGGCGGATTATGGTCGGAAACACGCTAACGGATCAGACGTGCGGATCCGATGCAGACTATGTCGTGGAGATTTAGCATCTCTCCTCTCCATCAGCTCACTAGGCCCCTCAGGCGGACACAAAGTCGAGACCGATGTCGAGGGTTGGCGCACTGTGGGTAATCCAGCCGACCGAGAGCAGATCGACACCGGAGGCAGCAATGGCTGCCGCGGTTGACGGCGTGATCCCACCAGAGGCTTCGGTGATCGCCCGGCCGGCGACGATCGATACGGCTTCCCGGAGTTCGGCGGGCGTCATGTTGTCGAGCAATACGGCATCCGCGCCGACTTCCATTGCCTCGTGGAGCTGGTCGAGCGTGTCGACCTCAACCTCGATCTTCACCATGTGGCCGGCGCCTGCCTTGGCCCGGCGGATGGCTTCCGCAACACTTCCGGCGATCGCCACATGATTGTCCTTGATCAGCACCGCGTCGTGAAGCGCGTACCGGTGGTTCTTTCCGCCGCCGGCACGGACCGCATATTTCTCCAGTGCACGCAGCCCGGGGGTGGTTTTGCGCGTGCAGACGACCGAAGCTTTCGTACCTTCGATCGCCGAAACGATTCCAGCCGTCACGGAGGCGATGCCCGAGAGATGGCCGAGGAAATTGAGCGCGGTTCGTTCGGCTGTCAGCAGACCGCGAGATGGGCCTTCGATCGTGGCAATGATATCCCCGGGTTTCACCGCAGCGCCATCCGGAACGTGGCGGGTCACGACGATTGCGGGATCGACCAGATGGAAGGCCAGTTCGGCCGCATCGAGACCGGCGATCACGCCGGGTTTGCGGGTAGCCATCACGACGGTAGAACGATGCTTTTCCGGGATAACGGCTGCCGACGTCAAATCCCCAACAAGGCCGAGATCCTCGAGAAGCGCTGCGCGTACGGATGGTTCCAAGATCAGCCGCGGAAGAGGGACGAGGTTCATGTCAGGCGCTCCTGGCGAGAGGATGGGATGCGGTCGAACGGGCGATCTGAAGCACCTTGTTCAGGCACATCTTCCTTCGCTCGGCGTAGGCGAACCTCAGAGGAAAGTCGGTGCGGGCGTGGGCGCCGCGCGATTCCTGCCGGAGAGCCGCAAAGACTGCGATCAGCAGGCCGACGAGCGCGGGATCGGAGGCCGCGCCATCGCTTTCGACAAGCGGCAGCAGGCTCGCGATCGCTCCGTGAATGGCCCCGGCATTGCGTAATACGCCGAGATGACGGGAGACGATCGGCTGGACGGGGGAAATGTCTGCAGGCGAGGGGAGGCTGGTCCCGGATATCTGCCTTGGCCTCTCCATCGATGTGCCGGCGACATCATGACCGGCGCGCATGCCCATGACGGCCGCTTCGAGCAGCGAATTGCTGGCAAGCCGGTTTGCACCGTGGAGGCCCGTCGAAGCGGCTTCTCCGACTACCCAAAGGCCGGCCACGGAACTGCGGCCGAATGCATCGGTAGCGACGCCGCCCATATGGTAGTGAACCGCTGGACGGACGGGGATCAGGTCGGAGGCAGGATCGAGGCCCGCTTCGCGGCAGAGACCATTGACGACGGGAAAGCGGTTTGCAAAACCTGCTCCGAACATTTTTCTCGTGTCGAGAAAAACGCCGCCGCCGCGGGCAATCTCGGCACTGATCGCCCGGGCGACCACATCGCGCGGTGCGAGTTCGGCTCCTGGTTCCGATGCCAGAAAACGGTCGCCCTTCTCGTTGACCAATATTGCACCCTCGCCGCGAACCGCCTCGCTGACGAGGGCAAGGGGGCGTCGGACCGTATCGAGCGCGGTTGGATGGAACTGCACGAATTCCATGTCTGCCAGCATCGCGCCGACGCGGGCGGCCAGCACAATGCCCTGGCCGTAATTGCCCACGGGATTGGTCGTCGCGTCATAAAGTCCGCCAAGCCCGCCGGTCGCCAGAACCACCCTGGCAGTCGGCAGGGTCATGGCGCCGCTGCCGGTCGCACAAAGCAGACCGCAGACCTTATCCCCATCCATCAACAGGCGGCGGACTTCGACGCCACTAAGGACGGTGATCGACGGCGTCTTCAGAACCGCCTCCACCAGGGCACGAACGATGGCCGCGCCGGAGCCGTCGCCTTCCACGTGAACGATGCGTCGTCGGCAATGGGCCGCCTCGAGGCCGAGTGACAGGCTGCCGTCGGATGCACGGTCGAAACGAACGCCGTGGCGCTGCAAGGCCTCGATTGCAGCCGGGCCTTCTCTCACGATCGAAGCCGCGACGTCGGCATCGCAGAGCCCGTCGCCGGCCGCAAGCGTATCGGCGAGATGCAGGTCTGGACTATCATCCGGCCCGAGGCTTGCAGCAATGCCGCCTTGCGCCCAGGCGCTGGAGGTTTCCGCTCCAAGCTCGGAGCGGGTAATAAGCACGACCTGCTGAGGCGCAAGCGTCAACGCCGCCATAAGCCCTGCCAGCCCACTCCCGACGATCGCGACGCAGCCGGCGAGACGGTCGAGAATCTCGCTCATATCGCCAGCATCCTTTCGACCGCCCGACGCGCGGATCCGGCGATCGCCGGGTCAACGGTCACCTCATACCGGTTTTCCTCCAGCGCCTTGCGAATGTTGGAGAGCGTGATGCGCTTCATATGCGGGCAGAGATTGCAAGGTCGCACAAATTCCACATCCGGATGCTCCACCGCGACGTTGTCACTCATCGAACATTCGGTCAGCAGCACCACGCGGGCTGGCTTTCTTTCCCCGACATAATTCGACATGACGGCGGTGGAACCGGCAAAATCTGCCTCTGCGACCACATCCGGCGGGCATTCCGGATGCGCCAGCACCATGACACCCGGATAGGACTCGCGAAGATCGCGAACATCCTGCGCATTGAACAGTTCATGAACCTCGCAATGTCCGTGCCATGCGATGATCTCGACATTCGTTTCGCGGGCGATGTTCTGCGCCAGATACTCGTCGGGTATCATCAGCACCCTCGGAACGCCGAGCGATTCAACCACCTGCCTGGCATTGCCCGAGGTGCAGCAGATGTCGGATGCCGCCTTCACTGCCGCGGACGTATTCACATAGGTGATGATTGGTACGCCCGGATGAGCCTGGCGGAGGAGTGCGATGTCTTCTGGCGTAATCGAATCCGCCAGCGAACAGCCGGCCTCCATGTCCGGGATCAGCACCGTTTTCGACGGATTCAGGAGTTTCGCCGTTTCCGCCATGAAGTGGACGCCGGCAAGCACGATCACGTCGGCATCCACCTCCGCCGCTTTGCGGGCGAGCGCAAGGCTATCTCCGACGATATCCGCCACGCCGTGGAAAATCTCCGGTGTCTGATAGTTGTGAGCAAGAATGACGGCGTTGCGGCGGCGCTTGAGCTCAAGAATCGCCTCGACATCCGCCTCATGAGCCATCCATTCGGCTTTCGGGATGACACGGCTGACACGATCGTAAAGCGAGGATGCGGAAACGGGCGAATTCATGAGCATCTCCTTTTATACTCGAAATGAGTATATCCGGCGCAAATAGATATTCTCGATTCGAGTTTATGTCAATTGCGTGAAAGCGGAAGTTTCGAACCGGCGAGAGCGCGTTCTTCCAGAACGGCATAACGATAGCGGAAAAGCTTGGCCGGCCGCCCGCCGGTCTCGCTTGTCGTCTCGCCGGTTTCCTCGATCAGTTCCTGCTGATCGATCAGCCGGCGGAAGTTCGGTTTGTGCAGCGTCAGGCCGGCGAGCGCTTCGACCGTGCGCTGCAATTGCAAAAGCGTAAAACTTTCCGGCATCAATTCGAAAACCACCGGCCGGTATTTGATCTTGGCCCGCAGCCGCGCGATCCCGGTTGCCAGAATGCGGCGATGATCGGCAAACATCTCCCGTCCCTGACCATCGTGGGCCGGCGAACCGGCCTCGGTGACCAGCCCCGCTTCGTACATCAGCTCGTAGCGTTGGAGGGTCAAGTCCTCGTTCCACGCGGCTCCCTCCAGCCCGAAGGTGAAATCGACGCGACGCTGGCGATGCTCCCGTCGGGCCGGCTCCGCGGCCACCCAGCCTTGCAAGCCTTCAACAATGCAGGACAGGACATCCGGTCGGCCTCTGCGATGGTCCTCCCAAGGGAAATATTCGTACCAGCCATGCCATCCGGGGCTTCTCGCGCCAGGGGCTGCCTGCTCGCGTACGAGGCCCAGATAACTGATGGAAATGGTTCGCACCTCGGCATTCTCACGAGTTCGGTCGCGATCCGCGAATGTATAAAGCTGCTCGAGATAGCCGACGGGATGGCCCGTCTGATCCCGCACCCACTCGCGCAATCCCGCCTGAAGGCTTCTGTGCTCCAGTTCGAAAGGGCCGGAGGGGAGGGCGTTGCCGGACCGGACGGTCATCACGCGCGGCTCGTCCCCGGTCACGGCTGAAAGAACTGCGATCAGTTCGGCATGCGCAAGTCCGGTGGTCAAGAAAACTCCAGAAGTCGGTGGCGAGCCGGGAGGTCGGCTCTTAGCCGCATTCTATCCCGAGCGCTGGGCTTTTTGCCAGCATGATCCGCAGGTTACGATGCCGGGCGTGGGTTTTGCCAACGGCCGGATACGCTTGTCCCGCATTGCTCGGTTTCACCGTCAGACATTCAACGAAATACGGGTTCGGATGATGGTACATTAACCATTTGTTAACCATATCGGAGCTACACAAGGTCAACGATTTGTTTACGTAGATGACCAAAGTGCTAACAGACGCTCGCTCGATCCGAATCAAGGGCCGTTCCTTTCTGGCGGTCGTCCTTTCTCCCGATCTGCCTGTCGACGAGTGGTTGACCAGGCTCGACGACCTGGCATCCCGCTCCGCCGGCTTCTTCCTGGGACGGCCGGTCGTGCTCGACGTGACGGACCTGGAAATCAACCGCACGCAGTTGATGGAACTCATCGGCGAGCTTTCCAACCGCAATGTCAGCATCATGGGCATCGAGGGCGCTCGCCCTTCGATCCTCGGACCCGGCATGCCACCCGCCTTGAAGGGCGGCCGGCCGGTTTCCGACGAAGCCGTCGCCAAGGAACCGATCATCGAATTGCGCAACAGCGACGTGAAGCCGGCAGCGCCGGAAGCTCGTGCGGTGCTGCAATCCCTGGTCATACGGGAGCCGGTACGCTCGGGCCAGTCGGTCATATTCCCGGAAGGCGACGTGACGGTCATCGGGTCGGTGGCATCCGGCGCCGAAATCATCGCCGGCGGATCGGTGCACATCTACGGCGCCCTGCGCGGCCGCGCCATGGCAGGATCGATCGGGAACACGGCAGCGCGGATCTTCTGCCGCAAGCTGGAAGCCGAGCTGGTGGCGATCGACGGTATTTACAAGATGGCGGAAGACATGGCCCCGGGCCTGCGCGGACAACCCGTCCAATGCTGGCTCGAAGGCGAAGCAATCATGGCAGAGACACTTATCTGAGCCGAGGCGGGCCAGCAAAGGAGACCAAGATGGGGAAGGTTATCGTAGTTACGTCGGGCAAGGGCGGCGTCGGCAAGACGACATCGACCGCGGCGCTAGGCGCCGCCCTGGCGCAGAGAAACGAGCGCGTCGTCGTCGTCGATTTCGACGTCGGACTGCGCAATCTCGACCTGGTCATGGGTGCGGAACGGCGGGTCGTCTACGACCTGATCAATGTCATTCAGGGCGAAGCCAAGCTCTCCCAGGCGCTGATCCGCGACAAGCGGCTGGAAACACTGTTCCTGCTGCCCGCATCCCAGACTCGAGACAAGAACAACCTGACGGCCGAAGGTGTGGAACGCGTCATCACCGAATTGAAGCGTGTTTTCGACTGGGTGATCTGCGACAGCCCTGCCGGCATCGAAAGTGGTGCGACCCATGCGATGCGCCATGCGGATGTCGCCGTTGTCGTCACCAATCCGGAAGTCTCGTCGGTACGCGATTCCGACCGCATCATCGGTCTCCTTGACGCCAAGACTGTCAAGGCCGAACGTGGCGAACGGATGGAGAAGCACCTGCTTCTGACCCGCTACGACGCCAGCCGCGCCGAACGCGGTGACATGCTGAAAGTCGATGACGTTCTGGAGATCCTCTCCATCCCGCTGCTCGGCATCATTCCCGAAAGCATGGACGTCCTGCGCGCCTCCAACCTCGGCAGCCCGGTTACCCTGGCCGACGCCCGCAGCGCCCCCGCCATGGCCTATTTCGATGCGGCACGCCGGCTGGCCGGTGAAGCCCTGCCGATCACGATCCCAGGGGAAAAGCGAGGCATCTTCGACAAGATTTTCGGAAGGAAGGCCGCATGAGCATTTTCGGTCTTTTCCGCAAACAGCAATCCGCACCCATGGCTCGCGAGCGCCTGCAGGTGTTGCTTGCCCATGAACGCGCGTCCGCCAGCACCGATCTGGTAGCTGTGCTCCGCGAAGAAATCCTGGCGGTGATCGCCCGGCACGTGGAGATCGACAGCGACAAGGTTCATATCAAGATCGATCGCGACGAAAACGTTTCGATCCTCGAGATCGACGTCGAAATTCCTCTCGCCGCGACCGCTCAGGCGGCCTGACGAAGGTTATGAACCCTGATGACCGCTGCCCGTAAACACGCCGAGGCAGCGGTCTCCATGCTTTGTGTTTCTGCGTACTCCGCATTGCAAATCATCATGGCGACACCTTCTCAACGTCGCCGCAGCCTCGATCGAAGCAGGCGCGCGCCGTGGGCCGTCAGCTTGGCGTGGGCTCTATTCGTTTGGCATTCGGTCTGCGCAGGTTGAAAAGATTGCCCGCAAGGATCAGTCCCGCGCCAGCCGCGGTGAAGCTGTCGATGGCCTCGGCATAGAGAAGATAACCCAGGAGAGCCGACAACGGCACCCGCAGATAGTCCATCGGCATCACGACGGTCGCTTCGGCCAGAGACAAGGCTCTAGCCATGCAATAATGCGCAAACGTGCCTGAAAAAGCGATCAGCAGGATCCATGGCCATGTTGCCAGGGACGGCCAGATCCAGACCTTCAGTGCCGGAATCAATCCGATGACGGATTGAATGATCAGCATCCAGAAGATGATCTTCGTCGCACTGTCCGAGCGCGTCAGAACCTTTGTGGTAATGAAGGATATGGCGAATACGAAAGCAGCCCCCAGCACAATCAGATGACCGGGGTTGATAGGAGCAGCGCCAGGCCGCAGGATCAACACCACGCCCACCAGGCCGAAGCCGATCGCAACGCTCTTGCGCCATGTCAGCCGCTCGCCAAGGAACATGGCAGCCATGAGGGCCGCCCATATGGGCGCGGTGAACTCGATGGCGATCACCTGCGCCATAGGGATCAACGTGAGGCCCATCAACCACGCGAATTGGCCGATATAGTGAGCAACATTTCGGCCTATATGACTTGGCAGAATGCCGGTTCGCATCGCCTTGAGGCCGCCTTCGCGATGAACCAGAGGCAGCAGCATGAAGAAGGCGAGGACGGAGCGCATCTCCATCACCTGGAAAACGTCGATCTCCCGCGTTATGGCCCTGCCCGACACAGCCATGAGCAGGAGCAGCGCGATGGAGACTATCATCCATACGGCGGCTCTTAGGTTCGACTGGGCCTTTTCCATATGCCTTCCTTTTGAACGCGCGGCATCAAGAAGGCACCCGGCGAACAGTCATTGCGGTACGGTCTGCACTTGAGCGGGCGTATACGACGGAACGTCCATCGTTGCATCCGAAGAGTCGGATAGGATCATCGGAAAAGCGGCGGCGTAACCAAGTTGTCACGCCGGTTCATTTTCCACCGCTGCCGCACCATCCTTCCGCAGGGTTCCTTATTGCTGAAATTCGAACGCTCGCGACGAAATATAGCGCTGTTCGGCAACGCTAGCCTTGAGATAGTACTGAAAAGCTTGAAAAATCGAGGCCGGCGATGGCTTATATCATTACGGAACCCTGCATTGACGTGAAGGATGGCGCCTGCACCGCTGCCTGTCCCGTGGACTGCATTTATGAGGGCGGGCGGATGTTCTACATCCACCCCGACGAGTGCATCAACTGTGGCCTCTGTCTTTCCATCTGTCCCGTCGATGCGATAGCCTACGACGAGGAGGCGAGCGAGGCACAGATGACGTTCATTCCGGTGAACAGGGACTATTTCGGACCGGAGGTCACCGGTCTCGGCTCCCCCGGCGGTTGGGACAAGAGCCGTACCAGAAGCATGGATCACCCGGTCGTCGCGGCAACGCCTGTGCGCCCGGCATCTCACCAGGCCGCCCAGCTTCCGTAGTAGGCACGGGCAGCGGCAATCAACTTGCCGCACCGCTCCCGCTCCACGATCAGGCGAGGGAGATCAGCTTTGGCCTGTGCCAGCAATTCGGTCCTGGCCGCGTCGAAATCGACATGGAGAAGCCTGCCGTCCAGCATGATTGGATGGCCCGCGACATAAATGGCCTTTGCATGGCGGGCGGCCATGCGGTTGAGCAGCACTTCCGCCTCATCGAGATCATCGAAGATACTGTCTGCGATCAAGGCGCCATAATCGACAACGGTCATGTCCCCGGCCGGAGCATTGACGACCGTCCTGCCCGTATGGGTCGCGGCGTCGAAAATATCCGCCGCCGTGAAACTTCTTTCCAGCTCGCGCCCCCCATGCAGGAAGTAGAGAAGGCGCATTTCGCGCCAGAGGTCCTGGTCATCGTCAAAAGCGCTGCCGTCGAGGCCGATGCCGAAGCGAAGACCGCCTTTGACGGCATCTGCAAGCGGTGCGATTCCGGAGCGAAGGCGCAGGTTGGCGGCAGGGTTGGAGACGAGCTGAACGCCGCGTTCGGCCAGCAGCTCCCATTCGTCGAGCCGAAGCTGAACACCATGGGCAACGGCAAGGCGTGGAGACAGGAAGCCAATTTCGTCGAGATAGCGAACGATACCTTGCGGAAAACGCCGGTCCAGCCACGCGCGCTGCCGCGGGCTTTCCAACAGATGCATGTGGATGCGACGGCTGTTCAGGGCGGAGGCTTCAGCGATCGCTTCGAGCAGCGCATTGGAGCACCATTGCGGGCCGACCGGGCCATATTGAACATCGACCAGCGCACTTGTGTTGGCGGCCGCAACTGCCTCCACGGCGGCAAGCTGTTCGTGGAAGGAGGCATAACGGGGTGCAAACGGTGAAAGAGCCTGCCAGTCGGCATCGCTCATAAACGGCTTCAATCGTTCCGGCCCGCCGTCATAGGCCCAGGCATCGTGGTCGAGAAGCGGGCAGGAGAGGCCGAGGCGGATGCCCACATCCGTTGCCGCGCGGATCACGTCCAGGGCCTCGTCGACCATCCGCCCCGCATTCAAGGAATTATGGCAATGGATCGTCGCACCGACACCGGTTTTGGCAAGTCGTCCAAAAGCAACCAATGCCTCAAGATAGGCATCGGTCCGCGGCCGGAGCCGCATCGTCGGGATCCAGGTCTCCAGCGCGTCGTCGAGGCTACCAAAATCCAGCGTGCGAATGCCATAACCATGGTCATGAGCGTTGACCGGCATGGGCAGGACCAGATCGCCGGAAACGAGAGGGATCGTGGAGGCGGAAGAGGGAAGGGCGCTTCGCGCACCCGTGCCGCGGAGTGCCTTTTCTTTTCCCGGTCTCAGCAAGACGCGAATGTCCGGTTGGCCGCTCACCGCTTGATGACCTCCGCGATCTGATTGCTGAATTTTTCGAGATCGGCACTCATGGCCTCGATCACGGCTTCGGTCGCATGCGTCAGTTGCCGGTTACGAGGTGCCACGATGCCGACTTCCATGTTCTGCAGGCGGGAGCCGGCGATCGGCAGCGCAACCACCTCGCCCGCCTTCAACTCCTTCAAGAGACCGAGCGGCGTGAAGAACGCCACGCCTTCGCCGGAGAGGATCAGCGGCTTCAGCATCATCTGATTGTTGGTGGCGACGAAGGTCCGGCCGACCCGATCGAGGGAAGCGAGTTCGACGGCGATCATCGAGCTCATGACCTCGTTGTCGAGCTGCAGCAGCAGCTTGAACTGGGCGCATTCCTGCAGGGTTACGGTCTTCTGGCGGGCAATCGGATGGTGTTTTGCGACCATCACCATCAGCGGCATCCGTACGCCATGCACCAGCTTGATGTCGTGCGGCCGTGCGAGATCGAAGGTTATGCCGATATCGCAGTCGCCCTCGGCGACAAAGTGGAAGATATTGTTGAAGTTGTCGGCCCGGATACGGAAATCGACAGCGGGGTTCTTGCGGTGAAAGCCGGCAACGAATTCCGGCATGAACTGCACAGCGAGACTATCGAGGCAGGCGATATGGACCCGGCCGGTGCGCTTGCCCTGAAGGTCGCCGAGATCGGATTTCATGATCTCGTATTGCTGCATGGTCTCCTTGGCATGCTTCAGCACCACCTTGCCGGCTGCGGTGAGGCGAAGGCCATCGGAAAAGCGCTCGAATAACGGCGTCCCGAGTTCATCCTCGAGCTTGCGGATCTGGCGGCTGACAGCCGATGTTGCCACATGCAGTTCCTCGGAAGCCTTGCGGATCGAGCCGGAGCGCGCAACTTCGACGAAATATTTCAGGATACTGGCGTGCATCATCGTCCCCCGAGATCCTGAAATTCATACCATGCCTACCGACCCTGCCAAACCGGCGCGCGTTTTTCGCGGAAAGCCGCAACCCCTTCAATGGCATCTTCACTCTGAAGCGCGCGGATCAGCGCGGGAGTGCGCAATCCTTGAGCTTCCGCGGGGCTGAGATGGCCTGTACGATTAACGGTCTGCTTGATCGCCTTGAGCGAAAGCGGAGCGCAGGCGATAATTTCCTTTACCCATTTTTCGACGGCGGCATCCAGTTCTTCAAAAGGTACCGTCTCGTTGACGATGCCAAAGGCCTGCATTTCCGCCGCGGCGAACTGTCGGCCAGTCAGCATGACCGCCATCGCCTGATTGTGGGGAATTTTCCGCTGCAAGAGGACCATGCCCCCATCGAGCGGCATACGGCCGACACGCGCTTCCGGCAGGCCGAATTTCGCAGTCTCGGCGGCAATGACGATATCGCAGCCGAGCACCATCTCGAAACCGCCGCCAAGCGCATAACCGTTGACCCGAGCGATCACCGGTACGTCCAACGACTTGCGGAAGGCGATACCGCCAAAACCGTTGGCGCGGCTTTCCGCCCAATATTCAAGGCCTGTCTTCGTGGCGCCGCCCTTCAGGTCGGCGCCGGTGCAGAAGGCCTTAGCCCCGCTGCCGGTCAGGACGACGCAGGAAATGTCGTCGCGCGCTTCGATCTCCGTCCAGATAGCGTCTAATTCCTTCTCGGTCGCAGCATCGACCGCATTCATACGTTCCGGTCGGTCGAGCGTGACCCGCGCCACCCGGTTCTCGACGGAAAATCCAACCGTCATGCCGCGTCTCCGCGCCTGGTTTCGAGCAAGGCCAGGATCTCGTCATTGTGCTGGCCAAGCCGCGGTGGCGAGATGCGCACTGAAACCGGCGCGGCCGACATGTCGATCGGCGAGCCGATCAGGCGGATTGGTCCGGCGGCGGTTTCACCTGCTTCGAGGATCATCTTGTTGATGACCGTCTGCGGGTCCTTCAGGGCTTCGGCGATGTTGCGCACCGGAGCGCAGAGAATATCGACGCCTTCCAGCCGCTTCAACCAATAGGCATTGCTGTTTTTCGCGAAATTCTCGCGGAAGATCGCCTGCAGTTCCGGGCGGTGCGCCATCTGGGAATCGAAGTCCTTGTAGCGCTCCTGCACCGACAGGTCCTCGATTTCCAGCGCCTTGCAGATGTCCTGCAACGGGTTCTGCTTGAAGGCGCCGACCATGACGATCGCGCCGTCCGTCGTGTCGAACACGCCGGTTAGCGGGAAGGCGCCCCAATTCAGGTCCTTGTCGCGCATCATGTGTGCCGCACCTTCCTGCATCTGCATGGCGAGCATGGAATTGTAGAGGCTAACTGCCACCTGCTGGCCTTCGCCGGTCTTTTCCCGCTGCAGCAGTGCGAGCAGAATACCCTGCACGAGATGCATGCCGGCGGAATAGTCGGCGAGCGGCGTCGCGTAGATCGAGGTCGGGTGCGTGCTGTCCGACTTGCGGCGCATTACCCCCGAAAGCGCCTGTGCAAGGATGTCCTGCCCGCCCTTGTGTTGATAGGGGCCGGTAAGACCGAAGCCGGTTCCGACCGCGTAGATCAGCCGCTTGTTGATCTTCTTCAGGTCTTCGTAACCGAAGCCCATCCGCTCCATGACACCAGGGCGAAAATTGTTAACAACCACATCGGCGCTCTCGATCAGGGAGAGCACGGCGTCCCGCGCTTCCGTGAGCTTCAGGTCGAGCGCGAGGCTCTTCTTGTTGCGGTTCAGCGAGCAGAAGACCGGGTTGTTGAGCCCGTCCGGGTCCGAACCGAGCGACCAGCGGGAGAGATCGCCGATCTTCGCCTTCTCGATCTTGATGACCTCGGCGCCATAGTCGGCTAGCGTCTGAGTGCAGCAGGGGCCGAGCATGACCTGCGTGAAGTCGATCACGCGGATGCCGTCGAGTGGGAGAGATGTCATTCCGCTGCCTCCAGGAATGTTGCATTGTCGGACGGGATGTCGCCAGGATCTGCACCCTGCGCCCGCATCTGTTTCTGGATCGCGCGAATATCGGCTTTCCGAACGGTGGTTCCAGCATTGAGCGCCACGGTCGCGGCAACGCCCGCCGCTTCGCCCATCGCCATGCAGGGCGGGATTTCACGGCTCGATTTCTGCGCCTGCGGCGTTGCCGAATAGTGTCGGCCGGCGACGATCAACTGGTCTACCTCGCGCGGCAGCATCGAGCGATAGGGCGTATAATAATCGCGGCCGCGGCAGACGGTGTCGGAGAAGTGGATGCGGTTCATCACGTCGTCCTTGGTGACGACATATTCACCTTCCAGCAGGCGGGTCTGGCGCACGCCGGTCTGCGGCGCGAAATCCACCACATAGGCCTTCTCGAATCCCGGCATCTTTTCGCGGACGAAATCGAGCAGGTTCTGGATTCGGCGACGGCCTTCCAGCTCCGCCTTGGTCAGGTCTTCCGTCTTCAGGCCGGAAAGGTTCGGCATATGCGGGCAATTGAGCCAGACGACGCCCGGCAGCGGGGTCTTCAGCCACCAGAAGGACCAGCAGCCGCCGATCAGGCGTTTTGCCTCGTGATCGACCTTCTTGAAGGCTTCCGGCTCTTCGAATTCGAAGCGTTCGGCGGCATCCGTATCGACACCGCCCCAGCGGGAGACGGTGGTCAGGATGAAGTTGGATTCCACATGCGAGGCGCCGGCGGAGGCAGCGACGTCGAGGTCGCCCGTCGTATCGATCACGACATCGCCCATGATGGCTTCCATGCCGGACTTGGTCTGGCAAATGACGCCCTTGATGGTCTTGCCTTCCATGATCGCGGACGAAAACCAGCTATGTGTGCGCAGCTTCACGCCGGCTTCGGACAGCACGTCATAGGATGCGCGCTTGAAACCATCCGGATCGAAAGCGGCCGAAAAGCAGATCGGGTGCGGCATGGACTGGGTGTGGAAATCGAACAGGCCCCAGCGCGCCCAGCGCCGCCAGGCTTCCGGCGTCTCACGGATGTCGAGTTCGCGGTCGCGGCCGGTCGGCGTGACGCAGAGATCCCATTTCTTCATTCGCTCGATCATTTCCATGCAGATGCCCTGCACGGTGATTTCGAGCTGGTTGATCATGTCGTCGAGCACCAGCACCATGCCGCCGGCGGCAAGCCCGCCGACATAAGGATAACGTTCGAGCAGCGTCACCTTCGCGCCGTTGCGGGCTGCGGAAACTGCCGCCGAAATGCCTGCCGGTCCTCCACCGACGACAACCACATCGGAACGGTCCACCACTGCGACGTCGCGCGCCGCCTGAAAAACAGTCTGTTGCATTGGTTCAAACTCCCAAGAACCGGATGAGCTAGCGGGCCGCTCAGTGCGAGCCGGTCGGCTTCCAGCGGATCATCCGGGCTTCGACGATCGAGACGATGAAGAAGAGGACAACCGCAAGGGCCGCGGCGATCACGACGGTCGCGTAAAGCAGCGGCGAACGGAAATTGTAGGTTGCTTCGATAATGACCGCGCCCAGCCCGAAGCTGGAACCGATCCACTCGGCGACGATGGCTCCCATGACGCTGCTGGTCGCGGCGATCTTCAAGGCCGCAAACAGGAACGGCATGGAACTCGGCAGCCGCACCTTCCAAAGGATTTCGCTATTGCTGGCCGAAAGAACCCGCATCAGGTCCAGCATGGCCGGGCTCGCGGATTTCAGGCCCTGCACCATGTTGACCAGCGTCGGAAAGAAGCAGATCAGGCCGGCGATGATGATCTTCGGTGCAAGTCCATTGCCGAAGATCAGGACGAGGATCGGCGCGAGTGCGATGATCGGGATCGCCTTGATGAAGACGGCGATCGGATAGAAGGCTTTTTCCGCCGTCGAACTGTGCACGAACCAGATCGCCAGCAGGATCGCAACGAGATTGCCGAAGAAGAAGCCGAGCACCGCCTCAAGCAAGGTCGGCAGCGTGTTGGTCCAGAGGATGCCGGCATTCTGCTCAAATGCATGGGCGACGTCGATCGGGCTCGGCGCCATGAAGGCCGGGACCTTGAAGAACCAGACGACCAGTTGCCAGAGAACGACGAGGCCGATCGCCGCCGAGATCGCCGGCATGTGTTTGGCAAGGACGCCCGCGGTGGCATCGAGAAACGCGATCTTGCGATGCGTATCGACCCTTGACGAGATGACCTGGCTCATAGGCATTCCTCCAACAGCCCACGCAGGTGCGCAGTCACCCTGATGAACTCCACCGTGTCGCGCACGGCAAGCGAGCGCGGGAAGGGCAATTCCACCTTCATGAATTCCTTGACCCGGCCGGGATGCGCCTGAAGCATCAGGACGTTTTGACCGAGGAAGGCGGCTTCTGGAATGGAATGGGTGACGAACAGGATCGTCGTTCCCGTTTCCTGCCAGACGCGTAGCAGCTCTTCATTCAGACGGTCGCGGGTGATCTCATCGAGCGCGCCGAATGGTTCGTCCATCAGGAGGATACGCGGTCGCGTGATCAGCGCGCGGGCGATCGCTACGCGCTGACGCATGCCGCCGGAGAGTTCGTGAGGGAGTGCATTTTCGCGCCCCTTCAGGCCGACCATGGCGAGCAGCTCATGCGGGTCTGCATGATCGCCGCTCTGGGCATGTTTGCCGACTTCCAGCGGCAACCGGACATTGTCGAGCACGGTGCGCCAGGGAAGCAGCGTTGCGTCCTGGAAAACGAAGGCAAAGTCGCGGCCTTCGCGCGCTTCCCGCGGACTGCGGCCAAACACGGAAATCGACCCGTCGCTGATATGGACAAGATCCGCCACGCATCTCAAGAGCGTCGATTTCCCGCAGCCGGACGGCCCGAGCATGGTGACGAAGGCACCTTCCGGAATTTCTACGGAGACATCGGACAGTGCGGTGAATTCGTTGCTCCTGTCGCCGAACCGGACAGAGAGATTCCTGATCGAAACCGCCGTGGCGGCCGGCTCGGTGCGTGGAACGCTCGGCATCAGCTTTGCGGCTCCCAACATGGCGATTATCCTACCTGTTTACGGATGTCTTTGGTTGCTTCGAGGATGGAGAAATTCGCGACATCATCCACTGTCGGCACCGCACCCTTGAACTGCTTGAGGTCGGCATAGGCCTTGATCTGCGCCGCCCAATTGTCCCGGTTCATAGTGCCCCAACCGGCGGACTTGGTCGTGTCACCGAAGGAGAAATCGACGCAGGGGCCAACGGCACGCAGTTCGCTCGACTTGTCGAGGATCGGGTAGGCGGAGCAGAGCATGTCGACCGCCTCCTTCTGATTGTTCCGCACATAACCCCACCCCTTTGCGGCGCCGCGGGTAAAGCGTTCGAGAACATCCGAGTGTTTGTCGATTTGCTCGTCGGTCGTGTAATAGACGTTGGCGTAGAGCTGCAGGCCGCTGTCCCATAGCATCATGTCGACCCGATTGTCGCCGAGCACGTCGAGCGCGTTGACATTGGTGAGCCAGCCGGTAACGGCGTCGGCCTGGCCGGTGATCAGCTGATTCATGTCCGAACCCATGTTGACCATCTTCACCTGGTCTTCCGGGATGCCGTTCTTGGCGAGAAGGGCGCGAAGCAGGATGAAGGCGGTCGGCTGGGTGGCAATGGTCTTGCCGATCATGTCCTTCGGCGTCTTGATCGCCTTATTCTTCAGCGAAAAATATGTGAATGGATGTTTCTGGTAGCCGGAGAGGAAGGCCTTGACCGGCATGCCTGCCGAGCGGGCCAGCATCACGGATGGGCTGGAGGAAATCTGGCCAGTCGCTGATTGGCCGGAAGCGACACCCGCGACGCCATCAACGCTTGGGCCGCCCGGAACGATCTCGAGCTCAATACCCTGTTCCTCGAAGAAACCCTTCTTGATGGCTGCGACTTCGCCGAGCACGCCGTTCGAAACGAGCCAGCCGAGCTGCATGCGCACCTTAGCCGTATCCTTGGCCTTGCCGGCACGGATGCCGACAAAACTCGATGTCGCGGCAAGACCGCCCAAGGCAGCCGCATTGGATATGAAACGACGGCGATTCATCGGAAAATGAGACATTTAGTTCCCCTGTTGGCCTTGTAGCCGTTCTGTTTTCGCTTGAAAGAGCCGGTCTCGTCGCCGGATTGAACAGAGGATGGCGCAAGGAGGCGTTCTAATAAAGAACAATATTTAGGACTGAATGTTGCCGATATTAGAACGCGCGATCTGCTGAGGGGCGATCAGCAACTTCGGCGGGGATGAATTTGCATCCGAGATGCGATTCGTCTCCTTCGGGATTGCCACGACATTTCCACGACGATCTCGAATTAGTTCCATAACTTACCTTACGCGATGCCGCCTTCACAAGGGGGTGGGTTCAAGGATGAAGTGCGACATGCCGGTGATTGCCATGGCTTCGCCTTGTGGAGATCCAATCAATTTTCGGCTGCCAATAGCCGATATTTTTGTCGTCGCGGATGGAAGACAGGACCTGCCAGCTATCTTCATCCCGGCCGCATTGCCTAAAGCGCGACCAGATGACCGGGGGAGATCTCGCGATATTCCCGTGGCTTGACGGCGTAGTCCGCGGGCCGGATCGGGCTTTTCAGCTCGTCGGCAGCGGCTGCGCGCTTATCGCGCCGGCGGTCGGGATCCGGAACCGGCACGGCTGCCATCAGCTTCTTCGTATACTCGTGCTGCGGATTGCCGAATACCGAGGCGCGCGGGCCGATCTCGACGATCTCGCCGAGATACATGACTGCGACGCGATGGCTCACCCGCTCGACCACAGCCATGTCATGGCTGATGAAGAGGAAAGCGAGATTGAGGCTCTGCTGCAGGTCGAGCATCAGGTTGATGACCTGCGCCTTGATCGAGACATCCAGTGCCGAGACACTTTCGTCGGCGACGATCACTTTCGGCTGCAAGGCAAGCGCCCGGGCGATGCAGATGCGCTGTCGCTGGCCGCCGGAGAATTCGTGCGGATAACGGCTTGCCATGTCCGGCGCCAGACCGACCTTGCGCAGCATGTCGGCGACGACTTCTTTCGCCTCCTTCGAGGTCCCCATCCTGTGTTCAAGATAGGGTTCGGCGATTGCCTGGCCGACGCTCATGCGTGGGTTGAGCGATGCGAACGGATCCTGGAAGATCATCTGCACGGATTTGCGCATCTCGCGCATTTCCCGCTTGTCGAGCGCGAGCATGTCGCGCCCCTCTATAGTGACCGAACCCGATTCTGGCTCGATCAGCCGCATGATGGCGCGGCCGGTGGTCGACTTGCCGCAGCCGGATTCGCCGACCAGCGAAAGCGTCTCGCCGGCAAAAAGATCGAAGGAGACGTTTTCCACTGCATGAACGCGGCCGCTCAGGCGTCCAAACAGGCCGGAATGTATATCGAAGCGTTTGGTGAGGCCTTTCACTTGTAAGATTGGTTTTTCTCTGGCGACCGTGTCCGCCACTTCGACCGGCGTGTCGGATAAGCCGGTCGCATTGTTGACAACGGGGAAGCGTAGCGGCCGCTGGTATTTCTGCATCGAACCGAGCACCGGTACAGCAGCGAGAAGAGCACGCGTATAAGGATGCTTGCCGCGATGGAAAATGTCGGCGGTCGCGCCGGTCTCCACTTGTTCACCACGATACATGACCACGGTGCGGTCGGCGATCTCGGCGACGACGCCCATGTCATGGGTAATGAACAGGACGGACGTGCCCTCCTCGTCCTGCAGCATCTTGATAAGGTCGAGGATCTGGCCCTGGATGGTTACGTCGAGGGCGGTGGTCGGCTCGTCGGCGATCAGCAGCTTCGGCTTCGACGCCAAGGCCATGGCAATCATGACGCGCTGCCGCATGCCGCCGGAAAAACGGTGCGGATATTCGTCGAAGCGTGAAGCGGCCGACGGAATACGAACCTTTTCAAGCAGTCGGATCGTTTCAGCCTTCGCCTCGGCTGGAGACATGTCCTTGTGGCACAGAAGCGCCTCGGAAATCTGGTCGCCGATGGTGAAGAGCGGGTTGAGGCTCGTCATCGGTTCCTGGAAGATCATCGAAACTTCGTTGCCGCGTACCTTGCGCATCTCTTGTTCGGGAAGCGCGAGCAGATCGCGGCCGCCGAGCAGGATTCTGCCCTGAATGCGGCTCACGCCTTCCTGCAGGAGCCGCATGATGGACAGTGAGGTGACGCTCTTGCCCGAACCGGATTCCCCGACGATCGCCACCGTTTCGCCCGGCGCGACCGTGAAGGAAACGTCGCGCACGACCGGCTTCCATTCACCGTCGACGTTGAACGACGTGGTCAGATTCTCGACCGAGAGGACCTGAGCGGGTTGGACGACTTGTGCTTGTGAGTTGGCCATGACCGTTCCCTTCTTGTCGTTATGTCGCTTCCGGACTTAGTCCGGCCAGCGCAGCAGGCTGTCGAAACGGTGTTTGCTGCGATATTCGAGCGGGGTCGCGATGATCTCGTTGGACGCGCGTGCCTTGTCGAGTTCTTCCGAAAGGCGCGTCGCGACGATCTTTTCCTGGCCGGGATGCAGGTTGCACGGGTCAAGGTAGAAGTAGTTGTGCTCTACCTCGTGATCGCGGACGATCACCGGCATGCTGCCGCGGCCGAGTGCGGCGGCGAGATCCCAGGCGGTGATATGCGCTTCCGGCGGCGAGACGATCACCCGCATGCGGTCGAGCGGATTGTTGGTCGGGTCCGGCTCGATCAGCGCCGTAATCCCCGGGCGGCCGTCCAGCGTCTGCTTCCAGAGGTTCAGGTAGCCGGTTTCGCGCTCGCGGATGCCCACATGGTCGCGTTTCTCCCAGGCCTCCAGCGCCGCCATGACGCCATAGACGCTTTCCTTGCCGACCTTCATGCCGCGGCCGATCCCCATGTTCTGCAGAAAGGCGTTGCGGACGAGTTCCTTGCTTCCGGCGACAATGCCCGAGGTCGGGCCACCCAGGAACTTGTGGCCGGAATAGAGCGCGATATCCGCGCCCTGTGCCAGAAACAGTTTCAGGTCGTATTCGGAGGCGGCATCGACGATGACCGGCACGCCTCTGGCATGAGCGATCTCGACGAATTCGGTGAGATGCAGCAGGCCGTAGTCGACGACGTGATGTGACACGACGTAGACGGCGGCGGCGGTCTTCTCGGTGATGGCCTGCTCCATGTGGTAGCGATGCGTCGATGTGGCCTGGCCGATAAGGACAACCTTGCCGCCGGCCAGCCGGATCGCCTGGTCCACTGGCGCCCCATAACTCACCACATGCCCCATCTGAACGATGACCTCGCTCTTTTCCGGCGTCACATCCGGCAGTTTTTCGATTGCCAGAAGATTATTGCCAGTGATCGCGCCCGCAACCGCAAGACTGATGCCGGAGGAGCAGGAAGCAGTGACGAAACCCGCCTCCCCACCCGTCAGCCGGGCGATGACGGCGCTCGCCTTGCGCTGCAGGTCGTTGATCTCGACGAATTGCGGCAGGATCGCCGCCATCGCCTCGATCGCCTCCGGAACGACGATCGAAGCCCCAAGGCTGGTCATGGTGCCGGAAACATTGATGACCGGACGCAGGCCGATCTTGGTGCGGATATCATCGGACATTCTGTCTCTCCACAATGCTGGCCAGCTTCGATTTGCCATCGACAACTATGCCATAGTAATGTAATAGCCTCTCGAAATCATACGCGGAGCCCCACGAGGAATATCGAGTTGGACGCCAAGACTTCATCTGCAGCATTTCCCGAAGACGCCTCGTCCTCCGAGGAAACCGAAGCCAAGGGGGTGCGCCGCTCGCGTGTGAGCGGCATCGATCGTGCGCTGCAGGTGATTGATTATCTTTATGAAACGGGCGCGCCCACCGGCGCCTATGCGATCGCCAAGGCGGTGAAGGCGCCGCTTTCCACCGTCTATGTCATCATCGACGACCTCGTCGAAAAGAACATGCTGGCTCGCAATGCGGACGGTTCGATCTGGCTTGGCGCGCGGCTTTATCATTACGGCCTCGCCTATGCCCGATCGTTGGATTTCATGAGCGTCGCCACCCACGAAATGCACGATCTTTGCCGCCAGGCGGGCGAGACCGTGCAGGTCTGCGGCCGCGACGGCGACTACATGCTGGTGCTCGCCATGGCGGATGGTCCGAGCCATTACCAGGTCGCCTCCCGCGTCGGCACCCGGGTGCCGCTCAATTGGACGGCCTCCGGCCGGCTTCTCGTCGGCCATCTGCCCGAAGCCGAGCGGATCGAACTGTTCAAGCGCTGCGCCCGCACTTCGCCGACCGGCCGTGCCGAGATAGACGCTCGCACGTTGTCCAATTCGGCTGGCAAGGCTTTTGAAGATCGGCTGTCGATCCAAGTCGCGGAGTCTGATTATGCGGTGGCCTGCATCGCGTCGCCGGTCTGCGATCGGGACGGACATTGCGTCGCGACCATTTCCATCGTGCTGCCGGAACAGAAGGTCTTTTCCGACGAGAGCCACTACGCGGAGCACGTGCGTGCTTCCGCTCAGCGGATCGAAAAGCTGATGGGTTGGCGCAACCACTGATCCCTGCCCTTCCTTAGTCGTTGAGCGAGACGATCGCCTCGATCTCGACGGTGATATTGCCGGGAAGCGAGCCGAAACCGACAGCCGAACGGGCGTGCTGGCCCGCTTCACCGAAGACTTCGATAAAGAGATCCGAGCAGCCGTTGATGACACTCGGATGATCCTCGAACTCCGGCACGGCATTGACCATGCCAAGCAGCTTCACCACCCGCTTCACCCGGGAGAGATCGCCAAGCGCCTCGTGCATGACGGCCAGCAGATTGATGCCCACCAGACGTGCATGCCGATAGGCGAGTTCGACGTCCACATCGCCGCCAACCTTGCCCGCATAAAGATAGCCGCTCACTTCGCGCGGCCCTTGGCCGGAGAGGTAAAGCATGTTGCCTTCCAGCACATGCGTCACGAAATTGGCAATCGGCGGAGGTGACGGCGGCAGGGTGATGCCGAGCGCGATCAGGCGATCGTAAGGGGTTTGTGCGGCGGGTTGCAAACCTTGGGCGGCTTTTGCTGGAGACGTGTTCACGTAAACTCCTGTCATGCTATTTCTTTGGTGATTTTCTGAATGCCGCTCACCGCCACGAATAACCGTGGCTGTGACGGACGAGCTTGCGGGCGCGCGGAATGTAGCGGCTGGCTGCGATCGCTTCCGACCCGATCACCGCATAGCGGGGCTCGAACAGTTTCTGCAGGCGCGAGACGTCACCGTTGGAATCGGTCGCATCGAGATCGCTATCGACGAGGTCGAAGATAGTGAAATCCGCCCGTTCGCCGACCGAAAGCCGGTTTTCCATCGAAAGCTTGATGACCGACGCCGGGTGATGGGTAACCGCTTCAACCACCTTGTCGAACGGCATACCGACTGACAGAAGCTTGGACATGGTCGTCGCGAGATCCCACACCGGGAAATTCATCGAGTGGCCGTGCAGGTCGGTCGAGATCGAGAACGGCAGCAAACCGCGCGCGATGGCCGCTTCCGCCACCTTGAAGGAGAAAGAGGCACCGCCATGACCGATATCAAGGCGGATTCCCTCCCCTGCACAGCGTTCGGCAAGGTTATAAAGATCCTCATCCTCCATGATGCTCGAGCCGGCCTTGCCGTTGAAGCAGTGGGTGACGACGTCGCCGGGCCCCAGGATCTCCAGCACTTCATCATAAAGCGCCGGCGGCTCGCCGACATGCACCATCATCGGCACTTTCAGGATCTTCGCGATCTTCTTGCCGAGCTTGACCGGGGTGACGCCCCAGGAACCGGTGATCACATGGCTCGCGCGCACCTTGATACCGACGATATGCTCGCTGTTCTGCGCATAGCATTCCAGGATGCGATCGAGGTCGATATCCTTGATATCACGCAGCTCCGGAACGCGGTTGCAAGCGACGAGACCGATCGAACCGAGGTTCAGGAAGGCTTTGATGCGCTCCCTGGACGGTTCGATGATATATTCGCGAAACCCGTGGAAATTGGCCTCACCGGCGGAGCCTGCATCGACCAGGGTCGTGACGCCGCGCTCGGCGCCGCATTCGGAGGGGCGGATGGAGATATCCGTGCCGCCATGCCAGATATGCACGTGAAGATCGACCCAGCCGGGCGAGATCCATGCACCCTTGCCGTCAATGCGCTCGCTATCAGCCGGCGCTATAAGCTGCGGGCCGATAGCGGAAATCCTGCCGTCGGCACCGACGAGGATGTCGGTCATGCCGGAGACCGAGTTTGCGCCGAAGGCCATCGGCTTCACATTGGTGAGGAGGAGCGGTTTGCCCGCTTTTTCACCGGTCATCTAAAGGTCCTTTCGAAGTCTGGGGTCGAGCATGTCCCGCAGGCCGTCGCCGACCATTTGCAGCGACAGAACGGAAAGAATGATGGCGAAGCCAGGGAAATAGGTCATCCAGTCCGCTTGGCCGACATACTGGCGGCCCGCGGAAATCATGGTCCCCCAGGTCGGGATTTCAGGGCTGACGCCGAGGCCGAGGAAAGAAAGGCCGGCTTCGGCGAGCATGGCGCTGGCGAACAGGAACGTGCCCTGCACCAAGATCGGCGACACAAGATTGCGCAGCACGTGACGCGTCATGATATGGAAGGTGGAGATACCTAGCGCCTTCGCCGCTTCCACGTAAGGCAGTTCGCGGATGACCAGCGTCGAGGCGCGGACGATGCGGGCAAGGCGCGGCGAATAGACGATTGACAGCGCGATGATGACCGTGGTCAGCGATGGGCCGAGCGCCGCAACGAGGGCGATCGCCAGCAGGATGTCCGGAAAAGCCATCATCGCATCGATGAGGCGCGCGATCGGCGTGTCGAGTTTCTGGAAGAAACCGGCAAGCAGACCGAGCGTGACACCGATCGCGGCCGACAATGCCACGACGGCGGCACCGACCAGGAGCGACAGCCGACCGGCATAGATGGTCCGGGAAAAGACATCGCGGCCGAATTCGTCGGTGCCGAACCAGTAGATCTCGCTCGGTGGTTTCAACCGGTTGACGATCGAAAGCTTAGACGGCGAATAAGGCGCAATCCATGGCGCGAAGACGGCGAGAGCCACGAAAATCACGATCACCACAAGGCCGGCGGCGACCGTCTTGCGCTTCAGGAAACGACGCAGAAATTTGCTCCATTCACTGGCAGCCGGTTTCGGAGTAGTCGTTGCGATATCGGCCATCAGTAGCGCACCCTGGGATCGACCAGCAGATAGAGCATGTCGATCGCGAAGTTGATGAGGACGTAAAGGCCGGCGATGACAAGCAGCGCGCCCTGGATCACCGGGTAGTCGCGGCGCAATACGGCGGAGACGACGAGATTGCCGACACCCGGCAGGCCGAAGACGGTTTCGGTGACGACCGCGCCCGAGATCAGCACGGCGGCGGTGAGGCCGATGACCGTCAGGATCGGGATCAGCGCATTCTTCAGCGCATGTTTCAGGATGACCTTCCGCTCGATCAGCCCCTTGGCGCGGGCCGTGCGGATATAGTCGTCGCTCAAGACGTCGAGCATCGACGCGCGGGTGAAGCGCAGGATGAGCGCCGAGGAGACGAGGCCGAGCGCGAAGGCCGGCAGCGTCAGGTGATACATGCGCTCCAGGAAACTCGCACCCGGCCCCCCATAACCCGACACGGGGAAGAAATTGAAGCGCACCGCAAAGAACTGCATCAGGATGAGGCCGAGCCAGAAGCTCGGAATGCTGGCGGACAGCATCGCGAGCGTCGTCGAAGCCTGGTCGATGAACGAGCCGCGCCGGTAGGCCGCATAGATGCCGATCGGCAATGCAATGATGCTGGCGATCGCGAGCGAGAAGATCGTCAGGAAGAAGGTCGGTTCGGCACGGTCGAGAAGCGCCGAGGTGACCGGCATGTTGAGGAAGATCGACTGGCCGAGGTCGCCCTTCAGCAACTGGCCGATATAAAAGACATATTGCACCAGGATCGACTGGTCGAGACCGAGCCTCGTGCGCAGTTCGGCAACGTCCTGCGGTGTGGCGTCAGGGCCGAGCATAACGGCCGCAGGGTCGCCGGGCGTCACGCGTACGATCACGAAGACGATCGTCACGACCAGGAACATCACGACGATCATGCCGGCAAGGCGCTGGAGGATGTAACGTATCATGGGGCGGTTCCTATGTCCTCACCCGGACAGGATCGCGAACGGATGCCGGTCCGGCAAGCAGACCCTGGACCGGCATTCGCATTCCTCGCGCTTACTTCTTGATCGAGGCGTTCCAGAAATACGGCCACGGAGCCGGATCAACGCCCTGAAGCTTGGTCGACATCGCCGAGACGGCGTTAAAATCGCCGATCTTCATAAATGGAGCCTCGTCATAGACGGCCTTCTGAACGTTCGCCCAAAGCTCGATGCGCTTCTTTGGATCCGATTCAGCAGAAAAAGCGTCGACGGTCGATTTACGGGTCGGAGTGTCCCACCAGCCGGGCGAACTTGCCGAAAGCGAACCGATCAGCGCCGGCTCCGGCAGGAACGGGCTATGGGTGATGTAGATATCCCAAAGCGCCTTGTCGGTGCGGCGCTGCGTGAGCGTCGCCCAATCGACAACCTGCATGTCCACCTGAAAGCCGGCAAGTTTCAGATATTCGGCGGCGACCTGCGCCATCTTGTAATGGAACTCGTACTGGCGGCTGGTCAGGATGCGCACCGGCTTGCCGTCATAACCTGCGGTCTTGGCAGCCTTGGCAGCACCTTCCGGATCGGCGACGTTGTAATTGCCCTTCACGCCGGCATCCGTCGACCAAGTATAGGAAGCCGGATAGATGTTGCCGTCGAGCGCATAGAAGTCCTTGCTGCCGAAAGCTGCCGCCAGCATGTCTTCCATGCTGAGCGCCTGGCGGATCGCCTTGCGCACCGCGACATTCTTGGCGACGCCTTCAGCCGTGTTGAAGACGAAGACCGGATATCCGAACGGCTTCAGGACCAGCGGCTGCGTCGCCTTGGAAGCCTTCAGCTTGTCGAAGGATTCGACCGGCAGCGAGTCGATATAGTCGTACTGGCCGGAAACCGCCGCCTCCACGCGGGTGTTCGGGTCCGGAACGGGTACGAAGCGGATCTCGTCGAGATACTGCTTGCGGGCACCGCCGTAACCATCGCTCTCGCCGGAGCGGGCCTTGTAATCCTTGAAGCGGACGAGCTGGATATATTGATCGGCCTTGCGTTCCTTCAGCATATACGGGCCGGTGCCGACGAAATCGGTCATTGTGTCGACCTGCTTCTCGGCCGGAATGATGATTGCGGCGGAGTTGTTGAAGGCGAGCAGCGAGGCGAGCGGCGCATAAGGCTGCTTCAGCTTGATTGTGACGGTCGACGGATCGGTCGCGGTGATCGACTCGATGAAACCGGCGGCCTGCTTGCCGCGCGAGGCGAGCTTGGTCCAGCGGTTGAGCGACGCCGCGACATCATCGGAGGCCATGTCGCTCCCGTCGTGGAACTTGACGCCGGCGCGCAGCTTGATCGTGTAGGTCTTGCCATCGGCGGTGACGTCCGGAAGGCTCTCGGCGAGCAGCGGCGTAACATTCCACTTCTTGTCGAACGTGTAGAGCGTCTCGAAGATGTGCTGCGTGACGATGCCGACGAGATCGGCGGTCGAGGTCATCGGGTCGAGGGTCGGCGGTTCGCCGATCGTCGCAACGTTGACGACGCCACCCTTTTCCTGCGCCATCACGAATGATGGGGCAGCCACAAGGGCTGTTGCAACAAGGAATGCAAGCTTCAATTTCATGTCAGTCTCCCGTTTTGCGTTCCACAATTATGTTATAGCAACTTTTATAACAGAATACAGAGTGCAAAAGCGGTGTCAATGGCAACAAAGGAGCACTGCGCGTGATGCGTATCAGGCAGGACAAAGGGCAGCGCGAAACGGATTGCGCCGCGCCCGGACAAGCCGGGGCGGCGGCAAAGCGACATCGAAGCAATACCGATCTCTCGGGTCTGATTTGCCGAAGCGTCAGCCGCGGCCCCTGCTCCCACCTGCAATCAGCCGTGCGTAGGAAATCGCAGAGAGCATGTTGACGTGATTTGCCTTGCCGGTACCGGCAATATCGAAGGCGGTGCCATGATCGACCGAAACGCGGTCGATCGGCAGGCCGAGCGAGACGTTGACGGCGCTGTCGAAGGCAACGAGCTTGATCGGAATATGGCCCTGGTCGTGATACTGCGCGACAACCAGATCGAAGGCGCCGTTGTAGGCGCGCGCAAAAACTGTATCGGCGGAGATCGGCCCGACCACGTCGATACCCTTGGCACGCGCCCGCTCGACGGCCGGCGCCAGGAAGTCCGTATCCTCCGTGCCGAACAGCCCGTTTTCGCCGCAATGCGGATTGAGCCCGGCAACCGCGATGCGGGCCTTTTTGCCGATCCGCATGAAATGCTGGTGACCGGCCTCGATCGTCGCCAGTACCCGCTCGGTCTTTGCCCGCTCGATCGCGCCCTTGAGCGAGACATGGGTCGAGACGTGGATCGTATTCAGCCGCTCCGAAGCAAGCAGCATGAAAGAGCTTTTCGAGCCCGTGAGATGCGCAAGCAGGCCGGTATGGCCATCGTAGTGATGGCCGGCGAGATTCATTGCTTCCTTGTTGATCGGCGCAGTGACGATACAGTCCACATCGTGCGCCAGCGCCATTTCAACAGCCCGGCGGATATACCGCACCGAAGCGTCACCCGCGACCGGGTTCACCTTGCCGATCGCCGGCAGAGCACCATCGATCGTCACTTCGTCGACTGTGACCGCGCCCACTTTCGGCATTGTGGAAAAGGCAAGCGAGGTACCGCAGGATTTGTTTGCCCGCTCCAGTGCCTCGACATTGCCGACTACGGTGAAATAGGCACGCTCCGCCTCCGGCAACGCCGTGAGCGCCTTGACGATGACTTCCGGCCCCACGCCCGCCGGGTCGCCCAGCGTAATCGCGATACGCGTATCCTTGTTCATGGTCGGATGCCCTTCCCTCGGCTCTCAATATGCCGCTTCGTAGATCGCCAGGATATCGGCGCGCGACAGGTCGCGCGGATTGTTATCGAGAAGCCGGCGGATGGCAAAGGCATCATCGGCCATAATGCCGAGATCCGCTTCCGCCACGCCGACCTTCGAGAGTTTCATCTCGATATCGAGCGCGGCGCAAAAGGCGTGCGCCGCCTCGAAGACAGAGCCCGCCGTGCCGCCGGAATGCCCGAGCCCGAGTCCGTCCAAAATCGCCGCGGTTTTTTCCGGCACAGCAGGCGTATTGAAGGCAAGCACATGCGGAAAGATCAACGCGTTGGCCGCGCCATGCGCCATGTGCCAGCGGGTGCCGAGCGGATAGGCGAGCGCATGACCGGCCGCCGTGTTGACCGGGCCAAGGCAATAGCCGCCATAAAGCGAGGCAAGCGATAATCCGGCTCGGGCTTCCGCATCATTGCCGTCGGCCACGGCGCGGGCAAGATATCTGCCGACCAGCCGCACCCCCTCGATGGCATAGAGATCGATCGCCGGGTGCGCCTTGCGATTGGTGTAGGCCTCGACACAGTGTGCCATGGCATCGACGCCGGTTGCGGCAGTGATCCGGGGTGGCACGGTGAAGGTCAGCGCCGGATCGATGACCGCGATATCCGCGAGCATATGAATGCTTTCTACCGCAAGCTTGCTTTGGGTGGCAGGATCGGTAACGAGGGCACGGATACCCGCTTCACTGCCTGTACCGGACGTGGTCGGCACCTGCGCCAGTGCTGCCTTTCTGCGACCAGCGACCTTGCCGGCGCCGACGACGTCAGCGAGCGTCTGGGGGGAACCCGCGAGAACAGCGGCGAGCTTGGCGAGGTCCATGGCGCTGCCGCCGCCGAACCCGACGATCAGATCGGCATTCGCCTGACTTGCGGTCGCCAGCACCCTGGCGAGATCGTTCGTATCCGGCTCGGCACGCACTTCGCCAAATATCGTAACCTCCCCCTTGAGACCAAGCAGGTCGGCGCGCGGCGCATTGAAGGCGTCGGAAATCACTAGGATGCGCTCGAACTTCCCTTGGGTCGCCCATGCGCCAAGACGTTCGGCGGTACCGATGCCGAATTCGATGATCGACGGCCGGACCATCGTGATCGGCTTGCTGAAACTGTCCATGCGCATCACCTCTTCCCACGCAAACGGAACCGCTCGCACTCAATAGATGTAAATTTGTTATATCTTTCATGCTCTATTGGCAAGCACCGCACGCGCGTTTCCTAAATTTGCCTCTTACGGGCCAGCGCTGGAAAGAACAACGGACGCAATTCTTTCAAGAATATCAAATATAGGCGTACATAACGGCGACGACAGGAAAGCCCTCCTGCGTGCCGAACAGCTGTCAGAACTTGTCAAATCCCGAAGAAGGAAGGCTCCAGCCGCACATATTTGATCGCACGGCGGAAATAGGTATAGGCAACATGCAGCACGCCATCCGGCCCCTGAACAATCGAGGGGTAGGAGAATTCCCGGTTCAACATGTCGGTGGAATTGTTGCTGAGACAGTAGCCATCACCCATATCAAGATCGAATCTGATTGGAAATGTCTCGCCTCCGTCGCGCGAGATCGCCAGGCTGAGCGGCGTGCGCGGCACGCCCCAAACAGCGCAGTTCTGACGGGACGCAACTTCGGCTTCCTCTACAGATTCACTGCCCTCGACATCTTCGATCTCGTCATAGAGCGACAGCCGCCGAGCATCGGACATACCGGCATCCGAATGATTATAAACCATTGCAATTGCATTATCTTCAAGACGCGTTGCCTGAATGGAGGAATTGTTGTTGGGCAGTTCCGTCGGCTCCGGGCTGCTCCAGGTCATGCCGCCATCGCCGGACCGGCTGCGCAATATGCGTGTCGCAAACCGGTTGCGATAGAAGGCGACCATCTTGTTGCCCCGCACCGGCAAGATGTTCATGTGAACGGCGCCAACACTTTCAGGCACCTCGACAAGTTGCCAGCTCTTGCCGGCATCGCGTGAGATCAGCACGCCGGCACGATCGATATCGCCCGTCCAACGTCGACCGGCTTCGGTCACGCAACGGAAAACCGGCAAAAGCCAAGCGCCGTCGGCGTTGACGACAATCCTCTGGCGAATGAACGTACCAGGAATATCGCAGAGAATTTCTGCGTCCCCGAATGTCCTGCCACCATCCGTCGACACGCGTTTCTTGACAACCGCACCATCCTGGTTGCCGGATGTCTGCGACGTGTAGAGTAGCCAGATTGCGCCATCCGGCGCAATGAAGACCAAAGGGTTCTGCTCGGATTTCGTCGGATCGTGACTGAGTTTTTCCGGCTGCGACCAAGTCGTCTCGCCGGGCGCTAACCTCGACATGTAAACGGAAATGTCGCCCATACCCTCCATCGTGCCGCCGAACCAGACGCAGGTGAGCGTCCCGTCAGGCAGAAATGCAAGATTTGCTGCATGGTTCTGCACGCAGGGGGAAGGCAGATAGGCATCGAAACGAGCGTCATTCGTGGCGTTCGGGCGAACTTTGCCCGTCATGAGCGTCGGAACCTCGGCGGGATCGAGAGCGGTAAAGGTCATGGCATATCATCCACTTACGGAAGTTCGGCATATTTCGCCGAAAGATCGCCGAATTCGGCGTCGGTGAGCGTCATGAGCGGTGCCCGCACCCTACGCCAGTTCCCTTCTCCGGTCTTCAGGCCAACCATGGCCTTGATCGTGGGGATTTGTACATAGGAATTTGAAAGCGTGCGGTAGGCATTGATGCGCGCCTGCGCCGCCTCAACTTCGGCGGCCTTGGCTGGATCCGCGACATTGTCGAAAATGACGCGAAGCGAATCCGCAACGAGGTTGGAGGTTGCCGTGATGCAGCCTGCGCCCCCGGACCTGAGCAGCGGGAGCATCAGCGGATCGGCGCCCGCAAACACCGAGAAGCCGGGCAGCGCCGCGACGATAGCCTGCATGTTGGCAAGGTCGCCGGCGGAATCTTTGATTCCGACGATCGTCTTCGGGAAAGCCTTCACCAATCGCTCGATCAGCGCCAGCGATAGCGGCACGCCGGAGATCTGCGGAATGTGATAAAGCACGATCTGCAGAAGATCGTCTCCAATCTTTTCAACGATTTGCGAATAGGCAGCAAACAATCCGTCATCGCTCACCCCCTTGTAGTAGAATGGGGGCAGCATGACGACCCTGGTGACGCCATGGGAGAGCGCATGCTTGGTCAGCGCTATGGTATCCGGAATGGAAACAAGGCCGGTACCCGGCATCAATTGGCTCGGCGCGATGCCCGCCTTCAGGGCCGCTTCCAGGATCGTCTGACGTTCGGCGATCGAGAAGGAATTGGCCTCGCCGGTGGTGCCAAGCAAGGCAACGCCATGACAGCCCTCCGCAAGCAGGCGCTTACAGTGAGCGGTGAACAGGCCGAGTTCCGGCTCGCCGTTTGCATCGACCGGTGTCGCGGCCGCGCAATAGACGCCCGCAACAGCATAATTGTCTGACATGTTATCCTCCCACTCCCGCGCCATCCCAGAATTGGCGACAATCAGGCACGTCGATAAGCGTGATCGACATCAGTTTTGGCGCGATATACGCATAGTTGTCAACGCAAAAACTACGAACCATTTTACACCTCTAAATTAACAATATGATTCTAAATGATATTTTACGGCATATTGCAGTCATGTCGAAAAATTCGGAAACAATATTGACATATTTACAATATCGCGCGAATGTTAACCCAACTTGCGGCCGGGAGGAACAGGCCCGCATTTCCACGTGGGAGGATGGAATGACCAAGAGAAAAGACGGCTTTGCCGACAAAACGCGATTTTCCCGGCGGGAAGCTCTGACGCTTGGCTTGAGCGCGACGATCGCCGCATCGGTTTTCGGCGGCAATGCCCGTATCGTCATGGCGGCGGAAGGCCAAGTTCTCAAAGTCGCCAATCCAGCCTTCAACCAGGATTGGTCGCCGCTGCGCGGCGGCGGCGTTCCTTATCGCTGGAACTCGATCTGGTGGGCCTCGCCGATGTATTTCGACGAGAAGGGTGAGATTCACCCCTACGTCTTCACGAGCTGGGCCCCTTCCGAGGGCGGCAAGGTCTGGACCTTCAAGCTCGATCCGAAAGCCACCTTCTCCGACGGCAGCAGGATCACCTCGAAAGATGTCCAAGGCTCCTGGAACGTCTCGGCCATGCCGAACACCAAGAACCAGCGTGCCGATCAGGTTCTCGCGAAAGTCGCCGGTTATGCCGATGTCAGCGGCGGCAAGGCGAAGGAACTCTCCGGTATCGCCACACCGGATGAAGGCACTGTCGTCGTGACGCTCTCGGAAGTCGATCCAATCTTCTTCATGCGCGTCGCCAACCATATCGTGCCGATCACCAAGGCTTCGCAGTCGCGCGGCAGCGATGGCGAAGAGGTGCAGGACTGGTACATGCCGGACAGCAAGGCCGTCTATTCCGGCCCGTTCAAGCTGACCAAGATCGACCTCGACGCCGGCAAGCTCATCTTCGAGCCGAATGAAAAATTTTTCGGGCCGAAACCGAAGCTCGCCCGCATCGAGATCACCTCGATCGAAGACAACGTCACGGCCACCTCGCTGATCAAGTCCGGCGAGTTCAACGCCCATACCGAGCTTGTTACCTCGACGATCGTGCAGGATCTCGGCAAGGAATTTTCCGACGGCCCGCTGATCCCGACCAGCCAGCATTTCTGGTTCAACACCTCGCGAGCCCCGATGGACGACCCGAAGGTGCGTCAGGCGCTGATCATGGCGGTTGATCGCAACGGCCTCATCAAGGCTTCATATCCCGACGGTCCGCACAAGAAGACCGATCAGGTCATCAACTCGGTCCCGGGTGCCGACAATTCCGGTTTCGAGCCCTATTCCTTTGATCCGGCAAAGGCAAAGGCGTTGCTGAAGGAATCCAAGTATGGCGGCCCGGAGCGCCTGCCGAAGCTGCTCTTCGTCGGCGTCTCCGGCCCGGCGATCGAGGCGGCCGCGCAGTTCATCGCCGAACAGTGGCGCCAGAACCTCGGCATCACTGCGGTCGACATGAAGCCGCAGCAGGACTCTTACGCCGGCCCGGACCAGAATGCCGTGCAGATTTTCCGCGACGACGTCGGCACCCGCGTGCCGGATGCCGTCTCCTATCTGCAGGGTTCGATCGCCTCGACCTCGTCCAACGCGCAGAACAAGCTCGGAGGATACAAGAATGCCAAGGTCGATTCAGCGCTTGCGGAAGCGGCCACCAAAGCGGCTGACGATCCCAAGCGCATAGCACTCGCGCAGGAGGCCCAGAAGGCCTTCCGTGAAGACTATGCCTTCATTCCCTGGTATGCTCAGGCCATGTCGCGCTGGGCTACAAAGACCGTCAAGGGGATCGACAAGAACCTCGACTGGCAGGTGGCAAAACCCTGGGAGATTTCGATCGGCTGAGGCGGCAGCCGATCGACGGTCCGGACCGGTGACGGTTCGGCCAAAGCGCAATGCGCGGCGCGATCAACCGTCGCGCATTGCTTTCCTGTCCGGGTGGATCGGGTGGGATTTCAGAAATATGTCGCGGCGACACGGCGTCGCGATCGGAATGCATGAACGCGTCAGGAAACCCCCATCGCCACCGGTTTCCGGCCCCATGCGGGAGGATTTTCGGCGGTGTTGCGTTACGTTGCCACACGATTTGCGATCTGGATTCCATCCGTCCTGCTGGTCATGCTGGCGGTCTATGCGCTGGCCTTTTATGGCGCCGGCGATCCGATCAAGCTCATTTTCCTCCGGGCGCCCGGCGACGTGGCCTATAATCCGCAGCGCATCGAGGCGATCCGCGAAAGTGCAGGCCTCAACAGACCCTTCATCGAACAGTTCGCCTGGTACGTCTGGAACCTCGTTCAGGGGAAATTCGGCAACTCGCTGAGCTCCGGCCGTTCCGTCTGGGCCCTGGTCAGCGCCGCGGCCCCCGTCTCGTTCCAGCTCGCGCTCTGTTCCGTCATCCTCACCGCCGTCGTCGCTATCCCGCTCGGTATGCTGGCAGCCCTCAACCAGAACACCAGGATCGATTACACGATCCTCGGCTCGGCCCTCTTCCTTTGGGCAATCCCGGCCTATGTCGCCGGTCCGCTCCTGATGGTGGCGCTGATCGTGCTCCTGCCAGGCGTCAAGGTGCCCTATGGATGGGGCGGTATTTTCGACGTGCGCATTCTGCTGCCGCTGGTCGTGCTGTCCTTCCAGCCGATCGCGCTGATCGTGCGGCAGACGCGCGCCGCCGTCATAGAAGTGCTGTCGGAGGATTTCGTCCGCACCGCCCGCGCCAAGGGCGTGCCGGAAATCATGGTCGCCCTGCGTCACATCCTGAGGCCGGTGCTGACGCCGGTTATCACCCAACTGGGCCTGATCATGATTACCATCGTCAACGGCGCGATTTTCGTGGAACTGGTCTTCGGCCTGCCGGGTCTCGGTCGCCTCACCGTGCAGGCGCTGATCAATTCGGATTATCCGGTCATCCTGGCGATCACACTGATCGGCTCCTTCCTGGTGATGATCTCCAACCTCCTGGTCGACATTCTCTATCCGCTGCTCGACCCGCGCGCCAATGACGCCAAAAGGAGCCGCTGACGATGACGCTTGTCCAGCCCAATCCCGCGATCATCGAGGAAGAACCGCCTGTCAGCCTGTGGCGCGATGCCTGGCACAGGCTGAGACGCAACAAACTTGCCATTTTCGGCCTCGGCGTCGTCGTGCTGCTCGCCTTCGTGGCGATCTCCGGTCCCTATCTGACGCCTTATGACTTCCTGAGCCAGGATCTTGCGGCCCGCAATCAGGCGCCTTCGCTGGCCCATCTCTTCGGCACCGACGATCTCGGCCGAGATGTCTTCAGCCGCGTCGTCTACGGCACCCGCACCGCCTTCCTCGTCGCTGTCGTCGTCACCGCCATCGCGCTTGTCATCGGCACGACGCTTGGTGCCATCGCCGGCTTCTTCGGCGAACCCTATGACCGGATCATCATGTGGCTGACGGACATGGCCATGTCCGTGCCGAACCTGCTGCTGGTCGTGGTCATCAACGCCTCGCTGAAGAACCCGATCGCCCGCTGGATGGAAGCCCAGTACATGGCGACGTTGAACCCGTTCTACCGTGAGACGATCTGGATCGATTTCTTCCTCGTCTTCGGCTCAATGGCGCTGATTTCCTGGCCTCCCTATGCACGCCTCGTCCGCGCCCAGGTGCTGTCAATCCGCACCCGGCCCTATATCACCGCCGCCATGGCGCTCGGCCTGTCTAACCGCATCATCATGATGCGCTACGTGGTGCCGAACGCGCTTGGGCCGCTGATCGTCTCGGTCAGCGCCGGTCTCGGCACCGCGATGGTTCTGGAAAGCGCCTTCTCCTTCCTAGGCGTCGGGGTCAATCCGCCGACACCCAGCTGGGGCAACATGATCTCCGACGGTCTGCGCGTCTGGCAGCATTATCCGCATCTGCTTGCCGCGCCCGCCTTCGTGCTCGGCCTTGCCTCCGTCGCCTTTTCCTTTTTGGGCGACGGCCTGAACGACGCTCTCAACCCGCGAGGTACGAAGTGACCGCACGGAACGCACAGGAACGCCTGCTCGATGTGAAAGGCCTGACCGTCGAAATCGACGGTCGCCGCGGCCCGGCCGTCATCGTCGACGGCATCGATCTGCATGTCGGCAAGGGCGAAACGCTTGGGGTCGTTGGAGAATCCGGCTGCGGCAAGAGCCTCACCATGCTGAGCCTGATGCGGCTCCTGCCGAACAAGATCAAGGTAACCAAAGGCACGGCCGAATTCGACGGTCGCGACCTGCACAAGATGTCCACCAGGGAGCTGCGCAAGGTGCGCGGCGGCGATATCGGCTTCGTCTTTCAGGACCCGATGACCTCGCTCAATCCGGTGATGCGGATCGGCGACCAGCTCTGCGAACCTCTGATCTATCACCGAAAGATGGCGAAGGCCGACGCCCGCAAGCGCGCCGTCGAATTGCTCCGTCTCGTCGGCATTCCAGGACCCGAGGAACGGCTGGAAGCCTATCCGCACGAACTTTCCGGCGGTATGCGCCAGCGCGTGATGATTGCAATCGGCCTTGCCTGTGATCCGAAACTCCTGATCGCCGACGAGCCGACCACCGCGCTCGACGTCACCATCCAGGCCCAGATCGTCGATCTGGTGAAGGACCTGCGCAACAAGCTCGGCATGTCGGTCGTCTGGATCACCCATGACCTCGCGCTGATCGCGGGCCTCGCCGACCGCGTCGTTGTGCTTTATGCCGGCACCGTGGTCGAGGATGCGCCCGTCGATGATCTTTACGCAAACCCGAGCCATCCCTATACTCGTGGCCTGCTCGCTTCGATCCCGACGCTTTCGGATGCGCCGACCGCACGGTTGAGTTCGATCGGCGGTACGCCGCCGGAGCCTGGCCGCCGTCCCGCCGGCTGCCCGTTCGCGCCGCGCTGTCCGCTTGCGATGGATATCTGCCGGAGGGAAGTCCCGAAGCTTGAGCCGATCTCCTCCGGCGGCAGCCACCGCGCCGCCTGTTTTGCCGTCAACAAAGCATTGAAGGCCGCATGATGAGTGCTGAACCCCTGCTCCGCGTCGAAAACCTGGTGAAGCATTTTCATGTGCGGCTCGGCGCCTTTGGCGAGAAAGCAGCAACCGTCTATGCACTGGACGATGTCAGTCTCGATATCCAAGAGGGTGAAACACTCTCGCTTGTCGGCGAATCCGGCTGTGGCAAGTCGACGACCGGCTTCACCATCCTGAACCTCCATCGTGCCAGCGGCGGCAAGGTCATCTACAAGGGCCAGGATCTGACCCGACTGGACGAAAAGACCATGCGGCTCTTCCGCCGCGACCTGCAGATCGTCTTCCAGGACCCTTATTCGACGCTCAACCCGCGCATGACCGTCGGCGAGGCGATCGGTGAGCCGATGCTCTTCCACAAGCTCACCACCAGAGCACAATTGAAAGACAAGACCGCCGCCCTGCTTCAGGATGTCGGCCTGCCCACTCGCTTCGCCTCGCGTTATCCGCATGAGCTTTCCGGCGGCCAGCGCCAGCGCGTGGTGATCGCAAGGGCGCTCGCTTGCCAGCCGAAATTCATCGTATGCGATGAAGCAATCTCTGCGCTCGATGTTTCGATCCAGGCGCAGATCATCAACCTGCTACTCGACCTGCAGGAAAAATACCGACTGACCTATCTTTTCATAGCGCACGATCTAGCCGTGGTACGGCACATCTCCACCCGCGTCGGCGTCATGTATCTCGGCCGTCTGGCGGAACTTGCCCCGCGCGATGCGCTGTTCCAGACCCCGCTGCATCCCTACACCAAGGCCCTGCTTTCCGCCGTACCGGAGACCGACCCGGAACGCGAACGCAACCGCAAGCGTCAGATCCTGCAGGGCGATGTGCCAAGCCCGCTTGATCCGCCATCAGGGTGCCGTTTCCATACCCGCTGCCCGATCGCCATGGAAGTCTGCTCCAGGACCGTGCCGGAGTGGAGTGCCGCCCGTCCGGGTCATCTCGTCGCCTGCCATGCGGTCAATTCCGGAGTAAGCTGATGGGGATCAAGGTCGCGATCATCGCTGACGATCTGACGGGAGCCCTGGATACGGGCACGCCCTTCGTCGCGGCGGGGCTTGCGGTAGCCGTCGCGACGGACGTGGAGAACATTCCGGCAGCGTTGCGCGGCGCTCCCGATATATTGGTGGTCAATACCGCTTCGCGGGTCATGGCTTCGCAGGACGCCGCAACACGAGCCGCACGCGCTGCCTCGCTGATCGCCATGGCCGAGCCGGCCTTTATTTTCAAGAAGATCGACTCCCGGCTCAAAGGCAATATCGCGGCGGAAAGCGAGGCGATTACCCGCGCCTTCGGCTATCGCAAGTTCGTCGTGGCGCCCGCCATTCCCGATCAGCATCGATTTACGCGCGGCGGCTCGATGATCGGCCGGGGCATCGACCATGCTCTGCCGATTCTGCCATTATTTTCGGGACCTGGCGTCGATCTGGTGATTGCCGATGCCGAAACCGAAGCCGACCTCGACCGCATCGTGAACGAGCACGATTGGCGCGAAGCGGTCGCGGTCGGTGCGCGTGGGCTCGGCATGGCGCTGGCACGACGTCTTGGCAAGCCAGGAGGCAGGGCACAGACGTTCCTATCGAGTAGAAGAACGCTGTTCGCTATCGGCTCGCGCGATCCCATCACCGCGGCGCAGATGGCGGCACTGGAAAACGGCGGCTATCTCAATGCTGTCCTGGACGCTCCGGGCGGCATTTTGAAGGATACCGCGATAGCTGCGGCATTGCCCGTGCTGATCCGCTGCTCCGGTGAGATCGAAGCGGACATGAACACAGTGGCCTATCGTTTTGCTGCGATCGTGGCGAAGATGATCGAGATGGCCGCACCCGATACAGTGGTGACGGGCGGCGGAGATACAGCCTATGCGCTGCTGAGGAGTCTCAATGTCGGTGTGCTGTTTCCCAAGGGAGAGGTCGAAGCCGGCATTCCCTGGTGCGAAATCCTTTTGGAAAACGGCCGGCAAATCCGGGTTGCGGTGAAGTCGGGGGGCTTCGGTACGCGGGAATCTCTGATAAAAGCAATGGAAACGGCGCCGGAAACGCGGCGGGCCGTATGATGAGACGCATGGCAGACCGATTGGCAGAAACTGCGCAAAAAGAAAATCCGGTGACCCAAGGCGCCAAAACGGAACGCGGCCGAACCGTGAAGCTGGTCGATCGTGTGTTCGATCAGCTTCACGAACGCATCCGCACCGGCAATTATGCGCCCGACACCCGCCTGCCCGGAGAACACGAATTGGCCGCCATGCTGGGCGTCTCCCGCCCCGTCGTACGCGATGCGCTGAGCAGGCTGCGCGACCAGGGCCTCATCTATTCCCGACAGGGTGCAGGCACGTTCGTCAGCGCCCAGGCCTCCGGTGCGGCCCAGCTCGCCTATTCGCCGGTCAAGTCGATCGCCGACATCCAGCGCTGCTACGAATTCCGCCTGACGATCGAACCGGCCGCCGCCTTCTTCGCCGCCCAGCGGCGCGACAAGGCGGCAATCGAGAAGATCGCCGAAGCGCTCGCCGAGTTGCGCGAGGCGACCAGTCACCAGCTGCATCGGGTGGAGGCGGATTTCAACTTCCACAGGGCCGTCACAGAGGCCGCCAACAACCATTTCTACACGGCCTCGATGGAGGCGCTGAAGGCGCATATCGCGGTCGGCATGCACCTGCACGGCCTGTCGCTGATGGGGCCGCGTCCCGGGCTGCAGCAGGTCTATGACGAACACCAGGAAATTTTTCGAGCCGTCGCCGACGGTCGCGCGGAAGACGCCCGCGAACTGATGCGCAAGCATCTGGAAGGCTCTCGCGACCGGCTTTTCGAAGGCCGGGTGCTCGACCTCTCCTTCTGACCGCCGCTCAAGCTGCGGCAGACTATCGAGCGAAAGCACCATCGAACCTTCGATGGCTTCGCCTTTCGTAAGCCATCGAAGGTCACCATGATCTGCAAGGTTACGCCGATTGTGGACATCCGGCACATGATCGAACCATGGCATGGTCGAGACATCGAAGCCGGCGAGGAAGTCGGGTCCCTCCTTCGTAGTCAGGGGAGCAACGGCAAAGCTTCGATCGTCGGAGATGAACAGTGCTGCGGGTCTTGTCGAGGCGCAGGGATCAAAAACCTTTCATGCGATGAACCGGCGTGCCGGCCACGGGCAATTGCGTCAGGAACACGCTTCCCGCCAGAGGATATTTGTCGAGGATCTCGGGCGAAAGATACAGGTGCGAGGTGATTAGCAGGGTCTTTCGGTCCGGCCCGCAAAAACATGGCATGGTGGGCGAAGGTACCGGCAACTCGTATTTGGCGGTCAGCCGGCCATCCGGCGCGTAACGGTTGAGACAACCGGCGGAAACTCCGGCGCTCCAATAGTTGCCGTTGGCATCCACCGCTCCGCCATCCGGTCGGCCGTCGGTTTCGCCGGGTTCGGCGATGCGAAGGCCTTCACCCATTTCGCCGTTCACGGGATCAAACGCATGCCGCTCGATCCATTTGCCGCCGGAATCGGTGTGATACATGCTGCGGCCGTCCGGCGACCAGGCAAGACCATTCGAAATGAGGAACCCTTCCTTCTTACGCACCATCTGGCCGTCCGAGCCGATGCGATAGAGGGAACAAACTGCCTGCCGCTCCAGCCGCTGGTCCATGGTGCCGACCCAGAAGGCGCCGTCCGGGCCGACCTTACCGTCGTTGAGCCGGTTGGTCTCCAGTTCGCCCTCAAGCGCGGCAAGCGTTTCGCGGCTGCCGGTATCGGGATCGAAAAGGATCAGCTCGCGAGTCAACGAGACGATCAGCCGACCGCTTTCGCAGAGCCCGAGCGAGCAGACATTGGTGCCAAGCACCCATTCCTCGACCACGCCCTCCCCAAGCTTCAGGGCGAAGAGACGGCCGGTCGGGATGTCGCAGAGGAAAACCAATCCGCGCTTCTCGTCCCAGACCGGACTCTCGCCAAGTCCAAGGCTCAGCCCCTCGACCGCCTCGAAACGCATCAGAGGTCCGCGCCCGCCGTGGTCTGGCGGATGACGTCCGGGTTGTCGAGCACATAATCGCTGAGTTCGAGGCCGAGACCGGCGCCTTCGAACGGATAGATCTGGCCCTTCTCGATGCGTGGCATGACGGTGACGAGATCGCGGTACCAAGTCGAGTAATAGGCGCGCACCGACTCTTGGAAGATGGCGTTCGGCGCGTTCAGTGACAGATGGATCGAGGCCGCGAAGACGACCGGACCCGTGCAGTCATGCGGCGCGATCGGCCGCTGGAAGGCTTCGGCCATCGACGCGATCTTCTTCGCTTCGCTGAGGCCTCCGCACCAGGAAATGTCGAGCATCACATAATCGACAGCATTCTTGCGGAGAAGCTCGACGAACTGTGCGCGGGTCGCAAGCGTCTCGCTGGCACAAACCGGCAGGCCAGAACGCTGGGCATAGACTGTCAGCGCCTCCGTATCCTGCATCTTGATCGGGTCCTCCATCCAGAAGGGCCGGAATTCCTTCATCTCGCGGGCGATCGCCAGTGCCGAAGGCAGGTCCCACATGGAGTGCAGCTCGACCATCACCTCCATTTTTTCGCCAACCGCATCACGGATCTTACGGAACGGCTCAAGACCTTTCTGAAGGTCGTCCCTGTGAATGAAGTTGCCGCCGCCCGCCACCGCGCAGGGATCAAGCGGCCAGATCTTCATAGCGGTGATGCCTTCGGAGAGCAGACTTTCGGCGAGCGCGCCGGCATCGTTGGTGAAGGCCACCTGGTCGTCGTAAGGCCCCTGCGGCTTATCGGCATCGCCGATGTAGCGTCGCGAACCGCGGCTGTTGTAGGAATAACCGGCGCAGGTGTTGTAGGTACGGATCGAGGGCCGCGACAGGCCGCCGAGCAATTGGTGGATCGGCTGGTTCGTGACCTTGCCGAAGATATCCCATAGCGCGATGTCGACGGCGGAAGCCGCGCGAATTTCGACGCCCGAGGAACGGAAGCCGACATAGGTTTCGGTCAGCATCTTGGAGATACGGTCAATCTCCAGCGGGTTCTTGCCAATCAGCGCCGGCGCTACTTCCCCATGCAGATAGGTCGCGACAGCATCGGCACCACGAAAGGTTTCGCCAAGCCCGATGATCCCTTCATCGGTGTGGATACGCAGCCAGATGATGTTGTCTAGGCTGGGAAGCTGAACGGTTTCGAACGCAATGATTTTCATGAACACGCCACCGGCGACTTCGGAAGCGACGGGGACGCCGCCAGGGCACGGACCGACGAAAGCGTAGCCGCCGCGACACGCAGAAAGCTGCGACGCGAAACTTTCGAGTTCATTCTTAAATCCTCCACAACAGACCTGGCTTCAACTGATCCGGCGCAGGATGCCGGCACATATAAACCTCCCTTTGCCGCTTCAGGCAGCGACGGGTTCCCAGCTTTCGAGAATCTGTTTGAGCTGCTTGCGGTCGACAGCATCGAGCGCCGGCACACCGGGAAGACGCACCGGACCTACATTCTCGCCGCGCAGCATCAGCGCTTCCTTGACGACCGTGACATTGGCACCGTTGTTGAACTTGGTGCGCAGCATTTCAAAGCCGGCGATCTTGGTAACAAGGGTCCGCGCCTTGGCATAGTCGCCCGCTTCCAGCGCATTCCACACAGCCAGCGAACGGGCCGGATCGACATTGACGAGGCCGGATGTGAAGCCCTTCGCACCGAGCGCATAGAAGGGAGCCGCCCAGCCTTCCGCGAGGCCGCAGATCCAGACCGCATCCGTACCTTCCGTGGCGCGGACGCATTCGGAAAACAGCATCATGTCGGCCGAAGCGAACTTGACGCCGGCGATGTTCTGATGGGTCGCAATGCGCGCGAGATCGCTGACGGCGATGGCATTCGAGCGGACATAGGCGACGAGCGGCAGCTCGGAGGCCTCCGCAATCGCTATAAAATAGTCGGCCTGTGCCCTGGGTCCCGCGAATGGATCGAGCGGATGGTGGACCATGACACCCTGAGCACCCTCGCGCTTGGCGGCTTTGGCGGTTGCGACCGCCTCACCGATGGAGCGGCCAGCAGCAGCGGTGACTGCCGTCCTGCCTCCAACAGCTGCAATGCAGATCGCCTGCAGGCGGATTACCTCCTCGTGCTGAAGACTGTAGAATTCGCCGGTATTGCCGCCAGAAACGATGTTATGGATCCCGGCGTCGGCGATGCGGCGAATGATCTTTCCGGTCAGCTGCGGCTCGATCGTGCCTGACTGGTCGTAGGCCGTCACATGGACGCCAGAAATGCCCGTGAGGACACGTTTGTAATCGCGGATATTCATGTCCGGTTTCCTAATTCTCGGCTTGCGACACGCGGAGGAGATGCTTCTCACCCGAGCGAATGACGTGATCGCGCATCAGCCGTTCGGCGAGGTCCGCCTCGTGGTTGGCGATGGCATTGGCGATGGCCTCGTGCTCCTCGACGGCCTGGAAGCGCTCACGCTCTTCCGACAGCACGATGAGGCGGGCCGTATGAGTGTAGATGTTCTGCCCACTCTGGAGACGGCGCAGATAACCACAGCCCGACGCCTCGTGGATGACATTGTGAAAGCGTTCGTTGAGAGCGATCAGCTCCAGGACGTCCACCGTCTCCAAACCAGCGCGCATCTCGACGATCAACGTGCGCAACTGCGCCACCTGCTCCTTGCTGACCCGCTTAGCTGCCTGCCGGGCGATCATGCTTTCGATCGCGGCGCGCGCCAGCATCATCTCTTCCGCCTGGGCGGCATTGAAGGTGACGTAGATGCCGCGACGCGGCTCGGAACGCACAAGCCCTTCCGCCTCCAGCACCCGCAGCGCCTCCTTGAGCGGGGTTGTGCTGATGCCGAGCTGGCTGGCAAGCTGGCGCTCGTTAAGCTTTTCTTCACTCCTCAGCTTACCGGAGATAATCGCATCCCGAAGCAGGCCATAAACGTGATCCCGCAGGCTTTTCAGAAACACCGGCTCGACTGGCAGAAGCATATTCTCGCCTCCATTCGGATCTCTATCTCCCTCGCGTTGAGGAGTGATCTAGCAGTTGAAATTTGATATATCAAGTGATGAATCTGAAACTTGATATATCAATTCTTCGCAAGGATGTTTAAGTTGACCCGCGGTTTGGAGGAGGTCCAACTCGACGAGTCGCAGAATTCGCTCGGCGTCAGGGCAGGAAAATCTGGAAACATCAGCATGTCAAAAGCAGCAGCAAGTCTCCGTAGCGCGCGCTGGTTCGCGCCGGATGATCTCCGTTCGTCGGGACATCGCTCCCGCATGATGCAAATGGGTTACGATGAGAGAGATTGGGGCAGGAAGCCAATCATCGCGATCCTCAATACCTGGTCGGACCTCAATGCCTGTCACGCGCATTTCAAGGAGCGTGTCGAACACGTGAAGCGCGGCGTGTTGCAGGCGGGCGGATTTCCCGTCGAACTGCCGGTTCAGTCGCTCTCCGAAAGCGCACTGAAACCAACCTCGATGCTCTACCGCAATTTCCTTGCCATGGAGGCCGAGGAGCTTTTGCGCGCGCATCCGGTCGATGGAGCCGTGCTGATGGGGGGCTGCGACAAGACCACCCCTGCCCTTGTCATGGGTGCGATCAGTGCCGGCTTCCCAATGATCTATCTGCCGGCCGGCCCGATGCTGCGCGGCAACTACAAGGGTGAATGGCTGGGCTCCGGTTCGGATGCCTGGAAATATTGGGACGAGCGGCGCGCCGGCACGATCTCCGAAGAACAATGGACCGGCGTCGAGGAAGGCATTGCCCGCTCCTATGGCCATTGCATGACCTTCGGCACCGCCAGCACGATGACGGCCATCGCCGAGGCGCTTGGCCTGACGCTTCCCGGCGCGAGCTCCATTCCTGCCGCCGACGTCAATCATATTCGGATGAGCACGCGCTGCGGCCGCCGCATCGTCGACATGGTCTGGGAAGAGTTGACTCCGGAAAAGATCATCACGCCGGAAGCTGTCCACAATGCGACCACCGTTGCCATGGCGACCGGCTGTTCCACCAATGCCGTCGTACACCTGCTCGCCATGGCCCGCCGCGCCGGCGTGCCGCTGACATTGGACGATCTCGACAAGGCTGGCCGCACCACGCCGGTCGTCGCGAATATCCGGCCCTCCGGCGACAAATACCTGATGGAAGACTTTTATTACGCGGGTGGCCTGCGCGCGCTGATGGCGGAGATCAAGGACCTCTTGAAGCTCGAGGCCATGACCGTCAGCGGCTTCCCGCTCGGAGAAACGCTGAAGGGTGCGGAGGTCTATAATGACGACGTCATCCGGCCACTCTCCAATCCGATCTACCACGAAGGCTCGCTTGCGGTACTCAAGGGCAATCTGGCGCCGGACGGCTGCGTCATCAAGCCGTCCGCCTGTGAGCCGCGCCTGCGTGTCCACGAAGGACCTGCCCTCGTCTTCGACAGCTATCCGGAGATGAAGGCGATGATCGATCGCGAGGACCTCGACGTCACCGCCGACCACGTGCTGATCCTGCGCAACGCCGGCCCGAAAGGCGGCCCCGGCATGCCGGAATGGGGCATGCTGCCGATCCCGAAGAAGATCCTGAAGCAGGGCTATCGCGACATGCTGCGCATCTCCGATGCCCGCATGTCCGGAACGAGTTACGGCGCCTGCATCCTGCATGTGGCGCCGGAGGCCCATATCGGCGGGCCGCTTTCGCTGGTGCGCACCGGCGATATCATCCGCGTCGACGTGCCGAACCGAATGATCGACATGCTGGTGGATGACGAAACGCTCGCCGCACGCCGCGCCGAATGGAAACAGCCGGCCGACAAATACGAACGCGGCTACGGCTGGATGTTTTCGAAACACATCAAACAAGCCAACGAAGGCTGCGACTTCGACTTTCTCGAACGGGAATTCGGCGCGACCGCCGGTGAACCGGACATTTTCTGATCCAGCATTCTCTCAGTGGAGACCTCATGACCGAATACGTTCTTTCCGACGCCACCCGCAAGAAATACGAAGGCGTCAGCTGCGCGACGATCTGCACCGCACTGTACAAGCGCGGCCTGCGCAATCAGTTCATCCAGGATGTCCGGCCCCTCTCCCACAAGTCGAAAAACATGGTCGGCCAGGCTTTCACGCTGCGCTACATTCCGGCGCGCGAAGACCTGAACCCGCTTTCGGTCTTCCAGAATCCGCAACATCCGCAGCGCGCCGGCGTCGAGTCATGTCCACCCGGCCATGTCATGGTGATGGACAGCCGCAAGGATCCCCGCGCGGCCTCCGCGGGTTCGATCCTCGTCTCGCGCCTGATGATGCGCGGCGCCGCGGGCGTCGTCACCGACGGTGGTTTCCGCGACAGTCCGGAGATTGCCGAACTCGACATCCGCACCTATCACAATCGGCCCTCGGCGCCGACCAATCTGACGCTTCATCAAGCGCTCGACATCAACGTGCCGATCGGCTGCGGCGACGTGCCGGTCTGGCCGGGGGACGTCGTGGTTGGCGACAACGAAGGCGTCGTCATCGTGCCGGCGCACCTGGCGGAAGAGATCGCCGACGAAGCGGTGGAGATGACCGCATTCGAGGATTTCGTCGCCGAGGAAGTGCTGAACGGCCGCTCGATCATCGGCCTCTATCCGGCGACCAGGGAAGAGACGAAGGCGGATTTCGCCAAATGGCGGCAGGCGAAGGGCCGGTAATCCGACCCTCTCAATGGCTTCGCCAATAAGCCGGGCCGGACTGCCCGCTCAAGCGGGCAGTAGCGTTATCGTCCGGACGGATGCGCCAGCGTCGATGCCGAAGTCGCTCATCCGATAGCCGGCCCCTGTTTAACCGACAGACCTTGATTTTACTCGATGTCATCCTGAGCTTTGTATGAGGATCCAAGCCATCGCAATTAAATCAATCCGTTGCAGATCCTCGACACAGCCTAAGTCCAAACCCGTCGTCCATTCTCGCTCAGAAATGAACGAGCTTCTTCGCCATCATCATATGCACACCCTTGCAGCCATTCACCGTCTGGGTGATGCGCAGGTCGCCGGCGAGGCTGCAGAGCGTATAGGCATCCTCGCGTGACAAACCGCCCTGTTCGCCGAGAAGCACGATCATGTCGCGCAGCGCCATCTCCGCGCACCGGTCGAGGTCCGGATCCATACCCATGGTGATGTAATGCGCCGGCGTTTCGGCGCGCGGATAGATGAAGCCGAGGTCATCGCGCACGATCATCTGGAACGTGCCGCGCAAAGCCGTCTCGATCGCCGTGATGCAGACCTCACCGTCTCCCTGGACGCCGTGGCCGTCGCCGCAGGAAAACAGCGCGCCCTCGTTGAAGATCGGCAGATAGAGTGTCGTGCCGGCGATGAGTTCCTTATTGTCGATGTTACCGGCATGCGCCCGCGGCATGATCGAGGTGATGCGGCCCCAGTTCGGCGGCGGCGCCAGACCCATGACGCCGAAAAACGGCGCGAGCGGCAATTCTAGACCCCACGGAAGGCGGGCAACGTTCTTTTGCTTGTCGAGCGGGATGTTCAGGAGCCGCGAGTTCTCGAAATCGTAAGGCAGCGTGCCGGCAAGCGGGCGAATGACATTATAGCCCCAGTCCTGGCGAAGCTCGACATCGAGGATCTTCACCTCCAGAACCTGGCCGGGCTTGGCACCGCGCACCGCCACGGGACCGGTGAGAATATGACCCTGCATGATCGGCCGGCATTTTTCGTGGATTTCGAGGTGCTCCGGCAGGATAGTGAAACCTTCCTTGGGAAGCACTTCCGGCGGGCCGGAGACGCTGTCGATCACCACCGTGTCGCCGCTATCGATTGTGATGACCGGCTCCCGGGCGGGATCGAAATAGCCCCAGGCGCAGTTTTCCGGGGATGCCGGCACAGTGTGTAACATCGCGTTTGCTCCATTCCTGCCCAACTGCCATAGGCAGACCAGTACGCTGAGAACCTAAAATCTTCCCCACGGGGCTAGGCCTTCCGTCACAAGAAATCAGCGAGTACGGCGCTTGGATTCGATCTGGCCTGTCAAACCAAAACGACTATCGTTCGCACCGTGCGAAGGTCAAGCAAGTATGCGTGGCCTTTGCGAGCAATCGAGCTCGGATCTAAAGAGCACTCTGAACGATAAGAACAGTTGGGCCGCCAGCCATGAGGGGGCGCACCGAGGAACCCGGTACCGTTTCAGGAGATGCAAGACGCATAATGGAAAGGCCATCGGAGGAAACATCTGGCAGCGACCGAATCCTACGACCACGCCAAAGGGGCGCTCCGGCCGGACGGAGAGAAGCTTTCCGGCCGGCCCTGGCCTTTTCACAAACGCAGCGTCAAGCGGTCTTGGTGGCGCGATGGAATCGCCAGCGAGCATAACCGCTCTTGACCGGATACCCCATGTTGACGCGCTTGTTGCGCGCGACGGTGAACGACAGCGTGGACAATCCGATCAGCGGCAGATCCCGCAGGACCTGAAGCTCGATCTTCTTGCAGAGATCGACATAGACCTTGTAGTCGGTGGCTCGCAACGCCTGGTCCAGCAGTTCGTCTATGCCCGGCATGGCGACGCCGTAGTGACTGTAGGCCCCGCCGCCCTTGCCGTCCGGCTTGACTTCCGACTTCGACGAAAGCTGCTGGAAATAGAGCTGGGTCGGGATCGGCGGATAGCTCGACGAATGCATGGCGAGCGTGTTCTTGTCGCTGCGGTTGTCCGCGTGATAGGCGGTATGATCGCCGATCTTCAGGTTCATGCGGAGCCCGACGGCGCGAAGCTGCTCCTGAACGATCAGCATGGTCGAGGAATAGTCCTCGCGCTGGCTGCAATTGCTGTCGAAATCGAAGCCGTTCGGGAAGCCCGCTTCCGCAAGCAGTGCCTTGGCCTTGGCCGGATCGTATTTGTACTGCAGTTCCGGCGGCAGTTCCTCGGTCTTGAAACCGGCCGGGAAAAAGGCCGGCTGCAGGCCGGCCATGAAACCACCCATCGGTTTCAGCGCTTCGGCGACCGCATGGCGATCGATCGCGTACATGACGGCCTGGCGGACCTTGAGTTTGTCGAAGGGCTTGCGCTTGAGGTTGATGTGCAGCGTGTTGAACGAACCCGGCTGCGTCATGTCGAATTGCAGGGTCGGGTCGCGCTGCAGCATGGAATCCACCCAGCCCGGCGCGCGCACGGCTTCAATCATGTCGACATTGCCGGAGAGAAGCGCCAGAGTGCGCGCGGTCGTGTCGGCGATGAAGACGCATTCGACATTGGCGATCTTGGCTTTGGCGCCCCAATAGCCCTCGTGGCGCTTCATCGCCTCGCCCCACTCGGGATCGAAACGGGTGAGTTCGTAAGGGCCGGTGCCGACGGCGTCGGTCATGAACTTTTCCGCGCCGATCTTGTCGAACGCCTTTTTCGAGACGATAGCCGTGTTGTTCGAAAAGATCGTCGTGCCGAGCAGGTTGACGTCCGGCGTCTTCAGCGTGATCTCCACCTCGTAAGGCCCCTTGGCGACGACATCCGCAACGTTGGACATGATCGTCTTGTTGGTGCCGTCGGCGATCGCGCGCTTGTACGAAAACACGACATCCTCGGACGTCATCTCGCCGTAACCCTTGTGGAACTGCACGCCCTGGCGGAGCTTAAAGTTCCAGGTCCTGGCGTCCGGCGAGGCCTTCCATTCGGTGGCGAGCGTCGGCACGTATTTGTCCGGCGTCGTCGCAAAGTCGCCGTCTTCCGGACGAACGAGCTGTTCGTACATCTGTTCTGTCGCCCAGTTGTCGGAGCCCTGGGTGGTGAAATTGGGATCGCTGGTGCGCGGTCCGCCGGCGGCGATGCCGATGCGAATGACATCGGTGCTCTGGGCAGCAGCAGTGCGGATGCCGACAGCGCTCATCGCCGTGGCAACGGCGGTCAACTCAAGGAATTCTCTTCTGTTCAAGCTCATCGTCTCCTCCCAAAGACAAGTTGGCTTCTCTAGCTTCGCCGTTTGTCCAATTCGGCGTCATGCACCGTCAGGCCGAGACCAGGACCGCTCGGCATCGTGAATTTTCCATTGGCTGGTTTCGGCGGGTTGCCGAAAGCGATATGCATGCGGGTCGAGGGATCGGCGAATTCGGCCGGTTTCGTCAGATGCATGATGGTGGCCAGCACATGCAGGTTCGCGGTATGCGCAATCGTCGGCTGCGTCTGGTGCGGCACGAGTTCGACCCCGTGCGCGTAACAGATCGCCGCGCATTGCATGAGACCTGTAATGCCTCCCATCTTGACGATATCAGGCTGAACCATGCGCACGCCCGCATTGATCATGTCGACGAGGGCTTGCGTCGTATAGGACTGTTCGGCGGCCGAGACCGTGATGTCGAGACGTTGCGCGACCTCTCCCATCGCGCGCACGTTGTAGTGCTGCACCGGCTCCTCGAACCAGACGAAGCCCAGATCTTCGAGCGCCCGGCCGACGCGGATGGCGCCGCCGACGGAATACTGGTTGTTGGCGTCGAAGGCGAGCGGAAAATCGTCGCCCACCAGCTTGCGCACGGCCTTGGCCTTGGCGATGTCGCCGGGAATGTCATAATCCTGCCGCGTACGATCGTCGTCCCAGCGGATCTTGATCGCCGCTGGCGTCTCCGATTTCCAGCGCGCCTCCACCACGCGCAGAACCTCATCGACATTGCGGCCCGCATTGCCGCCGATCGAGGAGTAGAACGGAATTTCGGTCCGCCATGCCCCGCCGAGTAGTTTGTAGATCGGCTGGTTGAAATATTTGCCCTTGATGTCCCAGAGGGCGATGTCGAGGGCGGCAAGCGCACCGGTGACGGCGCCTTCCGGTCCGAGTTTCACGTATTTGTGCAATAACTTATCATAAAGTACCGAATGATCGAGCGCATCGGCTCCGACAAGGGAGGCCGCAAAGTCGCGTACCACGCCGAGTGAATGCTCCCCACCCATCATCGGGGACGCCTCGCCATGGCCGACGATGCCGTCCTCCGTCGTGACGCGCACGAATGCCGTGCGCCGCCCCGGCGGCTCATTCGGCTCCCAGCTGACTTGAAAGGCTTCTACGGACTTGATGGTTGTCGGGCCTGCCACTGCCTATCCTCAATGAAAACGAAACAACACGGGCCGAGCGCCGGTTATTGTACGGGTGAAACCTCCCGCCGAGACGAGTTGCGATCCCCACGAATGCGGAATGTTTTATACCGAAGTCTCGTGCAGCCCTCCCAGACCGCATCGAGCAATATGACGGCCTTCACTGCCGCTCTCCCTTGCCTTCAGCATCGCGCAGTTTGCATCCGTATGCAAGCATGATCTTCCAATTGAACCTTATCTCCCGGAGGTTTTCGCTTCATAGGCGTAGATCTGCGTTCTCACGAAACGGGCGACGAGTTGGCCGTCCGCGAGCAGGAATTCCTCGCTCTCGACATAATATTTGCCCTTGCGCAGATAAGCGTCCGCGACGGCGCCGACAATGGACAGCCGCTGACCGGGCTTTACCTGCGCGAAATGCTGCGCATCGACAGCCGTCAGCACGACAGGAGAGGGAAATTGGAAGCTTCGATGCGTATCGCCCATGGCAAGCCGCATGAGGCAGCCTGAGTGAACAACGCCTTCTTCCCGATAGAACGGATCGCTTTCGCCAAACGCGCTCAAGGATGCCTGAAAATCCGCTTCCGTCAGAATCTGATCGGCGGTGGTCAGGGGCATTCCGCGACGAAGGCCTCCAGCTTCAACTGCCGGAGGCGTGTCAGGTCTCGGGATCACGCACCATGCCGTGACATCGGGCATGCTCGGCACTCCGTCCGGCATACCGATCCAGCCGATGGCGACCTCTTCTCCGTCTTCGTTGACTGCAGAGATCTTCGCCCGGCGCATGCGCGCGTCGCCTTCCAGCGCTCCGGCACGTATGACCAGACGATCGCCGTTATAGACCGGCTTACGGAACTGGGCACCCATGCCACCGTGAACCGTCCAGCCCGCACCCCAGGCATGAAGCGCTACGCGGCTGATATGCCCATAGATGAAGGCGCCGGGAATAAGCGCCGCCTTGTAGCCGCGCGCGCGGGCCACACTATCTTCATGGATCGAACCCTTGTAGCGCGGGTCGTCGTCGAGCCTGATATCGACTGCAAGTTCGCGTGGGAAAAGCGGTGAGGAGAAGGTTGCCGTCATCGTTCAGCCGTCCGGGAAAGGCATTGTGGTCATCGCATCGCCGGTCATCACGCGCTCGACCTCTTCGGCGGGCAATGCCAGAATATCCTGCAGCACGAAGCGATTATGACCGCCGAATTGAGGAGCTGGTCCTCGCTGACTTCCCGGTGTCCGGCTCAAATGAATCGGAAGACCCGGGTGCCTGTGACGGCCCGCATCCGGGTGTTCGAGTTCGGTGAAGAAGCCGCGGTGGGCGAGATAGGCGCTGGCGGCGACATCCGCCGCATTGGCGACCGGTGCCGCCGCCACGCCAGCTTCCTGAAGGAGATTCGCGACCTCGTGCTTGTCGCGCGCCCCGGTCCACTTGGAGAGAATTTCCGTCAGTTCCGCCTCGTTCCGCTTGCGGACATCGAGACTTGCAAAGCGGGGATCGGCTGCAAGCTCCGGCCTGCCGATCAGGCTGCAGAGCCTCGCCCACTGCGCATCGTTTTCCGCTGCGATCACCACCCATTGGTCTTCCCCGCGCGCCGGGAAAGCGTCGTGCGGCGACATGTGCGGCACGCGATTGCCGTGGGGGACCGGATCGGTCCCGGTCTCTGCCGCCAGAAGCAGTTCGGCACCGATGAACTGCATGGCCGCTTCCACCTGCGGCACCTCGACATATTGCCCCTCTCCGGTGCGGTCGCGGTGATGGAGCGCCGTCAGGATCGCAGCGGCGGCATTGAACCCGCCGATCGGATCGAGATAGGAAGGCCCGCTGTTTTCCGGCTGCCCATCCGGATAGGCCATCATGGTAGACATGCCTGTCGCCATTTCCATGGTCGGACCGAGAGCAGCATAACCCGACATCGGTCCATGACCGCCGAAGGCCGGCAATTCCGCGACGATGATATCAGGCTTGATCGCTGTCAGGCTTTCGTAGTCGAGGCCGAGTTTTGCGAGTGTACCGGGCCGGAAATTGCAGATCAACACGTCGGCCACCGCCACCAGCCGGCGCAGTGTCTTGCGCCCCTCCTCCGTCTTGAGATTGAGGATGCAGGAAAGCTTGTTGACGTTCTGCGAGTTGAACAGGAACGACCGGTCGAAGGGCCGCGAGCCCGGCTCTCCCTCCGGAAAATTGATCGGATTGGGCCTTTCCTTGTTCAGCCGCCAGGAGTTCACCCGATTGGGAGATTCCACATGGATCGACTGGGCACCGAAATAGGCGAGCACCCGCCCGGCCATGGGGCCGGCCCAGGCAGTGGTGATCTCGATCACCCGCAGCCCCTGGAGCGGCAAGCCATTCGACGAGCGCTCCGAAACGGGCCGCTCGGAAGCCTGCCATCGAATACTGCCGTTCGCCTCTGCGAGCGCCGGCGCGCCGGACCGCATGCTACGTGGCGTCCGGCTCATCCGGTAGGGCGGGCCTAGGATCAACCTGCCATCGGCGCTTTCCCAATAATTCCGTTCATTCAGATGTCCGTTCTTCCGCTGCTCGGATGGGCTATAGGCCTTGGCCGCAATCACCTGCGCCTCCTGCAGGCGATGGACGAGATCCTCGGCGGATTGCCCGGCCACCTTTTCCTGAATGATCGCGTAGAGTGCATCCCAATTCGCCCGGCGAACGACCGGTTCTGCAAACCGCGGATCTGCCTCGATGTGCAGCAGATCAAGGGCGGCACAAACCGCATGCCAGCGGTGATTGTAAATCCAGATGCAGACCCAGCCGTCGCGGCACCTCACCTGGCCTGCCGGGATCGTCTGATCCCGCCGGGTATGGATCGAGCCGTTATAGACATGCCGCATGACATAAGGAAAACACATCGCCGCAGCCGTTTCCGCCGCATCCACGGAGACGATCTGCCCAAGATGGGTCGAATGGCGCTCGTGCAGCGCAGCGAGGATGCCGATATAGGCGGCAAGCCCGGCCGCGAAAGAGGCACGGTCGCCGACGCCATAGAGCGGCTCGCGACCATAGACACCGTTATTGTTCATCATGCCGGACAAGGCCTGCAGCACGATTTCCGGCCCTCTCCAGCCCTTCAGTGGTCCATCCCGGCCGAACGCTGTAGTGGAGGCGACGATGCATCCCGGGTTGAGTTCCTCGACCGATTGTGGATCCAAGCTTTCCGGCAGGATAGCTATATCGGACATGGCCAGCAGCCGGTCGAGCTCCGCCTGTCCTTCCGGCTTTGTGCGATCGAGCACGACCGACCGCTTGCCGGTGTTGAGATGCCAGAAGCACAGCGAGAGGCTGGGATCGGAAACGGAAAACGGCGACATCCTTCGAATCGGCGAACCTTGAGGCGGCTCGACAAGTGCGACATCCGCACCGAAATCCGCGAGCAGGCGCGCGCAATATTGCCCCGCAAGGCTGTCGGAAAAATCAACGACCCTGAGGTCGTTCAATGCTGCGGGCATAGTGCCTCCACCCATTTTCCCAGCGGGTCTCCTCGCCCGGCAAATTAGCCTAACGTGCATTGCATACGGATGCAACATTGGTTTCCGCGCCAATTCGCAGTATTGAAGAAAGACCGACAACGCGCTAGGGAAGAGCCCGCGACGGTTGCGCGCCGACAGGGGACACGGATTGACCAGGAACGGTACGATCGACGAAAAGAGCAAGCGCAAACCGATGACGGCCCGCGAACTTGCCCGCATGATCGGCGTCAGTCAATCGGCTGTATCGCGCGCCTTCACAGCCGGAGCGAGCATTGCGCCCGATCTTCGGGAAAGGATCCTGCGCTTTGCCGAGGAAGTGGACTACCATCCCAACGCCATCGCCAGCATGCTGTCGAAGAGCCGGACGAATATCGTCGGCATCGTCATCTCCGACATGCAGAACCCTTTCTATCCGGCTCTCATCGAGAAGCTCTCCCGCGCGTTGCAACGCGTCGGCCTTCAGAGCCTTATGTTCAACATTGCCAAGGGCGCCAACCTGGAAGAGCAGCTTTCGGCACTGCGGCGCTACAACGTCGATGCCGTCATCGTCATTTCCGCGACGATCCTGTCAGGACCGATCCTGCGTTGGGCGACCGAGGATCGGGCCGCGATCCTCATCAATCGCGTGGCGGAGGATGCCGAACTCAATTGCGTGATTTGCGACAATGCCGAAGGCGCCCGGGCGATCGCCGATCATTTTCACGACATCGGCCGGCATCGGATAGCCTATGTTGCAGGCCTCGCCCATACGACGACCAATCGCGAACGGCAGAATGCCTTCATCACCCGCATCGCCGAACATGGCATGACGCTGTCCGCATTGATCGACGGGGGCGAATACAGCTATTACGCCGGCAGAAAAGCCGCTACCGAGATCCTTGCTCGCGGCGGCACCGATGCGATCTTCTTTGCGAACGACATCCTGGCCGTCGGCGGGATCGACGCTTTGCACGAGAACGGCATCAACGTGCCGGAGGATATCGCGGTCGCCGGTTTCGATGACATCGCCATCGCCGGTTGGCCACACTACGACCTGACGACATTCCGCCAGCCGGTCGAAACAATCGTCGATGTCGCGGTCGGTATGCTGGAGGATGGCTCCTGCGCACCGGGCAAGCCCCCGCATGTCCGCCGGCTTTCCGGGGAATTGATCATCCGAAGGTCGACACTGGTCCCCTCCTCAGCCACCTGACGACCGACGATCTCGATTTCCAATAAAATCTTGCGAGAGTCAGGCGCTACATAAAACTGTCACCGGTCCTTGTTATACGTAAAGTCATCCGAATGAATTTAAGATTCGTCCGAATGACTAACGATCCAGACCTTGCTACCCTTAAATCGCGTTCCGGCCAGTGGCAGGTCGTCGAGCGGGAAATCAGCCGCGCCATCACCTCCGGCTCGCTCGCCCCCGGAAACAAGCTGCCGACGGAAACGGAGCTGATGGACCGCTTCAATGTCGGCCGCCACAGCGTTCGTCGCGCCATTTCCGAGCTCGCGGCGGCCGGCAAGATCCGTGTCGAACAGGGCCGCGGCACGTTCGTCGAAGAACATTCGGTCATCACCTACAACATCGCCCGGCGCACCCGCTTCCGCAAAAATCTGCTCGAACAGGGACGCACGCCTTCAGGGCAGCCGATTTCCGAAGCCGAGATCGTCGCGCCGCCAACGGTTGCCGCGGCACTTAAACTGGAAGCCGGCGCCAAGGTTTATATGATCGCCCGCCGCAGTTTTGCCGACGACGTGCCGATCAGCCTCAGCCATTCCTATCATCCGGCCGAACGGTTTCCGAACATGCATCTGCGCCGGCGGGCGGGCGAGTCCGTGACGGTGATCTACGCTGCCTTCGGCATTCCCGATTATCTGCGCCAGAGCACGACGATCCTGACGCGGCGTCCCATCGGCGACGAAGCTCAGCTCCTGGCACAATCGCCGCACCAGCCGGTACTCGTCGTGCAAAAGACCGACGTCGACATGGAGGGTCGTCCGATCGCCTATTCCGAGACGGTCTGGGCCGGCGAACGCATACAGTTCACGATCGAGAACGAACTTGCCGAACCGCCTCCGGCATCGCCGGTGAAAGGACAGAACAATGAATGACATATCCCCGCCGGACGCGGCGGCCAGTCGCTTCGGTCATGCCCAGACGCTCGATATTCTTGCCGCATCCGAGCCCGGTGCTGCCAAGGCATTCGCCGAGACACTCATAGACGAACTCGGAGCGATCGAGGTTCTTGCGAGCCGCACCGGGATCGTTATGCTGCCTTATGTCGATACCGTGCAGAATACTGCTTTCCATCTTGGCGAAGTTCTGGTGTCGGAGGCTCATATCCGCCTGACCGGTAGGAACATCGAAGGTTATGGGGCGGTGGTCGGCCGCGACCTCGAACATTCGATGGCAATGGCCATCGTCGATGCCTGCATCACAGCCGGTATCGGTATCAAGGCCATCGAGGCTTTCTTGGCGAGCGAGCATCACCGCCAGCGAAAAATCGATGAAACACGGCTTCGCAAGGTCGAATCCACCCGCGTCCGCATGGAGACCTTCTGATGACGCATGCCTTGCTTCTTCCCACAGCAGAAGACACCCGTTCCAATGCGACGTTCGACGCTCTCATGTGGGCACTCGCCCGTCCCGGAGTTATCCAGCCTCTTCCCGATGCCTGCCTGCTGCTGCTCGCCGAAAGCTTGCTCGACCGCGAGTGCACATTCTTCTCTTCCGATGACGGTCTAGGCCGGCAGATTGCCGCGACAGGAGCGTATCCGGCTATGCTCGACGAGGCCGAATACGTCTTCACCTCGCTGGCGGATGGTCGCAATGTCGCCGCGCTGTCCACGCTGCTCGCCGGCAATCTCCTCTATCCCGATGCGTCCGCGACGATCTTCTCGCCTGCGATGATCGACGGCGCCGGCGGTACACGGCTCAGGCTTTCCGGCCCCGGCGTCAACGGCTCGATCGACCTTGTCATCGGCGACGTCGATCGTTCGTTCTGGTCACTCCGAGCCGAGGCAATCCGTTATCCGCTCGGCTGGGACGTTTATCTCTTGGATTGCGACCGGCTGGTCGGCATCCCCCGTTCGACGTTCATCGAGGTGCTCTGATGGCCTATGTGGCTACACGCGGCGGCGAACGCGCCATCGAACAATCCGAACGACTGTATCGCGAAGATCTCGGCCGGATCGACAAAACCCGTGTTGATGCTATCGCCAAGAGCATGCCCTATCTCCTCGACCGGGTAATGGGCGAGGCGTCGTTATACGCGCCGGAGCTTGCGGCTCTGGCGCTCGCCCAATCGGGCGGTGATCTCTACGAAGCAGTCCTGCTTCTTCGCGCCTACCGCACTACCCAGCCGCGCCTGGCCATTGCCGAGCCGGTGCGCCAGAAGGACCTGTTCACGGTGCGGCGCATTTCTGCCGCTTTCAAGGACATTCCGGGAGGCCAGATCCTCGGCCCGACGCTCGATTATTCGCACCGGCTGCTGAATATCGATGTGTTGAATGGAGCCGACTTCGTGCCCGAACCTGTCGAACAGGCTGCGGAACCGGCGCCGGCCACGCAGCCGTCGCTGGCGGACTGGCAGAAGGCACAAGGGTTGATCGCCGATTTCCAGTCCGAGCCCGTTCCGCTCGAGGAGATCCCCGACGTCACGCGCGAGCCGTTGCTCTTTCCGGCGAGCCGTGCCCATAAACTGCAGAGCCTTGCCCGTGCCGACACCGGCGGCACGCTGGCGCTCGGGTATTCGACCATGCGCGGCTACGGCAACGTTCACCCGACGGTCAACGAATTGCGGCTCGCCGAGGCGCCGGTCCGCATCCGCCATCCGCGCGGGACGATCTTCAGCGCCGGACGCGTTCGCATCAGCCAGGCAGAGATCATCTCCAAGGCCAAAGGCTTGCAACTCGGATTTTCCGCGACCTTCGGCTGGAATGAGGTGAAGGTCATCGCCGCCGCGTCCCTCGATCTCGCCTCGACCCAGGAAAAGCCGCATCCGGCTTCGAACGAGGAATTCGTGCTCTATCACACGGAACCGGTGGAGGCCTCGGGTTTCTGCATCCACTTCAAGCTGCCGCATTACGTGACCTTCCAGTCAAGCCTCGATGCGATCCGGAAGGTCAAGACGGACAAGCCCGCCAACAAGGCCGCGGTGCCGCAGGCCGATGCAGCCAGGCAGGCCGAACTCGAAAAGGCAATGTCGTGAAACTCGATCAACTGACAAAACCCTGGGCAGCCTTCAGCTACGGCTTCCTAGATGAATCCGCCAAGCGCGAAATGCGCCGCCGCATCCTCAAGGCGATCGCTATCCCCGGCTATCAGGTGCCCTATGCCAGCCGCGAAGTGCCGATCGCCCGCGGCTGGGGAACCGGTGGTCTGCAGGTGACGCTGACACTGCTGAAGCCCGCATCCGTGGTGAAGGTGATCGACCAGGGCGCCGACGATTCCGTCAATGCCAGCAGCATCCGCAAATTCCTACGCCGGGTGAGTTCGGCGAAGGAGACGCTGGACACGCTGAAGGCCGATATCATCCAGTCGCGCCATCGCATTCCGGAAGAGAAGCTTCGCGAGGACCAGATTCTGGTGCTTCAGGTTCCCAATCCGGAGCCGCTGCGCCCCGTCCAGCCGGACATGTCCGAGGCGCGCGTGATGCACGGCGACGCGGATTACGGCCAGCTCTGGCTGACGCTCTATGAACAGCTCGTCCGCTCCGGCCGCATTATGCAAGGCTCGTCCTATCCGAGCATGGTCAACGGCCGGCATGTCATGACGCCTTCACCGATCCCGCGCTGGGACGTACCGAAGATGCATATGGCAGCCAACCTGACGATCCTCTCGGCCGGCCGCGAAAAGCGTATCCATGCGGTGCCGCCCTATACGCGCGTCGAGCCGCTGGTGTTCGACGACGTGCCCTATCGCGTCGAGGATCATGCCGACAAGACCTGCTACCGCTCTGGTGCCATGGGCTTCTTCATGAACGAACTACCGCAGGACGACGGTTCGTCCAGTTTCGAGATTTCCGACAGCCAGTATGGCGTCAAGCATATCCAACGACGGGAAGGCGAAGCCGTGACGCTGGGCGAAACCTACTACCGCGAAGGCAGGCTTGAACGATGAATTCCTCTGTTTCCATGACTTCCGGACTGGAACGCCAGCCGCCGTGCCTGATGCTCGCAAGTCCGATCCTGACCATCAGGGGCGCCGAAAAGAGCTTTGGTGACGTCCGGGCACTGCGCGGCGTCGATGTGACCGTTTATCCGGGCGAAGTTCTCGGCATCGTCGGCGAATCCGGCTCCGGCAAGTCGACCCTGCTGCGGATGATGAATCTCGAGGAGATGTCGGATCGCGGCACCTACCACCTCGATCTGCCCGGTCGCGAAGACCTCGACCTTTTCACACTCGACCGCTTCTCGCGCCGCATGCTGCGCGCACATCACATCGGCATCGTCTACCAAAACCCGCATCTCGGGCTCCGAATGAACAATACCAGCAGCGGCAATGTCGCCGAACGGCTGCTGATGGCGGGCGAGCGGAACTTTGCGGTGCTGCGCGCCAAGGCGAAGGAATCCCTCGACGCGTCGGAATTTCCGACCGCCCGCATGGATGCCCGTCCTTCAGAGCTCTCCGGCGGTATGCAACAGCGCGTGCAGCTCGCCAAGGCGATTGCACTGGAACCCGCGCTGCTTCTCCTCGACGAGCCGACGACCGGTCTCGACGTCAGCGTTCAGGCGCTGGTGCTCGATACGCTGAAGCGGCTGCAGCGGGAACGACAAATCACCATGGTTATCGTGTCACACGATCTGGGTGTCATTCGCACGATGGCTGACCGTGTCATGGTGATGCGCAACGGGGAAGTCGTCGAGCAAGGTCTTGCCGATCAGATCTTCCAGGATCCGCAGCATGAATATACGCAACAGCTCGTCCACGCGAAACTCTGAGGAGAGACAGGCATCATGAACATGCACACGCCGTCCACCTCTGCCCCCCTGTCTCCAGTCGTGCTTTCGGTCGAGGGGCTCGCCAAGCACTTCGAGATGCACCATTTGAGGCGTACGCTGTTTGCCTTCGAAAACGTCGGTTTCGATCTGCACGAAGGCGAATTCATCTTGCTGAAGGGTGAAAACGGCGCTGGCAAATCCACCCTGCTGCGGACGCTCTATCGCTCGTACCTGCCGCGCGCCGGCCACGCTTTCTATCACACGAAGGAAGGCATCATCGATCTGGCGGTCGCCGCCGACGTCGATATCTCCCTTCTGCGGCGCCGGGAGATCGGCTTCGTCACGCAATTCCTGCAGGCCCGTCCACGCGTTGCCGCCGAGGAGCTGGTTGCCGAACCCCTGCGGCTTGCCGGAACGCCCTATGCCCGGGCGATCGAGGAAGCCCGGCGCTGGCTGGCCGCTTTCGACGTCAAGGCCGAGCTCTGGGCCGCCTATCCCTCGACCTTTTCCGGTGGAGAACAACAGAAGGTCAACCTGGCGCGCGCCCTCATCCTGCCTCAGCGGCTTCTCTTTCTCGACGAGCCGACCGCTTCGCTCGACAGACAAGCCCGGCATGCGCTCGTCGCCCGGCTTGCGGAGCTGAAGGCGGCAGGCGTAGCGATGATCGGCGTCTTCCACCATCCGGATGACGTCGCCGAACTCATCGATCGCGAAATAAGCCTTGGAATCAAGGCAATTGCCGACGGAGCATATAATGTGGCTGAGTGATTTTGAAATTGTCCTGCGCGACCGGGTCATCTCGAACGGCGCGCTCAGGATCGAGGACGGGCTGATCGCCGAAATCCGTGAGGGATCGGTGGCGTCGCCCGACATTTCCGGCGGCGGGCGGCTGCTCCTGCCGGGCTTCATCGACATGCATGGCGATATGGTCGAGCGCGAGGTGGAGCCCCGCCCCAACGTACGTTTTCCGTTGGAACTCGGCATTTTCGAACTGGACAAGAAGCTTGCGAGCAGCGGCATCACCACGGCTTATGCGGCCCTCTCTTTCCATGCCGCAAGCACCTATGGCCATCTGCGATCGGAGGAACATTCGCGCGCGATCATCGACACGATTACGACGCTGAGAAAAGGCGAGCTTCTGGTAGACCACCGGGTTCACGCGCGCTTCGAGGTCACCTTCACCAAGGCTCGTCTGGTCATCGAGGATCTTCTGCGGGCCGGCTCGCTCGATCTCATTTCACTGATGGACCATACGCCGGGGCAGGGTCAGTACCGTGACGTCGAGCGCCACATCGAGACGGTTGCCCGCAATCACAAGCTGACACCGGAACAGGCTGCAGAAGCCGTTCGTCAGCGCATCGAGAACCGGGCACAGAACATGGACGCGATGGACAATATCGCGGCGGTTTCCGCCGCCGCACATGCCCACGGCGTCACGCTCGCCTCACACGACGACGACACGATCGAAAAGGTCGCGGTGGTGCATGGGCTGCAGACCCGCATCAGCGAATTCCCGGTGACGATGGATGCGGCCAGGGAAGCGCAAAGGCTCGGCATCGCGACCGCGATGGGTGCGCCGAACGCACTGCGCGGCCTTTCCTATTCCGGCAATCTCTCCGCCCGCGAAGCCTACGAAAACGGCGTTCTCGATATGCTGGCCAGCGACTATCACCCCTCCGCCATGCTTCCCGCGATCCTGGCGCTCGCCGAAGTCGGCACCGGTGGCCTGCCTGCAGCCGCAGCGCTTGCGACTTCCAATCCCGCCGCCGCACTTGGCCTCACCGACCGCGGTGCGATCGAGACCGGTCTGCGGGCCGACCTCGTTATCGCCGAAAGGGGACGCATGCCTCGCGTGCGGGCGACATTCAGCAATGGGCGCCAGGTCTATTCGGATGGCGCGCTCTACCACCTCCGTCAGGCTGCATAGACAGAACAACCAGAGACCGGTCTCGCGCTGGTCTTTTTTTCCGATCCGAATGACCGCGGGACGCAGACATTCGGATATTTCGAATGTATTCGATGATAAAATTCCTATAAGTCTCTGCATTTGTTGACGAATTTCATAATAAAAATGTCATGAGGAATTGCTATACATAATTTGTAAGGTCGATCTTTAAGTATAACTTGGCTTCGTCTTGGACGTTGCCCGGCAGGCGGAGACTTTTCCCGTGCTCGAGCTTTACTCTCTGAAGAAGACTTTCGGCCAGACACGCGCCGTCGACGACGTAACGCTGTCGATCGAAACCGGGCAGATGGTCGGCATCATCGGCCGCAGCGGAGCCGGCAAATCCACCCTGCTGCGCCTGATCAACCGGCTCACCGATCCGACCTCCGGCAAGATCCTTTTCGATGGAAGGGACATCACCTCGCTCAAAGGCCGCGACCTGCGCCTCTGGCGAGCCTCCTGTGCCATGGTGTTCCAGCAGTTCAATCTGGTCGAGCGCATGGACGTGCTGACCAATGTGCTGATCGGCCGTATCGCGCATCACGGTTTTCTCTCCTCCATGGCGCGCCACTTCACCGATGAGGAAAAAGCGATGGCGATCCGCGCCCTGGACCGGCTCGACCTTGTGCCGCAGGCGCTGCAGCGTGCCGGCACCCTGTCCGGTGGTCAGCAGCAGCGCGTGGCGATCGCCAAGGCGCTCGTTCAGAATCCCAAGGTCATGCTCGCCGACGAACCGATCGCCTCGCTCGATCCGGCCAATGCGGCCCGCGTGATGGACGCGCTTCGCAAGATCAACCGCGAGGACGGGATTACCATTCTCGTCAATCTGCATACGCTCGATACTGCCCGCGCCTATTGCCAACGCATCATCGCCATGCGCGATGGACAGGTGCGCTTCGATGGGCTGCCTCAGGATCTCACCCAGGAACGCATCCACCAGATCTACGGCACCGCCGGGCTGGATGAAGACATCGACGAAACCGTGACGTCCACATCGGTCAGCCCCCGAAGATCAACGTCATCGAGGATCTACGAGCCGGTTTGAATTCCCGCCGGCGGCCGATCACAGCCGGCGGCTTTTATCAAAACAGGAGAGCTGAAATGAAAAACGTCCTCATGCTTGCGGCCGTAACGGCCTCGCTTTTCCTTTCAAACCAGGCTTTTGCCGAGGGCTGGAAAGACAAGTACAAGACCATCCGCGTTGGCATTACCTCCGCCGAAAACGAGAAGGACCGCCTCGCACGGCGTGTCGGCTTCACCGCCTATCTGGAAAAGGAACTGGGCGTGAAGATCGAAATCTTCACCGCTGGCAACTATGACGGCGTCATCCAGGCGCTCGCCGCCGATCAGATCGAATTCGCGTTCCTCGGCTCCTCGGCTTACGCCGCTGCCTATACCGAAACGAACGGTGGTGTCATGCCGCTGCTCGCCAGCCAGGAACAGGACGGCTCTACCGGTTATTATTCCGTCATCACGGTGCGTTGCGATTCCGGCTACAAGTCGGTCGACGACCTGAAGGGCAAGGTTCTGGCCTTTGCCGATCCGGACTCCACGTCCGGTTATGCCGTGCCCTATTTCAATCTGGTCAAGCAGGGTTACGATCCAAAGACCTTCTTCTCCGCCATTCCATTCTCCGGCTCGCATGAGACGGGCGTCATGGCCGTCCTCAATAAGCAGTTCGATGCAGCTGCAACCTATGTCAACAACGAAGTCAGCGGCATTCCGCAGCGCATGGAAGTCAAGGGCATGATCCCGAAGGGTGAGATCTGCCGCATCTGGAAATCGCCGGAAATCACCAACGGCCCGCTGACGATCCGCAAGAACCTTCCGGCCGACCTGATCAACGACGTCAAGACGGTCATCAAGGCGATGCCGGAAAAGGCGCCCGACGCCTTCAAAGAAATGAGCGGCGGCGCCAACTCGACCTCCAAAGGCTATGTCGAGGTCGACCACCAGCGTTACCAATGGATCATCGACATGCGCGAGTGGCTGAGCAAGCAGCGCCGTCAGGGCTGATTGCCTCCCGCCTTAACGACACGGAGCGCGGCAGACCGCGGCGCTCCAGTTGCCAAATCAGGGTCCGCCATGGTTTCTCTCTCGCCGTCAACGATGATCCAGCAGTTCGAGATCGACTATCGCCGGCGCCGCAACAAAGCGCTGCGGGTTCAGTTGATCTCCTTGGTGCTGTTTGCCGCCGCCGTCTTCATTTCGGCCTGGATCAACGGCTTTTTCGATACGACGGAAGTGAACCTGCCTTCCGGCGAGCGGATCACCACCTGGAAACTCTGGGCCTCGCTGCCGCGGCTGGGCGACTACATCTACAAAACCTTTCCCGTGCTCCGTCTCAATAACCTCGGCGCCGATCTAGCGGAATGGTTCTGGCGCTGGCGGGTCTGGCTCCAACTGCTCGGCGAAACGATCCTGATCGCCTATCTTGCGACATTCCTCGCCGTGATCGGCGCCTTCGCCTTGAGCTTTCCGGCCGCCCGCAATCTCAGCCCCAACGCTGTTCTGCTGGTCGTCAGCCGGCGTTATCTGGAAATTATCCGCACGGTTCCCGACATCGTCTGGGCGCTGATCTTCGTCTTCTGCTTCGGCGTCGGGCCGCTTGCCGGGGTGCTGGCAATCGCCATGCACGCCACCGGTTCGCTCGGCAAGCTCTATTCCGAAGTCAACGAGAACATCGACATGCGGCCGCTCGAAAGCGTCAAGGCGGCCGGAGGTTCCTGGTTCCAGCAGATGCGCTATGGCGTCGTGCCGCAGGTCATTCCGAACGTGATCAGCTACACGCTGTTGCGCTTCGAGATCAACGTCCGCTCGTCGTCAATCATCGGTTATGTCGGCGCCGGCGGGCTCGGCCAGGAAATCCGCACCGCCATGTCGCTGCAGGAATACAGGGATCTGTCGGCGCTATTCGTGATCATCCTCGTAACCGTGATCATCATCGATTTTCTGAGCGAGAAACTTCGCCACCGTATTATCGGCTTCGAAAGTCTGAGGGCCTAAAATGGATGCCTCCCCTTATGCAGATCTTCGGCAGCGCGTTCCGGGCGCCTTTTCGGCGCCGATCCACGTGCGGCTGGTTCGCTGGACCACCGTCCTCGCATTGTTGGCACCGGTAGTCGCGGGCCTCTATCTGTTCGGCTTCTCGCCGATGCGGCTGATCCAGGGCGCGACGCGGCTGGGCACCATCGTTTCCTTCATGTTTCCGCCCTACATCTGGACAACCTGGGCAGAATGGCGAGATATCCTTGAAGCGATGGGCGAGACGGTCGCCATGGCTTTCCTCGGAACCTTGCTCGGTGCCCTCGTCGCTTTCCCGCTGGCCTTTCTCGGCGCCAAGAACATCATGCCGTTCGGCTGGCTTCGGCTTTCGGCACGCCGCGGCTTCGATGCGCTACGCGCCGTCGAACAGATCGTGCTGGCACTCATCTTCATCCGCGCCTTCGGCCTCGGGCCACTTCCAGGCGTCTTCGCCATCGCGGTTTCGGAGATCGGCACATTCGCCAAGCTGTTTTCCGAGGCGATCGAGAATACATCGCGCAAGCCGGCCGATGGCGTGCTGGCGTCCGGCGGAAGCCGCACTCAGACGATCCGCTTCGCGATCATGCCGCAGGCCATGCCCGTCATCCTGTCGATCGTGCTCTACAATTTCGAGTCCAATACGCGTTCGGGTACGATCCTCGGCATCGTCGGTGCGGGCGGCATCGGCTTTTTCCTGGCAGACCGCATCGCCGCCTATCGCTGGCCGGAGGCCTGGACGATCATCTTCCTGATCGTCTTGGTCGTCTATTGCATCGATCTCTCGTCCGCATGGCTGCGCGGCAGGATCATCGGCAATTCGAGGTCTTAATGCCGGTCAGTTCGGGATGCCATGCATCAAGGTCACCGAAATACCGTTTGCCACAATCCGGGCCTTCAGCATCTCGACGTCCGGTGCTGCAGGCCGTTGCGTGAGAACATGGCGCGCAGCCAAGCCTTCCGCCTGGGCGAAGACGGCGATCGAAAGTACGGTCACTCCTAGTGGTATCTCTCCCGTCAATTGCGGCACGATGGTCTTTGCCGAAACCAGATTGGTGTTCGGAGCTGCGAAATGGCAGCGGCCCTGCCGCCTGACAGATGGGGAAAGATCGTAGACAGCCGAGATATCGTCATCCGTCACCGCAACCGCCGAGCCTTCGGCCTCCGTCATCACGCCATCGCCACGCGAGATGGCAAAGCCGCCCTCGATGGTAAAAAGCGGTCGCGGCGTTTCGATGCGGTGCAGACGAACATGATAGCCGCCATCCCAATAGAGGAAGGTATCGACGGACACGTCCGCGAACGGTTTCCAAAAACCGTAGAGCAGACCGCCGTCGGTCACCATCGCCTGTTCGTTATCCTCGCGCACGCGAAAATGCACGCCGTCGTCGCTGAAACCGATCATATTGTCGAGCACGGCATTCTTGAACCGCCATGGGTCGTTTTCGATGCTGAAGCCGTAGCGAGCGGAATAGGCAAATTTCGCATATTTTTCCGGCCCGAAGCGCACGAAAGTGTTGCTTGAACTCGTCTGCTGCCCGGAGGAAAGCGCGATTGCGTCGCCCAGCGGATTGGCGATCACGAAACCTGCATGGCGCTGGATCGCAGCTTCCGGACGCGGCGGGCAGGCCTCCTCCTCACTTGCCCAGAAGGGATGGTCTTCCGGCAGCATCAGTGGGAGGAAGGCTTTGAAAGCCCAGTAAGGCGATTGGGCAGAATTATATGGCTCCGACATGATGAGGTTGGGATAGCAGTAGCCCACCGGCAGGATGCCGTCGCGCGCCGCGAAGGGCTGCTTCGCCCACCAGCGCAGGTTCCGGAGATAGAACCCCTTCTGCTGTCCCCAGGCAATCGTCTTGTCGCCGGCCAGCGCCGTCGCGCCGAAGAAGCCGGCGATTGCGAAACGATAGGTCATCGAACGGCCGAAGCAGAGAGCCGCTCCGTCATCTGCGAACCATCGGCTCATGTCCCTGGCGATCAGGCTGGCCCGTTCGCGATAACCTTTGGTCCAGTCGCCGCCATCCAAGGCCGCCAGCACCAGACCGTAGAAATGCAGCGCGAATGGCACATAATGATCGGCGCGACGCGTATTGCCGTCGTGATACCAGCCATCGCCAAGATAGAAAGCATCGAGGTCGCGGATATAGGTATCGTCCAGGCTGCGATCGTAATCGACCCCCACATGGCGAAGCCCCATTCCGACCATCAGGCGGAAGAACTTCCAGTTATTGTCCGCGTGCTTGCGGCCATGTCCGGCGATCAGGTAGGTCGCGACATTGGCGCGCTGCTTGTCGCTGAGTGGCTCCCAGATCTTCTCCGGCACCAACCGCAGCGCAAAACCGATCGCCGCAAGCTCGACGAGCCGCTGGCTGACATCGAAGGTATCGCCCCAATATTCCGGGTGATCCGGATCGCAGCCATTGGCGAGGCCGCGAGCGACCGGCCCCCAGTCGATCCAGTTGGCGCCACCGACCTCAGCCGGCGCCAGCCCCCAGAGAAGCCGCGAATAACCTTCGAAATCGGCCGACGCCTGGTCGAAATGCGCCGCAGCAGAATCGAGCCGGATGCGTGCGCCACCCTTCGAGCGATACGTTTCGACCGGCAGGACAAGGTCCTTCAGGGCCTGTTCGACATCGGTGCGGGTCTTCAGGGGATTGCGGGCCCAGGGGCGAAAAAGGCTGTCGTCAAAGATTTCGTCGCTCATCGGCCAAGATTCCTCCTGAAAAAGATGCGGCGCGGGAGCCGCGTTCCCGCGCCGCCGTTTGCAAGTCGGGTCAGCCCTTCAGTATCCGCTTGGCATCGGAAACCAGCTGCTCGCCGGCCTCCTTCGGTGTGATCTGGCCAAAGGCCACCTTGTCGGCCAGCGGGCGGAACGAGCGCTCCTCGAATTCCGAAGCGCCGAGCGGCACCGGTGGCGGATATTTGCCGACCCGGCCTGCAATGGACTTGATATAGTCGACCGTCAGCTTGGAAACGTCGTCCAGCGACGGCTGCACCTGCGCCTGGATATCGATGTTGACCGGCACGCCACGCTCGACCTGCAATGTCTTGCCGGCTTCCGGTTCGTTGATGAAGTAGTCGATGAACTTGGCGGCCAGTTCCGGGTTCTTTGATGTGCTGGCGATCGCCCAGTGCAGGCCTGGACGATAGAACAGGCCAGACGGCGCCGAGGCGCTGAGGACCGGCAGCGAGGTGATCGCAAGCGGCGTCTTGCTGATTCCCTGGAAGGCGGTCAACTGATTGGAGAAGGCGATTGCCATCAACGCATTGCCGGTCGCCATCGCGTTGGAATCGACGAGAATCTTGTCCATCGCCTGGACTTCCGCGCTGCTGCAGCCGCCGGCCTTCGCAAGGTCATTCCAGTAGGCATACCAGGCGGTGGCATCGTCGGCCGTGAAGCCGGCGGCGCCGTCTGCCGTATAGAGCATCTTGCCACGCTGGGTGAGCCAGGACTGGAAGGTGAAAAGATATCGGCCGCAATTGCCGATCGCCCAGACGTTCTTCTTGCCGACCGACTTGGTGAGATCGACGCAGATCTTTGCGAAGTCCTCCCAGGTGGTCTTGTCCGATGGCGGCGTGATGCCGGCCTTCTTGAAAGCATCGGTGTCGTAGAACAGCGCAAACGCATTCAGCGACAATGGCATGCCGGCGACCTTGCCGTCCACCGTGCCGAGATCGAGTACACCCGGCGCCAGCTTGTTGGTGCGGATCGACTTGCCGAGATAGTCGTTCAGCGGCAGTGCGGTGCCACGGCGAGCGAAGTCGGCAAAGCGGCCGGGCTCGAGTTGAAAAATGTCCGGCGCATTGCCGCCGGCGATCATCGTCGTCAGCTTCGTCCAATAGTCGCTGCCGCCGACTTCGCCGTTGATCTTGACGCCGGCATTGGCGGTCTCGAACAGCTTGGCGACGCCGAGCGTACGCTCCGCCCGGTTCGGCGTACCCCACCAGTAGAGGCGCATCGTCTTCTCTTGCGCCATTGCCTGGAACGCCGGCGTCATCGAAAATGCAGCGCCTGCCCCAAGCAGCGCGCTGTTGGTCATGAATTTCCGTCTGTTGAGCATTGTCTCCTCCTCATCTGCTCATCATCGTCCGATTCAACCGCCGATCCGTCTCTCCTTGTCATCGAACAGATGACATCTGTCGGCGGAAATGCTGACTGCCATCCGGTCGCCGGCCGCGAGGCCGCGTTGGCCGTCGAGGGCAATCGTCAGGGATTGTCTGTCGTCGAGATGACCATAGGCGATCGTCTGACCGCCCAGCCGCTCGACATGCACGATGGTAAGACTGCCGAGCGATACGCCGGCCGTCTCGTCGGCGACGATATGTTCGGGCCTCAGACCCAAGGTGAGTTCGCTCTCCTGTTCCACGCGCTCCGACAGCGGCACCGTCACCTGCTTGCCGGCAAGATTGAGCACGACCTTGCCCGGGTGCGATGCCGCGGCCTCCACCTTCAGAAAATTCATCTTAGGCGAGCCGATAAAGCCGGCGACGAACCGGTTGAGCGGCTTGTTGTAGATGTCGAGCGGCGTCCCCTGCTGCTCGATCACGCCGGCGCGCAGCACCACGATCCGGTCGGCAAGCGTCATCGCTTCCACCTGGTCGTGGGTAACGTAGATCATCGTCGCGCCGATATCGGCATGCAGCTTGGCGATCTCGACACGCGTCTGCACGCGAAGCTCGGCATCGAGATTGGACAGCGGTTCGTCGAAGAGAAAGATCTTTGGGTTGCGAACGATGGCGCGGCCGATCGCAACGCGCTGGCGCTGGCCGCCGGAAAGCTGCTTCGGCTTGCGGTCGAGAAGATGGGAAATCTGCAGGATGTCAGCCGCCTTGCGGACGCGGGTATCGATCTCCGGCTTCGGCATCTTGACCGTCTCCAGCCCGAACGACATGTTCTTGTAGACGTTCATGTGCGGGTAGAGCGCATAGGACTGGAAGACCATGGCGATGCCGCGCTTGGCGGCGGCCACCTCGTTCATGCGCATGCCGCCGACCGCCAGTTCGCCGCTCGAAATCGGCTCCAGTCCCGCGATCATCCGAAGCAGCGTCGATTTCCCGCAGCCCGAGGGACCGACGAAGACGACGAATTCGCCTGCCGTGATGTCGAGATCGACCCCGCGGATAACATCGACTGCCCCAAAACTCTTGGTCACCTGTTTCAACGCCAGTGATGTCACATCCTAGGTCCTTTTGAACATCGTATGCTGTCAGCGCTTCATGCCGGTGGTCGCGATCCCTTCGATCAGAAGTCGCTGGAACAGGATGAAGAGAATGAAGACAGGCAGAACGGTGAGTGTCGACATCGCGAAAAGAGCCCCCCAATCGGACTGAGCCGTGGCGTCGACGAAGGTCCGCAAACCCAGCTGCGCGGTGTATTTCTGGATGTCGTTCAGATAGATGAGCGGTGCGAAAAAATCGTCCCAGGTCCAAATGAAGGAGAAGACCGCGGCCGTCGCCAGCACAGGCGTCGAAAGCGGCAGGATGACCTTCAGGAAGATCCGCAAAGGTCCGCAGCCGTCCATGACCGCCGCCTCGTCCAGCTCGCGCGGAATGCCGCGGAAGAACTGTACCATCAGGAAGATGAAGAAGGCGTCGATCGCCAGGAATTTGGGCACCACCAGCGGCAGGATGGTGTTCACCCAGCCGAGCTTCAGGAACAGCACATATTGCGGGACCAGCACTGCATGCTGCGGCATCATCAACGTGCCGAGCATCAGCGCGAACCAGAAATTCCGCCCCTTGAAGCGCAGCCGCGTAAAGGCATAGGCCGCCATGGAACAGGACAGCAGGTTGCCGATCACGACCAGCACCGAGACGACGAGCGAATTGAAGAACATCTGCCCGAAGCCGACGCTCAGTCCGTTCCAGCCACGGCGATAGGTGTCGAAATTCGGCGCCGACGGTATGAGCGAGGTCGAGGTGAAGATCTCGTCGTCCGGCTTGAACGAACTCGCGATCATCCACAAGAGCGGATAGAGCATCACGAAACTGATCGCGACCAGCAGGGCATAAAGGAAGGCACGCGCCAGCGGCGACCGATCGACGGTATCCCTTTCGCTGCGCGCCATCGCCGTGGTGAGAGCCGCGTCAGTCATCGTAGTGGACCCAATACCGCGCCGAAACGAAGGACATCGCGGTGAAGAAGGCGATGATCACCACCAGCACCCAGGCGAGCGCCGAGGCATAACCGAAGCGGAAGTTCGCGAACGCCTCCTGATAGAGGTAGAGCGTGTAGAACAGGGTGGAATCGATCGGACCGCCCGTCCCGTCGCTGATGATGAAAGCCGAGGTGAAAGCCTTGAACGCGTCGATGGTGATGATGACGGCGTTGAAAAAGATGACTGGGGTCAGAAGCGGCAAGGTGATCTTGAAGAACTGGCGCATTGGACCTGCGCCATCGAGGCTCGCCGCTTCATACATGTCCTTCGGGATCTGCCGGAGGCCGGCCAAAAAGATGATCATCGATGAGCCGAACTGCCACACCGCGAGCAGCACGAGCGTATAGATCGAGGTCGAGGGGTTGGAGATCCAGCTCGGGCCTTCATAGCCGAACAGAGCGTTGAGCGCCTGGTTGATCAGTCCGTCACCGCTGAAAAGCTGGCGCCAGAGCACGGCGATCGCAACGCTGCCGCCAACCAGCGACGGAAGATAGAAGATCGCCCGGAACAGAGAAAGGCCAGCAAGGCCCTTGTTGAGGGCGACGGCGACGGCAAGCGCGAAAAGAAGTTTGAGAGGTACCGACAATAGGACGAAGGTGAAGGTGACGTTCATCGCCGTCCGGAAACGCTCGTCGTCCGTTGCGATCCGCACGTAATTTTCCACGCCGATCCAGTTCGCTCCGCCGAGGCCCGAAAAATCCGTGAGCGACAGATAGAAGGAGGCAACCGCCGGCCCGAGCGTCAACACGAAGAAACCGATGAGCCACGGGGCAAGAAATCCGTAACCGGCCAGTTGATCGGCCGCACGTGACAAGGCCGGGCGTAAGGCTCGTGCATCAGGGCTCGTCATGGCCGTTGTCGACATATGCTCGCGCCTCCCGCAAAGCCTCCCGCCTCGAACCAGAGCGCAGCATGAACGTCGCGCGGGACTCCCACGGCTCCTCCGATGGCCCGAAACTAGATCGCGAAAAAACTAGCGTCAACAGAAATTTTCGTAGTTGACGAAATTATCTTCTCAATGCGAAAAAGACTTACCGTTCGATGGGATTGTCCATGTTGGCCGAAAGAAACACCTATTTCCGTACCGTCGCATCCGCGGGGTCGGATTTCACCCAGAAACGTCACCAGCAGGCGCTGGAGCGCTGCCTGGATCGTCTGCGCAGGACGATGCCGGTGATCGGCCTGCGCAATCCCAAGATCGGGCTTGCCGACAATACCTGGTCCTATTGTGGGCCTTACGACTGGGTCGTGAGCTTTCTGGCGGGACAATACTGGCTTGCCCTCGGCTTGACCGGCGATCCGGTTTTCCTCAATGCCGCAAGAGCGCGGCGCAACGTCTTCAGGGGCATATTACGCAATCGCGATGCGCAGGATCACGACCTCGGTTTCCAGTATTCGCTCGCCTGCGTCAGCGACTGGCTTTTGACCGGCGACCGCGAGCCGCGCGACATGGCGCTGGAGGCAGCCAATGTGCTGCTCAATCGCTATCACCCGGAGGGCCGCTATATCCAGGCGTGGAATCCGCGCTCCGTTCATGGCGCCTTCCGGCCGGAATTTGCCAACGGCCGGGTGATCGCCGATACGATGCAGAATCTCGCGCTGCTCTACTGGGCCTACAACGAGACCGCGCGCTGCGATTTCAAGGAAGCCGCCGATGGCCACGCGGAGACGACGATCGCCAATCTGGTCCGTCCCGATGGCACGAGCTTCCACACCTTCCTGTTCGACCCCGCAAGCGGCAAGCCGGTGCGGGGTGAAACCCATCAGGGTCATGCGGACAATTCCTGCTGGTCGCGCGGTCAGGCCTGGATGATCCACGGCTTTGCCCAATGCGCGGCGACGACCGGCAATAGGACACATCTCGACACGGCCCGGCGGCTTGCCGCAAAGGCTGAGGAACTGATGGGAGACGACCGGGTGCCGGTCTGGGATTATTCGGTTCCCGAACCGAAGACCGACCATCGGGACAGCTCTGCCGCCGCGATCATGGCGGCAGGTCTCTTCATTCTCGCCGACATCGACGAGGCAGAGGAAGCCGCTCGCTGGCACGACTTCGGCAACCGCCTGCTTGACGGCCTGCTCGATACCTGCGACCTGACCGGCGATCCAGATGCGCTCGGGCTGCTGGCGCACGGCGCGGCGCATGTGAAGGCCGGCTTTGCCGACACCATGCTGCCCTATGGCGACTACTATTTCATGGAAGCTCTCATGCGCTCCCTTGGGCATCGGCAGTTCTTCTGGTAGAGGCTGAGGCGTATTGATGGGGGCAGGATAGATCGCCTAAAGGACGGATCGCAAAGTGATTTCAGGCGGAAAAAGCCAGGACGTCTTTCATGGATGAGGGTCCGGACGACACGATCGCCCCCACGCTGAAGCATATCGCGGACGCTGCAGGCGTTTCCGTCGCTTCCGTCTCCAAGGTCTTGAACAATCGCGGCGGCGTCGGCGATGAAAGCCGCCGCCGCATTCTCGATGCCGCCGAGCGCTTCGGTTACCAGGGCCGTGCCGCTCGGACCCTGCAGCGAGCCGGCGTCGAAAGCACCGCTTTTGTCATTCCAGCCGAATTCTACTCGCGGTCGCAGTTCTACGAAGAAGTCATCCGCGGCGTGCTCGACGAGGCGGTCACCAACTCGTTGAGGATCGACGTCCGGTTGGTTCCTCTCAATCCGGCTATCCTGTCTTCCGAAATCGATGTCATCTTGCGCGACATGCAACCGGGCGCCCTGATTGCGCTGGGCGTCGACAACCCGGTCGTAATCGACCGTATCGCCGAGAGCGGCATTCCCGCGGTCATCATCAACGGCATGGATCGCAGCATGCGGCTTTCCTGCGTGCTTCCCGACAACTGGTCGGCGGGATGGCTCGCCACCCGCACCCTTCTCCAGGCAGGTCACCGCGAAATCGTCCATGTCGCCGTAGCCCATCGTCTCTCGATGCAGCGGCGCCTTGAAGGTTTTCGCATCGCGCTCCAAGAGGCGGGCATCCCGTTCGATGTCGACCGGCATCTTTTCGATCTCGAAGCACTTGGTTTCGGTGAGCACGATACCCAGCACGCCATGCGCGCCGCGTTGGACCAAGGCCGCTTTGCGAAGACGTCGGCGTTTTTCTGCGCAACCGATCTCGTCGCCGTCGGCGTGATGCAGGCACTGGCGGACCGGGATCTTTCGGTGCCGGACGATTATTCGATCATCGGCATGGACGATATCGCGATCGCCCGACACAGCCGCCCGCCGCTGAGCACCATCCGCATCGATCGCGCCGAACTCGGACGCGCCGGGGTGCAACTTCTCATGGAACGCATCTCCGATCCGGAAGCCAACGTTCGCCGCGTCAATCTCGGCGTAAGGCTCATCGAACGTTCCTCGATAGGAGCTCCCAAGCTTTAAAACCTTTCCCAGAAGAAAGGTAAGCGCTGGTCGACTGAACGGGTAGACGGGTCCGATCTATCGTTTAAAAAGCTTATCCACCTGATCGAACCACACATCGAATTATGCTGGGACCAATCCTTATGCTCTCTGATCTTCTGAACCTTGCGACGGATGCCCTTCTCATCGGGCGGGTCTGGAACCCGCAAGCCCAGGGGCCGAGCCTGGTGACCGTGCGGGACGGGTCGCTGGTCGACATCACCAGCCGGGATGCGCCGACGCTGAGCGCGCTCCTGGAACGCTCCGATGCGGCTGATTATGCGAAGAATGCACTAGGGTCATCGATCGGTGGCTTGGAAGACGTTGCGCAAAACAGCACCGGTCAACCTGATCAGGGCCGGCCCTATCTCCTTGCACCCGCGGATCTGCAGGTCATTAAGGCGTGCGGCGTTACATTCGCCCAATCGATGATCGAGCGCGTGATCGAGGAGAAGGCTGCCGGCAATCCGGACCGCGCCGCCGCGATCCGCGAACGCGTCGCATCCCTGATCGGTGGCAGCCTCAAGAACCTGAAGGCAGGCTCCGCGGATGCGGCCAGAGTCAAGCAGGCGCTGATCGAAGAGGGCATGTGGTCGCAATATCTGGAAGTCGGCATCGGTCCTGATGCGGAGGTTTTCACCAAATCCCCGGTTCTCTCCTCCGTCGGCTGGGGAGCGGACGTCGGCCTGCACCCTATTTCCACCTGGAACAATCCGGAGCCGGAAATCGTGCTCGCCGTCAGCAGCCGCGGCGAAATCAAGGGCGCGACGTTGGGCAACGACGTGAACCTGCGTGACGTCGAGGGGCGCTCGGCTCTTCTCCTCGGCAAGGCGAAGGACAACAACGCTTCATGCTCGATCGGCCCATTCATCCGCCTGTTCGACGGTAGATACAGCCTCGACGACGTCCGCAAGGCCGAGCTAGACCTGAAGGTTACCGGTGAAGACGGCTTTGTCCTGCACGGCAAGAGTTCGATGTCGCAGATCAGCCGCGATCCGCTCGATCTCGTCAAGCAGACCTGCGGCGCACATCATCAATATCCGGACGGCTTCATGCTGTTCCTGGGCACCTTGTTCGCGCCGACCGAAGACCGCGATACGCCAAACCAGGGTTTTACCCACAAGAACGGCGATATCGTCGAGATCTCCTCCGCCGGCCTCGGAACGCTGCGCAATACGGTGCGCCTTTCGACCGAATGCCCACCCTGGAATTTCGGCATTTCCGCGCTGATGCAAAATCTCGCAAAGCGCGACCTGCTTTAGAACCGAGCCAGCGTGCCTACCGATGTGTCCTCGGATAGGCATTGCGGCTCGGCGGCGCCCAGCCGTCGAGGATTTGCGGGTCGGCGCGCAGGATTTCCACCTTCAGCGGATAACAGGCGGCGGCATCGCTCGAATGGGTGGCGCTGCAATCGCCTCCCGGGCAGGCGGAAAGCGCGCCGAGAAGATCGATCTCGGCAAAGAACTCGATGAAATCGCCGGGACGCACCGGGCTCGCCTTCATGAAATACTGGTGTGTATCCTGCGTGAAGCCGGTGCACATGAAAACATTGAGCACATCATGGATATGCGGCTCGGCCTCCGTGACCGACAGGTGCTTTTCGGCGGCGAGCGCCCGCGTAAGGTTGGAATGGCAGCAGTGGTGGTAGTCGCCGCCCGAGAGCAGCCGGTTCGTATAGGGATCGCAGCGGGTGCCGATGACGTCGTGGACGCCGCTGCCGTCTCTGTCCCAGCCGTACCAGCCGAGCGTATCATGGGTGATTGTCGCCATCGGCCTCAGATAGGGCAGCGTGCTCCAGAGCCGATCGCCGGTCGTGACATGGGTCGCGTGAAGAGCCCGGGTCTTGCCGCTGAAGAAACGCTCGGAAAGGTCATCGGCATTCCAGAGATTGAGATCGCCCACCTGCGCCCCTTCGATGCTGACGATGCGGAAGAAATGCCCCTGTGGTACCCGGAAGGAGCGCGCATCGCGTGGCGGCACGATGACCTCGTCCACCTTCTCCAGCGTGCCCCTCGCGCGTTCCATCAGATCCATGTCGGCCACGGGAAGTGTTTCGACCGGGTAACATACCACCGCTGGCTTGCCGCGCCGCTCCTCGGCATCGAGAGGCGCAGCCACTGATGGCAGTCTCGACATTCCAGTTTCTCCACATTCGAACAGATGCGCATTGCCGAATCGAGACGCAGATTCGGTTCCAGCCCACCGACTATGGCCAAGCGCGGAGATGCGGACAATTCTCTACTTTCTTGCCCTGAGGCTAAGTCTGGCTTAGTCATAGCGGCATGAAGAAAGTGCCGCTTTCCTCCCTGCGCCCGTTTGAAGCAGCCGCCCGCCACGGAAGCTTCGTCAAGGCTGCAGCGGAGCTGAGACTGACTCCAGCCGGCATAAGTCAGCATGTGCGCGCGCTCGAGGCTTGGATGAATATCGCGCTTTTCGTGCGCCATCCCCGTGGCGTGGCGTTGACGGCGGCCGGACGTGAATTCAGTACGGCGGTCCGGCATGGATTGGGCCATATCGAAATGGCCGCTCATGAATTGTCGCTGGCTGTTCGCGACAGGCCGGTCAGCGTCGCCTGCATACCTTCCGTGGCTACGCGCTGGCTCATTCCACGCCTGCCCCGCTTCAAGGCGCTTCATCCGCAAATCCGAGTGAACATCCTCTATGCCCCGGATGCCGGCACGCCGGAAGCCGCCGGTGCCGACCTGCTTATCCGTCATGGCGTGCAGCCCGATGGGCCGGCGACACGACTGCTCGGCGCCGAAACCCGTCCTACCTGCTCGGCGGGTTTTCTTGCAACGCATGGGCCATTCGAAACACCCGAGTCGCTTCTTTCCGCCGAACTCCTGCATGACGAGACACGTGAGGCTTGGACACGCTGGTTTGCGATGACAGGCATTCATACGGGCTCCAGGGAAGGGCCTGTCTTCGGCGATTTCAATCTTATGGTCGGCTCGGTGATCGGCGGCCAGGGCATCGGGCTCTGTCCGACGTCGCTGATCGGCGAGGAAATCGCCACGGGTTCGCTGGTGACATTGGCCGAAACGCCCTCGGATACGGAAAAGGCCTACTGGCTGATCGAAGCCCGAGGCCTTTCGCAGGAAACCCGAATGCTGCGGGACTGGCTGCTGATGGAAGCAGGCTGATCGCGGGCATCTTGCAACGTCTGGCAGTCAGGCCCTCTTGATTCGAGACGGCGTGTCCTCTTCGCTGTCGATGCGCCAGGTGTTGCGGCCGGCGGCCTTCGCTCGATAAAGAGCACGGTCCGCCGCGTGCACCAACCCATCGCGATCGTGATCGGCCGCACCGGCCGCTGCAATCCCGATGCTGACGCCGATGCTGATCGGCAGCCCCTTGATCACAAAGGCGTCCTTGAATGCGGCGATGCAACGATCAGCGAGCCCCGTATCCAAGGCGCCCTCGGTCTTCATCAATATGGCAAATTCGTCACCGCCAAGCCGGGCCACCATATTGCCACCCGCTTCAGCCTTCAGTCTCTCGCCAACCAACTTCAGCAACTCGTCACCCGCCGCATGGCCGAACGTGTCGTTGACCGGCTTAAAGCCGTCGAGATCGAGGCAATAGACGACCGTGCGGCCGGGTTTGCCGGATTGCAGAGATTCGTCGAGGGATTTGTAGAACTGGATACGGTTCGGCAGGCCGGTCAGCACGTCGTGATGGGCAAGGCGGGTCGCCTCGGCCTCCGCCAGCACACGCTCGCTGACATCGGCAATGGTCAGCAGCAGCCGGTGTTCGCTGCGCTCATGCAGCAAGCGCACATAGATCATCACATGCCGTTCCCGGCCGTCGGCCATCTGCTGGCGCCAGACGGTGCGAGCCTCGCAATCACCGGTCAAGCCGGAAAGCCGTGCCGCGAACACCTCGCTCTCGCCCGGCGCATGCATGTCATGGGCTTTCTTCGACAGGAGATCCGACCGTCCGAAACCGTAGAAGTCCATTGCAGCATGGTTGGCTTCGAGGATAGCGAGGCTGTTGCCGTCGCAGAGCAGCATCGGCATCGGGTTTGCCTCGAACAACTGCCGGAGCCATTCCTCGCGCTGTTTCAATTCGGTGATGTCGATGCGGATGCCGATCGCGCCGCCATCCGGCGTCCGGCGGTCGTCATAACGCAGCCAGCGGCCATCCTGCAGCTGATGTTCCTCCTGAGCGACCGGCTGGCGGAACTTGGTCATCCGCTGCCTCAGCCACGCATCCTGATCACCCACGACCTCGCGAATGCTACCGCTCGCAAGACTGATCCTCAGGATGTCCTCGAAGGCTATGCCGGGCCTCAGGTGTTCGGCGATCTCGGCATAAAGTTCGGCGTATTTCCTGTTCCACAGGACATAACGGTCCTTGGAATCGAAAACGCAGACCGCCTGAGGCAGCATTTCAATAACGTAGCGCAGACGAAGGTTTGCTTCGCGCAGTGCAAGGCCTGCCGGTGCCTCCCGTTCCGCCGTCTCGATCCAGATCGCGCTCAACGACGCGTCGCCCGCTTGCCACGATGTGACACGGACATCGCAGGAACGGCTGCGACCGGAGCGGTCCGTCGTTTCATATCTCGAATGGGGGGCAGGATTGAGCGGCCATTCGGGGAAGAATTCGGCGATCGCACGGCCGGAGGAAACATCGTCCAGATCGAAGAATTCCCGCGCTGTCCCATTGGCGAAAACGATCAATCCGGCCGCGTCCAGGATGAACACGGGCAGCGGACAGTTTTCCAGCAATAGAATGACTTCCGCACCAAGCATGGTCTTCAAGATACCGCCCGTCGAAATCGGAATATCCTTTGTCATATCGATAGACACGATTGTGAAAGAAATTACTAATTTTACGGTGGAATATGAAAGGGCTGCTTTCACGCAGATCTCATCGAAAATCGAACTTCGGAACACTTAGCCGGCCATCAGCCGGGTTGAGCGATGCGTGGCCGAGGTCTAAAAAGAGCACGTAGTGCCAGCTGCCCCGCTCCGATTCCTGTCTGAAATCGTGTGACGACGGCACGGTATCACCCTTGCGGCCCCAACGCCGAAGGCCCAGGTCACGCCTATCTCTTTTCAACAGCCAGCAGGACATCAGGGATGACAGAGACGTCAGAATATACTCCGCCGAAAGTGTGGGTCTGGAACAAGGCGAATGGTGGCCAGTTCGCCAGCATCAACCGACCGATCGCCGGTCCGACGCATGACAAGGACCTGCCAGTCGGCAAGCACCCGCTGCAGCTTTATTCGCTTGCCACGCCGAATGGCCAGAAGGTGACGATCATGCTGGAAGAGCTGCTTGCACTCGGCCACAAAGGCGCCGAATACGACGCTTGGCTGATCAAGATCGGCGATGGCGACCAGTTCAGCTCCGGCTTCGTCGAAGTCAATCCCAACTCCAAGATTCCGGCCCTGATGGACCGCTCCGGTCCGAAGCCGGTCCGCGTTTTCGAATCCGGCTCGATCCTCTTCTATCTCGCCGAAAAATTCGGCGCCTTTCTACCGACCGATCCGGCGACCCGCGCGGAATGCATGTCCTGGCTCTTCTGGCAGATGGGCAGCGCACCTTATCTCGGCGGCGGCTTCGGTCATTTCTACGCCTATGCACCGACCAAGATCGAATATGCGATCGACCGGTTCGCCATGGAAACCAAGCGCCAGCTCGACGTTCTCGACCGCCGCCTGGCCGAAAGCCGGTATCTCTCGGGCAATGACTATACGATCGCCGACATGGCGGTCATGCCCTGGTACGGCGGGCTGGCGAAGGGCTGGCAATATGGCGCCGGTGAATTTCTCGCGGTCCACGAATACAAGAACGTACTGCGCTGGGCAGATGAGATCCTTGCGCGCCCGGCCGTCAAGCGCGGCCGGATGGTGAACCGCATCAGCGGCGATCCCTCCGAACAGTTGCATGAACGCCACGATGCCAACGATTTTGAGACGAAAACGCAGGACAAGCTGGCGGTTCAGAGCTGAGCACCGTTCCAGCGGCAATTCGAAGGAAGGGCCTCTTCAATCCGAATGAGGCCCTTTTTCTGCAATGGATCTCCGGTCGTCTTCAGCGGGCGGCGACCGACTGGTCGCGAGGGGAAGGCTCGCTCTCGTTTTCACCAGATGGCCTGCAGCGCCCCGACGAGCGGCGCTCGATGATGCGCGACGCGATATAGATGCGGCGGGCCGGCATGCCCGGCAGCCGCGGTTTTTCTATACGCTCGACCAGCAAACGCAGGCCGACAGCTCCGCATTCCTGGCCTTCCATCTTCACTGTCGTGAGGGGCGGTGAAATCTGGGTTGCCGCTGAGAAATCGCCGAACCCCACGACTGAGACCTCATCGGGAATGCGATAACCCCGGCCGAGCAGTTCGGAGACGACGGTCAGCGCCAACCCATCATGCGCGCAGAAGAAAGCCGTCGGGCGGATATTCTTTTCGCTCAACGCGCGATAAGCATCGGCAAAGCCGCCCTGCTCCTCGAACTGCATCGCATGCAGGGTGACGTCGCCATAACGTTCGGCAATTTCGCGCGCGCCATAGAAGCGTTCGCGGCGGCCGCGATAACCCGGCACGCCGTAGACATAGGCGATATTGCGATGCCCGAGATCAATCAGATATTGCATGACTGCCTGCCCGGACTCGTGATCGGTTCCGGAAACCTGATCGGCATCCTCCAGCGGATCGACCCAGCCGAAACGGACAAGCGGAATGCCGGTTGCAGCGGCGGTGGCGACGGCATCGCGGTCATGCGGCCCGACAAGCAGCAGGCCGGCGCAGGTGCGTGCCAGGTCCTCGAGCTGTCCCTTGCTGTGTGTCCATCGCATCCTGAGTCCTATACCCAGCCGGGTTGCTTCTGCCTGCACACCATTCTGGATCTGCATGTAGAGTTCACTGTTGACGGGGTCATGGTCGTGAAAGACCACGGCAATGTCGCTCGATCCGGATTGATTAAGCGGCTTAATGTAGCCGAGCCGCTGCGCTGCTTGACGGATACGCTCCCGCGTCTCCTCGCTGACGCCGCTCTTGCCGGAAAGCGAGCGAGACACGGCATATTTCGACAGTCCCACTTCGTGGGCGATTGCCTGTAAGGTAACCCGTCCCCTGCCCTTCATCACATTCCCCTTCTGCAGCCGGAGGCCCTGCTACACTGCTGCGCTGCAAAACGCAAATTTTCCAAAACACAGAAACATAACACTTTACCTAACAGTATTCCAATGCAACCCTTCTATTATCCAAGCTCGACATAAAAAAGATAAGCAGAGCGAGGATTTTGTGGAGGAGACATTCATGATCAAGCTGAAACGTCGTGCGTTTCTGGCCGGGACTTCGGCTGCCCTGATTTTGCCGGCTCTACCCGCTGTAGCCGCTGCGAACTACAAAGAAGCGGACATTCTCAAATCGAAAGTTTCGAGCGGCGGGTTGCCGCCGGTCAAGGATCGGCTGCCTGAAAACCCGCTCGTCATCAAGCCGGTGGAGAGCGTCGGCAAATACGGCGGAGACTGGAAAATGGCGCTGGTGGGCGGCGGGTCGCTCTCCATGCTGTTCCGCTATCAGGCTTACGAACCGCTGTTGCGCTATACTCCAGACTGGTCGGGCGTCACGCTGAACGTCGCAGAAGCCTTCGACGGCAACGCGGACTCCACCGTCTACACCATCCGCTTGCGCAAGGGCATGAAGTGGTCGGACGGACATCCCTACACCACGGCCGATGTCAAATTCTGGTACGATACCGTGTTGACCGACAAGCGCGTCGCGGTGACCAGCCAAGGTCACTGGAAGACGGCCGGTAAGCCTGCCAAATTGGACGTGGTCGACGAACAGACCTTCAAGGTGATCTTTGAGAAACCTAACGGTATGTTCCCATTGCAGGTCGCATGGTCGAACTGGGACCACACGACACGCTGCCCGAAACATTACCTCGAACAATTCCACATCGACTACAACCCCAAGGCGGACGAGCTTGCCAAGACGCGCGGCTTCCAGAGCTGGATTGCCTCCTTCCAGGCCGCTTCCGGATTCCAGGATGACAACGCCTTCTTCCTGAACTCCTCGAAGAAGCCCACCCTGAATGCCTGGTATTTCACGATCGCACCGGGTGAAAATACCGAGCGCGTCGTCGCCGAACGCAACCCTTATTACTGGAAGGTGGATACCGAGGGGAATCAGCTCCCCTACATGGACCGCATCGTCTATCAGATGGTGGCCGATCCGCAGGTGCTTCTGCTGAAATGCATGCAGGGCGAGATCGACCTGATGGACCAGTATATCGCAACGCCGAACAATAAGTCGGTGCTTTACGATGCGCGCAAACAGGGTGGCTACGATTTCTACACCTTGACCTCGACCGAGGCCAATGTGATGAATTTTATCTTCAACCTGAACCATGCCGACGAAACGAAACGCAAGCTCTTCCGCAATAAGGAATTTCGAGCAGCGATGTCCATGGCGCTCGACCGCCAGGCGCTGATCGACGCCGTTCTCGTGGGCCAAGGCGCACCGGCCCAATCGTCGATCAAGGAAGGTGATCCGCTCTACAACGAACAGCTCGCCAAGCAGTTCACGGAATACAGCGTCGACAAGGCCAATGCCATGCTCGACAAGCTGGTGCCCAAGCGAGACGCCCAGAACTTCCGCTTGGATGAGAAGGGGCGCCGTCTGACGATCATCTTCGAGATCGACCAGGCGCGCACCGTGTTCCTCGATCTATTCCAGCTGGTCATCCCGATGTTCCAGGCAGTAGGCATCGATGCGCAAATGCGCAGCATGGACCGCTCGCTCTGGGAAACGCGCGTTCGCCAGGGTCGCGACTTCGACGCCACCGCCCACCAGTTCGGTGCCAATGGCGGGGTCGCGGCAATGCTGGACCCGCGTTACTACGTACCGACGGACTCGAACGCGATGTATGCTCCGGCCTGGCAGCTCTGGTATCTCGATCCGAAAAACGCCAATGCCGAGGAGCCGCCACCGGAGACGAAGAAGCAGTTGGAGCTTTACGACAAGCTGAAATCGACCTCCGACCAGGCGAGCCAGCGCGAAATCATGAAGCAGATCCTGCAGGGCGCTGCAGACAACTTTTACGTCTTCGGTATCTCGCAACCGCCGGATGGCTACGGCATCGTCAAGAACAACATGAGGAACATCACTAAGACCATGCCGAACTCCTTCGGCTGGCCAACCCCCGCTCCCACCAGACCGGAGCAGTTCTACAAGGTGTAAAACCTGTAGGCATTTCAGAATGCTTTCCAGGCGCCGGCTTCGCCGGCCGGCGCCAAAGGTTTACTTTTTGCCGATGAATTGGATGAAATACCATGCTCGAGGCCACACGACAGAACGCCGACACCCTGCGGACCCCCGATTGGTACAAGACCGCAACTCGCTGGACGCAATTGACCTTCGTGGAGGACGATCCGGAGAAATACGATCCGGCCTTCTGGATCGACGTCTTCAAGCGCACCAAGTCGAACGCCGTCTGCCTCAGCGCCGGCGGCTACATCGCCTACTATCCGAGCAAGGTTCCTTATCATTACGTTTCCAAATATCTGGGCGGCAAGGACATATTCGGCGCACTCGTCGACGCGGCACGCAAGCTCGACATGCATGTCATGGCCCGTGTCGATCCGCACGCCATCCATGACGATGCGGCAAAAGCCCATCCGGAATGGGTGATGATCAATGCCGACGGCACGCCGCGCCGCCACTGGGCCTATCCGGATGTCTGGGTCACCAATGCCTATGGCGACTATAATACCGGCTTCATGCCGGACGTGGTGAAGGAGATCGTCCGCGAATACGATATCGATGCGATCTTTGCGAACCGCTGGCAGGGTCATGGCGTCGATTACAGCGAAGACAGCGCCCGCCGCTTCAAGGACATGTTCGGATATGCCCTGCCGAAAAAGGCGGACGCCGACGATCCGGCCTGGCAGGCCTGGCTGCAATGGCGCCGCCGGGTGCTGACCGACATGATCGCCCAATGGGACGATGCGATGAAAGCGATTCGCCCGAATTCGAGCTTCATTCCGAACATGAGCGGCGCCTCGCTGATGGAATTCGACCTCTCCGTCATCACCAAGCACTGCCCGTTCCTCGTCGTCGACCACCAGGGCCGCAAGGGCATGGAAGTCGGCTGGTCTGCCGGCCGTAACGGCAAGCGCATCCGTGCCACCTTCGCCGATCGCCCCGTCGTGCTGATCACCTCGATCGGGCCGGAAGAAGAATACCGCTGGAAGGACGCGGTGACCTCCGGCGAGGAAATGCAACTCTGGATCAACAACGGCACGACGCACGGTCTCTATGCCTGGTTCACCAAGTTCAACGGCGTAGTGCCGGACAAGCGCTGGGTGGAGCCCGTGGCCGAAGCCTTCGGCCTGCAGGCGGCAGTCGAGCCGGTCATCAACAACATGAAACCTACGGCGGAAATCGCGGTGATCGATCCTTCGACGACGCTGCGCCATTGGGCTCCCGAGGATCGGCACCGTGCCGAAAAGCACGATCTCGGCTTCTATCACGCGCTGGTCGAGGCCCGACTGCCTTTCGAGCTCCTCTCGGATCAGGTGCTGACCAAGGACAATCTCGACCGGTTCAAGGTCATTATCCTCGCCAACGCCTCCTGCCTTTCGGATGCGCAGAACGCAGCGATCCGCGCCTATGTGGAGCGAGGCGGCAGCGTCGTGGCGGCCTACGAGACTTCGTTGCGTGACGAAAACGGCAAGACGCGGCAGGAATTCGGCCTCGCCGAGACACTTGGCATCAAGTTCGTCTCCGGCCCGCGCGGTATCGTCAAGAACACCTATGTGGCGCTTTCGGGCGATCATCCGGTAAATCGGGGCTATGAAGGTGCGGCACGCATCATGGGCGGCACGCGGCTGCTCCATGTCAAAACCAGCGGCAAGGCGGAGACGCCCTTCCTTTACGTGCCGGATTTCCCGGATCTGCCTATGGAGGAAGTCTATCCGCGCAAGGCACCGGAAGGCGCGGCGGTCGTCGCCCGTGAAACCGGCAAAGGCGGGCGCACCGTCTATATCCCCTGGAATATCGGAGAGATCTTCTGGGAAGTGTTCGCCGTCGACCACGGGCGGCTGATTTCCAACGCGGTCCGCTGGGCGCTGGGGGGAACGCAGCGCGTGACGGTCGAGGGGCCGGGTGTCATCGATCTGGCGCTTCGCGAGAACGACGAAGGCATCGCTCTCAGCATGTTCAACCTGACGAACCCGATGATGATGAAGGGGCCGATCCGAGAAAATTACCCTCTGGCGGGCCAGACGGTTTCGGTGGACATTCCGGACGGCAAGTCGGTGGCGCGGGCCTGGCTGGTCGTTGCCGATCGCGCCGCAAACTTCAGTGTCAAGGATGGTCGGGCGACCGTGGAGGTACCGGGCATCGAGCGACTGGAGGTGCTGCACCTCAGTTGGAAATGAGGTGAAATGGGAAGTAGCGCCTTGGCCTGGAGGGGCGAGGCGAACTTGGAGATCGACGACAAGCGTCCACGAGTGATTTTGCGGCGCGGCGCTTTCAACGGGAGGAGAAACATCCGATGCTTGGCTATATCTTCAGGCGCGTGCTCTACATGGTCCCGACCCTATTCGGCATGTCGCTGATCTCGTTCATGATCATCCAGTTGCCACCCGGCGACTACCTCACCTCGATGATCGCGACGATGAGCGACAGCGGTCAAGCGGTCGACCCGGCGCAGATCGAGCGGCTGAAGCAGATCTACGGCTTCGATGATCCGTTCTATCTTCAATATCTGAAATGGATGTGGGGTATCCTCAGCCGCGGCGATTTCGGCTGGTCCTTCGAATGGAACCAGCCCGTCTCCGGCCTCATCTGGGCACGCATGGGCTCGACATTGGTCATCTCGCTTTTGAGCCTGCTGTTCGTCTGGATCGTCGCGCTGCCGATCGGCATCTATTCCGCCGTCCGCCGCCATTCGGCCGGTGACCACGTCTTCACCTTCTTCGGCTTCATCGGCCTTGCGGTGCCGAACTTCATCCTGGCGCTGGCGCTGATGTATGTCGCCTACAAATATCTCGGCCTGAGCGTCGGCGGCCTCAACTCGCCGGAATATGCCGAAGCGCCCTGGAGTTTCGCCAAGGTCATCGACTTCCTGGCGCATCTGTGGATCCCGATCATCATCATCGGTGCCTCGGGCACTGCCGCGCTGATCCGCATTCTGCGCGCCAACCTGACGGACGAGTTGCACAAGCCCTATGTCGTCACCGCCCGCGCCAAGGGCCTGCCGGAATACAAGGTGATCCTCAAATATCCGGTGCGCATCGCGCTCAATCCCTTCGTCTCGGCGATCGGCTGGGTGCTTCCGCATCTCGTCTCCGGTGTGACGATCACCGCCATCGTGTTGAACCTGCCGACCGCCGGCCCGCTGCTCTTCCGGGCGCTGGTCTCGCAGGACATGTATCTCGCCGGCAGTTTCATCCTGCTTCTCTCGGCGCTGACACTGGTCGGCATGCTCCTCTCCGATCTGCTGCTTGCGCTGCTCGATCCGCGCATCCGGTTCAATTGAGGAGGCCGGCATGAGTATTCATGAGACATTGGGACCGCATTCCAAACCGCCGCTGACCGTGGACGGACCCTCGATCAGCCCGCTGAAACAAGGCAAGACGGTTTCGACCGCAGCGATCGGCCCGTGGCGGCTGGTGGCCGGCAAGCTGGTCCGTCAGAAGGTGGCGATGGTCGCGGGGGCGATCATTCTCTTCCTCTATCTCGTCGGGCTCTTCGCCGAATTCCTGGCGCCTGCCCTGCCCGCGACCTCGAAGCCGCAGTACACCTATGCACCACCGCAAGGAATCAGCCTGTTCGTCACCAAACCGGACGGATCGACGGAATTCAACCTGCATGTGAAGGGCTACAAGGTGGAGATCGACAAGGCGGCGCTCAGGCGCACCTTCGTGGTCGACGACAACAAGGTCGTGCCGATCGGCTTCTTTGTCAAGGGGCCGGCCTATCAACTCTGGGGGCTGATCCCGATGGATCGCCACCTCATCGGCCCGATCAGCCCGAGCGATCCCATGTACCTGCTCGGCACCGACCGTCTCGGCCGCGACGTCTTCTCGCGATTGGTCTATGGAACGCGCGTTTCCATGTCGGTCGGCCTCGTCGGCGTCGCCATGTCGCTGATATTGGGCGTCGTCTTCGGTTCGATCTCCGGCTTTTACGGCGGCTGGGTCGATACGCTGATCCAGCGCATCATTGAAGTAATCAGCGCGATGCCGACCATACCGCTGTGGCTCGGCCTCGCGGCAGCGATCCCGCTCACCTGGTCACCGGTCAGCGTCTATTTCGTGATCACCATCATTGTTTCGTTCCTGGGATGGACGAGTTTAGCGCGCGAGGTACGTGGGCGGTTCCTGGCGCTTCGCAGCGAGGATTTCGTCACAGCCGCCAAGCTGGACGGATCGAGCGAAGCACGGCTGATCTTCCGCCACATCCTGCCGTCGCTGACGAGCCATATCCTTGCGGTCGTGACGCTTGCCGTGCCGACCATGATCGTCGCGGAAACCTCGCTCTCCTTCCTCGGCATCGGGCTGAAGCCGCCGGTCGTGAGCTGGGGCGTGCTGCTGCAGGATGCGCAGAACATCCGCACCGTCGCGACTGCTCCGTGGTTGCTGATCTGGCCTTCCTTGGCCGTAGTGGTTGCGGTGCTTTCCTTCAACTTCTTCGGCGACGGCCTGCGCGATGCGGCCGATCCCTATGACAATTGAGGACGGCGCGATGGCCACCCTTCCAGATGACGTCGTGCTCTCGGTCGAAGACCTCTGCGTCGATTTCCGCTTGCGCACCCATATCCTGCATGCGGTAGAAAAAGTGAGCTTCCAGCTGAAACGCGGCCAGACGCTCTGCCTCGTCGGCGAAAGCGGCTCCGGCAAAAGCGTCACGGCGCGTTCATTGCTGCAGATCGTCGACCGGCCCGGTCAGATCGTCGGCGGCCGCATTCTGCTCGGGGACGGCGAGACAGTAACCGATATCGCCGCGCTTCACCCGGACAGTCGCACGATGCGGGCCATCCGTGGCCGGCGCATCGGGCTGATCTTTCAAGAGCCGATGAGCTCGCTATCGCCCGTCCACACGATCGGTTCGCAGATCGTCGAGGCGATCCGCCTCCATTCGAACATGGACAAGAAGGTCGCCCGCGAGCGAATGATCGAGCTCCTGCGGCACGTCGAAATTCCAAATGCGGAAAAAATGGCCGACCGCTACACGTTCGAGTTCTCGGGCGGCATGCGCCAGCGCGCAATGATCGCCATGGCGTTGGCCGGCGACCCCGACATCCTGATCGCCGACGAACCGACGACGGCGCTCGACGTGACCACCCAGGCGGAAATCCTCGATCTCATTAAGCGCCTGCAGGTCGGGCGTGGCATGGCGATGCTGCTCATCACCCATGACATGGGCGTCGTCGCGGAAGTAGCCGACGAGGTGGCCGTCATGCGCTTCGGCCGCATCGTCGAGCATGGGCCTGTCGATGCGATCTACCATGCCGCCATGCATCCCTATACCCGCCAATTGCTTGCCTCGACCGTGAAACTCACCCACCACGCAGAGGCAAGGCAGCCGGTTTCGGCACTTTCGGCGGAAGCGCCGAAACCGGTCCTTTCCGTCCGCAATCTCGGCAAGACCTTCGGGCTTGCGGGCAACACCACGTTGCGCGCCGTCGACAATGCCAATTTCGATCTCTATCCGGGCGAAAACCTCGGGATCGTGGGCGAGAGCGGTTCCGGCAAGACGACGCTCGGACGGCTCATCCTGCGCACCGTCGAGCCGACCACCGGCACGGTTCTCTACCGACCGAAAGATGGGCAGGAGATCGATGTCACCAGCCTCGATAAGAAGGAGCTGCGGGGCTTCCATCGCGAAGTCCGCCTCGTCTTCCAGGATCCGTTCGCCTCGCTCAATCCGCGCATGACGGTCAAGGACGTGATCGGCGATCCACTGATCGTTAACGGGCTTGCCAAGGGCAAGGCGCTGGAGGATCGCGTCTCCGAACTGATGCGGCTGGTTGGCCTCGATCCCATGGGCATGGAGCGTTATCCGCATGCCTTTTCCGGCGGCCAGCGGCAGCGTATCGGCATCGCCCGGGCATTGGCGCTCGAGCCGCGCATCATCATCGCCGACGAGGCGACCTCGGCACTTGACGTCTCCATCCGCAGCCAGATCCTCGACCTGCTGCTCGACATCCGCCAGCGGCTGAACCTCAGCTTCATCTTCATCTCGCATGACATTTCCGTGGTGCGCTATTTCTGCGACCGTGTCGCCGTCATGCATCGCGGCAGGATCGTCGAACTCGGCGGCGCCGAGCAGATCTGCACCGCGCCGCAGGAGGCCTATACGAAGAGCCTGATCTCCGCTGTTCCGAACCCCGACCCCCGTGACAAGCGCATGCTGCACCGGCAGCGCTTTATCGCACCGGCCAATGCATGAGGACATGCCTATGCCGAGACTTCACCGCCAGCCCCTCTCCGGAGGATCGCGCTAGGACCCACGCTTTTTAGGACACCCGGACATAATCCCTGCCTGTTTCCCACAGGGTTTTGCCCTGAAGAGCGGAGCCATGCCCGGACATGATAGAGAAGGACCAGGAAATGCTCAGAAACGATCTTCAGTTCCCCTTCGGCGCCGTCTATTTCCGCAAGTCAAACCCACCGCAGGAGCATTGGGAGCGCGATTACCGGGTGGCCGGCGAAGATGGGCTCAACATCTTCCGCCACTGGTTCATGTGGGGGGCGATCGAAGTGGCGCCCGGCATCTACGATTGGGAGGAATATGATCGGCAGCTCGATCTTGCCGCCAAGAACGGCATCAAGACGGTGATTGCCGAACTGATCCATGCCGTGCCGGACTGGGCGGTGCGCAGATATGCCGATGCGCTGCAGGTCAATGCCGACGGCACCAGACTCGGCTCCTATATGGGTGTCTCGGCAGCGACCGGCGGCTTTTCCAACAATGGCGGCGGTGCTGGCGCGCTGACTTTGAATTGCCCCGAGGTGAAGGAAGCCGCCGGCAAATTCCTGACCGCACTTGCGACCCGCTACAAAGATCATCCCGCGATCTACGGCTACGACATCTGGAACGAGTGCAATTACTCTGCAGATGTCGATTACAGCAGCTACGCCAAGGCCGCCTTCCGCAAATGGCTGGAGAAGAAATACGGCAGCCTGAAAGTACTCGCCAAGGCCTGGCACCGCTATAGCTATGTGGAATGGGACGATATCGAGCCGCCGGTGCATATGGCACCCTATCCGGAATGCATCGACTGGCTGCAGTTCAAGCGCGACAATTTCTACGATCAGATGCAATGGCGGATCGATACGATCCGCGCCGTCGACAACAGGAACGTCATCGCAGCGCACGGCATTTCAGGATCGATCCCCAACATGGCGTCTAACGGCTGCGACGACTGGCTGGCGGCTTCGAAGGTCGAGGTCTACGGCTTCACCTGGATCCAGGCCCGCAAGGGCACCGAGCCGTGGAAGAGCTGGTACGGTGTCGACATCAACCGCGCCGCAGCCCGTGGAAAACCCTTCTGGCATGCGGAACGCCAGGGCGGTCCGCTCTGGCTGCAGCCACAGGTGATCGGCCGCGACAAGGAGGACGGCCGTGTCGCCGAGCCCGAGGACATTCGCATCTGGAGCATGACCTCGTTTGCCGGCGGCGCGCGCGGCATTTTGAACCTGCGCTGGCGTCCGTTGCTCGACGGGCCGCTTTTCGGTGCTTTCGGTGCTTATGGCATGGACGGCTCACGCACGCCGCGCTCCGAAATGCAGAGCACCATGGCGAAATGGGCGAACGATCCGGCCCAGGCACCGCTCTGGGAGGCCAAGCCGGTGCGCGGCGAAGTCGGCATTCTCGTCGTCCGCGAGACCCAGGAATGGGATTATCTCCTGAATTACGACCGCAAGGAAAAACCCTATCCAGAAGCCATGTGGGGCGCCTACCGCGCCTTCCTCGACAACGGCATGCAGCCGGACTGGGTGCATATCGACGATATCGACGCCTATGACTTTCTCTATTTTCCCTATCCGATCATGTTCACCGCCAAACAGGCGGACCGCCTCAAGGTCTGGGTGGAAAAGGGCGGCACGCTGATTACCGAAGCCTGCCCGGGTTATTTCGGCGACCGTGGCCATGTCGGTCAGGTGCAGCCGAACATGGGGCTGGATGCCGTCTTCGGCGCCCAAGAGGAAACGGTCGAGTTCATGCCGGATATCGGCGACCGCATCCATTTCAGGTACGGCAGCCTCGCCGTCGATGGCGGCGGCCTCCTGCAGTCCTACCGCACGACAGGCGGCAAGGCACTCGGCAATTTCGACGACGGCCGGCTGGCGGTGGTGGAAAATACGTTCGGCAAGGGCCGCACGCTGCTGATCGGCACCAACCCTTCGGTCGCCTACTACCGCACCAACGGCAAGGCGAATGTGAGTTTCTATGACGAACTCATCAAATGGAGCGGCCGGACGAAGCATGTGACACTGTCGAACCCCAGCTTGTTCGCCCGTATTCACAGGGGTGACAAGGGCAGCTATCTCTGGCTGGTCAATCCGACGCGAACGACGCAGATCACGGAGGTGAAACTGACCGACGGCACGGGCACAATCGGCTCCGGTGAGCCCGTCTGGCCGGTCGGCCATGCCACTGCCGGTAGCAAGGTCGAAGTTCCAGCACGCGACGTTCTGATCCTGCCTCTTGCTCGATAATCAGGCCCCATAACGGAGCGAAAGACTTCGATAATGGCTTCGGGCCGGAACCGGCTTTTCTCAACCGGTCGCTGCGGCGAGGAAAACCGCCAGCTGGGCGTCGAAAGCACGCTTGTATGCGGGCCGTGCTTCGCCGCGGGCGACATAGGCAGAGAGGTTTGGATATTCCTCCAATATACCCGATCCTTGTAACCTCAGCAGTACCGACACCATCAGCAGATCGGCGGCGCTGAACTCGCCGTCGAGCCAGTCACCATCGCCCAGCCGACCGGAGAGTTCGCCCAAACGTATACGGATGCGTTCGTCAACCATGGACAGGCGCTGCTCGTACCAAGTCTCCTTACCCTCCTGGTACCCGACGATTTCGCGATCGACGATCGGCGGCTCCATCGTTGTGAGCGCGGCAAACATCCATGTGATCGCGCGCGCCCGGGCATTCGCATTGTCCGGCAGCAGGCCTGCATGGTGCTCGGCGATGTGAAACACGATCGCCCCCGACTCGAACAGGGCGAGATCGCCTTCTTCATAGGTCGGAATCTGTCCGAAAGGTTGAAGCGCGAGATGTGCGGGTTCCTTCATCGCCTTAAACGAAAGAAGACGAACGCCATAAGGCTGGCCCACTTCTTCGAGCGCCCAGCGAACACGCATATCACGCGCCAGCCCTCTGCCGCGATCGGGGGACCGTTCAAAGGCGGTAATGGTAACAGTCATTGGTATCCTCCCTAGCTTGCCTGTCTTGAAGACGCCTGGCTAAACGAGATTCCGACACCCTATGCTCGGATTCCTGCGGCAGTTCAAATATCGCCAATATCGGTCAATGAAGCCTGGTCATGATCTGCGGCGGAGCTCACTCCCGTAGCGCCAGCTTCGCCGCATATTCGCCGGGAGGACACCCGATCCGCTGGCGGAATGCCGTGCTGAAGGCGCTTGCCGATTTATAGCCGATCGTTTCAGCTATTTTGTCGAACGTGCGGTCTCCGATTCCTCGCATGCCTTCGTTATCCGGTTGGCCCGGATGTGGAAGAATATGCCGCCTTCGCTGGTCGACGTCGGAATACGAGTACCGTGCCGGGACGAGCCGCCTGACCGTCCAGATCGCCTGGCGGGAGATGAGGGCGGAGACTCCTGCCGAAGGCTCTGCCTGAAAACCGCTGAGTGCGGTAAAAGCTGGCGGCTGGAAATTCCCGGCCGCTATTCCTTCACGGCTCCCGTCATCGACGAGACATAGTAGTCCACGAAGAACGAATATAGGATCACCACCGGCAGCGAGCCGAACAGGGCACCCGCCATCAGCGATCCCCATTCGAAGACATCGCCGCGCACCAGTTCCGTCAGCACACCGACCGGGATCGTCTTGTTCTCCGACGACTGGATGAAGGTGAGCGCGTAGATGAATTCGTTCCACGACAGCGTGAAGGCGAAGATGCCGGCCGAGATCAGACCCGGCACCGCGAGCGGCAGGATGATCTTGGTCAGGATCTGCCAGCGGTTGGCGCCATCCACCAGCGCACTTTCTTCCAGTTCGAACGGGATCGAGCGGAAATAACCCATCAGCAGCCAAGTGCAGAACGGAATGAGGAAGGTCGGATAGGTGAAGATCAGCGCCAGCCGCGAGTCGTAGATGCCGAGCTTGAAGACGATGAAGGCGAGCGGGATGAACAGGATCGACGGCGGTACGAGATAGGCGAGGAAGATCACGAGACCGATGGATCGCGAGCCGGTGAAACGGATGCGCTCGATCGCATAGGCGCCGAAGACGGAGGCGAGCAGCGACAAGAAGGTGGAGCAGACCGCCACCAGCATCGTGTTCCATAGCCAGCCCGGATAGGAGGTTTCGAGGAACAGGTACTTGATGTGCGCAAGCGTCGGCCCGACCACCCAGAACGGGCTGTAATTTTGGTAATCCGTCAGTTGGTCGTTCGGCTTCACGGCGGTGATTGCCATCCAGTAGAACGGGAAGAGCAGCACGAAGACGAAGACCGCCATCGGCAGGTAGAGCATCACGATCCGCCGGGGCAGACGGTTGAGATAGTTCATCCCCTCGGCATTGTCGGTCAGCACCTGATCGGCGGTGTTGGAATTGGTTGACATGAACTCTCTCCTCAATCCTGGCCGCCCTGCTGCCATTTGCGGCGTTGCAGGCCGAAGAAGCTGAACATGATCGCACCGAGCAGGAAGGGCACCATGGCGACCGCGATCGCCGCGCCCTCGCCGAGCTGCCCGCCGGGAATGCCGCGCTGGAAGGACAAGGTCGCCATCAGATGCGTGGCATTGACCGGGCCACCCTTGGTCAGCACGTAGATAAGCTGGAAGTCCGTGAAGGTGAACAGAACCGAGAAGGTCATCACCACGGCGATGATCGGCGTCAGCATCGGCAGCGTCACGTGACGGAAGCGTTGCCAGCTCGTGGCGCCGTCGAGCGAGGCGGCCTCCTGCAGCGAGGCCGGAATGGTCTGCAGGCCGGCGAGCAGCGAAATCGCTACGAAGGGAATGCCGCGCCAGACATTGGCGAGGATGACCGAGATGCGCGCATTGGTCGGATCGCCTAGGAAGTTGATAGGCCCATTGATCAGCCCGAGCTGCATCAGCGACCAGGAAATGATCGAGAACTGGGAATCGTATATCCACCAGAATGCGAGACCGGAGAGTACAGTCGGCACGACCCAGGGCAGGAGCACGATCGCCCTGAAGAAACTCTTGAACGGCAGATGCTGGTTCAAGAGCAGCGCCAACCAGAGGCCGAGCGCGAATTTCAGCACCGAGGCCACGAACGTGTAGAGGACGGTGTTGAAAACCGACAGCCAGAACACGCCATCGTCCATCAGGAACTCGTAGTTTTCGAGCCCGATGAAGATGCCGTCGCGGCCGATGCGGGTATCGGTAAAGCCGAGCCAGACGCCGAGCCCCAGCGGATAGGTGAGGAAGCAGACCAGGAACACCGCAGCCGGCAGCATGAACAGGAAACCGAGTACGTTGTTGTTCTGCAGGAGCGAAGAAATCGGACCGCGCGTATCCCCCGAATTCACCGTCGACATTGCTTATCTCCAAATTACCGTTTGTTTCTGAGGCTTGGGCCGACTGTGATTGCCCCCCGCCCTAACCCTCTCCCCGCAGACGGGGAGAGGGGACTTCGGAGTTCGCGGCTTACGTCCTTCTCCATGTTGACGGGAAGAAGGTGCCGGGAGGCGGATGAGGGGCAAACCGCCACGGCGGTGCCCCGCTCGAAAACCTGCGGCGCGCCAGACGATTCCGGCATGCCGCTCGTTTTGGAGCGCAGGAGCTAGACCCGATAATACCGGTTAGCCCGACGCTCGGCTTCCTTCATCGCGTCCTCCGGTGAACTCGCGCCGGTGACCGCTGCGGCATACATGTCCACCAGCACGTAGTCCGCCATGGTGGCCGCCGAGGCATAACCGAGCGGGCCGGCATAACCGTTCGGGCGCAGCGTCTCCGAAGCGCGGGCGTAAGGGGCGTGGATCGGGTCGGCAGTCCAGATCGGGTTCTTGGCGAACTCCTTGAGAGGTGGGCAGCAATAAGCACTGGAGCCCTGGATCCAGGCATTCATCTGGTCGGCTTCCATCATGAACTTGATGTAGGCCTTCGCCGCTTCCGGATATTTGGTATGCTTGAAGAGCAGCATCGAGCTCGTCTGGTGCAGTTCGACGCTCTTGCCGACCGGGCCGATCGGGAAGTTGGTCGAGCGGATATCCTTGGCGATATCGGCGAGCTTAGGATCGTTCTTGGCAGCATAATAGACCGAGACGCCGTTGGCGATCAGCGACACCTGGCCGGCCAGGAAGGCGCGGTTGTTGTTGATGTCCTGCCAGCTTTCCGTGCCGGGGATAAAGGTCGCATAGAGCTGCTTGGCATAATTGATCGAAGCCAGCGTTTCCGGGCTGTTGATCGTTACCTTGCCGCTTTCGTCAACCATCTTGCCGCCATGGCTCCACAGCAGCCAATGGGCGTAGTTGTTGCCATCGCCGACGGCCTTGCCGTGCGGGAAGCCGGCGGGCGTGCCCTTGGCCTTCATCGCCTTGCAAAGCTCCAGGAAACCGGCCGTATCCTTTGGAAACTCGCTGAAGCCGGCCGCCTTCATATGGCTATCGCGGTAAACGACGGCGTTGCCGATCGCTGCGAGCGGCATGGCGATGAACTTGTCGCCGCGCGAGGCATAACCCTTCACGCCGTCATACCAGCCGCCATATTTGCCGCCGAGATATCCGGCGAGGTCGGTCAGGTCCATCAGCTTGTCAGGGTATTGATGTGCGTCGTCGAACCAGCACATGACGAGGTCCGGGCCGGAGCCGACATTTGCCGCAACCGCTGCCTTGGGACGGATGTCCTCCCAGCTTTCCTTGTCGACACGGACCTGCACGCCGGTCGCATCGGTGAATTTTTTGGTATTGGCAAGCCAGGCGTCCTCGTCGCCCTTCACAAAGGGTGACCAGCGCAGCAGGCGAAGGCTCGCGCCGCTTTCCGGCTTATAGGCCGGCTCGGCCTGCGCAAACGAAGGGCGAATGCCGAGACTGGCAACGCCCGCTACGGTTGCTGATGCGGCCAGAAAGTCACGTCTCTTGATCATCATGATATTCCTCCTCTTAAAAAAGCGGGAGCGAACTCTCCGGCATTCACCTCCCGCTGGGCGAACGCGGCCTTGGCATCCGTTAAACGGAATGCATGCCGACCGGCGGATGGGCGGGGAAGCTCCTCCTCTCCCGCACCTTCCGCCGGGCAGCGTCAGTCGGTCAGTCTCCGGCCGGTTTCGGCGTCGAAGAGATGGACGTGCGGAGCGTCTATCGCGACCCGCAGCGTCTCGCCGGGGCGGGCATTGACGCGCTCGCGAAAGACGCAAGTGAGGTCGCTGCCGCCCAGCCTGAGTGTCAGATGCGTCTCGTAACCCGTCGGCTCCAGAACAACGATCTCGCCGGGCAGGCCATTGGCATCGAGCGAGATATATTCGGGACGCAGACCGTAGACGAGTTCGCGGCCCTTGGCAGCGGCCGGCGGGTTGACGACCGGCAAGGCCGTGCCGTCTGTCGTCAGGAAACGCGCGGGATTTTCCGGATCAAGCTTTCCCTTGATCATGTTCATGGCAGGTGAGCCGATGAAGCCACCCACAAACAGATTGGCCGGCTTGTCGTAAAGCTCCAGCGGCGTGCCGACCTGCTCGACGATGCCGTCATGCATGACGACGATCTTGTCGGCCATGGTCATCGCTTCGATCTGGTCGTGCGTGACATAGACCGTGGTCGTCTTCAGACGCTGATGCAGTTCCTTGATCTCGGCGCGCATGGCGACGCGCAGCTTTGCATCGAGGTTGGACAGCGGCTCGTCGAACAGAAAAACCTCCGGATCACGGACGATGGCGCGGCCCATGGCGACACGCTGGCGCTGGCCGCCGGAAAGCTGGCGCGGATAACGATCCAGCAGCTTATCGAGGCCGAGAATGCCGGCGGCATATTTCACCCGCTTTTCGGCTTCTGCCTTCGGCGCCTTGTTGAGCATCAGCGAAAAGCCCATGTTCTGCTGCACCGTCATATGCGGATAGAGCGCATAGTTCTGGAACACCATGGCGATGTCGCGATCCTTGGGCGGCAGCGTGTTGACCACCCGCCCGCCGATCTTGATCTCGCCGCTCGAAATGTTCTCGAGACCTGCCAGCATCCTGAGCAGAGTGGACTTGCCGCAGCCCGAGGGGCCGACCAGGATCACGAATTCCCCGTCGGCAATATCGATGTTCACGCCCTTGATGACCGGAAATGTCCCAAACGATTTCCGAACGTCCGCGAATTGAACGCCTGCCATACTCCCTCCTCCCAGATATCGAGCACTATACGTTATGTCTTTGTATTGTCGAATGTCTTGCGGCGGCGAACCGCCGGTTATCCGCGCCCGACGAAGGGCATCTTGGTGGCCATCACAGTCATTGTCAGCACGTTCGCATTGAGCGGCAGGCCCGCCATGTAGACGACCGCATCGGCGACATGCGCCGGGTCGATCGTCGCCTCGGCGGCAAGGGTTCCGTTCGCCTGCATCACGCCTTTGGAGATCGTCGTCGTCATGTCGCTCGCCGCATTGCCGATATCGATCTGGCCGCAGGCGATGTCGAAGTTACGCCCATCCAATGCCGTCGATTTCGTCAACCCGGTGATCGCGTGTTTGGTCGCCGTATAGGGCGCCGTGTTCGGCCGCGGCGTGGTGGCCGAGACGGAACCGTTGTTGATGATGCGGCCGCCTTGCGGATTCTGAGCCTTCATCAGCCGGAACGCCTGTTGGGTGCAGAGGAACGCGCCGGTGAGGTTGGCCGCGACGATCGCATTCCAGTCTTCGAAGGAAAGCTCCTCCATCGGCACATTGGGCACGTTGATGCCGGCATTGTTGACCAGAAGATCGAGCCGTCCGTATTTCGCCGAGACGGTATCGAACAGTACCTTGACCGAAGCCGGATCGCCGACATCAGCTGATACCGCGAGATATTCTGCACCAGTCTCCTTGCCAAGTTCCGCTGCTGCCTTTTCCAGCACATCGGTGCGACGGCCAGAAATGATCACCGTATAACCGGCAGCTCCGAGCGCTCTAGCAATAGCTCGGCCGACGCCCGTTCCGCCACCGGTAACGATGGCTATCTTCGAAGATGCCGCACTCATGCGATCCTCCCGCCGAGTTCGTCCTCGATATGCACCTGCAGGATCTGGTCGAAATTCGTTTCCGCCTTGAAGCCGAGCGCCGAAGCCCGGCTCGCATCGAACTGTGTGGGCCAACCGGCGACGATGCGTTCGATCACCGGATCGGCCTCGCGCTTGATCAGCGCCACCGCCTTGTCGCCTGCAACCCGGCGCAACGCCTCGATTTCCTCGCCGACCAGTGCCGAGAGGCCAGGCATGGTGAGGTTGCGGCGCGGCCCGATCTTCGCCGTATCGATCGTCGCCGCATGCACGAAGAAGCCGACGGCCGAACGGGGGCTGGCGAACCAGTGCCGCACGTTTTCACTCACTGGCAGCACAGCTTCCTTGCCGACCAGCGGCTCGCGCAGGATGTTGGAGAAGAAACCGGATGCGGCCTTGTTCGGCGCGCCGGGGCGCACGCAGATCGTAGGCAGGCGGATGCCGATACCATCGAAAATGCCGCGGCGGGAATAGTCGGCGAGCAGCAATTCAGCAATCGCCTTTTGGGTGCCGTAGCTGGTCAGAGGCGTCGCGAAGAATTCGTCCGGAATGACTTCCGGGAAGGGCGTCCCGAAGACCGCGATGGAGGAGGCGAAGACAACGCGCGGCACATAGGTGGATTTCAGGCTTTGCTGGCGGATGGCATCGAACAGCGCCCGCGTGCCGTCGAGATTGACGGAATATCCCTTGTCGAAATCGGCTTCCGCCTCGCCGGAAACGATGGCGGCGAGATGGAAGATCATGTCCGGGCGGGTCTCGATCAGCTTGTCGGCGACGCCGGCCTGGGCGAGGTCGATCGTCAGCGCCGTCGATACGGCTTGCAGCGCCTCCGGCACCGGTGGCTGGAACGCATCGATCAGCGTCAGGCGGGAAATCGCGCCACTAAGCACGCTCGGCTCGCGGGCAATCCTTTCCACCAGCTTGCGGCCGATCATGCCTGCCGCACCCAGAATCATTACATGCATTTCGGCTTCTCCTCCCACTTCCGCCGTATCATCTGTATCTGTCTCGATGCCACGAAATCCGATATTGCTCCGCTCGAATTTCCAGTATCCGTCACGCTGGGCGCGACCCCGTCCTCTCCTTAAAATCCTTCAGCCACTGCAGGCCCTCACCCGTGGAACCGACCGGCCGGTACTCGGCTCCTATAGGGCGGTCGTAGCCCAGTTCTTCCAGAAGATTGAGAATGTAGCGGTAATCGACCTCCCCGTGATCCGGCTCACGCCGGTCGGGCACCGACGCGATCTGGATGTGCCCGATCGAATTCAGATACGTTTGCAACCTGCGGGTCAAGTCACCTTGCATGATCTGCAGATGGTAGCAATCGAACATTAGTTTGATATTCGGCGCCCCGACCGCCTCGATGATTTCCAGCCCCTGTTCCGACGTCTGCAGGAAATAACCTGGCGCGTCGCGATGGTTCAGCGGTTCGATCAGGATGGTCACCCCAGCTTTTGCGGCGCGTTCGCAGGCATATTTGAGGTTGGCGATGAAGGTTACCCTTCCTGCTTCATCGGAAGCTTTGCCGGCCATGACATGAACATTTGGAGTGCCGATCGCGATTGCATAATCGATCGCCTGATCGATCGCCTGCCGTGCTTCGGCCTCGCGTCCCGGGACGGCGGCAAGCCCGTTATCGCCTGCCGCGACATTGCCGCGGGTCGTGTTGATACCGAGCATGGCAAACCCGGTTTCCTGCAGCGCCGACCGCACCGCCTCGACGGGAACGTCATAAGGATAGTGGCACTCGACCGCATCGAAACCGGCGGCCTTGGCAGCGCGGATTGCGTCGGGAAGCGGCAGTTCCTGCCAGAGGAACCCGAGATTGGCGGAGAATAGCGTCATCTCAGTCCCACTCCACATCATAGGCACGGACGATCTTGTCGATCTGCCCCGTATTCAGCAAGAGAGGATTGGCGCCGCGCGTCAGCATCGCCAGCTTTGCGGTCTCTTCCAGTTCCTCGATCGCATAGACCGCCGCTTCGAGATCTTTCCCGGCCACGACAGGCCCGTGGGCCGCGAGCATTACCGCACTGCGCTTCCCGGCCAAGCCCCGGATCGCGTCACCCATCGCCGGATCACCCGGCATGAAATAGGGTAAAAGCTTCACCTTGCCGAGCTTCATGATCGAATAGGCGGTCAACGGCGGCAGCATGTTGTCCGGATCGACTTCCGGCAAAAGCGACAGTGCCACGCAATGACTGCAATGCAGGTGCACCACGGCACCCGTCTTATCCGGCCGCGTTTCGTAAAAGGCGGAGTGCAGAGGCATTTCCTTGGTCGGCCTGTCGCCGCCGGCTTGCTTTCCATCTACCTCGAAGCAGGAAAGCCGCGCCGGATCGAGCCGTCCAAAGGAACTGCCCGTCGGCGTCACCAGAAGCCGCCCGTCGGAGAGGCGCGCGGAAATATTGCCCGACGAACCGGCTGTCAGACCGCGATCGTAGAGCGACTTCGCCATGACGCAGATCTCTTCCCTCAGCCGCGCTTCCTCGCTCATACGGCCTCCAGCAGTCTGAACGCATCTTCGAAGAAGGTCTCGGAACCGAAATTGCCGGATTTCAGCGCCAGCGCCACCCGCTCGCCTTCCACCTCCGCAAAGACCCATGGGACGCCAGGAGCAATTTCAGGGCCGATCGCAAGCCGGGTAATTCCGAGCGCCTGGGTGATCGCACCGGATGTCTCGCCGCCGGCAACCACGAAACGGCGGATGCCGCGCCGGAAGGCCTGTCTGGCAAGTTCGGCGAGCGCCTGTTCCACCACCTGGCTTGCCTTCTCGAGGCCCAGCGTCTCCTGCGCCTTGCGCACATCCTCAGGCTCGGCCGTGGCGAAGATCAGCTTCGGTTCTTCCGCTGAACGCTGCTGCAGCCACTCTTCCGCCGCCCCGCCCCCCTTCCCTGCCAGCGTAACCGGATCGAGCCGCAAGCTGGCGCTCCGGCCGGCATAATAGGTGACCTGCCTGCGGGTCATGGCCGAACAACTGCCGGAAAGTACAGCCTGACCACCCTTCGGTGCTTCCATTGTCGTCGTCTTAACAGGCGACGCAAGCAATCCCCGCTCGACATAAAGACGCGGCAATTGCCCTGCGATAGCACTGCCGCCCGTGACAAGCGGCATGTCGGCGGTCGCCGCGGCAATCGTCTTCAGATCCTCGTCCGACACCGCATCGGTGATGACATGCATGACGCTCTCTGACGCGAGAGCCTCCAGCCTGGCGCTCAGCGCCGCCGGCCCCTGCGCCACCACCAGCCGGTTAGCAAGGCCAACCCTGCCACGCACCTGAGGGCCAAGCAGCCGCATGAGGCTCGAATCGCGCATGGGCGTCAGCGGATGGTCTCTCATCGGGCTTTCCGACAGAAGCTGTTCGCCGACAAAGAGGTGGCCCATGAAAATGCTCCGGCCGTTTTCCGGAAAGGCGGGGCAATAGATGGTCTGCCGCGTCCCCAGTTCCTCCATCAGCATCTCGGCGACCGGCCCGATATTGCCTTCATTGGTACTGTCGAAGGTCGAGCAGTATTTCCAGAAGAAACGTGTCGCGCCGGCTTCTTTCAGCCACCGGAAGGCCTCCCGCGCCTGCTCCAGGGCGTCCTTTACGGGAATCGTCCTGCATTTCAGCGCGATGACTTCGAAAGCTGCTGCATCCGCCGTGTCCTCGGCCGGCACCCCGATCCGCAACGAAACCGGCAGTCCGCTGCGGGAAAGCAGCGCCGCGAGGTCTGTCGCGCCGGTAAAATCGTCCGCGATGCAGCCGAGGACGGTCGCCATCAGGCCTTCGCCTCCATGCCGGGTAGGATGGCACCGCTCTTCCTGGCCAGTACCTTTGCCACCGCCGCGTCGTCCTCCAGACCCAGGCCCGCTTCGGAAGCCTCCTTGAACAGTCCGAGCGCGGTTGCCGCAAGCGGTGTCACCACTCCACTCTTGCCTGCCTCCGACGTGACGATACCGAGGTCCTTGACGAAGATATTGACCGCCGAACGCGGCGTGTAATCGCCCGAGACGATATGTTCGCCGCGGTTTTCGAACATCCAGGACGACCCGGCCGAAACACGCAGCACATCGTAAAGCGTCTGCAAGTCAATGCCGGTCTTGGCGGCAAGCGTCATCGCCTCGGCCGTCGCCGCGATGTGCACGCCAGCCAGAAGCTGGTTGATCATCTTTACCTGCGATCCGATGCCGGGCCGGTCGCCCAGACGAAAGACCTTTGCGGAAACTGCATCCAGCGCCGCCTGCGCCTTTGCGAAGGCGGCATCCGAGGCAGAGCCCATGACGGTGATATCGCCCGAAAGCGCCTTCAGATGGCCGCCGGAAACCGGCGCATCGACGACCAGCATGCCCGCGGCTTCCAGCCGCTCGGCTATCGAGATGGTGGCACTCGGTGCCATGGTGGTGCAGAGCAGGAAAACAGTACCGGCACTGGCGGCATCCATCGCACCGTCTGCGCCGAAGAGAACCTCCTCGGCCTGACTGCTGTTGACGACAAAAACGAAGATCGCACCGGCTGCTTCTGCGGCCTTGGCCGGCGTGGTGCAGGCCCGGCCGCCCGCTTCCTCGAAGCGCTGCAGCACATCCGCCCGGACATCGCATCCAGCGACTGCAAAACCTGCCTTCAGAAGCGACAGGGCGGCACCCCATCCCATCGAGCCGAGGCCGATGACGGCTGCACTCCTTACGTCCTGCACGGCTTTTCCTCCCCAGGCGCCACACACCGCTGATACCGATGTTATCGATACCGGTATCGGTAACAAGCCTTATTTTTGTGATATATGTCAAGAGCCGGCAGTTTCACTTTATCCGCAATCGGCTTATGACTGTGTCGGCGCGAGCTTATATCGTTGCCTGATCGGGGATCGCTGGGGATGCGCAAATCCACTCTGGAAGAGGTCGCAGCGGCGGCCGGCGTCAGCAAGATGACCGCCTCGCGGGCACTGCGCGGCACATCGGACGTCTCCAAGGAAACGCGCGAAAAGGTGCTGCAAGCGGCCGAGCGGCTGAACTATGTCGGCAACCGCCTGGCACTATCCTTATCCTCCCAGCGCACCAATCTCGTCGCCGTCGTCGTGCCCAGCATGTCGAACATCGTATTTCCCGAGGTGCTCGCCGGTATTTCCGCCGGGCTGGAAGGCTCCGGCATGCAGGCTGTGTTCGGGATCTCCGATTACGACGCGGCCAAAGAACGCGAGATCATTCGCGATATGCTCTCCTGGCAGCCCTCGGCGATCATCGTCACCGGCCTCGACCAGCCCGAAGACACCGTGCGGATGCTGAAAAACGCTACCATTCCGATCATCCAGATCATGGATCTCGATGGCGAGCCGGTCGATTTCAACGTCGGGCTTTCGCATGGCAAGGCAGGCGAGGATATGGCGCGGGCGTTGATTGCCGCCGGCCGTCGGCGTTTCGGCTATGTCGGCAGCGCACTCGAACTGGATCTGAGGGCAGGCAAGCGAAAGGCCGGCTTTGAGCGGGTCCTCGGAAAGAGCGGTTTGGCTTTCATGCAATCCCAGATCGACGACGCCTTTTCCTCGGTCGCACTCGGCAAGCAACTGACAAGGGCCGCGCTCGCGGCCATGCCGGATCTCGACTGCCTCTATTATTCGAACGACGACATGGCGACCGGGGGGCTATTTGCCTGCATGGAACTCGGAGTCGCGGTTCCCGGCAAGATTCTGATCGCCGGCTTCAATGGGCTCGATCTTGCCAATGCCCTCCCCGTCAGGATCGCGACCTCGCGATCACCGCGGCACCTCATAGGGGAAGTGGCTGCAAAACTGGCGCGCGATGTTGTCGCAGACGGAAAAACGATCGACCGGAAGAGAATCGCGTTTACGCCCGAGATCATCGGAATAGGTCCCTTCGAAAACTCCACCGGATAGCGCTCCTCGACCTTCGCAATCAAAACGAGAGTCCAGACAATGCCCGCCAATATGATGTGGCGCATAATGCTCACTGCATACCGTTGACATTTCTTTATAGGAAACTATAAATGGGTTAACTGGTAAGACCAGTTGACCAGTGGGCGTATGGAGGAGACAGACGCCCCGGGAGGGATTTTTGATGTTTTCGGTCGTGGAGCCGCGCCGCCTTTACCGGCAGGCCGCGGAGCAGATGCGTGCGCTTATCGAACGCGGCGAATTCGCCATCGGCGATCGCCTGCCGGCCGAACGCGACCTTGCGGAGATGCTTGGCGTTTCCCGCCCGACTGTCCGCGAAGCCTTGATCGTGCTGGAAGTCGAAGGTTTTGTGACCATCCGCATGGGGTCCGGTGTCTATGTTTCCCGTCGCAATGTCCAACGCATTTCGTTACCGGCATCGGAGAATGTTGAAGGACCGTTCGAGCTGTTGCGGGCCCGATCGCTTGTCGAATGCGCCATCGTCGAGGAAGCGGCGCGGCTGGCCCGGCCTGACCACATTGCCGCGCTCGACAAGAACCTGGCCGCCATGGCCACGGCGCTGGACGATAGGCCGGAAGCCCTCAGCCTCGACCGCGCCTTTCACACCACTGTCGCCGGGATCGTTGCGAACGCAACTCTTGAGCGCTTCGTCGGCGAACTGCACGACCTCAGGCTCACGCCCTATTTCGAGAAGCTCGCCGGCTATTTCGAGAACCGGCACACTTGGCATAGTGCGCTCGAAGAGCATCGGGCTATCCGAGACGCGGTCGCCGCCGGTAATCCGACGGGTGCGCGCAATGCCATGCGCGTCCATCTGGAACTGGCGCAGCGACGACTTTCCGAAAGCTTCGGAGAAGAGGCCGAGAAGCTTTCGTTCGATGAGCGAAAGCCTGCGGTCGTGCCGTGAAACCCGGCATTGTTGGACTTCAACTGGGAGGATGAAGATATGAAACTCAAGTTCACTGCAATTCTCGGCGCAACCGCCGCCATCCTGGCATCGGCTTTCGCCGCACAGGCGCAGACGGCGTTGAAATGGGCGCATGTCTACGAAACATCCGAGCCTTTCCACACCGAGTCGGTCTGGGCGGCGCAGGAAATCGGCAAACGCACCAACGGCCGCTACAAGATCGACGTATTCCCGGCCTCGCAGCTCGGCAAGGAAGCGGATATCAACCAGGGTCTCAAGCTCGGCACGGTCGATATGATCATTTCCGGGTCCAGCTTCGCGGCCCGTGAATATCCGCCGATCGGCGTCACCTATTTTCCCTATATCTTCCGCAGTCCGAGCCATCTGATCGCCTACACCAAGAGCGACGTCTTCAAGCGTCTTGCCAAGGGTTATGAAGATGCCTCCGGCAACCACATCACGGCGGTCACCTATTACGGCACGCGCCACACGACGGCCAACAAGCCGATCGCCAAATGCGCCGACATGAAGGGTCTGAAGATTCGCGTCCCGGACGTTCCGGCATATCTTGCCATGCCGCGCGCCTGCGGCGCCAACACGACGCCGATCGCTTTCGCGGAAGTCTATCTGGCACTGCAGAACGGTACCGTCGAAGCCCAGGAAAACCCGCTGACGACGATCGAGGCGAAGAAGTTCTACGAGGTCCAGAAGAATATCATTCTTTCCGGCCATATCGTCGACCACCTGAACACGGTCATTTCCAAGAGCCTGTGGTCGAAGCTATCGGACGAAGACAAGAAGATTTTCTCCGAAGTGATGGCGGAAGCTGCCGAACGCGGCACCAAGATCATCGAGCAGCGCGAGAACGAACTGGTCGCCAAGTTCAAGGGCATGGGCCTTTCCGTCGCCGAGGTCGACAAAGCCGATTTCGAAAAGACCGTAATGGAAAAGGTGAAGATGGAAGACTTCGGCTACAAGAAAGCCGACTGGGAAGCCATCCGCGCCATCAAGTGACCTGAAGCGATACTTGCCGGTCTCCTTCACGGGAGGCCGGCCATCGTTGCCCAACCTTGCCCGCATTTTGCCGGAAGGCCGATCATGTCGAAAGAAATCCATACGCAGATCACGCCGGAGGAAATCGCCCATTCCTTCGAAGATACGGCGCCGACCGCGCACGTGGCCGATTATGCCATCGAGGACTGGCTGACCCTCATCATCTTCTGGGTGATGACGGGCTGCGTCTTCCTGCAGTTCTTCACGCGCTACGTCATGAACGATTCCTATGCCTGGACCGAGGAGATCGCCATCAACTGCCTGATCGGCGTAGTCTTCCTGGGCTCGGTCATGTGCGTGCGCATTTCCCGGCACATCCAGGTCGACGTGCTCTATCACTATCTCCCGGCCGGTCTGGCCCGCGCACTGTCCACCTTCGTCGATCTCGTTCGCGTCGCCTTCTTCACCTATGCCTGCTGGCTGATGTGGCGTTACGTGGAGATCGTCGCCCATGAGCGCATGGTGACGGTCGATCTGCCGCGCAACATCGTCTTCTACAGCGTGATGCTGGCCTTTGGCCTCATGCTCATCCGTTCCATCCAGGTCTTCGTCGGCAATCTGCGCCGCGGTTACTCCGTTCTCGAGCGGCCTGAAATGTTCCAGAAAATCGAGGACTGATCGCGATGTTGCTGCTTGTCGGTTCGTTTCTTGTCCTGATGCTCGTCGGCGTGCCGGTCGCCGTCTCCATGGCGGTCGCCTCGGTACTTTACCTTGTCCTCTACGGCGTCGCGCCCGATATCATCGCCGCCCAGCGGATGATCGCCGGCGTCGAGAGTTTTCCATTGCTGGCGGTTCCCTTCTTCATTCTGGCCGGCAACCTGATGAATTCCGCCGGCGTCACCGGCCGCATCTATTCCTTCGCCGTCGCCTTGGTCGGCTGGATGAAAGGCGGCCTTGCGCAGGTCAACATCATAGGCTCGGTGATCTTTTCCGGAATGTCCGGCACGGCGCTCGCCGATGCTGCCGGCATCGGCACGATCGAGATCAAGGCGATGAAGGACCATGGCTATCCGGTGGAGGCTGCCGTCGGCGTCACCGCTGCCTCCGCCACGCTTGGACCGATTTTCCCGCCGTCGCTCCCCTTCGTCATCTACGGCATGATGGCGAACGTCTCGATCGGCGCGCTGTTCATGGCAGGCATCCTGCCGGGAGTGGTCATGACGCTCCTCATGATGGTGACCGTCGCCATCTTCGCCTATGTCAAGGGCTGGGGCTCCGACACGCCGTTCAAGATGAAGCAACTGATGTCCGCCTCGCTTGAGATTGTCGTCGTCTTCGCGGTGCCGCTGCTGATCTGGTTGCTGATGGAAGCCGGCCTTTCCATGAACCTCGCCGCCGGCATCGCGCTCGTCGTGCTGCTCGCGCTCGACTGGTACTTCAACTTCTCGGCCGTGATGGCGCTGATGACGCCGGTCATCCTGATCGGCGGAATGACCATGGGCTGGTTCACGCCCACCGAAGCGGCGGTCGCCGCCGTGCTCTGGTCGCTCTTCCTCGGCCTCGTACGTTATCGCACAATGACCATGTCGACGCTGGCGCGCGCAACCTTTGATACGATCGAGACGACCGCTTCGGTTCTCTTCATTGTCACCGCTGCCTCGATCTTCGCCTGGCTGCTGACGGTGAGCCAGGCGGCACAGCTTCTGTCGGATGCTATCCTGTCGATCACCGACAACAAATGGGTGTTCCTGATCCTCGTGAACCTGCTGATGCTCTTTGTCGGCTGCTTCCTGGACACGATCGCCGCCATCACCATCCTCGTGCCGATCCTGCTGCCGATCGTCGCCAAGTTCGGCATCGATCCGGTGCATTTCGGGCTGATCATGACGCTGAACCTGATGATCGGGCTCTTGCATCCGCCGCTCGGCATGGTGCTCTTCGTGCTCTCGCGCGTCGCCAGGCTCTCGGTCGAACGCACTACGATGGCGATCCTGCCCTGGCTGGTGCCGCTGTTCATCGCGCTGATCCTGATCACCTTCATTCCGGCGGTCACGCTATGGCTGCCGACGGAACTCGGCCTCATCCGGCCGAAGTGAGGATTGATCGGTGCAAACGCGCTTGGCGAGGCTTTACGGCCAAAAGGATCTGAAGGTCGAAGAGGGGACGGTCGCGGCCCCTCGCGAAGGCGAAGTCCTGCTGAAGATGGCCGCCGCCGGCATCTGCGGCTCGGACCTCCATTATTATCAGGATGGCGGCTTCGGCCCTATCCGGGTGCGCGAGCCGATCATACCCGGCCATGAGGCGGCGGGGCATGTCGAGATGCTCGGCCCCGGAGTATCAGGACTGGCCATCGGCCAGCTGGTAGCCGTCAATCCGAGCCGGCCCTGCGGCAAATGCCGCTTCTGCCGGGAAGGGCTGGCCATCCACTGCCTCGACATGCAGTTCATGGGCAGCGCGATGCGGCTTCCGCATGCGCAAGGCATGTTCCGCGATTACCTCGTCGTGCCTGCCACCCAGTGCCTGCCGGCCGGCGATACCGTTGGGGCGGGCGAAGCAGCTTGCTCGGAACCGCTCGCCGTCTGCCTGCACGCTATCGCAAGGGCAGGTGATCTGGGCGGCAAACGGATGTTGGTCACCGGAGCAGGCCCGATCGGTGTGCTGGTCGTCGCCGCTGCTCGTCATGCCGGCGCCGCGGAGATCGTCGTCACCGATCTCACCGATGCCGCACTGGAACGTGCCACGGCCATGGGCGCCAGCCGCACGATCAACATGGCGAAGGATGCCGGGGCCTTCGCCGTATTCGAAGCTGAGAAGGGCCAGTTCGATATCGCCTTCGAATGCTCCGCGGCGGCGCCCGCAATCCGCAACGCCATCGCGGCGGTGAGGCCGCGCGGCATGATCGTGCAGGTGGGCGTCAGCGGTGACATAACCGTGCCGCTCAACGCCCTGGTCGGCAAGGAACTCCATTGGATCGGCTCGCAACGGTTCGACCGGGAGTTCGCAGAAGCCGTCAGACTGATCTCGTCGCGGGCCATCGACGTGCGGCCGATCATCTCTCACACATTCCCGATCACCGAAGCGGCTGAAGCTTTCGAACGCGCCGGCGATCGCGCCATCGCCTGCAAGGTTCAGCTGACGTTCCTGACCTGAGATTTCCCGGAAGGACATATCGATGAGACATACATGGCGCTGGTTTGGCCCAATCGACAAGGTGAGCGTGCAAGATGCCGCCCAGGCGGGCGCCCATGGCATCGTCAGCGCACTGCATCACATCCCGACCGGCGAAGTCTGGCCGGTCGCGGAAATCGCCAAGCGGCATCAGGAGATCAAGGTGGGCGGGCTCGTCTGGGACGTAGTCGAGAGCGTACCGGTTTCCGAAAGCATCAAGACCCAGACCGGCGATTGGCGCGCCCATACCGCCAACTGGCAGGAGACACTCCGCCGGCTTTCGGGCTCGGGCATCCGCACCGTCTGCTATAATTTCATGCCGGTTCTGGACTGGACGCGGACCGACCTCCGCTGGACGGCCCGTCATGGCGCAAAGGCGATGCGCTTCGACCTGACTGATTTCGTCGCTTTCGACCTGCATCTCCTGAAGCGGCCAGGCGCGACTGAGGATTATGACGAGCAGATCCGCGACAAGGCTGCCAAACGCTTTGCCGATATGAACGAGGAACGGCGGACGGCGCTGTCGAAGAATATCGGCGCGGGGCTGCCCGGCTCGGCCGATGGTTACACGCTGCCGCAATTGCTCGAACTGCTGAAGACTTATTCCGGCATCAGTCGCGAGCGGCTGCAGCAGAACCTCGTCGATTTTCTTTCGGAGGTGACGCCGGTGGCGGAGAAGGTCGGCATCAACATCTGTGCCCATCCCGACGATCCGCCATGGCCACTGCTCGGCCTGCCGCGCATCCTCTCTACCGAAGAGGATTATTTGCACATGCTGAACCAGGTCGACAGCCCAGCAAACGGTGTCACCTTCTGCACCGGTTCGCTCGGCGCCCGCGCCGCAAACGATCTGCCGGCCATGGCCCGCCGCCTTGCACCCCGCATCCACTTCATCCATCTGCGCAACGTCCGTCGCGAGGAGGAAGGCACACCCTGTTCCTTTTTCGAGGACGAACACTTGGAAGGCGACACCGACATGGTGGCGGTTATTGCGGAACTACTGGCCGAGGAGCGCCGCCGCCAAGCGGAAGGCCGTGCCGACCACCAGATTCCCATGCGGCCGGACCATGGACAGGAAATCCTCGATGATCTGAAACGTAGCGCCCAGCCCGGTTATCCGGCTATCGGCCGCCTCAAGGGGCTTGCCGAGCTGCGCGGCATCGAGCGCGCGCTGTCTCATAAGACATTCGGCATCGGCGCCGGCCAGTAGGCCGGAAGAGGAAAAGCGACTTGCCTACCTGAAGCAGGAAATGACCCACCGGTAGCTCGCCTTGCGAGCCGACCAACCCTATGAAGAGGCCCGATCAGACTTTGAACAGGCTCTTGAATTGAGACGGCTGGCAGCGGAGATATTGCGGTGCCGGGCTCACCTGGGCGCCGAGTTCCGCAGCGGCATGCCACGGCCAGCGCGGATCATAGAGTATGGTGCGAGCGATAGCGACAATGTCCGCGTCACCCGTAGAGACGATCGCTTCGGCCTGCGTCGGCTCGGTGATCAAGCCGACGGCTACGACCGGCATCTTCATTGCGGCCTTGACGGCACGCGCGAGCGGTACTTGGTAGCTCGGGCCGAGCGGGACCTTCTGTCCCATGTGCAGTCCGCCGCTCGACACGTGGATCGCATCGCAGCCCCTCTCATCCAGCATCTGCGCGAACGCGACTGTCTGGTCGACGTCCCATCCGCCTTCAACCCAATCGGTTCCCGATACGCGCACCGTTACCGGCTTTTCGGACGGAAAAGCCTGACGCACCGCGTCGAACACTTCCAGCGGGAAGCGTAGGCGGTTTTCCAGGGAGCCGCCGTATTCGTCGGTGCGCCGGTTGGAAAGCGGCGACAGAAACTGGTGCAGCAGATAACCATGCGCCGCATGGATCTGGATCGCATCGAGCCCGATGCGGGCCGACCGCACGGCGGAAGCGGCGAAAGCATCGCGGATCCGCTTCAAACCGTCCTTGTCGAGCGCGGTCGGCGCGACGTATTTCGGGTTGAACGGGATCGCCGAAGCGGAAACGGTCTGCCAGCCGTTCCGGTGATCCGGCGCGATCTGGCCGCCGCCGAGCCAGGGCTTGTCGGTCGAGGCCTTGCGGCCTGCATGGGCGAGCTGCACGGAGATCGGCATATCCGACCATTTGCGGATGCTTTCAAGCACGCGTGCCATCGCCTTCTCGCTGGCCTCGTCATAAAGCCCGACATCGGCATAGGTGATACGGCCGTCCGGCGTGACACCGGTCGCCTCGATCGTCAGCAGAGCGGCACCGGAAAGGGCAAGCTGGCCGAGATGGATGAGGTGCCAGTCGGTCATGCAGCCGTCCTCGGCCGAGTACTGGCACATGGGCGCGATGACGATACGGTTCTGGAGATCGAGATTGCGAACACTGATGGGCGTGAAGAGGGCGGGCTGGGCCATGGCGGATTCCTTGTGAAGCGACCTGTGGCGCGCCAGATGGGAGGATGGGTACGCTGGGATCGGTTTTCCGCTTTGTGGCAAATCACGTCCCGCGCTTCAAGTCACGCTGAGGAGAGCTCCCTACCAAACGACCGGATGCGTCTGGCCGGTCAGCACGTTGACGAAACCTTGCGGCGCGCGCTCGGACGGCGCGACGAGCACCCAGCGCCAAGGCGAACAGGTCAATGTCGCAAAAGACAGCCGCTCCGGAAAGCCGGGCCACCAGCGCGGCGAAAAGGTCGGCTCGTACATCCAGTCGATCGTCTCGCCTGCCCTGTAGAGCGCCTGCATTTCAGCATCCAACTCTTCCGCCGGCCGCGCCGTCATCAGGCCGCCCACCTCGTAGTGGACGCGGGCGAGCACCTTGCCGCCCGACACCAAAACCCAACCGCCCTGCTGCGCCCTCAGTTCGTTGGCGACTATAGCCATCGCCTCGTCCGAGGAGCCGACGACCCAGATGTTGTGCTTATCATGGCCGAGCGTCGAGCCCAGCGCGGTATCCGGCGTACGTGGCCCGGTGCCGAGCCAGAACATTTTCGAAACTTTCGCCGCGCCCGAGAAGCGATCGACGATCGAGAACTTCGTGACGTTGCGGTCGTGGTCACGCTGCACGGCCCCATCCTTGACCGGCAGTTCCATGGTGACGAAATCGTCCGACCAATGGAAGGGACGGAGCAGAGCAGCATTGACGGTAGCGCGGCCGGCCGGCGCCTCGATACGGAAATCGGCGGCGGTGACCTCTCGGTCGATCGTCACCGTCTGCGTCGCCCAATCCGGCCAATCGATCCTCGGCAAATGACCGGTGAAGCGCTTGCCTTTCGAAACCGGTCGGCCGTCGGCCCAGACTTTGGATATCGACAGCTTCTCGACATCGTCCAGCAGCACAATATCGGCAAAGCGGCCTGGCGCGATCGAACCCACCCACGGCGTCAGCCGCATATGCCGCGCCGGGTTGAGCGTGACGCACTGAATGGCGATTTCCGGCGCAAGGCCGTTTTCGATGGCAAGGCGGACATTATAGTCCGTTGCACCCATCTTCAGCGTGTCGGAGGCGCTGCGGTCGTCGGTGACAAGGGCGATCTGCGACCAGTCGGCCAAATTCTTCTCGACCAGACCACGGATGACTTCCGGCAGCGAATGCGGCCGCAGTTCGATGAACAGGCCGTGCTGCAGCTTTTGCCAGATCTCCTCCAAGAACCAGCCTTCGTGATCGGACGCCAGGCCGGCGGCGGCAAAGGCGTTGATCGACGGCAGGTCGCGCAGGCCGGCGCCATGGCCTTCCACCACGCCACGCTGTTCAAAGGTCGCGCCGATCATACCCCAGAGGCGGTCGTAGGAGGGATTGGAAGGATCGGTAATCGAGGGCCAGTCCATGACCTCGTCGAGGCCGGCGACCATCAGGCTTTCGGACAGGAACCGTTTCTGCTCGTCATAGTCGAAATGGCCGCCGCCCCATTCATAGGCCGTCGGCGGGACGGCCGAGCCCGGCAGCGGAAAGATCTTCATCGGCGAGCCGGCATGGCGGGCTGTCAGCCAGAACTCGAGATTCTTCGCGCCATTGACGTTGGAGAATTCGTGGCTCGCCTCGCAAACCCAGGTGACGCCGCACGGCATGACCAGCGCCGCCTCGAATTCCGGCGTCAGATGCGAGCTTTCGATATGTTTGTGCGCTTCGCCGAAACCCGGGACGGCGGCAAGGGCCGGCTCGTGAACACGCTCGACCACTTCGCCCTGATAACCGCCGGCCGGGCCGACATAGGCGATGCGGCGGCCCTTAATGACGATTTCCTGGTCTTCGAGCCAGGTGCGGCTGTGGACATCCAGCAGCCTGCCGACCCTGAGCAGCCGATCGGCCGGGCGTTTTCCCAGCGCCGTCAGAACGAGATCCTGGCGGATGCGCACTTCGTTGCCGGCATTGATCAGAAGGTCGTCTGGCAGGATGTCGGGCAAGATTGCCATGGTATGCTTTCGGATGTCTCGGATGGCCGGAACCTAGAGGCCGGCGCACCGTCTGTAAAGCAACCGCATCTCCTGTTCAAAATCGCGAATGCCCAATTATTGAGCTTGCGGGCGAATGGTTCAAAAAATAGTATCCCCTTAATTCCGGGGGGACGCCCGGAGCAGGATCAACGCCGCTCTTTCACAAAGGACAAGGCTCATGAAGGCCGCTCGCTTCATCCAAATGGCAACTGTCATCTCTCTCGCAACCCTCGGCGGCGCGGCGACGGCCAGCGCCCAGTCGAAGACCTTCACCATATCCTGGTGGGGGTACAACGGCGAGAAGATGAACGCCAACATCATCGAGCCGTTCAAGAAAATCTGCGATTGCAACATCGTCTTCGAGACCGGCAACAATGCCGACCGCCTCAACAAGCTGAAGCTGCGGGACGGCAAGGGCGTCGATGTCATTTACCTCTCCGACAGCTTCTCGCAGCAGGGCATCGAACAGGGAATGTTCAAGGAGATCGACCAGTCGAAGATCCCGAATCTCAAGGAAATTTACGAGCTTGGCCGCGCGCCGCAGGGCAAGTACGGCCCGGCGTACACGATCGGCCGTGTCGGCCTCGTTTATGACAGCGCCAAGGTCAACCCGCCGATCACTTCGTGGAACGACCTGTGGCGCCCGGACCTGAAGAGCGCCGTCTCGCTGCCGGGTATCACCACCACGGCGGGCCCGATGGCGGTCATCCAGGCCGGCAAGCATGCCGGCGTCGATCCCTATGCGGATACGGAAAAGACCTTCAAGGCCGTCGAGGCGCTGAAGTCGAACGTCGTCAAGAACTACAATACCGGTTCCGAACTGGTGAACCTGATATCGACCGGCGAAGTGCGCGTCGCTATGGCACAGGATTTCACGCTCGCTTCGATGCAGGCGGCCGTCAAGACCATGACCTGGGCCAAGCTCAAGGAAGGCGATATCGCTACGGTCAACACCATCAACATTTCCAAGGGCTCCGAAAACGTCGACCTCGCCTACAAGTTCATCGATTTCATCCTGTCGAAGGACGTGCAGCAGAAGGAAGCCGAGCAGGGCGTCGATGCGCCGATCAATACCAAGGTGCAGCTCACGCCTGACCAGGCGAAGATCTGGACCTATGGCGCCGAACAGGTTGGAAGCCTGAGCCTCATCAGCTACTCGAAGATGAATGCTGCAAAGACCGAATGGATTGATCAGTGGAATGAGGTATTTGGGAAGTAAGCATATTTAAAGGGACCGTGACGGTGCTACAAACTTAACCCTCCCCCTTGTGGGGAGGGCGGCTGGCAGACGGGAGGGTTTTCACTCGGAGTGAAGTCCCCCAACCCCTCCCTACAGGGGGGAGGGGCTTAACTTGCCGCACCGCGAATGCCTTCGAAAGAAAAAATCCAATGACCAAACTCGCCAAATGGGGCCTGCCGCTACCTGCGACGATCGCCGTCGTCGTGTTGCTGATCATCCCCGTGGCCCTCACCATCGCCACGACGTTCGGCGAGGCGAAGGGGGCGTTTTCCACGTATGCGGCCTTCTTCAACAGCGGTTTCCGGCGTGCGGTGCTCTTTCGCACACTAGAGGTCGCATTGATCACGACGGCGCTCTCGCTCGTCATCGGTTTCGTCACCGCCTATGTGATCGCCCAGATGCCGGGGCGGCTGAAGAGCATCATGATCATCGCGGCAGTCTTTCCGCTGCTCACCGGTGTCGTCGTCCGCTCCTTCGCCTGGCTAATCATTCTCGGCAAGAACGGTATTGTCAACGATACGCTGATGTCGATCGGCCTGATCACAGAGCCGCTCTCCATGCTCTATACAGAAGGTTCAGTCATCGTCGCCATGGTCTATCTCTTCGTGCCGCTGATGATCCTGACGCTGACCGGGGTGCTTGAAGGCATCCCGCGCGATCTGACCGAGGCCTCCGCCTCGCTTGGCGCAAAACCGATCCCGACCTTCCTGCAGGTGATTCTGCCGCTCGCCACGCCCGGCCTCATTGTCGGCGCGGTTCTGGTCTTCACCGGCAGTTTCACCTCCTACGCTACGCCGCAACTGCTTGGCGGCGAAAAGCAGATGATGATGGGCACATTCCTCTATCAGCGCGCCATGGTGACCTTCGACTGGGTCGGCGCCTCCACCGTTGCGGCGATCATGGTGGTCATCACCATCGCCATCGTCTCCATCATGAGCCGGATCGCCCGTCGGCTGAATCCGATGGCGGTGTGACATGCCGACACGCGTTCATCCTCTCCTCGGCGCGTTTGCCGCCCTCGTCTTCCTCTTCTTGCTCGCGCCCCTCGTCATCATCGTCGGCGCGTCGCTCAGCGATACGACCTACCTCACCTTCCCGCCGCAGGGTTTAAGCCTGCGGTGGTTCGCCAACATCTTCCAGATCGAGGCCTTCCGCCGCACCGCGATCACCAGTCTGCAGGTCGCTTTCCTCGGGACCGCGCTGTCGCTCTTGATCGGCGTTCCGGCTGCCTATGCGCTGAACCGCTACCGGGTGGAGCTGCCGCGCTGGCTTTCGACCCTCTTCGTACTGCCGATCCTGGTGCCGGAAATCGTCTTCGGTTTCTCACTCCTGAAATCGATCACCATCGGTTCCGGCCTTCCGGTCTTCCCCAGTCTCATCCTCGGTCATGCGCTGCTGGTGCTGCCCTATTCGGTGCGCGTCGTCGGCGCGAGCCTCGCCTCCTTCGATTTCTCGATCGAGGAGGCCGCAATGAGCCTCGGCTGCCCGCCGCTCAGGACCTTCCTGACCGTGGTACTTCCGAACATTCAGGCCGGCGTCATCGCCGCCTTCATCCTCGCTTTCATCACATCGATCAACGACGTGTCGGTTTCGGTCTTCCTGACGGGACCAGGCATTTCCACTCTGCCTATCCAGATTCTGGCCCATATGGAACAGTTCTTCGACCCGACGATCGCCTCCGTTTCCGTGCTCCTGATGCTGGTTACCGTCGGCGTCATGGCCATCATCGAGGCAACGCTCGGCCTCACATTTCTTACCAAATAGGCTTGGCCAAGTAGGTTTACCGTGACTGCATCCCTGACCATCGAAAACCTCTCGGCCCACTACGGCACCACCCAGGTGCTGAAGGATTTGTCGCTGTCGGTTGCCGCCGGCGAACTCGTCTCGCTGCTTGGCTCCAGCGGCTGCGGCAAGACGACCACGTTGCGTATTGTCGCGGGCTTTCTACAACCGACCAGCGGCAAGGTGCGGCTCGGCGACCGCAATCTCACCACGCTGCCCGCCCATGCCCGCGATATCGGCCTCGTCTTCCAGAACTATGCACTTTTCCCGCATCTGACGGTGCTGGATAACGTCGCTTTCGGTCTCAAGCAACGGGGCGTCGCCAAGCCGGACCGCATAAAACGGGCCATGGCCATGCTGGAGCGCGTCGGCCTCGCTCCCTTCGCCGATCGCCTGCCGGTAGCCCTTTCAGGCGGCCAAAAGCAGCGCGTCGCGCTTGCCCGCGCACTCGTCATCGAACCGCCGCTCCTGATGTTCGACGAGCCGCTTTCGAACCTCGATGCGAAGCTCCGGATCGACATGCGCGTCGAAATCCGCCAATTGCAGCGTGCCAACGGCACGACGTCGCTCTATGTCACCCACGATCAGGAGGAGGCATTTTCGATCTCGGACCGCGTCGCGATCATGAATGCCGGCCGCATCCTGCAGCTCGATACGCCGGAAGTGCTCTACCGCAAACCAGCCAACGCCTTCGTCGCCCGTTTCGTCGGTTTCGAAAATCTGATCCGCATGAAGGTGATCGGCAGAGATGGTGCCACGGTGATCGCCGAAGCCGCCGGCGGCACCAGGCTGCATCTGTCGCAGGACGCGTTCGGATCGATCAAGGATGATTTCGTCCTTGCCACGCGGGCGGATGGCCTTGTTGTTCGTCGCGATGGCGAGGGCATTCCGGCGACACTCGGCACCCGCACCTATCTCGGCCGCGCCTACCAGTATAAATGCCAGGCGGCAGCGGGCGAGATTACCGCCAATGGCCCCCTTTTCGATCCTCCGGAAGCCGGTGCCCAGGCGGTATTGACGCCGGTTTCGGAACAGTGCTGCATCCTTGATCCGGAAGATTGACGGCCGATCAACGAGATTCGCCGACCTGCCCGCGCAATGTGCCATAGATGTTGCCTGCGGCAATGACCATCGGTGCACTCAAAGCCAACGCTATCCCGACAAAATCTGCGTCTAATTCCGCCAATTCGGATAGGGAAATGACGATGGCGCTCGCTACGCCAGTACGACGGCGAAACTGCCGCGGGTTGCCATCATGACTCGCGGAAAGCCCGCATCATTTGATCGTAAAGAGGTTTTATCAGGTAGGAGGCAACGCTTCTTTCGCCGGTCTGGATGAAGGCTTCGACGGGCATGCCCGGCACGAGAGCGACATTGCCGAGACGCGCGACCTCGGGGCGGGCAATGGCGATGCGCACGCTGTAATAGCTCGCCCCGGTCCGGCTGTCGGTCGATATATCGGCCGATATGCTGCCGACCGTTCCCTTGATTTCGGGTGTGGTTCGCTGGCTGAACGCGGAAAACCGCAATGCCGCGTCCTGGCCCAAATGCACCTGGTCGATATCCTGCGGCCTCACCCTTGCCTCGACGGCAAGCACGTCATCAACAGGCACAATGTGCATCAGTGCATCTCCCGGCGCCACCACGCCGCCGATGGTATGAACGGTCAGTTCGTGAACGTATCCATCCTGCGGCGCGCGGATGTCGATGCGCTTCAGTTGATCCTCCTCAGCGATCTGGCGTTCCTCGAGCTCGCCGATCTTGGCGTCGATCTCACGGATCTCGCCGGCCACCTCGCTTGCCAGATCCTGGTCGATCTGGATGATCTGCAACTGGATCTCGCTGATCTTTACGCGCGTCGCGGAGATCGAGGACGATAATTGCGCATGCTCGCCGCGAGCTCGCACGATATCGCGCTCAAGATTGTTGATCCGGTTGAATTCCACGAGCTTCAGCTCCCAGAGCCGGCGCACGCTTTCTACCTCCCTTCCGATGAGGACGCCTTCCTCGTCCTTGGCGGCGCGCTGGGCGACAACGCCGTTGATCTGTTCTTCCAGCTGACTGATCCGCTCTTGCAGCTGGCTTCTCTGTCCGTGGCGGGCTGTCTTGCGGATCTCGAACAGTCGCGTTTCGGCGCTGATGATCTGCTTCACAGTCTCGTCATTGTCGCGACGGGTCAGTTCGGTCGGAAACTCGATCCGTTCGCTGCCGTCGCGTTCAGCCTGCAGGCGCGCCTTGCGCCCCCGCATCTGGTCGAGACCTTTGGTGACGATCGCCAGATTGGCGCGGATGACCGTATCATCGAGCCTGACCAGCAGATCTCCCGTTTTCACCAGCGTGTCGTTTCGCACAAGGATCTGGTTGACGACGCCACCGGTCGGATGCTGAACCTTCTTCACATGACTGGCGGAGACGAGCGTGCCGGGCGAAATCAGGGCGCCGGCAATATCGGTCGCCGCGGCCCATCCGCCCACGCCGCAATTGAGCAGCACGATCATCGCAGCCCCTGCCATGATGTGCCGCCTGATCGATTTGCGGACCCAGGCGGAATTATTCTGGTTGGCGTTCTGCATCTTGTTGCACCCAGACTAGAAACAGTTTCAGGGAGACGTCAATCCGGCGGATCGACGCCATAGCTGGACTTCGCGATCAAACCTCGAAGCGGAAATCATTCATCGTCAGATTGGCCACAGTGACGTGGCTGAGCGTCAGCGTCGATCCGTCATGCAGCGTCAGAACCGCACCGAGATCCGTGTCCGAAAGGTGGTGGGCGAGCGCTGCGAAATCGGTAAATTCGTTCTTGGCCACATCGATCACGTCAAGGGCGCCGTTGGCCTTGAAATCCGTCACGGTGTCACGGCCGAAGCCGGCGCGGAAGAGGAAGCGATCAGCACCGGCACCGCCGGTGAGTTCGTCGCGCCCCTTGTCGCCGACCAGGATGTCGCTACCTTCGCCGCCGGACAGGATATCATCGCCCTCGCCGCCGAGCAGCCGGTCATTTCCGGTCCCGCCGGCAAGCACATCCGGGCCTCCGCGACCGAAGACGTAGTCATCGCCGTCGGTCCCGGCGATCACATCCCTGGCTTCGGTGCCGAGCAGGACCTTCATATCGTTGTCGGCGGGCGGCGGCGCCGGATGGTCCTTCTCTTCAGAGGCTGATCCGCCCGTTTCCCTGAGGCCTCCGAATGGAGGAGACCGAACCGCACCATGAACGGTGCCCGCGGGGACGTGGCCGGCAGGTATGCCGTCGGTATCTTCCAGGGATAATCCGCCATTACCGATTTCGCGCGGACGATGGAGCCCGCTCGAACCGAGCCGGGAAAAGTCTGCGGACGGCGTGTAGCTGTCATCCGTCGGTTCGACAGCCAGATGTTCAGGCTTGCCTGCCGTGGCAAGCCGCGTGTCGGGGAGGCTTTTCGAACCGCCGGCGGGCCGGGTCTTCTGAGCCTCTTGGTCGCCCCCGAGTGCCGGCTCGGGTTGATCCTCCTCTGAATTCAGGCCCGTCATCGCCGCGGCGACGCCAACCAGTCCGGTCTCCAGCATGACGAGAACCGCGGTTCCGATCATGGTGTCGCGGCGCATAGCGCGAACAAGGCCATCTGCGTGGCGCTGGGCTGGGGTTTTCATGATGCTACCGCCGATGTGGGGACGACTTTGAGACCCGATGCCGATTGCAGGACTTTCGCCAACACTTCGTCCTTGGGACCGAAGGCCTGCTGCCGCCCGCCTGCCATCGCCAGGACGAAATCGACGCCTGCAAGGGCGCTGGGCCGGTGTGCGATGACGATGACGATGCCTTGCCGCTGGCGCACGGCCAACATGGCTTTCGTCAACGCCGCCTCGCCTTCGGCATCGAGATTGGAATTGGGCTCGTCCAACACGACGAGGAAGGGATCGCCGAACAATGCGCGCGCAAGGGCCAGGCGCTGCCTCTGGCCGGAGGACAGGTTTTCTCCCTGTTCACCGATCTGCGTATCGTAGCCCTGCGGCAATCCGAGCACGAGATCGTGAATAGAGGCTGCCTTGGCCGCAGCGATGATCTGGTCCGGGGTGGCGGCAGAATCGAACCTGCTGATATTCTCCGCGACCGTACCCTCAAGCAGCTCGACATTTTGCGGCAGATAGCCGATATGCGTCCCCAGCGCTTCGGCAGACCACTGGTTGAGCGGCGCGCCATCGATGGTGATTGTGCCGCGTTGCGGCGTCCATATGCCCACGAGAAGGCGTGCAAGCGAAGACTTGCCCGAGGCGCTCGGCCCGATGACGCCAAGCCCGCTTCCAGGTTTGAGCACGAAACTGATGTCCTGGACCACGATCTTCTGGGCCTCTGGCGGGGCGGCTGCGATATTCTGCACAGCGACTTCGAACTGAGGTTTTGGGAGCTGCATGGGCTCTCTTTGTTCCGGCAGCAGGACCAGCAGTTTGTCCAGCCGTTCCTTCGCCTGGCGCGCGGCGGAAAAGCCTTTCCAGTTCGAGATCGCCAGATCGATTGGCGCGAGCGCCCTGGCCGAAAGGATGGAGCCGGCCAAAATGACTCCGGATGTCGCTTCCTGGCCGATCACCAGATAGGCGCCGACGGCGAGGACACCGGATTGCAGCAGCATGCGGAACACCCGGCCCATGCCGCCGAAGCCCCCCGATGTATCGCTGGTCGACTGCTGCGCCTGCAGATGCCGGTCGCTGACCTCCTGCCAGCGCTGCCGCACCCGGCCGGCCATTCCCATGGCAACCAGAGCTTCGGCATTGCGGCGGCTCATTTCCAGCATGCGGTTGCGGGCGACGCTCTGACGGGCGGTTTCCTGGGTCGGCAATCTGGAAATGAGTTCGGTTAGAATAGTCAGGAAAATCAGGAAGACCACGCCGAAAAGCACCGCCAGACCGAGCAGCTGGTGGAATATGAAGCAGATGCCCAGATAGAAGGGCAGCCATGGCATGTCGAAAAAGGCAGTCGGACCCGAGCCCGACAAAAAGGCGCGAATGGTATCGAGATCCCGCAGGGGCTGACTGCTTTCTCCGACGCGAGGCGCTCTGAGCTGCAGGCCGATGACGGCATCGAAAACGCGCGAACGGAGTGCCTGATCAAGGCTGGCGCCGATCCGGCCCAAGAGCCTGGTCCGCATCAGTTCCAGTGCACCCTGAAAGAAATAGAGGATCGCCACAAGCACAAACAGCCCGGCCAGCGTCGGAAGACTGCCACTCGGGATGACGCGGTCATAGACCTCCATCATGAAAAGCGAGCCCGACAAGGCAAGCACGTTGATGAAACCGCTGAAGATTCCGATTCCGACAAAGGCGCCGCGGCAAGCACTCAGTGTCGCGGCAATCTCAGAGGTCGATGTGTTTTTACGCATGGGACAATCGGTGCTCTTGGAACGGCGGTGCAAATCGCATTTCGGAAATACCAGCCCCGCGACTATCGCCGCGGGGCTGGCTGTCTCTGTTACGCCGCGAAGTGGAAGTGGTCGGCGGTGAGATGAGCCTTGTCGACATCGGTGATCGTCAATGTCGAACCATCGTCGAGCGTCAGTTCGGTGCCGAGGGCCGTATCGTGCAGCGATTCGGAAAGCTCGGAGAAGTCGGCAAAGTCGGTGGTCGAAAGCTCGATCACGTCGCCGGTGCCGAAGTCCATCACCGTGTCATGGTCGAAACCGGAGCGGAACACGAAAGTGTCTGCGCCAGCGCCGCCGGTCAATCGGTCGTTGCCCTTGTCGCCGATCAGGTAATCGTTGCCCGCATCGCCGAACAGGGTGTCGTTTCCGTCCCCACCGTTCAAGACGTCGTTGCCGACGCCGCCGAAAATGTAGTCGTTGCCTTCGCCACCGTCGATGACGTCAGCTCCTGCCTGACCGAAAGTGTAGTCGTTGCCGCCATAGGCCGCGATGGCATCATCGCCATCGGTGCCGATGATCACGTTGGAGGTTTCCGTGCCGATGATCACGTTCTGCGGGCGGCCTTCACCATTGACGGTCAGCGTGAAGCTGCCGCTGTCGGTGACTGTGCCGTCGCTGACGGTATAGGACAGGGTGACCGTCGCGGTCTCGCCGTCGTTGAGGCCCTCGAACAGGGTGCCCGGCGTGAAGGTCAGCTTGCCATCGACGATGGCGAACGCAGCCTTCGCGGCGTCTGCGGAGAGATCGAAGCCGGCCACGCCCTCAACGGCAAAACCTGTCAGCGACAGCGGATTGCCGTCGATATCCTGGTCGTTGCCGATGAGATCGAAGATCTTGGTTTCCTTCTCCAGGACGAAGCCCGTGTCGTCCACGGCCACCGGTCCGTCGTTGACGGCAGCGATCGCCAGGCTGACCACTTGCTCGACCATGCCGCCATGTCCGTCGGAGACGACAACCGTGAAGCTGTCGGCGCCGTTGTAATTGGCAGCCGGATTGTAGTTCCACTTTCCGGTCGTCGCATCGAGCGAGACCGCGCCATGGGCCGGGCCAAAGCCGGTCTTGACGGCGTAGGTCAGCTGATCGCCGTCCGCGTCGGACGCCATGATCTGGCCGAGGATCTGCGTATCCTCGTTACCCGTGGCAGGCACAGGCGCCGTCACGATCGGGCCACGGTTGACGGCCGCAGCACCGATCGCGGAACCGACAAGCGTGGTGCCATCGGCAAACGAGATGACCTCGATGCCGCCACCGGCGAGCTGCCCCCTGAGGGTGACAGTCTCGGCGCCGAACTGCAGCTCTATGTCGGAGCCATGGCGGTGGATGACCACATCGCCCCGGGCTGCGTCATCGAGGAACAAGCGGTCCTGATCTCCGGTCTGGCCCGTGCCTTCGACGATCGTGTCGGAGCCAGAACCAGCGCTGTAGATGTAGGAGTCGGAACCGTTGCCGCCGGTGAGAACGTCATTACCTTCGCTGCCGTCGATCAGGTCGGCACCATCGCCGCCCTTGATCTCGTCATTGCCTTCGTTGCCGATCAGCGTGTCGTCGCCGGCGCCGCCGTCGATCTTGTCGTCGCCGAGGCCGCCGAGGATCGCATCTGCACCGGCATCACCGAACAGCTTGTCGTTGCCGCCAAGGCCCTGGATAACGTCGTCGCCGGCTGCGGCGATGATGATCTCGGCTTTTTCAGTACCGATCAGCACGTCGTTGCCTCCCGTGCCGACAATCTCCGGGTCTGTCGGAGGAACGACCGGACCGGTCTCCAGCGAAACCACCCTGACATTGTCATAGGACACGCCGCCATTGGCGCTCCAGTTGTAAAGGGCGAAGCTGCCGCTGTTGTGGCTGTGATCCTCGACCTTGTTTTCGAAGAGTGCCTCACCATCGAGGGTGACGTCGATGACGTGATCCTTGATGTCGACGCGCAACTGCATTGCCTTGTTGATCGCATAGCGACCACCGGTGCGTGCCAGGATGGATTCGATGCCATCGACGATACGCGTCAGCTGGAACAGGCCGTTTTCGCTGTCGAGCTCGACCTTGTAGTAGTTCTTCGGATCCTGATAGTAGAACATCAGGCCCATCACGTCGTTGCCGCCGCCGATGAGATCAACCTCGACGGAGTAATCCTTCCAGAACTGCACGTCCTCGCCCATGTAGAGCGCGTAGGCGCCCTTGCGCAGGATGTAGTCGCCGTCGCCGAGTGGGCTCCAGCCGCGATCCCACAGGTTGCCGCTGGTGGCGTTTCCGCCGTTGGTCAGCTGCTGCGAACGAACGTCGGCATTCTGGACGAGCTTGCCGTTTTCCAGGTGCCAGTTGGCGGCAACGCCGTTCTCGCCTTCGTTGAACAGACGCCAGCGTGCCAGCGAACTGAAGTCGTCCGTCATCAGCAGCTGATCCTGCCTGACGAGATCGACCTTGACGAGATCGGTCGCAACCTTGCCGGCGCTATCGGTGATCTCGAGGGTTACGTCCTTGGTGGCGACAGGCAGATTGAACGTGGCATCCTTGCCTGTTGCGACTTCGACGCCGTTCACCAGCCAGCGATAGCTGATGATGTCTTCGGTTCCGAAGGAAGCTCCGGCATGCAGGGTCACCTGAACGACACCATCGCCGTCCATGTCGAAGGCGCGGGCTTCGGCTTCGCCATGTGCGGTCAACGTGACCTTGTTTACCGTGACATTGTCGAAAGTGGCGGTGTCCTGGGTCTTGCTGATGATGCCGACAGTGCCCTTCGCCAGCGGGTTCGGGTCCGTTACCGGGCCGTTGAACACATCCTTGTCATTGAGCATGACACGGATTTCACCGTTGGTAACGACCACCCGCAAGTCGACTTCGTCGCCCATGATGATGCCGTGGGCCACAGTGGCAAGCACGGTCTCGACACCACCCTGCACCTTGACCAGCGTACGGGCATTGCCGTTGACGTCAAAGGTGACGCGGTAGTAGTTCTTCTGATCCTGGTAATGGAAGACCGCACCGATCTGGCCGGAATTGTCGTTGGTGCTGAGCGTGACATCGTAGACGTATTCGCTCCACTGTTTGGCGCCGCTTTCATTCCAGACAAGGATGTTGGTACCGCTGTTGGTGAGATCCTTCAGCACGCCTTCGCCGTCCACTTCGCCGGACTTCACCGTACCGACGACCTTGAGAGTCGTCGAGACGACGACGTCAGGTACGGACAGCTTGGCCGGTCCCCATGTTGCGGCAAGCTTGCCACCAGTGAAGTCGAACTGCGACGCACCCGCAATCGGAGCCGAAGAGATGCCGTCGGCATCAGCCTTGCCGAAGCCGGCGATCTCGGCAGCGGTCAGGGCGCGGTCGCTGAACAGAACGCTGTTGACCTGACCGCGCGACGTGTCCGAACCGTCGTCGGAGAATAGCAGGACGCCCTTCGCCGGATCGATGTCGAAGCGTCCGCCACGATAGGTGTCGGTCTGCTGACCGACAAGCACGCCATCGATATACTTCTTGATGACGTAGCTGGTGTCTGCCTGCTTCTCGAACGAGAAGGCTACGCGCTGCCACTCGCCATATTTGAAGTTGCCGTGATAGCGTTCCGAGATGCCGAGGCCGCCGGTGCCGTTGCCATGGTTCTCCAGATAAAATTCGGCGTCGTCGGTATTGGCCGGGTTAGTCTGGAAGAAGGCGAACCAGTCGGTTTCATTCGGAATCAGCACGTCCATGACGAACGTGTAGCTCGAGATCGGGCCTGCGGACGGCGTTCCTGCCGGCTGCAGTTCCATCTTGAGATATTGCTGGGCCGTATATTTCGGGAAGCTGAGGATTTCAGCATCGCCGCCGCTCATTGCCGGAACATTGAAATCGGCAGGCGTTCCAAACTGGGCGAGCTTCACATCCGTCGGCGCCGACCAGCCATTCGAGTTGCCGTCGTTGAAATTGTCGACGAGCAGCGTGCTGACACCTTTGACTGTGACCCGTACCTGGTCCACGCTGACATGGCCGCCGGCTTCGCTAACCTCGAGCGTCAGGACGTGCGAACCGCTGGTCAGATCCAGGGTCGGCTTTGCGCCGGTGGCTAGAACCTTTCCGTCTGCATCTTTCCAGGTGTAGGTGGCGTCGGTGCCGGTGGGGATGATGGAGGAAGAAGCATCGAGCGTGACGCTGGCAAGGTCATCCTCTCCGGCGTCGACCAACAGGTCGTGGCCGGCCTTTGCGAAGGCATGAACGACCGGAGCGGACATGTCCACGTCATGGAACTCTTCTTGGTGGCCGCGGTAGTAGCCGGTGAGGCCGTTGCGGTCCAGATCTTCCTTGACGCGATAGCCGTCGAGATAATCGTCGAAATTGGTGAAATAGGTCTCGGTATAAACGGCGTTGTTGTCCGGATCGATGGTCAGCAGGCGAATGGCGCCGTTGCCGCCGTTGCTGCCCAGCGCTTCGTTGCCGTTACCGGTGATCTCGCGGGAGATACCGTTCTGATAGTTGACAAGCATCTGGAAGACAGGTTGGCCGCCGGCACCGTAGTCTACCTGGGTCTCGGCACCGTCGATGAAGTTGTGGCCGGAGAATACGAAGCTGATGTTCGGGTACTTGCTGACCAAGGCATCCCACATCTGGTCGCCATCGGAGGCGCCTTCAACGGAATTGCCGACGCCATAGGCCGGTCCGGCATTTTCGCCGGTGAGCTGCGGAGTGACCGGGCCGACACGTCCGTCGCCGGCCATATAGCCGTGCGTGGTGATCATCACGCGGTAGTCGAGATGATCCTCGATGACCTCGCCGGCCCAGCGCAGCACGTCATCGCGCGGGCCGAATTCGAGCGAGAGCGACAGCCATTTGGTGCCATCCGGTGCGGTGAACGTCGCAAAGTTGTTGGCGAAGCTGTTCGGCTCCTTGTCGTAGACGCCGCCGAAGCCCGGCAGTTTCGACTGTTCCTCGACCGTGAAATATTTGCTGAGATTGTCGACGGAGCGATCCGCGGCACTGCCGCCGGTGCTGAGGTCGTGGTTGCCGGGCAGGATCGAATAAGCAATCTTTCCGTCGAGCTTGCGGAGCGCCTCCTCCGCAACCGCCCATTCGTTGGTATAGTTGTGCTGCGTGACGTCGCCGACATGGGTGACAAATTGAATGTTAAGGCTGTCCTTGTTGTCGACCAGCCATTGCGTCATGTCGCCGAACATATGGCTGATGTTCGCGTGATCGGTATAGTCCTGCGTGTCGGGCAGTACAGCGATCGTATAGGCGTTTTCACCGGCGACGCGCACACGGAAATCGTCGCTGACGGTCGAACCGTCCGGAGCGGTGGCGATGATGCGGATGTCGGAATGGCCGAGGTCACCGGAGGTGAGCGTCAGGATGCCATTGGAATCGACGGTTGTTGCAACTACGTCATCGTGGGTGCCTTTTACGGAAAAGGTGTAACCGGCACCGAATTTTTCGGTTAGATTGATCGACTGGGCGGCAGAGCCTTTCTTCATAAGCAAAGCGTTCACGGGCGTAACGCCGCCGGCAGCCAGAGTGGCATCAGACATAATAAGCCTCCTGTTGAACAGATAAAATCCGTTCAAACTGTTGATTTCTAGATGAATTTTAGGCCCGCACCTTCAGTGCGGGCACTGCGTGTCGGATCGTCTTCGTAAGACGAAATGCAAAGCATCAACACTGGGCGGCCCGTGAGGTCAGGCCCGCGCTCGCTCTTCCGCCTGCGTCTTCGCCGGAAAACCGCATGAAATCGGCAGGACCAGACGAGCAATTGGGACGGCGGATATCAGCGTTGCTGAATGGCTCAGCGAAGATTTGTGGATTGGCCCACAGGCCCCCCGTTCCAATGCACGGCATTCATCGGTAAGGCTGTGGCGGCAAGAAAAGAAACGTGCAATGTCATGGTAGGGGACCTTTTACGGCACGGACACATCGGCAATTTGGCTTACATAAAATGCTGGACTTTCTGGACTAGTCCAGCGGCTTGAAGCTAGAAGTTTTCCGTGACGGCTTAATGACAAGGTAACCATTGTGAAAAAATTACCCGAGCAAGAGGGTGGCGAAAGCGCGAACACAAACGAGGGGATGCGCAAAGGCGGAATGGGGCGTGTAAAATCAATAAAATCGGTGCTCCAGGACAGGATCAGGGGCGGCATCTACGAAATGGGTCAACGGCTTCCTTCCGAGCGGCAATTGTGCCTCGAGTTCGAGACGTCGCGTGTCACGCTGCACGAGATCCTGATCCAACTCGAGACGGAAGGCCTCATCTACCGCGAGGAACGGCGCGGCTGGTTCGTGTCGCCGACGCGCTTCGTCTACAATCCGCAATCGCGCGGGCATTTCACGCTATCAGCGACGCAGCAGGGGCGCACGCCAAGCACAGTGGTCATCGATACGCGCATCGTGACTGCGCCACCGCGCGTCTGCGCATTGCTCGACATCCCTGAGGGTCAGCAGCTTGCTTGCATCCGCAGGGTGCGCTCGATCAATGGACGAGCGATTCTCTACGTCGAACACTATTTTTCCCCGGATGTTTTCCCCGGTTTGTTCGAGCGCGACCTTTCGGTATCACTGACCGAGCTTTACCGGGACGTCTACGGCTTCGACTACGGGCGGATGACGTACCAGATTATTCCCACGGCCGTGAGCGGCGACATAGCGGGCCTGCTTCGTGTTTCGAGCGGCAGCCCGGCATTGCTGGTGACCCGGGTCAATCACGCACGTGATGAAAGCGTCCGTGACTGCGACCTCGAATACTGGCGGCACGACGCCGTCCTGATTGAGGTTGACGTGGCAAATTCGTCGCCGCTGCCCTCAGACGAATAACAGATCATCTGGCGCGCATCTGGATGGTCGGAGCCACTGCAAGCGGCACGGACGGAAAGTATGATCTGATAGAGATGCGAACAGTGAGAAGTCGAGCAACAGACTGTTGCCGATCAGGCCAACAATCTGGTCGGCCTTCGTCTATCGCCGACCATCGTTGGGAAGGCGAGACAAACATCGCCTAAAATCACGAGACTGAGTGACATAGTTGCAAAGCCTCGCCTACTGATGCGACATCCCCTTGAGCACAAGGAAGCAATCGAAGCTGGACGATCCCCAAGCCGGACAGCGCCAGATTCCTAGCTGTCATAGTATTATTGACGACACAGCGGGGCATCTGAGCTACCGCTTCCGTCTTCTCGCCATTCACCAAAGTCCACGTCGGACGGCCGTGTGGCGTATGCATGATGAGGTCATGAAGCTTCAAGTCATCGACTGTGCGGATTGCCCGAGCGCGCTCCAGATATCCAGGCGACGCATAAAGACCATACCGAAGCTCACCCAGCTTGCGGGCCGAAAGCTCTGAATCCTGGGAGTGGCCCGATGCGTATCGCGACATCGACACCTTCATGAACGATATCGATAAGTCGGTTGGTGTATTCTACTTCGACGGTCACTTTCGGCCTCAGACGCAAAAAATCGGCGATCCAGCCATCGACGCGGGTCGTTCCGAATTCTGGGCCCGCTGTCACCTTGAGCCGTCCCTTCGACTCTTGGGTTCGCTGGGCTACCAAGGCTTCGGCTGCTTCGGCGGCTAGTATCGATGAGGCGCGTTCGAGATAGTCGCGTCCGACCTCAGCCACGCTGAGGTGCCGCGTCGATCGGTTCAAAAGACGGGCTCCCAGCTTTTCTTCCATTCGTCGGACGATGCGGCTGACCCTAGCCTTGTCCGTCTCCAGCCACTCAGCTGCCGCGGTGAAAGATCCTTCCGTCACGACAGCGACGAAAGTCTGCATCTCGAGAAAGTCTATTGTTGTTGCCATAAACAACGGTCTGTCACTTTTGAGTAGGACTTTCAATCAGACCGCAACTGTCGCTGTTCGTCGGCACAGGTATACGAAACCGAGCTAGCTCGCGGAGCCGTACTGGAACCTAAGCTCCACCTCTTTCTATCACATTGCAACCGCACCTAATCGGAAGCGGTGAAGAAACGACTCGTCTTCAATATGAAGCGAGGCCCGGCGGAGAGCCGGGCGCCCTTTTTTAAAAAAACCGGCTTTGAAACCGTGATGTTATGGGGAAAGTTCTTCCAGCGTCCGGCCTTTGGTTTCCACCGCGAACAATGCGGTGATGAGCGCACCGAGCAGCAGAAGCGCAGCGAATACCGCGAATACGTACTGGATGCCCATCGACGAGAGCAGGAACCCCGTCACGATCGGACCTGCCGAGGATCCCAGACGAAGCCACGCGCTTCCACTGCCCGTCCCGATGGCCCGAAGGCGTGTCGGGTAGATCTCCGCGGAATAGAGATACAGCGAGAACGTGACTGTCTGGACGATGGCATAGGCAAGGCCGGCCAGCACCAGGACCTGCACAGCAGACGTCGCGCCGAGCCAAGCCAGTATCGCAAGCGGGATGGGAGCGATCAGCAATGCCCCTGTATACCAGCGCTTGCGGCCGACTTTGTCGATGAGCAGAGCGCAGATCACCGCTGCGATAACGCCGCCGACCGATGTTACGAACCCATAGAATATGCTGGTTTCGAGCGGAAGGTTGAAGGTCTGGCGATAAAGGGTGGGCAGCCAGGTGATCGTACCATTGGCGACCAGATAGGCACAGAACCACATGGCCCATATGGAAAGCGTGCGCTTGAGATAGATGCCTTGGAAAAGTTCGCGCCAGTCGGTCGATTTCCGGGCGGGAGCGGCAACGAATTTGGGCTCCGGAAGTTCTCTCCCCGCAGCACGAGCGCTGTTCTCCAGCTTGGTGACGATGCGATTGGCCTCCTCGTAACGCCCGTTGGCAACGAGCCAACGGGGTGACTCGGTGAGGAACCAACGCAGCGGGATCATCAGCACGGCCGGGATCAGGCCGACAACGAACATGGCCTTCCAGCCGTAGAGCGGCACCATGAAGTAACCGATCAGGCCGGCTCCGACGAGGCCGAGCAGGAACATGACCTCATAGAGAAGGAAGAAGCGCCCGCGACCTTTCGAGGCGATCAACTCGTTGATGTAGGCGCTGGCGACCGGAACTTCACCGCCGGTGCCGATACCCTGGACGAAGCGAAACGCCATCATCGTTGCCGCACCGGCTGCAAAGAGGCAGGCGACGTCCATGCTGACGAAGAGCAGGATGGTAAAGAGAAGAACCTTGAGTCGGCCAATCTTCTCAGCAAGCCAGCCGAACAATACAGCGCCGATCAGCTGCCCCAGATACCCCATCGACAGGATCATGCCTGTCTGGCCGGGTGTCAGGCCCCATTCGCGCACGAGTACCGGCATAGCATAGGCGATAGCAATGACGGTGTAGCCATCGAAGAATGTCGCGGCGCCGACGATGTTGCGGGCCCAGAACACTTCTCGGGTGATGGGCAGCCGCTCCAGTCGCGCGCTTATGTCTGCTTGCGGATCGATGACGGGCGTAGCGTCCGCCGTCATTCGCTGTTCCATGTTCATTTCATCCTCCCTCTGCCCGGCCCCTGGCTCTCCCGACCTGGCATGAACCTACGCGTTGAACATCTCGCTTCGGATCCACCGCATCCTGCAGGTGGCGGTCCGAAGGCGCGGCTCCTTCATGGGCGGAGGTGGCGGTTCAGCGTATCACATCTGGTGCCTTTGCAGAGCATCATTCCCTGATGCATCCGCAATCTCCCCCCACGAATACGCCTCCGCCGACCGGCGGCGGAGGCGCCTTTTTCCTTTATTCGGCAGCCAGAAGCTGCTCGACACGGCCGATGCCCGCGGCATCGAAGGCGGCGAAGATTTCGGCCTCGGCCTTTTCACCGAGGTTTTTCAGCGGCTCGCGGATCGTGGCGTGATCGAGAACGCCACGATGAACGAGGCCGAGCTTGAGGGCGACGGTGCCTTCCATATGCGAGCCGCGATGGTAGACGGCGCGGGTGACCGGCAGCAGGCGTTCGAAGATCTTGCGGGCTTCCGGATAATCCTGCGCCTTGCCGGCCTTGATGAGATCGATCAGCAGCTCTGGCGCGATATTGCCGTACCCGACGAGCAGGCCGTCGACGTCGAACATGGTCGGCAGCAGCCATTCGTCGTGGCAGCTGAGGATCTGCAGGTTCGGGTTTGCCTTCTTCAGCTCCGGGATTTCGACATACCAGCGCTTCATGTTGCGAACGCCGTTTTTGGTGGCGACAACGCCGTCCTGTGTCGCAATGGCGAGCTGCGTGTCGAGATCGTAGGAAGCCTTGGTGGCATCCGGATACTGGAAGAGGATGCACTGCAGACCGGATTCCTGCCAGATTGCCTTGTAGCGATCCTGCGGAGCCCCCTTCTGGAAACCGAAGCGCAACCACCCGTGGTTCGGATAGACAAGCGCACCGGTTGCGCCGGCTGCCTTGCACTTCTTGGCCTCTTCGGCGGCAACCTTCGTGCCCTCACCGGTGATGCCAGCGATGATCGGGATCGCGCCGTTGACTGCCTCCACATAGGTGCGAATGAGCTTGAGGCGTTCCTCTTCAGTCAGGAAGGTGCCCTCACCGGCATGGCCGAGAATGACAAGGCTCTTTACGCCATCCATCGAGGCCAGCCATTTGGCAACGCGCGCGTTGGCCGCGTAATCGACTTCGCCGTCACGGCTGAATGCGGTGACCGGTGCCGGGCTCAGGCCTCTGAGGTCCATCGGGTTCATAGGTAGTCTCCTCCTTGCCGTCGCTGTCTGCTTTCGCGACAGTGATGGGATCGTTAATGGGAACGTTCCCAATATCGGTTCCGATTTTGCTGGAGTCAATAGAATTTTTCAGGCATCATGAACCCTCTAAGCACATCAGAACTCGCAGGATAAAAATCCGTAATGGATTCAATAGTTGAAGACAGCCCTCGTCAGACGCGCATAACCATTCTCGACGTCGCGGCCGCGGCCGGCGTCTCTAAATCGACCGTGTCGCGGATTTTGGACGAACGCCTGCCGCGCTCAGACAGCGAAACAGCGAGGCGCGTAAGAAAGATCGCCGAGGATCTCGGCTACGTCAGGGATGTTTCTGCGGCCAGTCTCCGACGCGGCAACACCATGACAGTCGGGGTTATCGTGCCCAGGCTCACGGACACCGTTATGGCGATGCTCTACGAATCCCTTGCAAAAGCCTGCAGTAGGACGGGGCGATTTGCCATCGTCGCAACCACGGACGACAAGCCGAAAGCGGATCGGTTGGCTGCGGAGTCGCTTCTGAAGCGCGGCGTCGATGGTCTCATTCTATCGACGGCGCGCGACGACGATGACTTTCCCGATGTGCTGGCGGCAAGGGGTGTGCCGACGGTTCTGGCACTTAGAACCGACGGCCACAGCCTCTCGTCGGTTGGCGACGACCGGCTTGGCGGATATCTCGCCACGCGGCACCTGCTTGATCTTGGCCATCGCAGGATCGGCGTCATCGCAGGACCTTCCTATGCCTCGAGCGCGCGTACCCGTGTGGAAGGCTATCGTCAGGCTATGGCGGAAGCGGGATTGGCGATCGACACATCCCTCATCGTACCATCGACTTTCGGCATCGAATCCGGCGCGGAAGCCGCCGAGGAGATCATGCGGCTGCCGCAGGCGCCGACCGCGATCTTCGCGGTAAACGACAACACGGCCATCGGCGCACTGTCGGGCTTGATGCGCATGGGCCTGTCGGTGCCGGGCGACGTCTCGCTGGTCGGCTACAACGACATCCCCATTGTCAGCCATCTCTCCACTCCCTTGACCACTTTGCGGGTGGCCTTCGAGCAGATCGCCGCGAATGCGCTTGATTTGCTCGGAAGCGACACGTTATCGCCGGATGATCGCATCCGGGTTTCGGCTCCGACGCTCATTCCGCGGAAGTCGACCCGGTCTGTTGATGCTCTAAGATATGAGACGTTCATTGATCGGTCGAAATGACCGGCTGCCATCAATCCAAACGCCCCCGAGCGAAGCCGCTCCCATAAGACGAGCAAGGGTTGCAATCTCATGCAGCCGGCGATCATGCCGCCGCGCCGAGTGGAAAGCGAATGTCATAGCAGAGGCAGCAACATCAAATCTGCCGGCTGTCTTTGGTTGATAAAAGCCTCGTACAATTTTGCGTAGTTCTTGTTCCGTCCCCCAGGACGGCCGCCTGCATCTTGCACGGGCAACGTTGACGCAAATCAAAGCCCGGACTCAGCCTTTATGTCAGCAAAACATGGTCCACAATCCATCAACCGGCATCGCGCAAGCGCGCTGCGAGGCTAAAGACCATGAATCACGTCTCGGAAACCATCTGTTTGGCGATAGGCACCTTCCTTGCATTGCTCGGAGCAGCCTATGCCCACGATAGTTTGTTCGCCGCCCACATGTGGGTCCTATTCTTCGTGCTGCTCATCAGCACTACCGTCATGCTCCGCAGGGTCTCCTTTGCCCCGAACGGCGCTGTGGGAAAAGCATCACCACAATCGGAATATTTCGACGAGGTGGTCAAATACGGCACCATCGCCACCGTTTTCTGGGGCGTCGTCGGTTTCCTGGTCGGCCTGGTGATTGCATTGCAGCTGGCATTCCCGGGGCTCAATATCGAGCCCTGGTTCAACTTCGGCCGCATGCGGCCTCTGCACACGTCGGCCGTCATCTTCGCCTTCGGCGGCAATGCACTGATCGCGACATCCTTTTATGTCGTGCAGCGTACGTCGCGTGCACGCCTCTTCGGCGGCGACCTCGCCTGGTTCGTCTTCTGGGGCTACCAGCTATTCATTGTTATGGCTGCAACCGGTTATCTTCTCGGTATCACGCAGAGCCGCGAATATGCCGAGCCCGAATGGTATGTCGACCTCTGGCTGACGGTCGTCTGGGTCGCCTACCTGGCGGTTTTCCTCGGAACGATCCTGAAACGCAAGGAGCCGCATATCTATGTGGCGAACTGGTTCTATCTGGGCTTCATCGTCACGATCGCCATGCTGCACGTGGTCAACAACCTGGCGGTTCCGGCCTCCTTCCTCGGCGTCAAGAGCTATTCGGCCTTCTCGGGCGTGCAGGATGCCCTGACCCAGTGGTGGTATGGCCACAACGCCGTCGGTTTCTTCCTGACGGCCGGCTTCCTGGGCATGATGTACTACTTCATTCCGAAGCAGGTTAACCGCCCGGTCTATTCGTACCGCCTGTCGATCATCCACTTCTGGGCTCTGATCTTCATGTATATCTGGGCCGGCCCGCATCATCTGCATTACACAGCCCTGCCCGATTGGGCCCAGACGCTGGGCATGGTCTTCTCGGTCATGCTCTGGATGCCCTCCTGGGGCGGCATGATCAACGGCCTGATGACGCTCTCGGGCGCCTGGGACAAGATCCGTACCGACCCGATCGTCCGCATGATGGTCATGGCCGTCGCCTTCTACGGCATGGCGACCTTCGAAGGCCCGATGATGTCGGTCAAGGCGGTCAACTCGCTCAGCCACTATACGGACTGGACGATCGGTCACGTGCACTCGGGTGCGCTCGGCTGGAACGGCCTCATCACCTTCGGAGCGGTCTACTATATGGTGCCGAAACTCTGGAAGCGGGAACGCCTCTATAGCGTCCGGATGGTCAACTGGCACTTCTGGCTCGCCACCCTCGGCATCGTCGTCTATGCGGCGGTCATGTGGGTTGCCGGTGTGCAGCAGGGCCTGATGTGGCGCGAATACGACAACCAGGGCTTCCTCGTCTATTCCTTCGCGGAAACCGTCGCGGCCATGTTCCCCTACTACGTGCTGCGCGCGGTCGGGGGCGGTATGTACCTCGCCGGCGCGCTCATCATGGCCTTCAACATCACCATGACCATCCTCGGCTATCAGCGCAAGGAAGCCTCCATCGGCGGCTCGCTTACTACCCCTGCCCTGCAAGCGGCCGAGTAAGGAGGCTCAGACATGTCCATACTTGACAAACACCATATCATCGAACGCAATGCCACGCTTCTGCTGGTCGGTTCGCTGCTCGTCGTCTCGATCGGCGGCATCGTGGAAATCGCGCCGCTTTTCTATCTCCAGAACACCATCGAGAAGGTGGAAGGAATGCGGCCCTACTCGCCGCTCGAGCTCGCCGGGCGCAACATCTATCTTCGCGAAGGCTGCTACGTCTGCCACAGCCAGATGATCCGCCCCTTCCGCGACGAGGTGGAGCGTTACGGCCACTACAGCCTGGCGGCGGAGTCGATGTACGATCATCCTTTCCAGTGGGGATCGAAGCGTACAGGCCCCGACCTTGCCCGCGTCGGCGATCGCTATTCGAACGAATGGCACGTGCAGCATCTCGTCGAACCGCGCGACGTGGTTCCCGAATCCGTAATGCCCAGCTACGCCTTCCTCAAGGAGACGCCACTCAAGGTCACCGACGTCTCGATGGAACTCAAGGCCAATCGCACCGTCGGCGTGCCTTATACGGACGAGATGATCGAGAACGCCAAGGCCGACCTTTCGGCACAGGCCGACCCGAATGCCGATACGTCGGCACTCGTTGCTCGCTATCCCAAAGCCAAGGTCGGGGATTTCGACGGCAATCCGGGCACTCTGACCGAGATGGATGCGCTGGTCGCCTACCTCCAGATGCTCGGCACGCTGGTCGATTTCTCGACCTACGACGATGCCGCCGGCTACCGCTGAGGAGAAGAGAGATGGAACTCTACACGGCCATGCGCCACTTCGCCGACAGTTGGGGTCTGCTTGCCATGACCCTCTTCTTCATCGGCGTTCTCGTCTTCACCCTGCGCCCGGGCGCAAAAGCCGCGGCCGACGAGGCTGCGCAGATCCCTCTGAAGGAGGACTAACATGGCGGACAAACATATCGATGACCTGAGCGGCGTCGAAACCACCGGCCACGAATGGGACGGCATTCGCGAGCTCAACAATCCCATGCCCCGCTGGTGGGTCTACACCTTCTATGCGACCATTCTCTGGGCGATCGTCTACTGCATTCTCTATCCGGCCTGGCCGCTGGTGACCGGCGCTACCCGCGGCGTTCTCGGTTTCTCGAGCCGCGCGGAGCTTGCCGCCGACATCAATGCGGCGCGGGCCGCGCAGGGAGCCGTGCTTGAGAAAATCTCCAACACGTCCCTCGGCGACATCCTTGCCGATCCGCAACTTTCCCAGTTCGCGACGGCGGGCGGCGCGGCCGCGTTCCGCGTCAACTGCACGCCGTGCCACGGGACGGGCGCGAGCGGCGGCCAGGGTTATCCCAACCTAAACGACGACGAATGGCTCTGGGGCGGCGATATCGACGCAATCTATCAGACCGTTGCACATGGGGTTCGCGACAGCGTCGATCCGGAAACCCGTGTTTCCGAAATGCCGGCGTTCAGCGAAATCCTCAAGCCGGAGGAAGTCAATCAGGTAGCCGCCTACGTCGTCAGCCTGACGGGCACGCCGCGCCAGCCCGGCCTTGTGGAAGCCGGCAAGCAGGTCTTTGCGGATAACTGTGCCGCCTGCCATGGTGAAAAAGCCGAAGGCAAGCGTGACATGGGTGCTCCCAATCTTGCCGACGCTATCTGGCTGAAGGTGCAGAGCGAAGCCGAGGTCGCCAATCAGATCCGCTCGCCGAAACACGGCGTCATGCCCGCCTGGGCAGGTCGTCTCGGCGATACGACGGTGAAGCAGCTCGCCGTCTACATCCACTCTCTCGGCGGCGGGGAGTGATCACTCCCTGCCGTGGGATACAGCAGCTCAATGCCGATCGGGGCGCAAATGCTCCGGTCGTTTCACTTTTTCAGGTTCCGCACGGGCAATTGCTTGGCACAGGTCATGCTAGCCGATCGCATGGCTGGAGCCCTCAAGGCCCTGGCTGACTTTTTTTCTAGCCAAACTGGTATGGCGCTCACGCTTCCGCGAAGCGCGCCGGCCACCACAATTGACCCATGTCAAGGATGGGCGCGTGACGAGGTGAGACAAATAGGGGACAAAGGATTGTTTCCATGAACCTCTATACCGCCCCTGGGGTCGGCCCCGATGAATCGTCCGTTGAACGCATCGACGTCAAGCCGGTGCATTCGCCGGGCAAACCCCGAGAACCGCTCTATGAGAAGCGGAAGAAGATCTTCCCGAAACGCGCGGAAGGGCAATTCCGTCGCTTCAAGTGGCTGGTGATGCTCATCACCCTCGGCATCTATTATCTCACTCCCTGGATCCGCTGGGATCGCGGCCCTTTCGCTCCCGATCAGGCGGTGCTGGTGGATCTTGCCGGCCGTCGCTTCTACTTCTTCTTCATCGAAATCTGGCCCCAGGAATTCTTCTTCGTCGCGGGACTTCTGGTCATGGCGGGCTTCGGCCTTTTCCTCCTGACATCCGCTGTCGGTCGGGCCTGGTGCGGTTATACCTGTCCTCAGACGGTATGGGTCGATCTCTTCCTCGCCGTCGAAGGTTTCGTGGAGGGCGACCGGAATGCGCGCATCAAGCTCGACGCGGCTCCGTGGTCCTTCAACAAGATCTGGAAGCGCGTTGCCAAGCATGCCATCTGGATTGCGATCGCGATCGCCACCGGCGGCGCATGGATCTTCTATTTCGCCGACGCGCCGTCGCTTGCCTTCGATTTCGTCACGGGTCAGGCCGCACCGGTCGCCTATTCGACCGTCGCAATCCTGACAGGCACCACCTATGTCCTCGGCGGGCTGATGCGGGAACAGGTGTGTATCTACATGTGCCCCTGGCCGCGCATCCAAGCCGCCATGCTGGACGAGAATTCGCTCGTCGTAACCTATAACGACTGGCGCGGCGAACCGCGCAGCCGGCATGCCAAAAAGGCCGCCGCTGCAGGGCAACCCGTCGGCGATTGCGTGGATTGCAATGCCTGCGTCGCCGTCTGTCCCATGGGCATCGACATCCGCGACGGCCAGCAGCTCGCCTGCATTACCTGTGCACTCTGCATCGACGCCTGCGACGGGGTCATGGACAAGATCGGCAAGCCGCGCGGCCTCATCGCCTATGCCACCCTCAACGAATACGAAGCGAACATGGCGCTTGCAACGAACGGCGGCACCACCGCCATCGAACCGGCGCGGGTGCGCAAGCCGGACGGCTGGTTCATCGATGCGGTCCGCCATTTCAACTGGCGCATCATCTTCCGTGCACGGACGATGTTCTACTTCGGCGTCTGGGCTGCCGTCGGCCTCGGTCTCGTCTATGCGTTGCTTTCGCGCGACCGGCTGGAGATCAACGTCCTGCATGACCGCAATCCACAGTTCGTCCTGGAATCGGACGGCTCGATCCGCAACGGCTATACGATCAGGCTGCTCAACATGATTCCGGAACCGCGCACGATCCTGGTTTCGATGGACGGGCTTCCGGAGGCGACGATGAAGATCACCGGCGTCACCGATGTGCCCGGCCGCCTGTTTGCGGTTCAGGTGGAACCTGACAAGGCGTTGGCGCTCAAGGTCTTCGTGACCCTTCCGAAGGGCACTCCCTCCACCGGAGCAGACGATTTCCGTTTTATCGCAGAAGATCGGTCCAGCCACGAAAAAGATGCCCACAAGGCGGTCTTCAACACCCCGGAAGCCAAGACAGGAGACAGACGATGAATACGACCTCAGCCAAATCCTTCGTCTTCACCGGCTGGCATATGGCGGCCGTCATGGTGCTCTTTTTCGGCACCATCATCTCGGTCAATATCTACATGGCCTACAATGCCGTGACGAGCTGGAGCGGGCTGGTGGCGGACAATACCTATATTGCGAGCCAGCAGTTCAACAGCAAGGCAGCAGAAGCACGGGCGCTGACTGCGACCGGCGTCACCGGTAAGCTGACTGCGATCGGCTCGACTGTCCGCTACGAGATCAGCCATCCCAAGGACGGGCCGGTGACGGCCGATTCCCTCGTCCTGACATTCAAGCGGCCGGTTGGCGAACATCAGGATTTCGAACTTGACCTGAAGCCAGCCGGCAAGGGAGTTTTTTCCGCCACCCATGAATTGCTGCCCGGTCATTGGATCGTCGATGCGAGCGCCATGCGGGACGGCCACCGTGTACTGCACCAGGTCGAACGCATCGCTATCATCGGGGGACGGGAATGAGTTGCTGCGCGCCCGGGGCCGACGGTTCGTTCGATCACCCCCTACCCTCTTCGGAGGAACTGATGCTCTCGAGCCGGATTGTCGGCCCGGGACTTCGGCAAACGGATCTCAGCGTGCCGCAGGTTCACTGCGGCACCTGCATCACCACCATCGAAAAAGCGCTGAAGACGTTGCCCTTCGTCGATCGCGCCAGGGTCAATCTCTCCACGAAGCGCGTATCGATCGTCTGGAAGGAAAGGACGGGCACTGATCCTGCCGATCCCGCCGCCTTGGCGAAAGCGATCGTCAATGCAACGGGTTACGATGCGCACTTGTTCGTGAACGCCGAGGACATGGGTGAGAACCTGCAGCGGGAACTGATCCGGGCCGTCGCGCTTTGCGGCTTCGCCGCAGCCAATATCATGCTGCTCTCGGTTTCGGTATGGTCCGGGGCGGAGGCTGCCACCCGTGATCTCTTTCACTGGATCTCCGCGCTGATTGCAGCCCCCGCGCTGATCTATGGCGGCCGGTTCTTCTATCAGTCCGCATGGCACGCGCTTCGCCGCGGCCGTACCAACATGGACGTACCGATCGCACTCGCCATCACGCTTTCTTACGGGGTCTCGCTCTGGGAGACGATGCATCACGGGGAGCACGCCTGGTTTGACGCGACGGTCTCGCTGCTCTTCTTCCTGCTGATCGGCCGCACCCTGGACCACATCATGCGGGATCGCGCACGATCGGCGATTACCGGACTGGCCCGGCTTTCACCGCGCGGGGCAATGGTGATCGGCGAAGACGGCTCGCACGAATACCGCGCCGTGGAAGACATCCTGCCGGGCAACCAGGTGGCGATCGCTATGGGTGAGCGCGTACCGGTCGACGGGATCGTCGAAAGCGGTGCAAGCGACATCGATGTGTCCATCGTCAACGGGGAAAGCGCGCCGAGATCGGTCAAGGCCGGCGATGCAGTTCAGGCAGGCACCGTGAGCCTAACCGGCTCCCTGATACTGAGGGCGACAGCCGCCGCAAAGGATTCCTTCCTCTCCGAGGTCATTTCGCTGATGGAGGCCGCCGAAGGAGGAAGAGCACGTTATCGCCGCATTGCCGACCGCGCCGCTCAATATTATTCGCCTGCGGTCCATCTTCTGGCTCTGACATCCTTCCTTTACTGGGGCCTTGCGGGCGGGGACTGGAAACGGGCCATGCTGATCGCCATCGCCGTGCTGATCATCACCTGCCCCTGCGCGCTTGGCCTTGCGGTTCCGGTCGTGCAGGTGGTTGCCGCCGGGCGACTGTTCAGGAACGGCATCATGGTCAAGGACGGTTCGGCCATGGAACGACTGGCCGAGGTCGATACCGTGCTGTTCGACAAGACCGGTACATTGACCCTCGGCAGGCCGACATTGATCGATGTCGGAAAGGCGACGCCGTGCCATCTTGCCGTTGCGGCCGGTCTTGCGGCCCATTCGCGCCATCCTTTGTCCAAGGCGCTCTACGGCATCGCTTCCGGCCCCATCCCGGTTTTCGACGGGGTGGAGGAGTTGCCGGGCAAAGGCCTGCAGGGCCGGACCGCAAAGGGCATGTACAGGCTGGGAAACCGGCGTTTTGCCTGTGGCGAAAACAATGACGAGGCAGCCGATCCCTCCACTCTCGAAGTCGTATTGTCACGCGATGGGCAGGAGCTCGCGACATTCCGGTTCGAGGATCAGATTCGTCCGGGCGCCGGCCTTGCTGTCGGCAAACTCTCGGCCAAGGGCTTTTCGACCGGCATCCTGTCCGGCGACCGCAGGGGTACGGTTCGCGTTCTCGCGCAGCGTCTCGGCGTCGACCGATGGCAGGCGGAGCTTTCGCCACGGGAGAAGGCCGAATTTTGTGAGACGCTTGCGAAGGAAGGCCGCAAGGCGGTGATGGTGGGCGACGGCATCAACGATGCGCCGGCGCTGGCTGCCGCGCATGTTTCGATTGCGCCGGCGACCGCAGCCGATATCGGCCGGCAGGCCGCCGATTTCGTTTTCATGCACGAGAACCTCGAATCGGTGCCGCTGGCGATCGACGTCTCACGACGCGCCGGACGGCTGATCCGCGAGAACTTCGCTCTCGCGATCGGTTACAACATCATTGCCGTGCCGATTGCACTGGCGGGGCACGCGACACCCCTCATCGCAGCCATTGCGATGTCCACGTCGTCGATCATCGTGGTCGCCAATGCGCTTCGGCTCAATCGGCTCGCAGCGACGGAGCATCTCGCCACGGCTCCGGCAGGATCTACTCAGATGCCGTCCCGGAAGGCGCATTTCGCATGAACATGCTGATCTATCTCATCCCGATCGCACTTTTCCTCAGTGGATTGGGCCTTTTTGCCTTCCTGTGGTCCTTGAAGAACGGACAGTACGAAGATCTCGACGGCGCCGCCTGGCGCGCGCTGCAGGAAGACCCGCCGGAGTAGCCGAGCCGCCGGCCTTGGGAATCATCCGGTGTCGGTGATGATCGTCAGATGCATCCGGGGCGCATCTCCTGGCGAGGCCATTGATGCGGAAAGGCGCGGAATCTCTCCCGCCCCTTAATCCTGCCACGGCGCGCAAGGCGCAATCCGGCACTCAACCGGATTTCGTTGAGCCTAGGTGTTTTAGTCCAAGAGTTCCCGAAGCCGCTTCGCGAGTTCTCGCGCGGTATAAGGTTTCTTGAGCCAGCTTCCCGACTGCGCAAGCTCGCGCCCGGCAATCGCCGGCTCGGCATACCCCGAGGTGAAAAGCACCTTGATTTCCGGTCGCAGGGTACGCACTTCGACTGCCAGTTCGTCCCCCGTCATCCCGCCGGGCATGACGATATCGGTAAACAGGAGCGCGATGTCATCATTGCGGGCGAGCTGATTCAGCGCCTCCGCGCCCGTCGATGCTTCCACGACCGTATAGCCGAAACCGGTCAAGCGCGAGACGGTGACCCGGCGCACCCTGGCATCATCCTCGACCACGAGAATCTTCTCCGTGCCCGCCGGAATGTCCGGCGCCTTCTGGATGCCCGTACTCTCCGGTTCGACACCAGAAACGAGCTTGCTGACTGCGGGCAGGAAAATCCTGACGCTCGTGCCCTGTCCGGGCTCGCTGTATATATGAACGTTGCCGCCGGACTGTTTGGCGAAACCGTAGACCATGCTGAGCCCAAGGCCCGTTCCCGAACCAAGACCCTTGGTGGTGAAGAAAGGCTCGAAGGCCTTCTCCTTGACGTCGGAGGTCATGCCTGTTCCGGTATCCGTCACAGAGATCAAGACATAGTCTCCGGTGCGGGCGTGCGGATACATCTGAGCGTAGTCGACATCCAGGCGGACTCGGGAAATCTCGATCGTCAGTTTGCCACCGCGCGGCATCGCGTCACGCGCATTGAGAGCGAGGTTCAAAAGCGCGTTCTGCAGCTGGGAGCCATCGACCAGGGCTTCATTGGAAGCCCCATTGACGATGGTCCTGAATTCGATCGTCTCACCGAGCGTGCGACGCAGCAGGTCTGAAAATCCGGACACGAGATTTCCGACATCCACCAGTTTGGGATTGAGCGGCTGGCGGCGTCCAAAAGCCAGCAACTGACCTGTGAGCTTGGCGCCATCCTCGGCGGCATCCTGCGCCTCGCGCAGCAGGATGCGCAATCTCTCATCCGCAAGCCTGTCCTCGATCATTTCCAGATTACCGCTGATGACGGTCAGGAGATTGTTGAAATCATGCGCGAGGCCGCCGGTGAGCTGACCGATCGCTTCCATCTTCTGCGATTGCCTGAGCTCTTCCTCGATCTTGTGACGACTGGTCAGGTCACGGATAAAGCCAGTGAAGATGCGTTTGCCGTCCGTCACGGCTTCGCCGACTGCAAGCTCCATGGGGAACACCGATCTGTCTTTGCGTTGTCCTGTGACGACACGCCCGTAACCGATGATGCGGCGCTCGCCTGTGTGCAAGTAGCGGGAGATATAGCTGTCGTGCGCCTCGCGGTCCGGTGACGGCATCAGGATCTTGACGTTTCGTCCGAAGACCTCGTCCTCCGTATAACCGAACAATCGCTCCGCTGCCGCACTGAAGGATGTGATCGTTCCGGCCTCGTCGATAACCACCATCGCCTCGGGGACGGTGTCCAGGATCGAGCGCAGATGCGCTTCCCGTTCGGCCAGATTATTCTGCACCCTTTTCATCTCCGTGATGTCATTGTTGGTCTGGATGATGACCGTCGAGCCACCTCCGGACGGGTTGACGGCCACCCATCGCGTTGCCACGAACACCGCCCGGCCGTTCTTGTGCCGATGAACGACTTCACCTTCCCAGGAATGATGCATCCGGACGTGCCGGCGAATCTCGCCGATCGGCTGCGGAAACTGCGTTGCAAGGAGCTCGTGAGCCACCTTGCCGACCGCTTCCGCTCTGGTCCAGCCATAGAGCTGCTCGCAACCGCTCGTCCATCGGCCGATGATTCCATCTTCTCCATGGACAATAAGGTTTGCGTCATTGAGCACATTCGTGACTGCGTCGAGAAGGTGTTCGGTTGCTTCGTTGCGCGTCGTGCCGTTCATTCCGGTCCCGTGGGTAAAAATCGTCAGTGGCGCCGACGATCCCCCTGGACTGCAAGATCACGCCGCGCTTCCTGGTATTCATCGCCGTCTCCGGCGAGTTGTGCAAGCGCTCCAGGTTTTTCAACCTTGATGAGATGCCGTGCCGCAGGGTTTGCGACGCTTACGACACCCTTGCCGATAAGTTTGGTGATGGAGCGGGAAACCGTTTCGATCGTCAGCCCCAGATAGTCTGCCATGTCCTGCCTGGTCATCGGCAGTTCGATGACCGCTGCACGGCCACCTTCAGTCGTCGTCCGCTGCAGATGCTTGTGGAGAAAGGTGCAGAGCCGTTCCTCGGCGCTCTTGCACGACAGCAGCACCATCTGATCCTGGGCCGCGGCCATCTCGTCGCACACTTTCGAAAACACCTTCGGGCGGAGTTCGTCGGATTCGGCGACGGCACAGTCGAAAGCCTTACGGGTCAGCCTGCGGATTTTTGCCGGAGCGATAGCCTCGGCGCTGTAAAGATATCTTTCCTTCAGCGAGACACCGACGATATCGCCGGCATAGAGAAAACCGGTGATCACACGCCGGCCGTCGGAGATGATCCGGAAAATCCGGAGCGTGCCTTCCATTACCTCGAAGACATGTTTGGCCTCGTCGCCTTCGAAGAACAGGGGCTGACCGGGCATGAAATGTTCAACCGGCTGCTTGGTAAAAAGCGCATGCAGGCATTCCGCCTCCTGGAAAGGAGTGGCTTTCGCAATCTGATGGGCATTTGCATAGCTGGTGAGAAACACTGGCCTCGCCTCCGTTCGTCGATAGAGGCAATTCACCAGTGCGCAGTAACATCCGAATGCCGAGCGTGTGAAAAATGGTGCGATTTTGTAACAGTCTGTAACAGCGGCGACGGCGGGGCTGCAACGAGGAGAAACAAACCCGTCAGGCGACGAGATGCCTGTCTTCCGGACGAAGATTGGCCAGCACTCTCGCCTGGATATCGGCCGCATCGCCGCCGTTCAGCGGTACAGGCCCTTGTGGCGGCCCATCCTTCGGCGGCCTGGCAACGGCGATCGGCAACAGTTCAAGCTTTTCACAAGCGCCGTCATTGACGAGGGTCAAGCGGATCGCGGCGCTGCGCCAGACATCGACGCCCTTCTCGTCATAGGTTGCCGACCGTCGAGTGTGGAACACAAAGTTGCCGAGCCCGGGAATGATCGCCCTTCCTCGGTGGAAGGAGACGGGCTGCATGACGGGGGCGCCGGTGCCGAGGATCAGGTCCGCGCCATCATCGATCAGGCCGCGGCAGAGATCAAGCAGCCAGTCAGGCGAGGCCTTCCAGTTTGAGTCCCAGTGATGGCCGTGGATCGCCACCGCCGCCAGATGACCTGCAGCCTTGGCGGCAGTGATGCCGGTGATCAATCGCGCCCTGTCCTTTTCATCTGCTGTCCAACGAGCGCCGATTTCGCCACCTATCGCAACCGAGGTGCCGAAGACTTCGAGTTCCGGGCGCTCTCCGAGGTCATATCCGACTGCTGCACGAGCTGCGGCGCGCTTGTCGTCGCCAAGCGAACCAACGATCCTTTTAAGGGTCTCGAACTCCGCCGACGGCACGGTGACCATCCGCCTCATGCGAAGCGGCGCAATGCCGCCTCGGTCGGACGAGGCATAGTTGATGTCCGGCTGCGGACCGAGGTCGACGGAGAAAATCGCCAGCGATTTGTCCTGTCCGGGAATGATCACCGGGACGGCGGCTTCATCGATATTTGCGCCGCTCCCGGCAATTTTCAGTCCCGATGCCTCTGCTGCAATCCGTGTCGAGGCTATGCCAGGCGGGCCGAGGTCGAAGGCATGGTTGTTGGCATGCGTTACGGCGTTGAAGCCGAGCTGCCGCACCGACGCAAGTGCTTCGGTCGAGGCGAGATGGAGCGTCTTCGTCTTAGTCGGCCAGGCGCCCACTGTCTTCACCGTCGCCTCCAGGTTTCCGAAGGTGACGTCCGCCTTCAGGAAATTCATGACTTCGCGCTGCTCCTCACCTGAGAGATCGAGCGGGCCGTGGATGAGGATCTGTCCGGTGACGGCGACGGTGAGCGGCATTGTCGGATCCCGAGGTCATTTTCCGAAAGGCTTCAGCGCCACCATCGCCTCCCGGCCGACGATCGGCAAGCGGATGGCCGAAGGCCGTATGGCATCGCAGAACACCGTATTGCGGGCGACCTGTGTCGCCCGGCCCCGGCCCTCTGGCGCATAGGTGTTCGGGTTGACGTCGTACTTAGGGAAGTTCGACGAGGAAATGTCCAGCCGGATGCGGTGCCCCCTGGCAAAGAGGTTGGCGGTCGCGAAAGGCTCGATCGTCACCTTCAATACCTCGCCCGCCACGATCGGCTCCGGCTTCTCGAAGGATTTCCGGTAGCGGCAACGAATGATACCGTCGGTGATATTGAGCGCATAACCGGTCGGATAGTCCTTGCTCGGCGGGTAGACGTCGATGAGCTTTGCCGTGAAATCGGTGTCCGGAGCATCCGAAGAAACGTACAGCTCAACAGTGATGGGGCCGACAACGGCGATGTCTTCGACCAGAACCTCGGTCTCGAAAGAGAGTACGTCGGCACGGGCCGAAAGCGGCAGACCGAGGTGTTTCGAACCGTAAAACTGTTCGCCCTCGCGCTGGTCGAAACCGCCGCCTTCGAAGATCGGCTGGCCACTGGTCAGCGAACCGCCGATGGTCGGCACCGGGTTCTTCGGATCGAAATCGTAGACGAAGGGAGCGGCGTCGGCCTTGGGCTTGTCCGTGGAAAGCGAGCCGTTCTGGTGGATGTAAAAATTGCGGAATTCGGTGCCCGGCAGCGGCCAGTCCGTGGCCTCGATCCAGCGGCCGCCATGATCCAGCAGGCCTTGAGGAGTGCGGCTGCCGGAACCACCGCCCATGACGAAGGCGCGTACTGTGGGCTCACCGGAAACACCGTTTTCCTTACCCTTCAACCAACGATCGAACCAGTTGCGGCGGAAGGCGAGCCAGCTCTCGACGACATTGCCGCCAAGCGGCGCTGTCGGCCCGAAAGAGGTATCCCCGGCGAGTGTTGTATTGCGATTGCCGTGCAGCCACGGTCCCATGATGAGCTGCAGCGGCCGGCTCTTCTTGCCGGAAAGGCCGCGGTAGTTGTCGAGGGTCGACTTTACGTAGGCGTCGTACCAGCTCGACATCAGCACGACAGGCACTTCCGGAAAGGTTTCGTAGAAGCCCTCCATATAGAGCCCGACGCGGCGCCAGCTTTCGTCGAACGTGCCGCTGCGCCATTGTTCCAGCAGGTAGCTCTCGTATTCCGGCATCCAGCGCACCGGCGAGTTGCCTTCGCTCCAGGGCATGACGTTGAACCAGGCGCGGACGTCCTCGGCCTCGATCGCCGCGCGGGCCAGTTCATCGCCCTCGCCGATCGCCTGGTTATAGGCCCAGGTCGCCTGCTTCAGTTCGAATGCGCCGCCCTGGCGGATGCCGCATTGGTAGGCGTTCGAAAACCCGCCCGAATCCATGACCATGCAGGCCAGCCCCGGCGGGTTGAGGCAAGCGAGCGCCGCCTGCGTATGCGCCGCATAGGAAAGGCCCATCGTGCCGAACCGGCCGTTGGACCAGTCCTGTTCCACCAGCCAGCGGGCGGTATCGTAGCCGTCGGCGGCTTCGGAAATGTATTTGCTGAATTCGCCTTCGGAATTGTGGCGGCCGCGGCAATCCTGATAGATCACCACATATCCCGCCCGGACGAAATAGGTTGCCACCTCATGGCGCCTCATCGGCTCCGCCATGCCCACTTCGATCTCGGAGCGCGAGCGCTCCGCCTTGCCGTAGGGCGTGCGCTCCATGATCGCCGGCAATCTGCCTTCGACCACCTGGCTGTCCTTGGCAGGACGGTAGACATCTGTCGCGAGCCTTATGCCGTCGCGCATCGTCACTGTCACATCGCGTTCGACGACCACGTCGTCGGTTATCACCTCGAAGCGCGATGGCGTCAGGGTATCCATGTCCATATCCTCGAAAATATTGGGGGAACCAGTTTGATGACAAACCTCCGCCCCGTATTCCACGTCATCCTCGGGCTTGTCCCGAGGATGACGGCAAAGAGGGTGCCACCTCTGTGGACAGCCCGCCCTCTCCTTTGCAGCTTACTTGGCGGTGCCGGCCAGCACCGGCGTCGTGTCTTCCGTCATGTTGGCGACATAGGTCAGGTTCGCCTTGCCGGCCCAATGAACCTTCTGCCAATAGAGCGGAATGACCGGCACGTCGGCGAAGACCATGTTGGTCGCCTTCTGCAGCAGTTCGATGCGTTTCTTGGCATCGAACTCGGCGGTCGCGGTCTGCATAGCCTGATCGAAGGCGGGGTTCGAATATTTGGTTCGGTTGAACGAGCCGGCGCCGGCATCCTTGTTGACGCTCATCAGCAGATTGCGGAGACCGGTCGCGGACGTCGGAGTCGAATTGCCGAGCGAGAAGATGAAGGCAGAGAATTCGCCAGCCGAGGCGCCCTTGGTGTAAACGTTGTAAGGCTGGGCGACGACGCCGTTCACCTTCAGGCCACCGCGGGCAAACATCTGGCCGAGCGCCTGGGCGACCTCGGCGTCGCCGGGGAAGCGATCGTTGGAGGTGTGGATGGTAATGCCGAAGCCGTCCTTGTAGCCGGCCTCGGCGAGGAGCTTCTTAGCATCGTCCGCATTGAACGCGACGGCCTTGATCGACGGATCGTTGCCGGCAACGCCGTTCGGCACGAGCTGGCCGGCAGCTTCCGCCGAACCGTCGAGAATGCGGTCGATGATGAGCTGGCGGTTGATGAGTTCGGAGAGCGCGGTACGGACCTTGACGTCTTTCAGCGGGTTCTTTTCGAGCGGCTTGCCATCCTTGTCGGTGACGAAGGGGCTCTTGTCACGGGCGCTGTCGAGCGCGAGGTAGATCAGGCGCGATGACGCGGTCGAGAAGACCTTGAGGCCGGAAATGCCCTGAATGGTCTTCACGTCGCCCGGCGGCACGGCGTCGATGAGGTCGACGGCGCCAGAGCGTAGCGCTGCAACACGGGAAGCATCGTTCGAGATGAACTTGATCGTGACGTTGTCGAAATCCTGCTTCTTACCCCAGAAAGCGTCATTGCGGGCAAGCTGCAGATTGTCACCCGGCGTCCAGGACTTGAACTTGTAGGCACCCGTGCCGATCGCCGCCTTGCCGCTGTTGAAGTCCTCGATCTTGGCACCCTCGGCAACCTTCTTTTCGACGATATAGACGAAGCCGATCTGCTCCATGAAGTCCGGTGTCGGCTTCTTGGTCTTGAACTCGATCGTCAGGTTGTCGATCACCTTCATGCTGTCGATCGCCGCCACGTTGCCGGAGAACGGTGCAGGGCTGTTCGGAATGTCTTTGGCGCGGGTGAGCGAGAAAATCACGTCCTCGGCCGTCAGCGGGTTGCCGTCATGGAATTTGACGCCGTTGCGGAGCTTCACCTGCCAGGTCAGCGGGTCGGTATTGGCCCAGGACACGGCAAGCGCCGGCTCCATGTTGATCGCCGCATCCGTTTGCACCAGACGGTCGAACACCGACTGGGCGATATTCTGGTTATTGCCGGTGCGAGAGAACTGCGGGTCGATCGCGGACGGTTCGGTGGCACTGCCGATCGTAAGGTCGGCGGCCTGCGCCGCGCCCATCGTGAACACCGTGGCGGCGACGCCTGCCAACAGGAATTTCATCGATTTCATAGATCTGTTCCCTTCCTTTTTAGATGGCCGGTTCGGCCGTTGCATTCGTGGTTTCATTTGCGGCAAGATCATTCCGGTGGCAGGCGCTGACATGACCCGCGGCATTTTCCTTCAGGACCGGCCGCTCGATACGGCAGCGGTCGAAAGCCTTCGGACAGCGAGGATGGAAATGGCATCCCGTTGGCGGATGGAGCGGTGACGGAATCTCACCCTTGATCGGTGTAAATGTACGACGACGGTCGGCGACCGTCGGCAGTTCGCGGATGAGCGCCTGCGTATAGGGATGTTTCGGGTTGCCGAAGAGTTCGTCCGGCGTAGCGCTTTCCACGACACGACCGAGATACATGACGACGACCCGGTCGCAGATATGCTTCACCACGCCAAGATCGTGGCTGATGAAGAGATAGGTGAGGCCGAATTCCCGCTTCAGGTCCATAAACAGGTTGAGGATCTGCGCCTGGATCGAGACGTCGAGTGCCGCGACGGATTCGTCGCAGACGAGCAGTTTCGGCTTCACCGCCAGCGCCCGGGCGATGCCGATGCGCTGCCGCTGGCCGCCGGAGAACTGATGCGGGTAGCGGTCGAGATAGGACGCATCGAGACCGACCCGCTCAGCAAGCGACGCGACATAGTCCCGCATTTGCCGACCTTTGGCGATGCCGTGCACCTTGGGCGCTTCGCCGATCAGATCGATCACCCGTTTGCGCGGATTGAGCGTCGACATCGGATCCTGAAAGATCATCTGGGCGGACAGGCGCATATTGCGCTTTTCTGCACCCTGCAGGGAGATCAGCGGTTTGCCTTGCCAGCGCACTTCGCCGCCGCTTGCTGGCATGATGCCGGCCATGACGCGCCCGAGCGTCGACTTTCCGCAGCCGGATTCACCGACGAGGCCGACGACCTCACCCGGATAGACGGCAAGGTTGACCTCATCGACCGCGTGCACGGTCTTCTCTTCAAGACCAGCGCCAAACAGGTTGGCAATCTTTTCCGCATAGTCAAGCTTGCGCGAGAAGCGGCGGCTGACATCGACGGCCTCGATAAGGGGCATACTCATGCGGCCCTCCCGACATGTGGATGGAAGCAGCGGAATTCGCGACCGGCGGCGATCTCCAGCATGGGTTCGGTGGCGCAGATTTCGGTTGCGCGGGCGCAGCGGTCGCGGAAGGCGCAACCCGAAGGACGCGACAGGGGCGACGGGGCAAAACCGGGGATCGGCCGCAGCGGTTCGCCGCGCGGCACGGCGGCTGGGACAGCACTCAGGAGGCCGGACGTATAGGGATGACGCGGCTCAGTGAGCACACCGTCCACTTGTCCCGCTTCGACGACCCTTCCTGCGTACATCACCATGATACGGTCCGCAAGGGCGGCCACCACACCGAGATCATGACTGATCCAGATCAGCGCCATGCCGAACTCCCCGGCAAGCCGCTTGATCTCGAACAGGATTTGCGACTGGATCGTCACGTCTAGCGCCGTCGTCGGTTCATCGGCGATGATCAGGTCCGGTCGGTGCAGGAGGGCGATGGCAATTGCCACGCGCTGGCGCATGCCGCCGGAAAACTGGTGCGGATAGGAATCCAGCCGCTCCTCCGGCGAAGGAATGCCGACAAGGCCGAGCGCATCACGCGAGCGCTGCCGTGCCTCGGCCCGGGAAACGCTGTCGTGCGCCTGCACCGTCTCGATCATCTGCGTGCCGACCGAAAGAACCGGGTTCAGCGTCATCATCGGATCCTGGAAGATCATCGCGATGCGCTTGCCCCGGATCGTCCGCATGGCGGCCGGCGGCATCTTCAAGAGGTCGTCGCCGTTGAACAGGATCTGGCCGGCGACCACCCGGCCGGGCGGATCGACGAGCCCGAGGATCGAGAAGCCAGTGATCGACTTGCCGGAGCCGGATTCGCCGACCAGCCCGACGATCTCGCGCTCTCCGACCGTGAAGCTCACGTCGTCGACGGCCTTCAGGATCCCGCGGCGGGTCATGAAATGGGTGGAAAGGTTTTTGACTTCGAGGACGGGTGTCATCGCGCTTACCTTTCGCCCAAACGGGGGTTGAGCACTTCGCGGAGGCGATCGCCGACGATGTTGATCGAAAAGACCAGCAGGAGCAGCAGCACGCCCGGATAGACGCTGATCCAGTATTCGCCCGACATCAGCAGCTGGTAGCCGTTGGCGATCAGAAGCCCGAGCGACGGCTCGGTGATCGGCAGGCCGATGCCGAGGAAAGACAGCGTCGCCTCCGCCGAGATGGCGTTTGCCACCTGCAGCATGCCGATGACGATCAGCGGCGGCAGGCAGTTCGGCAGGATATGGCCGATCAGGATGCGCGGCGTGCCGATGCCGAGCGTCACTGCCGCCTCGACATAGTCCTTGTTCTTCTCGACGAGGGCCGCACTGCGGACAGCGCGGGCGAACGTCGCCCATTGCACCAGGATCAGCGCGAAGATCACCTTCCAGAGCCCCTGGCCCAGCAGCGCCAGAAGCATCAGCGCCACGAGAATGGTCGGGAAGCCGAGCATGAGGTCGACGACGCGCATGATCAGCGCATCGATACGACCGCCGAAATGGGCGGCAATCAAGCCGAGTAATGTGCCGATCACCAGCGCCACGAGGCCGGAAAACACGCCGACGCCGAGGCTGGTGCGCAGGCCGTAGATCATCGCCGAGAACATGTCGCGGCCTTGGCCATCCGTTCCGAGCCAATAGACGAGGCCATCCATGCTTTCCGATCCCGGCGGCAGCTTGGAATCGAGGATATCCAGCACGGCAAGGTCGTAAGGGTTCTGCGGCGTCAGATACGGACCAACAACCGCGGCAAACAGCAGGATGACGCAGACCACGGCAGCGACCACCGCCTTCGGGCTGCGGCTGATGCCGGTGAGCAGCCGGCCGACCAGCATATCTCCGCGGAAAAGGGCGGCGGCGCTCATGATGCCTCTCCCAGCCGAACGCGCGGATCGACCAGCGAATAGAGCACGTCGACCACGAAATTGATGAAGATGAACAGACTGACGATGACCAGCAGATAGGCGACCACGACCGGCCGGTCGAGCCGCATGATCGAATCGATCAGCAGCTTGCCGATCCCCGGCCAGGCGAAGATCGTCTCGGTCACGACCGCAAAGGCCAGCATGCTGCCGAGTTCCAGTCCGATCACGGTGATCAGCGGGATCAGGATGTTCTTGAACACATGCACGAAGACGATGCGGCGCTCGGAAAGCCCCTTGGCGCGGGCAAATTTCACGAAATCGAGCGGCATGGTTTCACGCACACCGGTACGCGTCAGGCGGATCACCAGCGACAGCTTGAAAAGCGAGAGATTGATCGCCGGCAGGATGAGATGCGTCAGGCCATCCAGCGTGAAGAGGCTCGAATGAATTCCGAGAAATTCACCCATCTGGCCGCGTCCCGTCGACGGCAGCCAGCCGAGCCAGACGGAAAAGATCATGATCAGCATCATGCCCTGCCAGAAGCTCGGCAGCGAAAAACCAAAGATCGAGCCCGTCATGATGACCTCGTCGGTCGCAGAGTTCGGTTTCAGACCGGAAAGCAGGCCGAGCGGAATGCCGATGACGAGCGCGATGAACAGGCCGACCAGCGTCAGCTCCAGGGTCGCCGGCAGGCGTTCGAAGATCAGGCTGATGGACGGACGATTGAAAACGAAGGAACGGCCGAGATCGCCGTGCAGCGCGTTCCAGACGAAGGTGAAGAACTGTTCCCAGAGCGGCTTGTCGAGGCCGAGCGAGGCGATCACCTGGGCACGCTCCGCAGGGCTCGCATCCGGAGCGATCAGCATTTCAGCCGGATCGCCGATCGCGTAGATGCCGATGAAGACGATGACCGCGGTCACGGCGAGGACGGCGATGCTCTGCATGAAGCGGCGGATGACGAAGACCGTCATAACGTGCGCTCCGGCTTACCCTTTGCCCCGCAGGGACAGAGAAGTTCCATGAAAGAAGGTTCCCTTATTTATTGTTGATGCCGACGATAACCGGGCGTGGAAGATGCACAATATTATGAGTGAAACGCATGAGCCTATGCGTTTCACGCGCGGATAATCGCATTCGCTTGTGTTCAGCGGCCTGTTGCCCCTAGGATCGCCTCATGAACTTCAAGCAGCTCGAAATCTTCAAAACGATCATGGATACCGGTTCGACTATGGCGGCGGCGGCCCAGCTCGGCCTGTCGCAGTCGGCGATCAGCCGTCAGCTCGCCTCGCTGGAGGAAGAGATCGGCCGGGAACTTTTTTTGCGGGATAAAGGCCGCCTAATACCAAGGCCCGAGGCGCATCTCCTTGTCGACGAAGTAGATGACGTTGCACAGAGCATTTCGCGCTTGCGCGTCAAAATCGGCGACGTGCGCTCCGGCGCCTTCGGCGAGGCGCTGATCCGGGTCGCCTTTCCGCACAGCTTGTCGACCACCATGCTGCCGCCCATCATCGCACGGTTTAAAGCGGATCATCCGCGCGTGACGGTGGAAATTTTGAGCGGTCCCTATGATGCGATCGAGCGAATGGTACGCGGTCGCGTGGCCGATCTGGGTTTCGTGCGGCTTCCCCCGGAAGAGCATTCCTTCGATACCCGCCCGCTTTTTTCCAGCGGCACGACCTGCGTCATGCCGGCCGGGCATCCGCTTGCGGCAAAGCGGGCAATCGACGTCAACGATCTTGCCCGCAACGATCTGATCCTCCTTGGCCGGCAGCGCATCAACCGAAACGAACTGGAACATGAGCTGCGGCGCATGGTGCCGAGCTATCGATGCAGCCTTGAAGTCCATTCGGTCGAAACTGCCTGCGCCTGCGCCGCGCAAGGACTCGGTATCGCGATCGTGCCGACGCTGATCGCCGAATTCTTCCTCAGCGAGGCGATCGTCATGCGGCCCTTCCTGCCGGACAAGATCGCCGACTACGGGATCATTACCATGCCAGGCGCGCCACTATCCTGGACGGCCGAGGCATTCATCAACATTATCAAGACGCCGCCGGTCGATACCGTGCCCTGAACGGGGCACCGGAATTCGGAAAAATCGACAGGCCCAACCGAAGCCGGATAGTGCTCGGACGCAACGTGTCGCTGCGTCCAAGCAAGTGTCGTGATCAAACCAGATCGAAACGATCGGCGTTCATGACCTTCGTCCATGCCGCGACGAAGTCCTTCACGAACTTCTCCTTGGCATCGGACTGGCCATAGACTTCAGCGATGGCGCGAAGTTGCGAATGCGAGCCGAAAATCAGGTCGACGCGGGTACCGGTCCATTTGGCGGCGCCGGTTTTGCGGTCGGTGCCCTGGTAAACGCCCTTCTTGTCGGCAACCGGAGCCCAGACCGTGCCCATGTCGAGCAGGTTGACGAAGAAGTCATTCGTCAACGTTTCAGGCTTGTCCGTAAAGACGCCATGTTCCGGCTGACCGGCCTTCAGTACACGCAGGCCGCCGATGAGCACCGTCATTTCGGGCGCAGTCAGCGTCAGAAGCTGAGCGCGGTCCACCAAAGCCTCCTCAGCCTGCATGAACTGCATCTTGCCGCTGTTGACATAATTGCGGAAACCATCGGCCCGCGGCTCGAGCGGCGCGAACGACGCCGCATCCGTCTGTTCCTGCGAGGCATCCATGCGGCCCGGCGTGAACGGCACGGTGATGTCCTGGCCTGCAGCCTTTGCTGCCTTCTCGACGCCGGCAGCGCCGGCAAGAACGATCAAATCGGCCAGCGAAATCTTCTTGCCACCGCTCTGGGCAGCGTTGAAGTCCTTCTGGATACCCTCAAGAATGCCGAGAACCTTGGCGAGCTGCGCCGGCTGGTTGGCCTCCCAGTCCTTCTGCGGAGCAAGACGGATACGCGCACCGTTGGCACCGCCGCGCTTGTCGGAACCGCGGAAAGTCGATGCCGAAGCCCAGGCCGTCGAGACCAGTTCCTGCACCGAAAGCCCGGTGGCCAGCACCCTGGCTTTGAGATCGGCGATGTCATTCTCATCGACCAACGGGTGATCGACGGTCGGAATCACATCCTGCCAGATCAGGTCTTCGGCAGGCACTTCCGGACCGAGGTAGCGGACCTTCGGTCCCATGTCGCGGTGGGTCAGCTTGAACCAGGCGCGGGCGAAGGCGTCTGCGAACTGGTCCGGATTTTCGAGAAAGCGGCGCGAGATTTTCTCATAGACCGGATCGAAACGCAGCGACAGATCGGTGGTCAACATGGTCGGAACATGCTTCTTTGAAGCGTCGTAGGCATCCGGAATGGAAGCCTCGGCGTTCTTCGCCTTCCACTGCTTGGCGCCGGCCGGGCTCGCGGTCAGTTCCCATTCGTAGGCGAAGAGGTTTTCGAAGAAGTAATTGCTCCACTTCGTCGGTGTCTGCGTCCAGGTAACTTCCGGACCGCCGGTGATGGCATCCTTGCCAACGCCCGTGCCGAATTTGCTCTTCCAGCCGAGGCCCTGGTCTTCGATCTCGCCGCCTTCCGGTTCTGCGCCGATGAAGGAAGGGTCGCCGGCGCCATGAGTCTTGCCGAAAGTATGGCCGCCGGCGATCAGCGCCACGGTCTCTTCGTCATTCATCGCCATGCGGGCGAAAGTCTCGCGGATGTCGCGCGCAGCGGCGACCGGATCGGGATTGCCGTTCGGACCTTCCGGATTGACGTAGATGAGGCCCATCTGGACGGCACCGAGCGGCTCGGCCAATTGGCGTTCTCCACTATAGCGCTCATCTCCGAGCCAGGTGCCTTCCGGACCCCAGAAGAGCTCTTCCGGTTCCCACACGTCGGCACGGCCGCCGGCAAAACCGAACGTCTTGAAGCCCATGGATTCCAGGGCGACATTGCCGGTAAGGATCATCAAGTCGGCCCAGGAAATCCGGTTGCCGTATCTCTGCTTGATCGGCCAGAGAAGGCGACGGGCCTTGTCGAGGTTGGCATTGTCCGGCCAGCTGTTGAGCGGGGCGAAACGCTGCTGCCCCTGGCCTGCACCGCCGCGACCGTCGGTAATGCGGTATGTGCCGGCACTGTGCCAGGCCATGCGGATGAAGAGGCCACCATAGTGTCCGAAGTCGGCCGGCCACCACTCCTGCGAATCCGTCATCAGGGCATGAAGATCCTTCTTCAGCGCGTCGAGATCGAGTTTCTTGAATTCCTCGGCATAATCGAACGCCTTGCCCATCGGATCGGCAAGACCGGAATTGTTGTGAAGGATCTGGACGTTCAGCTGGTTGGGCCACCATTCGCGGTTGGTTCTGCCGCGAGGCGTATGGGCGACCGGACACTTGCCGGCGTTTTCGCTAGATTTCGCATCCATGACTTTTCTCCTTGATTGCTACAATTATCTGCCTTGCAAAGGGAGCATCATCCCCCAAACCGCGTGGTTCGGTTGCGCTTTTTCATATCGTGACCCCACCGTTCAGCCAGGGTCAGATCGACGCTTCCTCCCGTACATCCTCCATATCGGAAGCAGGCCATAAATTTAAGTTGGATTTACTGATCGCTGCGATAAGCTAGGATTATGAAAAATCTGACCCTGAAACAACTGCGTTATTTCGAAGCTTTAGCGCGCGACGGCCGCTTCCGGCGCGCCGCGGATGCCTGTGCGATTTCCCAGCCGGCCTTGTCGATGCAGATCAAGGAGCTTGAACGGGAACTGGGTAGCGACCTCTTCGAGCGGAATGCCCGCGAGGTGAAATTGACCGCCTTCGGTCAGACTTTCGCGCTCAGGGTCCGCGACATTCTGAGAGCCGTCGATGAACTAGGTGACTTGGCGCGCGCCTCGCGAGAGCCATTTCTGACGCGCTTACGCATCGGGATCATCCCGACGGTCGCGCCTTATCTCCTGCCCGTGATCATAAACGACCTGAACAGAACATTCGACGGCATTCAGATTGACGTACGCGAGACGCTAACGGCGAAACTGGTTCAGGAACTGGCGCAAGGCGAGCTGGATGTGGCTATCGTCGCCTTGCCCGTCTCGGAACCATCCCTGACCGAGTTAAAACTGTTCGAAGAGGAATTCGTATTGGTACGACGGCAGGAGGATGAAAACAAACCGGTACCCGAGCCTGAAGCCTTGCGCGAAATGCGTCTGCTTCTGCTCGAGGAAGGTCACTGTTTCCGCGACCAGGCCCTGTCGTTCTGCAAGATAGGCGCGACCCGTCCGCGGGAAATCATGGAGGGTAGCTCCCTCTCCACCTTGGTGCAGATGGTGAGCGCCGGCATCGGCATAACCCTGATCCCGGAAATGGCGATACCGGTGGAAACACGCTCTGCGCATGTTTCCATCTCTCGATTCGAGGCACCCCGGCCCTCACGCGCCATCGGAATGATCTGGCGCAACTCCACGCCTCTGGTCAATCAATTCCTGCGGATCTCCGAGGCGGTCCGCCAGTCGGCCGATACCATGCGCGGCCAGTTTGCCGCTCCATGACAAACATCCGCTTCCCGACTACACCTTGGCTGCACCTAGCAATACCCTGCAACATCGGGCGCCAAGCCTCACGAGAATATTTCAATTCTCACAGAGTGCACCATTGCCCCGGACAAGCGTCTGCGCTCAATGCAGACCGGGTCGCGCGAAATCGCCAGCCGGAGGCTCGTTTGCAGGCAATGCCACTCCGGCCTTCGTCATATCCTGGATGAGCGACGTCAGGGCCAGCTCGAGGCAGTAGGTCGAGAAATCCAGCTTCATGGACTGGGCACGTTGGCAGGCGTAGGAGACCATGCGCCCGAGAGCCAGTATATCGGCCGCATCATGATCGGTTTCGGTCTTGTTTTTACTCATGCGATCCCCGCAGTGTTCCAAACGCAAATCTTCTGCGTCAAGGTTTACTGCATCACATGAAGCGTCACAGCATCGTCACGCCGATGTCAAACAAGCCCAACTAGGCCTTTTCATCGGTTTCGACCGAGCTTTCACCCAATGATTTCAAAAGTGCAACTATACGACGGCGCGTGAGAGGGTCTTTGATCTTAAAAAATGCTTGGTTCAAAGCGAATCCTTCATTGGAGCTGACAAAGGAACGCAGCGTATTGCCTTCATCCTCCCCGTGCATCGGAACGGGCAAAGTATCCCCGGCGAGGCTGTTGAAGAAGAATGCCACCTCGACACCGAGGATACTGGCGATCGCCTGCAGGCGGGAAGCGCCAACCCGATTGGTTCCCTTCTCGTATTTCTGGACCTGCTGAAAGGTGATGCCGAGCCGTTCCCCAAGCGTTGTCTGGCTAAGGCGCAAAGACTTTCTACGTAAGCGTATCTGGGATCCGACATGGACGTCGATCGAATTCGGCATTTTTGTGTGCATATAAAGGTCCCCTGGGCCGTGCTCAAAAAAGCGGCGCTTCTGAGTTACTATATGTGCCTTTGGAATATTAGCGCAATACAATTTATCGAGGCCAAACGAGTGCAAGCGCTAGATCTGTCCTGCTACGGTTTCTCTGCGATTAATAACTTTTGACAGGCAGCGGAGAGCGCCGTTTCTGCTGGCAAAATAACTCCAGCCCGGAACCGGCATGATTTCGAAATCAAGTCCTTCCCAGATCTCCCTATTCATTCGGTCGAATTTGTCCAGCTCTTCGACGTCTCCAAATTGCGGAAGCCATACCAGCGGCTTGTTATGGCCTGAGCGTATCGTGTTCTCCAGCATGAGATTGTTGTAGAGGCGTGGAAGCCGTTTTCCGCTGTCGGGGGCGACGACGTAGGGCACCGGGTTTCGCAGCACCTCGAAACCCTGACGGCGCAACGAAACCGCGGACGCATTGAGTTGCCGTCGTGCATTTTCAATCAGCGGATTCGATCGGCTGTCGGCTGAACAGGGCTCGCCCAAAAGCAGCAATGGGCGCCCATTCCGCTGAAGCCCTGTGACGGAAACGAACTGATCCACATGAAAGCCGAATTGATGCCCTCCACGGGCGAGATATTCGATTTCTTCCGACACGAGCTGCCGGTCGTCGGCAGATCCTCGGATCGATGCGGCTTGGCTGAGGTTGTTGGCCGTCAGGTTCTCGGAGAGATCGCCGGGATGATACCCGAATACGCGGATCGGGCGCTCATCCAGCGCTTCCAATCGCTCAAGGGTCCACATAAGCGGACCGGTAGCCGCTCCAAGGCCGCCGGACAGGATGCTGGAATGACCCAGTAGCCGGAAATCCGGTCCGACCAACTGGTTACCACCCGGCAAATGGAACGGGAGGCTTCCGATAGACGTCCTAAGAAAAGCTGCAAACTGCCTCCCTAGCCCGCAGTCTTCCGGCGCGAGGATTTCGACAGCGGTATCACCGTCTCTGACCCTCTTTCGGACCAGAAACGCATCCTGAACCCATGGGGTCGAAACCACCTCGGAAGCCTTCGAGCCTGGAACAAGAATAACCGTGCATTTCAGATCGAGCGCGTCGATCCACGACCGACCTTTCGTCAGAGACGCCTGATCCATCAGCAGGATCGCCTCAACATTTGCCGGCAACGCGGCCAACAGGTTTCCGATCGGTACCAATGGCCGAAACCAGTCACCCGCCTGCGCCTTTTCAAAGAATGCAGCAGGAATCGCCAGTGCGATCTGGCTGACAAGACCGCCGCAATCCGAAACAAGGTGCATGTCCGCCGCCTGACCCATCGAACGCTCTTATCTTCTTTGCCGTGCCGCCATATTCTCGAAGAACAGGGTGGTCTGGTACGTCCAGTGGCGCGGCTGCTCCCGTACGATCTCGCCGCATTGCAGTGCAGCCAGGAGATAAAGCGCATCGGCCTGTTTCACCGATATCGCAGCCGCGGCGAGCACTTTTGCTACATTCGGATCGAGACCGGCATCGGCAACGATCGAGCGCCATGTTCTGGCGGAGAAATGCCGACGCCGTGCCGCGGCGCTCAGCCGGACGCGCTGATCCTCGTCGAAGACTCCCTCCATGGCCTTGATGGTGGCCTCGGCATCGACCAACGCGATCGTCAAGGGACGATATTCAAGCTCCGCCGGCGCGTGGCTCACCGCCACATCGGCATCCGAGCTACGGATTCCGTCGCGGTATTCCCGGAAGATCTCCCCCAATCCTATCATTCCGAAGGCTTCGCATTCGGTAGCCCGTAGCGCCCCCATGCTTGCAGCCCCGGCTACAAATACGCCGTTTGAGAGCGCATAAAGGATTTCCTTGTGCCAGACGGCTGCGCAATCACCATAGAGACCGTCGATCAGACCGATCGCCTTGGCCCCGTCTCGGACGGCGCCCAGAAGATCACCCGACGCAGCCGGCGGACGAAATTCGACGTTGGTGAAGGCGCCAAGGTCTACCCCGAACACGGAGGGGCCTGCAAAAACGATAGTCTTCAATCGCGCCTCACCCTCTCAAGAGACTGTGCAACGCGCCGACGGAGAAGCTGTTCACCCCGCCGGACGCTGCCGCCAGGCCGCCGCCAAGCACCCGGATGACCGTAATGCCCGGCACGCCGCTCTCCAGCGGGAAGACATAGATATCGTCGACACCGGCTGCAAAAAGATGATCGGCAAGCCGGCGCCAAACCGGCGTGGCCATATCCCCGCTTGCCAGTTCGATCGATACCGGTCTCATGACCGGGACCTGAGGCAAACTGCGCCAGCCCGCAACGGCCTTATCTCCGTCATAACGATCGGCCGACAGATCGTCACGAGCCCCGCTGATATCCGTCAACCGGGATTGGATCGCTTCGAGAAGCGCCGCCACGGCCGCGTCGTATATGTCCAAGCGGCAAGCCACCCCAGCGGAGATGCGGGTTCCCGGACCATTCGGTGCAACGACCGACCGCGGAAGAGCGGCCATGATCACAGGCACGCCGTTGGCGCTCGTGAGGTCAAAAAGGCGTGGGGAAAGATCGATATTCTCCAACCGATTGAGAAGCCCATCGAGGTCTTCGGATACTCCGGTCGGGAGAGCTATGGAGCGGATGGCGAGCTGCCGGGTTGCAAACGCATCGACGGCGAAGCAGGCGTCGTTCTCGATGAGCTCCAGGAGCGCGTGTAGAATGGTTCGATCATGGTCGAAACCTGCCGCCAACCCTTGCGAGCTCATGTGAAAAGCCAGCCGGTCCCACGGAAAGTCTGCACGAAAATCCATGCCGACAAGTTCGTAGGGAGCAAAAACGGCGCTGTCCGTCCGAACGGAATAACCCTGCACCCATGCTCGCTCTCTATCGGGATCAAGCCGGGTCATGTCGACGCGAGCGCTCGCGCTCAACGGCACGAGCGAGGCACGCCGTCCCTGCATCATTCGCAGCGAGCCATATTCTTTGACGTGCCGTTGCGTATCCTCGGCGACGGCTCCCTCGATCGCCTCCATGACGGCCGAAAGCCTCGCCTGCCTGGCAGTGATGCCCTTGCCCTGCGAAACAGAAAGGCCACGGGAATTCGGCCGGACAGCAAACCACACCGGTATACCAACGATATCCAGATCCGTGATGTCGCCGACGCGTGTGATCCCGAACCGTTTCAACAATCCGGAATCATCGATCAAGGATTCTATCGCAGAGGCCTCCTCCCCGTCCCCGAAAGGAATGGAGGCGACAGCGCTGTCACACCCCATCGGTTACGGTGTCGTATTCGGCCTGTCCGACAGGATCGCCTCAAACAATTGACCCGCCGACGCGCCGGAGGGGCCAACCGCCTTGAGAGCGCTTTCGATCGGAAGTTGGATCACGCGATTGAAGTCCCAGCCCGCATCGACGACCTCTCCGACGAACACAAAATCGGCCTCGGATATCACGGCGCCTGATGCAATAATGGATTCGACCCCCTTGATCTGAACCTCGTCAAGCGACGTATCCGGTTGACCATCCTGTCCGACCAGCATCGCTTTGCCCGCCCCGGCTATGCGCGCGTAACCGTCCACGCCGGGATGAGAGGCCTCATACTCAACAATGGCCTCATGCGAAACGGATGCGACCCGTAGCGGAGATGTCCGGACGAAAAGTACGCCGGCGCCCTTCTTTCCAATAATGTAAAATTGCGAGTTTGACATAATGCCCCCTTATTTGATGCCTGCCAGCCGATATGCCTGGTATAACTTTTCATTTACTGCGGGATCGCGATCAGGCGACAACTGGCTAATCTGCCTGGCCGTCATGCCCGGATGATTGTCTTGAAGACGCTTCCCGTATTCCCTTGCCGTCGCAAGGTCGCCATTCAAGGCGTGGCTTACGGTCAAAACCCGAAGCGCTGATTCATCGTCCTCCATGCGACCGCAAAGCTGCACGGCCGTACCGAAATCGTCACGCTTGAGCGCGATACTTGCGCCGGCCCACCAATAGATATCCGGAGCATAGGGATTGATGTCTATTGCCCTTTGAAAGCGTTCCCATGCTTCTTCAGTCTGCCCGAAATGAGCCAGTGCATCGGCGTGCTGTAAAAGAAGATCCGCCGAATTCGGAGCCAGCGCTTCGGCTTCAAAGAACTTGTCGGCCGATGTGTCGAAATCCCGCTGGTGGAGCGCGATCACGGCGCTCATCCAATGACCTATGCCGAGAGCCGGATCGATCTCGACCGAAGCCTCGGCCTCCGCTCTGGCCCTGTGCAGCAGATGGGGGTCTCCCCCGCCAAGCATCAGCCATTCCAGCTGCAGAGTCTGGCTGATCCGCGCCCGCGCCGCGGACATGCTGGGATCCAAATCCACCGCCTTGCGGAATTCGGCGCGCGCCCGCCGCAACAGCGGTAGATCGCATTTCCCCCGAATGAGCTGCTGGCCGGCCAGCAGATGAAGATAGGCGGAAGCCTCATGCCTTCGCCCCGGTTCGATCTGATGCCGCTCGAGCCGCTCGGCAAGGGCACCGGCTACCTGCTTGGATAGGAGGCGGAAGGCAGCATGAACCTGACGTTCGTTCAGGACCACTTCGAGCGACCAGATGATCTCTGCGGTTCTTTCGTCGATCAGGGCGATGGACAGACGTGCATCGTCGAATACCATCGATTGAACACGATAATCCGCCCGCAGGACCTGATATCGTTCGCCCGTCGCGTCGTGTGCCGTCGAAAAACTGCTGTGCGGCGAAAGGACCGTAAATGTCCTGTATCGCACCAGACTGTTGGCAATATCCTCGATAAAGGCCTGGATGACCGGCACTGCCGGTTCCTTGTCGAAGCCGACCGGCTGCATGAACGCGACGCGCGGCCTTGAACCGCTCGGTCGCTCCACGGAACTGGCTTTGGTATCGTTATCAGCCACATAGCTTCTGATGCGACGATGAAGCGCAAGCGTCGCAGGTTCTGCGTGCCGTCCTTCCGTCCTGAGGAGCCGGAGAAGATTGTCGTATATGCGCTGGCTGGCATCGTGATCGCCGGTCCGCGCATAAGCCATCATCAGGCTGCGATAGGTTTCTTCACGATCGGGTTCCAGCCGGAGCGCACAGTCGGCGAGCGCCGCGATATGGCTCGACTTCCTGCCGCCGAACCGCGTAATGTCTTCCAGCAGCTGGCCGAGCGTGGAAAAGAAAAGCTCCTTCAACCGGTTTCGCTCCGACAGGAGCCACAGATAGAACTGTTCGTCACACGCTTCCACATCCTGAAGCAGCTCTCCATAGACGCAGAGGATGCCTTGTTTCCTCGTTTCGATATCGTCGGATTGAGCCGCCGAAAGGAAAGTTGCGAGATCGGAACGGTAAGCGGCCGGCCCGGCTGCCAGATCGTTGCCGGTCAGCACGACGGCCGGCTCGTCATCCTTGGCAAACTGCTGCAATCTCAGCAAGAGTTGACGCAGATTGCCCAGCGCCCTTTTCTGCTCGACGTTTTCCCACAGCAGCGATGCGGCAGCCTGCCGGGTCAGCGTCTGACCGGGCGCCAGCAGAAGTGCGGCAACCAGAATAAACCCCTTGGCAGGGAAAAACGCCTGATTCCCCGCCTCGTAGCGCGGAACGCCAAAGAAACGGATCGGTATCTGCTCGGTGTCCCCTGCCACTCGATCACCCCCATGATTTGCCATCTAACAACGACCAATGAGAAATTGAAAGAGGAGTCGTCACTCGATTTGACGTTGGCGTGACGCTACGTCCGGTAGTTATCCGAAATGATAAAACCAAAAGTAGGATTTGGCGCCGATTCCGCGCTCTTTGATAGTCGTGCAATGACTGGTCCGTTAGCATTCAACAATTCATATTTGAGCTTCACCTCGAATGCACAGCCTTTTCAGCGTGCCGACGACGTCGGCTACGCGATCACCGAATTCATGTGGTTCAAGGGCAGGCCCTACTATCCGGTGGGTGCATTGGCGGACGCGAAGATAGCCTGTGTCCGTCTGTCGGCCGGCGACTTCGACGAGACCGACGAAGACAATCTCGATCTGATTTTCCGCATGCGCGAAGCCGATGGCGGTCATTTTTTTGAAGTCGTCCTGCGTTCAAACCAAGGTACGGCTTATGGCGGTTGGGTGTGGGGACGTGAAATTGAGATACTGAACGAGTTCGTGAACGGCTACCGCGTTCTTGCGACAACATGCGCCGGATCCCGGTCGCGGTTCGAATATTGCCAGGACCTTCGGCGATACAAATGTATAGGACCGGCCCCCATGGAAAAAGCGTCCTTCACCGTAGCCCATGAAAAGACGGCCCATCCGAACATCCTTCCCGCACGCATCTACAAACATCAACTGCCACGTTGAAGATCCAACTTCCCCTGCGATAAAGTTTACGTCAAGGGCGATACGATAGCCGCGGATGGCGATGCTTCGTCGCCTTCACGTCGGGGCATAACCCATCGGACATGCCGCCGCACAGCTTGCCCGCAGCGGCAAAGGTGGGGCCTACCCAAGCCCGACATCTCGAAGCCATCGAGGATGTCAGATGTCAGCCCAGCTCCGAAAGACATGCGAAAAGTTCGGGAACAGCCAAAGCTTGCGCGTGTTCGGGACATATTGATGGAACTGTTGCTGGTCGCCTATCGCAGGCTCCATCAACGGCACGTTTCCACAGATCCAGCAATTGACAGTGCGAAGCGGCTTTTCGAATTAGCAAGTTCCGGCTGATGCCAAACACGCCGATGGTCACGCTCATGACAAAATACATCGAAACGCCGCATCTAAAATATCGGCTTTGAGGGGGTGGATGATCCCCGGATATTACAGAGATTGATGTGCCGGCTAAAAGTATGTGGCCAGTCCCTCAGGATCCGGAATTCGAAGGAAGCCAGTCATGCGCAATTACGACCATGAGGGACATCGAAGTATCGGCAGGCATCCGTATGCCATGTTCGCTGCCAACATGATCCTGAGCTCATTGTCATGTATTTGGCGATGTTCTTGATGATCGACAGCTGGAGCGATTTCCGGAATAACCTCAACATGCTTTATATGGCGCTAACGATGGTTGCGCCGATGGGCATCATCATGCTCGCGACGATGGGGACAATGTACGGGAACAAGAGGCTGAACATTTTTATATATGTTGGCCTCGCCGCCGTGTTCATGACCGCCTTCGCAGGCCCGCGCAGCCAAGCTCTCGTAGGCGACCGGCAGTTCATCGCCTCGATGATCCCTCACCATTCAGGCGCGATCCTCATGTGCGGAGAAGCGATGCTCAAGGACCCGGAACTCGTCGCACTCTGCGCGAAAATTTCGCGTGGCCAGCGCGAGGAAATCGAGCAGATGAATACAATCCAAGCACGCATCAACAACCTCGGGTGATTGCCTTCAGCCGGCATTGCAGATGGGTTACGATTAGGTCTTCTCGGATTCGTGGCTGCGGCGAGAGAGAATGATGGCGATGCCAATCAACGCTGCTCCGGCAAGCTGAATGACAGTGATCGACTCGCCGAGCATGGCGTAGGCGCCGATGAGGGCGAAGACGGGGACCAACGAGAGCACAATTCCGAAGCGGCCGGCCGTCATGCCGCGGAGTGCATGAAGATGGAGCCATACCGCAGCGCTATGCTGGAGCAGCCCAGAGAGAATAGCGAGCCAAAGTGCCTCGCGCGGCGCGACGACGACCCGCGGCGGCGGCGCAACACCCGCCGCCACGAGGACCGCAACCGCGCCGCCGAGGACCACGAGTCCAACCGCCTGCTGGGCCAGTGCGAGCGGCAGCGGATCGGCGTCGGCGACCAGGCGGCGGTTCAGTACGGCGTAGAACGCGCCGGCCGCCGTCGATGCGAGCACCAGCAGGTCGCCATCGCGTGGCCGCCCGACGCTGGTCAGATCCGGCCCGGTGACCAGCAGTAGGCTCGCCACGATCACGGCGAGAGCGACGAGGAACCGCCTGCCGATACGCTCGCGCAGCAGCAAGGCGGCAAGCAGTGCGATCAGCACCGGTTCGGCAGCGGCGATAATGGCGGCATTGCCGGCGGTGGTTCGCGCCACACCGAGTGCAAATACCGTATAAGTGAAGGCATATTCGATGGTGCCGGAAGGCATGCTACGGCTCACCAAGGCGCGCCTCGGCGGTCGACCGACCATCGTGCTGATGCCGCCGAGCAGCACGACGGAGGCGGCAAGTTGGACCAAGGCCAGCGCGAAGATGTCGAGCCTCGCCTCCAGCGCAGCGCGCGACGCGACAATTCCGAAGCCCCAGCCGGCTGCTGACAGGATACCCGCCAGCATGGGCATCAATGGCGTGCGCGAGACGTTAGCGAGAGACGTTGCGATGTTTGGCGCCATACTCAACGGTCCTTGTCACGTGCCGCCTGCTCGACCGGGCAGACATTCGGCGGGCAACTGTCGATATCGCACAGGCGGCAGGTATGGTCACAGGTCTCCCGGTCGGGCGTCATGGCCGCCAGCATGCGCTCGAGCACCAATTCCAATGCGCTCTGGTCCTCAGGGTCGAGCTGCGACAACGCTCTGTCGAGCGCTTCGCGCCGGGCAGCGAGGATGACGGCGACGCGGGCGCGACCGGCCTCGGTCGTGCTCAGCGTTCGCGCGCGCCGATCGGCGTCACCGACATCACGCGTGACCAATCCTTCGCGCACCAGACGGTCGACGAGGCGGGTCGTCCCCGCTGGCGACAGGCGCAGGGTACGCGACAGCGAATCAATGGTCTCTTTCGGCCACGTGGCGATCTCGACGAGCGCGGCCGCCTCCGACGGCCCACCGTTACCGCGCTTGCGGATAGTCAAATAGAACTCGTCGGTGACCGCGAGCGCGAGAGCCCCGAGAAGGTTTGCGGCACGGTTATTCGTTTGCATGGCAGCAACTCACGGCACTGGTCTCATTATTTGTTTGCATCATGCAAGGAACGATGCGCTGCGCCGGACGTTCCACACCTGAGATCTTTTTTGCAGCAGCCGGAGATACATTGCGATGTCGACGAATTATGCAATCCTCGAAGCCCCTTCCACACTGGGCCTGGCGACTGACGGTGTGGAGCGCCTGCCCGACCGGCTCTTACAGCTAGGTTTTGCGGATCGGATCAATGCGCGCCACGCCGGTCGACTGGCCGTGCCGCCGAAGCATCCAACGCCTGACCCAGGGACCAAAACCCTAAATGCGGAGGCGATTGCGAGGTGGTCACCCAAGCTTGCCGATGCGGTCGAGACGCTGCTCGATGCGGGCGAGTTCCCGGTCGTGCTCGGTGGCGACTGCACGATCTTGCTTGGCTCGATGCTCGCCCTCAGACGGCGCGGCCGTTACGGCTTGCTCTTTGTCGACGGCAATGCCGACTTTTTCCAGCCCGAGGCTGAACCCAACGGCGAGGGCGCTTCAATGGATCTTGCTTTCGCGACCGGGCATGGGCCGACGCTCCTGACCAACATCGAGGGCCGGCGTCCGCTGGTGCGATTGGAGGATGTCGTCGCGCTCGCGTACCGCGATCACAAGGATCAGGAAGAGTTCGGAAGCCAGCCGTTGCCCCAAGAAATCAAATCGCTTGATCTTCCCGCCGTGCGCCAGATGGGCATCGAGGCCGCGACGCGCGAAGCGGTCGACCATTTAAAGCGCCCGGAGATCGAAGGCTTCTTCATCCATGTGGACGCCGACTGCCTAGATGACGCCATTATGCCAGCGGTTGATTTCCGTGTGCCGGGTGGACTGTCGTGGGACGAATTGAGGATGGTGGTGCGAACTGCCATCGCGAGCGGTAAGGCGGTCGGCATTGAGTTCACCATTTACAATCCGCGCCTCGACGAAGACGGCAGCGCTGGGCGCGGTTTGGCCGATGTGCTGGCCGCAGCACTGGGAACGGCAGCGCCATGACGGACAAGGGACGACCGTCTTAGGGCTTGCCTCCGGCCAGAAGGCGAAACGCTGGTCTTGATGGGATTAGGACTGGCGACGCCGGCCGGAAACCCGAACGGCGGATTAAATTCAACGACGCAGTCGGATCCGACCGAAAGAGATCTACCCAGACCGGTCAACATACGATTCACCACACCCTGAGATTCCTAGCTGGAAACGGGAGCTGAACGTGTTGGACATACCGGTGATCTTCCAACCTTGTTATCCTGACAACCCGGGTTGCCTCAGACTGGAGTTTGACGTTGATCGAACGGCCTCACAGCTGCTCGAATAAAATCGACGAGTTTCTGGGAGGCGAGCGACGGCGGACGGCCGCTCGGGGTCAGCAGCCAGACGTCCATGAAAGTTTCCGGCAGCAGCGCCCGCCGCACCAGCCGATCCTCTGAATAGTCGAGCCCGACGAATGGCGGCACGATCGACACCCCGACGCCGTTCGCCACGAAACTGCAGGCGGTCTCCGACAGCGGCACTTCGATGCGGTTGCGCTTCTGCACGCCCTTCAGCTGAAACGCCCGGTCGATCGTCATCAGCGAGCAATCGTCACGGAAGAGTGAGATGAAACTCTCGTTGCGCAGCTCGTCGATCTCGATCACCTGTTTTGCCGTGAGCGGATGTCCGGCCGGCAGGATGCAGACCATGCTGAAGCGCATGATGATTTCGGCGCCGACATTCGGGTGATCGAAGGGCAGCACGCTCAGCCCGATATCGATCTGCCCGGCTGCGACCAATTCGCCGATCCGCGGCGACGTCTTGCTCTGCAGCGTGAAATGGATGTCCGGCTGTTCGGCAAGAAACGGCGAAAGCGCCTGCGAGAGGTAGAGCGTGGCGAGCGCCGGGGGTGCTGCGATCGTCACCTCACCCCATTCCCGGTTACGCACAGCCTCCGCCAGCCGGGCGATCCTTTTGGTACCGGAAAACATCCGCTCCACCTCGACCGCCAGCATACGGGCTTCGAGCGTCGGCACCAGACGCCCGCCACTACGGGTGAAAAGCTGGAAGCCGCAGGTTTCCGAAAAGCTCTTCAGCAACTTGCTGACCGCCGGCTGCGAGATACCGAGCCTTTCTCCGGCAAGCGTCACCGATCCGGTCTCGATCGTCGTATGGAATGCTTCAAGCTGCCTGATATTCATGACCGACCGAAACCCTTCGCGCTTCCTCCTCCGACATGAGTTTCGGTTATAATGACGGGAGAACAAGCTATTTGACAATCATATTGGCAAGGGGCTTTATCACGCAAGCGATACCGGTCGCACAACTTGATCCGGCCAAGCGCAACAGCGAAAAGCGCCGGTAGAGCAGCATTCGGCATCATAAAAATCTCTCTGCAGGGCAGATGTGTCCGGCGGACGGTCTCCCGTCGAGACCGGCTGAAGTTTGATCGTGCGAAGGCTGCAGCAAGCGGCCCTAATCAAAGAAGGGAACGAAGACACATGAAGAAAATCCTGGGCCTGTCCATTCTGGGTCTGACGGCGGCAGCGCCCGTCAATGCCGCGATGCTTTCGGTCTGCATCGAAGGATCGCCTGAAGTCTTCAACCCGCAGCTGACCAGCAACGGCACGACGTCCTACGTGCTTGCTCAGATCTACGACGGCCTCGTTTCGGTAAAATCCGGCTCTTCCGAAATCGAGCCGGCGCTCGCCGAAAGCTGGGCCGTCTCCAACGACGCCAAGACCTACACTTTCAAGCTGCGCCATGGCGTGAAATGGCAGTCGAATGCCATGTTCACACCGACCCGCGAATTCAACGCCGATGACGTGATGTTCACCTTCGAGCGGATGATGAAGAAGGATCACCCTTACGCCAAGGTCAACGGCGGCAGCTTCATCACCTTCAACACCAAGCTTGCCGACGCGCTGGCGAGCATCAGCAAGATCGACGACTATACAGTCGCTTTCACGCTGAAGAGCCCCCTCGCCCCTTTCATCGGCATCATGGCGCACCAGTCGCTGGCGATTACCTCAGGGGAATATGCTGAGGCGCTCTCCAAGGCCGGCAAGCCGGAACTGATCGATCGCGAACCGATCGGCACCGGTCCGTTCCAGCTCCAGGCCTACCAGCAGGATGCGGTCGTCCGCCTCATTCCCTTCAAGGATACCTGGGGTGCTGCGATCAAAAATACGGCCCGAACGCCGATGGTCGATGGCATTGTGATGGCGATCAGCGCCGATGCATCCGTCCGCCTGCAGCGCGCCATGGCCGGCGAATGCCAGATCGCGCTTTATCCGAACCTAGCCGATCGCGCGATGATCGAGAAGAGCCTGAACCTCAATCTCGTCCAGACGCCCGTCGCCTCCGTCGGCTTCATTACCTTCAACTTCAAGGACGATAAGTTCAAGGATAAGCGCGTTCGCGAGGCGCTCGCGCATGCGATCAACATCAAGCCGCTGGTCGATCTCGTCTATGACGGCATGGGCACGGTCACGGGTGCGATCATTCCGCCCTCGCTCTGGGGCTACGACAAGGATGTCGGCGCCTATAGTTATGATCCGGCACTGGCAAAGAAGCTGCTCGCCGAGGCAGGCTTTCCAAACGGTTTTTCGACCCAGCTCTGGGCCGTTCCGGTCTCGCGCCCCTATATGCCGAACGGCCGCCGGGCCGCCGAGATAATTCAGCAAGACTGGTCGAAGATCGGAATTAAGGCTGAGATCATCTCCTATGAATGGGGTGAATACATCACCCGCGCCCGCAAAGGAGAAGCGCAGGTCGGTATGTTCGGCGGCATCTACGATTTCCCCGATCCAAGCCAGATCCCGAACAATTACTTCACCTGCGATTCCGCCGGCAAACCAAGCCCGTCCAACATCGGCGCATGGTGCGACAAGGAATTCAACGCCTTGATGAACGACGCTGGCACGATCACCGACCAGGCCAAGCGCATCGAGATCTACAAAAGGGCGCAGGAAGAATTCCATGCCGAAGTTCCCGCCGTTATCCTCGGGGGCGCCGACACGATCACGGCGGTTGCCAAGAACGTCAAAGGATATTCACCGGCAATCTTCGGCACCAGCCGCCTTTCCGGCGTGACCGTGGAATAAGCTCTTCGATCCCGGCGGCTCATACCGCCGGCGTCCCCCGATGGAAATGCAGGAAAAAGAAATGCATGTCTTGGTCATCGGTGCCGGCATTCTCGGCGCCAGCGTCGCCTATCATCTCGCCCGCGAAGGCGTTAAAGTCGAAATCGTCGACGAGGCCCACCAGGGCAAGGCGACGATGGCGGGGGCGGGCATCGTCTGCCCCTGGGCCACCAAGGCCGACGAACCGGACTGGTACCGGATGTATGCCGCGGGTGCCCGCTTCTACGACAGCCTGATCGCTGGTCTGCAGGCGAAGGGTGAGAGCGACCTTGGTTACGCCAAGGTCGGTGCGCTGGTGGTGGCCGAAGACCGCGCGGAGTTCAATGCCGCTGCTGAACGTATCGCCCGCCGCATCAAGGATGCGCCGGAAGCCGGTGAAGTCCGCCACCTGACACCCGCCGAGGCGCGCGCCCTCTTCCCGCCGCTCCGCCACGATCTCGACGCGATCCACATTCCGGGTGCTGCGCGTGTGGATGCCCGCCTGCTCTCGTCCGCCATGGTGCGCGCCGCCGTCGCCATGGGCGCGAAATTCCGCAGCGACTACGTGACCCTGAAGCTCGACGGCGATCGCGCCCGCTGCCTCGACAGCAATGGCGCGGTCACCGAGGCCGACGAGATCATCGTCACCGCGGGCGCCTGGGCTTCGCAGATACTCCGCCCGCTCGGACTCACCCACCCGGTCGTGCCGCAGAAAGGCCAGATCATCCACCTGCGCCTGCCCGGTGTCGCGACCGCCAAGTGGCCGGTCCTCTTGCCGATGAGCAGCCACTACATGCTCGCATTCGACGATTCCCGCGTGGTGATCGGTGCGACGCGCGAGAACAATTCCGGCTTTGATTACCGCGTCACCGCGGCGGGGGAGCTGGAAGTTCTCACAGCCGGTCTCAACATCGCTCCTGGCCTTGCCAATGCTACGCTGATCGAAACCCGCATCGGTTTCCGCCCGGCCGGCGAAACGATGAACCCGATCCTCGGCCGTGTCCTTGGCATCGCCAACCTGACGCTCGGCAACGGGCTCGGCGCCGGCGGCCTGACGATCGGCCCGTTCGCGGGTGCCCAGCTTGCCAAGCTCGTCACCGGCCAGGCGACCGATATCCCGCTCGACCGCTACACTCCCGAAGCTCGCGGCTGAAAGCCAGCCCTTCCGCCCATCACCACCGACCTGCCGCATCCAAGTGCCGGGCATCTCCTCCTATTGTCAAAGGAATACCACGATGATCAAACGTCACCGCAAACACCGCATCATGCATGGCGCCGTCGAACATAACGGCGTGCTCTATCTCGGCGGCCACGCCGCTGGCGATATCTCCGTCGGCATGAAGGAACAGACGCAGCAGACCTGCGCCAAGCTCGACGAAGTCCTGGCCGAATGCGGCTCCGACAAGCACCACATCCTCTCGGCTCGCATCTATCTGAGCGACATGTCCGGCAAGGAAGCGATGAACGAAGCCTGGCTCGAATGGATCGACGGCGACGACCTTCCCTCCCGCGCGACGATCGGCGTCGCCGATCTTGGCGATCCGAAGCGGCTAATCGAAATCGTCCTCATCGCCGCAAAGAAATGACGGCAAGAGCCACAGGCGAACGCGCATCCCGCCTATCATCTGTATTGTATCGCCTCGCAATTACTCTGGTTTCAGCTCGCTTGAGATCGGCTTCCGATGCGATCCTCCCAAACCGACTTCGAATGCTTGAAATCAACCGCTAACGGATAGCGCCTCAGATCTGAGGCAACATACAAGTAAAAGCTATGCAACATATGCTGTCGGATTAATTCCAATATTTGGCGCCGATGTTTGACGGCGGTAATGTGGCGCGTTGAGCAATCTAAAATATCTATTGAATAATGTAGGAGTCCTATGTAATCTGCTTATATGGAGACACCGAAGAACCCCTTGTCCATTGACGTCCGCATTCGCGAAGGCTTTTCGCGAATCGCGACGGCCATGCGCATCGAGGAATGGAAGAAGGCCAAAGAGGTTGGCCTCAACCCCACCCAGCTTGCGGTACTCGCTCTGCTTGAAGGACGCAAGGACGGGCTGAACGTGAAGGAGATCGCTGCTCACCTTGGCGTCTCCCAGCCAAGTGCAACCGATTCCATTGCCGCGCTGGAGAAGAAAGAGCATTTGGAGAAGCGCGCGGAACAGGGCGATCGACGAGCGGTCCGCGTCCATCTGACCTCCACAGGCCTTGCAGCTGTCCAGCGCGATGCCGGCGGCGATCTTGCCGAACAGGCAGTTGGCTCGCTCGAAGAGCGTGAGCAGGAGCACTTGCTTCTCTCCCTTATCAAGATGATCCGGCATCTTCAGGAGAGTGGCGCAATTCCGCTCCAGCGGATGTGCGTAACCTGCCGATACTTCGCTCCGTTCGCGCATCCGGATGGCGAGCGACCCCATCACTGCCATTTCGTGGACGCAGCCTTTGGCCAGCGCGAATTGCGCGTCGATTGCCGCGATCACGATGAAACCGATCCCCCTTCCCGGGCTGCCACCTGGGAAGCTTTTCAAGCGGGACAACCCAACCTCCAGGCACCATAGAAAGGAAGATCATCCAATGCCCAGAAGACTTCTGACCGGCACGCTCGTCGTCGCCGGAACGGCCCTCGCATACCTTGCGGCAGCGCATGCGCATTCCATCAAGGCCGAACCCAAACAAACCGTTCAGGCTTCATTCGACATCATCGACACGGCAATTGCGACCAAGGGCGACAAGGTCCTCTTTTCCACTCGTGTGCGCGGCGAGGCCGGCAAGGACAAACCAGATGCGACCGGCAAGTTCGAGGGCTCCAGCGTCTATGCCTATGTCTGGCCGACCTCGCTCGACAGCGGCGAGATCGGCTTCGAGAAGAAGCTGGGCATCGTGGCGTTGGCCGTCACCTTCCACCCGGATTTCGACGATGCCGCCAATGGCGGCAAGAATCGCCACACGTGGCATCCGCATTGGGTGGTCCTGGCCGAAGACAAGGCTTGCGCCGGCGGCCTGAAGGTCATCGATATTCCCAAGGATGCCAAGCCCAAGGTCCCCAGGACCTGGCCCGGCGTGCCGCTTCTCATAGACAGCCCCGATTACCCGACCCTGTTCACGGGCGATAGGGTCGATGTCGAAATTCCCCTGTCGCTGATCAACGGCATCAAGGGCGTCTCGTTTGACGGCGTGACCGCGGGCCTGAAGGTCAACGGCAACCTGCACGCGCCGCTTCTTTGCGTCAGCAACGTCTTCAAGGTCGCTTCCGGAAACCTGAGCCTTCCCGGCAAGGTCGAACCGGCCAGGTGATCTTGCGTCGCGCCGGTTCGCCGACTGCCATCGACGAACCGGCATATTCTCCCCTCCAGGCAAATAGAGGACAAGAACATGAGCAGAATTACACTTATCGAACCTTCGAGCGCAACCGGCCATGTCGGCGAACAGCTCGGCCAGATCAGGTCCGCCTTCGGCGTTGTGCCCAACATGTTCAAGGCCGTCGCCAATTCCCCGGCAGCGCTCGCCAGCATGTGGGGCTCCTTCGGCGCCCTTGGCGGCGGAAGGATTGGCCCGAAGCTCGGTGAGCAGATCGCGGTCGCCGTCGCCGACCGAAACAACTGCAACTATTGCCTTGCTGCCCATACCGGCCTCGGCCGCAAGGCCAGCGCGACTGCCGAGGAAATGGCCGAGGCTCAGGCTGGCCGCTCGACCGACCCTCGTACGGCAGCCGCTTTGCGGTTCGCGTTAAAGATCGTCGAACACCGCGCGGAACTGGAGACAGCGGATGTCGACTCTCTGCGGAGCGCAGGCTTCGATGACGAGGAGATCGTCGAGATCGTCGCGCATGTCGCGCTGAACCTCTTCACCAACTACGTCAACGTCGCGCTGGACGTGCCGGTCGACTTTCCGAGCGTGAAGCTGACAGGCGCCGCAGGCTGAACATCAGGTCGAAGGGCGGACCGGAGGATACGGTCCGCCCGTTGCAAAGGATCGAACATCATGTCCAAGACTGCCCTCGCCCTGCGTCACGTCCACTTCGAAGACCTCGGGACTTTCGCCAAGCCGCTCGCCGACGCCGGTTACGAAATCCGTTATAGCGATGTCGGAGACGCCGATTTCTGCAATGGCGATCCGTCCACGCCCGACCTCCTGATCATCCTTGGCGGCCCCATCGGAGTCAATGACGATGCATATCCATTCCTCGATACCGAATGGACCTTCATTCGCACCCGGCTCGCGGCCGGAAGACCAACGCTCGGCATCTGCCTCGGCGCACAGCTGATAGCCGCCGCCTTGGGAGAAAAGGTGTTGCCGACCGGCATCAAGGAGATTGGGTTTTCCAGATTGACACTGACTGACGCGGGGCGATTAGGTCCGCTCAGGCACCTGGAGGATGTCGCCGTACTGCACTGGCATGGGGACACATATTCGCTGCCGCTGGGGGCGGTGAACCTCGCCGCTTCGAAAGTCGTCGAACAGCAGGCCTTTTCGATCGGTCGCAATGTGCTCGGATTGCAGTTTCATCCCGAGGCCAAGACCGACGGGACATTTGAACGATGGCTGGTCGGCCATGCGGTGGAACTCGCTGCCGCAAGGGTCGATGTGCCATCGTTGCGGCAAAGCGCGAAAGACAACGGACCGCGCCTCAGGCAAACGGCAGCATTGATGCTCCATGACTGGTTGGCTGGACTGGAGGTTTAGGCGTGAACTCATTTCCGATCCTCAGCCTTCGCCTCGGGCCGGTGGCACCGCTCGGGCCTCGTGGCGTTCCAAGCGGAATTGCGAAATTCGAGGTTCCGAGCCCGATCAAGGTTTCGCTGAACGGCTTTGACGGTGACATGCAAGGCGACACCGCGAAGCATGGCGGACCGGAAAAAGCGGTGCACCATTATCCGTTCGATCACTATGCAGCGTGGAAAGAAGATCTCGGGGCTCACCCACTGCTTTCTTCGCCGGGCGCGTTCGGTGAAAATTGTCAAGCGACACGAGGAATTGACCCCTTTGCCGACATCAGGAATTGACCCCTTTCACTGGTTTGTCGTTTCGTTGGTTTCAAGCGCCGCTCCGGCCTTCTGCAGAAGGCCGGAGCGGCGCTTTTCG
>NZ_QJKM01000013.1 GCF_003425685.1 Rhizobium terrae
CCATCAGCATTCCAGCCAACTTCTCAGAGATTGTGCAGAAGAAACCAAAATTTCTCCAGAACGAAGATCGTCGTCGCCAAAAGCGCCGCCGCCCTCGTCAGTGACACGGCTTATACTCACACCCCCCTCAGCCGTCAACAGCGATGTTTCACAAAACTGAAAAAATCTTATAAGCCACTGATATATATTCGAAAATAGCGACTTCAGACAAGTTTCCAAAGTTTGAACGACTTTATATATAGGGGAACGTGCAGCCTCTTCCAATTTCCGCAAACGACACCACTCGTCCTCCATTCTTGTGCATCCGCAACAAAACATGCGATAGCAAAAACACCCCGAAATCTCCAGAAAGTGGCTGCCGTGCGCGTTCTCTCCGATGCCTTCATCCCCGAATTGCCGAATCCCTATCGCGGCAAGGTGCGCGAGAACTACGACCTTCCCGACGGCAGCCGCATCATCATCGCGACGGACCGCCTGAGCGCCTTCGACCGGATCCTCACCTCCATCCCCGACAAGGGCCATGTGCTCACCCAGACCGCACGCTACTGGTTCGAGGCAACGAGGGACATCTGCCCCAACCACGTCATCGCCTACCCGGACCCGAACGTGGTGATCGGAAAGCGGCTCGATATCCTGCCGGTCGAGATCGTCGTGCGAGGTTATCTGGCCGGCACGACGGGCACGTCGCTCCTCACCCTTTATAAGAAGGGCGAGCGCCACATGTACGGGCTCGGCCTGCCCGACGGCCTGAGGGACAACCAGGTTCTCCCCGAACCGGTTATCACCCCAACCAGCAAGGCTTTCGACGGCGGTCATGACGAGCCGCTGACGCCGAAGGAGATCGTCGAACGCGGCCTGCTGACCGCCCAACAGTGGCAGACGCTCTCCGCCTATGCGCTCGCCCTCTTCGCCCGCGGCCAGGAACTGGCGGCGAAACGCGGGCTGATCCTCGTCGACACCAAATACGAATTCGGCACCGATGGGCAGGGTAACATCATCCTGGCCGACGAGATCCACACGCCGGACAGCAGCCGCTACTGGATCGCCGGCAGCTATGGCGAGGCCTTCGAAAAAGGCACGCGGCCGAAAAGCTTCGACAAGGATTTCATCCGCGCCTGGGTGGTCGAGCGTTGCGATCCCTACAAGGACGATATTCCGGAAATCCCGGCTGAACTGGTCGAGGAGACCGCGAAGGTCTATCGGACGGCTTACGAAACGATCACCGGCGAGACCTTTGTCCCGGATCAAAGCGGCGCAACCGTCCTCGAGCGTATCCGCAGGAACCTGGAACCCTATTTCAGCGCACGGTGAACCGTCGCCATTGAACCCTAACGTTTCTGATGAGGTGAGAGTGCGGAGGCCAAGGCGCAAGGCGGAAGAGACGCGGGAGGATATCCTCAACACGGCGGAAATCCTGTTCCGCGAGCGTGGCATCGCCAAATGCTCGATCGCCGACGTCGCCCAGGCGCTTTCCATGTCGCCCGCCAATATCTTCAAGCATTTTCATTCGAAGGCCGCGCTGGCGGATGCGATCTGCGACCGGCACATCAGCCGTATGATCGGCCGCTTCGGAACACTGGACGAGCCGGCGCCCGCCCCCGAACGTCTCGAGATCGTCGTCCGCAAGCTGATGGAGGCCCATCTTCAGGACCTGCGCGACAACCCTTATCTCTTCGAAATGATCTTTCTCATGTCGGAGGCCGATCTTCCGAGCGGCCAGCACTACAAGCGGCTGATCGAAACCCTGTTCACCGATCTCATCCGCCAGGGCGTCGAAAGCGGCGCCTACAAATGCAGCAATCCTGAGGGTATCAGCCAGTACGTGGCCGCCGCCTTCGCCAGCGTCCTGCATCCGGTTCTTCTGGCCAAGGCCGACGAGGCGGAGCTGCATGACCGATGCGACGGTCTTGCGAAACTTGTCAATGCTGCATTGCAAAATCCACTTGTAAAGTGACGGTTTTTGATTTACGTCACTTATTGTCGAGAAGTGTTGGCTGGATCCCGTTTTCAACCGGCACTGTTCCCATCGCTTGAGACGGGTTAATCTCCCCCGACCTCCGCCCCGGCACGAATCCTGCTGCCGCGGTGATCGCCAGATGCTTGCTTGGATGACGCCATGACCGGACGCAAACTGATCCTGCCTCTATTTTTCGCCGTGGCGCTCGCCGCATGCAGTGATTCGGGCCAGCAGGCCGCCGGCAACGGCCAGGGAGGCGGTGCAGGCGGTGCACCGCAGCGTCCGCCCCAGCCGGTCAGCGTCGTGTTGATGAAAAAGTCGGAACAGCCGATCACCGCCGTATTGCCGGGCCGCGCCTCGGCATTCCAGATCGCCGACATCCGGCCGCGCGTCACCGGCGAAATCAAGCAGATCGCCTTCAAGCAGGGCAGCGAGGTCAAGGCGGGCGATCTTCTTTATAAGATCGAAGACAGCACCTATGCGGCGGAAGTCGCCCAGGCGAAAGCGGCCGTTTCGAAGGCCGAGGCGAGCATTCCGAGCGCCCAGGCGAACCTTTCCCGCTACGAACGGCTGGTCAACAGCGGTGCGACCCAGATCGAATATGAAAGCGCCCGCGTGACGCTCCTGCAGGCGCAGGCGGATGTCGAACAGGCCAATGCGGCACTCAACGCCGCGCAGATCAACCTCGACCTGACCGAGATCCGCGCGCCCTTCGACGGTGTCACGTCGATCTCGAATGTCAGCATCGGCAATATCGTCACCGCCAACCAGACGACGGCGCTGACGACGCTCCGCCGGCTCGATCCGATCTATATCGACCTGATCGATTCCAGCACGAACCTTCTCGAACTGCGCGCCGCCATGGAATCCGGCCGGCTGAGCGGCGATCCGCGCAAGGCCGATATCCGCCTCGCGCTCGAGGACGGTACCGAATACCCTTTGACCGGCAAGCTCGACATGTCCGACATGGCCGTCAGCGAAACGACGGGGACCTACCAGATCCGCGCGCTGTTCGACAATCCGCGGGACATGATCCTGCCGGGCATGTATGTGCGCGCCACGGTCACCCTCGGCAAGGAAAGCGGTTTTCTGATTCCGCAGCGGGCCGCGACCCGCAACGCCCGCGGGGAGCTCTCCGCCAAGTTCGTGACGGCGGACAACAAGGTCGAGGCCCGCACGTTCCAGAAGAGCACCGTCTCCAACAACAGCTGGCTGGTGACGGAAGGCATCAATGACGGCGACAAGCTGATCGTCGACGGCTTCCAGTGGATCGGCGACGGAGCGCCCGTTGCCCCGGTCGAAACGACGATCGATGCCAAGGGCTTCGTTGTCGAAGCCCCGAAACCAGCCGCCGCCAAGCCGTGACGGCCGGGCGGAACCGATAACGACGAAACGCGGCAAGGAATCATCTGAATGGCCAAGTTCTTCATCCGGCGGCCGGTTTTCGCCTGGGTCATCGCGATCGTCATCATGCTGGGCGGCGCGCTTGCCATCGCGACTCTCTCCATATCGCAATATCCCGATATTGCTCCGACCACGGTCCGGATCAGCGCGAGCTACAACGGCGCCAGCGCCGAGACGGTCGAGAAGTCGGTGACCTCGATCATCGAGGACGGCATGACCGGCCTCGACGACCTCACCTACATGACCTCGTCCTCATCGACCGGACAGGCCTCGGTGACGCTCACCTTCGGCAACAGCATCCTCCCGGATATCGCCCAGGTGCAGGTGCAGAACAAGCTGCAGCTGGTGCAGTCGCAGCTTCCGGACGTCGTACAGCAGGCCGGCATCGAGGTGGCACGCTCGACCTCCAGCATCCTCATGGTCGGCGCTCTGGTCTCGACCGACGGCAAGCGTTCCTCCGTCGATCTCGGCGACGTCTTCTCGACCCAGATCGAAGACCAGGTGAAGCGCCTCGAAGGCGTCGGCAGCATCGATATCTTCGGTTCGGGTTACGCCATGCGCGTCTGGCTCGATCCTTACAAACTGCAGAAATACCAGCTCACCGCAGCCGACGTGACTTCTGCGATCCAGGCGCAGAACACCCAAGTATCGGTCGGTTCGCTGGGTGGTCTTCCGGCCGTCGAAGGCCAGCAGCTGACGGTGACGATGACGGCGCAGAGCCAACTCACCACAGTCGACGAATTCGAGCGGATCATCCTCAAGGTCGAGCAGGACGGTGCGACGGTACGGCTTTCGGATGTCGCACGCGTCGAGATCGGCCAGGAGAGCTATGGCGGCAACTCGCGCCAGAACGGGCTGCCTTCCACCGGCTTCGCCGTCAACCTCGCGACCGGAGCCAATGCGCTTGACACGGCGGCGCTCGTCCGCGCCGAGCTTTCGCAGCTCGCGCCGAACCTGCCGGAAGGCGTCGAGATCACCTATCCCTACGACACCACCCCGTTCGTCGAACTGTCGATCGAAAAGGTCGTCCACACGCTGATCGAGGCGATCATTCTCGTCTTCGTGGTGCTGCTCGTTTTCCTTCAGAACCTGCGCGCGACGCTCATCCCGATGATCGCGGTGCCTGTCGTCCTGCTCGGCACGTTCGGCATCCTCGCGTTCGCGGGGTATTCGATCAACACGCTCACCATGTTCGCCATGGTTCTGGCAATCGGCCTTCTGGTCGACGACGCGATCGTCGTGGTCGAAAACGTCGAGCGCATCATGGACGAGGAAGGGCTCGGGCCTCTCGAGGCGACCGAAAAATCCATGGGCGAAATCACCGGCGCAATCATCGGCATCGCGCTCGTTCTGACCGCCGTCTTCATTCCGATGGCCTTTTTCGGCGGCTCGACCGGCATCATCTATCGCCAGTTTTCGATCACCATCGTTTCTGCCATGCTGCTCTCGGCATTGGTCGCAATCGTGCTGACGCCGGCGCTCTGCGCGACGATGCTGAAGCCGATCGACCATCACAAGAAGCGCCGCGGCATCGGCGCGATGTTCAACCGCGGTTTCGAGAAGACGACCAAGGGATACACCTCGACGATCGGCTTCCTCCTGAAGCGTCCGCTGCCCGTCGTGCTGCTGTTCGCACTCGTCATCGCCGGTTGCGCATGGTTCTTCACCAAGCTGCCGAACTCCTTCCTGCCACAGGAAGACCAAGGCGTTGTCTTGACCATCGTGCAGACGCCGGTCGGCGCCACGACGCCGAGAACGGACGAAGCGGTCAAGAAGGTCGAAACCTATTTCCGGGAGCAGGAGAAGGACAATGTCGACGTCGTGTTCGGCGTGCTCGGCTTCAGCTTCGGCGGCAGCGGCCAGAACAACGCGATCGTCTTCACCAAGCTCAAGGATTTCGGGCTCCGCACCAGACCGGAACAGTCGGCGGCGGCCATCGTCCAGCGCGCGGGCCGTTATTTCTTCACGATCCGCGACGCCCAGGTCTTTGCGCTGCTGCCGCCGGCCATCCAGGGCCTCGGCACGTCGAGCGGCTTCTCCATGTACCTGGTCGACAGCGGCAACAACGGCAATGCGGCGCTTTCCCAAGCCTCGCAGCAGCTGATGCAGGCCGGCACCGGCAACCCCAACATAAGCTCGCTGCGCAGCAGCACCCAGCGGTCCGAAACCCAGCTGAAGATCCTGCTCGATCAGGAAAAGCTGGGCGCGATGGGTGTCGATCTGGCGTCCGTCAACTCCATGCTGGCAACCATTTTCGCCGGCCGCGACGTCAACGACTTCACGCTGAACAACGAGCTGAAACCGGTCTATGTGCAGGGCGACGCGCCCTACCGCATGCAGCCGGACGATCTGAAGCACTGGTATGCCCGCAACAACAAGGGCGAGATGGTTCCCTTCTCCTCCTTCAGCACCGTGGAGTGGATCAGCGGCACGCCGCAACTCGCCCGCTTCAACGGCACCAGCGCCATCCCGCTCGAAGGAGCGGCAGGTCCGGGCGTCAGCACCGGCCAGGCGATGGACGAGATGGAACGGCTGACGGCGCAACTGCCGGGCGGATATTCCGTGGCGTGGCAGGGCATCTCCTATCAGGAACGCCTTTCCGGCTCGCAGGCTCCGATGCTCTACGCGCTTGCCGTCCTGATCGTCTTCCTGTGCCTGGCGGCGCTTTACGAAAGCTGGTCGGTACCGTTCTCCGTCATCCTGGCCGTGCCGATCGGCGTGCTCGGCGCGCTGGCCGCCGCTCACTTCTTCGGACAGGCAAACGATGTCTACTTCAAGGTCGGCTTGCTCACGACAATCGGCCTTGCGGCGAAGAACGCGATCCTGATCGTCGAATTCGCAAAGGACCGGCAGGAGGGCAGCGGCATGAGCCTGATGGAGGCGACGCTGGAAGCGGCACGTTTGCGTCTTCGTCCGATTATCATGACATCGCTCGCCTTCATTCTCGGCGTGGTGCCGCTGGCGATCGCCACCGGCGCCGGTTCGGCGGCACAGAATGCAATCGGCGTCGGCGTGCTGGGTGGTATGCTTTCTGCAACACTCCTGGGAATTTTCTTCGTTCCCTCCTTCTTTGTTGTCGTTAGGCGGTTATCAAACCGTGAAAAAGAGTAGGATAGAGTTTACATTCGTTAATGTATCAATCGTTTAATCGTCATAAGGGCAAACCGCCTCTGGCGAGACAATCGGAAGGAGCAATCATTGCCACCCTTCCAAGCGTTGTAGGGCACTGGGACAGAAAAATGTTATCCATTCGCGTTGTTGCTCCTCTCACCATGTTGTTGCTGTCAGGCTGCGTCGTCGGCCCGGATCACACTGCGCCGGAAGTTGCTCTGCCAGGCAAGTTCGCCGAGGCCAAGGCCGCCAGCAATGGCGATGTCTCCCAGATCACCTGGTGGAAGGCATTCAACGACAGCCGCCTCAACGGCTATGTGCAGCAGGGCGTGAACCAGAACCTCGACATTCTCCAGGCCATGGAGCGGATCAAGGCTGCCGAGGCCAGCGTCGTCGTGGCGGGCGCCGGTGCTTTGCCGGGACTTGATCTTTCGGCCTCCAGTACGAGGAGCGGCGCCAATACCAGCCCCGATTCGGCCTCGGAAACGACGACGACCGTCACGAGCGGTTCGCTGACCGCCTCCTGGTTCCTCGATCTTTTCGGCCTCTATCGCCGCTCCACGGAAGGCGCGCTCGCCGATCTCCAGGCTGCGAAGGCTGCCGAGGATGGCGCACGACTGACTTTCCTGTCGCAGGTGGTCGCCGCCTATATCGACGTGCGCTATTATCAGGAGCGTATCGCGATTGCCCGCCGCAACCTGAATTCTCGCAACGAGACGCTCAACCTGACCAAGCTGCAGCTCGATGCCGGCGCCGCCTCGCGTCTCGACGTCGTGCAATCCGAAGGCTTGGTCAATTCGACACTTGCGGAAATTCCCGGGCTCGAGACGAGCTTCCGTGGCGCGGCGCATCGCGTTGCCACGTTGCTCGGCATGCCCGCTTCCTCGCTCGTGCCCGAACTCCAGAAAGGCGCTCGTCAGCCCGTCGCCCGCTTTAACGCCAAGGCTGGCGTTCCTGCCGATCTGATTCGCAACCGGCCGGACATCCGCGCGGCGGAACGTCAGCTCGCATCGGCAGTCGCCCAGATCGGTGTCGCCGAGGCACAGCTTTATCCGGCCATCACGCTCGGCGGCTCCATCTCGCCGCGCTACAACGCGATCGCCGGCGCCCTCGATACCCGGGCGCTCACCTGGTCCTTCGGCCCGCAGCTCAGCCTGCCGATCTTCGATGGCGGCCGCCTGCGCGGCAACGTGAAGATCGCCGAATCCTCCGCGCGCGAACAATATCTCGCTTGGAAGAAGACGGTTCTCGCAGCCGTCGAGGAAGTCGAGAATGCGCTCGCCGCCGTTGCTCGCGACAGCCGCACGGTTTCGGCGCTGCAGGCGACCGTCAAGTCCTACGAGGAAGCCCTGCAGCTTGCGACCGCAAGCTACCGCGACGGCGCCTCTTCGTTGCTCGACGTGCTCGACGCACAGCGCCAGGTCTCGACTGCCCAGGCAAACCTCGCCGCGGCCGTCCGCCAGATGGCGCAGGATTATGTGTCGCTCAACGTCGCGGTCGGCGGCGGTTACGCCTTCGGCAAGGTCGAGTCGGTCGTCGTGGCGAAGAAGTAATCTTCGCCGCCTGGCATCAAACGACACGTAAAAGAAAACCTCCGGAGCGATCCTCCGGAGGTTTTTATTGGTCGGAATACCGATGGACGGAAACGGTCAGTTCTTGGCGCGTTCCACGTAGGAATTGTCTTCCGTCGCGATGACGACGCGGGTGCCGGCGTCGATATGCGGCGGCACCATGGTACGGATGCCGTTCGAGAGGATCGCCGGCTTGTAGGAAGACGATGCCGTCTGGCCTTTCACGACCGGTTCCGTCTCGACGATTTCGAGCGTCACGTGGCGCGGCAGCTCGATCGCCAGCGGCACACCTTCATGGATCGACAGGATGCAGGTCATGCCTTCCTGGAGATAGGCCTTCTGCTCGCCCATCGTGTCGATATCGACGACGACCTGGTCGTAGGTGGCCGGATTCATGAAATGGAAGCCTTCGCCGTCCTCGTAGAGGTACTGGAAGTTCACGTCTTCCACGAAGGCGCGCTCGACCTGCTCGGTGGTACGCCAGCGTTCGGACACCTTCACGCCGTCGACGATGCGGCGCATGTTGACCTGGGTGACGGGCGTACCCTTGCCGGGGTGGAAGTTCTCAGCGGTGAGAACGACGTAGAGCTTGCCTTCGACTTCGAGGACATTGCCCTTGCGGACAGAAGAAGCGATGATCTTGACCATGGGATTCCTTGTGGTGCCTAACCGGCTTGTCACTGCCGAAAATGCGTCGTAGAGGAGCGGGCGACAGCCGGCCCTAAGGACGGCCCCGGGACCGCCCTCGGGATTCAATCTCTGTTTTCCGGGCGCACCTACCCTAAAATTGCGCGAAGTGGAAGCCTTGCCGGGCAGAACCGGCGAAGAAAGCCTTAAATGAGCTCGTCCCGATCCGTTACAAGCCGCCCGCCCTGGTGGAAACCGGAGAGCCATGCGGACCGCCGGCCCTTTCTCAAGGGCCGCAACGCGGTGCAGACGGCGCTGCGCGGTTTTTTCGCTGAGCGTGACTTCATCGAGGTAGACACCGCGACCCTCCAGGTCTCTCCCGGCAACGAAACCCACCTGCACGCCTTCGCGACCGAAGCGATCGCGATCGACGGCGGGCGAGCACCGCTCTATCTCCACACATCGCCGGAATTCGCAGCCAAAAAGCTGCTCGCGGCCGGCGAACGGCGCATTTTCACCTTCGCGCATGTCTACCGCAACCGGGAGCGCGGGCCGCTGCATCATCCGGAATTCACCATGCTGGAATGGTACCGGGTCGGCGAGGGTTACGAGCAGCTGATGGCCGACTGCGCCGACATGCTGGCGCTTGCCGCCGAAACTGCAGGAACGGAACGCTTTTCATTCCGCGGCATGGAGATCGATCCCTTTGCCGAGCCGGAACGCGTGACGCTTGCCGAGGTGTTCCAGCGTTTCGCGGGTATCGACCTTTTCTCCTCCATCGCGGCGAGCGGCGAGACGGATCGCGACCGGCTGGCAGCCGGCGTTGCCGGGGCCGGCATGCGCTTTGCCGAGGACGACACCTGGGCAGATCTCTTCAGCAAGGTGCTGGTGGAGAAGATCGAGCCGCATCTGGGGCAAGGCCGGGCAACGGTCCTCTGCGAATACCCGGTTTCGGAAGCGGCCCTCGCCCGGCCTTCCGCCCGCGATCCTCGTGTCGCAGACCGTTTCGAGCTCTATGCCTGCGGCGTCGAACTGGCGAATGCCTTCGGCGAACTGACCGATGCCGGCGAACAGCGCCGCCGCTTCGAACACGAGATGGCGGAAAAGGCGCGCATCTACGGCGAGCGCTATCCGATCGACGAGGATTTCCTCGACGCCCTCTCAATCATGCCGGAAGCGAGCGGTGCGGCACTCGGTTTCGACCGGCTCGCCATGCTGGCAACCGGCGCCACCCGCATCGACCAGGTCATGTGGGCGCCGGTCGCGGAGGTTTTCGCATGACCGCCGCTCGCTCCCTGAAGACCCTCGAAGAACTGGCATCCGCCGGGCTGATCGAAGCGGGCAGGCTTCCCGGCATTCGCGCCGTTGCGGACCGCTATGCCGTCGCCCTGACGCCGACGGTCGTTTCGCTGATCGACCGCGACAAGCCCGACGACCCGATCGCACGCCAGTTCCTACCCGATCCTGCCGAACTGCTGACGACGCCGGAAGAACGCGCCGACCCGATCGGCGACCATGCGCACAGCCCCGTCAAAGGCATCGTCCACCGTTATCCCGACCGCGTGCTCCTGAAGGCCGTGCATGTCTGCCCGGTCTATTGCCGCTTCTGCTTCCGCCGCGAAAAGGTCGGTCCGCAAGGCGACGGGACCTTGGCGCCGGATGAGCTGGCGGCCGCACTGGACTATATCCGGGCGCATTCCGAAATCTGGGAAGTGATCCTTACCGGCGGCGACCCGCTGGTTCTCTCGCCGCGCCGGCTCGCCGCGATCATGCGTGGCCTCGCCGACATCCCGCATGTGAAGATCATCCGTTTCCACACCCGCGTTCCCGTGGTCGGTCCCGCCCATGTGGACGATGCATTGATCGCGGCGTTGAAGGAAAGCGGCAAGGTGGTCTATGTGGCGCTGCACGCCAACCACGCCCGCGAACTGACGAACGAGGCCCGCGCCGCCTGCGCACGGCTGATCGATGCGGGTATCCCGATGATCAGCCAGACCGTGCTGCTCAAGGGTGTCAATGACGATCCGGCCGTGCTGGGCGACCTGATGAAGGCCTTCGTCGAGACCCGGATCAAGCCCTATTACCTGCATCATCCGGACCTCGCACCGGGCACCGGTCATTTCCGGCTGGAGATCGCCGAAGGCCAGAAGATCGTCCAGGCCCTGCGAGGCAACATTTCCGGCCTCTGCCAGCCGACCTATGTGCTGGATATTCCGGGCGGGCACGGCAAGGCGGTGATCGGAGAGAGCGCAGCGCGGCGCGAGGGCGGGTGTTATTCGGTCAGCGATTTCCGTGGCGAGGAACATGAATATCCGCCGCGGTGAGGTTGCGGCGGCCATTCTCCCCCTTGCACCAAAGGGGATACAACGTGAGCTCGGGTATCCAAGCATTGAGGGATCACTACCCGTCCTGCTTGTGCCTGGATCCTCGGGTCAAGCCCGAGGATGACGAGTGTATGGAACTGACTGGCGGCAACAGCGACCGTCCCGCTTGCTGACACCATTACTTCAGGCATCCTTGGCACCCCTTCGTCATTCTCGGGCTTGACCCGAGGATAAAGATACGGAGGACTGTAAGCCTTCGCACGGGACGCGCTCAGGCCTGCGTCGTTGAAATCAATTGCATTGATTTCCGCCCTTCGGCCAACACTCCGCAGCCCCGCGCAGTTTCCTGCCGTGGTTTTGTCAAAGATCGGAGAGCCCACACGAATGCGGAACCTCATTTAGTTTATATGTGTGGCTCCGCATTCGCGTGGCCTTCGGCGTTTTCTCGGGACTTCCGGTCCCTACAGGTGATCACCTCGCCTCGCTGCGTAGTCTTCTCAGACCACTTGCACGGCTCAACCGAACCCGGCCCGGCGGTCAGGGGGAGGCTTGATAGGGAAAAGTGTCTTGCAACCCCTCTCCCATGGCTTTCACCTCCCTGGCCTTTCCTGCACGTTACAGGTCCGACCAGGGCGCCGGCCCCCGCCTGCCCGCGAACGTCTCGCGAAACACTCCGGCGACGGAAGCGAGGCAATTGTAGGCACAGGTCCGGGAGACGGGGAAAGCGGGGATGAAATATCGCACGCCGCCGACCTTTCCGCTTGCGGAAGAGAAAATAAATTAGCAGCTTACTGAAAAGACAGGTGCCTGAATTTTAAAGCGGGGGGTTAAAACGTCCCCCTTGCCTGCCACTCGATTATACTGAGGTGTTCATCGACAATCGACTGCCCCGACCACGCCGAACAGCTTCGGATACCACTCCTAAAGCACGTCGCGATCTTGTTCGCTTGCCGCGCTTCAGATTCTTACGCGTGTCGTTGTCGCACAACCGCTGCACACTTTTGCGCGACATGTTTTCTGACATCAAGCGACATCAAGATGTCGGAATTCCGGTCTCCCCCACCAGGCGGAGAGAGCGCACCCACGAGACCGCTTGTCCCTACGCCGCCACCGCCCTCAGGGCCGTCACGTCCCGCCGCGGCGGGGTGCCGAACATGCGGGTGTATTCGCGGCTGAATTGGGAGGCGCTTTCGTAACCGACGCGGAAGGCCGCGGTTTCCACATTCGCCGCCTCCGCCACCATCAGCCGGCGCGCTTCGAGCAGACGCAAGTGCTTCTGGTACTGCAGCGGCGTCATCTGGGTGATCGCCTTGAATTTGCGATGGAAGGCAGACGGGCTCATGCCGGCCTTTTCGGCAAGATCCTCGATCCGCATCGGTTCGGAAAAGCGATCGCGCAGGCCATGGATGACGCTGACGATCCGGTGCGAATGGTCGTTGCCGAGCGTCATGAGCGCCACTTCGCCGCCGTTCGGGCCGGTCAGCAGCCAGTAGCAGATTTCACGCATGATCGATGGATAAAGCACGGGGATGGCCGCCGGCGTCTTGAGAAGGCGCACCATCCGCAAGGCGCAATCGGCGAGCGGCCCGTCGAAATTGCTGACGAAGACACCGAATGATACGTCGCCGGCCGCCCGCGGCGGATGGGGCAGGGTTTGCAGAACCTCCTGCATGATGCCGAGATCGAATTCGATGATCAGGCCCAGATACGGCTCTTCCGGGCTCGCCTCCGCCACACGGCCGAAGGCCGGCATCTCGACGCTGATGACCAATGCTTCACCGGCGCGGTAGTCCACATGGCGGTCGCCGAACACCGCCCATTTCGCGCCCTGCAGCACGATGCAGAGCGCGGGCTTGAAGATCAGGTGATCCGGCCGCTTCTCGTGATCGGCACGCAAGATGGTCAGCCCGTCGATCGCCGTCCGAAAGGGGCTTTCTCCTTCTTGCGCATCCGTGAACGTCCTGACCGCATCCAGAAGAACCCGAGACAATGCCGTACCTCTCCATCGCTGAAAGCCGAAGGTAGGCGTTCAAGCAGGATTAGGCAAGAAGTGAGAGAGTTCCGGCATTCAGACAAATCCGCTTTGAGGGATAGTTTCCGCCCATTCAATCCCAGAAAGGAGTTTGTCATGACCAGCGAAATCTACACGAAATCCAGCCGGAAGATCGCGATCCTCACCGGCGGCAGCCGCGGTCTCGGCCGCAATACGGTGATCAACCTCGCAAAGCGCGGTACCGACGTGATCTTTACCTACAACTCCAATCAGGCAGAAGCGGCAAATGTCGTCGCGGCTGTCGAGGCGCTTGGCCGCAAGGCGATCGCCTTGCAGCTGGACACCGGCAACATCCCGACCTTCGATGTATTCATTGCCCGCGTCCGCGAGGCCCTGACAGAGCTCGGCGCCGAAAAATTCGACTTCCTCGTCAACAATGCCGGCACTTCGCATCACGGTGCCTTCGAGGAAACGACGGAAGCGGAGCTGGACGGCCTCTTCAACGTCCATTTCAAGGGCGTTTTCTTCCTGACCCAGAAGCTGCTGCCGCTGATCAACTATGGCGGCCGGATCGTCAACATCTCCACCGGGCTTACCCGCATCACCGTGCCCGGCAGCGGCGCCTATGCATCGATGAAGGGAGCAATCGAAGTGCTGACCCGTTATCTCGCCAAGGAGCTGGGGGCTCGCGGCATCGCGGTCAACGCCGTTGCGCCGGGCGCCATCGCCACGGACTTCAGCGGCGGCATGGTGCGCGACAACCCGGAACTCAACAGGTGGGTTTCCGAAATGACCGCGCTCGGCCGCGTCGGCGAACCCGACGATATCGGACCGATGATCGCCGCGCTGCTTTCCGAGGAAAACCGCTGGGTCAATGCCCAGCGCATCGAGGTTTCGGGCGGGATGGCCATCTGAGGTTCGAGGAGGCATCAGCCCCTCATCCGCCTGCGTCCTGCCGACCCTTCTCCCCGTTTTGACGGAGAGAAGGGTCAAGCCGCAAGCTCCCGGTCCCTCTCCCGCGCGCGGGGGCTAGGGCGAGGACAACAGGAAGTACGGAAGCTACCGCTTCCCCACCGGCATGTAGAGATCGCCGCTCTCGCGGTATTTTGCGGCCATGGCTTTCAGCCCCTCCTTCTGCGCCTCCGAGCGGATATCGTGGGAAATCCGCATCGAACAGAATTTCGGGCCGCACATGGAGCAGAAATGCGCCACCTTGTGCGCCTCCTTCGGCAGCGTCTCGTCATGGAAGGATCGCGCCGTTTCCGGATCGAGCGACAGGTTGAACTGATCCTCCCAGCGGAACTCGAACCGGGCGCGGGAAAGCGCGTCGTCACGGATCCGGGCCGCGGGATGGCCCTTGCCGAGATCGGCGGCATGGGCGGCGATCTTGTAGGTGATGACGCCCGTCTTGACGTCGTTGCGATCCGGCAGGCCGAGATGTTCCTTCGGCGTGACATAGCAAAGCATTGCCGTGCCGAACCAGCCGATCATCGCAGCCCCGATGCCCGAGGTGATATGGTCGTAGCCCGGAGCGATATCGGTGGTCAGCGGTCCGAGCGTGTAAAAAGGCGCTTCGCCGCAGGCCTTGAGCTGCTTGTCCATGTTCTCCTTGATCTTGTGCATCGGCACGTGGCCGGGGCCTTCGATCATTACTTGGCAGTCCTTTGCCCAGGCGATTTTGGTCAGCTCGCCGAGTGTCTCCAGTTCGGCGAACTGCGCCGCATCGTTGGCATCGGCGATCGAGCCGGGACGCAGGCCGTCGCCGAGCGAGAAGGAGACGTCGTAAGCGCGGCAGATATCGCAGATCTCCTCGAAATGCTCGTAAAGAAAACTTTCCCGATGGTGATGCAGGCACCACTTGGCCATGATCGAACCGCCGCGCGAGACGATGCCGGTGACGCGGTCGACGGTGAGCGGAATATAGGCAAGCCGAACGCCCGCGTGGATGGTGAAATAGTCGACGCCTTGCTCGGCCTGCTCGATCAGCGTGTCGCGATAGACTTCCCACGTCAGGTCTTCGGCAATGCCGTTCACCTTTTCGAGCGCCTGGTAAAGCGGCACGGTGCCGATCGGAACCGGCGAATTGCGGATGATCCATTCGCGGATATTGTGGATGTTGCGGCCGGTGGAGAGGTCCATGACGGTATCGGCGCCCCAGCGGATCGCCCAGACCATCTTCTCGACCTCTTCCGCCATCGAGGAGGTGACGGCAGAATTGCCGATATTGGCATTGATCTTCACGAGAAAGTTCCGGCCGATGATCATCGGTTCGGATTCCGGGTGGTTGATGTTGGCGGGGATGATCGCTCGCCCCTCCGCCACTTCGCGGCGGACGAATTCGGGCGTGACGAAATCCGGGATATCAGCGCCGAAACTTTCGCCCTCACGCGCCAGCGCGTCCTTTGCGGCCCGGCGGCCGAGGTTTTCCCGGATGGCGATGAATTCCATTTCCGGGGTGATGACGCCGGCGCGGGCATAAGCGAGCTGGGTTACGGCCCGTCCGGCTCTGGCCTTCAGCGGCCGGTTGCGCAAGGGAAATTCCGGGGTGAGCCGATCGCCGGTCGCAAAGCCGTTGTCTTCCGGCCGGACGACGCGGCCGTCATAGGCCTCCACATCGGCACGGGCGAGGATCCAGCTTTCCCGAAGCCGGAGAAGGCCGTTCTCGATGGCGACCGCATGGGCCGGATCCGTATAGGGACCGGACGCATCGTAAACCGTGACCGGCGGCTCGCCGGCGGTGGGATGCAGGGCGATCTCGCGCATCGGCACGCGGATATGCGGATGCAGGTCCCCGGGTTTGAAGACTTTCGTGGAGGCGGGAAGCGGGCCGGTCGTGACGACCGGAACGGGCTTGGTCGCGGCAATATTCATGGTTCGAGGCTCCAAGGTTTGACGTTTGGAGACCCAGTTCCAGTGTTGGAATGATGAAAAAACGCCGATGGGCTTCGGGCAGAATCTGCCCCGATGCCGTCAGCGCTCGCACCGTCCCTACGCCAGTATGAACTGGATCAGGTTCAACGGGTCACTGCGCCGCGTCGACCAAGGCCGGATCGCCCAGCAGTATCTCAGCCCCTTGCCGGGACCCCCCTGGTGAATGCACGCATCAGAAACCCGCGGGACTTTCCTGTCAAGCCGCTTCCGCCGCATGGGGATCGATCGAATTTTACGGAATCCCGCAGCCCTAACTTCATCACGTTCCTTTCCGGAATCTTATGCTTTCCGCCCTAATGAATGTTTCAGCGATGAACGCTTGAGTTCCAAATAATCGGGAGATGTCGAGATGAACGAGACCATTCGCGAACTGCTGGCACGGGTTGGCGGCCTTCCGGTTGCCGTGACAACGCTTGAGGACGGCGCCGACCTCTACGCGGCCGGACTTTCTTCCTTCGCATCCGTGCAGCTCATGCTGGGTCTCGAAGAGGCCTTCGACATCGAGTTTCCGGACGCCTTGCTGAACCGCAGGTCCTTCGCCAGCATCACGGCGATCGAAGAGACGGTGTCGCAGATCCTGAAGGCTCGCGAGGCCGCCTGAGATGAGCCTCCCCGCTTTCGCCACCGACATGACCCTCGGCGCCCGCGCCCACCGCGTGGCGGCCGTCGCCGGAGAATTCGCCGATCGCGTCGACCGGGAAGGCCGCTTCCCGAAGGAAGCGGTCGACGCCATGAAGGCCGAACGTCTGCTCGGCCTCCAGATCCCTATCGCATTCGGCGGGGAAGGCGCCTCGATGACCGAGCTTGCCGAGATCTGCTCCATTCTGGGACAGGCCTGCGCGTCGAGCGCCATGGTCTTCGCCATGCATCAGATCAAGGTGTCGAGCCTCGTCGAGCACGGCAGCGAAAGCGCCTGGCACATGGATTTCATGCGCGAACTGGCCGCCCGCCAGCTGCTCGTCGCATCGGCGACGACGGAAGCGGGCATCGGCGGCAATATGCGCAACTCGATCTGCGCGATCGAGATCGCCAAGGGGGCAGAAGGCGATATCTGCCGGCTGACCAAGGACGCCACGGTGATTTCCTACGGCCTCCACGGCGATGCCATCATGGTAACGTCCCGCTCCCATGAAAACGCCGCCCCGAGCGATCAGGTGATGACCGTCTTCAGGCGCGGCCAGTACACGCTCGAAAAGACCGTCGACTGGGATACGCTCGGCATGCGCGGCACCTGCTCGGATGGGTTCCTCTTCAAGGGCGAAGCGCCGGCCGCCCAGATCTTCCCGAAGCCGTTCGCCGAAATCGCCGCGCAGTCGATGCTCGCGACGTCGCATCTTCTCTGGAGCGCGGTCTGGTACGGCATCGCCGCCGACGCGGTGCTGCGGGCGCAGGCCTTCGTTCGCGCCGCCGCCCGCAAGGCCGGCGGCACCCAGCCGCCCGGCGCGACGCGGCTCGCCGAAGCCTCGAACCTGCTGCAGCTGCTCAAGGCCAATATCATTGCCGGCCTGAAGGTCTATGCGGACGCCAAGGCGGATCCGGATCAGCTGTCGTCCATGGCCTTCTCGATCGCCATGAACAACGTCAAGCTCGCCTCGTCCGAAACGATCCTCACCATCATCAACCAGGCGATGATCATCTGCGGCATCATGGGGTACAAGAACGGCACGCCCTACAGCCTCGGCCGGCACCTGCGCGACGCGCATTCCGCCCAGCTGATGATCTCCAACGACCGCATTCTCGGCAACACGTCGACCATGCTGCTCGTGCAGAAACCGGACACCAGCCTCATCGGCTGACGCCCACCCCTTCAAGTAATTGCCCGTCAAATGAATTGAATGAGGTGAAGCCATGGACATGCAAGTTTCCTTTCTCGACCGCCTGTTTGACGCAGGCCTTCTGATCGACACCGGCGTCGACGGCCTTTATGGCCGCAGCGGCCAGTTCGAGGACGTGATCGCCGCCTTCGAGCGGCTGATCGATAGGACAGGCGGCGCCGACGGCGCGGAAGCGATGCGCTTTCCGCCGGGCATGAACCGCGCCTTCTTCGAGCAGAGCGGCTACATGAAGAGCTTCCCGCAGCTCGCCGGCACCGTGCATTCCTTCTGCGGCAACGAGCTCGACCACATGAGCCTCCTGAAGTGCATGGAAGTGGGCGAGGAGGACTGGACCAAGGGCCAGGAAGCGACCGATATCGTGCTGACGCCGGCCGCCTGCTACCCGCTCTATCCGACGGTGGCGCGCCGCGGCAACCTGCCGAAGTCCGGCGGCCTCTTCGACCTGCAGAGCTACTGCTTCCGCCATGAACCGTCCAAGGATCCCGCCCGCCAGCAGCTCTTCCGCATGCGCGAATATGTCTGCATGGGCACCGAACAGCATGTCACGGATTTCCGCCAGCGCTGGATGGACCGGGGCGTCGAGATGATGAAGTCGGTCGGCCTCGACGTGACGATCGACGTGGCCAACGATCCGTTCTTCGGCCGTGCGGGAAAAATGCTGGTGAACAACCAGCGCGACCAGAACTTGAAGTTCGAGCTCCTGATCCCGATCACCTCGGCCGCCAAGCCGACCGCCTGCATGAGCTTCAACTATCATCAGGACTCGTTCGGTCTGAAATGGGGCCTGAACCTCGAAGACGGTTCGGTGGCCCATACCGCCTGCGTCGGCTTCGGCCTGGAGCGCATCGCGCTGGCGCTCTTCCACACCCATGGTCTCGACGTCAAGGAGTGGCCGGAACACGTCCGCGCCACGCTCTGGGGTTAAGCTCATGAGCGCGGTATTCCCGGCTCTCGATCCGGCCGGCTACGCTCCCCATGCGCTGCATTCGGCCGAGCGCATGTGGCCGGAGACGAACTGCTACGTGGATCTGTGGATCGAGGTGCTTTCGGCCCAGGGCCTTGCGCCGCAAGCCATGCTCGGCTTCACGCTGACCCAGGATTTCGAGGGCGACCAGTTCACCTTCTTCAAGGTGCCGCTGGAGGACCTCGAAACGCTCTACGGCATCCGCGTGACGGAACTGGCGATCTTCGACCGTCCGGAACGGCATGTCGCCGAACAGATATCCCGCGGCCGGCTGACGCTGCTGGAACTCGACAGTTTCTACCTGCCCGACACGCGCGGCGTCGCCTACCGCCAGGAGCACGGCAAGACGACGGTGGCGATCAACCGGCTCGATCCGGAAAGACGGGAACTGGACTACTTCCACAATGGCGGATTCTTCGCCCTCTCCGGCGAGGATTTCGACGGCCTGTTCCAAATGAATGCGGCGCCGGACGCGTCACCTTTCCTGCCCTATACGGAATTCGCCAAGTTTCCCGCCCTTTATCCGGACGAGAGGGAATTGCGCGAGACGGCCTGGAAGCTGCTGCGCCATCATTTTGCGCGGCGACCGGACGAAAACCCGATCCGCACCTTCGCTAAGGTCTTCCCGGCGCAGGTGGAAAAGGTGGCGGAGCGAGATTTCGGCTTTTTCCACAAATACGCCTTCAACACGCTGAGGCAGGTCGGGGCGAATTTCGAGCTTCTCGCGAGCCATCTGGCGTGGCTGAACGGCAAAAGCTTCGCGGAGGCCGAAAGGCAGGCGCTGAAGATTTCCGAAGTGGCGAAATCGACGCAGTTCCTGCTTGCCCGCGCCGTCACCCGGAAAAAATTCGAACCGCTGGCAACGGCTCTCGATCCCGCCGCCGAAGCCTGGGACAAGCTGATGGCCGACCTGGCGCTGACGCTCGGCCAGACCAGAGAGGCCGCGTGAGCATTCCTCCGCAGACCGATACCCCGACCAGCCTTCTTTCCGAGGGCTGGTCCTTGTTTTTGACCGAACCGGGTGCCTATGGCCTGCCCGGCGATATTCCATCCGGTCTCGACACCCTCCCGGCAATCGTGCCCGGCACGGTCGCCGCAGCGCTGGAAGCCGCCGGACGGTTCGATCGCGACGATCCCGAACCGCTGTTCGACAAGGATGCGTGGTATCGCCTTTCGCTGAAGGGCGAAGCGGCCGGACCGACCGTCCTGCGGTTCGAGGGGCTGGCGACGATCGCCGAGGTCTATCTCGACGACCGGCTGGTCCTCTCGTCGGAAAGCATGTTCGAAAGCCACGAGGTACCGGTCGACCTCGCCGGTAGAGAGACGCTGTCGATCTGCTTCCGCGCCCTGAAGCCACATCTTGGAAAGACCGGTCCCCGTGCACGCTGGCGCCCACGGTTGATGAACAATCAAGGGCTTCGGCTGATACGCACCACGGCGCTCGGTTACATGCCGGGCTGGTGTCCGGAAGTGCATGCGGTCGGGCCATGGCGACCGATCTTGCTGATGAGACGGTCGGCTGGCTCCCACTTCTCCCACGCGTGGAGAAGTACCGAGCAACGCGAGGCAATGAAGGAGCCCGCACGAGATAAACACATCCCCGACAGTCTGGCGCCGCCTCCCTCATCCCGCCCTTCGGGCCACTTTTTCACCGCTGGAGAGATGGAGAAACTCACCGTCTCGGCCACGCTCGCCGACAATGACGTTGGCATCCTCAAGGTCAGCTTCCTCGAGGGCACACCGAACCTTGCCCCCCATCTTCTCTGCGCCGGCCGGGAAGTCTCCTTCACCTTCTTCGAAGGGCGGTATTCCGCCGAACTGCATCTGCCCGACATTCACCCCTGGTGGCCGCATACCCACGGCGAACCGGCGCTCTACGATGTGACGCTCCGGATCGACGGGGCGGACATCCCCCTTGCCCGCACCGGATTTCGCAGCGTGACCGTCGATCGAGGCGCCGACGGCAACGATTTCGCGCCCGTCGTCAACGGCGAAAAGATCTTCTGCCGCGGCTCGGTATGGACCTCGGCCGATATCGTCAAACTGCCCGGCGATCGCGCGAGCTACGCGCCGTGGCTGAGGCTCGCCAAGGACGCGGGCATGAACATGATCCGCATTCCAGGCATCGCGACCTATGAAAGCCCGGATTTCTTCGTACTTTGCGACGAGCTTGGCCTGATGGTCTGGCAGGACTTCATGTTCGCCAATTTCGACTATCCGGTCTCCGATCCGGACTTCGTGATTCACGTGAAATCGGAGGTGGCTCAGTTCCTGAAGGCGACGCAAGCCAATCCATCGCTGGCTGTGCTTTGCGGGGGCAGCGAGATCTGGCAGCAGGGCGCCATGCTGGGCCTGCCCGAACGCGTCTGGAAAGGTCCGCTCTGCAAAGAGATACTGGCGGTCACCGTGGCCGAGGCCCGGCCGGACCTGCCCTATGTCGCCAACTCTCCCTCCGGCGGGGCATTGCCCTTTTATCCCAATGCCGGCATCGCTCATTATTACGGCGTCGGCGCCTACAAGCGGCCGATTGAGGACGCCCGGCGGGCGAATGTCCGTTTTGCCGCCGAATGCCTGGCATTTTCCAATCTTTCGGATGGCGAAACGTTTGCCGGCGGCAAGGCGGGCGTCCCGCGCGATGCCGGCGTCGACTGGGATTTCGAGGATGTTCGCGATCACTATCTCGGCGAGCTTTACAAGGTCGATCCGTTGGAGCTTCGAAAGAGCGATTTCAGCCGCTATCTTGCCCTTTCCCGTGCCGTCACCGGCGAAGTGATGGAGGCGACCTTTGCCGAATGGCGACGTCCGGGCTCCCCCTGCAACGGCGCATTGACCTTCACCTTCCAGGACGTCACGACCGGCCCCGGCTGGGGCGCCATCGGCGTCGATGGCCGGCCGAAACCGGCCTGGTTCGCGCTGAAGCGCGCCTTTCGGCCGGTCCAGGTCGTGTTTGCCGACGAGGGAACCAATGGTCTCGGCATCCATCTCCTGAATGAGACATCCGCAGCACTTCCGGTCTCGCTTGAAGTCACCTGCCTGCGTGACGGCAGGATGCCGGTCGTGTCCGGACGCCGCGACCTGACGCTTGGCTCGCGAAGCAGCAAGACCATCGCATGCACCGATCTCTTCGGCGCCTTCTTCGACACCAACTTCGCCTATCGTTTCGGCCCGCCATCCCATGACGTAGCCGTCGCGCGGCTGATCCATATGCCAAGCGGCGAAATGATCGCGGAGGCTTTCCATTTTCCGCTCGGGCGAGCCAGGGCGATGCACGATGCGCAGATCGCCGTGACACTCGCCAAGGGGCAGGGTGAATACTGGCTGGAGCTTTCGGCCGATCTGTTTGCGCAGTCGGTCAGCATCGAAGCCGAAGGTTACCGGCTCTCCGACAACGGTTTCCATCTCGCGCCGGGCGTGACGAAGAAGGTTCTCCTGCTCCCGGGAACGGAAACGGCCGCCCCCCCGACCGGCTCGATCCGTTCACTCGGCGGCGATCGCTGGACGCGCTTTTGAGCGGCTCGCATCGACGGATGCGGGGAACCGAAAGGCCATTTCCCGCAGCGCCGTGATATAGATCTCGCGAGCATGATCCGGCGTCAGATTGTGATCGGCATGCGGGATGATCGTCGAGGATACGTTCGGGAAACGCGCCAGCCCCGATCCGTCACGGCCGAAATAGAAATCATATTGCTCCAGGCCGAGATCGTTTTCGCTGTAGATCAGCGCGATGGGCGTGCCGCGCCGGCTGAGCATCCGGAAAGCTCCGTAGATCGCACGGCCTTCCGGCAGGACCCCGCGAAGGACAAACAGGAGCCTGTTGCGGATGCGGTTGCCGAAACCTTTGACGATGTTTCGGGAGGCGGCGGCGATATCGACCTCGCCGCGAAGGATGCGTCTCAGGGTTTCCGCCCGCAGGGCGCGTTTGCCATAATCCTGCAGGTTGCGTGTGCCGTTGACGACAGCATCCTCGACCGAGCGCCCGGGGCGCCAGCGGAAAACGGCCGGATTGACCGAAACATTGCCGGCAATGCGGGGTTCGACCAGCAGGGTCCGGAAGCCGAGATAGGCGCCGCTGCAGCGGCCGGCCGTCACGACGGGCATCAGGCGGCGGGACTCGAGGAAATCGATCGCCTCCGATACATCGGCGTTCTGGGTGGAATGGTAGAGAACCTGATCCGGCCGGCCGGGTACCGGCGGACTGTCGCCGGCGTTGGCGGTATCGAAGCGCAGCGATGCGATGCCGGAACGGGCGAGCGTCCGCGCCATGGCAACGGTGGTCCGGCCCCAGCCGGCATGCCGGTCATAGGCGGAAGTGAGGAAGAGCACCGTCGCGCCCGAACGCTGGTGCAGCGGTTCGCACAGAACCCCCGACAGACGGCTGTTGACGCCGAAACGGACCGGGGTTTCCGCAAAACCGTCACCCGTCAGCGGTTCGGCGACCGAGGCGTGCCGGGGCGTTCCAATTCGAGGCCCCGCCGGCAGAGCCGCGATCCACTCGACAAGGTTTTCGGCGACGTGGACCGGTATCCTGGAGATCGTCGGGTTGGAAACCAGCCGATCATAGCCTTCGAATTCCGCACGGCCGACATCCGCACCGAGCGCCTCCAGGCGGCTCGCGAACTGCGCGTCGGCCGGGCGATCGGAACGGCCGATCACCAGCGCACGCGGCGCCGGCACCCGGTCGATCATCATCAGGTCGACCTTGCGAAGCTCGTCGGCGATTTCGCCCGGCATGCTCAGCGACGCCACCGAAACGCCAGCCTTGTTGCGCTGCTCTTCGGAAAGGCCGAGATTCTCATCGACGACCTTGGACCATACGGCAAGCTCGCGGATATGGAGCCGGCCGGAGACGACCGGCGCCAGGAAGGCGATGCCTTCCAATCCTTCGAGCGTTTCAGCCGCCTTGGCGGCGACCACGGCGCCGAGGCCCTGCGAAATCACGGCGATCCGCCCGCAGCCGGACAGGGCCTTCAGACGCTCTGCCGCGGCCAGCAGGCTTTCCGACCAGACGGAAAGGCCCGCCTCGAAATCCACGCCGTCCAAAGCGTCGCCGGTGCCGGGATAGTCGAAGCGCAGGCTGGCCATGCCGCGATCCGCCAGCATTTCGGAGATGATCCGGAAGAATTTGCGCGTCGACATCTCTTCGAGCCCCCAGGGGCTTGCAAAGAGCACCGCGAGACCGGAAGGCGTGGTTCCGGCCGCGGGCGGCGCGAAGAGCCCGACCGTGCCGCCGAAGGTCAGCGGCTCCGCTGCGGACCTCGCCGCAACGGATGGAGCTTCGTCAATCTGCAAGGGGTCCCGTCGAGCATGCGTCATGGTCGTGCCAGTGTCCTGGAATGTCACTGGCGACAGCCTTACGCCCGGTCTCGCTTGCATGGGTTTAAGAAATTTCCTGCAATTTTATCGATTGCAGGCGGATTGTTCCGAAAAGATGCGGGAAAGCACCTGCATCTGCGGACGGTCGCCGGTTTCGGTCGGCTGGATGTTGAGACGCTCGTCCTTCGGCCACCAGTCGCCGCCGGCCCAATAGGACCATCCGAGCCAGACATCGGCATCCTTCTCGACTGCCTTCACCATATCCGCAAGAGCGGTGAGACATTCCGGCAGGGCGGGAACGGCAAACTCGCCGAGAAACGCGTGCCTGCCATTCTCTCTCAGCCAGGCCGAGACATCGCCGATCGCCTTCACCGCATCCCCGGCCCGTGAACATTCGGCGTTCCTGCCGGAAAAGTCCGCATCCAGGTATTGATGGAGTTCGTAGGCGTAATTGTCCCTCGGATCGGCAATAGCCTGCATCACCGAAGCATTGGGCGTGCCGTAATCGCCGGCGAGCCAGCTGTGCGCGCCGGTCCAGGCCGTTCCGGGCACGAGAATGAGATTGCCGGCTCCGGCCTGGCGGATCGCCGCGATCGCCCCGTTGGCGGCCGACAGCCAGTCCTCGGCGGAGATCCCGTGGGGTTCGTTCATCAGGCCGAAAGCAATGCCGTCCGTCGTCGCGAACGTGCGCGCCAGCCGCCGCCAGAAATCCGAAAATGCGCTTTGCGGCACGCCATCCGAACCAATGAGCTCGCCGCGGAACCGGGCATAATTATGCGGATCGAGGATAACCGCCATGCGCCTGGCACGGATGAGCCGGACGGTATCCTTCAGCCGCCTGAGTTCGGCCGCATCGAAATCCTTGTAGAGCTGCGGCTGCAGTCTTTCCCACAGGAAGGGCAGCCGCACGGCGTTCAATCCCTGGTCGGCGAAATAGGCGATCGTCCTTTCGGACGGATAGGCGTATCCCCTGCCGTATTCGTCGCCGATGGCACCGAATTCCGCGCCGGCGAGATTGACGCCGCGCAGGCAATAGACATCGGCTTGCGCCGGTCCGGCCGCCACCGCAAGGCCGGCAAGCGTGCCCAATAACCGGGCGATGCGACGCCGGATCATTCCCAGCCTGTGCTCCACGCCTTTCTCCATTTCCAGCGGGCGTGCCTTCATGGCATCACCCTTAGCAGATGCGGACACCCGCCGAATAGGCAGGAGGGCGGCGATGCGCACCCTTACGGCGCAAAAGGAACGGAGTTTTGCGGAGTCTTGCCTAAGGTCGTGGAGACAGCCGGGACAAGTCCGCTTCTGGTCGCTCGCAGCCTGTACACATATGCAGGCGCCGATGGACCGATGACAAGGCATTTTTCCTTTGGGCTCACGGCTGGACATTGTCCGGCGTGATTTTTATGTATACACGGAATGGCCACTGACGGCGGAGGAGGGAGATTTTTAGATGAAGAGCTACGTCCTGACGGTATCCTGCAAGACGACGCGCGGCATTGTCGCCGCCATTTCCGGCTTTCTTTCGGAAAAGGGTTGCAACATCATCGACTCGTCGCAGTTCGACGACCTCGACACGGGCAAGTTCTTCATGCGCGTCAGCTTCCTTTCCGAAGAAGGCGCCGACCGCACCGCGCTGAACGAAGGTTTCAAGCCGATCGCCGACAGGTTTGCGATGGAATGGGACATTTTCGATGCCGAGGACCGCATGAAGGTTCTGCTGATGGTCTCCCGTTTCGGCCACTGCCTCAACGATCTCCTCTACCGCTGGAAGATCGGCGCCCTGCCGATCGACATCGTCGGCGTCGTCTCCAACCACTTCGACTATCAGAAACTCGTCGTCAACAACGATATTCCCTTCCACCACATCAAGGTGACGAAGGACAACAAGCCGCAGGCCGAGGCCCAGCTTCTCGACCTCGTCGAACAGAGCGGCACCGAACTCATCGTGCTCGCCCGCTACATGCAGGTGCTTTCCGACAATCTCTGCCAGAAGATGTCGGGGAAGATCATCAACATCCACCACTCGTTCCTGCCGAGCTTCAAGGGTGCCAACCCCTACAAGCAGGCCTATGGCCGCGGCGTGAAGCTGATCGGCGCCACCGCCCATTACGTCACCGCCGACCTCGACGAAGGCCCGATCATCGAGCAGGACACCGTGCGCATCACCCACGCCCAATCGGCCGACGACTATGTCTCGCTCGGCCGCGACGTGGAGGCCCAGGTGCTTGCCCGCGCCATCCACGCCCATATCCACCACCGCACCTTCATCAACGGCAACCGCACCGTCGTGTTTCCCCCAAGCCCGGGTTCCTACGCTTCGGAACGCATGGGGTGATCTGACGCCAAACTCGCGGCCGCGGCCCTATGGACGCAGGCTTTTGCCGCACTATCCTCTTCGGGAACGTTCCTTCCGGAGAGGTTCATGTCCGACCTGTCGCCCGAACTCACCGAACCTCCCTCGACCGATGTTCCGATCGACGCGATCGAGGAGATCTTGCGGGAGCAATATGGGCTTTCCGGACAGATCTTTCCCATCGAAGGTCGCCAGAACCCCTATTTCCTGATCGACAACGGCCATATGCGCTACCTGCTCAAGGTGGCGCCCGCCGACGGGCCTGTCGAGGAAATCACGGCCGAACACGCGCTGATGCGTCATATCCTGCGTAGCCCCGACGGGCCACGCGTACCCGAACCGGTCGCCACCCGGGACGGCCGCGATATGGTCACGCTGGCGCTCGGCGGGGAGGAACGGCTGATCCGGCTGCTGACTTTCATCGATGGAACGTCGCCGCCGGCCGATGAACGGCTGTCTGATCACGCCATCGCCGCCTTCGGCTCCATCTCCGCCTCACTTGCCCGCAGCGTCGAGGACTTTCAGGACCCCATCCTCGACCGGGAACCGGAAGACGACCTGCGCAAGGCCGGGCCGCAGACGGTCGCGCTCCTGTCGGCGGTCACGGACCAGCAGATACGCGACGGGATTGCCAAGGCCATGGTGACGGCGTTGCGGCGCATCCAGCCCCTTGCGCCTGCCCTGCGCATTGCGACTGCCCACCACAATCTCACGGCTGATTCCGTGGCGGGCGACCTGGCGGACGGGTCCTGGCAGCCGGTGGGCGTCACGGACTTCTCCGGCATTTCCAAGGGCTGGCTGGTCGCCGGCTTTGCCAATACCTGCGCCTATCTGCTCGCCAATCGCGGCGGCGATCCGTTTTCGCTGCTGCCGGCGGTGCGGGCCTATCACAAAATCTGCCCCCTGAACCTGGCCGAACTCGAGGCGCTGTGGCCGCTGATCGTCGCCCGCACCAGCATTCTCGCGGCGGAAGCCGAAAGCAGGCAGGTTCGCTCGCCGGACGATCCTGGCGTAAGGGAGGAGACCGAACGGCGCCGGGCCTTGCTCGAAGCCGCCGGCAGCGTTTCCCCCGCCCTGGTCTTCGCGGCGATTCTCGATGCCACAGGGATGGTCAAGCCCTTGCCGGAAATCAACCGTCTCGTGCCGGACCTCGATCCGGACACGATCCGTCTCGTCGACCTCAGCGTCACCAGCCCCCTGCTTTACGGCGGCAACTGGACCGATCCGGAAAACGACTGGCGGATGCTTGCCCGGATCGCTTCGGAAACAGGCCGGGCCGCCACCCGTTATGGCGAGTATCGTCTTTCGAAAAGCGTCGCCGACCCGCACCGGACACCGGAAAGCTTCGCGCTTCATATCGATGCCTGCGTTCCCGCCGGCAGCGCGGCTGTCGCCCCCTTTGCCGGAACGCTGAGGAGCACGGGGCCGCGACTCGTCCTTTCAGGCCGTGACCTGACATTGCATGTCGAAGGTCTGGAATGCACGCTCGCCGAGGAGACCGAACTGGCTGCAGGCGACCCGCTCGGCGGCGTCGCCGGTGCGGAAGGGGCCATCGGCGGGCTGCGTCTTCGCCTCTGCCGCGACTCGGATCTGGTCCCTCCGCTCTTCTGCACCCCGGACGACGCAGGGACATGGTCCAATTTATGTCCTTCCCCCGCAATACTGCTCGGGGTCGATGCGAATGCTCCGCCACCGGCCTATCCGGACACGCCCGCCGGCGACCGGTCCGTCCATCGTTGGCCCGTCCGCGGCTGGAAGGAATATCTCTTCGATGCTACGGGCCGCAGCGCGCTGGACCTGACCGGAGACGCTCCGCTGCCCGGGCACGGGCATCCGCGGATCGCCGCCGCCGCCTACCGTCAGCGTCTGCTCCTGAAGAATGCGGCTTTGGGTTCACCGCAGGCGCGGGAACCGCTTCTCGATCGATTGAAAGGCCACGCGCCGCAGGGGCTCAATACCGTGTTTCTCCTGCGCGGCCGCAGTGATGCCTTGCACCATGCCTTGAACCTTGCGCGTGCCCATACGGGCAGGGACGAGATCGTCTGCTTTGACGCATCGGAAACGACCTCGACCGATGATGATTCGAGACTGATTCATGTCGATAGCCTTCAAAGCGCCAAGGCGGCGTTTGACGGCGGCGGCAAGGCCGGATTGCTTCTGGCAGACCTTCTGCCTCCCCTCGAGGGATTTTCGAACCTGCCGGATGCCGTTTCCCGCAACGAAGGCCTCATGATCGTCGAAGAGACACGCACGGGCTGGGGACGGTTGGGCCATCACGCATGGGGTTTCGACGCGCAAGGCCTGAAGCCCGATATCGTGTTCGCCGGCCTTCCCGGCGAAGAAGAGATCGCGGTCGTGTTCGCTCGCGAGACAATTGCAGCCGATTGCCGCCCAATCTCCGCCTTGCCCAGCCTCACGGCCTGCGCGGCCGCGACTGCCAATTTAGACATCCATGAGGAGGAAGGTCTGCGCGAGAATGCCCGCCTTGTCGGCGACGGGCTGAGGGCGATGCTGCAGGAATTAGCAGCCCGCCATCCGGCGATCCGGCAGATAAGGGGCATGGGATTTTTCCAGGTCCTTGATTTGAATGCCGGCACTCCTGCCGAAGCCCTCCGGCACAGATTGGCGGAAAATGGCATCTTCATCACCATCCGCGACCCGGCGGAACTGATGATCCTGCCGCCTTTATGTTTCAGCGAGGAAAGCGCCACCTTGCTGATTCGCGCGATCGAAAAACTTCTCGCGGAAAATTGACACTCGTCAAATCTGAAATTTTCCGGCCGCCGTTCTTGCTTGAGCAGCGAGACCACCTATCTAAATGACGACGGGGCAGCTGCTGGAATGTGCGAATGAAATTTCACAATTTGGCCTTCTTCCTGTCATCGATCAGAAAAAAATTCTAGCTAAGCTAATTTTCATTGATCGTATCGTGATTCTGGATTACATACGATCATCGCTCGGCCAGACGAATCTGTTCGGGATGTCGCGCAACGCCAAAAGGGAGAGTGACATGTTTAAAACTGTTTTCGTCGCCGCCTTGGGTGAGGCCGGATTCAAAATGATTGGCACGGATCGCCGCTCCCTTCCGTGCTGTCGAATGTAACGCTTTCGGTTCTATCGTTCCTGAAAATTTCATTCGCCAGAGCTGCGGTTCAAGCAGCCAATGCGGGAGTCTGCCATGCAGAAGCAAGTAATAGAGTTCGGCGGGGAACCCGTCGGTATTGTCATTCCGGACGAAGATCGGCTGAAGTTCATTGCCGTCAAATTTCATGTGATCGATCTCGACGAGCGGCGCTTCAACACGCCGGACGAAGTGCGCCTGGCGATTCGTGACCTTGTACGCTCGCGCAATGTCGCACCCTCCGCACACGTCTGATCAATCGGATTTTAAAAACAAAAGCCGCCCTTGGGCGGCTTTTTTATTGACTGCCGGGCGGTGCTGTCAAAAGGCCGTGAAGGTGATCGTCGTCAGAGAGCGCTCGATGCCCGGAATGGAGGCGATCTTCTCGTTGACGAAATGGCCGATTTCGTCGTTGTCCTTGATGTAGATCTTCAGCAGCAGGTCCCAGTCGCCGCTGGTGGAGTAAAGCTCGGACACGAGCTCCGTCTTGTAGATGGCGTCGGCGACCTCGTAGGTCTTGCCGGGCTTGCAGCGGAGCTGGACGAAAATGGGTTTCATGGACGTCTTCCCGTCGGTCGGACCGCATCTGCGGTCATGATGGACATGTCCGACTATTGGCCGATGCGCTCGCCTTTCGCAAGCTTCTCGTCGCCAATCTCTTCCAGGATCCAGTCGCGGAAGGCGGCAAGCGGCGGATAGGTGGCGCGATCCGGCGGATAGGCGAGGAAATATTGCCCGCTTTCGGGAGTTTCCGCCTCCGACACCGACACGAGCAGACCCTGTTCCAGCTCCCGGTCGATGAGGAAACGCGGCAGGAGTGCCGCGCCGAGGCCTGCGACCGCCGCCTCGACGATCGTCATGAACTGATCGAACAGCATGCCATGCAAGGCATCGAACGCGACCCGGTTCTTGGAAAACCAAGCCTCCCAAGCATCCGGCCGTGTGTTGAGGTGAAGTAGCGGCGCTTTCAGCACGTTCGCCGGCGTTTCGAGATCATAGCGCGCCTTGAACTCGGGGCTGCAGGCCGGCACCACCTCCTCGTCCATCAGGAATGTCAGCGCTGCGCCCGGCCAGCGCGCCGAGCCGAAATGGATCGCCGCATCCAGCGTGTCGAAGCGGAAGTCGAAGGGTTCGAGCCGGGTAATGAGGTTCACCACCATGCCTCGATGGGCGTCGAGAAAACGTCCGATCCGCGGCGTCAGCCAGCGCGTGCCAAAAAACGGCAGGATGGCAAGGTTCAGCGTACCGCCGGAAGGATTGGCGCGCAGGTTCAGCGAGGCATTCGAGATGCGCCGCAGCGCTTCCCGTACTTCGCGGGCATAACCATCGCCGGCGATGGTCAGCCGGATCGTCTGCCGCTCGCGCAGGAACAGCGCCACGCCGAGCTGTTTTTCGAGCGCCGAGATTTGGCGGCTGACGGCACTCTGGGTAAGGCCGAGCTCGTTGGCCGCCGCCGTGACGCTGCCGGTGCGCGCCGCCGCTTCGAAAGCCGCCAGCAGCGAAAACGACGGCAGGAAGCGTCGGGGCGGCAGCATATCATTCCTCCAGCGAATGACCTGTTGAGAACAAGTCGATATTCACGGATCAGCGCGCCTTGTAAAGAGTTGGAAAGTGACGTTTCCGGACAATCGAAGATGCTGAACGATCCCCGCTCCCACGGTCTTTGGGAAAAGACCGCCCCGCCCCCGCCCGTCACGCCACGCCTCGAAGGCAGCGTCTCGGCGGATGTGGTAATCGTTGGCGGCGGTTATACGGGCCTTTCGGCGGCGCTGCATCTCGCGGAAGCCGGCGTGAATGTGCGTCTGCTGGAAGCCACGGAAGTCGGTTTCGGCGGCGCCGGCCGCAATGTCGGGCTGATCAATGCCGGCATGTGGGTGATGCCGGACGAATTCGCCAAGGAAATCGGTTCGCATTACGGCGAGAAACTGCTCGATTTCCTGGGGAATGCCCCCTATCTCGTCCGTGAGCTGATCGCAAGGCACGGCATAAACTGCGAGCTGGAAACCAACGGCACGCTGCATTGCGCCGTCGGCCGGGAAGGCCTGAAGGAGCTGGAGGAACGCGCCCGCCAGTGGCAGAAGCGCGGTGCGCCGATAACCCTGATCGACGCGGCCGAGACCGGGCGCCGCATCGGCTCGAACGCTTATGCCGGTGCCCTGCTCGACATGCGCGCCGGCACATTGCAGCCGCTGGCCTACGCCCGCGGTCTGGCCCATGCTGCGGTAAAGGCCGGCGCCAAGCTGCATACCGGCAGCCCCGTCGTCAGCACCGGCGAAGCGAACGGCAAAAGAGTGGTCAAAACGGCGCAAGGCGAGGTTTCCGCCGACTGGATCATCGTCGCGACCGACGCCTATAGCCATGGCCCGTGGGTTGAAGTGCGCCGCGAACAGGTCTTCCTGCCCTATTTCAACCTCGCCACGACACCGCTTTCCGACAATCTGCGCCACTCCATCCTGCCCAACCGCGAAGGCTGCTGGGACACCAAGGATATCCTCTCCTCCTTCCGCATGGATCAGGCCGGGCGCCTCGTCTTCGGCTCCTGCGGGGCGCTGCGCGGCACCGGCACGGCGATCCACAAGAACTGGGCCCGGCGTTCGCTGAAACGGCTTTTCCCCCAGCTCGGCGAGGTGGAGTTCGAAGCCGAATGGTACGGCCAGATCGGCATGACCGACAACGCGCTTCCGCGCTTCCACAAATTCGGCCGCAACACGATCGGCTTTTCCGGTTATAACGGCCGCGGCATCGCACCCGGCACGACTTTCGGCAAGCTGCTTGCCCGGCATATTCTGGGGGAGGTGCCGGAAGCCGATTTCCCGCTGCCGCCGACGGATGTCAAGGAAGCGCCCTTGCGCAATCTCAAGCAGGCCTACTATGAGGCCGGCGCGCAGATCGCCCATTTCACCGGCGAGCGGTTCTGATTGCGAAATCGCCGCCGGCTTGTACATTGCCACAGTTCCAGACCCATGGAATTCATACCGGAGACTGACATGACGCTCGCCAATCTCGATCTCGCCGCCGAAGTGAAGAACATCCTGGGCGACCTCGGCGTGAAGGCCGAAGCCTATACCGGCGGCACACTCGCCGTACGCTCGCCGATCACCGGCGCCGAAATCGGCAAGCTGTCGGAAATCAGCGCGGCCGATGCGAAGAAGGCGATCGAAGCCGCCCATCAGGCCTTCCTCGAGTGGCGGCTGGTGCCCGCACCGAAGCGCGGCGAACTGATCCGTCTGCTCGGCGAGGAACTGCGTGCTTCCAAGGCTGCGCTCGGCCGCCTCGTGTCGATAGAAGTCGGCAAGGTGACTTCCGAAGGCCTCGGCGAAGTGCAGGAAATGATCGACATCTGCGACTTCGCGGTCGGTCTTTCCCGCCAGCTCTACGGCCTGACGATCGCCACCGAGCGCTCCGAACACCGGATGATGGAGACCTGGCATCCGCTGGGCGTCATCGGCATCATCTCCGCCTTCAACTTCCCCGTCGCCGTCTGGTCGTGGAACGCGGCGCTCGCCATCGTCTGCGGCAATTCCACCGTCTGGAAGCCGTCCGAAAAGACGCCCCTGACGGCGCTCGCCACCCAGGCGATCTTCGACAGGGCGCTGGACCGTTTCGTCGCCGATGGCGCAAGCGCGCCGAAGAACCTTTCGACCCTGCTGATCGGCGGCCGCGAGATCGGCGAGGTGCTGGCGGATCACGAGAAGGTGCCGCTGGTTTCCGCCACCGGCTCCACCCGCATGGGCCGCGAAGTCGGTCCGCGGCTCGCCAGGCGCTTTGCCCGCTCCATCCTCGAACTCGGCGGCAACAATGCGGCGATCGTCGCGCCGACGGCCGATCTCGATCTGACGCTCCGCGGCGTCGCCTTCGCCGCCATGGGCACTGCAGGCCAGCGCTGCACGACGCTGCGCCGCCTCTTTGTCCATGACAGCGTCTACGACACGCTGGTGCCGCGGCTTTCCAAGGCCTATCAGTCGGTGACGATCGGCTCGCCGCTCGAAAACGGCAATCTCGTCGGCCCGCTGATCGACAAGGCCGCTTACGAGAAGATGCAGACGGCGCTCGAAGCGGCGAAATCCGAAGGCGGCAAGGTGGTGGGCGGCGAGCGCGTGCTGGAGAACCAGGCCGCCGATGCCTATTACGTGCGCCCTGCGATCGTCGAAATGCCGGCCCAGACCGGCCCGGTGAAAGAAGAGACCTTCGCGCCGATCCTCTACGTGATGAAATATTCGAACTTCGACGAAGCGCTTCACCTGCATAACGATGTGCCGCAAGGTCTCTCCTCCTCGATCTTCACCAATGACATGCGCGAGGCCGAGACTTTCGTTTCCGCCCGCGGTTCGGACTGCGGCATCGCCAACGTCAACATCGGTCCCTCGGGTGCCGAGATCGGCGGTGCTTTCGGCGGCGAGAAGGAGACCGGCGGCGGCCGCGAATCGGGCTCCGATGCCTGGAAGGCCTATATGCGCCGCGCTACCAACACCCTGAACTACGGCCGCACCCTGCCGCTGGCGCAGGGCGTCAAGTTCGATATCGAGTGATCGCACCGGATGGCGGCGCTCAACCTGCTCACCGATATCGAGGGCGTGGCCGTCGGCCATGCCACCGACCTTTTGCTCGGGTCCGGCGTTACCGCCATTGTCTTCGATGAACCGGCTATCGCCTCTGGCTCCGTGTTGGGCGGAGCACCCGGCGGGCGAGATACGGCCTTGCTCGACCCCTCGATGAGCGTGCAGGCAGTGGATGCCTTCGTTCTTTCCGGGGGCTCGGCCTTCGGGCTGGACGCGGCCGGCGGCGTGCAGGCGGGATTGCGGGAGATCGGCCGCGGGTTCCAGGTCGGAACGGCGCGGGTGCCGATCGTGCCGCAGGCAATCCTGATGGACCTGCTGAACGGCGGCGACAAGGATTGGGGCCTCCATTCGCCCTATCGCGACATGGGTTATGAAGCCTTCAAGGCGGCAGGCAAGGGGAGGTTCGCTCTCGGCACCGTTGGCGCGGGCACGGGCGCATCGACCGCGACTTTCAAGGGCGGCATCGGCTCGGCCAGCGCCGTGACCCCGGCCGGACATACGGTCGCCGCGCTGATGGCAGTCAATGCCATGGGATCGGCAACGATTGGCGAAGGCCCGCATTTCTGGGCGGCGCCTTTCGAACGGGAAAACGAATTCGGCGGGCTCGGCCTGCCGCAGACCTTCGATACCCGGCTGCGGCTGAAGGGGCGCAGCATGATCGCCACGACGATCGGCGTAATCGTGACGGATGCGGTGCTGAGCAAGGCCGAGGCGCATCGCCTGTCGATCCTCGCGCATGACGGGCTTGCCCGCGCCGTCCTGCCCGCGCATCTTCCGGGCGACGGAGACACCATCTTTTCCGCCGCGACCGGCACCAGGCCGCTGAAGGAACCGGCGGACTTCATCGATATCTGCCATCTCGCCACGCTCGTGACGGCCCGGGCTGTGGCCCGCGGCGTCTACGAGGCGACTGCGCTGCCGGTTCCGAATGCGCAGCCCGCATGGCAGGACAGGTTTATTTCGCCGGCTAAATAGCTTTCAATGCGTCTTCGAGGCGCAGCCAGTCATCCCCGCCCGGAAGGCCGATCCTGAGATCGTCCGGCCTACCCTCGAACACGCGCGTGAGGATACTGCGCTCGCCAAGATGCCGGAAAAGCGTTTGCGCTCTCGGATCCCGGATGAACCTGAACAGCGATGTCCCGTCCGTGACAGGGAAGCGCGCCGTCGCCAGCAGGGCGTCGAGCCGGGCCGCATCCTCCTTCAGTTTTGCCCGCATCGTTTTCTGCCATGGAATGTCCGCCAGCGCTTCGGTCGCCACGTGCAAAGCCGGGCCGGATACGGCCCAGGGGCCAAGATGGCTTTCGATCTTCGCGACGATATCCGGATGCCCGATGGCGAAACCGAGCCGCAGGCCGGCCATGCCGTAAAACTTGCCGAAGGATCGCAGGACCACCAGGCCCCCCTGATCGACGGCGTTCGCGACGCTCTCGGCTTTGGATACGTCCATGAAAGCTTCATCGACGACGAGCAGGCCGCCCTTTGCCCGCATCCGTGTCGCGAGCGCCAGAAGATCACCCTTTGCGATAATCCGGCCCGTCGGGTTGTTCGGATTGACGATGACCGCAAGATCGGCGTCAGCCAGGCCTTCCAGATCGCCGGTTTCCGTCACGTCGAAACCCGCAAGCCTTGCCGCCCGGGCATGTTCGGCGTAAGTCGGCGAAAGCACCGCCGCCCGAGCTTGCCGTCCGATCAGGCCCGCAACCATCGGCAGCAGGATCTGGGTGCCCGGTCCGGCCGCAAGATGCGCCGCCGAAGGCGCGCCATAGGCCGTCATCGCCAGCGCCTTCAATCTTTCCGCCAGATGCGGCTCCGGAAGGCGCGCGAAAGCATTGCCGGGTATGGGCGAGTGTGGATAGGAATAAGGGCTGATACCGGTCGAGAGATCGATCCAGGGTTCGGGGGCTTGAGGAAAGAGCACCCGGGCGCGGAAAAGATTGCCGCCGTGCTCGATCGGACCACCAACTTTATCTCCAGTCACTGGGCCTGCCACCGCTCATGTTCCTTCTTGCATTCGCCGCGCTGATCGTTGAGCGCTTCATCGGCTACCCGGACTGGGTCTACCGCCGCATCGGCCATCCGGTGACTTGGATCGGCAGGCTGATATCCCGGCTCGATCGTGATTGGAACCGGGAGGCCGACGATTTCGCCACACGAAAGCGCATGGGCGTTTTCGCCCTGCTCGTCATTCTCGGCCTGACCATCGTGATCGCGCTGGCGATCGAATGGGACCTGAGGGCGATCCCGCCGCTTGGGCCACTCCTGCTCGTGCTGCTGGCTGCCAGCCTGCCGGCGCAGAAAAGCCTTGAAGAACACGTGGAGGCAGTCGCCCACGCCATGAAATACGGCGGGCTCGAAGCCGGCCGCAAAGCAGTCTCCCGCATCGTCGGACGCGACCCGGAGAAGCTCGATGAAGCCGCCGTCTGCCGCGCCGCGATCGAGAGCCTGGCCGAGAATTTTTCCGACGGCGTCGTCGCGCCGGCCTTCTGGATGGGAATCGGCGGACTTGCCGGAGGAGCCGCCTACAAGGCGGCCAATACCGCCGACAGCATGATCGGCCACAAACTGCCGCGCTACCAGGCCTTCGGCTGGGCGGCCGCCCGTTTTGATGACCTGATCAACCTGCCCGCCTCTCGACTGAGCGCTCTTCTTTTCGTCGTCGCCGCCGCATTCCTGGATCGCGCCTCGCCGAAGAACGCCATCAAGGCGGTTTTCCGCGATGCCCGGCATCACCGGTCGCCGAATGCCGGCTGGCCGGAAGCGGCGATGGCCGGTGCGCTCGGCATCGCGCTTGCCGGTCCGAGAAGTTATGGCGGCGCAATGATAGAAGCGCGTTTCATGGGCGAAGGCGGCCGTACCCAACTCACCTATGAGGACATCCGTCGCGCCCTGAAGCTCGCCCGCGTGGCGGACGCGCTTCTGATCGGTCTTTTCGGCCTGGCTGCATGGATCATCTGGCAAGCGTAAGCAATCCGTCCAGATCGAGATGCCGTTCGATATGGTCGGCCAACCGGTCCAGCACAGTTTCGATCCCGGCTTCATAATCGAGGACCGACGCCGTTCCGCCAAGCCGCATCAGCCAGGCGGAACGCTGGCGATCGTCGGCGAACAGGCCGTGCAGATAGGTTCCCCATACCCGACCGTCAGCGGATATCGCGCCGTCCGCTCCGCCGCCGATCATGGAAAAGGGCCTCGAACAATCCGGTCCGAGTGTCCGCCCGACATGCATTTCATAGCCGGATAAGGAGATTCCGTCGAAGCTGGCTCCCGAAACGGCTTCCAGCCGCTTGTCCCCGGCCAGCACCGTCTCGACATCAAGCAGGCCGAGCCCTTCGACGGAGCTTGGCGGCCCTTCGATGCCGTCAGGATCGGAAATCCTCTTGCCGAGCATCTGGTAACCACCGCACAGGCCGAGCACCCGTCCACCCCGCCGGGCATGGGCGGCGATATCGACATCGAAGCCGGCGGCCTTCAGCGCAGCCAGATCGGAAATCGTCGCCTTGGAACCGACCAGCAGCACCAGATCGCAGTCCCCTGGAATCGCCTGCCCGTTCCGCACACGGGTGAGTTCCACATCCGGCTCCGCTTCGAGCGGGTCGAGATCGTCGAAATTGGAAATATGCGGCAGGATCGGTACCGCGATACGGATCTTCGCCCCGGCCTTGCGGGCGGATGGACCGTTGAGACCAAGCGCATCCTCGGCCGGCAATCGCGCAGCATCGGCAAAATGCGGCAGCAGCCCGATCGACCGCCAGCCGGTCAGTTCCCCGATCATCCGCATGCCATCGGCAAACAGGGCCGGGTCGCCGCGAAAACGATTGACGATGAAGCCGCGGATCATCGCCGCATCTTCCGGTTCCAGCACCAGTTTCGTGCCGGCGAGGCTGGCGATCACACCGCCGCGGTCGATATCGCCGATCAGCACCACCGGCACGTCCGCGGCACGCGCAAAACCCATATTGGCGATATCGTTCTGGCGCAGGTTGATTTCCGAGGCGCTGCCGGCGCCCTCCACCAACACGAGGTCCGCCTTGCTGCGCAACAACTCGAAACTTTCCAGAACCCGCGGCATCAGCTTGCGCTTGAGATGCTGGTATTCATCCGCCTTGGCATTACTCTCGACCTTGCCCTGCACCACGACCTGCGCGCCGACCTCGCTCTGGGGCTTCAGGAGCACCGGGTTCATGTGGACGCTGAGCGATACCTTGGCGGCACGCGCCTGCAGCGCCTGCGCTCGGCCGATCTCGCCGCCGTCCGCCGTCACGGCCGCGTTATTGGACATGTTCTGCGGCTTGAAAGGCAGGACCCTGAGCCCCCGCAAGGTAAAAGCGCGGGCAAGCCCGGCCACGACCAGCGACTTGCCCACGTCCGAGCCCGTCCCCTGAAACATGAGAGATCGGGCGGCCATCCTTAGAACTCGATGCCCGCCTGGGCCTTTACGCCCGCCTTGAAATGATGCTTCACCAGCGTCATCTCGGTCACCATGTCGGCCGCCTCGATCAGCGCCGGTTTGGCATTGCGGCCGGTGACGACCACATGCAGGTTCGGCCGGCGGGCCTGCAATGTGGCTATGACCTTGTCGAGATCCAGATAATCGTAGCGCAGCGCGATATTGAGTTCGTCAAGGATGACGAGGTCGATCGTCTCGTCGGCCATCAGGTCGAGCGCCTTTTCCCAGGCCTTTTCCGCCGCCGCGACATCCCGTTTCAGGTCCTGCGTTTCCCAGGTGAAGCCTTCGCCCATCGTGTGCCAGACGACGCGGTCGCCGAATACGGCAAGCGCCGGCTGCTCGCCGGTCGACCAGGCACCCTTGATGAACTGCACGACACCGACCCGGCGATTGTTGCCGAGCATGCGCAGCGCCAGACCGAAGGCGGCCGTGGACTTGCCCTTGCCGGAGCCTGTGTTGACGATGAGAAGACCTTTTTCCAAGCTCTTCCCGGCGACTTCCGCATCCTGCACCGCCTTCCGGTTCGCCATCTTGGCGCGATGGCGCTCCTCGGTGGCCTGATCGATCTCCTTCACCGCGATGCAAGCCCGGCAGCCGGACGCGCGGCGATATCCTCACCGGCCCGGAATTTTTCACGTACGACCGCGGTCAGGGTACCGAGCACGGCCCAGAACACCAGGTTCGTGGCATAGACGGCATTGACGAAACGGGCATGCAGTTCGATCGGTACATCCGTCTCATGCGTCGGTGGCAGCGGCGCGCCGATGAGATGCGGCGCGACCAGCAGCACGATCGCCAGCGCTGCAAGCACGGCGGAACGGGTGTAGCCGATGAGGCCGAGCCCGATTGCGGTGCAGGCGGCAGTCGAAATCCACCAGACCTGGCGCGAGCCGAGTTCGGCGGCCGGCATGCCCGGCAATTCCGGCGGCAAGCCGAGACCAGGGGCGAGACTGACGGTGAGGAAACCGGCTATGCCGAACATCAGGCCGCGGCGCCAGCCGTTGAAACCGCCGAGGGCTTCCGCGATGGCGATGAGCACGAGCCCGAAGCCAACGGCCGAAAGCATGTCGGCGGCCGCAGTGTAGATGAAGCGCTCGAAGCCGTCGGCTGGTGCCCAGGCTTCCTCGTCGTGATGATGCTCTGCCGCAGGCGATGCAGCCCCGGCGGCCGGAGCCGCATCGTGGCTGTGGCCATGGCCCGCCTCCGGAGCCGCCCTCTCATAGGTTTCCGCCTGCAGGATCAGCGGCACGGTAGAAAAATGCTGTATCACGGTCATCAGCAGGCCGGACAACAGGCCAGCGATCACCGCCGTGAAGACGATGTTACGAAACAGCGACATTTTCAGAATTCCTCTCGGTGGCGAACGCGCTCAGTGGCAGGGGAAAGCCAGCGAATGGCGCGTATCGTGGGCCGCATTGTGGACGACTTCGAGATGCGAGAAGCCGACAAAACCGACGATGAACAGGCCGAGAAGGGCCGTCATGCCGAGGGGAATGATTTTCGAAGCGGAAACGCTGACTGCACTTGCAGCAGAATTCGTAACCATGGCTTTATCCTTTCACCCTCCGCCCGAGGGCACTTGAAGTTTTTCTTGCCTCTGGCAGGTCTCCTGGCTCGCGGATCGGGCGCCTTTCCCGCCTTCCCGGATTTCTCCAGTGGCTTGACGGCCGAACGGCCGTTTTGGGTAAAGACTTTCCGCTTACAGTTGCGGGGGCAGCCGCGGGTTTGACGGCAAGTCCGTCGCACCGCATTCCCTCATAACGCCCTTCGGGCACCATAGGCTCCGTCAACATACACCAATTCCGCCAAGCGGCAATCGCCTTTGCGACACCCGCTGCACTCCATTGACACGGACCTGCGACCGGGCTTAGTTGAACGAAGACGGTCCTTTTCCGGCAACGGGAAGGGCTAAGAGAGAATGCGGTGCGGGCTTTTGTCGGCCCAATGCCGCGGCTGCCCCCGCAACTGTAGGCGGCGAGCCATCTGCCGAAGAGCCACTGGGAAATCCGGTCGACGGAAATCTGGGAAGGCAGGCAAATGGCGATGACCCGCGAGCCAGGAGACCTGCCGTTCGATTTTCAGGCTTTGCCGGGCGGGGTGCTCCGGAAAAGTTCAGGTCATTCACCGCAGGCGGGCAAACCTTCCTGCACCGCACCCCGATTTTTTGATACCCGGCGGTAATGCGGCCCGACCATGAGTGACGAGAACAAGAACGACATCGATGTGACGATCTTCGTCTGCACGAACTGCCGCGACGAAGCGGACGGCAATATTCGGCCGGGGGTGGCGATGATTGCGGCGCTCAAGGACGCCGCTGCCGGCAAGCCGCTCGCCGTCAAACCCGTCACCTGCCTTGCCAATTGCGAAAAAAGCCCAAGTGCTGCCTTCAACCACCGCTCCGGCTGGTCCTATGTGTTCGGCCATCTGACGCTGGAGAATATCGACGATATCGTCACCGGCGCGATGATGCTGGCCGGGGACGAGCGCGGTTTCCTGCCCCTTCGCGGTCGCCCCGCCTGCCTGCGCGGCAAGGGCATGACGGCTCGCATCCCCCCCTTCCATCATCACGAGGACATGCCCCAATGAGCGTCAATTTCGCCAACAAGTTCGATCGCGTTCCCTGCACCGTCGTCACCGGTTTTCTCGGTGCCGGCAAGACGACGCTGATCCGCAACCTGATCGAAAACCTCGAGGGCAAGCGGCTGGCGATCATCGTCAACGAATTCGGCGATGTCGGCATCGACGGCGAAGTGCTGAAAGGCTGCGGCATCGAAAGCTGCCCGGATGACAATATCATCGAACTCGCCAACGGCTGCATCTGCTGCACCGTGGCGGACGATTTCGTGCCGGCGATCGACCAGATCCTCTCCCGCCAACCGCGCGTCGATCATATCCTGATCGAAACCTCGGGCCTTGCCCTGCCGAAGCCGCTCGTGCAGGCCTTCCAGTGGCCGGATGTCAAGGCGCGCGTGACGGTGGATGGCGTCGTCGCCGTGGTGGACGGCGTCGCACTTGCCGAAGGCCGCGTCGCCGACGACCATGACGCGCTGGAAACCCAGCGTCAGGCGGACGGCTCGATCGACCACGACGACCCGGTCGAGGAGGTTTTCGAGGATCAGGTGGCATGCGCCGACATGATCGTGCTCACCAAAAGCGATCTGCTCACCGCGGACGGTCTTGCCGCGGCAAGGGAGCGCGTCTCGGCCCATCTGCCGCGGGCGGTGAAAATCGTTTCGGCCGCCAACGGCGTGATCGACCCGGCCGTTCTGGTCGGCCTCGGCCTCGCCGTCGAGGACGATATCGAAAACCGCAAGACCCATCATGACGACGAACTGGACCACGATCACGACGATTTCGACAGCTTTGTCGTCGATCTGGCCGCCGTGACGGATGCCGAGGCGCTCGCCGCCCGCATCTCCGCGACCGCGGAAGCGGAAAACGTGCTGCGCATAAAAGGCTTCGTGGAAGTCGCGAACAAGCCGATGCGCCTGCAGGTCCAGGCGGTAGGATCGCGCGTGAACCACTATTTCGACCGCGCTTGGGGCGCAAACGAGCCTCGCCGGAGCCGCCTCGTGGTGATCGGCGAAAAGGGCATCGACCGCGCGGCGATCGAAAGGATGCTGGCCGCTTGAAACGGCCTCGAGGAAGGCATGCACATACTCGCCACCACATCGTCGTCGCTCGACGACCTGATCGAGCCGGTCGACCTCAACCAGTCGCCGGCCGATGTGGTGGTGCTGTCGTTTTCCGGCAGCGACCTGAATGGAATTGCTGCGGCCTGGAATTCGGTCGGGCACTGCGGGCGAGAGAAGGGTGACGGCCTCGCTGGTTGTGGAAGCGGGCAATCAACATATCCATCCCTCGCCCTCGCCAGTCTCTCCGACCTCCGCCATCCGATGTCGGTCGATCTGTGGCTGGAAAAGACGGCGGTTCATGCGAAGGTCATCCTCGTCCGCATCCTCGGCGGCTATGACCGCTGGGCCTATGGCGTGAATGAATTGTCGCGCATGGCGAGGCGCAGGAAGATCGCGCTCTGCCTTCTCCCTGGCGAATGCAGCATTCGCGACGAGCGCTTGGCCGTCGCCTCGACGGTTTCGGAAGGGATGCTTTCCGGCATACTTGCCTGCTTTCGCGAAGGCGGGCCGGACAATATGCGGCGGCTGGCGCAGAGGCTGAGCGCGCTTGCCGATGGTGGCGCGGACATCCTGCCGCAGGCGGCGCCGATGCCTAAAGCCGGCTTTTACAAGCCCGGCCGCGGCATCGTCCGAGCGAGCGATCTGCTGGCCGGCTTTTCGCCGGATGCACCGCGCCTGCCGATCCTCTTCTACCGTTCCATGCTGCTCGCCAATGATGCGGCACCGGTCGACGCTCTTTTCGAGGCGCTGGCAGGACGGGGTTTCGCGCCGCTGCCGATCTTCGTCAACGGCCTGAAGGATGCGGATTCCGTCGCATTCGTCGAGCAGGCCGTCATGGACTTTGGGCCGGCCGCGATCATCGCGACGACCGCCTTTGCCAGCGGCACGGACGACCAGGGCGAAACCGTCTTCGACCGCAGCGGCATCCCCGTCTTTCAGGTCGTCGTCGCCACGACGCGGCGCGACGGCTGGGGGGAAGGCCGCCGCGGCCTGAACCCGGCCGACCTTGCCATGCATGTGGTTCTGCCGGAACTCGATGGCAGGATCTTCGCCGGAGCGATCTCGTTCAAGATGGGCAGCAGCTCCGCCAATCTCGTCAACCAGCCAGAATCCGACCGGGTCGAACAGGTCGCCGAACGTATCGCAGCCTTCCTCCGGCTGAAACTGGCTTCCCGAGCCGAGCGGAAGATCGTCATCCTGATGCCGAACTATCCGAGCGCGCCGGGCCGCACCGGTTACGCGGTGGGACTGGACGTGCCGCAAAGCGTGCTATCCATGTTGCGAGGTCTTTCGCTGGCCGGCTATTCCGTCTCGGATATTCCTCGGACGCCACGCGATCTCCTCGATCTCCTGGCTTTGAAATCCGCAAGGATGGCACTGTCGGACTATCGTTCGACGGCCGGTGCGGAAGCAGCCTGGGGTTCGCCGGACGGGGACGAGGATATGGAAGGCGGCTTCTTCCGCTTCCATGCCGCGCGATTCGGCAACGTCACCGTGGCGCTCGCGCCGGATCGCGGCCGCAATGCCGACCGCCGCGCCGACTACCACAGCCCTGATCTTCCCCCGCGTCACGCTCTGATCGCCTTCGGCCAATGGATGCGCAACGAGCTGGGTGCGCATGCCCTCGTACATGTCGGCGCGCATGGCACGCTGGAATGGCTGCCGGGCAAGACGGTGGCGCTTTCGAAGGATTGCTTCCCGGAACGCGTCACCGGCGGCCTTCCGGTCATCTATCCCTTCATCGTTTCCAATCCGGGCGAGGCAGCCGTCGCCAAGCGGCGGATTTCCGCGGTGACCGTCGGCCACCTGCCTCCGGTCCTGACCGGCGCGGGCCTGTCCGATGAGCAGAAGAAACTCGAACTGCTGGTCGATGAATACGCCCAGGCGGACGGACTGGATCGGCGCCGCCGCGACCGCCTGGCCACACTGATCGTCGAGACCGCGCGCGAGACGGGATTGGCCTCGGAAGCCGGCGTTTCCCGCGACGACGACCCGGACACGGCACTGACGCGCATCGACGCCTTTCTCTGCGATCTCAAGGATCTCGCCATCAAAGACGGGCAGCATGTGTTCGGCGAGGTCTCGGAGCAGGACGACGATCCCCTGCGGCAGGAAAGCGCCCGCGCGGAACGGCAGGCCCTCATCGATGCGCTGGACGGCAGGCACGTCCGTCCCGGCCCATCCGGTGCACCCGCACGGGGCCGCCGCGACGTGATGCCGACCGGCCGCAATCTTTTCACCAGCGATCCGCGTACGCTCCCGACGCCGACCGCCTTCGAACTCGGCAAACGGGCGGCAGACGAAATCCTCCGCCGTTACCTGCAGGATCATGGCGACTGGCCGAAAAACCTCGTCTTCGATCTCTGGGGAAGCGCATCGCTGAGAAGCGGGGGCGAGGAAGTGGCCCAGGTGCTTGCTCTCATGGGAACCAGGCCGATGCAGGATGCCGCAACCGGCCGCGTGACCGGTATCGAGGTTCTGCCGCCGGCCCGGCTCGGCCGTCCGCGCATCGATGTGACGCTGCGCATTTCCGGCCTGTTCCGCGACATGTTTCCCGCACTGATCGCGCTTCTCGACGCCGCCATGCGCGCCATCGCCGCCCGCGAGGAGGCTCCGGGCGACAATCCGCTTGCCGAAGAAGCGCGGACCATCGGCCACGTGCCGCCACGCATCTTCGGTTCGGCGCCCGGCACTTACGGTTCCGGCATCGAGGAAAAGCTGGCCGACGGGACGTGGGACGAACGCGAGGAACTCGGCCGCATCTATCTCGATGCCGCCAGCCATGCCTTTGGCGGCGCCGAAGGGGAGGCGTCGGTGATGCCCGGACGTTTTGCCGAACGGATCGGCAATGCCGATCTCCTCGTCCATACCGGCGACGATCCCGGCCGCGATCTCCTGGACGGTTCGGCGGATGTCGCCTTCATCGGCGGCTTTTCGGCAGCCGTGGCCGCGCTCGGCGGCAAGGCCGACGTGATCGCGCTGGACACCACGGATCCCTTGAGGCCGAAAGCCCGTTCCATTTCCGAGGCCGTGACCCGCCTGGTGCGCGCCCGCGCCGTCAACCCGCGCTTCATTGCCGGCCAGTTGCGCCACGGCCCGCGCGGCGCGGCAGAGCTTGTCGAAACGGTGGACCGGCTGATCGGCTTTGCCGAAACCACCCATGCCATCCCGCAATCGCTGATCGACGCCGCGTACGACGCCTATCTCGGCGACACGACAGTGCGCGATTTCCTGCTTTCCCAGAACCCGGAAGGTGCCCGCTACATGGGCGAACGTTTCCGCTCGGCGCTGCGCCGCGGTCTCTGGCATCCGCGCCGCAATGCGGTGGATGCCGAACTGGAAATGCTGATGGAGGAGGTCGCATGACGATGGCGGTAACGACGACTTCTCACGATCGCGACCTCGCCGACATGCGCCGCGGCGCCTGCCCGGCTCTTTCCGCGCCGATGATGAGCGGCGACGGACTTCTGGCTCGCGTCGCGCTGACCGCGGCGATTTCGCCGGGGCAGCTGATCGGGCTGAGCCGCCTCGCCCGCCGGCACGGCAACGGCATGCTCGACATTTCGGCCCGGGGCAACCTTCAGGTTCGTGGGCTGAGCACGACCGCGGCGCCGCTGCTGGACGCCGATGTCCGTGCTCTGGACCTGCCGCTTCGCGAGGGGCTTGCGGTCGAAGTGCCGCCACTTGCCGGCATGGACGAGATGGAAATCGCCGACCCCCGGCCGCTTGCGGAAGCAATCCGCGAAGGCGCTCGCGGCATCACCGGGCTGGCGCCGAAAATGTCGGTCGTTGCCGACGGGCACGGGCAGTTGCGCCTTTCCGAGCTGCTGGCCGATATCCGGCTGGTGGCGCTCCGCGTCGAGGGCGAAGTCCGCTGGAAGGTCCTGCTTGGCGGCACGGAAGAGTCCGGCCGTGTTTTCAATGTTTTACGTGAAACACAGGCGGTCGAAGCCACAATCGGCCTGTTGCACAGGCTCTCCGAGCTCGGCCCCAGGGCTCGCGGTCACGATCTGGCAGGCAGTTTGGCGGAAAGCGCCGAGCTGGACATGGATAGACCAGGAGGCGGTATGCCGGCCTCTTCCCACCCGCGCGTGAAAGGCCCCTTCGGCACCTTCGTCCTTGCAGGAAACCTCTGCGCCACCGGCATCGGCCCGGCCTTCGGCCAAATCGTCGCCGAAAAACTCGTCGCGCTCTGCAGCGAAGCCACGCGCCTGGGAATAAGATCCCTCAAGCCCGCCTTCGACCACTCCCTCATCTTCTTCGGCGAACAGGAAAGCTGCAAAGCGCTCACAGCCTTCGCCGCCGAAAACGGCTTCATCACATCCGCGGCCGATTCGCGGGGCCAGATCGCCACCTGCCCCGGAAGCCCCGCTTGTGCTTCCGCGACGATCGCCACCCATGAGATCGCCGCCCGCGCTGCAGCCGAATGCGGTGATCTGCTGGACGGTTCGTTCAAGCTGCACGTTTCTGGCTGTCCGAAGGGCTGCGCCCATCCGCAAGCCTCAGCGCTCGTACTCTGCGGCACGGCGGCCGGACTGTCCGTCATTCATCTCGGAAAAGCGTCGGATCTACCCTTTGCGACAGCCGCTTTTGCCGATACCAACGCCGCGCTTCGCCGCCTTGCCGATCTCGTAAGATCGGAACGGCGAGCGGGTGAAAATTCCGCCGCCTGCCTCGCTCGGCTCGGGTCCGGGCACCTAGCGGCAACTGTCATGTCAGGACGACCATGAACAATTACGACTACATCCGTGAAGGTGATGCGATCTACGAAAGATCGTTTGCGATCATTCGTGAAGAAGCCGACCTTTCTCCCTTTTCCAGCGAGCAGGCAGAGATCGCGGTGCGCATGATCCACGCCTGCGGGTTGGTGGAAGCGGCCCAGCATTTCCGGTTCTCGAGGGATTTCGTCGCCCATGCGCGCGGCGCGCTTTACGATGGCCGGCCGATCTATTGCGACGCCGAGATGGTGGCCCATGGCGTTACCCGTACCCGCCTGCCGGCCGATAACGACGTGATCTGCACGCTGCGCGACAGTCGTACGATCGAACTGGCGAAGACGCTGGGCAACACCCGTTCCGCTGCCGCCCTGGATCTCTGGGACGAGATGGAAGGCGCCGTGGTTGCCATCGGGAATGCGCCGACGGCGCTGTTCCGCCTGCTCGAAATGCTGGATGCCGGCGCGCCGCGCCCGGCGGCGATCATCGGCATGCCGGTCGGTTTCGTGGGCGCCGCCGAATCGAAGGAAGCGCTGATCGAATCGGCTCATGGCATTCCCTATGCGGTAGTGCGGGGCCGCATGGGCGGTTCGGCCATGACGGCGGCCTGCATCAACGCACTGGCGAGGGCCGGGCTTTGAACGCGGCGATCCTCAAAGGCAAAGTGACCGGCGTCGGAACCGGCCCCGGCGATCCGGAACTTCTGACGCTCAAAGCCGTGCGCGCCATCAACGAGGCTGACGTCATCGCCTTCTTCTGCAAGAAGGGATCGAGCGGCAACGGCCGTGCCATCGTCGAAACACATATGCGGCCGGGCACGCTGGAACTGCCGCTGGTCTATCCGGTCACCGTCGAGACGCAGAAGGACGAAGCCGGGTACAAAGGCCCGATCGCCGATTTCTTCGATCGTTCCGCGGAAGATATCGCAGCGCTTCTCGACGCCGGCAAGAATGTCGTCGTGCTCAGCGAAGGCGACCCCCTGTTCTACGGCTCCTACATGCACCTGCATGTGCGTTTGCAGAACCGCTACCAGGCCGAGGTCGTGGCCGGCATCACCGCCATGTCCGGCTGCTGGTCGATGACCGGCCTACCGCTGGTGCAGGGCGACGATATCTTGAGCGTGCTGCCGGGCACGCTGTCGGAGGAAAAACTCGCCGAACGGCTGGCGAATACGGACGGCGCCGTGATCATGAAGGTCGGCCGCAACCTGCCGAAGATCAGGCGGGCGCTTGCTTCCGCCGGCAAGCTCTCGGACGCTCTCTATGTGGAGCGAGGCACCATGGCGAACGGCGCGGCTGCGAAGCTGGAAGAGCGTGATGAAAGTCCGGCCCCTTATTTTTCGATCGTACTCGTACCCGGCTGGAAAACCCGCCCCGGAGACGTTCGATGACGGGGTCCCTGACTGTCGTCGGCCTTGGCCCGGGAAATCCGGACCAGATGACGACGGAGGCACTTGCCGCAATTGCAGCCGCCGAGGATTTTTTCGGTTATTTTCCGTATATCGACCGCCTGAACCTTCGGGCGGATCAGCGTCGCCATGCCTCCGATAACCGCGAGGAACTGGTCCGCGCGAGGGCGGCGCTCGAAATGGCGGCGAACGGCGGCAGGGTCTGTGTCGTTTCCGGCGGCGATCCCGGCGTCTTCGCCATGGCGGCCGCCGTCTGCGAGGCGATCGACGAGGGCCCCGTCGAATGGCGGCAGATCGAGCTTTCGGTCATCCCAGGGGTCACCGCCATGCTGGCGGTGGCGGCCAGGGCAGGCGCGCCGCTCGGCCACGATTTCTGCGCGATATCGCTTTCCAACAACCTGAAGCCCTGGCCCGTCATCGAAAAGCGGCTGATTGCGGCGGCGCGGGCCGGTTTCGTCATGGCCTTCTATAACCCGGTCAGCAAGGCCCGGCCGCATCAGCTCGACGAAGCCTTCGATCTCCTGCGCGGTTATCTGCCGGTCGCCGTGCCGGTCGTCTTCGGCCGAGCTGCCGGACGGCCGGACGAAGCGATCCGCATCGTACCGCTGGCGGAGGCGCAGGGCGGAATGGCGGACATGGCGACCTGCGTGATCGTCGGAACGGCCGAAACGCGGATTATCCAGCGCGGAGAAAACCGCCCGATCGTCTATTCGCCGCGCTATTTCAGGGGTGGATCGGGGAGCGATGGCGCATGATCGAGCCATGCCAGCATCTCGTCGATGGTCTGCACGGACGGGACATCCGGCAGGTCCGGCCGCCGCACGATGACGATCTGGATGCCGAGCGCACGAGCGGCCGCGATCTTGCCGTAACTTGCCGGACCGCCGCTGTTCTTGGCGACGATCACCTCGATGTCGTGCTCCTTGAGCAGTTGCATTTCATCCGCTTCGGCGAAAGGCCCGCGCGAGGTGAGATAGATCGCGCTGGGGATGTTCAACGGCGGATCGACCGGATCGACGCTGCGGATGAGGTAGCGATGCTGGGGGGCGGCTTCGAAAGGCAGCAGTTCCTGCCGGCCGAGTGTGAGGAAGATTTTTCGGGGTTTTCCGCCCAATACCCCCACAGCATCGCCGACGCTGTCGACCTCGATCCAGCGATCACCCGGCTGCGGCTGCCAGGGGGAACGGCGCAGCGCGACCAGTGGTATGGCGGCGCGCGTCGAGGCCGCCGCCGCGTTGCGGGAAATCTGCGCCGCATAGGGATGCGTCGCATCGATCAGAACCGTGAAAGCCTTTTGCCTAAGATAGTCGGCAAGCCCCTCCGCTCCGCCGAAGCCGCCGACCCGCACCGGCACGGGCTGTTCGACCGGTACGCGCGTCCTGCCGGCAAGCGAGAATTCCACGGCAAAGCGTGGATCGTCCGCAAGCCGTCCAGCCAGCGCCCTGGCCTCCGCGGTGCCTCCGAGAATGAGAATGGAGTGTTTCAAGTTGCCTCCTGAATCAGTCGAAGGACCTTTAACCCAAAGCCGCTGGCTGTCCATCGTCGGCATCGGCGAGGACGGCGCAAAAGGGCTTGGCGAGGCCGCACGGAGCGCTATTTCGTCGGCCGCCGTCGTCTTCGGCGGCAGGCGGCATCTGGAACTGGCGGCATCGCTGATATCGGGCCAAGCAAGACCCTGGCCGACGCCTTTCGATGTCGCCATGCGCAACGTCTTGGCGTTGCGCGGTCAAAAGATCTGCGTGCTGGCCTCCGGCGATCCTTTCTTCTTCGGGGTCGGCGCGACGCTGGCGCGACATGTTCAGGCGGGGGAATTCACCGCCTATCCGGCGCCATCCGCCTTTTCGCTGGCCGCCTCCCGGCTGGGCTGGCCCTTGCAGGAAATCGAGACGGTTTCCCTTCACGGCCGGCCGGTCGATCTCGTTCGACCCCTCCTGCACCCCGGCCGGCGGATCGCCGCGCTGACTTCCGATGAAAAAGGACCGGCGGAGCTTGCGGCATTGCTGACCGAAAGCGGTTTCGGCCGGTCGCGCATGACGGTGCTGGAGGCCTTGGGCGGCACGGCCGAACGCATCCGTTCCGCGCAAGCGGGCCGGTTCGCCCTGGCGGACGTCAATGCCCTCAACGTCGTCGCCATCGAAGTGTCGGCCGAACCAGGCGCCCGCATCCTTTCCCGGACCTCCGGGCTGGACGACGTGCTGTTCGAACATGACGGCCAGATCACCAAGCGGGAGGTCCGAGCCCTCACACTCTCGGCGCTCGCGCCACGCCGCGGGGAATTCCTCTGGGATATCGGTGCCGGTTCCGGCTCGATCGGCATCGAATGGATGCTTGCCGATCCCTCGCTGAGCGCTGTTGCGATCGAGGCCCATCCGGAACGCGCCGCACGCATCCGCCGCAATGCCGTGGCCTTCGGCGTACCGGGACTCGACGTCATCGAAGGGCAGGCGCCGGACGCGCTGGCCGGCCTACGGCAGCCGGATGCGATCTTCATCGGCGGCGGCGGCAGCGATCCATGCGTCTTCGATACGGCCGTGGAGGCGCTGAAGCCCGGCGGCCGGCTGGTCGCCAATGCCGTGACGCTCGAAATGGAGACCGTCCTTCTCGCTGCACGGGCAAGGCTTGGCGGAGAACTGACCCGCATCGAAATATCCCGTGCGGCGCCGATCGGTTCCATGAGCGGCTGGAAACCGGCCATGCCCGTAACGCAATGGACCTGGACGAAGCCCGGAGAACCCACGTGATCGTTGCAGGTCTCGGCTGCAGAAAGGGAACCCCTGCGCAAGCGCTACTTTCGGCGCTGGATGCCGCATGTGCTGCTGCGGGCATTTCACGTGAATCCATTGCCGCACTGGCGACCGGGGAAATAAAGCGCGACGAGCCGGCGATCCATGAACTGGCCGACCGACTGGCTCTACCGCTGCATATTCTCGACGGCGCGGCCCTGAAACAGGCCGAAGGCCGGACGAAAACCGTTTCGAACCATAGCCTTGCGCAAACCGCGACCCCGAGCCTTTCGGAAGCCGCCGCGCTTGCCGGCGCAGGCGATGGGGCGGTGCTCCTCGCAGCACGCGTGATTGCCGAAGGCGCCACCTGCGCGCTGGCGCGCTCGGAGGAATTGTTCATGAAGGACGGAGCATGACCGTGCATTTCATCGGCGCCGGACCGGGCGCCGCCGATCTCATCACCGTACGCGGCCGTGACATCCTCGCGTGCTCGCCGGTCTGCCTCTATGCCGGCTCGATCATGCCCAAGGAACTGCTCGACTGGTGCCCCAAGGATGCGCGGATCGTCGATACCGGCTCGCTGTCGCTGGATGAGATCGAGGCGGAATATGTCGCCGCCCACGAGGCGGGCAAAGACGTGGCGCGGCTGCATTCGGGCGATCTTTCCGTCTGGAGCGCGGTGGCCGAGCAGATCCGCCGGTTGGAAAAACACGGTATCGCCTATACGCTGACGCCCGGCGTACCCTCGTTTGCCGCCGCCGCTGCAGCGTTGAAACGGGAGCTGACCATTCCGGAAGTGGCGCAGAGCCTGGTGCTCACCCGCGTGTCCGGCCGCGCCTCCCGGATGCCGGAGGGCGAAACTCTGGCCGCCTTCGGCGCCACGGGCGCGACTCTGGCGATCCACCTCGCCATCCATGCACTCGGCAAGATCGTTGTGGAATTGACGCCGCTTTACGGCGCCGACTGCCCGGTTGCGATCGTGGTGCGCGCCTCCTGGCCGGAAGAGCGGATCATCCGCGGTACGCTTGCCGACATCGAGGCGAAACTTGCGGAAGAACCGGCCGAGCGCACCGCGCTAATCTTCGTCGGCAAGGGGCTAGGTTCGACGAATTTCGCCGAAAGCCGGCTTTACAATGCCGACTATGTGCGACGTTTCCGGCCGGGCTGGAACCAGTTGAGCCGGAGTCAGACGGACAAGGATTCCGAATGATCGGACGGGGTGAACGGCGCGCAGCCGACAAGCCGGCCTTCGCGGTCGAAGACGAGAATTTCCAGGGCAATCGCCGGATCCTTCAGCACGTTTGCGGCCGTTTTCCAGGCGAGCGCGGCAATGCGATCGCCAAGCGCCAGTCCGCTTTCGCCGGCAAGCGAGAAAGCCTGCAGGACCGTGTTGGCGGCCGCGATACGCTCCACCAGACCGGCATCCGCGTCGGCTTCCGCCGCGACCTTCGCCAAAGCTTCGAGATCGGCAAGGCCTCGCTTGGAATGCACGTCGAGCATGCCCTGGGCGAGCTTGGTCACCTTGGCGACGCCGCCGGCGATCGTCACCTTGGGCACCGGATGGTCGCGCAGGTATTTCAGCATGCCGCCGACGAAATCGCCCATGTCGATGAGCGCGATCTCGGAGAGGCCATGATGAACCTGCGCCGCCTTTTCGGACGTGCTCCCGGTCGATCCGCACACATGATCGAGGCCGGCTGCCCGCGCCACGTCGATGCCGCGCCAGATGGAATGGATCCAGGCCGAGCAGGAAAACGGAATGACGATCCCCGTCGTGCCGAGGATCGAAATCCCGCCCAGAATGCCGAGTCGGCCATTCAACGTCTTCTCGGCGATCTTCTCGCCGTCGGCGACGGAAATCTCCACTTCGAAATCGGTCTCGCCATCCGCCGCGTCGGTGATCGCTTCCGCGATCATCTTTCGCGGCACGGGATTGATGGAAGGTTCGCCGGGCGGCAGGGGCAGCCCGGGGCGCGTGACCGTGCCGACACCCGGCCCCGCCTTGAAGACAAGGCCGCTGCCGGCCGGCCCGCGCCGCACGGTGCTCATGATCAGCGCCCCATGCGTGACGTCGGGATCGTCGCCGGCATCCTTGACGATGCCGGCCTTGGCAAAACCTTCGCCGGCCTCTTCCATGGCAAGCGCAAAGCTTGGCCGTTGCCCACCCGGCAGCGTCACGTCCACCATCTCCGGAAACTGCCCGGAAACGAGCGCAAGACAGGCCGCCTTGCTGGCCGCCGCCGCGCAGGTTCCCGTGGTCCAGCCACGGCGCAGGTTCTTGCCATCTACTTCCATGGCCGTTTCTATATCCCGACCGGAACCGAGCGTCACCGGTCAAAGGTTCGCATATGAATGAGAGTATCGAAACAATCGTCGCAGCCCCCGAATTCGCGCCCGGCCATGTTTGGCTGGCGGGCGCCGGCCCCGGCCATCCGCGCTACCTGACGCTGGAAGTGGCCGATGCGCTCGCCAAGGCCGACGTGATCGTCCACGACGCGCTGGTCTCCGATGGCGTGCTTTCGCTCGCCAAGACGCCGGATCTGATCTTCGTCGGAAAGCGCGGCGGCAAACCCTCCGTCGCCCAGGACGACATCACCGCCAGGCTCATCGAACTCGCCAGAGCGGGAAAACGCGTGCTGCGGCTGAAGGGCGGCGATCCCTTCGTCTTCGGCCGTGGCGGCGAGGAGGCCGAGGCGCTGGTCCGGGAAAACATCCCTTTCCGCATCCTGCCCGGAATGACATCGGCACTGGCGGCACTGGCGGCAGCCAACATTCCGGCCACGATGCGCGGGATAAGCCGCGCGATCACGCTCGCAACCGGCCATGCGGCCGGCACGCCCGGCGACCTCGATTGGAAAGCGCTGGCGAAAACCGGCGAACCGATCGTCGTCTATATGGGCGTCGGCACGATCGGCACGATCGCGCAGTTGCTCATGGAAGGTGGGCTTTCGCCGGAAACCCCCGTCGCTGTGTTGATGGCTGCGACCACGCCGGACGAGCGATCGCTCACCGCGACGCTGGCAACGGTTCAGGCGGAAGTCGAGCGCCAGAACTTCGTCGCACCTGCCCTCATCGTCATCGGAAAGATCGTCTCCATGCGCGCCGTGCTTTCAGGTCGAACGGCGCTTCCGGGGAACAAGCCGTGACCCCCCGCGCCCTCATCATCGGCGCGCCGCGCTCCGGCTCCGGCAAGACCAGCGTCACGATCGGCCTGTTGCGCGCTTTTGCCCGTCGTGGCGTCAAGGTGCGTGGCATCAAGACCGGGCCGGATTATATCGATCCCGGCTTCCATGAAGCGGCCACCCGCCTGCCAGGCCTCAATCTCGACAGCTGGGCCATGGCGCCGGACCTGCTCAGACATCTGGCGCGGGAACAGGCGGAAGAAGCCGAACTCGTTTTGATCGAAAGCGCCATGGGCCTGTTCGACGGCATCGTCACCGAGCCCAACCGCTCCGGTGCGGCCTCCGACTTGGCCCGTCTCTTCGGCCTGCCGGTTCTCTTGGTCCTCGATGTTTCCGGTCAGAGCCAGACGGCGGCGGCCGTCGCCTGCGGCTTCATGCATTACGACCGCCAGGTGAAGATCGCCGCCTGCGTGCTGAACCGCGCCGGCAGCGAACGGCACAGGAAACTTTCCGGCGAGGCGATCGAGGCGATCGGCCTGCCCGTCGTCGGCACGGTCTTGCGCGACCCGACGCTGATCCTGCCCGAACGGCATCTCGGCCTCGTGCAGGCGAGCGAGCACCCGGAAATGGATGCGCATATCGAGCGGCTGGCGGATGCCATGGAACGCTCGCTCGACCTCGACGCCATATTTGCCGCGGCAAAGCCCTTCGAAATCCCGGCAGGTTCGCCAGAAAAAGCGTTGCCGCCACCCGGCCAGCGGATCGCACTGGCTCAGGATGCGGCCTTCACTTTCCTCTACCCGCATATCCAGAGGCAATGGCGGGCGATGGGCGCCGAGATCATCCCCTTTTCGCCGCTTTCCGACGAGGCGCCACCGGCCGATTGCGACATCTGCTGGCTGCCAGGCGGTTATCCCGAACTGCATCCGGGCAGGCTGGCCGCAGCCCGGAACTTCAAATCCGGGCTTGCCGATTTTTCCGAGACGAAACCCGTCCATGGCGAGTGCGGCGGCTATATGGTTCTCGGCGAAACGCTGGAGGACGCCGATGGCGTGACCCACGTCATGACCGGCCTTCTCTCCCATCGCACCAGCTTCGCCAAACGCAGGATGAACCTCGGTTACAGGCAGGCGACATTGCATGCCGGCTGCCCGATCGGACAGCCGGGAGAAACCGTCCGCGGCCACGAATTTCATTATGCCAGCGTGGTGTCGCAGGGCACCGACGAGCCGGTCGCAACGATCGCCGACGGTACGGGCAAGGAGATCGGCCCCTCCGGCGGCAGGCGCGGCCTCGTCAGCGGTACGTTCTTCCACGCCATCGCCCGCGGCTGAACAGCCGCCCGGCGCATGAACAAAAGCCATCCGCGGCCGGAACAGTCGCATCGACGGCAGTTTATGTCGCACAGGATGCAGCGCAAAAAGCTGATCCGAACCTTAATCCAAGAAAGACCTGCCCAAAGCAGGACCGCAAAGATCCAATGCGGTGTAACGGCGCAAGAACGGCCGAAAACCGCTTTCGCATGAGGATGGAAAGACCGGCGGCAACCGGAGCATTTCCCACAGATCGATGGCAGGCAGATCCGACGAGCGGAAGAGGAAACCGCCGGACCTGCCTGAATATGCAATTTCAACGCTCAACGATAAGAGGAACAGGGGAATGAACGATTTTACCAAACATCTGGCGGGCCGCGTGACCGCAGGCGGGATGAACCGCCGCGAATTCATGGGCCGCGCCATGGCCGCCGGCCTGACGCTGACGGCCGCAAGCCAGCTCTTCGTCGAAAGCGCCGAAGCGCAACAGCCCAAGAAGGGCGGCCATCTGAAGCTCGGCCTCGAAGGCGCCGCCGCCACCGACTCCAAGGATCCCGCCAAGGCTCTCTCCCAGTTCATGTTCGTCGTCAGCCGCTGCTGGGGCGACATGCTGGTCGAATCCGAGCCGCTGACCGGCAAGCCGGTCCCGGCGCTCGCAGAATCCTGGTCGCCCTCCGCCGATGCCGTCACCTGGACATTCAAGATCCGCTCCGGCGTGAAATTCCACAACGGCAAGACTCTTACCGTCGACGACATCATCGCCACGCTGAAGCGCCATACGGACTCCAAGTCGGAATCCGGCGCGCTCGGCGTTATGAAGTCGATCAAGGAGATCAAGGCGGATGGCGGCAACCTCGTGCTGACCCTGACCGAAGGCAACGCCGACCTGCCGTTGCTCCTGACCGACTATCACCTCGTTATCCAGCCGAACGGCGGCAGCGACGATCCGAATGCCATGATCGGCACCGGCCCCTACAAGGTCGCGAGCTTCGAGGCGGGCGTGCGCGCCACTTTCGAAAAGAACAAGGATGACTGGCGCTCCGACCGCGGCTTCGTCGACACCGTCGAAATCATCGCCATGAACGACGCGACGGCGCGTATCGCCGCTCTCTCCTCCGGTCAGGTTCACTATATCAACCGCGTCGACCCGAAGACGGTGGCGCTTTTGAAGCGCGCACCGACGGTCGACGTGCTCTCGACGTCGGGCCGAGGCCATTACGTCTTCATCATGCACTGCAATACCGCGCCGTTCGACAACAACGACCTGCGGCTTGCGTTGAAATACGCCATGGACCGCGAGAACATGGTGAAGACCATTCTCGGCGGGTACGGCAAGGTGGGCAACGACTTCCCCGTCAACAGCACCTATGCGCTCTTCCCGGAAGGCATCGAGCAGCGCGCCTACGATCCGGACAAGGCCTCGTTCCATTATAAGAAGTCCGGCCATAGCGGTTCGGTCCTGCTGCGCACCTCGGAAGTCGCCTTCCCTGGCGCCGTCGACGCCGCCGTGCTCTACCAGCAGAGCGCCAAGAAAGCCGGCATCAATATCGAGGTGAAACGCGAGCCGGGTGACGGCTACTGGACCAACGTCTGGAACGTGCAGCCCTTCTCCACCTCGTATTGGGGCGGCCGGCCGACCCAGGACCAGATGTATTCCACCGCCTATCTCTCCACCGCCGACTGGAACGACACCCGCTTCAAGCGTCCGGACTTCGACAAGATTCTGCTGGAAGCCCGCTCGGAGCTGAACGAAGGCAAGCGCAAGGAGATGTATCGCACCATGGCGATGATGGTGCGCGACGAAGGCGGCCTCATCCTGCCGATGTTCAATGACTTCGTGAACGGCGCCAGCAAGAAGGTGAAGGGTTACGTCCACGACATCGGCAACGACATGTCGAACGGCTATGTCGCGACCCGCGTCTGGCTGGACACCTGATTTCTGAAACCGCGGCTCGCCACATCATCGAAGGATCGCGGGCAACGCCCCTAGGGCTGCACGCGATCCCTCCTTCCGTTTCAGAAGAGGCCCTTGCCGATGTCCAATTCCCCGGGAACCGAAAGCCTGCCCGGCCTGCGCTTCAGGGAGCGTTTTCCGCTTTTGGCGCTGGTGATCGAACGCATGATCCTGTCGATCCTGCTGCTGTTTGCCGTCTCGATCCTGATATTCGGCGGTGTCGAGGCGCTGCCGGGCGATTTCGCCACCACCTATCTCGGCCAGTCGGCAACACCCCAGGCGGTCGCCAACATCCGCGCCGAACTCGGCCTCGACCGGCCGCTGGTCGCCCGCTATTTCGAATGGCTGGGCGGCGCCGTGCAGGGTGATTTCGGTACGTCCTGGGCGAGCCGGAACTCGGTCTCCGAACAGGTCGGCAACCGGCTCGGCAACTCGCTCTTCCTCGCTGGTTTTGCGGCGGTCATCGCCGTGCCGCTCGCCGTCGGGCTCGGCATGGTCTCGGTTCACTTCCGCAACCGCCTGCCGGACAAAGTCATCAACGTCATCTCGCTGGCGGCGATCTCGCTGCCGGAATTTTTCATCGGTTATCTGCTGATCCTCTATTTTGCGGTCAATTTCGGCATCGCGACCTTCCCCGCCACCGTCTACGCGGGCATGGGCATCATCGAGCGCCTCCAGGCGATCGCGCTCCCGGCAGCCACGCTTGTACTCGTGGTTCTCGCCCACATGATGCGCATGACGCGGGCCGCGATCCTCTCCGTCATGTCCTCGGCCTATATGGAAACCGCCGAACTCAAGGGGCTTTCGGCCTGGCGGGCGATCGTCAAGCATGCCGCGCCAAACGCGCTGGCGCCGATCATTAACGTCGTGGCCCTCAACCTCGCCTACCTCGTTGTCGGCGTCGTGGTGGTCGAGGTCGTCTTCGTTTATCCCGGCATGGGCCAGTACATGGTCGATGCCGTGACGGTGCGCGACATGCCGGTGGTGCAGGCCTGCGGCCTGATCTTTGCCGCCGTCTACATCTTCCTCAACATGTTGGCCGACATCCTCGCGATCGTCGCCAACCCGCGCCTGAGGCATCCGCGATGAGGCTGAGAGACATTCCCGTCACCGCCTGGATCGGCATGACCGGCATCGCGCTGGCGCTGATCTGTGCCGTGTTCGCGCCGCTGATCGCGCCCTATGGCGAAACGGACGTGGTCGGTGCCGTCTGGCAGGAAGCCGATGCGCAATTCTTTTTCGGCCTCGACAATCTCGGCCGCGACATCCTTTCGCGGCTGATCTATGGCGCCCGTACCACGCTGTTCGTGGCGCTGGCGGCAACCGCCATATCGTTTTCGCTCGGCATCCTCCTGAGCTTCATCGCGGCGGTGACCGGCGGCCTCATCGATACGGTCTTTTCCCGCTTCAACGACCTGATGATGTCGATACCGACGCTGATCTTCGCACTCGTGGTGCTCGCAGTGCTGCCGCAGCACCTGATCGTGCTGATCCTCGTCATGGCGATCCTCGATTCCACTCGCGTTTACCGCCTCGGCCGGGCTGTGGCGCTCGACGTTGCGGTGATGGAATTCGTCGAGGCGGCGAAGCTGCGCGGCGAAGGTACCGCCTGGATCATTTTTCGCGAAATCCTGCCCAACACATTGTCCCCGCTGCTTGCCGAATTCGGCCTGCGCTTCGCCTTCTCGATCCTCTTCCTCTCGACGCTCTCCTTCCTTGGTCTCGGAATCCAGCCGCCGACCGCCGACTGGGGCGGCATGGTGAAGGAAAACAAGGACGGCATCATCTTCGGCATTTCGGCGGCTCTCGTGCCGGGTTCCGCGATCGCCGCGCTCGCCGTCTGCGTCAATCTCGTCGTCGATTGGCTGCTCAAACGAACCTCCAGCCTCAAGGGGGGCCGCGGCGATGCCTGAGACTTCAAACCAGCTCCTTTCCGTCCGCAACCTGAAGATCGAGGCCACCAGCTATCCGCCAGGAGAACCGCCGAAGCGGATCACCATCGTCGACGGCGTCTCCTTCGACCTGCAGAGGGGCAAGGTGCTCGGCCTGATCGGCGAATCCGGCGCCGGCAAATCGACGATCGGCCTTTCTGCCCTCGCCTACGGGCGCGGCGGCGCGGAAATCACCGGCGGCGAAGTATCGCTGAACGGCACCAATATCCTGGCCCTCGGCAAGGGCGGCATCCGCACCATCCGCGGCGCGCGCGTCTGTTACGTGGCGCAATCGGCGGCCGCCGCGTTCAACCCCGCCCACCGGCTGGGCGACCAGGTGATCGAGGCTTCCGTCAAGCACGGGCTGATGACCAGGGAAGACGCGCGCAAGCGGGCACTCTATCTCTTCCGCGTGCTCGGCCTGCCGAACCCGGACACGTTCGGCGACCGCTTTCCGCACCAGGTTTCCGGCGGACAGTTGCAGCGGGCCATGACCGCCATGGCGCTCTGTTCCAATCCGGAACTGATTGTTTTCGACGAGCCGACGACCGCGCTTGACGTAACCACCCAGATCGACGTGCTCGCCGCGATCAAGCACGCGATCGAGGAAACCGGAACCGCCGCTCTCTACATCACCCACGACCTCGCCGTCGTGGCGCAGATTTCCGACGACATCATGGTGCTGCGCCACGGCAGGACGGTGGAATACGGCTCAGTGAAACAGATCATCGAGGCGCCGACTGAGGATTATACGCGGGCACTGGTGAATGTCCGCCAGGAGATCCGCCACGAGGCGGCCGACCAGTCGAAGCCGCTTCTCAAGATCGACAATGTCAGCGCCCAGTATTCCAACGGTTTCAAGGTGTTGCACGGCGTTTCGCTGCATCTCTGCAAGGGTCAGACGCTGGCGATTGTTGGCGAATCCGGTTCAGGAAAATCGACGCTGGCGCGGGTCGTCACCGGCCTGTTGCCACCGAGCGACGGCAGGATCACCTTCGGGGGCAAGCCGCTCACCCCGGCCTTGAAGAACCGCCCACGCGAAGATCTTCGCCGTATCCAGCTCATCTACCAGATGGCCGACACGGCGATGAACCCACGCCAGACGGTGCGCGACATCATTGGCCGGCCACTGACTTTCTATTACGGGCTGCGGGGCGCTGCCAAGACCGCCCGCGTCAGGGAGTTGCTCGAGCAGATCGAGATGGGCAACGGCTTCATCGACCGTTATCCGGCCGAACTTTCCGGCGGCCAGAAACAACGCGTCGCGATCGCCCGGGCGCTCGCCGCCAGGCCGGAACTCATTCTCTGCGACGAGCCGACCTCGGCGCTCGACCCGCTGGTGGCGGAAGGGATACTGAAACTCCTGATGAAATTGCAGGAAGAACAGCAGCTATCCTATGTCTTCATTACTCACGATATCGCCATCGTGCGCGCCATCGCCGATTCCGTGGCAGTCATGCATCGCGGCCGGCTGGTGCGCTTCGGCCCGAAATCGCTGGCCCTTTCGCCGCCCTTCGACGACTATACCGACCTGCTGCTGAAATCCGTGCCGGAGATGGAGATCGGCTGGCTGGAAAGGGTCCTGAGGACGCGGCGCATGGAAAGCGCCGGCAACTGAATACGTGTGAATACATGGATTGTTGAGTGATGCAGGCATGAGCGAGCGTTCCTTCACTGTCATCGAAAACCAATGGATCACGCTGAAGGACGGGACGCGGCTCGCGGCCCGCATCTGGATGCCGGCCGGCGCCGAGGCGGACCCGGTGCCGGCCGTCTTCGAATTCCTGCCCTATCGCAAGCGCGACGGAACGAGCGCCCGCGACGAATCCACCTATCCGGTCTTTGCTGCCGCCGGCATTGCCGGCGTGAGGGTGGATATTCGTGGCTCGGGCGAATCGGACGGTGTCATCGACGGCGAGTATACCGAGCTCGAACTGGCGAACGCCTGCGAATTGATCGCCTGGATCGCCGACCAGCCCTGGTCGAACGGCAATATCGGCATGATGGGCATTTCATGGGGCGGCTTCAACAGCCTGCAGGTGGCAGCACTCCGCCCGCCGGCACTGAAGGCGGTGATCTCGATCGCCTCCACCACCGACCGCTACAACGACGACATCCATTACAAGAACGGTTGTCATCTCTCCGCACAACTCTCCTGGGCTGCCACCATGCTCGCCTACCAGTCCCGTCCGCCGGATCCGGATGTTGTCGGCAGCCGCTGGATCGAGATGTGGATGGAGCGGTTGGAAAACGAGCCCTTTTTCATGGAGGAATGGCTTTCCCACCAGCGTCGCGACGCCTTCTGGAAACACGGCTCGATTGCGGAAGACTTTGCTGCGATAGAGATCCCGACACTGGTGATCGCCGGCTGGGCGGATGGCTACCGCAATACGCCGCTGCTGGCCGCCGAAGGGCTGGGTCAAAATTCGAAGGCGCTGATCGGCCCGTGGGTGCACAAATACCCGCATTTCGCCTGGCCGAAACCGCGCGCCGATTTCCACGGCGAAGCAATCGCCTTCTGGAACCGCTGGCTGCGCGGCGAGAAAAATGGCGCCGAGGACCTTCCGCAGGTGCGGGCCTACATTCTCGACGGCCCGAAACCGGCACCGCGCCGCGACCTCGATCCCGGCACCTGGGTTTCAAAACGGCGCTGGGCCAAGCCGGATATGCAATGCTTCTACGTCGACCAGTTCGGCGCGCTCGTCGAAGGCATGCCTATCCCGCAAGCGCCGCCGCATGAGGTCTACCTGAAATCGCCGCTCGACACCGGCACCGCTGCCGGCGAATGGTTCACGCTGAAGCCGGATGCCGAGCTTGCGGGAGACCAGCGCGTGGACGATGCCGGCTCGTTGACTTTCGAAACCCTTCCCCTCGGGCAAGCACAAGCTTTTCTCGGCCAGCCCGAACTCACGGTGACGCTCCGCTCCGAGGCCAAGCTCGCCAATCTCTGCGCCCGCATCGTCGACGTGCATCCGGATGGCGCTGCCACCCGTGTTTCCTTCGGAGTCGTCAACCTCGCCCATCGCGACGGCAATGCGGACCCGCAGCCGCTCAAGCCCGGAGAGCCGGTGACGATAAGGCTGGAACTCGATGCCTGCGGCTACAGCTTTGGTGAAGGCCATCGAATCCGGCTATCATTGTCGACAGCCTATTGGCCGACCGTGCTGCCGCCGCCGACCGATCCGGGCCTGACGCTCGACATCGCCTCGCTCGGTCTCGCCATGCCGAAACTCGGCGAGCACGATGTCTTCGAGATGAAGCAGCCGAACAATCCCGATCCTTTGCCGAACTATATCGAGCACGCTCCGGCGGAGACAAAACGCAGCGTCACCCGCGATCTCTCCGCTAACCGCACCGACTACCGTATCCGGGAGGATACCGGCCTCTTCGAACATCCGGACACAGGCCTGGCGACCCGCCAGCTGCGCGAGGAGATCTGGTCGATCAAGCCGGACGATCCGCTGTCCCTGACCGGCGCGGCGACCTGGACCTGCGACATGCAGCGCGAAAGCTGGTCGGTTCGCACCGTCTCCACCTCGCGGATCGCCTGCACGGCGACGGACTGGCTGATCAGCGCTTCCGTGCGGGCCTACGAGGGCGAAAGGCAGGTTTTCGAAAAGACCTTTGAAAAAGTCATTGCCCGCGATCTGATGTAGCGGAAGCAGCCATCACCGGCCCAAGCTGCCGAGCAGGGCGGAAAAGTCGGTATGCCGCTCATGGCCTGCTTCCCGCCAGCCGGCTCACCGCCTCGCAAAGCGCCGCGAAACCCTCGCCGGCGCCGGCGCTCATGTGCCGGGCGCGCAGCCAGGCATGCACCATCTGCGGCTCCTCGCGGAAGGTTACAGCCACGCCCGCGGCCCGCAGCCGCTCCGCATAGAGCCGGCCGTCATCCCTCAGAGGATCAAAATGCGCCACCGTGACATAAGCCGGCGGCAGGCCGGAAAAGTCGGCTGCCAAAAGCGGATGCGCCACCGGCTCGTCTTCCGGCGCCCGAAGGATAGCCCGGTAATAGGCGACGTCCGCCGTCGTCAGGCCGGGCGCATGGGCCATGTCCTGGTAGGAGCCGGAAACGAGATCCCCGCCGAGGCCGGGATAGATCAACACCTGGCCGATGACCCCGGACAGTCCTTCGTCTCGTGACCGAAGTGCGAGGCCGGCCGCCAGGTTGCCGCCGGCGCTGTCACCGATCAGCACGATCTTGCGGCTCGCCCCGAGAAGCTGTTTCAGCACCGCGAAACAATCATCCGATTGCGCCGGCCAGACATGTTCCGGCGCCAGCCGGTAGTCGACGCACATCAGTTCCGTCCCGGAAAAATCGGCGATCTCGGCGCAGATCGCGTGATGGCTCTGCAGCGAACCGACCACGAACCCGCCGCCGTGCAGATAAAGAAGCATCGTTTGCGTGCGGATGTTCGCCGGCCGATAGCGGCGGATCGGCACGAAGAGCATCTCGTCCTGAAAGGTCAAGCCGGCCGGCAACGGCCGGTCGAACCGGGCGCAAAGCGCATCATACCAGGCTCGCTGCTGTTTAATCGAGGCATCCACCGCGTCGGGTGGGTAGAACGCGTCACAGATCTTCAGGAATTCCAGAATTCCCGCCTCTTGCGGAAACGGCCCTGTCCTTGAAGGGAAATTCTCGGAAGCGGAATTGTCCATTGCAGTCGAACCTCTGTTCCGGAACCCGATGGAGAGGTTAAAGCGGTCGCCGCTCTCCCACAAGCGCGGAATACGCTGCCCCGTTGCCCACCGGAGACGCGATTTGATCTTGCATGTCAGTAGCGAGCTTCTAGTCTGCGTTGCTTCATTCGCTTGTTTCGAAGGTGTGTTTCGTGACCGATTTCGAAAAGACTCGCTCGCTTTTTTATCTGCCGGAAGGCGTTGTTTATCTCGACGGCAATTCGCTCGGACCGCTGCCGCTTGCGGCAAGGGAACGCGTCGCGAAGCTGATGACGGACGAATGGGGCGAGCTGTTGATCAAAGGCTGGAACAAGGCCGGCTGGATGATGATGCCGCGCAGGATCGGCGACCGGGTCGGCAGGCTGATCGGCGCCGCCGAAGGCACCGTGGTGATGGGCGACACGCTGTCCGTCAAGGTCTATCAAGCGCTCGCCTCGGCGCTTGATCTCGTCCCGGAACGCCGGGTCATCCTTTCCGACAGCGGCAATTTTCCCTCCGATCTCTATATGGCCCAGGGCCTGATCGGCACACTCGGCCGCGGCCACGAGCTGAAGGTCGTCGAGCCGGAAGAGGTCGAAGCCGCGATCGACGCGAGTGTCGCCGTGGTGATGGTGACCGAAGTGGACTACCGCACTGGCCGCCTGCACGACATGAAGGCGCTGACGAAGAAGGCGCATGCAGCGGGCGCGATCACCGTTTGGGACCTCGCCCACACCGCCGGCGCGCTGCCGGTCGATCTCGCCGGCGCGGATGCGGATTTCGCGGTGGGCTGCACCTATAAATATCTCAACGGCGGCCCGGGCGCGCCGGCTTTCATCTATGTCGCGCCGCGCCATGCGGATAAGGTCCGCCCTGCGCTTTCCGGCTGGCTCGGTCATGAGGCGCCGTTCGCCTTCGACCTCGACTACCGGCCCAGCGCCGGGATCGACCGGATGCGGGTCGGTACGCCGCCGATCCTGGGCCTGGCGGCGCTCGACGCCGCGTTGGATGCCTGGGAGGGCGTCGATATGGCGGATCTCAGGCGCCAATCGATAAGACTCTGCGACCTGTTCGTCGCCGAAGTGGAAAAGCGCTGCCCGATGTTGACGCTCGGCTCGCCGCGCGAGGGGCAAAAGCGTGGCAGCCAGATCTCTTTCCTGCACGAGGAGGGCTATGCGATCATGCAGGCGCTGATCGCCCGCGGCGTGATCGGCGATTTCCGCGCTCCGAACGCCATTCGCTTCGGCTTCACGCCCCTCTATATCGGTGAAAGGGACGTGTTGAAGGCGGTCGATATCCTGACGGACATCATGATAAACCGCCTCTGGGACACCGCCGAATACAAGCAGCGGGCGCTGGTGACGTGAGGCGCCTGACGAGACAGGAATGACGGACGAACGCCCCACCCGAAAGCTCTCGAGCGTCGTGCCTTACCGCATGGCCCGCAGCAATGCGGAAATGGTAAAGCTCGTCGCCCTGCTCTGCGAAGAGAACGGTTTTACGCTGAACATCTGGCGGGTCATGTCGGCGATCGGCACCTATCGTTCCATCTCGCCGATGGAAATCGGCAAGCTCACGACGATCGACAAGGCGATGATATCCCGGGCCATCCGCGAACTCGTCGACCGCGGTCTTGTCACCCGCCGTGCCGACCAGCGCGATGCCCGCTGGGCGCAGATCGAGCTGACCGTCGAAGGCAGCGCGATCTTCGACAGGATGGTTGCCGGCATCGACGCGCTGGAAAAACATATCTTCGGCGAACTGCCCCCCGAAAAGATCGAGGCCTTCATGGATATGCTCGGCTTCGTGGAACGCCGCGCCCGAACAGCACGCGAGATGGTGGAGGCAAACGGCAAGGCTGGTTTTCTGCGGATTTTTAGCGACGACGCGGAGTAAGGCCGCCCGGAGCCCCGCCCTTGCATCACGGCCTCTTGAATTGTTTACAAAGAAACAATCTCCATGTAAACAAACAGGCGGGCGAGAGGAGATCGCCCGCTTCTGATCTGGGAGGATCTTATGAAGAACCGGTTTTTAGCTGGGATTGCGGCCGCCGCCGTCGCGTCCCTTCCTTTGATGGTTGCCGCCCCCGCACTCGCTGACGTTACGATCGGTGTTACCGTATCGTCGACTGGTCCGGGTGCCGCGCTCGGCATTCCGCTCAAGAATTCCGTCGAATTGTGGCCGACCGAAGTAGGCGGCGAGAAGCTGAAGGTCATCGTTCTGGACGATGCCGGCGACCCCTCGACCGCCACGACCAATGCCCGCCGCTTCGTCAATGACGACAAGGTGGACGTGATCGTCGGTTCGGCGCTCACCCCCGCGTCGATCGCCGTCGCCGGCGTCGCCGCCGAAACCAGCACCCCGCATCTCGGCTGCTCGCCGGTTCCGCCGAACATTTCCAAAGGCAAATGGACTTTCATCATGCCGCAGGATGCCGGCCTGATCGCCAGAAACCTGTTTGCCAAGATGAAGGCCGATGGCGTCAAGACCGTTGGCTATATCGGTTTCTCCGACAGCTACGGCGACCTCTGGATGGGCCAGTTCAAGGCAATTGGCGAGCAATACGGCCTGAAGGTCATCGCCGACGAACGTTACGCCCGCCCTGACACTTCCGTTTCGGGCCAGGTGCTGAAGCTGGTTGCCGCGCGTCCGGATGCCGTCTTCGTCGGCGCTTCCGGTACGGGTGCGGCACTCCCGCAGATCGGCCTGCGCGAGCGCGGCTTCACCGGCAAGATCTACCAGACGCATGGCGCCGTCACCTTCGATTTCCTGCGCATCGCCGGCAAGGCGGCCGATAACACGGTCTTCGCATCCGGCCCGGCCATGGTGCCGGAAGGCCTGCCGGACAGCGCCGAGACCAAGCCGGAAGGCATGGCTTATGTGACGGCCTACGAGAAGAAATTCGGCGCCGGCACCCGCACTCAGTTCGGCCCGCATATCAACGATGCCATGGCCATCCTGAAGAAGGCGATCCCGATCGCACTGAAGAAGGCAAAGCCCGGCACGCCGGAATTCCGCGCTGCGCTGCGTGACGCGATCGAAACCGGCGGTCCGTTCCCCGCAAGCCAGGGCGTCTTCAACTTCAAGGCGGACGACCATCTCGGCCTTGACGACCGCGCCGTCGTGCTTCTGACCGCCAAGAACGGGAAGTTCGAACTCACCAAGTAAGCCGGGGTATCGAACGAAGCCCGGCGCCCGCGCCGGGCTTCCGAACTGCCGCCAAAGGCGGCCAGACATTTCATCGTCGCGCTCATCCCCTGGTTTTACCCGAGGGTGTTGCGAGCACCTGCCCATACCGATCTTGGATAGGCAGGCTCTCGGTATGAGGCCGAGAATGACGTCGAATATGAAGGCGAGCCTGTCTGCAAACCAAGAGCCGGGGCAGAACCTTTCCGGCATATTTCGCAATCGGAGGAATTCACTTTTGGACGCGATGATTGCGGCCTTCCTGATTCAGGATGGCATCACCAATGGCGCGGTCTATGCGCTTCTCGGCCTGGCGCTGGTCCTGCTCTTCTCCGTCACGCGGGTGATATTCATTCCCCAGGGCGAATTCGTTGCCTATGGCGCGCTGACGCTGGCGCTTCTCGACGGCGCCAAGGTGCCGGCCACCATTTCACTCCTCGTCTCATTTGGCGTAATCGCATTTTTGCTCGATCTCTGGGGCATGCGGCGCGGCACCGACGCGCGCACCTTTCTGCGCAGCGTCGGGCTCAATCTCGTGCTGCCCGGCGCCATCTACGGCATCACTGCGGCACTTGCGCCGCTCGGACTGCCTTCGGTCGCCAAGGCGCTCCTCACCGTCCTGATCATCACACCCATGGGTCTTTATATCTACCGGATCGCCTATCGGCCGCTCGCCGACGCCTCCGTGCTCGTCCTGCTCATCGCATCCGTCGGGGTGCACCTTGCAATGATGGGGCTCGGCCTCGTCTTCTTCGGGGCAGAGGGCCTTCGGGCGGAACCCTTGGCGGATGAAAACTACACGGTCGGCATGCTGATGGTGAGCGCGCAGAGCCTCTGCATCTACGGCGCGACGATCGCCATCATCGTCGCGCTCTACCTGTTCTTCGAGCGGACGCTGCTTGGCAAGGCGTTGCGTGCCACCGCCGTCAACCGGCTTGGCGCCCGGCTCGTCGGCGTGCGCACGCATCTGACCGGGGTCACCGCCTTCACGCTGGCCGCCGCGATCGGCGCCGTTTCCGGCGTGCTCATCGGGCCGATCACCACCATCTATTACGACACGGGTTTTCTGATCGGCCTCAAGGGCTTCGTGGCGGCAATCATCGGCGGGCTCGGGAGTTTCCCGATCACCGCCATCGCCGCGATCGGCGTCGGCCTTGTCGAATCCTTCTCCTCCTTCTTCGCCAGTTCCTACAAGGAGGTCATCGTCTTCGGGCTCATCATACCGGTGCTGATCTGGCTCTCGCTCAGCCATGCTTTCCACGAGGAGGAGTGAGCCATGAAGATCGAGCGCCTGCTTCCCGGCCTCGCCGGGATCGTCCTTCTGTCGGTCGTCCCGCTCCTGCCGGTACCGCCCTTCTGGATCACCATCCTGAACAACATCGGTCTTGCCTCGCTGGTGACGATCGGCCTCGTGCTTCTGACCGGCGTCGGCGGCCTCACCTCCTTCGGACAGGCGGCCTTCTGCGGCTTCGGCGCCTATACGACGGCCGTGCTCAGCACCAATTACGGTGTCTCGCCGTGGCTGACGCTGCCGCTGTCGCTGCTCGTTGGCGCGGCGACCGCCCTTCCCCTCGGCCTCATTACCGTACGCCTTTCCGGCCATTTCCTGCCGCTCGGCACGATCGCCTGGGGACTGGCGCTCTATTACCTCTTCGGCAAGATCGATCTGCTCGGCCGTTATGACGGCATTTCCGGCATCCCCCCGGTGGAATTTGCCGGCTACCGGTTCCTGAGCGATGACTCGATCTATTATCTCATCTGGTTCTTCGTGGTCGCCGTGGCGATCGGGGCTCGAAACCTGCTCGACTCGCGGATCGGCCGCGGCATCCGCGCGCTGCGCGGCGGCGGACAGGCGGCGGAAGCCTTCGGCGTCAACGTCGTCCGCGCCAAGCTGACCGTCTTCGTTTTCGCCGCAGTGGTGGCCGCCCTTTCCGGCTGGCTCTATGCCCATATGCAGCGAAACGTAAACCCGACGCCTTTCGGCCTTTCGATGGGTATCGAATATCTGCTGATGGCCGTGGTCGGCGGCTCGGGCCATGTCTGGGGAGCGATCTTCGGCGCCAGCATCGTCCTGATCCTGAAAGACGTGCTGCAGCGTTTCCTGCCTGATCTGATCGGCACGACCGCCAATTTCGAGATGGTTGTGTTCGGCATCCTGCTCGTGGTGATCCTGCAGCTCTCTCGCGATGGCCTTTGGCCCTTGGTGCTGAAAGCCCTGCCTGCACGACCGCCAAAACCCGTTCCCGTCTCCGACCGCAAGCTCTCCAGAAGAACGCTCGCTCCTGCCGGCACACCGCTGATCAGGGTGGACAAGGCGCGCAAGGCATTCGGCGGACTGGTGGCGGTCAACGACGTGAGTTTCGAAGTGCCGGCCGGCCGGGTTGTCGGGCTGATCGGCCCGAACGGCGCCGGCAAGAGCACCACTTTCAACCTGATCACCGGCATCGCCTCACTGACCGGCGGAACGGTCTTCTACCAGGGGCAGCCGATGAGCGGTGACAGCCCGCGCCAGATTGCACGGCACGGCATTGCCCGCACCTTCCAGCATGCCAAGATCCTGCCCGATATGTCGGTGCTTGAAAATGTCGCGCTCGGCGCCCATCTGCGCGGCTCGGCCGGTGTCTTCCGCAGCTTTCTAAGGCTGGAACGGGCAGAAGAGGCGGCGCTGCTCGCCGAGGCCGCCATCCAGCTCGATCGCGTGGGCCTGAGCGAATACCGCGACCGCTCGGCCGGCGACCTTGCGCTCGGCCAGATCCGCATCCTCGAAATCGCCCGCGCACTCGCCGCCGATCCGACGGTGCTGCTGCTCGACGAACCTGCGGCAGGCCTGCGCCACGGCGAAAAGCAGGAACTCGCCAGCCTGCTGAAGAAACTGCGCGAGGAAGGCGTTGCCGTGCTGCTCGTCGAACACGACATGGGCTTCGTCATGGGCCTCGTCGATCATCTCGTCGTCCTGGACTTCGGCACGCTCATCGCCGAAGGCAGGCCGGCTGACGTGCGCAAGCATCCGGCGGTGGTCGCCGCCTATCTCGGAGGTGCGGCATGAGGGAAACAGTAAGCCCGAACCTGCTCGAACTGTCGAACATTCACGTGTCCTATGGCCGCGCCGAGGTGCTGCACGGCATTTCGCTTGCCATGAAGCCCGGCAGCATCGTGACCGTGATCGGTGCGAACGGCGCCGGCAAATCGACGCTTCTCAATGCGGTTATGGGCATCGTGCCGTCGAAGGGCACGATCCTCTACGACGGCGCGCCCGTCCCCCGCTCCGTCGAGGGCCGGGTTGCCGCCGGCCTCTGCCTCGTGCCGGAAAAGCGCGAGCTCTTCGCCACCATGTCGGTGGAAGACAACATCGAGCTCGGCGGCTTTCTTCGCAGCGCCACGGAGCGGGCCGAGACCCGGGCCGACGTTTACAGCCGTTTTCCTCGGCTCGCCGAACGCCGTAAGCAGCTGGCCGGCACGCTGTCCGGCGGCGAGCGGCAGATGCTGGCGCTCGCCCGGGCGCTGATGAGCCGGCCTCGCCTGCTTTTGCTCGACGAACCGAGCCTGGGCCTCGCGCCGAAAATCGTCGTCGATATCCTGAACATCGTAGCGGAGCTGAGGAAAACCGGCGTTTCGATCCTGCTGGTCGAGCAGAATGCCCGCGCCGCGCTGGAGATCGCCGACGAGGGCTATCTGGTCGAGCTGGGAGACGTGAAGCTCTCAGGCCCGGCCTCGGAGCTCGCGGTCGATCCGGCGCTGATGGAAAGCTATCTGGGAGCGCATGGCTGAGGATTATCGCTCGAAACTTTCGACCAGCATCCGGCGAAATTCGTCCATGCGATAAACGGGCGTATCCTTTGCCGGAAGCATGCCGGACTGCCAGTTCCAGCCTTCGAGCCGCTTCAACAGGCCTGGATTGCCGGTGACGATATGCATCGGCACGTCGCGCGACGCTCCTTCGCCGGTGACGATCGAAGCCGGCTGGTGATCGCCAAGCAGGATGAACAGCGTGTTCCCGCCACAACGCACCATATAGGAGCCGAGTGTTTCGAGCGTGTAGTCGATCGAGGCGATGTATTGGGTGCGGACGCGGCCCGGGTCGGCCCAGACGATGGAAGGCGGATCGCCGCTTTCCGCCTGCCCGTTGAACACGCTGCCGTCGCCGACCATGTCCCAATCGATCAGCTTCGGGATCGGCGTCCAGGGCGCGTGACTGGAAATCAATGCCATTTCCGCCATGACCGGTTTGTGGCCGGCGGGACGTTCGAGACGCTCGAAGGCTTCGAGCGTGTACTGGTCCGGCATGGTGATCCAGTTGAACGGCTTGCCCCGGTAGCCGAGAGCTGCAGCATCGAGGATGCTGTCATAACCGAAGTAGCCGGCTTCCGGCCAGTCAAGCGTGATCGCCGGCATGACGGCCGCCGTCTTCCAGCCGGAGGCGCGGAACAGGCTGTTGAGGCTCGGCCGCTCGCTGGTGATCATCCGGTCGTAACGACCCTGGTTGTTGATCCAGAGCCCGGAGAGCAGCGTGCCATGCGCGAGCCAGCTGATGCCGCCGACCGTCGGCGAGGTAAGCCAGCCGCTGCGGGCTTGAAGTCCGGCCGCCCTGATCTCGTCCTCGACGGAAGCAAGCCGGCTGCCGATGCGTGCCGCATAACGGGGATCCTCGATCGCGCTTCGGCCATAGGATTCGATGAAGATCAGCACGACGTCGGTACCTGCAAGCGCCGAAAAATGCGGACCTGACGCGACCGAATCCTGCTTCAGTTCGCCTTCGAATCGGGTGAGATCGGCAATCGACTCCTGAACCATTGCAAGCCGATGGAAAAAATAGGGAGCAGTTTGCGCTTCCAGCCCGAGATTGCGGCGGTCATGGTCCTGGATGACGAGCGCCGCCAGCCCGGCAAGCAGCAGGATGCAGCTTGTCAGCGAAATTCTTTGCCTTGCTTCGGTCGGGAGATGACGGAACCCGCCGAGTGACCAGTGAAGCACGCCGGCTGCCAGCAGCCAGCCGAGCAGGCCGGCGCAGATGATGGCCACCGCCTCCGTGATCCCTAAGGTGCCACTCAGGAGATTCCAGCCGTCGGTAAGTATCTTCAGGTCGAGATAAGGGTTGAACGGTCGCTGGAAGGCCGTGGCGGTGCCTATATCCGCGAGCTTCAGGAAAAGCATGACCGCAAGGATGAGCGTCACCGACCAGCGCAGCACCGCATATGAGCGTCCGGTCGACATCGAGGCGATAAGCGCCAACCCCGCCACCTCCAGCGGGAAACGGAGGTCGCCGAACTCCGTCAGCGCTTCCGGCCTGGACGGCAGGACCAGGATGACGGCGCTGATGACCAGCCAGATCGTGATCCGCAGGATCGGCCGGCGATTTGCCTTACGGCGGACGATATGCCCTATGCTTGTTGCGCGCTCCTCGCGAAAAGGCCGATATTCGTTCATGCGCTGCTCATCCCGTCGAAATTCCGGCCCATACGGCTTCTCAACATGCGTCTTGTGAAGCTTATCGGCATTATTGCGGCCTTCGCACTTCTCATTGCCGTGATCTGGCGTTTCGGTCCCGCCCGGATCGCCGTCAGCCTCGCCTCCGCCGACCCTCTTTGTGTCTCCGCCGGCCTTCTTCTGGTGCAGGTTCAGGTCGTGCTCTCGGCGCTGCGCTGGCGGTTCACGGCCGCCCGGCTCGGCCAGCCTCTGGGCGTCGGCCGGGCGATCGGTGACTACTATCTCGGAACGCTGCTCAACCAGCTTCTGCCGGGTGGCGTTGCGGGCGACGCCGTGCGCGCCCACCGCAACCGTACGGAAGGCGCAGCCGACTGGAAAGTGCCGGCCCAGGCCGTGCTACTCGAGCGGATCGCAGGACAAGGCGTGTTCTTCCTCGTGGCAATCTTCGGCATCATGCTCTGGCCGCTGCTCGGTGAGGCCACGATCCCGGAAAGCATGCGTCATATCCTGACCGGCTCCTCCCTGCTTGCCGCCGCGCTGGCATTAACAGCCCTGCTGCTCTTCCGATTTCCGCCGAAACCGATTCATCTTCAACTCAGGAAGCTGAAAATCGACCTCGCACGGGCGCTCCTGCATGATCGGGCGTGGATGGCACAGGCAGCGTTTAGTCTTGTCATCGTCGCAAGCTATATCGCAATGTTCATGCTGGCCTCGGCCGCGATCGGTGCACCCTTGCCGCTGCCGGCGGCCATCACCGCCATTCCGCTTTGCCTGCTGATGATGCTGGTCCCGGCCACGATCGCCGGCTGGGGCGCACGGGAAACCGCAGCCGCGGCACTCTGGCCGCTTTTCGGCTACACCGCTTCCGATGGGATCGCGGCCAGCATCCTGTATGGCATCCTTGCGCTCGTGGGTGCGGCCCCCGGTCTGGTCTTCGTCCTGATCGCCCTGCTGGGCCGGAAACGCCGCTAGGCTTCCGCGTCGAGCCTCGCATAGATATCCCCTGAACGCGTTTCTCCGGCAAGGCCGGCAAGTTCCGTCAGCATGGCATCCGCGGGCAACCACTCCTCGTCGACGAAACGATGCCTTTCACCCTCGACCCGGTTGAAGCGATAGGGGCCGAGCCTCCGCAGATGGCTGATCGCCGTCTCGGCGATTTGCATGGCTGCCGGAATATATTCGAAGGCGATCAATGGAATAGGCCTTGTCAGGCCGGCGATGATATCCGCCTCCGCCCCTTCCACATCGATCTTGCAGAAGGCCGGCAGTCCATATTCCGCAACCAGCGCATCGAGCGTCGTCATCTCCACCCGCTCGATCCTGTCCCAGGTGACTTTCCGGAATCCCGGTGTCTTCCCGACTTTCGAAATCCACGACGAGGATATGCTTGTCACGGTCGGATGGCGGGCCGAAATATGCAGGTCGACATTTCCCTTTTCCCGCCCCACCGCCTTGCGCAGCAGGATCAACTCCTCGCCGGCAAACGATCTTTCCATGAAATCGGCAAAAATGGGCTGCGGTTCGAGAGCAACAACCCTGGCGCCGAGCGAAAGAAGCGTACGGCTGCGGCTGCCGGCATGCGCGCCGATATCGAAAACGAGGTCGCCCTTGCGGACGAGACCGGCATAAAATCTCCTGAGCGAAGATCGGCGCCACGGCTGGCCGTAATAGATCAGCAGCGACCGCGCCATCCCAAGCGATGCAGCAAGATCAGGCCGCATGGGAACCTCGGCTGGCCTGCGCCAGATAGATCACGTCCACGGCAAAAGAATAGGTCAGCGATGCGAGCGCCGCCGCCCCGAGCAAAGGGGAAACCGGCGGAACGACGACTGGAAAAAGCATGAGACAAAGAACCACCCCCTGAACCACGCAGATTGCCTTGCGGCGCGTCGACTGCGGCAGCTCGCCCCGCAGGGCCGGAAATACGGCCTGTGCCGCGACATAGGCATACCGCATGAGGCCGATCAGCAGCACCCAGCCCCCCGCCTTGCCCAGTTCGAAAGCCGCAATCGACAGGAAAAGGATCAGCAGCGCATCCACTTCCATGTCGAAACGCGCGCCGAAACGCGACGCTGTGCCGGTCCGGCGTGCGAGAAAACCATCGATACCGTCCAGGACCAGCGCGAAAGCGATCGTCAGCCCGAGCAGCCACAAGACGCCCTGATCGGAACCGGCACCGAGCTGCGGAGGCACCAGAACCAGCCCGCCCATGATCGAGGTGATCGCGGCGCGGACCGTCGTTACCATATTGGCTGCGCCGAAACGGCCATGGCCGTGCGAGCGAAGGTTTCCGAGCGCGATGGCGGAGATCACCGCATAGACGATGAAGGCTGCCGCTGCCGCTACCGTATCGATGCCGAGCCGGTCGCCGAAGAAATGCATCGCAGCGACGAGGATCGCGGCGACAGCCATGGTCACCGCATACGCATCGAGCGAGAGCAGGAGGTGCGTTTTGCGGGTGGCTTTGTCCAAGGTCCGCGCATTCGTCCAGTCAGCCATCGCGCAAGCCCTTCACAGTGATCGCCGGACTGGAGAAATCGGTAAGGCATGCCGCCCGAATGGCCCGCTCGACCGTTTCCAAAAGACGTTGCGAAACATTCATGACGCGCTCCTCGCGCTCCTACATGGCGAACACTACGCGCCACCGCCAAGCCTGGATCGCAAAAGCACCGTCAAATAAACGTGATAACCACATGTCGATCTCGCGAAAATCCTCTCTTGCCGTCATCGTCTGTGCCGCTAGGTGTGGACTCTTCCGTCACGAAGGGGTTGATATGTGACAAGACGTGAGGCGGCTCCCTTACCGGCGGCGAAAGGACAGGGCCGGGCACTTTGGTTCGAGGGAGCGGGTCGCTGTACACTTCGTCGCGAGCCACTTGCCGGCCAATGCGACGGCGAGGTTCTTGTTCGCACGCTCTTCAGCGGTATCAGCCGCGGCACGGAATCGCTCGTCTTCGGCGGGCAGGTGCCGGAAAGCGAATATGAGCGCATGCGCGCTCCGCATCAGGCAGGTGAATTCCCCTTCCCCGTCAAATACGGCTACGCCGCGGTGGGCGTGGTGGAAGAGGGGCCGCAGAACCTCGTCGGCAAGACGGTTTTCTGCCTTCATCCACACCAGGACCGTTTCCGCGTTCCCGTTTCCGCCGTTCATCCCCTGCCGGAAACTCTTGCGCCTTCGCGGGCGGTGCTGGCGGCCAATATGGAAACGGCGCTCAACATCACATGGGATGCCGGCGTCCAGCCGGGCGATCGCGTGGCCGTTTTCGGTGCCGGAGTGGTCGGACTGCTTGTCGCCTACCTCGCCTCGCAGATCATCGGCACCGACGTCGTGATTTCCGATATCGAACCGGAGCGTGGACAAACCGCAAGGGCTCTCGGGCTTCGTTTCGCCCGGCCGGATGCCGTGCCGCATGATTGCGATCTCCTCGTCAATGCATCGGCTTCGGCAGATGCCCTGACGACGGCGCTTGACCATGCCGGCCTCGAAGCACGCATCGTCGAGGCAAGCTGGTATGGCGAACGGCATGTCGAGCTTCCCTTGGGTGGTGCTTTCCACGCCAAGCGGCTATCCATCGTGAGTTCGCAGGTCGCATCCCTGCCGCCGGCGAGGCGCGCCCGGTGGGACGTCCGGCGTCGGATGGCCAAGGCGATCGAGCTTCTCGGCGACGACCGGCTCGACCATCTGATTTCGGCCGAAACCGCTTTCGAGACGATTGCCGCCGATTACGCCGGTATCGTCGGTTCGGCCGCCACGCTCTGTCATCGTATCCGCTACTGAGGAAATGCCCGCATGTTCGCAATCGAGGTCCGTGATCACATGATGATCGCGCACAGTCTTCCCCGCCCGGTTTTCGGCCCCGCTCAGGCAATGCACGGCGCGACCTTCGTGGTCGATGCAGCCTTCTTCACCGACGATCTGGACGAGAACGGCCTTGCAGTGGATATCGGGCTCGCAACCGAGGTGCTGAAGGAGACGCTGGCGCCTCTCAATTACCAGAATCTCGATACGCTCGAGATTTTCGCCGGCAAGATCACGACGACGGAATTCCTGGCAAGACATATCTTCCAGCGGGTCGCCGACGCCATTGAAAACGGCCGGCTCGGCAAGGGCAGCCGTCGCATCCGCAAACTCCGGATTACGCTGCATGAATCGCATGTCGCACGCGGCTGGTACGAGGCCGAACTGTGAGCAGGACCCTCGTCTTCGCCTATCCCGGTGATCTCGAAACCCGCACCGGCGGTTACGGCTATGACCGGCGGGTCATCGCCGCGCTTGGTGACCTCGGCTGGCAGATCGAACCGCTCTCGCTCGGCGCAGCCTTCCCGAACTCGGATCCCACGCAGCTCGAAACCGCAGGCAAGCAGCTGTCCGAGCTGGCCGACGGCACGCTGGTGCTGGTCGATGGCCTTGCCTTCGGGGTTCTCGATGAATGGGCCGCCCGCGACGCAGACCGGCTGAGGATCGCAGCACTGGTGCATCATCCGCTGGCGCTGGAGACCGGGTTGGCCGAGGACCGGCGGCACGAATTGACCCTCCGTGAAAAAGCCGCGCTCGCAAAGACGCGGGGCGTGATCGTTACATCGCACTCGACGGCCGCCGAGCTTGTGGCCAATTACGGCGTATCGGCCGAAAAGATCGCGGTCGCCATTCCAGGCGCCGATCCGGCGCCGCTGGCGATCGGTGGCGGCGACCCGCCGCTGATCCTCAGCATCGGCACGCTGACCGCCCGCAAGGGCCACGATGTCCTCATCGCGGCACTGGAAAAGTTGCGGGACCTGCGCTGGTCCTGTCGCGTCGTCGGGAGCAAGGTACTGAGCCCGGAAGTGACCACGGAACTCGAAAGACAGATTGCGCGCGCCGGCCTCGAAGAGCGGATCGAGCTGGCGGGCCAGATCGACGATACAAGAGCGGAATTCGCCAAGGCCGATATTTTTGCGCTCGCCAGCCGTTACGAAGGTTACGGCATGGTCTTCGCGGAAGCGCTGGTGCAGGGCCTGCCGATCGTGGGCTGTGCCGCGGGCGCGGTTCCGGATGTGGTTCCGGCAAGTGCCGGCTTTCTCGTTCCGCCCGACGATCCGGCCGCGTTCGCCGAAGCTCTCGGCCGATTGCTGTCCGAGCCGGAGACCCGCATCGCCATGGCGGATGCAGCGGCGGTCGCCGGTGCAAAACTGCCGTCCTGGCGGGATACGGCAAAGATCATCTCCGATATGCTGGAAACGGTACGATGAGCGGGTTTGACCGCGACTGGCTGGCATTACGCGAACCCGTGGACGCCCGCTCCCGGGACACGGCACTGCTCCAGGCCGCCTGCGAAACCGCCCGCGACACGATCCTCGATATCGGCTGCGGCACCGGCTCCACCTTCCGCATGCTGTCGCCAAGGCTGGCGGCGCATGTTCGCTGGCGCTTCATAGACAACGACCCGAACCTGCTCGAAGAGGCGCGGCGCCGCCACGGGGATGTGGCGGAGATCGTTCATGCCGATCTCAAACGGATAGACGCGCCTTCATTTGCCGATGTCGGTCTGGTGACCGCCTCGGCGCTCTTCGACCTCTGTTCCGAAGATTTCATCCGCGCGTTCGTCGAACGGGTTTCCGAAACGGGCGCAGCCTTCTATGCAGCGCTCAGCTACGATGGTTCGATGTCCTGGTCGAGGCCACATCCGCTCGACGAAGTGATGACCGCGAACTTCAACGCGCATCAGCTGAGCGACAAGGGATTTGGCATATCGCTCGGCCCGAAAGCCTGGCAGGTGCTGGCCGACAGGCTGAAGACGCATAGTTACCAGATCCGGGTGGCCGAAAGCCCGTGGCGGATGACACCGGCCGATGCCGATCTGCAGCGGCTCTTCCTCAACGGCATCGTGCGGGCGGTTTTCGAATATGGGGAGCTGGACGAGGCGGAAATCCGCGACTGGGCCGAATTCCGCCATCGAATGATCGAGCGGGAGGACAGCCTATGCCGTGTCGGCCATCAGGATGTTCTCGCGATCCGCTAGAACTCGCCGCTCCGCTTCGGCACGCAGATTGCAGTCGAAGACGATATCCGTGCCGATATTGTAGATATCCACCTCGGGACGTCTCGCCTCCGACAACCGGTCAATCGGCGAAAGCCGGATGCCGGCGGGGCCGGATCCGATGATGATCGGCGCGACCGAGACATGCAGCCGGTCGACCAGACCGGCATCGACGAAGCGGGAAATCGTATTCGCACCCCCTTCCACGAGCACCGTCGTCAAGCCGCGTTCGGCAAGCGCCTTCAGAATATCACGCGGCGCCAGGCCCCCGTCCGCCTGCCGCGGCAGGCGAATGGTCTCATGCCTGCCCTCGTGGAGTGCAATATCGGCCGCCTGCATCACGATCACCGGCATGCCGCCATCATGCAGCATCTTTGCCATCCCTGGCATGCGGCCGTTGCAATCGATCACCACCCGCACGGGGCTTTTGCCGCTCACGGCACGCACCGAAAGGCTCGGATTGTCGGCGACCACCGTGCCGACGCCGACGACCACGGCATCGGCCAGCGCGCGGCAGCGATGCAGATGGGCAATTCCGTCACAGCCGGACACGTCCTGTGCGTCGCCGGTCGGCGTTGCGACGCGACCATCCAGCGACTGGCCGACCTGCGCAAGCACGAAAGGCCCATTCCGGAGCGCTATCCTTTTGTAGAGAGAAAGGCAGGATGCCTCCAAACCGGCGGGAAGCCCGACCGGGCGCAAAGCGTGGTTCCGCAACGAAAGCAGGTGCTGCCACAACTCTTCGGTCATGCTGACTGATTGCATATCCCGCCTCGTTTTCCGACTAAAATGGACAATGCCGGGCACATGGAAAAAGTTCCTGCCTTCGAATATCCTCTCAAATCCTTTACGCTGGAAAGTTTCACCGGATCAACAATCCGTCAACGGCTGCAGGGAGATCCCACGCCTCTTCGTGCCGGGCGCGGAACCGATAATAACGTCATGAAGGGCACGATGGCGCTTGCTTCACGGGCCTGGATCTCCTGGCCGACCTTTACCCGTGAGAGACGCTGCCGCATTTGCCGCCTGGCTCCGCCGAACATCCGGCATCTCGGTGGGCCGGCCGGGCCCGCCGAACACGGCAATGTCAGGCAGGGTGGGTTGCAGGACTTCTCCGGCTTTCTGTATCAAGACGCCTGAACTCTTGATCGCCCCCGGTGGAGAAGGCCTCTGCGATGATTGTCGAAACTCCAGATCGCGCGCTTGAAATCTGCGGCGTGTCCCGGCGGTTCGGGCCGACGGCCGCTGTCTCGGACGTCTCGTTGTCGATCGGAAAAGGAGAGATCATCTGCCTTGTCGGACACTCGGGTTGCGGCAAGTCGACATTACTTCGATTGATCGCCGGCGTCGAGATTCCGGATACGGGCCGGATTTCGTTGAACGGCAGGGACGTCTCCGGACCCGCGGCCTTTATCGAGCCGGAAGCCCGCAACATCGGCTTCGTCTTTCAGGACTATGCGCTCTTCCCGCATCTGACAGTTAGGCAGAACATCCGGTTCGGTCTCAAACGCCGGTCGAAAGCCGAAGCGATGGAAAGGACTTCCGACGTCATCGACAGGATCGGGATATCCCATCTTGCCGATCGCTTTCCGCACACGCTCTCCGGCGGCGAGCAGCAGCGCGTGGCCCTGGCAAGGGCGCTTGCGCCGCAGCCTGACATTCTCCTGATGGACGAGCCCTTCTCCAATCTGGATCAGGCGCTGAGAGACAGGGTGCGCGACGATACGCTGTCGCTCCTGAAAATGCTCGGCACCACCGTGATCATGGTCACGCATGATCCGCAGGAGGCCTTGTCCTCGGGAGATCGGGTCGTGCTGATGAAGGAGGGCAAGATCGTCCAAGCCGGTTCCGGCTACGACCTGCATGATCGTCCCGCTACGGCCTACGCTGCAGAATTTTTTTGTGACTTCAACAAGGTGCCGGGCGTCTACGACGCCGGCATCATCAAGACGGCAATCGGCCATTTCGCCTATCCCATGATCGTTGAGAACGGAAGTTCGGCCGTCCTCTACGTCCGCCCCCAAGCCATCTCGATTTCCCTCGACCAGGGCGATCTTCCGGGGCGCATCGAAGCCCGAAATTTTCACGGGGAATTCGAGCAGTTCCTTGTTCGCATCGGAGACCTCGAAAGGCCTCTCCGCATCAGGACCACGAAACGCCTGCCGAAAGATGCTCAACGGGTGCTGATTTCCATTGCCGACGATCAGGTTCTGGCATTTTCGTGAGCCGTAATTCAGGGTTGCATTTTTTGCCGTGGTCGAGATCAAGAGTCCGTGAAGGTGACTTCAAGTTGAGAAATAACTTGACGCAAAGGGTCATGAACTGCTGCAAGCGTGGAGAATTCATTGGAGGGACGACCTATGACCAAACACGCTTTCGCGACATCCACGTTACTCGCCGCTTCGCTCTGCCTCAGCGCAGGTGCTGCCTCAGCGGCCGAGATCAACATCTATACGACTCGTGAACCGGGCCTGATCCAGCCGCTGCTCGACGCATTCACCAAATCCACCGGCACCAAGGTCAACACCGTCTTCCTGAAGGACGGGCTTCCCGAACGTGTCGCGGCGGAAGGCGCAAGCTCGCCAGCGGATATCCTGATGGCCGTCGATGCCGGCAGTCTCGTCGATCTGGCCGAAAAGGGCGTCACCCAGCCGATCGAGTCGGCCACCTTGAATGCCGCCATCCCGGCGCAGCTGCGCGATGCGAAGGGTCACTGGTTCGCGCTCTCGATGCGCGCCCGCGTGCTCTACGCTGCCAAGGACCTCGATCTGGCATCCTTCAACTACGAGGATCTGGCCGATCCCAAGTGGAAGGGCAAGGTCTGCATCCGCGCCGGCCAGCACCCCTACAACACGGCTCTCTTCGCCGATTACATCGCCCACTATGGCGCTGCCGAAACCGAAAAATGGCTGACGGGCGTCAAGGCCAACCTTGCCCGCAAGGCTGGCGGCGGCGACCGTGACGGCGCCAAGGACATCATGGGCGGCATTTGCGATATCGCCATCGCCAATTCCTACTATGTGGGCCTGATGCGCTCCGGCAAAGGTGGCGCGGACCAGGTCAAATGGGGCGAGGCGATCAAGGTCGTCCTGCCGACCTTCAAAAACGGCGGCACGCAGGTCAATATCAGCGGCGCGGCGGTTGCCAAGCATGCACCGAACAAGGCCGAGGCTGTAAAACTTCTCGAATATCTCGTCTCCGACGATGCCCAGAAGATCTATGCGGAAGCCAATTACGAATACCCGGTCAAAGCCGGCGCCAAGGCCGATCCGATCATCGCTGCACTCGGCGAACTGAAGATCGATTCCAAGCCGCTGACGGAGATCGTCAGCCACCGCAAGCAGGCGAGCGCGCTGGTCGACAAGGTCGGCTTCGACAACTAAGGCACGAAAAGGCGCCCGCGCCTTTTCGTGGGCGCCTTTTCGTTTCCGGCCGGTGAGCAATTTGACCTCCCATATCGCGGCAATCGGTTGGCGAAAGAAACGCTCCGGTCTTCGCTGGCTCGTCTGCGCCGGCATTGTCGCGACATTCGTCGGGCTTCCGCTCGCCGGCCTGTTCCTGCAGGCGATCCAAGGCTCTCCAGGCCTCTGGGCGCATCTGATATCGACCATCCTTCCGGCTCATCTGGTCGATACCCTGATCCTGCTCTGCGGCGTCGGCGTCGTGACAACGGTTGTCGGCACGACTACGGCCTGGCTGGTGACGGCCTATGCCTTTCCCGGCCGGCGGATACTGGAATGGGCGCTGCTGCTGCCGCTCGCGGTGCCCACCTATATCGTCGCCTATGCCTATCTCGACATTCTGCACCCGATCGGTTCGGTTCAAGGCGCGATCCGCTGGTGGCTCGGTTATTCCAGCCCCCGCCAGTTCCGTCTGCCGGACGTGCGCTCGATGACCGGCTGCATCCTTCTCTTAGGCTTCGTCCTCTATCCCTATGTCTACATCCCGACGCGGGCGATGTTCGTCACCCAGTCGGCCAATCTTATTGATGCCGCACGCACTCTCGGCATTTCCCGCCATGGCATCTTCTGGAATGTCGCCTTGCCGCTCGCAAGGCCGGCTGTTGCAGTGGGCGTCAGCCTGGCTCTGATGGAAACGCTGAACGACGTCGGCGCGGCGGAGTTTCTCGGCGTGCGAACGCTCACCGTCTCGATCTACACGACCTGGATCACCCGCAGCGACCTGCCCGGCGCCTCACAGATCGCCTTGTTGCTGCTGCTGATCGTCGTTGGCCTCGTGGCACTTGAGCGCTGGGCCCGGCGCAGGCAGCGTTATTCGGCGGATGCGCGGCGCCATCGCAGCCTCAAGCCTCACTGCATCACGGGCATCAAAGGCATGATCCTGTTCATGTTGGGCTTCACCCCCATCCTCATCGGATTTGCTGCGCCGGCGCTCTATCTTGTGACGGAAGCGTTGAAGCGCGTGCGCTTTGCCGGTTTGTCCCCACGCCTGCAGCACGAGGCCGTCAACACCATCTCGCTCGCCGCCATCGCTACACTCGTCACGATCCTTTTGGGCGTCGTGATCGCTTACACCAACCGCCTTCGTCCTGGGGCAGTGTCCTCATGGTCCTATCGTCTGGCGACGATGGGCTATGCTGCCCCCGGAACGGTGGTCGCGATCGGCGTGCTGATCGTGCTTGCCTCTGTCGATCGTTTCATCGACCGTACGGCACTCGAATGGTTCGGGCTCTCCACCGGTCTGCTGATCATGGGGTCCGGCGCCGCGCTGATCTATGCCTATGCGATGCGTTTCCTGGCGATCTCCGCCGGCGGCATCGACGCTGGCCTTAGCCGCATTTCCCTGTCGCTCGACCATGCGTCCCGAACGCTCGGCCAGTCTCCGGCCGGCACATTCCGCCATGTCCACCTGCCCCTGTCGAAGGCAGCGATTACGGCAGCCGGATTGCTGGTCTTCGTGGACTGCGTCAAGGAACTCCCCGCAACCCTGTTGCTCAGGCCGCTCAACGTGGAAACCTTCGCCACCCATCTTTATGGCGAAGCGGCACGGGGAACTTATGAGGAAGCCTCGATCGCGGCTCTCGCAATCCTGCTGATCGGCATGGCTCCCGTCATCCTGCTCTCCCGCATCGGCCGGGAAACCCGATAGGCTGGCCCGTCGAGGCGGCGCACCGCCTGCAATCGCTTTCGGCATTCCGCAGTGTCGCCCTCTGGCTCTCAACCCATGTGCTGGCTAGAGATCATAAATATTTGCCACCAAAAATTGAAGTGCCCTTGAAAGCACAAAAGCGGTGCTTTATGTTGCAGGTATGGCACAGATATCTCATACCTCGATCCTGCGCTACGATCTGGCGCCGTCCGTTGAAGCAAGGCAGGCCCTCGACGATACCTTCGCGGCCTATGCCGTCATGCTGTCCATGCTTGATGAACTGGCGGCGGAAAAGGGAGGCGCCAATCTCGTCACGCTTCATGAGCTGGCTTACGAATCCGTCCGCGAGCGGACTGGCCTGCCGGCACGGCTGGTAACCCTGGGTCTGCGGGACTTCGCGGCCAATCGCGGCCACAGGTCGGTCCTTGACAGGCTGCCGCTCGACGACAAGCTTTTTGCGATCAAAGGCCCGACGGACCTGACCGTGGCTACGGTGCGCGGCCGCGTCGCCATCCCCTTCGACGTTGCCGGCTATTCCCGCGGCACCCTCAACATCTTCACCGCTCAGCTGGTGGCGCATGACGGCGGCTACCAGATCCATATCGGCGTCACCCCACATGCGGACCGAACGGAGGAACACATGATGATGAATGAAGGCATTTTGTCCCGCATGGGACGGCTGATTGCAGGTCTTGCAAATTCCGCCATCGACAAGGCTGAAGATGCCAACAAGATCGCGATCGTCGAACAGGCGCTTCGGGAAATCGATACGGCGGCGGACGAAGCCCGCGCCGACATCGGCAAGGCACGTGCGGAGGAATACCGTATCATGAACCGGCGCGACGAGATCGGCGCCGACATGAAGGCGCTGGAAGAAAAGATCGTCACGGCCGTCTCTGCCGGCAGGGATGACCTTGCCAAGGCCGGCGTGGCGCGCCAGATCGATCTTGAATCCCAGCTCGCCGCTCTCGACAAGGCACTGGCGGACGCACGGATCAATCTCGCGGAAGGCCAGCAGGCGTTACAGGCCGTGCTCGCGACCCGCCGCGAAGCCGAGGAAAGGCTTGGCGATCTGAAGCGCAGCCTCGCAAAGTTTCCGGAAGGCACCGCAGCGCGCGAGACCCGCAGCCCGACCGATGGCGCCGCCCGCGCGGCATCCACCATTTCACGCCTTACCGGCGTGCCTGCCGGCCAGAAGGGAACCAGCGCGGAATTGGACGAACTTGACCGGCTGCATCGCGAGCGAGCGATCGAGGCCCGGCTCGCACAATTCAAGTCGAAGCAGAACTAGCGCCCATGCAGCTCTTCCTCGCGCCCGAATGCCTGCCCTTCGCCGTTGCGGCGGTGATGCTGGTCGCGCTGACCGGCCTGGAGATCGTGGGCCTCCTCATCGGTTTTTCGCTTGGCGAGGTGATCGACAAGGCCTGGTCGAACGACCATGGCGGCATTTCCGGGCTGCTCTCCTGGCTGAACCTCGGCGGCGTTCCTATCCTCATCCTGATCATGATGCTGCTCGGCTTCTTCGCGATCACCGGTTTTGCCCTGCAGGCCGTCGCTCAGGCGGTGTGGACACCTCTGCCGGCGATCGTGGCATCGGTGCCGGCCTTCCTCCTGGCGCTTCCCGCCGTCCGCACGTCGAGCAGATGGGTGGCACGCATCGTGCCGCGTGATGAAACCTATGCCGTCGACCTCTCCGAATTCATCGGAAGGGGCGGCGAGGTGACCGTCGGCCCTCTCGACCAGGGCCTGCCGGGACGCGTGCGTATAAAAGACCGACATGGAAACTGGCATACGCTGAGAGCCAGGGCCGCCAGGAGCGAAGCTCCTCTCGCGATCGGCACCGATATCCTGATCGTCGACCGCGCGGCCGACATCTTCATCGCCATCGCCGCGCCGTCGGACATGCTGACGCCGGCCAATCCAGATTCAACGGAGCGTCCATGATTTACGATCTCTTGTTGCCTGCCGGCATAGGCATAATCCTGATCTTCGGCATCGGTTTCGTTCTCGCATCGCTCTACACCCGGTCGAGCCGCGACGAGGCCTATGTCCGGACCGGCCTCGGCGGCCAGAAGGTGGTGCTCGACGGCGGCTCCGTCGTGCTGCCGATCTTCCACTCCATTGCGCGGGTCAACCTGAAGACGCTCAGGCTGGAGGTCAGGCGCGGCGAGGGCGACGCCCTGATCACCAAGGACCGCATGCGTGTCGATATCGGCGCCGAATTTTACGTGCGGGTCAAGCCGGACGCCTCCTCGATCGCGCTTGCGGCCCAGACCCTGGGCGACCGCACCAACGATGCGGAACAGCTTCGCGTCCTGATCGAGGCAAAATTCGTCGACGGTTTGCGTTCTGTCGCGGCGACAATGCCGCTCGACGCGTTGCAGGAACAGCGCATGGATTTCGTCAAGGCCGTGCAGGAAGCGGTGGGCGCCGATCTGCAGTCGAACGGCCTGGAACTGGAATCCGTCTCGCTGACCCGGCTCGACCAGACTGATATCAAGCACTTCAACTCCAACAATTTCTTCGACGCTCAGGGCCTTGCGACGCTGACCCGCATCACCGAGAGCCGCAAGAAGGAGCGCAATGAAATCGTCCGCGATACGGAAGTGGCGATTGCGCAGAAGGATCTCGAGGCCCGCCAGCAGTCGCTGGCGATCGAGCGCACCAAACGCGAGGCCGAACTGAACCAGGAACGCGACATCGCCAACAAGTCCGCCGCCACGCGGGCGGAGACCGCGCAGCAGGAGCAGGCTGCAAAGCGCGCCGAGGAGGAAGCCCGTATCGCCGCCGAACAGGCGATCGCCGAACGCGAAGCGCTGGCCAAGCAGGCGCGCGAAAGCGCCAATATCGATGCAAGCCGGGCCGTGCAGCAGCGCGACACGGAAGCCCGCCGTGATCTGCAGATCGTCGCGCAGGAAAGCGCCATCGCCGTCGCCAACAAGAGCCGTGAGGAATCGGAAGCCAAGGCAAGCGCCGAGAATGCCCGCGCACTTGCGATAGCCGCAGAAGAAAAAGTCACGACCGCCAAGGAAGTGGAAATTGCCGAGCGTGAACGTCAGATCGCCGTCATCGACGCCCGCAAAAGGGCGGAAACGGAGGCGACTGCCGTGACCGTCGGCGCCGAGGCCGAAAAACAGGCCGCGGTGGACCAGGCCGACGCCATCAAGACACTCGCCACCGCCGAAGCGGATGCCGCGATCATCAAGGCGAAGGGCGTTCTCGAAACCGGCAAAGCCGCCGCCGAAAGCGAGGCCCTGCTCAACGAGGCGCGCAACCGGCTGAGCCCGGCCATCATCGAATTCGAGATCCTGCGCGAACGCATCCGCATCATCCCGCAGGCACTGGCGGAAGCCGTCAAGCCGATCGAAAAGATCTCCGACATCCGCATCTTCGACACCGGCGGCATGCTCGGCCGCGGCGAAGGCGGTGCAGGTGCCGCAGGCGGAATCGGCCTCGGCGAGGGCCTCGCCGGCCAGCTGCTGGCCTACCAGGCCAACAAACCGATCCTCGACAAACTGTTGAAGGAAGCCGGTTTCGAAGGAGAGAATGCGGTATCGTCGCTGCTGGGAAATTTGCAGGTTGAGCCGGCGAAGGAGCCAAAGGATCAGTAAAGGCTTATCGGGGACAACAATTTCCGATGCGAAATACCCGAGATGTCGCGGCCGTCAATCCGGCAGCGATGCCGATTTTTCCGAGCTGGCACTGCTTCTCGAATTCCCCCTGCATTACGCAACCGGCAATGGCGTGTAGTCTGCGGCCGGCCCCACGTTCTGCATCGCTCCGTTTATACTGTCGTGAGGATCTTGAGATGGAGGTTTGGTAGAATGGCGAAGCTGATCTTCGGAATGAACCTGTCCTTGGACGGTTATGTCGATCACCAGGAATTTGCGCCAAGTCCCGTGCTCTTTCGTCACTGGATAGAGCATGTGCGCGACCTGACTGGCAGCGCGTACGGTCGCCGCATGTACGAGATCATGCGTTATTGGGACGAGGACCGTCCTGAGTGGAGCGCGGAGCATCACGAATTCGCCGCGGCGTGGCGGCGCCAACCTAAGTGGGTCGTGTCGCGCTCGCTGAAGTCAGTCGGCCCAAACGCCACACTTATCGAGGATAACGTCGAGGCGGTGATACGTGACCTGAAGGCTCGGCTTGACGGAGAGATTGCAGTTTCCGGACCTGATCTGGCACGAAGCCTGACCGACCTTGGTCTTATCGATGAATATCGTCTCTACTTCCATCCCGTCGTGCTTGGCCGCGGCAGGCCGTTCTTTGCCGGCCCACGGCCTCCGCTCCGCCTTGTTTCCACCGATCTCATTGGCGAGGACACGGTCAGGCTGATATACATTCCTGCTTAGTCGAACGGCGAACTTGAGCGGCGTGTCACCTGCTTGTGGCGCCGTCACCTGCCTGATTGCGCTGAACTATTCTCAGGGCTGCACAGATCAGCGTTTGGTGGAATGCCGTGATCGGCGGCAATATCGAACGAGAGACGCAACCGGCGGCAAATGGCGGAGAGGGTGGGATTCGAACCCACGATACGGTTGCCCGTATGCCGCATTTCGAGTGCGGTGCTTTCGACCACTCAGCCACCTCTCCGCTTGAGCATGATGACGCGATGGTCAGCGCGGCGTTCTCATAGCGGCGAAAAATCGGGCTGGCAAGGGGCGAATATCAAGTCTTTATATCCTTTTGCCTTGACAGTTTTTTGTCGGTCGCGTATCCGGGCACGCGATCAGGCGTGGAAAAGATTCCCGCCTCTTTGTTTGCAGGGACGCCGCGGGGCTTCCGTGCAGATTTCACCGGCAGACAGTTCAGAAGATCACCTCTTTCGAAATCCTGCTAGAACCGACTGACAAAAAGACGGCCGCTTTTTTAAAGGCAGAGCCGGACCGAACATGAAAGGACAAAAAATGTTCGCAGTCATCAAGACCGGCGGTAAGCAGTACCGCGTGGCAGCCAACGACGTGCTTACCATCGAAAAGCTGGAAGCCGAAGCTGGTGCAGTTGTCGAATTCAACGAAGTCCTGGTTGTCGGCGTTGGCGCCGATGCCAAGATCGGCGCCCCGTTCGTTTCGGGTGCGACGGTCAAGGCCGAAGTGGTCGAGCATAACCGTGGCGCGAAGGTCATCTCCTTCAAGAAGCGTCGCCGCCAGAATTCCAAGCGGATTCGCGGCCATCGCCAGCATCACACGGTTGTCCGCATCACGGACATTCTCGGTTAATCAGGGTTTCGAAGGGTAAAGGAGAACTCCAATGGCACACAAAAAAGCTGGCGGTTCGTCGCGTAACGGTCGCGACTCTCAGTCCAAGCGCCTTGGCGTGAAGAAGTTCGGCGGCGAAGCCGTCCTCGCGGGCAACATCATCGTGCGCCAGCGCGGCACGCAGTGGCATCCGGGCCAGAACGTCGGCCTCGGCAAGGATCACACCATTTTTGCGCTTACGGCCGGCAATGTGAATTACCGTACGAAGGCCAATGGCCGAGTGTACGTGTCCGTAATGCCGAAAGCCGAAGCAGCAGAATAAAGCCGGTAAGCGTACTTTAGCAGCCGGTGTCACATCGACCCGGCTGAACGCCCAAAGGTTCAGTCAGAAAAAAGGGAAGATGGGACACCACCATCTTCCCTTTTTCTTTACCCCCAACAGGAGGACTGAACATGCAAGGCGAACTACTGAGGGCGAGCCAATCCCGGCCGCCAGAGGAACGGTTGAGACCCGACCGGTCGAGAAGCGATTGCCCCGTCTTACTGTCGCGGAGCCTGGTGCTCCGCGCACCCCACGAAGAAGACATCGACGCACTTGCCCATCTCGCCAACAATGCGAATATCGCGACCATGGTGTCGCGTATGCCGCATCCCTACACGGCAAAAGACGCAGCCGATTTCGTGCGACGCACGAAGGCCGGCGAGATCGGCAAATGCGTCTATGCCATTACGCGAGGAGACAACGGCGCCTTTCTCGGTTGTTGCGCACTGGAACCCCAGGCAGACGGAAGAACGCTCGAACTTGGCTACTGGCTTGGCGAGCCCTATTGGAACCGAGGTTATGCCACGGAAGCCGCCCATGTCCTGATCGACATGGCTTTCCGCACCCGCAACAACATCGACCACATCGATGCGCGTTGCCGGGTGACCAATATCGCCTCCAGGCGGGTGATCCAGAAATGCGGTTTCCAATTTCAGGGAACCGGCATGATCGATTGCCTGGCGCTGGGCGGCATGGTCGCCGTCGAATGGTTCCGGCTCGACCGCAAGACCTGGATGTCGCTGAGAAGCTGGGGAGAAATGCGATGAACGCCGCGGTTCTCCAAAGCACGAGCCTGTCGCTCACGACGCCAGGCCCCAGCCCGATCATCACCACGAAGCGGCTGGTGCTCCGGCCGCACAAGATCGGCGATGCGGGTGCGATTGCCGAATCGCTCGGCGATTTCAAGGTCGCCCGCATGCTGGCCCGCGTGCCGCAGCCCTATGATCGCCAGGATGCGCTGGACTGGCTCGTCCCGCATGCATCCGGTATCCTGCCGGATTGGATGCTGGCGATCACCACCGGCGACGACGTGCATATCGGTGCCGTCGGCCTGGAGCAGAGACGCGGGCAGTGGCGCCTCGGCTACTGGCTCAACCGGCTCTATTGGGATCGCGGCTATATGACGGAAGCGGTGGCGGGGACACTGGAGCGGTTCTTCTGGCGTATGCCGGAAACGCCGATTCACTCCGGCGCCTTTGCGGACAACCTTGCCTCGCTCAACGTCCAGAAGAAGCTCGGCTTCCGGATTGTCGATGCGAACCAGCTCTTCAGCCTGTCACGCAACCGCACGGTTCCGCACATCGAGACCCTGCTGCTGCCCGAGGATTTTCGTCCGCTCGGCCGGCCGTGACGATCCCCTGAAAATACCCGGCGGACAAATCCGCCGGCCCCTTCACTCCAGCTCCACCCACAGTGGAAAATGATCGGAACCGAGCGCCTCGTTGTCCACCCAGGCGCTTTTCAACCGCGGCGCCAGTCCGGAACTTACGAAACAATGATCCAGATGCATCTTCATCTGCCTCTCTCCCGGCGGTTCCGCCCAGGTATAGGTTTCGGGCGTGCGCACCTTCAGCCATTCCAGCGCGTCGACGGGTTGGTTGGCGCGCAGGGCGCGCCCGTAAAGCCGGTCCCGCTGGCCGACCATGGCGACATATTCGCCCGACTCGGGCTCCATGTTGAAATCGCCCATGATGAGAAAGTCCGCCGGTTGCGGCGGGTCGGGAAAACCCTGTTCGGCGCCGCCGGTGAGCGCGCCGCCCTCGGCGACGAAATTCAGCGCCCGCGCCTTGAGATAAAGGATCTGCTCGAGCCGCTCATCGGGAGAAATGTGATCGAGATGGGTGGAATAGACCCTGAGCGCACCGCCGGGCGCATCGATGACGGCCTCCAGCGCGCCGCGCTGCAGGTTGAGCTGGTCGGTGGTGTAGCTGCGCGGCAGGAGCAGATGGCGCGTCGCGCGGATCGGCCAGCGCGACAGGATCATGTTGCCGAACTGGAAGCGGCGTTCGATCCGGCGGCCGTTCTGAACCATGATACCGAGGAGTACGTCGCAGGGCGCACCGTAGACATGGAAATGATCGGGGAAAAGGCCCGCAAAACGTTCGACCAGATCGGCATGACTATTTTTGGGATGATCGCGGGTAATTTCCTGAAGCGCGATGACATCTGCACCTTCGATGTCTTTTGCGATGCGTTCGGGATCGAATCGGCCGTCCATACCGAACCCGTACTGGACGTTATAGCTCACGAACTTCATGATATTCTTTGACCTTGGCCCCAAGCGGCTATATCGAAACCTACCGGATGCCATAGGAACGCAGGCGCCCGACTAACACAAGACCAGCGGCGGCAAGATGAAGTTTCTCGACGAGGCAAAAGTGTACATACGCTCCGGCGACGGCGGCGCGGGTGCGGTCTCGTTCCGGCGAGAGAAATTCATCGAATTCGGTGGTCCCGACGGTGGTGACGGCGGGCGTGGCGGCGATGTCTGGGTCGAGGCAGTCAACGGTCTCAATACGCTGATCGACTTCCGCTTCCAGCAGCATTTCAAAGCCCAGACCGGCACGCACGGCATGGGCAAGAACCGCACCGGCGCCAATGGTGGCGACGTGACGCTGAAGGTACCGGTCGGCACCCAGATCTTCGAGGAAGACAACGAGACGCTGATCATCGACCTGACCAAGGAGGGCCAGACGTTCCGTCTCGCAAAGGGCGGCAACGGCGGTTTCGGCAACGCCCATTTCAAGACTTCCACCAACCAGGCGCCGAACTGGGCCAATCCAGGCCTCGAAGGGGAAGAGAAGACCATCTGGCTGCGGCTGAAGCTTATCGCCGACGCCGGCCTGGTCGGCCTGCCGAATGCCGGCAAGTCGACCTTCCTCGCAAGCGTCACGCGCGCCCGGCCGAAGATCGCCAACTATCCGTTCACGACGCTGCACCCGAACCTCGGTGTCGCAACCATCGACGGCCGTGAATTCGTGCTGGCCGACATTCCGGGCCTGATCGAAGGCGCTCACGAAGGCGTCGGTATCGGCGACCGGTTCCTCGGCCATGTGGAGCGCACCCGCGTATTGCTGCATCTCGTCTCGGCTGTCGAGGAGAAGGTCGGCAAGGCCTATAAGACGGTGAAGACCGAGCTGGAAGCCTATGGCGGCGGACTGATCGACAAGCCGGTCATCGTGGCGCTATCCCAGATCGACATTCTGGACGACAAGGAATTGAAGAAAAAGGCCAAGGAGCTGGAAAAGGCCTGCGGCCAGACGCCGTTCCTGATCTCCGCCGTCACCGGCAAGGGCATGACGGAGGTGCTGCGCGCGCTTCGGGACGTAATCGTCGAGGCGAGCGGGGGTGAAGAGACCGCCCTGCCGGACCGATCGGTGCCGATCGGGAATTTCGACGAGGAAGACGACGAATGAGCGCCGTCCGTACCCCGCTTGCAAACCATCGCCGCATCGTCATCAAGATCGGCTCTGCCCTGCTGGTAGACCGCAAGACCGGTCTGAAGTCCCGCTGGCTGGAGGCCGTCTGCGCCGATATCGCAGCGCTGAAAGCAAAGGGTATCGATGTGCTGGTCGTCTCGTCCGGCGCGATCGCCATGGGCCGCACCGTACTCGACCTGCCTTCCGGTGCGCTGAAGCTTGAGGAAAGTCAGGCCGCCGCCGCCGTCGGCCAGATCGCGCTCGCCCGCGCCTGGTCGGAAAGCCTGTCCCGCCATCGCATCGTCGCCGGCCAAATCCTGCTGACACTGGGCGACACGGAAGAACGCCGCCGCTATCTGAACGCCCGCGCCACGATCAACCAGCTGCTCAAGATCGGCGCCGTGCCGATCATCAACGAGAACGACACGGTGGCGACCACCGAAATCCGCTATGGCGACAATGATCGCCTTGCCGCCCGCGTCGCGACTATGACCAGTGCCGATCTTCTCGTGCTGCTCTCCGATATCGACGGGCTCTACACCGCCCCGCCGCATCTTGATCCCGAAGCCAGGTTTATCGAGATCATCCCGGCGATCACCCCCGAGATCGAGGCCATGGCCGGCGGTGCGGCGTCCGAGCTTTCACGCGGCGGCATGCGCACCAAGATCGACGCCGGCAAGATCGCCACCGGTGCCGGCTGCGCCATGATCATCGCGTCCGGCAAGACGGATCATCCGTTGCGCGCCATCGAGGAAGGCACGCGCTCCTCCTGGTTCGCACCTTCCGGCACGCCCGTGACGGCGCGAAAGACCTGGATTGCCGGACAGCTTCAGCCGGCGGGCGAACTTTTCGTCGACGAGGGGGCGGAAAACGCGCTCGGCACCGGAAAGAGCCTGCTGCCGGCAGGCGTTCGCCGCATCGAAGGCAATTTCCATCGCGGCGATACGGTCGCGATCATCGGCGCCGACGGGCGTGAGATCGCCCGCGGATTGGCGGGCTACGACGCCGATGAGGCGCGCCAGATCACCGGCCGCAAGTCCGCGGAGATCGAAGCGATCCTCGGTTATGCCGGCCGCGCCGCCATGGTGCATCGCGACGATCTGGTCATCACCGGATCGGTGCGCAAGACGAAAAAAGAAGGCCGCAAGGAGGATGCAGCCCATGCTTGACAAGGTTGCGAAGACAGACGACGTGGCCGCCGTGATGGACAAGATCGGCCGCAACGCCAGGGCGGCAGCTCGCGAACTGGCGACTGCTTCCGCCGAGGCCAAGAACAAGGCACTGAACGCCATGGCGGATGCGATCATGGCAGCCAGGGACAAGATCCTGGCCGCCAATGCAGCCGACCTGAAGGACGTCGAAGGCAAGGACCTCCTGCCTTCCTTCGTCGACCGGCTGACGCTGACGGAAAAGGGCATAGCCGGCATGGCGCAGGCGCTGCGCGAGATTGCCGAATTCAAGGATCCGGTCGGCGAGGTCATGGCTGCCTGGGATCGCCCGAACGGCCTCAATATCGAACGCGTCCGTACGCCGCTCGGCGTCATCGGCGTGATCTACGAAAGCCGCCCCAACGTGACGGCCGATGCAGGCGCGCTATGCCTCAAGGCGGGCAACGCGGTCATCCTGCGCGGCGGTTCCGATTCGGCCCAATCATCGCAGGCTATTCATGATTGCCTCGTCGCCGGCCTCAAGGTCGCAGGACTTCCAGAGCACGCTATCCAGATCGTGCCGACGACCGACCGGGCCGCCGTCGGCGCCCTTTTGTCGGGCTTGAACGGCGCAATTGACGTCATCGTGCCGCGCGGCGGCAAAAGCCTTGTGGCGCGTGTCCAGAACGAGGCGCGGGTTCCGGTCTTCGCCCACCTCGAAGGCCTCTGCCATATCTATGTGGATGCCTCCGCCGATCTCGATATGGCCAAGAAGATCACCGTCAACGCCAAGATGCGCCGCACCGGCGTCTGCGGCGCCGCCGAGACCCTGCTGATCGACAGCGCCGCGATCGGCACGCATCTCATGCCGATCCTCGAAGCCCTGACGGAAGCAGGCTGCGAAATCCGTGCCTCTGCGGCCGTTCTCAAGGTCTTCCCCGGCTTCAGACCGGCGACGGAGGAGGACTGGCGTACCGAATATCTCGACGCGGTCATTTCGGTCGCCATCGTCGATGGCATTTCCGGTGCGATCCGCCACATCAACACTTATTCGTCGAATCACACCGAAGCGGTGATTGCCGAAGATCCGCAGGTCGTCGCCCGTTTCTTCAACGAACTCGATTCGGCGATCCTGCTCCACAATGCCTCGACCCAGTTTGCCGATGGCGGCGAGTTCGGCATGGGCGGCGAAATCGGCATCTCGACCGGCAAGATGCACGCACGAGGGCCGGTCGGCGTCGAACAGCTCACCTCGTTCAAATACCGGGTGCACGGCACCGGCCAGACCCGGCCCTGACTGCACGTGACGGAAGAGAAGATCGACCGCCGGTACCTGGTGATGCCGCATGCCGGAAATGGCATGGCGGTCGGCCTGTTAGGCGGCTCCTTCAATCCCCCGCATGAAGGTCATCTCCTGGTCGCCGAGATCGCGCTGCGCCGCCTCGGCCTTGACCAGCTCTGGTGGATGGTCACCCCCGGCAATCCATTGAAAAGCCGCTCCGAACTCGCGCCGCTTTCCGATCGGATCGCGATGAGTGAAAAACTGATCCACGATCCGCGCATCAAAATCACCGCTTTCGAGAAGACCTTGGGAGGCTCCTACACCGCCGATACGCTGGCTTTCGTGAAGGCGCGCAATCCCCATGTCCATTTCATCTGGGTGATGGGGGCCGACAGCCTGAAGACCTTCCATCTCTGGCAGAAGTGGAAAACGATCGCTTCGACATTCCCGATCGCCGTCATCGACCGGCCCGGCGCCACCTTGTCGTTTCTCTCCTCCAAGATGGCTCGTACCTTCGATTATGCGCGGATCGACGAGGACGATGCCGGGACGCTTTGGAAGCGCCCGTCACCCGCCTGGACCTTCATTCATGGACCGCGCTCGGCGCTCAGTTCCACTGCGATCCGAGCCGCAAGCAACCGGAATGGCACATAGCATGACAGGACGGTGAAGTTTTCTTCCCCGCGATCACCTTTTTCGGCTGTCTCTTGAAAGATTAACCATTCGATGCCACGTTTGAGGGAGCGGCCGACTCTCAGTTCGGATTCGCTGTAAGTGCCTGTTGCTGTTACGTGGAAGAAAGGACAAACCCTGACAACAGTACACGCCAAGGGAAAGACGGCTCCCGTCCTCCCGCAGAGCCTGGAACGTGGCGCCGATGCCGCCGCCCGTGCTCTCGAACTGGTCCTCGCAAGCCTCGAGGATTCCAAAGCAGAAGATATGGTCACCATCAACATCGCCGGAAAATCCGCACTGGGAGATTACATGGTCGTCGTCTCCGGCAGATCGAACCGGCATGTCACGGCCATCTCCGATCATCTGATTTCCGACCTGAAGGACGAAGGCCTGGGAACGGCCCGCGTCGAAGGCCTGGAAACCGGCGACTGGGTGCTGATCGACACCGGTGACATCATCGTCCATGTGTTCCGCCCTGAAATCCGTGCGTTCTACAACATCGAAAAGATGTGGGCCGCGCCGGATATCGAGGAAGGTGCATTGCTGCATTGACAAGGTTTAGGCATGTCCTGAACCGGTCGGAATGACGGGGCAATACCAGCGGCAGTTAAGCGCAGGCAGCTGCCGCACATGGATTTTGGCCGCCTGAATCAACGGAATGGGACATGCGTGTAAGCCTTTTTGCTGTGGGACGGCTCAAGGCCGGACCGGAAAAGGACCTAGCGTCCCGTTATCTCGACCGCTTCGCCAAGGCGGGTCCGGCGGTAGGGCTGGAATTGTCGAAACTGATCGAAGTCCAGGAAAGTCGCGCGGCGAATGCCGATACCCGCAAGCGGGAGGAAGCCGGCTTGCTCGCCAGGGCGCTTCCCGAAGGCGCGGTCCTGATCCTTCTCGACGAACGCGGCAAGACGCTCGACAGCGGGGCCTTTGCAGATCTCATCGGCCGCTACCGCGACAACGGCAAGCGCGACCTGATGTTGGCGATCGGCGGCGCCGATGGTCTCGATCCCGAACTGCGGGCGCAAGCCGACATCGTGCTCAACCTCGGCACGATGACCTGGCCGCACCAGCTGGTACGGATCCTGATCGCCGAACAGCTCTATCGCGCCGTGACGATCCTTTCCGGCCATCCCTATCACAGAGCGTAAACATTTCATTTAGATTCAAACACGATGTTGTTTGTGGCCTCGTCGGGCAAATCAGCTTAGGCTTCCTCGATCCGGCGACATATCGGGGCAGGAATGAACGAAAGACAGGCCAGATCATACCGTGGCGCGCTGCTTCTGGCAGTGACTACCGGTTTGACGCTGGCTTCGCCCCCGCCCTTTTCCGCCCTGGCGCAGGCTCAGGACGCCGTCGTGCCGGCGGCTCAGGCGGTGGATCCGACTGCCGATCTGCAGCGCCGCCGCAACGAGACGCGGGGCGAACTCGAAGTTCTTACCAAAAGCATGAAACTGTCGGCCGAAAGGATGGCCGCCATCGAAAAAAGCATTGCCGATACCCGCAAGAATACCGCCGACATCCGTCAGGCGCTGATCGACTCGGCGGCTCGCCGGAAGGGCCTGGAAGCCAGGACGCTGGAGAGCGAAAAGAAGATCGCCGCACTGAAGGTCCGGCAGGATGGCATCCACGCCTCGCTGCGCAGCCGCCGGGCCGTGCTGGCCGAGGTTCTGGCGGCCTTGCAGCGCATGGGTCGCAATCCGCCGCCGGCCCTTCTGGTCACGCCGGACGATGCGCTTGCTTCGGTCCGCAGCGCCATCCTGCTCGGCGCGGTGGTTCCGGGCATGCGTCACGAGGCGGACAAGCTGGTGGCCGACCTGCAATCGCTGACCTCGCTGCAGGCCGAGGCTTTGACGGAGAAGGCCAACGTCTCCAACACCATCGCCGCAAGCGTCGAGGAAGATCGGCGCATGGACCTGCTGCTCGCCGAAAACGAAAAATTGAACAGGCGCAATATCGCCGATCTCGATGCCGAACGCCGTCGCTCCGAGGAGCTTGCCGGGCGCGCCAACACGCTGGACGGCCTCATTCAGTCGCTGGAGGGCGAGATTGCCTCTGTACGCGAGGCGATCGACAGGGCCCGCGCCGAAGAAGAACGGCGCCGCATGATGTCGGAAGCCGAGCGCGAACGGGCAAAGCAGCTCGCCGAAAGCGGTGTGCCTGACAAAAACCGCATTGCGCCCGCATATGCGTTTTCAAGCCTTAGGCAGAAGCTGGAGCTTCCGGTTGCCGGAGAAGTATTGCGGTGGTTCGGCGACGCCGACGGAACGGGCCATACGGCAAGAGGCATGACGATCGCTTCGAATCCCGGTGCGGTGGTAACCGCACCCGCCGATGGCCTGGTTGTTTTTGCCGGCGCCTTCCGGAGTTATGGGCAGACGATCATCCTCAATGCCGGAGACGGATACCATCTGGTTCTGACCGGCATGGATGAAGTGAATGCGCGACAGGGCAAGTTCGTTTTTGCGGGCGAGCCGATTGCCGCGATGGGTGAGAAAAGAGTGGCAAGCGCAATGGCATTGGCGCTGGAAACAGATCGTCCAACGCTTTACATTGAATTCCGAAAGGACGGCACCCCGGTCGATTCCAGGCCGTGGTGGACCGCGAAAGAAACTGGAAGGGCACGAAATGATTCGTAGGGCTTCTCTTGTCATCGTCGGTGCACTCATGGGTGCGACCGCGATGAGCGTGATTTATTCGGCGGGCATGCCGGCGCAGGCCGCCGGCCCGTCGACCTATAAGGAATTGTCGATCTTCGGCGATGTGTTCGAGCGGGTCCGCGCGCAGTATGTCACGCCGCCGGACGAGGAAAAGCTGGTCGAAAACGCCATCAATGGCATGCTGAGTTCGCTTGACCCGCATTCGAGCTACATGAATGCCAAGGATGCCGAAGACATGCGCACCCAGACGCGCGGCGAATTCGGCGGCCTCGGCATTGAGGTCACGATGGAGAACGAACTCGTCAAGGTCATCACGCCGATCGACGATACGCCAGCCTCCCGGGCCGGCATTCTCTCGGGCGATTTCATCTCGGAAATCGACGGTACTCCTGTCCGCGGCCTGAAGCTCGAAGACGCTGTCGAAAAGATGCGTGGCGCCGTCAATACGCCGATCAAGCTGACGGTCATCCGCCAGGGTGCCGACAAGCCGCTCGATATCACCGTGGTGCGCGATATCATTGCCGTTCGGGCCGTGAAGTCCCGCGTCGAAGGTGGCGATGTCGGTTATCTCCGGGTCATTTCCTTCAGCGAAAAGACCTACGACGACCTCGAAAAGGCGATCAAGAAGATCAAGGCGGACGTGCCGGCCGACAAGCTGAAGGGTTATGTCCTTGACCTTCGTCTCAATCCCGGCGGTCTCCTCGACCAGGCGATCAACGTTTCCGACGCCTTCCTTGAGCGCGGCGAAGTGGTCTCCACCCGCGGCCGCAACGCCGACGAGACCCGTCGCTTCAACGCCGGCCCCGGCGACCTCACCGATGGCAAGCCGGTCGTCGTGCTCGTCAACGGCGGTTCGGCCTCCGCATCGGAAATCGTTGCCGGCGCGCTGCAGGACCTGCGCCGAGCCACCGTTCTCGGCACGCGGTCCTTCGGCAAGGGCTCGGTTCAGACGATCATTCCGCTCGGCGATGCCGGCGCGCTACGTCTGACCACCGCGCTCTATTACACGCCGTCGGGCAAGTCGATCCAGGGCACCGGCATCACGCCGGACATCAAAGTCGAGCAGCCGCTGCCGCCGGAACTGCAGGGCAAGGTCCGCGCCGAGGGCGAATCGAGCCTGCGCGGCCATATCCAGGGCGCCGCCGAAACCGAAGAAGGCTCGGGCTCCGTCGCTTACGTTCCGCCGGAAACCAAGGACGACATCCAGCTCAATTATGCGCTGGATCTGCTGCATGGCGCAAAGACCGATCCGGCTTTTCCGCCGAACCCGGAAAAGGCCGCGGCCAACATCAAGAAGTAAGCAGCTTCGACCGGCCAGCGTTTGACGTCGAAAAGGCGTCGCGCTGGCCGGTTCTTCTATGGGCAGAGATGATGCGGAACTGAACTTGGGCACCGATCTCCACGCACCGCTTGGACAGAACCGGCCGGCTGCCCGACAGAAGAGCAGGAGATTTTCTCCCGCGGTCATCCTCGCCTCCGTGGCCGTTCTTGTCGTTCTCGGCCTTTCGGTCTACGCCATGCGGGGTGACGAGGCACTGAAACAGGTCGCCTCCAATGCTCCGGCTTCTCCACCCGAAGCGGCGCAGGCCCTGCGACCGGAGCAAAATCCGGCGCAGCCATCCGCCGGCATGCCGCTCTCCAACCCGAATTCCGGCGCCAACGTCCAACGGACCATGACTGACGACGGTTCGGTCGTGACGAAATATACGCCCCGGGCGCGCGGCGAGAGCGGCCCCGTTCTGCTCGATACGCAACGGATCGGCCAGGATCCGCGCGTGGCCGCACAGCCCAACGAAGCCTTGCTTGAAGACTCCGCCAATGGCCGCCTGCCCATCGTCGGTCCCGATGGGCGGCGTCCGATGGATCAATATGCCAGGCCCTGGTCCGGCGCACGCGGCACACGCATTGCGATCGTCGTCGGCGGTCTGGGCCTCAGCCAGACGGGAACGCAATACGCGATCCGTGAATTGCCGCAGGCCGTAACGCTGGCCTTCGCCGCAAGTGGCAACAGCCTGCAGCGCTGGATGCAGGAGGCCCGCCGCAACGGCCATGAAATTCTGGTTCAGGTACCGTTCGAACCCTTCGATTACCCGGCGAACGACCCCGGCCCCGGCACGCTGCTGACCAAGGCCTCCGCCAAGGAAAATCTCGGCCGACTGCATGAGGCGATGGGCAAGATCACCAATTACACCGGCATCATGAACTATCTCGGCGGCCGTTATCTTTCCGACGCTAACGCGCTGGAGCCCGTCCTGCGCGATATTTCCAGGCGCGGCCTGCTCTTCCTGGACGACGGCACCTCCGCCCAGTCGAAGACCGGGCCGATCGCCAAGGCGATCGAATTACCCCACGCCTTTGCCGATCTGACGCTCGACGGGCAGCTGCAATCCGATGCAATCCTGAAGAAGCTCGATGAACTGGAACGCATAGCCAACCGCAAGGGCACGGCGATCGGCGTCGCTTCCGCTTTCGACGAAAGCATCCATGCGATAAGAAAGTGGAGCGAGGAAGCTGGCCAGCGCGGCATCGAGATTGTAGGAATATCCGCGCTGGCAGGCGAAAGCGCCAAACCCTGATCGGAACCGCCATGAGCAAGAGAGACAAACGCCCCCTCCGCGCCGAGGATCTGCCGTACCGACCTTGCGTCGGCGTCATGGTGCTGAATCGGGACCGACTTGTCTGGGCGGGCCGGCGAATCTCCGAGGGCAATAGCGAATACGACGGTTCGCCGCAGCTCTGGCAAATGCCGCAGGGCGGCATCGACAAAGGGGAAGATCCGCTCCCCGCCGCTTATCGCGAACTTTATGAGGAAACCGGCATCCGTTCGGTCACGCTGCTCGCGCAATCGCGCGACTGGATCAATTACGACCTGCCGCCGCATCTGATCGGCATCGGGCTCAAAGGTAAATACCGCGGCCAGACGCAGCGCTGGTTCGCCTTTCGTTTCGAGGGCGACGAAAACGAAATCGCCATCAACCCGCCGCCCGGCGGGCACGAGCCGGAGTTCGACGCCTGGGAATGGAAGCCCATGGCCGATCTTCCAAACCTGATCGTCCCGTTCAAGCGTGCCGTCTACGATCAGGTTGTCGCCGAATTCGCCCATTTGGTCAAAGCCGCCGCCTGAGGGCGATCGAGCCCAACTTTCTTCAAATGGCAGATACCGCCCAAAAATGATGTGGGTCCGTTACAAATCGCATTCCCGTCGCCGCCGGCGTTTCAGAGGGGGCGCCAGCTTCGCGCACTGCGAAGCATAAGAATAACGGCCGTTGATTTTCCCGGGATGGCGCGAAGTGGAATCCGGCGGATCGGAACGAGGTTCCTTCACTCTTCGGCATCTGCCGTCGATGTGGAGCAACTGGATCGCGTCATTCTGCATTTCGCGGCGCTTGAACGGCGGAAGCAGCAGATTCGCCGACGATCTCCGAACAGCGTTGATGGCCCGATGGGTGGGATTGTCTGCAGGTGCACTTGGCGAGGCTATTTTGAAGGGGTTAAGGCGTGAATTGTAATGGAGAGATTTTTTAGTGCCGTGTGGCGGCTTTGGCCTTCGCATGATCGGCCAAATTGGAGAAGTTTGACGACGTCGTTCCTCGAAGGGACCAATGCGGACATGCCTTGAGACAGGTCTCGAAGATACGTCGTTCGTCGAATGACAGCGGGCGCTTCTTCGGTGGCGACACAAGCCCGGGACAAGACGTTACGTCCTCCGGTGAACGCTTGGGAGATCTGCATTTCAAGCGCAAAAAACCCAGCGGACAGCAGGGCCGCCGGGCTTTCGGAATCTTTAAAAAAGATCTTATTCCGCGCTGTCTGCCGGTTCGGCGTTGAGCTGGCCGTATTTTTCCTCACCGATCTTGGCAAGCAGGTCGAGCTGGGTTTCCAGGAAGTCGATATGGCCTTCCTCGTCCATGAGCAGTTCTTCGAACAACTTCATGGAGACATAGTCACCGGCCGCGTGACAGATGTCGCGGGAGGCCTTGTAGGCGGTGCGGGCATCATATTCGCCGGCGAGGTCGGCCTCCAGTACTTCCTTGACGTTCTGGCCGATCCGCAGCGGCGCCACGGTCTGCAGGTTGGGATGGCCTTCGAGGAAGATGATGCGATCGATGAGCCGATCGGCATGGTGCATTTCTTCGATCGATTCGGCGCGTTCTTTCTTGGCCAGCTTTTTGAAGCCCCAGTCGTCCAGGAGACGATAGTGGAGCCAATACTGATTTACCGCGCCGAGTTCGAGAAACAGTGCCTCGTTAAGCCGCTCGATGACCTTTGAGTCGCCTTTCAATGTCCGCTCTCCTGTTTTCTTCGTGGAACTCTCTCAAGCGGGACATATATACAACGACCTCGGCTTCCGTCGAGTGGCGCTGGGCGTGATATTCCTCAGTGGTACGGATTATGAGATCGACGACGTTCGGGAAGCAGCCGCAGCATCGCCCGCGCTTTCCCATGGCATGATAGACTTTTACGGGAACGATGAGCTGCCAACAGTCCTCATCGAGCAGTTCAATGATGACATCCCTGATTTCCCTGTCGGTAATGTAATTGCAACTGCAAACCAGCATTCTCGGTCAACCTGCTAAACATGACCCATTCCATCTTCTTTTTTGCGAAAGCGGATCAGGGATGTCAAGAAAAAACCGGGGGTATCTGCGCTCTTTCTTAAAAGGAAACCTGTCATGGGCGCCTGAAATCCGCCTTGCGCTTGATCAATCATGCAACGCAGTTTCAATGAAAGTTCCGACCTTTTGGCATGACATCCCCAGGTTCGGCCGCATGGGAACCCGGGATCATCACCTCGTCCTTGCAGCGGGAGCCCTCTTCCTCCTTCATGGTGAAGCGCCCTTTCTGCCGGTGGTCGCCGCTCGATTGCAATGCCTCGTCCGCACGCCGCGACACGCCGAAATGTCTCGCCTCCTTCTGAAGCAGGCCCAGCATGGGTGTAATATCCTCTATATGCTCTACGACCGTGTGAATGACCCCGCTCTGGCTTTGCAGCCTCCCGCGGATCTTCACCAATCTTGCGCCCATGACGATCGGCCGGAAACGCTCGAAGATTTTTGGCCAGACGATTGCATTGGCAACACCTGTCTCATCCTCCAGCGTCATGAAGATCACCCCTCTCGCCGAACCCGGGCGCTGTCGTACGAGGACGATTCCTCCGATCGTCACCCTCCGCCCGTTCCCGACCGTCAGCAGATCGACGCTGCGCGTGATGCCCATCTTCCGGAACTCCTCCCGCAGGAAGGAGACGGGATGGGCCTTGAGCGACAGTGAGAGATATCGGTAATCCTCGATCACCTCTTCGCCGGGCAACATCTGCGGGAGCGCAGCCTTCGCCTCGGGTCTGAGATCCGTACGGTCGGCCACATCGAATAAAGTCAATTTTTCGGTCGCATTCCTGATATCCAGTCCCCTGACTGCCCACAGCGCCTCGCGACGGCCAAGTCCCATGGAATTGAAGCCGTCGGCATCCGCAAGCCGTTCGATATCCGTTCTGTCGAGGCCGGACCTCACCCAGAGATCATGAACGGACGCATAACCCGCTCCACGATGGGCGATGAGCTTTTCAATCATGTTCTTCTCGGCAAGGCCCTTGACCTGCCGAAAACCCAGCCGGACGGCATATTGCGTCCTGATCACGTCCCGCATGGATTGATGGCGCCCGTCGATCGACTGCCCGTCGAAAACCGTTCTCTCCAGAGTGCAGTCCCATTCCGATCTGTTGACGTCGACGGGGAGGACCCGCACGCCATGCTCCCGCGCGTCCCGAATAAGCTGCGCCGGCGCATAAAATCCCATGGGCTGGGAGTTCAGCATCGCCGTGCAGAAAACATCCGGATAATAGGCCTTGATCCATGAGGAGACGTAGACCAACAGTGCGAATGATGCCGCATGGCTTTCCGGAAACCCATACTCGGCAAAACCCTCGATCTGGCTGAAACAGCTCTCGGCGAACTCCCGGGAATACTTGTTCTCCAGCATTCCGTTGATGAAATCGCGCCTGAACTCCTCCACTCGTCCCGAACGCTTGAAGGTCGCCATCGATCGGCGCAGCCTATCGGCTTTTTCAGGGGGAAAATTGGCGCCGGTGATGGCGATCTGCATCGCCTGCTCCTGGAAGAGAGGAACGCCCAGGGTCCGTTTCAGAACCTCTTCAAGTTCAGGACTGGGATACCGGGCGGGAATACCTCTTCGGGCCTCCTCCCGCCGTTTCAGATAGGGATGAACCATGTTTCCCTGGATCGGCCCTGGACGCACGATGGCTACCTCGACGACGAGATCGTAAAACTTTCTTGGCCGAAGCCGCGGCAACATGCTCATCTGCGCCCGGCTTTCGATCTGGAAGACCCCGATCGTATCGGCCCGGCAGACCATGTCGTAGACCGCATCCTGCTGATCCTGAAGAAGCCCGGCCAGCGTTTCTTCCCGCTGATAATGCCGTTGCATAAGTTCAAACGCCTTCTTCAGGCAGGTCAGCATGCCGAGCGCCAGCACGTCGATCTTCAGGAGCTTCAGGATATCGAGATCGTCCTTGTCCCATTCGACCATGTAGCGGCCGGGCATCGCCGTTTTCATGATTGGCACGACTTCGTCGAGCCGGTCGCGGGTGATCAGGAAACCTCCGACATGCTGGGTAAGGTGCCGCGGAAAACCCATGAGTTCCTTCGCATGGGCAATGACTTTTTTCGTGGTGGGGTCCTCCGCGTTCAGGCCTGCCACCTTCGCTTCCCGCTCCGAAAGCCCCTCTTCCGACCATCCCCAGACGGTGCTGGAAAGCGCGGCTTGCACGTCTTCGGAAAGGCCGAAAACCTTGGCCACCTCGCGGCCGGCCATGCGGGTCCGATAGCTGGTGACCGCCGCGGTCAATCCCGCATGCCGGTAACCGTAATGCTGATAGATATACTGGATGACCTCCTCGCGCCGGGCGTGTTCGAAATCGACATCGATATCCGGCGGCTCGTTCCGCTCCGTCGAAATGAACCGCTCGAAGAGGAGGGTCGTGAAGGTGGGATCGACCTCGGTGATGCCGAGGCAATAACAGACGGTGGAATTGGCCGCCGACCCGCGTCCCTGGCATAGGATTTTCAACACGTCCCGGGCATGCCAGACGATATGGCGTACCGTCAGGAAATAGGGCTCGTAATTCATCTCCTTGATAAGATCGAGCTCATATCTGACCTGTTCGGAAACCTTGGCGGGTATCTTGCCAGGATATCGGCGCCTTGCTCCTTCCCAGGTAAGCCGCTCCAGGGTTTCGGAAATGCTCTCCCCTGGAACACTCTCGTCCGGATAGTTGTGCCCCAGTTCGTCGAGGGAGAACCGCAGCCGACTGAAAAACCGCTCCGTATTGGTGATCGCATCCGGATAGGCATGAAAAAGCCGTGCCATTTCACCAGCCTGCTTGATATGTCGCTCGCCGTTGGGAGCAAGGTGAAAGCCCGCTTCCTGGACCGTCACATGCTCCCGGATCGCGGTCACGACATCGGACAGGGATCTCCGGTAAGGAAGATGGAAGAGAGGCAGATTGGTCGCGACCAGAGACAGGCGATTGCGCGCAGCGATCTGCGCAAGCGATGCGAAAACAAACGTATCACGCCCGTCGTAAGTCGGCGATATCGCGACATGAACCTTTCTGCCGAACCGTTCCCGATAACGGCCAAGACGTTCTTCCAAATGCTGTTGATAGCCTGCTTCTTCTACCCGGGAAAAATCCGGAACCACGGCGAGCATCATCTCGTCGCACCATTCCAGCAAATCCCACTCTTCCAGAATGCAGGAACCTTTCTCCGTCCTGAGATTTCCGCGGCTCAGCAGACGGCAGAGATTGGCCCAGCCTTTTCGATTCTCCGGATAAGCAAGAACATCCGGCGTATCATCGGAAAAGACGAGCCGCGCGCCAGGATAAAAGGCGCAAGGGCGGATGGCATCCTCTTCGCCTTCCTTTTTCTCGCCCCATTCCTGCCGGTCCCATGTCTCCTGCATATTTCGCACCTGGGCGTGCGCTCTCACCACGCCCGCGACCGAATTTCGATCGGCAATGCCAAGACCGGAGAGACCCAGAATACTGGCGGTCAACACCATCTCCTCCGGCTTCGCGGCTCCTTCCAAGAAAGAGAAATTGGTCTTGGCGCCGATCTCGAAAAAGGCAGGAACGGGCTTCATGAGAAAATACCGTGCATGTGCCAGGTCGGCGGGACCTTTCCGGCGTCGTAATGGCCCTGACGAAAGATCCAGAAGCGGCGGCCCGTATTGCTCTCGAGACGGAAATAGTCCCGCTCCTCGCCATCCTGTCCATCCAGCCACCATTCCGGCGCAATCCGTTCCGGCCCCTCGGCACGGACGACCTCGTGGACGAGACGACGCCAGCGAAAGCGTTGCGGCGGCCCATCCGGCACCGTTGCGGCGAAAGCTTCCACGGGCTCCGGATGACGGAAGAGCCGCAAAGGCCGCTCGCTCCTCGGCGCGAAGGCGAAAATCTCCTCGACCTTTCTCTGGACGGGCCGCGCCATGATCGCCGGCACGAAAACCTCGGCGCGCTCGGGGAGATGGCTCTGTTTCGGCTCGGCAATCCTGAGACAGTCTACTCCGAGCCGCGCCGATACCCGGTCGACAAAATCGGCGAGTGAAATTTCACCCCTGCCATTGCCGGTGAAATCATCCTGCGAGATCTCGAAGGCGTCGTATTGCAGCACGTTGAGGCGCAGGAGCTCAAAACCGAAACCCGCATCGAAATCGTCATGCACTGCATTCAGGCGCTCCGAAAACAGTGCGGAAATCCGGCTCGGATCGCGAAGGGGCTGCGAGGCGCCGGCTGTTATGCGAAAAACTCGGCCATCGACCCGGAACAGGACCAGTTCGAAAACCCGCCCGCCGGCGCCGCGCGCCTCCAGGCCCGGCTTCAGCGAATACGCGATCTGACCAGTCAATTGAAGGATACCATCTTCCGCCTGGATCGGCTCGGCCAGCTTGCGCTCGGCAGAAAGCGCCGCCACCGGCCGGCGTGGAGAAATCGCTTCTTCATTTGCACCTCGTGCCTGATCGAGCCGCAGCAAAAGCCGTGTCCCGAACCGGCGGGCGAGCGACGCCCGCGGCAGGTGGAGGAGATCCCCAACCCGCCTTAGCCCAAGCTTGCAGAGCGAGGCGACCGTTTCCTCTTCCAGACGCAAGGCATTGACCGGCAGCGAGATCAGCGCTTCCTCCATTCTCTCGCCCGATATCACGCCACCCCGGCCGAAACGACAGATCGCCCAGGAAAGACCCGGCGACGAAGAAATCGCTCCTTTGACATCGAATCCCATCTGCAGGAGCCGGGCGAGCACATCCTTCAGCAGAGCCTCCTCGCCGCCGAAGAGATGTGCACAGCCGGTAATGTCGAGAAACAGGCCTTCGCCGCCATCCAGCGCGACAAGCGGGGTGTAGCGATCGCACCAGTCGGCAATCGCCTCGATAAGCGCCCGGTCTGCGGCTCCATCCTCATCCGCTACATCAATATTCGGAAACATGGCGCGCGCTTCCGCCAATCCCTGTCCCCGCTTCAAGCCGAGACCTTCGCAAATCTCATCGAGCGCGGTGAGCCGCATGGCATTCTCGCGCCGGCCCGCACACAGGATCGGCGGATGTTCAGGACGCCCTTTCGAGCGCCACGACGGTCCCCACAACCGGCGTGCGATCCTGTCGGTCGACAGGTGCGGGAAGGCGAGGGCCAGGATGCGCTGGCTCCTTGCGGGAAGAGAAAGTCTCTCCTGCGTCTCGGGCAAGGGAAAATTGACGGTCATGGAGGTTCCATTCCAGAAGAAAGGAGAGGGGAGCCGGATTTCGGCTCTTCTCCAGGGTGAGCCGAAAGACGGAATGGCCGATGCTGCCGCCAAGCAGGGACCCATCCGGAAGGCGCCGGCCGGCAGCCGGTGCCGGTTCAACGAGGAAGCGGAAGGAAGCGCTGCTCGCCTCCTCCTTTCCCGCATGTCGCAACAGAAAGAGCGGTCTCTGCGCCGCCTTTGCCCTGAGACCGAGCCTGCGGCTTTCGGTTAGGCCGAAATGCCTCAGGTTGCCCCGGATTTCGAGAATGGTGGCGGAAAAAGCCCCGCTCGCCACTGCGTTTTCCGCCAGCCACAAGGCATCGTCCAGCTTGCGCGGCGACGCGTAGAGAATATTCTGCGGGCTCAATCCGAATTGCCTGAGGCCGACGGAATAGGGAAGGCCGGCTTCCTGGCCGGAAACGACATCGCTGATCCAGAGAACCGGCGCCTTATCCGGTTGCCGGATCTTGAGATGGGCTGCGAGCGACAGGATAAAGCCGCTTGCAGCGCCGGCATCCCCCATGAGGCGCGAGCGGATTTCGGTGATGCCGTCCAGGGGAAGGCCGCCTTCCAGAGCTAAATCCATCGACGGAACGCCCAAAGCGAGGCGAAACTGGCTGCTCTTTGCCTTTTCATGCTCGGGATGTACGGCAGCTTCCTCCCGCTTCGCCGCAGTCAATCCCGGCAGGGACTTCCCTTCCAGTCTGGCGATCTGTTCGCGCAGGGCAAAAAGCTTCTCCTGCGCCGTGGCGTTCCCGGCCATGGCGTCAGCTCCATCTGCATATGTTCACTTTATGTTCCTATGGATTCCAGAGGGCTCTAAAAGAGTCAACAGGCGAACCGAAGGAATCTTTTCCTCTCCATCTAGGCCGATGATTCTTCTCTCGAAAAATATCGCCAAAGGCATTATATCCGCCTGACAAGAAGGAGAGCCCATGGCCCGCATTGACCAGACCGACGATTGGCAGGATCGCCACGCGCCGACGATCAGCACATTCGAGTCGCTGGCGATCGAAGCTTACGGCCATCTGCCGGAAGAGTTCAGGGCGCTCACCACCAACCTGACCATCGAGATCGAGGACTTTCCGGACGACGAGGTGTTCGAGGACATGGCGCTGGAGACGCCCTTCGACCTGCTCGGCCTCTTCGAAGGCCGCGGCATTTCCGAACGCTTCAACATGGAAACGGGCGAGTTGCCCAACCGGATCCGCCTCTACCGCCGCCCTATCCTCGACTACTGGGCAGAAAACGAGGAAACGCTGGGCGACATCATCACCCACGTGTTGATCCATGAGATCGGCCACCATTTCGGCCTGAGCGACGACGACATGGAACGGATCGAGGCCAGCGCCGAGGAGGCGGCCCAGCGCTGAACTCTGCTATCGGGGTTTACTGCTCGCCGAGCTTCATCTCGGGATCGTAGTCCCTGCCGTGCACGGTCTTGGTCACCGCCTGGCCGCATTGCATCTCGCCGGTCGTGGCATTGAAGGCATAGGTCGGCGAGCCGTGCAGTTCCCAGCCTTTGCTGAGCGCAAGCGAGACCTTGTGGCAGAAGGAGGCGTCGTCCGGACCGGTGAGAAAGCGGTAGAGCTTCATGAGGTTTTCTTTCTGTCTGCGATGATACGTGCGGCTGCGACAAGCTTTTCCGCCTCGACGAGATGGAGTCGCTCGACCATCCTGCCGCCGAGATTGATGACGTTGAGCGATTGCGCCTCCGGCCGGGCGAAGGCGGCAATGACCGCTTCCGCGTTCTCGATCGCCTGGAGATCCGGGCCGAAATGGCGGTTGGCAGGCTCGATCTGCGCCGGATGAATCAGCATCTTGCCGGAAAAGCCCATGGCGCGGCCCTGCGCGCATTCGGCCTCGAAAGCGTCCGCATCCTTGAAATCGTTGAAGACGCTGTCGATCACATCGACGCCATGGGCGCGGCCGGCAAGCACGACCTGCATCAGCCAAGGCACCAGATAGGCCCGGCCGGGCTGCGGCAGAACGCCGGTCTCCTTGCGCAGATCGTTGAGCCCGACCACGAAGCATTTGAGCCGTTCGTCCGCCCTGGCGATCATCGGCGCATTCAGGATCCCCTTCGGCGTCTCTATCATCGCCCAGATAGCAAGCGTGTCCGGCGCGCCGGCTTCCGAGAAGATATCCGCCACCGCCTGGATCTCGGAAACATGCTCCACCTTGGGAATCAGCACCACATCCGGCGAGACATCGAGGACGAGATCCATGTCCGCCCTGCCGAATTCGCTCTTCAGCGGGTTGATGCGGATGATCGTCTCCCGGTTCCTCAGCGGACTGTCCTCGAACAGCCGGCGCAGGTTGTCACGCGCCTCGGCCTTCTTCTCCAATGCGACTGAATCCTCCAGATCGAGAATCACCGCATCGCAATCGAGGCCCGGAACCTTCTCCAAAGCCCTCGGGTTGGCGGCTGGAACGCTCAGAACCGAGCGCCGCACGGCCAGCGAGGCAAGTTTGATGTCGGTCAAAGCGGTCATCGGCGCTTTCTGCCAATCTTTTTGGTCTGCGGCAATATGGTGCTTTGCAAAACCCCCTTGCAAGAAAGGGCGGAAAGGCCCACATTCCTTGACGAGAAAGGTATAGACCATGCAAAACATACGCGCATTCTTCGTCATCGTTTCGGCAATTGCCGTGCTCGCCATGGCAGCGCTCCTGACAGCCTCTCTGACCGTCGCCTTTGCCGGCATCCTCGCCATTCTTTCGATCGGTCGTGCGCTTTCGGCGCGCCTCAAGCCGGTTCCGGTGCGGGCGAAGACGGGCAAGCGCGAAATGCGCGTGTGGAACGACGGTCGCGGCACGATCATCGACCTCTAACCGGGAAAACCCGTCGGGCAGGCCTCAAAGCGGCGGTTTCCGGCACTTGGGCGTACCGGTTCACGGTAAACAGCCCTTCAAATCCTCGCTGATTTGCTTTATGGCAGCTTCCGCGTATTCAGTCCCACGTGGAGGCAGATCATGGAAAAGTTCACCAAGCTCACCGGCGTCGCCGCGCCGCTTCCGGTCATCAATATCGACACGGACATGATCATTCCGAAGGACTACCTCAAGACCATCAAACGCACCGGTCTCGGCAAGGGTCTTTTCTCGGAAGCCCGCTACAGGGACGACGGTTCGGAAAATCCCGATTTCGTGCTGAACAAGCCGGCCTATCGCAACGCCAAGATCCTGGTTGCGGGCGACAATTTCGGCTGCGGCTCTTCCCGCGAGCATGCTCCCTGGGCGCTGCTCGATTTCGGCATCCGCTGCGTGATCTCTACCAGCTTCGCCGATATCTTCTACAACAACTGTTTCAAGAACGGCATCCTGCCGATTGTGGTTGGCCCGGAAGACCTCGAAAAGCTGATGGACGATGCCGAGCGCGGCTCGAACGCCATCCTTTCGATCGATCTGGAAGCCCAGGAAATCACCGGTCCGGATGGCGGTTCGATCCATTTCGACATCGATCCCGGCCGCCGTCACATCCTGCTCGAAGGCCTCGACGACATCGCTTCGACGCTGAAGAGCGACGCTGCTATTTCGAGCTTCGAGAACAAGAATCGCGCCGACCGCCCCTGGCTCTGAAACGAAGAGGGCCTGATGGTCACGCGTATTTCTTCCGGATCGCCCTTCGAAGCGCGGATCGGTTATTCGCGCGCCGTGGTGGATCGCGATATGGTCTATGTTTCCGGCACCACCGGCTACGACTATGCGAAGATGGAAATGCCGGGTGACGTCGCTGCCCAGACGCGCAATGCCCTCGGTACGATCGAAAAGGCGCTGAAGGAGGCCGGCAGCGGCCTACAGGACGTCCTTCGCGTGCGTTATTACCTCGTCGATATGGCCGATTACGATGCGGTGGTCGAGGTTCTCGGCGAGACCTTCTCCGAGATCCGGCCGGCCGCGACCATGGTTGTCTGCGGGCTCACCACCCCGGAAATGAAGATCGAGATCGAAGTGACGGCCCGCATCGGCGCCGGCAGCTCTTAAAACCTTTCCAGCCTCGTCCTCTGGCAGGCTCGGACGAGGTTCATCAGGCACGGTAACACCGTGCGGGGGACGGTGGGCCTGCAAAAACCGCCCTGCAAAAACCGCAAGGACACCGACAATATGGCAAAGAACCTCTTCCTCCTCCCCGGTGACGGCATCGGCCCCGAAGCCATGGGCGAAGTCCGCAAGATCATCGCCTATATGAACGACGCCATGAAGGCCGATTTCGTGCTCGACGAAGGCCTGGTCGGCGGCTGCGCCTATGATGCGCATGGTGCTGCCATTTCTGAAGAGGACATGGCCAAGGCCATGAAGGCGGATGCGGTTCTGTTCGGTGCCGTCGGCGGTCCGAAATGGGATCATGTCCCTTACGAAGTACGTCCGGAAGCCGGCCTGCTGCGCCTGCGCAAGGACATGGAGCTCTTCGCGAACCTGCGCCCCGCCATCTGCTATCCGGCGCTCGCGTCCGCCTCCTCGCTGAAGCCGGAACTGGTCGAAGGTCTCGACATCCTGATCGTCCGCGAATTGACCGGCGGCGTTTATTTCGGCGAACCGAAGGAGATCATCGACCTCGGCAACGGCCAGAAGCGCGGCATCGACACCCAGGTTTACGATACCTACGAGATCGAGCGCATCGCCGGCGTCGCCTTCGAGCTTGCCCGCACCCGCAAAAATGCCGTCTGCTCGATGGAAAAACGCAACGTCATGAAATCCGGCGTGCTCTGGAACCAGGTGGTCACCGAGACGCACAAGGCGAAATATTCCGACGTCAAGCTCGAACACATGCTGGCCGACGCCGGCGGCATGCAGTTGGTTCGTGCGCCCAAGCAGTTCGACGTCATCGTCACGGACAACCTGTTCGGCGACATGCTCTCCGACGTCGCCGCCATGCTGACCGGTTCGCTCGGCATGCTGCCGTCGGCCTCGCTCGGCGCCCCGGATGCCAAGACCGGCAAGCGCAAGGCGCTCTACGAGCCGGTTCATGGCTCGGCGCCGGATATTTCCGGCAAGGGCATAGCCAACCCGATCGCCATGATCGCCTCTTTCGCCATGTGCCTGCGTTATTCTTTCAACATGGTGAAGGAAGCCGACAACTTGGAAAAGGCGATCGCCAACGTGCTCGACCAGGGCATCCGCACCGGCGACATCATGGCTCAGGGCGCACGCCAGGTCGGCACCGCCGAGATGGGCGATGCCATCCTCAAGGAATTCGCAAGCCTCTCGGCCTGATCTTCCCATGATTTCCGATCCGGGCCTTCTACCGCAGGTGGAGGGCCCTCGCCATTTGGTCTTCCGCATTCCACTACCCATATCGGCAATTCTGTGGGAGAAGCACCCCGGATCCATTCCGCGCCACGGATAGAGGCCGATGAAACGCACGATCGAAAAGCTGAAACTTCGCCGCAGCCGCTATCATGCAGCGCCCCCCGCACCCCGCTGGTGGCCTTGCGCGTTTGTCACGATCAACCTGGTCCTGATCGCCTTCTTTCTTCTCGATGCCCCGGTCGGTTCCTACGCCGCTCACACGCCCAATCTCCTCAAGCCTTTCGGCGAAACGATCACCGACCTCGGCAAATCCGGCTGGATCCTGTTCGCCAGCGCTATACTGTTCTTCGAGGCTCTGGCCGTCATCCGTCTGGCGCCGACGCTGAAGGCGCGCTTCCAGGCCATGCTGGTCAGTCACATGGCTTTCTACGTTTTCGTGTCCGTCGCCGGATCGGGCCTCGCCGCCAACCTCATCAAGCGGGCGATCGGCCGCGCCCGCCCCGGCCTTTACGAGCAATGGACTTCGCACGGCTTCAATCCGTTTTCGGGCGCCCGGTTCGAGAGTTTTCCATCCGGCCACGCCACGACGGTCGGCGCGCTGATGATGGTGATGGCCCTGCTCGCACCGCCCTATCGCCTGCTTTTCCTCATTATGAGCCTTTGGCTCGGTTTCTCGCGAGTCATCGTCGGCGCCCACTATCCGAGCGACGTCATCGCCGGACTTGCCTTCGGCGCCTGGTTTTCGGTCGTCACGGCGATCGTCTTTTCCCGCTACGGACTGCTCTTCCGGCAGGAACCGGACGGCTGGCCGGTCCTGCGCCATCCAATTCCGCTCGTCGGCCACCCCGATTGGGTGAATCGGCCCTTTCCGCCGCGCGGCATGCCATCGACGCGGGAGAAGAATAAAACGGTCGAGTGATCGGATATAAGAATGCCCGGCGCAGTGCCCTGCGCCGGGCTTTTTCAATTCTTGGCGGGGACGAAACCTCTACCTGGCCTGCCTTATCCGCGTGTCCCTATTCGGCCTGGATGTCGCGATCCTTGGTTTCCGGAAGGAACAGAACACCGATCACCAGGGTGATCACTTCAAAGACGATCGGATACCAGAGGCCGTAGTAGATATTGCCGGCGGCTGCGCTCATTGCCATTGCGGGCTTGGGGCTTGCCGTGAACCTGTTGAAGCGCATTATCAGCCCCGCGCGCGCCCTGGCCTCTACGAGCGATGGACTTCGCCACAAGAACCTTCAAAATAAGAGCCCGGCACATCGGCCGGGCTCCTTTTTATCCACTGATCTTGCCTCAGTGAGCGAGATCGACGTCCCGTCTCTCGCGGACGAACAACAGGCCGATGGCGACCGTCATAAGCGCGAACAGGACGGGGTACCAAAGCCCTGCGAAAATATCGCCGGTGGAGGCGACGATCGCGAAGGAAGTGGCCGGCAGGAGGCCGCCGAACCAGCCGTTACCGATGTGGTAAGGCAGGGACATGGCCGTATAGCGGATGCGGGTCGGGAAGAACTCGACCAGTGCTGCAGCGATCGGGCCGTAGACGATGGTGACGTAGATCACCATGATCGTCAGGATCGCAATGATCGTCAACGACTGACCGTTGGCCAAGGCGGAGAAGAAGCCGTTGACCTTGACCTTGGCCGGGTCGTTTGCCGCCGGATAGCCAGCCGCAATCATAGCCGGGCCGAGCGCCGCATTGAAAGCCGCAGCGTCGGTGAAGGTTATCGGCGCTCCGCCATTGATGACGAGTTGTGTCGGAGAGCCGGCAGGTGCGTCCACCTGCGTGTAGCGGAAAGCCTGATTTGACATGGTGCGGCGCATCACGTCGCAAGGCGACGTGAAGGTGCGGATGCCGACCGGGTCGAACAGGGAACCGCAGGTGGCGGGATCGGCCCTGACCTCGGCCTTAACGGTTTCGATCGCCCGGGCATAGGTCGGGTTGGCCGCCGATGTCAGGGCGCCGAACAGCGGGAAGTAAGTTGCTGCCGCGATAAGGCAGCCCGCCAGGATCACCGGCTTTCTTCCGATCCGGTCAGAAAGAGAGCCGAACACCAGGAAGAAGGGTGTTGCGATGATCAACGCCCAAGCGATCAGCACGTTGGCCGTCAGCAGATCGATCTTCAGAACGGTCTGCAGGAAGAACAGCGCATAGAACTGCCCCGTATACCAGACCACCGCCTGGCCGATCACGAGACCGCACAACGCGATCAGCACGATCTTGCCGTTCGCCCAGTTGCCGAAAGCTTCCGACAGCGGCGCCTTGGACTGGGTACCCTCTTCCTTCATCTTCTTGAAGAGTGGTGATTCATTCATCTGCAGGCGAATGTAGATCGAGATGATGAGCAGGATGATCGACAGCAGGAAGGGAATACGCCATCCACCCTTGAGGCCGAAGAAGATATTCTGCGTAGTCTGGAACGCTTCCTCACCGAGATTGATGCGCAAGGTCACGATGACGAAAAGCGACAGCAGCAGGCCCATCGTGGCCGTGGTCTGAATCCAGGCCGTGTAGAAACCTCGCCTGTTGCGGGGCGAATGTTCGGCGACATAAACCACCGCGCCGCCATATTCACCGCCGAGCGCCAGACCCTGAGCCATGCGTAGCGCGACGAGAATGATGGGTGCGGCGACGCCGATCTGATCATAGCTCGGCAGAAGGCCGACCGCGAAGGTCGACAGGCCCATGATCAAGATGGTGAGAAGGAAGGTGTATTTGCGGCCGACGAGATCGCCGAGGCGGCCGAAAACCAGCGCGCCGAAGGGGCGGACAAGGAAGCCGGCGGCAAAGGTCAACAGCGCGAAGATCGCCTGCGTTGCCGGCGGGAACTGAGAAAAGAACTGCTTGCCGATGATCGCAGCCAGCGTTCCGTAAAGATAGAAATCGTACCATTCGAAGACGGTGCCGAGCGAGGAGGCGATAATCACCTTCCGCTCCTCGGCCGTCATCGGCTTGGTTCTGGAGTCAGTCGCCGTTGCGACATTTGCCATTGTCGTCCTCCCAACAAGATGAAACTCACGCGCCAGCCTCCATACCCGTCCCTCCTGGATGCGGAAGATGGCGACGCATTGTCGCAGATTGGCAGAATTCGCGCGACAAGCAGAGAGATGCTTTGGGATTATGACTTTCGTCTAATATCACGCAGGCCGTGCAGGCAGACCGCTGCAACGCGGCATGATGGTGGTGCGCTGCAATACGCCGCGGGCTTCACTTGACTCGTCCGAAAAATCTTCTAAACAGCTTGCGAACGGGAAAACACCCATGCGTGCCTGCGAAGTCGAAATCGCTGCCTCCGCACTGCCGGCCATCGAGGCCGGGCAACGGGCATGTTTTGCCGCTTTCTCCAACACCAAGGCCAAAACGACGACGAAAACCGTCTGACGTCTCTGGCCCGCCGCTCTCTCCCCGGTTAGGCCGGGGACAAGGAATACCGCGACCGGCAAGGCGCGGCTTTCCCCTCACCACACCGAGGAGAGACAGAAAGAGAGCAAGAAAATGGGTTTCAAGATCGCAGTCGCCGGTGCAACCGGCAATGTCGGCAGGGAAATGCTGACCATCCTTTCGGAGCGCGGTTTTCCGGTCGACGAGGTGGTGGCACTGGCTTCCGCTCGTTCTCAGGGCACTGAAGTCTCCTTCGGCGACAAGACGCTGAAGGTTTCCAACCTCGAAAACTATGATTTTTCCGACACGGACATCTGCCTGATGTCGGCCGGAGGCGAGGTCTCCAAGAAGTGGTCCCCTAAGATCGGCGCGCAGGGCTGCGTCGTCATCGACAACTCTTCCGCCTGGCGTTACGACCAGGACGTCCCGCTGATCGTTCCGGAAGTGAACCCGGATGCGGTCTCCGGCTTCACCAAGCGGAATATCATCGCCAATCCGAATTGCTCGACCGCCCAGCTCGTCGTCGCCCTGAAGCCGCTGCATGACGTCGCGAGAATCAAGCGCGTGGTCGTCTCCACCTACCAGTCCGTCTCCGGCGCCGGCAAGGAAGGCATGGACGAACTTTTCACCCAGACCCGCGCCGTTTTCGTCGCCGATCCGGTCGAATCGAAGAAGTTCACCAAGCGCATCGCCTTCAACGTCATCCCACATATCGATAGCTTCATGGAAGACGGCTACACGAAGGAAGAGTGGAAGGTTCTCGCCGAAACCAAGAAGATGCTCGACCCGAAGATCAAGGTGACCTGCACCGCCGTGCGCGTGCCCGTCTTCATCGGCCATTCGGAATCGGTCAATATCGAGTTCGAGAACGAGATCACCGCCGACCAGGCCCGCGACATCCTGCGCGAGGCTCCAGGCTGCCTCGTCATCGACAAGCACGAGAACGGCGGCTACATCACGCCTTACGAATGCGCCGGCGAGGATGCCACTTACATTTCGCGTATCCGCGAGGATGCGACGGTGGAAAACGGCCTCAACATGTGGGTCGTCTCGGACAATCTGCGCAAGGGTGCGGCGCTCAACGCAGTCCAGATCGCCGAACTGCTCGTCAATCGCGGCCTGATCAAGCCGCGCAAGCTGGCTGCGTGATAAATAATAAATTTATTAAGCATGTTCCGATAGAAGCCTCGTCAGAAATGGCGGGGTTTTCTTTCGAATCACCTTCACTCACGAACTATTCATGAACGGGTGAGTTGCGAATGTTTGCAACCGCCGCCATAAGGCCGAATGAAAGCACATTATCCGGACGCTTCCGACCAAGCGATCCGGCACGCACGACGGGTTTGACCGCATGAAGAAGATTTTGCTGGCAGGATTGATCGCAACCGGTTTCTTGACGGCCACTCCGGCCCTCGCTGCACTTCAATGCGGCAACGACTCATCCGGCTTCGCCCGTTGGATCGATGAGTTCAAGCGGGTCGCCCCGGCAAACGGCATCAATCCTTCGGTCGTCGAAAAAGCCTTTGCAAACGTCTCCTACAATCGCGCGACGATCAGCGCCGACCGGGGCCAGAAGAGCTTCAAGCTCTCCTTCGACGAATTCATGAAGAAGCGCGGCGGGGCAGCCATCATTTCCCGCGGCAAGACGATGAAGTCAGGCAATGCCCAGCTCTTTGCATCGATCGAACGCCGTTTCGGCGTTCCGGCCGGTCCGATCATCGCGATCTGGGGCATGGAAACCGGTTTCGGCGGCTTCATGGGCGACCAGCACACGCTTTCCGCTGTCGCAACCCTCGCTTACGATTGCCGCCGCTCGGCCTATTTCACCGAGCAGCTCTATGCGGCTCTTCAGCTCGTCGCCCGCGGTGATCTGAGCGTCACCGCCCGCGGCGCTGCCCATGGCGAGATCGGCCAGACCCAGTTCCTGCCGCTGAACGTCATCCGCTACGGCGCCGACGGCGACGGCGACGGCCATATCGACATGGTCCGCTCGCGCGCCGATGCGCTTGCCTCGACCGCCAACTTCCTGAAGGGGCATGGCTGGCGCGCAGGGGCAGGCTATCAGCCGGGCGAACCGAATTTCGCCGCCATCCAGGGCTGGAACGCCGCGACCGTCTACCAGCGCGCCATCGCCTATATGGGTGCCCAGATCGACGGCCAATAACCGGCATCAAACCAACCGGCTTCAAACGAAGATCAGGCCGACGCCTGTTCGGCCTGCACCGGCAGCTCGTCCAGATCCGGACGGACGAAATCGCCCTTGTGGTTCATCACCCACAATTCGCCGGTCGAAATGTCGAACCAGGCGCCGTGAATGCCGAGTTCGCCTTTCTCCTGGCGTTTGCGGACGAAGGGAAACGTCTGGAGATTGGCGATCGAGTTGCGGATCGACACCCGTTCGAGCGCGGTCTGCCGTTCCGCCTGGGTCATGAACTCGTTGCTCTGGATCTGTTCGGCCGCCGGCCGCACCAGCGACATCCACCGGCCGATGAAATCGCCTGGCGACAGCGGCTGCATCGTCGGATCGAGGGCGGCCTGGATGCCGCCGCAGCGGCCATGGCCCATGACGACGATATTGGCGATCTCCAGCACCTGGACGGCATATTCGATCGCCGCCGACGTGCCGTGGAACTGGCTGTCCGGCTCGTAGCGCGGCACCATGTTCGCGACGTTGCGCACAACGAAGAGTTCACCGGGGCCGCAATCGAAAATCGTTTCCGGCGCGGCGCGGGAATCGCAGCAGGCTATGAGAAGCGTGTGGGGTTTCTGCCCCGTATCCGCCAGGACGCGATAGCGCTCGCGTTCATCCGCATAGCGCCCGCTCATGAAGCTGCGGTAGCCCGCCAGAAGTCTGTCAGGAAAGTCCGTCATGGAAGAAACGATTATAGTGCCCGTCGCCGAAGATCAACGACCATTGTGCGGTTGCGAGAAAGCGTACTTAGCGCTTTGCCTGCAGCGGGTGGATGAGTCGGCGCATCTGAACCATCGCCATGGGTGAGGAAAGGCTGGAAGCATCGGTTTCCAGCGTCAGTTCGTCACCGCCGCGTTTCGCCGTGCGGGCAAGGATCTCGAAGACACTGGCGGTGGCGAGCTGCAGGGCCTTTTCCTCATCCATGCCGGCCAGTATGCGCCCCAGGAACAGCGCGCCGAGCAAATCGCCCAGCCCATTCGGCGGATTGTCGATCAGCCGGTGCTCGGCGAGCAGCGCATGTTTGCCGGTAAGATAGAGATTGCCGGTGCCGCCCGCCATCATCGGCACGGCCGAGGTCACCAGGATCCGCGGCGGCCCGAGCGCGATCGCCGCATCCATGATGGCCGCATTGCTTTCAAGAGGGGCGCCGGAGAGCCAGGCGAGCTCGTAGCGGTTCGGCGTCGCGACCGTCGCAAGCGGGATGAGTTCGTCGCGGACTGCTTCGGCCGCCGGCTGGGGAATGTAGAGGCCGCCGAGATCGCCCATGACCGGATCGCAGACATAGAGAAGGTCCGGATTCCTCTCCTTCAGCGCCCGGATGAGACGCGCCACCGAACGGGGCTGAGCCGCATTGCCGAAATAGCCGGTCAGAACCGCCTTTACCTCGCCAAGCCATGGCGCGCGGATCAGATCGTCTATAGCCTTGTCGAAGTCTGATTCGGAAAAGGTAAGCCGCGTGGACGGCCCGTGACCGGGATGCCAGGGAAGAACGATGGTGGGCATGGCCCAGACAGGAAATCCCAGAGTTTCCAGCGCGAACACGGCGGCACGATTGCCGACCGAACCGCGCACGACATGGCTGGAGATGACGATGACGGCCTTGCTGGTATCCTGCATGATTTTGGCTTTCGGACTCGCTGGGCTTCCCGCTTTGATGGCCCTGTTGATGGTTTCTTCGCCGCGCCCTGTCAACGGGCTATGTCAACAAGGCTTCATGCAAGAATGAAAGGTATTGCCGCTGACGCGGATCGGCCACGTTGGCGCGGGATGACAGCGACTTCGATGCGACGATGTCGCAAGTGAAATTCCTAGGTGAAAGGGGAGGGGTGCATGGCTGCCAGACAGAATCCTAAACGGGAAAAGCAGATCGAAAACGCGCGCAAGATCGCCGCCGAGGGCAAGGGACCGCATCTGGATCCGCTCATCCTATTCGGACGCGCCAGCAATGACGACCTCGAAAATTATACCCCGGCCATGCTGGCCCTCTCGGCGCGCCATGCCGGCGAAAGACTGCAGGCCTGGACCCGGATAAAGGCCGACGTCACGGTCGAACCCGTGGCAGGCGTGGAGCCGGACGGCGTGCCCGTCTCCATTCTGACGGTCGTCGACCGCAACATGCCCTTCCTGTTCGATTCCGTCATGGGCGAGGTGACCGCAACCCATCGCGATCTGGTGATGGCGGTCCATCCGATCCTCAACCTGGAGCCGAGCAAGGAACCGGTTCTACGCTCCAACGAACAGCCCGGCGATCCCGCCCACCATGTGAGCCTCATCCAGATCCATGTCGCTCCGCTCAACGAGGAGCAGGCAGCCTCTCTCGTCGAACGCATCCGCTACGTTCTCGATCAGGTGCACCAGGCAATCACCGACTGGTCCTCCATGCTTGACGTGCTCGACGGTGCGGCGCGGCAACTCGACAATTCGACAAGCCGCCGCAAGGCCGACCGCGACGAAGCGCTCTCCTTCCTCGACTGGTTGCGCGACGACAATTTCACCTTCCTCGGCATGCGCGAATACGTCTATTCCGGCAAAGGCGCGGAGGCGAAGGTCGAGCGCGGCAAGGGCCGTGGCCTCGGCATCCTTTCGGATCCGGACGTGCTGGTGCTGCGGCTCGGCAAGGACCAGGTGACCACCACGCCGGAAATCCTCGAATTTCTCGACGGTCCGGATTTTCTGATCGTCACCAAGGCGAACGTCAAATCCGTCGTCCACCGCCGCGCCTACATGGATTATGTCGGCGTCAAGCGTTTCGATGAAAAGGGCGAAGTGGTCGGCGAGCTCAGGATCGTCGGCCTGTTCACCGCGACAGCTTATACCCGTTCCGTCCGCGACATCCCGCTGCTGCGCGCCAAGGCCGCCCGCATCGAGGAACATTTCGGCTTCGATCCCGACAGCCATTCCGGCCGCATGCTGGAAAACACGCTGGAATCCTACCCGCGCGACGATCTCTTCCAGATCGAAACCGACCTGCTCGCCCGTTTCTGCGAGCAGATCATGGAGCTGAGCGAGCGCCCGCGTGTCCGCGCCCTGCCGCGCATCGACCATTTCGACCGCTTCGTTTCGGTGATCGTTTATGTGCCGCGCGAGGATTACAATTCCTCGGTACGAGAAAAACTCGGCGCCTATCTCGCCAAGGTTTATGACGGCCATGTCTCCGCCTATTATCCGGCCTTCCCGGAAGGCGGCGTGGCGCGCGTCCACATGATCATCGGCCGCCGCGGCGGCAAGACGCCGCGCATCGCGCAAGCCAAGCTCGAAGAGGCGATCCGCCTGATCGCCACGCCTTGGGAGGAGCAGTTCGCCGCCCTTGCGGAGGGCGGTCCGCGGCTGTCCGTCACCCAGGCCTTCCAGGAGACTTTCGCGCCGGAGGAAGCTTTCGGCGACCTGCCGGATATCGCCGCCTGCGCCGAAGGCGAAACCATCCGGATCGCCTTCTACCGGCGCCCGGCCGACGCCCCGAACACCGTCTCGCTGAAGATCTTCCACAAGGATCGCCATCTCTCCCTCTCCCGTCGCGTGCCGCTTCTCGAAAACCTCGGCTTCCACGTCGTCAGCGAACAGACGTTTGAAGTCCATGTCGGCGCGGAGGCGCACCTTGTCGTGCTGCATGACATGGAACTTCAGCTCGACGGCAACCGGACCGTCGATCTTTCCCGCGAAGGGCCGCTTTTGGAAGAAGCCTTCCTTTCGGCCTTCGACGGCCTGATCGATAACGACAGCCTCAATCGGCTGGTCCTGCTCGCCGGTCTTTCCGCCCGCGAAGTGACGGTTCTGCGCGCCTATTCCCGCTATCTCCGCCAGACCGGGATCGTCTACTCACAGAGCTACATTGCCGATGTGTTGAACAAATACCCGGCGATCGCCGCTTCGATCTTCCGCCTCTTCCGTGAGGGCTTCGATCCGAAGACCACCGAAAAGACCCGCATCAAGAAACTCACCGATTGCCATGCGGAGATCGAGGAAGCGCTCGGCAATGTGCCCAACCTCGACGAGGACCGGACGCTGCGCCGCTTCGTCAACGCGGTCGATGCAACATTGCGCACCAATTATTTCCAGCGCGACGAAAACGACGCGCCCAGGAAGATGCTGGCCTTCAAGCTCGATCCGAAACTGCTCGACGGCCTGCCCGAACCGCGACCCTTCCGCGAGATCTATGTCTACGGCACCGAGGTGGAAGGTGTGCACCTGCGCTTCGGCAAGGTAGCGCGCGGCGGTATCCGATGGTCGGACCGCGGCGAGGATTACCGCACGGAAATCCTCGGGCTTGTGAAGGCGCAGCAGGTCAAGAACGCAGTCATCGTACCGGTCGGCGCCAAGGGCGGCTTCTTTCCTAAGATGCTGCCGCTCGGCGGCTCGCGCGACGAGTTCTTCAACGCCGGCCGCGAGGCCTACAAGACTTTCATCCGCACGCTGCTCTCGATCACCGACAACATCATCGGCACCGAGATCGTCGGGCCGGAGAAAACCGTCCGCATCGATGGCGACGACCCCTATTTCGTCGTCGCCGCCGACAAGGGCACCGCAACCTTCTCCGACACGGCGAATGGCCTGGCCCAGGAAGCCGGCTTCTGGCTGGACGACGCCTTCGCCTCGGGCGGCTCGGCGGGTTACGACCATAAGAAGATGGGCATCACCGCCCGCGGCGCCTGGGAGGCCGTGAAACGGCATTTCCGCGAGAAGGATATCGATATCCAGACGACGCCATTCACGGTCGCCGGCGTCGGCGACATGTCGGGCGACGTCTTCGGCAATGGCATGCTGCTCTCGCGAAAGATCCGCCTGCTGGCGGCCTTCGACCATCGCGACATCTTCATCGATCCTGACCCGGATACCGAAAAATCCTTCGCCGAGCGGGAGCGCATGTTTGCCCTGCCCCGTTCGAGCTGGCGCGACTACGATCAGTCCAAGCTCTCCGACGGCGCGATGATCATTTCGCGCGCGGAGAAATCGGTGAAGCTGACAAAGCAGGCCGCGGCCGCGATCGGCATCGACAAGACGACTGCGACGCCCTTCGAGATCATGACGGCGATCCTGAAGAGCCCGGTCGACCTCCTCTGGTTCGGCGGCATCGGCACCTACATCAAATCGGCCTCCGAAACCGACAGCGAAGTGGGCGACCGCGCCAACGATCCCATCCGCATCACGGCGGGTGAGGTCCGTGCCAGCGTGATCGGCGAGGGCGCCAATCTCGGCGTGACCCAGAAGGGCCGCATCGCCTATTCGCTGAATGGCGGTCGCTGCAATTCCGACGCGATCGACAATTCCGCCGGCGTCAACTCTTCCGACGTCGAGGTCAATATCAAGATCGCCTTGAACCCGGCCATGCAGGACGGCCGCCTGACCCGCGAAAAACGCAATACACTTCTCGCCTCGATGACCGAGGAAGTCGGCCATCTCGTGCTGCGCAACAACTACCTGCAGCCGCTGTCGATCTCGCTGACCGAACGCAAGGGCACCGCCAACCGCGAGGAATTGGCTCGGCTGATGTCCGTCCTGGAGGCCCAGGGCCAGCTCAGCCGAAAGGTGGAAACACTGCCGGACGACGCGGAACTGGCCGAACGTTATCTCTCCGGCCGGCCGCTGACCCGCCCGGAAATCGGCGTGCTGCTTTCCTATTCGAAGATCGTTCTCTTCGACGCGCTGATCGAAAGCACCGTTCCTGACGACCCGTATTTCTCCGCGGTGCTGAGGGCCTATTTCCCTGCAAAAATGCAGAAACCCTATGCGGGGGACATCGAAAAGCACCGCCTGCATCGCGAAATCGTCGCCACCGCCCTCGCCAACGAAGCGATCAACCGGGGCGGGCCGGGCTTCGTTCAGCAGATGAGCGACATGGCCGGTGCGACGGCGGCCAACGTAGTGAAAGCCGCCTTCCTGGCCCGCGACGGCTTCGAACTGCCGAAACTCTGGGCCGAGATCGACGCGCTGGACAGCAGGATTTCCGGTCAGGTCCAGAACGATCTTTACGCCCGCATCAGCGGCATCTTTGCCGAAGCGACCCGGCTTATCCTCCAGACACAGGCAAGCGCCGGTGAAATGGATACCGCGATGAGCCGGCTCAAGGCTGCCATCAAGGGACTGCGTGCGACGGTCGCCGCCGGCAATATCGTTGAGAATGCCGCAAAGGCGGCGGAACTGGAGGCCCAGGGCGTCCCCGCAAGCCTCGCCCGCGAGGTGCTACTGCTCTCCACCGTCGTCCTGGTGCCGGAAATCATGCTGATCGCCGACCGCACCGGCGAAACGATGGCGCGCGCGACGGAAAGCTATTTCGCGGTCACCGAGACCTTCCGCGTCAACCGCCTGATCGGTGTCGGCGAACGCATCACGACGGCGGATCACTACGAGAGCCTGGCGCTTTCCCGCAGCCTTCAGCAGATCGCCTCGGCCCGCCGGGATATCGTCATTGCGGCACTGACCAGCCACCAGAAGGAGAAGAAGCCTGTGGAAGCCTGGCATGCCGGCGACCGGGTACGGGTGAACCGCATCGGCGCCGAACTGGTGGCGCTCAGCGAAAGCGGCGACCTGACGCTTGCGAAGATGACCGTTGCTGCCGGCCTTCTGGGCGACCTCGTGAACAACCGCTCGATATAAGGATAGTCCGGCCGAGCCGCATAGCGGTTTTGCGGGTAGACTGCGCAAGCGAGAAAATAGAGCATTGCCGGCGATTTCGTTTTGACCGGCAATGTTTTAGGAATGGGCCGAACAGATCTATCCGGGGGAAGAATGGCTGTTTCTCAAGCTGACGGGGCACCGGCCGGGACAAGCCGGCGCGGCATCTGGGGGTGGATGCTGTTCGACTGGGCGGCACAGCCTTTCTTCACCGTCGTCACCACTTTCATCTTCGGTCCTTATTTCGTCTCGCGGCTGACCGAGGATCCGGTCTCCGCCCAGACCGCCTGGAGCAACATGGCGACGATCTCCTCGATTGCCATCGCCGTCCTGTCTCCGGTTCTCGGGGCGGTTGCCGACAAATCCGGTCCCCGAAAACCCTGGATCGCCTTCTTCGCGGTGATCAAGATCACCTGCGTCTCGGCGCTCTGGTTCGCCGCCCCCGGCTCGCCGATCATCTGGCCGATGATCTTCATGATCTTCGCCTCGATCGCCGCGGAATTCTCGACCGTCTTCAACGATTCCATGATGCCGCGCCTCGTCCCGAAGGACGAGGTGGGCAGGGTTTCCAACATCGCCTGGGGTCTCGGTTATCTCGGCGGCATGATCGTGCTGATCGTGGTCGTCGCCCTCCTCGCCGCCAATCCGGAAACGGGCCGGACGCTGATTGGGCTTCTGCCGCTCTTCGGCCTCGACCCGCATCTCGGCGAAGATGCCCGCATCACCGGACCAATTTCCGGCCTCTGGTATTTCCTGTTCATCCTGCCGATGTTTTTCTACACTCCCGATGCGAAGAAGGGCCTGCCGCTCGGCACTGCCGTCCGCTCCGGCCTCCGGGAACTGGGCGGCACACTTCGCGAACTGAGGCAGCGCAGCGGGATCATGAAGTTCCTGATCGCGCGCATGCTCTACCAGGACGGTGTCAATGGCCTGCTGATCCTCGGCGGCACTTTCGCGGCCGGCATGTTCGGCTGGGCGACGATCGAGATCGGCATCTACGGCATCATCCTCAATGTCGTGGCGATCTTCGGCTGCATTGCCGCTGGCTGGCTGGATCGGGCGCTCGGATCGAAAACCGTCGTGGTGATCAGCCTCGTCTTCCTGCTGATCGCCACGCTCGGCATCATTTCCACCGGTCCGGGCTTCGTTTTCTTCGACCTCATGCCGTTGTCCAATGCGGACGCCGGCGGCCTGTTCGGCACGGCGGCGGAAAAGGCCTATGTCCTCTTCGGCCTGTTGATCGGCATCGCCTTCGGGCCGGTCCAGGCCTCGTCGCGATCCTATCTCGCCCGCAGCGTCGATCTTTCGGAAACCGGCCGCTATTTCGGCATTTACGCACTTTCCGGCCGGGCGACCAGCTTCCTCGCCACCCTCGCCTTCTCGACGGTCACCTACGCCACGGACTCGGCCCGCTTCGGCATGTCGACGCTGCTGATCTTTCTGGTGGCAGGGTTGATTCTATTGCTGAGGACGCCGTATCCGGCCAATCGGAAGTAAGCAGGCATTCCCGCTTTCGTCATTCCTGTGCCTGTCACAGGGATGACGAAAGTAAGGCCGCACTCAGTGCCGGAAATGCCGCATCCCCGTGAAGACCATGGCCACGCCGTGCTCGTCGGCAGCGGCGATCACCTCGTCGTCGCGCATCGAACCGCCCGGTTGAATGACGGCCGTGGCGCCGGCGGCGATCGCCGAGAGCAGGCCGTCCGCGAACGGGAAGAAGGCTTCGGAGGCAACCGCCGAACCCTTGGTCATCGGTTCGGCCCAACCCATCGCCTTGGCGGCTTCCTCGGCCTTCAGGCCGGCAATGCGGGCGGAATCGATACGGCTCATCTGGCCGGCGCCGATACCGGCCGTCTGGCCGTCCTTGGCATAGACGATGGCGTTCGACTTGACGTGCTTGGCCACCTTGTAGGCGAACTTCATGTCATCGAGTTCGCTCGGTGTCGGCGCCCGCTTGGTGACGACGCGCAGGTCGATGTCCTCGATCATCCCGTTGTCGCGGGTCTGCACCAGGAGCCCGCCGGCAACCGTCTTGGCCGTGATGCCGCGCGAACGCGGGTCGGGCAGGCCTCCGGTGACGAGAAGGCGAAGATTCTTCTTTGCAGCGATGATCTGCTGGGCCTCGTCGGAAACCTCCGGCGCGATGATGACCTCGGTGAAGAGCTTGACGATCTCTTCGGCGGTTTCGGCGTCGAGAAGCTGGTTCACCGCGATGATACCGCCGAAGGCCGAGGTGGAATCACAGGCGAGCGCCTTGAGATAGGCATCCTTCAGCGTTCCGCCGGTGGCAACGCCGCAAGGGTTGGCATGCTTGATGATCGCGCAGGCCGGACCGCTCACCTCCGGCGCAAATTCGCCGATCAGCTCGAAGGCGCCATCGGTATCGTTGATGTTGTTGTAGGAAAGCTGCTTGCCCTGGAGAAGCTTTGCGGTCGCGACGCCCGGACGATTCTCGCCCGTCACGTAGAAACCGGCGCTCTGGTGCGGGTTTTCGCCGTAGCGCATCTCTTCCTTCAGCACGCCGCCGACCGTCCGGTAGCGCGGGATCTCGATGTCGAGCGCTTCCGCAAACCAGTTGGAGATCGCCGTGTCATAGGCGGCCGTGCGGGCATAGGCCTTGGCCGCCAGCTTCTGGCGGAAAGCATAGACCGTCTGCCCTTCGTTCGAACGCAGCGCCTCGATCACCGCCGGATAATCGGATGGATCGGTGACGATCGTCACATAGGCGTGGTTCTTGGCCGAAGCGCGGATCATCGCCGGCCCGCCGATGTCGATATTTTCCACCGTGGTCGGATAATCGCCGCCGGCAGCGCGTACCTCCTCGAACGGATAAAGGTTGATGACCGCGAGATCGATACCCTCGATGCCGTGTTCCTTCATGGCAGCCGTGTGCTCCGCGTCGTCGCGGATCGCGAGCAGCCCGCCATGCACGTTCGGATGCAGCGTCTTCACCCGGCCGTCCATGATTTCCGGAAAACCGGTCACCTCGGACACATCCGTCACCGCCAGCCCGGCGGCGGCGATCGCCTTGTGGGTGCCGCCGGTCGAAAGCAGCTTCACGCCCTGCTCTGTCAGCGCCTTGGCAAGTTCGATGATACCGGTCTTGTCGGAGACCGAGAGCAGTGCGGTGCGGATCTTCACACGGTCGGGAGCGGGGATTTTCTTGGAAACGACGGCCATCGGTCTCTCCTGAAAAGGCGCCGCGGAACCGGGCGCAGGGTAAGATGCGGGCCGGTTAGCACAGCTTGATCGGAGAAGAAACGTTTATTCGCCGCGTCTCAGCATCCAGCGGATTTCCGCCGTTTCCGGCGGAGAAAACTCGATGACAAGCTGCTGGCTCGGCCGCACGCCCGAGACATCCGCGAAGAAGATATCCTCGTCGATCATCACCTGCAGCCCCGGTGCCGCAAAAACCCAGGCCTCGCCGTCCGGCGCCCGCATCGTCACGCTCTCCTCGTCCCGCCGGGAGAGCACGATGGTGGGGTGGATGTGGAAACGCGCGACCGCCGAAAACGGCCCGCCCCCGGGCGCCTCGCCCTCCGGCAGGAAAAGCCGGTCATGGCCCTTGATCTTGTTGCCCTTGGTATTGAGGCCGATTTCGCGCTCGTGGAAATAGCCGAACTCGGCGGCATAACCGCCATGGCTGGCGCGCAGCCAGTCGTTGCCGTGCTGATCCTCCCAGCGCTCCACCTTCACCTCCGAAACGCCGCCGAGCATCAATGACCCGGCCAGCCGCGACCGGGCGAAATGGGAAGAGGAGGTTTCGTTCAAGGTCACGGTCGAATGCGCCGGCGTGGAGCGGGCGGCCTGCCGATAGTTGCGCGCGCCATTTTTCGGCGCCCCGCAATTGACGATGAAGCGGTTGCGGCCGGAAGACATCTCGAAGGAGAGACAGCCCGCATGAGCGCCGCGCGAAAGATCGGTCGAGAGCGGGTGGCCGGTATCGACGATCAGTGTCGTCCCTTCCGTCGAAAGCCGGTGGTAGTTCATGTGCGGCAGCGCCTTGAACGGCTTGCCGGCAGTCTCGTCGTAACGCAATACCGACATCAGCTCGCTCGCCGGCGTGGCCGTCGCGCCGTTGAACAGCGCGAGATCGCCGTCCTGATGGCGGAAGAATCTGAGCGCCGGGTACATCCGGTCGATCGTCGGGATCAGTTTCGACGGCAGGTCGTGGCCAAGGTTGATATAGGTCTGGCGGAGCGGCAGAAGATCGATGAGCAGGTCGAGAATCGCCCGCGGATTGCGTGATATATGGCCGCCATCGGCAAGAATCTGCCGTTCCAGTTCCCGGTCCAGCCGATTGCCTTCCCGGCGGATATAGGCGGCCCGGGTCGGCATGGAGATCGACGCCATGGCGAGCGCGATCCGCATCCGGAGCCGTGTGTCGCTCTCCGGCGTGCAGCCGGCTATCTTTCTGAGAAAACGCACCTGATAGGCGAGGCTTTTCATGAAACGGCGGTAGAAGCCGGCCTCGGCGCCCTGCAGGATCACCGTCGAGTGGGAAAGCCAGGCGATCACCCGTTCGGCCAGGACGTTCGCCTCCCAGGCGACGCCCCTCTGGCGCCGGCCATGGGTTGCGATCCAGTCTGCGACGATGCTGCGGACATGCGCGCAGGCCGCCTCGGTCTTGTTGGTGCGGATGTGCCGGAGCCAGGCGAAGGAATGCAGCCGCTCGGCAAAGGCATGCGACGGAAGGTCTACGGAAAACGGTGACTGTCCGAACGTCTCGAGGATCCGTCCGCCTATGGGAAAACGTCCCTCGAGGATTTCTTCCGCCACGAAGGGATCGAGCGCCCTGAGATCCGTCGGCGCCACGATCAGCCGCTCCGGCACCTGCAGAGAAAAGGATGTCACGGCGAGCCGCAGCCCGGCGCTGCGCCGGCACAGGCGCCGCCCGATCTCCCGCAAGCCGGAGGAAAAAAGCCTCCGGCGATCCGCGAGCCGCATCATCAATCTGGAACACTCCGCAGAAGCCGGTCTCCGCCCGACCGGCGGAAATCAATTTTAGATAAATCGAAATAATGGATTGGTATGGTGAAAAAAGCCTTACACGGACCGCTCTGCGTTTCCTGCTAGGCGGATCACGCTCGCAAAGAAGCCGTCCATACCACCCACAAATTTCTGGTCGCCCGGCAGCATGGCGGGCGTGGTGCGAAATTCACCGATCGGCGAGATAGCGGTCTCCAGGCCCGGCCAGTCTTTCGGATCGACGGCCACCCGCTCCAGTCCGGGGTGATCCTTGAGAACGCGGACCACCAGATCTTCCCCCTCGGACGAATCCAGCGAGCAGTTGGAGAAGACGATAAGGCCGCCGGGTTTCACCAGCGTGACGGCGTGGCGCAGCATCTTTTCTTGCAGTGCGGCGAGTTTGGCGATGTCCTCCGGTCCTTTGGTCCAGAGCACATCCGGATGCCGGCGGGTCGTGCCAGTGGAGGAGCAGGGCGCATCGAGCAGCACGCCGTCCAGCAATTCGTCCGGCCTGAAATTGAAGAGGTCGCCGCCCACCAGATCGGCTTCCAGTCCGAGACGCGCCAGGTTTTCCTTCAGCCGGGCAAGACGGTTGGCGGATTGCTCCACCGCGGTCACGCAGGCACCGGCCGCGATCAGCTGCGCGGTCTTGCCGCCCGGTGCTGCGCAGAGATCGGCAATCCGCTTGCCCTTCAGGTCGCCGAACAGCTGTGCCGGAATGCTGGCGGCGGCATCCTGCACCCACCATACCCCTTCGGAAAATCCTTCGAGGCCCGATACCGCGCCTTCAAAAGCGGCGAGCCGGATACTGCCGGTCGGCAGGACCTTGCCATCCAGCTTCTCCGCCCACAGGGCAGGGTCCGATTTCACCGTCAGATCGATCCCCGCCGGCACGAGCTGCGCTTCGGCAATGCGCCGGGCTTCCGCTTCGCCATAGATCGCTGCAAGGCGCTCCTGGAACCAGCCCGGCACCGGTGAGACGGCCGCGGTTGCTGTGAGCACTTCGTCCTTCTCCCGCACGAGGCGGCGTAGAACGGCGTTGACGAGCTTGGCGAAACGGCGATTGCGCGGATCGCGATTGGCCTGCTCGACGGCAAGATCGACAGCTGCGTGAGACGGCACGTCGAGATGCAGGATCTGCGCCGCTGCGATCACCAGCACATGGTGAAGTGCGCGGGCGCCTTCCGGCAGCGGGGTTTCGATCAGGGAAGCGACCGCTGCTTCGAGACGCGGCAGATATCTCAATGCGGTGGTGAGAATGGCTCGGGCAAGCGCCCGGTCTGCATCCCTCAGCGTCTTGTAGGCGGGATTGCCATGGGTGAGATCGAGCATGCCGTCAAGCGAGATCTTCCGATCGACGACGGCCGCCAGAAGCTTGGCGGCCGTGGCCCGGACTTCGAGACCCGGCTTGGATGGCGCTCCGCCGTCACGAGACGGAGCCGGTTTTGAGCGATTGTCCGATGGTTTGGAAGGCTTCTTGTTCTTCTTGCTGTCGTTCAAGACCAGGGACCTTTGCGCGGTTCGTTGCGACCGCGGCCCCAGGGCGAGTTGTCGCCGGTATTCGGAACGGAGCGCGCGGTGCGCTGCGGTCTATCAGCCCGCGGCGCAGCCGTCGAGCCGTTGCCCCGGAAGCCACCGGAGAACTCGCCCATCATCTGCTGAAGCGCGGCGATACGGTTTTCCGTGTTCGGGTGGGTGGAGAACAGGTTGTCCATTCGCTCGCCGGACAGAGGGTTGATGATGAACATATGCGCGGTTGCCGGATTGCGTTCCGCTTCGTAGTTCGGGATGGCATGCGCCGCACCGGCGATCTTGCCGAGTGCCGAAGCAAGCCACATCGGGTTGCCGCAGATTTCCGCGCCCCGCCGGTCGGCGGAATATTCGCGCGTCCGGCTGATCGCCATCTGTACCAGCATGGCGGCAAGCGGAGCGACGATCATCGCCACGATCACACCGATGAAACCGAGCGGATTGTTGTTGTTTTCGCGGTTGCCACCGAAGAAGAAGGCGAAATTGCCGAGCATGGAGATCGCACCGGCAAGCGTCGCGGTGATCGTCATGGTCAATGTGTCGCGGTTCTGGATATGCGCAAGCTCGTGCGCCATCACACCTGCGACTTCCTCATGCGTCAGGCGTTGCAGAAGGCCGGTCGAGGCGGCGACGGCGGCATTCTGCGGGTTGCGGCCGGTCGCGAATGCGTTCGGCTGCGGATTGTCGTAGATATAGACCTTCGGCATCGGCAGACCGGCATTGGCGGCCAGATCCCGGATCATGTTGTAGAATTCCGGCGCGGTGCGCCCGTCGACCTCCTGGGCGTGGTAGGCCGAAAGCACCATCTTGTCGGAATTCCAATAGGAAAACAGGTTCATGCCGGCAGCGATCACCAGCGCGATCATCATGCCGCCCTTGCCGCCGATCAGAAATCCGACCCCCATGAACAGGGCCGTCATGAAGGCCAGAAGCATGGCGGTGCGCATCACATTCATCGTCATCTCTCCGTTGCCGATTTCGTCCCGAGGGTTTCCAAGGGTTTTCTTGAGGTTGCGAACGCCCTATCATGTGGTCAACTCAACCACAGTTTTCAATAAACCATCCAGTGATCCGAAAGATGCAGACCGCGGACAACGATAACTCCGAAACAACACCGGAAGAAGGCGCACCCAGAAAGCCGCTTTCGCCTGCAGCGCAGCGCGCCCTGAAGGAAGCCGGGGAACGCCGCCAGGCCGCCGCCGGGACGGAAATGCCCGAGGAATTCGGCGGCCGAGGCGGCGCCGACCCGGCCCGCTTCGGCGACTGGGAGATCAACGGCCGCGCGATCGATTTCTAGAGCATGTCGCGCAAAAGTGTGCAGCGGTTTTGCGACAACGACATGCGTAAAAACAAGGATCTAAAGCGCGGCAAGCGAATCTGAAAGATCGCGACGCGCTTTCGACGGGGATAGGCGATGTGTAGGGGCGAGCCGTTTCCAGCCGACCGCTTCACCCAGAAATAAGATAAAATTCCTATTGACTCCGGTCGGATATCGGAATTTATTCCTTTCATGATCAAGGCGCTTCTGATTCTCCCGAGCCTGCTGGCGGCGTTATCTACCGAAGCGATTGCGCGTGACGAAATCTCCGGCCCGGTCGCGGCGGAAATCCTGCGCGTCGTCGACGGCGATACGCTGCTGGTCGAAGCGCAGCCCTGGCCGCAGCAGAAGATGGAAGTCTATGTCCGCATCCGCGGCATCGATGCCCCTGAGGTGAAGTCGAAATGCGAGCAGGTGCGGACGGCCGGGCTGGATGCGCAGCACGCCCTTGAGACGCTGACGGCACGCTCCAACCGGATCCAGCTCACGCGCATCTCGGGAGACAAATATTTCGGCCGCATCGTTGCGGACGTCACCCTGTCCGACGGCCGCAGCGCGGCCGACGATCTGCTTCTCGCCGGTCTCGTGCGGACTTACGACGGAGGCCGCAAGCCCCGCGAAACTTGCAATCTCAACTGAGCTACCGGCCCCGGCTTTCCAGAATCGCGTCGACGAGTTCCGAATTCGGCTCGAAATATTCGTCGAAATAGGCGCGGCCTTTGTTCTGGGCTTCCTCCATTTGCTGGCCGTTCAGCATGGATGCGAGCTGCATCGCGTTTCTCATCGCGTTGTCGTCCATGATCGACGCATGCGTCGCCGGGTAGATCCAGGCGAAACCTTCGACAAGATCCTGTTCGACGCCCTTGCCTTCGACATAGAGAAGCCCGAGTTCGTTCGACGCCCGGAAGTCGCCGCGCTTGGCGGCAAACTCATACCATTTGGCGGCTTCCGGATAATCCCGGGCGACGCCCTCCCCCTTGCGATAGGCTTGGCCGAGGTTGAACGCCGCCAGCACGCTGCCGCTTTGGGCGCCTTTCCTATAGGCGGCGACGGCCTGGGCCATGTCGCGCGGCACGGCCTTGCCTTCCGCATAGGCGACGCCGAGATTGTAATAAGCCTGTTCGTCACCCTTGTCGGCGGCCGCCTGAAGCTCCTTCATCGCTGTCCGGTAATCGCCGCGCTGATAGGCCGCTATACCCTTCGCCGTATCCGAGAGTGCCTGCCCGCCGCCGACCAGCGAGATGAGTGCCGAAAGAATGCCCATGCGCAATACCCCCTTCATGCCGAGTCCTTCCGATTGTGCCGTCAGGGGTTATAGGGCGCCGGAGATACCGGCCCAGATTGCCGCTTAAAGAAAATGCTGACGAAAAGAAAAGGGCGGGTCAACCGGCCCCGCCCCGATGATATCGAGCCGATACTTAACCGGCCTTGTTCTGCCGGTTGGCGATCAGGTCGTCCACCACGCCCGGATCGGCGAGCGTCGAGATATCCCCGAGCGAACCGAAATCGTCCTCGGCAATCTTGCGCAGGATGCGGCGCATGATCTTGCCCGACCGGGTCTTGGGCAGGCCGGGGGCGAACTGGATCTTGTCCGGTGCGGCGATCGGGCCGATTTCCTGGCGGACATGTTTCACCAGTTCCTGGCGCAGCGCATCGGTGCCCTCATGGCCGGCCATCAGGGTGACGTAGCAATAGATGCCCTGGCCCTTGATATTGTGCGGATAACCGACGACCGCGGCTTCGGACACGAGATTGTGCGAGACCAGCGCCGATTCCACTTCCGCCGTGCCGAGCCGGTGGCCGGAAACGTTCAATACGTCGTCGACGCGGCCGGTGATCCAGTAATAGCCGTCCTCGTCGCGCCGGCAGCCGTCGCCCGTGAAATATTTGCCCTTGTAGGTGGAGAAATAGGTCTGGATGAACCGCTCGTGGTCGCCATAGACCGTGCGCATCATGCCGGGCCACGCGTCGCTGATGCACAGATTGCCGTCGGCCGCCCCTTCCAGCACCTTGCCTTCGTTGTCGACCAGCTCCGGCTTGACGCCGAAGAACGGCTTGGTCGCCGAACCCGGCTTCAGGTCGGTCGCGCCCGGCAGCGGGGTGATCATGTGGCCGCCGGTCTCCGTCTGCCACCAGGTATCGACGACCGGGCAGCGCTTGTCGCCGACCACATCGTAATACCATTCCCAGGCTTCCGGATTGATCGGCTCGCCGACCGTGCCGAGCAGGCGCAGGCTCGAACGCGAAGAACGCTTCACGAATTCGTCGCCGGCACCCATCAGCGAACGGATCGCCGTCGGCGCGGTGTAGAAGATGTTGACCTTGTGCTTGTCGATGATTTCCCAGAAACGGCCCTGATCCGGGAAATTCGGCACACCTTCGAACATCAGCGAGGTAGCGCAGTTGGCGAGCGGCCCGTAGACGATATAGGAGTGACCGGTGACCCAGCCCACATCGGCGGTGCACCAGTAGATGTCGCCGTCATGGTAGTCGAACGTGTATTCGTGGGTCATCGCCGCGAAGACGAGATAGCCGCCGGTCGTGTGCAGCACGCCCTTCGGTTTGCCGGTGGAGCCCGACGTGTAGAGGATGAACAGCGGATCTTCCGCCTTCATCTTCACCGGCTCGCAATGTTCCTTCACGGTGGCGATTTCCTGGTGGTACCAGAGGTCGCGCCCGGGCGCCCAGCCGATCTTGCCGCCGGTGCGGCGCACCACCACGACCTTGTTGACGATCACGTGCTGGCGGGCGGCGATATGGATCGCCGTATCGGTATTGTCCTTGAGCGGCACGGGCTTGCCGCCGCGCACGCCCTCGTCGCAGGTAATCACGAAAGTGGACTGGCAGTCGATGATGCGGCCGGCCAGCGCTTCCGGCGAAAACCCGCCGAACACCACCGAATGCACCGCGCCGATCCGGGCGCAGGCGAGCATCGCATAGGCCGCTTCCGGGATCATCGGCATGTAGATGGTGACGCGGTCGCCCTTCTTGACGCCGTGTTTCTTCAGCACGTTCGCCAGCCGGCAGACCTGATCGTAAAGCTGGTTGTAGGTGATCTTCTTGTCGATATAGGGGTTGTCGCCTTCCCAGATCAGCGCGGTGCGCTCCCCATGCGTCTTCAGGTGGCGGTCGATGCAATTGTAGGAAACGTTGGTCAGCCCGTCCTCGAACCACTTGATCGAGACCTTGCCCTTGAAAGAGGTGTTCTTCACTTTCGTATAGGGCTTGAACCAGTCGATGCGCTTGCCGTGCTTGCCCCAGAACTTGTCCGGATCCTCGACGCTCTCCTCGTACCACTTTTCGTATTTGTCCTTGTCGATGAGCGCCTTGGTCTTGGCGGACTTGAGGACGGGGTAGATTTTTTCGGACATGAGCTCCTCCCTGATTGCTACGCGCAACGACGCATCGGGCCGCCTGCGATTTATGCTCATACATACCAGTTGGAACATGGGCGGCAATTAGACAAAGGGGCAATTAGATTAATCGGCGCCATCTCAAGATTTGCAATTCCGTCGCATTTCGATTATAGGGCGGTAAATTCCCGGAAATTGTGGTTGATACCCACGGCCCGCGACACCGGCGCGGACGGACAGAGGACCTATACCCATGGCTCAACAATTGCTCATGCCGAAGGCGACCGCCGTATGGCTGGTCGACAATACCGCACTTTCCTTCGATCAGATCGCCAATTTCTGCAAGCTCCACCCGCTCGAGGTGAAGGCGATTGCAGACGGCGAAGCGGCGCAGGGCATCAAGGGCCTCGACCCGATCGCCACCGGGCAGCTGTCGCGCGACGAGATCGAGCGCGCCGAAAAGGACATCAATTACAAGCTGAAGCTCTCGGAGCCTAAGGTTCGCGTGCCGGAATCGAAGCGCCGCGGCCCGCGTTATACGCCCGTCTCCAAGCGCCAGGATCGCCCCAACGCCATTCTCTGGCTGGTCCGCAACCATCCCGAACTCAAGGACGCGCAGATTTCCCGCCTGGTCGGCACCACCAAGTCCACCATCGAGCAGATCCGCGAGCGCACCCACTGGAATTCGGCCAACCTGACGCCGATGGATCCCGTCACGCTCGGCCTCTGCAGCCAGATCGACCTCGACCTCGAAGTTGAGCGCGCTTCCAAGGGCCGTCCGCTGCCGACGGCTGCCGAACTCGGCGCCTCCCTCCAACCCGCTTCCGAAACCGAAAACCTCGGCTTCAGTTATCGCAGCGAGCGCGAGGAAGAGAAGGAGATCGACGCGGACGCTGTTTTCGCGAAGCTTTCCTCGCTCAAATCCACCCGTCGCGACGAAGACGAGGAGGACGATCGCTTCTGAAGGCGATTGGACCGATCGAAACCGAAAGGCCCCGGAGCTTCCTCCGGGGCTTTTTCGTTCGGGCGCCGTGTTTCAGGCCGCGCTTTCCCGGGCGTAGCCGTTCGCCTTCAGGATCGCGGTGATCTCGTCGAGAGTGGCGGGATCGTCGATGGTCGCAGGCATTTTCCACGGCATGTTGTCGGCGATCTTCTGCATCGTGCCGCGCAATATCTTTCCGGATCGGGTCTTGGGCAGCTTGTGCACCACCATGACCGTCTTGAACGCCGCAACCGGGCCGATCTCGTGGCGCACCAGTTCGGCCACTTCCCTGGCAATAGCCGAGGTTTCCCGTGAAACATGGTTCTTCAGCACCAGGAAACCGCAGGGAATCTGGCCCTTGGTCGCATCATGTACACCGATCACGGCGCATTCGGCGACATCCGCATGCCGGGCGCAGACCTCCTCCATCGCCCCCGTCGAAAGCCGATGCCCGGCGCAATTGATGATATCATCGGTCCGGGCCATCACGAACACATAACCCTCGTCGTCCATCATCCCGGCATCGGCTGTCTTGTAATAGCCTGGGAACTCTTCGAGACATGCCTCCCTGAACCGCTGGTCGGCATTCCAGAAGCTCACGAGACAGCCGGGCGGCAGCGGCAGCTTGATGACGATGTTGCCGAGCGTGCCGCGCGGCACGGGGTGGCCGGCATCGTCCAGCACATCGAGCTGATAACCGGGCATCGGCCGGGTCGGCGACCCGTATTTGACCGGCATCAGACCGAGGCCCAACGTGTTGGCGGCGATCGGCCAACCCGTTTCCGTCTGCCACCAGTGATCGATCACCGGAACCTTCAGCTTCTGTTCGGCCCATTTCAGCGTTTCCGGATCGGCTCGTTCCCCGGCGAGAAAAAGCGCGCGCATGCCGAGAAGGTCGTGGTTCTCGATCAGTTCGCCGTCCGGATCGTCGCGGCGAATAGCCCGGAATGCGGTCGGCGCGGTAAACAGCACCTTTACGTCGTGATCGCTGACGACGCGCCAGAACGTGCCCGCGTCCGGCGTGCCGACCGGTTTGCCTTCGAAGATGACGCTGGTATTGCCCGCCAGCAGCGGCGCATAGACGATGTAAGAATGTCCTACGACCCAGCCGATATCCGAGGCTGTCCAGAAGACTTCACCGGGCTTCATTCCGAAGATGTTGAACATGCTCCAGTGGAGCGCCACCATGTGTCCGCCATTGTCGCGCACGACGCCCTTGGGCTGGCCGGTCGTGCCGGACGTGTAGAGGATGTAGAGCGGATCGGTGGCTTTCACGGGTACGCATTCGATTTCGGCGCCGCGCATCCTATCGACCTCTTCGGCAAAATCGAGCTCTCCCCGGTCCGGACGCAGCTCGGCCCGCAACTGCTCGCGCTGCAGGACAAGGCAGTGCCGCGGTTTCACCTGCGCGATTTCGATCGCCCGGTCGAGCAGCGGCTTATAGGCGACGAACCGGCCGGGCTCCAGGCCGCAGCTGGCGCTGATGACAAGTTTCGCTTCCGAATCGTTGAGCCGCGTTGCAAGCTCCTGCGCCGCAAACCCACCGAACACGACGGAATGGACGGCACCGAGCCGCGCGCAGGCGAGCATGGAGAAAATGGCTTCGGGTACCATCGGCATGTAGATGACCACCCGGTCGCCCTTTTCGATGCCGAGACCGCGGAGCACGGCGGCGATCGCCTTCACCTCTCCGAGCACCTGCGCATAGCTGAAACTCTTCTGCACGCCCGTCATGGCGCTGTCGTAGATGAAGGCGCGCTGGTCGCCACGGCCGGCCGCCACATGCCGGTCCAGGCAGTTGTGGCACGTATTCGTCTCCCCGCCCGGGAACCAGCGGCCATAGACGCCCTGATCCCCGTCGAAAACCTTTTCCGGTTGCCTGAACCAGTCGATCGCCGCGGCAGCGCCTTTCCAAAATCCTTCCGGATCCCTTTGCCAGCTTTCGTAGACGTCGAAATAGCGGCTTTGCATCTGCACCTCCCGTTACATTGCACTGCCTGGATCGAAATAATCTAGGATGCGGGAGGGACGCGGCAAACCCCGACGAAAGGGCTAGGAACTTGGCAAAAGACTATTTTTACCGCGAACCGAAAATCGCCGAACCGACGCGGACGCTGGTCGCCCCGAATTCGACGGCCGTCTCGAAATCGCCGGACATGCCCATGGAGAGCTTGGCCACGCCGCATTCGCGGGCAAGTTTGGCGAGCAGCGCGAAATGCGGCCCGGGATTTTCTTCGGCCGGCGGAATGCACATCAGCCCCTCGATCGAAAGCTGCAGTTCCTTGCGGCAGAACTCCACGAACGCCGTCGTCTCTTTCGGCTCGATGCCGGCCTTCTGCGGCTCCAGCCCCGTATTCACCTGCACGTAAAGTTTTGGCGCCCTGCCCTGCCTCCTCATCTCATCGGCCAGCGCCCGGGCGATCTTTTCCCGGTCCACCGTCTCGATCACGTCGAACAGCGCGACCGCATCGGCCGCCTTGTTGGATTGCAGCGGCCCGATCAGGTGCAGTTCGATACCCGGTGTCTCGGCCTTGAGTTCCGGCCACTTGCCTTGGCTTTCCTGCACCCGGTTTTCGCCGAAGACGCGCTGCCCGGCGGCGATCACCGGGCGGATATCGTCCGCATCGAAGGTCTTGGAAACCGCGACGAGCGTCACCGACCCTACCGGCCGTTTCGACAAGCGCTCCGCCTTTTCGATCCGTGCCTTCACATCCTGCAGCCGTTCTTCGACGCTCATGACCCATGCCTTCCGCTTTTCTTGCAAGCTCAGCGCTTAGCCCTCATATAAGGCGCTGCCAAGGGCGTTTCGCCTGAAACTTGACCTTCTCCGCCGCCTCCAAACTTGACGCTTGCGGGGTTTCATGGTGAAGGTCACGCCCGACTCTTGATCTTGTTTTCCCGGAATATCATTGAAATGGCGACTGAACGTTATAATCCGCGCGACGCCGAGCCCCGTTGGCAGAAGACGTGGAACGAGGCCAAGGTTTTCGAGACCGACCATAGCGATCCGCGCGAGAAATATTACGTCCTCGAGATGTTTCCCTACCCCTCCGGCCGCATCCATATGGGCCATGTGCGCAATTACGCCATGGGCGACGTGGTCGCCCGCTACAAGCGCGCCCGCGGTTTCAACGTTCTCCACCCGATGGGCTGGGACGCCTTCGGCATGCCGGCCGAAAACGCCGCCCGTGACAACAAGGTCCATCCGAAGACCTGGACCTATCAGAACATCGAATCCATGAAGGCCCAGCTGAAGGCCATGGGCCTGTCGCTGGATTGGTCCCGCGAATTCGCCACCTGCGACGTGGAATATTACCAGCAGCAGCAGCACCTCTTCCTCGACATGATGGAAAAGGGCCTGGTTTACCGCAAGCAGTCCAAGGTCAACTGGGACCCGGTCGACCAGACGGTTCTCGCCAACGAACAGGTCATCGACGGTCGCGGCTGGCGCTCAGGTGCCTTGGTGGAGCAGCGCGACCTGGTGCAGTGGTTCTTCAAGATCACCGATTTCAGCCAGGATCTGCTGGACTCGCTCGACACGCTCGACCAGTGGCCGGAAAAGGTCCGGCTGATGCAGAAGAACTGGATCGGCCGTTCCGAAGGCCTGACAGTGCGCTGGGAAATCGTGGCTTCGACGGCGCCCGCCGGCGAAAGCGAGGTCGTGGTCTACACGACCCGTCCCGACACGCTGTTCGGTGCCTCCTTCCTGGCGATCGCCGCCGATCATCCGCTGGCGAAGGCCGCGGCCACTCAGAATCCGGCTATCGAAGCCTTTGCCGAGGAATGCCGCCATCACGGTACCTCGCTCGCGGCACTCGAAACAGCCGAGAAGAAGGGTGTCGACACGGGTATCCGCGTCAGGCATCCGCTCGATCCCTCCTGGGAGCTGCCGGTCTATGTCGCGAATTTCGTGTTGATGGATTACGGCACCGGCGCCATCTTCGGCTGCCCGTCCGGCGACCAGCGCGACCTGGATTTCGCCCGCAAATACGGCCTGCCGGTCGTTCCGGTTGTCATGCCGAAGGACGGCGATGCCGCGACCTTTACGGTCGGCGATACGGCTTACGTCGATGACGGCGTGATGATCAATTCGCGTTTCCTCGACGGCAAGACGACCGAGGAAGCCTTCGAGATCGTCGCAAACCGCCTATCGGAAACGCTGGTCGGCAACATGCCGCAGGGCGAGCGCAAGGTGAATTTCCGCCTGCGCGACTGGGGCATTTCCCGCCAGCGCTACTGGGGCTGCCCGATCCCAGTCATCCATTGCGATGATTGCGGTGTGGTGCCGGTGCCGAAAGCGGACCTGCCGGTCAAGCTGCCGGACGATGTGACCTTCGACCTGCCGGGCAACCCGCTCGACCGCCATCCCACCTGGCGCCATGTCGCCTGCCCGCAATGCGGCAAGCAGGCACGCCGCGAGACGGACACGATGGATACGTTCGTCGATTCGAGCTGGTATTTCACCCGCTTTACCGCGCCCTGGGAAAAGGATCCGACCGATCCGGCTGTCGCCAACCGCTGGCTGCCGGTCGACCAGTATATCGGCGGCATCGAGCACGCGATCCTGCACCTGCTGTATTCGCGCTTCTTCACCCGCGCCATGCGCGAGACCGGCCATGTGGACGTCAAGGAGCCTTTCAAGGGCCTCTTCACTCAGGGTATGGTGGTCCATGAAACCTACCGGCTCGGCTCCGGCCCGAACGGCGAATGGGTCGCGCCGGCCGACGTCAAGATCGAGGAAGTGGACGGCAAGCGCCGCGCCACCATGCTGAAGAACGGCGAGGAAGTGGTGATCGGCTCGATCGAGAAGATGTCGAAGTCGAAGAAGAACGTCGTCGATCCGGACGATATCATCGCCTCCTACGGCGCCGATACCGCCCGCTTCTTCGTGCTGTCCGACTCGCCGCCGGACCGGGACGTGATCTGGTCGGAAGCCGGCGTCGAAGGTGCCCATCGCTTCACGCAGCGTCTGTGGCGCCTGATTTCGGAAGCATCCGCAAACCTGAAAGTCGTAGATCCGACTCCGGCTAAGGAAGGCGAGGCGCTGCCGATCTCACAGCTCGCCCACAAGACGCTGAAGGCGGTCCAGGGAGATCTCGACAAGCTCTCCTTCAACAAGGCTGTGGCACGCATCTATGAACTGGTGAACGCGCTGGCGGCACCGTTGGCGGACGTGGCCGCCGGCAAGGGGAATACCGCCTACCGCGCTGCCGTTCGCAACGCTGCGGAAATCCTCATCCAGATCGTCGCCCCCATGACGCCGCATCTGGCCGAGGAATGCTGGGCTGCGCTCGGCAATGCGCAATTGCTCTCACTTACAGCCTGGCCGCAATATGACGAAGCGCTCGTCGTCGAGAACGAGATCATCCTGCCCGTCCAGATCAACGGCAAGAAGCGTGGCGAATTGACAATCGCCCGCGACGCGGATCAAAGTACCGTCGAAGCTGCGGTCCTGGCGCTGGATGCGGTCAAGGCGGCTCTGGAAGGCCGAGCGCCGAAGAAAGTCATTGTCGTCCCACAGAGGATCGTGAACATTGTCGTCTGACCGCTCTCTTCGTCGCATCGGGCTCGTCTCCGGCCTCGCCATGCTGGCAATTCTGACCGGCTGCCAGGTCCGGCCGCTGTATTCCGAATCGGCCGGCACCGGCGAACGCCTTGCCGCCGTCAGTTTCTCGCAGCCGAAAAGCCGGGTCGACCAGGTTATCCGCAACCACCTGGTTTTCCTGACCTCCGGCGGCGCCGGTGAATCGGTCCGGCCCGCCTATGACGTGACGCTGACCGCCAAGAGCACCGCGTCCAGCATCATCGACGACGAGGACGACGACAACGTCTCCACCACGGGCGTGCCGCTTCCCGGCCGCGTCCAGGTGGAAGCGACCTATACGCTGACGCGCCATAGCGATGGACAGGTGCTGAAATCAGCCAAGCGCGAGGTCGTATCCCTTATCGACGTGTCCGGCCAGGGCTTTGCCAAGCTCCGGGCCGTCCGCGACGCTGAAAACCGGGCCGCAAGAGAGCTTGCTGAATTCATCCGCGCCGAAATCGCCATCGCGCTGGCGCGCGAACCTCAGCCGCAGACGGTATGGCAGAAATAAAATCTCACGAGTTCGAGCGCTTCGTCGACAGGGGCGCCGATCTCTACAGGATCTTCGTTATCTACGGACCCGACCGGGGCCTCGTCTCCGAACGGGCTGCCTTGCTGGCCGGCAAGACGGGCGTTTCACAGGACGACCCTTTCGCCATGCTCAAGCTCGACATCGCCGATCTCCAGGGCGATCCGGGCCGGCTGCTCGACGAGGTGAATTCGCTCGGTCTGTTCGGCGGCTCCAAGCTCGTCTGGTTGCGGGGGGCGGCAAATGAAAAACCTCTTCTCGATGCAATGCAGATTCTCGCCGGCGGCCCGGCTCCCGCCAATATCCTGATTGTCGAAGCCGGAGACCTGAAAAAGGGAAGCGGGCTGCGCAAGATCGCCGAACCGGCGAAGGGCGTAGCCGTCATTCCGTGTTACGCGGACGACATAAAGGCCTTGAACGGCCTCATCGACTCCGAACTGGGCGGCGAAGGCCTGAGAATCAGCCCAGCCGCCCGCGAGAGGCTTCTGGAGTTGCTTGGTGGGGATCGCGTGGCATCCCGTAACGAAATCCGCAAACTGGCGCTTTACTGCCGCGGCATGGGCATGGTCGAGGAAGATCATGTCAATGAGATCATCGGCGATGCCAGCTCCGTCTCCGCCGACGAAGCCGTCGATGCGATCCTGAGCGGCGACCTGCCGGGATTGCACCGCACCCTTCAAAAGTTGGTTTCCTCCAAAACGCCGGTTTTCCTCGTTCTTCAATCCTGTCTCAAACAACTCCAGCTGCTGGACGTGATGAAGTCGGAGATGGAGGAGAAGAAGCTGCCGGCGGGCCAGGTCATGATGACGCTCGGCCGGCATATCCATTTCAAGCGCAAGCCCCTTGTCGAGAAAGCGCTGAGAACGTGGAGCACGCCTATGTTGGCGCGTGAAACGGAAAGGCTGCAGGCCGCGGTCCTGATGTCCCGTCAGAAGCAGAGCCTGGAGCCGAGCATCGCCTTCCAGGCTCTTATGGCAATTGCCATCCAATCCGGCCGGTGAAACGGATCATCTCCGCTCCAGCAGCCGGCATATTTCCTCGAGCTGTTCCAGCGTCCGATATCCGATTCGGATCTGGCCGCTACCGTTCTTGTGATTGATTTTCACATCCAGTCCGAGCGCGTCCGACAGCGTTCGCTCCAGAGCGAGAGTATCCGAATCCTTTTGTTCCGCTTTCGAAACGGATGGCGGTTCAGACTGAGCCTTGATATCGTTCTGCGCCAATCTTTCGGCATCGCGAACGGACATGCCCTTATTGACGATCGTACGCGCCAGGGTAACGGGATCGGATGTCGTAATAAGTGCACGGGCATGGCCCGCCGAAAGGCTGCCCGCTGCAAGCATGTCCCGTACCGGATCAGGAAGCTTCAGAAGACGCAGGCTGTTGGCCACATGGCTGCGGCTCTTGCCGATAATCTCTCCCAGATCGTTCTGGGTGTAGCCATGTTCGGCAATCAGTTGCTCGTAACCCAGGGCTTCTTCGAGCGGGTTGAGATCTGATCGCTGGACGTTTTCGACAATGGCGATCTCGAGCGCCGTGCGGTCATCGACGTCACGAACGATAACCGGGATCTCGATGAGGCCAGCCAGCTGCGCGGCCCGCCAACGTCTTTCGCCGGCTATGATTTCATAGCGTTCCGCGCTCCGCGGCCGGACCACGACGGGCTGGACAATCCCATGTTGCCGTATCGAACTCGCAAGATCCTGAAGTTCGCCATCATCGAAATTTCGGCGTGGATTTTTCGGATTGCGCGAAACGTGCTCGATGGGAACCATTCGGTCGGCGCTCACGCCGCGTGGCGCGCTGTCCACAGGGACCGGTTGGTCCATCTCGCCGATAAGAGCCGCCAGACCGCGCCCGAGGCGCCTTTTCGAAAGATCGTCATTCATTCTGATCACCTGTCACTCAAGGCCTCAGGCGGCCTTGCGCCTGCGTTCGCGCTGAATCACTTCCGACGCCAGTTGCAGATAGGCCTGGCTTCCGGCGCATTTCAGATCATAGAGAATGGCCGGTTTGCCATAGGACGGAGCTTCCGAAACGCGGACATTGCGGGGAATAAGCGTATGATAGACCTTTTCCCCCAGATAAGTGCGCACATCGTTGACCACCTGCTGCGCCAGATTGTTGCGCGCATCGAACATCGTCAGGACGATTCCCTGAATATCCAGCGAGGGATTGACGGTCCGCCGCACTTGATCCACCGTTTCCAGCAGTTGACTGAGACCTTCTAACGCAAAAAACTCGCATTGCAGAGGAACCAGGACCGAATGAGCCGCCGCCATCGCGTTCATCGTCAGTAGATTGAAGGATGGCGGGCAATCCACGAGAATATAGGAATAGGACAGCGCGTCATCACTGTTCAGCGCTCGACGAAGCTTGAAAGCACGATCCGGCGCCTGTGAGATCTCCATCTCGAAACCAAGCAGATCCATTGTGGAGGGCACGATGGAAAGATTGGGCACGGCGGTCGCCAAAGCCGACTCGGCGATAGAGTTATAACCCATGAGAAGGTCATAGGAGGAAAGCTTGCGATCCCGCCGCTCAATCCCGAGACCCGTGCTCGCATTCCCTTGCGGGTCGAGATCGATGATCAGCACCTGCTCGCCGATTGCAGCAAGCGCAGTAGCGAGATTTATGGCGGTTGTGGTCTTTCCGACGCCACCCTTTTGGTTGGCAATCGTAATAATCCGATTTTTCTCGAACATGCCGCACCTGAAAATCTAGGGTTCTTTGTGCCTTAAATTGCTGATTTCGAGGATTATGGAATCCGGCTCGACGGCACTCTTATGTTCTACCAGATCAAAAGCCCAACCACCACGGGCTTTCGCAAGCTCCGTCAAGTAATCCCGGCCTTTATGAAAAAAGGCCCTTGTATTTTGCCGCTGCATCCATCCAGCCGAATAGGAAAGGAGCTGATCTAGGTCGGCCAAAGCACGCGCAGAGATACAGTCGCATTCAGGCACGGCCTCATAAGCAGCCTCGATGCGAATGGGATGCACCGACCCCCGAGCTCCGGTCTCCGCCAGTGCCACGCGCAGAAAAGCCGCCTTTTTCTGATTGCTTTCGATGAGGTGCACCCAGCCGTCATTCGCTTCCTTCAGCAGAATTGCAGTGATAACGCCGGGAAATCCCCCTCCCGAGCCGAGGTCCGCCCAGCGGCATGGTACCGGCTGAAGCTGAAAGATCTGAGCACTATCCGCAATATGGCGATCCCATAATTCGCCCATGGTGGAGGGCGCTATGAGATTGATGGCCTTGGCCCATTTTCGAAAGAGATGAGAGAAATGCTCAAGCCTCTCCTGCGTTTCACGTGAAACACTCTTCCCGTTCAATAACATCAAGAGACTCGCTTAAATCGTTCCGCGGTATCTTCCTGCTTCCGGAGGAGCGCCACAAGAAGAGCCAATGCCGCGGGTGTCATGCCATCAATTTTAGCGGCCTGGGCCAGATTTGCCGGTTTTGTCCGAGTGAGTTTCAGCCGCAATTCATTGGAGAGCCCCGGGATGGCAGAGAAATCAAACTCGACCGGAATAATCCGGGCCTCGTCGCGACGGGTCGCATGGATATCTGCCGCCTGCCGATCCATATAAACGGCATAGGCCGCCTCGATTTGCAAAGCTTCGGACGCTCTGCCATCAAGCTGGCTCAACTCCGGCCATAACAGCCGGAGTTTATCGACAGACTGATCTGGATAGGACAATAGGTCATACGCCGTTCTGCGAATCCCATCCCTGTTGAGCTTCATCCCTTGCCGATTTGCTTCGTCGGGCGTGACGGTAAGCGATTTGAGAAGCTGGCGGCCGAGATCCAGACTTCTTTCATAATCGCGGAACCGCGAGGATCGCTCGGCACCGACGCATCCCATCGCTATGCCTTCTGCAGTAAGCCGAACATCGGCATTATCCGCGCGAAGCGATAACCGATATTCCGCCCGGGAGGTGAACATCCGATAGGGCTCGGTGACCCCCTTCGAGGTAAGATCGTCGATCATAACGCCGATATAGGAACCCGCACGGCTGAATATGTGGGATTCCCCGCCGGAGGCCCGACGGGCCGCATTGAGGCCAGCGACGAGTCCTTGGGCAGCAGCCTCCTCATACCCTGTCGTACCATTGATCTGCCCCGCCAGAAAAAGCCCTGGGATCTTCCGGACCTCCAGGCTCGCCGTAAGTTCGCGCGGGTCCACGTGATCATATTCGATCGCATAACCTGGCTGCAGGATGGCCACTCTCTCCAAACCGGGGATCGTGCGAATAAATGCCTCCTGAACCGCGGCGGGCAGGGAAGTCGAAATGCCATTCGGGTAGACGGTCGGATCGTCCAAACCTTCCGGCTCCAGAAAAATCTGATGCCCGTCCCGCTCGCCGAACCGGACGATCTTGTCTTCGATCGATGGGCAATAACGCGGCCCTACGCCTTCGATCTGACCGGAATACATGGCGGATAGATGAATGTTGTCGGCAATGATCTTGTGCGTTGCTTCCGTCGTGCGCGTCACGCCGCAGGCGATCTGCGGCGTCGTAATCCGATCAGTCATAAAGGAGAAAGGTACCGGGTCTTCATCGGCCTCCTGACGTCCGACGTTCTCCCAATCGATGCTGTTTCCGTCCAGCCGCGCCGGCGTGCCGGTCTTCAGCCTGCCGAGTTGGAGGCCAAAATGCGCAAGCGTTTTCGAGAGCCCGAGGGAGGGCGCTTCACCCACTCGTCCGGCGGGAATCTTTTCATTTCCGATATGAATAAGGCCCCGGAGAAAGGTGCCGGTTGTCAGTACAGTCGTTCCGCATCCGAATCGACGTCCGTCTTTGAGGATGACCGCGACAACCGCACCATCCTTGACCTCGATGTCGAAAGCATCCCCTTCGATGACCGTCAGGTTGGCATGCTGGAATATTTCCCGCTGCATCGCCTGCCGGTAGAGCTTGCGATCGGCCTGGGTGCGGGGTCCGCGGACTGCCGGCCCTTTTTTCCTGTTCAAGAGCCGGAACTGGATGCCTGCCTGGTCCGCCACTCTTCCCATCAGGCCATCCAGGGCGTCCACCTCACGGACCAGGTGACCTTTCCCCAGCCCGCCGATCGCCGGATTGCAGGACATCACCCCGATCGTCTCACGTTTGTGCGTCACCAGCGCCGTATTCGCGCCCATGCGTGCGGCAGCGCTGGCAGCTTCGCAGCCCGCATGCCCTCCGCCGATGACGATCACGTCAAATGTCATATCCATATGTCACCTCATGAAACGGAAATGCGTTTCACGTGAATCACTTCCCAATGCAGAATTGCGAAAATATGATGTCGAGCAACTGCTCGATATCGACGCGGCCGGTAATCCGGCCCAATGACGTTGCCGCTGCCCTCAAGCTTTCCGCGCGCAGGTCCAGCTCCCGGCCGTTTAACGCTTCCGCGATGAAATTGGAAGCCTCTTTAAGATATTGATGATGCCGCAACCGGCTCGGGACAAGCGATCCCGACCACACGCGCCGAAGCTCCGCCAATATCCTTTCCCGCAACTCCGGCAGTCCTTCGCCGGTCAGGGTCGATATGCAGAGATCGTATTCCGGGGATCGGGCATGAGCATCGAGCTTCGTTCCGATCCTGAGCAATGATGCGGGAGAGGCAGGCGCGACATGTTTCGAATCCGAATCGATTTCCTGAAGCTGCAGGATCATATCCGCCTGTTCGATCGCAGCCCGAGCACGCCTCACACCTTCGCGCTCGACGATATCCTCGGTCTCCCGCAGACCGGCGGTGTCAAAAAACCGCACCAGGTAGCCCTCTATGTCGAGATCGACATGGAGAATATCCCGGGTCGTGCCGGCAATTTCCGTCACGATTGCCACGTCGCGTTTCGCGAGTGCGTTGAGGAGGCTCGATTTGCCTGAATTCGGAGGCCCGGCGATGACGATCTTGTACCCGTCGCGAATGATCTCACCTGCCTTGGCGGCAGACCGGTGCTCCTCTATTTCCAGATAGAGGTCACCGATATCGGACCAGATCCTTTCCGATACCGAACCCGGAACATCGTCCTCGTCGGCGAAATCCAACTCTGCCTCGATCAGGGCTCGGGCGCGTGTCAGGCGCTCGGCCCACTGCATATAGAGAGCCGATTGGCCCCCAAAACTCTGCTCCACGGCAAGCCGCCGCTGCATCTCCGTTTCTGCACCAACGAGGTCCGCAAGCCCTTCCGCTTCGACAAGATCCAGCTTGCCGTTTTCGAAGGCGCGACGGGTAAACTCGCCTGCTTCGGCAAGGCGGAGACCGGGGATAGTCTCCAACATGTCGTAGATCGCCGCCACCACCGCCCGGCTTCCATGCAGATGAAGCTCGACGCAATCCTCGCCGGTGAAAGAAGCAGGTTTCATAAAGGCAAGGATGAGAGCCTGGTCGAGGACTAGACCGTTCCGGCCGCGAATCGTTCTGAGAACCGCCCTGCGATCGGAGGACATGGGACCTGCGAGAATTTCAGCCGCATGAAAAGCCAACGATCCGCTCAACCGTACGACCGCAACGCCCGCCGGCAGGGTTCCGCTGGAAAGCGCAAAGATCGTGTCGTTATCTGACTGGGCCATCGGACGGGTTTATCAGAAATGTGCTCAAACTGAAAAGCGCCCGGTTAGAACCAGGCGCTTCATAGCGGTGTGAATCCGGCTAAGGATCAGGTGTTCATCGAGTCGAAGAAGTCGCTATTCGTTTTCGTCTGTTTCAGCTTGTCGATGAGGAATTCGATTGCATCGGTCGTTCCCATCGGCGCGAGAATGCGACGGAGAACGAAGATCTTCTGGAGATCCTGGCGCGGCACCAGCAGGTCTTCCTTGCGGGTACCGGATTTCAGAATATCCATCGACGGGAAGATGCGCTTGTCGGCGACCTTGCGGTCAAGCACGATTTCCGAGTTGCCGGTGCCCTTGAACTCTTCGAAGATGACTTCGTCCATGCGGCTGCCGGTATCGATCAGCGCCGTGGCGATGATCGTCAGCGACCCGCCTTCCTCGATATTGCGCGCCGCGCCGAAGAAGCGCTTCGGGCGCTGCAGCGCGTTGGCGTCGACACCGCCGGTCAGGACCTTGCCCGACGAAGGAACGACGGTGTTGTAGGCGCGGCCGAGCCGGGTGATCGAATCGAGCAGGATGACGACGTCGCGCCCGTGTTCGACAAGACGCTTTGCCTTCTCGATGACCATCTCGGCGACCTGCACGTGGCGGACGGCGGGTTCATCGAAGGTCGAGGAAACCACTTCGCCGCGCACCGAGCGCTGCATGTCCGTCACTTCTTCGGGGCGTTCGTCGATCAGAAGAACGATCAGATAACATTCCGGATGGTTGGCGGTGATCGAATGGGCGATGTTCTGCAGAAGAACGGTCTTACCGGTGCGCGGCGGGGCGACGATCAAGCCGCGCTGGCCCTTGCCGAGCGGCGCCACGAGATCGATGACACGGGCCGAGAGATCCTTGGATGTCGGGATCTCCAGTTCCATCTTGAACCGCTCGTTCGGATAGAGCGGCGTCAGGTTATCGAAATGCACCTTGTGCCGGATCTTTTCCGGATCGTCGAAATTGATCGTGTTGACCTTGAGAAGCGCGAAATAACGCTCGCCTTCCTTGGGTCCGCGGATCGGACCCTCGACCGTATCGCCGGTCTTCAGCGAGAAACGACGGATCTGCGAGGGAGAAATATAGATGTCGTCCGGGCCCGGCAGGTAGTTCGCATTGGCGGAACGCAGAAAGCCGAACCCGTCCTGGAGAACTTCGACCACCCCTTCGCCGATGATCTCGACGTCCTGGCTCGCCAGAACCTTGAGGATCGCGAACATCAGCTCCTGCTTGCGCATCGTGCTGGCATTCTCGACCTCCAACGATTCGGCGAAGGTCAGCAAATCGGTAGGGGATTTGCTTTTGAGTTCTTGAAGCTTCATTTCAGCCATGAAGGGGACCACATTGAGATTTTTTGGGGAATGTAGGCGTGTCGGTGAAATTCGCTACCGCGGAAGATGATCCGGGGACGATGGAAAATTACACGCATGCCACGAGATGAGATGACGAGGAAAATAGCGATTCACGTGGAACGCCGCAAGGGGTAAGACGGATTTCTTTGCCAAAGAACGAAGATGGAGCCGTCAGAACGGTTTCACGATCACGAGAATCACGATCCCGATCATCAGAACGGTCGGAAGCTCATTCATTATCCGCCAGTAGCGCGGCGTTTTGCGCGGGCCGTCGGCGGCAAAATTGACCACCGCGCGACTAAACAGCACATGCACCATGGTCAGCAACACGACCAGGGCGATTTTCGCATGCAGCCAGCCGCCGCGGAAGGCATACGCTTCCCATGCAAGATAAAGACCCAGAACCCAGGTCACCATCATCGCCGGGTTCATGATGATCTTCAGGAGCCGCCGCTCCATCATCTTGAAGGTTTCGGATTGCGCCGAACCCGGCTCCGCATCGCTGTGGTAGATGAAAAGCCGCGGCATGTAGAGCAGCCCGGCCATCCAGGATATGACCGCGATGACGTGAAAAGCCTTGATGTAGAGAAGAAAATCGTTCGGCCGCGCGAGATAGACCGCAGCCAGGATGGCGATGAACACGCCGAGCGCGATGAAGGCGCGCAGCGCCGATCGCCGCCCCGCCACCTCGCCCGCCTGCTTCTCCTCACCGTTCACGCCTTTGCTCCCCGCACCCGTTCGACCAGCTGCGTCACATGGTCCGGATCGGCCTCCGGCGTGATCCCGTGGCCGAGGTTGAAGATCAGCGGCCCGTTGCCCAGTGTTTCGAGAATGGCATCGATACCGTCCTCGAGCGAGCGCCCGCCGGCGACAACGCGCATCGGATCAAGATTGCCCTGCACTGGTCCGTCCTTCTGCAGTTCAGCCGCGAACGACAACGGCACCGACCAGTCGAGGCCGATCGCATCCGCGCCGGTCTTCTGCCGGTAGGATTTCAGGTTCAGTCCGGCGCCCTTGGCAAAAGCGATGATCTTGGCGGCTGGTCGAGCTTTGCGGACGATCTCGATCATGCGCGCCACCGGCTTTGCGGCATAGGCCTCGAATTCCTTCTCACCGAGCACACCCGCCCAGGAATCGAAAATCTGCACCGCATCCGCACCAGCATCGATCTGGGCGATGAGATATTCCGCGGAGACCTCCGCCAAGAACGACAGCAGTTTTTCAAAAGCCTCAGGATGCCGGTAGGCGAACAGCCGGGCAGGGGCCTGATCCGACGTTCCATGGCCGGCGATCATATAGGTCGCCACTGTCCAGGGCGCTCCGCAGAAACCGAGCAGCGTCGTCTCGGCAGGCAATTCATTCCGCAAACGGCGGACCGTCTCGATCACCGGAGCAAGATGGGAAAGAACCCCCTCGCTCTTCAGAACCTCGATGCCGGCGACATCGATCGGGTCCATCTGCGGGCCTTCGCCCTGGACAAAACGAACATTCCTGTGAAGCGCGTCGGGGATGACCAGGATATCGGAAAACAGGATGGCCGCGTCGAACCCGTAGCGCCGGATTGGCTGGAGGGTGACCTCGACAGCCAAATCCGGCGTGTAACAGAGATCGAGAAAACCTCCCGCCTTGGCACGGGTTTCCCGGTATTCCGGCAGATACCGTCCTGCCTGCCTCATCAGCCAGATCGGTGGCGGAGCGACGGCCTTGCCGTTCAGCACCTCGACGATTTTCCGGTATGGGCCGGTCAATGGGTTCTCCCTAAAATCAAAGAAATGAATCTTAAAAGATTTTCTATTTCTTAGAGTCGGTGACTAGCAAGGATTAAAGTCAAACCACTGACGGCGCGACGATCCGTCGCTTTCCGCCGCTACTGGGGACAGGAGTATCCGGCTTGAAACGGGTCTTCTGGAAAAGCTTTGATTCGAAGAATGATTTCAGAATGATAACCGAAACTCGATATCGTGCTCCATTGTGGATAGGCTGGGGAGAAAGATCGGCCTTGAAGATGTTGTCCCCAGAGTGCACAAAGCCATTCCATTTGCGTCCGGCAGATTTGCGAATGTGGAAAACTCGCCGCTTTTCCCAGGGCCGGATCGGCCTCTGCAACACACCGATCGTCTCTCCCGAGTTATCAACAAAGGGTTAAGAACAGCGTGGAGAACAGAAAAAACTTCTTCCATCTACACCTGATTTCTGACTCGACGGGCGAGACCCTCATCTCCGCAGGACGGGCCGCATCCGCCCAGTTTCAGGCGTCGCTGGCCATCGAGCACGTCTATCCGCTGATTCGGAACCGCAAGCAGTTGCTGGCGGTGCTGGAGGAGGTGGACCAGGAACCGGGCATCGTTCTTTACACGATCGTCGATCAGGAGCTTGCCGGGCTCATCGATCTGCGCTGCCGGGAAATGGGTGTGCCGTGCGTCAACGTCCTGGAACCGGTCATGGCCATATTCCAGGCCTATCTCGGAGCTCCTTCCCGCCGCCGCGTCGGTGCCCAGCACGCGCTCAACGCGGATTATTTCAAGCGCATCGAAGCGCTCAACTTCACAATGGATCACGACGACGGTCAGCTGCCGGAAGATTACGAGGAAGCGGACGTGGTTTTGGTCGGCATCAGCCGCACCTCGAAAACCCCGACCAGCATCTATCTCGCCAATCGCGGCATCAAGACTGCCAACATCCCGATCGTGCCAGGCGTCGATCTGCCCGATAGCCTTTATCGGGCGACGCATCCGCTGATCGTCGGCCTGGTCGCGACGACCGACCGCATCAGCCAGGTGCGGGAAAACCGCGAGCTCGGGGTGGCGCAGGGTTTCGATCGACGCCATTATACCGATCGTGCCACGATCAACGAGGAGCTGAAATATGCCCGCGCGCTCTGCGCTCGTCACAACTGGCCGGTCATCGACGTGACGCGCCGTTCCATCGAGGAGACAGCGGCGGCGATCGTTGCGCTGCGTCCGAAGCTGCGTTAAGCGAAACCGCTCGTCGCCTTGGGAGATCTTCGTGGCAATTCCTATCGTACAAACGCGCCTTGTGCTTGCGTCCTCCAGCCCCTTCCGCCGGATGCTGATGGAAAATGCCGGCCTGGCATTCGAGAGCCGTGCGGCGGATATCGACGAGCGGAAGATCGAGGCGGGACTGGAGGGCGCAAACCCCGATCAGGTCGCATCGACGCTCGCCGCCGCCAAGGCGATCGAGGTGAGCGGGCATTTTCCCGGCGCGCTGGTCATCGGCTCGGATCAGACCATGTCGCTCGACAGCCGCGTCTATCACAAGCCGAGGACACTTTCGGAGGCGCGTGAAAATCTCCTGTCGCTGTCCGGCAGGACCCATCGTCTGAACAGCGCCCTCGCCTTCGCGCGTGACGGGCAGATCATCTGGAAACATGTGGCCCACGCGGATCTCACCGTCCGGCCGCTCGGCGAGGCTTTTGTCGATCGTTATCTTTCGCGCGTCGGGGAAAAAGTCTTCGGCAGCGTCGGCGCCTATCAGCTGGAAGGCGAGGGCATCCAGCTCTTTTCGAAGATCGACGGCGACTATTTCACCATCCTCGGTCTGCCCATGCTGCCGCTCTTGGAAGAGCTTCGCGAACTCGGAGCCATCGATGGCTGATTCACGTGAAACACGCTTGGTTAATGCCTTCGTAACCGGCTGGCCGATCAAGCATTCCCGCTCGCCGCTGATCCACGGGCACTGGCTGAAGCAGTTTGGTATGACGGGGACCTATAAGGCAGTGCCGGTGACGGAAGAGGATTTCCCAGCCTTCATCCAATCCTTGAAGGACGGCAGTTCCGGTTATCGCGGGGGCAACGTCACCATTCCGCACAAGGAACATGCCTTCCAGCTTGCCGACCGGCCGGATGCGCTTGCCGAAGAACTCGGCGCCTGCAATACGCTCTGGATGGAAGACGGCTTGCTATGGGCCACCAATACTGACGGTCACGGTTTTACCGCGAACCTCGATGACCGCCGTCCGGGTTGGGATGCGACAGGCCGCGCCGTAATCCTCGGCGCCGGCGGCGCGAGCCGCGCGGTGATCCAGGCGATCCGCGACCGCGGCATCGGCGAGATCCATGTGGTCAACCGGACCGTTGCCCGGGCCCGGGAGCTGGCCGACCGCTTCGGTCCCAGGGTGCACGCCCATCCGATGGGAGCGCTCGCCGAGGTCACAACCGGCGCCGGGCTTTTCGTGAACACGACATCGCTCGGCATGGATGGCGGCGAAGCGCCGGCGATCGATTTTTCGCCGCTTGCAGCAGGCGCCGTCGTCACCGATATCGTCTACGTGCCGCTGAAAACGCCGCTGCTCGTCCAGGCCGAAGAACAGGGTTTTCCGATCATCGACGGGCTGGGCATGCTGCTTCATCAGGCCGTGCCCGGTTTCGAAAAATGGTTCGGCCGCCGGCCCGTGGTCGACAAGCTGCTTCGCGATCTCGTCATCGCCGACATGGAAAAACATTGATGATCGTCATCGGCCTCACCGGCTCCATCGGAATGGGAAAGTCCACCACCGCGAAAATGTTCGCGGAGGAGGGGGTTCCGGTGAACGATTCCGATGCGGTCGTCCACGATCTTTACCGCACCGATGCGGTCGTCCCGGTCGGCAAGGCGTTTCCCGGCACCGTCAGCGACGGAGCGGTCGACCGCGCCGAACTTTCCCGCCAGCTTTCCGCCGCGCCGGAAAAATTCCCGGTCCTGGAAGCGATCGTCCATCCGCTGGTCCGTCAGCGCGAGGTGGATTTCCTGAAGCGCCACCGCGAGGCGGGCACCGCTCTCGTCCTCCTCGACATCCCGCTTCTCTTCGAGGTGAAGGGTGCATCCCGCGTCGATGTCATCGTCGTCGTCACCTGTGATCCACAGATACAGAAGGAAAGGGTGCTTGCGCGGCCCGGCATGACGGAGGAAAAATTGGCGATGATTCTCTCCCGCCAGATGCCGGATGCCGAAAAGCGCCGGCGGGCGGATTTCCTCGTCGATACCGGTTTTGGTCTCGAAGCGGCAAGAGAGAGGGTACGCCAGATCATAACCGCCCTCAGGGCCGGAAAGACGAGCGAAAAGACCCATGCGTGAGATCATCTTCGATACGGAAACCACCGGCCTCGAATCCCGGTTCGACCGCGTGATCGAAATCGGCGGCATCGAGCTCATCAACAATTTTCCGACCGGAAAGACCCTTCACCTCTACATCAATCCGGGCGACCGCAAGGTTCATCCGGATGCTTTGGCGGTGCACGGCATTACCGACGAGTTCCTGAAGGACAAGCCGAGCTTCGCCGACGTGGTGGAGCAGATCGTCGAGTTTTTCGACGGCGCCAAATGGATCGCCCACAACGCCACCTTCGACATGGGCTTCATCAATGCCGAGTTCGCCCGGCTTGGCCTGCCGCCGGTCCAGACGGACCGGGTCGTCGACACGCTTGCCATGGCCCGCCGCAAGCACCCGATGGGCCCGAACTCGCTCGATGCGCTCTGCCGGCGTTACGGCATCGACAATGCCCATCGCACGAAGCACGGCGCGCTTCTCGACTCCGAACTTCTGGCGGAAGTCTATATCGAGATGACCGGCGGCCGGCAGGCAGCTCTCGGCCTGATGGGCACCGATCGCGTGGCAACCGTCATCGAGGTGGAAGAGATGGCGGTCACCGCCCTCGGCCGGCCGCGTCCGCTGCCGAACCGGGTGACGGAGGCGGAACTCGAGGCGCATGCCGCCACGGTCGCTTCGATGAAGGGCAAATCCCTCTGGCTGAAATACGAGCCGACCAAATGAAAAAAGCCGAGTTTAGCCCCAGCCACCTACTTAAATGTGGATTCGTTTGAATTATCGGCAAGCAATTTCCGCTACAACGTCAGTTGTCGAGGGCATTGCCGATCTGGAGATTTTTGCGGAAGACCCAAAGCGGCTTCGACTTGCCTTGGCGAACCTAAACTTCGAATAGTCGCCAAGCCCGAAGAATTGGGGTTCGGGCCTGCCTTCGGCCTTATGGCAGGCTTTGCATCAGCCATCCGCAAGCGCCTAGCCGTTCTTCCGCGGGCGTCCGCCCTTGGCACCGTTGGTACGGCTTGCCTCGACCTTTGCGGCTGATCGGGATTGGCCGCCTCGGCGTTGCGCGTCCATGAACTTCGCGGTCCCGAAGATGCCGTTCATCAGCCCGGCGATGGTAAAATCCACGTCCAGGCTTTCCCAGTGCAGTCCGGTCTCGCCAAGAAGCTCGACCTCCGCCAACTGCGCAACGGTCGCATTCTCCAGGCCCTGGATCGATCGGGCAGGCACCATGAACGCAGCGCCGTTGGTGAAATCCACGACGATGCGGCCGGATGTTTCATCAAAACGGGCTGATGCCGGGATAGGCGCGCGGGCGCGTTCCGCCTCCCCCTTCAGGGTAGCGTCTCGGTAGTGGCGATCTTCAAAGGTCACTTCACCCATGGATGCTCTCCCATTTCTCGATAAACAGGCGCTTGTTCGCCTGGACAATGGCAAGGGCGATGCCCAAATCCCGCTTCTTCATTCCCCGGTTCGATAACACCGTGAGATCAAGGATATTGATGCGGGCTTCCCCATCTCCATAGACATGGGTGTGCCCCGGTTCGTGGTCATCCGTGTAAATGACAAGTCGCATTCCTGCTTCGCGGAGAACGGTGACCGTGCTCCAGAATAACCTAACAACTTGGGTTTTTCAAGAGCTGCAAGGCGCTCGACTGCCAGTTTTCGAACGCGAAATGGCACCGACGAAACTTTTGTCGCGGAAAACCGGGCTCAGCTGTTGAGCGCCTGGACCTTGGCGCGGGCCTGTTCCTCGGCCATGCGCTGGGTGAACATCTGAGCGAAATCGATGGGGTCGATCATCAGCGGAGGGAAACCGCCGTTGCGGGTGACGTCTGCGATGATCTGGCGGGCGAAGGGGAACAACAGGCGCGGGCACTCGATGAAGAGCAGCGGCAGCATGTGTTCCTGTGGGAAACCGGTGATGCGGAAGACGCCGCCATAGACCAGTTCGGCGGCGAAAACGATCTTGTCGTCTTCCTTCGCCTTGGCGTCCAGCGTCAGGACCACGTCGAAATCCACCTCGGAAAGCGGATTGGCGTTGACGTTGACATTGATGTTGATCGCCGGCGCCTTGTCGCGGGCCTGCAACGAGCGCGGAGCGCCCGGGTTCTCGAAGGAGAGATCCTTGGTATATTGCGCCAGAATGTTGATGGACGGCGCGGAGGCCTGGTTGTTTTCATCTGCCATTGGGATTTCCTCGAGGCTGGAGTTGTCTGGCCTCTATCATTTCGGCCCACAGCGTTTCAAGGCTAAATGGCGTCCGCAGTCTTCGGCTTCTCAAACTGAGGTAAACGCGTGCGCTCTGTTTCCCGACAGAACCGGCAGACGGCCTCAAGGTTCCCTGCCGTTCGGCCCGGCCCATGGAGAGGGCCGGTTGGGTGCGGGCGGATTGGGATCGCGATGGAAATCCTGCTCATCGAGATCCACGACAGGACCACCCGGCTGCTGCGGCTCCGGCTTCTTGTTCTCGTACCGATAGCTCCGGCTGCTTGCGGAACGCACCACGACGACGCGACGGCCGATGCGCGACCATATGAGGCGGCGCACCAGGGGAATGAACAGCGCCAGCCCGACGATATCGGTCAGGAAGCCCGGCAGTAGGAGCAGGATGCCGGCGACGACGATCATCGCCCCGTCGACCAGCGCATGGCCCGGCACCCGGCCTTCGCGGCTTTCCGTCGAAATCTGCCGCAGGATATGCATGCCCTGGCTGCGCAGCAGGATGGCGCCCAGCATGGCGGTTCCGACGACCAGGCCTAGCGTCGCCCAGAGACCGACCGCGCGGCCGACCAGCACGAAACCGGCGATTTCCGCCAGCGGCCAGCCGATAAGAAAAATCGGCACGAGAAAGAAACGCATCTTGCTCCCTGTTCCTGTATGATCCTGCAGCGTCCTGCCGCCAGCTCTTCGCCATTTGAATGATCGGTGGATGCGGACTATATGAGAAAGTGCATCGAACAATTAAACGGCAATTGCGGGTTAAGATGGGCTCCAACGATTTTATAACACTCTTTTTCCTTGTCGCTGCAGTCCTGATCTTCCTGCAACTGCGCAGTGTGCTCGGACGGCGGACGGGAAATGAGAAGCCGCCTTTCGACCCTTACACCCCCCGCGACGTGGCGAAGAACCCCGGCGGCGACGATAGCAAGGTCGTGACCCTGCCGCGCCGCGACGTTCCCGAAGACGAACAGCGTTACGCGGATATCGACGCGGTTGCAAAACCCGATACACCGCTCAATGCGGCGCTGCGCGAACTCCTGAAGAACGATCCGTCCTTCCGCCCGCGCGATTTCCTGAACGGCGCCAAGATGGCTTATGAGATGATCGTCATGGCTTTCGCCGATGGCGACCGGAAGACCTTGCGGGGACTTCTCTCCAAGGAAGTCTTCGACGGATTCGACAATGCGATCACCGAACGGGAAGCCAGGGGCGAAGTGGTGAAGTCCACGTTCGTCGGCATTGACAAGGCCGACATCACCCATGCGGTGGTCAAGGACAGTGAAGCGCAGCTCACTGTCCGCATCGTCAGCCAGCTCATTTCCGCCACTTACGACAAGGCCGGCATACTGACGGAAGGCGACCAGGAAACCGTGGCGGAAGTCACCGACATCTGGACCTTTGCGCGCGACACGCGGTCCCGCGATCCGAACTGGAAGCTGATCGCCACTGAATCCGAACAATGAGCGGAGCGGAGGACTATACGCTTCGGCAGGTCGCCTTTTCCGATCTGCCGGGCTGGGACAAGGACGATCCGACGCCCCTTTTTTCCGGCATGCGGGCCTGTCTTCGGCATATCCGCGAGGTCAAACCTTACCGCACCGGCTCGCTCGGCCTGACGGCCGACGAACTTTCCGTTCTTCTTGCGGCCGCTCCGGATCTTCCGCAAGATGCTTCCTCCGCCCGCGCCTTCTTCGAAACCCGCTGCACTCCCTTCCTTATCTGCCGGACCGACGGCAAACGCGGCTTCGTCACGGCTTTTTACGAGCCCGAGGTCGAGGTCTCCGACATGCGTGACGAGGTATGGGCGCATCCGTTTTATTATCGCCCCGACGACCTCGTCGATCTCGACGACAATAATCGGCCGGCGGACATGGACCCGGGCTATATGTTCGGCCGCCTTACGCCGCACGGCATCGAACCCTATGCCGACCGCGGGGAAATCGATCGTGGCCTGCTTGAAGGGCGTGGGCTGGAAATCGCCTATGCGAAGTCAAAGGTCGATGTCTTCTTCGTCCACGTTCAGGGCGCTGCGCGGCTGAGATATCCGGACGGCCGCGTCCGCCGCATCACCTATGCGGCCAAGGCCGGCCATCCGTTCTCGCCGATCGGCAGGCTCCTGATCGACCGCGGCGAGATCGACCCGGCAAGAATTTCCATGCAGAGCATCCGCGCCTGGCTGGCGGCCCATCCGGAAAAGGTGGACGAAGTGTTATGGCACAACCGGTCCTACATCTTCTTCCGGGAAGCGGATGTCTCCGAGCCGTCGCTCGGTCCGGTCGCCGCCGCCAAGGTGCCGCTGATCGCCGGTCGATCGCTCGCCGTCGACCGGCAGATCCATACCTTCGGTTTTCCCTTCTTCATCCGCTCCGAAACGCTCACCCATCTCGATGGCGTTCAAGGAGGCAACAAGTCCTTCGGCCGCCTGATGCTGGCGCTCGACACCGGCTCGGCGATCGTCGGTCCGGCCCGTGGCGATATTTTCACCGGTTCCGGCAATGTCGCCGGAGAACTGGCCGGAACGGTGCGCAATGACGCCGATTTCTATATCCTGATCCCCAAGGCGGCTGCGGTCAGGTTCAGCAGATGAAGGGCGGCCGAAAACTCGATCCGGAAGAACGAATCCTCTGGGGCAAGGTGGCGAAATCCACCCGCGCCATGCCGGGCCGTATGAAGGAAATTCTGGAATTCGAGGAGGCCGAAGAAGCGAGGCTGGCTGCCGAGGAAGCAGCCAGGACGGCGGAGAAAGAGGCCGCAAAACCGAAGCCGGCGCCGCGGCAGGTCACCCAGGTCGTCGACAGCCTCCCGCCGACGCCGGCACGCCGCTCCACCGTCCTTCACCATCCGCTTGAAAAACCGGTCAAGAAAAAGCTCGCCAAGGGCCGCCTGCCGATCGAGGCGCGCCTCGACCTGCACGGTCTCTTTCAGGACGAAGCCCACGATCTGCTGCTCGATTTCCTGTTGCGCGCTCATGACCGCGGCCTGCGGCACGTCCTGGTCATCACCGGCAAGGGCAGTTCGATGGGCAGCGAAGGCGCGCTCCGCCGCGCCGTGCCGCTCTGGTTTTCGAAAGCGGAGTTCCGATTCCTGATCTCGTCCTACGAATGGGCCGCGCGCCATCACGGCGGCGAGGGCGCCATGTATGTGCGGCTTGCCCGCGGCCGCGGCGCCGGCGACAGAACCGGTGGAGACTGGAAATGACCCCCTTCGGCCATGCGATGCGGGAACTGCGCCGCCGCAAGGGCGTGACGCAGAAGGCGCTTGCGGAAGCGATCGGCGTGACGCCCGCCTATCTTTCGGCTCTGGAGCATGGCAGGCGCGGCCGCCCGACGTTCGAATTGCTCCAGCGGATTGCCGGATATTTCAACGTCATCTGGGACGAGGCGGAGGAGCTTTTCCGTCTGGCCGAGACATCGCATCCGAAAGTCGTGCTCGATACGGCCGGCCTGCCGCCGTCATACACAGGCTTCGCCAACCGTCTGGCCCAACGGATTCGCACTTTGCCGCCCGACGTGATAGAAGAAATGAACAGGCTTCTGGAAAAGCCCCGCTCTCAGGGCTGATTTCTCCAAACATCCACGGCTTTCAAGCCGTATTAACGAGGCTCAACCTTTAGAAACCGCCCCGATTTCCCTATATTTCAGGGTGGAATAGCCGGTGATTCGCTCGACCGGCATATCAAACGAATTGGAAGATAGTTGATGACCGATACACCCGTCAGCGAGAACGGCGCGAGTGCCGAATATGGTGCCGACTCGATCAAGGTTCTGAAGGGCCTCGATGCCGTGCGCAAGCGCCCCGGCATGTATATCGGCGACACCGACGACGGCTCCGGCCTGCATCACATGGTCTACGAAGTCGTGGACAACGCGATTGACGAGGCATTGGCCGGCCATGCCGACCTGGTGACGGTGACGCTCAATCCGGACGGTTCCGTCACCGTGACCGACAACGGCCGCGGCATTCCGACCGATATCCACAGCGGCGAGGGCGTCTCCGCCGCCGAAGTCATCATGACCCAGCTCCATGCGGGCGGCAAGTTCGACCAGAATTCCTACAAGGTCTCCGGCGGTCTGCACGGCGTCGGCGTATCCGTCGTCAACGCGCTCTCCGTCTGGCTGAAGCTGCGCATCCGCCGTAACGGCAAGGTCCACCAGATTTCCTTCACCCACGGGGTGGCCGACGCCCCGCTCGAAGTGGTCGGAGAATACGAGGGCCGGTCGGGCACGGAAGTGACCTTCCTGGCAAGCCCCCAGACCTTCACGATGACCGAGTACGACTACAACACGCTCGAACATCGCCTGCGCGAACTGGCCTTCCTGAATTCCGGTGTCAGAATCCGGCTCACGGACAAGCGCAAGCCGGATATCAAGGAAGAGGAGATGCTGTATGATGGCGGCCTTGAAGCCTTCGTCCGTTATCTCGACCGCTCCAAGAAGCCGCTCGTCGAAAAGCCGGTCGCCATCAAGGGCGAGAAGGACGGCATCACCGTCGAAGTGGCCATGTGGTGGAACGACAGCTACCACGAAAACGTGCTATGCTTCACCAACAACATCCCGCAGCGCGACGGCGGCACCCATATGGCCGGTTTCCGCGGCGCCCTGACGCGCCAGGTGACCTCCTATGCGGATAGCTCCGGCATCACCAAGAAGGAAAAGGTGACGCTGCAGGGCGAGGACTGCCGCGAAGGCCTGACCGCCGTCCTGTCGGTCAAGGTGCCGGATCCCAAATTCTCGTCGCAGACCAAGGATAAGCTCGTATCGTCGGAAGTCCGGCCCGTGGTCGAAAGTCTCGTCAACGAGGCGCTGAGCACCTGGTTCGAAGAGCATCCAACCGAGGCCAAGATCCTTGTCGGCAAGGTGGTCGAGGCGGCCGTCGCCCGCGAAGCCGCCCGCAAGGCCCGGGAACTCACCCGCCGCAAGGGCGTTCTCGACATCGCCTCGCTGCCCGGCAAGCTTGCCGATTGCTCCGAGCGTGATCCGGCCAAATCGGAAGTCTTCCTCGTCGAAGGCGATTCGGCCGGCGGTTCCGCCAAGCAGGGCCGTTCACGCGAGAACCAGGCCATTCTCCCCTTGCGCGGAAAAATCCTCAATGTCGAGCGCGCTCGTTTCGACAAGATGCTCTCCAGCCAGGAGATCGGCACGCTGATCACCGCGCTCGGCACCTCGATCGGCAAGGACGAGTTCAATGCCGACAAGCTGCGTTATCACAAGATCATCATCATGACGGACGCCGACGTCGACGGCGCCCATATCCGCACCCTGCTGCTGACCTTCTTCTTCCGGCAGATGCCGGAACTCATCGAGCGTGGCCATATCTATATCGCCCAGCCGCCGCTCTATAAGGTCACTCGCGGCAAGTCGATCCAGTACCTGAAGGATGAAAAGGCGCTGGAGGAATATCTGATCGGCATGGGTCTCGAAGAGGCGACCCTGAGGCTCGGCTCGGGCGAGGTGCGGGCCGGCCAGGACCTTCGCGAGGTCATCCAGGATGCCTTGCGGCTGCGTTCGCTCGTCGAGGGACTGCATTCCCGCTACAACCGCGCGATCATTGAGCAGGCGGCGATCGCTGGCGCTCTCAACCCGGAACTGACCGACAATCGCGAGCGCGCCCAGCAGACCGCCGACGAGGTGGCCCGCCGTCTCGACATGATCGCCGAGGAGACCGAACGCGGCTGGTCCGGCCACGTGACCGGCGAGGGTGGCCTGCGCTTCGAGCGCATGGTGCGCGGCGTCCGCGAAGTCGCCTTTGTCGACGTCGCGCTGATCGGCTCGGCCGATGCCCGCCATATCGATCACATGGCGGCTCGTCTGCAGGAGATCTACCGCACGCCGCCGGTTCTTGCCCGCAAGGACGGCGAGCAGGAAATTTCCGGTCCGCGCGCGCTTCTCGACCTGATCTTCGCCTCCGGCCGCAAGGGCCTGTCGATGCAGCGTTACAAGGGTCTCGGCGAGATGAATGCCGAACAGCTCTGGGAAACGACGCTCGATCCGAACGTTCGCTCGCTGCTGCAGGTCAGGGTCAACGACGCGACCGATGCCGACGGCCTCTTCTCGCGCCTGATGGGTGATGAAGTCGAGCCGCGTCGCGAGTTCATTCAGGAAAACGCGTTGAGCGTCGCCAACCTGGACATCTAAGAAGGCGTTCCTCGGGCTCGTCCCGAGGATCTAAGCCGCGTCAACCGACTCGACGTGGATAGATTCTCGGCTCAAGCCCGAGAATGACGAAACCGAATATTTAGCTTTCACAAAAACGGCGGCTCCTGTGGGCCGCCGTTTTTGTTTGTCCAGTTGAAAAATGTTTCACGTGAATCTTTCCTGTGGATACGGATTCACGTGAAACAATTCCTGACGACGGCGAGGGCGTCATGCCTCGCCGGTGAATTTTCCCTCGAAGGCGATCTCGGAGACCGGCTTGCGCTTGCTCGGGAATTCCCGCTCGGCAAGATCGTCGGGCAGGGTGCTCCGGTCGGCGATCCGGCCGATCGCCGCCGCCGCTTCCGGCCGGTATCCCTCCGGAAGAGCGAGCACCTCGACCGCCTTTTCCTTGTCGAACCCTTCCATGCCATGGGCGTGGTAACCGAGCTTCATCGCTTGGCAGATGACGGAAAACCAGGCCGCGCCCGTATCGTAGGAATGGGTATAGGCGGTGCGCCGCTCTCCGTCATGGCTGATGCGGTAGGTCTTCGAAACGACGATCATCAATGCGGCGGCATTCCGGGCCCAGCGCTGGTTGCCGGGGACAAGAATATCGAGCAGCACGTCGAACGAGGGCGTACCGCGCAGGCCGTAGACGAAGCGCCAGGGCTGGTTGTTGCCGGAAGACGGCGCCCAGTGGGCCGCGTCCAGAATAGTCAGCATTGTCTCCCGGCTCACCGTCTCGTCGGTAAAGGCCCGCGGCGACCACCGGTCGAGAAAGAACGTGTCGATCGGAAATTCCGAATCGCGGGTGTTGCTGCTGGTCATGGCGTCCTCGTGAAAATGATTTATGTGCGGGGCTGGAGGCGAAGAATAGGGGTCATCCGCCGCTTGGCAACAGATTTCCGGTTGCCGTACCGGTGGCGTGGAAATGAGGGGTGACAAGCCCCGGCGCATGTTTCATAAACCTTCGCAAATCGAAGTGGAGGGACATCCTTTGAAACTGATGCGTGTTGGCGAGCTGGGCCATGAAAAGCCGGCAATTCTCGATGGCAATGGCAGGATCCGCGACCTCTCCGGCCATGTGGCCGATATCGGCGGCGCCGCCATCTCGCCGGAGGGCTTGAAGAAGATCGCCGCTCTCGATTTCGAAAGCCTGCCGGAACTGCAGCCGGGCCGCATCGGCGCCTGCGTCGCGGGCACCGGCAAGTTCATCTGCATCGGCCTCAACTATTCCGATCACGCCGCCGAGACCGGCGCCACGGTTCCGCCGGAACCGATCATCTTCATGAAAGCGACCTCGGCGATCGTCGGCCCGAACGACGATGTCGTCATTCCCCGCGGTTCGGTGAAGACCGACTGGGAAGTCGAACTCGGCGTCATTATCGGCAAGACGGCCAAATATGTCTCCGAAGCGGACGCGCTGGACTATGTCGCCGGCTACTGCCTGACCAACGACGTTTCCGAACGCGCCTTTCAGTCCGAACGCTCCGGCCAGTGGACCAAGGGCAAGTCCTGCGACACGTTCGGCCCGATCGGCCCCTGGCTCGTCACCCGGGACGAGATCGCCGACCCGCAGAACCTCGGCATGTGGCTCACCGTCAATGGCGAGAAGATGCAGAACGGTTCGACCAGAACGATGGTATACGGCGTCCGTTATCTCGTCTCTTATTTGAGCCAGTTCATGTCGCTGCATCCGGGCGACGTCATCTCCACCGGCACGCCGCCCGGCGTCGGCCTCGGCATGAAGCCGCAGCGCTTCCTGAAAGCCGGCGATGTCGTCGAGCTCGGCATCGAGGGTCTCGGCACCCAAAAACAGACCTTCGTTGCCGATATCTGAAAATTCAAATGCGCGCTGTTTGTGCGGCGGTTTGCGCAATGCGGATAACCTATAAGTGATGATGGACCTGTGTTTGGCCGGAACACGGGTCCTTAACCACTCTTGGAAGACGGAACTTTAAGGCTTACATGCCATTGTAAGGTTACCAGATGATCTCGGTATCCACCCGTCCCTGCCCAGGCAAATCCAGCCGGTATCCCCACCATGTTGCACCGCAATAAAAAAGTGCTAGCCTATCCCCATCCTGCTCCTGAACCGGTCGGTTCGATGTCCTTCTCGGACACGCTGTCGGAAATGACGAAAGGTAGCACTTCGATGTTCTATCAGCTTTACGAGATGAATCACGCGGCCGTGGCGCCGCTGCGCGCGGCTGCGGATGCCATGCGCTTCTTTTACAGGAACCCTCTGAACCCGCTCTCCTACACGGAATTCGGCCGCACCGTTTCGGCCGGCCTCGAGCTTTTCGAACGCGTCACCCGCCGTTACGGCAAGCCGGAATTCGGCCTTCCGGTGACGACCGTCGATGGTCGGACCGTGGACGTGACGGAGGAGATCGTCTGGGCCAAGCCCTTCTGCAACCTCCTGCATTTCCGCCGCGACCTGCCGGCCGGCAGGGCGCCGGACCAACGGATTCTGATCGTCGCGCCGATGTCCGGCCATTATGCGACGCTGCTGCGCGGCACGGTGGAAGCGCTGCTGCCGCATGCGGAAGTCTACATCACCGATTGGATCGATGCCCGCATGGTACCGCTTACCGAGGGCCGCTTCGATCTCGACGACTATATCGACTACGTCATCGACATGCTGCATGCGGTCGGTCCCGGCGCGCATGTCGTCGGTGTTTGCCAGCCTTCGGTGCCGGTGCTCGCCGCCGTTGCGGTGATGGAATCCCAGCGCGATTCGATGCTGCCTGCCTCGATGACCCTGATGGGCGGCCCGATCGATACCCGCATCAACCCGACCGCGGTCAACAAGCTTGCCGAAGAACATTCGATCGAATGGTTCCGCGATAACGTCATCATGAACGTGCCGTGGCCGCATGCCGGTTTCATGCGCCGGGTCTATCCGGGTTTCCTGCAATTGTCCGGCTTCATGTCGATGAACCTCGACCGCCATGTGAGCGCCCACAAGGAGTTCTTCGAACATCTCGTCAAGAACGATGGCGAGTCCGCCGAGAAGCACCGCGATTTCTACGACGAATATCTTGCGGTCATGGACTTGACGGAGGAGTTCTATCTCCAGACGGTCGAGACCGTCTTCATCCGGCATTCGCTGCCCAAGGGTGAGATGATGCACCGGACGGTGCGGGTCGATACTAAGGCGATCCGCAACGTCGCGCTCCTGACGATCGAAGGCGAGAACGACGACATTTCCGGCCTCGGCCAGACAAAGGCGGCGCAGACTATTTGCTCCAACATCCCGGACGAGATGCGCCTGCATTACATGCAGCCGGATGTCGGCCATTACGGCGTCTTCAACGGCTCCCGCTTCCGCCGTGAGATCGCCCCGCGCATCGTCGACTTCACCCGGCAACATGCCAGGACTGTGACGAAGAAGACCCCGGTCAAGCGCGTCATCAAGGGTGGCAAGGCGGATTGAGCTCCCCCCGATTGAGGTAGGCGGGTGTCGCCCCCTCACCCGGCCTCCACTACGTTCGGCCACCCTCTCCCCGAGGGGAGAGGAGAATCTGAGACGTCGCGGCAACTTTCCTTCTCCCCAGCGGGGAGAAGGTGGCCCGAAGGGTCGGATGAGGGGGCCACACCCTCCGCCCTATCCCGATTTCCCCCAAGCATTTCAGCATCTTCTTGAATTTAATAATCCATCTTCTTGAAGGCGCATCGGGCACTCACCAAATCGAAATCAGACGGGCTGGCAGTTGGCCACCCGCTGAAACCAACAGGGTGTGACCTATGAACCAGTCAGCATTGATTCGTCCGGAATGGACGCCGGCCACCATCGCCCTCATGGTGCTCGGTTTCGTGGTCTTCTGGCCTCTGGGCCTGGCCATGCTTGCCTATATCATCTTCGGTGACAGGCTTCGCGGCTTCAAGCGCGATGCCAATAACCGGGCGGACCGCTGGTTTGCCGGCTGCCGCCGCGCGACCTCGCGTTACAATACGCATTTCACCAGCGGCAACGTCGCCTTCGACGATTGGCGCAAGGCCGAGCTCGACCGTCTCGAAGAAGAGCGCCGCAAGCTCGACGAGATGCGCGAAGAGTTCGACAGCTACATGCGCGAGCTTCGCCGCGCCAAGGACCAGGAAGAATTCGACCGTTTCATGCGTGACCGCAGGAACAACCGTCCTGCCGGCGACAATCCGGTCGTGGACCTCTGACTGGTCTCGTCTGGATTCACGTGAAACAATCGTGCGGCGCAAAGTGTCTGCGGTTTTGCGGCAACGCCATGCGAAAATGGAAATCGAACGTGCAGTGTTTATGGCCGGCGTCCTGAGACGCCGGCTTTTTTATATTCGGGAATCGGCTAAAACAGGATCATGTTCGCGCTTCTCAAAAAACCTGTCCGTGCGAAATCGAAACCGCTCGAAACGGTGAAGCGCACCCTTCACGTCGGCACGCGCTCGATGCCGCTGACCATCAGGGAAAACCGCCGCGCCACCCGCATCACGCTGCGCATCGAGCCGGGCGGCCGGGCGCTGGCGCTGACGGTGCCGGCCGGCCTGCGCAAACACGAGATCGACGATTTTCTCGACCGACACCAGGGCTGGCTCCTGACCAAGCTCGCCAAGTTCTCGGCCGAAAACCCCGTCCGCTCCGGCGGCCGCATTCCCTTCCGGGGCGTCCCGCACCGTATCGAGCACACAGGCACCTTGCGCGGCGTCACCGAAGCGACCGTGGTCGATGGCGAGCCGGTGCTGAAGGTCAGCGGCCTGGAGGACCATATGGGCCGCCGGCTTTCCGCATTTTTCAAGAAGGAGGCGCGCAAAGACCTGGAAGTGCTGGTGGCGCGCCACGCCGCCGCCATCCGCAAGCCGGTGAAATCGGTTTCGATGAAGGACACCCGCAGCCGCTGGGGCTCCTGTTCCTGGGATGCAAACCTCAGCTTCTCCTGGCGCATCGTCATGGCTCCGCCGCTGGTCATCGATTACCTCGCGGCTCACGAGGTGGCGCATCTGAAGGAGATGAATCACGGCCCGAAATTCTGGGCGCTCTGCCGGGAGCTCTGCCCGAGGATGGAAGAGGCGCGAAAGTGGCTGAAGCAGCACGGGTCGCAATTGCACGCGATCGATTTTGATTGAGGACTGGTCGGCGAAGCCGACGAAACGATCCGGCGAAATCATTTCGAAGGATGAACGCCCGAGCGTAAGCGAAGGGCTGAAGCGGTCGAGCCCGGAACTATCCCCTCACGTGCAATTTCCAACACTTAGCCCGTGGTTCAATATTGAAATTGCTTTCTCTCCCTCAAGGGAGAGATAACGGTGCCGCACCGCTGCAATTCTCTCAAGCGTGGAAGCCGGTGCGACAAAAATTTGTGGCCCCTCGACCTCTCTCCTGTGGGAGAGGTTGCAAAATCAAGACCTTAGCGTCAGCGAAGGCTTGGATTTTGTTGGTGAGGGGATCCCTCCGCCCCGAAACTTTTCCCCGCCCTCCGAAGCCGTGCCATCATCTCCTCGTCCTGCTTCGGCTGCACCGGTCCGCATAACCGGCGAGGCGGGACCGGTGATCCGGCGGACTGTCCTTATGCAAACGGGCTGCCGGGGGCTGCGCAGAAAATGGTCTCCCTCCCGCCTCAAGGCGGGGCGTGCGTGTGTCGCACACAACCCGGTATGGCATCCGTGCTCATCTCCACGGAGTTAAATTCCATACCGCCGCAGAGGGACCGGAGTTGCGCGGATAAACACACCGAACGGGGCACGTCGCGTGTCACTGTTAAAATTTCATTCGAGGCACACGACGTGTCCCGGCCGAAACGGAAAACCGCCCGCAGCACCAAGGGAGGACTCCGTCTGCCGCTGGCCTAGCATTAGTTTTTGGCCGAGTTCGATCCGAATAGCAGGATTTGCCTCGACTCCGGCAAGATTTCATGTCACTCCCGCACCTCATGAGACCTGATATCAAGATCTGTGGGTTGAAGACCTCCGAGGCCGTCGATCGCGCCGTCGCACGGGGCGCCACGCATATCGGTTTTATCTTCTTCCCCAAAAGCCCGCGCAATATCGCGCCCGATCTGGCCGGCGAGCTGGCGGATCGCGTCCGCGGCCGGGTGAAGATCGTCGCCGTCACGGTGAATGCCGATGACGAGGAACTGGACGACATCGTCTCGCTGCTCCGTCCGGATATCCTGCAGCTGCACGGGAATGAAAGCCCGGAACGCATCCTGCATGTGAAGGCGCTTTACGGCCTGCCGGTCATGAAGGTTTTTTCGGTGAGGGAAGCCGGCGATCTCGACCGGATCGATTCCTATATCGGCGTCGCCGACCGTTTCCTGTTCGATGCCAAGGCCCCGGCGGGTTCCGAACTTCCCGGCGGCAACGGCGTTTCCTTCGATTGGAGCCTCATGGCTTCGCTTGACGAAAGCGTGGATTACATGCTTTCCGGAGGATTGAACAAGGATAATGTCGCTGCCGCGCTCGCATCCACGCGGGCAACCGGTGTCGATATGTCGTCCGGGGTGGAAAGCGCCCCGGGCGTCAAGGACCTTGGCATGATCGATGCGGTTTTCGATGCCATCGCGGTAGCGCGGAAGAAGATCGCCTGAGGAGTTTTAAGTGAACCAGACGCCAAAACCCAATTCGTTCCGTTCCGGCCCCGATGAGGATGGTCGTTTCGGCATTTTCGGCGGGCGCTTCGTCGCCGAAACGCTGATGCCGCTGATCCTCGATCTGCAGGGAGAATGGGAAAAGGCGAAGAACGACCCGACGTTCCAGCAGGAACTCGCAGAACTCGGCGCCCATTACATCGGCCGCCCGAGCCCGCTTTATTTCGCCGAGCGCCTGACCGAGCATCTCGGCGGCGCCAGGATCTACTTCAAGCGCGAAGAGCTGAACCACACCGGTTCGCACAAGATCAACAACTGCATCGGCCAGATCCTGCTCGCCAAGCGCATGGGCAAGACCCGCATCATCGCGGAAACCGGCGCCGGCCAGCATGGCGTGGCGTCCGCCACCGTCGCGGCCCGTTTCGGTTTCCCCTGCGTCGTCTACATGGGCGCCACCGACGTCGAGCGCCAGGCGCCGAACGTCTTCCGCATGAAGCTCCTCGGCGCCGAGGTGAAACCGGTCACCGCCGGCAACGGCACGCTGAAGGACGCGATGAACGAAGCTCTTCGGGATTGGGTGACCAATGTCGAGAACACCTACTACCTGATCGGCACCGCCGCCGGCCCGCATCCCTATCCGGAGCTCGTCCGCGACTTCCAGTCGGTGATCGGCAAGGAAGCCCGCGAGCAGATCTTGGAAGCCGAAGGCAGGTTGCCGGATATGGTCGTCGCCGCCGTCGGCGGCGGTTCGAACGCGATCGGCATCTTTCATCCGTTCCTGGATGACGAGGGCGTGCAGATCGTCGGCGTCGAAGCCGGCGGCCGCGGCCTGCAGGGCGTCGAGCACTGCGCCTCGATCACCGCGGGCAGCCCGGGCGTCCTGCACGGCAACCGCACCTACCTGCTGCAGGATCACGACGGCCAGATTCTCGAAGGTCACTCCGTCTCCGCCGGCCTCGACTATCCGGGTATCGGTCCGGAACACAGCTGGCTGCACGATATCGGCCGCGCCGAATACGTGCCGATCATGGACCAGGAAGCGCTCGACGCCTTCCAGGTGCTGACCCGCCTCGAAGGTATCATCCCGGCGCTGGAGCCCAGCCACGCGCTTGCCGAAGTGATCAAGCGTGCGCCCAAGATGCGCAAGGACCAGATCATTCTGATGAACCTCTCCGGTCGCGGCGACAAGGACATCTTCACCGTCGCCAAGATCCTCGGAATGGATATGTGACATGACCGTTCGTATGGACAACCGTTTCGCGGCCCTCAAGGCTGAAGGCCGCCCCGCCCTGGTCACCTATTTCATGGGGGGCGATCCGGATTTCGACACGTCGCTCGGCATCATGAAGGCGCTGCCCGGCGCCGGCGCCGACATCATCGAGCTCGGCATGCCTTTCTCCGACCCGATGGCCGACGGTCCGGTGATCCAGATGGCCGGCCAGCGTGCCTTGAAGGCGGGCCAGACGCTCGCCAGGACGCTCGATCTCGCCCGCGAATTCCGCAAGGGCGACAATGAGACGCCGGTCGTCATGATGGGTTACTACAATCCGATCTACGTCTACGGCGTCGAGAAATTCCTGGACGATGCGCTTGCCGCCGGCATCGACGGCCTGATCATCGTCGATCTGCCGCCGGAGATGGACGACGAGCTCTGCATCCCGGCGCTGAAAAAGGGTATCAATTTCATCCGCCTCGCCACGCCGACAACCGACGACAAGCGCCTGCCGGCGGTTCTCAAGAACACGTCCGGTTTCGTCTATTACGTCTCGATGACCGGCATCACCGGCTCGGCCCTGCCGGATCCGTCGCTGGTTTCCGGTGCCGTCAACCGCATCAAGGGCCACACCGGCCTGCCGGTCTGCGTCGGTTTCGGCGTCAAGACGGCCGATCATGCCAAGGCGATCGGTGCTGCCGCGGACGGCGTCGTCGTCGGCACCGCGATCGTGGCGCAGATCGCCGGCAGCCTGACCAAGGATGGCGCGGCCGGCCCGGATACGGTTGCTTCGGTCGCGACGCTGGTGAAGGGCCTGGCCACCGGCGTGCGCGCCGCCCGCCTTGTTGCCGCCGAATAGTTTCCCCACATTAGGCCTGATTCCAACGGGAGTGCCCCAAGTGAACTGGATCACCAATTACGTCCGGCCGCGCATCAATTCCATGCTGGGCCGCCGCGAAGTGCCGGAAAACCTCTGGATCAAGTGCCCGGAAACCGGTGAGATGGTCTTCCATAAGGACCTGGAAGAGAACAAGTGGGTCATTCCCGCCTCCGGCTTCCACATGAAGATGCCGGCCAAGGCGCGCCTGAAGGACCTCTTCGACGGCGGCGAATATGAAGCGCTGCCGCAGCCCAAGGTCGCCCAGGATCCGCTGAAGTTCCGCGATTCCAAGCGTTATGCCGACCGCCTGAAGGATAGCCGCGTGAAGACCGAGCAGGAGGACACGATCCTTGCCGGTCTCGGTCAGGTCCAGGGCCTCAAGCTCGTTGCGGTCGTCCATGAATTCAACTTCATCGGCGGGTCGCTGGGCATGGCCGCCGGCGAGGCGATCGTGAAGGCCTGCGAGCGGGCGCTTGCGGAAAAGTGCCCGCTGGTCATTTTCCCGGCTTCGGGCGGCGCCCGCATGCAGGAAGGCATCCTCTCGCTGATGCAGCTGCCGCGCACCACCGTCGCGGTCGACATGCTGAAGGAAGCGGGCCTGCCTTACGTCGTGGTTCTGACCAACCCGACGACCGGCGGGGTCACGGCTTCCTATGCGATGCTCGGTGATATCCATATCGCCGAACCGGGCGCCGAGATCGGCTTCGCAGGCAAGCGCGTCATCGAGCAGACGCTGCGTGAAAAGCTCCCCGAGGGTTTCCAGACCTCCGAATACCTGCTTGAGCACGGCATGGTCGATATGGTGGTGAAGCGCCACGATATTCCGTCGATGCTGGCGAAGATCCTGAAGATGTTGACGAAACAGCCTGTTCAGGAAGCTCTTCCGGCTCCGGTCGCGATAAGCGCGTGAGATGAACCGGGCCATCGGGGACGGAGCGGTGGGATGACGACGATGAACGAAACCGCGACGAGCGAGGCCGAACGCGAAATCGAGAAACTGATGGCCCTTCATCCCAAGGGCTTCGATCTTTCGCTTGAACGCATCACCAGGCTTCTCGATATCCTCGGCAATCCGCACAGGAAGCTGCCGCCCGTCATTCATGTCGCCGGAACGAACGGCAAAGGTTCTTTCACCGCTTTTTGCCGGGCGCTCCTGGAAGCGGGCGGTTACGCGACCCACGTCCACACGTCGCCGCATCTCGTCAACTGGCATGAGCGGTACCGCATCGGTGTCAGGGGAGGCCGCAGCCAGCCGGTCGACGATGCGTTGTTTGCCGATGCCTTGCGCCGCATTGCGGCCGCCAACAACGGCCAGATGATCACGGTCTTCGAAATCCTGACTGCCGCGACCTTCCTGCTGTTTTCCGAACAGCCGGCCGACGTGGTCGTTCTGGAGGTCGGACTGGGCGGCCGTTTCGATGCGACCAATGTCATTCCCGATCCGGCCGTCTCGGTCGTCATGCCGATCGCGCTCGACCATCAGGCCTATCTCGGTGACCGGGTGGAATTGATTGCGGCGGAAAAGGCCGGGATCATGAAACGCGGCCGGCCGGTCGTCATCGGCCACCAAGAATTCGAAGCCGCGCGCGAGGTGCTCGTATCCACTGCCGAACGGCTCGGCTGTCCCATGACGGTTTACGGCCAGGATTTTTCCGCCCATGAGGAATTCGGCCGGCTGATCTATCAGGACGAGTTCGGCCTCAACGATTTGCCGCTGCCGCGCCTGCCCGGCCGGCATCAATATGCCAATGCCGCGGCCGCCATCCGCGCCGTCAAGGCGGCCGGTTTTGCCGTCACCGAGGCGATGATGGAAAAGGCGATGGCGACGGTTGAGTGGCCGGCCCGCCTTCAGAAGCTCACCGAGGGTAAGCTTCTGGAATATGCGCCGGAAGGCGCCGAGATCTGGCTGGACGGCGGTCACAATCCGGCTGGCGGCGAAGTGATCGCCGAAGCCATGGCAGCCTTCGAGGAGCGCCAGTCCCGACCGCTTTACCTGATCACCGGCATGATCAACACCAAGGACCCGGTCGGTTATTTCCGCGCTTTCGCGGATATTGCCGAACATGTCTTCACCGTCCGCATCCGCGGCAGCGAATCGGGTTTCGATCCCGTGGCGCTCGCCCATTATGCGTTCGACGCCGGCCTGGTGGCGGAGCCCGCCGGCTCGGCGGCCGAAGCGTTGCAGGAAATCACCCGCCGCCAGCTTCCGGGCGGCGCGCCGCCGCGCATCCTGATCGGCGGATCGCTCTATTTCGCCGGCAACGTGCTCGCCGACAACGGCACCCCGCCGGCCTGAGTGTAATTCTATTTCGCCGTCATTCCTGTGCTTGTCGCAGGAATCCAACTAGCCCAAGTTTTGGGCTGAAAAGAATCTATCGCGCCGCAGACGCGAAGGCGCGTCGTCCTCGTGACGAGTGCAGGGATGACGCAAGAGTACAAATCCCGACAAACAAAAAGCCCGGCTGCAGGGGTCAGCCGGGCTTTTTGCACGAGGTCATTCGATCGCAATTATGCGGCGCTGGAAATCCAGGCGGAAAGGGCGGTCTTCGGAGCGGCGCCAACCTTGATGTCGGCGACTTCGCCGCCCTTGAACATGGCGAGCGTCGGAATGGAACGCACGCCGAACTGGGCAGCCAGCTCCGGATTTTCGTCGATGTTCAGCTTCACGACCTTCACCTTGCCGGCGAGTTCGTTGGAGATTTCCTCAAGGCTCGGACCGATCATTTTGCACGGACCGCACCATTCGGCCCAGAAATCCACGACCACCGGTTCGGCGGAGTTGAGGACTTCAGCCTGGAAATTGCTGGTATCGACTTTCACGGTAGCCATGGGGCTCTCCTTCTTACGTGCATCCGGCACGATTCTCTGTTGATGCAAATGTGAGCGTGCGCCGCACATATTTCAATGTCCGTCTTCTCACTTTGTTTTGAGTTCCGCAAGCGAGCGTGACAGGAGCTCCGGGGAGAGCGAAATCACCCCGCCGGACTCGGTATAGACGAGGAGGCAATCGACGCTCCTGCCCGGGTAAAGCGGGCCGAGGATCTCGCGATAGATGGCAAGCTGCGCCCGATGGGCAAGCGGAACGTCCTCGGGCGTTTTCGGCGGCGTGCGATTGGTTTTGTAATCGACGACGATCACCTGTGTTTCGGTGACGACCAGCCGGTCGATCCGCCCGGAGATCGCGTAATCCCTGCCTTCGAGCGTCAGCGTGCCCATGATCGAGACTTCCGCCTGGCCCCGTTCCGAAAAAACCGGCCGCAGCGCCGCATCGGAAAGCACCGAAAGCACGCAGGCGACCAGCTTTTCCCGCTCCGTTGCCGGCCAGAAACGGGCGGCACGATCCGCATAACGCCCCGCCGCCGCAGCGCGTTCGGCTTCCGGAAACTCGGTCAGCATCTGCAGCATGCGATGGACGAGCTTGCCCTTCTGCAGCGCCAGGCCGGCTTTCTCCTTTTCGGCGAACAGCGGCGAGGTGACGATCTGGTCGTCCGCCTCGTCCTCGATCATCGTCCCGGCGCCGGAAGGGCTGAGGGGCCGCGGCAGGATCTTTTGTGCCGGCAGCGGACGGGAGAGCGCGATCGGCAGCGGCCGCTTTTCCGAAACTGCCGCCTCTCTGTGTTCGACTTTGGGCGCCTTGCCGCCGGCTGCCGGAAGCCGCCATTTGAGGCCGCCCCATTCGCCGTCCCGGTCGGAGAATTGCGCAGGGCTGCAATGGTGTGCGTCGGCGGTGAGCGCCTTGGAGATCATCGATTGCCAGGTATCCGGATTGTCGATCTTGCCGCGATAGCCGCAGACGACCAGCCGGTCGGCGGCGCGCGTCATGCCCACGTAGAGCAGCCGGCGGTATTCTTCCTCCGTCGATGCCTTGATCCGGTCATCATCCGCTGCCGTCATGGCGTTGGAGAGCATTTTTCCGGGCACCCAGGCGGGCACGTCCTCATGGCCGACGCGCAGCAGCCGGAATTTCGGCACGTGCGAGGAAATGAAGGCCTTGGAGCCGCTGTCGACGAGGAAGACCACGGGCGCTTCCAGGCCTTTGGAGGCATGCACCGTCATGATGCGCACCTCGTTGCGGCCGCCGTCCTGTTCGCGTTTCACCTCGGGCGATTCGATCTCCAGCGTCGAGATGAAGGCCTGCAGGCCCGGCAGGCCGTTCGTCTCATGGTCGAGCGCGAAGGTCAGGAACTCGTCGAGAATGTCGCCCGCTTCGGTGCCCAGCCGGCCAAGGAATTTGCGCCGCCCTCCATACTGGCCGAGAATCCGGGCAAAGAGGTCATGCGGACTGAGCTGTCGCGACAGCGAAAGGAGATGCTGCAGCCGGTCGGTGGCGTCGCGGAACCGGAGCGGCTGTTCGTCGGCCAGGCGGTTGAGCTGGGCCCAGGCGCTGGCATGCTCCGATCGCAGTGCCGCGACCTCGAAAATATCTTCCTCGGAGAGATTGAAGAGCGGGCTTTTCAGGAGTGCCGCAAGCGAAAGATCGTCCTGCGGCAGAAGCAGGAAGCGGCCGAGCGCCAGGAGATCCTGCACGGCGATATGGCTCGTCAGCCGCAACCGGTCGGCACCGGCGACGGGAATGTTGTCGCGCCGTTTCAGCGCTCGGGTGAGCGCGTTGACGAAAGCGTCGCGCTTGCGGACCAGCACCAGAATGTCGCCCGCCTCGATCGGGCGCTCCATGCCCTTCTCGATGATCGTCTCTTTACCGATCATCTCCTCGATGCGGTTGGCAATGCGGCCGGCAAGGATGGCGGACGGCGCCTTGTCGGGCGTCGAATCGAACGGCGCCGTCCAGTCCTCTTCCTGTTCGGAGACTTCCGGCACCACGACATCCCAGAGATCGACGGCGCCGGGCTGGCCCATACGGTTCGAGCGGTGCTGCACCGGATCGCCGATCGCACTGAGGCCTTTCGCATTCTCTTCCAGCGAAAACACCTGGTCGACGGCGGCCAGCACGTCGGCGGTCGACCGGAAGGAAAGCGGCAGCCGAACGGGATGGAAAGCCTGGCCGCTTGCGCGTACCCGCCTTTCCGTCTCGCTGCGCTCCTCGGCAAAACGTTCCGGCCGCGCGCCCTGGAAGGAGTAGATCGACTGTTTTTCATCGCCCACGGCAAAGATCGTGCGGCGGGTCTCGCGGGCGCTGGCGCCGGAGTAAAAATCCTCGGCGAGAGATTTGATCACCGTCCACTGGATCGGGCTCGTATCCTGCGCCTCGTCGACGAGGATATGGTCGATGCCCTGGTCGAGCTTGTAATGCACCCAGGCGCCGACGCCGTCGCGGGTGAGCAGATCGGCGGTGCGGGCGATCAGGTCCTCGAAATCGAGCAGGCTGCGTTGTTTCTTGAGTTCCTCGTAATCGTCGTTCAGCCGCTCGGCGAGGGTCAGTGCTGCCTTGGTGGCCGAAAACATCCGTACGAGACGCAGCCGATCACGGCAGGCGACGACATGGGCGCGCGCCGCATCGACGGCGCCTGCCAGTTCCGGCGCCATCGTCACCATGGCCTTGGCGACAAGTGAGCTGTCGGCCTTCGGCTTGCCTTCGCGAGTGAGGAAGATCTGGTCGAGATGCTGGGCGCGCTTGAAGACATCCGGTTCCCTGCCGACGAGCCGAAGCCCGTATGCGACTTCCGTCACCTTCGAACCGCCCTTCTGGTCGGCAAGCGAAAGGTAAAGATCGAGTGTCAGCCCGGACAGGCCGGGAAGCGGCCAGTAGCCGGCTGCGATACTCTCTTCCGTATCGGCAGGTCCGAGACCCAGAATGCGCTTCAGCTCCACACCGATGCCGCCATGCCGCTCCGCGTGGGCGGTGAAGCGGCGGATGGCGGTGCGGTTGGCGATGATGTCGGACAGCAGGGTTTCAAGCCCGAATTCGTCGCCGAGATCGAGCACATGCGCGAAGGCCTCCGCAAGCTGGGCGTCGTCCTCCGCCGACGTGGCCGTCAGCAGCGAGCGTCGCGCTTCGGCAAGCAGGGCCGAGGCGGCACGGTCGTCCAGGACGGAAAAATGCCCGGCGACATTGGCTTCCAGCGGAAACTGGTGCAGCAGCGCCTCGCAGAAGGCATGGATCGTCTGGATCTTCAGTCCGCCCGGTGTTTCCAGCGCCTTGGCGAACAGCCGCCGCGCCTCCGCGAGCTTGAAACCGTCCGGCTCGGAACCTTCGATGTCCCTGATCTTCCGGCGCAGTTCGTCATCCGAAAGCACCGTCCATTCGGAAAGCCGCTGGAAAACGCGGTTCGACATTTCCGATGCGGCGGCCTTGGTATAGGTCAGGCAGAGGATCGAGGACGGGCGGCTGCCGGACAGCAGCAGCCGAATGACGCGCTGGGTCAACACATGCGTCTTGCCGGAGCCGGCATTGGCCGAGACCCAGGCCGAACTCACCGGATCGGAGGCAAGCGACTGCTGTACCGTCGTCCAGTCGATCCAGCGGGCCGGATCGTCGCCTTCGGGAAGATCGGAGGGGAAAAGCTCATTCATCGGTTTCGGCCTCCCCGTCCTCGTCGGCCGTCGACCATTCCGCCACCCGCGCCAGATGGTCGTATTCGCCGCCGAAATCGCTTTGCATCATCGGCACCAGGCGGGATGCGAAGCCGGCTTCGCCGCTCCGCAGCGTGAGGACGAAACGGGTCAGCTGATCGAGTGATTCCTGCGCCAGATCGAGCGCCGATTTGGGCTGGCGTTTGGCGGTGGCGCTCGCATTCTCGTTGTTGACCTTGTCTTCCCGGAACCGGTCGCCGGGGCGAAGCCGGATGTAGAGCAGGTTTTCCGGCGTGAGCGAGCCCGTATCCCGGAAGGCGCCGGCTTTAAGCGCCGCGGCTTCCAGCGCAAGCTGCGGATCGAGCAGCGCCCGGGCCTGCGAGGTCGAGGGGCTGAGGCCGGTCTTGTAGTCGACGAGATCGGCAAGTCCCGAGCCCTTGATATCGATCCGGTCGGCAATGCCGGTGACGCGGATGCCGGCACCCGGCACTTCCCAGCCGGCACCCACTTCGGTCATCGTCTTCTTGATATCGGGCGCCCGCTCCGCCTCCCAGTCGAGAAAAGCACGGGCGACCTCCATGAAACGCGGTCGCCAGACGCGGTCTATATGCGGCGGCAGCTGCTCGGCATCGAACAGGTTTTCGGCGATCCGCCGCATGACCTCGCGCGCGGCCGGCGTTCCGGGCTTGTGGCCTTCCCGTGTGTAACGGTCGATGATCGCGTGGTAGAGCGTGCCACGTTCCGAGGCCCCCGGATCGCGGTTGAACGGGTCGAGAGGGTCAAGTTTCAGGATACGCCGGGCATAGACGGAATAGGGATCACGCCGGAGGCGCCCCACCTCGCTGAAGGAATATTTCGTCGGCTGCCGATCGGCCGGCGGCTTGGGGGCGGGACGCCTGGCGCCGGGTTGGTTCTCGCCGGCATCGATCGCCGAGGCCCAGTCGCGATATCGCGCGCCGCGCGCCTTGAGGTCTTCGGCGAACCGTTTTCCGCCGAGCGCCAGCAGTCTTTGCAGCCAGCGCGAGGCGACCGTCGGCGTCGAACCCTGGCGCATCGAACGCGACAGGATGAGGTGCCGCGTGCCGCAGGCCATTTCGAAGTCGTGGGCCAGCTGGCCGATCCGCCGTTCCGGTGGTTCGAGGCCCATATCCGTCTTCATGGTGCGGGAGAGGAACGGGTTGTTGACGGTCTGGCCCGGCCAGGATCCCTCGTTCAGTCCGCCGAGGATCATCGTGTCGACGCTCTGCAGCCGTGCTTCCAGCGTGCCGAAGATGAAGACGCGCGGATGGCTGAGCGAACGAGGTTTCACCGCCTCGCCCGTCGTCAGCGCCATGACGATGTCGATCCATTGCGGACCGTCCGCCTCCATCTGCCCGTCGGTCTCGATGACGTCCGAAAGCAGGCCCGCCAGTCTTTCGCCGGCTTCTCCGGACCAGAGTACCGCAAGATCGCCGCGTTCGTCGATGCAGAGCGCTTCGAGGGCGCGGCCCGTGCGGTCGGCCCAGTCGGAAAGTGTGAATTTGGCGGTGAGCCCTCGCCCGTCCGGCCGCCGGCGGAGCAGGGCGGAAACAAGCGGCTCGACGGCTTTCGCCAGTCTGCCGGCAAGATCGCGGGCCTTGTCCGCAGCCCCTTCCGGAAGCGAGAGCCGCCAATGCGGCGTGTGCCGGTTTTCGAGCTGCCCGGCGAGCTGGGTTTCGAGCAGCGGCTCCAGTGCGGCGATATCCATCTCGCCGATGCCGCCGCGCAGGGCCAGAATTTCCAGCGCTTCGACGGCCGAACGCAGTTCTGCTGCCGGCAAACCAAGGCGCAACAGCGGGTGCTTGACGAGTGCCACGATCGCCACCGGATCGCCGGGCCGCAGCGAAGCTTCGAGGAGGAGTTGGGTCAGCGTGCCCTGCGGCGTGCCGGAAAGCGGCGAACCGGCCGAATCGTCGGCAAGCACGCCGAAGCGGGAAAGTTCGGCGGTGACCCGGCGGGCCAGCGCGCGGTCGGGGGTGATCAGGGCCGCGCGCACCTCGCCGCCATCCGCTGCCGGTTGTTCGAGGGCGAGCCGCAGAGCGATGGCGATCGCCACTGCCTCTTCGCGCTCGTTGGCGGCCTCGATCAGGCAGACATCCGAAAAAGCCTGATGAAGAAGGGTGGGATCGGCCGTTTCGCGCCATGTACTCCAGCGATCGGTCGCCTTGGCCGGTACGAGGGCTTGGGAGATCACGGCGGCGCGGAAAGCGAGGTCGTCCGGCACGTTTCCGAGAACCTGGACCTCTTCGCGCACCGTGCCGATTTTCCTGAGCAGCCGGGACAGGCCGAATTGCGGATGGCTGCGGCTGGCGGGTTCGATCCGGCCGTCGAGCGCCTCTTCCCCGATCATCGACCATTGGTCCGCCGGCATGGAGAGGTCGAGCCCGGGCAGGACGACCGTGCCGTTCGGCAGTTTCGAAATTGCGGCGATCAGATCGGCTGCTGCCGGCACCGAACCGGTGGAGCCCGCGACGATCACCGGCCCCCTGTGCTCTCTGGAGGAAATCCGCCGGGCCTCGCCATGCAGGACGGCCGCCTGGTGCCTGGCCGGCGAGGAGCGGCGCAGCTCGGCAAGCCGGGCCGGCCAGAAGGCACTGGCGATTGACAGGAATTCCGCGGTCAGCTGCCACCAGAGCGCATGTTCGCCGGTGTCGAGTTTCTTGAGATCGTCCCAGTCGCGCTCCTCGGTTTCGACCGCATCGATCAGTTCGGCGAGCGCCCGGGCGAGCCAGATCGCATCCGCCGGGCTGGCAGGTGCGACGAGCGGCGATTCCGAATGGATGTCGAGAACGATCTTCGGGAGCTGGTTGCGCCAGGCGAGGATCAGCCGGCCGAGTTCGAGGAGGCGGGCGGTGCCGCCGATCGGCAGGGCCAGATCCATTTCCTCCGGTGCCGCGAGGTCGAAATAGCCGCTGTCGTCGTCGGTCTCGCCGAGCGGGCGGATGACCGGCAGGATCGCCGAGCGGCCGCCGAGAAGGTCGACGAATTCCGAGCGCAACACGCGCGCGGCGCGCCGCGTCGGCACGAAGATCGTCACGTCGGCCAGCGACAAAGGGTCGGCGGGATCGTAACGAAACGTCTCGTCGAGCCGTCCGTTGCAAAGGCTTGCAGCGAGCGTTTTCAGGAACGGCGCGCCGGAGGGAATGGTGAAGACGCGCGGCTGGTGTCGTTGTCCGGCTGGGTCGGCCATAAGCTCACGCCGACGTCCGGAACCGCCGGATCGTCTCCTCCGCTTCGCCGATCGCCTCGGGCGTGCCGACCGTCAGCCAGTGGCCGTCCATCATCATGCCGTAAAGCCGGCCGCGGGCGGCCGCCTTGTCGAAATAGGTGTTGATATTGAACGGATCGCGCGGAGCATCGTCCAGGAATTCAGGCTTCATCGCGAAGGCCCCGGCGTAGACGACGGGATTGGACGGATCGTCGCGATAACGCGTCAGGCGGCCGTCCGGCGCCATGCTGAAATCCTTGACGCCGTTATGGCCGGTCGTATCCTCGATGCGGACGCAGAGCATCGCCATGTCCATACGCTCCGGATCGAAAAATCCGGCTAGGCGATCGAGATTGCTCGGCTTGCCCGGATCCTCGCCGATCCAGAAGAGATCGGCGTTCATGACGAAGATCGTGTCGCGGCCGAGCAGGGTGAGACCTTTGACGATGCCGCCGCCATTGTTCATCAGCGCATCGCGCTCGTCCGAGATCAGGATGTCGAGACCATCATAGGCCTTCAGATGGGCTTCCATCTGATCGGCGAAATGGTGCACGTTGACGGCGGCACGCTCGACGCCCGCCTGCTTCAGGCAATCCAGCACGTAGTCGATCATCGGTTTGCCGGCGATCTTCACCAGCGGCTTCGGCATCGTGTTGGTGACCGGGCGCATGCGGGTGCCGAGACCCGCCGCCAGGACCATTGCTTCTTTGATGGTCATCGAACTCGATACTTATGATTCGGGAAGCTCTATTCCAGCCCGCCGGCACCATTCGCGCAAGGGGGCGAGCGTTTCGTGGCGCAACGCTGTGGAAAGATAGCGGAGGGTTCGCGGCATGTGCTTCAGATAACCCGGTTTTCCGTCGCGCTGCAGCAGCCGCACCCAGAGGCCGGCGAGCTTGCAGTTGCGCTGTGCCGCCATGATAGACCAGGACTTCATGAAAGTTTTTTCGTCGAAGGATCCCGAGGGGGAGCCAAGCGAGCGGCGGAGCGCAAAATAATCGGCCATCATCTGTGCTGCGAGCGCATCCGGAATGTCCACCCGCGCGTCCTGCACCAGCGAGGCGAGGTCATAGGCCGTCGGACCGATCATCGAGTCCTGGAAATCGATCAGGCCGACGCGGCGCATACCCGATTCCTGCGCCCGCCAGATGATGTTGGGCGAATGGAAATCGCGGAGCAGCAGGTTCTTTTCCGAACCGTCGAGTTCGCGGATCAGGCCGTCCCAGATCGAGAGGTAATCGGCGCGTTCTTCCTCGGTCGCCGGCGTGCCCCGCTTCCAGGGCAGGTGCCAGTCAAGCAGTAGTCGCGCTTCCATCTTCATTGCGACGGCATCGAAATCGGGGATGTGATGGACGTGGCCGCCGCCGACGGGCAGGTCCTGGCGCATCTCGTGGCTGTGCAGGTAACCGAGGCAGACGACCGCCTCGCGATATCGTTCGGGGATGGGCCGGCCTTCCGCGTCGAGCGGGCCGTCGTCGCCGAGATCTTCGATCAGCAGGATGCCCTGGTCGTAGTCGGTATGCAGGATTTCCGGCGCGGCCAGCCCGAGTTCCCGCAGATATTCATCGACCGCAACGAAAGGATAGGGGTCGAGCGCCAGATGCACGACCTTGGGATAGGGCCTTCCGTCCATCACCGCCGGACCTTCCGGCGGGCGCGGCCAATCCATCAGGATCAAGCGCTCGCCGTTTCCGGTGACGATCGTCTCGTAGGCGCGGGTGGAGGCGTCTCCGGTGAGGAAGCGGCGGCGGGCACCCTTGTAGCCGTGGAGATCGAGGAATTCGCGGATCGCCAGCACGCGGCGGATGCGCTTCATCTGCGTTTCCGGCGCCGTGATCGTCGCAAGACGGCCGCTATCCTGATGTTCGAGCTTCAACGAGATGCGCGCCGCGGGCAGGAGGTCGTCCGCCATTTCCGGCCATTCGACCAGACAGACGCCGTTCGCCAGCGCTTCGTCGAAACCGAGCTCGTCGAGTTCCGACGCGTCGCCCAGCCGGTAGAGATCGAAATGCGCGGCGGGGATCCGGAGTTCGTAAGCCTGTACCAAAGTGAAGGTCGGGCTTGGCACTTCGAGCGCCGGATCGTCGGCGAGCGCCCGCAGGAAGGCGCGGGCAAGCGTCGATTTGCCTGCGCCGAGATCGCCGGAAAGCGCAATCCAGTCGCCTTTGCCGAGCGCCAGCGCCAGATCCTCGCCGAAACGGATCGTCTCGGCTTCGTTTCCAAGCATCAGGGAAAGAGAGGCGGCATCGCTCATTCGGCGGCGACGGACCGCGCCGTCGCGGCACTCGGAATCCGGCAGGTCACGGTCGTTCCCTGGCCCGGTTTGCTGTCGATCGACACTTCACCGCTATGCAGGTGCACGAAGCTCTCGACGATGGAGAGCCCGAGGCCCGCCCCGCTTCGTTTGCCGCCCCTCGGACTTGAGGAGAAGCGGTTGAAGACGGTCTTCAGCATGTCTTCGGAAATGCCGGGACCCTTGTCGGTGACCGAGAAGAACACGTCATTGGCCGTGCGCCAGCAGTTGAGCGTGATGGTCGAGCCTTCGGGGGCGAAGTTCGTGGCATTGGTCAGGAGCTTGATGAGGATCTGCTTCAGCCGTTGCTGGTCGGCAATGATGGTTCCGAGACCGGCCGGCGCGGTGATCGCCAGCGTCACGCCGTTTTCGTGCAGCCGGTCGGCGATCTGCATCGCCACGTCGTCGAGCAGGTCGTCGATCGCCATTTCCGAATAGTTGAGCTGCATGATGCCGGCATCGACGGTCGCGAGATCGAGGATGTCGTTGACGATGGTCAGCAGCACCGACGACGACGTGGAAATGTGGTCGATATATTCCGCCTGCCGCTCGTTCAGCGAACCGATGCCCGGTGTCTTCAGAAGATCGGTGAAACCGATGATGTTGGTGAGCGGCGAACGCAGTTCGTAGGAGACGTGCTGGACGAAATCGTTCTTGAGCTCGTCGGCCTTCTGCAACGCCTCGTTCTTCTCCTTGAGCGCCCGTTCCGCCCTGGCACTCGCCGTCATGTCGACGAAGGTCAGCATCGTCTGGGCGTTCGGCAGCGGCGTCACGGCGTAATCGAGGACCAGGCCGGAATAGAGTTCGAACGTGCCCTGCAGAGAGGGACGCTCGTCATCGAAATTGGTCAGCATCTGGCCGAAGCGGCGCCAGCCGTCCGGTTTGTCGTAGGACGGCGCGCAGGCGGCTTCGATCGCCTTGATATGGGTGCCTGGCTTGGCTTCCTCGGCGGTAATGCCCCACAGCGCCCGGAAGGCCGGGTTCGACAGGCGGATGCGCCCGTCCGGCCCGAAGACCGCGACTCCTTCGGAGAGATGATCGATCGTTTCGCCCTGGACCTGCAGCAGCGTGTTGTAGCGGGTTTCGAGATCCACCTGTTCGGTGAGGTTTTCGAACACCCAGGTGGCGCCGCCCTGCGGATGCGCGGTAGCGATGACCCGAAGCGTCTGGCCGTTCGGCAGGTGCCAGAGGTCGGTCTGCGTATCCGGCGAGCGATAGACGGACAGCGCGGTTTCCTTCCAGCTCCGCCAGCTCAGCTGTTCCGGCAGCTTGCCGTCGCTGCGCAGCTTGTCGAGAAGCTCGCTATTGTCCGGCCGCCCGTCGAGGAAGGGCAGTGTGAGGTCCCAGAGCTGCACGAAGGCCTGGTTGTAGAACTGCAGCCGCCGTTCGCCGTCGAAGATCGCCACCGGCGTTGCCAGGTGGTCGAGCGTCTCGGCATGGCTTTTCAAGGTGCGTTTCAGCTCTTCGCGAATCGCCTCCGCCTCGGAAACGTCGGTCGCCATGCCGGCCGAGCCGCCGGGGACGACGACATCGACGACGTCGAAAATCGTGCGGTTGCCATGCACGACGGTCGAAATCCGGTCGTGGAAGGGCGAGGTCGGCGTCACGGTCGCCCGGATCTTTTCGCGGGCGATCGTGCCGAGAAATTCCCGCCCGTCCTCGATCGCCTGAGCCGGCGTCGAGGCCTCGACGGCGTCGCCATAGGCATGGTTCACCCAGGTAAGCTTGCCCTGGGCGTCGCGCCGCCAGGCGGGCTGCTCGATCGCGTCGAGAAGCGAATGGAACATCGAGATCGAGTTGGTGAGCCGCTCGCGTTCGATCTTGAGTTCGGCGAGTTCGGCGCGCAGGTTATTGAGGGCGATGAAGCGGACAAAGGCCTTGCCGCCCGAGACCCGGCCCTGCACTTCGAGGATTTCGTCCCGGTTGGTCTCGACGACCGTGTCGAACGAGCGGGCCTCGCCGCGCAGCTGTTCGATCGATTTTTCCAGCTCGCCGGCGGAAGTGCTGCGCAGCCAGCGGCCGAAGGCGAGGAAGTCGCGGTCCTGCTGCGGCGCGCCGGTTTCCGGCGGCAGCTGGCCGAGGAATTCCGGTTTCGACGAGCCGCTTTCCCAGACGACAATCCGCCGGTTCTTGTCGGCGATCAGGGCTTCGTATTTGGAAATGCGCTGCTGCGCGTCCGAAAGGGCGCTGCGCATTTCCTGGGTCTCATGTTCCATATTGCCGCGCTGACGCACCAGCCAGACCGCCGAAAGCAGGGCGGCGCCGAGTGCGCCGAGCACCACGGAGGAGACGATCACTTCCGTCGAGGAGAAGAGGCGAACCGCCGCATTGTCCGATTGCTGCGCGAGTGCCGCGGTGGCAAGCCCGGAAAGCGCCGTGCCCGACAGGAAGGCGCTGCCGAAGAGCGCAAGACGGCGAAACCCGCCGATTGCCGATGCGCCGCCCGGATGACCGGGAGCGGATCGCGCAAGAGGCGTCTCAGTACCGCCGCAAGAGGGATCGGCCTGCTTTGGCAGGCTCGTTTTTTTTACCGACATACCCGGTCTGTCTCCGTCCAATTGCCGCTCATCGACAAGACATACCACACCGCGCCTTGCCCGGAGCCGACGCCCGGAAAGGTGCGAATCAAGTCCTAAAACAATACCTGCTGAGGGAATCGCCGGGAAGGGACGCGCCCAAAAAAGAAGCCGCAGCCCTTTGTCAAGGCTGCGGCTACCATATCTTGTGGATTAACCGGCTACAGATTAGTAGCGGTAGTGTTCGGCCTTGAACGGACCCTGTTGCGAGACACCGATGTAGGAAGCCTGCTCTTCGGAGAGTTCCGTCAGCTTCACGCCGAGCTTTGCGAGGTGCAGGCGGGCGACCTTCTCGTCGAGATGCTTCGGCAGGATGTAGACCTCGTTCTTGTACTGGCCCTGCTTGGTGAAGAGCTCGATCTGGGCCAGCGTCTGGTTGGTGAACGAGGCGGACATCACGAAGGACGGGTGGCCGGTGGCGTTGCCGAGGTTGAGCAGGCGGCCTTCCGAGAGCAGGATGATGCGGTTGCCTTTCGGGAACTCGATCATGTCGACCTGCGGCTTGACGTTGGTCCACTTGAGGTTCCGGAGAGCCGCGACCTGGATTTCGTTGTCGAAGTGGCCGATATTGCCGACGATCGCCATGTCCTTCATCGCACGCATGTGGTCGATGCGGATGACGTCCTTGTTGCCGGTGGTGGTGATGAAGATGTCGGCCGTCGAAATGACGTCTTCGAGAACGACGACTTCGAAACCGTCCATGGCGGCCTGCAGCGCGCAGATCGGATCGACTTCGGTCACCTTGACGCGGGCGCCGGCGCCGGCGAGCGAGGCGGCCGAACCCTTGCCGACGTCGCCGTAACCGCAGACGACGGCGACCTTGCCGGCCATCATCACGTCGGTGCCGCGGCGGATGCCGTCGACCAGCGATTCCTTGCAGCCGTACTTGTTGTCGAACTTCGACTTGGTGACCGAGTCGTTGACGTTGATCGCGGGGAAGGGCAGCAGGCCCTTCTTGGAAAGTTCGTAGAGGCGGTGAACGCCGGTGGTGGTTTCTTCGGTGACGCCCTTGATCGCGTCGCGCTGCTTGGTGAACCAGCCGGGCGAAGCCTGGAGGCGCTTCTTGATCTGCGCGAAGAGGATTTCCTCTTCTTCCGAACCCGGGTTGGACAGCACGTCCTCGCCGGCCTCGGCGCGGGCGCCGAGCAGGATGTACATCGTGGCGTCGCCGCCGTCATCGAGGATCATGTTGGAGAGGCCGCCATCGGCCCACTGGAAGATCTTGTCGGTATATTCCCAGTATTCGGTGAGCGACTCGCCCTTGACGGCGAAGACCGGAATGCCGGCGGCGGCGATCGCGGCGGCGGCGTGGTCCTGGGTCGAGAAGATGTTGCAGGACGCCCAGCGGATTTCGGCGCCGAGGACCTGCAGCGTCTCGATCAGCACGGCCGTCTGGATGGTCATGTGCAGCGAACCCGAGATGCGGGCGCCCTTCAGCGGCTTCGACGCGCCGAATTCCTCGCGGCAGGACATCAGACCCGGCATTTCGGTTTCGGCGATGTCGAGCTCCTTGCGGCCGTAGGCGGCAAGATTGATATCCGCGACGACATAATCCTTTTCAGTGCTCATAAAGCTCTCCGTGTTCAGTGGCGCCTTCTCCGACGGGACCGGCGGACATGGCAAAACAACCCGCCGTGGTCGGCGGAAGCTGGCCAGCGGTGTAGCAGGCTTCCTGCAAGCTGGCAACGGGATATAAAGAAGTCTTTATATGTTTATGTCAGTGGAAGGTTAAGGGTTCAGGCTTCTTCGCCGAACTTGTTGGCGACGAGCTGCTGCAGCGCGTCCAGGGCCTCGTTCGCCTGATTGCCGCTCGCCGAAACTTCGATCGTGCAGCCGGTGCTGGCGGCAAGCATCATCAGGCCCATGATGGACGTGCCGTTGACCGTCGTGCCGTCCCTGGAAACGGTGATTGCCGCTTCGAAGCTTTCCACCATCTGCACGAATTTGGCGGACGCACGCGCGTGAAGGCCGCGTTTGTTGACGATGAGGAATTCGCGGGTGAGGGGAGCGGACATTCAGTCTCGTTTCTTGCTGGCAGTCTCGTTCTTATTTGCCGCTGAGAACACGGCTTGCGACATTGATGTATTTGCGGCCGGCCTCGGAGGCTTCGGCGAGCGCCTTGTCCATGTTGTTGTCGCCGCGCACGCCGGCGAGCTTGATCAGCATCGGCAGGTTCATGCCGGCGATGACTTCCGTCTTGCCGCTGTCCATCACGGAAATGGAGAGGTTGGAGGGCGTGCCGCCGAACATGTCGGTGAGGATGATGACCCCGTGGCCATCGTTTGCACGGGTGACGGCATCGACGATATCCTGCCGCCGCTGATCCATGTCGTCTTCGGGGCCGATGCACACGGTCTCGATGAATTTCTGGGGCCCTACGACATGCTCTACCGCGTGACGAAACTCCTCAGCCAGCTTGCCATGGGTGACAAGCACAAGTCCGATCATGAAAACTGCCCCCTGCTGTGGAAACTTGGCGGCAGTATCGCATTGCAATAAAGCCGTCCAGCGGTGGGAGCCCATCTTCTCCAAGTAGATTCGAAGTTCAAGTCAAAAAATTGGTCGCTCCGATGATCAAAACGGCATCTCGCCGTGAAAATTCGCGGCAAATGCACCGAGGACAGCCAGCGGATCGGGTGATCCGCGCCACAATCTCAGGAGGGGAAGCTCGCCGAGGTCCGGAATCGAGAACCTTTCGTCCTCCGGCGGAAGCCGGTCGTCCTCCGGCAGGGAAATCACCTGCACGGCAAGGTCGAGCGCCGCTTCGGGCACGCTGTCCATGGTCGCGATGCCGCTGCCGCGCAGTTCGATCAGGCCGGCAATGGACTGCGGCCGGCTGGCGACGAGATGACCGCCGTGACGCGAGACGATGACGCGGTCGTCGGCCACCAGGGCCGCAAAGGCGCCCTGCCGCCGAGCGGCGGCAAGACAGGCGAAGGCGAGCATGGACTTCCCGCTGCCCGACCGGCCGGTGAAGAGAAGGCCTCTGGTTCCGATGACGATCGCGGTTGCATGGATGTTGACCGGCGTCATGCGGTCTCACCGGCCGGCAGCGACAGGGTGAACCGTGCGCCGGTATTTGCCCCTGTCCTGGCGTCATGCAGGTTTTCCGCCTTCAGCGAGCCGCCATGCGCCTCGGCGATCTGCCGGCTGATCGACAGGCCGAGCCCCGAATTCTGGCCAAAGCTCTCGCCGTCCGGGCGGTCCGTGTAGAACCGTTCGAAGATCCGGTCGATGTTTTCCGCCTGGATGCCGGGACCATTATCGTCGACGGTGACGACGACGCGGTCCTTGTTCCGCATCAGCCGTATGGCGATATGACCGCCCTTGTCCGGCACGAAGGAGCGGGCGTTCTCGATCAGGTTTGTGATGATCTGGCCGAGGCGGAGGTCGTGGCCGTTGATGACGTAGGCGAGCTTGTTGCCGCCCTTCGGATCGATGGCAAGCTCGATCTCCACCGGTTTGCGGCCGGTGCGGATCTGCCGGGAAATATCGACGAGATTGCCAAGCAGGCTTTCCATGTCGACCGGCGTCGAATCGGAGCGGGCAAGTTCCGCATCGAGACGCGAGGCGTCGGAAATATCACTGATCAGGCGATCGAGGCGGCGCACGTCGTGGAAAATGATTTCGGTAAGCCGCTGTTTCGACTCGTCCGACTTGGCGAGCGGCAGCGTCTCGACCGCGCTCCGGAGCGATGTCAGGGGATTCTTGAGTTCATGGCTGACATCGGCCGCGAAGCTTTCGATCGCGTCGATCCGATCATAAAGGGCGTTGGTCATGTCACGGACCGCGACGGAAAGATTGCCGATCTCGTCCTGGCGATAGGAGAAGTCCGGGATCTCCTCGCGCTGCTTGGCGCCGCGCCGGACTCGGATCGCCGCGGCTGACAGGCGGCGCAGCGGATTGGCGATCGTCGAGGACAGAAGCAGCGAAAGCAGGATGTTGACCAGCGTCGCGACGCCGAAGACGCGCATGATCGCCAGCCGTTCCGCATGGACGATCTTGTCGATGTCGCCGGCCTGGGTCGAGAGCAGCAGCACGCCGAGCACGGCGCGGAAACGCTGGACCGGCACGGCGACCGAGACGATCAGCTCGCCGCGTTCCGTAACCCGCACCAGCGCGCCGCGCACGCCGGTCAGCGCATTCATGACTTCCGGATAGATCGAGCCGTCGCCGCCCGGTGCTTCCTTGTAGACCGGCAGGTTGCCCGGTTGCAGCAGGCGATTGAAAAGCCCTGCGAACCAGTCGCCCCACGTCTGTTTTTCGTTTTCCACCGGCGGCAGGTCGAAACGCAGCACCTGGCCGCGCGAATAGAGATGGCGGGAATCGAGAAGAAGATTGGCATCGGCGTCGAAAATGCGGGCGCGGGTGCGGGTGGGAGAGATGAGGCGCCTCAGCACCGGGGCGACGCGCTCCGGATCGATCGGAAAATCGAGGTCCTCGTCGTTCGGCACCGGCGTGATGCTCTGGCCGGCCTGCAGTTCGAGAAGTTTCTGGGGGTCGATGGTGATCGAATTGGTGTCGACGGACGCGGAGGCGGAAATCGCGCCTGCAATGATCTCGCCCTGGGTCAGCAGGCTTTCGACGCGGGCGTCGATCAGTCCTTCGCGGAACTGGTTGAGGTAAAGAATGCCGGCCACGAGGACGACGGTCGCGGCGATGTTGAAGAACAGGATGCGGCGGGTGAGGCTGGAAAACACCGCATGGCCGAAGACCCGCCGGATCAGCGTGAAGGGACGCGACCAGAAACGCCGCCGTACACGGCGCGTCTCGACCTTCTCCGTTCCGGCCAATTTGCTGTCGAACAGTTGATCTGCCACTGCAGTCCTTCCACCGGACCAGTCTATCGCCGGCCCGGCCGTGGCCTCAAGTTAACCTTTTGCAAGATAACGGCTCACGCCGCCTCGCGGAACCGGTAACCCACGCCGTAAAGCGTCTCGATCATATCAAAGTCCGTATCGACCATCTTGAACTTTTTGCGCAGCCGCTTGATGTGGCTGTCGATCGTGCGGTCGTCCACATAGACCTGTTCGTCATAGGCCGCGTCCATCAGCGCGTCGCGGCTCTTGACGACGCCCGGGCGCTGGGCGAGCGAATGCAGGATCAGGAATTCGGTCACCGTCAGCGTCACCGGCTCGCCCTTCCAGGTGCAGGTATGGCGTTCCTGGTCCATGGCGAGCTGGCCGCGCTCGAGCGTGCGGGCCGCTTGCGCATCTGCCGCGGCTTTGGTGCCGACGCCACCGCCGGCCTGCGCCTCGCGGGCGCCTGCACGGCGCAGGATCGCCTTGACGCGCTCCACCAGCAGCCTTTGCGAGAACGGCTTGGTGATGAAATCGTCGGCGCCCATCTTCAGGCCGAACAGTTCGTCGATCTCCTCGTCCTTGGAGGTGAGGAAGATTACCGGCAGGTCGGACTTCTGCCTCAGCCTGCGCAGGAGTTCCATGCCGTCCATGCGCGGCATCTTGATATCGAAGATCGCCAGTTGCGGCGGGCGGGCGATCAGCCCGTCGAGCGCGGAGGCACCGTCGGTATAGGTTTCGACCTTGTATCCTTCCGCTTCCAGTGCGATCGACACCGAAGTCAGGATATTGCGGTCGTCATCTACGAGCGCGATTGTCTGCATGCTCTCCGTCTCCGTCACCATCTATACGCATCTCCTGGAATCACCCCAGCCAGGCGGCTTCCGCCGACGCGCTTCTTGAGTATAAAGGTGGAACAAATTGTGGCAAAGATAAAGGGGCGACTTACGGTCGCGCCGTTCGGGCCATCTTCAGAACCTAAGGTCCGGAGAGGATTAAAACAGTTCTTAAACCGATTTAACTGGGAATAAAATTTTTTAAATCGATTAATTAATTGATATTGTTAAATAATTTTAGAAACGCCTCTTGCTCTTTCAGAAATCTGTCATTAATTTCCGGCGAGTTTTCCACGGCAAGCGGAAGGAGTGCGCGCATGGAAGAGTTTGGACTTCACAACCCTGCAAACGGGGTAGCGGCAATCGGTCTCGGCAATGTTTCGCGCGTTTATTACAATTCTTCCGAGGTCGAACTCTACGAAGAAGCCATTCGCCGCGGTGAAGCCGACCTCACCATCGACGGCGCCCTCCGCGCCGTCACCGGCCAGCACACCGGGCGTTCGCCGAAAGACAAGTTCATGGTTCGCGATGCCGAAACCGAGAACCGGATCTGGTGGAGCGCCGAGAACAAGGCGATGTCGCCCGAGCACTTTGCCGTGCTCAAGGCCGATATGCTGGCCCATGCGAGCGGCAAGGAACTGTTCGTCCAGGACCTGATCGGCGGCGCCGACGCCGAATACGCGCTGCCGACCCGCGTCGTCAGCGAATTGGCCTGGCATTCGCTGTTCATCCGCAACCTGTTGATCCGTCCGAAGCGCGAAACGCTGTCGGCGTTCCGGCAGAAGCTGACGATCATCAACCTGCCGAGTTTCAAGGCCGATCCGGCGCGGCACGGCTGCCGCACCGAGACGGTGATCGCCTGCGATTTCACCAACGGCCTCATCCTGGTCGGCGGCACGTCCTATGCCGGCGAGAACAAGAAGTCGGTCTTCTCGATCCTCAACTACTTCCTGCCGGAAAAGGGCGTCATGCCGATGCACTGCTCGGCGAATGTCGGCCCGAACGGCGATACGACCCTCTTCTTCGGCCTCTCCGGCACCGGCAAGACCACGCTGTCGGCCGATCCGAACCGCACGTTGATCGGTGACGACGAGCACGGCTGGGGCGAAAACGGCGTCTTCAATTTCGAAGGTGGCTGCTACGCCAAGGCGATCAACCTGTCGGCCGAAGCCGAGCCGGAAATCTATGCCGCGACCCGCCGTTTCGGCACCGTGATCGAGAATGTCGTCCTGGATGAAAACCGTGTTCCGGACTTCAGCGACGACTCGCTGACCGAAAACACCCGCAGCGCCTACCCGCTGGATTTCATTCCGAATGCCTCGCGCACCGGCCTTGCCCCGCAGCCGAAGACGATCATTCTGCTCGCCGCCGATGCCTTCGGCGTCATGCCGCCGATCGCCAAGCTGACGCCGGAACAGGCCATGTACCACTTCCTTTCCGGCTACACCGCCAAGGTGGCCGGCACGGAAAAGGGCGTGACCGAGCCGGAAGCGACCTTCTCGACCTGCTTCGGCAGCCCGTTCATGCCGCGCCATCCGGCGGAATACGGCAATCTGCTGAAGGATCTGATCGCCCGTCACAAGGTCGATTGCTGGCTGCTCAACACCGGCTGGACCGGCGGGCAGTACGGCGTCGGTCACCGCATGCCGATCAAGGTCACCCGCGCGCTGCTGAGTGCCGCTCTCGACGGCAGCCTGAAAAATGCCGAGTTCCGCACCGATGCGAACTTCGGCTTCGCGGTTCCGGTGGCCGTGGAAGGCATCGACAGCAAGATCCTCGACCCGCGTTCGACCTGGGCCGACGGCGCCGCTTTCGACGCCTATGCCAAGAAGCTCGTCTCGATGTTCATCCGGAACTTCGAACAGTACGAAGATCATGTCGACAGCAAAGTAAAGGGCGCCGCACCGGTGGCGCTTGCCGCTGCCGAATAAGCTTCGATATCGAAGGATTCACGTGAAACCGCCGGCCCAGGGATAACACCTCTGGGCCGGCGTTTTTTATCTGGGGACTGAGCGCTCTCGGCGTCATCCTCGGGCTCGTCCCGAGGATCTGCTGAGCGTGAATGCGTCAACCGTGGCAGATGCTCGGGACAAGCCCGAGCAGGACGGTTGGGGGTTTTCGAACACCTCATATCTGTCCGAATGGTGCGCCTCGCCGCTGGTGGTTTTCTTTTGACGCGCTTTATGGGAAACAGGCGACATGGCCAGCAATCCCCTCATCATCAACAACCGCATCACCATCGCCGGATGGGAGCTGACGGAACAGTTCGTTTTGGCAGGGGGGCCTGGCGGCCAGAACGTCAACAAGGTCTCGACGGCCGTCCAGCTCTTCTATGATATCGTCAATTCCCCGTCGCTGCCCGACCGGATCAAGCAGAACGCCGTCAGGCTTGCCGGAAAACGGGTGTCGAAGGAGGGCGTACTGATGATAGAGGCGAACCGTTTCCGCAGCCAGGAGCGCAATCGCGAGGAAGCGCGCGAGCGGCTGAAGGAGCTGATTCTTGAGGCGGCCAAACCGCCGCCGCCGCCGCGCAAGGCCACCAAGCCGACCAAAGGCTCCGTGGAACGCCGGCTGAAGGAAAAGTCTGGCCGCTCCGAAGTCAAGAAGATGCGCGGCCGGCCGGTCGGCGATTAGGTTCGGAGACTGAATTGGGGACATTGCTGAACGGCATCAGGCACCTGCCGGATTATCTGGATCGCGCGGCGCAAGAGCGCCTGATCGAACTGGTCCGCATCGTGGTGGCCGAGGCACCGCTCTATACGCCGGAAATGCCCGGCACCGGAAGGCCGATGTCAGTCAGGATGACCAATTGCGGTTCGCTCGGCTGGGTGACGGACAGGCAACAGGGCTATCGGTACCAGCCCTTCCATCCGGTGACGAAGAAACCCTGGCCGGCGATACCGGCGGAGCTGCTGGACCTTTGGGAAAGGCTTGCCGGTTACCCCAAGCCGCCGGAGGCCTGCCTCGTCAACTTCTATGCGGACGACGCGAAGATGGGCCTGCATCAGGACAGGGACGAGACGGAATTCGCGGCCCCGGTGCTCTCGATATCGCTTGGGAATACCTGCCTCTTCCGGGTAGGTGGCCTGAACCGGAAGGACCCCACCGGCTCGTTCCGGCTTTCGAGCGGCGATATCGTCCTCATCGGCGGCGAGGGGCGGCTGGCGTTCCACGGCGTCGACCGGATCTACCCCGGCACATCGATGCTCCTGAAGAACGGCGGACGCATCAATCTGACGCTCCGCCGGGTCAATAGCTGACGATCCAAAGCGTCTCTCCCAAAAGTGGAAACCGGTTTCGGACAAAGATATGTCCAATAAGCTCGATAGCCGGCGATCGATCGTCTACAGTTTTCGAAGCGATACCGTCTCGACCAGATGATTGCGCCCTTTGCGCAGGATGAGATCGGCGCGGGGGCGGGTCGGCAGGATGTTCTGGCGCAGGTTCTTGAGGTTGATGTTTTCCCAGAGACCTTCGGCGACCTTGACCGCCGCGTCCGCGTCGATCGCCGCATATTTCTTGAAGAACGAGGTCGGATCGCGGAAGGCGGTTTCGCGCAGCTTCATGAAGCGTTGCACATACCATTGGTGGATCTGGTCCTCCTCGGCGTCGATATAGATCGAGAAATCGAAGAAGTCCGAGACGATCGGTACGATCTTGCCGTCCGCGGGCAGTGCCCGCGACTGCAGGACGTTGATGCCCTCGAAGATCAGGATATCCGGCCGGTCGACCAGCGTGAATTCGTTCGGCAGCACGTCGTAGGTGAGGTGCGAGTAGCGCGGCGCCTTGACGTTCGGCTCTCCCGCCTTGATCGCCGAGAGGAAACGCAGGATCTGGCCGACGTCGTAGCTTTCCGGAAAGCCTTTGCGCTCCATCAGGTTCTCGCGGCTCAGCACCGCATTCGGGTAGAGGAAGCCGTCCGTGGTGATGAGATCGACCTTGGGGCTCGAGGGCCAACGGGCGAGCAGTTCCTTCAGGATACGGGCAGTGGTGGATTTGCCCACCGCGACGGAACCGGCGATGCCGATGATGAAGGGCGTCTTGGTGATGTCGGAAAGGCTGAGGAACCGGTTGCGCTGCTGGAAGAGCAGTTGCGTCGCCTCCACATGCGTGGAAAGCAGGCGAGAGAGCGAAAGATAGATGCGCCTGACCTCGTTGAGGTCGATCGGGTCGTCCAGCGAACGCAGCCGCTGCACCTCGTCGGCCGTCAGCGTCAGCGGCGTATCGGCGCGGAATTTCGCCCATTCCTCGGCGGTGAACGAGTGGTAGGGCGAGTAATATTCCGTATTGCTGCCGGTCTCGCTCGGCTCGGCGGGCTGCGATGCGATATTCATGACTTCAGACTCATGATTTTGGCCGGCTCGCCTTTTCTTTGAGACCGGATTGGCCGGTCCTTCGCTCAAGTTCGTCAAGCACATCCTGCAACGGCAGCGCAGCGATATTCAAGACGACTAAAAGATGATAGAGCAGGTCCGCGCTTTCGGCCGTCAGGTTCTGGCGGTCCCGGCTGACGGCGGCGATGACAGTTTCGACCGCCTCCTCGCCGAGTTTCTTGGCGGCCTTTTCCGGGCCGGCGGCGACGAGCTTCGCGGTCCAGGATTCCTCCGGCGAGGCTTTGGCCCGGGTGGCGACGATCTCCTCGAGATCCTTCAGGGAAAACTCACTCATACTTTGTTCCCGGCTTTCTTACGGGCGCTCCATCAAGCCGCATGGCGATGCCGTGCTCTGCCATATAGTGCTTTGCCTGGCCGACCGTATAGGTGCCGAAGTGGAAAATCGAGGCGGCGAGCACAGCCGTCGCGTGGCCTTCCTTGATGCCCGCGACCATGTCGTCCAGATTGCCGACACCGCCGGACGCGATGACCGGGGCGCGAACGCTGTCGGCGATCGCCCGCGTCAGTTCGAGGTCGTAGCCGATCTTCGTCCCGTCGCGGTCCATTGAGGTGATGAGCAGTTCGCCGGCGCCGCGCTCCACCATCTTCACGGCGAAATCGACGGCGTCGATGCCGGTCGCGTTGCGGCCGCCATGGGTATGGATCTCCCAAGCGCTGAGATTGTCGCCGCCGACCGCCTGGGTGCGGCGGCGCTTGGCGTCTATCGACACGACGATGCATTGGTTGCCGAACTTGTCGGCCGCTTCCGCCACGAAATCCGGATTGTTGACCGCAGCCGAATTGATCGAGACCTTGTCGGCGCCCGCGAGCAGCAGCTTGCGGATGTCGGCGATGCTGCGCACCCCGCCGCCGACGGTGAGCGGCATGAAGCAGTGGTCGGCGGTGCGGGCGACGACGTCGAAGATCGTCTCGCGATTGTCCGAGGAGGCGGTGATGTCGAGGAAGCAGAGTTCGTCGGCACCGGCGGCGTCATAGGCTTTCGCCGCTTCCACCGGGTCACCGGCATCGATCAGGTCGACGAAGTTGACGCCCTTGACGACACGGCCGTCCTTGACGTCCAGGCAGGGGATGACGCGGGCTTTGAGGGTCATGCGGCACGCCCTTTCTGTGAGCGGATCAACGCCAGCGCTTCTGCTGGATCGATACGGCCGTCGTAAAGCGCGCGGCCGGATATGGCGCCTTCCAGCCGGGCGGCGTCGGGTTCGAGCATGCGTCTTATGTCATCGAGCGAGGCAAGCCCGCCCGACGCGATCACCGGAATGGAAACGGCATCGGCGAGTTCCAGTGTCGTTTTCCAGTTGATGCCGGCCAAAATGCCGTCGCGGTCGATATCGGTATAGATGATCGCCGAAACGCCGGCGCCCTCGAATTTCTTCGCCAGTTCGATGACGCCGAGCTCGGAAGCTTCTGCCCAGCCTTCGACGGCGACCTTGCCGCCCTTGGCGTCGATACCGACGGCGACCTTGCCCGGGAAAGCCTTGCAGGCCTCGATGACGAGCGCCGGATCGCGGACTGCGACCGTGCCGAGGATCACGCGCGCCAGCCCCCGGCCGAGCCAGTTTTCGATGTGATCGAGGGTGCGGATGCCGCCGCCGAGTTGCACCGGGTTCTTCGTCGCCTTGAGGATGGCATCGACGGCCGCACCGTTGACGCTTTCGCCGGCAAAGGCGCCATTGAGGTCGACGACATGCAGCCATTCGAACCCCTGGTCCTCGAAGGCCTTGGCCTGCGCGGCGGGATCGGGATTGTAGACGGTCGCCTGGTCCATGTCGCCGAGCTTGAGGCGCACGCACTGGCCGTCTTTCAGGTCGATTGCGGGAAAAAGGAACATGTCTCTTCTGTCCTTGGCAGTTCGCGCGAGCCCAGGGGCAATCCCCCTATGGCTTCCAGCGCAGGAAATTGGCGATTAAAGCAAGGCCCAAAGCCTGGCTTTTCTCAGGGTGAAACTGCGAACCGGCGACGTTGTCGCGCCCGACGAAGGCGGTCATGGCGCCGCCGTACTCGGCGGTGGCGATCACGTCTGCCCGGTGTCTTGCCGCCAGATGGTAGGAATGCACGAAATAAGCGTGCAACCCCTCCGGCCCGGTCGGAATGCCTTCGAAGAGCGGGTGTGGGTGATGCAGGTCGAGCGTGTTCCAGCCGATCTGCGGGATCTTCAGGTTCCGGTCGTCCGGCGTCATCTCGACGACGTCGCCTTCGATCCAGCCGAACCCCTGCGTGACGGTCTTTTCAAGCCCGCGCGACGACATCAGCTGCATGCCGACGCAGATGCCGAGGAAGGGGCGGCCCTTGTGCTCGATCACATCGAGGATCGCTTCGTGCATGCCCGGCACCGCGTCGAGGCCGGCGCGGCAGTCCGCATAGGCGCCGACGCCCGGCAGCACGATCCGGTCGGCGGTGGCGACGGCTTCCGCCTTGTCGGTCAGGTCGATCACCGCATCGATGCCGGCTTCGCGGGCGGCGCGTTCGAAGGCTTTTGTCGCGGAACGGAGATTACCGGACCCGTAGTCGATGATTGCGACGCGCATCAGCGTCCTCCATGTTCGAAGAGGCCCATCTGGGGGCCTTGCCAGCCGGCGGCGGGCTTTCCCTGTTTCGCCCATTCCGCCGAAACCGGCATCGGTTGTTTTTCCGGTTCGGGAAGGCTGGAGAAGTAGATTTCCTCGGCAACATCCAGATCGGGTGCGGCGACGACCTTTTCCAGGGTCCAGCCACGTCTGATCAGCGTTTCGGAGCGATAATGTCGGCCTTCGAGCGCGACGATCAGGCTGACCGCGAGACCGAGCAAGCCGCCGGCCAGCTCGAATTCGGGCATGGTCATCAGCAGGCCGCTCAGGATTTGGAGGAGGAATACAATGGCAGCTGGCAGCCACAGCCGGTTCCACAGGAGCCATATCCAGGGGAAAATCAGCGCCGTCCAGGAAAACCCGTCCTGCAGGACAAGCGTGGAATGATGATCCCTGTCTGGCACCCGTTGGGGGTGATCGGGAGGAGTGAGAACGAGATAGCTTCTCATGGGTCGCTTTCCTGGGGAATGTCTCCCGGAAGCGTCAGACCAGCATTCCCTTCGTGGAGGGGACGCGATTGGCCTGCCGCGGATCGATTTCGGTCGCGGCGCGCAGGGTCCGCGCCACGGATTTGAAGCAGGTCTCGGCGATATGATGGTTGTTGGCGCCGTAATGGTTCAGCACATGCAGCGTAATGCCGGCATTCTGGGCAAAGGCCTGGAAGAACTCCCGGACCAGCTCGGTATCGAATGTGCCGATCTTCGGCGCGCTGAAGGAGACGTTCCACACTAGGAAGGGCCGGCCGGACACGTCGATCGCCGCCTTGGTCATGGTCTCGTCCATGGCAAGGTCGAGTGAGGCATAGCGGGCGATGCCGCGTCGGTCGCCGAGCGCCTTGGAGATCGCTTGGCCGAGCGCAATCCCGGTGTCCTCGACGGTGTGATGGTCGTCGATATGCAGATCGCCCTTGACGTCGATTTCCATGTCGATGAGCGAATGTCGCGAAAGCTGGTCGAGCATGTGATCGAAGAAGCCGACGCCCGTGGAAATCCTGGCCGCGCCGGTGCCGTCCAGATTGACGGAAACGGAGACGGAAGTTTCGTTGGTCTTGCGGGAAATCTTGCCCACGCGTGCGACTGTCGTTTCACCCATCAGGGTCTCTCCATGCCCGGGACCGGAACTCGGGTCTGACTTGGTCCCTCGATCACGGCTCCTTATCAGGCGCAAAGTCAAATATCCAGCAAAAGCCGGGGTATTTATGCCGCATCGCGTCACGAGATTGCATTCGCCCGGGCTGACCTTACATAGATGACCAACGGAGCCGTGGCGCTCCCAAACGAATGCCCGCGAGGCGGGCCAACAGGTGCCGAATGACAACGATTATTACAGTCCGCAAAGGCGGCAAGGTGATCATGGCGGGCGACGGCCAGGTGAGCCTCGGCCAGACCGTGATGAAGGGCAATGCCCGCAAGGTACGCCGCATCGGCAAGGGCGAGGTGATCGCCGGTTTTGCCGGCGCGACCGCCGATGCCTTCACGCTGCTCGACCGGCTCGAGAAGAAGCTCGAACAATATCCCGGCCAGCTGATGCGCGCCGCCGTCGAGCTCGCCAAGGACTGGCGGACGGACAAATACCTGCGCAATCTCGAAGCGATGATGCTGGTTGCCGACAAGTCGACGACTTTGGCCGTCACCGGCAACGGCGACGTGCTGGAGCCCGAGCATGGCGCGATCGCAATCGGCTCCGGCGGCAATTACGCCTATGCCGCGGCCCGCGCCATGATGGATTCGGACAAGTCGGCCGAGGAGATCGCCCGGAAAGCGCTCGATATCGCCGCCGATATCTGCGTCTACACCAACCACAACCTGGTCATCGAAACGCTGGACGCCGATGGCTGAGGGAGCGCCCCGCTATGTGTTTCGCGATGTCGCCGCGGAGGATTTTCCGCTGCTGGCGAAATGGCTCGCCGAGCCGCATATCGCGCAATGGTGGGGAGCGGTCGATGAGGAACTGGCGAGCATCGAGGCATCGATGAAAAGCGTCGAAACCCGGCCGATGATCGTCGAGCTGGAAGGCAGGCCGATCGCCTACCTTCAGTATTACGATCCGCACCTGGAAGAGGACCATCCCTACCAGGATCAGCCCAGGGGCACGCTCGGCATCGATATCTCGATCGGTGACGGGGAGCTGGTCGGCATGGGCCACGGCAGCGCGATCGTCCGCCAGCTCGCCGCCGAACTTTTCGCAGGCGGCGCCGTCAGGCTCGTCATCGATCCCGATCCGGAAAACGCCAGGGCGATCCGCGCCTATGAGAAGGCGGGGTTCCGCCACATCGATACCAGGACATCCATATACGGTCCGGCCCATTTCATGGCGCTGGACGCACCAGAAGAACGGATTTGACATGAGTAACTTTTCACCCCGGGAAATCGTCTCCGAGCTGGATCGGCACATCATCGGCCAGCACGATGCCAAGCGCGCGGTGGCGATCGCCCTGCGCAACCGCTGGCGCCGCCACCAACTCGACGAGAGCCTGCGCGACGAAGTGATGCCGAAGAACATCCTGATGATCGGGCCGACCGGCGTCGGCAAGACGGAAATCTCCCGCCGCCTGGCGAAGCTCGCCGGCGCGCCCTTCATCAAGGTCGAGGCGACCAAATTCACCGAAGTCGGTTATGTCGGCCGCGACGTCGAGCAGATCATTCGCGATCTCGTGGAAGTCGGCATCGGCCTCGTGCGCGAGAAGAAACGCGCCGAAGTGCAGGCCAAGGCCCATATGAGCGCCGAAGAGCGTGTTCTGGATGCCCTCGTCGGCGCCACCGCGTCGCCCGCCACCCGTGAAAGCTTCCGCAAGAAGCTGCGGGCCGGCGAGCTGGACGACAAGGAAATCGATATCGAAGTGGCCGATACCGGCTCCGGCATGCCCGGCTTCGAGATTCCCGGCATGCCGGGCGCCAATATCGGGGTGCTGAATCTCTCGGAAATGTTCGGCAAGGCGATGGGCGGCCGAACCAAGAAGGTCCGCACCACGGTTTCGAAATCCTACGGCGAGCTGATCCGCGACGAATCCGACAAGCTGATCGACAACGAAGTCATCCAGCGCGAGGCCGTACGCTCGGTCGAGAACGACGGCATCGTCTTCCTCGACGAGATCGACAAGATCGCCGCCCGTGACGGCGGGCTCGGCGCCGGCGTTTCCCGCGAGGGCGTGCAGCGCGACCTCCTGCCGCTCGTCGAAGGCACGACCGTTTCCACCAAATACGGGCCGGTCAAGACGGACCATATCCTGTTCATCGCCTCGGGTGCCTTCCACGTGGCGAAACCCTCCGACCTTCTGCCGGAACTGCAGGGCCGCCTGCCGATCCGCGTCGAACTGCGGCCGCTCACCAAGGAGGACTTCCGCCGCATTCTGACCGAAACCGAGGCGAGCCTGATCCGCCAGTACAAGGCGCTGATGGAAACGGAACAGCTGACCCTCGACTTCACCGAGGATGCGATCGATGCGTTGGCGGATGTCGCCGTGCATCTGAACTCTTCGGTCGAGAATATCGGCGCCCGCCGGCTGCAGACCGTGATGGAGCGGGTGCTGGACGAGATCTCCTTCACCGCTCCGGACCAGAGCGGCACGGCGGTGACCATCGACGCGGACTATGTCCGCAAGCATGTGGGCGATCTCGCCGCGGATACCGATCTTTCGCGCTATATTCTTTGATCGGGCGACGTGGCAGTCGGGCAACGTCCGGCTGCCATTTATGAGAATCTGACGATATTTTGAATGCGTCTGCCTCGACAGGCAGCGTATGCTTCACGTAAGGGAGGCGCGCTTTCATGAAGTGATCGACTCCCGGGGTGAGTCGGTTGGAATGACTTTGAGCATCCTGCCGCGATCGGCACTGAAGTCCTGGACACGCAAATCTTGAAACGCATTCTTGTCGCATTGCTTGCCGTTGCCGCCCTGTCGGCTGCCCTGCCTGTTTCAGCGGCAGGGTTGACCGTGGTGCCGGAAGGCAACCGCCACGCCGAACAGCCGAAGATCCCCGGAGCCTCGGTGCGCCGCACCCGGGCAGGCCGCACCACGTTCGACGATAAATACGACAAGATCCGCGATCTGCTCGCCACCGACAAGAAGCTGATCGCCAAGATCAAGGCGACTGCCGCCGATTACGGCATCGAGCCGATCCACATGATCGGGGCGATCGTCGGCGAGCACACCTATAATGTCGACGCCTACGACCGGCTGCAGACTTACTACGTCAAGGCCGCCGCCTATGCCGGCAACAGCTTCCGTTTCGGTTATGGTGACGAGTCGATCAAGGATTTCGTTGCGCGGCCGGAATTCGACAAGTGCGACGACTTCGACGACTCCTATAAGCTCTGGACCTGCCGCGAGAACGTCTGGGAAAAGGCGTTCCGGGACCGGGTCGTCGGCGGCAAGTCCTATCCGGACAACCGCTTCAGCGCGGTGTTCTTCCAGCCCTTCTTTGCCGGCCAGACCTTCGGCCTCGGCCAGGTCAACCCGCTGACGGCGCTGATGCTCTCGGACATGGTGGCGAAGACCTCCGGTTACCCGCAGCTCGACGAGAACAAGGCGGCTGCCGTCTATGACGCGATCATGGACCCCGACAAGTCGCTCGCCTACATGGCCGCCAACATCCGCCGCTCGATCGACGATTACAAGACGATCGCGGGCGTCGATATTTCCCGCAATCCGGGCATCACCGCCACGCTTTACAATACCGGCGGCTCGGCGCAGCGCGCCGCGGCGCTGAGGGCGCGCGGCGGCCTGCCGGAGGAAAACTACTACGGCTGGCTGGTGAACGACAAGCTCGCGGAATTGCGATCCCTTCTCTAGTTGAAATCATGGTCCCGGACGCTGATATTCCGCCGAGGTGATAACCTTCGGAGGATCGCCATGGACATGCGCCCAGAACCCTTCGTCCCGCCGGCGCCGGTGCCGCGCAGCCGACTGCTGACGCCGCCCGAAGTCATCTGGATCGGGCTCCGTAATCCGCTCGAGCTCTGGGGGCAGGGAGCTTACACGCTGCCCTGGATGGAGACGAAGTTCTTCAGGGAACGGACGATCGTCGCCAACCATCCCGATCTCATCCGCCACCTGCTGGTGGACAATGTCGCGAACTACCGGATGTCCGAAGTCCGCCAGCTCGTCTTGCGGCCGATCCTGCGGGATGGCCTGCTAACGGCGGAAGGCCAGGTCTGGAAACGCTGCCGCAAGGCCATGGCCCCGGTCTTCACGCCGAAACATTCGCGCGGCTTTGCCGGCCAGATGCTGGCTGCGACGGAGGAATTCGTCGAGCGCTACGCGGAAGTCGGCCCCGAAGGCGAACTCTTCGACATTTCCGTCGACATGACCGATCTCACCTATGCGATCCTCTCGGAAACGCTGTTTTCCGGCGAGATCGCGGGCGACAAGGAAACCATCTCCGAGGATGTCGACGCGCTCCTTCACCGGATGGGCCGCATCGACCCCATGGACATGATGCGCGCCCCGCCCTGGGTGCCGCGGCTCACCCGTTTCGGCGGCCGGCGGATGCTCGACAAGTTCCGCGGCATCGTCTCGGACACGATGGCCATGCGGCAGGAGCGGATGCGCAGGACGCCGGACGACGTGCCGCAGGATTTCCTGACGCTGCTTCTTGGGCTTGCCGGCCCTGATGGCCTGACCATGGAAGAGATCGAGGACAACATCCTCACCTTCATCGGCGCCGGCCATGAGACGACGGCCCGGGCGCTCGCCTGGACGCTCTATTGCGTCGCCCATTCGCCGCATGTGCGGGAAAGGATGGAGGAGGAGATCGACCGGGTGCTTGCGGAGGATGCCGATCCGGTCGACTGGCTCGAGCTGATGCCTTGGGTGCGTGCCGCCTTCGAAGAGGCATTGCGGCTTTATCCGCCGGCGCCGTCGATCAATCGGGCGGCGATCGAAGCCGACTCCTGGACGAGCCCGGAGGGCGAGACGATCAGGATCGATCCGGACGTCACCGTGCTGGTCATGCCCTGGACGCTGCATCGCCATGAACTGCACTGGGAAAAGCCGCGCGCCTTCATGCCGGAACGGTTCCTGCCGGAAAACCGCGGCAGGCTGAACCGCTTCCAGTATCTCCCTTTCGGCGTCGGCCCGCGCACCTGCATCGGCGCCACCTTCGCGCTGCAGGAAGGGGTGATCGCGCTTGCGGTGCTGATGCACCGCTACCGGTTCGACGCGACGCCGGAAACCAAGGTCTGGCCTGTGCAGAAGCTGACGACCCAGCCGCGGGACGGCATGCCGATGCGGGTCAGCCCGCGGCACTACGGCGCCGTACGACATTGATGGCGCACAGAGGACACCGCTGCGTTTCAATCCGGTGCATCGTACTTTCCGGAAATCGATTCCGATTTTCGGATCGATGCGCAAGGTCTTCCACGGCGAATTGATCTTTGCCGGCCATGCGTTATTGGTCGGGGGACGATCTTCAGGAGTTTCGCGTGGCTTCTCCCTTCCTCCTCGGCATCGATACCGGCGGCACCTACACGGATGCGGTGCTGTTCCGGGAAGGCGAAGGCGTCGTCGCCAAGGCAAAGTCGCTCACCACGCGCCACGATCTTGCAGTCGGCATTGCGGGCGCGGTGGATGCCGCACTCGGCAGGAGCGGCATTTCGGCATCGAAGATCGGCTTGGTTTCCATCTCCACGACGCTCGCGACCAATGCGCTGGTCGAAGGCCAGGGCGGCCGCGCGGCGCTGATCATGATCGGCTTTACCCCGGACGATCTCGCGCGCGGCGGGCTTGCAGAGGCGCTCGGAACCGATCCGGTCGTCTTCCTGCCCGGCGGCCATGATGTGCACGGCAACGAAACGCCGCTCGACATGACGGCGCTGGAAGAAGCGATGGCGTCGTTGTCCGTGGTTGTTTCGTCCTTCGCCGTCGCCGGTTATTTCGCGGTCCGAAATCCGGCTCACGAAATCCGGACGCGGGATCGAATCCGCGAACTCACCCATTTGCCGGTGACCTGCAGTCACGAACTTTCCTCGAAGCTCGGCGGGCCGCGCCGCGCGCTGACGACGCTCCTGAATGCCCGGCTGGTATCGATCATCGACCGGTTGGTCGGCGCCTGCGAGGATTTCCTGGTGCAAAAGGGTATAACCGCGCCGCTAATGGTGGTTCGCGGCGATGGCGCGCTGATCTCCGCGGCGGAAGCGCGGTTGCGGCCGATCGAGACCATTCTCTCCGGCCCGGCGGCAAGCCTCGTCGGAGCCCGGTACCTGACGGGGCTCGCCCAGGCCGTGGTGTCGGATATCGGCGGCACGACCACGGATGTCGCTGTTCTCGACGACGGCCGGCCGAAGCTTGCGGAGGAAGGTGCCGTCGTCGGCGGCCATCGGACGATGGTGGAAGCCGTGGCCCTGCGCACCTACGGGCTTGGCGGTGATTCGGAAATCCACATCGACGATCGCGGCCTGGAAGCCAAGTTCACACTCGGCCCGCGCCGGGTGCTGCCGCTCAGCCTCATCGCGATGGCGCATGATGAATTGGTCGTTTCGGCGCTGGAAAGGCAGCTGCGCGCCTCCCATGCCGGCCGGCATGACGGCCGGTTCGCGGTGCGCACCGGCGTGCCGGAGGCGATGGCCCAGGGCCTGCAGCCGCCGGAACAGGCGCTTTATGCGCGGATCGGCGTTACCCCGATCCCTCTCAACGAACTCCTGACGATGAATTCGCAGAGGGCGATCCTCGACCGGCTGGTGGCCCGGGGGCTCGTGCATCTTTCCGGCATCACGCCGTCCGATGCGCTGCATGTCCTGACCCGGCAGAACCAATGGCGGCAGGAAGCCGCGCAGTTGGGCCTCGCGCTTGCCGCCCGGCGCAAGGACGGGGCCGGACGCGAGATCGCCACATCGGCAGAAGCGCTCGCCGAAAAGATCGTCAACCGGCTGACGCGCCAGTCGGCCGAAGCGGTGCTGTCCGCCTGCCTTGCCGAAGATGGCGCGGAAGCGATCGATCCCGCCGTTTCCCTTGCCGTCGATCGGGCGTTGAAACGTACAGCCGGGATTGCCCGGTTTTCCATCATGCTCGATCGTCCGCTGGTCGGTCTCGGAGCTTCCGCGCCGGTCTATTATCCGGCTGTGGCGGACATGCTTGGCGCCGAACCGGTCATTCCGGTGGATGCGGATGTCGCCAATGCCATCGGCGCCGTGGTCGGTCGGGTTCGTTCCACGGTGACGGTCGTCGTGACGTCTCCGGAGGAAGGGCGTTTCATCCTCTCCGGAGCGGGTGAACGGCTTGTCGTGATCGGCGAGGCCGCGGGCCTGGCGGAGGCCCGCAAGCGTGCCGTCGATGCAGCAATGGCACAGGCAAAGGCGGACGGCGCGGATGATGCAGTCGTGGCCGTCTTCGAGGAACTGGACGCGCCGGAAATCGAAGGCTCGCGAAAACTGGTGGAAGCGCGCGTGACTGCCACGGCGACGGGCCGGCCGAGAATGGCGGCAGGCTGATCTGATGCCCGGAGGCCCAGGCTTAAACATTGCGCACTTTGCTGCAGCCTGTTTCTTCGGCATAAATTGGCCTGCACCTATTCCATTCAGGAAAGAACCGCATGATCACCAATCTCGGCGATCTGGAAATCTACGTCAAAGTCGTGGTCACCGGTAGCATGTCCGCCGCCGCCAAAAGCCTTGGACTCTCCCCCGCCGTGGTTTCCAAGCGCATCAAGCGGCTGGAGGAACAGCTCGGCACCCGGCTTTTGCAGCGCACGACCCGTCAGATCGGCCTGACCGACGCCGGAAGGGGATTTTACGATCGCATCGCCAACGTGCTGACGGGCATCGAGGACGCAGAGCGCTTCGTCTCCGGCGAATCGACGGAGATCACGGGAAACCTGCGGATTTCCGCGCCGACCTCGTTCGGTCGGATGCACATCGCCCCCCACCTGCCGACCTTCATGCAGGCGCATCCGTCTCTGTCGATCGATCTGACGCTCTCGGATGAATTCACGAACATCATCGCGGAGGGTTACGATGTCGCGATCCGTATTTCCGAACTCAAGGATTCGAGTCTTGTTGCCCGCAAACTTGTCCAGGTCCGGCGGATCCTCTGCGCAGCGCCTTCCTACATAGAGCGTTACGGCATTCCCGAAACGATGGAGGAACTCGTGACCCACCATTGCCTGACGGCGCACAACGGCGAGCCCTGGCGTCTCGAAAGCCCCCAGGGGCCGCTGGTCTACCGGCCAGCCGGCCGTCTGAACACCAATTCCAGCGAGGTCATCCGGGAGGCCGTGATCGCCGGCCTCGGCATTGCGCTGCGCTCCACCTGGGATATCGGCACGGAGCTGAAGGAGGGCCGGCTGGTGCGCGTCCTGCCGCAATACGAGGGCTCCAGGAACGTCGCCGTCTCGGCGGTCTATCCCAGCCGCGAGCATCTGCCTTCGAAGGTCCGGGTGTTCATCGAATATCTTGCCGATCTCTATGGTCCGGTGCCCTATTGGGAGAGGTCTGCGAGAGACTAGGATTGTTTCCAGTCAGGCATAAGTCCTTTGAAATTTGTGCCATTGCAATTTGTCCCGTCACCCGTGAGACTCCGCGAAAATTCCGGATCGAGGAGGAGCCGATGGCTCGCATTGAAAAGAACGGTCTCGCGATCGACGAAAAGCTGCATGATTTTCTGGTCAGGGAAGCGCTGCCGGGCACGGGCGTCGATGCCGGCCGGTTCTTCTCGGAGTTTTCGAAGATCGTCCATGATCTCGCGCCCAAAAACCGCGACCTGCTCGCCAAGCGCGATGCCTTCCAGGCGAGGCTCGACGACTGGTACCGCAGGAACGGCGCCCCGAACGATCTGGCCGCCTACGAAGCCTTCCTGCGCGAGATCGGCTACCTGCTGCCGGAAGGCGCGGATTTCACCGTTTCGACCGGCAATGTCGATCCGGAAATCGCCGAAATTGCTGGTCCCCAGCTCGTCGTTCCGGTGATGAACGCCCGTTACGCGCTGAATGCCGCCAATGCCCGCTGGGGTTCGCTCTACGATGCGCTCTACGGCACGGATGCCATCCCCGAGACCGAGGGAGCGGAGAAGGGCAAGGGTTACAATCCGGTTCGCGGCGCAAGGGTCATCGCCTGGGTGCGCGATTTTCTCGACCAGTCCGTGCCGCTCTCCGGCGCGAAATGGACTGACGTGACTTCCTTCGTCATCACCGGCGGCAGGCTGAAGGCCGCTGCCCAGGACGGGCAGACGGTCGAGCTTGCGGATCCGGCGCAGTTTGCCGGTTATCTCGGCGAGCCTTCGGAACCCACGCATATCCTTCTCAGAAAGAACGGTCTCCATATCGAAGTGCTGCTCGACGCCACGACGGCGATCGGCAGGGACGATCCAGCCGGCATTTCCGATGTCTGGCTGGAATCGGCGATCACCGCGATCATGGATTGCGAGGATTCGATCGCGGCTGTCGACGCGGAAGACAAGGTCGTCGTTTACCGCAACTGGCTCGGCCTGATGAAGGGCGACCTGACGGAGGAAGTCTCAAAGGGCGGCAAGACCTTCACCCGCAAGCTCAACCCGGACCTGGAATACAACGCTCCCGATGGCTCGACCTTCGAGGTGAAGTGCCGCTCCCTGATGCTGATCCGCAATGTCGGCCACCTGATGACCAATCCGGCCGTTCTCGACCGCGAGGGCAACGAGGTTCCCGAAGGCATCATGGATGCGATGGTCACCGCACTGATCGCCATCCACGATATCGGCCCGAACGGGCGGCGGAAGAACTCCCGGCATGGTTCCATGTATGTCGTGAAGCCGAAGATGCATGGGCCGGAGGAGGTCGCCTTCGCCTGCGAAATCTTCTCCCGTGTCGAGCAGGCGCTCGGCCTGCCGACCAATACGATGAAGATGGGCATCATGGACGAGGAGCGCCGCACGACGGTGAACCTCAAGGCCTGCATCCGCGAGGCGCGCGAGCGGGTGGTCTTCATCAATACCGGTTTCCTCGACCGCACCGGCGACGAGATCCATACCTCCATGGAAGCCGGCCCGATGATCCGCAAGGGCGACATGAAACAGGCGGCCTGGATTGCCGCTTACGAGAATTGGAACGTCGACATCGGCCTCGAATGCGGTCTCTCCGGCCACGCCCAGATCGGCAAAGGCATGTGGGCCATGCCCGACCTGATGGCGGCGATGCTGGAACAGAAGATCGCCCATCCGAAGGCGGGCGCCAACACCGCCTGGGTGCCGTCGCCGACGGCGGCCACGCTGCATGCCACGCATTATCACAAGGTGGATGTTGCCGCCGTACAGGCCGGCCTCCGGAGCCGCGCCCGCGCGAAGCTCTCCGATATTCTTTCGGTTCCGGTCGCGCCGCGACCCAACTGGACGCCGGAGGAGATCCAGCGCGAGCTCGACAACAATGCCCAGGGCATTCTCGGTTATGTGGTGCGCTGGATCGACCAGGGCGTCGGCTGCTCCAAGGTTCCGGACATCAACAATATCGGCTTGATGGAAGACCGGGCGACGCTGCGCATTTCCGCCCAGCACATGGCGAACTGGCTTCATCACAAGCTGATCGGCGAAGAACAGGTCGTCGAGACGATGAAGCGCATGACGGCGGTCGTCGACGGCCAGAATGCCGGCGACCCCCTCTATCGCCCGATGGCCACGGATTTCGACGGTTCCGTCGCCTTCCAGGCAGCGCTCGATCTGGTGCTGAAAGGCCGCGAGCAGCCGAACGGCTATACCGAGCCCGTGCTGCATCGCCGCCGTCTGGAATTGAAGGCGAAGCTTGCGGGTTAAGCGCTGAGCGCATCCGGTTGCCGCCATCTTCTCCCCGTAATCGCGGGAAACTTGCCGCGCTGGTTTCCGCGATCTCACGTTGAGTGGGGCACGTTTCCTCCCTCCGTACGTGGGGAGAGGGTTAAGGGTGAGCGGCAAACTTCAACACAAGCGTCAAAACGAAAAAGGCCGCCCGGTATCTCCCGGCGGCCTTTTCTCATTCTCGTCGAATTTTGCGATTACTGGATAACCACGACCTTGGTCTGGCGGCCCGGACGGACGCGGCTATAGAGGTCGATGATGTCCTGGTTCATCAGCCGGATGCAGCCGGACGAAGCGGCGGTGCCGATGGAAGCCCATTCCGGCGTGCCATGCAGGCGGAAGAGCGTGTCCTGGCCCTTTTCGTTGAAAAGGTACATGGCGCGCGCGCCGAGAGGATTGCTGAGGCCCGGCCCCATGCCGTCCTCGACATACTTGGCGACGTCGGGGCGGCGGGCAGCCATTTCCTTCGGCGGATGCCAGGTCGGCCATTCCTGCTTCCAGGCGACATAGGCCGTGCCGGACCAGGCAAAACCCTGCTTGCCGACGCCGATGCCGTAGCGCATCGCGCGGCCGTTCGGCAGGACGTAGTACAGGTGGCGTTCACGCGTGTTGACGACGATCGTGCCCGGCTTTTCGTCGGTCGAATAGTTGACGACCTGGCGGACGAACTTCTTGTCCACCCGCGTGATCGGGATGGCCGGCAGAGTATAGCCGGCATCCTTTACCGAACCGTAGGAGTCGGAGAAGATCTGTTCGGTGTAGCTGACGCCGGCGACCTGGGCGCCGGGATTCGCGGTGGAGCAACCGGCCAGGGCAGCGGTAGCCAACAGGCCGAGTACGAGCATGCTATTGCGGAGGCGCATGGAAATCTCTTGGATAACGAATCGATTGAGACGGGTGTATGACCACCTTTGATGACGGGTTATTTTCGATTAGATTACGCTTGGCAAGCGCTGCAATGCGTCAAATGAGAGCCGGCGCATGATTGAAAAACGCCATTGCGTTTTTGCAACATCCTTAGGCGCGGTATCCGGGAATTCATGACTATACTCAACCTTGCGAGTAACAATCCGTTAATAGATGGACGCCAGTCGGCCCGCGCCATGCTGGTGCGCAAGGGCGTGCAGATATTGCTGCACGACATGCGCCATGCGGTTCTGCCGGAACTGGTGCTGGCGAGCGGCCGGCGCGCCGACCTCGTGACGATCTCGGAAAAGGGCGAGATCTGGATCGTCGAGATCAAGACCTCCATCGAGGATTTTCGCGTCGATCGCAAATGGCCGGAATATCGCGCCTATTGCGACCGGCTGTTCTTCGCCACACACAAGGATGTGCCGCTGGAGATCTTCCCGGAAGACTGCGGCCTCTTCCTTTCGGACGGTTATGGCGGGCATCTGCTGCGTGAAGCGCCGGAACACAAGCTGCCGCCGGCCACCCGCAAGGCGATGACGCTCAACTTCTCCCGCGCCGCCGCCCAGCGCCTGATGCTGGCCGAATGGGCGACCGGCAAGAGTTTCGAAGGCGCCGAGGAAGGGGGCGCTTGATCACTTCGGCGCGCGCTTGGCCAGGATGCGCTGCAGTGTGCGGCGATGCATGTTGAGGCGGCGGGCGGTCTCGGAGACGTTCCGTTCGCACATTTCGTAGACGCGCTGGATGTGTTCCCAGCGCACCCGGTCCGCCGACATCGGATTTTCCGGCACGTCTGCCCGTTCGCCCGGTCGTTGGGTGAGGGCGCCGAAGATATCGTCGGCGTCGGCGGGCTTGGCGAGATAGTCGAGCGCTCCGAGCTTCACGGCCGTCACCGCCGTCGCGATATTGCCGTAACCGGTCAGCACGATCACCTTGGTGTCCTCGCGGCTCTGGCGGATCGCCTCGATCACGTCGAGACCGTTGCCGTCGCCGAGCCTCAGGTCGACCACCGCATATTTCGGCGGTCGCGCCTTCGACTTGGCGATGCCTTCCGCCACCGACTCCGCCGTATCGACCACGAAACCGCGGCTTTCCATGGCACGGGCCAGACGGCGCAGGAACGGGCCGTCGTCATCGACGATCAGCAGGGACGGGTCGGGGCCAAGGCCGGAGTCGACATGAGCCGTAGTCTGTTCCACGTGTGTTTCCATTCTCTTCCACTCCGCGGGATCTTCGAAGGTCCCGCTTTCTTTCATTATGAGCGTTCGGCGCGCCTTGGCCAACTCATTTCGAGTCAGCCGCTTCCATCACGGAACGCGGCCACTCGATATGGATGCGGGCGCCAGGCTCGCCGCCATCGCGATTCCCGAACCGGATGGAAGCCCCCGAGCGTTCGAGCAGCGTCTTGGCGATGAAGAGGCCAAGCCCGAGGCCGCCCGCCCGCTCGTCCTCTCGCGGCCTCTTCGTCATATAGGGTTCGCCGATCCTCGAAAGAATATCCGGCGCATAACCCTGGCCGTCATCTTCGATGGTGATCGCCACTCGCTCGGTATCGTGCTCGACGGTGACGATCACCTTGCTCCTGGCATAGTCGACGGCGTTTTCGATCAGATTGCCGAGCCCATATATGATGCCGGCATTGCGGCTGCCGATCGGCTCGCTGGCGCGTTCATTCCGTTCGATGAGTTCGATCTCGATGCCGAACTGCCGATGCGGCGCTACCACCTCCTCGACCAGCGAAGAAAGCGGTAGCCGGCGCATATGCTCCTCGCTTTCGGCCGAAAGCGAGGTGAGCCGGCGAAGGATGTCGCGGCAACGTTCGCTCTGGCTTCGCAGAAGCTGCACGTCTTCACGGAACCGCTCGTCGCCGGCAAGCTCGCGCTCCATCTCCTTGGCGACGACGCTGATCGTCGCAAGCGGCGTGCCGAGTTCGTGCGCTGCCGCCGCCGCCAGCCCGTCGAGTTGAGAAAGATGTTTTTCCCGTTCCAGAACCAGTTCGGTGGCGGCCAGCGCATCCGCAAGCAGCGTTGCCTCGTGGGAAACGCGATAGGCATAAAACGCCGCGAACATCATCATCGAGGCGATGGAGCACCAGACCCCGAGTTGCATCACCGGCTGGATCCGCAGCGTCTCGCCTTCGTACCAGGGCACGGCATAGGGCGAAAAGGCGAGCACCGTGGTGCAGACCAGGGCGAAGACGATCAGCACCAGCGAATGGCGGAGCGGCTGCGAGGCAAAGGCGATGATGACCGGCACGCAGATCAGCGGCGCGAACGGATTGGCCAGTCCTCCGGTGATGAACAGCAGTGCCGCCATCTGCAGAAGGTCGAAGCCGAGCAATGCCAGCGCCGATTTCGGCCCCAGCCGATGGGTCGGCGGAAACCAGGCCGACAGCGCGAGATTGGCGACCGCCAACGCGCCGATAAGGATGCCGGCCTCCTGAAGAGGCAGCGGAAACCTGAGCAGCAATCCGACGATCACCACGGTGATCGTCTGGCCGGCGACCGCGAGCCAGCGCAGCCGCACCAGCGTCTGAAGCCGGATGCGCCGGCTCGACGGGCCGAATTGCGCAAAACGCACGGAGGGACTGTCTACGCTCACGGTCTGCCTTCATCTTCCGCGATATCTGGGATCGCTTTCTTAAACCGGCACGACGTCAGGTCGCAGGCGGCATTCTGTCACGTCCCGCGCGGTTTGGCACGCGTGGTCGGCTGCGCTTCCGCAGGGTCCTCCGGCCAGGGATGTTTGGGATAACGTCCGCGCATTTCGGCGCGCACATCCTTCCAGGAGCCGGCCCAGAAACCCGGCAGGTCCCGCGTCGTCTGGATCGGCCGATGCGCCGGCGAGGTCAATTCGAGAAGCAGCGGCAGTCTTCCGCCGGCGATCGCCGGGTGTTTCTTGAGCCCGAACAGCTCCTGCACCCGGATCGCCAGAACGGGCTCCTCGCCGTCGTAGCGGATCGGATGGCGCTCGCCGGTCGGCGCTTCGAAATGCGTCGGCGCCAGCTTGTTGAGATCCTGCGCGACGTCATGCGGAATGAGCGATCTGAGCCCCTCCGAAAGACTTCCGGGATTGATCGCATCCAGGCCGGATGCACTCCCCTGGAACGGAACGAACCAGTCTTCCAGCCGGTCGAGCAGTGTTTCGTCGCCCATGTCCGGCCATGGCTCGCCGATCGAACGGTGCAGGAAGCCGATCCGGTCCCGCAGCTGGGCACCCTCTTTTGAAAAAGGCAGAACCTGAAGTCCCAGCTCCCGCACCCCATCGGCGAGCGCCCGCGCAACCTGCTCCCCGCTCGGCCGGGGCAGCGGCTTTTCTTCGAAGATGATGGCGCCGAGCCGCGTGACCCTGCGGGCACGCACCTGGCGGCTCGCCCCGTCGAAAAAACACTCGTCCTTCCGGACGATCGCGCCGGAAAGCTCCGCCTCCACCTCGGCGCGGCTGATTCCGGCTGCCGCGAGGATGCGCGCCTGCGCGGCCCGCCCGGTCAGATCGGCGACGACCAGCATCTGCGACGCCGCGAGCCGCTCCGTTTCCGGCAGTTCCGCACCGCGACCGTTGGCCATCACGAAACGCCCGCGTCCGCCTCGCTGCAGCGCGATCCGGTCCGGAAAGGCATGCATAAGAAGCCGGCCCGCCGGGACCGGTTCGCCGGACTGCTGCCCCTTGGGCAGGTTCGAGGCGATCCGCTCGGCAAGCTTTCTTGCCGCTTCGGCCCGTTCGCCTCGCTCGTTTCGGAACCGTCGCAGCCGCTCGTCGAGATCGACGTCGCCACCGCCAAGCCCCTGTTCGGTCAGGAGCACCGCCAGCAGGCCGGCCTGCCGCCCGAAACCTTCTTTTGCCGCCGAAATCGCCATGGCGGAAAGCCGGGGCGGAAGCGCCAGTTCGCGCATCAGCCGGCCCTTTTCGGTCAGCCCGCCCTGGGCATCCAGGGCATCGAGCTGGGTAAGCAACGCCCTGGCCTCGTTGAAGGCCGGTCCGGGCGGCGGATCGAGGAAGGCAAGCGCCTTCGGATCCTGCACGCCCCAGTGGGCGAGGTCGAGCACGAGCCCGGAAAGATCGCTTGCCAGGATCTGCGGCGGCGTGAATGCCGGAAGTGCCGCCGTCTGCCCCACATGCCAGAGCCGGATCGCGATGCCTGGCTCCGTACGGCCGGCGCGACCCGCCCGCTGATCGGCAGAGGCGCGGGAAACGCGCACCGTCTCCAGCCGCGTGATCCCGGTCGAAGGCTCGAAGACCGGCAGGCGCTGCAATCCGCTGTCAATGACGATCCGGACCCCGTCGATGGTGATCGAGGTTTCGGCGATCGATGTGGCGAGCACGATCTTGCGGGTCCCCGCCGGCGCCGGCCTGATCGCCAGGTCCTGTTCCTTCTGGGAAAGATTGCCGTAAAGCGGCACGATCACGGTTTCCTGTCCGAACCGGCCCTGGAGCCGTTCGGTCGTGCGTGTGATTTCCGCCTGTCCCGGCAGGAAAGCCAGGATCGACCCGGTTTCGTCCGCATGCGCCTCGGTGATGGCGCGCGTCATCGCATCTTCGATCCGCTCGTTCGGCATCCGGTCCCGATGCCGGATGTCGATCGGAAAAGTCCGGCCCTCGCTCTCGATGACCGGCGCCCGCCGATCACCGTTGGCGAGCAGCCCGGCCACCCGTTCCACATCCAATGTCGCCGACATCACGAGGACCCGCAGGTCGTCGCGCAAGGCCGATTGCACGTCGAGCGCCAGCGCCAGCCCGAAATCCGCATCCAGCGAACGTTCGTGGAACTCGTCGAAGATCACCGCGGAAACCCCGGCAAGCTCCGGATCGTCGAGGATCATGCGGGTGAAAACGCCTTCCGTCACCACCTCGATGCGGGTCCGCGAAGAAACCCGGTTGTCGAGCCGCATGCGATAGCCGACCCGTTCTCCGACATTCTCGTCAAGGAGCGAGGCCATGCGCGACGCCGCCGCACGCGCTGCAAGCCGCCGCGGCTCGAGCAGGATGATCTTGCCCGTGCACCATGCTTCGTCGAGCAGTGCGAGCGGCACGACCGTCGTCTTGCCGGCGCCCGGCGGCGCGGACAGCACGGCGCGGGTTCCCCCGGAAAGCGCGGCCGTGATCTCTTCCAGAACCTCGCAAACAGGGAGTTTCGGCAGGTTTTTCGCAATCGGCCCGCCCTCATGCGAAACGCTCATCGGCGGGAAACCCGGCCGCTTGCGTGCCGATAGGCGAGGATGGCTCCGGCGAGATCTTCGAGCGCCGCGCCCACCGACTTGAAGAGCGTGATCTCGTCTGCGCTCGTGCGGCCGGGATGTCTGCCTTGCGCGAGTTCCGCCATTTCCGCCCTGATGTCGTCCTTTGTCAGGACCCCGTTCTGGATCGGCAGTACGATATCGCCCCCCTCCTTGGTCGCTCCGGCGCGCGTGTCGACGAAGATCGACGAACGGCGAACCGCCTCGTCGTCGCTTTCCCGCATGGTCGGTTTGTAGGCACCGACGAGATCGAGGTGGGTTCCGGGCTTCAGCCATTCGCCGCGGATCAGCGGCTCGCTGGAAAGCGTCGCGCAGGAAACGATGTCGGCGTCGCGTGCGGCTTCGGAGAGATCATGGGCGACGGCCGCATTCAATCCGAGCGCCTTGGCGTCCCTTGCGGTCTCCTCGGCCTTTGCCTGACTGCGTCCCCAGATCAGGAAGCGCTTCAGGGGCCGCGTCGCCGCATGGGCCTGCATCAGGTTGAGCGACAGCCGGCCGGTGCCGACCATCAGCATCGTTTCGGCATCTACGCGCGCGAGGTACTTGGATGCCAGTGCGGAGGTGGCGGCGGTGCGTCTTGCGGTGAGTTCGCCGCCCTCGACCATGGCCAGCATCTCGCCGGTCTTGCCCGAGGAGAGGAGATAACTGCCTATGATGGTCGGTAGCGCGCGAAGATGATTGTCCGGAAAGAGGTTGAGGATCTTGACCCCGATATGCTCGCCCGGCACCCAGGCCGGCATCAGCAGCATGACGGCATTCGCCTCGCCCGGTACCTCCATGTCGTGATGATGGCGCACCGGCATGACGCAGTCGCTGCGGAACATCGCCTCGACCGCTTCGATGAGTTCCGGGAAGGGAAGTGCTGCGCGTGTCTGTTCCTCGTCCAATACCAGCATGCCAAACTCCATAGCCGAATATGGCCGCACCCTAGCAATCCGGATCGGCGGCGGAAAAGCGGTTTTTGCGCTCGTAAAACTGCTCTTTTCTTAATCTGTGCGTATTTTTAATGCGGTTTCGGGGTTGAATCCGGGGGCGGCGAAGAAAAATGACATTTTTTTAAAAACCGCTGTTGACGGCTGAGGGGGGGTGTGAGTATAAGCCGTGTCACTGACGAGGGCGGCGGCGCTTTTGGCGACGACGATCTTCGTTCTGGAGAAATTTTGGTTTCTTCTGCACAATCTCTGAGAAGTTGGCTGGAATGCTGATGG
>NZ_QJKM01000014.1 GCF_003425685.1 Rhizobium terrae
TCGACATAGCTGAAGAGTTCCCCCGTCCGAACATCGCCGCCACGCATTCCATAATCCCCAAAGCCCCTCGGACGCAGTGAATCATTTCGAAGCAGTCAATGCCAGTGGCTTTTTCAACAGCCTGCTAGAGCCCGATGGATACGTCGCGGCCGGCCGAGCGGACCGCCACCGCAAAGCCGCCGACGACATCGATGAACGTGATCGTCATCAGGATGAAGAAGATCTGCGTCGCGGCATCCCTCACCAGCAGGAATTCCACCAGATAGGCGATGAAAACCAGCATCGACAGCATGTGATTGAGAAGCGAGCCGCGCCCGTTGCGGCTCGCTTTCAGGATTTCCACGAACAGGAAGACCAGCGAGACAACGATGATGCCGTCGCCGAGCGTCATGGTCCATGTCGCGCCGGAGAGCATCTGGAGCGAACTGACGACACTGCCGAGCGATGCGATCCCTCCGCCGCCCAGAAGGCCGAGCATCGCGAGATTGTAGAGGATGAAGGGAATGATCATCAGCGGCAATGCGGCGAGCATGAAGGGCTCCGGAGCTTTAACGGAATGGGTCGGCCCGGACTGTGCTTCCTGAATACGCTTTCCGCAAGACGTCGCGGAAACAAAAAAAGGCCGGCAGAGCCGGCCCTTCAAGCGAACGTTCAAGTAAAACGCTTACGCGCTTTCCTTCGGCGTCAGAACCTGACGACCGCGATACATGCCGGTCTTCAGGTCGATGTGATGCGGACGGCGCAGTTCGCCGGAATTCTTGTCTTCGACATAGGTCGGAGCCTTGAGCGCGTCGGCGGAGCGGCGCATACCGCGCTTCGACGGGCTCGTTTTTCTCTTCGGTACAGCCATTTTCGTTACTCCACTTTCGTGCAAAACATGATCTCCGGCCGGAACTGAGGCCGATTGGACATGTTTCGATCTCGGAAATTTGGGCGGCTTATACATGGCCGGCAGGGCTTTGACCAGTCCTTGCTGGGATTTTTTGAGAAATATGCGGCTATGCCTCGTCCTCGGGCACGATCCAGGTCTCCTTGAGGGCCGCGTCCTGCCATTGCACCCAGGCCGGATGAGACTTCATGGCATTCATGTAGGCAAGCGTCTCCTCGTCCTTGACCAAGTCATAGACATCGAACCGGTTGACGACGGGCGCGAACATCGCATCCGCGGCGGAAAACGCGCCGAACAGAAACGGCCCGCCGGACTTGCCTCTGAATTCCCGCCAGATCGTCTCGATCCGGGCGACATCGTCCATCACGCCGTCAGGCAGGTCGATCACCCTTTTCGGCCGGCGCATGTTCATCGGGCAGGCATTGCGCAACGCCCGGAAGCCGGACAGCATTTCCATCGAGATGGAACGGGCGGCGGCACGGTCGTCGCCCGCATTCGGCCACATGCCTTTGTCCGGAAACATCTCGGCGACGTATTCGATGATCGAAAGCGATTCCCAGACGCGCACGCCGCCATGATGCAGGACCGGAACCCTGCCCGTCGGCGAGATCGGCTTGAACTTCGGATTGCCGGCTGGAAAATCGAAGGGGATCAATACCTCCTCGAAAGGCACGCCTGCCGCCGTCATCGCGATCCAGGGGCGGAATGACCAGGAGGAATAGTTTTTGTTGCCGATATAAAGAGTAAGCTTTTCCATGGGCGGCGTCTCCGGTTGGCTGCATCAGCCTATAATCGGCATCACCGGATGCGACCAATGAAATCGCTGAAACTCAACCATAAATGCATTTGATATAGTCGCCGGCGCTCCGCGCCCTGCGCTCCACGATGCCGGCGAGCCGCTGCATGCCGCGGCCCGGCTTGCCGGCAACGCGGGTGATGGGATTGGGCAGCGAAACGGCCAGAAGCGCGGCCTGCCGCGCGCTGAGTTTCGAGGCGGGTATCCTGAAGTGATATTGGGCGGCGGCCTCGGCTCCATAGATGCCCGGCCCCCATTCGGCGATGTTCAGGTAGATTTCCATCATCCGCCGCTTCGACCAGACGAGATCGGCTCCGAGCGCCAGCGGCAGTTCGAGCCCCTTACGGATGAAGGACCGGCCGTTCCAAAGGAAGAGGTTCTTGGCCGCCTGCATGGGAATGGTGCTGGCCCCGCGCGTCGCTTCTCCATCCAGTGCATCCTCGACCACGCCGCGCATCTGGTTCCAGTCCACTCCACCGTGGAAACAGAACTGGCCGTCCTCGGACATCATCACCGAACGGACGAGATTGGGCGAAATGTCGTCGATGCTCATCCAGCGACGGTCGTAACCGCGAAACAGCGCAAGTTCCGACAGCATCAGCGTCGAGACCGGGCGAGTGAAGGGCAATGCGTAGACGAAAACGAGGAGATAGGGCAGCAGAAGAACCGCAAGGACGATCAGCACGGCGCGGCGGATTAGGCCGCCGGAAAACAGGCGCCGGCGCAATCCTGTGTTCACCGGCTCGTCCTCCTGCACCTGGCTTTCGGGCGTTATATCCAATGTCCCGCTCATCCCTGTTTCCGTTTTCATAACCGCACAACGCGGCCAAGGCGAGTCCGGCACCGAAAACTTCGCGTGTGCTGGTAAATCGCCGTTGCCAGCCAACAATCGCCATGCCAAACAGCGGCCATGACGGACAGCAAGACGGAATTCGAAATGCGCCTGCGGCAGAGCGCCGCCGAGACGGAGGTCATGCTTTCGTCGCTGCTGTCCGATACCTGTCTCGGCGACGAAATCGCCCGTCCGCCGCACTTGATGGCCGCCATGCGGCATGGCTCACTGAACGGTGGAAAGCGGTTGCGGCCCTTTCTTCTGCGCGAGGCCGCGGCATTGCTCGGCGGTTCCTCGCAGGCAGCCTTGCGCGCCGGCGTGGCGCTGGAATGCCTGCACTGTTATTCCCTGATCCATGACGATCTGCCGGCCATGGACGACGACGACCTGCGCCGCGGCCAGCCGACCGTGCACAAGGCCTTCGACGAGGCGACCGCGATCCTCGCCGGCGACAGCCTGCTGACCTATGCCTTCGACATCATCGCCGCGCCCGAGACCGAGCTTGCCGACCGGCTGAAGATGGAACTCGTCCTGTCGCTTGCGCGGGCTGCCGGGCCGGGAGGAATGGCGGGTGGTCAGGCCTTGGATCTCGCCGCGGAGAAATCCCCACCCGACGAAGCCGGCATCGTGATCTTGCAGACAATGAAGACCGGTGCTCTGCTGCGCTTTGCCTGCGAAGCCGGCGCCATCGTCGCCGGTTCGCCCTCGGCCGATCGCGAAAGGCTTCGCCTTTTCGGCCAGAAGATCGGCCTTGCCTACCAGCTCGCCGACGATCTTCTGGACCTTACCTCCGATGCCGCCACCCTGGGGAAGGCCGCCGGCAAGGATGCCGCGCGCGGCAAGGGAACGCTGGTCGGCATGCATGGCATGGACTGGGCCGAAAAAAGGCTCGATGCGCTGACCGAAGAAGCCGTCGAGCTGCTTGCGCCCTACGGAGAAAAGGCGCTTATTCTGCAGGAGACGGCACGCTTCATCGCCAGCCGAGATAACTGACGCCTGGGGAAAGACCTTGCCCGATATCCTGATCTACATGTGGCCGGCTTATATCGCCTATATCATCAACGTCGCGAGCCCCGGCCCGGCCAATTTCGCGATCATCGGCGCGTCGATCTCGCAAGGCCGCCGTGCCGGTCTCGTCACTGCGCTCGGCATTGCCTGCGGCTCGTTCACCTGGGCCTGTGCGGCAGCACTCGGCCTTGCCGCGCTGCTGCGCAACTATGCGATCGCGCTGGAAATCCTGAAGGTCCTTGGCGGGCTCTACCTGATCTACCTGGCCTGGAAGGCTTACAGATCCGCACGCCTGCCCGATGCGAAAGCCGCGATCGGCAATGCCCGGACGGATTATACGTCGCGCCAGCTCTGGCTGCGCGGCTACATGATCCACTTGACCAATCCGAAGGCGATCTTCGCATGGCTGGCGATCATTTCGCTGGGCCTGCCGGAAAACGCGTCGACCTCGGCAATCGTCCTGATCATCGCCGTCTGCATGACGTCCAGCCTGACGATCTTCACCACCTATGCTATGGTTTTCTCGACATCCCACGCGTTGCGCGGCTACAGGGCCGCCCGACGCTGGATCGAAGGCACGATGGCCGTCTTCTACAGCGTCGCCGGCTTCAAGCTTCTGACGAGCCGCATCTAAGCGACTCGCCGGAGCTTTTTACGATCAGCCTTGGGTAATCGGAGCAATCGCCACCTCGACGCGGCGGTTCTGCGCACGGCCGTCCGCGGTCGCGTTGGATGCGATCGGCTGCGACGGACCGAAACCCATCGTCGACATGCGGCGCTGGTCGACCCCGCGGCTGCCGAGATAGTTTGCGACGGAAGCGGCGCGGCGCTCGGAAAGTCCCTGGTTGTGCTGCAGGCTGCCGGTCGAGTCCGTATGGCCGTTTACGTCGACGAAGGTCCTGTTGAACTTGTTCAGCACGAGCGCGACGGAATCGAGCGTCCGGTAAAACGGCGGGATCACCTGGTCCTGGTCCGTGGCGAAGGTAATGTTGGACGGCATGTTGAGGATGATGCGGTCACCCATGCGGGTCACCGAAACGCCGGTGCCCTGGAGTTGCGCACGCAGTTCCGCTTCCTGATTGTCCATGTAGGCACCGATGCCGCCACCGGCCAGCGCCCCGATGCCCGCGCCGATCAACGCGTTGCGGCCCGCATGGCGCCCGCCCGTCAGGCCACCCGCAAGAGCACCGAGACCGGCACCGATCGCGGCGCCGCCGGCCGTATTGGAAATCTTCTGCTCGCCCGTATAGGGGTCGGTCGTGGTGCAGGCAGAAAGATAGGTCGCGCAAAGCGCAACGATCGCGATTTTCTTGATCATATAAATCGAAGTCCCCGTCGTCAGTGGTGACTCTCATTTACCATGAATTGCGGCAATAGCGAGGTGGCCCGCCGTCGGCTGCGGCACGGATGGCTTCGAGCTCTTTCGGCGACGGGCCGTAAGGGTTCTCGTTCGTGTTCAGCTTGACGAGATTCCGGATGCCCGGCTGTTCGTCGGCGGCATAGGGTTTCAGCGTGCTGACGACGGCGACCAGTACTGGCTCATGGATTATTCGGCAGCCGTCTTCTGGCCGAAACGGTTCTCGATATAATCGATGACGAGCTTCTCGAAATCGGCGGCGATATTGGGACCACGCAGCGTCATCGCCTTCTTGCCGTCGATGAAGACTGGGGCGGCCGGCGTCTCGCCCGTACCCGGCAGCGAAATGCCGATGTCGGCATGCTTGCTCTCGCCCGGTCCGTTGACGATGCAGCCCATGACCGCAACATTCAGCGCTTCGACGCCTGGATACTTCTCGCGCCAGACCGGCATGTTCTTGCGGATATCGTTCTGGATGTTCTGGGCAAGTTCCTGGAAGACCGTCGACGTGGTGCGGCCGCAGCCCGGACAGGCGGCGACGACCGGCACGAACTGGCGGAAGCCCATGACCTGCAGGAGTTCCTGCGCCACCTGCACTTCACGGGTGCGGTCGCCATTCGGCTCCGGCGTCAGCGAAACGCGGATCGTATCGCCGATCCCCTGCTGCAGCACGTAACCCATGGCGGCCGAAGACGCGACGATGCCCTTCGATCCCATGCCGGCTTCGGTGAGACCGAGATGCAGCGCGTGGTTGGAACGCTCCGCGAGCATGGAATAGACGGCAATCAGGTCCTGTACCTGGCTGACCTTGGCCGAGAGAATGATGCGGTTGCGCGGCAGGCCGATCTGTTCGGCAAGCTCGGCCGAGATCAGTGCCGACTGGCAGATCGCCTCGTGCATGACTTGGCGAGCGGAGAGCGGCGAGCCCTCGGCGGCATTGCGGTCCATCAGGGTCGTCAGCAGGTCCTGGTCGAGCGAACCCCAATTGACACCGATGCGCACCGGCTTGTCATAGCGGATCGCCATCTCGATGATGTCGGCGAACTGCTTGTCCTTCTTGTCCTTGAAACCGACATTGCCCGGATTGATGCGGTATTTGGCGAGCGCCTCGGCGCAGGCAGGATGATCGGCGAGCAACTTGTGGCCGATATAGTGGAAGTCGCCGACCAGCGGCACATCCATGCCGAGCCGCAGCAGACGTTCGCGGATCTTCGGGACGGCGGCGGCGCTCTCGTCGCGATCGACGGTGATGCGGACGATTTCGGAACCTGCCTTGTAGAGGGCAGCGACCTGAGCGACCGTCGCGTCGATATCGGCGGTATCCGTATTCGTCATCGACTGGACGACCACCGGTGCACCCCCGCCGACAATGACGCCGCCGACATCGACGGCCACGGTCGCGCGGCGCGGCTTCGGATCATAATCGATGGGTGACGACATCGGAAATCTCATCGGCTTGGTGAAATGAGCGCTTTTCAGGTGGCGTATGCGTTGCCGCTTGTCAACGGCGCGCCGCATACTTTGATCCTGGCGCCGCGCAACTCTTCTATCGAAGCCCTATTACGCCTTTTTAATGGTGGGCGTTGTCGGCATGCCTGGCGAGCGACGACAGGAGCAGCACCACGAGGATAAGCACCGAAAGACCCGCGAAGATCGCCGCAAGGCCGGTATGTTCGGCGATGAAACCGATGCCGGAAGGCGCGACGAGAATACCCGAATAGCCCATGGTCGTCACCACGGAGAGACCGACGCCGGCCGCCATGCCCGGCAGGTTGCCTGCCGCCGAGAAGCAGATCGGCACGATGTTGGAAATGCCGATCCCGGCCAGCGCGAACCCTGCGATCGCCATCGGCGCGTTTTCGGCGAAACCGATCAGCAGCAGCCCCAGGATTGCAATGACCGAACAGACACGGAGCGTCATGACCGCGCCGAAACGATCGCGGATCAGGTCACCGGCAAAGCGCATCGCCGCCATGGTCAGCGAGAAGGCCGCATAGGCAAGCCCTGAGAGGCTCACCGACGCCGCAAGCTCATTGCGCATGTAAAGTGCGCCCCAGTCCAGGATTGCCCCCTCGGGGATCATACAGAACAGCGCCATGATGCCGATCAGCCAGGGCAACGGCGAAAGCGGCAGTCGGCGGGCGGCCGCGTGGTTCGCCTCGTCCGGATGCGGCGCATCATGCAGCACCGTTCGCCAGGCTGCGACGATCATCAATGCGGCGAGGATCGTCACCAGGATTACATGCGCGGAAACGCCGATGTGTTCGATCAGGAACCCGCCGGTGGATGACCCGACCAGACCGCCGAGGCTCCAGAAGGCATGGCAGGACGACATGATCGACCGACGCATATGCTTCTCGACCGAAACGGCATTGGCATTCATCGCCACATCCATGGCGCCCAGCAATCCGCCAAACAGGAAGATCGCCACGGCGCCGGTCCAGACATCGCCGACCCAGGTGAGCAGCAGCAGCGTCGGCGTCAGGAGAATGGCGGCAACCTTGCTGACCTGGCTGGAGCCGAAGCGGGCGATCTGACTGCCGGCGATCGGCATCATCACAATCGACCCAAGGCCGAAAGTCAGAATCATCAGACCAAGCGCGCTTTCGCTGAGGCCGAGACGACCGGCGAATTCCGGAATCTTCGGCGCCCATGCTCCGACCATGAAGCCGTTCATGAGGAAAAGCAGCGCCACTCCCACCCTTTCGCGGGTAATGAAGGCGGGGCGTCCGTGAGGCCGGGAGGAGGAGCGGGTATCCATGAAATCAATCCTTCTGGTTGCGGCAACCTTCATTTAAATCGATTAGATTTGCAACGACGCACCACACCTCTCCCTCTCACAAATTATATCTGAAGGAAACCTGAACAGGTGGCAGAGCCGGGACTGACAGCCGGCGCGCAGCGCGCCGGTCTCCGTTCTGGCACCGTTCGGATATAGGCGATTGTCTGGCTCGGCTTTCTGGTCTGAGAAGACTTGCCGGCCAACGATGCGATTATCGGCGCCATCCTGATCGGCAGCGCCGGCCTCATGATCATCTTCGGCAAGAGGCTCGGCCGGAAAGTTCACGGAACGAAGGAAAGCGGCTGAAAATCAGCCGCCATAGACGATCAGCAGATCCTTGGCATCGATCTGGTCGCCGGCCTTGACCAGCACTTCGGCGACGCTGCCGTCCTTTTCGGCATGCAGCGCCGTTTCCATCTTCATCGCCTCGATGGACAGCAGCACGTCGCCGGCCTTGACGGCCTGACCGGCTGAAGCGAAGACGCGGGAAATGACGCCCGGCATCGGCGCACCGAGATGCGCAACATTGTCTGCCTCGGCCTTGCGGCGAACGGCGCTTCCGGAGGCGCCATGCGCCCGGTCCGGCACCTTGATGCGGCGCGGCTGGCCGTTCAGTTCGAAAAAGACGGTCACCATGCCTTGCGCATCCGCGCCACTCATCGCCTGATTGACCACGACCAGCGTCTTGCCCCTCTCGATATCGGCAAACAGCTCCTCGCCGTCCTTCAAACCGTAAAAATAGGCATGTGTCGGCAGGACCGAGACCGGACCATAGGTGTCGGACGCCAGCGCGAAGTCGGTGAACACCTTTGGATACATCAGGTAGGAGGCGAATTCGAAATCGTCGACCTTACGGTCGAGCTTGGTTTCGATCGCCTTGCGCTCGGCATCGAGATCGGCCGGCGGCAGAAGCGAACCCGGCACGGCCGTGTACGGCTCCTCGCCCTTCAGCGCCTTCTTCTGCAGCGCCGCGGGCCAGCCCCCCGGGGGTTGGCCGAGATCACCCTTCAACATCGAGACGACCGATTCCGGAAAGGCGATGTCCTTGGCAGGGTTTTCGACATCGGCGACGGTCAGGTCCTGGGAGACCATCATCAGCGCCATGTCGCCGACCACCTTGGAAGACGGCGTCACCTTGACGATATCGCCGAACATCTGGTTCACGTCCGCATAGGTCTGCGCGACCTTGTGCCACTTGGTGTCGAGGCCGAGCGAACGGGCCTGTTCCTTGAGATTGGTAAACTGGCCGCCCGGCATTTCGTGCAGATAGACTTCCGAGGCCGGCCCCTTGAGATCGCTTTCGAAGGCGGCATACTGGTTGCGCACGGCTTCCCAATAGAAGGAGATGCGGCGAATCCATTCTGGATCGAGCCCCGGATCGCGCTCGGAGCCGGACAGCGCTTCCACGATCGAGCCGAGGCAGGGCTGCGACGTGTTGCCGGAGACCGCATCCATCGCCGCATCGACTGCATCGACGCCGGCGTCGACCGCGGCAAGCACCGTCGCAGCCGAGATCCCCGACGTATCGTGCGTGTGGAAATGGATCGGCAGGCTGGTCGCCTCGCGCAGCGCCTTGAAGAGAACGCGTGCGGCCGCCGGCTTCAGCAGGCCCGCCATGTCCTTCAGCGCGATGATATGGGCCCCTGCCTTTTCCAGTTCTTCGGCGAGAGACGTATAATATTTGAGGTCGTATTTCGGTCGGGCGGAGTTCAGGAGATCGCCAGTGTAGCAGATCGCCGCCTCGCAGAGCTTGTTTTCTTCCTGGACCGCATCCATGGAAACGCGCATGTTCTCGACCCAGTTCAGGCAATCGAACACGCGGAAGAGATCGATACCGCCCTTCGCCGCCTGGCGGACGAAATATTTGACCACGTTGTCCGGATAGTTCTTGTAGCCGACGCCGTTTGCTCCGCGCAGCAGCATCTGCAGCAGAAGGTTCGGCGCGCCCTCGCGGATCAGCGCCAGCCGCTCCCACGGATCCTCGGTGAGGAAGCGCATCGACACGTCGAAAGTCGCTCCGCCCCAGCACTCCAGAGAAAAGAGATCGGGAAGCGCCCGCGCATAGACGCCGGCGACGCGCGCGATGTCATAGGTGCGCATGCGGGTCGCGAGCAGCGACTGGTGCCCGTCACGCATCGTCGTGTCGGTCATCAGAACGCGCTTTTCATTGCGCATCCATTCGCCGAACTTCCGGGGTCCGAGCCGGTCCAGAAGCTGCTTGGTGCCGTCCGGAACATCGCCGTTGATATAGGGCAGAACCGGCCTGGCCGACTGCGGCGAAGGCTCCGGCCGCCCCTTGGTTTCCGGATGGCCGTTGACGGTGACGTCGGCGAGATAGGTCAGGAGCTTGGTGGCACGGTCGGCCCGCTTCACCTGTTCGAACAGTTCCGGCGTGGTGTCGATGAACCGCGTCGTATAGGAATTGTCGCGGAATTTCGGATGGCCGATGATCGCTTCCAGGAAGGTGAGATTGGTTGCAACCCCGCGGATGCGGAATTCGCGCAGCGCCCGGTCCATGCGGCTGATGGCTTCCTGCGGCGTGGAGCCGGCGGCCGTCACTTTGACGAGCAGAGGATCGTAATAGCGGGTGATGACCGCGCCGGAATAGGCCGTGCCGCCATCAAGACGGATGCCGAAGCCTGCCGCCGAACGATAGGCGGTGATCCGGCCGTAGTCCGGGATGAAATTGTGCTCCGGATCTTCCGTGGTGATGCGGCACTGCAGCGCATGACCGTTGAGGCGGATATTCTCCTGGGCCGGCACCCCCGATTCTGATGTGCCGATCGCAAAACCTTCGAGGATATGGATTTGCGCCTTGACGATGTCGATGCCGGTGACGACTTCGGTCACCGTATGCTCGACCTGGATGCGCGGATTGACTTCGATGAAGTAGAATTTGCCGGTATCGGCATCCATCAGGTATTCGACCGTGCCTGCACCGATATAGTTCGTCGCCTTGGCGATCTTCAGCGAATATTCAGCCAGCTCCTGGCGCTGCGCTTCGGAAAGATAAGGCGCCGGGGCACGTTCCACGACCTTCTGGTTGCGGCGCTGGATCGAACAGTCGCGCTCGAAGAGGTGCACCACGTTCCCGTGCGTATCGCCGAGGATCTGGCTTTCGACGTGGCGGGCGCGCTCGACGAGCTTTTCGAGATAAACCTCGTCCTTGCCGAAGGCCGCCATCGCCTCACGCTTGGCTTCTGTCACTTCCTTGGCCAGATCGGCCTCCGAACGGATGACGCGCATGCCACGGCCGCCGCCGCCCCAGGACGCCTTGAGCATGACGGGATAACCAATGGCTTCGGCCATCTTCGCGACTTCGCTCATATCGTCCGGCAGAGGTTCGGTCGCCGGCACCACTGGTACGCCGACCGAGATCGCCAGATTGCGCGCCGCGACCTTATTGCCGAGCTGGCGCATCGTCTCCGCCGTGGGGCCTATGAAGATGATGCCCGCATCGTTGCAGGCCTCGACGAATTCCGGACTTTCCGACAAAAGGCCGTAACCCGGATGAATGGCATCGGCTCCGGAAAGCTTCGCGACGCGGATCACTTCCGGGATCGAAAGATAACTCTCGATCGGCCCCATGTCCTTCGCAAGGTGCGGGCCGCGGCCGACCTGATAACTCTCGTCCGCCTTGAAGCGATGCAGGGAGAGCTTGTCCTCCTCCGCCCAGATAGCGACCGTCTTGATACCCAGTTCATTGGCAGCCCTGAAGACGCGGATCGCGATCTCCGAACGGTTGGCGACGAGAATTTTCGAAATCTGCAAAGTGGCTCTCCCCAGGCCCAGCGATAAATTGCTGCACTGCAAAGAGAACAATATCGCGCTAATTAAGCAAGCGGAATCTGCTGCCGAGCCGCATGTTGAAATTGTGTCACGATTGATTTGGGGAACTGTCGCTTAGGTCGTAAGCCCGAGGCGAAACGCCGAGGCGACGACGTGCTGGCGGTTCTTGGCCTTCAACTTCTCCTGCAGGCCATTGATATACCAGTCGACCGTATGGCTGGAAATATCCAGCGACCGGGCAATCTCGTTGGACGTCAGGCCGTCCGCAAGCAGGACTATCACTTCCATTTCGCGTCTGGTCAGCTGAGTATCCACATTTGCGACGGCTTCGAAGCCGTCGGACTGGTTCCGGATTTCCAGAAACCGCCAGAATACTTTCTTGGCGGCCGCGTCGAAGAGCGCCATTTCCGCCGGCGAGAGATCGACGGGCCGGCCGCCCAATGTCATGTAGCCGAGCAATCCATTGCGGCCATGGATCGGAAACGTATATCCGTCAAGCAGGCCGTAGCGGGTTCCTTCCTGCATCATCCGCTGCATGCGCTGCCTGTGCGGATCGTTTTTCAGCCTGACAACGGCATCCCGCCAGCGGAAGGGCCTCTGCGCCATGCTCAGCATCCGGACGGTCGGATCGACGAGAACGTATTTGCGGGCGAGATAGATTTCCTGCCACCCCTCCGGCCAGCGGCCGGCGAGAACGAAGTTCATGGAGTCCTGATTCGGCCGCGACTGGAGAAGAACGCTGTAATATTCAAAACCATAGGCTCGCAGAAGGGATTCCACCTGGGCTGTCAATTCGGTCTCAGTCTTGCTTTCTCCGACAAGCACCAAAAGTTGCACGATCAGTTGAATATTCAAGACTGCCCCCTGCCCGGCCTTCTTTGGCGCATTTTTGCTTTGGATTAAAATTCAGTTATTTCCTGCGTGATAATCGATTAGCATAGTTATCATTCGTTGAAGGTACACCGCGAAATCTAGCCCTCGATCGTTTTGTGACGAGGCAACGCCCTTCGGACAGGACACGGAATTCGCGAACTCTTGCCCTCCATTAAATATTTCTGGCAGAAGAGGTTCCACGTCCGGCATTCGTCGCGGAATTGCCGTTTCCGATCCATATGTTCCATGTCCCGCCGCGCCGTCGGCTCGATTATCAATGAGGTTGCCGCAGTTGACGCTGTTCCAGGTTTATGCACGGGCTCTCCAGTATCTGGCGAAGAACAAGTGGCGAGTCACCGCCGTCGTCATCGCCAATATCGTGCTTGCCGTCATCACGATCGCCGAGCCGGTCCTTTTCGGCCGCATCATCGATGCCATTTCGTCCGGCACCTCGGTGGCTCCTGTCCTCATGCTGTGGGCGGGCTTCGGCGTGTTCAACACTGTCGCCTATGTACTCGTCGCCCGTGAGGCGGACCGGTTGGCGCACGGCCGCCGCGCGTCGCTGCTGACGGAGGCATTCGGCCGCATCATTTCCATGCCGCTCACTTGGCACCATCAGCGCGGTACGTCAAACGCTTTGCATACGCTGTTGCGTGCTGCGGAAAGCCTGTTCGGCCTATGGCTGGAATTCATGCGCACGCATCTCGCGACTGCGGTCGCCATCGTCCTTCTGGTGCCCACCGCAGTCTCGATGGACTGGCGGCTCAGCATCGTGCTTCTGGTGCTGAGCATCCTCTACTGGATCATCGGCGTCACGGTGATGAACCGCACCAAGGAAGGCCAGGCCTCCGTCGAGAACCACTACCATACGGTTTTCTCGCATGTCAGCGATTCGATCAGCAACGTCTCGGTCCTGCATAGCTACGACCGGATCGAGGCTGAGACCAAGGCCCTCAAGGCCTACACCAAGGATTTGCTCGCCGCTCAGTATCCCGTGCTCGACTGGTGGGCGCTTGCTGGCGCCTTGAACCGGACAGCGTCCACGGTCTCCATGGGCATCATCCTCGTCATCGGAACCATGCTCGTGCAGCAGGGTGAGATCCGCGTTGGCGACGTCGTCGCCTTCATCGGCTTTGCCAACCTGCTGATCGGTCGCCTCGATCTTCTGCGCCAGTTCGCCACCCAGATTTTCGAAGCCCGCGCCAAACTCGAGGATTTTTTCATCCTCGAGGATTCCGTCGAAGACCGCGCCGAACCGGCGGATGCCCGCGACCTCGGCACGGTGAATGGCGAGGTGGAATTCCGCGACGTTTCCTTTGGTTTCGCCAATACCAACCAGGGCGTTCACAACATCTCCTTCACGGCCAGGGCAGGTGAGACTGTCGCGATCGTCGGTCCGACCGGCGCCGGCAAGACGACGCTCATCAACCTGCTGCAGCGTGTTTATGATCCGCAGGAAGGCCACATCCTGATCGACGGCGTCGATACTAGCACCGTCACGCGCAAGTCGCTCCGCAGCTCGATCGCCACCGTCTTCCAGGATGCCGGGCTGTTGAACCGCTCGATTAGCGAAAACATCGCGCTGGGCCGCGAGGGTGCGACCGACGAGGAAATCCTCCAGGCGGCGGAAGCTGCCGCGGCAACCGATTTCATCGAAAGCCGCCTGACGGGCTACGACACCACGGTCGGCGAGCGCGGCAACAAGCTTTCCGGAGGAGAGCGCCAGCGCATCGCGATCGCCCGCGCCATTTTGAAGAACGCGCCGATCCTCGTCCTCGACGAGGCGACCAGCGCCCTCGACGTGGAGACCGAAGCCCGCGTCAAGGCGGCGATCGACCGTCTGCGCGAGAACCGCACCACCTTCATCATCGCACATCGCCTGTCGACCGTCCGCGACGCCAACAAGGTGATCTTCCTCGACAACGGCCGCATCGTCGAAATGGGCAGCTATGACGAGCTCAGTCAGCTCGGCGGCCGCTTCGCCTCGCTGCTGCGCACCAGCGGTTTGTTGAGCGACGAGGATGAAGACGCAGACAAGGCGGAAGCCAGCCAGCCGGCCTGAGAAACGGCACGCGGCAAGCATCCGCGCTCGTCCGCCCCTTCCGGAATTATTCTGCGGGAGGGTTCGCAAACCTCTCCGCCGTCATACTCAGGCCTGTCCCGGGCATCTATCCACGTTCATGCGCTGAACCGGCCTAGGCCCTTGGAACGTCGTCGGGTTAAACCGAAGACGAAGATGGCGGCGGAGCGGGACGCGCTATCCGTAAACAACAATGCAAAAAGCCGCCTTTCCGGAAGGCGGCTTTTTGTTTGACGTAAACCTTATACGGGAGGGACCGGGCCTCAGTTGTTCGCCGGCTCCGGCAGCCGCTTGGCGGCGGCACTTGCCACGACGAACTCCCCGTTCTTGTCCGCAGCCTTGCCGTCTACCGTCACCTTGCCGCCTTCGACGACGATCTTGTGAACCACGCCGTCGAGCGTCAGGTCTGCGCTGAAACCATCCCAATCGCTCGGCAGCGACGGATTGACGTGCAGCTTGTCGCCCTGGCGGCGGATGCCGAGAATGCCCTCGATCGCCGCGCGGTAGAGCCAGCCCGCAGAACCCGTGTACCAGGTCCAGCCGCCGCGGCCCTGATAGTCGCCGGCGCCGTAGACGTCGGCCGCGACCACATAGGGCTCGACGCGATAGGTTTCCGCCGCCTCACGGTTGAGGGCATGGTTGATCGGATTGAGAATCTGGAAGCACTTCCAGGCATCGTCGCCGCGCTTCAGCGCCGCCAGCGCCATCACCACCCAGATGGCCGCATGGGTATATTGGCCGCCGTTTTCGCGCACACCCGGCGGATACGCCTTGATATAGCCCGGGTCCCTGCGGGTGTTCTCGAAGGGCGGCGTGAAGAGGCGGATGATGCCTGCATTCTCGTCCACGAGCTTCTCCATGACCGCATCCATCGACTGACGGGCACGCTCCGGATCGCCCATGCCGGAGAGCACGCTCCAGGTCTGGCCAAGCGAGTCGATACGGCATTCGTCGCTGCTGGCCGAGCCGAGCGGAGAACCGTCGTCAAAGTAACCGCGGCGATAATAGGTGCCGTCCCAGCCGGCCTTTTCGAGCGCCTGCTTGAGGCTCTCGATATGGTCGGCCCAGCGCTGCACGCGCTTGCGGTCCTTGCGGGCTTCCGCGTAGGGAATGAAGTTCTGCAGCGCGGCTCCGAGAAACCAGCCGAGCCAGACGCTCATGCCGCGATGGCCGACGCCGACACGGTTCATGCCGTCGTTCCAGTCGCCACCGAGGATCAGCGGCAGGCCCTTGTCGCCGGTCCGGGCGATCGCAAGATCGAGCGCACGGGCGGCATGTTCGTAGAGCGTGCCGGTTTCCGCCGAAACGGTCGGCTGGATGAAGGCGTCGTGCTTGTGCTTTTCAAGCGCCGGCCCTTCGATGAACGGCAGTTCCTCATCAAGCAGCGTCCCGTCGCCGGTCACCGAGACATACTGGTGCATCGCATAGGCGAGCCAGACCACGTCGTCGGAAATCTGCGTGCGGACGCCGGCGCCGGTGCCCGGCAGCCACCAGTGCAGCACGTCGCCTTCCTTGAACTGGCGCGACGTCGCGTTGATGATCTGGGCGCGGGCGAGCGATGGCTCGTGCACCAGGAAGGCCAGCGTGTCCTGCAGCTGGTCGCGGAAGCCGAAGGCGCCGGACGCCTGATAGAAGGCGGAGCGGGCCATGATGCGGCAGGCGAGCGCCTGATAGGGCAGCCAGTAGTTGACCATGTTGTTGAGCGACTTGTCCGGCGTCGAGATCTTCAGGCGGCCGGTGAAGCCGGTCCAGAAGGCCTTGTTCTCGGCCAGGATCGGCTCGAACTCCTCGGTGCGCAACTGCGCCACGAGTGCTTCCGCCTCTTGCCTTGTCTCGCCGTCACCCATGTAGAAGGTGACGGTCTTCTCTTCGCCCGGCGCGAGCTCGATATCGTAGAGGAGCGCCGCGCAGGGATCGCCGTCGAGATCGAGCGAACCGCTGAGATCGGACGCCGCCGTGACCGCTGCCGGCGTCTGTATGGAGCCGAACCTGCCGATGAATTCCCGCCGGCTGACGGTGAAGCCGACCGGCTGTTCCTTCATCGCCATGAAGGCGAAGCGGCGGTAGTCGATGCTGAACGGGTTGGTGGCGTAAAGCGCACCGGTTTCTTCGTCGCGGCTCGACAGGATGAACGGCACGGTACGCGCCGCATTGCCTCCGAGCAGCCATTCCGCATAGCCGTAGACGCGTAGCCTGCGGGTTTCCGAACCGCCATTGTGCAGCAGGATATGCGACAGCTTGGCGGGACGGTTGCGATCGACCGTCTGCGTCATCTTCAGCTTCAGGCCGTTCTCCTCGCTGGAGAAGACCGAATAGCCGAGACCGTGACGCGCCTCGAACTTGACCTCCGGTTTGCGCGACAAGGCCGCGATCGGGGTCATGACGGCGCCGCTGTCACGGTCGGCGACGTAGAAGCCTTCGCTCGGACGGTTGAGCACGAGGTCGTTGGTCCACTGCGTCAGCTGGTAGTCGCGCGAGTTCTTGGCCCAGGTGAAGCCAGCGCCTTCCGCCGAAACGTGGAAGCCGAACTTGTCGTTGGAGATGACGTTGATCCATGGATGCGGCGTCGCCTGGCCGCCATGCAGCCGCACGACATATTCGTTGCCTTCTGCCGAAAAGCCACCGAAGCCGTTCCAGAATTCGAGATCGCCACGGGTTTCGGTCACAGCCGGAACCTGGAAGATGTCGCCGTTGAGCAACGGACGACGATCGACCTCGATCTCGCGGTCTTCCGGCGGCGCAAAGATCGTCGCCGTGCGGTTGAGCTGGTCGATGATACGGCCGTTGCGGGCATGCAGGACGACGCGCGAAGCGGCGATCATGCCTTCAGCCGCCGCATCGCCCATGATTTCGCGGCGCAACAGGAAGACGTGCTGGCGCTGACCTTCCGCCTGTCCGGTCCGCCGGGCGTTGGTCGCCATATGTTCGATGGCCTGCTGCAGGTCCTGCGTATCCTCCGCGATGCGCTCGTTGAGGATGATGAGATCGCTCGCAACGCCCCGGGACCGCAGATATTCCTGCGCACCCATCGCCTCCTTGGCGACAGTCAGGTCGTTTTCGTCGTTGAGACGCAGCGTGAAGATCGGAAGGTCGCCGGACACACCCGATGGCCAGAGGCCGGATTGCTGCTGCATGCTGGCGTTGAGCGTCGCCTGGTCGGCGCGGAGCTGCATGTCCGGATAGACCAGGTAGCGGGCGAGATGCTGGAATGCGGCCGCGTCCTGAGACGTGACGCCGAGATGGCGCATCTGCACCTGTGTGCGGGTCCAGGCCTGCGTCAGCTCGCCCTGGAAAGCGTCGGCGTGACGGTAGCGTTCGATCGCCGCGTCGAGGTCCTCGCGCTGGGCGGCAGCGATGGTCCAGAACACCACGCTGACCTTCTTGCCTGCCGGCACGCGCACGACGCGGCGAAGCGACAGGACGGGATCGAGCGTGAAGCCGTCGGTGTTCGACAGCGTCGCGCCCGGATCGAAAGCGGCAGCTTCCGCAAGCGTGCGGCCGCGGCCGAGGAACTTGCGGCGATCCGTTTCATATTCGGTCGGCCGCGCCGAGCCGGCATTGTCTGCCGCCAGATGCGCGATCATCATATCGGGATCGGTCGGGCTGCGCTTGTTGCGCCAGGCGCGGATCACGTCGCCGCGACGGCCGATCTCGGTCTTGACGAACATGCGCGCAAAGAGCGGATGCCCGCTGTCGTCCGCTTCGTTGGTCAGCACGGGTTCCATATAGGAGGTCACTTCGATGAAGCGGTCCTCGGTGCCCATGTTGAGCAGCGTCAGACGACGGCCTTCCGCATCGTGCTCGCTCGCGACGATGACCTCGACCGTACTGGTCAGGTCGCCGATCGTCTTGTGGAATTCGGCCCGTTCGTCCGAAAAGATCGTCTTGGTTTTCTCGCCTTCGGCGCGGCGCGGCTCGGATGTCGCCGACCACCACTCACCGGTCGCGGTATCGCGCAGGAAAAGGAACTGGCCCCAGCGGTCTTCTGTCGGATCCGCCTTCCAGCGCGCGACGCCGAGACCGTTCCAGCGGGAATAGCCCGTGCCGGCGGCGGTGAGCATGATCGAATAGTGGCCGTTCGATAGAAGAACGAGTTCGCGGTCCTTGGTCGCCGGGTTGTTGATGGTGCGGATTTCCGGCCGCAGCAATTCACCACCGCCCTTGCCGGGGGTTTCCTCGTGCTTGGCGCTCATCACCGGGATGTCGCGCGGCGCCTTTTCCTGCAACAGCAGTTCCGCCGCCTCGATCACCGGATCGGAATGGAAGAGCTCACGCAGCAGGCCGTTCATGACGACGTTGGCGATCGCCGCGATCGACATGCCGTGATGGTGGGCATAATAGTTGTAGACCACGGCGCAGCGCTTGCCTTCCGGCACGCGGGTCGGCGTGAAATCGACCGCATCATGGAAGCCGAACTGGCCGAGCGCGCCGAGCGAACGGAGTTCCGCAAGATTTTCCGCCGCCGAGATCGGATCGTACTGACTGGCGAGGATCGATGCATAGGGCGCAATGACGGCATTCTGGCCGAGACCGCGCTTCAGACCGAGCGTCGGCACCCCGAAATTGGTGTACTGGTAGTGCATCTGATGGTCGAGCGCGTTGAACGCAGCTTCCGAAATGCCCCAAGGCGTGCCGAGGCGGCGGCCGTGGTTCATCTGTTCCTGGACGATCAGGTTGTTGGTCTGGTTCAGGATACCGCCCTGACGCTCCTGCATGACGAGCGGCGGCATCAGGTATTCGAACATGGAACCCGACCAGGAGACCAGCGCGCCGCGCGCACCGATCGGCACGACCTGGCGGCCGAGCTTGTACCAGTGTTCCGTCGGCAGATCACCTTTTGCGATGCCGAAGAGGCTGGTGAGACGCGCTTCCGACGCCAGAAGGTCGTAGCAAGCCTCGTCGACTTCGTTGCTTTCGACGCGATAACCGATCGACAGGAGGCGTCGGTCCTTGCGGAACAGGAAGCTGAAATCCATCGAAAAGGCAAGATTGCGGGTCCGGTCGCGAAGCGCGCTGAGCCGCTCGCGCAGCGATTCGATATTGGCGTTGTCGAAAACGCTGTCGGAAATATGCGCCTCGCAGATCGCCACCAGCGATGCCGACCAGCGGGTCACTTCCTCGCTCTGCGCCGTTCGGACTTCCTGGTCGAGATTGATTGCCAGCTTCTGGATATCGCGGGCGAGGACGGCGAGATTGATGATACGGATCGACGCGAATTCATGCTCGCGCTTGACGGCGGCCAGCGCGTTGCCGAAGCCGACGATGCGCTCTTCGAGACGGCGGCGCAGCGGACGGACGGTCTTGCGGTCATCCGGCAGGGCCTTGAGCGTTTCGGCGAGAATGCCGGAGACGTCGCCAATGCCGTCGAGATTGCCCTGCAGATGCGCGGAAGGCGCTTCCGCCCAGATGCGCAGGGCCGAAGAAATGGCGATCAGGTGGCCGGCGAAGTTGCCGCTGTCGACCGAGGAGACGTAACGCGGCACAAGCGGCTTCATGGTATCGATATGATACCAGTTGAACATGTGCCCGCGGAACTTCTCGGCCCTTTCGACGGTCGAGATTGTCTGTTCGAGACGCTCGATCGTGTCGGTGAAGCTGATCCAGCCGAAATGGCGCGCCGAGATCGTCGAGAGCAGGTAGACGCCGATATTGGTCGGCGACGTCCGCTTGGCGACCGACGGGTTCGGCTTTTCCTGGAAATTGTCCGGCGGCAGGTAATTCAGTTCGGCCGTCACGAAGGTCTCGAAATAGCGCCAGGTGCGGCGCGCGATCTTGCGCATCTCGACGGAAACCGGTTCCGGCACGAACAGGCGGTCCTCGGTTTCGGCCGACTGGCTGACATACCAGGCGACGAGCGGCGAGAAGATCCAGAGCACGGCGAACGGAATGCCGACGAGGAAGGCGTTGTCGCCGGGCAGCGCGGACAGGATGATGCTGAGCACCGCGATTGCCGGCGCATGCCACATCGCGCGGTAATAGTCCTGGGGACTGCCCTGCGCGTTCGACTGGATCGATGCGGCCGTGCGCCATTCCAGCATCAGCTTGCGGCTGAAGAACAGGCGATAGAACGAACGGGCGATCGCATCCGTCATGATGCAGGCGGCGTCGGCGATGAAGACGATGCGGAGCGCGACCTGCGCATTGGCCGAACGGATATCCGACCAGACGGAATAGAAATGCGCCCGCGGCACGATGTCGGTGGAATGCGGCAGGAGACCGGTGATGAGGCCGATCGTCGGCGCGACGAACAGCGAGAAGATCAGCAGGATCTGCCAGATCAGCGCGCCGAGCGGATCCATGAAATACCAACCGAGTACCGATGCGAAGAACCAGGCGATCGGCGTGAGCGACCGGCGCAGGTTGTCGAACATCTTCCAGCGGCCGAGCGCCGTGACCCCGCGTTTCGGGTCCATGATATAAGGCAGGAGCTGCCAGTCGCCGCGGGCCCAGCGATGCTGGCGCGAAACTTCGACCTCGTAGCGGGTCGGGAAGTCCTCGACCAGTTCCACGTCGGTGACGAGCGCGCAGCGCGCGAACGAACCTTCGAGCAGGTCGTGCGACAGAACCGAATTCTCCTCGATCCGGCCCTTCAGCGAGGCTTCGAACGCATCGACATGGTAAAGGCCCTTGCCGGTGAAGCTACCTTCGCCGGTCAGGTCCTGATAGACGTCGGATACCGTGAAGACGTAAGGATCGAGGCCGCGGCCGACCGAGAAGACGCGCTGGAAAACCGAGGCTTCCTTGCCGGTCGTCAGCGACGGCGTGACGCGCGGCTGCATCAGGCCGTACCCATGGACGACCCGGTTGGTCTCGGGATCGAGCACCGGCTGGTTGATCGGATGATGCATCTTGCCGACGAGCTTGGTGACGGCTTCGCGCATCAGACGCGTATCGGCGTCGAGCGTCATGACATATTGCACGCCCTGCGGCACCATGTTGGCGCCCGAGAGATAGGTTGTGTCCTGATCGCCGCGCAGCAGCATGTTGAGTTCATGCAGTTTGCCGCGCTTGCGCTCCCAACCCATCCACGCGCCTTCGTTCGGGTTGAACAGGCGGCGGCGGTGCAGCAGGTAGAAACGGGTCCGGCCGTCCTCGTCATATTTCGCATTCAGTGCCGCGATTTCGCGCTTGGCATAGTCGAGGATTTCGAGGTCCGCTTCGGTTTCCTCGAACTTGCTGTCGCGCCAGTCGCTGAGTAGCGAGAAATAGATTTCACCATGCGGATTGGCGAGATAATGGACTTCGAGATTGCGGACGAGTTCATCGACCGTATCACGGTCGGTAATGAGGCAGGGTACGGCAACGAGCGTCTTTGCCTCGTCCGGAATACCTTCCTTGAACTCGTAGCCCACCAGCCGCGCCGGACGGACCACATAGGTCACCAGCGTGTTGAACAGCCCCGTTGCGCCTTCGGAAGCCGGCAAGGCGAACATCAGCAGGAAGAAGACGACGACCGGCAGCGGAATATCCGCCTGTACCAGGAAATAGCCGGTGATCGCGAGCACGACCAGGGTAATGAAAATGACAGGGCCCGCGATGGCGAACCAGTTCAGCTTGCGGACCATCCGCACGAACTGCTGCACCATGAGCGGATTGTAGCCGACGGCGGCTTCCAACTCGCGGCGGCGACGGCCGACGACGAACGCTCCGACATTGGTTTCGCGTGGATCGGCATTTTCTTCCGCCGCGGCTTTTTCGGCGAGTCGAATCGCGATTTCCGCAATCTCGGCTTCGCTCTTACGAGAGCGACGGGCGATCTGTTCGATGCGATTGCGGTAGCTGTTGCGCGAACCGAAATCGAGCGCCTCGTAATCCGTGCGCTCGCGGAAGAGCTTGTCGATCTGCGAGACGTCCTCGAACCAGACGCTCCATTCGGTATCGTCGATTTCGCGCAGGCTCTTGATGATGTTGCCCATCGTCACGTTGCCGGACGAAAGACGATTCTGCTCGGCCTGCATCACCTCTTCGACGGTGGTGCCGGCCTCTTCGAGACGCTTTTCCAGCCAGGCGACGGCGAAACCGGTGTTCTGGGAGGCGTTGCGCAGACGATAGAGGAACTGTGCCGTGAACGTATTGTCGCTCGTCAGGTCCTCGATGCCCTTGAGCAAACCCGCGCTCTGTTCCTCGCTATTCAGCCGGATGATTTCATCGGCCGTCTCGTTGGCGCGGCGGCGCATGTTGCGCGAACGGTCGACGCGGGTGGCGATGCGGCGCAGGTTCTCGATCAGCACGAAACGGATGAAGGACGGCAGCGCCCAGATTTCGCCGATTTCCAGCGGCTCGGTTTCCTGGAAACCCTCGACCATCGCCGCCAGCCCGTCGCGATTGAGACTGCTGTGGGTATGGGCGACATAAAGCCAGGCAAGCACCAGCACGCGCGGCATTTCCTGGCCGCCGACGGTCGCCGTCCTGAGCTGCTTGAAGAACTTCTTCGGGAAGTCGCGGCGGACTTCCTGGATCGCCTCTTCGACGATGTAATAGTTGTCGAGCAGCCATTCCGCCGCCGGCGTGATCGAGGCGCCCGCGTCGACATCGACCGACGTCGCCCGGTAGACGCGGAAAATTTCCTGCTCGTTTTCCTTGTGACGCTTGAAGAATTCGAAATCCACGACGCCCGGCAGGCTGGATGCGCCCTCCCTGCCCAGCTTCTCGCCGCATTCCCTCAAGGCGTCGATATTGAAATAGGTCGCGCGGATCGAATCGTTGTGATCGATCTGCTTGGCTTCGGTTTCGCGCGGGGAAGCTGACGGGTTATTAAGGGACATGGACACGCTTCTGGTGAAAATCTCGGGGTTTTGTCGGCCTCGCCTTACTCGGCCTGCCTCGTCGGCGCCAGTCATCATTTGAAATATGGTGACCGCACCTCAAGACAAATCCATGAAGAGGGAAATAGAGAGCGCCTCGGATATGGCAAATGACCGAACGGAATCTATTTCCCGCCTTCGCGGATTGACGCATCCTACGCCTCTAAGCAGACCTGCCTGAATGGAACCTGAACAGAAGCAGGCCCTTGATAAAACGATTGAATTCCAGCTTCCGGTCTGGCGTGGACTTTCGCCATCCGGGATCGTTCCGCAGCTGGACTTCTAACGAAGACGGGTTACTTCGCCGGCCGGTGCTGCTATTCATGCCACCGACGGCAGGCGGGCACGGCGCCTGCCGATAACCCAATCGATTTTTCGGTGTTTCAAGCGATGACGATCCAGTTTTCCAACTACATGGCAGAAGTCGTGGCCACACGCCGCTACCTTCATCAGCATCCCGAACTCGGCCTTTCCGAATTCAACACTTCGGATTTCATCGCCCGGCAGCTTGGCGACTTCGGTTATGAAGTGACCCGCGGCCTCGGCCAGACCGGCCTGGTGGCGACGCTGAAGAACGGCACGGGCAGCCGCTCGATCGGCATTCGAGCCGACATCGACGCGCTGCCGATCGAGGAGGAGACCGGCGCGGAATATGCCAGCCGGAACAAGGGCTTGATGCATGCATGCGGCCATGACGGCCACACCGCCATGCTGCTCGGCGCTGCCAAGATCCTGGCCGAGCGCAGGAATTTCGACGGCACGATCCACCTCATCTTCCAGCCGGCCGAGGAAAACTTCGGCGGCGCGAAGCTGATGATCGACGACGGCCTCTTCGAGCGCTTCCCCTGCGATGCGGTTTTCGGCCTGCATAACGACCCGAGCCTCCCCTTCGGCCAGATCGGCGTCAAGGAAGGCCCGATGATGGCAGCGGTCGACGAATGCCGCATTACCGTCAACGGCCACGGCGGACACGGTGCCGAACCGCAGGGCGCATCGGACCCGATCGTCTGCGGTGCGAGCATCATCATGGTGCTGCAGACCGTCGCCTCGCGCAACATTCATCCGCTTGATGCCTGCGTGGTCACCGTCGGCGCCTTCCACAGCGGCACCGTCAGCAACATCATCCCCGAACGCTCCGAAATGATCCTGACCATCCGCTCCTTCGATCCGGACGTCCGCGACGAACTGGAACGCCGCATTCGCATGATCGCCGAGGGCCAGGCAGCGAGCTACGGCATGAGCGTCACGATCGACTACAAGCGCGGCTACGAGGCGACGGTCAACCATAAGGCCGAGACCGATTTCGTCCGCGACCTTGCCCGCCGCACGCTCGGCGAGGACAAGGTCGTCGATCTGCCGCGCCCGTCGATGGGCAGCGAGGATTTCGCCTTCATGCTGGCGGAACGCCCAGGCACCTATTTCCTGCTCGGCACCAAGCGGACCGACGACGATCCGCCTCTGCATCATCCACGTTTCGATTTCAACGACGACGCGCTGCCGATCGGCGCGACCTTCTGGGTTGAGCTGGCCGAAGCCTATTTACCTGCGAAATAATCTCGCAGCCGCTGCTCTGAAAACGAAACACCTCCCGGGCGGTCGCGCGGGAGGTGTTTTCCGTCCGGGGAGGACCGGAAGAGGCTTACGGAAAAACGCCAAGCGTCACGGCACCGACAAAAACGAAGGCGGCTGCGACGAGAGCCGTATTGATTGCCCATTGCCACTTGCTGGCAAAGGTAACGCGAACAGGGAAAGACCGTGTCTGATGCTCGATGTGCTGCATGGATGTCTCCCGGGTTCTGGATCCGCTCTTCCCGAGCGTCTCCTTACCTTATCTTATCTCTAGTAACCCGATAGAGATAACGTTCCTCGCGGCAGGACGTTCCGTAGAAAATCCTTTTTTCTTAACGGCGCCTCTCCGCAATTAACGGTTTATTATGCCCTTCCCGTACGTAAGGGGGGTCAAGCGGGAAATTTGTCGAGCGCCAGCCTGAAGACTTCGGCGTCGATATTTCCGCCCGAGCAGACGGCAATCACCGTGCCGCCGAGGCTTTCTCCATGAAAGATGGCCGCCGCCAATGCTACGGCGCCGCCAGGCTCCACGACGATCTTCAACCTGTTGAAGGCAAGCGCCACCGCGTGCAGCGCTTCGTCTTCGGTCACCACCAGCCCCGGCCCGCAAAGCCGCGAGACGATCGGGAAGGTGATGTTGCCGGGCTGAGGCGTGATGATCGCATCGCAGAGCGAGCCGGACTGCGTCGCGTTGCGCTCGATCTTGCCGGAAGCGAGCGAGCGGGCCGTGTCGTCGAAACCTTCGGGTTCCGCCGGGTGGACGACAAAGCCCGGAGCCTTGGCCGCCAGCGCCAGGGCGACGCCGGAAATGAAACCGCCGCCGCCGGTCGGCACGATCACGTCGGCCTTTTCGATACCCTCTTCCCTGGCCTGCTCGGCAATTTCCAGGCCGGTCGTGCCCTGGCCGGCAATGACCAGCGGCTCGTCGAACGGCTTGACGAGCGTCAGGCCGCGCTCCTTGGAAAGACGTGCGCCGATTTCATCCCGGTCCTCGTTGGCGCGGTCGTAAAGCACCACCTCGGCGCCATAGGCACGGGTGTTTTCGATTTTGATGCGCGGCGCGTCGGACGGCATGATGATGACGCTCGGAATGCCGTGAAGTTTTGCCGCGAGTGCTACGCCCTGCGCATGGTTGCCCGACGAGAAGGCGATCACGCCCTTGGCCCGCACCTCCGGCGCAAGCGCAGAGATCGCCGACCAGGCACCGCGAAATTTGAACGAACCCGTGTGCTGCAGGCATTCCGGCTTCACGAAAATGCGCCGGCCGGCAATCTCGTCGAGGAACGGGGAAGAAAGCAGCGGGGTGCGGCGCGCATGTCCATCGAGGCGGACGCGGGCGGCTTCGATCATGGCGATATCGGTCATCGGGAATTCCGTCTCCGGGAAGGGATAGGGGAGGTAAATGCCCACCCTATCGGCGGTTTTCGCCTCGGTAAAGCACCGGAAACACCTCAGCCCATCCCGGTGTCCTGCGTGGCCCGAAGCATGCCCAGCCTGACGACGGTCTTGATCGGCAGATGGTCGGAGGCGAGCCGGGCGAGCGGCGTATCGTGGGTCGTGACGGTGTCGATGAGGCCCGGCCGGTTCGCCATGATGCGGTCGAGCGCGAGCACCGGCAGGCGCGAGGGAAAGCTAGGCACCGCCGCCGGCAGGCCGAAGACCGGCGCGAGCGTGTTGAGGGAAGAGCGGTCGCCGAGACGCCATTCGTTCAGATCCCCCATCAGCACGGTCGGCTGCTCGTCCCGCGAACGCAGGATGTCGAGGATCATGCGCGCCTGCTGGTGCCGCGAACGGTTGAGCAAGCCGAGATGCGCGGCGATGATGCGGAACGCGCTGCCATCCTTGAATTCGAGTTCGGTCATCAGCGCGCCGCGCGGTTCGAGCCCCGGCAGCTTCATCTGATGCACGTCGCGCACGAGCCCTTCGCGGAAGAAGATGACATTGCCATGCCAGCCATGCGCCTTGGCGACCCCCGAGACTGGCACCGGCAAAAGGCCTGTTTCGCGCTCCATCCAGGCAAGGTCCAGCAGTCCGCGCCGCTCCCCGAACCGCGTATCCGCCTCCTGCAGGGCGATCACATCCGCGCCGATCTCGCGGATGACATGGCTTGTCCGCGCCGGATCGAACTTGCCGTCGATGCCCACGCATTTGTGCACGTTGTAGGATGCGATCAGCATGCCCTCGGCCGGGTCATGCGGTGCATGCGCCCCGGCGCCCCGGTTCTTGCGGGCGCGGATCGAGGCCAGAATGCTTGCCGGAAGATTGTTGGAGCGTTTTTCCCGCATGGTCGGAGAGGCTGTTCGCAGATGCACAAATTATAAGGCATTCTACCCGCATATCCAGCAATTCCGAGGCTAGAGATAGGGCGAACCCAACCAGAGCACGCGCTCGATGAACCGCACCGGAAAGGGTCTTGCCTTTAACCCCTCAAGCGTCACTTCGGTTGCGGAGGAAATCGCCAAATCTATTCTTCTTTCGAGCGCCTCGGCGAACGGGCAGTCGAGAATCTCGAGATCCACTTCGAAATTCAGCCGCAGAGAACGGGGGTCCAGGTTGGAGGATCCAACATAGGCCCAGCACCCGTCGATCACCAGAAGCTTGGAGTGATTGAAGGGGCCGGAAGCCCGCCAGATGCGGCAGTAATTCTTCAGCATCTGATCGAACTGCGCCGTCATGGCACGATCGACGAGAACGAGGTTGTTGGCGGTCGGCACCACGATGTCGACCGCAACGCCACGCCGGGCGGCCGTCACCAGCGCGGTGATCAGTTCCCGATCCGGCAGGAAGTAGGGCGAAACGATGCGGATGGAGCTGCGCGCCACCGAGAAAGCGCCCATCAGCACCTTGTGATTCGTCTCCACGCTGCGGTCCGGCCCGGACGAAACGGCACGGATCATGATCGGTGCGCCGGGCTTGGTTTCCGGAGGCTGCAGTGTCCAGGCCTCCCCCTCCAGCGTCTCGCCGCTCGCGAACTGCCAGTCGGCGGCAGCGATCGCGACGAGATCGGCAACCACCGGTCCGGTGACCCTGAAATGGGTGTCAAAGGCGCATTTGTCGCCGCTGAACTCGCTGGAAAAGCCTTCCCGGATATTCATCCCGCCCGTGAACGCCGTGCGGCCATCGATCACCAGGATCTTCCGGTGGGTTCTCAAGTTTGCGTAGGGCAGCCTGAGGCCCATGATGACGTTGCCATTGAAGACGTCGGCGGTCACGCCGCCATCCCGCAGCATGCCGAGCACGCTCGGCACCGAATACCTTGCGCCGACTGCATCGATGAGAACGCGCACCTCCACGCCGCGCTTGACGGCCGCGATCAGCGCATCCGCAAAACGGGCGCCGATCCGGTCGCGGTCGAAAATATAGGTTTCCAGGATAATGCTGCGTTTCGCCTTGGCGATCTCCTTCAGCATGGCGCCGTAAGCCTCGTCGCCCGTGTCGAGCGCCACGATCGTGTTGCCGGTCGTCAGCCGGTGGCTCGTCACGCGGTCGCCGAGCGTCTTCATGGAACGGAAGCGCTGGCCGAACTTCCCGGTCACCATCGCGTCTGTCGCGTCATAGGATGCGAAATCTGCTCGGATCTTGCCCTGCAGCAGTGCTCGCCGGTCGCTGATCACCGTCCTGCGGATGCGGTTGATGCCGGCGATCATGTAAAGCAGGGCGCCGACGATGGGCGATAGAACGATAATGCCGACCCAGCCGACGGTGGATCGCACCTCCTCCTTGGTCATCGTCGCGTGGATCGCAGCGGCAGCCCCCATCAGGACCGACAATACGAAAAGGATATGCGGCCAATAGGGTTCGATGAGATCCAGCATGGACTGGAATATAGGGGCGCCGATGTGAAGCGCAATCGGAGCCGCACCGACAGGTCGGTACGGCTCCGGGAGATGATCAGGCGGCGAGTTGCTTCCCGAAGGCGTCGAGCGAAGCCTCGAACGTATCGAAGATCGCGTCCACCTGCGCTTCGGTGACGATCATCGGCGGGCAGAGCGCCAGCGAGTCGCCGATCGCCCGGGAGATCAGGCCCTTTTCGACCATGATGGAGAACAGTTTCGGGCCGAGCTGGCCGGCGGCGAAACCGTCGCGCGGCTTCAGCTCCAGCGCGCCGAGCAGGCCGACGCCGCGAGCTTCGACCGCCAGGGGATGGCTCTCCAGCGCCTTCAGGCGGCTCTGGAATTTCGGCGCCAGCGCCCGCACGTTGCCGACGAGATCCCGCTCCTCGATGATCGCGATGTTTTCCAGCGCAACCGCGCAGGCGACCGGATGGCCGGCGGCGGTCACCCCATGGCCGAACGTCCCGATCTTGGCGGATTCGTCAGCCAGCGGCCCATAGACATTCTCGTTGATCAGCAGCGCCGAGATCGGCTGATAGGAGGACGAAATTTGCTTCGACAATGTCATGATGTCCGGCTGCAGTGCAAAGGTGGTCGTCCCGAACATCTCACCGGTGCGGCCGAAACCGCAGATCACCTCGTCGGCGATCAGGAGGATATCGTACTTTTTCAACACCTTCTGGATTGCCTCCCAATAACCGGCCGGCGGCACGATCACGCCGCCTGCGCCCATGACCGGCTCGCCGATGAAGGCAGCGACGGTGTCCGGGCCTTCCTTCAGGATCAGGTCTTCCAGGTCCTTGGCGCAACGCGCGACGAAAGCCGCTTCGGTTTCGTTGTCCTGCTTGTAGACGCGGTAATGCGGGCAGGTCGTGTGGAAGATGCCCGGAAGCGGCAGGTCGAAAGACCGATGGTTGTTCGGCAGTCCGGTCAGGCTGGCGCTGGCGACCGTTACGCCGTGATAGCCCTTGATGCGCGATATGATCTTCTTCTTCTCCGGCTTGCCGAGCGCATTCGAACGATACCAGACCATCTTGACGGCCGTATCGTTGGCCTCGGAGCCGGAATTGGTGAAATAAGCCTTGGACATCGGCACCGGCGCCATCTGGATCAGCTTTTCTGCAAGCTCGATCGACGGGCCATGGCTGCGGGCGGTAAAGGTATGGTAATAGGGAAGCTTGGCCATCTGCTTGGCTGCCGCATCCACGAGGCGGCTTTCGCCGAAACCGACACCGACGCTCCAGAGACCGGCCATGGCCTCGATATACTTCTTGCCGGTCACGTCATAGACATAGACGCCCTCGCCTCGATCGATCACCAGCGAGCCATCACGCTCCAGCGCGCGGGCGTTCGTGTAGGAGTGCAGGTGATAGGCCTTGTCCCGGGCCTCGATGGAATTGGGCTGAACAGTCACGGCGGACCTCCTGTGAGACTTATAGGAATTTCATAGGCGGAAACGGCTGTATTGGACACCCCCTATCGCCGGTTCCGGCCCGCCCAAACGTTCAAAATAATTGACGTTTCAATCAATGCTTTTGGTGATTTCCAGCGACTTACTTCTGCGCCATCGCGGCGACCGGGGGTTCGGCGCCTGCCGGAATGGGGCTCCGATATTCCTGTCCCTTGCGCCGCTTTTTCAGGTCGGCCCAGGCGGCCTCGCGCAACTGATCGCTCGTCATCGCGGCAAGCCCGGTCGCAGCCATCGCCTTGGCGGCGGAAACCATGCCCTTGTGGGCAAGCGCGCTCTTGCCCTGCGCCACCACCTGCCAGGTATGAAGCTGCGTGCCGACGGCAAGCGTCGCGCCATAGGCCTGTACGGTGGGCACCACCCAGCTCACGTCGCCCACATCGGTCGAACCGCCCATCTGGCGGTTTTCGCTGTGCGCCGGAAGGATGAAGTCGGCGAGCGGAATGTCGCGCTGTTCCAGGCGCTCCTGGTTCCAGCTTGCGGCGATGTCTTCGGGCGTGAGTGTGGCGCGGATCTTTTCGGCGAATGTAATATCTGCGGCGTCGAAGGCCGGCGGTCCCATGCTGTCCCAGACGTCCTGCATGACGTCCATCAGCGGTGTATTGACGACAAGGTTGGAGACGCCGGCCAGGATCGTGCTCTCGACCTTGGTCTCGGTCATCAGCGCCGCACCGTCGGCGACCTTCTTGACCCGCTCGATCAGCGCGAAAAGCCCCGGCAGATCCGCGGAGCGGACGACATAACGCACCTTGGCATGCGCCTGCACGACATTTGGCGAGATGCCGCCGGTATCGAGGACGGCATAGTGAATCCGGCTTTCCGAGGGCATGTGTTCGCGCATGTAGTTGACGCCGACGCTCATCAACTCGACGGCATCCAGCGCACTGCGGCCGAGCTCCGGGACTGCGGAAGCATGCGCCGCCCGGCCTGTGAAGGTGAAGTCGATGCGGCAGTTCGCAAGCGATGTCTCGCGCTGCACGCCTGCAAAATTGCTGGGATGCCAGCTGATCGCGATATCGACGTCTTCGAAAGCGCCTTCGCGCACCATGAAGGCCTTGGCCGCGCCGCCCTCTTCCGCCGGACACCCGTAATAACGCACGCGGCCGGGCGTGCCGGTCTTCTCCAGCCAGTCCTTCAGGGCCGTCGCGGCGAGCAGCGATGCCGAACCGAGAAGGTTGTGGCCGCAGCCGTGACCGTTGGCGCCGGCCATCAGCGGATCGTGGCGGTCGACGCCGGCCTTCTGGCTGAGGCCGGCCAGGGCGTCGTATTCACCGAGAAAGGCGATCATCGGGCCGCCCTCTCCCGCTTCGCCGATCAGCGCGGTCGGAATGCCGGCGACATTTTCGGTAATCCTGAAGCCCTGGGTTTCCAGCATTTCGCGATGCGCGGCTGCCGAAAGCCTTTCCATGTAGCAGGTCTCGGGCGTCTCCCAAACACGATCCGCAAGCTCGATGAAGACTTCCTTTTTGCGGTCGATGAAGTCCCAAACGAGGGGGAGATTGGAATTGCCTGTCGTCATGAAACCATTGCCTCGATGCGTCTATGCTGGTCGGAAGGTCCGAACCGTACTCCATTCTGGTCCGATGGCAATGTGGCGATGCAGCAAAATCGACGCCAGCGAAGATTGAACGGAGAGAAAGCGGTTGTGATCAAGACGCGAATGTTAGCATCTCGACAACGACATCATAATCGCTATGCTCCCGCGCCACGGCCCGCCGGCAAATCTAGGAAACGAGCCGATAGCAATAAAAACATACGGGGATTTTGCCAAATTTGCGGAAATTTTTCCAAAAAATGCAGCGGGCGTAAAATCCGGTACGGCTGAACGCGTTGAACCGGAAAAGAGGAACAAGGGCACGCGCGGCTGAAGACGTGAGCGGACCCGCCAGGAGAAAATGACGATTGAGAACGGCCGCAGCGAAATATCGCCAGCCAGGAGGTGCATAACAGAAGATCAGGCCTCGGGCGCGAGAGAGCGCGCGCCAATCCAGAAATTGAAAATCAACGGGGCTCGGCGTTGCCGCCAGCCTCAGGTTATTGGGAGACCGATATGAAATACAAACTGACCCTCGCTGCAGCGCTGCTGTCGGCAACCTTCTTCGCCGGCGCCGCCAGCGCCAAGACCTTCGTTTACTGCTCCGAAGGTTCCCCGGAAGGCTTCGACCCCGGCATCTACACCGCCGGCACCACCTTCGACGCCTCCGCTCACCCGGTCTACAACCGTCTCCTCGAATTCAAGCCGGGCACGACCCAGCCGGAAGCCGGTCTCGCCGCGAGCTGGGACATTTCCGCAGACGGCACCGTCTACACGTTCAAGCTGCGTCCGAACGTCAAGTTCCAGACGACCGAATTCTTCAAGCCGACCCGCAACCTGAACGCCGATGACGTCGTGTTCTCGATCGGCCGCCAGGTCGATGAAAAGAACGCCTGGCACAAGTACATTTCCGGCGCCTCCTGGGAATATGCCGAGGGCATGGGTTTCCCGAAGCTCATCAAGTCGATCGAGAAGGTCGATGACCTGACCGTCAAGGTCACGCTGAACCGGCCGGAAGCACCGTTCCTCGCCAACCTTGCCATGCCGTTCGCTTCGATCCTGTCGAAGGAATATGCCGACAGCCTCGACAAGGCCGGCAAGAAGGAACAGCTGAACCAGATGCCGGTCGGCACCGGTCCGTTCACCTTCATCGGCTACCAGCAGGACGCCGTCATCCGCTTCCAGAAGAATGCCGGTTACTGGGGTCCCGCTCCGAAGATCGACGACCTCGTCTTCGCGATCACCACCGATGCCGCCGTCCGTTACCAGAAGCTGAAGGCCGGCGAATGCCACCTGATGCCGTATCCGAACGCTGCCGACGTCAAGGCGATGAAGTCCGATCCGAACCTGAAGGTCATGGAGCAGGAAGGACTGAACGTCGCCTATCTCGCGTACAACACGACGCAGGCTCCGTTCGACAAGGTCGAAGTCCGCAGGGCCCTGAACAAGGCGATCAACAAGAAGGCGATCGTCGATGCCGTTTTCCAGGGCATGGCGACCCCGGCGGTCAATCCGATCCCGCCGACCATGTGGTCCTACAACAAGTCCACCCAGGACGACACCTATGACATCGAAGCCGCCAAGAAGATGCTCGCCGATGCCGGCGTCAAGAACCTCTCGATGAAGGTCTGGGCGATGCCGGTTTCGCGTCCGTACATGCTGAATGCACGTCGCGCCGCCGAAATCATCCAGGACGATTTCGCCAAGATCGGCGTCAAGGTCGAGATCGTCTCCTACGAGTGGGCCGAATACCTCAACCGTTCGAAGGCCAAGGACCGCGACGGTGCGGCCATGCTCGGCTGGACCGGCGACAACGGCGACCCGGACAACTTCCTCGACACCCTGCTCGGCTGCGACGCCGTGGGCGGCAACAACCGCGCGCAGTGGTGCAACAAGGAGTTCGACGAACTCGTGAAGAAGGCGAAGGTCACCTCGGACATGGCAGAGCGCACCAAGCTCTATGAGCAGGCGCAGGCCGTGTTCAAGAAGGAAGCCCCCTGGGCCACGCTCGACCACTCCCTCTCCGTCGTTCCGATGCGCAAGGGCGTGACCGGCTTCACCCAGAGCCCGCTTGGCGATTTCACCTTCGAAGCTGTCGATATCGCCGAGTAAGTCACGGCTCACGACGATTTTGCCGCGGGAAGCGTTGCGTTTCCCGCGGCATTTTCTTATGAGACGCCCAAAATATGGCGGAGACGCCAAAATCGCCGCATCCATGGCTTGACAAATCCATGAATCGGCCACGAAGCAAAAACCACCGTAAGGTTTTAGAATGTTTGGCTTTCTTCTGCGGCGTCTTGCCGTGCTGATCCCGACCTTTATCGGGGTCTCGATCATCGCTTTTTCCTTCATCCGACTTTTGCCGGGCGATCCGGTCGAGCTTCTGTCCGGCGAACGCGTCATGTCGCCGGAGCGTCATGCGCAGATCAGCCATGATCTTGGCTTCGACCGCCCGATCGTCATTCAATATTTCGACTATCTCGGCGGCGTGGTGACCGGCGACTTCGGCACATCCATCGTCTCCAAGAAGCCGATCCTCGACCAGTTCTGGGCGCTGTTTCCGGCGACCGTCGAACTGTCCTTCTGCGCCATCGTCATCGCGATTGCGCTTGGCATTCCGGCCGGCATGATCGCGGCGATCAAGCGCGGCTCCGTCTTCGACCAGGGATTGATGGGCATCGCGCTCGTCGGTTATTCCATGCCGATCTTCTGGTGGGGCCTGCTGCTGATCATCCTGTTCTCCGGCATCCTGCAATGGTTCCCGGTTTCCGGCCGCATCTCGCTGATGTTCTTCTTCAAGCCGGTCACCGGCTTCATGCTGATCGACTCGCTGCTGTCGGGCCAGAAGGGCGCCTTCACCTCGGCGCTCAGCCATCTGGCGCTGCCCTCGATCGTGCTTGCGACCATTCCGCTCGCCGTCATCGCCCGCCAGACGCGCTCGGCCATGCTCGAAGTGCTGTCGGAAGACTACGTCCGCACCGCCCGCGCCAAGGGCCTCTCGCCCTTCCGGGTCATCGGCATCCATGCGCTGCGCAATGCGATGATCCCGGTCATCACCACGATCGGCCTGCAGATCGGCGTCATGCTCGCCGGCGCGATCCTCACCGAAACCATCTTCTCCTGGCCGGGCATCGGCAAGTGGATGGTCGACAGTGTCTTCCGCCGCGATTACGCCGTCATCCAGGGTGGTCTGCTGCTGATCGCCGCCATCATCATGATCGTCAATCTCGTCGTTGATCTGCTCTACGGCCTGATCAACCCGAGAATCCGACACTAAGCCCGGCACAGGGCATGTCGCGCAAAAGTGTGAAGCGGTTTTGCGACAACGACATGCCAGGATAAAGAAGGAGAAAATCCCATGGCCGACACAACAGCCGCCAAACCGACAGAGCCGGTATCGAGCGCTGCCATGCGCCGCCAGATGCTCCGCGAATTCTGGTTCTACTTTTCCGAAAACCGCGGCGCCGTTCTGGGGCTCATCGTTTTCATCGCCCTCGTTTTCGTCGCGATCTTCGCATCGTTCATCGCCCCGCACTCGCCGTTCGAGCAGTATCGCGATTTCGTTCTGCTTCCGCCTGCCTGGGCTGAAGGCGGCAACCCGTCCTACCTGCTCGGCACCGATCCGGTCGGGCGCGATATCCTGTCCCGCCTGATCTACGGCGCACAGTATTCGCTGTTCATCGGCGTCTTCGTGACGACGCTGTCGCTCGCCGGCGGCATCATCGTCGGCCTGATCGCCGGTTATTACCGCGGCTGGGTCGATACCGTCATCATGCGCCTGATGGACATCATCCTGGCCTTCCCGTCGCTGCTCTTGGCCCTCGTGCTCGTCGCGATCCTTGGGCCGAGCCTGACCAACGGCATGATCGCCATCGCGCTCACCCTGCAGCCGCATTTCGTGCGCCTCACCCGCGCCGCCGTGATGGCCGAAAAGACCCGCGACTACGTCACCGCCGCCCGCCTTGCCGGCGCCGGTCCGCTGCGGCTGATGTTCCGCACCATCCTGCCGAACTGCACCGCGCCGCTGATCGTCCAGGCGACGCTCTCCTTCTCGAACGCCATTCTCGACGCGGCCGCCCTCGGTTTCCTCGGCATGGGCGCCCAGCCGCCGGCGCCGGAATGGGGTACCATGCTTGCCGAAGCGCGGGAGTTCATCCTGCGTGCCTGGTGGGTCGTCACCTTCCCCGGCCTTGCCATCCTCATCACCGTTCTCGCCATCAACCTGATGGGCGACGGCCTGCGCGATGCGCTTGACCCGAAACTGAAGAGGTCCTGATCATGGCGCTTCTGCAAATCGAAAATCTCACCGTCGAATTCGAAACCGCCACCGGCTGGTTCAAGGCCGTCGACGGCGTCTCCATGTCCGTTGAAAAGGGCGAGGTTCTCGCCATCGTCGGCGAATCCGGCTCCGGCAAGTCCGTCGCCATGCTGGCCGTCATGGGCCTGCTCCCCTGGACCGCGAAGATCACGGCCGACAAGCTTCTCTTCGAAGGCCGCGACATGCAGAACATCAGCCCGGCCGAGCGCCGCAAGCTGATCGGCAAGGATATCGCGATGATCTTCCAGGAGCCGATCGCCAGCCTCAATCCGTGTTTCACGGTCGGCTTCCAGATCGAGGAAGTGCTGCGCGTCCATCTCGGCCTGGACAGACAAGCCCGCCGCGCCCGCGCCATCGAACTGTTCAGGCAGGTCGGCCTGCCCAATCCGGAAGAGCGGCTCAGCCACTTTCCGCACCAGATGTCCGGCGGCCAGTGCCAGCGCGTGATGATCGCGATCGCCATCGCCTGCAATCCCAAGCTCCTGATCGCCGACGAGCCGACGACCGCGCTCGACGTGACGATCCAGAAGCAGATCCTCGACCTCATCATGGCGCTGCAGGCGAAAAACGGCATGGGCCTCATCATGATCACCCATGACATGGGCGTCGTCGCCGAGACCGCCGACCGCGTCGTCGTGCAGTACAAGGGCCGCAAGATGGAGGAAGCCGACGTGCTCTCCCTCTTCGAAAGCCCGAAGAGCAACTATACCAAGGCGCTTCTGGCGGCCCTGCCGGAAAACGCCACCGGCGACCGCCTCACCACCGTTTCCGCCTTCTTCGACGGCAATCCGGAACCCGCTCCGGGAGTGAACGCCTGATGGACACCATGACCGACAACACGATGCTCGAAGTGCGCGACATCAAGCGCGATTACGAACTGCCGGGCGGCCTCTTCAAGCCGAAGAAGATCATCCATGCCGTCAAGGGCGTTTCCTTCAAGCTGGAACGCGGCAAGACGCTGGCGATCGTCGGGGAATCCGGCTGCGGCAAATCCACCCTTGCCCGCATGCTGACTTTCATCGACGAACCGACCGGCGGCGACCTCCTGATCGACGGCCAGAAGATGGACACCCGGCCCGGCCATCTGACACCGGAGATGCGCCAGAAGGTGCAGATCGTCTTCCAGAACCCTTATGGCTCGCTCAACCCGCGCCAGAAGATCGGCGACGTGCTGGGCGAACCGCTGGCGATCAACACCTCGATGTCGGCCGAGGAACGCCGCCATCGCGCCACGGAAATGCTCAAGAAGGTCGGCCTCGGCCCGGAACACTACAACCGCTACCCGCACATGTTCTCCGGCGGCCAGCGCCAGCGCATCGCGATTGCCCGCGCACTGATGATGAACCCGAAACTGCTCGTCCTCGACGAGCCGGTCTCGGCCCTCGACCTTTCGGTGCAGGCCCAGGTCCTGAACCTGCTCGCCGACCTCCAGGACGAATTCGGCCTCACCTACGTCTTCATCAGCCACGACCTCTCCGTCGTGCGCTACATCGCCGACGAAGTGATGGTGATGTATTTCGGCGAGGCGGTCGAATACGGCACCCGCGACGAGGTGTTTTCGGACCCGAAGCACGAATACACCCGCACGCTGTTCGCAGCGACGCCGCGGGCCGATATCGAGTCGATCCGGGCGCGTGTTGCAAGAAAGAAGGCAGCGACTGCGGCCTGACTAACGCCGCGCCTGCTCAGGCGGGGCGCTCCCCATGTCGGCGCTGCGCATGACGCTTTCCGAAAGCCGGAATGGATTTTCAAGAAGCGCAATGCTCGGGAATATGGTCATTGGGGGGCCTAAGAAAGGCAGTGACGCGTGTTACCCCCTTTGCCCGCCGACATCCCTTGGTGGAGAGACCACAAGCGGCACTGCCTTTCCGCCAGACTGACCAGGTGCTGACCAGCAACACCGAATGTGCCCAACGTTTCGGGCTCCATCGCAACATGTTTGGCGAAGCCGGTGCCCCGGCCAATCTCCCTCTTGTAGAGGAGATGCCCTGCCGGACCGAGGGGATGCAGCACAGCCTTCAATGCCGGTTTCTGTATTTCAACCGGGGACAAATAGCGGCGCCTTTCGAACATCTTCAATGACTTGCGCCATCTGTCATCCCCGCCCTCCTCTACTACGCCTATAATTACCCCGCTTCCGTCGCCGGAGTGTTTCGCGAGACGTTCGCGGGCAGGCGGGGGCCGGCGCCCTGGTCGGACCTGTAACGTGCAGGAAAGGCCAGGGAGGTGAAAGCCATGGAGCGCGTGCTTGCCAAGGCACGTGTTCCTGTCAAGCCTCCCCCTGGCCGCCGGGCCGGGTTCGGTTGAGCCGTGCAAGTGGCGGAAATGCCATGCAGCGAGGCGAGGTGATCACCTGTAGGGACCGGAAGTCCTGACCAGACGCCGAAGGCCACGCGAATGCGGAGCCACACATATAAACTAAATGAGGTTCCGCATTCGTGTGGGCTCTCCGATCTTTGAAAACCACGGCAGGAACCTGCACGCGGAGGTAGCAACGCGCCCGATAGCCTTCTATCAAATCACGCGCGTTTTTGGATCCTCGGGTCAAGCCCGAGGGTGACGAATACCCTAAAGCATTTCCGGCGAAACGGAGGCGTCTCCAATGCTCTATCTCCTTGTTTTCACGCATCTCGGACGCAAAACCAGTTCCCCACTTTTGCTCGAATTGCCCCAGGATGACGGGCGCCTGGGGTGCCGACGAGTGCTGGGGACGGCTCAGAAAAACAACACTGTCCCAACTCTTTGCTCGGGCTGCCTTGGGTATCGTGACATCCCCTCCCCTCGTCATCCTCAGGCTTGACCCGAGGATCCAGGTAAAGGCAACAAACCTGCAACTCAACCGCAGACTCTTGTGCTCAGGGATTTCGAAGGCAATAAGTCGAGACGCCCGATTTAAACGAGGCGGGGCCTGAACACGACAGGCTCAGAAGGACTGCCACCTCGCTGTTCAAGCTGCTTTAAGTATCGCGGCACCCCCTCCCCTCGTCATCCTCGGGCTTGACCCGAGGATCCAGGCACAGGCGACAGACGCGCTCCGTCACAGCCGAACCCCATTGGGCCGGCTGACTGCACTCACTCGACAAAAACCCTGACACTGGCGGCGCGCCCAACCGCATCGATCACCGTCAGTGTCGAATAACCGGCGCCCTCTGGCGTCCATTCATTGGTACGCCGGCGGGAAAGATCCTCGAGCGGCTTGCCGTTGGCGAGCCAGCGGAACGGCGCCCGACCGCCCTGCAGTTTCAGGACGAGCGGCGAGATCTCGCCCGAACGTGCCCCGAGATCGACGCGGGCACCTTCAGGCGGATAGACGATCTGCGGGGCCGGCTCGCGCGTGGAGGCGGAAAACAGACCACTTGCGGTCATCGAAAAACGCCGCTGGCTGATCGGCAAGTCCGTCTGCGCAAGCCGCACGGCCCCGGATGGTGCCGACGGCAGCGGCGTGATCGGCACGCCGGATTTCGAAAAAGCCTCGAACAGGATCGGCGCCGCCGTCTGGTAACCGGCAATGCCCGGTACCGCGCCATTGTCCGGTCGGCCGACCCAGACGCCCAGCACGTAGCGCCCGTCGTAACCGACGGACCAGGCATCGCGATAACCGTAGCTCGTTCCGGTCTTGTAAGCGATGCCGAGCCGGCGGCTGCCCTGCGGCGGCAGGACATCGGACAGGATGTCGGCGACATTCCATACCGCCACCGGCTCCAGCAGCGGTTCTGCCGCAATGATGCCCGGCTGGTCCTCGATCCCGTTGCCGAGCCGGACGGGATTGCCGCGATTGGCAAGCGCCGCATAGGCCTGCACGAGATCCTTCAGAGTGATGCCCACACCACCGAGCCCGATCGCCAGACCCGGTGCCTCGTTGGGTGGCAGGACCGGCCGCACATCCGCGCGACGGAAACGGATCATCAGCCGCGATGGCCCGACCGCATCGAGCAGCCGCACCGCAGGCACGTTAAGCGACAGTTGCAGAGCCTGCCGCACGCTGACATCGCCCTGGTAGGTCATGTCGAAATTCTTCGGCCGGTAACCGAAGAAATCCGCCGGCCGGTCCTCGATGATTGTCTCCTGGCTGACCAGCCCCTGCTCGAAGGCAAGCCCGTAGATGAATGGCTTCAGCGTCGAGCCCGGCGAGCGCAAGACGCGCGTCATGTCCACCCAGCCGGAGCGGCTCGCATCGAAATAATCCGCCGAACCCACCTCGCCGACGATCTCCCCGGTCGTCACATCCGCCATCATCATGGCGAGGGAAACTTTGGGTGCGAGTTTGACTGAAGCCTCCCGCGCCACCTGCTCCAGGCCCTTCTGGATATTCCGCTTCAGCGTCGTGCGATACAACTCGGCCTTCGGCTGCTTGCGGATCGCCGCCTCGGCAAGATGTGCGGCATGGGCTGGAAGCTGCAATCGCCTGTTGGGGATCGCGTCCCCCGCGGCGCGTTCCGCCTCCCCCTCGCCCGTGATTGCGGCAACCGCCGAGCGCATCAGCACCCGTTCGCGCGCCACCTGCGCCGCCTTGAAATGCCGGTCCGGCCGCCGGCCTTCGGGCGATTGCGGCAGGGCGACGAGAAGTGCGGCTTCGGCCACGGTAAGCCGGCGCGGTTCCTTGCCGAAATAGGCAAGGCTCGCGGCGCGCACCCCTTCCAGATTGCCTCCATAGGGCGCATGGGTGAGATAGATTTCGAGGATTTCCCGCTTGCCGAGCCGCCGCTCGATCTGGATGGCGCGGACAAGCTGCAGAAGCTTTGCCGAGAAGGAACGGGTTTCGCGCGGCTCGATCAGCCGCGCCACCTGCATGGAAAGGGTCGATGCGCCGGACACGATCTGGCCATGGCTGACGAGTTGCCAGGCTGCCCGGCCGACCGCCCAAGGGTCGACGCCCGCGTGATCGTAAAACCGCTGGTCCTCATAGGCGACCAGCATTTTCAGAAAACGCTGGTCCACATCCTCCGGTACCGTCTTCAGCCGCCAGCGGCCCTCCGGCGTCGCGAAGGCGCGCAAAAGCTCGCCGTCCTTGTCCAACACTTCGGCCGAGACGATCTTCACCTTGTCGAGCGGCGGTGGATAGGCCTTGTCGGCCGCATCGAGACCGACGACCGCCCCCGCCGCCAATAGAAGGCAGGCGCCGAGGCCGATCGAGACTTTCCACCGAAACTTCATGGCGACAGGCCGCCGCCTACTGCGCGGCGACCACCTCCATCTTGCCGGTCGCGGTGCGGGCCGAGAACTGCGGACGATACATGTCCTCCACCTGCGCCGCAGGGTGATCGTAGACGCCCGGCGTCACGGCGCGGACGACATAGGCGAGATTGATCTCGCGATTGTCGCCGGCGCTGCGGTCGAAGGCCGCCACGAACCGGTCGTTGCGGAACTCCATATGCGCCGGCGTCACTTCCTCGATGAAGTCGAAATTCGCGAGATTGGCGCTGTCGACGATGCCCGGATTATCGATCTCGAAACCGGCCGGCAAGAGGTCGGTCACGACGATGCGCGACGGCCAGCTGTTCGTCTCGGTGATGCTTAGCACGACGACATAACGCTCGTTCTGCTGCACTTCGCTGACGCTCACCTCTTCGCCATCCATGTTGTAGTAGGTGCGGGTGATATCGAACCCGTCGCCGCCGGCCGGCAGCGGCTGGGCGGGAGCGGCCACCGTGGTGATCGCCGCGGACAGCGGGTCGCCACTGTCGTTGCGGATCGTCACCGGATGCACCATCAGCGCATCGCCGGGCATCTGCGACATCAGCGTGCCGCGATGATCGGCGCCATTGACGTTGAGGCGAAGGTTCTGGTCGCCGTTCTGCAGGGCGCGGGCGGCGAGCAGCATCCAGGTCTGTTCCTGGGTGCTGGTATATTTCTTGGCGGCCCATTCCTTGGCGACAACGTTTGCGAGCGCCGGGACGATCGGCGGCACCGGCTTGCTTTCGGCGGCGAGGGCCAGGACCGCGGCACCGTCACGCAGCGACGAACCATAGTCCGAGCGGACGAGGCTAACCTTCTGGACCAGCGCATTCTCCGACATCTGCAGCGAGGCGGCGAAGATGTTCCGCGAGCGCGCCGCATCCCCGTAGAGCGCCATCGCCGCGGCGATATGCGCCTTGGAAAGCGGCGTCGGGAAGTCGTTCAGCATCGTGTCGGCGTAGTACCGCAGGTCGCTGATCGCGGCCTTGCGGTTGCGGGCGAGTACATAGAGCGCATAGGCGATCTCGTTGCCCTGGTCCTTGACGTTGTTGGTATAGCTCAAGGAGTTCTGCAGGCTTTCCAGCGCCTGCACCAGCGCCTGTTCCGGCACGGTATAACCCTGTTCACGAGCACGCGACAGGAAGTCCGTCACGTAGGAATCGAGCCACAGATCGCCGCCGCCCGGACCCCAGAGGCCGAAACTGCCGGCAGAGGACTGGTAGGAGAGCACACGGTAGATCGCGTCCTGCACCCGCTTCTTGACCTCGCCGTCTTCCGCAAGCCCGTTTTGGACCGCCATTTCGCTGAGATAGAGGAGCGGCAGGGCGCGGCTCGTCGTCTGCTCGGCGCAGCCGTAAGGATAGCGGCTGAGGCTCATCAGCAGCGCCGGAATGTCGAAGGCCGTGGAGCGGCTGACATTGACGCTGACGGAAGCACCTGGAAGCATGCTGTCGGCGAGCAGGTTGGAATCGACTGTCAGGCTTGCGCCGGGCTTCAGCTCGACCAGCCGCCGCTGGGTGACCGGCATGGCGGCCGGGCGCACGGGGATGTCGAGCTGCTGATAGACCGAGACGCCGCCGACATTCTGCAGGCTGATATAGACCGACCCGTCACCCACCTTGATGCCGGAAATCGGCAGCGTGACATTGGTCTTGCCGCCGGCAGCAAGCTTGACCGACCGCAGCGCATTCTTGCCGACGGAAACCGGTTCCGTTGTCATCACATTGAGCTGGTAGTCGCCTGCCGGCGCATCCGTATTGGCGATGTCGAGCCTGAGGTTCGCCTTGTCTCCCGGGGCCAGGAAACGCGGCAGGCTGGCGGTGACCACGATCGGATCGCGGATCACCACATCCTTCACCCCATGGCCGACACCCGTCTTCGACCAGGCGACCGCCATGACGCGCGCCGTGCCGTTGAACTGCGGGATGTCGAACGAGACGTTCGCCTTACCCTGTGCGTCGAGCTTCACCGGACCGGAGAAGAAGGCGACCAGCTTCTCCTTCGGCGGGCTTGCCTGCAGCGCAACACTGCCGCCGTCGCCGCCGGTGCGCAGCCGCCCGGTGGCTCCGAGCGAGCCGTCGATCAGGCGGCCGTAGATGTCGCGGATTTCAAGCCCCAGCCGGCGCTGACCGAAATACCAGTCGTCCGGGGCCGGCGGCTGGTAGCGGGTGAGATTGAGGATGCCGACATCCACCGCGGCAACGGTGACATAGGCATTCTCGTTGGCGCCCGCGCCGGCAACTTGAACGGCAATGTTCAGCGCCTGCCGCGGCAGCGTCTTTTCCGGCGCTGTAATCGCAACCTGCAGGTCGCGGTTTTCCGGATCGACCTTCAGCCAGGTAATGCCGATGGCGCGCATCGGCATGCGGCTTTCCTGCGCCTGACCCGGACGATAGAGCGTCGCCGTGACATAGGAACCGGCACCCCAGTCTGCGGTAACGGGAATGCTGACTTCGCCGCCGCTGGCGCCGAGGCTGACATTCTGTACGGCGAGCAGGTTTTCCGAACCGGCCGTCACCATCAGCTCGCCGGCATAACGCGACGAAATCTTGAGTTTTGCGGTCTCGCCCACCTTGTAGCTCTGCTTGTCGAGGGCGATCTCCAGCGCGTCCGGCGTCTCCGTCGACATCGCAGTCACGAACCAGCCTGCATCGAACTCGACGCTCGACGCCGGACCGCCGATGTCGGCGGTCTCGATCTCCAGGCGGTAACGGCCCCAGGTGACGGGCACGGAAACCTTGCCGCCATCGGCTGCCGTCACGTTGACGGTACCGTTCGCGACCTGGCTGGTGCGGGTCACCGGTTCGAAACGCCAGGACGAGCCTTCGCGATACCACTGGTAATCGCGCTCGACCTTGACGAGCTTCCAGGGGAGGCCCTGCTTGGCCTGCTTCTTGCCGTCGGCGCCGACGACGATGACGGAGAAATTGCCGACCGAGTTTTCGGCGAGATCGCCGGAAAATTCCGGCTTGATGCCGATGCGCGCATCCTCGGCTTTGACCGGCAGGGTGATGGTACGCTCGACGGCGCGCCCGCCGGCTTCCTGCATGCGCACGACGATATCGGCATTGATGAGCTGCGTCGTGGAGGGTACCTCGCTCACCAGCGCATCGAACACCGCCTTGCCCTCTTCGTCGGTCGGATCCAGCGCATCGAGCGGAATGCGGGTCGCTTCCGTCTCTTCCTCATCGGCAAGGCCGAACTGGTAACCCGGGAAGGCTGCATTCTCGCGTGTCGGCTTCAGCGCGATTTCGCCTTCGAGATTGAGGCCCGCGCCCGGCGCGCCATAGAGGAAACGGCCGTCGATATTGATCGGCGAGGCTTCGCCGACGACGAGCTGCTTCGCCTCAGTCGTCATGTCGAATTCGATGCGGTCGGGCACGAAATCATCGACCATGAAGGTCTTTTCGCCGATCGACGAGCCCTTCGGATCGGTGAAGATCTGCATCGTCCAGGTGCCGCGCATGGCGGTCTGCTGCAAGGGCAGGTCGAGCGCGTAACCACCGAGCGAGCCGTTATTGACCACCCGCCGGTCCTCGACGCCATCCGGGCGAAGGAAGACGAAGGTCAGCGGCAGGTTCTCGATCGCCGTCGCATCGATGTTGCGGGCAAGCGCGGTCGCATGCACGGTCTCGCCGGGACGATAGATGCCGCGTTCGGTCCATGGCAGGATGTCGATCGCACCCGGCGCCGGCCGGCCGGTCACGCCGCGGTCCGAAAGGTCGAAACCGGCACGACTCATGTCAAGGAAGACGTAGTCCTGGCCGTTATTCTGGGCTGTCAGCACGGCCGGAACCATGCCTGCCGTGCCGCGCATCAGACCAGCTGTGAAGATGGCGCGACCGTCGCGATCGGTCCTGGCGGTGCCGAGGATTTCGTTATTCTTAGCGAGCAGCTGCAGGTCGACACCGGCGATCGGCTTGGCACTTCCGAGCGCGCGGGCAAAGACATGCAGGCCGTCCGTGCCGGCATAGGTGGAAAGACCGATATCGGACACGACGAACCATTGCGTCGCCTTGGTGTCCCATTCCTGATTGACGGCGTTGGAAGCCGCCGCCGTCAGCATATAGACGCCCGGCTTGCGGGTCGGCAGCGCCTCATCGACCGGGAAGCTGGTGATCACGTCCTTGTTGATGTCGCGGGCGATCTCGATGGAGCCCTGCCACACGAGTTCACCGCTCGTCTGCTCGATCTGGCTGGCATTGTAGCCGTCCATCTGGGTGAGGAACTGCGAGTTGGCGAGCAGCCCGGCGATGTTGCGGTCGCCGACGCGATAAAGCTTCAGGTCGGCGCGTTCGGTGTTGACCGAAACGATCGGAATGCCGCGGCGCGCGGTCGACGGCAGCACGAAACTGTCGCCGGTGAAGCGCACCATCGCCGACCGGTCCTTGACGTAGAGGTCGAGGTCCACCTGAGCGACAAGCGGCTCGTCGACCGAAGACGGCAGGCCGCGTCGCAGCGACAGCTTGTAGCGCTGGCCGTGCGTCAGGCCTTCGACGCAGATCTGGTTGTCCTTGGCTTCCATCGCCTTCGGCGCCTGGCCGTCCACCACCACGAAGGGAGCATAATCGACGCCGGCCTTCACCAGCGGCTCGGAAAACTGCACACAGACACGTGGATTGGCGCTGTCGTTGTCGACCGTGTTGCCGGTCACGCGAAAACCCTGGCGTTCGCGCAGGTCGTTATAAGCCGCCTGGACCGTGCGTGCATTCACCAGCGCGAGGCTTGCCTTGTAGGCATTGAGCGCCGGGCGGAAAGTCTGCTGCTTGGCGAGCGCTGCGGCCATCACAGCCAGCGCATCGGCGCGGGTCTGCTTCGTGCGAGAGAGTTCGTAGCCGTTGATGGCGGCAAGCGTTCCTTCGGCATCGGCAGACGAATTGTTCTTGGCCGTGCCGGCGGCCCGCGCCATTTCTATCCAGAGCTTTCCGTCTTCTGGCGTCAGCGACAGCGCACCCTTGAAGTTATAGAGCGCGGTATCGACATTGCCCTTCAGAAGCTCGCCCTGGGCGATCGCCTTCAGGTTTTCGACACCATAACCCTGCTGGTTGTCGCCGAGCGTCAGGCCGTCCTTCTGTTCGCGGGCCTGCTGCAGGAGTTCTTCGGTAAGGAAGGAAAGTTTCGGCGGGGCGCCGATATCCGGTTCGGCCGCGACCTCCACCACCTTGCCGGCCACCGCACCGGCGAAGGTATTGAGCTGGCCGTAATCCGACTTGAGGAAGCACCATTTCGCCTTGACGTTGTAGGTGAACGCCTTGCAGGAATTGTCGCCGATACAGGCCGCCTCGCATTGCGGCTGGCTGACGTTCTTCACCGTCCTCAGATCGAAACCGGCATAATCACCGTCTGCCGTCGTCTCCACACGCCTTTCGGCTGCGGCCAGTGGCGACGCCAGGACCAGAGCAGACATGAGAAAAGCAGAAAAGCCGAAAAATGCGCGCCTAGACATGGAAAGTCCCCTCCTTACAGCGCCACGCGTCGTTCATAACACGCTGAGAACGCTATAAAACTTTGATCTGCACAAGGCGCTCGCGCGCCGGTGCGGGCTGCCGTCGGATGTGCCAGTTTTCCAATGAGTTCCGGAACTTGTCAATGAAGCTCCGCGCTTCCCGGCGCGGATTTTCATGAAGACATTGTCATAAACGAAAACCTGTAGCGGATCGGTTCATGCCATCAGTCCGGCGGCGGTAAATCCACCGTCGACGGCCAAAACCTGTCCCGTCACGTAGGACGACTGCCGGCTGTCGACCAGGAAGGCGATGGCCGAGGCGATCTCAGCCGGCTGGCCATAACGGCGCAACGGCACGGTGCGGTGCCACTCCTCCCGGGTGGCGGCCGTGTGGTTTTCCTTGACCATCGGCGTCTCGATCGGCCCCGGTGCGATCGCGTTGACCCGGATGAGGTCGTCGGCCAGTTCCACGGCCATGATCTTGGTGAGGGTGATCAGCGCACCTTTCGAGGCCCCATAAGCGGAACGGCCGAGATTGCCCTTGATCCCGGAGACGGAAGCAATGTGGACGATCGATCCGCCGCCGTTTTCCCTGAGGATCGGCGCCAGCGCCTGCGAGAGCGCAAAGGCACCGACGACATTGATTTCGTAGATGCGCCGGAATTGGTCGGTCGTCGTATCCGCGAACCGCATGTTCGATCCGACCCCGGCGCTGTTGACCAGCGCTTCGAGCGGGTGGGAAAGCCGGCGGCACCGCTCGGCGAAATCCGCGATCGCCGCTTCGTCGGTGATGTCGAGCGGCACGGTCGTCAGGAATGCCGCCTGGTTGCCGAGCCTCTGCGTCAGCCGTTCGAGCGCCGCTGCATCGCGATCGACGGCGATCACATGCCATCCGGTATCGATCAGGAGCTCCGTCGTCGAAAGGCCGATACCCGATCCTGCACCCGTGACGACGATGCTGCGCATCCAGCTCTCCTATAGCCCTGCGATGACGAGTTCGAACGTGACCCCGACGGGATTGTCGCCGCGCGCAAGCCGGCCGCGATAGATGATCCCGTCCGTATCGACGACGGCCGCATCGAGCCTGGCACGCGGGCCATCAGGCGTCTTTTCCAGGATTCCATTCTCAATGGCGATTTCGGTAGCCAGGCAGGCCACGCGCCGGCCATCCTCGAAGACCGGCTCGTAGATACTGCCGATACCGAAGATCAGGGCTTTCTCGACACCATGGCCGACGCAGATCTCTTCGATCGCCGTCGCCACATCCTCGTTCGGCCTGATCCGCAGCAGGATGCCATTGCCCGGGCCGCTTTCGCCGACAGCCGAAAACAGCGTGAAATTTGTTTCGCTATCGGCAATGGAGTCGAACGTGGCCTTGACGCTGCCGTATCCTCTGACCGGAACCGGCTCGCTGACCACGCTGTCGAAAGGCAGAACATGCCCCATTCGAAGCCCGCCCTCACCCGTATCCCAGATGCCGTGGCAATGCACGAAGGGCGCTCCGTCCCGCTCGCCGAAGATGGCCGTCGCCGCCTGGAATTTCCCGCCGGCCGGGGGAGCGAAAGTCTCGCTGTACCACGCGGCATGCTCCTTGTCCGGCGAAAAGGCCGGCAGGACATAGCGGAATGGATCGCACGCGCCACCCTCCACATTCACGAAGCCGCCCTTGCAGCCAGCCTCCGCAAAGACACGCGCTACGCCGGCCAGAAACACCTCGCCCGGTTGAAGCATGCCTTCCACCGGCCTCAATTCGGTCCGAACCGCTTCACGGCGAACGGCCGCCACTGGCCCCGGGTGCCTTATATGTCGCGGCGTCGGCCTATCATTAGCCGGCTTTCGATCAAGTTCGCCGCGCGCCTCCAGTTCCTCGCGGATCAGCTTCTTGGTGATCTTGCCGTAGGCCGATTTCGGCAGCGCGTCCCAGAACAGAAAGCGCTTGGGCATCTTGTAGCGGGACATCTTGCCGTCGATGAAGCCGAACAGCTCCTCCTCGGACACGGTTGCGCCGCTTTTCGCGACGCAGACCGCATATCCGACCTCGCCCCAGAGCGGGTCCGACACGCCGAGCACGGCGACCTCGCTGATCGCGGGATGGGTCAGCAGCTTCTCCTCGATCTCGCGCGGATAGACGTTCGAGCCGCCGGAAATGTACATGTCCGAGGCGCGGCCGGTGATGTACAGAAACCCCTGATCATCCATGTGGCCGAGGTCCCCGGTACGGAACCAGCCGTCGCGGAACGCCTTCTCGTTGGCTTCGGGATTGTCGTAGTAGCCGGCAAAGACTGCGGGGCCGATGCAGCAGATCTCACCGGTTTCGAAAGGCGCGACTTCCTCGCCCCGATCGTTCTGGATCGACACCTGCATACCGGTCCGTTCCATGCCGCAAGTGCCGATCTTCACGCCCTCGCCATCATCCGGCGAATGCAGAGCCGGCGGCAGCACGGTGATCGCCCCTGTCACCTCGCCGAGCCCGAAATACTGTACGATGACCGCCCCCAGCGATTTCAGCGCCCGCTTCTGGTCCTCGCGATACATCGGCGCGCCGGCATAGATCACGTAGCGCAACGAGGAATGATCGTATTTCTCCGCCGCCGGATGCTCGACCAGGAGCTTCAGAATGGTCGGTACGGTGAACATGGTCGAGACACGCCACGTCTCGATCAGCGCCCAGGCCGTGTCGATGTTAAATTTTTCCGTCGGCAGCAGGATAGTCTTCACGCCGTGCGCCACCTGGGTAAGCTGGTGCACGCCCGCGCCATGCGAAAGCGGCGCCACGACCAGCGCCGCATCGGCGGAGGTCACGCCCGGCATCAGGTCGCAGAGGTGGTTGTTTATGACGAAAGCCATCTGGCCATGGGTCAGCACCGCCGCCTTCGGCCGTCCCGTCGTGCCGGACGTAAAGAAGAACCAGCAGGGATCGTCCCGCTCGACGGACGCCTCGACCGGTTTCCTTCCATAGAATTCCTCGACGATCGCATCGTAGGACGGGCCGAAATCCGCCTCGCCGATGGCGATCATGAAGCCGATCTCGGCATTCGTCCCGCGCGCCACCCGCGCATGGTCCGGAAATGACGCATTGCACATCATGCCCGTCGCGCCGCTCGCCTTGGCGAGATAGGCGACTTCCTCCGGCGTCTGGCGGAAATTGGTCGGAACCCACACCGCGCCGATGCGGAAACAGGCGAACATGCTCTCGAACATCTGGTTGCAGTTCTGCGATTGAACCAGGAGGCGGTCGCCCTTCGTCACACCGAACCGCTGCTGCAGCGCCGCCGCCATCGCATCGATGCGCGCCTCGAACTCCTCCCAGGTCCAGGTCTTTTCCGCCCAGACGAGCGCGATACCCTGCGGCTCGCGTCGCATCGCCTGCGTCACGAAACGGGCGAGGTTCATCACCCGCGTCGAACGCGGGCGGAGCCCCCCTTTCGGTTCGGCCTCGCCGCGTGCGGCAACTTCCGCGGTTACCGAACTGACCGCGTTCATTTCGTCCGCTCCAGAATGGAAACGTAGTTGGCGACGGCAGCGCCGCCCATGTTGAAGACGCCGGCCATGACGGCGTCCGGGATCTGCATCTCGCCCGCCTCGCCGCAGAGCTGCATCGCCGCCATGACATGCATGGAAACACCGGTCGCGCCGATTGGATGGCCCTTGGATTTCAGGCCGCCGGAGGGATTGACCGGCAGGCGCCCCTCCCTGCGGGTCACGCCCTCGCGGATGACGCGGTAGCCACTGCCGGGCTCGGCCAGCCCCATCGCCTCATATTCGATGAGCTCGGCGATGGTGAAGCAGTCATGCGTCTCGACGAAGCTCAAGTCATCTAGCGAAACACCCGCCTCGCCCAACGATTTCTGCCAGGCAAGCCGAGCACCTTCGAAGGCAATCGGATCGCGGCGCGACATGGCGAGGATGTCGTTGACATGATTGCGCGCCCTGAAACCGACCGCACGTTTCATGCCGGCAGCCACTTCGGGCGCGGCGACCACCAGAGCCGCCGCGCCATCCGAGACCAGCGAGCAATCGGTGCGCCGCAGCGGTGCGGCGACGTAAGGGTTCTTGTCGGACACAGTGTTGCAGAAATCGAAGCCGAAATCCTTCTGCATATGGGCGTAGGGGTTCTTCATGCCGTTCGCGTGGTTCTTGGCGGCGATCATCGCCAGTTCCTCGGAACGATCGCCGTAGCGCTGAAAATAATGGCTGGCGATGCGGCCGAAGAGACCCGCAAAACCGCCCTCCACATCCGCCTCCTCCTCGCGATAGGAGGCAGAGAGCAGGATGTCGCCCGTTTCCCTGGTCGGCAGCGCCGTCATCTTTTCCGCACCGACGACGAGCGCGATCTTGCCGCGGCCCGACGCTATGAAATCGAGTGCCGAATAAAGCGCCGCCGAGCCGGTCGCGCAGGCGTTTTCCATGCGCACCGCCGGCACGTGATCCAGACCATCGGCTGCCATCGCGACCAGCGCGCCCTGGAAATCCTGCTTGGAAAAGCCGTTGTTGAAGACACCGACGAAAATGCCGTCGACATCCCTTGCCGTGATGCCGGCATGCTCCAGGGCCGGATTGATGACTTCGGCCATCAGCTCCCGCGTGGAGCCGGCATCGGATTTGCCGAATTTGGAATGCGCCCAACCGACGATCTCGGCTCCTGACATGATCTTCTCCTCCGTTTCAAACGATTTCGGGGGTCTGCGCCGGCCAGCGTGCCGGTCTATGACCCCTTTGTTTGCAGCTTCCGCTCTGCTCGCACCGCCGGCTTCTGCGTGCCGAAAAGCGCCTTGAGCTTGCCCTGCACCCGCTCCACTTCCTGGGTCAGCAGCGCCGCAAGCTCCTTCTGCCGCTGCTCTCCCATGCGGCTGTCGATCGCAGCGATCGATAGCGCCCCCGCAAGCCTGCCGTCGGGCAGGAGGATCGCCATGCCGATCCCCCAGGAATTGGCGATCACCCGGCCGGGATTGAGCGCATAACCAACCTCCCGGGTGCGGGCGATGTCGGCGCGGACGATCTCAGGCGAATAGCCCGGATAATGCGCCGCGATAACGCTCTCGATCCGGCAGAGAATCGCTTCGATTTCGCCATCAGAAAGCGTCGCAAGCATGGCAAGCGACCCGGCTCCGACGCCGAGGGGGTTCTGGTCGCCGGTCAGCAGCGCATGCGTCCGCACCGGATGGGTTCCTTCCTCGCGATGCAGGCAGACGGCATAGTCGTCGCGACGCATCGATACGAAACTGGTGTCGGCCGACACGCTCGAGAGCCGTTTCAGGCTTTCACCGGCCATTTCCAGCAGGCCATGCCGGCGCGAAGCCAGCATGCCGAGCACATAAAGCTCGCCGCCGAGATAATAGCGGCGGGTGAGCTCGTCCTGTTCGATGAGGCGGGAGCGCATCAGCGCCATCAGGAGCCGGCGGGCCGTGGGCTTGTTGAGGCCGCTGTCGGCAACCACCTCGGCAAGCGCCACGCCCTTCTCTGCGGCCCGCCCGACGATGGAGAGAAGCTGCAAAGCCCGCTCCACCGCCTGCGCCCCCGAGACCGATCCCTCGCGGAGACCGGACAGGTTTTCGATCATCTCTTGCATTGGCCGTTCCTGTCCGGCGCCTCGACCTGCAGATCAGCCGAGCTTCTTGCCGACCGCCTTTTCGAGGATCGCCCAGGCCTCATCGCCGTATTTCCCCTTCCAGTCCTTGTAGAAGTTCGCCGCCCGCAGCTTCTCCTGGAACAGCGCCCCATCCGGTTTGTTGAACTTCATGCCCTTGCCCTCAAGTTCGGCCTGGACGGTGGCGTTGAGACCCATGACGTCCTTGCGCTGCAACTCGGCGGCGGCGTTGAAATGCTTGGAAACGATCTGCTGCAGGTCTTCCGGCAGCGCCTGCCAGGCGCGACGGTTGAGCAGGATCCAGAAACCGTCCCACATGTGGTTGGTCATCGAGACGTATTTCTGAACTTCGTAGAGCTTCGCGGTCGTCAGGATGGCGAGCGGATTTTCCTGGCCGTCGACCACGCCGGTCTGAAGGGCGGTATAGGTTTCCGCGAAGTTGATGGAAGCTGGGGCCGAGCCGAAGGCGGTGAACATCGAAGTCCAAAGCGGGCTGACCGGCACGCGAATCTTGAAGCCTTCGAGATCCTTCGGCGTCTGGATCGGCCCTTTGGACGAGGTGATCTGGCGGAAACCGTTGTCCCAGATCTTTTCGAGCGTCAGCAGCCCCTTCTTCTCGATCTCGGAGCGAACATATTTGCCGAGATCGCCGTCCATGGCCGGCCACACCTGATCGTAGCTCGGAAAAGCGAAGCCGACGCCGTTGAGCGAGGCATTGGGAACGAAGGTGGAAAGAATGATCGGCGACAGGCTGAACATCTCCACGCCGCCGGAACGCACCTGGTTCAGCATGTCGGTATCGGCGCCGAGCTGGCTTGACGGAAAGATGTTGATCGCCATCCGACCACCGCTCTCTTCCATGATCTTGGCAACCGCTTCCTTCGCGCGGATGTTCATCGGGTGGCTGATCGCCTGGTTATTGGCGAACTTGTAGGTGAATTCGGCGGCATTGGCCGGCCGCGTGCGGATCGAAAAAGTCGTGGCGATACCCGTCGTGGCGGCGCCCAGAAGAAGCGTTCTGCGATTGACGTTCATGAAATCCTCCTCCGATTTCAGTTCCCGGTTTTTATGGTCTCCCGGCTTTCAAAGAAAAACCGTCGAGAAGTGGGGCACCGCCGCGATCAGCAGAAGGCCGACCATCAGCGCGCCGATATAGGGCCAGATGGCCTTCATGGCCGCGTCCGGCGAAACGCTGCCGATCTTGCAGGCGATGTAGAAGCCTATGCCGATCGGCGGGGTCATGAGGCCGATATTCATGGCCGTGACCACGACCATAGAATAGTGGATGTCGTTAATGCCGAGTGAGCGCGCGACCGGAAACATGATGGGCGCCATCAGCACGATCGCCGGCAGACCTTCGAGCACGCAGCCGAGCACCATGAAGATCAAGATGGTGACACCCATGAAGGTGAGCCAACCGCCAGGCAAACCTTGCACCGCCTGGACCAGCTGTTGCGCGAACCCGGTCTGCGTCAGCGCCCAGGCCATGGCGGAGGCGGCGCCGAGGATCATCAGGATCGCACCGGAAAGTGCGGCGGTTTCAACCAGCATGGCATAGAGCCGGTTCGCGCCGATGCCGCCATAAAGCACCATGCCGATGATCATCGCATAGAGAACCGCGATCGTCGAAACCTCGGTTGCCGTCGCAATCCCCTCGCCGACTGCGGTGCGGATCAGGAAAGGCAGGACGAGCGCCGGCGCGGCGACGAGAAGCGCTTTCTTGATGACAGAAAGCGGCACCCGCTTCACACCTGCCATGGATTCATGCCGCGACTTCCAGCGCGCCAGAACCGCAAGTACCAGAAGCAGGACCATGGCGATGGCGAAGCCGGAGGTGAACAGGCCGGCAATCGAGACACCCGCCGCCGACCCCAGAACGATCAGCACGATCGAAGGCGGCACGGTTTCCGCCATCGCCGCGCCGGTGGCGAGCAGCGCGATCATTTCCGGCGGCTTGTGGCCGCGCCGCTTCATTTCCGGAAAGAGCGCCGGCGCGACGGTTGCCATATCCGACACTTTCGAGCCGGAAATGCCGGAAACCAGGAAAAGCGATCCGAGCAGCACGTAAGACATGCCGGCCCGCACATGCCCCAGAAGCGAAGCCAGAAATTCGACGATCGCCTTGCCCATGCCCGTCGCATCGAGAATACAGCCGAGCAGCACGAAGATCGGAACCGAAAGCAGAATGATGCTCGACATGCCTTCGTCCATGCGGCCGATCATCACGAAAACCGGCACCGACGTGGTGAAGGACAGGAAGGCAAGCGTACCCAGCCCGAAGCAGAAGGCAATCGGCACGCCGAGCATGAGGAACAGCGCCACGAAGCCGACAAGGAAGATCGGAATGTTCCAGTTGCCGATGCCCTTGAGGGCTGGTGCGGCGACCCACAGCAGCCCCGTGACCGCCGCGATGAGCGCGACGGAAATGACGACATGGCGAAAATTCGCTCCCTTCAACGCGTGGACAACTGCCAGGATGAGCATCAGAGCAATGCCGGCCGGCAGGGCTGCAGCACGAAAACTCATCGGAATATTGAGCGCAGCCGAGGTGATATAGGATTCCTCGATCGCATATTCGTAAGCCGGCCGCAGCATGACGCCAAGGAACACCGCCACCAGCAGCATGGTGAGCCTGCTCGCGAATTCCCTCGTTCCGCGCGGCAGCATGCCCACGAAGAGCGTCAACCGCAGGTGCTCGCTACGATCGACCGCCATGGCCGCGCCCAGCATGGCAAGCCACAGAAAGGAGATCGAAGCCACTTCGTCGATCCAGACGATCGGCAGCGAAAAGACATACCGGGAGATCACGCCCGTGAGCAGCAGCCCGATGATTCCGACGAGAAGCAGAGCGGCAACCGCCTCGACGGGCCGCATCCAGACGGAAGCCTTCGTCTGGGGCGCGACACCTTCCAGGCCAGCCAGCAGCGACGCTTCGTCCATCATCTCGATCGTATCATTGGCAGTCGTCACGCATTCATCCTCCGCCATGCCGCGCATCACGCACAGGCCGAAGGACAGGTTTCGGAACGATCGCCCAATACAGCCGACCTGGGATACGCCCTCCGGCGCATTGCTCCTCCTCCCGACGTCTGGCTCCTCCAGCCATCGTAGTAGTCCATGATATGGATCTTATTCTTCTTCGAGTTGCCGAACTGTGCTGGAGACCTGTGGTTTAGGCAAGACTAAAATCAAGTCTGGTGTAAAATTCCTCGAAGAAGATCCATATATTGGAACGATGCGATTCCTCCATTTCGGATCACTGGCTCAAGCTGCCCGACACGGTCACATGCAGTCCGCCATCGACCGGAAGCTCCACTCCGGTGATGTATCGCGCCTCATCAGACGCCAGAAACACCGAAGCCCAGGCCACGTCCCAACCATCTCCCTGGCGCTTCATGGGGGAAAGCGCATCCCGCCTGGCCTTCATCTCTTCGGCCGAACCATAATACCCGCTGATCTGCTGCTGGATATGCGGCGTATCCATCACGCCCGGCAGGATGGCATTGGCTCGGATGCCTTTGGCGGCATATTCGATGGCGATCGCTCTTGTGAAATGATTGAGCGCCGCTTTCGATGCATAATATGAAACGTAGGGATAACCGGTCCACCGGATGGAGGCGAGCGAGGAGATATTGACGATCGCGCCGCCGCCCTGGCGTTCCATGATCGGCAGAACGGCCTTGCAGGTGAGGAAGGCGCTGGTGAGATTGACATCAATCACCCGGCGCCAGCTTTCCTCCGTCGCCTCCGCGGCGCCGCCGGGCATATTGATGCCGACATTGTTGTGCAGCACGTCTATGCGGCCGAACCGCTCCATCGTTTTCTCGACAACGGCTGCAATATCTTTGGATCTGGTCACGTCGGCGGCGAGCGCAAGGCCTGTTCCGCCCTCCTGCCGGATCACGTCGAGCGTGTTCTTCGCGGCATCGAGATTGACGTCGACGCAGACGACGCTGCCGCCTTCGCGGGCATAGGCGACGGCCGCCGCCTTGCCGATTCCGAAACCCGGGCCGACCGAACCGGCGCCGAATACGAGAACGACCTTGTTCTTCATGCGATCCATGTGTTGCTCCTCCAGGCCACCCTCCCCGGCAACCTGAAGCAACTTATCGCGGGCTTCCCGATCGGTCCACGTCCAAGAACGAACAGAACATGTTCAGAAACATATCTAAACGGCCGGCACCGGATCAGGCAGCGGCCGCCGCCGGCAGTTTCAGGCCGAGAGTGCGCACGGCATTATCATGGAAGATCTTCTGCTTTACGGCCGGCGACATCTCGATCTCGTCGAGCAGTTTCAGGCAGACCTCCGGATCCCAACAGGGATAATCCGTGCCGTACATCACGTTGTCGACGCCGAAATAATCGATCGCGAATTTCTGGCCTGCCGAGTGCGGCGAAACCGTATCGGTGAACATCCGGTGCAGGTAATGGCTGACCGGCTTGGTAAGGCCTGCTGTCTTGGAATTCTTGTCCATGCGGCCGGATTGGTAAGGCAGCGCGCCGCCCGTATGCGACATCACGACCTTCAGGCCCGGATGCCGCTCCATCAGGCCCGAGAGGATGAGGCGGGACGCCGCAGCGCTCACCTCGACCACCCGGCCGAGGCTCAGATGCAGCGCATCGTTATACCCCTGCATCACGTCGGCGAAGACGGCGTCGGTCGGGTGGAGGAACATCGGCAGGCCGAGTTCGGCGACGCGGGCATAAAAAGGCTCCAGCCGCGGATCGTCGATCATGCCCTCCTTGCCGACGCTGCCCGGCAGGTTGACGCCCATGAGGCCAAGCCGGCCGACAGCGTCTTCCAGCACGTCCATGGCGATCTTGGTATCGACCAGCGGGATTGCGGCGGATGCCCAGACGCGACCCGGATAACGCCGCTGCGCCCAGGCCATTTCCTCGTTCCAGGCGATCGCCGCATCGCGGCCTTCCTCTGCCGGCAGTTCGGAAAAATAGATCGACAGCGGGCCGATCGAGCAGACGACGGAAATATCGTGGCCGAGCGCATCCATATAGGCGAGCTGCTCGTCGAGATCGAACCATTCCTTCCAACTCGCCACCGTGCCGCGGCGGCCATTGGCACCGTGATAGGTATAGCCGCCGCGCGCATTGGTGAAAGCCTTCGGATAATCCTCGCGCTTCATCAGCGGCCCGAAAATCGACCGGGGCCACCAGTGGAAATGGGAATCGATGATCTTCATGACGCTAACCTCAAGATTTCAGCGGCCGCTATCGACCCGCCAGGAGTCGGTCTTGGATTCCAGGAAGGACAGGATCTGGGTGAGGATGACGCCGAGCAGGATGACGATGACGATCGACACCATCATCTTGGTCGTCTGCATCAGCTGGCCGTAATAGGTGATTGCATAACCCAGGCCGGCATTGGCGCCGAACAGCTCGGCCACCACGACGCCGGTCAGCGCACGGCCGACGCCGAGGCGAAGCCCCGCCATCATCACCGGTACAGACCCCGGCAGCGCCACCTGCAGGAAGACATCGAGCGGCTTGGCGCCGAACGAACGGGCGGCGCGGGCAAGATCGCGGTCGGTATTCTTGATGCCGGACAACGTATTGGCATAGATCGGCGTCAGCGCGAACAGGAAGGCGATGGCGATGATCGTCGGCGTGCCGTAACCGAGCCACGCGACGAAGAGCGGGTAGAAGGCGACCGTCGGCGCGGAGTATTTGAACCAGATGAAGGGTTCGAGCGCCGCCTCCACATCCGAGAACCAGCCGGCCAGCATGCCGAGAACGATGCCGACGACCGTCGCCAATCCCATCGACCAGACGAAGCAATAAAGTGTCGCGCCGACATTGGCGCCCACTTGGCCATCTTCGAACTGCGCCAGGAATTCGGTCCAGACCTCGCTCGGCGTCGAGATGAAGAACGGATTGATGAGTCCGCCGTCGACGGCGATCTGCCAGAAGACGAGCAGGCCGATCATCGAAAGCGTGCCGAGGATCAGCGCCTGGCGGCGATAAAAGAGTTCGGCGATCATTTCGACCTCCAGTCGCGGACCTTGTTTTCGACCGAGCGGACAAGGATGGTGAGCGTGTAGCCGAAGGCGCTGACGACGAGCGCATAGACCAGCAGGCGGTCGATGCGCATCGCGGAACCGTAAAGATTGAGCTGGTAGCCGATCCCGGCCTGAGACACGAAGAGTTCACCCACCACCACGCCGAGCACGGCGCGGCCGACGGCGAGCCGGATGCCGGTCAGCAATGCCGGCAGCGAACCGGGCACGAGGACGCGGGTGAAGATGTCGAACTTCGTCGCACCGAACGAACGCGCCATCCGCAGAAACCGCGGATCGGCCTCGCTCATGCCGGCCATGGTGTTCAGCACGATCGGAAAGACGGCCCCGAGGAAGACCACGGCGATCTTCGGCGCCATGTCGATGCCGAGCCAGATGACCATGATCGGCAGGAGCACCAGCGTCGGCGCGATGTAGAGCGCCATCAGCGGCGGATCGATCAGGTAACGGGCGATCTTAGACGTTCCGAGCAGGACGCCGAGCGGGATCGAGACGACGACCGCCAACGCAAAACCCGCGACGAATTCCGTCAGGCTTATCTGCGCGTGATAAAGAAAATTGTCGTTCCGGAAGATATCTATCGCTGCGAAGAAGACTTCGGTCGGCCGGCTGGTGAAGCGGCCGTTCACCCAGCCCATCGACGGCGCCACCTGCCACAGGACGAGGAAGGCGAGCACGGCCAGCGCCCCCACGAGGGTCGGCCGGGAAGGACGCAGGAAGGAAAACGATATCTGGCGCACCGCCGGTTCGGCGGTCATTTCTGCCGATCTCACGCGACCTCCTTCACCAGCTGCATGCTGGACATATCTTCCGCAAGATGTGCACGCAGGCGCTTGCGCAGATCGTGGAAGGGCTCGCTGTCGAGCACCGCCTCGTCGCGCGGGCGCGGCAGGTCCACGTTGATCACTTCCTTGATGTGACCCGGGTTGCGGCCCATCACGACGATCTTGTCGGCGAGAAAGATCGCCTCATCAATGTCGTGAGTGACAAACAGCGCCGTCTTCTTATGCCGCTCCCAGATGCGCAGAAGCTCGGTGCCCATGATCTCGCGGGTCTGCGCGTCGAGCGCGCCGAACGGCTCGTCCATAAGCAGCACGTCAGGATCGACGGCGAGTGCACGGGCGATATTGACGCGCTGGCGCATGCCACCGGAAAGCTGGTGCGGATGATAATCGGAGAAACGGCCGAGGCCGACGAGACGGATCATCTGCATGGCCCGTTCGTTCAAATCGCCGCCGCTCCACCGCTGCATCTCAAGGCCGAACTTGACGTTGCCGCGCACCGAGCGCCAGGGAAGAAGCGAGGCTTCCTGAAACACGACGGCACGATCGCGACCGGGACCGGTCACCTCCTTGCCGTCGATCCGGATCGAACCGCGCGACAGATTGACGAGCCCGGCCATCGCCATCAAAAGCGTGCTCTTGCCGCAGCCGCTCGAACCGACGATGGTGACGAACTCGCCCTTTTCGATCGACAGATCGACGCTGTCGACGGCGGAAAACACCTCGTTGCTCTTCGGCTTACGATAATCGATCCCGAGATCGCGGATTTCAATCTGCGCCACTTTACTTATCCTCCTGGAGCGGGCTCCTACCCGCTCTCGTTATACCATCATACAAACGTCAGGCCTACTTGGGTTTCCATTCGTTGTAGGTGTCGTGGAACGTCCCGACCCAGTATTTTTCGAGCGGCATCGGCGCTTTGTAGCTGCCGTTCATGATGCCGATGTCCCAGAAGACCTTCATTCCGGCATCGCTTGCCAGACGACCGTCCTCGAAAATCTCGTCGATGAAGTCGTCGTAACCGCGGTTGAGATAGGTTTCTTCGAGGCCGAGCTTCGCAGCGAGCAGCTTGACCGATTCTTCCTTGTGGGATTTGGCCCAACGCACGGCCTTGGCGAAGCCGCGCAACACCGCCTTGATGGCGTTCGGATCGTTCTTGATGAAGTCCTCACGGGCATAGAAGCAGTGGAAGGGGAAGTCCGGCGTGATCGACTTCTGCTGCAGGAGCAGGTTCATGCCGCGATCGGCCGCCATGAACTTTTCCGGCGTCGCGAAGATGTTGACCTCTATCTGGCCGGCTTCCATGGCTGCGAGACGCGGAACGGAGCCGCCGCCCTGAACGATCTGCACGTCGCTCTTGGGGTTGATGCCCTTGGTGGCGAGCGCATAACGGGTCAGGAAGTCGGTCGAGGAACCGAAGGTCGAAATGCCGAAGCGCTTGCCCTTGGCTTCCTCCAATGTCTTGATCGACGGAACCGAATACCAGTCGAACACGGCCATGTTGAAACCGCCGTAGAAGATCTTCACGCCCTGGCCGCTTTCGACGCCGAGCAGCGCTTCGGAGAATGCGCCGACGCCGATATCGACGGAGCCAGCCACCATGCCGCGCACCAGTTCGGTACCGCCCTTGAAAGCGACGACCTTCACGTTGACGCCCTCTTCCTTGAAGAAGCCCTGGGCATCGGCGACATAGATGGGCAGCAGGGTCGAGGTATTGAGCGGAAGGCCGATCGTGATGTCCTTCTTCTCGATCGCCTGGGCGTTCGCCGCCTGAAAGGACAGCGCGGCAAATGCCGCCGCCGTCGCTATGGTTTTCAGAAATTTCAGCATTCTCTCCTCCTTGTGCGACGCCGGCACTCCCTGCGGCATCTGTTTTTCGTAAGTTCCAGTGTCCCTTCAGGCCGCCTCGCTCCTCGGGAAAGAGGCATCCGTGAGCTTCATGAGGAGGCTGCGGGCCTCCTGCACTGCAGCCGCATCGGCATCGGCAAGCGCGGCTTCCAGCCGCTGCAATTGCCGCGCCGTCGCGGCGGGAAGGCTTTCGATCTTGCGGCCGAGCATGGCCTGCGGGCCCTCGCCACCAGCCTGAGGCCAGATGGCCTCGCGTGTCTGTCCCTTTTCCATAACGACAACACGCGCCGGCCAGCCTTCGCCGGGGAGCGTGTCATCGGCCATGATCGTCACACGTTCGGCAAAGGCCATGACATCCGCATCGAAGGCTCGGGCGCGGTCCACATCCATCAACCTCGCCGGCTCGAAGGCGGCAATGCCGAGCTGCAGTCCGAGATGGGCGATGGTCGACAAACGGTCTTCAGCGACAAGCTGCCGGCTGGCAACGGGCGCTGCCACGGCCGGCAGAAAAACTTCGATACTGTCGATGGCACGGGGATCGACACCCTTTTCCAGCAGATGACGGAAGGCCTGGATCGCATTGATGCCCTGACGGGCGGAGACGAAAGGCTTCATTCCGACCCGCGCGATCGCCAGCGGATCGACATGGGCGGCCTCCAGGGCGACGGCTGCCGCCGCCTGCCCTTTCATCCAGCCGGGCGAGAGGAGGGCCAAATCCCCCTTTACTCCCGCCTTGGCGGCAAGCGCGGCACGGATCCCCTTGAAGGTCGCTTCGCCGATTGCCAGCCAGCGGGCCGACGGCATGCCGGACGGACGGCCGTTGCGCCCCGAACTGCCGGCCATTGACAGCACCAGCGCCTGGGCAACCTGCTCGTCCGAAAGATTGAGCGCAATGGCCGCACTCACCGCCGCCGCGGCAGGTGTCGCAAACAAACCCGGCCAGGTTTCCGGCAAGGCGGAAACGCCGCCTACAGCCTCCGAAAGCGCCACCCCGACGGCATGGCCGGCGGCAACCGCCTTTACATAGACCGCATGATCCTGCGCGAAAATCAGCGCCGCCGGAACCGCCATGGCATCGGGCGTCGCGCAAGAAGGCACGTGGATGGCATCCCATTCCGTAAAACGGATAACCGCCGACGCGCCCGCGGCAGAGGAGACTATGTCGCCCGGACCAGCTTCGCGATAGAAGGAGAGCAACGAAGCGCCCTCGGTCGCACCGGCACCGGCCGCCAGACAGGCGAGCGCATCGAGGGTATGCAGAGCGACAAGATCGCGGGTAGTTTCGTCCCCGCCATCGATTGCCGAAAGAATGGAAACGAGATCGCGTGCGTTCATTCGGCCGCCTCTCGCAAAGATATGTCGCCAAGTCCGACAGGCCGGGAGGCGACAATCGTTTCGCCATCCAGCGAAAACGCCGTGGTCAGAATGGCGTAGGGCACCGGCGCGGCGAGCGGCGTTTCGGCATCGGCGACCACCTTCAGCGGCCGCGTGCCGTAGGGCGCCTCGATATGCCAGTCGAGAAGCCTGGCCCCGTCAGGCAGATAGAAAGCCGAAATCGAACCGTCGACCGGATGGGCGGGAGAAGCCCGATCCAGCGCCGCGCTCACGGAGGAGAGGCGCGCCCCAATTTCGGAAACTGAAGAAAACGTGTCGACGCGGCGCACCCACACACCGTTATAGGCGACCGAGAGCCGCACCGCGAAGGTACGGCCGAGTTCCGCCCTGCCGGTGCGGATGAAACGCCGATCCCGGGAAAGGTCAGGTGCGACGGCAACATAGCATTCTTCGGCGCCGGCAAGCCGCACCGCCCGCTCGACGGGACCGGTGAAATCACCGGCAGATTTCGAAGCCACGTCGCCGGCCTTGAAGGCCTCGCGGGCGATAGTGTCCGTGTGGCGCACGAGATCGAGCTCGGCGCGATCCGCCTGGCCGCGAACTGCGGTGAAGAGGTCCGTCACATCCGAAAGCTCGACTGGCAGGATGGACAGGATCTCGTCCACGACGCCGCCGGGCATGCGATCAAGCTCGACCACGCCAAGACGTTTTGCCCCGACCCTGGCCAGCCGCTCGCCCGCGAGCTTGCCTGGGAACGGCGAATGGGCGACCTCGAAGGTCGGGGCGACGGACTTCACCCATTCCCCGACGCGCTTCGACAGAGCCGTCAGGAAGATCGGCAAACCTTCGCGCAGCACCAGGACAAGGCCGTCGGACCAGTAGGGCGTAAAACCGGAAACCCAGGTGACGCCGGCCGAGCGCACATGGTTGGTATAGATCAGCACGCCATCGAGACCGGCAGCAGCGATCGCCTGCTGCAGGCGGGCCTGCCGCGCCTTTACGTCCGCGAGGGAGAGTTCATTTTCGCGCCACTGGATCAGGCCGTGTCTCATGCCGCTGCCCTCCGAACGCCGACCGAGAACAGTTCGCGCGGCGTCTTCGTCAGGATTTCAGGCCCGTCGGCGCGGACGATCAGCGAGTCGCCGTGCACGAAGTAACCGATCTCAGGATTATAGGTGTTCGGGTGGACGATCAGCGACATGCCTTCCTCGATCACCGTGGTCACGTCTTCGAGAATATGCGGCTTGGTATCCGGGAAGAGTCCCAGGCCGTGGCCACGAACACGGGTATATTCGCTGGTCACATACTCACCGAGACCGTGGGCGCGAAAAATGTCGTTCTCGGCGCGGGCGATATCGGCCGCCGTCACACCCGGCCTGACCACCGCGAGACCGGCTTCGAGCGCGTCGTTATAGATGCCGAACACCTTGCGCTGCGCCTCGTTCGGTTCGCCGATGACAAGCGTGCGGCAGATCTGGACATAATAGCCGTTGACGCAAGGGGTAAGCTCGGTCGTCACCAGATCGCCGGGCTTCAGCACCTTGCCGAGCGGCGGCGCCATGCCGCGCACTTCCGGGCCGCCGACGCCGATGATCATGAAATTGTCGTCGACGCCTTCATTGCGGAAGAAGGATTCGATCTCGGCGATCAGTTCGTAATCCTTTTTGCCGGCAGCAGCCGCATTGCGGAACACCGCATAACCTTCGTCCGCAAGCCGCGCGGCACTGCGCACCGCGTTCAGCTCGTCGGCGGATTTCACCATCAGCAGGCGATCGACCAGCGCCGTCGCATCCTCGAAGCGAAGGTCGCCGCGCCGGGCGGCAAGCCCATAGGGCAGATGACGTTTCGGGCCGGCCGCGATGCGGCTGTTGCCGAGCCGCGCGACGACGCCGGATACCGTGCCAACCAGATCGTCGGCGATCACGGTCTTCACCTCCGGGCATTCGACCGCCGCCCGCTCGCCTTCCAGCTCGTCGTCGAGATAGAGGGTGACGTCGCCGTCACGGGTGACGACGGCCAGTCCCTCGCCTTCGAGAATGCCGAAATCGGCGGCGTAACGCAGATAGTCGTTCTGCCAGGCATTGCCGTAGAGCACGAGGCCATCCAGCCCCGCCTCCAGCATCGCCTCGACCAACCGTTTCTTGCGGATTTCGCCGATCATCGCCACGCTCCTCAGCCGTTCACCGCGATGCGGCGCGGCATGGGCGTTTCGCCGTAACCGTAGTTGCGGACAGCCGCCTCCCTGGACACGAGACCGTTGGTGATATCCTCTTCCAGATCCGAGCGCGAGCGACTGCGCGGATCGCCGTAACCGCCGCCGCCGGCGGTGAGGAAGGTGATGCGATCGCCCGGCCTGAACTGCACGTCAGTCGCCTTGTTGACCCGCTGCTGCGTGCCGTCGGCGCGATCGATGATCGCCACACTGACCTCGCCGGCATGACCCCCATGCAGGCCCCAGGGCGGGGTGACGGTACGGTCGAAGTTGATATTGCCCTTGCAGGCGCGCAGGCACCGGTAGGTCAGCTCGATGCCGAGACCACCGCGATGTTCGCCGGCGCCGCCGGAATCCGGGCGCAGGGCGTGTTTTTCGATGATGAAGGGATACTTGATCTCCTGCAGCTCGACCGGCGTGTTGCGCACGTCGCCCTGGCAGACGGAGACGGCCGCGGATTCGCCGTCCTCATGCGGACGCCCGCCCCAGCCGCCGCCGAAGATGTTCATCAGCAGGAAGCGGGAACCGTCGTCATAAAAACCGAAGAAGGAGCAGCCGCCCATATCGCCCTTGTGGGCGGCCGGGATCAGCTCGGGAACTGCCGGCGCCAGGGCTTTCAGGATCGTGTCGATGACGGTCGGCAGCGCGATGCTCCACTGACCGAGTGCCGCCGGCGGACGCGCCGAGAGGATCGTGCCGTCCGGCAGGTCGACATTGAGAGCCCGGAAGCAGCCTTCGTTGACATCGAGTTCCGGCGAGGTCAGCGCCTTGAAAGCGACGCGGGCCGCCGCGATACCGCCCGAGCGGCCGGAATTCAAAGGACCGTTGACCTGCGGATGCATGCCGTGGAAATCGACGGTGATGGTCGAGCCGGAGACGATCACCTTGACGGCGATCCTGAGCGGGGTCGCAAGATCGCGTCCGTCATTGTCGAGATAGCTTTCGGCAGAATAGATGCCGTCCGGAATACGTTCGATCACCTGGCGGACCGCGTTGTCGGCATGGTCCCAGATGGTCTCGACGCAGCTTTCCACCACGCCGCGGCCGTAACGGGCGACCAGTTCGGCATAACGCTTGGCGCCGATCTGGCAGGACGCCACCTGGGCGCGCAGGTCGCCGAGGCTGGCATCCGGATAACGGATATTGTCCTGGATGATCTGGTAGAGCGTGTCGTTGAGCTCGCCCGCCTTGTAGATCTTTAAGGACCGCATCTGCAGGCCTTCGGAGAAGATGTCGGTCGTCGCGTTGGAGCCGAAACCCTGGCGGCCGCCGCCGATATCCACCCAATGGGCGCGGTTGGCGGCAAAACCGATCAGCTCTCCATCATGGAAGCAGGGGGCGTAGACGACGACGTTGTTGAGATGCTGGCCGCAGATATGGCCGTGGTTCATGACGAGGACGTCGCCCTCCTCGAAACCCTTCAGCCCGTATTTCCTGATGCCGTCCTCGACGGCGATGCCGAGATCGGCGAGGAAGATCGGCAGGCCGCCGCGGTTCTGGGAGATCATCCGCCCGGTCGTATCGATCAGGCCGCAGCAATAGTCGCGGACTTCGTAGATCATCATGTTGTAGGCGGATTTGCAGAGCGCCTCCGCCATTTCGTCGGCATAGGCGACGATCGCATTGCGGACGACTTCGACGGTGATGGGATCGTTCTTCATCGGGGTCATGTCTTATTCCTCGCTCTGCTTGGCGAGCGTCACCAGGAGATGGCCGGCTTCGTGGACGAGCACTTCGTCGCCGGGGTGGATCAGGATGGTGGAATTGGGTTCTTCGATGACCGCGGGGCCGGTGAGCTTGAAGCCGGCCGGCAGCGCCGGGCGCCAGTAGATGGCCGTCTTCAGCGGCTTTGCCGGATCGTCGAACACGACATCGCGGCTGCCGACTTCGGCTTCCCCCTCGGCTTCCCACGGACGTGACAGCCATTCCTCGGCGACATTGTCGGTGCGGGCAGCGGTGAGCACGAGGCGCAGGCTGACAATTTCGAGCGCTTCGGTCGGCGCCGACTGGCTGTAGCGGCGGTCATGCTCGGCATCGAAACGCCGGCGAACCTCACTTGTGTCGCCCGACAGCATGCCGGTGTTCTCGATCGGGATCGAGATTGCATGCTCCTGGCCGACATAACGCAGGTCGGCGAAGAACCGGTGATCCGCCTCGTTCTCGGCAATGCCGTCACGCTTCATCTGCTCGCGGCCGCTCGCCACCAGTTCGGCATAGACCTTCTCGACGCCTTCATCCGACAGTTCGCCGACGCGGCCGATGAAGGTCTGCACGAAATCCTGCCGCCACGAGGCCATCAGCATGCCGAGCGCCGAGAACGTGCCCGGCAGTTTCGGGATGATGACCTGCGGAATGTAGATCTCGCGGGCGATGGCAATCGCGTGCAGCGGACCGGCGCCGCCGAAGGCGATCATCGCCGTGTCGCGCGGGTCGATACCCTTGTTGATCGAAACGGCACGCACCGAGAGCGACATGGAACTGTCGGCGATCTTGGCGACGCCGAGCGCCGCCTCGACCGGATTGAGCTTCAGTGTGCTGCCGACCTTGTTCAGCATCGCCTGTTCGGACGCGGCCCTGTCCAGCGGCATGCCGCCGTTGAGGAAACGCTGCGGATTGATGCGGCCGAGGATGAGGTCCGCGTCGGTGACGACGGGCAAGTCCGCGCCTTTGCCATAGCAGGCGGGGCCTGGATCGGCGCCGACGCTCTGGGGACCCACATGCAGGCCACCGGCATTGTCGACCCAGGCGATCGAGCCGCCGCCGGCGCCAACCTCCACGATGTTGACCACCGGCAACTGCATCGGCTGGCCGTCGGCTTCCTCGCCGATCACGTAACCGGTTTCGATAGCCGGCGCTCCATCGGTGATCAGGCTCGACTTGGCGGTGGTGCCGCCCATGTCGAAACCGATGCAGCGCTTCAGGCCGAGCAGCTTGGCGAGGCGACCGGCGCCGATCATGCCGGCGACGGGACCTGATTCCATCATCGACACCGGCTGTTCCTGCGCTTGGCCGATGGACATCACCCCGCCGTTCGATCGCATGATATGGATCTTGCCGCCGAAGGCGCCGGAGCGGAGATAGGTTTCCAGCCGCTTCAGGTAACCTTCGACGCGCGGACCGACAAAGGCGTTGAGCGCCGTTGTCGAAGACCGCTCGTATTCGCGATATTCGCGCAGGATCTCATGCGACAGCGTGATGAAGACATTCGGCAGCGCCTTGCGCAGCATGTCGCCGACGCGGCGCTCATGGACCGGGTTGGCCCAAGAATGCAGCAGGCAGATCGCCACAGATTCGACGCTGGCCGCCTCGATCTCGGCGATGACGGCGGCGACTGCCTTCTCGTCCAGTGCTTCGAGCACTTCGCCCGAGGCAAGAATGCGCTCCGGGATCTCGAAGGTCAGGCTGCGCGGCACCAGCGGCTGCGGGCGCTTGAAGAACAGGTTGAAGGCCTGGATGCGGTTGGAACGGCCGATCGCGTAGACATCGCGGAAACCGCTCGTGGTGATCAGTGCGGTGCGGGCGCCCTTGCGCTCCAGCACCGTGTTGATGGCGATCGTCGAGCCGTGCAGGATTTCGTTCAATTCGTCGGGATCGCAATTCGCAAGCTCGAGGCTGCGGGCGATGCCCTGGGTCGGATCGGCCGGCACGGTCGAGGTCTTCGACGTCACGATCCTGCCGTCGACATAACCGACGAGATCGGTGAACGTACCGCCAATATCAATTCCGACAATATTCATGCGTCCTCCTGTCCGCATGGAGCCCATGCGGAATGCCTAATCTTTGCGGATTGGGCCGAGACCTCGGCCAGCGGTGGCAGGAACACTCCGGCTGACGGCTAGAGCGTCAGGCTCCCAATGAGATTGTTCATGTCATTCCTCATCCTCGAATGACATTTGATCCATTCGAACGGCAACTAGCAACGGGTTGGGGGGCTTTAGGTTTGATAGCCTATAGACTATAGGTTATCACCATGTTCAACATCACGCTCCGGCGCATGGAAGTTCTGGTTGCAGTGGTCGAGGAGGGAAGCTTCGCGGCCGCCGCCGATCGTTTCGGCATCGCCCAGCCCTCCGTCAGCGCCCATATCATGGCGATCGAGAAGGAAATCGGCGGGCAGATCTTCGTGCGCCGCCGGGGCCGCAAACCGCTCTTGACCGAGATCGGCCGCAGCGTGCTGCAACATGCGCGCGAGTTCCTGGCCGAGGCCGACGACATGCGGGCCGAGGTGGTAAAAATTCGCGGCGAGACCGGCCAGCAGGTCGTGCTGTCCTGTCAGCGCAGCCTGGCCAATTTCGTTTTGCGCAAGGAAATCACGGACTTCGCCTTGGCCCGGCCGGATATCCAGCTGGTCCTGAGGATCGGCAAGCAGGAAGATGTTTTTTCCGAAGTGCGCGACGGCGTCGCCGATGTGGGCTGTTTTCTCGGCAATGAAGACCTGCGCGGCGTGCGTGCGGAGATCATCGGCCGGGAAAAACTCGTGCTGATCGCCTCGCCGAACCACGCCCTTGCCCGTCGCAAACGGGTCAAGCCGCAGGACGTGGCCCGTTATGATTTCGTCGGTCCGCCGCCTTCGTCTCTTTTCGGCCGCGGTGTTTCGAAACTTCTCGCCAATGCCGGCATCAGCCATGTGAAGGTCGCCGCCCAGGCGACGGAATACCAGTTTCTGCGCGAATTCGTGGTCGCCGGCGTCGGCATCGCCTGTTCGCTGGAGCGGAGTGTCGCGGCGGATATCGAGCGCGGCATGCTGATGAAACTCGATTTCGCAGGCGACGATCTGACCTTCGACGTCCGGCAGATCGCATCCGTACGCAGGCCGCTCTCGAAGCCCGCGGCCGATCTGATGGAGTATCTACGAACCAATCACAAATCGCTGGCGTGACCTATTGCGGCCGGCCGGATAACGCCAGCCGAGCACCGAAACCGATCAGCAGCGAGGCGAAGAGCCATTTCTGGATCGCCTCGACCAATGGATGACGCCTCAGGAATTGGCCAAGCGCCGAACCTGTGAAGGAAAGAAGCACGTCGAAGGCGAAACCAAGAGAAACAAGCACGATCCCAAGAAAGAGGAACTGCCCGGCAACGCCGCCCTCCACAGGGTGAACGAACTGCGGCAGCAATACCGAACAGAACAGCAGCGGCTTGGGATTGAGGAAATTGGTGAGCAGCCCGCGGCCGATATCGCCACGGTAGGAGGAGGTTGAGCGATTTTCATCCCGCGCACTTTCCTCCGGCACCAGCGAAGCGGCCCGCAGGATGCCGATGCCCAGCCAGATGAGATAGAGGCTGCCAACCAGCCTGATAATATCGAAAGCCATCGGCGACGTGCGGAGCAATGCCGCAAGCCCGAGCGCCGCGAGCGCCACATGCGCGCCCCTCGAAGCGGCAAGCCCGACCGCAGCCGCCAAGGCATGCCCATATCCTCGCACTGCCCCGGTCTGCAGCACCAGAACCATATCGGGCCCCGGCACCAGGAAAGCGACCACCAGCGCAGCTAAAAATATCCAAAGCTCGGTCATGTCCAACTCCTTTCCGCTCTATTCTAGCGTCGGAGCGGGTAGCATGTCCTTGCGAAGACGACCACAAAATGAGAGGTAATTGGCGGAAACGATCAACCAATATCCAATCGCTGTCATATTATGCCAAATCTGAAGCTGGATGCCATAGACCGCAAGATCCTCGCCGCCTTGCAGCGCAATGCGCGGCTGACCAATGTCGAGCTGGCCGATGAAGTCGGCCTTTCGCCTTCTCCCTGCCTGCGGCGGGTGCGGATCCTGGAAGAGGCAGGCGTCATCGGCGGTTATCATGCGAGCCTCAACCGCAGCGAACTTGGACTCGGACTGACGGTCTTCGTCGGGATCAAGGTGGAACGCCATCACGGCGCGGCCCCGGATGCATTCCGCGATGCGGTGCGCGATATGCCGGAAGTCATCGCCTGCCATCTCGTTTCCGGCGAGGCTGATTTCCTGCTGCAGATCGTCGTGGCCGATCTCGCGGCTTATGAGAAGCTGCTGCTCGGCACCTTGCTCAACCTGCCGGGCGTCACCGATATCCGCAGCAATTTTGCCATCCGCACGCTGAAGGAAACGGCACCCTTGCCGCTCGGGCACCTGCCGCAATAGTGGTGTTAGGTCTCTTCAGGGCCTGTTTCCAAAGCGCCGCGGGCAAGGTGGCGGGCATGGTCGCGGACATCCTTCGGCCAACCTTGCGTCAGCGCACGGAAACGCTCGGCCTGCCCCGCGTAAAGCGCCCGCGCCGCCTCCTCGTATCCCGGTTGGTCACCTGCCAACGCTCGCATGAAACGATCCGCCGCCTCCTGGGAACGGCGCTTTTCGTCATCGGACAGGCTGGCGGCTCGCGCCGCATCGACCAGCTTGCGCAATGCTACGGAAGCGCCGCCTGGCTGCTGGCCAAGCCATTCCCAATGCCGCGGCAGCAGCGTCACCTCCCGCGGCACCACACCGAGCTTCGGCCGGCCGGGACGCCGTTCGGTGGGGATAGCGACGTTCTCACCCTGCGGCAGACGTCCAAGACATTCCGCGAGACTGCCGCGCAAATCGAGATCGACGGGCTTGCCGGTGGCATCGTCGAAGACCAGAAGATGGTCATGATCGCGATCCTTGAGAGCAGTCACGACCTCGTTCGGTGTGCCGCTCGCAACACGCCTGTCGTCTTGAAAAACTGTCCAATGAAATTCCGGCATTCACATCCCTTTCAGGCGCAAATTTTATCCGGGTAGAATATACGTGTCAACCCGATGTCAGGCCGTCCGCTGCCTCAGGCGTCCCCAGCCTTCCTTGATATGGCCGGCGGCGCGAACAATCGCTCGTCGTGCCCGGGGCTCGATCGTCCTGGCGATTGCCAGTGAAACCAGAAGCAGGAGCGCGACCAGGACAAAAGCCACCAGCCAACGGTTCTGCTCTGTTCCGAAGCGGGCGAAAACCGCATAACCGATGTTCTGGTGCAAGAGATAGAGCGGGTAGGTGAGCCCGCCGAGACCGATCGCCAACGCGGGAGAAATGCGCAGCGACGGCGCCGTGGCGCAGATCGCCATGATGCCGAGGGACACAGGACCGATCAGGGCCAGCCCTTCGACATTGCGGACGAGCCCATACATTTCCACAAAATCCGGCTCGGTCAGGAAAGGCGTCACGGTTGCCCAGCAGGCGGCGAGCGCCAGCACGCAGAGATTGGCCGGCGACCAGTCGCGCTGCGTCTTGTAGAGCGTCAGGCCGAAGGCGAAATAGCCGGAATATTCGGTGATCAGCAGTTTCTGGACGGCGCCGCTGCCGATGAGGGTCTCGTTGGCCACGGACAAGGCAAGCCAGGCCAGTACCAGCACGCGCCAGCCGCGGTCGAAAAGGCCGATCGCGATCAGCACGAAGACCCAGAAGTAGAAGATGATCTCGTAGGCGATCGTCCAATAGGCACCGTCGAGGAACGGCTGGCCGAGACCGCGCGAGATGATGACGGCATGCGCCAGCCATTGCCTGACCGTCGGCGGATCGAGCGTCGGCACATGCCACATCGAAAGCACGACGGCGGTGATCGTCGCGCAGGCGATGAAGGTCGGCCAGAGCCGCGCGAAACGGCCGGCGGCAAAATCGTAAGCCGAGCGGCCCTCGGCCGACATGGCGATGACATAGCCGGAAATCGCGAAGAAGATCAGCAGACCGGCATCGAACCACATGGCGAACGGCGCCAGTTCCGGAAAACCGAGCCCGCCGCCTTCACCGGAAATCCGCATGCGGAAACCATAGTGGAAGGCCAGCACCATCAGCGCCGAAATAAGGCGCAGGATATCCAGATTCAGCAGCCTTGGGGTATTCGGGACCGTCATGGGATTCTCGGGCACGATGTAAATCGCCATCACCCTAATGGACGCGCCTTTGAAAAAGGTGAATCAACTGCCGCGAATGCGCACGTTTGATCCTCTAGGAAGAGGCCAAGGCTTCCCTTTCCGGAGCGAATATCGTTTCTTGTCAGTTTAATGACGAGCGGCAAAGCAGCCGCCAAGGGAGGATTCGATGACGATTTTTCTCTGCAACGCCTGCGGCACATCCTTTGACGGGCCGAACGGGGCACCGGAAATCTGCCCCATCTGCAGCGACGAACGCCAATATGTTCCCCCTTCGGGCCAGTCCTGGACGACGCCGGAGAAATTGGCGCGTACGCACCGCAACACCTGGCTGGAACTGGAGCCGGGCCTCACGGCCATTCAGACTGTACCTGCCTTCGCCATCAACCAGCGCACCCTCCTGCTGCGGACGCCGCAGGGCAACGTCCTGTGGGATTGCATTGCCCTTCTTGATGACGCCACAAGGACGATCGTCAAATCACTTGGAGGCTTGAGCGCGATCGCCATCTCCCATCCGCATTACTACACCACGATGCAGGATTGGGCCGCCGCCTTCGATGCGCCGATCTACCTGCACGCCGCAGACAAGGAATGGATCTGCCGACCTTCGGACCATGTCCGGCTGTGGGAGGAGGATGCGCTGGCGTTGTCGTCCTCAGTGACACTGGTCCACGGCGGCGGGCATTTCGCCGGCGGCACGGTACTGCATTGGCTGACCGAAGACGGAACGGGCGTGCTTCTGGCCGGCGATATCGTGCAGGTGACCCCGGGCACCGACCACGTCTCCTTCATGTGGAGCTATCCGAACATGATTCCGCTCAGTGCCACCGAAGTCGCCGATGTCGCCGAGCGGCTGGCGCCCTGGCCTTTCGAGCGCATCTACGGCGCCTTTTCGCATCAGAATGTCCGAAAGGATGGACAGGCGATCGTCGCCCGCTCCGCCAAGCGTTATATCGACCGGCTCACGAAATGAAAACGCGCGGGCGTTTGCCGCCCGCGCGCTCGATAACTCAGAAAACCGGATCGCTTACTTCAGGCCGAGAAGCTTCTTGGCATTGCCTTCGTAGATCTTCTGGCGCGTCGCGTCGGAGATGTTCATGTTGTCGAGAACCTTGATGGTCTCACGGATGTACATCGGGCCGCCTTCCGGATCGAACGGCGCGTCGGATGCGAACAGAACACGGTCTTCGCCGAAGAATTCAATCGCATGCTCGATTGCCTTGGTCGAGCCGAAGCTCGCGGTATCGGCATAGAACTCCTTGAAATACTCGAGATGCGGACGCTCCAGCGCCTTCAGCACCGTGGAGAGATCCCGATCCGACGTGCGCTTGCCCATCTGATCCCAACCGGCGCCGACGCGGCCTTCGAAGAACGGCACCATGCCGCCGGCATGATGGGTGACGACCTTGAGGCCCTTGTACTTGTCGAAGATGCGCGAGAAGACGAGGCGGGCCATGGCGGCCGAGGTTTCATACGGCCAGCCGAAGGTCCAGAAAATTTCGTATTCCGAACGGTCTTCGGTGAGGTAGTCCGGGAAGTTCGCGCCGCGCGAGGGATGCAGGAAGACGGGCTTTCCGGACTTCGCCATATATTCGAAGAAGGGCTCGAACTGCGGCAGGTCAAGCGGCTTGCCGCTGTAATTGGTAAAGATCTGCACCGCGCAGGCGCCGAGATCCTCGACCACGCGCTTGGTTTCCGCCATCATCCATTCCTGGTTTTCCATCGGCACGGTGGCGATGAAGGCCGGGAAGCGTTCCGGATATTTGTCGCACAGTTCCTTCTGGGAATCGTTGCCGATCCGGCCGAGGTCATAGGCGCGCTCGGCGCCGGCGAGCTTTTCGAGCGGCGGCGAAGCCAGCGACAGGACCTGCTGGTAGTCCTCGCCGAACATGTCCATGACCTGAAAACGGCGGTCGAGATCCGTCATCATCGGCACCGCACCGGAGCGCATGGTGACGTCGGTCATCGTGCCGATATAGCCGATCAGCTTGTCGAAAAAGGGCTTCGGCCAGATGTGGTTGAAAGCGTCGATCTTCTTCATGGAATGCTCCTCCGGTCTTGTCTTGCCGGCATTGCGGACATGTTGCGATCCGGTTGCCGGGCTCCAAAAAACTTCATGCAAAAAGGCACGATACGCGCTCGGCGTCGTGCCGCACCATGCGAAGACCTATGGCGTAAGTCAACCCGTTTTCTTGCAATATGAGATTATTGACTTAAAACTTTATGTCTGTGGGAGGCAAGTGATGCGCTGATATCGGCCGCCGCCTGCCGCACGTCATCGCCGATCTTTTCGACGATCGGCCCGTCTGCCAGATCTTCGCCGATCGTCAGGGAGAAACTTGCGATCGGACTTTGTCCCGCGTCGAAAATCGGCGCTGCAAATCCTATGACCCCAGGGGTTACCTCACCATAGGCGACCGCATACCCCGTTTTCCGGACGGATTTCAGAACCTCCAGAACCTGCTCGACCGTGTGGCCGACACCTGCTGCCTGCCATTCACCCAAGGTCCGCTTGAGGAGCGGCAGCAGGTTGCGGCGCGGCAGGAAAGCGACGATCGAACGACCGATCGCCCCACGGCTGAGCGGCATCGGCCGTCCGCGCGGATAGCTGCTGATCGCTTCCCGGCTGGAGCTCAGGGATTCGACGCAGAGGATTTTTTCCCCGTACCAGCGAACCAGAAGCGCCGTGCATTCGTATTTTCCGGTGAGTTTCTGCAGGTAAGGGGCACCGGACAGAATCAGGTTGTCGGACTTCCGGAGCAGGTAATCCATCTCCACCACCCTCGGCCCCAGGGTGAAGCCGGTATTGGGCATTGAGGTGAGAAAACCACCCTCCTTGAGGATCTTGAGATAACGATAGAGCGTCGGGCGGCTGTAGCCCAGCTCCTCCATCAGCTCTTCGGGGGTCCATTCGAGGCGCTCTTCGGTAAAGACTTCGAGCACCGCCTGAAGGCGTTCGAGACTGTTGACTGCCTTTTTTCTCAAGATGCTTCCATGCTCCTTCACCGGCACGTGTCATCGGACGGCCGACTAGGCGGAATAACGATAAACGCGAAATGTGCAATGGCAAGTGGCGCCTACTCAGCCGCCTTCAGCGGCGGCAGACGGCCACCTTCGGCGGCGTTGGCTGCTTCCTCGCTCGTCACGACGCGCCGGACAGCGGCCAGATATTCGGCCTGAAGCGCGGTCGGCTGCCAATTGCGCCGGGTGGTGATACCGATCGAAAGCGGCTTTCCGGGTATCTCGTAGTTGAGCAGCGTCAGAAACCCCGCCTTCAGTTCGTGCCGGAGTTGATGTCTGGAAAGAAGTGCCAGTCGGTCGGATTGCATCAAAAGTCCGCGTAGGGTCGTCAGCGAACCCGTTTCCACCGTTCCCTGCTTGCGGTAACCTTCCGGGAATTTGGCTGCCAGGGCATCGAACGTGCTGCGGTTGGGCGTTCCCTTGCGAGCGACGATCCACGGATATGCGGCAAGATCGGCCGGCGACACGTTCGCTTTGCCGGAGAGGGGATGGCCGACGCCGGAAACCACCGCAAGCCTGAAATCGAAGAGCGGCTCCTGAACCAGCGTTGGAGAAATGCGGTTTCTCAGCGCACCGATCAGAAAATCGATATGCCCCATCTCCAGATCGCTCAACAACTGTTCATAGCTGCCTTCCAGAATCTCGAATCGGGCCAGGGGGTAGCTGGATGCAAGCCAGGCGATGGCATCCGGGACAACGGTGGTGCGTGCCATCGGCAACGCGCCGATCGACACGAGACCGTCGAACTTGCCGCGCAGTTCCTGCACTTCCTCCATGGCGTTGCCGAGTTCTTTCAGCGAAAGCCCGGCCCAGCGGGCCGCGGCGCGACCGGCGCCCGTCAGCCGCGTTGCCCGCCCGTCCGCCTCGAAAAGACTGGTGCCGAGGACCGCTTCGGCATTGCGCGCCGTACGCTGCACCGCGGCTCCGGATTGATCGAGGATGCGCGCCGCACCCGGAAAACCGCCGGCCTGCGCGAATGCCTGCAGGGCGCGAAGATGGGAAATAGTGAGCCTCGCTTCGGCACCCGAACCGCGTGCCGCCGGATTGGATTGGAGCCTCAGGCAACCGGTGCGGATAAGTTCGAGCGCGCGCAGCGACCGGGCCTGCACGACGCGGCCCGCGGCCGTCGCCATGGCGAGGCCCGGCCCGCGTTCGAGAAGGCGGGTGCCGAACAGATCCTCCAGGCGGGAGATCGCCTGTGATGCCGCAGGCTGGGTAACACCGACGATATCGGCAGCCTGCGTCAGCGAACCGGTGCGCAGGCAGGCGCAGAATAGACGAATATGACGCAGATTGGGGTATTCCACGTGTTTGTCCTCCCCTGCCTTGCTCCTCCCGGCAGCGGGGTGAAGCGGGAAAGTCAGTCACCCGCCCGCTTCAGGTTAAATCAAGGCGCGACGTTACGCTCGCCGGTCAGCTGTTCGTTCATCCATTCCGCACTGGCGCGAATGCCGCCGAGCGGGAAGACGTGGATCTGCTGGATCAGGCTTTCGGGATGGGCCGCTTTGTAATCGGCGATGTCGGTCAGCACTTCAGTCGGCTCGTAGGGAACGAGCAGCTTGCTAAGGTCCATGGCGCGCTTCTGCAGCACGCCGAGCGAGGGGCCGACGCCGCAGGCGATGGCAAACTTGATCAGCGTCTGCAGCTTGGTCGGGCCGGCGATGCCCAGATGGATCGGCAGCTTGACGCCGGCGGCAGCGATGCGTTCCGCCCAGGCGATGACAGGCTTGGCGTCGAAGGCGAACTGGGTCGCGATCGCCATCTCGGCATCGGTCCGTTCGGAATAGGCCTGCTTGAACTTCAGCGCCTCATCGACGATCCGGGAACTGCCATCCTTGTCGATGTCCTTGTTACCCTCCGGATGGCCCGCGACATGCAGCCGCTTGAAGCCATAGCGGTCGAACAGGCCGGTTTCGATCAGCTGAATGGAGCTGTCGAAATCGCCGGCCGGCGTCGATACGCCGCCGCCAAGCAGCAGCGCCTGGTCCACGCCCGCCTCGTTTCTGTAGCGCTTGATCCAGTCTTCGAGCGTCGCGAGGCTCGGAATGATGCGGGAGGGAAAATGCGGCATGACGGGGAAGCCGTCCTCATGCAGGCGCCTTGCGGTCTGCACCATGTCCTCGATCGGCGTGCCCTCGATATGGGCGATATAGACCCGCGTGCCCTTCGGCAGCAGTGTCTTGAAATCTTCGATCTTCGCCGCGGTGCGCGGCATGATTTCGATGGAGTAGCCGTCGATGAGATCCCTGAAGCTCACTGGCTCCACGGCCTTCTCTTCCTGCTTGCCCTTGAACAGATTCAAAAGTGCCATTGTTGATCCTCCCCCCGGTTGAGCCAATGAAAAACGTCCGGTCAGACGGACGGAGCGGCGTGCGAGAAACCCTTCTCGCACGCCGTGGCCATCAGAGGGCCTTCTTGGTGCGCCAGCTTTCGGCGTAATTTTCACGTGCTTCCTGTGCGTAAGGCACTGCAGCGACGCGAACGCGGATCTCAGCCTGGCCGTGGCCCTGCTCGACCGAGGTCTTGGAAGTACCGCCATCCGGCTCGCCCCAGACGAGCGTCAGGATGTCGTTTTCCTTGATGTCGGCATCGACGACGCCGAGCGACAGCATGGAACGCTCGTTGTAGCTATAGCCGTTGAACATCGACAGGCCGACGACCTTGCCATCCTTCAGGACCTTGTCGAAGCTCGACGAGGCGTAGTTGGAGAGCGGGAAATCGATCCACTTCTTGGCCTGCTCGCCCGGCTGGAAGGCCGAGGCGATGACCTTGACGACGTCGTCGGAGTTCCACTCGAAGGTAACCTTGCGGCGCTGCGGGGTTGCCTTCTGCTTTTCGACGGCGGCGCGGCCGACGAAATCGTGGTCGAACTTGACGTAGACGCCGTAACCGAGCTCGTAGGGGTTCAGGTAATAGTCTTCGATATTGTCGGAGACGAAGCTGCCGCCGATCGAACCGGAAGCTTCGTAGCTCTGGGCCGAAAGCCAGTCGCGATAACCCTGCAGTTCGTCGCCCGTGTAGATCGCCGGAAGCGGCGACGGGATCCAGCCGGACTCTAGCGTGTTGGTGGCGTAGGCGCGGCTGCCGACCGGACGCAGATCGACGCCGGCCTCTTCAGCTGCCTTCAGGATGGCGGCGCGGACTTCGTCCTTCTCCGCATACGGACCCCAGATTTCGAGACCCGGAGCGCCGGCCATGCCGTGGCGCAGAGCCTGAACCTTGCGGCCGCCGACATTGATCCAGTCGACATGGAAGAACTTGATCTCCGGGATCGGGCCGCCGTTCATCTTTTCGAAGACCTTCGGAGCGTCCGGGCCCTGAATCTGGAAACGGTAGTGGATACGGGTGACGAGCTTGCCATCCGGACGCGAAGGCGAACGCGGATCGTGGGTCAGCTTGACGTTATGCTTGCCGAGCGAGGCGTTGTAGAGCAGCCAGTTGGCGGTCGGGGCGCGGCCGACGAGAACGAACTTCTCTTCGGTTTCGCGGAAGATGATCATGTCGCCGATGACATGACCGGCCGGCGTTACCGGAACGTAATGCTTGGCGCGGTCGACGCCGAAATTGGCGAAGCTGTTGATCGACAGGCTTTCAAGGAACTTGGCAGAATCCGGACCTTCGACGACCAGCTCGTCCATGTGGTGAGACTGGTCGAACAGGACCGCGCCTTCACGCCATGCGGCCTGCTCGGAGCGCCAGTTGGAGAATTCCGGAGCGACGACGGGGTATACATAGATGCCGGTCTTGGAGTTGCGCAGATGCTCGACGGTATTGCCGGCATCCTTCAAAACTTGCGTGAGATTGGCCTGAGACACGGAATTCCTCCCTATGGTTTGAAATGTCGTGTATACATGACGGCATCGGCGGACAAATTCAAGGGGAAATATTCGGCAGGCTGACGATCGCCCCGAATGGTAAACCGGAGGCTTCCGACCGTTAACAGAATGCTCGTGGGGGCCTCTTCAGGAATTGAGGAGAACGAGGCCCGGAACTGTCAGCATCAGTTCGGGATCTTCGAATACGGCATATTCGAGGTTCTTGCGGGCGATGCGGGCGTGCTCGCGGGCGATGAACTCGGCTCTTGCGCCTTCGCGGCCGGCAATCGCCGTCACCAGGGTGCGATGCTGATCCTGGGCGATATGCAGCGACTGGCGGAAAGCCGCCACATGTGCACGGCCGGAAAGGAAGGCGGAAGGCGAAGCGAAGGGAAGGCGGGTCGCGCGCTCCACCTCACGCTGGATCACGGTACTGCCGGAAAGCTCTACCAGGACTGCATGGAATTTCGCGTTCGCTTCGGAATAAGCCTCCAGATCCACGTCATCCGCGGCCTCGCCGAAACAATCGTCCAGCCGGGCCTGGATTTCCCGAAGCTGATCCATCCCCGCCTGGGAGACACCGCGCTCCGCGGCGAGCCGGGCTGCGGTGCCTTCCAGCACACCGCGCAGCTCGATCGCATCGACCGCATCCGCATAGGTGAAGCTGCGGACGACGAAACCGCCATTAGCGAGCCGGTCGAGAAGTCCTTCCTCGGCAAGCCGCGACATCACCTCGCGCACCGGCGTGCGAGAGATCTGCAACGTCTCGGCGAGCGACACTTCGAAGAGCCGCGTGCCTCCGGGGTAATCACCGCTGAGGATCTTCTTGCGCAGCTCCATCAGCGCGCGCATCGTATGAGTGGTTCTCGAAGTCTCTTCCAATTCAGCACCTTTGCCTGACACGAGGTCGGCGCAACCTCCGCCTGTCGATGGCACAAATCTTAGCCACATCTGATGGATTGGCCAAGTCCCGTGTATACAGGCATCCGATGCCGCAAATGACGGGCGGGTCTGGGGCTGGAAGACCGGCAGGTATACAAGAAAGCGCCGGGGATTTGGCCTTATTTGTCCCTGCGTCGGGCCGCCAGAACACGAGCGACGGCTTCCTTCAAATCGCCGGCCGGCTTGACGCCGCTTGCCGCCATCGCATCCTGGATTGCAGCGATTTCCCGGGCGATGCCGCCGTTGAGGCCGAGTGCATCGAGCGTCTCCCCGCTTTCCCGCATCTCGGCAGCGCGCCGGCGGCCATGGCGGGTGGTGCGCTCGAACTGGTAATCCGGGAATTTCGACCAGTCGAGGCCCGGAAAGCTGCCGGAAAGCGAAGCAAGGATTTCCTCGAAGCAGCCGGAGGCTTCTGCCGCCAGCAACGCCTCGACGGTGATCGCCTCGAGACCCTTGACGAAGACGGAACGAACCATTTTGATGGCCGTCGCCGAACCCACGGCTTCACCGGCCAGATCCACGTTGAACCCGAGCTTCCGGAACCGATCGAGAAGTTCACCCGCCGTCTTCCCGGCGATCAAAACCGGCGTCGCATGCCCCTTCGGATGGACCGGCGCCATCACCGCCATGTCGAGATAATCGGCACCCGTCTGATTGACCAGGGCGGCGGTCTCGCGCTTGCGGCCCGGAGAAACGGAATTGATATCGATCAGCAACGCGCCCTGGCCTAGATGCGGCGCGATGGATTGCGCTGCATTGAGGCTCTGATCCGCTGTCACCGCGCTGAAGATCCATTCGGCGTCGGCAAGGCCAGCAGATGAATCCGCTGGCTGCACGCCGCGGCTCACCATCGCATCCCGCATTTCAACAGCACTTTGCGCATTGTCGAGCAGCACGTCATAGGCGCGGAATTCCCCGCCATCCAGCTTCGGCGCCAGGCTGTCGTGGAAGGCGCGTGCCGCTTCGCCAAAGCCCAGGAATGCGATTCTCATCCGCCTCTCCCAACTCAATCGTCGAAGACCACGCCGTCGAACAACTTTCGCGCCGTGCGCAGCACCGCCGCGCGATAGACCTCGCCGTTTTTCATCGTGGCGATCACGCTCATCTCGCCGGTCGGATGCTCGATCGACAGGAGCTTTTCATCGCCCTCCGGAATAATCGCCAGTTCCGAGGCGGGACCTTTCGGCAACAGGCAGGCCGTCGCGACGCTGACGGCTCCGAGAACGCCGATCGCATCGTGGCAGGTATGCGGGATGAATGTGCGCGTCGAGATTGCTCCTCCCGCCATCGGTGCCGACACCATTGTCATTTTCGGCACGGATTTCTTGGCGACGTCGCCGAGATTCATCATCGGTCCGGCCTTCAGCCGGATCGCCTCCAGCCTGGCGCGAAGCTCCTGGTTCGCCTCAAGCTCCTTGGGGCCTTCCGTGCCGGTAATGCCAAACACATCGGCGCGCATGACGACACAGGGCATGCCGTTGTCGATCAGTGTGCAGGCAACGCCTTCGATCTCGTCCACGGCATTGCCTGTCGGCAGCAGCGCGCCGCAGGAGGAGCCGGCCGTATCGGCGAATACGATCGGCACCGGCGCGGACGTGCCCGGCACGCCGTCGATCCGGGCATCGCCCTTGTAGGTCACCTGCCCGCCGGGCGTCTCGACCGTCGCGATGGCGATCTGTCCGGTATTCTCCATGAAGATCGAGACTTCGGTCTTCTCGCCCTTGACGGGCACCAGCCCGCGCTCGATCGCGAAAGGCCCTACGCCGGCCAGGATGTTACCGCAGTTCTGCGCGTCCGTAACGACCGGCTGGTCGACGAAGACCTGCAGGAAAAGATAGTCGACATCGACTCCTTCCCGCTCGGACTTCTTCACCACGGCAACCTTGGAGGTCAGCGGATGGGCGCCACCCATGCCGTCGATCTGGCGCGGATCGGGTGAACCCATGACCCTCAGCAGAAAATTGTCGCGGTCGGCCGGGAGGTCCTCGACGAGGAAATAGCCGCCCTTCGAGGTGCCGCCGCGCATCCACATGCAGCGGATGCCGGTTTCGGTGTCAGTCATTCTCCAACCTCCCTCTTCTCCCCTGTCGGAAAAGGAGAAGCAACTTTCGCTGCTACATGGTGGAAAGGCTTAAACCTTCTCCGCCGTCATCCTCGTCCTCGGGTTTAACCCGAAGATGTCCCGAGGATCTGCAACGGTCGACGTGGATGGATCCTCGGGACAAGCCCGAGGATGACGGCCAAACGCACCGCTCAGATATATTTCAAACCCTTTTCAGCCAGCCGGCCGCGCATGCCGTAGATGTCGAGGCCGAGTTCGCCGGCGGCGAGCCGCTTGCGCTTGTCGTCCTCGGCAGCCACACGCGCTTCCGCCTTCCTGGCGACGGCTTCCGCTTCTTCGCGGACAACGACGCAGACGCCGTCGTCGTCGGCGACGATCACATCACCGGGCCGCACATAAGCTCCCGCGCAGACGACCGGTACGTTGACCGAGCCAAGCGTCTCCTTGACCGTACCCTGCGCGAAGACCGCCTTGGACCAGACCGGGAATTTCATCTCGGTGAGATCCGCCACATCACGCACGCCCGCATCGATGATCAGGCCCTTGCAGCCGCGCGCCAGCGCGGATGTGGCGAGCAGGTCACCGAAATAACCGTCCTCGCAGGGGCTGGTCGGCGCAAGCAGCAGGATATCGCCCGGCTTGATCTGCTCGATCGCCACATGCAGCATCCAGTTGTCGCCCGGAGGCGCGGAGATGGTCACCGCGCTTGCTGCAAGCCGCGCACCGCGATAGATCGGCCGCATGTAGCTCGCAAGCAGGCCCTTGCGGCCCTGCGCCTCGTGAACGGTCGCGACACCGCAGGCAGCCAGCCGGTCAACGACCGACTGATCCGCACGCTCGATATTCTGGACTACGACACCCATTGGATTTCCTCAGAGTTCGTCGACGGTGCGCGGAAAGACCGACTGGAAGCCTTCCGCGTGGGTCGACTTGCGCCCGCCGGACTGCCCGCCCGAATTGCGCATGAAGTGGTTGCCGCGGTTTTCGGCGACGTTCTTGTAGAAGTCCCAGAGGTGCTCCTGGCCTTCCATGCACTGGATGGCGGCCCACTTCTTTTCCCAGACGGGCGAGATGTCGAGGAAGACGTCCGGCTTCCATTCCATCTGTTCGGTCTGGTGCGGCTCGAAAAGATAGAGCTGCGGCGCGCCGAGCACCTTTTCGCCCGGATTGTGACCCCAGGCCTGGGCGATCATGCGGGCATCGAGCGCGACCTGCGTGGCATACATGTGGTCGGTATTGTAGGGATCCCACTTGGAATGGGACAGCATGAATTCCGGCTGCACCTTGCGGATCACGTCGACCAGCTTGAACTTCGCCTCCTGGTCGACGATGAGCGGGTAATCGCCGAGGTCGAAGAACTGGATGTCGGTGACGTCGAGCGCCTTGGCCGCCGCTTCCGCTTCCTTGCGGCGGGAGGCCTTGACCTTTTCCAGCGTCATGCCCGGGTTCTTCCAGAGCTTGGCACTTTCGCCGCGCTCGCCATAGGACAGGCAGACGACAGTGACTTCGTAACCCTTTTCCTCATGCAAGGCGATCGCGCCGCCGCAGCGCCAAACGAAATCCGCCGAGTGAGCGCTGATGACCAATGCTGTCTTTGCCATTGTATGCCTCTTGATTTCTTACTTGTGCGCAACCGGCGGCGTGCCGTGCGTATGGAAGGTTTCGATCGTCTTCATGCCCCAGGCCTGGCCCTTCTTGCGGTCGGTTTCGGTCCAGACAACCGGCTTCCAGTCGGGACGAAGGATCAGGCGGGCGCCGGCATTGGCAAGCTCCACGCGGTTGCCGGCGGGCTCCCAGACATAAAGGAAGAACGTGCCCTGGATCGCATGCTTGTGTGGACCGGATTCGATATGGACGCCGTTTTCCAGGAAGATGTCGGCGGCGCGGAGAATATCCTCACGCTGGTCGCAGGCATAGGTGACGTGGTGGAAACGGCCGTGCGAACCGGTATGGTCCTCGGAGCAGGCGAGGTCGTAGGTCTTGTTGTTGATGGTGAACCAGCAGCCGCCGAGCCGGCCATTGTCAAGCTGGATCATCTCCGTCACACGGCTGCCGAGCGCTACCGTCATGAACTCGCGGATTTGGCTGACATCGGCGGCAAGCAGGTTGACGTGGTCTAGGCGCCGCGGGCAGGCGCCGCGGCCGTGATACCGCTGGGCGATGTTCTTCAGCGCCGGCTTTTCTTCCGGCGGCGCGACATATTCCCTGGTATCCCAGTAGAGTTCGAAAAGATGGCCGTCGGGGCTCCTGAACTGGTAGGCACGGCCGTGGCCCAGATCGCCATCGGTCCAGCCCGCGCCCCAGCCCCGCTCTTCGATGACCTTGACACGACGTTCCAGCGCTTCGGCGGAAGACGTGCGATACGCGACGTGGCCGATACCTGTCGTGTGATGCCTGGTGAGCTTCAGCGTATGGAATTCATAGTCGTCATAGGCGCGCAGATAGACGCTGTCGCCGTCGCGGCCGCTCTCGGTCAGCCCATAGACGCGGGTGAAGAAATCAAGCGTCTCCTCGAAACGGTCGGAATAGAGCTCCACATGGCCCAGATGGGCGACATCATAACAGGGTTCGGTCATCGGCTTTTCTCAGGATCCACTTGCAACGCCGGCGGAAGGGCGCAATCTCCTCCAGATCGGATCCGCGTTCTCCACCCGAAACGCGGCCGGGCGCCGGGCGCCGCAGCTGGAACGAAGACATAGAAGCAGATCCGCAGCCTGACGAATAGGTTCTGCTGCGGGGGCATAAGTTTTGGTTGAAACGGAAAAGGCAAGCCGATGCGGCGATGCCGGGATATCATTGTCCCGACGTGGCGCGGCGGGAAAGCCGCCGCGCCACAGGAGAAAAATCAGCCGCCGATATAGGGCAGGACTTCGTGAGCACCGCGCCAGATCATTTCGAGCGCGACATAGAGGATGACGGCGAGACCGACATAAGCGATCCAGCGATGCTTGTTGAGCAGGCGGGCGATGAAGCTCGCGGCGACACCCATCAGCGCGATCGACAATACGAGGCCGAAAATCAGCACCTCGGGATGTTCGTGCGCGGCACCGGCAACGGCCAGAACGTTGTCGAGCGACATGGAAACATCGGCAATGACGATCTGCCAGGCCGCCTGTGCGAAGGTCTTGCGCGGCGCTCCGCCGGCAATCGTGCCGTCGGCATTGATATCTTCGTTCTCAAGCGCCTCCGTGGCTTCCTCCTCGTGATGATGAGGAGTGCGCAGTTCGCGCCACATCTTCCAGCAGACCCACAGAAGCAGGATACCACCGGCCAGCAGCAGGCCGACGATCTGCAGAAGCTGCGTCGTGCCAAGCGCGAAGCCGATACGCAGAACGGTCGCGGCCACAATACCGACCAGAATGGCTTTGGAGCGTTGCGCTTTCGGCAGGCCGGCAGCGGCAAGACCGATGACGATCGCATTGTCGCCGGCCAGGACGAGGTCGATCATGATAACCTGCGCGAGGGCTGACAGCGCCTCCGCGGTAAAGAATTCCATCATTTGGCACCCAATCTCGATAAGGCGGGGATGCCGTGTGCGTGGACCGTGACGAACTTGAGACCCTACGACCGGCGTTCAGCATGTCGTAGGTCACCGCCGTTTTCGTCACGTGATTTCCACGAACACCAGGCACCCAAGTTGGACAAAATCCAGTCCGACATCACAGCTCACGGATGAACTGCCAGAGGGGCCCGGTCCTGGTGCCGCAGATTTAACGGCATGACTGCAGAAACTCAAGTGGCAGTCCGTGAAACATTGAACGTATTGCCGCAATTTTACACCGGATCGTTGACGATCTCTTGCCGGAGGAAAACGGCGGCCGGGCGCCGGCCGCCGCCCGAAATCAGGAAATGGTGGGATCAAGCCTGTCGCGCAACCAGTCGCCGACGATCGAGATCGACAGCGTCGTCAGCATGATGACGAAGGACGGCGCGAGCATGATCCAGGGGGCGCGTGTGAGATATTCGCGACCGTAACCCACCATGTTGCCGAGACTGGTCATCGGCGGCTGCACGCCGAGACCGAGGAACGAAAGACTCGATTCCATCAGGATGATTTCCGGGAACGTGAGCGTCATGGAGACGATCAGCGTCGAGGCGATGTTCGGCAGGATGTGCTTGAGGTAGACGCGGGAGGGCTTTGCGCCGAGCTGGGTGACCGCCGAGGCATAACCCTGGCCGCTTGCGGCGATCGCGAGACCGCGGGCGATACGGGCGTAGCGTTCCCAGCCGTAGAAGCCCATCAGGCAGATCAGCAGGGTCAGCGACGAGCCGAAGAAGGCAAGCACCGCGAGCGACATGATGAGAAACGGCATGGCCGCCTGAAAATCCGCGAGCATGAGCACGAGCTGCTCGACGAGGCCGCGGAAATAAGCCGCCAGGAAGCCGAGCGCGGTGCCGATGAAGGCGGAAATCAGCGTCGCCCCGAACGCGATCAGCAGCGAGATGCGGATCGATTCGATGAGGCGGGACATCACGTCGCGGCCGAGTTCGTCGGTCCCGAGAAGGTGTGCAGGGTTGCCGGGCAGCGAGAGGCGGTTGCGCAGGTCCATCGCGGTAATCGCATAAGGACGGATCCAGTCGGCACCGAATGCGATGACGACCATGGCGACAATCCAGGCGATACCGATCACGACGAAGATCGGAAACCGGCGCTTCCTCTTCATTTTATGGGTGGTACCGATGGCCGGCGCGGTTTGAGCAATGTTTGCCATGTCTGCTTCCTCAGTGCCGGGCCTGGTTGTTGCGCAGGCGCGGGTCGAGATAACCATAGAGAATGTCGACCACGAAATTCGAAATGACCATGGTCGCCGCCACCATCAGCAGGATGCATTGCACCACGGCCAGATCGCGGTTGGCGACCGAGACCACCAGAAGACGGCCGATGCCCGGCCACGAGAACAGCGATTCGACCACCACGGCGCCGGCGATCAGCGTGCCGACCATGAAGCCGGTGATCGTCACGATCGGGATCGCCGCATTGGGGAAGGCGTGCTCCCAGATCACCCGGCGCCAGGGCAGACCCTTGGCACTCGCGGTGCGCATATACGGCTGGCCGAGGATTTCGATCATCGCGCTGCGGGAGAAGCGGGCGAGAATGCCGGCGCCGCCGATGCTCATCGTCGCGATCGGCAGGATCGCATGCATCCAGGTATCCTGGCCGCCGGACGGCAGCACTCCCCAGGTGACGGAAAACACGAGCACGAGGATGAGGCCGAACACGAAGCTCGGCATGGTGAAACCGACCACGGCGCCCGCCATGACACCACGATCAGCAGCGCTGTCGCGATGCAACGCAGCGTAGACGCCGGCCGGAATGCCAATCGCCAGCTTGAGGATCAGGGCCGGGACGGTCAGTTGCAGGGTCGCCGGAATGCGGTCCAGAACCAGCGAGATCGCTGATTGGCCGTCGCGCATGGAAATGCCGAGGTCGCCGCCCATGATCGCAGTGAAGTAGCTCAGATACTGGATCCAGATCGGCTGATCGAGCCCCCAGGCCTTGCGGAATGCGACGATCGCTTCCGGCGGCGCTTCCGGTCCCATGATGATCAGTGCCGGATCGCCGGACATGCGCAGCACGACGAAGGCGAAAGTGACGACGAGAACGATCGTCATGAAGGCGCGAAAGGCGCGGATGAGGAAGAAGCGCAACATGGATCAGGTCTCCGTCGAAGCCGCCGGCACGAGGTGGCAGGCCGCCTTGCGTCCGGCCTCCACGGTCACGAAGGCCGGCACCTCTGCCTTGCAACGCTCGGTCGCCATCGAACAGCGAGGATGAAAGGCGCATCCGGAGGGTCGTGCAGCGGGGTTCGGCGGCTCGCCCTGCAGGATGATGCGGTCCTTGAGCGCGGTTCCCGGCACCGGCACGCTGGAAACCAGAGCGCGAGTGTAAGGATGCAGCGGCCGCCGGAATATGTCCGCCGACGGCGCCTCCTCGACGATCCGGCCGAGATACATGACGGCCACCCGGTCCGAGATGTTGCGGACGACCTTCAGGTCGTGGCTGATGAAAGCCATGGCGATGCCCCGCGCTTCTTGCAGGTCGCGCAACAGGTTGATCACCTGCGCCTGGATCGACACGTCGAGCGCCGAAACCGGCTCGTCGCAGACGAGCAGATCCGGATTCGTGGCGATCGCCCGGGCAATGACGACGCGCTGACGCTGGCCGCCGGAAAGCTCATGCGGATAACGGCCGGCCTGATCGCGGCGAAGGCCGACGGCGGTCAGCAGCGTCTCGACGCGGTCCTGCCGCTCCTTCTCCGTGCCGACGGCATGGATGTCGAGCGGCTCGCTCACCTGCGTGCCGATCGGCACGCGACGGTCAAGCGCCGCCAGCGGATCCTGGAAGACGAGCTGCATGCGGGAGCGCAGGTCCCGCCAGGCATTGGTCTTGATCGCCGGCATCGGTTTGCCGTCGAACTTCACTTCACCCTCGGTCGGGGCTTCGAGGCCGAGCAGCAGCCGGCCGGTCGTCGACTTGCCGGATCCGGATTCGCCGACGATGCCGAGCGTCGTGGACGGCGCGACCGACAGCGTCACGCCGTCCACGGCACGCACATGCGTCGCCGTGCCGAAGAGGCCCTTGCGGGAAACATAGGTTTTGACGAGGCCGGCCGCCTCGATGAGATTTGCGGCGGTCATGCGAATTCCACCTTCTGCTTCGTCGTGCCGGAGGCGGTCGCGGAGCGCATCTCGTCCAGCGCATTGAAACAGGCAGTCGCCCGCCCTTCCGTTCCGGAAAGTGCCGGAACCTGATTGTGGCAAACATCGGTCGCATACCCGCAGCGCGGCGCGAACGCACAGCCCGCCGGCATGCGCCCCGCCTGCGGCACGGTGCCGGGAATGGGGATCGACCGCTCCCGGCCGGCATCAAGCCGCGGAATCGCATCGAAAAGGCCGCGCGTATAGGGATGCCGCGGTGCACGGAACAGCATCTCGGTGGAACATTGCTCGACGATGCGCCCCGCATACATGACGCAGACGCGCTCGCAGATCTGGCTGACGGCGCCGAGATCGTGGCTGATGAAGACGATCGCCATGCCGGTTTCCTGACGCAGCGAGATCAGGAGGTCGAGGATCTGCGCTTGGATCGTGGCGTCGAGCGCCGTGGTCGGTTCGTCGGCGACGAGCAGGTCCGGCTTGCCGGCGAGCGCCATGGCGATCATCAGGCGCTGGTTCTGGCCGCCTGAGAACTCATGCGGATAATTGTCGAAACGGCGGGCGGCACCTGGAATGCCGACGAGATCCATCAGCCGTATGGCTTCGGCCCGTGCAGCGGCACCGGCAAGGCCCTGATGCAGTTCGACGGCTTCAGCAATCTGCCTGCCGGCGCGCAGCACGGGATTGAGCGAGCTGGACGGGTCTTGGAAGATCATCGCAATGCGTCCGCCTCGGACCTGTTCCAGTTTCTCACGCGGCGCACCGACGAGTTCCTCCTCGCCGAGCCGGACGGAACCGGATACAGCCGCCTTGCCCGGCAGAAGGCCGAGCGCCGCAAGCCATGTCACGGACTTGCCGCAACCCGATTCGCCGACAAGGCCGACAGCTTCGCCCTTTTCAATCTTCAGGTTGATTCCGTGAAGAACCGGAACGCCGCTGAAGGCGACCCCGAGATTGGAGATTTCGACCAACGGCATGAACCGTCTCCTTTTCTGGGTACCGACTGGTGGCACCGGGAAACAAGAAACGGGCCGGAGGTCGCCCTCCGGCCCGCAGAAGGCGGAGCCTAGCTCCAGTTGCCGGCCCGGAAGTCCATGGCGAAGGACGGCGCGGCCTTCCACTTGATCTTCTTCGACTTGGCGGTGAACACGGCATTCTGGTGCAGGACCGTGTAGGCCGGATCGTCGCGCTCGCAGATCTGCAGCATGCGGGCGAAGGCTTCGCGGCGCTTCGCACGGTCGGTGCTGGTTTCCATGAAGTTGGAAAGGGTGTTCATCTCCTGGTTCGTCCACTCGCCGACCTGCTGCTGCTGCCCGTTCGGGCCGTGCTGGGCGACGATCGAGGCGACCGGATCCGGGAAGCTTGCAGAGTTCGACCAATCGCGAACGGCGCGGGTCGGTGTCTTTTCGAGGATCTGCTGCCAGTTTTCCTTCATTTCGATCTGGACGTTCAGGCCGACCTGAGCCCACATCTCGACCAGAACCTGCGCCGTGGCGGTCTGGTTGGTGTAGTAGTTGTTGAGCAGGCGATATGGGATCGGATCACCCTTGTAGCCCGCCTGCTTCAGGAGATCGCGGGCGAGCTGCGGGTTGAATTCCGGAACCTTCCAGTCCTTGATCAGCATGTCGGCGTAGAAATCCCACTGCAGGCCTGCCGGGACCTTGGTGCGGCCGGCCCAGAGCGAATCGACGATCGCCTGGCGGTCGATGGCGTGGGTGAAGGCGCGACGAATGAGCGGATTGCCGAGCTGTGCATGGGTCTTGTCGAACACGGTCAGGCGATGGTTGGTGATCGTGCCGCCGAGAACTTCGTAACCGGCGTTCTTTTCGATGCCGGCGATCTGATCCGGCGGGATGTCGCTGGCGAGGTCGTACTGGCCGGAAAGCAGTCCGTTGATGCGGGAGGCGACTTCCGGAACTTCGACGAAGCGGATCTGCTTCAGCGCCGGGCGGCCGCCCCAGTAGTCGTCGTGGGATTCGTAGATCAGGTAGGTGTCCGGCTTGAACTCGGCGACCTTGTAGGGGCCGGTCGTGACAGGCTTGCGGGCCCAGTCGAGATAGCTCTTGGCTTCATCCCATGACCGGCGGCTGGCGATCGAGCTGACACTAACCGACAGACGGCCTTCCATGGTGACGTCGGGCGTGCCGTTGACGAAACGGACGGTGTACTTGTCGATGATCTCGACGCCGAGCAGAGCCGGCCAGATGCGGCGGGCAACGGCCGGGATTTCGACCGGGAGTTCCTTGTTCTCGCGGCCGAGCGGGTTCTTCTCGGTGATGAAGATGGTCTTGCCGGTGGCCGGCTGAGTGTTGCCGAACATGCGCTCCTTGCCGAAGGAGAAGGCGACGTCTTCGGCCGTCAGTTCGTCACCGTTGTGGAACTTGACGCCCTGACGGAGCTTCAGCTCGACGGTCTTTTCGTCGATGCGTTTCCATTCGGTGGCGAGACCGGGGGTTGCCGTCAGGTCCGTCAGCCAATTCGTGCCGATCAGGGCTTCCCAGAGCGACGAGCTGAAGATGCGGCTGCCGACGTTCGACTGTTCGCGGAGCGGGTCGAGCGTGTTGGAGTTGGAAATCTTCTGGACGGCGATGGTGATCGACGGACGCTGATCGGCCTGGGCGATCGAGAAGCGCGGCAGGATCAGCGAGCCGGCAGCGGCGCCGGCGAGGCCGAGCGTGCTGCGACGGGTGAAGTTGACCATGGATATCTCCTTGAGGGTTGGTTTAATTGTCGCGAACGGTCAGGCCCTGCGGACCGGAGCGATAGTGGGTAAGGGTTCTGTCAGCATGGACGAGGCGCCAGGAAAGCGCCTTCTGGGCATAGTCGCGCACCAGCGCCGCATAGGCCGGATCGTCCGCCAGGTTGGTGAACTCGTGCGGATCCTTTTCGAGATCGAAGAAGAGCGGCGGTAGGGCGGCAAAGTGGACATATTTGTACTTCTCGTCCTGCACGACGCAGAGGCTCGAAGTGTCCATGCCGAGGCCGAGAACGGTCTGCGGCTCGGAATAAAAAACGTCCCGGAAATCGTATTCGTAGTGAAGTTCTGTCCGCCAATCCGCCGGCCGGGTTCCTTTCAGGAAAGGCAAAAGGGAAGCGCCGTCGCAGGCGCGGGGAATATCGCCGCCGAGCCAGTCGAGAATGGTCGGCATGACGTCGATGCTTTCGGTAAAGGCGGTCTCGATTTCGCCGGCCCGCGGATTGTCGCGGCCATCCTTGATGACGAGCGGAATGCGGAAGCTCTCGTCATTGTAGCCAATCTTGCCGAGCAGGTGATGATCGCCGAGCTGCTCGCCATGATCGCTGGTGAAGATGATCAGCGTGTCGTCCCATTGGCCCGTCTCGTCGAGATAGTCGAAGACACGGCCGAGACAGTCGTCCACCTCGGTGATCAGGCCGCAATAGGTGGCGCGCATCTGGCGCAGTTCGGCCTCGTCCATGGTAGAACCGGATCCTTCCGCGCCATGAAAGAAGGAACCGCGCTTGATACCGTCCACGTAGAACTTCATCAGGGGATGCTGGGCACCTTCGACATCCGGGTTCGCGGCGCGGATCGGCGCCGGCATGTCCTCCGGCTTGTACATGGCGTGGTAGGGTGCAGACGCGACGAAAGGCGGATGCGGCCGGTAATAACCGAGGTGCAGGAAGAAGGGCCGGCCCTTGCGGCCCTTGAGATAGGTGAGCGCCCGTTCGGTGAAGAAGGTCGAGTCGGAATATTCCTTGGGGATTCGCGACGGCTTGTCGGTCGCACCGGCCAGCGCCTCTCCGCCTTCCGGCAGCCAGATGTCGGGATGATGCTCCGGCAGTTCGAAACCCTGCTGTGCCACCCAACCGAAATAACCTTCCATGTTCGGCTCGAAGGCGCCGACCGAGCGGAAACCGTCCATCAGGTCGCCGAGACCGAGGAAACGCGGATCGTTTACGGAGGTTGTGCGCGGATCGGGCGTCGTGGTCGTGTAGCCGATCAGCGCCGGATCGTAGCCGACGGTACGCAGCGCCTTGCCCAGATTGAAATGGCGCTGATCGAGCGGCACCGTGTTCTGCACGGCGCGATGGTTCATCAGATAGAGACCGGTCAGCAAACTGGCGCGCGCCGGACCGCAGGGCACACAGGTCGTCACGTGATTGCGGAAGGTCACACCTTCCCGGCAAAGGCGGTCGAGATTGGGCGTCTTCAGGAAATCCGGCTTGCCGTCGGCACGCAGGACATGCGGCATGAAATCCGCCCGCCACTGGTCCACAACGATAAGAAGTACGTTCTTTCTGGTCACGGTTACCCCCGAAATTGCCGGGGCTATTTGGCGATCCTGTGTATCAGTTCCGTGACGCTATCTTTGCGATTCCATGAAATTGAACACGGATGCAAATTTCGCGAATTCTTGTTACAAATGTAAAATTACCGACACAAAATTCTGCCATGTCGCGGCCATCCGGGCATTTCTCCGGTAATTTCCCTCCCCCGCTATTTCCTTTGATTGATGGAGTTTCCATGTCTTCCCTTCCCGTGATCGGCGCCGCCATGACGCTCGACGAGCTCGAAATCCACCGCAACTGGCTTTTCGAAAAGCAACGCGACCTCGAACTCCAGGACTTCACCACGGGCGACGTGCTGAACGGCGACTGGGCTTCGCTGGCGGAACGAGCTCGGAGGCTGCTCGATGGTTATACCGGCCGCCTCGGCATCCACGGCCCGTTCTGGGGCTTCACCATCGCCTCGCATGATCCCGATATCCGCGCCGTTGTCGCCAAACGCCTGAAACAGGGCCTCGACGTCTGCGCGGCCATAGGCGCCACCCAGATGGTTGCTCACAGCCCCTATTCCACCTGGTCCTACAACAATCTCGACAACAACAAGGGCGAGCGCGACCGGGTGGTCGAACATGTGCATCTGACGATGCGCGACGCCGTCAGCTACGCCGAGGACATCGGCGCCGTCATCGTTCTCGAGAACATCGAGGATATCGACCAGCATGCCCGCGTGGCGCTCGCCGATAGTTTCAACTCGCCGGCCGTCGCAGTTTCGATAGACACGGGCCATGCGCATTACGCCCATGGCTCCACCGGCGCCCCGCCGGTCGACTATTACGTCAAGGCCGCCGGCAACCGGCTGCAGCACGTCCACCTCCAGGATGCCGACGGCTATGCCGACCGCCACTGGGCACTCGGCGAAGGCAATATTCTCTGGAATTCCGTATTCCAGGCCCTTGCCGACCTGACCAGCAATCCGCGCCTGATCGTCGAGATCAAGGACAAGGCGAAGATCCCGGCTTCCGTCGATTATCTCGCTTCGTTCGGCCTCGGTCAGTAAGAACGACGCGACAGATCATGTCCCCGGCATTGGACGCCGGGGGCATCGGCGTCATTCCGGGCACATGTCCCTGAGATGACCCTGGGTGGCGAGAATATCGCCTACCATCCTTTCCCGGGCCAGTGCGCCGTTGCGGTCACGCAAGGCTGCGACGATCTGAAAATGATAGGAAGAAAAGGGGTGCACGACACCCTTGTCGAATTCCTTCTCCACATAATTGGTCAGCATCCGCATATAGGGCCCGAAACGCAGCCACAGCATTTCGATATGCTGCGGCAGGACTTCGGAGGCGGACTTCTCATAAATGCCGAAATGGAATTCCTGGTTCTTGCGCAGCATGCCGTAGACGTCGCCGGCCTTGCCGGTCTCTTCGTGCTCGCGGGCAAGCGCTTCGGAACGATCGATATCCTCGTCCGTCATGTTGGCGGCGGCAAGTTCGGTCGCAAGTCCTTCGAGTGCGATGCGCGCCTGACATAGATCCTCGAGCCGGGCGCGCGATATCGCCGGCACCCGCGCCGATCCGTTATGACCGATCTCCAGCCCGTTTTCGGCGGCAAGCCTGCGAAGCGCCTCGCGCACCGGCATATGGCTGGTGCCGAATTCCGTTGCCAGGGACGAAATGGTGATTGCCTGCGAAGGGGCGAACGAGCCCCACATCAGTGCACGACGCAACTGCTCGTAGACCGAATCCTGCACGGTCACGCGCGATGTCACCTTCAAAAGCCCGCTGTCCGCCATGCTTTCCTCTAATTTCCTTCAAATCACAACCAGGCCTCGCATAAGAGGCCTTGCTCTTCAAGTCTCATCCTCGTCGGGAGATCTTCTGTCCCCGACGCGGCTCGTCCTGACCTGATCTTGCTGACACAATAGAACAACGAGCGATTTGATCAAATGCGCGCAAGCAGTGATAATCGCAATATTTTCGGGAATGTGATTTCGCGCGCCCCGGTCCTCGGCAATCCGACTTCGGGAGAATGGAATGAAATTCGCAAGTAGTGAGAGAGGTGCTAGCGGGAGACTCCCTGCTGCTGCCAGAAGTGCAAAATATGCTTATCGCTCATAAAGTGAGGCAGGAAGGAGAAGCCCGAAAAGGCTTTCCAGTCATCTGATGTGGTGGTAGCGCCGCCGGAAATACACAAGCGCTTCTTCCTCGTCCCCGCCATGAGCGATGCCGATCACGCGGCAGAACAGCACGTGATGCGTACCGCTTTCGATCGCGTTTTCGACTTCGCAATCGAAGGAAACGATCGCGTCCGCCAACCGGGGCGAGCCGGTAGCGCCCAGAATCCAGTCACCGACCGCGAACCGGTCCTCCTGCGGCGTCGATCCGCCGAACAGTTTCGACATCGCCTCGTGGCTGGATGCCAGCGTATTGACGCAGAGCACGCGGTTCTTCTCGAACATGCCCGCAACGGAACTCGACCGGTTGAGGCAGACCAGCAGAGTCGGCGGCCGGTCCGTCACGCTGCAGACGGCCGAAGCGGTAAATCCCGCAAGCCCGCCAGGTCCGTCCGTCGTGACGATGTTTACCGCCGCGGCCAACCGCGCCATACCCTCCCGGAAGGCCAGCCGGGTCGCCTCGACCTCGTCATGGATCAGGTCGGCCGTCATTCGACACGCAACCCCGCTTTTTTCAGAAGCGGCAGCACCCGGTCGCAGAAGAAGGGCAGTTCGTAGGTGTAATTGACGAAAGACATTGCGATACCGGAATATCCCTGGTTGGAAATTGCTATCATATCCTCGACGATCTTTTCCGGCGTGCCGATCAGCGGATACCCGCCCGCGCCGCCGGCGAACCGCTTGCGATAACGATCATAGCTTTCCTTGTCATGCGATTGGGAAAACTCCTTCTTGCCGGCCATGTGGGCGTCGACCGCCTCATGGTCGGCCATGGTCACGGCATAACGTTCGTAATAATCCTCGGCCTCCTTCTGGCTTTCGCGGCAGACGACGTGGCAGACTGTATAGGCGCCCACATCCCGATCAAGCTTTTCCGCTCGGGCCTTGATATCTGCCACATGCTTGCCGGCCTCGGAAATCTCCGTGAAGGTTGTAAAGAGATATTCGCAGTTCCTGGCGGCAAAGTCCCGGCCGGGTCCGCCGAAGGCAGCGTTCATGGTGACCGGCCGCGGCGATTGCAGGCTTGCCGGGCGGCTTACCACGTCCTTCAGCTTATAGTAGGAGCCGTCGAAGTCGAACGGAGCGTCCGAAGCGTAGGCCCGTTCCATGATCTCAAGCCACTCCGCCGCCTGATCATACCCCTTCTCCACCAACGGCACGCCGAACATGCCGAATTCCTTGGGATTCCAGCCGCAAACGATGTTGAGGCCTGCCCGACCTCCGCTGATATGATCGACCGTCGCGAGCGCCTTGGCGGCGTAGAGTGGATGCACGAGCGGCACGTGCACGGTCATGAAAAGGCCGATCCGCTCGGTCACCGAGGCAAGCCCGGCGGCCCAGGTGAAGGTCTCGAACGACCACTCCCGGACCCGGTTCCTACCTCCAAATCCCTTCCAGCGGGCGATCGGCAGGAAGAAGTCGAGCCCGCCGCGATCGGCGATCTGCACGGCATTGAGATTGTCCGCCCAGCGCGCCTGCCAGCGTTCCGGCACATCGGTGATGGCGAGCCCTCCGTCGGCATTGGCGGAGAAGACACCGAGCTTCAATCTGCTCGAGCCTTTCAGCGGATGTTGCTTGATCATGCTGTTCCTCTCTTGGTGTATCTTCTACGGGCCGTGCGCGACATCTCTGCTTCCCGCAACTGGCGCTGGCGAACGTCGAGATAGGCCTCTTCCGCCGCGAACATGAAAAGTGTCATCCGGTCCTGCACCATCAACGGGTCATGCGCGAGAAAAGCCCTGTGGATGCGCGACAGTCCGTCGATATACCGCTCGGCCGTAGCGCCGTCGGCGAATGTGCCGAGCCGCACCGACTGGAAATAATCCATGAACCGGGAAATGGTCGCCGCCATATGCGGATTGCGGACCGCCTTCAGCCAGGCGTTGCGGAAATCCACGTTTGCCGCCAGCAGCGCCGGGATGTCGTTTTCACCAAGCGCCTGTTCGACCCGGTCCATGGCCGCGGCCAGTTCCGCTTCCACGGCCGGCGTCATGTCCCGCGCCGCGCTCGCCGCCGCCCGGGGTTCCAGCTGCCGGCGCACTTCGAACAGACCCGAAATATCCTCGAGCGACAATTCCCGGATCGCAAATCCCCTCGTCGTGCCGACAAGATAGCCTTCCGACACCAGCCTGAGCAGGGCCTCGCGGGCGGGCATGCGGGAACTGCCGTTTGCCGCGGCGATATCCGTGTCCACCAATCGGTCGGATGGAGTGATCATGCTCCGCTGCAGCTTCAGCCGCAGATCGGAATAGATCGCATCCACCAGATTGTCGCTCGGCTTTGCCATCGTGCTCTCCTGGTTAATCGGTATACTGTTTATTCGAAGTTTCAAGCGATTTTTGTGTGATCCTTCGCTATTAGCGCAAAGTTCGGCAGTTTCCGTATACGGATGCGCATGAAATGACGGCCAATGATTGTATGGATGCCGCTTTTATTCGGCTTGAAGCATCAGGAATTTTAGGCTTAAACTTTATTTGACCGCGAGGTGCGTATCATCTCGCCAACCCGCCAAGGGACCAATTTCCAGAGGATCGTCATGAGTGATTTCCGCAAGAAATGCATCAGTTGCGAACGGGTGATCGGCACATTCGCGGCCATTCCGAATCCGGTGGCAATCGAGGTTGCCGCCGCCGCCGGCCTCGATTTCCTTTGCATAGACGCGGAACATTCGCAGATCGACCGCGAACTCGTCGAAAACCTGGTTCGCGCCGCCGATGTCCATCGCGTGCCGGCCATGGTCCGCGTACCCGGCCATGCGCCCGAATGGATCCAGACGGTACTCGATGCGGGTGCCGCCGGCGTTCTGGTGCCGCGCGTCTCCACCGCAGCCCAGGCCAGGGCGGCCGTCGCGGCGACCCGTTATCCGCCCATCGGCGAACGCGGCGTCGGCCCGGGCCGTGCTTCGGGCTACGGTTACCGCATTCCGGACTACCTGGCATCCGCGAACGAAAGCCTCGTCCTGTCGATCCAGATCGAGACGGCGGAAGGACTCGCCAATGTCGATGAGATCGTCGCCGTCGAGGGCGTCGACGTCATCTTCATCGGTCCCGGCGACCTTTCTGTCTCGATCAACGCCATGGGGCCTCCCGGCGCAGAAAAGCTGAACGCGGCGATCATCACGATCGCGGACGCTGCCCGCAAAGCCGGCAAGGCGGTCGGCATCTTCCGGCCGTCCGCCGACGACGTCGGCAGGTGGGCCGGTGTCGGCATCACCTTCTTCATGCTGGCGAGCGACACGATGTTTCTCGGCGCAAGCCTTGCAGCCGGCGTCGCCGCCGCCCACAACGCATGAGGTGAACCGATGAAGATCATCAAGACCGACGGCATGCTCACCGTCGAACCGGAGCAACTGGCCTATCTCGAAGGTCTCGGCGCCGAATTCGTCGAAAAGACGCTTCTCACCGAGGACGCCCTAATCGCAGAGGCAGCCGATGCCGACGCGCTGATGGTGCTGCGCGAACCGATCACCACCCGGGTTCTTGCCGAACTGAAGAACCTCAAGGTCATCGGCCGCTTCGGCGTCGGCCTCGATTCCATCGATGTCGAGGCCTGCACCAGGGCCGGCGTACAGGTGACCTACGTGCCGGATTCCAACATCGACGAAGTCAGCACGCATGCGCTGGCGCTGATCCTGTCGCTTGCCCGCAAGCTGAAGACCTTCGACAGCGCGGTGCGCAAGGGCCGCTGGCGGGCGATGGAGGATGGTGCCGGCATCACCCGGCCGAGCGGTCAGGTTCTCGGCTTGATCGGCTTCGGCCAGATCGGTCGCCTGACGGCTGGCAAGGCCAAGGCCTTCGGATATGAGATCATCGCCTACGATCCTCACATGCCCGCGGAGAGGATTTCGGCTGCAGGCGCCCGCCCCGTTTCGCTGGACGAGCTCTTTGGCGCAGCGGACTTCGTCTCCCTGCACGTCCCCGCAACGCCGGAGACCCGCAATATCATCTCGGCTGAAGCACTGAGGAAGATGAAGAAGGGCGCCTTCGTCATCAACGTCTCCCGCGGCGGCCTGGTTGACGAGACCGCGTTGGCGGAAGCGATCACCAGCGGCCGTATCGCCGGGGCGGGGATCGACACGTTCGAAAAGGAGCCGCCGTCGCCGGACAATCCGCTGCTCGCGCTCGACCAGGTGATCGTTTCGCCACATGCGGCACATTATTCGACGCAGAGCTATGCGGAAGTCCGCAGCAAGGTATTTGCCGACGTGGCTGCGGTGCTCAAAGGCGGGAAACCGAAATATCCCGTAAACCTCAAAGGGTGAGACCGTGAAGGCCATTCAGTACAGCGAGCACGGCCCAGCCGAAACGATGCGTTACGTCGATCTGCCCGACCCGGTCGCGGAAGCCGGCCAGATCCTCGTCAAGCTGCAAGCCGCAAGTGTCACGCCCTTCGACTGGAAGCTCCGAGCCGGCTATCTGAAAAGCCATTTCACCCTGCCCATGCCGAGCGTGCCCGGCCGCGACGGCGGCGGCACGGTGATCGCTGTCGGCGAAGGCGCAAGTCAATTCAAGGTCGGGGACCGGGTGGTCGTCATGGCCGGCGTCTTCGCCCAGGGCGGTTATGCGGAAATGATCGCCGTCGATGAAAAGCAGGCTGTAAGGATTCCGGACAGGTTATCGACGATCGAAGCCGTGGCGCTCACCAATGCCGGCCTGAGCGCCTGGATCGCCCTGCAGACCGCTGAAGTCAAATCGGGTGACAAGGTGCTTGTGCATTCCGGCGCCGGCGCGGTCGGCGGTCTGCTCATACAACTTTGCCATCATCTCGGTGCGAACGTAAGCACGACCTGCCGCTCCAGCAACCGGGACTATGTTCTCGGCCTGGGTGCGGATAGTGCTGTCGCCTACGATCAGCAGGACTTCTCCGAAGTTTTGGATGATCAGGACATCGTTTTCGATCTGATGGGTGGCGATGTCCACGACAAATCCTACAAGGTCCTGAAGAGGGGAGGCCGCCTGGTGTGGCTGGTTGCCGATCCGATCAAGGATCGCGGCGCTGATTTCGGCGTGACGGTTACCCGCATCATGGTGACCGACGACAAATCCGCGCTTCAGGCGATAATGGATTTGGCCGGTGCCGGCGTACTGCAACCACAGGTCGCTCGCACCATGCCCCTTTCCGAGGCGGCGGAAGCCCATCGCCAGATGGAAAAAAGCGCAATTTCCCGCGGGCGCCTGATACTCACCATGTGATCTCTCAGGTGCCGCCGGGAAACAGCGGCGCCCCACGGCCTTTGGCAACGAAGGTCCGGAAATCCTCGACCGCATGCTCGTTGGCGAGCGCGCAGAATGGTCCGCGGCTGACCTCGATGCCGTTGATCCTCTTGAGCCGCACATCCATTTCGGCGCTCTTCAGCGCTACCGCTGCAGTATTGACCACCGGCGCATGCAATACCCTAAAGCCGTACTCGCCACCGACGAGCAGGCCCGGCAGCACGCCTGCCGGCACGACGACATCCGCACCGTCGCGCACAAGGGGTTCCGCACAGGCAGAGAAATTCGCAAGCATTCGCGTGCGGGCCTCGCCGTCGCCGGCAAAGGCGGCACTGAAATCGGAAGGCTCGCAATTCATGCCGACCACGTGCCGGACCCGGCTGCCGAGACCGTAGAGATCGGCCTGTTCATAATGCCAGACCTGGAAGACGTCATCGAGCGTGACGAGCGCCAGCCGCCGGCCGAGGCGAGCCGCATAATGCATGCAGACCTCGCCCGTGCCGATCACCGGGATCGTCAGCGCCGACTTGAGTTCGTAGAGACCGGGATCCTGGAAATGGCCGAGGACGACGGCGTCGTAACCGCGGCTCGCCGCCTCCAGTCCGTTATCGATGGCAATCGCCGCGCAGCGGAATTCCGCCAATCGCCCGAAGTGACGGTCAGGCGGGCTGATGCCGAAGACATCCACGGTCGTGCCCGGTTCGGCAATGCCGTTCAGGTAGTCCGAAAGCCGCTTCATATAGGCGGCACTCGCGGTGGCATCGATGAAGCTCTGCCAGAAAATGCGCATTGTCCCCTCGTTTCGCTCTTTTTCCTGCGAGAATTCGCTCTCGTCAAAATATGAATTTAAGGCTTTACTCTTGCTTCAAAACAGCCTGGAGAATCGCATGACCACGCCCGAAAACCCGCTGAGCGACCCGACCGTGGAGATGTCGGAGGCGGCGCTGACGGAATTCGAATGGTCGCTGTGGCGCATCTCCGCAGCGTTTCTGCGCTGGCAGTCGGAATGTTCGAGCGAGCTTGCCGGCGCGGGCCTGAGCGGTCTCGACACCGCCATCCTGCACACGATCCGCTATCGCAACAAGCCGAAAGGACTGGGCGAGATCTCTCGCCTGCTCGGCCGCGACGACACCGCCAACATCCAGTATGCCATCAAGAAGCTGCAGACCCTGCAGCTTATCGAGCGCGTCAAGGGCCGCTCGCGGAAGGACACGCTCTACACGCCGACCCGCAAGGGCACAAAACTCACCCAGGACTATCGGGCGCTGCGCCGTCACCTGCTGATCTCGCTGATCCAGAAGATGGATCATGCGGAAAAGGGGCTTGGCGGGGCGACGGAAATGCTCGAACTGCTGACGAGTTTCTACGACACGGCCGCCCGGCGCGTGGCGAGCGGTTCTCATCCCATCGAGCGCTCCTGAACGAGTGCGAGGACGCGGAGAGGACTGCCCGAGCCGTTCTGGATCTTCAGTGGCGCCGTGACGATCAGCGTGCCGGTCGGCGGAAGCCGGTCGAGATTGGCCAGGCACTGCAGGCCGTATCGTCCCGCCCCATGCAGATAATGATGCGCGGGATAGGGTGGCGAGAAATGCCCAGCCTGCCCGGCATCCGTGCCGATCGTCTCCGTGCCGAAACCGATGATGCCCCGCTCCTCGACGAGAAACCGCATCACCTCTGCGTCCGGCCCGGGCGTATGCGCGCCATCCGCCAGCAGGTTGGCGTAAGCGGCGCCCGATTTCTTCGACCAGTCGGTGCGCAGCAGAACCCAGCTTCGCACGGGAATGCGGCCGTGCCTGTCTTCCCAGGCGGCCACATCAGCGACGGTGAACAGGAAATCCGCATCCTTCGCCGACTGTTCGGAACAGTCAATCAAGCAGGCCGGAGCGATCATGTCGGCGGGCGGCATCGTATCGACGGAATTGAGCGGCAGGTCGCGGCCCGTATACCAGTGGATCGGGGCGTCGAAATGCGTGCCGGTATGTTCGCCGAAGGAAAGGTTGTTCCAATACCAAGCCGGCCCGCCGGCATCGTATTGGGAAATCCGCTCCATGCGGAACGGCGCCGACTGGCCGAGTTCCGGCGGCATGACGATGACGGGGAAATCCGGCGTAAGCGTTTGGGTGAGGTCTACGATCCTGACCTGGCCACCGGCGAGCGCCGCCGCAAGGGCTCCGAGAATATCGTAGCTCATTGGCCCGCCTCCCGCTCTACCGCCTTAGGATTGTCGAACAGCCGCGCCGCGATATCCTTGGCGACGTCACCGACATAGATATCTTCCAGTCCGCGCCTCAGCCCGTCGACGATGGCGTCCGCGAGGGTCTTCGGTACCACCTTGGGCGGCGGCACGGTCTGGAACCATTCGGTATCGAGCGGGCCGGCAAAGGCATTGACCACCCGGATCCCGCCCTGGCGAAGTTCGCCGCGCAGCCATTGCGACAGCGACAGGCAGGCCGCTTGCACCGCCGAATGAACGCCGAACTGCGGCACGCTGCTGAGACCGTGGATGGACAGGACGTTGACCCAGGCGACGGCGCCCGTCGCGCCATCCGCTCCGCGTGAGCGCATCACCGGACCGAAAGCCTGTGCCAGCCGCATCAGGCCCATGACGGTGTGATCCATCGCCTCGCGCGCCGAATTTGCCGCGCCCGCATCGAAAAGATGCGCCGGGCGTACATGGTCCGCTGTGTTGATCAGGATCTCGACCTTGGCACCGAGATCCATCGCCAGTTCCTGGACCGAACGCTCGCTGGTGAGGTCCAGATCGACGAGTTCCACGCCTTCGACGGCCTCCAGCGCCGCCTGTTCGCTGAAAGGTTTCCAGCGATCGGCTATTCCGACGAAAATCCTGGCCGCCCCTGCTTTCTTTAAGGCCAATGCCAGTGCCACCGCGACCGGACTGCGGCCGTCCGATATCAGCACGCGCCGGTGCTTGGGATCGGCGGTCAGTTCCCGCCACTGGGGGTCGTCTTCCATATTCGGCGTCTCCGAAATCGGGTGAGCGAAAAATACCGCCTGCCCGGCACGATCCAGCTGAAGCGTAAGCGTGAGCGGGCTACCTGGTCCGCCGCAATCGCCATGCAGATGCACGACCGCGCTCGGCCCGCAATCGAGCTTCACCAAGCCTGTCCGCCAAGGCATGTGCTCGCGGTAATAAGGGTCGCTCGTCACCTCGATCCGGGTTTCCGAAATAAGGGTGCCGCCGGTTGGCGCATCCTGGAACCGCAGGTCGGGCGACAGGCAGTTCGGGCAGGCTTCCCGGACGGGGTAAGCATATTTTCCGCATTCGCCGCAGCACTGCAGCATGAACCGGCCGACCGAGGCGGCAAGCGTCAGACCATGCGCCTTGCGGCTGCGGGCCGAGGGCGGCAGCAGCGGCTGTGTCGTGCGGGCGAGCGGGTTCTTGTGTTTCGGTCTGGCAAGCGCCTCGGTCATCACGCCCTCGCCAGTATGGCGGCCGCCGAGGCAAGGCCGCGGTCGTAGTTGATCATGCCGAAGCCGGAAACCAGGCCGAGCTTCGCGTCCTGCACCTGGCAGTCGCCCGCCGAACCGAGGAGCTGGCGCATCGCTTCCGTAATGCCGAGATGTCCGCCGGCGGCACCTGCCTGCCCGACCGAAAGCTGGCCGCCGGAGGTATTGTGCGGCATCGAGCCGTCGACGGTGAACGTATTCTGCCGCACGAATTCCGGACCCTCCCCCTTTTCGCAGAAGCCGAGATCCTCGAACTGCATCATCGAGATGACCGCATAATCGTCATAGGTCTCGATGAAATCCATGTCGTCGGGCCTTGCGCCCGCCATGCCGTAGAGTTCGTCGCGGTCGACCACCCAACCGCCGCGCACCTGCACAGGATCCTCGCAAAAGGCATTATGCCGCTCGATCGCCGAAAGCAGCCGCACGAACGGCAGGCCGAGCGATTTGGCCGTCTCTTCCCGCATCACCAGAAACGCCTCCGCCCCGGCACACGGCATGACGCAATCGAACAGGTGAAAGGGTGCTGCAATCGCCCGGGCCGACATGTACTGTTCCAGGGTCAGCGGCTTCTTCAGCAGCGCATGAGGATTTTTCATCGCATTGTCGCGCTGGGCGATGCAGAGCTTGCCGAAATCCTCGCGCGCCGCGCCATGGCGATCCATGTAGTGACGCGCAATCAATGCGAAACTGGCATTTGGTCCCCCGGCTCCGTAGGGGTAGGATGCGTCCTGAGCGAAACGGGAAAAGTTGGCAAGCGTCTTCCGAAACGTATCGACCTGATTGGTGTCGGCCGCAACGCAGGCGACGATATCCGCGTCCCCCGCCTGCACCGCCCGCGCTGCCCGGCGGATCGACACGATGCCCGAAGCGCCACCCATCGGCACATGATCGAGATGGCGCGGCGACAGTCCGAAATGCTGGGTCAAGGCAATGGCGCTGTCAGGCCCCATGGTGAAGCTCGACACGCAAAAACCATCGAAATCGCGGTGGCTGATGCCCGCACCCTCGGCCAATGCCCTGAGCGCCCTGCCCATCCACCAATGCGCGCGCTCGATGGAATAGCGCTGGTAGGGCACCGTCACCGGCACCGCCAGCACCACGCCGTCATAGCTCTGCCGCATGCGGGAAAAGGCCATCAGGCGACCGTCAGCTTGACGTCGATATTGCCGCGCGTCGCGTTCGAATAGGGGCAGCGCTCGTGCGCACCCGCAACGATTTCCTCCGCTATCGCCCGCTCGACGCCCGGCAGGGAAGCCACGAGGTCGACGGCGAGCGCATAACCGACCGGCACCGGACCGATGCCGACCTTGGCGGTGATCGACGTATCGTCCGGCAGCGCGATCTTCCTGTTGCGGGCGACGAGCTTCACCGCCCCGAGAAAGCAGGCCGCATAACCGGCGGCGAAAAGCTGCTCCGGATTGGTGCCCTCGCCGCCCGGCCCGCCAAGCCCCTTCGGCACCGAAAGATTGACCGAAAAGCTGCCGTCGACGCTCTGGGCTTTCCCCTCGCGTCCACCATGCGCCACGACGGCCGTTTCGTAGAGGATCTTCTCCGGGATCATGCAAACCTCCATACAAGGAATTTAGCTTTTATTTATCGTATATCATGAAACAAACTGACGCGACGGACGCGTCAGCCGGCCTTGCGGATCGAAACCTTGAGCTCCCGCAGGTCTACTGCCGAACCATCCTCGACGGCTTTCGCCGCCATGGCCTTGATTTCGCCGCGCTGCAGCTTTTGGGTGGAGCTCACCGGCAGCCTGTCGATAAAAGCCACGTAACCGGGAAGTTTGTGATAGGCGATATGGGCGCCTGCCGCCTCGATGATCTGCCTCGCCTTCTCGACCGGTTCGCCCGCTTTCGCCGCCTCGCTCTCGACGATGAAGGCGAACACTTCCTCGCCGCGCAGGTCGTCCGCCACCGGCGTCACCGCGGATGCTTTCACGCGCGGGTTCTTGGCAAGCGCCGCCTCGACCTCCAGCACCGCGATATTCTCGCCGCTGCGGCGGACGATGCTCTTCTTGCGGTCGAAGAAATAGAGAAGTCCTTTTTCATCCGCATAAACGACATCGCCGGTATGGAACCAACCGCTTTCCCAGGCCTCCTCTGTCGCCTTTTCGTCCTTCAGGTAACCGCTGAAGAAACCGGCGCGCGGATTCGGCCCTTTTGCACGCACAAGAAGCTCGCCGGGTTTTCCCAATTCTGCATCATTGCCGGCGTCGTCCACGATGCGAAAATCCATGCCGGCACGCGGACGGCCGATGCAGCGCAGGCCCGGCGTATATTCGTCCGCCGCGGTAGTGGTGACGGCCCGGCCGCCGGTTTCGGTCATCGCCCAGGCTTCGACGATCGGGATGCGGTAACGTTCCTCGAACTCGATTTTGTGCCGCGCATCGACGCCCGGCCCCAACGCGAACCTCACCCGGTGCGCCCGCTCCGCCTCGATGACGGGAAGCTGCAGCAGGATCGCCGGAATGACGCCCAGGCAATGGACGATCGTCGCACCGGAATCGGCGACCGAAGCCCACCAGGAACTCGAATGGAATCGGTCGAGCGGCACGATCGCCCCGCCTGCCATGATCATGCCGACGGCGGTGCAGCCGAGCGCATTCATGTGGAACATCGGCAGCGGCGTCAGCGCCACCTCCTTGCCTTCGTCCATCTCCGCGATGCCGCCCTGGGTCGTGTACCACTCGGCAACGGTAACGAAGTAGAGGTTCGAAAGGATGCAGCCTTTCGGTTTACCGGTGCTGCCCGAGGTAAACAGCAGCGCGCATTCGGCGTCCGGCCCGCCAGCGCACGCTTCACGGGCTTCCGGGCATGCCGGAATCTCGTCGCCGACCGCGATCACCTTCACCATGTCCGGCCTGATGTCGCGAAGCTCGTCCAACCGCTCCGGGATCACCACCATCAGCGGCGCCTCGGACATATCGAGCTGGAAGAGCAGTTCGTCGCGACGCAGGTCCGGGTTGATCGGCACGATCGACACGCCGATCGCGTTCAGCGCCAGCCAATGGTCGAAGAATTGCGGCCGGTTTTCGAGCAGCAATGCCACCCGTGCGCCGACACCGTATCCGGCCTCCGCAAACTTCTGTTTCAACAGACCCACGCGCGCGAAAACCTCGCCATAACTGTAGCGAAACCCCTCCGGTGCATAAGCAAGCTTCGCGCTCTTCGGCGCGATCAGCATCGGCGCTTCCGGCCTTTTCAACGCCTGATGTTCGAAGAGCAGATAGGGAGAATGCATCGTCTTGTCCTCAAGCTCGCTCCAGCAGGCCTTTGATCAAAAACATCTCGGCCTCGTGAATCGTGCCGAACTGGACCCATTCCGCATCCGTCTGGCTCTCCAGCCGCCAGGTCAGCAGCGTCACCACGCACTTATCCCGCCCCATACGAAGAAGCGCGCCGGGAATGACCCGAGACATGTTGCGGAATTGCATGGTCTCCTTCGACCCGCCAACCTCGTAGTCCACCTGAAGGCGAGCGCGATCCACATTGAGGCGCACGAACGTCTGCTTCCCGGTGAAGGTGGACGTGCCGCAGAACAGGCCGGGCTCCACCTCAGTACGATTGAGGCTGCCCCAGGCCCACTGGCCTTGCTTCAACCCGTCGGACATCAGTTCGAAGGCGGCCTCCGCAGGGCGCTCCACCATGATGCTGCTTGAATGGCAATGCGGATCGATCATGAGCATCCCTCCTTCAGTCCTTTTGGGTCGCAATTTTCAAAAGGCATTTTAAGTGTAAAATAATGGGAAAGAACGTCAACGTCTTTTTGCGAGACGCCTCCGCGCGAATACTCGTTTTCCGACGGATGAATATCGAGCTTTCAACCTGAAGAGCAAAAAATCCCCATATTTACGGCTTTTTCGCAGGAGCAGTTCCGAGAATCTCAATTTCCCGCTCTCAATAATTTTAGGCTTGAAGTAATCTATACCTCGTTCTACGATCCCCTCAATTGTCAAGGGGACGACCGCAAAAGCGGTTCAAAACAAAATCGAAGCTCCTGGCAGGATTGCAGGCTTGCGTTTCACCAACCGCCGCAAGCCCGTCGGCCGCAATCGACGGGCAGAACCAGAGGGATCGTCATGACTTTTGAAATCGACCGCAGAAATCTCCTGCAGATGCTCGGCCTTGCCGCGGTCAGCGGCTCCGCGCTTTCGCAGGCCACCTTCGCTTTTGCCGCAGATACGGACAGCGTCACCATCGGCTGGCCGTCGGACGTGCCGTCCTGGGATCCGAACCTGCGTTTCGTCCCGGATGCGCAGCCGATCTTCAAGCTGGTCTTCGACCAGCCTCTGGATCAGGCGCCGGACCTGAAGCTGATCGGCAATCTCATCACCAAATGGGAATTGAAGCCGGACGGCCTCTCGATGCCTTTCGAGATCCGCAGCGACGTGAAGTTCCACAACGGCGATCCGATGACGATGGAGGACTTCAAATACACCTTCGTCGACCGCGTGAAGTCCGGCCTCAAGCTCGACATCGCCAATTCCTGGCGGACCCTGACCGACATCGAGATCACCTCGCCGACCTCTGGCGTCATGAAGTTTTCCGCGGCGACCCCGACCGCTCCTCAATGGCTCGCATTCCTTGGCAGCTATCTCGTTCCGAAGAAATATATCGAATCCGTCGGCCCGGAGGAATTCGCCAAGAAGCCGGTCGGAACCGGCCCATACAAGCTGGTCGACTACCAGATGAACTCCCGCATCGTGCTGGAGCGCAACGACACCTATTTCGGACCTAAGCCGAAGATCAAGCGCGTCACCATCGACATCATCAAGGATCCGTCGGCCCGCACCGCCGCCATTCAGTCGGGCCAGGTCGATCTGACGGTCAACATCCCGGTCCGCGAAGCCGAGCGCCTCGGCAAGACCGACGGCCTGACCGCGGAGATCAACCCGTTCACCCGCCTGATCCTCCTGCAAATGCGCAATGACAAGGGCTTTGCCGACATGGCAGTGCGCCTCGCCGCCCATCACGCGATCGACAAGGCGGCTCTTTCCAAGGCTTTTTACGGTGGTGCGGCCGTGCCGCTTTCCATCCCGGCCACGCCCGGCACGCCAGGCTACCTGCCGGACTACAAGTTCGCCTACGATCCGGAACTTTCCAAGAAGCTGCTCAAGGATGCCGGCTATACGGCCGAAAAGCCAGCCACATTCACGCTCGCCTCGACCAACGGCCAGTTTCCGAGCGATTTCGACATCGCCCGCGCACTCGTGCAGATGTGGCAGAAGGTCGGGTTGAAGGTCGAACTGCAGCAGATCGAATATTCCAAGTATTTCGAACTGAACCGCGGCGGCCAGCTGCCGGAAGCCACCCTCTACAGCTTCGACAACGCCACCGGCGACCCGGAAATCTTCTCCGGCTATCTCATGAACCCGAAAATGCCGTTCGGAGCCTGGAAAGGCATGGAGATCGGCGACAAGATCCTCAAGCTCTTCGTCGAACCGGTCTACGAAAAGCGCATCGCGGGTTACAAGGACGTCGCCAAGGAAGCGGTCGAAACCGGCGCCAACATTCCGATCCTGCAGAGCGTCCAGACGCTGGTCCGCAAGAAGAGCCTCAGCTACGTCAAATATGGCAACGCCTGGGTTCTGGCCAATACCATGTCGTGGTCCTGATGCCACTCTGACCCAAATCGTTCCAGGGTCCGGCCTGCCGGGCCCCTTTCCCTGACATTTCAATACGGGGCATGCGCATGTTTGCGACCATTGCCAAGCTGTTGGTAAAGCGCGTGCTGACCGCGATACCGATCCTGCTCGTTGTTTCCGCGCTTCTCTTCTGCATCCTGCGCGTCCTGCCGGTCGATCCGGCGGCGATGTCGCTGCCGCCGAATGCGACGGTCCAGGAAGTCGAGGCCATGCGCAAGGAAATGGGTCTCGACCGGCCGATCTATGAACAATACGGCATCTGGCTCGGCAAGCTGCTGCAGGGCGATATCGGCCGTTCCATCCATTTTCGCCAGGACGTGACATCGCTGATCGGTACGACCTTGCCTGCCACGGTCGAACTCGCCGTCATCGCCATGATGGTCGCCACCGTCTTCGGCCTCGCCGGTGGCCTCTTCCTCTTCTACGTGCGCGGTACGCGCGCCGAAGCGGTCATGGATTTCGTTTCCATCCTGCTGCTGTCGTTGCCGGAATTCCTCTGGAGCCTTTTCCTGCTGCTGATCTTCGGCGTCTTCTTCGAGGTGCTGCCCTTCACCGGGCGCCTGAGCCCCGGTTTCGAGCGTCCCGTGGTCACCGGCTTCCTGCTGCTGGACAGCCTGATTACCGGCAACATCTCGACGTTTTTCAACGCGCTGGAGCACATGATCCTGCCCTGCCTGGCGCTCGGCATCGCGCTGTCGCCGTCGCTAATGCGGGTGCTGCGCTCCAGCCTGCTCGACGTATATCAGGACGATTACATCCAGCAGGCGCGACTGCGCGGCCTGTCCGAAAAACGCATCCTGGTTCGCCATGGGCTGAAGAACGCCATCCTGCCGACATTGAGCCTCATGGGTGTGCAGTTCGGTTTCCTGTTCGGCGGCACGCTCCTGGTCGAGATCATCTATTCTTATCCGGGCATGGGCAACCTCATGGTCGACGCGATCCGCAATGCGGACCTCCCGATCATCCAGGGTGCGGGGCTGACCTATTGTATCGCCGTGCTGGTGATCAGCATCGCGGTCGACAGCCTGTACCTGATCCTCAACCCGAAACTGAGGGCGCGTTGACATGGCGAGCTTCGAAGGAAAACGACCGCTTCCGCTCTGGCTGAGATCCGGCCGCGTCCAGACAGGCCTTGTCATCATCTTCATCCTCGGCATCTGCGCGATCTTCGCGCCCTATCTTGCGCCGAACGATCCGAACGAGCAGAACCTTCTCGCCATCCTGACCCCACCCGCCTGGGCAGACGGCGGCGACCCGATGTTCCCTCTCGGCACCGACAGTCTCGGACGCTGCGTGCTCTCCCGTCTCATCTTCGGCGCCCGCGTTGCTTTGACCGTCGCTTTCACAGCCTCGGTCGGCGCGATGCTCATCGGCGCCTTCTTCGCTCACGTCGCCGGCTATTTCGGCGGCTGGATCGACTGGCTGATCGGCCGCGTGGTCGAGATCTGGCTTTCCTTCCCGCCGGTCATCCTCTCGCTCATCCTCATGGTCGGCCTCGGTACCGGCCTGCGCAATGTCGTGCTGGCGATTATCCTCGTCGATTGGACGCGCTTCTGCCGCGTCCTCAGAAGCGAGGTGATCGTGCTGCGGCGACGCGACTACGTTTCGGCCGCTCAACTCGTCGGCTTCTCGCACTGGCGCACCGTCACCCGCGAAATCCTGCCAGGTACTTTGCCGCTGCTGATCACCCTCATGAGCCTCGAAATGGGCGTCGCCGTGATCGTCGAAGCAATCCTGTCCTTCGTCGGCATGAGCGTCAGCTCGGAAACCGCCGCCTGGGGCCAGATGATCGCCGACGCGCGCCAGAATATCTATGAGGCGCCCTTCAACCTGATCGCACCGATCGGAGCGATTTTCTTCGCGGTCTTTGGCTTCAACATTCTGGGCGACGGACTGCGCCGCACGCTCGACACACGCCTGACGCAGACGGAGCGCACCTGACATGGCGAACCCTATTCTCTCCGCACAGGGCCTCTGCGTCGAATCTGTCGGCGGCGCGGAAAGCTTTCCGGTCCTGACGGACCTCAACTTTTCGCTCGAACCGGGCAAGATCCTCGGCCTCGTGGGTGAATCCGGCGCCGGCAAGTCCATGATCGGCCGCACCATTTCGCAATATCTGCCAAAAGGTTTTACGGTCACCAGGGGCATGTTGAAATTCGACGGCGAAGACCTGGTTGGCATGGTGCCCGAGCGACGCCGCAACTTGCTAGGCCGCGAGATTGCCTTCATTCCGCAGGAACCGCTCTCCGGCTTGAACCCCGTGCTCAGCGTCGGCCAGCAGATGAAGGAACATCTGGCCCGCATCGGACTTGCTTCCGGCGAAAACTGGCGCCAACGGGCATTGAAGGAATTCGAGGCCGTCCACCTGCCGCATGGTGCCGCGCTGCTCGACAAATATCCGCACCAGCTTTCCGGCGGCATGTGCCAGCGCATCCTGATCGCCATGGCTTTCGCCAGCCGTCCGCGGCTGCTGATTGCCGATGAACCGACCACGGCGCTCGACGTGACGATCCAGGCACGCATCGTCAAGCTGATTGCCGAGATGCAAAAGCGCGACGGCACGGCGGTGATCTTCATCACCCACGATCTCCGCCTTGCATCGCAGATCAGCGACGAAATCATGGTGCTTTATGCCGGCCGGCCGGCCGAACGCGGTCCTGCCAAGCAGCTCTTTTCCGCGCCGGCACACCCCTACACGCGCTGTCTGCAGCTTGCCAACCCGACGATCACCGGACCGCGCCGCGGCCTCTTCATCCTGCCGGAACGCATGCCGGGCCTGCGCGTGCTGAAGGAGCTGAAGGGTTGCCGTTTTGCCTCCCGCTGTCCGAATGCAATCGAAGCCTGCACACAAGCCGAACCGCCGCTCGCGGAAATCGGCGCGAACCACATAGCAGCCTGCATTCGCACGGAGAAAACGCCGGAGATCGTACCGCCCCGGCTCGCCCCCGGTCGCGAGTCTTCTTCGGCCAAGATCCATCTCTGCGGCGAGAAACTTACCAAATCCTATACCACGGCCTGGAGCCCTTTTGCTCTGCGTACGAGTTTCAAGGCGGTCAACAGCGTCGATTTCACGCTCGGCGAAGGCGAGTTTGTCGGCATCGTCGGCGAGAGCGGCAGCGGCAAGAGTTCGCTGGCGCGCCTCGTCGTCGGCCTCGACACGCCGACGGAAGGCCAGATCACCCTTGCCGGCCGCGACGTGACCGCCAACGGCAATTCGGAAAGGGCCTACCGCCGCGACTATATCCAAATGGTTTTTCAGGACCCGCAATCGGCGCTCAATCCGCGCCGGCGGATCGGCAGCATCGTCACTCAGGCAAATGAGGCAAGCGGCCTTCACAGCAGCACTCAGGAGCGCATGGACCGCGCCGCCGAACTGCTGAAAGAAATCGGCCTGCCGCCCGATGCGGCGATGCGCTTTCCATCGCAGCTTTCCGGCGGTCAGAAGCAGCGCGTCAATATTGCCCGCGCGCTCTGCACCCTGCCGAAGATCCTGGTTGCCGATGAGATCGTCTCCGGCCTTGACGTCTCGGTTCAAGCCCAGCTTCTCGACCTGCTGTTGAAGCTGCGCGACGAGCACGGTTTTTCGATGCTGTTCATCAGCCACGACCTCTCGGTCGTCCGTTATCTCTGCGATCGGGTCATGGTCATGTATCGCGGGAAAGTCGTCGAGAGCGGAAAGACGGAAGCGGTCTTCGCCGACCCGCAGCACGCATACACCCGTAGCCTGCTTGCCGCCGTGCCGCCGGATGACGTCAACATGGACTGGTCGCCCGTTCTGGCGGAGGCCGGATATCAGGTGGAATGACGACCGTTGCCATGATCGGAGATCAGGGAACGATGATGCGCGTTTCCATCGGAAAATGCGAATTGCCGCCTTCGAAGGGCGGGAAGGTTTTGAAGTCCTCGCGCATGGCGATGCGCGCAGGCGACTGCAGCGCCGCCTGAAGCGCCGCCGGACTGTCGAACATCACCCGGTTGCGCTGCATGTGATTGACCCGCTCCCACGGCAGGAAGCCGCACCAGTCGATGCGTGAAAGAACCTCGATCTTTCGTATACCGGGAAAGGTGCGCATGACCTGCGGATGGTGGGTGACGTAGTGATGCATCCAGACATTCAGATCCCGCGCCGGCCCCTGGTAGTGCACCACATAAGAGCAGGGGTTGCCATTCTTTTCGATATCGAGGGCCGCGTCGTCGACGGGGAAATGCCGCGCATACATCGCCTGCTGCGTCGCCTTGGCGCCTCGGATGCTGGAGAGCACGCCGGAGGCAGCAAGCTGCTGCAGATGGCCGGCCGGCGCCATCGCGTCTTCCAATTCGGAGAGCTCGTTGAAATGCAGCTGCATGCCGAAAACCGGGGACTGTTCGTCCTTGTTGTACATGTCCCTGGTGATTTCAGGCGTATAGAGATTGGCGGAGGTTAGGCCGGGGGTCAGCCTGACTATTTCTGCAACGGTTTCGACATCGGCTTCACTGACCGCAAGCTGACTGCCCTCGGCATTTTCGAAAAAGGCGAAATAGGCAAAACGCATGGCGTGATTCTTCCTGTTCCCTTGGAGACCGCAATGCGTTCACGGTCGCCTCCGTTCCCCATTCAATGACGCCACTATCGGACCGCCCGCAGCAAAAAACAAGTTTAGACTTAAATCATTCTTGGGTTTGGGACGTCCCCGCATACTCCCGGAAGGACATGATTTAAGCTTCAATCTTTTCGCTTGAAAGTCACCGGATTTTGCATCACGATCCCTGTCAATCGCGCGTTGACCAGGATTAGAAGCGCCGCACCATCGCTCTTGGGAGAGAGCCCGTTTCAGGTTATTCCTTTTCATCGGCGAACAATAAAAAACATATCCGATCCGGTGGAAGATGCCTCCGGTTCACCAAACAGAGGGAACAGAAATTCATGTCCATGCTCCTTTTCCGCCGCGCCTTCGTGGGCCTCGCGGGCGCCGCAATCCTGTCCGCCGCAAGCGCCGGCCTCGCATCGGCAGCAGCTCTCGTCGTCGGCTCCTATCCGAGCAACCCGCCCTTTGAATACAAGACCTCCAGCGGCACGTTCGAGGGTTTCGAGGTCGACATCGTCAATGAAGTGGCCAAGCGCCTCGGCATGACGGTGGAAATTTCCGACCTCGGCTTCCAGGCGCTCTTTGCCGCCACCTCCTCGAAGCGTATCGACGTGGCGATCTCCTCGATCACCATCACCAAGGAGCGCCTCGGCAGCCAGTCCTTCACCCAGCCTTATTATGATTCCGACATGGGCATCGCCACCCGCAAGGAAGCGACCATTGCCAAGGTGGAAGATCTGAAGGGCAAGATCGTCGGTGTGCTGGCAGGCTCCACCGGCGATAAATGGGCGAAGGAAAACCAGGCAAAATACGGCGTCAGCGAGATCAAGAGCTACAACGCCCAGCAGGATCTTCTGATGGATCTCTCCGCCGGCCGCGCCGACGCCGCCGTCAGCGACGTTCCGGGCATGGAATACGCTTTCCTCAAGATGAAGGACCTTGCCGTCAAGGTGCGCATCAAGACCGGTGAACAGTATGGCCTGATGATGACCAAGGATCACCCGCTGCTCGCCAAGGCGAACGACGCCATTACTGCGATGAAGAAGGACGGCACTCTGGCAGCGATCCACAAGAAGTGGTTCGGCAGCGACCCGGCCGCTGGTTCTGCATCCGCCGTTGAACAGCCGATGCCGAAACCCTGAGCCGGCTGTCGACATCCGACATCCCCATGCCGGCCGGCGACGGCCGGCATTTTCATGAGCACAGAGGCCGGATGACATGACCCTCCTCGACACATTCTTCAATATCGAGGTTCTCGGAGACGCCTTCCCGGCGCTGCTGCGCGGCCTGATCAATACCTTTCTGCTCGGCGTCGCGGGGATCGGCTTCGGCATTCCCTGCGGTCTGGTGATCGGCCTCCTGCGCCTCTATGGACCGAAGCCCGTCCGCACCCTCATGGTGCTTTATATCGACATCTTCCGTGCGGCACCTATGCTGGTCGTGCTGATCATGATCTATTACGCACTGCCCTTCGTCGGCATCCGGTTCTCGTCCTGGACCTCCGCGGGCCTCGCCTTCACGATCGTCATGGCCGCCTATATGGCCGAAGTTTTCCGATCGGGTATCGAAAGCGTCCCGAAAGGCCAGTTCGAAGCGGCAGCCGCCCTCGGGCTGCCCTTCCTCGTCACGCTGCGAAAAGTCGTGCTGCCGCAGGCGATCCGTATCGTCATCCCGCCGATGACCAACAACTGCGTGTCGATGTTCAAGGATACCTCGCTCGCCTCTACCGTTGCTCTGCCGGAATTGTTGAAAGAAGCGACCGACGCGCAGGCCCTGCATGCAAACCCGACCCCGCTGATCGGCGCGGCGCTGATCTATATCGCCTTCCTTTGGCCGATGGTGCGGCTGGTCAGCCTTCTCGAAAGGAAGTTCGGCAAGGAAAAAACACGCTGACCGGAAGGATTACTCGAAGGCCACTTCGGAAAGGTGACTGCTGACCGAACTTTTCACCGCACCGATCTCCGACCAGAGCGCCGGAATCATCGGTGGATCGACATCCGCCATCATGTCCTGCAGCCAGCTTTCATGCGCGGCTGCCATGGCGGCAAATAAGGTCGTACCGGCTTCGGTCAATTTCGCGACGGTGACGCGCCGGTCGCCATCCGGCGTCACGCGCTGGACGTAGCCGTCCGCCTCCAGCCGTTCCACCAGGCCGGTGACATTGCCGTTGGTCACCATGGTGCGTTTGGAAAGCTCTCCGAGCCGCAACCCCTCCTTCTCGCGATAGAGTTGCGCCATGAGGTCGAACTGCGGCAGCGTCGCACCGAATTCATTGCGCAGCCGGCGGCGGATTTCGGCGGTTATCAGCTTCGTCGTCGACAACATCCTGAGCCAGAGACGCAACTCGGGCTTCGAACGCCCTTGCGCGCCCTGCACGATGATCTCCAGATCGACGTTGATCGCTTCCGTTTCTGCCATTCCGAATGCAGCCTCTCTGAACCGAAATCAGGTCTAGAAGCGGATATTTGAAATGTCCAAGGTTGACGCACTCAACGCTTGCCGGCCAACATCTTCGCCAGCATGAAGCCGGAACCGGCGCCGGTTCCCGCCCCGGGCCATGTCGACGCCCCGCAGAGATAGAGCGATTTCACGGGCGTCCTGTAACGCGAGTAGCCTGCAATCGGGCGGAAGAGGAAGTTTTGGTCGAGATGGTGGCTGCCGGAAAGATTGTCGCCGCCGATCAGGTTCGGGTTCTCCCGTTCGAGATCGATGGGCGAGAACACCGCTCTGCCAAGGATTTTTGCCTTGGCGCCTGGCGCATAGATTTCGAGAATATCCAGCACACGGTCGGCGTAGGCGTTCTTCACCTCATCCCAGTGTGTACCGACAATGGTCCCGGAAGCGTCGCCTTGAATTTCGGCGGGCAGAACGCGTACCTGCACCCAGAGGACATGCCTGCCGTCCGGCGCGCGCGACGGATCGAGGGCAGTTGGCTGACCCACGACCAAAACCGGTTCGGCCGGCAGAAGACCGGCCATGGCTTCGGCATAGACCCGCGACATCATCGCCAGATCGGGCGCGACATGCACATATGCAAAGCTATTCAGCACCGCGCCCGCCTTCCAGTCCGGCAATCCGTCCATGGCAAGATGGATCATCATCGTACCGGGACCTGCGCGGAATTTTTCGATCTTGCGGTCGAAGGCCTCTCGAGCCGGATCGGCGCTCATCAGCCTGCCGAACAGCAGCTTGGGATGCACATTGGAAATGACCGCCTTGCGGGCCGTGATCGTCCGCCCGTCCGCGAGCGTCACGCCCGTTGCAACGCCTTTCGACACCTCGATCCGTTCAACCGGCGTGCCGAGCAGAATCTCGCCGCCCTTTGTCTTCAGGAGGGCGGTCATCGCCTTGATGATCGTACCCGCGCCGCCTCGGCCGATCACCATGCCGAATGCCTGGTTCGCCATGCTTTCGAGATAGGGAAACAGCGCCCCGCCCGCGACATCCGGCGCGAAGTCGAGATGCAATCCCCACGCGCTCATCATCGCCTTGATCTTGTCGTGGCGAAATCGCGCATCGAGGAAATCCCGCGGCGAGGCGAGCAGCATGCGGGCCGTGTCGTAGAGCCAGCCGCTACCTTTCTCCCGCCATGCCTTCCAGACCACCTTGGCGGCAGCCAAGGACGGCATGGGCGAGCCGAGCAGCCCGAAGATATGCGGTGCATCGGTACCGAATTCGCCAAACAGTTTTCTCCACGCCTCCGCATCCTCTGACGAAAGCGCTCCGATCGCGCCGGCCGTTTCTTCGAGATCGGTGGAAACGCCGAGACAGGTCCCGTCGCGGAAAACGCTGGCGAAACATCGTCGTACCGGCACCAGGCCGAGGCCATGTGCAATCAATTCGTCTTTATAGGTCGCGAAGAAGGGCGAACCGGCAAACATCGAAAGGTTCATGGCAGCGAAATCGTGCCGGAAACCCGGAAGGGTGAGTTCGCGGGTCTTCACCGCGCCGCCGGGCTCGCTGCAACCCTCGACCACGGCGACCGACCAGCCTTGCGCCGCGAGATGGATAGCCGCCGCAAGTCCGTTATGGCCGGCTCCGATCACCACCGCATCATAGGCCGTCATCCTCGTTCCCTCTGTTCCGATTATTTATCCATATGCATACATTTTCTGGAAGCGGCATCAAGAGCGCCATCCGCGGGTGACCTGCGGTCATGCTGACGCCTCCGCTCAGTTTCAGGCGGTTATCGCTTTGCTTCCGAAGAAATCTCGCAAGTTTCCTCGCTTCTGGCCATGGAAATTTGTCCGCGGGCGCCGCCTTCGGATTGCTTGCATCCTCATATTTTCTGACATACGCTTTCGGCATCGGTTAGCGGCGCCAGGAGAGGAAACCGGCTGTCGCCCGGCTCACGAAACCGGTCATTCAAGGGGAACCCGGCACCATGTCTTCCGCAGCTCTTTCCACCCTCGCTTCCGCCCTTCTCTCCGGCTCGGTCAAGGTCGTCGACCTGACGGCGCCGCTCGGACCGGATACCCCTGTCCTCTACCTGCCGCCGCAGTTCGGCAAGAACACTCCCAAGGTCGCCGTGCATACGATTTCGGCCTACGACCAGGACGGCCCGTTCTGGGCCTGGAACTGGCTGGAACTCGGCGAGCACACCGGCACCCATTTCGACGCGCCCTGTCACTGGATCACCGGCAAAGACAATCCGAACAATACGACCGACACCATTCCGCCGCAGAATTTCGTCGCACCGGTCAATGTCATCGACCGTTCCAGGGAAGCTGCCGCCGATCCGGACTATCTGCTGACCGTCGAAAGCATCAAGGAATGGGAAACCCAGCACGGCGAGATCGAAGCCGGCAGCTGGGTGCTGATGCGCTCCGACTGGTACAAGCGCAACGGTTCGACCGACACCTTCCTGAATGCCGACGAAAACGGTCCCCACTCGCCCGGCCCGACCGCCGAAGCGATCGAATACCTGCTCTCCAAGGGCATCATCGGCTGGGGTCAGGAAACTGTTGGCACCGATGCCGGCTCTGCCGGCGGCATGAACCCGCCCTTCCCGGCCCACAACCTCATGCACAAAAACAACAAATACGGCCTTGCCTCGCTCTCGAACCTGGACCAGTTGCCGCCGAAGGGTGCCGTGCTGATCGCCGCCCCCCTGAAGCTCGTCAAAGGCACCGGCTCGCCGGTCCGCGCGCTGGCTTTGATTGCCGGCTAACGACCCGCCCTTCTCCTCGTGGGAGGAGATGGCCGGGCACCGGATGAGGGGCCGCAGATTTACCATCGCTCCCCCTCATCGCCTGGCACCCGCTCGCCACGTCTCCCAGCTTGGGGGGAAGAAAAACCTGAGTCGCTTTGACGCATTTCCGGAGTACCGATGGCGGATTTCGACTACATCATCGTCGGCAGCGGCATCAACGCACTGGTCGCCGCCACCATGCTTGGCAAGAAGGGCAGACGAGTTCTCGTCTTGGAGCGCAACGACCGCATCGGCGGTTGCCTACGTACCGAGGAGATCACCGAGCCCGGCTTCGTCCACGATGTGATGGCGACCACCATGGTGCTGTTCCTCACCTCGCCCGCCTATGGTGCGCTCGGTAAGGACCTGGAAGCCCGCGGCCTGGAATTCTGCCATGCGGACCTGCCGACCGGTGTGCTTCGCCCGGATGGTTCTTCCGTCATCTTCTCCAAAGATCGCCGGAGGAACATCACCACCTTTGAAGCGCTGGCTGCGGGTGACGGCAAGACCTTCGACCGGGAAATGAACCTGCTCGGCGCCGACGCCGCCTTCCTGTTCTCGTTGCTCGGCGGCGCGCTCTGGTCGGGCGGCACGCTCAAGTCGGTCGCAAAACAGGGCTGGAGCAAGGGCCTCCGCCAGCTCGCCGCCTGGTTCGGCGATGCATTGACGCCGGCGCGCGGTTATCTCGAAACCGCCTACAAGTCCGAAGCCGTGCAGGCGCTTTGGGCACCCTGGGTGCTGCATTGCGGACTGGCCCCGGAAAGCGCCTATTCCGCCGAAATGGTCAAGGTCATCGGCTTCGCCGTCGAACTGGCCGGCTGCCCGATCGTCAAAGGCGGCGCTATCAATCTCGTCAAGGCTTTCGAACGGCTGATCGCCGATCAGGGTGGCGCTGTCCGCACCGGCGCCGAGGTCGAGGGCATCCTGGCCGGTCCTGGCAGCAGGGCCGTGGGCGTTCGCCTTACAGGCGGCGAGACGATCAAAGCGGACGCCGGCGTCGTCTGCTCCGTGACACCCCACCAGCTTTATGATCGTCTGCTGAGGGACTGGCCGCAACCGGCGCCCGCCGACATCAGCGAAGGCGTTGCCCGCTACCGCTACGGCAAGGGCAACATGCAGATTCACTATGCGCTCTCTGCCCCGCCCCGCTGGAAAGGAGATCTTGATCTCGCTAAGGTCGCTCTCCTCCACCTGACACCGGGCCTCGACGGAGTCTCGCGCGCCACCAACGAATGCGAACGCGGCCTCCTCCCTGCCGAGCCGACGGTCTGCATCGGCCAGCCGGCGAGCTTCGATCCTTCCCGCGCGCCGGAGGGCAAGTCGGTCCTGTGGCTGCAGCTTCCGGAAACGCCCCGTTTCATCAAGGGCGATGCGGCCGATGAATTGCACACGCCTGCCGACGGCCGCTGGACCGAGGAACTCCGCGAACGTTATGCCGACCGTATCGAGGCGCTGCTCATCCGCCATATCGAGAACTTTTCGGAGATCAAACTCTCTCGCCGCACCTATTCGCCGGCCGATCTCGAGACGATGAACATGAACCTCGTCGGCGGCGATCCCTATGGCGGCTTCTGCGGGCTCGACCAGTTTTTCCTCTGGCGACCGTTCAAGTCGTCTGTTAACCACCGCACCCACGTGCCGGGCCTCTATCATATCGGCGCCTCGACCCATCCGGGACCCGGGCTTGCCGGCGGCTCCGGTTTTCTTCTCGCATCATCGCTCCGCTGAGGCGGAGCGGCCCAGGAGACATGGATTTCATGGCAGAACGGTTTTCAGGCGTCGTGCTCCGCCGCTCCCAGGAGGGAAATCAGGAAAACCGCCCGACCATGGGCGAAATCGGACTCAACCATTTCGCGCCCTACCTGATGAACCGCATCATCGCCCGCTGGAATTCCAACATGGCGGAGGAACTGCGCGAATACGAGCTTTCGACCGCCAAGATGCGCACGCTCGCCGTACTCAGCGTTTCCGCCTCGCTCACCATCAACGAGCTTTCGGTGTTCGCCGTCATCGAACAGTCGACGATGAGCCGGACGCTCGATTCGCTGGAGGAGCAGGGTTACATCCGCCGCACGCCGCGGACGGAAGACATGCGCATCCGTGACGTGACGATCACCGAAGAAGGGCGGGATGCCTTCGCCCGCTTCTGGCCGACCATGTATGATTCGCTGCTGCAGATGTTCGACGGCATCGACGAGGAAGAATACCGCGCCTTTACGGGCACGCTGCATAAGATTCTCCTCAACATCCGCAAGCACGAAATCTGAAGTTATTTCAGCCGCGCCTGCAGGCTGTCGCGGATGCGCTTGCCGAGCGCCTGGTAGTTCTCGTCGAAATGATGCCCGCCGTCGATCGGCACGACCTCCACGCCCTTGTCCTTCAGCGTCGGGCACGGATCATCATCCTCGTCCGTGCCGTAGACGCATTGGATGATCTTCGGATCGATCTTCGCGACATCGTCGAGTGGATCGCCGCCTTTGCCCGCCGTTGCCACACCCAGCCAGCCGGTGACGGAAATCTCGTAGTCCACCGTGTTCGAAAGGCCGAGCAAAGTGATCTGCTTGACGCGCGCTCGATCCGCGGTGGGCAGGAGATTGTAGGTGGCCGGAAGAACGTCCGCGCCGAAGGAATAACCGATCAGCAGCACGTTCTGAACGCCCCACTGTCGGCGGTAGTGCTCGATGATCTTCGCGAGATCGTCCGCCGTTCCCTGCGGCGTCCGCTCGGACCAGAAATAGCGCAGGGAATCGAGTCCGATCGTCGGAACGCCCTGCGACTGCAGGTAACCGCCGACCTCGCTGTCGAGATCGCGCCACCCTCCGTCGCCGGAATAGATGACTGCCATCGTGTTCATCGCCGGCTTGGCTTCAAGCACGTTCAGCGGCAGGTCGAGCGGCTCGCTGGCGCGCGCAACCGCGGCGATGCTTGCCAGCAGTTCCTGGTTCAGCGCGACATCCGGCGCAGCACCCGAGTTGGCAAGTTCCACCTCGGGATGATCCTGCTTCAGCTTCTGCGCATGTGCCTTGCCGGCCGCATTGGCCGAAGCGGTGAAAATGATCGTCACCGTCGCCGGAACGGCGCCGTCGTCGAAACCGTAGACCGTGCGATCGCCGACCCTCTGTTTAGGAGCGGGCGTGCAAAGCTCTTTGGAGAGCGGAATACCTGCCAGCGGATCGACCGCGATGACCTCGCCGATCGTCGCATTGGGGCTTTGGGCAACCATTGCGAGCGCCAGGGCGCCGCCTTCGCCGATGCCAGCGACGACGGGATGGCGATATTGCGGATTGCCGATGCGCCGCTGCACCTGCTGTGACAGGTCCTCGATATCGGAAACCATGTAAACACAGTCACCCGTATCGGCGGACAGCGACTTTATGTAGGCGGGGAAATCGATGCCGATAACGGCGGCGCCCGCATTCACGAGCGCCTGCGCCCGGGTCTCTTCCTCGGCATCCCAACCACCCGCATCGGAAATGAGGAAAACGAGGCCTTCAAGATCATTGCCCTTTTTTGGAAGCATGATGTGCGGCGACGGGATCATACCGGTCTGGTAGTCGGGCTGTTGGGCCGAAGCCGGAGCGGCAAAGCATCCAAGAGCAAACGCGACAAGAAAAGAACGCAGAGACATCATTTACCGACCACTCCTCTCAAGCCGCCGCCGATCAGAAGCGTTGCGTCCATCATCACGATGGCCGGGCTGACGCCGCCGGCCACGGCAAGATAACGCGGCTCCCAGACGGGATGGAATTTCGACTTGAAAGCCTTCAACCCTTTGAAATTGTAGAACCGTTCGCCATGCTCGAACACCACGCTGCCGATCCGGTCCCAGGCAAGCGCCACCTCGCGGGTGGACATGCCGGATAGCGGCGCCATTCCGAGATTGAAATGTGCATAACCCGCATCGCGAAGATATTCCATAATTTTCACGAACAGGAAATCCATCGACCCTTTCGGCGCTTCCGGAGAAAAGCGCATCAGGTCCACGGTTCCCTGGTCTTTCGTATCGGTCACCGAGAGCGTCGCAAAGGCGACGATCCGCCCCTCCCTTCGCAACACCGCCACGGATTGCGCGCTGACATAGTCGTCCCGGAAGGCACCGAGGGAAAACGTCTTCTCGCGGGTGTTGTGTTCGGCAAGCCAGGCGTCGGACACCTGCCGCAACTCCTCGATCGAGGCCATCACCTCCTGCTTCTCCATCACGGCAAAGTCCAGCCCCTCGCGAAGGCCTTTGTTGACGGCCTGGCGGAGCCCGGAAAGCCGGCCTCCCTTGAGATCGAAACGGTGAAGGTCGACGATGGCGAGTTCGCCGAGCTTGAAGGCCCTCAGGCCGGCGTCGGCGCAATGGGAAAGCAGGCCTGGGGAGATCTGGTAGAATACCGCGCGCCCCCCTTGCGCGCTGGCCTGTTCGACGAAACGCCAGACGAGGTCCGCAACTTCTTCCTGAGGACCGATGGGATCGAAGAGTGCGATCCATGAACGCCCCTGGATGCCATACATGATGAACGCCCGGCCGCTTTCGGAGAACATCAGCCGTTTGTCGCCCATGCGCACGAGATTGGCGTCGGCATTGTCCTGTTTCATCACAACCTCGATCGCACGGCCGAGGTCGTCCGCAGTCGAAGGCGGCGTGCGACGCACCGCGGGCCGGAGCAGGCTGAAGATCGCGATCAGCGCGGCGGCAATGGCAAGACCGAGCACGGCGCGCAATCCGCGCGGCGCTTCTTCGGAAAATTCAAACTGCCACCAGAGCTCGCGGCTGTAGTCCACTTCGCGATAGGCGAAGAGAAGCACGGTGATCGCCGCCGCCACGATGATCAGCATGGCGGCCATCCAGCTCGGCGTCAGCACCTGCCCGAACAGTGACGCCCGCCGCTTGAACTGTCCGGCGCTGAGGAAAAGCCCGGTCAACAGGACGACCAGGAAAAGCGCCTGGAAAAGCGCGATCGCCCGCATGAATGCGAAAACGAGTGCCAGCGCGGTACAGATCATGCCGATCCACCAGGCGCCATCCAGCCGCTGGCCTATGCCGCGCGCCGCGACGAACAGGATGAGACCGAGAATGCTGGAGAAGAAATGCGCGCTTTCGAATACCGGCAGCGGCAGATAATTGCTCAGGAAGTCGAGCTGGGTGTCCGGCGTGGGCGTGACGCTTGAGAATACCAGCATGGCGCCGGCGATCATCGCGAAAGTGGCGAGCAACGGCGGCGCCAGGCGGAATTCCAGCTTGCGCAGCGTCGAGGCGACCGGGTGTTTTGCCAGCTGCCTGAGCTCGACGCCGATCACCACCAGCGTCGCGATCAACAGCGGCAGGACATGGTAGATGACGCGGTAGAGAACGAGGCTGCCGAGCACCTGATCGAGATTGACCGTATTGCCGAGGGCTGCGACGATCACCGTCTCGAAGACCCCGAGCCCGGCTGGAACATGGCTCAGGACGCCGAGCCCGATGGCGGTCGCATAGATTGCCACGAAGGAAGGCCAGCCGATCCCGGTCTGCGGCAGAAGTACGTAGAGGACGGAAGCGGAGGCAGCGACATCCAGCGCCGTGACCAGGAACTGCTGCGACGACGTGCGCGTATCCGGCAGGCGAAGCTTGAGGCTGCCGACCGACACCACGCGGCCATCGCGGCCGAGGATCACCAGCACGGTCAGGACGACAATGATCGCGACCGCGCCGGCCCGCACCCAGCCGCCATCGATGCCGAGAACCTCACCGATCCGCGGCGCGGTGACGAGGGAAGCAAGTGCGGTCACCGCCAGAAGCCCGATGCCGAATGCAAGCGTCACGAAAGCGATGACGCGGCCGATGTCGTCCGGCGACAGGCCCAGCCGCGAATAGGCGCGGAAACGGATGGCCCCGCCGCTGAGTGCGCCGAAGCCCGCAGTATTGCCAACGGCATATGCACTGAAAGCCGTCACGGCGACCGGCACGAAGGGCAGCGGCCGACCGATATAGGTGAGTGCATTCACATCATAGCCGACCAGTGCTGCAAAGCTGAGCGCTGTAAAGAAAATGGCGAGCCCGATCGACGACCAGCGGGTATCGGCAAGCGCATCGATCACATCGTCGTAGCTCACCTCATTGGTAAGCTTGTAGATCGCGAACGTCGTGAAAGCGAAAACCGCCACCATCGCCAATGCGATCAGGAAAGGACGGTAAGTTTCAAGAAGGTCTCGAAAGCGGCCAGGCTGACGATCCGTGGATTCCATGACGGTTGCCGGATTTGAGGAGCAGTGCGTAGATTTTGGTCAGTTGCACAGCAAAAGCAACCGGATCACGGCTATAATGTGTCTTGTCGTCAAAGCGTGGCCACGGTCTTGAGAGCGCCGTCCAATGCGATGCCGTTTTCGTCCAGCAATGCCGCCTGCCGCAGCCGCTTCATCCACGCGGCACCATCTTCGCGGCCCGAAAGCGCCGGCAGCGCCGACATGACCCGGTCGAACTTCGAAAGACCACGCGCGTGGGTATCGGAATAACCCTTCACGAGGCGGCGGTTGCTGATCACTTCGACCGCGAGATCGTAGTTCCGTGACAGAAGCGATGTCGCCGTGTTGAGCCAGGCTTCGCGATGCTCGATTTCCCGCGCGTGCCGCAGCGTGCCGCGGCGGGCGCGCCGCAACGCTGCCAACGTGTAGAGCGTCAGGAACCAGAAGAGCGTGCCGGTCTGCACCCGGCGGCCCTTGTTGATGCGGCGGTCGAGCCAGGCGAAAACCTTCGGCCGGTTTTCGATCCACAGACCGAGTTTCCTCGGCATGGTGCCGCAGACCTCCTCCATGCGCGGATGCATGTATTCGGTCATGTAGAGGATCTGGTCCTGCTTGACACCGACTTCTTTGCGGACGCGATCGAAACGCGAGCCGCGGGTTTTCAGGTCTGCGACACGGATCACATCGTCATAGGCCATGGCGACGGCGACGTATTTCGCCGACTGGACGGAGAAGGCGAAGTCTCGGTCTTCCCCGCCATTGGCGCGGTCGAGCGCGTGGAGCTTGCCGACCCGGTCGAGATACTCGGCGGCATAGGCTGGATCCTGGAAATCCGTGAGCTTCTTGACCCCGGCGAACAGAAGCGGCCAGGCGACCTCGGGAAATTCGGCACGCAGACGATGGACGAGGCGATCGAGTTCCAGATGGCCCGCGGTTTCCGGCATGACGTCGAAACGCTTCGGCGGCGAGGCGGTCACTTCGTCCCGCGGTTTGGCCTTGGTGCGCTCATAGGCGGCGTTGAAGGCACGCAAGCTGGGCTCGACCCCCTTGCCACCGCCGCGGATCGTCGCCTCGAAGGCCTCCTTGGAGAAAGGCAGCACGTCCGCCGCGGCAAGCGCGCCGAACATCGACGCCGAAATCACGCTGCCGTTCTTCAGCGCCAGCGTATCCATGTCGAAGGCGATCGTGCGCTTGGCGGCGAAATCCGTCGCGCCGACCACGACGGTCGGATCGCCGATCCCGTCGCCCGGTTTTTCCTTCTCGCCAACCGCAAAGGAGCGGTGCGTCGAGGCGATCAGCGTGGTCTTGTCCGGTGTCACGAGGCCGCGTAGAACGGAGCGGCCGGCCTCCATCAACTCGGCGGCCAGCACGACATCCACGTCGCCCGGCGTCGGCATGAGCGAAAAGATCGGCGATACGCCGTCACGGGCCGGCAGCATCTCGATATAATAGATCGTCGCGCCGGTGCGCTGGGCAACGCCCGGCACCGAGGTCGACTGCGCCATCCAGCCCTGTTCTTCGGCAAGGCCGACGATCCAGTCCGCCAGCACGCCGCCGCCCTGGCCGCCCATGGCCATGATCGCCAGCGTCAGCGGCTTGTCGGAAACGTGGAGCGTCTTCAGGTTCACGGTCTCGTTCATCGATCAAACCTCCGCGAAGACGACGCGGCCAGCGGCACGACGAGCCTGCAGCCAGCCGATCACCGAGGCCCGGAATTTCGAGAGGAACCTGTCCCAGCCGGTCGGGTTATGGATGACGTCGGCGCGATAGAACGACGGACAGAGGACGGCAGCCTCGGAAACCTCCCCGCAATTGCCACAGCCGACGCAGGAATTGTCGATCGCCGCCACCGGATCGTCCTTCAGCGGATCGTCCGTATGCCTGACCGACAACGACGGGCAGCCGGAAAGGCGGATGCAGGCGTGATCGCCGGTGCAGACATCCTCGTCCACCCCGAAACGCTCCTTGACCATGCGCTTGCCATCCTTGACCGCCTGGTTGAACTGCAGCCGCACGCGACGCTGCTTGTTCAGCATGCATTCGGAAGAGGCGACGATGATCTTCGGCCCCTTTTCCTTCGTGGTCAGCGCTTCCTTGAGCGTGTCGCGCATCTTGCCGACGTCGTAGGTGCGATCGATCTGACGCACCCAGGTGGCGCCGATACCTTTCACCGCATTGACGATCGAATTGTTCGTCTTGCGGTTCGGGTTGATGGCGCGCGACGACATGATGTCCTGCCCGCCGGTCGCCGCCGAGTAATAATTGTCAACGACGAGAATGACGCCGTCCTGCTTGTTGAAGACGGCATTGCCGACCGAGGTCGCGAGGCCGTTGTGCCAGAACCCGCCGTCACCCATCACCGCGATCGACCGCTTGTCCGCCTCGACGTTGAAGGCGGAAGCTGAAGCAGGGCCGAGACCATAACCCATCGTCGTGCCGCCGATGTTGAACGGCGGTAGGATCGAGAACAGATGGCAGCCGATATCCGCCGAAACGTGGTGTTCACCGAGTTCCTTCTCGACCAGTTTCATTGCCGCGAAGATCGGCCGCTCGGGACAGCCCGTGCAGAATCCGGCCGGCCGCTGCGGCACGACCTCGGCGAGCGCCTTGACCTTAGGATCGTTAAGGATCGGCGTCGGATCGGGCACCGGCGGCTGGTTGCCGAGCAGCAGGCGGTCGTACATTTCGATGAAGGTCTTCAGCCCCTTCATCATCACAGGCGCGGTATATTCGCCGCCGAGCGGCAGGATGTCCTTGCCGTGCAGGCGGGTCTGGATATCGCGGCGGCGCATCAGCGTGTGCAGCGACTGCTCGATATATTCCGGCGCGCCCTCTTCCACCATGATCACGGCCTTCTTGCCGAGACAGAAATCCACGACCTCGTCATCGATCATAGGATAGGCGACGTTCATCACATAGATCGGCACCGAGGAATTGCCGTAGACATCCGCCAGGCCAAGCTGCTGCAGGCCGCGCATGACGCCGTTGTAGAGACCGCCGAGCGTGATGATGCCAATCTCGCCTTCCTCGGGGCCGAAATGCTCGTTGAGCTTCCTTTCCTTGATGAAGTTGACGGCGGCCGGCCAGCGGCGTTCCAGCTTGTCCTTGTCCTGCGCGAAATTCGCCGGCGGCAGGACGATGCGGTTGACGTCGCGGACCGGGTTTTCCAGCGCCTGCTTCAACGTGAAATCAGGACGCTTGTTGTTCTTGGCGACAAACTGGCCGTGCACGTGGCAGGCACGGATGCGCACTTCCAGCATGACCGGCGTGGACGAGGCTTCCGAAAGCTGGAAGCCATCCTCTACGGCTTGAACCATCGCCGGCAGGTTGGGACGCGGGTCGAGAAGCCACATCTGCGACTTCATCGCAAACGCATGGCTGCGTTCCTGCATGATCGAGGAACCTTCGCCGAAATCCTCGCCGAGGATGATCAGCGCGCCGCCGTTGACGCCGCCGGAGGAGAGGTTGGAGAGCGCGTCCGACGCGACATTGGTACCGGCCGTCGATTTCCATGTCACGGCGCCGCGGACCGGATACATGACAGAGGCGGAGAGCATGGCGGCAGCTGCCGCTTCCGAGGCCGAGGTCTCGAAATGTACGCCGAGATCTTCCATGATGTCCTTGGCATCCGCCAGCACATCCATCAGATGCGAGATCGGCGACCCCTGATAACCGCCGACATAGGAAACGCCGGATTGCAGCAGCGCCTTGGTGATCGCAAGGATGCCCTCGCCGCGAAAAATTTCGCCTTCTCCAAGCTTCAGATCTTCGACTTCGCGTGCGAATGATCGCTCGGCCATGGCAGTTCCCCTTTGCCTTTGCGGCTTGTGGTCCTAAACATTTGCAAAAGCATATTTTCTACATCACATATTTGTCAATTCACAAATCCCTTTCAAACTACGCGCACCACTGCGGGGCAGGACGCCCGGTCGAAAAGCCGTCTTCGATGACAACATATATGCAAAAGCATATTATTTACTGACGCCAACGTTAAAATTACCCGTGTCAGCCGCAGATTCCCCTTGCTGCCATTCAGCACTTATTTTAACGTTCAACCATCCAGAGGAACGAGCCCGGCACGGACAGCCCGTCCGCAAGTTTGGCCACCAGGGAACAACGGAGTTGGATCCATGACGACGCTCTCGAGGCGCCAGGCATTGAGTCTGGGCGCGGCTACCTTTCTGACAGGCGTACTTTCCGGACGTAACGAGGTTATCGCGCAGGACAGCTCGACGCTGACCATCGCTTTCAACGTCAACCTGCCCTCATTCGATCCAACCGTCGGCCCCTCGGCGGTCAACCCCACGATCCAGGCGATCTACCGCTCCATCTTCGACCAGTTCATCGGCCAGGGACCGGATCTCTCCTTCCAGCCGGGCCTTCTGACGGCCTGGGGCTGGAACGAGGACAAGACCAAGGTCTGGGTGGATGTCCGCGAAGGCGTCAAATGGCATGACGGCTCGGATTTCACCCCAGCCGATATCGTTTGGTCGCTGGAGCGCGCGGCAAAACCGGAGACCGGCAATCCGATCCAGTTCGTATGGGGCGGCGTTTCAAATTATAAGATCGAAGGCAAACGCATCACCGGCGATGTGAAGCAGTACGATCCGACCTTCTTCAAGTGGATGGCCTTCCTGACTGGTTATGTCATGCCTAAGGCCTATTATGAGAAGGTCGGCGCGGAAGGTTTCGAGAAGAAGCCGATCGGCACCGGCCCTTATATGTTCGATGCCTATGAGGGCAACGCCTTCCTGCGCTTGAAAGCCAATCCAAACTATTACGGTGGCAAGCCGGCCTTCGACACGGTCGTCTTCAAGTTCGTGCCGGACGCCACGAGCCGCGTCGCTGAAATCGAATCCGGCTCCTCCGACATCACGCTTGAAATCCCCTATGAGGAATACGACCGCCTGAAGGAAAAGAAGGGCCTGAGGGGCGCTGCCAAACCGATCTCCGATATCGGCATGATCTTCCTCAACAACACCGACGCCATGCTCGACAAGAACGTGCGCCTTGCCGCCCATCACGCGATTGACAAGAAAGCGATCGTCGATCGGCTCCTGAAAGGCTATGGCGTGCCGATCGATACGCTCGAGGCGCCGGAATACGATGCCTACGACGCCTCGATCAAGGTCGGCTACGACCAGAACAAGGCTAAGGAACTGCTGAAGGCTTCCGGTTTCTCGACCGAAAAGCCGGTAAAGTTCAAGATCCAGACGACGCGCGGCTTCAAGCCGAAGGACTATGAAATGATCCAGGCGATCGTCGGCATGTGGCGCCGCGTCGGCATCGAGGCGGAAGTCGAGGTCTACGAGATCGCCAAGCATTACGAACTGCGCGCCGCCGACCAGCTTGCTCCCGCCGCCTTCTACAACTGGGGCAACGCGATCGGCGATCCGACCACCTCGACCGGCTTCGCCATGTTCGGCCCCTCACCGCATTCGGTCTGGAACACCGACGATCTCGACCAGAAGATCATGCCGCTCTGGGGCGAAAAGGACGAGAAGAAGCGTATCGACGGCTGGAAGGCAGTCAGCAAATACATTGCCGAACAGGGCTACGTGATCCCGCTCCTGCAATATGTCCAGCCGATCGTCTACAAGGAAAAGCTGAAGGTCGTGCCGAACGTTTCCGGCGCTCTGCAGCCGACGCTGGTGTCCAAGGCCTGATTGGCAGATTGCCCCTCACCCTAACCCTCTCCCCGCTCGCGGGGAGAGGGGGTGTGTCCAGCTCCATGTTTGCTGTGGAATGCGCCGGCGCGGCATATCCCTTCTCCCCGCGAGCGGGGAGAAGGTGGCGGCAGCCGGATGAGGGGCACTCAAATCCAGGAATGCTAATGATCGCCGTATCCATCCTCAACAGACTGATCATGGCGGCGGTGACGCTGTTCGGCGTCGCCGTAATCGTGTTCGTGCTCTTGCGCGTCGTGCCGGGCGACCCGATCGCCATGATGATCGCGCCGGGTGCGAGCCCTGCCGATATCGCCGCATTGCGCGCCAAATACGGCCTTGATCTCAGCCTGACGGCACAGTTTGGCGTCTGGATCGAAGCAGTGCTGATAGGCGATTTCGGCACCTCCATCTCGCTTCGCCGCGACGTGCTGGAACTGCTCCTTAGCAGATTGCCGGCCACGCTGGAGCTTGCCTTCGCAGCCTTGATCGTCGCCATGTTGATCGGGGGTACCGTGGCCGTGATCGGCACCCTGTTCCGCCGCACGTCTCTTGAGCCGGCTATCGACACCACAAATGGCGTGCTGCTCGCCGTGCCGGATTTCGTCTGGGCTTTGGCGCTAGTCCTCATGCTCGGCGTTTTCATCCCCGTCTTCCCGCTATCCGGCAGGATCGATCCGACGCTGTCGATCGATTTTGTTACCCCCTTCTATCTTCTCGAAAGCCTCGTCCGGTTCCGCTTCGACGTCTTCTTTGATGTCGCAGCCCATATTGTAATGCCCGTTCTGGCGCTCGCTCTGCCGCTCGCCACCGTCATCACCCGCATCCTCAAGGAAACACTGCTCGAAGCCATGGTGCAGGATTATGTCCTGCTGGCGCGCCTGAAGGGCATGTCGGAAACCCGGCTGGTGCTGCAGGAGGCCTTGCGCAATGCCGTCGGCCCCGCCTTGTCGCTCACCGGCGTGCAGTTCACCTTCCTCGTCGGCGGTACTGTCATCGTCGAGCGCATCTTCGCTTATCCCGGCATCGGCAACATGGCGATTGACGCCGTCATCAACCGCGACCTGCCGCTGATCCAAGGGCTTGTCCTGGTCTTCGGTTCGATCTTCATCGTCATCAATCTTGCGGTAGATTTGCTTGCCGCAGCACTCAATCCGAGGCTCTGCCATGGCTGAGCCCGTCATCGTCATCGCCCCGGCAACCAAGCCTCCTCGCGTCCCGTCACAACTGCGAGGCCTGCTGGCCGAACAGAAAGTGCTGTTCGGCGGTGGCTTCATCTTGCTCCTCGTTGTCATCGCAACCCTTGCGCCTCTGATCGCACCAAAAGACCCGCTGGAACAGGATCTGATGCTCGGTTCGCTGCCACCCGCCTGGCTCGACGGCGCCGAACCCGGCTATTACCTCGGCACCGACGATCTCGGCCGCGACATCCTCTCCCGCCTGATCTACGGCAGCCGGATCGCCTTGCTTGTCGCCTTCGCATCGGCAAGTCTTGCGGCGCTGATCGGCACGGTGCTCGGCCTGCTGGCCGGTTGGTATGGCGGCTGGACGGACCGGATCATCTCGCGGATCGTGGACATCTGGATGGCTTTCCCGCCGGTCCTGCTCTCCATTCTGCTCGTCGCCGTCTTCGGCTCAGGGGTCCATTCGGTCATCGCTGCGATCGTCATCATCGATTGGACCCGCTTTTGCCGCGTGGTCCGTGCCGAAACGCTTGCCCAGGCGCAGCTCGACTACATCACCGCCGCCCGCACCGTCGGTTTCCCGCGGTTCAGGATCCTGACGCGAGAAATCTTTCCCAACATCGTGCCCGTCCTGATCGCTCTAGTCAGTCTCGAAATGGGCATCGCCGTCGTGGTCGAAGCCATCCTCTCCTTCGTCGGGCTCTCGGTCTCTTCAGACACACCCACTTGGGGCGGCATGATCGCGCAAGGCCGCCAGCTCATCCATCACGCCTGGTGGCTGCTCGTCGCGCCGCTCATCGCGCTCTTCGCCACGGTTCTCGCCTTCAACCAGCTCGGCGGCGGCCTGCGCCGGGCACTCGATCCGGTGCTCAAACGATGACGGAGAACCTGCTCACTGTGGCCAATCTCTCCGCCGTCTCCGATCGCGAAGACGGCGTGCCGGTGCTACGCGACGTCGACCTGACCTTGAGACCAGGCGAGGTGCGCGGCCTCGTCGGCGAAAGCGGTGCCGGCAAATCCACCATCGCCAAGGCCATCCTCGGTATCCTGCCGCGCACGGTGCGCATCACCGGTGGCCGGATCGATTTCAAGGGCCGTGACCTTCTGGTGATGAAGCCACGGGATCTGCGCAACATTATGGGCTCGGAAATCGCACTGATCCCGCAGGATCCTCAGACAGCCCTCAATCCCGCTCGCCGCATCGGCTTCCAGCTCGCCGATGGGCTGAGATTGAAACGGGGCATGTCGGCGAAAATCGCCGAAGCCCGCGCCCTACAGCTCCTCGCCGATGTGCAGATCCGCGATCCTGATCGGATCATGAAAAGCTATCCGCATCAGCTTTCCGGCGGCATGCGCCAGCGCGTGCTGATCGCTGCCGCCTTCGCGGTCGATCCTCAGCTGGTCGTCGCCGACGAACCGACGACGGCGCTCGACGTGACGGTGCAGAAGGAAATCCTCCGCCTCATCCGCCGCATGCAGGAAGCGCATGGCACAGGCGTGCTGTTCGTCACCCACGACCTCGGCATCGTTGCGCAGATCTGCGATAGCGTGACGCTGCTCTATGCGGGCAAAGTCATAGAGGAAGGCCCGGTACGCGACGTACTCGAAACCCCGCAGCACAATTACACCAAGGCCCTCATCGCCGCCGGCCCACGTTATGACAGGCCGGATGCCGGGCTCGAACCTGTGCCGGAAGCCGTCTTCCGCGAACTTCGCCAGGAGATTGGGATCGACTGATGGACGAGCATCTCCTCACCGCCACCGGCATCGAAGTCACCTATGGCAAGCGCCCAGGCCTGTTCGGCGGCAAGCCCGCGACACCCGTCCTGCACGGCGTCGATATCCGCATCGGCCGCGGCCAGACGGTGGGAATCGTCGGCGAGTCCGGCTCCGGCAAGACGACGCTCGGCCGCGCGCTGCTGCGCCTTGTCGATGTGTCCGCCGGAAGTATCGCTTTCGACGGCAAGAACATCACTCATATCCCGGAAGCAGAAATACGGCCGCTGCGCCGGCGCATGCAGATGATCTTCCAGGACCCCATGGCGTCGCTGAACCCGCGCCACACGATCCGCCGCATCCTCACCGGCCCGTTGTTATTGCACGAACTGGCGAGCGATACGGCATCCGCCTTGGAGCGCGTGAAGACGGTGCTTGACCGTGTCTCGCTGCCTGCCGCCTGCCTCGACCGATATCCGCACGAACTTTCCGGAGGCCAGCGGCAGCGCATCGGCATCGCCCGCGCCGTGCTGATGCAGCCGGATTTCGTGCTGGCCGACGAGATCGTCTCCGGCCTCGACGTCTCCACCCAGGCGCAGGCATTGAAACTGCTGAAGGGGCTTTCCCGAGAGCTCGGGCTGGCCATGGCCTTCATCAGCCACGACCTCTCTGTCATTCGTGCCATCTGCGACTATGTTTATGTGCTGCGGCTTGGAAGGATTGTCGAGGAGGGTCCTTGTGAGCAGGTCTTCGGAAATCCCGCTGCCGCCTATACCCGCGCGCTTCTCGATGCGATCCCGCTTCCCGAATACGATCCGGGCTGGTTGGAGCGAAAAAGCGAAGCTTGAAAGACCTGTCCGATAAATCAGAAGTCGAGGGAATTATCCGCTTGACGGTTTGATCGAACGCCATATAGTTTAAACTTAAAATAATGAAGAACGGAACCTCAGGAGGATTTGGATATGCGCATCGTCTGCATCGGTGGTGGTCCCGCAGGTCTTTATTTCGCGCTCCTGATGAAGAAGTTTCATCCCGAACATTCCGTTTCGGTGATCGAGCGCAACCGGCCCTATGACACGTTCGGCTGGGGCGTGGTTTTCTCCGACGCCACCATGGTATCCATGCGCGCATGGGACCCGGAAAGTGCGGCCGAAATCGAGGATGCCTTCAACCACTGGGACGATATCGAACTGCTCTTCAAGGGCACTCGCCAGCGCACCTCCGGCCACGGTTTCGTCGGCATCGGCCGCAAAAAGCTCTTGAACATCCTGCAGCGCCGCTGCGAGACGCTTGGCGTCGAACTGGTTTTCGAAACCGAGGCCAACGGCGATCTCGATTACCCGGATGCGGACCTGATCATCGCCTCCGACGGCTTCAACTCGAAGATCCGCAACCGCTACCCCGAAGTCTTCGAGCCGGACCTCGTGGTGCGCCCGAACCGTTATATCTGGCTCGGCACCAACAAGCTGTTCGACGCCTTCACCTTCGATTTCCGCAAGACGGATCACGGCTGGTTCCAGGCGCATATCTACAAGTTCGACGACAAGACCTCGACCTTCATCGTCGAGACGACCGAAGAGGCCTATGAAAAGCACGGCCTCGGCCAGATGGACCAGCAACAGTCCATCGACTTTTGCCAGGGCCTCTTTTCTGAAGTACTCGAAGGCGCCGAGCTGATGACCAACGCGCGGCATCTGCGCGGCTCCGCATGGCTGAACTTCAACCGCCTGATCTGCGGCAAGTGGAGCCATTTCAACGGCAACTCGCATGTGGTGCTGATGGGCGACGCTGCCCACACGGCCCATTTCGCGATCGGCTCCGGCACCAAGCTGGCGATCGACGACGCGATCGAACTGACCAACCAGTTCAACAAGCTCGGCCATTCCAGGGAGAACATCCCGCAGGTTCTCGAAACCTATGAGGAAATCCGTCGCGTCGATGTCGCCCGCATTCAGAACGCAGCGCGCAACGCCATGGAATGGTTTGAAGTGGTCGGCCAGCGTTATGCCGATACGCTGGAGCCGGAACAGTTCATGTATTCCATGCTGACCCGCTCCCAGCGCATCAGCCACGAGAACCTGAGGCTGCGTGATCCCGCCTGGCTGGAAGGGTACGAGCGTTGGTTCGCCAAGAAAAACGGCCTCGACGTTACCGGCAACGGCCGCACCCTGCCGCCGATGTTCACGCCCTATTCGCTGCGCGACACCCACCTGCCGAACCGCATCGTCATGTCGCCGATGGCCATGTATTCGGCGAAGGACGGATTGATGGACGATTTCCATCTCGTTCATCTCGGGTCCCGCGCGCTCGGCGGCGCCGGTCTCGTCTTTGCGGAGATGACCTGCGTTTCGCCGGACGCGCGCATCACGCCCGGCTGCCTCGGCCTCTGGAACGACGAGCAGGCCGCCCGCTGGAAGCGCTTCGTCAGCTTCGTGCATGAGAACTCCGCCGCCAAGGTCGGGATTCAGCTCGGCCATGCAGGCCGTAAGGGCTCGACCAAGGTGGCCTGGGAAGGCATCGACCAGCCGATGGAAGAGGGCGGTTGGCCGCTGATCTCGGCCTCGGCGCTTCCCTATCTCAAGAACAGCCAGATTCCGAAGGCGATGGACCGCGCGGATATGGACCGGGTGAAGGCCGATCATATCCGTGCCGCGCAATATGCGGTCGAGGCCGGCGCCGACTGGCTGGAACTGCACTGCGCCCACGGCTACCTGCTCTCGAGCTTCCTCTCGCCGCTCACCAATATCCGCACGGACGAATATGGCGGCAGCCACGAGAACCGCGCGCGTTATCCGTTGGAGGTCTTCAAGGCGATCCGCGAGGCCTGGCCGGAAGGCAAGCCGATCTCGGTCCGCCTGTCCTGCCACGACTGGTTTGAGGGTGGCAACACGCCGGAAGACGCCGCGATCTTCGCCAGGATGTTCAAGGACGCCGGCGCCGACCTCATCGACTGCTCGTCCGGCCAGGTGTGGAAGGAAGAAAAGCCGGTTTACGGCCGCCTCTTCCAGACGCCGTTCTCCGACAAGATCCGCAACGAGATCGGCATTCCGACGATCGCCGTCGGTGCGATTTCCGAGGCCGACCATGCCAATTCGATCATCGCCGCCGGGCGCGCCGATCTCTGCGCCGTCGCCCGTCCGCATCTCGCCGACCCAGCCTGGGTGCTGCACGAGGCGGCCAAGATCGGCCTGACGACCATTCCGTGGCCAAAGCAGTATTATTCCGGCAAATCGCAATACGAGACCAACCTCGCCCGCGCCGCCGCGGCCGCCGCGCCTCCAGCGGTCGGCCCGACGGCCGTTGCGAAATAGGACCCGGCCATGAGCGACGCGACTTCGGCCAGGCTCGCCAACCGTCATGCCCTCGTCACCGGCGCGGGCAGCGGCATCGGCGCTGCGATAGCGACCGCGCTGGTGGAAGCCGGTGCGCGCGTGACGCTGGCTGGACGGCGGGCGGAACCGCTGGAGGCATTGGCCGAAAAGCTGGGTAAGGAGAAGGTCTGCGTCGTTGCCGGTTTGGATGTGACTGATCCGGCTGCAATCGAAAGCGGTCTGAAGACGGCGCGCGAAACATTCGGCCCGGTCGATATCCTCGTCAACAATGCCGGCGAAGGCCCGAGCGCGCCCTTCGAGAAGACGTCACTTGAGATGTGGAACCGGGTCATGTCGGTGGATCTGACTGGCGTCTTTCTCGTGACCCAGGCCGTGCTGCTCGACCTGAAAACCTATGGCGCCGGCGCCCGCATCATCAACATCGCCTCGACGGCAGGGCTGACGGGTTACGCCTATGTCTCGGCCTATGTCGCCGCCAAGCATGGCGTCGTCGGCCTCACCCGCTCGCTGGCGCTGGAGCTGGCGAAGACCGGCATCACCGTCAACGCCGTCTGCCCCGGCTTTACCGATACGCCCCTGATCGCCCGTTCGATCGAGACGATCGTTGCCAAGACCGGGCGGACCGAAGCACAGGCACGACAAGAATTTACCAAGAGCAACCCGCAAGGGCGGCTGGTGAAGCCGGAGGAGGTTGCGGATGCGGTTCTATGGCTGGCATCGCCGGGTGCGGCATCGATCAATGGGCAGGCAATCGCGGTTGCCGGGGGAGAAATCTTGGCAGGCTAGTCGGCCGGACATGAACCAAGAAACGAAGCTGGGAGATCGAGATGAAACTGGAAAAGGGCATAACCGAGAACGGTAGCGGATATAACGGCACCAGCTGGAATATCCTGGGCCAGGTCTATTTTCCGAAGGCGGTCTGCGACGACACCTTCGCCTTCGAGACCAACAGCCTGCCAGGGCAATTCGTACCTGTGCATATCCACCCCACTCAGGACGAGTTTATCCTTGTGCAGGAAGGGGAACTCGATCTGAAACTCGACGGCCAATGGGTCAAGGCAAAGGCCGGCGATCTGGTCCGCATGCCGCGCGGCATTCCCCACGGTTACTTCAACAAGTCCGACAAGCCGTGCCGGGCACTCTTCTGGGTCTCGCCGGCCCGCAGACTCCACCAACTTTTCGAAGAACTGCACGAGATGACCGATGTGGAGGAAATCGTGAAGGTTTCCGCCGCCCACGAGGTGGATTTCCTGCCACCCTCCACCAATGACTGACACGGGAAGTTTTCCCGGCGACTAAAAAGGCGCCTGGTCGAGGAACGGGGAGACGAACATGAGCGATGTGATGAAAGAGATGAAGCAGGGCTTCCGCGACTATCAACCGAAACACTTCCTCTGGGAAGTGAGCGAAAACGGCCGCGTCGCGACGATCCGCCTGAACCGCCCCGAACGCAAGAACCCACTGACCTTCGAAAGTTATGCGGAGCTGCGCGACCTCTTCCGCGATCTTGCATATGCTTCCGACATTCGCGCCATCGTTCTGACCGGGGCAGGCGGCAATTTCTCTTCCGGCGGAGACGTCTTCGAGATCATCGAACCGCTGACCCATATGGCAATGCCGGAGTTGCTCGCGTTCACGCGCATGACCGGCGACCTCGTCAAGGCGATGAAGAAATGCCCGCAGCCGATCGTGGCGTCTGTCGACGGCATCTGCGTCGGCGCCGGCGCCATTCTCGCCATGGCCTCCGACCTGCGGCTCGCGACGCCGCAGGCCAAGACCGCCTTTCTTTTCACCCGTGTGGGCCTCGCCGGTGCGGATATGGGCGCCTGCGGGATCCTGCCGCGCATCATCGGGCAGGGCCGTGCTGCCGAACTGCTCTTCACGGGCCGCACGATGAGCGCCGACGAAGGGCAGGACTGGGGCTTTTACAATGCCCTGCACGCGGCCGACAAGGTCGAGGCGGAAGCCGCGAAACTTGCCCATTCGCTGGCCGACGGACCGTGGTTTGCTCACACGATGACGAAGACCATGCTGAACCAGGAATGGGCGATGGGTATCGAAGAGATGATCGAATCGGAAGCCCAGGCCCAGGCGATCTGCATGGCCACCAAGGATTTCCGCCGCGCCTTCGAGGCTTTTGCCGAGAAGCGCAAGCCGGTCTTCGAGGGCAACTGATGGCCGCGCCCACCACCCTCAAAGGCCCCGGCCGCGATTTCCTTGATTGGCCGTTCTTCGACGAAAGCCACAAGGTGCTCGCCGAGAGGCTTGATGCGTTCACGGCGTCCGGCGCGCTCAGCCATATCGACCATTCGAATACGGATGGCGCCTGCCGGGCGATCGTGAAGGCGCTGGGCGAGGCCGGCCTTCTGGATGCCGCGACCGGCGCCGGCGGCAGCCGGTCGATCGATAGCCGCGCCGCTTGCCTGACGCGTGAAACGCTTGCCTGGCATGACGGATTAGCGGACTTCGCCTTCGCCATGCAGGGGCTCGGCACGGGGGCGATCGGCCTGTCCGGTTCGGAGGAATTGCGCGGCGCGATTTTGCCGAAAGCACAGTCCGGCGAATGGATTTCCGCCTTCGCGCTGTCGGAAAAGGAAGCCGGCTCGGATGTCGCGGCCATGGCCTGCGCCGCCCGCAGGCAGGGCGGCGATTATGTCCTCGACGGAGAGAAGACCTGGATTTCCAACGGCGGCATCGCCGATGTCTATACGGTCTTCGTTCGTACCGGCGAGGCGCCCGGCACGCGCGGCATCTCCGCCTTCGTGGTCTTCGCTGACGATCCGGGCTTTTCGATCGCCGAACGCATCGATGTGATCGCCCCGCATCCCTTGGCGACGATCCGCTTCGAGAACTGCCGCATTCCCGCCTCGCGACTGCTCGGCGCCCCCGGCGAGGGTTTCAAGATCGCCATGCGGACGCTCGATATTTTTCGCGCTTCGGTCGCCGCGGCCGCGCTCGGCTTTGCCAAGCGCGCACTGGACGAGGCGGTCGCCTATGCCAAGGTGCGGCCGATGTTCGGTGATCACCTCTCCGACCTGCAGCTTACCCAGGCCGCTTTCGGCGATATGGCGGCTCAGATCGATGCCGGCGCCCTTTTGACCTATCGCGCCGCCTGGCGCCGCGACGTGCAGGGTTTGCCGACCACCAAGGAAGCCGCCATGGCGAAGATGGTCGCGACCGAAAATGCACAGCAGGTCATCGATCGCGCGGTTCAGATTTTCGGCGGCCGCGGCGTCAGGAGCGGTGAGATCACCGAAAGCCTCTATCGCGAGATTCGCGCGCTGCGCATCTACGAGGGAGCCACCGAGGTGCAGAAACTCATCATCGCACGCGAACTTCTGAAGGCGTGAAAACAGTGGCTTATACGACATCCCGCCGGCTGAATTTCGGAGATTGCGATCCATCCGGCATCGCCTATTTCCCGTCTTATCTCAACATTCTGGTGGGAGTGTACGAGGAATTCTTCCGGGTGACCGGCTTTCCTTGGCCGGAGATGATCAACGAACGGAAAGTGGGCCTTCCCACGATAACGCTTGACCTCACTTTCACGAGCCCCGGCTTTCACGGTGACCTGATGGATTTCACCGTCAAGGTCGTCCGGATCGGCAACAGTTCGGCCGACCTTGAACATGAGGTACGAGCCGGCGACCGGCTGCTCTGGACCGCAAGGCAGCGGCTTGTCGCTACCTCCCTGGAAACCCATAAAGCCTGCCAATGGCCGGACGATATGCGCGCAGCGCTGACACAGCATTTGGAGAAGAATGATGCACACGATTCTGCAGCCTGAAGGCTGGGCAAAACCGATCGGTTACGCCAACGGCGTCGCCGCGACCGGCCGCCAGATCTTCGTCGGCGGGCAGATCGGCTGGAACGGCCAATGCCAGTTCGAAACGGACGATTTCGTCGGCCAGGTGAAACAGACGTTGGAGAATGTCGTTGCCGTGCTGGCGGAAGCCGGCGCGAAGCCGGAACACATTACCGCGATGACCTGGTATTTCACCGACAAGGCCGAATATCTCGGCAACCTGAAAGGCATCGGTCAGGTTTACCGCGAGGTCATCGGCCGGCATTTCCCGGCCATGGCCGCCATGCAGGTCGTGGCGCTGGTGGAAGATCGCGCCAAGATCGAGATCCAGGCAACCGCCGTCATTCCGGAATAAGCAAGATGAGCGAGACGACCGCATTTTCCGCCACGGTTTCGGCTGCGACCCGGGACGGCGTCTTGGTCGTCACGATCGACAACGCCCCGGTCAACGCGACATCGGCGGATGTCCGTAACGGCCTTGAAAAGGCGCTTGCCCGTGCGGAATCGTCAACCGACGTGAATGGCGTTGTCATCACCGGCGCCGGCAAGACCTTCATCGGCGGCGCCGACATCAAGGAATTCGGCAAGCCGGCCATGGAGCCGACCCTGCCTGCGGTCATCCAGAAAATCGAAGATCTGTCGAAGCCGGTCGTCGCGGCCCTGAACGGCGCAGCACTTGGCGGCGGGCTTGAGGTGGCACTCGCCTGCCATTATCGTATAACCTCCCCGGCCGCGCAGGTCGGCCTACCGGAAGTCAAGCTCGGCATTGTCCCCGGAGCCGGCGGCACGCAGCGCCTGCCACGCCTGATCGGTATTCCGGCCGCCCTCGACCTCATTACGTCCGGCCGTTCGGTGAAGGCAGAGGAGGCTCTGTCGCTCGGGATCGTCGATGAAATCGGTGAGGGCGATCTTGTCGGGACAGCAGTTTCCATAGCCGGAAAATTTGCCGGCAAGCCGCTCCGCCGTACGGGCGAATTGACGGTCCCCGTCGTCGATCCTACCGAGATCGAAAAAGCTTCGGCAAAAATACGCGCCAAGGCACGCGGTCAGAAGGCGCCGGCCGAAGCGGTGCGCCTGGTCACCTCCTCCGCCCGCCCCCTTGCCGAAGGCCTGACAGATGAACGCGCAACCTTCCTGATGCTCCGCGACAGCCGCGAGGCGGCGGCGCTGCGGCATGTCTTTTTCGCGGAGCGCGAGGCATCCAAGGTCGATGGGCTGGAAGGCATCGCGCCGCGGCCTGTTGGCCGGATCGGCATCTGCGGCCTCGGCTTGATGGGCAGCGGCATCGCGGTGGCGGCGCTCGGCGCAGGTTATACGGTGATCGGTCTCGACCAGACGCCCGACGTCGCCGAAAAGGGCCACGAACGGATCGTCGGTCTGCTGGAGCGAAATCTCGCCTCAGGCCGCCTCGACCAGGCAGGTTTCGACGCGCAGAAGGCTCGGCTTTCGGTAACAGCCCTCGACTCCGATCTCGCATTCTGCGACCTGATCATCGAAGCCGTGTTCGACGATCTCGACGTCAAGATCGATCTCTTCCGCCGTCTCGACAGGGTTATTCGCCCGGATGCAGTCCTCGCCACCAATACCAGCTACTTGAACCCCGACGAAATCGCCGCCGCGACCGCTCATCCGGAGCGGGTGTTGGGCCTGCATTTCTTCTCCCCGGCCCATGTCATGCGCCTCGTGGAAGTCGTGCGTTGCGCCAGAACCGCGCCGGATGTGCTGGCCACCGGGCTTTCCGCCGCAAAGAAACTCAGAAAACTGCCGATCGTCACCGGCGTGACCGAAGGTTTCATCGGCAACCGGATCTTCTCCGCTTATCGCCGCGAAGCCGAATTCCTGCTGGAGGACGGCGCCCTGCCGCATGAGATCGATGCCGCGCTGGAAGAATATGGTTTCCCGATGGGCCTGTTCGCGGTCTACGATATGGCGGGCCTCGAAATCGCCTGGGCGCGCCGCAAGCGGCAAGCGGCAAGCCGCGATCCTTCGGCGCGCTATGTCGAAATTGCCGACACACTCTGCGAAGCCGGTCGCATGGGGCAGAAGTCTGGCCGTGGCTGGTATGCCTATCCCGACGGCAAACGGATAATCGATCCGGAGGTGACGATTATCATCGAGGCTGCCCGTGCGAAAAAGGGCATCGTTCCCCGCCATTTCTCCAGGGACGAAATCCTTAAACGCTTGCTCGAAGCGATGGCCATGGAAGGTGATGCGCTGCTTGCCCAAGGCATTGCCGCAAGACCAGGGGACATCGATCTCGTCATGATCAACGGCTACGGTTTTCCGTCCCATAAGGGCGGCCCGATGTTTGCCAGAATTGAGCCTCCTCAATCCGACACTTGATTTCCAACTGCATAAGAGGCTGAATAGTATTCCTTTCCGGAAAAATTACCTCCCGAAAGAGACGCTCCCGCGCCTGCATTCCTTGCATCGAAAAGAGTTTCGCTCATTTGATCAAACTCGCTTGCATGATTCCTTAAATGGCCTATTGTTTGCTCAAGCCTCGCAAGTAGGCACTCAAACCAACGACAGGGAACGCTGCATGCCCAAAGTCAGAGAGCTTTCTCCCTTCAGATATTTTAACTTTAAAATATCTGTCGCGTCGTTGTCTGCATTCAGACTCTCTCGTGGCGCTTAGGAGATCATGATGTCGTTCTCGTTTTCCGCATTCAAACGCAAGATGCTGCTGGGCACGATCGCCGCGGCGATTGCCGCCCCGCTGGCCGGCCATGTGCAGGCCGCCGATTTCAAGTTCGCCGGGCCGCTCGATGCCTATACGCTCGATCCGCACGCGGTCTCGAACACGCTGATCTTCGCAGTGTTGGCCAATGTCTATGAACCATTGGTCCGCCGCAACGCGGAACAGAAAATCGAGGCCGCCCTCGCCACCGACTGGAAGCAGGTGGATGGCACGACCTGGGAATTCAATCTCCGCAAGGGCGTGAAATTCTCGAATGGTAATGCCTTCAATGCAGATGACGTGGTTTTCTCGCTGACCCGCGGCCAGGCCGGCGGCATCAAGGCGAACCTCAACTCCATCGCCTCTATCGAAAAGGTCGACGATTACAAGATCCGCATCAAGACCCGTGCCGTGAACCCGATCCTTCCGAACCAGATCACCAACTGGTTCATCATGGACAAGGAATGGGCCGAGGCCAACAACGCCGTGCAGCCGGGTGCGGCCAACAACGCGACGGAAACCTTCGCCAACCGCAATGCCATGGGCACCGGCCCCTACGTCATCAATGAACGCGATCCGGGCGTGAAGACGGTCTTCGCAACCAACCCGGGCTGGTGGGACAAGAAGACCGGCAATATCGACAACGCCACTTTCTTCGTCATCGCCAACCCTTCGACTCGTGTCTCGGCGCTGATTTCCGGCGAGGTCGAGATGATCGACGGCGTGCCGCCGCAGGATGCGGAGCGGATCGAGAACGACCCGAAGCTGCACATGCAGGCGGGTCCCGACCTACGCACCATCTACATCCAGCCGGACGTCGCGCGTGACAGCTTGATCTTCGGCAGCGAGAAGAGCAAGAACCCGTTTAAGGATCTGAAAGTTCGCCAGGCGATGGAAATCGCCGTCGACAGCGGTGCCATCCAGAAGCGCATCATGCGTAACTTCTCGGTTCCCGTCGGCCTGCCGATCGGCAAGGAAGTCAACGGTTTTGACGCAACGCTCGGTGCGCCGGTCAAGCCGGATATCGACAAGGCCAAGGCGCTGATGAAGGAAGCCGGTTATGAGAACGGCTTCACCGTTACGCTGGATTGCACCAACGACCGCTTCATGAACGACGAAGCGACCTGCCTCGCGGTCGCCGCGTCGCTTGCCCGCATCAACATCAAGGTCGAGCCGCGCGCTCAACCGACCGCAAAATGGGCGACCCAGGTCAATCCGCCGGAATACAATACCAGCCTCGCCATGCTGGGTTATTCGCCGGCTACCTATGACGCGCACATCTTCCTGACTTCGATCGCCGCCACCCGTGATCCCAAGAGCGGTCTCGGTGCCTTTAATATCGGCGGCTACTCCAATCCCGAGGTCGACAAGCTGATCGACGCTATCGGCAAGGAGACCGACCAGGCGAAGCGCACGGACCTCATCAAGCAGGCGTTCAGACTGATCAAGGCGGATGTCGGCTTCATTCCGCTCCACCAGTTGAACATTCTCTGGGGCGTGAAGGATAATGTCACCGTCGTTCAACCTGCCGACCTCGCCTATCCGCTGCGTTATTTCACGGTGAAGTAATGACGATCGGAATTGACATTAAGAAACAGCTCGCCGGCCTGATCTCCTTCCCGACGGTAAGCGCCGTCTCGAACCTGGACCTGATCAGATATGTCGAGGAGCAGACCGCCCCCTACGGGGGGCGTGTCCGCCGCTTTGCTAGCCCGGAAGGCGACAAGGCGAACGTCCTGGTCTCGATCGGACCCGAAACGCCCGGCGGCATCATCTTCAGCGGCCATACCGACGTGGTGCCGACCGAGGGCCAGGCCTGGACCGGTGACCCGTGGACATTGAGGGAAGCGAATGGCCGGCTGATCGGCCGCGGCGCCACCGACATGAAAGGCTTTCTCGCCTGCTGTCTCGCCGCCGTGCCCGCGATCGCCGGCAAGAACCTCAAGAAACCGGTCCATCTGGCTTTTTCCTATGACGAGGAAGTCGGCTGCACCGGCGTCGGCCCGATGGCCGAATGGATCGGCAGGAGTGACCTGAAGCCGCGCCTTGCCGTTATCGGCGAGGCGACCGGCATGGACATGATCGCAGCCCACAAGGGCGGCCTGATCGGCTGGTGCCGCATCAAGGGCAAGCCCGGCCACTCCTCCCAGCCGGATCGCTACGTCAATGCGGTCATGGCGGCGGGTGACATGATCGCCGAGATCAACCGCATCCGCGAAGACATGCGCAACGGCCCGCAATTCGAAGGGCTGGACCCGCCCTATTCGACGATCTCGGTGAATGTCATCAAGGGTGGCCTGCACGGCAATATCGTTGCGGAAAGCTGCGATTTCTTCTGGGAAATGCGCATCATACCCGGCGAAAGCGAGACCGCCGTGTTTGAACGAATGCAGCGTTTCGCCACAGAAAAACTGAACCCCGCCATGCAGGCGATCGATCCTGCGACGGGCGTCTTTTTCGAGCTGCAGGCGCGCATTCCGGGCCTGAAACCCAACGATGACCCCGCGCTTGACGCCGAACTTTTGAAGCTTCTCGGGCGCTCCGAACCCCGTTATGTTTCCTATGGCACGGAAGCGGGCATCTTCCAGATCGCCGGCGTTCCCTCGGTTGTCATCGGTCCGGGCGATATCGCCGACGCGCATCAGCCGGACGAGTCGGTCGCGATTTCCGAGCTGGAGAAATGCGCCGCCTTCCTTGATCAGCTCGGTGACACCTGCTGCTGAGGATTTGCATGTGCTGAACTATGCCGCATCCCGGATCGCGCAGACCTTCATCGTCCTGCTCGTGATCAGTTTCATCGCCTTCCTGTTGGTCGCCAATATCGGTGACCCGCTGACGGCCCTTCTGTCGGCCGACGCGACTGTGACGGAGCGCATGGAACTGATCGCGCGCCTCGGCCTCGACCAGCCGATCGGCACGCGTTTCCTGCATTTCCTCGGAAACCTGCTGCAGGGCGATTTCGGCCTCTCCTACCGTACTCAGGATCCGGTTGCAAAACTGATCATCGAACGCATGCCGGCGACGATCGAACTGGCTTTCGTCAGCCTGCTGATCACCATCCTGGTCGGCGTGCCGGCCGGCATCTATTGCGGGGTCAATCCGCACTCGCTGTTCGGCCGCTTCATCATGCTGATCTCGACAGCCGGCATCACGCTGCCGAACTTCGTCGTGGGCCTGCTGCTGATCGCCGTCTTCTCGGTGCAGATGGGCCTGTTGCCGTCGTTCGGACGCGGAACGGTCACCAATCTGGGCTTCTGGAGCACGGGCCTTCTTTCCGTCTCCGGCTGGCGGGCGATCATCCTGCCGGCGGCGACGCTCTCCACCTTTCAGGTCGCCTTCGTTATCCGCATGCTGCGCACCCAGCTTATGGAAGTCGGCCAGAGCGAGCACATCCGCTTCGCCCGTGCCCGCGGCCTGTCGGAAGCCCGCATCTGGTATGTCTATGCGATCAAGAACACGCTCCTGCCGGTCATCACCATGCTCGGTCTGCAGCTCGGCAACATCATCGCCTTTTCGGTGGTGAGCGAAAACGTCTTCGCCTGGCCGGGCCTCGGCTCGCTATTCCTGCAATCGATCCAGGCGGCGGACATCCCGGTCATCGCCATCTACCTGATCTTCGTCGGCCTGGTCTTCATGGTCATCAATCTCGTCGTAGAACTGCTCTATCCGCTGATCGACGCCCGCGTGTTGAGGAGGCAATCATGACGACCGTCGTCAACGCTCCTTCGGCTCCCGCCGCGCGTCGCAGCCGCTTTGCCAACCTTCGGCGCGCCATGCTGAAGGCACCCGGTGCCACGCTTTGCGCCGTGATCATCCTCGCGATGTTCCTCTATGCGTTCATCACGCCGCTTGTCTCGCAGAACCCGTTCGAGTTCGCCGGCATGTCGGTGCTCGACAGCTTCATCCCGCCTATGTGGATGACCGATGGCGTGCCGGATTTCCCGCTCGGCACCGACGACCAAGGGCGCAATCTCCTGACCGCCATGGCCTATGGCATGCGCACCTCGATCATCGTCGGCTTCCTGTCCGTCATCATCGGCCTCCTGCTCGGCGGCAGTCTCGGCCTGGTCGCCGGCTTCGTCGGCGGCAGGGTGGATGCCTTCATCATGCGGCTTGCCGATGTGCAGCTCGCCTATCCCGCCCTGCTGCTCGCGATGATCATCGATGGCGCTGCCCGTGCCGCACTTGGCGCCGAACGCAGCGTTGCGACCGCCATCACCATCGTGGTTCTCTCGATCGGCATCGCCTTCTGGGTCCAGTATGCCCGCACCATCCGCTCCTCCGTGATGATCGAGCGCGACCAGGACTACGTCTCGGCCGCCCGCATCACCGGGCGCGGCAACCTTTCGATCATCGTGCTGCACATCCTGCCGAACGTCATGGCGCCGGTGCTCGTCATCGCCACCATCAATCTCGGCATCGCCATCATCACCGAGGCGACCCTGAGCTTCCTTGGCATCGGCATCCCGGTCACCTCCCCCTCGCTCGGCACGCTGATCCGCAACGGCAACAATTTCCTGCAATCCGGCGAATGGTGGATTTCCGTCTGGCCCTGCCTCGTGCTCGTCCTATTCGTCGTCTCGGTCAACATCCTTGGCGATCACCTGCGCGACGTCTACAATCCGAGACTGAAGGGCCGCTCATGACCACGCCGCTTCTCGACGTCCGCGACCTGACCGTCACCATCAACCGGGATGCCGGCGTGGTCACCGCGCTCGATAAGGTTTCCTTTTTCGTGAACCCGGGCGAAGTGCTTGGCATCGTCGGCGAATCCGGCGCCGGAAAATCGATTACCGGTGCGGCGATCATCGACCTCCTCGTGGCGCCCCTGAAGCGCACCGGCGGCACGATCACGCTGGCTGGCGAACGGCTCGATACGCTTTCGCCGAAGGCCATGCGTGCGGTGCGCGGCGGCAGGATCGGTTTCATCTTCCAGGACCCGATGACCAGCCTCAATCCGGTCATCACCATTGGCCGGCAGCTCTGCGACACGATCGAGGCACACCTGAAGACCGGCGGCGACAAGGCGAAGAAAATGGCCCTCGAATGGATCGAGCGGGTCGGCCTGCCGAACCCGGATGTACAGTTCAAACGCTACCCTCACCAGCTTTCCGGCGGCATGCGGCAGCGTATCGTCATCGCGCTGGCGCTCTGCGCCAATCCGGCGCTTGTCATCGCCGACGAACCGACCACCGCGCTCGACGTCTCGGTCCAGGCGCATATCCTGCAGCTGATGCGAGACCTGCATCGCGAGAGCAAGACCAGCATGATGCTGATCACCCACGACCTCGGCGTTATAGCCAAGATGGCGGACCGCGTGGCTGTGCTTTACGCCGGCCGCGTCGCCGAGATCAGCCCGGTCGGCGAACTCTTCAATGCACCGAGACATCCCTATACCCGCGGCCTGATCCGCGCGACGCCGATGCCTTTTGCAAACGGCGAGGTGCGCCTCGACCAGATCCCCGGCGCCATGCCGGGTCTCGGCAAGACGCCGCCCGGCTGCGCCTTCAATCCGCGCTGTTTCAAGGTGGAGGGCGATTGCCGCGCGGCCGTCCCGCCGCTGACATCAAGGGAAAGCTCCGCGTTTTCCTGTTTCCACCCGCTGGAAAAGGAGATTGCATGAGCGCCGGGGATTTCCTCACCCTCGACCACGTCAGCAAGGTCTATCGCCGCAATCAGGGTTTTCTGGAACGATTGAAGAAGACCGACGCCGGCGGCACGAGGGCGGTCAGCGACGTCAGCCTGACGGTGCGCCACGGCGAGACCGTCGGCCTCGTCGGCGAAAGCGGTTGCGGCAAGTCCACGCTTGCCCGCCTCGTTTCCGGCCTGATGGCACCGACTTCGGGCGAGATTTCCTTCCGAAAAGATGCCGCGGGCAAGGCACCCCGCCTGCAGATGATCTTCCAGGACCCCTATTCTTCGCTCAACGGCCGCTGGACGATCGAAGATATCATTGCCGAGCCGATCAAGGTGCACAGGCTGCGCCAAGGGAAGGCCGCAATCCGTGCCCGCGTCGATGAACTGCTTGTCCAGGTCGGTCTCTCGCCGGCCGATGCGGAAAAATACCCGCAGGAGTTTTCCGGAGGGCAGCGTCAGCGCATCTGCATCGCCCGCGCCTTGGCCGGTGAGCCGGAATTCCTGATCCTCGACGAGCCAACCTCGGCGCTCGACGTTTCGGTGCAGGCGCAGATCCTCAACCTGCTGCGCGACCTGCAGAAGAACCTGCACCTGACGAGCCTGTTCATCACCCACAATCTTTCCGTCGTGCGGATCATGGCCGACCGGATCGGCGTCATGTATCTCGGCGAACTGGTCGAGGAAGCGCCTTCGGAAGAACTTTTCCGCCGACCGCGCCATCCCTATACTCGCCTGCTGATCGATGCGGCGCCGGACATGGATACCAGCGACCGCTCCCTGCATCCGATCGCCGGCGAACTGCCGAACCCCGCCTTCCCGCCCTCAGGCTGTCGTTTCCACACCCGTTGTCCTTTCGCCAAGGACATATGCCGCAATACGGTGCCGCCGCAGAAGACGACCGAAGCGGACGGTCTGTACCGCTGCCATTTCGACCTCGACCTGTCGAATGCCTCGATCGTACCACCGTCCGCCAACGTGAAAACCGCCTGAACTTGTAGGATGCTCCGATGACCACAGCCCCCTCCCGCCAGGCGACGATCGACAAGGCCGTGGGTTATCTGGACGACGGCTCGTTCGAAACCACGCTGCGCAAACGCATCTCCATACCCTCCGCCAGCCGCGTGGCGGCCAACAAGCCTGATCTCTGGCGCTATATCGCCGAGGACATGCAGCCCTTCTTCGAGCAACTGGGCTTTACCACCAAAATCTACGAAAACGAACTGGCGCCCGGGCCCTTTCTGATCGCCGAGCGGATCGAGGACCCCGCCTACACGACCGTCCTGCAATACGGCCATGGTGATGTGGTCGCCGGCCTGGAAGGACAGTGGGAGGAAGGCCTTTCGCCTTTCGAAATGGTGGGGAAAAACGGCGCCTGGTACGGTCGCGGCACCGCCGACAACAAGGGTCAGCACGCGGTGAATCTCGCGGCGATCGAAGCCCTGCTGGCCGTCAAAGGCTCGCTCGGCTTCAATCTCAAATACCTGATCGAGATGGGCGAGGAATCCGGTTCCCTCGGCCTTGAGGAAATGTGCGCCGCTCACAGGAACGAATTGGAAGCGGACGTCTTTATTGCATCGGACGGGCCGCGGCTCGCGCTGGAGCGGCCGACTATCTTCCTTGGCGCCCGTGGCGGCATGTCATTCCATCTGGAGATCAATGCTCGCGAAAGCTTTCAGCATTCCGGAAACTGGGGCGGCATCCTTTCCAATCCCGGCATCGAACTCTGCCATGCGATCACCGCGCTGGTCGGCCGCACCGGCCAGATCAGGGTGCCGGAAATGACGCCGGGCTCGATCCCGGAAAATGTCCGCGCCGCGCTGAAGGATTGCCACATCACGCCCGCCGCGGGCGATCCACCGATCGAACCCTGGTGGGGTGAACCAGGCCTTTCGCCGGAAGAAAAGGTCTTCGCCTGGAGCTCCTTCGAGGTCATGGAAATGGAATGCGGCAACCTCGACCAGCCGCTCTATGCCATCCCGCCGAAGGCTCGTGCCCGCGTGCAGTTGCGTTTCCCGGTCGGCGTCGATCCCGACGCCGTCGTTCCCGCCGTGCGCAGAGCTTTGAAGGACGCAGGTTATGACCGCGTCGTGGTGAAGGACCCGACCGACGCGATCTTCCTCGCAAGCCGCCTTGACCCCGACCATCCCTGGGTCAAGCGCATCGTTGCCTCGATCGAGAAGACGCTGGGCACCCCGCCGGCCATCCTGCCGAACCTCGGAGGTTCGCTGCCGAACAACATCTTCTCCGACCTGCTCGGCCTGCCGACGATCTGGATCCCCCATTCCTATCCGGGCTGCCTGCAGCATGCGCCGAACGAACATCTGCCGATTTCGATCGTTCGTGAAGGACTGGCGATGATGGCTGGTCTTTATTGGGACATCGGCGAACGACAAGCTGAATTCGGCACAAACCATTTCGGCGCCTGAATTAGAAACTGACCGGCCTTGGATCCATGGCAACCGGGTGACCGCCCTCAATCTTATAGAGCCCAAGCTTCCGCTCCAGCGCGCCGTCCTTGGTGAAGCGGAACAGTCCGGTGACGCCCCGGAAACCGGTTTTGTTGGTCAGCGCTTCGGCCGTGAGTGCCGCAGGCCCCTTGCCTCGCATGATCCCGGCGGCAACGGCGATACTGTCGTAGCCATGGGCCGCATGGATCGAAAGGGGACGATGGTTGTAGCGGCCGTACCGCTCGCCGATCAGTCCGAAGCCCTCCGGGTCGAAAGCAGCGACGATCACATCTGCTGCGGCGGGATCAGCATAAATCGCGTGCGGCCAGCTGCTCGTCCCGACCACGGCAAGCCGCGCATATGAAGTTCGTAGACCTTTCAGGGCCGTTCCGACATCCGCACCCTCTCCCATGAGGATGGCAGCGCCGGCATTATCGAAAAGACTTTTGTTGCGGACGAGAATATCGGCAACCGCAGCCGCCGATGGATCGTAGCGAGCCACACCGGTAACCGCGCCGCCGGTCTGCGCGACCATCCGCTTCAGTCGCTCCTCGTCTTGGCCGGGAAAACTGGCCGGCGCCAGCACGGCGATCTTCTTGTGCCCGGAGGAGATCGCCGACCGCGCACCTTTGACGGCGCTCGATACCTCGTCCATGCCGAAATTGAAGACTTGCGGGCCGAACACGGGCTGCGAGAGATTGAGGAGCGGCGCTCGCTGATCGACGGGAATGGCCGCGATCGCCGCGGTGGTCGCTTCCGGCGCAAAACTGACGATGAGGACTGAACCGCGCCCTTTCGCTGCCGCGATGGCAGGTGCCACCGCTGCAGGGCCGGCCGAGATATCTATAATCTTGACCTTCATGATCGCCGTCTCGTCGAGCTCGCCGATCGCCAGCGCTGCGCCATCCCGGATATCGCGTGCGGCTCCTTCGTAAAAACCGTTTCGCGCCTTCGGCAGAAGCAGCGTGATCTCGGAATTGCCGCGCCCGAACGTCTCCTCGACCAGCGATGGCGGCGGTTTGAGCGGCTTTTCCTTCGGGGCGCTCTCCAGAACCTGCTCGGACTGACAGCCGGAAAGGCAGCCGATCACAAGCAGGCCGAGACACCGGGCCCGAACCCGCCACCAGACGGTACGAACACGACGCAACGTCGGGAAACCAGAAGCCATCACGGAGAGCTGCAAGCTGAAAAAGTCCTTGGGCAGATGCATGGACCATTCGATGGTCTTCTGATTGAAGGTCATGTTAACGCGGGCGAAATCTCTTCACAAGCGTTTCCGCCAAAGCTAAAATTTTACGCGATTTTTCTCAAAGAATTTATCCGAAGCTTATTCATATATAAAAACTGGAAATTCAGGTCCATTTGCTAGTCTTCCCGTAATATGGGAGACCAGACATGGGAAATAACAACAACAAAATGAAAGCCATGTTCTTTGGCGCCATGTTTTTTTCGGCGATTTCTTCTGCTGCGCATTCAGCACCTTTCCTGGTCCCGAAACCGCAGATCAATACTGAAATGAAGACCTCAATCCTGGAAAGCCCCGTCCTGAGATATTTTCCCCAGCCGCTCCCGCTGTTTGCCGCCCTGTCGGCAGACGGTTTGAGGGTCGTGACGAAATCCTCAATCTTTGCAAGTTTCCAAACCACCCTTGCTTCGCCTGCACCGAAGCCACAGAACTTGGTCGAGGTCGCGTTGCGGCCCGCCGACCCTTCTGCGTCGATCCGCACGGCCCCCGCACCTGGCGGCGCGGTATTCGATACCGTTGCCATTCCGATAAAGCGTCTCGGCGCGCTCAGAAAACTGGCCTCAGCCATCGAGCAGATGGAAAACGGTTCCGCCATTACCTGCAGCGGCAGGACCTGCATCCAGACCGCAGCCGCCATCCGTCTCGTAAGTGCGAAGACTTCGCAATCGTCCATTCGCGACAAGCTCAACGCGGTGAATGCGGCGGTCAACCAGTCCATCCGTTATCGCGCCGATCAGGACGCTGACCGGTGGAGCACTCCGCAGGAAACGCTCGCCCTGCAGCAGGGCGACTGCGAGGACTTCGCCATCCTCAAGATGGCGGCCCTGCGCGCCGAAGGCGTCGATCCCGGTAGCATGTCCATCGTCATCCTGTTCGACCAGAAACGCCGCTTCTACCACGCGGTCCTTTCCGTCGAAGTTGGCGGCAGGTATTTCATCCTCGACAACATGCGCAACCAAGTCCTTGAGGACACCCAGCTTCCCGACTACCAGCCGCTCTATTCGATCAGGGGCGGCAAGGGCTTCCTGCATGGCTCGCGCCGCAAGGGCCAATCCCTCGCATCGGCCATGCCGCTCGAAAAGATCGCACCCGGTGAGGGCGCGAGCTTTTGACGCCTTCAGCCAATGCCGTCCGTGAAGGGACAGATATCAGTACCGCGAGACATAACCGATCAGCATCGGCTTCTCATGCGCCGGCGCCAGCGCCAGATTGATCTGCCCTTTAAGGACCTGCCGGCCCCATGAAATCGCAAAGCCCGTATTCAGGGTCTTGCCGCGATGGAGCTGCAGTGTCTCCATTGCATCGTCGATCTGGGTCTCGATCGAGAATTTCAAACTCCTCAGAAGCTGCGATGTGTCTTCGGACACCAGCCGTTGCCGCAGCATGGTGAGAAACGGCTCGTTGAACAGCCGGATCCGCTTGTCGCGGGTGAGCACGATCGTCGGCGAAGGCGACGCCTGGACGAGCGCGTTGAGATTCTCGAACGAGGAAATGTCCTCGACGGTCGCCAGTCGCCCGAGCGCCCATTTGAGGCTCAGCACACGTAGCAGCGACGTGAGATTGCCGCCCTCGGGAAGCTGGGTCGCGGCATATTGGACGAGGTCGCCGGTGGTCACTTTGCCCGATGCGGACATGCGGCCAAGCCCCTCCCAGTAGATCCTCTCCAACCGGATACCCCGCCGCTCGCCGTTGCGGGCGACGACTGCGCGAAATCGCGGTTCGACTTCGTCCTTGGCGATCGCCGGGAGCGGCTCGCCCGCCGGTTCAACGATAGAGATCGGAAGAGGGTCCGGTTTCATCCGCCCGCCCCTCAACGCTCGGTCAGCGCGTCGGAGCGCGCCCGGTTGATCGGCTTCATGAGATAGCTGAGGACTGTCTTGCGGCCCGTCATGATCTCTGCGGACGCGATCATGCCCGGAATGATCGGATAAGCCTTGCCGTCGCGCTCCAGCTCGGATTTGCCCGTCTTGACCTGGACGAGGTAATAGGTTTCGCCCTTTTCCTTCTCCACGATGCTGTCGGCCGAGACATTGGTCACCTCGCCTTCGAGGCCGCCGAATATGGCAAAATCGTAAGCCGTGATCTTGACGATCGCCGGCTGCCCACGGCGGACGAATGCGACATCGCGAGGCGATATCCGCGCCTCGATCAGCAGCGTATCGGCGGTCGGCACAATGCCCGCAACGACACGGCCCGGATCGACATAGGCGCCGATGGTATTGACTTCCAGCGTGTTGACGATGCCGTCGACCGGCGAACGGATGTCCGTCCGCTTGACGCGGTCGGAGGCGCCCCGGATGGTTTCGTCGATGACCGAGAGCTCGGAAAGCGCCTGGGCCTTGTCGGTCAGGGCCTGTTGCCGGATCGCCAGCGAAATTTCGCCGACCTGCAGCTTCGCCTCCGCTACGGCGCCCCGGAGCCGCTCCAGGCTCTCCTGATAGACCTTCAATTGGCCCTGCTGGTCCGTCAACTGGCTTTCGACCGTCAGAAGCTGGGTCTGCGCGACCAGCCCTTTTTGAGCCAGGGGACCGTAAAGGTCGTGCTGCTTCGTCGACGCGGCGATATTCTTCTGCAGACGCTCGATATTGGCATTCGCCTCGCTGAGCTCGTTCTGACGCTGTTTCACGCGCTCCCGGAGTACGTTGAGCTTGTTCTGGTAGCTCTCGCGGTTCACCGCAAACAGGCGCTCCTCGTTGTCGCAGACATTCTTCGCGACGGCCATCACCTCCTGCGGACAAGCGAACGGCTGATCGTATTCGCCTTTCTCCTCCATCTGCAGACGGGCTATCTTGGCACCAAGCGCTCTCGCCTTGGCGACCGATTCCCCCAGCGTGGACTCGGTCGTGGTATTGTTGAGCTGTACGATCAGATCGCCCTTGCGCACGATCTGCCCCACCTGGACCGCGATTTCCTGGACGATGCCCGCTTCCGACGACTGGATGATCTGCGTCTTTGAGACCGGGATGACCTTGCCCTCGCCGCGGGCAATCTCGTCGATTTCCGCGATCGCCGCCCAGGCGATGAACGTCACCATGCAGGCCGCGACGAGACCGACGAGGATCCGTGCGAAGAAAGGCGGATTGTCGTGAATATTCCGGCTCACGGCTTCCCTCCCTTCTGCATCGCCTCGATCACCGTTGCCTTCGGTCCGTCCGCGATGATGCGCCCCTTGTCGATGACGACGAGCCGGTCCACCAGGTCCAGCATGCTGTAACGGTGGGTCGCGATGATCAATGTGGTGTCGCGGCTGAATGCGGTCGAAAGCTTGCTGAGGAGATGACGCTCGCTGGCCAGGTCCATGGCGCCCGACGGTTCGTCGAGGAAAACGATCTTCGGCTTGGTCAACAGCAGGCGAGCGATCGCCAGCGCCTGCCTCTGACCGGCCGAGAGATTGTTGCCGCGCTCGCCGACCGGCATGTCGAAACCGCGCGGATGATTGGCGACGAACTCTTCGACGCCGGTCATGCGCGCCACATCCAGCAATTCCTCGTCCGTCGCGTCGGCCCGGCCGATCAGCAGGTTCTCCTTGACCGTGCCTGAAAACAGGTCAGAGGACTGCCCCGCAATGGCGACGGCGGCGCGAACCTCCGCCATGTGATATTGACGAATATCCACGCCGTCGATCAGCACCCGGCCCTCGCTCGGCAGGAACAGGCCGTCGAGAAGGCGCCCGAGCGTCGTCTTGCCGGACCCGATACGCCCGATAATGCCGACCCGCTCTCCCGGAGCGACGGTCAGCGACAGCTGATTGATGACCCGGTAGTCCGAGCCAGGATATTGGAACGAGACGTTTTGGAAGCTGAACCCGCCATGAGCGATCTGACGGTTCACGAAACCCACCGTCGAAGGACGGTCTTCGGGCTGCTGCATGATCTGGTCGAGGATCCGGAGCGAAGACATCGCCTGCCGGAAGCGGGCGAGAGCCATGGCGATCTGCCCGAGAGGCGCCCCTGCACGACCTGCCAGCATCACCGTCGCGATGATCGCGCCCATCGCCAGGTGGCCTTCGGAAAACGCGTAGGTGCCGGCGATGACGATCAGCACGCTCACCATCTGCTGGACGAAGTTGGTCAGGTTCACCGCATTGGAGGATATATGCTTGATGTCCTCGCTCGTACGGCTCGAAAGTTTCATCAGTTCCTGCCAGCGGCGCAGCATTCCGGCTTCGGCACGAAGCGATTTCAGCGTCTCGATGGTGGAAATCGTTTCGACCAGAAGCGCCTGGCGCCGCGACGCCTCGTTGGTCGCGGCTGCCATGCGGTGACCGATCTTTGCCTGGGCATGGAGGCCGATCAGGACGGAGAGTAGAAGTGCGATCGCGGGAATGACCACAAGCCAGCCCGAGATCGCGTAGATGACGACCAGAAAGATGAAGACGAACGCCGTATCGATCAGAAGCCCGATCGTATTCGACGTGAAGAACTCCCGAACGAATTCGTACTGCGTCACACGGTTGGCATATTCGCCGGTCGACATTGGCCGCGACGCCATCGTGGCGTTCAGGACCTTGTCGAAAATCATCTGCGAAAGACGCAGGTCCGCGTTACGTCCCGCATAATCGATCAGCGATGACCGCGCAGTCTTCAGCAGGAAATCGAACACGTAAGCAAGCGTGATACCGATGGCAAGCACCCAGAGCGTCGGAAATGCCTTGTTCGGCAGAACCCGGTCATACACGTTCATGGTGAAGAGCGGCGAGGCCAGGGCGATGATGTTGATGAACAACGCGGCCATGACGACACGCAGATAGGTTCGCCAGTAGGGAACCAGTGCCCGCATCAGCCAGTGACGGCGCTCGATCTCGGTTGCCGCACCGACCCGCGCATCATCCGATGCATTCTGATAATAAAGCGTGAAGGCAAAGCCGAAACGCGGTTTCAGCGCAGCGATATCCTGCCGCGCCAGCTTTTGACGGCTGCCGGAAACCGCGGTCACATCGATGACGTAGTTCCCGTCCGCATCCTCTTCGAGCAAAGGCAGGACGCCGCCGTTTTCGAAGACGATGATCGCGGGACAGTCGAAATTGCCTTCCCGGCATTCGCGGTCCGTGCGGCGAATGACTTCCAGGCCGATGCGCTGCGCAAGATGCTCGACATCATCCAGCTCGAGGGATTCGGATATCTCGTCCGGCAGTCCGGAAAAGAGCACGATGTCCGAAGCAGGCCGGCCGTAGAAACCGGCAACGGACCTGAACGCTGTCTTGAACGTCTGGAACGGCGTTGTGGCTGCGGGGTCGAGCTTGACGTTGAGCATCTTATCCTAGCCGATCCGCCGCTATCGGATGGGCGCCAGGAGATCCATGGGCATGTCAGCCTTTTGACGCGAGTCAAGCTCGACATAACCAGGATTCTTGACGCCTCCCGGGACCGCGAACTCATTTCGGGCATAAGTCTGTGCCTGGCCGACGGGCTTGAGCTTCATCGACTGAAGCAGAGTTCCCGAAGCTGCCAGGATCTTGTATTCGGCAAACAGAGCGGCGAACCGTGCGGTCTCGGCAAGAATGCTGGTGTTGAACCGGGTATTCTGGGCGTCGAGCACATCGAGAAGCGAGCGCTGGTTGACCTTGAACTGCTCACGGTACGAGCCGACCAGGCTGGCATTGGTCGAGGACTGCCGCCCGAGGATGGACGACAGCTCTCCCCTGCTGTTCCGCTCGTTCCAGGCGGAACGCACGGATTCCTCCACCTCGCGATGAACCTCTGCCAGATTGTAGCGCTGTTCGCTGGCGCGACGGATCTGCTCCTGCTCGCGCGCCTGGTCTATGCCGCCGCGATAGAGATTCCAGCGCGCAACGACGCGAACCTGCAGGTCGGTGGTCTTTCCCTGATCGGCATTGATATCGTCGCCGATCTGGGCCGTGCCCTGAAGATCGACCTTGGGCAGATAGCTCGAGCGGGCGCCGCGAACGCCGGCATCGGCTGCGTCGACATCGGCGTCCGCCGCGTGAATCTGCGGGCTGTTGGACTTGGCGATCACGATCGCGTCGTTCAACGTCTTCGGAATGTGGCGGGCGAGAGATGCCGGCATCTTGACTGTACCGATCGGCTCGCCCACCGTCTTCAGGAAGCGGATCTTGGTAAGTTCGAACTCTTCCTGGGCTTCCCGCAGGCGTGCCCGGGCAGCCTCCAGCCGCTCCCGGCCTTGCAGCCTGTCGGCATCCGTCAACGCGCCGCCGCGAATGCTCTCGCCGATGTCTCCGAGTATCTGATTGTGGAAGGCGACGTTCTGCTGGGCGATCGCAACGATCTTCGATTGCAGGATGTATTCCAGGTAATCCTGGGTGACTTGAAGACCGAGCGACTCCGAGCGCTCGACGACACGAAAGGACGCACCGTCCACCCTCGACGCCTGCTGATCGACCTGGGCGCGACGATTGCCGCCGTCAAACAACGTCTGAGTAATCGTCAGGCCGGCATCGGTCGGTGAGAAGGTTTCGTAATTGCGGCTCAGCGTACCGGTACTGCTGTTGGAAAGTCTTCTTCGGCCGACACCCGCTTCGAGATCTATCGAAGGAAGATAAAGTCCCCGCGCCTGCCTTAGTTCAAACTCGACGGCTTCGCGATTTTTCACGGCTTGCATGATCTGCGGGTTGGTCGTCAGAGTTTTGGCGACAGCCTCGTCAAGCGTCATCGCCTCTGCCGGCGAGACAAATACAAGCCCTGACAGTACCAAAGCCGAAATGGCGCCAAATATTCTTTTGTTCTTAAACAACTTGACGCCCCCCCGCCGATCAAATTCCAGCGCCGAGTCATATACGGACCGGATTTCGCTGAAAAGCAAATACCATTTTTGAAATTCTGTCCCAAGTCTGCTTCGAATATCTACGGTTAATTCTGATATTATGACCTACATCTATTTGTTTCTTAACCGAAAATTAAGGCACATCAGAAGAAGCGGCGATAGTCGCCGACCGCTGCGGCCGGCAAGGCGGGTACACATTTACCGCTTGTGTATCCGCCAAGACACAACAGCCTGTCACATTATCCGCCCGCATCTCCGTACAAGGAAGGCGCCTGGGCGCCTTTCCCTTTGGCAACCGTCTGCTTACGCATGCGAAATATCGGTGGAATGTTTCTGTTCGTCGAACAGGATTTTGATCGCTTCCGTGTGATTCTGAAGGACGGCGACATCCTGCCAGACGCCTGAGGACATCTGGATGCCGATTGTCGTATCGCTGCCGGTTATCGTCGAACGCACGTTCGCTGCCACGTCCTCGATCCTCGCCGGATGACCGAGCAATTGGTCAAGAAGGTTCGACACATCCAGCGCATCGCCTTCGCCGAACTTGTAGTCGGTGATGACGTCGGCCATGTCCAGTTCGTTCAGCGCCGAGGGATCGAGCACGAAAGTATCGGCCCCTTTACCGCCGGTCATTTCCGTCATGCCCGGCAGACCAGCGAGGATATCGTCCCCGTCGGTGCCGATCAGGACGTGATCCGGCCCGTCGCCCGACATCGGCTGGAATTCCGCCATGAAGAGGCTCTCCGTATCGCTGGCGACGAAATTGGCCGATGGCGCTTCGTCAACGCCGGCAACCGTCAGCGTCACCGTCGCTGTCGAAAGACCTCCGTGACCATCGTCGATCGTATAGGAGAAGGTATCGTTGAACGTAGCGCCTCCGGCGAGCGCCTGCAGCGTCGCCGAACCCGTCGGATCATAGGTGATGAGCCCCGTTCCGGCATCGTAAGTGATGTGCGCGAGGGCGCTGGTCGTTCCCGAAACCAGAGCCAGGGATGTCGGTGAGCCGGTGTCGTTGGCAAGCAGCCAATTGGCCGAGAAGGTGAATACGGCGTCCTCGTTGATGGCCGCGTAAGTCGCCCCCGGCGCACCGGCTTCGATGACGTAACCGACGGCTCCCACAAGGCTGTTGTTCTCCGAGATGTCGTTCCAGTGACGCTGCAGATCCGTCGCCAGATAGTTTTCGGCCCGCGGCTCCCCGGAAAGATTGTTGGGATTTCCGCTTCCCCAATCCGTGAACGCTCCTCCGACGGCACTCCCCGACGACCAGAAGACCGTACCGGCTTCCGGACCCGTCACCCAGGCCCAGGTGCCTTCCCTGATGGCGGAGTTGAGACTTGAAAATTCCGCGCTGTCGGAACCGCCGAGGCTGATGCGATCGACGTTGGTGGAATGGCTTAGGATGAAACTCCATTCCGCCGCACTGGTGACCGTCGCGAGATAGCCGGCCCCGCCCAGCGCTGCATCGGCGTTTTGCAGAGCGGCCTGCCAAAGCGTGCTCGATGTCACCGTCTGATAAATATGGCCGTTATCCGCGAACCAGTTCCAACCGGCAGGAACCAGCGAGATCGTGTCGCTGGCCGCCACACGGTATCCGGCCTCGTTGATATCCGTCACCGTCACGGTGACCGGAGCGGAGGCCAGGCTGTTTCCTGTACCGTGGTCGTCGGCTTCGACGGTGAGACCGATCGTCGGATTGCCGTCCGAATTCTCGGTCTCGAAATCGAGGCTATGTCCGGCTTTCAGCCGAAGTTCGTAGGTCCCCGGAGAACCGTCCGGAGCCCCGGAGGCCACCACCTCGAACCGGCTATCTTCCACACCACCTTTCAGGACGCGGAAAGTGATGCCGCTCGTCGTGTCGATGTCCGATACGACGAACGTGTCGATGAGTGCTCCAGCGGTGTTTGCTACAATCGACTGAGAGGCAAGCCCGCTAATCTGCGGCGCATCGTTCACCGGTGTCACCGTAAGCGAAACGGTATCGGTCGCCGTCGAGATCGATTGCAATCCGCCGCTTAGATTGACGTAGTTGCCCGCCGGCACGCCGCCGAAAGAGGGATCCCAGGCGCGGAAGGTGATGGCGTCCTCGATCGTGCCGAAATAATTGGCGTTCGGCTTGAAATAGAGCTGGTAGTCCGCGCCCAACAGCAAGGCGTTGCTGGCGGACACCGCTCCGAAGGCGGTCCAGCTTCCTCCCCCGTTGGCAGACCAGTACCAAGTGCCGTTCGTTCCGTTCAGCCCCGTGATCGCCATCCCGACGACGAAACTGTCGTCGTTGACGTTGTCGAGTCCGCCGGCGGCCGAAGAGAGATCGACAAAGCTGGAAACGGGCGTTCCGGTCGTGCCCGAAACCGGAGTGGCCGCATCCTCCGCCACGAACATGCTGGGGATGGCTGTTGTCACGAGAACCGGCGTATCGTTGACGCCGGTGATCGAGAGGGCGAGTTGGTTGGAGGATACGTCCGACTGGTCGCCGTGCAGGGTGTATCGGACGGTAGCGGCCAGCATGGCGCCGTTGCTGAGTTTATCCCAGTCCGTCCCGACGAGGGTGACTTGGATCTTGTTGTCGCCGGTGACTTCCACCAGAAGATCGTCCGCATCGAGGCCGTAAGAATTCGAACCGATGGTGACAGTACCGATCGAAATATTGTTCGGCGCGCCGGCATCCACATCCTTGGTATCGTTGGCCAGCACATCGAAGATCTGGCTCGGCCCATTTTCGACCATCGAACCAGTGTCGAAGCGGGCAACCGGTATGTCGTTGACCGGCGTAACCTGGAAAGACACGCGGCCCACATTGGTCTTGAAGTCATCCAGCCCATTGGTCTGGCCGTTGTCGCTGACAGTGTAGTCGAACGAGGCCGTGCCGTTGAAGTTCGCATCGGGCGTGAAACGGATATCCGCCCCGACGATCTCCACCGTGCCGCCGGTTACGGCAGAGACGGAGGTGATCGTCAGCGTCTGGCCGCTGTCGCCTGGGCCGATACTGTCGTTGTCGAGCAGCGAGGCGAAGTCGATCACCCGCACGCCGCTGTCTTCGGCGACGCTCGACAGCATGTCGTCAACCGCGACAGGCGCATCGTTCACCGGTGTCACCGTGAGCGAAACGGTATCGGTCGCCGTCGAGAAGCCGGTCGTGCCGCCGTTGGCGGTGGTGTCGACATATTGACCCGGCGTGCCGGTGTGATCCCAGGCACGGAAGGTGATCGCGTCCGCGATCGCGCCGTTGTAGCCGGCATTCGGCCTGAAATAGAGCTGGTAGTTCGAATAGAGCAGCAAGGCGTTGCTGTTCGACACGGCCCCGGCGGTGATCCAGTTCGTTCCGCCATTGGGAGACCAGTACCAGCTGCCATTCGTCGTATTCAACGCAGTGATCGCGATACCGATGATGAAGCTGTCGACATCGCTGACATTGTCGAGCCCGCCGGCCGCCGACGCCAGGTCCACGAAGGACGATACCAGCGTGCCGACCGTGCCGGACACCGGCGCAGCCGCATCTTCCGCCATGGACATTGCCAGGCTCGCGGTCGTTGCCAGAACTGGCGCGTCGTTGACGCCGTTGACGGTCACTCGAAGCTGACTGGAAGAACTGTCAAGATTGTTCCCGAGCAGAGTGTAGTTGACTGTCACGGTGACGCTTGCCGTGCTCGTCAGCTTCTGCCAGTCCGAACCGACCAGCGTGACCGCGATCTTGTTGTCGCTGGCCAGCGAGACCATGACATCCGAGCCGTCGATCCCGTACTGGTTTGCTCCGACAACCCTCGTACCGACAGAAATCGCGTTCGACGCGCCGGCGTCGGAATCCATGGTGTCGTTGGCGAGCACGCTGAAGATCGCGCTGCCGACGTCCTCGGTCATGGTACCCGAGTCGATAACCGCGAGCGGCAGATCATTGACCGGCGTGACTTCGAAAGAGACGTGACCGATATCCGTCTTGAAATCGTCGGCGCCGTTGGTCCGGCCGTTGTCGATGACGGTGTAGTCGAACGAGGCCGTGCCGTTGAAATTCGCATCGGGCGCGAAGTAGATATCCCTGTCGACGATCGTCGCTGTGCCACCAACCACGTGATCGATCGCGGTGATCGTCAGCGTCTGTCCGCTGTCGCCGGGGCCGATACTGTCGTTGTCGAGCAGCGAGGCGATGCTGATCACCCGTACGCCACTGTCTTCCAGGACACTCGCCAGCGTATCGTGGCCCGCGACCGGTGCCGCGTTGCCCGCGGCGATGGTGACGTTAGCGGTGGCGGTTGTGCTTGCCAGGTCGCTGAGCGAGCCCGTCGAGAGAACGGCGGTGTCGGTGACGTCGACGGTCATCGACAACGTGAACGTGCCGGAATACCCGCCCGGCGGCGTCATGGTGATCGACGCCAGGCCGGCGATATCCGCCGGAGTGTCGATGACCCATGTCGCGCCGGCCGCATGACCGACGGAGAAGGTCGCACCGGCCGGGAAGCCGGAAAGCCTGATCGAGGTGACCGATTCCGAACTGTCGCTCAGGGAAATGGCGACGGGTATCGTGACGCTGGCATCGCTGTCGCCGACATTGACGACCGGGTCGAGAGAAACGATTGCGCCGTCGGCGACCGGCCTGATGTCGATCACCTGGGTCGCGGTCGTGGTGGCCGTATCGCCATTGGCGGTTTCGGTGCTTGTTGCCGCAACCTTCAGCGTAAAGCTGCCGCTCCAGTCCTTGGGCGGCGCATATGTGAGATTGCCGAGCTGGGCAGGCGTCAGCACCCAGCTGCCATCCGGCTGTTTGACACCCGCAGATAGCGTGCCCCCATTCTCGGGAAAACCGGAGAGAACGATCCGGGTGAGGCTCTCCGAGCCATCGGTATCCGTGAGCGCCACGGAAATCGACAGCGAAACCGGCATGTCCTCGGTGCCGAAGGGCGACAGGGTGAAGATGCGTTGCTCGATCTCACCCGGCACACTCTGCGCCGACTCACCGCCGGCATTGGCATTGCCTTCGGTCCAGATGACGACGACATTGCCTTCCTTCGTCACGGCGATCGCCGTGTCGCCACCCTGTGCCGTCTCGATGGTCTGATCGCCGGCGGGATCACTGTTGATCAGGAATTCATTGCCCACCTTGACGCCGTTGCTGTCGAAGCGCTGGCCGTAAATCCCGTCCGTTCCGGCTGCATCCTGCGCAAAGGACGTCCAGGTGATCAGGAAGCCGCCATCCGGCAGGGCCGCGACCGATGGGAAGTCCTGGTCGTTCTCCGAGCCGGTATTGACCTGGAATTCGCTGCCGCCTTGGCCGTTCGCGTCGAAGACGCGTGCAAATACATCGTAGCCATCGACGTCGGAAAGGCCCTTGGCCATCCACGTTACGACAAAGCCGCCGTTCGGAAGGCCGGTGACCACCGCATTGTGCTCGAAGCCCGCCGTAGTGACATTCACCCTGAACTCGCCGTCGATCGGCCTGCCGTTCGCCGTATAGCGCTGGCCATAGACGCCCTGGCTGAATGCCTGATCCTGGCCAAACGAATTCCAGACGACGACGAAGCCGTCACCTACCGACGCGATGGACGGAGCGCCTTGCGTTCCATTAACAAACGTATTCACGAGGAACGGCATACTGCCGCCGCCCTCCGAGTTATAGACCTGGGCAAAGACACAGGTACCTGCGTCACCATCCCAGGCCGTGAAACTCACAACGAACCCGCCATTGTCCAGTGCGGTCACCGTTACCTGATGCTGGTCACCGTCACCCGAGATAGAGAACTGCTCTCCGTTGCGGCTGCCGTCCGCATGAAAACGCTGGCCGTAGAGGTCGAAGCCGTTGCCGGACGATTGCCAGATCACCACGTAGCCGCCGTCCGTAGTCGCCGCGACGGATGGCTGGACCTGCGAATCGCCGGTCGTCGCATTGACGATCGTCTCGGAACCGAGCGGATTACCGTTCCCGTCGAAACGCTGGGCAACGATGGTCTCCAGACTGCCGTCCTGGTCGAAGGACTGCCAGACCACGACATGGCCCCCGTTTTCCAGCGCTGCAACGACCGGAAGACGCTGGCCACCGGCGATCGTCGAATTCACGGTGGTTTCGTCACCAAGAGCGGTAAGTTCTCCCGAATGCTCGAAGTTGACCGCCGGCGCATCCGCATCCGGCGTGACGACGATGCTGAAAGTCTTGGATGCAGCGCCGGTGCCGTCGGAGACCTTCAGGGTGCCGGTCAGCGTGCCGCTGAAATTCTGCGGAGGCGTAAAGGAGACGCCATCGCTCGGGAAAGCGGAGCCCAACCCATCGAAAACCACCGTATTATTGCCGATGACGATCTTGTAGCTCAGGTTTTCGTCGGCCGTTTCGGCATCCTCGACCAGCGTCGCCATCCAGTTTTGGAACTGCGCGAGCGTGACCGCGAGCACCGTATCCTCAGGCATCGTAACCGCTTCGATCGTACCGCTCAGCACCGGAGCGTCGTTGGTACCCTGGACGGCTATGTCGAGCTCTGCCGTGGATTTGCGCCCGTGCACATCGGAGATTTCGTAGGTGAAGACCTCCGTCTGCTGAGTGTTCGCAGCCAGTTTTTGCGTCGCCGCGCGGCTGTTGTCGAGGTCGTAGCGGTAGCTGCCATCCGCATGGATGGTGAGCGTGCCGTAAGTGCCCTCGATCTGCACGCCGGCAACCGTCACGGCTGTCGCGGTGCCGCTGCCGAATTTAATGCTGGTGACCAGCAGTTCATCGAATTGGTCGGCATCGGCGTCATTGTCGAGCACGCGGCCGGCGGCCGAGCTATCTCCGGGAACCGGTATCACACCGCCGCCGGCTTCGATAACCGGATCGGCAGCATTCGTATCCTTTGCCGCAACCGGCGCATCGTTGAGGAGATCCTGTGCGGAAACGGTTCCGCCAATTTCACCCGCGAAAAAGAACTGTTCGATGTTCTTCGCCGTGGCGATGACGGCGCCGTTTCGCTGCAGCGTAAACGTGCCGTCCTCGGCCTGGGAGATGTCGTAGTCTCTCCAGCGGCCGGCAAGCTTCAGCGTGTCCTGATCACCAGCATCGATCCCGTCGGCATCCGTGATGACGACCTTCGTGCCGGCAAAGCGTCTCAGGTCGATCGTGTCGTTGCCAAGACCACCATTGATCGTGACGGTCGAGGGAGCGATCGCCGTGCCGGCAAGATCGCCGAGAACGAGCGTATCGCCGGCATTGCCGAGATTCACCTCCAAGCGTTCGATCTCATCCACGCGCACGACCGCGCCGTTCGCGCCGGTGTAGGAAACCCGGATATCCGTCGAATTGCTGCCGGTACCGGGTACGATGTCTGTTCCGGCCGCCTCCTTCGCCACGGTGAACGTGCGAGCCACGTTGTCTCCGGAAACCCGGAGGATGTCGTAATTCGGGTTGGTATCCCCCGTCTCGCTTCCGCCGTCGATGATATCTGCGCCGTCACCGGCCGTATAGAGGAAGACGTCGTTGCCGGCTCCGCCCTTCAGGACGTCGTCCGCGACGCCGCCGGAGATCTGGTTGCTGCCATCGTTGCCCTGTACGGCATTTGAAAAACCATCACCCACGACGTTGATCGGCGCATCGCCGGCCAGCGTGATCTTCTGGACGCCGCTCAGCGTCAGTGTGATGCCCGCATCCTCGGCTCCGCCGACGACTGTCAGATCTTCCTTGTTGATCGTTGCACTGCTGGTCACGGTGCCGGAAAGCTCTATCCGGTAGCCCGCAAGGGTCGATGCCGCATCGTTGGCGGCCTGGATCGACCGGTAGGTTCCGACAAGCGCCGTACCGTTGAACACGCGCACCGGCGCGAGCAGATCCAGCGTGGTACCGTCAAGGAACGCGATCTTCTCGATGCCGTAGAGATTGTCCGTGTTGGAGACCGGCCCGCCGCTCATATATTCCGGCGCGCCGCTCAGAGCCTCGACACGCCAGATACCGATGCCGGGATAGGCATCGGCTTTACCGAATTCCGGATCCCAGAAAACCCGGTAATTATTCGCCGAACCCGCATAGGAGGCTCTGTCCTCCTCGCCGGCCGTCGCATTCAGGTCCGCACCCGTATTGCTCGTATCATTGCCGTAGAGGCTGTCGGACGCCTGGCCGCCCCAGAGAACGTCCTTGCCGGTCCCGCCCTTGATGATATCTGCGCCCTTCGCGCCGGCCAGGCGGTCATTGCCCTCGCCACCCTCGATCACGTCGTTGGCCGCACCGCCGATCAGAATGTCGTCGCCACCGCCGCCCTGGATCGTCGTGCGGCCCGCGAATTCGTCGCTGACATAATCATCCTTCATGATGATGACGTCATTTCCGCCCGAACCGACGATACGCTCCATGCCCTTGATCGTCGTCTGGTTGCCGTCCAGCAGGAAGCCTTGGTTGCCGGTGTTCAGATAGAGGATGTCTCCCGCATCACCGCCGCCGTCGATCGAATCGGATGTTCCTGCAAGGCCTGAAGCGCTCGTCGAAAGCGCAACGTTGCCCGCGACCGTGAAGGAATGGTTGATGCCAGCCCCATAGGTCTTGTCGGCGCCGAGATTGATGATGTCGCTGCCCGCACCGCCTTCGATCGTGTCGGCACCCGCCCCGCCCGTTAATGTATCGTTGCCGCTGCCGCCGCGTGCAACGTCATTGCCGGCGCCGCCGGTGAAGGTGTCGTTGCCGTCATTGCCGTCGAACACCACGGAAACCGGGTTCGTAGCGGTCACGCCGCCGGCATTGACCACATCCCCGGTCGCCGAGTTGCTGCCGGTGATATGGATGGTCGCAGGCAGGACGGCGGTGTTGGTCAGATCGCCGACATTGACCGTGATCGCGCCGGTGCCTGCCACGATCTCGATGCCCTCGATTTCGTCGGCGCGGATCGTCGCGCCATTGGCGCCGCTATAGGCCACAGTGATGTCGGTCGCATCTCCCGCACCGGCATTGATCTGCGAACCGCCGGTGATGCGGCCGATATCGAATGTCCGCGCCTGGGCATCACCTGTGACACGCAGCACGTCGTAATTGGGCCAGGTGTTGAAGGTTTCCCGACCGCCATCGATCCGGTCGGCACCGTCACCCACATTGTGGATGAACAGGTCGTTGCCCGCCCCACCTTCGAGAGTGTCGTCGCCAAGACCGCCGATGATCGTATCGCTGCCCGCGCCGCCGCGGATCGTATTGCCCTCGCTGCCGCCGACCAGCACGTCGCTGCCCGCGCCGCCGGTGATATTGATGACCCCATCCACTTCGTCGCGGCCGAGCACCTTGTCGGCGACGGTGCCTATGTCGGTCGCGGTATCGCCGGCGACGGTCTGCCCGTTCACCGTGACGGAATCGTTACCGAGATTGACGAATATCCCGGATTCGATACCAGAATAACTGATGGTGCTGCCGCCGTTGGAGATGCTGCCGGCCGCGTCGACCCGGACGGTGAAGCCCGCCCCGTCGCTGTCGCCGTCGCTGTCTGCCGCGGTATAGAGGAAACGCAGATCGACATATGAACTGGTGCCGCTGGGAGCCTGATGGTCGAGCGTCTGGAAGAGGGTGAACGTGTACCGGCCGCTGTTGCTGTCCGCCAGCGCCACGCTGAAGACCCAGTTGGCGGTATCGGTATTATGCTCTTCGTCGCCGACATAGGCGACCAGCATTCCGGTGATCAGAGCATAGGACAGAGCCCGGCCGTCGGAATAGAGTGCGACCGAATGCCCCGCGGCATTGGTGATGCTGCTCGGCGCGGAAGCAGCAAAGGAGACCGAACGATTTTGCGCGCCGCCGTTGTTGTTGTCGCTCTTCCAGTCGATGCCGAGCGATACGTTGCTGACCGCGGGGCTGCCGCTCTGCTCTTCGACCGTCTGGCGCCCCGGCGAACCGGCTTCCGGTGTGCCGTCGACGATGGTGACAGAGAACGAGCTCGCATCCTCGTCGCCGTCACTGTCCTTTGCGACGAAGCCGAAATTCAACGTGGCCTGGAGATCGATACCCTTGCTGTGGTCGATATTGTCGTAGAGGACAAAGGTGTACGAACCGTCGAACAGATCCGAAAGCGTGACGCGGAATACTTCCGTATTGCCGGCCATGCCGGACAGGACGGTTCCACCGTTCGACAACGAATAGATGATCGCGTCGCCATCATGGGTCAGGCCGGAATTGGCGCCGTCCAGTGCACCGTCGAACGTCACGGAGCGGTTGGCGGAACCGGAATTGCTGGCGTCCGCACCCCAGTCGATCGCGAGGTTGCCAAGCTGGATGGCTGAATAATCCGTGTCTATGAGGACGAGATCGATCAGATCCGCCGGCAGATTGCTTTCCTTGACGATCTCGTTCTCGACCGCGCCGATCGAGGGGCCGCCGTCGACGATCTCGACGCTGAAGCTGCCTGCCGCCTCGTCGTTGTCGGAGTCTTCGGCGATGAAGTTGAAACTGAGCGTCTTCGAGCCGGCATCGTCCCCCTTGTGATCGATATTGCCTAGCAGCCGGAACGCATATTGCCCGGTACCATCGTCGTCCAGCGAGACCGTAAAGACGAGACGCGTGTCGAGCCCGCTGCCGGCATAGGCGACCAGGGTATTGCCGACGACTTCATAGTGAACGGCATCACCGTTCGAGGTCAGGCCCGCCGGAACCTCGTTCTCCCCGAAACGGACCGAGACATCCGGACCGCGATGGGCGTCCCGATCGTCTGCACCCCATCGAATGCCGAGGTCGCCGCGCCGGACGACGGATGTCGCCGAATCCGGATTCGCTTCGTCGTTTCCGGGGCCTAGCAGGGTGTAGGGGAGATTGGCTTCATCGACGGTCTCGTTTTCCGGGCCGTCGATGAAAGGCGCATCGTCGTCAATCGTCACGGTCACCGAGCCGCTTGCCCGGTCCCCGTCGCCATCCTCGATGGTGAACCGGAAATCGATATCGATGTCGTCTTCGGTATTCGCCCCGTCGCTCGTATCATGGTCAAGCGGCCGCTCGAGCGTGAACGTGAACGCACCGTTGGTGACATCCGTCACCTGTAGCGTGAAAACGACCGGTCCGTCCTCGCCGGCCAAGGCGGTCAAGGTATTGGTGTCGTTGTCCCAACCGTAAGCTAGGCTCTTGCCGAACGACCTCAGCCCCAGGTCTTCCAGGCTTTCGATATCGAAGACGATGTTGGTTGCCTCGCCGGCAAGCCCGTCGACACCCAAATTGTAGTTGAGTTGGCCGTTTGCCACGGCATAGCTTGCCTCGGCATCGCCGTCGTAAACGTCGTAGGCATCGTTGCCGGTCGAAAGTCCGTCTTCATCGACAGTGATGCGGGCCTGCTCCTCGTGAACCACCGGCGCGTCGTCGACGATCCTGATGTTCAGGGCAGCCGAGGTCGTGGCATGCGTCGTATCGTTTTCCCGATCCGAGATCGTCAGCGTCACGTAAATCCCATCCACGGTGACCGCGTCGTTCGGATCCTCCGCATCGGCGTGTTGGACCGCATGGTATTGCGCCAGGGTCACGGTGCCGTCGTCGTCGATCATCAGCGCAAAGACGACGGTCGTACCGGCCTTGCCGAATACGAAATTGCCGTCGGTGTAGAGAGCTACGGTCGAGCCGTCGAGCGCCCGGACGCCTGAATCCTCGCCGTTGAACGCGGCACCCTCGGCCGTCGTCAATGCAAGCGCCAGGGAACCCGCGCCATCCGCGCCATAGCCGGCGCCGGCGATGGAAACCATCTCCGCCTGCTGCGACCAGTTGAACGGCTTGCCTCCGAGCATATAAAACGCTTCCGGGATGCCGCTCGTCACGTCGTCGGTATCGTCCTGGACCCCATAGGCCTCGTCGGAGACGAGAGAGGCATCCTCGTCGTAGGCGATGTCCGCGACAGGTGCGTCATCGTCGATTGTCACGCTGAACGAACTGCGGCCGGTCGAATCGCCGTCGGAGTCGGTCGCACGAAAGTGGAAAGTCAGTGTGATGTCGTCTTCGGCATCCGTCCCGTCGTGATCAAGATTGCCGATGAGATCGAACGTATAGCTGCCATGCGCAGTAGTCGGGTCGAGCGTGACCTTGAAGACCTGGTTCTCGGCTACATTTGCATTCGTGCCGCCCTTGTAGGCAGTCAGAACATAGCCGCCATTCCAGTTTCCGGAAGCATCGCGCAGATAGTCGATACGGTAGTCGAGCGGCACCCCGTCCGACTTGAGGCCCGCGAAGGTCTCGCCGAGATAGGTTTCCACCTTGGTGTCGCTGATCCTGCCGATGCCGATTTCGGCCACCTGCTTGCCGGCGCGGACGAAGGCCACCTCGCGGCCGATCGGGTCGTCGTGGTTCGGGCGCTCATCATCCACATATTCGGACTTGAGGTCGGCATCGGCGCCCCAGTTGATGCTAAGGCTGACGGCACCCGTGCTCGTCGATGCGCCCTCGAGGTCGCTGCCCGTTCCTTCGGAGGCGGGATAGGTCTCCCAGTCGCCGATGCTCGAAAGTCCATCCTCGTCCACCGATGAGCCGGCGGCGCCGGAAAGCCACGGCGTATCGTCGTCGATCGTCACGTAGAAGCTTCCGCCGACGCTATCCCCGTCGCCGTCGACCGCCTTGAAGTCGAAGCCGAGCGGAATGATGCCGCCCTGAGCGAAGCCGTCGTGGTCGAGATTGTCGATCAGCGTGAATGTGAAGGAACCGGAGCCCTGGTCCGAAAGGGACACGGTGAAGACCGCGGCCCCCGTCTTCTCTGTGCCGAGATCATTGCCCTGAGCGTCGAAATAATGGCCGTCTTGATAACGGTAGGCAGTAAGTAGCGTGCCATTCTCGCTGACCTCGTAGCGGATCGAAATACCATTCGAAGTCAGGCCGCGCGGCGCGGAATTGCGGCCGAACACGACGAAGCGGTCGCCATCCGCTTCGGAAAAACCGCCATCGGCCATCGCATTGGCGCGGTCGGCACCCCAGAAGATGTTGAGCGACCTGCTCGTGACATCGCCTTCCTTGCCGAGATCGTCTTCGTCGACACCGCCCAGGCTGGGGAACAGGCCGAGCACCGGCGTATCGTCGTCGATCGAGACGGTGAAGCTGTTCGTGACAGAATCGCCGTCGGCATCCCGCGCAACGAAGTCGAAATCGAGACGGGTATTGTTTTCCGCCTTGCCCCGCGCCTGGTCGATATTGTCGATCAGCGTGAACGTGTAGGAGCCTGCCCCCTCATCCGAAAGCGTGATTTTGAAGACGGCCGCCGCTTCCTTGGCGATAGGCCCTTCGCTATCGCCCTCCCTTGCTTTGTTTCCGATGGGCCAGCCATTGGCGTCGTAATAGCGGCCATCCTGGAAACGGTAGGCCGTCAGTTCCGTGCCGTCCTCACTGACTTCGTAAACGATGGCGAAACCGTTCGACGTCAGGGCCGTCGGAACCGCATTCTCGCCGAAGACGACCGAACGGTCGCCCACGACCGGATCGCCGGTTACGCCGCCGTCGATCACATCGTTGGAATCATCCGCGCCCCAGGAGATGTCGAGGCTGCGCGTCGTGACCGTCGCCACCAGGAGCGTGTCGCCGCCGCCGAAGATCGGGCCGGGATTTCCACCGCCCGATTCAAGCCGGGGGAAACCGTCTTCGTCGACCCGGCCAAACTGCGGCGTGCCGATGACGAGCCCATCGTCGGCAATCGTCACCGTCGCCGTGCCGACTTCGGCCTGGTCGCCATCCGCGTCGGTGGCGCGGAAACGGAACGACAGGGTCGCAGAATCGGAATTCGCCGAATGGTCGAGTTCCCTGAAGATCTCGAGCGTGTAGGAACCATTCGTGGACGTCGGATCGAGGACGATCTGGAAGACCTTGGCTTCGGTCCCTTCGATATAGGCCGTCAGCGTCTGACCGCCATTGGCGCCGGCCGTCAGTGTGTAGGTCAGCGCATTGCCGCCAGAGGTCAACGTCGCGCCCGTGATGTCGAGCCCGAAGGCGGATACGTCAGCCGAGCCGGAAACGGCCGAGGCGACCACGCCCTTGGTATTGGCAAAACCGACCGTGCGCCCGAAACCGTCCTCTCCGCTGCGGATGTCGTCATCGGCACCCCAGGAAATGCCGAGCGAGATCGCTTCCGTCACGGTCCTGTCCGCTTCGGTCGCATCCGTCTGGGAATAGGCGGAAATGTCGTCCTCGGCGAGGGCGGCAGCACCGGCCGTTCCCCGCACCGGCGCGTCGTCGGCGATTTCAACCGTGAACTGGCCGACATCCGCATTGTCCCCGTCCGCATCCGTGCCGCGGAAGCGGAATGTCAACCCGGCCGCGTCGGAGCCGGAGTCATGGTCGAGTTCGCCCATGAGCTCGAACGTGTAGCTGCCCTTCGCCGCTGTCGGATCGAGCGCGACCTGAAAGATCATTTCGCCGGACGTGGTGCCCTTGTAGGCACTTACGATTTGGCCGCCGCCGACCGTGTCCGTGACGACATAGACGAGGGGGACGCCGCCGGAGGAAAGCGAGGCGCCGGAGATCGACAGGCCGACCGTGCCGGAACTCGCATAGGTACCGGCGGCGACGTTGCCGCCCTCCGCCACGAAATGGACGGTACGGCCGACGGTGTCGCCCTTGCCGCGAATGTCGTCGTCGCTGCCCCAATTGATGCCGAGCGAGGCTGTTGCCGTTTTCGTCGTGTCGGCCTCCGGCGTTGCGTCGGTGGCATCATATGTGGAGATGTCATCCTCGGTGAGGCTGCCGTTCGTCGCTTCTCCTTGACTCGGCTTGCCGTCAATTACGGATATGCCGAATGATCCCGTGATGCTGTCGCCATCGGAATCGGTCGCCTGGAAGGCAAAGTCCAGCTCGACCGTGCCTTCATCGCTCTGGGCGCCGTCGAACGTACGCAGCAGGGTGAAGTCGTAGGCACCCTTGCCGTCGATGCCGCCGTCATCGAGCGTAACCGTGAAGATGACGGTGCCGCCATCGATGTTCTCGCCCGTGTAACCGGTCAGCGTGCGCCCGTCGTCCGAGAGATGGTAGCGAACGGGCTGACCGTCGGATGTCAGCGCCGCACCGTCACCATAGGTGACGACGGCACCTTCGACGATATTGTGGAAGACGACCGAGCGGTCGCTCGATCCGGCTTCGCCGGTCGGATTGTTGTCGTCGGATCCCCAGGAGATTTCAAGCGAGCCGGAGGCGTTGTCTGAGGCACCCTCCTCGGTTTCGGAAACCAGGCCGGCCTCGTCAAGAACCCCTTCCTCGGCCTCCGCCCAAGCCGGGGCATCGTCGGTGACGATGATCGAAAAGTTGCCATCGATGCTGTCACCGTCCGCATCCGTGGCGGTGTAACCGAAATTTAGCGTCAACTGACCGACGGCTTCGCCGTCGATGCGATGGTCCAAATTTCCCTGGAGTTCGAAGGTCGCTCTTCCGCCGGCCAAGCTCGGGTCGAGGATGATCGTGAAGACCGCCTCGCCATTGGCCGGATCACCCTTGTAGACGGTCACCGTCTGGCCGCCGTTCGGCAGGCCAGTCACCGTGCCGACCTGGAGCGCAACGCCGTCCGAAGTCAGCTCGGCCAGCGCAGCCGTCAATCCGTTGAACGCGAGCGTCCGATGCAGAACCACGCCAGCATCGCCCGCCTTCACATTGTCGGATCCCCAAAATATCCCCAGATCCGCCGAACCGGCCAGGGTTTCCTTTGCCACATCGTTGCCGCCCACAAGATCGTCTTCGTCGACACCCGCAAGTTCTGCCGGCTGACCCGCCACCGGCGCATCATCGACGATGCTGACAGTGAACGTATTCGAAGACGTGTCGCCATCCGCGTCCGCCGCGGTATAGCCGAATGTCAGCGCCAGCGTGTTTTCGCCGGAACCCGCGACATGATCGAGCGGCTTTACCAGCGTAAAAGAGTATTCGCCGTTATTGGCGTCCGAAAGCCTTGCGTAGAACACCACGTTGGCGCCGGTCGCGGCGGTCGGCGCAACCGATCCGGTATAACCGACCAGCGTGCCGTCCGATAGCACGACGGTCGAAACAGCCTGTCCCGAAGAGGTCAGAACCGTGTCGAAAGCCCCGGAAATACCGACATTGGCGTTTGTGAAGGCAACCGAGCGGTCACCCGGCTGGCCGTTGCCGTCGTTGGCGGAATCGGCGCCCCAGTTGATGTTCAGCGAAATATTTTGCACCGAAGCGGTCAGGCCGTCGGCCTCGTCGTTGCCGGCATTGACCGCCTCATCCTCGACCGTCGAGGCGGCACCGCCCGTGGCGACCGGCGCATCGTCGACGATGCTGACGGCGAATGTGTTCGAAGACGTGTCTCCATCCGCGTCCGTCGCCGTATAGCCAAACGTCAGCGTCAGCGTATTCTCGCCAAAGCCCGCGGCGTGATCGAGCGGCTTCACCAGCGTGAAGGAGTATTCGCCGTTGTTCGCGTCCGAAACCGTGGCATAGAAGACCACGCTGGCGGCGCCTTCTCCGGTCGCGGCGGTTGGCGCAGCCGATCCGGTGTAACCGACCAAGGTACCGTCCGGCAGTACAGTTGTCGAAATCAGCTGGCCTGATGAGGTCAAGGTCGTGCCGTAGGCACCGGAAACGACGATATTGGCATTGGTGAAGGCGACCGAGCGGTCGCCGGGCTGGCCGTTGCCGTCGTTGGCGGAATCAGCGCCCCAGGTGATGTTCAGCGAAATATTCTGCACCGAGGCCGACAGACCGTCGGCCTCGTTGTTCCCGCCATTGACCGCCTCGTCCTCGACCGTCGACGCCGTGCCCGAACCTGCGACCGGGCCGTCGTCGCCGATGTCGATCATGAATGTCGCGGTAGACGGGTCTCCATCGAGATCCGCTACGGTGAATTCGAAATTCAGTCGCAGAATATCATTGGCGCCGATTTCGCCCCGGTCGGTATGATCGAGAGGCTGGAATTGCGTGAAGGTGAAGTCGCCTGTCATGACGTTGGTGACCGTCAGCGTGAAGACCGGCACGCCGTTCGCGGTAGCGATCAGCGTCAGCACGGGAGCATCCGGCGTGCCGCCGACCGCGAGGGCCTGAAGGACGACCGGCACCCCACCGGAGGTCAGCGAGACGATCGAGCCGTCGGACGTTCCTTCCGCGAGGTTCAGGGCGTTGACGAAGGCGACCGACGACACCGTTCCGTATTCGGTACCCGGATCGAATTCCAGCACGCCGGTGATCGTCTCGTTTTCGAACGCGCCGGAACCGAGCGCCGACTCGACCAGACGAAACGCCTGCGACATGTCGAACCCGACCGGCACGTCGTCGGCGATCCCCGCATTATCGCCCTGCGAGCCGTCGCCAAAATCGGAATCTCCGAGCAGCGATGCGAGCCGGATCGGCCCGTTCTGACTTTGCTGAATCGTGTCGAACTCACCGCCCGAACTGCTCGGACGCGCCGAGGCGGAATAGGAACCGTCGGGACCGGCGGCAACATTGATGCCGTTGTCTTCGAGCGCGGCAAGGAACACCTGCTGCTGCAGTTCCACCTCGCCGATCAGGATCGTCGGTACCTTGGTTGCGCCATTGACGATGACGATTTCCGTGCCATCGGCCTGGACCAAGATCAGATTGGCACCGTCGATCCGGATTTCGTCGATCGATACGTTCGCCGCCAGATGCGCGACATTGTTCGAATCTGGCTCGACGACGGTCGTCCCCGGCACCGGCGGAGTGACGGGATTGGGAGGAAGCCGGCCTGTCGTGGGAGCCTGATTGCCTCCCGCCTGGGCGAGCTCGATCTGCTCCTGCAGCGGCAGAGAACGCGCGACTTCCTCCGAAATATCGGAATAGAATTCTTCCTGTCGGTTTTCTTCCGAAATATTGAACAGGCGCGGTTCTTCGACAGACATGACTTTACCCCCAGCGTAACTGGGCGCAATCAACGCCGCCGCCGGAGGGGAAGCAAGACTTCGTTAACCTTTGGGATATAGCCGGTTATGTTCGGCGAAATAAAATCTTTAGGGAAAGGTTAACCTAGAAGAGCATCGGCGACTTCAGAGCCCATTTCCCTGCAGATCTGGAATACTGCCGGGATGAATAGCATAAGGCTTTCGGGGTCACCGATCAGTTTCCGCCGGAATTGCGCAACTCCCGTTCCGCGCGTTCGAGTGCGCTGGCATTCAGAACCTTGCGGAGCAGCGCCACGGCCACCGCCCGCATGCGCAGGTTATACCAGCCTTCCGGTCCCTCGCCGGGAACTTCGTACACGTCCAGCTTTTCATAAAGCTGCTGCAGCCGGTTCTGCACGCTGCGTAGCGACAGCTTCTTGCGCTGGGCGATCGCCTTGTCGGTGAGGCCGAGCGCCACGTCCACCAGAATCTCGTATTCCGCGTCGCTCAGACCATGCGCGTTGCCGAGGTTTCTCTGCTGGATGCCGCGCACTTCGCGATCGATCACGCATTGCGATTCCATGAAGACACCCCGAAGGGCGAGCTTCAACCGCTCGTCGGAGGCGGACTTCAGCACATATCCGTAGGTCGCCCCTTCCGGAACGATGCGCGCCACGCCGCGCACATAGGCCTCGTCGGAATAGTTCGACCAGAACAGGATCTTCGTGTCCGGCCGCTCGCGCCAGATCGTGCGAGCTGCTTCGATGCCGTTGCGCTCGCTCATCTGCAGGTCCATGACGACATGTTCCGCCCGCAGCTTGCGGGCCTGGAGTTCGCCGCTCAGGCCATTCTCCGCCTCCAGCACCATGTCGCATTCGGGCAGTGCCGCCCGCACGGCCTCGTTCAGATAGGAGCGGTGCAGCGGGTCGTCCTCGACGATCAGCACCCTCATGACGACGTCTCCGCCATGCGTCGCGCGACCACCGGCAATGTGACCTTCACGGAGGTGCCCCGTGCATCCGCATTGCTGCCGAGTTCGAATTTCGCCGAAATGAGCCGCGCCCGCGTCTTCATGTTGTCGATCCCATGGCCCGCCTTGTCGCGGGGATTGCGGATGCCGCCGCCGTCGTCCGTCACTTCGATCGAGAGCATCCGCTCATGGCTCGCAAGCCGCACCGTGATCGTTTGCGGTTGGCCGTGACGGATGGCATTGTTGACCGCTTCCTGCACGATGCGGAAAAGCGCCGTCGCCACGGTCTGGTCGAGATCAATGAGCGCGCCGTCGCTTTCGTCGGCCATCCGCCATTCGATCGCCTGTCCGCTTTCACGCACCGAGCGTTCCAGATGGTTCTCGATCGCCTCCGCCACCCCGAAAAGCTGCAGCACCGTCGGCTTGGCCTCCTCGATGATCTGGCGAAGATCGTGCATGCACTGCTGCAGCGTGCGGCAAAGCGGTTCGAGAGCCTCCCCATGCATGTCCGGAAGACCGGACAGTCGCTCCATGCGCCGTGAAAGCCGCGTCAGGTCGGCAAGCGTCTGGTCGTGAAGGTCCATGCCGATCCGCTGCCGTTCCGCCTCCAGCGCTTCGGTCAGCTTCAGCGCGCCAAGCCGCAAACCTTCCTCCCGGGCACGGGCCTCCGTCTCGACGATCGCCGAACGCTTGGCCTGTTCCGCAGCCCTCAGCGCGAAGAAATAGGGCGCCAGCAGGTCTGCGATCGATCGGGCGTTCTCAACGTCCTCCATCGTGTAGGCGTCACGCTCGTGGCTGGAGCAGCTCAGGGCGCCGATGATATCGCCTTGGACCTTCAGCGGCACATGCAGCCGGCTCCTGAGCGACAGTTCGATGATCGGGCTTGAAAAAGCGCCCTCGAAATGGAATCGCGGATCGGCGCAGGCATCCGGCGACAGCAGGAAATCGACCTCGCCGGAAAGCAGCGTACGGATCGGGCTGCCGGTCAGCAGCGCCGGCGGATGTTTGCTCCACGCCGTCTCGAGCCCGCTTTCGTAGGCGATGTGGTATTTGCCGTCCAGCATCTTGATGCAGACGTCGAGATGGTCGTGCGGGATGATGTGACTGATCTCGGCCGCCACCGCCTGGATGATCGAATGGAAATCGAGCTGACCGGCCAGCAGCCGGGAAATACCGAGATAGCGGTCGAACAGCGAATTCCGCGTCGAGTTGAGCATGGCGGACCTCCTCCAGTCCTCGAACCTATTAGACGCTTCGCCGTGGTTCTTGTCCTGCGGGAACCCGCAAATTTTGCGCGAGTACCCGCAGAAAGGTTGCTTGTATGCGCCTATACAACATCAGATTTCTCCTCCATGCTCGCTTTACTGAGCAAACGGGGCTCAGCACAATCACTATCTTCGGACAACCGTTGAGGAGCGGGCCGGGGAAAGCCCGTTGGGAACTCTAGGGAGGAAATCATGATCATCAGGAAGATGCTTTTCGCATCTGTCGCCATCGCTTGCGTTGCCGGGCCGGTCTCCGCCCTGGCCGATACTTCGGGCAAGAAGATTGCGCTTTCAAACAACTATGCCGGCAACTCCTGGCGCCAGGCCATGCTGACCAGCTGGGACAAGATCACCAAGGATGCCGTCGCCAAGAAGGTCGTCGCCGCCGCCGATCCGTTCACGACAGCCGAGAACCAGGCGACCGAACAGGCAGCCCAGATCCAGAACATGATCCTGCAGGGTTATGACGCGATCGTCATCAATGCCGCCTCGCCGACCGCGTTGAACGGTGCGGTCAAGGAGGCCTGCAACGCCGGCATCACGGTCGTCTCCTTCGACGGCATCGTGACCGAACCCTGCGCCTGGCGCATCGCCGTCGATTTCAAGGCGATGGGCGAAAGCCAGATTGATTATCTTGCCAAGAAGATGCCGAAGGGCGGTAACCTCCTGGAAATCCGCGGACTTGCCGGGGTATCGGTGGATGACGAGATCCATGCCGGCATCCAGGCTGGCGTCCAGAAGAACCCGCAGTTCAAGATCGTCGGCGCAGTCAACGGCGATTGGGCGCAAGACGTCGCGCAACGCGCCGTCGCCGGCATCCTGCCGAGCCTGCCGGAAATCGCCGCAGTCGTGACCCAGGGCGGCGATGGTTATGGCGCGGCCCAGGCATTCGCTGCCGCCAAGCGCCCGATCCCGACCATCGTCATGGGCAACCGCGAGGACGAGCTCGTCTGGTGGAAGCAGCAGAAGGACAAGAACGGTTACGAGACCATGTCGGTCTCGATCGCGCCGGGTGTCTCGACGCTCGCCTTCTGGGTGGCACAGCAGATCCTTGACGGCAAGCAGGTGAAGAAAGACCTCGTGGTACCCTTCCTGCGCATCGACCAGGGCAATCTCGAAACCAATCTCGCCGGCACCCAGAAGGGCGGCGTCGCCAATGTCGAGTATTCTCTGGAAGACGCTCAGAAGGTCATCAGCAGCGCCAAGTAGGCTGATCCTCTCCCAAGAAAGGTCGCGGCATCGGCCGATGCCGCGACCCTGATTACCGTGCCGCCGACCATCGACGACGTGTTCCGCATGAATGAAGTGACAGCAAGACGAGAGGTGGTTGCCGCCCGCGGCATCAAGGTGACCTTTGGCGCCGTGAAGGCGCTGGACGGGGCAGATCTCGTCATCCATGCCGGCGAATGCGTCGGGCTGGTAGGCCACAACGGCGCCGGCAAATCCACGATCGTCAACGTCATCAACGGCGGCCTGACCCCGCATGCCGGTGAAATCACCCATGCCGGCAAGGGCGGCCAGCACGGCATATCGGCGGCACGGGCCAGCGGCATCCGCTGCGTTTTCCAGGAGCTGTCGCTCTGCCCGAATCTCACCGTCACCGAGAACGCCCGCATCATGCACGCGGAACTTGCCGGCTGGAACTGGCGGACAAAAGCACGCGCGCTCGTCGAGCGGAAACTGCAGGACATATTTCCCGGCCATCGCATCGATTGCGATAGCACGGTCGACGATCTTTCCATCGCCGAACGGCAGATGGTGGAAATCGCCATCAGCTTCGCCGGCCTCCATGAAAAACCGAAACTCGTCATCCTCGACGAACCGACGTCGTCGCTCGATGCGGGACTGGCAGCCCAGCTCATGGCCTATATCCGCCGCTTCGTCGGCGAAGGCGGCTCGGTCCTGCTGATCTCCCACATCCTCGGCGAGATCCTCTCCACCTCGGACCGCATCGTGGTGATGAAGGACGGCCGCGTCGTCGCCGATCGCGCTGCGCCCGAATTCAGCTCCCGCAGCCTTGTCGAGGCGATGGGCAATGTGGTGCGAGAACAGGAATGGTTGCGTTCACCGGGCAAGCGCGGTGGCGCGCCCGTCCTCTCCACGCCGCCGCGACGCGGCCATGGCCTTGCTTTCGAAGCGCATCGCGGCGAGATGGTCGGCCTTGCCGGCCTCGGCGGCCACGGCCAGACGGAAACGCTTCTCGATCTCTATCTTTCGCGCAACGGCAACTGGTGGCCGGCTCGGGAGAAGGAGATTTCCTTTGTCGCCGGTGACCGCGGCCTTAACGGCACGTTCCCGCTTTGGAGCATTCTGAAGAACCTCAGCATAGCCTCACTCCGCAATCTCTCTTCCAACTCGATCGTCGATCGCGGGCGCGAGGCCTCGCTCGGCAACGGCTGGAAAAAACGCATCGAAATCCGCACGCCCGACATGGAAAACCACATCCTGTCGCTCTCCGGCGGCAACCAGCAGAAGGTGCTGTTCGCCCGCGCGCTGGCGACGACGGCGAGGATCGTGCTGATGGACGACCCTATGCGCGGCGTCGATGTCGGCACCAAGCAGGAGGTCTACGAAATCCTGCGCGCCGAAGCAGCCGGCGGCCGCACCTTCATCTGGTATTCGACCGAAATGGACGAAATACGCCTCTGTGACCGGGTCTATGTTTTCCGCGAAGGCGCAATCGTTGCCGAACTCGTCGGCGACGAGATCACCGAACAGAACGTGCTCGAAGCCTCCTTCGCGGGAGGCGAAGCCGCATGAAGATATCTTCCGGCACCATCCGCCTGCTCATTCCCGCCGCGTCGCTCATCCTGCTGCTCGCTGCCGTCTTTTACATGCAGCCGCGCGCCATGAGCTACACCGGCCTAAACCTGCTCTTCAATCTCGCCGTACCGATCGCGCTTGCGACCGTAGCGCAGATGCTCATCATGGCGGTCAACGATCTCGATCTGTCGATGGGCACCTTCGTCAGCTTCTGCGCCTGCGTGACCGCAACTTTCCTGCAGTCCTCGCCGGCAGTGGGAGTGCTGATCTTCCTTAGCGCGATCGCCGCCTATGCCGCGATCGGCGTCGTCATCCATCTCCGTGAACTGCCGTCGATCGTCGTGACGCTCGGCATGAGCTTTGTCTGGGGCGGGCTGGCGGTGCTGATGCTGCCTTCTCCCGGCGGCGAGGCACCGGGTTGGGCGCGCTGGCTGATGACCTCCCGGCCGCCTTTCGTGCCGATGGCGATCGTCGCGAGCGTCGTCATTGCGCTTGCCACCCATTTCCTCATCATGCGCTCTTCCGCGGGCGTGCTGATCCGCGGCGTCGGTGGCAATGTCCGCTCGGTCGAACGCGCCGGCTGGTCGGTGATCCGCATCCGCGCCGGAACCTATGCGCTCGCCGGTTTCTTTGCCGTTTTGTCCGGCATTGCGCTCGTCGGCCTCACGACCTCTGCGGACGCCAATATCGCGCTGCGCTATACGCTGCTGTCGATTGCCGGCGTCATCCTCGGCGGCGGAGAGTTCGTCGGCGGCAAGGTCTCGCCTATCGGCGCCGTCATCGGCGCGCTGACGCTGACGCTTGCCGGCTCGTTCCTCTCCTTCATGCGGATTTCGCCCGACTGGCAGATCGGCGCCCAGGGCGCGATCCTGATCGTCGTCCTGGCGCTCCGCCTTTTCCTCAACCGACTGGAAAAGCGGGAGAAGAGCCGATGAACGCCGCACGCCGCCACCTCTTCTCCAGACCCTGGATCTGGTCCTTTGCGGCGACGATCATCGTCTGGATCGTCACCGTGCTCTTCACCGGCGGCGCAAGCTCGCTCGACCTGTCCCAGGCGGCGCTCACCTTTGCGGCATTTTCCGTCATCGTCGGCATCGGCCAGATGTTCGTCATCACGCTCGGCCCCGGCAATATCGACCTTTCCGTGCCCGCCACGATGACACTTTCGGGCACCTTGGCGCTGAAACTGATGGATGTGCAGGACGGCATGATCATAGTCGGCCTGCTGCTTTCGATCCTGCTCGGCTTCGCCGTCGGCATCGGTAATTATGTGCTTATCAAACTGCTGCGCATCCCCCCGATCATCGCGACGCTCTCCATGAGCTTCATCATCCAGTCGACGGCGATCTGGGCGAACCGCGGCCTGCGCATCAAGCCGCCGGATATGTTGGCGGATTTCACGACCTCCAATCTGTTCGGCATCCCGAACATCGCGATCGTCGCGCTCATTCTCTCGGCGCTCGCCTGGGTTCTGCTGGAAAAGACCATCTACGGCCGCTGGATTTCCGCTATCGGTCAGAGCACGTTTGCCGCACGCATGACGGGCATTCCGGTCGACGGCACGCGGCTCGTCACCTACATCCTCTGCGCGGTGCTGGCCTCGATCTGCGGTTACCTGCTCGCAAGCTTCTCCGGCGGCGCGGCGCTCAACATGGGGTCCGAATACCTGCTGATGTCGATCGCCGTGGTGGTGATCGGCGGCACCGCGGTCGCCGGCGGCAATTCCAATATTCCCGGTATCTGGGGCGCCTCGCTCTTCATGTTCCTTGTCGTGTCGATGTTGAACACCTATGGCTTCGGAGCCGGGTTCCGCCTCATCCTCACCGGCCTCATCATCATCGCCGTCATCTTCGTTGCCGGCGGTCGCCAGTCCAACCGATGAACAACTCCGATCGGACGCGTCCCATGCCGCAGACCCCTTCCATCTACGAAATCCACGACGAACGTTTCCGGCAGCTGATCGTCGGCAGCGCTGCCCTTGAGGAGCTCTATTCCGATTGTCGATGGGCGGAAGGCCCGGTTTGGTTCGCAGACCTGAATTGTCTGATCTGGAGCGACATCCCCAACCAGCGCATGCTGCGCTGGGCGCCAGACGGCGGCGTGTCGATCTTCCGCTCGCCGTCCAACTTCGTCAACGGCAACACGCGCGACCGTCAGGGTCGACTCGTCTCCTGCGAACACGGCGGCCGTCGCGTCACCCGCACCGAGATCGACGGCTCGATCACCGTTCTCGCAGACCGTTACCAGGGCAAGCGGCTCAACTCGCCGAACGACGTCGTGGTCCACTCGGATGGCAGCATCTGGTTCACCGATCCGACCTACGGCATCAAGTCCGATTACGAGGGTTATCGCGCCGAGCCGGAACAGGAGACGCGCAACGTCTATCGCCTCGATCCCGGAACCGGCGAGCTCGTTGCCGTCGTCACCGACTTCGGCCAGCCGAACGGCCTTGCCTTCTCGCCGGACGAGACGAAACTCTACGTGGCGGATTCCGCGTCGAGCCATGACATCAAGGCACCGCGCCACATCCGCGTCTTCGAAGTGGCCGACGGCAAACATCTCGGCAACGGCAAGATCTTCTGCAGCCTCGACAACGGTCTGCCGGACGGATTCCGCGTCGATGTCGGGGGCAATGTCTGGACCAGCGCCGGCGACGGCGTGCATTGCTTCTCGCCGGAAGGCAGGCTGCTCGGCAAGATCCTCGTGCCGCAGACGGTCGCCAACGTCACCTTCGGCGGCCCGCGCAGAAACCGGCTTTTTATTACCGCCACCAGATCGCTCTATTCCGTCTTCCTGGCGACCAACGGTTCGGCCTTGGGCTGACCTCGATGTTCTGAGATTAAATGCCGCCATCCCGCCTCCAAGCGGACGGTTCATCGGCGACGGCCCGCCGAGACGCGGCATGACCATCACGAAGATTGACCATCCGACCCCGGGGGTTCCCGACGCTACATCAGCTTGCCTGATCCGCCTGGATGTGTCCTCGGAGACGCTCGAGGTTGCGGCCCGACGCGTTCTATTCGTGCGCCCTGTGGCGCGAGACCTTCTCGCGGTTTCCGCAGATCCGCATGCTGCACCAGCGACGCTTCCCGCCACGTGAGGTGTCTAGGAACAACCAGCCGCAGCGGGGGCAGGAACGCAGCCTGTCTCGTGGCAGGGTGAAGAAACCTTCGATCGAGAGCATGGCAAGGACAGCAAGGACGGCATCGGGATCCTGCCACCTGGCAGGGGCGAGCTTGGGTCTCGTGCCGTCCAATCCGATTGCACCGCAGGTAAGTCCGCCGGCGGCGCATTCGAACAGCAGGCCCAATGCTTCCGCCGCAGGCGGCTTTTCCCCGATGAGCAGTCCGAATATCCTCGCCGAGGCCTCCCTGATTGCATGAATCCCTTTCAGGAAAGGTCGGCCCGCTATCCCCGCGACCGCCTCAGCCTCGCGGGCGCCGGCAAGCCCCGACGCTTTAAACCAGTTTCCAACGTCCCCGGCGGATTTAAGCAGCTCGTTGTCGGGCTGGGGCACTCGCCGATTGAACACGGCATTCGCGAGGTCAAGGGCGGGATGCCCGCCAATGAAGTGCTCTGGTACCCATTTCGTTTGTGCGTTCGCCATGGAACATAACCTCTATAGGCATGTTATCTGGTTACGACGGTAACCATCATAAGCATGATATCCGGTTTCAAGGCTAGACGATGCTTCCGTCAAGCGAAAAGGAGAAATGAGAGAGGGAAACCTATCACCACAAGACCCGCCACGAGACGGTGAATGTCCAAGGACTTGACATCTTCTACCGGCATGCAGGCGATCGGGACAAGCCGGCGATCTTGCTCCTGCATGGCTACCCGACTTCGTCTTACATGTATCGCAACATCATCGAGCCATTGGCGGAAACAGCATATGTCGTCGCGCCGGATCTGCCCGGTTTCGGCTACTCCTCCGCGCCATCCGCTGATGCTTACGACTACACATTCGAGAACATTGCCAACACGATCGACGCGCTTCTCACGGCGCTGGACCTCGAAAGATTCTTCCTGTTCATCCACGATTTCGGCACGCCCGTGGGCTATCATCTCGCGACGCGCCGGCCGGACCGCATTCGCGGGCTCATCGTCCAGAACGGCAATGCCCACGACGAGGGGCTAGGACCAGGATGGGACGCCCCGAAGGCATTCTTTGCCGATCCCACTGAAGAAAACCGGGCCAAGCTGCCCGACTGGATGAATTTCGACACGACCCGATACCAGTACATCGGAAATCAGCCGGAGCGCCTGGCGATTCTCTATCCCCCTGAGGGCTGGCATCTCGACTGGGAGCGTCTGGCGCGGCCCGGAATCATCGACATCCAGTTTAAGATCTTCTCCGATTACGGATCTCACATTGCGCGTTTCCCGACCATCGGAGACTACCATCGCAAGCACCAGCCGCCGTGCCTTTTGCTTTGGGGCAGGCACGACCCCTTCTTTGATATAAACGAGATCATGGCATACAATCGCAGCCTTGAGGCGTTGGAGGCCCACGTCTTCGAGAGCGGACACCAGCTTTTGGAGACCCATCACAGAGAATGCGCAGCTCTCGTGACCCGCTTCATACTCGAAATGAACGTGCGGCGAGCTTGATTTTCTTTTGTCGCTCCAGCCGACCGGCACTCGATCACCCATGCTGACCGCTTATGACGAGCCGACCGGCTGCCGTGACCGGGGACAAGCAATACAAAGTGCCCGATACCGAGCTGCCCGGCTTTTATGAGCGCGAAAAACACTGATGGCCCAAGCCGAGTTCCGGCGTTGGACAAGCCCTTTGGCCGCTTGAGGCGGCAGCCGAAACGCGTTGCGGAGCGGCACGTCAAGACTGGCGACTCGCTCGCTGCGAGACCTCAGGACATTGCAGTCTAAGGTCTGTGGCGCAAAAGTGTGCAGCGGTTGTCTAGGGCCTGTTGAGATTCATCTTGAGTTTATGACGGCGGCGCAAGCGTAGATCATTGCAGAGAAATTTCTGTCGGTTTTATCGCTTCGCATGGCGATGGCCTTGAACTCTTTGAGCTTGCAAAAGAAGTTTTCGATCAGGTGCCGCCATTTGTAGACTTGCTTGTCGATCGTGATGGGATGCTTTCGTTTTGGTCTCTGGGAAATGACGATCCGCGCACCGCGCTCGTTCATTTCCTCAATGATCCAGTTGGCGTCGAAAGCCTTGTCGGCAAGGATCGTGTCGAAATCGATGCCGTCGATCAGGGCAGCCACGCCGATTGTATCGTAACGCTGGCCGGGCAAGAGGTGAAACCGCACGAGGTTGCCAAGGGCATCGGTCAGGGCAAGGATTTTGGTCGTCCAACCACCTTTCGATTGTCCGATCGCCTGATTTTGAGTCCCCCTTTTGCGCCGTGTCCGTGACGGTGGACCGGAACGATCGTAGCGTCGACCATCGCATATTCCATGTCCGGATCATCCGACACAGCTTCGAATATCCGCTCGAACACGCCCTTCCTCGACCAGTCGTTGAAGCGCTTGAAGATCGTGTTCCAGTGGCCGAACTCATCCGGTAAATCCCGCCAAGGGCTGTTGGTGCGTGCTTTCCAAAGAACCGCCTCCAGAAACAGGCGGTTGTCACCGCCGCTGCGACCGGGGTCGCTATCCTTGCCAAGGCAATGGGGAGCCATCCTGTCCCACTGGGCGTCCGTCAACACAGTCCGAATCATCTTCAAACTCCTCAAAAGGAGCTTGAATCATCATGCGTCTTTCAACGAAACCCTGAAGCTCAACAAGCCCTAGAGCGGGCGCGTTCAATGATCGGGCCGGCTTATCTGAAGCGGTTCCGCGCTGTCCTTGCCGAGGAGGAGGCGAGATGGCGACGGTTACAGTTTCAGTGGTTGCGGGAGGGGGTATTTTCCGGGATTCGCTTCGAGCCTGATGGGCTCTTAAACTTTGGTTGCGGGGGGCTCGCAACCAACGATTCCTGCGATTGATCGAACGCTCGATACCAAGATGGCGGCTTGGGCGGTAGGCTTTGGTCTTGAACCGATGCGAACCTACGGCACTTGAATCCACACTGTCGTCATCGGGACCAGGGATTAATCTTTCAACCCGGCGGCCTCGAACGGGCTTGGGTCGCGAGTGGCGATTGCAAGGCCATTCGCTGCTGCTATGGCGGCAATGTAGCCATCAGCGGTGCCGATCGCTTTCCCAGATACTCGCGCGCGAGTCATCGGTTCCGAATAAAATCGTAAAGTCGCCAGATTGAAGGATAGTATACGCTCGGAAAAGTGAGGCAGCACTTCAGCCTCAATGCGGTTGCGGAGAATAGTTTGCCGTTTCCCCGCGGGCAAAGCAGCGATGCCGAAGCGAAGCTCAACAATCGTTATTATCGAAAGGAACAGCGTCTCAATGGCTTGGGCGTCCAACCAGGCGACTACTGCGTCATCTGGAATCGGTTTCCACGGCTCGGATATAACGTTGGTGTTCAGCAAGATCATTCAAAGGTGATCGGTTCAGCAGGTGTCTTGTCGCGACTTTTCTGCAGGGCTTCAACGTCGCTGTCGGGAAGCTCAGCGTCGCGACCAATAGCCCGCCAGTAAAGAGCCGAGCTTAACCCGTTCAGGGGGACATGGTCTGGCTGTTCATAGCGCTCACTTATCCATCAGCCGTTAAGCCACCAACACCGTGGCAACGCTCCCGCCGCTTCAAAACCTTGTCGGCACCTGCAGATCCGTCGGAATGTCATACCGAGCAGGTCGAGGTCAAATGCACGCCAACTTTCGAGACGACACGAAGCAATTTAAGGTCATTGTAATGAAGCGGTCCGGTCCAAAAACGTCCTAATCGCCGCAATAACAATGGCATTTGCCTCGGCATGGACCGCATGGTTCGCCCCCGGCACTTCGAGAAGCTCGCCCTTGGGGATTCGCTCGGCGATCAGCCGGGAATGGTTGGGAGGGCAGATCCAGTCTTCCGCCCCGCAGATAACCAGCGTCGGCACAGGGATGTCCTCGAGGCGATCGCGGAGATCGTAGAGCCGTTCCTTGAAGAGCGCGTTGTGGGTTTCGGCATGCAAGTGCATGGTGCGGGTCCGTTCCAGCGCAGCATCCGGATCGAACTTCTCATAATAGAGCGGCTGCAGGGCAAGCCAGATGAGACGAAGCTCCGTGTCGTCCTTCACCTTGTCGGAAAACATCTTGTCGAGCATCGACAGCGAGGCGCTTGTCGCCTTGTGGAGGCGTTCCTTGAACACCACCATCGCGTCGTCCTCGTGATGATAGCTCGCCGTCGTGCCGCGCAGGATCAGCCGGGAAAGGTTGTGCCCATACTTGACTGCATAGGTCAACGCGATCATGCCGCCGAAAGAGCCTCCTTGCAGGATGATTTTGCGGCCGCCGCAGAGATTCACGCGAAAGGCTTCGACGTCGTCCGCCAATTGCTCGAACGTATAGGGCGGCGTCAGACTGGTCTCGCCGCATCCGCGCTGGTCGTAGGCAATCAGGCGATACTTGTCCGACAGCGGCTTGTAGGCGTTGAATTCGCCGCGCCGATCGCCGATGCCGCGTCCGCCATGAAGCGCGATGATGGTTTCCGCATCCGGATCCCCGATATCGTCGTAAACGAAGGTGGCGTTGTTCAGGGTCACTGTCGGCATGATTGTCCTCGATCTGGCTGGAGGGCATCCCGCGCCCCATCCGAGCGCGGGATTCGGGATCATCAATTGGCAGGCTTCATGTCGAAGGCACGGACCCAATCGTCGCCGCGCGGCGTCCAAGTGATGCGCTTGGAAAGCCCGAAGGTCGCCGGCTGCGTGTAGAGGAAAAGCGCGGGCGCTTCGTCGCACATCACCTCGGTCGCCTTCTTGTAGGCCTCCTGGCGTTTGGACTTGTCCATGGTCGAACGGCCGTCCGCCAGCGCCTTGCCGAAATCGGCATTGTCCCAATAAGCGTAGATGTTGCCCGGCGCGAAAAGGGTCAGGAGACCGTCGGCGTCGATCGTCGGCCAGGCCTGGCTGAGCAGGCTCAAGGGGGCAAGGTCCTTCGTCTTCAGGTATTTATCCATGTAGGCGCTGAACTGCATCTCGACGATCTTTGTCTTGACGCCGATCTCCTCGAGTTGGCTCGCGACGGCCTGCACCACCTCCCCGCCATTGAGATAGGTTCCGCTCGGAACGTCGAACTCGATCGGTTCGGAAGGGGCGCCGCCCGCCTGCTCCAGCAGTTCGGCGGCCTTGTCCGGATCATAGGGATAAGGTTTCAGGTCCGGGTTGAAGCCGAAATAGGTCTTCGACATCACCTCGCAGCGGGCGATCTCGGCCTGGTCGTTGAAGATGGCCTTGACGATGCCTTCCTTGTCGACGGCGTAGTTGAGCGCCTGCCGGAACAGCTTGTTGTTGAGCGGCGGCTTCGTCGTGTTGAACTTGATGAACACAGTGCGCGTGCTCGGCACGGCGCCGGCCTGGGCGCCGCCATTGTCCTTGATGCGCTGGATTTCGGTGGTGGGGATCGAATTCACGAAATCGACTTCACCGGCGAGAAGGGCCGCGACGCGGCTCGCCGGTTCCGGGATAACGCGGATGATAACCCGATCGAAATCAGGCTTCCCGCCCCAATATTGCGGATTGGCATCGAGCGTGAAGCTTTCGCCCGGCTTGACCGAACTGAGCACATAAGGGCCCCCCGACGCCGTCTCGGTTGCCGGTTTGTGCTCTGCCACCCATTTCGGCGGGAGAAGGAAGAACATCGAGAGCTGCTCGATCATCGCGGGATAGGGCGCGCTCGTCTTGATCTCGAGCTCGGTCGGACTGACGACCTTGACGTCCGAGATCAGCGTGAACCAGGCCTTGATACGGGCGTTGAGCGCCGGATCCCGCACGCGGTCGAAATTCCACTTCACCGCTTCCGCGTCGATCTTCTCACCGTCATTGAACGTCGCGTCCGACCGCAGCGTGATCCGCCAGGTCAGATCGTCGACGCTCTTCCATTCGGTGGCCAGCCACGGCACGATCTTCATGTCGGGGGCTCGCAGCACCAGCGACGGATAGATATGGCTGAGCAGGCTGAGATCGGTGCCGACCGATGCCGTCATGTGCGGATCGAAAGTGTTGATCGTATTGGTGATGCCGATCGTCAGCGTCTTGCCCTCGGCCAGCGCCGTGGTCGACATCAGGGCGCTCAATGAAACGGCGGCGACCGCCGTAGATATCAGTTTCCTGTTCATGTTCCGTCTCCTTCTGGTTTGAGAATATTATTGTTTTTCATGCTGTTATGCTTGCCTGCAAGGAACGGACTTCCTCTATCGCGTATCCTTGAGAATAATCGGATCGAACTTTCCGGTATCGAGGAAGGTCTCGATCATCTGCCTATGGGGTTCGATGTCGATGCCGTTCTCCTTCAGCCAGTCGGGGTTGTAGTAGGTGGAGGTGTAGCGGTCGCCACTGTCGCAGATCAGCGAGACCAGTGAGCCTTCCTCGCCTGCCGCCATCATGCAGCCGGCGATCCAGCATAGCCCGAAGAAATTGGTGCCGGTCGAACCGCCGACCCGCCGGAACAGCCGCTCCGACAGGACGTGCATGGCTGCAACCGACGCCGCATCCGGGATCTTGATCATGTGGTCGATGACGCCCGGAATAAAGGACGGTTCGACCCGCGGCCGTCCGACCCCCTCGATGCGCGAGGGCCTCTCGCAGGTGACGTTCACGTCGCCGGAGCAATACGCATCGTAGAAAGCGGAATATTCGACATCCACGACGCAGAGCCTCGTCGGGAAATTCCGGTAGCGGATATAGCGTCCGATCGTCGCCGAAGTGCCGCCGGTGCCGGCGCTCATCACCACCCAGGCCGGATGCGGATGGCGCTCAGCCTGCATCTGCTCGAAAATACTCTCGGCGATGTTGTTGTTGCCGCGCCAGTCGGTCGCCCGCTCCGCGTAGGTGAACTGGTCGAGATAGTAGCCCCCTGCCTCCTCGGCCAAGCGCTGGGCGACATGATAGAGCTCGCCGGGGCTTTCGACGAAATGACAGCGCCCGCCGAAGCGCTCGATCGCCTCGATCTTCTGGCGGCTGGTCGAGCGCGGCATCACCGCGATGAATGGCAGTTCCAAAAGATGGGCAAAATAAGCTTCACTGACCGCGGTCGAGCCGGATGAAGCTTCCACCAGGGTCGTACCCTTCCGGATCCGACCATTGCAGATGCCGTAGAGGAAGAGCGAGCGTGCCAGCCGGTGTTTCAGGCTGCCGGTAGGATGAGTCGATTCGTCCTTCAGGTAGATCGAGATGCCCTTCAACCCCTTGAAGACCGGGTTGACCAGATGGGTGTCAGCCGAGCGGCGGCCGTCGCCCTGCAAGATACCGATCGCTTGCCGCGCCCAGTCGCGATCCTCGCTTTCGTGCAGCCGCATCACCGGCGGGCAGGACGGGGAGGATTGGGTGCCCGACATGGGTCAGGCCTTTGCAGGAATAGCGATGACGGCCTCGACCTCGACCTTGGCGTCCTTGGGCAGGGCGGAGACCTCGAAGGTCGCACGCGCCGGATAGGGCGCGGAAAACACCGCGCCATAGGCCTCGTTGATCGCCGCAAATCCGGAAAGGTCGGTCAGCAGGATCGTGGTCTTGATCGTCTTCGACAAATCGGTGCCGGCCGCTTCGGCAATCGCGGCGATGTTCTTCAGGCACTGCTTCATCTGCTCGACGGCATCGTCGGAACTGAAATTGCCGGTCGATGGATTGATCGGAAGCTGCCCCGAGACGAACAGCAGATCTCCATGCCGGACAGCCTGCGAATAGGGTCCGATCGCGGCTGGAGCATTTTCGGTCGATATGGCGTTCATGATGTTCTCCTTGTTCATGTTATCGGTCGTCAACCGGTGTGGAGTGGCCAAGCGTGTGCATCAGACGGTTCGCCCAGCCGAAGATTGCGGCGGAATGGATGAGGTCGACGATCTCGGCTTTCGAAAGACCATGGTCGCGCAGCGCCTGCACCTGATCCCTGCCGACATGCGAGGGCGTCTGCGACAGCGTCCTGCAGAAATCGACTATCGCCTGGATCTTCGGCTCGAATGGGCCATCGAGACCGCGCACGTAGATTTCCTCGACCACGTTGGAGCGGCCGGAAAGCTCCACGTAGCGGCGCGCGTGGACGGAGGCGCAATAGACGCAGCGGTTGACCGCGGAAGCGACGAGCGCGCCGAGTTCCCGTTCGGCCCGGTCGAGTCCTCCCTTGGCATACATTATGGCATTGAAGAGCTTCGTCCGTGCCACATAGGATTCCGGGTCGTGCGCGAGCGTGCGCACGTAGGGCGACACCTTGGTGTTGGAAGGGGTCACCTGCATGGCCGCAAGCTGCTCCTCCGTGGCGGTCGCCACATCGACCGGCTCGATATAGGGCGCCCAGGCGAGCGCCTTGACCTTGAAACGCGACGCACTCATGCCACCAGCTCCAATGCTTCCAGGCCGACGATCACGCGCGCCTCGAAATTGACGAAGGCGATCAGTTCCGAGAGCGCGATGATCTGCGGGTTGGAAAGTCCGGCGACTGCGAGGCGCTCGATGTCGGCGCTGGTGTTGTCACGTGGCGTCCTGGTGACGAGGTCGGCATGGCGGACAAGCGCCTGCGTGAAGATGTCCTCATCCGCCGGAAGCTCGGCGGCGGAGCCGATCGCCGCCAGAGTCTCGTTGCTGCCGGCTTCCTCCAGCATCAAGTCATAGGCCCGCGCCAGATCGTTCCGGCCGATCAGCCGCGCCATGCGGGCGGCGAGTGCCGCGCGCATGGCGTGGCCGATGCCGAATCCGTGGCCGGGCTCCAGCACCGTCTGACGGCACAGTTCCGTCCCCTCCACATAGTCCGGCCGCTCGCGGCGGATCCGGTAGAGTTCGGAATCCGGCTTTATCCCCGACAGGATATCAATCTGATCCATGCATTCAGTCCTCATGTTGTTCCGGTCCCGATCCGCGCCATGCGCGGATCGAAACTAGGCAGGAATTCGGTGCGGTCGCCTGAGACAGGCGGGAAGCGGCCGTGATCGGCGTCAGCGTATTCGGATTGCCGCCATGATCGATCCCGTCGCCGTCCGGGTGAAACCAGCCGCCGGTCGGCAGGACGGCGACGCCCGGCATCAGGCCCGCGTCGATCGTCACGGCTGCGATCGTGCGGCCCCGGTCGTTGTAGAGTTCGCAAAGATCGCCATCCCCGACGGCGAGCCCCTTTGCATCCCCGGCACTCAGCATGAACCGTTCGCAACCCTTCAGCTTAGCGCTTTGGCTGGCGGGGCCGTATTCAAGCTGTCCATGCAGACGGTGCGCGGGCTGCGGCGAAAGAAGATGGAACCGGTGTTGCGACGCAAGCGGGGCGCCGAGCCATTCCTCCGGCTCCCTCCAGGCAGGATGCGAACCGATATCGGGATAGCCGAATTCGCCGATCGTGCTGGAGGTAATCTCGATCCGACCGCTCGGCGTCTTCAGCGGCGAGCGGTCGGGGTTGTTTCGGAAGCGGCGGAAATGATCGGCGGGCGCCGGCGCGTCCTCCCCTTCGTCAAGGATCGCAAAGCCCCGCGAGCGGAAGGCCTGGAAGTCGGGCAGTTCGGGATAGCGCTGACGGTAACCTTCATAGATATGAGCCAGCCAGTCGTCGACGCAGCGGTTTTCATCAAACGCTTCGCGGCAACCGAGCCTATCGGCGATCAGACAGTAGGCCTCATGATCGGCGAGCACCCCTTCCGGCGGTTCCATGACGCGCCGGCTGTAGACCAGCCAATTATCGCGCGATGAGGCCGCGACGTCGTCCCGCTCAAATGGAAAGGCCGAAGGAAGCACGATGTCCGCCATCTTCGCGGTGGCGGTCCACATGTTCTCGGTGACGATCACCGTTTCCGGGCGCCGGAAGACTTCGACAAGACGATTGAGGTCCTGATGGTGATGGAAAGGATTGCCGCCGGCCCACCAGACAAGCCGGATATCGGGCAGTTCGAGGGTCTGGCCATCATACTCGATCCGCCCGCCCGGGTTTTCAAGAAGCTCGGTTATGCGCGCGACGGGGATGAAATGACGAACAGGATTCATTCCCTGCTCGAACGCCGGCCCCTTCAGCCGGCGTACCGGCTGGCCGACGGCATTGACAGCGGTCAGGCCGAAGGCAAAACCGCAGCCCTTCCTCCCCACATGGCCAGCCATGGAGGCAAGCGCAATCGCCGTCCAGAACGGCTGCTCGCCGAAACGGGCACGCTGCAGCGCCCAGGCGACGTTGATCAGGCTGCGATGGTCGTGCAGGTCTTCGGCAATTCCGATGATCGTCTCGGCCGGCACGCCGGAGATCGCCGACGCCCAGGCGGCGTCCTTGGCAATGCCGTCCGTCTCCCCGATCAGGTAGCTTTCGAACTCTCCGAAGCCCGTGGTGCAGTGATTGAGGAACTCGTAATCGAACAATCCCTCGGTCAACAGCCTGTGGCACATGCCGAGCATGACAGCCGCGTCCGTGTTCGGACGGATCGAGACGTGCCGAACATTCTGGCCCAGGGGCGCATCACCCGCCGCCGGGCTGAAAACGACGATCCGAACGCCCCTTTCCTGGCAGCGCCGCAGCCATTCGACCGAGCGATGGCTACCGGTGCCGCCCGCCTCGACCTGCGCATTGGTCAGCCGGAAGCCGCCGAACCCGACGAGCAGTTCACAATTCTCCGCAATGTCGCTCCAGGACGGCGCCGTATCACAGGCGTCCTTGTAGTCCCTCCCCAAGATATGCGGCAGCAGCACGCCGGCCGCGCCGTAGGAATAGCTGTTGACCGAGGAGGTGAAGCCGCCGGCGAGGTTGAGAAGCCGCTTGAGCTGGCTTTGCGCATGATGGAACCGGCCGGCACTTGCCCAACCGTAGGAGCCACCGAAGATCGCCTGGTTCCCGTGGGTGGAGCGGACACGCCGCAATTCATCGGCAATCAGGCCTGCGACCGCGTCCCAGCCCACCGCGACGAATTCCTCCCTGCCCCGACCGACGCCCGTGCCGGCCAACGGTCCATTTTCCAACCAGGAGCGCCGCACCATGGGCACACGGATGCGCTCGCGATGATCGGCAAGATCCAGATAGCCAAGCCCTATTTCCGAAGGATCGGGATCATACCGGAAAGGCAGGAGCCGCGGTTTCCCGTTCGCGTCAAAGCCGACCTCATAGATCCCGAAATGAGTCGCGAACAGGTGCATGGCGCTGACCTCCCAGGACGAAGTGCCGATCCCCGACCGCCCGTAACAAGGCTTCCTCGGGCGGCAGGTTGGCATTGACATCAAAAGCGATAGGCTGGCGGTTGCGCTCGATATCCGGGTCGGGAACCGGGATTGCCGAAAGGAGCGCCTTGGTATAGGGATGCTGCGGATTCTCGAAGATCGCCTCGCAGGGACCGATCTCGACGATACGGCCGCGCAGCATCACCGCGACCCGATGGCAGAGGTAACGGATCATCGACAGGTCGTGGGCAATGAAGAGGTAGGTCAGCCCCAGCTCGTCCTGCAGATCCTGGAACAGGTTGACGATCTGCGCCTGGATTGAGACGTCGAGCGCGGTGATCGGCTCGTCCGCGACGATAAACGCCGGATTGAGCGCAATCGCCCGGGCGATGTTGACGCGCTGCCTCTGTCCGCCGGAAAACTCGTGCGGATAGCGCTTCATGAACGAGGGGTCGAGACCGACCTTCTTGAAGAGCGAAGCGACCCGGTCCTGCCGCTCCGACCGCGCCCCGGCAAGCCCGTGCACATCGAGCGGTTCGGCGACGAATTCCCCGACCGTCATGCGCGGATTGAGCGAGGCATAGGGATCCTGGAAGATGATCTGCATGTCGCGCCGGTAGGGCTTGAGCATCGCCTTGGAAAGACCGGTGATGTTCTTGTTCCTGAAGAGAATGTCGCCGCTTGTCGGTGCCTCGAGCTGAAGCAGCACGCGCCCGGTCGTGCTCTTGCCCGAGCCGGATTCGCCAACGAGACCGAGCGTCTCGCCACTCGCAATGTCGAAGCTGACATTGTTGACGGCCTTGAGCGCAACAGTCCGGGACCCAAACAGCCTGCCTTCGCCACCATAGGTTTTGCAAAGCCGGTTGACGGAAACGAGAGGGCTGGCGTGAAGCTTGGTCATGCCTGTGCCTCCATGCGCGCAAGCTCGGCACGCAGGTCGTACCAGGCCGCCACCCGATGGCCGGGAGTGCTGTCGGCAGCATCGACAAGCGGCGGCGTTTCCAATTTGCACCGCTCCGTGGCGAAGGGATTACGCGGCGCGAAAGGATCGCCGACCGGTTCCTTCGTCAGATCGGGTGGATTGCCGGGGATCTGATAGAGCCGGTTGATGCCGCGCCGGCCGCCATGTGGAAGCGATTTCAGGAGGCCCCAGGTGTAGGCGCTGCGCGGATCGTGGAAGACGGAACGGACCGGACCACGCTCCATGATGCGGCCACCGTACATGACCTGCACGGTATCGGCGAGGCCGGCGACCACGCCCATGTCGTGGGTGATCCAGATGACGGTCGTGCCGATCTTGCGTTTCAGCTCGCGGACGAGATCGAGGATCTGCGCCTGGACGGTGACGTCGAGTGCCGTCGTCGCCTCGTCGGCGATCAGGAGCTTCGGGTTGCAGGAAATGCCGATGGCGATCATCACCCGCTGGCGCATGCCGCCGGAAAATTCATGCGGATACTGCCGGGCGCGGCGGGCGGCATCGGGAATGCCGACCAGTTCGAGAAGTTCGATCACCTGCGCCCGTGCCTGGCTCTTCGACATGCCGAAGTGCCGGCGCAAAGGTTCGGCGATCTGCCGCTCGATCGTCAGCACCGGGTTGAGCGAGGTCATCGGATCCTGGAAGACGAAGCCAATCTCCTTGCCGCGCAGGTCGAAAAGTTCGCGTTGCGAGAGTGTCAGCAGATCGCGGCCGTTGAAGATCACCTGGCCGCTGACGATGCGGCCCGGCGGGGTGGCGATCAGCCCGACCATCGAAAGCGCATGCACGCTCTTGCCCGAACCGGATTCGCCGACGATGCCGAGGGTCTCGCCCTCCTCAAGGATATAGGACACGTCGTTGACGGCATGCACCGTGCCGGACGGCGTGTCGAACGCGACGGTAAGATTACGGACCTCGAGCAGCGGAGCCATCGGACGCTCAGACCTCCAGGTAGCCGCCGGCGGAGCGGGTCAGGTATTCGCGGCCGGTCTCGGTCATGAGAACCGTGTCGGAAATCTGTGTCGCGCAAACGCCGGGCACACGGATATTGGGCTCGAAGGTGAAGATCATGCCCGGCTCCAGCACCAACGGAGAATTGGCGTCGAGCGAGGAATGCTCGTGGCCGCCGAGCCCGATGCCGTGACCGATGCGGCCGGGAATATTGGCGGCATAGCCGCGCTTTTTCAGGCCTTCACGGGTCTTCTCGAACAGGTCCCTGTAGGGTGTCCCGGGCCTGATGATCGCATCGACCTCCCCGCGAATCTCGAGGATGGCGTCGAGCGCCCGCCTGTTGACCTCCGGCAACGGTCCCATGGCCACGGTCCGCTCGTTTTCCGCATGGATGCCATTGGCGATCGTCCAGATAAGGACCGAGACCGCCTCGCCGCGCTGCGGCTTGCGCTGGGTCGGGTTATCGCAATTGAAGAACATGCGCGGGCCGGAGAGCACCCAGGTCCAGAGGCCGTTCTGAACACCGCCCTCCAGGGAGCCGAAATCGCAGACTTCCACATCGGGATAGTTTTTCGCCCAGAGCCTGTTCATCGCGTGCATCGAGGCGATCGCGACGTCCCGCTCCGTTCCGCCCGCCGCCAGCGTCTCGACCGCGGTATCCATGCCAAGGTCGGCGATCTTCGCGGCGATGCGCGCCTGGGCGATCTCGTCAGGATCCTTGATCAGCCGGCAATGATCGATGAGAGGGCTGACATCGGTGAACGTCGCGTCCGGCAGAGCCTTGCGAAGCTGACCGAGCCGCTGGATCGAAATGAACTCCTCCTCGATCCCGATAGTCTTTGCAGCAACGCCGAGATCGCCGAGGATGGAGGCAAGCGCATCCTGCCAGTTCGGTCCCATCGTCACCTTGGTGGACCATGCGCCATAAAGACGAATGTCCGGCACCCAGGCGCTCGCCCGGCCATGATCGTCGCGCAGCGCATGCACGAGCATGATCGGGTCGTGGTCGCGCGTGAGGATGGCGATCACAGGATGCGAATAGATGATCGGGTTGAAACCGGTGAAATAGAAGCTGTTCTCCGGCTTGAAGGAAACGATGACATCGACGTCCTGTTTCGCCATGCCCGCCTTGAGGCGTCCGACGCGGGGCGGCAGGCCGGATGGGGATATCTTGTTCATCGCATGGTCCTCAATTTCGGATCGAAGTAGTCGCGCAGCCAGTCTCCCAGGAGGTTGACGCTGAGCACGGTCAAAAGGATCGCGACACCCGGGAACGTGACGATCCACCAGGCCGTCGAGATGTAGACGCGGCCATCGGCCAGCATTCGGCCCCAGCTCGGGTTCGGCGGCTGGACGCCGAGGCCGAGGAAGGACAGCGCCGCATCCATGATGATGATGCGGGCGAGTTCCAGCGTCGCGACCACGAGCGCCGGCGTCAGGACGTTCGGCAGGAGGTGCTTGATCATGATGCGCCAGGTCCCCGCCCCGATCGCATGCGCGGAGAGCACGAATTCCCTCTCCCGCAGCGCCAGAACCTGGCCGCGGATGATGCGCGCGTAACGCAACCAACTCGTCAGCGCGAGCACGACGACGAGGTTGGTAGTGGACGGCCCCAGCGCCGCGATCACCAGAAGCGCGAGCAGCATGAGAGGCAGGGCGAGCTGGATATCGACGATGCGCATCAGCACCCGGTCGACCATGCCGCGATAGTAGCCGGCGACAATGCCGAGAAGCGTGCCGACGATGCCGCCGAGAACGACGGCGGCCGTGGCGATCGTCAGCGTTACCCGGCTCCCGTGGACGATGCGCGAGAGGATGTCGCGGCCGAGTTCGTCGGTGCCGAGCGGATGGGCGCCCGGCGAAAAAAGCCCCGTCCAGGTGGGTGCCGCCATGCGGGCGACAAGGTTCGAGCGGGTCGGGACCGGCAGGCCAAGATAGGGCGCAAGCAATGCGGCCAGGACGAAGACCAAGACGAGCACGAAGCCGAACAGTCCGGCGCGGCTTTTCAGGAGGGCGAGGAAGAAGGACTTCATGGAAGGCCCCCTTATTGCCGGCTGATACGCGGATCGAGCACGCCGTAGAGCAGGTCGACCAGCAGATTGATGAGGATGAAGATAGCGGCGACGAGAGCGACACCCGCCTGGATGACCGGGAAATCCTGAGCCTGGATCGCCTGCATGATGATGCGTCCGACGCCCGGCCAGGCAAACACCGTCTCGATGACCACCGAACCGCCGAGCAATTCACCAGCGATGATGCCGATCATCGTCACGACCGGGATCAGCGCGTTGCGGGCGATATGCCAGAAAAATACCGTGCGCGGCATGAGGCCCTTGGCGCGGGCGGTGCGGACGTAGTCCTCGCGCATGATGTCGAGCAGCGACGACCGCAAAAGCCGGGCAATGGAGGCGGAGACGAACACCGCAAGCGTCAGCCCCGGCAGAACCAGATGGGCGATCGTGCCCGAGCCGCCGGTCGGCAGCCAGCCGAGATCGACCGAAAAGACGAGGATCAGCATGATGCCGAGCCAGAAGACGGGTGTCGCCTGCCCCAACAGGGCCGCGATCATGACGACGAATTCGGAGATGGTGCCGCGCTTCAAGGCGGCAACCGCGCCGGCGGCGCCACCGATCAGCGTACCGAACAGCAATGCGGCCCCGGCAAGCTCGATGGTGGCCGGCATGCGTTCGAGAACGACATCCATCGCCGGCCGGGTATGCTGGAACGAAACGCCGAAATCTCCGCGCAGCATCGCGACCATGGAAAGGGCATATTGTTCGAGGATCGGCCGATCGAGACCAAGGGTGATCCGCAGCGCATCGATCTCCTGCTGGTCGGCTCCGACCGGAAGCAGCAGCACCGCAGGATCGCCCAGCACGCGGCTGACGAAGAACACGATGGTCACGACACCCCAGATGGCGAGCAGCGCTTCTCCGAGCTTGACTGCCAGGTAGCGGTTCATGGGCATGGCCCCGCAGCGGCAAGAACCGTGTCTCTCATTCCGCCGCACCCTTTTCGAGATCATCGAGCATCGCGGCGGAATCGGTCCACTCGTCGCCAAGCAATTCCGGCGTCGCGTAGGCCACGAGGTTGGCGAAATGGGTTTCGCGGTCCGCAACGAAGAGGCTGCGGGCGATGCCGCGCGCTAGCCGGCGTCCGCCGTCACTGACGGCCGGGATATCGCCCGACAGCTTGCCGTGGCTGAGCGAGGCCGGATAGTTGAAACAATGAACGAGCCGCAACGAGGGGCAGCTTCCCGGTACCTTTTCGAGGAACTCGAAATCGGGACCGAGATAGGGCGAGGTTGCGAGTTCGCCGTTCCCCACGCCCTCGGCGGGTGCATAGACGTCCTGCCAGAATTGGATGAAGGGTGCGAAATGGTGAAGTTCCGGCCGCGCATCGAGCTCCACACGGAAACCGGTCGCGAAGATCACGAAGTCGTATTCCAGGTCGCCGCGGCTGGTCTCGACGATCACTCGGTCGCCCTTCTCATACAGGCCGCGCGCCCCCGTCGCCAGAAAGAACCGACCGTGGGGATGGCGCGAAACCCGCAGCGTGGAGTCCCGCGGCGGCGGCGTCTGAGTCCCCAGCACATAGTCCATGAATTTCCACTTCCAGTCGTCGCTCAAGCCCGCAAATCCCTGCACGACGCCCTGGCTGGAAATGCCGGTGAATTTGTTGACGCGCGGCATCTCCTTGCGGCGGATGATCATGTCGACACCAGCGGCCCCCGCTTCGAGGGCGGTCGCAGCATTGTCCATGGCCGAGGCCCCGGCACCGATCACGGCGACGCGCTTTCCCTTCAGGGCCGCAAAGTCGATGTCATCGGCCGAATGCGCCCAGAACCTGCGATCCACATGCTGCGCGAAGTCGGGCACGTAGCCGCCGCCGAGACCGTCGCGGCCGGTTGCAAGCACGACATGTCGTGCATATATCCGCTCATCCTCTCCGCTGGACAGGTTGGCGGCATCAAGGGCGATCAGATCATCATTGACCGGCGCCATGCCGGTGACGGCGATACGATTCCGAACCGGCAGGTCAAGCACCTTGCGATACCAGACCAGGTAATCCATCCACTGTTCTTTCGGGACCTTGCCAAGCGCTTCCCAGGCCTCCGCGCCGAACTGCGCCATATACCAGGCGCGGAAGGTCAGCGACGGCAGGCCGAGGGCCGGGCCCGTCAGTTGCTTTGGCGAGCGGAGCGTCTCCATGCGGGCGAACGTGACCCATGGCCCTTCGAGCCCCTGCGGAGCGCGGTCCAAGCAGACGACGTTGTGAATACCAAGCATCTTCAGCGACGCGGTCGCCACGAGCCCGCACATGCCGGCGCCGACGACGACGGCGTCATAGACACGCTCGCCGTCGTATTCGGTCGCCGGCACCCACTCCTTGGGAGGAAGCTCGAGGAGCGAAAGGTCGTCGGCCAGTCTGCTTTCGAGACCTGCCAGACCCGTCGACGGCTGCTTCGCTTGGACGTTCAAGATCAATGCTCCTGTGCCTGTTGGCCGGCGCCGAACGTGGCATCGGCAACGCGTTCGATATGGCCCGGATCATGCGCGATGAAACCGGGCATGCGGGCTGCTGAAATCCTGATGATCAACTGGATGAGCTCGAGGACGCCATCCGGAAGCGGCCTGGAAGCCGCCGAAAAAATCCCCCAGAGAAACGGGACGTTCATGTCCAGCGGGCGGATTTCGACATTCTTCAGCTCGATGCCATAGGCGGTAGCGGGCTCGACGATCGCGATGCCGAAGCCGGTCGCCGCGAGTTGCAACGCGTTGAGCGCCGCGTTGGTGTCTACGATGCGCGATGGCCGGACACCGGCAACCTCAAGCGCCTGGTTGACGCGGCGGCGCAGGCGGAAGGGGTTCGCCATGGTGATCAGGCAACGATCGGCGAAATCATCCATGGAAATCGTCGGCTTGGCGGCCAGAGGATCATCCACCGCGACCGCCGCTACGCAAGGCGACTGGAAGAGGCCATGCACTTCAAGACCGGGATGCTCGACTGGCAGCGACGCAACACAGAGATCAGCCGTCCGGGCAAGTACGGACTGGACCGCGGCCTCGGCCGAAATGCTGCGCAGATGGATGTTCCGGGGAAGCAGGCTTTCCGGCATCTCGGCCAGCGCCAGGGGAAGAAGACCGCTCGCGAAAGCCGGGATCGCGGCAATCTCGATGGGGCCGAGCTCCGCCGACGCGATCGTCTTCGCCCGCTCCTGGAGCTGACCGATCCCGGTCAGGAAACGTTCCGCATCGGCATGGAAGGCAATCGCCTTGGACGTCGGTGTGATGCGCGGGCCATTCCGTTCGAAGAGCGGAAACCCGACAGAGGCCTCCAGCTCCTGGACAAGCCGCGTCACCTGGGATTGCGAACGGTCCAAAAGGCGCGCCGCGGCAGTGATGCTGCCCGCAGATATGACCGCCAGAAAGACTTCGAGCTGCTTGATTTCCATCGCCAACCCATAATGCGCAAATTGCAGCATCGATCAATGTCAATTCGTTTAATGCATAATCAGGTTTGAGGCAACAAGAAACACTGCCTATAAAATGTGCTTCAGGCTTGGCAATCGAACTCTCGGCATGCATTCGAGGCGCCGTCGTCCAACGAGACTTCAAATGGACATAGGAGGCGCAACCGGACTGGCTGCGCCTCGTGTATCGCGTTCATTTCAGGGCAAGAGGGCGTTGCTGTTTCGCGGTGATCGCCAGCTAGACCGTCGGCAAGCTGTCGTGTTTGCGAAACCTGGTCAGCTTCGACGCCTGGTGCTCGATCGCATCGATCAATCGCCGGACGGTCGCCGACAGCGGCAGTCCCGTCGCCGTGATCACGCCCCAATGGAATGGGACATCGAAACTCAGGGGAATGACGGAGACATCCTTGATCGGCAGCCCGCTCAGGGTGACCGATTCGACGATCGCCACTCCGAGGCCTGCGCGCGCCAGCGAAAGCGAGACATAGGTGGCGTTGCTGTCGATCACCCCGCCGGGCTTAATGCCATGCTCGACAAAGGCGCGGTCGATGCGCATCCGCAGCCGATAGGGATTTGCCGAGGCGATCAGCCGGCGGCCGTTCAGATCGGCTGGCTGCAGGATGTCCTTCTCCGCCAGGTCGTCGCCGGCGGCCACGACGGCCACGCATGGCACCTCCCCGATCCAGTGGACGTCGATACCCGGGTTGTCGAGCGGCAGGCTGGCAACGCCCACATCGGCCGTTCGCGCCAGAACCGTCTGAACGACATTCTCCGAAGCGATGCTCTGCACATGAACATGTTCGGGAAAGAGTTCCTTTGGCAACTCCTGCAACGCAAGCGGGATGACACTCGCGGCGATCGCCGGGATCGATGCAAGCTCCACCGCCTTCGCCTGAGCAGTTTCGATCTGCCGGGCCCTTTCGCTGATGGTGCGCAGCCCACTGAGGAACAGTTCTGCCTGAGAGAAAAAGGCGACCCCCTGCTCGGTCGGGGCGATCCGTGGTCCGTTGCGATGCAGCACCGGAAAACCCAGTTCCTGTTCCAGTTCCTGAATGAGCCTCGTCACCACCGGCTGGGATTTCCCGAGCGCCTTGGCGGCCCCCGTCATGCTGCCGATCGACATCACGGCCACGAAGGCCTCCAACTGGCGGGTATCAAGATATTCCGGAGGCATGAGGCTTCCCGTTTTCGCCCTGACGAGTGACATTCCAGCATTCAACAACGTGGTGTGTATAGCCATCTTATCCTTGGCGAACCAGTCCGGTTCGGAACGGGCTTTTGTCGGCGGGAGCGGTCGCGCGATCCTTTTCACGCGCTCGCGGTGCTCCAAAGCGCGGTGCGCCCATCGAAGGGGGCCGCGATGACACGAAAATCCCCGCCATCCATATGCAGCACCTTTGGCTGCGAGGCCGAATAGTGGGGCCAGTCGCCGGCCGGCGACTTCGGCATCTCGTCGCGAATGAAAGAAACCCAGACGTCGTGAACAGCCGTCGCGAAATTCGGTTGAGTGACGGCCTGTCGCGTCGCTAGATGACTGACGTCCATGCCGCGCCGGTACCAGACCTCGCCGACTTCGGCGCCATGCGGCGCTCCGAGTTCGTCTGCGCCTATCGGCCCGTAGAGGTATTTGTAGACGGGCTGGCGGACCGCATGCAGTCGTGCGAAGCGCGTCGCCGGGTTCTGGAAGACGAGATCGCCCCCGACGGCGCGCCAGATGCCACGTGGAGAATGATCCGGCAACGCACGCCGATAGCGCTCGACGATTTCGCTGCCGGTCAGCCCCATCGGTCGCACGCGTTCGTGCAGCAGGCTTGCCGCGATCTCGAAATCCATGTCCGGCTGTGCCGTCGCATGGGTCACGTATTCGCCGGTCGTACATCCGATCATCATCGGCACGGCGATGGTTTCACCATCCGCTGCGGCGGCTTCCGGATGCCGCGGAAGGGAGATGCCGTCGATGACCGGGACGAAGGGTACGCCCAGCATCGACGCGGAGCCGTCGCGATCGAAATCATGCCGTTCGTAGGATTCGTTGCAGAGATCGCGCTGCGCGACCAGTAGAGTCTCGAAGGGCATGTCGCGCAGCTCTGCCTCAGTCACCTGCAAATAGTCGAGCATGCGACGATTGAGCTTCTTCGCATCGTTCATCGTGGAAATGCCGGTGCTCGCTCCGCTTTGGGGCATCGCCCTGGCGAAGAGACCATGCGCCGCCGGCATGGCCATGACCGCCGCAATCGCGAAGCCACCGGCGGAACGGCCCGCGAAGGTGACGCGCTTCGGGTCACCGCCGAAGGCTCCGATATTATCGCGAACCCATTGAAGCGCGGCGATCTGATCGAGCAGGCCGCGGTTGTCCGGCGAACCGTCGTTCAGATGTAGGAAGCCGAGCGCGCCCAGCCGGTAGTTGACGGTGACCTCAACGATGCCACTGGCCGCAAAGGCGCCGCTTTGCAGAACGGCCTCGTTCGCCGAACCGACGGCATAGCCGCCGCCATGGATCCAGACAAGTACCGGAACGGAACCGGTTACCGATGTCGTCCGGATATTGACCGTCAGGAAGTCCGTGCCGAACTCCAGTTTCGACGCGGCCGCCTTGCCTACGGGACCGTAGGTCGGGATTTGCGGACAGACTGCGCTGAGCGTCCTGGCAGAGCGGATGCCAAACCACCGGGGCACCGGCTGCGGCGCCGCAAAGCGCCGCTCCGGCGTGATCGGCGCAGCATAAGGGACCCCGAGAAAGACGTGATATCCATTTTCCCGAAACCCCTCGACGGGACCGCCCGTTGTTTCGACGATTGTCATGCCGACCTTATATTGCCCTGCGCAGGCCGACCAATCTTTCGACCGCGACCACGACGCCGATGGAGATCAGGATCAGAATGACGGAAAGCGCGGCGATCTGCGGATCGGTGGAGTATTCGAGGTAATGATAGATTTCGGTCGGCAGCGTGGACGCCTTGACCGAGACGATGAAGAGCGAAATCGTCGCCTCGTCGAAGGAGATCAGGAAGGCGATCACCGCGCCGGCGATCAGGCCGGGACGCACCAGCGGCAGGGTGATGCGCCAGAAGACCATGGCCGGAGACGCCCCGTGTACCAGCGCCGCCTCTTCCACACGCGTGTCGACGGCCATCAGGCTCATGGTGATCGTCCGTACCGTGTAAGGGATTGTGATGCCGAGATGGGCAAGCACGATGCCAGGATAGCTGTCGAGCAGGCCGATCGGTGCGATCACCAGCATGATGCCCACCGCCAGCACGATATGCGGCACGAGGAAAGGCGCGAGGATGAGGAAATTCACCGCCGCCTTGCCGCGGAACTTGTAGCGCACCAGCGACAGCGACAGGAGCATGCCGGCCGAAACCGACACGACGCCGACGATCACGCCGATCGCCAGGCTCCGCCAGAAGGCCGAGATAAACTTCACATTCTCGAACACTTTCACATAGGAGCCGAACGACAGACTTTCCGGCGGAAAGGCCAGATACTGGCGCGTGTCGAAGGAGATGATGAAGACGATGACGATCGGCGCCAGCAGGAAAAGATAGAGCAGCGTGATCAGCGTGTTCCAGGCGACGCGGCCGATGAGTGAATTGTTCTGCATGGCCGGCCTCACACTTCGAGCGCGCGCAGCGCACGCTGGTAGAGAAGAATGATGCTGCTGAACAGCACGAGCAGCATGACCGAGAGCGCCGCCGCCAGCGGCCAGTTGAGCGTCACCGTCGCCTCGTTGAAGACTTCCGTGCCGAGAACGAAGACGCGCCCTCCCCCCATCAGCCGAGGCGTCACGAAAGCGGAAATCGCCAGCACGAAGACGAGGAGCGCTGCCGTCAGCACGCCGGGCAGGCTGAGCGGCAGGACGATGCGCGTGAACACCTTGAGCCGGCTTGCCCCGAGCATCGCGGCCGCCTCCTCCAGTTGAACATTCAGTCGGCCGAAGCCGCTGAGCATGGCGAGGATCGCATAGGGCATCAGGATTTCGATCAGCGCGACGGTGGCGCCGAAGCTGTTGTTGGTGAGGCGGATGACGCCATCAGTGAGCGACAGCGACTGCAGCGTGCTGTTGATGACGCCCCGGTCTCCGAGGATCACCATCCAGCCATAGGTCCTGACGACAGACGACGTCAACAGGGGTGCCACCGCAAGCGCCGTCAGCACGCCCCGAAAGCGGCTTTGCGTCCGGACAAGGAAAAGCGCGATAGGATAGGATAGGATCACGGCGAAGATCGCGACATTGAAGCCGACAACCAGAGTATTCCAGGCCACCCGCCAGTAGAACGGATCGAACAGCACGGTGGTGTAAGCTTCCAATGTCCAGTCGCCGCCGCTCAATGCTCCCACGGCCGAAGAGGCGAATGAGGCGCGCAACAACCAGAGGAGCGGTAGCAGGAAGGTGATGATCAGCGCGACGAGGCCGGGCAGAAGCAGTATCAGGAGGATGCCTCGCGAGGCGGCCGGCGCGCCGCTCGCAGGCGCTGTCACGGCGGCGCTCATGCAGCCTCCCGACCGATCAGGGTCACGTCATCGGGCGCAACAGTCAGTGTGACATTGTCGCCCTTCTTTGGCAGGACACCCGCATGGGTCGGCAGATCGGCCTGCAGCACGCGGCTGCCGCAGCGTACGCTCAGCGTCAGGATCTGGCCGCGATAGACGATATGCTCGACCACACCGCTGAAGCTGTTCGGCTGGCCTGGTTCTCCCGCAAGAAGCAATCGGTGGGGCCGCACCATCAATTTGATCGATGATCCGATCGCGGCTTCACCGGCAAAATGAAGCAGAGGCAGACCGTCAACCTCCGCAAGGCCCGGTCCGGCGACTCTGCCCTCGAAGAATGTTCCAGCACCGATGAAGGACGCGACGAAATGAGTCTGCGGCCGATCGAAGATGTCAAGCGGGGTTCCGATCTGTTCGAGTTTTCCTGCCGACATGACCGCTAGGCGGTCGGCCATCGAAAGCGCCTCGTCCTGGTCGTGGGTGACGAAGATGGCGGTAACGCCGGTGCGTGCCTGGATGTCGCGGATTTCATCGCGCATCTCGTCTCGCAGTTTCGCATCGAGGTTCGACAGCGGCTCGTCGAGCAACAGGAGTTCCGGCTCGATCACCAGCGACCGGGCGATCGCCGCGCGCTGCTGCTGGCCACCGGAAAGCTGGCTGACCTTGCGCTCGCCAAAACCGGCAAGCTTGACAAGGTCGAGCGCCTTCCTGACGCGCTCCTCGCGCTCGGCCCTGCCGACCTTGCGCATTTCGAGGCCGAAGGAGATGTTCTCCGCGACCGTCATGTGGGGAAACAGGGCATAGGCCTGGAAGACCATGCCCATGTTCCGCTTATAGACGGGAATGGCGGAAACGTCCCTGCCATCGAGCCTGATCGCGCCCGAGGAGGGAGCGATCAGGCCGGCGATCATGCGCAGGATCGTCGTCTTGCCGCAGCCGGAAGGCCCGAGCAGGGCCAGCATCTCGCCGCGCGGCAGCGAGAAGCTGACGTGATCCACGGAAGGCTTTTGGGCGCCTGGATAGGTCTTCACGAGATTGTCGATGATGACGTGATGATCAGCCATAACGGCCAGTTTCCTCAAGAGAGATCAGTTGAGCGCGATGACTTCGCGGTTGATGCGCTGGATCCAGGCGGAATATTTGTCCGCAACGAAGTTCCAGTCGAGCGACATCTGGGCGGCCTGGGCCTCCTTGGAGCCGTAGATGCGCGCGGCAACCGCGTCCGTCAGGGTCACCTTGGTATTGACCGGTCCGTAGAAGCTCTTCTCGGCGAACGTCGCCTGTGCCTCGGTGCCCAGCGCATAGTTGATGAAGAGCTGTGCCGCCTCGGCATTCTTGGAGTTTTCGACGAGACCGATCGTATTGGTCTGGCCGATCGAGCCTTCCTTCGGCGCGGCCACCGCGATCTTGCCGCCCTGCGTGTCATGCAGGTATTGCGCTCGGCCGTTCCAGCAGATGGAGAGGTCCACCTCGCCGCTCTGGACGACGGCGTAGCAATCCGGCGCCGGCTCCCAGGTCGAGACATTCGGGGCGATTTCCTTGAGCATGTCGATCGCCGGATCGACGCTGTCCTTGTAGTCGGCGCCCTTCAGCTTGTCGAGGATCGGCAGCAGGATGACGCCGCGCGTATCGCCGAGCTTCGCGGCTATCTTGCCCTTGTATTTCGGGTCGGTCAGATCGTTCCAGCTCGTCGGCGGCTGCTTCACGCTGTCGGTATTGTAGAGGATCGCCAGATTGTCCTGCGAGAAGGCGACCGCCTTGTCGCCGTCGAGGCGGGCCCAGTCCGGCATCTCGGCAAGGCTCGTGACCTTGGCCGGATCGAGCTTGGTGAAAATACCGCTCTTGTTCGCCTTTATGGCGACCGAGACGTCGATCAGGGCCACGTCGATCTTCGGGTCGGCCTGCTGAAGGGTCAAAAGGGCGAGCGTCTCTGCGGAATTCTTGCTCTGCTGGTAGGTCACCTCGATGCCTGGATATTTCTCCTTGAAGGCAGCGATGACGAACTTCTGATAGTTGTCGGCGAAAACGCCGGAAAAACCGACGATGTTCACCGTTCCCTTGATTGAGGCGTCCTGGGCCTCGGCCGCGCCGGCAAATGCGGCAAGGCCGGCGGCAATAATGCCGGCGTGGAGGAACATCCGCGAAATTCCGTTTTGCATGCGTATCGTCATGTCCGTCTCTCCAGTTTTAGGCATGGCGTGTGTTCTTATATCCCCATGCAGTTCCCTGATCCCGCAAACGCGGTCTCCCGCTCGATAAGCCGAGGCAATTTCCTCCTACCGACAGTCCATGCCGGAGAAGATCAGGCCATCGGCGTCCAGGCCGCGTCGAGCACGCGCAGCCAGTTCCCGCCGAGAAGCTTGAGCACCAGTTCCTCGCTCCAGCCGCGCGCCAGCATGCGGGCCGTCAGGTTCGGCATCTCGGTTATCCGCTCAATTCCCTTGGGCTTCGATATCTTCACCGAGCCGAATTCGGTCAGCGTGCGCGCAGTGCCCTTGTCCTTGTTGGCCCAGAGCAGCCAGGGACCGGGACGCGGCCGGTCGAGCGAAAAATCCGTGCCGATGCCGACATGGTCCTCACCGACGAGATCAATCACGTAAGACATGGCATCCAGGTAATCCTCCACCGTCGCGTCGTTGCCGGCCGCGAGGCCCGGCGCGAACAGGCTGATGCCGATCAGGCCACCCTTTTCGGCGCAGGCGACGAACAGTTCGTCCGGCTTGTTGCGTTTGACGTCCCGCAGTGCCCGCGGCAGGATATGCGAGATGCAGACAGGCCTCTTCGAATAGGCGATGACGTCGGCGCTGGTCTTGTCGCCCACATGGCTGAGGTCGCAGAGCACACCGACGCGGTTCATTTCCGCCAGCACTTCCCTGCCGAAGCCGGTGAGCCCGCTATCGACCTCCTCTAGGTAGCCCGCGCCGGAATAGTTCTGAGTATTGTAGGTAAGCTGCATGATGCCGACACCGAGATCCTTGAAGATCTCCACGTAGTCGAGCTTGTCTTCCAAAGGCGAGGTGTTCTGCCAGCCGATGATGATGCCGGTCTTGTTCTCAGCTTTCGCCGCATGGATATCGGCAACCGTGCGGACCGGCCGGATGATGTCGTCGTTCTCGCGCAGAAAGCGCCTCCACTCGGAAACGTAACCGATCCCTTCGCGGAAATTCTCCCAGAGAAGAGAGGAGACGTTGACGGCAGTCAGCCCCCCGGCGCGCATTTCCTCGAAGATCGACCGGCTCCACTGGCAGGTCTGAAGGCCATCCACGATGATCGCGTCGTCATGCAGTTTTCTTGCGTCGGTCATCACGCCTTTTCCTCACGCATTTCAGTGGTGTTGCTGGCTTTCAGGGCGCGGTCGACGAACTCCAGGCGATCCTGCCCCCAGAAGAGTTCCTTGCCGAGGACGTAGGTCGGCGTCCCGAAGATGCCGAGCCGCTCTGCGTCCGCGAGATTGCCGTGCCACTCCGCGACGATGTCATCCGGCTGCGGATCGGCGACGAGCCCTCCGGCCGCCTCGCCGGCCGTTGCCCGCGCGATCTCGCGAAGCGTGGAGAGGTCGGCAATGTCACGGTCCTCGGCCCAAAGCGCCCGCTGCACGGCGAACGAGAAGGAAATCGCGTCAAGACCCGCCCTCTGGATCGCGATCGCCGCCTGCGCAGCGGGCTCGATCGTGCGGCAGGGGTAGAATTTCGGTTTCAGGTTAAGCGGCATGCCGAGATAGTCCCGCCAGCGGCGCAGTTCGATCTCGTGATAGAGCTGGCGCGCATCAGGACGCTTGCGCAGCGGGATGCCGCCATTCGCTTCTATGATGCGGATCGGCCTGAGCCGCACGCCCGCGTCATTCTCACCGGCAATCGCGACGGCTCTCTGGGCGCCGAAATAGGCCCATGGCGACGAGATTCCGTAGAAAATCTGAAGCTCCGGACGTCGTTCATCCATTGGCAATGCTCATATCCTCGTCAATATCGGCATCCGTCCATTCGTCGCCCAGAAGTTCCGGCGTATCGAATGCGAGAAAGCGGTCGAGATGGTAGGTCCGGCCCTCCACGAAGAGCGACCGCGCGAGTCCCGTCGCCAGGCGCGCCGCGCCATCGCTGATGGAAGGTATCCCGCTGGTGATCTTTCCGTGCGAGGGAACCGCCGGATAGGCGAAGCAGGCGACCCGCGAAACCGAGGCGGCAAGACCGGGATCGAGCCCGGGCTTCGGCAGAAACTCGAACGAAGGACCGAGATAGGGTGTGGAACCGATACCCTCATGCTCCCAGCCGGCAGGCGGCGCATAGGCGTCCCGCCAGAGCAGGACCTTGTCGGCGAGCGCTGAAAACTCCGGCCGCTTGCCGAAATCGACCGAGAAGCCCGTCGCGAAAATCACCAGATCGGTCCGATAACGCCCCTTCGGCGTCACCACGTCCACCGCATCACCGGCCTCGACGAGATCACTGATCGGGCTTGCGAGATGAAAGAAGGCGTTCGGATGACGCGAGACGCGTAGCACGCTGTGGCGTGGCGGCGGGATCTGAGCCCGCTCGCCGGCAACCATGTAGGTCCACTTGTCCGCATCCGGCAGACCGACGTATCCGTGCGTCATCCCCTGGCTGCCGACCCCGGTGAATTTGTCGACACGCGGGATATCGACACGGCGCACGAAGATGTCGACGCGCGCAGCGTCCGCCTCCAAGGCGGCTGCGGCATTGTCCATCGCCGATGCGCCGGCGCCGACAACCGAAACACGCTTGCCTTTTAAGGAAGCCATATCGATGAGATCGGCGCCGTGCTTCACGAAGCGCGACGGTATACGCGCTGCGACATCCGGAAGCGTCGGAGCGCCAAGCCCGTCGAGACCTGTCGCCAGAACAACGCGCCGGGCAAGCACCTGCTCTGTCGTCCCGGCCCTGTCTAAGTCGAGAGCGATGAGGCCATCGTCGCGAAAGCGGAGCGCGGACAGGGCGGTTTCATTGACCACATCAAGCCCGAGCACTCGTCGATACCAGACAAGATAATCCATCCACATGGGACGCGGGATGAGGCCCATGTCGAGATAGGCCTGCGCGCCGTATTGCGCCTCGAACCAGGCGCGGAAAGTCAGGGAAGGGATGCCGAGCGCGGGCCCAACGGCGTCCTTGCGGGTGCGCAGCGTCTCCATCCGCGCATAGGTGATCCAGGGGCCCTCCCGCCCTTCTGGAGCGCGATCGAAGGCGTGGACATTGCCGATGCCGACCTTCTTCAAGGCGGCCAACGTCACCAGCCCGCAGAGACCGGCCCCGATTACAGCCACGTCCAGAACCTCGGTGCCATCGACTTCGGTCCGAGGAAGCCAGGCCTTCGGCGGCTGGTTGAGCCAGAGCAAGTCAAGCGCAAGGCGTTTTTCCAGAGCCTCAAGAGAAGCCGGGCGGGATAGATCGTTTGTTCCCACTTGATCGTCGCATTATTTTAAAATGACATTATAATAAGACTACGATGCAAATATCGAAATGTAAATGGACAGCATTTAAAATAGGGCAGGGTGTTGATTTCTACCGAGAATTGGCTCTGATGCACATTTGCTGAAGTGTGACCTGAGACCCAAATCCTCCTCCAAATTTTGGTAGAGTCCGTCAGCCGGTCGAATATTCCTTCGGCACGAGGCCTAGCCACGCCGCCAGATCTCGAGCCTTCCGGGACTGTCGGCCGTTTCCAACGGTTGCGAGGAGCGCAGTCGCGCCCAGAGCTCCGATGCCTGGAATTGTCATGAGCCGCCGTGCAACATCCTTCCGACCGGCGATAGCTTCGATCTCCCGTGTCACGTCGGCGATGCGTTGCTCCAACTGGCTCAGATCATTGAACAGATCGGTGAGAAGCTTTCGCATCGCCCCCGACAAGTCGTTCGACAAATCCCCGAGCGTTTGCGGGAGGTCGAGCTTGAACAGGCCTGCTCCCTGCCGGAGCCATTCGAGCCCCAGATTCGAGCGTGGCTTGAGGCGGATCCGGCGGTCTCGGCAGCCTCGGTCCTGGAGCGTCTGATGAGCGCTGATCCGTCACGCTTCACGAAGAGAAGCCTGCGGACGGTGCAAATGGCAGTCAAGGCTTGGCGCATCGAAACAGCCGGGCTGATTATTCTCGATGGAGACTGGATCAAGGGCGCCCCGTTATCTTCCCCTGCGGCAGGAGAAGATAACGGCCATCTCAGCGAACAAAACTTTGGTAACATTCCTGGGTGAGGCAATAGGGGGGGTCAATTTCTCACTTCGCCCGACACCAGGTCTGCGTCTTGGCTTTAGAAATGACTTCGTGGGTCTTCGATAGTTCCTGCAGATCGTTAATGCCAGCTTCAAGCGGATCTACGTAGACCTGGGTTGCTCCGATCCGCAGCATATGCAGAATAACCTGTGCATCCTTCGGATCGTTCTTGTCCCAGCCGTTATGAAGCGCCTCCCGCGTTCTGGCCAATGCGACAGAAGAGATCAGTCGCAACTGGAATCCCGCCACAAGCAGCTTATGCGCCAGGGTTGTCGGGCGACATGCACAATTGACCCCCGGACGGCATAAAGAAGTGACCCCTCTGTTTTGAGAGGAGCAATAGATGACGATTGAGATTTCGGTGAATCCTGCATTGTCGAGAGGGATGCAGGGTGA
>NZ_QJKM01000015.1 GCF_003425685.1 Rhizobium terrae
GAGGTCGCCGGCGACGGTCACGCCGAATTGCTCGACGACGGCGCAATCGAGATCACTTTCGCCTATCACAACGGCGACGAGGCCGTCCTCAAGGCTAAACGAGAGACTTCTTCAACAGCCTGCTAGGGAGGTTTCTTCGCCTCAGAGATTGTCGAGGCGGCTCTGCAGGTTGCGGAGCTGCTCCTTCAATTCGTCGATATCCTTGGAGTCGGTCTTCTTGGCGGCGCTCGGCTGCGAGGGCTGTCCGGTAAACGGCGAGAACATCTGCACGGCCTGGCGGAACATTTCCGTGTTGCGACGCACCTGCTCCTCCATCATCTGCATCGGCATCTGCAGGTTCTTGGCAATCGGCGTATCGCCGAAGGCGCGGGTCATCTGTTCGCGCATCTGGGACTGCTGGTCGGTGAAGGCCTTCATCGAATGTTCGAGGAAAGTCGGCACGACCATCTGCATCTGGTCGCCGTAGTAGGAAATCAGCTGGCGCAGAAAGGAGATCGGCAGAAGCGTGTTGCCGGTCTTGGATTCCTGTTCGAAGATGATCTGCGTCAGGACCGAATGAGTGATATCCTCGCCGCTCTTGGCGTCCTGGACAATGAATTCCTCGCCCTTCTTCACCATCTTCGCCAAGTCTTCCAGCGTTACGTAGGTGCTGGTGCCCGTGTTGTAGAGGCGTCGGTTGGCATATTTCTTGATTATGATTTCGCCTTCGGTCTTCGCCATAATTGCCTCCTGCTCCCGTCAATATGGTTTGGTTTTTTATCGATGGCATTGTTCTCCCGGCAGGAATGTAAGCCTAAACCACATGGACTTACAATCGAATTGTGCGGCGCGGCGAGTGACTTGTTGCGCAGCAAACCTGCAAAAACCAAGCGGCGTTTTTTCCGGCCGACGGATTAGGCCCGTACAGGTTTGACACCGTGCCAAAGCTTTGCCAGTCTCGCCGGCAAATATCGAATAAGAGGAGACGTCCATGACCAATCCATCCATCGTGATCGCCGCCGCGGCCCGCACGGCCGTCGGTTCCTTCAACGGTGCCTTCGCCAACACTCCGGCCCATGAGCTCGGCGCTGCCGCCATCAAAGGCGCGCTTTCCCGCGCCGGCGTCGATGCCGCCGAAGTCGACGAAGTGATCCTCGGCCAGGTCTTGCCGGCTGGCGAAGGCCAGAACCCGGCCCGCCAGGCGGCGATGAAGGCGGGTGTGCCGAAAGAGGCGACCGGCTGGGGCGTCAACCAGCTCTGCGGCTCGGGGCTCCGCGCCGTCGCGCTCGGCATGCAGCAGATCGCGCTCGGCGATGCGAAGATCATCGTTGCCGGCGGCCAGGAATCGATGTCGATGGCACCGCACTGCGCGCATCTGCGCGGCGGCGTGAAGATGGGCGATTTCAAGATGATCGACACGATGATCAAGGATGGCCTGACGGACGCATTCTACGGCTATCACATGGGCATCACGGCGGAAAACATCGCCCGCCAGTGGCAGCTCTCCCGCGACGAACAGGACCAGTTCGCCGTTGCTTCGCAGAACAAGGCGGAAGCCGCCCAGACCGCCGGCCGCTTCAAGGACGAAATCATCCCATTCGTCATCCAGACGAAGAAGGGTGATATCATTGTCGAGAACGACGAATATATCCGCGCCGGGGCGACCCTCGATGCGATGACCAAACTTCGCCCGGCCTTCGACAAGGAAGGCACCGTCACGGCCGGCAACGCGTCCGGCCTCAACGATGGTGCCGCCGCCGCCGTGCTGATGACGGAAGCGGAAGCGGCCCGCCGCGGTATCACGCCGATGGTTCGCATCGTTTCCTGGGCGACCGCCGGCGTCGATCCCCAGATCATGGGCACGGGTCCGATCCCGGCCTCCCGCAAGGCGCTGGAAAAGGCCGGCTGGAAAGTCGGCGATCTCGATCTCATCGAAGCCAACGAGGCTTTCGCGGCCCAGTCCTGCGCTGTCGTCAAGGATCTCGGCCTGGATCCTTCGATCGTCAACGTCAACGGCGGGGCGATCGCCATCGGTCACCCGATTGGTGCCTCCGGCGCGCGCATCCTCAACACGCTCGTCTTCGAGATGAAGCGCCGCGGTGCCCAAAAGGGCCTTGCCACGCTTTGCATCGGCGGCGGCATGGGGGTCGCCATGTGCCTCGAAGCGCTGTGATGCCGGGAAGCGATATCAGGTAGCCTTGTGGATAATCCCGCCGACGTTGCAAAACTTCGCGGCGGGACTATCCCCCCGCCGAAAGCCTGTCAAAATAAGTAAGTATCCGGTCACACAGAAGGATCGGATCGAAACAAGAAGGGGAAAAACTGATGAGCAGGGTAGCGCTGGTTTCGGGAGGCACGCGAGGCATTGGTGCGGCCATATCCGTCGCGTTGAAGGCGGCCGGCTATCGTATCGCGGCGAACTTCGCCGGCAACGAGGAAAAGGCGAAGGCCTTTCACGACGAGACCGGCATTCCGGTCTTCAAATGGGATGTATCGCGCTACGAAGCCTGCGTCGAAGGCATAGCCAAGGTCGAGGCAGAGCTTGGGCCGATTGAAGTTCTCGTCAACAATGCCGGCATTACCCGCGACGGCATGTTCCATAAGATGACGCCCGACCAATGGAACGAGGTGATCGGCACCAATTTGAACGGTCTCTTCAACATGACGCATCCGGTCTGGACCGGCATGCGCGACCGCGGTTTCGGCCGCATCATCAACATTTCCTCCATCAATGGCCAGAAGGGGCAGATGGGGCAGGTGAACTATTCCGCCGCGAAGGCCGGCGATCTGGGCTTCACCAAGGCGCTCGCCCAGGAAGGCGCGGCGAAGAACATTACCGTCAACGCCATCTGCCCCGGCTATATCGCCACGGAAATGGTGCGGGCCATTCCGGAAAAGGTCTTAAACGAGCGGATCATTCCCCAGATCCCTGTCGGGCGCCTCGGCGAACCGGAAGAGATCGCCCGCTGCGTCGTGTTCCTGGCCTCGGATGACGCCGGCTTCATTACCGGTTCGACACTGACGGCCAATGGCGGACAATTTTTCGCAGGCTGATAATAGCGTTAATCTCTGACGGCCGCTCGGTTTCGCGAAGAGCCGAAATCGCGTGGTTTATATGGTTAACAGATTGTTTTTCCACGAGATATTGTGGTGAACAAATCGGGAAACGAGGAATGTCGCCGATTCGTCGGCGATTCGTTCCGGCTTTGGCCAGAAGGTTAACGGCAGGTGCTTTTTGGGCAAAACAAAACCGGCGCCGATCGCTCGACGCCGGTATCTTAAAAGCAGTTGCCTGCGATCAGCGGCAACGAGCCTCGTAGGTACGGCCATAGCGATCGCGGTAGACGCAGTAGCCGCGGCGCTTTTCAGATTCGCCAATCGCAGCGCCGACCAGGCCGCCTGCAACAGCGCCCACAGCAGCGCCACCCCAGCTATTGGTCACGGCACCGCCAATGACTGCGCCGGAAGCTGCGCCGATTGCCGTACCCTTCTCCGTCGAGGTGCACGACGCCAGAGCACCGACGATGCAGCCTACAATCACAATCTTCTTCATGTCACTTTCCCTTCCCTTTTTTCAACAAACGGCTGCGCCGCACTCAAATCCTGCCCATGAGCAGCAGAATAATAATGATCAGGACCACGAGCCCCAATCCGCCCGATGGTCCATAACCCCAGCCTCGGCTATAGCCCCAATTCGGCAGCGCGCCAATGAGTAGCAGAATGAGGATGATGAGCAACACGGTTCCGAGCATGACTTTCTACTCCGCTGAACAAATCCGGGATGGATTTGGCGAGGAAACGTCGTGTCGTGGTTTTTGTTCCAGAAGCGCGAAAACGTGTGTTCCACAAATGGTTAAAGGCCGTTAGCGAATGTTAACATGCAGCATCTCGATTCGCTGCCGCAGATGCGCCAAGGCGTTTTTTCTTGCGTCTTTCCTTCGTGGGTCCATACCATATCTGGTAAGAACGAAACGGGAAAACAGAAATGTCGGCGATTCGTCAGCGATTCGTTCCGCCTTTGACCTGATTCTTAACGGCAGCGAAGATTGCCTTGCAAGTCGGCAGATCTGTTGAAAAAAGATTAACCATATCAGTGGATTGACTCTTCGGATTCTTTCTGAGACTCGCGATTCCGATGCCTCCGGTTTCTCCCAACCCCCGATTCCCCGGGCTGATTCATGATGTCGTGGAGGGAGGACGAGTCACATCAAGATATAGCCGTGAACAAAGGCTGAATCGTCTTGAGTCTTCGATTCGTCGCCGATTCGTTCGCATCTGTTCCTTGATCCCTAAAAGGCGAATCGTTCAAGTCGCGCCGGACGGTTGGATTTGATGATTCTCCCGGCGTAAAACCCTTCTTCAGGCTTGCGTTTGCCGGCAGGGATCGCCATGTGTTGCGTGGCTTGCAATTTGCGGAAATCCCGACCGCAGGCCGAATGTGATGCGCGGATCTTGGTTTTGAACTTCCAGCCCATGATGCTCAGCGGGCGCGGCGTCACCGCCGTTCTCGGACCCACCAATACCGGCAAGACCCATTACGCCATCGAACGCATGGTGGCGCATGGCACCGGTGTGATCGGCCTGCCGCTGCGGCTGCTGGCCCGCGAGGTCTATACGCGTCTTGTCGAAAAGGTCGGCGTTTCGCAGGTGGCGCTCGTTACCGGGGAAGAAAAGATCACGCCGGCGAATGCCCGTTTTTCCGTCTGCACCGTGGAAGCGATGCCGCGCGAGACCCGAGCTTCGTTCGTCGCGATCGACGAGGTGCAGCTCGCCGGCGATCTGGAGCGCGGTCATATCTTCACCGACCGCATCCTGCATCTGCGCGGTCGCGACGAGACGCTGCTGCTCGGCGCCGGGACCATGCAGCCTATTCTTGAAAAACTGCTGCCCGGAATCAATGTGATCGAGCGGCCCCGCCTTTCGCAGCTCTTTTACGCCGGCCAGAAGAAAATCACCCGGCTGCCGCAGCGTTCGGCGATCGTGGCCTTCTCGGCTGACGAGGTCTATGCGATCGCCGAGCTGATCCGCCGCCAGCGGGGAGGCGCCGCCGTCGTGCTCGGCGCGCTCAGCCCGAGAACCCGCAACGCGCAGGTCGGACTCTATCAGTCCGGCGATGTCGAATATCTGGTCGCGACCGATGCGATCGGGATGGGGCTCAATCTCGACGTCGACCATGTGGCCTTCGCCCAGGACCGAAAATTCGACGGGTACCAGTTCCGCAATCTCAATCCGGGCGAACTCGGCCAGATCGCCGGCCGCGCCGGCCGACACGTCCGGGACGGGACGTTCGGCGTGACGGGCCAGGTCGCGCCTTTCGACGATGAGCTTGTGGAGCGAATCGAAAGCCATCAGTTCGATCAGGTGAAAGTGCTTCAGTGGCGGTCGAAAAATCTCGATTTTTCCTCACTCAAGGCTTTGCGCGACAGCCTGGACGCTGCTCCGACGATCCCAGGGCTTTCCCGGGCGCTTCCTGCCACGGATAGCCAGGCATTCGATCACCTTTCCCGCTATCCGGAAATCAAGGATGTGGCGACCACGCCGGACCGGGTCGAAAAGCTGTGGGAGGCCTGCGCGCTGCCCGACTATCGCAGAATCGCGCCGGCGCAGCATGCGGACCTTATTTCGACTCTTTTTTCCGATCTTGTGCGCCGAGGCACGGTAAACGAAGATTTCATGGCGGAGCAGGTCCGCCGCGCCGACAGGACGGACGGCGAAATCGACACCTTATCCGCCCGCATCGCGCAAATCCGAACCTGGACCTATGTCTCGAACCGCCCTGGCTGGCTTGCTGATCCGACACACTGGCAAGAAAAGACGCGGGAAATAGAGGATAGGTTGTCGGACGCGCTACATGAAAGGTTGACGAAACGCTTTGTTGATCGCAGGACATCTGTGCTCATGAAGCGCCTGAGAGAGAATGCGATGCTGGAAGCTGAAATCAGTGTGAATGGCGATGTCTTTGTGGAGGGACATCACGTCGGGCAGTTGGCCGGGTTCCGGTTCACGCCTGTCGCGGGAGCGGAAGGCCCCGACGCCAAGGCCGTGCAGACGGCCGCCCAGAAAGCTCTGGCGCTTGAATTCGAGGCGCGTGCTGCGAGACTGTATGCCTCGGGCAACAGCGATCTTGCCGTCGGCTCCGACGGTTTCGTGCGCTGGGTGGGCGATCCCGTCGCCCGCCTTTCTGCAAGCGATCACATCATGCATCCGCGGGTCATCCTGCTGTCCGACGAACAACTGACCGGCAATGCGCGCGAACATGTGGTTGCCCGCATCGAACGCTTCGTCAATCATCATATCGCAACAGTCCTGAAGCCGCTCGACGACCTGTCGCGGGCCGAAGACCTGCAGGGGCTGGCCAAGGGGCTTGCTTTCCAGCTCGTCGAAAATCTCGGCGTGCTCTTCCGGCGCGACGTCGCCGACGATGTCAAGACGCTCGATCAGGATGCCCGCGCTTCGATGCGCCGTTATGGCATCCGTTTCGGCGCCTATCACGTCTTCATGCCGGCGCTGCTGAAGCCGGCCCCGGCCGAACTCATCACGCTGCTCTGGGCGCTGAAGAACGACGGACTGGACAAGCCGGGTTATGGTGACCTCATTCCGGCGCTTGCCGCGGGCCGCACTTCGGTCGTAGCCGACCCAACCTTCGAACGGATGTTCTACAAGCTCGCTGGCTTCCGTTTTCTCGGCAAACGTGCGGTGCGGATCGATATCCTCGAGCGCCTTGCAGATCTTATTCGTCCGCTCCTGCAGTGGAAGCCCGGCGGCACGCCGCGTCCTGAAGGCGCTTATGACGGCCGCCGCTTCATGACCACGACGGCCATGCTCTCCATTCTCGGCGCGACGCCGGACGATATGGAAGAGATCCTCAAGGGTCTCGGTTATCGCGCCGATTCAGTAAAGGCCGAAGAGGCCCAGGCTTTCCTGGCGGCCCAGGGTGCTGCTGCAGCCGGGGCTGTAACAGCTCCTCCCGTGGAGGCGTCCGAAGCTTCCGTGGGGGATGATGCGGATGCCGGTGAAACCAGCGAAGCGTCGTCTGAAGAGACCGCGGTTGCGGCAGCGGTAGAAGAGGCTGCGGTCGCTGCCCCGGAAGAGGCTGCTGCGGCACAACCCGAAGGTACCGACGCTGCTCTTGCGGAGCGGACCTCTGAAGCGGTGGCGACGGCTGAGGTGGAAGAACCGAAGCCCGTGCTCCTGTGGCGTCCGGGCGGTGGTCGCGAAAACAATCAGCGTGGCGGGCGTCCGCAGCATGGCGACCGTCGTGGGCATGGCAGGCAGCGCAATGCCGGTGGCGAAGCGGGTCAGCCCGCCACCCAAGGCCGTCGAGACGACCGCCGTGGCGGCGAGCGGCGTGACGGCGAGCGACGCGACGCGCGCCCGAACGGCGAACAAGGCGATCGCAATCGCCGGGACGGAGGCAAGCCGAACCGCGACAACAATCGCCGCCCGGACAACAACAACCGGAGCGACCGTCCGAACCGCGGCGACCGTCCGGAAGGCGGTCCGCGGCCCGACCGGAGCGATCGCGGCAAAGCGCCGCAGCCGGCTCGTTTCGAGGCCAAGCCGCCCCGCAAGGAAAAGCCGATCGATCCGGATTCACCTTTCGCAAAGCTCGCTGCTCTCAAAGAGCAGATGAAGAAGTGAGGCCATGACGGGGAAACAGCCACAGACCGGTTCGCGCCAGCGTATCGACAAGTGGCTGTTCTTTGCCCGGATGGCGAAGTCGCGATCCATCGCGCAGGACCTCATCCGTTCCAACAGTGTCCGTGTCAACGGCGAGCTTGTCACGCAACCCAGCCTTCAGGTGAAACCCGGAGACCGGATCGATCTCGCGCTGGAGCGGCGCGATATCGTTCTCGTGGTGAAGTCCGGAGGTGAAAGGCGGGGGCCTTTCGAGGAGGCGCGGCTGCTCTACGAAGATCTGACCCCGCCGCCGGGCGAAGTGCGGAAGTTCACACTCTTTGAGCAGGCCCAGCGTACTTCGGGAAGCGGGCGGCCGACGAAGAAAGAGCGCCGCGAGACCGATCGGCTGTTTCCCGGTCCCGGAACTGACCGGGATTAGAAAAAACCACCGGCTGTACCGGTGTTTTCAGCACGGTTTATCCTTGCTAAGCAGGGCCAAACGCTTTACCTGACCGTTGAAAAGCCGGATCGCCTGCCTCCCGTCCCTTGGGTCTTGCCTTCTCCCGGCTTTCCGGTGTGCCGGCGCTGGATCTTGCCGTCGGCGTGCCGCTGATCCGCGATAGTCCCTGGAGTGCCGCATGACGTATGTCGTGACTGACAATTGCATCCGCTGCAAATATACCGACTGTGTCGAGGTTTGCCCGGTCGATTGTTTTTATGAAGGCGAAAACTTCCTCGTCATTCATCCGGACGAGTGCATCGACTGCGGTGTCTGCGAACCGGAATGTCCCGCCGAGGCGATCAAGCCGGATACGGAGCCGGGCCTCGACAAATGGCTCAAGGTGAATGCCGAATTCGCTCAGATCTGGCCGAACATCACAGTCAAGCGCGATCCTCTCCCGGAGGCGAAGGAGATGGATGGCGTCGAGAACAAATACGAGCAATTCTTCTCCGCCGAACCGGGCAAGGGAGACTGAGGGTTTCTCGAATCGGGGAGCGGTCCGCGGTATTCCAATCGCCCTGCCTTTTTGTTAAGCGCCGGGCGAGCGCGCTCTTCTGTGCAGGTGCAAAAGCAAATTATTGATTTCCGCACTTTTTTGTGGTAGACAACAAGAACTGTTCCACAAGGCGGCACTCGCGTGCCCAAAAAACATCACGAAAGCAACAGATCACCCAATACGCGGTTTCCGTGACATTGCCAACGTTCACATGTTGTCGGTCGCAGTTCGCGATGGGGTTTGTTTTTCGCGCGCGTTGGTCGGACCAGTATGGAGTGACCCGACGGTTTCCCCCGTCTCATCCGGGCCTGACAGACCCGGTTCCCCCGACCCGAAAAACGGGTGAGTAACAGGGAGTTTGTGAAACGAATGACGACCCAGCAGAAAAAGAATTCTCCCGCACGCCAGGGCTTCAAGACCGGTGAAGCGATCGTCTATCCCGCCCACGGCGTGGGCACGATCACTGCCATCGAAGAGCAGGAAGTCGCCGGCATGAAGCTTGAGCTTTTCGTGATCGACTTCGAGAAGGACAAGATGCGCCTGAAAGTTCCGGTTGCCAAGGCCGTGAGCATCGGCATGCGCAAGCTGTCCGAGACGGACTTTGTCGAACGCGCGCTCAAGGTCGTGCAAGGCAAGGCCCGCGTGAAGCGCACCATGTGGTCGCGCCGCGCCCAGGAATATGATGCCAAGATCAACTCCGGTGACCTGATCTCGATCGCCGAAGTGGTTCGTGATCTCTACCGGGCCGAAAACCAGCCCGAACAATCCTATTCCGAGCGCCAGCTCTATGAAGCCGCCCTCGATCGCATGGCTCGCGAAATCGCAGCCGTCAATAAAATGTCGGAAACGGAAGCCGTTCGCCTTGTCGAGGTCAACCTCGCCAAGGGTCCCAAGCGCGGCAAGACCGTCGAGGAAGACGAAGCTCAGGAAGAGGCAGCCTGATCTTTTCAGGATGCAGCCTTCAAAGACCCGGCCTCAGAGCCGGGTTTTTTATTGGAACTTTTTCCTTGCCCGCGCGTTCATCCGCCGGAACGGCGAACTGATGTCGGATTGGTTCGTCTACCGGAAGCGCAATGCGGGGCGGAGATCGGGCTTTCGGCCGATGTGAATCCCCGGAACTCAAACGAGGGGAGCAAAAGCAGCGGGTTTCAAACCTTCATCGCCAGTCGTCTTTCTGGCCAAGGTGTTCGCGTTTTCTGCCCCGCTGGCTTTTGTCGGATCAGACCGTTCACGGAGAACACGATGACAGCCATGTCCGCAGACCGTACCATGATCAAGATAGCAATGTCCGCTCCCTATCTCGCCCGAGAGGAGGAGCGCGATCTGGCGGTCCGCTGGAAGGACGATCGCGATCAGGATGCGCGCAACCAGATCGCCCTTGCGCATATGCGTCTCGTGATCGCCATGGCCTCGAAGTTCCGCGGGTTCGGACTGCCGATGAGCGATCTTGTTCAGGAAGGCTATGTAGGGCTGCTGGAGGCGGCGGCAAGGTTCGAACCTGCCCGTGATGTACGTTTTTCCACTTATGCAAGCTGGTGGATCCGCGCTTCGATGCAGGACTATATCCTGCGCAACTGGTCGATCGTCCGCGGCGGCACCAGTTCCGCCCAAAAGGCGCTGTTCTTCAATCTTCGCCGCCTACGCGCAAAACTTGCCCGCGGCGATTCCAATCTCACTGCCCGTGCCATTCATGAAGAGATCGCCGTGGCGCTGGGCGTCAGCGTTGCGGATGTGCAGACGATGGATGCCCGACTTTCCGGCAATGATGCCTCGCTGCAGGCGCCGTCCATAGCAGGCGATGCGGACAGTGGCGAGCGGCTCGATATGTTGGCGAGCATCGAACCTTTGCCGGACGAGCAGGTGTCGGGAATGATCGACGGGGAGCGGCGGCTGAAATGGCTGCAAGGCGCGCTGACAAAACTCAATGATCGCGAAAAGAAGATTATTCGCGCCCGCAGACTGACGGATGAAGGCGCGACGCTGGAGGCGCTTGGCGCCGAGCTCGGCATCTCAAAGGAGCGGGTTCGGCAGATTGAGAGCCGGGCGATCGAAAAACTCAAGTCGGCGCTTGTCTCCGCCAACCCGCAGATGGCCGCAGCCGTCTGCTGAGGGCGGCCAGCCAGCATTATTCCGAGATAATCTTGACCTTCTGACCGGGCGACACCGTGGCGCCGGCCGGCAGTGCGTTGATCAGCTTGAAAAGGTCGAGCTTTCGATCCGTGCCCATCATCCGGGCGGAAAGCGATGCAAGGGTATCGCCCTGCGCAACGGTGACGATACGCACCCGCAGCGGCTTCAGGCTGGAAATTTCGTCGGGCGTCATGCGCCGGAAGCTGGAGCGCAGAAGTTCGGCCGTCGTCTGAAGGGCCGGGCTGCCCTTCGGTACGGCTGTCAGAAACCGGAAAATCTGATCGTTGACGCGAATGACCGTGACGTCGAAGTCCCAGCGGTCGGCGGATGCCCGTGCGGTCGCAGCCGGCAATCCGTTCACCTGGATTTCGCGGACGGTTTCGGGCTGAAGTCCCGCTACCCAGCCGCTGGTCAGATAGTTCGTCAGGCTGTTGTTGTCGCCTGCGGCGACGCCGTCGAAGCGGACGGCCGTCTCTCCTGGACCCGTTGAGAGAACGGCTTCGACCTTGTTGTCGATGCGGAAATCCGGCGGCACGTCGAAGCGGATGCCGAGGCCGCCATGCAGGAAAGTCTGGCCGCGGACATAACCTTCCTGCGGGCTGTCGCCGTAGAGAAGGCCGTCTATACCGGCGATGTAATAATCGCGGCCGCGGTCTCCGACTTGGCCTTCCTGCCCGAAGTTGCGAGCGTGGCGGCGGGCGAGATCGACGCGTTGCGCCGAATTCGGGTGGCTGGACAGGAAGTCCAGACTCTGGTCGCTATCCGGATCGACCGCCGAATAGCGGGCATAAGCGGCCATGGAATCCAGGAAGCGGGCAGCCGCGTAAGGATCGTAACCCGCTTCGCCGAGCATACGCACGCCGATGACGTCCGCTTGCAGTTCCTGCTGGCGGGAGAAGGCTGCAAGGCGCAGTTTGCCGCGCGCCAGCGCCTGCTTGCCGGCGAGGTCGCTCGACAGGACTTCCGCGACGACACGGCTTGCAATCACCTCGGCTTCCTCGCGACGCTGCCGTTCGATGCCATGGTTGGCCGTCACATGGCCCATCTCATGCGAAAGGACGGCGGCAACTTCGGATGCGTCGTTGGCGAGCGCCAGCAGGCCGCGTGTTACATAGAGATAGCCGCCCGGCAGTGCGAAGGCATTGATCGCCGGCGAGTTCAGGATGGTGATGCGGAAGGACTGATTGGGATTTTCAGACACCGCCGTCAGCGCACCGGCGATACGGGCAACCAGGCGCTCCGTCTTGGCGTCCCGGTATTCTCCGCCATAGCTCGCCACGATGCGGGGATGTTCCCGGGCGCCCATTTGGGCGCGCGGATCGTTCTTCTGCACCTCATCGACGATCTGCGGCGAGTCCGAAGGTGAAACATTCGGCGTATAGGCCTGGTCGAAGATCGATTGGCAGCCGCTCAGGAGAACGCTGGCAAGCAGAAAGGCGCCGAAAGCCCGCAGGCCCGACCCAAGGCGGTTTTTTCGCCAGACATCTGGGGTCGCCTTGATCGCTTCGTCGCGCCTCATCGTCCTCGTGTTCCGCACCACTCTGTTCACGGTCCGCCATCCGACTTCAGAGAGGTTTCTCTTCCAACCGGTTCCGTATTGTACTTTCCGCTTAGCGATTTTTGCGTCGCATGCACAGATATTCTTATTGAAATATGTCTTACGACGTGTTTGCAAAGAAAATCCCCGTTGCTTTTTTCGGATGCCACCGGGGCACGTCCAAATTGTGGCAGGCCCGATAACGGTGATTCCCCGCCCGTTTTGAAGCGTGATTGCCAAGCCTTACTTGCAATTTGCTAGTGACCTATGCAACAACGTTGCCGCAATCCCGGAGCAACATATGAAACGCAAAGGTCCGACCGATACCGGATGTCCGGTCTTACGCAGCCTCAAGCAGGTGGGGGATGCCTGGAGTTTTCTTATCCTCCGTGACGCGCTGGGGGGCTCCACTCGTTTCGACGATTTTCAGCGAAACCTGGACATCGCTCCCAATATCCTCAGCGGCCGGTTGAAAGCGCTCGATGAAGCCGGACTGATGGAGCGGCGGCGTTACTCCGACCATCCGCCGCGCGACGAATATCACCTGACTGAGCGGGGCCGGGACTTCAGACCGATCATGCAGGCGTTGCTGGCCTGGGGCAATCGCCATTTCGCGCCCGAGGGCGAAAGCGTGGTGATCGTCAACCGGGAGACCGGCAGGCAGGCGGAGCCCGTGATGATCGATCGTGTGAGCGGTAGGCCGCTCAGCGATCCGGTCTTTGCACAGGCGGCCGGGCCGGCCGCCAGTGAGCGCATCCGGCGACGTTACCCCGCCATAAGCGAATTCCTGCAAGCCAGAGAGGCTGGCCGATGAGCGCGATCACCAGTGAAGGCGTCGAGCCGGCGCCGATCAATCCGCGTACCCAGCGGTTGCTGCAGGATCCCATCCTGCCGATGCTGATCAGGCTTGCCTGGCCAAACATCCTCATCATGCTCGCCCAGGCTTCCACCGGACTTATCGAGACCTGGTGGGTTTCCCATATGGGCACCGAGGCGCTGGCCGGCATGGCGCTGGTCTTTCCGGCCGTGATGCTGATGCAGATGATGTCGGCGGGCGGCTTCGGCGGGGCCATCTCGTCGTCCATAGCGCGCGCGCTCGGCGGCGGCCGGAAGGCCGACGCGGATCTCATCGCCTGGCATGCCGTGGCCGTCAACGTGGCGATCGGGCTTCTGTTTTCTGCGGTCATGCTGTTCTTCGGCCGTCCGATCTATCAGGCGCTCGGCGGGCAAGGCGGAGAGCTGGAAGCGGCGCTTGTCTATTCGAATGTGGTGTTCGGCGGCATGATCTTCGTCTGGCTGATGAACGGTCTTGCGAGCGTCGTGCGCGGCACGGGCAACATGCTGTTTCCGGCCTTGGTCACCTGCTTCGGTGCGGCGCTTCTCGTTCCCGTCTCGCCCCTCCTGATCTTCGGCGTCGGCCCCGTCCCCGGCCTCGGCATCGCCGGTGGCGGTCTGGCGCTGGTATTCTACAGCCTGGGCAGCACCCTGGTGCTCGCCTGGTACATCCTCTCCGGCCGCAATCTGGTGCGCTTCGGCTTCGGCCCGCTCCGTTGGTCGATATTCAGCAATATCGTCCGGCTTGGCGCGGCGGCGGCGATCAATTCCATCCTCACCAATGTGACGATCGGCATCGCGACGGCGCTTGTCGCGACCAAGGCGGGCGTCGAGGCAGTGGCCGGTTTCGGAACCGGGGCACGGCTCGAATATCTGCTAATCCCGGTGATCTTCGGCATCGGCGCACCGATGGTGGCGCTGGTCGGCACGAACATGGGCGCCGGGCAGAAGGAGCGTGCCATCCGCATCGCGTTTACCGGTGCTGCGATTGCCTTCGTCATTACCGAAGCAATCGGCCTCATCGCCGCGGTCTTTCCGGTTGCCTGGATTTCACTCTTCAGCGAAGAGCATGGAGCGATCGACGCGGGCGTCGCCTACCTCCAGATCGTCGGACCTGTCTATGGTTTCTTCGGCGCTGGCCTGGCGCTCTATTTCGCCTGTCAGGGCGCGGGTCAGCTCTTCTGGCCTCTGGCCTGCGGTTTTCTCCGCCTTGCCATCGCCGGTCTCGGCGGCTGGCTGGCACTAAAAGTGACCGGTTCGCTGAACGGGTTGTTCTTTGCACTCGCCGGCGGTCTTCTGGTCTATGGTACGCTGCTCATCCTCGTCATCCACTCGGGCGTCTGGTTTCGCGGCAAGGCGGCGTGATCAGCCGGAGAGGAATTCGGCAAGCTGGGGAATGTCCCGCCGGGCAAGGAATTCCTTGGCCGATGCCTGGGCGAGAATCCGGCCGTGATCGATGAAGATCGCGTGGTCCGCAAGCCGGCCGACCTCCTCGGGATCATGCGTGACGATCACGACCGTGTTGCCGGTTTCCCGATGCAGATCCAACAAAAGGCTGGCCATGGAAAGGCGCAGACCCGGATCGAGCGCGGCAAATGGTTCGTCCATCAGCAGTATCGGCTTTTTCCGTACGAGTGCGCGTGCAAACGCTGCCCGTTGTCTCTCCCCGCCGGACAAGGTGCCGGGCATGCGTTTTTCAAAGCCGCCGAGCCCTACCCGTTCCAGGGCGTTCGAAATCGCCTTGCGGTTCTCCGCCGTCAATTTCAGCGAGGGACTAATGCCGAGGCCGACATTGGTAAGGAGGTCCAGATGCGAGAACAGATTGTTGTCCTGAAAGATCAGTGAAACCGGCCGCTCCGAGGGATGTTTCTGCGTCACATCCCCGCCGGCAACGAGCACGCGCCCGCTATCCGCAGTCTCGAAGCCGGCGATGAGATTGAGGAACGTGGACTTGCCGGAACCGGATGGACCCGTCACGGCCGTTACCGAGCCCGCAGAGAGCGCGCAATCAAAATGGAAGTCCTTCACGCCGAGCCGCAGTCCGACATTCTCCAGCGCGATCCCGTCAACCATGTCCCGCTCTCCTTTGTCCTGCCGTGCCCAGCATGGTCAGGCCCAGGCAGATGGCACCGAGCAGGAGCGCCAGCCCGTCCGCATCGTTGGTCCGGTAGCTGGATAGCTGGCTATAGACAAGCCAGGGGAGAGTGGTGAGTTCACCGGACCCGAACAGGGCCACGGCACCGAGATCTCCGAGCGACAATGCCATGGCGAAAGAAAGTGCCGTCAGCAGAGGTTTGGCAAGAACCGGCAGGTCGATGCGCAATAGCTGCGGCAGACCGGAGAGGCCGAGGCTGGCGGAGAGCCTGGATGTCCGCCTGCGATGTGTTTCGATCGCGGGCGCGAGTATGCGTATCACGAAAGGCAGGGCCATCAGCATGTTGATGATCGCCACCAGTACGGGTGCGAAGCGGGCGACGTCGCCGAACGGCCGCAGGGCCAGGAACCAGCCTGTGCCGAGCACGACCGGCGGTACCAGCAGGACCAGCGAGGCCGTCGCTGCCAGCGCCGAAGAAAGAATCTTGGCTGGTCTGCCCGGATGCCTGATATCGGCAAGGGCGCGACGGGCGGAAATGATCGCCAGCGACGTGGCGACCGCCAGCAGTCCGGCTGACAGCGCGATGGCAAAGCTGGTCCAGGCGGCGCGATGGAAGGCGGAACTCATCAGCAGCTTCCAGAGGTCGGCCTTGGCCCCGGCCAGGAGGATGGACGTAAGCGGCAGAATCAGGAAGACCGTGGCCAGCAGGATGGCGGCAACGTCCCAGAGTTTCGCTTTCCAATTCCGCCCGTCGAAGCGCCGGTTGGTCCGGCCAAGGCTGGAATCCGTATCGTCGGGTGCCGGAAACCGCGAGATTGCGGCGAGAATGACGGCCGTGATGCCGATCTGCAGCAGCGACAGCGCGATGGCGCGGGACGGGTCGAAATCGAAGCGCAGCGACTGGTAGATGGCCACTTCCAGCGTCGTTGCGGCCGGTCCGCCGCCGAGGACGAGGACCAGGGTGAAACTTGTGGCGCAAAGCATGAAGATCAGGCCGGCAATGCCCGGAATGACGCGCCTTGCGGCCGGCCATTCGACGAAACGGAAGACGGAAAACGGCTTCATTCCAAGGCTTGACGACAGAAGCCAATATTCGGCGGGCAGGCGTTCCAAGGCGGCAAGAAGCAGCCGGGCGGCAAGCGGCATGTTGAAGAACACGTGAGCGATCAGGATGCCGGAGAGCCCGTAGATGCTGACCGGCTGTTCCACGCCAAGGTTCAACAGCAGGCTGTTGACCACCCCTTGGCGACCCCAGATACCTATCAATCCGAGGGCGCCGATCAGCACCGGCAGGCCCATGGGCAGAGCCATCAGCCGGACGATCCAGATGCGGCCCGGAAAAGCCGGCCGGCGGCCCAGTGCCAGCGCCACCGGCAGTGCGAAGGTGATTGAAAGAAGTGTGGAGAGTGTCGCCTGCCACAGCGTAAATTGCAGGATGCGCCAATTATAGGCGGTGAGAAGCCTGTTTTGTGCCTGGCCGGCATCCCAGGAGAGGAGGGCGAAGGCAGCAATGCCAACGAAGAGGGCGATGCCGACTAGGCTTGTCAGGCCTAAGGCGATACCCCGTCTCCGTTCGATTTTCGTCAGCATGACGTCAGTTCAGGCTCATGGCATTGAGCCATTCGTCAATCCAGGCCTGACGATTCTTGGCGACCTCGTCCGCACCCATCAGGAACGTATTCTTCGGCTGCACAAGTTTGCCGAAGGCGTCCGGCAGCGGGGCCGAGGTCTTGGTCGCCGGCATCATCCAGTTGGTGGTCGGGATGATGTCCTGGAAGGCGGGCGAGACCATGAATTTCAGGAACTGCCTGGCCATATCCTTGTCATGCGAGCCTTTCAGCAGGCCGGCCACCTCGATGTGGATATAGTGACCTTCGGAGAAGGCTGCGGCCTGATAACGGTCCGTTTTTTCCTCGACCATGTGATAGGCGGGGGAGGTGGTATAGGAAAAGACCATCGGCACCTCGCCCTTGGTGAACAGGCCGTAGGCTTCCGACCAGCCGGGCGTCACGGTCAGCACGCGTTTCCTGAGCTTCGCCCAGGCTTCCGGCGCCTTGTCGTCATAGACGGACCTCACCCAGAGCAGCAGGCCGAGGCCGGGCGTCGAAGTGCGGGGGTCCTCGATAACGATCTTCTGCGATGGATCGCCTTCCACCAGGTCCTTGAGGCTCCTCGGCGGATTCTTGACCGTCTGAGTGTCGTAGACGACGGCGAAATGGCCGTAGTCGTAGGGAATGAACGTGTCGTCGCTGTAATTGCCGGGAACCTTGACGGCAGAGGTATCGAGGCCGTGGGGGCCGAAAAGACCGGTCGCCTTGGCTTCCGAGATCAAGTTGGTGTCGAGACCGAGCGCGATATCCGCATCGGTCTTTTCGCCCTCGAGCTTCAGACGGGTCAGCAGCGCGACGCCATCTGCAACGCCGACGAAATTGAGCCTGCAGGCGCAAGTCTTCTCGAAGGCTTCCTTCACTTTCGGGCCGGGCCCCCAATCTGAAATGAAGCTTTCATAGGTATAGACGGTAAGCGTCTTTTCCCGGGCTTGAACGGTCGTGGAAAAAGAGAGTGCGGCTGCGGCCGTGACGATCGATAGAATGAGCCTGCGCATCGGCGCCTCCTGTTTCAAGTTACGGGAATAGGCGCCGATGAAGAGCCGTCTAATCCCTCCGCCGGTGCTAACCGGATCAGGTTCCGCGGGTTGGCAAGGCCTCTCAGCCGCAGAAGCGGCACCCCGTTAGAGCATGATCAGATTTAGCGGCGGAGGGTTCGACTGGCAAGAGGAAGCGAAATCAGGCGCCGCTCATGTCCATGTAGACGATTTCCCAGACATGACCATCCGGATCCCGGAAGCTCGAACCATACATCGGACCCATTTCCATATTCGGCCTCCATTCGCTGCCGCCGGCGCCGAGAGCCCTGGCCTTGAAGTCGTCCACTTCTTCGCGGCTGCCGGCCGAAAGCGCGTTCAGCACTTCCTTGGTTGTCCTGGCATCAGCGATATCGACGTCGTCGTTGATAAAGCTCTTGAACCTCTCGCGGTTGAGCAGCATCACGTAGATCTGGTCGCTGACGGCCATGCAGCTCGTCGTTTCATCCGAAAAGTCGGGATTCCGGGTGAAGCCGAGCGCCGTATAAAAGCGTGTCGCGACCTCGATATCGGCGACCGGCAGGTTCACAAAGATCATACGCATGTTCGTTTCCTCTTCCGTCCTCAAGCTATATGCACGTCATCGTGCATTCCACTCAAGGACGGAGACGACAGCGTGAAACCGACACCGGGGTCCGAAATTTTTGTCAGTGGGAATCCTGGCGAAAGACCCGGAGTTCCCGCGGCACGGCAACCATGCCGCCGAGGCGGCTGGCAATCGCGTAGTCGATGGTCTTTTCGACGACCTCCGGCATGACGGGTTTGGTCAGCACGCCGAGGGGACCCTTGACGCCGTCTTCCACGTCTTCCGGGTTGGCCGTCATGAAAATGACGGTGACGCCATATTGCTCTGCAAGTTCGCGCCCGATCTCGGGCCCCGTACGCCCGTCGGAAAGATTGACATCGACAATCGCGATGTCCGCATAAGCGGCGAGCGCAAGGGCGTGTTGGCGGGCAGCCGCGAACCCGGCGACTTTCAAACCCATGTTTTCAATTGTTTCGGCTACATCGAGGGCAATCAAAAACTCGTCTTCGACGATCAGTACTCTTTGATTCATCGCTTCACTTGCCAGCCAACGACGCATAACATGTGTCGGCATTGGACGTCCCCATATGGTTGATCGGTTCCAAACCGGCGATGAGTCGAAGCGACATCTCGGCCGTTATTTTTTCACCGAACGTTTCGGGGTGCTAATATGTTCCGCTCCGCGACAAATATTTTTTCCACTAACTAACTGTTATGCTTAATAGATTGTAAAGCTAACCTTCAAGTTCCTCACGCAGCATTTCAAGCTCCAGCCACTCTTCTTCCATCTTCGTCAGGCTTTCGCGCAGTTTTTCCATCTCGGCCGCAAGTCTGTTGAAGGCAGCCGGGTCCTTGGTGAAGAGGCCTGGGTCTGCCATCTTCTTTTCGCGGGCGGCAATCTCCGCCTCGGCTTTGGTCATCTCCTTGGGCAGGTTTTCAAGTGCGAATTTCTGTTTGTAGGAAAGCTTGCCTTTGGCCTTCGGAGCCTCTGCAGTTACTGCGGAAACCTCCGTTTTCGACTTCTCGGCCTTCTCGGCGCGACGCTTTTCTTCCAATGCGCCCTTCCGCTGGGCCAGCATGTCCGTGTAACCGCCGGCATATTCGATCCAGCGGCCGTCCGGCGCATCCGGATTGGCGGGAGCGATGGTTGACGTCACAGTGCGATCGAGGAAGTCGCGGTCGTGGCTGACGAGGATGACGGTGCCGCTGTAACCCGCGACGATTTCCTGCAAGAGATCCAGCGTTTCGATGTCGAGATCGTTGGTCGGTTCGTCGAGGATCAAAAGGTTCGACGGTTTTGCCATGATGCGGGCAAGCATCAGCCGGGCGCGTTCGCCGCCGGACAGGTTCTTGATCGGTGTCCTGATTTGTTCCGGCTGAAAGAGAAAGTCCTTCATATAGCCCGCGACATGCCGCTGCTCGCCGTTGACCAGCAGCGTCTCGCCGCGGCCGTCCGTCAGATAATGGGACAGCGTATCTTCCGGGTTCAGGTCCTCGCGCTTCTGGTCGAGGGTGGCGATTTCCAGATTGGTACCGAGCTTCACTGTGCCGCTATCCGGCGCGAGCTGCCCGGTCAGCATCTTCAGAAGCGTCGTCTTGCCGGCGCCGTTCGGGCCGACGAGGCCGATGCAATCACCGCGGTGCACACGGATCGAGAAGGGGGCAACGATCGGCCGGTCGTAGGCCTTGGTGATGTTCTCCGCCTCGATGACGAGCTTTCCGGATTCGCGGCCTTCGCTAACGGTCGCCTGTACCGTGCCCTGCGGTCCTTTGTGGCCGCGATAGCTGGCGCGCATCGTCTGCAGCTCGCCGAGACGGCGCATGTTGCGCTTGCGGCGCGCCGTGACGCCATAGCGCAGCCAGTGTTCCTCGCGCTCGATGGCCTTGCCGAGCTTGTGCTGTTCCAGCTCTTCCGCTTCCAGCACCTCGTCGCGCCAGGCTTCGAAATGCGCAAAACCCTTATCCAGCCGCCGCGATAGGCCTCGATCCAGCCAGACGGTAGCGGTCGAGACCTTTTCGAGGAACCGCCGGTCGTGGGAGATCAGTACCAGTGCGCTCCTGGTTTTGCGCAACTCGTCTTCCAGCCATTCGATGGTCGGCAGGTCGAGATGGTTGGTGGGCTCGTCGAGCATCAGGATATCCGGCTCGGGCGCCATGACGCGGGCGAGGGCAGCGCGCCGGGATTCCCCGCCGGACAGGTTTTTCGGATCCTCTTGACCGGTGAGGCCGAGATGTTCGAGCAGATAGGTGACGCGATAGGGGTCGTCGCCCGGGCCGAGGCCTGTTTCCGCATAAGCCTGCACGGTCGAATAACCGGTGAAGTCCGGCGCCTGTTCCAGATACCGGATGGTTGACGCTGGATGGCGGAAAACCTCGCCCGATTGCGGCTCCACCATGCCGGCGGCGATCTTCATCAGCGTCGATTTGCCCGACCCGTTGCGGCCGACAAGGCAGATGCGGTCGCCGGGCTCCACCTGCAGGCCGGCGCCGGCAAGTAGCGGCGCGCCGCCGAAGCTCAGGAAAATATCGTCCAGTTTCAGAATGGGAGGTGCCAAACCTCAGGCTCCTGTAAAATCTTGAGGGCGGGCGAGGATCATCGCCCTGCCGCTCTTTAGATGGAATTCCACCGGCCCTTCCGCAACGTTGGAAACCGTGCGGGACGAGCCGAAGGGAAGCGAGAAATTGTCGAGCGGATAACGCGCGCCGATGATGTCGAGGCCGCCGAGCGCTGAAAAGCCGATGACGGAAAACAGCGAGCCCTTCGGCAGGTCGAGTTTTCTCGAACCGGAAAGCAGCGGCACAGCCTCCTCGTCGCCGGAGGTCAGCAGGATGTCGAAGCCATGTTCGGCAAGGCTCACGGCATGGAAGAGGTGTTGCAGCGCGTGGTCGCTGCGCTCGCCGCCGAGGGCGCCGATGAAGATCAGTCGCGTGGCGCCCCGCTCGATCGCCTCCGCTGTCGCGATCTCGCCGTCGGTCTCGGTCTTGGCCGGTGGGTATGTCCGCCGCTCGACACTTGGAAAGCGCGCCATCAACTCGGCATCCGAGGAGTCGAAATCGCCGACCCACAGCTCCGGCGTGACCCCGAGTGCCGCCGCATGCCGCATGCCGCTGTCGGCCGCAATGAAGCGGCTGTCGGCGACCGCGTCGCGCAGTCGGTCAGTGACGGTCAGGTTGCCGCCGAGCAGGATGGTGAAAGCCGAATGGATCATGGGCATTGCCCATAGCGTAAAGCGGGGCTGGAGGGAAAGTCGCTTGCGCTTGCTTCGCTGATTTCCTGCGCCTAGTTTGCGGCGTGTTTTGCGATCGGGAAGAAGAAATGCAATTTGAGGGTACTGCGGACTATATTGCCGACAAGGATCTGATGGTGGCGGTCAATGCCGCGATCCGGCTCGAACGTCCGCTCCTGGTCAAGGGCGAACCCGGTACCGGCAAGACGGAGCTTGCCCGGCAGGTGGCCGTCGCGCTCGGTCTCGATCTCATCGAGTGGAACATCAAGTCCACCACCAAGGCGCAGCAGGGGCTTTACGAATACGATGCCGTTTCCCGCCTGCGCGACAGCCAGCTCGGCGACGCGCGGGTCCACGACGTCGCGAACTACATCCGCCGCGGCAAGCTCTGGCAGGCTTTTGCATCAGACAAGAAGTTGGTGCTCCTGATCGACGAGATCGACAAGGCGGATATAGAATTTCCAAACGATCTCCTGCAGGAACTCGACCGGATGGAGTTCCATGTCTACGAGACCGGCGAAACGGTGAAGGCCAATATCCGGCCGATCGTCATCATCACCTCCAACAACGAGAAGGAACTGCCGGATGCCTTCCTGCGCCGCTGCTTCTTCCACTATATCCGCTTTCCGGATGTCGATACGCTCGCCCGGATCGTCGAGGTTCATTATCCTGGCATCAAGCAGACGCTGGTGCGCAATGCCCTGACCCAGTTCTACGAAATCCGGGAAATGCCTGGGCTGAAGAAGAAGCCGTCCACCTCGGAAGCGCTCGACTGGATTCGCCTGTTGGTCTCCGACGACGTCGATCCGGTCGATCTCCGTGCCGATGTCAGGAACGCGTTGCCGAAACTGCACGGTGCGCTTCTGAAGAACGAACAGGACGTGCATCTCTTCGAACGCATGGCCTTCATGGCGCGGCGGGAACGCTGAATTGCGCGTGCCCTGCTTGAGCGGAAGGTTTTGCTCCCATTGACGACGGGCGTAGCAAGGCGTATCTGAGGCATCGTGAATTCGTGGTGATTTGGCCGGCCGGCTTGCAGCCACGTAAAAAAAGTCGCTAAAGGGCCGCGAGAAGATGACTTCCCACGGACCGGTCGCGATTTTTTGGTCGCCGCCGGTTTTATTTTTGTGGGTTTGAGACATGCCGATCAAGATTCCCGATACGCTCCCCGCATTCAGCACGCTGGTTTCCGAAGGCGTGCGGGTGATGACCGAAACCATGGCGGTGAGGCAGGACATTCGTCCGCTGCAGATCGGGCTTCTCAATCTCATGCCGAACAAGATCAAGACCGAGTTGCAGATGGCGCGGCTCGTCGGTGCTTCGCCGCTGCAGGTGGAGTTTTCGCTGATCCGCGTCGGCAACCACAAGGCCAAGAACACGTCCGAGGAGCATCTGCTCGCCTTCTACGAAACCTGGGAAGAGGTGAAGGACCGCAAGTTCGACGGTTTCATCATCACCGGTGCGCCGATCGAGACGCTGCCCTATGAAGAGGTCACCTACTGGGAGGAGATGGAGAAGATCTTCGCCTGGACCGAGACCAATGTGCATTCGACGATGAATGTCTGCTGGGGGGCGATGGCGGCCATCTACCATTTCCACGGCGTGCCGAAATACGAGTTGAAGGAAAAGGCTTTCGGTGTCTATCGCCACCGCAACCTCGTGCCGTCATCCGTCTATCTCAACGGCTTTTCCGACGATTTCCAGGTGCCGGTGTCGCGCTGGACCGAGGTGCGCCGTGCCGATATCGAAAAGGTGCCGAGCCTCGAAATTCTGATGGAATCGGACGAGATGGGCATCTGCCTCGTGCACGAGAAGGCCGGCAAGCGTCTCTATATGTTCAATCACGTGGAATACGACTCGACCTCGCTGGCCGACGAATATTTCCGCGACGTCAATGCGGGCGTGCCGATCAAGCTGCCGCACAACTATTTTCCGCATAACGACGATACGCTGACGCCCTTGAACCGCTGGCGCAGTCATGCACATCTTCTGTTCGGCAACTGGATCAACGAAATCTATCAGACGACACCATATGATCTGGAGAAGATCGGTACTGAATAAGTTCGAGACGCGATGTTCATTCCCTTCTTCCTTCACCTGAAAGAAGCCAGGGTGCCCGTCACTCTGCGGGAGTTTCTTGCTCTTCTTGAGGGGATGGAGAAAGGGATCGCGGATTTCGACGTCGAGGCCTTCTATTTCCTCGCGCGCGCTGTGCTTGTAAAGGACGAGCGGTATATCGATACGTTCGATCGGGTCTTTTCCTCCTATTTTCGTGGACTCCAATCCGTTTCCGGCGAGCCGGATCCGGATGTCGCCCATATTCCCGAGGAATGGCTGCGCAAGCTCGTCGAAAAGCATCTGACCGACGAGGAGAAACGGCTTGTCGCGTCGCTCGGCGGTTTCGAGAAGCTGATGGAGACGCTGAAGAAGCGGTTGGAAGAACAGAAGGGTCGGCATCAGGGCGGTTCGAAATGGATCGGCACCGGCGGCACCTCGCCCTTCGGCGCCTATGGCTACAATCCCGAAGGCGTCAGGATCAGCCAGGACCAGTCGCGCCACCGCCGCGCCGTGAAGGTCTGGGACAAGCGGGAATTCCGGGATTTCGACGACAGGGTCGAGCTTGGCACCCGCAACATCAAGATCGCCCTGAAAAGGCTGCGCCGCTGGGTACGGGAAGGGGCGGTCGATGAGCTTGACCTTCCCGGCACGATCCGCTCCACCGCCGAGCACGGTTATCTCGATGTCCAGACCAGGCCCGAGCGGCGCAATGCCGTAAAACTCCTGATGTTCTTCGATGTCGGCGGTTCGATGGACGATCATATCCGCGTGGTCGAGGAACTGTTTTCCGCCGCGCGGGCCGAATTCAAGCATATGGAGCATTTCTACTTCCACAATTGCCTCTATGAAGGCGTCTGGAAGGAAAACCCCCGCCCTTCCGGCCGGGTTGCGACGCTCGACCTCATCCGCGGCTATGGCGCCGATTACGAGATCATCTTCGTCGGCGACGCTTCCATGAGCCCTTACGAGATCACGCATCCCGGAGGCTCGGTCGAGCATTGGAATCAGGAGCCGGGTCAGGCCTGGATCAGCCGCGTCACGGACCATTTTCGTCGCTGCGTCTGGCTGAACCCCGTGCCGGAAGATCATTGGGGTCATACCATGTCGATCGGCCTGGTGCGGCAGCTGGTGAACGATCGGATGTTTCCGCTGACGCTCGGGGGGCTTGAGCAGGCGACACGCGCGCTGACCCGCTGACCCGCTGCCTGGTTGGCTCGCCGCTTGCGGTCGCCGGATTTTTCTTTGCCGGAACATTGCGGCTTGCCGGCAAATCGCGCAGTTTGCCGCCGACCCATTCAGGCGGAGGAGATATTATGGTGGACCAGGATTTCGAGGTTTTTGGCACGACGGCAAATGGCGAGCCGGTTTATCGCGTGAAGCTTGCCGGCGGCGGGTTGAGGGCGAATATCATCACCTGGGGCGCGATCATCCAGGATCTCCGGCTGGAAGGTCATCAACCGCCGCTCGTGCTCGGCTTCGAGACGTTCGATCCCTATCCCGTTCATTCCCCCTATTTCGGGGCGACGCCCGGTCGCTGCGCCAACCGGATCGGCGCCGGCCGTTTTAAGCTCGATGGCAAGCAATATCAGCTCGAACTGAACGAGAGAGGTGTCACGCATCTGCATGGCGGCAGCGACGGCCTTGGCCGCAGCAACTGGACGATCGTCGATCATGCGGCCGACAAGGTCGTGCTCAGGATCACCGACCCGGACGGCCGCGCCGGTTATCCCGGCAATTGCACGGTGACTGCCACCTACCATCTCAAGGGCGATGGCGTGCTTTCGGTCGTTTACGAAACCACGACCGACCGGCCGACGCCCGCCAACATCTGCCAGCATTCCTATTTCAACCTCGATGGACGGGAGGATGCGCTGGATCACGACATCATGATCGCCGCCGATCACGTTCTCGCCCTCGACGACAGGCAGGTGCCGACCGGCGAACTGATGGCGGTGGACGGAACGCCCTTCGATCTGCGGGACATGGGACCGATGAAGAGGTTCGATGGAGATGTCCAGGTCCTGTTCGACCACAATTTCTGCCTGTCGAGAGAACGGACAGGCAAGCGTTCCGTGGCGCTCGCGCGCAGCATCTATTCGGGCGTTTCCATGGAGGTCCGCACGACCGAGCCGGGGGTTCAGCTTTATGCCGCCTTCAAACTCCAGCAAATTCCGGTGCCCGGCCTCGACGGCCGCCAATACGGTCCCTTCGCGGGCTTCTGCCTGGAAACGCAGGTCTGGCCGGACGCGGTCAATCATCCGGACTTTCCGAATGCCGTCCTGCGTCCCGGAGAAGTGCTTCGGCAGGAGACGGACTATGTCTTTTCAAGGCAGTGACGGCTCCGGCCCAATAGATCCTGTCATATAGGACCGGTTGCTTGCGCGCTGATGTAAAATGGGTAAGGCATCGTTTTCATTTGAAATTCTCCTGGCTCCCGGGTGACGAAATCCAAGCTTTCGTCGCCCGCTTTACATCGTGAAATCCCGTTCAATTTGTCATTAGTTAAATTTCAACCGATTTCGTCGTAGTTTTCTTCAGTATCGGCAGCGCTGCCATTTTTGGTTGCTTTCTGTTGTGCCGAACACCACTTGAGGGATATATGGACGAGGTCATCATCAAGAAACCGCTTTCCAGGCGGCTTACCTTCTTCGGGTTTGCAGCCGTGCTTTTCGCTAGCGGTGTGATCGGCGTGTTGGCCTGGGAACGCCAGTCCCAGATGACGGAAAAGGCGCTGCAGACCGAGCTCGAAAGCGACCTTGCCGTCGTCGAGGGCGATATGACGGCGCAGAAACGTGCGGCCTCCGCGCTGGCCCTGACCGTCGCAGCCTTGCCGGATACGGCGCCGCTGATCCTTGCCAACGACCGGCCGGGTCTTCTTGCCCGCTATTCTGCCATGAAGGCGGTGAAGGAGGCGAGCAGCCTGGAGATGATCACCTTCAGCACCGCGGCGGCCGATGTCGTGGCCCGTGTGCATGATCCGGATGTCTTCGGCGACAATATCAAGGCGCGGCGCAAGATGGTGGCGACTGCGCTCAGCGGCAACAAGCTGGTTGCGGGCGTGGAAACCGGCCGCACGGCCGTCAGCCTGTTCGCGACGGCGCCGGTCGTCAGGGACGGCAAGGTCGTGGGCGTGGTCGATGTCGGCCTCAAACTTGTCGACAGCTATTTCTCGCGCATCTCGAAGGAAGTGAATGCGAACGTAGCGCTCTATACCAAGGGCGAGGGCAAGTTCGACAAACAGGCTTCCACCTATCCCGGCGATCCGATCCTGACAGCCGTCGAACTGCAGCAGGCCTATGACAGCGGCAAGGTTCGCCGTTACGCACAGGTCGGGGACAAGTATTTCGCAATAGAAGGTGTCCCGCTGCTCGATTTCTCCGGTGCCAAAGTCGGCGTCCTGGAGATCGCTTCGGACATCACGTCGCTCGTCACCGCAAGCGAGACCGCCATCTGGATGACGGTTGCCGGCAGCGTCGTCGTCTCGATCCTGTCCCTGGTCGGTTTCCTGGTTTTTGCCCGCTCCCTCGGCGGAACCGTTCGTCGCCTCACCGATACCATGGCGAGGCTCGCAGCCGGCGACCTTTCCGCTGAGGTAACCGGACAGGACCGCCAAGATGAGGTCGGCGCCATGGCGCGCGCGGTGCAGGTCTTCAAGGAATCCGCCAACGAGAATGTCCGTCTGGAGCGCGAGACCGCGGAAGCCCGCGCTGCCCAGGAAAACCAGCGCGAACGGCAGGCTGCCATCGACAATGCCAAGGCCGAGGATCTGCGCGCCTTCGTGCATGCGATCGAGGATGGCTTCAACCGGCTTGCGAGCGGTGACCTGACAGTGCGCATGGACCGGATGGTTGCTTCCGAGTTCGAACCGATTCGCGCCAAGTTCAACAGTTCGGTCACCAATCTCGAACAGGCGATCGGCTCGGTCGTCGGCGCCGTGTCGACGATCCGCGCCGGCCTGCAGGAAATCTCCATCGCTTCCAACGACCTTGCCAAGCGCACCGAACAGCAGGCCGCGAGCCTGGAGGAAACGGTGGCGGCACTCGGCCAGGTGACCTCCGCGGTCAAGGAGAGTGCTACCGGCGCAAGCCGTGCCCAGGGTGTTGCGGCTGCGGCGCAGGAGAAGGCACAGCGCGGCGGCGCGATCGTCGCCCAGGCGATCGAGGCCATGGATGGCATCGAGAATTCTTCCGAAGAGATTTCGAAGATCATCGGCGTTATCGATGACATCGCCTTCCAGACCAATCTTCTTGCGCTGAACGCCGGCGTCGAGGCGGCCCGTGCCGGTGAGGCCGGTCGCGGTTTTGCCGTCGTCGCTCAGGAGGTCCGCGGACTTGCTCAGCGTTCGGCCGATGCCGCAAAGGAGATCAAGGCACTGATCTCGACATCCTCGGCGCAGGTCAAGCAGGGGGTCGACCTCGTCACCGCCTCGGGCACGTCGCTCGAAGAGATCGTCGCCGAGGTCGCCCAGATGAGCAGCTTTGTCAACACGATCACCTCGAGCACCAACGAACAGGCGGAAAGCTTGCGCGAGGTTTCAGCCTCCGCCGACCAGATGGACAAGGTCACCCAGCAGAACGCCGCGATGGTGGAAGAAACGACCGCCGCCGCGCAGAATCTCACCCAGGAAACCGACAGCCTCGCCGATATGATGGCGCGGTTCACCACGAGTGCCGGAAATTCTTCTGCCGGCCGACATCGTGCCCGCGCCGCCTGATCCGAGAGCTCCCGACGAAAGCGCGGCCGATTCGACCGGCTGCGTTTTTATCGAAATGATATTGGAAACAGCCCGATAGCAGGCTTCAGACAGTGTATCTTGCTAGGAAACTGGAGCGGGCGAAGGGATTCGAACCCTCGACCCCAACCTTGGCAAGGTTGTGCTCTACCACTGAGCTACACCCGCTCATCAATCCGCCGGTCCGTGGTAGTGAGCTTGACCGGGGCGCCGCGGCTCGTTGCCGGCGACGGGCGCTATATGGCCCAGACTTTTTTCAAATGCAACAGGGAAATGACGATTGTTGTGAAGAAAAATTTAGGAGACGCCAAACCCATTGGAAACCTAAGGTCAGACCGCCGGTTCCCGTGTGGAGAACCGGCGGCATGAGCATCAGGATGCGGGGCAGGCGGCGCCCGTATCGACCCAGGCCTTGATCAGTTCGCCGAATTCGGCTTGAGTGCCTGGCACCGGCTCGCGTCCGGCGCCCGGCTCCCAGCCCCAGCCGACCAGCTCGTCATGCGCCATGTGCTCGACCAGCTTGTCCATGGTCATCCCGCCGTTGCGGGCCGGGTCCTTGATCTGCTGACAGATCTGGCCGAGCGTCTTGCCGGCCCAAGCCATTTCGATCGGTGCGAGATGCCAGGCGGGATTGCCCGGGATGCTCTTGATCGTATCGGCCTGACCGACGACCGGCGTGTTCTCGGCACTATGGCAGGTGGTGCATTGCATGCCGGGCAGGCCCATGCCGCCATCGCCGCGGAAGACCGGTGGCTGGTGCGGATGCATGCTGGCGCCCTGCAGCGGCCGGTCGGTGGCCGGGTGACAGTTGATGCAGCGGGGATGCTGGATGACCTTGCCGGCCTCCTGGAAGAGCGCCGCCGAGCGCTGCTCCTGGTTGGCGATCGACTGGAAGGAAGAGGCAGGCCGGAGGCTCTTCGAACCGGCATCCTGGGCGACCGATATCGGCGAAAACACCGTGCCGGCGGTCATGAACAGACAGGCGGCGGCAACGCCGGTGAAAGCGAGTTTGAACTTCATCGGTGTTTGATCCTCATCCTGGTCGTTAGGCCGAAACGATGTTGACGATCGGAAGCTGCCTGACCGGCGCGCCGGTGAGGCGCCGCCAGGCATTGGCGACCGCCGGGCCGACCGGCGGCACGCCGGGTTCGCCGACGCCACTCGGCTTTTCGGACGACTTGATGATCTCCACCGCCACGTCCGGCATCTCGTTGATGCGGATCGACCGGTAGTCGTGGAAGTTCGACTGGACGATCCTGCCGCCCTTGCCGAGCGTCACCGCGTCGAAGAGGACCGCACCGAGGCCGTAGCCGATGCCGCCTTCCATCTGCGCCTTGATGACGTTCGGGTTCACGGCGACACCGCAATCGACCGCGCACCAGACCTTGTGGACGCGCGGCGCACCTTCCGGCCCGATCGAGACCTCGACGACCTGGCCGACATAGGTGTTGAAGCTCTCCACCACCGCGACGCCGCGGGAGCGGCCCTCCGGCACCTTGGAGCCCCAGTCCGCCATCTCGGCCGCCTTCCGGAGCACACCCGCATGGCGCGGCTCTTCCTTCAGCAGCGCGAGGCGCCCTTCGACCGGATCGCGGCCGATCTTCTGGAAGAGTTCATCGACGAAGGTCTCGACCGCAAAGCCGGTATGCGTATGACCGACCGAGCGCCACCAGAGCGGCGGGACGACCAGGTTCACGTTATGGGAGGTCACCTTGAGGTTGGGGACCGCATAAGGCAGGTTCGAGGCGCCCTCGACCGAGGTCGGATCGAGATCGGCCTTGCCCATGATCGACTGGCCGACGATCACCTGTTCCCAGGCGGTGATCTGCCCGTCGGCATTGATGGCGCCGCGCATCCTGTGGGCATACATCGGGCGATAGAAGCCGCCGCGGATGTCGTCCTCGCGGGTCCACATATGTTTCAGCGGCCGGTTGCCTCCGCTTGCGGCATATACGGCAGCCGCTTCCTGCATGTAGGGCGAGCCGAACTGGGCCTTGCGGCCGAAACTACCGCCGGCAAGCTGGGTGTTGACCCGCACCTTTGATTCCTCCAGCCCGAGAATCTTTGCCGCGACCTGCTGGTCCATGGCCGGGAACTGGGCGCCGTTATAGATATCTACCGAACCATCCGCGGCCTTGATGAAGACGGCGTCGAGCGGCTCCATCGGAGCGTGGGCAAGGAAGGGGAAGACGATTTCGGCTTCCACCGTCTGCAGGCCGGGCGCCTTGAAGGCGTCGTCGACATTGCCCTTGTTGGTCGCTTCGAGGCCCGGTTCGCGGAATTGCTTCACATAGTCCGCAGCGAGTTCTTCCGAGGAGCGGGTTTCGGCTTTGGACAGATCCCATTCGATGCTCAGCGCGTCGCGCCCTTTGAGCGCGGCAAACGTGTTGTCCGCATAAACGGCAACGCCAGAGGGCACTTGCTTCACGTCCACGACGCCCTGCACCTTCCGCGCTTCCGTGGCGTCGAAGCTTTTCACCGCAGCGCCAAAATGTTCGGGATGAGCGACGACGGCAATCAAGAGGTTGTCCGGCGTGATGTCGAGCGTGAAGATCGCCGTGCCATTGGTCTTGCCATGGGTGTCGAGCTTCGGCAGGTCGGTGCCGATCAGCGTGAAGACCTTGGGATCCTTCAGCTTCGGTTCGGCCGGCGGTGCCCGAAGCGCCGCCTTTTCGGCGAACGCTCCGAAACCGCTTTCCTTGCCGGAGGCGGCGTGCCTGATGCGGCCCTTCTCGACGGCGATCTCGGAGCCCGGCACCTTCCATTCGTCGGCAGCTGCCGCGACCAGCATGGCGCGCGCCGTGGCGCCGGCCTTGCGCATCTGCTCGTAGGCATTGGCGATCGAGCTCGATCCGCCGGTGCCCTGCAGGCCGAAGGAAAGGTTCGCATAGACTTTGTTGTCGGTCGGCGAATGCACGGCGCGCATCTGGCTCCAATCGGCGTCGAGTTCCTCGGCGACGAGCGTCGCAAGGCCGGTGAACGGGCCCTGGCCGAATTCGATATGTTTGGAAAGAACGGTCACTGTGTCATCGGTACCGATCTTCACGAAGGCGTTCATCGGCTTTAACGCCGGATCGCCGCCTGCCTGCACGCCGGTTGCAGCGGCAGATGCGAATTTCGGCGCGATCGCCACACCGATGATGAGGCCGGAGCCGGCGATGAAGCCGCGGCGGGTGGTGCTGATATCCTGAATGGTCATGGCTCAGCCCTCCATCGAATTGGCGGCGTTGTGGATTGCGGCGCGGATACGATGGTAGGTGGCGCATCGACAGATGTTGCCGGCCATCGCGCCGTCGATATCCGCGTCGGTAGGCTTCGGCACCATCTGGAGAAGGGCGACGGCCGACATGACCTGCCCCGACTGACAGTAACCACATTGCGGCACATCGAGGCCGGCCCAGGCGGTTTTGACGGCGTCGGCTTCCTTGCCGGAAATGCCCTCGATGGTGATGACTTCCGAACCGTCGACCATCGAAATCGGCGTTACGCAGGAACGCCGCGGCATGCCGTCGAGATGGACGGTGCAGGCGCCGCACTGGGCGACGCCGCAGCCGTATTTTGTACCTGTGAGTTTTTCGAAATCGCGGATGACCCACAGGAGAGGGGTGTCGGCGTCGCCGTCGAACGTTCGTTCCTGGCCGTTGAGCGTGAAGGTGACCATGGTCGGACCTTTCGTATGAGAGGCCGGCGGCTCTGCCGGCAGATGGAAAATGGAAGCTGATGCCATCGGCCGGAGCCGACACTGCGTACGCGAAAAACTCGGCGTCAAAAAAGTTGAGTGAATGAGAATGGTTATTTTTATCAAGCAGATGCGGACATGCCCGCAGCGTGCGGGATTCCGATTTTCCACATATGGTGAGATGGTCGACCATCGTACAAGGTCAAGCTGTTCACAAGATAGTGTGCGCTCGCTTGGCCAGATGAGGCCTTGCGGTTATAGTTGCCAAACCCGCCAACAGAGCATTCCACGCATGACCGAGACCGCACCCAAGACCGCCGAGGATTTGTTCCGTTTCCTCGACAGCCTCAACATTTCCCATTCGACCACGACCCATCCGCCCGTCTTCACCGTTGCGGAATCCGAAAGCCTGCGGGACGAAATCCCCGGCGGGCACACAAAAAATCTCTTCGTCAAGGACAAGAAGGACCGCTATTTCGTGCTGACCGTCGAAGAGCGCGCGACGGTCGACCTGAAGACGGTTCACAAGGTCATCGGGGCGGCGGGCCGGGTCTCCTTCGGCCGGCCGGAAAAGCTTCTCGAATATCTCGGCGTCGTTCCGGGTTCGGTCACTGTTTTCGGCGCCTTCAACGATACGGGCAGGGAAGTGACTTTCGTGCTCGACGAGGAGTTGATGAAACACGACGTCATCAACGGCCATCCGCTCTCCAACGATGCGACGACATCCATCGGCCGCGACGATCTCATCCGTTTTCTTGAGGCGACGGGTCACACGCCGCTTGTCTTGAAAGTGACAGACTGACATACGATCTTTGCAGCCAAAGATAGCCAGCGATACCAAGCGTTCCGGGAGAACATTCATGAGCGGCAGAGACAACCCCTATGGTAGCTCCTACGGCGGCCAGATGAACGTGTCGGCGAGCTACGGCGCCGCTTCTGCCGCCACCGCTGCCGACGGTTCCCATATCAAGGATACCAGCACGGCGGGCTTCACCAAGGACGTTCTCGAAGAGTCCCGTCGCCAGCCGGTTCTGGTCGATTTCTGGGCGCCGTGGTGCGGTCCCTGCAAGCAGCTGACTCCCGTGCTTGAAAAGGTCGTCAACGAGGGTCAGGGCCGGGTGAAACTCGTCAAGATGAACATCGACGATCATCCGTCGATCCCCGGCCAGCTCGGCATCCAGTCGATCCCGGCCGTCATCGCCTTCGTCGATGGCCGTCCGGTCGACGGCTTCATGGGTGCCGTTCCGGAAAGCCAGGTCCGCCAGTTCATCGACAAGCTGGCAGGACCTCCGGGCGCCGACCAGGCCGCGGAGATCGAGGCGGTGCTCGGCGAGGCAGAGACGCTGCTTGCCGGCGGCGATGTGCAGGGGGCCGCTCAGCTTTACGGTGCCGTGCTGCAGGCCGATCCGGAAAATGCCAAGGCTGCGGCCGGCATGATGCAGTGCCTGATCGCCATGGGCGAGACCGCGCGCGCCGGCCAGATGCTCGCGTCCATCCCGGAAGAGCTTGCCAAGGAGCCGGCGATCCAGGCGGTGGCCAAAAAGCTCGAGCAGATCGAGGAGGCTCGCAAGCTTGGCGATCCGGTGGCGCTGGAGCACGACCTCGCCATGCATCCGGACAATCACGAGGCCCGCCTGAAGCTTGCCAAGATCCGCAATGTCGAAGGCAAGCGGGATGAGGCCGCCGAACATCTGCTGCTGATCATGAAGAAGGATCGTGCTTTCGACGACGACGGCGCGCGCCGTCAGCTCCTGGCATTCTTCGAGGTCTGGGGGCCGAAGGATCCTGCAACCATTGCGGCTCGCCGGCGCCTGTCCTCCATCCTGTTTTCGTAATCGCGGCCGATCCCGCGGGGTCGGTCTTGCGTTCTCGGATGGCTGCTCCACATTATGACGAGCGGCGATTTTTGGCGGTCTGGGCCGGTGGTCTGGGAGGTGTCGGACCCATGCATGTGGGAAATGCAAGATATCTGAAGCGGGAAGACTTGCCGGAGACGGTGCGGGTATTCCCTCTCACCGGCGCGCTGCTTCTGCCGGGCGGGCAATTGCCCCTCAACGTTTTCGAGCCGCGTTATCTGGCAATGTTCGATGCGGCGCTCGCGGGCGACCGGCTGATCGGCATTGTACAGCCGTCGCTTCTGGAGCCTCAAGGAGCTGCGGAGGGGCCGCGACCGGCGCTTTCGACCGTTGGCTGCATCGGTCGCATCACCTCGTTTGCGGAAACCGGCGACGGCCGCTACATCACCTCGATCAGCGGCATCTGCCGGTTTCGCCTGCTTGACGAGATCGGGGAGGGGCATCCCTTCCGTACGTTCAGGATCGCGCCTTTCCTGGCGGATCTTTCGGCGGAAGACGACGACGAGGCCACCGTCGATCGCGTCGAGCTTCTGCGCGTCTTCCGTGCCTATCTCGACGCCAACAAGCTTGAGGCGGACTGGGAAAGCGTCGAGCGCGCCGGCAACCGCACGCTCGTCAACTCGCTTTCCATGATGTCGCCTTTCGGTCCAGCGGAAAAACAGGCGCTGCTCGAAGCGCCGGATCTGAAGACGCGCGCGGAAACCCTGATCGCGATTACGGAAATCTTCCTGGCGCGGGGTTTCAGCGATTCCGACACGGTTCTCCAGTAGGCGGAAACATGGACGAAAAGCTCAGCAAGGTCGATCCGAAACTGCTCGATTTGCTCGTCTGTCCGCTGACCAAGGGCCGGCTGTCCTTCGATCGCGAGACCAACGAGCTCATCTCGCAACGGGCGCAGCTTGCCTATCCCATTCGCGACGGCATTCCGATCATGCTGATTTCCGAGGCTCGCAAGATAGAGGATTGAGGGATCTTGTCCTTCACCGGTCTGCCGACCAACTTCTCCCTACGGGCGGGAAAGGTGCCGGCAGGCGGTCGAGGGCAATTTCGAAAAACCTAGATTGCCTCGCCGGCGAGCAGCCTCGGCCCATCGGCTCCGCTCTTCCCCGCTGCCTGCTCGATGAAGAAGCTCTTCAGTCGCGGCAGGCGCTCGACCACGCCGAGGCCGAAATCGCGGGCGATGCGGATCGGGGTTATGTCGTTCGAGAACAGCCGGTTCAGCACGTCGGTCGTCACCCCCATGCGGAACGTGTCGAAACGCCGCCAGGACTGGTAGCGTTCGAGCACGTTGAGCGCGCCGATATCGAGCCCCAGCCGGTCCGCCTCAACCACCGTTTCCGCGAGTGCCGCGACATCCTTGAAACCCAGATTGAGGCCCTGGCCTGAAATCGGGTGGATGCCATGCGCCGCATCACCTGCAAGCGCCAAACGCGGTGCCACGAAGGCGCGGGCGAGCGTCAGGCCGAGCGGAAAGGCCTTCCGGCCTCCGACCACCTGCAATTCGCCGAGCTTATGGCCGAAACGGCGCTGCAATTCTTCTTCGAACAGCAGGTCGTCGGAAGCGACCAGCCGCTCCGCCTCGGGGGTGCGCTCGGTCCAGACCAGCGATGAGCGGTTGTTGGTGAGCGGCAGGATCGCGAAGGGACCGGAGGGCAGGAAATGTTCTTCCGCCACGCCCTCATGAGGCCGCTCATGCGCGACGGTCGCGACGATGCCGGACTGGCCGTAGTCCCAGGTCACGGTCTTGATGCCGGCCATGTCGCGCAGCTTGGAACGCACGCCGTCGCAGGCGACGAGAAGGCGGGTTTCGATTGCCGATCCATCCGAAAGCGTCACCGTGCAGCGGGTGCTGCCTGTCTGGAAGCCGGTCGCGGAAAGACGGTGGCGGATTGTGATGCCGAGCCGTTCGGCAGCGCCCCGCAGCGCCCGCACTATGACGACATTCGGTACCATATGGGCGAAGGGTCGTCCCTCCTCGACCTCGCCGTCGAACGTCAGGAAGACCGGACGAACGGGATCGGACGTGCGGCTGTCGGTGACGATCATCCGGTTGATGGGCTGGGCGTCCGCGGCGATCTCGTGCCAGACGCCAAGCACTTCGAGCATACGCGTCGCAGCCGAGATGACCGCCGACGCCCGCTCATCCTTCTGCCAGACATGTTCGGGGGCGGCCTCGATCACTTCGACCGTGAGATGCGGAGCCGCCTGCTTGACCGCCACCGCGGCGGCGAGACCCACGTAACCGCCCCCTACAACCAGCATGTCCAGCATCGGTTCAAACTCCCCTGAGACTTGAGAATATCATGCCATGCATATAGATCATCCCGCACCCGCTTCCTATTGCCGGAGACCGTCATAATGTCGCGCCAGACCGAATCGCCCTCCATCGCAGAGAAGTCCGCCATGGAGACGCTGATCGCGACGCTCGATCTCGAAACGCTGGAGCATAATCTCTATCGCGGCGTGAGCCCCGACGCGGGCTGGCAGCGGGTGTTCGGCGGCCAGGTGATCGCCCAGGCTCTCATGGCGGCGCAACGCACCGTGGATGCCGATCGTTTCGTGCATTCGCTGCATGCCTATTTCATGCGCCCCGGCGACCCATCCGTGCCGATCCTCTATCAGGTGGAGCGTATTCGCGACGGGTCAAGCTTCACGACCCGGCGCGTTGTGGCCGTGCAGCATGGCAAGGCGATCTTCTCCATGTCCGCCTCCTTCCAGACCGAAGAAGGAGGCTATGATCACCAGATCGACATGCCGTTCGTCACCCAGCCGGAAGACCTGATGGGCGAGAAGGAGTTCAAGGAGCTTTTCCTGCCCAAGGCGCCGGAAAACGTTCGTCGCTATTGGCTGCGGGAGCGGCCGATCGAAATCAGGCCGACTTCTCTCGTCCATTATCTCACCAAGGACAAGCTGGATCCTCGCCAGGACATCTGGGTGCGGACGACCGGCTCGGTGCCGACCGACCGCCACTACCAGGCCGCCGTGCTTGCCTATCTTTCCGACATGACGCTGCTCGATGCCTCGCTTTATCCGCACGGCACGTCGATCTTCGATCCCAGGCTCCAGGCAGCGAGCCTCGACCATGCGATGTGGTTTCACAGACCCGTCACATTCGACGACTGGCTTCTCTATACGCAGGACAGTCCGAGCGCCTCCGGCGCGCGCGGGATGACGCGCGGCAGCATTTATAGCCGTTCCGGCACGCTGATTGCGTCCGTCGCCCAGGAAGGATTGATTCGGAAAAAGGCAGACGCATAATTTATGTGCAATTTTCGCAAATTGCACAGATTTTGGCCGCTTTTGCGCCGCTCAAATGCCTGTTTCTTGGCGCCCTTTTTATAACCTTTTATATTTCAATAACTTATTGCCCTATTTGAATCTGGCACGCCCTTTGAATGTAACTCGCCAGTCGCTGTCATGATCTGACGACGATGAGGAGAGTCGGCCGCTGTGCCGAAGACAAACAAAGGATGGGAAGCCAGATGAAAATCGTGATGGCCATTATCAAGCCGTTCAAGCTGGATGAGGTGCGCGAAGCCCTCACGGCTGTCGGTATCCAGGGCCTGACCGTTACCGAAGTCAAAGGTTACGGACGCCAGAAGGGACACACCGAAATCTATCGCGGCACGGAATATGCCGTAAGTTTTCTGCCGAAGCTGAAGATCGAAATCGCCGTCCCCTCCGACCTCGTCGAAAAGGCCGTGGATGCGATCGCCTCGTCCGCCAAGACCGGCCAGATCGGGGATGGCAAGATCTTCGTCTATTCGATCGAGCAGGCCGTGCGCATCCGTACCGGCGAAACCAACACAGAAGCGCTTTAAGCACGGCTGACAGGGGAGTTTTCAAGCTATGCAATTTAACAAGATTTCCATTCTCGGACGCCTCGGCGCCGCAGCTGCGGCGGTGATGGCACCGGCCGTCGCCTTTGCGCAGACGGCCGCAGCGCCGGCGGCCCCCGCAGCTCCGGCCATGACGGTCGACAAGGGCGATACCACCTGGATGCTGATTTCCTCCATTCTCGTCCTCCTGATGATCGTGCCGGGCCTTGCCCTTTTCTATGGCGGTCTCGTCCGCACCAAGAACATGCTGTCGGTGCTGATGCAGGTGATGATGATCGCCGCCGTCGCGATGATCGTCTGGGTCACCTACGGCTACTCGCTCGCCTTCACCGACGGCGGCTCGCTGAACAGCTTCGTCGGCGGCTTCTCCAAGATGTTCCTCGCCGGCGTCGATACGACGACGATGTCGGAGAGCTTCACCAAGGGCGCGGCCATTCCGGAACTCGCCTTCGTCTGCTTCCAGATGACCTTCGCAGCCATCACGCCTGCGCTGATCGTCGGCGCCTTCGCAGAGCGCATCAAGTTCTCGGCGGTCATCCTCTTCACCATCCTGTGGCTCACCTTCATCTATTTCCCGATGGCGCACATGGTTTGGTTCTGGGGCGGCCCGAGCGCCTATGACGGCCCGACCGGCCTCATCTTTGGCTTCGGCGCGATCGATTTCGCAGGCGGCACCGTCGTTCACATCAATGCCGGTATCGCAGGTCTCGTCGGCGCCATCATGGTCGGCAAGCGCACCGGCTTCGGCAAGGACATGATGGCTCCGCATTCGATGACGCTCACCATGGTCGGCGCCTCGCTTCTGTGGGTCGGCTGGTTCGGCTTCAATGCCGGCTCCAACCTCGAAGCAAATGCCTACGCTGCTCTTGCAATGATCAACACCTTCGTTGCAACCGCCGCTGCCATCGTCAGCTGGTCACTGGTCGAAACCTTTGGCCGTGGCAAGGCTTCCATGCTGGGTGCTGCTTCTGGTGCCGTTGCCGGTCTTGTCGTTGTCACTCCGGCTGCCGGCTTCGTCGGTCCGATGGGCGCCATCATCATGGGTCTCATCGTCTCGCCGGTCTGCTACTTCTTCGTTTCGACGGTGAAGAACAAGTTCGGTTACGACGATACCGCCGACGTCTTCGGCGTTCACGGCATCGGCGGCATCATCGGCGCGATCCTCACGGGCGTGTTCGTCAATCCGGCTCTCGGCGGGGCGGGCATCGTCGACTACTCGACGGCGGACTTCGCCGCGACCTATCAGGGCACTGCCGGCCAGGTATGGGCCCAGCTCAAGGGCGTCATCGTCACGCTTTTGTGGTCGGGTATCGGCTCCGCGATCCTCTACAAGATCGTCGACCTGATCGTCGGCCTGCGTGTGACCGTCGAAGCCGAGCGCGAAGGCCTCGATCTCGCAACCCACGGCGAAGCTGCCTATCACTCGTAATCCTGGGGTTTCCGGGCGGCGGATTGCCGCCGCCCTCCCCATTCCGTTGACCCTGCATGCAGGGCCGTTTTGCCCGGACTTCGGTCCGGGCTTTTATTGCGCCGTTTTCCGCTGTTCACCATTCGTTGAGGTTAAAGGCGTCTTAACCATCGTCGCGCTATGCTCCGCTGGAATTGCGTGAATCGGCAGGCGGCCGGTGATTCGCGCCATGAGTTGCGTTTCTTGAGACAGCGGGTAGACACGGATGGGCAGAAGCAGTTCAGCGGTCATGGCAAACCGGTCCACCCGCTTCGCGCTGACGGCCTTCGTGTGGCGGCAGACGCTGGCGCTGATCGGTTTCGGCGTCTTCCTCGCGCTGGCTCTCGCGGTGGCCGCGCTCGCCACCTGGAATGTCGCCGATCCGAGCTTCTCTTACGCGACCGACAACGCACCCACCAACATCCTCGGTTTTGCAGGCGCGGCCTTCGCCGACCTGATGATGCAGTTCCTCGGGCTGGCGAGCCTCGTCGCCCTGCTGCCCGTGCTTGCCTTGTCGCTGGCGCTGATTTCCGGGCGCAAGTACGATCGGATCCCCGCGCGGCTTGCCGCCTGGGGCGGCGGCACGCTGCTTGCGTCGGCAACATTGGGCTGTTTTCCTGCGCCGCTCACCTGGCCGATCCCGAATGGCATCGGCGGCGTGATCGGCGATATGATTCTCAGGTTTCCCGCGCTTTTCGTCGGCGCCTATCCGACCGGCATGGTCGCGATGGTGCTCGGCTGCATCTTCACCATTCCCTGCATCTGGCTGATGCTGTTTGCTTCCGGCCTTGTCGGTGAAGCCTTTGAAGACGAGACCGACGACGAGGATCAGCCGGTGGTCGCAGCGAAAATCCGTTCGCGGCGCGAGGAAGCCGAGGAGGAGGACGATGAGGACGGTCTTCTCACCCGCCTCTCGAACCTCCTGGCCTTCGGCGCCATCACGCATTACTGGTACATTGCCCAGGCGCGTCTGCGCAGGCTTGCCGGCATCAGGCCGCAGGTCCGCATGAGCTTCGACCAGCCCTACGATTTCAACGAGGACGAGTTCGGCACCCTGAACGAGCCGGTCCGCGCCAAGGCCGCCTCCGCCGCGTCCGGCCGACGCATGGAACCGTCGCTCGACGGCCTAGCGGAAAGGGCTGCCGGCGCGCGGCGGATCGTGGCTGCTCCGCCGATCTCGGCGCATGACGCCGATGACGACTACGATGACGATCCGCCGTTCGACATGAGCGACATGCCGCCGCGTCCGACCGGCATCCTGGCGGATGACGATGACGACGACATGCCGTTCGTGGCGTCCCGTGCGCCGCAGCCGGTCGGGGGCCGCGCCCAGCCTCGCGTGGTTCCCGCTGCAGCGCCGCCGAAGCCGAGCGCCCGCGTCGGCCGCGAGGCGCAGGCGACCTTCCTTTCGCCCGAAGGTTTCCAGCTCCCGTCCGTCCACCTGCTGAACGAGCCGAAAGCCGTCGCTCGTGATGCGTCGCTCTCCGCCGACGCATTGGAGCAGAACGCCCGGCTGCTGGAAGGGGTGCTGGAAGATTTCGGCGTCAAGGGCGAGATCATCCATGTCCGCCCTGGCCCGGTCGTCACGCTTTACGAACTTGAGCCTGCGCCCGGCATCAAGTCATCCCGTGTCATCGGGCTTGCGGACGATATTGCCCGCTCGATGAGCGCGATTGCCGCCCGCGTCGCCGTCGTGCCCGGCCGCAACGCGATCGGCATCGAATTGCCGAATCGCACCCGCGAGACCGTCTATCTGCGCGAGATGATCGGTTCGAAGGATTTCGAGGGCAGCAAGGCCAAGCTCGCCATGGCGCTCGGCAAGACGATCGGCGGTGAGCCGGTCGTTGCCGATCTCGCCAAGATGCCGCATCTGCTGGTCGCCGGCACTACCGGTTCCGGCAAGTCCGTCGCCATCAATACAATGATCCTGTCGCTGCTCTACCGCTACACGCCGGAGAAGTGCCGCCTGATCATGATCGATCCGAAAATGCTCGAGCTTTCGGTCTATGACGGCATTCCGCATCTCCTGTCGCCGGTCGTCACCGATCCGAAGAAGGCCGTCGTTGCGCTCAAGTGGACCGTCCGCGAGATGGAAGAGCGCTACAAGAAGATGTCGAAGATCGGCGTTCGCAACATCGACGGCTTCAACAGCCGCGTCGAACAGGCGATGGAAAAGGGCGAGGTGCTGACCCGCACCGTGCAGACCGGCTTCGACCGCCATACCGGCGAGGCGATCTACGAGACCGAGGAATTCGATCTGGCGCCGATCCCTTATATCGTCGTCATCATCGACGAAATGGCCGACCTGATGATGGTGGCCGGCAAGGATATCGAAGGCGCCGTACAGCGCCTGGCGCAGATGGCGCGTGCCGCCGGCATCCACGTCATCATGGCGACCCAGCGTCCTTCGGTCGACGTCATCACCGGCACGATCAAGGCGAACTTCCCGACCCGCATCTCCTTCCAGGTCACGTCGAAGATCGATAGCCGCACCATCCTTGGCGAGCAGGGCGCCGAACAGTTGCTCGGCATGGGCGACATGCTCTACATGGCCGGTGGCGGCCGGATTCAGCGTGTCCACGGCCCGTTCGTTTCCGATACCGAGGTCGAGGACATCGTCGCCTACTTGAAAACGCAGGGCGCGCCCCAATATCTCGATGCGATCACGGCGGACGAAGACGACGAGGACGAGGGTGGCGGCCCGGCCGGCACATCGAACCTTTCGGATTCGGACGATCCGTATGATCAGGCCGTTGCGATCGTGCTGCGTGACGGCAAGGCCTCGACGTCCTATATCCAGCGCCGCCTGGGAATAGGATATAACCGGGCTGCCTCGCTCATCGAGCGCATGGAGCAGGAAGGGCTGATCGGGCCGGCGAACCATGCCGGCAAGCGCGAAATCCTGGTGCCGACCGAAGGCGACGTGCTCGATCGGTAAGGCTTTCGTGATTGTGCGGTTTTGTCATCAAGCCGCCGCCTTTGATGCCGAGAGATAAAGGGAAGGAGACCAGAATGACACAAGAAAAATCCATCCTTTCGAATATCGCAGCCGGCGCCATCGGACGCCGGCAGTTTTCGCTCGGCCTGATGGGGCTTGCTGCGACCGCTCTCGCGCCCGGACTGGGTTTTGCCCAGTCATCCGCCGCGGCGCAAAAGATCGCCGACCACTTTTCCTCGGTCAAAACCATGATGGGCGAGTTCGTGCAGTTCGGCCCGCGCGGCGAACAGACCGGTGGCAAGTTCTATATCGAGCGGCCCGGCAAGCTGCGCTTCAATTTCGAGGACCCGTCGCCGATCCGCGTCATTGCCGACGGCAAGAATGTCGTCGTAGGCAATCTGAAGCTCAAGACCTGGGATATCTATCCGCTCTCCAAGACGCCGCTCAGCCTGCTCCTCGCGAGCCGTATCGATCTCGGCAATCAGATGGTGCGCGACGTGAAGGAAGAATCCGACATCACCACGATCGTGCTCGGCAACAAGACCGTGTTCGGCGATTCGACGATCACCATGATGTTCGATTCGAAGACCTACGACCTTCGCCAGTGGACGATCACCGACGCCCAGAACAAGGACACGTCGGTGATGATCTACAACGTCCAGAACGGCGTCAACCTCGATGAAAAGGTCTTCACTATCCCCTATGAGGACGTCCGCAAGGGCTGATCATCGGAGTTTCCGCAAGGAATGTGGGGCTGCGTTTCCGGCGCAGCCCTTTTTGCTTCTCAGGATGGGGAAAATTTCCTAAACCTCGGCCGGACATCGAGGTTTTGAACATGACGTTTTCCGTTACCACCTGGAACATCAACTCCGTGCGGCTGCGCATGCCTATCGTCGAGCAGTTCCTCGTCCGCCACAAGCCGGACATCCTGTGCCTGCAGGAAATCAAATGCCAGGAGCCGGAATTTCCGCTGCAGCCGCTGAAGGATCTGGGTTACCAGCATATCATCATCCATGGCCAGAAGGGCTATCACGGCGTTGCCATCGCCTCCAAGGTGCCGCTTCTCGAAGACCATCGCCAGAATTATTGCAACGTCGGCGATGCCCGGCACATCTCGGCGATCTTCGAGCGCAGCTCGCGGCGCATCCGTCTTCATAATTTCTACGTTCCGGCCGGCGGCGACGAGCCGGACCGGACGATCAATCCGAAATTCGGCCATAAGCTGGATTTCGTGGAAGAGATGAAAGCGCTGAAGGCGGACGCCATGCCGGGCATTTCGTCGATCCTCGTCGGCGACCTCAACATTGCGCCGCTGGAGCACGACGTCTGGTCGCACAGGCAGCTCCTGAAGATCGTCAGCCATACGCCGGTCGAGACCGACGGCCTGAAAGAGGTCATCGCAAGGGGCGGCTGGCTTGACCTGATGCGCCAGCACACACCGGAACCGACCAAGATCTACACCTGGTGGAGCTACCGCGCCAAGGACTGGGAAGCGGCCGACAAGGGCCGCCGGCTCGACCATATCTGGTCGTCGCCCGACCTCGGGCCATTCCTCGACCGTATCGACGTGCTGAAGGAAGCCCGCGGCTGGAACCAGCCCTCCGACCACGTGCCGGTGACGGCGGTGTTCAAGTTTTAGGACAGCTCTTATTCCCGAAGGAGATCAGTGCCCCAAAGGCACCTTCACGAAACGCCTTCCGTCGCCTGCAATGCCTTGGAATAGGCTTCGACATGCACATGGATCATGTGCCTCATCTCCTCCACGCTGGAGCAGGCATGGCGAAGGCCCCGCATGCCGTAGGTCATGGCGCAGGCTACATCCTCGGGCGTCGCGCCGAGATCCGACTGCGCCAGAGTATCGCTCAGGAGCCGAACCAGCAGAGCCTGGAAGTTCGCATAGACTTGGCGAACTGCGACAAACCGCAGATCGAACAGATCTGCGGCGTCGGGATGCGCAGCGGCCAATTCCATGCCGTGCAGACCCCAGACGCTACAGGCATATAACAGCTTTTCGCGCAAGGGTGCTATCTCCCGCAACGCCGTCTCGATCCCGGCCAAGGTTCGCCTGTCCATTTCCTCGATGACCCGGGTGAAGATCGCATCCTTGTCCGGAAAGAGGAGATAAAGCGCCGGACGTGACATGCCCGCGGCCGCAGCGATGTCACCCATGGTGGTGCGCGCATAGCCATACCGCGTAAACACATCTTCCGCGCTTCTGAGAGCCCGCGCCTCTTTCTCAACCTTTGTAATCATGCGACCATCTTGACAAACTGACATAAAACGTCAATAACTGACATTATAACAAAAAATGTCAGAAAGGTTAATCGATGGCCAATAGGTTTTCTATGGATGTTATCAATGAGGCAAGCCATGTCATCGGCTCCGGCCCCGTCGTTATGGTGAACCTGCTCTCTTTCCACGAGCAGCCCGTATATTCGGAGAGCTTCCCGGACAAGAAGACGAGCGTCCGCAGCGCCTATTACGAGGGCTATGCGGGCGTGTTCCGCGAGATTGCGGCGCAGCTTCAGATAACCACGGAACTGGTCTATGCGGGGCGCTGGCTGCATGGCGTGTTGGCGGCTCCGCAAGAAGCCTGGCACGATATCGTAATCGTGCGCTACAAGAGTTTCGACGACCTCAGAAGGATCCTTGACCATCCAGACTATGCGACGCGCGCTGCGCCCCATCGCCATGCCGCCGTGGCCGACTGGCGCTTTATCGCAACCCGTAATGGGTGATCGTCGTTGCCTGCCACGTCAAGCGCCGGAGCCGGAGAAAATCTATACCCGGTGGAGTTGTGGCGCCGACCATCTCTGGTCGCTGCGCGATCTCGTGCTTTCCTCGATCGAGCCCCTGTGCTCCTGGAAGCCCGCGGCTGAAGCCAGCCTTCGAGCCACGTGCGGAAGAGGGCAAGGTGAGGGGCGCACGGTCCGGATCAGGCAAACCGGCCTTGCATCGCCGCCGCTGCCTTGGCGAGGCCGGCGATATTGTCCTTGATCCGGTTCTCGATCATTCGGCCGACCTGCGGATATTCCTCCAGCAGGCGGTGGAAGAGGGTGCGGCTGATTTTCATCGCTTCCGCATCGTCGATTGCCACGGCGGTGAACTTTCTCTCCACCATGGTGACCAGCGCAAGCTCGGACAGCAGCGTGCCGGGACCGACGGTCGCTTCCACCTTAACCTCGCCGTTGCGGCCGCTCATCAGGAGTTCAAAGCGCCCGCGCGCAACGATGAAAGCCGATTCCGCCGGCGATTTCTCCCGGAAAAGTTCCTGGCCGGGCGCCACCTGCCGCCTCTCCGCACCGAAGGCGACAAGGCGCAGCTGATCCTCGTTCATGTCCCGGAAGAGGGGCACCTGGGAAAGCAGACGGATATCTTCGGTGAGCGACATGAATCGGCTTCCGGCGCGGGGTTTACGGGACGATCTTATAGCCGCCGTTTTCGGTGACGAGGATCTCGGCGCTCGAGGGGTCGCGTTCGATCTTCTGCCGCAAACGATAGACATGGGTTTCGAGCGTATGGGTGGTGACGCCGGAATTATAGCCCCAGACCTCTTCCAGCAGCACGTCGCGCGTCACGACCTTCTGTCCGGCGCGGTAGAGGTAGCGGATGATCGCGGCTTCCTTTTCGGTAAGCCGGATCTTCTTGCCGTCGTCGGTGGTCAGGAGCTTCTGGCTCGGCTTAAAGAGATAGGGGCCGACGGTGAACGTTGCGTCCTCGCTCTGCTCGTACTGGCGCAACTGGGCACGGATGCGGGCGAGCAGCACCGCGAAGCGGAACGGTTTCGTCACATAGTCGTTGGCGCCAGCTTCCAGGCCAAGGATCGTGTCGGAATCGGTGTCATGGCCGGTCAGCATGATAATCGGCGCCTTGAAGCCGTTCTTGCGGAGCAGCTTCACGGCCTCGCGGCCATCCATGTCGGGCAGGCCGACATCCATGATCAGGAGATCGATCTGGGCGCCCTTGGCGGTACCCAGCGCCTTGGCGGCATTGGCTTCCTGGAGGATCGCGAACTCGTCATAAAACGACAGCTGCTCGACAAGCGTCTCGCGCAGATCGTCGTCGTCGTCCACCAGGAGTATCGTGCGCGCTGCCATGCGTTCTTGCCTTTCGTCTCGCCGTTGCTTTCCGACTGTCATTGCAGTCAATCGAAGCGCATTTAGGGCTCCTCGATCTAAATCCCAACGTGCTATGAATTCAAACGAAATCATATTCAAAGCAAAACCTTGTGAGAGAAATGCAACGTTTTCGCGAGGGAAATCATAAAAGCTCTGCCGTCATCACCGTTCGGGCCGCACCTCGAGACCGGCGACGGGCGATCGTTTCGTTCGGTGGGATGACAGTGCCTGCCGCGCTCGGGCGTTCTGGCACCACGCCGCTCAAACGGGAGGGGGACGGGGCGACGCCGGTCGCCGCGATGCGTGTTCTTTACGGCTTTACACGCGGAGAGCGGGTCCGGCTTCCGCCGACGGCCTTGCCGATGAAACGCATCCGCAAGGACATGGCATGGTGCGACCAGCCGGATCACCCGGCCTATAATCGACAGGTGAAAAATCCCTTCCGCTCAAGCCATGAGGAGATGATGCGGGCTGACGGGCTCTATGACGTCTGCCTCGTGCTCGACTGGAACATCACGTCGCGCAAACGCCATAGAGGCTCGGCGATCTTTTTTCATCTCATCAAGCCGGGTTACCAGCCGACTGCGGGGTGTATTGCGGTCAGCCTGACGGATATGAAACGACTTATCCGCTTCATGCGGAGGGGGACGGTGGTGCGAGTGCTGGGGTGAGGGCACCTGAAACGAAGATGCCCGGCGCTGAGGCCGGGCATCTTCGTTTCTGTCATCCTCGGATTGTCTCAAGGATTCAAGCCGTCCCAATCAATCCAATCGCGGCAGACGCTCGGGACCTGCCCGAGCGTGGCGGCGGAGACAGAGCCTCTTTGCATTCCGCGAGTGGCTTATTTCCACTCGCGGATATCGACGAAATGGCCGGCGATCGCGGCGGCGGCGGCCATGGCCGGCGAGACGAGATGCGTGCGACCCTTGTAACCCTGGCGGCCTTCGAAGTTGCGATTCGATGTGGAAGCGCAGCGCTCGCCCGGCTTCAGGCGGTCGTCGTTCATTGCAAGGCACATGGAGCAACCCGGTTCGCGCCATTCGAAACCGGCATCCTTGAAGATGACGTCGAGGCCTTCGGCTTCCGCCTGTTCCTTGACGATGCCCGAGCCCGGGACAATCATCGCGGAAACGGTCGAGGCGACCTTGCGGCCCTCGACGACTTTGGCTGCGGCGCGCAGGTCTTCGATGCGGCCATTGGTGCAGGAGCCGATGAAGACGCGGTCGATCGCGATATCGGTGATCCTGGTGCCCGGCTTCAGACCCATATAGTCCAGCGCGCGCCACTTGGAAGCGCGCTTCGTTTCGTCCTGGATCTCATCCGGGTTCGGAACCACGCCCTGGACCGAAACGACGTCTTCCGGCGAGGAGCCCCAGGAGACGATCGGCGGCAGGTTGGCGGCATCGAGCACCACGACCTTGTCGAAATGCGCACCTTCTTCCGTATGCAGTGTCTTCCAGTAGTCGAGCGCCATGTCCCAGGCCTTGCCCTTCGGGGCGCGGGGCTTGTCCTTGATGTATTCGAAGGTCTTTTCGTCGGGCGCGATCAGGCCAGCGCGGGCGCCGCCTTCGATCGTCATGTTGCAGACCGTCATGCGGCCTTCCATGGAGAGCGAGCGGATCGCCTCGCCGGCGAATTCGATGACATGGCCGGTGCCGCCCGCGGTGCCGATCTCGCCGATGATGGCGAGGATGATGTCCTTGGCCGTGACGCCTTCCGGCAGCTGGCCGTCGACGCGCACCAGCATGTTCTTCGCCTTCTTCTGCACCAGCGTCTGGGTGGCGAGCACATGCTCGACCTCGGAGGTGCCGATGCCGTGCGCCAGCGCACCGAAAGCACCATGCGTCGAAGTGTGGCTGTCACCGCAGACGATGGTCATGCCCGGCAGGGTGAAGCCCTGCTCCGGGCCGACGATGTGGACGATGCCCTGGCGGACGTCCTTTTCGGAATAATATTCGACGCCGAAGTCATGGGCGTTCTGGGCAAGCGCTTCCACCTGGATGCGGCTTTCCTCGTTCTTGATGCCTTCGTGGCGGTCGGCGGTGGTCGGCACGTTGTGGTCGACGACGGCGAGCGTCTTTTCCGGGGCGCGGACCTTGCGGCCGGCCATGCGGAGGCCTTCGAAAGCCTGCGGCGACGTCACTTCGTGAACGAGGTGACGGTCGATGTAGAGAAGACAGGTGCCGTTCTCGTCGGTCGAAACGACGTGGTCGTCCCAGATCTTGTCGTAAAGGGTGCGAGGGGCAATGTGCTGTGCGCTCATGGCTGCTATCCGTTCAGCTGAATGAAATACGGGAATGGGTGTCGGCAGCTGTCCGCTGCCCGGAAGCTGATAAGGTCAGCTAAGTCGGTCGCAAAGCGCCCCGGAAACACGCGCGAAAAAGCGTGCCGGCAGGCGCTTGTGGTCCTGCAGCACGACAATATGGTTCGCAAGGCATCCGAATTTCGATCCCATGGCCGCTCAGATAGCAGTTTTCCGCAAAATCGGCAATCGAATAACACCGTCGGGAAGCTGTCGCATCCCTGTCATAAAGTTTTCGCGGAAACGTGGTTGATCTCATCTTCCAAACGGAGGGATGTGAGATGTCCGAACCCATTGAAGACCAGCTCAACCGCATCAAGGACGAGATTGCCGACAGCTTCGATGAAGAGCTGGAAATGCAGATGGAGGAAGACCGGCTGGACGAACTGGTCGCGGAGGGCATGTCCGAGCCCGCCGAACCTTCACTTGACCGCAAGATCTATTTCCGCGAGCTCTTCCGCCTCCAGCATGAACTCGTCCGCCTTCAGGACTGGGTGCAGCACAAGAAGCTGAAGATGGTCGTGCTTTTCGAAGGCCGGGATTCCGCCGGCAAGGGCGGCGCCATCAAGCGCGTCACCCAGCGTCTCAATCCCCGCGTCTGCCGCGTCGTCGCGCTTCCCGCGCCGACCGAACGTGAGCGGAGCCAGTGGTATTTCCAGCGCTACGCAGCCCATCTGCCGACTGCCGGCGAAATGGTGCTGTTCGACCGCTCCTGGTACAACCGTGCCGGTGTCGAACGCGTCATGGGCTTCTGCACGCCGGACGAGCTGGAGGAGTTCTTCCGTTCGGTGCCGGAATTCGAACGCATGCTGGTGCGTTCCGGCATCATCCTTCTGAAATACTGGTTCTCGATCACTGACGAGGAACAGGAATTCCGCTTCAAGATGCGCATCCACGATCCGTTGAAGCAGTGGAAACTCTCGCCGATGGACCTCGAAAGCCGCGTCCATTGGGAAGATTACACGCGCGCGAAGGAAGACATGCTTCAGCGCACGCATATTCCGGAAGCGCCCTGGTGGGTGGTGCAGGCCGTCGACAAGAAGAAGGCGCGCCTCAACATGATCGCCCATCTCCTCTCTCAGGTGCCCTATGAAACCGTGCCGAAGGAGCCGATCGACCTGCCGGGCCGCGTCCGGAATGAGGATTACATCCGCCATCCGGTGCCAGCGGACATGTACGTGCCGGAAATCTACTGATGCTGCGGCAAGGGCGTCACACCATGTGTGGCGCCCTGGATGGCGGCGGCGGCCAGTGGCCCCGGCTACCGTTCCGTCCGCCTGCGTAATCGCCTCTCGATGCCGCGCAGCGCCAGCGACAGGCTGATCGTCAGGATGAGGTACATATAGGTGACGATCGAATAGGTCTCGAAGAAACGAAAGGAACCGGCCGCATAGACCTTGGCCATCTGCGTGATATCGGCGACCCCGAGCACCGAAACGAGCGATGAGTCCTTCACCATCGAGACGAAGTCGTTCGAAAGCGGTGGAAAGATCACCCGCATCGCCTGAGGGAAGACGATCAGCCGGAAACGCTGGAAGCGAGTAAAGCCGAGTGTCTTCGCTGCTTCGACCTGGCCGATGTCGACCGACTGGAACCCGGCACGAAAAATTTCGGCGATGAAGGCCGCATAACCGATCATCAGCGCGATCACCGCACGCCAGAGCAGCGAGACGTCCCGCACCAGCAGCGTCTCCAGCCAGCCCCTGTCGATCAGCGGCGAGAGCGTCCAGTTCCACAGCGCCACGAAGGCCGGCGCGCCGACGAAGGCGATGTAGAACAGCAGGACGAGGATCGGGATGCCGCGGATCAGCTCCACATAGAAGCGTGCGACCTGCCGGAGCACGATATTGTTCGACAGTCCGGCAAGCGCGATGGCGAGGCCGAGCGCCGTCGCCAGCGTGAACGCGCCGAGCGTCACGCCGATGGTGATGCCGATACCCTTGACGACGACGGTGAAGACCTGGGTGTAGAGATCGTTGACCGCGATGACCACCGCCAGCCCGATGCAAAGCGTCCCGAAGGCGACGAACCACCAGGGAAAATCCTGTGGCTCGGACGTTTTGCGGCGCAGAGGCGCCATGCCTTATTGGCCCATCTTGTAGTCGAGGAACCACTTCTTGTTCAGTGCATCGAGCGTGCCGTCGGTCTTCAGGGCGGAGATGGCGGCATTCACCGGCTCGACGAGATCGGAACCCTTCTTGAAGATGAAGCCGAAGTCCTCGGTGCCCATGGGGTCGCCGACGATTTTCAGCGACCCGCCGGAGGCCTTTACATAACCTTCGCCGGCGGTGCTGTCGGTCAGCACCAGGTCGACGTCGCCGGCCTTCAGTGCCTGCACTGTTGCGCCGAAGGTTTCAAAAAGCTTGATGCGCGGGTTCTGTTCGTTGCCGTCGAGGATTTCGTATACGGCGGTGTAGAACGGGCTCGTTCCCGGCTGCGCGCCGATCAGGCCTTTCTCCAGGGCCGCGAAGCTTTTCGCGTCCGTGAAGCGTTTCTCGTCGCCGCGCACCAGCATCAGTTGCTGCGAGCGCATGTAGGGATCTGAGAAATCGACCTTTTCCTTGCGGTCGTCCTTGATGGTGATGCCGGTCATGCCGATGTCGTACTGGCCGTCGGATACGGCCTGGATCATCGCGTCCCAGCTGGTATTCTGGTACTCGACCTTGAAATTCAGCCGCTTGGCGATCTCGTTCATCGCATCGTATTCCCAGCCGATCGCCTGGCCGCTCTTCGGATCGACGAATTGCAGCGGCGGATAGGCATTTTCCGTCACGACGACGACCTTGCGGCCAGCAAGGTTCGGGAGGTCGACGGCGAGGCCGGCGGTGGGGGCAAGAACGAATGCGGCAAGGCCGGCGAGAACGGTGCGGCGGAAAAACATCGGAACACTCCGTAAGATGAGGATCGCATCGACTCTCACGAAACCGGCCCGAATGACAAGCGGCGAAATTGAGAGGAACGGCATCAACTTTCATGCGCGCTGGAACAAAGCGGTTCATGCGGCCTTAAATGGGAACAAAAGTTCCAAGTGTTTCAACAGCCTCGACCGGCCGGGAGGATATGTCCATGGTTTCCGAACAGCAATTGATCTCCAAGATCACCTGGCGGCTGATGCCGTTTCTCGGCTTTCTTTATCTCATCGCTTATATCGACCGGCAGAATGTCAGCTTCGCCAAGCTCGACATGGTGGCGGATCTCGGCATGAGCGAATATGCCTATGGTCTTGGTGCTTCACTGTTCTTCGTCGGCTATTTCCTCTTCGAGGTGCCGAGCAATCTTTTCCTCAATCGCTTCGGGGCGAGCCGCTGGTTCGCACGCATCATGGTGTCCTGGGGCATCGTCACCGTCGCGCTCGCCTATACGCAGAATGCGACGATGTTCTATATCCTGCGCTTCCTGCTCGGTGTTTGCGAGGCCGGCTTCTTCCCGGGTGTCCTCTACTTGCTGACCCTGTGGTTCCCGGAGGATTATCGCGGCCGCATGGTCGGCCTGTTCATGATCTTCAGTGCGCTGGCAAACGCGGTCGGCGCCCCCCTCGGCGGCATGCTGCTCGATCTCGACGGCCTTCTCGGGCTTGCCGGCTGGGAATGGGTTTTCATCGCCACCGGCGTTCCGGCTGTCCTGGCCGGCATCGTAACCCTCTTTTATCTGGACGATACGCCCGAAAAGGCCAAATTTCTCTCGGATGAGGAAAAGAAGTGGCTGCACGACCGGCTTGCCCGGGAAAAATCCGGCATGAGCGAGCATTCCGACAACGGCTTCAAAGCGCTCGTCAATCCGCGTGTTCTGGTGATGGCGCTCTGCTATATCGGCTTCCCGCTGGCCGCCTATGGCCTCAGCTACTGGCTACCCACGATCGTCAAAGGTTTCGGCGTATCGAATACGGCGAACGGCTTCATCAACATCGTTCCCTGGATCGTGGTGGCCGCGGCGCTGTGGCTGGTGCCGGCCGCCGCCGACAAGGTGAAGAACAAGACGCCCTATATCGTCGGCCCGGCCTTCATCGGGGCCATCTGCCTGGCATTGTCGGTCGTGGTTCCGTCGCCGACCCTGCAGTTCGTTTTCCTCTGCATCGCCGCTGCCGGCATCTTCGCCGGCCAACCGGTCTTCTGGAGCCTCCCGTCGCGTTTCCTGAAAGGGGCGGGTGCGGCGGCCGGCATCGCGGCAATCAATTCGGTCGGCAATCTCGGCGGCTTCATAGCCCAGAACGTGGTGCCCTGGATTCATGACGCAACCGGCAGCAATCTTCTTCCGATGGCCTTCCTGGCGGTCTGCCTCGCGATTGCCGGCGTGCTGGTGATCGTCGTCGGCCGGATGATGGCATCGCGACCGGCGGCTCCGGCCTGACGGTACACCGATCGAAGCAGGCAATAAAAAAGGCGGCTCGAAGGCCGCCTTTTTCAAAAATGATGTTTCGAAGCTTATTCTGCGGAAGCTTCGGCAGCCTTGGCGGCTTCGGCAGCTTCTGCCGCTGCCTTTGCTTCGGCGGCTTCCGCTGCGGCCTTCTCGGCGGCGAGAGCCTGGGCTGCTGCAACCTTCTCGGCTTCGATACGTGCCTTTTCGTCGGCAACGGCCTGACGCTCGGCATCGTTCAGCTTGCGGGCGCGGGTGCCGGTGTTCTCGACGATACGAGCCGACTTGCCGCGCAGATCGCGCAGGTAGTAGAGCTTGGCGCGACGGACCTTGCCGCGGCGAACGACTTCGACGCTTTCGACCATCGGGGAATAGACCGGGAATACGCGCTCGACGCCTTCGCCGTACGAGATCTTGCGGACCGTGAAGCTCTCGTTGAGGCCGCCGCCGGAACGGGCGATGCAGACGCCTTCATAGGCCTGCACGCGGGTACGGTTGCCTTCCGTAACCTTCACGTTGACGCGGACGGTGTCGCCCGGCGAGAATTCGGGAAGCGTGCGCTTGGCGGCGATCTTGGCGGCCTGTTCGGCCTCAAGCTGCTGTATGATGTTCATCGTCTCAAACCTTTGGTTCTTCTGAAACAGCCAGAGCGCTCGATAAATATTCCTTGGTCACGCCTCGGAATTTGCCGTCAGGCAGAGCGGATTCGCCATCCTTTGTTGCTGGTCGACGGGAGTTTTCCCATTTCCGGCTGGGCCAATACACGAAAGAGTCCTGTTTGTCATCCCGTTGATTGCGAATTTGTGACGGAAATGCCGCCGGCTTGCCGCCCGGCACCTCTCCGTTTATGTGGGACTACGGGATGAGGAACATCGATGACAATCACAATGATCATACTGCTCGCCGTGGCGGGTTTTCTGTCCGGCGCGGTGAATGCGATCGCCGGCGGCGGAACCTTCCTGACCTTCGGGGCCATGACCCTTGCCGGGGTGCCGCCGATTTCCGCCAATGCGACCTCCTCGATCGTGCAGTTTCCGGGCTATATCACCTCGACCATAGCCTATTGGGACGAGATATCGCACCGCTGGCGCAGTGCCCTGATACTCGCCATCATATCCGTCGTCGGCGCGTTTGCGGGATCCTTCCTGCTCCTGTCGCTCGATAACCCCTCTTTCCGTGAAATCGTGCCCTGGCTGCTGGCTGCCGCGACGGCCGTCTTCGCCGCCGGCCCGTGGCTCAAACCAAAGGCTTCGGCGGAACAGCCGGCCAACTCGCCCGCCTGCATCATCGGCCAATTCCTGACGTCGATCTATGGCGGTTTCTTCGGCGCCGGCATGGGCATCATGATGCTGGCTGTCCTCGGCATCACGACCGGCGGCAGCTATCATCATCTGAACGCGCTGAAGAATATGCTGGCGGTATTGATCGCCGCCGTCGCCATCGTGGTCTTCGTCGGAGGCGGGGTCATCGCATGGCCGGAAGCACTCGTGATGATTCCCGCCGGTGCACTCGGCGGTTACGCCGGGGTCTGGATGGCACGGCGCGTCTCGCAGGCCGTCTTGCGCTGGTGCGTCGTCGCCGTCGGTATCGGATTGACGATCTATTATTTCGTGACGGGGTGAGGAATGGTCGGCGCAGCCGACGAACCGGCCCCGTGAGGGGTTATTTTGCCTTACCGGCCACCAGATCGGGCCGACGTTCGGTCGTTAATTTCCACGCCTCCTCCAGCCGCCATTTCTCGATCGCAGCGTGGTTGCCGGACGTCAGCACCGCCGGAATTTCACGGCCCTCGAAGACCTGAGGCCGCGTATATTGAGGGTGTTCCAGAAGGCCGTTCTCAAAGCTCTCGTGGGTGCCGGACAGCGCATTTCCCATGACGCCCGGCAGGATGCGCACGATGGCATCGAGCAACGTCAGCGCTGCAGGTTCTCCTCCCGACAGCACGTAGTCGCCGATCGAAACCTCTTCGAGATTGCGTGCGTCTATCACCCTTTGATCGACGCCCTCGAACCGGCCGCAGACAATGATCACGCCCTCGCTGGCCGCAATCTTCCGCACCCTTTCCTGCGTTAATGGCCTTCCGCGCGGGCTCATCAAGAGGCGCGGGCGGTCGTCCCCCTCGGAAACATGATCGATCGCCTTGGCGAGGATATCCGGTTTCAGCACCATGCCGGCGCCACCACCGGCCGGCGTGTCGTCCACCGTGCGGTGCCTGTCCTCCGCAAAATCGCGAATCTGTACCGGTTCGAGCGACCACTGGCCGCGCTCCAGCGCCTTGCCAGCCAGCGAATAGGCAAGATGCCCCGGAAACATTTCCGGGTAAAGGGTCAGGATCGTGGCGCGAAAACTCATCGCGCCTACTTGCCCTTCTTGGGAAAGTTCGGGGCCGGCCCGTCATCCTCGGGATTTTCCGTGAGGCCGGCCGCATCGGGGTCGATCAGCATTCTGCCGGCTTCAAGATCGATTTCCAGGACGGCGGCTTCGGAAAAGGGAATCAGCGCCGGGCGGCGGCCAGGACCTTTCAGTTCCAGCAGGTCGCCCGCGCCGAAGTCGTAGACGGCACTGACGGTGCCGTAACTCTTGCCGTCCCGATCGACAGCCTCGAGGCCTTCGAGATCGGCGTAATAGAACTCGTCGTCTTCCAGTTCCTCGTCGGGCAGGTTTTCCCGTTCGATGAAGAGGTCTAGTCCCGTCAGCGCTTCTGCGGCGTTGCGGTCGTTGATGCCGCGGAAGCGGACGACGACGACGTTTCTCGCCTCGCGGATTTCGAGAACCTCGAAGATCCGGCCATCCTCGCTATGCAGGTTGCCGTAATCGCCGAGCGCCGTCGGATCGGCGGTGTAGGATTTTACGCGCACTTCGCCCCTGAGGCCCTGTGCGGCACCGACGGTCGCCATCAGAACTGGGTTTTCGAGCTTGGCCATAGTCGGGATCTCGTTACAACGGGCTCATTTAAGCTTTGTGCGCACAAAAGCAAACAGCAAAACGGGCAGCACGTCGCCGCGCCGCCCGTCGAATTTCATGCTGCAGGGATTATTCTGCGGCAGCGGCTGCGTCGGCGGCCTTCTGGGCGCGTTCCTTGGCGCGCTCTTCAGCCTTCTTGCCCGGCTTTGCCTTTTCCGGATTGTTCTTTGCGTCGCGCTGGGCAAGGCCGGCCTCGGAAAGGAAGCGCAGGACGCGGTCGGTCGGCTGGGCACCCTTGGCGATCCATTCCTGGATGCGCTCGGCGTTCAGCTCGACGCGCTTGGCGTCGTCCTTGGCGAGCATCGGGTTCCACGAGCCGAGCTTTTCGAGGAAGCGGCCATCGCGCGGGGAGCGGGCGTCGGCAACGACGATCGTGTAATACGGACGCTTCTTGGAGCCGCCGCGGGCGAGACGAATCTTCAGGGACATTGCATTTACTCCTTGAGGTTTCTGGGCCGCCGTCCGGCGGTCCGGGTTCTGATAGAAGCCGCCTTCAGGCGGGTTCATTCGTTTTGGTTTGGTTACGCGGTTTGCTTGGTACCGCCGTGTTCGGCGGCGATGGCTTCATGATGCCGGATGACTTCCTTGATGACGAAGTTCAGGAACTTCTCGGCGAAATCCGGGTCCAAATGCGCTTCCTTCGCCAGGCGGCGAAGGCGCTCGATCTGGTATTCCTCGCGCGCCGGGTCGGCCGGCGGCAAATCGTACTGGGCTTTGAGGACGCCCACTTCCTTGGTGCAGCGGAAACGCTCCGCCAGCATGTGCACGAGCGCCGCATCGATGTTGTCGATCGACTGGCGGTAGCTCGAAAGCCTGGCCTTCACTTCGGGATCAACCACGAACTTCCTCCCTCACTTCTTCTTGGGCAGGCCGGGAAGACCCGGGAAGCCACCACCGAGGCCGGGAAGCTTTGCGCCGCCCAGGCCCGGCAAGCCCCCCATTCCACCGCCCGGAAGACCCGGCATCGAACCCGGCTTGATGCCGGCGGCTTCCGCCTGTTTCTGCAATGCCTCAAGCTGCTTGGGGTCGAGCTTGGAAAGATCCGGCATGCCGCCCATTCCGCCCATGCCACCCCCAAGGCCGCCAAGCCCCATCTTGGAGGCAAGGCCGCCCATCATCTGCTTCATCATGCCGCCCTTGCCCTTGCCGCCCATCATTTTCATCATGTCGGCCATCTGGCGGTGCATTTTCAGAAGCTTGTTGATTTCCGCGGCGTCCGTGCCGGAGCCGGCGGCAATGCGCTTCTTGCGGCTGTGCTTCAGGATGTCCGGATTGGCGCGCTCGGCCCTGGTCATCGATTGGATGATGGCGATCTGGCGGTCGAACATCTTGTCGTTCATGCCGGAGGCGGCAAGCTTGTCCTTCATGCCGGCCATGCCCGGCATCATGCCCATGATGCCGCCCATTCCGCCGAGCGATTTCATCTGCTTCAGCTGTTCGGCGAGATCGTTGAGATCGAACTTGCCCTTGGCCATTTTCTCGGCCATGGCGCGCGCCTTTTCGGCGTCGATATTTTCCGCGGCCTTCTCGACCAGCGAAACGATGTCGCCCATGCCGAGGATGCGGTCGGCGATGCGGCGGGGATGGAATTCCTCCATCTCGGTCATCTTTTCGCCGACGCCGATCAGCTTGATCGGCTTGCCGGTGACGGCGCGCATCGAAAGCGCGGCACCGCCGCGGCCATCGCCGTCCATGCGGGTCAAGACGAGGCCGGTAATGCCGACGCGCTCGTCGAAATTGCGGGCGAGGTTGACGGCGTCCTGGCCGGTTAGGCTATCGGCGACGAGCAGGATTTCATGCGGATTGGACTTCCGCTTGATCTCCGCCATTTCCTGCATCAGCGGCTCGTCGATATGGGTACGGCCGGCGGTGTCAAGGATGACGACGTCATGGCCACCGAGCTTGGCGGCCTGCACGGCGCGTGCGGCGATATCGGTCGGCGACTGGCCGGCGATGATCGGCAGCGTGTCGACACCGGTCTGCTGCCCAAGCTGGCGAAGCTGTTCCTGGGCTGCCGGGCGGCGCGTGTCGAGCGACGCCATCAGCACCTTCTTCCTCTCGCGCTCGGTCAGCCGCTTGGCGATCTTGCCGGTCGTGGTCGTCTTGCCCGACCCCTGCAGACCGACCATCATGATGACGACGGGGGCCGCGGCGCGCAGGTCGATGCCTACACCTTCCGAGCCGAGCATCTCGACCAGCTCGTCATGGACGATCTTGACGACCATCTGGCCGGGTTTGATGGACTTCAGGACTTCGGCGCCGACGGCTTTTTCGCGCACCCGGTCGGTGAAGGAGCGAACGACTTCCAACGCGACGTCCGCTTCGAGCAGCGCACGGCGAACCTCGCGCAGAGCAGCGGTTACATCCGCCTCGCTCAATGCGCCGCGGCCGGTCAGTCCACTCAAGATGGAGCCAAGACGGTCCTGGAGGCTTTCGAACATCGTTTCTTCCTTTTCCACGTTTCGGAATGCCCGAAACGTCGGGTCTTTCTGCGACGAAAACAAGACGCCCAGGAGCGGGCAAAACCAAAAAGCACCCGAGGGCGCAACGCGCTGTCGGATGTTGACCTCCGGGCTCGGTCAATTCGGCCCCGGTCGGCGGCTTCAAGTCGTGACTTGTCAGCAGATTGGCGGGCTTAAACAGGAAACGGGCGGAAAAGTCAACCGAATGTTGAATATTCAGCTCTTGTGTGAATATTCAATGGGCTTATATTGAATATTCAGCACGCTCCAACGCATTGGTTGCAACAATGTCTCTTTATATACGCGATCACAAAGTCGATGAACTTGCCATCGAGGTTATGCGCCGGCTTGGCACCAAGACCAAGACCGAGGCCGTGCGCCTGGCGCTGGAGAATGAGTTGAGGCGGGCGGAGGAGGGCGTGTCGTTGCGGGAACGGGTCAAGGCGATCCAAGATCGCGTTGCAGCCCGGATGGGGCCTTATGCATACAAATTCGATCAAAAGGCTTACATGGACGAGATGTGGGAAGAATGATCGATGTTTCTTGACGCATCAGCCGTTGTTGCCATCCTGACCCAGGAAGAGGGGGCGGATGTCCTGATCGATAAGATCGACAACTATCGCGGATCAATTACGTTTTCTTCGGTGACGATATTTGAGGCTGTGATAGCCCTTGCTCGCAAAGCTGCAGTCAGCGTTTACGGTGATCAGCGGCCTACTCCGCCGGTAATGATCGCCGAGGCGCAAAGCGACGTGGAGATGTTCCTGCGCAGCATCGGCGCTAGCGAAATAGACATGCCGAATGGCCTGTACCACACGGCTCTCGAGGCTGCGCAGACTTACGGCCGCTTTGTCGGCCATCCGGCTCGCTTGAATTTCGGTGATTGTTTTGCCTATGCCGCCGCCAAGACGCTAAAGTCCAAGCTCTTGTTCATCGGTGACGACTTCTCCCGGACGGACATCGAGGCAGCATGAACCGTCGCAGATTTCTCAAATGGACCGGTATCGGAGCGATTGCCGCCCTGTTGGGCGGGGTCGCCGCGAGGGGAGCCATGGCTGGCAACACGTATTATTCCGGCCCCGTTTCCGATCATTTCGACGGGACGATCTTCTTCAATCCAGGCGGCATCGACCCGCGCGGCGGGTTCGATCTCCTGCGCTGGAAACTCAACGGCAAGAACGTCGCCTGGCCGGAAAGCTTTGCCAGCCCGTTCCCGCAGGCCGTGCCGGAAACGCGCGTTTTCGAGGGAAGGCTCGTGGTCACCATGATCGGCCACGCTTCGATGCTGATCCAGGTCGCCGGCCTCAATATCCTCACGGATCCGGTCTGGAGCGAGCGGACGAGCCCGTTTTCCTTCATCGGTCCGAAGCGGGTCAATGCGCCCGGCATCCGCATGGGCGACCTGCCGCCGATCGATTTCGTCATCGTCACCCACAATCACTACGACCATCTCGACCTCGAAACCCTGTGGGTGTTGCAGGGCCGCGACAAGCCGCATTTCGTCACCCCCCTCGGCAATGATGCGATCATCCGTTCGCGCGTGCCGGATGCGAGGATCACCGTCATGGACTGGGGCGGGCGCGAGGAGATCGCGCCGGGCGTCCTGTTCCATTGCGAACCCTGTCATCACTGGTCGGCGCGCGGCATGGGCGACAGGCGCATGGCGCTCTGGGCGGCCTTCGTGATCGAGACGCCGGCCGGCAGGATCTACCATGTCGGTGACACCGGCTTTCACCAGGGCATCAACTACCGGGCGGCAAAAGAGAAACATGGCGGCTTCCGCCTCGCCAATCTGCCGTTCGGCGCCTATGAGCCGCGCTGGTTCATGGTGGGGCAGCACCAGAATCCCGAAGAGGCGGTGGAAGGCATGCTGCTCTGCGACGCCGCCTTCGTCGCCGGCCATCACTGGGGTACGTTCAAACTGACCGACGAGGGGATCGAAGAGCCCGTCAAGGCATTGCACGCGGCCCTTGATACGCGAGAGCTTCCTCGCGAACGCTTCAGGCCGATGCGACCGGGCGAAGCCTTCGAAGTGCCCGCGGTCACGGCCTGAGTGCTCGAACCGTTGCGGGAATGCAACAGGCCTTGCCGGATCGGCAAGAAACCCGGCGGCGTCGGCGCCGTCGGGTTCGCATGCAACATCCTGATTTCACATTAAATGATGAGTATTTAAATCATCTTTGTCCGTTTTCCTTTGAGCGGTTCCAAATCATTGATGTTGAATCGAATTTCCCCGGGCGCTAAGCGCGGCCATGGTGGTCAGGCGTCTTTGAACCTCGGGAATACGGATTTGGACATCAGCCTAGTCGAACAGCTGCAGCAGACCGAGGAGGGGAAGCTGCAGCGGTTCTTTCTTCGGCGGCTGCGCAACAGGGAGGATGCCGCGGACGCGACACAGGAAACTTTCCTGCGGCTGCTTACGGCTTCGCCCAGGGAAGATCTTCGCAATCCGCACGCCTATCTTTTCCAGATCGCGAAATCGGTGGCGCATGGCATCACCGCCCGGCTGATGCGCGACAGCGCCCTGTTCACCGAGGAGATCGACCAGACGCAGGTCCCCGACGATGCGCCGAGCCCGGAACGGATGGTTGCCGCGCGCCAGCAGCTGGGGTTGCTGATCGAGACGATCAGCGCGCTGCCGCCGAAATGTCGGGTTGTTTTCGTGCTGAGCCGCCTCGAAGGGCTTTCCAACGGTGAAATCGCCGAAAAGCTCGGAATTTCCCGGAATATGGTTGAAAAACATATCATCCGGGCCCTGATGGCTTGCCGTCAGGCCCGCCTTGCGTCATTGCCTCCAGGCGGGGGAATTTCAAATGACTAATGTCTCAGATAAGGCGCGCGAAGACGCCGTCGCCGAAGAGGCGGCGGGTTGGGTCGCGCGCTTGAGTTCGCGGGACGCGACAGCCGAGGACCGGCGGCATTTCGAGGAATGGAAAGCCCACAGCCCGGCGCATGCCGCCGCGTTTGCGGAGATGAGCGGCCTTTGGGGCGATCTCGCGCAGGTGCCGAAATCGGTCGCGCCGCGTCGTCGCCGTTCTGTCGGAAGCGGCATCGCTGCCCTGCTTCTGATGGGCTGTCTTGGCGCCATCGCCAACGAGGTCGGTCTGGTCGACCGGTATCGCGCGGATTTCTATACGCCGGTCGGCGTCGTCCGGCGCGTCGATCTCGACGACGGGTCGGTGGTGACGCTCAATACCGACAGCGCCATTCAGGTGAAATACGGTGTTGCCGAGCGACGCATCGTTCTTCTGCGAGGCGAGGCTTTTTTCGACGTCGCGCCCAATGCGGCAAAGCCCTTCGTGGTCAGCGGCGATGAGACCCAGGCGATCGCGCTTGGTACCCATTATGCCGTCAAGATTGGAAAACGGGATGAGGTCATGGTCCAGGAGGGGCATGTCGCGGTCACGGCCGGCCAGCAGCGTACGGTGCTGGATGCGGGGGGAATGGCCGAACTCGACGATAACGGCATGCTCCTGACCCATACCGGCGATGTCGCCAGCCTGACGAGTTGGCGAAGCGGCAAGCTGGTCTTCTCCGGTCGCCGGCTTGGCGACGTGGTGGCCGAACTCGGCCGCTACCGGAACGGCCGCATCCTCGTGCTCGACGACAAGGTTTCCGCGCTCCGGGTCAGCGCGGTCTTCGATTCAGGCAATGTCGATCAGGCGCTCGACGCCCTGCAGCAGAACCTGCCGATCCAGGTGACCCGCCTCGGCGGCTGGCTGACGATCGTTCGCGGGCGCTGACCGGACGTCCCTTTCAAAAACATGATCCCGCCGATCATCTTTTTCCGAAATCGACGTCAGGAGGATGGGCCTTCCCTCGCTCATAGGCATCAGGGGCCGCAATGAGGGCGGCATGATCGCGAGTGCAGGGGGTCTGGATGAGTTTGGTCGAAATGAGGTTGGCGGGGCCGGTTTTGTCGCGGCATCTGCGGATGGCGCTTGCCGGCGTATCGTTGCTGGCCGGCATGGCGCCGGCGGTGGCACAGCAGCCGACGGCCGTCCAGTCGCGGGCGGCTGCGATCTCCATTCCCGCCGGACCGCTTGAGACCGCGCTGCTTTCGCTCGGCCGGCAGACGGATCTGCGCCTCGTCTATCGCAGTGAGATCACCACCGGAAAGACCACGGCCGGCGCGACGGGCGCGCTCAGCCCGGCGGACGCGCTCGCGCGGCTTCTGGCCGGCACCGGCATTTCCTACCGGATCAGCGGCAATACCGTCACCCTCGATGCAGGCGCCGCCTCGGCCACGTCGGCTGTCGGAGAGGATGCCGATACGACGCTCCAGCCGATCGTGCTGCGCGACGGCGGTTCCGGCGCCGCCGCCGATCAGCCTTACGAGACGCCCGGCTCGACCGACTATATTTCTCGGGAGGAAATCGAGCGGTTTCGCGGTTCGAGCGCCGGAGACATCTTCAAGAACACGCCGGGCGTGATCTCCGCCAACAGCCACAACGGCGGCTCGGTCAATGTCAACATCCGCGGCCTGCAGGGCCAGAACCGCGTGCGCGTGGCGATCGACGGCACGCAACAGACGACCACGACCTGGCGCGGGTATGCCGGCGTCGACGACAAGACCTATATCGATCCGGACCTGATCGGCGGCGTGTCGATCAGCAAGGGCCCCTCCGGCGGTGCGGCCGGCGCCGGCGTCAATGGCGGGGTCGTCGGCATCCGCACGCTGAACGCCAAGGATATTGTCGAGGACGGCAAGCAGTATGGCGGCCGCCTCCGGATCGGCGCGCAGGACAATACGACCTCGGATTTTTCTATCAATTCCCAGGTCCAGCAGACCGATCCGGCCGGGTTCTTCGATTTCAGGAACGGTAACGGTTCGGTGGCTCTCGCCACGGTGCAGGACAATTTCGATTTCGTGATCGCCGCGGCCCGCCGGTATCGCGGCAATTATTTCGCCGGCGAAAAAGGTCCGACCACCTACCGGTTCAACAACCGCGACTACCTTCTGTCCTACACCAAGCCGGGCGAGGAGGTCTTCAACACGTCGGCTGAATCGACCTCGTTCCTCGCCAAGGGCACGCTCTATTTCGACGATGCCCAGAGCCTCGAACTCGGTTATGTGCGTTATGAAAGCACCTTCGGCGAGGCGCTTCCCTCCCTTCTTTTCACCCAGGACGAAACGTTCCGCCAGGCGAAGCTTTCGAGCGTGGTGACCGACACGTTCACGGCCCGTTACCGCTACAACCCGGACGACTTGACCGACCTCAAGGTCAATGCCTGGATGAGCATCGTCGACCAGACGAATATCTCGACCGGCCTTGCTTTCTACCTGCCGCCGTTCATCACCCCGACCACCCGTCCGCCGGGCGACGATCCGCGATATGCGATGACCCACACCTGGGGCGGCGACATTTCCAATACCAGCAAGTTTGACACGGACTATGGCAATGTCAGCGTCAATTACGGCGCCTCCTACCTCATCGAGGACATCGATTCCCGGCCCTATCTCAGCCGCGGCTACATCACCGACCGTGGCGTATTGATGAACCCCAGCATCGGCAGCCGCGAAATCTCCAGCCTGTTTGCCGCCGGCGAATGGGAGGCGACCGACTGGCTGACCTTCAATGCCGGATTGCGCTACGATCACTACCGTCTCGAGGACGACGGCATAACCTCGACGACCGGCGTTCGTGAGAGAGACGGCGGACGTCTCAATCCCTCGATCAGCACCACCATCGAACCGATCGACGGGCTGCAGTTCTATGCGCTTTATGCGGAAGGCATGCGGCCGCCGACCATGCGCGAAACCATGGGCAATGACGGCAACGTCACGCCCAACCCCTATCTCAAGGCGGAAGTGGCGAAGAACTGGGAGATCGGCGTCAACCTGAGCAGGGATGGATTGATCACCGACAGCGACTCCGCCCGGCTGAAGCTTTCCTATTTCAACAACAACTACACGGATTACATTTCCCGCGTGCCGGCCGTCCCGGTTCCGGGAATGCCGGTCTTTACCTTCGACAATCTGGAAAAGGCACGCTTCTCCGGCGTGGAGGTCTCCGCTGCCTATGACATGGGCATGTTCTTCGTCGAAGGTTCGCTTACCTATTACACGGATTATGCCTTCTGCCGTACGTCCTCGACATGCTCCGACACGACCGTGGACATGGATTATGCGGCCAACCACATGCCGCCGGAGATCATGAAGCGGCTGACGATCGGTACGCGCCTCTTCGACGACAGGCTGTCTGCGGGCATCCGCGTCACCCAGGCGGGCGAGCGCCTGTCGCCGGTTACGCCGAGCGCCCGCCAATATACCGGCATGTGGGTGCCCTATACGACGGTGGACGCCTTTGCCACCTATAAGATAACAGATAACCTGACATTCGATCTGCAGGCGGAAAACCTGACCGATCGCTATTACATCGACGCGCTGGATGGCTGGAACCCCGCACCGGGACGGACCATTAGAGCGATGCTGACCGCCAAGTTCTAAAGGGTCGGGGACGAGAAGACATGCAGATGGAACTGAAGACCGCCGAAGCGCCGACCCGGATCCAGCGCCTCAAGGCGCTTACCGACACCACCCATGAGCGCCTCGACAAGCGCATCATGGCGGCCGATCCGTTCGCCAGCCGCGATCGTTATGCCCTCTTCCTCGACGTCCAGCACCATTTTCATGCGGATGTGGATCCGCTCTACAACGATCCGCGGCTGAACCGGCTGCTGCCCGACCTCGCAGACCGGGCGCGGCTTGCGGCACTTCGCCAGGATATTGCGGATATCCGGGGCGTCATGCCTGCCGTGGCCAGGGTTGAGGCGGAACTGCAGCCGATCCCGGCCGCGCTCGGCTGGCTCTATGTCGCGGAAGGTTCGAACCTCGGTGCGGCCTTCCTGCTCAAGGAGGCGGCGAGGCTCGGCCTGTCGGAGGAGTTCGGAGCCAGGCATCTCGCCCCGCATCCGGCCGGCCGCGGCCTTCACTGGCGTAGCTTCGTTGCGGCCTTCAACGCACTCGACTTTTCCGGAGCGGATGAAGCCGAGATCGCGGAAGGCGCCAAATCCGCCTTTCGCCGCGTTCATGCGCTGGTGGAAGAGATGTTCGCTTAGGCGGCTTGTTCGCTTCCGCCGGATGGAGATCAGGGGAAGCCGTGCCGCCTGCTAAATCCCTCTGCACTGCCGGGCAGAGGAGGACACGAGACAGCTTTCAGTGCCGGTTCCTGCATTTCAACCGGGGACAAATAGCGGTGCCTTTCGAACATCTTCAATGACTTACGTCATCTGTCATCCCCGCCCCCTCTCCCGCGCCTATCATTGTCCCGCTTCCGTCGCCGGAGTGTTTCGCGAGACGTTCGCGGGCAGGCGGGGGCCGGCGCTTTCATCGGAACCGTAACGTGCGGGGAAGGTGGAAGAGGTGAAAGCTATGGGAGAGGGGTCGCAAGACATCTTTCCCTATCAAGCCTCCCCCTGGCCGCCGGGCCGGGTTCGGTTGAGCCGTGCAAGTGGTCTGAGAAGGCTACGCAGCGAGGCGAGGTGACCACCTGTAGGGACCGGAAGTCCTGACAAGACGCCGAAGGCCACGCGAATGCGGAGCCACATATTAAATCATTTGAGGTTCCGCATTCGTGTGGGCTCTCCGTCAGCCGTTATGGTTCACCGTAACGGAAGTCTCGGCATGCCTGCCACTGGTAATTCCCCCGCATTTCCGCCATATACGGTCAGGAAACGGGCCTGTGGCCCACATGGAATCGGTGTCATGGCAGAACTGGTCGAATTCGCGCGGATGAACGGGCTTGGCAACAAGATCCTGGTCGTCGACATGCGCAAACGAACCGGCCAGGTGGCGCCTCAGGCCGCGGTCGCGCTGAATGCCGAGCCGGCCACCCGGTTCGACCAGATCATGGCGATCCACGACCCCAGGGCGGAAGGCACGGATGCCTGGATCGACATTCTGAATTCCGACGGTTCGAAGGCGCAGGCCTGCGGCAACGGCATGCGCTGCGTGGTCCAGGCGCTCGCCGCCGAGACCGGCCGCAAGACCTTCACCTTCCAGACGGTCGCCGGCATCCTGAATGCCGAGGAACATGCCGACGGCACGATTTCCGTCGATATGGGCAGGCCGGTCTTTGCCTGGGACAGGATTCCGCTGGCGGAAGAGTTCTTCGACACGAGCCGCATCGAACTGCAGATCGGCCCGATCGACGCACCGATCCTGCATTCGCCCTCGGCCATGTCGATGGGCAATCCGCATGCGGTGTTCTGGGTCGACCGCGATCCGATGGAGTACGATCTCGAACGTTTCGGGCCGCTTCTCGAAAATCATCCGATGTTTCCGGAAAAGGCCAATATCACCCTGGCTCAGGTCATATCCACTTCGTCGCTGCGCACCCGCACGTGGGAACGGGGTGCCGGTCTGACGCTCGCCTGCGGTTCTGCCGCCTGTGCCTCTGCCGTTTCCGCCGCCCGCACCGGGCGTACCGGCCGCAGAGTGACGATCGACGTCGCCTCCAGCCCGATCCGCCAGCCGCTCGTCATAGAATGGCGCGAGGATGATCACGTCGTCATGACGGGTCCGGCGGAATGGGAATGGTCCGGCAAGGTGGATCCGCAAACCGGCAGCTTCACGTGCGACGAAGCGCCTGAAGCCGAATCTCCCCGCAGGAACGAGCCGGAGGCCAAGTCTCCTCGCAAGAACGAGCCGGGGGCTCGGGTCAATTGAGTGGCGTCGAGGTCATCACCTTCGGCTGTCGGCTCAATACCTATGAATCGGAAGTGATGCGGGCCGAGGCGGAAAAGGCCGGGCTCAACAACGCGATCCTCGTCAATACCTGCGCAGTCACCGGCGAGGCCGTCCGTCAGGCCCGCCAGGCCATCCGCCGGGCGCGGCGCGAAAATCCGCATGCGCGCATCATCGTCACCGGCTGTGCGGCGCAAACGGAAAAAAAGACGTTTGCTGACATGGCGGAAGTCGACGTGGTGCTCGGCAACGAGGAAAAGCTGAAAAGCACGTCCTATCGCACTCTGCCGGATTTCGGCGTTGCGGCGGAGGAGAAGCTCCGCGTCAACGACATCATGAGCGTGAGGGCGACCGCACCGCAGATGGTAAAGCACATCGACGGCCATGTGCGCGCCTTTATCCAGGTGCAGAACGGCTGCGACCATCGCTGCACCTTCTGCATCATCCCCTATGGCCGCGGCAATTCCCGCTCCGTGCCGATGGGCGCGGTGGTCGATCAGGCCCGCCGGCTGACGGAAGGCGGCTATCGCGAGATCGTGCTGACCGGCGTCGACGCCACCAGCTATGGCGCCGATCTGCCGGGGCAACCCTCGCTCGGGCTTCTCGCCAAGACCCTGCTGAAGCAGGTGCCGGAGATCCTGCGCCTGCGCCTTTCCTCGATCGACAGCATCGAGGCGGACAAGCACCTCTGGGAGCTGATCGCCGACGAGCCGCGTTTCATGCCGCATCTGCACCTCTCGCTGCAGCATGGCGACGACATGATCCTGAAGCGGATGAAGCGCCGCCATTCGCGTGCCGAAGCGCTGGCCTTCACCGAACAGGCGCGCCGCCTGCGTCCTGGGATCGCCTTCGGCGCCGATATGATCGCCGGTTTCCCGACCGAGACGGAAGAGATGTTCGAAAACGCCGCGACGCTGGCGGAGGAGGCGGGCATTTCCTTCCTGCATGTCTTCCCCTTCAGCCCACGTCCCGGCACGCCAGCGGCGCGCATGCCGCAGGTCGATCGCGGGTTGGTGAAGGACCGGGCGGCAAGGCTGCGCAGCCGTGGCGAGGCTCTCAATCGCGCCCATCTCGACCGCATGGTCGGAACCGAACAGACCGTCATCATCGAAAACAACGGCATGGCGCACACGGAAAACTTTTCGCTGGTTGCGGTGCCCGGTCTTGTACCCCGCGACCTCAAGCGCGTTATCATTACCGGCCATAACGGCAGGCATCTGGACATGCAGGTGGCGCCGGCCCCTGCTTCTTCACGGGCGGCGTAACCGGAACGGAATTCTCATGGCTTTGGGCTTCATCAAACGAGTCTTCACCTTCGGCAAACCGGCCGAGGAGCCGGCGCCCGAGGCTGCCAGGCCCGAGGACATCGCCGCCATTGAGGCGGAGCTGGAGCCGAAATCGCGCGACGAAGACCTACCGCTCTCACCGGTCGATCCCGTCGCGCCGACCGAAATCGAAACCGCGGGCGGCCCTTCAGCGGATGTCGCTTCGGCGATTGTCACCGAGCCTTCAGGGTTGGAGACTGCCGAGGATGATGAGCCGGGGTTTCTTTCCGGCGTCGAAGCCGCGCCCGATATCGGCATGGTGCCGCTGTCCTTGTTGCAGGCGGAAATAGAGGCTGAAGAAGAAGACATTGCGTCCGCCGAAACATCCCCCTCGGATGAAGCGGTTCGTATCGAACCAACCCTCCCTAAAGGCTTCTCCACCTCCCGCCCGGAACCTGAACCAGCCCCAATTGCCCCTCAGCCGAAACTCACCTGGTTCCAGCGACTGCGCGCCGGTCTCGCCCGCACGTCGTCGCAGCTTACCGGCCAGATCACCGCGCTTTTCACCAAGCGCAAACTGGACGAGGACACGCTGGAGGAACTCGAAGACCTGCTGATCCAGGCCGATCTGGGCGTCGAAACCGCGATGCGCATCACCGGTGCGCTCTCCTCCGAGCGCTACGGCAAGGATGTTTCCGGCGAAGATGTCTCGCGCATCATGGCGAGCGAGATCACCAAGGTTCTGTCTCCGGTCGCCAAGCCTCTGGCGCTGGATCTCAATCACAAGCCGCATGTCATCCTCGTGGTCGGCGTCAACGGCACCGGCAAGACGACGACGATCGGCAAGCTCGCTGCAAAACTCTCCGGTGCAGGTCTCAAGGTCATGCTCGCCGCCGGCGACACCTTTCGCGCCGCCGCGATCGAGCAGTTGAAGATCTGGGCCGATCGCACCGGTTCGGAATTCATCGGCACCAAGCTCGGCGCCGATGCGGCAGGCCTTGCCTACGATGCCTACGAACAGGCGCGGGCCAAAAAATCCGACGTGCTGATCATCGATACGGCCGGCCGGCTGCAGAACCGCACCGAACTAATGGCGGAACTCGAAAAGATCGTCCGCGTTCTCGGCAAGCTCGATCCCGACGCGCCGCATACCGTGCTGCAGACGCTTGACGCCACGACCGGGCAGAACGCTATGAGCCAGGTGGAGATCTTCCGCAACGTAGCCGGCGTCAGCGGTCTGATCATGACCAAGCTCGACGGCACGGCACGGGGCGGCATCCTCGTCGCCATCGCCGCCAAGCACAAGCTGCCGGTCTATTTCATCGGGGTCGGCGAAGGCGTGGAAGATCTGGAACCCTTCGAAGCGCAGGATTTTGCGCGCGCCATTGCGGGTTTGACGTATTGATGCCACAGAAAGACGATTTGGCTTCGCCGGAACAGGCTTCAAAGTTGGAACTAATGCAGACGATCGAAAGCGACATCACGCCGACCAAGGAAGAAAAGCAGCATCCGATGCTGAAGCTGGCGCTGGAACTCGGCCCGCTCCTCGTTTTCTTCCTCGGCAATTTCAGGGGTGAATGGCTGGTTACCCAGTTTCCGGTCCTGTCGACGATCGGTGGTCCGTTGCTCGTCGCGACGGCGCTTTTCATGGTGGCGACCGTCATCTCGCTGATCGTCTCGAAGATCGTTTTCCATCACCTGCCGGTCATGCCGATGGTTTCCGGCGTCGTGGTGCTGATCTTCGGTTCGCTGTCGATCTGGCTGCAGGACGAGACCTTCATCAAGATGAAGCCGACCATCGTCAATACGCTGTTCGGCACGGCACTCCTGGTCGGTCTGATGTTCGGCAAGTCGCTGCTCGGTTACGTCTTCAATGCCGCCTTCCAGCTCGACGAGGCGGGCTGGAAGAAGCTGACGCTGCGCTGGGGCATCTTCTTCCTGTTCCTCGCCGTGTTGAACGAACTGGTCTGGCGGAACTTTTCCGATGCCGTCTGGGTCAATTTCAAGGTCTGGGGCACGATGCCGATCACCATCGCCTTCACGCTTTCCCAGATGCCGCTGATCATGCGCCATACGCTTCAGGAGCCAACGGCCGAGGCCGAGAAGTGACCGCGGCGGATTTATCGCCGTCCGGTTCGTCGATCCGGCGCTGGCTCGGCGCAGCAATCGTCCTCTTCCTTCTGCAGATAGCCGTTCTTTATGCGGTGGGCCGCATTCCGATCTGCGAATGCGGCTATGTGAAGTTCTGGGAAGGCGGGGTGAACACCGGTGGCAATTCCCAGCACCTTTCCGACTGGTATACGCCTTCCCACATCATCCACGGCTTCCTGTTCTATGGCCTCGGCTGGCTGGTGCTGCGGCGCGCGCCGATCACCGCGCGGCTGTCGCTGGCGGTGCTGATCGAGGCGGCCTGGGAAATCCTCGAAAATTCCCCGATCATCATCGACCGGTACCGCACCGCCACCATGGCGCTCGGATATACGGGCGACAGCATCATCAATTCCGCGATGGACACGGTGTTCATGGCATTGGGGTTCTTCGCCGGGTCCAGGCTGCCGATATGGCTAACGGTGGCGATCGCCATCTTCTTCGAACTGCTGACGGGTTATATCATCCGCGACAACCTGACGCTCAACGTGCTGATGCTGATCTGGCCGGTCGATGCGATCCGCACCTGGCAGGGCGGGCTTTAGACCGCGTCGTCGTGATACAGCTTTGATCCACGGCTTCTCCGGACTGGTTAAGTTTTCTTAACGGGCACCTGTTAGTTTTTGCGGGGTAGCACAAGGTCCCGGAGGAATGCTTCGTGCGGGGGTTTTATGGAATCGCACGATAATTTCGCCTATTTATTGCCCTTCATCTTTTTCGTTTTCGGATGCACCTTCCTTTTCCTCCGACGTTGGGGTTCTGACTCGGCCCATCACTGGGGAATAGGATATATCGCCGCCGCGCTCGGTTTCGCCTCTCCGCTGCTGCTGTCGGAGCTTCCGGTCGAGGCGCGGGCGATCATCTCCAACGCACTCTTCTTCGCCGCCTTCTTCTTCTACGGCGAAGCGCTTTACAGCCGCTTCCGGATTCTTCCGGCGTTCAACGCGCGGATATTCTTCTGCGCGGTCGCGATGGCGGGGATCGCCTATCTCGTCGTCGTGGCGCATGACCTGAAAGGCGAGCTGATCGTCAGCGATCTCGGCTGCGCGATCCTGCTTCTCATCCCGCTCTGGCAGACCCGCGGCCATCTCAGCCGGCCGGTCGACCGGGTGCTTATCGGCATGGTCGGTCTGGTGGTGGTCGAAACGCTGGTGCGCGTTTCATCGCTGATTGTCTTCGCATCGGGAGATGCCTATTCATCGCTGGATGATTTCCTTTCCTCCGACTATGCCTTCGTCATGCAGGTCGGCGCGAGCATTCTGGGCTTCCTGCTGGCGCTGACGGTGCTCGGCATCGTCATGCTGGATGTGGTCGGCCAGCACCGCCACGCGGCTGAACACGATCCGCTGACCGATCTCCTCAACCGCCGCGGTTTCGAGCGGGCAACTCCCGATTTCGCAAGGGACGCCTTTCCGTCCGGCGCAGTGCTGGTCTGCGACATCGATCACTTCAAGCTCGTCAACGATCTTTTCGGTCACGCGGCGGGAGACAGCGTCATCGTCGGTCTGGCGAAGGTTCTTCGCGACGGGCTGCCGAAGGAAGCGCTGGCGGCGCGTTTCGGCGGCGAAGAGTTCGTGGCTTTCCTTCCGGGCGTTACACTTGCGGAGGCTGGCGTGCTCGCCAATGCGATCCGGCTGACCTTCGGCGCCCGCAACTGGCGCGAAGGCGGAATCGACCAGCAGGTGACCGCGAGCTTCGGTGTGTCTTCCACGGCGCGTGGCGACCATTCGATGCATGACGCGATCGGACGGGCGGACGCCTGCCTCTATGCCGCGAAAGCCGGCGGACGCAATCAGGTGGTGACGGAAGGCAGCCAGCCGGCGAACATGCCGCGGCACCTGCGGGTCATCTCGGTCGCCTGAGCGATCTCGTCAGCCCTTGGCGGCCGCAGCCTTTTCGATCGCAGGCATCAGATCCTGGGTGAGGCTGCGCTCGTCGAAAGGTCCGACGCGCTTGTAGAGGATCGTGCCGTCAGGCCCGACGAGATAGCTTTCCGGGATGCCGTAAACGCCCCAGTCGATCGCTGCCTTGCCGTTCGGGTCGACGCCGATCGCCTTGTAGGGATTGCCGAGCTCGCCGAGGAAACGGAGCGCGTTGTCGTTGCGGTCCTTGTAGTTGATTCCGACGATATTGAGCCGGCTATCTTTCGACAGCTCCTTCAGGATCGGATGCTCTTGCCGGCAGGGCACGCACCAGGAGGCGAAGACATTGACGAGCGTCAGCTTGCCGGTCACGGCGGCATCGGTCAGCGCGGCGGTGTTCGAGCCTTCGAGCGGCGGGAGAGCCAGAGAAGGAGCCTTCTTGCCGATCAGCGCCGAGGGAATGGCGGAGATGTCGCGGCCGTTGACGTCCTGGTCATAGAGCATCTTGCCGGCGACGGCCGCAAAGCCGAGAAAGACGACGAGCGGAATCAGCGCGAGTGCGTAACGGGCGAAATCCTTGCGTTCCGCCGGACGGTTTTCGGTCTCGACGCTCATGCCGTGTCGCCCTTGACCGCGTCGCCCCTGGCCGCGTCATTGCGCGGCTGCGCCGAACGACGGCGGATGCCGGAGGCTTCGAGTTCGGCCAGCTCCTTCTGTCGGGCGCGCCCATCGAGCCATACCCAACCGGTCAGACAGAGCGTCACGATCGCGGTCACGGCATAGGACATGGCGATGTAGAACGTATGGGTCATCTCACGCCTCGGATCCCGGTGTCCGGCCTGCCATGCGGGCTGCCATGCGCCGCTGGGCGGTGATACGGCGGCGCCAGATCTCGTTGCGCATCGCCATCACATGCAGGGTGAAGAAGAGGGTCGTGAAGGCGATTGCCATGAACAGCAGCGGCCAGAGGAATTCCTGGTCGATGGTCGGGCCGTCCATGCGGATGACGCTCGCCGGCTGGTGCAGCGTGTTCCACCAATCGACCGAGAATTTGATGATCGGTATGTTGACGAAACCGACGAGGATCAGCACGGCGGAAAGGCGGGCAGCCCTGCCGGGGTCGTCCATGGCGCGGTTCAGCGCGATCAGACCGAGATACATCAGGAAAAGCACGAAAACGGAGGTCAGCCGCGCATCCCACACCCACCACGTGCCCCACATGGGCTTGCCCCAGAGCGAACCGGTGGCGAGCGCGATCAGCGTGAAGGCGGCACCGAGCGGGGCGGCGGCCTTGTGCGACACGTCGGCCAACGGGTGGCGCCAGACCAGCGTGCCGATTGCCGAAACCGCCATGACGGAATAACACATCATCGACAGCCAGGCGGCGGGCACATGCACATACATGATGCGGACCGTCATGCCCTGCTGGTAGTCGCCTTCCGTCGTAAAGCTCAGGTAAAGCCCGATCGCGAACAGGATCGCCGTCGCGCCGGCCATCCACGGCAGAATGCGTGCCGCCAGGCCCAGGAAGCGCGTCGGGTTGGCGAGATCGCTGAATTTGGTGATGGCGAGACTTTCGGTCATTGAATCTTTCTAAACTGCGGAAGCGCCTGACGTCTTGATCGTGGTCAATCGCATTCTAGTCAGTCATTGGTGTTTCTCAAAGCCAGCGCTGCACCAAGCGGGCCGATCACGGCAAAAAACATTGTGATCGCCACCAATATCAAGAAAGGCGGCATAAACGGGGCGGGATCCTCGACGGCGGCATAGGAGGCGCTGACGCCGAAGATCAGCACCGGGATGGCGAGGGGCAGGACGAGGATCGACACCAGCAGCCCGCCACGCGGAAGCGTGACGGCGACCGCCGCGCCGACCGCGCCGATGAAGGTCAGCGCCGGCGTGCCGACCAAGAGCGTCAGCATGGTCGCGCCGACCGCGATCTCGCTCATGTTCATGAAAAGGCCGAGCAGCGGCGAGGCAACGACCAGCGGCAGGGCATTACCGAGCCAGTGCGCCAGGCATTTGACGAGCACGGTGAGGACGAGCGGCTGTTCCTGCATCAAGAGAAGATCCAGCGATCCGTCCTCGCGCTCGGTCTGGAACAGCCGGTCGAGGCCGAGGAGCGCGGAGAGGAGAGCGCCGATCCAGACGATAGCGGGGCCGATGCGGGACAGGAGGTTCAGGTCCGGCCCGACGCCGAAGGGGATGACGGCGACGACGGTCATGAAGAACAGGACACCGATCAATGCGCCGCCGCCGGCACGGACCGAGAGTTTGAAATCGCGGAGGAGGAGGGCGGTCATTGTACCCGCCCTCGGCAGAGGGGGGCAATGAGGGGCAGGACCATTACCACCTCTCCTCCGCAATACCCGCAAATCCCGTCATCCTCAGCTCCTTTGCGTTCTCCAGCCCGAGAGGCTGGTGGGTCGCGGCGAGCATGATACCGCCGTCAGCGAGATGCGTCTTGATCAATGTCGTGAACACGCCCTCCGCACTCACATCGAGTGCCGCGGTCGGTTCATCGAGAATCCAGACTGGGCGATGAGCCACAAGCAGTTTGGCGAAGGCCATGCGGCGCTGCTGGCCGGCGGAGAGATAACCGAAGGGCAGATGAGTGATGCCGCCAAGGCCAACGGCATCCGCGGCCTCGCCGATGGAGATGCCTCGGCCGCCCGCAAAATCGCCAAGGAAGTCCTTCCAGAAGGAGAGATTCTCCGCAACCGTCAGTTCCACCTTCATCGCATTACGGTGGCCGAGATAGTGGCAGGCCTCGGCGGCATGCATGCCCGATTCGGCGGTGTCCGAATGCCAGGTCACGCGCCCGGTCTCGGGACGCAACAGGCCGGCGACGACGCGGAGCAGGGTCGATTTTCCCGAACCGTTGCGGCCCGTCAGCACGAGCGCGCCGCCGGCTGAAAGATCGAAGGACACGTCCTGGAAAATAAGGTCTTCGCCCCGCCTCGCGCTCAAATTCTCGGCCGTCAGCCGCATCTCGGGAACCTTCGTTAAGATTTTAATCATCGCGATCCGAAAATTTATCCGGAATGCGCTTCGACCGTCTGGAACCCTTCTTAGAAATTATCTATAAGCACTGCAACCACGCCAGCGGCCGGCGTGATTTCCACCTAGCGCCGAACCTGAAGATCCCAAAATCTTCTCGTGCGGACAGCGGAAATGGTCGCACCCGCATCCTGATGTGCATGAAGTGCATAGGCGTCCGCACGCGCGTGTTGGCTCTTAAAATCAGCGGGGTTATCTTTCCGTGGCCAAATCTCTCGACAGCTTCAATTGTCGCTCCGTCCTTACCGTAGGCGGTAAGGACTATGTCTATTACAGCCTTCCGAAAGCCGAGCAGAATGGTCTGCCGGGCGTTTCGAAGCTGCCCTTCTCCATGAAGGTGCTGCTCGAAAACCTGTTGCGCTTCGAAGACGGCCAGTCCGTCACCAAGGAACAGATCCTTTCGGTCGCCGAATGGCTGAACAACAAGGGCCTGACCGAGGCTGAAATCGCCTATCGCCCGGCCCGCGTGCTGATGCAGGACTTCACCGGCGTTCCGGCAGTCGTCGACCTTGCGGCGATGCGCGACGGCATCAAGGCGCTCGGCGGCGATCCGGAAAAGATCAACCCGCTCGTTCCGGTCGACCTTGTCATCGACCATTCGGTCATCGTCGACGAATTCGGCACGCCGCAGGCGTTTGCCCGCAACGTCGAGCTCGAATACGAGCGCAACGGCGAGCGCTACCGCTTCCTCAAGTGGGGCCAGCAGGCATTCAAGAACTTCCGCGTGGTCCCGCCCGGCACCGGCATCTGCCACCAGGTCAACCTCGAATATCTCGGCCAGACCGTCTGGACGAACGAGGAAGACGGCGAAACCGTCGCCTATCCGGACACCTGCGTCGGCACCGACTCGCACACCACGATGATCAACGGCCTCGGCGTGCTCGGCTGGGGCGTCGGCGGCATCGAAGCCGAAGCCTCGATGCTCGGCCAGCCGGTCTCGATGCTTCTGCCGGAAGTCATCGGTTTCAAGCTGACCGGCAAGCTGAAGGAAGGCGTCACTGCGACCGACCTCGTGCTCACCGTCGTGCAGATGCTGCGCAAGAAGGGTGTCGTTTCCAAGTTCGTCGAATTCTTCGGTCCGGGCATGGACAACATGCCGCTCGCCGACCGTGCGACGATCGGCAACATGGGTCCGGAATACGGCGCGACCTGCGGTTTCTTCCCGGTCGACGGCGAAACCATCAGCTACCTCAACATGTCCGGCCGTACCAAGGAGCGCATCGCTCTTGTCGAGGCTTATTCCAAGGCTCAGGGCATGTGGCGTGACGGCGACGGTTCCGATATCGTCTTCACCGATACGCTGGAACTCGACCTCGGCGACGTCGTGCCGTCGATGGCCGGTCCGAAGCGTCCTGAAGGCCGTATTCCGCTCGAAAACATCGCCTCCGGTTTCGCCGGCTCGATGGACACCGACTATAAGAAGCCCGGCCAACTGAACAACCGCTACGCGGTGGAAGGCACCGACTTCGACCTCGGTCATGGCGACGTGGCGATTGCCGCCATCACGTCCTGCACCAACACGTCCAACCCGTCGGTTCTGATCGCTGCCGGCCTTCTCGCCCGCAACGCCGTTGCCAAGGGCCTGAAGTCCAAGCCGTGGGTCAAGACCTCGCTCGCACCGGGATCCCAGGTCGTCGGCGAATATCTTGCCAAGTCCGGCCTGCAGGCCGATCTGGACAAGCTCGGCTTCAACCTCGTCGGCTTCGGCTGCACGACCTGCATCGGCAACTCCGGCCCGCTGCCGGCGCCGATCTCCAAGACGATCAACGACAAGGGCCTCATCGTTTCGGGCGTGCTTTCGGGCAACCGCAACTTCGAAGGCCGTATCTCGCCGGACGTCCAGGCCAACTATCTCGCCTCGCCGCCGCTCGTCGTTGCCTATGCGCTGGCCGGCACGGTGCAGAAAGACCTGACCAAGGAACCGATCGGCGAAGACCAGAACGGCAAGCCGGTCTATCTGAAAGACATCTGGCCGACTTCGCACGAAGTGCAGGAATTCATCCAGAAATACGTCACCCGCGAGCTTTACGAAACCAAGTATGCGGACGTCTTCAAGGGCGATGCGAACTGGCAGGCGGTCAACGTTCCTCCGGGCGACACCTATGCATGGGACGACAAGTCGACCTATGTGCAGAACCCGCCCTACTTCGTCGGGATGGGCAAGACGGGCGCTGGCCTCAAGAACATCAAGGGCGCCCGCGTCCTCGGTCTCTTCGGCGACAAGATCACTACCGACCACATTTCCCCGGCCGGTTCGATCAAGGCGGCATCGCCGGCAGGTGCCTACCTCACGGAAAACGGCGTCGCCGTCGCGGACTTCAACCAGTATGGCACGCGCCGCGGCAACCATGAAGTGATGATGCGCGGCACGTTCGCCAACATCCGCATCCGCAACCACATGCTCGGCCCGAACGGCAAGGAAGGTGGCTACACCATCCACTATCCGTCGAAGGAAGAGATGTCGATCTACGACGCGGCCATGAAGTATAAGGAAGAGGGCACGCCGCTCGTCATCTTCGCCGGCGTCGAATACGGCAACGGCTCGTCGCGCGACTGGGCCGCCAAGGGTACCAACCTCTTGGGCGTCAAGGCCGTCATCGCGCAGTCCTTCGAACGCATCCACCGCTCGAACCTGGTCGGCATGGGCGTCGTGCCCTTCGTCTTCGAAGAAGGCACGACCTGGGCCAGCCTCGGCCTCAAGGGTGACGAAGTCGTCGAGATCGACGGTCTCGAAGGCGATATCAAGCCGCGTGAGTGGAAAATCGCCAAGATCACCTACGGCGACGGTACCGTGAAGGAAATCAATATCCTTTGCCGCATCGATACGCTCGACGAGGTGATCTACATGAATAACGGCGGCATTCTTCAGACCGTTCTTCGCGATCTGGCTGCTTAAAATCTTTATCGCTCGCCGGCTGCTTGGCCGGCGGTTGATGTCAAAGCGTTTGGAATGCCCCTCACCCTAACCCTCTCCCCGCATGCGGGGAGAGGGGACGTGTCCTCCCGCTGTCATTGCATTTTGACGGACCGGTGCGGCATATTCCTTCTCCCCGTTTACGGGGAGAAGGTGGCGGCAGCCGGATGAGGGGCATCTTCACCATATCCAAGGCTACCTCCCTTGACCGTCGTCATCTTCATCGGAATGGCCGTCACCGTTTTCCTGACATCCCTGCTGTCAGGGATTTTCGGGATGGCGGGCGGGCTGATCCTGCTCTGGGTCCTGCTTTTCCTCTATCCTGTCGGCACGGCGATCGCCTTCCACGGCATCATCCAGATGGTGTCGAACGGCTCGCGCGCGTGGTTTTCCCGGGCCTATATCGACTACCGCATCCTCGGCATCCTCTGCCTCGGCGTCGCCGCTTCGGCCGCCATTCTCTTCTCGTTCAACTACACGCCCAACCTCATCGTCGTGCTGATCGGCGTGGGGCTGATGCCGGTCCTCGTCTGGCTGCCGGTCAAGCGGCTTCAGCTCGATGCGTCACGGCCGCTGCATGCCTTCGTCTGCGGCCTGTGTTCCGGTGCGCTGACGATCAGCGTCGGGGTTGCGGGGCCGACGGTCGATATCTTCTTCATCCGCACCCAGATGGACCGGCGCAAGATCATCGCCACCAAGGCGTCGATCCAGACGCTTTCGCATGTGACGAAGATCGTCTTCTACTGGAATGCCGCAGCGGATTTTCCGCTTCTAGACTGGGTCTCGATCCTGGTTGCGGCGCCGATCGCCATCCTCGGGGCACATGTCGGCAACGGCATCCTGCAGAAGATGACCGACGCCAACTTCCGCTCCTGGACCCGCTGGGTGGTGACGGCCGTCGGTGCCGTCTATTTCACGCAAGGGCTCATGAAACTGATTTGACTGCGGGTCATTTTTTCGGAAAATTTGCGGCCCTCGATCGCGTTGGAGAGCCGATCAAATATCCGGTCCTCACCCCTTCGTGACTTTCTCTTGAAGGGGTCGGACGGTTACTTTCCGGCATCCTGTGCGTTGGCCCATGTCGATCCCTCTTGATCGCCGTGCGCAATCGTGGATAACAGTCGTCCTGATAAAAAGGTCAGCCACCCATGCCGTTCCGTTTCCGCTCCGTGATCGTTCTTGCGGGCCTGCTTTTTGCGGGCGCGGTGTCGGCGGGCGAGGTGAGGGCGCCGAAAGGCGTCATCGAGCTTTTCACCTCGCAGGGCTGCTCCTCCTGCCCGCCGGCCGATGCTGCGCTGGGTGAGCTTGTGGCCCAGGGAGATATGGTCGTCCTCTCCTACCACGTCGACTACTGGAACTATCTCGGCTGGACGGATACGCTGAGTTCCAAGGAAAACACCGAGCGCCAATACGGCTATGCCAAGACGATGGGGCGCAGCGGCGTCTATACGCCGCAGGCGATCATCAACGGGCGCGAGCACGTGAAGGGCACCGATCTCGCCATCATCAACGGCAAGGTCAAGATGCTCGGCGAGAATGGCCAGGGTCTCAACGTTCCCGTGACGGCCGCGATGCGGGGCGACGAGATCGAAATCGAGATCGGCGAGGGCAAGGGCCAGGCCGATGTCGTCGTCGCCTATTTCACCAAGCGGCAGCAGGTGGACGTCACCAAGGGCGAGAACAGCGGCAAGAACATGGAATACTGGCACGCCGTCTACGACGTGCAGTCGGTCGGCACGTGGAACGGCCAGAGCATGAAGCTCACCCTGCCCGGCAAACTGATGGGCAAGTCAAAGAAGGATGGCTGCGCCATCCTGCTGCAAACTTCGGGAAGTGGCGGTGAACCGGCGGCGATCCTCGGCGCCACGATCTTGATGGCCGGCCGCAAGAAATACTGACCACGCCCGGCTCGGGCCGCCGGAATTCAAGATCCTGCGAGGTCTGTTGGCGGCCCGATCCAGGAACATTGGGGGGCTGGGGGTAAGGGTCAATGTACCGGACCGGGCCATATGGCGCTGAAAAACTGCGCCAACCAACGGGAGGCAATCTCGCCTCGAAATCGGGCACTGTTTTGTTCGAAATGGGGCAAGAATAAAAAGATCCGTGCATTGGGGCAAAGATTGCCGGGGTTGCATTTTGCCGGCTCTCGGGCACACTGTCACAGGACTGACATCGATGATTTGGGAGCCTTGATGACCGATCAGCCGGAATTGCCGGGGGGCGAACGGCCCCAGGACGCAGCCGTCGTCGTCAATCTCAGCGAATACCGGCAGAACCGCGATCCGGCGCCCGTGACCTTTCACCGGCGTGAACTCGACGCTATTTTAAGAATCTACGGCCGGATGGTCGGCGAAGGGGAATGGAAGGATTACTCGATCGACCATCTGAAGGACCGGGCAGTCTTCTGCGTCTTCAAACGATCGGGCGAGATGCCGCTTTTCCGTATCGAGAAGAACCCAAAGCTTGCCGGCAAGCAGGGCGCCTACTCGGTGATCAATACCCATGGCACGATCCTCAAGCGCGGCCATGAACTCCCGCAGGTGCTGAAGGTTTTCGACAAGGTGCTGAAGCTGATCGACTGAGCGTCGCCCGGCCCTCTACTCGGCAAAGAGGGAACCGGGGTAGGCAGCCATGTCCGGGACGGTCGTCGCGCCCTCGCCGAGCACAATCTGCATCAGCACGGTATCCTGCCACTTTCCATGCTTGAAGCCCGTGCCCTTCAGGGTGCCGGTCAGTTCGAAGCCGAGGCCGCGATGCAGCGCCACGGAGGCGGGGCTGGCGCCGCCGATCACCGCAATCATCTGACGGAAGCCGAGCGCCTCGCAACGGGCGAGCAGTTCCTTCAGGAGGGCTTTGCCGACGCCGCGGCCGCGAGCTTCCGGCGACAGATAAATCGAATCCTCGACCAGCCAGCGATAGGCCGGACGGGTCCGGAAGGCCGAGGCATAGGCGTAACCCAGCAGCACGCCGTCCCCGGCTTCCGCAATGATATAAGGATAGCCCTTCCCCCTTATGGCCTCGAACCGGCTCATCATCTCGGTCTGGTCCGGCGGGATGATCTCGTAGCTCGCTGTGCCGTTCAGCACGCTGTCGCGGTAGATCTCGGTGATGTCGGGCAGGTCGGCAGGCGTGGCATCGCGGAGGCGGAAGGTCATGGCGTCGGTTTATGGCAGGCGGATCAGGAAACGGATATGCAAAGCCTAGGCCGAAGGGTCGGATCGGACAACAAAAAAAGGCGGCCTGAGCCGCCTTTTCCATAACCATTCTTCCGGCCTTAGTCGTTCCGGTTGCCCAGGAACTGCAGGAGGAAGGTGAAGAGGTTGATGAAGTCGAGGTAGAGGGTGAGGGCACCCATGATGGCCTTGCGGCCGGCAACCACGACGTCGTCACCGTCAAAGTACATTTCCTTGATCTTCTGCGTGTCGTAGGCGGTGAGGCCTGCGAAGATCAGCACGCCGATCACGGAGATCGCCCAACCGAGCGCCGAAGACGCCAGGAAGATGTTGACGATCGAAGCGATGATCAGGCCGAAGAGACCCATGATCAGGAACGAGCCCATGCCGGACAGGTCCTTCTTCGTCGTATAGCCGTAGAGCGACAGGGCGCCGAACGAAGCCGCGGTGATGAAGAAGGTCTGTACGATGCTTTCTGCCGTGTAGACGATGAAGATCGAAGACAGCGACAGACCCATCAGGGCGGCATAGCCCCAGAAGGTGGCCTGTGCGGCGCCGACGCTCATCTTATGGACGCGGAAGCTCAGGAAGAACACCACTGCCAGCGGAGCCAGCATGACGACCCAACGAAGCGGCGAGCCGTAGATTGCGGCGCCGAGAGCGGTCAGCAGGATGCCGTTCGGAAGCTGGGCGACTGCGGCAGCGGTATCGGTCGTCGTCGCCAGAGCAGAAATACCGTAAGCAGCGACGCCGGTAATGCCCAGGCCGACGGCCATCAGGTTGTAGACCTTGAGCATATAGGACCGGAGGCCCTGATCGATCATCGCATCCGACTGAGCGCGGGTCTGCGCCATTCGGTTCTGGTAGTTGTTGAAATCAGCCATTGTTTCCTCTTTAAGCCCCGGAATTAGTCACGGTGTCGGGCCCCCTTTGTTCAGACCCAGGCGCCGCTGCGGAGCTCCAGCAAGCCTGCCGTCAAATATGATGCGAGATTGCTTCACATACAAGAGGTGCAAAGACCGAAAACGCAAACCAAGACGGCAATTTAGCAACCTATGGGACGTTCCGGCGGGATTTTGATCCGAGAGTTGGCCGAAAACATATCCTTGAGGTTGAATCACAGTTCGCGGAGCACAGGTGCGGCTTTCTGGCCGAGGATGCGCCAGGTGCCCGCGAGGCCGATGCCGACGGTCAGAACCAGCGACACGAAGAGGGTCAGGACGGCAACATCGGGCAAGAAGACCGAGGGCAGCCGCATGATCCGGCTCACCACGAACCAGGCCGAAACGCCGCCGGCGAAGAGCGCGAAGACCGCCGTGGCGGCGCCGAGGATCATGTATTCGTAGGAGAAGGCGCGTATCAGCATGCTTCGCGTGCCGCCGAGCGTCTTCAGAATGACCGCATCATGGGTGCGGGCGCGATTTCCGGCTGCAAGGGCGCCGGCCAGAACCAGCACGGACGCGACGAGCGCCACGGCCGCCGCAGCGCGGATCGCGGTCGCAAGCTGGCCGACGAGCTGGTCGATGATGCTGATCGCGTCCTTCACCCGCACGCTGGTGATGGTCGGATAGGCATTCGTCACGGCGTGCAAGATGGAAGCCTCCTGCTTGGCGGTGGCGGAGGGGTCGCTGAGCGTCGCAAGCCAGGCATGCGGTGCGCCCCGGAAGGTGTTCGGCGAAAAAACCATCACGAAGTTGATCGACAGCGATTCCCATTCGACTTTGCGGAAGTTGGCGATGCGGGCGGTGATATTGCGGCCGAGCACGTTGACGGTGACGGTGTCGCCAAGCTTCAGGCCGAGTTCTCCGGCCTCTTCGGCCGAAAAGGATACGAGCGGTTCGCCGGAATGATCGGCCGGCCACCAGGCGCCCGCCGTGAGCGCGGAATTGTCGGGCAGTTTGTCCTCGTAGGTGATGCCCCGGTCGCCGCGCAATACCCAGCGGCCGGCGGGTGGCACGTTCATCTGCGTCACGTCCTGGCCGTTAAAGGCCAGGATCCTGCCGCGCAGCATCGGAACTTGGGTGACGGCGCCCTGCGGCGCCTGCCGTTTCAGGATATCGAGGAAACCCTCCCGCTCGGAACCCTGGATATCGACGAAGAAGAAGTTCGGCGCCTGCCGTGCGATCTGGCCGTTCAGCTGATTGCGCATGTTGCCGTCGATCAGCGCGAGCGTCACCAGCAGCGCCAGGCCGAGCCCGAGCGAGAGAACGACGGACGGGGTCAGCGCGCCGGGCCGATGGATATTGCCGATCGCCAGCCTCAGCGCCGGCGAATTCACCCGCGGGCTTCGCCTGGCAAGCGCGGCGATCATCGCAGCGACGAGACGGAGCAGGATGAAGGCGCCCGCAACGGCGGCCAGGAAGACCGAAGCGATGAAACGATCCTCCGCGGAGGTGATTGCGAGGGCCGCAAGCGCTGCAAGCGCCAGTCCCGCCGCCAGCAGATAGGGCCAGGAGGGCCAGCGGGTGTTGTCGAAACTCTGCTCGCGGAAAAGCGCCGTCGCCGGCACCTCGCGGGCATGGCCGAGCGGCAGGATCGCGAAGGCGAAGGTGATCAGCAGACCAAAGAGCGCGGCCAGCGCCAGCGCCGACGGGTAAAAGGTGATTTCCTTCGGAACCGGCAGGACGCCTTCAAGGAATTGCAGCGCGACGAAGGGGGATACCGCGCCGATGACGAGCCCGATGACGATGCCGATGGCCGCGAGCGACAGGATCTGGATCAGATAGATGAGCGTCACGACGGAGGCGGGTGCTCCGAGGCATTTGAACGTCGCGATCGTGGTGCGCTTGGCATCGAGGAAGGCACGCACCGCATTCGCCACTCCGACCCCGCCGACAATGAGCGCGGTCAGGCCGACCAGCGTCAGGAATTGCGAAAAGCGGTCCACATTCTCGGTGAGCGAAGGCGCGGCGCGGTCACTGGCACGGATCGACCAGCCGGCGCTCGGAAACTCGCGATTGGCGCGGGCCCCGATGGTCGAGCGGATCGAGGGATCTGCGAGCTTTATCTTGTAGGCGTGTTCGACCAGGCTGCCGGTGGTGATAAGACCGGAGGCGATCAGCGCCTCGCGGCTGATGAGCAGACGCGGTGCAAAGCCGAAACCTTCGGAGAGCGCATCCGGTTCGGTGGTGATCGTGCCGCGCAGGGTAAGTTTTGCATTGCCCAGCAGGATCTGGTCACCGTCCTTGACGCCAAGACGTTCCAGCAACAGGGGTGCTGCAAGCGCGCCGAATGTCTCGCCGTTGCGGGCGAGCATATCCGGCAGCGGTCCGGCTGGCTCCGAGCCGAAACTGCCGTAGAGCGGATAGGCATTGTCCACCGCCTTCACTTCCACCAGAGCCTGTTCCGAACCATCCGGCTTGCGGGCCATGGAACGCAGGCCCGTCGAGACGGAAACCTCCCCCAGGCTGTCGAGGAAGGCGCGCTCCTGCTGGCTGGCCTCGCGATTGTTGAGCTCGAAGCGGACGTCGCCTGCGAGGATTTCCCGGCCCTGGGTGGCAATCGCGCCGGTGATCGCCCGCGACACGGAGTTCACGGCGGCGATAGCCCCGGTGCCGAGCGCAATGCAGGCGAGAAAGATATAGAAGCCGGCCAATCCGCCGCGCATTTCACGCAGCGCGAGGCGGAAGGAAACGGAAAAGCGCGACGACGCCAGCCTCATGCGGAGACCGCCTGGACAGAGAGTGTATCATGGATGCCGGAAGTGGCGCTGTCGCCGACGATTTCGCCGGAGCGCACCCTGATCTGCCGCGAGCAGCGGGCGGCGAGCGCATTGTCGTGAGTGACGAGCAGCATGGTCATGCCGCGCTCCGCCTGCTTGGAAAAGAGCAGGTCCGCGATCTGCCGGCCGGTCTCGGTGTCGAGATTGCCGGTGGGTTCGTCGGCGATCAGCACGGACGGTGAAGGCGCGAGCGCGCGGGCGATCGCGACGCGCTGCTGCTCGCCGCCCGAAAGCTGACCAGGATAGTGGCTCAGCCGCTCGCCGAGGCCGACGGCCGCGAGCTCCCGCCTGGCGATATCGAAGGGATTCTTCACATTGGCAAGTTCGAGCGGCACCGCGACGTTTTCCAGCGCCGTCATGTTGGCGATCAGATGGAAGGACTGGAAGACGATGCCGATGTTGCGGCCACGGAAATCCGCCAGCGCATCTTCGGAAAGCGCATGAAGGGGTGCGCCGTTGATGACGATCTCGCCCCGGTCGAGCCGTTCGAGCCCGGCCAGCACCATCAGCAGGGTCGACTTGCCGGAGCCCGAAGGCCCGACGATGCCGACCGCTTCACCGCCCCTGATTTCGAGGTCGATTTCCTTCAGCACATGGACGGAGGCGGCCGCGCTGCCGAGGGTCAGATCGGCCTTCTTCAGCGTGATGATGGTTTCAGTCAAAACGATCGATCCTATATTGGGCGCAAACCTGAATGCTGATACCGCATTGCGGCAGCGCTCAATCTAGGAGACGGATCGTGAGTTTTAAAGCAAGCCTGCTTCACTTCATCGTCATGTCGGCGCTGAGCTTCATCGCCTTGCCGGCAGCCGCCCAAGACAAGCCGATCCAGATCGTCGGTTTCGGGGACAGCCTGATGGCCGGTTACCAGCTTGCTCCGTCGGAATCCTATACGGCACAGCTAGAGAAGGCGCTGAAGGCGAAGGGGCACAATGTCGTCGTCACCAATGCGGGCGTTTCCGGCGATACAACTTCGGGCGGGCTCTCGCGCCTCGACTGGTCGGTGCCCGACGGCACGAATGGCGTGATCCTCGAACTCGGCGCCAACGATGCGCTGCGCGGCATTTCGCCGGAACAATCCGAAAAGAACCTCGACGCGATGCTTGCACGGCTCAAGGAGCGGAAGGTCCCGGTTATGCTCGTCGGCATCATGGCGCCGCCGAACATGGGTGCGGACTATGCCGAGCGCTTCAATCCGATCTACAAGCGGCTCGCCGAAAAATACGGCGTGCCGCTCTATCCGTTTTTCCTCGACGGCGTCGTCACCGTGGCCGGAACGCAACTCGATGACGGCATGCATCCGAACGCGAAGGGCGTCGGCATCATGGTGGAGAAATCACTCCAGCCTGTCGAAAGCTTCCTGGGGGAGATTAAGCATACGGGAAAATAACAGCTTGCGCGGAACTTCGTTGCATGATTCGCTGTTAGCACGTGCAATAGATTCGAGGAGGTCCCCATGCCGAGACTTTTCACCGCCCTCGAAGTTCCGCGCAATGTGGCCATGAGCCTCTCTCTCCTGCGCGGCGGGCTCCCTGGAGCCCGTTGGATCGATGTCGAAAACTATCACATCACCCTGCGCTTCATCGGCGATGTGGACGGCCGCACCGCCGACGAAATCGTTGACCGGCTGGACCGGATCGACAGGCCCGAATTCCAGGCGACGCTGACCGGCATCGGTTCGTTCGGGTCGAAGAAACCCCATTCGGTCTTCGCCGGAGTGGCGCCTTCCCCCGAAATGTATGCGCTGCAGGCTGAGATCGAGCGCATCTGCCAACGTATCGGCCTGCCGCCCGACCCGCGCAAGTTCACGCCGCACGTGACGCTCGCAAGGCTGAAGAGCTGCCGCCTCGACGATGTGGTGCATTACCTTTCCGGTCGCGGCAACTTCTACACGGCGCCCTTCACGGTGTCCCGTTTCGTGCTGCTTTCCTCCAAGGAATCGGTCGGCGGCGGACCCTACCTGACAGAAGAGATCTTCCCGCTGCGGGAAGTGGGTTACGGTCATTCACATGCCGCCGATCTGGAGCCGGTGAAGAGCTTCCTCTGATCAAGGAACTTCGACGATGGACTACGAAAAGCTGGATGCGGCAGCGGCCGAGCGGGAGCTCGCCTCTCTCGACGGCTGGGAGCTGAAACCGGAAGGCGATGCCATCTTCAAGAGTTTCAAATTCAAGACCTTCATCGAGGCTTTCGGCTTCATGACGGAATGTGCGATGAGGGCGGAGAAGCTCAACCATCATCCGGAATGGTTCAACAGTTATTCCCGCGTCGACGTGCTGCTTACCACCCATGCCGCCAAAGGCCTGACGCAGCACGATTTCAAGCTCGCACGGGCGATGGACAAAGCCTATCTGCGCCGCAATTGAACTCCACCCTTCGCGAAACCATATCTGGCATGCACGCGTTTGAGCGAACGGAGCGACCATGGACGACGTGAAGATCGGCGAAATCCTGCTGCCGGGTGATGACGATACGCAAGGCCGGCAGGAGCGGCAGGTGCGCGCCAGGTTCTGGCCGACGCTGAAGCGTGCCGTCAGGCAAATCCCTTTCAGCCGCGACCTGGTCGCTGCCTATTATTGCGCGGTGGATCCGAGGACGCCGACGCGTGTTCGCGGCGTGCTGCTGGCGGCGCTTGCCTATTTCGTCCTGCCGATCGATTTCGTACCGGATTTTTTCGCTCTGGTCGGTTTTTCCGACGATATCGCCGTGCTTGCAGCGGCCTTCCGGATGATCCAGGGGCACATCGCCGACCGGCACTATGAAGCAGCCGACCTGGCGCTTGCTGACAATCCCGATATGGCTGCCGGCGCGAGCAGCAGGTAGCCATTTTCGATCCTCTCAGGAGGAAGGCTCCCCCAGTGCCTTTCGAAGGCGCTCGAAGGCGAGCCGGATGCGCGATTTCACGGTGCCGAGCGGTAGTCCGGTGGAGGAGGCGATCTGCGAATGGGACTGGCCGAGGAAGAAAGCCGCCCGCACGAGCTCCAGCTGCTCTTCGGGGATTTCGGAAAGCGCCGCGCGCACGCGAGCGGCCTGCTCTTCCTTTTCGAAGGCGACGTCCACGCCCGGGACCTCGTTCAGGAAGTAGAGAGGTTCGTAGGCCTCGGTCCGGCGATGTTTGGCGCGGCGCTCCGCATCGATGCGGCGGTTGCGGGCGATCCGGAACAGCCAGGTGGAAAGCGAGGACTGCCGCGAGTCATAGAGATGGGCGCGGTGCCACAGAACGGTCATCACGTCCTGCACCAGTTCTTCCGCTTCGTCCGATTTCATCCCCCGTTTAACGAGCCAGGATTTCAGACGCGGCGCGAAATGATCAAACAGCTCGGTAAAAGCTGCTTGATCGCGCTCATCGGCCACTGCCTTTACCAAGCTGGCGAAGTGGTCTTTTTCGTCTGGGTCCATCTACGCTACGCAAACTTTCCGATGGGATTCGCGTCTATTCGACCATTCTAATGTCATTGGAAGAGTTAGGAAAAGAACAAACTCTTGCCCCATTCCTTGTGTCACTGATTAACGAAACGCATGAAATTCCCTGCCGCACGAGAGGTTTGAGCCCATAGCGAGGAGTTGTAATCTTCACGCCTGGATCGAGACAGGTGGGACATTCATCAAATCGAAACGGTTCGTTGACGCTTTCGTAACCAGGATTAAGTCAAAATGAACCGAATCAGGATCATGCCTGGCAAGGCTTGCCCGTCCGGGCCCCCAACTGGGCCATTGAGATAGAACAGAACCGGCAGGAGACCATGTCTGTAAGAATTATCGCCACCGCATTGGCAATCACGCTCGCAAGCGCAGGTCTGGCATCCGCTCAAGCGCCGAAGAATACCGCGCCCGCCAAGCCGCAGCAGGCAGCCGCACCTGCTCCGACCCGCATCCAGCAGTTCAAGGCATGGGGTGCCTATTCCTACAAGTCGGGCGCCAGCACCGTCTGCTACGTGCTTTCCGTGCCGACGACGAAGGAGCCGGCAAGCGTCGATCACGGCGATATCTTCTTCATCGTTTCGCAGCGCCCGGGCCAGAACATTTCCTACGAGCCGCAGGCTATGGTCGGCTATGCGCTGCAGGCGAATTCCAAGGTCACCGTGACGATCGACAACAAGAACTTCACGATGTTCACCAAGGACAAGGCTGCCTGGGTGGAGAACGCTGCGGAAGAGCCGGCTCTCGTTGCAGCGATGAAGACCGGCCATAACATGAGCGTCAGCGCCGTCTCCGGCCGCGGCACCAAGACGTCCTACGCCTATTCCCTGCAAGGCATTTCGGCTGCGCTGAAGCAGATCGAATCCTGCAAATAAGCTAGATTTTGCCAAATGATCCCAAAAGGCCGGTCGGGGACCGGCCTTTTGCATTCGATCGATTTTCAAGCGGATAGTGACGCGCCGGCATTTTGATGATAAATGCCGGCTCAACAGTGGTCCGACGCTTGAACTGCCTTCCGGGCCAATCCAGATTTCACATAAAGACATGCCTTTTCCTCTCGCTTCGAAGCGCGGGAAATGGCCATGCATTGATGGGACAAAAGAATGTCGGTTTCCGAGGCCGTACTGGCCCCCTTGAAGACGCCGCTCGTGCCGCGTCCGGACCTGATGTCGGGCAAGCCCTCGCTGATCGGCCTGACGCGCGAGATGATGGCTGATGCGCTGAAGGAAAAGGGCGTCCCGGAAAAGCAGGTGCGCATGCGCGTCAGCCAGCTCTGGCACTGGCTCTATATCCGCGGCGTCTCCGATTTCGATGCCATGACCAACGTGGCGAAGGACATGCGCGAGATGCTGAAGACGCATTTCACCATCGCGCGCCCGGAAATCGTCGAGGAACAGGTTTCCAACGATGGCACGCGCAAATGGCTCCTGCGTTTTCCGCCGCGCGGGGCCGGCCGGCCCGTCGAGGTCGAGACGGTCTACATTCCCGAAGAAGGCCGAGGCACGCTGTGCATTTCGAGCCAGGTCGGTTGTTCGCTCACTTGTTCCTTCTGCCACACCGGTACGCAACGGCTTGTGCGCAACCTGACGGCGGAGGAAATTCTGTCGCAGCTCCTGCTTGCGCGCGACCGGCTGGGCGATTTTCCAGGCACCGACACGCCGCCCGGCGCCTTCGTGCCGACCGGCGAGCGCAAGGTCACCAATATCGTCATGATGGGCATGGGCGAACCGCTCTACAATTTCGAGAGCGTCAAGACGGCGCTTCTGATCGCGACAGACGGCGATGGACTGTCGCTCTCGAAGCGTCGCGTCACGCTGTCGACCTCCGGCGTTGTCCCGGAAATCTACCGGACTGGCGAGGAGATCGGCGTCATGCTGGCGATTTCGCTGCATGCGGTGCGCGATGAACTGCGTGACATGCTGGTGCCGATCAACAAGAAATATCCGCTGAAGGAACTGCTCGAAGCCTGCCGCAAGTATCCGAGCCTGTCGAATGCCCGCCGCATCACCTTCGAATACGTGATGCTGAAGGATGTCAACGATAGCCTGGAGGATGCCAAGCTGCTGGTCCAGCTTTTGAAGGGCATCCCGGCGAAGATCAACCTGATCCCGTTCAATCCCTGGCCGGGCACCAACTATCAGTGTTCCGACTGGGCGCAGATCGAGAAGTTTGCCGATTTCATCAATCAGGCGGGGTATGCCTCGCCGATCCGCACCCCGCGCGGCCGCGACATCCTCGCCGCCTGCGGCCAGCTGAAATCGGAATCGGAACGGATGCGCAAGACCGAGCGTCTGGCTTTCGAAGCGATGATGATCGCCGGCCACGGCGAGGACGATTGAGGGCCTCCAAAAAATAATTCCCGGGCCATGTCGATCCGCTTGCATCCCGTTCGTTATCGGTCACCATCGCAATGAGGCGATGGCTGAACCGAGGAGACGAACATGAAATATATGGCGCTGATCTATGTGAACCCGAATACGTTGACGCCGCCGGATTCGCCGGAATTCGGCAAGATGATGGGCGGTTACCAGGCTGCCAACGAAACCTACAAGAGGGACGGTGTCTGGGTTGCCGGCGATGCGTTGCAGCCTTCGGCCACCGCCACCACCGTGCGGGTGCGCAACGGCAAGACCGAAACCATGGATGGTCCCTTCGCCGAAACCAAGGAACAGCTTGGCGGCTACTATATTTTCGACTGCGCCAATCTCGATGAAGCGATCAGGTATGCATCGATGATCCCGCATGCCGCCACGGGCTGCGTCGAAGTGCGGCCGATCATGGTCTTCGACCGCTGATGGGCGAGAGCCCGGCGGCGGCTCCGGTTGCCGAGGCGATCGACAGGATCGCCCGGCAAGACGGCGGTCGCCTTCTTTCCAGTCTCGTCGGTTCACTCCGGGATTTCCAGCTCGCCGAAGACAGTCTTCAGGATGCGCTGGAATCGGCGCTGATCCACTGGAACCGCAACGGCCTGCCGGCCGCGCCGAATGCCTGGCTGATGCAGGTCGCCCGCCGCAAGGCGATCGACCGGCTGCGGCGCTCGGCCAATTTCCAGGCCAAATCGGCCGAAATCGCGCATCTCATCGACATGGAGAATGGATCTGCCACGGTCGACGAACCTGACCCGATCGGCGATGAGCGGCTCAAGCTGATCTTCGCCTGCTGTCATCCGGCTCTCGACCGCAAGACCTGCGTGGCGCTGACGCTGCGTTCCGTCTGCGGCTTGAAGACCGAAGACATCGCGGATGCCTATCTCGACGGGCATGAGGCCATGGCCCAGCGGTTGGTGCGCGCACGGCACAAGATTGTCAAGGCCGGCATTGCCTATGAGGTCCCGGGGCCTGACGGCTGGGCGGCACGGCTCGAAAGCGTGCTTGCCGTCGTCTATCTCATCTTCAACGAAGGTTATGCCTCGGGAAGCGCTCTCCATATCCGCGCCGATCTCTGCGAGGAGGCGATCCGGCTCGGGCGGCTGTTGACCGGGCTTCGTCCCGGCGAGCCCGAGATCGAGGGCTTGCTGGCGCTGATGCTGCTGCATCACGCCCGCCGTGCCGCCCGGCTCGGCGCGGCGGGCGAAATCCTGACGCTCGAAGCGCAGGATCGCAGGCTTTGGGATCGAACCGAAATTTCCGAAGGTGTAGCGCTCATCGAACAGGCGCTGGGTCGCCGCCGGCCCGGAGCCTACCAGCTACAGGCGGCGATCATTGCCGTACATGCGGAGGCGGCGAGTTTCGCCGAGACCGACTGGCAGCAGATCGCCTGGCTTTATGCGGAGCTTTCCCACATGGCCGACAATCCCGTCTACGAACTCAATCGCATCGTTGCAGTGTCCTATGTGGATGGTCCGGCCGCAGCGCTTGCCTGTCTCAAGCCCATTGCGCTTGCCTTGGTGCAATACCAGCCGTTTTATGCCGTACAGGCCGATCTCCTTGCCCGCGATGGGCAGATCGATCAGGCAGGGGTCGCCTATGCGCGAGCGATCGAGCTTTCCCAGTCCGAGGCGGAAAAGCGATTTTTATCGCAGCGACTGGAAGCGCTTGGCCGCCGTTCCGCTATCGCGCCTGCGTGAAGAAGATCTTTGCCGCGAAGATCGAGAAGACGCCCGCGAACGTATAATCGATGCCGCGCAGTACCTTGGGGTTCGTCTGCAGCCATCCGGAAAGCCAGTCGGCTGCCAGCACGACGATCAGGTTCACGGGCATGCCGATGACGATGAAATAAAAGCCGAGGAAGATCAGCTTGCCGGTGACGTGCGGATCGCCGGCCGTGACGAACTGCGGCAGGAAGGTCATGAAGAAGATAATGACCTTGGGGTTGAGAATATTGACCCAGAAGCCCGTCGAGATATTGGCGAGCGGGCTGCTCGCAGTCTTTTCCACTTGCTCCACCGAAAAATTCGAACCGAAGCGGATTGCCTGAATTGCAAGCCATAAAAGATAGGCAGCACCCCCCGTCTTCAGGATGAAGAAGGCGGTCGGCGAGGCTGTGATCAGTGCCGAGATTCCGAAGGCGACGAGCAGGGTGTGGCAGACCACGCCGAGGCTGGTGCCGAGCACCACGAACAGCGCCGGGCGCCGTCCCTGACCGAGCGCGCGGCTGATCGACAGCGTCATGTCCGGCCCCGGCGTCAGCGCCAGAAGCAGGCCGGCGGCGGTGAAGGCAAGCAGGGTGGCAAGGCTCGGCAGGAATTCCATGATGCCCTCGAATAGCCGGATAAGGGATTTACCCCATTTATCCGGCTTTCGAAGCCGTGCCAAATCAAACTATCAACGTCCGTCGATGAATTCCTTTGATGCATCGGCAAAATCTGGATGCCAGCGCGACAGCGGCGGGCGGTTCTCGATGATGTCGCCGACCGCCCATGCCATGCGGCGCTCGTCGGTTGCCCGGTCGACGTCGTTATCGGGGCAGAGGATGTAGAAGTCGCCGTGCTCGATGCTGGTGAGCATGAACTCGACCGTCTGTTCCGGCGTCCAGGCGCCGGCCGGCTTTTGGATGCGGTCACCCTTGGTCAGGCTGGTAAACACGAAGCCGGGGATGAGCAGATGCGCTGAGACCTGGCAGTTCGGCGTGTTGCGCAACTCGTGCTGCAGCGCCTCCGTGAACGCCTTCACGCCGGCCTTGGCGACGTTGTAGGCGGGATTGCCGGGCGGCGTGGTGATGCCCTGCTTGGAGCCCGTATTGATGATCAGCGACGGTTCGCCATGGGCGATCATGGCGGGTCCGAACGTCCGCGTGCCGTTGATGACGCCCAGGAGATTGACGGCGAAGACGCTGTCCCAGTTGACCTGTGGCCCGAATATCGAGCTTCCCGGGCTGATCCCGGCATTGTTCATCAGCACATGCACTCGGCCGAAACGCTGGATGACGGCGCGTTCCAGCGCCTCGATCTCGTCAGGCTTCGACACATCGGTGCCGATGGCCGCGACATCGGCCTCCCCGTCCTCGGCGAGGGCCGCGACCTCGCGGCATGCTTCGGCGAGCCGTTCGCCTTCCAGATCGGCGAGGACGACCAAAAGGCCCATGCGGGCGAATTCCTTGGCCGCTGCAAGACCGATGCCCGACGCGGCTCCGGTAATCACTGCGACATTGTCCTTCTTCAGAGCGGGATGAGTGATGGTCATGGCAGATCTCCTCTAGGGCGCTGCTGTTCAAAGGTCCGGCGGGATATGGAACTCGTAACCAAGCGTGTCAACGTGACATGGCAGTTACAGGTTGCCGGGTTTTTCTTGCACGCCCCAAGAAACTCGCTAAAAGTGCCGCAATTCCCGACAGAGCGGTTTCTTGATCGCTTCCACCCGCAGACGGACGTAAATCGACATGGCACTCCCGAAAGACGTAAAGAAGGTCGTTCTCGCCTATTCCGGCGGTCTCGACACCTCGATCATCCTGAAATGGCTGCAGACTGAGCTCGGCGCCGAGGTGGTGACCTTCACCGCCGATCTCGGCCAGGGCGAGGAACTGGAGCCGGCCCGCAAGAAGGCAGAGATGCTCGGCATCAAGGAGATCTATATCGAGGACGTCCGCGAGGAATTCGTGCGCGATTTCGTCTTCCCGATGTTCCGTGCCAATGCCGTTTATGAAGGCGTCTATCTGCTCGGCACCTCGATCGCCCGTCCGCTCATTTCCAAGCACCTGATCGAGATCGCCAAAAAGACCGGTGCCGATGCCATCGCCCATGGTGCCACCGGCAAGGGCAACGACCAGGTGCGTTTCGAGCTTTCGGCCTATGCGCTGAACCCGGACATCAAGGTCATCGCGCCCTGGCGCGACTGGGCCTTCAAGAGCCGCACCGACCTTCTGAACTTCGCCGAGCAGAACCAGATCCCGGTCGCCAAGGACAAGATGGGCGAGGCGCCGTTCTCCGTCGACGCCAACCTGCTGCACTCCTCTTCGGAGGGCAAGGTTCTGGAAGACCCGGCCCAGGAAGCGCCGGAATACGTGCACATGCGCACCATTTCCCCGGAAGCGGCACCGGACAAGGCGACCGTCATCAAGGTCGGCTTCAAGAAGGGTGACGCGGTCTCGATCAACGGCGTCGCCATGTCGGCGGCAACCCTGCTCGCCACGCTCAACAATTACGGCCGCGACAACGGCATCGGTCGCCTCGATCTTGTCGAGAACCGCTATGTCGGCATGAAGTCGCGCGGTGTCTACGAGACTCCCGGCGGCACGATCCTGCTTGCCGCCCACCGCGCGATCGAGAGCATCACGCTCGACCGGGGTGCGGCTCACCTCAAGGACGACCTGATGCCGCGTTACGCGGAGCTCATCTATTACGGCTTCTGGTTCTCGCCGGAGCGCGAAATGCTGCAGGCGCTGATCGATAAGAGCCAGGAGCATGTGGAAGGCGAAGTGACGCTGAAGCTCTACAAGGGCAACGTCATGGTCATCGGCCGCGAGAGCGAGAAGTCGCTCTATTCCGACAAGCTGGTCACCTTCGAGGACGACCAGGGCGCCTACGACCAGAAAGACGCAGCCGGCTTCATCAAGCTCAACGCGCTGCGCCTGCGCACGCTCGCCAAGCGCAATCTGGCGAAATAACTTGGCAGGGCGCCATCATCGAGGAAGCCCGCTTTCCTCCTGGAGGCGGGCTTTTTCGTGCCTGGATCAAACCTTTCGGCTGGCGGCTCGATAGCCGATGTAGCCGATCACCGCCGTGACGTGCATGGCGGGGATGATGATGCCGAAAGCCGGCAGGGGCGAGCCGATCGAGGCGGCGGCAACACCGCCGAGGAAGCCCGCGCCCATCTGCAGGAAGCCCATCATGGCGGAAGCGGAGCCGGCAATGTGCGGGAAGGGCATGAGACCGGCCGCCGTCATGTAGGGCGAAATGAAGGCGATGCCGAAGGCGCAAAGTGCGACCGGCCCCATGATCGACAGGAAAGTCGGGGGCAGGAAATGCACCGAGAGCGCCATGATGATCGCTCCGCTGCCACTGAAGATCAGTCCGACCATCGGTGCGCGTTCGGTAGGCAGCCATCTGGAGGCGATCCGCAGGCAAACCGAGCCCAGCAGAAAGAAGCCGGACTGCATCAGCATGCCCATGCCGAACTCGGTCGGCGTGAGCCCGACCTTCTCGATCATGATAAAGGGCAGAACCGCCGCCTGCGCGTACATCGAGCCGACGGAGCCCGCCAGCACCAGCGCGGCAAACAGGAAGCGCGGCAGGCTGATGATTTCGGCATAGGCCTGGACGAGGCGGAGCGGCTTCAACCGGCTCCGATCCGGAACCGTCGTCTCTGTCATGCAGACCGTCGACAGGAAAACCAGCAGCGCGCCGAAACCGACCATCAGCATGAAGACCGATCTCCAGCCGAACACGGCTAAGGCGAGGCCGCCGACCGTCGGGCCGAGTGACGGACCGATCGCCAGGATGATGCCCATCGTGTTGATGATCCGGGCTGCATCCCCGCCGTTGAACTGATCGCGAACGATGGCACGCGACACGGTGATGCCGACGGATGCGCCGATACCCTGGACAAGACGGCCGGCAAGCACCCATTCCACCGTCGGTGCGAAGGTGGAGAGCAGCGAACCGGCAAGGTAGATCGCCAGAAAGCTGAGTGAGGCGGATTTTCGACCGAATGCATCGGATACCGGCCCGGCGACGAGCTGCGCCAAGGCAAAACCGGCGAAATAGAGGGAAAGCGACATCTTGATCGCCGCCTCCGTCGTTTCGAAGGCGCGTACCAGTTCCGGCATGGCCGGCGTGTAGATCGCCATGGAAAGCGGCCCGATCGCCGTCAGCAGGGCGCCGATGATCGTCGTGCGGCGCTCGCTCATGCGCGCGGGGATGGGGGGCATGTTATCGGCTTTCATCGGATCCCGTCTGCGGTGCCTGGATAGGGTTGAGGGCCTGGAGGTTCACATTGAAACTCGCCAGAGCTTCCCGCAGAATGCGATTGTTGTCCTCGCCGAGGCCTTCCGTCGCCTGGGCGATGATGACGCCGAGCTCGGTGCGAAGCGCACCGATCATTTCCTCGGATGCCTGGGTCAGGTTGATGCGCTTGGCGCGCCGGTCGGCGGAGCATTGCTGCCTTTCGATCAGCCCCAGGGCCTGGAGCTTGTCCAAGTAGGCGCAGAGCGTCATCGGCTCGACGCCCATGCGGGCGGCGATGTCGAGCTGGCGGCTGCCGTCGACGGCCGCGATATTCAGGAGGGCGCGTGCTTCGCCGGGCGTCAGCCCGAGGCCCGCCTGCGCGATACGGCGCTCGAAGGCGGCCCGAAGCAGCCGGGCGCTATCGACGATCAGTAAGCCCAATGTGTCCATGAACCCAGCCCGCCCCCTTCACGATGTCGGAGGATTTCATAAGGCACCCTTACTATCTTTCGGGTGTGACGCAAATGGAAAACAGGGAAGCGCTTGCATTGACAGCGGGAAAACGGGACGCAAGATTGTCGCACCCATTTGAAGGAATCCATTATGTCTTCCTCATTGCTTGCCGGTGCCTTTCTTGCGGCGCTTGCCTATACGCTCATTCCCGGTCCAGCATTTCTGGCATTGCTCGGCATCGGGGCGGGTCAGGGCCGGCAGGCCGGTGCGTTCTTCATGGGAGGGCATCTGGCCGGCGATATTCTCTGGTCGGGGCTCGCGCTGGTCGCCATCATCGGCGCGAAGACAATCGGCACGACGGTCTTCGACGTTCTCGGGGTGATCTGCGGCCTTTATCTCGGTTGGATCGGCTGGAGCGCATTGAGGGCGAAGCCGAAGGAGGAGGGCGGGGCGCTGATGACGGTCGAAAGGCCGCTTCGCCGCGGCCTCATCTTCGGGCTCACCAATCCAAAGGGCTATCCGGTGGCGCTCGCAACCTTCACCGCGCTGCTGGCCAGTTCTTCCGATGCCCTGGATTTCAGCGAACTGCCGATGCTGCTCGGCGTATCGTTCATCGGCTTCCTGACCGCCGACGTCGTGCTTATCGCGATTATCGGCGCAGGCGTCGTGCGGCGCTTCTACCGCAGGCACGAAAGGGTGATCGTGCGGCTTTCGGGGCTTCTTTTCATGGGATTTGCAGTACAGGCGCTCTGGCATTCGGCGCCGAACCTCTTCGGATACCGCCGCGCCTGAGCGGAGCCGACCTCAGATTTCGAGGAAGGTCATGACCGAGCGCAGGACGTCGGCACGGGACGTATCCCCGAGCGACATGGCTATTTCGAGTTGATTGCGGTAATAGTCGTGGAAATTGAAGCCGGTTTCGTCGGTCACCTGCGACAGATCGATCAGCTGTCCCTGCGCGTCAACCGCGTGGGTCGGCAGTTCTTCGGAAAGCGTGATGTAGGTTTCCTGGTCGATCTTGCCAGCCTGATAGTTTTCAAGAGCGATGGCGCGCAGATCCCGCGGCGTAATCGCCGAAAAATTGACCGACGATTCTTCCGTTTCGGGCACCTGAAAGGTGAACTGGCCGTGCCGAGCGTCCTGCTGGGGATGTTTCTCGATCTTGCTATTTCGAGAGTTTTCCCGCTGCAGGAGATTGGTAGACCAGCGCAAGGAACTGATTTCCATGGCTATATCCTGACTCACCGGATACTGTCCGGAAGGTACCCGCGAGTACTGCACTGCGTCAAATGATTAATAACCGTTAATTATTGTGTATGATTTCTTGTCGGAAATAGAATGGTGCAGATTGCATACCCATTCGCGCGACCTTCTCCTATATGAATGAAGCCGCATCTTTTTGAAGGACATTTTGCATGGCTAATCTTCCGGTCAATCCAGCCCTCATCGCGTGGAACGGCCATCACGGGCTGCCGCGTTTCGATCAGGTGAAGGACGAGGACTTTGCGCCCGGTTTCGAGGCGGCGCTGGCCGCTCACGAGGCGGAAATCGATGCAATCGCCAACAATCCGGAGGCGCCGACATTCGAGAACACGGTTGTCGCTCTCGAAACCGGCGGAGACGAACTGTCGCGGGTTTCAGCTCTCTTCTGGGGCAAGGCGGGCGCTCATACTAATGAGGATATCCAGGCGCTCGAGCGGGAGATCGCGCCGAAGATGTCGCGGCATTATTCCAGGATCGGCATGAATGCCGCGCTCTTTGCCCGTATCGACACGCTTTGGGAAAAGCGTGCGGAACTTGGCTTCACGGTGGAGCAGGAGAGGGTTCTGGAGCGTCACTGGAAAGGTTTCGTCCGTGCAGGCGCCAAGCTGGCGAAAGCCGAGCAGGAGCGGCTGGCGGATATCAACGAAAAGCTCGCCGGTTTTGGCGCCAGGTTCGGCCAGAACGTGCTGGGCGACGAGAAGAGCTGGTCGCTGAAGCTTTCCGACGAGGCCGAACTCGACGGCCTGCCGGCCTTCGTGCGTGACGCCATGGCGGCTGCCGCGCGCGAACGAGGCGAGGACGGCGGTTATATGGTCACGCTGTCGCGCTCGATCATCGAGCCCTTCCTGACCTTTTCCACGCGGCGCGATCTGCGCGAGCAGGCTTTCAAGGCCTGGGCGGCGCGCGGTGAAAACGGCGGAGAGACGGACAATCTCGGCATCGTGCGCGAGACGCTGGCGCTTCGGGCGGAGAAGGCAAAGCTGCTCGGCTACGAAAATTTTGCCGCCTACAAGCTCGACAATACGATGGCCAAGACCGCCGATGCGGTGAATGGCCTGCTCCGGCAGGTCTGGGAAAAGGCGCGCGCCAAGGCCAGGGAAGAAGAGGCGAGCCTCGGCGGCCTGATCGCGGAAGAAGGCAAGAACCACGAGGTCATGCCGTGGGACTGGCGTCATTACGCGGAAAAGCTCCGCCAGCGGATGTTCGATTTTTCCGAAACCGAGCTGAAGCCGTATCTGCAGCTCGAAAAGATCATCGAGGCTTGCTTCGACGTCGCCGAACGGCTGTTCGGCATCAAGGTCGTGGAGGTCAAAGGCATTTCCGCCTATCATCCGGACGTGCGCGTCTTCGAAGTCCGCGACAAGCAGGGGGCGCTCAAGGCGCTGTTCCTCGGCGATTATTTCGCCCGGGCTTCGAAGCGGTCCGGCGCGTGGATGAATTCGCTCCAGTCACAGCACAAGCTGCCGCTGAAGAACGGCTCCGTGGGTGAACTGCCGATCATCTACAACGTCTGCAACTTCGCCAAGCCGGCCGAAGGCAAGCCGGCACTTCTGTCGCTCGATGACGCCCGCACGCTCTTCCACGAATTCGGCCATGCGCTGCACGGCATGCTGTCGGATGTCACCTATCCGTCCGTCTCCGGCACCGGTGTCGCCCGCGATTTCGTCGAACTGCCCTCGCAGCTCTACGAACACTGGCTGACGGTTCCGGAAATCCTGGAAAAATACGCGGTGCATTACGAGACGGGCAAGCCGATGCCGAAGGCGCTGCTCGACAAGGTGCTCGCCGCACGCACCTTCAATGCGGGCTTCGCCACCGTGGAATTCACGTCGTCGGCCCTTGTCGATATGGCGTTCCACACGCGCGGCCCGGTGGACGACCCAATGGCGGTGCAGAAGGAAATCCTCGATGAGATAGGCATGCCGACCTCGATCGTCATGCGCCATGCAACCCCGCATTTCCAGCACGTCTTCTCCGGAGACGGATATTCGGCCGGCTACTATTCCTACATGTGGTCGGAAGTGCTGGATGCCGACGCCTTTTCCGCCTTCGAGGAGACCGGCAATGCCTTCGATCCGGTCCTGGCGCGAAAACTCAAGAACAATGTCTATTCCGTCGGCGGCTCGATCGATCCGGAAGAGACCTATAAAGCCTTCCGCGGCAAGCTGCCGGATCCTCAGGCGATGCTGAAGAAGAAGGGTCTCGCCATGGCGGAGGAGCTTTCCGGCAGCGATGCCTAGCTGATCCGACCTGTCGGCTTTCGGCTCAACTGCTGAGCGTGACCGCTCGTCGACTTGCCGGCAGCCGATGTCGTAACTGTCACATGACTGTCATGGAACGTTAATAAGCAACCGGTATCGCCTCCAATCGACGCCGGTTCCCATGATTTCTCAAGCGCACGCGACCGCTGCTGCCGTTTCGACGGCTGGCGTGGAATTGCATTACGGCGCAACGCCGGTGCTCAAGGGGATCGATATCTCGCTTTCCAAGGGCAAGACGCTCGCCCTGCTCGGCCCTTCCGGCTGCGGCAAGACGACCTTGCTGCGTCTCGTCGCCGGCCTGTTGGCGCCGACCAAGGGTTCGATCGCCATCGCCGGCCAGATGGTAGCGGACGCCGCCGGCGGCACTTTTGCGCCGCCGGAAAAGCGCAATCTCGGCATGGTCTTCCAGGATTATGCGCTCTGGCCGCACCTGACGGTGGGCGGCAACGTCTCCTTCCCGCTGGAAATGCGTGGGCTCGGCAAGGCGGAACGCCAGAGCCGGACGATGCGGGCGCTGGAGCGCGTCGGTCTTGCGGCCTATACGGATCGCCGCCCGAGCGATCTTTCCGGCGGTCAGCAGCAGCGCGTGGCGATCGCCCGCGCCATCGTCGCCGAGCCGCAGCTTATCCTCTTCGACGAGCCTCTCTCCAATCTTGACCGGGAACTGCGCGAGAACATGGTCGGCGAACTTGCCGAGCTGATCGCCACGCTCGGGCTGACCGCGATCTACGTCACGCATGACCACAGCGAGGCATTGACGCTTGCCGACGAGGTCGCCGTGATGCGCAGCGGCCTGATAGAGCAGCTCGCTTCACCGGACGAGCTGATCGCCCGGCCGGCCACGCCGGAAGTGGCAGATTTCCTGCGTCTCGGCGGCATTGCCGAGGTCGAGTATCGCGATGGGCTCTGGGTCTTCAAGGACAGCAACGTCGCCTTGCTGCGGAAAGCTTCCGCGACGGACGGTGCTGCACGCGTACTTCTTCCAGTCGGCGCGATTTCGGTCGGAGCCATCGAGCCCGGCCGCTTGGCCGCGACCGTACTGCGGTCGCAATTCCGCGGCGACGGGCATCTCGCCACCATCTCGCTCGTCGGCACCAGCGATATCGAATTGCAGGTGCTGAGCCGCGTCAAGCTTCGGCCGGGGGAGGGTATCGGCCTTTCGATCGATCCGGACCAGATCCTCTGGTTCGACGAGAAAGTTCATTCATCCAAAGAGGAGAGTTTGGAACATGCTTAAATCATTGAAGAGCATCACTTTCGGCGTTTTCGCCGCAGCGCTCACGGCAGGCGTCGCTCATGCCGACGTCACCGTCTACACCGCAGGCCCGCAAAGCCTGATCGACAAGCTGTCGGCCGGCTTCACCAAGCAGACCGGCATCAAGGTCAACGTCTTCCAGGCCACCACCGGCAAAGTCATGGCCCGTATCGAAGCCGAAGCCGCAAACCCGGTCGTCGACGTCCTGGTCTCCGCATCCTGGGATACGGCCACCGACTTCGCCAAGCGCGGCTGGCTCGTCAACTATTCCAGCCCGAACGCTGGCAAGGTTCCGGATTTCCTCAAATCGGAAGGCGCCGTCGCTCAGGGCATCTCGGCCCTCGGGATTGCCTGGAACACCAAGAGCGGCACGCCGAAGCCGACCGAGTGGGCCGACCTGACCAGCAAGGAATACAAGGACCTCGTCAATATTCCGGATCCCGCCCAGTCCGGCTCGTCCTTCGAATTGACCGCCGCTCTCGCCGGCCAGGACAATTTCAAGCTCTTCCAGGACCTGAAGGCCAATGGCGCGATCATCGCCGGCGCCAATGCCGATGCTCTAAACCCGGTTCTGCAGGGCGCCAAGGCTGCCGTTTTCGGCGCCGTCGACTACATCACGCTCGCTTCCAAGGCGAAGGGTGAGGCGATCGACGTGATCTTCCCGGCTTCCGGCACCGTCATCGCGCCGCGTCCGGCCATGATCCTCAAGTGGTCGAAGAACCAGGACGATGCCAAGAAGTTCATCGACTACATGCTCTCCGACGAAGGCCAGAAGACCGTCGCCAGCGAAATGCTGATGCCGGCCCGCACCGACATTCCGGCAAATCGTCCGCTGATCAGCGACCTGAAGCTCCTGAAGTACGACACCACTGCAGTCTACGGCAAGCGCAAGGAAACTCTGGCCGAAATCACCAAGATCTACGGCGGCAAGTAAGCATGTCGAAGGCGGATGGCGCAGCATCGGCCCGAAAATCATTTCCGATTTTCGGATCGGCACGATGCTGAATCCCACGAAAATAGGGCGTCTTCCACGTGTCCGGACGGACGCCCAGCGCTCTGCCGGTGCGGCTCCGGCCGCCTGGCTCGCGATCGCGGGGCTCACCCTCGTCGTCGCCGTTCCCTTCCTTGCGGTGGTGCTGCAAGGCATCTTCCCCAATCTCGGACAGGGCTCTTTTTCGGGCCCTTTCTCCTCTCTGATCGCGACGCTTGGCGACAGCGCGCTGATCGGCATGGCCGGCAATACGATCCTGCTCGGCAGCTGCGTGGTGCTGGCATCCGCCCTGGTGGCGGTGCCGCTCGGCGTGTTCCGGGCGCTCTATAAAATCCCGCTCGCGCCGCTCTGGGACTTGGCTCTGCTCGTGCCGTTCATGATCCCGCCTTATATCGCGACACTCGGCTGGATCATGACGTTGCAGCCGCGCGGTTACCTGCAGCAGATTGCGGGCTTCAACCTAGCGCCCTTCCTGTTCTCGCTGTTCGGCATGACTCTGGTCATGGCGTTCAACACCTTTCCGGTCGTCTATTTTGCGGTGTCGCGTACCGTGGAAGCCGTCGGCTCGCGATACGCGGATGTCGGCCGCGTGTTCGGCGCGACACCGGCACGCGCCTTCTGGCGGATCACTCTGCCGCTTTCGGCACCGGGCCTTGCGGCGAGTCTCATGCTGGTCTTTGCTGCGGCGATCGAGGAATACGGCACGCCGGCGGCACTCGGCCGCCGCGCCGGTTTCCAGGTTCTGGTGACCGGAATCGACCTTCGCATCACCGACTGGCCGATCGATTTGCCGGGCGCGGCGATCCTGTCGATCCTGCTCGTCGCCATGTCGCTCGCGACCTTCCTCCTGCAGCGCTGGATCCTGGCGCAGCGCTCCTACCAGACGGTGGGCGGCAAGCCGATCGCCAAGGACAAGCGGCCGCTCGGCAAGCTGAAGATCCCGGTCATGATCGCCTTTGCCGCCGTCTCCTTCCTTGCGACGGGCGTGCCGTTGCTCGCCATTCTCGCAACGGCCCTGTCGCGGACAATTTCCGGTGGCCTGTCCTTCGATAACATCAGCTTCAACAACTTCATCCTGGTCTTCAGCAACAGCGCCGGTGCGGTCAACGCGCTGATCAACAGCTTCTCGCTCGGCATCGCGACGGCCCTCATCACCGGCCTGATCGGCGTCATGGCGGCCTATACCGTCGTGAAGACGAAGATCCGCGGCCGCATGACGATCGATATCATGACCATCCTGCCGAACGCACTGCCGGGCATCGTCGTCGCGGTCGGACTGATCCTGGCCTGGAACATGCCCTGGCTGCCGGTGACGCCTTACAACACGGCCGTCATCCTGCTGCTCGCCTATTGCTGCATCCTGCTGCCGCAACCGGTGCGGTATACGACGGCCGCCTTCCAGCAGATCGGCGACAATCTCGAAGCCGCCGCCCGGGTCTTCGGCGCAAGCAGCCTGACGGCCTTCCGCCGCATCCTGCTGCCGCTCGTCTTTCCGAGTCTTGCTTCCGCCATGCTGCTCGTCTTCGCGCTCGCTTCCCGCGAGCTGGTCGCCTCGGTCGTCATTGCGCCGGTCGGCATGCAGACGATCGCCACCTTCATCTGGCGGCAGTTCGAGCAGGGATCGATCGGGCTCGGCATGGCGATGGCTTTCATCGCCATCCTCATCACCACGCTTCTGCCGCTTCTTTTGCTGATGCTGTTGAGGCGCAGCGGGCTGGTGGCGGATTAGGAATAAAGCATGATCGCGCTCACCCCTTTCGCAAATGCGAAAAACAGGGTATGAGCGCGCCAACGAAATATGGCGCCTTCTCCCAGTTATCGCGCCGCAGCTTCAGAGATTTTGAATATGGCACTTCGCAACATCGCGATCATCGCGCACGTTGACCATGGGAAAACGACCCTCGTCGACGAACTTCTGAAACAGTCGGGCTCCTTCCGCGAGAACCAGCGCGTCGCAGAGCGCGTCATGGACTCGAACGATCTCGAAAAGGAACGCGGCATTACCATTCTCGCCAAGGCGACGTCGGTCGAATGGAAGGGTGTCCGCATCAACATCGTCGACACCCCCGGACACGCCGACTTCGGCGGCGAAGTCGAGCGCATCCTCTCTATGGTGGACGGCGCGATCGTTCTCGTCGATGCGTCCGAAGGCCCGATGCCGCAGACCAAGTTCGTGGTCGGCAAGGCCCTCAAGGTCGGTTTGCGCCCGATCGTCGCGATCAACAAGATCGACCGTCCGGACGGCCGTCACGAGGAAGTCATCAATGAAGTCTTCGACCTCTTCGCCAATCTGGATGCCACCGACGAACAGCTCGACTTTCCGATCCTCTACGGCTCCGGCCGCGATGGCTGGATGAACTTCAATCCGGAAGGTCCGAAGGACGAAGGTCTGGCGCCGCTGCTTGATCTCGTGCTCAAGCATGTACCGGAGCCGACTGTCGAAGAAGGTCCGTTCCGGATGATCGGCACGATCCTGGAAGCCAATCCCTTCCTCGGCCGTATCATCACCGGCCGCATCGCGTCCGGTTCGATCAAGCCGAACCAGGCCGTCAAGGTTCTCGGCCAGGACGGCAAGCTGATCGAGCAGGGCCGCATTTCCAAGATTCTCGCCTTCCGTGGCATCGAGCGCCAACCGATCGAAGAAGCCTATGCGGGCGACATCGTGGCGATCGCCGGCCTTTCCAAGGGCACGGTCGCCGACACGTTCTGCGATCCCTCGGTGACCGAAGCCATGAAGGCGCAGCCGATCGACCCGCCGACCGTCACCATGTCCTTTATCGTCAACGACAGCCCGCTTGCCGGCACCGAAGGCGACAAGGTCACTTCGCGCGTCATCCGCGACCGCCTGTTCAAGGAAGCGGAAGGCAATGTCGCGCTGAAGATCGAGGAAGCCGAGGGCAAGGATTCGTTCTACGTGTCCGGCCGCGGCGAATTGCAGCTTGCGGTTCTCATCGAGACCATGCGCCGCGAAGGCTTCGAGCTTGCCGTCTCGCGTCCGCGCGTCGTCATGCACAAGGACGAGAACGGTACCCTCATGGAACCGATCGAAGAGGTCGTCATCGACGTCGACGAGGAACATTCGGGCGTCGTCGTGCAGAAGATGTCGGAACGCAAGGCCGAAATGGTCGAGCTGCGTCCGTCCGGCGGCAACCGCCTTCGCCTGCGCTTCTACGCTCCGACTCGCGGCCTGATCGGCTATCAGTCGGAACTCTTGACCGACACGCGCGGCACGGCGATCATGAACCGCCTGTTCCACGACTACCAGCCCTTCAAGGGCCAGATCGGCGGCCGCGTCAACGGCGTGCTGCTCGCCAATGCCGCGGGCGAAGCCGTCGCCTACGCCATGTTCAACCTGGAAGACCGCGGCCCGATGATCATCGAGCCGGGCGAGAAGGTCTACCAGGGCATGATTATCGGCATCCACTCTAGAGACAACGACCTGGAGGTCAACGTGCTGAAGGGCAAGCAGCTCACCAACATCCGCGCCGCCGGCAAGGACGAAGCGGTGAAGCTCACCCCGCCGATCCGCATGACGCTCGACCGCGCGCTCTCCTGGATCCAGGACGACGAGCTGATGGAAGTGACGCCGAAGAACATTCGTCTTCGCAAGATGTATCTCGATCCGAACGACCGCAAGCGCTACGAAAAGTCCAAGCTCGCGGGCTGATTTCGCCGATAGCAATTTCCAGGCTCAAGGGGCCCCGGCAGCGATGCCGGGGTTTTTCTGTGCCTTCGCACCGCGCAGGTCTGTCGCAAAGGTTAAAAACACGTTAACGTCCTGGCTATCGTCCACATGAGAAGTCTGTGGGCAATCCGTCCTACGCATATTGGTGGAATGGCGGAGCGCCCGCAGCAGGACCATAAGTACGTTATGAAGACGTTGTCGATCGATGTCCGGCGGGCCGAACCGCAAGACGCCCGTGCCATCTCGGAAGCACACCGGGAGGCGTGGAACCAGGCCTATGCCGGGCTCATTCCCCACAGGCCGCTGACCCAGATGCTGGAGCGCCGCGGCGAAGCCTGGTGGCGCAAGGCGACGCGCGGCCCCGCCACGCTCCTGGTGCTCGACGTGGCCGGGCAGATCGCCGGTTATGCCACGATCGGCCTCAACCGTGCCCGCGCCCTGCCGCAGGACGGCGAGATCTACGAGATTTACCTCCGTCCGGAATTCCAGGGCATCGGCCTTGGCCGTCGGCTGTTCGGCGAAAGCCGAAGGCTTTTGAAGTCGCTCGGCTGCGAAGGTCTCGTCGTCTGGTGCCTCGAAGACAGCGAGCATGCCGCCCGCTTCTTCCGCCGGCATGGCGGCGTCGATGTCGCCGAAGGCATGGAGGATTTCGACGGTATCCAGCTCAAGAAGCTCGGTTTCGTCTGGTCTTGATCAAGAGGCCGGACAGGTTGCCCGATGCGCCTGTTCCCGGCCTGCTGCCTCTGCTGCGGCTTAACTTTACGCTGAAAAGCCTTGTTGCCTTGCAGCATGATTCCCGCTATCGACCCATAACTTTGTCGAACCTTACCCGAGGAAAAGAATGCGTATCGATGCAATTTCGGTTGGCAAGAACCCGCCTGACGATGTGAACGTCATTGTCGAAGTGCCGGTCGGCGGCCATCCGATCAAGTACGAGATGGACAAGGAAGCCGGCGCGCTGGTCGTCGACCGTTTCCTCTACACGCCGATGACCTATCCGGGCAATTACGGTTTCGTGCCGCACACGCTGTCGGAAGACGGCGACCCGATCGACGTTCTCATCTGCAACACGCGTCCGCTGGTGCCTGGCTGTGTCATCAACGTGCGCCCGATCGGCGTCATGGTCATGGAAGACGATGGCGGCAAGGATGAGAAGATCATCGCCGTGCCGGTGCCGAAGCTGACGCGCCGCTATGACAAGATCCAGAACTATACCGACATGCCGGAGATCACGCTCAAGCAGATCGAGCATTTCTTCGAGCATTACAAGGATCTCGAGCCCGGCAAGTGGGTAAAGATCGGCGGCTGGCAGGACGTCACTGTGGCCAAGAAGCTGATTGTCGAAGCCGTCGAACGCTACCAGGCTCAAAAGTAAGCCGTCAGGCTTTCAGGACTTTCCCGAATTTCCGTTCCAGATCCTCCGGATCGCCCTCGATCCGGAGGATTTTTTTGCGCGCCGTTTCGCCGGACAGGATCGAAATGGAGGATTTCGGAAGCCGCAGCGTTTCGGCGATCAGCAGGATCAGCGCCTTGTTGGCCTTGCCGTCTTCCGGCACGGCGGTGACCCGCGCCTTGAGATAGGTCTCCCCGTCGGCAGCCATTTCGATGCCGTCGACAATATTGCGACCCGCATTCGGCGTGAGCCGGACTGCGAGCCGCAGATGATCGGCGCGCCGGCTACAGGGACCGCTCACGCAAACAGGGGATAGATCGACGTCCACATCAGCGAACGGATGAAGAAGATGATCAGCAACAGCACCACCGGCGAAATGTCGATGCCGCCGAGATCCGGCATGATGCGGCGGATCGGCCGCAGCACCGGCTCGGTGACGTTGAAAAGGAAACGCCCGATCGCATCGACGAACTGGTTCCGCGAATTGATGACGTTGAAGGCATAAAGCCAGGAAAAGATGGCGCTGGCGATCAGCACCCAGGTATAAAGATTCAAGGCCAAATCGATGGTCTGAAACAGGGCGAGCATTCACGTCTCCATTTCGTTGTTGACAGACATGTAGACATTGGCGAACTAACGAGCAAGTGCCGAGCCCGGGCGTCATCCGAATCATGTTTAACGGGCGATGCGTACAACGCCGGCTTTTTTGGCCCGCTTCCGGCTTTGCTGAAAGTATTGTCTCATGTCTTTATCCGCCTCCGGCGATCGGTTCGCCGCTTTTCGGCACCCGTCCTATACGCGCTTCTTCTTTTCCCGGTTTCTCTCGGCCTTTTCGATCCAGATCGTCAGCGTCGCCGTTGGCTGGCAGATGTATGACGAGACGCGCAATCCGCTCTATCTCGGTCTGATCGGGCTCTTCCAATTCCTGCCGTCGCTGCTTTTGATCCTTGTCACAGGCTCCGTTGCCGACCGTTATAACCGCCGTGCGATCATGGCGATCTGCATGGTGGTCGGGGCGCTTTGTACCGGCGCGCTTCTGGCGCTCACCGTCACGCATTTCTTTTCGCCCTGGCCGGTCTTCGGCATTCTGATCGTGTTCGGGATCGAACGTGCCTTCATGGGGCCGGCGGTCCAGTCACTCGGGCCAAACCTAGTGCCAGAACAGGACCTGCCGAATGCGGTCGCCTGGAATTCTTCGTCCTGGCAGACGGCGGCGATCCTCGGCCCGGTGGCCGGCGGCCTGCTTTACGGCATCAGCGCCGTCGCCGCCTATTCGGTCGCCTTCGCCTTTCTCATCCTCGCGGCCGTTCTGGTGTTCATGATCCCGAAACCTCCGCAGCGCAATGCCGTGGAGAAGGTGAGCTGGGGGCAGATTCTCGCCGGTTTCCACTTCATCTCCCAGGAAAAGATCGTGCTCGGGGCGATCTCGCTCGATCTCTTCGCCGTGCTTCTCGGCGGCGCGGTGGCGCTGATGCCGATCTTTGCCCGCGATGTCCTGGAACTCGGTCCCTGGGGACTCGGCATGCTGCGGGCCGCCCCCGGCGTCGGCGCGATCGTCGTGGCGATCTATCTTGCCTTCTATCCAATCCGTCATCATGCGGGCATGGCGATGTTCGTCGGGGTCGGGCTCTTCGGTGCCGGAACGCTGGTTTTCGGAATTTCGGCGACGCCCTGGCTTTCGATTGCCGCATTGATGCTGATGGGCGCGTCGGACATGATCTCCGTCTATGTCCGCGAGACGCTGATCGCGCTCTGGACGCCCGATGAGGTGCGCGGCCGCGTCAATGCGGTCAACATGGTTTTCGTCGGGGCCTCGAACGAGCTCGGCGAATTCCGGGCAGGCACCATGGCATCAATCTTCGGCGCCGTGCCGGCCGTCGTCATCGGCGGTGTCGGCACGCTGGCGGTGGCGATCGTCTGGGCGCTCGGCTTCCCGAAACTGCGCAGGATAGACAGTCTCGAGGCGCCGCAGAGGTAAGGTTCGGACGGCGGGAGGACGGTCTCTTCAGTCGCCCGCCGTGTCGCTTCCGCCTGCGCGGGCGGCCGCCTGCTGGCGCTCAAGCACCCGATCGCGTGCGGAGACGCCCAGGAGATCGGCGATCCTCCAGATCACATGGTCCTCGATTTCGCTTCGCTGCCCATCCGCATAAACGATATCCCAGAGGATGCCGAGAAGCTCCACCCGGTCCTCTTCATTGACGAGGTGCCTCCTCAGATCGGAGGTAAACCGGTAATAATCGACCGCCTCGCTGCCGGCCTGATGCCCGGCCTCGATCAGCGCCTTGAGACCATCCTCGGTCAGGTCGTAACGCTCGCGCAGCAGGTCGCGGAATTTCTGCTGTTCCTGCTCGGAAACATTGCCGTCCGCTTCCATGACCTGGAAACAGAGGGCCACGAAGGCCACCCGCGGATCATCGGGTGCAAATTCATGCGAAGGCTGCGATGATGTAAGGGTGTGGAGGAAGGCCTGAATCCGGTCTAACATCAATCTCCAGGCCTTCGACCTTCTAGAAAAGCCGGAGCCTTGTCGAAGGCTGCGCGGCGTTGGGATCTTTCACGCCTGGATCATCCGGTGGCCGGCCGAAAAAGGGAACCGGCTCTCCCTCTTTTTCCGGCTGTTTTTCGGTCTTCGGCTTCAGATTGGCGGGCGCTGGTGTTTTTGCTGCAACAGCTTCCCGTTTCTCCGGCTGCTTCGGAGCCTCTTCGACGGGAGTAACCTGAACGAGGATCGGTTTTGGCGGCTCGCCGATCTTCACCTCGCGCGCGACACCGGTCACCGGCGGCAGATTGGCGATGGCATCGTCGGCTGCCAGCGAGCCCTCCTCGACCGGGCCTTCGAGCTGGCCGAAAGGCGCCTTCCATTCGAAGGCGTCGAGACGGCCCGTCACCGGCGAAAGCGGCAGCCATTTTTCCGAAACGAAGCCGTCGGCGACCCATGCGGGATCGCGCGGAGCCCGCAGCGCCTGCGCCAGCCAGTGACGAACACGGCCTTGGTCGCCGGTCTCCGCCTCCTCGATATCGGCCAGCAGAAGGTAGACGGCTTCGCGGGCTTCCATGCGTGCTGCGGCTTCCGCCTTGGCACGCGCCTTCCTGAATTCCTGCGCGTCAAGGGCCGCCTGTGCGACGGCCAGAAGCGACTCGACATTGTTGGGGCGGATCGCCTCCAGCTTCTCGGCACGCTTCAGGCGATCGATCGTGCTGTCGCCGCTGCGAGCGCGAACATAGGCCCGGGCGACCTCCGGATGCGGCCCGATTTTCCACACGCCTTCGAGGATGGAGGCCGCTTTGCGGACATTGTCCTCGCGCAGCCATGCCTTGGCGGCGATGACGGCGGCGGGCACCAGATCCCTGGCGAGTTTCAACGCGGCCATGGCGTCGTCGCGGGCACCCTTAGGATCGCCTTCGAGCCGATCGTTGGCCTTGGCGGTCAGCAGCACCGCCTTCTGGCGATCGGCCTGCGCCTTGTCGATGACGTTTCCGGCGCGCTGCTGGTCGAGGAGGCGGATGGCATCGTCCCAGCGGCCGGCCTGGCTGCGGGATTCGAGTGTCGCCTGCGCTGCCCAGGGCAGATAGGGTGCGTGTTCGACGGCCTTTTCGGCATATTGCCGGGCCGCTTCATTGGCGCCGAGCCGGCGGGCTTCCACATAAAGGCCCCGCAGGCCGAGTTCGCGGGTTTCCGGGTCCTCGGCCATCTGCTCGAATTTTTTCCGCGCTTCGTCGTGTCTGCCTTCGATCAGGGCTGCCTGGGCTTCCAGCAGATGAATCAGCGGTTCCTGATCGGCGCTCAGCAGGCCGCGGGTGCGCAGGCTCATCTTGCGGGCAAGCAGCGCATTGCCGGCGCCGGCGGCGATCAGGCCGGTCGACAGCGCCTGATAGCCGCGATCACGCTTGCGGGCGCGGAAATAGCGGCGGACGGAATAGGGTGAGGTCCAGATCACCCCGACGATCCACCAGAGGATCATCGCGGCAGCAACCAGCGCGACGATCATGGTGGCCGCGACCATGATGCTCGTTTCGATCAGGTGGTCCTGCCAGGTGATGGAAATCAGGCCTGGGCGATCCGCAAGCCAGGAGAAACCCCAGCCGAGAGCCAGGACGCCGAGAAGAAAAATGAAAAGTCTGATCATCCGGTTTTCGGTCCTCAGCCCTGGGTGCCGGCGACGGCACGCGTCAACGTGCCGCCCACGAGATTTTCCACCTGGATACGGGCGTCCAGCTTCTGCCTGAAGCCGCGAGAGACTGCCTTGGCAGGCTCCGGCAAGGCATCCCATTCACGCGCGGATGCCTGCAGGTTGCCGTTTCGAAGGCCCTCTTCCAGACGCGCGACGATTGCTTCCGGCGTGTCACCCGCGACATCGCCGACGCGCCGAACCTTGACGACGGACATGGCGGAAGAGAGGAGCCGGCCGGCGATGCCCTGGTTCGGGTCCGGCTGGGCGGTGGCTTCCAGCATGGCGTCCGCGACGCGCGGAAAATCCCGTTGAAGCTCCGTGCGCGAAGGCACGCCTGTCGCCCCGAACTTTTCCAGTTCCGCCACGGCCGGATCGTCGCCGGCGACACTGGCGAAGGTCTGCAATTCGGTTGTGAAGGGGCCACCGCGATCGATCGCCGCCTTCAGCGCGGCTGCGGCGATGGCACGCGCCACCTGCTGTTCGGGGCCGCGATCGTTGAGCTTGGCCTCCGCCTGGTCCAGGCGGCGGGCGAGCGCCGTATCATTGCCGGCCGACGACTGGATCGCCGAGCGCAGCCGGTCGATATCGCTCTTTAATCCGCCGAGCGCTTGTTCCGTCGCCTGGCTCGGCGTTCTCGTTCCGGCTTCAAGCGTTGCTATGCGGTTGGCAAGCGATGCGTCCGGCGTGGCAACAGGGCGGCTTTTCAGCGCGGCGATTTCCTGGCGCAGTTCAGCGAGTTCGGTGGAGAGGCCGGCCGTGTTGGCGGCGGGCGCGGGCGTCGTACCGGGCAGGTACCCGGCATATTGCATGCTGCCGGCCAGCAGGAGCGCGACGATGCCGCCGAAAATGCCCGCGGCGATCAATGTGGTCGTTGCCGGGCTGGGGCGCGGTGGTACGCTGGATGCAGGCTCCGGTCCGGGTGCCGCGGCAGCAGCTTTGGGCGGCTGCGCAACGGTGGGTTCGGGCTTCGGTTCGGCGACGGGTTCGTCCATCGGTATTTCACCGATCGGAGGCTTCTCCCGGGCGGAAGGGTCCGATGCCGGCTGCTCAGCCGCTGCTTCCTGGTCCGAGGCCTTCATCGGCTCCCCGGTGTCGTCTGGCGCTTCGGCGGCCTGCTCGGCCGGGGTCGCCGGTTCGTCGCTGTCGTTGCTGCGTACGGGTTCGGCGACTACGTCCGACGGTTCGGCCGTGAGGTCGATCGTGACCGGCTCGTTGTCTTTTCTGGATCGGCGGGGTGGCTGTTCCGGTACCATCTCGACCTCTTTTTGCATGCGCTCACGGGAAACTAGTGGGTGGGTCATCGGAAAGAAAGGGGCGGGCGGGAATTTGCCGCGCCTCCTCGACTAAAGAAGGGCAAGAATCCCCTCTTCGTCAGGCTGAACGGCGATCTTGATATTTCTATGAAATTCGTGAGGCACTGCTTCAGAAATGGTGCCGCTCAGGCAAAGGATCCGGAGACGGGGCAGCGCCTCTGCGATCGGCGCGACGAGGTCGAAAAACAGCTTCGCAGTTTCCCGCGAATAGAGCAGCACGGCATCCGCGGGCGGATCGCACAACAGGCGGTGGGTGCCTTCCGTGTCGTAGGTTATCGGGATCATCTCGTAGACCTCCGCGGTTACGAAGGGCAGTTCCTTCGCAAGCAGTCCATCTTCGAATTTCGGCGAGCGCGGCTTGCCGGCCAGATAGAGCAGGGGCGCGCGCGGTTTCGCCTCGTCGCCGGCCGCGACTTCCGCGAGCCCGGCACCGGTGCCCGGGCCTTTCCGGACGTTGCGAAAGCCTGCATCGGCTGCGGCCTTTGCCGTGGCATCGCCGACCGCGTAGAGGATTTCGTCGCGATGGGCGGCGAGTTGATCGCCCAGCGAGACGAGGACCCGCAAGGCCTCGCCGCTGGTCACGGCCACGGCCGAATGCGGCTCCTTGAGCGCTTCCTCGGCAATCTGCGGGTGATGCTGTGCCTTGGCGAGCGGCAAGAGGACCGGCTGATGACCAAGGCCTTCAAGCCGTCCTGCTGTCCGCAAGGCCGACCTCTGCGGGCGGGTGACCACGACCCGCATGGTCTTACGACCAGCCTTCGAAGAAATCCGTGCCGGCTGCGGCACGCACCGCCTCGCCCGCCTGCCTGCCGAGTTTTTCCGCTTGCGCGCGCTTGCCGTCGATCTCGATCGAATGATCTCTGCGCCCGTCCGGCGTGAGGATCAGGCCGGAGAATTTCAGGTGATCGCCGTCGCAGATCGCATAACCCCCGATCGGGGTGCGACAGGAGCCGTCGAGCGCGGTGAGGAAGGCGCGTTCGCAGGAAACGGCGTCATAAGTCGGCCGGTCGTTGATCGGATCGAGCAGGGCCTCGATGCGGGAATCGCCGACGCGGCTTTCGACGCAGATCGCGCCTTGGGCCGGAGCGGGCGGGAAATCGGCCGGGTCCAGCAACTCAGTGACCACACCTTCCTTCCCGAGGCGCTTCAGGCCGGCATAGGCGAGCAGCGTCGCATCGACCTGGCCTTCACCGAGCTTGCGTAGCCGGGTTTCGACGAGGCCGCGAAAGGTAATGACGGTAATATCCGGCCGGATGCGGCGGATCAGCGCCTGGCGGCGGAGCGATGAGGAGCCGACGGTTGCGCCATCCGGCAGGGCCTTCAGCCGGTGCGCCGTGCGGCCGATGAAGGCATCGCGGAAATCCTCGCGCGGCAGGTATGCGGCGAGGCGCAAGCCCTCCGGGAGTTTCGTCGGCATGTCCTTGGAAGAATGCACGGCGAAATCGAGATCGCCGGAGAGAAGGCCTTCCTCGAGTTCCTGCGTGAAAAGGCCCTTGCCGCCGAGCTCCGTCAGGGGCCGGTCGTTGATGCGGTCGCCGGTGGTCGACAGCACGACGATTTCGAACATTTCCTCCGGCAGGCCGTGGGCGGCCATCAGCCGGTCGCGTGTTTCATGAGCCTGGGCGAGCGCCAGCGGGCTGCCGCGCGTGCCGATCCGGAAAGGTTTTGTTTGCATCCGCGTCGTTCCATTGTTACCGGAAGTCTCGTAAACCTCTTTCACCAACCCCGCAATCAACGATAGGGCCAGTTCTAGGGATGGCGACCTTTCTTCGCATCCTCGGCATCGAAACCAGCTGCGACGAGACCGCTGCGGCGGTCGTCGCGCGCCATGAGGACGGCCGCGGTCAAATCCTGTCGGATGTGGTGCTTTCGCAGCTCGACGAGCACAGCGCCTATGGCGGCGTCGTGCCGGAGATCGCGGCGCGCGCCCATGTGGAAGCGCTCGACGGCCTGATCGAGGAGGCGCTCGCCCGTGCCGGCGTATCGCTCGCCGAGATCGATGCGGTGGCGGCGACCTCCGGACCCGGTCTCATCGGCGGATTGATCGTCGGGCTGATGACGGCAAAGGCGATCGCGCGGGCGGCCGGCAAGCCGCTGATCGCCATCAATCACCTCGAAGGCCACGCACTGACGGCGCGGTTGACCGACGGGCTTTCCTTTCCCTACCTGATGCTGCTGGTTTCCGGCGGCCATACGCAGCTCGTGCTGGTGCGCGGCGTCGGCGAATACGAGCGCTGGGGCACGACGATCGACGATGCGCTCGGCGAGGCCTTCGACAAGACGGCGAAGCTGCTCGGCCTGCCCTATCCCGGCGGACCCGCGGTGGAAAAGGCGGCGCAGAGTGGTGACCCTGACCGGTTCAACTTGCCGCGTCCGCTGGTCGGCGAAGCGCGGCTCGACTTCTCCTTCTCCGGCCTCAAGACCGCGGTGCGCCAGGCGGCGACGGAAATCGCGCCGCTCTCCGAGCAGGACATCGCCGATATCTGCGCCTCGTTCCAGAAGGCGATTTCCCGCACGCTGCGCGACCGCATCGGTCGCGGTCTTGTCCGGTTCAGCCAGGAGTTCGGACATCTCGACGTCGACCGGGCGCTGGTCGTGGCCGGCGGGGTCGCCGCGAACCAGGAAATCCGCCGCACGCTGCAGGCCCTGTGTATCGAAAACGGTTTTCGCTTCATCGCGCCGCCGCTCAGGCTTTGCACCGACAACGCGGCGATGATCGCGTGGGCCGGGCTCGAGCGGCTGGCTGAGGACATGCCGACAGACGATCTCGATGTTGCACCGCGCTCGCGCTGGCCGCTGGATGCCCATGCGCGAACCCTGCTCGGTTCAGGCAAGCGGGGTGCCAAGGCATGAGCGTCCGGGAAAGCATCGTCGTCATCGGTGCCGGCGCCTTCGGGACGGCGCTCGCGACGGTCATCGCGCTGGAGGGTCGGCATGCGGTGACGCTGGTCGGCCGCGACCCGGCTTTGATGAGCGATCTCAGGGACGATCGGGTTCACGACGCGGCGCTGCCGGGCGTGCCGCTGCCGGATGCGCTGGAATTTTCCGCCGAGCCGGACGCGATCGAAGCGGCAAATCTCGTGCTCTTCGCCATGCCCTCCCAGGCGCAGGCCGATGCGGCCCGGCACTATGGCCCTTACCTGGCTGAGAATGCCGTGGTCGTCACCTGCGCCAAGGGCATCGACAAGTCGTCGAACCGGCTGCTGACCGAGGTGCTGGAGGCCGAACTGCCGCGGCATGCGGTGGCGGCGCTGTCCGGTCCGGGCTTTGCTGCCGATATCGCCCGCGGCCTGCCGACGGCGATGGCGATCGCCGCCGAAGATCAGGCGCTTGCGGAGCGGCTGGCCAATGCGCTTTCAGGGCGGACCTTTCGTCTTTACGCGTCAACCGACCGGACGGGGGTGCAGCTCGGCGGTGCGCTGAAGAACGTGCTCGCAATCGCCTGCGGCATCGTCGAGGGCGCCGGCCTGGGCGAGTCGGCGCGGGCAGCGCTGATCTCGCGCGGGCTTGCGGAAATGTCGCGGCTGGTCGAGGCGATGGGCGGCAAGGCCGACACGGTACGCGGCCTGTCCGGTCTCGGCGATCTCGTGCTGACCGGCACCAGCCATCAATCGCGGAACCTGCGGTTCGGCATCGCGCTCGGCCAGACTGGTGGAAACTCGGGCGAGCCGGCGGCAACGGTTGGCGGGCCGCTGGTCGAGGGCGCGTTCGCTGCGTCGGTCGCCGCCCGGCTCGGCGAAAAATTCGCCGTCGAATTGCCGATCATCGGCGCCGTTGCGGCGATCATCGACGGCAGGCTCGATGTCATGGCGGCCATGGAGCAGCTGATGACAAGGCCGATCACGACGGAATAGTAATTCTTCAGTTCATCGCGCATCTCGTCTGAAAACCGCTTCACGCTTTTCGGGATGCGCTCTTAGGAGAGACCGATGCTGTTTGCCTTCCTCTGCACCGACAAGCCCGGGCATTTGAATGTCCGCATGGAAACCCGTCCGACACATGTCGAGCATCTGAACAAGCTGAATGCCGAAGGCACGCTGAAGTTCGCAGGCCCCTTTCTCGATGACGACGGCAAGCCGAACGGCAGCCTCGTGGTCGTCGAAGCCGCCGACATCGCCGCTGCCCGCACGATCGCCGAAGCCGATCCCTATTATATGGCGGGCCTGTTCGAGAAGGTCGAAGTGAAAGCCTGGAACTGGGTCTTCAACAAGCCGGAGTGAGGCGACAGATGGCGTATTGGCTGTACAAATCCGAACCCTCCTCCTGGTCCTGGGAACAGCAGAAGGCGGCCGGCGACAAGGGCACCGAATGGACCGGCGTGCGCAACTATCTGGCACGCAACAACATGCGGGCCATGAAGATCGGCGACAAGGGGTTCTTCTACCACTCCAATGACGGACTCGAGATCGTCGGGATCGTCGAGGTCTGCGCGCTGTCGCATCCCGATTCGACGGCCAAGGGCGATCCCAAGTGGGATTGCGTCGATATCCGCGCCGTGACCGACATGCCGAAGCCGGTGACGCTCAAGGACATCAAGGCCAACCCGAAGTTCGAGAAGATGTCGCTGGTGACCTCGATGCGGCTTTCGGTGCAGCCGGTGACGGACGAGGAATATTTCGAGATCTGCAAACTCGGCGGCCTCGACAATCCGCCGAAATCGCCGGCCTGACGCGATCTTGAAGACCGATCCGCGGACCTTCATCCTTCAGAACACCGATATCATGCGGCCGCCGCATGTGCCGGAGATCCGGCTGCATCTGGCCAGCGAAGCGCATGACCTCTGGCTGAAGACGGAAGAGGATCTGGAGGAGATCGGCCTTCCGCCGCCCTTCTGGGCCTTTGCCTGGGCAGGGGGCCAGGGGCTTGCCCGCTATATCCTCGACAATCCCGATGTGGTCGCAGGCAGGCGGGTGCTGGATTTCGCCAGCGGCTCCGGGCTAGTGGCGATCGCGGCAGGGCTCGCCGGCGCCGTCGAGGTACTGGCCGCGGACATCGATCCGTGGGCTGCGAGCGCCATAGCGCTGAATGCGGCGGAGAACGGGGTGACGATCCGCTCCACGGCCGAAAACCAGATCGGCAAGGCGGTCGAGGCGGATGTCATCCTCGCCGGCGACGTCTTCTACGACCGGGAGTTTGCGGGCGCCCTGATCCCGTGGTTCACGCGGCTGGCGGGTGAGGGGAAGCTGGTTCTGGTCGGCGATCCCGGCCGCAGCTATTGCCCGAAGGCTCGGCTCGAACAGCTTGCCGTCTATGAAGTGCCGGTGACCCGGGCGCTGGAGGACAGCGAGGTGAAGAAGACGACGGTGTGGCGGTTCTGCGCGTAGTCGATTTCCGGTTTCGGCGAATAGCTTGACGTTCTTGGCGGAGACGGCCGGCTGGAGGAGTCGCGTTCCTGCCACGGGCTCGGGTTTGTTAGCCGTGGTCAGATTTTAGGCCAAGGCCGAAGATCTGACCACGCGGATGGCGACAAGCCTTCGCACGGGACTCGCTCACGCCTCCGCCGTTGAAATCAACTTCATTGATTTCCGCCCTTCGGCCAACGTTCAGGAGCCCCGCGCAGTGACCTGCCGTGGCTTTGTCAAAGATCGGAGAGCCCACACGAATGCGGAACCTCGTTTAGTTTATATATGTGGCTCCGCATTCGCGTGGCCTTCGGCGTTTTCTCGGGACTTCCGGTCCCTACAGGTGATCACCTCGCCTCGCTGCGTGGCATTTCCGCCACTTGCACGGCTCAACCGAACCCGGCCCGGCGGCCAGGGGGAGGCTTGACAGGAACACGTGCCTTGGCAAGCACGCGCTCCATGGCTTTCACCTCTTCCACCTTCCCCGCACGTTACGGTTCCGATGAAAGCGCCGGCCCCCGCCTGCCCGCGAACGTCTCGCGAAACACTCCGGCGACGGAAGCACGGGGATTGTAGGCAGAAAGCTGGAGGGCGGGGATGATGATATGGTCAAGTCATTGGAGATGCTGGGCAAGGGCGATGAATTGTCCACGGGCAAAACCGAACAGCGGCATTGGAGGGCAGACCTCGCCATACCCCCTTGCCATCCCCACAGAACACGCTCGGCCGACGAGTCTACAATGGAGCCATTACGCCAATCCTTCCTCGGCGAATGCCTGGATGACCGATGGCCGCGTCTTCATTCGGTCGAATCCAGCTTGCAGGTTTTGTGGCAGATCGACGCCGCTTTTCGGTGCGACCATTAGAATCCAGAACAGATAGCAATCAGCGATCGTCATCTCGCCGGTGATCAGGAATTGTTTGTCGCCCATCTGGTCGGCGAGGATAGCGAAGGAATTTTGGAGCTTTGCGCGGGCGCGAACCTTTTCCGGTTCCGGGAAATCCTTGAAGAAAGGGATATAATTCGTATGGATCTCGGACGACATGAAGGCGAGGGCCTCCAGCGTCCGCCAGCGGGCAATGCCTTCGCCGGGAAGAAGCTTGCCGCTCCGTTCGCCGATATAGTTCAGGATGATCTGGTTTTCCGTCAGGATCGTACCGTCCTCAAGCTCGAGGGTGGGGATATAGCCTTTCGGGTTGATCGACAGGAAATCGCGGCCGTCTTCGGTCTTCTTTTCATGATTGATGGCGGACAGCGTGTAGGGAAGACCGGTCTCGATCAAGGCGATATGATCGGCCAGGCTGCAGGCCGCCGGATAATAAAAGAGGTTCATGGTGGTCTCCTTGCGGTAGACCGCGTCTGCGGGCTTCTTCCTGCAGAGGCAGTCTACAATGTTGACCACAGCCATTTATGTGACCTAAAAATACCCGTCAAAAGCATATTTTTAGGAGCAGGTCAGATGGATGTGACCGCCAAGCCGGCGCATGCCGACTGCAGGGCCGTCAGCGAAATCCTGAGCCGCGTCGGCGACAAATGGACGATCCAGGTTGTCGTGGCGTTGCGGCTCGGTTCTCAGCGGTTCAACGGGATCAAGCGGCATGTGGGCGGTATTTCGCAGCAGATGCTGACGCGCACGCTGAAGACACTGGAGCGGGACGGCATGGTGGAACGGGCCGTTCATCCCAGCACCCCGCCGCAGGTCGAATATACGCTGACGCCGCTCGGTCATTCCCTGGCCGAGACTGCACATCAGCTTGCCCAGTGGGCGGCCGCCCATCGGGTGGAGATCGAGGACAACCGCCTTCTATACGACGCCCGTTTGTCGTGAGACGAGGTGCGGGCTTATATCGCGATGGCGAGCCCATCCTATCTTTCGGCCTCAATTGCCGCCGCGGATGATGCAGACGCCGGCTTCGAAAGCGCAGGACTGAGAGGCGAAGACGTTGCCGCCCATGGCTTGTTCGACATCGATGATCTTGGCCTTGGGGGCGAGCACCGCCTTGTCCGTGACGGAAGCCGGCCAGACGTCGCGCAGGAAAAAGGTGCCGAGCCCGCGGACGCCGTAGGCCTCGATTGAACCGCCGTAGAAATTGCCGAGGCGGCGGATATGGGAAATGGATCTATCGGAAGCCACCTGCCGGTCGATTTCGGCGGGTCGATTGCGGCGGCCGTCGCCCTGGCGGTCCCAGCGGCTGTTTTCGACCCGGTGGTAACCGTGGCCGCGATCACCCCAGTCCCGCCGGCGGTCGCCGGCTTCGGCGGCGGGTGGGAAGGCCGCGGCGAGGGCAGATACAAGGGCTGCGGCGGCGAGAACAGGCTTCATATGATTCGCTATCATGGCGAACTCCGTCTTCAATGGTTAACGAAAGGTTAACATGGAACGGAGGGAAACGTGCTGCCGGCAACGAATTCTTTGCAAATCATGGTTAACGTCGCCCCGAAGTTTGACGACGTGCGGCCACGAGAAAGACACAATCGATTAAATTCGGAATCCCTCTGAATTGTTCTTGTCGTCCGACATCCGTACGATTAAACCACGCCAATGATGCAATGCACATTTTCTCAGCATGTGCATTGCGGGCGTCCCGCCCCTTGATACCGCATACGACGCCGCGAGGTTCTGATGGCGAATGTGACAAATAACCGGCCCCTGTCGCCGCATCTGCAAATCTACAAGTTTATTCCCACCATGGCGATGTCGATCGTCCACCGTATCACCGGCGGCGCGCTCTACTTCGGTACGCTGCTGGTTGCCGCCTGGCTTATCGCCGCGGCATCGGGTGAGGGGTATTTCAACCTGGTCAACGGGCTGTTCGGCTCGATCATCGGCCAGATCGTCCTGTTCGGCTATACCTGGGCTGTTCTTCACCATCTGCTCGGCGGCCTGCGCCACATCATGTGGGACATCGGCTACGGTTTCGAGAAGGAATTCTCGACCATGCTGGCCAAGGCCAATCTCGTCGCCTCCATCGCACTGACCGTCGTGGTCTGGGCGATCGTGCTCATCGTTCGCTGAGGAGACCCACCATGGATATGCGCACTCCTCTCGGAAAAGTCCGCGGGCTTGGCTCGGCCAAGAGCGGCACGGAGCATTTCTGGCGGGTGCGGACCACGTCGCTGGCGCTGGTTCCGCTGCTTGTCTTCTATATCGTCTTCCTGATTATCTATGCCGGCAAGCCCTATGCCGAAGTGGTCGGCGCTCTTGCCAATCCCTTCGTCGCTACGATCAACGGCCTGACCGTCATCGCCAGCATCATCCACATGCGTCTCGGCATGGAAGAGATCATCCAGGACTACATCCATTCCGAAATCACGAAGCTCGTTCTTCTGATCCTCAACGCCTTCTTTTCCCTCGCGGTGGGCGGCCTCTGTCTTTTCGCCGTCCTGAAAATCGCATTTGCAGGATAATCCGTCATGGCATCCGTCACACCCATCGCCCAGAACGGCAAGGCCTATACCTATGTCGACCATTCCTATGACGTGATCGTCGTCGGCGCCGGCGGCGCCGGCCTGCGCGCCACGCTCGGCATGGCCGAGCAGGGTTTCAAGACCGCCTGCATCACAAAAGTCTTCCCGACCCGCTCGCACACAGTCGCAGCCCAGGGCGGCATCGCCGCCTCGCTGCAGAACATGACGCCGGATAGCTGGCAGTGGCACCTCTACGACACCGTCAAGGGTTCCGACTGGCTCGGCGATGTCGACGCCATGCAGTACATGGTCATGGAAGCGCCGAAGGCCGTCTACGAACTCGAGCATTACGGCGTGCCGTTCTCCCGTAACGAGGAAGGCAAGATCTACCAGCGCCCGTTCGGCGGCCACATGCAGAATTTCGGCGCCGGTCCGCCGGTGCAGCGCACCTGCGCCGCCGCCGACCGTACCGGCCACGCCATCCTGCACACGCTTTACGGCCAGTCGCTGCGCAACAACGCCGAATTCTTCATCGAATATTTCGCGCTCGACCTGATCATGTCGGATGACGGCAGCCGCTGCACCGGCGTCGTCGCCTGGAACCTCGACGACGGCACGATCCATCGTTTCGCCGCCAAGATGGTGGTTCTGGCGACCGGCGGTTACGGCCGCGCCTATTTCTCGGCGACATCCGCCCATACCTGCACCGGCGACGGCGGCGGCATGGTGGCACGCGCCGGCCTGCCCCTGCAGGACATGGAATTCGTGCAGTTCCACCCGACCGGCATCTACGGTTCGGGCTGTCTGATCACCGAAGGTGCGCGCGGCGAAGGCGGTTACCTCGTCAATTCCGAGGGCGAGCGCTTCATGGAACGCTACGCGCCTTCGGCCAAGGACCTCGCCTCGCGTGACGTCGTCTCGCGCTGCATGACGCTGGAAATCCGCGAGGGCCGCGGGGTGGGCAAGAACAAGGACCACATCTTCCTGCATCTCGACCATCTCGACCCGGCGGTCCTGCACGAGCGCCTGCCGGGCATTTCCGAGAGCGCCAAGATTTTTGCGGGCGTCAACGTGACGCGCGAGCCGATCCCGGTCCTGCCGACCGTGCATTACAACATGGGCGGCATCCCGACCAATTTCTGGGGCGAAGTCCTGAACGCCGACAGCGCCAATCCGGAACGCATCCTGCCGGGCCTGATGGCTGTCGGCGAAGCGGGTTGCGCCTCGGTTCACGGTGCGAATCGCCTCGGCTCCAACTCGCTGATCGACCTCGTGGTCTTCGGCCGCGCCGCCGCCATCCGAGCCGGACAGGTGATCAACCGCGACGAACCGATCCCGGCGCTCAACACGGCGGCCTGCGACAGGATCATGGACCGTTTCGACGGCCTCAGAAACGCCAAGGGCGGCACGCCGACGGCGGTGCTGCGCGACAAGATGCAGCGCGCCATGCAGGAAGATGCGGCGGTGTTTCGTACCCAGGAATCGCTCGAATCCGGCTGCAAGCGGCTTTCGGCCATCTGGGGCGAGATGAAGGACATCAAGGTCACCGACCGTTCGATGATCTGGAATTCCGACCTCGTCGAAACGCTCGAACTGCAGAACCTGATGGCGAACGCGATCACCACCGTCTACGGCGCGGAAGCCCGCAAGGAAAGCCGCGGCAGCCACGCCCGCGAGGACTACACGTCCGGCCCGTTCGCCGGCCGCGACGACGAGAACTGGCGCAAGCACACGCTCGCCTGGGTGAACGAGGCGGGCGAGGTCAAGCTCGACTACCGCCCGGTTCATACCGAGCTCATTGCAGACGGCATCGATCCGCACAAGATCGAGCCGAAGGCCCGCGTGTACTGATCTCAAGGACCTGGATCATGGTTGAACTCGCCCTCCCCAAAAACTCCAAGATGACCGAAGGCAAGGTCTGGCCGAAGCCGGCCGGCGCCAAGAATGTCCGGGAGTTCCGCATCTACCGCTGGAACCCGGATGACGGCAAAAATCCGAGCATCGATACCTTCTACATCGATGTCGACGATTGCGGCCCGATGGTGCTCGACGGTCTGCTCTACATCAAGAACAAGATCGACCCGACGCTGACGCTGCGCCGTTCCTGCCGCGAAGGCATCTGCGGCTCCTGCGCCATGAATATCGACGGCACCAACACGCTCGCCTGCACCAAGGGGATGGATGATATCACCGGCACGGTGAAGGTCTATCCGCTGCCACACATGCCGGTCGTCAAGGATCTGGTGCCGGACCTCACCAACTTCTACGCCCAGCACCGCTCGATCGAGCCGTGGCTGAAGACGGTCTCGCCGCAGCCCGCCAAGGAATGGAAGCAGAGCCACGAGGACCGCCTGAAGCTCGACGGCCTCTACGAGTGCATCCTCTGCGCCTGCTGCTCGACCTCCTGTCCGAGCTACTGGTGGAACGGCGACCGCTATCTCGGTCCGGCTGTCCTGCTGCAGGCCTATCGCTGGCTGATCGACAGCCGCGACGAAGCCAAGGGCGAACGCCTCGACAACCTCGAGGATCCGTTCCGGCTCTATCGCTGCCACACGATCATGAACTGTGCGCAGACCTGCCCGAAGGGTCTGAACCCGGCCAAGGCGATCGCGGAAATCAAGAAGATGATGGTCGAGCGTCGGGTATAAGGCGGTTTTTGCCTCTTGCTTGTGCTGCATCAAGTGCCCTTCCCCCTGGCCCTCTTCCGTACGCGGGGGGAGGGGACGTGCCCTACAGGAGGGTCGAGGCGGAAGGAAGGGGTGCGGCATATCTCCTCCCCTTTAGGACGGGAGACGGTGGCGGCAGCCGGATGAGGGGCTGACGCGAGGCAGGTCGGGGAAGACCGGCTTCGCTTGAATCGGCGACATCGTCACAGGCATGCCGAATTGTTCCAGTACGACTTGATTAACCAAATCGCTTTACGGTAATTCGGTCTCAATTTGGTGGCATCGGGGCGGACTGAGAGCAGGAGTTTGATGATGCAGTTCAGATATGTGGCGACAGGCCTTGTCCTTGCCGTGGTACTCGCCGGTTGCCAACGTACCTCCTATAGTCCGTACAGCGATCTGCCTGCCCAGCCGGCTCCGCTCCAGGCGCAGCCGGTGCCTTCCGTCCAGGGCGGCCAGTTGCCGCCGCCCGGCGCTCCCGCGGATCCCTCGCAGTTCCCGACGGCGCCGAGCGCCAACCAGAACATGGCGGCCGCCAATCCGAATGCCGCGGCGCCGGCAAGTGCGCTCGACATCAAGAAGGAAGCCATGGTCGGCAACTGGCGCGTCTCGAACGCCGGCCAGTCCTGCGACATGTTCCTGACGCTCACCAATCTCGGCGGCGGTTCGCGCGGCGGCACCCGAGGCTGCGCGGGCGAACTCACCACGATGGGTTCGTGGGAAGTCTCCGGCAAGATGGTGCAGTTCAAGAACCGCGCCGGCGATGTCATCGGCCGGGTCTACAAGAGCGCGGAAAACAAGTTCGACGGCACGATGAACTCCGGACAGCCCGTCAGCCTGAGCCGCTGAGCGGCCCTGATATCGAGAGCGTCCGGTTGGAACCCATTCCCGAATACACGGCGAGCGTCGTCGAGGAACTGAAGGCGCTGACCGCCTCCGGCACGCTGAGCGCGGATGCCGCACAGCTCGACGTGGCGGCAAGGCTCGACCATGTGCTGACCTGCCTCAGGGAAACCGGACCGGCCAAGAAGAAGAGCGCGCTCGGCTGGCTGTTCGCCAAGGGCAGCGGACGGCCGCGGGTGATCCGCGGGCTCTACGTGCATGGCAGCGTGGGGCGCGGCAAGACCATGCTGATGGACATGTTCTTCAAGAAGGCGCCGACGACAAAGAAGCGCCGGGCGCATTTTCACGAATTCATGGCCGACGTGCACAATCGCATCCATGAGCACCGCCAGAAGCTGAAGCGCGGCGAGACCAAGCAGGCCGACCCCGTACCGCCCGTCGCTGCGGCCCTCTTTGCCGAGGCGGAGCTTCTCTGCTTCGACGAGTTTTCGGTGACCGACATTACCGATGCGATGATCCTGGCGCGGCTCTTCACAGAACTTTTCGAACTCGGCTGCGTGCTGATCGCCACATCCAACGTCGCGCCGGAGAACCTCTACAGGGACGGGCTCAATCGCGGGCTTTTCCTGCCGTTCATCGCATTGCTCGGCAGGTACGTGGACGTCGCGACGCTCGACTCGCCGACCGACTACCGCATGCAGAAGCACGCGAGCCTGCCGGTCTACGTGACGCCGCTCGACGGGCGCGCCGATGCGGCAATGGAAGCGGCCTGGCATCAGGTGACGGAAGGCAGGAAGGCCGAGCCTGTTGAGATTCCGATGAAGGGGCGCAGCATCCACGTGCCGGCCGCTGCCGGCCGCGTCGCCCGTTTCGATTTTTCCGATATCTGCGGCAAGCCGCTCGGCGCTTCGGACTATCTCGCCATCGCCGACCGTTTCGACGCCGTCTTCGTAGAGCACATCCCCCGGCTCGGGCCGGAGAAACGGAATGAGACGAAACGATTCATCAATCTGGTGGATGCCTTCTACGACCATACGGTGCGCCTCTATGTCTCGGCTGCTTCCGCCCCGGAGGACATTCTTCTGGAAAGGCGGGGCACCGAGGGTTTCGAATTCGATCGCACCGTCTCGCGGCTTTTCGAAATGCGAAGCCCCGATTATCTCGCGCTGCACCATGAAAAACGACGCCGAGTTTAACGGTTTGGTGACATAGATTCTTACGTTTACGTAAGAATTTTATCATCTAACCGATTGAAAAAATTGCCGTCGAAATAATCGATTGCCATTTTCTCCGGATAGCGCTATGCGGTCTGGCACATCGGCGGGCCAGCCGTAGCCTGCCATGGATTCGGATCTCGAAAGGAAGCTTTTCGATGGCGCGCAAGAAGATCGCACTTATTGGTTCTGGCATGATTGGTGGCACGCTGGCGCATCTCGCCAGTCTGAAGGAACTGGGCGACATCGTCCTCTTCGACATCGCCGACGGTATCCCGCAGGGCAAGGGCCTCGATATCGCCCAGTCCGGTCCGGTCGAAGGCTTCAACGCCAAGCTCTCCGGCGCCAGTGATTATTCCGCCATCGAGGGCGCCGACGTCTGCATCGTCACCGCCGGCGTCGCCCGCAAGCCGGGCATGAGCCGTGACGATCTGCTCGGCATCAACCTCAAGGTCATGGAACAGGTCGGCGCGGGCATCAAGAAATATGCCCCGAATGCCTTCGTGATCTGCATTACCAATCCGCTCGACGCGATGGTGTGGGCTCTCCAGAAGTTCTCCGGCCTGCCGAAGAACATGGTCGTCGGCATGGCCGGCGTGCTCGACTCGGCCCGTTTCCGCCTGTTCATCGCAGAAGAATTCAACGTTTCCGTTCAGGACGTCACGGCTTTCGTTCTCGGCGGCCATGGCGACACGATGGTGCCGCTCGCCCGTTATTCCACGGTTGCTGGGGTTCCGCTGACCGACTTGGTCAAGATGGGCTGGACCACCAAGGAGCGCCTCGAACAGATCATCCAGCGCACCCGTGACGGCGGCGCGGAAATCGTCGGCCTGCTGAAGACCGGCTCTGCCTATTACGCTCCTGCCGCTTCGGCGATCGAAATGGCCGAATCCTACCTCAAGGACAAGAAGCGCGTCCTGCCGGTCGCCGCTCACCTGACCGGCCAGTACGGCGTGAAGGACATGTATGTCGGCGTTCCGGTGGTTCTCGGCGCCGGCGGCGTCGAGCGCATCGTCGAGGTCGAGTTCAACAAGGACGAGGAAGCGGCCTTCCAGAAGTCCGTCGGCGCCGTTGCCGGCCTCTGCGAAGCCTGCATCAACATCGCGCCGGCTCTGAAGTAAGCGCCCCGCCGAAGTCATCGAAACAGGGACAAAACCCCATGAACATTCATGAATATCAGGCCAAGGCTCTCCTGAAGAGCTACGGTGCGCCGGTTGCCGAAGGCGTGGCGATCCTGAAGGCCGACGAGGCGGAAGCTGCCGCCAAGTCACTGCCGGGTCCGCTTTACGTGGTCAAGAGCCAGATCCATGCCGGCGGTCGCGGCAAGGGCAAGTTCAAGGAACTGCCGCCGGAAGCCAAGGGTGGCGTCCGCCTCGCCAAGTCCGTCGAAGAGGTCGTCTCCAACGTCAAGGACATGCTCGGCAACACGCTGGTGACCGCTCAGACGGGTGAAGCGGGCAAGCAGGTCAATCGCCTCTATATAGAAGATGGCGCCGACATCGACCGCGAACTCTACTGCTCATTGCTGGTCGACCGTTCGATCGGCCGGGTCGCTTTCGTCGTTTCGACTGAAGGCGGCATGGACATCGAGGCCGTCGCCCATGACACGCCGGAAAAGATCCTGACGATCGGCATCGATCCGGAAGCCGGCGTCACGGCTGCCGATGTTCAGAAGATCTCCGGCGCGCTGAAGCTCGATGGTGCGGCCGCGGAAGACGCCAAGTCGCTCTTCCCGATCCTCTACAAGGCCTTCAACGAGAAGGACATGTCTCTTCTCGAGATCAATCCGCTGATCGTCATGAAGAACGGCCACCTGCGCGTTCTCGACGCCAAGGTTTCCTTCGACGGCAATGCGCTGTTCCGCCACGATGACGTGCGCGCCCTGCGCGACGAGACCGAGGAAGACACCAAGGAGATCGAGGCCTCGAAGTGGGACCTCGCCTACGTGGCGCTCGACGGCAATATCGGCTGCATGGTGAACGGCGCAGGCCTCGCCATGGCGACGATGGATATCATCAAGCTCTACGGCAAGGAGCCGGCGAACTTCTGCGACGTCGGCGGCGGCGCCGGCAAGGAGAAGGTGGCCGCGGCCTTCAAGATCATCACGGCTGACCCGAAGGTCGAGGGCATCCTCGTCAACATCTTCGGCGGCATCATGCGCTGCGACGTCATCGCGGAAGGCGTGATCGCGGCGGTCAAGGAAGTCGGCCTCAAGGTTCCGCTCGTGGTTCGCCTCGAAGGCACCAATGTCGAACTCGGCAAGAAGATCCTGAACGAGTCCGGTCTGGCGATCACCGCCGCTGACGACCTGGACGACGCGGCGAAGAAGATCGTCGCGGCGATCAACGGCTAATTTGAAGGACCGGAACCTAATGTCGATTCTCGTCAATAAAGACACCAAGGTCCTTGTTCAGGGCCTGACCGGCAAGACCGGCACCTTCCATACCGAACAGGCGCTTGCTTATTTCGGCACCAAGATGGTCGGCGGCATTCATCCGAAGAAGGGGGGCGAATCGTGGTCGTCGGGCGTCGATGGCACCTCGCTGCCGATCTTCGCCTCCGTCGCGGAAGCCAAGGAAAGAACAGGCGCCGATGCATCCGTCATCTACGTCCCGCCGGCCGGTGCCGCCGAGGCGATCATCGAGGCGATCGAGGCTGAGATTCCGTTCATCGTCTGCATTACCGAAGGCATTCCGGTGATGGACATGGTGCGGGTGAAGGCCAAGCTCGACAAGTCGAAGTCCCGGCTGCTCGGCCCCAACTGCCCGGGCATCCTCACTCCGGAGGAATGCAAGATCGGCATCATGCCGGGCTCGATCTTCCGCAAGGGTTCGGTCGGCATCGTCTCGCGCTCCGGCACGCTGACCTACGAGGCGGTCTTCCAGACATCGAACGAAGGTCTCGGCCAGACGACGGCTGTCGGCATCGGCGGCGACCCGGTCAAGGGCACCGAGTTCATCGACGTCTTGGAAATGTTCCTGGCCGACGAAGCCACGACTTCGATCATCATGATCGGCGAAATCGGCGGCTCGGCTGAAGAAGACGCGGCGCAGTTCCTGATCGACGAAGCCAAGAAGGGCCGCAAGAAGCCGATGGCAGGCTTCATCGCCGGCCGGACGGCTCCAAAGGGCCGCACCATGGGCCATGCCGGCGCGGTGGTTTCCGGCGGCAAGGGCGATGCGGAATCGAAGATCGCGGCCATGGAATCGGCAGGCATCAAGGTGTCGCCGTCCCCGGCCCGTCTCGGAAAGACGCTGGTTGAAGTCCTCAAGGGCTGACGCCACATAAAGGACACTCGCCGGCTCTAGATAGCTGGCGATTGATCCGGCAAGCTTCGGACAGGCGAAGCAGATCATGCATCGCCTGTCCTGGTTCAGCGTCAAGATACGCTTACCGCCTTTGGCGGCTCGAAATAAGAAGACGATACGACAAGAAAATGCGGAGACCGGACGTTCCGGTTCCGACTACGTCAGGAGGCGGGCGCGGCGCCCGCAAGACACCATGGCACGGCAAGAAGCCAACGAGCAGTTCCTCATCACCTCTTTCCTCGACGGACAGAACGCAGCTTATATCGAACAGCTGCATGCCCGCTACGAAGACGATCCGAATTCGGTTGCGCCGGAGTGGCAGGCCTTCTTCAAGGCGCTCGCGGACAACCCGGACGATGTGAAGAAGGCTGCGACGGGCGCTTCCTGGCGGCGTAGGAACTGGCCGCTCGCCGAAGGCGGCGAACTGGTCTCGGCGCTCGACGGCAACTGGCCGGTCGTGGAAAAGGCGATCGAGAAGAAGGTCAAGGCGAAGGTGGAAGAGGCTGCCGCCGCAGCCGGCAAGCCGGCGAGCGACGCCGACGTGCTGCAGGCGACCCGCGACAGCGTCCGCGCCATCATGATGATCCGCGCCTACCGCATGCGCGGCCATCTGCATGCCAAGCTCGATCCGCTCGGCCTTGCCGCTCCGGTGGAAGACTACAACGAACTGTCGCCTTCGGCTTACGGTTTCACCGAAGCCGATTATGACCGCAAGATCTTCATCGACAACGTGCTCGGCCTCGAATACGCCACTGTGCGCGAGATGATCGCCATTCTGGAACGCACCTATTGCTCGACCATCGGCGTCGAATTCATGCATATCTCCAATCCGGAAGAGAAGTCCTGGATCCAGGAGCGGATCGAAGGCCCCGGCAAGGGCGTCGAGTTCACGCCGGAAGGAAAAAAAGCGATCCTTTCCAAGCTGATCGAAGGCGAAGGTTACGAGCAGTTTCTCGACGTGCGCTTCAAGGGTACGAAGCGCTTCGGCCTCGACGGCGGCGAATCTCTGATCCCGGCACTCGAACAGATCATCAAGCGCGGCGGCCAGGAAGGCCTCGAGGAAGTCGTCCTCGGCATGGCGCATCGCGGCCGCCTGAACGTGCTCACCAACGTCATGGGCAAGCCGCACCGCGCCGTGTTCCACGAGTTCAAGGGCGGTTCCTTCAAGCCGGACGAAGTCGAAGGCTCGGGCGACGTGAAGTACCATCTCGGTGCCTCCTCCGACCGCGAGTTCGACGGCAACAAGGTCCATCTGTCGCTGACCGCCAATCCCTCGCATCTCGAAATCGTCAATCCGGTGGTCATGGGCAAGGCCCGCGCCAAGCAGGACATGCTGGCCAAGGTCTGGGAAGGCGACATCATTCCGCTCAAGGAACGCGCCAAGGTTCTGCCGCTCCTCATCCATGGCGACGCGGCCTTCGCCGGCCAGGGCGTCGTGGCCGAAATCCTCGGCCTGTCCGGTCTGCGCGGCCATCGCGTCGCCGGCACGATGCATTTCATCATCAACAATCAGATCGGCTTCACCACCAATCCGGCCTTCTCGCGTTCGTCTCCTTATCCGTCCGACGTCGCCAAGATGATCGAGGCACCGATTTTCCACGTCAACGGTGACGATCCGGAAGCCGTCACCTATGCGGCCAAGATCGCCACCGAATACCGGATGAAGTTCCACAAGCCGGTCGTGGTCGACATGTTCTGCTACCGCCGCTTCGGCCATAACGAAGGTGACGAGCCGGCGTTCACGCAGCCTAAGATGTACAAGGTCATCCGCGCCCATAAGACCGTCGCGCAGATCTATGCCGAGCGCCTGATCGCCGAAGGCCTGATCACCGAAGGCGAATTCGAAAAGATGAAGGCCGATTGGCGCGCGCATCTGGAGGCCGAATTCGAGGCCGGCCAGAGTTACAAGCCGAACAAGGCCGACTGGCTTGACGGCCAGTGGTCGGGGTTGCGGTCGGCCGACAATGCCGACGAGCAGCGCCGCGGCAAGACGGCGATGCCGATGAAGCAGCTCAAGGAAATCGGCCGCAAGCTGTCGACCGTTCCGGACGGCTTCAACGCCCACCGCACGATCAAGCGGTTCATGGAAAACCGCGCGCAGATGGTCGAGACGGGTGAAGGCATAGATTGGGCCATGGCCGAAGCGCTGGCTTTCGGTTCGCTCGCCGTCGAAGGCACGAAGATCCGCCTATCCGGCCAGGATTGCGAACGCGGCACGTTCTCGCAGCGCCACTCGGTGCTCTACGATCAGGATACCGAAGAGCGCTACATCCCGCTTGCCAACCTCGCGCCGACCCAGGCCCGTTACGAAGTCATCAACTCGATGCTTTCGGAAGAGGCGGTTCTCGGCTTCGAATACGGTTATTCACTTGCCCGTCCGAATGCGCTGACATTGTGGGAAGCCCAGTTCGGCGACTTCGCCAACGGTGCACAGGTGGTGTTCGACCAGTTCATCTCGTCGGGCGAACGCAAGTGGCTGCGCATGTCCGGTCTCGTCTGCCTTCTGCCGCACGGTTATGAAGGCCAGGGCCCGGAACACTCTTCGGCCCGTCTGGAGCGCTGGCTGCAGATGTGCGCGGAAGACAATATGCAGGTCGCCAACTGCACCACGCCGGCCAACTACTTCCACATCCTGCGCCGGCAGACGAAGCGCGACTTCCGCAAGCCGCTCATCCTGATGACGCCGAAGTCGCTGCTACGCCACAAGCGCGCCACCTCGACACTGGCCGAAATGGCAGGCGAATCCTCTTTCCACCGTCTCCTGTGGGACGATGCGGAAGTCATCAAGGACGGTCCGATCAAGCTGCAGAAGGACGCCAAGATCCGCCGCGTCGTGCTCTGCACCGGCAAGGTCTATTACGACCTTCTGGAAGAGCGCGAAAAGCGGGGCATCGACGACATCTACCTGCTGCGCATCGAACAGCTCTATCCGTTCCCGGCCAAGGCGCTGATCAACGAGCTTTCGCGCTTCCGCAACGCGGAAATGGTTTGGTGCCAGGAAGAGCCGAAGAATATGGGAGCCTGGGCTTTCATCGATCCATACCTGGAATGGGTGCTCGCCCATATCGACGCCAAATATCAGCGCGTCCGTTATACGGGCCGTCCGGCGGCCGCTTCGCCGGCAACCGGCCAGATGTCCAAGCACCTGGCACAGCTCGAGGCCTTCCTCGAAGACGCGCTCGGCGGCTAAGGAGTCATTTCGATGGCCTATTTTCACCTGAAGCTCGTTCCGCCAAGGCCGGGCTTTCCGCATGATGCATCGCCGGAGGAGATGACGGCGATGCAGGACCATGCCGGTTACTGGCGCGGCCTTGCGGACAAAGGTGTTGCGATCGTCGTCGGTCCCGTCTTCGCAGAAGGCGGGTCTTTCGGCATCGCGGTGGTCGAGGTTGCGGATGCGGCCGAAGCCCAAACGCTCGCGGACAGCGATCCGGTGATCACTGCAGGTCTCGGTTTCCGTTTCGAAACTTCGCCCATGCCATCCATCATTCTCCGGACATCCGCGGGCGGTGCCGCGGCTGCCCGATAAACGAAAACAACCATTCAGGACTCGAAACAATGGCCACTGAAATCCGCGTTCCCACCCTCGGAGAATCCGTCAGCGAGGCAACCGTAGGCACCTGGTTCAAAAAGGTCGGCGACACGGTCAAGGCCGACGAGCCGCTTCTCGAGCTCGAAACGGACAAGGTGACCGTCGAAGTTCCCGCGCCCGCTGCCGGCGTGTTGACCGAGATCGTCGCCGCCAACGGCGAGACCGTCGGCCTCGGCGCCCTGCTCGGCCAGATCGCCGAAGGTGCGGCCGGTACCGCCGCCGCCGCTCCGGCCGCAAAACCCGCCGAAGCCGCACCGGCCAAGGCTGCCGAAGCGGCCGCTCCGGCGCCGGTCGCCGCTGCCGCCAGCGCGTCCGCTGCCGCCACTTCGATGCCGCCGGCTCCGGCTGCTGCCAAGATGGCGGCGGACAACAACATCTCGACCGCCGATGTCGAAGGTTCCGGCAAGCGCGGTCAGGTGCTGAAGGGCGACGTGATCGCTGCCGTCGCCAAGGGTGTCTCGGCTCCGGCCACGGCGCCCGCCGCTCCGGCAGCGCCCCGTCCGGTTTCCTCGGCCGACGACGCGTCGCGCGAAGAGCGCGTGAAGATGACGCGCCTGCGCCAGACCATCGCGCGCCGCCTCAAGGACGCGCAGAACACCGCCGCCATGCTGACCACCTACAACGAAGTGGACATGAAGGCGGTCATGGATCTTCGCAACCGCTACAAGGACGTGTTCGAGAAGAAGCACGGCGTGAAGCTCGGCTTCATGGGCTTCTTCACTAAGGCCGTGACGCATGCGCTGAAGGAACTGCCGGCCGTCAATGCCGAGATCGACGGCACCGACATCATCTACAAGAACTACTGCCACATCGGCGTTGCCGTCGGCACCGACAAGGGCCTCGTAGTTCCGGTCGTGCGCAATGCCGATCAGATGTCGATCGCGGAAATCGAAAAGGACATCGGCCGCCTGGGCAAGCTCGCCCGTGACGGCGCGCTTTCCATGGCCGACATGCAGGGCGGCACGTTCACGATCTCCAATGGCGGCGTCTACGGTTCGCTGATGTCCTCGCCGATCCTCAACGCGCCGCAGTCCGGCATTCTCGGCATGCACAAGATCCAGGACCGTCCGGTCGTCGTCGGCGGCCAGATCGTCATTCGTCCGATGATGTATCTGGCGCTCTCCTATGACCACCGCATGGTGGACGGCAAGGAAGCCGTCACCTTCCTCGTCCGCGTCAAGGAAAGCCTCGAAGATCCGGAACGCCTGGTTCTCGATCTCTAAGACGGGAACGAACCTATGGAAACGCTCGGGGTCACGGCAACGCCTTACATGACGCTGCTCGCCCTGAGCGTGATCCTGCTGGTTTTCCATGTTCTGCTGCAGGGCATGCTTTCCACCCGCGAACTCGGCTCCCAGTGGAATGCGGGGCCGCGGGATGAAGGGATCGAGCCGAAAGGCAGATATGCAGGGCGCGCCGGGCGTGCCTCCAAGAATTTTCAGGAGACTTATCCCGCTTTCGTCGGCCTGCTGCTGGGCGTCACTTTCGCGGGTGACGATGCATCGAGCTGGGGGCTGATCGGCGGCTGGATCTGGTTCGTCGCGCGGATCGTCTACCTGCCGCTCTATCTTGCGGGCATCCCGTATTTCCGCTCCTTCGTCTGGCTGATCAGCATGGTGGGCCTGCTCGCCATGATCATCGCACTGCTTCGGTGACGCCATGAGGCAATCGTTCAAGGCAGCCTTGCTTACACTGTGCCTGACACCCGGATCGGTTATGGCGGCGGAACGCTGCGCGATCGAAAAGGCGGTGTTCGTCGAGGCTGATGCCGGCACCGTGCTTGCCTTCAAGCCGGTCGGTTCCGCGGCGGTAAGCCACCTCTTCACGGTGACCGGAGGCAAGCTGAAGCTCGACGGGCATGTGATGTACGACGAGGAGTCGAGGCGGCCGGCGGGCATGATCATGAACAACTGCCCGGAGGGTGATGTGACCGGGGCGGAATTGCGCGCCTGCACCATATGGACTGGTGTTCCCTATGCTCTTGATGTGAAGAGCGGCCATATCGACATATTAGGCGCAGAAGGCTCTCAGGCGCCGGATGCGGTGTTGCTGCCGGGTATCGGTCCGGCGATCCGCCACTCCAAGCTCTGGGAGAAGGGCGGCCTCAAGCAAGTTCCCTGGGACCTCTACGAATTCAAGGAATGCAAGGCATGAGCGAAGTCCCTGTTCTCCTGGTGACCGGAGGAAGCCGCGGCATCGGCGCCGCGGTGTCGATCATTGCCGCAGGCCGTGGCTGGCGTGTCGTGGTGAACTATGCCGCCAATCGGGAGGCCGCCGACAGGGTGGTTGCCGAGATCAAGGCGGCTGGTGGCGAGGCGATCGCCATTCAGGCGGATGTCGGCAATGCGGCCGAGATCGTTTCGATGTTCCAGGCGGTGGATGGGCATTTCGGCCGGCTCGACGGGCTGGTGAACAATGCCGGCATCGTCGATATGCCGCAGCGCATCGACGAGATGAGCGCGGAACGGGTCGAGCGGATGATGCGGATCAACGTCACAGGTTCGATCCTGTGCGCCGGCGAAGCCGTGCGCCGCATGTCGACCAGGCATGGCGGCAAAGGCGGGGCGATCGTCAACATTTCCTCCATGGCGGCCAAGCTGGGGTCGCCGGGGCAATATGTCGACTACGCCGCCTCCAAGGCTGCGATCGATGCGCTGACCATCGGCCTGGCGCGTGAGATCGCTGCCGAAGGAGTGCGCGTCAATGCGATCCGCCCGGGCATAATCGACACGGAAATCCATGCGTCCGGCGGCCTGCCGGATAGGGCGCGCGACATGGCACCCAGCGTTCCCATGCAACGGCCGGGCAGGGCGGAGGAAGTGGCGGATGCCGTTCTTTATCTGCTTTCGCCAGCGGCTTCCTACATAACCGGCGCCATCCTCGACGTGAGCGGCGGGCGCTAAAGGCAATTTCAGGCAAAGTACGCAACGGTTTTGCGTCCGAAATTGCGGTGAAACGAAGAGAAAGCGCGGCTGCGCTGAGATGAAAAGAAGGAAAGAGAACTATGGCTTATGATGTCGTCGTCATCGGTAGCGGTCCCGGCGGTTACGTCTGCGCGGTGAAGGCCGCCCAGCTCGGCCTCAAGGTCGCGGTCGTCGAAAAGCGTGCCACCTATGGCGGCACCTGCCTGAACGTCGGCTGCATTCCTTCGAAGGCGCTGCTGCACGCTTCGGAAATGTTCCATCACGCCGGACATGGCATGGACGAACTGGGCGTCGAGGTTTCGGCACCGAAGCTGAATCTCGAAAAGATGATGGCGCACAAGGATGCAACGGTTAAGTCGAACGTCGACGGCGTCTCCTTCCTCTTCAAGAAAAACAAGATCGACGGCTTCATCGGTACCGGCAGGATCGTTGCCGCGGATAAGGTTTCCGTGACCGGTGACGACGGCAAGGTGCAGGAGCTCGAAACCAAGAACATCGTCATCGCCACCGGCTCCGACGTTGCCGGCATTCCGGGCGTCAATGTCGAGATCGACGAGAAGGTCATCGTTTCCTCGACGGGCGCGATTGCGCTTCCCAAGGTGCCGCAGAACCTCATCGTCGTCGGCGGTGGTGTCATCGGCATGGAACTCGGTTCGGTCTGGCTGCGCCTCGGCGCCAAGGTCACCGTTATCGAATATCTCGACAAGCTGCTCGGCGGCATGGACGGTGAAGTGTCCAAGCAATTCCAGCGCATGATGACCAAGCAGGGCATGGATATCCGCACCGAGGCCAAGGTGACGGCCGTAGAGAAGACGGCTTCCGGCGCCAAGGTCACTTATGAGCCGGTCAAGGGCGGCGAGGCGCAAACCGTCGAAGCCGATGTCGTGCTCATCTCCACCGGCCGCAAGCCTTATACCGAAGGTCTCGGCCTCGATGCCGTCGGCGTTGCGCTCGACAACCGTGGCCGCGTCGAGATTGACGGTCATTTCAAGACCAACGTGCCGGGCATCTATGCGATCGGCGACGTGGTGAAGGGCCCGATGCTCGCTCACAAGGCCGAGGACGAAGGCGTGGCGCTTGCCGAAATCCTCGCCGGTCAGCACGGCCATGTGAACTACGACATCATTCCGGGCGTCGTCTACACCCAGCCGGAAGTCGCTTCCGTCGGCAAGACCGAAGAAGAGCTGAAGGCTGCAGGCATCGCCTACAAGGTCGGTAAGTTCCCGTTCACGGCCAACGGCCGCGCCCGCGCCATGCTGGCGACCGACGGTTTCGTGAAGATCCTTGCCGACAAGGATACCGACCGGGTTCTCGGCGGCCATATCGTCGGTTTCGGCGCAGGCGAGATGATCCACGAGATCACCGTGCTGATGGAATTCGGCGGTTCGTCGGAAGACCTCGGCCGCACTTGCCATGCGCACCCGACCATGTCGGAAGCGGTGAAGGAAGCGGCGCTCGCCACCTTCTTCAAGCCGATCCATATGTAATCGGCTGGCCGGCAGGACAGAGTTTGGGGGGCGGGGTCGTGATCCCGCCTTTTCTTTTACACCCGCGCGGCAGATTTAACGAAGATCAATTCCCGGATTAAATCTCGGACAGGATTGCGGCTTCTGCTTGAGATGCGGGCGGATGCCCATAGACTGCCGGAAGTGTTCCGTTTTTCCGGGAAGGTCGAGACGATGGCAACCTCTTTTTCCGTTCCGCAGCGCATCCTGCACTGGCTGATGGCCGCGCTGATTATCTTCAACCTGTTGGTCACTGATGCGATGGAGGACTATGCGCGGGTCTTTTTCGGTGGCCAGACGCCGACACCGGAGCAGGTGAGCGCCGCGAACATCCATGCCTATGTGGGCATCACCATCCTCGTGCTGGCCGTCATCCGCCTCTGTCTGCGCGTCATCCAGGGCGTGCCGCCGGAGCCGAAGGAGGAGCCGCCATTCCTGAGCTTGGTCGCAAAGCTCAGTCACTGGGCCTTCTACGTCCTCTTTTTCGTCATGCCGTTTGCCGGCATCGGCGCCTATTATTTCGGAAACAAGACGGCCGCTTTCGCGCATGCCGGGCCGATGAAGATGCTGATGTGGGGGCTGATCGTCGCGCATGTTCTCGGCGCGCTGGTCCACCAGTTCTACTGGAAGACGGATGTGGTGAAGCGGATGACGAGCGGGGTCCGGTGACGATACGTCCGGCTCAGTTGACCGCCGTCACCGCAAAACCCTGTTTGCGCAGGAGTTCGACCAGGCCTTCCTCTCCCGGCAGATGGGCGGCGCCGACCGCGATGAAAGCGGCACCTTCGGCGAGAATCGGTGCAGCGCGCCCGGCCATCAGGTGGTTGCGCTTTGTGATGATGAGGTTCTCGAACTCGGCATAGCCGGCTTCATCCTCGGTACCGTCCGGGGCGACGGCCTTCATCAGCGGCGTCAGCACGCCGATCTGCTGGGCGAGGTAGAGATCGGTCATGGTGTAGAAGAGGTCGTCCATCTTCCTGCCGAGCTTGATCGCCTCGACGATCGATTTCACGTGCAGGTCCATGGGCAGCGCGTTGATCGCATTGACCTGCTCCTCCAGTGTCTCCAGCCCCTTGACCAGCTTGCCATGGCTTTCGGCCTCCAGGGCGATCTTCTTATCGAGGAAGACGTTCTTCTGGCCCTTGCGGGCGAGTTCGCAGGCCGGCAGCGCCACGATGCCCATCAGCATCCAGGGCTTCATGCGGGAAACCGCGGAATAGTTGATGCCGCGGCTTTTCAAGCCTTCCTGCAGGATCTGCAGGTCTTCCTTCGAGAGCAGCGAGTCGAGCGAGCGGCCGTCGGTGAACATGGTGAGCTCGGGCTTCATCAGCAGCGCCGCCATGCTCTTCCTTTCGTCGAGCACTTCGTCGGATTCGACGACGATCGTCCTGGCCTGCGATTGCGCCTCCTGGGCACCAGGCGGCATCTTCAGGACCCGCGGATCGGTGACATGCATGGTGCCCAGCAGGTAGGACGGGGCAAGGCCGGCCTTCTCGATCTTCCAGAAGATGTTCCTGCCGTTCAGCACCCTGTCGCCTTCGGCGATCACCCTGGCATAGGAGGCGGGGTTTTCGACCTTCAACTCCTCAAGGAGATTTTCGCCGCGGCATGCCGGGGTCTCGGCATTCGCCGGCGAAAGGAAGCCGAGGATCAGCAGCAAGGACAGGAGCGCCAGAAGATGTGCGGCCGCGATCAGCCAGAGGGTGAGTTTCTGGGCGCGCTTGTAGAAGGCGCCGGAAGTCAGGGGAAAGGCGGGAGTCATCATGGCATCCGTCCGAAAGTTCGCCGGCATTCTAGAAAAGCCGGCTGCACAAGCGCTTAACGCAACTGGTTAAAACTTCGTTCACACGGGACATTCGGGTTCACGCCCGGGGATGGGCGCGGTCGTAGACCTCAAGGAGGCGGGAGGAATCGACGCCGGTATAGACCTGGGTCGTGGAAAGGCTGGCATGGCCGAGCAGTTCCTGGATGGTGCGCAGATCCCCGCCGCCCGCCAGGAGATGCGTTGCGAAGGAATGCCGAAGCGCATGCGGCGTTGCCGTTTCCGGCAGTCCGAGGGCGCCTCTCAGCTTCTGCATCTCGCGCTGGATGATCGCGGGCTGCAGCGGACCGCCGCGCGCGCCGCGAAACAGCAGGTCGTCATCTTCGAGATCATAGGGGCAGAGCTTCCTATAGGTGGCGACCGCATCGAAGACGGCCGGCAGGAGCGGCACGATACGGGTCTTGCCGCCCTTGCCGGTGATACGCAGCGTCTTCGATCCCGGCGTGAGGTCGGCGGGTGTGAGGCCGAGTGCCTCGGAAATGCGCAGGCCGCAGCCATAGAGCAAGGTCAGGACGGCCGCATCGCGGGCTGCGATCCAGGGCTCTTCGTGCAACTGGGCATCCCTGGCAACGAGGTTCAGCGCCTGCCGGTCGGTGAGCGGCTTGGGGAGCGATTTCGGCTGCTTCGGCGCGCGGATTGTCCCGGCGGCCGCGGCATTCACCAGGCCCTTGCGCTCCAGGTAACGAAGAAATGATCTGAGGCCCGCGAGATGCCGGCCGAGCGAACGGGGTCCAGACCCTTCGCGGCGACGGGCGGCCAAAAAGGCGCGCAGATCCGCCGGGCGCAAGGTATGGATATCCGCGAGTTTGGTGGGGCCGCCCATATGGCCGGTGAGAAATGCCAAAAACTGGCGCGTGTCGCGCTCATAGGCATCCAGCGTGTTGTCGGAAAGCCGGCGTTCGCTAGCGAGGCTGCTCAGCCATTCGTGGCGTTTCTCCATGAGATCCGGGGTGGCGATAATCAGCAGTTCGTTCATTCCCGTACCCGTTGAATTCGGAGCATGGCCGCCCCAGATTGCTGTGGACGGCGTTACGATTTCGCTAAGTTCAAGTTTGGCCGATGCTTAATTTCGCCATCCTTCGATCACACGGGATGGAGATATTTTCCGAATTCTGTTTGCGGGAGTTTTTATGGCGCGCCGTGATTCGATGAACAGCTACGGCCAGTTGGCCGAAATTCTCGCTTTCGTTTCGCAAGGCAAGCCCGGACATATCGTCGACACGCTGATCGCCGAACGGGGACAGCGCATCGTCAGCAATCCGCTCTGGCCCGTCATCCGGCCGTTTCTCTACACGCTCCTGCGTTATGGACGGGCCATTAGGTTCGCCAACGATATTCAGGGAACGAGCGGTTTCCAGTCGTTCGAATACATGAGCAACCTGCTGAAGCTCGACGTGACGGTGGCCAATGCCGAGCGCATTCCCAAAAAAGGCGGCTTCATTCTCGTCAGCAACCACCCCACCGGCATTGCCGACGGGGTAGCGATCTTCGATCTCCTGAAGGACCGCCGGCCCGATCTGATGATCTTCGCCAACCGCGATGCGGTGCGCGTCAATCCACGCTTTGCCGAGATGATCATTCCGGTCGAGTGGCGGGAGGAATACAAGAGCAAGCTCAAGACCCGCGAGACGCTGGTGCTGACCAACAAGACGGTCGAGGACGGCAAGGTGATGGTGCTCTTCCCCTCCGGCCGCATCGCCTATTGGGAAAACGGCAGGCTCAACGAACGGCCCTGGAAGACCTCCGCCGTCGGCCTGGCGCGGAAATACAATCTGCCGATCCTGCCGATCCACATGCGGGCGCGCAATTCCGGCCTGTTCTACTGGTTCGCCAAATGGTCGACCGAGCTGCGCGACATGACGGTCTTCTACGAACTACTCAACAAGAAGGGCAATCATTTCGACTTCACGATCGGACAGATGATCCAGCCGGACGAGCTGGAGGGTGACGTGGCGGATGTGACTAGGGCTCTCGAACATCACACCGTGTTCGAACTGGCGGCCGACGGCGATGCTCGATTTGCCTGGCCGCGGCGCAATCAATCGTTTGCGGCATGAGCGTCCGCTGGCTTCCGGTTGAGCCCGTGATATAGAGCGGCCATGCTGCTGCGTTCCATGTACGCCCAGAATTACCGTTCTCTGCGCTCGATCCGTATGGATCTTGCCGGCGTCAATGTGTTCATCGGCGAGAATGGCGTCGGCAAATCCAATCTCTACAGAGCCTTACAGCTTGTGCAGGCGGCGGTGCAGGGCACGCTGGCCTATGAGATCGCGGCCGAAGGCGGCATGGCCTCGGCGCTCTGGACGGGGCCGCGACGGCGGGACGAAAAGAATTTCCGCATCAGGTTTGAGGTGGAGGTGCTGGACGAGGAGCGGGCCGTCACTTTTCGTTACTGGGTCGAGGCAGGGCTGAGGCCGCCGATCGATGCGGCGGGTTTTGCCTTCGAGCCGCAGGTGAAGGCGGAGGAGCTTTCGGTCGAGACGGGTTCGCGGCCGGTGACGATGATGAAACGCGCCGGGCCTGGCATCATGGTGCGGGGGACAAAAGGGCGAATGGAGGAATATCCGGAAAAGGCGATGACCTCGGAGACGGCGATCGCCCTTCTGGGTGATGCCGGGCATTATCCGGAGGCCGGCGCCTTCCGGCGGCTGGTGGATGGCTGGCGCTTCTTCCACGGGTTTCGGACGGACCGGGATTCCGCACTGAGACGGCCCTGCCTTGCGGTGACATCCCCCTTGCTCGACCAGGACGGCGGCAACATGGCAGCGGTGTTTGCGACGCTCGAACATACCCGCGGAGATACGGTCGATCTCGATCGGGCGGTAGCGTCGGCGCTTGGCGGTGCGAAACTCGTCGTGCCGGAGCCGGGGGAATATGCGGAGTTCGGCTTGATCTTTCCCGATTTTCCCAAGCGGGTTTTCCAGCCGCGCGAGCTTTCCGACGGGCAGATCCGTTTCCTCGGATTGGCGGCGGCGCTGATGTCCTACCGCCAGCCGCCGCTGATCGCACTGAACGAACCCGAAGCCAGCCTGCATCCGGATATGCTGCCGCCGCTGGCCGACATGATCGCGCAGGCCTCCCGATCCAGCCAGGTCTGGATCGTAACCCACTCGCAGCAGTTCGCTTCGGCGGTGGAGGAGCGTTGCGGCGTGGGGCCGAAACGGGTCATCCGCAAGCACGGTGCGACCTGGATCGAGGGCATGCGATTGACAGGCGTGGTTGACGAGGAGGATGACGAATAGCCATTTGAGGGTTCACTTTTGTTCTCTCACGGGGCATGGTCGCCGCCCATGGGCACAGATTCGTCCGATCTCTTCGGTTCCCTTTTTGAAACGCCGCCGTTGGTGCGGGTCGTTCCGGTTCTGGTGCCGCTGCCGGTGTCGGGCGCTTACAGTTACGCCGTACCGGAGGGCATGCATGTGGAGCCGGGTTCGGTCGTGCAAGTGCCGGTCGGACCGCGGCAGTATATCGGCGTCGTGTGGCATTGCGAAAATGACGACAAGCTGGACCCGAAGAAGCTGAGGCCGATCACGCTCGCCTTCGATTGCCCGCCGCTTTCCAGGGAAATGCGGGATTTCGTCGACTGGGTTTCCGCCTATACGCTTTCGCCGCCCGGTCTCGTGGCGCGCATGGCGATCCGCGCGCCGGCGGCGCTCGATCCAGAGCCGATGGTCGAAGGCTTGCGTTATCTGGGAGGCCAGCCGGAACGGCTGACGCCCGCCCGTGCGAGGGTGCTCGATCTCGCCGGCGAGGAAGATATTCCATGGACGCGGAGCGGGCTGGCGCATGCGGCCGGCGTATCGCTCAGCGTCATCGACGGGCTGACGGCCCAGGGCCTGTTCGAGACGGTCTTCCTGCCGCCGCCCCCGATCGTCGCCAAGCCCGATCCGGATTACACCGCGCCGCGCATCGAGGGGCCGCAGAAGGAGGCGGCGGAGGAGATCGTCGGATCGATCCGGGCGGGCGGCTTTGCCGCTTCGCTGATTGACGGCGTGACCGGTTCCGGGAAGACGGAAGTTTATTTCGAGGCGATCGCCGAGACGCTGCGCGCTGGCCGCCAGGTGCTGATCCTGCTGCCGGAGATCGCCCTAACATCGAGTTTCCTCGAACGGTTTCAGGATCGTTTCGGCGCCAAGCCGGGCGAATGGCATTCCGATCTTTCGCCTCGGATGCGCGAAAAGGTTTGGCGCGGGGTGGTAACGGGGGAGGTGCAGGTGGTAGCAGGCGCCCGCTCTGCGCTCTTCCTGCCATTCGAGAACCTGGGCCTCATCATCGTCGACGAGGAGCACGACCCCGCCTACAAGCAGGAGGACCGGGTTTTCTACAATGCCCGCGACATGGCGGTGGTGCGCGCCCGGATCGGCGATTTTCCGATCGTGCTTGTGTCGGCGACACCTTCGGTCGAGAGCCAGGTGAACGGGCTTTCAGGCCGTTACAACACCGTGCATCTGCCGACCCGTTTCGGCGATGCGGCGCTGCCGGACCTGCATCTGATCGACATGCGGCGGCACCCGCCGGAGCGGGGCGGGTTCCTCTCGCCGGTGCTTCTGAGGGCGATCGCCAAAACGATCGAGCGCAAGGAACAGGCGCTGCTTTTCCTCAACCGCCGCGGTTATGCGCCGCTGACGCTCTGCCGTGTCTGCGGCCATCGCTTCCAATGCCCGCAATGTTCGAGCTGGCTGGTGGAGCACCGGTTCAAGAGCCAGATCCAGTGCCATCAATGCGGTTACTCGGAGCGTACGCCGGAAGCCTGCCCGGAATGCGGGACGCTCGACCATCTCGTGGCCTGCGGGCCGGGCGTGGAGCGCATCGCGGAAGAGGTGGAAAAGCATTTTCCGGATGCCCGCACCATCGTCATGTCCTCCGATCTGCTCGGCGGCGTCAAGCGCATGCGGCTGGAGCTGGATGCGATCGCCAAGGGCGAGGCGGATATCATCATCGGCACGCAGCTCGTCGCCAAGGGCCATAACTTTCCGCTGATGACGCTGGTGGGCATCGTCGATTCCGATCTCGGCCTGTCGAACGGCGATCCGCGCGCGGCGGAGCGGACTTTTCAACTCCTCAGCCAGGTCACCGGCCGCGCGGGCCGAACGGGCCTGAAGAGCCATGGCCTGCTGCAGACTTTTCAGCCTCAGCATCCGGTCATGCAGGCGATCGTCTCGGGTGACGCAGGCGCCTTCTACGAGCGCGAAATCGCCGAGCGGGAAAGGGCGATCCTGCCGCCTTTCGGCCGGCTCGCCTCGCTGATCGTTTCGGCCGACACGCGCGCCGATGCCGAAACGCATGCCCGGGGCCTTCGCGCGGCTGCCCCGAAGGTAACGGGCATTTCCGTGCTCGGGCCTGCCGAGGCGCCGCTGGCGCTGGTGCGGGGGCGCCACCGCTTCCGCCTGCTCGTCCATGGCCGGCGCAATGCCGACATGCAGGCGTTTCTGCGGGCGATGCTGGCGAACGGCCCAAAGCAGCGCGGTTCGGTGCAGATCCAACTCGATATCGACCCGCAAAGCTTCCTTTGACGCGATCGTTGCGAGTTTATTTACCGCTTGCGCTAGAATCAGACGATTCGAATAAACGAGGGCCGGATGGAACTCTACTTTCCCACTGAGCTTGGCGAGCAACTCGCCTTCACCTGTGCCGCCGTGACGGCTGTTCTCGGTCTTCTGGTCTTACTGCTTCCAGGTCCTGCTCTGCGGCTTGCGGCCTTCCAGATCGGCGAGATACGGCCAGAAGGATATGCGGCGGTCCGCGCCAGCGGCGCCCATCACCTCGGCTTCGGCCTTGCGGCCGTCATGCTGGCGCAGGACTGGATCTATCTGACGCTCGCAGCGGCACTCGGATTTGCGGCCGCCGGCCGGCTGGTTTCCTGTGTGTTCGACCGGGCCTTCACCTTCAAGAACATGGCATTTCTCCTACTTCAGGTTGTGCTTGCGGGCGGGCCGCTCGCCTATGTGCTCGGCGCCTTCTGACGTCGCAATTCGGAGCAGCCGACTCCTTTCGCCTGAAAATCCTTCCGCCTTCGGTATAAAATGCGGTTCAAGCCCTTGCGTCGCGGGCTTTTTCCGTTATCAGGCGTGTTGCGAGTCCTTACAGCCTATGCTAGACGGACCGCGAAAGTCGGAAAGGGTAGGGCCGACGTCCTACAGGTTCTGAGAAATAATCAAACGATTTCAAGGTCTTGCTGCACCTCTCCCGCAGGGTCTGGCGCTTGGATGGCAATACAGGGAAACTGTGCCCGTGGCTGACACGTCCCAGCTTATTTCCGGTGTAGCGGAGCGTTACGCTTCCTCGCTTTTCGAACTCGCTCTGGAGGCTGGTTCGATCGATAAGGTCGGTGCCGATCTTGATCGTTTTCAGGCGCTGCTGGATGAAAGCGAAGACCTGCGACGTCTGGTCGCAAGCCCGGTCTTTTCCGCCGAAGAGCAGCGCAATGCAATTTCCGCCGTTGCCGAGAAGGCCGGCATTTCCGGTCTGGTCGGCAACTTCCTCAAGGTCGTCGCCGGCAACCGCCGTCTCTTCGCGATCCCCGGCATGATCCGCGCCTTCCGCGTGATCGCTGCGACGCATCGCGGTGAAATCACCGCCGAGGTCACCTCGGCCCATGCGCTTTCCGCAGCGCAGGAAACTGAACTCAAGTCGGCGCTGAAGGGCGTGACCGGCAAGGACGTGGCCATCGCCGTTACGGTCGATCCGTCGATCCTTGGCGGCCTCATCGTCAAGGTCGGATCCCGCCAGATCGACACGTCCCTTCGCACCAAACTTTCCACCCTCAAGCTTGCATTGAAAGAGGTCGGCTGATGGATATCCGTGCAGCGGAAATTTCCGCAATTCTCAAGGACCAGATCAAGAATTTCGGCCAGGAAGCCGAAGTTTCCGAAGTCGGCCAGGTTCTCTCCGTCGGTGACGGTATCGCTCGCGTCTACGGCCTCGACAATGTCCAGGCCGGCGAAATGGTCGAGTTCCCGGGCGGCGTGCGCGGCATGGCGCTGAACCTCGAAGCCGATAACGTCGGCGTGGTCATCTTCGGTTCCGACCGCGAGATCAAGGAAGGCGACACCGTCAAGCGGACCGGCGCCATCGTCGACGTTCCGGTCGGCCCGGAACTGCTCGGCCGCGTCGTCGATGCCCTCGGCAACCCGATCGACGGAAAGGGGCCGATCAATGCGGCTCGCCGCGCCCGCGTCGACGTCAAGGCTCCGGGCATCATTCCGCGCAAGTCGGTTCATGAGCCGATGTCGACCGGCCTCAAGGCCATCGACGCCCTCATCCCGGTCGGCCGCGGCCAGCGCGAACTTGTCATCGGCGACCGCCAGACCGGCAAGACCGCGATCATCCTCGACACGATCCTGAACCAGAAGCCGATCCACGACAACGGCCCGGACAACGACAAGCTCTACTGCGTCTACGTTGCCATCGGCCAGAAGCGTTCGACCGTGGCTCAGTTCGTCAAGGTTCTCGAAGAGCGCGGCGCGCTGCAGTACTCGATCATCGTTGCTGCGACCGCTTCCGACCCGGCTCCGATGCAGTACCTCGCGCCGTTCGCCGGCTGCGCCATGGGCGAATACTTCCGTGACAATGGCCAGCACGCCCTGATCGGTTACGACGACCTTTCGAAGCAGGCGGTTGCCTACCGCCAGATGTCGCTGCTGCTGCGCCGCCCGCCGGGCCGCGAAGCTTATCCGGGCGACGTTTTCTACCTGCACTCGCGCCTCCTCGAGCGCGCTGCCAAGCTCAACGACGAAAAGGGCGCTGGCTCGCTCACCGCCCTGCCGGTCATCGAAACCCAGGGTAACGACGTTTCGGCGTTCATTCCGACCAACGTGATCTCGATCACCGACGGCCAGATCTTCCTCGAAACCGACCTGTTCTATCAGGGCATCCGTCCGGCCGTTAACGTCGGTCTGTCGGTTTCCCGCGTCGGCTCCGCCGCACAGATCAAGGCGATGAAGCAGGTTGCCGGCTCGATCAAAGGCGAACTCGCCCAGTATCGCGAAATGGCCGCCTTCGCCCAGTTCGGTTCGGACCTCGATGCCTCGACGCAGCGCCTCCTGAACCGCGGCGCCCGCCTGACCGAACTCCTGAAGCAGCCGCAGTTCTCGCCGCTGAAGACGGAAGAACAGGTCGCGGTGATCTTCGCCGGCGTCAACGGCTATCTCGACAAGATCGCGGTCGCTCAGGTCGGCAAGTTCGAACAGGGCCTGCTGTCCTACCTCCGCTCCGAAGGCAAGGCGATCCTCGATACGATCCGTACCGAGAAGCAGCTTTCCGACGACACCCGCGCGAAGCTCAAGGGCGCTCTCGACAGCTACTCCAAGTCGTTCGCCTGAGACCGGATCAAGACTAAGGACCGATAACGGATGCCTTCACTCAAGGATCTGAAGAACCGGATCGCCTCCGTCAAGGCGACGCAGAAGATCACCAAAGCGATGAAAATGGTCGCTGCGGCGAAACTGCGCCGTGCGCAGGAGGCGGCCGAGGCCGCCCGTCCTTATGCGGAACGGATGAACAAGGTGCTGGCCAGCCTTTCGGCTGCCAATGCCGGCAATGCCGAGGCGCCGCTCCTGCTTTCGGGCACGGGCAAAGACCAGGTTCACCTCCTGATCGTCGCAACCGGCGAACGCGGTCTGGCCGGGGGCTTCAATTCCTCGATCATCCGCCTTGCCCGAGACCACGCGCTGAAGCTCATCGCCCAGGGCAAGACGGTGAAGATCCTGACCGTCGGCCGCAAGGGCAACGACATCCTGCGCCGTTCCTTCCGCGAGAACATCGTCGACTACGTGACGTTCCGCGAAGTGAAGTCGCTCGGTTTCGCCCAGGCCGACGAAGTGGCGCACAAGGTTCTTGCACTCTTCAACGCCGGCGAGTTCGACGTCGCGACACTGTTCTTCGCCCGCTTCCAGTCAGTGATCTCGCAGGTTGCGACCGCGCAGCAGATCATTCCGGCCAAGTTCGAAACCACAGGTGCAGAGGCTGCGGCCGACGCTTCTTCGGCTCTCTACGAATACGAGCCGAGCGAAGAGGAAATCCTCGAAGACCTGCTGCCGAAGAACATCGCGGTGCAGATCTTCCGGGCGCTGCTCGAAAACAACGCTTCCTTCTATGGCGCGCAGATGTCCGCGATGGACAACGCAACGCGCAATGCCGGTGACATGATCAACAAGCTGACACTCAACTACAACCGTCAGCGCCAGGCGCAGATCACCAAGGAACTCATTGAAATCATTTCGGGCGCGGAAGCGCTCTGAGGTACAAGAAAGAGGGTAAGTATCATGGCTATCGCAACGGGCACGTCCCTCGGTAAGGTGACGCAGGTTATCGGCGCCGTCGTCGACGTCGCATTCGACGGCGAACTGCCGGCGATCCTGAACGCGCTTGAAACCGACAACAACGGCAATCGCCTCGTTCTCGAAGTCGCGCAGCACCTCGGCGAAAACTCCGTCCGCACGATCGCGATGGATAGCACCGAAGGTCTCGTTCGCGGTCAGCAGGTTGCCGACACCGGCGCTCCGATCACAGTTCCGGTCGGTCCGGAAACGCTCGGCCGCATCATGAACGTCATCGGCGAGCCGGTCGACGAAGCTGGTCCGCTTACCACGTCCGGCAGGCGCGCCATCCACCAGGAAGCTCCGTCCTACGTCGACCAGTCGACCGAGGGCCAGATCCTCGTCACCGGCATCAAGGTCGTCGATCTTCTCGCGCCTTACGCAAAGGGCGGCAAGATCGGCCTTTTCGGCGGTGCAGGCGTCGGCAAGACCGTTCTCATCATGGAACTCATCAACAACGTCGCGAAGGCACACGGCGGTTACTCCGTGTTCGCGGGCGTCGGTGAGCGCACCCGCGAAGGCAACGACCTCTATCACGAAATGATCGAGTCGGGCGTCAACAAGCATGGCGGCGGCGAAGGCTCCAAGGCCGCGCTGGTTTACGGCCAGATGAACGAACCGCCGGGCGCCCGCGCTCGCGTCGCTCTGACGGGTTTGACCATCGCCGAAGACTTCCGCGACAAGGGGCAGGACGTTCTGTTCTTCGTCGACAACATCTTCCGCTTCACCCAGGCAGGTTCGGAAGTGTCCGCTCTGCTCGGCCGTATCCCGTCGGCCGTCGGTTATCAGCCGACGCTTGCGACCGACATGGGCGCGATGCAGGAGCGCATCACCACCACGACAAAGGGTTCGATCACCTCGGTTCAGGCCATCTACGTTCCGGCCGACGACCTGACCGACCCGGCACCGGCAACCTCGTTCGCGCACCTGGACGCTACGACCGTTCTGTCGCGCTCGATCGCCGAAAAGGGCATTTATCCGGCCGTCGACCCGCTCGACTCCACCTCGCGCATGCTCGACCCGATGGTCGTCGGCGAAGAGCACTACGAAGTCGCCCGTAAGGTCCAGACGACGCTGCAGCGCTACAAGGCCCTGCAGGACATCATCGCCATCCTCGGCATGGACGAACTGTCCGAAGAGGACAAGATGACGGTGGCCCGCGCCCGCAAGATCGAGCGCTTCCTGTCTCAGCCGTTCTTCGTCGCCGAAGTCTTCACCGGTTCGCCGGGCAAGCTCGTCGCGCTTGAAGACACGATCAAGGGCTTCAAGGGCCTGGTCAACGGCGAATACGACCACCTGCCGGAAGCTGCCTTCTACATGGTCGGTTCGATCGAAGAAGCCATGGAAAAGGCAAAGAAGCTGGCTGAAGCCGCTTGATAGCTGACAAGACGGCGCGTGGGCGAATTCCGGCGCGCCATTCCTGCATGTGAGACGCAAGCCCGCGCAGAGCATTCCAGCCCCGTGGGATAATCGAGGAAGTGGACCTTCATGGCCGACGCTTTCAACTTTGAACTGGTTTCGCCCGAGCGGCTGCTCGTTTCGGAAAAGGTCTCCGAAGTGGTGATCCCGGCGACGCTTGGCGAAATGACGGTGCTTGCCAACCATGCGCCGACGATGACAACCATCAAGCCGGGCGTGGTTTCCGTGAAGCTTGCTTCCGGTCAGGTCAACAAATACGTCGTATTCGGCGGCTTCGCCGACATCCTGCCGACGAGTTGCACGCTGCTGGCGGAGTCGGCGGTGCCGGCCAACGAGCTGACCCGCGACACGCTGCAGAAGCGCATCGAGGCGACGCAGGCCGAAATTTCCAAGGCGACCGGGGACGAGCACAAGACGAAGCTGGAGCAGTTCCTTGCCGAACTGACCCACCTCAACGGTGTAGTTGTCGCCGCCTGATCGAGACAGCTGCGACCGGATGAAGACAAGGCGGCCCTCGGACCGCCTTTTTTCTTTTTGCCGAGATGTTTTTGACGCGTCCGGTGCCCTTCCTTCGTTATCTTCGGGCTTATATCGAGGATCCGCTGAGCCTCGGTGGAAATCGATGCAGATGTTTGGAAGATCGCCAAGCATGTTGGAGGCAGGCTCGCGCATGGCCGGAAACGGTGCCTTCAGCCGCGAGTTATGCCCAGCCCGTGACGGCTAGAGTCCTGACAATAGATGCTGGTGAAGGCGGGCGGCGCCGGGGGACAGGGAGCGATAGCGCGGCATGCCGAGGTAATAGCCGTAACCGGTTTCGACGCGATCCGAACCGAGTTCGACCAGGGTGCCGGCCGCCAGTTCCTCGGCAATCAGGCCGGTGCTGCCGAGAGTGATGCCCTCGCCGCGCAAGGCCGCATCGACAGCCATGGAATAGGTCGAAAACGAGAAACGGGGACTCGGTCGGACCTTCGGAGGGCGCTGGATGCGGGTGAACCACTGGCGAAAGGATATCCAGTGGGCGTTGAACCGTTCGTAGTCGATGAGGTCGAGGCCGGCGATCTGCTCGGCGGAAAGGGTTGGCCGATCCAGGCTGCGCCGTGCGAGATAGGCGGGCGAGGCGACGGGCACGAGAATCTCCTTCATCAACAGCGTCAGGTTCCAGCGAGGATGCTCGCCGGTGGCATAGAGAATGACGAGGTCATTGGCCTCCGATGCCAGTTCGGAGGGCGAGTCGGTGGTCAGCAGCCGGACGGAGACCGACGGGCTTTCATTGTCGAAATCCTTCAGCCGCTTGCCGAGCCAGAGATGCGAGACCGAGCCGCTGGCCGCGATCGAGATGATCTCCCGTCCGCCGCCGCGGAACGGCTCCAGACTCTCCTCCAGATATTCGAGCGTGGCACGCACCCGCTGGGACAGCCGTTCGCCTTCCGGCGTCAGGGCCAGGTTGCGGCCGCGCCGGGTGAAGAGCCTGGCGCCGAGCTGGTCTTCCAGCCCCTGAATGCGACGGCTGACGGCGGCCTGGGTGATATGCAGTTCGCGACCGGCGCGGGAGAAGTTCATGAAGCGGCAGGCGGCATCGAAGACACGGAAGGCCTCCAGAGGGATTCGGTCAAGCATCGACATCTCCATAACTTCAGATCATCAACTAACCCGAAAAAGCGATGGATTTGAAGATGTGAGATCGTGATGCAGACTGGCTGCATTCTCTTGAGCCGGATTTTGCCCCTTGTCATTCTCGACCTCCTTCATTCCCGACATACGCTTCGGCGCCGGTTCCTTCGGCGAGGTCGCTTCCGCCGCCAAGTGTTTTGAAAACGTCCGCAAGGCGCTTGTCGTCATGGATGGTTTTCTCGCTTCGTCGGGGCTCGCCAGGACGCTCGCGGGCGATCTCGCCGAAGCGGGGATCGAACCTTTCCTGTATTCGGATTTCTCGGGCGAGCCGAAGCTCGACCATGTGCGTGCGGCGACGGAGGCGGCCAGAGGGACTGATCTGGTGATCGGGGTTGGTGGCGGATCGGCGCTGGATATCGCCAAGATCGCTGCCTGTTGCGCCGCTTCCGGCGAGGATGTGATGCGCTATGCGCTGGCCGTGAACCCGCTTCCGAAGAACCCGCTCAGGAAGATCATGGTGCCGACCACGGCCGGCACCGGGTCCGAGACGTCCGCAACCAACATCTTCACTGGTCCTGAAAGCAGGAAACTATGGATCTGGGGCAGGGAGACCAAGGCGGATCTCGTTCTTCTCGATCCGGCGCTCACCCTGTCGCTGCCACCGCATCTGACCGCCTGGTGCGGCATGGACGCCTTCATCCATGCGTTCGAGGCCTGTACCAACCGTAATGCGCATATGGGCGCGAAGCTTTATGCCCACGAGGCGATGCGGCTGGTAGCGGGGTCGCTGGAGGCCGCGGTCAAGGTGCCAGGAAATCTCGACGCTCGCGGCAGGGTTCTGCTGGGCTCCTGTTATGCAGGCATCGCGATCGACAATTGCGGCACGGCGGTGGCGCACAATATCAGTCATGCGCTGGCCGGGCTGGCGCCGATCCATCACGGGCTTGCCACGGCACTCGGTTTCGAGGCGAGCCTGGCCTGGCTCATTGAGGCGAACACGCCGGACCTCCATGCGGCGGCCAAGGTGCTCAAGCTTGAATCCGTGGCCGCACTGCCGGCTTTCGTTTCCGATCTGATGAACCGCTGCGGCATTGTCCGCGCCCTGCCGAAGGGTTTCGAACCGTTTACGGCAGCTGATCTGGCGGCCGAGATGTGGGCTCCGGAGAACCAGCCGATGCGGCGCTCGACCATCCGGGATATTTTCGATGCCGACATTCATGCCCTTGCGGGGAAAGTCATGTCGCTGCCAAAAACATTATGACAGGGAGGCTCCGATGAGCAGGACCTATACCCGCGACCATTGGGAAAATGCGCTTGTTCACCTTAGACCGGAGGGCCGGCATTTTATCGACGGCGAGTTCCGGGCGTCGGCATCCGGCGAAACTTTCACCCGCATCCGGCCGATGGACGGCAAACCCGGTGCCGAACTCGCACGCGGCCGAGCAGCGGATATCGATGCGGCGGTGATAGCGGCGCGGACGGCGTTCGAGACCGGCGTCTGGCGGAGGAGGGAGCCGCTCGAAAGGAAAAGGATCATGCTGCGCTGGGCGGACCTGATCCGGGAGCATGGCGAGGAACTCGCCCTGCTGGAGACACTCGATGTCGGCAAGCCGGTGCTGGCATCGCTGAATGTCGACGTGAGACTCTGTGCCGACGGCATCCAGTATTATGCCGAGATGATCGACAAGATGTATGACGAAATCGCCCCCACGGGACCGAATGCCCGCGCGCTGGTCCGCAAGGTGCCGCTCGGGGTGGTCGGCGCGATCACGCCGTGGAACTATCCGATGATCATCGACGCCTGGAAGCTCGGGCCGGCGATCGCGGCGGGCAATTCCGTCGTGCTGAAGCCGGCCGAGCAGTCGTCGCTTTCGGCGATCCGGCTCGCAGCGCTGGCCGCCGAGGCTGGTCTGCCCGCAGGCGTGTTGAATGTCGTGACTGGTTATGGCGAGGAGGCGGGCAAGCCGCTGGCGCTGCACATGGACGTCGACATGATCGCCTTTACCGGCTCGACCGAAGTGGGCAAGCTGATCATGGGTTATGCGGCGCAATCGAACGTCAAGCGTGTGGCGCTGGAACTCGGCGGCAAGTCGCCGCTCGTGGTCTTCGAGGATGCCGATCTGGACGCGGCCGCTTCAGCGGCGGCCTGGGGCTGTTTCTACAATTCGGGGGAAACCTGCCATGCCTCGACGCGGCTTCTGGTGCAGCGGTCGGTGCAGGACAAGCTGATCGAGAAGATCGAAGCGGTGACGAAGAGCGATATCGCCTTGGCGCATCCCTTTGATCCCTCGGCCCAGATCGGGGCGCTGATCGAGGAAGAGCACATGAGGAAAGTGCTGGGCATGATCGCGGCCGGGGAAAAGGAGGGGGCAAGGCGGGCCTTCGGCGCGCAGCAGGTTCTCACCGAGACAGGGGGATATTACGTTTCCCCGGGCGTCTTCGTCGACATGACGAACGACATGAGCCTGGCACGGCAGGAGATTTTTGGCCCGGTGCTGGCCGCGATCCCCTTCGATACGGAAGAGGAGGCGCTGAGACTTGCCAACGACACGATCTATGGCTTGGCGGGCGCGGTGTTCACAAAGGACATGGACCGGGCGCATCGGTTCTCCGAGGCGATCCATGCGGGCACGGTGTGGATCAATACCTATGACATGTCGAACTTCGCCACGCCCTTCGGCGGGTTCAGGCAGTCGGGTTTCGGACGCGACCGTTCGGTGCACGCGATCGACAAATATTGCGACTACAAGACGATCTGGCAGCAGTTCGGATAGGCACTCGCCCGGGGAGGGGATATGAGCCGCATCGCCTCGATAGACATTTCGCATCACCGCCTGAAGCTCGATCCGCCGTTCAAGGCAAGCTGGGATGGTAGGCCGCGGCATTATTTCGACGCCACGATCGTGCGGGTGCGGGATGAGGATGGCCGCGAGGGGATCGGGTCCGGTGACCTGATGAAGGGGTTCGAAGGGCACGAGGACCTGTTCATCGGGCAGGACCCGCGGCATCTGGAACGCCATTACGAGGTGCTGTCGCATATCAATTTTCATTATGGCCGTTGCTGGCCGCTCGATCTGGCGCTGTGGGACCTCGCCGGCAAGGTGACCGGCGAGCCGGTGTGGCGCATGCTCGGCGGGCGGGCCGATCGGGTGCGGCTTTATGCGTCCTCCGGGGTGTTGCGGGAACCCGTTGACATGGCGGAGCAGGCGGAGCGTTACGTGGAGGAAGGGTTTCCGGCGATGAAGGTGCGCTTTTCCTCTTCCGCCGGCGGGCGGTCGAGCTGGCGCGACGACATCGAGGCGTTGGAGGCGATCCGCATGCGGGTGGGTTCGAAGCTGGAGCTCATGGTCGACTGTAACCAGGGTTGGCGCATGCCCTGGGATACGACGCTTCCCTGGACCTTCAAGGATGCGCTCGCCGTGGCGCGGGAACTGGAGCAACTCGGCGTCTATTGGATGGAAGAGCCGCTGCACCGCTCCGACCTCAAGGGCATGAAGGCGCTGAAGGATGCGACCTGCGTGCGCATTGCCGGTGGCGAGATGACCCGGGAACTTCATGAATTCCGCGACATCATCGAAGAGCGAGCCCTGGACGTGATCCAGCCGGATGTGGCGCTGGTGGGCGGCATAACCGGCTGCCGGCGGCTTGTCTACCAGGCGCGCGAGGCGGGCATGATGTTCACGCCGCATAGCTGGACCAACGGCATCGGCGTGCTGGCCAACGCGCATCTGACGGCCGGTGCGGGCGACGCGCCGTTTCTCGAATATCCCTACGACAATCCCGAATGGAGCGAGGCGAGGCGGGATTTCTTGCTTGTTGAGCCGCTCCAACATGCGGGCGGCTGGCTGAAGCTCGGCGAGGCGCCGGGTCTCGGCATCGTGCTGGACGAAGAGCGGTTGAAGGCGACGCGGATCAGCTGAATTCCGTTATCCCGATGCCATGGATTTCCGTTAGGTTGCGCGCTTTCGGGAGATGGTTCATGAAAATCGGCATCGTCGGGGCAGGGATGGTGGGAAGTTCGGCGGGTTTTGCGCTCGCCATCACGGGCACGGCCAGCGAACTGGTGCTGGTCGACCGGAACGAGGCGCTGGCGATTGCGCAGGCCGAGGATATTTCCCATGCGGTACCGTTCATGTCGGCTACCCGCGTCAGGGCAGGCAATTATGCCGATCTGGCTGGGGCCGGTGTCGTCATCCTGGCGGCCGGTGTGAACCAGAAGCCGGGCGAGACGCGGCTGGAATTGCTGGAGCGTAATGCCTCGGTCTTCCAGGAGATTGTCGGACAGGTTCTGAGCGTGGTGCCCGCCCCCATCCTGCTGGTCGCGTCCAATCCCGTGGATATCATCACCCAGATGACGACGCGGCTCTCCGGCCTGTCGCCGCAGCGGGTGATCGGTTCCGGGACGATCCTGGATACCGCCCGGTTCCGCAGCCTGGTCGGCCGGCACTTGAAAATCTCTCCGCAATCCATCCACGCCTATGTGGTCGGCGAGCACGGTGATAGTGAAGTGCTGGCCTGGTCCGGCGCGCGTGCGGGTTCGGTGGACCTTGCGTCTTTCGCAGCCCAGGTCGGCGCGCCGTTGACGAACGAGGTCCGGATGTCGATCGATCACGACGTCCGCAACGCCGCTTACAAGATCATCGCGGGAAAGGGTGCGACCTATTACGGCATCGGCGCCGGGCTTGTGCGTATCGTCAGGGCGATCGCTTCGGATCAGGGCGCCGTGTTGTCGGTCTCGATGCTCACGGAAAGGGTGGCGGGTGTGGAACATGTGGCACTGTCGCTGCCGCGCGTCGTTGGTGCGACGGGAGTGACGGCCGATCTCTTTCCGGATCTTGATCCGGCCGAAAATCTGGCGTTGCAGCAGAGCGCCGAATTGCTCAAGCAATTGGCCGATAGCCTGAACGTCTGAAGCCACACCAGCGCGGATATGATTGTTGCGGCCTTGTCTGTCGTCCCTCGACAGGCTAGCCCTTTCCACGCGGAGGATTGCGATGATCGACAAGCTGGAATTCTTCATTGCACTGGCGCGCGAGGCGCATTTCGGGCGGGCGGCAGAAGAATGCGGCATCTCGCAACCTTCGCTTTCGGCGGCGATCCGCCAGCTCGAGGAACAGCTCGGCGTGCAGCTCGTCGTGCGCGGCTCCCGTTATCAGGGCCTGACTCCGGAGGGCCAGCGCGTACTGGAATGGGCAAAACGCATCGTCGGCGACGCGCGCACCATGCGAGAGGAGATGCGGGCGGCCCGCAAGGGCCTTGCCGGTCATATACGCCTCGCCTCCATCCCGACGGCGCTTGCGATGATTCCGCGCCTGACCGAGCCTTTCCAGGCGAAACACCCGGACGTGACCTTTTCGGTCGTGTCGCGCAATTCGCTGCAAGTGCTCTCCCAGCTCGATAATTTCGAGATCGACGCGGGCATCACCTATCTCGACAACGAACCGTTGGGGCGCGTCACCAGCGTGCCGCTTTATGCGGAGCGGTACAATCTGGTAACCGCGGAGGGAGCGCCCTTTGCGGACCGGGAAAGCGTCACCTGGAGGGAGATGGCCGATCTTAGGCTCTGCCTATTGACGCCCGACATGCAGAACCGCCGGATCATCAACCAGCACCTTGTCGAGGCCGGTATTACGGTAAGGCCGATGCTCGAATCGAACTCCATGGTCGTGCTGCTTTCGCATATCGGCACCGGCCGGTGGGCGAGCATCATGCCGCGCAACGTCGCCCGATCCTATGGTTTTGCCAAGCAAATCCGTACCATTCCGATCGTCGAGCCGGAGGCTAGCCATATCGTCGGACTGGTTGCAACTCACCGGGAACCCTTCACGCCCCTGGTTTCAGCGCTTCTTCATGAAGCTCGCAGCCTTACTCCTGCCGCCATGGCTTGATAGCTTTTTTCTATCGCGTAACCGATCTCCTTTATTGACGGTTGCGGGCAGGGTTGCAAGACTCCATCCCCAGTAGGCGAAGTACGACTGTCGAACAGCTTCGCCAGCTTTCTGGTCTTTCTTCATCGCGGGAGCGATCGAGACAAGGATCAGCGGGAGGCTAGAGATTATGAATGTGCGTATCTCCGCCGGTGAATTCACCGAGCGGTCGCTTGAGATCATCAGGGATCTGAAGCACCTGGAAGGCCCGATGCTGCCGATCCTGCATGCGATCCAGGCAGAGTTCGGCTACGTGCCGGAAGAGGTGAAGCCGGTCATCGCCAGCGAACTCAACCTGTCGCGCGCCGAGGTGCATGGCGTCGTGACCTTCTATCACGAGTTCCGCGATCACCCTGCCGGCCGGCACGTCCTGAAGCTCTGTCGGGCGGAAGCCTGCCAGTCGATGGGCAGCGACCGCATCGCCGATCGCGCCCGGCAGATGCTCGGTATCGACTTCCACCAGACGACGCTCGACGGCGCGGTGACGCTGGAAGCGGTCTATTGTCTCGGGCTTTGCGCCTGTGCGCCGGCCGCGATGCTGGATGGCGAAGTCTATGGCCGAGTCGATGAGCACTGTCTTTCCGAAATCGTGGCGGAGGTGCGTCGATGACGGTGACGATTTTCGTTCCGCGCGATGCTGCGGCACTGGCGCTCGGCGTCGAAAAGGTGGCGAAGGCGATCGCCCAGGAAATCGAGGCGCGCGGCCTCGATGCCAGGATCGTGCGCAATGGTTCGCGCGGCATGTTCTGGCTGGAGCCGCTGGTCGAGGTGCGCACCGAAGCGGGCCGCATCGCCTATGGTCCGGTGAAGGCCGGCGATGTGAAGGGCCTGTTCGATGCCGGTTTCCTGACCGGAGGCAATCACCCGCTCTGTCTCGGGCTGACGAAGGAAATCCCTTTCCTCCGTCAGCAGACGCGCCTGACCTTTTCCCGTTGCGGCGTCACCGATCCGCTCTCGCTCGACGACTACCGGCATTATCAGGGCCTGAAGGGGCTCGAAAGGGCGATCGCAATGACGCCGGCCGAGATCGTCAGGCAAGTGACCGATAGCGGCCTGCGCGGCCGCGGCGGCGCAGGCTTCCCGACCGGCATCAAATGGAAGACGGTGATGGATGCGGCAGGCCCGCTGAAATACATCGTCTGTAACGCCGATGAAGGCGATAGCGCCACATTCGCCGACCGTATGATCATGGAGGGCGATCCCTTCGTGCTGATCGAAGGCATGGCGATTGCCGGCATCGCGACAGGAGCCACCAAGGGCTATGTCTACATTCGCTCGGAATATCCACATGCCATAGCGACGATGACCGAGGCCGTCGAGATCGCGCGGACGACCGGCATTCTCGGGGCGTCTGTCCTGGGATCGGCGCATGCCTTCGACATCGAGATCCGCTCCGGGGCCGGCGCCTATGTCTGCGGCGAGGAAACCTCGCTGCTGAATTCGCTGGAGGGTAAACGTGGCATCGTGCGCGCTAAGCCGCCGCTGCCGGCGCTTAAAGGTTTTCTCGGCCGGCCGACGGTGGTCAACAACGTCATCTCGCTCGCTTCGGTGCCAGTCATCATGGATCGCGGCGCGGAGTTCTACAAGAATTTCGGCATGGGCCGGTCGCGGGGCACGATCCCGATCCAGATCGCCGGCAATGTCAAATATGGCGGCCTTTACGAAACGGCCTTCGGCCTGTCGCTCGGCGAGATCGTCGACCATATCGGTGGTGGCACCGCAACCGGGCGGCCGGTGAAGGCGGTGCAGGTGGGCGGTCCGCTTGGCGCCTATTTCCCGCGCGCGCTCTTCGATACGCCGTTCGACTATGAAGCTTTCGCAGCCAAGGATGGGCTGATCGGCCATGCGGGCATCACCGTGTTCGATGATACGGCCGATATGCTGAAGCAGGCGCGGTTCGCTATGGAGTTCTGTGCCATAGAAAGCTGCGGCAAGTGCACGCCCTGCCGCATCGGCTCGACCCGCGGCGTCGAGACGGCCGACAAGATCAGGCAAGGCATCGAGCCGGAGAAGAACAAGGCGCTGCTGGCGGACCTCTGCAACACGATGAAGTTCGGCTCGCTCTGCGCGCTTGGCGGCTTTACGCCTTATCCGGTGATGAGTGCGATGACGCATTTCCCGCAGGATTTCGCTCCAACACCCCTCATCGAAGCGGCGGAGTAACATCATGTCCCTCGTTCATGAAATCGACTACGGCACGCCGGTTTCCCGGTCCGAAACACAGGTCACGCTCACCATCGACGGTCGTTCGATCACCGTGCCGGAAGGCACCTCGATCATGCGCGCCTCGATGGAAGCCGGTATTCAGGTGCCGAAACTCTGCGCCACCGACATGGTAGACGCCTTCGGTTCCTGCCGCCTCTGCCTCGTGGAAATCGAAGGCCGCGCCGGAACGCCGGCCTCCTGTACCACGCCGGTGATGCCGGGCATGGTCGTGCACACCCAGACGGGCCGGTTGAAGGACATCCGCCGCGGCGTGATGGAACTCTATATCTCCGACCACCCGCTCGACTGTCTCACCTGCGCCGCCAATGGGGACTGCGAATTGCAGGATATGGCAGGTGCCGTGGGCCTTCGCGACGTGCGTTACGGCTACGAGGGAGATAACCACGTCAAGGCACGCAACAACGGCGAGATCAACGCCAAATGGATGCCGAAGGACGAGTCGAACCCGTATTTCACATACGATCCTTCGAAGTGCATCGTCTGCTCTCGTTGCGTCCGCGCCTGCGAAGAGGTGCAGGGCACGTTCGCGCTGACGATCGAAGGCCGTGGCTTTGGTTCGCGTGTTTCGCCCGGCATGCACGAGCATTTCCTCGATTCCGAATGCGTGTCCTGCGGCGCCTGCGTGCAGGCTTGCCCGACGGCGACGCTGACCGAAAAGTCGGTGATCGCGATCGGTCAGCCGGAACATTCGGAAGTCACCACCTGCGCCTATTGCGGGGTCGGCTGCTCCTTCAAGGCGGAGATGCGCGGCGAGGAACTGGTCCGCATGGTGCCGTGGAAGGATGGTCAAGCGAATCGCGGCCATTCCTGCGTCAAGGGCCGCTTCGCCTATGGTTATGCCACCCACAAGGACCGCATTCTCAACCCGATGATCCGCGAGAAGATCTCCGATCCGTGGCGGGAAGTGACCTGGGAAGAGGCTTTCGCGTATGTCGCTTCGGAATTCCGGCGGCTACAGTATCAGTATGGTCGCGAGTCGATCGGCGGTATCACGTCGTCGCGCTGCACCAACGAGGAGACTTTCCTCGTCCAGAAGCTGATCCGCGCCGGCTTCGGCAACAACAATGTCGATACCTGCGCCCGTGTCTGCCATTCTCCGACCGGGTATGGTCTCGGCCAGGCCTTCGGCACCTCGGCCGGAACGCAGAATTTCGATTCGGTCGAGCATACGGATGTCGTCATCGTCATCGGCGCCAATCCGACGGATGGCCATCCGGTCTTCGGGTCGCGGCTGAAGAAGCGGCTGCGCCAGGGCGCCAAGCTGATCGTCATCGATCCGCGCCGCATCGATCTCGTCCGCACGCCGCATGTGGAGGCCGACTATCACCTGCCGCTGCAGCCGGGCACCAACGTCGCCGTGCTGACGGCGCTCGCCCATGTCATCGTCACCGAAGGCCTGTTCGACGAGAAGTTCATCCGAGAGCGCTGCGACTGGTCCGAATTCGAAGATTGGGCCGCTTTCGTCTCCGAGGAACAGCACAGCCCCGAAGCCACGGAAAAGTTTACCGGCGTGCCGGCGCATCTCGTCCGCGGCGCGGCCCGGCTTTATGCAAAGGGCGGCAATGGCGCGATCTATTACGGCCTTGGCGTCACCGAGCACAGCCAGGGCTCGACGACCGTCATGGCGATCGCCAATCTTGCCATGGCGACCGGCAATATCGGCCGACCGGGCGTCGGCGTGAACCCGCTGCGTGGCCAGAACAATGTCCAGGGATCCTGCGACATGGGTTCCTTCCCGCATGAACTGCCGGGCTATCGCCATATCTCCGACGATGCGACCCGCGATATCTTTGAAAAGATGTGGGGCGTGACGCTCAACAACGAGCCGGGACTGCGTATACCGAACATGCTGGATGCCGCCGTGGAAGGTACGTTCAAGGGCATCTACATCCAAGGGGAAGACATCCTGCAGTCCGATCCGGATACCAAGCATGTATCCGCCGGGCTTGCCGCGATGGAATGCGTCGTCGTTCACGACCTCTTCCTCAACGAGACGGCCAATTACGCACATGTCTTCCTGCCGGGCTCGACCTTCCTCGAAAAGGACGGCACCTTTACCAATGCCGAACGCCGCATCAACCGCGTCCGCAAAGTGATGAGCCCGAAGAACGGTTATGCGGATTGGGAAGTCACCCAGAAGCTCGCCCAGGCCATGGGTCTCCACTGGAATTACACGCATCCGTCGCAGATCATGGACGAGATCGCCGCGACGACGCCGAGCTTCGCGCTCGTCTCCTACGACTATCTCGAAAAGATGGGCTCGGTTCAGTGGCCGTGCAACGAGAAGTTCCCGGAAGGCTCGCCGATCATGCACGTCAACGGCTTCGTGCGCGGCAAGGGCAAGTTCATCCGCACGGAATATGTGGCGACGGACGAGCGTACCGGCCCGCGCTTCCCGCTGCTGCTGACTACTGGCCGCATCCTCAGCCAGTACAATGTCGGCGCCCAGACACGGCGCACCGAGAACGTCGCCTGGCATGCGGAGGACCGGCTGGAAATCCATCCGCACGATGCCGAACAGCGCGGCATCAAGGAAGGCGACTGGATCAAGCTCACCAGCCGTTCTGGCGATACGACGCTTCGCGCGCTGATCACCGACCGCGTGGCACCGGGCGTGGTCTACACGACCTTCCATCACCCGAACACACAGGCGAACGTCATCACCACCGACTTCTCCGACTGGGCGACCAATTGCCCGGAATACAAGGTGACGGCGGTGCAGGTGTCGCCCTCCAACGGTCCGACGGAATGGCAGAGCGATTACGACGAACTGTCGCGACGGTCCCGGCGGATTGCGGGCAAGCTGGAGGCTGCGGAATAGTGTCGGTCGGCGGGCGACATACCCCCCTCTGCCCTGCCGGGCATCTCCCCCACAAGGGGGGAGATCGAAGGAGGCGTGCCCAGCGGTCTCTCTCCAATTTGTGGAAGGGCAGGAGGCCGGCAGAGAGTGGAGTTCGGCAATATCGAGGCCTTTGGTGGGGCAGGATCTTGCCTCTGGCCGATCTCCCCCCTTGTGGGGGAGATGCCCGGCAGGGCAGAGGGGGGTATTCCTGCCCCGACGTCCGATGACCTTATTCAAAACCACCGCCACTGCCCCCGAGATCGTGCGTCGCAATGGCGTGGTCCGCGCCGGTTTACGTGTCGTGCCGGAAGAAGTGCCGATCGCGTTTTCCTATGGCGGTTCCACCCATGCCGTGATGATGGGCACGCCGGCGGATCTCGAAGACTTCGCGGTCGGCTTCAGCCTGACGGAAGGCATCATCGCTTCGATGGCAGAGATCGAGGAGATCGCGGTCGTCGATGAGGGGCGCGGACTCGACGTGCAGGTGACGCTGGCCGAGGACAAGGAGGACGCGCTTCGCGCTCGCCGCCGGCATATGGCTGGACCGGTCGGTTGCGGGCTTTGCGGCATCGAGTCGATCGATCAGGCAATGCGGGTGGTGCCGGATGTTTCCGGCATACCAATGCCGCTGACCCCGAAGGATGTGACAGGGGCCATGGCGGCACTGAATGATGCGCAGCCGCTGCATGCGGAGACCCACGCGGTCCATGGTGCGGGGTTCTTTATCCCGGGCGAGGGTTTGGTTGCCGTGCGTGAGGATGTCGGGCGTCACAATGCGCTGGACAAACTCGCCGGGGCCATCATCCGCAAAGGCATGCAAGGCCCGCAGGGCATCGTGATCGTGACAAGCCGCATCTCGGTCGAGATGGTGCAGAAGACGGCGATATTAGGAGCGGCCGTGCTGGTCGCCATTTCCGCGCCGACCGCGCTCGCCATCCGCACGGCGGAGGAAGCGGGCATGACCTTGATCGCGCTGACGCGCGGCGAGGATTTCGAAATCTTTACGCGTACCGATCGCATGACCACCGGAGTTGTCGCCCATGTCGCCTGAAACGATCTCGCATGAGAAAAGTCCGGACCAGTTGGTGATGGACAAGATCGTCCGGATGGCGAACCAGATCGCCACTTTCTTCCTGTCGCAGCCGGAAAACGTGCGCGCGGAAGGGGTCGCCACCCATATCAACAAGTTCTGGGAGCCGCGTATGCGCCGGCACCTTTTCGAGCATCTCGACAATGGCGGGGCGGGGCTTCTGCCGCTCGTCATCCAAGCCTCGACGCTGATCCGCCGGCCGGAAGCCAGGGTGGGGTCGGGTGTCGGCGTCGGAGAGGATGCCGCGAAAAGCGCGCCGGGCGGCAAGGGTCCAGGGGAAGGTGAGTCGCTTTCCGAGCCGAACATGCCGGAAAGCACAGCATGAATTCTCTCCCAGGCAAGAGAGGGGTCGGGGAAGGATAAGACGACACAGCCATCATCCAGAGGGAGGATCCTGTACATGGCAGTCACAACGAACGAGGGCCTGGCCGGCGAAGTCGGGTTCCTCGACAGGGAACGTATTATCGCAAAACCGGGTTTCAACCGCTGGCTCGTTCCGCCCGCGGCGCTCGCCATCCACCTCTGCATCGGCATGGCATACGGCTTCAGCGTGTTTTGGCTACCGCTTTCCAAGGCCATTCCAGGGGCAGCGGACCCGTCCTGCGCCAGCCTGAACCTGGTCTCGGCGCTGTTCACGACAAGCTGCAACTGGCGCGTTGCGGATCTCGGCTGGATCTACACGCTGTTCTTCGTGCTGCTCGGCTGCTCGGCCGCCATCTGGGGCGGCTGGCTGGAACGGGTCGGCCCGCGCAAGGCCGGTTTCGTCTCGGCCTGCTGCTGGTGCGGCGGCATTCTCGTCGCGGCCATCGGCGTCATGACCCATCAGTTGTGGTTGATGTGGGTCGGCGCCGGCGTCATCGGCGGCGTCGGTCTCGGCCTCGGTTACATTTCCCCGGTCTCGACGCTGATCAAGTGGTTTCCGGACCGTCGCGGCATGGCGACCGGCATGGCGATCATGGGCTTCGGCGGCGGTGCGATGATCGGTGCGCCGCTCGCCAACCTGCTGATGAACTATTTCAAGACCGATGCGTCGGTCGGCGTGTGGCAGACCTTCATCGCCATGGCGGCGATCTATTTCTGCTTCATGATGGGCGGTGCCTTCGGCTACCGCATCCCGCCGGCCGGCTGGCGTCCGGAAGGCTGGTCGCCGCCGGTCTCGAAGTCGACGATGATCACTCACAAGCATGTCCATCTGCGCGACGCGCACAAGACGACGCAGTTCTGGCTGATCTGGGCTGTGCTTTGCCTGAACGTCTCGGCAGGCATCGGCGTCATCGGCATGGCTTCGCCGATGCTGCAGGAAATCTTCGCCGGCTCGCTGATCGGCCTGCCCAATCTGACGTTCTCGCAGCTCGACGCGGGCCAGAAGACGCAGATCGCGGCGATCGCCGCCGGTTTCACCGGCCTGCTCTCGCTCTTCAACATCGGCGGGCGGTTCTTCTGGGCCTCGCTTTCCGACAAGATCGGCCGCAAGAACACTTACTACACCTTCTTCGTCCTCGGGATCGTGCTTTATGCACTGGCTCCGACGCTGGCGGACATGGGGAGCAAAGCGCTCTTCGTGCTCGCATTCGGCATCATCCTGTCGATGTACGGCGGAGGCTTCGCCACCATTCCCGCCTATCTCGCGGATATTTTCGGAACGCAGTTCGTCGGTGCCATTCATGGTCGCCTGCTGACGGCCTGGGCAACGGCCGGCATCCTCGGGCCGGTGGTCGTCAACTATATCCGCGAGGCGCAGATCACGGCGGGCGTGGCGCCCGGACCGTCGCTCTACACAGGCACGATGTATATCCTTGCCGGCATGTTGGCCCTCGGGCTGGTTGCCAATGCCCTGGTGCGGCCGCTGTCCGACAAGTGGTTCATGTCGGATGAGGAGGTTGCCTCGCTGCAAGCAAGGACGGCCGCGGCGAAAGCCGGCCCGACCGGTTCCTTCGGCATCGGAACCGGTGGTTTCGACGCTAAGGCAGCTCTGGCCTGGGCGGTGGTCGGCATTCCGCTTCTCTGGGGTGTCTGGGTGACGCTGAAGAGCAGCTTCGCGCTGTTCGGGTAATCTTCCAGCCTGATCGCTGATGCGAAGAGCGGCAGGCAATGCCGCTCTTTGTCATTATGGCGTGCACAGAAAATTGAAGCGAGAAACGGAGGGTGCTCCGGTTGACGAGGCCGGATTCCGGCCTAAATTTACCCCCGGAGCCAGTAACGCCTCTCCGGCATCCCGGCACGCGCCCGCGTGACATTTCCGGCTCCGACCATGACCAATATATCCTCAAGTCTCAGTGCATACGGGAGTTCTCCATGCGCTATAATCAAATGGGCAATACAGGTCTTTTCGTTTCGGAAATCTGCCTCGGTACGATGACGTTCGGCGAAAATACGCCAGGCGGTCCCTGGACCGCCGTCGCGGGCCTCGACCAGGCGGCTGCCGACGGGATCGTCGAGCGTTCGCTGGCGGCAGGCGTCAATTTCATCGATACGGCCAATGTCTACTCTCAAGGCAAGTCCGAGCGCATTCTCGGGCAGGCGCTCAAGAATCTCGGCGTTGCGCGCAAGGACGTGATCATCGCCACGAAAGTTTACGGTCAGATGGGCGACAAGCCGAATGATCGCGGTTCCTCCCGGGGTCACATCATGGACTCCGTGGAACAAAGCCTGGAACGCCTGCAGATGGATCATATCGATCTTTACCAGGTTCACGGCACGGATGCCGTGACGCCGATCGACGAGACGCTCCGGGCGCTCGACGATCTCGTGTCGCGCGGCCTCGTGCGTTACATCGGCCTTTCCAACTGGGCGGCCTGGAGGATGGCGAAGGCGCTCGGCATTTCCGAGCGCAAGGGTTTTGCCCGTTTCGAGACTGTGCAGGCTTATTACTCCATAGCGGGTCGAGACCTGGAGCGGGATATCGTTCCGCTGATGCAGGAGGAGAAGCTTGGCCTGATGGTCTGGTCGCCGCTCGCCGGCGGGCTGCTTTCCGGCAAATACGGCCCCGGCGCGCCGGGCAATGGCGAGGGCCGTCGCGCAACCTTCGATTTTCCGCCGGTCGACAAAGACCGTGCCTGGGCCTGCGTTGCCGTCATGCGCGAGGTCGGTGCCAAGCACGGCGCGAGCGTCGCGGAGGTGGCGCTTGCCTATATCCTGGCGAAACCCTTCGTCACCAGCGTCATTATCGGCGCGAAGCGACTGGAGCAGTTGGATGAAAACCTGAAGGCCGTGAAGCTGAAACTCGATGCGGAAGACATGGCGAAGCTCGACGAGGTGAGTGCGCTCGCGCCGGAATATCCAGGCTGGATGTTGGCACGCCAGGCGGCCGGTCGCCGGCCTGAAGCGTTCGAGCCCAAGGAGTAGTCGGGAAACGGCCTGCGGCGCCGCTGTCGGCCTCCACCGGAAATGGCGACACCTCTTTCGACATGCCGCATGCGATCCTTATCAGCATTCGATCCTTGAGACGCAGAAAAGCCGCCCGGACGGACATCCGGACGGCTTTTCCAAAGGAATATCCCGATCAGGCGGCGAGATCGTCGGCTTCGGTGCCCTTGAACATCTTGGCAAGGTTCAGGAAGCAGATCATGCCGTTCTCGTTGGCGATGATGCCTTCCGAAAAGGATTTATCGAAGGAGGCGGAAATTTCCGGAACCGGCTGAACCTGGCTCGATGGGATCGTGAGGATGTCGGAGACGCGATCGACGAGCATGCCGATGACCATGTTGTGCACTTCGGCAACCACGATGGCGCTGCGCTCGTTGGCGACCGTGCTCTTCATGCCGAGCTTGTAGGCGAGGTCGATGATCGGGATCACCGAACCGCGCAGGTTCATGACGCCGATGACGTCGGCCGGAGCGTGCGGGATCGGCGTCGAAGGAGCCCAGCCGCGGATTTCGCGGATGGTCGTCGTCTTCACGCAGAATTCCTGATCATGCAGCCGAAAGGCGATGATCTCCAGCGTTTCACCGCCGTAGTTCGTGGAGTTGATCGTCATAGCCATCAGAATTCTTCCCAACTATCCGGTGCCTGGGCAGTCGCTGCACCGGATGTGGCCCGTGCGACCGTTGCCATGAGTTTGCGTGCCGGCGATGCAACAGGTCGTGCATCTGGTCGCGCTTGACCAATCTTAACCGAAGAGTGTTGCCCAAATCTAAATCGCGCCAAAAGATTGCGCAGCGTTTCGGCTTCCCGCGCCAGATTATGACTGGCCGCCGTCGTTTCCTCGACCATGGCGGCATTCTGCTGTGTGTTCTGGTCCATGGAGTTCACGGCGTTGCTGATTTCCTTGATGCCAGTCGACTGCTCGCGGGAGGCCTCGACGATGGCCGTGATGTTGCCGTTGATCTCGTCCACCTGGGAAATGATCTCGTCGAGCGCCTTGCCGGTTTCGCCGACCAGGGCGACACCGCGCTTCACCTGATCGGAGGAGGTGGAGATCAGCGTCTTGATTTCCTTGGCGGCGCCCGCAGAACGCTGCGCCAGTTCGCGGACCTCCTGGGCGACGACCGCAAAGCCTTTGCCGGCTTCACCGGCGCGAGCCGCTTCGACGCCGGCGTTAAGAGCCAAAAGGTTGGTCTGGAAGGCGATTTCGTCGATCACGCCGATGATGTTGGAAATCTCATTCGACGAATTCTCGATCTGGCCCATGGCGCCAACGGCATTGCGGACCACGGCGCCGGAATGTTCGGCGCTTTTCTTGGTCCGGGAAACGAGGTCGCCTGCTTCCTCGGCGCGCTTGGCGCTGTCGGTTACGGTGCGGCTGATCTCTTCCAGGGCGGCCGCGGTTTCTTCAACGGCGGCGGCCTGCTGTTCGGTACGCTTGGCAAGGCTATCCGAGGCCTGACGGACTTCGCTCGAACTGCCGGCAATCCCTTCCGCGTTTTCTCCGACGGTGCGCATTGCCTCGGCAAGCTTAGCGATGGCCTCGTTGAAGTCGAGCCGGATTTGCTCCAGCGTCGGAATGAATGGCTTTTCAATACGCGCCGTCAGGTCGCCGTGCGACAGGGCGGTAAGACCGACGGCGATGTCATCGACCGCACGCACGCGTTCGGTAATGTCGGTCGCGAACTTGACGACCTTGAAGACGCGTCCTTCGGCGTCGAAGATAGGATTGTAGGACGCCTGGATCCAGGCGATCTTGCCGCCCTTGCCGATGCGCTTGAACTCGGCGGCAACCACCTCGCCGGAGGCCAGTTTCTTCCAGAAGTCGCGATATTCCGCACTGTCGCGGAACGCAGGTTCACAGAACATGCTGTGATGCTTGCCGACGATTTCCGACAGCTGATAACCGAGACAGGCAAGGAAGTTCTCATTGGCGGTCAGGACATCCCCATTTGGCGTGAATTCAATGATCGCCTGGCTGCGCGAGATCGCGTTGATCTTGCCTTCGTCTTCCGAAGCTTTCAGTTTCGCAGCGGTAATATCGGTTGCGAATTTGACGACCTTGTAGGGCTTGCCGCCGGACATCACCGGATTGTAGGAGGCCTGGATCCAGATCTCGCGGCCACCCTTGCCAAGGCGCTTGTAGGCTGCTGCGTCATATTTGCCGCTGCCGAGCCGTGCCCAGAAATCCTTGTAGGCCTGTGACTTTGTATAGGCCGGATCGCAGAACATGCTGTGATGCTTGCCGACGATTTCTGAAAGGGTATATCCGAGGGCCTTGCAGAAGTTCTCGTTGGCGGTGAGAATTTTTCCCGAGAGATCGAATTCAATAATAGCTTGGGATTGGGCAAGGGCCGCAAGTGTAGCTTTGGCGTCGGCGCCCGGGAGTGAAAGGATCGGCATGGTCTTCGCTGCTCCAGTTCTTAGGAATAGTCCTCAGCTCAGGCCGGCAGCATATATCCAAACTCTCAAAAACTGCCGTAATCCATGCGTGAGATTGGATATAAGAAATAGCCAATTGTAATTAACATTAAGTCAATGGCATTCGTCGCGTGTTGCAACCTCTATGTGTTTTTTAGAAAAACTGACGATGCCCATTCAGCTTGTAGTGGGTAATATTCCCCTGACTATACTTACTTTGTCATGAATAATTCCGCCTGATCTGCTAGTTGTCAAATTTTAGCGGTGGCGAACCATATGATGTATGTGGCTCTATCGAGCGCGTTCTAGATAAACTGGTGGCTCGACGCCGCAATAAAGCGTGCCCGAATCAGGATCATGATGTGCATAGGAAGTGCTTTGCCGTTCCCGACGACAACCGTTTGAGGCGACATCTCCGAAAGTCTATGCAAGTAAGGATCAGTATTCGTGCTCGTAGAAAATGCCGGCGGTACCGCCCTCGGTGCCGGCGCCCGCCTTCAACTTCACGCCACGTCCGACATCGAGATTGATCGTCGCCTGAGCCCCGTTCTGGCCGCCCTGCTCGACCTGGAGATAGGTGCGGTTGTTGATGTAGCGGCCAACGGAGACCGTGGTCTGTCCGGTCGAGTCGGTGTTGATGTCGAGATCGTCGACGCCCAGATTGCTGCGCAGCGTTTCAAGAAGCGACGTAGAGCCGCCGCCGGCAAGCTGAGTGACCGCATCCGCGAGCTGGGCGATCTGCAGCGGCGAGAGGCGCGCCATGGACTGGCCGAAGATCAGCCGCGCCAGAACTTCGTCCTGCGGCAGGGCAGGGGAGGACGAGAAGGTAATCGTCGGATCGTTCGCGACGCCCGTGACCTTCACGATGATCGTCGTCGAGGCGGAGGTCGTATTGGCCTCCATGTTGAGGACCGGGATCAGCCCGCCGCCGAAGGTGATATCACCTTCGGTGAAATCGAGCCGCTTGGCGAGAATGACGATGCGGCCGCGGCGCATCTCGAATCCGCCCGCAACGATCGGTGCCGTCGCGTTGCCGGTGACGGTCAGTTCGCCGCCGAGCTCGGCGTCGATGCCGCGGCCGCGAACGAAAATGCCGTTCGGAGCGGTGATTTGCAGGTTGAGCGCGATAGGCTCGGAAGCGCCCTTCGCACTCTTCGGACGCAGTATTTCCATCTGCCGCAGAACATCCGGCGGGGCGTTGCGATGGCGGATATCGATGGCCGAAAGCGATGTCGGGAGACGGGCCGGAACCGTGATCGCCGCCTTGGTGAGCGTAACCCGACCACCGAGAACAGGTCCTGACGTGAGCGGGCCGGTGATCGTCAAGGCTCCGTCGGCCGTTGCAGCAAACAGAGTGCCGTCGGCATAAGCGGCTTGGGCCAGCGTGATCCGGAGATCGGCCGGGAATCCGGAGCCAGGTAAGATACCGACCGAGCCCTGGACGGAGACCGCGCCGCCGCCGGAAAGCTTGCCGGACAGCCTGGGAATATTGGCGCTCTTGCCATCAAGGGCGACATTGGCGGCAAGATCGGTGATCGCCAGGTTGCGCCGCACATCCACCAGCCGAGCGCCTGACGTCGATGCGGTGCCGGTAATGGCGGGGGTTGCGACCGTGCCGCCGATCGCCACGTCGACATTGCCGGTACCTTCCAGCACGAAGCCCTGTGCCGCAAGCTGGCCGGCGATGATGGAGAAGGGCAGCCCTCCGTTGAATTTCAGGTTCAGCGGTTTTTCGCCGGCGAGCGAGACGGAGCCGCCGCCGGAAAGGGTGATCCCTCCGCCGCCCGAAAGGCGCGTGTCGATCGTAACCGTGCCGTTCTGGAAGGTGCCATTGGCGGTAACGTTCACGGAGGCAAGGCCGGCGGATGCGGTCTGGCTTACGCCGGCGTCGGTCCAGCGCAGATCATAACGGACGGCCGGGGCTTCCGGTGTGCCTGTGGCGGCTACTGTGCCGGAAATCGTTCCGCGGGCGCCGAGGCCCGGCGCGAAGGCGTTGATGAGGCCGGCCGGCACCGCGTTGGCGCGAGCATTGATGTCGAGAGCAGGAACGCCGTCCTTCAGGAAGACGCGTCCGGTTGCCGACAGATCGAGCCCGCCGGAGCCGGTGAGGCGTGTCCTGTCTAGTGCGACTGTCCCGTTGGCAAAACTGCCGCTTGCCTGGAGGCGAAACGGGCTGATGCCAGCGTCGCGCGTCTGGCGAAGCTGTGCATCACTCCATTCTAGATCGTATTTGACGGCGGGGGCGGACGGGGTGCCCGTCGCGTTGATGGTGCCGGAAATCGTGCCCGCGGCGTTGATCGCCGGCACGAAGCTGTTGAGCAGGCTTGCGGGCAGCGCGTTGATATTGGCCGTCACATCGAGCGCAGTTCCCGCCGTGCCGTTGACGGTGACGCTGCCCGAGCCGGTGGCCAGCGTCAGGCCGGCAAGACGAGCGCCGCCATTGGCGATGGCGATGCGGGTGGGGCCGGCAAGGCGGATCGGGATATTGCGCGGGGTGGCGGTAAAGCTCTCGATCCCGACCGAGATATCGGCGCCGGTCTGGATGTCGCCGACCGCATTGAGCGGTGCATCGTCATATCGGGCGGCGAGGTTGAAGCCGGTCCTGTTGCCGCCGTGGCTGACGCCGAGATTGATGTCGTCGAGACCGATCGAACCCGCGCCGACCTTGGCCGCCTTGATGGAGCCTTCCGCTGCGATCGCCTTGATGTCCGGCATGGCGAGATCGATATTCGGCTGTGCGATTTCGATCGTGCCGCGTTTCAAGACATTGCCCGACGCGCGGATCGCAGCGCCGGCCTTGCCGCCCGCGTTGCTGAAGATCACGGTACCCTTCAGGTCGCCCTGTGCCTGTTGCGCCGCGAGTGCGGCAAGCAGGGAAACATCCGGGAAGTCGAAAGTGAGCTGTCCTTCCGGCAGGAAGTCGGGAGAAAAGTTCAGGGCTCCGCTGAGCTTGTTCGGACCGATCTCCGCATTGATCGCCGGAGCGTTCGTGCGTCCTTGGGTCGAGGCGAGATCCGCGTTGACCTTGATGGGCTGGCCGTCCAGCGAACCGGTCGCAGTCAGCTTGCCTTTCGGTGCCTTCGGGTCGGCCGTGCCGTCGAGCACGAAGCTCATGTCCTGGAGCTTGCGTCCGACCAGCCGCGCGTCGGCGGAATTGAGCACGGCCTTGATGCCGACGGCGGTCAGCGGTCCCTTGGCGGCGATGTCGAAACCGGCAGCCCCTTCGGCTTCCGGCAGCCAGCGTTTCAGATCCGGCACGCGGCCGGCAAGCCGACCGGTGACGGTCTGGTTTTCCAGAAGCACATTGCCGTGTGCCTCGACCGCATTGGACCGCATCACGAAGTTTTCAAGGCTTACGCGGCCGCCCGTCACCATATTGACGTAGCCTTCGGCCGAGAGCTTGCCTTCGAATTTCGAGACGAGCGCCGGCGGCAGGACGGCAGGATTGGCGAAGACACGGAAGTTGCCGGTCACGGCCTGCTTCGACATGTCGTACGCGCCGGAAAGCGTGCCGTTGACGTTCTGGCTGTCGAAGGTCGCCGCGTCGAGGCCGATTGCCGGAGGTGCGAGCCTCAACGGTGCATCGAGCGTCACCGGGCCGCGGACCACCCGGTCCAGATCGTCGTTGGTAAAGTCCGTCCGGGCGACCGTAAAGCGGCTGCGGATGCTGCCGGAGCGCTTGAGGAGATCGAGATCCTCGCTTTCCGCCTGCAGGCGGATCTGGTTGAAGCGGCCTTGCGGCAGCTCTGCGGCGCTCAAGGCGGCGGTCGCGTTGAAGCGGGCCGAAGAGGCCGCCCCGGTCAAGGTGAAATTGATGCTCTCGATGGAGAAACGGCTCTCCTGACCGTTGATCGGCCAGACAAAATCCACCGGGCCGTTGATTGCGGCAAGACCTGCCGTCAGGCTGTTGTCGCCGGCCGGATCCCAGGCGCCCTTGGCGGAGATTCTTACCGCGCCGGAGGCAAGATCGCCGCGCTCGATGTCGATACGGCCGGAAGGGGCGTAGACCGCGGCGATGTTGATATCCGTCGTACCGCCGAACAGAGGCCGGAAGGCGGGCGGAAGCAGGGTGGCGAGCTGTCCGCCGCCCGTGACTTCCATGCGGTGCCTGCCGTTCTCCACCAGCACGTGCCTGCCGTCGACCGAAATGACGGGAACGCCACCGACGCTGCCCTGCAACTTGCCGGCCCAATCGGAAAGCGGGCCTTCACCATCGAGCGCCAGCTCCACCGCCGGCGCGCCGGGCAGCCGCAGGAGGCGGGCAAGCAGGCCCCCCTGCGGTTCGGAAACCGAAGCCTTGAGGGTCAGTCGGTTGGCGGAAGGCGCGTAGACGACATCGGCGGATGCCCGCGCATCCGGCTCGTCCTTGCGGGTCGCCTGCAGGTCGAGAGAGATATCCGGGCCGGTCGCATCGATGGAACCCTTGACCGACAGCGAGAAATCGCGGCCCGAAAGGGCCTGGGACAGGTTGATGTCCGGCAGGTCGATCTGCGCGACACGGATGCCGACCGGCAGGGGCGAGCCTGACGAGGTGGAGGTCGTCGTCTGGGGAGTCGCCGGGGTCTTCGGCGGCCGCGGCGCGCGGATGAAGTTGACAGTTTCGGCCGATACGTGTTCGGCGCTGAAGACACCGGTCACCAGCGATGTGGGCGACCAATCGACTTTGATGCCGCCGATCTGGGCATAGGGGCCGGCATCATCCGAAAGCGTCAGCGCATCGATCCGCAGATCGCCGGTCAGAAGGCCTTCCGGCCGGGTGAATGTCACTTTCCTATCCGGGGTGGACACGATGGAAGAGACGCGATCTGCCGCCACGCGCCCACCGACCGGCGTCAGCGCCACGAACAGCACGACACCCAGCGCCATGACGAACAGGATCGCAACCACGCCTATCGTGGCCTTCAATATCCCTTTCAGCAGGCGAACCATCAGCGTCATGCTCGGTCGTTACCTCTCAATGCCCTTCAGAATGCCTGTCCAATGCCCGCATAGATACCGTATTGGCTGCCGCCATCGTACCGCTGCAATGGCATCGCAACGTCAAGTCTCAGCGGGCCGAAAGGGGTGGCATATCGAATGCCAATTCCTGCGCCAGCACGTATATCAGAAAAATCAGGCACGATTCCGGTCGAAACCGTACCGACGTCGATAAAAGGTACAATGCCTATGTTTTCTGACACTTTTACTCTCACTTCGAAAGATCCTAGTGCATAAGAACGCCCGCCGGTCGCCTCGTCGGCATTGTTATAGGATGAAATTTCCCGATAGGCATAGCCGCGCACCGATCCGCCGCCGCCGGCAAAGAACCTGCGCGTCGCGGGAATGGATTCAAGATCGTCTCCGCCGACCAGCGTGCCTGCCGCAAGCCGACCGGCAAGCACGATGCCGTCTTCTTCCCCCAAGCCGAGATAGCCGGCGATCGAACCTTCGAAGGAGGAAAAGATCGTGCCGTCCAGAACCTCGTAGCTCGGCTTGGCGGAGAGCGTCGCGTAATAGCCTTCGGTCGGATCGAGCTTGTTGTCACGGGCGTCGCGCTCGAACGAGATCGGCAGGCTCAGCGTGACATACTGGTTTTTGCCGAAAGCATCGTCCGTATTGATCCAGGCGACCTCGCCGCCGCCCTTGAGCTTATCCGTCTCGTTGAGTTCGTAGGCCATCGTGGCGGAATAGATGACGGTCTGCGCTTCGTAGACGTCTGGTGTCTCGCTCTTGGCTTCCAGACGAGATTCGAAGGTAGCCTCCGGTACGAACGCGCCGGGCTTCGTAAAGACGATGCCGGCGGAATAATCGAAGGTGGAGACATCGGTCGTCGCGCCGATGCCGGAAACCTTGCCCTCGATGCGGAGCGATTCCGCCTCGCCGAACAGATTGCGGTGGCCCCAATAACCCTGGACGCCGGCGCCGTCGATCGAGGAATATTCGGCGCCGAAGCCGAAATAACGATGCTTGCCTTCCGACACTTCGATAATGAGCGGCAGCGAACCGTCGGGCGCCAGCTTGTCCGATTCATGGATCGTGACGCTCGAAAAGACGCCGAGTTCGCGCAGCCGGTCGTTGGCCTTCTTCAATTGGTCGGGCGAGTAGCGGCCACCCTTGTCCAGCCGGGAGTAGCGGCTGATGAAGGCCGCGTCGACCGTGCGCGACCCCTTGACGGCGACCGAACCGAAAGGGGCCACGGGTCCGCCGACAGCGCCGAGCACCACGTCCACGGTATGGGTCCGGTGGTCGGCGGTGACCTTCCGTTCCGTGAGCTTGGCAAGCGGACGGCCCTCTTTTTTCAGGTCGACGAGCAACTGCTCGCCGGCTTTGAGGATGAGGCGGGAACCTGCCGCGCCGCCGGTTTCGAGATCATAGTCTTCCGGATTGCGGCCGGCGAGATCGCCATCGAAACGCACTGAGCCGAGCTTGAAGAGCGGACCGGGATTGATGCGGACCGCGACCGGCACCGGCGCACCATGATCGAATGTGGGATTGGGCGGCAGGCGGTCGATGTCGGTGCCGGCAACGGAAATATGAACGGTCCCGCCATAACGGGCTTCCTCATAAAGCACGGCGATCAGCCGGTCGCGGTCCTCCCGCGCCTTGATGATGACGCCGAGATCGCCGGAGACAGGCTGCTTCTCGTCCGTCACCAGCGAAGCGGCCGATTCGAGGCGTTTCTTGAGGTCCTTGTCCGCATTGCCGGTTTCGAGCGTCGCGTCGTATCGGACAGGATCGATGACTTCGAGCGTGTCGTCGTTGTCGCCGAAGAGGGTGATGCCGAAAAGCTTGAAAGCATATGCATCCCCGGCAAGCGGCGGAAGCAGCAGAAGGGTCGCAGCGAGCATCGCGGCAGTGCCTGCTCCCCCCATCAGCCTCCGTTTTTTTGTCCGCCCGGTGTTTTCGTTCCGCATACGCAAACTGGCTGTCGTTCCCCGGCTGTAGGCCCTCATAGCCTCCAACGAAGAGACCTACTTAACCGCAAAAGGCGGGGCGGGGTACCCCTCCCTCGTCTTTCGTGATGATTTCATGAATTAAAAAGCCTCGGAGCGTGCTCCGAGGCCACATCTTTTTCCTGCAATCCGGGCGTTTATCAGTAGCGGCGCGGGCAATCGTCGATATACCGGCGGCCGTAGCGGTCGCGGTAGTAGCATTGGCCGGGCTGCTCTGCGACGGAGCCGATCAGGGCGCCGGAAACGCCGCCGATCGCGGCACCGACGGCTGCGCCGCGGACGTTGCCGGTTGCCAGGCCGCCGATGACGGCGCCGGATGCGGCGCCGATGCCGGCGCCCTGTTCAGTTGCCGTGCAGCTCGCAAGCGAAGCGCCGACCATCAAAAGCACCAAGACCTTTTTCATGAGATCCTCCTGGGTTCAATCCTCTCGACCGTGTCCATTGCCGGCCTTCAAGGGGAACAATAGGTCGCAGCGGCCAAGAGTCCATACGGGTTCGGGCGATTTCACAATGGTTTTTGTTTTGCTTTGCTGACAGTTACCCGATTTTTGGGCCATGCCGCCGGTCGGTTTCTTGTCGTACGGCCGACCAAAATATTGCCTTTTCCATAGAAAGTAGTGGTTGATCCGCTAGGTAAAAAAGCAAATGATGATCGTGTGTCCGGGAGGGACACGAGGAGGAAATCGATGACGAAAGTGACGCTGACCGTGAACGGCCGCGCGATGAGCGGCGAGTGCGAGGACCGCACCCTGCTCGTGAATTTCATCCGAGAAAAGCTGGGCCTTACAGGCACACATGTCGGCTGCGACACCACCCAGTGCGGCGCCTGCGTCGTCCATATGGACGGCCGTTCCGTGAAGAGCTGTTCCATCCTGGCCGTCCAGGCATCGGGTTCGACGATCACGACGATCGAAGGGCTTGCCGGTCAGGGCGAACTGCATCCGGTCCAGGCCGCCTTCAAGGAACATCACGGCCTGCAATGCGGCTTCTGCACGCCGGGCATGGTGATGACGGCGGTCGACATGATCAATCGCGAAGGCGGCAGTCTGACCGAGGAAAAGGTCCGCGCCGGGCTGGAAGGCAACATCTGTCGGTGCACCGGCTACCACAACATCGTCAAGGCCATCCTTGCCGCCGACGCCGAAATGGCGGGCGGGCGGCAGGCCGCGGAGTGAATAGTGAATAATCGGTAGTGAGTGGTGGTTCATCCCGGAGCCTGCTCATGATCCGATCAGTTCCTGCTCATTAATCACTGCTCACCAATCACTGTCTCGGGAGGAGATGAACATGGGTGTTGAAGGAATCGGTGCACGCGTTACCCGCAAAGAGGATAAGCGTTTTCTCACCGGCAAGGGCCGTTATACCGACGACATGACCGTTCCGGGCATGAAATATGCCTATTTCATCCGCAGCCCGCATGCGCATGCGAGGGTTAAGGGTATCGATGCGTCGGCTGCCAGGAGTATGCCGGGCGTCATCGACGTGCTGGACGGCAAGCAGCTGCAGGCGGATGGCATCGGCAACCTGATTTGCGGCTGGATGATCCATTCCAAGGACGGTTCGCCGATGAAGATGGGCGCTTGGAGGCCGCTTGCTGTCGATACCGTGCGCTACGTGGGCGATGCCATCGCGATCGTTGTGGCGGATTCGCTCGGCGAGGCTCGTGATGCGGCGGAAGCCGTCGTGATCGACTACGAACCACTGCCGGCCGTGACCGAAACCGCTGTCGCCATGGCGGCCGGTGCACCGCAGCTCCATCCGGAAGCGCCAAACAACCTCATCTTCGATTGGCAGCTCGGCGATGGCGACGCAGCCGACAGGGCGATTGCCTCGGCGGCACATGTCACCGAGATCGAGATCCACAACAATCGTCTCTCGCCGAATCCCATGGAACCGCGCGCCACGCTCGGCATCTATGACGGCGCCGAGGACCATTACACCTGCTACACCACGAGCCAAAACCCGCATGTGGCCCGCCTCGTGATGAGCGCCTTCTATAATGTCGCTCCGGAAAACAAGCTGCGGGTCATCGCACCGGATGTCGGCGGCGGCTTCGGCTCGAAGATCTACATCTATCCGGAAGAGATCGTCTGTCTGTGGGCTTCCAGGAAGACCGGCGTTCCCGTGAAATGGACGGCCGACCGGACCGAAGCATTCCTGACCGACGCACATGGCCGCGACCACGTTTCCAAGGTGAAGATGGCCTTCGATGCGGACAACCACATTACTGCGTTGAAGGTCGATACGATCGCCAATCTCGGCGCCTATATGTCGCTCTTCTCCTCGGCCGTGCCGACCTATCTTTATGCGACGCTGCTTTCGGGCCAATATGCCATCCCGGCAATCCATGCCAACGTTCGTACCGTCTACACCAACACGGTGCCGGTCGACGCCTATCGTGGTGCGGGACGCCCGGAGGCGACCTATCTGCTGGAGCGGACGATCGAGACGGCGGCGCGCGAACTCGGCATATCGCCGGCGGAACTGCGGCGGAAGAATTTCATCCGTACCTTCCCCTACCAGACGCCTGTCATCATGAATTATGACGCGGGCGATTACGAAGCTTCGCTGAATGCCGCCATGCAGGCGGCGGACTGGGCGGGCTTCGAAGCCCGTCGGGCGACCTCGGAAGCCAACGGGAAGAAGCGCGGCATCGGCATGAGCTGTTATATCGAAGCCTGTGGCATCGCGCCGTCTGCTGCGGTGGGTTCTCTGGGTGCCGGGGTCGGCCTGTGGGAATCTGCGGAAGTGCGGGTCAACGCCGTCGGGACGATCGAAGTGCTGACCGGCTCGCACAGCCATGGGCAGGGCCACGAGACGACCTTCGCGCAGCTTGTCGCCGGCCGCCTTGGCGTGCCGATCGAAAGCATCAATATCGTGCATGGTGATACCGACAAGGTGCAGATGGGCATGGGCACCTATGGCTCGCGCTCCGGCGCCGTCGGCATGTCGGCGGTCGTGAAAGCGCTCGAGAAGGTGGAGGCCAAGGCGAAGAAGATCGCCGCGCATCTGATGGAGGCGGCCGAGGAGGATATAGTCATCGAGAACGGCGAACTGAAGGTTGCCGGCACCGACAAGGCGCTGCCCTGGTTCCAGGTGGCGCTCGCCGCCTACACCGCCCATAACCTGCCCTCCGGAATGGAGCCGGGCCTCAAGGAAACCGCGTTCTACGACCCGGCCAATTTCACCTTCCCGGCCGGCTGCTACGTCGCGGAAGTGGAGATCGACCCGGAAACCGGTGAAACAGACATCGTCCAGTTCGTCGCCGCGGACGATTTCGGCAACATCATCAATCCGCTGATCGTCGAGGGCCAGGTGCATGGCGGCATCGCGCAGGGCATCGGCCAGGCGCTTCTGGAAAATGTCCAGTACGACGCGAACGGCCAGCTTCTAACGGCAAGCTACATGGATTACGCCATGCCGCGCGCCGACGACCTGCCGTCCTTCAAGCTGTCGCACCAGAATACGCCCTGCCCCAGCAACCCGCTCGGCATCAAGGGCTGCGGCGAGGCGGGGGCGATCGGCTCGCCGCCGGCGCTGATCAACGCGATCACCGACGCGATCGGCAATAACGGACTGACCATGCCGGCCACGCCGATGAAGGTCTGGCAGGCCTTGCACGCGGCTCACTGAGGAGGAAAAGATATGTACGCAACCAGCTACCATCGCGCTTCCTCCGTCGAGGACGCCGTCAAACTCAAGTCGGCACATGACGAGGGCAAGTATCTTTCGGGCGGCATGACGCTGATCTCGACCATGAAGCAGCGGCTTGCTGCACCGAGCGACTTGATCGACCTTCGCCATATCCCGTCGTTGCGCGGGGTCAGGATCGAAGGCCGTAAGGTGACGATCGGCGCCGCCACGCCGCATGCGGACGTCGCCGCCTCGCGGGAGCTTGCCGCCATCTGCCCGGCGCTTTGCCAGCTTGCCGGCCATATCGGCGATCCGCATGTGCGTCACATGGGCACGATCGGCGGTTCGATCGCCAACAACGACCCGGCTGCCGACTACCCGGCCGGCGTACTTGGGCTCGGTGCGACCGTCGTTACCGACCGGCGCTCGATTTCGGCGGACGACTTCTTCACCGGCCTGTTCGAAACCGCGCTGGCGGAAGGCGAGATGGTGACGGCCGTCACCTTCGAGGCTCCGGAAAAGGCGGGCTATGCCAAGTTCAACAACCCCGCCTCGCGATTCGCGATGACCGGCGTGTTCGTGGCGAAGACGGCAGGCGGCGTGCGCGTCGCGGTGACCGGCGCCGGTTCCAGCGGCGTCTTCCGCCATTCCGGCTTCGAACAGGCATTGGCGGGAAATTGGTCGGCGGATGCGCTGTCGAACATCACGGTTGATTCGTCCGGCCTCATGTCAGACCTGCATGCCAATGCGGAATACCGCGCCAATCTGGTGAAGGTCATGGCCAGGCGGGCGGTCGCATCCGCAGGCTGAGCGAATCGTAACCCTTTGAAAACGAGGCGGAAGGAGGTGTCGAAAGGCACTTCTTTTCGCCTCTTGACGCAAATCAATTCTCACATTTTCGATATCGCTTAGGTTTTTATTGGAATAATTCAAAAAAAGCGGGCCTTTTGCCGCAGGATGGTTCTAATCGGCTGATCCGGGGTTGACGGAAGGCGCGACTGAAACCAAAACCAAAGCGGTTTCTGGAGTGTGAGCATGGATTTCGAGGCATTTTTCAAGAGCGAACTGGATGGGCTTCACAATGAAGGCCGTTACCGGGTGTTCGCCGATCTCGAGCGGCATCGCGGCAATTTCCCGCGCGCCACCCGCCATACTCCCGATGGTCCGCGCGACGTGACAGTATGGTGTTCGAACGACTACCTTGGCATGGGCCAGCACCCTGCCGTGATCGAGGCGATGAAGGAAGCCATCGATCACTGTGGCGCGGGTGCGGGAGGCACCCGGAATATTTCTGGCACGACCCACTACCACGTGGTCCTGGAGCAGGAACTTGCGGACCTGCACGGCAAGGAAGCGGCGCTGATCTTCAATTCCGGCTACATGTCGAACTGGGCGTCGCTCGGCACGCTCGGCCAGAAGATCCCCGGCCTCATCATCTTCTCCGATGCCCTCAATCATGCATCGATGATCGAGGGTATTCGTTACGCCAAGTGCGAGCGGGTGATCTGGAAGCACAACGACCTCAACGACCTCGAGGCGAAGCTCGCCGCCGCCGATCCGAATGCGCCGAAGCTGATCGCCTTCGAGAGCGTCTATTCGATGGATGGCGATATCGCGCCGATCAAGGACATCTGTGATCTCGCCGACAAATACTGTGCGATGACCTATCTCGACGAAGTCCATGCGGTCGGCATGTACGGTCCGCGCGGCGGCGGCATTGCCGAACGCGAAGGCCTGATGGACCGTATCACGGTCATCGAAGGCACGCTCGGCAAGGCGTTCGGCGTGATGGGCGGTTACATCGCCGCCTCCGCGGCACTCTGTGATTTCGTTCGGTCTTTTGCGTCGGGCTTCATCTTTACGACGGCTCTGCCGCCGGCGCTCGCCGCCGGTGCGATCGCCTCCATCCGGCACCTGAAGGCCAGTCCCTTCGAACGCGTCCGTCATCAGGATCGCGTCAGAAAGCTGCGCACGATGCTCGACCAGCAAGGCATTCCCCATATGCACAATCCGAGCCATATCGTGCCTGTCATGGTCGGCGATGCGGCGAAATGCAAGTGGATCTCCGATATCCTGCTCGACACCTGCGACGTTTACGTGCAGCCGATCAACTATCCGACCGTGCCGCGTAAGACCGAACGCCTGCGTATCACGCCGACGCCGCTGCACTCGGATGCCGATATCGAGCATCTGGTGGGTTCGCTGCATCAGCTCTGGTCGCGCTGTGCGCTGGCCCGGCATGTGGCTTGATTGGATCTCGCGAACAAAGCTACCCCCTCACCAACTAAATCTATGACTTAGCTGAAGCTAAGATCGTGATTGCCTGCGCGCGGGTACGCGCTTAGGCCTTTGTTCGTTGAAATCAATTTCATTGATTTCTGGCCTTCAGCCACCACTCCAAAGCCTCTCCCACAGGGGAGAGGTAGCTTGCCGAGAGCGCCGCATCTCTATCTCCCCTTGCGGGAGAGAAAGCGATTTCAACACCTTAGCTTCAGCTACGTGTTGGAAATTGCAAGTGAGGGGATTTTACGCGGGCGGATAGGGACTGATGCCGCTCTAAGCAGCCATTTCCTTCTTCGCAATGATCTCGTCCGCCCGCCGCCGTGCCTCCGCATCGGCCGCAAATACCTCGTCCATCGTCATCGCTACGCCATATCCCGCCATGTCGTCCATGACCTGTTCGGCAATGTCGGCCATGTTGAGGAAGCCGATGCGGCCGGCGCAGAAGGCGTGAAAAGAAATCTCCTCGGCCGCGTTCATCACGGCGCCCTGCACGCCGCCCCGTTCGAGGGCCGTGCGGGCGAGCCTCAATGCGGGGAAGCGCATTTCGTCAGGCGCCTCGAAATCCAGCCGTGCCAGCTTGGCGAAGTCGAGCCGCTGGACGTCGAGCTTCGACCGGTTCGGATAGGTGAGCGCATAACCGATCGCGGTGCGCATGTCCGGTGAGCCGAGCTGCGCCAGCACCGAGCCGTCCCGATATCCGACCATCGAATGAATGATCGACTGCGGGTGGACGATGACCTCGATCTGATCGGGTGCCACGTCGAAGAGGTGCTTCGCCTCGATCATTTCCAGCGCCTTGTTGAACATCGAGGCGCTGCCGATCGAGATCTTGAGGCCCATCGACCAGTTGGGATGGGCACGGGCGATATCCGCCGTGACCCCGGCCATCTGCTCGCGGGTCCAGGTACGGAACGGGCCGCCGGAAGCGGTCAGCACGATGCGCTCGACGGCGTGATGCTGGTCGTCCTCCAGCGACTGAAAGATGGCGCTGTGCTCGCTGTCGACCGGGATCAGCCTTCCGCCGCCTTTTGCGACCGCCTTGACGAAGAGCTCGCCGGCGGAAACCAGGCATTCCTTGTTGGCGAGCGCGATGTCGGCGCCGCGCTTTGCCGCAGCGAGCGTCGGGGCAAGTCCGGCCGTGCCGACGATCGCGGCCATGACGAGGTCGGCATCGCGCGCGCCAGCCTCGATCAGAGCCTGCCTGCCGGCGGCAACCTCGATGCCGGTGCCGGAGAGCGCCTCCTTCAATGAGCCATAATGGGCGTCGTCGGCGGTGACGGCCAGTTTGGCACCGCTCGTCTTTGCCTGTTCGGCCAGCAGGGCGACATTTGCGTTGCCGGTGATCGCGACGACCTCGAAGGCATCGCGGCCACCAAGCTGGTTCACCACATCGAGTGTGTTGACGCCGATCGAGCCGGTCGAGCCGAGAACGCTGATGCGACGTTTGCCGGTTTCGGCCATGGTATCTTCCGTTTCACAAAGCTGGTTTTGGTCTACAAGCGAACGGTGCCGGTCACAAGAGCGGGCTTGATTTCAGGCCGGGTGCGACCAAGTGCAGCTTGATCCTTTCAGCCGTGCGGGCGAAAAAAGGCGATGAGTGAACCGAAAGCCATCGAGACGACATGCATGATTGCCGGCGCCGGGCCCGCCGGGCTGATGCTCGGCCTGTTGCTGGCCCGGGCGGGCGTCGATGTCGTGGTGGTCGAGAAGCACGGCGATTTCCTGCGTGATTTTCGCGGCGATACGATCCACCCTTCGACGCTTGAAGTGATGTCCGAGCTTGGCCTGATCGACGAATTCCTGAAACTGCCGCACACCCGGGCGCCGAAATTGACGGCCGAGATGGGCGGGAAGACGATCACCATGGCCGATTTTTCCCGCCTGCCGGTGAAGAACCGCTTCATCGCCTTCATGCCGCAATGGGATTTCCTGAATTTCCTGGCGGACCGAGCAGCGCGATATCCGAACTTTCGGCTGATCATGAACGCAAAGGTAAAAGATATCCTGGAACAGCAGGGCTTGGTGACCGGCCTTGCCATCGAGACTACGGACGGCGATCTGTTTATCCGTTCGAAGCTCGTCGTCGGGGCGGACGGCCGCAGCTCCGTCGTGCGGGAGAAGGCCGGGCTCGTCGTCGAGAACTTCGGTGTCCCGAGCGAGGTCGTCTGGATGAAGCTGTCGAAACAGCCGGGCGATCCGCACGAGGTGATGGGGCATGCCGGCCCGCGCCAGGGTTTCGTACTGATCGATCGCGGCGACTACTGGCAATGCGGCTATGTGATCCGCCGGACGACGTTTGCCGACATCCGTGAAAAGGGCGTGGAAACCTTCCGGCAGATGGTGGTCGAAGTGTCGCCGCTGCCGGCGGAGCGCATGCGGGAGGTTCGCTCCTTCGACGATACAAGCCTGCTGACCGTGCGTATCGATCGTCTGAAACAATGGTGGCGGCCGGGTCTGATCTGCATCGGCGATGCGGCGCATGCCATGTCGCCGATCGGCGGGGTCGGTGTCAATCTCGCCATCCAGGATGCGGTGGCGGCCGCCAATATTCTCTCGGCGCCGCTTCGCGAAGGCAAACTTGCCGATGAGGATCTCGCCGCCGTCGAAAGACGCCGCAACTTCCCCACCAAAGCCACTCAGAAACTGCAATTGATGATGCGCAGCAGCCGCCGGGCCGACCAGGCGGACCAGGAGAAGCGCAAAGGCCCGCCCGCCTTCATCCGCGGCATCGCACGTTTTCCTCTGCTTGCGCATCTCGCAGGCAGGCTCATCGGGCTCGGCTTCCGCATGGAACATGTCCGGCCGCGCTGAGGCAGCTAAAGTCCTTCAGTCCGTCATCCGTGCAACGCAATTGCGCAAGCCGGCGTCGCCAGCTTACTTCTTGACGCCCATGACTTCGGCGCAGCGCGAGAAGCTCAGGCCTTCGCCATCGGTGTCGTTGGTGGCGCGCAGCATGCGGATGACCTTGTCCGGTCCCGTGGTGATCTGCAGCTCGCAGAAGAGATCTTCGGAACGGGCGGGAGAAACCATGCGGGTCACCGGCGGCTGGCCGACGCCGAACGAGGAGGAGCGCGTCGTCGTGGTCGTGCTGCCGTCGGCGTTCCTGTGCGTCTCGGTCGTGGTGCGGGTAACCTTGTTCGCATCATTGGCGGGAATGGTCTGGTATTGTGCCGGAATGTGGCGCGTCGTCTGTCCGCCGACCCAGGTATAGATCGTGCCGCCATCATTCAGCGGGAAGGACGAGACGGGTGGGCCGTAATAGGTAAAGAAGGAGTCCACCGGCTGGCCTATCCACTTGGACTGGATCGCCTTGTTGGCCTCTTCGGTGGTCGTGCAGCCGGCAACACCCAAGGCCAGCACGCCGAGTGCAGCCCATTTAAAGACATGCCATGTCATTGTCTTGAATATCCCCCGGAAAAGATCCGCCCCCTGAAAGCGGCAGCTTTCCTGTTATGGTTTCCAAAACCTGAACGCAATCTGACTGCTTATAGAAGCAGGAGATGTCCACAGGGGGAGGGGGAGGCAACCTTTGGCCGCATCCCCCGTTTCAATCGCAAATCAACGACCGGTGCTCTTATGCTCATGCTCGGAAGAATGCTTACGATGGCGTTGGCGCTCATGGGCGGGATCTTCTTTTCGCAGGCTCCGGAATTCGCGCAGCAATACCGCCAGCGGATCGGAGGCGCACTCGACGAGTTGAAAATCCTGATCTCGGAATTCGACGCTCAGGCCAATCACAACGGTCTCGACAGGCAGGAAGCGCTCAACATTTATTCGGCTTCATCGGAAAGATTCCTGCGTAATCGGGGCGAGGCGATGCGGCGCACCTTCGGCCGCTACGAAGCGCTGGCCGAGCAACAGCGGGCGCTGACGCTGGCGCCGCCGTTCACCAAGCCGTTCGTGGTGATGCGAAATCCCGATTCGACGACGTTCGCCAATGCCTGGCGAGATTTCGTTCCAGCGGTTCCGGTGGATTTCGCGGGCCTCGTCTGGGCGGCGAGCGGTCTTTTCTGCGGCTGGCTGGTCGCCGTGTTCTTCGGCGCCATGCGGCGCGGCGTCGTGCGCGCGGTCCGGCGCCGTGGACGGATACCTGAGAGATCGGCAGCCATGCGGTGAATGGAATGGTGATCCCAGATGGATTCGAACCATCGGCCTCAGGATTAGGAAACTGCTACAGATCCCTTTTCTGCAAGGCTTCTAGCGTTCTATGTCGCATCCATGTTGCAGTCACGCGAGAAACGCGCGCTCGGCTTCAGCCATTTCGTCAGCGCCATCGCCTCTCGGGAACAAGTGCCCATAGACGTCCATGGTCATGGCTATGGTGCTGTGGCCAAGCCGCTCCTGCACTACTTTCGGCGGTAGTTCCAGGCCCCCGTCTTTACGCCGGTTGATGCACCACGACGCATAGAAGTGCCGCAGCGCGTGCAGGCCCTTGTATTTCGCATCGAGGATCGGTTTCCCTTTCTTGTCCACCTCTCCTGTATCGATCGTCACGCCGGCCGCGATCCAAGCTGGGTGGAGGCCGCGGCGGAGATAGTTGTTCAGCGTCTCCACGTTCCCTGCGCCAGTGGGGAAGACGAGATCAAGCACCATGGTCTTTTCCCCGGCCGCATCCTTCTTGCCGGTGTCTCTTTTCGGGCAGATCAGTTTCCATTCCCTAAGGGCATTCATCACCATCGGCGGCGCAGGCAATGAGCGCTCGCCGGCGATCGACTTTGGCTTGCCGATGTCGTTATAGCGATCGGCCCGCTGATGGACCCTGATCTCGTTCTTTGTGAAATCGACATCCTGCCAGCGTAACCCGCGCAACTCCGACGACCGCAGGCCGCAGAATATCGCGGTGAGAAATAGAGGGCGGTGACGGCCCTGCAGCACGTTCACGAGTGCTTTCGCCTCTTCCCGTGTCGGAATATCCACGCCCACCTTCAGGCGGCCCTTCTGCCGCTTCTCCTGCCGTTTTTCTCCTGATCCTCTTCTGCCTTTCAGATCGCGGACGACATTCCGGGCAACTAGGCCACGCTCCTGCGCGTCGGCGATCAGCGTCCCAAGGCTCACCAGAACCTTCTTGATCATGATTAGCGTTCGGCCGGCGTCCCTCAGAGCGTCCTCGAACGCCCGCACCTTGGCGATCGATATCGAGGAGAGTTTGGTCTGCCCGATGAAGGGAACGATGTGCAGGCGCAGATGGCGTTCGTACTGGTCGATGGACGATCGCTCCAATTTCGAAGCCCGGCAACTGGCAATCCAGAGCTTTCCGGCGGCCTCTACGGTGGCGCTGGCGCTGTCGGCGACATGAACGCCTTCCCGCACTTCGACAGAGGCAGTTGCGGCAAACTGATCAGCTTCCTTCTTTAGCCGAAACGTCTTCAGTCTCCGCTTGCCGGTCGTGTCGGTGTAGTCGACGACCCAGGCGGACTTCTCAACGCCCTTGGGGGTGGTCCATTCCCGCTTGCGGACTGACATAAGCTACTTACTCTCCTTCAAGAGATCATCGGCCTTTGCAATCGTGGCCTCCAGCTCCCTCATCTCCTGACGTGCCTTATCCAGGTTCGATTCCTCTGAGAGCCGCTCTTTCGTATCGGCAGCGGCCGCTTCCATCCGCTCCGCAACGTTGATCAGATCCGGAGCCGGAGGGCCGTCGAGATTCGTTATGATGCTGGCCAGCGACTTCACCATCCCGACGTATTGCAGAAGCTGACCTTTTACCGTCGCAAGTATGTTCCGGTAGTTCATCGCAATGTCGAAAGTGCCGTCGTAAAGGCGCTCCATTCTGACATACGCGTCGTGCTCTTCTTCGAACCGCCGCTTCCAATCTTGAGCGACGTCACCCCCGCTCTCATAAGCTTCCAAGCGAGCGACGATCTCCGCATTCACAGATCGGCCGTTTGCTTTGGCTGCATCGGTGATCTTTGCCTTCATTTCTTCCGTCAATCGCAACTTCAGTTGCGGATCTTCACGGCCCATCGACGCCCCCGTCACAGTTTTCTCACCACATAGCACCACCGTGGTGTTGACAGCAAGTCACCACGGTGGTTACGTGATCACCGTGGTTTACTCGTGGTTCATAAGGAGCTTTTATGACGGAGAAAGTCGAAATGGAATTGGTATGGGGCGGCGAAGAGATCGCAAAGATCATTGGTCGCAGTCCGCGCATCACCTTTCACCTGCTTGAAAAAGGCGAACTGCCTGCAAAGAAGGTTGGCGGCCGATGGGTCGCAGAGCGTGGCAAGCTGATCGCCTTCTTCATGGAGGCTGCATGAGCACGCCTGCCCCTCCCGAGCACTCCCACTCCGCCGCGGTCGAGCAGGCCGCTATTTGGCTCGCTGACGAGCAAACACCGTCGCAACCGATCATTCCCGAACTGCGGCGCCGGTTCGATCTGTCGAGCCTGGAGGCGACTGAGGCCTGCGCGATAGCACAGCGATTCAGGATGCTGCGGAGGGCGTATGGATGAAAGCAGCGGATGGATTTTATTCGATCCCTCTGCTCCCGGGCGACATTGCCGCTCGGCTGAAGCAAAAGGACGAATGGCCGAAGGAGTTGCAGGAGGACTATCGGCGCCTGCGAATGGAGTTCACAGCGGCAAAGGCTGAGTTTGCTTCATGGGTCCGGCGTGATCGCGATTCCCTCATGAACAGGACCGCAAAAACGATCCTTTTGCACATCCTTGAGTGCGTCAATTTCGATACTGGCCGCTGCGATCCGGGACATCAATTCCTCGCCGATGAGCTCGGCATCAGCGTTCGCACCATTGAACGGACCATCCCGAAGATCGCTGAATCTGGCTGGCTATCTGTTACGCGCCGGGGAAAAACGGCCACGAATTTTTATACCCTAAGAGTGCCGTGCGAGAAGATCCACGCCATCTTGGATTACGCTGACCAACTTCGCGACATGAGGATGGAGGAACGCCAACAGCGACTTTCAATGCAAAGTGACCCGACAAATTTGGCGGATCACTCCCAAAGTGACCCGACAACGGTGCGTAGTCATGACCCGACAGAAATGGCGGATCATGACCCGACAAATTTGGCGGGTAAACCTATGAAGAGAACCTTTGAAGATGAACCTCTGAAAAAAGGTTCTTGCTCTGACGGTAGAGAGGATACGTATCCGCGAGAGACCATCCCGACAGAGGAATGTGACTTCGGGATATGGATCAGGCTCAACATCCCAGATCCGACAAAGCACCGTGACGCGCTTCGCCTACTGCGCGAGCGGAAGATGACCCCTGAAGCTCTGCGGAGGCTGGCAGCATGAAAAAGGATCAGCTTGATCTATTCGTTTGGGCCGCCAATCGCCCCTCGGCAGAGATCATCGACCTCACGCCCATTATCGTGCGCAACATGCCTGATGTTGATCCACGCTACCCGGAGCCCGCGAAGGTCATCAAGCCCGAGTTCCGTCGTGAAAGGAAAGTGGCATGAGCGAGCGCCCGGAGAAGATAACCGTCGTTCCACATCAGGACTACATCACAGTCGAGGCTTGGGACGATACCGTGCACATCAGCCAGGAGGACTACGGCAGCAGCGAGCAGACGATCACCATCATGGGTAAGGGCAATCTCGACATGATGATTGCCGCGCTGCAGAAGGTTCGGGAGGACTGGTCATGACCCCCAAGGAAATCAGCGGCACGTGGTGGGTAAGCTGGATTGACCAACGCGGCGAACTGAATTCGGCCGGGCCTTTCACGACCAATGGCGAAGCCTGGCGGTGGATCGATCGCCACGAAGGTCAGCCGCTGTCAAAAGCTGAAGACCGCGGCGATTGGGCATTCGGCGAGATCGCGGGAGGCAAAGGCTTATGAGTGATCAACCTGCAAATTTGCAGATGACCGTGAAAGATGCTGCTCGCCTTATGAACGTCTCCGAACGCTCGATCTACACGGCGCGGAAAATCACCCGTCTTCGCCCGGATCTCGTGTCGCGGATCGAAAGCGGCGAATTGAGTCTGAATGCCGCAGCAAAAATGATCACGAACCGCGCCGGGCCAACGACCTATGAGAAGCTGATCCAAGCTTGGAATGCCGCCTCCGAAGATGATCAAGGCCGGTTTCTCGTCGCTGTCGGCTGGAGGTCAAAATGACGGGCAGACCGGTAGCGAGAATGCCGCTTATCGCGACCTCTACTGACGAGGAGCGTCGGCTAGCGTCCGTCGAATGGGCGATGTCCCACCAACCGACCCGCGAAGCCTATCGCCTTTGTACCGGTGAGGACGTCGGGCCGACGCTCGATCGATATCTGGCATGGCTCGAGGAAAATATCATCGGCACGACCGAGGCTATCGATCATTCATGAATATTGAAAAACCCAAATGTGTGCTAATGCGACCGGGCGAGGTGCTCAGCATAAAGCGCGCAGCCGACCATGCCCGCAGAAGCGATTCGACTCTCCGGCGTTGGGGAAAGGAATTCGGCATAGCTCGCCAAGTGGGACGGAACTCTCCTCTGGAATTCTCATCCCCTGGCCTAGAGATGGTAATACAAGGGAGGTTCGAAGCTTTGGAACTGCTCAGAGCAGGAAACCGTCATCATCCTGCGGTTGTCGAAATATTCGATTTCCTTGGGCTTGATCCCTGAACGTCGAGTGATGAGGCATTACCCGGAACCCTTGACCGGCAAACAGGATGGCGGAACGATCATTCGCCGGCTTCAGTGATGGCCTTGGCGGGACCTTTCTCGAATTCATCTAGAAATTCAGAGTACAATTCACAGTCACGGACCTGGAAGATATCTTCTCCCAGATCGCACCACTTCTCCCGATAGGCACGTACTGCTTTAGCAAAATCTTGCGTAAGGAAGAGATAGCCTGCGTTCAGCCTACCGATACGCTTATCGTCATCGGTGCACTTCATTTTCCCAACATGCGGCCCCGGATAGAGGCAAAGGAATTCTCCATTTTGAATCTCGGCCTCGTAAAGCTTTTGCTCTAGGCCCTGCAGGTGTTGAATCTCATGGTCCTGTTCACGGGCCTTAGGTGCCTGCAGCAAGGTGTAAATTGACAGCCCAATAGCGAAAAGGCTCAACAGTGCCGCGGCGGTCGCCACTTTGTCGGATGTTGAGAAGCCAGGTTTTTTGTCTTCGCGAATCCGAATTAGAGGCTCGAATGTCTGCGGCGTAGTCCAGCGTTTAAAGGTTCTCAGTTTTTTCACCATACATTATGCCTCGTTTACATCGTGCGAGATACTAGTCGCCCCACGTAGTATTCCAATATCGACGAAGAGATTTCAGAGCCATCGAAAGCACCTGCAATCGGTGCCATTGCCTGCTGGAGATAAGGTGCGATAGCATTCACCGGCGTGTCGGAATCTAGAACGGTATAGCCTTGAATTTCGTCATCATAAGCTCGGCCTCGCACCGGAATATATCGCTCCGGATTCGCCCATGTCCTAGCCTGTCGTCCAGATAGATTTTCCGCCCGAAATAGAAAGCCTAGCTGAGTGCCCGGAGGCACGTCGTAAGCCTTCGCGAAGGCGAGGCCCACCGCTATCGCTTCCGCGAAGCGATACGCAAGTAATCCGAGGTCAAGCGCCGTCCCAGGCTCGACCTTCTCACTCAGATCGTCTTGATAAACGCGCCACAGGTAGAATTCGCCTCGCGCGTGTACCCACTGAAATTCTGCGTGATCAATCCAGACTTTCCTGTCGGAGAGGATCACAGACTCCCATGCGCCTTCCTTCTTGCGCGGCCTATTCTCAGGATCGAGCCCACTGGAATCCAACCATACCGGCCACCCAGTATATTGAGGATTTGCCGAAGCCATTTTTCGCAGGAACTCTCGGTCAGAGTCGTCCGCTTGGCGAGGCGGGTCAAATGCGAGAGCAACAGACCATGCCCCCGACGATGAATATCTAGCGGCTTGTTCGCTAAATTCGGGGCTTTCGAAAGCCAAACGCCGACGTACATCTCCATGAGCAAGAACTCCCTCAACTCGTCGGCGAAACGCGGGTTGTGGATCGCCTTTGTTCAAGTCGCTCAGAATTGCGTTATCTGGCCCTAAATGGCGCCGTAGGAAACGACCAATATCCGCTTCCCGATTCTCAAAGCAAATATCGAGAATATCGCGCCAATCACCATGTGTGGCTGCAGATGAACTTACAATTCCGCTGGACCTGAGAGTACGGAAATAAACGGCGTCCTGGCGTATGAGATGCCTCTTCCCGTCCATCAGCTCCCGCTTGGCCGCCACGGGAACGCGCACGCCCTCCTCAACGGCGAAGACAGGGAAAAGCGCGCCGTCCCTATGGGCGAAAAGCACTTTTACCTCAAAAAGATCGGAAGCGAATTGAGACACGATCTGCTGAATGACGTCCGGATGGAAAAGCTCGGTGACGTTCGAGGGACGATTTGACTCATCAGGGGCGAGTGTAGTGTCGTCGATCCCAATTACCATGTAGCCGCCATTGCGATTACGAAGTGCCATACAGCCTATCGCAATCTTGGCCTGCCCATGAAGCGAGAAAGGGTCGATCCACCGTTTGAGTTCAACATTCAAACTCTCTGATGGCGCGGCAACCAGATCATTAAGTCTTTCCTGAGAAACGTCCATGAAGCAACTCGCGGCAGTGATCGGCCCTGCATACCACGAGTCGCAGCCGTGTCATTGGGCGCCTGATGCAAACACATGCCTAACTATGCCCAATTCCAGGGTCACCGGAGACGTGGGATTTTAGTGCTTTGCATCTGGGAGATAATCCATGTCTGGTACCTCGCAAATTGGAAACTCTGAGCAACACTCCGTCGCTTTGATGCTGACTGGTGGAAAGATCACGGCCGGTTTCCGGTCGACCCTTTTTTCTGCCGCCAATCGAAGCGGCATGAGCGTCAACGAATTCGTTATCACCGCTGCTGCGGAAAAACTGAAGGCATCCGGCGAGCAGTTTCCGGGCGTCTTTCGACCCGGTGACCTTACCATTGAAGGAACAGCAGCTTGAACAACGGATATCCATTCCCGCCGATGCCGGGTCTGCCGGGAATGCCCACCGGAGCGCCGAGCCCCTATTCGCAATATGCTTATATGGGGCAACAGCAGACACCGGATCAGCGGCACAACGAAATGCGCAACCAGCTCGCCAAGCAGATCATGGGGACGCCTGCGACATCCGTTGCTGGCGGCGTCGGTCAGATGGTTGCCGGTGCCGGCATGGGCCTGCGAAATTTCATGGACAAGCCGGAGAACCAGTTTCCAACGGCACCCGGTGGCGCCGCGCCGTCCTTCGGGGCGCGGATTGCAAACGTCTTCGGCTTCGGCCCTAAAGCAGGTTTGTTCTGATGGCTCTTCCAGGATTTCTTTTCGGTGCAGGGACAGGTCTTACGTACGACCAACTACAGGAGCGCCGGCGTCGAACCGACCTTCTCGCCAAACGCATCATGGGAGCGCAGCCCAGAAATGTGAAAGAGGGGATCGGCGCGCTCCTCCAGGGTGCTGCCGTTGGCATCGATAACTGGCAGACGGACAAGCAACTCGGCAAATACAACGACGAGCGCGATAAGCTCCGTGATCAGCTTTACAGCAGCTTGACGGGCGGCCTTTCGTATGGTCAGCCGGTTTTCCCTCAGGAGAGGACCAGGAGCCCACAGGGGTTGTCCACCACTCCTCCCGATTATACGGCTTCGGCCATGCCGAAGGTCGATGCGAACGGTAATATCAAGCTCACTAGCTCGTCGCCGGTCGCATATGGTGACAACGGCTTGCCGCCATATGCGACAGCTCTTCTCGAAACCATCGCCGGGCCAGAAAGCAACGGCAATTACGACGTCATCTACGGCGGTTCGAGGTTCCGTGATTATTCTGATCATCCTCGGCAGGCTATTCCCATCCGATCCGGCCCGAACGTTGGCAAGACATCGAGCGCCGCCGGAAAATATCAGTTCATCGGCAGCACCTGGGACGATCAGGCCAAAAAGCTCGGGCTGACGGATTTTTCACCGGCCAGCCAAGACGAGGCGGCATGGAACCTGGCGCGCGAAACCTACCATCGGAAGACCGGTCAAGACTTGGATACGGTTCTGCAGTCTGACGACCCTGAGGCGATTGCCAACGTTGGCCGAGTGCTGAACACCACGTGGACAAGTCTCCCCGGAGGCATCGAGGCAGGAACGAACACCAGCCGGTTCGTTAGCGCCTACAACGCAAACCTTGAGCGGCGCCCAACACAGGTCGCAAGTCTAGATCCCACCGCGGGCATGTCTGGCGCCGACGCGATCGACGCCATTGCTCCTCCTTCAGGCCAGCCGTTGGGCGGGGATAGCGCTCCCTATCGTGACCCGCGCGTGTCGGCGCCAAACTTCGGCGGAGTAACCGAGCAGGACATCCAGAGCCACCCATTCCTTGACGATGAGCAGAAGGTGGCAGCTCTGCCCTCGCAGAATGGATCTGCACATGCCCGCACGCCGATCGATCCCGACTTACTCAATCAGATCAGAGAACAGGTGCTTGGTCAGACGCCGGTCGCGGCCGGCGAACCACAAAGCCCATTCGGAATCGAACCGCAGGCATTTCTCCCGAGAAGCGAACCAGGAACACAGCTTCCTCCGCTGCCCTCCAGGGAGATCGCGACAGCGCCCTTCATGGCCAGCCAACCGAACATTTCGCCTTCGCCCTTCGTGCCGAGCGTGACGCCGCCGCCGCAACAACAGCCTACGGTGCAGGTAGCACAGAATGGCCAAGGTTATTACCCACCGCGCCCGCAGGCGCCTTCGGAAGGACCGGGAGCGCTGAACCCGGCGGTAATCGAAATGCTCAAGAATCCAGCCGCCACGGAGCAGGACCGGGCTATGGCGCTGTATCTGCTGAAGCAGTATCAGGACGCCAATGACCCAACCAAAGCTTTGGAGCGCCGTTACAAGCAAGCTCAGATTGAGGCGCTTGAGCGGAAGGCGACCACTGGCGAACCTGAGACATTCTACGGCAATCCGGTGCCATTCCAGCGGCAGGACGGCTCCTTCGGATATGGCCAAATCGGCAGCAGGGGCGGCTTCAAGGAGATCAACATCGGCGAGGGCAACAGGTTCGCCCCAAACACGCGGACCGTCGACACCGGGACCGAACTCCTGACCGTCGGCCCCGGAGGAGAAATCCTTGCCCGCGAGCCAAAGAACAACCGGCAGGCTGCTTCCGAGAAGGCAGGCGGTGAGGTCGAGGGCAAGACCGCAGCCGAACGCCAGGCCAGCGCACCCGGTGATTACCAGGCTGGTGTAAACGCCCTCGGCTTGATCGAAGACATTCGGAAGGACCCTTATAAGTCTCGCGGTACCGGCTTCTCTTCGTACGGGAATATGATCCGTGGCACGGGCGGCTTTGATTTTCAGCGAAAAGTCGATCAAGCGAAGAGCGGCGCGTTCTTGACGGCGATCCAACAGCTTCGCGGTCTGGGGGCGCTCTCGAACGCTGAAGGCGACGCAGCGACGAAGGCACTTAATAGGCTCGACACCTCCGCTTCCGAGGAGGGGTTCAACGCCGCTCTTGACGCATATGAGACCATCGTTCGACAGGGTATCGCGAAGGCCCAACAGAACCTGCCGAATGGGGCGAATGTCCCGCCGGTGCCGCCTCCGGCCGGTGCGGGTAATGCCGACCCACTAGGATTACGCTGATGCCGACGATGCAGGATGTGCGGACGAAGTTCCCGCAGTACAGCGACATGAGCGACGACCAGCTTGCGGATGCGCTTCACCGCAAGTTCTACAGCGATATGCCGCGGGAAGAGTTCAATGCCAAGGTCGGGTTCGATCCGGCAAAATCGCAGGCGATGAAGGACCGGGATGACCGATATTCGAGCGGTATCTACGCTGGCGACTGGAACCCGCTCGGCCCTATTGCGAAGACCTTGGATGCTGGGGCCAACGGTATCGGCCAGGCCCCGCTGCTGGGATGGGATGACGAGGTCCTGGCCGGGCTGGCGACGGGGTTCGGATATCTGGGTGACTACGAAAATGCTCGGAAGGGATATGAGGCCCAGAAGAACGCGACGCGCGAACAGAACCCTGTCGCATCCACCGTGGGCGAAATCGCCGGCACAGCACTGACAGCAGCCGGTGCTGCGCCTGCGGCCGGTGCTACCATGGTTGCCGGTCCGTCGCTGGCGGGACGGGCTATCGCGGCCGGGCAATCCCTTCCTCGTGTCGCTGCAGCCTCTACCGTCGATGGCGCGGTCCTCGGTGCTGTGCAGGGTGCTGGCGATGCACAGCCAGGTAACCGCCTCGAAAACGCGGGTTATGGCGCGGTTGGCGGAGGAGTTCTTGGCATGGCAGCACCGGTCGCCGTCGCTGGCGTTAGTTCCGCCGCCCGTCGTGTTGTGTCCCCATTCCTGACGAGCGAGGAACGGCGATTGGCTGCCGATTATCTCCGGAATGAGGGCGTCGGTCTTACCGCAGGTCAGCGCACCGGCAGCAATAAGCTGCGTTATGCCGAAAGCGAGCTTGGGGGCGGTCGGGCGCAAGACGTCATCGAGAACCAGGGCGAAGAATATACTGCCGCTGCTCTTCGCCGCGCCGGGATCGATGCCCGGCGCGCAACGCCTGAAGTCATGGATGACGCATTCACCCGGATCGGCAACGAGTTCGACGGGCTTGCGGCACGCAATCGCCTGCTTCCCGATCAGCAGCTCGAACACGACCTCCTGTCAACGGCGCGGGATTACGTCAGCATGGTCCCCCCGTCCGCGCGTGCCCCCGTTGTGCAAGACTCGATCATGGACATCGCCAACGCTCTGAACCAGGGACCTCTCGACGGCGCGGCCTATCAGGCAATGCGGTCCCGTCTCGACAGGGCAGCTCGAAGCTCCGGAAATGATCCACAGCTTCAGCAGGCGCTCTATGGCATCCGGAACAATCTCGACGATGCGATGGAACGTAACATCGCCATGAACAACCCGGCTGATGTTGGCCGCTGGCGCGAGGTCCGAAACCAGTATCGAAACATGCTCGTTTTGGAACGTGCTGGCACCAGTGCGGGAGAGAACGCCGCAAACGGCATCATCTCACCGCAGGCCCTGCGACAGGCCACAGTGACGGGCCACGGCCGTCGGAACTATGCCAGGGGCGATGGCGATTTTGCCGAGCTTGCTCGATCCGGCGTTGCGACAATGCAGCCGATGCCGAATTCCGGCACCGCGGGCCGTCTGAAGGCTCAGGCCCTTGGCTCCGGTGTCACCAGTCTTCTCGGTGCGGGTGGCGCAGGATATGCCTCTGGCGGCGATCCGATGACGATGCTTGGCGGTGCCGCGGCTGGTTATGCTGCGCCGCGACTGGCGGGGGCAATGCTGATGTCGACGCCGGTGCAGGCCTATCTCGGAAATCAGGCCGGGAGGAACATAGACCCGAACAACCCGATATTCCGCTCCATCCTCAATCGTATCTTGGGGATTGAGAGCGCGGAGGTCGCCCCGTCATTCGGGCGGGCGCTCGTCGGTAAATAGGTCCTTGTATGGCCGGTCGCCGAACTTGTCGGCGGCCCAGGCCATCATCATTCCACCCGAAACGAAGCCAAGACCAACGGACACCCAATGCGGAGACTGATAAACGAAATACCAGGCCCACATCAGGGCAATGACGACGAAGCCGAGCGGGAAGAGATAGGGCATCTCGTCCTTTTTGCGGCGGCGCTCGCGGGGATCGTGGTCGATAACAGGTCCGGGGCTCATGGCTTCACGTTTTCAGCAGAAGGTGCGTGACAATGACAGCAAATGCCGAGGAACACAAATATACGGCCACGTTTATCCAGCAGTCGATAGATAACCTCCTGCATTGCAGCCGGGTCTACGGGCTTGATGTTCATGACGGCCTCATGAAGGCGCTGAACGTGCTGGAAGAAACCCCCTGCGAATCCCTCGACGATGCTCTTGCCTTCATCAACATCGGGCGGTCGATCCGGGAGCAGTCGTTTCACACCCTCGGAGACCCGGCGCATCTCCACGACGTCCACAACGTCTGTGAATGGTATGTCGGGATCGGCGTCAAGTTCATCGAGGGGATGAGAGAGCGCAAGCATCGGCCCATCCACGCGGCCAACGACACGATGCAATGATTGGCCCGGCATGAGAAAGGTTCGGCATGCGTTTTGCGCATGGTGGATGGCGGAGGAATCGCCGGCCGAGCTGCACCCAGAACTACCAACGTCGCAATTTCAGGACGAACCGCAGCAGGAGGAAAGATAGTGCCAGCGCCTCAAGGAAACGAATTCTGGAGGATGCGAGGGAAGCATGGTCGCCCACCTTTGTTCACGTCCCCTGGCGACCTCTGGCGCGCCTGTGTGGCGTATTTCTGTCAAGCGACACGAGGAATTGACCCCTTTGCCGACATCAGGAATTGACCCCTTTCACTGGTTTGTCGTTTCGTTGGTTTCAAGCGCCGCTCCGGCCTTCTGCAGAAGGCCGGAGCGGCGCTTTTC
>NZ_QJKM01000016.1 GCF_003425685.1 Rhizobium terrae
CCATAGACCGCTGCGGGAAGCGGCGCATTGCGTTTAGGCATAGCAACCTCCTTTGATTTGACCGCCTCATGATGCGGCAGGAGGACGAGGCGGACCATCCCATTAATGACGCGGCCATCTCAGCGCCGAGAGCTGGCCGAGAAAGCAGTGGCGCAACGCGGTGTGAGTATCGCTGTCCACGCATAGTCGCCATCCGGACCTGAAAGCCCTCGCAGTACGCCAACGCGTTATCTTTGGCTTCCGGCATGTCCGTGACCTCCGTCGTTCCGGACAAACTAGATGAATCAACGGACGCTTTTCCTCGCGTCATCCGCGTTTTCTCGCCGTCTTGGGACAGATGGAAAATCATCCCGTTCCGGACGTTTTGGCAGACCGCAGGTAAGGTGTGGTTGCAATCGTCCCGAGCGGTTCTTTTTATGGATTTTCATTCACAAACTGAAGCGCACCCATGCCGGTCTTCAGCGGAAATCATCTAGGCGTTCTTTGACTAAAGTAAGCATACGTTCTGCTGCATCGCTTATCGGCGTCGCGGCGGGCACCACTGAGGGCAGCGCTATGGCATCAAGCCCTGCCTGGAGCTGAGAAACAAGTTCGTCAATGGCGTCATCGGCATCGGATGCTTTCATACCGGCGGTGTTCGCGAATGCCTTGAAGTCAGACCGGCGCACGCGGTCGTCCTTGCCGTTCATCTTGAGGGCCATGCGGTCTCTTTCAAGACGCGGGAATACGCGGGTCGTGACAGCATCGTATAGAGGCGCCATTCGGACCGCGCTGAAGCGCGTGCTGCCCGGTTCGGCGATTTTCAGCAGGGCCATGTTCTTCAGGTGCATGTCGCCGTCAGCAATCAGCCATGCGAACAGCGCGCGCTTTAAAAGAAGCAGGACATCTTCGTCGGGAGAGGTGGATAACGGCCGTATGGCCCGCGCTATGCGCTCCATCGTGCCGTCATATTTGGCGCTGGTGGGGACATCCAGGACCGAACAGAAATCCTCCATGGCCAGAAGCTCTGCATCTTTCTTGCCGGTGCGGATATCGAAGCGTTCAACCAGCAGAGCGGGCGGCATCCCGTCCGGCATCGAGAGGAGCGCCATTGCGGGCGTCTTGAAGCCGGCGGCCGCTCCCAGGGTGAGGGATTGCCATTCGATCACGGGCAAAGCTTCAAACCCGCTTGTACCGGCGGGCTTCAGGATGTGGGTGAACGGCGTGGTTATGCTGGGTGACAGCGTGCCATCACCATCGAGGAACATAGGGGCTTTGATCTGCACGCCGGAAAGACGCGGGGTTTCGGCGTTCGCGAATATCTGCGCGAGGTTTTGCTCGAAACTCTTTTCGATGTGGTCGCGGCCGGGACCCGCATAGCGGCCTGTGAAGACCCCGCGTTCGGAGTAGGAAGAAAGGCGCGTTTGCAGAATGTCGGACGGAAGAGCCGCCAGTTCGCTGCGCTTTTCAACGATGGTGATGTTGGACATATACCGCCTGCCGGAGCGCAGCATGGCGCGCTCGTCCCGGTCGTTCAGGACGGACTCCAGCCATCCTTCAGGAAGAAGGGACAAGATAAACGGAGGCAACTTGCCAGGAGTGGTTTGCCGGATGAGAGGGGGACCATTCTCTTCTGTCTGTTGCCAGCGCCATTCGAAGCCGTCATGGACAAGATTGCCGACCGGCTTGCCATGCCATGCCACGATCAGATCGAGCGCGGCTTCGTTGCGCGCCGGCGCGGCCGCCGGCCGCTGCAGGAAATATCTCTCGGCAGCTTCGCCCTCCCGGTACCACTGATTCTGGCGCGCGAGCGCCCAGACCGCATCGGCCGCGTCTTGAGCACTGCCGTGCTCTTCGATGAGTCTTGCCGCGATAGCTGCCCGCGCCGTCTCGTCGATCGAGGCCGCGTGCTCGCTACGCAGGCGAAAGGCTTCGAGGAAACGTTGCCGCATGGACGAAACATCGACGCGAAACTCTCCCATCCCGTCGTCGATGATGGCCTGGGCAACGGAGGGATGCGCGGGCGCTTCGTTCTGAATGATCTCCAGCGTGCGGAGCCTCGTGCGCTGTTTGCGGCGGCCACTCAGGAAAAGGCGGCCGTCACGCGTCGGGCCCAGCGCGACCGCGCTGGCAGCGGAGAGATAAGTCTGAGGGTAGAGGTAGCGAGCGATACGGACGGCGTGCTTGATGACCGTGGCGTCGATGTCGTCATCCGCGTCCACGTAAATGCCCCGCATCAACTGCACGAGTTTCCCCGTCTCAGCCATGTAGTGGCTGCGGGTCTTGTCGAGCGTTTCGCCTACCAAATGAAGGGGCATTGTTCTAACTTTCGCGTACCTCAGGTACGAGAAAGTTAGCATACGGCGCTCATAAAAGCCATCAGAATAATAACTTTCCCGTACCTGAGGTGCGGGAAAGTTAGGCTTCTTGCTCCTATGAATATCAGGGTTGGCAGATTTTATATAATAAAATCAAGATGATGTCGTAAGGCGGCGTCATACGACGTCACCCGTATTGACCAGCCGCCGAAATCGTCCCGTGCGGGACGTTTTCTGATCGGATGCCGTGTCAGCGTGGGAAACGGTCCCGATCGGGCTGTTTTGAGGCCATCATCAAGACGCGCGCTGCGTCGCAGAGGCTTCGAGTTTTCCTACGGCCAGGTGGGCTGCGATATAGGGAATTCGCGGCTTGTCCTTCTTAAGCGAAACAAGGGCCACCTTGTTACCATTTCGGCTAGCGACCAGCCGGACAATCCAGTTTTCGATAGTACGGTGGAACGCCATATCGCCCTGTTCTGCAGTTTCCCCTTGGCGCAGCTGTTGCAGGTTTGTGCTGGAGAGTGAGCAGGCGTCGGCCAATCGCTGAATATCTCTGAGCCAGTCCAGTTCGCTGGCTGCCAAACCACCGATGCTCTGCCCGGCTGTCTCGATTACCGTTTCGTCCGAACCGATCATCTGTGCGAGAGCAAGCACCATTGCGTTTTGTCTTAGGCGTTCTTCGCAAGCCTCGGGTGTTTCCCATTGGGGTTTTTGCAGGTTCATCGTCAAGCCGCAGTCCCAAGCTAGCCAGAGCAGCAGTCCCTTTAGCATCGCCAAATCGTCGCTGTCGTAGAAATCTTCGCCTAGGGGAGCTAAATGAAGCAATGAGGCATTTTCGGCGCCGCTGTCCCGCTCAAACAGGTTGAACATCACAGCCTCCAAGAGAGCAGCCCGCTGCTCTTTTGGAACGGTCGTTTTTCCCTTTTCAACCCAAGCCACCCGGCCATCACAATGGCGCAACTCTCTGAGAACGGCCAAAACGCCCAGCAGGCGGACGAGAATCTTGGATAGAGGTTGCTTGCCTTCCGCATACCATTTGAGTTGCGACACCATCCTATTAACGAGCGTCCGCACTTTTGCATTGCAAAGATGAATTAGTTCGGCTTGGCGCTCTGGCGACAGCTGCCCACCCTCGTTTTCAGGATCGTCGTCCGCCCCGATCTGTTCTTCTTCACTGCGCCCAAACCGATCCACGTCTTCGTGCGATTTGTCATGTTGTATCCGCAGGTGGTATATCAGCGCATCCAGCAGGTACGCAAAATCACTGGCGTGATCCAGGCGATGCTTTTTACGATTCTTTCTCATGTCGCTGACGTCGATAGCGAGCGTCTCGGAAACGTCTGCGGCGCCTTGTGCCGTACGGGCGGTACCGTGCGGTGTTGGGGACGAATTGGCGGTGGACGCACGTTCTTCATCAAATATCATCTTGTCGATGCACTGAATCAGCAGCCCGATATCCGGGGTGTCCGTCTCAAGACTGAAAAGGGCATCCCGGAATTTGCGTTGTGTCCCGCTTCGAGCCTGTTCTTCGATGATAGTCGCGTGGTGAAGCGTCAGGTTTAGGACTTGCCCACCAGAACCGGATGCCTGGAGAAAAGCTGCACGCTGGATATCGCGGCTCATGAAGACCAATAGAGCGCATTGGCCTTCAACAGCGACATCGGTGGTTTGATCTATGGTGGTTCCGTCAGCTGCTGTCAGGGTGAAAGTTAGCCCCGTGATACCGGCAACCAGGTCCCGATCGAACACAATACGAGTGTCCTCTGCGAGAGCGATGCCCGTTCTTATTCCAGCGGGAGCGGACGGCTCCTGGACCTGATTGGTCTCGATAAATTGCCAATCATCTCGTGTAAGTGCCGGCAGGCTGTGGATATCATCGCATCCTAAAGCCTGTGCCGTCGCCAAAGCGTCGTTGCCGTTTCTTGCGAGCATTATCTCGACATTACCGCTGACGCCGTCGGCGAGCCATGCTGACCTGCTTGGATTAGCGCTACCGGTCGTGAGCACAGAGGAGCCATCTGCCTGCTCGACCAGCAAAAACTTAGCATGCAGATATCGCTCTTCTCCTTTCTCATCGCATCCAAGCCTCTCCGCCCGGACAAATGACACGCCTTGCGGAGAGTGGGTACTGGTCGGCATCTGCACGGTTTCAGGCTCTACTGCCACCGTCGTTCTTTGGGGTTTCAAATCACTTTGCAGACGCTCCAAAAAGGTCAAATTCTGGTCGAAAAAGGCACCACCAACCGAGATACGAGCCGTTTCACCGCGAATTAGGCCGGTGAACTGTTCCCACAGCGTCGTACCTCCCGGGCGACCTGCGAGAAGCCTGAAATTCCCATCTGCTGCCGGCTGGCCGTTAAGCCAAGGAGCAAATTCCTGCACCTTGCGGACCATAGAAAGTACATGGCCGGGAACACCGGCTGTATAGCGGTCAAGCCAAGTGTTGACTTCGGCCCATAATGCCTGCGCGACTGCGATGCCGGGGCCGTCACCGTCACCTTGGACCCGGATAAGGTTCGTGATCTCGCGATTAAACCCGAAACCGGCAAGCGTCATGTTATGACTGCCCACGAGGATCGCAGCTTTACTTTTCCCTGTTAGGAAAATGATCTTTGGGTGGAAAGCGCCCGGCACCTTCACCGGAAGGAGACTATACTGCCGCCCCGCAAGCCGCGGTGGATGGATGGCCAATGACCCAGCGTACTGGCGCGCATCCATGAGCAGGACGTTATGCCGGACACCAGAGTTCACCAGGCGCCGCAGTACCACTTCCTCGTAGAAGGGAAGGTAGGCATTGTAGGTCGTGATGAGCGAGGCTTCGTATCCACCTTTTTTCAGCTCTTCCAACAGTGATATTTTAGGGAGCATCGGCAAGCTCCAACTGTGATCTTCCCAATGTGCTAGGTTGCCAGCCCGCGCCGTTTCTCTCTAGGGCGCCTATATCTTTGAGGACGCGAACCGCCTGGTAGAAGCGGGGGCGAGTGTGAACGGCCGGAGGTATGGCGATGACCTCCATGCCTCGATCAGAAGGCCGTATCCGGAATGTCGATTGCGACTGGCCGCGGAGCTTTCTTAGGGCTATCCGAAGATGCATCTCCAAACCCCAATTGATGAGGAGCCACCGGAGAACATCACGCAGCTTTAATGGTGCCCAACCGTGCGATGCATGCCGGGCAAACGACTCTAGATTGATGGGATAATAGCGGAAGTAGTCTTCTTCAAAAACGAGGTCGGCGTACTGACGTTCGGCGGGAGCGGTTCTGCTTGCCAACGCAACTAGCGTTCGCATGGCAGCATCTACGATGTTCCGGCGGCTGTCAGAAGATTTTCTGGCTCGCGACAGGCTCGCAATGCGTTCCGTAAGCTGAACTTCGTGCAACGGATTCTGCCACGTCGGAAGCGCGGGCAACCACGATTGACTGTCCTCTGTGCATTGCGAAAATGTCTTGTCTGAGCCCAAGGCGTTAAGGGCTTCGACGATTTCAGGCTGCTCAACAAACCAGTCGGCAATATCTGAGCTTGCGTCGAGACGTAGCTCAGATGCGTCGTAGGCATCGAGCAAGGCAAAGAACAGACCTTGCACGGCAAGCGAGAGAAGTTCGTTACGCGCATAAATCGCCCACCTATCGCGGGTCGTGGCGAGCGAAGCTGGAATTTCCCAGGCAGCGCCACCCGGCAAACTGCCGGCATAAGAACAAGCGCGAAAGTGGGCTTCGGATAGCTCTGCATCATTCTCATTCAGGCGGTCGGCTAGGTGCAAGATCAGTTGCAGCGACCGTCGGCGCGGCAGCGCTTCGCTTTGATCAAAGCCGTTTCTGACAAAGAACATGTCCGAGAGAATCTGCTGCTCGCCCGGGCTATTGCAAAGTTGGCAGGGACAGAAGCTTTTCAGCTCGTCCAGCTGGGAAGCCGTTACCCTGTCTGCGTCTACGGCACTTATGAAGAGTTGACGGTTTACGCTGAAATCCATGCGTTCCGCGATAACAGCCCCGACTTGACGTGTGTAATGAACGCCAGTGGACGAATCGCCATCGAGAATGGAAAGCTCTCTCAGTACCCCAAGATAGTACTGGCCAAGACCCCCTAGCTTGTTTGCGAAATAACGCTTTGTGGCGCCCTCGCGCAGAGAGTAATCGGATAAGCGGATTACGCCGTCGGCACCCAGGGAACGGGCCACAACCGTCAACGTTTCACTGCCTACCATCGCCGCAGCATGATCCTCCGGATCACCTCCGGACACGGCAGCGTGACGTTGTGCAATCAGGCAGAAAAGGCAGTCGGCGCGGCGAAATCGCTCAACAAAGTCGTCGTTGAATTCACGGTACCCGGCCTTGTCGAATGACCAAATTAGCCACGGATAAAATGAGTAGTAGCGTGCTCTGTCGGTAACATTGGTAATGCCAGGCAGCATGCGCCCATAAATGTTGATGCAAGGCGCCTGGACCGCGAGGTGGTCCAAACCGCCGACTTGGAGTGGTGGTTTCACCCACGCTGTTTCTGCTTGCATGGCCTAAACTCTGCTTTGCTACAAAAATCTCAAATGAAAACCGCATTTTTCCGCGAGCAAGCGGAACCGTAGTGGGTATATTTGCATACATCCTAGCCTTCACCCATTACGTTAAGGAGGGAAAGATTGGAAACGCTGGCACCGTGCAGAGCGTCTCAAAATTTATATAGCTATTACAATGGTATAGGAGTGCCCAATTTCATCTCGTCCGACGCGCCATCTTCCCCGTCCTCCCCAACCTTTGATATTCTGCCGTGACCGGTGCTGGTCATTCCGGTCCAGACATCTGTTTTCTGGTCCGGGCGATAAACTGTGCACCGGCACACGCATGGGTGCAAAACGCCTCGAAACCCGAGACCCGGTTGGTCGGAGGCAGATAGATTCCTCCGCTAAAGCGGTATAGCCGTCGTCTCCTTGGCAGTCCGGATGACGAACATCGTGTAGTACCGCGCGACATTGCTCCGGTCCCGGAACAGTCGCTCGCAAAGCGTATCGAATTCGTCCATATCCGCGAGGCGCAGCATGAGAACGACGTCGGTTTCGCCGCTTACCCCATAGGCCTGGATGACCGCCGGTTCCGCAACGACCAGTTCGAGGAACTGGCGCATGTATTGCTCGCCGTGGCGTTCCAGTTCGACTGTCACGATGGCTTTAAGGTTCTTGCCGGCCTTGGCGGGCGCAACAACTGCGACGACCCGGTCGATGATTCCCGCCTCGTTGAGGCGTCTGATGCGGCGCAGGCAGCTTGACGGGGAAAGCCCGACCAGATCCGCCAATTCGGCATTGGTTCGCGAGGCATCCTCCTGAAGGAGGTTGAGGAGCTTCCTGTCGATGCGGTCCATCTCTTGCCTTCGATGTTTTTGAGTGGTCTGCAATTTTATTGCACAAAATCGCAAATTTTGACCACAAATGCGACACGTCCCGCGCTAGTCAGCAGGTAGAATTGAAATCGATGGAGCCTTTTATGGCACTCTATGCCTCCTTCTACCGCAAGACCTTGCAGACGCTGGAAATCTATTGGGAACTGGTGCGTGTCATCGTGCCTGTCGCGATCGTTACCCAGCTTCTGCAGGATCTAGGGGTCATCCGGGCCGTTTCTCCGATCTTCGCACCGGTGATGACAATGGTGGGATTGCCTGACGAGCTCGCTTTCGCCTGGCTGACGGGACTGCTGGTCGGTATCTGGGGCGGCGTGGTCATCGTGTTTACGCTCGTTCCGGTATCGGCATTGACGACGGCCGACATGACGGTCCTCTCCGCGCTTTTCTTGTTCGCCCACGCCATTCCGATCGAGCAGCGGATCATCCGCAAGGCCGGCCCCGGCTTCGCGATAACGGCGGCGCTCAGGATCGGCGGCGGATTCCTCTTTGCCATCCTCCTGCACCATCTGTTCGCCGCGACCGGATGGCTGTCCGAGCCTTTGAAACCCTCCTGGACCCCGATGGGCGAGAGCACGGATTGGAGTGGCTTTATTCTGGGCACGATCGAAACTCTGGCGATGATGCTCGCCGTTCTGCTGGCACTCAGCTGGCTGATGGAATTGCTCAGGATGTCCGGAATCCTGGACCGGGTGAACAAGGGACTTGCACCCCTCTTCCGGCTGGCTGGCATTGGCGGAGAAGCGATACCCTTTTCGGCCGTCGGCCTGTTTCTCGGAATTTCCTATGGCGGGGGGCTGCTGATCCGTGAGGCACGCACGGCGCGGATAGCGCCGCGTCAGATATTCCTCGCCTGCGTGTTCATGGGCTTTGCCCATAGCCTCATCGAAGATACGCTGATCGTCGTAGCGCTCGGTGCCGACCTGACGAGCGTGCTTGTCGGCCGCGTGGTCTTCGCGGTGCTCGCCACGGCCTTGGTCGCGCGGGCAATCTACGCGACGTCGGACGCCTTTTTCTTCAAGGCTTTCTACCACGGGGGCGAGGCTTCGTCTTCGCACGTCGGACCGGGAGAAGCGGCTGGAGATCCGGCAGGATGAGTCCGCTACCTCGCGACGCCGCAGCATGCAGCGGACCGGCACCGGCCGAATGTTTGACGCGCATCAAAGACCAGTGTGGCGGAAGAGCGCATAGACAAACATGACTGTCCCGTGCCAGTAAACGGATGTCCACATGGACATCGACGGCTGGTCGAACCGATGAGGGATCCGTGAGAAACCGCAGATCATCTGCCTGGAGCGTTGTGTCCGCGTCCATCGCGGCCTTCGTGCTCGTCGTGCAGATGCTGCTGGGATCCGTTCTTCTCAGTTCGGCGGCAGCAACGCCTGTCCTCGACGATTTCGGAAACCCGCTCTGCATCACGCATGTCGAGGGTAAGGACCACCCCGACAAGAACGGCTCGAAACTTCCGGAATGCTGCACGCAAGCGTGCAGCATTCTGGCTCCGGTGCTTGCGCCGCAGTTTTCCGACAATTTTCTCAGCAACCGGCTCCAGACCAATTCCAGGCCGGTTCCGGCCGAAGCGGACGCAGGTCCCTTCGAACGCCCCGAGACCTCTCCCGGCAATCCCCGCGCGCCACCCCAGGCGGCCTGAGCCGGCAATTCGTCGATCTTCCGTTTTCCGAGTGAGTTGAGGCCGAAAGCAACAAGGCGGTGAAAGTCGCATGCCTTGTCAGTTTGGTGCATCGTTCCGGAACACGGAAAAGAGACTACCCCATCCAGTTCATCAATCCACATCCGGACCCGCGCATTTTCAGGCCGCTGGTCACCGGAAAGAGGCCGGCCCGAGTTCAGCCGATCATGGAGAATCCTATGCTGAAGAAAATCACGATCACCGCCGCCATCATCGCTTGCGGCACCACCGCCGCGCTCGCGCATGTCACTCTGGAAGGCAAGGAAGCCGCCGTGGGCACGACATACAAGGCCGTGCTCCGCGTGCCGCACGGTTGCGAGGGCAAACCCACGAACATCGTGCGTGTCCAGATCCCCGAGGGTTTCTACAGCGTCAAGCCGCAGCCGAAGGCGGGCTGGACCCTCGAAAAGATCAAGGGCGCCTATGCCAGGGCCTATGACAATCACGGCTCCCAGGTGACCGAAGGGGTCAAGGAAGTCGTCTGGAGCGGCGGCAATCTCGGCGACGACGAGTATGACGAATTCGTCGTCCGAGGCACGATCGCTGCCGACCTGAAAGTCGGCGCGACGCTCTATTTTCCGGTGATCCAGGAGTGCCCGGAAGGCCTCAAGGAACGCTGGATCGAACTGCCGGCGGAGGGTCAGAAAGCTTCGGATCTCGAGCTTCCTGCTCCCGGCGTCAAGCTTCTTCCAAAGCTGGGCAATTAGCCCCTTCATTCGGGAGTATGTCGATGGCGCCGTTTTGCGGAAGGGTAGCCTTCCTGGCCGACATTCTGCAGCGGGTCGCATCCGCGATCCTGCTGTGGCTGATCATGACAGCGGCGGCATGCGCCCATGCGTCCCTCAATGCGACCGAGCCCCGCGACGGCTCGGTCGTATCCACGCCGCCGCGCGTGATCGCTCTTACGTTCAGCGAACCCGTCTCCCCGACCAGTCTCAAACTCACGCGGCCGGACCGCAGCACCGTAATCCTCAAGGATTACGTCCTGAGGGACAGGACCGTGGAGATCGCTCCCCCCAGCCTCCTTTCGAATGGCACCTATCTCCTCTCGTGGAGGGTCGTCTCCGAAGACGGCCACCCGATCGGCGGTTCGCTTGTTTTTTCGATAGGGCAACCGAACGCGACGGCCCAGCGTGCTGCTGCCGATGTCGACTGGCCTGTCCGCGCCGGTCTGTGGATCGGGAAGATCGGCCTCTATGTCGGCATTTTCCTGGGGGTGGGTGGTGCGTTTGCGATTCATTGGTTCGCAAGCGGCGCCGGCACCGCACTGAGCCCCATTCTCGTCGCGCTCGGGTTCGGTTTTGCAGGGGCGGTGGTTTCCGCCGGTTTCCAGGGGCTTGACACGATAGGCGAACCGATTGGGGACTTCTTCATGCCGGCTGTCTGGAAGGCGGGAATGACGACAAGCTTCGGGCGGACTGTCGTCTTTGCCACCGTGGCGCTGGCGCTTTCGGGGCTCGCCCTGGCGAGCGGGCCGGGCAGAGAGGCCCGCTGGATGTCGTTGTCGGCCCTCATGACGGCAGCCTTTGCACTGAGCCTCAGCGGGCACGCAAGTGCGGCCGATCCGCAATGGGTGATGCGGCCGACCGTCTTCCTGCACGTCGCGGCGATCGCAATCTGGGCGGGAGCGTTGTTGCCGCTGATCGCGGAATTCAGGAAGGGCGGAGAAACGGCAATTGCGGCGTTGCACCGCTTCTCCGTCTTCATCCCTGTGGCAATCCTGGTTCTTGTCGTGGCCGGCGGGGTACTTGCCGTCGTTCAGCTCGGTACTCCCGGGGGTCTGGTGACGACAGCATACGGAGCCGTGCTCCTCGTGAAGCTGGGGTTGCTCGTGCTGCTCTTCGCACTGGCGGCCGTCAACCGATGGAAGCTCACCCGCCGTTCGGAAAGAGGAGAACAATCCGCAATCCACCTGCTTGTTCGCTCGATGGCGGCCGAAACCATGCTTCTCCTCCTGATCTTCGGGGTGGCTGCCACATGGCGGTTCACTCCGCCGCCACGCGTCCTGATGGCCGAGAGGATCGATACCGGATGGACAGCCGTTGCCCATCTGCAGAACAGCAAGGCCTTGGCTGAGGTCAAGTTCACGCCCGGCAGGGCTGGAGCCGTGACGATATCCGCGGCTATCGTCAGGAGCGATGGGGACGTACTGGACCCTCAGGAAGTCACGGTGGTGCTGTCGAAACCCGACGCGGGGATCGAGCCGATCAGACGCAGGGCCGGGAAAGGACCGGAAGGTTGGGCGGTACCGGACATCGTCCTTCCCCTGCCGGGCCGATGGGCAATCCGCCTTGACGTCATCGTCAGCGATTTCGAGATCACTAGGCTCGAAGGTGAGATCGAGATCGCACCATAGGTGCGGATCCGCGGAAAGCAGCCAAGGGATTCCGATCTCAGGTCCTATTTGCTAGGATCGACCCTGCCGTTGGTGCCATTGTCGGAAGCGGAACTGGTATCGTCATCCTTTATCCCTTTCTTGAACGCACGGATGCCCTGGGCGAAATCGCCCATGAGATGCGAAATCTTGCCGCCGCCGAAAAGCAGGAGGACGATCGCCAGAACGATCAGCCAATGCCATGCACTGAAAGAACCCATGTTTTGAACTCCATTACCGGCTGATGTTTTGCGCGTATGCGGCCGTCAGCCCACCTGGGAAAATAGTTTTCGCTCTGTAAAAACGATAGCGGGCGCTTGAAGGGGCGCCTCTATCCTTCTGCGACCCGCCGTCTTACGCGCATCAGCATCGGCCCGTATTCGGCGAGGAAAAGACCGAAAGCGGTGAGCCACACCATTGCGGACAGCGAGTAGATCACATCCGTGAATTCGGGGAGGATGCCGGCACTCGGCCTCAGCAGTGCGCAGGCGACGATCGCGGCATAGGATGCCACTGTCGCCGGCGATGCGGTCAACACCCGCCCGGTATGGCCTCGGCTCGCCCGCGTCATGACCGCGAGCATCATCGTCGTTACCGTTCCGACGCTAAGGACATGGATCGTCGAGGTCTCGCCGAAGAGACCGAGAGCGGTGAGGGCAATGGCAAGGAACCCGAGCGGCACGAACAGGTATGCGATGTGCAGGATCGTCACTAGCATTTCGGCGGTCGTCGTCCAGCCACGCCAGCGGGTGAGGCGAGCCCCGTGCATCGCCGCGGCGAGGCCTGCGGTCCCGGCGACCAATGCACCATCATCCAGGATAACCCATGCCGCCAGGGCCGCGACGCCTAAGAGGATGGCGGCCGTGTCGAACCGGTCATAGGAGGCGGGAAAGTCCGTCCGTCCGGTCTTGTTGATCCAGTTGCGGGTGAAGCTCGGGATGATTCGCCCACCCACCACGAGGATCATCACGGCGTAGGCTGACAGGGCGAGCTTGATTCCGAGGGAAGGGTGCTGCCCGCCCATCACCGCCAGATGATACAGGATATTGGCGACGGAAAGCGCCATGAGGCCGCCGATGACTTTCAGATCCTTCCATTTCCTTCCCGCGACCACTTCGCGCACGCAGATGAAAAGGAGAAGCGGCAGGAAGGCGCTGTCGGCCAAAATGGCCGCGGTATTGCCGATATGGTCCGCTGCGAGCAGGGCAAGCCTGCCGAGGACCCAGACCGTGAATAGAAAGACGAGCGGCCATCCGGAGACCGGCAGCCTGCCGGTCCAGTTGGGGACGGCCGTCAGCAGGAAACCGGCCAGCACGGCGCTCGCATAACCGAACAGCATCTCGTGCGCATGCCAATGGACTGTGCCGTAGGCATCCGCCACGTCGATCACTCCGGCCAGGCTGGCGATCCAGAGAAGCATGGCGACGATCGCCCAGAGAGCGGCCGAGAGAAAGAAGGGCCTGAAGCCATAGGAGAATATGATGGGCGCCGTTTGCGAAAGCCCTCTCGGGATACTGCCGTTTCGCCGCCCAGCGGGGATTGTCGTCATCGTCTGAACTCCTTGTTCGCATCTTGGTAGCAGTGGCAGGCGAGTGCTTCTTTGTGGCGCCGCAAGCAAACGCGGGAATGTTTGTTTCAAGTCAAAGAAGGCGCGGCGGGCGGGGCGTAGCTTCATCTTCAACGGATGGGGATCAACTTCGTCCATTGCTTCAAAGGAGAAGCGCCATGACTGACAAAATGCAGATAACCAGACGTTCGATCCTGGCGGGGGCGGCCTTCGTGGGTGCCATGGCTCCGATCGTGCAGGCTTCTTTCGCGAATGCCGAGGAAGCACCTCCGGCCAAGATGAAGCCGACCGACCTCTCGGCCCTGCGCCGCGTCAAGGTCGATCTCGTCAAGCCGCCCTTCGTCCATGCTCATACCCAGAAGGCGGACGGCCCTCCCAAGGTCGTCGAGTTCACCCTGACCATCCACGAGAAGAAGCTCGTCCTCGACAAGGAAGGCACTGAGGTCAATGCTATGACCTTCGACGGTTCGGTTCCCGGTCCGCTGATGGTCGTGCATCAGGACGACTATGTCGAACTCACCCTGATCAACCCGGACACCAACGAACTGCAGCACAATATCGACTTCCACTCGGCAACCGGCGCGTTGGGCGGCGGGGCGCTGACGGTCGTCAATCCCGGCGAAAAGACGGTACTGCGGTTCAAGGCCACGAAGGCCGGCGTCTTCGTCTACCATTGCGCACCTCCCGGCATGGTTCCGTGGCACGTAACCTCGGGCATGAACGGCGCCATCATGGTGCTGCCGCGCAACGGTCTCACGGATGGCAACGGCAAGCCGCTCACCTACGACCGTATCTATTATGTCGGCGAACAGGATTTCTACGTGCCGCGCGACGAGAAGGGCAAGTTCAAGAAATACGCCAGCGCCGGTGAAGCCTACGAGGATACCCTCAAGGTCATGCGGACGCTCACTCCGACCCACGTCGTCTTCAACGGTGCCGTAGGCGCCCTGACGGGTGAAAACGCCATGACCGCCGCAGTCGGCGAAAAGGTCCTGATCGTTCATTCGCAGGCCAATCGCGATACCCGCCCGCATCTGATCGGCGGGCATGGCGACTATGTCTGGGCGACGGGCAAGTTTGCGAATGCCCCAGAACTCGACCAGGAGACCTGGTTCATTCCAGGCGGTGCGGCTGGCGCGGCTTTCTATACGTTCCAGCAGCCCGGCATCTATGCCTACGTCAACCATAACCTGATCGAGGCCTTCGAACTGGGTGCAGCCGCTCACTTCAAGGTCACCGGCGAGTGGAACAACGACCTGATGACGTCGATCGTCGCGCCGAGCGGCAGCTGACCCGACGGGGCGGGGCAGGCTATTCCTGCCCCGCCCACCCTTATCCAAGGCGCGCTTTTCCGAGACGCCGGCTTCGCCCGAGGAGGCGAACATGCGATGCACGAACCGGAAGCAGAAACTCTCGCTCCTCCGCACCGCCCTTCCGATCACGTTAATCGCCGTATTATCCGCCGGCGTTCTGGACCAGGGCGGTTTCCTGGAGCCGTCGCCGCGCGGGAGCGCTGCCTATGAGCCGCAGACCATCGCCATACCGGCGCGCACCTACAGCTATCGCAGCGACGGCGAATTCCTGAGAGGCACGATGCCGGTCGATGCGCCGATGAAGACGGTGATGGCCGGCGATGGTCTGACGATCATGAAATATCAGGTGACGGCCGCGGAATACGGCGCCTGCGTGCTGGCGGGAGCGTGCGCCGCGAACGGACCGATTGGTGCCGGGCGCAGTGACATGCCGGCGACGGGCGTCAGCTACGACGACGCGACGGCTTATGCCCGCTGGCTGTCCGAAAGGACAGGCGACTATTGGGCCCTTCCCACCGACGAGCAGCTTGCGCAGGCTGCCGGCAAGCGGTTCCCCGACGATGCCCTCGGGCTCGATCCGGACAACAAAAATCCGGCTCTGCGCTGGCTCGCAGACTATGAGAGGGAAGCGAGAGAGAGGTCGAAGCGCGACCCGGAGCCACGGCCATCCGGTTCCTTCGGCGAGAACGAATTCGGTCTTGCCGATTTCGGAGGAAACGTATGGGAATGGACATCCACCTGCCATCGCCGGGTACATCTCCACGCCAATGGATCGTTGAAGGCGTCTGAACCGATCTGCGGCGTCTACGTCACCGTGGGTAGCCACCGTTCGCCGATGAGTGCCTTCATCCGCGATCCCAAGGGCGGCGGCTGCGCGGTCGGAACACCCCCGGACAACCTGGGCTTTCGCCTTGTCAGATCGACCCGGTGGTATGCTCCTCTCCTCGTGAAGCTCCGTGATGCCGGCTGGATCAGCTGAATGCCTGGGCGCGGCAATACCGCGCTTCCGATCCCCTCTCGGGCTGTGTTAAGATTCCACCCAACTTAGTGGAGCTTACGCCGTTGAAGATCGATAAGAGCCTCGTCCGAACCTTTCCTCTTTTCGAAAGGATGGAAGATGCCGATACGGAAGCGCTGCTTGCTCATGCAGCATCGCGCAGAGTGCCGATCGGCGAAGCCGTCTTCGAACAAGGCGCGGCCGCGACGCATTTTTATCTTCTTCTGCACGGCAGGCTGAAGGTTACCCAGGTCACCGAGGACGGTCAGCAGATTATCGTCCGCGTAGTCCATCCGGGCGATCTCTTCGGTTTCGCCAAGGCGCTTCGACGCACGGATTATCCGGGCACGGCCATGGCAGTCGCGGAAAGCATCGCGCTTTGCTGGCCGACGGAACTCTGGCCGCAGTTCATCGATCGAAACCCGCGCCTCGCCGTCACTGCAATGCAGACGATCGGCCAGCGCCTCGAAGAGGCCCATGCTCGGATCCGCGAGATGTCTACGCAGGAAGTCGAGCAGCGCGTCGCTCATGCGGTTCTCAGACTGGTGAAGCAGGCAGGTCGCAAGGAGGGCGATGCCGTGCGCATCGATTTCCCGATTTCCCGGCAGGACATTGCGGAGATGACCGGTACGACGCTTCACACCGTCTCGAGGATACTGAGTGCGTGGGAGGCGAAGGGATTGGTTGAAGGCGGGCGCCAGAAGCTTCTGGTGAAGGATGCCGAGGGTCTGCTGGCACTGGCGGAGAGCACCAAGGAATAGCGTAAGCAGAAATCGGCGGACCGTTTGCGATGCGTCAAAGAACACCGCCGCTCACACGCTAAAGTAGCTCCAACAGAAGCGCGAGGCCTTCTGAAACAGGAGCAAGACAATGCGAAAGACTTTAGTTTCTCTTCTTGGTTCGGCGATCGTTCTCGCCGCCTGCGGAACGGCTGCCATGGCCGCCGACTTCGAAGTCCGGATGCTCAACAAGGGCAAGGACGGCGCTATGGTGTTCGAACCGAGCTCGCTGAAGATCGCCAAGGGCGATACCGTGACATTCGTTGCGACGGACAAGTCCCATAACGCGGAATCGATCGAAGGCCTGATCCCGGATGGTGCCAAATCCTTCAAGGGTCAGATGAATGAGAGCATCAAGGTCACCTTCGATGTCGAGGGAGCATACGCCGTCAAATGCGCTCCGCATGTCGGCATGGGTATGATCGGCCTGATCGTGGTGGGCAATAACCCGGCCAATCTGGATGCGGTGAAGACGGCCAAACTGCCGAAGAAGGCACGCGAGCGCCTCGACGCAGACATTGCCGCTTCTGGCGTATAAGCCAGCGCCGTAGCGACGGCGGCCTCTCCCCCTCCTCTTGGCCGCCGTCGATAATATCGTATCGTCTATTTTATGCATAAAAGAACCGCCGCCGGCTCGAACAAACGGTTCGTATTCACCTATGCCGGCGAGCGACAATGTCCGCAACGTGCGTGACTGAAGGTCACCTGGCTTCCGACCGGATGCGAAGCCGTCCTTTCAATGAAACGCTTCAGAGTTCCCGCCCGATCGAATCGCCGAGGCGCTCGATTTCCTCGATGATGAAAGATGCGGGATCATCGGCGATTCCGGCCGTCACCATTTCATAAAGCGCCAGGCGTTTGCTCTGCACGTTTCCATCGTGCGGGATGGTCGGCCCGAGACTTGCGTCCCCTGTCGTTCTCCATTCCCTGATCAGCTTCGAAAGCTTCATGGCGTCATCATCATCGAAGGGTTCCATGGCGGATTGTAGGTCAGCTCCACGTCGACCTCCTTCACGCCATGAACCGAGGCGGCGCAGGCCTGGATGGCTTCCCTGAGGAAAGCCGAGGCCGGGCAGCCTTTGGTGGTAGTGGTCATTAATATGTGCGCATCTCCGCCAGCCGTCACTTCTATGAGGTAGATCAGACCCATCTCGACGACGCTGCGTCCCATCTCTGGGTCGATCACCATCGAGAGCTGTTGCCTGACCTGCTCCGCCAGGTTGGTCTGCTCGAGTGTATCAGGCATTGACTGCTCCCGTGCCGACGCGGATCATGATGCGGTAGGCGCTGCCGTCCCGGTCGAAATTGCCCACCCATTGATGGCCCCGGCGTGTCAGCTCCGGAAACAGGAAAACCGGCTCGCGGGCAAGTACCGCGAAGATCACCTCGCCTGCACCGAGCGTCTCCGCCTCGGCAAGAATCCGCTGCATCGGCTCGGGTGGATCGAGGTCGGAGAGGTCGAGCTCGACGGACGGTTCTGCCCAGAGTTCGGGTGAGACCGCATTTTCGGACAGCGCGACTGCTTCCTCCAGGCGGGGCGTGAAGCGGACCTCGAAATCCCCGCCGTCGAGTTCGACGACATCATGATCGAAACCCTTGGCATCCATGACCCGATAGAGTGGCTGCGGCTTGAAGGGCGCAAAGAGCTTCAGCCCCTGACCGGGTTGCAGCGCGCCGACCGCCGTCATGATTGCCTCGAACGGCTCGCCGCCGTTTCTCAGGATGGGCCTGACATCGAGTTCCTTGAATTCCTGGGTCATGATGACCTCCCGTTGAAGCTTGGTAGGAACAGCCGCCGGGCGGCGATGCCCGCCGGCAGCCTGGTCGCGGCCGGAGCCATGGCAAGCCTGCGTGTCTGGACGAATTCGAAGACCAGAGCGCCGACGGCCGCGAGTTGAGCAATTGTAATCCATCTGAACATGTCCGGCATGTCCAGGATCAAGGCGACGGTCGCTGCGGCGGTTGCACCGAAATAGAGCGAGAACCATATCGCGCCGCGCCGCTCGTTGACGAGTTCCTGGACGCGTGGGACGGCCATCCGGCCAAGAACCGGGCCGTAGAACTCCAGCCATGTCATGAATGCCACGATCTTGTAGAGCTGCCCGAGGCCGAGCCCGGTGAGCCAGCCGAAAACGAAGAGATAGGCGACCGGCATCACCATCCCAGCCAGGTTGCCGATCAGTATCGAGGCGGCGAAAAGGACGAAGCACGCGACCAGCATGCCGACCGCCACGAGGCTGGCTATCACGTTCAGCTCAACCGCCTTCCGCTTTCGCTCGCGGTAGATCCAGCGGATATCGAGCGCGTAGAGAAGAACGGCCAGCCCCGCGGCGGCGATCGCTGCGGGAAGCGGCCAGCCCGCCGGCGAACCGGTTCCATCGAGGACGATGCCGCAGATCACCACTGCGAGAGCGCCGGCCATCAGCCAGCCGACCGTTCGGCTCGTTCTCCGTGTCTTTTCCGGTGAAAGCAGGAACATCGCCAGCAGGCGATAACTGACACCGATTGCGGTGATGGTCATCCAGCCGACGAGGCCGAGATAGGCATGCGAGGGTCCTGCCGCGAGTACCAGATCGATCAGGTAAGGATCGCCGGTGAGACCCGAGAGGGGAAGGGTGAAGAGCAGCCCGACGAGGGCCGCGCCGATCAAAGGCAGGCAGCCGAGTATGACGAACTTCGCCGGCAGCGTATATGGCCGGGCGGGTAAGAGAGTGCCGACGACCGTCCAGCAGAGGCTCGTGAATGAACACGTCAGCAGGATGCCTCCGGCGGGAAGCATCCAGGTCCAGAGCGGAGCGACATCGGCCAGCCCCATGAAACCCGTCAACAGCAGAAGAAGCCCGGCCATGGCCGAAAGCAGTATCGGCAGCGCAAGATGGGGAGACCTGAGCTGCCGTGAGGCGATCACCGGCACGAACTGAAGCAGCGATCCTGCAAACAGCTGGGCGAGCCAGCCGATCGCGATCAGATGGACCACCACGAGAGACGCCGGATCATTCATGGGAACCGACGGATATCCGAAACCCGATGCAGTCATTGCCAGCCCGGCGATTAGACAGATCAGTGCCGCCGCGAAATAGGACATCGTCCAGCGGGAGAGGGTGGCGCCGGGCATGGCTCGCTTCTTTCAATGGCCGCAGCAGCAGTCGCAGCCGGAACCCTGCGCCCGCTGGATCTCGACGCGCCAGACATCCGGGCCCTGCTCCAGATATTGCCAATCGAACTGTTCGGGATACCGGCTCTCGATCTGGTAGTGCAGTGGCCGCGGGTCATGGTCGCTCGTGACATGCATGATGCCGCCGGGGACAAGAGCCGTCAGCACGCCGAAAATCTTCGGATGGCGTTCGGCGGGGGCAAGCGTCCTGACGTCGATGGAAGGGATCTCTATTTGCGACATAGTGTGATCTGGACCTTTCAAGCTGGTATTCGGCCTGGCCAATCCCGGCCGCCCTCAAGATTTAGCAGCGGTGCAGGCGAGGAAATTTGCGTCGGGACAAATATTTTGCAGAAACGGGAAGCTGTCGTTGATTTCGCACAAAGAGGGATCGGCCCGGGATCGCTAGATCTTTTCCAAAGTGAACTGGAAAGGCCCCGATATGTCCGAAGCGATAATCGAGAAATACGGCGATGCACGGCTGCCGCGTTATACGAGCTATCCGACGGCTCCGAATTTTACCGCCGATTTCGACGCCGCCGACTATCCGGCCTGGCTCGGGGCACTGCCCGAAGGGCAGCCGACATCGCTCTACATCCACATTCCCTTCTGTCGGTCCATGTGCTGGTATTGCGGCTGTCACACGACCATCACCGAGCGCGACAAGCCGATCCTCGACTACATCGAGATACTGCACCGGGAGATTGAGCTTCTTGGATACGTCAGGAACCATGGCTTCGACGTCGGCGAAATTCACTTTGGCGGCGGCACGCCTACCATCATCAAGCCGGACGAGTTCATCGCGTTGATGGATGCGTTCCGCGGCCGCCTTGGTTTCGCACCGACCGTCGGCACCGCGATCGAAATCGATCCGCGAACATTGACCAGTGAAATGGCAATGGCGCTGGGGGAGTCGGGCGTCACCCGCGCAAGTCTCGGCGTCCAGAGCTTCGATCCCAAAGTCCAGAAGGCGATCAACCGCATTCAGAGCGTCGAGACGACGATGGATGCCGTGGACCACCTTCGACACAACAACATCAACGCGATCAATTTCGATCTCATCTACGGGCTGCCGTTCCAGACCGTCGAATCCTGCGTTGCTACCGTCGATGCGGCCGTCGCAATGCGGCCGGATCGCCTTGCCGTCTTCGGATATGCGCATATCCCGAGCTTCAAGAAGCACCAGCGCCTCATCGATGAGGCTGCACTTCCCGATGCGCGGGAGCGAGCGCGCCAGGCGTCCGCTATCGCCGAGGCTTTGGTGGCAGCAGGTTATGTCAGGATCGGCCTCGATCATTTCGCCCTGCCCGGCGACGACCTCGCCGTGGCACAGACCGAAGGACGGCTGCACCGCAATTTCCAGGGATACACGACGGATGCCTGCGACGCGCTCATCGGGCTCGGTGCATCGTCGATCGGCAGGCTGCCGCAGGGATATATCCAGAACGAGGTACCGCCGGGCCTTTATGCGGGCCGGGTGTCGAAAGGCGAACTGCCGGTCGCCAAGGGTTACCGCCTGACGGCGGAGGACCGCCTGCGCGCCGCAGTGATCGAAAGGCTGATGTGCGATTTCGCGGTGGACGTCGCAGCGCTTGCCGCCGCGCACGGCTTCGACGCCGACCTTCTGCTGCGGGGCAATCAACGGCTCGATGAACTGGCGCGAGATGGCCTGATCGAGCGCCGGGATGGATCCATCCGTGTCTCGGAGGATCAGCGGTTCATCGTCAGGGCCGCGGCGTCCGCCTTCGATGCCTACCTCAACAAGAGCGGCAGGTCGTTCAGCAGGGCCGCATAGGCGCGGAGAGAAATAGGGTGCGGAGCGAGATGGAGGTCCGGCCGTCCGCCGGGCCGGACCTCCGCGCGGCCGGGAACCCTTATCCCGTCAGGCCGCGATAGATGGCGGGCAGGGCCGCCGGCAGCTTCGAGATGTTTCCCACGACCGCATAACCGTTGCGGCCGAACATCGTTGGCAGATAGGATTTCGCGTCCTTGTCCACCGTCACGGCGAACACATTGATGCCGAGACGTCTGGCTTCCTGGACGGCGCGGCGGCTGTCTTCCATCGCGAAACGACCTTCGTAGTGATCGATGTCGTTGGGCTTTCCGTCGGTCAGCACCAGCAGCAACCGTGTCCGGTTCGGGCGTTTCCCAAGATCGGCCGTCGCGTGCCGCAGGGCGGCGCCGAGGCGGGTGTAATATCCGGGCTTCAGGCCGGCGATCCGGTCCTCGACCGCCGGAGACAAGCGCTCTTCGAAGTCTTTAACGGTCTCAACCCGCACCCAGGATCGCCGGCGGGAAGTGAAGGTCAAGATCGAGTGGTCCGTCCCGCAGGCGGTCAGCCCCTGCGAGAAGACGAGCAGCGCTTCCTTTTCGACATCCAGAACCCGCCGGTTGTCGATCCATGCGTCGGTCGAGAGAGAGACGTCGACGAGAATGCTGACGGCGAGATCCGGTGTATGTGGCCGGCTTGCGACGTGGATGCGGTCCGTTGCCTGTCCTCCGGCAAGAAGGTCGGTCCGGCGGCGCACGACGGCGTCGAGATCGAGTTCCACGCCGTCGAGCTGCGACTTCAGGAGTTCCTGACGGGGGCGCAGGACCTCGAACTGCTTGCGCACTTTTCTCACCAGCGCCCTGGTGTCTTCCGACAGATCGAGATGGTCGCCGCCGGCCGGCGCCGGGACGGCGAGAACCCGGCAATGGTTCTTCAGATAGGCGATTTTCCGGTAGTCCCATTCCGGATAGGTCAGTTCCGCGGCAATCTCCTCGAGGTCGATCATTTCGGGTGGAAGGTCGAGGTCGAAGCGGAAACGGGAGGAGGGGCGTTCCTTCCGGCGCCCCAACACCAATTCGTCGAGATCCTCGGCGGCCTTGCCGTCTTCCTCGGGCTTGTCGTCGGTCGGCCGGTCGACGTTGACCATTTCTGCGATGGCCAGAATTTTCTCGAAGCGGTTGAGGATGAAGAGGCTCCGCTCGGAGCGCCTTTCGTCTTCCCGTTCCCGCTGGGCGCTGAATCTCCGTTTTTCGGCCGGGGCCTGTGGATCGCCAAGCGGCGCTTCCGTGTCGTCGGCCGAAGAACTGCCTTCCTCTTGAGGGAAGAATTCCGGCCAGAGCGGCACGTCCATCATCGGTTGATAGCCGGGAGGGGCATGGCGCGGAAAGATCGCGCTCGGCGTGTCGTCCGGCAGGCCGGCTCCTGCTCGCAGAAGGCTGCCGATCCGGCTCTCCAGCAGTCGTTCGACCGATGGAAGCGTGCCGCGGCGGCGCTCGGCAAGGGTTGCCTGGCACAGGTTCCGGTAGGTCGGCCGGAGGCCGGGAAATGCCGCAAGCGCCACCTCTACATTGAAGGCCGCCATATGCAGCCGCTCGATGTCCCTCGCCAGGAGGTCCGCCGCGGCAGGTCGGGCTTCGGGCAATGTGGCAATCGCCGCCGTCAGCCAGATGTAGAGCGCCCTGTTCAGGCCGCGGTCGGGAAAGAAGTCGATGACCTCCGGGAGCATCGCCCGGGCGAAATCCCGCCCCGGGCGGGCGATGCGCTCCTCGCCGAGCCCCACCAGCTGGCGAAGCTTCAGGCGATGTTTCGACGTGCGCTGGTGGGCCGACACGAGCTGAACCGCATGATCGCCCCCGAAACCCCGGAAGCAGGATGCGAGGACCGATTTCATCTCGTTGAGCGCTACCGCTTTGTCGGGATAGCGCGGCATGCTGCGCGTCTGGCCGACCAGGCGATGCCAAGCCTTGCCGACGGTTTCTTCTAGCTCGAGAAAATCCAGCATCAGAGCACCTCAGGCAACGACGGCGTTCGCCACTTCGATCAGCGCCGTGCGCACATCGGGATCGTCGGTCAGCGGTTCGATCAGTGCCGCCCGGATCGCCTCTCGCGGGCTGAGCCCGCCTTCGATGAGCGAGGCGCAATAAACGAGCAGCCGTGTCGAAACGCCCTCTTCCAGGTCATGTCCCTTGAGGGCGCGCAGGCGGTGGGCAAGCGTTACCAGCGGCACGACGTGGCGTTCGGAAAGACCGCTTTCCGTGGCGACGATCGCAACCTCCTGTTCCCGGGGAAGGAAGTCGAACTCGATGGCGACGAAGCGCTGCTTGGTCGAAGGTTTCAGCGCCTTGAGGATGTTCTGATAGCCGGGGTTATAGGAAACGACCAGCATGAATTCCTTCGGCGCCTCCAGCACTTCCCCCGTTCGTTCCAGCGGCAGGATACGGCGGTCGTCTGTCAGCGGGTGAATGACGACGGCGACGTCCTTCCTCGCCTCGACGATTTCGTCGAGATAGCAGATGCCTCCGCCGCGCACCGACTTCGTCAAAGGTCCGTCGACCCAGACGGTTTCGCCGCCTTTCAGGAGGAAACGGCCCGTCAGATCGGCCGCGGCCAGATCGTCATGGCATGAGACCGTCGCAAGCGGCAACCCGAGCCGCTCCGCCATATGGGAGACGAAGCGGGTCTTTCCGCAACCCGTCGGACCTTTCAGGAGCAGCGGAAGCTGCCGTTTCCAGGCCATCTCGAACAGTTGGCATTCGTTGCCCGCTGGAATGTAGTGGGGGATCAGTCCGGCCTCGGCCGGCTTTATTGGAGAAATCATGGTCATCGGAATGTCCTTGATCGTGAAGAGAGGAGAAAGGCGGCTCCGCCGTGAAGACGGAGCCGCTGCGGATCATTCGGCGGGTTGAACGCTCGTAGTGCCGGCGGGGTGGCGCTCACGTCCCGGTACGAACAGGGCCCAGAGGAACATCAGCGCCGAGAGAAGGACGAAGACGCCCGATCCCAGGCGGATCCAGTAGAAGATCGCCAGCTGGTCCTGGACATCCATGTAGCCTTCGCCCAGCACGCGCTGCAGATGGACCTGAAGGACGCCCGCGAAGGTCAGCGCGAAGGTCATGACGGACATGGCCGTGCACATAATCCAGAAGCTGACGATCGAAAGCCACTGGTTGTACGGGCTTCGGCCGCGAAGTTCCGGCACCGCGTAGGCCATGACGGCGAGATTCAGCATCACGTAGGCGCCGAAGAAGGCGAGATGGCCGTGAGCCGCGGTGACCTGCGTGCCGTGGGTATAGTAGTTGACCGACGACAGCGTGTGCAGGAAACCCCAGACGCCGGCGCCGAAGAAGGCCATGACCGAGCAGCCGATCGACCAGAGGAGTGCGGCCCGGTTCGGGTGCTTGCGACCTGCCTTCCAAGTCATCACGAAGGTGAAGATGACCATGGTGAAGAAGGGCGCGACTTCGAGCGTTGAGAAGAGCGAGCCGATCCACTGCCAGTAGCCGGGGGCGCCGATCCAGTAGAAGTGGTGGCCGGTGCCGAGAATGCCGGAGAAGAGGGCAAGGCCGACGATCACATAGAGCCACTTCTCGACCACTTCGCGGTCGATGCCGTTCAGCTTGATCATCAGGAATGCCAAGACCGAGGCCATGATCAGTTCCCAGACGCCTTCGACCCACAGATGGACGACATACCACCAGTACATCTTGTCGAGTGCGAGGTTGGCCGGATTGTAGAAGGCGAACAGGAAGAAGATCGCCACGCCCCAGAGGCCGAAGATCAGGATGTTGGTGACGACGGTCTTGCGGCCCTTGAGCACGGTCAGCGTCACGTTGAACAGGAACATCAGCGCGACGACGACGATGCCCACCTTGATCACGAACGGCTGTTCGAGAAACTCGCGGCCTTCATGGATCTTGAACATATATCCAACCACGGCGATCGCAGCCGCGACAAGGAAGATCCAGAACTGGGCGATCGCCAGTTTCGGGCTGAAAAGCTCGGTTTCCGCCTCTTCGGGCAGGAGATAGTAGGTAGAGCCCATGAAGCCGATCAGCAGCCAGACGATCAGCGCGTTGGTGTGGATCATCCGCACGACGTTGAAGGGCAGCAGTTCCGAAAGCGTGTTCGGCAGGACATAGATCGTGCCGGCGAGCACACCGAACAGGACCTGGGCGATGAACAGGCCGAGCGCGCCGTAGAAATACAGCATCGCGACCTTCTGGGTTTGATACTTCATGTTTTTTTCCCTTCCCTTGAGATCAGCCGGCATCGTTCGGCGGCCAGTTCTGGGTCTTGATCGTGCTGGTCCATTCGAGGAAGTCGGCCAGATCGTCGAGTTCCTGTTCCGTCAGGTTGAACTGCGGCATCTGTCGCCGTCCCTCAATGCCGGTCGGCTGTGCGGCCATCCAGGCCTTCAGCGTCGAACGGGCCGTGTCCGGATCGGTGTCGCCGCCCCAGCGCTTCCACACATTGCCCAGTTCAGGGGCGAAATAGGCACCTTCCCCGAGCAGCGTGTGGCAGTTGATACAGGAGTTCTTCTCCCAGACGTGTTTGCCGCGCGCGACGGAATCCGAGAGCTTGGCCTCGTTCGTGGATGTGGTGCGCATGTAATAGTGGCTGTGGGCGGTAAGCCCGAGAAAGATTGCGAAGAAGAACGCGGAGCCGCCGTAAAAGACGTTGCGTGCCCCGGTCTTTGTGAGGCGTTCTGCCATCCTCATGTCCCCTTTGTGCGGATGCCTTGCGGGTTGTTGCAGGGTCCGGCCGACGAGAAGGCGGACGATGACCCGTGAACTTTTATGAGGGGATTCCGGGAAGCGTTCTTTGCGATTTACCAAACAAAAAAGCGGTGGCTCGCAAGCGCGCCATTTAAAGGAATGTATGTTTTGGCTTACCAATGTAGGCGCAAGGCAGGGATGAACCGGTTGAGTTCAGCCAAACTGATGGAAAGATATGCAGCGAACGGGCTTAGAGAACGGCCGCCAGCACGACCTTGCCGAGCGAGAGGGCGGAGAAGAAGGCCGGCCAGATCATCAGGGCGCGGGCGAGGTTGGGGCGCATCCCCCGCAGGCCCATGAAGTCGAGCACGATGAGCCTTATCTTCGCAATGGTGAGGGCAAGGATGACGGCAAGCGCTAGTACCGGTATCACCTCGTGCTTCCATTGCGCCGCAATCAATGCGCCGACGATGCCGAGCATCATCACCCAATTGGCGCTGCCGAAGAGTTTCGAGCTTTCCATATGCGTCTCCTTTGGCCTAGCTCAGGTAGATCAGGGGAAACATCACCAGCCAGACGATGTCGATGACATGCCAGACGGTCGTCAGTGTGACGATCGTCGAGCGTTCGGGCCGGATCGCCGCCCATAGGAAGAGAAGGCCCACGAAGGCGACGTGCGCGAGGTGAAAACCGGTGATGAGGAAGTAGAGCTCGAAGAAGACCTGCAGGTTCGCGTCCCCCGTCGCCGCCCATTCGGTGCTGTATTCGGCAAACTTCAGAATGACGAACAGCAAACCCAGGAGTGCCGTGCCGAGCAGGAAAAGACGTTGCCGGCGCGGCTTCCCATGCGAGCTGGCGGCAAGCGCCGCCTGCCAGCTGCTGGCCAGCAGCACGACGGTGTTGAACCCTGCCAGCCTCGGCGCGAGGTGGAGCTTTGCAAGCTCAAAGCTCTCCGGATGCAGCATGGACATGACGACATAGCCGGTCAGCAGGATCCCGAAAGCCGCGAGCTCGCCCCAGACGAGCACCCAGAGAAGAAGGTCACCGCCTTCGTCCCGCTCTTCGCTAGTCGAGATCGCCGCCATTCAGATGTCTCCGATAGTCTTCCGCAACGGAAGATGGAGGCAATGCCGACGCCGCTCTTTGTCATATCGCAAAGAAACGGCAGATAGAGGGTTTAGGATGGAGGGCAAACCGAGGATTTGTCATGTCTGATGCACAAGCCGGCCTTCTCATGGCCGCTCCGATCATTGTCATATTCGCCATAGCCCTGAAGCGGATGGGCGTCCTGCAGGGCTACAGTTCGTTCGCCGCCGTCGTCTTTTCCGTCGCCATTGCGGGCGTTCTCTTCTGGCAACAGTAAGCAGCCCCCATGGCACAGTTTCTGCTGGCTTTTGCGGCCTTCATCGCCTTGCAAACATCCGCGGCACGCTGATCGGTTGGGTAGGGCACGGCACCTATATCGCCGCCTATTCCGTCGTCTCCACGGCGGCTTTGGCCTGGCTCTTCCTGTCCGCTCTCAACCTCGACTACGTGGAAATCTGGCAACCCAGGCCGTGGCAGGCGTGGGTTGCCTTCGCGCTTTGCCCGACGGGGTTCTTCCTGGTCCTGGCCGGCCTGTTCAGCCGGAACCCCTTCTCGATCTCGTTCAGGAAGGGAAGGGAGCCGGACGCAATCGTGGCTCTTACCCGCCATCCGGTTCTATGGGGCTTTCTCTGCTGGTCGGTCGGGCATATTCCTCCCAATGGCGATCTGCGCTCGTTGCTTCTCTTCGGAGGATTCGCACTGTTTTCCGCCGGTGGGCTGTTCATGCTCGAAAAGCGGGCGCGTCGGACGTTTGGCCCTACCTGGCCGTCGGCCTCGTTACAGACTTCGGTGTTTCCGTTCGCTGCGGTGATGAGGGGCGCAAACCGGCTGAGGATCGATATGCCGATGGCTGCGACGCTGCTCTGCACCGTCCTATTGCTCGTCTGGCTTCTCGGCGGTGGCCATGCCGTTTTGTTGGGGGCCGATCCGTTCCTTTTCCTTCGAGCCTGACCTCGATCTGGCCTGCGGCTCCAGCCGGCGTTTTGTTTGCTCAGGCTCCCCCATGCGCTATATCACGGGCGCGAGCCACCCAGGCGGCGCCTTCCCGCGCATGATGAAAACCATTCGACAACGGAGCCGCCGGATAGATATCGCGCAGCTGGACGATTGCCTCGTCCGCCCCGAGCATACCGTCGAGCACCGCGCGATAGAGCCCGGCAATCGCCACCATGTCGCAGTCCTGCGGCGACAGCCGGAGTGCCGAAACGCCGCAGGCGGCGAGGTCGACGAGTTCGCCCAGAAGGGCCTGGCAGGTGTGGGACACGGTCTGTACGCCGTTCAGGACCAGGAAGGATTGCCGGTCGAGCGTCTTCACCGGCAGGCCGTCCGGGTCGTCCCCGCAGACGAACTGGCAATTGTCCTTGATCTTGCCCTTGGACCTGGCATGCGCGCATCGCGCGGAGATGGCGAGCGGCATGCGCCCGAAGGCGAAGACCTCGAAGGCGATGCCGGGCGCATCGGCGACGATCGTCTCGACCGACGTGAAGGGCAGTTCGGGCGGCAGGCAGATCCTGGTCGCTCCGCGGCTGGCGAGCAGCCGGGCCGTCGGCGCGTTGTAGACGTTGACCAGCGGACCGATATCGTGAGGCTTGCCGTTCAGCAGTCCAAGCGCGGAGAGGTCGTTGGCCTCGATCATGTGCTCGCTGTCGGCGACGAGTTCGCGGATCTGGCGGTTCTCCCGTTCCAGGGTGACGAGCGACAGCGTCGACAGGACCACCGTCTTGCCGGCGGCTTCCAATCTCTCGATCACCTCGGCGAGATGCGGTTCGATAAAATGCTGGCGCTTGGAACAGACGGTTTCGCCGATCACCACCCGGTCTACCGGTGCCTCGTCGGCGATACGGAAATGGAAGTCCCGCCATTTGGGACCATCCCAGAGATAATAGACGGGTCCCATCGTCAGGGAGGGCGAGGTTCCATGGTGGCTCATGATCATCTCCAGCGCTTCTCATAGGCGCCGGACGTCGTCTTCTGGCCTTCGCTGAGACCGCGCAGGCGCGTCAGAAGAGCGGTTCGCTGCGCTGGGCTGGCCGACAGGGCCTTTTTCAGGGTCGAGACGACTTCGGCGACATAGGCCTTGCCCCGCTGGCGGCCCTCGATCTTCAGCGCACTGACGCCTGCTGCCGAAAGCGCGTCGATCTCGCTCATCACATCGAGGGAAACCGGATCCTCGAATGCGTAGGCGGGGCTGTCGGCAATGTCGAAACGGCCCTTACACAGGGTGGGATAACCGGCCGCCTCGCCGGCAGGGAAACGGTTGATCGTGTAGTCTCCAAGTTCGGAGACCAATTCCTTGCCCTCCTGACGATAGCGCACGTGGCTTGCCGGCGAGCATACGCCGTTCATGTTCGGCGACTTTCCTGTCGCATAGGAGGAAAGCGAACAGCGGCCCTCGGCCATGACGCAGAGCCCGCCGAACACGAAGACCTCGATCTCGCAGCGGATCTGCGGCGCGATGCGGGCGATGTCCGCAATGGTCAGCGTTCGCGGCAGGACGACCCTTTTGGCATGGAAGGCATCGACCAGGAAGTTGATCGCATCGACGTTCGAAGCGGAAGCCTGGACCGAGACGTGCAGCCGCTGTTGCGGATAGTGTTCCGCAACATGCGCCATCAGCCCGAAATCCGCTAGAATCAGCGCATCGGCCTTGAGGGCAACGGCATCCGCGGCAGCGCGGTACCAGATCTCCTCGTCCCCGGCGCGCATGAAGGTATTGAGCGCGACGAAGGTCTGCGTGCCATGCCGGCGGGCATAGGCGATCGCCTCGCGCAGTTCGTCGCGGCTGAAATTGAGGCCGGGAAAATTGCGGGCATTGGTTTCGTCGCGGAAGCCGCAATAGACCGCGTTGGCGCCTGCATCGACGGCCTCGCGAAAGGCTGCCGGCGTTCCGGCTGGACAGATCAGTTCCATGGCGAGGTCTCGTCGGTCAGCGCGCGGCGCCGGATATCCTGCGCCACCCTTCCGAAGAATGGCGCAAGGGGGCCGGCAAGCGTCGACAGATCGCGCGGCAGGTCGATGTCGGCGCCGTCGAGTGCATTGCGCATCGCAAGCATGGCCTCCATGTCGCCGGTGACGGAAAGGTCGCGCGAGAAGAACAGAGCGTCGGCATCGCATCTGCCTTCGAGCAAGGAGAGCAGCAGGAAGAGCGGACCTTCGACCGAGGCATCGACCGGGCTCGGAATTGCCGGCTTTCGCGTGACGCGGATGGAAAGTGCCGCCGGCTCGACCGTGAAGGCGAGCGGCAGATCGCTCGGAAGAAAGGCGAATCGTTTTGTCTTGTGCTCGCCCAGCCGTTCGAAAAGGTCCGGATGCTTCTTCAGCACGCGTCGGAACAGCATTCCTGTCGCTCGTTCGATCGCTGGAAGCGGCATGTAGTTCAAGGGAAAAGCGAGCAAGCGGGGAAATTCCATATTCAAGCATCCTGCTGAAATGCAGGGCACACGCTATCGGCTGCGAGGGCGGTCGTGTTTGAGCTGGCGCAAAGACGAGCGGTAGTTCCGTGCGGTCTCTTCGGTAGATCGCCGATTTGTCGATGGGTCTGCCCGCGGCACGGTTGCGTGCCTCTTTGCGATACATCAAAGAGGCGAGGGCGCGATGATGATAGGATGACTGTGCCGGGAATGAATTGCGGCATCTCGGCATGACGCCGGCCTCGATCGGAACCGTCGTCTAATGCGCTTGTCTGATGTCGCAATCACCAAGAGAATCCTGCTCTCGGTCTGCATTCCGCTTCTTCTTGCCATCTGGCTTTCCTATGAGAGAATCGATAGCGACCTGACCGTCTATCGCAATGCCGCGTATCTGACCGATGTGACCGAATATATCTCCAACATCGGCGAAGCCGTTCATCGGCTGCAGGCCGAGCGCGGAGGAAGCGCGACGGCGCTGAGCGGGAAGGCCACCGACATCGGCAAACGCCTGGAGAAAGTGCGGCTCGATTCCGATCAATGGATTGCGATCGTTACACAATCGGCTGTTGGCGGCATGACCGTGTCGCGCGAGGATCTTCAGGCGCTTGGCGAATTTCGTCGGAAGGTCGATGAAGCCCGCGTATCTTCGGATGAAAGCGGTGCGTTCTATACCCGCCTGATCTCACAGTTTCTTGCAATTCCGCGCGCTTTGGCTGTCCGCAACGCCGACAGCGAATTCGGGCCGGAACTTGCCGCCTACAACCAGCTCTCCCAGGCCAAGGAATTCGCCGGGCAGGAGCGGGCGCTCGGCAATGCTGCGATCTCGTCCAGGCATATCGATGCCGCCAAGCTTCTGAAGCTCTCGCTCCTTTACGGCAGCCAGTCGAGCCTTCTCGACGGATTCAAGGTGAATTACCCCTTTCTGGCCCAGGATATGGATGCCGTCCGCACGGATGGCGACACGCCCTTCGCGTCGATGCGCCAGCGGCTGCTGAGCTCCGGTGCCGATGCTGACTTATCGGGTTGGAATGCGGCGGAATGGCACACAGCAGCAACCGAACGCATCAATCGTCTTAGGATGATCGAGGAGAAGGCGCTGACATTCCTGCGGGAAGAGGCAGCCGACCTGGCAGGGCGCGAACTGAAGATCCTGGTGACGACGGGATCGATTTTGGCAGCCGCATTTGCGGCGGCACTTACGCTTTCGACGGTGATCGGCTTCGGCGTGGTTCGCCCGCTGCAAAAACTCACTGCAGCCGTAGAGCGACTGGCTGGAGGTGACGTCGGCGAGGCCTCGGTTACAGTCGACCGCAAGGATGAGATCGGAGCGCTCGCTCTTGCGGTGCGTCACGCGGTCGAGGCGGCCAAGCGGCGGGCGGAACTCGAGCACCAGGAGCAGATGCACCGCACGGCGGAGCGCCGGAAGGAAGCCGAGGCAATCGAACGGGAGCGTGCGGCTCGTTCCGCTGAACTCGAACTCGCGCTCGGGCAGCTGGACCATGGATTGAAGGCCTTGGCCGACGGCAATCTGCGCCATCGCATAACCCGGGAACTGGCGTCCAATCTGGAGCCGCTCCGGCTCACTTATAACCAGTCGATCGAAACATTGGAAAACCTGGTATTTCTTGCCGGCAGCAATGCCAAGTCGATTAACCTTGCCTGTGCGGATCTGCATGACGCCGCCGACGACCTCGCCAGTCGTACCGCCGGCCAGGCCGCCGCGCTGGAGCAGGCCGCAGCGGCGCTGGAGGAAGTGGCAACGGCCGTAAGGATGTCGGCCGGTGGCGCCGAGGAAGCGAAAAAGTCGGTCGGCATCGCCAATGCCGACACGTCACAAGCGGCCAGGATCGTTGCCGACACGATTGCTGCGATGCAGGAGATTTCCAAATCGTCCGATCAGATCGGGCAGATCATCGGAGTTATCGATGACATCGCGTTCCAGACAAATCTGCTTGCCCTCAATGCAGGCGTTGAAGCGGCTCGTGCCGGAGAGGCCGGAAAGGGATTTGCGGTCGTAGCTCAGGAGGTACGAGAGCTTGCTCAACGCTCCGCGACGGCCGCCCGGGAGATCAAGGTTCTGGTCGCGAGCGCTTCCAGAGACGTTTCCGGCGGCGTTGCGCTTGTCGGGCAGGCCGGCGTCGCATTGGACGGCATCGAACAGCACGTCCGGATGATCAATCAGCAGGTTTTAGGGATCGTGCAATCCTCGGCCGAACAATCCGTTGCGCTTGCGGAAATCGCCTCGACGATCAGTCAGCTCGACCAGATCACCCAGCAGAATGCCTCGATGGTGGAACAGACGAACGCGGCCACGCAGTCGCTGGCAGGCGAGACGGAGAAGCTGCGGACACAGCTCGGCGCATTTCAGACCACGGAAACCGGCATTGGCACGAAAAGGCGTGCTGCGGCGTAAGGACACCGCAGCTCAGGGGAGACATGTTTTCCGGAGCCGGCGTGCTGCCGCGGATCTTGCGGAAGGGACGACTTCACCCTCCGCCAGCGGAAGAGAGGTCCAATCAACGCCTCGTGCTGCCGCGAGGTTCAGCCCTTTCGATCCCCAGACCTATGGACTTGGCCTTGTCCACGAACGAAGGTCACTGTTTCGCTCTGGACTTCGTCTTCATTGCTGAGAATGGCCTGCCACAGCCGGTTTCCAAGGCGAATGCTCAGGCGGCTGGTTCCCGCATCTTCGGCTTCGCCACGCTCGACCCTGCTTGCCACGAGGCCTTGGCGGATCCTTTGCCGGAAATCGTCGCGCGACAGGCCGAACCGATCGGCTATCTCACCGGATTCCAGGATAAAGTCCCCGCTGGGGTCCCGTTCGATACGCATCGTTATTCCTCCGGTCGATGACGTCGAGGCGTTGGAGGCTGCCTCGACGTTCTATGACATGGATTGAAAGCGGGGGAACAGTATTTCGTTTTCGAGATGCATGTGGACGACAAGGTCGTCGGTAAACTTGCGCAGGCCCGTATAGAGCGCCGTCCAGGATCTGCAGGCGCCTTCCGGCAAGGCAAGGCTGTGCGTTATGTGTTCTATGGCCTGCAGATGCCGTACTTCATCCTCGTGCTCCTGGCGCATTTCAGCGATCGGATGTGCAATCACCGGGCTGCCGCCGCGTCGCATCATCGGAAAAAGCACCTGCTCTTCCTTCACCATGTGACTTTCGAGTTCGTCGCGCAGCCGCGTCAGCGTCTGCGAAAGCCCGACCGGTGCCGAGGGGTGGCCACCGTGCACCCGCTCGACCTTCTGGGCGAGAGGAATGAGCCAATCAAGCTCCTCGCGATGGATAGCATGATATCTTGTGAGAAGATGCCCGATCAATGCCAGCGTTTCCTGCGGCGCGTCCCGTCCCGAAGCGGCCTCGAGAGCCTCCAGATCGGCGATCAGGTCGGCTGGGACAAGGCCGGCCTGTTCGGCGGCCATGGACAGAGGCACGTCGCCGCCGCAGCAGAAGCTGATGCCGTGGCGGCGGAAAAGCTCGGCGGCGCCCGGCAGTTCGGTGGCGATGGCGGCGACTGTGGTGTCCGGACCAATTTCATTCATGATGTGCTCCTCGTCTGCGGATGGTTTCATGGTTGCGTTGAAGTGGTATCGTTGGTTGCGGAAGGCCTTTTGGCGTGCGTCGTTCCGCAGTCGGGTTGTTTGTCATGGCGGTGCATCGCCGAGGCAGAGCGATGCCCATAGCCCGTCGACTCTTTCGATGACTTCCTGCGACATTTCGATGGTCCGGCCCCATTCCCGGGTTGTCTCGGCGCCGATTTTGGTCGTTGCGTCGAGCCCCAGCTTGCCGCCGAGGCCGGACCTGGGAGAGGCGAAATCCAGATAGTCGATGGGTGTGTTGTCCACCACCATGAGATCGCGGCCGGCATCAAAGCGGGTGGAAATCGCCCACATGACGTCCGGCCAGCTTCGGACGTCGATGTCCGGATCCACAGCGATGATCAGTTTCGTGTAGCTGAACTGCGGCAGCATCGACCAGAGCCCCATCATGATCCGGCGCGCGTGGCCCGGATACCGTTTGTCGATGGAGACCACCATGGTCCGGTAGGAACAGGCTTCCGGCGGCAGCCAGAGGTCGTGGACTTCCGCAAACTGCCGCCTGACCATGGGTAGGAAAAGCTCGTTCATGGCCTCGCCGAGCCTCGATGGCTCATCCGGAGGGCGTCCGGTATAGGTGGAGAGATAGAGCGGATTGCGACGCATCGTGATGGCCGAAAGCGTAAGGACAGGGAAACGCTCGACGGCATTGTAGTAGCCTGTATGGTCTCCATACGGGCCTTCGTCTGCCACTTCTGCTGCCGAGACCGTGCCCTCGATGACGATTTCCGCCTCAGCGGGAACGGGAAGGGGGACTGAAAATCCGACCGCGATTTCCTGCCGCTTCCCTTTCAGGAGGCCGGCGAAGTTCAATTCGCTCATGGCTTCCGGCAGTGGCATGACGGCGGCGAGGATCGTCGCTGGATCGGCACCGACGACCACTGCCGCCGGCATGTCGCGGCCAAGCGCCTGCCACATCCTGTGGTGCCGTGCGCCGCCCCTATGGGCAAGCCAGCGCATGATAAGGCGGTCCTTGCCGAGTTTCTGCATCCGGTAGATGCCGACATTGACATCCGCTGGATCGTCCGGCGCGTGGGTGATCACCAGTGGCCAGGTAACGAGCGGTGCAGGCTCGCCGGGCCAGCAGGATTGGATCGGCAGCCGGTCCAGGTCGAGATCGGCGCCTTGCCAGACGATCTCCTGGCAAGGCGGATGCTGCACCGTGCGGGCGTTGAGCGAAAGCGCCGCTTTCAGTTGTGGGAGCTTTCGCCATGCTTCGAGGATCGACTTCGGGGGCCGCGGCTCGCGCAACTCGCTCAGGAAGCGGGCAAGCTCCGGAATGCCGCCGGCTCTAAGCCCTAGGCCCCACTCGATCCTCTCACGCGTTCCGAAGAGATTGGCAAGAAGCGGAATGGCCATGATGTTGCCATCGGCATCGACGGGTTTTTCGAAGAGCAGTGCCGGCCCGTTTTCCAGAAGCACCCGACGGTGGATCTCGGTCACCTCGTGAACCAGCGAGATGGGACGCGATATTCTCTTCAATCGCCCCCTGCTTTCCAGAAAGGCTGCGAAATCCTGGAGATTGGCATGGTGGCGGGGAACGGTGGCATCGGCTTTCATGCCTGCCAGATTGAGAAGAAAGAAGCGGGTGTCTTTGCGCTGACGCAAGCAGAAGAACGCCCCGTCATTCCGGCGTGACAAGCGCCGGGCGACTTGAAAGACGAAAATCAGCGGGCCTCCGCGACAGCCGGCTCACTTTTCGGGGAGCGTTCGATCTGCTTTTTCTGTTGATCCGCACCGGATGGCATGCCACCTGCTGGCATCGGGTTTCTTGCTGAGGAATGAAAATGGACGGTCGGAACGGCGTGGCCCATGCGCCTGGAAAATCGGAACATGCCGGCCGCCTGTCGACGTTTCTGTCGGCAGGGCTGTGGCCAGTCGCCCTCTTTCTTGGCGTCTATTGCGTCCTGAGCATCGCCGTCCGTCTGCTGCTGCCCAATTCGCTCACGCTCGACGAGGCGGAACAGTCGCTGTTCTCGCAATATTGGCTGGCGGGATATGGCCCCCAGCCCCCCTTCTACAACTGGGCGCAGAATGCGGTCGTCAGCTTGACGGGTATTTCGCTCTTTGCGCTGACCCTGCCGAAATTCGCGATGCTGCTCCTAGCCTATGTCTTTTTCGGCTTGGCGGCACGCGAACTGGATAGGCGCCCCGGCTTTGTCGCGATGGCGACGCTGAGCCTGCTGACCTTGCCGCAGGTTTCCTACATGCCGCAGCAGGATCTCACGCATACGGTCGCAGTGCTGATGGCGACATCGCTGTTCCTTTACGGACTTTTCCGCACGCTGATGCGCGGCGACTGGCAGGGGTATGTGATCCTCGGGCTCGCGATCGGCATTGGCAGCATTTCCAAATACAATTTCGTGCTCCTGCCGGTCGCAACGATCGTCGCCGTGTTCGCTGACCGTGAATGGCGGGCCAGGCTGTTCGACCCGCGCGTGCTCTCGACGGCCGTCATCAGCGTTTTGATCGTCCTGCCGCACGCGCTCTGGCTTGCCGGCAATCTCGATCTCGCCAGCGACGGCACGATCGGCAAGATGGTCGAAGCCAATGCGCCGCAGGGCATTGCACGGGTTGCGCGCGCCGTCGGTTCGCTGGCGCTTGCATGCGTTGCATTCGGCGCATTGACGACCGTCATATTGGCCATTGCCTTCAAGCGGGATTTTCGACAGTCCCTGAGGGCAGGGGACCGCTTCACGCGCCTGCTCGGCCTGATCATGATGGTTTCGCTTCTCGGGGTGATCTTTGTTATCCTCGTCGCCGGCACGACGAAGATCACCGAGCGCTGGCTCGACCCCTATCTTTTGGTCCTGCCCCTTTATCTGCTGTTGAAACTCGATCGTGCGGGCGCCGATATCGCCGGCAGCCTGCGGCGTTTCCTGGGCGTTTTCCTCGCCATCATGGTCGTGACATTGATCCCGCTGCCGGGCAAGACGCTGACGGGCGGGCTGACCGGCTCCTACACCCGCATCAACTATCCGTTCGCCTCGCTCGTGGAAGCGCTGAAAGCGGAAGGCCGTCCGGCGCTGATCGTCGCAGCCGGCATGCACCTCGCCGGCAACATGCGGCTGCAGTTTCCGGGTGTGCCGGTGATCAATTCCGAACAGCCGATCCCAGGCTTTCCATCCGCCGACGCGATGAAGGGACCGATTCTGGCTGTCTGGATCGATAATAACGCAGCGCCCGGGCCGCCGCCGATCGATCTGTCCTCGGTCGAAGGCCTCGGCCTGCCGGCCTCTTCGCCGCAATCGCTGGCGTTTCCCTATTATTACGGCGATGGCAGGATGGAGCTTCGTCTCGGTTATCTGTGGCTCGGCGGAAGGCCATAGGCAAAGCTGCGGCGCTGATATATCTCTCCCGAACCGCTTCATGGGCGTAAAAATCTTCAAAGGAGGCTCCGATGGCTGAGACGGAAAAGGTGGCGCTGGTCACCGGCGGCGGGCGCGGCATGGGCGAGGCGATCGCCCGCGAACTTCACGCTCAGGGCTACAGGCTTGCGCTGATGTCGCCTTCGGAAAGCTGCGAGAAGCTCGCCGCGGAACTCGGCGGCGTTGCCTCGCGCGGCGTTGCGGAAAAAGGCGAGGACATCCAGGCGGTTTTCGATCTGGCCATGGAGACCTACGGCCGCATCGATGCGGTGGTGAACCACACCGGCCATCCGCCGAAGGGCGATCTGCTCGACATTACCGATGAGAACTGGACGCTCGGTTCCGACATGATGATCCTGTCGCTGGTGCGCATGGCTCGCCTCGCGACCCCGGTCATGCTGAAACAGGGCAAGGGCGCTTTCGTCAATATCACCACCTTTGCCGCTTACGAACCCTCGCTGGCCTTCCCTGTCTCCTGCACCTATCGCGCCGCGGCCGGCGCCTTTACCAAGCTCTACTCGGATCGGTATGCGGCCGACAATATCCGCATGAACTGCATTCTGCCGGGTTTCATCGACAGCCTGGACCACAAGCCGGGCACGGCAGACAAAGTGCCGATGAAGCGCGTCGGCCATGTGGAGGAGATCGCCAAGACGGCCGCCTTCCTCCTGTCGGATGGCGCCGGCTATATCACCGGCCAGAATATCCGCGTCGATGGCGGCATCACCAGACACGTTTGATCCCAGACGTTTTAATCAAGGTATTTTGAAATGAGATGGAAACGCACGATCCAGCTGCTGGACGTTCATTGCGAAGGCGAAATCGGTAGGGTTGCGATCGGCGGCGTGCCAAAGATCCCGGGAGAAACGGTTGCGGCTCAGCTGCATTGGCTGAACACCGATCCCAAGGGTCATGAACTTCGCCGTTTCCTCTGCCTCGAACCGCGCGGCGCGCCGATCGGCTCGGTCAATCTCTTGCTGCCGGCAAAACATCCCGATGCCGATGCCGCCTTCGTCATCTTGCAGCCGGATCAGGCGCATGCGAGCTCCGGATCGAATTCCATCTGCGCCACCACCGCGTTGCTGGAGGCCGGCATCGTCGAAATGAAGGAGCCGGAAACCGTCGTGACGCTGGAAACGGCGGCGGGCCTCGTCAAGGCGCTGGCCACTTGCCGCGACGGGCGCTGTGAGAAGGTGAAGCTCACCATGGTACCGTCCTTCGTGCACGAACTGGACGTGAAGCTCCAGACTCCCGCATGGGGAGAGATCACGCTCGACCTTTGTTACGGCGGCATCTTCTACGGTCTGGTGGATGTCAGGCAGGTCGGCCTCGCAATCGAAAAGGCCAATGCCGCGGCGTTGGTCCGGGCAGGCATGGTGCTGAAGGCGCTGATCAACGAGCAGCTTCCGGTGGTCCATCCGGAAATCCCGGCGATTTCCGGCGTCGCCTATGTGATGTTCCGCGATACGGAGGCGGACGGCACGGTGCGCACCTGCACCACCATGTGGCCGGGCCGGGCCGATCGTTCGCCCTGCGGCACGGGCAATTCCGCCAATCTGGCGGCGCTGCATGCGCGTGGCAAGGTGAAGGTCGGTGACATGTTCAGGTCGCGTTCGATCATCGGGTCGCAGTTCGAAGTAGGCCTCGCTGCGGAAACGACCGTTGCGGGCAAACCGGCGATCATCCCCACGATTGCCGGGCGCGGCTTCACCTTCGGGTTGCACCAGGTCGCGCTCGATCCGTTCGATCCGCTGTCGGACGGCTTTGCCATGACGGACGTCTGGGGGCCTTCGGCCGGGGAGATCTGAGGTCAGATTTCCTTACCGGCAGCGATGGCCGACTGTTCCGTGTCGCCGGGCTTCAGCACCAGCGAATTGACGCCTTCCGGCATCGACGGATCGGCCGGAGCCGGAACGACGCCGAGTTGCTGCATCTGCAGGAACTTGTAGGCACCGAACAGGTCGCCGTTCTCAGCGGCCTTGCGGTACATTTCGGCAGCCTTCTGGACATTGGCCTCGATGCCTTCACCGGCCTCGTACATGAGACCGAGATTGATCATCGCATCGGTATTGCCGCGCTGGGCGGCGAGGTCGTACCAGGCGATCGCGGTCTGGTCGTCCTGCGGCACCAGATGGCCTTCGTCATAGATCGCGCCGATATTGAAGGCGGCGGTATCATCGCCCTCGGTCGCGGCCTTCTCGAACCAGGTCAATGCCTTCTTGACATCCGGCCTGGTGCCGAGCCCGTCGCGGTAAGCGACGCCGAGATTGTAGGCGGCGAGAACATTGCCGCTTTGGGCTGCTTCCGTATAAAGCTTAAACTCGGACTTCTCATCGCCGAGCCGGCCCATCAGCATGCCGAAATTCACCTTGGCGGCGGGATATCCGGCCTGAACGGCAGCATTATAGGCGCTCATCGCCTGGTCGGCTTGCTGGGTCTTGTTCAGCGCCCGACCGAGCTGATAGGCGAAACGCGGATTGCCCGTCGTTTCGAAGGCGACGCGGCAGGCATCGACGGCCGAGCCATCGATCTCGGCGATGCCCACCGGCGCGAATTCGCTATTGCGCTGCTGGTCGTAGGGGCTGCCTGCCATCCGGTCGCAATCGACCTGCATGGCGGACGCCAGCTGCAGGCTGGCGCGCTCTTCGGCGCCGGGAGAAGCCGTCAAGGCGCAAAGGGCAACGGCAGTACCTGTGACAATCGCAAAACCCCGGTTGACTTTAGATGCACGGGAAGTCATTGTGCGCTCCGATTCATGGAATCTTTAGATTGCTTAACGAACGTCGAAAGCGGTTGCGGGTTCCGCATGTTCGAAAGCTTTCCCGTGTTCGCCCCTGCCTTATTTCGCACATTTGCGTGAGAGCTCATATTTATCCCTATGTATAGGGATGGGTGTCGCCGGCATCCTCGGATTGTGTTATCCGCGCCATTAGTGGTATGGCGGACGGATCGATTGTATCCGGAAGTTCCTATGAAAACGCTGACCCTTCGCCGCCCCGATGACTGGCATCTGCACCTGCGCGACGGCGCAGTTCTTCAAGGGGTTATCAGCGATACGAGCCGGCATTTCGCCCGCGCCATCATCATGCCGAATCTTGTCCCGCCGGTGGTGACGACGGCCGATGCGAAGGCCTATCGCGAGCGCATCATGGCCGCTCTTCCGAAGGGCGACCGGTTCGATCCACTGATGACGCTTTATCTGACCGAACATACCCAGCCGGACGATGTGGAAGAAGGCAGGAAGAGCGGCCTGATCACCGCCGTGAAGCTTTATCCGGCCGGTGCCACCACCAACTCACACGGGGGTGTGCGCGATTTCGACAAGGCGATGCCGGTGCTGGAGCGTATGGCGAAGATCGGCCTGCCGCTCTGCGTGCATGGCGAGGTAACGACGCCGGAAGTCGATATCTTCGATCGCGAGGCCGTCTTCATCGAAACCGTGCTCGATCCGCTGCGCAAGCGCCTGCCGGAACTCAAGGTGACGATGGAGCATGTGACGACGGCCGACGGCATCGATTACATCAAATCGGCGAAAAGCAACCTGGCCGGTTCGATCACCACTCATCACCTGATCATCAACCGCAACGCCATTCTGGTCGGCGGCATCCGCCCGCATTATTATTGTCTGCCGGTTGCCAAGCGTGAGAGCCACCGGCTGGCGCTCAGGGCCGCGGCGACCTCGGGCGATGCCCGCTTCTTCCTTGGCACGGATTCGGCTCCCCATGTCGATCCGCTGAAGGAATGCGCCTGCGGCTGTGCCGGCATCTATACCTCGGTCAACACGATGAGCTGTCTGGCGCATGTCTTCGAAGAAGAGAATGCGCTGGACAGGCTGGAAGCATTCACCTCGCTCAACGGTCCGGCCTGGTATGGACTTGCACCGAACGATGAGACGATCGTCATCGAAAAGCGCGACAAGCCGGTCGTCTTCCCCGATAAGAGGGAAACCGACGCTGGGCCGATCACGGTCTTTGATCCGATGTTCCCGCTCTATTGGCAAGTGGTTGAGAAGTAACCGTAACCTTCCGCCGATTAGCTAGCATTTGGATCAACCCGGTAACCTTTTGGGAAGAATCCGGGTTTAGCTTGCGCCCAGGATTTTCCCGCCGGGTCCTCCCGAAGAGAAAGCTAGGCATGATGCTCGACTATCATTCTCTTTTGCTCGCGCTGGGAGTATCGGCGGCGTGCCTGATGGTCACGCTGTTCGGCACGTGGTTTTCCCGCCGCACGGATTCCTTTCTGCTGACGCTGGTCGTTGCGCTTTTCCTGATCGTATCCGGCATCTTCGCCTATAGTTCCTACACGATCGAAACCGGCATTCTGCGCGTCTCGATCGCCTATGCATTCCTGATGGCCGGCTTCTGCACCACCTATGCCGCAGCGGTTCAGTTCCGCACCGGCACCAAGCCGTGGAAACTCTCGGTGGCTCTGTCACTCGTGACGATCGCGGCCGGCGTGCCGCTGATGTTGGCGGGGCTGGACGGACTTGGCCTGATCGTCATGAATATCGCGACGGCATCGCTGTTGATCGGCACCGCCTGGCAATATGTCGCGGCGCGCCAGGAAGCGCCGGGGCCGCTGTGCGGCATGGCAATCCTTTATACGCTGAGCGGCATTTCCTTCGCGCTTTGCGCGGTTGTGCTGATCGGTGACGGCGAGTGGAGCCTGGGGCACGCTCCCGACAATTGGGCGGAAAACCTCAATATCGCCGTCTGCATTGCAGGCATGACGGGTATCGGTTCGCTTTCGCTCGCGCTCCACCAGTGGCGGATGGCGGCCTATCATCGCCGCGACGCGATGACGGATGCCCTGACGGGGCTTCTCAACCGCCGCGCCCTTTTCGAACAGCACGGCAGCCGTGTTCTCAAGGCATCGACCGCCGTCATCGTCTTCGATATCGACCGCTTCAAGTCGATCAACGACCGTTTCGGCCACGCGGCCGGAGATCTCGTCCTGAAGATATTTGCCGAAGACCTGACGAACAGCACGAAAAGTCCCAATACCGTCGCCCGCCTCGGCGGTGAGGAATTCGCGATGATCCTGGACAATGTGCTGCCGGGCAGGGCCGAGCGGATTGCCAACGATATCAACCGCCGTTTTGCCGCACGCGAAATCGCAGTCGGAGAAACGGTGCTGCGCTGCACCGTCAGTGCCGGTGTCGCCGTGGGCGCCATAGGCGGACAACCTTTCGAGACGGTGCTCAGCCTCGCCGACAAGGCCCTTTACGAAGCCAAACGCGCCGGTCGCGACCGTGTCGAAGTCGCCGAATATCTGAGGCCGGTTCATCTTCCTGAAACGCGGACGAGCGCCTGACATCCTGTCCTTATTTCCGTGCGCCCGTCTGGCGCGTGGCCCCGCATGCTGCTATTGCGGCGCGTGGTTTTGACAAGCGAGGATAGGGCACATGATTCAGACCACATTTCCGGATCGCGGCGTAATGGCCGAACTGATGGCAAAGATGCTCTGGGAGATCGGAGCGGTCCATTTCAGCGCCGACAAGCCCTACAAGCTTTCGTCCGGCATGATGAGCCCGGTCTACATCGATTGCCGCAAGCTGATCTCCTATCCGCGCATCCGCTCGGCAATCATGGATTTCGCGGCCGCGACGCTCATGCGCGACGCCGGCTTCGAGAAATTCGATTGCATCGCGGGCGGCGAGACCGCCGGGATCCCGTTCGCGGCCTTCCTGTCGGAGCGCCTCGGCCTGCCGATGATCTACGTCCGCAAGAAGCCCAAGGGACATGGCCGCAATGCGCAGATCGAGGGCCACATGCCGGAGGGCGCGCGCGTCCTGGTGATCGAGGATCTCACCACCGTCGGCGGCGGCATGTTCACGTTCATCGATGCGATCCGGGCTGCGGGCGGCGTCGTCGATCACGGCATCGCGCTGTTCTTCTACGACATGTATCCGCAGGTCCGGGAACGGTTTGTGAAGGGTAACGTCCAGTTCCATTATATTGCCACCTGGCGCAACGTGCTGGCCGTCGCGCGCGAGCAGAAGCTTTTCGACGAGAAGACCTTTACCGAGGTTGAGGCCTTCCTCGATGCGCCGCTCGCCTGGTCCGGACGCAACGGCGGCATCAGCGAGCTTACTGATTGAGTTTTTGCTCTGGTGTTTTGACAAAAGCTCGCCTAATCGATTGAAAACGGCATCCGGTTCCGCGTGGGAGGATTTTTATGATTTTGTGCTGCGGCGAAGCCCTGATCGACATGCTTCCGCGCGAGACCACTTTGGGCGAGAAGGGGTTCGCCCCTTACGCCGGCGGCGCGGTATTCAATACCGCGATCGCGCTCAGCCGACTCGGGCAGCCGACGGGTTTCTTCACCGGCCTCTCCGACGACATGATGGGAGACATCCTGCGCGACACGCTGGCGCAGAGCGGCGTGGATTACAGCCTTGCAGCCGTCTCTTCTCGCCCGACGACGATCGCGTTCGTGAAACTGGTCAAGGGGCAGGCGAGCTATGCCTTCTATGACGAAGGCACCGCGGGCCGGATGATCACCGAGGCCGACCTGCCGGTGCTCGGCGACGGTTGCGAGGCCATGCATTTCGGTGCGATCAGCCTGATCCCCGAGCCCTGCGGGGGCACCTACGAAGCGCTGATGGCCCGCGAACACAAAAATCGAGTCATCTCCTTCGACCCGAACATCCGTCCGGGCTTCATCAAGGACAAACAGAAGCACATGGATCGCGTGCGCCGTATGGCGGCGATGTCGGATATCGTCAAATTCTCCGACGAGGACCTCGATTGGTTCGGCATGCGGGGTGATCATGATACGCTCGCCGCCCACTGGCTGAACGAAGGCGCCAAGCTGGTCGTCCTGACCCGCGGCGCGGAAGGTGCGACGGGTTATACGAAGAGCTTCAAGACTTCGATGCCCAGCGAACGTGTGACTGTGGTGGATACGGTCGGTGCGGGCGATACGTTCGATGCCGGCGTGCTCGCCTCGCTGAAGATGCAGGACCTGCTGACCAAGGAGAAGGTCGCCGCCCTCACCGAAGATGCGGTTCGCAACGCGCTGGCGCTCGGCGCCAAGGCCGCCGCAGTCACTGTCTCCCGCGCCGGCGCCAATCCGCCGTTCGCGCATGAGATCGGGCTTTAAGCGCTAAACCGGCGGCGTCGTACGGGCAAAAAGGATATGCGGCCCGGCGCCGCCATCCGGCGTATCCGCCGAAGCGCCGAAATATCGCCGCGCCGTGGCGGATGGGCCCAGGTCTTCGATGTGGTGGAACCCCATGGCCGTGAGTTCGCGCGCAAGTTCCGTGGGATCGAACAGCGTGATCCACGGTTCGCCCGCAGCGGCCACTCGTGCCGCCATCGTTGCCGCTCTGGCGCGGCGCTCCGGCGCATAGTTCTCCAGCGGCTCGGAATAGTCGAAGATGATTCCGGCCTCGGCCGAACCTGCCACGAAGCGGAGCAGCGAGAAGACGGTCTGCTTTTCGAGATAGGGAACGACGCCGAGCCAGACATAAAGAGCACGTTCATCCTTGCGGAAGCCGCTGGCTTCGAGCTTTTCCGCCAGATCGTCCCGTTCGAAATCGACCGGCACGAAGGTGAGTTCCGAGGGGAGTGCGATCTCTGAGGCGGCGAGCCGCTCCTTTTTCCAGGCCTGGGTGGCTGGATGATCGACCTCGAATACCCTGAGCCCCGCATCGCGATGGGGATTGCGCAGGCCAAACGTATCGAGGCCGGCGCCGAGCATGACGACCTGTCGCAATCCGAGCCCCGCTTCGCGGGCGATGCAATCGTCCGCGAAGCGGCTACGCGCCGCCAGGAACATGCGGAAGGGTTTGGTGGAGGGATCCCGGGCCTTTTCGTCGGCCGCAGCGATCGACTCTGCATCCAGGATCACCCGGGCATAGGGATCCTTGAAGACGGAAGCGTTGTCGATGATCTGGTGGGCGGCGCGGGAGCCCGCTACCTGTTTCGCCGTCCGGCTCGGTTCCCTGCCTTCCATGGTTCGCTCCTGCGGTTATTTCCGCGCGTCGAGCAGCGCCTTCACCAGGCCTTGGGTCGACGAATCGTGGCCGGCAGCACTCTCCTTACCCTCGACGATCGGCAGCAGGCCGGTCGCCAGCTCCTTGCCGAGCTCGACGCCCCACTGATCGAAGGAGTTGATGCGGAAGAGCACGCCTTCGACGAAGACCCGGTGTTCGTAGAGCGCGATCAGCCGGCCGAGCGAAAACGGCGTCAGCTTGTCGTAGACAAAGGTGATCGACGGACGGTTGCCAGCAAAGACGCGGTGCAGCGCGATGAAATCCGCCTTCGTCTCATCCATGCCCTTGGAGGTCAACTGTTCTTTGGCCTCGTCGAAGGTGCGGCCCTTCATCAGCGCTTCGGATTGCGCCAGGCAATTGGCGATCAGAAGTTCGTGCTGATGGCGCAAATGCGGTTCGAAACCGTTGGCGGCGATCATGAATTCGGCGGGGATGATGCTCGTGCCCTGGTGGATGAGCTGGTAGAAGGCATGCTGGCCGTTGGTGCCCGGTTCGCCCCAAACGACCGGGCCGGAATTGCCTTCCACCGGCCTGCCGTCGATCGTCACGCCCTTGCCGTTCGATTCCATGTCGAGCTGCTGCAGGTAGGCGGGGAAGCGCAGCAGCCGCTGGTCATAAGGCAGGATGGCGCGGGTCGGGTAACCCAGCACGTTGCGATGATAAAAACCGATCAGGCCGAGCAGCATCGGCAGGTTCTGGCGGGTCGGCGCGGTGCGGAAGTGCCTGTCCATCGCATGCGCGCCATCCAGGAACTTGCCGAAGTTTTCCGCCCCGATAGCGATCATCAGCGGCAGGCCGATCGCCGACCAGATGGAGTAGCGGCCGCCGACCCAGTCCCAGAAACCGAACACCCGGTCGCTCTCGATGCCGAAGGCGGCGACCTTGTCGAGCGCGGTCGAGACGGCCGCGAAATGATGCTTCACCGCCGCATCGCCGAGCTTGTCGGCGATGAAGGCGCGCGCCGAGGCGGCATTGGTCATCGTCTCGATGGTGGTGAAGGTCTTGGACGCGATGATGAAGAGCGTCGTTTCCGCGTCGAGCAGCTTCAGCGTATCGGCGATATGGGCGCCGTCGACGTTGGAGACGAAATGCGCGCGGGGACCGTCATGGAATGGAGCGAGCGCCAGCGTCGCCATGACCGGACCGAGGTCGGAGCCGCCGATGCCGATATTGACGACGTCGGTGATCTTCTTGCCGGTCGCGCCCCTCAGCGCGCCGGTGCGGATGCCGTCGGCGAACGTGCCCATGGCGGCGAGAACGGCGTTCACATCCGGCATGACGTCCTTGCCGTCGACCAGGACGGGAGTGTTAGAGCGGTTGCGCAATGCCGTATGCAGGACGGCTCGGCCTTCCGTAAAGTTGATCGGAGTGCCCGAAAACATTTCCTCGCGCTTCTTCGCGACGCCGCCGACTTCGGCAAGCCGTTCGAGAAGCAGCAGGATCTCTCCATTCACAGCCGTTTTGGAATAATCCATCAAAAGATCGTCGAAAGCGGCGCTGAACCGTTCGAAACGGCCGGAATCGGCCGCGAAAGCTGCGCGGATATCCGTGGCATTGGTTCTCGCGACGGTGGATTTCAGGTCTTGGATGATGGCCTGCATGGGTGATTCCTCACGCTGGGAAGAGAGATGCTGGCGAACCTATTCGCTTTGCATGTCAAATCAAGCGTGGTCGAAGGCAAGTGCGGTTTTATTGCCCGACACTGGTCGCCACCGCGTTCCCGACCGAATTGCCGAAACGATCGACCTGATCCCTGTAGTTCCGGCGGGTGACCGGATCGAAGATCGCGATCGGCGTGCTGACGGCGACGCTTGCGGCGCTCCCGACGGTCTGCGCGGCGCCGAGCGCAACGGCTCCGAGATGCTCACCGAGCCCGACGTCGGAATCGGTGACCGTCTGGCCGGCGATCAGTCGGTTGCCGAGCAGCTTTACCACTTCCGGGCTTTCGGCGAACTTGCCGTGGTTCAGGCCGTCTCCGGTCTTGAGCTTGGTAAGATCCAGCACGACGATGCCGGCCTTTTCGAATTCGCTGCGATAGGGCTCGACGGTGGGATCCACCTGTCCGAGCCGGTCGACATTGCCGGAGATGCGCCGCGACAGGCTGAGCGCCCGGTCGTCCTGGGAGACGAACAGGGTGAAATGCGGCCGCTTTTCGCCAATCTCGGCAAGCTGGCGGCTGAACACGTCAACGTCGAGATCGGGTGAGGCAAGGATGACGTTCTGGATCTTAGGCGCCACGCGCCCGTCACGGATCGCCATCTGCCTGAGCGCCTCGACGGTCAGCCAGGAGCCCATCGAATGCGCCATGACGGTGATTTCGCCGACGCCAGGTTCCTGTGCCAGGCGGCGCAGCATCATCTCCAGCGCGTCGCGGGAATAGTTGGTGCTTTCCTTGTCGTAATTGTAGGCGAAGATGCTGCCGCGCGACGGCCAGGTGAACAGCACCGGCGCGGCGTCCGCCTTTGAATCGTGGACGATCTGGGCGAAGCGGTAGACGGCATCTTCATATCGGTTGTTGAAACCATGCACGAAGACCAGCACCCGCCGGCTTTTCGGCAGGTGGCTCCTGACCCATGATCGGGCAGCGCCGGCTTCGACCGGAGTGACGGAGAGAGTGGCGAATTCCTTTGCCGGATTGGCGGGAAGTTTGGACGGCCACTGCACCTGGCCAACCTCGCGGGCCTTGTCCGGCGGAATGGAAACGGCGATCTCGGTGACCTGCGGTTCCTTGCCGCGCTCGCCTGAGAACAGCACCCCCGGCGTCTGGCTCGATTGCCGGGTCGTGGCGACGAGCACGTCGACTTTCGAAGCGCCGGAGGCCTGCGTCGCCGTCGGAATAAGCACGCCTTCCGGCCGCCCGGCGCAGCCCGCAAGAATGGCCAGCACCGAGAAGGCGGCAATCCAACGAGACGAAAATCCGGCGCGGTTTCCCAAGCGAACTCCAACGATGCTGACTGCCCGGCCCCTCGGGAATGGCTAATCGAGGATTGCCGGATCGTCTACCGGTAACGCGGGGATTGTCGTGCCGGAGTCTACTCTGTGTTGCCGGCTGTCTCTCCTATGCAACGGTAACCGCCGGTTCCGGCAGGCGATGGGTTATTTCTCAGATGGACACCCCATATTCTCCCTGATCCCTGTGACAAGCACAGGGATCAGGGTGTTGGATGCACCTGCGCCCGTTATCCGTTACCCCCGCAACTCGCGCCGCAAAATCTTGCCGACATTCGACTTCGGCAGTTCGCTGCGGAACTCGATGAAGCGCGGTCGCTTGTAGTTGGTGAGATTGGCGACGCAATGGGCCTTGAGGTCGGCTTCCGTCAGATTGGGGTCCTTCTTCACCACGTAGAGCTTGACCGCTTCGCCAGAATGTTCGTCGGGCACGCCGATTGCCGCGCATTCGAGAACGCCCGGATGCATGGCCGCCACTTCCTCGACCTCGTTGGGATAGACGTTGAAGCCCGAGACAAGGATCATGTCCTTCTTGCGGTCGACGATCTTGGTATAGCCCTGGCGGTCCATATAGCCCATGTCGCCGGTGCGGAAATAACCGTCCGCGGTCATCACCTTGGCAGTCTCGTCCGGACGATTCCAGTAACCGGCCATCACCTGCGGGCCGCGAATGCAGATTTCGCCCACGTCGCCGAGTTCCACCTCATTGCCTTCGTCGTCGCGGATGGAAATCTCGGTCGAGGAGATCGGCAGGCCGATCATGCCGCTGAACTCGACCGCGTCCAGCCGGTTGGCGGTGGCGACCGGCGAAGTCTCGGAAAGTCCGTAACCTTCGGTGATCTGACAACCGGTCATCTTCAGCCAGCGCTCGGCGACCGGGCGCTGCACCGACATGCCTCCGCCGAAAACGAGCAGGAAGGAAGAGAAGTCCAGCTTCTGGAAGTCCGGATTGTTCATCAGCGCATTGAACAGCGTGTTGAGGCCGGGGAAGACGTGGATCTTGTATTTCTGCAATTCTTTGACGAAGGCCGGGATGTCGCGCGGATTGGCAATCAGGATGTTGTGGCTACCGGTCGCCACACCCATCAGCGAATTCACCGTCAAGGCGAAGATGTGGTAGAGCGGCAGAGCGCAGAGGAACTGCAACTGTTCCGGGCGGGGCTTGGTCAGGAATGCGGTTTCGAGCCAGATCCCCATCTGCTCCTTGTTGGCGAGCAGGTTGGCATGCGTGAGTATCGCCCCCTTGGAGACACCCGTCGTCCCCCCGGTATATTGCAGAAAAGCGACATCCCGGGGCGAGACCTCGACGGGCGTCAGCGAATGACGGGCGCCTTCTGCCATAACCTGCTTGAAGCTTTTGGCCTGCGGCAGCGACCAGTCGGGAACGAGTTTCTTGACCCGGCGCACCACGAGATTGACGATATGGCCCTTGAGGCCCAGCATGTCGCCCATGGTCGCCACGACCACATGCTTTACGTCCGTGTTCGGCAGTGCCTGCTGCACCGCATGCGCGAAATTTTCGAGCACGAAGAGCGCCTTTGCGCCGGCATCCTTGAGCTGGTAGGCGAGTTCGCGCGGCGTGTAGAGCGGATTGACGTTGACCACCACCATGCCGACCCGAAGGATGCCGTAGACGATCACCGGGTTCTGTAGGATGTTCGGCAGCATGACCGCCACCCGGTCGCCCTTCACCAGGCCCTGAGCCTGCAGCCAGGCCGCAACCTTGCGGCTCTGTGCTTCCAGCTCCTGAAAGGAAAGCGCCTTGCCCATGCTTGAAAAGGCCGGGCGGTCCGCATATCGGACGCAGCTCTCCTCGAAGAGTTCGCCGAGCGAATGATGCGGTAACGGCGGGATTTCCGCCGGCACGGTAGGCGGGTAGGAGGCGAGCCAGATCTTTGTCGGATGGGCTTCGGTGCGTGCGCTGACTTCGTTCATTTGCTGGACCTCCTCTATCGTTCTTCTTGTCGTCCCGCGCCGTCCTCCAGCGCGCCCGCTGCAAAGTCCTCCGCTTTGCGCGAGAAACACATTATGCCATGGCAACCCGGCTTCAAGCCAGAGTGTCAGATTTAAACAGCTATATAACTTTGACGTAAACGTCAATTGGATTGCGAAGAACGGCAAGGGAGGACCGCGCGGACGCACACCGTGGCGGAACCTCTTGCCGGACAGGGCGTTCACCTCTCGTGATCGTTCACGAGAAACAAGGAGGTGCGCCATGTTGCATCATGAACCCCGAGCCGGACAGGATCCCTATGTCAAGGACACGCCTTCGCTGATCGCCAGCGACAAGGTCGAGGGTACGAAGGTCTACGGTGCCGACGGCAAGCATATCGGCTCCATCGCCCGCGTGCTTCTCGAAAAGCGTGGCGGCCGCGTTGGTTATGCGGTCCTGAGCTTCGGCGGTTTTTGGGGTATCGGCGACGACTATTACCCGCTGCCCTGGGAAAAGCTGCGATACGACGAACAGCTCGACGGCTACCGCATCGACCTCACCAAGGACCAGATCACGGGTGCCCCGCGATATCGGGATCTCGATGACGAGGCTTGGTTCAACGACAAGGGCCGCACGATCTACGACTATTACGGCGTACCGCCATACTGGATGTAAACCGTACGCATTTGGATTTTCGGAGGCCCCGCGGTTGGCGGGGCCTCTTTTCGTTTATTTAATTCTCATCATGCAAGTTTGCCTGCGAATGAGGGACCGGGCATGACGGCAGGCAAGGAAGCGGGTGTCATCCGCGATTTCGAGCGCAGCGATATCGAGGCGGTCGCAAGGCTTTTTCAGAAAACTTTCCGGAAGTCGGGCAAGCCGTCCCCCTCTCTTTCCGCCTATCTCGAAGAGGCCTTTTTCGACCATCCCTGGAACGAGCCGGATCTCTGTTCCAAGGTTTTTGCGGAGTCGGACGGCAAGGTATCGGGTTTCGTCGGCGTGCTGCCCGCGAGGCTGGAAATCGGCGATCGTTCGTTACGCGCAGCCTTCGCGGGCTCGCTGATGGTCGAGAACGCCAAGGAGAACCCGCTGGCCGGTGCGCGCTTGGTGCGCGCCTTTCTGGCCGGCCCCCAGGATATCTCACTCACCGAGACCGCCAATGCGACGGCGATCGGCATGTGGCAGAAGGCCGGCCACCCGCTGGATCCGGGCTATAGCATGAACTGGCTGAAGGTGCTTCGCCCCGCCTCCACCGGAGTGCAACTGCTGGAGCGGCGGATAGGCCTTGCGCGCCTGATTCGTCCGTTCGGGCGAATAGCCGACCGCGCCATTTCGTTTGGCCGCAGGACGCCGTTCACCGCCATTGCAAACGGCAGGGTCAGTTTTCGCGACGTGACGCCGGATGCCTTCGGCGAGGCGTTGCTGGTGCTGAAGGACACTTTTGCCCTGCGGCCCCGCTGGGACCCGTCAAGCATCCGCTGGTTTCTCGGCCAGGCGGAGCAGAAACGGAATTTCGGTTATCCCGAGTGGCGGATCGGCTATTCGTCCGACGGCCGCCCGCTTGCGGCCTACGCCTATTTTGCCTCGCCCGGCAGCATTGGCTGGCTGCTGCAGGCGATCGCCGCGCCGGCCCGGCTGGACGATCTCGTCGACGACCTTTTCGCCCATGCCTATGGCTATGGTTGCGCGGCATTGCGTGGTGCGGCACATCCCTGGCTCACGCCGGCGCTGATGCTGCGGGGCGCTCTCTTCCACAGCCGTTCGTTTTACGTCGCGGCGGCACGCGACAAAACGCTGCTCGAACCGATCAAATCCGGCCAGGCGCTGGTGAGCGGGCTCGCCGGCGAAGGCTGGATGCGGCTGATCGGCGACCGGTTCGACTGACGGCCGGCGGCCCTCGCATTGGCTCAGCCAAGCATCGTCACCGGCTCGGCATGCAGATATTCCGCCACCTTCCGCTTGGAAGCGATGTTGCGCCAGACGGCATCGACCTGATCCGGTGTCAGTCCGGCGGCCTCACCCACTTCTTCCCGCGCAATCCCGTTGTCGAGGCCGTAGAGGCAGAGGTCCATCCGGTCGTAAGGCAGCGAGAAGTAATATTCGTCCTGGCCCTGCGGCAGCGACCAGGTATCGGTCGTCGGCGGGCGGCGGCGGATCTCGGCGGGCACGCCGAGCGCTTCGGCGAGCTGGTATACCTGGCTCTTGTAGAGGTGCGCGATCGGCTTGAAATCGGCGGCGCCGTCACCGTTCTTGACGAAGAAACCCTGGTCGTATTCCAGCCGGTTCGGCGTGCCGGCGACGGCGAAGTTCAGCCGGTCGGCATGGTAATACTCGATCTGCTTGCGGGTACGCTGCTTCATGTTGGCGGCGGCGATCATCCCGAGATAGACTTCGAGCGGCATGCGGTGGCGGCTCTGCTCTCCGGCCGGATTGGCGACCACCAGCCAGGAGATGTTGTAGCCGCGGCCGGTCAATGCGTCTTCGAGCACCACCTTGCAGCCCCAGCCTTCGGAAAATTCCGGCACGACCTGCCGGATGAAGCCGTCACGACGCGTATAGCAGCCGGCGGCGGCAAGCGCCGGACCGATGTCTTCCAGCACGGTCTCAACACCGACGGCCTCGGCAAGCGCCCTGCCGAGGCGAAGGCTTTCCGGATCCGAGTCATGTTCCGGCATGAAGACGCCGGTCACCTTGTGCGGTCCGAGGGCCCGGGCGCAGAGCGCGGCGGTAACGCTGGAATCGATGCCGCCGGAAAGGCCGAGCACGGCACCGCGTTTCCTCAGATCCTTCAGCACCGTTTCGCGCAGCCAGCCGCAGATGCGTTCGATCTCCGCCTCCGCATCGAGTTTCAGCGTATCGGCCGAGAATCTTTCCGCCGTCGGGGCGCGTTTCAGGCTCTGGGTCATGCGACATTCCCTCGTGTGATAGCGTTGTTCTCATCCGCCCCGAGCCGGATCTTGCCGGTCGTCGTGCGAGGCAGCGCGTCGCGGAATTCGACGCTTTTCGGCACCATGTAATCTTCGAGCAGGCCGGCGCAGTGGCGGACGATCTCCCGCTCCGTCAGCGTCATCCCATCCTCGACCACCACATAGGCGCGGATCACCTGGCCGAAGACCGGATCGTCGATCCCGCCGGCAGCCGCTTCCTTGATGCCGGGCAGGGCATAGAGCACGCGTTCCACCTCCTGCGGACTGACCTTTTCGCCGCGCGTCTTGATGATGTCGTCGCGCCGGCTGACGAAATAGAGGAAACCGTCCGCATCGGCACGGAAGAGATCGCCGGTATGGAGCCGCCGACCATTGGCGACCGGCGAAAGGGCGCGCACCGTGGAAAGCCCGTCGCCCCAATACCCGGACATGACATGCGGCCCTTCGATGACGAGTTCGCCGATCGTACCTGCGGCCGCCGGCCGACCGTCCTCGTCGATCACGAAAGCCTTGGTGCCGGGGATGGCGCGCCCGACCGAAAGCGGCCTATAGGCAGCCTCTTCAGGTGGCAGATAGGTGGCGCGCAGGCATTCCGTCTGGCCATACATCAGGAAAAGCCGCGTATCCGGAAACAGGTTTTGTAGCCTCTCCGTAAAGGCGGGCGGCATGGCGGCGGCGGCGCTTGTGATATAACGCAGATGCGGAAGGAAACCCGGCTCCAGATCCTTCATGCCGGTGATCAGCGCGGCCATGGGAGGCACGAGCGGAAAGCCGGTGGCCTTGACCTCCGCCAGCCGCTGCAGGATCCTGCGCGGAAAGGCGAAGCTCTTTTCCAGCACCAGCGTTCCGCCGGTCATCACCATTGTCACCATCTGCGTGATGCCGTAGCCGAAGGAAAGCGGCAGGACGCTCAACACAACGTCGTCTTCGCTGTTGCCGAGATAGGAGGCGATCGCCTCGCACGCAGCAGTCACGTTGGCATGGCTGAGCATGACGCCCTTCGGCCGGCCGGTCGAACCGGACGTGTGGATGAGCAGCGCCAGGGCGTCGCTGTTTTCGAATTCCCGCAGTGGCGTTCTGAATGCCTGGACCGCCATTTCCTCAAAATGCACTGCCGATTTGTCGGCGGCATCAGCCTGGGCAACCACGAGGAGGGGCGAGAGCTTCGTCTTGCCGATCGCGGCTTCAACGGTCTCCCGCTGGCGCGCCTGCGCGATGATCGCCGATGCTTCGGTGCTTTCCAGAATGCTTGCGAGCTTTTCCACCTTGATCGACGGATAGAGCGGGCAGGGCACGGCGCCAGCCTTCCAGGCACCGAAGAAGCTCAGGACGGCCTCATGGCCGTTGTCGAGCACCATCAATACCCGGTCGCCGGGTTTGACGCCGCCACGTTGCAAGGCCGCCGCGAGCCCGTCGGACAGGATGTCGAGTTCCGCATAGGTCAGGCGCGCTTCGCCGGCGACGAGCGCCGTCTTTTCGCCGAAACGCCTGGCCGTGTCGCGGAGCCTCGCCTCTATGCGCATCGGCGCATCCTCAGGCCGCTGCGAGCTTGGTGGCGAGATAGCTCGTCATGTTGCTGATACTGTCGAGATTTTCCGGAACGATCTCCTCGTCGGCAACCGTGATGCCGTAGGTCTGCTCGAGGAAGGCGATCAGTTCCAGCACGCCGGTCGAGTCGATCACACCGGTCTCCAGCAGCGACTGGCCGTCGCTTATTTTGGCATCGGCACGGAACAGGAAGTTTTCCGAGATGAATTCACGTACAGTATGCTCGATTGCTTCCGCCATCGGCCGGCCCCCTTTTTCCGCGAATAGCTCTGTCGTGCGGTTGAGCGGGCATCTTCCGCACTACCCCTAAATGTTTCGCTAAAGCCGAAAATACTTTTCTATCTATGTGTCGTTTATGAGCGAATTACTTGAGGTCGATCCCCATTTCCGACTGGGTGAGCGTGCTTTTCCGCCAGCCGATGCGCCGCATGAAGCGATCCAGAAGCCCTGCGGGGACGTTTTCGATGAAGAAGAGCCTGCGTCCCGGATAACGGGCGGCGAGCGCATCGGTCGCCGCCCTGCCGATGCCCTGGCGACGACGGACAGGATCGACGGCCAGCCCGAAAAGACGGACGTCCTTGCCCGTGTCGTCCAGCAGCGCCACGGCTTTGCCGTCAAAGGAAAACCCTTTGAGCGGCGGCCCGGCCGCCGCGAAACTGAGCGGGTCGGTCTGCCAGGAAAGATCCGCATCGGCAAACCGGGCAAGCAGGCTGGTTGCCGTTCCGAGATCGCATTTCTCCGCCGGCGCCACGTCCGGCGCAGCGTGTTTGCGGCTCCGGCCGAAACCGACCAGCTTGCGGGTGATGGAAAACCCGAGCGACAGATAAAGCGCGCGCGCCCGTTCGTTGGAGTCGATCACTTCGAGGACGAGTTTCCGGTCTCCGCGCGCCCTGGCCGCATCGATCGCCTCCCGCATGACGCGGCTGCCGAAACCCTGGCCGCGGATCGTCGGTCCCATACCAAGTGCGCCGACCCTCGAAATATCGCCGCGCCGGCCGATCAGCAGGATGCCGCTCGGCGCCTCGCCGTCGAAATAGACGAAGCTCTCGTCGGGATCGACATGGTCGCGATCAATCCTGAGCTGGATCGAATGCGGCGTCGCGTTAATAGGCACCACATAACCCGAGAATCCGACGGTGAAGCCGGTCGCGGCGTCTTCCAGGCTGCATTCCGAAAGGCGCCGGCGGGATATGGCGGATGTCATGGTCGCTCTCTCCGGTTTCTGCCCCGTATCACAGCACGTTCGTCGGCATGCCCTTTTCGAAATTCTCGACATGGCTGATGACCTGCGCCCAGAGGGTCTGCATCGCCTCGTCGCTGGCCCAGGCCACATGCGGCGTCAGGATGAAGTTCGGGCGTTCGAGGATCGTCAGCAGCGGATTGTCCGGAGCCGGAGGCTCCTTGGTCAGCACGTCGAATCCAGCGCCGGCGATCAGGCCCTCGTCTAGCGCTGTCACCAGATCGGCCTCGTTGACCAGCCCGCCACGCGCCGTGTTGATGATCAGCGGGTGCCTCTTCATCCTGCGGAATTCAGCGATGCCGATGAGGTTGCGGGTGGCAGGCGTCAGCGGCATGTGAAAGGTGATGATATCGGCGGTTTCCAGCACCTCATCGAACGCCGTGTAGCCGGGCTCGATTGTCTCCGCATCCTTGCGGGCCGCGAAAAGGACCTTCATGCCGAAGGCTTCGGCGATCTTCGCCACCGACTTCCCGAGCGTGCCGCGGCCGAAAATGCCGAGCGTCGAGCCGGCGAGATCCTTGATCGGATGGTTGAAGAAGCAGAACTGGTTGGCGCGCTGCCACTCGCCGGCGATCACGTCCTGGCGGAAACCGACGATCGAGCGGCGGAGCGCGAAGATCAGGCCGAACGTATGCTCCGGCACGGTGTTGACCGCGTAGCCGCGCACGTTTGAAACAGTGATGCCGCGCTCCTTGGCAAAGGCGAGATCGATCACGTCGTAGCCTGTGGCGGCGACCGCGATCATCTTGAGTTTCCTGGCGTTGGCGATCGATTGCTCACGGACGGGCGCCTTGTTGGTGATGACGATATCCGCGTCGGCGATACGGGCCGCCACATCATCGGGCGCCGTCTTGCCGTATTCCACCCATTCATGCGTAAAGGCCGGCTTCGTGACCGTCACCGATGGGCCGATCGTGTCGCGGTCGAGAAACACAACCTTCATCGCGAAAATTCCTGCATGATTTGAAATTCCTCCCCAATTGAATCTCGGCCCTGGCGAACCCCAAAGCCACCGAAACGCTGGCCGGGATGGTTTTCTCGTATATCATCCCGCCTGATAATCGGAAGGCCAAATTGCGGAGAAGTGCATGGGGGAGGTGCTGGAGCTTGATTGCGTCGTCATTGGCGGCGGCGTGGTGGGGCTGGCAATCGCGCGCGAATTAGCAATCTCCGGGCGTGAAGTCGTGCTGCTCGAAGCCGAGCCGATGACCGGCAGCATCACCTCGGCCCGCAACAGCGAGGTCATCCATGCCGGACTTTATTACCCGACAGGCAGCCTGAAGGCCGAACTCTGCGTACCCGGAAAACGAAAGCTCTACGACTATTGCAAGGAGCGCTACATCCCGCACCGGCGCTGCGGCAAGCTGGTCGTCGCCTCCGACGAAAGGGAGGTCGCCTATCTCGAAAAGCTGCTGAAACAGGCCGAAGCGAATGACGTGAACGATTGTTATCTGATCGACGGTACCGAACTTGCCCGGCTGGAGCCGCAGATAAAGGGTTTCGCGGCCCTCGTTTCTCCCTCGACCGGCATCATCGACAGTCACCGCCTGATGGAAACCTATATCGCCGACATAGAGGCACATGGCGGCGCGATCGTACAGAGTTCGCCCGTTCTGCGTGGTGCGCTCCTGGCGGATACACTCCGGCTTTCGGTGGGCGGCCGCGATCCGGTGGAGATCGAGGCAAGTCTGGCGGTGAATGCCGCCGGCCTCAACGCTTGGACGATTTCCGAAAACATCGCAGGCCTCGACCCGGCGACGATACCCGGGCGTCACTACGCCAAGGGTTGTTATTTCTCGCTTGCCGGCCGCGCCCCGGCCAGCCGCCTGATCTATCCGGTGCCGGAACCGGGCGGCCTCGGTGTCCACCTGACGCTCGATCTCGCGGGCCAGCCGCGTTTCGGCCCGGATGTCGAATGGGTGGAGACGATCGACTATGATGTCGACCCGCGCCGGGCGGATAAATTTTACGCCGCGATACGCCGCTATTGGCCGGCCCTGCCGGACGGCGCTCTGCAGCCGGCTTATGCCGGCATGCGGCCCAAGGTCGCCGGGCCGGATGGGGGAGGCGGCGGCGATTTCATCATCCAGGGATATGAAGCGACCGGCCACCCGGCCTATGCCGCGCTCTATGGCATCGAAAGCCCCGGCCTCACCTCATCCATGGCGATTGCGGAGAGAGTGAAAAGCCTGATGCTGGCCTGATGCTGGCCTGATGCTGGATTGAGCTCTGGCCGCATGGCCGTGTTCGACCCGACTATCATTGGGCGCTATCGAAATCAAAAGGCTGCACGCTTGTCCTTCTTCGCCATCCGGGCAAGCAGGTAATCCACCTCCGCCTTTGCCGTGGCCGACAGCATCTGCGACGGCTTGCGCTGGGCATCGGTGGCGATCACACCCCGGCGTTTCAGCACGTGCTTGCGAATGGCAAGGCCGACGCCGAGTTGCTGCTCATAACGGATCAGCGGCAGATGCGTGTCGAACAGGTCATGTGCCTCGTCCCGCTTGCCGTCCGCGAAGAGCTGCACCAGTTCCGTCAGCATGTCCGGGAATCCGTAGCCGGTCATTGCGCCATCGGCGCCGCGTTCCGGCTCGAAGTCGAGGAACAGGCCGCCATTGCCGCAGAGGATCGAGAATGGCCGCAACTCGCCGGCCTTCTGCATGGCCCGCAGCCTCGAAATCTTTTCGAGCCCCGGCCAGTCCTCGTGCTTCAGCATCAGGCAGGACGGATGGTTGGTCATGATCCTGGCGACCACGCCCGGCGACATGACGACCGTCAGCGTCAGAGGATAGTCCTGCAGCACCCAGGGTACGTCCTCGCCGACCGCTTCGACGGCACCGGCAAAGTAATTGACGATCTGGTCGTCGGTGCGCAGCGAAGGCGGCGGCGCGATCATCACGCCGGCGGCGCCCATCTCCATGGATTCGCGTGCCAGCGAGCGCATGCCGGCAAAGCCCGGCGCCGAGACGCCGACGATGACCGGCACCTTTGCACGCGACACCACCCGTTTGACGATCGCCCGGCTTTCCTCCGGCTCCAGCTTCGGGGCTTCGCCCATGATGCCGAGAATGGTGATGCCGGTGCAGCCGCTTTCCTCGTAAAAATCCGTCAGCCGGTCGATCGAGGTGAAATCGATCGAACCGTCTTCGAAGAAAGGCGTGGTGGCGATGGCATAGACACCCTTGGATTCAATATTGAATGTCATTTCTGGCTGTCCTTCCAGGCCTGGTAGCGGGCCTTGGTTTCCGTATTCATGGGATAAAGGCCCGGCAGTGGCACGCCGCGATCGACTTCGGTCATGATCCAGGCTTCCATGCGTTCCTGCTCCGGTGCCTCGGCGAGCACCGCGTCGAGAAGTTTTGCGGGGATCAGGACGGCGCCGTCCTCGTCGACCACGACAATGTCATCGGGGAAGACCGCGACGCCGCCGCAGGCGATCGGCTCCTGCCAGCCGACGAAGGTCAGGCCGGCGACGGAGGGCGGCGCGGCGACGCCGTTGCACCAGACATTCATGCCGGTGCCAAGCACGCCTTCGGCATCGCGCATCACGCCGTCGGTGATGAGTGCGGCGACACCGCGCTTCACCATGCGGGCGCAGAGGATATCGCCGAAAATGCCGGCATCGAGCACGCCCATCGCATCGGCGACCGCGATGCAGCCTTCCGGCATGGCTTCGATGGCGGCACGGGTGGAGATCGGCGAAGCCCAGCTTTCAGGCGTGGCGAGGTCCTCGCGGGCCGGCACGAAACGCAGCGTGAAGGCGGGTCCGACGACGCGGCCCTGGCCCGGTTTGAGCGGCTTGGTGCCGCGCATCCAGACATTCCTGAGCCCCTTCTTCAAAAGCACCGTGGTCAGCGTTGCGGTGGAAACGCCCTTCAGCGTCTCGATGATCTTCGGGTCCAGCGACATGAATGCTCCTTGCGTATCGAGGATGCAGCCCGGGCAGGCGGCGGCGCGATATTCCTGCGGTCGCCCGCGTTCGTCAAGGAAAGTAACGCCCTGCCGATTATTGACTTGACGATGACCCGTTGCCGTATAACGTCTTTCAACATTGGCACATGCAATACCTGGGGAGGATGAACGGTGCTTTTTCCAACGACACTCGTCGGCAGTTACCCGCAACCCGAATGGCTGATCGATCGGGCCAAGCTTGCGGGTCGTTTCCCGCCGCGCGTCCGCGCCCGCGAGCTCTGGCGCATTCCCCAGGAATATCTTGCCGAAGCCCAGAATGACGCCACCATCATGGCGATCAAGGCGCAGGAGGAGGCGGGCCTCGACATCATCACCGATGGTGAAATCCGCCGCGAAAGTTATTCCAATCGGTTTGCCACCGCGCTCGAAGGCGTCGATCTCGACAATCCCGGCACCGCGCTCGACCGCTCCGGCCACCCTAACCCCGTGCCGCGCATCACCGGCAAGATCCGCCGTAAGCATGCGGTGGAGGCCGAGGACGTGAAATTCCTGCGCAGCCACACGGACCGCAAGATCAAGATCACCGTTCCCGGCCCCTTCACCATGTCGCAGCAGGCGCAGAACGATTTCTACAAGTCGGAGGAAGAAGCAGCCTACGACTATGCCGACGCGGTGAATGCCGAAATCCGCGATCTTTTCGCCGCCGGCGCCGATGTGGTGCAGATCGACGAACCCTATATGCAGGCCCGCCCGCAGAAGGCCGAGCAATACGGCCTCAAGGCATTAAACCGCGCGCTGGACGGCATCACCGGCACGACAGCCGTCCACATCTGCTTCGGTTATGCGGCGATCATCCACGAGCGCCCCTCGGGTTATTCGTTCCTGACCCAGCTTTCCGGCTGCTCCTGCCACCAGGTTTCGCTCGAAACCGCGCAGTCGAACCTCGATTGCTCGACGCTGACCGGTCTTTCCGGCAAGACGTTGATGCTCGGCGTCATCGATCTCTCCGACATGAATGTCGAAACGCCGGAAACGGTCGCCGGCCGCATCCGCCGCGCACTCCCTTACGTGGAGGCCAAGAACATTATCGTGGCGCCCGATTGCGGCATGAAATACCTGCCCCGCGAGGTGGCCTTCGGCAAGATGAGAGCCATGGTCGAAGGCGCAAAGATCATGCGCCGGGAACTCGGCGAAACCGCCTGAGGCAGCTTCGGAAGCGTCAGAGGTGCGGGGGCAGGGCCAGCACTTCTGACAGTCGAGTCAGCCCGTCTTTTTTGCCGCAAACGAAACGGCACATGGCGCGGCGTCGGTCGATCGGTTCGGCCGATGTTGCTCGCTTGTGCGGTATTGGCTATTGTCCGCCCGGATGAAACCACATATCGGCCGGTCCTTGCGGTGCCTTGGCCAGAATACGGGATGACGGCTATGGCGACGGCGACTTCCGGCGAAAGCGGCAGCGCGAAATGGGATGGTGCTTCTCCCGGCAATGACGACGAGGACATCATCCCGCGCGACATCCGCTTCGGGATTCTCGACAATCCGACACGGCATTGGCTGGAGGGCGATTTCCACAAGACCGCCCTGATCGACGGACTTTCGATCTTCCTGCCGGAAGGCGAACGTTACTTCATCCGCTCGCTGAAACATTACGCGCCGAAGCTCGAAGACAGGCAGCTGGCGGCGGAAATCAACGGCTATGCGGTGCAGGAGGCATTCCACACCCGCGAACATGTCGATTACAATCGCGCGCTGGCCAAGCTTGGTTATGACGTAGACGCGATGGAGGAGCCGGTACGAAAGACGCTGCACAGCGACAAGATTCCGATTTTCCGGCTGGCCGTCACCTGCGCCATCGAACATCTGACGGCGACGCTCTCGACCGTCACGCTGCGCAATCCGCAACTCCTCGACAATGCGGCGCCTGCCTATCGCCGCCTGTGGATGTGGCACGCGCTGGAGGAACTCGAGCACAAGGCCGTCGCATTGGACGTTTTCGCCTTTGCAACCCGGAACTATTCGAGCTGGCAGCGCTACATGCTGCGTACCATGGCCTTCAACGCTGTCGCCATCAAGTTCCTGATGATCACCCTGCGCAACCTGAAGCTCTTCGCCAGGGTCGACGGTGTCAGGACCGGGCCGAAATTCTGGCTGCGGCTGGTCTGGGTCCTGTTCTTCTCCCCAGGCTACTGGCGCAAGTGCGGGCCGCTCGTGTTGAAATATTACATGCCGGGCTTCAGTCCGCTGAACAAGGACGATCACGACCTGATCCGCAAGGGCCGGGACTGGCTCTACAAGGAGTTCACGGCGCTCAAGGCGCAAACAGCTCCGCCGCAGGCGGGCTGAAGGTTGTCGCGCACATGAGCAGCCGGTTGTTTTCCAGCGTCCTTGACATCGCCACACCCGGAAAATTTCCGCGGGCCCAGAAATGGGTCTGGCGGCGGGTCTACAATCTTCTCTCTCTGTTCTGGAACGATGCCGACTGGCGCTTCATGAACTATGGCTACCTGGCCGAGGGCGAGCCCTTTCCGCTGAAGCCGGAGGACGAGCCGGAGCGCGTCTTCATCGGTCTCTATCAGCAGGCGGTCGCGGGCTTGCCGCTTGAAGGCAGGCTCGTGCTCGAAGTCGGTTCGGGCCGAGGTGGCGGATCGCGCTATATCGCGCGTTATCATGCGCCGGCTTCCGTCACCGGCATGGACTATTCGCCCGAAACCGTGCGTCGCGCCCGCCAGCTCAATGCCGATACGCCGAACCTCACCTTCGAGAACGGCGATGCCGAGGGCATGCCCTTTCCAGACGGCTCTTTCGACATCGTCGTCAACATCGAATCCTCGCATTGTTACGGCGACGTGCCGGCTTTTGCGAAAGAGGTTGCCCGCGTGCTGAAACCCGGCGGCTGGTTCACCTTCGCCGATATGCGCCCGAAGAGCCAGCTCGCCGCCCTCGACGGCCATCTCGGCGCTCCCGGACTGCAACTCATCGAACAACGCGACATCAGTCCCCGCGTCGTCGCGGCCCTCGATGCCGCCGAAGGCCGCAAGAGCGAACGCATCGGCAAGGCCTGGGCCCTCCGCCGCTTCATGAGCGAGTTCTCCGGCTCGAAGGGCTCGATGCTCTACAAGGGCCTGAAGGGCGGCAGCGTGGTTTACGTGGCGCGGCGGTATCTGAAGGCGGAGTAGGAAAAGGCCTTCGCATCAAGCGGTCATTTCTTGGCTGGCAAGCCATCTCTGCTGGGTCATTAGATCGGACGTATTCTCAGCAATTTCATCAAAATTACTGGTACCGCTTACGTGAGATACGGAACAACGCGCCAACAGGGAAGCGCCGCCATTCATCTGCCCGCTTATTGCCTCGCCGGCCCAAGATCCCCGATGATACTTATCGTCCGTCGACTCATCATCGTCAACACTCAACTTTGTGTCAATGGTTTCCAAGGAACATGACCAAAGGATTTTGAAGAAGTTTGGCGCAAGAGTTCGAGCGCTTCGACTAAGCCAGTCTCTGTCGCAAGAGGTGCTTGCCGACCGAGCTGAACTCGACAGGACCTATATTGGAGGCGTCGAGCGAGGTGAACGCAATCTCAGTTTGATCAATATCTTCAAGCTCGCAACGGCTCTGGGCACCTCAATCACAGACCTAATGCGAGGTGTGGAATGAGCGTAGTCAAGAAGCTCAAAGGCGATTTTTCCCAGGAATTTCAGAGACTGGTTTCGGAACCCGTCGAACGAATTGCCAAACAAAAGGATAATCTCAGAAAGAAAGCCAAAGCAGTCAACACGATAGTTGCCGATGCCCGCGCAGTCATTGAGAGTAAGCTGGGCGCAACGAACCTTTCAAAACAAGATGAACTTATTATTCTAGAATATTGCACGACAGTCGCCAATCTTGAGTACAGAAACAAGGTGTGGCCATATGAGTACATGGCCCTATCTCGCCGCATGGGTGAGCTTTGGGAGCGGTTCTGCAAGTCTGCTTGGGAAAACCCAGCGAGGCCTGGCGTGAAAAGGGTAGGCGCGCCGAACTTCACTGAGGTAATGGCGAATATACACCGGCGTGTCGAGCCATCTGTGCCAAAAGGGATCAAAGACGACTTTAACAACCTGATCGGCCTAATCGATCCGATCAATATGCGCGAAGATGAGGTATTTGAACGCGATGGCAAGCTGTGTGTCATCGATTTCAAGAGCGGATTTGGCTCAAACGAGAAGGGGAATACATTACGCCTTCTGGCCGTTGGACGCGCCTACAAGCTCTACGACCCTGAGGTGTCGCTCATGTTTTTGGTTCGCCAAAAACAGAACAACAACTACCTTAACCGAATTCGCTCCTCAAAACTCTGGGAAGTGCATACAGGTGCAGACGCTTACGAAAAGATTGACGAGCTTACGGGTTCTAACATCTCGAAGTTAAGAGGGGAAATGATCGACTTTCAGAACGATCTCACCGGCGAGTTCTGGGGCAGCCTCGGATCTGAAATTGATGAGGTTAGGAAGTACTTCGATTGGTAAGGAGGCCGCTAATCGCATCGTCAATTGCACTTAGGCGCTGTTTTCGATCAGGTAAGGCTAGGATTTTTTGGTACTGCTCGTTTTGAGCGCATGCTTCTGCGTACCCTTCTGGCAGCGGAATGCGAGAGATATAGCGTGCGGAGTTGTTGGCGCTTGGGTTGATCGTCTCTTTCAGTACCCTTGATACGTACGTCGAATTTAAGTAGACCAGCAAAAACGGGAGAAGGTCCTTGCTGCGAGGGAAAACGCCGACCACTCCCTGATCAAAGACTGAGTTTTCCATATACGACGCAGTTAGGCGTCCGCTGGTAACCATCGGCAGAGCAATACCCTCACGGAAGTAGAAACGGGAGTTCTGTAGTCTTGCCTTCTTGTCTGTCCGGTAATGGTGGACTGCTGCATGATCCCATTTGATTGCCCAGAATGTTTGTTCGAACGGCTCGCGGTGTCCCCCACGTATCAGCGGAACATACAATTGCGCCGGAAAGCCGTTTGTCTTCTCGTCTTCCGTCAAGGGAGCGAATCGTACCTGTTCGCTCCAGCTGATGGCATGCCCGTTGGCCCTGCGCTGCAGCCTCATGGGATCAAATCCGAGATAAGCGGTGTTGTCGCCGGTGTATATTCCAGTTCTGCATTCGGCGACATCGCCTAGAGTTGTTGAATGAGCCACCATCGATGCCCGTCTCTTAGTCGGCGGAACCCAGCCGGTAGTTGTATGGGCGGCGAACTCATCTGCATTTTCGAAGTCCCACGAAACGCTTTCTATCTTTGGCAATGCGTTCTCGTTGCGTAGATCTGCCCAATGCACCGTTTGAGCACCCCGCTGGCGGTCACCGGCGATGATGCAAAAACTACCGTACCCAAACTGGACAGTTCCAAAAAGGCGAGACCGAAACAGTATAATATGGGATGGGCTGAAGTGGTTGATAAGAAATCTTCGCAGAGGTAAATGGTTGTTGCTGTTCAAGAAGGTGTCCGGTACAATAAATACGTAACGACCTTTTTCAATTAAACGTTCGAGAGCAAGCTTTATGAACAACCCGTATGATTCCCTGACATAGAAGTCTGGATATCGCGCCTTCAGTAAGCGGCGAAATTCTTTCGAAAATTTTAGCCCATACGGTGGGTTGCTGATAACGGCGTCGTAGCGCTTGAGAGGTGACTGTAGAAATAGGCCCTCTTCCATTGCCAACTCAATGAAGTCGCCGTGAATAAGATTTAGCGGACCGTGATAAAAACCTCTGGTGTGATCGAGTGCTGATGCGTCGATGTCCACTGCATCGATACTGGCAGGATCTCCCATAAAGTGAGCCAGAAAGGCGCCTTGTCCTACCGCAGGTTCCAGTACGCTCTTTCCCTCAACGCTTCCTAGTAGCGATCCCATGAATTCGGCGATGCGACCCCCGTTCGTGTAATGGGCCTGGATGTTGTCATCCGTATACAACGCGTGATTTAGCATAATGCCTCGTGAATGATACTTAAAAGCATCTATTCTAAGCGTGCAGCTGATTTCAAGGTTGGGTGGTAAATTTCAACAGATTTAAGGCCTTTGCTCAGTCCAATGTCTTTGCCAACCTGAGGTTAGTATCATAAAGGCCGGCGGAAGTAGAGCGCGCCATACGGGGACTTGAGGATGTTAGAGGACTGTACAAGGAAATGTCTCGCCCGAATACCCATCTGCGGAAGCCGAGCTCTCAAGTCACTGATCTAGAAGGAAATGGTGCCGCTTACGTGACTCGAACACGTGACCCCATCATTACGAATGATGTGCTCTACCGACTGAGCTAAAGCGGCACGAAGCAGCGAACGGCGCTGGCCGGGCTGCGAGTGATGCGGCTGATACAGGCAATGGCCTGCGATTTCAAGCGGGCTTTTTGTGTCTCCGGCGATTTTCCTTGAGGATGGTTGACGAGCCGGGGATCGCTTTAGAGCGAAAGCCGGCTACGGGCCGAATGATATTCGCTCTCCAGCCGGTCGACGAGTTCGGCGGTGGAAACCACCGCCTTCACGGCGCCGACACCTTGTCCCGCGCCCCAGATTTCCTTCCAGGCTTTCGGCCCGCTGACGGCCTGGTCGAAGTCCATCTTGCTGAGGTCGGCCACCGGCAGGGCTGCCGGGTCCATGCCCATGGCTTCGATCGACCCCTTCAGGTAGTTGCCGTGCACGCCGGTGAAATAGTTCGAATAGACGATGTCGGCGGCGTTCGAATCGACGATCATCTGCTTATAGCCCTCGACGGCACGCGCCTCGTGGGTGGCGATGAAAGGGGTGCCGATATAGGCCATGTCGGCGCCCATCGCTTGGGCCGCCAGGATGCCGCCGCCGGTCCCGATCGCTCCGGCCAGCAGCAGCGGCCCGTCGAACCACTCACGGATTTCCTGCACCAGCGCGAAGGGTGAAAGCATGCCGGCATGCCCGCCGGCACCGGCCGCCACCGCGATCAGCCCGTCTGCGCCCTTGCGGATCGCCGAATTGGCATGCCGGTTGTTGATCACGTCATGCAGCACGACGCCGCCATAGGAGTGGACCGCCGCATTCACTTCCGGAACTGCGCCGAGCGACGAGATGACGATCGGCACCTTGTATTTGACGCACATCATCAGGTCGTGTTCGAGCCGCTTGTTCGAGGTGTGCACGATCTGGTTCACGGCAAAGGGCGCGGCCGGTTTTTCGGGGTTCGCGGCATTGTAGGCGGCAAGCTCCTCGGTGATCATTGCCAGCCATTCGTCGAGCTGGCTTTCCGGCCGCGCATTGAGCGCCGGAAAGGCGCCGACGACACCGGCTTTGCACTGCGCCAGCGTCAGTTGCGGATGGGAAATGATGAAAAGCGGCGACGCGACCACGGGGAGGCGCAGGCCGTCCTTGAGGATTGGTGGAATCATCTTAGGCATAACCCTCCCGATTTACCTTTACGCAAACGTAAGACTGTCTAGCAGATGGCCTGGGACTCGGAAAGCCGCTGAAAGAATATTTACGATCCGCGACGGACGGCGGCCCCGTCGATTGCCGGCGCGATGCGGGAACATATCTTGACCTTATTTTTCCCCAAGGTGCAGGCGAGAGGGGACGCTTGCAGTTCCGCTGCGGAGAGGTTACCGAAACGTAAAAACTCCCGCGGTTGGGAACGAGTAGGAAGAAGGACCGGCAGTGAGCGGTTTGGAAACGGCCATAAGGAACGCGCTGGATCGCTCGGATCGAGCGGACCGGGAGATCAGGGCCCGTATTTATCAGTCGGCGCGGCAGGCGCTGGATGCCGGCCTTCGCAAGCAGGGCGTTTCCGACCGGTTGATCGTCATGCAGCAGCACGAGCGGCTGGAAGTGAAGATCCACGAGATCGAGATGGAGGAAATCCGCCGCCTGTCCGGGCCGCTGCCCGAACCCGAGCCCGCCATCGACCCCGATCCGTCGCTTCCTGAGGACATGTCGACCATGCCCGTCGAGCCTCCCATGGTGGAGGTGCAGTCAGAGCAAATGGTGCCCGCACGCGAGATGCCGGTGGAAGGCGAGGCTCGGTCCGGCGTATCTCCGGCCCCCTCGGTGATGCCTGCCGCTTCCGGCGCCCCGCGTCCGGCCGATGACTTCGGGGATTTTGCGGTCACCCGCGCCGAAAGCGTGGAGGCCCAGCCGCAGCTACAGAAAACGAGGGGCGGCAAACCGGCCAGGGCGCCCAAGCTGTCCAAGGCCGCGAAGACGAGAAGAGGGCAGGAGCGGACGTCATCCTCCGACACAATGCTCGACGGTCCGCCGGAGCGCGCTGCCAAGCCGCGCCGTCGCCGCAGCTTTCTTTCGCATCTTCTGACATGGTTCGTCACGCTTGCCGTCGTCGGCGGTGCCTGCTGGTGGTTCTACCAGTCCGGCATGGTGCAGTCCTTTATCGAGGAAGCGATGAAGGCCGCCGACCAGGAAGGGGGCAGCACCCAGGCCGGCGGCCAGGGCAGGATCGCTTTCGATCCGCGCCGCGGTTTCTCCGACGACTGGATGGAGATTTTCGTACCCTCGAAAGTGGCCGAACTGAAGCCCGGCGCCCAGGCGCGTGTCGATGCGGTCGCGGCATCGGAAGGGCAGGCGGTGCGCATCGTCTCCGCCGTGCCCGGCGAGGGTGGAGACGTGGCGGTCGACGTGCCCGTCGAAGTGCTGAGAGAAATGGCCGGCAAGAGTTCGACGGTGGCGCTGACGCTGCAATCGGGCGAAGACCGTTCCGCGCAGCTTTCGGTGCGCTGTGATTTCGGAAGCCTCGGCAGTTGCAGCCGGCATCGGTTCACAGCCACGCAGGAAAAGCTGGAGGCGCTCTTCCGGGTAAGCTTCGAGCGGTCGCTGGTGCCGAACCGGCCGGGACGGCTGATCTTCAACAGCGGCATAGAGGGCGCCGATCGGCCGGTCCTGCTTTATTCGGTCCGCATCCTGCCCGGTCAGTAAGGGTGAAATCCTATTTCAGGAATTTCGGCCCGAAGCCGAGGATCCTGTCGTCGATCTCGCCGATGGCATCCTTGTCCTTGCCTTCGTAATCGAGCGTCAGAAGGATGTGGCGGATCACGTTAAGCCGGGCGCGGCGCTTGTCGTTCGCCCGCACGATCGCCCAGGGCGTCTCCTTCTTGTGGGTCTTCTCGAACATCAGGTCGCGCTTTTCCGTATAGTCGTCCCACTTGTTGAGTGCGGCGATATCCATGGGCGAGAGTTTCCAGATCTTCAGCGGATCGTGCCGCCGGTCGTGGAATCGCTTCAGCTGCATCTCGCGGCCGATATCCAGCCAGAACTTGAAGAAGATGATGCCCTCGTCGGAGATCGTATCCTCGAAGCGCGGCACCGCCTTCAGGAAATCCCTGTATTGTTCGGGCGTGCAGAAGCCCATGACCGGCTCGACGCCTGCCCGGTTGTACCAGGAACGGTCGAACAGCACGATTTCGCCGGATGTCGGGAAGTGTTCGATATAGCGTTGAAAATACCACTGCCCGGCTTCGGTCTCCGTCGGCTTGTTGAGTGCCACGATCCGCGCCGAGCGGGGATTGAGATAGGCGTTGATGGAAAAGATCGTGCCGCCCTTGCCGGCCGCATCCCGCCCTTCGAAGAGTGCCATCAGCCGTGTGCCGGTCGCCTTCAGCCAGAATTGCACCTTGACGAGCTCGATCTGCAGCTTCTCGAGCTGTTTTTCGAACTTCTCCTTATTCAGCTTGTCGTCATAGGGGTAGCCGCCGGAACCCAGCGCATGCTCCTCGATCCAGCCCGGCAGTTCGGGATCGTCTATGTCGAACCGCCGCAGCTTGCCGTTGATGTCGAGGTTGACTGCTCTGCTTTCCTGGGCATCCGTCATGGTCTTCCTTTCGTCGATCCGCGGGGGCGATCCTTATATTTACCGCGCCTGCCGATTTTCGCTACCGACCTGCCCCAGTTTTTAAGCTATTCCACGGAGGCCGATGCATATCTGTCATGCAAGGGATATATGAGCGCGTGTTCAACCTGTGAAAGCTGCGAGTCGGATCGTGGAGTCGGTATTGGAGAAATGGCGTCGGGCCCTGGCCGAGATACCTCGGAGAGCCCGTCAGGAGCGGCCCTTGCTGCTGCTTCTCACGCTGCTGGCGTCCCTTGCATTGCTGGCCGGCATGGATTGGCCGGGCGTTCTGATCGGCTGGCTGCTTCTGGTTCTGGTCGTCGTCGGGCGCAGGCCCGTTCCGGTTCCCGCCGTCGAGCCGGAAGTCATTGAGGAGGAGCCGGCTTTCGATCCGCTTCCCCAGGTGGCGGCGACCCTCGGCGCGCTGGATATTCCCGCCTTCGTCCTCGGGAGCGATGCCACGGTTCTGTTTCAGAACAAGGCGGGGGAAAAAGCCTTCGGCGCGCTGCCTGCGGGCTCGCATCTTTCCGCAAGACTGCGCTCTCCCGGCATTCTCGACATGGTGCGTGAAACCATCGCGACCGACGAACCGAACCAGATCGAACATTCCGAGCGCCTGCCTTCCGAGCGGGTCTATACGCTCCGTGTTGCGCCGATCGATCTCGGTCAGCCGCCGCGTCGGGTTGCGGAGGGCGAGGCGCAGAAATTCTATCTCCTGTCCTTCCGCGATATCTCGGAATTGCGCCGCATCGACCGCATGCGCTCCGATTTCGTCGCCAACGCCAGCCATGAGTTGCGCACGCCGCTCGCCTCGCTCAGGGGCTTCATCGAGACGTTGCAGGGGCCGGCGCGCTCCGATCCTGCCGCGCAGGAACGCTTCCTCGGCATCATGTTCGACCAGGCGACCCGCATGAGCCGTCTTGTCGACGACCTCATGTCGCTGTCGCGTCTCGAACTCAAATCCCATATCGCGCCCGATCAGACGGTCGATCTGCGTCCCCTGATCGGCCACGTCCGGGATTCGCTCGTGCCGCTTGCCGATGATCTCGGCGTCGAGATCCGCACTCACCTGCCCGAAGGCAAGGTGGAGGTGCTTGGCGATCGGGACGAGCTGGTTCAGGTCTTCGAAAACCTCATCGAGAACGCCTGCAAATACGGTCAGGAGGGCAAGGTCGTCGACGTTTACCTCAAGAACGGTACCGCCGAACCCGTGGAGGTCAGCATCGTGGACCAGGGGCCGGGCATCCCTGCCGAGCACGTTCCTAGGCTGACCGAGCGCTTTTATCGGGTCAGCGTTGCCGACAGCCGTTCAAAGAAAGGGACGGGTCTGGGCCTTGCCATCGTCAAGCACATTCTGACCCGCCACCGCGCTCGCCTGATCGTGAAGTCCGAAGTCGGCAAGGGAAGCGAGTTTACCGTAAGGTTTTGACATATAAGACCGGTGATGCAAGGCCGTGCATAAATTTTTTCATTATAAATCAATGACTTGATTTGTCATAAATTTTTCATCGAACTGACATAAAAGGGACGGGCTATAGCCGCTAAGACAAGCGGGCCGAGCGTCGGCGAGAGCGAGAGCCGACGACGTCCGCATTCACACAAGCCCATGACGGGAGATTCCTCATGAACATTTTCAAACTCTCTGCAGCCGCTTTGGTGGCCTCCGTAGCGTTTGCCGGCGCCGCCGCCGCACGCGATCAGGTCCAGGTTGCCGGTTCGTCCACCGTTCTTCCCTATGCGAAGATCGTTGCTGAAGCTTTCGGTGAAGCTTTCCCGAAGTTCAAGACCCCGGTTGTTGAGTCGGGCGGCACGGGCGCTGGCCTCAAGGAATTCTGCAAGGGCGTCGGCGAAGCCACGATCGACGTTGCCAACGCTTCGCGTCCGATCAACAAGTCTGAAGCCGAAGCCTGCAAGGCCGCCGGCGTCAACGACATCATGGAAATCCGCATCGGTTACGACGGTATCGTTTTCGCCACCGACTCGTCGAACGGCGACATGAAGCTTGAGCCCAAGGATCTCTACAAGGCTCTCGCTGCCAAGGTCGTCGTTGACGGCAAGCTCGTCGACAACCCGTACAAGAACTGGTCGGAAATCAATCCGACCCTGCCGAAGGGTCCGATCGCTGCCTACATCCCGGGCGAAAAGCACGGCACCCGCGAAGTCTTCGAACTCAACGTTCTCGACGCCGGCTGCAAGGACTCGGGCGCCAAGGACGTCATCGCCAAGGAAATCGCTGAAAAGCCTGCCCAGGCCAAGGCTTGCGTCGCTGTTCGCAAGGACGGCGCTGCGGTCGACATCGACGGCGACTACACCGAAACCCTCGCTCGTATCGCTGCCAACAAGACCGGCGTCGGCGTATTCGGCCTCGCCTTCTTCGAAAACAACATGGACAAGCTGAAGGTCGCCACCATGCGCGGCATCAAGCCGACCTCGGCGACGATCGCTGACGGCACCTATCCGGTTTCCCGTCCGCTGTTCTTCTACGTCAAGAAGGCTCATCTGGGCGTTGTTCCGGGCCTCAAGGAATATGTCGAGTTCTTCACCTCCGACGAAATGGTAGGCCCGGACTCCCCGCTCGTAGAATACGGCCTGGTTGCCGCTCCGGACGCGCAGCGCGAAAAGGTCCGCAAGGACTTCGCTGCCGGCAAGACCATGTAATCAATCCTGAGGATCGGCGCTGCTCCAGGGCGGCGCCGGTCTTCCTTCGGTCGGATCAGGGGTTCCGGCTGGGAACGCAGGCTCTGATGCGGTGATTGTTGCGCGTTGCGCGACGGCGAATGCGATCGGTTTCGATGAGCGGAACTGGGCGGTGAAGGTGCCGCCGAAGGCGGTAGCCGGGGGATTGTGATGAATACATCATTGATATTGTTGATTTTGGCGTTCGTCGGGTTGGTTGGCTACTTTGCCGGCGGCCGTCATGCCATGGCGCTGGTCGGGGGGCTGTCGTCGAAGCTTCATTCGCGGCCTGGCTATTACGGTTCCTTCGTGGCCATATGGGCCATCGTTCCGGCCGTGGTCATTCTTTTCGTATGGCTTGTTGCAAGTCCGATTTACATAAGTTCATCGATCCGCGGCGCGTTCCCCGAGGACGTGAAAGCTCAATCGGAAGCCGAACAGGGTCTTGCCTATGGCATGATCTCCTCGATCGCGCGCGGCATGAACGCCCTGACGAACGAAGAAATCGAGCGTATCGGCAGCAATCCGGTCGATCTTCGTGCGGCGCTCGCCACCAAGGGTGTGCCGCTTGCCGGTGATCCGAAGCCTTACATGGTCAAGGCCGCGGGCGACCTGAACGTCATGACCGACATCAGCCGCATCACCATGACGATCGTCGTGCTCGCGGCTTCCCTCGCCGGCGCGTTTCTCGCCTATCGCCAGATCGCGCCGCGCTTCCGCGCCCGCAATCGGGTGGAAAAGGCCATCCTGGTCAGCCTGGTCGTCGCCTCTTCGATCGCCATCCTGACGACCGTCGGCATCGTGTTGTCGATGTTGACCGAGGCAACCCACTTCTTCACGCACATTCCCGCCTGGGAGTTCTTCTTCGGCACCGTTTGGGATCCGCGCTTCGCCGCTGCCGGCTCGGGTGGCTCGGAAGGCCAGTTCGGCCTCATCCCGCTGCTGCTCGGCACGCTCTATATCGGTTTCGTGGCGATGCTCTTCGCCGTGCCGATCGGCCTTTTTTCGGCCATCTACATGTCGGAATACGCCTCTCCCAAGGTTCGCTCCGTCGCAAAACCTTTGCTCGAAGTCCTGGCCGGCATCCCGACCATCGTCTACGGCTTCTTCGCGCTCACGACGGTCGGTCCGTTCCTGCGTGACCTCTCCTCGCAGCTCAACGGTCTCGTCACCGGCAACTATTCCAACTTCATCCAGGCGCAGAGCGTTCTGACGGCCGGTTTCGTCATGGGCATCATGCTGATCCCCTACGTTTCCTCGCTGTCGGACGATATCATCACCGCCGTTCCGCGCGCCCTGCGGGACGGTTCGCTCGGCCTCGGCGCCACCCGTTCGGAAACCATCAAGAAAGTCGTCCTGCCGGCCGCTCTGCCGGGCATCGTCGGCGCTCTCCTGATGACCGCATCCCGCGCCGTCGGCGAAACCATGATCGTCGTGCTCGCGGCCGGTGTTGCTGCCCGCATGCAGATCAACCCGTTTGAACCGATGACCACCGTGACGGTCAAGATCGTCAACCAGCTGACCGGCGACCTTGAGTTCACCTCGCCGCAGACCCTGGTTGCCTTTGCCCTCGGCATCACGCTGTTCGTCATCACGCTTTGCCTCAACATCTACGCGCTCTACATCGTGCGCAAATATCGGGAGCAGTACGAATGACCGATGTGGTTTCTCCCGTCGCCGGCATCTCCAAGCCCAAGGCCGCCCGTCGCGATATCGGTATCAAGCGCCGCTATGCCGCCGAACGCCGCTTCCGGGCCTATGGCATTGCCGCCCTTGCCTTCGGCATCATCTTCCTGATGGTCCTGCTCTGGTCCGTCGTCTCGAAGGGCTATACCGCCTTCCAGCAGACGATGATCACCATGCCGGTCGAGTTCTCGCAGCAGGTCATTGATCCACAGAACGAGCGGGCCGCCAATCCGCAGAAGTTGATGACCGCCAATTATCCGATCGTCGCCCGCAATGCGCTGGCGAAGGTCCTCGGCGTCGGCGCCGACGACCGCGTCGGCTTGCGCTCCGTGGGGCAGATGCTGTCGGACGGCGTCCGTGTCCAGCTACGTGACATGGTCGTGGCCAATCCTGCGATCATCGGTACGACGCAGACCGTCACCCTGCTGGCATCCGGCGACATCGACTCCGCCTTCAAGGGCCAGATCGACCTGAACGTTGCCCAAGAGAACCGCAAGGTCAACGACCAGCAGATCAAGTGGATGACCCAGCTCGCCGATAGCGGCGCGCTTGCCAAGCATTTCAACGGCGGCATCTTCGTCAACGGCGCATCGAGCCGCCCGGAAGCCGCAGGCGTCGGTGTCGCCCTGATCGGCTCCTTCTATATGATGCTGATCGTGCTCGTGCTTGCGCTGCCGATCGGCGTCGCCGCCTCGATCTACCTCGAAGAGTTCGCGCCGAAGAACAGGTTTACCGACCTGATCGAGGTGAACATCAACAATCTCGCGGCGGTTCCTTCGATCGTCTACGGCCTTCTCGGTCTCGCCGTCTTCGTCAACTTCATGGGCATGCCGCGCTCCGCGTCCTTCGTGGGCGGTCTTGTGCTGACCCTGATGACCCTTCCGACGATCATCATCGCGACACGTGCGGCGCTGAAGGCCGTGCCGCCGTCGATCCGCGCCGCGGCCCTCGGCCTCGGGGCATCCAAGATGCAGGCGATCTTCCACCACGTCCTGCCGCTCGCCATGCCGGGCATTCTCACCGGCACGATCATCGGTCTCGCCCACGCACTCGGCGAAACCGCGCCGCTGCTCCTCATCGGCATGGTGGCCTTCGTCGCCAACTATCCGACTACGCCGCTCGACCCGTCGACGGCCCTGCCGGTGCAGATCTACATGTGGGCGAATGAGGCGGAACGCGCCTTCGTGGAACGCACCTCGGGAGCGATCATCATCCTGCTCCTGTTCCTCATCCTAATGAATGTTGGCGCAATTCTCTTGCGGCGCCGCTTCGAGCGGCGTTGGTAGAAGGAGGAAGACTCAGATGAACATGATGTCAGAAGCAGCAGTTGAAAAGGCGCTGGACCAGAAGATGAGTGAAGTTTCCTACAAGATGATCGGCAAGGACGTGTCGGTCTATTACGGCGAGAAGCGCGCGCTTTTCGACGTGAACCTCAATGTCCGCGAAAACACCGTCACGGCGCTCATCGGTCCCTCCGGTTGCGGCAAGTCCACCTTCCTGCGGACGCTGAACCGCATGAACGACACGATCGAGAACTGCCGCGTCACCGGCAAGATCACGCTCGATACGGACGATATCTACGATGCGAATATCGACGTCGTCGAATTGCGCGCCCGCGTCGGCATGGTCTTCCAGAAGCCGAACCCGTTCCCGAAGTCGATCTACGAGAACATCTCCTACGGTCCGCGTATCCATGGTCTCGCCCGTAACAAGGCCGACATGGACCAGATCGTCGAGGCGAGCCTGCAGCGTGCCGGCCTCTGGACCGAAGTCAAGGACCGTCTGCATGAATCCGGCACCGGCCTCTCCGGCGGTCAGCAGCAGCGTCTGTGCATCGCACGCGCCGTCGCTGTTTCGCCGGAAGTCATTCTGATGGACGAGCCCTGCTCAGCGCTCGATCCGATCGCGACCGCCAAGGTCGAGGAACTCATCCATGAGTTGCGCGCCAACTACACGATCGTCATCGTGACGCATTCGATGCAGCAGGCTGCTCGCGTTTCGCAGCGCACCGCGATGTTCCATCTCGGCAATCTGGTCGAGGAAAACGATACCGACAAGATGTTCACCAATCCCGACGACCAGCGCACCCAGGACTACATCATGGGTCGTTTCGGCTGATTTCCAGCCGACTGAGCCGCCTGACATCAATTTTGAGGACCAGAAGATGGCATCGACCCATATCCTTTCGGCCTACGACGACGAACTGAAATATCTGAGCCGCCGCATTTCTGAAATGGGCGGCCTCGCCGAGCAGATGTGCTCGGATGCGGTGCGCGCACTCGTCAATGCAGACTCCGCGCTTGCCCAGAAAGTGATCTCCGACGACGTGATCCTCGACCACGCCGAGCGCGAGATCGGCGACAAGGCGATCGTCACGATCGCCCGCCGCCAGCCGGTTGCGACCGATCTTCGCGAAATCGTCGGCTCGCTGCGCATCGCCTCCGACCTGGAGCGCGTCGGCGACCTTGGCAAGAACACTGCCAAGCGCGTCATAGCGGTCCAGGGCACCGGCGTTCCGCGCAAGCTGGCCCGCGGCCTCGAACATCTCTCCGACCTGGCATTGGTGCAGTTGAAAGACGTGCTTGACGTCTATGCGACGCGCTCGGCCGAGAAGGCGGAAGCGATCCGCAGCCGCGACGAGGAAATCGACGCGATGTACACCTCGTTGTTCCGCGAACTCCTGACCTACATGATGGAAGATCCGCGCAACATTACCACCTGCACGCATCTTCTGTTCTGCGCCAAGAACATCGAGCGCATCGGCGACCACGCCACCAACATCGCCGAGACGATCTACTACATGACGACCGGCGCCCAGCCGGAAGGCGATCGTCCAAAGGATGACTCGTCCAATACCCTCGGTGCGATCACCGAATAAAGATGGAATGCTGACGGAGCAGAGCCGAAATGCTGCCTAAAATCGCGGTGGTGGAGGACGAGGAAGCGCTGAGCGTGCTTCTTCGCTACAATCTCGAAGCTGAAGGTTATGAGGTCGAGACGATCCTGCGGGGGGATGAAGCCGAAATCCGGCTTCAGGAACGGACGCCGGATCTCCTGATACTCGACTGGATGCTGCCTGGCGTTTCCGGCATCGAACTCTGCCGCCGGCTGCGCATGCGCCCGGAAACGGAACGCCTGCCGATCATCATGCTGACGGCCCGCGGCGAGGAGAGCGAACGCGTTCGCGGCCTCGCCACCGGCGCCGACGATTACGTGGTGAAGCCATTCTCGACGCCGGAGCTGATGGCCCGTGTCAAGGCGATGCTCCGCCGTGCCCGGCCGGAAGTGCTCTCCAGCGTGCTGCGTTGCGGCGATATCGAACTCGACCGCGAGACCCATCGCGTTCATCGCAAGAGCCGCGAGGTCCGCCTCGGGCCGACGGAGTTTCGTCTTCTGGAATTCCTGATGGCCTCTCCGGGCCGCGTCTTCTCGCGTTCGCAACTCCTGGACGGCGTCTGGGGCCACGACATCTATGTTGATGAACGCACCGTCGACGTGCATGTCGGCCGACTCCGCAAGGCGTTGAATTTCTCGAACATGCAGGATGTCATCCGCACCGTCCGCGGCGCGGGTTATTCGATGGAATCCTGACGATCGGATGCCGCGCGGTTCTGTCGCGCGGTCCCCTCATTTCTACGCATTGAACGGGACCGTTTTTCCAATAGGCTGCTTTCGGAACGCACGGAGGCGCAGCCGTGAATGTCTTGATTATCGATGGCCACCCCGATGAGGGGCGGCTTCTCAGCCACCTTCTCGATCACTATGAGGGCGCACTGACGGGTGCCGTGGCCGTCACCCGTTTCGCGGTTCGCGATCTTTCCTTCGACCCCGTCCTGCATCGAGGATATTCTGCCGATCAGCCCTGGGAGCCCGACATCGAGCGAGTGGCGGAGGCGATCGATGCCTGCGACCATCTGGTGGTCGGTTTTCCGCTGTGGTGGGGTGCCGAGCCGGCGGCCTTGAAGGGGCTCATGGACAGGCTCCTGCTGCCGGGTTTCAGTTTCCGGTATCATCGCGAAGACGTTTTCTGGGATCGCCTGCTCGCCGGCCGCTCGGCCGATGTCATTATCACCATGGATACCCCGCCGTGGTATCTCAGGTGGATTTATGGCGATCCCGTCATCCGTCGCCTGAAACATCAGGTGCTCGGCTTCTGCGGCTTCAAACCGCTGCGGTTCCTGAAGCTCGGCGTCACCCGCCGGGGTGGGGCCGCTCGCCAGCTCGACGCCTGGCGGCGCGAAGTCGCGCGGGCAGCCATCTCTGCGGGAGGACTGAAGCGGGGCAGCAAACGGATCACGCTGACCGGGCGGCAGCATTTTGCCGATGCGATCCGGGAACGGCAATCATAGGAGGGCGGGCTATTTCGCCTCCGCCTGCCGCCATTCCGGCAGCGGGAAGAGCCTGTCGTAGGCCCAATTGAAGACGAAAGCATAGACCACGTAGAAAAGCGCGAAGGCCACGTCCATCAACAGTGCTTCCCAGAGGCTGATGCCAAGATACCAGGCGACGAACGGCAGAAGCACGATGAGCAGTCCGAATTCGAACAGGATGGCATGCGCGACGCGGATTGCCGGGTTTTTCCGCGTTCCTCCGGTCAGCCGCCGCATCAGATGGTCGAAGGCGAGATTGTAGAGATAGTTCCACCCCGTCGCGATCGTCGCGCCGCCGATGGCGATGACACCGATGTCGAAGATCGGCTTGCCAAACAGAAGCGCACCAGCCGATGTGACGATTAAAAGGGCGATGAGTTCGAAGCTGAGGGCGTGACGAATACGGTCGCCTGTCGAGCGCATGGGGTAACCCCTATGGGTTGTTCCGGGTCGTCCCGGAGTTTTGGCCCAATACGGGGGAGGTCGTCCTCGCGAGGCCTTGAAATAGGTGATCCGGACGCGGGGAGCAAGGGCCATGGGGGCACGGCAGCAATGCCCATGGAGAAGGCCGAGCCCCTTCGGCAAAAAAAGCGGGCCTGGGCCCGCTTTCGGTCTTATCCTCGTGAAATTCCGTCCGCTCAGGCGCGGACGGCGACCTTGCGACGGTCGTGGACCGGCTGGTACGCAAGCCGCGCATGGTAGCTGCAATAGGGGGACGAATCCGGGGACTCGCAGCCGCAGAAGTGGAAATCTTCCTTCAGCGGATCGCCGACCGGCCATTTGCAGGTGCGCTCGGTCAGCTCCGTCAGCGTCAGGCGGCGGGAGATCGGCACCACCACGTTGGAAGCCGGACGATATTCCACTTCCTGATAGGCTTCGACTTCGACCTCTTCCTTGACCATTGTCGCACCGACGGCGCGGGCGACGGTCCGGGTCGTTACCCGCGACGCATAGTTCGGGGCACGCGGCGCCGAGGTGGTCCGCTTGGCCGCCGCCGACCGGCCGGTCGCCACGGTGCCGCCGGCCTTTGCCCGGCCGGGCAGGCTAAGGCGATGCACCTTGCCAATCACAGCATTGCGGCTCACGCCTCCAAGTTGTGCAGCGATCTGGCTGGCGCTCAGGCCCTCCGACCACAATCGCTTGAGTTTTTCGACACGCTCGTCTGTCCAGTTCATGCCCGTTCTCCGCCTTTGAACGTTGCTGGCATGCAGAATCCTTCCACCTTTGCTGCGAATTCATTCCGCAGCACCCACTACATCTATGATTTAGGTGACTAGTTCCGCCGCATGCGTTCTAGTAATTGATCGTTAACCTAGTGTGAGGCTGACTCCGTGGCAAGAGTCGGAAGAATCTGCTGGAATCGATTTCGTGGTTTTCCCCAACTTGCTGTCCGGGAGAGTCATTTTTGTCACAGATGCGGGTGCTTGCCTGCTTCTCGGCCAAAATGCCGAGATTTGTTGACATTCCGGGCCTGAACCCCGATAGTGCCCCCGCCGCCCAGTGGGCGGCATTTTTGATTTTTTCGGGCCGGTTCTGCCGGCTTTCATGAGTTGCCTGAAGGAGTGATGTCGCCATGGCTGAAACCGCGCTTTTCGACACTTTCGCCCGGGCTCCGCTGCGCTTCGAACGCGGTGAGGGCGTATGGCTCGTGACGGAAAGCGGCGAGCGATATCTCGATTTCGGTTCGGGCGTCGCCGTCAATTCGCTGGGCCACGCCCATCCTCATCTCGTCGAGGCGTTGAAGGCGCAGGCCGAGAAGGTCTGGCACACGTCGAACCTTTATGAAGTTCCGGGTCAGGAAAAGCTCTCCCGTCGCCTCGCCGACAGTTCTTTCGCGGATAAGGTGTTCTTTACCAATTCCGGCGCCGAGGCGCTGGAATGCGCCATCAAGACGGCCCGGCGCTACCAGTATGTGAAGGGCCATCCGGAGCGCTTCCACATCATCACCTTCGAAGGCGCCTTCCATGGCCGCACGCTTGCGACGATCGCTGCCGGCGGCCAGGCGAAATATCTCGAAGGTTTCGGTCCCAAGGTCGAAGGCTTCGACCAGGTGCCGTTCGGTGACCTGGAGGCGCTGAAGGCTGCGATCACCGAAAAGACGGCGGCGATCCTGATCGAGCCGATCCAGGGCGAGGGCGGCATCCGACCGGTTCCGAAGGAATTTCTGCAGACGCTGCGCAAGCTCTGCGATGACGACGGCCTGCTCCTGATCTTTGACGAAGTCCAGTGCGGCATGGGCCGGACGGGCAAGCTCTTCGCTTATGAACTGGCGGGTGTCGCTCCGGACATCATGGCGCTCGCCAAGGGTATCGGTGGTGGCTACCCGCTCGGCGCCTGCCTGGCGACGGCCGATGCTGCGTCCGGCATGACCGCCGGCACCCATGGCACGACCTATGGCGGCAACCCGCTCGGCATGGCCGTCGGCAACGCCGTCCTCGACGTCATGCTGGCCGATGGCTTCCTGGAAAACGTCCGGAATGTGTCGCTGATCTTCCGCCAAGGGCTGGCCAGCCTCAAGGACCGGTTTCCGAATATCATCGAGGAGATCCGGGGTGATGGCCTGCTGCTCGGCATCAAGGCCAAGATTCCCGCCGGCGATCTGGTCGCCGCCATGCGTGCGGAACATATGCTGGGCGTTCCGGCGGGCGACAATGTCGTGCGCCTCCTGCCGCCGCTGACGGTCACCGTGGAGGAGGCGCGAGAAGGGCTCTCTCGCCTTGAGAAGGCGGCGGAAAAGCTCTCCGCTTCCGAATTGAAGAAATCGGCCTGAGGGGCAGGAAGAGGGCGCCATTGATGGTTCCCTCTTCTGTAGGGAACATCACGATGGCATCTCCCAAGCATTTTCTCGATCTTTCTGCCGTTTCCGCGGCGGACCTGCGGACCATTCTCGACGACGCGAAAGTCCGCAAGCAAGCCACCAAGGCCGGCACGGCGGAAAAGCCGCTCGCCGGCAAGGTGCTGGCGATGATCTTCGAAAAACCATCCACCCGCACCCGCGTATCCTTCGATGTCGGCATGCGCCAGCTTGGTGGTGAAACGCTCTTCCTCTCCGGCACGGAAATGCAGCTCGGCCGCGCCGAGACGATCGGCGATACCGCCAAGGTTCTTTCGCGCTACGTCGATGCGATCATGATCCGCACCACGGATCATGATCGCATGCTGGAACTCGCCGAACATGCAACCGTCCCGGTCATCAATGCCCTAACCGACGACACGCATCCCTGCCAGATCATGGCGGACATCATGACCTTCGAGGAGCATCGCGGTCCGGTCGCCGGCAAGACGATTGCCTGGACCGGTGACGGCAACAACGTGCTGCATTCCTTCGTGGAAGGGGCCGCCCGTTTCGGTTACCGCATGAACATGGCGGTGCCGATGGGCTCGGAACCCCACGACAAGTTCTTGAACTGGGCGCGCAACAATGGCGGCGAAATCATGCTCTGCCATGATGCGGAGCGCGCGGTGGCCGGCGCCGATTGCGTCGTGACCGATACCTGGGTCTCCATGAACCAGGAGCATAAGGCGCGCGGTCACAACATTTTCCAGCCCTACCAGGTCAACGGAACGCTGATGAAGCGCGCCGACAAGGAGGCGCTGTTCATGCATTGCTTGCCCGCGCATCGCGGCGAGGAAGTCACCGACGAAGTGATCGACGGCCCGCAATCGGTCGTCTTCGATGAGGCGGAGAACCGGCTGCACGCCCAGAAATCCATTCTCGCCTGGTGCCTGGGCGCTCTCTGAGCATCGCGCCCAAACCTTGAATTCCAGTAAGGCCGGGCCCATCTACCGGCTTTCAAACGCGCCGCATCTTCGGATGGAAGGCGCTTCAACGAACATCGTCGATGCTTTTCCACACGGCCCAGCGGTTCCGCTCGGGCCGTCGCATGTGTAAAAGTCTGAGCGTCGGCGCGAAGGAGTGGAACATGGCGGAAGCGACTGTGGAACTGAAGGAACTCGACTTTGCCGGAGACGATCGTGTCGTGCCCTTCCAGGTCGAGGGGCTCGATGTGCGCGGCCGGGCGGTCCAGCTCGGGCCGCTGCTCAATGCGATCCTCGGCCGTCATGATTATCCGGCCCCCGTGGCGCGGCTGCTCGCCGAAGCGATCGTGCTGACGGCGCTGCTCGGCACCTCGCTGAAATTCGATGGCAAGTTCACGGTGCAGACCAAGGGCGATGGCCCGGTCGACCTTCTGGTCGCGGATTTCTCGACGCCGGACGCTTTGCGCGCCTACGCCCGCTATGACGAGGAAGCGCTGGCTACCGCGGTCAAACAGGGCCGCACCGCGCCGCCTGACTTGCTTGGCGAGGGCGTGCTCGCTTTCACCATCGATCAGGGCCGCGGCATGCAGCCTTACCAGGGCATCGTGCCGCTTGACGGTTCCTCGCTGGAAGAGATTGCCGGCGTCTATTTTCGCCAGTCGGAACAGATTCCGACCAAGGTGCGCCTTGGCGTTGCCGAACTCTTCGATCGGGATGCGGAAGGCAGGCCGCGCCACAACTGGCGGGCGGGCGGGCTCGTCGCGCAGTTCCTGCCGCAGGCGCCGGAACGTATGCGCCAGCCGGACCTGCATGGCGGTGACGGCGACGAACGCGACACGGACCTTGCCGACGACGATGCATGGTCGGAAGCGCGCACGCTGGTGGAAACGATCGACACCGACGAGCTGACCGATCCCCAGGTGCCGATCGAGCGGCTGCTCTTCCGGCTCTTCCACGAGCGCGGCGTCCGCGTCTACGAACCTCAGACGGTGCACGACCGCTGCAGCTGTTCGCGCGAGAAGATCAAGAGCGTCCTGACCGGCTTCAGCGCCGAGGAAATAGAAGAAAGCCAGGAGGACGGCCAGATCGCCGTCACCTGCGAGTTCTGCTCGACGACCTACCGCTATGAAGCAGCCGAGTTCGCCGCGGCCTGATTTTCAAAAGAGCGCAAGGCGCTTTGGGAGCTTGCGCCGAATGCCGTCAGCCGCCTTTGGGTTCGGATGGGTCTTCACGCCGATGCGGAGAAGCGGCTTGGACCGAACGCTTGGCAGCCGTCGCTTTGCCAGTCCCTGAGGGATCAGTTGAGGACGCGCATCAGCCCTGGGCTGTCTAGCGAAAAGGCGGGGATCGTCACCTTGAACGTGTCGCCCTCGTCGGTCTGCATGTCGTAATGGCCGAACATCATGCCGGAAGGGGTGTCGAGGGGACAGCCGGAAGAGTATTCATAGCTGTCGCCCGGCTTGAGCCGCGGCTGCTCGCCGACGACGCCGGGGCCGTCGATCTCGTCCACGATGCCGTTCTGGTCGGTGATGTGCCAGTAGCGATGCACGAGCTTGATTGTCAGCATCGAGTGATTTTCGATGACGATGCGGTAGCCCCAGACATAACGGCTCTCTTCCGGATTGGATTGCTCCTCCAGGTAGTAAGGCTCGACGACGACCTCTATGTCTCTTGTCCGGGCGCGATACATGTGGCACCTCAACAAAAACGCTTCCAGGATTCGATATTGTACGCACATGCGGAAACGTCAAGAATTCTCACGGCTTGAACAACCGCGTGTGAGTGATTCTTGAAGTTAAGGATAACCGTGATGGTGAATCCTTCGGCAGGTTTCACCATCGCGCAATGATCAGGCACCGGTCTTGGAGAGCGCCTGCGCGAAATCCTCGATCAGGTCGTCGGTATCTTCGATCCCGGCGGAGAGGCGTACGGTACCGGGGGAGATGCCGAGTTCGGCGCGTGCCTCGTCGGTCAGGTTCTTGTGCGTCGTCGTCGCCGGATGGGTGATCAGGCTCTTGGCATCGCCGAGGTTGTTGGAGATGCGCACGATTTCGAGCGCGTTCTGCAGCTTGAAGGCTGCTTCCTTGCCGCCCTTGAGTTCGAAGCACACCAGCGTCGAGCCGCCGGTCATCTGCCTTGCGATGATATCGGCCTGCGGATGGTCCTTGCGACCGGGATAGATGACCCGCGCCACCTGGCTCTGGTCGGCCAGGAAGTCGGCGATCTTAGAGGCGTTTTCGGTCTGCTGCCTGACGCGCAGCGGCAGGGTTTCGATACCCTTTAGGAGCGTCCACGCATTGAACGGCGACATGGCCGGGCCGGTATGGCGGAAATAGTCGTGCAGGTTCTCGTCGATCCAGGCCTTGTCGGAAAGAACCACCCCGCCGAGGCAGCGGCCCTGGCCGTCGATATGCTTGGTGGCCGAATAGACGACGATATGGGCGCCGAGCTCCAGCGGCTTCTGGAAGAGCGGGGTGGCAAACACGTTGTCGACCACCACCCTGGCGCCGATCTGGTTGGCAAGCCTGGCGACGCCGGCGATGTCGACCACTTCGAGCGTCGGGTTGGTCGGGCTTTCCAGGAAGAAGACCTTGGTCTTGGGTGTGATCGCCTTTTCCCAGTTTTCGAGGAAGCGGCCGTCGACCAGCGTGCATTCGATGCCGTATTTCGGGGCAAGCGTCTCCACCACCCAGCGGCAGGAGCCGAACAGCGCCCGGGCGGCGACGATATGGTCGCCGGCCTTCAGCTGGCAGAGGATCGCCGCGGTGACGGCCGCCATGCCGGACGCCGTGGCGCGGGCGTCTTCCGCGCCTTCCAGCATGCACATGCGCTTCTCGAACATGTCGTTGGTGGGGCTGCCGTAGCGCGCGTAAATGAAGCCGTCCGTCTCGCCCTTGAAGCGCGCTTCGGCGGCTTCCGACGTGTCGTAGACGAAGCCTTGGGTCAGGAAGATCGATTCCGAGGTTTCGCCATATTGCGAGCGCAGCGTGCCGCCGTGAACGAGCTGGGTTGCCGGGCGCCATTTGTTTGTCATGCTAGTCCCCATTCCAAAACAAAAAACCGGTCGCAAAAAGCAGACCGGTTTCGCACCCGGTCCTTTTAGCCACTTGTTTAACGTGGCTGCAAGCCGACCGGCCAAATCACCACGGGATAAGAGTGGCATAGCGCCGCGCCCCGCTTGCGTCAATGGCCCGCATTTGGTTTTGTCGCCTCCGGCAATGAATGAAGCCAAGGATAGAGCATGACGGCTCGTGAGACGGGAATTCTGGCGGACCGCGCGATCGCGGCACTTTTCGAAACGGGCCGGTTGATATCGGAGCGGACGCTTGATCGCGATCAGATCCAGCCCGCAAGCTTGGACCTGCGGCTGGGTGCGAAAGCCTTTCGCGTCCGCGCCAGCTTCATGCCCGGCCCGAACCATCTCGTCGCCGACAAGCTCGACCGGCTGAAGCTGCATGTAATAGACCTGTCCGAAGGCGCCGTTCTGGAGACCGGCTGCGTCTATATCGTGCCGCTGATGGAGCGGCTCGACCTGCCGGCCGGCATGTCCGCATCCGCGAACCCGAAGAGCTCGACGGGCCGTCTGGACATCTTCACCCGCGTCATCACCGATTATGCGCAGGAATTCGACAAGATCCCGGCCGGATATTCGGGGCCGCTTTATCTGGAAATCTCGCCGCGCACCTTCCCGATCGTCGTGCGCCGTGGTTCGCGGCTGTCGCAGATCCGGTTCCGCATCGGCAATGCACTGCTCGGCGAACCCGAACTGCAGAAACTGCACGACGCAGAGACCCTGGTGGCTGCCGCCAAGCCGAACGTTACCGGCGGCGGGATCGCGCTGTCGATCGATCTTGCCGGCGACAAGCAGGGCCTGATCGGTTATCGCGGCAAGCACCACACGGCCGTCGTCGATGTCGACAAGAAGGCGCAGCACGATATCTTCGATTTCTGGGAGCCGCTCTACAGCCGCGGCCGCAGCGAACTGATCCTCGACCCCGATGAATTCTACATCCTCGTCTCGCGCGAAGCCGTGCACGTGCCGCCTCTATACGCGGCCGAGATGACCCCTTTCGACCCGCTGGTCGGTGAATTCCGTGTCCATTACGCCGGCTTCTTCGACCCCGGCTTCGGCCATGAAGCCGCCGGCGGCCGCGGCAGCCGCGCGGTGCTTGAAGTCCGCAGCCACGAAGTGCCCTTCATCCTCGAAGACGGCCAGATCGTCGGTCGCCTCGTCTACGAACACATGCTGGAGCGTCCGGAAGGCCTCTACGGCACGGGCGTCGGCTCCAACTACCAGGCGCAAGGGCTGAAGCTCTCCAAGCATTTTCGGGTGTAACTGTTCAATCTATCTTGTGCCGTGGGTATGCGTAAAGCATTCCATCTGTTTGCGCACGGCCAAGCCAATGGCCGGAGCAGCAGCTTTTTGCGCGATTGCATTTTTTACGTACCAAAGATAGCCATAGTTGCATTCGTTTCGAAGGCTCAGCATGATCATCCGTAAATATATTCAAATTTTTCTGTTCACTCTCGTTGCAAATCTAATTCTGCCAGTAGTTGGTAGTGCCGGTGCTACGGCTACGGCAGGCGATCGTGGGTTCGGGAACGAACCCATGGATTTTGCGCTGGTACAGAATGATGGCTGCCAGGAAACCTGTATCCAATGGATATCCGCAGAAGGCGAGATAATGCCGGATACGCCTAAGGTTTTCAGGAGGTTTCTGAAAAGGCTGGGCGGCAGGAAACTTCCTGTTGTCTTCCAGTCTTACGGCGGAGACGTCAAGGGAGCTCTTTCCATTGGACGCATCATCCGCAAGGAAGGCCTGGAAACGGCGGTTGGAAGGACGCGGTTGAAGGGTTGCCCGATGGAGGAGCCTCGCTGCAGGGACAAGATAGTTCGAAACGGCTGGTCAACAGGCGAAGTTCGTGCTGGAGGCGCGTATTGTTTTTCAGCGTGCCCGTTTGCTTTTGCCGGAGGCCAAATTCGTGCCGCCGCTCAGAATGCCGCTATCGGTCTTCATCAAATATCAACAGTACATCGAACAGCCGAACGTTCGGCAAGGGGAAAGAAGGTTATTAATGAGACAAGATCAACCAAGATTCGGCCGGCTTTGAAGAAAGAGCTTTCTGAATATTTCACGCAAATGGGGGTCGGCGAGGATGTATTTTTCTATATGGATCTAGCTAGCCCGCAAGGCATGTATCGTGTTCCGACAGAACTGGCGCTCAAATTGGGCTTGGTTACAAAAGTATTCTCGTATCAGGACGACCCAGGCTACGTCATTTGCCTATCAAGCGGTCAAAGAGATGCAGCCTGCGGCGGCGCAAAAGCTAAAGAAACGGACCTAAGGACCAGTATCAATGGTAATCTTCCCAACAGCCACAAGGGAAAAGATGCCGGATTTGAAGACAGCAGAGCGAACGGATCGGATTCGCATGAAATTGGTGAGGACCCGTCGTGTGACATGCTCAACCGAGCCTACATGCGTACCCGGAACACCGGCCGCTATTCGGCTTATCATTATGTGCTGGACCAGAATGGTGAGGAAGTTCTTGCCCTCCAACAGCGCTACATCGATCGGGCTCTGTACTCCAACTCTATGAATACCTCTTGGAAGATATGGCCTCGAGTTGTCCTTGGTACCGTTGAAAATGGAGCCCCTGTTTTCCGGCATTGCCTTCGGTTGCTTGACAAAGTTGTTAACGGCGTTGATGCCTATCATTTCAGCGCGGCGTGGACACGGGGCGCTCGTCGGGCCCACGCGGAAGTTTGGGTTGCGAAAGATACTTTGCGTACCTTGGTCGTTGAGTTGACCGACGGTGCGGCGAAGCAGACGCTTCCGTCTCGTAAGGTGTTTGAACGGTTTGATTTCAGCAGGGAGGTCGTGATCCCGACCTTGGATGCTTCGTCCGCTGCCCCTTGAAAGAAGGCCGGCATCGATAAGACACCATCGGTTAACCGAGCCAACGCCGATGATCTTGATGATACTGGTCGAGCAGCTCCGCCCCGTCTACGAACGTGTGGATAGCGGAAGCATTCTTTGATCCGGCGTCGGCTCGAACTGCCGCGTTCCGGGCCTAAAGCTTCCCGCCCATTTTCGAGCGCGACAAGACTTCCGCTTGACAGGGGAGGCAGTCTGTTGGAAATCTCAGGCCCGCTGCGGGTGTAGCTCAATGGTAGAGCAGCAGCTTCCCAAGCTGAATACGAGGGTTCGATTCCCTTCACCCGCTCCAATTTTTTTCTATAAAGCTTAGATATTGGACATAACAAACTGAATCTAAAAGATTTTTTTGAAAATCAAAAGTTCTTTCGGAACCTTAAAGCCAAGAATCGAACTGGTCTGTTAGATTGGAAAGATGAATACTATCTTTTTGATAAATATGCATTTTCTTTGATCTGGCGGGAGGCGATTCTATGCCGGTTTCCCGTTGTGTATCATCAACAATGCCCTAGCCTTCCTAAAGAAGCTGATTTCCAAATTAGAGAAACCAGCGAATGAACTTCGGCTCATAGAATGAGGAGCCGGGGCCGAATCCTTTCAAGAGTTCTCACGAACAGATGAGGAAATCATTTCCGCATCTGTTCTCTGTAGCTTGGTGGTTTGTCGTTGGATTGGGCCGATCTACGCCGCCTCCCAAACTTGGTTCAAAATCTTGGCTGCCAGTGCCGCCTTGTCCTGCGGCAGGAACCGACCATAGTGCTGCTGCACCACATCCGGCGTATCTTGGATTGCGTAGCTTGCCTGCTCATACGACCCAGTCTGTTTGAGGATATGGGTCGCCAGAATGTCACGTAAGTTATGAGGACCATGCGGCAGCAGGCCCTTGATGGCGCCGCGACCGGTATAGGGATTGTAGATGCCATACCGCTGGATCACGGTCCGCCAGGCTTCGTAGAAAGTTGTGGAGTCATACGCCGCATCCAGACTGGTCGTCTTACGGTTTTGACGAACAGCGTGCCGGGATCTTTTGCTGGGCCGAGCAGGACGCCACGATGGCGATCGATATAGGCTTCGAGGTATTTGTAGAGATCGAGCAAGTCTGGCAGGATGAGCCGGAATGGCTTCTGTCCGAAGAAGGAAGAACCGGAGTTCTTGAAGGCGACCGACGGGATCAACACCTCCCATCCTTGCTCCCGATCACTCCAGCGCAACTCGCCGCATTTCATATCTTGGAGCCGTCGCTCGGATGTCGGGAAATGCCCGCGCGGGCAGACGCGAAGCTGACGAAGATTCTTTTGCCGAAGCCCGAGATGCAGGCCAAGACGAAGCAGAAGGAAGGATCGAACGGCTTCCGCCGCCGCTCGAGGATAGCGGTCTTTGTCCGGCATGCGGTTCAAAATCTCGTCGGTGATCTTGCGATATTCTGCCAGAGGACTGTCCGCTTCCAGAACGCACATGATCGGCTCGAAGGGATCGCGATGCACGCGCATGACCCGCTGCACCTCCTTGGATCGATTGGCGGCATGCCGGTGAAACGCGTCGCAGGCGCCGTGCCAGTCGCGTATGGCGAATTCGATCTCCTCGGGTGCGATGAGGCCCTCGAGCGGCCTGACATTCTTCAGAAGCTCCGGGTGCTGCCGGATCCAGCCCACCTCTGCCCGAGTGAGCGCTTGCGCCACCATCAGCATGTCCTCTTCCCATTTGGTGTAGAAGCCACGCCGCTGTTCCCGCCATTGCAGATACCAGTCCCAGACTCCGGGGAAGATCAGTAGGCCGAATGTCAGGTGGCTGAGTGGGACGCCACGGCCTTTGACGCCGCCGGCGGGCGAGGCTGCCAGCGCCCCGAACATCAAGCCGAGATGCTCGATCTTCTGCGATGCGGTTTCCTCGCCCCAGACGCCGTTGCGCTGAAAGCCGATCGCAGTCAGGGTCGAGGTCTTGAACCGGATCAGATCGGCCATTTCCATTGCCAACCGCGGCGGCGCGTCGACGACGCCGGACAGGAGGTCGGGGTCTTCTAGCGTTTCGGTGGTATTTTTGTTGGCTGTGATTGCCAAGGTGGGCGATCGAGGAGACAGCGGTCCTCCGCCGTAGGTGACACCTGGAAAACGGATAGCATAACGCTGTTTGGTTGCCGCAGCCTGGTAGCGCCTGTAATCGGTCGAACCGGAGATGATGACCCGGCGCACCCAGTCGAGGATTTCCTCCCGCTTGGTGAACGGCAGACTGCTGAAATCGTCCGGAAGGTGCAATGCAATCCTCCGCCTTTCGGCGGGGCTGATATCGCCAACCAGCAATGTCGAGCCGATCACGCTGGATCCTGATCGCCGAGCCATAGGATTCGCTGCTTCCAAGAAGGCGCTGAACTTCATTCAGCCTTTGACGTCTCTCACCAAGATCGGCGGCCGCCTGGCGCTCCTCGTTGCGGAGGGTTTCCAGTTCGTCGAGACTTGGAGCGATGGATTCGAGGGTGGCGAAGGACTCGCGAGTGTTGGCCCCGACGACGCGTCGAAGCATGTCGACGACGGACTCCCAGTCCGTCGGAACAACGGTATCGGCGGGGAGAAGTCCCAACTCGATCGCGTTGCGTAACCAGGCCTGCGTCTCGTTCTGCCAAGCCCGTACGGCGGACCGTGTCGTATTCAGCGCCGATTCCTTTCGGCGAAGCTCGCGGAGCAGGCGGTCGATTTCCCATCGCGCGGCCAACATCTCCGGCGTCAGGGCTCCTAGGACATACGGATAGATCGACTTAAGTTTCTCCCGATGTTCCGTGGTGTCTGCATTGAAATACAGGACCATGGGATTGGCGACGATGTATTGAGGTTGAAAGGTGAATGCAGTGAGGTCTCTGAAACTCACGCGGGCCACGTCGCCCTCCGGAACAAGACCAAGCTGGGAAAGACCGGCGAGGCGGTCCAGCGATTTCTTAACGAAATCCGCAGTCGTATTCTTCTCAGGCGCCTGTAAGGGGACTTCGATCCGGTCCCCTTCCAGGATAAACATGTCACCGGTCTGGCGGGCGTCTCCAGGTTCGCGACGAGCAAGAAGTTTCTGCCCTTCGATCGTTTCGATTATCACTCCGAACCATGAGCATGATTCTCGGATGGTACCCACCGGGATGCTGCACTTTCCAGAAGCCAAGCAGTAATCGATGATCGGAATGACCGCGGATTTGCCAGTTTTAGATGCTCCGCTGACCACATTCACCATGCCGGGCTCGAAACTAACCACGCGAGGAGGATGACCGGATCTTGACCACAAAATGAGCTTGAGGATCTGGAAATGCATCAGGGCTCGACCTTTAGGAGGGAAAACACGTTGCCGGCTGGCAGTCGCGCGCACCAGCGTCCGAGCTTTTCCGCGGACGCCATATGGTGCTTGAGCCGCTCCGGCGGGTTGCGCATGGTGACATCGTTCGCATGCGCTGCTGCGGCTTCATAATCCACCGCGAGCAGCTTGGTGACGACGGCGGCCGAAATCGACTCCAACGTGAGGCCGCGTAACGCGAGTGCCCGTTCGTGAATAGAAAATAGCAGCTCCCGTTCTGCTCCAAGTTTTTCAACGAACTTCGCCAGCCCGGAAGATTGATTGGTCGACCGCAACTTCTCCATGGTGATCCGGTGCAGGATGAGCGGAAGAACAAGAAAGAGCAGTTGCAGGGTGGGCTTGGAGCCAGGTTTTTCTAGCTCGTAGCCTCGGGCAAATCGCCAGATCAGTGTTGCACCGAAGGCAGGGTTCTGAACCTGCGCCACTGGGGAGAGGACGTGATCGGCCATCGCTTATCAGTCCACCGGAAACAATGTCGCGAAATCAGGATGCCAACCTACTCGCTTGCTGTCGGCGAGATGGTTGAATGCTCCGGCTACGAAATGGCCAGGAAGGGTCTGCCCGTCCAAAGGCACGACTGCGGAGGCGCATTTGCGATAGAGAGTCCTGCCGCGTATAGGCTGGCTCGACGTACTTTGGAGATCTTCGATCTCGTCGCGGTTGATCTTGTGTAGCCTGACAAGCTGCTCATCGAACTCGTCAAAGCTATTTACCAGGATCCTGCCGTCGTCGGCCCATTCCACCTTGTCGATCTGCGTTCGAAGGTAGTCGCTCACAGCGGTGAGCAGCATGTCTTCCGTTGCTTCGACCGCATAAAGTTGCCTGACGAAAGTTGGCTCGTTGCTGACCGTCGACGCCACGACGTCGTCCGTAGGTGGAGGCGTCTTGGATACGAGCAGGTTGCCCAGGTCGGACCTTCGTGAAAAGGATTGGAACGATCGTCGAAACTTGGTCGCATCGACTATGGGCGCTTCCCTCGACCGGATGAGATTGTCGACCCGATCGCGCGCGATACCGATCGCCGCTGCGGTGAGTTCCTGCAGTGCGGCAGGCGAGGCGCCGGGACGCACGTACTGTCTTACGGCCTCGAGCGATTCGTCCTCGCTAGAGAATGTGAAGCGGGAGATGATCGATCCGCAGAGAACGTCACCGGCTGCCAAGAATTTGGAGATATGTGGGTGGCAGAGGGCGTCGCTTGGTGTGCTGTTCGCGAGCTTTTTCAGTCGCACGATCACCGCAGCGACATCGCTGCTATTCTCTGCAGACGACATTTGCTTCACGATGCTCCCTGATTTCGAAGGAGTCACATAGTAGTGAAAGCTGGTCGACTGAACATCCACAACACCGTCTTTGCAGAGGGTGCTCCAGTTGGCGAATGTCTTCCAGAGATCAACTGATCGATCGGCCGCCGGATTTCCGGAAAGCGCGCTTTTACACTGCTCAAGCAGTACGGAGCCGTCGGCACGATGTATCGCGACGTCGTCAAGGTACTCCAGCGACACGTGGTCACCGTCCGGGACGCGTAACAGATAGTAAGTGAGGCGGAGCTGTTGGAGCGAAAAGCCCAGATATTGTCCTGCGGCACTTGTCTTGAGCGGCTTATCGAGTTCGACGACAGTCATTTTTCCAAGTTAAGCGATTTTATTTGACGTAGCCAAGAATGTAACTCTGGGTTATCTAAAATTGAAAGTGCTGATTTCTTTCGCGCGCAGAATGTCCACCGGATTTCAATGTGATCTTGAGCTTCGGGAGCGATCACCAAACCCGCCGTGCGTTTGTTGAGGAAGGTTAGACTTAACTAAACAAGGGAAAGATCAATATCTGGCGATGCGGTTCCCCTGAGGTGCTGGTCTCGGTTGTGAGTTATAAGGTTTTATCGATTTTCTTATAATAATTTCCTTGTCTGCTAACGGGAGAATGCGTTATAAGAAATATGCGTAAATCTTATAACGCGGTGCCCGATGAAAATAATCGACCTTGTTTACCGAACGATGTTTGCCGAACTGGTGCAACGGAGCCTTGATGCATCGTTCGAGACCGATTTCTCGACCGCGGGCAATTTTGTCCGGGTGCCTGTGAAGGGGCGGGATTACTGGTATTTCGAGGAAACCCAACCGAACAAGACGCGGAAATATGTCGGCCCGGCTGATGATCCCGAGATTGCCGGCAGGGTAGCTGCTTTCAAGGAGATCAAGGAAGACCTGCGCGGGCGGCGGAAGCTGGTGTCCACCCTGACACGGGAAGCCGGGCTGATAGCGCCCGATCGTTTTACAGGCGATATCGTGGAAGCGATCGGCAATGCGGGCATCTTCCGTCTGAGGGGCGTTCTCGTCGGAACGGTCGCCTTCCAAGCCTATGCCGGTTATCTCGGTATCAGATTGCCGGGCGCCTCGCTGCAGACGGGCGATGCGGATTTCGCCCAGCATTATTCCATATCCTCATCTGTTGAAGACAGCCTTCCCCCCATACTCGAAATTCTCAAAGGCGTTGACCCGACTTTTCGGGCAATTCCCCATCGGTCCGATCCCGCACGCGTCACGCAGTTCGAGAACGCCGCGAGATACAAGGTTGAGTTCCTGACTCCGAACCGGGGATCCGATGACTATGCCGATCATGCGAGCCCGATGCCGTCTCTCGGCGGTGCATCTGCGCAGCCGCTGCGTTTTCTGGATTTCCTGATCCATGAGCCCATACGCACAGTGATGCTGCATCGGTCCGGGGTATCCGTGACAGTGCCGTCGCCCGAGCGTTATGCCGTCCACAAACTGATCGTCGCCTCGCGTCGTCAGTCCGATGCGAACGGTATTTCCAAACGCGAGAAGGACGTCCATCAGGCAAGCCTCCTGATCGAGGCGTTGAAGATCACGCGTCGTCAGGATGAACTTGCTGAAGTTTTCGCGGAAGCCTGGAACAGAGGGCCGCAGTGGCGAGGGGCGATTGAAAAAGGTCTCGATCTTATACCGGACAAGCAGCGTATGGCGACCGATATGATATTGAAGGAAGCCTTGATATCAATCGGTGAGAAACTTGATGGGTTTACAGATGTTGGATCAGGTTTGGCCGGTTAATTTCATAAAGGGGAACGGTAAGCGAGGAGTCCAGCACATACGGCCTTAGGCTGTCTTAGAGGGAATGTTCAGATTCAGCAGCAGATGTCATCTGCCTGCATAAATTGTCGCTATGGTGACGAAGTCTCTGTGCAGGACGAATGGTATGCTGCTTTCCTTGGCCCAACGCCGTGGTCTTGACGGCAAGGATACAATTTTCCGGCACATCGAGCGGACCGGCTTTACGATTGCCGGTGCGCCGATATGGACATCCGCAGAACTGGGCATTTTGCAGCGTCTTTACCCTGATCTGGATGCGGTTGCCCGGGCATTGCCACAACGCACGCCGACGGCCATCACGCACAAGGCGCGGCAAATAGGTCTGGTTCCTCCATTGCGTATTTGGTCGGCCAGCGATGCGCAGAAATTGCGGAAGCCATATGTTGCCGGGGTGCCTATAGACACGCTGTCAGAAATGTTTCCGAGGAAGAGCAAGCGGCAGATATGGCACACGGCGAACAGCATGGGGTATCGCCGTCCTCGTCGGGCTCCGAAGATCACCGGGATGCCTTTGGTGGATAGTATTCGCCGCCGCGCCTTTGATCTTCATATCACGATGACCGAACTCGATGCTATCGTTGGAAAGGTGCAGTACTTTGTCTGTCCCCGCCACGTTGACTGGGGCGCATTACAGCGTGCGATGGAATTTCTGGGTGGTCGGCCTATGGTCTGCTGGCGGGAGAGATGAAAAATGGAAAATCACACCGGAGCGTGAGCCAGGTTATGGCATTGCCATGGACGTCCTTGGAAGACGATCAAGTCCGGGCAGGCTATCCCTCTTATGACCTTCTGCAAAAGAACCTGCCGCATCGCAGCCTTTCGGCCTTGAAGCATCGGGTACGTGTTCTGGGTATCGTACGGCGTCGCCATGTTTGGACCAATCAGGAAGTTCGACGCGTTCATGCCGCGTTTGAAGCCAATCTGTCCGCTGCGGAATTACTGGCTTTGTTTCCGAGCCTGACCCTGTGCCAGATCAAAAGCAAGGCCGGACACGTGAAGGCCGCCAGACGCAAGGTACGATTGGTGCCATTCGGTATTCCCGTATTGGACGCTATTCGCTCGCGGGTACAAAATGAGGACATGTCTCTTGCCGAATTGGACCGTCGCGCCAAGACGGGACGCTTCTTTCAGAAGTCATGCCGGAAGCAGAATTTACGCTACATTGTTCGCGCAGCCGGTGTCCTTGGTGGTGATGTAGAGATTGAATGGCCTGACGAGGAATGACCAGGAAGAACGAGCCAAGATGTCGTCGGATGTCCATGCCTTGCTTATGGTAAGAGACTTTGACAGATGTTAGCAGAACAAGGTGGACAAAAATGCTATTGGAACGCTTGTCAACGGGAAGAAACAAGTCCAGAATTAAGTCCATTCCTGCCGAGTGGCGGCAGGAAATGCTTTGACAGACAATGAGTTACGGGCTCGATGTGAAGATCGCTACCCGCTCCATGTCTACATCGGATCACATCAGTCTGCCCCATGCGGGGTTCCATTCCACGCCCTCCGAAAGCTCGACGAAGATGGGCGGCTTGTCCGGGCCGCGGTTCTTGTTCTCGGCCATGCGGAATGCCGTGTCCGGCTCCATCTCTTCGCCCGGGAAGATCGCATCGTCTTCCGCTTCATCCGCGACCTTGCGGATGAAGCCGCGGATTTCGTCGCCGGAATGGTAGAACTTGATGATCAGGGCGCCGGCAGCGGGCACTCCGCCCTGATAGCGGCGATAGGTATGCATTGCGTTTCCTCCGTTGTCGCACTCTCTACCTGACAATCGCGGGCGGGAAATGTTCCGGCGTTTCGAAACAGGAAGGGCGGCCGACGGCCGCCCTCGATCATGTTGCCGGGTGAGGCAGGGCTCAGAATTCGGTCCATTCGGCGTTTTCGCCGGCCGCCCCTGAGCCGCCGAAGGCGCCGGCGAGTTTCTGTCCGAGTGCGCGCGCCGGAGAGGCTGCCGGGCGTGCGTCATTGCCGGTCACGGCCCGGACAGGCGGCTTTGCCGGAGTCGGAGCGGCTGCCGGCCGCGACACGCTGCGCGGTGCGGACGGGGCGGCAACGGATACCTGTCCTCCGGTACCCGTCAGTCTGAACTGGCCGAGCAGTTCGGCAAGCGCTGTCGCTTCCGTCGCAAGCGTATGGCTGGCGGCCGTCGATTCCTCCACCATCGCAGCGTTCTGCTGGGTGCCCTGGTCCATCGCGTTGACCGTGGTGTTGATCTCCTGCAGCCCGAGCGACTGTTCGCGCGAGGCATCCGCGATCGCATGGATATGGCTGTTGATCTCCTGCACCTCGTGGAGGATGGTCTCCAAGGCCTTCCCGGTCTCGCCGACCAGTGCGACGCCGGTTTCGACATGCGAGCCGGAGGTGGTGATCAGCGCCTTGATTTCCTTCGCCGCGTTGGCGGAGCGCTGCGCGAGTTCGCGGACTTCCTGGGCAACGACCGCAAAGCCTTTGCCCGCTTCGCCGGCACGCGCCGCTTCGACGCCGGCGTTCAAGGCGAGCAGGTTGGTCTGGAAGGCGATGTCGTCGATCACCCCGATGATATTGGAGATTTCGCCGGAGGATTTCTCGATCTCCTGCATGGCGCCGACCGCCTTGCGCACCACTTCGCTGGATTTTTCCGCACCTGTGCGGGTGCGGGTCACGAGCTGGCTGACTTCCGCCGCCCGCTTTGCCGCATCCTTGACCGTGGTGGTGATTTCTTCGAGCGCGGCGGCGGTTTCTTCGACCGAAGCGGCCTGCTGCTCGGTGCGCTTCGAAAGAGCATCCGCCGAGGAGCGGATTTCGTTGGCGCCGGCATTGATGGCCGTCGCATTGGCGCCGACGGCAAGCATCGTGTTGTTGAGCGTGCTGACCGAATTGTTGAAGTCGAGGCGCAACGCATCGAGATGGGTGGCGAACGGCGTATCGATCCGGGTAACGAGATCGCCCGCGGCAAGCCGGCGCAGGCCTTCGCCGAGCGCGCTCGTGGCCCGCTCGAGGTCGCTTGCATCGGCATTGCGCTGTGCCTCCCGCTCCTGTCGCTCCCGGTCGCTGAGATTGCGGTCCGCAGTGGCGCGGGCTTCTAGGTTGACACGCTCGATCTCGTTGCTGCGGAAGACCTGCACGGTTTCGGCCATGAGACCGATTTCGTCGCGCCGGTCCAGACCGGCGATCTCGTCTTCCGTGTTGCCGTCGGCAAGCTTCCGCATCCGCTCGCTCAGCCTGTTGAGTGGCGTCGCGATGCCCGTCTGCGCCACGTAGATGCCGAAGCCGATGAGCGCAAGGGTCGCAATCCCGATGATGGCGAAGCAGACGTTGATGCGCTGATTGACGCGGGCGGAAAGCGCGTCGCCGCCGTCGTCCAGCAGCTTCATCAGCGCGTCGTTGTTGGCGATCATCTTCGGCGTCAGCGTCGCCACGCCGGCGCTCACCTTGGAAATGGCCTCCACGGCCGCCTTCTCGTCGCCCGCCTTGCGCAGATCGAGCGCCTTCTGGGTTACCTGTTCGAGCGCCGTGATCTCGGCGATGAGTTCGTCGGCGGCCGCCTTGCGGCTCGGCACCAGTTCGGCGGCCGACTGGAGGCGTTCGCGGGCCTGCCCGAATTTGGAAGCGGCCTTGGCGGCTGCTTCCGACTCCTTCGAACCGGCCGGCAGGTTCAGCGAGAAGCTCGCCTGCAGTACCGATGACAGGATCGACGCATTGGCGCGCGACGCCTGCATGGAGGCAAGCGCCTCGTGGTCGATGAACGTGCTGTAGCTCTGGTCGGCGGATTTGAATTCATGGACGATATAGACGAGGCCGGTAACCGAGATGAAACCAAGGAGAACGACGACCGAAAGGATCTTCGTCCGGATTTTCATATTCTTCAACATGGGGTTTTGCCTGCGCGGGAGTATCCGCCGCCGTGGGGTGAAAACTGGAGGTGGAGGAATGACGGTCGCATCATGCGCTCGGCCGGAGGAGGCAGCCGTTTGTCATACAATACTAAATGGGAGAATGTTTAACGCCGGGCTAACACCGAGTGCCGGTAAATTGCCCTAGACGCCTGGTTTCCGGCCGGTCGGCACATGCGAAGTCTTGTTCCAGAAGAAGGGCTTGGAATGCAGCTCCACGACGGCAAGCCAGGCCGCCGCGGACGTCATCAGCCAGTAGAGCGGCAGCCCGGCCCACCGACGGCCGATCATCCGCTTTTCATGGGAGATCATCGAGCCCATGCCGAGCGCGAGGAATATGGCATAGCTTCCCAGAATGTTGACGAGATCGATGATGAAGAGCGACAGCATCCCTGTGGGAATGTCTTCCGTCGGCGCCTCCGTCATCGCATAGGCGCCCATTGCCACGAAGACCAGGATGAGGGGATGCAGCAGCGATGACATCAGCATCCCGCCGATCATCAGTTGAAAGATGCAGAAGGCGCCTGCCCCCATCTCGCGCATCAGCCTGCGGGGTGCCCGCATCAGGACCAGCCATGTCTGCAGCCAGCCCTTGAACCAGCGGCTGCGCTGACCCATCCAGACGCGCATCGCGGTGGGCGCATCCTCCAGCGTCTGCCGCATCAGCGTTTCCGCCCTGTAGCCCAGCCGATAGAGCCTCATGCCGAGATCCGCGTCTTCGGTGACGTTGAACGGGTCCCAGCCGCCCGCTGTGCGCAGGGCTGCCGTCCGGAAGTGATTGGACGTGCCGCCCAGCGGCAAGGGCATGCCCCAGCGTGCCAGCATCGGAAGAAGCCCGCGGAACAGGCCGGCATATTCGAGCGAAAAAAGCGCGCTGATCCAGCTTTCCTGCGCATTGGTGATGATCAGCGGCGCCTGCAGGCAGGCAACGCGGTCCGGGCTGTTCCGGAAATGCCGGTAGGCCTCCCGCAATTGCTGCGGATGCGGCCGGTCTTCCGCGTCGTAGATGGCGAGGAACTCGCCGCGTGCGGCGCTGAGTGCATAGGTGAGCGCCTTCGGCTTGGTGCGAGGGCCGGAGGGTGGAACCTCGACGATCTCGAAATGCGGATCGAGATGCAAGGCCCGCAACGCCGCGATCGTGGCATGGTCGTCCGCTTCGCAGACGAGTTTGATGTCGAGAAGCGGGCGCGGCCAGTCGATCCGCCGCAGGCTGCCGACCAGTTGTCGTGCCACGTCCGCCTCGCGGTAGAGTGCGACCATGATCGTGTATCGCGGCAGAGGCTCCTCCGGGTCGTGGATATAGGCATAGGAGCGCTCGGTGAAATGTTGGGCTGTCAGTGCCGCCAGCCGGAGCAGCAGGGACGCGAGGTAGATGAGGGACAGCGTCACGTGCAGGATGCCGAGCGTCTCGATCGGGATGACGACGAGTGCCGAGAGCAGTACGGCAAACCCGAGCCCGGCGTAAAAACCCTGCCGGCCGGCCAGCACGATACGGGCGGAGAATTGCGGAAAACGGTCGAAGAGATCGGTGACGGCATGACGCACGCGACGCCCGGCCCCGGCCTTCCAGACCGCCTGGCGGATGGCGGAAGGCGTGGTGACGACCAGATTCCTGCGGAGCATGGGCATGGCGGCGAGCGTAGCGGCGAGATCGGCCAGCCGCATCGCCTCCGGCACGATCGCCACTTGCGGTGCCCGGTACCGGTAGGTGATCCTGACCTGGTTCGGATGCAGCAGTTGCGTGTCGATGAACGGCGTGTCGGGCAAGCTTTGCGGGTCGATCACATCGATGAACGGCAACCGCAGGAAGCGGGCGACCGCACCGTAATAGGCATTCTCGCCGACTTCTCCGCTATTGAGGAGTTCGGCCTCGAGACTCGTGCCGTTCTGCCGGGCCTTTTTCGCAAGCGATGCCAGCAGCGGCTTGGAAAAACCGAGTGCGGCAAGCGCGGCGGCCTCCGAGTTCCCGATGTCGGGGTCGTGGGAGGAGGATGCCTCTTCTTCGGAATCGCTGACGATCCGGGCGAAATTCGTCCGCGCGCCATCCTGTGCCCGCGGCGATGCCGCTGGATATTCCCCTGCATACATGTTTCTGTTACACCGCCCGCAAGCGGACGTCCCATCCCTGTCCCGATCTGGATCATAGAGATGCGCCCTGTGATTGCATCCCCGAAAACCCGGGGGTTTTTCAACCTTTTGCAGCTCTGCCTTGTGGCGGGGGGATTGTTTGTGGCTGCCCTGCCCGCGGCAGCGGCCGAAGGCGAGGGCACGTTGCCGCTGATGTTCGATGCCCGTGAGCGGCTGTCGCGGCCCGATCTCTCCACGCTTGTCCGGGTACGCATCCTGACGAGCATCGATTTCCCGCCATTCAATTTCGCCGACCAGACCGGCCGGCTTTCGGGCTTCAATGTCGATCTCGCCCGCGAAATCTGCACTGAACTGAAGATAGAGGCGAAGTGCCAGATCCAGGCCCTCCCCTTCGGCGAACTCGAAAAGGCGTTGGAAAGCGGTGCGGGCGAAGCGGCGATGGCGGGCATTGCCGTCACCGCGGAAAGGCGCAACCGCTTCGCCTTTTCTCGCCCCTATCTCGGCGTGCCGGCGAGGTTCGCCCGCAATCTGTCCGCGAGAATCGGCGGCGATACGGCCGCGGCACTGGCCGGCAGGCCCGTCGGGGTCGTTCGCGGCACCGCTCACGAACTGATGCTGAAGGCCTTTTTCCCGAAGGTCGCCGCAACGCCCTTCGACAACGCCGATGCCATGCTGGAGGCGCTCAAGGCGGGCAAGGTGGATGCGGTCTTTTCGGATGGGTTGCGATTGCCCTTCTGGGTGGCGGGTGAGACCTCGGCAAGATGCTGCGCGCTGTTCGATGGCCCCTATCTGTCGCAGAAGTTCCTGGGGGAAGGGCTGGCAATTATGCTGAGAAGAGGCGATCCGGTGCTTGGCCAGGCCCTTGACCAGGCACTCGGCGTGCTCTCGCGCAATGGCCGCCTGCAGGATATCTATCTGCGCTATTTCCCGAACGGCCTTTATTGACATCGGTGGGTAGGAGCAATTTCCTACCCACTACCCACTACCCACTACCCACTACCCACTACCCACTACCCACTACCCACTTATTGGCTCGCCCAGATGATCCGGGCCATCCATTCCACGTCGGAAAGATCGAAGGTCCGGTTCGGATGTTCCGGATTGAGGGAGAGCAGTTCCACCGTCCGGGCGCTCTGGCGGGCCAGAACCTTGGCCATCACCTCGCCCTCCTTGGTCTTGAGCACGACCCGGTCGCCGCGGCGCACCTGCGCGCCGGGTTCGACGATCAGAACGTCGCCGTCCCGATAGAGCGGCATCATCGATTCGCCCTGTACCTCGAGCGCATAGACGCCGGACTTGCGCGACGGATCGACGGGGAATTCGACCACGTCCCAGCCTTGGCCGGCCGGAAATCCGCCATCGTCGAAAAAACCGCCCGCGCCGGCCTGCGCGAAGCCGAGGAGGGGGATCGTGCCGCCCTGCGGGGGGAAATTCCCGTCCGGAAATGCCGAGCGGCCAGGTGGCGATGGAAGATAGCTCATGAACTGGTCGATGGTCGCACCGGTCGCTTCCAGTACCTTGGCGATCGATTCCGTCGAAGGCCAGCGCAGACGCCCGTCCGGTCCGAGCCGTTTCGATTTGTTGAACGAGGTCGGATCGAGACCGGCCCGCCGGGCAAGGCCCGAGGGCGTCAGCTGATGACGTTCGGCAAGCGTGTCGATCGCGCTCCAGATCGTTTCATGTGACAGCATCTTGCCCGTACCCGTGATCGGCGTATGGCAGAGACCGGACGAACCGGCGCTCGGCGGCACCCTTGATCAAAACCCTTGCGTGCGGCCTTCGAAAGATCGGCAGCTCGCACAGACACCCCCAAATCTAGCGGAATTGCCGCCTTTCGTAAAGAGAGATGAGGAATAAAATCCTGTCTTGGGTGCCTCGTGTCAGGCCACCAGCGCCATGTTGATCTTGCTGAGCTTGATCACCGCCTGGGTGCGGCTGTCGACATTGAGCTTGAGGAGGATTGCCGAGACATGCGCCTTGATGGTCGCCTCGGAAACGCCGAGTTCGTAGGCGATCTGCTTGTTGAGCAGGCCTTCGGCGAGCATGGAAAGGACGCGGTTCTGCTGGGGCGTGAGCGTTTTCAGCCGGTCCATGAGTTCGGCAAGCCCGGGGTCCTCTTCCGGGGCGGCGAGATCGCCCTTGGGCGCCCAGATATCGCCTTCCAGCACTGCCTGGATGCCGGCGCGGATATCGTCGAGCCCGGAGGACTTGGAGATGAAGCCGGATGCGCCGAGTTCGAGGGCCCGACGGATCGTGGTACAGTCGTCGCTTGCGGAAACGATGATGATCGGCAGGCCGGAAAATTCGGCGCGCAGGGACATCAGTCCGGAAAAGCCGCTGACACCGGGCATGGCGAGGTCGAGCAGCATCAGGTCCACGTCGGGATTGTTTTCTGCCGCAAGCCGCGCGGTTTCGAAATCGCCCGCCTCGATGATGACCAGTTCCTCGGCAATGCCTTGGACGGCCTGGCTGAGTGCGCCCCGGAACAGCGGATGATCGTCTGCTATGATGATTGTCAGTGTCTGCATTCCCACGCTCCCTCCCAAGAGCATAGTCGTGCTGTTCGTCTCTTTAGGAAGTTGTAAACCTCTCGATAGGCGGAAACAAGTAGGGGAATTCACGTACGATTGGGCTGTGGCTTGTCCGCCTCCCGCCTGTCCTCGAATTCTCCGACGATCCCCATGAAGGTCCGCATGAACCTTTCCATGATCGAGAGCGAACGGTCCACCTCCGCATCGGTCGGCAGCGCGTTGGGAGGCGTGTGGCTGAACCGCTCCTCAAGCGCCGTTACGCGCTTTTCGAGCCTGTCGAGTTCCTGCTCGTAGGCCGCCCGTTCGTCCGGCTGCATGCGGCAGGAAAGCGTGCCGTTCTCGTCGCGGCAGAGCGTCATTGCGCCTGTCTGGGTATCGAGGCGAACCACGCCGTTTTCGGTCCGCTCGAGCTGGAAACGGTTCGCCTGTGGCTGCTGCGCTTCCGATCGTTCGGCGGGGGTGCTCACCAAGACGAGAAGCGCCATGGTTGCGGGTGCCAGCTTTTTCGGTGCTGGTATTTTCATTGTGCAGTCCTCCTTGTGGTTCCGGTGGACAAGCGCCGGGCTTTGCGGCAAACGGTCGGAGCATAACAGGCCTCCGAGAGTTGATGATGACGGATATAGTGTACAAGATCGTGCCGGAAACGCTCTGGCGCCAGGCAAAGGAAAAAGGTGTCTTCGAAGGCGCCGGGATCGATCTCCGGGACGGCTATATTCATTTTTCGACCGGCACCCAGGCGCGCGAGACGGCACGGCTTTATTTCGCCGGCGTCGCCGGCCTGATGCTCGTCGCGGTCAATGCGCCGGCGCTTGGGGAAGCCCTGAAATTCGAGCCCTCGCGCGGCGGCGATCTTTTTCCGCATCTTTATGGGCCGCTTTCGCTGGCGGCCGTGCTCTGGGAAATGCCGCTCCTGATCGGCGCCGATGGCGTGCACGCCTTTCCGGAGAAAATGCCATGATTGGTCCTCTCGCCGGCGTCGCCTCCCGCAGCCTCTTCGTCTTCGATCCGGAAACCGCCCACGGTCTGTCGATCGCGGCCCTGAAAACAGGCCTTGTACCCGCCTGCCGGCTGGCCGCCGATCCGCGGCTTGCCCAGACGGTCGCCGGCATCCGTTTTCCGAATCCGATCGGCCTTGCCGCCGGTTACGACAAGAATGCCGAAGTGCCGGATGCCATGCTGAAACTCGGTTTCGGTTTTACGGAAGTCGGCACTGTCACGCCCAGGCCGCAGGCCGGCAACGACAAGCCGCGCATCTTCCGCCTCGTCGAGGATCGCGGCGTTATCAACCGGCTCGGCTTCAACAATGAAGGCCATGACGCGGCTCTCGCGCGCCTGACCGCCAGGCGCAGCGCTTCCGGTATTGTGGGCGTCAATATCGGCGCCAACAAGGACGCCGCCGACCGTATTGCCGATTACGTCGCCGGCATCCGCAAGTTCTATGGCCTCGCCACCTACTTCACGGCCAATATCTCGTCGCCCAACACGCCTGGCCTTCGCGATCTTCAGGCCCGCGACAGCCTGAAGGCGCTGCTCGACGCGGTGCTTGCCGCCCGCGACGAGGAAGCCGTCCGCTACGGCCGCTCGGTGCCGGTCTTCCTGAAGATCGCTCCCGACCTGACGGAAGAGGGGCTGGATGACATCGCCGCGGAAGCGACCGCGCATCCGCTTGACGGTTTGATCGTGTCAAACACCACGCTCGCCCGCGATGGTTTGAGGAATAAGGTTGAAGCGAAGGAGACGGGGGGCCTTTCGGGCGCGCCGCTCTTCCGGCGTTCGACGGCGGTCCTCGCCAAGATGCGCAGGCGTATCGGTCCGGCTCTGCCGATCATCGGCGTGGGAGGTGTTTCGAGCGCCGGGGATGCTCTGGAAAAGATTTGCGCCGGGGCCGATCTGGTCCAGCTTTATTCCTGCATGGTCTATGAAGGCCCGGGCCTGCCCGCGGCGATCGTCAAGGGCCTTTCGAGCCTTCTCGACCGGGAAAAGGTCTCCTCGATCCGCGAGTTGCGCGGCAGCCGCACGGATCAATGGGCCGATACGAAACTCTGACGCGCCTTGCGCGGCACCATGGCCGCCAGGAAGAAGCCGCGCATCAGCAGGAAAAGGTTGAGCGACAGCCAGAGTCCGTGATTGCCGAACAGCGGCACGAGCACGGCGAGACTTGCGCAATAGCCGACGAATGATGCCAGCATCATGTCGCGCATTTCGCGTGACCACGTGGCGCCGATGAAGACGCCGTCCATCTGGAAGGCGAGCGCTCCGGTGAGGCCGGTCATGGCTGCCCAGGCGAGATAGGTGGCCGCCTCCTGCCGTACCTCATGGGATGTGGTCAGCAGATGGATGATCGGCTCCCCAAAGGCGAGGAAGAAGAGCCCGACCGCGCCTGCCATGGCAAACGACCAGAGGCCGGTCAGTCTGTGGGCCCGGTCGAAGGAGGGCCGGTACTGCGCTCCGACTGCCCGGCCGGCGAGCTGCTCGGCGGCGCCGGCCAGCCCGTCGAGGAAGAAGGCGGAGAGCATGAAGATGTTCATCAGCACCGCGTTGGCAGCCAGCGTCACCGCACCGAAGCTCGATCCGACGCGCGTCAGCAGCGCGAAGGAGGCATTGAGCGTCAGCGAGCGGATCAGGATGTCCGCATTCATGTGGAAGAGCTGCTTCAGCTTGGCCGTGTCAAGGATATCGACGCGGCGCGGTCTGTGATCGGCGGAGAACTGCCGGCTGATGATGGTGAGCCCGATTACGACGGCCGTGACCTCCGCGATCGCCGTGGCCCAGGCGACGCCTGCGACTCCGTAGCCGAGCACGAGACCGAGCAGGATGGCGAGCGCGATGTTCGTGCCGTTCAGGATGATCTGCAGCGCCAGCCCCAGCACGCCCTGGCCGCGGCCGAGCACGAAGCCGAGAATGGCGAAATTGGCAAAGGTCGCCGGGCTGGTCAGCACCCGGATGCCGAAATATTGGCGCGTCACGTCCGCGACTTTGGGGTCGCTCGTCATCAGTTCCGGGGCAAAGGCGAGAATGAGCGGCGAAAGCGCCAGCATGACGATGCCGAGCCCAAGCGCACTCAGGAGCGCTCGCCAGAAGATCGCTTGCTGTTCGCGCTGGTCGCCCCGGCCGTAAGCCTGTGCCACGAGCCCGGTCGTCGAGGTCCGCAGGAAGCTCAGGCTGCCATAGATGAGATCGAAAAGAATGGCGCCGATCGCCAGGCCCGCCAAGGCCTCCGGTTGGCCGAGATGGCCGACGACCGCGGTGTCGGTGAGGCCGAGAAGCGGCGTCGTCAGGAAGCCTAAGGTCATCGGGATCGCGATGCCAAGCACCAGCCGATGCGTCACATCGAATGGCCTGACTGCGTATCCCTCTTGCCCCCGCCCGTCCATCGTGCAGTCTGTCCTTGTTCAGCCGGAAAGCACCATCGCCCAGTACGGGCGGTTGTCTCGGGCCCGTGCCACGGCGACACCGAGGCCGCGATAGCTGCCGAGCATGTTTTCCAGATGTTTGGGTGAATCGATCCAGGCTTGCACGACCGCATCGACCGAAGTCTGGCCACTCGCGATATTCTCCGCCGCCGGCAGTGCCACGTCGCTCTTCTTCATCCGCGCGCCGAAATCGTCACTGAGGCCGATCAGGTGCTTCATCTGGTCGGCCTTCGCCATGCGGATGGCCTGGATGGCCGCAGCCTTGCGGGCCGGCATGTCGAGTGCCAGCGCGGGCAGATCCTTCGATTGCCTGAGCCTGTTGACCATCGGAAGGGCCGCCTGCGTCTCGTCCTCGGCGCCGGGCGTCGGCGTCAGCACGGTGGTCGTGGAACAGCCGGCCAGAAGACCGAGACCGGACAGGACGAGGAAACGCCGCCGCGCGGGAAGAAAGGTGGCGGTCATGTCAGCGGCGGTAGCTCAGGAGACGCAGGACGACGAAGATCGGAATGACGATGATCGCGCCGAGCACCAGATAATCGCCGATCCGGCCGAGCGCCTTGAAGCCGTTGTACCAGAGATCGAGGAACCAGTAGCGGATCGTATCGACGATATTGTCCGGCGTGAAGCCGAAGATCGCCAGCACGAAACCGACGATCAGGCACACGACGATCAGCTTGACGATCGTGCGACCCGGCGTATCGCCAAGGAACCTGTTGACCCCGTCCGCCATTCTTTTCCTTCTCCGAAATTGCGATTGAGAAATAGTCGGCCACCACCGAGGCCGCAAGCCATTCACTGCTCCCTTGGATAGAACTTGAGTTTTTTTGTGGCTTCGGCGAAGAACCCGCATCTTCGAAGGACCATTTCCATGCCGCCCAAGCCCGCCCAGACCGGTCAGTTCTCCTCCGGCGACGTGATCGCCGACCGCCGCGCCGATTATGCCCGCATGCTGGCGGAGGGCGCCGATTTCGTCGCTGCCGCCGAACTGATCGAGCAGGCGCTGGAAATCACGCCCGGCTGGGCCGCCGGCTGGTTCCGGCTCGGCGAGTACCGGGAGAAGGCGAGGCTTGGGACCGCCGCCGGGGCGTACCGCCAGGCGCTCGCCCTTGCGCCCGACGACGTCTTTGGCGCCCGCCTGAAGCTCGCATTCCTCGGCGCGGAGGAGATGCCCGACCGGCCGCCGAGCCGTTACGTCGAGGGACTGTTCGACGACTATGCCGACCGCTTCGACACGGCGCTTATCGAAAAGCTCGAATATTCCGTGCCCGGCAAGCTTGCGGCTCTGGTCGCCTCCCATGCGCCGTTCAGGAACACCGTCGATCTTGGGTGCGGCACCGGCCTGTTCGGTGCGGAAATCCGAGCTCGTACCGAACGTCTCGAAGGTTTCGACCTCTCCGCCAATATGCTCGCCCGGGCCGAGGCCAAGAACCTTTACGATCATCTCGGCCAGTCCGATCTGAGTCTTGCACCAGAGGCTTCAGGCCTGTTTTCGGAAGGCTTCCCAAAACATCGCGCCGATCTCGTTTCCGCCGCCGACGTGTTGATGTATCTCGGCTCGCTGGAAACCGTCTTCCCGCTGGTTCTGGAGCTTCTCGCGCCGGCCGGCCTCTTCGCGTTTTCGGTCGAGGATGCCGGTGAAGGGGAGGGATTCGTGCTTCGGGGTTCCCTGCGCTACGCCCATTCCGAACTCTTCGTCCGTACCCTGCTCGTCCGCCACGGCCTGGAACTTCTGCAGGTCGAGAAGACGGTCATTCGCATGGATGCCGGAAAGCCTATCCAGGGCATTCTGTTTCTGTCGCGAAAACCCCTCTGACATCGCCGTTTCTTGCTTTTTTGTTTGCCGGCTCATCATCGCTTGAATGCACTTGATGGCGGTTATATTGCAGTGCAATATATCCTCAAGACAGGGGCAGCAATTGGCTGAAGAAAAGCAGGTCCAGAGGCGCAATCTCGGCTTCTACAGCGCCGATCCGTCGCAGCACACGCCGGTGGAGGATGTGCAGGGCATGATCATCGGCGCGATGACGGCCGCCCTCGGCCTTTACCTGCTGAACCAGGTCGGGTTGCTCACCAGCGGTACGGCGGGTGTCGCCTTCCTGCTGCACTACAGGTTCGGCATTCCCTTCGGCCTCCTGTTCTTCGTCGTCAACCTGCCGTTCTATTATCTGTCGTTCAAGCGCCTCGGTCTCGCCTTTTCGCTGAAGACCTTCGCGGCGATCGTCATGGTGTCGTTCATCACCGAGATCGAGCAGCGTTTCCTGCTGATCGAATACCTGCATCCGCTCTGGGCGGCCCTGCTCGGCGGCATCCTGATCGGCTACGGCCTGCTCGGCCTTTACCGTCACCGGGCTTCGCTCGGCGGCATCGGCATCCTCGCCATTTACCTGCAGGACCGGTTCAGGATCCCGGCAGGCCTGGTGCAGCTCGCCTTCGATCTCTGCGTCATGCTGGCCGCCTTCTTCGTCGTCAGCCCCGAAACGGTGCTGTGGTCGCTCCTCAGCGCCGTGGTGCTCAATCTGCTGCTCGCGGTCAACCACCGCTCCGACCGTTATATCGTGGTGCGCTGATGGCCGATGTGGATGAAAAATCGCCCGTCGGGTTCTGGACATCGAGCTCCGGGCGTCATTCCATCCTCGAGGATATCCAGGGAATTGTCGCCGGCAGCATGCTGGCGGCTCTCGGGGTGACGCTGCTTTCCGCCGCGCATCTGCTGATCGGCGGAACCGCCGGCCTCGGCTTCCTGCTGCGCTACTCCGCGAACCTCAGCTTCGGTACCGCCTTCTTCCTCCTGAACCTGCCGTTCTACTGGCTGGCCTACAGGCGGCTCGGGTTCGTCTTCACGGTGAAGACCTTCGCGGCGGTCACCACCACCTCGGCGCTCACCGGCCTCCTGCCGCAGCTGATCGCCATCGAACACATCCAGCCCGTCATGGCCGCCCTTTTCGGCGGCCTGCTGATCGGCTGCGGCATGCTGATCCTCTTCCGCCACCGGGCGTCGCTTGGCGGCTTCGGCATCCTGGCGCTCTATCTTCAGGAAAGGTTCGGCTGGCGCGCGGGCTTCGTCCAGCTCGGGCTCGACGGCGTGGTGCTGGCGCTCGCCTTCTTCGTCGCCAGCCCCCTTGTCATCATCTGCTCGATCCTTGCGGCGGTGACCTTGAACCTGACGCTCGCGATCAACCACCGCACCGACCGCTACATCGTGCGATAAGCGGGTCCGGGAAAAGTGTGCAGTGGTTTTCCGGAATTGCGCCGGCAGAAGATCAGGCCGCCTGTGCCGGCTTGTCGATCGGATGCTGTGCGCGGAAGCCGACGGCGAGCCGGTTCCAGATGTTGATTGCGCCGATCGCCACCGTGATCTTGGTCATTTCCTCTTCGGTGAAATGCGCCTTCAGGGCCTCGTAGGCGCTGTCGGGAATGCCCGTGTCGGCAATGCGGGTCACGGCATCGACCCAGGTCAGCAGGGCGCGTTCCCTGTCGTCATAGACCGGCGATTCCCACCAGACGCTCATCAGATTGATCCACTGTTCGGACAGCCCGTCATGACGGCTTTCCTTGGAATGCATGTCGACGCAATAGGCGCAGCCGTTGATGATCGAGGCGCGAAGTTTGATCAGGTGGATGAAGCGCCGCTCGAGGCCGGATTTCTGGACATAGTTCTCAAGATCGAGAACGGCCTTGTAGGCATCCTGCGAGGCCTTGGCGAAGTTCATACGGGGATGATGCATGGGGTGTCTCCTTCTGGTTTGGCCGCTTTCAGCGGGCCGTCTTGCGCTCATGAAGTTCGAGGAAAGCGCAGCCGCGGGCGGCGATCCCGCCGTCGTCGGATGCGTGGAGATCCGCCAGGATGTCGGCGATCGTCACCCTGGCGAGTTCGGCGCGATAGGCTTTTTCCGCCCTCAGCATCGCGGCATTGATCTGGCAGGGTTTGGTGAAATAGCGGCCCGGCAGCGGGTTCGGCCCGCGCTGGCGGATTTCGGCGCAGCGGAAAGCCGGCTGCGGCCCTTCCACGGCCAACACGATGTCGAGCAAAGTGATCTCCTCCGGCGTCTTCGCCAGCCGGTAGCCGCCCTTCGGCCCGGGAACCGTCTCCAGTAGCCTGGCGCCGGAAAGCGCCTGCAGATGCTTCAGCAGATAGCTCGTCGAAACCCCGTGGAATTCCGCGAGCGCTGCGGCTGACAGGACCCCGCCTTCCGAAAGACCGGAAAGCGCTGCCACGCAGTGGATCGCCTGTTCTACGCCGTCGCCGAGTTTCATTGCCGTCTCCATATTATGGATAAAATATATCCATGATTTTGCCACGCCGTCAAGCACCCTTCTTTTTCGCGGGTTTCCGCTTATCTTTGAGGCCAGTGGATATCGTCGAAACCCAATCCTCCGGCCGTGATGCCGCGCTTCTGCCCCGGCCGTTCCTGAAATGGTTCGTCGAAAAGGGCTGGCAGCCGCGTGCCCATCAGCTCGAATTGCTTTCCCGCGCCACCGCGGGTGAGAACATGCTGCTGATCGCGCCGACCGGCGCCGGCAAGACGCTTGCCGGTTTCCTGCCCTCGCTCACCGATCTCACCCGCCGCGGCAAGATCCCGGCGGGCTCCGCCTTTGTCGGCATCCACACGCTCTATATCTCGCCGCTCAAGGCGCTGACGGTGGATATCGAGCGCAACCTGATGAAGCCCGTCACCGAAATGGGCCTTGCCGTCACCATCGAGAACCGCACAGGCGATACACCACAGGCCAAGCGCCAGCGCCAGAAGCTCAGCCCGCCCGATATCCTGCTGACGACGCCCGAGCAGGTCGCTCTCCTTCTCGCCAACAAGGAGGCCGAACGCTTCTTCAGGGACCTGAAATACGTGGTCCTCGACGAATTGCACTCGCTGGTCACCTCGAAACGCGGCCACCTTCTCTCGCTCGGTCTGGCCCGCATCCGCAGGTATGCCCCCCAGGTGCAGACGATCGGCCTCTCCGCCACGGTCGCCGATCCGATGGACCTGCAGCGGTGGCTCGTTCCCCAGGGTGAACATCCCGCTTCGCCCGCGGGCCTCGTCCATGTCACCGGCGGCGCCGCACCCAACATCACCATCATGAAGACCGAGGACCGCATCCCCTGGTCCGGGCACGTCTCCACCTATGCGATGCCGGAGGTCTACGAGGAGATCAAACGCCACAGGACGACGCTGATCTTCGTCAACACCCGCTTCCAGGCGGAATTGCTCTTTCAGACACTCTGGACGATCAATGACGATAACCTGCCGATCGCCCTGCACCACGGTTCGCTCGATGCCGGCCAGCGGCGCAAGGTGGAGGCTGCCATGGCCGCCAACCGGTTGCGCGCCGTCGTCGCCACCTCGACCCTCGATATGGGCATAGACTGGGGCGACGTCGACCTCGTAGTGCATGTCGGCGCCCCGAAAGGCGCCTCGCGGCTTGCCCAGCGCATCGGCCGCTCCAACCACCGCATGGACGAACCCTCCAAGGCGATCCTCGTTCCCGCCAACCGCTTCGAAGTCATGGAATGCCAGGCCGCCCTCGATGCCAACTACCTCGGTGCCCAGGATACGCCGCCGGTCGGCGAGGGGGCGCTTGACGTCCTCGCCCAGCACGTGCTCGGCATGGCCTGCGCCGATCCTTTCGATCCCGTCGAGCTTTACGACGAGATCACCTCGGCCTTCCCCTATGCCAACCTTTCCTGGGAAATGTTCGAACGCATCGTCGATTTCGTCGCGACCGGCGGTTATGCGCTGCGTTCCTATGAGCGTTACGCCAAGATCCGCAGGATGAAGGACGGCCGTTGGCGCGTCTCCAATCCGCAGGTCGCACAGCAATACCGCCTGAACCTCGGTACCATCGTCGAGGCGACCGAACTCAACGTCCGCCTCGTCAAGCGCAATGCCAAAGGCACGATCGGCCGGGGAGGCATGTCGCTCGGCAAGGTCGAGGAATATTTCCTCGAACAGCTCGTGCAGGGCGACACGTTCCTCTTCGCCGGCAAGGTGCTGCGCTTCGAAGGCATCCGCGAAAACGAGTGCCTCGTCTCCAACGCCTTCTCGCTCGATCCGAAAATCCCCGCCTATGCCGGCGGCAAGTTTCCGCTCACCACCTATCTGGCCGACCAGGTGCGCTCCATGCTCGCCGATCCCGACCATTGGAGCGTCCTGCCGGATCAGGTGCGCGACTGGCTGAACATCCAACGCGAACGCTCCATGCTGCCGGCCAGGAATGAGCTTCTGATCGAGACTTTCCCCCGCGGAAAGCGTTTCTTCATGATCGCCTACTGTTTCGAAGGCCGGCTGGCGCACCAGACGCTCGGCATGCTTTTGACCCGCCGTCTCGACCGCCTCGGCGCTCACCCGCTCGGCTTCGTCGCGACGGATTATTCGCTCGCGGTCTGGGGCCTGTCCGACATGGGCGCGATGATCGGCTCCGGCCGCCTCAATCTCTCAGACCTCTTCGACGAGGACATGCTGGGCGACGATCTGGAGGCGTGGCTGGACGAAAGTTACATGCTGAAGCGCACCTTCCGCAATTGCGCCGTGATTTCCGGCCTGATCGAGCGCCGCCATCCGGGCAAGGAAAAGACCGGTCGGCAGGTTACCGTCTCGACCGATCTCATCTATGACGTGCTGCGCACTCATGAGCCGGATCACGTGCTTCTGGAGGCGACGCGGCGGGATGCGGCATCGGGGCTTTTGGATATCGGCCGGTTAGGAGATATGCTGAAGCGAATCAAAGGGCATATCACCCACCGCGATCTCGACCGCGTTTCGCCGCTCGCCGTTCCGATCATGCTGGAGATCGGCAAGGAGCCGGTTCCGGGCGAAGCGCACGACGCGGTGCTGGCGGAAGCGGCCGAGGAATTGATCGCGGAGGCGATGGGGTGATCCATCCTCCGTCGTTCCTGTGCTTGTCACAGGAATCCAGCAGCGCCGCGTCTGCGGCGCAGAGACTCTTTTCACGCGAAAGGCTTCGCGTGTGACTGGATCCCTGTGACAAGCACAGGGATGACGACGTTAGGGCATTGGAAAAATGATGCACCGCATCGGGCTTGCCGCCCGCTCGACAACGCTGATGGGGGCCGCCACGGGAGCCGAAGAAATCCTCGTCCACGGCGTTGTCGCCGTCTGCGATCCTATGGGCAGCCTCTATCTGCCGGAAACCGGCCTCCTCGTCGTCTCCGACCTGCATCTGGAAAAAGGCGCCGCCTTCGCCCGTCGCGGCATGATGCTGCCGCCCTATGACACGATCGCCACGCTCAACATCCTGTCGGCCGTCATCACCCGCTACGATCCTAAGGTCGTCGTTTCGCTCGGCGATAATTTCCATGACCGCAAAGGGTCGGAACATTTGCCGGCAGACCTGCGCGCGCTGATCTCCGCCATGGCCTGCGGCCGCGACTGGATCTGGATCAATGGCAACCACGATCCAGACGGCACCGTGGATCTCCCTGGCGCCTGCACGGACGAGCTCTTTTATGGCGGCCTCGTCTTCCGCCACGAGCCGAGCCTCATCTCCGGAAAAGGTGAAATCGCCGGCCATCTTCACCCCGCCGCTACCGTCCGTCGTCGCGAAAAATCCGTCCGCCGACCGTGTTTCGCAAGCGACGGCAACCGCCTGCTGATGCCGGCCTTCGGTGTGCTCGCGGGAGGGCTTGATCTCCGCCATTCGGCCATGCGCGGCCTCTTCGACCACGAACGGTTGGTCGCACACCTTCTCGGCCGTGATCGCATCTATTCGGTGAGATATGGCAGCCTGATCGGTTGAAGGCTCACGCCAGTTCCCGGAGAGCCTGAACGGTTCTCAGCGCGCGTTCCTCTGCACCGGGCAGGGCGCCGAGCATCATATGGCGGTTTTCGACATCCATCAGGAAGGCGAACCACTTCCCCTTGCGGTCTGCCGCTTCGCAGCATACCGAGCGCCCGCAACAGATATTCGTCGTATTCATCGTCGGCATTTTCCGGCGGCCCGTCCGGACCGTTAAGTCCGATCGGGTCCCACAGCGACCAGCCGATGTTGCGGGTCTCCATCAGTTCTTTGCCCATAACCGATGGAGAGCGGAACATCCGCTGGAAATCAAGAGGTCACCGATAAACCAGCACCGGCAACTTGGAATGCGCCAGCACCTTCATGGTGACGCTGCCGAGCATGAAGGCCTTGAACCCGGAGCGGCCATGCGAAGCCATCGCGATGAGATCGCAATTGTACTGCTCGGCGGTCTCGACGATCGTCCGTGCCGCATCGCTGTTGCCGAGCTTCACGCCCTCGCAGGCGACCATTCGCTGTTTGGCCGCTTCCTTGGCGTCGGCGAGGATGCCGTCGGCGGCCGCATTGTTCTGGCGGTCGTATTCCGCATAGGCGACTTCCAGGCCGCTCGGGTTCAGCGTCAGCACCTGCAGCGGCTCCATGACCGCCAGGACCGTCACTTCCGCGCCGATCTCCCGCGCGAAATCGAGCGCCTTCTCGAGCGCCTTGGTGGAAATCGGCGATCCATCGGTAGGGATAAGAATGTGTTTGTACATGAATGCCTCCTGTCTGTGAGAGACACTATCCGCATCCGCGACACCCTGGACCTTGATATGTGTCAAGTGTGAGGCGCCTCATGCGGCCTTCACCACCTCGTAAGTCAGGATCACCGCGCCATTTGCGGCCGCGGTCGAGCCTGTCAGCTTGAGCTGCGTCTGCTCGGAAGCCTTCTTGAAGAGCGGATTGCCGGATCCGAGCAGCACCGGTGCGATGCAGATGCGGTATTCGTCGACGAGGCCTGCCGCGATCATCGATGCCACCAGTTCGGCGCTGCCGAAGATGAAGATCGTCTTGCCGTCCTCGGCCTTCAGTCTCTTCAGCTCGGCGACCGGATCGCTGACGACCCGTGTATTGTTCCAGGCGGCATCCTTCACGGTGCGGGAAACCGCAAGCTTCGGAATGCTGTTCATGTAGTCCTTGACCGTGCCCTCGTTTTCGGCGGTCGGCCAATAGGCCGCCATGCCTTCGTAGGTCTTGCGGCCGAAGACCAGCAGGTCGCCTTCCCGGCCGAACCGTTCCGAAAGCGCCCGAAGCTCCGGCCCCCAGGCGGTATTGTGGAAGGCAAGATCCCAGGGCTGTTCGCCCTCGAAATAGCCGTCCAGCGTCATCAGATTCCACACCACCAGTTTTCTCATGATATTCTCCATCTCTTTAAAACCAGTTGCGATTAGCAAGCAGTTGAAAGCTAACCAAACTGATTGTAGAATGCAAGCGGTATTGGAGATAAAAATGGAAGAAACGCATCGGTCGGGTTGCCCGATCAATCTGACGCTGGAAGTGCTGGGCGACCGCTGGAGCCTGATCGTCATCCGCGACATCATGTTCGGCAACCGCCGCCACTTCCGCGAACTGCTGCAGAATTCGGAAGAAGGGATCGCCTCGAACATCCTGGCCGACCGCCTGAAGCGGCTGGTGGAGCGGGGCCTGCTCACCCGCGAGGACGACCCGAGCCACAAGCAGAAGGCGATCTACAGCCTGACCGAGATGTCGATCAGCCTGATCCCGATCTTCGCGGAGATGGGCGCCTGGGGCAATCGCTTCCTGCCGGTCTCGGAGGAATTGTCAATCCGCGCCCGGCTGCTGAAAGAGGGCGGACGCCCGCTCTGGGAGGATTTCATGCAGGAGCTTCGGGTGCTGCATCTCCACGCGCCGCGCGACCTGGACAAGCCTTCCGTGTTCGACCGGCTGCGCGCCGCCTATCTGGACGTGGTCGCCCGCAAGGCCGCTGCGAGCGCGGCGGAATGATCAATCGCGGCGGAAGATCAGGCTGGCGCCCCAGCCGGTGATCACCGCGATGAGGACGCACAACATCCCGTATTGGATCGGCTGCTCGTGCGCCGCATCGGTGATCGCCTGCTCGATGCCGGTTTTGACCACCCTGAGCGGCATTTCCTTCTGGTTGATCAGCTGGCCGCTCTTGAACAGATAGGCGCGCACCATGTGCATCCCGTCCGGAATGTTGGCCGGCAGCTTCAGCGAGGCGCGGAAGAGGCTGGACGATACGAAGCGCACGCCGCTCGTGTCCCGCTGGTAAAGCCCGTTCGAGAGCTTCAGCCGCCGGTAGGCGTTGCGGAATTCGCCGATCGAGCCGGAATTCGGGATGTAGCCCACCGGGTTGAGCGGCAGGTGGTCGATGCCGACGCCGATATTGTTGAGGCTCGGCGCCTCGTCGATGCTGTCGATCAGGCGGGTGCTGGCCAGCGAATAGCTTTCCGGCACCTGTTCGAAGGTCATCGAATCGGTGTTCATCCAGATGCCGAAGACCCGTTCCTTGCGGCGTACCGTCGCATAGTCCTTCGGCCCCTCCAGCGTCACCACCACGTCGTACTGGCCGATCGCCAGGAACAGCTCGTCGGCATTGGTGAGCGCTCCGAAAATCGTCAGGTCGGCGCCGCGGAAATCCGAGGTGATGGCGATTTCGCTGGTCGATGCGCCGATCTCCAGCCCCTCCTTCACCGTCGAAGCCTCGCCGAACGGCACCTGCGCGCCGGCTGTCGAGACAAACCCCGGCGAGGCGAGGGCGGCAAGCAGGAGAAGGGTGAGGAGGAACCGGCGCATCAGTAGCCCATCCCCCCGACCGCGACCGAATAGATATCGTCCGGCGTGACGATCAGCCCGATCGCCAGGCGGATGCCGACCGCGAGCACGAGCAGCGCGAGCAGCGCGCGCAGCTGTTCGCCGCGCAGCTTCTGCCCGGCGCGCACGCCGTATTGCGCCCCGATCACGCCCGCCACCATCAGGATCGTCGCAAGTACGATATCGACCGAATAGTTGGTCGCCGCCTGCACCATGGTCGTGTAGGCGGTCACGAAGATGATCTGGAAGAGCGAGGTCCCGACCACCACGTTGGTGGGGATGCGCAGGAGATAGATCATCGCCGGCACCATGATGAAGCCGCCGCCCACGCCCATGATCGAGGTGAGGATGCCGATGCCGAAGCCGAGCCCCACGACGGGAATGGCCGAGAGGTAGATCTTCGATTTCTTGAACCGCATCTTCAGCGGCAGCCGGTGCACCCAGTTGTGCTGGCCGGGGCGTTTCAGCGGCAGCGGCTCGTTCTTCTTTGCCCGCCGCATGGCTCTCACGCTTTCCTGCAGCATCAGCGCGCCGATCGTGCCGAGCAGCACGACGTAGAGGATGGAGATGAAGAGGTCGAGCTGGCCGAGCCGTCTGAGCCAGGAGAAGATCCACACGCCCACGGTGGCGCCGGCAAGGCCGCCGACCAGAAGCACCGTGCCGAGCTTCATGTCCAGCGTGCCGCGCCTGAAATGGGTGATGGCGCCCGAGATCGACGAGGCGACGACCTGGTTGGCGCCGGTCGCCACCGCCACCACCGGCGGAATGTTGTAGAAGATCAGGAGTGGCGTGATGAGGAAGCCGCCGCCCACCCCGAACATGCCCGAAAGAAAGCCCACGGCCGCACCCATGCCGAGAATGATGAAGATGTTTACCGACAGCTCTGCAATGGGCAGGTAGACAGTCACGGCTGGGTCCTGACGGAGGCAAAAGGGCATGTCGCGGACGTCCGCGGATCACCAGGGTCCGCCCGCTTCATCTCAAGGGGAAATCACTCCCACATGCCGCATGAACCGGGCATGAAGGATTTCCATCCGTCATGCGTTCGGGCCTGTGCCGAGTCAATTCGCAAGCGCCAGATAATGTGCCAATTTTACCGTTTTTGTGACGGCGTGATTAATATAGCGCTTCACTCCATACCCGGTCGGGTAAGTCGAGTTAAGAACTGCCGCCGAATTACTTGTTGCGGGCCAGCAGTTCCTTGACGAGTGCGTCGTTGATCTTGCCCGTCGGCTCCTGGCCGACGGAGGTCTGGAAGGCCTTGATGGCAGTGACCGTCTTGGCGCCCATCTTGCCGTCCGGCTGGCCGGCGTCGAAGCCGGCCTTGTTGAGGATCGCCTGGACGTTGCGGATCGCCTTCTCCATGTCGACGGAAGCCGTCGTCAGCGGCTTGCCGGAAGCCCATTCGTCGGGAAGGTTGACGGAATTGGCTTTCGGGTCGAGCGGCTGCACCTTCCAGAGGTCCACCTTGGCGCGGGCGCCTTCCAGTTGTTCCTTGCGCATCGCGTTCGCCACTTCGTCGCGTTTCTGGGCGGCGTCCTTGTCGCCGTCCTTGGCCGCGACCGCGAACCATTTATAGGATTCTTCGAGATCCTGCTTCACGCCGTTGCCGCGGGCATAGAGAATGGCGAGGTTGAACTGGCTGTCGGCGACGCCGAGATCGGCGGCCTTGCCGAACCAGGTGACGGCTGAGGCATAGTCCGGCTGGCCGGCGGCGCCGGAGGCATAGAGCACGGCGAGATTGTGCATGGCGCTCGCATTGCCGGCATTGGCCGCCTGCTTGTAATAGGTCATCGCCTTGCTGAGGTCGCGCTGAACCCCGGTGCCCTTTTCGAAAAGGTTCGCGAGCCGGTATTGCGCCGGCGCAAGGCCGCGGTCGGCGGCAAGCTTGTACCAGTTGGCGGCTTCCGAAAGATCGCTCTTGACGCCGCGGCCCTCCGTGAAGCGGGCGCCGATTTCAAACAGCGCGTTCGGATCGCCGGCGGCCGCCGCATCGGCGAGCGATTTCGGTTCGATCCCGGCCGGAATGGCGATCGGCGCCGGGGCCGCGGCCTTCGGGGCTGCGACAAAATTGTCCTGCGGCTTGGCCGGCGTGCCGGCGGGTTCCATCGTAGAAGGCTGGCCCGCCGCCGGGCGCGGATCGGTCAGGTGGCTGGTATTGGCCACCTGCCGCGGCTCGGATGCCGGCTTGGTGGAAGGAGAGGCGATGTCGCCGTTCACCCCATCCGTCGCGGCCTGGTTTTCGATCGTCGAAAGCTGCTGCGTTCCGCCCATCTTCGCCGCGGCCGTCGGCTGGGCGGGCGCCTCGATCCTTGCCGCCGGTGCGGGCGGCGGCGCCTTTGCGCCGCTCGTCAGCGTCTTGGCGAGTGGCATGGCCATCAGCGCCAGAAGCACGGCGCCGACCGCCATCAGGATCGGCCTGCGATACTGGGAAAGCTTGGCGGAGAGGCCCTTGCCGGGCGCGGGCTTGGCGGCCTTGCGCAGGTCCTTGGCCGGAGCCGCGCCTTGCGAAGGATCGGCTTCCTGTGCCGCGGCCTTGGCGGCGCGGCGGGCGGCTGCAATGTAGTCGGCCCTTGCGGTTCCGGAGGCACGGTCGTTGTCGAATTCGCCGGCAGCCTGGCTGGCGCGAACCCTTTCGAGGATCTTCTTCACGTCCGGCGCACCGGAACCGGGCTCGATCAGGTCGTTCTCATGATCGGCCGGCAGGACGTCGGAAGGGTCGATCGACGGCGTCGGGTCGACGACCGCACGGCCGGTCCTGGCGGCTTCTCCCTTGCCGCCGGGAAGGAAGCGGCGGGAAAGTTCGGTGAGAAGGCTGGGCTTGGCGGCAGCCTGCGCCTTGGCCGGAACATGAGCGTCTGCCACGTCGGCGTGGCGCATCTCCGGCATATCGGCCTCGATCTGCGCCGGCTTTTCCCGTGTGCCGAACGTCGTAACGGCCGCGTCGTCCCACCTCGCCTTTGCCAGTTCGTCCTGCATCACCTCTTCGGGAGAGGCGACGGCGAGCTGGGCGGCCGCCGGCATGGCCGGCGCGGCGCGGCGGGGCTCCTGCCATTCCGGCTCCGCACGGAGGCGCTGCGGTTCGGCCTGGGCCGCCACCGCAAATCTTTCCTCCATGCCGTCCAGCCGGTCGGCGATCTGCACGAGGGTGCCGTGCAACGCCTCGAAGGTCTGGTGCGTCCGCTCCTCGGAGCCCCGCGTCAGGTCTTCGAGGTGGCGCAAGTCGTCCGCGAGCGCCGAAAGGGCGGCCAGATCGGTGGTGGCCGCCGGCGCACCGCCTGCCATGTTGCGGGAATAGGCCTCGACGACCGCCTCGGCCGCCTGCCTTGCCGCCTCGATGATATATTCGTCGCTGGTCGCCATGTAGTTTTCGATCGCCGTCATGCGGTTGTCGAAATCGGCGGGAAGCGCGCCGCCGCCGGATTGCGGCTGGCTGATCAGCACGGAAAGATGGGCGATCTGGTCTTCGAGGTTGCGCAGCGCCCCCTCGTCGCCGCGCGGCGCGGCGCTGGCCTCGTCCAGGCGCGCGGCGATGTCGCCCAGGCGGTCCTCGATGCGGTCGAAAGCCTGCTGGTCGATCGCCGGCTGAACACGCGGCGAAAAGTCCATTTCCTCGATCCGGCGGGCGAGATAATCCAGCCGTTCGGCGAGCGCGTCGTTGACTGCGCCCTGTTCCAGCCCGTCGATCTTGCGCGAGATGTCGGCGAGATAGTCGGAAAGATCGGCCTGATGCTGGGGTCGCTGGGCCTGTTCCAGCATCACCGAAAGCTGTTCCAGCCGTTCTTCAAGGCGCATCGCCGCCTGTTCGTCGGCCAGTTCCTCGATACGGCCGGTGAGTGCCTCGATGCGGGAGGAAAGGGCTTCGGTCGGGTCGAGCCGATGCTGCGCCGAATGGCTGATCATGTCGATCTGGTCGGCGAGCGCGCCGATCCGGCCTTCCAGCCGCTGCAGGAAGGACTGGTCGATCGAAGCGGCCGCCGAGGCGCGGCTGCCGGCGGCGATCGCCCGGCTGATTTCGTCGAGCCGCTGGTCGAGTGTCGCGAACTGTTCCGCGATGAGCACATCGTTACTGGGCTGCATGCGCGAGCCGAGCTGTTCCATCGCGCTGGCGACCGTGATCAGCTTCTGTTCGAGCGCCCGGATGACCGGGTTGTCGCTCATTTCGCCGAGCTGGTTCTTGATATCGTCGATACGGTAGGCGAGCGATACGAGTTCGTCGCGCATCGCGGCCGGATCGACGTCGTGCATGCGGTCTTCGAGGCCCTGCCAGCGGCTTTCCATGCGGCGGACGGAATCCTCGCGGGCCAGGCCGTCCATAACGGCCCGCAGCTCCTCGAATTCCGCGCGCAGGCCGGCAGCCTCGGGCGTCGCCTGATAACCGAGCTGGCTGATTCCATCGGCGAGCCGGGCGAGGTCGCCGCGCAGATCGTCGTTGAAACGCTGGTCTTCGGCGACGGACCTGATGGAGCGGATTTCCGAGCGCAGGGCGTTCATTTCGCGGGCGACGCCCTCGGAAATGTCCTGCTTCAGTTCCTGGCGCAGGCTGACGAGCGCCTGGGCGATGTCCCGCATGCCACTGTCGGTCTGCGGAGCCGCGGCCGGCATGCGCGGCGAGGCAGCCGGGCGACGGGGTTCTTCGCGCCGCGGAGGCTCGTAACGGGGCGCCGGAGTGGCGGGCCGCGGTTCGGCATAGCGGGGCGCTTCCGCGCGTGCAGGCGTGTATCGCTCCGGCGGGCGATGGGCTTCCGGCGGGCGCACGTCGGTGCGGCGCGATTCGGCATGGCGTGGCTCTTCGCGGCGCGGTTCGGGCGCGCGCTGGCGTTCTCCGCGGGCGTTGCGGTCACGGCCGCTCTCCAGCATGCGCTGGCGCTCGCGGATTTCCGAAAGCGGGTCGTTGGAGAATGCGGACGTTCGCTGCGAGGCACCGGCTGTCGGGCGTTGCTCGGCGGGACGGCGTTCCTGGCGCGGGGCAGGGCGTGGATCGAGGCGCTGATCGGGAGATTCGCCCCCGCGCGGCAGCCGGCCGTCCCGTGCCGTTCCCGACATCAGCCCCTCGATACGCGCCTCCAGCCCTTCGATGGTGCGGTTCAAGGCATCCAGCGAAGAGCGGTCGCCGTGACGGGTAGGGGCCGATCGTGATCCGTTCATGTGCTCGCTCGTTTCGACGTTGGTCCTGCAGGCTCTCGTCAGGTGTGACCCGGGAGAGGCAGTTCCCCCGCGAAATCATCCATAGATGGAGGTGCCTTACGCAAGACTTGCCAGTTCTGGCGGGCATGGCATCTTTCGTAATGAATGCATTGCGCCGCCTGAGGTCCCACTATTTCCTGAAACGTGGTAAACAACTCGTTAACGGGAATTAAAATTTTAACCTTTTCGATCTGGCAGGACGCTTGCGGGTGGGGAAGCCGTCCCTTTCGGTCCCGTCTTCCGCCCTTTCGCGCTGCCTTCGACGGCCTTCCGATCGCGTTTGGGGTCCGGCATTGGCGGAAGCGATCCGGCCGCAGCCGCGATGGGTCCGCGCCAAAAATTTGCGCATGCGCATTTGACGTTTACGCAAACGTCAATTATTCATGCTAGAAAGAGATGCGGGCCTGCCGAAGGTCCGCACGAGGATATGGAGGAAGCTCGACCATGCCAGTGTACAAGGCTCCGGTAAACGACACGCTTTTCATCTTGAACGATGTTCTGGGGCTGGAGCGCTACGGCAATCTGCCGGGTTTTGCCGATGCCACGCCGGATATGCTCGAAGCGATCGTCGGGGAAGCCGCCAAGGTCGCGGAGGACGTGCTTTTCCCGATCAACCTTTCCGGAGACCAGGAAGGTTGCACCCGTCATGCCAATGGCACCGTCTCGGTTCCGAAGGGCTTCAAGGACGCCTATGACCAGTACTGCCAGGCGGGCTGGACCGGTCTCGCCGTGCCGGCCGAATTCGGTGGCCAGGGCCTGCCCTACACGCTGCATGCCGCCGTCGGCGAATATTTCTCCTCCGCCAACATGTCGTTGATGATGTATCCGGGCCTGACCCAGGGCGCCATCGCCGCGATCCTTGTCCACGGCTCCGACCAGCAGAAGCAGACCTACCTGCCGAACATGGTCGCCGGCACCTGGTCCGGCACCATGAACCTCACCGAACCCCATTGCGGCACCGACCTCGGCCTGCTGCGCACTCGCGCCGTGCCGCAGGCCGACGGCAGCTACAAGATTTCCGGCCAGAAGATCTTCATCTCCGCCGGCGAACACTCGATGACCGACAACATCGTGCATCTGGTTCTCGCCCGCATCGAGGGCGCGCCGGAAGGCACCAAGGGTATTTCGCTGTTCATCGTGCCGAAGTTCATGGTCAATGCCGATGGTTCGCTCGGCCGCCGCAACGGCGTCACCTGCGGCGCGATCGAGGAGAAGATGGGCATCCACGGCAACGCCACCTGCGTTATGAACTATGACGAGGCGACCGGCTTCCTGATCGGCGCCGAGAACAAGGGCCTCGCCGCCATGTTCGTGATGATGAACGAGGCTCGCCTCGGTGTCGGCCTTCAGGGTCTGGCGATTGCCGAAACCGCCTATCAGAACGCCGTCGCTTACGCCCGCGAGCGCATCCAGGGCCGCGCGCTGACCGGTCCGAAGAACCTCAACGGCAAGGCCGACCCGATCATCGTCCATCCGGACGTTCGCCGCACGCTGATGACCATCCGCGCCTTTAACGAGGCCGGCCGCGCGTTCCTGCTCTGGACCGCCCTGAAATCCGACATCGCCCACCGTTCGGAAGATGCCGCCGAGCGCCAGAATGCCGACGATCTGCTCGGCCTTGCGACCCCCATCCTCAAGGGCGTCATGACCGACAAGGGCTTCGACCACGCCGTCATGGCCCAGCAGGTCTTCGGCGGCCACGGTTATATCGAGGAACACGGCATGAGCCAGTATGTGCGCGATGCGCGCATCACCATGATCTACGAAGGCGCCAACGGCATTCAGGCGCTCGATCTCGTCGGGCGCAAGCTGGCGCTGAACGGCGGTCGCGCCGTCATGGCCTTCTTCAAGGAGATCGGGGATTTCTGCGAGGAAAACCGGGCCGACGAACAGATGGCGCCGTTCACGAAGGCGCTGAAGAAGGGCTTGAACGACCTGCAGGCCTCCACCATGTGGTTCATGCAGAACGCCATGGCCAAACCCGACAACGCCGGCGCCGGCTCGACCGACTACATGCATCTCTTCGGCCTCGTGACCCTCGGTTACATGTGGGCGAAGATGGCAAAGGCAGCGCAGGCCGGCATCGCGGCGGGTGATGTTCGCGCAAACTACCTGAAGAACAAGCTCACGACGGCGAAATTCTTCATGGACAAGATCATGCCGGAAACCGCGATGCGCAAGGTCCGCATCGAAGCCGGCGCCGATAGCGTGATGGAACTGGCCGCCGAGGCGTTTTGATTGCTCGATGTGGAGAAAAGTTATATGTTGATATAACTTTTTTGATTGGAGGCAGAAATGGCAACCTCAACTTTGCGCAACGTTGGTGGCTCGGTGATGATGGCGATCCCCAAGCCGGTGCTGGAAGAGCTTGGCCTTTCTGCCAATACCAAGCTGGAGGTTTCGGCCGAAGGCGGACGGATCGTCGCCGCGCCGCAGAAACGGCCGAGATACACGCTGGAAGAACTTATCGCTCAATGCGATCTCGATGCGCCCTGGTCCGAAGAAGAACTGGAATGGATGAACGCTCCTTCTGTCGGCAATGAGATCATAGACTGATGGAGCGAGGAGATATCTGGTTTGCCGATCTGGAGCCGATCCGTGGCAGGAAGCAGGCGAAGGCACGGTATGTCATGATTGTCTCGCAGCGCAGCTTCAATCAGTTGGGCGTTCAGTTGATCGCTCCGATCACATCCGGCGGTGAGTTCGCCAGGGCCAGAGGCTTCACGGTCTCGCTATCAGGCGCGGGGACGAGGGCAACGGGCGTGATCCTGTGCCATCAGGTCAGGGCGATTGATCTGAAGGCTCGTGACGGCCGCTTCATAGAAAAGGCACCAGACTTTGTGGTCGCGGAAGTGTTGGGCCGTCTTTCGGCTTTGTTTGAATAGCCCAAGGCAAAATTCGAAGGCGCTTGCGCGCCGCCCAAAAAGGGTAATAGGGAGATGACACCATGACTGAAGTCTTCATTTACGACCACGTCCGCACCCCGCGCGGTCGCGGCAAGAAGGACGGGGCGCTGCACGAAGTGCCGTCCGTCCGCCTCGCCGCCAAAACGCTGGAGGCGATCCGCGACAGGAACGGCCTCGACACGGCGACCGTCGATGACATCATCATGGGCTGTGTCGATCCGGTCATGGATGCCGGCGCCGTCATCCCCAAGGCCGCCGCCTTCGAGGCCGGTTATTCCATGAGGGCGCCGGGCATGCAGATCTCCCGCTTCTGCGCCTCGGGCCTCGACGCCGTCAACTTCGCGGCCGGCAAGATCGCGCAAGGGGCGGACGACATCGTCATCGCCGGCGGCGTGGAGAGTATGTCGCGTGTCGGCATGGGCATGTCCGGCGGCGCCTGGTACATGGACCCGTCGGTCAATTTCCCCGCCTATTTCATGCCGCAGGGCGTCTCGGCCGACCTGATCGCCACCAAATACGGTTTTTCCCGCGACGACGTTGACGCCTATGCCGTCGAGAGCCAGAAGCGCGCCGGCGCCGCCTGGGATGCCGGCTACTTCAAGAACTCAGTCATTCCCGTCAAGGACCAGAACGGCCTCACCATTCTCGACCGCGACGAGCACATGCGCCCGACCACCGACATGCAGTCGCTCGCCTCGCTCAATCCGTCCTTCCAGATGCCGGGCGAGATGGGCGGTTTCGAAGCGGTCGGCATCCAGGCCCATCCGGAAATCGAGCGCATCAACTACGTCCACCACGCCGGCAATTCCTCGGGCATCGTCGATGGCGCCGCCGCCGTCCTCCTCGGCTCCAGGGCCGGCGGCGAGTCGATGAACCTCAAGCCCCGCGCCCGTATCAGGGCGTTTGCCAATATCGGCTCCGACCCGGCCCTGATGCTGACCGGCCCGGTCGATGTCACCGAAAAGCTGCTGGCGCGCTCGGGCATGAAGATTTCGGATATCGACCTCTTCGAACTCAACGAAGCCTTCGCCGCCGTGGTTCTCCGTTATATGCAGGCCTTCGACATCCCGCACGACCGGATCAACGTCAACGGCGGCGCCATCGCCATGGGCCACCCTCTCGGGGCCACCGGCGCGATGATCTTGGGCACCGTGCTGGACGAACTCGAACGCCGCGACCTCAACACCGCACTCGTCACACTCTGCATCGGCGCCGGCATGGGCACGGCGACGATCATCGAACGCGTCTGAGGGGTTAGCCCCCTCATCCGCCTGCCGGCACCTTCTCCCTGAGGGGAGAAGGGGAGTTGCCGCAAACGCCGCCGATCTCCTCTCCCCCTCGGGGAGAGGGTGGCCGAGCAAAGCGGAGGCCGGGTGAGGGGGTGGTACGGCACAAGATTTCAAGGGAAGAGGAATCCCACCATGAGCACCTATAAGAACTTCACCGTCGAAACCGATGCGGACGGCATTGCTCTCGTCACCTGGGACATGCCGGAAAAGTCGATGAACGTCTTCACCATGGAGGTGATGGACGAGATTGATGCGATCGTCGATGCGACCGTTGCCGATAGCGCCGTCAAGGGCGTCGTCTTCACGTCGGGCAAGTCGTCCTTCTCCGGCGGCGCCGATCTCACCATGATCAAGTCGATGTTCTCGATGCTCGCCGAAGAGCAGGCGAAGGACCCGGCCACCGCCGCGCAAAAGCTCTTCGATGCCGCCGGCCGCATGTCCTGGCTGTGGCGCAAGATCGAGTTGAACGGCAAGCCCTGGGTTTCGGCGATCAACGGCACCTGCATGGGCGGCGCCTTCGAACTGTCGCTCGCTTGCCACGGCCGCGTCGCGGCCAATTCCAAGTCGGTCAAGATCGCCCTTCCGGAAGTCAAGGTCGGCATCTTCCCGGGCGCCGGCGGCACCCAGCGCGTGCCGCGGCTGGCGAACGCCCAGGACGCCCTGCAGATGATGACGACAGGCTCGTCGCTGACGGCCCAGCGCGCCAAGGCCATGAACCTCGTGCACCAGGTTGTCGAACCCGGCGAGCTCATCAACGCCGCAAAACAGATGATCAAGGACGGCTTAAAACCCGTCGCCCCCTGGGATGAAAAGGGCTTCAAGGTCCCCGGCGGTGGCATCTGGACGCCCGCCGCGGCCCAGCTCTTCCCCGCCGCTCCTGCGATCCTGCGCCGCGAGAGCGCCGGCAATTATCCGGGCGCCCTCGCCATCCTCAAATGCGTCTATGAAGGCCTGCAGCTTCCCTTCGATACGGCCTTGAAGGTCGAGCAGCGGTATTTCACCGAAATCCTGCAGACCACCGAAGCCTTCTCGATGATCCGCTCGCTCTTCGTCTCCATGCAGGAACTCGGCAAGGGCGCCCGCCGCCCGGCCGGCGTGCCGAAGACGGAGTTCAAAAAGGTCGGCGTCGTCGGCGCCGGCTTCATGGGCGCCTCGATCGCCTATGTGACGGCCGCCGCCGGCATCCCGGTCACGCTCATCGACCGCGACCAGGAAGCCGCCGACAAGGGCAAGGCCCATTCCGAAAAGCTGGTGGCCGAGCAGGTCGGTAAGGGCCGCATGACCAAGGAGGAGGGCGAAAAGCTCCTCGCGCTCATCACTCCCACGCCGGATTATTCGGCCCTGTCCGATGCCACCCTCGTCGTCGAAGCCGTCTTCGAAGATCGCGCGGTGAAGAAGGCTGTCATCGAGCAGGTGGAAGCGGTGATCCCGGAAACCACCGTCTTCGCCTCCAATACCTCGACCCTGCCGATCACCGGCCTGGCCGAAAATTCGAAGCGCCCCGACCAGTTCATCGGCGTGCATTTCTTCTCGCCGGTGGAAAAGATGATGCTGACCGAGGTCATCCTCGGCGAAAAATCGGGCGACAAGGCGATCGCCGCAGCGCTCGATTACGTCGCGGCGATCAGGAAGACCCCGATCGTCGTCAACGATACCCGGGGCTTCTATGTCAACCGCTGCGTCTTCCGGTATATCAACGAGGCCTATGACATGCTGATCGAAGGCGTTCCGCCGGCAATGATCGAGAACGCCGCCAAGATGGCGGGGATGCCGGTCGGCCCGTTGTCCTTGAACGACGAGGTCGCCGTCGATCTTTCCCAGAAGATCATGAAGGCCTCGATCGCCGATCTCGGCCCCAACGCCGTCAAGCCGGAGCATATGGCGCTCATCGACCAGATGGTCGACGTCTTCGACCGCCGCGGCCGCAAGAACGGCAAGGGTTTCTACGAATACCCGGCCAAGCCCGCCAAGAAATATCTCTGGCCGGAGCTGAAGACGCTCTACCCGCAGAAAAAGGCCGAGGAGGTAGACGTCAACGTCCTGAAGCAGCGCCTGCTGGTCACGATCGCGCTGGAAGCCGCCCGCACGATGGAGGAAAGCATCGTCACCGACCCGCGCGAAGCCGATGTCGGCTCCATCCTCGGCTTCGGCTTCGCCCCCTATACCGGCGGCACGCTCTCCTACATCGACGGCATGGGCGTGAAGACTTTCGTCGCGCTCTGCGAAAAGCTGGCCGCGAGCTACGGCCCGCACTTCAAGCCGACGGAGCTCTTGAAGGACATGGCGGCGAAGGGCGAGACGTTTTATGGAAGGTTCGATCCGTATGGGAAGGTGAGGGATGCGGCGTGAGCCGCCTCCAGCTTGATGACAAACCCCCGACCCACCTTCTAAAGGACCAAGATTCACGGAACGTCTCTGAATCGAAAAGAGAACGGATCGGAATCAAAGTAGGGTCAGCAGCGACAAAAAGGACTTTGTCAGCAGTCTGAGGCCGGAGTTCGCTCCGGCCTCAGACTGCTGACAAACCCTACTGAGCTTGAGCCTTCCCATTAGATTCATGGAACGTCTCTGAATCAAAACCGGAACGGATCGGAATCAAACAAGCTGCGCGCAGACCTCAAAGAGGTTTGTCAGCAGTCTGAGCCGGCGTAAGTCGCCTTTTCTTTTCAAATGCGCTACAACAATTCTTTTTTGTTATAAGCGCCTCTGAGCAAGCCTGCCGCCCTACTTTCGCTCGAAAATACAATCTCGTAGCTCAAGGAACGCAGCCATCTTTTCAGTGAAGTAATCGGCTAGCGATAATTTAAATATCTCGGCATTAATATTGGTTTTTATGCCGCAGATGGACTTGATGCGACCGGTAGAGTCTTTCAGGTTCTGATTAACGATATCGGTTACGAACGCGTCGTATGAAGTTTCCTCAAAAGTAAGATTATTGGCGGCGCAATAAGCTTGCAGGACTTCCTTATCGTAGAGGTAATTCTCTAGTTCGAGCCGCTTCATCACTCTGTGATTCAGCGCGTTGTTTTTCAAATAAATTCGCCTATCGTGCTCACTGACTATCTTTCCTGATGCCATGTCTCTATCCTTGAATACGAGAATCTCAATATCTGGAAAAACTTTGCTGAGAACTGCAAACGCGATTGCGCTACGCTGATCTAGCAGGCTGTTGAAGAAGTCTCTCGTTTAGCCTTGAGGACGGCCTCGTCGCCGTTGTGATAGGCGAAAGTGATCTCGATTGCGCCGTCGTCGAGCAATTCGGCGTGACCGTCGCCGGCGACCTCG
>NZ_QJKM01000017.1 GCF_003425685.1 Rhizobium terrae
GACATAGCTGAAGAGTTCCCCCGTCCGAACATCGCCGCCACGCATTCCATAATCCCCAAAGCCCCTCGGACGCAGTGAATCATTTCGAAGCAGTCAATGCCAGTGGCTTTTTCAACAGCCTGCTAGATAGAGGGCGAGCACGGCGCAACCGTCAATAGGTTTTCACCATCTATGTGGGCGAAGTGTTGCTTTGAATTTTCGTCGCGGCAACGGGAGGAAGTGAAGCGCGATCCCGAGTGAAACCCAAGACAGGTATCGATCCTCATTGCCGTTTTTAGGTCGGTTGGCAGAAAATCACGAGAGTGACCTGAGGCGGACCTATTTTGCTGATGGTCGGCCCGCCCGGCTCGGGAAAGTCCATGCTCGCGGCACGCCTGCCGTTCATCCTGCCGCCGCTTTCGGCCGCCGAACTTCTGGAAGTCTCGATGATCCATTCGATCGCCGGGCAGCTTTCCGGCGGCAAGCTTTCCGATCGACGGCCCTATCGCGCGCCGCATCATTCCGCCACCATGGCGGCGCTGGTGGGCGGCGGCCTGCGCGCCAGGCCGGGTGAAGCCTCGCTTGCTCATCATGGTGTGCTCTTCCTTGATGAGTTTCCGGAATTCTCGCCCCAGGTGCTCGACGCGCTCCGCCAGCCGCTGGAAAGCGGAGAATGCATCATCGCCCGGGCCAATCATCGCGTTTCCTATCCCGCCAGCATCCAGCTCGTCGCCGCCATGAACCCCTGCCGCTGCGGCATGGCCGGCGAGCCGGGCCATAGCTGCGCCCGCAGTCCGCGCTGCGCAGCCGACTATCAGGCTCGCATTTCCGGCCCACTGATGGACCGTATCGACATTCGCATCGACGTACCTGCTGTCTCGGCCGTCGATCTCATCCGCCCGGCGCCGGCGGAAAAAAGCGCCGACGTGGCAAAACGGGTCGCCGGCGCCCGCGAGCTGCAGAGGGAACGTTTCGAACGGGCCGGTGCCTCGGGCACGCTCACCAATGCGCGCTGCTCGACCTAGCTGATCGAGACATTCGCCGAACCGGAGCCGAGCGGGCTGCAATTGCTGCGCGATGCGGCGGAGAAGCTGAAGTTCTCCGCCCGAGGTTATCACCGCGTATTGAAGGTTGCCCGCACGCTCGCCGACCTGGAGGGCAAGGCGACGGTCGGCCGTATCCATCTTGCCGAGGCGATCTCCTATCGCATCGCCGGCGAACGGCTGGCGACCGCGGTGGCGTGAATAGGGTGGGTGGTGAATGAGTTGTTGGGGATGGTGTTTTGCGGTTGCCGATGGCCGGTACCCGCCGATACTACCCACTACCCACTACCCACTACCCACTACCCACTACCCACTAATTCCCCAGCCCTTCGAACAGCGCCGTCGAAAGATAACGTTCGGCAAAGGAAGGAATGACGACCACAAGGTTCTTGCCGGCGTTTTCCTCGCGGCGGCCGACTTCGATGGCTGCGGTCAATGCGGCACCCGAGGAAATGCCGACGGGCACGCCTTCGAGCTTGGCGACAAGACGGGCCATCTCCATTGCCTCGGTGCTGTTGACGGTGACGATCTCGTCATAGATGTGCGTGTCGAGGATCCTCGGCGCAAAGCCGGCGCCGATGCCCTGGATCTTGTGCGGGCCAGGCTGGCCGCCGGACAGTACGGGGGATTCCTCCGGCTCGACGGCGATCACCTTGAGGTTCGGATTGCGGCCTTTCAGCATCTGGCCGGCACCGGTGATCGTGCCGCCCGTGCCGATGCCGGAGACGAAGATGTCCACCTTGCCCTCCGTATCGTTCCAGATTTCTTCGGCCGTCGTCTTGCGGTGGATTTCCGGGTTAGCCGGGTTTTCGAACTGCTGGGGAATGATCGCATCGGGCAGCGAAGCAGCCAGTTCCTCCGCTTTCGCAATTGCACCCTTCATGCCTTTGGGGCCTTCGGTCAGCACCAGTTCGGCGCCGAGCAGCGCCAGCATCTTGCGACGCTCGACCGACATGGTCTCCGGCATGGTAAGGATGAGCTTGTAGCCCTTGGCGGCAGCGGCGAAGGCGAGCGCGATGCCCGTATTCCCAGAGGTCGGCTCGATGAGCGTCGTCTTGCCGGGCGTGATCTTGCCCTCGGCCTCCAGGCTCTCGATCATGGCGACGCCGATACGGTCCTTCACCGAGGCGATCGGATTGAAGAACTCGAGCTTGGCGAGCAGGTTGGCCTTGACGCCCTTCTCCTTCGCCAGCTTGTCGAGCCGCACGATCGGCGTATCGCCGATCGTTTCGGTGATGGAGGAGTAGATCCGGCCGCGGCCCGGCTTCTTGGACATGTGCTTTCTCCCTGGTCGGTCACTGAGCTGTCTGAGAACATAGGTACAAAGGGGCCAGGAAGCCAGCCGGCTTTGATCCGGGATAAGCCGTTCCCGGAGAAAAACATGCGCTTGGAAAAGAGGATTAGGAATGGTTTGCTCATTGTTGACTGCGACAGAAGGTCCTCGCAATTCGGAAAATGTTCCCATTGAAATTGCCGCGGACGGCGGCACTTTAAATCACGTGGTCGCGAGGTTCCCGATGAACTCGCACTCGATCTTTCAAGGGGATTGGATCCATGTCCGACGACAGTACCGCTAAGAACCGTAAGCATGCAGCGCTTTCCACGCCGTCCGATCTCGGCTCGAATGCTGTGAAGGATATTGCCGCCGCGCTGACGACGCTGCTTGCCGATGTGTTTGCCCTTTATCTCAAGACCAAGAATTTCCATTGGCATATGTCCGGTCCGCATTTCCGGGATTATCATCTGCTTCTCGACGAGCAGGCCGAGCAGATCTTCGCGATGACGGACGAGATTGCCGAGCGCGCCCGCAAGATCGGCGGCACCACGCTGCGCTCGGTCGGTCATGCTTCCCGCCTGCAGCGCCTTTCCGACAACGATGCCGATTTCGTCACGCCGGACGATATGCTGGCGGAGCTTCGGGATGACAACAAGCGGCTGATCGGGCTTCTCAGGGAAACCCATGATCTCTGCGACGAGCACAACGACGTCGCGACCGCCAGTCTCCTCGAAAACTGGATCGACGAAGCCGAACGCAGACACTGGTTCCTGTTCGAGACCACCCGTCGCGAAAGATAGTTTCTCGTGCCGTTTTGAAATGCCGGCGTCGCCTCAGACGCCGGTCGAACCGAAGCCGCCCGCACCGCGCGCGGTGGCGCTCGTCTCCGAAATCTCCGCGACCCGCGCTTGCGTTACCGGCGCCACGACGAGCTGGGCGATCCGCAGGCCTCGGGTGATCACGAAATCCTCGTCGCCGAGATTGATCAGCAGCACCTTCACCTCGCCGCGATAATCGCTGTCGATCGTGCCGGGCGTGTTGAGGCAGGTAATGCCGTGCTTGAAAGCAAGACCGGAGCGCGGGCGTACCTGCATTTCGAAGCCTTCCGGGATTTCGAAGATAAAACCGGTCGGCACCAGCGCCCGCTTGCCCGGCGCGATCGTCAGCGGCGCCTCTTCCGCAACGGCAGCCCGGACGTCCATGCCGGCGGCGCCGGCGGTTTCATAGGACGGCAGGTCGAGGCCCGCGCCATGCGGCAGGCGGACGAGATTGAGCTTGGGCGAGGATGGGGTGTGGATGTTCATAGGGCATTACTTTGCCGCCAAGGCCTGCAGGTCAATTGCATTGACGGGCTTTAATCGCTAGATACGCCCGCAATTCACAGGATTTAAAAAATGCCCGAGACCATTGCCGAGGCGGTATCCCGCCGTCGCACATTCGCAATTATTGCCCATCCGGATGCCGGCAAGACGACGCTCACCGAAAAGCTGCTGCTGTTCGGCGGCGCCATCCAGCTTGCCGGCGAAGTGAAGGCCAAGAAGGATCGCATCCAGACCCGTTCCGACTGGATGAAGATCGAGCGCGAGCGCGGCATCTCGGTCGTCACCTCGGTCATGACCTTCGAATATGACGGCAACGTCTTCAACATTCTCGATACGCCCGGCCACGAGGACTTCGCCGACGACACCTATCGCACGCTGACAGCGGTGGACGCAGCGGTGATGGTGATCGACGCGGCAAAGGGTATCGAGCCGCGCACGCTGAAGCTTTTCGAAGTCTGCCGCATGCGCGATATCCCGATCATCACATTCGTCAACAAGATGGACCGCGAAAGCCGCGATCCCTTCGAGATTCTGGATGAGGTCGAAGAAAAGCTGGCGCTCGACTGCGCCCCGGTCACCTGGCCGATCGGCCGCTCGAAGACCTTCTGCGGCTCTTATCATCTTGCCGAAAATACGGTGCGCGGCTCGGATACCGAGGTGACGCCGACCAAGGTCAACGGCCCGCAATCCGTCGCCGACCGCCTGCCGGAAAACGAGCGCGACGCCTTCGTCGAAGAGACGGAATTGGCGATCGAGGCCTGCAGGCCCTTCGACAGGCAGGCCTTCCTTGAAGGCCATATGACGCCGGTCTTCTTCGGCTCGGCGCTCAGGAATTTCGGCGTCCGCGATCTTATCGATGCGCTCGGTGACTTCGCGCCGCCGCCGCGTGATCAGGTGGCCGACATCCGCAAGGTGCATGCCGCCGAAGACAGGATGACCGCCTTCGTCTTCAAGATCCAGGCGAACATGGACCCGAACCATCGCGACCGCATCGCCTTTGCCCGCATCTGCTCCGGCAAGTTGGAGCGCGGCATGAAGGCGCGGCTGTCGCGCACGGGCAAGCAACTGGGATTGACGGCGCCGCAATTCTTCTTCGCCTCGCAGCGCCAGTTGGCGGACACAGCCTATGCCGGCGATGTGGTCGGCATCCCGAACCACGGCACGCTGCGCATCGGCGACACGCTGACCGAGGGCGAGCCGCTGGTCTTCCAGGGCGTCCCGAACTTCTCGCCTGAAATCCTTCGCCGCGTCCGGCTGGAAGATGCCATGAAGGCGAAAAAGCTCAAGGAGGCCCTGCAGCAGATGGCGGAAGAGGGCGTCGTGCAGCTCTTTTCGCCGGAAGACGGCTCGCCGGCCATAGTCGGCGTCGTCGGCGCACTGCAGCTTGACGTCTTGAAGGAGCGGCTATCGGCGGAATACGGCCTGCCGGTTTCCTTTGAAATGTCGCGTTTCTCCGTCTGCCGCTGGGTCTCGTCGGACAATCCCACCGACCTCGAAAAATTCCTGACGGTCAAACGCGGCGACATTGCCCGCGATCTCGACGGCGATCCCGTCTTCCTGGCGCAGGACGCATTTTCCCTGCGTTATGAAGCGGAGCGGTATCCGACGATCAAGATGGTGGCGATCAAGGAATATCATGTCGCTAAGGCGGCGTGATTTCGCGCGTCACGCTGCGGCGATGATCTCGATCTCAACCAGCCAGTCGTCGCTCAGCGTTGCGACGACAATGGCGGTGGTCGGTATGCGGCGGCTTCCAAGCGCCGCCAGCCGCGCGTTCTGGTTCGCCTCCACATAAGAGGCGTCACGCAGATAGCTGGTCAGTCTCACGATATTGCTCGTGGTCATTTCCGCTTCGGCGAGAATGCGTTCCAGGTTCGACCAGATAAGGGCGAGCTGCGCATCGAGGTCGGTACCCGGGACCCCTGTCTTGTCGAGCCCCATCGTGCCGCTGACGAAGAGAAAGCGCTGCGGGTGGCGCACTTCCATGGCATGCACATAATCGGGCGTGGCGGCATAAATGTCGTCCGCGGGGTTTCTGACGATGAGGTACATCTATTTCTCATGGATTTTATCTGGCACTGGCGCAATCTTGCCGAAGATTATTCAGGAGAGAAGCGGAAGATTCGGAAAAATGGAAAATATAGAAGACATTCGGCCGAAGCGGCGGGAGCCGGCCGTACTCGATTCCTTCGACCGAAGAATATTAGCCGCGCTCGCTGCCGATGCGGACCGGAGTTATGCCGCGCTCGGCGAAAAGGTCGGCCTTTCGCCGCCGGCGGTACATGAGCGGGTGAAACGGCTGAAACGCTCCGGTGTGATCCGCGACGTGGTGGCACGGCTGGATGGCACCGCGGTCGGCAAGCCGCTGATCGCTTTCGTGCATGTCGAGGCTGCTGGCTGGGGCAAGAGCGAGCGATTGATGCAGATCGCCCGCTTTCCGGAAGTCGAGGAAATGCATTCCGTCGCTGGCGATGCGAGCATGATCCTCAAGGTGAGGATGGAAAGCCCGCAGGCGCTGGAATTCCTGCTGGGCCAGATCCATTCCGTGCCCGGAGTGCGCGGCACGAAGAGCTATATCGCGCTTTCCACCTATCTCGACCGGCCGGTTCAGGCAGAGGTCACGGCCGACTGGCCGAATGTGCCCCTTCCGCCGGAATGAGGATTGCCGGTGTTTTTAGCCGAACTTGACGGCCGTTGTGTTGGAACCGCAGACCAGCACGCAAACCTTCTCGTCCGGCCCCGGCACATATTTCCCGGAAAGCAGCGCCGCGAAGGCTGCCGCTCCGCCCGGTTCTGCAACGAGCCGTGCGCCGGCCCACAGCGCTTTCTGGGCATGGAGGATATCTTCATCCGTGACCAGCACCGGCGGCTCGACGAACCGCTGCGCCACGGGGAACATCAACTGCCCCACCTGTTTCGGCGCCAGCGAATCCGCCGCGATGCCACCGGCCGGCGCATCCACCGGCTTGCCGGCCTTGAAGGCTTCGTGAAGCGTCGGCGCACCGTCGGATTCGACGGCGACGATCTTCACCCGCCCGCGCAGCCACGACGCAATGCCGCCAATCAGCCCGCCACCGCCGACCGCGACCAGCAGCGTGGTCATATGTGGCAGGTCTTCCTCGATCTCCTTGCCGAGTGTCCCCTGGCCGGTCAGCGTTTCCGCCTGGTCATAGGCATGGATCGGCAGTGCGCCGCTTGTCTCCACATAGGTTTCGCTCGCAGCCAGCGCATCCGCATAACGGTCGCCGCCCACCACCAGTTCGGCGCCATAGGAGCGGATCAGGTCGATCTTGGCCTGTGAGGCGACGCTCGGCACGAAGATATGCGCCGGCACGCCCCGTTCCCGCGCAGCATAGGCCACCGCCGCGCCGTGATTGCCGCCCGAGGCGGCGACGACGCCGGCCGACGGAACTTCACGGGTCAGGAGGCTGGTAAAGGCGCCGCGCACCTTGAACGAGCCGGAATGCTGCAGGAGCTCGAGCTTCAGATCGGCCGGCATGGCCTTGCCCCCGAAATCCTTCAGATCGATGCGCATGACCGGCGTGCGGCGGATGAAGGGGCGGATGAGCTTTTCGGCTTCGGCTATGCGTTCCTGCGTGACTTCGATCGACATGATGACCTCTTGGAATATTGACTTTAGTTCGTTACTTGGCAAATTAACGAAATGCAAGATTCCGATATTCTGAAAGCCTTCGCCAACGATCGCCGGCTCGTCATTCTGGATTGGCTGAAGTGCCCACGCGAGCATTTTATGCCGCAGGTCGATGGCGATCTGGTGGAGGACGGCGTCTGTGCCGTGTTGATCGCCGAAAAGCTCGGAGTCTCGCCGGCAACGCTCAGCGAACATATGCGCATTCTCGTCCAGGCGGAACTCGTGCACGCCAGACGAATCAAGCAGTGGATCTTCTATCGCCGCAACGAGGAAAGGATCGAGGCACTGAAGAACGGGCTCTTCGCCAACCTTTAGAGCGTTTCCTGGTTATATTGAAGCATTCTGCCGGAGCAGGTTTTCGTCAGGGCGGAGGCGATTGGCGAGAGGCATACCTCGTGGTACGTCCGAGCCGATCGCCTCCGCCCTGACGGAAAGATGCCCGGCCCTCGGGTTGGCTGAAACGGGCCGCCTGATCGACCGGCCGGCTTGGCCGTAGAGCCTGGCTACGACGCGCGCCGGCCGGTCGACCATCCGACTCCGTTTGAGCCAACAGAATGCTTCAATATAACCAGGAAACGCTCTAACACGCTTCGACCCCGATCTTCTCGCTGAGGAAATCCACCACTGCCCGCACGGCTGGAAGCTGACCGCGGCGGTGCGGCATCAGGATCGTGGTGGTGATGCTGCCGACGGTCCATTCGGGCAGCAGACGGACGAGCCTGCCATCTTCCAGGGCGCCGCGGCAGACGGAGGTCGGCAGGCACGTGAGGCCGAGACCTGCGAGCGCGGCCTTCATCATCACCATGGGTTCGTCCGCGGCAGTGACAGGCTTAGGCGTTACGGAAACTTCCTCGCCCTCGGTCGAGACCATTCGCCAGGTCGTGTCGTTCAGCCCGGCGGTGATGGCGGGATAACCGCCGATCTCTTCAGGCCGCTGCGGCACGTCATGCGCCTCGACGTAGTCCGGCGAAGCCACCAGGAAGAAGGGATGCGTGGCAAGTTTGCGTTGCAGGAGGCTGGAATCCGGCAGCGATGCTTGGTGGCTGCGCACGGCGATATCGAAACCCTCCTGCACGATGTCGACGAAGCGGTCGCTCACGTGCAGCGAGAGCATCAACTTCGGAAAACGTCGGGATAGTTCGGCCAGGTGATCGGCGATGATGAACTGCGCGGTCGGCACCGCAGCCGTCATTCGCACGATGCCGCTCGGTTCGCCGAGATGCGTACGCACGATGGCCTCCGCCATCTCCGCCTCGATCACCGAAGCCTGTGCGTGCCGGAAGAAATCCCGGCCGAGATCGGTCAGCGAGAAACTGCGCGAGGTGCGCTGGATGAGCCGCACCCCGAGGCGGTTCTCGAGTTCGGCCACCCGCTTACTGACAGTGGATTTGGGTACTCCAAGCCGGCGGCCGGCGGCGGAGAATCCGCCATGCTCTACCGCCTGGACGAAGAAATGCAGGTCGTTGAGGTTCAGTGGCGCGGCCATACATCCTCCAGATTTGTGAACTTTGAGGTGCAATAGTGGCATCTGGTGCCGCATCGTCCATGAAATCATATTCACGTCATCCGCAAAATCAAAGAGAGGAATGATGCGATGACACCGATTCTGTTTTATGGCGTGCCGGAAGGATGCTCCTTCGGCTCGATCGTCGCGCTCGAATGGACGGGCGCTCCCTACCGCCTCTGCCGCATCGACATGCCCGGTACGGTATCGAGCAATGCGTATGGCCCGATCAACCCAGTGCACGAAACCCCGTCGCTGATGCTGCCGAATGGCCATGTGCTGAGCGAAAGCATGGCGATCCTCAACCACATTGCCGCCCGCACGGTTGCCAAAGGCTGGGGTTTCGAGCCGAAGTCGGAAAAGTTCGATCGGCTGAACCAGATGCTCGCCTTCCTCAACACCAGCTTCTTCAACGCTTTCAGCCCGCTCTGGCATGTGGTGGAGCACGAGTTGGAGGCATCGGCAAAGGAAGTGATCCGTGCTTATGGCATCGCCAAAGTGGAAAAGGCGCATGCTCAGCTCGAAACCCTGCTCGGCGGCCGCGATTGGCTGGTCGGAGAGGAGAAGAGCTTGGCGGACGCCTATTTCGCAGGCATTGCCCGCTGGAACGATTTCCACCAAGCCGTCGATCGTCGGCAGTTCCCGGCGGTGAGCGCACTCTACGATCGGCTGCAAGGGGACGCGGCGATGCGTTTCGCCTGGGCAATCGAGCATGAGGCGGAGGCAAAAACCACCGGCCAGTTCCTCGGCCATGTGACCCTTCAAGAGGCGCTGGGCGAGATCAGGCAGGCCGCTTGACCGAGGTATCGCTGGCCGCGGCGATGCGGATGCGGCGCGCCTCCAGGCTGACACCCCTTTTGCCGGTTGGCGGTGCTTGAGCCGCTCTCCACTTTACGGCACGCCGCTTCTCGACCTCAAGCCGGACCGCACCCGCCAGCGTCCCAGATCTTAACGACCGCAGATCATCGAGAAGTGATCACCTGCCGATACTCGGTGCGCACATGTGCTGTCGCGGTGCCTTTGGGTCATGCCGATGTAAGATCCTGCAGGAAATCCCTGCACCAGCGGTTGATGTCATTCTTCAGGAGATGCTCCATCATCTTCTCCCAGCGCTGCTTGCGCTCTTCGAGCGACATGGTGAGGCCGCGGGCGATCGCATGCGCTGTCCCCTCGATGTCGTAGGGGTTGACGAGGAGTGCGCCGGTCAGCTCGCGGGCCGCTCCCGCAAAGCGCGACAGCACCAGCACGCCGGGATTTTCCGGATCCTGGGCGGCGACATATTCCTTGGCGACGAGGTTCATGCCGTCGCGCAGCGGCGTCACCAGCCCGATCCGCGCCAGTCGATAGAGGCCGGCAAGCACGGGCCGCCCGATCGAGCGATTGATGTAACGGATCGGCACCCAGTCGACCGTGCCGATCGCGCCGTTCACCCGGCCGGCCTGTTCGGCCACGGTGCGTTGCATCTGTTCGTATTCAGGTACTTCCGAACGGGATTTCGGCGTGATCTGCAGATAGGTCACCTTGTTTTGGAAGCCCGGGTTGAGAGTGACGAATTTCTCGAAAGCATCGATGCGCTGAGTGATTCCTTTGGAATAATCCAGACGGTCCACGCCGATGATCAGATCGCGGCCCTCGACGCTCTGCTTGGCCTTGCGCACCATCACGTTGCTGGCCGCCTTCCTGGCATATTCCGCAAAGGCGGCGGTTTCGATGCTGATCGAATACCTGCCGCCCTTGAAGGTGCGGCCATAGGAGGTGAACTTGCCTTCGCTCAGCCGCTCGCCGATCCCTTCCCGTACCAGGCCGCCGCCGAAATTATCGAGGTCGTGATCCGTCTGGAAACCGACGAGGTCGTAATGGGACAGCCCCCGCATGATCTCCTCGTGGACGGGCATCGTGAACAATACGTCCGCAGGCGGCCATGGAATATGCAGGAAGAAGCCGATCTTGTTGGTAAGTCCCATCTGACGCAGTTCCGCCGCAAGCGGGATCAGATGATAATCATGTATCCAGATGATGTCGTCCTCCTTCAGCAGCGGCGCGAGCCGATGGGCGAAGAAGCGGTTGACGCGGAAGTAACCGGCCATCTCCTTGCGACCGTATTCGGCAAGGTCCAGGCGATAGTGGCAGATGGGCCAAAGTACCCGGTTGGCAAAACCGTGATAATACTCTTCCACGTCCTTCTTGGTGAGATCGGTCAGCGCATAGGTGATGTTTCCATGCGTCTTTATGTCGAGCGGCGCGGGCTCCTTCACGCCGCTGGATTTGCCGGACCAGCCCATCCAGATGCCGCCATGCTCTTCGAGCGCTGCCTGCAATGCCACGGCAAGTCCGCCGGCGGGCGCCTCGCCGCTTTTCTGGGGCAGGGTTACGCGGTTTGAAATGACCACAAGACGGCTCAAGGTGTTTCCTTTCGGCCAGGCTGGAACGCGGCCTCGGCAGCCGCCGCGATGATCACGCGAAGTGCGCCGGCCGATGGAAGGGTAGCTGTCGCCTCGGTCGCGGCGGGGGTCTCGGCGATGCGGATCGAATGGCCGCCGAACTCGTTGGCGACTCGAAACATCGCCTCGTCGGTCACGTCGTCGCCGATGGCAATGGGCCGGCGGCCTTCGAACGGCGGCTGATCGAGAAAGGCCTTCAGTGCATGACCCTTGCTCGCCTGTGCCGGACGGATTTCCTCCACCATCTTGCCGTGCTGCAGCGCGAAATCCGGTCCCGCCATAGCGAGATAGCGCTCCATCATCGCCGCGATTGCCTCGCGGCATTCGGGCACCTGGCGATAGTGCACCGCGACTGCCGCGCCCTTGTCTTCCACCAGAACGCCGGGCCATTGCATCGCCTCGCGGCGAAGTGCGGCTTTCAGCGTTTCGAACTCGCCGCCGACCTCGATGCGGCTGATTGCGCCGGACGGATCGCGGCGCTCGGACCCGTGCAGCCCGGCGATCGGGAATTTATAAGGCTCGAAAAGCCGGTCGGCATAAGGCAATGCCCGCCCGGTGACGAGGGCGAGTGCACCGCCGAGCCTGCGGAAGAGGTGATGCAGGTCTCGCGGCAGGCCGGGCGGAACCACGATTTTGTCGGGCGTATCGGCAAGATCGATCAGCGTACCGTCGATATCCAGAAACAGCGCCCATCGCTCCGGTTCGAGCACGAGCTTTTCAAGGATCGGATTGCCCGGGTTTCCGCCACGGATGGCGGTCGGGCTCGGCATTTCCTGACGCGGCATTCGGGTCCATTTAGGTCTCGACGCGGCTTCGGCAAGCGCGAAACACAACGGCATGTCGCAAAAATTGATATTTCGTTTGCCAAAAATCTGTCACGAGAGTCCCGGTTTTATGTTTCGTTAAGCATTTGTCGAGACCCTGAAATTCCGGATATTCGAGCCGCGGACGGGCGGCCAGCGTTGGAGCAGCAAAGACCCATGTGCCGTTGGGCAGCCTATCGCGGCGAACCGCTTTACCTCGAAGAGCTTGTTTCCTCGCCGGCTCATTCTCTGATCGAGCAATCCCATTGCGCCACCCGCGCCAAGACGGCGACGAACGGCGACGGTTTCGGTATCGCCTGGTACGGCGACCGCCCCGAGCCCGGGCGCTATCGTGACATTCTGCCGGCCTGGTCCGACTGCAACCTGAAGAGCCTCGCGCGGCAGATCCGCTCGCCGCTCTTCCTGGCCCATGTGCGGGCGGCGACCCATGGCGGTACGCGGCGCGACAACTGCCACCCCTTCGTGCACGGTCATTGGTCCTTCATGCACAACGGCCAGATTTCCGGTTTCGACGCCATCCGCCGGCACATGGAATCGATGCTCGGCGACGAGCTTTTCCATGCACGCACCGGCACGACGGATTCCGAACTGCTCTTCCTGCTGGCGCTGGAGTTCGGCCTGGACGGCAACCCTATCGGTGCCATGGAAAAGGCGATCGCTACGGTGGAAAGCCTGTCGCGCGAAAAATCCGGCGAGGCGCTGGTGCGCTTCACCGCGGCCTTTTCCAATGGCCGTGAACTCTATGCCATCCGTTACGCGACGGATCATAAGCCTCCGACGCTCTATGCGGCCCCGATGGGGGAGGGCAAAGGCGGCAAAACGGGCTACTGTCTCGTTTCCGAGCCACTCAACGACGAGGCGGATACCTGGGCGGAAATTCCCGACGGCAGCGCCGTAAAGGTTTGCCCGGATGGCATGCAGGCCCTGCTGTTCCAGCCGCAGGTGCTGCAGAACGCTGCCTGACCCCTGTAAGCAGTCGTCACGACGTCAGCGCGATTCCCAGTTCCTGCCGGAGCTTTTTCGTCAGACCGGCTGCCACCAGTTCATGCGAGCGGGTCAGGTAGTGCTTCACCTCCTCGGCAGAAAGAGGCGCGTGGATATGGATCTCCACCCATTTGCGTTTGGCGAAATACGGCGCCTGCCCGATGCCTTCGAGCGCCGTCAGGATCTCGAAACTTTCTTCCGTGCATTTCGCTACCACCCGTGCTTGTCCGTCTTCGCCGGAGAGCAGGGTGAAGACCTTGCCGCCGACTTTCGCCACATGCGAATCCCACTGGTCGACGAAGGATGTGCCGGGCAGGCTTTTCACGAATGCGTCGAAACCCTTGCGTTCGAAAACGCTCATCTCATGTCTCCATCAGGCGGGCGGCGATCAATGCCGCCAGACGGTCCGCGACCTCCTCTTTGCCGAGGTCCGGCCATTCGTCGATGCCGTTCGCGCTGATGATCTTCACCTTGTTGCGGATGCCGCCCATCACGCCGGTCTCCGGCGAGACGTCGTTGGCGACGATCATGTCGGCACCCTTGCGCTCCAGTTTCGCTCGGCCGTTGTTCACCACGTCCTGCGTTTCGGCCGCGAAGCCGACCACCAGTTTCGGCCGCTTTTCGTGATGACCGACGGTTTTGAGGATGTCGGGGTTTTCGGCAAGTTGCAGCGGCGGTGGCGGCTCGCCCGGTTGTTTCTTGATCTTTTGGCCGGCGGAGGAGGCGACGCGCCAGTCCGCGACGGCCGCTACCATCACCGCGATATCGGCCGGCAGGCGTGAGATCACCGCCTGAAGCATTTCCTCGGCCCGCTCCACATGCACGGTCCGCACACCTGCCGGATCGGGTATCGTCACCGGACCCGAGACGAGGGCGACGTCGGCACCAAGCTTTGCCAGCGCGGCGGCGATCGCATGGCCCTGCCGGCCTGAGGAGCGGTTGGCGATGTAGCGCACCGGGTCGATGGGCTCGTGGGTCGGGCCGGAGGTGACGATGACGGTCCTGCCGGCAAGCGGCTTCGGCCCGCCGTCGAGCAGTTTGACGACCGCCGAAACGATCTCCAGCGGTTCGGCCATTCGCCCGACACCCGCCTCGTTGCTTTCCGCCATCTCGCCGGCCATCGGACCGACGAAATGGATACCGTCGCGCTTCAACGTCTCGGCATTGCGCCTGGTCGGCGGCGCGTCCCACATCTTGGGGTTCATGGCGGGCGCGATCAGTACCGGCCGGTCGGTGGCGAGCAGCACGGCGCTGGCAAGGTCGTCTGCCAGCCCATGCGCCATCTTCGCCATCAGGTCGGCGCTTGCCGGTGCGACGACCACCAGATCGGTATCGCGGGCGAGCCGGATATGCCCGACGTCCTGTTCGTCCTCGCGCGAAAAGAGGTCGAGATAGACATGGCCGGCGGAAAGCGCCCCGACCGCGAGCGGCGTGATGAATTCCTGCGCCGCCTTGGTCATGACCGGCCGCACGCTCGCCCCGTGCTCGCGAAGCCGGCGGATGAGATCGAGGCTCTTGTAGGCCGCGATGCCGCCGGAAATGATCAGAAGGATGCGCTTGCCCGAAAGTTCCATGCCTTGACCCGCGATGACAGTGGCCGGAAGCTAAGCCTTTGCCGTTCGAAGTCAATCGGCATCGATGGGGGGCAGTTTGCCCCGGCTTGCATGGAGATCGGGACTGCGCTACTCCTGTCCGCGGCCGGATGCGGCCAGCCGCCCGCGGGTTTTCAGCCAAGGTGAATGCATCCTACGAATTCTCATCCTTGCCACTGGCTTAGATGACGAACGGTTCAGCAATGCGGGCACTGACACGCCGTTCGTTGTTTGGAGGATAGAGAATGCGCGATTTTCGCGATGCAAAACTGATGGCCCAAAATCTACGCGAGGCGCTCGCCTTCCGCAAGATCGACGTGACCCACAGCCAGGCTCTGGAACTGGTCGCTGCCGAATTCGGCTACGACGAATGGAATGTACTCGCTGCCAAGATCGCGGCGGCCGAACCACAGCCTGAAAAATCGGACGATATCTGGATCCAGCCGGCTATCCCGATCTTCCGGATATTTTCGATCGAAAAGGCAATGGAATTCTACTGCGACTTCTTAGGCTTCAAGCTGGACTGGGAGCACCGTTTCGGCGAAAACTTTCCGCTCTATTGCCAGGTCTCCCGCAGCGGTTTGCTGATGCACCTGTCGGAACATGCGGGCGATGCCTCGCCGGGCGCGCGCACCTTCGTGCCGATGCGGGGCATCCGCGCCTTCCACGCCGAGCTGAGCGGCAAAAACTACCGCTATATGAAGCCGGGTCTGGAACAGGCTGATTGGGGCCTGGAACTGGCCGTTACCGACCCCTTCAGCAATCGCATCACCTTCTGCGAGCGGGAAATTAAGGGCTGATCACACCAATCCCATCAGGTTGAGCGCGATCGGGGAGCGCTGTGCCTTCAACATGGCGAGCCCCAGCCGTGCGATCAGCGGCGGCCCTTCGATCGGCCGGAAGACCACGCCTTCGATCGCCAATTTGGCGATCGAAGCGGGTACGATCGACACGCCGAGATCGGCGGCCACCAGATTGATCACCGAGGGGATCTGCGGCGCCTCCTGCGTCACCGCCAGATCGAACCCCGCCTCGCGGCAGCCGCGCACGATATCGTCGTAGAGGCTGAGGCCCACCGTGCGCGGGAAAAGAATGAAGGGCTCGCCGGCCAGCGCTGAAAGCGGCACCTGACTGTGTCCGGCAAGCGGATGATGCGCCGGCAGCGCGATCAGCATCGGCTCGTCGGGCAGGCGTTTCATCCGCACTTCCCGCGGATCTTCCAGTCCGGGGCGAATGAAGGCTGCGTCCAGTTCACCGCGTACCAGCTTTTCCATCAGCCAGTTGCTGTTCATCTCGCTCAGCGCCAGCGCCACATCCGGCCACTGGTTGCGAAAGCGCCGGATCGCACCGGTCACCAGCGGATTGAAAGCGGCGGAAGCCGTGAAACCCAGGGCCAACCGCCCGGTTTCGCCGCGTGCTGTCCGTTGGGCGGAAAGGATGGCGTTGTCGGCGGAAGCCAGGCAAGCCTTCGCCTCGGCCAGGAATGCAATGCCGGCCGCCGTCAGTTCCGCCCCGTGCGGCACGCGATGGAAGAGCGCAGTGCCGATCTCCATTTCGAGAACGCGGATCTGCTGGCTGAGCGGCGGTTGGCCGATGCCGAGCTTTGCCGCCGCGCGGGTGAAGTTGCCCTCCTCGGCGACCGCCAGAAAGTACCGGATATGCCGCAGCTCCATATGCAGAACCTATCGAGATTGTCTGCTCCATATATTGGACACATGAGGATCGCCTGGCTACCTTTTCCTCATCGAAAGGTTTTCTGATTATGCCGCGTGCCGCCGACCTCCGGACAGATGCCCTCGCGTCTCCCGATATTCATCTCGTAAAACCTGCCGGGAAAGAGGCGGAAAAGCAGTTTCTGATTCGCGGCACCCCGCCTTACCGCCGCGCGAGCCTGGCCTTCTTCATGTCCGGCTTTGCCACCTTCGCGCTGCTTTATTGCGTGCAGCCGCTGATGCCGATCTTTTCGCAGGATTTCGGTGTGAGCCCGGCCGCAAGTTCTCTGTCGCTCTCGCTTTCCACCGGTTTTCTCGCGGTGGCGATCTTCTGCGCTGCGGCGGTCTCGGAGCGGTTCGGGCGGCGCAGCTTGATGTTCGTGTCGCTGCTCGGCGCCTCGCTCTGTACGATCGCCTGCGCCACTATGCCGGATTGGAATGCACTTCTGGTCATCCGGGCTCTGGAAGGTTTTCTGCTCGGCGGGGTGCCGGCCCCGTCGCCATGGCCTATCTTTCGGAGGAGATCGATCCCAAGGGGCTCGGCGCCTCGATGGGCCTTTACATCGCCGGCAACGCCTTCGGCGGTATGGCGGGCCGCGTCCTCACCGGCATGCTGGCGGAATATTTCTCCTGGCGCCTGGCTCTGGCCGGCATGGGAGCGATGGGCATCGCCGCAGCGATCGGTTTCCTGGTCCTTTTGCCGCCGTCGCGCAATTTTCACCCGCGCAAATCCGATGCGCGATACCATATCGATGCTTGGCTCGGGCACCTGAGGAACCCCGCGCTGGCCCTACTTTTCGCCATCGGCTTCCTGGCGATGGGCGCCTTCGTGACCATCTATAATTATGCGGGCTTCCGCCCAGACCGAACTCGGCCTGATCTTCACGGTCTACCTCTTCGGCATCGCAGCCTCCTGGGCGGCGGGGCATTTCGGTGATCGCTTTGGCCATTTCCTGGTCATGCCGATAGGCATTCTCGTGGCTGTGGCGGGGGTGGTGGCCACGCTCGCGCCGTCATTGTGGCTGATCATCCTCGGCATCGTGCTGCTCACCGCCGGCTTCTTCATGGCCCATTCGGTGGCGAGCGCGCTGGTCGGCAAGCTGGCGCGCGGCACCAAGGGCCACGCATCGTCGCTCTATCTGCTGGGATATTATCTCGGCTCCAGCATTGCTGGCTCGCTCGGCGGCCATTTCTGGAGCGCCGATGGCTGGCGGGCGGTCGCCGCCTTCACCGGCATCATGCTGCTCGCCTCGCTTGCCGCTGCACTGCAGGCCGGGCGAATCGCCCGGAGGGACTAGCCCTTCCTTTTCGCCGTGGGCATGGATTCCACGGGTGTGGTCAGCCTGAAATCGGCCATTTCAGCAGGGGTAAGGTAATAGAGCCGGTCCGGGGGCGTTTCGAGCGCGTTGATCCAGAGACCCGCGCCGATGCCCATCGCGTCGAGATGCCGGGCGACCCGTGCGGTGGTCGATTGCGCCGAAGACATCGCCTGTTCCGCCGTCGGCTGGTTCCTGGCCCCATTGAATACCTGATGGACGCCGATCACCGCATCCTTCTCCGCCACACGGCCGAGGCCGCCGGCAAAGACGATCGGGCAGGAGGAGGCGCAAAGCGCCTTGCTGGCGACCTTCGTATTGAGCTTCTTCTCCCTGATCAGTTTCGACATGGCCAGCGCATCGTCGACTGAACCGCCGGGAGAATTGAGCGCCACCACCTTCACATATTCGCCGCGCGCCTCGATCTCCTGCGCAAACCGTCCGGCTGCACCCAGATCGATCGTTCCTTCGGCCAGGAGCATGCCGCCGGGTTTCAGTTCGAACTTCATCGGCTGGCGCAATACTTCCTTCGGGCTTGCAGGCTGCACCGGCGGTGCCGCCGGCACACCTTCGGTAAGCGCCGGCGGCAACACGGGCTGGTCCTCATGCATCGGATCGAAGCCCGGCAGCTCCGCATTGGCGGTGGCGATTTCGCGAATGTCAACGACCAGAAACGCGGCCGCCACACACAGCAGGATGTAGAAGGCGCCGCGCATCAGCGCCCCGTCGTCGAGCCTCCTGACCGCGTCACCGATCCTCATGCGTCCGGTCCCGTGTCCGCGATTTGAGGTCGATGCTGGTGATGTTGTTAGGCTCGGCTTCGATGGATGCCGTCTCTGGCGCGGCTTGCGGTTCCGGCTCCTGGCCGGCCTTCGCCTTCGCAACTGCCTGCTCAGCATGGATGCCGTCGGCGGTTACCGCGCGCTGCACTTCGAGCGCCCGCAGCAGTTCGGCAGCGGTGATCCTTTCGGCAAACGGCAGGCTTTCCTCCTGCCGGCGGATCGCGCTGTGCACCACGGCAAGGATGAATACCATTACGCCGGGCAGCAGGTCGATCGAGATTGCCCCGGCCCATGCGGGAATGAAGTCCTGCGCATAATGCAGCACGGCTTCGGCGGAAGACAGCGGCACGAAACGCCGCTCCTGCACCGGCGAACGGGCCAGGATCTCGTCGGCGGCCTTGGCAAGCGCCCTGGATTGCGCCGAAACGGAGGTGCGCACCGTATCCATCACCTGGTTCTGGCGATTGACGAGATCTGCCGCGCCGCCATCCGGGACAGGCGCGATGAAACCGAGCGACAGATCGTCCGCCGCACGGCGGATCGACGGGGCGATCGAGGTTTGAGCGAGCGACGTGATGACGCCGGTCAGTGCCACTGCCTCGGTGGAGAACTGGTCGGCGCGCGGCTCGATCGCGCCGGGCGCGGAAACCAGCGAGCGCATCGTCTCCAGCCGCTTCTGTCCTTGTTCGAAGAGATCGGTCACCTGCTCGCGCGAGGCATTGATGCCGGCTTCGAGCGACTTCATCTGTGCCGACATCTGCGAAAGAAGCTGAACGACGCTGCCGGAGCCGGTCGTGCCGGTCAGCGAGCCTGACTGGCGTTCGATCGCCGCAAGCTGGGCGAAACGTTCCGAGGCGCGCTGGATATCCGGCAGCAGGCTCTGGGCGGCGAGCGCATTCTGGTGTGCCCGGTCGAGATCGGCCGTATAATCCTCCACCGTCTCGGCGAGATGCTGCTCGACGGCGGCTGAACCGGCAAGCGCAGCCGCATTCAGCCAGCTCGACATGGCCAGGATCATCGCCGCACCCGTCGCCATAACGCCGAGCATCGCGGTGCGGCCGGTGCGGGTCGTCACATGCGGATAGAACCGTGCCATGTAGGACCAGAAGGCGTAGATGCCGACCGAGACCGAAGCCGAATAGATGACGGCCGCAAAGAAGACGGCGGTGGGCGATCCGTCGAGGATCGTGCGGGCGCCGAGATAGGTATAGACACCCGACGCGAGCGCCAGCACCGCGAGCGCAAAACGGGTCGTCGTTTCCACGGCGGCAATGCCGCCCTGCAGTCTCTGAGAAGCGCCAAGCGCCATGCCGTGTCTCCGAAAAGGAATGTATTCCTTAACAAGCGGTGAAGAAACCGGCGAAATGAAGGCCGCTCCCGGTTGCGGTTCTCCGAACCCGTTTGGCCCCGCTTCAGTTCAGGCGGTCAGAGGCCGCAGCTGATGAAGACTGCCGATGCGAAAACCGCCGAGGACGAAAAAGCCGTCGATTGCATGGATCGGCGAGATGGCGATGAGTTGCGTCAGAAATTGTTCCGAGGACAGGTCCTCCTCGATCGCCTCGACCTCGGCGGAGAGAGGCCGGTCGACGGAGTAGAAGGCTGCATGCCGCCTGACTATGTCGTAGACGAGCTTCACGGCGCCGCCCGGTTCGTCGCCATGGATGTCCATCGCCTGGGCGGCGAGCAGGGCTTCCAGCGCCGCAAGCCGTTTCAGGGCCTGCATCTGCCTCTCGAACCGCTCGATGACGAGCGGCAGGAAGGCAGCCTCGTCCTCCATGCCGCCGGCGACGACGAGCGATTGCGCCGAGACCGGATTGGTCATCGAAAGCACGCGCGAAAAGATCTCGCCGGCGAGCTTGATGATCGGTCCGAAGCCGGTGGCGATCGCTCCTTCCGGTACGAGATTGACCGGCAGCCCGCGCCTTTGCCCGTTGCCGAGCAGGACACAGCGGTTGAAGGCGTTGCGGGCCGCATGCGCCATGCAGAGCGATGCCGATTCCAGAAGGACCGTGACGTCGAGCGGCAGAGAGCCGCCCGAGGTCAGAACCCGACCCTGGGCAATGACGGGATTGTCGTCCGAACGGCCCGTTGCCGCCAGCACCTTGTGGCCCGCCGCCAGCAGGCTTTCGAAGACCGAGCCGAACACCTGGGCGATCATGCGCAGGCTGAGCGGGTCCTGCACATGCGTGCCGTCCGGCCAGTCCCAGCCTTCTGAGGCGTTGCACAGCCACTTGCCGATCATCGCCTCGCGCGCCGTGCCGACATGGGTGACGGCGACCCAGGGGTCGCGCGAGGCTCCCATGGCGCCTGAGGCGGCAAGGCCGGTGGCCAGCAGGGTACGCAGCGCTCCGGCTGCGGCGCGGATCGTTTCAGCCGCTGCTGCGAAGCTCACCGAATTGACACTGAGCGATGCCAGGCTGTCGCGCGGCGCCATACGGGTGGGTTTGAGGCCGGCGCGGCGGAAAGCGTCTGCCGCCGGAAGACGTTCGCCACGGTAAACGGCCTCGCCGACACCGGTCAGCACCGCGCCGATCTGCCCCATCAGGCCGATGTCGGCGCAGCCGATCGAGCCGGTGCGCCGCACCACGGGAATGACGTCCGCGGCAAGAAGATCGAGATAGGCATGCACGAGTTCTGTCGAGCAGCCGACATAACCGGTGAGCGCGGTGTTGACGCGCAGCGCCATCGCATTGCGGACGACGGAAATCGGAAACGGGTCGCCGGTGCCGAAGTGATGGGCCCGCACCAGACCGAGGTTGAAGGCATCCAGTTCGGCATTCGACCAGGCGACGTCCTTCATTGCGCCGACCCCGGTTGTCGCTCCGTAGACCGGCGTGCCCTCGGCGATCGCCCCTTCGAGGATATCCCGCGCCGCCTGCACGCGTGCCAGCCCGGCGGGTTCCGCCGTCACCTTCGCTTTGCCCTGGCCGATCAGCAGCAATTCGGCAAAACCGATCGGCTGGCCGCTCAGCTCGATGTGCGTGTGTTCAACGGATGTGAAATCGTCGGGCATGAAATCCTCTTTCCACGCAAACTAGCGCGGCGGAGAGGGGAGGGAATATCCCAAATTGCGGACATCCCATGTCGCATCCATGCGGATACAGGTTCGATACGAGCTTTTCAGCCGAGCGCGAATGCCAGGTAGACGAGCGAAAGCGCGATGATCCAGAGCGCAACGCGGCCCGAGCGGCTGTGCCGCGCTTCCGACTTGCCGATCGCCTCGGCCGTTTCCGGATCGAAGCGCAGGCCGTGCTCGCTCATATGGACGAGTTCCTTGTGCAGCGTCTCGGTCTTGGAGGCGATTTCCGGCAGGGCCTCGGCGAGTTTCACGGCCGCCTTCACGCCGTCGCGCAAATCCGAGACGACGCGTTTCGGGCCGAGATTGTCGCGGATCCACTGGCCGACCACCGGTTCGGACGCCTTCCACATGTTGAAGCGCGGGTTGAGCATGCGCGACACGCCTTCCACCACCACCATGGTCTTCTGCAGAAGGATGAGTTCCGGCCGCGTCTGCATCTCGAAAAGGTCGGTGACTTCGAAAAGCAGCGCCAGAAGCCGCGCCATGGAAATAGTCTCGGCCGGTTGCCCGTGGATCGGCTCGCCGATCGCCCGGATTGCCTGGGCAAAACTCGCCACATCGTGATGCGCCGGCACGTAGCCCGCCTCGAAATGCACCTCGGCAACCCGCATGTAATCGCGGGTGATGAAACCGAAGAGGATTTCCGCAAGGAAGCGCCGCTCCTTCTTTCCAAGCCGCCCGACGATGCCCATGTCGACGGCGACGATCATGCCGGAGGAATCGACGAAGAGATTGCCGGGATGCATGTCGGCATGGAAAAAGCCGTCCCGCAGCGTGTGCCGCAGGAAGGACTGGATCAGCAGTTCGGCGAGCTTTTCGAGATCGTGCCCGGCTGCCCTGAGGCCTGTGACGTCGGACATCTTGAGGCCGTCGATCCATTCCATGGTGATGACGTCGCGGCCGGTCCGCTCCCAGTCGATCTGCGGCACGCGGAAACCGGGGTCGTCCTTGGTGTTTTCGGCGATTTCGGAAAGGGCCGCAGCCTCGAGGCGCAGGTCCATTTCCATCTTGGTCGTTTGTTCGAGGGTGCGTGTCACCTCGACCGGCTTCAGGCGCCGGCTCGATGGCACGAAACGCTCCTGCAGGCGCGAGAGCAGGTACATGCTCTCGATGTCGTGGGCGAAACGCTGGCGCACGCCGGGCCGCACGACTTTGACGGCCATCTTCCTGCCGTTCACCTCGGCGGGATGCACCTGCGCGATGGACGCCGCCGCGATCGGTTCGCCGAAGGACGTATAGAGATCGTCGATCGGGCGGCCGAGCGAACTTTCGATCGCGGATTTCGCCGCTTCGGTCGGAAAGAACGCCATCCGGTCCTGCAGCAGCGCGAGATCGACCGACCAGTCGATGCCGACCACGTCCGGCCGCGTCGCGAGGAACTGGCCGATCTTGACATAGGAGGGGCCGAGCCGGTCGACGGCACGCGTCAGCCGCTCGCTGCGGGCCTGTTTCTTGGCGCGAAACCGGGCCAGCGGATCGACCAGCGATTTGACGATGCCGACGACGGGCGGCATGTCCTGCGTCGGCAAGGCCGAGACCACGCCCTCGCGCACCAGAACCCAGCCGACGCGGACAAGCCGGAAATAAGCGCCGATCGTGCTCATGCGGTCAGAGCTTCCAGCCGGAATGCAGCGCTGCAATGCCGCCGGTGTAGTTGGTGTAGGTCACGCGCGAAAAACCGGCATTGCGGATCATCGCGGCAAAATTCTCCTGGTTAGGGAACTTGCGGATCGATTCCACCAGATACTGATAAGGTTCCGCGTCACCCGTGATCATCCTGCCGAAGCGCGGGATCGCCTTGAACGACCATTCGTCGTAAAAGCGTTCGAGCAGCGGGAGTTCCACTTCCGAAAACTCCAGCACCAGCAGCCGGCCGCCCCGTTTCAGCACGCGATAGGCTTCCTTCAGCGCCACATCGATATGCGGTACGTTGCGGATGCCGAAGGCGACCGTGTAGGCGTCGAAGGAATTGGCCTCGAAGGGCAGCGATTCCGCATTCGCCTCTACGAAATCGAGGTTTTGGGAAAGCTTCCTCTTTTCGGCCCGCTCGGCGCCGACGGCAAGCATCGAACCGTTGATGTCGAGCACGGTCGTGTGCGCCTTGCGCTCCGATGCCTCGACGATTCGGAAGGCGATGTCCCCCGTCCCGCCCGCGACATCCAGGGTTTTGTAGCCCCCGTCCTTTCTCGGGTTGAGCACATTGATCATCGCATCTTTCCAGACCCGATGCATGCCGGCCGACATAACGTCGTTCATCACGTCGTAGCGCTTGGCCACCTTGTGGAAGACGTCGTTGACCAGGCCCTGCTTCTCGCCATCGGCCACCTTGCGGAAGCCGTAGGAGGTCTCCATGCCGCCTTCGGCGTTGGTGCGGGCCTCGGTCATCGGTGAACTCCTTAATTCTCTACCTTCGGGCGACCATAGCGAAGTCGTTCCGCTCTCGCTATCTGTGGCTCGCCTATTATAGATGAATGCGACATCGGGTCCGGTCTATAGATCAGGAACCGGGTGCTTGGAACAGGAAGTTAGGTAGATCATGCCCGAATTGCCAGAGGTGGAAACGGTTCGCCGCGGCCTTGCGCCCGCGATGGAGGGCGCGATCGTCGAAAAGCTCCAACTGAACCGCCCGGACCTGCGATTTCCGCTGCCGGAAAATTTCGGCGAAAAGGTTGGCGGCCGCCGTATCGTCTCGCTCGGCCGCCGTGCGAAATATCTGCTGATCGATCTGGAGGACGACCTGACCGTCATCAGCCATCTCGGCATGTCCGGATCGTTCCGGATCGAGAACGAGACACCCGGTAAATTCCATCATCCGCGCTCCAAGGACGGCAAGCACGACCACGTCGTCTTCCATCTGAAGCATGAGAAAGGCTCGCTCCGGGTCATCTACAATGATCCCCGCCGTTTCGGGTTCATGCAGCTTTGGAAGCGCAGCGAACTCGACCTCTACCCGGCATTCGCCGGACTTGGACCGGAGCCCACCGGCAATGCCCTCGACGCCGATTATCTGGCCGGCCGCTTTGCCGGCAAGGCGCAGCCGCTGAAAGGAGCACTGCTCGATCAGACGGTGATCGCCGGCCTCGGCAATATATATGTGTGCGAGGCGCTGTGGCGCTCGCACCTTTCGCCGAAACGCCCGGCAGGCAGTGTCGTCACCAAGACCGGCAGGCCGAAGAAGGAGCTGGAGCTTCTCAACGCCTCCATCCGCGAGGTGATCGCCGATGCGATCGCGGCCGGCGGCTCTTCGCTCAAGGACCATATCCAGACGGACGGCTCGCTCGGTTATTTCCAGCATTCCTTCTCCGTCTACGACCGGGAAGGGGAGGCTTGCCGCACGCCGGGCTGCGGCGGTACGGTCGCCCGCATCACCCAGGCGGGTCGCTCCACATTCTATTGTCCGGCTTGCCAGAAATAGGACCCGCCGAAAATAGCGCATCAGAAACGAAGACAGGCCGGAAACCCGAGGAGACGCCGGATGAGTTACGAAACCCTGCTGACCGAAACCCGAGGCGCCGTCGCGCTCGTCACGCTCAATCGTCCTAAGGCGCTGAATGCGCTGAATTCCGCCGTCATGGCGGAGCTCGCCGACGCGCTTTCCGGTTTCGGCAGGGACGAGACGATCGGCGCGATCGTGTTGACCGGTTCGGAAAAAGCCTTTGCCGCCGGCGCCGACATCAAGGAGATGCAGGGCATCGATTTCGTCGAGGCCTATGTGAACGACTTCATCTCGGGCTGGGAGGCGATCGCTGCGACCCGCAAGCCGATGATTGCCGCCGTCTCCGGTTTTGCGCTCGGTGGCGGCTGCGAGCTTGCCATGATGTGCGATTTCATCATCGCCTCGGAGACGGCCAAGTTCGGCCAGCCGGAGATCACGCTCGGCGTCATTCCCGGCATGGGCGGTTCCCAGCGCCTGACGCGCGCTGTCGGCAAGGCGAAAGCCATGGATCTCGTGCTCACCGGCCGGATGATGGATGCGGCGGAGGCCGAGCGCGCCGGGCTGGTGTCGCGGATCGTCGCACCCGAGCGGCTGATCGACGAAGCGGTGGAGGCGGCGGAAAAGATCGCTGCCTTCCCGCGCGCCGCGGTACTGATGGCCAAGGAAGCGGTCGCCCGCTCCTTCGAGACGACGCTTGGCGAGGGGTTGAGGTTCGAGCGGCGGCTTTTCCACTCGCTGTTTGCCACCGCCGACCAGAAGGAAGGCATGGCGGCCTTCGTCGAAAAGCGCAAACCTCAGTTCCGGAATCGGTGAAAGAGGATCGTTACCGATCAAAATCTGCGTTGACGGGAGCGGGTATTCCGGCTATATGCCCGCCCACAGTTGGGAAAGCCCGATCGCGGCTTCCTCTATTGCTCCCGAATTGCTGGATCGAGGGTCGCAGGACCGACGCGGCAACGGCGGAGTTTTGGTTCGAATTCGTAGAGAGGCATGAAATGGCCAATACAACTTCGGCGAAAAAGGCGACCCGCAAGATCGCTCGCCGTACCGCCGTCAACAAGGCTCGTCGTTCGCGCGTCCGTGGTTTTATCCGCAAGGTCGAAGAAGCCATCGCATCGGGCGATCTCGCCGTAGCCGCCGAAGCCCTCAAGGCTGCCCAGCCGGAGATTGCTCGCGCCGCCTCCAAGGGTGTGCTTCATAGCAACACGGCATCCCGCAAAGTGTCCCGTCTTGCGGCACGCGTGAAGGCCCTGTCGGCCTAATTATTGTCACAAACTGGTTCATAAAAAAGCCTGGTCGATTGACCGGGCTTTTTCTGCTTCTCTCAGCCTGCCTGATATTTACCCGGCTCATTGACATTTTCGTGTCAGGGTCGTGACATAAAAAACATATAAAAATCAATAACTTGCTAGAGGTCCATGAGTCTCCGTCCAGCTTACGCTGCGGCAGAAAGCCCTCGGAACGAGTCAAGGGAATTTTTATTTTTCCTGTGAACAATGCCGCCTGCAGTATGTCATTTTTGAATCCCATTGATTCAACAGCGATTCTCCATCGGACGTTCTGCGGCATTCAAACCATGCCCCGCGAGTCAACGCCCGGCTCTTAATTTTGCGTAAAATTCATCATTGATCTTGGCATTTGATCCTGCCTAAATGGCTTTCAGCAAGGGGCGCGGGGATTACTTCAAAGGGCTGCCGGCAACCGTCTGTTACAGATGGTGTGGAGACCTTATTGCCTCTTGCTACGGGAGAAACGTGCCCGTTTTCCAGATAACCATCGGTTGCAGGCCGGAAATTGGCATTTTCCGGAGGCGGTCGATTTTGTCAACGCCCAACTCGGCCTCGTTGCCGAACGAAGGAGGTTGGATAGGGTCCGGACGGCTCATGATGAGGATGAGGCGTTTGTACGCGCGGGATGGCTCCCGCAGGTTTGTGCTCGTGTACGAGGCGGGCTCAGGCGAGCTTTTGTCGACTGCGAGGCGGCAGGGGCTTTGAAAAAGGGGACGGGCGGCGACGGTTCTCAATGACTGGGAATGGTTTTGCTGTGCCTTAAAAACGAGGTTTGTCCTGGCGGCGTAAACGAGAACCGCCGGGCTGCAGAGATTGGAAGGCGGCGATTAAAATGCAGATGAATACCGTATCGGCCCGTGCAGGTAATGGGGACCACGCGCGGCAGGCGCTCGATTCAGTTTGCTCCCAGGCGGCAGGGGAAACATCAGAAATGAAGCATGATGCTCTTTTCGAGCGGTTCAGCGCACGTCTGAAAGCACAGGTCGGCCAGGACGTATATGCAAGCTGGTTCGGCCGCTTGAAGCTGCACTCGGTCTCGAAGAGCGTCGTCCGGCTCACGGTGCCGACGACTTTCCTGAAGTCATGGATCAACAACCGGTATCTTGATCTGATCACCTCCATTTTCCAGGCGGAAGATGCGGAAATCCTCAAGGTGGAAATCCTGGTGCGCAGCGCAAGCCGCAGCACCCGCGCTCCGGCGCTGGGCGAAGAACGCGTTCAGCCCGAGCCGCAGGTTCAGTCGGCCTCCTTTCCGCGTCGCGAAGCTCCTCGCGAAATCGGCAGGGTAGCCTCTTTGCCGGCGCCGGCTGCCGCTCCGGCGGCCCGTCCGGCCCAGGCGCCGCTTTTCGGCTCGCCGCTCGATAGCCGTTTCACCTTCGAAACCTTCATCGAAGGCCCTTCCAACCGGGTCGCACTCGCCGCCGCCAAGACGATTGCCGAAGCCGGCGCCGGCGCGGTGCGTTTCAATCCGCTCTTCATCCATTCGGGCGTCGGGCTCGGCAAGACCCATCTCCTGCAGGCGATCGCCAATGCTGCCGTCAGCAGCGAGCGCATGCCGCGCGTCGTTTATCTGACGGCGGAATATTTCATGTGGCGCTTCGCCACTGCGATCCGCGACAACGACGCGCTGACGCTGAAGGACTCGCTGCGTAACATCGACCTTCTGATCATCGACGACATGCAGTTCCTGCAAGGTAAGATGATCCAGAACGAATTCTGCCATCTTCTGAACATGCTGCTCGACAGCGCCAAGCAGGTGGTGGTTGCCGCCGACCGGGCTCCCTGGGAACTGGAATCGCTCGATCCGCGGGTTCGTTCCCGCCTTCAGGGCGGCGTGGCGATCGAGGTCGAGGCGCCGGACTATGAAATGCGTCTCGAAATGCTGAAAGGACGTCTGGCGACGGCGCGTCAGGACGATCCGTCGCTCGATATTCCGACGGAAATCCTGAGCCACGTGGCCCGCAACGTCACCGCCAGCGGTCGCGAACTCGAAGGTGCCTTCAACCAGCTTCTGTTCCGTCGTTCCTTCGAGCCGTCGCTGTCGATCGAGCGCGTCGACGAACTGCTCGCCCATCTGGTCGGTGCAGGCGAGGCGAAGCGCGTCCGCATCGAAGACATCCAGCGCATCGTCGCGCGCCATTATAATGTCTCGCGCCAGGAACTGGTGTCCAACCGCCGCACGCGCGTCATCGTCAAACCGCGCCAGGTCGCCATGTATCTGTCGAAGACCATGACGCCGCGCTCATTTCCGGAAATCGGCCGTCGGTTCGGCGGTCGCGATCACACGACGGTGCTGCATGCGGTCCGCAAGATCGAGGAAATGATCTCCGGCGACACGAAGCTCAGCCATGAGGTCGAGCTGCTGAAGCGGCTGATCAACGAAAACAACGCCTGATGCTGTCGGATCGTCGCGCCTCGCGCGACGATCCATGGCTTTTCGGGTGGAGCGACGAAATCTCCGGCCCGGATTCGGATGATCTCGGCCCGTTGTTGGCTGTCTCGGTCTATCTGTGCGGATAGAAGTATTGCGGCCCTGCTTCGGGGCAAACGCGATTCTCCTTGACCTGCCGGCATGCTTGGCTCATCAACCGAATGACAATGCGCGTTGGAGTCCGATGATGTTTCTTCTGTCGGTCGCGATGATCTGGGCCGTGGCCTGCGTCACGCCGGGGCCGAACACTCTCTTGATCATGCGCTACTGCCTGACCGCGCCGCGGCAGGTGGCAATCGTTGCCGCGATTGGCACGATCACAGGCACCTTCTGCTGGGGACTAGCCGGCTGGCTCGGCATCAATGTTCTCTTTCAGGCGGCGCCCTTTGCCTATCTGGCGCTGAAGATCGTCGGCGGGCTTTATCTTGTTTGGCTGGGCCTCAAGATATTCCTGGATGTCCGCAAGACGCGCCGGGTGGACGATATCGGTGCGGCCAAGGTCGATGTGCCGCTGAAGACGGCCTATCGCATGGGGCTTGCCACCAATCTGGCCAACCCGAAGTCGGCGCTGTTTGTCGCTTCCCTCTTTGCGGCGACCATGCCGGCCGGCACGCCGTTTCTTTATGGCCTCGCGGCGATTGCCGTGATGGTCGCCGTCTCGGCCACCTATTATACGATCCTGATCGGCCTCATCACGCATCGCACGGTGGCGGCCGCCTATCTGAAGGCCAAGAAAAAGATCGATCTCGGCGTCGGCATGGTCTTCGTCGGTTTCGGCACCAAATTGCTCCTGTCTCAGAGGTAGCGGGATGAGCGGCATCGACAATCCGACGACCCGTTTTTATTCCGACAATGCCGCCACCTATGCCGCACGTCTTTCCGAAGCGAGCCTGATGCGGCTCGACCGGTTCCTGGAAAAATTGGCGCCGGGCGCGGAAATCCTCGAACTCGGCTGCGGCAACGGTCGCGACAGCGCCGAGATGATCCTCCGCGGATTTCGGGCTGTGCCGACTGACGGCACGCTGGAAATGACGGCGGAGGCTTCGAAGCGCCTCGGAATTCCGGTCGGGGTCCTGCGTTTCGAAAATATCGATATGATCGAGGCCTTCGACGGCGTCTGGGCCAATGCCTGCCTGCTGCATGTACCGCGCCCCGAACTCGGCGATATCCTTGCCAGGATCCACGCGGCGCTTCGCCCGGGCGGCGTCTTTTACGCCAGCTTTAAGGCCGGCGAGGCCGAGGGGCATGATAGCCTCGGCCGCTTCTTCAATTATCCCTCGAAGGACTGGCTGGAGACGGCCTATTGGGCCATGCCCTGGGCCTTAGTGGAGATCGAGGGCAATAAGGGAAGTGGTTACGACAGCCGGCCGACCGATTGGCTGCATGTCTTGGCGGTGAAAGATTCGCCCTCTCCCTGATGGGAGGGTGAGGTGCCGGAACTTATTCGCATCTTGCAGAAATGCGGTAGACCGGTGCCATGCCGCCAATCGTCAACACGCGAGATCCGCCACCACCGCATCCAGGACCAGCATGCCGGACGGCGTGCAGCGCAGGCGCGAGTTTCCAAGCCGTTCGATAAACCCATGCTCCAGCAGCCGCTCTTCGCGGATGGGATCCGGATCGCGGCCGGAAAGCTGCTGCCAGCGGGCCAGATCGACACCTTCCCGTAGTCTCAGTCCCATTAGCAGCAGTTCGTCGGCCTGTTCCTCGTAACCGAGGACTTCCTCTTCCAGCATGCCGTGGCCGATGCGTTCCACCTGTTCGAGCCAGGTTTCTGGCCGCCGTTCGGTAGAGGTGGCGATTTTGGCAGAGCCCCTTGTCAATCGGCCGTGCGCCCCCGGGCCGATGCCGGCATAATCGCCGTAGCGCCAGTATGTCAGGTTATGCCGGCTTTCGGCCCCCGGCCTTGCGTGATTGGAAACCTCGTAGGCCGGCATGCCGTGGCGTCCGGTGATCTCCTGGGTTGCCTCGTAGAGTGCCGCCGACTGGTCGCCGTCCGGCACGATTAGCTTGCCCGCCTTGTGCAGGCCGAAAAAGGGCGTGCCCTCCTCGATCGTCAGCTGATAGAGCGACAGATGGTCGACGGCATAGGAGATGGCTTCCTCGAGTTCCGCCTCCCAGGCCTTAACCGTCTGGTTCGGCCGGGCATAGATGAGGTCGAAGCTCATGCGCGGAAAGATGTCGCGCGCCAGCCGGATCGCCTTCAGTGCATCGGCAACGTCGTGCAGCCGGCCGAGAAACTTGAGATCCGTGTCGTTCAGGGCCTGCACGCCGAGCGACACCCGGTTGACGCCGGCGTCCCGATAACCCCGGAAACGGGTCGCCTCGACGCTGGAGGGGTTGGCCTCCATGGTGATTTCGATCCCGTCCGGCACATGCCAGTATTTTGCAATGCCGTCCAGGATCGCGGCGACAGTGGCGGGATCCATCAGCGAGGGCGTGCCGCCGCCGAGGAAGATGCTGGTGACCGTCTTCGGCCCGCTCATCTTCCGCATCACGTCCATTTCCTTCAGGAAGGCGGCGGTAAAGCGCGGCTGGTCCACCGGCTGGTGGCGCACATGGCTGTTGAAGTCGCAATAGGGACATTTGGCCGCGCAGAAGGGCCAATGGACATAAACGCCGAACCCGGGTTCTCCGGTATCGGGCAGAAGGGGTGCGGCGGGATTCAATGCTAACTCACGCCTCCAGGCACGTTTCCACGAAACGCTTGAAAGCGCGGGCGCGGTGCGAAAGCGCTTCCGGTTCACCGGGCTTCCAGCCGTGTTTCTGATCGCTCGTCATTTCGCCGAAAGTAATGTCGTAACCTTGCGGCTGGAAGATGGGATCGTAGCCAAAACCTTGGCCGCCGCGCGGCGGCCAAGCGACGGTGCCCTCCACCTCGCCGCGGAACATTTCCGTATGCCCGTCTGGCCAGGCAAGGCAGAGAACGCTGACGAACCGGCAGGAACGCTGCTCGGGCTTTGTCGCGCCTTTTTCCTGAAGCGCCTTCTCCACCTTTTCCATCGCCATCTGGAAATCGCGGCTGCCGTCCTCGCGCTCCGCCCAGTTCGCCGTATAGACGCCCGGCGCGCCGTCCAGCGCATCGATCACGATGCCGCTGTCGTCCGAAAGCGCCGGCAGGCCGGATGCCTTGGCGGAGGCCAGCGCCTTGATCGCCGCATTCTCCTCGAAGGTCGTGCCCGTCTCGTCCGGCTCCTCGAACTTCAGCTCGGCTGCCGATTTCGCCGAAAAGCCGAACGGGCCGATCAGATCGGCGATCTCGCGGATCTTGCCCTGGTTGTGACTGGCGACGACGATGGTTTTGGTGTCGAGTTTGCGCATTCTTGGTCTTTATGAAATGAAAAACGGATAGTCGCTGGGCTTGTCGGTCGGGTTTAGCCTAGACTTCTTCGACCACTTCATGATGTGCCACGAAATCGTCGAAATCGACCAGCGCGGCGATCGCACCCGGCTCGACGACGGCCTTGTCAGGTGTGTCGCCGGCGAAATCGCGAATGGCCTTCATATCTTTCCAGCGTGTCAGCACGACAAACTCTACGCGATCGTCCAGCCGCCGTCGGCTGAGGTGTGCGCCTACAAATCCCGGCAGTTCCTTCAGTTCCGGCACCACATGATTCCGAAAGTGAATCGGATAGGCGTCCGAATTGGCAGCGGAGGCGCGGCCTCGCCATTCGCGTATGATCATGGGGAACTCCCGGGTCCTGCTGTTGCGCTTATATCGGAGTTTGGCGGTGGAGACCAAGAGCCTTGTGGGCGGCCGCCCCCTAGTCGAGATTCCAGAGCTTAGGTTCCGCACATTCGAGACTGTTGCCGGCCGGATCGCGAAAATAGATCGAGCGGGCGCCGTTCGGCCAGCGGAAATCGCTTTCGATTGTTATGTCTGCCTTGTTCAGCTTTTCGGCCATCCTGTCAATCGTTTCGCCGTTCATGCGGAAACAGGCGTGCCCGGGACCGGTCGCGCCGTGCGGCGGCACCGGCAGGGCGTCGGCTGACGGCGGCTTCACGGTTTCGGCAGGGTTGAAGATCAAAAGGATGCCCGGACCGCAGCGGAAGAACACATGCCGGTTGCCGGTGCGCAGCACTTTTTCGAGCCCCAGAACGCCGCTGTAAAAGGCCTCCGCCGCATCAAGATCATCGGCATAGAGCGCGGTTTCGAGAATGCCTTCGATCATCTTCCCTTCTCCCGCGTGCTGCCCCTCATCCGCCTGCCGGCACCTTCTCCCCGCAGGCGGGGAGAAGGAAATATGCCGCACCATTTCCCGTCAGAGCGACGTCGAATGATCGGTGAGGCACGTCCCCTCTCCCCGCGTGCGGGGTGAGGGTTAGGGTGCGAGGCATCGGCCAATCGCTTACGCGATCGCCTGCTTCTGCAGCGCCACCAATTCCTGCGTGCCGTCCTGTGCAAGCGAGAGCAGCTTCAAGAACTCTTCCTGGCTGAACGGCGCACCTTCCGCCGTGCCCTGCACCTCGACGATGCCGCCGGCGCCGGTCATTACGAAATTGGCGTCCGTCTCGGCAGCCGAGTCTTCCAGATAGTCGAGGTCGATCACCGGCTGATTGGCGAAGATGCCGCAGGAAATCGCGGCGACGTGATCCTTCAGCACCTTCTCGACCTTGACCATCGAGCGTGCTTCCATCCACTTCAAACAGTCATGGAGCGCGATCCAGCCGCCGGTGATGGAGGCCGTGCGGGTGCCGCCATCCGCCTGGATGACGTCGCAGTCGACCGTGATCTGCTTTTCGCCGAGCGCTTCGAGATCGACGACGGCGCGCAGCGACCGGCCGATCAGCCGCTGGATCTCCTGGGTGCGGCCGCCCTGCTTGCCCGCCGCCGCTTCGCGCTTCATGCGTTCGCCGGTGGCGCGTGGCAGCATGCCGTATTCGGCTGTGACCCAGCCCTTGCCGGAATTCCTGAGCCACGGCGGCGTCTTTTCTTCGAGGCTCGCGGTGCAGAGCACATGCGTATCGCCGAACTTCACGAGGCACGAGCCTTCCGCGTGCTTGGAGAAATTGCGCTCGAAAGAAACCTTGCGCATCTGGTTGGTCTGTCTGCCTGACGGCCGCATGCTTCGCTCCCTGTAATTCGGTTTTCGCCTTCTAAAGCAATTCCTGGAAAAGTGTGAGCGGTTTTCCGCCTGCAATCATGAAACCGAAAATCCTTCGCCCGGCCGCCGACAGGGACTTTAAGGCGGGCGATGGTGGCGACTGCCGATTTTCTCTTTGGCGAAGGCGTCGCGAATGACTATATTTTTCCGGAAGACCAACGGCCAGGGTGAAAGCAGTAGATGGAATTTTCGGTATCGACGGCGAGGGACAGCGGCTCTGTGCTTGACGACCGTTCGCGCGAAATCTTCCGCCGCATCGTAGAGAGTTATCTGGAAAACGGCGAGCCGCTCGGCTCCCGTAATCTGTCCCGCCTTCTGCCCATGTCGTTGTCTCCCGCCTCGGTGCGTAACGTCATGAGCGATCTGGAAGAGCTCGGCCTCATCTATTCGCCGCATATCAGCGCCGGCCGCCTGCCCACCCAGTCCGGGCTCAGGTTCTTCGTCGACGCTTTCATGCAGGTGGGTGATCTCTCGGACGAGGAGCGGGCCAATATTGACCGTCAGATCAGGCCGGCCAATCGCGATCAGACGATGGAAGCCCTGATGGCGGAAGCGAGCCTCATGCTGTCGGGCGTGTCGCGCGGGGCTGGCATCGTCATCACCACCAAAAGCGACCCGGTCCTCAAACACGTGGAATTCATTCGGCTGGAACCCACCAAGGCGCTTGCCGTGCTGGTCGGCGATCACAATCAGGTGGAAAACCGTATCATCGATCTGCCGGCCGGCGTGACCTCGTCGCAATTGACGGAGGCTGCGAATTTCCTGAACGCGCATCTCTCCGGCCAGACACTGCCCGAGCTGCGAGGCGAGCTCAAGAAGCTCAAGGATCGGGTGCAGAATGAGCTTTTTTCTCTCTCGCAGGATCTCGTCGAACGGGGGCTTGCCGTCTGGTCAGGCGATGTCCAGGAGGGAAAGCCGAGCCAGCTCATCGTGCGCGGCCGCGCCAACCTGCTCCAGGGTCTCGACGAAGCGGCCGATCTCGACCGTCTGCGGCTTCTGTTCGACGATCTCGAAAAGAAGGACAGCCTGATCGAGATCCTCGATCTTGCGGAAAAGGGGCCGGGGGTCCGGATTTTCATCGGCTCGGAAAACAAGCTGTTTTCGCTCTCCGGATCGTCGCTCATCGTCGCGCCCTACCGCGACGGCGAAGACCGGATCGTCGGCGCCGTCGGCGTCATCGGGCCGACGCGGCTCAATTATTCGCGCATCGTGCCGATGGTCGACTATACGGCCCAGTTGCTGGCGAGGCTGTCCCGCTGAAGCCTTTTCGTGCCGTTTGCGCTTGGGTGACCTAGTTTCCTGCCAAGCCTTGATTTTTTCACCTTTAGCCTCGATATCGGGGCACAAAACCAAGCCCATCGATCCAAGCCCGGAAGTCCGGGCCAGGAATAATCGGAGACCGTCATGACCGACGAAACCAAGAAGAATGGACCTGACGCAACGGCCGCCGACAACACGGCGGAAGCCGTGGCATCTGCTCTGGAAGAGGCGGCCAAGCGAAATGCTGCCGAAGCGCCGGCTGCCGAGCCGGATCCGCTCGAGTTGCTGAAGGCGGAAAACGCTGAACTGCGCGATCGCTTCCTCCGTCTCGCCGCCGAGATGGACAATCTGCGCCGCCGCACCGAACGTGACGTGAAGGATGCGAAGTCCTATTCGGTCGCGGGTTTTGCGCGCGATATGCTCGCCGTGTCAGACAACCTGCGCCGGGCGCTCGATGCCGTGCCGACCGAGATGCGGGCGGGAGCCGATGCGACGCTCACCACGCTTCTCGAAGGCGTGGAAATGACGGAGCGCTCCATGCTTTCGGCGCTCGAACGCCACGGCGTGAAGAAGATCGACGCCGAAGGCGAGAGGTTCGATCCGAACTTCCACCAGGCCATGTTCGAAATTCCTAACTCGAATGTGCCGAACAATACGGTGGTCCAGGTAGTCCAGGCAGGTTTCACCATCGGTGAGCGTGTCCTGCGCCCGGCCATGGTCGGCGTCGCCAAGGGGGGGCCGAAAGCGGATGCCGCCGCGGCCGAACCCGCCGGCGAAAAGAACCTCTGAGGATTGAGAGGGCGGACGGCTTTGCCTCGTCCGCCTGTTCTAATGCGCGGTGTCCAGCGCCTTGCTGGCCAGCGTCCTGATCATCTCGAGCTCGCTGTGCAGGTGCTGGCGCGTCCTGCGATCGGCCTTGCCGATCGGATTGCCCTCGTCGCCGGCGATCATGAAGATCATGTCCAGTTCGTCGAGCAAATCGGGATCCTTGATCGCCAGCAGCGTGATGAGGGCTTTCAGCAGTTTGTCATTGGCTGCAATGCGGGCACGGGTTTCGTCATTCATATCTGCCTCCACAGCTTCAGCGAGACATGTGGCGGAAGCGGCGAAAGGCAAATTCAAAACCGCAGCGTTCATCAGACGTCCGGTCGACCTCGCTACGGCCGATCGGGCAATTCGGCTTGCGCCTCCATGACGAGGCCGACGAATTCCCATAGTTTTCTGAACTGTTCCGGTGTGCGCTCCACCGATTGGGCCAGATGCGCAATGACGATCTCCCGTTCCGGCATCACCGCGATCATCTGCCCGTAATGGCCGTGGGCGAAGTATCGAAAGGCAGGCAGGAACCGTCGAAATTCATTCGGCTTGGTGTGTTGCGCTTCGCCCTCATGCCCCGTCGTCCACCACATGTAGCCGTAGCCGGACTGTCCATCGAAGGAATGAGCGTGGACGCTGTCGCGCACCCAGCCGCCCGGCACCACCTGTCGATCTCTCCACCGTCCGTTATTGAGATAAAGCCATCCGAAACGCGCCATGTCCCGGCTCGTCATGCGCATGTGATAGGCCGGATGGATCGATTCCGCGCCACGCCGATAGGCGCCGTCCGATGCCGCAAAATCCTGCATGCCGATCGGCTCGGCTAGGTCCAGATAGACGCCCTCGAAGACGGACTGCCCCGTTGCCGCCTCGTAGATCGTCCCCAGCGCGTTAAAATCCCAGTTGTTGTAAAGCCAGTGCGATCCCGGAGCCTTGCTTCCCCGGGGCGGCTTGGCCTTCATGGCGGCCGATTCGGCGATCGCGGGATGGTAGATTCCCGATCTCGCCTGCAGCAGATGCCGGACGGTTGCCTGGCGCTCGGCGTGGCTGAGGCCTTCGACATCGTCGATGCCAAGAATTTCCAGCGTATCGCCCAGCCTGATGCGTCCGCGCCCTACCTCGATGCCGATCACCGCGCTGAGAACGCTCTTGCGGATGGAGCGGATCAGCACCTTCTGGTCCTGCGGCCCACCGCTGGCGACGACCGCACCCCGATGGATCACAGTCGCCGAAATGGTTCCGAATTCGATCGCAGCCTGTCTTGCTCTCTCCAGAAGGTCGATCCGCCAGCCGCCGGCTTCGGCATTCCGGAACTCCCAGGCACCATCCGGAAATGTCCTATCCATCCCATCCTCGCCCTGTCCCTCGATTGCCGGAATGTAGATCGGAGAAGATGACGGTTTTGCGTCGGACTATAGCGAAGACGCCAAAAGACAAAATCGCCCGGCGCTTGTCCAGCGGCCGGGCGGTTCCGTTTCGTCCCCACGAAAATGGTTGGGCGGCGTCAGGCCGCGTGGTTAGCCTGTTCCTCGTTGAGGAAGGCGTAGATCGCCGAAGCGGAGTCGGTCTTGCGGAGCTTGGCCACCAGTTCCTGGTCGCGCAGCACGCGGGCGATGCGCGACAGCGCCTTGAGGTGGTCGGCGCCGGCGCCCTCGGGAGCGAGCAGCAGGAACACGAGATCGACCGGCTCGTCGTCAAGCGCTTCGAAATCGACCGGCGCGTCCAGGCGCGCAAAAATCCCCTTGATAGAGGAAATATTGCCGAGCTTGCCGTGCGGAATGGCGATGCCGTGGCCGACACCCGTCGAGCCCAGCCGTTCCCGCTGCAGAATGACGTCGAAGATTTCCCGCTCGGCTATGCCGGTGAGCTTGGAGGCCTTGGCCGCCAGCTCCTGCAACAGCTGCTTTTTGGAGTTCACTTTCAGGGCAGGAATAATCGCATCTTGCTGCAGCAAATCTGCCAATGCCATTCTCGTCATCCTTCGTGCCGCAAGAGCTTTTGCCCTAGGCGAAGGAGAGCGCCGCTTCCGACGCTCCCCCAAGATTTTTCAGTTCTTGATATTGGTGGAGTCGATCCAGCCAATATTGCCGTCGTTGCGGCGGTAAACAATGTTCAGATGTTCCTTGCCGGGGCTGCGGAACAGGAGAACGGGTTCATCTGTCATATCGAGTGCCATGACGGCGCTCGCCACCGACATCGTCTTTAACTGCTTTGAGCTCTCCGCGACGATGGTCGGCGCGAAATCCTCAGGTATTTCATCCGCTTCATCCGGTACGCCATCCATGACCGTGTAAGCAACTTCGGCAAAGCCGTTCACGTGGTTGCCCGCATGATGATCCTTGAGCCGCCGCTTGTAGCGACGAAGGCGCTTTTCGATCCGCTCTGCGGCGGCGTCGAAGCTTGCCTGCGGGTCATTCGCTTCTCCCGCCGCATGCAGGACGATCCCGGTGTCGAGATGCACCTTGCAGTCGGCAGAAAACCGCGAGCCGGACTTCTCCACGATCACCTGGCTCGAATAACCGCCGTCGAAGTATTTTGTTACCGCTTCTCCGATGTGGTCCTCGATCTTTTGACGGAACGAGTCACCAATTTCCATATGTTTACCGGATACACGCACACTCATGGAGTTCTTCCTTCTTGTCGTGACTTGCGTGTTTCAGTCTACGCCAAGCCGCCGCCTCATCCAAGCCGTTCGCATGCGACAAGGTGAAATTGCTGCGATCGTGCCTGCCGGGGATGGTGGGTATGTCAGTTCCAGGTCCCGTGCCGCTGCGGCGGGCTTCTAATCCGCGCGGCTTTCAATGTCAACAAGCGCGGCTCTTGGGATATTTACGTAGTTCTGTGGAAAATCGCCCCTCGGGAGAGGACAAGCCTCAGAACGCGGCGACCTTGGCGAGCGCCCGCTTTTCCCGGCGCCGCTGCACCGAGGAGGGGATGTTCATCGCCTCGCGATATTTCGCCACCGTCCGGCGGGCAAGCTCCACGCCGCCGTTCTTCAGGCCGATGACGATGTCGTCATCGGAGAGCACCGCTTCCGGCGTTTCCTGGGCGATAAGCTGGCGGATGCGGTGGCGCACGGCTTCCGCCGAATGGCTGTCGCCGCCTTCTTCCGCCGAGCCGATCGACACGGTGAAAAAATATTTGAGCTCGAACAGGCCGCGCGGTGTCAGCATGTATTTGTTGGAGGTGACGCGGCTCACCGTCGATTCATGCATCTTGATCGCTTCGGCGACGGTCTTGAGGTTGAGCGGCCGCAGGTGGTCGACGCCGTGCATCAGGAAGGCGTCCTGCTGGCGGACGATTTCGGCGGCCACCTTCATGATCGTTTTGGCGCGCTGGTCGAGACTGCGCGTCAGCCAGTTGGCGTTCTGCAGGCATTCCGACAGGAAATTGCTGTCCTCGCCGTTTTTGCGACAATGTTTCGAGACCGTCTGGAAATAGGCCTGGTTCACCAGCACGCGCGGCAGCGTGTCGGGATTGAGCTCGACCATCCAGCTTCCGTCCGGCGCGGCGCGCACGATGATGTCGGGCGAAATCGTCTCGGAAGGGCCGCTTTCGAAACCGGCGCCGGGTTTCGGATTGAGATTGCGGATCTCCGCCAGCATATCGAGCAGGTCTTCGTCGTCGACGCCGCAGATTTTTCGAAGCGAGGCGAAATCGCGCTTGGCCAGCAGATCGAGATGTTTGACGAGGGCGTCCATCGCCGGATCGAGCCTGTCCTTCTGGCGAAGCTGGATCGCCAGGCATTCGCTGAGCGAGCGGGCGAAGACGCCGGGCGGATCGAGGCTCTGCAGTGAGGTCAGGATGGCTTCCACGTCGCCGGCGCCCTTGCCGAGCCGGGCTGCGATCTCCGCGATGCCGTCCTGCAGGTAACCGGCGTCGTCGAGCTGGTCGACCAGATGCTGGGCGACCAGCCGATCGGTCGCGCCAGTCATCAGGAAGGGGATCTGCTGGTTCAGATGGTCGCGCAGCGTCACATGGCCGGCGACGAAATCGTCGAGGTCGTAGTCCTCACCGGATTCGCCGCCCGGCATGGACTTCCATTGGCTCAGAAGTTCCGGCGCATCGGCACGGCGGGCCGGGCCGTCATCGGGAAAGACGTTCTCGAAGCCCGTGTCGAGATTGTCGCCCAGCCGTTCGGCGGTCGCCGGCGAGGAGCCTTCGTACCAGTCCCCATCGGGTGCCAGGGACGGCCTGCTCTCGCCGTCGCCGTTGGCACTGTCGAACGTGTCGTCCTCGAAGCCTGTTTCCGTGCCGCTTTCGCCGTCGCCTGCCGTAATTTCGAGCAGCGGGTTCTTCTCGACTTCCTGGGCGATGAACTGGTTGAGCTCGAAATGCGTCATCTGCAGCAGCTGAATCGATTGCATCAGCTGCGGGGTCATCACCAGCGATTGGGTCTGCTTCAGGAAAAGGCCGGCGGATAAACCCATGATGGAACGCGAAACTCCCCTGAGATCCCTTGTCGTGACCCCGTCATGGGGTGACGACGCACTCCTCCGGACAAGCCCCATATGGCCGGATTTGCATCTGGCACAAGAATTGCTTTTTTGAAAGATTTGGTCAAGCGCTGCGGTGCGGGAAAGGTAAACTTCTTTGACGCACCGCCGCAAGGCAGATCGGCCTAGAGGCTGAACTTGTCGCCGAGATAGAGACGGCGGACATCCGGGTTGTTGACGATGTCGTCGGCCCGGCCATGCGTCAGAACTTCGCCCGCGTGGATGATATAGGCCCGGTCGATGAGGCCGAGCGTCTCGCGCACGTTGTGGTCCGTTATCAGAACGCCGATCCCGCGCGCCGTCAAGTGGCGAACGAGGTTCTGGATGTCGGAAACCGAGATGGGATCGACGCCGGCGAAAGGTTCGTCGAGCAGCATGAAGGCCGGATCGGTGGCCAGCGCTCGGGCGATTTCCAGGCGGCGACGTTCGCCGCCGGAAAGCGCCACGGCTGCGGACTTCCGGAGCTGGCTGATATGGAATTCCTCCAAGAGCTCGTCCAGCTTGCTTTCCCGCTTGTCCCTGTCCGGCTGGTGCACTTCCAGCACCGCGCGGATATTTTCCTCGACCGTCAGGCCGCGGAAGATCGAGGCTTCTTGCGGCAGATAGCCGACGCCGAGGCGGGCGCGGCGATACATCGGCATGCGGGTAACCTCGTTACCGTTGATCGCGATCATGCCTTCGTCCACCGGAACGAGCCCGGTGATCATGTAAAAGCAGGTGGTCTTGCCGGCGCCGTTCGGACCGAGGAGGCCGACGGCCTCGCCGCGGCGCACGACCAGAGACACGCCATTGACGACGCGGCGCGTATCATAGGTCTTCGAAAGCCCATGCGCGACGAGCGTGCCTTCGTAGCGCGCTTTATCGCGTACCACGAAAGGCTCGGGCGCGGACGGCTTCCTTGCCGATAGACTGGAGAGCAGCGGTATTTTCACGTGGTCGATCTGTTATGGCTTCGGCTGCTGGCGCGACTTCGGATCGAGCATGATCTCGACGCGCCCGCCGCCGCATGGATCGAGCTTGGCCTGTCCGGTCGCCATCTGAACGGTCAGCTTGCAGCCCTTGAAGACATTGGTGCCTTCGGAAAGCACGACCTGCTTGCCCGACAGCACGAAGGTCTGAGAGGTCATGTCGAACTCGCCCTTGTCGGCGGTCGCCTGCTGGGTGCCGGAGGTCAGGAAGACCGTATCGTCGAGGAAGATCTTGTCGATATTGGCGTTGCCGGAGGTCACCGACGCGCCTTCGCCGGTATAGAGCACGGTCATCTTGCCCGCCTTCATCGTCGTGGTGCCTTGCACCACCTGGACGTTGCCGGTGAAATAGGCCTTCTTTTCCTGCTCCTTGATCTCGAGCTGGTCGCTGCCGATCTGGATCGGCTGGTCGCCGGAAAGCTTCAGGCCGTCCAGCTGGGTGGTCGATTGGGCGTGGGCCGTGGCGGCGAGACAGGACAATCCTGCCGCGATCAGCACTGCGGTATTGCGGGGAAGAAAGCGGCGATGGGTCATGGCGGCCGGGCTCTATTTGCCTTGGTTTCGGATGGTGGCAGGGTCGAGGTGAAGCTGAACCTTGCCTTTGAATGTGATGGTGCGTCCCTTATCCGTTATCTTTAAAGACTCTGCAACAATCGAGCCTTCTTTCATCGAGATATCGACAGGGGTGGGTGAATCCATCACGCCGGCATTGATGTCGAGATGGGCGGACTTGAATCTCGCGGTGATGCCGTTCGAGAGGTTGACGTCGAACGGCGAAGCGAGATCGAGCATGTCGGTGCCGCGGTCGAAATCGGCGGCCGTTGCGGTCACGCGAGCAATGACGTCGTCATTGACCGGCACGGCGGCCTTCACGTCCTCAAGCGTGATCATGTTCGGGTTCTGGATGTCCTGCAGCGCGCGGTTGGCGGTCATCGAATAGCTGATGCCCTGGTTGTTGCGGCCGGAAATGGCCGGCCGCTCCATGACGATCTTGCCGTTCTCGATCCGGGCATTTTCGATGGACAGGTTTTCCGGGAGATAGGTCCGGATGATCGAAATGCCGATGAATGCAGCGGAGATCACCCCGGCCAGGATCGGCAGCAGGATCTTCAGTTTGCGCACGAGCGCCGAATGGGCAAGCGCCGCCTGATAGGCGTCCGCATGCGTCTCCAGTGCCCCAACAAGGCCTGCCGTCTTTCGGATATGCTGCAGCATGAGTGCCGGGTCGATCCTTTGGCCCCGTTCCGGGCGCCCGAAATGGGGCCGGAACGTCGGGGCAGTCTTCTGTCCGCCAATATGGTTTTTATTCATCAACAAACAATAATGAACAACATAAAAACGTGATGCCGCCTGCTGTAAAACGCGCTAGAGAGCCTATTTAGCAACGGAAGCGGAATTGGAAGGGCATTTTCCATGGATCAAATGGCAATCGCGGATCGGCGCAGTCTGCGCCGCAAGCTGAGCTTCTGGCGTGTCGTCGCTTTGGTCTTCCTCGTCGGCATCGGCTTTGCGCTCTATCGGACGTTCGCCGGCCCGGGCGTCGGTTCCGCCGTGCCGCATGTCGCCCGTGTCGAAGTCTCCGGTGTAATCACCGACGACAAGGAACTCCTGGAGCGACTCGACCGGATCGCCGACAGCAGCCAGGCCAAGGCGCTGGTCGTGTCCATCTCCTCCCCGGGCGGCACGACCTATGGCGGCGAGCGCATCTTCAAGGCGATTCGCCAGGTGGCCGAGAAGAAGCCGGTCGTTTCCGACATCCGCACGCTCGCCGCCTCCGCCGGCTATATGGTCGCCACTGCCGGAGACCAGATCGTCGCGGGCGAAAGCTCGATCACCGGCTCTATCGGCGTCATCTTCCAATATCCGCAGATCGACGAGGTGATGAAGAAAGTCGGCATCTCGCTGGAAGAGATAAAGTCGGCGCCGCTGAAGGCCGAGCCGTCACCCTTCCATCCGGCGAGCGAGGAAGCCAAGACGATGATCCGCAACATGGTCATGGACAGCTATGCCTGGTTCGTCGATCTTGTCGCCGACCGCCGTAAGATGCCGCGCGAAGACGTGCTGAAGCTGGCCGACGGGGCGATCTTCACCGGCCGCCAGGCACTTGGCGTCAAGCTGGTGGACAAGCTCGGCGGCGACGACGATATCCGCGCCTATCTCGAATCGCGCGGCATCTCGAAGGACCTGCCGGTGGTCGACTGGAAGGAGCGCCGTTCGTCCTCGTCCTTCTGGTTCGCGAGCGCTATGGCGGAATTACTCAAACTGACCGGATTGGGTCAGGCGCTCGCTCCCGATACGCTCCGGACCTTCGGCGCAGACAAGTTGTTCCTTGACGGTCTTGTCTCGGTTTGGCAGGTTGGGCGCGGATAAAAAACCAATTTTTTCAGGGGGCAACCGTGATCAAGTCAGAACTGGTGCAGATCGTTGCGGCTCGCAATCCGCATCTCTACCACCGCGACGTCGAGAACATCGTCAATGCCGTGCTCGACGAGATCACAGATGCCCTGGCATCGGGAAACCGGGTCGAATTGCGCGGTTTCGGCGCCTTCTCGGTCAAGAATCGTCCCTCCCGTTCCGGCCGCAATCCGCGTACCGGCGAAAGCGTCTTCGTCGAGGAGAAGTGGGTTCCCTTCTTCAAGACCGGCAAGGAACTGCGCGAGCGCTTGAACCCCGGCCTTGCCGATGAAGACGATTGATCGAATTGAGGGCCGTCGTCCGCGCAGACGAACCGCTTTCGAGAGACAATCAACCCAGGCCGCGGCCTTCCGCCGCCCTTGAATCCCCTTAAACCGCGCCTATTCTGCAACGGATGCCGCTGAAAGCGGTAGATGTCTGGATGCCGGAGATTGTCATGAACAAGCTCAAAAAGATCATCAGCCTCGCGATCTTCGTTCCGCTCGGCATCGTGCTGATCGTACTGGCGGTGGCCAACCGCCAGACGGTCACGCTGGCGCTCAATCCGTTCCGGCCGGAAGACGGCGTGCTGTCGGTGAGCGCGCCCCTGTTTCTCTTTCTGTTCATCGCCGTTTTGATCGGCATGCTGATCGGCTGGGCCGTCACCTGGATCGGTCAGGGCAAGCACCGCAAGCAGGCCCGCATCGAGGCGCGCGAAGCCGTCAAATGGCAGAATGAACACAAGGCCGTGGTCGCAGGACGCACGGCTTCGTCGCAACTGCCTTCCAAATAGTCCGATTTCAGGCCTCGGATCGCAGGCCCTTCGATATCAAGCCTGGGTGGCCCTGGCGACCACGGCCTTGTTGAAGTCCGCGAAGAACTGCGCCGCGAGCTTCTGGGACGTGGAGTCGATCAGGCGCGAGCCGAGCTGTGCGAGCTTGCCCCCGACCTGTGCCTTGGTCTGGTAGCGCAGCAGCGTGTCGCTGCCGTCTTCCACCAGCGTCACGGTCGCCGAACCCTTGGCGAAACCGGCGATGCCGCCCTTGCCTTCGCCGGAAATTGTGTAGCTCTCCGGCGGGTTGATGTCGGAAAGGGTCACTTCGCCCGAAAAACTGGCCGAAACCGGCCCGATCTTCAGTTTCACGGTTGCTGCGAGTTCGGTAGGGGACTTCTGCTCCAGCGTCTGGCAGCCTGGAATGCACTGCCGCAGGATTTCAGGATCGTTCAATGCCGCCCAAACCACTTCGCGGGGTGCCGCAATCCGCTCTTCGCCGCCCATGTCCATGTGATGATCCTCCGAAAAATGCGTCTTCTCAGGCTTATTGCAAGGCCCGGATTGTTTGCCAAGGGGACAGTTGGGGGACAATATGAAGAATGTAGTATCGTATGACAAGAAATAAAACGCAGTCCTGACTGATTCGTGCGTCTTTGAAGAACGGCGGCTAGATGCTATCTGCTGGTCACCAGAAATTCCAAGCGGATGAACGCATTGAAGAACAAGGAAAGGCGGCCGGCCGGAAGAGGCCAGGCTGCAGCCGGCACCCGCCCCTCGCGTGGGCCTGCCGGACAGGCAAGATCACCGTCTCCGAAACCGTCCGGCCGTCCGCCCGAGAAGGCCGCCAAGCCGGCGCCGGAAAAGGCCGCCAAACCCACCCAAGCCGCACCTGTCGAAACCCGTGCGCTTCTGTCGCGAAACGGCGAACGGCCGGCGGAACGGGTGCCGGTCATCCTGGAATCCGCCGGTGCCGGCGATTTCCACCTGATCGACAGCGGCAATGGCCTGAAGCTCGAGCAATACGGCCCCTACCGTATCGTCCGGCCGGAGGCACAGGCGCTCTGGCAGCCCTCGCTGCCGGCGCATCTCTGGGAAAAGGCCGACGCCGTGTTCACCGGCGATACGGACGAGGATGGCATGGGCCGCTGGCGTTTTCCGAAGGAGGCGCTCGGTGAAACCTGGCCGCTTTCCCTGGCGGGCGTCGATTTTCTCGGCCGCTTCACGGCCTTCCGGCATGTCGGCGTTTTTCCGGAGCAGATCGTCCATTGGGATTGGATGAAGGCGCGCGTGGAAGAGGCCGAAAGAGAAAAAGAGCGGCCGGTCCGGGTGTTGAACCTTTTCGGTTATACGGGCGTCGCCTCGCTGGTCGCCGCCGCCGCCGGCGCGGAAGTCACCCATGTGGATGCCTCGAAGAAGGCGATCGGCTGGGCACGCGAAAACCAGGCGCTTGCCCGGCTCGATAAGGCGCCGATCCGCTGGATATGCGAGGACGCGATGAAGTTCATCCTGCGCGAGGAGCGGCGCGGCAATAGATACGACATCATCCTCACCGACCCGCCGAAGTTCGGCCGCGGCCCGAATGGCGAGGTCTGGCAGCTTTTCGACCATCTGCCGCTGATGCTGGACATCTGCCGCGAACTCCTTTCCTCGAAAGCCATCGGCCTGGTGCTCACGGCCTATTCCATCCGCGCGAGCTTCTATTCCATTCACGAGCTGATGCGCGAGACGATGCGCGGCGCCGGCGGTGCGGTCGAATCGGGCGAACTCGTCATCCGCGAGGCGGGCCTGGACGGCAAAAGCCCCGGCCGTGCGCTTTCCACGTCCCTCTTCAGTCGCTGGGTGCCGGCATGACCGACGATTTTCAGAAATCCGCAGCCCACAGGCCGGGACCGGGGCGGGTCGGCCAGGTGAAGGAAGTCACCTCGCTTGCCAATCCGATCATCAAGGACATCAAGGCGCTCACGAACAAGAAGGACCGAGAGGAAAGCGGCACCTTCATGGCGGAAGGCCTGAAGCTCGTCATCGAAGCCCTGGAGCTCGGTTGGTCGATCCGCACGCTGGTCTACGCCAAGGCCGCCAAGGGCAAGCCGCTGGTCGAGCAGGTGGCCGCAAAGACCGTCGCCCATGGCGGGCTTGTCCTGGAAGTCAGCGAAAAGGTGCTGTCATCCGTCACCCGCCGCGACAATCCGCAGATGGTCGTCGGCATCTTCGAGCAGCGCTGGAAACGGCTGGACGATCTCAAACCGCAAAGAGACGAGACTTTCGTGGCGCTCGACCGCGTCCGCGATCCCGGCAATCTTGGCACGATCATCCGCACGGCCGATGCAGCCGGCGCTTCCGGCGTCATCCTCGTCGGAGAAAGCACCGATCCCTTCTCGCTCGAAACCGTGCGCGCTACCATGGGCTCGGTCTTCGCCATGCCGGTCGTCAGATGTTCGGCGGAAGAGTTTCTCGCCTGGCAGAAGCGTTCCGGCGCGCAGGTCGTCGCGACCCATCTCTCCGGCGCCGTCGACTACCGTACGGTGGATTATGCGAAGAAGCCGACCGTCCTTCTGATGGGCAACGAACAGTCCGGCCTGCCGGACAATCTCGCCGGGGCCGCCGACCGCACCGTGCGTATTCCGCAGCAGGGCAGGGCGGATTCGCTCAACTTGGCCGTCGCCACCGCCGTGATGCTGTTCGAGGCTCGCCGCCAACTGCTTTCCCTGGATGAGAAGAAATGACCGGACGCCGCGCTTTTTTGTCGAGGCCGCTCGCGGCCGTGATCGTCATCGTGTTCGCCGTCATCCTCGACCAGGTGATCAAGATCGCCGTCGAAAACTACCTGCCGATGGAAGAACCGGTGCCTCTTCTGCCGGTTCTGGCGCTTTACCGCACCTATAATCTCGGCGTCGCTTTCTCGCTTCTGTCGGGCATGGAGCGGGAATTCATCGTCGGCATGCGGGTCCTTATCGTCGCCTTCGTGCTCTGGCTCTGGCGCCGCACGCCGAAGGACCGGCCTTTTGCCCATTCCGGGTTCGCGCTGATCATCGCCGGCGCTGTCGGCAACCTGATCGACGGCTTCGTTTACGGCCACGTGATCGACTATGTCCTGTTCCACACCGAGACATGGTCCTTCGCCGTCTTCAACCTTGCGGACAGTTTCATCACCATCGGCGCGGGTCTGGTGATCCTCGACGAACTTTTCGGCCCGAAAAACAAGCCGGAAACGACCGATCAGTAAAATTTTACCGGATTGATCTAAGGATTGGGAAAGAAACCTCGGTAGTCTTTCCCGCATGCGCGATATTGCCGAAATACATGAACGTATCTCCAGAGCGTTCGCGTCTCCCGCCGCGGCCGATGTCGCCGCGCCGGCGGCCGAACAGGTCGTGCCTGCCTTGGGATTGCAGGCGAACGGCCGGGAGAGGCGTTCCCGCAATGCGTTCGCCGCTCTCTTCGCGCGGATTTCCGCATGGCGGCAGAAACGCACGGTCGCGCGCCTCCATCAGGCCTGGAAGGATGCCGAGTCGGCAAGCGCCGCAAAATCCCGGCAGATCGCGACCGTCGTCCATGAGATACGCACCCCGCTGAACGGCATTCTCGGCATGACCCATCTGCTCGGCCAGACGAAACTGACGGCCGAGCAGCAGAATTACCTGAGCGGCATCCGCCAGTCCGGCTACGCGCTGGCGCAGCTCGTCGAGGACCTGCTCGATTATTCGACGCTGGAGGCCGGCCGCTTCAAGCTGAACAACCGTGCCGAAAACCTGCGGCACCTGATCGAAAGCGTGGTCGAGATGCTGGCGCCGCGTGCGCACGAAAAGCGCATTGAGATCGCCGCGACCGTCGCCGCCGACGTGCCGGATCTTCTGGATTTCGACCCGGCGCGCATCCGCCAGGTCCTCTTCAACGTCATCGGCAATGCCGTGAAGTTCACGTCCGAAGGCGGCGTGCTGGTCCGCGCCTTCCTAGAGAACGATACCGTGGCGATCGCCGTCGTCGATACCGGCCCGGGCATGACCCTCGTTGAGCAGGAACGGATCTTCGGGGAGTTCGAACAGGCCGGCAGCCCGGAGGCGCGCAGCGGCGGCACGGGCCTCGGGCTCGGCATCGCCTCCCGCATCCTTGCCGAATTCTCGGGCTCGCTTTCCGTGATCAGCCGCAAGGGGATGGGCAGCACGTTCACGATCCGCTTTCCGCTGCACCTTGCGGAAGCGTCGCAATCCGGGGCGGTCGAAAGGGACCAGTTGCTGGCGAAATCGCGGGTCCTGTTGCTGGCACCCGACGGCCCGGCCGCAAAGGCGACCGTCGCCACCATCGAGACGCTCGGCGGACGGTGCCGGCACGTCTCGAACACGGCCGAAGCGCAGATGCTGATCGATCGCGCCGCCGCCGGCCCGGTCGCCTATACGGACCTGATCGTCGACCATCGGCTCGCATCGGATTACGCCCATGAAAAGGCGCATGCGCCTCTCCACCGCATCCTGCTCGTCAATCCGGAGGAACGTGCCTCCCAGCCGCAGGATTTCTTCGACGCCTGGCTCATCCGACCGCTGCGCGAAAAGTCCCTGATCGATGTGTTGAGCGGCCGCCTGCGCGGCTTCGGCACGCGCGACGCCTTGAACGACAATCAGGCGGTGCCGCCGCCGCCGGTGATCGAGAAACATGCCGAAGGGCTCGACGTCTTGCTCGGCGAGGACGACCCCGTCAACGCGCTTCTCATCCGGGTCGCTCTGGAAAAGGCCGGCCACCGGGTGCGCCGTTTCGAGGATTTTACGGCTTTGATCGAGGCGGCTGCCGACGAGGAAAGGCGGCCCGACCTCATCCTGTCCGACATGCACATGCCGGGCGGAACCGTCCTCGATCTCCTCTCGGCGCTGCATGCCGACGCCCGCCCGCCGCTTCCCGTGATCGTACTGACCGGCGACGGTCGGGACAAGGCGAAGCGCGAAGCATTGCTTGGCGGGGCCAGCTGCGTGTTGGAAAAACCTGTTGATCCGATGAGGCTTTTGAAGGAGGTCCAGGCGCTCGGCGTTCTGGCCGCCGAGCGGCAACAGGCACGTTGACGAGATCGGGTCGGGAACATATTGTGACAGCAACTGTCACGTTCTTGTCGCAGAGAAGTGATTAATGACGGTGATCTAACCGGTACGGGAAGAATCACCATGGCTATTGAACTCCTGAACCGTGAATTGACCCCTGAAAAAAACCAGGCGCCGGCCCCTATTCCGGCAAGCGGCGATACATTCGGCCGCATAGGCTCGCTTGAAACCCGACTGGCTCGCAACGAGCGCGAAATCGATGCTGCGCAGGCGGTTCGGTATCGCGTTTTCGTCGAGGAGATGAATGCGACCCTGAACCCCGAGGCGATGCGCATCCAGCGTGACGTCGATGCCTATGATCCTATCTGCGACCATCTTCTGGTCGTCGATCACGCGATCGAAGGCGATATCGAGGAACAGATCGTCGGCACCTATCGCCTGCTCCGGCAGGAAGTGGCGCTCGCCAACGGCGGCTTCTATTCCGCGTCCGAATTCGACATCGAGCCGCTGCTCGCCCGGCACCCGGACAAGCAGTTCATGGAGCTCGGCCGTTCCTGCGTGCTGCCGGACTACCGCACCAAGCGCACGGTGGAACTGCTCTGGCAAGGCAACTGGGCCTATTCGCTGAAGCATGGCATGAACGCCATGTTCGGCTGCGCCTCCTTCCCCGGCACCGATCCTAAGGAGCACGCGATGGCGCTCTCCTTCCTGCATCACACGGTTCTCGCGAAGGGCGATTGGGCGGTTTCCGCGCTTCCGGAACTGCACCAGTCGATGGATCTGATGCCGACGGAGGAGATCAACGGCCGCAAGGCGCTCTCCTCCCTGCCGCCCCTGATCAAGGGTTACCTCCGCCTCGGCGCCATGGTCGGCAACGGCGCGGTCATCGATCACGCCTTCAACACCACCGACGTCCTGATTGTCCTGCCGATCGCCTCGATCTCGGACCGCTACATCAATTATTACGGCGCCGACGCCGGCCGGTTCGCAAGCTGATATGTTCTAGCGAACGAGCCGGATCGGCCCGTCATACTGTGCGACCCTTTCATCGGATGTAAGCAGAAGCATGCCTTCCGAAGTGGCTTGCGCAATTAAAATGCGGTCGAACGGGTCCTTGTGAATGATCTCGAGGCTGGCAACGAAAAGTCCGTGAGCTGCGGTGATCTGGACTTCATGAAAATCGTTTTTGATCAGCTGCTCATATAGAAACCGAGGATGCAAAGCCAGCCGCGCCTTACCGGTGGAGTGTTTGATTGACAGTTCCCATATGCTGGCGGAGCTGAAGAATACTGTATTTCAGGATCCTCGATCATGCTGCGTGCATCTGAAGGAAGCCTGTCGGATGCGCCGACGAGCCATATTAAAAAATGAGAATCGAGAAGGATTCTCATTTGTGCTCGCTGTAGAAGAGGTCTTCGATTTCCTTGTCGAGCGCTTTGTCGAGGTCTTCTGGAATGAAGAACTGACCGTCAAGAAACCCGATCCGGCGCTTCTTTTTCGGCGTCTCTTCTGCCGCCTCGTTGAGCGGCACCACCTTCACCATGGGCTTGCCGGCCTTGGCGATGACGAAACCTTCGCCCTTCGCGGCCTCTTCGACAAGGCGCGAAAGATGGGTCTTCGCTTCATGGATATTGACGGTCTTCATGGCAAATATCCGGGCGGACTTAGTCCACTGAACTTAGTCCACCCGGGGCGCTTTTCAACGGGACTTATGTCCCGGCGTTGTAGGCCGCGATCGCCGCCATATTGACGATGTCTGAGTCCTTGGCGCCCATCGAGGTGATCTGCACCGATTTGTCGAGGCCGACGAGCAGCGGGCCGATGACGGTCGAGGCGCCGAGCTCCTGCAGCATGCGGGTCGAGATCGAGGCGGAATGGATGGCCGGCATGATGAGCACGTTGGCCGTGCCGGAAAGCCGGCAGAAAGGATACTGCTCCATCCGATGCGGATTGAGCGCCACGTCGGCCGCCATCTCGCCGTCATATTCGAAGTCGACACGCCGCTGGTCGAGGATTTTCACCGCTTCCCGCACCCGCTCCGAGCGTTCGCCGATCGGCTGGCCGAAGGTGGAATAGGCAAGCAGCGCGACGCGCGGCTCGTAGCCCATGCGTTTGGCGACCCGGGCGGCTTCGACGGCGATATCGGCGATCTGCTCGGCATTCGGCATGTCGTGCACGGCTGTATCGGCGACAAAGATCGTCCGGCCGCGGGAAATCACCAGCGATACACCGATCACCTTGTGACCCGGCTTGGCGTCGATGCAGCGGCGAACGTCCTGCAGCGCGGTGGCATAGTTACGGGTCGTTCCGGTCACCATCGCATCCGCATCGCCGATCGCCACCATCGTGGCTGCGAAATGGTTGCGGTCGTTATGGATCAGGCGCTGCACGTCGCGGTGAAGGAAGCCCTCACGCTGCAGGCGGGCGTAAAGATGATCGATATAGGCATCCACCCGGTTCGAGAGGCGGGCGTTGACGATCTCGATGCCGGGGCGGTCGAGGTCGATGCCGGCCTTTTCAGCCGTGGCACGGATCACGTCGTCGCGGCCGAGCAGGATCGCCGTGCCGAGCTTATGATGCGTGAAGGTGATCGCCGCACGCATGACCTGCTCTTCCTCGGCCTCGGCGAAGACGACCCGCTTGGGGAAGCGGCGGACGCGCTCGTAGATGCCCTGGGTGGTTGCTGCGATCGGGTCGCGACGGGCGGAAAGCTCGCGGCCATAGGCGGCAAGGTCGGCGATGTTCCGGCGCGCGACGCCGCTCTCCATGGCCGCTTCCGCGACCGCCACCGGGATCGCCGAGATCAGCCTGGGATCGAACGGCACCGGAATGATGTATTGGGCGCCGAACCGAGGACGGTTACCCTGGTAGGCGGCGGCGACGTCGTCCGGCACATCCTCGCGGGCAAGGTTTGCAAGCGCTTGCGCGGCTGCGATCTTCATCGCATCGTTGATCTGGGTGGCGCGCACGTCGAGCGCACCGCGGAAGATGTAGGGGAAGCCGAGAACGTTGTTGACCTGGTTCGGGTAGTCGGAACGGCCGGTGGCCATGATCGCGTCGTCGCGGATGCGGGCGACTTCCTCCGGGGTGATTTCTGGATCCGGGTTCGCCATGGCGAAGATGATCGGCTTATCGGCCATGGAGCGGATCATGTCTTCGCTGAAGGCGCCCTTCTGCGACAGGCCGAACACGACGTCCGCGCCCTGCATCGCCTCTTCGAGCGTCCGCTTGCTCGTCTTCACCGCATGGGCCGACTTCCACTGGTTCATGCCTTCGGTGCGCCCCTGGAAGATGACGCCCTTGGTGTCGCAGAGGATGATGTTTTCCGGGTTGAAACCCATCGCCTTGATGAGTTCGACGCAGGCGATTGCCGCAGCGCCCGCGCCGTTGCAGACGAGCTTGGTGGTCTTCAGGTCGCGCCCGGTGAGCTCCAGCGCGTTGATGAGGCCGGCGGCGGCGATGATCGCTGTTCCGTGCTGGTCGTCGTGGAAGACCGGGATATCCATCAGCTCGCGCAGGCGGCTTTCGATGACGAAGCACTCCGGCGCCTTGATGTCCTCCAGGTTGATGCCGCCGAAGGAGGGGCCGAGGTAGCGCACGCAGTTGATGAACTGGTCGACGTCTTCTGTATCCACTTCGAGATCGATGGAATCGACGTCGGCAAAGCGCTTGAAGAGGACCGACTTGCCTTCCATGACCGGCTTAGAGGCCAGCGCCCCGAGATTGCCGAGGCCGAGGATCGCCGTGCCGTTGGAGATGACGGCCACCATATTGCCGCGCGTCGTGTAATCATAGGCCGTCGCCGGATCGGCGGCGATCGCCTTCACGGGAACGGCAACGCCTGGAGAATAGGCGAGCGAAAGATCTCTCTGCGTCGCCATCGGCTTGGTTGGAACGACTTCCAGCTTACCGGGGCGGCCTTCGGAATGGAAATCGAGCGCTTCCTGTTCCGTCACCGAAGCGCGCGCCCGTGCGGCCTTCTCCGTGGCCTTGTCTTTCGCAGGCATGTTCCCTCCAGGTTTTTGTGGGCAGCCGTCCTCTTGGCCGCGGCAGATGTTGTATTACAAGGGCCTTCATCGATAGTGTCGTGAATTCCCGTGCGCAACAAAAAATCGATTCCGTGACCCAATTCGAAAGATTCTCGCCCCAGGCTCAGAGTGGCGAAGCCCTGAATGCCTCCGAGCTCGCCTCGGAAGAAAGCCGTGCGTCGGCGACGCCGATGATGGAGCAGTATATCGAGATCAAGGCGAACAACCCGGGTTCGCTGCTCTTTTACCGTATGGGCGATTTCTACGAGCTGTTCTTCGAGGACGCGGTGGATGCGTCGCGCGCGCTCGGCATCACGCTGACCAGGCGCGGCCAGCACATGGGTCAGGATATCCCGATGTGCGGTGTGCCCGTCCACGCGGCGGACGACTATCTCCAGAAACTCATCGCGCTCGGTTTTCGCGTCGCCGTCTGTGAGCAGGTGGAGGATCCGGCGGAGGCCAAGAAGCGCGGTTCGAAATCCGTGGTGAAGCGCGACGTCGTGCGCCTCGTCACGCCCGGCACGATTACCGAGGAAAAACTCCTCATCGCCTCGGAATCGAACTATCTGATGGCGCTCGCCCGCATCCGCGGCTCGTCCGAGGCGCAGATGGCGCTCGCCTGGATCGATATCTCGACGGGCGTCTTTCGTCTGGCGGAGACCGATCAGTCGCGGCTCCTCGCCGATATCCTGCGCATCGATCCGCGCGAGCTGATCCTGCCCGACACCATCTTTCACGATGCGGAGCTGAAACCGGTTTTCGACGTGCTCGGCAAGGTCGCGGTGCCGCAGCCGGCCGTGCTGTTCGACAGCGCCAGCGCCGAAGGACGCATCGCCCGTTATTTCGGCGTCGGCACGCTGGATGGTTTCGGCACGTTCTCGCGCTCGGAACTCGCCGCGGCGGCCGCGGCGGTCGCCTATGTGGAAAAGACGCAGATTGCCGAACGCCCGCCGCTTGGCCGTCCGGAGCGGGAAAGCGGCGCCTCAACCCTGTTCATCGATCCGGCGACGCGCGGCAACCTCGAACTTACCCGCACGCTTTCGGGCGAGCGCGACGGCACGCTTCTGAAGGCCATCGACCGCACCGTTACCGGCGGCGGTGCCCGCCTGCTCGCCGAGCGGCTGATGTCGCCGCTGACTGATCCCGGCCGCATCAACCGCCGGCTCGATTCCATCTCCTTCCTGCTGGAGGAGCCCAATCTCTGCTCCGGCCTGCGTTCGGCATTGAAACACGTGCCGGATATGCCGCGCGCCCTCTCGCGACTGGCGCTCGACCGCGGCGGTCCGCGTGATCTCGGCTCCATCCTGCAGGGCCTCGAAGCTGCCCGCGGCGTTGCCTCCTTCATGGAAGCCGCCATGCTGCCTGAAGAGCTCGGCGAAGCGCTCGCCGATCTGAAAGCGCTTCCGCTGCATCTGGAATCGATGCTCGCCAACATGCTGGCCAACGAACTGCCGCTCTTGAAGCGCGACGGCGGTTTCCTGGCGGAGGGCGCCAATTCCGAACTGGACGAGGTCCGGGCACTCCGCGATCAGTCGCGCAAGGTGATCGCCGGCCTGCAGCTGCAATATGCCGAGGAGACCAGCATTAGGTCGCTGAAGATCAAGCACAACAATGTGCTCGGTTATTTCATCGAAGTGACGGCCGGCAATTCCGGCACCATGACTGACACGCCGGAAGGCAAGGCGCGGTTCATCCATCGACAGACCATGGCAAGCGCCATGCGCTTCACCACGACCGAACTTGCCGATCTGGAAAGCCGCATCGCCAATGCCGCCGACCGTGCGTTGACCATCGAACTCGAAGCCTTCGAGAAAATGGTATCGGCCGTCACATCCGAAGCCGAAACGATCAAGGCGGGTGCCCGCGCGCTCTCCATCATCGATGTCGCAGCCGGTCTCGCCATGCTGGCCGAGGAATGGAACTATCGCCGCCCGGCGGTCGATGCGACCCGCATGTTTTCGATCGAAGGCGGTCGCCATCCGGTTGTCGAGCAGGCGCTTCGCCGCCAGTCCTCCGGTCCGTTCATCGCCAACGATTGTGACCTGTCGCCCGTAGGGGCCGGCGAATTCGGTGCGCTCTGGCTGCTCACCGGTCCGAACATGGGCGGTAAGTCGACCTTCCTGCGCCAGAACGCGCTGATCGCCATCCTCGCCCAGATGGGCTCCTTCGTGCCGGCGACGTCGGCTCATATCGGCATCGTCGACCGGCTCTTCTCCCGCGTCGGCGCCTCCGACGATCTCGCCCGCGGCCGCTCCACCTTCATGGTCGAAATGGTCGAGACCGCCGCTATCCTCAACCAGGCGACCGACCGCTCGCTGGTCATCCTCGATGAGATCGGCCGCGGCACGGCGACCTTCGACGGTCTCTCCATCGCCTGGGCCGCCGTCGAACATCTCCACGAGGCCAACAGGTGCCGCGGCCTCTTCGCCACCCATTTCCATGAACTGACCGTGCTGTCGGAAAAGCTCACCCGCCTCTCCAACGCCACGATGAAGGTGAAGGAATGGGACGGCGAGGTGATCTTCCTGCACGAAGTCGGCCCCGGCGCCGCCGATCGCTCCTACGGCATCCAGGTCGCCCGCCTCGCCGGCCTGCCGGACAGCGTCGTCGCCCGCGCCCGCGACGTGCTGACCAAGCTCGAAGACTCCGACCGCAAGAACCCCGCCAGCCAACTGATCGACGACCTGCCCCTCTTCCAGGTGGCCGTGCGCCGAGAAGAGGTTAAACGCGCCGGGCCGTCGAAGATCGAGGAAGCGCTGAAGGCAATCAACCCCGACGACATGACCCCGCGCGAGGCATTGGACGCGCTTTATGCTCTGAAGAAGCAGCTTCCTAAATAAGACTTTTCTGAACGTCGCTACGAACGCCTCGCCGGCAGCGTGCCGGATTTCACCGGCAAAGGCATCCTTGCCGCTCGTTGCTCTCGACAGCGAAGGATATCAACGCTCCGACCAATCTGCCTTGCCGGGTTAGGCGCTGCTTGTCTTCGCTGCCCATTGATGCAGCGTTTCACCCTTCCCGAAGCTGTCAGGTCGAATACGGCGGGATATGTTTTCCCCCGCATGGCTTTTACCGGCAGAGATGCTAAACCGATGGGCAAGACTATCATCGAGGCCGCGCTCACAGGGTATCCGCCTTGCTTTCCATCCCCTTGCCCTTCCTTGCCGGCCTCGTCTTCGCGCTGACGCTCTACCGCAGCCTGAAGGGTGTGGAACTGCCGGGAAGCCGGCGGTATTTTTATGCGTTTCTCGTTCTTTACGCCTTGCAGGGCGTCGGCATCGGTCTGAGGTTCGGTTACGGCGTCGATGCGCTTATCCCCTTCCTGCCGGTCTCGGCGTCGGTCATGCCGCCGCTCGCCTATCTTGCCTTCCGGGCGTTGACCGGCGACGGACCCGCCAGACCCTGGCTGCATCTGCTGACGCCGGTCTCGGTGGCATTCGCCGTCGCCTTCCTCCGGGACCTCGTCGATGCGCTTCTGCTGGTTGTCTTTCTGGCCTATGGAACAGCTCTTTGGCGGCTGACGCTGTCCGGCGGCGACGATGTCATGGCCGAGGCAGCCCTGCAGCGCATGCGCCCGGCGCTGAGGGCGGCGCGGCTGGCGGCCGGGCTGATGTTGTTCTTCGCGCTGAGCGACGGCGCACTTGCGGTCTATACCGGCATCTACGGACCGGCCGACGTGCCCTTCGCCGTTGCCCTCATGAACCTTGCCGCAATCGCCGCCGTCCTCGTCTATTATTTCGCTCCCGACTTTTCTTCGGGCCGCCCTCCGGCTGTCGGCAAGGAAGGCCCGACCGAGGCGGACAAGGCCGTGATCGCCCGCGTCGAAGCGACGCTCGACCAGGGAGAGCTGTACAAGAACGAGGACCTGAGTCTCGCGAGGCTCGCCCGCAAGGCCGGCCTGCCTGCCCGCGAGGTCTCGGCGGCTGTCAATCGGGCGACCGGTCTCAACGTTTCGCAATTCGTCAACGATCGCCGCATCGCCGAAGCCTGCCGGCAATTGCGCGAGACGGAAAAGACGGTCACCCAGATCATGCTCGACACAGGTTTTTCGACCAAGTCGAACTTCAACCGGGAATTCCGCCGCGTCACCGGCACGAGCCCCAGGCAGTGGCGGGCCGGGGCCGGCACCGCGCAGGCCCGCGATGCCAGAAAAACACAGGCTTGAACTTCGCATGGCGAAGCAACAACTTTGAAACGCCCGGCGAGGATAATCGTTGGTCAAGGTGCCTCAAAAAGACTATAGCCTCCCACCGCAGGCCGGGCACCGGCAGGATAACATGGCCAGACACGACATCGATTTTTCCGAACTTCTCGACGTTGCCCGCCTCCGGGCCGATTGCCGGATGATCGTCCAGGACAAGGGACGCCCGCAGCTGGAACTGCGCGCCGCGCTGCTGCCGGTGCTGCGCCGGGCGAGCGTGGAGGGGCGCGAGAAAGCCCGACAGCTGCTCCTGAAGGACGGCAGCGGGCTTGCCTGCGCCCGCCGTATCTCATGGCTGCAGGATCAGATCATCTCCGCGCTGCACGACGCGATCGTCGGCAGCGTTTATCCGGAAGGCGCCGATATCGCGGTCGCGGCCGTCGGCGGTTATGGCCGCGACACGCTGGCGCCGGGCTCGGATATCGACCTTCTTTTCCTTCTGCCGGAGAAGAATTCGGAAAACATGCGCAAGGCCGTGGAGTTCCTGCTCTACGTCCTCTGGGACATGGGCTTCAAGGTCGGCCATGCAACGCGTACCGCCGAGGAATGCATCCGCCTTTCCAAGACGGACATGACCATCCGCACCGCCATCCTCGAAAGCCGCTACATCTGCGGCCACGAGCCCTTGGTGAAGCAGCTCGAAACCCGTTTCGACAAGGAAATCGTCGCCGATACCGGGCCGGAATTCATTGCCGCCAAGCTTGCCGAGCGCGACAACCGCCACCAGAAGGCGGGCGACACCCGCTATCTCGTCGAACCGAACGTCAAGGAGGGCAAGGGCGGGCTTCGCGACCTCCACACGCTGTTCTGGATCGCCAAATATTATTACCGCGTCCGCGATACCGCCGATCTCGTCAAGCTCGGCGTACTCTCCCGCGAGGAAACCCGGCTCTTCGAAAAGGCCGACGATTTTCTCTGGGCGGTCCGCTGCCACATGCATTTCCTCACCGGCAAGGCGGAGGAGCGGCTCTCCTTCGACATCCAGCGGGAAATCGCCGAAAGCCTCGGTTACCATTCGCGTCCCGGCCTGTCGGCGGTCGAACGCTTCATGAAGCATTATTTCCTGGTTTCCAAGGATGTCGGCGACCTGACCCGCATCCTGTGTGCGGCGCTCGAGGAGCAGCAGGCGAAGGAAGCACCGGGTCTCACCAAACGCGTCATCAACCGCTTCACCAAGCGGCTGCACAAGATCCCCGGCACGGTGGAATTCGTCGAGGATCGCGGCCGCATCACGCTCGCCGATCCCGACGTCTTCAAGCGCGACCCGATCAACATCATCCGTTTCTTCCATGTGGCGGATATCAACGGCCTGGAACTGCATCCTGATGCGCTGAAGCGCATGACCCGCTCGCTTTCGCTGATCGACAATGACGTGCGCGAGAACGAGGAGGCGAACCGGCTCTTCCTCTCGATGCTGACCTCCAGGCGCGACCCGGCGCTGATGCTCCGTCGCATGAACGAGGCGGGCGTCCTCGGCCGCTTCATCCCGGAATTCGGCAAGGTCGTCGCGATGATGCAGTTCAACATGTATCATCACTATACCGTCGACGAACATCTGATCCGGTCGGTCGAGGCGCTCTCGGAAGTCGATCAGGGCAAGGCGGCCGATATCCACCCGCTCTCCAACAAGCTGATGCCGAGCATCGAGGATCGCACGGTGCTTTACGTCGCCGTGCTGCTGCACGACATCGCCAAGGGCCGCCAGGAGGATCATTCGATCGCTGGCGCCCGAATTGCCCGAAAACTCTGCCCGCGGCTCGGCCTCAATCTCAAACAGACCGAACTCGTCGTCTGGCTGATCGAAGAACATCTGCTGATGTCGATGACTGCCCAGACCCGCGACTTGCACGACCGCAAGACGATCACTGACTTTGCCGAAAAGGTGCAGTCGATGGACCGGCTGAAGCTGCTGCTCGTTCTGACGATCTGCGATATCCGCGCCGTCGGCCCGGGCGTGTGGAACGGCTGGAAGGGCCAGCTGCTGCGCACGCTCTATTACGAGACCGAACTTCTGCTCTCCGGCGGCTTCTCCGAGGTCTCGCGCAAGGAGCGGGCCAAGGTCGCGGAAGAGGCGCTTTTCGAGGCGCTCGGCGACTGGTCGGTCAAGGACCGGCGCGCTTATCTCAAGCTGCATTACCAGCCCTATCTTCTTTCGGTTTCGCTGGAAGACCAGATCCGTCATGCGAAATTCATCCGCGATGCCGACAAGGCGGGTCAGGCGCTCGCCACCGTGGTCCGCACCGACAGCTTCCATGCGATCACCGAGATCACGGTGCTGGCGCCCGACCATCCGCGCCTTCTGTCGATCATCGCCGGCGCCTGCGCCGCCGCCGGCGCCAACATTGCGGACGCGCAGATCTTTACGACGTCGGACGGCCGTGCGCTCGACACCATCATCGTCAACCGCGAATTCACGGTGGACGAGGACGAACTTCGACGCGCCGGTACGATCGGCCGCATGATCGAGGACGTGCTTTCGGGCAAGAAACGCCTGCCGGAAGTCATCGCGACGCGCGCCAAATCCCGCAAGCGCAACAAGACCTTCGTGCTTCCGCCCTCGGTCACGATTTCGAATGCGCTTTCCAACAAGTTCACGGTCATCGAGGTGGAGTGCCTCGACCGCACCGGCCTGCTCGCGGATATCACCGCGGTCCTGGCCGACCTGTCGCTGGATATCCATTCCGCCCACATCACCACCTTCGGAGAGAAGGTCATCGATACGTTCTACGTCACCGACCTCGTCGGCCAGAAGGTCGTCAACGAGAACCGCCAGGGCAATATCGCCGCAAGGCTGAAGGCCGTGATGTCCGAACAGGAGGACGAGCTTCGAAGCGGCATGCCGGCCGGTATCATCGCGCCCGCCCACAACCCCGCCCGCGCTCCGGCGTTGCGGAAGACCAAGGCGGGTGCGTGAGTTGGTTTTGACGCGGGGCCTTGCATGGGAGCTTATCCCCCTCTGCCTTGCCGGGCGTCACCTCGGATACCGGCCTGCCGTCTCCTTCACTACGAGCCCCACCCCATGAGCCTCGTCAAGAAATTCGCCACCGTCGGCGGCGCCACGCTCGGCAGCCGCATCTTCGGTTTCGCCCGCGAAACCTTCATGGCGGCGGCGCTCGGCACCGGCCCGATGGCGGACGTCTTTTATGCCGCCTTCCGCTTCCCGAACCTGTTCCGCCGGCTTTTCGCCGAAGGCGCGTTCAACGCCGCCTTCGTGCCGCTGTTTTCGAAGGAGATCGAGGCGAACGGCGTCGAGGGCGCCAAGCGGTTTTCGGAGGAAGTCTTCGGCGTCCTCTTCTCCGCACTGCTGGTCATCACCATCGTGATGGAACTCGCCATGCCCTGGCTGGTCGAGTGGATCATCGCGCCGGGTTTTGCCGACGACCCGGAAAAGACGTCGCTCACCATCCGCATGGCGGCGGTGATGTTCCCCTACCTCATGTGCATGTCGCTGACGGCGATGATGAGCGGCATGCTGAATTCGCTGCATCACTTCTTCGCGGCGGCGGTCGCGCCGGTCTTCCTGAACGTGGTGATGATCGCGGCGCTCTTATACGGGCTCTGGGCTGGCGCGGAACCGCGGGTGATCGCCTGGTATCTTTCCTGGAGCGTGCTTGCGGCCGGCATCCTGCAGCTCGCCGTGGTTTACGCCGGCGTGCGTCATGCCGGCATCAACATCGGCTTCCGCCGCCCGAGGATGACGCCGAACGTCAGGCGGCTGCTTTGGCTGGCGGTGCCCGCCGCCGTCACCGGCGGCATCACGCAGATCAACCAGATCATCGGCCAGGCGATCGCATCCGGCAAGGAAGGCGCGATCGCCGCCCTCCAATATGCCGACCGCATCTATCAGCTGCCGCTGGGCGTGGTGGGCGTCGCGGTCGGCGTCGTGCTCCTGCCGGAGCTCGCCCGCGCGCTCAAGGCCGGGTTTTTGAAGGAGGCGGCCAACACTCAGAACCGCTCGATCGAATTCGTGCTGTTCCTGACCCTCCCGGCCGCCGCGGGCCTGTGGATCCTCTCCGACGCGATCATCCGCGTGCTTTACGAACGCGGTGCCTTCTCCGCGGAAAACACCGCCGTGGTCGCCTCCATCCTCGCCATTTACGGCATCGGCCTGCCGGGCTTCGTGCTCATCAAGGCGCTGCAGCCGGGTTTTTATGCCCGCGAGGATACCCGGACGCCGATGCGGTTCACCATGATCTCGGTGGTCATCAATTCCGGCCTCGCCATTACGCTTTTTCCCCTGATCGCCGAGCGCGGCATCGCCACCGCCGAGGCCGCAGCCGGCTGGACGAACACGATCCTGCTCTTTTCGACGCTGCTGTGGCGCGGCCATCTGTCCTGGGAATGGGCGCTTGCCAGACGCACGGCCCTGCTTCTCGTCGCAACCGCCGTCATGTCGGCGGCGCTCGTTTATGCGCTTCCCTATGCGGCCTCTTGGCTCACACCCGGCGCGCATCTGGTTCAGCAGGTCCTGGCGCTCGGCTGCCTGCTCGCGCTGGCGATGGTGGTCTACTTCGCTTCCGCCTTCCTGATCGGCGGTGCCGATCTCGGAATGATCAGGCGGAACATGAAGCGGAAGCCGAAGGCGCCCCGGATGCCGCCGGAATAGCGCCGGCCGAATTGACGTCCCGTCAGGACCGGCTGCGGCGTTTGAGGCCGGCCAGGCCCTTTCCTCTGCCGCAATGCGCCCATGTGCGCTTGGGGCCGATATCGACATGCACGATGCCGTTGCAGTAGCGGCCGATCCCGCCGATGCCCGGTGCGCCGGCCGCTGCGGCAAGGATCACCTTTTCGGAAACGCCCGGCACACGGATATCTGCGGCATAACAATGGCTGTGCTGTGATCTTCCGGAATGTGGCCGATGCCCGGACGTCACCATCGGTTTTTGGCCCGTCTCCTTGGCGATATGGGCAAGGATGGCGCCGAGCTTCTCCGGAAAGCAGGCGGTACGGACGCTGATCCGCTGGACGGTGTAGTAGGCGGAGTAATCGTGTTTGAAGGAAGTGCCGCGACGTTTCCGGTTTTCGCCGGCTTCAGTCTGATAGGCCAAGCTTACTGTCATAAGGCAGGCAAGCGCGACGCGAAAAATGATGCGCATGATATCCCCCGAGATGAGACCGTGTCTTCATGACCGGTTAACCGTGGTAATCATTGGGTATTTCATTTCGAAAAGGGGCGCGAATAAGGAGCTTTTTGCTCAAAATTGGGATTTTTGACGCCTTAAAGTCTAACATGCGTTAATCATTTTGGGGGAAAGCGGGGAAGAATTTTGCCTTTCGATACTGCAGATTCAATATCTTGCTTCAAAAGTGGTAGCCGAATTTCCCCGCCCTCCTCTACTACGCCTATAATTACCCCGCTTCCGTCGCCGGAGTGTTTCGCGAGACGTCGCGGGCAGGCGGGAGCCGGCGCTTTCATCGGAACCGTAACGTGCGGGGAAGGTGGAAGAGGTGAAAGCCATGGAGCGCGTGCCCGCAAGGCAGGTGTTCTTATCAAGCCTCCCCCTGGCCGCCGGGCCGGGTTCGGTTGAGCCGTGCAAGTGGCGGAAATGCCACGCAGCGAGGCGAGGTGATCACCTGTAGGGACCGGAAGTCCTGACAAGACGCCGAAGGCCACGCGAATGCGGAGCCACATACTAAATCATTTGAGGTTCCGCATTCGTATGGGCTCTCCAATGTTGCAGATCACGGGCGCCATTCGCCGCGTGAACGATTACGCTTGCCTGATGCCCAGGTATGTTCCAGGCCGCCACCACCAATAAAGGGAGAGCCTCATATGTCCGGTCAGTCCGTCTTTCTCGTCACCCTCCTCGTCGATGACTACGATCGCGCCAAGGCATTCTATGGTGACGTGCTCGGCTTCGAATGCGTGGAAGATACGCCGCTTCCGGATGGCAAACGCTGGGTCGTGGTAAAGCCGAAGGGCGGGCAGGGGGCTGCGTTGCTGCTGGCGCAGTCGGCCAACGATCGGCAGAAGGCTGCGATCGGCAACCAGACCGGCGGCCGGGTCGGCTTCTTCTTGAAGACCGATAATTTTGCCCGCGATCATGCCGCCATGCTGGCGAGCGGCGTCCGCTTTCTGGAGGAGCCGCGACATGAGGTTTACGGCACGGTCGCGGTGTTTTCCGATCCTTATGGCAACACCTGGGATTTGATTGAACACGCGCCCCGTTAAGCCCTTGATCCTGTCCCGCCGCCCGTGCATAAGCCCGCCCGTTAGCTACATGGCCCGCGGGGCGCGCCCGCCGGAGACGTTCACACCTTCCGGAGACGCGCATTCCAGGGCCTGGGGCCTTCCACCAGCCTGTTCGAGGACGATATGAATACTTTCAAGCCGCTTGTCTTTTCCGGCGTTCAGCCGACCGGCAATCTCCATCTCGGCAATTATCTCGGCGCCATCCGCAAGTTCGTGGCGCTGCAGGAAAACAACGACTGCATCTATTGCGTCGTCGACCTGCATGCGATCACTGCACAACTCGTGCATGACGACCTGCGTGGTCAAATCCGCTCGATTGCCGCCGCCTTCATCGCTTCGGGCATAGACCCGAAGAAGCATATCGTCTTCAACCAGTCGGCCGTGCCGCAGCATGCGGAACTTGCCTGGGTCTTCAACTGCGTCGCCCGCATCGGCTGGATGAACCGCATGACCCAGTTCAAGGACAAGGCCGGCAAGGACCGCGAGAACGCCTCGCTGGGTCTGCTCGCCTATCCGAGCCTGATGGCGGCCGACATTCTCGTCTACCGTGCCACCCACGTGCCGGTCGGTGACGACCAAAAGCAGCACTTGGAGCTTGCCCGCGGCATCGCCCAGAAGTTCAATATCGACTTCCAGGACAAGATCCGCGCGACTGGCACCGGCGTCGACATGGTTGTCGGCGAGGAACCGATCCACGGTTATTTCCCGCTGGTCGAGCCCTTGATCGACGGACCTGCGCCGCGCGTCATGTCGCTGCGTGACGGCACCAAGAAGATGTCGAAGTCCGATCCGTCGGACCTGTCGCGCATCAACCTGATGGACGATCCGGAAGAGATCGCCAAGAAGATCCGCAAGGCGAAGACCGATCCAGACGGCCTGCCGAGCGAGGTCGAGGGACTGAAGAGCCGACCGGAGGCCGACAACCTCGTCGGCATCTATGCCGCGCTTGCCGACCGCACCAAGGCGGACGTTCTCGCCGAGTTCGGCGGTCAGCAGTTCTCGGTCTTCAAGCCGGCGCTTGCCGATCTCGCCGTGCATGTGCTCGCGCCGATCACGTCGGAAATGCGCCGCCTGATGGATGACACGACCCATATCGACGCGATCCTGCGGGATGGCGGCGAGCGGGCTCGGGCCCGCGCCGAAAAGGTCATGGGCGAAGTCTTCGACATCGTCGGCTTCCTGCGCTGACCGGAGCCGACAACGGGGGCCACGCAAAATTCGCATACCCGCCACGGTATCCGTGGCGGGTTTTCATTTGCCGCGCGAGGCTCTAAGTTCCGCTTCACGACTGCTTCGGTAGACTACGTGGAAGTGAGGGGGCTGCATGGTTTCGAAACGGCTTTCGCGGCTTGAGGGCCATCGGCGCAAGTTCATGGCGATCATCGACGGCACGCCGGAATGCGAGCGGGCCGTCCATTATGCCGGCCGCCGCGCCAAGAATTCCAACGGCGGGCTGGTGTTGCTCTTCGTCATCCCCGAAGGCGATTTCCAGCAATGGCTCGGCGTCGAGCAGATCATGCGGGCCGAAGCGCGCGAGGAGGCCGAATCTGTCATGGCCAAGACCGCCCAGAAGGTGCGCGAGACGATCGGCATCGATCCGGAAATCGTCATCCGCGAAGGCATCGCCACCGAGCAGATCAACATGCTGGTGGAAGAGGACCGGGATATCGCCATCCTCGTTCTGGCAACGGGGTCGGCCAAGGAGGGACCGGGACCGCTGGTCTCGGCCGTCGCCGGCCGCGAGGCGGCCTTTCCGATCCCCGTGACCGTCCTGCCCGGCAGCTTGAGCGACGAGGAAATCGACGCGCTGTGCTGATGGGGTCTTGACCGTTAAAAGGTTAAGGCGCACTTGAAGATAAAGCTGATACGGCTTATCTTCTTTTGAAGAATTCTAAATTTGCAGGGCATCGCTCCAAGCGAAGGCAGGCCCAGGAGAGACGATATGTTCATTCAGACGGAAGCCACGCCCAACCCGGCGACCCTGAAGTTCCTGCCTGGCAAAGTGGTTATGGACAAGGGCACGGCGGATTTCCGCAATGCCGGCGAGGCGGAAGTCTCTCCGCTGGCCTCGCGCCTCTTCGCGATCAACGGCGTCACCGGCGTCTATTTCGGTTATGACTTCATCACCGTCTCCAAGGAAAATGCCGAGTGGCAGCACCTGAAGCCGGCGATCCTCGGTTCGATCATGGAGCATTTCATGTCCGGCCAGCCGGTCATGGGCGGCGCCTCGACGCTTGCCGAAGATCTGGATGAGGAAGGCGAATTCTTCGACGAGGACGACGAAACGGTCGTCGCCACCATCAAGGAACTGCTCGAAACCCGCGTCCGCCCGGCGGTTGCGCAGGATGGCGGCGATATCACCTTCAAGGGTTTCCGCGACGGCACCGTCTACCTCAACATGAAGGGTGCATGCTCCGGCTGCCCGTCGTCCACCGCGACGTTGAAGCACGGCGTGCAGAACCTGCTCAAGCATTTCGTCCCGGAAGTGCAGGCGGTCGAAGCCCTCTGAGGCTCGAACCGTCCTCTTTCATGATCGTTCTGGCATGATCGTTTTGGCCATCGACACCGCCGGGGTGGATTGTTCCGCTGCGCTGTTTGACAGTGCGGCGGGTCTCGTGCTGTCGACGGTCACCGAGGCGATCGGCAAGGGCCATGCGGAGCGGCTCATGGCGGTGATCGACGAGGCGTTGTCGGAGGCCGGCTTGCCGCTCGAGGCGGTCGACCGGATTGCGGTGGTGATCGGGCCCGGTTCCTTCACCGGCATCCGTGTCGGCGTCGCTGCGGCGCGCGGCCTGGCGCTGGCGCTCGGGCGGGATGCGGTCGGCGTCACGACGCTTGAGACACTTGCCCGCTTCTACCTCTCCCGAAATCCCGGCCGGCCGGTCGTGGCCGCCATGGATGCCAAGCGCAGCGAGGTCTATACGCAGGCATTCTCCGCAGACGGAGCGCCTCTGGGCGAACCCGCGGCCCTGTCGCCAGAGGATGTTTACGACCTCGTCGAACGTCTTTCAGCCGCCGCGACGGGTTCATGGGCACGGCAATCGCCCACCGGGGGAGAGGTCGAGTTCGAAGGACGGGACCGTTTCGATATCGCCATGGTGGCGCGAATCGGTGCAGAGAAGCCTGTGGATGCACGGCGCCCAAAACCGTTGTATCTTCGTGGACCCGATGCGAAACCCCAAACCGGCTTCGCCCTTGCCCGGTCTTGAATGCCCGGCCGGGCTTTCCGGTCCTGAATGCCAGTGAATGACGGATGTTCGACGATTACCTGAGCTGGAAGCCGTTTTTTGAAGTCGTGCCCATGGAGCTCGGCGATTGCGCAGAAATCTCCGAGCTTCACGGCCTGCGGTTTCCGCGACGGTGGAGTGACGGCGAATTCCAGAACCTGCTGATGCAGGCCAATGTCTTCGGCTTCGTCGTGCGTCAGACGAACGCGTTCTTTTCGAAGCCGCTCGGTGGTTTCGTCCTGTCGCGGGAGGCTGCCGGCGAGGCGGAGATCCTGACGGTCGCCGTGAACGAGAAATTCGGGCGCCAGGGGCTGGGCTGGCGGCTCATGCAGGCGGCCCTGCGCGAGGCCGCGGTGCGCGGTGGCGAGAGCATGTTTCTGGAGGTCGAGGCAGCCAATCGGTCGGCGGTCGAGCTTTATCGCAAGCTCGGCTTCCAGAAGGTCGGCGAGCGTCCGGCCTATTATGCCGGACCGGATGGCACGCGATCCTCGGCGCTTGTCATGCGCCGCGTTCTTCGTTAGTCGGTTAACTCCTGCGGGAATGTTTCAAAGGCCAAAACGACATGACAGACCTTTCCAAAAGCCTGGAGGAGCTGTGTGCCGAGAAAGGCATGCGCATGACCGACCAACGCCGTGTGATCGCGCGCATCCTGCAGGAATCCGATGACCATCCCGATGTCGAAGAACTCTATCGACGTTCCTCGAAGGTTGATCCGCGCATCTCGATCTCGACCGTCTATCGCACGGTGAAACTCTTCGAGGATGAGGGAATCATCGAGAAGCACGATTTCCGCGATGGCCGGTCGCGTTATGAGACGGTTCCGGAAGAACATCATGACCATATGATCGACGTCAGCACCGGCACCGTCATCGAATTCCGATCGTCGGAGATCGAGGCCCTGCAGGAGCGTATCGCCCGCGAGCATGGTTTCCGCCTCGTCGGCCATCGGCTGGAGCTCTACGGCATTCCGCTCGACAAGGACGAGAAGTGATCACCTGGCTGCGGATCGGTGTAATCGGTGTCGTCCTTTTCGCAGTCACGCTGGTCATCCTGCCGTTCCAGCTTGTCGGCCTCGCGCTCGATCTGAAGATCCGCCGATATCTGCCGCGCTACTGGCATAGGACGGCGTGTTGTCTGCTCGGCATCCGCATCCATGTGCACGGAACGATCGACGGCCGGCGGCCGCTGATGCTCGCCTCCAACCACGTCTCCTGGAAAGACATCCTCGTTCTCGGCGCCATTGCCGACGTCGTTTACATCGCGAAATCCGAGGTGGCGGACTGGCCGGTCTTCGGAATGCTCGCCAAGCTGCAGAAAAGCATCTTTATCGCCCGCGAGCAGAAGCGCCGCACCGGCGACCAGGTGAATGAGATCGCCGAGCGCATGACCGCCGGCGAAATCGTGGTGCTCTTCCCGGAAGGGACGACTTCGGACGGCAACCGGCTGCTGGAGGTCAAGTCCTCCCTCTTCGGTGCCGCCGCCGCAGCGGTGCCGCATACGCCCGAGGGCGTGGTTCACGTTCAGCCGGTGGCGATCGCCTATACCCGGGTGCATGGCATGGCGATGGGCCATTACCACCGACCGATCGCCGCTTGGCCCGGGGATATTCCCCTCCTGCCGCATCTCATGGGCGTCCTGAAAGAAGGAGCGCTGGATGTGGACGTGATCTTCGGCAGAACAGTCGAATTTCGAGCCGGCGACAATCGCAAGCACCTGAGCCAGGCCGTGACGAGCCAACTCCGCCGCATGCTGGTAAGGCACCTGCGCGGACGGGATTATGAAAAGGTTTAGGATGGAATTTCAAGCTCGTGCCCGGCGGGTTGGTGATGGAGCGGATATGGTACGATGCTCCGCAAACCACGCGAATCACGAAACGCTTCAATTTCGGGACTTCTTGGAGTAAGGAAGCCCGCATGAACGAACACGTCTCCCTTCCACTCCAGGCCGAAGAGGCCTTCCAGCGTCCGGACAGCCGTCCCAACACGCGCAAGGTCTTCATCAAGACCTATGGCTGTCAGATGAACGTCTACGATTCGACGCGCATGAGCGATGCGTTGGCGAGCGACGGCTACGTTACGACCGAGGAAATGGCGGAGGCCGATCTCATCCTGCTCAATACCTGTCACATCCGCGAAAAGGCGGCCGACAAGGTCTATTCGGCGCTCGGCCGGCTGCGCGAGATGAAAAAGACCCGCGCCGCCGAAGGCAGGGAGCTGATGATCGGCGTGGCCGGCTGCGTCGCCCAGGCGGAAGGCGAGGAAATCCTTCGCCGCTCGCCGTCGGTCGACGTGGTCATCGGCCCGCAGACTTATCACCGCCTGCCGGAAGCGCTCCGAAACGCTCGCGCCGGAAAACGCGTCGTCGACACCGAATATGCCGTCGAGGACAAGTTCGAACACCTGCCGCAGCCGGAAAAGGCGAAGGTCCGCGCCCGCGGCGTGACCTCCTTCCTGACCGTGCAGGAAGGCTGCGACAAGTTCTGCACCTTCTGCGTCGTGCCCTATACCCGCGGTTCGGAAGTATCGCGGCCCGTGCAGCAGATCCTCGACGAGGCCGAGCGGCTGGTCGATGGCGGCGTGCGCGAGATCACGCTGCTCGGCCAGAACGTCAATGCCTGGCGGGCGGAAGGTCCGAAGGGCGGCGAATGGAGCCTTGGCGATCTCCTCTACAGGCTGGCGGAAATACCGGGCCTTGCCCGGCTGCGCTACACGACCAGCCATCCGCGCGACATGGATGACAAGCTCATCGAGGCGCATCGCGATCTGCGGACCCTGATGCCTTATCTGCACCTGCCGGTGCAGGCGGGTTCCGATCGTATCCTCAAGGCCATGAACCGCCGCCACACGGCCGCCGAATATCTGCGCCTCATCGAGCGCATCCGTTCGGTCCGCCCGGATATCGCGATGTCGGGCGATTTCATCGTCGGGTTCCCCGGCGAGACGGACCGCGATTTCGAGGACACGCTCCGGATCGTCGAGGACGTGAATTATGCCTCGGCCTTCTCCTTCAAATATTCGACCCGCCCGGGTACGCCGGGCGCCGAGCTTGGCGATCAGGTGGCGGAAGAGGTTAAATCCGAGCGACTGGAAAGATTGCAGGCCCTGCTCTTGAAACAGCAGGCCGACTTTGCCAAATCCTGCGTTGGAAAGGTCATCGACCTGCTGCTGGAAAAGCCCGGCCGGATGCCGGGGCAGGTCATCGGACGCTCGCCTTGGCTGCAGTCTGTGAATGTTGATGCAAAAACATCGCAAATCGGTGACATTATCCAAGTACGAATCATCGGAACCGGCCCGAACAGCTTGTTTGCCGAACCGGCAGGGAGTTTAGTGGGGGCCTGAACTTGAAAAGCAGGAGCTTGCCTACTTGAACGGACATGAATTGGTTTCTTCATCCGCGCGTCAACCCCGATCCGCTGCGACCGATGCCAACCATTTCGTGCTGACGTTCGAGAACAACAGGTTCGCAAGCGAGCTTTTCGGCCAATTCGACCAAAACCTGAAATTGCTGGAAGAACGGCTTCGCATAGATGCGCGGCCGCGCGGCAATTCGGTGGCGATCTCCGGTGACGTGACGGCCACCAATCAGGCGCGCCGGGCGCTGGATTTCCTCTATGAACGGCTTCAGAAGGGCGGTTCTGTGGAGATTTCCGATGTCGAAGGCGCGATCCGCATGGCCCAGGCGGCGGACGACCAGCTGACCCTGCCGACCATGGAGCGCAAGGCAAAGCTGTCGATGGCGCAGATTTCCACCCGCAAGAAGACGATCCAGGCCCGGACACCGACCCAGGATGCTTATATGCGGGCGCTGGAACGCTCGGAACTCGTTTTCGGTGTCGGCCCTGCCGGTACCGGCAAGACCTATCTGGCGGTCGCCCATGCCGCACAGCTTCTGGAGCGCGGCGCGGTGGACCGGATCATCCTGTCACGCCCCGCGGTGGAGGCCGGCGAGCGCTTGGGCTTCCTGCCGGGCGACATGAAGGAGAAGGTCGATCCTTATCTGCGGCCGCTTTATGACGCGCTTTACGACATGATGCCGGGCGACAAGGTGGAGCGGGCGATCACCGCCGGCGTCATCGAGATTGCGCCGCTCGCCTTCATGCGCGGCCGCACGCTTGCCAATGCCGCCGTCATCCTCGACGAGGCGCAGAACACCACGTCGATGCAGATGAAGATGTTTCTGACCCGCCTCGGCGAGAATGCCCGGATGATCGTCACCGGCGATCCGAGCCAGGTGGACCTGCCGCGCGGCGTGAAATCAGGCCTGGTCGAGGCGTTGCAGATCCTGAAGGGTGTCGAAGGCATTTCCGTTATCCGCTTCAAGGATACGGACGTTGTCCGCCATCCGCTGGTCGGCCGCATCGTCAAGGCCTATGACGCGCAATATGCCGTCCATGAGGAAAGCGAGGATCTCGACCGCTGAAGCGGTCGGGCCGGAGCATGCCTGAACTCGACATACAGATCAGCGTGGAAGACGAGGGCTGGCCCGATGAGCCGGCCCTTCTGGCCATGAGCGGGAAGGTGCTCGGCGCTGCGGCCGACTTTCTGGCACGAGAAGAAAAGCAGCCTTTCCCGAAAACCGCACCGGAATTGTCGCTTGTCTTCACCAACGACGCCGCGATCCAGGAAATCAACGCCGAATGGCGCGGCAAGGACAAGCCGACCAACGTCTTGTCTTTTCCCGCCTTTCCGCTTCAGCCGGGCGGTAGGCCGGGGCCAATGCTCGGCGATATCGTCATCGCGCGCGAAACCGTCGAACGCGAGGCGGTTGAATTAGACAAAACTTTCAGCGATCATCTGACTCATCTTTTAGTGCACGGTTTCCTGCATCTCTTCGGCTACGACCACATGGATACGGACGAAGCGGAAGAAATGGAGGGTTTAGAGACTCGCATTTTGGCCGGGCTCGGCCTATCTGACCCCTATGCGGGGCAGGACCCGATAGTATAGTATTGGACCTATGAACGATTTATCGAGCAATGTTGCCCGCGAGGGCAAGGACGGTTCGGACTCTTCCTCGTCGGACGAGGGCAGTAGTTCTTTACGATCCGAACAGTCGTCCAAATCCCATAATTCCTTCTGGTCTCGGGCTCTGAGGCTTCTGAGGCCGTCGCAGGGTGAGCAGTTGCGCGAGGATCTCGCCGACGCGCTGATGGCCGACGCCAATATCAGCGGCGCCTTCTCTCCCGAAGAGCGGGCGATGCTGCACAATATCCTGCGCTTTCGCGAGATCCGCGTCGAAGATATCATGGTTCCGCGCGCCGACATCGAAGCGATCGACATGAACATGACGATCGGCGAGCTCCTCATCCATTTCGAGGAGACCGGCCGGTCGCGCATGCCGGTCTACAGCGATACGCTCGACGACCCGCGCGGCATGGTGCATATCCGCGACCTGCTTTCCTATCTTGCCAAGCAGGCCCGCAACAAGCGCCGCTCCGGTGCGCGGGCGGCGACTGCGAAGGCAGCGCCTGCACAGCCGATGCCGCTGGCCACCGACAAGGCGGAAAAGACCGAGAAGATCGTGCGCACGCCCCGCCCGGCTTTCGACCTCGGCCGCGTCGACCTGGAACAGACGGTCGCCGAAGCGGGGCTGATCCGGAAGATCCTGTTCGTGCCGCCGTCGATGCTCGCCTCCGATCTGCTCCAGAGCATGCAGGCTGCGCGCACCCAGCTGGCGCTCGTCATCGATGAATACGGGGGAACCGACGGTCTCGTCTCCCATGAGGATATCGTCGAAATGGTGATCGGCGACGTCGAGGACGAGCATGACGACGACCAGGTGATGTTCTCCCGCACCGGAGACGACGTCTTCACCGCCGACGCGCGTATCGAACTCGAGGAGATCGCCGAAGCGATCGGCCCGGATTTCAACATTCGCCACCGGCTGGAGGATGTCGACACGCTTGGCGGCCTGATCTTTTCGGAGCTCGGCCGCATTCCGGTGCGCGGCGAGGTGGTGCAGGCCGTCCCGGGCTTCGAATTCCAGATACTGGAGGCCGATCCCCGCCGCATCAAGCGCGTGCGCATCATGCGCAAGCGTACGCTTGGCCGCCGCCGGCCGGCAAAGGGCGAGGCCGAAGCCGCCATCGCCGACCAGACGCCCCAGGCCCTGTTGCCGCCGCCTGCGCGCGATCCGAACCGGCCCAGCCAATGAGATGGAGCGCCATGCAGGCAGTCGGGCGTCTTTGACCTCGCGACAAGCCGGCTGTTTTTTGGAAGACTGCGGCCGTTGATTCGGGGCGCGGAAGGGACATTCATGGAGCGGCTGGCGGGCAGGATCATGCTTCTCTGGGGCTTTCCTCGCGGCGTCGTCGCTTTTCTTGCAGGTGCGGTCGGGGCTCTGGCGCTGCCCCCCTTCGGCTTTTTTGCGGCGCTTTTCATCTCCTTCACGCTGCTCGTCTGGTTGATGGACGGCTCGACGGGCCATCCGGACGGGGGCTGGGTGACGCGGTTGCGCTCGGCTTTCCTTCTCGGCTGGGTCTTCGGCTTCGGTTATTTTGTCGCGAGCCTCTGGTGGCTCGGAAACGCACTTCTTGTGGAGGCGGATGAGTTCGCCTGGGCGCTGCCGCTCGCCGTTTTCGGCCTGCCGGCCTATCTCGCGCTTTTCTATGGTCTCGCGACCGCGATCGCCCGCATATTCTGGTCGGACGGTTTCGGGCGGCTCGCGGCTCTTGCATTCGCTTTCGGGCTGGCGGAATGGCTGCGCGGCTTCGTCGCCACGGGTTTTCCCTGGAATGCCATCGGTTACGGCGCCATGCCCGTGCCGCTGATGATGCAATCGGCGGCGCCGCTGGGCATTTTTGGCGTCACGGTGCTTGCTGTCTTCGTCTTTTCCGCCCCCGCTCTCACCGGCACCAGGAAAGGCATGAAGACCGGCCTCGCGCTTGCGGCCCTGCTGTTTGCCGCCCATCTCGGCTATGGTGCCTGGCGGCTTCACCAAGCGGATTCGATCCTTGCCGCAGCTTCCGGAAACGAGATGACCGTGCGGATCGTCCAGCCCGTGATCGACCAGGCGCGCAAGCTGGACGATGCCGAGCGCGCGGCAATTTTCGAAGAGCATCTGGCGCTTTCGGCTCTCCCCTCCGAAAACGGTGGCAAGCGGCCGGATATCGTTGTCTGGCCGGAGACCTCAGTTCCTTTCATCCTCACTCAGAACCCGGATGCGCTGGCGCGCATTGCGGAGGTGCTGCAGGACGGCCAGGTGCTTGTCACCGGCGCGGTCCGGTCGGAAGACGCAGGACCGGGTTTTGCGCCGCGCTTCTATAATTCGATCTACGTGATCGACGGCGAAGGTCAGATCGTTTCAGCCTCCGATAAGGTGCATCTCGTGCCTTTCGGCGAATATGTTCCCTACGAGGACCTGCTGCGCAACCTCGGCATACCCGATGCCATCGCCATGCCGGGCGGCTTTACCGCGGCGCCCGCCCGCGCGATGCTGACGCTCCCGGGCGGGCGGCTCTTTTATCCGCTGATCTGCTACGAAGCCATATTTCCAGAGGAGATCAGCGGCGACGTGGAGCGGACGAGCGCCCTTCTCAACGTCACCAATGATGGCTGGTTCGGCGCTACGCCCGGTCCTTACCAGCACTTCCAGCAGGCCCGGATCCGGGCTGTCGAAAACGGCCTGCCACTGATTCGCGCCGCCAATACAGGTATATCTGCCGTTGTCGATCCCATCGGAAGACTAATGCGGGGTGTGGATTACAATCAAAAAGGTGTGATGGATGCAACTCTGAGAGGCGGATCTGTTCCGCATTGGGACGGTAACGCCAGGGAAAATCACTTCTGGTTGGTGCTGGGATCGATGTTGCTGATTGCAGCGATCTCGCGCGCTGGTTTTAATTTCCGAGCGAATTGACCAAAAACCCCTAAAATTGCATAGTGATGTCAGCCTTTCGTCTCGCCATATGCTTCCTACGTTGAGCCTGTTGTGACCAACCGCACGAAGTGTATCTCCACACGCAGACCGGGTTGTGAGGATTAACAAACAAACTTCGTCAGGACATCGTTATGATTGAAAACAAAAAGAAGCCGAACCCCATCGACATCCACGTCGGGAGCCGGATTCGCCTTCGCCGCACCATGCTTGGCATGAGCCAGGAAAAACTCGGCGAAAGCCTTGGAATCACCTTCCAGCAGATCCAGAAATATGAAAAGGGCACCAACCGCGTCGGCGCCAGCCGCCTGCAGAACATCTCCAGCATTCTCAACGTGCCGGTGTCCTTCTTCTTCGAAGACGCTCCCGGCGAACAGTCCGGTGCGCAGGGCGGGATGGCGGAAGCCTCCAGCTCCAACTACGTGGTGGATTTCCTCTCCTCCTCCGAGGGCTTGCAGCTCAACCGGGCCTTCGTGAAGATTTCCGACCCGAAAGTGCGTCGGCGTGTGGTCGATCTCGTCAAGGCTCTCGCAGCGGATGCCGAAGTCGAATAAGGCAGAAAACAGCGAAAAATGCGAAAGCGGCCTCCCGGGCCGCTTTTTTCGTTTCGGCGGCAGGCCTGGTGTTGCGAAAATGTTTAGAGTGTACACATAAAGATATATATATGTCGTTGTGTGCTTGTTTTTGTCGAAGGAAGACACTAACACAAGCTCGTTTGCTTCTTTGAGGGGAATCCCGTAATGCGCGCAAGTTACCTGTTCACCAGCGAGTCCGTTGCCGAAGGCCACCCGGACAAGGTTTGTGACCGTATTTCCGATGAAATCGTGGATCTTGTGTACCGCGAAGCGGCCAAGACCGGTGTCGATCCCTGGACGGTGCGCATCGCCTGCGAAACGCTCGCCACCACCAACCGCGTGGTCATCGCCGGCGAAGTCCGCCTGCCGCCGAGCCTGATGAAGAAGGACAAGGACGGCAAGGACGTCATCAATCCTTCGAAGTTCAAGTCGGCAGCCCGCAAGGCGATCCGCGAGATCGGCTATGAGCAGGACGGCTTCCACTGGAAGACCGCGAAGATCGACGTTCTTCTGCATTCCCAGTCGGCCGACATCGCGCAGGGCGTCGACAGCGCCGCCGACAAGCAGGGCGACGAGGGCGCCGGCGACCAGGGCATCATGTTCGGTTACGCCTGCAAGGAAACGCCGGATCTCATGCCGGCGCCGATCTACTATTCCCACAAGATTCTGCAGCTTCTCGCAACCGCCCGCAAGAAGGGCGAGGGCGAAGCGGCGAAGCTCGGTCCTGACGCCAAGAGCCAGGTGACCGTACGTTACGAAGACGGCAAACCGGCCGGCGTCGATTCGATCGTGCTTTCCACCCAGCACCTCGACGAGAGCTGGGATTCCCAGAAGGTTCGCGCCGTCGTCGAACCTTATATCCGCGAAGCGCTCGGCGATCTGCCGATCGATGCGGATTGCAAATGGTACATCAACCCCACGGGCAAGTTCGTCATCGGCGGCCCGGATGGTGACGCCGGTCTGACCGGCCGCAAGATCATCGTCGACACCTATGGCGGCGCGGCTCCGCATGGCGGCGGTGCCTTCTCCGGCAAGGACACGACCAAGGTCGACCGTTCCGCCGCCTACGCTGCCCGTTATCTGGCCAAGAACGTCGTCGCCGCCGGCCTTGCCGATCGCTGCACGATCCAGATTTCTTACGCGATCGGTATCGCCCAGCCGCTCTCGGTCTATGTCGATCTCGCCGGCACCGGCAAGGGCGTGACGGAAGATCAGATCGAAGCCGCGCTGCGCAAGGTCATGGATCTGTCCCCGTCGGGTATCCGCCGCCATCTCGACCTCAACAGGCCGATCTATGCCAAGACCTCGGCCTATGGTCACTTCGGCCGCAAGGCCGGCCGCGACGGCTCCTTCTCCTGGGAGAAGACCGATCTCGTGAAGCCGCTCAAGGAAGCGCTGAAGGGTGAAACGCTGAAGGCCGCTTGATCGGCCTTTACGGACAGCGTCCGGAAACTGTAAAGCGGGTGCCTCCAAGGCATCCGCTTTTTATTTGGAAACGGGAAACACATGATCGAACAGCACCCGAGCCGTGCCACCGAAGCCTTCTTCGGACGTCGCAAGGGAAAGCCGCTGCGCGAACGCCAGGCGGAAGGCATGGCGACGCTGCTGCCGGTCCTGAAGCTCGATCTCCTGGCGCCGCCACCCGCGTCCCTTGCCGAACTCTTCTCCGTTCCGGTGAAGGTTCTGCGGCTGGAGATTGGTTTCGGCGGCGGCGAGCATCTCATCCACCGCGCGCAGGAAAACCCTGAGACCGGCTTCATCGGTATCGAACCCTTCGTCAATTCCATGGCGAAGCTGCTGTCGCGCGTCGAAGAGCTGAACTTGAAGAATGTCCGCGTCTATGACGACGACGCCACGCAGGTGCTCGACTGGCTGCCGGACGGTTCACTCGACAGGATCGATCTTCTCTACCCCGATCCGTGGCCGAAGCGGAAGCACTGGAAGAGGCGGTTCGTGTCGCAGGTCAATCTTGACCGGTTCCACCGCGTGCTGAAGCCGGGCGGCCTGTTCTGTTTCGCGTCGGATATCGATACCTACGTCAACTGGACGCTGATCCATTGCAGGGATCACGCCGGCTTCGAATGGCTGGCGAACCAGTCATCGGATTGGCTGACGCCTTTCGCGGGCTGGCCAGGGACGCGATACGAAAACAAGGCCCGCCGCGAAGGCCGTTCCTCGGCCTATCTGACGTTCGAAAAAGTCTGAGCGTCAGTGAACGGTTACGGTCTTCAGATCGTCTTCGGCAGCCTTGAAGAAGGTGCTGGAGCGGTTGTCGGTCAGAAGAATCGGGGTGCCGTCGGCGCCGAACAGAGCCCAGAGATCGAGAGTAGGATCGATTTCGGGAGCCTCGGGGAAGCAGCGGGACACTTCGTCCGACCGCATTTTGCGAATATATCCGACTTCTCCGGTGCCAAGATGAGCCAGTTCGGACTGCGTCAAACGCGTATTCGCTTCTTTCAGGAGCATTCCAGCCTCCATATTGAGGATGCAACGGCATTAACGCCGTTGATCTACTCTGAGACGGAAATGTTAATTTTTCGCACCATGCGCTCGGGCTGGGGGCGGATAAGGTCGATTGACAGCAATCCGTTCCTGAGAGACGCGCCGGCAACCTGCATGCCGTCGGCCAGAACGAAGACCCGCTGGAACTGGCGGGCGGCAATGCCGCGGTAAAGATATTCCCGCTCACCCTGCTCGATCTGCCGCCCCCGGATGACCAGCTGGGTCTCCTCGGTCGTCACATCCAGTTCCGATTCGGAAAAGCCGGCAACGGCGAGCGTGATCCGGAGGCGCTCGGGCGCCTCGACATTCGCATGAATGCGTTCGATATTATAGGGAGGATACCCGTCATTGGCCTTGGCAAGGCGTTCGAGGGTCTTTTCCATGGCGTCGAAGCCCAGAAGCAGGGGGCTCGCGAATGGCGTTATTCGGGTCATCATTCAGTCCTTGAAACAAGCGACCATATCGGCGCCCGGTCTCGGCTCGCCAACTCGGCCCCTATATGGGTATTTGCCGTGTTGCGCGCAAGGACAACCCGGGTCGGTGCGGTCACGATCGCGCCACGTGAGCAGGATGATGCTTGACAACACGCAAGGGAGCGACAACACCCGCCGCTGAGAACGGGAGTGGCCATGCAGCGCAGAAAGATCATCATCGACACCGATCCGGGCCAGGACGATGCCGCCGCGATCATGCTGGCTTTTGCCAGTCCGGACGAGTTGGAAGTGCTCGGCCTGTGCGCGGTGGCCGGCAACGTGCCGCTTTCCTACACGAGTCGAAACTTACGGATCGTCTGCGAGCTCTGCGGCAAGCCCGACGCACCGGTCTATGAAGGTGCGTTGAAGCCGACGCATCGGCCGCAGGTGACCGCCGAGCATGTGCATGGCCGCAGCGGTCTCGATGGCGTCGCACTGCCTGAGCCGGTGATGATGGTACGTGAAAAACATGCCGTCGACTTCATCATCGAGACGTTGCGGAACGAGCCTGCCGGAACGGTGACGCTCTGTACGCTTGGCCCGCTCACCAACGTGGCGCTGGCACTTCAGAAGGCTCCCGACATCGCCTCGCGCGTCAGGGAACTGGTGATGATGGGCGGGGGCTTCTTCGAAGGGGGCAACATCACCCCTGCGGCCGAATTCAACATCTATGTCGATCCGGAGGCGGCCAAGATCGTCTTTGCGTCAGGCATGCCGATCGTCATGATGCCGCTCGACGTTACCCACCAGTTGCTCACCACCAAGGCACGGGTTGCGAAGATCGCCGCACTCGGAACCCATCCGGCAAAGGTGCTGGTCGACTGGCTGGCCTTCTTCGAACGGTTCGATATCGAGAAATACGGCTCGGACGGCGGTCCACTGCACGACCCGACGGTGATCGCCTATCTCCTGAAGCCCGAGCTTTTTTCCGGCCGGGAATGCAATGTCGAGATTGAAACTCAGTCGGAGCTTACGGTCGGCATGACGGTGGTAGACTGGTGGCGCGTCTCCGGTCGCAAGCCGAATGCTACGGTCATGCGCGAGGTCGATGCCGATGGTTTCTTCGCACTGCTGACCGAGCGTGTCGGCCGGCTCTGATTATTGGTCGGGAGAGATGCGGGCATGAAAAAGCCGCCGAGTTACGGCGGCTTTTTCATGCATCTATGGCGATCAGAATTCCTGCCATTCATCCGTTGCCACCGCGGCGGTGCTACGAGACGCGGCGACCGTGGCTGCTACCCTGACGCGCGGTGCCGGTTCGCTTGCCTGCGGCGCCCGCATGGCCTCCGCGATCTGACGCAAGGCCTGCGGCGCGTGATGACCGGCAGCATGAGCCGAGACGCGGAAGCGCGAGACCAGCGAATTCAGCGTTTCCGCCTCCGTGCTGAGCACCGTGCTGGCGGCCGTTGTTTCCTCCACCATGGCCGCGTTCTGCTGGGTGACCTGGTCCATCTGGTTGACGGCCGCGTTGACCTCCTTGAGGCCGGCCGCCTGCTCGCTGGCCGAGGCGGAGATCTGCCGGATCAGGCCGTTGATCTGCATCACCTGCACGGCGATCTTCTGTAGCGTGTCGCCCGCCTTGCCGACCAGATCTACACCATCCTTCACCTGGCTGGTCGAGGCGTTGATGAGCGCCTTGATCTCCTTCGCAGCATTGGCGGAACGCTGCGCAAGTTCCCGAACTTCCTGAGCAACGACAGCAAATCCCTTGCCGGCTTCGCCCGCACGCGCCGCTTCGACGCCGGCATTGAGCGCTAGAAGGTTGGTCTGGAAGGCGATCTCGTCGATCACGCCGATGATGCGGGAGATCTCCTGGGAGGAATGGGCAATGCCTTCCATGGAAGCGACGGCCTTTTGCACCACCTCGCCGGATTTCTCGGCATCCTCGCAGGCGAGATTGACGGTGGCGGCTGCAGAGCTTGCGTTCTCGGCGCTCGAATTTACCTGGGCCGTGAGCTCGTTAAGGGCGGCTGCCGTTTCCTCCAGGCTGGCGGCCTGCTGCTCGGTGCGGCGTGAAAGATCCTGCGCGCTGGAGGTGATTTCACGGGTGCCGTTGCCGATGTTGCGGACGGTGGAATTGACCGTCGCGATCGTATCCTCGAGACTTTCCAGCGCCTTGTTGAAATCGACCTTGAGCTTGGCATAATCCCCGGGGAACTCATCCTCTATGCGATAACCGAGATTGCCGCCGGAAAGCTCTGCAAGCCCCTTGGCGAGCGAACCGACGACGCGCTGCTGCTGCCGTGCATTGTCTTCGCGCTCGGTCTCGGAGCGTCCGCGCTCGGCATCGGCGGCGTTTCGCTGCGCCTCCGCTTCCGCCTCCAAGCGGCGGCCATCGGCGAGCGTGTGGCGGAAGCCTTCGAGCGACTTGGCGAGCGAGCCGATCTCGTCCGTCCGTTCCTGACCCTGAACGGGCTGTTCGAAACGGCCCTGGCCGAGAAGATCGACGCTGCCAAGCAGCGCGCCGAGCGGGCGACGCACGAAAACGCTGCTGCCGAAATAAAGAGTGGCGATGCAGGCCGCCATCACGACGAGGCCGCCGAGCACCATCATCAGTGTCTGGTCCTGCACGGGAGCCGCAATCACGCTCTGCGGCACGTCGACAACGATCGCCCAGGTCGCGTTGAGATCCGGCACGGTGAAGGGATAGACGACGCGCTCGTAAGGTTCGGATGCATCCGTGGTGAGATGGTCGAGCTGCGCGGGCTTGCCGGACTTCAGTGTGGCCAGCAGCTCGTTTGCCTTCTCGCCATCGACCGGCTTCATCAGCTTGTCGGCTTTGACCGGCACGATCCAGGCGCCGCCCTGCGAGACGAGCAGGACGCGGCCGGAGCCGAAGGGGCGCATGGCCTGCAGCTTCTTCGTCAGCGTGGCGAGCGACACGTCCAGACCGGCGACGCCGAGGAATTTCGAACCCGACATGACCGGATAGGCGACCGAGCTCATCGCCGTCGCGTCGCCTGTCGTGCTTTCGACATAAGGCTGGGTCAGCGATCCCTTTTTCGAATTCGCGGCGAGCGCATACCACTCCGCCTGAGTATCGATGTCGAAGACGCTGTAGGCGATATCGCCGGTCTTGCTCTTGGTCCAATACGGAGCGAGCTCGCCCTTCTTGTTGCCGCCCATGTCCTTGTTGCCGACGAACTCGGCGTTCTTGCCGTCGAACGTGCCGGGCGCTTCGGCGAACCAGCTGCCGTAGGCGAAGACGTTCTGTTCCAGATTGGCCTTCAGCGCGTCAACCACGCCCTTGCGATTCAGATAACCGCCTGCGTGGCCGCGGCCGATGACGCCGGCGATCGACCGGGCGGCGCCGGCGAGCTGGCCCATATCGACGGCGACCTCGTTGGCGATCGAGCGGGCTTCCGCCTCCGCCTGCGCCATGGTGAGTGTCGAGACGCGGCTGCGCGTCTGGGAAATCAGGAAGAGGTTGGAAATGACGAGAACCAGGGCGATCGCCAGGCTCGTCACCAGGATGAGCTTCGTGGAGAGGGATTTGATCTTCAGCGAAAACATAGGTTGCCTCGCAGTGCGGAAGGGTGTTGAGCCCCTTCATGGGGCGTCCGCGAGGCAAATGGGGTTACCGGCCAAATCCCGCGGAGATCTTGACCGCGACCCTAGTGGCGATGTGTTAACTTTAACTAAAATCCACCCGATGAGTCACCGCATTGCAGCAAAACACTGCAGGTAACATTGGCTTAAATCGATTAAATCCGCGCATCGACGGCTTCGGCCGGCGGAATAGAAGGCTGTGCCCCCGGCGTGAGGCAGGCGAGCGAACCTGCGACCGCCGCCCGGCGCAGGGCTTTGCCGAAATCCAGTCCCTGTTCGAGGCTCGCCGCGAGATAACCGCAGAACGTATCGCCGGCCCCGACCGTATCGACCGGCTCGATGTCGAGGCCGCGGGCGGCGAAGAATTCTCCGTCGCGAATGGCAATGACGCCATCGCCGCCGAGGGTCACTACCAGCGTCTGGCCGGTTTCCGCGTGGTGTTTTTCCAAGGCCGACTTGCGGGTTGCCGCGTCCGGGACCGGATGTCCCGCAAGCCGTTCGAATTCGGTCTCGTTGGCAACCACGACATCCGCGAGCCGTGCGAGCCTTGCGGCTTCTTCCGTCAGCGGCGCGGTGTTGATCACCGTCAGGATGCCCTTCGCCTTTGCGGCGCGCAGGGCGGTTTCCACCGTGTCCGCCGGGATTTCGAGCTGCAGCATGAGGATATCGCCATTCTGCATGACCTCGACGGCCGCATGGGCCTGCTCCCGGCTCACCGTTCCGTTGGCGCCGGGAACGACGGCGATCATGTTCTCGCCCGTTCCGCCAACCAGGATCAGCGCCGTCCCCGTCGGTTCGCCGACATGTGCAACGGCGGAAAGATCGACCTCGGCCTCCGTCAGAAGGGCAAGCGCGGGCTTTGCAAAGCCGTCTTCGCCGACCGCACCCGCCATCCTCACGACGCTGCCCGCACGGCGGGCGGCAAGCGCCTGGTTGGCACCCTTGCCGCCCGCCGCCGTTGCAAAACCCGATCCCGCCACCGTCTCTCCCGGCTGCGGCAGACGGTCGGTGGTGGCGATGAGGTCCATGTTGATGGAGCCGAGAACGGTGATCATTGGGCAGGCCTGTCTCAAGGTTTAAAAGTGGCGCGACTGTGCCCGACCGCGTCACTCCTCGTCAACCACCCGAAGCTTGAGGAGACCGGTCCGGCTTTCGACGACTTTCGCCTGCGGCATGTCCGTCGGCGGTTCTGCATCCGCCGGCGCCTCCAGTTCCAGGGTGCCGATCCTGGCGCCGCGGCGGTTCAGCTTGTCGGCGGAGGTGACGATCTGCTCGACATCTTTCTGCGCCGCGAGAAAATGCGCCTGCAGCTTGCGCGTCCTGTCGTCGAGGCGCCCGAGATCCTCCATCAGCAAAGCGACTTCGCCCTGGATGAGATGTGCCTGCTCGCGCATCCGCTGGTCCTTCAAGACGGCCTGGATGACCTGGATCGACAGCATCAGCAGGGAAGGCGAGACGATCACCACTTTTGACCGCTGGGCCTTCTGAACGGCAGCTTCGAAATGCTCGTGTATCTCGGCGAAGATCGATTCCGACGGCACGAAGAGAAAAGCCATGTCCTGGGTTTCGCCGGGGATCAGGTATTTTTCGGAAACGTCGCGGATATGCACGTCGAGATCGCGCTTGAAGGCCTGCGCCGCCGCCCGTCTGGCATCCGGAGCCGCCGCCTCGCGAAACACGTTCCAGGATTCGAGCGGGAACTTGGCGTCGATAACCAGCGGCGGCGCACCGTTCGGCATCTTCACCGTACAGTCCGGCCGCATGCCGTTCGAAAGCGTCGTCTGGAACGTATAGGCGCCCATCGGCAGCCCGTCGGCGACGATCGCTTCCATGCGGCCCTGGCCGAAGGCGCCGCGGGTCTGTTTGTTGGAAAGAATCGCTTGCAGGCCGACGACATCCTTGGCGAGCGTCTGGATGTTGCTTTGCGCCGCGTCGATCACCGCCAGGCGCTCCTGCAGCCGGCGCAGGTTTTCATGAGTGGACCTGGTCTGTTCGGTAATGGTCGCGCCGATCCGGTGCGTCATGCCGTCGAGCCGCTGGCTGACCACCTGGCTGAGTTCGGACTGGCGTGCGGAAAGCGTCTCGGCCATGGCCGACAGCCGGCCCTGCATCTCATTCTGAGCCCTGATCAATTCCGCAAGCCTGGCCTCGGATTCCATTGCCGAGCGGGCTGCTTCCGTTTGCCGCCGGATGTTGGCTCGCATCCACAGGATCAGGAAAACGATACCGGCAATGGCCGTGGCGGCGACGATTGCCATGGTTTGCTGCGCGGCCAGAAGCTGGGGAAGGCGATCGAGAAGATTGTCCATGATCTCAGGCTAGCAGAAATCCGCGGCTTGAAAAGATCAAAACGTGAACATTCTGTCCGGAGCGATCGCAATCCCTATTTCATCGGAAAAAAAGATGGGTTATGGGAGGCCATGACGATCAAGCCGCTGATTATTCTTCCCGACCCGATCCTGCGCCAGGTTTCCAAGCCCATCGAGCAGGTGGATGCCGAACTCCTGAAACTTGCCGACGATATGCTGGAGACTATGTACGACGCTCCGGGCATCGGGCTTGCGGCGATCCAGGTCGGTGTGCCGCGCCGTATCCTGGTGGTGGACGTTTCGCGCGAAGGCGAAGAGAAGCAGCCGCAGGTTTTCATCAACCCAGAAATCGTCAAGTCTTCCGACGAGCGTTCCGTCTATGAGGAGGGCTGCCTGTCGATCCCGGAATATTATGCGGAGGTGGAGCGTCCGGCGATCGTCACCGTCAAGCATATCGGTCGCGACGGCAAGGAGCATCTCGTGGAAGCGGACGGACTTCTCGCCACCTGCCTGCAGCATGAGATAGACCATCTCAACGGCGTGTTGTTCATCGACTACATCTCCCGCCTGAAGCGCGAGATGGTGATCAAGAAATTCACCAAGGCTGCCAAGACGAAGGCTGTTTAGCATCCGTTGAAAAATTCGGGCGGCGCCGCTCATCATTACGGGAAAGCAGCGTCCGCCGTCGCATGCGAGGCAGGCCAATCGGAACCAGGGAGGCGATGGTCACCGCTATCCGCCTTTCCCACGGCGCAACGCTGGCGACATGCAAGGTAAAAGACGTCGAGGGGCTTGATCTTCGGCCGGTAAACCCGTTTGAAGGCGCTTGAACAAAAGCGGGCAACGATATGTCTCTTCGCATCATCTTCATGGGCACGCCGGAATTTTCCGTGCCGACGCTGCAGAGCCTCAAGCAGGCGGGGCATGAGGTCGTCGCGGTCTATACCCAGCCGCCGAGGCCGGGCGGGCGGCGAGGGCTCGATCTCGTGAAGTCGCCTGTGCATCAGGCGGCCGAACTGCTCGGCATACCGGTTTTGACGCCGCCCAATTTCAAAGCGGAGGAAGATCGCGAAACCTTCCGCGCGTTCAAGGCGGATGTCGCGGTCGTGGTCGCCTATGGCCTTCTGCTGCCTGAAGCGATCCTCACCGGCACGCGGTTCGGCTGCTACAACGGCCATGCATCGCTCCTGCCGCGCTGGCGGGGCGCGGCACCCATCCAGCGCGCCATCATGGCCGGTGACGCAAAAACCGGGATGATGGTCATGCAGATGGAAAAAGGCCTCGATACCGGCCCCGTCGCGCTGACCAAAGAGGTCGAGATCGGCGAAAACATGACGGTTGGCGAGCTGCACGACCGGCTCATGCTCACCGGTGCCCGCGCCATGGTCGAGGCGATGGAGAAGCTAGAAGCGAACGACCTGCCCCTGACGCCGCAGTCCGAAGAAGGCGTGCTCTACGCCGCCAAGATCGACAAGGGTGAGACGCGCATCGATTTCTCCGGACCGGCGCGCGACGTCCACAATCATATCCGTGGTCTTTCGCCCTTTCCGGGCGCCTGGTTCGAGGCGGAGATCAATGGCAGGGTGGAACGCATCAAGGTCCTTGCGTCCGAAATGGCTCAGGGAAGCGGCGAGGCCGGCAGCGTGCTGGATGATGCGCTGACGGTTGCCTGCGGCGAAGGCGCCGTGCGGCTCGTAAAACTTCAGAAGGCCGGCGGCAAGCCGCTTGCTGCTTCCGAATTCCTGCGCGGCACGCCGCTTGCGGCCGGCGCCAGACTTGTTCAAAAGATCGGGCCCGCCTGATGCCGCGTTTCCGTATGACCGTCGAATATGACGGCACGCCCTATGTCGGCTGGCAGATGCAGGAAAACGGCCATTCGGTGCAGGCCGCATTGCAGGCGGGCATTCTGTCGCTGACCGGCGAGACGGTCTCGATCCGCGGCGCGGGCCGCACCGATTCCGGCGTGCATGCCATAGGCCAGGTGATCCATGCGGATCTCGCGCGCGACTGGAAGCCCTACAAACTGCGCAACGCGCTGAACGCCCACCTGATGATGGCGGGCGAGAAGGTTGCGGTACTCGACGTTCAGGCGGTCGACGATGAGTTCGACGCGCGCTTCTCGGCGCTGCGCAGGCATTACCTCTATCGCATCCTCAACCGGCCGTCGCCATTGGCGCTCGAGGCGAAGCGCGCCTGGTGGGTCGCCCGCGAGCTGGATCACGAAGCGATGCATGCGGCGGCGCAGACGCTGGTTGGGCATCACGACTTCACCACCTTCCGCTCCGCCCATTGCCAGGCGACCAGCCCCGTCCGCACGCTCGACCGGCTGGATGTGACGCGCAACGGCGAGCTGATCGAGATCCGCGCCAGCGCCCAGAGTTTTCTCCACAATCAGATCCGCTCCTTCGCCGGCACCCTGAAGCTCGCGGGCGAAGGCAAGATGACGCCTCAGGATGTGCGTGCGGCGCTTGACGCGCGGGATCGCGCCGCCTGCGGGCCGGTGGCGCCACCGGACGGGCTCTATTTCATGAAGGTCGATTATCCAGGTGATCCATGATCACCATCGATCCGTAATCCAGGGATGGAAGGGCTGCTCAGAACGGATATATGCCGAGAAAGCGCTGCAGGGCTTCCGTCAGGATGATGTTCGGGACCATCAGCACCAGCACGAAGGCGATGATCATCAGCGGCTGTGGGCCATTGATCATGCGGATGATGCGGGAAAACGCAACGATGAGCGCCATGATCAGCGCAAGCTGGAGCAGTCCGATGATCGGCAGCATCGCCGGCGCGAGCAGCATCAGCGCGCACATCAGCCCGTAGATCCACGAAAACGGCACCGCAAGCCAGTTCATCGTCACGACGATGGCTGGGAATTTCCGTTGGATGCCGGTGAGCAGGCAGAGCAGGCCGGCCAGGATCAGCGGCAGGAGCCAGGTCAGAACCTCCAGCATGGCGGTACGCAGGAAGAACAGGCCGCCGAGCCGCGACCCCTTGGGCATGCCGTCCAGCATCAGTTCGTGCAGCCAGAGCCAGGACGCGACGGCCGGCGGCAGGCACCAGACGAAGGCCCAGAAGGACCGCACCATGCCGCGATCGGAAATATCGAGCAGCCGGAATCCCTGCGCATCGCCTTTGATCAGCAGCCAGAGGCCGCTGAGGTATAGCCGGACTTCATGATAGGAGGGCATTATCGAACCAGCGGGAGATGAAGGTCCCGTAGATTTGGGTAAGCGTCTCCAGATCGGCAAGGGCGACGCGCTCATCGACCATGTGCATGGTCTGGCCGACGAGGCCGAATTCCACCACCGGGCAATAATCCTTGATGAAGCGCGCATCCGACGTGCCACCGGTCGTCGAAAGCTGCGGCACCTTGCCCGTGACGGCCTCCACGGCGCCGGAGAGCGAAGCGATCAGAGCGTTGTTGCGGGTAAGGAAGACATGGCTCGGGCGCTCGGCCCAGGCCATTTTGTAACGCGCCGGCTGGCGGCCAGGGCGTAGCGGACCCTGAGCCGCGGCGGCATCGAGACGGCGCAGGATCTCCGCCTTCACTGTATCGGCCGTCCAGATGTCGTTGAAACGGATGTTGAAGGCGAATGTCGCCTTGGCCGGAATGATATTGGTCGCGGGATTGCCGACATCGACCGATGTCACTTCCAGATTGGAGGCCGGGAATTCCGGCGTGCCAGCATCGAAGGGCGGGTCCATCAGCGCCGAAGCGAGCGGCAGCAGCCCGCGCACCGGATTGTCGGCCAGATGCGGATAGGCCGCATGGCCCTGCACGCCATGGACCGTCACCTTGCCGGAGACCGAACCACGGCGGCCGATCTTGATCATGTCACCCAGCACATCGGGATTGGTCGGCTCGCCGACGAGGCAGGCATCCCAGCGCTCGCCTCTTTCGGCCGCCCATTTGAGGAGTTTCTCGGTCCCGTTGACGGCCGGGCCCTCCTCATCGCCGGTGATGAGGAAAGAGATCGAGCCCTTGGGAGCACCGTGCTGTTCGATATGGCGGGCGATCGCTGCGAGGAAGCAGGCGATGCCGCCCTTCATGTCGACGGCGCCCCGGCCGTAAAGCGTATCGCCGGCAATCTCGGCTGCGAAGGGCGGATGGCTCCAGGCGCTTTCGTCACCCGGCGGGACGACGTCCGTGTGCCCGGCGAACATCAGGTGCGGGCCGTCGACGCCAAGTCGCGCATAGAGGTTTTCGATATCCGGCATGCCCGGCTCCGTCGCCACCATGCGCTCGACCTTGAAGCCGAGCGGCAGAAGCATGGCTTCCAGTGCGGACAACGCGCCGCCTTCGGCAGGTGTCACCGAAGGGCAGCGGATGAGGGACTGGAGATTGGCGACGGGATCGCCAGAGGGATGAGACGCGGACATTTCGGAATATCGGCCTTGAATATCAGTCGCGCAGCAGTTCGTTGATGCCGGTCTTGGAGCGGGTCTGCTCGTCGACGCGCTTGACGATCACGGCACAATAAAGGTTCGGACCCGGCTCGCCGTTCGGCAGCGGCTTGCCCGGCATGGTGCCGGCGACGACGACGGAATAGGGCGGCACCTCGCCATACATGACCTCGCCGGTGGCGCGATCGACGATCTTCGTCGACTTGCCGATGAAGACGCCCATGCCGAGAACGGAACCCTCGCGGATGATGCAGCCTTCGACGACTTCCGAGCGGGCGCCGATGAAGCAGTTGTCTTCGATGATGGTCGGACCGGCCTGCATCGGCTCCAGCACGCCGCCGATCCCGACGCCGCCCGAAAGGTGGACGTTCTTGCCGATCTGGGCGCAGGAGCCGACGGTCGCCCAGGTGTCGACCATCGTGCCTTCGTCGACATAGGCGCCGAGGTTGACGAAGGACGGCATCAAGATGACGTTCTTGGCGATATAGGCGGAGCGGCGCACGACGCAATTCGGCACGGCGCGGAAGCCCGCGGCACGGAAGGCGTTTTCGCCCCAGTTTTCGAACTTCGACGGTACCTTGTCCCACCAGGTGGAATTGCCCGGGCCGTTCTTGACGACTTCCATGTCGTTGAGGCGGAAGGAGAGGAGCACCGCCTTCTTCAGCCACTGATGCACAATCCAGGCACCATCCGCGCCGCGGCTCGCGACACGCGCCTTGCCGCCGTCGAGCAGGTTCAGAGCTTCCTCGACCGCATCGCGGACTTCGCCCTTGGTGGAAATCGTGACGCTGTCGCGGTTGTCGAAGGCCGTCTCGATAGTCTTTTCGAGGGAAGAGAAGTCAGGGTTGCTCATGGGGAATCCTTAAACGTCACTCGATATCGTGATGGTGGGAAAGGTGGCCAATTGGTGTCATTTGCTCTAAGCGACCGCCACTCAAGCGTCAATGCGAATTGGCGTCAACCCGCTGTTGGCGCCGGAAGGAATGTTGAAATGGCAAGAGCGAAGAAGGATGGACCGCGGCGCAGGGATGGGGTCTGGGATCCGCTGAAGGACAACGTCGCGGACAAGCGCGCCGCCGCCGGGCAGCCGAAAACGCCGCAGACGCTTTCGCCCTCCTACCGCCTGGCCTATGTGGACGAGGATTTCCTCTCGCGGGAGGAGACCCGTCCCATTCGTCTGCAGCTCGAACTCATGAAGGCGGAAATGATGCTGGCCGAGCGCGGTATCAAATCCACCGTCGTGCTCTTCGGCGGCGCCCGCATTCCGGCACCAGGCCAGAGCGCCTGGGCGGCCCGTAACGAAATCCAGCGCCAGAACCTCGAGGCGGCTTCCGTCTTTTACGAGGAGGCGCAGAAGTTCGCAGCCCTCTGCGGCAAGCATTCGGCAAACCACAACCACCAGGAATATGTGGTGGTAACCGGCGGTGGTCCGGGCGTGATGGAGGCCGGCAATCGCGGTGCAGCGGAAGCCGGGGCTCCAAGCATCGGTCTCAACATCATGCTGCCACACGAACAGGCGCCGAACCGGTTCGTGACGCCGGAGCTCAGCTTCAACTTCCACTATTTCGCCATCCGCAAGATGCATTTCATGATGCGCGCCAAGGCGGTCGCCGTCTTCCCCGGCGGCTTCGGCACGCTGGACGAGATGTTCGAGGCACTGACGCTCATTCAGACGAAGCGCATGGAGCGCATTCCGCTGATCCTGTTCTCGGAAAAATTCTGGCGCGGCATCATCAATTTCGATGCCCTGGCGGAATTCGGCACCATCGCGCCCGAAGACCTCAATCTGATCAGCTTCGTGGAGACGGCCGACCAGGCCTGGAAGGTCATCGCGGACTTCTACGAGCACTGAACGCTTGATCGAAAAGTCGGGAGTTCACGGCCAGATTGCCGGCAGGGAATTCTGCCGGTGAAGTCGCAGATCGAAACTTCCGGCTAGGTTTGGAGGCCGTCCTGAGCGATGAATTTCCCGATCCGTAAAAACAAGGAATCCGCCCTCCTTTGGGAAGGGAGGGCGGTTCCTTTGACGACGACTGCCGGGACTAGTTCGAAGGGGGCGGAGAACTAGAGGGGGCGGTCCGGCAGGTCGTCGATGGAAATGGTGCCGTCCTTGTTGGTGTCCATGCGGGTGAACAGCCTGTCGCCGGCGGCGATCGCTTCGGCCTTGGTGACCTTGCCGTCGCGATCCTCGTCGAGCATGCGGAACATGCCGCCGCGCATCATCGGGCGCCCATCGCCGCGATCATGCCGGTCCCAGCGGGCCTCATGACGGCCCCAGCCGTGACCGTCGCGGTCATCTCGATCCCGGCCATGACGACCCCAGCCGGCATGATCGCGGTCGCGACGGTGGTCGCCCCGCTGGTCGGCGGTCTGGTTCTGGTCGTCCGGATTGCCCGGAACCTGGTTGTCGGCAGTGTTGGCCACGGCCGGCGGCGGATTGTTCTTGCGGAACTCTTCGAACTTCGCCTGACGATGGTCGAACATCTCGCCGCGCGTCAGCGAACCGTCCTTGTTGGCGTCGATCTCGGTGAAGAGCCTGTCCTGGAAGGCCGTCATCTCGTCCTTGGAGATCTTGCCATCCTTGTTGGCATCGGCCGTCTTGAGCAGGCGCACGAACGTCACGTCCTGCATCACGCCGCGGCCCATCGGCCCCATCGGCCCGCGATCGGCGCCGTCTCGGCCGGGTGCGGCAAATGCCGGCATGGCGGCTCCGGCGATCAGGGCGACGCCGAGTGTCGCCAGAACGATCTTTTTAGCGGTCATCGAGGGGGTCCTTTCCGGTTGTTTCGATAGCCTGAAGGTAGGCGCCGCAACCGGCAAGGACCACTTAAACCTGTGTAATGTGGATGAACTTTTGGTAAGCCGAAACGGTATCAGCCGGCGCGCAGCCCATTGAGGAAACCGGCGAGATCGTCGGTCACATAATCGATGTGATCGTCCTCGTCGGTCAGCTTCTCCCAACGCTCCATCAGCACCGCGTCGAGATTGTGCGGCACGAGCAGCACGGTGCGCATGCCGAGCGCCTTCGGCACCTTGAGGTTCCGCGGCAGGTCCTCGAACATCACGGCGTTCTGCGTGTCGACCCGGTGCAGGCTCGCGAACTTGTCGTAGGTCGCGCCCGCCGGCTTCGGGACGTAATCGGCTGCGACGATATCGAAGATGTCGTCGAAATGTTCGAGGATGCCGAGCGCCCGGGCAGCGGCCTCGGCATGCGGCACGCTGCCGTTGGTGAAGATGAACTTGCGGCCAGGCAGCGCCTTGATCGCATCGCCGAGCTCCGGATTGGGCAGCAGCGCCGAGTAGTCGATCGCATGCGCCCGTTCGAGAAAGCCGTCGGGATCGATGCCGTAGTTCAGCATCAGGCCCTGGAGCGTCGTGCCGTGCTCATGGTAATAACGCTTCTGCAGCGCCCGTGCCTCTTCCTTCCCGAGCTGCAAAAGCTCCTGCACATAGGCCGTCATGTTGACGTCGATCTGCGCGAAGAGATTGATGTGATGCGGGTAGAGCGTGTTGTCGAGATCGAACACCCAATCACGGATGTGGGCGAAATCGGCTGGCTCGGGAGAGGTCTTCGGCTTTTTGTCCATGCCCGCTTTATGCACGGATGCAGCGCCAAAGAAAATCGAAAAAGCAGGACGATTCGGCGCGAAACCGCCCTTGGCGGCGGATCGGGGCGCATGATACCGCCGTGATATGGAACTCTGGATCCCCATCACAATCGCCGCTGCCTTCCTGCAGAACCTGCGCTCCGCCTTGCAGAAACACCTGCAGGGAAAGCTCGGAACCCGGGCGGCAAGCTTCGTGCGCTTCGGCTACGGCTTTCCGGTGGCGATCCTCTACGTCCTCTGCCTGCACCATTTCGCCGGTTATCCCTTCCCGGCGCTGAACTGGACCTTCGCGCTCTGGGCTGTGATCGGCGGTCTTTCACAGATCTTCGCGACCATTCTGCTCGTGCATCTCTTCTCGCTCAGGAATTTCGCGGTCGGCACCGCCTATTCCAAAACGGAGCCGGTGCAGGCTGCGGTCTTCGGTTTCGTGCTGCTCGGCGAGAAACTGACGCCCGGAGCTGTCATGGCTATCGTCGTCGGCGTCATCGGCGTAATGATGATCTCGATGGCTCGCATGCCGCTCTCCTGGCGCAACATGCTGGTGGCATTGGCAAGCCGCACCGCGCTGATCGGTATCGCCTCGGGTGCCGTGTTCGGCATTTCGGCAGTGGCTTACCGCACGGCTTCCCTGTCGCTCGACGGGCCGGGGCCGGTGATGGAAGCGGCCATGACGCTTGCCTGCGTCACCACCTTCCAGACCGCCTTCATGCTGGTCTGGATGTTCTGGAAGGACAAGCGCGAGATCATCCAGGTGCTGCTCACCTGGCGTTCTTCCGCGCTGGTGGGGCTTGCGGGCGTCGTCGGCTCGGCCGGCTGGTTCACGGCAATGACCCTGCAGCAGGTCGCCTATGTGCGCGCTCTCGGCCAGATCGAACTCGTCTTCACCTTCATGGCCTCCTACTTCCTCTTCCACGAGCGGGCGAACCGCATGGAAATCCTTGGCTGCCTGCTGATCGTCTGCGGCATTCTTGGGTTGCTCTTTTTATAATCGACGCCCGATTTCCGGCGGCATCCCTCTTCGAATCCGGCTAGGATGCGCGGAAACAACGGGAGGACCATGTATGTCTCAGAAGGACAAGGCAGCGGCATTCGGCGCACTGCACCAGAAGGGCAATCCGGTCATCATCTACAATATCTGGGATGCCGGCACGGCCAGGGCCGTTGCCGACGCCGGCGCCAAGGCGCTCGGCACGGGCAGCTGGTCGGTCGCCGCCGCGCAAGGCTATGCCGATGGCGAGAACCTGCCGATGGACGTGCTGCTCGCCACCGCGAAATCGATCACCTCGGCCGTAGACCTGCCTTTCACCATCGATTTCGAAGGCGGTTACGCGGAAGACCCTGCCGAACTGGCGAAGAATGTCGGCAAGGTCATCGATGTCGGTGCGGTCGGCATCAACTTCGAGGACCAGGTGGTGCGCGGCAGTGGCGTCTATCCCGCGGAAAGACAGGCCGAGCGCATCCGCGCCATCCGGATGATGGCGGATGGCCGCGACATCCCCTTTTTCATCAATGCCCGCACTGACCTCTTCCTGCAGGAAGGCGACAGAGCGAAGCATGCCGGTCTTCTCGACGAGGCGATTGCGCGCGCCAAGACCTATGCCGCTGCCGGCGCCAGCGGTTTCTTTGCGCCGGGGCTGGCGGATGACGGATTGGTCGCAACACTCTGCGAGGCCGTGGCCCTGCCGGTCAACATCATGATGATGGGCGGCGTTTCTGCGCCAAGACGGCTGGCCGAACTCGGCGTCGGCCGGGTGAGTTATGGGCCTGGTCCCTATCGGGCGATGATGGCCAAGCTGAAGGAAGATGCCGCGGCGGTGTTTGCCGCCGCAAGCTGAAACTTGATCAGGGAACGATCAGCGTGCCGGCGCCGTGTTCGGTGAAGATTTCGAGAAGTACCGAATGGGCGGTCTTGCCGTTCAGGATGACGACGCCCTGCACGCCGGCCTTGATCGCCTCGATGCAGGTCTCGACCTTCGGAATCATGCCGCCGGAGATCGTGCCGTCCTTGATCAGCGCCTGCGCCTGGGCGACGGTCAGTTCCTTGATGAGGTTCTTGTCCTTGTCCAGCACGCCCGGAACGTCGGTCAGGAAGAGCAGGCGGGTGGCGTTCAGCGCGCCGGCGATGGCGCCCGCGAACGTATCGGCATTGATATTGTAGGTGGCGCCGTCGCGGCCGGGGGCGACAGGGGCGATGACCGGGATCATCTCCGACTTGGCGAGCAGGTCGAGCAGGGTGCGGTCGACTTCAACGACTTCGCCAACGAAGCCGAGGTCGAGAACGCGTTCGATGTTGCTGTCCGGATCGACGACGGTCTTCTTCGCCTTTTCGGCGAAGACCATGTTGCCGTCCTTGCCGCAGAGGCCGATCGCCCATTCGCCGGTCTGGTTGATCAGCGCGACGATTTCCTTGTTGATCGAACCGGCCAGAACCATCTCGACGATTTCGACCGTTTTCTGATCGGTAACGCGCAGGCCACCCTCGAACTTGGATTCGATACCCATTTTGGAGAGCATGGTGCCGATCTGCGGGCCGCCGCCGTGCACGACGATCGGATTGACGCCCGACTGCTTGAGGAGCGCGATGTCCGCCGCGAAGGCCTTGCCGAGTTCCGTGTCGCCCATGGCATGACCGCCATATTTCACGACGATCGTCTTGTTCTCGTAACGCTGCATGTAGGGCAGCGCCTGCGCCAGAAGCTTGGCCTGAAGTTCGCTATCGGAAGCCGTCATCGAATTCCCCTTAAAAATGAGTGGGGCGGGTTTTAGCGCATGTTTTTAACAGAGGAAATAATCCGGCGATAAGTTTTGAACGTATAAGGACGCGGAAAGAGCGGTCGTCGCGAAGACGACGCGCCCGGCAGGAGGGGCCAGCTTGGCGACCGACGACGACATCGCCGCGCTGATAGGTCGCCTTGCGCTCCGCGACCGTGCGGCGCTGTCGGCGCTTTATGCGGCGACATCTCCGAAACTTTTCTCCGTCTGCCTTCGTATCTTGAAGGATCGGGGCGATGCCGAGGATGCGCTGCAGGAGGTCTTCGTCAAGATCTGGCAGCGTGCAGACCGGTTTGCCGGCGCCGGAGCGGGCCCGCTTGGCTGGCTGGTGGCGATCGCGCGCAACCATTCCATCGATATCCTCCGATCGCGCAAACCCGTGGCGGACAGCATCGAGGAGAGTTGGGACATTCCCGATTCCGCCCGTGATCCGGAGACGGAAACGGTGCTGAAAGGGGAGGGCAAACGCATTGACAGGTGTATGGAAGAGTTAGAATCTGATCGGGCGGGCGCCGTTCGCAGCGCCTATGTGGAAGGCCTGAGTTACCAGGAGCTGGCGGAGCGCCACGGCGTGCCGCTGAATACGATGCGCACCTGGCTCCGGCGCAGCCTTTTGAAACTGAGAGAGTGCCTGGACCGATGACGACGCCGGAACAAAGCGAAGGAGATCGCTCCCGCGACGAACTGCTCGCCGGCGAATATGTGCTTGGCGTTCTGTCGCAGGCGGATCGCCTGAAGGTCGAGGCACGGCTCGCCAGGGACAAGTCCTTCGCCCGGATCGTCGCCCGCTGGCAGGAGAACCTTGCCGAGTTCAATGATGAATACGACGACGTGATGCCGCCGGCCAACACCTATTCGAAGATCGAGGCGCGGCTGTTTCCGCAGAACTCCTTTGCTCGGGAACTCGCGGCGGCCGGCAGCTGGTGGAATTCCCTGCTTTTCTGGCGCGGCCTGGCCTTCGCCTCGCTGGCGCTGCTGATTACTTACGTCTCGCTTCAGTCGGGCTGGATCGGCGGTGGCGCCCCATCGCGGTCGCTGGTGGCGCAGATGGCCGGCGACGAGGGCGCCGCGATCAGCCTGCTGGCGCAATATGATGCAGGCAGTGGCCGGCTGCAGTTGACACCGGTCGCCGCAAAAACGGCCGATCAGCGCTCCTTGCAGCTGTGGCTGGTTCCGGACGGCGGCAATCCGGCCATTTCTCTCGGCGTCCTGCCGCAGAGCGGGGGCGGTGCCGTCGAAATACCCAGTGATCTTCGTCCGCGGCTCAAGGATGGCGTGACTTTTGCCGTGAGCGTTGAGCCCTTCGGCGGCTCTCCGACCGGCCAGCCGACCGGACCGGTCATTGCTTCCGGGCTGGCGAGGAATCTCTAGATCTCAGATATATGGAAGTGAAATCAGCAAGTTGAATTCCATTACCCGGATTTTTCCGCGAGCCTGAAACTCTTTCTCACCGTCCTCCGTCCCTTGTGATGTCCCCGCCGATGCGGGGACGGGAAGCCCTGGGAGGCGCGCTTCAGCGCCGGGGCGATCATATCCTTCGAGAGGAAGAGGAAAGTATCATGTTGAAGTCCGCACTCCGCACGATTGTCATCGCAGCCGTTGTTTCGGCCACCACCGCCGGCGCCTATGCCGCAAACCCCAAGGTCGGTGGCGCTGCGATGTTCGAAAGCAAGAACATCGTCGAAAACGCCATGAACTCCAAGGACCACACGACCCTCGTCGCCGCCGTCAAGGCTGCCGGCCTGGTCGAGACGCTTCAGGGCAAGGGGCCGTTCACGGTCTTCGCGCCGACCAACGAAGCGTTTGCCGCCCTGCCCAAGGGCACGGTCGAGACACTGCTGAAGTCGGAAAACAAGGCGCAGCTGACGAAGGTTCTGACCTGCCACGTAGTCGCCGCCAATGCCCTCTCAACGGCCATCGACAAGATGATCAAGGACGACAAGGGCACCCATGACGTCAAGACGGTCGGCGGATGCATCCTGAAGGCCAAGGAAAACATGGGCAAGATCACGCTTACCGACGAAATGGGCGGCGTGGCGCAGGTGACGATCGCCGACGTCAGGCAGTCGAACGGCGTCATCCACGTCGTTGACAAGGTCCTTCTGCCGAAGATGTAAGCGTCGGTCCCAGCAGGTCAGAGCTCTTGCATCCGGATCCGGCCGCCTTTCCTCGAGGGCGGCCGGATCTGTTTTGTCGCAATCAGGCGGGGCGGCCGACCGTTTCGCCAATCGCGGTACGCAGTTCCTCGAGCCCTTTGCCCTTTTCGGAGGAAGTAGAAAGCACTTCCGGATAGGCGGCCGGCCGCTTTTGGATTTTTTCCAGCGTCTCGGCGACGAGCTTCGGCACCGCCGGTTCCTTGATCTTGTCGGTCTTGGTCAGCACGATCTGGTAGGAGACCGCCGCCTTGTCGAGGAGGTCGAGGACTTCGTCGTCGTTTTTCTTGAGGCCGTGGCGGCTGTCGATCAGCACGTAGACGCGTTTCAGCGTCGCGCGGCCCCGCAGGTAGTCGAACACGAGCTTGGTCCAGGCGTCCACCTGTTCCTTCGGGGCCTGCGCATAACCATAGCCCGGCATGTCGACCAGCGCCATTGGCGGCAGGTCGGCGCCTTCGCCGGAATAGCCGCCCGGGACGAAGTAATTGAGTTCCTGCGTCCGGCCCGGCGTATTCGATGTTCGCGCAAGGCCCTTCTGCCCGACCAGCGCATTGATCAGCGACGACTTGCCGACGTTCGAGCGACCGGCGAAGGCCACTTCCAGCGGCCCCTCCGGCGGAAGGAATTTCATTGCGGGAACGCCGCGGATGAAGATCCAGGGGCGGCCGAAAAGCGGCTTGTCGTCCATGTTCCTGTCTGCGGGCATAGGTTCTGTCGTCCTGATTATTCCGGAAGGGCAACGGATTCGGGGTTTTGTCGGGCAAAGTCAAGCTCGGCGGGCAGTTTGCCCTTCACCTTGACCCTCTATCCGCAGGCGGGGAGAGGGGGCTTCGACGCTTGCGGATTTCGTCTTTTTCCCCGCCGGGACTGGATGAGGTTGCCGGCGGCGGATGAGGGGGCAAATCCGGCTCCAAACAAAGAGCCCCGCCGAAGCGGGGCTCCCGACACTATTTCGATTCTGCCGGTTTTCGTTTGAACAGGCCCTTCAGGTTGTCGAACAACTCGACCTTGGCGCCGTGGCGCTTCATGATGATCGCCTGCTGCGTCACCGACAGCGTGTTGTTCCAGGCCCAGTAGATGACCAGGCCGGCGGGGAATGACGACAGCATGAAGGTGAAGACGACCGGCATCCAGGTGAAGATCATCGCCTGGGTCGGGTCCGGCGGCGTCGGGTTCATCTTCATCTGCACGAACATGGTGACGCCCATGATGAGCGGCCAGACGCCGATCATCAGGAAATGCGGCACGTCGTAGGGCAGAAGGCCGAAGAGGTTGAAAAGCGAGGTGGGGTCCGGCGCGGAAAGATCCTGGATCCAGCCGAAGAACGGCGCATGGCGCATCTCGATCGTGACGTAGATGACCTTGTAGAGCGCGAAGAAGACCGGGATCTGCAGGAGGATCGGCCAGCAGCCGGCGATCGGATTGATCTTCTCTTCCTTGTAGAGCGCCATCATCGCCTGCTGCAAGGCCATGCGGTCGTCGCCATGCTTGGCCTTCAGCTCTTCCATCTTCGGCTGCATGCGCTTCATGTTGGCCATGGAGGCATATTGCTTGCTGGCAAGCGGGAAGAAGAGCGCCTTGATAACGACGGTGGTGAGCAGGATCGCCACGCCGAAATTGCCCACATGACGGAAGAAGAAGTCCATCAGCTGGAACATCGGCTTGGTGATGAAGTAGAACCAGCCCCAGTCGATCAGGCGGTTGAACTGCGGAATGGCGAAATCGGTCTCGTAGCGGGAGATGAGCGGCACTTCCTTGGCGCCAGCGAAGACGAGGTTCTTGAGTTCGGTCGATTGACCGGGCTGGATCGTCAGGTCGTCGCCCTTGTAATCCGCCTGATAGCTCGCCTGACCGGTAGTGAAATGCGAGAAGCGCGCGACGTACGGCAACGTCTGCGGCGGCACGATGCTTGCGGCCCAGTATTTGTCGGTGATGCCGAACCAGCCGGTCGTCGCCTTCTCGTGGGTGTATTGCTCTTTCTCGATATTGGCGTAGGTGTTTTCGCTGAGGCTGCCGCTTTCGCCCATGACGCCGATGAAGCCTTCATGGATGACCCAGACGGCCGGCGTGGCGGGCTTGGTGTTGCGGATGACGCGGCCATAGGGGGTGAGCGTCACGGCGGCGCCGGTCTTGTTCTCGATCCTGTCGGCGACGGTCAGCATGTAGTGGTCGTCGATCGAGATCGTGCGGGTGAAGGTAACACCCTTCTCATTGGTGTAGGACAGCGTCACCGGCGTCTGCTGCGTCAGCTTGTCGCCGCTCGCGACCGTCCACTGCGTGTTGATGCTCGGCGCCGCGCCGATCGAAGCGTTCGGAATATAGCCAAGTTCGGTGAAGTAGCCGTCCGCCGTTTCGGACGGAGAAAAGAGCGTGATGATCGGGCTCTTGTCGTCCACCGTCTCGTGATATTCGCGCAGCTTCAGGTCGTCGAAGCGCGCGCCGTTGAGGTTGATGGAGCCGATCAGCGCCGGGGTCTCGATCTGGACGCGTTGCGACCTGGCAAGCGCCTGGTCCCGGGTGACCGGCGCCTGCGTCGCGGCGGTACCGCCGGGCAGGTTGCCGGAGGACTTACCGGTGCCCTGGGCGCCGGGGCTTTCCGGCGATGCGGTCTGGGAGGCATCGCCTTGCAGCGCCTGGCGGGCTTCCTCTGCACGCTGCTGAGCTTCCATCCTCGGGTTCATGTAGAGGAATTGCCAGGCAAGGACGATCAGCACCGAAAGCGCGATCGCGATGAAGTAATTGCGGTTGTTTTCCATCATGCTTTCCTGGAACGGGTCTCCTCGGACCGCTTGTGTTTCGGCCTGCTCTCGATACGCTCGATAAGCTGTGCCGTCATATCCGCAAAGGGCACCGTCAGCACGTCCCGCCGCGCGACGATCACATAGTCGTGTCCGTTATGCATTGCAAATCCGGCGGATTGGCGGACCGCCTCCTTGAGGCGACGGCGCATCCGGTTGCGCTCCACCGCGTTGCCGTGTTTCTTGGTGACCGTAAAACCGACGCGCGGCGCTTCGTCCGGGGCTTGCCTGTCCAGAACCTCCAGAAGAAAGGTTCGGCCCCGTCGGCTTTCGCCTTCCCGGACAGCCAAAAACTGCGGCCGGCTTTTCAGCCGCCCGACAGTCTTCTTGTTTTTCATTTCGGTCGTCATCGCCCGCTTGTCCCGGGCATCCCGGCCTCAGGCCGAGAGACGGGCGCGGCCACGAGCGCGGCGAGCGGAAAGAACCTTGCGGCCACCCTTGGTGGCCATGCGTGCGCGGAACCCGTGACGGCGCTTGCGAACAAGCTTGGACGGTTGATAGGTACGCTTCATTTATTTTACACCGCGGTGTGCGGCCCTTCTTGGATTTTGCCGTCATCACGACGGCAAGAGCGTTTCGGAAAAACGATCTGCGCGGGCGGAAACATGCGCTGAAGCCGCCAGAGCTGAACGTGCGCGGCTTATAGGAGGACTCTGCCCGAAAAGTCAATCGCTGCCGGTCTTATCGGTCGCGGATGCTCCTTCGAACGCCGGCATTCAAAAGTCATAAGACAGAAACCATTCCCTTAAACGCTGCAACATTCGATGGGCGGTTTTGGTTGCCCTAAAATAAGGGATAAGAATCCGTCGAAACGTTTTAGATTTGATATTTGCTGACAAATTTTCCGATTTTCTGACACCTTGTAAGAAATTCTACCCGCGCGTTGCTCGCGATCGCGGCTGCCTCGCTAAACATTCTTAATGTCTCAGTGCTAATTTTAGCATCAAGTTATGAGAGTTAAGGACGGGCGCCGCCGATACATGGCGATGCTCTGACATGCGCAAGGGAGACTTGCATTGAAAATTCGGGGTAAAATCAACCTTCTTGTCGGCCTCATGAGTCTCGTGGCCTGCTTTATCGGCGGCATGGCGTTGTTTGCCATGTACGAATATCGCGCGATGATCGACGAATACCAGCTTGCGGCCGATCGCGCCTATAAGGGAGAGCATCTCAATCGTCTGGTGACGGCCGTCGTCATGGATTCCCGCGGCGTATACATGTCGAAGGACCTGAAGGAAGCCAGCAAATTCGGCGACGGCATCAACGCCTCCCTCAAGGAGATGGAGCAGCTTCTCCAGGGATGGAACAAGATCGTCCCGCCCGATGAGCGCGCCACCTTCGATAAGTTGCTGAGCCGTTCGAAGGAGTTTACCGGTTTCCGCAGCGAGACCGCCCGTCTTGGCCGCGAAGTGAGCCCGGCAGCTGCCAACGAGCAGGGCAACAATGACGCCAATCGTGAAAACCGCAAGGCCTATCAGGCGGAAATCGACGCCATCGTGAAGACGGACCGGGAGGTCCTGAAGGCGGTCGATGAAAAGCTCAACAGCTTCACCCGCACCCTCTTCATCCTCGTTTCGGCTGTGACCCTGGCCGGTATCGGCGCTGGCGCCGCCTTTGGCCTCTATCTCGGCCGCCGCCAGCTCAGCCATCCGATCATGAGCCTTACCAGCGCGATGCAGCAGATTGCCGGCGGCGACTTCAATGCGCAGGTCGCCGGCGCCGGAAGGGCGGACGAAATCGGCGACATGGCGCTCGCGATCGAGGTATTCCGGAAGAACGGTATTGAAGTCGCACGCATGAACGCTTCCGAGTCGGCCATGCGGGCCAAGAGTGACGACCTTCAGGCGCGCATGGCCAACGTCGTCGCCGCTGCCGCGGAAGGTGACTTTACCCGCCGTATCGACAAGCAATGGGGCGAGGAAAGCCTCGACCGGGTTGCTCGCCAGGTGGACGAACTCATCGCGAGCGTCGATGCCGGCGTGTCCGAGACCCGTCGCGTGGTCAAAAGCCTTGCCGAAGGCGACCTCACCGATAGCATGCGCGGCAGCTTCAAGGGCGCCTTTGAGGAACTGCAACACAACGTCAACGGGACGATGGAGACGCTGCGCGGCACGATGAAGAACGTCCGTTCCGCCACCGGCTCGATCAACGGCAGTGCCGCGGAACTCAGCAACGCGACAAACGACCTGTCACGCCGGACCGAACAGCAGGCCGCGGCGCTGGAGGAAACCTCAGCGGCGCTCGACCAGATCACGGCCGTGGTGAAGACCTCGACCGAACGTGCCAACGAAGCAACCGCGATGGTCAGCGAGGCCAAACAGAGTGCCGTGCAATCGGGCGAAGTCGTCCGCAACGCGATCGACGCCATGGGCCGTATCGAACAGGCTTCCCGCGAGATTGCCCAGATCACCAACGTCATCGACGAAATCGCCTTCCAGACCAATCTGTTGGCGCTCAACGCCGGCGTTGAGGCGGCCCGTGCCGGCGAGGCCGGCAAGGGTTTCGCCGTCGTCGCACAGGAAGTCCGCGAGCTTGCCCAGCGTTCGGCAAGCGCCGCCAAGGACATCAAGGGGCTGATCAGCAAGTCCGGCAGCGAAGTCGCTGCGGGCGTCGAGCTGGTCCAGAAGACCGGCGAGGCGCTGTCGGAGATCGAAAGCCGCGTTCTCAGCATCAACGACCACATTCATTCCATCGCGGTTGCATCCCGCGAACAGGCGACCGGCCTTGCCGAGGTCAATACGGCCGTCAACCAGATGGACCAGGTCACGCAGCGGAACGCCGCGATGGTGGAGGAGACGTCTGCGGCAACGAGCAAGCTGTCTTCCGAGGCGGACAGCCTCTTCGCGCTCGTCTCGAATTTCAACATCGGCCACGAGGGCGAACGCTCCGTCGAGCCGGTCAGGGTTTCTCGTCCCGTAGCGGCGACGCCCGCTGCCCACCGACCGCGCGTCTCTCCGGTGAAGGCGATGACGGGTGCACTTTCCAGGGCCTTTGGCGGCGGCGGTACGGCGACGGCGACTGCTGCGGCGGGAGATTGGGAAGAATTCTGATCCAATCGGATCGGTCGGACGAACAAGGAAGCGGAGGTGGGAAATCGTCTCCGCTTTTTCCTTTTTGCGTTGCAGTAGGGAAGGGCTGGTAAATTGAGATCGAAGCTTTAGAATAGGCGACGATCCGCAGCCGGCCGACAACCAAACCGACCAGGGGCCGGAGCAGGGAAATGGAGACCCGCATGGACGACGAGGTTCACGCCTCGGGGCGCTCGGCGGCCTCGCCGGAAGGCGCAGGTCCGGAACCGATGCCGCGCCTTTTCCGCGGTCTTTCCGGCAGGCTTCTCTGGCTCACCGTCATCTTCGTCATGCTGGCGGAGATTCTTATTTTTGTGCCCTCCGTCGCGACGATGCGCATGAACTGGCTGCGTGACCGGCTGGATACGGCCGCTGCCGCCGGCATCGTGATCGACGGCCTGCAGCCGGCCGAGCTTCCGCGCGCGGTGCAGGACGATACGCTGCTGGCGACGGGAACCAAGCTGATTGCGCTGCGCAAGGACGGTACATCGCGCCTGCTGGCGGCCACCGACACGCAGCCGCAGGTCGACGAGGTCTTCGATCTTGCCCGCGTACCCGTATTGTCCTCCATGCGCGATGCGCTGGAGACGCTCGTTTTCGGTGGCGGCCGCGTCATGCGAGTCTTCGGGCCGATCGGCGACAGCGACATGATCATCGAACTGGTCATGACAGACGACGCGTTGCGCAAGGACATGCTGAAATATTCGAAGACAATGTTTCTTCTGTCGCTGCTGATCTCGCTGATCACCGCCGTGCTGATCTTTCTGGCCATCAACCGCATGATGATCATGCCGATCCGCAGGCTGACGCACAGCATGCAGCTTTTTTCCGAACATCCTGAGGATCCTGCCCGTGTCTTCGAAGGGGACCGGTCCCGCGGGGAACTTGCCGTGGCCGGCCGCCACCTGACCGCCATGCAGGTGGAACTGCAGCGCACCCTGAAACAGCAGAAGAACCTTGCCGATCTCGGCCTCGCCGTGTCCAAGATCAATCACGACATGCGCAATATCCTTGCTTCGGCACAGCTGATGTCGGACCGCCTGACGGATGTCGAGGATCCGATGGTCAGAAGTTTCGCTCCGAAGCTCTTGCGCACCATCGACCGGGCCGTCGGTTATACGAGCGAAGTGCTGGCCTATGGCCAGGCATCCGAAGCGGCACCCCGCCGCCGGCGCATCCGCTTCGACGCGCTGACCCAGGAGGTGCGGGACATGCTGGCGATCGATCCCGATGCCGGCATCGAATTCCTCGAACAGATCGCAGCCGATCTCGAAGTGGATTGCGACAGCGAGCAGATTTTCCGGGTCATCCACAATCTCTGCCGCAATGCGGTGCAGGCGCTGGCGAATTTCGATCCGGAAGATGCTTCCATCGTGCGCCGGGTAACGGTCTCGGCGCATCGGGTCGGCAGTGTCGTCAGCATCACCATAGACGATACCGGCCCCGGCATGCCGCGCAAAGCGCGGGAAAACCTCTTTTCGGCGTTCCGCGGTTCGGCCCGCTCCGGCGGCACCGGACTGGGGCTCGTCATCGCCCGCGAACTGGTGCTCGCCCATGGCGGCACGATCGCGCTTGTAGAAAAACCCGGTTCCGGCACGCAGTTCAGGATCGAAATTCCTGACCGTCCGGTCTCGCTTGAGGACTACCGGGCCCGGGCTTGAGAAAATAATGTTGCTTCTCAACGGTTTAGGCGAGAGGTGACACTAGAATGACGTTGTCGGCGGTAAAATCGCTTGCAATCCTTCGCAGCACCCATTAGAGGATCGCCACGCAAGCGGTGACGCACTGCTTGCCAACGCACCCGTAGCTCAGCTGGATAGAGCACCAGACTACGAATCTGGGGGTCAGGAGTTCGAATCTCTTCGGGTGCGCCATTCCCTTTTTTTCACCAAAAATCTGTCCTAACACCTTGAACGGCAACGATAAATTTGCAGTTCTAAGTCCTTCAATCCGGTCGTACTTCAATCGCTCCGTAAATGCGAGTTTCAGGACCATCTTACGGTCTTCCAGTCGCCCCGAACGCCATAGATTCCAAGGGCTTGCAAGGAACGCCATCGCAATTCTAACTGAATCGTCGAAGGTGCTTTTAGGTTTGCCCATATCGGCGATGCGTTCCTGGATCAGAGCCTTCTCCTGTTCCAGTTTCTCAATCTGATTCTCATAGGCCGAGATCACCGCCGGGACGCTGGTTCCGACAATCCGATCCAGGAACTGGGCAACCTGCTTATCGATCTTTACCAGTTCGGAGGACAGAGCCTTGGCCTGCACCTTGGTCTGGCCCAGGCGGTGATCCCACAATTCCCGAAACATCGATTGCGCGACGGTGAACAGCTTCTCGGTTGGCTGGACGGTCTGGAGCATCGCTTCAAACGCACCTTCGATTTTTTCCCGGCGGATCGATTTGCCGTAATGAGAGCAGCCACGTTTGCAGCAATGGTAGTACGCATATTTGGCGTACATGCCGGATGACCAACAAGCCGTCAGCGGATTTTCGCATTCAGCGCAGACAACGAACCCGCGTAGCGGGAAGTCGTCATTCAGGTTCCGTTGCCGGTTGGCGTATGCGCCGTCGTTAAGGCGGTCCTGGACGCGCTGAAAGGTCTGGACGCTCACAAGTGGCTCATGCTGCCCGATCCTGCGTGTGACGCCCCAGTTGGGCGCTTCGACAAAGCCCGCATAAACGGGGTTGGTTAGAAGGCGCGTGACCCGCATGTTCATAATGGCTCCAGCGCCGTCATGGGGGAAGAGAGGATTGGCTTGCAGATACCGCAAGACATCCGCCTGCGTCTCGAACCGGCGCATCGCGTAGCCTTCAAGTGCTTCCTGTACGATCGCAGCCACGGGCTCGTCACGGACGAGCATTTTGCCCCGACCCGAAACACTCTGATAGCGGTAGCCCGCCGGTGCCTGAAATACGAAGTACCCGTTCTGAAGTCGCGCCTTCATCCGATTTTTGGTTTGCTCCCCATTTTTCTGGCGAGCGTGCTGGGACACGCTCGCGAGCAGGTGCTCAACGAGCATGGCGTCTGAATCGTCGCCGAATTCGACCGTGGGAGATTCAAGTCGTGCTCCAGCCTTCGCGATCAAACCGCGAAGCTCCAGGTGAGCCTGGAGCCCTCTTGCAAGCCTGCTTACGTCGTCGATGATGATTACGACTTCGCTCTTCTGCTTTTTCGCGACGCTCAGCATCTTCATCATGCCAGGGCGATCTACGCGACTGCCGGAAACATCATCCGTAAAAACCTCGTCATGCACAGCATACCCTTTAGACCGCGCAAATTCTCGGCACCGGGTCTCCTGGCTTTTTAAACCATCCCCGACTTTCGTCTGTTTGATGCTGCTGACCCTTCCGTACAAAAGGGCAAGTGTCTGGCCTGTTTTCATCTGCTACCTCTCAATCTTAGAGGCCGATTCTACATCGACCGGAGGAGCAGGGGGCTCTATCTCAACGCAATCGAAAATCTGCCCACAGAGATCATAAGTAAAGCCCAGTTCGACCATGCCGCTCATGATGGACCAGATGATCGAAAGCATCTCGTCCTTCTGCTCGTCCGTCATATCAAAATCGGCTAATTCGCCACGATAACGCTCGTGGTCCAGAGCCAGTGCCGGAACGCCAACCAGTTCGGGCTGGGGGATGGCAGGGGTTTTAAAATTATCCATCGGCATCTCCTTTCCGTCCGCCTAATTCCAAGCGAAACATCATATAGAACAAATCAAGAACAATCAAGGAATAAAGTCCTATTAAGAAGTAGAGTTTTTCCACTTCTTTCGGAAACTTAGGGCGTTGCTTTGTTCGTGACTTATGAAAATCTGCGGCATAAGCCGCGCAATGCAAAGAGCGATTCTCGCGATTTAATCACTTTCGGAAGCAAGGCGGAGAAAGCGCGTAGCTAACTTGTTGAATTTGTGAGGAGGTGGGTTATACCAAAATCTTCGCCTGGTCGTACCCTCGAAGAACTCGCCGCGACACGTAGCACCCTGGTGCAAAGCGCGAAATTCACCGAGCTTGCCGCCTACAAGGTCGTAGCCGCATTCTGCATGTCTTTTTCCATCGAGATTGCCTCCGAGCGTTCGGGCCTGTCGTGGAAGACCACTAAAGCCCTGTACGTCGATCTGCGAGAACGTCTGTTCCATCCGCACTTCAACCGATGGCACCGATTGAACGCCCATGCCGATTTCGAAAGCTTTCGTTTCCTTATGGAGGATGTGGTTCGTTATTTTTACGTCCTGGGAAAGTGCGCGGAGAAGAAGGCATGTCATCGAAACTACGCGCTGGGCAACAGAGCGAACAGGGTCTGCCGTAGTTGCCCGCTCCTAGAAAACCTCGATCCTGGAGATGTCGATGGCGCGGTCGCAAGCCTTCATCGCGTGCAGGATTTTTACAAAATGCTCGACTGGCGTGCGGAAAACGACGAAATCCATGGGCAGGTGATGATGAAAAGAACCTATCACCATGGCATCCACCACATCGCGTACAGCCAGACAAAGTTTGCCAAAAGCGGATTTCCGAGTGCCAGTGACGATGGGTATCTTTCTGTAGCAGCCCTGTTTCAAATGATGATCGGTAGCCTCTCCCGATATCCGCTCAGATCACAAGCTGAACCGGAACCATGGGGCACACCGCTGCCCGTGGAGCCGATCCATCCCGAGGTCATGAGGTATCTTTTTTTTGACCAATGAGGAGTTTGGCGCAACCTATGTGTGTACATACTTACATAAAATAACTATAAAAAAGAATAGATTATGGGAATCATGGTTAGAGGGCCTCTATGATAGAACAAGTCATTTCCTTCCCGCTGCCGAAGCCTTGGAGCAACCAAACATTCAGTCGCGAGCGAATTGGAGAGATCAATTTCCTAGCAGGCTGTTGAAGAAGTCTCTCGTTTAGCCTTGAGGACGGCCTCGTCGCCGTTGTGATAGGCGAAAGTGATCTCGATTGCGCCGTCGTCGAGCAATTCGGCGTGACCGTCGCCGGCGACCTC
>NZ_QJKM01000018.1 GCF_003425685.1 Rhizobium terrae
CTCACCCTGCATCCCTCTCGACAATGCAGGATTCACCGAAATCTCAATCGTCATCTATTGCTCCTCTCAAAACAGAGGGGTCACTTCTTTATGCCGTCCGGGGGTCAATTGTGCATGTCGCCCGACATGCAGCGGGTGCTGGATCACATAGACCGGCATCTGGACGACGATCTGGACCTGGATGCGTTGAGCAGCGTCGCGGCCTATTCGAAATATCATTTCCACCGGCAGTTCACGGCGACCTTCGGGCTGTCCGTGCATCGTTATGTCCAGCTTGCGCGCATGAAGCGCGCTTCATACCGGCTGGCCTACGGGGATGCCCAAAGCATCACGGACATAGCGATGGATGCCGGTTACGATGCGCCGGACGCCTTCGCCCGCGCCTTTCGGCAACGGTTCGGGCGATCACCCTCGTCGTTTCGGAAATCTCCCGGCTGGGAGCCGTGGCTTGCCGCCCTCGGGCCTCTCGACAACGCAAGGAACAAGCTCATGCAGAAGACCTTTACGACTGACGACGTGACTATCCGCGACGTGCCCCCCACGCCGGTGGCGATCATCGAGCATCGGGGCGACCCGGCGACGCTCGGCGCCACCCTCCAGCGGTTCATCGCGTGGCGCAAGGCCGCCGGCCTGCACCCCAGGACAAGTCCGACCTTCAATGTCTGGCGTTCCGAGCGGCGTCCTGCGTCGCCTGCCGATTATAGCGTGGACCTTTGTGTCGGGACCGACCAACCGATCGAGGCGAACGGCGAAGAGATCAAAGCCGGCGAGGTCCCCGGCGGACGCTGCGCGGTGCTGCGCGTCGTCGGCAACACCGACAATCTGGAACCCGCCGCGCTCTACCTTTATCGCGACTGGCTTCCGGCCAGCGGTGAGGAAGCACGCGACTTCCCGCTCTATTGCCAGCGGCTGAGCTTCCTCCCGGAGGTGCCGGAGCATGAGACGGTGGCGGAACTGTTCTTGCCGCTGAAATAGCGCCCTCTGGCGGCCTGTCCCTTCCGGCTGCAGGAAGCGGACGGGCCGCGATCCACCCGATCTCAGTCTTCACGGTTCCCGGCCTGGATCGAAAAACGGCTCAGAGCGGCGCGCTCTGGCGCAGGCGATAGGGACCGGGCTGGCGCACACTCGCCGTGGTGCGGAGCGGCCGCAAGCCGTCTCGGGCATCTCCAGCCTGATTGTCCGCCTGCATCGGGTGCTGCTGCGGCTCGGCATAGGTATAGCTGTCGGCGCGGCGCCAGGCTTCGACCCGCTTGCCGCATTCGTCTTCGTCGAGCGCGTTCCAGAGGAGCTCGGCGCGGGTCATGCCGCCATGGGGAGTGCTCAGATGGTCGTAGAGCCGCTGCAGGATAAAGAGCGCGTCCTCCGCCGCCATCGCCAGTCCCTTCAGCGTGGTGGCGAGCTGCTGGCCGGAAATGTCGAGCATGATGCGCTCGGAAAGCCAGTGGCTGGCCGAAAGCGTATCGGCAAGCACGGTGGCGAACAGGCCGGTTTCGCGGTTGCGGGCGAAGCGCACCAGCAGCGCCTCCTGGATCGGCGACAGGTTGCGCAGGCCGAGCCGGTCTTCGGCCGGGCGGCTGACATGGCCGGCAAGCGCCTTGAGGCGCTGGCGCATCTGTTCCTCGCGGGCAAGGCGCTCGGCCTCGTCCACCATTTCCTGTGTCGGCCGCTCGCGGATCGGCTCGTCCGTCACCCGCGCCTCGCCGCGTCGGCCCGCGCGGTCGTGACGCAGGCCGACCAGCGCGTCGATGACGGTCGGTGACAGCGCTTCGCGCCGCACGATGGCGCGCGCATGCGCTTCTCCCTGCGTGCGGGCGATGGCGATCAGCGCGTCGTCGGTCAGGCAGGTCGAGGAGGTGAGGAAGGGGGCGGCGACCGTGATCGGCTGGCTGGCGATGAAATAGGCGACCGCCGGCGGCACGTTCTCGCATTGGGACAGGGCAGCGACGGCGTCCCGGCGGGCCGCTTCCGAGGAGGCGGAGAACAGCGGCGAGAAGAGTTCGGCAAACTGACGGAGTTCCGACCGCGACGGGTGCGGCAGGCTTTCGAAACTCGTCACGGTGGCCATCAGCACCACATCCTTCTTACGCATGGCCTGGGGCCTTTCAAGCTCTCGAAACTCGTTCGTCACAGGCAAACTCTTGATCCTACGCAATACAAATCCGAAAGGCGCTGCCCGCAGAGTGCCGCGAAGCGTTCAGGATCGCTGATCAGCTCACCCGGCGCGTCATCGTACCTTTCCTGGGAAACTCCCGGCGGCGTCGGCCCCATCACGCAGCTGTGAGAACAGCCGCCGGACGGGACGCCTTGGTTTAACCGGATGCTAACCCTTCGAGAGTTAACGGTCGGTGAAAACGGATCGTTTTGATACGCCTGTCATTTTTTGCAGTTCTATTGCGCCTGCCATTGACGGCCACGGCCGCCGGCGGTCCTGCCGGAGCCTGTGGAAACCGACGTGAACAAAATGACCGTGTCTGCGTTTTTGTTGCGGACAACAGAGAAGTACCAGTAGCAAGTGCTATATTAGCATTAGCACCTTGTTAATGCTGCTCTGGCTGAATTCATGCAGTAGCCGGCGAGTGTTGCCGGTTTTGAGTTCCGGATGGCCCATGCGTTCTCGGGGCCATCCATTTCCGGCCGGTTCAGGCGGAACCTGCCGTTCATGCCGAAATGTCCCTGCGCCTTCCCGACGAGGCGCACAGACGAGAAAGACGCGGATGCTCGGGTTATCCCGGGAAGCGTCGGCCCCTTCGAAAGTGGGCAGGGTGAGATCGGTCCGTCTTCATCCGTCTCGAATTCCTTAAAACGGAGACGAGCATGGCAGAGATCGTGGTATTGAACAGATGGCGCAGTGAACATGCGGCGCGCCGGCCGCAGATCAAGATCGGCGAGGTGAAGGAGGCAGGCCAGATTCTGCTGTTCACCGGCGTTCGTTACGAGCGTTTCGACGATCGGATGGACCGCAAGGCGGAAAACCACGCCGTCCGCGCCGAATAGCGGTCATCCCGCTCAGAACCGGCTTCTGGAGCGCCACTCGAAAGGCGCGCAGGTTGCCTGGGCCAGGAATTGCGACGCTACCTCGCTGTAACTCTGTTGCGGCGTCAGACTTCTCAAGACGACATATCCCTCCGCCTGTCTCGTCTCCACCAGGATCGATTGCGAAACCGCCCGCGGCAAGGCCTTGCGGAGCGCGGTGAGCTGCACCGGGGTCGCGATCACCACATCCAGGACGCCGCCGGCCGAGGTCCGGTCGTTGATGCTGAAGACCTCGTTGGAGGACGCATCGAAGACGGCCAGCGACCAGAAGGGGGCGCCGGGATTGGCGGCGGTCAGCCGCAGCGGTCCTTCGGAGACGTCGAAGGCGCAGACTGCCACGTCCATGAAGGGATCGTCCATTGCCAGCCCCGCCCGGTCCGGCGTCTCGCCGAGACGGTAGAAGCGGTGCATCTCGCCCTCGGCAAGCACCCGCGTATAGGCATCCTTCTCGCTGAATTCCGGCAGCAGCAGCACGATGACGAGATGCAGGAGCGCTGCGCCGATGACGCCGACGACGACGGCGAACAGGATCTGCAGCGCGAACCTAGGCATTGCCGCACCCGGTCTTTTCGATGCGCGGCATCGAGAGGTCGATTAGGCCGGAACTGCCGGCCGTCGGCGTGTCGAGCAGGGTGAGCGTCAGCCGGAACGGGCCGGCCGCCGGCGCCGCCAGCCAGTTGCCGGGCCTTGCCGTCGGGGAAATCGCGATATCGAAGGCACCCTCCTGATCGCGCAGCACGGTGCGGGAATTCAGTGCCGACGGCAGGTCGGCGCGGGACGAGGGCACGGCCGCCCCCGGTGTCGCGACGAACAGCGTCCAGAAACGGGCGGGCGGCGTGTGGCCCGTCAACCGATAGGAACAGTCGCCGGTGAGCCGCGCCCCGCTCTCGTCGACCGAGGCGGTGAAGACGAGGCCCTCGGCGCTCGCATAAAGCAGCTTTCCGGCATTCGCCCGATGGGATTTCGCGTAAGGATCGGCATCCGCGGTCTGGGCCCGCGGAAACGCCTCCCAGGCGCCGAGCTTGATCGCCCCGAACCCGATCGTCGCATCGAGCGCCACCAGCGTCGACCATATCCCGCCCCCAAAGGCGATCGTCAGAGCGATGGCGATGAGAAAGGGAACACGGAACAAGAGGGGCTCTTCGGGCTCTCGGGCAGATACATCAGAGGGTTAGCATTGATTGCGCCGAGGGGGAATGGGTGGAGATGAAACTCCCGGCATTGAATGCTATAACGTGATGCGTTATACTCCATTTCATGATCAGGGACTTTGCGGATCACGAAGTTGAGCGGATTTGGTCCGGCGTCCGGAGCCGCAAACTCCCATCGGACATTCAATCGGTTGCGTTGAGAAAACTGCGCCTGCTCAATCAGGCCCGTGTGCTGGCCGATCTCCGGGTTCCACCTGGTAACAGGCTGGAGAGTCTGAAGGGAGACCGCACAGGCCAGTTTTCGATCCGTATCAACGATCAGTGGCGCATTTGTTTCGTCTGGACTGAAGGAGGGCCTGCTCATGTCGAAATCGTCGACTACCATGAATGACAGCGACTGGTTGCCCAACCCGCACCCGGGGGAGATTCTCCTGGAAGAGTTTCTGAAGCCTATAGGCATCAGCCAGAATGGTCTTTCCCGTGCTATCGAGGTGCCGCCCCGGCGAATCAACGAGATCGTACTCGGCAAACGTTCGATCACGGCCGATACCGATCTACGGCTGGCGCGCTATTTCGGCATGTCTGAAGGATTTTTCCTGGGCCTGCAGGCCGATTACGACCTGATGCAGCGCCGCCGGGAAATCGGCGAAGAACTGAACCGCATCGCGCCGCGCGCGGCTTAGCCACTCTACCGCCGCAGTTCCGCGCTGGCCGGCTTCACCGTCGCGACCGGGTTGCGTGCCGGCGTTTCGCTCGTGGCGGCGGGAACGGTCGCTTCCGCCACCCTTGCCGGCGCCGAGGAGAGCGGGGCTGCGCTCTTCAGGCTGTCGGCGATCTGTTTGAGCAGGCGGGTGGATTCGGCCGAAAGCGAGCGGGGGCGGACGAGGGCCTGCAGCACCGTCGGTTCGCTGCCTTCCTTCTTCTTCGCGACTGGGCTTCCCTTGTGGTCGCCGGTCGGCAGCGGGTTCTGGATGCCGGGGATGGCTCTGAGCTCGATGCCCTGGTGGGCGTAGTCCATCACCGTCTTGAAGGCCATGGCCGGCAGCGAGCCGCCGGTCATGTTGTTCATCGACGTGAAGTCGTCGTTGCCGAACCACACGGCGGTCGTGTAATTGCCGGTGAAGCCGATGAACCAGGCGTCGCGATAGCTCTGCGACGTGCCGGTCTTGCCGCCGGTGACGATGCCGCCGTCCAGCGCCGCCTTGCGGGCCGTGCCGATGACGGGGATCTGCGTCAGGATGCGGTTCATCGACGACGTCGCCTTTTCCGACAGAACGCGCCTGGCCGGCGGTTCGTCCCGGTTGAAGTCGTAGAGCACGTCGCCGCCGTATCCGAGAACCTGTTCGATGCCGTGGCGGCGCGACTGCATTCCGCCCGCCGGCATGACGGCATAACCCGTCGCCTGGTCGAGTACGGTGACTTCCGAGGTGCCGAGCGGAATGGTCTTGTCCTTCCTGAGCGGCGTCTCGATGCCGAAGGCCTTGGCGGTCTGCACGATCACGTCGGTGCCGAGCACGTCCTTGGCAAGCCGCACCGGGACGGTGTTCAGCGACTGCGCCATGGCGGAAAGCAGCGTCACCTTGCCCTTGTAGGAGCGGCCGTAGTTCTGCGGCGACCAGCCGTTCCAGGTGATCGGCGCGTCCGAAATGGTCGATTCGGGCGTGTAGCCGTGCTCCATCGCGGCGGAATAGGTATAGAGCTTGAAGGACGAGCCCGGCTGGCGCAGTGCCTTGGTGGCGCGGTTGAACTGGCTTTCGCCGTAGTCGCGGCCGCCGACCATGGCGCGCACCGCCCCGCCGTTCTCGATCATCACCATGGCGCCCTGCTTGACCTTGTAGCTCTCGCCGTATTCGCGCAGGCTCGATTCCATCGCGGCTTCGGCGGCCTGCTGCAGGCCGGTGTCGATCGTGGTGCGCACGATGACGGAATGTTCCTTGATCTTGCCGGCGGCTGCGAGCCGCTGCACCTCGTCGAAGGCCCAGTCGAGGAAGAAGTCCGGCGCCTTGGCATCCGCCCGGTCGATGACGCTTGCGGGACTGCGCCTTGCGCCGATCACCTGGCCCTCGGTCATCAGGCCGCTCTGCACCAGGTTGGAGAGAACCTCGTTGGCGCGGGCGCGGGCGGCCGGCAGGTTGACATGCGGCGCGTATTTCGCCGGCGCCTTGAAGAGGCCGGCCAGCATGGCGCTCTCGGCGAGGTTTACCTCGGTGATGTTCTTGCCGAAATAGAACTGCGCCGCCGCCGCCGCCCCGAACGTGCCGGCGCCCATATAGGCGCGGTCGAGATAGAGCGACAGGATCTCCTTCTTGGAAAGGTTCGCCTCCAGCCACAGCGACAGGAAGGCCTCCTTGATCTTGCGCTCGATGGAGCGCTCGTTCGTCAGGAACAGGTTCTTGGCGAGTTGCTGGGTCAGCGTCGAACCGCCCTGCACGACGCCGCCGGCCTTGGCGTTCTCGCTCATGGCGCGGGCAAGGCCGAAGAAGTCGATGCCGAAATGATCGAAGAAGCGGCGGTCTTCGGTCGCCAGCACCGCCTTGATGAGATGATCCGGCAGCTGGTCGATCGGCACCGAGTCCTCGTGGATGATGCCGCGATGGCCGATCGTATTGCCGTAGCGGTCGAGGAAGGTGACGGCGAAATCGCCGCGATTGCGCCAGTCTTCGTGGGTTTCCTCGAAGGCCGGCTGGGCGAGCGCGAGCAGCAGCACGAAGCCGGCGGTGCCTAATGTCATCGCCTCGCCGGCGAGTTCGAAGCCGACGCGCTTCCAGCCGCGCACGCGAAAACGGCGGGAAAAGATGGTGATCTCCTCCCAGATTTCGCCGAGCCGGAAGCCGAGGTTCCAGACGGTGGAATCGATCCAGGAATCGATGCGCAGCAGAAGGTGGCGCCTGCTGCGCGGCCTTTCGTCAGGTGACTTTGGCTCGTCCTGCACCGGTAAAATCCCCGCCCTCTGGTGAGATGTGCTTGACGCCGTCCCGCGCAGGGATCAAGAGCATGAGCGTCTCAACCGTTATTCAGCAATAGCTGACAAATGGTGTATGCGCGATAGCGAAATCGCAACAGGGTAAAAGGGCGGCTGGAGCAATTTGTTCCATTTTGCCGCAAACGTGATTGCCGCAACCATGCCGATACCGAATGATCAGCCTTTCTGGAAGACCAAGCAGCTTGAAGAGCTGAACCAGGCGGAGTGGGAAAGCCTCTGTGACGGCTGCGGCCTGTGCTGTCTCAACAAGCTCGAGGACTGGGACACGGGCGAGGTGGCCTTCACCTCCGTCGCCTGTCGGCTGCTCGACGGCGAAAGCTGTCGGTGCAGGGATTACGACAACCGGCAGGCGACCGTGCCGGACTGCATCCAGCTGACGCCTGAGAGCGTGCGCGAGATCACCTGGCTGCCGCCCACCTGCGGCTACCGCCTCGTGCGCGACGGCGAGGACCTCTACTGGTGGCACCCGCTGGTCTCCGGCGATCCGGAGACCGTGCATCAGGCCGGCATTTCCGCCCGCGGCCGCACCGTCAGCGAAACCGAGGTCGAGGTGGAGGACTTCGAAGATTACCTGGTGGACTGGCCGCTCTCCGTGGGCACGCCTGTGGTAGACAAGAAGCAGTCCTCCACCTAAGTATTTAGCCGAATATACGCGGCCGCGATGAGCGATTATTCCTTGCATCGTGTCCGAGACTTTCGATGCAGGTATTCTCGATGGCAATGCGATGACGGCGGAAGGGACGTTGGCAGACCGCCTCTATGAGGCAGCTCTTGTTCCCGAATTGTGGACTGAGACCTGTGAGAGGCTGGCCCGGGAAGCCCGGTCCGATACCGCTACGATCTTCACGGTCGATACCCGTGGCAATCATCGTTATGTGACGACGCCGAACATTGCCGAAGGGTTCGCCCAGTTCGTGCAGAGCGAACACAGGCTGAACAATATCAGGCCGTTACGGGCCATGGAGCGCTTTCCCTTCTCCTTCGCCAGGGATATCGACCTTCTCAGCAGGGAGGAATTCGAAAAGGACGCCATCCGCCGCGATTTCATCATTCCCGGAGGAATGGAGTGGGAGGCCGGCTGGGCCTTCCAGGAGCCGACCGGGCATATCATCGTCATCACCCTGATGCGCGCCAACGGGCGGGACCATTTCAGCACCGATGAACTGGCCCGGCTCGATCTCCTGAAGCCCGACCTTGCGCGCGCCGCCTATATTTCGTCGAGGCTTGCTTTTAACGAAGCGCGGTCGATGACCGAGACCCTCTCGATCCTGGGGCTGCCGGCGGCGGTGATCGGCGACGACGGTCAGGCGATCGCCATGAACCGGGAGATGGAGGCCCTGTCGCCGCGCATCCGCACCGGCGCCGGCGACCGGCTGGTGTTGGAGGCCCCCGGCGCCAACGCCCTGCTGGACGAGGCGATCCTGCGCTATACGGCCGAGGCCGTCCCGGTCGTGCAATCGGTACCGCTGATGTCGCGCGACGCCGCGCCGGCGCTGATTCTGCATCTCCTGCCGGTGCGCCGCGCCGCCCGCGACATCTTTTCGAGATCCATGGCGATCCTCGCCGTCACGGCGGTCGGGCGGGTGGGGCCGCCGGACATGCGGGTGCTCTGCGGCCTTTTCGACCTGACGCCGGCCGAAGCGCGCGTGGCCCGCGGCATCGCCATGGCCCAGACACCGGAAACGACCGCCGCCGCCCTCGGCATCTCGCTCGAAACCGCCCGCTCGCACCTGAAGAGGATCATGCAGAAGACCGGCACCTCCCGCCAGGCGGAACTGGTGCTCCTCCTCTCCGGCCTCTCGGCGCCGACTTTCGGCGGCGGGGCTGGAGGTGGCGAAGAGCTTCCATGAGTGCTATATGTGTATAGCACTCATGGAGAATGATTATGCTTGCGCTTCGGCTGCCGCCCGACATAGAAGCCCGCCTCGATGACCTTGCACGGCTGACCGGCCGCAGCAAGAGTTACTATGCGCGCGAGGCTATCCTTGCTCATCTCGATGATCTTGAAGACATTTATCTTGCTCAGCAGCGGCTGGAAAGCCTGCGGCGGGGAGAGAGCGGTAGCGTGCCTTTGTCCGAGGTCATGAAACAGTATGGCATGGAGGATTGAATTCCAGCGCGATGCCGAACGCGATCTTTCCAAACTCGGTCACGAGAATGCGCAGAGGGTTTTGCGCTTTCTTCATGAACGCGTCGCGAGGCTCGAAAACCCTCGTTCGGTCGGTGAAGCCTTGAAAGGGCCGGATCTTAGCGAATTCTGGAAGTTCAGGGTCGGCGATGTCCGTATCATAGCCGACATTCAAGACGACATCGTGCAAATTCTTGTTGTCCGCATCGGCCATCGCCGTGAAATTTACCGTCGGTAAATCCGGAATTGACCTCTTGACCTTCCCATGATGGGAAGCTCCACATAGGGCGGGAAAGTGAGAAACCGCCATGAACCAGACCGTAAAACCGATCCGCAAGGCCGATCCGTTCACCATTCCCGTCGAGGGCATGACTTGCGCCTCCTGCGTGCGCCGCGTCGAAAACGCCGCCGCCAAGGTTGCCGGCGTCGACAGGAGCGCGGTGAATTTCGCGACCAGGAAGCTGACCGTCGAGTCGGCCGAGGGCTTTTCGCCGCAGGAACTCGAAAAGGCGATCCGCAAGGTGGGCTACGAAATCCCGCCCGGCGCCATGGATCATGCATTGCGCGAGGCGGGCATGCTGCCGCCGGCGATGCAGGCCGGGCATGAGCATCATCACGGCCAGGAAGCCGGTCATGCTCATGCGTCGCATGCCGATACGGCGGGACAGGGCGCAGGCCGTGTGCATGCGCCCCATGCCGGGCACCACACAGCCCACGACCACGCAGGCCAAGGCCATGCGGGCAATGATCCCGCAGGCCAGAACCATGCCGGCGGCCATGACCACATGCATATGCACAAGGGGGAGGAGGGGGCGCTGAAGCGCGATCTCGCCATCGCCTTCGTGCTGACCTTGCCGCTCTTCGCGCTGGAGATGGCGAGCCATATCTACGATCCGTTCCACCACTGGCTGATGGGCGTCGTCGACACGCAGAACCTTTATTACTTCTATTTCGTCCTGGCCACGGCGGTGATCTTCGGGCCGGGCTTCCGGTTCCTGCGGATCGGCCTGCCGGCGCTCCTGCGCGGGGTGCCGGAGATGAATTCGCTGGTCGCCATCGGCGTTCTGGCCGCCTATCTCTATTCGCTGGCGACGACCTTCGTCCCGGACCTGCTGCCGGAAAGCGCCCGCTTCGTCTATTACGAGGCGGCGACCGTCATCGTCACGCTGATCCTGTTCGGGCGGCTGCTCGAAGCCCGCGCCACCGGCCGCACCGGCGAGGCGATCGAAAAGCTCGCCAACCTGCAGGCGAAGACCGCGCGCGTCGAGCGGGACGGCAGGGTGGAGGATATTCCGGCCGGCGAAGTCGTGGTCGGCGATATCGTCGTCATCCGCCCCGGCGAGCGCATTCCTGTGGATGGCGCCGTTATCGACGGCTCCTCGAATGTCGACGAATCGATGATATCGGGCGAGCCGCTGCCGGTCGAAAAGGCCGTGGGCGCTACGGTCGTCGGCGGCACGATCAATCGGACGGGCTCCTTCCGCTTCCGTGCCGAGAAAGTCGGCCGCGACACTATGCTGGCCAGCATCATCCGCATGGTGGAGCAGGCGCAAGGCTCCAAGCTGCCGATCCAGACGCTGGTCGACCGGGTGACCGCCTGGTTTGTGCCGGCGGTGATCGTCCTTGCCGCGCTGACTTTTGCCGTCTGGTTCCTCGTCGGGCCGGACCCGGCCTTCACCCACGCGCTCGTCAACGCGGTTGCGGTGCTGATCATCGCCTGCCCCTGCGCCATGGGGCTTGCCGTTCCGACCTCGATCGTCGTCGGCGGCGGGCGGGCGGCGGAACTCGGCGTTCTCTTCCGCAAGGGCGAGGCGCTGCAGGAACTGCGCAACGTCTCGCTCGTCGTCCTCGACAAGACCGGAACGGTGACCAAGGGGCGGCCGGAACTGACGGATTTCGTGGCGGCCGAAGGTTTTGCCGGGGACGAGGTGCTGAAACTGGTGGCAAGCGTCGAGGCGCAGTCGGAACACCCGATCGCCGAAGCGATTGTCAAGGCGGCGGAAGCGAAGGACCTTGCGGTGCCGAAGGCGGAGAACTTCTCCTCTGTCACCGGCTACGGCATCGAGGCGGCCGTCGAGGGCCGCAGGATTGCCGTCGGGGCCGACCGGTTCTTGGAAAAACTCGGCCTTTCGGTGGAGGATTTCGCCGAAGCCGCCGCGCGCCTCGGCGACGAAGGGAAAACGCCGCTCTATGCCGCGGTCGACGGCAGGCTGGCTGCGGTGATCGCCGTCGCCGACCCGCTGAAACCCGGCAGCCGCGATGCAATCGAGGCATTGAAGGCGATGGGCATCGAAGTGGCCATGGTGACCGGCGACAATCGCCGCACCGCCGAAGCGATTGCCCGGGCTGCCGGCATCGGCAAGGTCGTCGCCGAGGTGCTGCCGGAAGGCAAGGTCAAGGCGATCCACGAGATGCGGACCGGCGGGCGGCAGAGCGGAAGGCTCGCCTTCGTCGGCGACGGCATCAACGACGCGCCGGCGCTTGCCGAGGCCGACATCGGCATCGCGATAGGCACCGGCACGGATGTGGCGATCGAAAGCGCCGACGTCGTCCTAGTCGGCGGAGAACTCGCGGGCGCGGTTTCCGCGATCGCCATGAGCCGGGCGACGATGACCAACATCCGGCAGAACCTGTTCTGGGCCTTCGGTTACAACGTGGCGCTGATCCCGGTCGCCGCCGGCGCGCTTTATCCCGCCTTCGGCTGGCTGCTGTCGCCGATGATCGCCGCCGGCGCCATGGCCTTGTCCAGCGTCTTCGTGCTCGGCAACGCGCTGAGGCTGAAGGCCGTCAGGATCGAAGCCCAGGGAGGACAGAGACGATGAACATAGGCCAGGCATCCGACGCATCCGGCGTTTCCGCCAAGATGATCCGCTATTACGAGGAGATCGGCCTGATCCGGCCGATGGGCCGCACCGGCAACAATTACCGGGTCTATGGCGAGGAGGAGGTGCATGTCCTGCGCTTCATCAAGCGGGCGCGCTCGCTCGGTTTTTCGCTCGAGGAGACCGAGACGCTCCTGAAACTCTGGCAGGACAAGAGCCGCGAGAGCGCCGCCGTGAAGGAGGTTGCGACCGCCCATATCGCCGATCTCGAACGGCGCATCGCCGAGATGCAGGGCATGGTGAAGACCTTGAAGCATCTGGCGCATTGCTGCGGCGGCGACCACCGCCCCAACTGCCCGATCCTCGATGATCTAGCCGGCGACAGCTCGGCACCCGGCGACAGCTCGGCATCCGGCGGCGATGCGCCATTGCCGGCGTCGCGCCGGAAGACAAAAAAGGTCGCCTGACCTGCCGTCGGCCGCCGAACGAGTAGGCCGACGATAATTTGCCTTTTGACCTTCCTCCTGCGGGAAGGATGAGAAACCATCCACCAACGTCAATATTCTCGTCGGAGATTCCTGAATGACAGCGACTTTCACCGTGCCGGACATGACCTGCGGCCATTGCGAAAAGACCCTGCGCGGCGCGCTTGCCGAAGCGTTGCCGGGTGCCGCCGTCTCGATCGATCTTGCCGTTCACAAGATCGTCGTCGAGGGCGATGCCGCCAAGGCCGAGGAGGCGATCCGCGAAGCCGGCTATTCGCCGGAGAGACTGGCGGGCTGAGGGGACCTGACCCTCGACCGGCCTGCGCGGCGATCGGGCGACCGGCCGCCGGATGCGTGATGGACGCGCGGAAAGCGCGGCGGCGGAACTGCCGTCCTCGGACGTCCGGCCATGAATGCCGTCCCCCGTTTGGAACTGGCGCCCCTTCCATCAACGCGGCCGTCCGCACCGGCCCGGCTCATGCCTGGGCGGGTGCGGATGCTTTTCGATCTTGTGATCGCGGCTGGTACCGCGCCTGCGACCCGGCGGATGGTGCGGACTTCCGATTCGAACCGTTCTTCGAAGGACCGGACGACCTCTTGTGGTTCCGGCGTTACTTGTTGCAGAAGAATTTGAGAGCAACCTATTGTAGAATTTCTTCGGTTATGCTTTATTTCTGTCGGGGTAATTTTCATAAAGCATTGCAGATCACGGAACATGTTGCGCGCCTGCGCTTCGGCTTGGGTGATGCGGTTCGCGGCTTGAATTTGCGACGGAGCAGGCATTCCGGTGCCTGAGTGGTATTGCGTATCGAATATCCGGGCCGCGGATATCGGGGGAGGCGATGTGCAAGGATATCGGGGCCGGCCGCACGGCCGCGCTGGGGACATAGACCCATGGATCGTACGGGCACTGCGCATCGGCTGACGGCATTGCGGAGCTTCCTCCTGGCGGCGGCGCCCGTCATGGTTGCGGTGGCGACGGCCGCAGCGGCGATTGCCAGCGCCCCCGGCAATACCCCGCCGCTGACTGGCGACCAGCTTGAGGGTCTCGCGGAGTGCACCGAAGCTCTGGAGACGAAGCATAATCCCGGCATTGTCGCGAGACAGGAAGGCCGCAAGCCCTATTGCTTCACCAAATATCTTAGCGATTTCGACACGCGCAAGGTGCTGGTGGCGCCGGATCGCCGGGTGTCCATGGGGGTGCCGCGCTGGGTGATCCAGCGCGTCGAACCGCTGCAGGGCGGCCAAGGGACGGCCGAGGCGTTCGCACGGCCAAGCTCGTGGTACACGATCCCGGCGCTCGCCGCCACGCAGCAGGCCCCTGAAGACGACAGCTACCGTTTTTCCAAGAAATTCCGCGAAGCGCACGGCAACTGGTACGAGCGGGGGCATCTCGCTCAGAAATATCTGTCCGAGCGGCCGCCGGAGGACGATCTCGTGGGGCGCAACCCCAAGCTTCCCGACGATGCCGGCTCCGGCTGGTTCACCCACAATCTCGCCAATGCCGTCCCGCAGCGGGCGCGGTTCAACAAGGGGCCGTGGCTGACGCTGGAATGTTATACCGGCGCCTGGGCCAATCGTTACGGTGGCGTCTGGATCGTCAGCGGACCGATCTTCCTGAACGGCCGCCCGACGGAATGGATGAAATCGGATCGCCACAAGGATGCGATACCGGTGGCCGTGCCCGACGCGCTGTTCAAGGTCGTGGTGCGGATCAAGCCGATGGAAGACGGGACGCCCGGCCCGGAGGACGGCGAGAAGCAAGCCCTGGCCTTCATCTATCCGCAGGATTCGCGCGAATACCGGGAAAAGAAGGCCTGGAACCCGGCCGGCTACCTCACTTCGCTGTCGCAGGTCAGGAGACTGACGGGCGTCGACATCCTGCAGGGACAGGGTGCGGCCTTCGCGGGCGGTCCGGAGGCTGTTCCCCTGAACGAGCGGCCGGCGGATGCCACACCCAGAGAGACGGGTGGCGCTTCTCCGGTCGATTCCCGCAACGCCATACCCCTTACAATCTGGCAGGTGGAGCGACGTGATTTCGATCCGTCCTGCCGCCGTTTTGCACCGGAGCAATCATGAACGAGGATGACGTCTTGCCCGAAAACGATGGGGTCCAGGAGCCCGGCGCGATCGCGGAGACACCGCCGAATCCGACCATTACGGTCAGCGAGAACCTGCGGCAGGAAGTGGCGGACGCGCTGGTCCTGCTCGATTTCGTGGTCTCGACCGGCTTCAAGTCGGTCGACGGAACGGCGCTTCCCACCGCAACGCTGACCGGTATCAAGATGTTCGCCGCGCTGATCACCCCTCGTGGCGACCAGAAGCCCGACAGCATGACCATCCCGTCCTCCGCCTGGGTGGAGTTCGAGCTGAACTACATGGCCCTGACGCTCTACACGGCGCCGGTCACCGTCGAAACCCTGCGCAATACCGCGCCCCGGCCGCTTGCCCGCCACTCCGATGCCCAGCGGTTCGCCCGCATCCTGTGGGGCTGGACGGGTGCCTTCGTGATCGGCATCATCATCATCGAATGGGCGCTTGACTGGTACGGTCCGGGCGTGGACGGCAATGCGGGTTATTTCAACACCGTGCTGCAGCTCGGTTCCATCGTCCAGCCCTATCTCTACGGGGGTCTCGGGGCCTGTGCCTATCTGCTGCGCTCGGCCCACACGTTCATCTATCAGCGGAGCTTCGATCTTCGTCGCGAGCCGGAATATTTCAACCGCATCCTGCTCGGATCGGTGTCCGGCGGCGCGATCATTCTCTTCATCGACACGATCACCACCGATTCGGAGGACACGGTCCAGCTCAGCTCGGCCGCTCTCGGCTTTATCGCCGGCTACAGCAACGACTTCCTCTTCAACACGATCGAGCGGGTGATGAACGCCATCCTGCCCAAGGTCGGCATAGCGACGGTTGCCCAACGCCAGCCGAGAGCCTCCCAGCCGATCGACATTGACGCAGGCGGGCTGACGCTCAAGGACCTGCTGGACCGTTACCAATCCGCCCAGGGCGCCGACCGCGATCTCTACAAGGGGCTGATCGACAAGCTCAGCAGCAAGCTTTGAGGACATCCGGCGCGGTGTCGTCCCTGAGAACCGGGTTCGGGTGGCGTGGCGGAAGCCGGTGGGTTCCTTGGGTCAGGATCGCATCCGCATGCCAAAACGTTCGGACGCCGTTGACCGGCTGCCGACGGAAAAAAACCGCCCGGAGCGGTGCTTCGGGCGGTCCTGCGAACGCGGCGGAGGAGATCGCCGCGCCGCAATCTCGGAGGGTGCCGCGATGCCCCGGATACGTCAGAATTTCACGGCGATGCCGACATTGATGACGTGCTGGTCGAAGTCGAAATCGGTGCCGCCAAGGCTTCCGTCGCCGAAATTGTTGTATCGATATTCGACGCGGCCGAAGACATTGTCCGTGAAGGCATAGTCGAGGCCGCCGCCGATCGTCCAGCCGTGCAGCGTGTCATCATCGTCGATTCCCGGACCGTCCACATTGGCGTTGGTGGCCGTCCAGCCGCCGGCCGCGAAGATCAGCGCCCGGTCGAAGGCGTAGCCGACCCGGCCGCGCACCGAACCGGAGAAGCCGGTATTGATGTCGATGCCGCCGGCATAGCTGTTCTCGTTCCAGTCATAGTTCACGTCACCCTCGACACCGGCGACGAAACCGTTCGAGAACTGCCAGTTGTAGCCGACGAAGCCGCCGAACCGGCCGCCGTCGAAATCGTCGGAGCCGCCGATAAAGGCCGCCGAATCGGCGTTGCCCCAGGCATAACCGCCGTGAAGACCGACATAGGGGCCGGCCCAGGTGAACACGGGCGCGGTTTCGACCGCCGCCGGCGCTGCGGGAACGGATTCCACCGCATCTGCGGCAAAAACGGCGGAAGAGGCGGTCATGGCGGCCGTCGCTGCAAGAATGAGAAGAGCCTTCATGGATATTCCCTCCGATATTGGTGAAAGGGAAATAGTGCAGTCGGCTTGCAAAGCTATGGCTAAAATACAACAGGATGCAAAAACTGGATGATTTTCATAATGCACTGAAATCAAAAGAATTTTATTAGGGTTCTTGCTCTTGACCTCAAGTGCGCTTGAGGTTGTAGCGTCCCGACATCGATAAAAGCGGGTAAGGGAAGCGGCGTGTACCAGGACAGGAACGGGGATTGGTCGAGCCTCATGAGAGGTCGGCAGGCGGGGATGCTGGGATTGATCTCGGCGGGTATCGGGCTGCATGCCTTCAACCAGTTCGCCATCGTCGCGGCCCTGCCGCCGGCGGCCGATGAAATCGGCGGCACGGGCTGGTTCAGCTGGGCCTATACGCTCTATTTCCTCGGCTCGATCGCCGGCGGGACGGGAGCTGCAGCACTCAGGGACCGGCTGGGAGCCCGCGTCGTGCTGCTGCTCTCGACACTCGTCTTTGCCGCGGGCGGGCTGCTCGCGTTTGCTGCGCCGGCTTTCGGCTGGATCGTCGCCGGTCGGCTTCTGCAGGGTATTGCCGACGGATTGATCGTGGCGATCTGCTACAGCCTCATTCCCGCCAATTTTTCGAGCGCGCTGATCGGCAAGGTGTTTGCCGTCGAGGCAATCGTCTGGGCGGTTGCCGCCCTTGCCGGGCCGCTTGCCGGCGGACTGCTGACGGAAGCCTTTTCCTGGCGGGCCGCCTTCCTCTCCGTCTCCCCTTTCGTGTTGCTGCTTGCGGTCTTTGCTGTGGCGGCGAAACCGAGGGTGACGGAAGCGGCGCCGGTGCCGCTGTCGCTGCCGACGATCGGGCTCTGCCTTGCCGCCTCCTTCGTCCTGTCGCTCTCTTCGGTCACGACCGAAGGCATTGTTCAGGCTGTGGCGATCGGAGCGGGCGCCGGGCTTTTCCTGCCGGCGCTGAAGCTCGACGGGCGGATCGGCCCGAAACTGTTTCCGGCCGGCGCCTTCGGATTGGGATCGGTGCTGGGGCGCGGCTTCTGGGTTCTGCTGCTGATGTCGGCGAGCCATTCCGTCGGCAGCGTCTATCTGGCGCTGATGATCCGCTCCGTCTTCGACTTCCGGCCGGCGGTGGTGGGCTATATCGTCGTCATCATGGCGCTGACCTGGAGCGTGGTCGCGGTCCTTGCGAGCCGGGTTTCGGCGGCGGTGAGGCGGGAGCGGTGGATGCAGGGGGGCCCGCTCTTCCAGTTCGTCGGCTTTCTCTGCCTCGGCGCGGCGTTTGCGACCGGATCGATGACCTTGCTGCTGGCGGGCCAGGTGGCGATCGGCACCGGCTTCGGGCTCGCCTGGGCGAATGTCAACCAAGCCGCGATGGAAGCGGCCGACCGTGCCGAACGGGACCTGACGAGCGCGCTTCTGCCGACGGTCTCAACCGCCGGATATGCGATCGGCGCCGGGATCTCCGGGATGATCGCCACCGCGACCGGGCTGGTAGAGGCGCTCGGGCGGGATGCCGGCGGCGGGCCGGCGCTGTGGCTCTACGGCACGGCGGCAGCCGGTGCGCTGGCGACCTTCCTGCTGGGGCTCGGCGTCCGGCTGCGGCAGCAGGAAGGCTGAAACGCCCGCAATGCCGAAACGCCCTATGCCGAAACGCCTGTCGCACTGAAACGCCCCCAAGGCTGAAACGAAAGCGTATTTTTCTTGTTCGGCAGGCGGGGTTCCCCATATTGGGGAAAAGCCCCGCCGAGGCGCAAGGAGACTTCCGTGTTCCAGTTCGACAATTCCTATGCCCGCCTGCCGGAGCGGTTTTTCGCCTCGGTCTATCCCGAGCCCGTCGAGGGGCCGAAGCTCCTGAAGTTCAACGAGGAACTGGCCCGCGAACTGGGCATCGAGGCGGATTTTTCGGACCCCGCGAGGCTGGCGGCGATCCTGGCCGGCAATGTCGTGCCGCCGGGCGCCATGCCGATCGCCATGGCCTATGCCGGCCACCAGTTCGGCAATTTCGTGCCGCAGCTCGGCGACGGCCGGGCGATCCTGCTCGGCGAGGTGGTGGACGGCCGCGGCACGCGCCGCGACATCCAGCTGAAGGGGGCGGGGCCGACGCCCTTTTCTCGGCGCGGCGACGGGCGGGCGGCGCTCGGGCCGGTGCTGCGTGAATATATCGTTTCCGAGGCGATGCATGCGCTCGGCGTACCCGCGACGCGGGCGCTGGCGGCGGTGGCGACCGGCGAGCCGGTCTATCGCGACCATGTGGAACAGGGGGCCGTCTTCGTGCGGGTGGCCGCAAGCCATGTGCGGGTCGGCACGTTCCAGTTCTTCGCCGCGCGGGGCGACAACGACGGGGTGAAGCTGCTCGCCGATTACGTGATCGGGCGGCACTATCCGGAACTCGCCGGGAGCGGAAACCCTTATCACCTGCTGCTGCGGGCGATGGCCCGGCGGCAGGCGGGGCTGATCGCGCAATGGATGGGCATCGGCTTCATCCACGGCGTGATGAACACCGACAACATGACGATCTCCGGCGAGACGATCGATTTCGGCCCCTGCGCCTTTCTCGATGAATATAATCCTATGAAAGTGTTTTCCTCGATCGACGAGATGGGGCGCTACGCCTATCGCAACCAGCCGGGCATCGGCCAATGGAACATCGCGCGGCTGGCGGAATGCCTGCTGCCGCTGCTCGACAGCGACGAGGACAAGGCGGTGGACATGGCGAACGCGGTGCTGAAGGAGTTCGGCGAACGGTTCCAGAAAGCCTGGCTCGGTGTGTTCCAGTCGAAGATCGGGCTTGCGCTCGAGGCGGACGGCGACGGCGAACTGGTGCAGGAATTGCTGGCGGCCATGCACGAGGGGGAGGCGGATTTCACGCTCGCCTTCCGGCGGCTGGCCGATGCCGCCGAAGGGCGCGACGACGGTTTTCTCGCCTGTTTCAAGGCGCCGGCCAGGCCCCGCGAATGGCTCGACCGGTGGCGCGAAAGGCTGGCGGAAGAGGCATTGTCCGCGGAGGCGAGGGCGGCCGCCATGCGGCGCTGCAACCCGGCCGTCATTCCCCGCAATCACCGCGTCGAAGAGGCGATCGCCTCGGCCAATTACGGAGATTTCAGCGTTTTCGAGCGGCTGCTGGAGGCACTGGAGAAACCCTTCGAGGAGCGGCCAGACTTTGCCGAGTTCATGACGCCGCCAACCCCCGAGGAACGCGTGATGCGGACGTTCTGCGGGACGTGACGGTTCGCAATTAGCAACTGCCACCAACTCGTAGCCGGGGCTCAACACTTCGGGCTGAAACCGCCCATATCATCATTCCTCGCGGCATCGGCTGTGCGTGTTGGCCGAGAAATGCTATAGTCATTCCGTTCATAGGTCGCGCGAAGTGTCTGAGCTGGCCGACTACCGTTCAAGAGTTTGTTGAGTTCAGCGGTACGGGATCTGGATAGCCCGACTTTTTCAGCAAACCGCGGCCATCGGTCCACGGCCATTCGCACTTGCTCTATAACATCCTTGGCATCTTGATCCGAGATCGAAGCTCCTCTGGCGACCGCCAAGAGGTGAGGCATTCCAGAAATCATACAAGGCCTTCTGCGTCATCCGCTGGCCGAGACGGAGGGACGGCCGACCTGCGCCCGCTGCTCGCGCGACCTGCTGGGAGATCCGGCGTCAGCGCTTCAAGTGCAAGGCCTGCCGCCGCGAATTCTCGATGACCACCGGGACGGTCTTCGCCTTCCGCAAGATGAGCTTCCAGGACATCCCGGCGGCCCTCTGGTTCTCGGTGAACGGCGTCAAGGGTAAGAGCGCCCTAGTGATCCAATGCGCTCAAGCCCCATAGAGTCTGGTGGCAGTTGCTACCGCGTGACGGTTCACCCGATCGCCGTCACCTCCGCGCCCTGCGAGCGGAGATCGTCGAAAATGCCGTAAGGGTCGGACATGAGGCCGACCGGCATGATGACGAAGGCGCTTGTCCCCTCCGGCAGTCTGGTTATGCGTTCGACGAAAAGCGCGTGCAGCCGGTCGATATCCATGAAATCGGTCGGGGTCAGGATGCCCTTCGCGGTGATTTCGGCGCCGAGACGGGCAAGCTCCCCGCTTTTCCGTTGCTTGTAGAGCGTGTCCATATGGGCGCCGATCGGGCCGATGCGCCGGCGCAGGTCGAGAAGATGGGTGATTGCGACAGCGCCGACAGAATTGACCGTTTCGGCATCCAGCGGCTTCTGCGCCGCCTTGATTTCCTCATCCGAGGCGAGCGTCTTGACGTCGCGGCCTGCGGCGACCGCGTAATTAGCGAGCGCATAACCGATGCTCGGCTCCTCGGGCGAATAGCCCTGCTGGCCTTCGCCGAGCAGCAGGATGCTTGCCGCAAAACCGGGGATCTTCTCGATGTCGTCCTTCGCCGGCGAAGTGGTGAGGATGGCCGCAAGATCCTCCCGATAGGGCGGCGGCAGGGTGGGAAGGACCGGTTTCAGCTCGCTATTCCGGAACGTGGTGTTCGCGAGGGTGAGGCTCGGGTTCATGTCGATCAGGACCCGTTTCGTCGCGTCGATCAGCTTTTTCCCTTCCGCGGTCATTTCGGGGAGGAAAGTGGCGCGGGTGCGGGCGTAACCGAAGAAAATCAGGTCCCGCGCCGGCAGGCGCGCGCGCCAGAAAACCGCATGTTCCAGATCCGCGGCGAAGGCGGGACGGAGAGTGGGCAGGCCGGCCAGGGACAGGAGGCTGAGGGTCGCGAACCGGCGTCGGGTGATCTGCATTACGGCCTCCCATATGCCGTCAGGCCCCTGCCGCGACAGCGCCAACATGATCGCCCTCTCAACTGCGGCGGGAGAGATTTGTTCCGGCGGCCGGAAGGCGGATGGATCGGGAAATGCATCCAAATAGGAAAATAATCCTTGACGGCGTGACGATGGTTTGGTAAGGTTCTGTCATCGTCGAAGCATTGCGCCGATGGGCGTGCCGCGCTCCACAAGCAGGGCTGGGTGGCGCATGCGGGGCGGCTTGCGGACGTGGGGGGTCAGATGTGCGATTTCGGCTCGGACGGACCGTCGTCAGGCCGTTCGCCCGACCGCCTGGGCGCTTGGTCTGGACGCTGACGGCACTGATGCTGGACGGGGAAGGCGAGCCGCGCGTGCGCGGGCGTCTACAGTGTTTCCTGGCGCCGGAGCCGGCGCGGCTCGCGAGGTTCAGGAAGATGTCAGCGCTGGTTTGCCGGCTGCGGCGGTGCGCTGTCGCGGATCTGTTTCCACTCGGATTCCAGACGTTCGGCGACATGCTGGGGGATCGGCTTGGAAGGGGTTACCTTGACCGGCTGCTGCATCATCATGATCTCCTTGTTTATTAGAAGGCCGACATGAACGTCGCGCGCTGCCGTTGGTTCCACATCGTTGCGGCAAAGTAAATCGGTCTCTAAGGGCTTAAAACGATTTAGTTTTTCTAAACCGATTGAAAGATCGGGATAAATTCCGGAACTGGTGAAGCGGTAACGTTACTGCGGCCGCGGATGGGCTTGGTCTCCTCATGCGGGGATGGGGCCCTGCCCATTCGGCCTGGCCGGGGAGGTTGCGGATGCAACCGCAAGCGTTGGGTCCGGATATGATCGAATTGCCGAACCTGCGGGCATTATGGCCATTAACCGCGACGTCTTCTTTGAAATTCTCGGATGCGGCTGACCATCGGCCGGCGGCCGGCGATTTTGTCGCGCCGCAGCATGAAGATTGAAGCGCGCTGTCGTGCGTGATAGCGAGGCCTGCTCATCGCGCGGAGGTCTCATGATACGCCATATCGTATTTTTCACGGCGAAGCCCGAGAACATTGACAGGGTGCGGGCCGGGCTTTCCCTGCTGACCGAAAACCCGCATGCAGCGGTGCTGGAGATCGGCACCAACATGAAGACCGACCTGTTCGGCAACGAGGTCGACTTTGTCGTCTACGGCGAATTCGAGGACGAGGCGGCGCTTGCCGCCTACAAGGCGCATCCGGTCTATCGGCAATCGATCAACATCGTCCGGCCAGTCCGAGAGATGCGGATCGCTGCCGACTACGATTGTACGACGGCAGCGAAAACTGTCTTCCCGCTCGTTCGGTGACCGGCGGCCTTAGCGGCCCGCACGGGCGAAGACGCTGCTGTCGGGCAGACCTATCGCCGCGAAAGGATATACAGACAATGAAATCTGTGTCCCACCTTCCGTAATTGCCGCGCGAGAGCGAAAGGCCGTGACCGCAGAAGCCCGTGGCCGAGAAGCGAAAAACCGTGCGGCGCGTGACATTGCGCTGGCGCCCGGTGTGCCAACCGATGCTGAGGCATTCTTGCGACAAGATTTATACCAATTACTGAGAAGCGCCTCCGTCTTCTATTGCCTCACAATACTGTCGTTGATCGCCCGTACCTCCGCGAGTTTTTCCGTTTGGCTCTCGAATGCACATGGGGAGGGGATCAACCGCGAGGCGGACTTTGACAGGATCGCGGGACTGGCTGCGTAGCGCGAGGAGCTTTCGGCGCGGGTCGGGAGGGCGACGTTCCCGAGCGCCGAGGAGAAACGCCAGAAGGTCGATTACTGAAAATTTCATGCGGTTGGGTGCTTGTCGGGCGGGCCAGCGAAGACTTGAAGTAACTTCGGAAGTCGCTTGTTCAACTTGCGAACGAAAGACCGCAAGCGATTCTGAAGCCTGGCGGAAATTGCCTTTGACGATCCCGGACGAGGCATAAGGAAAGGTATCAGCGGCCGGTTGGATCCGGCCGCGCCCCGTCGGATTATGCGTACATTCTAATCAAGGAAGATTAACAATGTTTGATCTTAGCAACGATCCGGGAGTGCTTTTCGGCGTTTGGGCGGCGAAGGTCGCCGGTGCCACAGCGGGGGCCGGTGTTTCGCTGATCTATTTCCTTCCGAAAAGCCGGCGCGAGGCTGCGAGCCGGTTCCTGACCGGCTTGAGCTGCGGACTGGTCTTCGGCGGCCCGACCGGCCTTTGGCTCGTTGAGCGGCTAGGCATCGGCGGCGAGCTTTCAGGGCCCGAAGTGATGCTGACAGGCTCCGCCGCGGCGAGCCTTTGCGCCTGGTCGGTGCTCGGCGTGTTGGCGCGGGTGGCGGAGAGATACGGAAGGCGGGGCGGGTAGGCTTGCTCCTCGTCCAGCCGCGTGCGCGCGCTGAACGACGGGGCGAGGCAAATGGCTCAACGCGGGCAGGAGTTGGGATGAAGGGCCTAAATCCAGGATATTGCTGGGGACAATACCAATCGAACGCCTACTGCCGGCCGTGACCAACGATGCGCCCCAATGGGCGCAAATTCACCACTTTGGAACTCACGGGCGTTACCGGCGACGGGACCATTTCCGGGTATGCCAGCATCTTCGGCAAGATTGATATCGACCAGAACAGGATCGGGGAACGTGGAGCAAAAAGGATGGCTCGGGCCGACAAAGCGCGACCCGACGCAGAATTCAACTCGTCATGATGGCGAGCTAAACCCACGCTTTCTTGAAAATGGTACCAGCTTGCCGCCCTGGCCCTCGTCAGTTCGCTTTTCTTTGCGCAGCAGTTGCGGTGAGACATTCCATTGCCGGGCGTTGTCGCCGTGCACTGTCACCGTTTTGCGGTTGCGACGAATGACAATTCCGGCCTGCGTTTGGCCGTTATTATCTTCGAACATCACACGCTCGCCGATCGCCAGTTCAAGCAAGGCATGCGTCGTCTTCAACTGATGCAGAAAGCGGAGACGATCGACGACCGCATCGTGCAATTCGATCAGCTCGGCTTCATTCAAGACGTCAAGGTCGATCCCGTGCATCTTAAGCCCTCCATTCCCGACGATCGTCGCCCCAAAATTCGATCAATGCAACGCGGACCAACAGCTACCCACAACATCATTGGCCCATTGAATCGCGGTGCCGCCACTCATTTTGCCCCACCTGCCGGTCAAGCACCGGCGGGACCGAAGGTCAGGTCTTTGCTAACCGAGATGCGGTTTCGGCGATGAAGGAATCGTCGTCCGGGCATGTGCCGTCCTGACCAGCGCAACCAGCATTAAGACCAACGCGAGCGAAATCGCCGACAGCACGGCACCGGTGGCAAGGGCTGCGGTGGCACCGAGGCGGTCGAGGATGGCCGTGAAGATAACCGGAGCGGCGGCATTCGCAAGATTCTGCGGCAGCGACAGGCGCGCCGACTGCAGACCGAATTCCCGTGCCGAGAAGAGCGACAACGGTAGGAGCGCGCGCGCCACCGCAAGCACGCCGGTGCCGAAACTGTAAAGCAGGATGAAGACCACCAGCAGCGAGGTGGATGATGTGACCAGGAGCACGACGAGGAAGCTGACCAGCGTCATGCTGGTGCCGACCACGGAGGTGACGAGCGCGTTGCCGCGCCGCCCGAGGACCATGTCAACGAAGCGGGCGGAAACGCCGATCGCGCCGCGCGCCGAACCGAGCTGTAGGGCAAGTGCCGGCGAGGCGCCCGCCGCCCGCAGCAGCGCCAGCAGTGATGGCGCCAGACCGAAACTGACGAAAGAACTGATCGCGGTTGCGGCTGCGACGAGGAAAAAGGCCTTACGCCGCTCAGGCTCAGTGAACGCCACAGGCGCGGTTTCGGCCGCCGCGGCATGTTCTTGGTTTTCCGCCGGTTTAGGCAGTCCGAAGAGATAGAGCGGCAGGCAGACGAAGATCTGCAGGGCGGCGCACAGGATGAAGGTTAGGCGCCAGCCGACGAGGTCGTTCACCGCGGCAAGGACCGGCCAAAAGACGGTAGCCGAAAGCCCGGTAAACAGCATGAGGATGGCGATGACGCGCTTGCCGCCAAGTCCTTCCCGCTCGACGACGGCGGTATAGGCCGGCGCCGACAGGCCAAGCGCCCCGCCGACGCCGATGACGACCCAGGCGAGCCCGTAGACGAAGAGTTCTTGCGCGGCAGAAAGCAGCAACAGCCCGGCTGCAAAGATGACCGAGGCGACCGCCATGACGTTTGCCGCGCCGTGGCGGGCCAGCAGGCGGCCTGTCGCCGGACCGGCAAGCGCGCTCACCAGCATCATGATCGACAGGCCGGAAAAGATCACCTCGTTGGCGAGGCCGAGATCGGGTGCGATGACGCGGCCCATGACGCCGAGCATGTCGAAGCTCGTGCCCCAGGAAATAATCTGCGTAACCGCCAGAACGGCGATCGTCCGCGCCGAGCGCGCTGGAAATTGGCGGAGAGGATTCGGCATCGCGAGAACGGCAAAAGAGTGCGGGGTGTCGCGGGTCTAGCATCCGGGCCCGCATCGCGGAAGCGGCGATCGGAATTTATAAGGATTTGAAAATGGTGGCGCAGAAGGGCAAGGACCTTCCCTGAACGTCAACAACAGCGGCGCGTTCGCGATCCTCACGGGGAGGTCGAACATAGGCGGTATGAAAGGGGGTTGGTAAAGGTTGAAGACGGTCTGGGGCGCTTATCGCCCTTGATGCATCGGTAACGCAGGTGGCGGGGATAGAGAGTGCCGAGGTAAGCGATCTCGCAGAGCTTGCGGTGACATTGGCGGGTGCGGCGGGCGGACTTCTGGCTATCTACGGCCGGATCGTCGCAGAGGTTGGAATCAGGGGAAAATAGCCACCTGAAGGAAAGCGTTACTGACCATTCATTTGCCATTCAGCAGCCTTTGGCTACATAATCCATCACATGCTTTGGACATGAATTCTGTTTTGTCTTGTGAGTGGAAACCGTAATCATGGCGCGACTGCCGATCATCGCGATAGTGGCCGCCGGCCTCGCCGGATCAACCGGCCTGCTGCCGGAACAGGCTCCCGCGCGTGATTATCTCGTCCTCGTGGCCGGCGATTGCGGATCGGCGGCGTCTCGCGTCGTGCGGGAAACCGGCGGCCAGCTTCTTTCCGCTCAACCCTCATCCGATGGCCAGACCTGCGTCGTGACGGTGCTCGTGCAGGGAGATGGCAGCCAGAGGCCGCGCAAGGTGACCGTCAGGGTTCCGATGTAGGCGCGACGGTGGACAGATTCCCGGCCGGCATATGATTTGGAGGGGCGGTGCATGCGCATTCTGGTGGTCGAAGACGACGTCAATCTCAACCGGCAGCTTTCCGATGCCTTGAAGGAGGCAGGCTATGTGGTCGATCAGGCCTTCGACGGCGAGGAAGGTCATTTTCTCGGCGATACCGAACCCTATGACGCCGTGATCCTCGATATCGGCCTGCCGGTCATGGACGGTATCACAGTCGTGGAGAAGTGGCGCGCCGAAGGCAAGGGCATGCCGGTGCTGATGCTGACCGCGCGTGACCGCTGGAGCGACAAGGTGGCGGGCATCGATGCCGGCGCCGACGACTATGTCGCGAAGCCTTTCCATGTGGAGGAGGTGCTTGCCCGGGTGCGGGCGCTGATCCGGCGTGCGGCAGGCCATTCCTCCTCGGAGATCGTCTGCGGTCCGGTGAGGCTCGACACCAAGGCGTCGAAGGCGAGTGTCGACGGCGTGCAGCTGAAGCTGACCTCGCATGAGTTCCGGCTGCTTTCCTACCTGATGCACCATATGGGTCAGGTCGTCTCTCGCACCGAGCTTGTGGAGCATATGTATGATCAGGATTTCGACCGGGATTCCAATACGATCGAAGTTTTCGTGGGCCGGCTTCGCAAGAAGCTCGGAGTGGATCTCATCGAGACGGTCCGTGGCCTCGGATACCGGATGCAAGCCCCAACCAACGCGCGATAGGTCCATGCGGCTGAGGTTGGGCGGACCGAGATCGCTGACCGCAAGGGTGCTGCTTCTGGCGACGCTCTGGTCGGCGCTGGCGCTGGTGGTGATCTCCATCGTCATCTCGCAGCTCTACCGCCAATCCGCCGAGCGCGCCTTTACCGACCTTCTGCGCGCCCAACTCTACAACGTCATCAACTCGATCACGATCGGCGACGACAACCAGTTGTCCGGCAGTCCGCAGCTCGGCGACCTGCGTTTCTCGCAGCCCGAGACCGGCTGGTACTGGATCATCGAGCCGCTCGGCACGTTCGCGGCGCGGCCGCTGTCGTCGTCGTCGCTCGGGACCTCGAACATCAGCGTACCCTCGATCCTGGCGGTGCCTTTCAACAATCGCTACGAGCGCTTCTATCCGGCGATCGATGCGTTCGGAAACCAGGTCCTGGTTTCCGAAACGGAAGTCGTGCTGGACGGCGAGGGCAGGGCGGCGCGTTTCCGCGTCTCGGGCAATCTCTCGGTCGTGGAGGAGGACATCCAGACCTTCTCCCGCAGCCTCTATATCGCGCTCGGCGTCTTCGGCCTCGGCAGCCTGGTGGTGAACGGTCTAGCTATTCTCTACGGCCTGCAGCCGCTCGACGGGGCGCGGCGGGCACTCGAAAAGGTCAGGCGTGGCGAGGCCGAGCGGCTGGAAGGGGAATTCCCTCGCGAGATCATGCCGCTTGCCAACGACATCAATGCGCTGATTGAAAGCAACCGCCGAATCGTCGAGCGGGCCCGCATGCAGGTCGGCAACCTCGCTCATTCCCTGAAGACCCCGATCGCCGTTCTGCTCAACGAATCGCGGGCGATCGAAAAAGTGCCTTCCGACCTGGTGCGATCGCAGGCCGAAGGCATGCAGTCGCAAGTGCAATCCTATCTAAACCGGGCGCGGATCGCCGCCCAGCGGGAATCACTTCTAGCCCGCACCGAGGTGGAGCCGGTTCTGGAGCGACTGGTGCGCGTCATGCGGCGACTGAACCCGGACAAGGAATTCCATCTTTCCGTTTTCCCCCCCGGCGTCACCCTTGCCATGGAACAGCAGGACGTCGAGGAAACGATCGGCAATCTTCTGGAAAACGCCGCACGTTTCTGCGAGACCGGTGTCTGGATCACCGCCACCCCGACGTCAGGCCCGCAGACGGGAGAAGATACGGCCCGCCGCCATTGGGTCGAGATGGCGGTCGAGGACGACGGACCGGGTTTGGAGCCCGAACAGATCCGCGAGGCATTGAAGCGCGGCCGTCGGCTCGACGAAAGCAAGCCGGGTGCCGGGCTTGGCCTCTCGATCGTGCGCGAGATCACCGGCGAATATCAGGGCGCGCTGGAGCTGACGCGCGGGATGCGCGGCGGGTTGAGGGCGCAGCTTCTGCTGCCGGGATTGACGAAGGACGCGGCCTGAGAGGCCGTCCGCAGGCTGCCTCGAAAGCGCGCCGTCATTTTTTCAGCATTGCCCCCGTCCCGTTTCAGTTCCCCCGCATCTCCGTGGCGCAAAAAACACCGTACACCTTGCGCGAGATGTTTTTGGGCGGCGGCAGGTGTGGCCCGGAGGCAACATTGCCGCAATCCGTGCCGAGACTTATGGACGGATGGATCGCCTGCTATATCTTGTCGGCAGAGAAATCGCTGATGTTGCCCTGTGCGGACAAGAGGACCGAACGATCGCCGGATTTTTGCGTTTTGCCAGCAATGCCATAATGATGCCATGTCGGGACGGAAGCAGTTCCGGCTACGATTCCCGAACTGAACGAGCCAATCCGGTTTCTGACACGATGCGATCCCTGATCCGAAATCTTGTTTCGTTGCTTGTCGTTGCCGGTCTTCTGGCCGGCTGTGGAACCTCCTCGAACAGTACGGGCGGATCAAGAGGCCTGCTTTCCCCGCGGCCTTCGCCCTCCGCATCCTATATTTCAGCGCTTCAGGGCGGTATCGTAGGCCGCACCGGCGTAACGCTTTCGGCGAGCGACCGGTCGCGCGCTCTGGAGGCCGAATACCGTGCCCTCGAAGAAGCCAGGGGCGGCCAGGCGGTAAGCTGGAAGGGCGACGATGCGAATGGCCAGGTAGTTGCCAACGCGCCCTATCAGGTCGGAACCCAGAACTGCCGCCAATACCGCCACATGGTGACGATAGACGGCAAGGATGTGACGGCGCGCGGCGCAGCCTGCCGCAATTCCGACGGCACCTGGACGCCTCTCACGTGACTTTGCCTGCGGCCCTTTGACGTGGGTCATGGCTGCGGCCCCCGTCAGGGTCCATATCGACTGCGCACTCTTGCGGCGAATCGCCTCAAATTCGCGTCAACGAAGCCTCGATGATTGGAAAGCGCGGGCCATTGCAGTATTGGGACCTATGATTTTATGGATCGTACTTGCGCTCTTGACAGCGGCCGTTGCGGCCGTCCTCGTCGCACCGTTTGCCCGCGGCGGCAAATCTCGTTATGCCGACCGCGCCGGCGAGGTAGCCGTCTATCGTGACCAGTTGAAGGAACTGGAGCGGGATAGCGCTCAAGGCCTCATCGATGCGCAGCAGGCTGAATACGCCCGCGCCGAGATCGGCCGGCGGCTGCTTGCCGCAGCAGGGGCGGGCAGCCAGGCGCAAGATGCTGTCAAGACGCAGGGACACGGGCTTTTCACGGCCGTCATCACGATCGTGCCGCCGGCGATAGGACTCTGTCTTTACCTGATGCTTGGAAGCCCGGGGCTTCCCGACCAGCCGCTCGAGGCTCGCCTTGCCAATCCCGGCAACAATGTCGCGCTTCTCGTCGCCAAAGCCGAGCGGCATCTGGCGCAGAACCCGAACGACGGCGCCGGCTGGGATCTGCTCGCACCGATTTATTTCCGTTCGATGCGGCTCGGCGATGCCGAGATGGCCTATCGCAACGCGATCCGCATCCTGGGGCCAAACCCTGTCAGGCTGGCCGGGCTCGGCGAGACGCTGGTGGCGGAAAACGATGGGATCGTCACCGAAAACGCGCGTCTGGCCTTTGAAGAGGCGGCGAAGCTCGATCCCGCCAATCCGCGCTCGCGCTTTTACGTCGGCCTCGGCCACGAACAGGCGGGCAGGGCGGCGGAGGCGCGTGCCATCTTCGAAAGGATCGCCCGGGAATCTCCCGCCGACGCACCCTGGATGGACCTCGTCAACCAGCACATCGCCAAGAACGGCGGAACCGTCGCGGCCCCGCCTGCGAGCGGAACGGCCAGCGCGCCGAACGCCCTGGGCAACCCGAGCCGCGAAGACATGGCGGCGGCTGAAAACATGTCGCAGGGCGACCGACGGGCGATGATCCGCGGCATGGTCGACAGCTTGGCCGCAAAGCTCAAGGAAGATCCGAACAATCTCGAAGGCTGGCTGCGGCTGGTGCGTTCCTATGCGGTGCTCGGTGAAAAGCAAAAGGCGGCGGAAGCACTGAAGAGCGGCCTGAAACAGTTTCCCTCATCCGGCGAACTGGTGGCGCTGGGGAACGAGATCGGTCTTGCCGTGGAAGGGGTTACGCCCTCAGGAGTTATGCGATGACGCGCAAACAGAAACGGCTTGCGGTGATCGCCGGCGGCATGGGCTTCATCTTCATCGCCGTGCTGCTGGTGATGTTCGCGTTCAGCCAGTCGGTCGCTTATTTCTTCATGCCGGCAGATCTTGCCAAGGCCGACGTCAAGCCGGGGACGCGCATCCGGCTCGGCGGACTGGTGGCGGAAGGCTCGGTGAAGCGCGGCCAGGGCTCCACCGTCAGCTTCACGGTGACGGACGGCACCGGCGATGTGCCGGTGACCTATACGGGCATCCTGCCGGACCTGTTCCGCGAAGGGCAGGGGGTGGTGACCGAGGGCGCGTTCGACGCCGTGTCGCACAGTTTCGTGGCCGACAGCGTGCTTGCCAAACATGACGAGAACTACATGCCGAAGGAAGTCGCCGACCGCCTGAAGAAGGACGGCACCTGGAACGACGGCAAAAGCAACGAGGCCAAGGGAGCGAGCACGGGGGCGACGAAATGATTATCGAGATCGGCCACTATGCCCTCGTCCTGGCGCTTGCGACCTCGCTGATCGTTTCGATCCTGCCGGTGATCGGCGCGCGGCGCGGCGATGCCTCGATGATGGCGCTGGCGCCCACCGGTGCGCTGGTGATGTTTGCACTGGTGGCCCTTTCCTTCGGTGTGCTGACCTGGGCCTATGTGGTTTCGGATTTCTCGGTCATGAACGTCTGGGAAAATTCCCATTCGCTGATGCCGCTGATCTACAAATATTCCGGCGTCTGGGGCAATCATGAAGGGTCCATGCTGCTCTGGCTGCTGATCCTCGTTTTCTTCAGCGCTCTGGTGGCCGTGTTCGGGCGCAACCTTCCGGACACGTTGAGGGCCAACGTGCTGGCCGTCCAATCCTGGATCTCGGCTGCCTTCCTTCTCTTCATCCTGCTGACCTCCAACCCCTTCCTGCGGCTCGACCCGGCGCCGGCCGAGGGGCAGGATCTCAATCCGGTGCTGCAGGATTTTGGCCTCGCGGTTCATCCGCCGCTTCTCTATCTCGGCTACGTCGGGTTTTCCGTCTGTTTCTCGTTCGCGGTCGCGGCGCTGATCGAAGGGCGCATCGATGCCGCCTGGGCGCGCTGGGTGCGGCCCTGGACGCTCGCCGCCTGGACATTCCTGACTGCCGGCATAGCTATGGGCTCCTACTGGGCCTATTACGAGCTCGGCTGGGGCGGCTGGTGGTTCTGGGACCCGGTGGAGAACGCCTCCTTTATGCCCTGGCTTGCCGGCACGGCGCTCCTGCATTCGGCGCTCGTGATGGAAAAGCGCGAGGCGCTCAAGATCTGGACCGTGCTTCTGGCGATCATGACATTCTCGCTGTCGCTGCTCGGCACCTTCCTGGTTCGCTCCGGCGTGCTGACCTCTGTGCATTCCTTCGCGACCGATCCGACCCGTGGCATCTTCATTCTCTCCATCCTCGCGGTCTTCATCGGCGGTGCGTTTGCGCTCTTCGCCTGGCGCGCGCCGATGCTGAAGGCGGGCGGGCTGTTTGCGCCGATCTCGCGCGAGGGATCGCTGGTGCTGAACAACCTTATCCTGACGGTCGCGACCGCCACGGTCCTCACAGGTACGCTCTATCCGCTGATCCTCGAAACGCTGACCGGCGAGAAAATCTCCGTGGGCGCGCCTTTCTTCAACATGACCTTCGGCCTGTTGATGCTGCCGCTTCTGGTTGCCGTGCCGTTCGGGCCGATGCTGGCCTGGAAGCGCGGCGATCTGCCGGGCGCCCTGCAGCGGCTCTATGTCGTTGCCGGCCTTTCGCTTTTTGCGGGACTTGCCTTCTTCTATGTTCAGAACGGCGGACCGGTGATGGCGATCTTCGGTCTGATGCTCGGCTTCTGGGGCATGATCGGCGCAATCGCGGATCTGTGGTACCGCGGCAATTTCGGCAAGCTGAAATTCTCCGTCGCGATGCGCCGGCTGGCCGGCCTGCCGCGCTCCGCCTTCGGCACGGCGATCGCCCATTTCGGCCTCGGGGTGACTGTGCTCGGGATTTTCGCGGCGACCAGCTTCGGAACCGAGACGGTGGTGGAGATGAAGCCCGGTGCATCCGTCGATGTCGGCGGCTATTCCATGACTTTCGACGGCATGCGCGATGCGGTGGGCCCGAACTATACCGAGAGCCGCGGGCATTTCGCGGTGCGCCGGGGCGGTGTTGAGGTCGCCGACATCTGGTCTTCCAAGCGGCTCTATACGGCGCGGCGCATGCCGACGACGGAAGCCGGCATCCTGACCTTCGGACTGAGCCAGCTCTATGTGTCGCTCGGCGATCCGATGGAAGATGGAGGCATCGTCGTGCGCATCTGGTGGAAACCTTTCATCCTCTGCATCTGGGGCGGCTGCCTGATCATGATGGCCGGCGGCTTCGTATCACTCTCGGATCGCCGGCTGAGGGTCGGCGCGCCGAGCCGGAGGGCGAAGGCGGCAAAGCCGGTGCTGGAGGCGGCGGAGTGATGGGGAGAGGTTCTTCGTCGCAGCATGGGTGGGTTGCTCTCGTCTTCGCGCTGCTTCTTGCCTTCGTTCTGCCCCTCCCTGCCTTTGCCGTGAACCCCGACGAAGTGCTTCCCAATCCCGCTCTCGAACAGCGGGCCCGAAACCTCTCCGCGCAGCTGCGCTGCATGGTCTGCCAGAATCAGTCGATCGACGACTCCAACGCAGAGCTGGCGCGGGATCTGCGCGTATTGGTGCGCGAACGGTTGACGAACGGTGACACGGATCAGCAGGTCATCGACTATGTCGTGTCGCGCTACGGCGAATTCGTGCTCCTGAACCCGCGGTTCGGCGCCAAGACGGCGATTCTCTGGGCGACGCCGCTTCTGCTGCTCCTGGTCGGCGGCATTGCCATCCTGGTCTTCGTTCGCACACGGCCAAGCCAAAAACCGCTTGCCGCACTCACGCCGGAAGAGCAGGCCCGTATCGATGAGCTTCTGAAGAAATAGCAATCGGCCGAACATTACCAAGATTTCATTCGTCCGCCACGTGCAGTTAACCTCCGGGCGCCTATATCTTTCGTCATCCACCGCACGCCGGCCCTCCGGCAACACAAATGACGAAGAGAAGAAGGTAACCCTCAAGATGCGCAATATCGGACGTCCCTCTCTGAAGACCGTGCTGAAGACCACTACCGTTGCTGGTCTGGCCGCGGTCATGCTTTCGAGCGGCATCCCGGCTCAGGTCGTGCAGTCCTATGCTGCACCGGTGAGCGTCACCGCACCCCAGGCCCCGAGCTTCGCCGATGTCGTCTCCGCCGTTTCCCCCGCAGTCGTTTCCGTCCGCGTCCAGTCCGATGCCCAGCCGGTATCCGACGACAACAGCAATTTCTCCTTCAATTTCGGCGGCCGCGGCTTCGACCAGCTTCCGGACGATCATCCGCTGAAGCGGTTCTTCCGTGAATTCGGCGGCCAGATGCCCGGACAGGGCGACCGCAACCAGGATCGCGCCGACCGCAACGGCCCGCGCAACCGCGACAATCCCAACCGTCCGCACCGCCTGCGCCCGGCCGCGCAGGGCTCCGGCTTCTTCATTTCCGAAGATGGTTACGTCGTCACCAACAATCACGTGGTTTCCGACGGTTCGGCCTATACGGTCGTAATGAACGACGGTACCGAGCTCGAAGCCAAGCTGATCGGCAAGGACAGCCGCACCGATCTCGCCGTGCTGAAGGTCGATGCCACCAGCCGCAAGTTCACCTATGTGAGCTTCGCAGACGACTCGAAGGTTCGCGTCGGTGACTGGGTCGTCGCCGTCGGCAATCCTTTCGGCCTCGGCGGCACCGTCACCGCAGGCATCGTTTCCGCCCGCGGCCGTGATATCGGTTCGGGCCCCTATGATGACTACATCCAGGTCGACGCGGCCGTGAACCGTGGCAACTCGGGTGGCCCGACCTTCAACCTTTCCGGCGAAGTCGTCGGCATCAACACCGCAATCTTCTCGCCGTCGGGCGGCAATGTCGGCATCGCCTTCGCGATCCCGGCTTCCACCGCCAAGGACGTGATTGCCGACCTGATGAAGGACGGCAAGGTCGAGCGCGGCTGGCTTGGCGTGCAGATCCAGCCGGTCAATCAGGATATCGCCGACTCGCTCGGCTTGAAGGAGCCGACCGGTGCGCTCGTCGTCGCGCCGCAGGAAGGTTCGCCGGGCCAGAAGGCCGGTATCAAGGAAGGCGACGTCATCACCGCCGTCAACGGCCAGTCAATCAAGGACGCCCGCGATCTGTCGCGCCGGATCGCCAATTTCGGCCCGAATGCCAAGGTCGACATCGCACTCTGGCGCGACGGCAAATCCCAGAACGTCTCCGTGACGCTCGGCAATCTGCAGAGCGACGAGGCCGCCAAGGCGACGCCGGAACAGCCGGATGCGCCGGCTCCTTCCAGCGAAAAGGCGCTTGCCAGCCTCGGCATCACGGTTGCGCCTGCCGGTGACGGTTCGGGCCTTTCGGTGACGGATGTGGATCCGGATTCGGAAGCCGCCGCCCGTGGCCTGAAAACCGGCGAAAAGATCATCTCGGTCAACAACCGCAAGGTCTCCAGTGCCGCCGATGTCGGCAAGGTCATCGAACAGGCCCGCAAGGACGGCCGCACCCGCGCGCTGTTCCAGGTTGAGGGTAACGGCAACAGCCGTTTCGTCGCCCTGCCGATCAACGAAGGCTGATTTCGGCACCAACCCACTGGTCGCGGATAAGGGAGGGCGCCGCCGGACACGGCCGGCGCCCTCTCTTTGAGAAGCCCTTACCGAACGAGGGATGGAAGATGGAAACGAGTGTCCGCTATTCTGCCGCAGCCGCCAATTCCGATAGTGCAAAAAGTGCGGCGGGCGCTATTGTTCCGCACATGAAGATTCTGGTGATCGAAGACGACCTCGAGGCAGCCGCCTACATGACCAAGGCCTTTCGCGAGGCGGGCATCGTGGTCGATCACGCGAGTGACGGCGAAAGCGGCCTCTTCATGGGCACGGAAAACGCCTATGACGTGATGGTCATCGACCGCATGCTGCCGCGCCGCGATGGTCTTTCGGTCATCAGCGAACTGAGGAAGCGCGGTGTCAACGCGCCCGTCCTGATCCTTTCCGCGCTCGGCCAGGTGGACGACCGCGTCACGGGCCTGCGCGCCGGCGGCGACGATTACCTGCCGAAGCCTTACGCCTTTTCCGAACTGCTCGCCCGCGTCGAAGTGCTCGGCCGCCGCAAGGGCGCGCCGGAACAGGACATGGTCTACCGCGTCGGGGACCTGGAACTCGACCGTCTCTCCCACGAAGTGAGGCGCGCCGGCAAGGAAGTCCTCTTGCAGCCGCGCGAGTTCCGCCTGCTCGAATATCTCATGAAGAATGCCGGCCAGGTGGTGACCCGCACCATGCTGCTCGAAAACGTCTGGGACTATCACTTCGACCCGCAGACCAATGTCATCGACGTGCATGTCTCGCGGCTGCGTTCGAAGATCGAGAAGGACTTCGACAGGCCGCTTCTGAAGACCATCCGCGGCGCCGGCTACATGATCAAGGACGAGGGGTAATCGTCGTTGATCCAGCGCGCCCGCCTGATGTTCCGCTCGACAGCCGTGCGGCTGTCGGCGCTGTATATCCTGCTCTTTGCGCTCTGCGCCGCCTTCCTCGTCTTCTATGTGACGGCCATGTCCGAGCGCCTGCTGGCGCAGCAGACGCGCCAATCGCTGCAGGAAGAGGTGATGGACGTGCAGCGCGCCTACGAGCGCGGCGGCGTCAACCTGCTTCTGCGGATGATGGAGCGCCGCGCCCGTCAGCCGGGCGCCAACCTCTACGTCATCGCCGGACCGAATGGCGAAATGCTGGCGGGCAACGTCGCTTCCGTGCAGCCGGGGGTGCTGGACGAACAGGGCTGGACGGGCCTTCCTTTCTCCTATGAGCCTTATTCGGAAGTGGAACGTCCGGGCCGCCACCTCGCGGTCGGCAACGTTCTGCGGCTGGACAATGGTTTGCGCGTGATGGTCGGTCGCGACCTCGGCGATCCGGGCCGTTTCCGCGGCATCGTCCGCCGCGCGCTGATGGTGGCGTTGACGATCATGGGCGTCGGTGCGCTGGTGATCTGGTTCGGGATAGGCCGCAATGCCCTGAAGCGCATCGACCGCATGTCGGCGGCGAGCCAGAAGATCATGGCCGGCGACCTGTCGCAGCGCCTTCCGATCGGGAAATCGGGTGATGAGTTCGACCGCCTGTCGGATTCGTTGAATGCCATGCTCGGCCGCATCGAGAAGCTGAATGAGGGGCTGCGGCAGGTCTCCGACAATATTGCCCACGATTTAAAGACGCCGCTGACCAGACTGCGCAACAAGGCGGCGGATGCGCTTGCCGAAAATCGCGAGGATGTGCGACGGGCGGCGCTTGAAGGCATCATCGGCGAATCGGACCAGCTTATCCGCACCTTCAACGCACTTTTGATGATCTCCCGCGTCGAGGCAGGATCGATCGCCGCGGAAATGTCGGAAGTCGATCTTTCCGCGATCTCCGCCGACAGCGCCGAACTTTACGAACCGGTGGCCGAGGAGGCGGGCCTGAGCCTTTCGACCGAGCTGGAGCCGGGTCTGATCGTCAACGGCAACCGCGAACTCATCGGCCAGGCGATCTTCAACCTTCTCGACAACGCGATCAAATATTCCGCCGGGGGAAAGGGAGAACCGAAGATCTGTGTGAAACTGGCCAGACGGGACGGCGCCTTCCGGCTGTCCGTCTGCGATAACGGCCCCGGCGTGCCGGCAGACCGGCGCGACGACGTGCTGAAGCGGTTCGTGCGGCTCGACGAAAGCCGTTCGAAGCCGGGGACTGGCCTTGGCCTCTCGCTTGTCGAGGCGGTGATGGAACTGCATGGCGGCTCGCTCGAACTTTCCGACACGCATGCGGGCAATGCCGAAGCGCCCGGCCTCACCGTGACCATGGTCTTTCCGGCGCCGAAGCCCTAATTGGGTGGCAGGGATGAATCATGGGAGGTTTGAGTGCCGGAAACCGGAAAGCGGCTCGACGCGGTAAAGGCGGAAGTCATCCGTCCTCTCAACCAGACGGAAACCAAGGCCGCGTTGAGTGCGCTGAAAGATATCGGCAAGGCCGAACCGGCGGTCGCCGCGCTTCTCGCCGGTGAAGGCACGCTCAAGGATTTCATCGTCGCGGCCTTCACATTGTCACCCTATTTGCGCGAGACGGCGGTGACTTTTCCGGCGCTGCTGAAGACGGCGATCGCCGAACCGCTGGAGCCGACGCTTGGCCATCTGGTGGAAACCGCCCGCAACGCGTGGCAACCGAAGGACGGCAAAGCGCCTTCCGAAAACGAGGTGATGACGGCGCTGCGGGCCGCCAAGCGGGGGGTGAGTTTCCTCGTGGCGCTCGCCGACCTGGGGCGCATCTTTTCGGCGCGGGATACGACCCGTTGGCTGAGCGCCATGGCGGATGCCGCGACCGCCGCGACGATCGATCATCTGCTGCTCGCCGGTCATGAAAGCGGCAAACTGAAACTTGTCGAAACGGCCGAGCCCAGCAAGGGTTCCGGCCTCATCGTGCTCGGCATGGGCAAGCTCGGCGGCCGGGAGCTCAACTATTCGTCCGACATCGATATCGTCGTTTTTTACGATCCGGAGGCCGGCATTCTGGCCGACCCGCTCGATGCTTCGGAGATCTACGGCCGGATGATGCGGCGGTTGATCCGCATCCTGCAGGAGCGCACGGCGGACGGTTATGTCTTCCGCACCGATCTGCGCCTGCGGCCCGATCCGGGCTCGACGCCGCTTGCCGTCTCGCTCGATGCTGCGCTGATCTATTACGAAGGCAGGGGGCAGAACTGGGAGCGGGCGGCCTTCATCAAGGCCCGGCCGGTTGCCGGCGATATCGCCGCCGGCGAAAATTTCATGCGGCTGCTCGCCCCTTTCGTCTTCCGCAAATATCTGGACTATGCGGCGATCGCCGACATTCATTCGATCAAGCGGCAGATCCATGTCCACAAGGGGCATGGCGCGATCGCCGTGAAAGGCCATGACGTCAAGCTCGGCCGCGGCGGCATCCGCGAGATCGAGTTCTTCGCTCAGACCCAGCAGCTGATCGCCGGGGGGCGCATGCCGCCGATCCGGGCGCGGGAGACGGAGGCAGCCCTCGCAGCCCTTGCCGAAGCGAAATGGATCACGCCCGAGATCGCCGCCGAACTCACCGAATGCTACTGGTTTCTCCGCGATGTCGAGCATCGCATCCAGATGGTGCGCGATGAGCAGACCCATAACCTGCCGGAGACCGAGGCGGAGCTGAAACGCATTGCCTTCATGCTGGGTTTTGCCGATGTGGCCGGCTTTTCAGCGAAGCTGGAAGAGGTGCTGCGCACGGTCGAAAAGCGTTATGCGCGGCTGTTCGAGCAGGAGGCGAAGCTTTCGGGGGGCGACGGTAATCTGGTCTTCACCGGCCAGCAGGATGATCCCGGCACGCTGAAGACGCTCGCCGCCCTCGGTTTCGAGCGGCCGGCCGACATTTCCCGCGTCATCCGCACCTGGCATTACGGCCGCTACCGCGCGACGCAATCGGTCGAGGCGCGCGAGCGGCTGACGGAACTGATGCCCGCGCTCCTGAAGGCGTTCGGCGAGAGCAAGCGGGCCGACGAGGCATTGCTGCGCTTCGACCACTTCCTCAAAGGCCTGCCGGCCGGCATTCAGCTCTTTTCGCTGATCGGCAACAACCCGCCGCTTCTCGCCTTGCTCGTGACCATCATGGCCTCGGCGCCACGGCTTGCCGATATCATTGCCTCAAAGCCGCATGTCTTCGATGGCATGCTCGATCCCGGCCTGATGGCGGAACTGCCCACCCGCGACTACCTCTCCTATCGGCTTTCGACTTTCCTGACCGGCGCGAGGGCCTATGAAGAACTTCTCGACCGGCTGCGCATCTTCGCCGCCGAGCAGCGTTTCCTGATCGGCATCAGGCTTCTGACGGGAGCGATCTCCGGCGTGCAGGCGGCGCGCGCCTTCACCCATCTCGCCGACTTGCTGATCGAGGCGGCGCTCAAGGCGGTGCTGAAGGAAATCGAAAACGCGCACGGCGCCTATCCGGGTGGTCGCGTGGCGGTGATGGGCATGGGCAAGCTCGGCAGTTTCGAGCTGACGGCCGGTTCCGATGTCGATCTCATCCTGCTCTACGACTATGACGGCGAGGCGATCGAAAGCGTTGGGCCGAAGCCGCTCGATTCGGCCCGTTATTTCACCCGTATAACCCAGCGGCTGATCGCGGCCCTTTCGGCGCCGATGGCGGAAGGGGTGATCTTCGAAGTGGATCTCCGTCTGCGGCCGTCCGGCAACAAGGGGCCGGTCGCCACCCGCATCAACGCCTTCGGCAAATACCAGCGCGAGGAGGCCTGGACATGGGAGCATATGGCGCTGACCCGGGCGCGCCTCGTCTGCGGCGAACAAAGCCTCGTCGATGAAGCAGGCGCGATCATCGGCGACGTGCTTGCTGCAAAGGCGGATGTTGCCAGGGTCGCAGCCGATGTCGCCGAGATGCGTGAGTTGATCGAGAAGGAAAAGCCGCCGGGCGACATCTGGGACTTCAAGCTGATCCCGGGCGGGCTGATCGACATAGAATTCATCGCCCAATACCTGCGCCTCGTTGCGCCGGCCAAGGGCGTGGTGCTCGACACCTACGGGTTCTCGACAGCCGAGGCGCTGAAGGCGCTCGGCGAGAAGCTGATGAAGCCGGACGATCTGGACACGTGCCTCGAGGCCCTGCGCCTGTTCACCGAACTCTCCCAGATCATCCGGCTATGCGTCGATGGTCCGTTCGACGCACAGAATGCACCGGCCGGTCTGGTGGAGCGCGTCTGCCGGGCCGGAGGCTGCCCGGACCTGAGGACGCTGGAGGCGGAGGTGAAGCGGCTGTCGACCGCGGTGCGGGAGGTGTTTCGCCGGACGGTCGGGACGTGACCGTCTAGGCGTGGGACTGCAACTGTCTGTAGATCCCAAGCCGGTCGGTGACCTGCCAATGTCCCGTGAGGCGATCATCGGCATCGAAATGATAGACCGTTGCTCCTGACATGGTGATCGTTCTGCCCGATGCGGGAAAACCAGGAATATCGCCGCGATGGGTGGCGCTCCAGAGCCAGGTGACGGCTATGCCCTGATCGTTCTCGAACCATTGTTGGACGTCGAATTTCTGATCGGGGAAGGGCGCCCGCGAAATCCGGACACGCTCTTTGAACCGGTCGAGGTCGAGGGTGCGTCCGTCCCAGGGATCGCCGGGATCGTGTCGGATGGTGTACTGCCGAGCCAGAAACCGGTCGCATTGATCGATCTCTCCCGCTGACCATACCCTGTCCAGGAATTCCTGCAGGAGTGACATGCGAGGGCTGATCGATCCCATGACGTTACCTGTTTATGTGTCCCGTGCTTGCTGCCGCATATCGGGTGAAGTGACTATGGTATCGCCTTGATATACCGGCCAGGATCGCCTCAGGCGACCCTTTTGCGCATCACCGGCATCACCAGGTCCGGAATGTGCAGCGAGACGACTGTGCCTTCGCCGACGCGGGATTTGATACGCATCTTGCCGCCGTGCAGCGCGATCAGCGAGCGGGAGATGGCGAGCCCGAGGCCGGAGCCGCCCTTGCTCTTGGCATATTGGCTCTGAACCTGTTCGAAGGGCTGGCCGATCTTGGAGAGCGATTCCTTCGGGATGCCGATGCCGGTATCGGCGATGGTCAGCACCACGCCCTTTTCCAGCCGGCGCGCGCGCAATTCGATCCTGCCGCCCTCGTTGGTGAATTTCACGGCATTGGAGAGCAGGTTGAGCATGACCTGCTTCAGCGCCCGGCGGTCGCCCACCATGTCGAGCCCGTCGCAGAGACGCTGGCGGATGGCGATCGCCTTGTCTTCCGCCGCGATCGACGTCAGTCTGAGGCTTTCCTCGATCAGCGGCTTGAGGTCCACCGGCTCGCACTGGATGCGCATGTGGCCCGCTTCGATCTTCGACATGTCGAGAATGTCGTTGATGACGTTGAGCAGATGTTTGCCGCTGTCGTGGATATCCCGGCAATATTCCGAATATTTCGGCGAGCCGAGCGGACCGAACATGCCGTTCATGAGGATTTCCGAGAAGCCGAGGATGGCGTTGAGCGGCGTCCTCAACTCGTGCGACATGTTGGCGAGAAATTCCGATTTCGCCTGATTGGCGGCTTCGGCCCGCTCCTTTTCCGCTTGATAATTGGCGTTGGCGATCGACAGTTCCGATTTCTGCCGCTCCAGCTTCTTCTGCGAGGAGGAGAGGTCGCCGATCGTCGCCATCAGCCGGCGTTCGGATTCGCGCAGGCGTTCCTGGTGGCGCTTGAGGAGCGTGATGTCGGTGCCGACCGAGACCATGCCGCCGTCGCGCGTGCGGCGTTCGTTGATCTGCAGCCAGCGCTCGTCGGCAAGCTGCACCTCTGTGGTGCGGGAAAGGCCGCTGATGTCGGGGTCCGCGACGCGCCGCTCGATGACCGGCCGGGCCGCCGCAAGGTTCACCGCGGCGCGTTCGGTGCCGGGCACCAGGACGCTGTCAGGCAACCCGTATGCCTGCTGGAAATGCGTGTTGCACATAACAAGCCGGTCGTTCTTGTCCCACAGCACGAAGGCTTCCGATGTGCATTCGATCGCGTCGGCTAGCCGCTGGTCGGCTTCCGCGTAACGCTGGGCGAGACGGTGCTGTTCGGTGACGTCCATGGCGATGCCGATGACATGGGTACGGCCAGCCGCCGTCTTCACCACCTGCGCACGGGCGCGCATCCACACATAGTGGCCGGCGGCGTGCCGCATGCGGAATACCTGATCGACCTGTTTGGCGTTGCCGCGGCTGATCGTCCTGGCAAGCGCATAGATGTTGTCGTCGGTCGGGTGCATCATCCTTGCTGCATCCGAAAACGAGATGACGTTGCCGGCCGGCGGCAGGCCGAGCATCTCGTACATCGAGCCGGACCAGAAGAGGCGGCGGTTGGTGACGTCGAAATCCCAAAGCCCGCAGCGGCCACGTGACAGCGCTGTTTCGATGCGCAGGTTGGATTCGACGAACGTGTCGTCGGCATCGCGGGCGCGCTTCACCTGCATGTAATAGGCATAGAGAATGACGAGCAGAATGGCTGAAATGCCGGTGAAGATGGTGACGTTGAGCGAAACTTCGTGACGCCAGAAGAGATTGATGTTTTCCAGCGAATGCGCCGCGACGATCAGCGCGCCGTCGCTGCCGACCGGCTGGATGGCGGCATAGTGCGGGATCTCATCGAAATAGGTTTCGATCACGCTGCTGTTGTCGCCGAACCGGCGGAGCGCGGCCATTTCCGGCAGGACGGAGGTGAGGCGCTGTCCCACAAAGCGGGAAACCTTGCCCCAGCCGCCGAAGACGCGCCCGCTTTCATCGACCAGCAGAATGAAAGCGCCGTCCTCCACGCGCTCCTTCGGGAGAATGGTGTTCAGCTGTGTTTCTGCAACACCGCGATCGGCGCTGGAAAACGTACCGGCATTTCCGGAAAACGCCGCCCGTGCCGCGGAGGCCATCAGGGCGGTCGATTGCTGCGCCGCATCTTCCATGCGGCCGTGCTCCGACATGATCCCGAGGATTCGCGAGGCGGCGACGACGGCAAGAAACGCGATGATGAGGATCGGTATGGAGCGCTTGAGCACCAGTTCCACGCGCGGCACCTGCCGCGCTATGGGTTTCAGGGAAAGCCGCGCCTCTTCGGGGAGGGAGCGCCCCAGGCCAACGAAGCTCGGAATTTTGAAACGCAACCGCCCCTCGGCCGCGGTTACCCGCTGCACGTCCGTCATCGTCTTCATGTAGTCCCTCGTGGTGATTCGAGGCGCCGCTCGCCCGAATCTGACTTAATGAATCATTAGTGATTCTTCGTGTCCAGAGGGTTGCTAATGTTTTTTTAACGGTTTGATTCGATTGCGAATCGGGCAGCAATCATGCCCATCGGCCTGTTTCGGCGATGCAACCATCCGCTCCCAAAGGTGGCAAATCACCCGCGCAAGGCAAGGACTCTGGCCCTGTGATAGGCGTTAAGGACAAGCGCATCGCGGACCAGGGACATATCCCTCATGAGACCCCTCTCTCAATACGCAAAGCAACTGACGGCATAGGTGCGGCCGCCGTTTCGAGCGGTGACAGTGTCGCACCGCGGGGTTCTGCCGCCATGTTATTTGTCAATATGCGGAGCGGTTCTTCTGGTCGAAAAGGGCTGCCGGCGGGGAACCGGAGTCCCCACCGTCCGCGCGGGCGAGAGCGGCCTTCGCGTCAGACGGCCGGGCTTTCGACGAGGCTGGTGCGCGTGGCGGCGATCGAAATCATCGCCAGCAGGATGACGACGGCGCCGTAGAGATAGGCGGTCATCGAGAGCCCGAGCACTGGCGCGGCAAGCCCGGCAACGATCGCGGGAATTGCAAATGCGAGATAGCTTTCCACCAGAAAGGCGGAGAGAAGTTCGGCCCGTTCGTGGCCCTCGGCGAGCGGCAGGACGATCTTCAGGATGTTCGAAAAAATCGATCCGAGGCCAAGACCTGCGACGGCCGTGCCGAGGAAAAGAAGTAGGACCGTCTGTTCCTCCACGCCGGCAAGCGTGATCAGGACGCCGATGATCAGCCCCGCCGTCGCTGCGGACAGAACACGCTGCGGCGCAAACGCGCGGAAGGCGAAGACCGAGACCGTGGCGCTCAGCATTGAGGTTGCGACGACCGCTCCGCCGATGAAGGGCGAGGTGATGCCGGTGGTGACCGCAACCAGAGACGGCATCAGCGAGAGATAAAAGCCGGCGAGCGCCCAGCCGGCGACATTGACCGGCGTGACCCTGATGAGTGGCCCGCGGGCACGGCGCGGCACGCTGATACGCGGCCGCATGGCGGCAAGCGCTCCGGGCCGTCTGGCGGCGGTTTCGGGCATGAAGGCGAGCGCGATGATGCCGGCGAGGGTCGCCACGAGCAGGACCGCATAGGTGAGGAATGTCGGCGCGGGTGCGAAAGCGACGAGCGTACCGCAAAGCAGCGTGCCGATCATCAGGCCGAGGAAGGCGGTGATGCTGTTGAGGATTGGCCCGTGCCGCTTGTTTGTGTCGAGGATCGTGGCGCCGAATGTCGGAAAGGCGATGCCGGTGGCAAAGCCCTGGACGATACGTCCCGCCATCAGCATGGGGCCGGAGTCGGCGAAGATGAAGATCACCAGCGCGGCGGCGTTGATGGCAAGGGCGGCGAGGATCAGCGGTCGGCGCCCGACATAGTCGGAAAGCCCGCCGAGCGTCAGAAGTACGGCGAGCAGGGCGAAGGCGTAGGAGCCGAAGATCAGCGTGATCATCGCCGACGGGAGGTGGAAGAGCTCCTGATAGAGGTGATAGAGCGGGGTCGGCGCGCTGCTGCAAACTGAAATCAGCACTGCAAACACGAAGCTGTAGACCGTCATCCGGTGGGCAGACGGAGATGTGGCAGTGGGGAGGATGCTGTTCATAGGGCTCACCTAAACGCAAATTTTTAGCGTTAGCGGCATGTAGTTGCATTCCCGCACTAATGCAATATCTTTGCATTAAAGAGATATTATTTTCCGGCAGGACGCCGGCAAGGAGAAAAAATGGCCAGGGAGATGTTGCGGCAGGGCGGGAGGAGCGCCCGCATTCAGGCCGAAGTGCATCGCACGGTGCAGGAGCTTTTGAAAAGCATGGACCGCAGCGAGATCACTGTGCCGATGATCGCCGAGAAGGCAGGTGTCACGCCGTCGACGATCTACCGCCGCTGGGGCGATCTATCGGAACTTCTGGCGGACGTAGCCGTCGCCCGCATGCGGCCGATCGCCGATCCGGAGGACACGGGCGCGATGGCCTCCGATCTGGAGGCCTTCATCCTGCAATATGTGGAGGAAATGTCTTCAAGGGTGGGGCGCGCGCTGCTGGCCGACGTACTCGGAAGCCTGGAAAGCGATGCTCCTGTCAAATGCTGCCAATACACCTATCACCATCTGGAAACGCTGCGAGAAAGGGCCTTAGCGCGAGGCGAAACGCCCTTCGACATCGACAACGCAATCGACTTCGTCGTCGCACCGATCGTCTATCATATCCTGTTCGGCGACCGCGAGCTTGCGCCCGACTATTGCCGGGCGCTGGTCTCGCGTTTTTTTGTGAAGTGATCCCGCCGAGGCCGCTACGCATCCGCTGACGACAGCCTGGATGCGAGGCGGAAATCACGCGGACCCAAAAGGCGTCCGTCGGCCGCCTTAACCTGCAGCGCCTTGATCGGCGCGCCGTCGATCGTGTCCACCATTTCGGTATCCATCTCACCCGGTTCGAAACAGTTTTCCTCTCCCCACTGCCACAAAGCGACAAGCACAGTATAGAGCTTCTCGCCTTTCGGCGTCAGGACGTAGCGAGGGCTCGAGAGGGAATCCGGATGGGCTTCGATGGCAAAAATCCCTTGCTGGACGAGCTTTTTCAGTCTTGCCGATAGGATGTTCTTGGCAAGACCGAGATTCTTATGGAATTCGCCGAAACGCTGATACCCGCGGAATGCATCCCGGACGATCAGAAGCGTCCACCAGTCCCCAACGACCTGGAGACTGCGTGCGATGCCGCAATTGGCTCCTTCCAGATTGATTTTCCTTCCCTTCATCCGGCGTTCTCCGAGATATGAGGATGACATGCAACCAAGGTTGCAAATTTAAACCGAATGAGATTACATGTCGATGGGTTTCAAAATTAAACCGAAGGCTGTCTGCTGTTGAAGGAGAAGACGGACATGAGCGATTTGCTGGAACTTGCCGTTGCGGCGCATGGCGGTTGGGACCGTTGGCGCGAGGTCAAGAAGCTGACGGCCCGGATTTCCGTCGCCGGAACGATGTGGCATCTCAAGGGTTGGGCGGGTGTCTTTTCGGACGTCGCCGTTTCGATCGATCCGCATCGCCAACATGCCGAGTTTTGGCCGTTCATCAAGGCGGGCCATCACAGCGAATATGAGCCTGCCCGGACGGCCATCCTCGGTGATCGGTGTGAGGTGCTCCAAGCGCGGGAGCAGCCGCGGCTGGCTTTCCAGGGGCACGTGATCCAGACCCCCTGGGATGCACAGCACCTGGCCTATTTTTCGGGATATGCGATGTGGACGTATCTGACGACGCCGTTCCTCTTCGGGCTGCCCGGTTTCATTGTCGAGGAAATAGAGCCCTGGGACGAACACGCGGAAATCTGGCGACGGCTGAAGGTGACCTTCCCGCCGAGTGTCGCCAGCCATTCCACCGAACAGATCTTTTATTTTGATGCAGGCGGAAATCTGCGCCGGCACGACTACAGCGTCGAGATCATGGGCGGGACGTCCAGCGCCAACTATGCGACCGAGCCCAGGACCTTCGGCGGCCTCGTCTTCCCCACCAAACGCCGCGTTTATTCCATCGGTCCGGACAACCGGCCCATCCTAGACCGCGTTGCAGTCGCCATCGACATCAACGGAATCGATGTAGAATAGCCGGAGGCCCCAGGGTCACCCCTTCAGCATGCGCTCGACGATATCGCGCACGTCGGTCGAGAGCGCTTCTGCTCGTTCGATCGTCGAAAGAGCCGAGCGGGCATGATCGGCGCGCTGCGTCTCCAGCGACCGCCAGGACCGCATCGAGGTGAGGATGCGGGCTGCAAGCTGCGGGTTCTTGGGATCGATCGAGAGAATCTGTTCGGCCAGGAAGCGGTAGCCCTCGCCGTCGGCACGGTTGAAGCCGGTCGGGTTGGCAAAGGCGAAGGTGCCGATCAGCGAGCGGACGCGGTTCGGATTGGTGGCGACGAAACGTGCGTTCTCCATCAGCGCCTTGACGCGGGCGAGCGCGCCGACCCCCGGAATGGTCGCCTGGATCGAGAACCACTTGTCGATGACCAGCGCATTGCCGTCGAACCGCTTCAGGAACGTGTCGAGCGCCCCGGTGGCTTCGACCGAATCCGGGAAGCGATGCGCCAGCAGCGTCAGCGCCTGCGCCAGGTCGGTCATGTTGTCGGCCGCCGCGAAGGCTTCCGCTGCACGGGCGGGCGTTCCCTCCGCATAGCTCAGGTAGGTGAGGGCGCTGTTGCGCAAGGCCCGCTTGCCGGCGCTTGCCGCATCCGGCGTATAGGGACCTGCGACTTTCATCTCCTCGAAGAGCGCCAGGAATGTCTTTTCTCCGGCCTTGGCGATCGCCGCAAGGATGGCATTCCGTCCTGCATGGATCGCATCGGGGTCGTTGTTGGAGCCGAGCTCGCGGGCGATGTCGGCTTCGCTCGGCAGCGTCAGCGCCTGGGCGCGAAAAGCGGGCTCCAACGCTTCATTGGCAGCCGCTTCGAGAAGGGCCGAGATCAGGGCAGGATCACAGGTGATTTCCTTGCCTTCACGTGCATCGCGGGCCGCCTGCATGAGGTTCGGGATCGCAAGGTCGGTGAGCGCCTGCCAGCGGGCGAAGAGATCCGTGTCGTGGCGGGCGATATGGGCAAGATCGGCCGGTGTCTGGTCGAGATGCAGGTTGATCGGCGCCGAGAAGGAGCGGTTGAGCGACAGGACCGGACGGGACGAGATGCCCGAGAAGGTGAATGTCTGCTTGCGCTCGGTCAGATGCAGCACGTCGCCGGTCACTTCCCCGCCCTTGACCGCGGTCGGTGCGGCGGGCGAGCCGTTGTCGAGGATCAGCGAGAAGGAGAGCGGAATGTGCATAGGCTCCTTGGCCGACTGGCCGGGCGTTGCCGGGATCATCTGTTCCAGCGACAGCGTGAACGTGCCGTTTGCCTGATCGTAGTCGCTCGAAACGGTGACGAGCGGCGTGCCGGCCTGGTGGTACCAGAGCGAAAATTGCGTGAGGTCACGACCACTTGCATCTTCGAAGCACTTGACGAAGTCCTCGACCGTCGCGGCCTGCCCGTCATGACGCTCGAAATAGAGATCCATCCCCGCCTTGAAATCCTTCGCGCCGAGCAGCGTGGCGATCATGCGGGTGACTTCGGAACCCTTTTCGTAGACGGTCGTCGTGTAGAAATTGTTGATCTCGCGGTATTTCGTCGGGCGGACGGGATGCGCGAGCGGCCCGCCATCCTCCGGGAACTGTTCCGATTTCAGGTGCCGCACCTCAGCGATGCGCTTCACCGGGCGGGAGCGCTGGTCGGCCGAGAATTCATGGTCGCGATAGACGGTCAGGCCTTCCTTGAGGCAGAGCTGGAACCAGTCGCGGCAGGTGATGCGGTTGCCGGTCCAGTTATGGAAATATTCGTGGGCGATGATCGCCTCGATATTCGCATAGTCCTGATCGGTCGCCGTTTCCGGATCGGCGAGCACGTATTTGTCGTTGAAGATATTGAGACCCTTGTTCTCCATCGCCCCCATGTTGAAGTCGGAGACGGCGACGATCATGAAGATGTCGAGGTCATATTCGCGGCCGAACCGCTCCTCGTCCCACTTCATCGAGCGCTTCAGCGCGTCCATCGCGTAAGCCGCGCGGGCTTCCTTGCCGTGCTCCACATAGATCTTCAGCGCCACTTCGCGTTCGGACATGGTGACGAACGTGTCTTCCACGACGCCGAGATCGCCGGCGACCAGCGCGAAGAGGTAGCTCGGCTTCGGATGCGGATCGAACCAGGCGGCAAATGCGCGGCCTTCGTCATATCCGGCGCCGCCGAGGAAGTTGCCGTTCGACAGCATGACCGGGTTGGCGGCCTTGTCGCCGATGATGGTGACCGTATAAGGCGCCAGCACGTCCGGCCGGTCGGGGAAATAGGTGATGCGGCGAAAGCCTTCCGCCTCGCACTGGGTGCAGTAGACCCCGTTGGTGCGGTAAAGACCCATCAGCTGCGTATTGGCTTCCGGGTTGATATAGGTGGTGACGGTAATCTCGAAAGGCGTCTCCGCCGGTAGGTCGCGGATCGTCAGCTTTTCCGGCGTGACCTCGTATTGGCTGGTTGGCACCTCGTTCTGGTCGAACAGCAGGCCTGAAAGCGTCAGTTCGTCACCGTCGAGCACCAGCGGCGCCGACGGATCGACGCCTTCGCGCCGATGGAATATGAGCCGGGCATCCACCTTGGTATTGGTGGGATCGAGCTCGAAGGTCAGATCGACGCGTTCCAGGACGAAATCTGTCGGGCGGTAATCTGCCAGATGAACGATCTGGCCCGTATCTGTTCGCATGTTGCTTCCTGAAACCGGCTCTTCGAATGGGCATTGGGAGCGCTCGCATTGCTGCCTGAAAGCCCTCCACCGTTGCCGCGGGGATAATTGCACGCAATGCTAAACGATTGTTGAAACTTTGGCTAAATTAAACCTCATTTTGTTCTTGTATATTTCGCGAAACTTTTCCGCGGGTCACCGATATTGATCGACCTATCACCAGTTTTGATCCCGCTCACAGCACTTTTCCGTTACTGTGCCGACAAACTGAATCCTCCCCTCCCATGTTAGGCTTCGTTTCGAATGCAGCCTGAGATTCCAATGAGTTGTTGATGGCTGCCGATGCCCTGAATCCCCTGCGGGGGATCCTGTTCAAGGTCACCTCCGTGGTGGTCTTCGTGATGATGCAGACCTGCATCAAATCCGCAGGCCCCGACATCCCGGCCGGCCAGATTACCTTCTACCGCTCCGCCTTCGCCATCGTGCCGATCATCATCTATCTGGCCTATCTCGGCGAACTCAACGGCGCCTTCCGCACCGCAAGCCCGTTCGGGCACCTGAAGCGCGGCTTTCTCGGCATCATGTCGATGATGTTCGGCTTCTACGGTCTCGTCCACCTGCCGATGCCGGATGCGATCGCGATCGGTTATTCCTCGCCGCTGCTTGCGGTGGTCTTCGCCGCCATCTTCCTCAAGGAAACGGTGCGCATCTACCGCTGGACCGCCGTCGTGGTCGGCATGATCGGCGTGGTGATCATCTCCTGGCCGAAACTCACGATGTTCGAAGAAGGCGGCATGGGGTCGGAACAGGCCATGGGGGCGGCCGCCGTCATCATGTCGGCCGTGCTCGCCGGTTTTGCGATGATCCAGACGAGACAACTGGTGCGCACCGAAAAGACCGCGACGATCGTCATGTATTTCTCTTTGAGCGGTGCCGTCTTTTCTTTGGCAAGCCTGCCCTTCGGTTGGGCCAGCTTGGACCTTGCGGAAGCGCTGTACCTGATCGGCGCCGGCATCTGCGGCGGGGTCGGCCAGATCCTGCTGACCGAAAGCTATCGCCACGCCGACGTCTCGACGGTCGCGCCGTTCGAATATACCTCGATCCTGCTCGGGATCGGCATCGCCTATGTGCTATTTGCGGATGTGCCGACACCGCCCATGCTGATCGGCACGGCGATCACGGTTTCGGCGGGGATATTCATCATCTACCGGGAGCACCAGCTCGGGCTGGAGCGGAAGGCGGCGCGCAAGGCCTCGCCGCCGGGGGCGTGAGCCATGATGGCAAGGTTGGCCCGCCACGCTGGAGCCTGTGTGACGAGAAGTCGTATCTATCGCCGGACCATCACAACAGACATTCCAGGATGGCGATCCAGGGCACTTCGCGCTGGGCGCTGTTCAACCTGTCGCGCAGATAGCCGGTGTCGGTTAGCCTCAGCTTCTTCTGGTCGACGTTGTTGGTGATGTTGCCACCGATCGTGATGGCGTGCGTGCTGGTGATATCGATGACGATGTCGCCGTGCGAAGGGTAGAAGCTGTCCGCTTCATAGACCAGCGTCGCCTGGTCATAGTCGTAGGCATTAGCATATTCGCGGCCCGCGACGATGATATCGCCGACCTGGGGTTTGTATTGGTCAGTCCGGCGGGCGGCGTAACCGAAATTGCCGATCACCCCGTTGGCCTGGTCCATGGCCTTTTTCACGTAGTGGCAATGGGCTTCCGTGTAGAGAAATTTGTTTCCCGCTCCGGCGTCCTTTACTCTGGAGCAGACGAACGCCGAGGACCATGCCGGACGGACGCCCCTGACGATAGTCCTGCCGTCGAGGTTATTGTTGCCGATGGCCTGCCAGTATTGCTTGACGAAGAGATAGTAGTCTTTGCTGTGCTGGGGTCGTCCCCAAGTTTCCCGCCCGGCCCCGTTGTCCCATCGGGCATATTCGGCCTTGCAGGTATTCACCAGATCGGTCGTAAATTGCGTCATTGCCTCCCCCGTGAAGTGATAACCATCGCGCGCTTTTATTGAGGGCGCAATTTATGGGGGAGTCAAGTGATGGTTGTGATAGGCCTGTCAAAAACCCACCGGTAGCATCATGCCGCCGGCGGAATCGCTTTTGATCGAGGATCTTCGGGTCGTTAAAGCGGGATGGCGGCGGTGGCCGGGTTCGCCTTTTCGGCGGCGTTGCGCGCAGCGCCGGCGTGGCTGAATTCACGCGAGGCATTCACGGCGGTGCCGATGTGATGCAGGCTTTCCCGCAGGGTACGGATCGGGTGGAGGAGGGCCGTCATGGCAGCTTCCTTTGTTCTGTGACGCTCAGCGCTCGCGGAAATCGGCGAAGACGGCAGCCGGACGGGTGATGCCCATCGGGCGCGCCATGGCGCGGGACGTCATCTGCTCGTTGGTGGCCGAGCCGAAACGGTGATAGCCCTGCGTGGCACGCGGCGCGAGGCCGGCGGCGCGAAGGGTTTCGAAGCCCGAATGGATCGGGCGGAAGCGGGTCGTCATTGCCTTGGTTCCTTAAACCTAGAATTCCTCCCAAGACACGCCATTAATATTGCAGCGCAGCATCGATTCTGCAATGCAGCGGAACGCCGCGCTGCCATGCGCTAAATGCATGGCATTTTTCATATTTTCGTAACTTTGTGCTAAATCGGCACAAGCCGCTCAAAATCTGGGCGCTCAATGGCTCGAAATACGGCTTTTGAAGGCCAGCAGGTCCTGCCAGGCCAGCGCCTTGTTGGCGGGGGCGGCCAGCAGTTCCTGGGGATGCAGGGTGGCGATCGCCGAACTATTGATCCCTGCGACCGAAATGTCACGCCACTGGCCGCGCAGCGAATGGATCGTGCCCGCGCCCAGGAAGAATCGCGCCGGAAAGTTGCCGAGCAGCAGCATGAGCCTGGGTTCGGCAAGCGCGACCTGCCGCTCCAGGAAGGGCCGGCAGATGTCGAGTTCGGCATCCGAGGGCATGCGGTTTCCCGGCGGCCGCCAGGGAATGATGTTGGTCAGCAGCACCGCCTCGCGCGACAACCCGATTGCGCCGAGCATCCTGTCGAGAAGCTGGCCCTGCCGGCCGGAAAAGGGAATGCCGTCGCGGTCGTCGTCGGCATTCGGCATCGGCCCGATCACCATGATGCCGAAGGCCGGATTGCCGCTCGCGAAAACGGTGGAACGGGCGCCGTTCTTCAGGTTGCAGCCGTTGAAGGCTTCGAGCGCCGTCTTCAGTTCGGGAAGCGACCGGGCGCTTTCCGCCGCGAATCGCGCCGCTGCGACCGCTTCGCCATCCGGCACGGCGACGTTGGCGGGAGGTGCGGACGGCGCCGGGGCAGTGCGGTTCCGTGCCGGACTACCACCATCCGATGGGGCCGCTTCTCTCGGTCGTGTGGATTCGCTCTGCTGCGCCGGCTGCTGCTGCCGCGCACTCGCCGGCATGCGCGCTTCCGCCTGTGCGGCCTTCTGCGCCGCGAACTGCGCAAACCGATCCACAGGCTCTTCCTCGACAAGCCATTCGACGCCCGAATCCGCATAGAAATGCAGGAGGGCGGTCAGCGCCAGTGCGTCGAGATTTTGGGCAGCGTTCATGGACTCGCTTTTACAGCATGTCGGCCGAAAGTGGGAATCTGTTTGATGGTGAGATGATGTCGGACGAGGAATTCGGAGCACAATCCCCTCACTTGCGGTTTCCAACACTTAGATAACGGTGCAGCACCCGCGGCACCCTACCTCTCCCCTCTGTGGGAGAGGTTATCAAATCATGATCTTAGCTTCAGCTAAGTCATGGATTTTGTGGGTGAGGGGATCACCCGCTTTTCTCATTTCACGCCGCCCACTGTTGCACGTCGTCGCTCTCGCCGATCAGCGCCAGCCCATGCGCGATCGACAGCAGTTCGCCGCCGCTCTCGATCTTGCCCGCATCAAATCGGCGGGTGAAGATGCGCCGCACCGCCGGCACGAAGGATGTGCCGCCGGTCAGGAAAACCTTGTCCACCGCTTCCGGCGGCGTGCTGGTCTTTTCCAGCACTTCGTTCAGCGCCCCTTCGATCTGGGCGAGATCCTCGGCGATCCAGCTTTCGAAATCCGCACGTTTGACCGTCTTGCGGCCAGCCTTGCCGAGCGGCGCGAAGTTGAATTCAGTCTCGTCGGCGCCTGACAGCGCCATCTTGGTGGCCGAGATCGCCTGGTAGAGCGGGTAACCTTCGTCATGTTCGACGAGATCGATGAAGAGTTCCAGCTTTTCCGGATCGAGCGCCGAGCGGACGAGCGATTTGAGGTCCGCGAATTCGCGGCTGGTCTTGAAGATCGACAGCTGGTTCCAGCGGCTGAAATTGGTGTAATAGCCGGCCGGCACTTCCAGCACCTTGTCGAAGCTCTTGAAGAACGTGCCCTTGCCGATCTCCGGCGCCACGAGGTTCTCGATCATCCGTGCGTCAAAATGATCGCCGGCGATGCCGACGCCGGAATGGCCGATCGGGAAGGCCATCAGCTTGCCGGCCCTGCGCTCGAAGCGGATCAGCGAATAGTCGGTCGTGCCGCCGCCGAAGTCGGCGACGAGAACGGTCGCATCGCTCTTCAGCGTCTGGGCGAAATAATAGGCGGCCGCCACCGGCTCGTAGACATAGTGGATTTCCGGAAAGCCGAGCCGCGTCAGTGCCGCGTTGTAGCGCTCGGTGGCGAGCTTCGCGTCCGGGTTGGCGCCGGCGAAATGCACCGGCCGGCCGGCGATCAGCCGCGAGACGTCGCTCGGCCAGTTGCCGTCCGCATAGGTCTTCAACCGCCTGAGGAAGATCTCCATCAGGTCTTCGAAGACGTGCCGGCGGGCGAAGATCAGCGTGCCCTGGAAGAGCGCGCTTGCCGCAAAGGTTTTGATCGACTGCAGAAAACGACAGTCGCCGGGATTGTCGATGAACTGGCGGATCGCTGCCTGTCCCGCCTCCACCTTCAGCGCCTGCGCCCCCATGACCGGGTCCTTCATGAAGGACAGCGCGGTGCGCATCGTATCCGTCTCGCCGGCGCTGCTGGTGAAATGCATGGAATGCGTGGCAGCACCCCCGTCCGCCAGCGCCAGAACCGTATTCGTCGTGCCGAAATCAAGCCCGAGCGCCCGTGCCATGGCCGTGCTCCTTATATCCACCGAAGATCATTGAACCGGAACCGACAGGCCCCGAACGCGAAAAGGGCGCCTTGTCTTGCGCCCGGATTTTTTGAGAGGGCGCGTGATCGCACAAGGGAAGGCGGATGGCAAGCCCGGAAACCTCAGTTTTCCGCCTGTCGCCGCGTCTCCGCCGCCTGTTCGGCGAGCCAGTTGCGGAACATTTCCATGGCGGGCGTCACGGGGCGGGATTTCAGGCGGATCAGCCAGTAACTGCCCTTGGAAATATAGATGTCGAACGGCTGCTCCAGCGCGCCGGCGGCGAGCTGGCGGGAAAACATCAAGGGCGGAGCAAGCGCCACGCCGGCACCCTGGATCGCCGCCTCGATCATCAGCACCGAACTGTCGAACACCATGCCCCGGAGCGGCGGGGAGGGGATGCCCGCCGCCTCGAACCAGCTTGGCCATTCGTCGGCGCGATAGGAGCGGAGCAGCGTCTGGTGTGCCACGTCCTCCGGGCTTTTGAGCTGCCCGGCGATCGAGGGGATGCAGAGAACGGAAAGCGGCGCCTCGAACAGCGCCTCCGCTGCGATATCGTGCCAGGCGCCATTGCCGAATTTGATCGTGTAGTCGAGCCCTTCGGCGGCGATATCGACGCGGTTGTTGTTGGTGGAAAGGCGCAGATCCACGAACGGATATTTCTCCCGGAAATCGTGAAGCCGCGGCAAAAGCCAGCCGACCGCCAGCGTGCCGACCGCGCCGAGCTTCAGCACCTCGCGCACATGTCCGCCTTCGAACCGTTCCAGCATGTCGGCCATGCGGTCGAAGCTCTCCTGCAGCGAGGGCAGCAGCGCCAGCCCTTCCTCGGTGATCATCAGCCCGCGCGGCAGGCGGCGGAACAGCGTCACCCCCAGCCGCTGTTCCAGAAGCTTCACCTGATGGCTGACGGCGGCCTGCGTGACGCAGAGTTCGATCGCCGCGCGGGTGAAGGAGAGGTGGCGTGCGGCGGCTTCGAAGGCGCGCAGCGCATTCAGCGGCAAATAAGGCCGGACCATGGCAATGCCCTAATTAAATTCATGCCTGACCGCAGATATCATCGTTTGATTGGGGCTCGCAAGCCGACCTAGAAAAGCGGCGTCAAATCATTTGGAGCACGATCATGGTCTTCAGAAATTCTCTTCTTCTTGCCGGATTGCTTGGGCTTGCGGCCACTTTTCTCGATTGCGTCTCGGCCCGCGCCGCCGATCCGATTCGCTGCACGGTCATCATCGACGAGCAGAGCGGCGATACGCTCTATCGCGAGGGTACATGCGACCAGGGCTTCTATCCGCAATCGACCTTCAAACTGCCTTTGGCCATGATGGGTTATGATGCCGGCATCCTGACCGATGCGCAAAACCCCCGCTGGAAATACCAGGCGAAGTTCGGCGGCCCGGAACGGGTGAAAAAGGATGTCGATCCGCTGATCTGGGAAAAGGATTCGATTGTCTGGTATTCGCAGGAACTGACCCGCAAGCTCGGCGCCAAAGCTTTTGCCGATTACGTCAAGCGCTTCGGTTACGGCAATACCGATGTGTCCGGCGGCCTGATGGAGGCGTGGCTGATGTCGTCGCTGAAGATCTCCGCCGATCAGCAGGTGCAGTTCATCCGCCGCTTCCTCACCGGCCGCCTGCCGATCTCGGAGAACGCCGTCGACATGACGCTCGCCGTCATCCCGCATTTTCCGGCCGCCGACGGCTGGGACATCCAGGGCAAGACCGGCTCCGGCTGGCTGCGCGACAAGGCCGGCAAGACGGATTATGACCGCCCGCTCGGCTGGTTCGTCGGCTGGGCGATGAAGGACGACCGGCGGGTGATCTTCGCGCGGCTGCTGGTGGATACCAAGCGATACAAGGGCGATCCGATCAGTTTCGTGGTGCGGGATGGGCTGATCAAGGATTTCCCGAAGCTGGTAGAGGGGTTTTGAGGCTTGGTTGCCCCTCACCCTAACCCTCTCCCCGTGATGACGGGGAGAGGGGACGTGCCGCACGCACAGTCGGCGTTGGGCAGACCGGTGCGGCATATCTCTTATGCCCGTCATCGCAGGCAGAAGGGTCCGCACGACGCAGCCGGATGAGGGGCTATTCCGACGCCCAACTCACTCCGCCGCAATCGCCGCCGGCATGTCCTTCTCGTCATTCGCCTCATGCCGGTCGTCCTTCCCCCGGCTGAACATCCTCCCCAGGAACCGCCCGAACCGATCCATCTCCACGAAGATCACCGGCGTGATGAACAGCGTCAGCGCCTGGGAGACGATCAGCCCGCCGACCACCGCAATCCCAAGCGGCTGGCGCAGTTCCGACGAGGCGCCGGTGCCGAGCGCGATCGGCAAGGCTCCGAGCAATGCGCAGAAGGTGGTCATCATGATCGGCCGGAAGCGGCGCACGCAGGCCTCGTGGATCGCCGCGGCGGGCGCCTCGCCCTTCGAGCGCATCGTCTCCACCGCCACGTCGATCATCATGATGGCGTTCTTCTTGACGATGCCGATCAGCATGAGCAACCCGATCAGCGCGATGATCGACAGATCGAAGCCGAAGAGTTTTAGCGCCAACAGTGCCCCGAAAGCGGCCGCCGGCAGGCCGGAAAGGATCGTCAGCGGGTGGATGAAGCTTTCGTAGAGCACGCCGAGCACCACATAGATGGTCAGCACGGCGGCCAGAATGAGCAGCGGCGTGTTGCCCTGGCTCTGCTGAAAGATCTGAGCCGTACCGCCGTATGACGTGAACACGTCGTTCGGCATCTGCAGGTTGGCCTTGATCTGATCGATCGCGGCGGTGGCGTCCGAGAGCGACACGCCGGCCGGCAGGTTGAACGACACGGTGGTCGAGACGAGCTGGCCCGTCTGGTTGATCGTCACCGGCGCCGTCTGCCGCATTACCTGAGCAAAATTCGAGAGCGGCACGAGCGAACCGTTGGAGGACATGACGCGGACATCCCGCAGCATCGTGTCGTTCCATTGCTGCGTGTTGTCGAACTCGGTGATGACGTCGTAGCTGTCGCCGGTCGACTGGATTTCCGCCGCCGTGTAACCGCCGAAGGCCATCTGCAGCGTCTTGCGCAGTTCCTCGTCGGTGATGCCGAAGCTCGCCGCCCTTTCAGCGTCAACCTTGATATTGGCCTCGATCGCCGCATTCTGGGCATCTGATGTCACGTCGGTAAAATGCGACCGGTCGGCCCGCATCGCGGCCTGGATCTTGTTCGACCATTCATCCGTCTGGCCGGCATTCAGCGCCTGGACCACAAGCTGATACTGGCTGGCGGTGGAGCGGCCGCCGAAGCGCAGGCTCTGCTGCGGCGTGATGAAGGTCTTCATGCCGGCGATCCTGGAGGTGGCGTCACGCAGTTCGCGCAGCGTTTGGTCGAGCGGCGGGCGTTGTTCGCGGTCCTTCAGTTCCACCCAGATCGTGCCGTTGTTGAGCGGGCTGCGCCCGCCGCCGCCGACGATCGAGGTGACATGGGCGACTGCCAGGTTTTTCCCGACGATCGCCGCAACCTGTTGCTGCAGGTCGCGCATTGCCGGATAGGAAATGTCCTCCCGGGCGCGGGTCGAGACGGTCAGGCGGCCGATATCCTCCTGCGGAAAGAAGCTCGTTGGCAGCGTTCTGAAGAGGTAGACCGAGCCGCCGACCGAGGCGAGGAAGACGAGGAGGATGATCGCCGGGTTCCCGAGGCACCAGCCGACTGCCCGGTCGTAACCCCTCAGCGCGCGGCTGAAACCGGTATCGAAGACGCGCACGATCAGGCTCGGTCGGTGATGCGCATCGGAGAGTTTCGAGCCGAGCATGGGCGTCACCGTCAGCGAGACGATCGCCGAGGCGACGATGGCGAGCGCCACGACCATGCCGAATTCGTTGAACAGGCGGCCGACCACTCCGCCCATCAGCAGGATCGGGATGAAGACCGCGATCAGCGACACCGACATGGAAATGATCGTCGAACTGACTTCGGACGAGCCCTGGAGCGCCGCCTTCATCACCGGCATGCCGTCCTCGATATGCCGCATGATGTTTTCCAGCATGACGATCGCATCGTCCACCACCAGACCGACCGAGAGCGTCAGCCCGAGCAGCGAGATGTTGTCGATGCTGTAGCCGAGCACGTACATGGCGCCGAACGTGGTGATCAGCGACAGCGGCACGGCCAGGCCGGGCACGATCGTTGCCGTCAGCCGGCCGAGGAAGAGGTAGATCACCAAGACGACGAGCGCGATCGTCAGCATCAGCGTGAACTGCACGTCCGAGATCGAGGCGCGGATCGCCGTCGAGGCGTCGTTCATCACGTCGATCGAGACGGAAGCCGGCAGTTCCGCCGAAAGCCCCGGCAATTTCGCCCGCACCGCATCAACCACGTCCACGGTATTGGCATCCGGCTGGCGCTGGATCGCAAGGATGATCGACTGGCTGCCGTCGTACCAGCTGCCGGCGTCGAGATTGGCGACGCTGTCCTCAACGTCGGCGACGTCGCCGAGATGGATCGGCGCGCCGTTCGGCTGGGCGATGACCAGCGAACGGAACTGGCCGGCATCGGTCCGCTGGGTATCGGCGTTAATGGTCAGCCGCTGGCTGTTGTTTTCCAGCGAACCGACCGGCGCCTGGCTGTTGGCGCTTGCGATCGCATTGGTGACGGTGTCGACGCCGAGATTGCGGGCCTGAAGCTTGTTGGGATCGACCTCCACCCGCACCGCATAGGTCTGAGCCCCGAAGATCGAGACTTCCGCGACACCCGGCAATGTCGAGAGCGAGGGTGACAGCACGTCCTCGGCGATCTCGTCGACTTTGCTGCGGGGAAGCGTATCGCTCTTGACCGCAAGCAGCAGGACAGGCGCATCGGCCGGGTTCGTCTTGCGATAGCTCGGCGGTGTCGTCATGTTGTCCGGCAGTTGCCGGGTGGCATGCGAAATCGCTGCCTGCACGTCTGCCGCCGCCGCATCGATATTGCGGTTGAGGTCGAACTGCAGGACGATCGAGCTGTTGCCGAGCGAATTCGTGGCGCTGATCTCGCTGATGCCGGGGATCGTCTCGAACTGCTTGATCAGCGGCGTCGAAACGGCCGTCGCCATGGTCTGCGGCGAGGCGCCGGTGAGCTGGGCCGAAACGTTGATGGTCGGGAAATCCACCTGCGGCAGGGCGGCGACCGGCAGCAGCTGGTAGCCGGCAAGACCGGCGAGCACGGCGCCGATCGCAAGCAGGGTGGTGGCGACGGGGCGGCGGATGCAGAATTGCGGGATCATTGCGCAGCCCCTACGTCGGACGGCTGGTCAGCCGCCCTGGCCGCATCCCGCGCCGCGGTCGTCTTGTCCGGCTGGAACTGCTCGGCAACCGTCGCCCCGTCCGTCAGCTGTACCTGGCCTTCGACGACCACATGCGCACCGTCTTCGAGGCCGCTGTCGATCGCCGTGTCCGGCCCGTTGGAGCGGGCGATCTTGACCGGCGTCACATGCACCTTCCGTCCGTCGTCCACCATATAGACGAACGCACCGTCCACGCCCGGATTGACCGCGACTGTCGGCACCACGACGTTCTTCCGGTCGTTCTGGAAATGAACGGTCACGTTCAGCGACTGACCGGGCCACAGCTTGCCGTCGGCATTGTCGAACTTCGCCTTGGCGAGGATCGTGCCGGAAGCCGGATCGACGGTGTTGTCGAAGAAGCTCAGCATGCCCTTGGCCGAAGCGCCGCCGTCCTGCGGTACGGCATCGACGGCGATCGACTTCGCGGCATAGCCTTGCTTGAGCTGGCCGAGATAGGCCTCCGGCAGATGGAACTTCACATAGATCGGATCGTATTTGGCGATCGTCACCACCGCGGCGCCGGCGCTGAGATAAGCTCCCGCGCTGATGTCGATATCGCCGAGCCGACCGTCGAAGGGGGCGCGGATTTCGGTATGTTCGACAGCCACCTGGTCTGAAGCGATGGCCGCCTTGTCGCCGTCGACCGTCGCGGCCGCCGTGTCGCGGGCGGCCTTTGCCTGATCGGCCGTCTGCTGCGTACCGGCATTGCCGTGCAAGAGGTCGTTGGCGCGGGAAAGTGCGGTTGCGGCCTGTGTCAGCGTCGCCTGGTCGCGCACCAGCATGGCCTTGTCCTTGTCGAGCGCCGCCTTGGCGGTGCGGTCGTCCAGCTTGGCGATGAGGTCGCCGGCATGCACGAAGGCGCCATCGGTCGCGGCGATATCGGTGACGAGGCCCTGCTGTTGGGCGGCGATCGTGGTGTTTTCGTCGGCGTTCGCCGATCCTGCGGCGATGACGTCCACCGGCAGGATCTGCCGGGCGGCGGCGATCGTCCTGACCGTTGGCGGCGGCCCCCCACTGCCGCGCCGGCCCTGTCCGCCGCCCTGCTGGCGGTAGCTGTCGGCAGTGTCGGCCTGATTGGCCGATTGTTGGCCGGAGCCCTGGTGGAGATAGGCGGAGAGATACGGAACCCGGTCCCGGTACTCCCAGCCGGCTGCGCCTGCCATGACGACGATGCCCGTGAAAACCCATAGTTTCTTCATGAGGTGACCGCCTTGTCTCTATGGTGCTCGATGTCGCCTCCATCGAGCTGCCCATATTGCGGCGCAAAAAAGACCGGTTTCGCCCTGATTACTCACGAGCCGGTGACAGCGGATTAAATGTTAGTAATGAAGGGCTTAGATGAACTGGAGTTAATCTTTTTCGCGCTTGGGATGAAAATCCGTGCCTCTGGTCAGCGGATGAAGCGCCGCGCACCGAAGATCGCGATGCCAATAACGGCGGCGATCGCGCCGTTGATGATCCATGGCGTCTGGTTGATCATGAAGCTGGTCGCCGGATAGGGAAAATGCCGCTGCCTTGGCCGATCCAGATGAACCCGAGCAGGATGAGCACAACGCCGATCCACGAAAGTGCCAGTCTGACGATCCTCATGCAAAAAATCTCCAAGAGCGGGCTGCTCCGGAGATCATAGGATTTTAATCGGCGGACGGCGATACGCGATCGGTGGTGGCGATCACACGTCTTCGTAATACATGGCGATCAGCGATTTCGGTGCCGGTTCTTCGCCATCCGCCAGAAAGAAGCTGCCGGCGATGCGGGTCGCGGGCGAAAGGCTGTCGAGCAGGTTGCGGACCACCACGTCGTCCACGGCGCCCAGGCTGCGCGCATGGGTGATGCCCGAACGCCCCGGCATTGCTGCAGTCTCGTTGGAATGCCGCGTCGCCGCTTCCTTGGCGCCGGCAAACGATGTGAGCGCATTCTCGGTCGTAAGTGTCTGGACGATGGATGCCGCCGCCGAAAGTGGCGCGGTGGAGGGGCTACTGGGTGAAGGGGTTTCGGTCGCCCCCGAAATACTTTCGATCATGCCGGCGATCCTTTAATTTTGGGGGGCCGGCTTGTCTCTTAACTCAATCGAATTGAGATACCGCCAATGACGATATCTCAATTTTATTCAATATTTACAGATTGTCAGAGTGCGCTTCAGATCGAGCGTGAAGCGCCGCCATCGACCCGGAGCATCGTGCCGGTGACGTAGCTTGCCGGAACCGAGCAGAGGAATGCGCCGGCGGCGGCAAATTCCTCCACCTTGCCGAGCCGGCCGGCGGGGATTGTCTTCACCGATGCGGCGCGCACGTCTTCGAGCGATTTGCCCTGGCGCTTGGCGTTGGCGCCGTCGAGTTCGTCGATCCGGTCCGTATGGATGCGGCCCGGCAGCAGCATGTTGCAGGTGATGCCGAAACCGGCGACCTCCGCGGCCATCGTCTTGTTCCAGCCGACCAGCGCGCCGCGCAGCGTGTTGGAAAGCGCAAGATTGGGGATTGGCTCGAAGACGCCGGATGAGGCGACCGTCAGGATGCGCCCGAAACCCTGCTGCTTCATCTGCGGCAGGAAGGTATTGGTGAGCATGATGACGCGCAGGACCATGGACTGGAAGAAGGTATCCAGCTTGTCGGCGGTCATTTCCTCGGCCGTGCCGGGCGTCGGGCCGCCGGTATTGTTGACGAGGATGTCGATGCCGCCGAGCTTTTCCTTGACCGCGTCGACCATGGCCTCGATGAAATTGTCGTCGGAAAGATCGCCCCAGACCCAGTCGGCTTTGCCCTTGCCCTGATCGTTGATCCCCTTGCAGTTTTCCGCCAGCCGGTCGCCCGAGCGGCCGACGAGGAGAACGTTGGCGCCTTCCGCCGCGAGAGCCTTGGCGATGCCGAGGCCGAGGCCGCGCGACGAGGCGAGCACGAGGGCGCGTTTGCCGGTAAGACCGAGATCCATAGCTTTTCCTTCCCCAATTCCTGTCATCGGTTGTCGGGTCTTTATAGCAGCGGCGGGCGAGCGCGAAAGGCCGATCTTGCTTTCTTCCGTTCGCTCTCTATAAATGACGTGAACGTAAACGTAATATGCGAAAATGGAAAAGCCGTTTGCGCGAATGGCAAGGGCGACGGCGTTTTCCCGCCTCGACAAGCGGGGCAGGTTTTGTCAAGACAGGGTGCCTGCGAGAACGGGCGACGGAAAGATGCCGGGAGGGGCCGGCAAGCGGAGTTTGAGATGAGCGAACAGGAACTTCCAGAACGCGAGAGCATGGAATTTGACGTGGTCATCGTCGGTGCTGGGCCTGCGGGGCTTTCGGCGGCGATCCGCCTGAAACAGGTCAATCCGGACCTGACCGTCGTCGTGCTCGAAAAGGGTTCGGAAGTCGGCGCCCACATCCTGTCGGGCGCGGTGGTCGATCCGGTCGGCATCGATGCGCTTTTGCCGGGCTGGCGCGAGGAGGAGGGGCATCCCTTCAAGACGCCGGTGACCGACGACCACTTTCTGTTTCTCGGGCCCGCCGGTTCGCTCCGCCTGCCGAATTTCATGATGCCGCCGCTGATGAACAATCACGGCAATTACATCGTTTCGCTCGGAAACGTCTGTCGCTGGCTTGCGGAAAAGGCGGAAGGCTTGGGCGTCGAAATTTATCCAGGCTTTGCCGCAACCGAAGTGCTCTACGATGAAAACGGCTCCGTTAAGGGTGTCGCGACCGGAGACATGGGCATCGAAAGGAATGGCGAACCCGGCCCGAACTTCACCCGCGGCATGGAGCTTCACGGCAAATACGTGCTGATCGGTGAAGGCGTGCGCGGTTCGCTCGCCAAGCAGCTGATCCTCCGCTTCGACCTGCAGAAGGATCGCGAGCCGCAGAAATATGGCATCGGCCTCAAGGAACTCTGGCAGGTGAAGCCGGAAAACCATCGGCCGGGCCTGGTGCAGCACTCCTTCGGCTGGCCGCTCGGCATGTCGACCGGCGGCGGTTCCTTCCTCTATCATCTGGAAGACAACCTCGTGGCCGTCGGTTTCGTGGTGCACTTGAACTACAAGAACCCGTACCTCCACCCCTTCGAGGAATTCCAGCGCTTCAAGACGCATGGCGCGATCCGCGGCACGTTCGAAGGCGCGAAGCGGCTCTCTTATGGCGCCCGCGCCATCACCGAAGGCGGATACCAGTCGGTGCCGAAGCTCACCTTCCCGGGCGGCGCGCTGATCGGCTGTTCGGCCGGTCTCGTCAACGTGCCGCGCATCAAGGGCAGCCACAATGCGGTCCTCTCCGGCATTCTGGCCGCCGACAACATTGCCAAAGCCATCGCGGCCGGCCGCGCCAACGACGAGGTGGTCGAGATCGAAAACGAGTGGCGCTCGACGGCGATCGGCAAGGACCTGAAGCGGGTGAGGAACGTCAAGCCGCTCTGGTCGAAGCTCGGCACCGGCCTCGGCATCGCGCTCGGCGGTCTCGACATGTGGACCAATCAGCTCTTCGGCTTTTCCTTCTTCGGTACGTTGAAGCACGGCAAGACCGATGCGGCCTCGCTGGAGCCCGCCGCCCAGCACAAGAAGATCGACTATCCGAAGCCGGACGGGGTCCTGACCTTCGACCGCCTGTCTTCGGTCTTCCTCTCCAACACCAATCACGAGGAGGATCAGCCGGTCCATCTTCAGGTGAAGGACATGGGTTTGCAGAAACGCTCCGAGCTCGACGTCTTCGCCGGCCCCTCCACCCGCTACTGTCCCGCCGGCGTCTACGAATGGGTCGAGAAGGACGGCCAGATGACCTTCGTCATCAACGCCCAGAACTGCGTCCACTGCAAGACCTGCGACATCAAGGACCCCAACCAGAACATCAACTGGGTGCCCCCCCAGGGCGGCGAGGGGCCGGTCTATCCGAATATGTGAGGAAAACCGGCCAATTCTTTACAGTTTTTGCGTTTTGAGAGCCTGTAGCCACTGCCGTTGCGATCTTGGCTTTAAACGTGAAATTCGCTTAGCACTTCATTAACCATAATCTCCTTAATTTCGCGTCACCATCTTGACGCACTAAGGACATATTCATGTCGATCTCCCGTCGCGGGTTCCTCGCTGGTCTGCCGCTTCTGCTTGCCGGCTGCGCTTCCACTGTCGAACAGAAGAATTATGCAGCGCTGCCGAACGAGCCGTTTCCGCTGAAGACCGTGCCGATCGACAAGATCAAGCCCGAGCTGCGCCGTCAGGAGGTGGCCTATGTCACGCCGCATGCCGCCGGCACCGTGGTTGTCGATACGCCGGCTCGCCGCGCCTATTACGTCCTCGGCAACGGCCGGGCGATCCGTTATGGCGTGGGCGTCGGCCGCGCAGGTCTTGCGCTTGCCGGCAATGCCTATGTCGGCCGCAAGGCGGAATGGCCGTCCTGGACGCCGACCGCCAACATGCAGCGCCGCGAGGAGCGTTACCGCAAGCTTGCCGGCGGCATGCCGGGCGGCCCGAACAATCCGCTCGGCGCCCGCGCCATGTATCTCTATCGCGGTGGCAACGACACGCATTTCCGCATCCACGGCACCAACCAGCCGGAATCGATCGGCCATGCCATGTCTAGCGGCTGCATCCGCATGATGAACCACGACGTCATCGACCTCTATAGCCGCGTCAATGTCGGCGCCAAGGTCGTTGTCCTTCAGGCCTGATTCTTCGCCCATAGGCCTGTGCAGAAAAGCCCGCCGTTTCAGCCACGGCGGGCTTTTTCTTCTTCGGTATGGTTGGTTCAGAAGCCGGAGAGCACGATCTTGCCCCTGGTCCGGTTGCTCTCGATCATCTGATGGGCCATCTTGAGGTTTGCCGCATTGATCGTGCCGATCGTTTCGGAAAGCGTCGTGCGGATTTTCTGCGCATCGACCAGCTCGGCCACATGGTTCAGGAGCTTGTGCTGCTCGATCATATCCGCCGTCTGCCAGACGGGCCGGGCGAACATCATCTCCCAATGCACGGACAGCGCCTTGCTCTTGAAGGCGCGCAGGTCCATCGGCTCCTGCGGATCGTCGATCAGGCAGAGGCGGCCCTGCGGCGCGATGAACTCCAGAATGTCCTTCAGATGATTTTCCGTATGCGTCGTCGAAAAGACGAACGCCGGTGCGCCGATTGCCATTTCGGCAAGCTGCCTTGCCATCGGTTTGGAATGGTCGAGCACGTGATGGGCGCCGAGTTCCCTGATCCAGTCCTGCGTCTCCGGCCGCGAACCGGTGCCGATCACGGTCACGTCGGAAAGTTCGCGGAGCAGCTGGATGGCGATCGAACCGACGCCGCCGGCGCCGCCGATGACGAGTACCGCGTTCCAGGCGCCGGCTACCTTGTCCTGCACCTTCATGCGCTGGAAGAGAGCCTCGTAGGCGGTGATCGCCGTCAGCGGCAGGGCGGCGGCCTCTTCGAAATTCAGCGTCTTGGGCTTGAAGCCGGCGATCCGCTCGTCGACCAGGTGAAATTCCGCATTGGTGCCGGGGCGGTTGATCGCGCCGGCATAATAGACTTCGTCGCCCGGCTTGAAAAGCTTGACGCCCGGTCCGACCGCCTGGACGACGCCGGCCGCATCATAACCGAGAATCCGGTGCTGGCCCGCCTCGACGGTTGCCGAGCGGCGGACCTTCGTATCGACCGGATTGACCGATACCGCCTTGATCTCGACGAGCAGGTCGCGACCCGTGGCCTCCGGCACAGGCAGTTCGATGTCGATCAGCGAAGTCTCGGCGATGATGGGCTGGGGCTGGTTGAAACCGACGGCGCGCATTCGAAATCTCCTTGGTTGCGTTGCGTGGAGACTAGATGGCGCCTATGTTTCCAGAGCGCAAGAATGCACATTTTTGGCCTATAGTGCCGAAAAGTATACTATGAAAGGATTCCGCCATGTCCAAACCGCGTGCCAAGCTCACCGGCAATTTCCCCGGCTGTCCTGTGGAATCGACGCTGAGTTTCCTCGACGGCAAATGGAAGGGCGTCATCCTCTATCACCTGCTGGAAGAGGGCACGTTGCGCTTCAACGAGCTGCGCCGCCGCATTCCGTCGGTGACGCAACGCATGCTGACCAAGCAATTGCGGGAGCTGGAAGAGGCGGGGCTTCTGGAACGCACCGTGTTTGCCGTCGTGCCGCCGCGGGTCGATTACGCACTGACGCCGATCGGCCGCAGCCTGGAACCGGTCATCAATGCACTGCGCGTCTGGGGCAAGGAGCATGTAATCTGCGAGGACGGCAGGAAATACATGGTGATGCCGGAGGAGGGGACGGCTTCGAAGGCGGCTTGATCGGTAAACGTAAGCCCCTCGTCGGGCTCAGTCCTGCGGACCCTTCTTCCCGCTTGCGCAGGGAAGGAAATGTGCCGCATCGGTTTCCCTGCCATCAGGGGTGTGCATGGCACGTCCCCTCCGCCCGTATTGACGGGAGAGGGTTGGGGTGAGGGGCAAGGTTAGGCCTATCAGATGGCTTTTTGCCGCTTCTCAAGCGCGGCCGAAGCAAGAAACACCCCGAGCCCCAGCAGCGATAGGAACGCGCCGACATAACCCGTGGCGGCAAAACCCCAGCCCCAGGCGATGACGAGGCCGCCGAGCCAGGCGCCGAGCGCGTTGGCGATATTGAAGGCCGAGTGGTTGGAGGCGGCGGCGAGCGTCTGGGCATCTGCCGCGACGTCCATCAGCCGCGTCTGCAGCGCGGGACCGGCGGCAAAACCGCAGCCGATCAGGAAGACGCAGAGGCAAAGCACCGCAGGATATTCCGCCCACAGGCCGAAAGCGCCCATGACGATGACGTTGAACACCATCACGCCGCCGATCGTTCCCATCAGCGAAAGGTCCGCCAGCCGGGAGCCGACGATATTGCCCACATTCATGCCGATGCCGAACAGCGTCAGCACGAGCGCAACGGTGGTGGCCGGCATCCCCGCCGTCACCGTCGTGGTGGAGGCGATGTAGCTGAAGACGGAGAACATGCCGCCGAAGCCGACGGCGGCGATGCCGAGCGTCAGCCACACCTGGCCGCGACCGAAGGCGCTGAGCTCGCGGCGGATGCTCGCGCCTTCCTGCGCCTTGTCGCGCGGCTGGAAGTACCAGAGCAGCGCCACCGTGGCGGCGCCGATGCCGCCGACCAGGAGGAAGGCGGCCCGCCAGCTCAGCATCTGGCCCATGAAGGTGGCGATCGGCGTGCCGAGCAGTGTGGCGACGGTCAGCCCCAACATCACCCGGCCGACGGCGCGGGCGCGCTTGTGCATCGGCACCATGGAGGCGGCCACCAGCGCCGCGACGCCGAAATAGGCGCCATGCGGCAGGCCGGTGACGAAACGCAGGAAGGTGAAGCTCCAGAAATCCGGCGCGATGGCGCTCAGGATGTTGCCGACGGCAAAAATTCCCATGAGGCTGAGGAGCAGCGTCCGGCGCGGCATGCGGGCCGCAAGCACCGCGATGATCGGCGCGCCAATCACCACGCCGAGCGCATAGGCGGAAATGACGTAGCCCGCCGTCGGGATGCTCACCTGATAGCTGGAAGCGACGTCCGGCAGCAGGCCCATGATGGCGAATTCGCCGGTGCCGATGCCGAAGCCGCCGACGGCGAGTGCGATCTCGATCAGGATGGTCGCCAGCGGCGGAAGGCCTGTGGCTGCCTCTGCGGCTTGCGGCTCCGAACGCTTGCTTGCGGAATCGAAAGAGGCGGCGGAATCGGTCATGGTGCTGAAACTGCTTGGAAAAAAAGACGCGGGTTGAAATGTGGGAAACATTCAACCCGCTCTGGAGGTGAGCGGGTCATCGAAATGACCTAGAATGGAGACTATCATGCAATTGTGCATTGCGGTAGAGCCCGCATTTGCCCTCGTTATGCTTCAGGCGAATGTGTGCCCTGCGCAAGGCGGGTAGCTCGGGCGTCCGGTAAGTCGCTCAGCAAAGCCCTCGCTGTCCACAATCCAATCGATGTCTTCCCGTTGATTCCGCGCCGCCCAGCAACCATTTTTCGGATCAGCCGTTGTTCCGCCGCCAAATCGGCCCTGCCGCAAGCGAGATCAGATGAACCTCTATGCCGTCTTCAACCGCGATGGCGGGACCTTCCGAACCACCGACATGGATGCCTATTGCGCCCACGCGCTGCGGGCGTTCGAGGGGGCCGGGCACGAGATCGAGTGTCATGTCGTTTCCGGGGACAAGGTCGTTGAGACCATGGAAAGGGCGGCGGCCATGCCGGGCATAGAGGGGCTGATCGCCGGCGGCGGGGATGGTACGATTTCCGCGGCGGCCGGCATCGCCTGGAAGAGCGGCATCACGCTCGGCGTCGTGCCCGCCGGTACCATGAACCTCTTTGCCCGCTCCTTGAAACTGCCGCTCGACATCTGGCAGGTGCTGGACGCGCTCGCGGTCGCCACGCCCGAAAACATCGATATCGCCAGCGCCAACGGCAGAAGCTTCGTGCACCAGTTCTCCGCCGGCATGCATGCGCGCATGGTGCGCTATCGCAATTCCATGACCTTCGCTTCCCGGCTCGGCAAGATGCGGGCAAGCACCCGCGCGGCGATCGGCGTCATGTTCAATCCGCCGGAATTCGAGGTGGAATTCAATGCCGGCGGACAGACCGGCTATCGCAAGGTCTCGGCGATTTCGGTTTCCAACAACGAATTCGGGCGCGACCCGCTGATGTTTGCCGACCGCCTCAACCGCGGCCGGCTGGGTTTCTACATTGCCGACCCGCTGAGACCGATCGGCGTCGCGAAACTTGTTTTCGACATCCTGCGCGGCCGGCTGAAGGAGAATCCCGCCGTCACCGCGATGACCGCGACCGAGCTTGAACTGCATTTTCCGAAGAAGCGGCATGATGTCCGCTGCGTCATCGATGGCGAGCTTCTGCCGATGGACCGCGACGTCCACCTGAAGGTCCATGCCGGCGAACTGAAGGTTCTGGTCAACGAACCCCAGCCCCGCGAGGAGCAGGAGCACGACGGCAGCGGCATCTGAGCTGCGTTTCCCGCTCGCGATGCAACCTCTCGCATCGATTGTTTCACAAGCCGTTAACCATCGCCACCTAGGGTTCAACCATCGATAGAATCGTCCCTTCTTCGGGCATGACGGCTCCGAAAATTGTGCGGCATTCCCATGACGGGTCGCGTGTCGCCGGCGAGGATCGGCATGACTTCGATTTCAGTGACGGAACCCGGTGCGCTGCTGATCCTTCAGCAGACGAACGCGCAGGCGGCGAAGAATGAGGAAGAGGAGAAGGCCAAGAAGCCCGATCTCGTCCAGGTCGCTAACGGCATCACCGGCAAGCCCGCCGAAGAAACCATGAAGGCCGCCTTCGCGGTCAATGTCGCGCTAATGGAAATGGACGGCAAGAACCAGATGGTCGCCGATGCCAAGACCTTCATCGACTCGGAGAATTTCCTCGTCAGCGATCCCGCCATCAAGGAGATGCTGAAGGGGCTGCTTTCCGAAAAGAGCACGGAATTCATCCAGATGGTCCGCGCCCAGAGGGAGGCGCATGGCGCTATCTCGCAGGAAGACCTGTTCGCGGTCGTGCTGCCCATGATGATCGCCGGAAACCGCGAGCGGTTCACGGCCGACGAGATCGAAATCGGCATCAAGCTCACCAACGACAACGGCATTGTCATCTTTCTTCCCGACGACGAAGGCAACAGCTCCCACCGGGAACTCGCCAAGGCACTGGAGGAGGCCGAGAACCTCTATTTGAAAACCGGCGACGACCGGGCGCTGAACCAGCTCCGGGCCGAGGAAGCAAAGATCACCGGAACGTGGAAGAGGGTGCTCGGCGTGCCGGCTGAAAATTCCCTGACGATGGTGGACATCGACGACGTGCGCTACGCGCCGTGGATCAAATAGTGCGGCAAGGCCCCGGCACCATCTAGTCTTTCCGAAAAGGAGGGAGAGGGCCCTTGCCGCTTCAAATCCGCGGCAGGTAGGTCCGATAGTCGAAGTCGCTCACCGTGCGCAGATAGGTGATCGCCTCCTTGCGCTTCGTATCGCCGTAGAGCTTCTGGTAGCGCTCACCGAACACGTCGCGAATGAAGGGCGAGGCCGAAAAGTCTTCGACCGCCGTCAGAAAATCGTGCGTCAGCCGCTTGGTGCCCGCCGGCGGCGCCTTGCCGGGCTCGGTCGGCAGGCCCGGATCCAGCACATCGTCGAGGCCGAGGAGCATGCCTCCGAGGATGGCCGTCAGGAGCAGGTAGGGGTTGACGTCGGCGCCGGCGACGCGGTGCTCGATGCGGGCGGCCGGACCGTCCTTGTCGGGAATGCGCACCGCCGTGCCACGGTGGCCGAAACCCCAGTCGACATCGACCGGCGCGAATGAATCCGGCTGGAAACGACGGTAGGAATTGGCCAGGGGCGCGAAGATCAGCTGCGCATCCCGCATCGTTTTCAGCATGCCGGCACAGACGGATTTGAGCCGCACCGGATCGCCGCCTTTTGCGTCCAGCACGTTGTTGCCGTCGCGATCGATGATGCTGGCATGCACATGCAGGCCGGAGCCCGCCTGGTCCGCATAAGGTTTCGCCATGCAGGTGGATTTCAGCCCATGTTTCTTCGCGGCCCGTTCGGCGATCCGCTTCAGGTAGATGCAGTCGTCGGCCGCCGCCAGCGCGTCGGCGCGGTGCAGCAGGTTGATCTCGAATTGGCCGGCGCCGAATTCGGCTGTCGTCGCATCGGCCGGCAGGTTCTGGATTTGCGCCCAATGCCGCACGGTCTGAAGGTAGTCGTCCAGCGCATCGACGGCGCTCATGTCGTAAAGCTGGAACCCGTTCGGTTCGTCACGATACATCAGTCTGGCCGGCGGGCGTGGCTTGCCGGTCTCGCGCCAGTCGTCCTCGATCACGTAGAATTCCAGCTCCGTCGCCACGACCGGCGTCAGGCCGCGTTCCTCGAAGCGCTTCAGAAGTGCCGCGAGAATGCCGCGCGGGTCCATGAAACTGGGACTGCCGTCGAACTCATGCATGGTGGCGAGAACCTGCACCGAACCTTCCGGCCCCCAGGGCATCGGTGTCAGGCTGCGTTTGTCCGGGATGCAGAGCCCGTCCGGATCGCCCAATGACATGGACAGGCCGGTAAATTCGTCATTGTCGTAACCCCAGATGTCGAGCGATTGCGTGGAGGTGGGCAGTCGCACCGTACCATCCCAGACCTTCTTCTGCGCGGCCAACGGGATGCGCTTGCCGCGCAGATCGCCGTTCATACCGACGAGCAGGATTTCGATATGGGGCTCGGCGGCGTCGGTCATGAAGGATCGTCTCGGAGGTTGCGGAGCCCCGTTCGTAGCCGATAAGAATTGGCTGCACAATCTGGGGACGGGAACCACCATGAACGACAAGCCTGCACTGTCCAATCTCGCTGCCATCGATGCCGCCCATCACCTGCATCCGTTCTCGGACATGAAGGAATTGAACGCCCGGGGCACGCGCATCATCGAGCGGGCCGAGGGTGTCTTCATCTACGATTCGACCGGCAAAAAATATCTCGACGCCTTCGCCGGCCTCTGGTGCGTCAATGTCGGCTACGGCCGCAAGTCGATCGCCGACGCCGCGTATCGGCAGATGCAGGAATTACCCTATTACAACGCCTTCTTCGGCACCACGACGCCGCCGGCGACCCTGCTCGCCCAGAAGATCGCTTCCCATACCGGACCTGGCCTGAAGCGGGTCTTCTTCACCAATTCCGGTTCCGAAGCAACCGATACCTGGTTCCGGATGGCGCGCGTCTATTGGAAAGCGCTCGGGAAGCCCGAAAAGACGCAGGTGGTCGCCCGCAGGAACGGCTATCACGGTTCGACGGTCGCCGGCGCCTCGCTCGGCGGCATGAAGCTGATGCACGAGCAGGGCAACCTGCCGATCGAAGGCATCCACCACATCGGCCAACCCTATTGGTATGCCGAGGGCGGCGATCTTTCGCCCGCCGAGTTCGGTTTGAAGGTTGCCCGCGAACTGGAGGCGAAGATCGACGAACTGGGCGAGGATCGCGTCGCCGCCTTCGTCGCCGAACCGATCCAAGGGGCAGGGGGCGTGATCATTCCGCCGGAGACCTACTGGCCGGAAATCGCCCGCATCTGCAGGGCGCGCAACATTCTGCTGGTGGTGGACGAGGTGATCTGCGGTTTCGGCCGGCTGGGCGAGTGGTTCGGTCACCAGTATTACGGCGTCGAGCCGGATCTTGCGCCGATCGCCAAGGGCCTGTCGTCGGGCTATCTGCCGATCGGCGGCGTGCTGGTCGGCGATCGCGTGGCCGACGTGATGGTCAATGAACTCGGCGATTTCTACCACGGCTTCACCTATTCCGGCCACCCCGTCGCCGCGGCCGCGGCGCTCGAGAATATCCGCATCATCGAGGAGGAAGGGCTGGTGGAGCGGGTGCGCGACGACATAGGCCCCTATTTCGCTTCCGCCTGGAAGAGCCTTGAGGATCACGACGTGGTCGGACAGGCGGAAAGTGTCGGCCTGATCGGCGGCCTGCAGCTCAGCCCCGACAAGGCGACCCGCCGACGGTATGCCAAACCCGACGACATCGGCACGCTGGTGCGCAATCATTGCGTCGAGAGCGGCCTCATCATGCGCGCCACCGGAGACCGCATGCTCGCCTCGCCGGCCTTGACCATCAGCCGTGCGGAGGTGGACGAGGTGATCGACAAGCTCAGGCAGGCGCTCGATCATTTGCGCGATACGGTGAAGGAATAGGGGCTAAATGCCCTGGCGCCCCACCTCGACAGTCGCATAGGCGAAGCGGTAGCGATCCTCCGCCTGCCCGTAATTGTAGGGAAGGGCTGTGACGACGGGTTGCGGAACGCTGCCAGCCAGGCCTCGCTTTTCGAGATATTGCGCGAACTGCGGCGGAAAGCCGGACGGCATGCTGCCATGCGCGTTCCGCCAGACGAACAGAAGCCGGTCATGGCCAGGAACAGGGAGGGTTTCGATGCCGGTCGGTGTCGATGTCACCATCACCGGCACTGTCGGCAGGTTGAGACGGATATTACCGGCAAGATGGCTGTCGGACGCGATGATCAGGGTCCTGGCCGATAGGGCGAGCGGCCGGATTTCGTTGGCCAGGGTCACGAACGGATAGTTGGGATATTGGTAGATGCCGGTGAGCTTTGCGGTGGCGACGCGGCCGAAGAGGACCGACGGCACCACAGCCATGATGACGAGTGCCACGCCCCATATGCGTCTGAGGCCCGGCTGCATGTCGATCTTCGCCGCATCGATCTTGGTGGCGAGATAAAGCGGCAGGATCAAGAGGATCGGCGTCAGCCACCGGTCGCGGACCTTTTCAACGCCAACGAACAGGATCATCAGTACGATCAAGCAGAGCGAAAAGAGCAGGATGCGGCCCGTGAGCCTCGTCCAGTCATTGCGGGCAGCGACCACCGTCCGAAACCGCTCGCGATAGACCAGACCGAAAACGGCGAGCGTCAGGCCAGCAAACCCGAGGGAAGCGACGGCAAGCGATCCCAAACCCTTGAATATCGCCATGATCGGAAGCGTATCGTCGCCGATCAGCTTGTTCATCGTGTGCGAACTGGTGGCCTGAAAATGGTCGGCGAGCCAGAGCGCATGCGGCGACACGACGACAAGCGCCACGCCGGCCGCGACCGCCAGCCGCCAGTCGACCAGCCGCTGGCGCCATGTTCCGTCGCTGAGGATTGCCAGGAAGGCTGCGGTCGGCAACAGCACGAAATTGTATTTGGCGATCACGCCAAGCCCGGCAGCAAGGCCGAGAAATGCGAAAGCCAGGACCGAAGGCTGACGCAGCGCCCTGACCAGCGTGTAGAGAAACAGCGACGCCGTGAAGATGGTCGCCACCGTATGGCTGAGATCGCGCTGCGCCTCGAAGGCGACCTGCGGGATCGTCAGGAGGCCGAGCGTGGCGACGATCGCCAGGTCCCGGTCACGCAGCACCTGCCGCGCCGCCATCCAGTAGATGAGGTAGGAGCCGAGGAGAATGACGTTCTTGAGCGAGGAAAGCGTCGCGAGCGACAGGCCGAATACCTGCACGGCGGCATGCTGCAGCCAATTGTAGAGCGGCGGCTGGGAACTGTAGCCGGCGAGCAGCCACTGCGAAAAATAGGCCTGCTCAGCCTCGTCGAGTTCCAGCCCTTGCGGAAGCGCCATGCGGATGAGGAAATTGGCGAGAAAATAGGTGAAAACCGTGACCAGCAGAAGGGTGTGGCGTTCCGCCGTAAAACGGGTCTCATACCCGATCGATTGATTTTGCAATGACAATGGACTCTCCGCACCCCGGCCGAAGCCGCGAGCCTAACGGAGAATTGCAACACTAATTTTTCAGACCGCGCCTGGGTTCAGAGAGGGTTTCCAGAGGCTGCGATCCACGCATAACCGAAGGTCACGCGGTCCTGCCGGAAGGAGAATAGATACGGGACTGCGATCGTCGACGGCACGAGCGTTTCCGGCGCAATGCCGTTTCTTGTGAGGACGGGCGCAAGTTCGGCCGGCAATGCCGCGCTGCCATCCCGAATATGCCAGACGATGAGGCCGGCCCGTCGTCTTGAGATTTCGTCGAGCGGCGGCGTCTGGGTGAAACTCGGCAGGATCACCCGGGCTTGCGGCAATTCCAGGCGGGCGCTCGCCGCGAGGAAAGGATCTGCCGCGATGACATAGGCCGGTCTTGTGCCGCCGTGTTTCGCCATCACCTCCTCGATGAACGGTCCGGAGGGCAAATTCTCTTTCGTATAGTTGCCGAAGAGCGGTCCGATCACGTTGCCGGCTGCGATATAGACAATGAAGCCAAGCGCCAAGGTTGCGACGGGAAAAAAGAACCGCCCGACACTGCGGCCCGCATCGACACCCGCTGCCTCGATCTTCAGGCAGAGATAGAGCGGCAGCAGAAGAATGAACGGCGACAACCATTTCTCACTGATATTGCTGGCGCCGAAAGCCAGCCCGATCAGCCCGACGGCGATCAGGGAGATGAAAATGGTCCGTCCGGTGATCCGCGTCCATCGGCTCGTCGCCCGCCATGCGGTAACGAGGGAACTGCGGAAGGCGATCAGGAAGAAGGCAAATACCGGCAGGCCGCCCGCCAGCGTCGCGATCAGAAGCGTCTTCAGGCCGGAGAGCCGATCGGCGACCGCGTCGCCCGAGGCATCCTCCCGCATCGCCTTGATCGTGCCTTCTGTCGCCTCGCTGAGGTTGGACAGTACCCAGAGCCCATGCGGCAGACAGATGATCGCGATGACCGCCAGCGCCGGAATGAGCCGCCAGTCGAAGATCCGCCTGCGCAGGTCCGGTTCCGGCAGGATGGCGAGGATGGCGGCCACCGGCACGATGACGAAATTGTATTTGGCGATCAGCCCGAGACCGACGGCGACACTGGCAAGCAGATAGGTCCCGAGGTTCGGCCGCGTCAGCGTCAGGAGGAAGGCCTGAAAGAACAGCGCGGTCGCAAACAGCGTCGCGACCGCATGGGTGAGATCGCGCTGCGCCATGACGCTGACGGCCGGCATGGCGATGACGCCGAGCATGGCGACTGCCGCCAGCCGCATGTCCTTCAGCACGATGCGTGCCGCCAGGCCGTAGAACAGGCAGGTCAGGAAAAGCAGCAGGTTCTTGACGAGGGACAGCGCGAAGATCGACGGGCCGATCAGCCGGACCACGCCATATTGCAGCCAGTTGTAGAAGGGTGGCTGGCGACCATAGCCCATCAGTAGGAACTGGGACTGGAAGAGCTGTTCGGCCTCGTCGCTTTCGAGCGCCTGCGAACGCAGCACCCGCAGGATGACCGCGAGCACATAATAGGCCGCGATCAGCCAGAGGACGAGGTCCGGACGGCGGGCAAGCGCGTCGCTGATGCCCCTAGGGATGCGGCGCATCGCCCTCATAGACTTCCCTGATGATGTAGCTGAGGGCCGTGTCTTCGCGGTAATAGGTGCGGGCGATCATCTCGGCGAGGATGCCGGTGGTGATCATCTGCACGGCCGACAGGAACAGCATGACGCCGATCAGGAACAGCGGTCGCGTGCCGATGTCGTTGCCCATGATAAATTTGTCAATGAAGAGATAGAGCAGGATTACCGCCGACAGCGCGCCGAGCCCGAGCCCCACCGAGCCGAAGAAATGTCCCGGCCGCGCCTTGAAGCGCATGAAGAACATCACCGACAAGAGGTCGAGGATCACCCGGAAGGTACGCGAAATGCCATATTTCGAGACGCCGTGCTGGCGCGCATGGTGGGTCACCGGCATTTCGCCGATCCTGGAGCTCGGCACCACGCCAGCTACCCAGGCCGGAATGAACCGGTGCATCTCGCCCATCAGCTTGACCTGCTTGATGACGGAGCCGCGATAGATCTTCAACGAACAGCCGTAGTCATGCAGCCGCACGCCGGTGATGCGTCCGATCAGACGGTTGGCGATGAAGGATGGCACCTTGCGCAGCAGCAGCCCGTCCTGGCGGTTCTTGCGCCAGCCGACGAGCAGGTCGAGTTCGCGCCGCTCCAGTTCCGACACCATGGTCGGAATGTCCTTGGGATCGTTCTGCAGGTCGCCGTCGAGGGTGGCGATCAGCCGGCCCTGGGCCTGGTTGATGCCTGCCTGCATGGCGGCCGTCTGGCCGAAATTGCGCTGCAGCGCGACGATCTTCAGATCGAGGCCGGGGCGGTTGAGCGCTTCCCGCGCATTGGCGATCGTCGCATCCGTGCTGCCGTCGTCGACGAGAATGAGCTCCCAGGTCGCTGGAAAATCGGCCATCGCGGCGCAGACGCGGTCGATCAGCGGGCGCACGCTTTCTTCTTCGTTGAAGAGGGGCACGACGAGGGACAGTTCGATCGGCTCGGCCGTCTCGATGCGGCTCACCACCGACTCTGCTGTTGTACGCACCTTGCGTTTCTCCTAAACCACGGGCTTCAAGCGACGGCCTTCATGGCCGCCGAACTCAGATACAATCACCCGAAATCTCACATGGGGCACCCTACTATATGAAGAATTATCCGGTTGCCAGCCGCCCGCCATGGATAATTCGTCACGCCATGACGCTCTTTACGCTGACGATCATCGTCCTCTACGCCGCCTTCATCCAGTGGGTGTGGGGCTGGGACAGCGTCGTGTCGCTCTGGACGCATGCCGGCTGGACCTCAGGCATCGTTGCGCTTATCGCGCTCCTCGGCACCTATGCCCTGCGCACCTGGCGCATCTACGATTATTTCCCGAAGGAAACCACCGGCCGTTTCGGAACGCTGCTCCGCCTGGTGCAGGTGCATAACCTGCTCAACGTCATGCTGCCCTTCCGCAGCGGCGAGGCGAGCTTTCCTTTGCTGATGAAGCGCGAATTCGGCCTGCCGCTTGCCCGCAGCACCTCGGCGCTGTTCGTCATGCGGCTCTTCGATCTGCACGCGCTGCTCGCCGCCGCCGGTACAGGTCTGGCGCTGCAGGCCGAAAAGTGTTGGGCTTGGGGCCTGTGGCTCGCTTTCCTGATTCTTCCCGCGGTCGCCTTTGCTCTGCGTGGCTCGGTCTTTCGCCTTCTCGGAAAGATGCTGCCGGGGAAGGCGAGGGAAATGCTCGACGAGGTTGAGCCCGGCAAGGTGCAGAAACTGTTCGGCGAGTTGGAAGCCGGGCTTCCGGCGGATGCGAACGCCTTTGCCCGTGCCTGGGGCGCGACACTGATCAACTGGTTCACCAAGATCGCCGTGCTCGCCTGGGTCCTGGGCCTGCTCGGTGGGCTCTCCGTCGCCGCGAGTTTCGGCGGCGCGCTCGGCGGCGAGCTATCCTCGGTCCTGCCGGTGCATGCTCCCGCCGGGGTCGGCACCTATCCCGCCGGCATCACCGCCGGCGCGCTGGCATTCGGTGCCGATGCGGACAACCGGCAGGCCTTCGAAGAGCTCGGCCAGGCGGCCGTCAACGCCCATCTCCTGGTGATCGTCTCCTCGCTCGTCGGAACAGCGCTGTCGTTGTTCGCGGCAAGGCCGGCTCGCGATCCAGGTTAAGCGGCCCCGCTTGGAAGCCTTGCGAGGTCCCGGTACTTTTCGCCCGAATTTTGCCGCAGCTTGCGGACGAGGCTCTCATCGGCGGCGACAAATCTCAAGTTTTCCTGCAAGGCCAGCGCCAGATAAGTGCAATCATAAGCGGGATGGCCGAGCTCTACGGCCAATTCGATGCTGTCGGCAAAAAGCGGCAGCATTTCGCGCAATTGCAGGTCCGAACCCTCGATCAATCGAGCGGCAAGACGGGCTTCGGTGGCCGAAAGTTCGCCGCGCCGCACTTTCTTCCAGAGGATGTTCGCGCATTCGGGCAGAATGAGGTCCGGGGCAATCAAGCTGTTGCTCTTGAGAAGAGGCAATGCTTCCGGAGTTTCCGTTTCAGGAACGACCTATTTGACGACGATGCTGGCATCGACGACGAATGTTGTCACCGCTCCGACCGTCCCTCGCGCATCAGCAGTTCCGAGGGTGTATGCTGGCGACCTGCAGTCAGAGCGCGAAACTCGGATGTCAGGGTCTCGAAGGTCGGCCGACTGTAATGCGGGCGGTCCCACCCCATTCCGGCACGTTCACCGAAAGCCCGCCGTTGGCGTTCACTCGCAACCAGGCGACGAAGCACGTCTTCCACGGTTGCCGTATCAGGCAGGCCGGTAATCTCTTTTGCTTCGTTCAACAATGCGTCGTCAATATTCAAAGACATGCGCATCTGGGGCCTCCATGGCAACCAGAATATAGTCCTGGCTCGTCACAATGTCACTGAAACGCCGTCTCGTAGAAGCTGCGGAGTTTTCTCGAATGCAGCGTCTCGACCGGCATGGCGGCGAGCTTCTGCACGGCGCGGATGCCGATCTGCAGGTGCTGGCTGACCTGGGTGCGATAAAAGGCGGTCGCCATGCCCGGCAGCTTCAGTTCGCCGTGCAGCGGCCGGTCGGAGACGCAAAGCAGCGTGCCGTAGGGAACGCGGAAGCGGAAACCGTTTGCGGCAATAGTCGCCGACTCCATGTCGAGCGCGATGGCGCGCGACTGGGAGAGCCGCTTTACCGGGCCGCGTTGATCGCGCAGTTCCCAGTTGCGGTTATCGATCGTCGCGACGGTGCCGGTGCGCATGATCCGCTTCAGCTCGAAACCCTCATAGCCGGTCACCTCTTCGACCGCGCTTTCCAGAGCCTGCTGCACTTCCGCGAGCGCCGGGATCGGCACCCAGACCGGTAGGTCGTCGTCGAGCACGTGGTCTTCGCGCACATAGGCATGCGCCAGCACGTAGTCGCCGAGCCGCTGGCTGTTGCGGAGGCCCGCGCAGTGGCCGACCATCAGCCAGGCATGCGGGCGCAGAACGGCGATATGGTCGGTGATCGTCTTGGCGTTCGAGGGGCCGACGCCGATATTGACGAGCGTGATCCCCGCATGGCCCTTCTTCTTCAGATGATAGGCCGGCATCTGCGGCATGCGGACAACCGCATCGCTTTCCGGCTTGCTGCTCCCGGCGGGCGTGACGATGTTGCCGGGCTCCACGAAGGCGGTATAACCTTCGCCGCCCTTGGCCATCAGCTCTCGCGCCCAGGCGGCGAACTCGTCGATATAAAACTGGTAGTTGGTGAAGAGCACGAAGTTCTGGAAATGGTCGGCGTTCGTCGCCGTATAATGGCTGAGGCGGGCGAGCGAATAGTCGATGCGCTGCGCCGTGAAAGGCGCCAGCGGCGCCGGTTCCCCAGGCAGTTGTTCATATTCGCCATTGGCGATCAGGTCGTCGGTATTGTTGAGATCCGGCGTGTCGAAGAGGTCGCGCAGCGAGATGTCGGCGAGCGAACTGGTGGCGGAGGCCTCCACATGCGCGCCTTCGCCGAAGGCGAAATGCAGCGGGATCGGCGTCGTCGATTCCGAGACCGTCACCGGAACGCTGTGATTGCGCATCAACAGTCCGAGCTGCTCCTTGAGGTAATGCCGGAAAAGTTTCGGGCGGGTAATGGTGGTCGTGTAGATGCCGGGCGAGCTGACGTGGCCGTAGGAAAGGCGGGAATCCGCATGGCCGAAGGACGTGGTCTCGATGCTGACCTGCGGATAGCAGGCGCGATAGCGCCCGGTGACGGCCGCCCCGTCGGCCAGCGCGCCGAAGGCGTCGATCAGGAAGCGGGTATTCCGCTCGTAAAGCTCCGTCAGGGCGTCCACCGCTTCGACCGGATTGTCGAAAGCGCGCGGCTCCACGGGGCTCGGGCTGATGAAGGAAAGGGGGGAGAGGGAAAAGATTCGTGTGTTCATGCGCCATTATAATGGGAACTGCTTGACAAGCAAACGACGTCAGGCGGCTTCCCCTGTTGCTCACATGAACTTTTTTCAGAGCGTCGCGACGCAGTTCGGCGTGGCGTGATGGTAACAAGGTACCGAAGTGCCCAGATGGACGCGCAGTTCCTTGCGGCCGGGCTGCGCCACGAGCGCGGCAAACGCGAATGCGAAGATGGTCATGATCAGCGTGATGATGGTCAACCGGCGTGCAAGAACGGCCATGGCTCTCTTCCCCAAATCCAATGGCGGCAGAATAAAGGCGCAAGACTGAATAGGCGCTGAGAACCGGGTTCATCACCCGTTCAGGATGATTGACCGAGAGGATAGGCAAAGTGCTTCTTTGGCGAAGCAAGACAAAGGAAAAGCCGGCCCTGGAACCGGCTTCCTGGTCTTCATGTTCCCGCGCAACGCGTGCGACCTGCGCGGGGACGGTATCTTGCATAAACTGCTTAGTTATGCGGGCGCAGGCTGCCGTCGTAATAGTCGCCCTCGTCCTGGCCGCCGTCGGTATCGGCATTGCCGCTGGTGCTGTTGCGGTACATGGAGCCGTCGTTGAGAATGATGCTGCCGGTCGACATGGTATCGACGTCCTCGCCGCGTGACTGCTGAATGGTCGGCGGTGAGGTCGGCAGGGCGTCAGGGCTCGAATAAACGGCGTTCTGAGCAGCGGCCGCGCCGGCGAAACCGGCGGAAACGATGAGAGCGGCAATACCGGAAGTCAGATAGGTCTTCATTTTCCTGTCCTTTCCATTTGTCTTTATGGCGCGAAGCGATGTCCGCATCGCTTCGTCGAACTACAAAATCCCTGGGAGGACGGATCGTTCCACGCAGAGGGAACAGAATTGCGATCGGATTCTTGTACCGGATCTCAGGAGGAGATCAAATGACGGCGCTTACGCACTCCGGCTGCTCAAATCCGTCAAAAAACTCACGGGCGCGAGCGTTATCGTGATTGATTCACGAAAGAGCTTCACCTAATCTTGAATACGTGGCTGGTTTCAGAGTCCGGCCACCTTCGCACCGGAAAGACGATTGCGACCCGTCTTTCCTTTCGGTGTCTTGAATGAACTGCGAATACCAGCCGCTCGCGCGGCTGGTATTTCATCTTGTGCATGCCACTCAGTTGGCCTCCGCGCGAGAGCCCTGTGATCCTGGGCCTGGTCCCTGCGCGGCGGTCGATCTCGATAATCCGACGATTAGTTCGGGCGGTTTGCGCCGTCGTAATAATCACCGCTGTTCAGGTCGGAAGCGCGGTTGTCGCGGCTGCCGCCATTGTTGAACATCAGCTTTCCGTCCTGATGAACGGCGCCGATGCTGCCGGTGCTGGTACGATCGACATGGGTAGCGGCCGCGGCAGGAGCGGTCTTCTGGACACCTTCGTAATAATCGCCGTCAGCAAGGGCGACGGAGGCGAAGGAAGCCGAGGCGATGAGTGCTGCGGCGATAGCGGATGTGATCCTGGTCATTGTCTTGGTCCTTTCGGAGTAGCCCGCGGCCTGAAATTGCAACCGGCCTGCAGGCTGCGTCTTGATTGTCGGGGGAGGGCAGTCCGTTAGTTCGGACGGACTGCGCCTTCATAGTAGTCGCCACGGTTCAGAACGACCGTGCCGTCGGCATCCCGGCCGGAATTTACGGCGCCGGAGATCGAACCGGTATAGCCGTAACGGGCCGAATGCTGCGTTTCATGCGCTGCCGGAAGCTGGCGACCGGCCGACGGAGGCGTTGCGCCTTCGTAGTAGTTACCTTCGGCGGAAGCGGCGCCGGCAAACGAAACCGTCGCGATGAGCGCTGCGGCGAAAGCGGATGTGATCCTGGTCATTGTCTTGATCCTTCAGAGTTGGGTTCGCGGCCGATAAGTTTGCGACCTGGCCGGCGAACCTTTGTTCGATGTCTCGAATAGACTGCGGTTAGTTCGGGCGGTTTGCGCCGGTGTAATAGTCGCCGCTGTCCACGGCCTGGCTGCCGGACGACAGGCTGAACTGGCCGTCACGAGCGCCGGAGATCGAGCCGGTATAGCCGTAGCTTGCCGGGCGATCGCGATGCGTTGCTGGAACCTGCTGGCCGGCCGACGGAGGCGTTGCGCCTTCGTAGTAATTGCCTTCGGCGAAAGCGGCGCCGGCAAAGGAAGCCGAAGCGATGAGGGCAGCGGCGATGGCGGAGGTGATCTTGGTCATTGTGGTAGTCCCTTCAGAGTTGTCCGCGGCTTGAAGTTTGCGACCTGGCCTGCGGATGTTGTTTCGGTATCTTGAATGAGCTGCGGTTAGTTCGGACGGTTTGCGCCGTCATAGTAATCGCCACGGTCGATCGGAGCCGGGATCTGGCTGGTCTGGCCGTTCTGGGCGACGCTGCCGGTCTGAACATGGTCGACCGAGGCGGAAGCCTTGGAAGAGCCTTCGTAGTAATCGCCATCGGCGAGAGCGACGGAAGCGAAGGAAGCCGAAGCGATGAAGGCAGCGGCGATGGCGGAAGTGATCTTGGTCATTGTGGTAGTCCCTTCAGAGTTGTCCGCGGCTTGAAGTTTGCGACCTGGCCTGCGGATGTTGTTTCGGTGTCTTGAATGAGCTGCGATTAGTTCGGGCGGTTTGCGCCTTCGTAGTAGTCGCCACGGCCGATCGGGGTCGGGATCTGGTTTGCGTCCTGCTTGTATCCGGCGACGCTGCCCGTCTGGACATGGTCAACGGCGGCGGAAGCCTTGGAGGCGCCTTCGTAGTAATCGCCATCGGCGAGAGCGACGGAGGCGAAGGAAGCCGAAGCGATGAGGGCAGCGGCAATTGCGGAAGTCATGGTCTTCATGTTTTTATCCTCGGGTTGAGCTCGGTTCGGTCTTGGGTTTCGAACCGGGGAATTTGTGTTTGCAGTGTTCATATCGGACCGATCGGTTCGATCCGAAAGCCCCCCATTTAGGAGACTGCTGTCAACGAAATGTTGACAGCGAAAATGCTGCGGCGCGAATGCTCGTAAAAAGTGCTGAGTAGGCTAATTTCCGAAGAAATGCCACGAATAAACCGATTAAGTTACGGTTTTGTAAGGTAAATAACGAGCAGAAACATGTAGATAGCAGGCCCGGAAGGGAATTGCTCCCATCGCGTGCAAATTTTGGTTCAACTTGGATTTTTTAGGGCTTTTTTGTGGCCGTAAAATTCAGCAACGGCTTTTCAAGCTTTTCACAAAACTGTGATATTCAAAAATCGCGAAATTTTTACATGCACGATCAATGCCTTTTTCGTGATCGTCGTGCCTTGATTTGATGCGTTGCAGCAAAAAAATAGACCGCCTCTTGAACGCCGGGCATGAAAAATGACCGTCGCTCCGGGCGGCCATTTCTCCTACCCATTGTCAGGACGCCCATTATAGAGAGGGCGGGACGAATTTCAGAGCCGGGTCCAGGTCTGGGATTTGCAGAAAATCGTCATGACGCAACCCTTCATCTTCAGCGAATTGCCGCTCACCGATCCGGAACCGCTGTAGGTCTTGTCTTCGGCGGGGTCGGTGATCTCGCCGCTATATTCGCCGTCCTTGCCGGAAAGCCGGCCGATCTGCTTGCCGGCGTGTTTGCCGGTCTTGAGCGTCACGCAATAGGCGCTGCCGCATTTGCCGATCGCGGCCGTCTCGCCGCTGGCGGTCTTCCAGTTGCCTTCGATCGGTTCGGCGGCATGGCTGGCGGTAGCGCCGAGCGCCAGCGCGGCGGTGACCAGGAATGTACGTATCATCGTGGATTCTCCTCCTTTTCCATCGGCGGGCGGTGATCGGCGCCGCCGTCTGACTTCCTCCAGGCGGCGTCCCTCTGCGCCAGCTTTCCGAACGCTAGCTTACGCACACGTAAAGGTAAATAGTGCCTGCGGCTTGCCGGGCAGGATTTTTGGAAGCTTGCGACCGTTGTTTTGGCGCGTGCGAAAAACGCAAACCGGATTCTTGGTTACGGATCGGTTGAGATCCATGTCTGAATTTTCCGTAACATCTGCCACGGAATCCTTAAAATGCAAGGCATCCCATGTTTAACAAAAGCCCAAATTTACCAACTATTTGAACTTTATTTTCCGCAGGTTAATCATGCTTTTTAGGCGTCTTTTGGAAGGTTTGGGAGATAGTGGACCCATCAAGACGAGCGGGACAACCCGCCGGCCGGAAGGATCGAAAGAGCCGCATCAAGACGGCGGTCCGGATGGAAAAACAGGGCAGACGAACAACAGGCTTTAACAGGGATCAAACCGATGGCACGCTTTGAAATGAACAATTCCGGAATGGCCACCATGGGTGGCGAAACCCGCGCCGACACCTTCTGCGAAATGGGGCTGATGTATGCGACCGGCCGCGGTTGCGATATCGACCTCGTCTCCGCCCACAAATGGCTCAACATCGCCGCGATCAAGGGTTCCGAGCGGGCCGCCGAGCTGCGCGCCGACCTTGCCCAGACGATGAGCAAGATGGAACTCGCCGCCGCGCTGCGCGCCGCCCGCGAATGGATGACCATGCACTGAGCCGAAGGCCGCGGCCGGCTCGAGAGATTTATCGGCCCCGCAAGAGGGCCGGGGAGAAAACCAGAACAAGTCCAAGAGGGGACTGGGCGTTCGACCCGCACGGGGACGATGCTCCGAAAATTGAGACCGCGACCGGCAGGGAACAAGGCCGGCGCGGTCGTTTTCTTTCATCCGATGGCTTTCAATACCTCCGGCAGCGCTTCTTCCAGGAGAAGCATGTCCGATTCGGGCCCCGTGCTCACGCGGATGCAGCGGTTGAGAGGGGCCACCCCCGGCATGCGGATGAAGACCCCGTGTTCCATCAGCCCATCGACGATGGCGCGGGCATGGGCGCCGTCGCGGCCGCAGTCGATCGCCACGAAATTCGTGGCGGACGGCAGTGGCTTCAATCCGTTGGCCTTGGCGATATCGGCAATCCTGTCGCGCGATGTCGCAATCTGTCCGATGACGGTCCGGAGATAGGCCTGGTCCTTCAGCGCCGCGAGGGCCGACGCGACGCCGATCCGGTTCATGCCGAAATGGTTGCGGATCTTGTCGAAGGCCTGAACCGTGCCGGGCGTCGAGATGGCGTAGCCGACGCGCGAACCCGCCATGCCGTAGGCTTTCGAGAAGGTACGGGTACGGATGACGTTCGGCCGGTCGATGAGCGCGGAGATATCGGGCGTCGCGCCCGCAGGTCCCGTTTCGCAATAGGCCTCGTCCAGGATCAGAAGACAGGTTTCCGGCACCGCCTTGGCAAAGGCGACGATGCTGTCTGCGTCCCACCAGCTCCCCATCGGATTGTCCGGATTGGCGAAATAGACGAGCGGTGCGTTTTCCCGGCGCACCGCCTCCATCAGCCCGTCGAGATTTTCCCGGTCGTCCACATAAGGCACGGTGACGAGCCTGCCCCCGTGGCCGGCGACATGGAAGTTGAAGGTCGGATAGGCGCCGAACGAGGTGACGACCGGCATGCCCGGTTCGATCACCAGGCGGACGATCAGCCCGAGCAGACAATCTATGCCTTCTCCGACGGTTATGTTGTCGGCGGCGCAGCCGAGATGGGCGGCGAGCGCCTGTTTCAATTCGAAATTTTCGGGATCGGCATATTTCCACGTGCTCCCGGCTGCCGCAGCAATCGCCTCGATGACCGAGGGGGCGGGGCCGAAGCCGTTTTCATTGGCGCCGATGCGCGCTTTCACCGCAAGCCCCCTGTTGCGCTCGATGGCCTCGGGGCCGACGAAGGGAACGGTCGCCGGAAGGGCGCTGATCAGCGGTGTAAAGCGCGAGAATGCGGGCATGGGTTGTGTCCGGGTTTCGAAAATCGGCACACAATAAGGGTGATTCATCGCCGCGCAAGCCGCTACCGGACGGTTTAGGACCTGTCTCCGCTGAATCTTTTCTCTTCCCGGCGGAAAAGTTCGTCCAGCCTTTCGATCACCTGGCGCACCTCCGGCCGGTGCCGGTCGTCGTCATTGGCGACGATCCACATCGTGTATGTCAACTCGCCGATGATATCACCTTTGCGCGTCAGCCCGGCCAGCGAATCGCCGACGAAACAGGGCAGCACGCCGTATCCGTTGCCTCCGGCGATCAATCTCGGCAGGAGGTCCGGCGAATTCGTCCAGGTGCGGATCGCGGCTTCATGATTCTCGAAAACCCATCTGTCGGCCGGCATATGGGCGTTTTCGGTGCCGATCGACACCCAGGGAGTGTTCTCGTCTTCGGCAAGGCCGCTCGCCTTATAGATGGCGTGGGCGACGGCGACCGAGCGGCGGATGGCGATATTGCCCGTTTCCGGCCGGTAGCCGACGATCCCCACATCCGCTTCGCGATAGGTGAAATCCATGCCCTTGTGCAGCGATTTGCAGCAGAGCCGGAACCGGTCCTGCGCGTCGCGGATATCCGCGGTGCGGCTGGCGATGAAGGCGGAAAGCCATGCGTTCGACCCGATCGAGACGATCGGCATGGCGAAGGCCTGCCCCTTCCAGTCGGCGATGCTGTCGGCAGTGCGCTGCATGGCGCGCACGTGTTGGAGCAGCGTCTCGCCGTCCGGCGCCAGGCGGTATCCCTGCTGGCTGCGCACGAAAAGCGTGCGCCCCGTGGTGCGCTCGAGCGAGAGCATCCGCCGGCCGATCGTCGGCGGGCTGATGCCGGTCCGGGCGGCCGCGCCGCTCAGGCCCCCTTCGGTCGCCACGTGCAGGAAAAGCTTCAGGTCGTCCCAATCCGCATCCGTCATCAACGCCACCTATCGACAGGCATCCTGTAGGCGGTCGACGCCTTTTTCATCCCTTCATGGATGAAAGGCACCTTTCTTCCGCGCCTCTACAAGCCGGCATCGCCGCGCATTAGCTCGGTCCCATCACATTATAGATGGAGTGACCACCATGCTTCTCAACTGGGTCAGGCTTTTCGAGCAATGGAAGAGGGAAGATCGCAAGCGCAGCCGTCATCCTTTTGCCGATCCTCTGGAAGGCGCCGAATGGTGCGGGCTTCTGTGGATCGTGCCGCTCCTGTCGCGGCTGTCGGGTAGCCGGAACGATCGGCAGCGGCTAAAATCCGGTCGCCGGCCGCGACGTCTGGCGGCCGTCCCGAAGCGTTCTAGTGGCTGGTCTCGAAGCTCAGCCGGATGACGTGATGCAGGAATTCGGCATCGATCAGCATGTTGAAGCCGATAGTGACCTTTTCCTCCTCGCGGCGGATCAGGGTGCAGCCGATATCGTCATGGATGCCGAGGATCTCCAGGAAGAAGTTGTTCGGCACCGGCAGGTGGGGGCTGACTTCGAGTTCTGCGCCGGAAAGCGAAATGGTGCGGATCAGGCAGCGGAAGCTCGTCTTCGTGCTGAGATGGCGGCCGACGAAGATGATCTTGCCCGGCCGGTCGATGGCGAATTTTTCGAAGGCCAGTTCGCGCGAACCGTTTTGTCTCGTATCCGGATCCGTGTTCAAGGGCATGACACCCTCCTGTTTTCTCTACGATGTGACTATATTCCTTTTCCGCTGACACATTCTGAAACGGAAATGTAAAATGCTGCCGATTGGCGGGAATCACGCTAAAAAATCAGACATCTGATCGTTCCGAAGGCGGTTTTTCCTGTTTGTATGTGACAGCTGCGAACGCAAAGCATGGAATGAGGCATGTCGCGTTGTTGACGGCCTGATGTCGCGGCGATACCCCTTGGATCTGGATGATCGGTGCTATCTCATCGAAAACCATGATCGGCGGGGAGTGAAGCGTGACGGGCAGGTTGGTGATTGTAGGCGCGGGCCAGGCGGGCTTCGCGCTCGCTGCAAAGCTCAGGGCTTTGAAGGATACGCGGCCGATCACCATCATCGGCTCCGAGGATGTGATTCCCTACCAGCGGCCGCCGCTTTCCAAGAAATACCTTTTGGGTGAGATGGAGTTCGACCGGCTGACCTTCCGGCCCGCAAGCTGGTTTCCCGAAAACAATGTCGAAATCCTGCTTTCGACCTATGTGGAGGAAATCGACCGCCAGGCGAAGCGCGTGCGCATGCAGGACGGCGCGACCCTCGAATACGACACCCTGGCGCTCGCCACCGGCTCGACGGCGCGCACCCTGCCGGCAAGCGTCGGCGGCGATCTCGACGGCGTCTTCACCGTGCGCGACAAGCGCGATGCCGACCTGCTTGCCGGCGAGATGAAGCCGGGAAGGCGACTCCTTATTATAGGCGGCGGTTATATCGGCCTCGAAGCGGCGGCGGTCGCCCGCCATCTGGGTCTCGAAGTGACGCTCATTGAAATGGCCGATCGCATCCTCCAGCGCGTGGCGGCCAGCGAGACTGCCGACGCCATGCGCGAGATCCATGAGAAGCATGGGGTCGTCATCCGCGAAAAGACCGGCCTGCACCGACTGATCGGCGGCGGCGGCCCGCAAGGAAACCACGTGCATGCCGCCGAGCTTTCCGACGGCAGCACGATCGAGGTGGATTTCGTCATCGTCGGCATCGGCGTGACGCCGAACGATCGGCTCGCCCAGGACTGCGGCCTCGATGTCGGCAACGGCATCGTCGTCGATGAATTCGCCCGCACCTCCGATCCGTCGATCTTCGCCATGGGCGATTGCGCCATGCTGCCCTGGAAGGGCAGGCGCATCCGTCTCGAATCGGTGCAGAACGCCGTCGATCAGGCCGAGGCCGCCGCCGCCGTGATGGCCGGCGGCGACACGCCCTATGATGCAAAACCATGGTTCTGGTCCGACCAATATGACGTGAAGCTGCAGATTGCCGGTTTCAACATGGGTTATGACGACACGCTGGTCCGCCCCGGTGCCCGCGAAGGCAGTCTTTCCATCTGGTATTTCCGGGAGAGCAGGTTCATCGCCGTCGATGCGATCAACGACGCCAAGGCCTATGTGAGCGGCAAGAAGATGCTCGAAACGGGTACTGAACCCGACAGGGCGATCCTTGCCGATCCTTCCGCAGACCTGAAACAGCTTCTCGCCTGAAGGGACAGACGCCATGCCGGCTCCGAAGAATCACTTCAAGGCGGCCCTGAAGGCGCGCAAGCCGCAGATCGGCCTCTGGCTGAACATGGGCGAGGCGCTGACGGCCGAGGTGGCCGGCAATGCCGGGTTCGACTGGCTGGTGATCGACGGAGAGCACGGCCCCAACGACATCCGCAGCATTCTGGCGCAGCTCCAGGCGCTCGCGGGCTCGGCCTCGGAGGTCGTGGTCCGTGCGCCGATCGGCGAAACCTGGATCATCAAGCAGCTCCTCGATATCGGCGCGCGCACGCTGCTGGTCCCCATGGTCGATTCGGCCGAACAGGCAAGGGAACTGGTCCGCGCCGTGCGTTATCCGCCCCACGGTGTGCGCGGCGTCGGCGCCGCCGTCGCGCGTGCCTCCAGATTCAACGCGATCCCCGACTATGCGGAGACGGCGGCCGACGAGATCTGCCTCGTCGTGCAGGCGGAAACCATGGCGGCGATTCGCGATCTCGAAAACATCGCCGCGGTGGAGGGAATCGACGGCGTGTTCATCGGCCCCGCCGATCTCTCGGCCGACATGGGCTATCTCGGCCGCATGGAGGCCCCGCAGGTGCAGGAAGTGATCGAGAAGGCGATCGCCACGATCGTGAAAGCCGGAAAGGCGGCGGGCATCCTCACGTTCAGCGAATCTCTCAACCGCCATTATCTCGATCTCGGCGCAAGCTTCGTCGCCGTTGGGGCCGACGTGACGGAATTCGCCGGCGCGCTCGCAGCCCTGGCGCGTCGCTACGGCTGCGGCAATGGAGGCGAAAAGCCCCGCTCCGGTTACTGAGCCGCCGGAAAAATGTGCGGAAGCTGAGGCGAAGATGGCAGGCCGGATTGCCGGCTGCTGTCAGAATCACCCTACTCGCCATCTTGCCGGCAGGCGTCGCGACTTGGGTAAAACTTTGGGACGGTGTCACAAAAGCCTTGCATTCATGGGGGCTTCGACATAGTTAGACCGCGACGGAGAGGTGGCCGAGTGGTCGAAGGCGCTCCCCTGCTAAGGGAGTATACGTCAAAAGCGTATCGTGGGTTCGAATCCCATCTTCTCCGCCATTTTCGCCCGGAATGATCTCCGGCCAGCCCCCTCGGTTTCCCCTTTTGATCGATGGCTGCGCGATTTGCCGGAATGACTGGCATCCTGCATCGGATGATTCCCCGAAACCACCCTGTCTGCAGCGCTAAGTGCCTGCCCAATAAGCTCTTTCTTAACAAAGCGTAAAATTGAACATATGCCTGTCCGCGGGTTTGTGTCCTTTCGGCAACAGACCTCTGGGAAGCGGGTTTTAGAAAGGCGTTCGGTTGAAGTTCCAGATTGCATGACCTTTCGCGTCTTGTATTTTCAAATCCGGAAGCGAGGCGGTGGATCGTCCTTCTTCTGGCAATCGACGGGGATGGGGCAGGGAACGCTGTCCTTCAGCAAAAAGAACCCAGACCCACACGAAACTTTGACTGGAGGTCAAAAATGAACATCAAGAGCCTTCTTCTCGGCTCCGCTGCTGCCCTCGCAGCAGTATCCGGCGCTCAGGCTGCTGACGCCATCGTAGCCGCAGAACCGGAGCCGATGGAATACGTTCGCGTTTGCGACGCTTTCGGCACTGGCTACTTCTACATCCCGGGCACCGAAACCTGCCTGAAGGTCGGCGGTTACGTCCGCGTTGAAATCCAGGCTGGTCAGACCGGCCCGATCGGTTCGTACGGCGGCTCCGCAGGTGCTGGCGTATTCCCGGTTCCGGCTGCTGCCGGCGAAGACGACTACTGGGATTTCACCGGCCGCGTTCAGCTTGACATCACTGCAAAGAGCGATACCGAGCTCGGCACGCTGACCTCTGTTGCTTCGCTCCGTTGGAACTACGGCAACAACAACATCTGGACCGACAACACCAACGACGCCAGCATCAACGAAGCCTACATCCAGCTCGGTGGCTTCAAGATCGGTCGTTACCTGAACTGGTGGGATAAGGGCCTGAACGGCGAAAGCGATATCCTCGCTTCCTCCAACACGACCCGCCTGAACTCCGTTGCCTACACCTACACTGGCGACACGTTCTCTGCTGGCGTTCAGCTCGACGAACTGTCCCGCACGACGGGCCAGGAAGTTGGTATCGAAGCTCTCGTTTCGGCCAAGTTCGGCGGCGTTGCATTCGACTTGCTCGGCGGTTATGACTTCGGTGCTGAAGAAGGTGCTATCCGCGCCCTCGTTTCGGCCGCTGTTGGTCCGGGCACCCTGCAGGCTTCCGTCGTATGGTCGTCTGGCGCTGGCGACAACTGGGCAGCTGGTGCTCAGTACCAGAACGCCTACTACGATCGTGGCGAATGGGCTCTTGCCGCTTCCTACGCTATCAAGGCAACCGACAAGCTCACCATCACTCCCGGTGCTACCTACTTCTGGAACACTCAGGTTGTTGCAGTCGGCAACGGCGACTGGACGGGTGACGACGCTTGGCGCGCTGGTCTGACGGTCGACTACAAGATCGTTGACGGCCTGAACCTCAAGACGCACGTTCACTACAACGAAGTTCCGGGCGACGAGTACATCGACGGTTTCGTCCGTCTCGACCGCACGTTCTAATTTGACTTTGGCTCCCCCGGTCCGCCTGGGGGAGCCTTTCTATAAGAAAAGGTGGCCTGAAGGCCTCCATATGGGGAGCTGAGACCGGGGAAACGGGCTGCTTTTGCGGCCTTTATGTGTTTGATCAATGTTCGATCATGCATGATTTAGCATTCAGAGAAAATTGACTGGAGGTCAAAAAAGATGAACATTAAGAGCCTTCTTCTCGGTTCTGCCGCGGCGCTCGCAGCAGTATCCGGCGCCCAGGCTGCCGACGCCATCGTCGCTGCCGAGCCGGAGCCCATGGAATACGTGCGTGTTTGCGATGCCTTCGGCACCGGCTACTTCTACATCCCGGGCACCGAGACCTGCCTCAAGATCGGCGGTTATGTCCGTTTCGAAACCTTCTTCCAGGACGGTACCTACGCTGGCATTGATGACTGGGATAGCTATGCCCGCGTCCAGCTCGACTTCACTGCCAAGAGCGATACCGAACTCGGCACGCTGACCTCCGTCGCCTCCGTCCGTTGGGACTACGGTGATGACACGATCTGGACCAGCAACACCAACTCCGCGTACATCAACGAAGCCTACATTCAGCTCGGCGGCTTCAAGATCGGTCGTTACTGGAACTGGTGGGATGCCAACGACCTGCCGGGCGAACTCGACGTTCTCGGTTCGGCTCGTCTGAACTCCGTTTCCTACACCTATACCGGCGATGCCTTCACGGCCGGCGTTCAGGTCGATGAACTGTCGCTCGTAACCGGCCAGGAAGTCGGTGTCGAAGCTGTTCTCCAGGCCGCTCTCGGCCCGGCCAAGCTCGAAATCCTCGGCGGTTGGGACTTCGGTCAGGATGAAGGCGCGGTTCGTGCGATCGGCTCTGTTGCCGTCGGTCCGGGTACGTTCTACCTCTCCGGCGTTTATTCGTCCGGTTTCAACGCATACTATGGCTTTGCTGAAGCAACTGTTGCAGCTGCTTACTCCTTCAAGGCCACTGACAAGCTCGAAATCATTCCGGAAGCTCAGTACGCTTGGAATACCCAGGTTGCTGGTGACGGCGAGTTCTTCGGCAACGATTGGTGGGGTGCTGGCGTGACGGTCAACTACAAGATCGTCGAAGGCCTGGCTGCTAAGATTCAGGCTGACTACCAGAAGTTTGAAGATGACGACGGCGAGTTCGTCGGCATGGTTCGCCTGCAGCGCGACTTCTAGTCCGACCTGATCGGATGATATCGAAGCCCGGCCCTAGTGCCGGGCTTTTCCTTTGGGCGCGATAAGCCGCCGGCGCCGAGATAAGTCCTTCAATCCAGGCAATGCCGAAAGGGAAGGCGAGGGCGGAGGTGGCGACAATTTTGGTTTCTTCGTGCCGGCTGGAAACGCTCTTGAGCCTCTCTTCACGGCATGTCCCGTTGCCAAGGCGCCACGCATGTCGACGCAGGTGCCTCGGGAGAATACATTGCAGCGCGCAAACGCCTCTCCGCGGCAGAGCGCCTGCGCAACCCAGCGTACCGGCGAAAACCGCAATCGATTTCGCAAGCCATGAAGCGTGGATTCGGAGCTTAGCTCATGAATATCTCGCGCCGCCGCACCAGCATCGGAAAATGATGATACCACAAGGAAGCCCGAGGCTCGCGGCGCTTCCCGCTCAACGGCTGACGTTACCCGAAGCCTGTTCGCGATGCGGCTATTCGCGCCGCCCGAGCCGCAGGTCGGTCTCGATGTCCGCCCTCTGCCCCAGCCGGACCTTGTAGACCTCGTAGTTCTCCATCACCCGCTGCACATAGTTGCGGGTCTCGGGGAAGGGGATGCGTTCGATCCAGTCGATCACGTCGTCGAGGGATTTGCCGCGCGGGTCGCCGTAACGGGCGATCCATTCCGGCACACGCTTGGGGCCGGCATTATAGGCGATGAAGGTCAGGATATAGGAGCCGTCGAACGCGTCGATCTGCTCGCCGAGGTAATGGGCACCGAGCGTCGCGTTGTAGCCGGGATCGCTGGTGAGCCGCGCGGCAGCGAAGGTCAGTCCATGCCGCTTGGCGACCCCTTGCGCCGTGCCGGGCAGAAGCTGCAGCAGGCCGCGGGCATTGGCGGCGGAAACCGCGGCCGGATTGAAGGCGCTTTCCTGACGTGCGATCGCATAGGCAAGTGCCTTGCCCGAACCGCCGATATCGGCGCCGGTCGGGATGACGCCGATCGGATAGGCGAGCGCCGCAACGTCGATGCCACGCCCGAAGGCCGTTTTGCCGATCTGCAGCGAAAGCGCGTGGTTGTCCTGGCTCTCCGCCCGGGTCGCGAGGATCGCAAGTTCGCCGGGGCTGGTCAGTTCCTCGGCGAGGGCGCGGTAAAGCACGCCGGCGCGTTTGGCATGGCCGGCCAGTTCCAGCCTTGCGATAGCGCGCACCGCCTCGCGGTTTTCGAAGTTCTGCCGGTCGGCGGAGCTCGGCTGCGGATAGGTGACGTCGAGGGTCTTGAGGTCGAGACGCGCGGCGGCGAGCTGGCCGTAGAACGTCCCGGAATAATGGGCCGCCTTGGTAAAGAACTCGCGCGCGCTGCCCGGCCCGCCGTCTTCGGCGGCACGTCCGAGCCAGTAGAGGGCGCGGGAGGCGGAAAGCGGCTTGTTGGATGTGTCGAGGATCCTGCGGAAATGTTTCTCGGCGGTCGCCGGGTCCCGCAGGGCGCGCAGGGCATACCAGCCGGCATGGAATTCCGCATCGACCACATCCGTCGATGAGACGGCGGCATGGTCAGCGACGGTCCGGTAGGCGAGCTTGAAATCGCCCTGGTCTGCCAGGCCGCGTGCCACGATGCGCCGCTCGTTCCACCATTCGCCGGGGTTGATGAGCTGGGCGGCCTCGCGCGGCGCCTTTTCGAGCAGGCCGGCGGCTTCCCGGTATTTGTCCTGCCGCCGCAGGTATTCGATGCGCGCGAAAAGCAGACCAGGGTCGTTCCTGAGCGACCCCTCGACGGTGGCGAGCAGCGCCTCGGCATTCCTGGCATTGCCGATCACCGCCGCCCAGGCCTTGTAGAGCGACGCGGCGCGGCCGAGATCTCCGAAGCGCTTGGCCTGCGCCGTGCGCCCCTTGTACATCAGGAAATCCATGCGCCCCTTGTGATCGGCGGGGGAAAGGAGTGCAGAGAATTCCGCAAGGATCTTGTCCTCGGCCGTTTTGTCCAACATCTCGGCAAGCCAGAGCTGGCGCAGCGGACGAGCCGCATCCGCAGCACGGCCGGCAGCAACGAGCGCCCGAGCGAGAATGATCGTGCCCTCTGTCGTCTCCGGCCGGGTCGAACCGAAGGCGGCAAGCACGGCGGATGCCGGCGGATTTTCCCTATAAAGGGCGCGTTCGGAATTGGCACGCAGGCTTTTCAGGCCCGGCCAGCCTTTCAGCTCCCGCTGGGCGTTCGCGATCTCGCCGGAGGGAACGCCGGGCGCACCGGAAGTGGCGATCGCCCAGGTGAGGATATGCCGGTCGAGCGAGCCTTCCGCCAGCCGGTCTCGCGCGGCCATCGCCTCGGCGACGTCGTTGCCGGAAAGCGCGTCGAGCGCCGCCTTCAGTTCCGGCGCGGCCGTCAGCCGGCCGGTGCGGGGTGCGGCGCCGCGAAGATCGCCGCGCGGGATGGTGCCGGTAATGTCCGGCGCGGGCATCGCCGCCGGCATGGTCATGGCAACGGGGTTTTCCGGCTTGGCGAACGGCAGCGGCGCGACGCTTTCGGGAAGCGTGGCGGCAAAAACATGCATGCTCGCGGCACTCAGTCCCAAGGCAGCGAGGATCAAAACCGGCCTGTTCATGCGCTAACTCGCAGAGAAGACATTTACCCCCTATTAGCCGCTGTGCGGATTAACGAAACCTTACCATCTTGATGAAAATTCGCACTTTCTTATATGAGATTCCGCATGAAATCCCGAGCCGCCACGCTTGTCGCCGCCTGCCCGCCGCTTTATGGTGCGCGACCTACGGGCCCTCGAAGAGTAATTGGGCTGCATCGCAGCGCCTCCGAACTCTCCAGCCCTCATAGTCATGGATTGCGGCAGCAGAATGGACGCTGCCGATTGGGAGTTTTGGAATGTTCAAGGGATCGATGCCCGCCCTCGTTACCCCGTTCACCGCCCAGGGCGCGGTGGATGAAGACGCCTTCGCCGCTCATGTGGAATGGCAGATCGGCGAAGGCAGCAGCGGCCTGGTGCCGGTCGGCACCACCGGTGAATCGCCGACGCTGAGCCATGACGAACACAAGCGCGTCGTGGAACTCTGTGTCGAGGTAACGAAAAAGCGTGTGCCGGTCATCGCGGGCGCCGGCTCCAACAATACGCGGGAAGCCGTCGAGCTTGCCCAGCATGCCGAAAAGGCCGGCGCCGATGCGATCCTGGTCGTGACGCCTTATTACAACAAGCCGACCCAGAAGGGCCTGATCGCGCATTTCTCGGCGATCGCCGAGGCAACCAGGCTGCCGATCATCATCTACAATATTCCGCCGCGTTCGGTGATCGACATGTCGCCGGAAACGATGGGGGCGCTCGTCAAGGCGCACAAGAACATCGTCGGCGTCAAGGATGCGACCGGCAAGATCGAGCGCGTTTCCGAACAGCGCATCACCTGCGGCAAGGATTTCATCCAGCTTTCCGGCGAAGATGCAACCGCGCTCGGTTTCAACGCCCATGGCGGGGTCGGCTGTATCTCGGTAACGGCCAATGTCGCGCCGCGCCTCTGTGCCGAGTTCCAGGCGGCGACGCTTGCCGGCGACTACGGAAAGGCGCTGGAATACCAGGATCGGCTCATGCCGCTCCACAAGGCAATCTTCATGGAACCGGGCCTCTGCGGCGCGAAATACGGCCTTCACAGGACCCGCGGCATGAGCCGCACGGTCCGCTCGCCGCTCATCTCGACGCTGGAGCCGGCGACGGAAACGGCCATCGATGCGGCGCTGCGGCATGCGGGGCTTTTGAACTGAGGCTGGCCAGTTCGCTCGCAGTCTCACCCGCTTCACATTTTGCGTCATGCGCATTACATAATGACGAACCCCGCTCATCGCCCATGGGCGGGGATTTGTTTTCGGATAAAAGGGCGGATCGGAAGTTAGTCAGATGGCACCCAAAGGCAGCCAGCGCACGGTGAACAGGATTGTCGCGGAAAACCGCAAGGCCCGCTTCAACTACGAAATCATCGATACTTATGAGGCCGGCCTGGTGTTGACGGGGACCGAGGTGAAATCGCTGCGCGACGGCAAGGCGAACATAGCCGAATCCTACGCATCCGACGAGGGCGACGAGATCTGGCTGATCAACTCGCACCTGCCGGAATATCTGCAGGCGAACCGCTTCAACCATGAGCCCCGCCGCCGCCGCAAGCTGCTGCTGTCGAAACGCGAGATCAATCGCTTGCGTGCCGGCATCAACCGCGAGGGTATGACGCTCGTGCCGCTGAAGATCTATTTCAACGAAAAGGGCCGCGCCAAGCTGGAGCTTGCGCTCGCCAAGGGCAAGAAGCTGCACGACAAGCGCGAGACGGAGAAGGAACGTGACTGGAACCGCCAGAAGTCGCGGCTCCTGAAGGCGAACTGACCGTGGAGAGCCTGCGCATCACCGTCGGCCCGTTCGCCTTCACCGCTCGTTTCGAGCTTGAAAGGGCGCCGGAGACCTGCCGCATCTTCCAAACCTTCCTGCCGTTCCGCAACCAGGTCATCCATTCGCGCTGGAGCGGTGAGGCGGTCTGGGTGCCGCTCGGCGATTTTAAGTTCGGCGCCGGTTTCGAAAACCACACCTGCCATCCCTCGCGCGGCGACATCCTGCTTTATCCGGGCGGCCATAGCGAAACCGAGCTGCTCTTCGCCTATGGCAGTTCCTCCTTCGCCAGCAAGATGGGTGCTCTCGCCGGCAACCACGTCCTGACGATCACGGAAGGGCGCGAGCAGCTTGAAGACATGGGCAAGCTGGTGCTCTGGAAGGGCGCCCAGGCGATCAGCTTCGAGGCGTTCTGAACGAGCTTTGAACTTTGCTTCTCCTCCTTCGTTGAAGTGGCGGAGGTGCAGATGGCCTATCCGGATACCATTGCGGATGCGATCGACAGGCGGAAGGTTCTCGAATTCCGCTACAAGAATGTGGCGCGCCGGGTCCGGCCGCATATTCTCGGAAGGGTCGGCAAGGGCGAACTGGCGGTGAGCGCCTGGCAGATTTCCGGCACGGGTTCCGGCTGGCGTCTCTTCCATCTCGACGACATCTGCGATCTCCGCGAGACGGGCGAGGGCTTCCATGGTCCGGCGCGGGGTTACAATCCCGACGATCCGGCATTTTCGCGGATCATCGACCGCATCTGAATCCGTCCGATAGGAACAAAATCCCCTGCCTTTCGTTGGAATCCACCTTGTGAATACGATGAGCGGTGGGCGATGACGCGGAAGAGGATTTTCACCTATCTGATGCTGGTGGTCGGTTTCGGCGCGGCCGGTTACCTTCTCTATCACACGTTCCGCGAGTATTCGCTGTCCGACATTGTCGAATCCGTCCGGGCGATCCCCGTCTTCAACCTCCTGATGGCGCTCCTCTTCGCGTTCGGTTCCTATGTCTGCCTGACGGGCTTCGACTGGGCTGGCGTGCGTTACGTGAGGAGCGACCTTGCCTATCCGAAGATCGGGCTTGCCTCCTTCATCGCTCTGTCGATCGGCCAGAGCGTTGGTCTCTCCGGCTTGAGCAGCGGCGCTTTGCGCTACCGCTATTATGCCCATTGGGGAATGAGCACGGAGGATGTGGCGAAGATCGTGCTGCTCTCCGGCGTCACCGTCGGCATCGGCATGGCGGTACTGTCTGGCATCGTCATGGTCGTCAATCCGGGTGACGCGGCCTCGGTGCTTGGCTTGAGCCAGGGCGTCATTGTCGCGATCGGCCTTGCCTGTCTTGGCGCGACAGCCGGTTATCTGGCACTTGCGGCCTTCGTGCGTGCGCCGCTGAAGATTCGCGCCTGGACATTCGAAATGCCGACGCTGAAAGTCGCCATCGCGCAGGTGGTGATCGGCACGATCAATTTCGTGCTGGTCTCCGCCTGCCTTCGCGAAGTGATGGCCGCCAGCGCCGACGTCAGCTATCTCAAGGCCGCCACCGCCTTCGTGCTCGCCAACCTTGCCATATTGATCACCCACGCGCCCGGTGGGCTGGGCGTGCTGGAGGCGACGGTGCGGCATGTGATGGGCGAGCAGGCCTCGATCGGCTCGCTGGTCGCCTTTCGGGTGATCTATTTCTTCATCCCGTTCTTCATCGGCCTGCCATTGTCCCTGATTGTCGAAGCGGTTTTTCGCGCGAGGAAGGCAAGGCGGTCTTCGGGGGAAGGGCTTCGAATGAGCGAGCCGGCCTCGGTTTGATCGCTTGGGCGAACTGCCGTCATCAGGTATCTCTCTTCCTCACCACAGTCTTGGGCCAGTTCGAGGTCCAGGTCGAAAGATCCGGTAGACAGAAAAAGGGGGGCGCATCCATGGCAGCCAGTGCCACGACGTTCGTTCAGTCTTTCTTCCATGGAACGCGGGCGGATTTGAAACCTGGCGATTTGATCGCCGTTGGCCATCGGTCAAACTTCATCGCCGACCCGCTGTCCTGGGTCTATTTCTCCGGGACCTTGGATGCTGCGATCTGGGGAGCTGAACTTGCAACCAGCGGCGAGCGGCAGCGGATCTACGTCGTGGAGCCAACCGGCCCGATCGTCGACGACCCCAATCTGACTGACAAGAAATTCCCCGGTAATCCCACATTGTCCTATCGATCCCGAGATCCGCTGCGCATCATCGGGGAAGTAACCGGATGGCAGGGGCATTCGCCCGAACAGGTCCAGCAGATGAAGGCCGGTCTCGCCCGTTTGACGGCCGAGGGAGCCAATACGATCATCGACTGACCGTTTGGCGGGAAGGCGGGGGTGTTCCGATATCCGTGCGGTGTCGCATTGATGTCGGGCCTCGCCCGGTGAACGGGAGAAAAGCCGGGAGGCACGACCCGAACGATCGGCGCGCCTAGCCACCATTCGCCGCCATCCGCCGCTCGTGCTCGATCAGCCAGCGTTTGCGCCATAGCCCGCCACCATACCCCGTCAGGCTACCATCGGCGCCGATCAGCCGGTGGCAGGGGATGGCGATGGCGATCTGGTTCGCGCCGTTGGCCCCGGCGACGGCGCGCGTGGAGGAAGGGAGACCGAGCCCGGCCGCGACAGCGCCATAGGTGCGCAGCGTGCCGGTCGGGATCGCCCGCAAGGCTTTCCAGACCTGCCGCTGGAACGGCGAGCCATGGCCCGCGATCCGCGTCTCGAAGCCCCGGTCCTCGCCGGCGAAATAGGCCTTCAGCTCAGCCTCGATCTGGTCGATCGGCGGATGGCGCCCCATCACGATACCGCTGCCGGTGAATGTCTGCAGTTTCCTGATCTCGGCCGGCAGCGCCTTGCGCTCGGCGAATTCGAGGAGATGGAGGGCATGGCTGTCGGCGATCGCCATCATCGGTCCGATCGGCGTCTCGATCCAGTCGGCCCGCAGCAGCAGCTTGCCGCGCAGATGCGCGGGCGCCGCGCCGAAAAGCTTCGTCACCGCGCTCCTGAACCCGCTGCCCGACTCATAACCCGCATCGAGCTGCGCATCGATGACGCTCGCGCCGTCCTTCAGCACCTCCGCCGCCTTGCCCATGCGGCGTAGCCGGGCGATTTCCAGAAAGCTCATGCCGAACTGCCGCTTGAAGGCGCGGCGCGCGGTCGAAGGATCGATGCCGAGTGAGACGACATCCTCCTCGCTCCAGCGCCGGAACGGCTCGGCGTCGAGGGCATCGACGAGTTTCGTCACCATCGGATCGGCTTCGCCGAACTTCAGCATCGGTCGGCAGCGGCTGCAGGGACGGAACCCTGCCTCCAGGCATTGCGCGATCGTCTCATAAAAGCTGGTATTTTCGCGCTTCGGCTTGCGGGCAGGGCAGGTGAGCCGGCAGAAGATACCGGTCGTCTTCACCGCCGCCCAGGCAAAGCCTTCATAGGAAGCGTCGCGGGCAAGGAGCGCGTCATAGAGAATGTCGTCGGAAGGGCGTTCGAAAAGCATGATGCCTTTCTAGCCCAAAACGAAAACAGGCGCCGCCGAAAAACGGGCGCCTATTTTCGATCGATACCCGAAAGATCAGACGTCCGCAGGTTCGGTATTTTCCGCCGGCCGGGCGGGGCGTTCGGAAGGGTCGCGGCCAACTTCCGGCTTCAGCGTCATCAGGTCGATGAAATGGTCGGCCTGGCGGCGCAGGTCGTCGGCGATCATCGGCGGCTGGGTCTGCATGGTGGACACGACGGAAACCTTGCGGCCCTTGCGCTGCAGCGCCTCGACCAGCGTGGTGAAATCCCCGTCGCCGGAGAAGAGCACGAGGTGATCGACGGTCTCGGACTGTTCCATGGCATCGATCGCGAGCTCGATGTCCATATTGCCCTTGATCTTGCGGCGGCCGAGGCTGTCGGTGAATTCCTTGGCGGGTTTGGTGACGACCTTATACCCGTTGTAGTCGAGCCAGTCGATCAGCGGCCGGATGGACGAATACTCCTGATCTTCGATCAGCGCCGTGTAGTAATAGGCCCGGAGAAGATAACCGCGCTTCTGGAAGGCCTTGAGCAATTTTCGATAATCAATGTCGAAGCCGAGGCTTTTCGAGGCCGCATAGAGATTTGCGCCATCGATGAAGAGAGCAATCTTCTCTCTTGGGTCAAACATTTGGTCTCCATCCCCTTTTTCTTATGAACCCGCATGGCGGGTGAGACTTGGCAATTCGAAAACTGTGCCAAAATCTCGAATAATCCATTACATTACGAACTATTCATATATCTGTCATTTATGGCACGATTCGCAATAATCCAAGCAGCCTGCAGTTGAATCTCTTGGCTTTCCCCCAGAAGACCGTCACAAGATTGGCAAAAGCCGATTGACAGGAAAAACTTGAATTTGCCGCACAATGGCTGTATCGGGCGTATCAATTCCGAAAATCAATGACCCAAAGGACAGGCAATGGCCCGTGTCACAGTAGAAGATTGCATTGACAAAGTCGATAACCGTTTCGAACTCGTGCTGCTTGCGAGCCACCGCGCCCGCCAGATCTCGCAGGGTGCGCCGATCACCATCGACCGCGACAATGACAAGAACCCGGTCGTCGCGCTGCGCGAGATCGCCGACGAAACCCTGTCTCCCGACGACCTGAAGGAAGACCTGATCCACTCGCTGCAGAAGCATGTGGAAGTGGATGAGCCCGAACCCGATCCGGCCTCGCTGATCGCCGCCGGCGGCGTTGCGGTGGCTTCCGATCGCGACGAGGAAGACGATCTGCCGGAAACCGTCACCTTCGACCAGATGTCGGAAGAGGAACTGCTTGCCGGTATCGAAGGCCTCGTGCCGCCGGAAAAGAGCGACGACTACTAAGGGTCTTCGCGCACTCTCAAAGGCGCCGGACAATATATTGCTCCGAAAGCAATATATCGTTCATTGTCTGGCCCTAATCTGCTTGAATGTTTTATGATGGCTGCGCCAATCTGACGGTTGGCGCGCCATTTTTCTTTTCGCCCGGCGCCCGTCGTGGTTTCGGAACGGTATCGAGGGCATATTTCAGGATGATGCGGCAATACGAGCTCGTCGAGCGGGTTCAGAAATACAAGCCCGATGCCAACGAAGCTCTCCTCAACAAGGCCTATGTCTATGCCATGCAGAAGCATGGCCAGCAGAAGCGCGCCAGCGGCGACCCCTATATCTCCCACCCGCTTGAAGTCGCCGCCATCCTGACCGACATGCATCTCGACGAGTCGACCATCGCGGTGGCCCTGCTGCACGACACGATCGAGGATACGACCGCCACCCGTGCCGAGATCGACGAACTGTTCGGCGAGGATATCGGCCGGCTGGTTGAAGGTCTCACCAAGCTGAAACGCCTCGATCTCGTTTCCAAGAAGGCCAAGCAGGCGGAAAATCTTCGCAAGCTGTTGCTTGCCATTTCCGACGACGTGCGGGTGCTGCTCGTCAAGCTCGCCGACCGGCTGCACAACATGCGCACGCTGGAGCACATGAAGGCGGAGCAGAAGGCGCGCATCTCCGAAGAGACGATGGACATCTATGCGCCGCTCGCCGGCCGCATGGGCATGCAGGACATGCGCGACGAGCTGGAGGAACTTTCCTTCCGCTACATGAACCCGGAGGCGCACGAGACCGTCACCAAGCGGCTCGCCGATCTGGAGGCCCGCAACCAGGGCCTCATCAAGAAGATCGAGGACGAGCTGCGCGAACTTCTGATCGCCAATGGCCTCAAGGACGCCTTCGTGAAGGGGCGGCAGAAGAAGCCCTATTCGGTCTTCCGCAAGATGCAGTCGAAATCGCTCTCCTTCGAGCAGCTTTCGGACGTCTACGGTTTCCGCATCATCGTCAAGGACATTCCCTCCTGTTATCGCGCGCTCGGCATCGTCCACACCCGCTGGCGCGTCGTGCCTGGCCGCTTCAAAGACTATATCTCGAACCCGAAGCAGAATGACTATCGGTCCATCCACACGACGATCGTCGGCCCTTCACGCCAGCGCATCGAGCTGCAGATCCGCACCGAACTCATGCAGGAGATCGCCGAATATGGGATCGCGGCGCATGCGCTCTACAAGGACGGCCAGGGAACGGTGAAGGGCGGGGAACTGCTGCCGAAGGAGAGCAACGCCTATTCCTGGCTGCGCCACACGATCGAGTCGCTTGCGGAAGGCGATAATCCGGAAGAATTCCTCGAACATACCAAGCTCGAACTCTTCCAGGATCAGGTCTTCTGCTTCACGCCGAAGGGCAAGCTGATCGCGCTGCCGCGCGGCGCCACGCCGATCGATTTCGCGTATGCGGTCCACACCAATATCGGCGACACGACGGTCGGCGCCAAGATCAACGGCCGCATCATGCCGCTCGTCACCCGCCTCAACAATGGCGACGAAGTGGAGATCATCCGTTCCGGCGTGCAGGTGCCGCCCGCCGCCTGGGAGGAGATCGTCGTCACCGGCAAGGCGCGGTCGGCGATCCGCCGTGCCACCCGCATGGCGATCCGCAAGCAGTATGCCGGCCTCGGCCACCGCATTCTGGAGCGCACCTTCGAGCGCGCGGGAAAGATCTTTTCCAAGGATACCCTGAAACCGGCGCTGCACCGGCTGGCCCACAAGGACGTTGAGGATGCGATCGCCGCCGTCGGCCGCGGCGAACTCTCCTCGCTCGACGTGCTGCGCGCCGTCTTCCCCGACTACAAGGACGAACGGGTGACCGTGAAGCCGGCCGCCGACGACGGCTGGTTCAACATGTCGAGCGCCAGCGGCATGATGTTCAAGTTGCCGAGCCAGCGCCGCATCGGCCCCGAAGAGCTCGAGGCTGGCCCCGACCCGCTGCCGATCCGCGGGCTTTCCGGCAACATGGATGTGCAGTTCGCCCCGAGCGGCGCCGTCCCCGGCGACCGTATCGTCGGCATCATGGAAAAGGGGAAGGGCATCACCATCTACCCGATCCAGGCCTCCGCCCTGCAGCGTTTCGACGACCAGCCGGAGCGTTGGATCGACGTGCGCTGGGATCTCGACGAAGCCAACAAATCCCGCTTCCCGGCCAAGATCGAGGTCAACACCATCAACGAGCCGGGCACGCTCGCGACCGTCACCCAGACCATCGCCCGCCTCGACATCAACATCCGCACGCTGACCATGGGCAACAACCGCGCCGCCGATTTTTCGGAGATCACCATGGAGGTGGAAGTCTGGGACTTGAGACAGCTCAACCAGTTACTCAGCCAGATGAAGGACCTGGACTGCGTGGCGAATGTGAAGCGGGTTTATGATTGAGAGGAAGTGCGTAAAGTCGCAGCGGCAAGGGAGGACTGGAATCGGTCCCCATGCCGGTCGCCAAAACTATATCGTCCGACTTCTGAATGCAGACATCCCTAACTATCGGATCGAACTGAAGCTCAACGCGACCGCCGCAGCATCGGGACGAGCTTCGGCGACGAACCGACCTGGATCGCGCCGAGCGGCTCGAAGCCGTGGCGTCGGTAGAACGGAATGTTGCGCGGGTTCGAGGATTCCAAATAGGCTGGCGTGTGATCGCAATCGCATCGTGCGAGTGCGTACGCCATCAAGGCGTCGCCGTGACCTTCGCCTTGATGCGCTGGGTCGACGCCGATGAGTGGCAGGTACCAATGTGGTTCGGTCGGGTGGTACGTGGCCATCTGCTCGAATATGGCCGTGGTTTCAGGGGCAAGAGAGCGCGCAACCGTGCTCTCAAGTACCGCACCAAGCCCCTCCTCGTCGGAATGCACCCCGGGCGGTAGCCACAGCGCCGTCCCGGCGTAGCTGTCGGTGCAAAAGGCGCTGCCGTTAGAGAACGCGCTGCTCCCGAATGCCCGGATCATTCGTGGCATGGCCGCAAGGTACTGATGTGCATGCGGCCAGGTCCATCGCGCCATAGGATCGGCTGCAAACGCCAGCATGACCGTTTCGACTGCCAGATCTTCCTCGGCCGGGGCCATAACTCTCACTGTTGGATTCACGCTGGCCTCCTGACGTAGGTGGTCCGACAAGGCGCCCGCGCCCGTTCTCAGCTACGCATCGTAACCCGAATGACGTGGGAGCGATACCGGTAGCTATTGTCTCACAAGCTCAATTCGGAACGGCCGCTTCTCATCGATGTCATCCAGTAAGGTGCCCGTCCACTCTCGTGAAGAGTTTCGGGCGCCGGAGGCGTACGAAAGTCCCCGAGGAAGGAACCCGCGGGCCACGGTCGGGGGCTATGGAGATTTCGATCTGCGGCCGATGACTGCGATGGCGCGACCGCAG
>NZ_QJKM01000019.1 GCF_003425685.1 Rhizobium terrae
TGGAAACCCACACCGCATGTCCGTATGGCCCGTTGCAATCCACACCCGCACATTTTGACCGGAAGGAAGCGTGATCATCGCAACGTCTCCAGCCCTCGCATGATCCGCAGCAGCGCCTCAACGTCGACGCTGCCGTCCACGACCACGCGACGGCCGTTCGCCGCGACAATCTCCATGCGACCGGAAGAAGACGCCGCCGGATGCTCCATCGCAGCAGGTGGAGTGGCCTGCTTCACCGGCACAAAAGTTTCCGGCATGACGAACGCCGGCACAAAACCATCGGTTTGTTTCTGGCCGTGCAAACCCTGGCGAACCGACTTGCGCCAACGGTTCAACAGCGAGCGGCTGATGCCGTACTGACGGGCCGTGGCCGACGCCTGGCCTCTCCCCGCAAAGCTTTCTGCGACAATCCGCAGCTTCTCATCTTCCGTAAAGCGACGCCGCCGTCCGGTGTTGATCACCTCAAGACGGCTCACCCGAGACCCACTGTCTCCTCTCAAAATCTCCATCCGTCCAACTGTCCTTATGCATGGGAATAAGGACAGGGTCTGAACTGTTTTAATCAATATTCACAGGCGGTCTCGCTCGGACGGATACAAAAGAGTGGCCGTGATGAGTGCTGCAAATGCCTGTCGCATGGTCTGGCTCCACTAGGGTTCTCGGTTTGGAGGCGATCGCGCATGGATGCTTGGTGCGGTTCGGCAGACGCTCAGATCCGCCGAACCGCGGGCGTCGGTCATTGGGACCGCGGGGCGTTGTTGTCGACGACCTGCTGATAGGCAACGAGGTCCAGAAAGGCCTCCGCATTGGCGACGAGGCCGTCCTTCATTTTGAGTATCCAGACGAACTGGTTGCGATAAGGAGCGCCCGACGTCGTGGTCGCTGTTCCGTCGAAGCGGATGATGACCGTGTCGCCGTCGGCGAAGATGTTGTGCACCTCCGGCGCGATGGGGGTCGCGAGCCGGCTGGTCAGAGGACGCGATGCCTGTTCGATGAAGTCCTTCTGGTTAAGATAGGTGCCGGCGACCGGTCCGGAGCCATGGATCGTCCAGACGACATCGGGAGCGAGAAGTTCCGCGAAGACATAGGTGCCTCCACGCCACTTTTCGAAGGCGGCTTCCACGATCGCTTTGTTTCGTTGCTCGATCGCGGCACTGTCCGTAGCCTGCGTTGCCGCGGTGTTGGCGAAGGCTGCGCCCGGCACGGCGAGCGACAGCAATCCCAATGCAATCAGAGCTGTTCGGCTCGCGCGGGCGATATGGTGGCACCTCTGGAGGGTCATGATATCGGTCCTTTCCTGTTGCTGAGGGCTTGTTGGGACCTATCGACTGGCATGAAGATCATGCACCGTCGACAGGCCTCACATTGTCTGAAGGGCAGCCGCGGCGTTCGATCGCGGCGTTGCCGAAGATCAGTTGCTGGACGAGGGGACGATGCGTGAAGCGAGCGGGAAAAACGGGGCTCGGGGCGCTGATCCGGTTTAAACGATCCAATTGTTCCGGCGTCAGCAGCAGATCCAGAGCTCCAAGATTGTCTTCGGCCTGAGCGAGCGTGCGGGCGCCGATGATAGGGGAGACGACCGTCGGATTGGCTAGCGTCCACGCAAGCGCCACTTGCGATGGTGTGGAGTTGGCCTCTTCGGCGACGGCTCGAACCTCGTCCGCAATTTCGATCGCGCGCTCGTTGAGGTGCCCGGACGACGCTATGACACCCTTGCGGCTGGCGGACACAGCCGCCTCTCGTGAATCCTCGACGTCGGCAAGGGAATATTTGCCCGTGAGGACGCCACCGCCGAGCGGTGACCACGGGAGCACCCCAAGGCCCAGAGCCTCAGCCGCCGGCATAAGCTCGTGCTCCACCGTCCGTTCCACGAGGCTGTATTCGATCTGCAGCGCCACGAAAGGCGACCAGCCGCGAATGTCGGCGAGCGTCTGCATTTGCGCAACGCGCCATCCAGGCGTGTTGCAAATGCCGAGATAGAGTACCTTTCCGGACCGAACGAGGTCGTCGAGCCCTCGCATGACCTCATCCGGCCGGGTCGTCATGTCCCACGCATGCAGATAAAGGAGGTCGATGCGATCCGTGGCGAGTTGCTTCAAGCTCTGCTCAACGGAGCGTACCATGTTCAGGCGGTGGTTACCGCCTGAGTTCGGGTTGGCCGGGTCGCGTGCCATCGTAAATTTCGTCGCAAGAACGATCCGCTCGCGCTTGTCGCCGATAAAGGTTCCTAGCAAACGTTCGGCGCCTCCATTGGTGTAGTTCACCGATGTGTCGACGAAGTTACCGCCGCGATCGACATAGAGATCGAAGATGCGGCGGGCCTCATCGCCGTCCGCACCCCATCCCCACTCGGAACCGAAGGTCATCGTTCCAAGGCTCAATGGCGAAATGCGCAAACCCGACCTTCCAAGAAGTCTGTAGTGATCAAGCGTCATGTTGGCTGTCTCCTGTTAGTGAGACAAAGTTAGGCGTATCGATAAGATGGGACAACTTGCTCAATAGTGACCAAGCTGGTAATATTTACTAACCAATGGCAATCGATCTGAACGGCATTTCTGTTTTCTTGGCGGTCGCCGAAGCGCGGAGCTTTCGCGTTGCCGCGGAGAATTTGGGCGTCACCCGGCCAGCGGTCAGCCAGACCATCCGCCGTCTCGAAGATCGGCTGGGCGTCGCCCTTGTGCAGCGCACGACACGCAGCGTCAGTCTCACAGAGGCCGGCGAACAGCTTTATCAGCGCATTTCGCCGGCTATTTCCGAAGTCGGCATGGCGCTCGACGCGACGGCGGACCGCGACAGCGCACCGAGCGGACTGTTGAGGCTGGCAGTATCGTCCATCGCCGAACAGTTCATATCCGGGCCGCTTTTAGCGCGTTTCGCGGATGCCTTTCCCGCAGTTCAGGTTGACGTAACTGTAACGGACGAGGAATTCGACATCGTCGCGGAAGGTTGTGACGCTGGGGTGCGACTGGGCGAAGTCATCGACCAGGACATGATTGCCGTTCCGGTCTCGGGCGATCAGCGGCAGGGCGCCTTCGCCGCACCGTCCTACATCGAACGTTTCGGCAAGCCCGGACATCCTTCGGAACTTTCGGCCCATCGTTGTATAGGCTGGCGCCCAGCGCCACACAGTGCGCCCTATCGTTGGGAGTTCGAGCAGAATGGACGTGAGTTCGACGTGGCTGTCGACCCGCAGATCACCACCAATGACATGTGGCTTATGATCCGCACAGCCTGTGCCGGCGGCGGCATCACCTTCGGTATGGAAGACACGTTCAGACCCTATGTCGAATCCGGTCAGTTGATCCCTCTCCTTCAGGACTATTGCCCTCCGTTTGCCGGCTTCTTTCTCTATTACCCCAGCCGGCGCAATCTCGCTCCAAAACTGCGTGCACTCGTCGACCATGTGAAGCAGTGGCGATAGCGCCCCCACGACATCGTCGTCATCACGGTCATTGCCGGGTCGGGCCGCTACGAGGCAGAACGCCCGAGGGCCGCGGCTACCTTGAAGCCGTGGTCCCATCGCGGATGGTCATCTGGATCGCCCGCCTGATCGCATCGCTTGGTCCAAGAGGCCGTCCAGCTTTCTGACTCAGCACCCCTGAGGTCACCCCATCCGAATTCGGCCACATCGAACCTTGACATTCGTTCGCTACCTTGCAATTATCGTATGGTAGCGAACAAAATGAGCAGGCTGTTTCCATGCGCGATCAGGCCGACACCAAAGACCTCTCTGTGGGAGCATGGACGAAGCGGTGTTACTTCGCGGGCCGCGCTCTCATGGACGAGCGCCTGCGGCCATTCGATCTCGGATCCACGCAATGGTATGTGCTTTGGTATCTCGTCAACAACGGCCCGTCCGTCCAGCGCGACATCGGCCGCGCACTTGAACTGGAACGCGCGACTTTGAGCGGCATCATCGCCACGCTCGTCCGCAAAGATCTGGTCGCGCAGACTGCGGATGGAGGCGATCAGCGTCAACGTCTGCTGACTTTGACAGCCGCCGGCGATGCGTTGTGGCGCCGGATCCCCGATCTTTCTTTCATTCACGATGCTGCTTTCGGCGGTGTCGACGAGGCCGACCTTGCCACGACCATCCGCGTCCTCAAATCAGCGACCGAGCGATTGCAGACCCTGTTGCGAAAGGATTGAGCAAATGAGCGTATTGATCACCGGAGCCACCGGGCTTGTCGGCGAACGACTATTGCCGCGGTTGGTTGAGGCCGGCTTCGCCTGCCGTGTCCTGCTGCGGGCGGGCAAGGGCTGCCCCGAAGGAATAGAAGCCGTGACAGGCGATATTCTCGAACCTTCGACCCTGCCCAACGCCGTCCAGGGGGTTTCTGCCATCGTGCACCTTGCCGCCGTCTTTCGAACGCAAGACGCCGATCTTATCTGGAAGAGCAACCTCGACGGGACACGCAACCTGATTTCCGCCGTGGAGGCGCATGCTCCCGACGCGCGGTTCATCATGTCGAGCACCAGCCACGTCTACAATAAGGACAATCCGCATCCGGGAAGGGAAGACGACCCGGTTGATCCCCAGCACGCCTATCCCGCAAGCAAGGTCGCCGCAGAAAAGGAACTGCGCGAAAGCGGGTTGAACTGGTCGATCCTGCGCTTCCCCTTCGTCTATGGCGATGGAGACGGACATCTCGAATCTCTTCCCAAGCACGTCAGCAGCTGGCATCCGGCCCAGCGCATGAGCACGATCCACCATCGTGACATCGCCCAGGCAGTCACACTGGCGCTGCAAGGTGTATTCGATCGGCGCATCGTGAACGTCGCCGACGAGGCGCCCTCCTCCGTTTACGAACTCGCGGGCATGGTGGGCAGGCGGCTGGACCCAAGTTGCGAGCCTCTCCCAAACCCCTGGTATCTGCATGTCGATACGTCCCTCGCCCGCAGCCTGGGTTTTCATCCCAGTATCAGGACCGTCTATCAAGCCTGGCAGGAGGGACATCTCTGAATCAAAGCGCGGAATTTCTCCAACCTTCTCCAGCATTGGGCGAGGCAATGCGTTGTGGCGACGACAACCGACAGGTCCATGAACTGATGTCAGCAAGACGTGCCGTCCGCGATGCGAAGGGAGATCCGGTAGCCATCAGGACGGCCCGGTATCTGATCAATCAGGCGAAAGTTGCTCTCGGCGAGCGCGGCGACCCCTGGTGGAACGACGGCGCGCCTGACTACAACAGGCACATGGCGAAGAACACGCCTTATGCCGACTGGTTTGCAAGCCTTTAGAAGCGCCTCGTCTTCAAAGAAGGAGGGGTGCTTCAGGTGCCGCTTTCTTTTTCGCCCATAGCTCGTTGGTCCGCTCCATCGTCACGAGTTCAGGCGGAAACGTCCGCTTCTGGAATGCGAGCGCATCTTCGAAGCTGCCGTGAAGCCATTGTTCGTATTCGTCGGCGTGCAAGAGAACCGGCATGCGATTGTGCACCGGTAGGATCGCTTCGTTCGCGTCCGTCATGACACCGGAGTAGACCGGACCCCATTCGTCGCTGATGCGCCACAGGCCCGCCCATGCGAAGACAGGCTGGTCTTTCAGTGAGAACCATGTCCTTGTCATCCTGCCCTTTTCACCCTCGGCTTCGGCAAAACCCGTTACGGGGATCAGACACCGCCATTGCGGCTTTCGCGCCAGGCCGATCCACATGCCTTTTGTAAGATCCGCGATGTTGTTGACCGGCTTTGGCTTTGCTTCCGGCTTCATGCCTTTCAGGCGCAGCGGAAAGCCCCAGACCATTGAGCGGAGCTCGCGAACACCCTCATTCTCCGTCACCACCATCCCCGGCGTGCCCGGATAGACTTCCTCCGGGGCGTTCGACTGCATCGGGTTCGGTACGCGAAAGTGCGCGGCCACTTCCGCAGCGGACAGACGGACGGTGTACAAGTTACACATTCTGCAGACCTTTCGACTGGAAACCGAGCAGGAGACCTCGGTTACATAAGCATGTTGTCCCGACGGGGTGAAGCCTTGGAGGGCGAAACGCCGCTTTGCCAGCGGTCGCGGCTATGAAGGATTTCGAAGTCATCGGATGGCGGCGGCTCGCGGAACTGGAAGGCGATGACGTCCTCGATCGGGCCATGAAGCCAGCGGTCGTATTCGTCCGGATTGAGCAAAACCGGCATGCGATCGTTGAACGGCCTGATCTTCTCGTTGGCGGTCATGGTCATGCCGGCGAACACGGGACCGAAGTCGGGCGTGTTCTTGGCAAAGCCCGCCCAGGCCATCAAAGGTTGGCGGTTCTTCGAAAACCACGATCGGGTTTTTGCCCCTTTTACACCGTCGGGATTTGCGAAGTGTGTCAGAGGGATCAAGCAGCGATATCTGGGATGAACGACGATGCGGTCCCAGAGCGGATTGGTGAGATCGGCAACAAGGCCTATTCGGCTCGGGGGCTCGCCTTCCCGTCGCATGTCGCGTGTCTGCCGTGGGAAGCCCCAAGGAATCGACTTCAGCAGCCGCAGTCCATCCTTCTCCAGCACGATCAGTCCGGGAGTGCCTTCGACTGTCTCGCTCGGCACCTCAAGGGCCGGCGCCATGTCGACCGCGAAATGCGTGACAATTTCCTCCAGGCTTTTGGTGACTGCAAACCGGCGCGACACAGCGGTCTCCTCAGTGGAAGTTTCTGGATTTGATTTTCAAATTATCGATATGGAGATCAGGTATATATATATCGCGAGCTTGCACAGCGGGTTTGGGATTATCCCGTGGATCCGGTCCTCCTCCGTGCTTGACCTGATCGCCGCGGCCATGGGGAAGCCTGAAGTCGCCGAGGCCGCCGTCCCGGTTACCAACGCTTGCCAGGTCGGAGGAGAAATCGAACAGACGCTGGGCAACGAGATGAACAACCTCGCCTTCCCGCTGAATGCGCCCGTTGATGGCCATCATGCTCGCCGTCATCAGGACCCGCCGCTGGCGTTCGAACAGCGACGGCCAGACGACCGCGTTGACGATACCGGTCTCGTCTTCCAGAGTCAGGAACATCACGCCCTTGGCCGATCCCGGTCGTTGTCGCACGAGAACCAGACCGGCCGTCCAAAGCCATCTACCGTCGCGTTGTCCCATCGCCTCGGCACAGGTAACGATGCCTTTGCGATTGAGGTCCTTTCGGAGAAACGAGACCGGATGCGCTCGCAACGTGAGACCGGTATGCGAGTAGTCCTCGACAACCTCCCTGCCCTCGGTCATCAATTTCAGGGCTACTTCGGGCTCCTGCATTTCGGCGATCACCTTGGCCTCGCGCTCAGCGGCGGCCGCCCAAAGCTCCAGGGGTTCATCCCGGAGCGCCTTGATATCCCAGAGTGCCTGCCGCCGCTCCAATTGCAGCGACGGCAGGAAAGCATCTGCCTCCGCCAGCTTGACCAGCGAAGACGGAGACACGCCGGAACGTCGCCACATGTCATCGGCCGATGCGAACGGCTGATCTCCCCGAGCCAGGATGATCCGGGCGGCATCGTTGGTGGACAGTCCCTTCACGAGGCGCATGCCAAGCCTGACAGCAAACCGGTCGGAATTGCCGATCCGCTCCATCGTGCAGTCCCAGCGGGAGCGGTTCACACAGACAGGTCGAACTTCGACACCGTGGTTTCTCGCATCCTGGACGATCTGCGCGACGCTGTAAAATCCCATCGGCTGGCTGTTCAGCAGGGCGGCACAAAAGACGTCGGGGTGGTGACACTTGACCCACGAACTTGCATAGGCGATCAGCGCGAAGCTCGCGGCGTGGCTTTCGGGAAAGCCATAGGAGCCGAAGCCTTCGAGCTGGGTGAAGGTTTTCTCCGCAAATTCCCGGCTGTAGCCGTTCTTGACCATGCCATCGACGAGCTTGTCCTTGAACTTCGAAACCCCGCCTGTAAACTTGAACGTCGCCATTGCCCGGCGCAACTGGTCGGCTTCGCCTGCCGTGAATCCGGCGCAGGTCATTGCGACCTTCATCGCGCTCTCCTGAAACAGCGGAACGCCAAGCGTCTTGCCGAGAACGGCTTCGAGTTCGGGCGTCGGATACTCGACCTTCTCCTTGCCTTCGCGCCGCCGCAGATACGGGTGCACCATGTCCCCCTGGATAGGTCCCGGCCGGACGATCGCCACCTGCACGACGAGGTCGTAAAACGTGCGAGGCTTCAGGCGGGGCAACATCGCCATCTGGGCGCGGCTTTCGATCTGGAACGTGCCGAGCGTATCGGCCTTTCGGATCATCGCGTAAGTGGCCGCGTCTTCCTGCTCGATATCGGTCAGCCCCATAGGAATGTTCTTGTGTTCCCTCAGCAGCTCGAACGATTTCGCCATGCAGGTCAGCATGCCGAGTGCCAGCACATCGACCTTCATGAACTTCAGTGCCTCGATGTCGTCCTTGTCCCATTCCACGACCTGCCGGTCCTTCATGGTCGCCGGTTCGATCGGCACCAGATCGTCGAGCCGATCCTGGGTCAGAACGAAACCGCCCGGATGCTGGCCGAGATGGCGGGGCGCGCCCATCAGCTGGGCCGAAAGGTCCAGCGCCAGCTTCAGACGGTAATCCGCCGTGTTCATGTTATTGTCCTTGAGCTGCTTCTCGCCGACGCCTTCCGACCAGCCCCAGACCCCAGAGGAGAGCTGCGTGATCAGGTCTTCTGGTAGCCCTAAGGCTTTGCCGACATCGCGCAGCGCGCCCTTGGCACGGTAGCGGGTGACGGTGGAACAGAGCGCAGAGCGCGAGCGGCCATAGGTCTCGTAGATCCACTGGATGACCTCTTCGCGGCGGGCGTGCTCGAAATCGACGTCGATATCCGGAGGCTCGTCGCGTTCCATCGACACGAACCGCTCGAACAACAGGTCACCGGCTTCCGGGTTGATGCTGGTGATGCCGAGGCAGTAACAGACGGCAGAATTGGCAGCCGATCCTCTTCCCTGGCAGAGAATGCCTTGCGACCGGGCATACCGGACGATGCTGTAGACGGTGAGGAAGTATGGTGCGTATTTCATCACCCGGATGAGTTCGAGCTCATGCAGGATCGCCTTGCGGACCTTGTCGGGGATCCCCTCCGGGTACCGGTTTGCGGCGCCCTCCCAGGCGAACTTGGTCAGCGACTGCTGGGCATCGAGACCGGGCACCAGGGCCTCCTCCGGGTACTGGTATTGCAGCTCGCTCATGTCGAAACGACAGCGATCGACGATTTCGCGCGTTCGTGCCAGCGCCTCCGGATATCCCGAGAACAGCCGGTGCATTTCTTCCGGCCCCTTTAAGAACCGATCGGCATGTCGCTCGCGATCGAAGCCTACGCTGTCGATCGTGGTGCGATTGCGGATGCAGGTGACGATGTCCTGCAACTGCCGGCGACTTGGATCATGAAACAAAACGTCGTTGGTGACGACCGTTTTGACCTTGTGGCGAGCGGCCAGGTTCGAGAGATTGTGAAGCCGCAGGCGATCATTCGGGCGACGGCGCAGGCACAGTGAGACATAGGCCCTATCGCCGAAAATCGCAGCGATCTTCCTGAGCTGGCCTGCAGTGGTCTCGTCGGCCTCATCCGGGACAAGAATCGCAATCAGCCCAGCGCTGTAGGCTTCCACGTCCGACAGATCAAGGATGCACTTGCCCTTGCCGCCCCGGCTCTTGCCAAGCGAAAGCAGGCGGGTCAGCCGCGAATAGGCTGGCCGGTCGGTCGGGTAGACCAGGATCGACGTACCGTCGGAAAGATCGAGCCGACAGCCGACGACCAGTCTAACGCCCGTGGTCTTTGCCGCCTCCCATGCCCGCACGATCCCGGCAAGCGAATTGCGATCGACCACGCCAAGAGCGTCTATGCCAAGCGCGGCCGCGGTGGCAAAAAGTTCCTCGGCCGAACTCGCTCCACGCAGGAACGAGAAATGCGTGGTGACCTGAAGTTCGGCATATCTCATCCAAACACCCCATGCAGAAACCAGAGGTGCGAGCCCGTCTCAGCATCCACCCCGTCACCGGCGCGATAGACCCAGTAGCGTTCACCCGCCTCGTCCTCGACAACGAAATAGTCCCGAACGGCGGCATGTTCTCTCGGACGAAGCCACCACTCGCCGAATATCCGCTCCGGGCCGTCCGCACGCTTCACCCGGCGGCGTTTGCCACGCCAGGTGAATACAGCCGGCGGCTGGTCGGGAAGCAGAGCGGTGACGTCGATCCGTTCCGGGTTTGCCAGCAGCCGCGAGGGCCTCGGCCATTTTGCAGCCCATGTCGCCCCGGTTTCGTCAGCCGTCGGGCCGACGCGCATCACCGATCGCTCGGGAACGTCGGAGGCGACGGGGGTGACCCGGTAAAGCCGCTGGCCGCGATTGCCGAGAATGTCGACAAGCGGTGTCACGTCGACCACGGGTTCTTCGATCAGAGAGGATGCGGCCTGCCGCTCCTCGAGTGGCTCTGCCATGATGGCGACAAGCACCATCCGTTCGATACCGAAGCCGGGATCGATCTTTTCGATGCGATCGCAGAGAAGCTTTGACAGTCTGGCGGGGTCACGCACCGGTTTTGCCAACCCGGCTCGAATGCACTGGCGGGTGTTATCGACACGATGGATGACAAGATCGGAACGCCTGACGCCGAGACCGCGTGCCTCAAGCTTAGAAGTGAGCTCACCAACCAGTCGGCGCACATATTTGGCGATCGTCTCCGCCGCGCCGATCGGCTCCTGAAAGTTCTTCGCTGCCTCGACAAGCTCCGGAGTGCGCAAAGGTTCGAGGGGTTCCGCCATTCGCCCGAAGAGCTGATCGAGGCGGCGCCCCACCTCAGGCCCATATCGCAGCGTCAACGGAGCGCGCGGCATTGCCGAGAGCTCCCCAACCGTCTCGACGCCCATCACCCGCAGTCCATGGATTGTGTCTGGCGGAAGACGCAGACAGTGGATCGGCAGGCCAGTCACCGCTCTCGCAACGCCGCCGACCGGGACAACCGTCGTTTCGGCCGACGTCACGCGGGTGATGGCATGCGCGGCTCCCCATGTATCCGCGACCGCCGCACGTGCGGTGAGGCCCCGTCCCCTCAGCCCGTTGACCAACCCGGAGATCAGCAGATCTTCACCGCCCTGCAGGTGATCGGCGCCCTCCGTGTCCATGACGATCCCGTCCACACCATCGACGGCGACGACCGGGCTGTACTGGCGGAGCGCCCATAGCGCCAGTCGTTCCAGGGCAGCAGCGTCGGCGCTGGGATCGGCATCGATCATCGTCAGATTGGCGACGATGGCCTGGGCTTTGCTCGCCGGCATGCCGATCTTGAGGCCCAGTTTGCGCGCGGCGGTATCGGCCGCCGAGATCCAGCGTTTCGACCCCGATTTCGAGATGACGACGAGCGGCTGATCAGCTGGCACGGCTCCCTCTCCATGTCGACGTATCCGGTCTGTTGGCAGAGTGGGGAAGTAGACACACACGACCCTTGGCATCACAGGCTCCTATCTCGAACTCAGCACACTCGCCTGCCTTCACGCGCATCAATTCCAAGAGCCATCGGGCCCGGCCGACACCCGCGACCGGCAGCTCCTCCGACGGAAGCACGCTCACCCTCCACCGTGTCATCGAGGCCGTCGGATTGCCGAAGTCCGACGCTTCCGTCTGCCGCCGCCACCTGCGGACAACAAGCCCCATGGTTCCTGTCTTTTCGGCGGCCAGCTGCAGCCGCCGGGATGCCACCATCGGCAATCGAACCAGCTCCCCGACCACGGCTGCCAAGCCACCGAAGGAGAGCCCTTCTTCCATGGACGCAAGGACATCCTCCTCCTTGTCGCCTTCGCAGAAGATCACTCGGTCGGGATGCAAGCCGGCTTGGGCGACGGCGGGGAAAAACAGGTCTGGCCTCGTCAGGCACCATAGGACCTTGCCCTTCGAGCGCGCGGCAATGCCGGCGGCGAACAACGCGGCCGCCGCGCCGTCCACAGTGCCAGAGCCGCCACCGGCGACCTCGTGAAGAGCCCCATAAGCCAGCCCACCACCGGGCAATCGCTCGTCCATCTCGCGGACGCCGAAGGGCAAAGCGGCAGGCTTCTTCGCCCCGCCGCCTTCCAGGTGCGCAATACGATCCCTGAGTTCCTCGATGACCCGAGGGCTATGGACGCGCGACATCGTTCACGGACCTCCCTCGGCTCGTGTTGCATGGACTTCATGTCCCCGAAAATTGTTGGTGTTCTTCTTTTGTTCCGTGCCCATGACGGAGTCAAGCCGGTCTTATCGAGCTTATTTAGGCTCCGCTAAAGCGCTGCGGGCGAAATGATGAAACGAATCAGGAGCCTAGGCTGCGGGAGCCAAGTGACTCCACCGCCTCATTTTTTTCCGCGTTTTGCACAAGGACCTGAAAGATGCGGCGGCGTGACAGCTGCCGAAACGAAAAAGCCTGCCGCGGGAGGAGGTGCGGCAGGCTTTTCGAAAGTAACCAAACAGCAACTGGGAGGAGGAGTGTCGCTGTTCCGCAAACGCCCTTGGGAGGAGGAGAGGACGTCTGCATGTCGAACCAACGCGGGAGGAGATGCACCGCTTCGATAGTCACATCATACAGGTTCTGGCCGCCTATTAAATGGGCTTTGCTGCAGCGCAGTCATGCCGAAAGCGCATATCAATTCCGACGGGCCGGGTCGGTCATTCAAAGCCGATGGCGCTGTTGTCCACCGCCCCTGCCCAACTCCATGGAACAAAAGGACAATCTGTCGCTTTTTGCTTCCTAAGGTCGCGCGCTGTGACAACCAGACGTGACAGGAGGCGGATGTGTACCGGGGACTGCCATGGCCAGAGACAAGCTCTCGACTTACAAACAAAAGCGCGATTTTCAGAAAACGCAGGAGCCGAGCGGCTCGGCGAAACTGAAGGCATCGAACCGCCGGCGTTTCGTTATCCAGAAACACGATGCGACGCGGCTGCATTACGACCTGAGGCTCGAACTCGATGGGGTGTTCAAGTCCTGGGCGGTGACCAAGGGACCGTCACTCGATCCGCACGACAAGCGGTTGGCCGTCGAGGTCGAAGACCACCCGCTGGACTACGGTGACTTCGAAGGAACGATCCCGAAGGGGCAATATGGCGGAGGCACGGTCATGTTGTGGGACCGTGGCTACTGGGAGCCGGAAGGCAACAAAACGCCGGAGCAGGCGCTCGCCAAAGGTGACTTCAAGTTCACACTGGAAGGCGAGCGCCTTCATGGCAGCTTCGTGCTAGTGCGGATGCGCACCGACCGCGACGGCGGCAAGCGGACCAACTGGCTGCTGATCAAACATCACGACGATTTTTCGGTCGAGGAAAACGGCGCCGCCGTGCTTGAGGAGAACGCGGCGTCGGTGGCCTCGGGCCGAACCATGGAGGCGATCGCCGCCGGCAAGGGCCGGAAGCCGAAGCCGTTCATGGTCCAGAGTGGCGACGTTCAGGCCGATGCGGTCTGGGACAGCAACCACGGCCTCGCTGCGGAAGAACGCAAAGCCGAAACCAAAACTAAAAGGAAATCAGCCCCAGCCAAAGCTGCCAAGCCAGCGAAGTCCGCAATGCCCGACTTCATCGCGCCGCAACTCTGCGAAACGCTGGAACGCCCGCCCTCGGCCGAGGGCTGGATCCACGAGATCAAGTTCGATGGCTACCGCATACAGGCGCGGATCGAAAACGGCGAGGTGACGCTGAAGACCAGAAAGGGCCTGGACTGGACGGCAAAATATCCGGCGATTGCAACATCGGCCGCAAACCTGCCTGATGCCATCATTGACGGCGAGATTTGCGCCCTCGACGAAAATGGTGCGCCGGACTTCGCAGCACTTCAAGCGGCGCTGTCGGAAGGAAAGACCGATGCGCTGGTCTACTTTGCCTTCGACCTGTTGTTCGACGACGATGAGGATCTGCGGCAACTGCCGCTCACCGAACGGAAGGAACGGCTGCAGAAACTGTTGGATGATGCCGGCGAGGATCCACGCCTGCGGTTCGTGGAGCATTTCGAGACTGGCGGAGATGCCGTCCTGAAGTCGGCCTGCAAGCTCTCACTGGAAGGCATCGTCTCGAAACAGGCGGATGCTCCCTATCAGTCGGGCCGCACCGAGACCTGGGCGAAGTCCAAGTGCCGTGCCGGCCATGAAGTCGTGATCGGCGCCTATGCCAAGACCGACGGCAAGTTCCGTTCGCTGCTGGTCGGCGTCTTCAGGGGTGATCACTTCGTCTATGTCGGTCGGGTCGGGACCGGCTATGGTGCCAAAACGGTCGAGACGATCCTGCCGAGGCTGCAGGAACTGGAAGCCTCAAAGTCGGCTTTTACGGGGATCGGCGCCCCGAAAAAGGATCCCAATGTCGTCTGGGTGAAGCCGGAGCTGGTCGCGGAGATCCAGTTCGCCGGCTGGACAGCGGATGGACTGGTCCGCCAGGCGGCATTCAAGGGATTGCGCGAAGACAAGCCTGCAGCCGAGGTCGAGGCAGAAAAGCCGGCCTCGCCTACGAAAGTAACCGAAACTCCGACGCCAACCGGCACCAAGACAGCAAGGCAGGCCCGCGGCAAGAACGCCAAGGCCGAGGTGATGGGCGTGATGATCTCCAGCCCGGACAAGCCCCTGTGGCCGGATGCCAATGACGGAGAACCGGTCACCAAGGAAGATCTTGCCCGGTATCACGAAACTATCGGTCCATGGCTGATCGACCATATCAAGGGGCGGCCATGCTCGATCATCCGGACGCCTGACGGCATCGGCGGCGAGCAGTTCTTCCAGCGACACGCGATGCCTGGAACCTCGAACCTGCTCGAACTGGTGGAGGTGTTCGGCGACAGGAAACCCTATCTGCAGGTCGATCGGGTCGAGGGCCTTGCGGCCATCGCCCAGATCGGCGGCGTCGAACTACATCCCTGGAATTGCGAACCGGGCCAACCGGAGGTACCCGGTCGTCTCGTCTTCGACCTCGATCCGGGTCCGGATGTCCCCTTCTCCACCGTCGTCGAAGCCGCCCGAGAAATGCGGGACCGGTTGGAGGAACTCGGTCTTGTGAGCTTCTGCAAGACCACCGGTGGCAAGGGTCTGCATGTCGTCACTCCGCTGGCCGTGGCAAAGGGCAAGAAGCTGACCTGGCCGGAGGCGAAAGGGTTTGCCCACGATGTTTGCATGCAGATGGCACGCGAGAACCCCGAGCTTTATCTGATCAAAATGGCAAAGAACCAGCGCAACGGCCGGATCTTCCTGGATTACCTGCGCAATGATCGGATGGCGACGGCCGTCGCACCGCTGTCGCCACGCGCCCGGCCGGGCGCGACTGTATCGATGCCGCTGACCTGGAGCCAAGTGAAGACGGATCTGAACCCGAAGCGGTTTACTGTCCGCACAGTGCCTGCACTTCTGGCGAAAACCAGCGCTTGGCAGGACTATTGCGACGGACAGCGCTCGCTGGAGCAGGCGATTAAGCGGCTGGGCAAGATGGCGAAAGCGGCGGCATGACAGACGAGCGGGCACATCGTCAGTACACGGGTTTCCGTAACGTCGGCCGTTTGGCCCGCCTGCGCCGCATAACCGGGTTTCCCGGCACACGCTTTTCGCTTGGAGCAGATTCAATCATGGGGTTGGTGCCGGGTGTCGGGGATTTCGCCGGCGCTGCGATCAGTCTATACATCGTCAACGAGGCGCGGCGGCTCGGCGTGCCCAATGCAAGCTTATTAAGATGCTGGTCAATATTGGCTTCGATGCGGCGGCCGGAAGTGTCCCATTGGTAGGGGACCTGTTCGACGTCTACTTCAAATCCAACCGCCGTAACCTCGATCTCGTTCTGGATCATTTCGGTCTCGACCATTCCGACCTCGATCGCAGATGGCCGACACAGGAATGAACCCGCCCGTTCGACAGCCGCCAACATCAGCTCAGTCGAGCTCGTAAACTGCAGCATTGTCCTGGATCTCACGCAGCCCTTTATAGGATGCGTGTCGCAGATTGCCGTCGTCGGTCCAGCCACGGAATTCGATCTCGGCGATCAGCGTCGGTTGCGCGAAGACGTAATTCTTGCCCTTGAGCGGCACGACCGGCGTCCTCGTCTTCAGCTTGTCGAGCGTCTTCTTCAGGTAGGCTGCGTCCTTTTCCTTGAAGCCCGTGCCGACTTCGCCGACATAGATCCAGTCGTGGGCGCGCCGGGCGGCAAGCAGCAGGCTGCCGATCCCGCCTCGGGCGGTGGCGGAGTGCTCGTAGCCGACGATCATGAAGCTCTCACTCTGAATACATTTGATCTTCAGCCAGTCGCCAGTCCGGCCGGATCGATAGGGACGGTCCTTGTGCTTGGCGATAATGCCTTCCAGTCCAAGCGACCGGGCGTTTTCCAAGAGCTCGGCGCCGTTGCCCGGTACCTCCTCGGAAAGTTGGATCGCGCCGACGGCTCCATCCAGCAGGTCCGCTAGGAGATGCCGGCGGACCGATAGCTCGGTCTTCGTCAGATCGTGCCCGTCGAAGTATAACAGGTCGAAGGCGACGAGGACGGATTCTTCAGAGGCACGCTTGCCACCGCGTCCGCCGAGCGAGCGCTGCAGCGCTCCGAAATCGGATCGGCCCTCGCTATTCAGGACGACAGCTTCCCCATCCAGGATCGCAGTTCCGACGCCGAGCTCTCTGGCAGCTGCTGCGATCACCGGAAACCGATCCGTCCAGTCATGGCCGCCGCGCGTGATGATGCGGACGCCCTTTGGCTCGATGTGGATCGCCAGACGGTACCCGTCCCACTTGATCTCGTAGACCCAATCCGGTCCGACGGGTGGAGCTGCCTTTAGCAAGGCCAAGCATGGCTCGACCCGGTCTGGCATCGGATCGAAGGGAAGATTCGGCTGTGCCGGGTCGCGCTTTCGGCGCGGCTGCGATTTGGCGGAAAGACTATCGTCCTGCAGGAGCGGCTTCGCGGGTCTTTTCATTTGCCGGACCGGGTCTCGGCCGCGACTGACTTTTTCAAAGCATCCATGATGTTGATGACGTTGTTCGGTGCGGGCGCCGAGGCCGACGCTTTCGCCTTGGCCCTCGACGGCTTCTTCAGCGCCTTCTTCTTGTCCGCAATGATGTCGAGCAGCCGATCCTGCACCGGATCGATGACCATCTTCGGGTTCCAGTGCTGGGTTTGCTTCTTGATGAGCTGCTGTACCAAGGGCATCATTTCGCTGTCCGCCGTCTCGTCGTCATCGATGCCGGAAAAATAGGTATCTTCGTCACGCACTTCATCCCCATAGCGTAGCGTCCAGAGAACGATACCCTTGCCGCGTGGCTCAAGCATGACGGCGCGTTCCCGTCGGGAGATTACCAGCCGGGAGACGCCGACCATGTCCTGCGCCTCCATCGCATCGCGGATGACGGAAAAAGCCTCCTGCCCGACGGGATCGTTGGGAGACAGGTAATAGGGGGTGTCCAGCCAGATCCATTCGACACTGTCGCGCGGCGTGAAAGTTGAGATGTCGATCGTCTTTGTGCTGTCGAGCGCGACGTTCTCAAGCTCTTCGTCTTCCAGCATGATGTATTCGTTCTCACCACGCTGATAGCCCTTCACCTCGTCCTCGTCTCTGACCTCCTTGCCGGTGACGCTGTCGACATAGTGGCTGACCACACGGTTCTGGGTCTCGCGATTGAGCGTGTGGAAACGAACCTTCTCGCTCTCCGAGGTCGCCGGCATCATCTGCACCGGGCACGTGACGAGCGAGAGCTTTAGATAGCCTTTCCAATAGGGGCGAACGGCCATGGTCTCCTCCGATCAGCCCGCGCGCCGCGTCGGCGCGGCCGTCGACTTCGCCTTAACGCCGGCAGCCGGTTTCGCGGCCTTCTGGCGCGATGCGCCCTTATTGGCATTGGCGGCGGTCCGTTTCGGCTCGGCGTTCTTCCCACCAATGCCGGCGCTCTCTCTGAGCGCCTGGAGAAGATCGCTGGGCTTGGAGGCAGGCGGAGCCTTCTTCTTCGGTAGCGCCCTGCCCTCGATTTTCGCTTTCACCAGCTCGGCGACGGCAGCTTCGTAGCGATCGTCGAAGGCACTGGCATCGAAGCTGCCTTTCTTGGTGCCGATGATGTGCTCTGCGAGCTCAAGCATCTCGCCTTCGATCTTCAGGTCGGGAAGTTCCTCGAAGGCCTCTTCGGAGGAGCGCACCTCGTAATCGAAGTTCAGCGTGGTGGCGATCAGCCCCTTGCCGTGTGGCCGGATGAGAACCGTACGCACACGGCGGAAAAGGACTGTGCGGGCGATCGCGGCAACCTTGGCTTTTTTCATGCCGTCGCGCAGCAGTAGAAAGGCGTCGGTGCCCATCTTGTCCGGCGCCAGATAGTACGGCTTGTCGAAATAGACATCATCGATCTCGTGGCAGGGAATGAAGGCATCGATCTTCAGCGTCTTGTCGCTATCAGGAACCGCGGCCGCGACCTCCTCGGGCTCAAGGATGATGTACTGCCCGTTTTCGATCTCGTAGCCCTTGACCTGTTCGTCCCGTTCGACCGGATCGCCGGTCTCGCTGTCGACGAACTCACGCTTTACCCGGTTGCCCGTCTTGCGGTTCAGCGTGTTGAAGGCAATCCGCTCCGACGAAGACGCCGCGGTGTAGAGCGCCACTGGACAAGCGACCTCTCCGAATTTGATGAAGCCTTTCCAATTCGCTCTTGGGGTAACCATGACGCATAACTCCTGACGCAACCTAAGCGATTCAAGCGAATCAAAATGTAATTGTTCCGAGTCGAAACGAATCATTTTTCAAGGACTTAGTCGGAGCGCGCCGCCCGTTATGCGAGTCCGCGCTAGGCGCTTGATTCCGGTGCATCTTTTCGTGGCCACGCGCGTTTCTTCCTGGAACAACCCTGAAGGAGTCCTGACATGAGCAAGCGCGAACTGATCGATACTGGAACCGACAAGCGTTATGTCCGCCGAGACAATGACGGCAAGTTCAAGGAGAGCGTCGACGTCTCGCGATCGCTGTCCGCCGATGCTCGCCATGACGCGAAGCATGCTGCGAAGCCCGGTCAGGGCGACAAGGGTGATCGCAAGCACTGACGGAAACGCCGGTGAAGCTCGCCACCTATAATGTCAACGGCATCAATGGCCGGCTAGAGGTCGTGCTGCGGTGGCTGGCGGAAGCTCAACCCGATGTCGTCTGTCTGCAGGAGTTGAAGGCGCCGGACGACAAGTTTCCGCGTCGCGAGATCGAGCGCGCCGGCTATGGCGCCATCTGGCACGGCCAGAAGAGCTGGAACGGCGTGGTAATCCTTGCCCGGGATCAGGAGCCGCGTGAGACACGTCGTGGACTTCCGGGCGATCCCGACGACAGCCATAGCCGTTATATCGAGGCGGCCATCGATGGCATGATCGTCGGCTGCCTTTATCTTCCAAACGGCAATCCGGCACCAGGGCCGAAGTTCGACTACAAACTCCGCTGGTTCGAGCGGCTGCATTCCTATGCGGCGGAACTGTTCGAGCTCGATGTGCCGGTCGCCCTTGTCGGCGATTTCAACGTCATGCCGACTGATCTCGATGTCTACAAGCCGGAGCGCTGGCGAGACGATGCCCTGTTTCGGCCGGAAGTACGGGCAGCCTATGCCGAGCTGATTGCCATGGGGTGGACGGACGCCGTCAGGCTGCTGCATCCGGAAGAGCGGGTCTATACGTTCTGGAAGTATTTCCGCAACGCCTTCGCCAGAGACGCCGGCCTTCGCATCGACCATTTCCTGCTCAGTCCATCGCTACGGGAACGACTGCAGGCCTGCGGCGTCGATAAATTCGCGCGTGGATGGGAGCACACCAGCGACCATGCCCCGGTTTGGATTGAGCTGGATGATGACCGATTCACCTTAGATGAAGAGGGGTCAGTTTTGCCGGGCGATGCCTTGAGAGGTCTCTTGTCTGCCTTGATCACGCCGAGACAGGTGCAGACGCTCTTTGCAGGAGAACGGAAAAGGTGACGACGTCCAGGCGATCGCTGCGGCGGTGTGCGGATCGCCGACCAAATCAGGGCGAGAGACATTCTTCGCAAATGCCGTAACAGTCTTCCTCGGTCGATGCGGGCCGCCCGCAACAGGCGCATGGGGGCGTCGCCGGATCAGCCGAAAGCGTCTCCGACGGCGGCAGGATCTCAATTTCGGCGTCTGCGAAGAGGCGTAGGGTTTCTTCTTCCATCTCGATGCTCCAGGTCGAGGATTTGACTCGAGATAGTTACGCCAACGGCGATCTCAAGATGACACCTCGATGTGGCTTCTTCGAAGTTCCCTGGTGTTAATGCTGCGAACTTGAAACGAACACAATCAGTGGCTATCTATCGTTCATAGGTGTCGCTGGTGAGTGTCCCAAGGGATGTTCGCGATAGCCGAAGTCGCTTTCTGCTTTTGACCACGGATGTACTGGCATTGGTATGAGGAGCGACGTGAGAAGGTCGGTGCGAATTCGCCCCGGCCTTTTTTGTTGCGCCAGCATTGAACGCCTGTCGGAACTACCGCGTTTTCCTTGTTGATCCCGAGCAACGCCCAACCCATCTACGCTTGATGCCGAAACAGAAGATCATCATCGCTCCCGCGCTAGTGGAGACCTGGACACTGGCGCCCGCCGCCACTTTCGGCTCCTTCGTCCGCGCCAAAGGTATACTTCTGGAAGTCCGGGCCAGTCTGCCCGTGGCCGTTCGGAAATCTCTCGACGTGAACGGCATGGCTCTCGTTTTGGGGATGGCGAAAGAAGGCGAGCGGGAGTTCGCCTCGACCAAAGCGGCCGTCACCCGGGCGCTCGAAGGGATCGAAAGCCTGCCGGTCATTCCGCGCGAAATCCAGGACATACTCGGTATCTCCGCGGGCGAACGGCATCGCTGGCTGAAGGACGGTCGTCTTCCGAGCGCCGGAACACGCACGGTGCGACTGAGCGGTCGCGCAAGGCAGATCACCTTCCATGTGTTCGATCCCCGTGTGGTGGAGGATCTCCTTGACCGGGGCGCCGTCGATGAATGGCGTGAAGAGGATATCGCCGCGAGAGCGGAGAACAGAAGGCAGGCCGCCTACCGGGCGAAACTCACCCGTTCGCTCAAGAATGCGGCGAAGAAGCCAAAGACGGTCGAGAGAGAGATTGATGCCGCGGCCAGCAAGCTCCTTGGTTGGGACGAGTTCGACGTCGATGGGCTGCTGCGATAGCCCCTCCCAAAAGCTCAGAAACGGAAGCCCCCGTCCTCGATCATCACCAGCTACCCCCTCGGCCATTCACTTGGTGTGAGTCACACCGAGCTCTTTGCCACAGACCATTAATCCTAGGCGCGGGGTCCACAGATTGACAGGACGTACTGCTTCGGGCTAACTGTCCTCAGTCCTAGGACAGAGGACAGTGTTTATGAAGAGCCAAGATATCGTCGTCCTGCTAAAGCTGGTAAGCCTGCAAGATCAGGAGCTCACCAAGGGCATTGATCGGTTGCGATCGGAATCCGTGGGGGGAGACCCTTATTCTGTTCGTAACCTAGAGGCGCTACTCGGGATCAGCAAGACCGAAATAGCGCAGTCGATCAAGCGCAGTGTCGCATCAGGCATCGCGCGAAAAGACAACAGTAAGAACGAGCCTCGGCCAAGCCGAAGGAACCTGTTCGGCTTCATTACCACCGGACTAAAGTTCGTCTTCCCCGCCAAAGTTGGGCCGATGCAGCGCGGCATACCGACCGCCTTCGCCGCACCTATGCTCACGGAACTCCTGATCAGTGGCGGGACGTACAACTACGTTTGGCCTTATGCCAACGGAAGGGAGATGGGGCAGGCGGTGGAGCCGCTCTTCAAGACCGTGCCGGACGCAGTCCTGAAGGACGACGCACTCTATGAATACCTCGCGTTGGTCGATGCGATCCGGCTTGGGAACCAGCGGGAAGTCGGTCTCGCGACCGACCACCTCAAGTCAAGGATCATGAGCAAATGACAGCGATCCGCGCTCAACTGCTGGAAATGATGAAAGCCGTTGCCTCGGCGCTTGGCGAAGACCTCCGCTCCCGCCTGGTCTTCGTTGGCGGATGCACGACCGCGCTATTCATCACTGATCCGGTCACGCTCGAGGATGTGCGTGCCACAGATGACATCGACCTGATCGTGGATCTGGCGGGCCTTCCTGCCTGGGCACAGCTCCAGGAAGAGCTTCGACACCGGGGTTTTATGGAGGCCGCTGACGAGGCGGTGATCTGCCGCATGCGTCTCGGCAAGCTCACGGTCGACTTCATGCCGGATGATCCGACTATCCTCGGATTCGGAAATCGATGGTATGCGAGTGGAATCGAGACAGCACAGCACTACCAGCTCTCGGAAGACCTGACGATCCGGATCCTGACGCCGCCAATGTTTCTTGCGACGAAGCTCGAAGCCTATGCCGGAAGGGGAAACGGTGACTTGATCATGAGCCGTGACGCTGAAGACATCCTCCTTATTGTCGACGGCAGGGAGGAACTCCTTGCCGAGGTCACGGCTTCAGACAACAACGTTCGAAATTTCATCGCCGGACAGTTTCGTGCACTCCTCGATCAAGCTGACTTCGACGATTTCCTCGATGGCAATATCCGCGGGCCCGCCGGTCGTGTAGAAATCGTTCGGGACAGGTTTGTCTCGATAAGCCACTGTGCGGATGGCCCCGCACAATGAAAATTGAGGCCCGATGGTTAAGCCAAAAAGGAACGCGCACCGACGACAATCGCGACCATGCGGGGATCGCGGGGAGACATGGCGAATATCTTGCTATTGTGGCTGATGGCGCCACGACCGGCTCGAACAACGGGGGATATGCACGGGCAATCGTCGAAGCTGTCGTCGACTGGTTTGCCGGAACCGACGATGCATGGGGCCACGAGCTCATACAAGCCAAGCTCCGGGAGATTCATCAAGCCCTTCGCAAATCGTTTCCGAGAGGTTCCGCCAGCATTATCCTCTTTCACGTAACGGACAAAGGCTCCTTGACGGTCCTCCATTCCGGAGATTGCCTTCTTGGCAGGCACGACGGGCAGGTACACTGGCAAGTCAAGCCGCATACCCTTGCAAACGCCCTGGCGGATATGCCTCTCGATGCCATCGCAAGGTCCACCACGAGGCACCTTCTCACCCAGAGTTTTCGTTCCAGGGAGTTCATGGCCCCAGACGTTCTCGCCGAAAAGAAGGCCAGTGGCACGTTTCTTCTTGCCACCGATGGCTTCTGGGCGGAATTGACAGAAAGCGAGCAGGAAACCTTCCTTGGCGGCGGCCAGTCAACTGCTCCAGAGAGAGATGATCGCAGCGTGCTACAATTAAGGCTTTCCGCCGAGGCGCCGTCCGAAATCTTGCTGGAAGATGGTGGGTCGACCAATTTTTACGTGCAGCCTCAGGCCTCCCAGAAATAACCCCGGAGCAATAACTCATGTTCGGCTAATTCACCCTTCCAGGAACTGCTCGACGTCGCGCGAGAAGCTTTCAATTTCCTGGAACAGGAATGCATGACCCGAATCCGGATAGAGGATGAGCTTGGCATCGGGTGCTTGCTGCGAGAGCACATAGGAGCGATAGGCCGGGATCATCAGGTCATGCGCGCCATTGGCGACCAGTATCGGCAGCCTGAGTTCGCTCGCCCGGTGCAATATGCCGGGCCAGGAAGAGATCGCCTTCACCTGCATCATCAGCGCTAGCGGTGACGTTGCCGGTCCACAATCAGACTGCGACCGGATACGGGCAAAAGAGGCGCGACCTGCGGCGGTGGCGCATTCGCTTGACGGATAGAACAGGAAAAGAAAGTCGTCCTCGTCATTCTTGCTCTTCGTCATGACGTGCGGCACGCGTGGATGTTGCTGCGGACCGTCTGCAACGGGTCCGGGACTTGAGCCCGCGACGATCAGCCGGCGGACCAGATGCGGGAAGTTCAGTGCAAACTCCAGGCCAACCGCTCCACCCAACGACCAGCCGAGGACATCAACCTGAGACAACCCGAGCACTGCCACGACGTCGGCAGCGATGGCCGCCATCCCGCCGATGGTCGCCGGCACGGTGCCGTTCGATCGTCCAACGCCGGCGCTGTCGAAGCGAATGATGCGGCGATCCCTGGCAATCGCTGCAATGAAAGCCGGATCCCAATCATCCATGGTGCCCCGAAAGCGCTGCAGGAGAAGGAGCGGGATGCCTCCTTGGGGTCCGTCGAGGCGGATGGCGAGCCGGCCATGGCTGGTCTCGATTCCGCCATTGTATTTGGAAGAGAACATGAGGTTTTCCTTTCATCACCCGCCGTGAGGTCTTCTGATGAAAGAAGATAGATCCGGTCGATCGCGTCTTAAATGACATAGAAACGTCATTTCAGGACGCGCACATCAATGCACCAGATCAGGGTCTTCGACGCCCTCTATCAGCTTCAGGCTGCGGCGCAGGCCCTGCGGCGGCTGGCCGAAAAAGCGTAAGAATGCTCGACGCATCCGATCGCGGTCCGCAAAGCCTGTATCGCGGGCGACGATGTCGAGGGGATGACGGCCGTCTTCAAGCATCACTTTTGCCGCCTCCAGCCGCAGGCGCTCTACGGCCTTTGCCGGCGATTGCCCCGTCTCCTCCCGAAAAAGGCGACTGAACTGGCGTGGGCTGAGGCTTGCGGCTTCCGCGAGTTCCTCCACCGTCAACGGATTTCGCAGATGCTCCTTGGCATAGACAAGCGCACGTCGCACCCGGTCCGAGCGCGGCTCCAACTCCAGTAGCGCCGAAAACTGCGACTGCCCTCCTGGCCGTCGATGATACACCACCAGTTTGCGCGCAATGGATCGCGAGAGCTCGGCCCCATGATCATCTTCGATCAGTGCCAGCGTCAGATCGATGGCGGAACTCATGCCTGCCGACGTCCAGATCGAACCATCCTGGATGAAGATGCGGTCGTCATCGACATGGATGTTGGGGAACCGTTCCTGCAGGCTGCGCGCGTGAGCCCAGTGGGTGGTGGCGCTTTTTCCATCCAGAAGGCCGGCCTCGGCCAGCAGAAATGCGCCGGTGCAGACGCCAGCCACCCGTCGGCTTTCTCGCCCCGCACGAGCGATGTAATCCCTCAATACCGCAGAGACAGGCTTCGGAAGCAATTCGCCGACGACCATCAGCGTGTCGGGAAAGTCTGCGAGCGGCTGTGTCTCAATACCGATGCCAAGCGAGGATCGAATTGAACCACCGTTTTCGGACATGACGGTCAGCCGGTACGCCTCCGCGCCGAGGGTCTCGTTGGCGAATTCAAAAGCGCTTAACGCCGCCATGCCCATCACCTGAAACCCATTCTCCATGATGAAGCCAATGTGCCGCATGCTCGTATCCTTGTCCTGTTTTGCCGTTTGTAGGTCATTTCAGACATCATTGTCTACGGCTAATGTCCCTCCGTCGAAACACGGATTGGACGTTCCAATCCATCATCAAAGGAGCGAACAATGAGCAACACACACGGCACCGTTCTGATAACAGGTGCATCATCCGGGATCGGCGCCGTCTATGCCGACCGCTTTGCCCGGCGCGGCCATCATCTCATTCTGGTGGCGCGCAATCTCGCCCGCTTGAAGGATGTCGCCGCCGCATTGGCGGAGCGTTATAGCGTATCGGTCAGGACACTTGCCGCGGATCTCGGCACGGAAGACGGCCTGGCTGCGGTGGAAACGGTTATTGCACAGGACGAAACCATCACGCATCTGGTCAACAATGCAGGTTTTGGCAGTGCCGCGCCTTTGGCGACTGCCGACATTTCCGATATGCAGGCCATGGTGGCCATCAATGTCACGGCGCCGATGCGTCTGACCTATGCCATCGTCCCGCTCTTCAGGCAGCGCGGCAAGGGTACCATTATCAACATCTCTTCCATTGTGGCGATCGGACCAGAAATCTTGAACGGCGTCTATGGCGGCACCAAGTCCTTCCTGCTGGCCTTCAGTCATTCGCTTCGCAAGGAACTGCACGAGACAGGGGTCACTGTTCAGGTCGTGCTTCCCGGCGCAACGGGAACCGAGTTCTGGGACATTGCCGGACTGCCGGCAAGCAACCTGCCGAGCGAATGGGTGATGTCGCCTGCGGATCTCGTCGACGCTGCGCTCGTCGGCCTTGATCGCGGCGAATTCGCCACCATTCCTTCCCTCATGGATGCAGCTGAATGGGACAAATGGGAAGCTGCCCGGGCAGCCATGCTTCCACATTTGTCCAGTGCCCGACCGGCAGGCAGATACTCCGCGCACGGCCAGACGGCTTGATGGGCGCCATGGAGGGGAATGGTCGTCACCGGCATTCCCCTCCCCTCCCTCCGTTAAACGATATCCGCGGCGGCGGCGCTATCCTCTGCAGCTCCACCTCGGCCAGCGTTCGTTGAGCGCCCTTGTGATCGCGCCATAGGCATCTCTGCGAGCACCAGCCGACGGGGCGCCGGCGATTGATCAACCGACGCAATCATGGCCTGAACTATTTTGATCGGATCCCCGAGCGGCTGGCGCCTCGGCCATCTCGCGACCAAAGCCGCTGCTGACGCCGGTGATAAACCAGGTTCGGACCACGGGTCACATTCCCTTAAATTAGATTGCGAACGGAAAGCGCGTCAACCGCGCTTTGAGGCGATAAAGGTTTCGCGCGATCCGTCCGCACTGTTCACGAAGACAATGTCTTTCGGATCGCGGCGGGGCGTATCGACGGAAAGGAACGCGACCGGCTCCTCAAGGATGGTTGGCAGCGCATGAACCGTGCCCTTTTCGAAGAACAGGAGTTGTCCGGGCTGGAACTCGGCCTCCGTTGCAGGGTCTTCCATCCAGAAGGTGCCCCGCCCGGACAGGACGTAAAGATACTCATCGCTGCCCCGATGGCAATGCGGCGGCGTCCCCTTGTAGACGCGAAACACCCGCGAGCTTGCTGCAGGCGTATCGCGCAAATACGTATCCACCAGCAACGTCTCCGCTGTTTGCGGAAACTCATTCATGATCGCCAGGATGTCGAAACGGGCGGATGTTGCAGTGCTTTGATCAGACATGGTGATCTTCCCTATCTTTGCTTCGCCTCTACAAAGTATCCGACCACGCTCAGGCGATCGCACCGCCGCCATCAACCCGCACGTTCGACCCGGTGGCGAATGGCGTGGTCATGAGGAACAGCACCGCTTTGGCGATGTGCTCAGGCTTGCCGATGGTCTTTGCCGGCAGGTTTTCCGACACGCGAGAGAACATCGCCGCCTTGGCATCGTCGGCCATCTTCGACCACAGCGGCGTATCGATGAGTCCGGGTGACACGGTGTTGACACGCACCGGCGAAAATTCGAGCGCAAGACCACGCGCAAGACCTTCAAGCGCTGCATTGATCGCTCCTTGCAGGACCGAGGACGCGGATGGCCGTTCGCTCAGATAGCCGGAGATCAATGTCAGCGAGCCCCGCTCCGCGATGCGGGCCGCACGCGCAACCCGATAGGCGCCCCAGAACTTGCTCTCCATTGCCGCCTGGGCATCGGTAAGAGCTAGCTTGCGCAGTGGACCAGTCGGCGTCTGTGCCGCTGAGACCACGACGTGGTCGAAAGCCTTCCGTGACACGAAGAAGCTCTGAAGCGACAGCTCATCCGTGGTATCCAGTACCGCGCTATCGGTCCCAGGTCCCAGCTTCTCAATGGCGGCGAGCAGTTTATCTTGTGAGCGAGAGGCAATGGTGACATGCGCGCCTGCGGCGACTGCGGCTTCGGCGACCGCAAGTCCGATACCGGAGCTGCCGCCGATCACCAGGACGCGTTGATCTTTGAGCAAAGTCATAAACCTTTTCCTTTCCCTTCAAGTGTGAATTTGCGCTGTCAGGCTAGATGCTGGAGGCGTTGCAAACGCAGAGGTTCGGCAAGCAGCTCATCCAGACGCAAGGCCAGCGATTGAAACGGCGCGCCGGCGGCGTGGGCAGCGAGAGCGGCCTCATCCCGCCAGCTCTCGATCATGACCGCCATTTCCGGATTGTCGCGATCGACGTGAAGATCGTATCGTAGGCATCCATCTTCCTTGCGGACGTCAGGCACGATGGCAGCCAGTGCACTGAACAAGGCTACGCTTTTGTCCGGCTTCGCGCGCAAAAGCGCAATAAGTTCAATTTGGTCAGAGGGCTGAGCACTCATGACGGTCATCCTTTTTCGTTGAAAGTCACTGCAAGTAGCTCAGGCGGTGAACGACTGTGAGCGATCACCGCCTCAAGATCCGGCTGCCTCAGTCGGAAAACCCTTCGAGCACCACCTTGCCCTTTGTTCGCCCACTTTCGATGGCGGCATGCGCCTTGCGCAGATTTGCGGCATTGATGGGCGACAAGACTTCGGTCACGGTCGTGCGGATACTGCCAGCATCGATCAGACGAGACACCTCGTTCAGCAGCTTGCCCTGTTCGGCCATATCGGCGGTCTCGAAGATCGAGCGTGTGAACATCAGCTCCCAATGAGTGGAAACAGCCTTGCGCTTGAAGCCAAGCACGTCGAGGCTTTCCGGATCATCGATCAGCCCGAACCGGCCCTGCGGCGCGATGAGCTCGATGATTTCTTTGAGATGGCGATGGGTTTCGGTTGTCGAGAATACAAAGGCGGGGGCGCCAATGCCCAGAGCTGCCACCTGCTCGGCGATCGGCTTGGAATGATCGATCACATGATGGGCGCCAAGCGTCTTCACCCAGTCCTGCGTTTCAGGCCGCGAGGCTGTCGCAATGACGGTCAGGTCTGTCAGCGCGCGCGCGAGTTGGATGGCAATCGAGCCAACCCCACCAGCACCGCCGATGATTAGGATGGCGTTCGCCGCACCCGGCACGCTTTTGCGGACATCCAGCCGGTCGAACAGCATTTCCCAGGCCGTGATGGCCGTCAACGGTAGGGCCGCGGCCTGAGCATCGGAAACCGATTTCGGCTTTAAGCCGACAATTCGTTCATCGACCAGGTGCAATTGGCTGTTGGCTCCGGGGCGGATCAAAGAGCCGGCATAGAATACCTCGTCGCCGATCTTGAAATCCTTCGCTGCGGGTCCGGTCTCCACGACAGTGCCGGCAGCATCCCAGCCAAGCACCTTCCACTGTCCAGCTTCCGGACTTGCGCCCTTGCGGACCTTCGTGTCGACCGGATTGACCGAAATGGCCTTCACCTCAACGAGAAGGTCCCGGTTTGCCGGAACCGGCCGGGGAAGCTCGATGTCCTGCAATGCGTCTTCGCGCTCGATAGCTCCCGGTGCCTTATAACCGATGGCCTTCATGATGTGCTCCTTTGATGATCGACTGCCGTGTCGATTGATATGGAGCTAAAATGGGCTATTATCGAAAGCACGCAATACGCACAAATCACACACGTAGTATCAAAAAGGATACTGTTATGGCCAAAGTTCGCCATTCGCGCCTCGATTGTTCTCCCGGTTGCTCGGTTGAGGCTGCCGTTGGCCTCATTGACGGAAAATGGAAATCGGTCGTGCTCTTTCACCTGCTTTCAGGGACACTGCGGTTCAACGAACTGCGCAAACACATCGTCAACGTGACCCCCCGCATGTTAACCAACCAGTTGCGCGAGCTTGAGGACGACGGCCTGATCGAACGCAAAGTCTATGCTCAGGTGCCGCCAAAGGTAGAGTACAAGCTGTCAGAGCTCGGCCGCAGCATGGAACCGATCCTGCTCGCCCTTAAATATTGGGGTGACGCCAATATCAGTCTCTATGGCAAACCACGCGGGATGGATCCGCGCGAGACGATTGCCATGGAGACGCCGAGCAGTCGATCAGCGTAATGTCCTGAATTGACGTTTATGCGTCATTTCAGACATAGATGACTTGATGCAAGATCTCTCCATCGAAGCGCGGCCTTCAGCCGCTCGGTTCAAAGGAGAGACCCATGCAACTCGAAAACAACACGATCTTTATCACTGGCGGCACATCCGGCATCGGCCGCGCATTGGCGGAATCCTTCCATCGCCTTGGCAACAAGGTCATCATCGCCGGCCGCCGCAAGGCGTTGCTCGATCAGGTAACCGCCGCCAATCCGGGCATGGAAGGCATCGAGCTCGACATTGCCGATCCGGCCGATATCGATCGCGTCGCTACTCTACTGATCCGCGACTACCCGACGCTCAATGTCCTCGTCAACAATGCGGGCATCATGCCCTTTGATGATGCTGGCGCAAAGATCGATGACGCTCAGTCACGTCGGATTGTCGACACGAACCTGCTTGGTCCGATCCGCCTGACTTCGGCTCTTATCGACCACCTCAAGGCTCAGCCGAAAGCCACGATCATCCACAATACGTCGGTTCTGGCCTATCTGCCACTCGCCTCCACCGCAGTCTATTCCGCCACAAAGGCAGCGCTGCATTCCTATGCCCTGTCGCAGCGCTTCCAGTTACGCGGCACCAATGTCAGCGTCCAGGAAATCGCACCGCCGTGGGTTGATACGGACCTCGTCAAGAAGAGCGGTGATCCGCGCGCCATGCCGCTCGACATCTTCATCGAAAAAACCATGAAGGGCCTCGGAACGGAATCCGAAGAAATCTATGTCGAGGAGATCAAGGCCATCCGCGACAACCCGGGCAGCGGAGAACACGCGCTCTTCAACGCCTTCAACGAGTCACTCGCCGCTAACCCGATCCCCGTCTGACAGGACGGGCCGAGACCCGGTTGCCGAACGGGCAGCCGGGCATTCGGCAGGAGGTTACCATGCTGCAGAAACATGATCTGAAAACCGCCATTCCCTTGAAGGGCGAGCATTTGGGGCAGCCCGAGCCATCCATGCTGCCGGCATGGGTCCTGGCACTCGGTACTTTCGCAATCGGTACCGAGGGTTTTATGATAGCTCCCTTGTTGCCGACCATCGCTGCCGATCTGGGCATGAGCCTTTCCGCGACGGCCATGCTTGTCGTTGTCTTTACCCTCGTGCTGGCGCTCAGCTCTCCTATCGCAACGGTCATTACCGGCGGGCTGCGCCGGCGGGACACGTTGCTGCTTGCCATGACGATATTCACAGTCGGCAATCTGATTGCGGCCTTCGCGCCCGGGTTCGGCACGCTGATGTGTGCCCGTATCCTGATGGCTGTCGCCGCCGGTCTCTATGCGCCGAACGCCAATGCTCTTGCCGGCATGATTGTACCGACAGAAAAACGGGGGCGTGCGCTTGCCATCGTCAGCGGCGGCATGACCATTGCGATTGCGCTCGGCCTGCCACTCGGTTCGATCATTGGCCATGCATTCGGCTGGCGCTCGACATTTCTTATGGTTGCCGCCATGGGAGCCATTGCGATTATCGGCATCCTGACAGGCGTTGGACGCAATGCCGGTGCGCATATGGCCATCGTAAGCATTGCTGACCGTATCGGCGTCATCCGCCAGGCTCCCGTTCTGAAACTCCTCTCGGTGACACTGTTCTGGTCGATGGGCGCCTACACGGCCTATCCCTATATCGCCCCTTATCTCTCCCAGACGCTGGGCTTCGCCGACAGGGGCATTGCGGCAACCGTCACGCTCTGGGGCATATTCGCGGCACTCGGCGTTTTCACCGGCGGCGCATTGAACGATCGCTTCGGATCGCTCAAGGTCGCAAGCATCTCGCTTGTCGTGCTCGCCCTCTCTTTCGCAGCTTTGGCGGTAGCCACAGCATTGCCGGGGGCTGCCGTCTCTCTGGCACTTCTCGCCGTCGCCGGATGGGGCTTCAGCGTCTGGTCCTTCTTTCCCGCCCAGATGGCCCGTCTGATCGTTGCGGGCGGCCAGGGCCAGGCCTCGGTCGCGCTCTCCCTCAACACGTCCACCATGTATCTCGGCTTTTCCATCGGCAGCGCAATCGGCGCGGGGATCATCGCGGTGGGTGATGTCTGGATGGTCGGTGCGGCTGCCGCAGTGATGGAACTGGTAGCCTTGGCTCTCGACAAGATCTGGAAGCGGAATGGAAGTTAATCCGCAGGCCACGGCCACTATTGTCAGACAACGGCGCTACCGCAGGTGTCCTGTCGGCAGCGCCGTTGTGTATCTGACCTGGTTGAGGGCGAAACTCGAGCGAATGTTGGCGACACTCAGTATCCGCGTCAGGCAGTCCAACACGAAGACGACGTCACACCTGCTTTCGCCACTGGACTAGTCTACGTCAAGACCGTGTGGTTCTGGTGGCTAGGGCAAGCGTCGCGCCGAATTGACCTAGATCGCTCAGCAACTGAACTTACCTGCAAACATACACGGATCCTTAGCGCTCGCAGCCTCACGTGAACGGTCGGGAGGCTAGAGATTAAGTCGATATGCTTGGGCAGATGCATGTAACCAAGCTGATGTCCCCAAAGCGTAGAAGAGGGTAGAAAATCGTGATGGAGCCTAGCAAATTGCCGCTAATCCCTGCATCTTTCTTTGGCATGGTTCTCGGATTAGCGGGCCTTGCCAATACATGGCGGCTTGCGCACAACCTGTGGGGTCTGCCGGAGTTGATCGGTGAGCTCTTAACATTCGCAGCAGCCGCCACCTGGCTATTGGTCTCCATCCTCTATTTGGCAAAATGGGTTCTTCGACCGGCCATGGCCAAAGCTGAGGCGGCGCATCCAGTCCAATGCTGTTTCATAGGTCTTGGCGGGGTTGCCACCATGCTCGTCGCGCAAGGGATGCTACCTTATTCAAAAGCATTCGCCACCAGCCTATTTGCTTTAGGTGCGACCTATACCTTAGCGTTCGCTGTCTGGCGCACCGGGCTCTTGTTGAGAGGCGAAAGGGATATCGGAGCAACAACGCCAGTGCTCTACTTGCCGGCGGTCGCGGGAGGTTTCGTGACGGGAACCACGGCAGCCATGTTTGGTGCACCAGATTGGGGTCAGCTAGCCTTCGGCGCCGCCCTGTTCTCGTGGCTCGCAATCGAATCGGTCCTACTCCATCGCCTTTATTCTGGACCGATGATGCCAGCCAGTGTTCGTGCCACACTGGGGATCCAACTAGCACCTCCAGCCGTTGGCGCTGTTGCCTACCTTTCCGTCGGCGGCGGTCTTCCAGACATCTTCGCGCACGCGTTGCTCGGCTATGCGATGCTGCAGGCGATCTTACTCGTGCGGATGCTACCGTGGATTATGGAAGAAGGTTTCTCACCATCGTTCTGGGCCTTCACCTTTGGGTCGACGGCGCTGGCCGCCGCCAGCATGCTGCTGGCTGTCAAAGGCGATCACGGCGCTACCATCGTTATCGCACCTGTGCTCTTTATCTCTGCCAATCTAGTCGTGCTGATCATTGCGATGGCAACAATTCGTTTGGCAATGAAGGGACAGCTGCTGACTGCAGGTCCGCCGGCCACACGAGCTTGAGTGACTTGTACCGCACTGGCTCTCTTGGCCCTGGCTCAACTGCGAGTGCGAAAGGCATGAGCTGGTTTGGGAGCATAAGGGAAAGCGCGTTAAACATCGGGTTACCCGTTGTCGGGCGCAAGCCGCCGGTGCTGCGGACGCCATGGCCGATCAGCGTCTTCGCCTTGATGAGAGCCGAACCCTCGACCGTTACATTCGATCGCGCTTGTCTTAAGACTGGCGGCCTCAGAAGACACTTAACTCTCGTTTCTTATTCGTCGCTCAACGATTTCGGCTTCTACGCGCCGCGCTCCGTCGTGGTCCATTCGCGCCGGTGCCCGCGCACGGCGCGAGCTGCCATTAAGAAACTGGCGGCCCGTCGATCACCTGGAAAGGCATCAATTTGCCGATGATTAGAATCGCGCATCGCCGCGGTAGACGTTTGGCTTGGCGCCCGTCAGCCGGCCAAATATCTTCCGAAATGCGGCTGGATCTGTATAACCGACTGTATATGCGATGCTCTCGACCGACGCGTTTGTCGTCTCAAGCAATTGCCGCGCCTTCATGATGCGCACGTTCTGCAGATATTCGGTTAGCTTAAGCCGCGTCGCACGGTAGAATCGTCGCTGGAGCGTCCTCTCTGAAAGATGCACGCTCTCCGCCAACTCGCCAATCGATTTCTGTAGCTCTGGTCTCGCGTGGAACTGTTGCTGAATCTGCACGACCTCTTTATCGCCGTGGTCGAACTGCGGGAGAAAGGCCTTGTATGGGCTCTGACTGCGACGCGGCGGATCGACGACAAGAAAGCGAGCCGTTTCCAGCATCACAGCCTGTCCGAGCAGCTTCTCGACAAGCAGCAGGCCGAGATCCGCCCAGGCGAGAATGCCGCCCGCGGTGATCACGTCACCATCGTCGATAATCATATTGTCCGGTGAGACGTCGATATTGGGAAACTGTTCGGAAAGTCTTTTGGCGAAAGCCCAGTGGGTGGTAGCGCGCCGGCCGTCGATGAGTCCGGTCTCGGCAAGGACAAATGCTCCGGCACAGATCGAACAGACGGTGACACCGAGCGCGTGCTGGTGTGCGAGCCATTGCGACGCAGGGCTCATGCTCTGCATTTTCTCCGGCATAATGATGCTCGGTGGCGCGATAACGTAGCTCAGAGCGTGAGGGATTCCAGGGTGTGTATCCCATGTGCACGACACATCACCGTCCTCCATCTTCCAATAGCTGACGCGGATATTGCGAAGGCCTGTCGGCACCTGCAGATCCGTCGACCAGTCGCTGGCGACGCGGAACAGATCGGTCAATCCGTAGACAGCAGCTAATTGGCAGTCTGGGTAGAGCAGCAGCCCCACCTCTGTGAACTCAGCTTCTTTGCGTTTTGCCACTTTTGCCTCGGATAAAGTCATTTCCGCCACGTGCTTATGCCAGAAGATGGCGATACTTTCTCTTTGTCAAATACGAATTCTTAAACACACCGCGACAGGAGAAATGCAATGGCATCCGATACAGATCGGTTTTTCGTGTCGAGACGCAGCGTACTGATCGGAGGCATCGCACTTGCCAGCGTGAGCATTCCAGCGCTTGCCTTCTCACACAACTCTTCCACAAACAGTTCATCACAAGGAGATATCGACATGGGCTTTGTAACAACCAAGGACGGCACTGAAATCTTTTACAAGGACTGGGGTCCGAAGGACGCACAGCCGATCGTCTTCCACCACGGCTGGCCGCTGTCGTCGGACGACTGGGACGCACAGATGCTGTTCTTCCTCTCCAAGGGATATCGCGTCGTCGCTCACGACCGGCGTGGCCATGGCCGCTCTGCCCAGGTCGCCGACGGTCACGACATGGATCACTACGCAGCCGACGCATTCGCCGTCGTCGAGGCACTCGACCTGAAGAATGCCATCCATATCGGCCATTCCACCGGCGGCGGTGAAGTTGCCCGCTATGTCGCAAAGTTCGGCCAGAAGGCCGGCCGTGTTGCCAAGGCTGTCCTCGTCTCCGCGGTCCCACCGCTGATGGTCAAGACCGCCGCCAATCCTGAAGGCCTGCCGATCGAAGTCTTCGATGGCTTCCGTTCAGCGCTTGCCGCCAACCGCGCACAGTTCTTCCGCGAAGTTCCGGCCGGCCCGTTCTACGGCTTCAACCGTGACGGCGCCAAGGTGCAGGAAGGCGTGATCCAGAACTGGTGGCGCCAGGGCATGATGGGCGGCGCAAAAGCCCATTACGATGGCATCAAAGCCTTCTCCGAGACCGACCAGACGGAAGACCTGAAGGCGATCGCTGTGCCGACGCTTGTCCTGCATGGCGAAGGCGACCAGATCGTGCCGATTGCCGATGCTGCCAGGAAGTCGATCAAGCTTCTGGCGAACGGACAGATCAAGACCTATCCGGGCTTCTCGCACGGCATGCTTACCGTCAACGCCGACGTGCTGAATGAGGATCTACTGGCTTTTATCGAGGGCTGATCCGAATCCGGCGTGGATGACCCATGCCACGGCCGTTTGCGGCCGATCGAAAAACAAAAGGGGGCGTCTGCGCCCCTTTTTTCTGATCTTCGCCCCGCAGGCCGCGCTCGGCCTCGCAGTGTTCTCCGTACCGATTGCTACGGCATAATCGGCGCATTCGTGGAGGGGCTTAAATCGTTCAACGGGCCTTAGGGGCTGGTCCAAACGCTACCCGAGGTGGCGGCAATGCTCGAACAGAACTTCGATGCCAAACCCGTATGATCGCACCCGAGAAAGCTTCTTCGCTGCCGTCTGAAATATTTGCAACAGAGGCATCGCGCCTGCCTCATCCTTCTTGGCGCAGTATGAATATCCCGTCAGCAGATGGGAAATACGAGCATCCTGACTATGGCGAGGCACCCGCACCCAAAACCCGTTTTGTGATCTCATTTTATGAATTGTGAGCACACGACGTGATCGGGGATTGACATCAGCCTAATCATAGATATTTTATATCCACGATTAGGAGATGCAACATGAAACTAAGCGAAGGCGTGGAGCAAGCCATTCACTGCACGGCTTTCCTGGCGGGCCTTTCGGACGACGGCGTACTGTCTGCAGCAGCACTGGCCGAACTCCACGGCGTTTCGACGAGCTACCTCCTTAAGCACCTGCAGGCGCTTTCCGGCGCCGGGATCGTCGTGACGACGCCTGGACCGAAAGGTGGCTACCGTCTGGCCAAGACGCCGAAGGACATCAGTCTCCTGGACATCGTCCTCGCGGTTGAAGGTCCGGCGCCCGCCTTCCGGTGCGCCGAGATCCGCCAGCGGGGGCCGAACCCTCTGCCGCAGCGCTACTTTACAAAGCCCTGCCAGATTAACGCCGCGATGCTGAAGGCCGAGAAGGCCTATCGCGCAGAACTCGCCAAGGTGTCCGTCGCAGACCTTCTGGCGAACCTTGGTGCAGACGACGACGGCGGTATCGCCGCCCGCGGATGCGCCTTCCTCGAACTCCACGAACGCAGGACGGGCAATCGCGCCTCGTCATAGGAGAAAGCACCATGACCAAGATGAAGAAGGTCGTCGTTATCGGCGGCACGGGCCTGATCGGCTCGAAGGCAGTGAAACTGCTGCAGGACGCCGGTCACGAAGCCGTCGTCGCAAGCTCCCGCAACGGCATCAACGCCTACACGGGCGAAGGACTAGCCGAAGCCCTCGTGGGCGCTGACGCCGTCATCGACGTGTCGAACATGCTGTCCTTCGACAAGGCCGTCATCAACGACTTCTTCGGCACGTCGAGCCGGAACCTGACGAGCGCCGAACGGGCCGCGGGCGTGCGTCATCACGTCGTCCTCTCGATCGTCAACGCGGAACGCCTCGCCGCTAACCCATACATGGCCGGCAAACTCGCCCAAGAAGAGGCCGTCGCAGCATCGGGCCAGGCCTACACCATCGTGCGTGCGACACAGTTCCACGAGTTCATGGAGACGCTGGTGGACGCCTACTCGGCCGACGGCGCGGTGAAAGTGCCGGATATCGACTTCCAGTCGATCGCGGCCGACGACGTCGCCGCTGCTTTGGTGGAAGCCGCGCTCAGCGAGCCGAAGAACGGATCCGTTGATCTTGCCGGGCCTGAACGGGGACCGTTCGAATCCTTCATCCGGACCTATCTCGATGCCAAGAGCGACGCTCGTCCGGTCAACGCCGACGCGGCTGTCGACTACTTCGGCGCCCCCGTTGTCACCGGCTCACTGGTTCCCGGCGGAGACTACATCAAGGGCGCGATCACGCTAGCCGAATGGCTTCGGGCGTGAGCTCCCACAGCACAAGGAGAACGATTATGAAGACAATCCTCTATGCCGCCGCGGCACTCTCTGCCTCGCTGATTACGGCTTCCGCTCACGACGTCGCAAAGCCGGGACTCGCATACGACACGAAAGACGCCAAGGTGACTCTGGTCTACGAGCATCCTCTTCCGGACGTTCCCGGCAAGAGCGTCAAGGGCGTGCTCGTGGAGTACGGACCCGGCGGTTATAGTTCAGCCCATACGCATGCGAAGTCCGCGCTGATCTACGCGACGGTTCTCGAAGGCGCCATCCAAAGCGCCGTGAACGGTGGCGAGACGAAGACCTTCATCGCCGGTCAAAACTTCACCGAGCTGCCGGGCGACCGCCACGACGTCAGCGCTAACGCCAGCAAGACCGAGCCGGCGAAACTGCTCGCCGTCTTCGTCGTCGATACCGATGACACCGCCCTGACGACACCGCGCAAGCCGTAGCGCTACCTACCAGACCTACACCCTCCCCTACTGCACAAGCAACGACGGTTTCTCCGGCGAACGGAGAACCGTGTCCACGAGAAAGGAAAACGATATGTCCCGCATGAACTGGTCCGAAGTCGCCCCCGAGGGTGCCAAGGCGCTCTTCGGCGTCCATCACTACGTCACCAAGAAGACGAACCTGCCTGAAGAGCTGGTTCATCTCGTCTTCCTGCGCGTGTCGCAGATCAACGGCTGCGCCCATTGCATCGACATGCATAGTCGCGATCTGCGCAAGACGATGTCCGTCGATAAGATCACGCTTGTTCCGGTGTGGGACGAGGTGCCTCACCTGTTCGGCGAGCAGGAGCGAGCAGCACTGGCCTGGGCTGAAGAAGTCACGAATGTCAGCCAGACCCATGCCTCCGACGAGGCCTATGCCGCCGCTGCCGCCGCTTTCGAACCGAAGGATCTCGTCGATCTGACGATTACGATCGCTGCGATGAACGCGTTCAATCGCCTCGGGGCGCCGTTTCGTCTTCCGGTGGCGGCAAAGGCCTGATGGCACCTTGCTGGCCGAGAAACGTCTTGTCGGCCTAGTTCACGGCCGACAGGACGCCAGGATGTCATGCGCCAAGGACGTCGTCTAGACGATTGACGCCCAGGGCATCGAACGTTGGGGCACTGGGCGGGCCCTATCGTCTGCATCCATCAACGAATTTGAAGACCGTTATAAACGTGGCGTGATGGTTTTGATCATGCCCGAATGGTATCTGCGGCCATGACCCGATCTGCATCTCCCGCCTTCATGTTCACTCTCGTCGCCTGCGGCACGATACTTGGCATCGCCGGGACCGACCTCGTTCTACCAGCCGTCCCGATAATGCCGCGGGAGCTCGGCGGAACCCCAGCCCTCGCTCAGATGGTGCTTGCCGCCTATGCGGCGGGGACGCTTGTCGGGTTGCTGACCTTTGGCGAACTCGGCGCAAGGTATTCGGCTCGCAAACTCCTAATCTGGTCGCTGGCGCTGTTTGCAATCACGTCGATCACATCGGTGATGGTGCAGTCCTTGGAGTGGCTCGTTGCGCTTCGGTTCGCCCAGGGCGCGTTCGGCTCCGGTCCGGCAGTCTTCGCGCCGGGCTTCATCCAGGGCCTTTTCACTGGCGAGAAGGCAGCCGGCATGTTCGGGCGACTGGGCTCGATTGAATCCCTCACTCCGGCGCTCGCCCCCATAGCAGGCGTTTTCCTGCTCGAAGCTGGCGGGTGGGAGATGTCCTTTGTCGTCCTCGCCATTTTGGCGACCCTCTGTGCCGCCGCCAGCATCGCGTACGGACACCTGCTTCCGGATCGGGCAGAAGCCCTAGAGAGCCATCGCACCTACGCGTCTATCATGCGCGAGGCGGCCTTTCTCCGGCACGCCTTAAGCCAGGCCTTCTCGCTAGCGGCGATCCTCGTCTTCGTCTTCGGCGCCCCCGTAATCATGACTGAGGTTATGGGCGGCAACATCGGGGATTTCATTCTCTTGCAGGTTTGTGGGATTGCGAACTTCATCCTCGCCTCCAATCTCTCGAGTAAGCTGGCCGGCACGTTCGGAGTGGAGCGCATGATCTTCATCGGAACGACAGGCCTGTTCGCGGGTTTCGCGCTGATCCTGGCCTACGTCGGATTTGGTGGGAGGAGCCTTGGCGTCATCATACCTGTCTGGGTGATCACGAATGCTGGCTTCGGCATCCGAGGTCCGATCGGCTTCCATCAAGCGATCATCGCGTCGAAGGGCGATCACTCGCGAGGCGCCGCGCTGGTCGTGGCGAGTATCCTGGGATTTACAGCGGCAGGCACTGCCGCTGCTGCACCCTTCCTTAACTCGGGGTGGTGGCCGCTCGCCTTGGCGAGCTTCCTGTCAGCTACTCTTGGGCTCGTGTGTCTCGTATTCCTTCCGAAAGGCGTTGCAGAGGCAGGAATGCGATGACACCCAGCGGAGATAAGCGCCGGCGGAGAAGTGCCACTTCCACTTATTACCAGAACCTCATGTCCCAGTCCCTCACGCATGTCGCTTTACTCGTTCGAGAATACGACGAGGCAATCGCCTTCTTCGTAGGGAAGCTTGGCTTTGATCTTGTCGAAGACACGTATCAGCCGGCGCAGGACAAACGCTGGGTGGTCGTTCGACCGGCTGGAGCCCAGGGATGCTCGATCTTGCTCGCTCGCGCATCGAACGTTCATCAGACGCAGTGGCTCGGCAACCAGGCAGGCGGCCGCGTCTTCCTGTTCCTAAGAACCGACGATTTTTGGCGGGACTATCGCGCATTCACCGCGAAGGGCGTTCAATTTGTGCGCGAGCCGGCACAAGCAGATTACGGCGTCGTGGCCGTGTTCAAGGACCTTTATGGCAATCTCTGGGATCTGATCGAATACAACGACGGTCGACTTTGAGAAGTTACTTTCAAAACTCTGTTGGTTGTCTCACGCCCGCTACCTGCTCTGTCCTGCGGCAGACGTATACCCAACAAGCACCGCATCGTGGTGGCGCCACCCGCATTTTAGTCGGTCCCAGCGCGCTTGATGGGATCTGAACCGACGACCTGTCCCTGCGATCGCCAAACCAGAGCCGACGGTAATGATGACCAATATTTCCATCTCAAGGCAAACCAAAACGCCTGCCGCGGGAGGAGAGATGCGGCAAGCGTATAGAACAAATGGCTGCCCATGAAGAGAGGCTTGTGGAGGAGGCTTCCCGAACTGTTCTCAGCCGGTGCGGGAGCCTCACTCCGTTTTCACTTTGCAATCTTGCGATCCAGGAAGCTCCTGATCAGCGGAGCCATCTCGTCTAGCTTGTCTTCAAGCGCAAAGTGGCCTGTATCAAGGAGATGGAACTCTGCTTCGGGAAGATCGCGAAGATAGGGATGCGCGCCCTCTTCCGGGAAGATCTTGTCGTTCTTGCCCCAGACGATCAGCGTCGGCGGCTTACGGTCGCGGAAGAATGCCTGGAACTGCGGATAGAGCGGCAGGTTGGTGCGGTAATCGTAGAACAGATCGAGCTGGATATCCTTGTTCCCTGGCCGGTCGAGCAGTGCCTGGTCGTGGACCCAGTTATCGGGGCTGATGCGCGTCAGATCCTTAACGCCATCGGTATATTGAAACTTGGTTGTCTCCGGTGCAACGAGCACCGAGAGCGCTTCCCGGTCCTTGGTTGCCCCTGATTTCCAGTAGGCGCGGATCGGGTTCCAGAAATCCCGGATGCCTTCGTCATAAGCATTGCCGTTCTGGACGATCATTCCGGTGATGCGATCCGGATGCTTGAGCGCCAGCCGGTAGCCAACGGGTGCGCCATAATCCATGAGATACATCGAATATTTGGTAGCACCGAGCTTGGTCAGCAGCGTATCGATGATATCGGCATAGTGGCCGAAGGAATACTCGAACTTGGTGTGATCGGGCGCATCGCTCTGACCGAAGCCCGGATAGTCAGGAGCGATGACGCGGTAGCGGTCAGCGAGCAGCGGGATCAGGTTGCGGAACATGTGCGACGATGTCGGGAAGCCGTGAAGCAGGACGACGACGGCGCCGTCGGCCGGACCGGCTTCGCGATAGAACACGTTGACGCCGTCGATTTTCACGGAGCGATAGTGAACCGTTGCAGATGCCTGCTGGGAAATCGCCGGCGTTTCGGCGAACACCATGCTTGCGGGGGTTGTAACAAAGATGCTGGCGGATGCGAAAAGCAGGGCGGCAAGAGTGCGAGACATTGTAGCTCTCCTCAGGAGTGGTTGTGGGCGGCTTGTTGCCCGCAGCCAACATCGCTCGTTCGGCCTGGAAGGAGAACGTTCGTATTCGACAAGGGATTATTACATCTGATGGTATGAGTGTGGCTAGGCGGTCGGCCATTTGGATGAATCGCTACGGTAGTATCGGCGTTGTTTAACGCCCACCGACGGATCGCAGCTAGGGATCGACTTACGGTACGACTATTGCGCTTCTTGGCCACGGATGTTGTCTGGTCAAACGGCAATCCCGCGCAAAGAGACGGCGGGCGGACGCAGTTCGCTCCACGAGCTTAGGCCTAGCTCGGTGATATTGAAGGGCTAATTGAAAAAGCGGTTCTCGCGCAGCCTTGCTGCAGCCATATCGACGAAAGTGCGAACCTTTGCTGGAGCGTGCCGACCCTCCGGATGAAGGATGTGTATGGGTAAAGGTGGTTCTTCGAATTCACTGAGGATGATCTGTAGCTCTCCAGCAACGAGCGCTGGGCCAATCTGGTAGTTGAGAACCCTGGTCAGGCCCCATCCCTCGCGCGCAGACTGTATCGCCGCTTCGTTGGTGTTGCATTGTAAAGCTGCATCCACGGATACTCGCAGATCGTCGCGAAACTTCCACTCAGGTGAAGCCCAGGCTGCGGTCGATGCTGCGATGCGGTGGTCCTTCAGATCGGTTGGCGAGTTCGGAACGCCGTAGCGCTCGAAGTACTTCGGAGAACCGCACATGACGCGACGAACACTTCCGACCTTGACGGCCGAGAGATTGGAATCCGGAAGATGACCGATACGCACCGCGACGTCGATCCCTTCCTCGACGATGTTGACCGGTCGATCGATGAATAGCGTCTTCGCTCTCATGGTCGAATAGGTGTCGAGATAGCTTGTCACGATCGGAAGAACGTACATCTGGCCGAACAGCGCGGACGCGGTTATGGAGAGAGTCCCTGTCGGCGTGGCGTAGGAACCGCCGGCAGCCGCCTCTGCTTCTGCGATATCGGCGAGGATCCGGCGACAATCTTCAAAATAGCGAACGCCTGCTTCGGTCATCTTCACCGAGCGGGTGGTTCGCACGAGTAGGCGCGCACCAATAAGATCTTCGAGCGAGGCAACGGCACGTGTGACAGCCGGTGCGCTCATGAACATCTGGCGTGCGGTGTCCGCGAAACTTTCGGTTTCGGCGACCTTTACAAAGATCCTCATTGCTTGCCAGCGATCCATCCATTCCCCCGAACCGGTCGAAATTCCAAGACCTTAGGGGCTTAAAAACGAAGCCTCAAGAGGCACGGGATCATCCGATTGAGAACGGCAAGCCTGCGAGATGAATTCTATCTCCGCGCAGGCTTCCTCGGAAAGACCGGCGCGCAGGGCGCGCTGGTGCGTCTCCCGACAGGCATTCAAAGCAAGCGAGACCGCGACCGAAGTCTCGAAATCGAAGCTGGAACCTTGCCTGGCAACATCCATCTCTGCGCCTGTCATGCCAAGGGCACGACCGGCTTCTTCTTGTTTCGCCAGCAGCGATTTGCTCGCGTTGGCTCCCGTGAGAGCAAGCTCTATTGAAAGCCTTATGCGAGCACCGATTGACGAGCCGGCCATTTTTCCATCTCCTGGCTCAGCCGTCTAAAAGCCGAAATCACTCAGGCCAGGATGGTCGTCCGGGCGGCGGCCCAGCGGCCAACGAAACTTGCGATCGACTTCAGCGATCGGGTGTTCGTTGATGCTTGCATGACGTTCCCGCATAAGGCCATCCTCGGCAAACTCCCAGTTCTCGTTGCCATAGGCACGGAACCACTGGCCGCTGTCATCGCGATATTCGTAGGCGTATCGGACGGCAATACGATTGCCGGTGAAGGCCCAGAGTTCCTTGATCAGGCGGTAGTCGAGCTCCTTATTCCACTTGCGGGTCAGGAAAGCCTCGGCCTCGGCCCGGTTCTTCGCGAACTCGGCGCGATTGCGCCAACGGGTATCGAGCGTATAGGCAAGCGCCACTTTGGCGGGATCGCGGCTGTTCCAGCCATCCTCTGCAAGACGGACCTTTTCAATCGCGCTCTCTCTGGTGAATGGGGGAAGCGGTGGACGGGACATGGTAAAATTCCTCTCGGGATGATTTCTGACCGCGGGGCGGGAGGCGGTAAGTCTTGCGCCGCCTCCAGGCTTGGCCTTAGGCAGCAGTGTCAATGCGGGGGAAGTCGATCTCGGTGTCGAGGGCCTCGTTCACGTAGTTCGTAAAGGTGTTGAGAGCCACATGGGCGATGATCTCGACGATCTCGGCATCGCTGTAGCCGGCATCGCGAACCTTGGCGATTTCGGCTGGCGCGACGGACCCGCGAGCGACCGTCAGAGCCCGGGCGAACTCGACAGCGGCCGCTGCCTTAGGATCGTTGGATGTGCCGTTTCGGTTGGCAACGATTTCACTTTCGTCGAGCTTGGCGAACTTCCTGCCGGTGAAGGTGTGGGCGGACAAGCAATAGTCACAGCCGTTTGCTTCAGCCATGGCGAGGGCGATGCGTTCGCGGGTGGCCGGCGGCAACTTTCCCTTGCCAAGTGCGCCCTGGAGCGACGTCAAGCCCGACAGCGCTGCGGGGCTGTTGGAAACCAGACGAAAGATGTTGGGGACGGAGCCGATCTGCTTCTGGATGGTCTCGAGGATCGGACGAGAGGCTTCCGGAGCGTCGTCGATCGTTGCCGGGGTAGAAATGCGTGACATTGTATTCTCCTTTTTTGGTTGAGGGAGACGTCGCTCCCTTGGGATTGAATATGACCTGGTGGGGCGGCTTGCTGAACATCGAAAGGGAACAAGGGTCCATTACGTCGGACGCAGCAATCGGCCCTTAGACAGCGAGCTGCAGGCCGCCTTCCTGCTCAGCAGGGACGGCGCAGCAGAGGAGCACTTCGTCGGCGTCGACCTTCGCGGTGGGCTGCTTGACGTAAGCGACAGCACCCTTGACGAGCTTCGTCCGGCACGTCCCGCAGTTTCCTTCCCGACAACTGAACTCAGGCTCGACGCCACGCGCTTCGGCAAGTTCCAGGAGAGTGCCGGAACCAGGTGTCCACCGTGCCTCTTTCAGGGAATTCGTGAACACGACGGGCACAGGTTTTTCGGACGGCTGCGCGACAGGAGACATCAGGGCTGGTGTGGGTTGCCCTGTGCGGACCAGCGACGACGGACCGAAGGCTTCAGCCTGAATGCGATCGTCAGCAATGTTGAGAGCCCTCAGTCCGTCATAGAGGCCTTGTGTGAACTGGGGAGGCCCGCAGAGATAGAAATCGTAGTCGTTGAAGGGAAGGAACCGCGTCAGCATCGCCATATCGATCCGCCCTGCGGCATCGAAATCCCTGCCCTCTTCGGCATCCGTGGTGTCACTGAGGATCCTGACCAGCCGCACGGCGCCCTTGGCCGCACCGACCAGTTCCCCGATCTCCTGATCGAACGGCCTATCGGCCTTGGAACGGGACGCATGGAATAACGTCACCGGGCGGACGCGCTGCTTGCGGAGCCCCTCGTAAACGATATGACGGAGCATCGCGAGCATCGGCGTAATGCCGACGCCGCCTGCAAGAAGCACCGCCGGACGGGTTGAACGCGCGTCTATGCTGAAGTGGCCGGCCGGCGCGCGCGCCTCGATGACATCGCCAACGGCGATGCGATCATGGAGGAACTGAGATACCTGACCATCGCGCTTGACGCTGATGCGGTAGATCCCGTCGGACGGCGCGACCGAGAGCGTGTAGGTGCGAATGACCGCCTTATTTTCGCCGGGCAGCTTTATGCGGATGGGCAGATGCTGACCGGCCGCGTGCGGGAGTAGCCCTGCGCCATCGCCTGGCTGGAGGTGGAAAGACTTGATCGTCGCGCTTTCATCAACGATCGCGGTGACGGTCATTGGCCGCCAGCTCTTGGCAAACTCTGCGGCGCGGAGACGGTCGGCCGCTTGGCTCCAGCTGCCTGTCATCAGGGAACTCGGCGACCAGCCGTCCTTCTGAAAAGCCCATCTCAACGCCAGTGCATTGCGGCGACGTACGATCCGTGTCGACTTGAATGTCCAGAACCGCTCTGCCCCCTGGAAAGCGGCGATCTCGGGGGAGTCGAATATGACTTCGGCTTTGCCCGTCATCTGCAGCATATCGCCGGTGTTGAAATCCACGAACAGAAGTCCTGCCTTTCCGTTCATCAGGATGTTGCCCAACGTTGCAAAGAAGAGATTGCCATCGAAATCCGGGATCGTCATGACGCCATCGTCACCAACGCGGACAAACCCCGCATTGCCGCCCCGGTGGGACACATCCACCTGGCGCCGGTCCTCGCGATCAACGTAGGACGCGACAAAGAAGGCGTCGGCTTCCCGAATGATCGCGCGCGCCTCGTCATCGAGGGCGGGCAGTTCCTCAACCTCACCTTGAAACGAAGTCTCGGGCTGGCGTTCGAATGTAAAGTCGCGCAGCTGAATGTAACGCGGACAATTTCCAAAGCTCTGGTCGACATCGACGCGGAAACCGCCATCGATCGTCGAGACAAAGCCGTTCATACGGTTGCGGCGGCGTGTGTGCATCTCGATCCCGAGAAGACCGATCGGCAAGCCGTCCGCCAGTCCTTCGCTTGCCGGGTCGCTGGGATCTCGGCTTGCGAGGATGTCTAGGATGGCAGGCGAAGGCGACGACATGAACCCCGGCTGGCCTTCGATAACGGTCGCCCAGGCGTCACCTGCTTGATCGACGCTCCCGAGAACGATGAAGGGGAGTTGGGCGTAGAAGTCACGGTGCTGGTCCGGCATGAAATCGCGAACGACACGCTGGCCGACGGAGGCCATGCGTTCCTTTACGCCGAGCTTTTCCTGAATAAAGGTCTCGCCTTCATGCCACGTCGGCAATCTTGTAAGCTTCACGGACATCTCTGTTCTCCAGAAAAAGAGGCGAAGAGCGTGCGAGGTGCCGCACGCCCTGTCCAGGCTCAGGCGGCAAGACCGGCCGGCGTTTTGACGAAATCGACGAAGCCCGGAAGTTGCTCGACCCGGCGCAGCAGGGCATTCACGGACGGATAGGCGCTGAGGTCGACGTTGCCCTCTGGGGCCCGTGCGACATAGCTGTAGACCGCGACGTCGGCGATGGTCGGACGGTTGCCCACCAGCCATTCGCGCCCTTGCAGATGGCTCTCGATCCGGCCAAGGATGGTATGTGCCCGGCCGATAACTTCTTCTGGGTTGAACTTGGCGCCGAAGACCGTCACCAGACGCGCAGCTGCCGGACCGTAAGCAATTTCACCGGCTGCAACCGAGAGCCAGCGCTGAACGTCGGCGGCCCCTTTTGCATCTTCCGGGAGCCATTCCGTCTTGCCCGACTTCTTGGCGAGGTAGACCAGGATCGCGTTGGAATCGGAAATGAAGACATCGCCATCCGCCAGCACCGGGACCTGCCCGAAGGGGTTCATCTTAAGGAAGTCGGGCTGCTTGTGGGCGCCAGATTTCAGATCGACTTCGACCAGCTCGTGGGGGAGCCCGACCAGAGAAAGGAAGAGCCGGGCGCGGTGCGCGTGACCTGACAGCGGGTGGTGATAAAGTTTCATGTGATCGCTCCTGATTGAAGGCCGGGCTCGTTCCCGATCCGTGAACACAGGATGCAATGCGCAACCGCGCGGCTGAATACTCATGTTCGGCACTGGACTGTTACGCTGAGCGGAATAGTTCGGTAGCGCCAGGATGAAAGGTGAACTTCGCATCCATCCCGTCGGGCGATCTCCCAAGCTGAACAGCGGCTCACATCGTTCCGGTTGTCCGCAGTTCCTTTATCAAGTCGACGAGCTGGCGAAGCTTCGCCGGCAGATTGCGCCTTCCGGGGTAGTAGAGACATAAGCCGGGATAAGGCGGGGTCCAGTCAGCAAGAACCTGCTCCAGCTTACCGGCAGCAAGATCATCTTCGACCTGCCACTCACTCAGGTAGGCTAGCCCCGCCCCCTCACGCGCGGCCCGGAGCATCAGATCGCTATCGTCGAGCACGAGCCTGCCGGGAACGTCGAGCGCGAAGCTCTCGCCTCGCCGCTCGAACTCCCAGCGATAGATGGTTCCGCTCGCCATTCGTGCACGAATGCACAAGTGGTTTTGGAGCTCTGCCGGGACCTCCGGCTTTCCATAGCGGCGGAAGTAATCGGTCGACCCGACAATGGCCGGTCGGATGCTGTCGCCGATCGGGACGACCACCATGTCGGGAGAAACGGCTTCTCGGATCCTGATCCCGGCGTCAAAACCCTTTGCGTTGACATCGACCAGCGCACCCTCCGTGACGATCTCCACCCCCATCTGCGGGTTCCGGCGCATGTACTCCAGGATCAGCGGCGTCAGGATCATACGAGTGGCGCCGATGGATGTATTGATCCGTAAAGTGCCTGTAGCTTCAGTCCGATGTTCATCGAGATGCTCGACGGCGTTGCGGATCGCCTCCAGCGCCGGGCCCACAGTTGCGACGAACTGCTCTCCCGCGGCTGACAGCACCACGCTACGGGTCGAGCGGTTGAACAGCCTGACGCCCATGCGGGACTCCAGCGTAGCGATCTGCTGGCTGAGCGATGACGACGAGATGCCGAGCTCGCGAGCCGCCGCGCGAAACCCGCCTTGTGAGGCGACGGCGAGGACAGCCTCAAGTTCAGCAAGTGAGCCGCGCATCATTGTCCGTAATCTCCTATCAGTCTGAGCATGTTTAACCAGCTTATCAGGACAGTGTCGAAGCGCCAGATATGACGGAACAGCCAAAAGGAGTTTGAGATGCGCATCATCGACAAGGTTTATATCGATGGAAGCTTCGTCACACCGAAGGGATCGGAGACCGCCGATCTCTACAATCCGTCGACAGAGGAGAAGATCGGCACAGTCAGGCTTGGCGGCATCGAAGATGCCCATGAGGCTATCGCCGCCGCGAAACGCGCCTTCCCGGCGTTCTCACGGACGACGAAGGCCGAGCGTGTCGAGATGCTTAAGCGTTTGAACGCAGCCGTCGCCGCGCGCGTCTCCGACCTGACGCAAGCGATGGCGCTCGAATATGGCGCTCCTCAGACCTTTACCCGGTTCGCTATTCCCCACGCTGCTTCAAGCTTTCTGACCATGGCGAAGGTTCTGGAGGACTATGACTTCGAGAGACAGATGGGCCGGGCCCGCGTCGTCATGCAGCCCTCCGGCGTTGCCGCCGCTATCACGCCGTGGAACAGCAATATCGGCTTCATCACCTCGAAGCTCGCAACCGCCATCGCCGCCGGCACGACCATCGTCATCAAGCCCAGCGAAATGAGCGCAACGCAGACACAGATCCTTACCGAGTGCCTTCATGAAGCGGGTTTACCGAAGGGCGTGTTCAACATCGTCAACGGGTTTGGCAGCATTGTCGGCGCAGAGCTCAGCCGGCATCCGGATATCGCCAAGGTGACCTTCACGGGTTCCACCGCGGTCGGCAGGGAGATCCTGCGCAGCGCGGCCGATACCTTCAAGCGCGTCACGCTTGAACTCGGCGGCAAGGGTCCGAACATCATTCTCGACGACGCCGATCTGGACGTTACAATACCCGCCGTCCTGCGGATGGGCTTTATCAACAGCGGCCAGGCCTGCATTGCCGGCACTCGTATTCTGGTACCGAGCCATCGGCTCGACGAGGTTCTGGCCAGGTTGAAACAGGAGATCGAGACATTCAAGATCGGCGCCCCCGACGATCCGGACGCAATGATCGGACCGATGGTTAGTCAAAAGCAGTACGACCGGGTCCAGTCCTATATCGAGCTGGGGACACGACAGGGCGCCTGCCTCCTGACGGGTGGTCTCGGACGGCCTGCCGGATTGGAGCGAGGCTGGTTCACGAAGCCAACCATATTCACTCACGTCAACAACCAGATGCGTATCGCGCGCGAGGAGATATTCGGGCCGGTCCTGTCGGTAATCAGTTATCGAGACGAGGACGAAGCCGTGTCCATCGCCAACGACACGCCGTATGGACTTCAGGCCTACCTGCATGGCACCGATGTCGCGCGCATGCAGGCGCTTGCGGATCGCCTGGAGTCCGGCCGCGTCGTCGTCAACGGCGCCCCCCATGAACCTCTCGCTCCTTTTGGTGGGTTCAAGCAGTCGGGTATCGGTCGCGAGTATGGCGTGTTCGGCCTCGAGGCGTTCCTGGAGCCGAAAGCCGTCATCGCCTCATAAGCTAGCTTGATGGGATCGCATCACGCGTTCTGGATTCGGAGGAGAATCTTACCGACAGCTTTCCCGCTCTCCTGCAACTCGTGTGCCTCGGCCACTTCGTCAAGCGCATATGTCTTCGCGATCAGCGGAGCATATACCCCCGATGCGGCACAGGCCGAAACCTCATCGGCTGCCTGCCTCATCGCGGATTCCGGCATGGTGTAGACATAGACGAAACGGAACGAGAAGCCGCCCAGCAGCGCCGGGAAGAACGGAATCGTCAGCTTCGCATCTGGCGATTCCGTCGAATAGGCCGACACGACACCGTCGCGGGCGAGAGAGGCGATTGCTACGTCGATGTTGGCGGAGATATCGACGTCTACGATGCGATCGACGCCATTGCCGCCGGTGGCTGATCGGACGGCCGCAGCGACATTTTCCTCGCGCCTGTTGACGACAAGATCGGCGCCCGCCGCACGCGCGACCTCCGCTTGCTGCTCACGGCTCACCGTCGCCGCCACCCATGCCCCCGCCCACTTCGCAAGAAGGATCGCTGCATTGCCGACGGCGCCTGCTCCTCCTTGGACGAGGACTCGCTTGCCGCGCAGGTCTCCGTCGGCGAAGAGGCAGCGATGCGCTGTCATCGCTGGAACGCCGAGCGCCGCTGCGATCTCGAAGGATGCGTTGTCGGCCAGCCTGACGGCCTGCACGGAGGGCACGACGACAAATTCCGCCGCAGTACCGAACGCACGACCCCATTGGCCCATGTAGATCCAGACGCGCTCGCCGACGCGCGACAGATGCACGCCGGGACCGACGGCGTCGATGACGCCCGCGCCGTCCTGATGCGGCACGATCCGTGGAAACGGCATGGCCTTGCCGCCAAATCCGGTTCTCGTCTTGATGTCGGAGGGATTGATGCCTGACGCGACCACCCTCACCCGGACCTCTCCCGCTCCCGGCTGCGGATCGGGGAGCTCGCCGACGGCGAGCACCTCCTTTGCAGGGCCTTGTCGGTCGTAGAAAGCAGCTCGCATGACGCACCTCTGAATATACTGCTTCCAACTGACGCGACACAGGCGAACTTGCAAGTAGGCAACAATTTTGCCTATAGATATAGAAAATACACTATTGGAGCATGTAATGACTTCTGGCCAGAAGTGCCCTGTCGAAACCACCGTCGACGTTACGGGGGGAAAATGGAAGCCAATGATCATTTACCGGCTGCTGGACGGGCCTCGACGGTTCGGCGAGTTGCGCCGGCTTGTCGGTGACCCGAGCCAGCGTTCGCTGACGATGCAGCTCCGCGAACTCGAAGCCGACGGGATCGTCGCCCGCGAAGTCTTCGCAGAGGTTCCGCCGCGCGTTGAATACTCTCTGACGCCCTTCGGGCAGACTCTGGCACCCGTGCTGATAGCCATGCGCGACTGGGGCGTCGCGTTCCAGGAGCGGCGCTCGGCCACGTAATACTAGCCTTCGTTGCTCTAGCCAGCCACCGCGTTTGCGGAGAACCTCTCGACGAAGAAGTCGATCAGAACCCGGACCTTCCGCGACACGTGTGACCCAGGCGGGCGCACGATGTAGACCCCAATTTCTGGCAGGCTGTAGTCCGTCATGATCGGCACAAGGGTTCCGGCTTCCAGGTAATTCTGAGCGATCACCACGGGTAGCGCTGCCACGCCCAGCCCCGCCGCCGTCCCTTCGGCGATGCCCGCAGCGCTGTCGGCCTTGAACCGTCCCTGAGCGCTGACGACCACGGTCCGGGTGCCGTCGGAAACCCTCCAGCTTTCGGTCCCCTGCAAGATGGCCTGATGGTCGAGAAGATCTGACGGCTTCTGTGGAACGCCGTGGACACGCAGATACTCCGGGTTTGCAAAAAGGCCTGCCGCAAAGGTGCCAATCTTGCGCGCGGTCAGGTTCGAATCCTGCAGGTAGCCGACGCGGATGCCGCAGTCGAAGCCTTCCGCCACCAGATCGACGTAGCGGTCGCTGTAATGCGCGTGGAGCTGCAGGAGCGGATGCAGGCGGGCGAGCTCGGCCAGTGCCGGGGCGAAGTGCCCAGGACCGAAGGACGAGGGGACCGCCACGCGAAGGCGTCCTCGCAGCTCTCCGGTTGGAAGCATCTCCTCGCGCGCCACGTCCATTTCAAGACACATGCGGGCGGCATGCTCGCGAAAGGTGGCGCCAGCTTCGGTGAGGGATGCGCCTCTGGTCGTCCGTGCCAGAAGCTGAACGCCAAGCTCGCTTTCAAGCCGGACAAGCCGCCGACTGACGATCGACTTCGGCAGGCCGAGACGCCGGGCGGCCACCGTAATGCCACCGCCGTCCGCGACCTCCACGAAGGTCTGCATGTCCTCGAAGCTGATCATCCCAGTGTTCCATTTTTCGTTCGACAGAGTGGCCAATCATAGAGCTACCGTACCGCTGATCGCAACGCTAAATTCCAGTCATCGAGCGGATCGAAACGAGCTTCACCAACCCCGCCGACAGAAAAAGGAACACATCAATGCATAAGGACGTATTTAACCCCGAGAATTCCGCAATGCTTCTGATCGATCACCAGATCGGCACCATGGCCTGGACGCACTCGCATGACATCAACCTGGTCAAGCAGAACGCGCTGAAGCTTGCCCACATTGCCAAGGCCGCCAACATCCCGACGATCCTGACCTCCAGCATGGAAAACCAGATCCAGGGTCCGTTGCTGCCGGAACTCAAAGCCATCCTGCCCGAAGCGTTCGAAGCTCGGATCAAGCGCCCCGGCATCGTCAACGCCATGCACCACGACGGCTTCAATCAGGCGGTCAAAGCGACCGGTCGCAAGAAGCTGTTCGTCGCCGGCGTGACGACCGAGATCTGTGTCACTTTTCCGGTCCTGCAGATGCTGGACGAAGGCTACGAGGTCCAGGTCTCGGCCGACGCATCCGCGTCCTACACCAAATACGGTGACGATATCGCCCTGCGCCGCATGGAGAAGGCCGGCGCGATCATCACCACCGTCGACCAGATCATTTCCGAGCTCGCCGTCGACTGGACGAGCCCGCTCGGTCAGAAGCTGGTCGGCATCCTGAACTACCATTGAACGCACATAGCCGTCTTCGGCGCGGGCGGGAGAGCCCGCGCCCGGATGAAAGGAACAATATAATGACCATCACCAAGATTCCCGCGGGCCAGATGCGCGGCGACTTCGCCCATGGCTTCGGCGTCGAGATCCTCTATCCCGGCCTGACGCTGACGTCGGACGACACCGGTATTGGCCCGATCGGCAGGATCGACCGTGCCCAGGTTCAGCCGGGTCATCTCATCGGCATGCACCCGCACAAGGACGACGAAATCCTGACCTATATTCGTGGTGGCGAGATGCTCCATCGCGACACGGTCGGAAACGAGACGAAGCTCGACAAGACGCATTTCATGTTGATGAACGCCGGGCATACGTTTCAGCATGAAGAGCTGATGCTTGGTGACGACCCCGTGAAAGCACTGCAGATATTTCTGCGACCGAACGCCCCCGATCTGGAGCCGATGGTTCAGTTCCATGAGTTCACGGAGGAAGACAGCGTCGATCGCTGGCGGCTTATTGCCGGACTGAGCGGTGCACCGTTGAAGGTCAGATCTGACGTCCGCGTCTTTGACGCCCGTATTGCTGGAGGGGTCCATCTGCGGCTGCCGGCCAAGGAAGCTCGAAGAAACACCTTGCTTTACGTCTACAGTGGAAAGGTCTCCATCGCGGGCGAGTTGGTCTCTGAGGGAGAAAGCGCATTTACGTCCAATGGCGATTTCGAAATCAGCGCGCTGTCGGCATCCGACGTCGTGCTGTTCTCGTTCGATCTTATGGCGGACGTCTATCGCGGCGGCATGTTCAGCGGGAACCAAAGGCGGCCTGCCTAAGACTAAGAGCGCCTCAGTCACTGCTCACTGGCAGTCTTTGGCGTCGAACCTTCAACGAAGTTCGTGTGTGGGGTTTATGGAAGGCCTCGCATCAGCGGCTCGCGCCGCTCGGCATCCGTATCGAGAATGTCGCGCTACACACGCCTTGAGCGGAATCGAACCATCTGCCCACGCGTTGGTTCGTCAAGCGATAGAAAGTCCAATGGCTTCATGCAAGCGGAGCGTAGGCTGGAGCGTGACCGTTAATTATGGAACCGCTAATTCCAGCCGACCAAGGAACATTATGGTGAGCACACACACCTGTCGCAGCCGCGCCATTAGCGATACAAACCGCGGCTGGTCGTCCACCAGCTGCGTCGTCTTGTTATGTCTTCTACACCAGCTGTCCAGTCCAATTTGAGCACTCCAGGACTTCGGCGGGCCTCAACTACCGCTCTGTTGCAACGGGTGTGAAGGTGTAGCTGCCACAACTTTGATTTCCACAAGAAGACCGGGATGGGCAAGTTCAGAGACGCCAATGCAAGTCCACGCGCATGTTCCGCGGGGGAAAATCCGGTCCTTTACCTTGCGAAAGGTATGCATATGCTGCTGCAATCCGACATGATACGTAGTCATTTCGACAACATCTTCGAAGCTGCAACCTGCCGCCGACAAAACGGTAGCTAAGTTGTCGCAACACGCCTCGAATTGCTTCTCTGGGTCGTTGATGACATTCATGTTGGCATCACGTCCAACCTGCCCCGCGCAGAAAACCAGGTTTTCGACGCGTACTGCAGGGACATAGCCTGCCCGCTCCACAATGGGCTTCATTGCCAGCGGCACGATAATTTTGCGATTCACAAATGATCCTTTCTTCGTCCGAATAGGCCGAGCCAAGTTAGCTAAGTGAATGCATTGACGCGAGGCGGTCGTTGTGTTGAAGCCGCGTTAGCCCCGGATTAGGTTGAGACGATCAGGCAGGGCTCTTTGCCAATAACAAGCGACCGCCTAGCAAAATCAAAGCCGCTCCGGAGATCGTTTTGATCCTTCTGGCGATGTGCGGGCGATTGAGAAAACCAGTCACGCTGCCGACAAGGAGGACAACTACGCCGTAAAAACCTACAGCGATCAGAGCATGTGTGAGTGCAAGCGCGGCGCCATTTGCAAGCACATCCTGTTGGTGGCCCTCCAAGAATTGGGGGAAGACTGCAACGTAAAAGATCGCCGGTTTGGGATTGAGGAAGTTGCTGAGATATCCGCGAACGAAGGCTTTCGGAGCTGTCAGGCTCATTGGAACCCGGCTTGGATTTATGACAGATGCATCCAGACCGCGCAGCGACAAGAGAGATTTAATCCCCAGCCAGATGAGATAGGCTGCGCCCAACAGTTTCATCACTGTGAACAAGATTGCCGAAGCTGCGATCACCGCCCCCACTCCAACAAGTGCCAACGTGGCATGAGAAACGATGGCTGCGGCGAACCCCAATACCATCCCGAAGCCGGTCAGCTTCGTGTTGCTCGGCGAATTGGTTAGGAGCAAAGCAAGGTTGGGTCCCGGTGTCACCACGATCATGGTAACGATAGAGATAAATATGAAGTACTGATGCAGAGGGATGGACATGGTAACGACCTTGCGGTTTGGGCACAATTAGAGCGTACTGCATCCGGCCGTTTTCCGGCCTGGATCATACGAAGGAGTTCGAGTCGAGACAGAGTTATCGGGCACAGTGCTCCCGGGCAACAGAGATGTAGAGCACCGTTTCAACGAGGCTGAAAAGTTGAGACATTCTACAATCATCGGAGTGCGCTCCTGCTGTACCTTCCATGGCGATCTGCATTGAAGGCCCGCGACGACACCAGGCTTTAAAGCGCGATGTTGGATCGCGGGACCCCTCTGATGACAACGTTTGTCCTTGGTGCAGCGATCACGTCACTGCCAAGGCACGAGTCCAAACTCGCAAAACGTTGTAGCTAGTGAATTTGCAGAGTTACCGCGGTCCTTTTCTGTCAGTCGACAGCTTCCGCGGCCTCCTCGATAACCTTCGCAACTGCAGCCGCCTGCGAGATATAAATAGCGTGACTACCGTCGGTCTCCGTCACAGTTGAACCGGCGCGCTTGTACATCCAGCGCTCAAGGTCCGGATTGATCGTCATGTCGTCCTTCGCAACAATCCCGTAGCTAGGCTTGTCGTGCCAGGCGGCAATAGACACCGGCGCACTGGTGGCCGCGACGGCGACAGGCATCTGAGACCGGGCCATAAACTCGCCCTGTTCCTTGGGCAGATCCGCCCCGAAATCAGCCGCGAACTTCGCCGGGTCGATAAGCAGGAAGCCATCCTTCGTCGGCTTGATATCGTTGGTGGGTGACGGCATCGATTGGAGCAGTTGTGCGGTGCTTTCGCCCTTTTCGGGCTGCAGTGCCGCAACATAGACAAGTGCCTTGACCTTGGGATCATCACCTGCTGCCGTGATGATCGTGCCCCCATAGCTGTGACCGACGAGAACGACGTCCCCGTCCTGCTGATCAAGCACGCTCTTCGTGGCTGCAACGTCCTGATCCAGGCTTGTCAGCGGCTGCTGGACGATGCTGACATGATAGCCGTCGCGGGTCAGGATTTCATAAACGCCGCGCCAGCCCGAACCATCCACGAGCGCGCCATGGACAAGCACGATGTTGCGCGCGTCCGCTAAGGCTGGGGCTGTTAGGACAGCAGAAGACAAAAGCGCGGCAATGAGGCCAACGGCCGCTTTACTGAAGTTCGACATGGTCGGTAGTTCCTTGAGTTTTGTGCGTGGATTGCGGAGGCTTTGAAAGCGCTGAAGGACATGTCTCTCCTGGTCCAAGGAGGGACGGATATGATCGCCTGCGCTTACTGCTTGACGACCATTGGCGCCTTGATCGGCACGCGTTCATAGAGGTCGATAATGTCCTGGTTGAGCAGGCGCACACAGCCTGACGAAACGGCCTTGCCAATCGAGCGCCATTGCGGATTGCCGTGCAGACGGTAGAGTGTGTCCTGGCCGCCGGAGAAGATGTAGAGCGCTCGCGCACCAAGCGGATTTTTCAGGCCCGGCTCCATGCCGCCATTCTCGATCGAATATTTGGCCAATTCCGGCTGGCGGGCAACCATCTCGTTCGGCGGCTTCCAACGCGGCCATTTCTGACGCCACTGAATGATGCCGTTGCCCTGCCAGGCAAAGCCATCGCGCCCGATCCCGACACCATAGCGCATCGCGGTCCCGCCCGGCTGGACGAGATAGAGGAAGCGGGAGGGGGTGTCGACGACGATCGTGCCGGGCGCCTCGCCAGTCGGGTCGAGGACCTGCTGGCGATAGTAGCGCGGATCGATCTGCTTGTAGGGAACCGCCGGGATCAGAAAGCCGCCATCCTCGATAGGACCGTACATGACAGCCAGTTCGGCATCTGTTGGCGTAGGAGCGACGTGGACAGGGCCGATCGGATCCTGGAGAGGCGTCGACTGTCGCCCCACCATCCGGCCCGTGCCGGCGGTGGAGACCCATCCTGCCAGGGCCGAGGCCGCAGCCATCGCCGAAAGCGACAGGAGGTTGCGGCGGGATAACGAGGTATCAAAGCTCACGCTCATTCCTCGTCCTGCCATCTGCGCAGATCCGTCTGGTCATGATAGGCCATGCGATCAGGCGTGGTGATAAACTCGATGGTCGTACCCCATGGCATGCGGCAGTAGCAAACCTTGTTTCCAAGACCTTTTTCGGTTGCGTAGGGAATAGCGCGTGGTGCCGTGAGGGCTGTTCCGCCAGCCTTCTCAAAGCGCTCTACCGATGCGTCGATGTCGTCGGTGTAGACACCAAAGTGCGTAATGCCGAAGTCGCTCGCTCGAACGGGCTGAGCTTGCTCCGGGCCATGCATTTCGAAGAGCTCGATATCCGGTCCGGTTCCGATCTTGACCATCGCTTGCGCACGCACGAGCGTTCCCGGGTAAGCACCAGTGGACCGCTCGAACTCGGGTCCCTGCCTGGCCGGATCCTGCGGTCCGAACGATTGGTAGATCACTTGGCCGCCAAAGGCTTCCACCAGGAACGATTTTGCCGCTTCGATGTCAGGCACCGTGATGCCGATGTGATTGACGCCACGAATTTGAGATGCGGTCATGACAGTTTTCCTTTCTTGTTGAATCGATGAACGTGATCGGGCGGAATTCGCCCGGATCGCGAAGTTTCACTTGGCCTTGAGGAAATCGATGAGAGCAGCGGCCACTTCATCCGGGCGCTCGTCCGCCACATAGTGACTGCAGCGGGCAATCGGGCCGCCCGTAACATCTGTGGCGAACTCCTTGAGCATCGGGACCATATGAGCACCGAAACGCTGCTCCCCGCCGAGACCTAAAACCGGAATCCGGAGCGGTTGCTTCTTGTACTCGAGCGCGGCCGCATGGTCGGCAGCGAGGGTGCGATACCATTCCATGCCACCGCGTGTGTGGCCAGGAAGTGCCATCGCTTTGGCGTAGATCTCAATGTCTTCAGGATTGAAGGTGCTGTGATCGTAGAACCGTTCTGCCATGAAGGCCGAGATATAATCGTACTCACGGCCATGGATCAGTCGTTCCGGCAGGTCACGGTTCATGTGGAAGGCGAAGTGCCAGATCTTTGCCGTCGTTGCTTCCCACAGGCTCCAGCCAGGAAGTGGAACATCGAGGACAGCCAGGTGAGTAACAGCGTCCCGATAGATGGCGGCCTGTGGCAAAGCCACCATGCCGCCAATGTCATGGCCGCATACTGCATAGCGTTCATGCCCAAGGGAGACCATGACCTCGTGCGCGTCGCGCGCCATCGTCGCCTTGTCATAGCCGTCAAGCGGGCAGTCGGAAAAGCCGGCGCCCCGCAGATCGATCGCCACCACGCTGAAATGCTCGGCCAGCAGCGGCATGACGTAGTGCCATTCCCACCATGTTTCCGGCCAACCGTGAAGCAGAAGGATCGGGGGACCGGAGCCGCCCGTGACGGCATTGATCTTGATGCCATTCACCGGCACCAGTTGCTGGGTAAAACCTTGCAAGGTTGCGATCATGATGACTTTTCCAATCGATGTGACGTCCAAGCAGAGCTAGCTGCCAGATCAGGGCTGATCGAAATCGGTCGCGATCGAGATATCGCGCCAGGTGTCGATATCGCTGCGGAAGGAAGCCAGCTTTCGCTCAGCGATCGAATGCGCGGCGGGACCGAGCGGCAGATGAAGCGGAGCATCATTCGCATCGACTGCCTGCAGGATCACTGCAACAGCCTTAGCGGGATCACCCGCCTGAACGCCGTTATTAGTTTCGCGATAATGCCTGCGCGAACTCGCGACGTATTCGGGCATTTCTTTAGCCGCCATCGTGATCGAACGGCCAAGGAAATCGGTGCGAAAAGGCCCCGGCTCGACGACAATCACGCGGACGCCAAATGGTTTCAGCTCGCCGGCAAGCGCCTCGGAAATCCCTTCAACCGCAAACTTGGCGGCATTGTAATATCCGGCCCCGCCGCTACCCGCGATACCTGCGCCCGACGACATGTTGACGATCGTTCCGCCCGAACGTCGCAGAACTGGTAGGGCTGCTCTGGTGGTTTCGATCAGGCCGAAGACGTTCACCTCGAACATGGGCCGGTATTCTTCAGGCGTGCCTTCCTCTATCGCGCCGAACAGACCGTAGCCGGCATTGTTCACGAGCACATTAAAGCCGCCGAATGTCTCGACCGCCTTTGCGACCGCAGCCTCGGCCGCCGCCGCATCCGTCACGTCGAGCGGCAGGGTGATCATACGGCCATCGAATGGCCGAGCCATTTCTTCGATCGAGTTGACGTTGCGGGCAGTGGCGACAACCTGATCGCCCCGCTGAGCCGCAGAGAGCGCGAGCCGTTGTCCAAAGCCACTTGAGCATCCTGTGATGAGCCAGGTTTTCATGACGTTTCTCCGCTTGTTTTCGAAGTATGAGTTGAATCTAGATGTTTATATTTGTACTTTAAGTGACAGTTTTGTATTTTCAATGTTCACTTTTGTAAGGGCCAGACCGTGGAATGGAGTGACGTAAAAATCTTCCTTGCGATTGCGCGATCCGGCACCCTCGGCGGCGCTGCGCGTGCACTTCATACGAGCCATCCGACGGTCGGCAGACGGCTGCGTGCCCTTGAGGAGGCGATCGGCCACACGCTCTTTCAGCGGACCGCGGACGGTCTCGTGCTGACAGAAGAGGGCCATGGGATCATCGCCCTGGCAGAGCAGATGGAAGAAGGCGCGCTGGGCATGGAACGCCGGCTCGCCGGGCAGGAGCAAAACCTCAGAGGCAATCTGCGCATTTCATCAGCGGACTGGTTCGGGGCCTATGTCCTGCCTCCCATCCTGGCCGATTTCTCGAAAGCCTACCCCAATGTAGACGTCGAGATCCTAACCGGCACTCGCCTGTTCAACCTCGCTCAAAGGGAGGCCGACGTTGCCTTTCGCATCGTTCCGTTCGACACTGCCGATGTCATTCAACGGCGGCTCTTCAGGCTCGAATACGGCGTCTACATCGCCGAGGAGTCGCCTGATCCGAAATATGGCGACGGGACCGGCTTCCGGCTGATCACCCACGATACGTCGACCGGGCAATTCCCCGATATCGCGTGGCTCATCGAGAGCTTCCCGAACGCGAGACCCGTCCTGCGATCAAACAACCGAAACGTCCAGGGGCGAATGTGCAAGCAGGGCGTCGGGATTGCCGTCCTGCCCCGTGTAGTGGGCAATCAGATACCGGGTATCCGCAGACTGGAACTACCTAAGCTCCCGCCGGCGCGAGACATCTGGATGGGATATCACCGGGACCTGCGACGTCTTCAACGTCTTCGGGCGTTTATCTCGACCGTCTCGAACCACCTCACAAATGCCCCTGGATGGTAAGCCGCCAAAGGACCAAAGAATTGTAACTCTCCCTGCCGACCGACCACATTCGCCGCTGCGGTAGGGGTAGGCCCGGCAGACACTTTGCTTCTCGGCCGTAATCTCCCTGTGCCGCTCCACCACAGCACCCACGATCATTCTCATCAGCCCTTCGACAAAGTGCCGACTGAGGCCAATATCGTTGGCGATGCTTATCATTTTAGCTCCTTCCAGGCGGTTTCATTGGCACCAGGTAGAGCTTATGAAACGGGATGCGTGCTGCGACGCGACAGGGCGATTGTCAGCGATATTGCCGAAACCAGAAAATAGAATGCCCCGACGCCAGCGTATCCCGCGACCGTGGAGATAGAAGGCTCCTGCGGCATTTGCGCTTGAAAGATGAACAGCGCGCCGGCCACAGCGGATTGTCCACCGCTCAAAATCATTGCCCACTGACCTCCACTCGTCTTCCAGCGCCGCACAGCAGCCCCAAGCTGCAACAACCCCGAAAAGATCGCCCACAGACCGAAGGCGCCGAGAACCCAGTTCATGTTCATTGTCAGCGCAAGGATCACGGCAAGAGTCATGACAGAGCTCGCTGCGACATTGATCGCTTGGCTACGGTTAGCGGCAAGACCGCCGCTCCTGGCGGCATCGATGACGTTCGCGATCGCATCCCAAGCGGGATAAACAACCAGCAGTGCGGCAGCCACCGCAAAGGAATGCCGTCCGGCAGTCAATGCAGCCGCGACCCACAGCACTGAGAAGGCGGCTCTGGTGAAGTAATACTGCTTGAGCCATTGCTCGTTGGCGCTCGCGCCAAGGGAGGTCTGATTGTTTGCCATTGTTCTTTTCCACTTTCTTGAATGATGAGATTTGGTAAAATGAGACTGGTCAGAAGAAGCCGACCTGTTTTCCAAATGCGGTATTCTCGGCCCACTCAAATCGACCAATTCGGTCGCTTTCGCCCTAGAGTTTTGCAGCTGGCTTCTCTAAGGGCTCGACGTTCTGCGCGCCCTCGTCCGCCGGAGTCGCTAAATCAGTGTCCTGATCGCTCTGCAAGCGCATGCGCTTCTCGAATGCCTCGTTGATCTCCCCCTGCCGCTTTGCGACCCATCGACCGTCGGGATCCGAGAAGATCGAGTTGGTTTGTCCAACCGCAACCGGTGGCGAAGAAGCGGTTGCGGAGATGGGCATTACTTTTTGAACTTGGCGTCTGCTCATGAACCGTGATCCTTTGATTAACCGGGTAAACGCCTCAGATGCCGGCGTACCATTCGTAGCCACGGTCTTCCCAATAACCGCCGTTGCCGCCCCATAGGCCAGCGAAGCTATCGACCAGCTCAATGCGCATGATGTACTTCGCCTGTTTGTAACCGAGCTGCCGCTCGACCCTCAGACGCAATGGGGCGCCATGGCCGACGCTGAGATCCTGGCCGTTCATCTGGTAGGCAAGGATGGTCTGCGGATGAACCGCGTCGATGAGATCGATGCTCTCGTAGTAGCGGCCGCTTCCATCGAGCGTCTTTTCGAGCTCGTCCGCACAATGCAGCACGACATAGCGCGCCGTCGGCTTGAGCCCGGTCAAACCCAACAGGCTGGCAAGCGGAACGCCAGTCCATTTGCCGATGGCACTCCAGCCTTCCACGCAGTCGTGGCGGGTGATCTGTGTGCGGGAGGAAAGCGCCTTCAGATCCGCGAGAGAGAATTCCCGAGGTCGATCGACAAGGCCGTCGATCTTCAGCCGCCAGTTTGCAAACTTGCCTTCCAGCAGTTCCGCATATTCCTCACTGTCAGGAGCACTCGTTCCATTGACGCGAAAGGATGGCGAGATATCTTTCTCATCGAACTCACGTGCCAAGGCATCACGCCCCTGAAGCAGCCTCTGGGCCTTCATGGTCAGTTCCTCGGCCGATCGAAGGACATTGGCGATGTCCGCGTTTTGGTCCAGCAGATCACATCCGGAAAGGGTCAAAGCACTGGCGCCAAGTGTTCCGCCGATCAGAAAGCGGCGTCTGGTGAGAAACGTGCTCATGCATTCGGTCCTTCCTCGTGGATGGCGTAACGTCCGGTGATCATCGAGCGGATATTGTTCCAAGTCCCCGACAGGACGACCATCGCCACATGCACGATGACGAAGAGAACCAGGGCCGATGCGGTGATGAAGTGGATCGTACGCGCCGATTGGCGTCCGCCGAAGATATCGACCAGGGCAGGAAGAGCGGCGTCGACGCCCGGTGACATGGTCAGGCCTGTCAAAACCATGAGAGGGAGAAGGACGACAATGACAGCCAGATAAGTGAGCTTTTGAAGCGCATTGTAGTGCTTGGCCTCCTCCCCTTTCGGAAAGCGCAGCCGAGCGTGGTCGAGTATTTCACGGCCGAGATGGCGAGGTGAGAGTTCATGCGCCATTGGCGCCAGGTCTCGCCTGAAATGTCCGCTCAGCAGGCTGAATCCCAGGTAGAGAATGCCATTGATCACAAACAACCAAGCGAAAGAGAAATGCCAGCGACGTCCAGCCGCCAGATCCTGAAACGAAGGGATGGTTGACCAGGACGGGAAAGCTCGCGCAGTCTGCTCTCCATCAACATTGGAAACGCCAAGCACGCCAGTAGTAGGAATTTGTACTCCTGCGACACGCAAGAAGCCGCTTGGGGTGCCTGCATCGTCTTCGGAGCCGATCGTCAGAACGGCGGGGTCGCCGTTCGCGCCATAATGACCCCAATAAAGCTCTGGGTGGGCGTTGAAGATCTGCAGCCCGCTCAACAGAAGAAAGCTCAGGCAGAGCACGTTCAGCCAATGCGTGAGCCGTGTAACAATTGAGTGGCGTCGGATGAAGACCGTCCGGGGATGGTGTATATTATCATTGGAAACTTCTGCGCTCATCTCAACGTCTTTCATCTGTTGCACATGATGGCTGCAGATCACGCAGCATCGCTCGGTAGTCACCGACCGAAGCAGTAAGGCGGCTGCTCCGGCCAGTGACGGCGGGGTCCTCACATGGGGGGAACCACGCCATTTTTGCCGACAACCACCTGATGGGCGATTGGGCCGGTCGCAGTCTTTTCGGCAGTGATGAAGACAACGGCGCCGGAAACGAGATCGTCCTTGGTTGCAGCAGCGATGGTCACGACGGGTGTCCCATCCGGTATGGCGATCTTCTTTTCCTTGCCGTGGTAGGTCACGGTGACGGTTCGGCCATCAACGTCCTTGACGGCATCTGCGACCGTTGCATTCGTCATGCTGCTTTCGGGCTTGAGATCCCAGCCATAGCTACCCTCACCTGTGCCCTTCATGGCCGGCGGAAAGATCAGAACCTCAAGCGCGCCATCGCCACCGCCAGCCTTTGGCAAGGATGCAATGCCGACAAAATCACCAGGCTTGATATCGGTGACCTTGGCTTCCGCGACGCCGGCGACCTTCCAGTCGTCGGCAAGCGCAACATCGACAGTCTCACCCTCGCGGGTCTTCACCTTGAGTGTTGATCCCGTATAGGCCACGATGCTGCCGCGGACATGGATCGGCGCGGATTTCTTATCCTCGGCATGAGCGGGCGGCGCCAGCGTTATCATGGAAAGGGCGATCGTCAGGCCGAGAGCTAAGGTAGACAAAGCATTTTTCATTATCATCTTCCTACTAGTTGGTAGTTTCGCGGGACGCGATTATTCCTGAGGAGATGGGCTCCCGCAGGATTAGTGAGAGACAGTGGGAGTGAGCCGATTGAGAGCCGGTTCGAGTATCATCGGGAAAACTTCCGGTTTCCCGTAAGCTCTCGCCGAAAGCATCGCCCCATATACCGTCGCCAGAAACGTTTCAGCTTCGACATGAGGGGCGCTGGTGAGGTTCAGCGCGCCTTCGTTGGTGCCACGCTCCATGACTGAGGTCAGCCACGAAGATATGAAGTCAAAGAATGCCGTAACCTCCTTTGCCACCTCCGGCGGCAGGGACGGCAGTTCACTGGCAAGCATAGCACAGACACAGTAGGGTCTGCTGGAATCCTCAATGCATGCAGCCCAGTGGTTTGCATAAGCCTTGAGGATGTCCAGAGCATTCGGAACCTTCTGCTCAAGAACTGCCACGCTTGCCTGTCCATCCTCCCGATACCGCTTGACCAGCTCACGCACCAAATCGACCTTGCTTGGAAAATGATGGTGAATGCTGGCCTTGCGGATACCGACAATCTCCGAGATATCGGCGTAGCTGAATCCATTGTAGCCCCCATTCATGATGAGGGTTCGGGCAGAAGCCAGGATGTCGTCGGAGGTGGTTGAAAGATTGCTCATATGCTTTGTCTACCTTCTAGTAGGCAGACGGTCAAGAATAAAATTCCGCTTTATGTCAGCCGTCGGTGGACAGGCTCAGATCGGTCCACGCTTCGATTTCCTGTTTCAGACGGTCGATCCGCGCCGTCACGTGCTTGAGAGCATCGCTGCCAAGGAGAAGTTGCGGCGGGGGATTGTCAGATTCGATGAGGGTTAGAACCGCGTCGGCGAGCTTTTGCGGATTTCCGAGCTGCTTGCCGCTCACTGCCTGACGCGCCTCGCGGATCGGATCAAACAGGGTATCATAGTCAGCAATGGAACGCTCTGTGCGGACCATAGAACGGCCTGCCCAGTCCGTCCGAAACGAGCCGGGGCAAAGGGTTGTTACGTGCACACCAAACGGCGCCATTTCCGACCGCATGACCTCGGAGATGCCCTGGAGTGCGAACTTGCTGCCGCAGTAATAGGCGATGCCGGGCATGGTGATCATGCCGCCCATCGACGTGACGTTGACGATAAAGCCGCTTCGGCGCTCGCGGAACCTCGGGAGAAACGCCTTGGCGACTGCAACTGCGCCAAACACATTCACATCGAACTGGCGGCGCATCTCCTCGATCGGCGATTCCTCAAGTATACCCTCATGCCCGTATCCTGCATTGTTGATTAGGACGTCGACTGAACCGTGTTCTTCCTCGACTTGTCGGACGACGTCCGGGATTCGGTCGAATTCGGTGACGTCGCAAAGAACCGGATGTAGTGTCGGAAGAGTGTCCGCCAAGGCTTTGCGCGAGGCCTCAGAGCGGATGGTGCCGATAACCTTGTGACCGGCGTCAATAGCGGCAGTGGCGATCGCCAACCCGAAACCCGAACTTACACCCGTTATAAAAAACGTTTTACTCGACATTTTCGAAACTCCTTGATTTATGCATGCTGACAGATAATCTGGTGGCTCTCTCAGCTCGATTGCGAATCCTCTCGTTATTTTGCCAAATCCTATGATTTATGAAGAACCGTCCGTCGGCCATGACCGGCTTGTCGCCCTGGCCGGCCAACTTGCTCCCCGTCTCGGCTACAATCAGACGGCGATCGGTTGTGTCCGTATTCTGCGCACTGAAGCAGTCCTCAACGACGTGCCGGTTCTCTATAGGCCGGGGGCAGTCTTCGTATTACAGGGAAGCAAGCACGGCATCTTGAATGGGGAAGCCTACCTTTACGATGAGGATCACTATCTTGCCGTTTCGGTACCCGTTCCCTTCAGGATGACTTCCAAAGCCAGTCAGCAGAGGCCGTTGCTGGCGATCTATCTCGAGTTCGACATGCAGGTGGCGGCAGAAATCGCCATGCAGGTCGAACAACATGCAGGTTCTCCGCGCGCCACGCCGAAAGGGCTATTCTCCAGCAGGATGGACCGCAGCATCCAGGACGTGCTGCTGCGCCTGGTCGAGGCGCTCCAAAGCCCGGTCGAGGTCGCTGTGATCGGAAGCTCCATCCTGCGCGAATTGCACTACCGCGTCATGGTCGGCCCGCAAGGCGGCGCGATGATCGCGGCCCTTCAGCGAAAAGGGACGTCCGGAAAACTGGTCGAAAGCGTAGCGTGGCTTCGCGAGAACTATGGTTCTGACATCACTGTCGCGGATCTTGCCAAAAGCGTGGGCATGAGCGTCCCTTCGTACCACGTTCACTTCAAAAACCTGACCGGCTCAAGTCCAATGCAATACGTGAAGGCGATGCGACTCCACGAGGCGAGACTGATGATCGCGCGCCAAAGCGGGACCATTGCTGCCGTGGCTGCATCGGTCGGTTATGTCAGTCCCGCTCAATTCAGCCGCGATTTCAGACGGCATTTCGGTCGTACCGCATCGGAAGAGGTGAAGTGGGTCCAACAGCACCTTGGAGAACAGGGTTAACCCCATTTGCCAACACCTGAACCCAGGCGCCTCCTACGAGATAACCGCCGAGCCCACAACCGGCAGCACATCAATCCAGCGCCGCCCTGAGAGCCGCTTCACAGTGAATGAGGGTCGTATCGAAGACAGGGACGGCGACATTATCCTGGTTCAACAGCATGCCCACCTCCGTGCAACCAAGAATAAGACAGTCGCAGCCTTGACCGATCAGTCGCTGCGCAATCAACTCGTACGCCAAACGGCTTTCCTTGGTTACGACGTCACGACACAGCTCGTTGTAGATGATGCGATGGGTCTCCGCTCGATCTCCGGCTTCAGGAATTGTCGGCAACAGTCCCCTGGCAGTCAGGCGGTCGGTATAGAAGTTCTGCTCCATCGTGAAGGCGGTCGCCATCAGGCCCGGCTTGCGAAAGCCGCCGTCGAGGATCGCCGTCGCCGTGGCGTCCGCGATGTGTACGAACGGGATCGACACCCCGGCCAGGATCCTGTCCGCCACCTTGTGCATGGTGTTCGTCGCCAGGATGAGGAGCTCGGCGCCTCCACGCTCCAAAGCAATGGCTTTCTCATTCAGGATATCTGCCGCCGCGTCCCAATTGGAAGACACCTGCAACCTTTCGATTTCATCAAAGTCGACGGATCGTATGAGAAGCTCAGGAGAATGAAGTCCTCCCAGGGTCTCGCGGGTGAGCCTGCAGAGTTCACGATAATAAATCTGCGTCGAGGCGGCGGACATTCCGCCAAGTATGCCGATGGTCTTCAAATGCTCTCTCCGGTTCCATCTGTTTCAGGTTCGCCCAAAAGTATGCATCCAGGGCAGAGGCGCGAAATCTCGAGGCTGGCGGTTCCAACGCGTGTGTATTCCATGTTTCTCCACCTTTTTTCGGTGCTGTTGAATAGAACGCGTTGCAAGAGGCGTACGGTCCGCCGCCTCGGGCCAATGCTCAGGCGCTTATGCCGCCGTCGACAAGAATGCCCGAGCCGGTGATATAGGCTGCACCGGGACCAGCGAGGAAAGCGACGGCCTCTGCCACTTCCCTGGTTCTGCCATACCGGGCGATCGACAGTTTTGGCAGGATGGCAGGCGCGAGAGCTCCGTCGGCAGGGTTCATCTCAGTGTCGATCGGCCCCGGTCGGACCAGATTGACGGTAATCTCCCTCGGACCCAGTTCACGCGCTAGGCCGCGCGTGAAGCTTTCCAGCGCTGATTTGGTCGCCGCATAAACCGCGATTCCTGCAAATGGAACCGCCAGACCCGCATTGCTTCCGGTGCTGATGATACGGCCGCCATTCGGGATGTATTTCAGCGCTGCCTGGGTGATCAGAAACACGCCGCGAACATTGACGTTCAGTTGCAGGTCGATTTCCCCAAGTGGCTGTACCGCGAAATCTCCTGCGAAGAGGACGCCGGCATTGTTAACGAGAATGTCGAGGCCGCCAAGTTCAGCGACGGTCCGCTCGACGGTAGCCGTAGCGGCGGCTGTGCTTGCTGCATCGGCCTGAATGGCCACAGCTTTGCGGCCCATAGTTCTGATCTCGGCGGCGAGAGCTTCGGCTTTTTCGGCCGACTTCTCATAGGTGATCGCAACGTCGGCACCATCTTTAGCCAGCTTCAGCGCGATGGCCGCGCCGATCCCGCGCGCTGCACCGGTAACAAGCGCGCTCTTACCCGAAAGAGGAAGATCATGGATGTTGTTCATGGCGGTTTACTCCGAAATAGTTCTGTTTCAAGCTGTGAGAAATGGTCCTCTTGTGGGGACCGACGTGGAGGCGGGAATGATCAAGCCGTCAATGCAGCGTTAGTCATTGAGCTCGTCAATGCGCGTGCTTATCGCCGCACCGCCTTGTTCGACGGAAGGCCGGCGGAAAGCCATCCTGCGACGAGAAGACAGAGTGCGATTGCGATTGCTGCCACGCTATATGCCCGGCCGATGGATCTGGCATCGGTTGCAGACCCCAAATTCAAGAAGAACAACCCGCCAATGAGTGCAACCGCGAATGCGCCGCCAATCTGAAGTGTGGAATTGACGAGACCGGAGGCCAGTCCCGATTGCGGTCTGGCGACGCGCTGCACGACGCTTTTCAAAAGGTTTGGAAGCGCGATCCCCTGCCCCGCTCCAATGAGAAAGAGCGCTAGAGAGAGGAACTGGGCATGATCACTTGAGATGAGGGCGGCCGTTGCAAACAGGCCGCCTGCTTGCAGCCCCATGCCAATGGCAGCGGAGTATCTTCCAAAGAAGCGGAGGACGCGCTCGCTTGCAAAGGGGCCAAGGACAAACCGGCTGCGGCAGGTAGGATGGCGAGCCCGGCTTCAAAGGGCGTGCGGCCAAGGCCGCTCTGTTGATAAACCGAGAATACGAGCCAGAATGCCGCCAGAGAGTAGAAGGAGAAGGCAGCTGCCAACCCGCGCTTCAACCCCGAGACGTTCAGCAGGCTTGGTTCAAGGATAGGATTTCCGCCCGCTGTCTCGACGTTTCGCTCATGCCGCCAGAACAAGACGAAAAGCAGCGGTGAAGCACAGAGCATCAGAAGCAACCAGATTGGCCACCCCCGCTCCCGGCCCTCGATAAGCGGCGCGATCAGGGCAAAAAGCGCAAGCGCTATCAGCAAGGCTCCGCCCAAATCAAGATTGGTTGGGTGTTCCGAGCGGGTTTCGCGCAACATGAAGGAGGCCAGCGGCGCAGCGATCGCAATCACCGGGAGGTTGATCAGGAAAATGGCCCTCCATCCGAGGCCAAAGATATTCAGTGCGATTAGCGCTCCACCGAGAAGCAAACCAACCATCGATGCCACCCCGAATGTCAGGGCATAAAAGCTGAGCGCCTTTGATTTTTCGTGGTCTGGGAAAATCGCATTGATGGAAGCCAAGGCTTGCGGTGCCATAATTGCCGCTGCAAACCCCTGAAGGATACGGCCGGCGACCAACGCGGCTGGAGACCAGGCAAACCCGCATAAGGCAGACGCGGCTGCAAACCCGACCATTCCAGCCAGAAAGACATTTCGTCGACCATAGAGATCTCCAAGTCTGCCCCCAGTGATCAACATCACTGCATAGGTAGTGGCGTAACCGGAGATAATCAGCTGCATCGTTGATGCAGAAGCCCTGAAATCCTCCTGGATTGAGGGCAGCGCCACATTGACAATGAAGAAGTCGAGCGGTGGCAAAAAGGCGCCTGTCAAAAGGATGAGCAGTGCCATCCATCGACGTGGATCGAGTTTATCGTTGGCATTGCTGGTTTCTCTCATAAGTGTCTCCAAGCGACCAAAAAATCGATCGACGGTTTGCAATGTTAGGGATTTGGAACTTTTTGGTTCCAAATTGGGGTCAGCCAAGTGCCTTCAGCGCCAGTTCGACCATGGCCCTTGTCTCAGCGCGATCCGCTCCTGCCTTGGCCAGGACCCGCATACCTTGGACCTGACACACGAGGAACCTGGCGAGCGTTCGTTCATCCAGCCCTGGATCGATTTCGCCCAAGGCCTGGGCTCTTATGATCGCTGCCGCATAAAGATCTTGCAGACGTCTGAACAGCCGGGAAATACGTGGTGCGACCTCTTTATCCTCTGGAAGCATTTCGACAGCTGCAAAGACGACAAAGCAGCCACGCAAACCTTCCGTTCCGGAGGCTTGATCCACTTGTTGAGAAAAAGCATCTCGAATTGCTGCTTTGGGCGACGGATTGGAATGCAGCGTTTCACCGACCGAGCGAACGGCGTCCTCGATGTAAGCGTCGAGGGCACGCAGATAGATACCTCGCTTGTCGACGAAAGCCTTATAAAAGCTGCCTCTGGAAAGCTCCATACCCTCAAGCAGGTCGGGAAGTGATGCATCGTGATATCCACGATCCCAAAATACCTGCATCGCTTTTCGAACTGCTTCATCGAGTTCAAATTCTCGGGGGCGACCAACGGACGCGGATATTTGAGTGCGCTTGACCATGGAGTGAATATGGAACCATTCAGTCCATAATACAAGCGATATTTTCGGGATGATGCGCCAAGCGTTCGGCACCCAAGTTAGTTAGCCACGCCGATTGCCAGGATAATCCCGAGAGAATTCCCTGACTGACATCAAAATCGGCATAAGCCCGCGGCCTGTTGAACTCAGCGAGTATTCGACTCGGGGAGGCTGCTCTTGAAAGTCGTGTCGGCGTATGAGGCCGTCAATTTCCAACTCCCTTAGATGTTGCGTTAGCATCTTCTGGGATATCCCAGGCATGTCTCTCATGAACTGCGATGCCCGCAATGATGGTTCGGCGAACAATCGGAAAAGGATCGGCTGTTTCCAACGTCCTGTGATCATCCGAAGCACCCTGCTGACATGAGAGACGGAACCGTCGGCTCCGAGACACGTCGCCCTGTCCTCGCCAGGCACTTTAAAGTGCGTAATTGCCTGCTTCATCAACGAACCTCATATCTGCAGGAGATGATAACACGGATGAAATATCATGGACTTACAAATCCAAAACAAGGTTGCACTGGTCACGGGAAGCAGCAAGGGGATCGGCGAGGGTGTGGCCAGAGGCCTCGCGAAGGAAGGGGCAACCTTTCTTGTCCACGGTCGCGACAGAATGAAAACAGAGGAAGTCGCGCATGACATCATATCCTCTGGAGGTCGGGCATTCGCGGTATTCGGCGACCTCACAGTGTCGGATCAGGTCGATCGTCTTATTAGGGATTCCAAGGCTACAGCAGGGTCGATCGACATCCTGGTCAATAATGCCGGCGGATCTGCCCCTGCGGAGGATTGGACCTCGACAAACCCTGAGTCGCTTGGTGTAAGAGAGCAGATCGTAGACGGGGCTTGACCGAACGCGTCCGAAACTCAAGGGTTTTTAACGAGGCAACCTCCATTTCGACGGAAGTTGAACTAAATGGTCGCAATGGCGTGCTAGCCCGCAATTCCCCGGCAGGCTTTGAGTACTATTTATGATCCAATATCTGTGGGAAGTGACTGGAGACAAATCCCCAGCCTTTCGCCACTTCCTCAGGCTCCAAAACCGCCGTCGATTGTATGCATCGCGCCCGTCACAAAGCTGGCCTCAGGCCCAGCTAGCCAAGCTACCATTCCCGCGACATCCTCAGAGCGACCGTGGCGTTTGATAGCCATCGCGGCATGCTGCAGATCCGTCGTTGGACCGTCAGCAGGGTTGAGATCCGTGTCGGTCGGCCCAGGCTGCACAACATTGACCGTAATCTCACGCGGGCCGAAATCGCGTGCCAATCCACGCGCCATCCCCTGCAAGGCTGATTTACTCATCGCGTATGCAGCCAATCCCGGAAAGGGCATCCTGTCGCCATTAACTGAGCCAATCAAAATGATTCTTCCGCCATTCGGCATTTGGCGTGCAGCCTCTACTGAAGCGTGATAAGGGGCAGCTACGTTAATGCGGATCAGGCGGTCAATTACATCGGGGTCGTGCTCCAACGGATCGCCCCACGCGCCAACACCCGCGTTTACCACGAGGATTTCCACCGGTCCTTGTTCACGAACGGCCCTGATGACCGCATCCCGATCTGCGCTGTCGGCCATCACCGCAGCGCTGCCAGTTTCACGCGCCAGCTTCTCTGCCGCCTCTGTTGATGTGGCGTAGGTGAAAGTAACTTTTGCTCCTTCGGCGGTGAGCCGCCGAACGATTGCAGCTCCGATGCCCCTACTTCCGCCAAGAACGAGAGCGGATTTTCCTGCGAAAGTTGCCATGTCTTCCTCATTAATTTAATGTATCGACGACTACATAAATGAAAGCAACCGGACGTCAAGGAATATAATAGTCATGACTACACAAATCGCCCGTCGAAGAGGAAGGCCTCGTCGCTTCGATCCCGACGAGGGCGTCGCGATAGCTCAGCGCCTGTTTCTGGCGCAGGGATACGATGCTGTCGGGGTAGCTGATCTCACAGAGGCCTTGGGCATAAACCCTCCGAGCTTCTATGCTGCTTACGGAAGCAAAGCAGAGTTATTCAAGCGAACTCTCAACCGTTATTCTGAAACTGACGGCGTCCCTCTCATGGAAATCCTACAGCCTGGCCGGCCAGCGGCAGAGGCTCTTTCGGAAGTTTTGAAGGATGCCGCCAAGAAATATACGGCAAACAGTGGCAGCGGCGGGTGCCTCGCCATCGAGGGTACAAAATGCAACGATATGGACGCGCGAACGGCGGCTCTGATCCTGACCTCTGCCGCAAGAAACACGATCTATCGGTTTATTGCTGCGACGCACCCGGACGTCGCGGAGTTGATGGCTGATTATATGGTCACCGTCATGAGCGGTCTCTCGGCTGCGGCTCGTCAAGGCTACGGATCTGCCCGCGTGATCCAAATTGCGGCGCTAGCAGCGACCGCGTTGACAGGAAAGCTGACAGATCAACAGGCGGAAAATTTCTGAGCGCTATTGGCGCTCCTGTGCCGCGATGCTGCACGGCCCTATAGTGTTTGCGGTCAGCCAGAATGCGAGTTGATGGGGTGATTCCCGTCAGTCAGCCCATCTACGCCAGAAAAATGAATGTTTGCGGTTTCGGGTGGCTCTTTACTACCGCCTCAGTGGAAGAGCCGTGCGGTGTCCGGTTCAAGTCACACTTTCTTTAACAACGCCCGCCCAGAAGAGAGCCTTCACTTGGTAGACCGGTTGGCGCGGCCTGTGTGGAAAGCAGTTCGGCGCGTCCAAGCGCTGACCGAGCAAAATGGTAGTTCCTCACGCACGCCCTGCGGCGACGTATTTTCATTTGATCTTGAACCAGCTCATCGCTCTTGAACGGAATCGAACCTTCGACCCGTGCATCCGTTTGCATGGAGGCCTGATTACAAATGATAAAAAGCTTTGCTTGCAACATGGTTAGCGTTCCTAATATGTTCTGATTTCGGTGGTCGGGAACCTTTGGACAGCTCGAATTGAATGGAGGTCTACCTGCGCTACGAACGAAGCTGCGCCGTACGTAGTAAGGAAATATTGTAGCTTCCAACGCACGATCCCAGTGTGGATGACCTCCGCCCCCGCCTTATATTGCCGCCCGGTTTTGTATTAGGATGGCTCAACGAAGAGAGAATGACCGTGTCGAACGCCAAGCAAATTCTTGCCATGTTGCGAAGTCGCGCTGAGGGCGACGACGACTTGTTTTTCTCGATTGCTCTCCAGATTGCCGCATCCGAAGCCCGTCAGGGACACCGGACTACGGCTGATGAAATGCGAGCCGAGGTTGACAAGGCCCGGGCCCGCAAATCCCGAGGAGCAAGCGTTGCCATTCCGCTCGGGGCGCCTCGAGGCGACCTCGAAGGACTTCTCGAGCTTCGCGAGCCACGCTTCAAGCTGAAGGACATGGTTTTGGCGCCGGGATTGCTCGACAATCTCAAAGATATGATCCGGCAGCAGAGGAAGCGTGACTGGCTGCGGGAACATGGCCGCACGCCTAATCGCCGCGTTCTGTTCGTCGGGCCGCCCGGTTCGGGCAAGACGATGTCCTCGGAAGCGCTGGCCGGCGAGCTCAACCTGCCATATTACGTGATCCGGCTGGAAGGGCTCATTACCCGATATATGGGCGAGACCGCAGCAAAGCTCAGGCTAGTTTTCGACGAAACCGCAAAGCGCCGCGGCGTCTACCTCTTTGACGAATTCGACGCTGTTGGCGCGCATCGAACGTCGACGAACGATGTCGCCGAAATGCGCCGAGTCCTCAATTCATTCCTGCAGTTCATGGAAGAGGGCAATTCGACGGACAGCCTCATTGTTTGTTCGACCAATCACCCCTCGCTTCTCGATCGAGCGCTGTTGCGTCGATACGATCTCGTCCTCGAGTTTGAAGCGCCGACGGCCGACCAGATCAAGCAAATCATCGTCCACAACCTCAAGCCGATGTCATCGGCCAGGCTCGGCTGGACGAAAATCGTCAAGGCAGCCGAAGGTCTCAGCCAATCCGAAATCGTCCGCGCGGCCGATGATGCAGTCAAGACCGCGATCCTTGACGAACGGAGGACGATTGCAACTGAGGACGTCGTGCAACGTCTTAACCAGCGTCGGGAGATGCGCGATGCTTTCCTCGATGAGAAGCGTGTACACTGACCGATGGCAGGCCGATTCACGCTTCCGCACATTGATGTTTCGGCGCTCCATACCGCAAGCCCCTATACCGGCACAGGAAGCGGTGGTTCAAGCGTCCCGCGCATCCGTGCGGAGCATGGACGCAAACTCAGCCACGAACTGGATGTCGCGCTCGCCGCAATTACTGAACTCAGGGGTGCAGATCCTAGACTGGAACCTGCCGCAGGCGGATACATCGAAGTTGAATTGCGGGCCGGCGCCAGTGCCGACGTTTTAGAATGGAAGAAGCAGGGCATACGCCCAGGGGCGACTAAGGACCGCGACAACGTGCGCACGGTGGCGCTCTATGTTCCGGATAATGCGCGAGAAGCCATCCAGCAGATCCTCGATGATTATCTGTCAGGTCCCCTCTCCCCGAAGGGAAATCCCCCGAATGCCAGTCGCGTAGAGAAAATCGAGGAGATCAGGCGCGCACGCCTTGAAGTCTTCTGGACCGACGACCCTAGTGCTCTGCCCGACAACCCTCAGCATCTGATGTGGTGGGCTATCTGGGCGCATCGCGATAATGAAGCGGCCGTTGAGGACGTTTGCCGCCGGCTCTCTCTGCGTGCCGCCTCCGCCGATCGCCGGCTGTATTTCCCGGAGGCGGTTGTGATCCCCATTCTCGCGCGCCGCGCAGCGATCGAGTTGATGACCTTCGCAACCGGGGTCGTCAGCGAGCTTCGACGCGCGAGCGACAATCCGGTGTTCTTCCTTGAAGACGCCCAGGAAAGCCAAAACGAATGGGTCGACGATCTCGCCGGACGTATCATATGGCCTGGAAACGAGGTACCTGCCGTCTGTGTCTTGGATACGGGAGTCAATCGCGGCCACTCGCTGATCGAGCCGGCCCTGGCTGCAGCCGACCAGCACGCAATCGACCGTGATTGGGGCGTCGATGATCATCATAGCCACGGCACGGCTATGGCAGGCTTGGCCCTGCACGGGGATTTGACGGCCGCACTATCCGATCGGTCCGAGCGACGGCTGAACCATCGGCTGGAATCGGTGAAGCTCTTGCCGCCGCAGGATATGGACCCGAACGATCCGCACTCCTACGGCGTGATCACCCAGACCGCGGTATCGCTGGCAGAGATCGCTGCACCCGAGAGAAGCCGAATATTCTGTATGGCGGTGACCAACGACAATGTTTCCGGTGCCCGCCCATCAACTTGGAGCGCTGCGATCGACCAAGCCGCGGCCGGCACGATGAATGGAGACGACGACGAGGCTCCGAAAAGGTTATTCGTCATTTCTGCCGGCAATGTCCCAGCCGAGATTGAATACGCTCGGATTTCCCGGCAGGACGATTACCCGGCGGAAGATCCGAGTCAGGCTTGGAACGCCATCACCGTCGGCGGATACACCGATCTCAATCAGATCTCCGACGTGGGCTACGAAGATTGGTCATGCCTTGCCGGCCCCGGAGAACTCAGCCCTTACAGCCGCACGAGCGTCAAATGGGCTCACGCCCGCGCGCCAATCAAGCCGGAAGTCGTCCTGGAGGCCGGTAATCGCGCACTCAGCCCGGCCCGCCGAGAAGTTCTCAGCCTAGATTCTCTATCACTTCTAACCACATCGCCGACAACCGGCGCAAACGCCGTTACCGCGTTTCAGGCGACTAGCGCTGCGACCGCACAAGCCGCGCGCATTGTCGCAAAGCTCACGGCCGAGCACCCAAACTATTGGCCGGAAACCATCAGGGCGCTTGTCATTCATAGCGCCGAATGGACCGAACCAATGCTTGAGCAGCTGAACAGTCCTGCCGGAAAGAAGGACCGGTACCCGCTGATGAGGCGGTTCGGCTATGGGGTACCTGATTTCGACCGGGCGTCGGCTTCGGCGCAGGACCATCTGGCGCTGGTCGCTCAGGCCGCTATCCAGCCGTTTCGTCTGAAAGGTCAGCGAGAATTCAACGAGTGCCACTATTACCAACTCCCGCTTCCAGCTGCGATCTTGGAGGATCTGCAGAACGCCGTAGTCGAGCTCAAGGTCACGCTGTCGTACTTCGTGGATCCCAATCCAGGGTTCTCGGCCAATGTCGATCCACAGCGCTACCAGTCCTTCGGGCTGCGCTTCGACCTACAGCGCCGGGGCGAGCTTGCCGAACGCTTCAAGCAGCGGGTCAATGCCGCAGAGCGCGAGGATGGTGCGCGGGCACCAATTCATGCCGACGACGCCAGATGGATGTTTGGCCCGGGCAGTATTTCGGCAGGCTCCCTGCACTGCGACGTCTGGTCTGGGCCCGCAATCGAGCTGTTGAGCCGTGAGCTGCTGTGTGTGAAGCCAGTTGTAGGTTGGTGGCGCAATCGAGCCGCCAAGGATATCGTCAATCGTAAGACACGCTATTCGTTGGTCGTGACGTTGAAAGCTCCAGGAGTCGAGGTTGACCTCTACACTGGCGTAATCGCCGCGAAGTCTCGCATTGAGACGACGATTGCAGCCGAAACAGATATCCTGGTCTAGTCTCGGCATCATTGACACCTGGGATGAGGCAAAGCACTTCGCCCGTCCGGTCCGAATAATGCGCTGACTATCTTATCGCGTGAAACCTATGGTTCATCGATCATATCGAAATCCAGCGAAATTGTTCCTGACTTGGCGCGTTCAATAGGAGGCCATTTGATAGTTCGAAATTGGATAAGGCATTTCCTGCCATACTCGGGCTCTACGCGCGTAGCCCATCCAATTTTTCCACGAACTATATGAAACATTCCACCTATAGAGGTCTTATTAGCTTGCGCATGGGTAGCCGGGCCATGATCATCTGAAGTCAGATAATGGAGGTGCTGGCGCAGATCGTCTTTGAACTCCTTCGTAAGACGAGGTCTTTGGCCATCCACAAGCATTCCCAAAACAATCCTCCGCATTCCTGGGCCACGGATATGGGTCTTCCGTAGGTTCGGCCGAAATCCCGCTGCATTGAGTTCAGTAAGGACTTTCCGCTTAAATCGCTTTATTGATTCGAAGTCATGAGGCTTTCGAGCTGAGAACGTTAGATCATCGGCATAGCGAGTATAGGATATGCCTTCCGAGCTTGCCAACTCCTGAAGTTTTTCGTCTAAGGCGAGCATTGCCAAATTAGACAACATTGGGCTTGTCGGAGCTCCCTGCGGGAGAAAGCCCTCATATCTTGATTGGTAAGCAGGGATGGCAGGCCATCGACGTTCAGAGAGGCCCTCCGGGAGCTCCATGCCTTGCGCTGTCACGGTGGTAAGGCGGGCTAACTCGAAGGAAACAAGGTCCGAAAAGCCAAGATCACGGAATATGCGAGTAATCTTGCCCTCAGTTACTCTGTTGAAAAAATCCTGAATATCAACTTTCAAAAGATAGTCACAGCCGCAGTGAGCTTTCGCTGCAAACTCCGGACGTGACTTTGGATGGTAGGCGTAGCTAGCTGGATGCGACCGCGTATGGCGCAGGATATTCCTTACAATCCAATCTTGTACGGTCTTTAGCTCTTCATTCGGCACGCAAATCAACCGATATCGAGTGCGACCCGGTACGTTTTTTCTCAAAGAAAAAACGCGATACTTTTTCCGCATCATCGAACGTGAGATCACCGAGCGAAGAAAACCATATTCGACTCCCGACATTGCGCTCAAATGACGCAAAGTGAGAACAGGAGTGACATTGGCGTTGTTCGCTACAATCAGCTCTATGCGGGCTATAGCATTGTCAATTGTCTCATCCTGAACACCGTGACGCTCTGCTTCGTAGCGATAGTGCTGAGGGCTCCATGCTTGCATTACTTTGACCCCATTCGGTGGGTACTGGCGCGAGGCGTACCTAAGACGCCGCCGGTAAAGGCTCGTGCCAGTGCGCAGCATGAAAAACAAGCTACGTGAAGCGAGCATCGAGAATCCGATGCTCTGGACACCCGTGGTGCCCATCGCCGCTTCCGCGGCGCATTCCTAATCGCTGTCATGGAGCCCTCAGCTGACTCGGATAGTAGAATGGATTCGTATCCGAGGGGAATACTGTTTTAGGACGTAACCGCCTTCTCAATCGCTTAAGCTCCAGCCGGCCTAAGACGGTAAGTCGCCCTTTACCCGCGATCCAACCTGCTGTCCGACAGAACGTTAGTTGCAAGCCCGCTTCGCGAAGCGGTATCCCCAACCTCGCGGAGACTTCCCTCGCACCGCGCGCTCCATCTTCGCTCGCCGCCAAAATCGCCATGGTGGAAAGCCAAAGCCGACCGTCTGGTGCATCTAATCGTTCTCGCGCGGTCGCAGCTTTGAGTATGCGCTCCGCTCGCTCCCTCAGCAAATCATCGTCATCAATAGCGAAAGCTTCTTGCGCGGCCAGAACAGTACGACCTGGAAATATTGGTTTCCATGAGTTCGCTCTGGTCCACAGGATAGCAGGTGCGTTATTGGGGCAACCATGAGAGAACGAAATAAGAGTTCCACCACCTTTCCATCCAAAGGGATCGCCGCGCCTTGCGGGCGGATATTTTCGACAGAGGCTGTAAGCTAGCTCGCGTCTCGCCCCTCTGAAGGCTGTGTAAAGGGTCGCGGAACTCACCACCGACCGAACCTCGTGAGGCAGAGGCATAGTCTGAAGGCGCCGCAGACCGGTGTCCGTTGAGGCATAAGCGACGACGATAAACTTGATCAGTCCGTACGATTGCCAGCTCCGAAGGGTCGCCACATGCCCAAATGATTCGAGCATCCTATAGATGCGATCGCCCGAACCTATAAGATCGGTTACCAGCACAATGTGGCTCACTCGATCCTTTCGCAGCTTAGTTGGTCCAGGGTGCGACAATGCAACCCGTGGATTCGCGCGGCAATAAGCCGTTATCAGCTGTGCGACTATGCCTTCGCTGCCAACCTCCTGGTCTTTCGGATTGACGACAATCGGGGGGACGCCCGGACCCTCAGCTCGACCGTGCCGAGAGTTAGGGAAGAATGCAGGAACATCTCCCCACGCTAGTTTCATCGGCCTTTCCGAGTAAAGCGCGATTTTCCGATCCTTGTCCGGTCTCTCTGCTGCAATCTCATCAATGAGCTCGATAATTCCATCACTGAACTTCCGCGAGGAAACAAGTTGAACCTCGTCGAGCACCATTCGCGCAACATCGCGATCCTCTGCCTTGAACTGCTTCAACCATTCCTGCGACGAGGCCAGTCCTGATAATGCACTCATTTATCCCAATCCCGGTATCCAAAAGGCCGATCGTCATCGCTCGTTACGATTACGATATTAGGCACCCTTTGCGAGGTCTACGACCTTCCATCCTTGTTTTTGTGCGATCTCCGCAAGCGCAACGAACTCCGACTTCCTTAGCGCAAGGCACAAGAGTTCCCGAGGTCGTGTCACCGCGACGAAGACATTCGTGGCCGCGGCCAACCCTATTTCGGATAATGGCGCGGCCCCTTCAACTCCGAACGCTGTCGGCAAGACGGTTGCCAGATCAAGGCATGATTGGCCTTTTGCGTGCCCTTTCCAGACCTCGCTTTCCATGACCAAGATACCGTCGACCGTCTTCCCTTTAACCGAATGGATAGAGCCGAGACGGATGGTTGCTTGCGATATTGTGACCTGCTTCGTTGCCTGCCTAGCTGGCTCCACCACATCCGCCTCTTTACCCCTGACGAAACCACAATAGTCGGACACCTCCCCCGGAACGGCCTGTCCATCGCCTGAGTCAAACATGGCAACCAACGTTCCGCAGAATTGCTTCCAAGCGACCTCCTCCCAAGCAGCGTTGCCAACCAATATGTGCTTGTGAAGAAGCAATCTTATTTTTCGAGGGAGTTCGCCTTCGCGCCGGCCAAGGGTCACCCAAAGGTTTCTTGCCGTGATCGGCCCCCCGTTTGAACCGGTCCAACCGCGAAGCCGCGAAAGCTCGGCGATAGCACCACAAAAAATATCCATAACTTCGGACGGTGGACGAGCAGCCGCGTGAAGGAGTGCCGCTTTCTGAAGCTGTCTGCAAAGCAGATTTGCCTCTTTAGCCGTCCCGGCTTCACTGCGATAAGGGGGATAATAATCAACGAGGCTCTTTGGGTGCCAGGGTCCCTTGACCTTCCCGGTGACATTATGCCGTGACGCTACCGCCCAGATCTCTTTTTCCGAAAAGGTCTCGGGCCAATGAGCCCTGGCTTCGTCTGCGAAGGCGGACAGCACCCCGCCAATCGTCTTTTCGTCGAAGACAATGACAACCATCAGCGTACGCTTATCGTCAACGCTCTGAATTTTTTGGGGAATCGTGGTGGTCAGCCTGCTCGCAAAGTCAGCGATCGGCTGTCCGAACCGGCGACTTTCGTCAAAAGGAATGCAATTAGCACCTGGTGTCCAGTAGGATGCCACCGGGGCATCGTCTTGATATAGGGTCTGATTGCTATCGCCGAGACGCTGAAAAGCCGAGCCTCCATCGGCGAACAAGTGCTCCAAAAGCTTCAATTGCTTACCGTTCGTGTCTTGTGCTTCATCCAGGATCACAAGAGGGAAGCGATGGCGCAGCCGCTCTGCAATTTTCGGGTTCTCTTTGAGAGCACGCAACGCGAGGGTAGTCATATCGGAATATCGATAAATTCCTTTCTTCACCATGGATGCTTTGAGCCTGGCAAGCGCCTTTCCGCAGTCTGTGTCGGCGCCGTGTTGCCCTTTCCTGCGATGCACTGCGAGCGATTCAGGCAATTCGGAACCAGTGACGAAATCTACATCTAGATCTAAACCCCTGACCCACGAGTCTACCGTCGCAGCGGCTTTCTTTGCCTGTGCTCTCAGCTCCCAATAGTAAGGCATTGCTCGAGCCGCTTCCGCAGCAAAGACGTCGTCATCGATGCGCCGGATCAGCCATCCAAGTCCGTGCAAATAGGGTAATGCCAGGAACTGGTTCACGAATGCCGTCACAGTGCCGGTAAAATGAGGATACGCCATAAGTTGCGAAGCTGTCGGGTGGCGCGAAATCTGCTGCTCAACCTCAGTACGAGCCGCATTCGTGTGAGAAATAATGCACACGCCTTGGCTTCGGCTGTCCCAGCTTCGCGAGAGCAGAGCTAGCTTGGCCGTCAGCAGCGTAGTTTTCCCATTGCCGGGTGCCGCCTGCACGTCACAGGAGGCCATGCTTGCAAGAAAGTCCGAACGGGCCTTGTCCGTGAAGTCGCAGCCACCGAGCTCGGCGCCAAGCTCGGCAAGAAGTTCGGGGGTAATTGGCACGATTTCCAGCACGGCTACAAGGTCTCCGCGACTGGATCAAGTTCGGGCAGGTCATCCTCCTCGGCGACGTCCGCAAATGGCGGCTTTCCAACCTCATACGGTTGGGTAACGAAATCGATGGCACGGACGAGATATGGGGGCAGCCGGTCACGCATTTCGGCTGGTGTTTCCGGTCGGGCCCGAATGATGGCCGCCAGTTCTTCGGCGACCTCAGCTTTTGATGCATTGCCGTTGAATACAGGATCGTAGATTTTTACCGCGATTTCCAAATCGGAGAGACCATCGTCTTTCCACCGCTGAAGCTGCTCACTCGCGGTCTCAACAATCCTCTTCCGCCATTCAGGCCGACGCGACGTAGACTTCGCAAGCAGGACGGCCTGATAGACGCTTTCAGCCAGAAGCGGTTGCAATGCCAAATCGAACTCAAGGGTCCAGCAGTCTGCAATGAAAGCGTCAACCGGGTCGCCAACATCGCGGCGTAGCGTTTTCATGCGTGCCGAGATTGCATCTGCGTCCAGCTCGTCTTCGGTCTTCCGTTCGCCGACCAACACCTTGGCCTCCTTTGGCGGAATATCACGGTCAGGTATCAACGCGACCGGAATTCCCACGGCTGGCCCGGCCTTGCGCTGTAGAATACGACTGTACCGGAAAAGCCCCCTATGACCGATGTTGACGATCGAGACGCCATGGCGACTGAGCGGACGCCCCAGTTTTTCTGCCAGCGCTGGCAAGAGGAGGTTCTCACCATCCCCTTCAACGACGATTAGCGCGCGAGCAAAAAAGAGATTGGCTTTGGTCGCATCAAGAAAGCGCCGGAGGAATTCATAATCGCTAAGATCGAGACGAGTGTAGGCGGCAGCCAAGGGGAAGGCTTGATGGCCGACCATAATGGTCATCGTCTCGAGATCTGCGCCCGCTGCCAATTGGGGGCTGTGTGTCGTCAACAGAACCTGAACCTGCTTCTGCGCCTCGCCGGCACCAACCGCCGTGCGCTCTGAAAGGACCTCCATAAAGAGCGTCTGATGCTGTGGGTGGAGATGCGCTTCAGGTTCCTCGATCAGCAAGAAAGGAATTTGATCAGGATGGGACTGCAGAAGCAGTAATTCGGCGGCCATAAAGAGAAGATTGTTGTAGCCAAGTCCACGTTGAACGCGCCCCCCACCAACTTTGGCATTGAGGTAAAGTTCGAAGCGCTCAAGCACCTGGTCGAATGAGCCATGCGCGCCAAGGTCCAGAGTAGCGACAAGGGGATCATCGGCAAACGAAAGCTTGTCGAGGAAGTCGGTATTAACGTTACTCGCTATGCCGCGGACAGCCGTATTGTCGCGCACATCCTTGTCGGCTGCTTTGAGCGTATCAAGCAACGTCAATTTTCCACCCACAGCACCCGGCTTGCTTTCGGGCCCCATCTGCGGCATGGCGCCTAAGATGCGCGAAAGGCGGGACCGACGACCAGCCCTCAGTTCGCGCTCGGCATCCCGAAGAGGCTTCAGGTATGTCGCCTTTAGATATTCGCGCACCTCTCCGTCGATCGGTAGGCCTTCGCCATCCTTACCGGCTCGATGTTGCGTTGTGATAATGCTGCCCCCACCTGGTGAGAGGCGTCGTGTGCTGCGGATACAGATATGGAGACGGAGTTTTCCCCTCTCGTTTGTGCACCACTCGAGGAACCGGGATTCCTCGTCCGGCGTAAGCGCATCGAACGTGCAGGTGATTGTAAATTCTGCGGTTCGGACGCCTGCGGCATCGACGTAGAAGTCCAGCTCATCGGGACGGAGATAGTCATCTCCACGTGTCCAGAGAGCGTATCGGACCGCATCGATAATTGCACTTTTCCCGGCGTCGTTGGGACCGACAAGAATGTTGAGGCCTGGCGTGAGTTTCAGCTGCAATGGCGAGGCGGGCTCGAAGCATCGAAAGCCCTGTGCAAAAATTTCTGAGATGAACACTGAATGCCCTCACGACTCACACCTACTATTAGTTCCTCGTTTGCAACTTTTTGAAAAGAGATAGCGTCAATTGGACACCGAAAATTGCAGTCATCTCGGCGAATGCATCTAGAACGGTAAGCTCTTCTCAACCCCGGGCATCGAGGCGAAGCGAACAGCCCCTTTTGCCCAGACATCACCCTGGCCAGCGCTTCGTGCAACCGTCTCTAGGTTTGTCAGCAACCACGTCGGCAATTTGGGCTGGCCAACGAGGTTCCTAGCTTTGCTGCGGCACTGCCCGATGAACGCTTCCATCCGTTCATGGATCTCCTCGGTCGTAACCAAAGCCGTAAAAGCACCGAAATCCTCAAGGACTCGATAGCGCAAAAAAGGAGGTAGAGCCCCGGCAAGATCCCAGCAGATCAACGGGACGTCAGCTGCGGGAAAACTCGAATCCTGCGGCAAATAGTGCGGACCGATATCAATCAGCCGTCCAGCCGCAACGACCCAGTAATGCGCGTGCCCTTCAGCCGCATTTGCGAAACCTTGCATGCCTGCTTGTTGGCCAGATCTAGACACCATAAAGGTGACTGCGTCGCCGCCCTGGATTGAAGCTTCGTGCCCATAATCTGACAGCAGCGTCTGCATCCCAAATGCCGCGTACATGCATCGCTTGTGATAGTCGGTCGGGAATGAGCGACGCAAAGCTCGGTCGACGACGGAAAATGAGCGCGCCACGGCCTTTTCGAACTGCATTTTCTAGTCTCCCGAGATCAAGTCTCCAAACGGCGCGAACTCATAACATGTGGCGAAACTACCGTAGCTGCTCAGCGCCGCCGTTCGATGCCCCGAACCCTGTGCACAATGATGCTACCATCGGGCGAGGCCAGTTTGCTTGCATGACCAAAATACGTATCATGTATGCCACGCGAGCAATCAGTGGATTCCGCGAAAATGACGTGGAAAACATATGACGGTCTCGCCTTCGGACACTCCGACAGAACAGTTCAAGCTCTTTTTCTCTTCACAGACGCCCTCCGACGCCCGATCGATCGAGAACAATACTATCCTCATCACCCCGTCAGGAGACAGTTTCGACGATTTCCGCTTCAAGACGCGGATCAATGTGTTCGTTCGCCGGGACTCTGCTCGCCTGATAGCCGAATTTTCCGGCATGATTGGCTTTCTCCAAAGCTCCAATGAGGAGGTGAATGGAGCTGATCTCATCAAGAGTGCGGCTCGGGACAAAGCGGTCGTCCCCGAGGATGACCTCCCGAAATTCTTTACGTTACTACCCGACCTCGATGCCTATCGCCGGCTCGTTGCCGACGCAGACGTCGCTGGAGCCCGCGAAGTCCTGCTGAAGACTTGCGATCTCGTCGCTCTGGGTGAGTTTTCCGCAAACTCTCCGATTGTGCGCGACGCACCGAACACTGCGGTATTCCAATATTCCTTGACGCGAACCGCCGAAGCTTTTTTTGCCTACAAGAACGCAGGACCGATCCTGCGAGGTCTCGGCCATGAAGAAATTGGTCGAATGTCGCCGACAATCGCCGTGTCGTTCAAACTGACGGCTTTTGAAAACAAGCACGAGCTCAGATTCAACTTCGACCATACCGGCTTCTTGCCAAAGCGGATGGCGATCATCATCGGGAAGAATGGTGTTGGGAAAAGTCAGGCGCTTAGCACTATCGCGAAGCAGGCCATAAAAGGCGGCGGCCTGATTGATCCACAAACGGGGGAGCGGGCTCAGTTCAATCGAATGCTGGCATTTGCCCCAACGAAAGAGGCGCTCTCTATCTTCCCGGGCACGGCGCGACGCCGGCAATATGTTCGCTATTCACGTTATGCCCTGGCGCGATCCACCCCGACTCGAAAAGCCGGCGGTCTGATCAGCGCGATCGTCAGCGTCGCCCGGTCGAACCAGGCGATCAAGGATCGCAGCCGATGGCAGATTTTCCTCAATGCACTCGAAGCGCTGGGGGACCCGAAATCCATCTGTGTCTGGACAAACGACGGCATCATTCCATTGCGCTCATTGAACCGAGGCGGCGAACAGGAAAAACTCCGACGGTTTGCGTCGCTGAACACCCGGCGCGATCCGGTCCGTCTCTCCGATGGCAATGCGCTTCGCCTGAGTAGCGGGGAAATCTCGTTCCTCAAGTTTGCGGCCTATGTTAGCTTGGAAATCGACAATAGCTCGCTTCTTCTCTTCGACGAGCCCGAGACCCATCTGCACCCGAACTTCATAGCGCGCTTCGTTTCGATCCTGGACAGCCTTCTGGCCCAGACCGGGTCCGCAGCCATCATCGCCACGCACTCTGCCTATTTTCTACGAGAGGTTTTCAGGGAGCAGATCTCGATCCTGAGGGCTGACGCCGACAGACGTATCGAAGTCCAGAGACCGCGCCTGGCGACGTTCGGTGCAGACGTCGGAGAAATTTCCTACTTCGTCTTTGGAGAAGACGAGCCTTCGTATCTCGCGCAGGAGTTGGAGAGAAACATCCAGTCATCGGGGATGACCTGGGATGAGGTCCTCGAAAAATATAGCAATGAGTTGTCCCTGGAATTCCTGAACGAACTTCGGGCCAAGATTTCCGGCTGATGCGCAAACTCCCTTTTCCGATTTTCGATGACATCGCAGGCGTCGACGCACTTGTCGACAACCACAGGCTTGGAAGTTATCCGGGCCTACAGGCATTCCGGCAAGCCCTGAAGGCCGGCTATGTGCAGTATGACAGCGTCTCGGGGAACGCACAGGCGGTCGTGCATGTCCCGATCCCGGATCCATTGGATAAATGGCTGCGCAAACACTACAAAGATTTGCCCACCAGCCACCGCCCTATCGATGACATCCGCGAGGACAATCTTGCACTACCATGTTCGATGTGTGGCTCCTTGCATGCTCACACGCTGGACCACGTTCTGCCAAAGGAAGATCATCCGGCATTTGCGGTCTTCTCCAAGAATCTGGTCCCGGCATGTGATTGCAACCTGAAGCGTGGCCAGAACTATAAGGGCAATGCCGTGGGAGCGCGCATCCTCCATCCATACTATGACGCGTGCATGGACGAACGTCTTTACGCAGCGAAGTTTTCCGGCATGGATGCAACCGTGATCGTAGACCTCGAAATCCTGGTCGCCCTTACCCACCCGGATAGGCCCGCGATCGAATACCACCTGGATAATGTGATCAAGCGGACCGGCGCGCTAAACTGGCTGAGAAACCAATGGGTCAAGTTCGTGCGCGCGCCGCGAAAAATCGTCGGGTCCCTGGACTTCATTCCTGCGAACCAAGCTGAATTGATCGCGGCTATCTGCGAGCATCGAGCGGCGCGTGACTATGCTCAGGGTTCTCTCAACAACTGGGAGTCGATGTTCGCACAGGGCTTGCTCGATCCTGCAGTCATAGCCTGGCTGTTCCCGAGACTGTCAGCAGCCGGTCGCGACGTCGGGGACCCGGTGATTGCCGTGGCGACGTAGACAGCTGGAAACTCGCCCCTGAAGACCTAACGTCTAGCCCAAACGAGCGCTGAAAGCACCGTTACCATGCTTATCAAACAAACGGACTATCACAGGATCTACCGGGTCATTAACAGCCTCGTTGTCAACGAAGGCGGCAATCCCGCATATGCCTGTATGTACTTCAGCACCTTCGGCGCCTTCATCCTCGAGCACCACTACAAGATCAAAGCGGTGCCCAAAGGCGGTCTCGCCGCCTACAATCTTGGTGGATCGATGCTCCTTTTTGCTGATCACCGCGAGGACGGTTATGTCACCGGCGCCGGTGAAAGCTTCCATTGCTGGATCGAGGCCGACGGCTGGGCGATCGATTTCATGGCCCCTGCTTTTTCAGAGACGGCCAGTCCGCTTGGCGTGCCGTCAAAAATGTTCCAACGACCCATTTCGGCAATGGCGTCGTCGATCAATGATCTCAACCATTCGGGCTCCTTCTTTTACCAATCGGAGCCTGAAGCGACGGCCGGCCGGTTTGCGGATTGGCAGGAGCTGCCGATGATCGGGGACCTCGCCAGCATCGCGGTGAAGTGGTTTCGTCGATCTCCCAAGCAGATGCTTCCCTCGATTTCGGTGGGAGACCAGAAAGGGAACCTCAAACCAGTACCCTTGGTTGGCAACCCTCTCGCTGGTTCGTGGTGAGCCTATTGATGAGATCAGAGCCTACAACCCCAGTCCTCAACTATCGCGTGGCTACCGATTGTCTCGGCAAACGAGGAACTTAGGAGATAGAGAGGAAGCCGTCCTCTGTCCTTCGACATCCTGTTCAAACCGGATATCGGGCGAAAAGGTAGCCGGATCATTGTATAGGGCTTAGGGATGAAGTGTTTTCGCATCGATGAGGGCGGCTATACGGGGTTTGATTTGCTCAACGCCGATCAGCGCTTTCAAGGCGCGTCTGCAGTTGCCATTGATAATGATGAAGCTGAAAGACTCATAAGGGAGCATTTTCCAACGCTGCAAGCCTCAGAGCTTAAGTATCGAGCTCTTTCTCGAAGGCCCGCAAATCATCCGCGTTTGCTCGGCCTCCTGCGTGACATCCATGCACACTTCGACTGCACAACATCGATCGTGGACAAGCGCTACCTTTTGACCTTGTTCTTCGTCGATTACGGCGTGGAGCCGTATTATTATGAGCGAGGATTTGACCTTTACGCCGATGGCGGAAACTATGCTGCAGCATCACTTCTTTACCTCACAGGGCCTACGCTACTCGGTGAAGCCGAATTCGATGAATTGTTGCTAGCATTCCAGCTGGCCGTGAAGGCGAAAAGTCCCGTAGCCAGGATCCGGTTGATCTCCGCTGCCCGGAATTTGCGCTGGCAGGAATACCCCGAGCTTCTAGGTCCGCTCGCCAAATATGCATCTCCAGAATGTTGGGATGCGATCGCTAATCCAGATGTCAACACAGACGCAGCGATGGTTGTTCTTCATTCTATGATCACGCGGCTCGAAATGATGACGACCGGGCCCTATCGCATTGAGCACGATCAATCCAAGAACCTGCTGACATATCATCCTCTGATCCGGCGTTTCATCGACCATGACCGTGATATCGAGTTCCGACCAACGGAAATCTCCACAATGAAATTCCCCCTAAAGCTCCGGGAAGTCACTCAGGTGGACTCGAAAGCAAGCCACGCTGTGCAGATTGCCGACGTGATGATCGGCGCAGCACTGGAGATGGCAAGCAACAAGTCCGGATTGAATGCTGGCGGACTAAACCCCGATGATGTCGAGCAACTCTACAGAGTCGGCCAAATGACGAATATGCTACCTTCCCTTGATTTCGAGGAGCAGAAGCGTTTCCGCAAAGGCACACAGTCGTCCGAAATGATCGACTATCTTGCTGCAAACATAGTAGACCCCAATCCGTCTGATGTCTGATGCAGAAGGGAGAGATATGCTCCCGGAGCCCGATGTCGTAGGCGCTCGCGCCTACTGGTCATGAAAGACACTAACCTGAGCTCCGTCGCTTTTTCATAACCGTATCGCACCGGATCAGACGATCCCCCATGCTCGAAACCTCCCCCTCCCCGTCATCTCCCTGAGGCCGAGCTCCAAAACGATCCGCCGCGCCGCCTGCGGCGTGACCTCGAGCGTTTTCGCCACCATGCCTGCCGACACCAGCGGCTTTGCGATCACCAGCTCGACCAGCTCCGGCAATTTTGAGGACGTCCGCCGTCCCTCCAACTTTCGCTCCATGAGCGTGCGCGCCAGCGTCAACCGGTCATGCTCTTTCATACCGATCTCGGCGGCCGCCAAAAGCCCTTGTGCGATGGCGAGCAGCCGGGTTTCCCGGTCGCGATGCCGGCGCCGATCGACGGGAATGGTTTTGAGGCCGAGATTGACCGCAGCAAGATGGGCGCCGGTGGTGATGCCGGCTTCACGAAGGATGGAAGCGCAGAATAGCCGGCCGAGCCAGGGCGCATGCTGCAGAACAGAGAGTTCGTTCCAGGCGTCAAGGGCGATGATCGCCTGCAGCGCCGCTGGCAAGTTTTCCACCTGGTGCAGCACGCCGCGCCATTCGTCGAGCCGGGCATCCTCGTCCCAGTCGAGATCATAGATCATCGGATCTTTTTCCGGACGGCTGGCCGTCGCGCGGCCGCCGGCGCGGCTGGGCCGCGTTGCGTCCTCGATGGCGGCGGACGATCGGGCCAGTGTCGCATCGATGGCCGCGAGGTCGACGCCGGGGAGATCTTTGGCTTCATCGCTGTCTCTCCCCTCCCCTTCCGCATCGACGGCAACCGCGATCTGGGCGACGCCGGCGGGTGCCGCAGCTTCGGCGCCGCCCACACCGGTGTCCGACGTCTGTCGCAGTGTTCTGATACCCTCTGCGGACAGGGCCCAATCCGGCAATTGGCCAGAAATCCGCCGGCGGGTGCGCAGCACGTCGCGGGCGATGGTGAGTTCGTGGGTTGGGGTGCGGGTATCGCGAAAGGCGTCGTGGAGAACGAGGTCTTCGAGATGGACGAGCTCGCCGTCGATCCACAGCGAGGCGCAGGCGTCGGCGAAATTCTGGCGCTCGAGGAAGCCGGCGCCGACCGACGATCGGGCAATGCGCTCGTCGAGACGGGTCAGAGCGACGCCGGCGTCAAAAGTCGGCCGCATCAGGGCTGTCATGCTGATTTTCGTTAGATCGTAAGCCATTGAAATCATGGTAAATGATTTGCTAAACGAACTCTATATCTAAATTATTATTCCTCACATGGTACGGCCGCGAGTTGGCGTTATAACCATCGATAAGTATCCCTTATCGATGGTTATAACTTTATCTATCGTTTAGTCTTCAAATTATCTTTTCAGCCGTTGACTCATTCGAAAATCGTCCTGTTAACTTTAGGCCGCTGCCTTCGTTACAGCGTAGAAGCTCGCTTCAGGTCGTCATGCTCGAATGCGCTAGCCATGCGGTTGATTTCGCTGCTTCGCGCGCCGACCGCCTTGGCCGTCTCACGCCAGGTCGCGGTGACCGCTGCCACCTCCTTGATAATGACGCGCGCCTGGGCCAGCGTAAGCGCAAAATATCCCGATGCAGCCTCCAGGAGATCGAGCGAGCAGGTGCCGTCGTCGAGATCGATATTGGTGGTCAGCACCCGTGCCTTAAGATCGGTCGGAACAGGATTGAGGTCGTAGGCCGGCGACAGCGACCAGCCGGCTTTACCCAACCATAAGAATCCGTGGTTGCGCAGATGATCGTCAACATTGGAGATCAGCACGTTGAAGACCACCCGCCGATAAAGAGCATGGGCGTCGGTCTTTCCTTGTGCTCCGTGCGCCGCGAGCGCATCGACAATTTCCGGATAACTGCCACGCTCGCCATCCCTGGCACCCATCATTGCCATCGCTGACAGGAATGGAATTCGGATGGCGCCGTTGCGGTCGAAGCGCCGAGACAACATGACGGCTTTTCCCGCCACCTCGATAAGCTGGTGTTGCGGAGTGGCGATACCGGCCTGGTCTGCGAGTCGAAGGGCGATCTCCTCCCAGGTCTCCATGCTGTATTCGTCGGTCTCTTTCGGAAACTTGGCGATGGAAAGATGACCATGCTGATCGACGACCGAAGCTTTCGGTCGTGCGCCGCCCAATGACGAACCGGGAGCGAAAATGAGCTGGAGGTCTTCGTCCGTCTCCTCGTCACGCAGAATGCGTTCGGTGATCTGCAGAAGCCGACCAAGCTCGATGACGGCCGGAACGCCCGTCTGGATCGGAGCCTGGAAGACCTCCTCCCCGACCCACCGGAATCGAAGCGCGCCGAGACGGGTTTCGTCAGCAATCCCCAGCAGATAATCGCTCTCTGCGAGGGTGCGAACAGCTCGCGCGTCGCGTTCCGCGCTGCGACGCTCGGCGCGTTGCATGAGCCGTCGTCCCCAGGTGTCGGGGGCGGAGTCGCCGATCGATCCGAATGTTGCCAATCCTGCCGGCGGAGCGAAGGCCCCGCGGGTCAATGCAAGCGCCGGTTCCAGCGAGAAGCGATCGGGATCCTTCAGCCAGGCATCGTCATACTCGAACAATATGGTCTCGGAACCGCGGATGCGATTGCTCCTCGCAAGACCAATTCTGCGGGTTTCTCCAGCAAGGTCGATATGAACTTCGAAGTCAGCCATCGCGAGACGATCCCGACCCCGACTTCAAGCGAACGCGCTTCGGCAGATCGGCACTGGCAAGCGCCTGGCCGACACTGTCGTTGCTGATGTCAGCAATCTGGGTCAGCCCGTCGAGCAGCCCTAATGCCTGGAGGACGCCCGCATAGATTCCGATGCTGACGTTGGTGTCGCCCGCCTCGATCTTTTGCAGGGTCGAACGAGAGGTAAAGGCTCGCTCTGCGACCACCGCCATCGGCAACTTACGTCGCCGACGAGCGTCCTGGATATCCGCACCAAGCTTTCGCAAGGCGCGCCGGACGGCTGCTGGTGGCTGATGTGGGGTAGGCATATGGGACCTTCGCGCTACAGAATTTGCCTTTATGTAGCACGAAGCTAACAATATTTCCAGTGAGGGCGATGTCACGTTAACTTGCGGTGAGGCTTTTGCGGGATAAGGCGGTGGGCATGAGCACTTCTCCCATCAGCTACAAACGTCATCGCTTTCCGCCGCAGATCATCGCCCACGCGGTGTGGCTGTACTATCGGTTTCCGCTGAGCCTGCGGCACGTCGAGGAAATGCTGCTGGAGCGCGGCGTCGCGGTCTCCTATGAAACGATCCGTCGCTGGGGCAAGAAGTTTGGGCCGGACTATGCTCGCCGCCTGCGGCGCAAGCAGCCAAGCGGCGATGACATCTGGTATCTTGATGAAATGGCCATCATGATCGCGGGCGAGAAGCATTGGCTGTGGCGCGCCGTCGATCAGAACGGCTATGTGCTCGACGAAATCGTCCAGCGCCGTCGCAACGCCAAGGCCGCCAGGCGATTGTTGACGCGCCTGTTGAAGAAGCAGGGCGTTGCACCAAAGCGCATGATTACCGACAAGTTGCGCTCCTACGGAGCGGCAAAGCGTCAGGTGATGCCGCAGGTAGAGCACCGTTCGCACAAGGGCCTCAATAACCGTGTGGAGAATTCCCATGTGCCGCTGCGAAAACGGGAGCGAGCAATGCAGGGCTTCCGGTCGCCGGGAAGCCTGCAGCGTTTCGTCTCGATCTTCTCCGCCACCCGCAACCTTTCGTCCCGTCCTGCTCACAACGCTCTGCTCTCGGCATTCGTGGCCACCGCCTGCAGGCCATGGCGGAATGGAACGGCGTGGCAATCGGAAACTGACAGTAGAGCGGCAAGTCTCATCGCGTTCTAACCCCGATAACGTGACATCGCCCATCGGCACCTTGAGCGTCACGGCCAGGGCTGGGAAGGCGTCCGCGACGGCGTTGAGGGAGATCGCGGCTGGCCGCTCTACCTGCAGCGGTTCGGCGACCTGTTTTCGCGCAAGGCCTGAAGACCACCAGCCGGATACGATCAGGAGGAGAGCTGTCCCTCCGATTGACAGTCATTTTTTTAAAGCGATCTGGGAAAACCGCGTTTGTGCTCACGAACAACAGACGCTCTTTCCAGCCCAGACCGCAGCGCCGCGTTGACGCCGTCGACCAGCGCCAGACAGAGTTTTCCTGCCACCATTCATTTGGTGGATGCCGAGTATGATCACGGTCGCACCATCGCGATACCAGAAGTATCGATAGAGCCTGCCGACGATCTCGCGTCTATTGAGCGCCGTGTGATGCACGCCGAGTGTAAGCTTTTCATCGAAACGATACGAAAGATTGCAACGGGCGCACTTCCCTTGCCACTCTAGTCGCACAAGTTCTGAAGCCCACGAAATAAACGCGAATGAAGAAGGGAAAAGGTGTCATCCAACATGACAGAAATTGAAACAGCAGTTCTCTCGAATCCCCTGGTGCGCTCGATCTGGTTAGAGTGGGAGCGACTGGATCTTCCGGATTGCTGGCTTGTTGCGGGCTGCCTGGCGCAGACCGTATGGAACAAGCACTTCGGTCTTCCGCCTGAGTATGGCATTTCCGATCTGGACCTGGTGTACTTCGATCCCGACGACGTTTCAGCCGAACGCGAACAGCAACATGGCGAACGCATCCGGACGGTGTTTGCGCACCTGCCCGTTTGGATCGATGTGAAGAACGAGGCGCGTGTTCATCTCTGGTACAATGAAAAATTCGGCTATCCGATTGCCCCCTACCGGTCCATGCAAGATGCGATCGACACGTTTCCGACGACAGCGACGGCGGTGGGAATGCGCCCCTTGTTAAAGACTGTCGAGGTCTACGCGCCATTCGGCCTTGATGATCTCCTCAGCGGCACGATCAGGGCAAACAAAAAGCAGATTACCCGCGAAATATTTGAGGCGAAAGTTTCAAAGTGGCTTAAGCGGTGGCCTAACCTAACGGTGATCCCCTGGGATTAGCGCCAGGGCGCTAACCGGACTGCTCCTCAAATGGAATGGTCGTGTGGCAAATATCCTGCTTTTGTTCATGGCGGAAGCTTGCGCTTCATGCAAAAGGTCCGATCAGATGATTTGGGGAGATGCTGGAAATGTATGTAGGCCGGATTGTCGGAGTGGGGCGTAACCAGAACGGAAAGCTTACCGCAGCCTATAGAATTTCCAGCAGATCATTCCCGAACCGTAGCGCCAAGAAGACTGGCAACAGCGTGAATATCGTTGTGCAGCCTGGAACGGCTGATGCCATGTCCGATAGCCCGTACATCGCTTATGAGTGCATGATCTGGAATGAGCGATTTGCCATCGTCAGCAATGGCACGCATACGCGGCCGGTCTATGAAAGGCTGAAAGCAGGAAACAGCCCACGGGATGCGATCGTTGGCGTTCTTGTCGGCCTTGATCGCGAATTCGATCAACATGATACACCGAGAATTTGTGGATTGATTGATCTTGCCGAGGATAGCCTTTGGCTGGGAAGCATCACCGCAAATAGCTTAGCCGTGGCTCCCGTCGAAGTCGCTGATGGTCAGATGGCGTACATTACGACCTACGAATTTCCGCTTCCGCAGGCCGGCCAGACCGATATCAAGTTCAATGTAACCGATGCGGATGAAACTTGCCGGCACGTCATCGCCGGTTCCGTATTCGCCGGATTTGAGAAGCCTATCTGCGCCGCGTCCTGTGTGGGCACAGCGTCAGGATTCGAAACCGCCGTTCTTGATGTGCAGGCGTAAATTCCGGAGCAATTGCGAAATTCCTAATACAAATATCTCGCAATTTAGTTTGCCGAAAAGGCAACGCCATCCGCATTTTCGCAAACCCGGGATGCCCGCTCCATCTGGCTCGCCGCTGCAATTCGCCGCTTTCGATCGGAGATGGTTTTCCCTACACTGCCCGCCTGTTCCCAAGCTGCGAAACGAGATTTTCATGACCGCTCTCACCCGCTTCTCCGTCCAGCCCCTTTCGACCATGACCCGGCTGCTCGCCGATGTCGCGTCCGGCCGCCGGGAGCCGGATCTGGTGATCCGCGACGCGCGAACCTTGTCCACCTATTCCGAGCGCATTCTGGACGGACGCGAGCTCTGGATATCCGGCGGGCGCATCGCCGCGGTGAAACCGGCCGGCAGCTACAGGGGAAGTGCCGCAAGGCTCTACGACGCCAGGGGCGGTATCATCGCCCCTGGCCTCGTGGATCCGCATATCCATATCGAATCCTCCATGGTGACGGCCTGCGCCTATGCTGAAGCCGCCCTCCTCAACGGAACCACGACGATCTTCTGCGACAGCCACGAGATCGGCAACGTCATGGACGTCGCGGGCGTCGAGGCGATGCTGGAGGATGCGCGCCAGGCACCTCTTTCGATCTTCCTCACCGTGCCGAGCACGGTGCCGGCCACCTCGCCCGAGCTCGAAACGGCGGGCGGCGATCTGACGCCCGAAAAGATCGCCGCTTTGTTCGACAAATGGCCGGAGGCGGTGGCGCTCGGCGAAAAGATGGATTTCGTGCCCGTTGCCATGGGCGACGAACGCAGCCATGCGATCCTCGCCGCAGCCCTGCAGCGCGGCCGGCCCGTTTCGGGCCATGTCTACGGGCGAGAATTCGTTGCCGCCTATGCGGCCTCGGGCGTAACGGACACCCATGAGGCGATCGACCGCGACATTGCCGACGACTTGCTCGAGGCGGGTGTCTGGCTGTTCCTGCGCGGCGGCCCGCCGACGACGCCGTGGCATTCTCTGCCGCACGCGATCAAGACGATCACGGAACTCAGCGCCTCTCACAAGCGGGTGGCGGTCTGCACCGACGACCGCGATGCCGAGGATCTGCTCGCTTTCGGCCTGGATTGGGTCACACGGGAGGCGGTGAAAGCCGGCATGACGCCCGAACAGGCCTGGGCGATGGGCTCCCTGCATGGCGCGACCCGTTTCGGCATGGAAGGCGAGATCGGCGGCCTCGGCGGCGGGCGGAGGGCCGACCTCGTGCTTCTGACCGACGACCTGAAACCGGTCAGCACCTGGTATGGCGGCGAACTGGTGGTCGATCACCGTAAGATCACGCCGGTTCTGGATGAGGCACTTTCGAAACCCTACCGCTATCCGGAGGCCGCCTATCACACCGTCAAGCTGCCGAAGAATCTCAAGCTGACTCCCGACCTTCCGACCGATACCGTCACCGCCCATACGATCCGCACCGAGCTTCCCGGCATCACCCTCAGCCACGTCACGGTGACACTCGAACCCGCCAACGACTGGCAGGCGCATTTCGACCGTCATGACCTCTGCTTCGTCACCGTGGTCGAACGGCATGGCAAATCGTCCGGCAATGTCGCGCACGGTCTGCTGAACGGTTTCGGCCTGAAGAAGGGCGCGGTCGCTTCCTCCGTCGGCCATGACAGCCACAATATCATCGTTGCCGGCACCAACGAAACCGACATGCAGGTGGCGCTGGACGCGATCGAGGAAAAACAGGGCGGCGTCTGCGTCGTGATGGACGGCAAGGTCACCGCCATGGTGCCGCTGCCGATCGCCGGCCTGCTCTCCGACAAGCGCGTCCACGATGTCGCCGACGAGGTGAAAGCCCTGAAGCTCGAATGGGAAAAGGCGGGCTGCACGATCGCCTATATGGGCTTCAACCTCATCCCGCTCTCCGTCATCCCGGAAATCCGCATCACTGACAAGGGACTTGTGCTCGTCCCCGAAATGGTGATCTCACCGCTCTTCGAAAAAGCCTGACCGGCGGCGGGATCAGTCGGCCAGGTTACTCGGCCAGCTCAGCGAGGATGCGCACCCAGGAGCGGATGCCCTTGTGGAAACTCGAAAGGTCGTATTTCTCGTTCGGGCTGTGAACGCGGTTGTCGAAGCGGGCGAAGCCGACGAGCAGCGCGTCGCAGCCGAGCCGCCGCTTGAACTCGCCGATGATCGGGATCGAGCCGCCCGTGCCGGCAAGGGCCGCCTCGCACTCCCATTCGGCGGACAGCGCCGAAAGCGTCTTCGTCAGGAACGGACTTTCAATTGGCATCACGGTTGCCGGCGCCAGGCCGAAGTCCTTGAACGTCACCGAGCAGTCAGCCGGGATGCGCGCCCTGACATGCGCCTTGAATGCGTCGCGGATCTTTTCCGGGACCTGGCCCTCCACGAGCCGGAAGGAGATCTTCGCCGTCGCCCTGGCAGGGATCACCGTCTTGAACCCCTCGCCCGTATAACCGCCGCTCATGCCGTTGATTTCGCAGCTCGGCCGCGCCCAGACCTGCTCGAGGATGGAACGGCCGGCTTCGCCTGCCGGAATGGAGAGGCCGATATCGGTAAGAAACCCCTTTTCGTCGAACGGCAGCCGCTTCCATTGCGCCTTCACCGCCTCCGGAAGCTCCTTCACGCCGTCATAGAAACCATCGATGGAAACGCCGCCGTCCGGCGTCCGCAGGCTGGAAACCACATCCGACAGGACCTGCAGCGCGTTGCGGGCCGCATTGCCGAACATGCCCGAATGCAGGTCCCGGTCGGCACAGCCGATCTCGATCTCCGTGCTGTAGAGACCCCGCAGCATGGTGGTCACGGCCGGCGTCTCGCGGTCCCACATGTCGGTGTCGCAGACGAAGACCGCATCGGCCTGGAGTTCGCTCGCCGACGCATCGAGGAAAGGCGCAAGGCTCGGGCTTCCCGCCTCCTCCTCGCCCTCGAAGAGGATGCTCACCTGCACCGGCAGGGCGCCGGTCATCGCCTTCCAGGCGCGGCAGGCCTCGACGAAGGTCATCAACTGCCCCTTATCGTCGGAAGCGCCGCGCGCCACGATCGCCGTATCGCCATTCGGCAGCAACTCCAGCCGGGGCTCGAACGGATCGCTGGTCCACAATACCAGCGGATCGACGGGCTGCACGTCATAATGGCCATAGAAGAGGACATGCGGTCCGCTGGCCGATTTTTCATGAGCGACCACCATCGGATGACCCGTCGTCGGCCGGACCGACGCATCGAAACCGATGGAAGCGAGGTCGCCGCTCAACCGGTCCGCGGCGGCCCGGCATTGATCGCGATAGGCGGGGTCGGTCGAGATGCTGGGAATCCGGATGAGATCGTAAAGGCGCGCCAGGCTATCATCCAGCCTCGCGTCGACATGCGCAAGAACCGCATCAACCTGCTCTCGGGACCCGATTCTCATCTTCCGCTCCTTACTTCGATGGCGCCGATGGAAGACCTAGCATCATCTCCCGCCGTGCAACATGCCTCCCGCCACCTCGGCGCATCGAATGTCGCAGCTTTTTGCTCTTGCCGGCTTCAACCCGGATGAAGGGCAGCACACGACCGGTAACTCAAGGTGGTGAGAACCGGAACGGCGATCGAAACGCGGTAAAGGAGATATCTCTGATGAAGTTCGTCGAATTTCCATCGCTAACGTAAAACACGTCGACGCCGGTTCCTCCCCAATAGCTGTTTGTGCCGTTACCTCCATCCAGGAAGTCGCTTCCAGCCTCGCCATTAAGAGTATCGTTTCCTTCGCCGCCATAGAGAAAGTCGTCTCCATCACCGCCGTAGAGAATATCTAACCCGCCATCGCCATACAGATAATCATTATTGCCGTTGCCGTAGAGAGTGTCGTCGCCGTCTCCGCCATGAAGATAATCAATACCGTTTACACCCGACGGCAATGGGTCCGCATTGTGATCGCCGTAGAGGGTGTCATTTCCGCCCTCGCCGTAGAGATGATCTGACCCGCCGTTGCCTTCTACGACCTCGCCGACGATCCCGCCGTGGAAAATATCGTCACCACTACTTGGGGTCAGAATGTTGATTTTCGTCTGGGTCTGATCCGCTTTTGCGTTTTAACGGAATCCACCCTGACGAGAAGAACCGCGGTACAGTCAACATCTTCAGTCAACTTAGGCGGTTCAGTGCGAGATGGAAAAGTGGGTCAAATCCCACTGAAACTGGATATTGCCAGCATCGTGACGCTGACGAGGAACTTTTGTGCACTGCGGTACTTATCGCTCGTCAACCGCGAAAGGAAGCGACTTATGTCAGACGTGAAGCTTGGTGAACCGATCCCACGGGCATTCCCGGAATTGAGCCGAAGAATAGCACAGACGTTCAAAATGGCGCCAACGTAGTGCTGCCCTTCCGAGGCCATGGACCAAACCACAGCCGCCTACCCCTACATAGCCTCATTAGATCAGTTCTTTCCGTTCCCGATGAAATTCGGCGTGTCGCTAATCCTGGCGTCGACGGCGATGCTTGTGAGCCCGGCACTGATGGCCAAGCGGTCGGAGACAGCTGGCATCACTCAATAAGATTCCTCGTTCGTTTCGCTGTCGCCGCCTTCCGAGGCGGCGATTTCGTTTTGAACCGCATGTCGGCTCAGCAGACCGGCGTCCTCGAGCGCCTCGATGTTCGGCAAGTCACGCAGCGTCTCCATGCCGAAAGCCGAGAGGAAATATGGTGTGGTCACATAGGTATAGGGTGCGCCGGGCGTCGGGCTGCGCGGCCCGGAGCCGATGAAATCTGCGCCCCGCAGATTGCCGATCGTGTCGCGGCTCACTTCCTTGCCAAAAATCTTCGACAGCTCGCCGCGGGTGACCGGCTGGAAATATCCCACCGCCATCAGCACCATCGCCTCGAACTCCGACAATGCCGCCGCCCCGCCCCTTGTCGGTGCCGAAGACGCGCGGATCGTCTCGGCAAACCGCGGCCGGGTACGGAGCTGCCAGCCGCCGGCGACCGGGACCAGCTCGTACGGCCGGTCCCGCAGTTCCTCGATAAGATCGTCGATCAGCAGGTCGATACTGCACTCTTTCCCGACCACCCGCGCCAGCGTCTCGCGGTCTACCGGCTCGGCCGAGGCAAAGATCACCGCCTCGACCCGCAGCATCCATTCCCGCCAACGCATCTCCGGCGGCAGATCATCGAGCTCGCGATCGTACAGCACCTCCTGTTGCCGCTCTTTCGTCTTTCCCCGACTGGTTTTGACTGCGCTCGCTCCCGCCATCGTCACAACCCGAAAATGCGGAAGGAGGAGCGGCCGGAAAGCTCGCGCACCGCTTCAAGCCTTTCCAGCCGCTCGAACAGCCGGTTGGCCGCCCAGCGTGACAGTTGGCTGCCTGGCGCCGATGCCAGGACGGCATCCTCCTCCAGCAGCTTGCGGATGAGCGGGCCGGCGCCTTTGGTCCGGACCTTCGGGGCCACAGCCAGCAGCTGCGCTGCGCGGCGATCAATCTCGGAGGCGGAACGCAGCGCTGCATCGACGCCATCAACCAGCGCCAGGCAGATCGCTTTCGGATAAGCCGGTTCGCCGGGCCGTACGCGTCCCCGTCCGCCGTTCGTGCGAAAAGCCGGGCCAAAACGCTCCGGTAAAAGCAATGGGACGGGCCTTGGCCAGTTCAGCTTGTGCGCCAGCACGACCTCGGCGAGCTCGAGTGCCAGCACCTCGGCGTCCGGGCGAGCCGCAACGATCGCGATTACAAGGTCCGCCACCGCAAAGGGCGCGGCGCGCCCGGACTGGATTGCCATATCGATCACGTCGGTGACGGCGGCAAGATTGTCGTCCCACCGGAGCGCAAAAAAATCGGCAAGTTCCTGAACGAAAGCGGTGTTGAGTGTCCGGGTCCGGCGCGCCAGCATTCGTGTCGCCAAAAGCAGCTTTCCGGCAGGGCCGGGGTCGTCGTCGGTCGCCGTCAGCAAAACCGCATCGCGGATTGCATTCTCATCCTCGCTGCGGCCGACCATCCTGGCTGCAACAGCGGCGGACCTGAGAGCAAGGCGGTCGCGCCAGCAGCCGAGCCACGCCGGCTCGGCGCGGATGAGATCATCAAGCGATTTCAAGGAGATACCGGCGGCGAAGGCGGCGTCGGATTCTGTGATGTCGTGAGTCCGCAGCCGCGTCCACCCTGGCAAGCGGGGCAACCAGATCGAGGTTGGTTCGATGGCGGGCAGAAGCGAATCCATGCCATCCAGCATAATTCAAGCGCGCAGTTTATGCCAGCTTTATCGTCGTAAACCGCACACGATGTCGTCAACTGATAATGACCGATAAGGTTGCATTATCGTTCGTTTCTTGCATTATGAAGAAACGTCCGGCGATCCTGGAAAAATCGCCCTCGATCGGTGGAGTTTTGCTGCTTTCGCCCGTCGGCATAACATGATATAAAAGCTAGACAGTCTAGCTAGATTGGAGAAAATGCATGGAGTGGCAGCTACAGGACGCCAAGAACCAGTTCTCGAAAGTGGTGCAGAAGGCGCGCCACGAGGGGCCGCAGGAGATCACCGTGCGCGGCGAACGCACGGCCGTGATTCTTTCGGCCCGTGACTACGATGCGCTGCGGGCCGGCCGGCCGACATTGGTCGACGATCTGCTTGGCGGCCCGGCGTGGGACGACGAACTCGCCGACGCGGTCGATGCGCGCTCGAAAACGCCAAGCCGCGGTGTGGCCTTCTAATGTATCTCGTCGACACCAACATCATCTCA
>NZ_QJKM01000002.1 GCF_003425685.1 Rhizobium terrae
TGGAAAACAACATCAACCACTACGAAGCCGGCCATACGGGAGCGCCGCGTAAGGGCGCTGCATTGCTGCAGGGCATCGCTGTCTGCGGGCGGTGCGGCCGGCGGATGAGCTTGCGCTATAGCGGCCCGGCAGGGAACTATCCCGTCTACACCTGCCGTGCTGATCGCGGTCACGATGGAGGGCCGTTATGCCAGGAGGTGCGCGCTCTGCCCGTCGACGCACGCATCGAAGGCATTCTACTTGAGGCTCTGACGCCGGATAGGATCGCTATCGCCATCGCCGCACTGGGCCAGATCGAAGAGGAAGCACGTCAACTTGAGCGTCAATGGGCATTGCGGCGTGAACGGGCGCGCTACGAGGCGGAAAGGGCACGACGCCAATACGACGTAGTCGAGCCCGAGAACCGCCTGGTGGCCCGGTCGCTGGAGCGGGGATGGGAAGAGAAGCTGCGTGCAGCTGAGGCCATCGAGCAGGATTACGAGCGATGGCGGGCTGACGAACCCCTCGTTCTCAGTGAGGCAGATCGCGACGGGCTACTGGCACTCGGGGAAGACCTGCCCCGCATCTGGCATGCCTCATCGACTTCGTCTCCCGAACGAAAGAGCATCCTGCGCCTCATCATCTGCGAAGTCGTTCTCGACCAAAAGCGGCTGCGGGGCCAGGTCTGGGTCAAGATCCTGTGGCAAACAGGCGCGACAAGCGAGCACTCTGTCCAAAGGCGCGTTCACACCTACGGTGACTATATCGATGTCGATAGGCTACGAGCGCGCGTGACGGAGCTGAACGCCGCTGGCAAAATGGATAAGGAAATTGCCTTGGCGCTGAACGCGGAAGGCTTTCTTGCGGCAAGGAATTGCGCCTTCAAGGGTGAAAATGTCTGGCTCTTGCGTAGACGGTGGGGCATTCCAACCGTCAAAATCAACGGCACGAGCTCCAATCCCGCCAGGTGGTCGGACGGAACATACTCCGTTCAAGGTGCCGCAGCAGCCCTAGGCATTACACCTCAGGTCATCTTTGATTATCTCGCCCGCGGATGGCTTAACGGACACCAACTCGCCAAGGGTCAGCCGTGGCAGATCGATTTGACGCAGGACCAGATCGACATTCTGCGCGCTCGCGCTCAACGTAATAGACGATCGAGGAAACAGGCATCATGAAATCATTGGTGACCCCGTCGTCGCCACGGCAATATTGGACCGCCTGCTTCACCACTCGACGGTGATTACCATCCGCGGCGACAGCTACCGGCTTCGCGAAAAGCGCCGCTCCGGCCTTCTGCAGAAGGCCGGAGCGGCGCTTGAAACCAACGAAACGACAAACCAGTGAAAGGGGTCAATTCCTGATGTCGGCAAAGGGGTCAATTCCTCGTGTCGCTTGACACTGCATCCGGGCATGGTAGTTTTGAAGCGCCGCCTTCATCATTCCGTCCTCCGTGGCAGCACCAGCTAAGCGCATGCAGACCTGACGCGCTCGACCGATCTTGCGGTATGCTAGGCAGACGGCCCGACGACCTCGAAAAGGCCGGTCACGTCGTCGGTTTCCAGTTCGACGAGCCACAGATCCGGATCGAAGCGCAGTTCGCGGGCAAGCAGATCGCGGACCGCATCCGGCTCCGCCCTTTCCACCCTCGCCTCGAACTTGCGGCCGCCCTCCTCCTCGCCGAAAAAGCTCTGGGGGGCCGGGCCATAAAGCGTCTCCAGCCCATCGCGGAACCGCTGGCGGATGAAGATCGCCCCGGCGGTATCCGAACCCTTTCTTTCAATCGCGGCAAAACCGCCGAGCCCAAAGACGCGGCGGATCAGGGCGGAAACGAAGATATCGGACTTGAGGCGCATGGTCCCTCATACGCGCTTCGTGGCGGAGCGCAAAGGGTCACCCATTATATCCGGATAAAATCCTTGCCATAATATTACCCGGATGATATTTGCCTCTCACCGAACGAGGACATCACCATGCAGACGATCGACAGAAAGGCGGCGATCGCCGCCTACAAGGAACGCAAGGCACCGGCCGGCATCTATGTGATCCGCCGCCTTTCGACGGGGCAGCGATGGGTCGGCCGCGCGCCGGATCTCGACAAGATCCAGAACCGCATCTGGTTCACGCTGCGCCACGGCAGCCATGTCAGCACGACGCTGCAGGCGGCCTGGAGCGGCGGCGTGCCGGAGGATTTCGCACTGGAGCGGCTGGAGGCGATCGACGAGGACCTGACCGGCTACCTGCGCGACCGGACGCTGAAGGACCGCCTCCTCCACTGGGCCTGGGAACTCGGGGCGGAAGCAGTCTGACGCCGGCCTTCTGCACGGGACGGCGGATCACAGTGCCAGATCGGCGTTGCGGCGGTATTCCTGCGTCACGCCGTCATAACCCCAGGCCTCCGCCTGCACTTCGCGGATGACGACATAGGTGGCGATCGACAGGTCTCCCAGGTTCTCCTTGAGCGCCGCATTCATCGCGGCGATGAAGCGCTGTTTTTCCTCGTGCGTATTGGTGCCGGTAGTGACGCTCGCTTCCACATGCGCGGCGGCAGCGAGCGGTTCGCCGCCGACCGTCCAGCCGGAGAGATCGACTTCCTCCACCAGCACCGCGGTGACTTCGCGACGCTTGCGCATGATGGTGTTCATCAGCGTCGTGGTCTCCTGCTGCAGGCGGCACCTGGACGCCGGTTCCAACCTGGCGCCGGCGATGATGACGTGAACAAAAGGCATGGAAAATCTCCTTCGAGCAAGGCCGGCAGCTTTTCAAGCTCCCGAGGCCGCGGGTTGACGAGCAGATCATCCTCCGTCACAATCGTTTTGAAAATCGCGAAGTTTAAAACGGATACTTTTGCAGAACTCAACGATTATGCTGCACATGAATCTCGACATGGATCTGCTGCGCAGCTTCGCGCTCGGCATGGAACTCGGCAGTTTCGCGCGCGCCGCAGACCGGCTCGGCCGATCGCCTTCGGCCGTCAGCCTGCAATTGAAGAAGCTCGAAGAGCAGGTCGGCGAAACGCTGCTGCAGAAACAGGGCCGCGGGCTGGTGCTGACCGAAGCCGGGGAGATCCTGCTGGGTTATGCCCGGCGCATCCTGGAACTCAACGACGAGGCGCGGACGGCGGTGCGCGGGGCGGCGAAGCTCGAGGGCTGGGTGCGGATCGGCGTGCCGCAGGATTTCGCCGAGACCTGGCTGCCCGGCCTGCTGGGACGGTTTTCCAGGGTCCATCCGAAAGTGAGGGTGGAAGCCCATGTCGACCGGGGCAACGAGATGGTCCAGGCAGTCGGGCGCGGAGAACTCGACGTGGCGCTCGCCTGGGGGTCGTTCGGCAACCCACGGGCCGAGATCATCGCCCGCCGCGAAGTCGCCTGGATCGGCTTGCCGGATTTTCAGCGGGACGCGGGCGAACCGCTGCCGATCATCGCCTTCGATGCGCCCTGCGCTTTCCGGAAGGCGGCGATCGAGGCGCTCGACCGGCAGGGCATCGCCTGGCGGCACGCTTTCGCCAGCCCCAGCCTCGCCGGGCTCTGGGCCGCCGTCACCGCCGGGCTCGGCGTCACGCCCCGCATCGCCGAAGGCAAGCCGGAGCACCTCGCCCTACTCGATCCGAGGGACACCGGCCTGCCGCCGCTCGGAGCGATCGAACTCGCGCTGCATGCCGCCGAAAACCGCCTCACCCCGCCGGCGGAAGAATTGAAGCGTCTCGTCACGGAGGCTGCGCTCATGCGGTGAGGCTTGCGCATGAAGCATATGATAAGACGAAGAAAACTAAGCCCGAAGCGCTCCCAGCCCCTAACCGAAATGTGGAATCCAAGTAGATACTGGTGCCGACCCCCCCTTGCGGCATGGGTGTCTGGGGTGGTTTATCTTGCCGGAAATATCTTCGTGAAGCATTCTGCGCACTCACCTGTCGCGAAACGTTGGTTTTTGCGACGTCGAAAAATTTAGTCGCAAAACTGTCGCTTTAATTGGGCAGACCGTCTCAAAACACGCGACTTAGCGCGTGCAGGGAATTTCGCGACCGATCGGCCGGCTTTAGGAACGGATCGTGCATCACTGGCGAGTAGTTACCGCCAAAATCCCTCATGCACCTGCGCAGCTTCGTCCTCAAGCAAAGGACCAACGATTTCGACTGCGCGGCTGGCAAGCTTGAACATTTCACGGCAAGAGAAATCATTCGGAGGCAATCTCGGACCTCCGTTGCCGGTATTCCGCAGCCTTGCCTGCGAAAGGCCATAGACGATCCGTCCCACTCCGACCCAACGCGCGGCGGTCGCACACATCGAGCATGGCTCGGTACTGGCATACATGGTCGCCTTCGACAACATTTCTTGATCAAAACGCGTTGAGGCAAGCGACAGGAGATTTCTCTCTGCATGAGCAGTCAGATCGCCGGAGAGAACGACTGTGTTTTCAGCTTCCAGAAGCAACTCTCCAGTGACGGAAATCAAGACCGCTCCGAACGGGTGATTTCCCTTTTCTCTTGACGTGCGTGCAAGTCCAAATGCCTTGCGAAGATCTCGTGCATCGTTCTCATCAGTCCAGCAGGGCATCGAATTATTCCCTTCGCAGAGCTTTTCGTAAAACCCCGGAGACCATCCAAAATCTCTCTGGGCGATTCCTGATGGCGATCTTACATGATAGATTTCTGCCATGGCACATCTTTCAGGAACGGATCGTTCGCAACTGCTGCTTCTGCCCGAGGCGGTTGACGACTATGTGGGGCCGGACAACCCAGTTCGCTTCATCGAGGCTTTTGTCAACGGCCTCGATCTTGCCGCCGCCGGCTTCGAGCGGGTGGCGGCGAAGGAGACGGGGCGACCGGGCTTCGATCCGGCCGACATGCTGAAGCTCTACATCTATGGATACGTCAACCGGGTGCGCTCCAGCCGCCGTCTGGAGGTCGAGGCGCATCGCAACATCGAGGCGATCTGGCTGCTAAGGAACCTGAAGCCAGACTTCCGTACCATAGCCGCCTTTCGGAGGGTGAACCGCTCGGCCTTCAGGAAGGTATTCCGCGAGTTCGTCATCTTGTGCCGGCAACTCGACCTATTCGGCCGCGAACTGCTAGCGGTGGACGGCACGCGCATCAAGGCGGTGAACAACAAGGACCGCAACTTCACCCGCGCTGCGCTGTCGAAGTTCATCCGCGAGGCCGACGATAAACTGGCCGACTACATGAAGCGTCTCGACGATGGCGATGCCGAGGAGGAGCGCGTTGGCGGCAACAGCGACGGTGGCAAGCTCGCCGAGAAGATCGCGGCGATCAGGGACAAGCGCGCCCGCCACAAGGCGCTGCTGGAAGAACTGGATCGCACCGGCGAGGACCAGATATCGCTGACCGATCCGGATGCTCGCGCCATGGCGCGCATGACGAAGGTAGGTGTCGGCTACAACGTCCAGCTTGCCGTGGACACAATGCACAAAATGATCGCCGAGCAGGAGGTTTGCAATCAGGTAATCGACCTTGGCCTTCTGACCCCTACGGTCGAGGCGGCGATGGAGACGCTCGGCGTCGAGCGGATCGAGGCTGTCGCCGACCGAGGTTACTTCAAGATAGAGGACATCGAAGCCTGCGAGGCGGCCGGCATCACCGCCTATGTGCCGCGGCCGATCCGAGGACTGGCGGTCCGTGAGGGATACTTCGCCAAGGAGTTGTTCCGCTACGATCCGGACAAGGACGTTTATGTCTGCCCCAGCGGCGCGACGCTTTATCCGCGCTACGAGGGCAAGGTGCGCGACAACCGCAAGATCGAATATTGCGACCGCGCGGCCTGTAAGGAATGCGCTCTCAAGCCGCGCTGCACCGGCAACACCTATCGTCGGGTCTCGCGGCTGGAGAACGAGGCGATCCTTGACCGCATGGCCGCCCGCCTCGATGCCCGGCCCGACATCCTCGACCGACGGCGCGAGAGCGTCGAGCATCCCTTCGGCACCATCAAGCAGTGGATGAACCAGGGCGCTTTCCTGATGCGCGGGCTCGACAACGTCCGCGGCGAGTTCAGCCTGACCGCGCTCGCCTACAACATCAAAAGGGCCATCACCCTTATCGGCGTGCAGGGCCTCATCGCCGCGCTGAGGGCGTGACCGACGAAAATGCGCCTTATAGGCGTACAAAAGCCGTCTGGAAGCGTCCTGTTGAGGCCACATACCGCCCAGAGTGCGATGATAGGAAAATCTTCGGAAAAACCCTCATCGATCGAGCACTAATATGTTCAGGAGCGCGGGTCTTCAGAATTTTGGGACAGTCTCCCTGAGTTTCGCGACAAAATCGGGAACACCGACTTTTCAGGGGAATATCTGTCGCGAAACTCATTCGCAAAAGTCGCAGTTTCGCGACAGATATTTGCGACAGAAAATATTCCACTTTTAAGTTAGGGCTGGCGGAGCGCTCCCTCCCTTTCCTTTCTCCCGCGCCCGCATAATTACCGTCAGGTGCCGCACGGCATATCGCCTGTGAAAAAGGAGTTGGGGCTTTGGGTACTTCCGTCTTGGTCAGCATTCTGATCACCTTCCTGGTGATCGTCCTGGTTCTCTATCTCGTCGCCCGCCTGCCGATCGATGCTCGCGCCAAACAGATCGCGCGGATCATCATCATTATCATCGGCATCGTATCGCTCCTGAAATATCTCGCCGTGTTCTGAAATCCGGCTCCCGGCCGGTCACGAAAGCCCGTGCGCCCGATCGGATGCACGGGCCGATCCGGCGGCATGGCGCAGGTTACAACGCGCCGATCGATTTCAGCTTCTTCAACACCATCTCGTCCGGCTCGCCGGTTTCGGGCAGGCGATAGTGCTTCTGGAACCGGCGGATCGCCGCCTTCGTCTGGCTGCCGGCGACGCCGTCGACCTCGACATCCGCATAGGCGATGTTGGAGAGACCGCGCTGGATCTGCAGCACGAGGCTGGAAGGCTTGGCATCCGGCGCAGACGACAGGGGCGCGGCGGGCTTCTGTGCGGAAGGCGGCACGGAACGGCCGGGGTTCGAGCCCGTGCTGTTCGGGATATCGGCCGGCGGCGTCATGAACGGCTTGCGGTCGGCGGCGCGGATTGCCGCCGCGACGGCGTCTTCGCCACGCGCGCTGGCATTTTCCACCGGGCGGCTTGCCGGAACCGGCTTGGGCGGCATGGGCTGCGCGCCCCTTGCCGGAGCGGAGGGAGCGGTCCTCGCCGTCTCGGCCTGAACAGGTTTCGATACCGGAGGCGCGGCCGGCGGAGCGGCCGAAGGCGCGGGCGCCGGAGCCGGATGGGCGGCCGTCTGCTGGGGCGCCGCTTGCGGCGGCGCGGGGCGCTGCGCCGGCGACGCAGCCGGGATACCCGCCGGCAGCGGCGCTGCGGCGGGCGGCGAAACCGGGGCCGGCGTCACCGCGGGCGGCGCGGCCGCAGGGGCGGCGCGCTCGATGCGGAAAGTCGTCACGTCGTCGGGGGCGATGCGGCGCATCGGGCGATAGCCGGCGATACGGTTCGGGTCGGTGGCGTCACGCGTCGCGAGGAAGGGCGAAGGATGGCCGCCCGGCTGGTACCAGAGCGCATTGGCGGCCACGAAACTGAAGACGATGCCGAAGGTCGCGACGCCGAACAGGGTTTTCGGATGGCGCGCAGCCGCACGCCCCGCGCCCATTGCGAGGCTCGATACAAGGCCCGGCTGCCTGACATTCTTCTTCCTGTCAGGCGATTTTCGCTTCCGCGCGGTCATCGACATAGTCCTGCTGGCCCATGGCCTGTTCGCCCATCATGGCGGTTTGCCGGGCCGATTTGAGCCGCGGCGGGAATTCGACTTTTTCCTCCCGGGTTTCATCCCGTCCATTCCCCACCCCCGACCCGTCGGCCGGGAGCGAGATCGTCACCACCGTCCCCTCGCCCGGACGGCTGGAAATGGCAAAATGGCCGCCATGCAGCGCCACCAGCCCCTTGACCAGCGAAAGGCCGAGGCCGGTGCCCTCGTAGGAGCGAGTATAGGCATTCTCCACCTGCATGAAAGGCTGACCAATGAATTGCAGCTTTTCAGCGGCAATGCCGATGCCGGTGTCGCTGACCGAGATCACCAGGTCGTCGCCCGACAGCATGGCGTCGATCGAGACGACACCGCCGGCTTCCGTGAACTTGATGGCGTTGCCGGCGAGATTGATGAGGATCTGCTGCACGGCGCGGCGGTCGGCGACCACCTCCCCCAAACCGCGCGAGGCGCGGCTCGTCAGCGTTATCCCCTTTTCGCGGGCGGTGAGGTCGAGCATGGCGCGGCAGGCCTCCATCGCCTCGGCGATCTGGAAGGGCTCGGCCAGAAGTTCGTAACGGCCCGCCTCGATCTTCGACATGTCGAGCATGGTGTTGACGACGGAGAGAAGATGGGCGCCCGACTGGCGGATCAGCCCGACATATTCCCGCTGGCGATCGTTTTCGAGCTTGCCGAAATATTCGCCGGCGAGCACGTCGGAAAAACCCAGAATGGCGTTGAGCGGCGTGCGCAGCTCATGGCTGACAGCGGCGAGGAAGCGCGACTTCGCCTCATGGGCGGAGCGGGCCTCGGCCAGATGCGCGGCGGCCTCGGAACGCAGTTCCTGCTCCTCGGACAAGTCGCGCGCCTGGGCGAAGACGGAGACGAGTTCGCCTTCAGCATCGCGGATCGGGGTCATGTCGAGGCGGATCGGCATGAACTGCCGGCCGGCCGCCGAAAACGGCCGCTCGATGCGGATATCGACGGTGGCGCTCACGGCGCCCTGGCGCAGGACGTCGAGGGCCTGGACGAGGCCGATCCGGTCCGACACGTGGACGATCTCGGCCAGCGGCTCGCCGGCGCAGGCGCCGAGGCTTGCAGGAAAGGCGTCGCGATCGCGCCCGCCGGTCTTCACCACCTGACCGAGCGGATCGAGGATGAGCGACAGGCCCGGGCAGGCGTGAAATGCCTGATCCTCCGGCTGCGGCATCGCCGCAGGAGCGGCGGCGCGGCGCGGCAGGGCGAAGAAGGCGGCCGTCACGAGCAGGAAGAAGGAGACGACGAGTGCGGCACCGACCGGCAAAGCCAGCGCCGGCGTGAAGACGGCGGCCAGCGCCGCAGGCACGAGGACGAGCGCTGCGAAGAAGGCGAAGGCAAGGCGGCGGAAGAGCGCGATCTCGCCGGCACGCGCCATCTCGCCTTCTCCAAGGCGGAACAGCCAGCGGCCGGCGGTCTCGTCGACCACCTGAACCGCCTTACCGGCAATGTGACTCAATACGTGCACGCGAGACCCTGAACAAACTCGTTTACGGGGCCGACAATAGGCCCCCGCGGCTTAAAGAAAGGATAAAAGAACCTCCCGGAGAACCCTCGCAAGACCCCAAAATCCGGGTTTGAGACATAATCCGGGCGCCATCTCCGCTTGTGGTTAATGGCGCGTAAGCGACGGAATTACTTGAATTTTTCGAAAACCATTAACCAATGTGGCAGGACGCCCCGCAAGAAACCCAACGCATTCGGGCACGCTGCCGCAATTATGCTTAACATCGACCGCTAAAATTCGATGCAAATGCCCTGAAGCAGTCGTCCCAAATCGGGATCATTCAAATTTGATGCAAATTTTCCGAAAATCCGAGCGGACGCGTCAAAGCGGCGTTCGCTTCCGCCCGGTACAACCATGTTCAAGACCGGCACAGACCCGGCGGCCCGCAGAATGACCGCGGGAAAAAACAGGTGGACAGGACGATGTGGTTTCTCATCAAGGGAACATTCTGGTTCGCGGCCGTGCTGGTGGTGCTCTCCTATTTCGGCGCCAAGCCCGCAGCGCAGAACGACGGCGCCTCGGCGCTGGAAGTCGCGAGCGCCTTTTCCGCGGCGACCGAAGCCTATCAATATGTGAGCGCCATCTGCTCGGAAAAGCCGGAAGTCTGTGAAAAGGGCGCCGAAACCTTCTCCGCACTCGGTGTCAGGGCCAAGGACGGCGCCCGTGTCGCCTTCGAACTGCTCGACAGGCAGTTCGGCGCGAAGGAGGCGGAGACCGCCGTGCGCGCCGACCCGAATCCTACCCCTTTCCCGGCCCCTTTCCCGGCCAGACAGGCCGAAACCGCCGGCACCGCCGCCTCCGACACGATCTTCACCGGCACTGTGCCGGTGCCGCAGAAGCGGCCCGCCCACTGAGCCTGCGCTCCCGCCTGCCCACGGAATTCAAAAGCTTGCGCCAGGCCCGATTGCCTCGGTTCCCGGCGCCGGACTGCCTGCCCTGCCATTCAGCATCTGCTGACGCCGTGAGGAATGAAGTCCTCACGGCGATTTTTTTGCTTTTATCGCGGCCGCAAGTGCCTATATGGAGCGCAAGGAGATACGCCGCGCGCAGCAATCCCCTGGATGTGCCGGCCGCGGTTCGTGTCCAAACTTTCTCGCATGTCGCCATCGCAAAGCCCGGAACACGTTTGCGCGGCATGCTCCATGGAGCGCCTATGGCCAACCTCGACCAGATCATCGACGATTTCGCCTTCCTCGACGAATGGGAGGATCGCTACCGTTATGTGATCGAGCTCGGCAAGGCGCTGCCCGACCTGCCAGACGACAAGAAGACCGCCGAAAACAAGGTGCAGGGCTGTGCAAGCCAGGTCTGGCTGGTCAGCCACATCGAGGACGGCGGCGCCGATCCGGTGATGACCTTCGAAGGTGATTCGGACGCGCATATCGTGCGCGGTCTCGTCGCCATCGTCCTCGCCACCTATTCCGGCAAACGCGCCTCGGAAATCGCCGCCACCGACGCGATCGAGATCTTCGACCGCATCGGGCTCGTCGAGCACCTTTCCTCGCAGCGCGCCAACGGGCTGCGCTCGATGGTGAAGCGTATCCGGGCGGAAGCAAGCCTGCGGGTGGCTGCGTAAAAATCCAGGTTCGCGACTACGCCCCTCATCCGCCCTGCCGGGCACCTTCTCCCCGCGGGCGGGGAGAAGGAAACATGCCGCGCCCGGTTTCCTCCCCGGCGGACGTTGCGTTAGGCACGTCCCCTCGCCCATCCACGGGGCCGGAGGACGGGTTGAGACAAACGGCCCAACCCCGGCAAAGGGTCACGGCAAGGCCATTCAGGCAACGGATCACAATACCGGCCGATAATCCTCGGCGCCCCAATGATGGCTGCGGCGTCCTCTTGCCGGTGGCGGCGCATAATGCCGTGCCAGTGCCATCAGCGCCGTGCGCAGCATGAGCTTGGCCGAACGCGCCGGCCATTGCCGTTCGCGCTCCACCGTCTCCAGACCCTTCGAAAAGCAGCAGACGTCCACTGCCACGCCGGCAAGTTCCGGCCCCATGGCCTCGACGGCATTCGAAAAGCGTCTGCGGGCGGCCATGGCGCTGTCGGCGATCTCCGCCTGACCGCCGGCGTGACCCCAGCCCTGCCCCCTGGCGCGACTTGCGAGGCGAGGCTCCCAGGAGGCGGTGACGCGCGGCTGCAACTGGCCGCGGGTGAAATCGGCGGCAAGCCGCTCGCCCGCCTCCAGCGCTTCGAGCGGCAGGAAAGCCTTGCCGTCCCGGTCCTTCATGCGGGCAACGGCGCCGAGCGGCGATTCGGCGAGATTGCGGCGCACCGGCCGGCGTTCGCCTTCCACCTCGGCCGTCGTGACGACGATTTCTCCATGCTGCTCGGCGAACCCCTCCTCGCCCTCCACCAGAGCCCGGCGCAGGAAGGCGGAGGCCTCGGCGCTCGCCGTGACCCGGCCGTCGGCGAGACGCACCAGCCCAAGCGCCTGCGCCTCGGCGATGACGGCTTCCGGATAGGTGCGCTCCCCGGCACCGACCGCGAGACCGGTGAGGCGGATCGCATCGCCCCCCACGCGCGTCGCCGAACATTCGCCCCGCGCCAGCTGGCGGATCAGCCGCAGGAGGTGCCTTCTCGGCGCCTGAGGTTTCCTGTCATTCATGCCGCTATTCATGAGCCGAGACCTCCGACAGGCCGAAGACGGCGATGACGATGCGCTCCACCGCGGAAACGAAATCGTCGAAGGTCACGTCGTCGCGGCGATCCTCGACGACGTGGCAGGTATGGCCGACCGTGGTGCGGTCGCGGCCGAGCGCGTCGCCGATATCGCTCATCGATATCTGCAGCGATACGTGGCAGACATACATGGCGATCTGCCGCACATGACAGGCCAGCCGCCGGCGGTCGCGCCGCAGCATCACCCGGTCATCGAAAAGCAGGACGAGTTCGTACACCATCTGGCGAACGATGCGGCAGGCCATCCTGAGCGGCAGGCCGGCGGGAAGCCGGCCGGGGCGGGATTCCTCGTATAGGACCGGCAGTTGGAGCAGCGGCAGAGCGAAGGGCTCGAAATGACGTTGGAACGGCATGACAACTCCTCAATAGATAGGAATTAATTCACATACCATAGAGCATGAAGGGCGACGCAAGAAGCCCGCTGTCATCAATTTTTCGCTGAAAATGTTGGAGAATTTGACAAGTTACGGAAAAATCAAAGGATTTTTTTCCTATATCATCTCCACTGTGGAAAAGAGAAAACCGGGCACCAGGCCCGGTTCTTGTCCACATTCACATTCTTTCAGTGCAAAAGACCAGCGTTTCAGAGCAAAAGACCAAGCTCCCGCCGCTTTCGCGATCGGTTCATTCTGATCGTCCTGGCCCGTCTCGCGAGTCTGTGCTTGCAAACCGGCACTGATCTGCGCGCGGCGCGTCTTGCCGCAACCGGCTTTACGCCTTGCCGCGCTTGCGACGCTGTCCGAGACCCATTTCCTTGGCGAGCCGCGAACGGGCTTCCGCATAGGCGGGGGCCACCATCGGATAGTCGGCCGGCAGGCCCCACTTCTCGCGATATTCTTCCGGCGTCATGTTGTAATGGGTCATCAGGTGCCGCTTCAGCGACTTGAACTTCTGGCCGTCCTCCAGGCAGATCAGATAGTCGTCTTCGATCGACTTCTTGATCGGAACCGGCGGCTTCGGCTTTTCGATCGTCGTAACGACCGGGGCCGGCGACGATGTATTGCTCAGCGCCGAATGCACGTCCGCGATCAGATTGGAAAGATCGCCGACGGGAACCACGTGGTTGCTCACATAGGCTGCCACGATATCTGCGGTCAGTTCCACCAGCAGATCCTGGCCTTTGCCCAATGCGATTTCTGTCATTTCCTGTCTCCTGTTCGACTGCATGGCGAGCCCGCGACCTCCGCGGCACCCGTCCATTTGTAGAGTCTGCCGGATAAAACCCTCGAAACCCGTGCCGTCCTTGGACCGAAGCCTACCCCTAAGCTTCACACGGGAGAAAAGCAGTTTTTACCGGATGCCGGCTCGATCGAACCTTCTCCCGGGAATCATGCATCGTTCTTCTGCTGAAAAACATGCCGATTTATTGAATTGGCGGGAGAACACTTAATCTAGAACAACATCTGCACTCTACTTGCAATGAAGTACCACCGCTTCGCTGAATGTCCAAGTGCGAATTTTGATAATCATCAACCTTTCTGGCGGCTATAGGAAAGCCATCTCAGCGTTACTGATGAATAAAAGAAAATTTCCTCAATTGTGACAAGCTTATAACTCGTTTTTGAAGGCTATATTCAGCTTTCGTAATCCTTCAACTCGTCCCGCGTGGAATGGCTGGAAAGCCGGTAACCCACCTTGTGGGCCGCCATGGCGAGGAGGTGTGCCGATATCGGCGCCGTCAGAACGAAGAAAAAGAAGCCGGCGATCGCCCGCGCGAAGATCGAAAGATCGCCGGCATGCAGGCCGACGGCGAGCAGCAGCAGGCCCGATCCGACGGTGCCGGCCTTGGATGCCGCATGCATGCGCGTATAGATGTCCGGGAGCCGGTTGAGGCCGATCGCGGCCACGAGCGCGAAGCCGGCGCCGGCAAGGATCAGGCATGCGGTGAGGACGGCGACGAGAATGTCCATCATTTTCCCGCCTTTCGCCGCACGGCCGGCCTGCTGCCGGCCGACCGCCTGCCCGCCTGCTTGCGGCGGGGACCGGGCGGCGGGGTCAGAAGCGCCCTGGCGATATCCGGCTTCGGGGCCTTGCCGCCATCGCCGTCCGACAGGATGAAGCGGGCAAAGGCGACGGTCGCCAGGAAACCGACGAGGCCGAGCGAAATGGCGATATCGATATAAAGCGTGAAGCCGGTGCGAATCGCGATGAGCGCGATGAACCCGATGACGATGCCGGTGAGCATGTCGAGCGCCACGACCCGGTCGGCGAGCGTCGGCCCCTTGATGACCCGCCAGACGGTCATCAGGAAGGCGATGCCGAGGATGACGAAGGCCAGCCAGATCGCCGAGGAGAGAATCACGTCAGCCGCCGTCATCGAAACGCCTCCATGATCTTGCGTTCGAAACCCTGGGCGATGTCGCGTCTGGTGGCCTCGATGTCCGAGCAGTCGATCGCATGCACGAACAGCATCCTGCGGTCCTCCGAAACGTCGACGGAAAGCGTTCCCGGCGTCAGCGTGATCAGGTTGGCGAGAAGCGTGATCTCGAAATCCCGGTCGACGGTCAGCGGAAAGGCGAAGATGCCCGGCTTCAAGTCCATGCGCGGGCTGGTGACCAGCACCGCCACCTTCCAGGCCGACAGCGCCAGTTCCCTGAAGAACAGGATGAGCAGCGACAGGATGCGGCCGAGCCGCCGCCAGTATCCTCGGGCGTTCATCTCACCGCGGACGATCCACAGCGACAGCGTCGAGAGCGCGAAGCCGAAGATCAGGTTGTGCGGCGTGGCGCTGCCGGTGACGGCGACCCAGATGACGGCGAAGACAAGCGACAGGATGAAGGTGATCATGGCACGCCTCCCTTTTGCGCCGAGGTCGGAAAGACCGACTGCACGTAGGCGGCCGGATCGGCAAGCCCCGTCGCGGCGCGCTGGGTAAGATCGAGGAGCGGTTCGGGCATGAGGCCGAAGAAAACCACGAGCGCCGTCAGAAGGCCGAGCGGAAGAGACATCCGCCAGCCGCCGGCCGCGGCACTCCCGTCGGCGCCGGCACCGGTCAGGCCGGGCTGCGGCCGCCAATAGGCCAGCAGGAAGACGCGGGCGAGCGAGACGGTGACGAGGAAGGCGGAAACGAGGATCGCCGCACCGAGCCACCAGGCGCCGATATCGAGCGAGGCCTTGAGCAGCGCCACCTTGGGCCAGAGGCCGGACAGCGGCGGGAGGCCGGCGGCGGCGAGAAACAGCAGGAAGGATGCGGCCGAAAACCACGGCGCCCGGCGATAGATCCCGCCGAGCGCGGCGAGCGACCAGGAACCGCCGCCAAGCCGCGCCGCTTCGCCGGCGACGAAATAGAGCGCCGTCATCGTCGCCATGGAATGCAGCGCATAGAGGATCGCGCCGCTGACGGCGGCCGGCGTGCCGATCGCGACGCCGGCGAGCATGTTGCCGATGCCGGCGATCACCAGGTAGCCGACGAGACGGCGGATATCGTCCTGCGCCAGGGCGCCGAGCGCGCCCGCCATCATGGTGAGCGCCGCGGAAACCGCGATCACCAGGCTCAGCGCCTCGCGCTCGACCGGAAAGAGCATGATCGCGACGCGGATGAGCGCATAGATGCCGACCTTGGTCAGCAGGCCGCCGAACAGCGCCGAAACGACGATGCGCGGCGTGTGGTAGGAGGCGGGCAGCCAGAAATTCACCGGGAAGGCGGCGGCCTTCATGGCGAAAGCGAGGACGAACAGCGCCGTCAGCGTCACGAGCGGCGCGGTGTCGCGCAGGCCCACCGCCTTTCGGGCGATATCGGCCATGTTGAGCGTGCCGAACACGGCATAGAGATAACCGATCGCGATCAGGAAGAGCGTCGTGCCGACAAGGTTGAGGATCGCATATTTCAGCGCGCCGTCGATCTGTTCCGGCTCGGAGCCGAGGATGATCAGCCCGAAGGAGGAGATCAGCAGCACCTCGAACCAGACGTAGAGGTTGAAGATGTCCCCCGTCAGGAAGGCGCCGGAGACCCCGGCCATCAGCAGCATGAGAAAGGGAAAGAAGCCGTAGCGGCGACCGCCGGCATCGATGTCGGCGAGCGCGAAGATGCCGGCCGCAAGCGCCGCGACGGCTGCGGCAAGCGCCATCGCCGCGCCGAGAAGATCGGCGGTGAAGGCAATGCCGAACGGCGGCAGCCAGCGGCCCATGACCATGGTCACCGGACCGTGCACCGAGACGCGCCACAGAAGGCCCAGATCGAGGAGGACGAGAAGGACGAGGCCGGAGATGGCGATCGGCCCGTGCCAGCGGACGGACTTGCGGATCATCATCAGAGCCGCGCCGAGAGCGATCATCAGGGCGACGGGAAGCACGACCAGCCAGTCTGCCAGCGGCGGCGGCGTGAGGACGAGGGCGGCGGAGAGGTCTGCGGGGGTGGAGGACGGGGCGGCCATCAGAGAAGGCCTCCTGACCGCAACGCAGCCGCCTGGGCCGAGATAACCTCCTCTGCCCTGCCGGGCGTCTCCCCCACAAGCGGGGAGATCGGCAGGAAGCATGCTCCTCGCCTCTCGGCAAGCGACATGTCCCGGCTCTTGCGGCGGCGCACGAGCCGGTCTTCGTCCAACTTTCCGCGTCGATCCGGGCAGCGCGCCTGCCCCATCCGCTCTCCCCCCTTGGGCGCGAGATGCCCGGCAGGGCAGAGGGGGGTGCTCTTTCTGAAACCCAAGACCATTCCCTCAATATCCCACAGGCGGAAGCGGTTCGTCCCGCGGCTCCGCCAGCCGCATCCCGTCGGTGTCGTCGGTGCCGAGCTCCTGGTAGGCGCGATAGGTCAGCACCAGGAGAAAGGCGAAGAAGGAAAAGGAGATGACGATCGCCGTCAGGATCAGCGCCTGCGGCAGCGGATTGGCGGCGCCGGCGGGCAAGGCCTGCATGCCCGCCGGGATGATCGGCGGCACTTCGCGCGTCAGCCTGCCGGCGGTGAAGAGGAGCAGGTTCACCGCATTGCCGAGCAGCGCCACGCCGAGCAGGATGCGCACCGTGTATTTCGACAGCATGAGATAGACGGCGGCGGCGAAGAACAGGCCAATCAGGATGGCGAACAGCGTTTCCATCAGTCTTCGCCTCCTGTTTTTCCATCCGACCGTTCCGGCAGCCCCGGTTCCTGCTCGAGGGCGAGAGCGATCGAGATGATGGCGCCGACCACCACGAGATAGACCCCGACATCGAAGGACATGACGGTGGCGAGCGGCACCTCGACGCCGAGGATTTCCGGATAGATCCACAGTCCCGTCATGAAGGGCACGCCGAAAAGGATCGATACGAGGCCGGAGACGGTGGCGAGCATCAGGCCGCATCCGGCGATCGCCATCGGATGGAAGCGCAGCGCCCGGCGCACCGCGCCGACCCCGAAGGCGATGCCGTAGATCGCCAGCGCCGACGCGGCGATCAGCCCGCCGATGAACCCGCCGCCCGGCTCGTTATGGCCGCGCAGCAGAACGAAGACCGAGAAGAGCAGCATCAGGGCGGTGAGGACGGGGGCGACGGTGCGCAGGATGAGAGTGTTCATAAGCGGCCCCCTTGCGTTGCGCACGGCATCGCCTGTGGGTGAGATGGCCGGCAGGCCAGAGGAGTGCTTGCGTCAAATGCCATCATCACTGCCCCTCCTCCCCAACGGTCTTTTTCCCCGCCCGCACCCGGATCAGCGCCAGAACCGCGAGCCCGGTGATCATCACCACGGCGATCTCGCCCAGCGTATCGGTGCCGCGGAAATCGACGATGATGACGTTCACCACGTTGGCGCCGTGGGCAACCACCTTGGAATAGGCGTTGAAGAAATCGGTCAGCACGGGGTCGAAGGGCGTCTCGACGGATTTCAGCAGGAGGGCGGTGAAACCCAGACCGCAGGCCACGGCGATGGTGCCGTCGAGAAGTTTTTGCCCGAGCAGGCGGTGGTCGCGATTGGAAAGCCTCAGCCGCGTCATGACCAGCGTCAGGATGACGACGGAAAGCGTCTCCACCATAAACTGGGTGAAAGACAGGTCCGGGGCGCCGAGGAGCAGGAAGATCACCGCGACCGCGAAACCCTGGATGCCGAGCGAGACGATCGCCGTCAGCCGGTCCCTGGCGCGCAGCACGGCCGCTATGCCGATCGCGGCGATGATCAGGAACGCGGCCTCCTGCACCAGCACGCCGTCCGGCCAGACGGGAATGGCGGGCAGTTCGCCGAACAGGAAGGGCGGCAGGAGCAGGGTCGTGCCAAGCAGAACGAAGGTGGCGGTGAGATAGACCTCCAGCCGGCCCGGCTGTACGAGACGGGTCACGGCGGCGGACAGCCGCACGAGGCCCGCGACGAAATGGTCGAAACCGCGGTCTGGACCGGGACCGAGATTTTCCAGGAAGCGCGCGACCAGCGCACGGGCGGCGTCGAGCCGCCAGTAGACGAGCGCGCCGAGCGCCATGGTGGCGACCGAAAGCAGCAGCGGCATGCCGGGATGCGGCACGGCGGTGATGTCGATCACGACCCTCTCGTCGGCGATGGCGCTTGCCATGGGCGAAGAGACGTAACGATGGGCGATGCCGGGAAACAGCCCGCCGAGCAGGCCGAGGACGGCGAGATAGACGGGGCCGAGCAGCAGCACGACCGGTCCTTCGTGCACATGCCTCACCGCCTCGGTTCGCGGCCCCAGGAACGGCTTCAGCGCCACGGCGAAGGCGAGCGCGAACATCAGCGCGTTGCCGGTCACCGCCAGGATGGTGAAGAAGACGGCACGCGGATTGCCGGCAAGGAGCGCGGCATAGACCTCTTCCTTGGCGAGGAACCCGAAAAAGAGCGGCAGGCCGCCCATCGACAGGGCAGAGAGCAGCGCCGCGCCGAAGGTGATCGGCATGGCGGTGCGCAGCCCGCCGATCTGCGTCACGTCGCGGATGCCGGCCTCGTGATCGACGGCGCCGGCCACCATGAAGAGCGCGCCCTTGAAGAGGCAGTGGGCGATGAGATAAAGCACCGCCGCCTCCACCGCATGCGCGGTGCCGAAGCCGGTCAGCAAAACGAGCAGGCCGAGCGACGCCATGGTCGTATAGGCGAGAATCAGCTTCATATCCGTCTGGCGCAGCCCGAGCAGGGTGCCGGCAATCAGCGTGATGCCGCCGAAGAAGGGCAGCAGGATTTCCCAGGCAGGGGTATTCCCCATGACCGGGTTCAGCCGCATCAGCAGATAGACGCCGGCCTTCACCATGGTCGCCGAATGCAGGTAGGCGGAAACCGGCGCCGGCGCCTCCATGGCATTCGGCAGCCAGAAATGGAAGGGAAACTGCGCCGACTTGGTGAAGGCACCGCCGAGAACCAGAACGAGCACCGCAAGATAGAACGGGCTTTCGCGCAAGCTCCCTTCCAAATGCACCAGCAGCGAAAGCTGGGTGACGCCGGTGATGTTCCAGATGAAGATGAGGCCGGCGAGAAGCGCAAGCCCGCCTGCGCCCGTCACCACCAGCGCCTGCAGCGCCGCGCGCCGCGCCGCCTCCCGCTCGTGATCAAAGCCGATCAGCAGGAAGGAGGTTATGGAGGTGAGCTCCCAATAGACGAACAGCATCAGGAAACTGTCGGAAACGACGAGGCCGAGCATGGCGCCCATGAAGAGAAGGATGAAGGCGAGGAACCGCCCCTGCCCCGGATGGCCCTTCATATAACTGCCGGAATAAACGACGATCAGCGCGCCCATGCCAGTGATCAGCAGCGCGAAGCTGAGCGACAGGCCGTCGAGGAACCAGGAAAAGGAGAGGTTGAAGCTCGGCGCCCAGGCATAACCGCCGGTCACCGCTTCGCCCGCGGCGACTTCTGGGAGAAAGCCGCAGAAATGCAGGAAGACGAGTGTCGGCGCCAGCGCCAGAATCCAGGCCGCCTTGTCGCCGAGCCGGCGTGTGAGAGCCGGTGCGAGCACCGCGCCGAGGAACGGCAGGAAGAGCGCAACGAACGTCAATGCCGGCGCATTGGCAGACATGTCACCTCCTCGTTTCTAGAACCGGAACCGCCCCCGCCTTTCGCAAGGAAGTGGCCTTTCTATGGGAAAGAACCCCCCGCCTCAAGCAAAAGTGGCCGAAGTGCACAGAAACGCGACTTTTCCTCCGCAGGCCGCATGCCTATCTATGGGAAAAACGAAAGGAATCCCGCGATGTCCGAAGTCGTCACCCCGAAAATCCAGAAATCCGATGCGCAATGGCGCGAAGAGCTTTCGCCCGAACAGTACCGCATCCTGCGCCAGGCCGGCACGGAACGCGCCTTTACCGGGCCTTTCTGGAACAGCAAGGAAAAGGGCCTCTATCGCTGCGCCGGCTGCGGCGAGGAGCTTTTCATCTCCGATACCAAGTTCGATTCGGGCTGCGGCTGGCCGAGCTATTTCGAGCCGGTGAAACCCGGCGCGGTGACCGAACACCGCGACATGACCCACGGCATGATCCGCACCGAGGTGCGCTGCGCCAATTGCGGCGGCCATCTCGGCCACGTCTTCCCGGACGGCCCGCCGCCCACCGGCTTGCGCTACTGCATCAACGGCCATTCGATGACCTTCGAGCCGCTGAAGTAAACATCCGCCCCTTGTCTCAAGCCCTCTCCCCGCACGCGGGAAGAGGGTCCGCAGGGCGCAGCCGGATGCGGGGAGACCGTTCCTATTTCCCCGCCACGAGCCCGATCGCCAGCCCGCCCATCATGATGCCGATCAGCGTTTCCAGGATGCGCCAGGAGACCGGCCTTGCAAAAAGCGGCCGCAGCCACCGGGCGCCATAACCCAGCGAGAAGAAGAACAGGAACGAGCCCGTTACCGCGCCTGCGGCGAACGACACCCGACCGCCCGGAAACTGGGTGGAGACGGTGCCGAGCAGCACGACCGTATCGAGATAGACATGCGGGTTGAGCCAGGTGAGCGCCAGGCAGGTGAAGAGCGTGCGGCGAAAGCCCTCGCCTCCCGCTTCCCCGACGACAAGCGTCTGCGAGGAAAGGAAGGCGGAACGCAGGCTGCGCAAGCCGTACCAGGCGAGGAAGGCCGCCCCGCCGTAACGCATCACCGGATCGAGCCAGGGCAAGAGGTCAGCCACCTGGCGAAAACTGCTGACGCCAAGCGCGATCAGAATCGCATCCGACAGAGCGCAGGTGAGGCAGACGGCGAAGACGTGCTCCCTGCGGATGCCCTGCCTCAACACGAAGGCATTCTGGGCGCCGATCGCCACGATCAGGCTGAGCCCCATGGTGAGGCCCGCCGCGTAAACCGAAAAATCCATGATCCAACCTGCCGGGAGAAGACTTGCAGGGTTTTCGCTAATGCCATAAAGCGAATTAGACCAGTTAATTTTCCTCCTACCGGTTAAGTCAGGCTAAATTATGTTGGACTATGCCGCGCTGAAAGCCGTCGCCGCCGTCGTCGAGACTGGCAGTTTCGAAAAGGCCGCCGCAAGGCTGAACGTGACGCCATCGGCCGTCTCGCAGCGGGTAAAACAGCTCGAGGAGCGGCTGGGCACGGTGCTGATCGCCCGCGGCAGTCCGTGTGCCGCGACCGAGAAGGGAGAATGGCTGTGCCGCCACATCGAACATGTCGGCATGCTGGAGGCCGAGCTTTTCACCCACCTGCCGGCGCTTGCCGAGACGGGAGCCGCCGAACAGACCGTGACGCTGCATATCGCCGCCAATGCCGACAGCCTCGGCACGTGGTTCCTGGAAGCAATCGCCAGCTTTGCCCGCAGTTCGAACTACATGCTGCACGTGGCGGTGGACGACCAGGACCATACGGCGGACTGGCTGCGGCAGGGACGCGTGACGGCGGCGGTGACCGGCCTCGGCAAGGCGGTGCAGGGCTGCCGGGTCTCGAGCCTCGGGGCGCTGCGTTATCACGCCACCGCCAGCCCGGATTTCTTCGCGCGGTATTTTCGGGACGGCGTGACGCTGGAAGCGCTCGCCCGGGCGCCGGCGATCACCTTCAACCAGAAGGACCAGCTGCAGGCTCAGTGGGTGCGCCAGAATTTCGGCCGCACGACACGCCATCCGACCCATTGGCTGCCCTCGACACAGGCCTTCGTGGACGCAAGCCTTGCCGGCATGGGCTGGGGCATGAATCCGATCAACCTCGTGCGGGACCACCTTCGCTCCGGCCGGCTGCTGGAACTCCTGCCGGATACGCCGCTCGACATCCCGCTCTTCTGGCAAATCAACCGGCTGACCGCGGACCGGCTGTCAAACCTCACCCGCCAGATCGTCGAGGTGGCCAAACGTGAACTCGTGCCGCCGGCTTAGAGTGTTTCCTCAGGCGGGGTCCCGGTCGTAAACCGTCACTCCCGCCGGCAGTTCGACCCAGGGGTGACGGCGACAGTCATAAACCGAATCCTGCGGCGGCGGGAAGTCCGGATCGGCGAAGGCGCCGACCGCGACGGCAACCGACAATTGCTCGTAACCGTCTTCGGTATGGAAGACCGTCGAGCCGCAGACGGGACAGAAGCGAAACCGGAAGCGGGCGCCCTGATCCCCTTCCCGGACATATTCGGTGGCGAGGCCGGAGACTTTGTAAGGAGCGGCAAAGGCGGCGAGCGCGGCGAACACGCTGCCGGTGCGGCGTTGGCAGGCAAGGCAGTGGCAAACGCCGACGCCGAGCGGCGCGCCGCTGACTTCGATCGACAGCTGGCCGCAGCAGCAGGAGGCTATTCTGGACGACATGCGGGACCTCGCGACATAGGGGCCGGCAGGCAGGCCGTGTTTGCGGACAGGTTAGGCCGGCAGCCGCCGCCTGGCCAGCATGACCTTCGTCATAGGACCTGAACCGGAAGCTCGACGGCAAAGGCGAAACGCGCCGTCCCGCCCGGCTGCAGGACGAGGCCATAAGGGCGTTGCGTCAGCTCGGCGGAACCACCGAGTTCGGCGGCCGTGCCGTGCCAGGGCTCGATGCAGACGAAGGGCGCGCCGGGTTTCTGCCAGAGCGCGAGGTTCGGCAGGTTCTCGAAGGAGAACTTCAGGCTTGGCCCGCCTTCGGCGGCATAGGTCAGGCCGGTGCCGGCGCCTTCGGCGAAGATCATCGCATCTTCCTCGAACATCGAACGGTCGAGCGTCAGCCTGCCCGCCTTGAAGGGCGAGGCAAGCCTTTGCGGCTTCACGAGCCCGCCTTCCAGGCGGGTCAGCGCCGGTTCGGCGCCGTTATCGAGGGTCACGGTATGGGCGCGGCCTTCCGCGCCCGGCAACGGCCAGAGGAAGGCCGGGTGGAAACCGAGGCCGAAGGGCATGGGCTTTTCATCGCGATTTTCGACGTCTGCGGCGACCGTGAGCCGGCCGCCATCGAGCGAATGCGTCAACGCCAGGAGGAATTCGAAGGGATAGACGGCCCGGGTGGTGTCGGAAGCCCGAAGTTCGTAACGGCACATGGTCTCGCTCGATGCGGCGAGCGAAAATTCGCTGCGGCGGGCAAAACCGTGCTGCCCCATCTCATAGGACCGGCCATCGACGGCGATGCGGTTGTCCGGCGCCTTGCCGACCATCGGGAAGAGAACCGGCGAACGGCCGTTCCAGAAGGCGGCGTCGCCATTCCACAGCCATGCCTTTCCATCCGCCGAGGTGAGCGCCTGCATCTCGGCGCCGAGCGAGGAGATTTCGGCGGTGAGCTGCTGGTTCGAAATACGGGTGATCTCTGGCACCGGGTGTCCTCCTGAAATGGCTGCGGCGGCAAGCTTCCGTCACAAGCATTGCCATTCGATGACCAAAGCGGGAATGCCGCTCCGAGACCGCGAAATTTTCGCGGCCGGCAAGGCCGCATCGGCGTCAGGCGCGCAGGGCGACCGCCCGATATGCTGCCTCTTCAGTCTTTTCCGCCATGCGGATCTCATAGGCCTTGCCCCAGTCCGCCATGACGGTGACGGCATGGTTGAGGCTGCGGCCGAATTCGGTGGCGGAATATTCCACCCGCTGCACCCTGCCCGGAAACACCTCGCGGCGGATGAGATCGTCGGCCTCCATCTCGCGAAGCTGCTGGGCAAGCACCTTCTCGCTGACGCCGGCCAGGATGCGCCGCAATTCCCCGAACCGGCGCGGCGCGATGTTGATCTCCCAGAGGATATCGGTCTTCCATTTTCCGCCGATCACATTGAGGGCACTCGCGAAACCGCAATCGTCGTCCGGCAGGCGCTTCATTTTCGTTCTCCCCTTACCGCAGAGCAACCGCTTACCCAAAGGTGCGTAATTTACCGTCTCCGATCGCTCATTCTATCACATGGCGTCTCAGATATCGGAGTTCAAATCGATGACCGCAATAGGATTTTTCGGCGCCGGCCGGATGGGAACCGCGCTCGTCCGCACACTTTTGAAGAACGGCCACGACGTGCATGTCTGGAACAGGACGGCGGAAAAGGCGCAGGCGCTCGGCGCTTTCGGAGCGCAACCGCAGCCGACGCCCGAGGCGGCGTCAGCCAGAGCAGAGATCGTGATCGTCAACCTGCTCGACTACGACGCTTCCGACGCGCAGCTGAGGCGGCCCGAGGTCGCCAGCGCGCTGCAGGGCAAGCTTCTGGTACAGCTTACCTCCGGTTCGCCGAAGACGGCACGCGATACCGGCGCCTGGGCGGCGGCGGAAGGAATCGCCTATCTGGACGGGGCGATCATGGCGACGCCGAACTTCATCGGCGAGCCCGACACGCTGATCCTCTACAGCGGATCGCGCACGGCTTACCGGAAATACGAGACGGTGTTTGCGGCGCTTGGCGGCAAATCCGCCTTCGTCAACGAGGATTTCGGCGCCGCCTCCGCGCTCGACAGCGCGCTTCTGAGCCAGATGTGGGGCACGCTGTTCGGCACGCTCCAGGCGCTCGCCGTCATCGAGGCGGAAGATATCGATGCCGAAACCTATGCGGCCTATCTCAGGCTGGTGCAGCCGGTCATCGACCTGGCCGAACAGGACCTGATGCGGCGGGTGCGGGACGGACGCGACGGAGGCGACGCGGAAACCTTCGCGACGATCGCCGCCCACAACGCCGCCTTCCAGCATCTGAAGCATATCAACGCCGAACGGGGCCTCAACCCGACGATCGCCGATGCCTTCGGCACGCTCTTTGCCGCCGCCATCCAGAACGGTCATGCAGAGGACGATTTCGCGGCGCTGGCGCGCTTCATGGTGACGCGATGAACGGGGCGGAAGCGCGAGGCATACAAAAGGCCCGCACCGCCGCATGTTCCTGCGGCTGCCTGAAGCTGACGCTCGAGGGCGCCCCGGAGCGGGTCTATGCCTGCGCCTGCCTGGAATGCCAGAAGGCAACGGGATCGGCCTTTTCCTACCGGGCGCGATATCTCAAACAGTCGATCGTCGCCGACGAGGGCGAAAGACGGCGCTTCCGGCGCATCACCGAGGCAGGGCGTTGGATGGACCAGGTCTTCTGCCCGACTTGTGGCACGCTCGTCTACATGGAGGCGGAGGTGCTGGGCGCGCAGATCGTCGTTTCGGTCGGCTGTTTCGGCGAACCGGATTTCGCGCCGCCGGCCGCGATCTTCTGGTCGCGGCGCCGCCATGGATGGTACGAGCCGGATGCGGAGATCCGGCTGTTGGATTAGGCGCTCAGTCGCCGGCGGTCTCGCCCGCATATTGCAGGTCGGTCACCGGGCCGAACCATTCGGCGGTCGTGCCGTTCAGCGATTCCTGGATGGCGATATGGGTCATGGCGGTGGTGGCCGAAGCGCCGTGCCAGTGTTTTTCGCCCGGCGGGAACCAGACGACGTCGCCGGGGCGGATGACCCGGATCGGCTCGCCCCAAACCTGGGCGAGCCCGAGGCCGGCGGTGACGACCAGCGTCTGGCCGAGCGGATGGGTGTGCCAGTCGGTACGGGCACCCGGCTCGAAGGTGACGGACAGCGCCCGCACGCGGGCCGGCTCCGGCGCGTCCTCGATCAGCGGATCGAGCCTGACCCTGCCGGTAAAATATTGCGTTGGCGTGCGGGACGGCTGCGATCCGCTGGGCTTGATTTCCATGGGCCTGCTCCTCGTGTTCCGATGATTTTCCTTCATAGAGCATTTCCGGCGAAAACGGAGTCGCCTCCAATGCTCCATCTCTTTGTCGACGCAATTCCGGACGCAAAACCGGTTCCCACTTTTGCTGGAATTGCTCGTATAGGCCGCAATCGTCTCAAACGAGTGGCAGGCCCTTGCTTTTCTTGCCAGCCTGGTTATCCATTGCACTCACAAGCGTCGGCTCTTGAGGTTCATTTTGCCTAAGTAATCCCCGGTCTCGACAGGTTCACCCTTCCACGCGGAGAGGCAGTGCCCCCGTGTGGAGACATCTGTTCATCGGGGTGGCGGCTTGAGACCGGTTTGGCATTGACCGTGCCAGTGCGGACCGTGCCAGTGCGGCCTCAGCGTGCCTGAAACCGCCCTGAACCATCCGACGCTTCGCTTGCCCCTTTCACGTCCGGACCTTCGCCACGCCGCGCGCCCCTATCGGGCTTCTTCAAGTGCCGTTTCCCGCATGAACTTCCTGACCGGAAGATCAAAACGGCATGTGCGACATCCTGCATATCGAATGGACCCTCACACCCAAAAACCCGCCCAGACCGATCCTTGCCTGCAGCGGCTGCGGCGGACAGAAACCCTATCGCTCCGCCGGGCGCATCCGCCTCAACGCCAACGGCAAAAGGCTCGACGCCTGGCTCATCTACAAATGCACGACCTGCGACGGCACCTGGAACCGCACGATCTTCGAACGGCAGAGCGTCCGCTCGCTCGATCCGGCCGTGCTGGAGGCGGTGCAGGCGAGCACGCCGGATTTCGTCGCCCGGCTCGAATTCGACGCCGAGGCGCTGAAGGCCAGGGCGGGACGGGTCGAGGAAGACCCGGAATTGGAGGTCCGCAAGCGAATGGTCTCCTCGATGTCGGGCTGGCGGCGGATCGAGATCGCATTCGTCCTCCCCTACCCGACAACCCTGCGGCTCGACCGGCTGCTCGCGGCCGAACTCGGGCTTTCCCGCAGCCGGCTGCAGAAACTGTTCGAGGCGGGCGAGATCAGGGCCCGGCCGGAGCGGAAGGACGTGTTGAAACGCACGGTGCGTGACGGGGCGGCGATCACCCTCGACCTCTCAGACGAGGCAGAGCGGATGGCGGTCGGACGGATGGCGATGGGTGGCTAAAGATCGTTCGCCGGCCGACTTTTCGCAACGCCTCATCCGCGCCCTGCCGGACAGCTTCTCCCCGATGTCGGGCGGGCGGGGCCTTCAACCCGCCACAGCCTTGCCTCGGTGCCGCACTTGCCCCTTGCCCTGTCACCCTCTAGGATTTTCCTCGGCGGACAATAGGAGGGGCGAGGATGATAGTTCCCTATCAGCAACTGATCAGCTGTGTGAACGAAAAGGGAACGGTGGTGACGGTTATCAGGGCTTCGCGCCAACCTGACAGACCTCTTACCGGTGAAGAACCTTCGGTTGTCTACTATACCTCCGATGGTTACCTCGTGGAGCGTATATCAGATGACACCTTTCGGATCATCCTTACCGGGGAAAAGCTGATCCGCGGCTGAGGATCGACCAGCAACAGAGTGCGATCCCTTCGCATTGCACCATCGTCACGTGCGGGAAGACTTTAACCAGCCGGAACCCAAAAGCTGACTTTGGTCGGGGCGGCTGCCGGGCTGATCCTGCTGGTCATCGGGTCATTCATATCAAGCATGATGATTGGCTTCATCCAGGCTCAGCTTCAGACACCTTACCCAAGCCACGGCTGTTTTAGCTGGACTCCGCTCCCTTAAAGAGTATGCTTACCCCATCAAAGAGTATGCTTACCCCATCGTCACCCAGTTAACCCGTGAGCGGTGACGGCTGAGGGTTATTACGTGCTCCCGCCTGCTGAACGCCAGGAGGTGCCGTCGTGCCCGTTCTCTCGCAATCATCTATTTCACTGAATTCAGACCTGCATGTCCTTCTGACGTGGGCCGGTAGGTTCAGCGCCGACGAACGATGCCAGCAAATGCTAATCAAGCGGACGATCGCGATGATTGGCGACAATCCGGATCTCATTGAAGATGGCCCGCTCGAATACGCACTGTTTCGAGTGATGCGCCGCTTGGTGATAGAAGATCTGGCGCCTCCTCGGGGCCAGATACCGGCCGAGCGTTTAGACCGCGTCCTTTAAATATCAAAGCCCCTTTTGCCGGGAAGTCTGTCGTACGGCTGGGCTCGCGCCTTGGCGGACCGGCGCGAGCCCGCATGCGGAGAAAGGGTGAGGGGCAAGGCGGCGTATCGGTATCCTTTGGCATCGGCCGGCCGGCCCGCTTCCTGCACCTCCTCCAGATACCGCCAGCAATCCGGCCGGGAGCCCTCCACGTCGTCAAGCTCGTAAACCTCGGCAAGCCCGCCGCTCGACAGTCCGGCTTAGCCCGAGACCTTCAGCTCCATGCAGGTGAGGTCGAGCCAGCGGCCGAACTTGGTACCGACCTCGGAAAACCTGCCGGCGATGCGGAAGCCGAGCTTTTCGTGGAGCCGGATGGAGGCCGCGTTTTCCGATTCGATCGCGGCGATCATCACATGCACGCCGTTCGAGGCGGCGCGGGCAATCAGTTCCTGCATCAGCAGCCGGCCGATGCCGCCGCCGCGGGCTTCGCGGTGAACATAGACCGAATGTTCGACCGTGTGGCGATAGCCGTCGAAGGCGCGCCAGTCACCATAGGAGGCGTAACCGGCTACCCGGCCGTCGATTTCGGCCGCCAGCACCGGAAAGCCGCGGGCCGTGCGGGCCGCGAACCAGTCCCTGCGGTTCGCCAGATCGACCATAACCTCGTTCCAGATTGCCGTCGTGTTGGCGACCGCATCATTATAGATCTCCATGATGATCGGCAGATCGGCTTCGGTTGCGTCGCGAACGCGAATTTCGGTCATAGGGGTGTCCACTATCATGCTACTTCGTCTACTATAGCAGACGGCAAGGCGCTGTCCAGAAGTACCAAAGGCAGCATTATTCTCTACGTTCGGGCCATCCGGCTCTGCACGACGCGTCGGGCTTCATGATGCTGGAATCCCGCAGAACGGAGCTGAAGGTCTACGCGATCGTCAAGCGGCTGGTCGGAAGCTCAAATCCGCGGCATGTGCACCATGACGGGAAGCGGGATCACAGGCTGCTGCCGGGCAGGCTGAAACAGGTGATCACAGCGCTGTAATGCACGGCTGCCGCGGCAACCACGAAACCGTGCCAGATGGCGTTCTGGAAACGCAGCCTTTCCCAGACATGGAAGATGACGCCGAGCGAGTAGATCAGCCCGCCGATGACGATCAGCCAGACGGTGACGCCCGGCAGATATTGCGATACCGGCCCCATGACCATCACGCCGCTCCAGCCCATGGCCAGGTAGAGCAGGATCGCCAGCCGGTCGTACCGGCCGGGAAACAGGCATTTCAGCACGATGCCGAAGACGGCTGTGGCCCACATCGCGATCAGCATGCCGAAGATCCACGGGTCGTCGGCGCCCCGTTCCAGGAACGGCGTGTAGGTGGCGGCGATGAGGATGAAGATCGCCGAATGGTCCAGCCGCCTCAGGATCCACTTGGTGCGGGAATGCGGCCAGATATTGTAGGTGAAGGAGATGGACAGGCAGAGGACCAGGCCCAGACCGTAGATCCAGGCAGCGGCGATGCCTCCGTGGCTCGACCAGACGGTGGCATAAAAGATCAGCGCGGTCGCGCCGACCAGCGCAAACACAATGCCGACACCGTTGACGATGCCATCCGCGACGATCTCGTGGAAATCGTATCTGCGCCCGAATTTGAAAAGTTCGCTCATTCTGCCTTCCCGCCTGATCGTTCCAGAATGGGACCAGCCGCGACGGAAGACAAGAGAGCCGCGATTCACATTCGGTTTCCCGCGTTAACCTCGGCGGGAAACCTCTTCCGCGCAGGCTTGGCAGAGCGGTGCATGCGGCACGGTTTCGAGGCGTTTTTCGGCGATCGGCGCGCCGCAGCGGGTGCAGGTGCCGAACGTGCCGGCGGCGATGCGGCCAAGTGCCGCGTCGATCGCCACGAGCTCGCGTTCGCCGGTTTCTCCAAGCTCTTCCAGCACTTCGTCATTGTTGCGCTCGATGGCGCGGTCGTCGTCGTCGGGATTGCGGGGAGCGGTGAAATCCTGCTCGATGCGGTTCAGGCGGATTTCGAGCTCGTCCTTGCGGGCCCGGAGGATGGTTTCGTATCTCGCCGTATTCATGATGATTTCCTCCTCAGCGGTCGATCAGCACTGAACAGGTCGCATGCCTGACGATGCGGTCTGCCGTGGCGCCGATAAAATAGTTCGAAAGATCGGGTACATGCGAGGCGATGACGATGAGGTCCGCCTCCCGCTCCAGCGAGGCGGCGAGGATTTCCCGCGCCGGAGACCCCTGACGGATCTCGATCTCCGCGGCGGCGCCGACCTTCTCCATGAGGCCGACGAGGATCTGCTCCGCCTCCTGGCGTGCCTTGACGATCATGTCCACGGCAAGGTCGGAGACGAGGTATCCCGGCAGGTCCTCGACGACGTTCAGGAGCAGGAGCGTGCCACCCTGATCGAGCAGTGTGACCGCCTTGCGGTATATCCGCTCGCCCTTTTCCAGCTGGGCCGTGTCCACCGCGACGATAATCTTCCTGTACATGGTCTACCCTTTCCCTTTTCGGCCCTTCCTAGGCCGGCAGGCTTTTGCCGGCCTTGATCGCGGTCAAGCCGGCACAAATCCACCGTCAACGGATATGAAACAATCCATCGCCGTTTCGGGGTCTTTCGTGAACGACGCGGCGAGCTCATATACACGGCAACAGGTGCCGATCAGGACGCCCACGAGCCAAGAGGATTCCCAATGTCCGCCGCTGCCCAACCTTTCGCACTCACCCGCCCCGCCCATGTGCGCGGTGCCCATCTCATCGTTGGCGACCTGCCGCTGGTGTCCGGCTTCTACCAGAAGATCATCGGCCTGCAGGTGATCGAGAAGACGGCGAGCGGCGAAGTGCTGGGCGTCGGAGGACAGCCGCTCCTGATGCTGACGACCGGCAACAATGTCGCCCGCGCGCCGCGCAATGCCGCCGGCCTGTTCCACACCGCTTTCCTGGTGCCGAACCGGCAGGAACTTGCCCACTGGCTTGCCCATGCCGCCCATAACGACATCCGGCTCGACGGCGCTTCCGATCATCTGGTCAGCGAGGCGATCTATCTTTCCGATCCGGAAGGCAACGGCATCGAGATCTATCGCGACCGCAGGCCGGAGGAATGGAACTACCGTCCCGACGGGACCGTCAGCATGGCAACCGAACGGCTGAACCTGCAGGAGCTCTACGGCAGCGCGCCGCAGACGAACTGGAACGGCATGGCGGAGGGCACGGCCGTCGGCCACATCCACCTCCAGGTCGGCGACATTCCGCAGGCGGACGCCTTCTACCGCGACGTGCTGGGCCTCAAGGTGATGGCGCGCTATCCCGGCGCGAGCTTCTTTGCCACCGGCGACTACCATCACCACATCGCCGCCAATATCTGGAACAGCCGCGGCGCCCGTGCCCGCGAAGGCAATTTGACCGGCCTTTCGGACTACACGGTGCGGTTCAACGACAAGGCGGCGCTCGACAGGGCGGTGAGCGCACTGGACGCCCAGGAGATCGCCACGCGCAAGACCGCCGAAGGCATCTCCCTCAAGGATCCGTGGGGCATCGGCCTGACACTCGCCGCCTGATCTCCCTCAAGTCTCCCCGCCAGGGCGGCGTTCCGGAACCGGAGCGCCGCTTTCGCGTTGAGAGGCATCACGGGGACCCCTGACACATGGCCAGTATGAGCGCCCGCGCAAGCGACAAGCCGAAGAAACGCCTGATCGACATCGCCACGCCCCGCAAGGAGGCCGCACCGAATGCCGAGGAGTTGGAGCTCGGCGAACCCCATATCCTGGGGCGGGAGGCGCTCGACGTCGCCATGGCCTGGGCGGTGATCGGCATTTTCGCGATCGCGTTTTTCGCCATCGTCCACACCATGTCGCTGATCCTCATCCCGGTGACATTGGCGGTGGTGGTGGGCCTCATCCTCGGGCTGCTCGCCGACCGGCTCGGCCAAGCCGGGGTCCCGCGCTTCGGCATCGCGCTTGCCCTGTCGGCACTGGTCTTCGCGACCCTCTTCCTGATCGTCAACGCGCTCGCCGAACCGGTCGCCACCCTGGTCAAGGAAGCGCCGAACTTCATCGAGCGGACGATCGACCGCATCATGCCCTTCCTCGAAAGCCAGCACTGGCTCAACATCTCGCCCGCCACCTTCGAGACCGGGCCGATGTCGATGCAGTCGCTGATCGAGAATTCCGGCAATATCCTCGGGGTCGTCACCGCCAACCTGACCCCGGCGATCATCCAGGGGATGATCTTCTTCGCCGCCCTGCTGCTTTTCCTCTACGGGCGCCTGAGGCTGCGGCGCACCATCATCCTCGCCTTCCCGACCAGGCGCCAGCGGCTGATGACGATCCGCGTCCTCAATTCGATCGATCGGGTGCTCGGCTATTATTTCGCGACCGCCAGCGTGCTCTATTTCGGGCTGGGCGTCATCATGACGCTGATCGCCTATTTCGGCGGCCTCGCCATGCCGGTGCTCTGGGGCCTGTTCGCCTTCCTGTCGAGCTTCATTCCCTTTCTCGGCATCACGCTGATGACGATCTCGGTGGCGGCCGCCGGCATCCTCACCCATGATGCGCTGATCCTCGGCCTCATCCCGGCCGTCGTCTTCTTTTCGGTGCACCTCGTCATGGAGAACCTGGTCTTCCCGGCGATCATGGGACGGCAGTGGGAGATCAATCCCTTCATCGTCTTCATTGCCATCCTGTTCTGGACGTGGATGTGGGGTGCGGTCGGCGCGATGCTGGCGCTGCCGCTGTCGCTGATCATGATGACCGTGCTTTCCGAGCTCTTCCCCGAACGAAAAGCCACGCCGCACCTGCCCGGCTGAACGGAGTCCGGGGGGCGGACATCGCATCTTCCGGCCTCAGGCGCCGCCGAACCGGGATGAAGAACGGTCGACGGCCTGCCGCCGGCCGGCCGGAACGCGGGCGTCAGTCGTAGAGATAATATTTCTCCCACTGCTCCTTCGGCACTTTCGAGCCGATCTTGTAGTCGAAGGACATGATCTTCAGGCCCTTGTCGCCGGTCTCGCACTGGTATTTGAGACGATACCAATCGCCGCCGGACCGGAAGACGGCGCCCGGCGCGCGGATCTCGTTGCCGGCCTCGATCGGATCGGCGAAGGTGTAGGCGATCACCTTGTCCGGCTTGAACTCGCCCTTTGCATCCTCCTTGATGCGGTCCATCGCCTCGATATCGCAACGCTGCTCGCGCCGCTCATCGGGTGCGAGTGCATCGAGCTGCTTGACGATGCGGGCGTCGAGCGCATGCGCGGTTGAAACGGAAATCAGCGCGAAAACCACCAGCGGCAGCGTTTTCTTCATGTCGTTCCCATCCAAGATGACTCAAGGGAGGGCGATAACTAGGAGATGGTCGGACAATTGACCACCTACCACAACGGGAAATAGGATGATGTGATCGGGTGGGGTAAAAGATCGGACCATGGCGGACGCGACGCTTTCGGATGCGAAGAAAGAGCAAATTAAGCTGCGAGCGACGTTCGTCAACAATATCGCGATCGGGGTGATATTAATCGGCGTTTTTACGCCGGTTACCCGGTTGATATATGGCGATATCAACGCATAGATCAGCAGCTTTTGGTTTATCGGTTCGCCGATGGGTTGTTTCCATTAGGTGTAGCATTACATTTTGTGGCAACGAGGTTGCTAGGAAAGCTTGGCAAATGACCGAGGAAATCATCATTGCCCTGACGCCGGTCATTGGATTGGCAATGGTCGTCGCCTTCGTCTGGTGGCAGAACGAACGAGACACGCGACCACATAACGATAGGAAGTAACCGCCTCTCCCGCTTGCCTCCGGCCCAAGCGCCGCCTATCTCTGGCACTCCTCTCATTGTTCCCGGAGTGCTTCCTTGGCCCCCTCCCGCAAGCCGCCATTCGCCGATCTTCCCGCCGCTCCCGTCGCTGCCAGAAAACCGATGACGGACACCCGTCACGGCATCACCCGCACCGACGACTATGCCTGGTTCCGGGCCGACAACTGGCAGGCGATGTTCAAGGACCCGACGCTCCTCGATCCGGAAATTCGCGCCCATCTGGAGGCCGAAAACGCCTATATGGAAGCGGCGATGGGCGATACCGCCGGGCTGCAGAAGACGCTGTTTGCCGAGATGCGCGGACGCATCAAGGAGGACGACAGTTCCGTGCCGGTGAAGGACGGCCCCTTCGCCTACGGCACGCTCTACGTGACGGGCGGCGAGCAGCCGCATTATTTCCGCACCCCGCGCGACGGCGGGGACAAGCAGGTGCTGCTCGACGGCGACAAGGAAGCGGCCGGCAAGGATTATTTCCGCCTGTCCGGCATCGACCATACGACCGACCACTCCACAGGCATCTGGGGTTACGACGACAAGGGGTCGGAATATTTCACGCTGCGGATCCGCGACCTCGTGACCGGCGAGGACCTCGCGGACGTGGTGGAAAATACCGGCGGCGGCGGTGTCTGGGCGCCGGACGGCAAGAGCTTCTTCTATACGCTGCAGGACGAAAACCACCGGCCCTCCAAGGTCTTCCACCATATTGTCGGCACGCCGCAATCGGAAGATCGACTGGTTTACGAAGAAGAGGATCCGGGCTTCTTCATGGGCGTCGGCGGCTCGCTGCTCGACGACTTCATCTATATCGACATCCATGACCACGAGACGTCGGAATACCGGCTCATCTCGACGAAGGACCTGACGGCCGAGCCGATGCTCGTCGCGGAGCGCCAGGAAGGCATCGAATATTCGATGACCGAGGGCGGCGACGTCTTCTACATCCTCACCAATGACGGCGGCGCCAAGGATTTCAAGATCGTCGAGGCGCCCGTCACCGCGCCGGGCAAGGAGAACTGGCGGCAGGTCGTGGCGCACGAGCCGGGCCGGCTGATCATCTCCCACATGGCGTTTGCCAGGCATCTCGTGTGGCTGCAGCGCAAGGACGGCCTGCCGCAGATCATCATCCGCGACCGCAGGACGGGAGAGGAACACGCGATCGCCTTTGCCGAAGAAGCCTATTCGCTCGGTCTTTCGGGAGCGGCGGAATACGACACCGACGTCATCCGCTTCTCCTATTCGTCGATGACGACGCCGTCGCAGCTCTTCGACTACGACATGGCGACCCGCGAGCGGGTGCTGCTGAAGACCCAGGAAGTGCCGTCCGGCCACAATCCCGACGACTACGTCACCCGCCGAGTAATGGCGCCGGCGCATGACGGCGAACTGGTGCCGGTCTCGCTGCTCTACCGGAAGGACACGCCGCTCGACGGGTCGGCACCCTGCCTCCTCTATGGCTACGGCGCCTACGGCATCACCATCCCGGCCTCGTTCTCCACCAACAACCTGTCGCTCGCCGACCGCGGTTTCGTCTATGCCATCGCGCATATCCGCGGCGGCAAGGACAAGGGGTTCGCCTGGTACGAAAGCGGCAAGATGGAGCACAAGCCGAACACGTTCAAGGACTTCATCGCGGCGGCCGACTATCTGAATCAGGAGAAGTTCACGTCATACGCGAAGATCATCGCCGAGGGCGGCTCGGCGGGCGGCATGCTGATGGGCGGCATCGCCAACATGGCGCCGGAAAAATTCGCCGGCATCATTGCCGCCGTGCCCTTCGTCGACGTGCTCAACACCATGCTCGACGACACGCTGCCGCTCACCCCGCCGGAATGGCCGGAATGGGGCAACCCGATCGAAAGCCTCGAAGAATACCGGTGGATCGCCGCCTACTCGCCCTACGACAATATCGCGGCCAAGCCCTATCCGCCGATCCTCGCCATCTCCGGCCTCACCGATCCGCGCGTCACCTATTGGGAACCGACCAAGTGGATCGCCAAGCTGCGGGAGACCTCGCCCGAGGCCGGACCGTATCTCCTCAAAACCAACATGGCGGCGGGTCACGGCGGAAAATCGGGACGCTTCCAGCGGCTGGAAGAGATCGCCTTCGAATATGCGTTCGCGATCAAGGTGGCGGGGAAGATGTGAGATGCCGGGGGCTTGCATGGTACGGCCCGAGAGGATGAAACGATGACCGTTTACATCGCGCTGCTCCGCGCCGTGAACGTCGCCGGCACCGCATTGCCGATGAGCGAGCTGAAGAGCATCTGCGAAAGGTTAGGCTTTGCCGATGTGAAGACCTATATCCAGAGCGGCAACGTCTTGTTCCGTTCAGATGGCGAGGAGCAGGCAATCGCGGAGAGGATCGACGAGGCGCTCGCCAGGAAGTTCGGCAGCAAGCCGGGCGTGATGGTGCGCAGGACGCAGGAACTGGAAGAGATCGCCGCCAGGGTGCCCTTCCCCGATGCCAAGCCGAATTTCCTGCTGGTCCATTTCCTGCCGGACGAAGCGCCCGCCGAGGCGCTTGACGGCATGGTGGCGCCGGATGGCGAGGAGGCCGTCGTCGCCGGGCGCGAGATCTATGTGCATTATCCGATCGGTTCCGGAAAATCGAAGCTGAAACTGCCGGCGTTGAAGCCCGGCACGTCGCGCAACCTCAATACCGTTCGCAAACTCGCCGAGATGGCGCGGGCGATGGAATAGCCAGATGGCGGAGATGGCGGGCATCATCATTCCGATCGTCTGCTACGCCATTATCATCGCCCTGATCGGCCGGCTTTCGTGGTCGATCTGGCGGGAGCGCCGCAACCGGGGCAAGGCCGCAGGACCGCCCTACCCCCTCATCAACGCCACCGAGGCGGAGATGGTGCGACGGCACGAAGAACTGCGCGGCAGGCTTTCGCACGATGCGCTCGGTGCCGAGCGGGCGCGGCGGCTCTGGGAAAAACTGCAGCGGGCCAAGATCGGCGAAGGCCTGATCCATCAGTTCCACCGGGATTTCTGCGGCCACGGCCTGATCCGCACGGCAGACGGCGTGATCCTCTGCGATATCCTGGACGGTTTTCATCCCGGCGCTGCGATCGCAACCTGGGCGACGGAAGCGGCATTCGTCGCCTTCTTCTCCCGGCAGAGCGACTTTTCGATGAGCGGCTGGGATCCGGACGAGCCGGTCTTTTTCACGGAAGACAGCTGGTATCGCGACAACCAGCGGCTCACCGCCGCCCTTATGGACCGTTTTATCTCCGACAAGAACGGATAAGGAACGGCAACAAGGCCTTGATCAATCCGGGTTTTTGTCAAGCCCCCGTCATCAAACCGACATGCGCGACGCAAGCTTCGCGCAAGGTTCGGGCGTTAACCATTTGTTAACTATTTTGAGGACGGGCGTGCTCCCATGAAGATCGACAGCGGCCTCAACGGCTATCATTACCCGAACCGGACCCAGGAACCGGACCGGAAGACCGAAGAAACGCAGCAGCGCGAAACCCCGAGGTTTCAGCGTTCCCCCAATGCGCTGACGGGCAGCAGCACCCTGCTCTCGTCTTCGCTCGCCAATGCGCTCTGGGCGGTGGAAGCCGGCGACACGGCATCCTCCGAAGTCTCGATGCCCACCCTTTCACAGGACTGGGTCGAAGACCGCTACCAGGAATTCGCCGAATTCTGAGATGACGCTACGCCGCCTCTGCCGGCGTGACCTCCACCGTGACATGCGACAGATTGCCGATGCCCTGCAGCTTTTCCTTGTAGAAGGACGGCGCGCGGGGTTTTGACGTGACCAACGCCACGATCGCCGCGTGATGCCCCGGCCCGAGCTGCCAGACATGCAGGTCGGAAATCCGGTCCCCGTCCGCCTCCATTTCCTGCCGAATCCGCAGGGCGAGGTCGCCGTCGGCGGCCTGCGCATCCAGAAGCACGGTCGCCGTGGCGCGAATCAACCCAAAGGACCAGCGGGCGATCACCAGGCCACCGATCACGCCCATGAGGGGGTCGAGCGCATTCCAGCCATAGACGCGGCCGAGCAGCAGGGCGAAAATGGCCAGAACCGAAGTCAGCGCATCGGCCAGAACATGCAGATAGGCGGCGCGCAGATTGTGATCCTCTGCGGGACGGGCATCGTCGTGTCCGCCATGGTGCCCGGAATGCTCCGCCGCATGATGGCCGCCGTCATGGGAATGCGAGCCGTGATGCGCATGGGCGCCGTGATGACCATGATGGCCGCCGTGATGATGATGATCTTCCCGCAGCAGCCAGGCGCTCAACAGGTTGACCGCCAGTCCCAGCACCGCAACAAGAATTGCCTGATCGAAATCGATCGCCACAGGATTGGCGAGGCGCAGGACGCTTTCCCAGCCGATCAGCAACGCGATCAGCGCCAGCACGATGGCGCTTGCAAAACCCGCAAGGTCGCCGAGCTTGCCGGTGCCGAACGTGTAGCGCGGATTGTGCGCCTGCCGCCGGGCATAAAGATAGGCGAAGGCCGCGATCAGCATGGCGCCCGCATGGGTAGACATATGCCAGCCGTCCGCCGTCAGCGCCATCGAGCCGAAGAGGGATCCGGCGACGATCTCCGCCACCATCATCGCCGTGGTGAGCGCGATCACCAGCCAGACCCTGCGCTCGTTGCGCTCATGATCGGTCCCGAGGAAAACGTGGTCGTGCTTCAGCTCTTCGACGACATCCATCATGGTTCTTCTCCTTCGACTGCCGAATCGCTCAGCGGATATAGGTCCTGAGCGCTTCGGCGAGCTCGTCCACCGCCTGCGCCCTTTGCTTCTCATCCTCGGCATGCAGCACGTGTTCATGGAGGTGATCCTCCATGACCTCGCCGGTAAGCCCGGCAAGCGCGCCGCGGATCGAGGCGAGAAGCTGCAGGACCTCGCCGCAGGGCGCTTCCGCCTCCAGCGCCCGCTCAACCGCCTCCATCTGCCCCTTCAGCCGGCGCACCCGCGCCAGAAGCTTGGCCTTTTCCCGTATCGTATGCGCCATATCCGCCTCGATTTACCATAGGGGGGTATGCTATATGAACCGTCAATCCTCTGCAAAGGCGGATTTGACGCAGGCCAAACCGAAAGCTCCGGACAGGTTTCCAAACCTAAGCCGGATCCGGTCTCATAACGAGGAGAGTCGCGATGACGACGATTGGCAGCACCAAACCATATTATGCATCCCTCCATACCATCTACGGCAGGAACGGCGGCGACAAGGGCGACACCGGGACCGGCGGCGATACGACCTTGCCGCGCCAGACCCAATCGGGCGGCATGACCGGCAGCGGCACGGTGTTCGGCGCCAAGCTTGCCGACGCCCTCTGGTCGATGGAAAGCCAGGGCGTCGAGATCGATCAGAATACCGGCGACACATGGCTCGGCGAGCCTCCCTCGACCGCGGTCGAGGACGAGTTCATGGCTCTCGCCAAGAAGACGTACGCCGAACGCATCCGTGAACAGTATCTCGACGCGCACGGCCTGACCGAGGAGGACCTCAAGGCAATGTCGCCGGAAGATCGCGAGGCGATCGAGGCGGAAATCCGCAAGGCGATCCTGGAGGCCATGGGCGTCAACGGCCAAAAGCAGGAAACCGCCATGACCATGGGCGGCGATCCGGCCGCCGCCGGCGGTCAGACGGATGGCGGCCAGACGGGTGGCGCACCGGCCGGCACCGCCGGGCGGAAGAACGGCAAGGACGATCCCCTGCTCTCCATGTAAGCCTTACCGGCTGCGGCCCCGCCGGCCGCAGCCATCCTTCGCCGGCAACATCAACCGTTGTCGTTGGCGATCGGGATGGAAGCGCGGCCCTTCGGTTCCGCCTCGCGCTTCCACTCCGGACCTGACCGTCTCAGCATTTCCAGCGCCACCGCCAGCCACAGGCGGGCGACAAGCGCGACGGCTGTCCAGAAGAGTTCCCTGATAGTGCCTGAATTCGCATCGAACCCATCGTGGCAATGGCCGCAATATGCACGCATGACGTCATCTTCCTCTCGCTACCCCGCGACCTTGTGCGATTACCTGGCCGCTTGTTTCCTGTCCGATGACGCATTAGATAAATGCTCTAGTTACTAGAGCTTCAAGGAGAATCTTCAGCCATGCTGTCGATCGGCGATCTTTCGCGGCGCACCGGCGTCAAGGTGCCGACCATCCGCTATTACGAGCAGATGGGCCTGATCGAGGCCGCGGAACGTTCCGAGGGCAACCAGCGGCGCTACGAACGGGACGATCTCGAACGGCTCGCCTTCATCCGCCACGCCCGCGACCTTGGCCTCGACATTCCGGCGATCCGTGAGCTGATCGCGCTCAGCCAGCACCCGAGCGAACCCTGCGCCGATGCCGACCGGATCGCCGCCGACCATCTTGCGGCGGTGCGCGAAAAGATCCAGAGGCTGAAGAAACTCGAACAGGAACTCGAACGCATCGTCTCCCACTGCGACGGCGGCCATTCGATCGAGGAATGCTACGTGATCCGGGCACTCTCGGACCATAGGCTGTGCGAAGGGGAGCATTGACGCCACTGACCCAATGGGTTGGTTTTCTCCCATGAAGAAGCTGCAGACGGTCCCGAACTGCCGACATTTACAAATCAAGCGGCTGCTATTTTCTCACCGGAAGAGAAGGAAGACGTTATTTCCTTCCTCGCGTCCAATCCGTTGGCAGGCGACGAGATTCCGGGCACCGGTGGGGTACGAAAGGTCCGTGTGGCGGCCAAAGGCAGAGGCAAACGCGGCGGCGCGCGGGTGATCTATTACTGGTACAGCGAGGATGCCCCGCTTTACGCACTGCTGGTATACGCCAAGAACCAGAAGATCGATCTTTCCTCCGGTGCGGCGAAAACGGTTGCGGCCCTGGCAAGGGCGATCAAGGATCGCTACAGGACAAGGACGAGGTAACATGCCGAAGAAATCCAATTTTGGTGCCGAATTGATCCAAGCCATGTCCGAAGCGCTTGCGCATGCCGACGGCGAGAGTGCAGGTGCGACCATCGTTCGTGAGATTGAAGTGGACACTCCCGATCCGAAGCAGATTCGCCGACGGCTGGAACTTACCCAGGACCAGATGGCGAGGGTGCTTGGCATCAGCGTGTACGGCTATCGGAAATGGGAACAGGGACACCGGCGGATGAGCGGGCCGGCGGCAAATCTTCTGCGCGTGATGGAGAAGGAACCCGAAGCTGTGTTACGGGCTCTCTCTGCCGCGTAGTATTCAAGGCCTTCTGATGGCGCTTGGGCGCGGCGGACCTGTGCGTTTATTAGCGGGAATCGACATGGCCTCTCTCTTCCCTCCCTTCGCACCCCACGAAACCGGCTTCCTCGATACCGGCGACGGCAATCGTATCTTCTTTGCGCTCTCCGGCAATCCCGCGGGGCGTCCGGCGCTTCTGCTGCATGGCGGGCCGGGATCGGGAATGTCGGAGAGTGCGCGGCGGCATTTCGATCCAACTGTCTGGCGGATCATCCAGTTCGATCAGCGGGGTTGCGGAAAGAGCACGCCGAGCGCGGCGGAGTTCGAAAATACGCTTGCCGACAACACGACCCGCCACCTGATCGGCGATATCGAAGCGTTGCGGGTGCTGCTCGGCATCGGGACATGGCTGGTATTCGGTTCGTCCTGGGGCGCGACGCTGGCGCTGGCCTATGCCGAGGAGTTTCCCGAGCGCGTGGACGCGATGGTCCTCGCCGGCGTCACCACGACGCGTTGGAGCGAAATCGACTGGCTCTACAGCGGCTTGGCGCTTTTCCTGCCCGAGGCTCACGAGCGGTTTGTCGCGGCGCTCCCCGGGGATCTGCGCACCAGGCATCCCGTCGAGGCCTATCGCGCGCTGCTCGATGATCCCGATCCCGGGATACGGCAGAAGGCGGCCTTCGACTGGCATGCCTGGGAGGCCGGCTCGGTTTCCGCCGATCCCAAGACGGATATGCCGGCGCGATGGCAGGATCCGCATTTCGCGCTCGCCCGGGCACGGCTCTGCGCCCACTACTTCCACCACCGCGCCTGGCTGGAAGACGGGCAACTGCTGCGCGACGCCTATCGGCTGGAAGGCATTCCCGGCGTGCTGATCCAGGGGCGGCTCGACCTGCAGGGACCGCCCGCCACGGCTTATGCACTGTCGAAAGCGTGGCCGGGCAGCGAGCTGGTCATGATCGACGATGCCGGCCATTCGACCGGTGATCAGGGCATGGCCGAGGTGATCGTTGCGGCTACGAATCGATTCGTAAATCGCGCTTGACAAGGCAAAAGATCGGGAGCATCTAAACGCCATGATGAACACGCGCACCACCACCGCCTGCTCGTATTTTTGGGCCTACCTCTAAGAGGCGGCCCGACAGTTCTTCATGTCAACAAGCCGCCGTCAGGCGGCTTAGTTGTTTAGACGGCACCTGACGGCACCCAAGACCGAAACAAGGATGCCGGAAATGACCGAAGATACCGAGATTACCCTTCCCCGCCCGCCCGTCGTGACGATCCGCAGCGCCAAACCGCGCGACCTGCCGGAATTGAACGAGATGATCGCGCTGCTCGCGGCGCATCACAACGATCCCGCCGGCACGACGCCGGAAAAGCTGGAGCGCGACCTTTTCGGACCGATGCCGCGGATCACCACTCTCGTCGCCGATAGCGGCCCGGAGCTGATCGGCTATGCCATCCTCGTGCCGGTCTACCGGGTACAGGAAGGCAGGCGCGGCATGGACCTGCACCATCTCTTCGTGCGCGACGGCCATCGCGGCCACGGCATCGGCCAGCATCTCGTCACGCGTGCCCGCGAGATCGCCCGCAAGGCCGGCTGCGACTATCTCTCGGTCAGCGCCGCCACCGGCAACTTCGCCGCCCACCGCTTCTACGAACAGATGGATTTCGTGCCGCGCCCGGTCACCGGCATGCGCTACACGCAGGCCCTGGCTTGAGGATGTGAGGCGGACGGCCAAGGCCTATCCGGCGGCCTGGCCAAAACCTCTCCCTGCAATCCGGGGCATGCCGGCAATCTTGCAGGCGGTTCACTTCACCGAAGGCACCGCCTTCAGATAGGCAGCGATCGCCTCCAGGTCGCTCTTCGGCAGATGCGCGATATTCTGCTGCACCTCGACCATCGAACCGCCAGCGGAATCGAAGTCCGGGGTGAAGCCCGTTTCGAGATAGCCGGCGATATCCGCCTCGCTCCAGGAGCCGATATCCGCGGAGCCGGGGGTGATGTTCGGGATCGTGCCCTTGCCTTCCGGATTCGGACCACCGGCGAGCCATCTGCCCGGCTGGAAGCCGCCCATCTGGTCACGCGGAGTGTGGCATTCGCCGCAATGGCCCGGCCCTTCCACCAGGAACTGGCCGCGCTTCACCTTTTCGTCGGCGGATGCGAGCTGCACCCGCGGCCGGTCGTTCAGATAGAGATATTTCCAGACGCCGACGCCGAGCCGGACGTTGTAAGGGAACCGCAGTTCGTGCGGCGGTGCGACATTGGCGCTTGCCGGCAATGTCTTCAGGTAGCCGAAGAGATCGCCGACGTCTTTGGCCGAAAGCCTGGTATAGGAGCCGTAGGGGAAGGAAGGATAGAGATGCTCGCCATCGGCGCCGACGCCGCGGGTCATGGCGTCGCCGAACTGGGCGAGCGTCCACCTGCCGATGCCTGCATTCGGGTCCGGGGAGATGTTCGGGATATGGAAGGTGCCGAAGGGGCTCGGCAGCGCCCGGCCACCGGACAGAACCTTGAGGGCATCGCCTTCGGCGCCCTGCGCCGCATGACAGCTTGCGCAGCCGCCGGCCCAGAAGAGTTGCTCGCCCTTTGCAAGATCAGGGGTGCCGGGACTGGCCCAATAGCCGGCGGGGTGAGGATCAGGCCTGGTCAGCGCCCAGGCCGTGGCTGCGCCGGCGGCTACCACCACGACACCTGCCAGCAGAATTTTGGACCACATCGAGGCCATAGCCTTTTTCCCGTTCGATCATAAACGACAAGAACGACCGCAGGGGCTGCGGCCGTCCCAACCCGAGGGGTTTGATTACCGCAGACGGAAGTTCTGGTGGCAGGTGCTGCACTCGCCGCCAAGGGTCTTCAGGGCGGCGCCCACAGCCGCCTGATCAGCCGGGAGCGAAGCGAGAGCGGTATCGGAGGCGGAAGCCAGTTTCTGGGCTTCGGCGCGGAAATCGGCGTTCTTTTCCCAGATCGCCGGCGCAGCCTTGGTCTTGTCGCCGGTCTCGGAACCCGCTGGGAACTGATCCGGGAAGGCCTTGATATTGGTGCTGATCGTGGTCAGTGCGGTACGGACGGTAGCCTGATCGTAAGGTTTTTCACCCTTGGCGATGGCGCCTAGCGCGCCGGCCGCCCCGCCGATGCCCTTCATCAGCGCCTGGCGCTTGGCGATCGGCGTTTCCTGCGCGGTCACGCCAGTGAAGCCGAGACAGAGAATGGCCGCCGCTGCGGCGATCGTTTGAAACTTCATCCAACCTCTCCTGTTGAGCCGGGAAACCGGCGATTTGTTGCCCGCGCATGTTTGCCAGCTTATACGCTTGAAAAAAGTAACGTTTTTGTCAGAAGACCGCGAGCAGAGCAGGCACGGAAGTGAACACAGTGTTCAATACGGTGACACAATCCCTGTCACAAACTCCATCCGGAAACGCCCTCCCACAGGGTCACCAGCGAAACGAGGATGAGAAGCAGGCCGGCGATGCGCCCGACCCAGATCGTCGCGGTACCATTGCCGACGAGGAGTTCGCGCGCCCGGCCGGCCGCTGCCGCCAGCCCGCCGTAGACGGCAAGCTGGGTTGCGGCGGTCATCGCCGCCATGATTGCCGCCTGCGGGGCGAGCGGACCGAAATCCGGGCGCAGGAACTGCGGATAGACCGCCAGCATAAAGAGATAGGCCTTAGGATTGATCAGGCAGGTCGTCATGCCGCGGCGGAAGGCTTCCCAATTGGAGCGCGTGTCGGCGGGGCCGACGTGATCGACGGTGATCGAGCTGCGCATCAGGCTTATTCCGATCCAGGCCATGTAGAGCGCACCGACGACCAGAAGCGGCGTGAACAGCACCGGCACCAGACTGGCAAGCAGGCCGACGCCGACCGCTCCATAAAGGGAATGCACGAGACCGCCCGCGATGATGCCGGCGGTGGCGGCAAGCCCCGCCGCGCGGCCGCGGGTCAGCGAGTTGGCCAGAACGAAGATCATGTCCATGCCCGGCACCACGATGATGCCGAATAGAAGCGTGAAGAAGAGCCAGAGGTTTTCCGTATAGGTCATGTCAGTTCGCGAGCCTCGCAATATCGGGCTTCGACCGTTCGAAGCCTTGTTTTTCAACCGGATATGCGGTCCTATACGGCAGACCAACTGACAGCGTAGTGTCAGTAGCGATCGTATCGAGCTTGGGGAAACGGCATGCGCAAGGCCTCGCGCCTGTTCGAGATCATCCAGATCGTCCGGCTCGCCAAGAAGCCGGTGACGGCGGCGGACATCGCCCGGCAGCTCGAGGTGACGCCGCGCTCCATCTATCGGGACATCGCGGCGCTGCAGGCGATGCGGGTGCCGATCGAAGGCGGGCGCGGTATCGGCTATATCCTGAGGCCGGGCTTCACGCTGCCGCCGCTGATGCTGTCGATCGAGGAGACGGAGGCGATCGTGCTGGCGCTGGCGCTCCTCGAACGCACCGGCGACACGGGCCTCAAGCAGGCCGCCAAACAGGTGAACCGCAAGGTCGCCGCCGCCTTGCCGCAGCCGCTCGCCCGCCTGTTCTCCGACAATGCCCTGCATGCCTGGGGGAGTGCCGCGCCCGCACCGGATGCGGTGGATCTCGCCATGGTGCGCCGGGCGATCCGCGACGAGCAGAAGCTGGTCCTCGACTATCGAGACGAATATGCCCGCGCCACCGAACGGGTGATCCGGCCGGTCGCGCTCGTCTATTACTCGCAGACCGCCAATATCGTCGCTTGGTGCGAGCTTCGTCAGGCGATCCGCAATTTCCGCGCCGACCGGGTGGAGCATTGCGAGCCGGTCGACGACTTCTTCCTCGGCGAGGGCGAAAGGCTGCGCGGGCTGTGGGTGGAAGGTTGGGCGGCAAATGCGCGGGCGGCAGCGCAACCGGCGGCGTCATGATTGATGCGGCTATTGTTTACGGTCGCTCCAAATGTGAAGCGGCGTGCCCCTCATCCGGTGACGGAGCACGTCCCCCTCCCCGTCAGAACGACAAGACCGGGCTGACGGAAGAGAATTAGCCGGGCCTCCGTAGCCCGTTCAAAGCGGCAGGGTGCGGCTTTCCTCGCGGCCATGGCCGACGATCTCGATGCGGTCGGCATGCAGTTCGACGACGGCGAAGGTGTTCTGCCGTTCCGTATCGACCATGCCCCTGAAGTTCACGTACCAGGTCGAACCATGCCTGCCGAGATTGCCGGCGTGGTTGTGGCCATTCAGGTAGGCGATGACATTGCCGGAGTGCTCGAAGAGTTCCGTCAGCCGCTCGCCATCCCACAGATTGTGCTCATTTTCCGGATGGAGTGGATAGTGACCCATGACGACCACCTTTTCATCCGCCGCCCTTGCCCGCTCCAGCACGGATGAGAGCCAGGCGAACTGTTCTTCGCCGATGCCGCCGTTCCACTCTCTGGCATTGATCGCGCCGGCGGCAACGAGCGCATCCAGCCGATTCTGCGCCTCGGCATGGCGCGGATGGTCGTCCGGCGTCGAAAACAGGCTGACCTCGTTGCCGTCGACCACCACGAAGCGCACCCCGCCGCGGGAAAAATCGTGCCAGGCGGCGGGCATGCCGAGCTTCCCGCGCACATCGTCCAGCCGTTCCGGCGACACGAGGAAATCGTGGTTGCCGGGCATCAGGATGCTTTCGTGGCGCAGGCTCCCATAGACGGAAAGCACGGGATCGAAACTCTCCCAGCCGCGGTCGACGAGATCGCCGAGCGTGACGACGAAGGCAAGGTCCTCGCCGTTCAGCACGACAATCGCCTCACGCAGCTTATCGAGGCTGTTCCGGTAATGGCGGTCCATCTCGAGCCACGGCTCGGCATCGGCATATTGCGGATCGGTCAAAACGCCGAAGCGGAGAAGCGGCTTTCCAGAGGGCATGGCGTGCAGATATGCGGGCGAGATGACAGGAACGTGACGACGGGCGCAGGCGTCTGATTCTGCAATTCAGATCATGGTCCTATCGATATCACAAGCGCAGCTTTTCGCTCTCGGAAGGCCGGGCACCTACGCAATCAACGTGCCCTGGTGGAAGACGATCTTCCAGCCGGCCGGCGTCATCCTCCAGAGCGTCGTCCGCCGCGTCGGACGCCGGGTTCGTCCAGGACGTAGGACAGCTGGTAGAGACCTTCGGCCAGGAGACGGATTGAGAACTCCCGGCACGGCCAGTCATGCGGCTCGGGTTGCTTGTAGTGCTCGAGAAGGTTGTTGATGACGAAATCGCGATGGTAGATCCGGCCGCTCGCGCCGATCTCCCAGAAATTCTCCTCCGTCATCGCCTCCAGCGCCTCCCGGCTGGTACCGAATTCGCGGCGATGAAAGATCGGCTCGCGGACGGCAAGGTCCGCCAGGACGGTCTCGATCGAGGCATCATTCATTGCGCTTCCCTCCGTTCCGGCCTGCGGCCATTCCAGACAAAAACACCCGGCGTCTTCCGACACCGGGCGCTTCGAAAATTCAACGAAACCGCGAATTACTTGGTGGCGGCTTCGTAACGTTCGAGAACGTAATCCCAGTTGATCAGGCTGTCGACGAAGGCTTCGAGATATTTCGGCCGGGCGTTGCGGTAGTCGATGTAATAGGAGTGTTCCCACACGTCGACGCCGAGGATCGGGTCCGCGCCGTGAACCAGCGGGTTCTCGCCGTTCGGGGTCTTGGAAATGACGAGCTTGCCGTCCTTGACCGAGAGCCAGGCCCAGCCGGAGCCGAACTGGGTGGTGCCGGCGGCGATGAAATCGGCCTTGAACTTGTCGTAGCCGCCAAGGTCGGAAGCGACCGCGCTTTCCAGCTTGCCCGGCAGCTTGCTGCCGCCGCCGCCCTTCTTCATCCACTTCCAGAAATGAATGTGATTGTAGTGCTGGGCAGCGTTGTTGAAGAGGCCCTGGTTGGTACCGAAGGACTTCTTGACCACGTCCTCTACCGACAGGTCACCCATGCCGGCTTCGGCGGCAAGCTTGTTGCCGTTGTCGACGTAGGCCTTGTGGTGCTTGTCGTGATGATATTCGAGCGTCTCCTTCGACATGAAGGGGGCAAGGGCTTCGTAGTCGTAGGGAAGTTCGGGAAGTTCGAAAGCCATAGGTCTACTCCTTTTCAGCAAACACCTTGGGTGAAAGGTTGAGCGGGAACATAGGAGGGGACCGGCCAAGAGGCAACGGTGAACTTGCCAAAAATCAAGCCGATAGGGTCAAGAACTTGCTGATTTTCGGGCATACAAGAAACGGGCCAGATTACTGATTCGGAGACCGCCTCATGAAGACCGCCTTTGCATTCGCCGCACTCCTTGCCGCATCCGGCTTCACCGTCGCGCACGCTTCGTCGGACGACGCCTGGAGCGGGTTCCGGGCCGAAGTCTCCAAAGCCTGCATCGCCGCCGCAAAGGGGCTGATCCAGAACGGCAAGGCGCTGGTCGATCCCTTCGGCAGCGAAAATTATGGCCTGGCGGTCGTCTCAGGCAGGGCAGCGGGCGCCAAGGCAACGGTCAGCACCATCTGCGTCTTCGACAAGAAGACGAAAAAGGCCGAGATCGGCGGCGAGATTTCCGCCGGCGAACTGCTGGTCAAGACCGGCAAATAGGCCGACGGCCTGCCGCCGTGCGGCGTGCAGCCAGAAATCCGATTCCCGATCAGGTTGACGCAGGGTTCCGCTTCTAGCGTCCGGTCATTGTTTCGATTTCGTTTGCGATTTCAGATTTTGACCGATGAAAGGATAGGCTCGTGAGCGTCGACAACATCAACGGCCGGGTCAGCTATTTCTATCAATCACGCAGAACGCCCTATCGGCCGGACGCCGAGGGCGGGGCGACAAACAATCCCGGTTCCGGCGACGCCGGGCAGAAGGCGTCGCCCACCACCGGCAGCATCGGCACTTCGCCGCTGATCCAGGACGTGCTGAAACGGCTGGAGCTTGCCATGCAGCTGCAATCCGGCACGGATGGAGACGATACGATCGAGGGCTGGACAAGCAGCCTCGTCGACGCGGGCAGCGGCAACGATACGATCAGCGTCTGGTCCGACAGCATCGTCGATGCGGGTGACGGCGACGACAAGATCTACAGCTGGTCGGGCAGCCGCGTGCACGGCGGCAACGGCAACGACCAGATCGATGCGTGGTCCGACAGCCATGTCGATGGCGGCAGCGGTGACGACGATATCAACGCCTGGTCCAACAGCCACGTGGACGGCGGAGACGGAGACGACACGATCCAGGCTTGGTCGGAAACCACCGTCAACGGCGGAAAGGGTGACGACGTCATCAAGGCCTGGTCCGACAGCCGCGTCGACGGCGGCGAAGGCGACGACTGGATCGATACCCATACCCACAGCGTGGTTTCCGGGGGCAAGGGTGCCGACCAGATTCGCGTCGGCCTCGGCTCGACCGTCCGTTTCAACGCCGGCGACGGACAGGATTCCCTCACGGTGCTCGGTGACACGGTGCTGGAGCTTGGCTCCGGCCTGAAAGCCGAGGACATGACGGTGTCGGCCGAAGACGGCGAGACCGTCATTCGCTTTGCCGGCAATCCGGACGATACGATCACGATCCGCGGCAAGAGCACGCTCACCGTCAAGTTCGCCGACGGCGGCACGACGGACCTCGACATCCATCACATGCCGTCCCTCCCTCCGCTCCAGCAATTGCCGGACGCGGCCATGTCGGAAATGCTGTCCCGTGTGCTGGCGCAGAACAGCGCAGGCGCCGGGTCATAACCCAGCCGGAGATACCGTCCGCCTGCCGGCCTGCGCCGGCGGCGCAATGGGCCTTGGCATCAGTCCTGCCGAAACTGGCAACCGCGATCGCGACGAGGATCATGTTCGGCGGACGGGGTGACGGCGGAGACCAGCCATGCCCTCCCGCCGCCGTTATCGGCCGACGGCCGCGGAACCTTTCTCCGCAGCCGAGAATTGAAAGCGAGCGCCATCGGCAAAGAGGAGGCTCAATGTCGCTCGACTTTCCGACGTCCGAATTCCTGGTCTTCGTCGCCATAGGTTTCCTGGCCCAGATCGTCGACGGGGCGCTCGGCATGGCATTCGGAGTGCTCACCACCACCAGCCTCCTTACCGTCGGCGTGCCCCCCGCGGCCGCGAGCGCCATGACGCATGTCACCGAATGTTTCACCACCGCCGCATCGGGGCTCTCGCATGTCTACCACCGGAACGTCGACTGGCGCCTCGTCGTCCGGCTTGCGCCGGCGGGCATGCTCGGCGGGGCGATCGGCGCCTACGCGCTGTCCAATATCGACGGCAAGGCGATCGAACCCTTCGTGTCGGCCTATCTGATCGCCGTCGGGCTGTTCATCCTCTACAAGGCGTTCAGGCCGAAATGGCCGCGCGACGTGCATGATTGGATCGTGCCCTATGTGGGCGGCGCCGGCGGCCTGCTCGACGCGATGGGCGGCGGCGGATGGGGACCGATCGTCACCAGTTCGCTGCTTGGCCGCGGCCACGATCCCAAGAAGGTGATCGGCTCGACCAATCTCACGGAATTCACCGTCACCACGGTCATTTCCGCGACCTTCATCGCCGCGCTCGGCTGGTCGGAGCTTTCCTCCGCCATAGGGCTCATCCTCGGCGGCGTGCTGGCCGCCCCGTTCGGGGCGCTGATCGTCAAAAGGCTGCCGGTCAAGCCTCTGATGATCGCCGTTTCGATGATCATCATAGGGACTGCGGCCGTGCGGTTCGCGTGAGCAGCGGTTGGGAATGTCTATCGGATCGACTGCCGCTCATGCTAGTATAGGCTGAACAGGAGCTTCTCCATGCGCCCGAACCGATCGATCACCATCTCGCTTTCCGAAGACATGGCCGAACTCGTCGAGAAGAAGATCGCGTCTGGCGAATTCGCCACCGAGAGCGAAGTCGTTGAGGAGGGGTTGCGTTATCTGGCCGATCATGATGCCGAGATCGAAGAGTGGCTGCGGAAAGAGGTCGTGCCGACGCTTCGTGCCTATGACGCCGACCCTTCCAGCGCCAAGACCGCCGATGAAACGCGGCGGGAGCTTGAGGAATATATGCGGACGCGCGATCGCAAGTCGATCGGCGCATGACCTACACCATTGTCTACGCTCTCGAAGCGCGCTTGGATCTCGCGGACCTGTTCGAATACAATGCTGGCAAGAGAGGCGAAGATTTTGCGGGCGATTACATCCGTAAGATCATGGATCACTGCAACCGCTTCGATCTCTTCCCAAAGCGCGGGACATTACGAGACGACATAGAACCGGGCCTTCGGCTTGTGGGCTATCGCCGAAAGGCGACGATCGCTTTTCGTATTGATCACGACACCGTTGTCATTACGCGAGTCCTCTATGGCGGCAAAAGCCTTGGCGGATCGGATGACATGGAAGACGATGACGACTTCTTCTAAGCCTCCCAATATTGAACGCTCCGGTCACCCTTCCTCATCTGGCCTCCACGCCTGACATGCCGTAACAGAACGGCCGTCATTTTCCCTTCCGCAAAGGCCCCCTCTCCATGGCAGACCCCCTCCCGAAGATTCTTGTGATCCTGCTGCACGGGGTCGGTTCGAACGGGGCGAGCCTGGCATCGGTCGGCAAGCGGCTGGCAGCCGTCCTGCCCGGCGCGGTCTTCGCAGCGCCCGATGCGCCGGAAGCTTCGAGCCTCGGCCAGGGCCGGCAGTGGTTCAGCACCGCGGGCATCACCACCGAAAGTCGGCCGGGCCGGATCGCTGCGGCGCGGCCGGGCTTCGATGCCACGGTGTCGGCGATCGTCGAGGAGAACGGCTTTGCGGGGCGGCTCGACCGCGTGGCCTTCGTCGGCTTCTCGCAGGGGACGATCATGTCGCTCGATGCGGTCGCCAGCGGGCGCTGGCCGGTCGGGGCGGTGGCCGGCTTTTCCGGCAGGCTGGCGGCGCCTCAGCCGCATGCGCCGAAAGGCACGACGCCGGTACTGCTGGTCCACGGCACCGACGATCAGGTCATTCCGGTCGAGGAAACTGAAAGCGCCGCCGAGCGGCTGGCGGCGCTCGGCCTGCCGATAGACATCCGGATCGAGCCGGGCCTCGGCCACACGATCTCCGGCAGCGGTGCTGCCTATGCCGGGAAGTTTCTGGCGAAGGCGCTGCTTCGCTGAGGCTCAGACGTCGTCGCCGGTCCTCGAGCGGGCCCAGTCCATGTAGGCTTCCAGCGCCTTGCGGGCGACGGGGCCTTCCTGCATCTGGCGATCCTCGAACCTGTTCACCGGCACGATCTTGGAATAGTTGCCGGAGGTGAAGATCTCGTCGGCATCCATGAAATCGCCCACCGTCAGCGTCGTCTCGCGTACGTCGAAGCCGGCCTGGCGAAGCAGGCCGATGACGCGCGAGCGGGTGATGCCGGCGAGGAAGGTGCCGTTGGCGATCGGCGTCATCACCACGCCGTCCTTGACCATGAAGATGTTGGACGAGGCGGTCTCGGCGACATTGCCGTTCATGTCGCGGGCAAGCGCATTGTCGAAGCCGCGGCCTCGCGCTTCCATGATCATGCGCCCGCTGTTCGGGTAAAGGCTGCCGGTCTTGGCGCCGGTCATCGCCACTTCCGGGTTCGGGCGGCGATAGGGAGACACGGTGAGGGACGAGGGCCGTGCGGTATGCATCGGCGCCTCGAAGAGGCAGAGCGCGAAACGGGTCGATTCCGGATCGGCGGTGACGACGCTGTAGGGCATGCCGTGCTCGGCCCAGTACATCGGCTTGATGTAGATCGCCGTCTTGCCGTCGAATTTCTTGACGCCTTCCCAGGCGAGCGCCTCGATCTCCTCCGCCTTCATGACCGGCTGCATGCCCATATTCTTCGCCGAGCGGTTGACGCGCTGGCAATGCAGATCGAGATCCGGGGCGATGCCGTCGAACCAGCGGGCGCCGTCAAAGACGGTCGAGCCGAGCCACATGGCATGCGATGTGGGGCCGACGAGCTTAGGATTGCCCTCAAGCCATTCGCCATCCACGAAAGTCCAGGTGTTGGTGCGGGCGGCGGTATCGACGGCCATGACGGTCTCCTCGTTCTCGATGATTTTGCGGTGAGTGAAGTCCTGCTCGCTCCTGCAGGTCAAGCGATAATATGAGATGAGTCATCACAAAATTTGATGTTTTTATGCGTGGAGACCGGATCGAAGGAGTGGCATTTTCCTGCCATCGGAACAGGCGGGAGCGCGCGACATGGCATGGTCTGCAGAACAATATGTGAAGTTTGAGGACGAGCGGACGCGGCCTGCCCGCGATCTGATCGCCCAGGTGCCGCTAGCCTCAGCCATCCGGGCCTATGACCTCGGCTGCGGGCCCGGCAATTCCACCGAGCTTCTGGTGGAGCGCTTCGGCGAAGGCAGCGTGATCGGGCTCGACAGCGACGACAACATGCTGACGGCGGCGGCCAAGCGCCTGCCCGGCACGCAGTTCATCAAGGCCAATCTCGACACATGGGTGCCGGAGGAACCGGCTGATCTGCTTTACGCCAACGCGGTGTTCCAATGGGTGCCGGACCATGTTTCGGTGCTTGCCCGGCTGATGGATCATCTGGAGCCCGGCGGCGTGCTGGCGGTGCAGATGCCCGACAACCTTTCCGAACCGAGCCACACGCTGATGGAGGAGACCGGAGCGGCCGGCCCCTGGGCGCCGGCTTTCGCCGGCGGGCGGGTGCGCCGGCCGCTGCTGCCGGCGCCTTCCGTCTATTTCGACCGCCTGATGCCGAAATCCGTCCGCGTCGAGGTGTGGCACACCGTCTATTACCATCCGCTCGCCGATGCGCCGGCAATCGCCGAATGGGTCAAGGCAACCGGGCTCCGGCCCTATCTCGATGCGGCCGGCTCGAAATACGCGGAGGCCTTCACGGCAGACTACACGGCGCGGCTGGCGCATGCCTATCCGCCCATGGCGGACGGCCGCGTGCTCCTGCGTTTCCCACGGCTTTTCGTCGTTGCGGTAAAGGCTTGAGAGCCGTACTGCCCAAGCCGCGGTTCTCACGGAGTGCCGGGCGGCGAGGTCAGCGGCGCCTGCTGTTCCTGCGGCGGCCCGGCCCCGTCGAGCCGGCTGTCGCCGGGATCATTGAGCCATATGATGCTGAGCACGCAGCCGATGAGGATCAGCAGAATGCCGATAAAAAGCCAACGCATCGCTTCTTGATCTCCTTCGCTGACCGGTTACGCGAAACCCATCACCGCTCAGGCCGCATGGACGCGACCGAGGAAGTCGCGCATCAGCGACGCCACCTGGTCAAGATGGGTTTCCAGCAGCCAATGGCCGCCATCGAGAAGATGCAGTTCCGCCTTCGGCAGGTCACGCAGAAAGGCGCGGGCGGATTCTTCCGGCATGTAGCCGTCCTGCGGCCCCCAGACGATCAATGCCGGGGGCTGGTAGTCACGCAGATATTGCTGGTAGCGCGGAAACCACGCGACGTTTTCGCTGAGACGTGCGATCACATCCACGGCGATCGCGCGCCGGCGGTCGTCCATCAACGACCAATGCAGCTTCCATAGGTCGGGTGAGATGCGTTCGGCGATTTCCGGTCGCACTTCGTTGAGGAATTCCTCCCGGAAACCCTCCTCGCTCACCGCATCGGCGATCTTCTGACGATTCCCCTCCGAGGGGTTGCGCCAGTATTCCTGCAGTCCGGCATATTTCGGGCCCAGCGCATCCTCGTAAATGTCACCGTTCTGAATGACCAGAGCCGCAACCCGCCGCGGGTGCCGGATCGCCAGGCGAAGGCCGATCTGCGAACCGAAATCATGCAGGTAGAGGGCAAACCGCTGGACGCCGAGCCTTTCGAGAAAGGCGTCCAGGAAATCCGCGAAACCGTCGAATGTATAACGGAAGCCGTCGGGCGTGTCGGTGTAGCCGCTGCCTGGAAAATCCGGCGCCAGGAGATGCCACCGGTCGGCAAGCAGCGGCATCAGTTCGCGGAATTCATAGGAGGAGCAGGGATAACCGTGGGGCAGGAGCAATACCGGCGCGCCGACCCTGCCCGCCTCGCGATAAAATACTTTCATGCCGCCGAGATCGAGCCATCTATGCTTCACCCGAGTGAGACCCCAGCAGGCATTCCCCGTCGAATCCATGATCATGCCTCCTTGAACGCCGAGCCATCATGACCTCAAGAATGATTTCAGCTTGGAAATGATCCGTGACCATTTCTTGGCATGGCGGAGCGGACAGCCGGACGGCTGCCGCCCGCTCGGCGACGCAGTGCCGGTTTGCGGAATTGGACAAGGCCACGATATTCTCGCTGCGACCTGCCGGAGCGGGTTGACTCGCCAGGTCCGTTTCGCACTCTTTATGCCTGCCATCGAACCGTGTCGCCACTGGACCGCATCATGCCGAAATCGCAAAGGACATGGAGATCCGCGCAACTGTCGCTCACGCAGGAACTGGTCGATCTTTGCTTTCGCGAGGAGGCCGATCCCGGCCCGCCGCCGTCCTGGACGCCGATGACCGAAGAGGATTACGTGCGGCTGACCGACCGGCTGACCGCCGAGATCGGCGACGAGCCGCTGTGGATCTTCGCCTATGGTTCGTTGATCTGGAAACCGGGTTTCGATTCCGTCGATTCGCGGCGAGCGACCATCTACGGCTGGCATCGGTCCTTTTCCCTGAGGATCGAGCGCGGCCGCGGCTCCCCGGCCCAGCCCGGCCTGATGATGATGCTGTCGCGCGGCGGCCGCTGCGACGGGGTGATCTATCGCGTCGCGGACGGGGAAAAGCGCGAGCAGATCGAAAAGGCGCTGCGCCGCGAGGTGAGCAACCGCGACAGCCTGTCGTCGATGCGCTGGCTGCAGGTGCGCACGCCGGCGGGCGAGACGGTGCGGGCGCTGGTCTTCTGGGTCGGCGGCACCAGCCAGCGGATCGTCAAGCCGCTCCTGCCGCTCGATCAGGTGGCGCCGATCCTGGCGCGCGCCTGCGGGCACCGCGGCTCCTGCGCCGAATATCTCTACAATACCGTCGTGCATCTCGCCGAATTCGGCATCCGCGACCGCAATCTCTGGCGGTTGCAGGAGATGGTGGCCGACGAAATCCGGGCACTGCATGCGCGGGCGGTTGAGAAGGTCGAAGCGTGAACCGGCACGCCCCATAGCCGCCGCTCTCTTTCGTCCTGCCGCCCGCCCCGTGGGATGGATGTGGCGAACGCGGCGACAAACCAGTTGCAGAATTAAATCAGTTGACCTATCAATAAACCGATTTCAATTTGCAATCAGTCTAGGAGGCTTCCTGCCATGCGTCCGATCCTCTATTCGCATCCGTTCTCGTCCTACTGCCAGAAAGTGCTGACGGCGCTTTACGACAACGATACCGGCTTCGACACCCGCATGCTGGGTCCGGACGATCCGGCCGCCTGGGAGGAGCTCTGCAGCCTCTGGCCGGTGAAGCGCTTCCCGATGCTGATGGACGACGGACGGCCGGTCTTCGAGGCGACGATCATCATCGAATATCTGGACGTTCATTATCCGGGGTCGGTGAAGCTGATCCCGGCGGATCCCGACAAGGCGATCGAGGTGCGGATGCTCGACCGTTTCTTCGACAATTACATTTCCACCCCGCAGCAGAAGGTGGTGTTCAACGCCCTGCGGCCGGAAGAGAACCGCGACCCCTACGGCGTCAAGGAAGCGCGCGACATGCTCGACGCCGCCTATGGCTGGCTCGACGAGCGGATGAAGACGCGCGAATGGGCGGCCGGCGACGGTTTCAGCCTTGCCGACTGCGCCGCCGCGCCCGCCCTCTTTTATGCCGACTGGACGCATCCGATCGGCGGCCGCTTCCCGAACGTCACGGCCTATCGCAACCGGCTGCTCGCCCGTCCGTCCTTCGCCCGCGCCGTGGACGAGGCCCGCCCCTACCGGCCGTTCTTCCCGCTCGGCGCGCCGGATCGGGATTGAGCACGGTCTAAAACGTGCTCTCGGTCGCCAGAACGTGGCCGTTCATGGCGGCCCAGATCATTCGCACCTCGCGGCGAAGCACGGCGCTGGGGCGAATGCCGCCGCTGCCGTAGTTCTTATACTTGTCACGATAAGCTGCGATGAAGACTTCGACGGCTTCGACAATTTCCGCGTGCTGCTCCGCCCGGCGGCGCAGCGCTTCCTTCTCCGCATGAAGGATTTCGAAGCTCTGGACGATGAGCCGCAGGTCTTCCATCGGCACGCTCACATGCGGGCGCTCGGACGCCTCGGCGATGATCTCCGCCCGCAGACGGACGATGATGTCGTTCAGTTGTTCACTCATGTGGGATTCTCCTGAACCCAGGATTTGGGTGCGGAAACCGGCCAAAGCAAGGCGAATCTGTGGCGCAGAAGACACGTTTCACGATCAAAGTGATCGGGATTGTGGTCTTTGTTTTCGCATATCGCTACCGCAATACCGCTCGCTCATTGCGCGATGCGGTCTAAAGCCGCTCGGCCAGGAAATCGATATAGGCACGGATGCGCACTGCGAGGTGCTCATGGCCCGCATAAACGGCGTGGATCTGCTCGATGTCTTCCGGGTTGAAATCCTCCAGGACCGGCACGAGACGGCCTGCCTGGATGTCCGGCTCCACATGAAAACGCCCCACGCGGCCGATGCCGAGCCCTTCCAGGCAGAACTGCCGGATGATCGAGCCGCTGCTTGCCTTGAGGTTTCCGGAAACGGGCAGCAGGTCACGCCGGCCCGTTTCCGGATCACGAAAAGGCCAGCCTTCGACCGACCGGCGGAAGTTGAAATTGATGCAGTTGTGATGGATGAGTTCAGCCGGGGCCTTCGGGATGCCGTGCCGTTCCAGATAATGCGGCGAGGCGATCACCACCTGACGGCTCTCGCCGAGCTTTCGCGCCATCAGAGACGAATCGCGCAGCGGCCCATGGCGGATCGCGATATCCACCCGCTCGCGGATGAGGTCGACGGTGTCGTCGGTGAGCGTGATGTCGAGCTGCACGTCGGGATAAAGTGTCTGGAACTCGCAGGTGAGCGGCAGGACGTAACGCTCGCCGAAGCCGACCGAGGCGTTGATGGTGAGCGGGCCGCGCGGGCGCATCCTGCCGCCGCCGGAAACGACCTCCTCCGTATCGGCGATTTCCGCGAGGATGCGCCGGGCGCGGGCGAGATAGGTCTCACCCTCCGGCGTCAATTGCAGCAGGCGGGTGGAGCGCACGACGAGCCGGGTGCCGAGCCGGTTCTCCAGGCGGGTGACGAGCTTGCTGACGGCGGACGGCGAGAGCTTCAGCTTCCGCCCAGCGGCGGAGAAGCTCTTCAGCTCGGCGGCAAGCGCGAAGACTTCCATTTCTCCGGCGCGGTTGTCCATGGATGCCTCTCCGATAGCTGCCGGCTTTCGGCACTGCTCCCTCCCTCCACCACAAGCAGGGAGAGGGGCAAGCGCCATGAAACGCGCACTATCTGTGATTTGATTTCACAAATGATTATCCACCTATCCCGCTACCCATACAAGTCCCTCGCGATGATATTGCGCCGCATCAATTCCTTCCAGGACAAGGACTCCTTCCATGCCACTTGCACTCTATGCCCTGACGGCGGGCGCCTTCGGGATCGGCGTCACGGAATTCGTCATCATGGGCCTGCTTCTCGACGTCAGCGCCGATCTCGGCGTGTCGATCTCGGCCGCCGGCCTGCTGATTTCCGGCTACGCGCTCGGCGTCGTGATCGGCGCGCCGATCCTCGGCGCGATCTCCGGCAAATGGTCGAAGAAGACGCTGCTGATGGCGCTGATGGTGGTGTTCACCATCGGCAATCTCGCCTGTGCGGTCGCGCCCGACTACTGGACGCTGATGGCCGCCCGGGTGCTGACGGCATTCGCGCATGCCTCCTTCTTCGGCGTCGGCTCGGTGGTCGCCACCAGCCTCGTCGCGCCCAACAGAAAGGCCTCCGCGATCGCCATCATGTTCACGGGCCTCACCGTCGCCAACATTCTCGGCGTACCCTTCGGCACCTGGCTCGGCCAGGCCTATGGCTGGCGCTCGACCTTCTTCGCCGTCACGCTGATCGGCATCGTCGCCTTTGCCGTGATCGGCTTGCTCGTGCCGAAGGACAACCCGGCCGACGACAGGCAGGAAGCATCCCGAGGCGTGCTGGCCGTGTTCGGCCGCCGGGCGGTCATGCTCGGCCTTCTCACCACGGTGCTCTCCTGGGTCGGCGTATTTGCGGGCTTCACCTATATCGCGCCGATCCTGACCGAGATCACCGGGTTTTCGGAGGCGGCCGTTTCGCCGATCCTGCTCGTCTTCGGCGGCGGTCTCGTCGTCGGCAATCTCGCCGGCGGCTGGCTGGCCGACCGGCGCCTGCTGCCGACCATGATCGGCAGCCTGCTGGCGCTGTCGGCCGTGCTTCTCGCCATGACCGCCGCCATCCACCAGCCCGTGCTGGCCGTGATCGCCATCGGCCTGTTCGGGGCAGCCGCCTTCGCCACCGTCTCGCCGCTGCAGATGTGGGTGCTGCAGAAGGCGGAAGGGGCGGGCCAGGGCCTCGCTTCCTCCTTCAACATCGCCGCCTTCAACCTCGGCAATGCGATCGGCGCCTGGCTCGGCGGCGCGGTCATCGACCATGGCCCCGGCCTCGGCTCGGTCACCTTCGTCGCCGGCCTGGTGCCGCTCGCAGCGCTCGCCGTGGCGATTGTCGCCATCCGGATCGACCGGCGCCGGGCGGACACCGCCGCCCTCGCCTGCCCGGCCGAATAACTGCAAAGAAGGACGATCATCATGGACTATCGCAATCTCGGCGCATCCGGCCTCAAGGTACCGGTCCTGAGCTTCGGCGCCGGCACGTTCGGCGGCTCCGGGCCGCTCTTCAGCCACTGGGGCACGACCGATGTCGAGGAGGCCCGCCGCCTCGTCGACATCTGCCTCGAAGCCGGCGTTTATCTGTTCGACACGGCCGACGTTTATTCGGCCGGCGCCTCGGAAGAGGTGCTGGGCGAGGCGATCAAGGGCCGCCGCAACAGGGTGCTGATCTCCACCAAGGCCAGCCTGCCGACGGGCGACGGCCCCAACGAGTGGGGTTCGTCCCGCTCGCGGCTGATCGCCTCCGTCGAGGCAGCGCTGAAGCGGCTCGGCACCGACCATATCGACATCTTCCAGCTGCACGCATTCGATGCCTCGACGCCCGTCGAGGAGGTGGTCTCAACGCTCGACCGGCTGGTGCAGGACGGCAAGCTGCGCTACATCGGCGTCTCCAATTTTTCCGGCTGGCAGATCATGAAATCGCTCGCTGCCGCCGAGCGGCACGGCTGGACGCGTTACGTGGCGAACCAGGTCTATTATTCGCTGGTCGGCCGCGACTACGAATGGGAGCTGATGCCTCTGGGTCGGGACCAGGGGCTCGGCGCGCTGGTCTGGAGCCCCCTCGGCTGGGGACGGCTGACCGGCAAGATCAGCAGGAGCAAGCCCATACCCGCCGAGAGCCGCCTGCACGGGACCGCCGATTTCGGTCCGCCGGTGGAAAACGAATTGCTCTACAAGGTCGTCGATGCGCTGGAAGACATCGCGGCGGAAACCGGCAGAAGCGTGCCGCAGGTGGCGATCAACTGGCTTGTCAGCCGTCCGACGGTCTCTTCTGTCATCATCGGTGCGCGCAACGAGGAGCAGCTTCGCCAGAACCTTGGGGCGGTCGGCTGGTCGCTGACGCAAGAGCAGATCGGCAGGCTCGACGCGGCAAGCGCGGTCACCGCGCCCTATCCGCATTTCCCCTATCGCCGACAAGAGGGTTTCGCCCGCCTCAACCCGCCGATCGCCGGGTGACCGGCAGCTTAAAAAACGGAGTTGATCCGTTGCAGAATCGGTCCATGTAGTAAGGGCCTCATTTCGCTCGGTCGGCATTTACGCAATCCGGCCGGGCTTCCCACAGGAGTTCACGATGTTCACAGTCAGCGCCAATGGCGCCAATATTCCCGCACTCGGTTTCGGCACGTTCCGCATGCCCGACGAAGACGTCGCCCGGGTGCTGCCGGAGGCGCTCAAACTCGGCTTCCGCCATGTCGATACGGCGCAGATCTACAAGAACGAGGCGGCGGTCGGCGAAGTCCTCGCCAATTCCGGAGTTCCGCGCGCCGACATCTTCCTCACCACCAAGGTGTGGGTCGATCGCGTCGGCCACAGGGATTTCCTCGCTTCCGTCGACGAGAGCCTCACAAAGCTGAAGACCGATTATCTCGATCTGCTGCTGCTCCACTGGCCGCAGAGCGAGATGCCGCTTGCCGACCGGATCGGCGCTCTCAACGAGCTGAAGAAAGCCGGCAAGGCGAGAAATATCGGCGTCTCCAACTTTTCCGTCGCGCTGATTGACGAAGCCGTGAAGCTTTCCGACGCGCCGCTTGCCACCAATCAGGTGGAATACCATCCCTATCTCGACCAGACCAAGGTTCTGCTGGAGCTCCGCAAGCACGGCATGTCGCTGACCTCCTATTACCTGATGGCGAACGGGGCTGTGCCGAAGGACGAGGTGCTGAAGGACATCGGCGCCAAGCACGGCAAGACGGCCGCGCAAGTGGCGCTGCGCTGGGCGATCCAGCAGAAGGACGTGATCGCGCTCTCCAAAACCGCGACCGTCTCGCGCCTGGCCGAAAACTTCGACGTCTTCGACTTCGCGTTGTCGCTCGAAGAAATGGAAGCGATCTACGCCCTCGCCAAGCCGAACGGCCGCATCGTCAGCCCCGGGCATCTAGCGCCGAAATGGGATTGATCGGGCAGCATTGATCGGCGCTCCCTTTTCCCCGCAAGGGGAGAAGGGCCTGCGGCACGCGCAGGCAAGACTTGATTTGCCCGCTACCTACGCCATTTCCCGTCGGCGACAGTTGAAACAACGCGGGCGGGCGGAATGTTTTACACGTTTATCGACCGAACCGGCATGAGCTGGTTTGCCCTTGCTTTGATCATTCCCTTTTCGCTGCTTCTTTCCTCCCCTGCCGGGGCGCAGACAACCGATATCGGCGGCCTCACCGTAACCTTGCCGGCGCCCGTCTGGAAAAAGACCGGCAAGGGCGAGCTCTTCATGCTGCAGCGGGATTTTCCCGAGACGGACAAGGAAAAGCGGGGTTCGGCGCTGATCCAGATCTCCAAGCCGATCTCGGCACCGCGCAACTCCCTCCAGGCAGGGCTCAAGACCTTCGTCGCCACGCTGCCGGACATGGTCAAAGAAGACCCTTTCATCAAGCACTACGGCGTGACGGTGAACGGCCACGACATGCGCGTGGAAGAACGCTGCTGCGCCCACATCAAGGGCGTGTCGGTCAGCCAGATCGTCGTCGGCATCGCCGGCGACAAGCGGCAGGCCTATCTGCAGCTCGTTCAGTTCAACATGCGCGACGAGCGCAGCCAGGAGGTGGAGAGGGATTTCGAAACCCTGGTACGCTCCGTGAAGCTCGACGCCTCCGACAGGGAATTCGAGATCGTGCCTGCCAGCGGCGACGGCGGAATCGACGGCGTCTTCACCTACCTGGATACCGGGCTTCGACCGAACGTCTTCGGCGGCATGGATTTCTACTCCGACAGCCTGATCCGGGTGTTCGACAACCGGGGCCTGTTTTCCACCGAATTGCCGAAGGGCGGCAGGACGATCGCCGAACATTGCAGGGAAAACCCGACCGACTGCGGCACCTATGACGTGAACGGCGGCGGTTTCTTTTCCGCTGGAAAGATCGAGATGCGCAGCGTCACGTCCGACTACGGAACGATTGAGATCGAGACGCAGGCATTCGCGAAGGACGGCGGCGACCTGCGGATCGGCGAGCGAAAGTATCGCGCCATCCCGCCGTTTAAGAACGGCGCGACGCTCAACGGCCAGTGGACCTACACCTTCGCCTCGAGCGGCATGACGGCGACATCCTCGGGATCGATCGCCTCCAGCCGGACGCTTACCCTGAAACCCGATGGCACGTTCCGGCGCACCGGCTGGCACGGCGCCTCGGCGACGAACGAGATCGGCGGCTCGCGCAGCGGCCTCACCACGACGGGCGATCGTGCCGCGGAAACCGGCCGCTATACGCTGTCCGGCTATCGGCTGGATCTCAACCACGCGAACGGGATGACGGAAAGCATGAGTATTTTCGAGCCCGACATCGGTTCCGACGAACTGCTGGTGATCAACGGCAGCAACTACCTGAAGGATAAGGGCAAGTAGCGGCGGCACGGGGTTCGTGACCGCCGCCCGGGGGCGTGCGTCACAGCCACCCTCTCCGCTTGAAGTAGAGATAGGGCAGCGCCATGGAGACGATCATCATGGCGATTGCCATGTGGTAGCCGTAGTGCCATTGCAGTTCCGGCTGGAAGGCGAAGTTCATGCCGTAGATCGACGCGACCAGGGTCGGCGGCAGGAAGACCACCGAGGCGACCGAGAAGATCTTGATGATCTGGTTCTGCTCCAGGTTGATCAGCCCCAGCGTCGCATCGAGCAGGAAGTTGATCTTGCCCGAAAGGAACGCCGAGTGATCGCCGAGCGAGGTGGCGTCCCGCTGCAGGAGCTTCAGCCGCTGGCGCAGTTCCTTCGAAAGCTTGCGGTCGACGCCGTCGAGCGCCCCATAATAGGCGACGACGCGGGAGACGCTGACGAGGCTTTCGCGCACCACGGTGATGAACTCGCCCTTGGTACCGACCTCGCGGATCAGCTCCTGCAGGTCGCGGGTCTTCTTGTTGGCCTTCGTCCGCTTGGCGGAAAAGACTTCCTGGGAAATCTGGTCGATCTCGGTGCCGAGCCGTTCCAGCGTATCGGCCATGCGGTCGATGACGGCCTCGATCAGCCCGGTCATGATGAGTTCGCCATATCCGCAATGCAGGCCGGCCCCGTTCGGCTTGCGGGCGCGCGCCATGAACGCGTCGAAGGGACGCGGCTCGGCGTAGCGGACCGTGACGAGCACCTGGCCCTTGACGATGAAGGTGACGGGCACCTTGCGCGGCGTGCCGGCATCCGGCCGCGTCAACACGGTCATGGTCATGAACTCGGCCCCGTCCTCCTGGTAGAGGCGGGCAGAGAGTTCGATATCCTCCATTTCATCCATGGTCGGCACCACGATGCCAAGGCGTTCGCCGACGGTGCGCTCCTCATCCGGCGTCGGATTGACGAGGTCGTACCAGACGACGGCCGGCTCAGCGGGAGCAGACACGGCTTCGGCCGGCATGTCCGCGACATCGGTGAGCACAGGCAGATTGGCAGCGACCGGAACAAGGCGATCAAGGTCGTAGGCATGGATACGCAGCATGACGGCTCCTTTTCGGACCATCGGTCCCCCGGAGCGCGTATCCTTGAAAGAGAAGGATCAGAGCCCCGAACGGACGGGTCGGTATATTGACGTCGAACTTCGACTGTCGGGGTTCATCTCTTTTGTCCTTTGAAATAGGGCCGCCTGAACAGGTGCCCCTTCGCCACCTGAAATGTGCTTCAAGCAGCGAAAAGTCAATGCTTTTCTGTTGCAGTACGCGGTCGGAAACCAAAGAATTCGACAGGCCCCGTTCCGGGCATTTCCCGCAGGACTGCAGGGCGGAAGATTCGGTCGCCGCGCGCCGGAAAACCGAAGACCCGTTTATCGCGTGATGCCGAAATCCGCCGGTATTTCCGTCGGGGCGGCCGGCAGCTTTTCCACGCTGGAAACCACTGCGCCGGGTGGGCCCTGCGATAGGCGATCGAGCATTCGGGAGACCAGCATACCAGGGCCTGCGATCAAGGCGAGGACGCTTCCATCCGGCTCGTTGCGGACCCAGCCCTTCAGGCCGAGCCGCAAGGCCTCGCCCTGCGTCCAGGCGCGAAAGCCGACGCCCTGAACCCTTCCGGTTATCCGCACCAGGACGGTTTCGTCATCATGGAGCATGGCAGCCTCCCATTCCGCTCCGACAGACATGGGAAATTCCAAACGCAGGGCAAGGGGCACAAAAAAAGCCGCCGGCCCTGCGGCCAGCGGCTTCCTGCAATCCGAACGGTTCGATCAAACGAACTGGGAGAGCCCCGGAACCGAGGCCACCACCGTATCGACCACTTCGTCGCCGGCGTGTTCACGGGCAACGGCCATGGTTTCCTTGGCAAGGCCGGTGATCTCGCCCATGCCGAGGCCCTGGCTCATCAGCTGCTGGCCAAGCGCCATGACGCCGCCGCCGAAGCTCGCCATCAAGCCGCCGAGCAGGCCGCCGCCGCCCGAACCTTCGCCGTTGAACTGGGCGACCAGTTCCGGCGCGCCGGGGATCGCCTCGATCATCCTGGCGACCGCGCCGTCATCTGCCTCGCGCTGCAGGAAACCGAGCATCATGCCGATCGCCTTCTCGGCGACGTCGGGAGCAATGCCGACATTCTCGGCGACGCGGGAAACCAGTTCGTTCATCAATCTCTCCTCGGGTTTTGACGTTCACGTCAAGGTAATACACATAGTCGCCGTGGAAGCCAACAGAGTTTGCATGGCCGATCCTCAGCCTTGGTTCCCATCTGCCCCCTCGCCGCCCGACGCCTTGCCGACCGTATCGGCCATGTAGGCCCCCCGGGCACCCAGCGGCTGCGGCGGACCGGTGGTCGAATCGCGCGCCGTCTGGTGCTCCAGTTCCGCGTTGATCTCCGCCCCGACGATGACGATGATGACCGCTATCCATGTCCAGACCATGAAACCGATCAGGGCGCCAAGCGTGCCGTAAGTGGCATTGTAATCTGCAATATTCCCCAGATACCAGGAAACCGCAATCGAGGCGATGAGCCAGGCGACCGTCGCGAATGCCGCGCCCCAGGTGAGCCACCGGACCTTGGCCGGCTCGCGGCTCGGCCCGAAACGGTAGAGCATCGCGATGCCGCCCGCGACGAACAGTATCATGACGGGCCAGCGTGCCAAGCGGATGATGATTTCCGTCCATCTGTCGAGCCACAGATATTTCATGACTGCCGGCGCGACGCCCATGGCGAAGAGAATGACGATGGCGAGCAGCAGCGCGCCGAGCGTGAACAGCAGCGAAATCAGGTTGAGCCGCAGCAGGCTGCGTTTCTCCTCCTCCGCATAAGCGACGTTCATCGCCTCGAACAGGGCCTTCATGCCGTTATTGGCGCTCCAGAGCGCCAGCGCGAGACCGCCGACCAGGCCGACCGACAGCGTCGCGCTGCGTTCCGAGGTCAGGGCGCGGAGCTGGTTCAGGAATATCTCCAGCGCATCCGCCGGCATGACGGAGCTCAGGAAGGCGATGCGGTCGACGATCGCCGCCGGGTCGGAGACGAAGCCGTAGATCGACACGAGCGCGCTGGCGGCGGGAAAGAGGGCGAGCAGCAGATAATAGGTGACGCCCGCGGCGATCAGCGTGATCCGGTCTTCGATCACGCCCGCATAGATGCGCCAGAAGACATCCTTCAGGCCGCGGGCGGGAATTTGGGAAGGGGTATCCGCATCGCGCCCCCTCTCCTTCTGCAATTTCTGCAATGAAGACGCCGCATCACCGATCGCCAAGGGACCCTCCCGCCTTTCGGCATCGTGCACCGGCCGGCACTGTCGTTGCCGTTGCCCGGCGCCTCCGCTCATCCTATAAGCATGTCACCAAAAGCATTCGGCAGAGAACGCGGTCAGGGAGCGCAGGTTGCATGACTAATACGAGCGGGGACGATACAGGCAAGCTCTTCATCGGCGGCAGCCGCAAGCCGGACGACACGCTCAACAAGGCCGAGTACCTGGAGCTGAAATTCGGCAACCGTCACGGCCTCGTGACCGGCGCCACCGGCACCGGCAAGACCGTCACCCTGCAGGTGCTCGCCGAAGGCTTTTCGAAGGCCGGCGTGCCGGTCTTCGCCGCCGACATCAAGGGCGACCTGTCCGGCATCGCCGCCAAGGGCGAGGCCAAGGATTTTCTTTTGAAGCGCGCCGAGCAGATCGGCTTTCAGGACTACGATTTCGAACAGTTTCCGGTCATCTTCTGGGATCTCTTCGGCGAGAAGGGCCATCGGGTGCGCACCACGATCGCCGAGATGGGGCCGCTGCTTCTCTCGCGCCTGATGGATGCCTCCGAGCCGCAGGAAGGCGTCATCAACATCGCCTTCAAGATCGCCGACAAGGCGAACCTGCCGCTGCTCGATCTCAAGGATTTCGCCTCTCTGCTCAACTACATGGCGGAGAATGCAAGCGAGCTTTCGAGCCAGTTCGGGCTGATCTCCAGGGCTTCCGTCGCCTCGATCCAGCGGGCACTGCTGGTGCTCGAACAGCAGGGCGCCGAGCACTTCTTCGGCGAACCGGCCTTGAAGATCACCGACATCATGCGGACACACCCGAACAACGGCTACGGGCAGATCTCGGTGCTCGCCGCCGACAAGCTGATGATGAACCCCAGGCTTTATGCGACCTTCCTGCTGTGGCTGCTTTCGGAACTTTTCGAGGAACTGCCGGAGGTCGGCGATCCGGAACAGCCTAAGCTCGTCTTCTTCTTCGACGAGGCGCACCTCCTCTTCAACGATGCGCCGAAAGTGCTGATCGAGCGCGTCGAGCAGGTCGTACGGCTGATCCGCTCGAAGGGCGTCGGCGTCTACTTCGTCACCCAGAACCCGCTCGACGTGCCGGAAACCGTGCTCGCCCAGCTCGGCAACCGCGTGCAGCATGCGCTCAGGGCCTATACGCCGCGCGAGCAGAAGGCGGTGAAGACGGCGGCCGATACGTTCCGCCCCAATCCGGCCTTCGACTGCGCCACCGCGATCACCAATCTCGGCACCGGCGAGGCGCTGGTCTCGACGCTCGAAGGCAAGGGGGCGCCGTCGATCGTGGAACGCACGCTGATCCGCCCGCCGTCCGGCCGCATCGGCCCGCTCAACGACGGCGAGCGGCAGACGGTGATGGACAGGAGCCCGGTCCTCGGCGTCTACGACGAGGACATGGACCGGGAATCCGCCTTCGAAATTCTCGCCGCCCGCGCCAAGCAGGCGGCTGACGCCGCAGCCGCGAAGAAGGCGCAGGACGAGCTGCAGGCCGCTCCGCCCGCCGGCTCCGGCGAGACGACGGGCTGGACGCTGCCGGGCTTCGGCGGCGGTAAGGATGACGACGAGGATCGCGGCCGCGCCCAGCCGCGCCGTTCCGGCTACCAGCGCGAAACGATCATCGAAGCGGCCATGAAGAGCGTCACGCGTACCGTCGCGACCCAGGTGGGACGGGCGATCGTGCGGGGGATTTTAGGGAGTTTGAAGCGGTAGCGGGGGGCGTCGCACCGCCACTCCGCCCGCGCCGATCCCGACAGAGCAGAACCGAACTGCGGCTCACCGCTTGCGGACGAATTCCGTCCTGAGCACGAGGCCCTTGATCGTGTCGTGGCGGCAGTCGATTTCCTCGGGGTTGTCGGTCAGGCGGATCGAGCGGATCACCGTGCCCTGCTTCAGGGTCTGGCCGGCGCCCTTAACCTTGAGGTCCTTGATGAGGGTGACCGAATCGCCGTCCTTCAGGAAATTGCCGGAAGCGTCGCGCACCTCGGCCGCCGCCTGGGCTGCGGCGGCAAGTTCGGATGCCGGACGCCATTCGCCCGTCACTTCGTCGTAAACGTAGTCGTCGTCACCATCCGCCATCGATGTCTCTCCTGAAACCGGATACCTCCGTGATCGGGCCTTATAACAGCTGTCCCGCCTCTGCAAGGCCGGCTCCGCCTCTGCCCGCCCCGGCGTTGCTGGTTGCGCTCGCTTGATTGCATTCCATCCGGCGCAGTGATAATCCGGTTTCGTGCTCAAGGAGAAAGGAGGGTCGCGTGCATAATTTCTATTTCCGGTTCTACCGGCAGCGTGGCCCAGTCGACGCCCTGCAGATGCGTTTGCAGGGCTGACCAGAGGCCGTTTTCTCGTCACCACCTTTCTGGTCCGCCCTTCGTGGCCCGCGGCGACCGAGCATCCGCTCGTGCATGCCCGCGATCTGTAACAGCCGCAGCCGACATCGTTGAAGGCCGAGCGCCCGCGATGCCGTCTCAGCCGCGGCAAGACCAGAGAAGCACAATGAGCCTCATCAACCTCCGCAATCTTGGGGTAACCCTCTCCAGCCCGCTGTTTTCCGGGCTCAACCTCACCGTCAATGCCGGCGACCGGATCGGCATCGTCGCGGCCAACGGGCGCGGCAAGTCCACGCTTCTGAACTGCATTGCCGGCAGGCTCGATCCGACCGAAGGCGAGATTTTCCGCACCCGCGGCCTGACCGTCGGGATGGTGGAGCAGAACGTGCCACCTACCCTCACCCATGCGACTTTTCGCGATGCCGTGCTGCAGGCGCTGCCCGCCGATCAGATCGAAAGCGAGAGCTGGCGCGCCGATGTCGTGCTGGAAGGCATGGAGGTGCCGGAAGAATTGCGCGGGCGGCCGCTCGTCGCGCTGAGCGGCGGCTGGCAGAGGCTGGCGCTGATCGCCCGTGCCTGGGTCAACGAGCCGGACGTGCTCCTGCTCGACGAACCGACCAACCATCTCGACCTCGCCAGGATCGCGCTTCTGGAAGACTGGCTGAACGCGCTGCCGCGCGACGTGCCGGTGATCCTCGCAAGCCACGACCGTGCCTTTCTCGACGCCGTCACCAACAGAACGCTGTTTCTCCGGCCGGAGAATTCCCAGGCCTTCGCCCTGCCCTACAGCCGGGCACGGGCCGCCCTGAACGAAGCCGACGCGGCGGACGCCAGACGCTACGAACGGGACATGAAAACGGCGGAGCAATTGCGCCGGCAGGCGGCCAAGCTCAACAACATCGGCGTCAATTCCGGCAGCGACCTCCTGGTCGTCAAGACCAAGCAATTGAAGGAACGGGCCGAAAAGCTGGAGGATGCTGCCAAGCCCGCGCATCTGGAGCGATCCGCCGGCGCGATCCGGCTTATCAATCGCGGTACGCATGCCAAGGTTCTCGTGACGCTCGAAGATGCCGGGGTCACGACGCCGGACGGTACGCTGCTGTTTTCGACCGGCCGGCAGTTCATCTGCCAGGGCGACCGGATCGTGCTGCTCGGCCGCAACGGTACCGGCAAGACGCGGCTTATCGGCATGCTGCGGCGGGCGATCGCCGAGCCGGCGGCTTCAATCGACGGGATCAAGGCGACGCCTTCGCTGGTGCTCGGTTACGGGGATCAGGCGCTGGCCGATCTCGACGACCGGTCAACACCGCACCAGACGATCATCCGCCGTTTCGACATCGGCGACCAGCGGGCGCGTTCGCTGCTCGCCGGCGCCGGCATGTCGATCGAGATGCAGGCACGGCCTGTGGGGGAACTTTCCGGCGGGCAGAAGGCGCGACTCGGACTTCTGGTGCTGAGGCTCCGCGAGCCGAATTTCTACCTTCTCGACGAGCCGACCAACCATCTCGACATCGACGGGCAGGAAGCGCTGGAAGGCGAGCTTCTCAAGCATCAGGCGAGCTGCCTTCTGGTCTCCCACGACCGCAGCTTCGTGCGGGCCGTCGGCAATCGCTTCTGGCTGATCGAGCGGAAGCGGCTCGTGGAAGTCGACGAACCGGAGGCGTTCTTTGCTTCAGCGAAGCCGTGACGGCGCGAAGAACCCCGCCCGCCCTGCCCGGCGGGGTTCCGGGTCTGATCCTCGTAAATGCCGTCGAGCTGCAACAACAGCAAGCCCACCGCGGGGCAGCTTGATCATCCCGCTACCGCTTCATGCCGATTGCCACGCCTTCAAAACGCGCACGTCTGCGGGTCCGGCAGCAGGCCAAAGCTGCAAAAGGTAACGGTCACCGCCGTCAAGCCCATCTTCGGTGAGGGTATCCAGTCCCGACAGGTTTATCCGCAGGCCGAGCTGCCCCGCCTTCACCGAAAAGCGCGGGGAGGCCTGTTCGTCATCGGTCAAGCCGGCGAGTATGAGCCGACCCGTGGGACAGCCGAAACCGGCCTCGGCTATGTGTTGAAAGGCGTTCAGATCGGGCTCCGGCTTCCGATCGTGCCATGTGACGCAAACAGGTACGGTCATGTTGCGCGCCGTGCGCACAATGACTGCGTAGGACCCGGCCATCAGGTAGCGCTCAAGGCTTTCTTCCGAGTAATCGTCCGGCAGGTCCGGATGATCTTCATCGCGGAGATATATCTGAAAATAGTCGGCGAAAATTTCGCCTTCGTACAAGCTCCTGACCATGGTTTCTCCGTGTACCGGCGAGCGCGAACGCCTGTGACGGCGGTGCGCCGCCTCGCCGTTCAACAGATTAGAGCGCCTGCCGTCGCCTTCAATGGCCGCATGCCGCAAATCACCTTCGGCCGGCTGCATCGCGGCGCAAGACAACAGCGCCGCCTCCTTTCCGCCCAGGCAGGGTCGAGGGCCCGATGGGTCAGGACTTCGCCATCTTCTCACGCCGTTCCAGCTCCTCCGCCGTCGGGTTTTCCAGGGCGAAGGACGCGGTCTCGACCTCGCCGGCGGGCCGGTATCGGGCGATGATGGTGCCCTTCGGCGTCGTGCTGCTCTTGAGGAGTTCCAGGCCGGCGGGGACGGTGCCCGAGCCGAACAGGCGCTTGCCCTTGCCGAGCAGCAGCGGCGCGATGATCAGCGTCAGTTCGTCGAGCAAGCCGTTCTGCAGCAGGATCTGGATGACCTCCGTCGAGCCCTGCACGAGAAGATCCGGACCTTCCTCCTGTTTCAAGGCGCGCAGCGCGCCGGCGACGTCCTCTCCCAGCGCCCGGCTGTTCGCCCAGGCGAGCGTGTCGGGGCGATGCGTGGCGACGAATTTGGTGATCCGGTCGAACAGTTCGCCGATCCTGGCGCCGCCCTCGTCATACCCTTCCGCAGAGGGATCCTTCTCCACATGCGGCCAGTGGGCGGCGAAGATATCATAGGTCCGCCGGCCGAGCAGAAGATCGAACGGTTTTTCGAACACCTCGTCGATCACCTTGCCGATCTCCTCCTCCCAGCGGGCCGCCAGCCAGCCGCCGTGGGCGAAACCTCCGGTCGTGTCCTCTTCCGGGCCGCCCGGCGCCTGCATGACGCCATCGAGGCTGACGAAAGCCGAAACTACAATCCTGCGCATGCTGTTATCCTCCATTTCGGGTTTTGATGCCCACAGGACGAAGGCATCGCCGCCCAGCCGACACCGACGAGCAAAAAAATCTGAAATCCCGCGATATAGGCCGACGGTGGAGATGGCCTCAACTTCCCGCGACGTTTTCGGACAGCTAGAAGTCGGTTACTTTCGGAAGAGTTTCGCCGTCCGGCGCGGTGACAAGTTCGAAATGGGCGGCTTCCGGCCGTGCGGATTCACCTCCCCATTTGAACCCGTATTTCCTGAAGATCGGCACCAGTTCCTCAACCGAACCTTTGATCCCGGCGCGAATCGGGGGAGCGCCCAACCTGTTCGATTTCCAATTTATATCGAAAGCCAGGCCCAAGGCATGAATGGATAGTCGCTGGGTGCCGCGCACATTGCGATTTGCATAAGAACCGCCCCATTCCACTATACGATCAAGCAATCCCGCCGCCTTTATGTCGCGGATGGCGTTAGTGAAAGGCCCCACGGCAAGGCGGTGCAACCTGATCTCTCCCGATTGCGGGAAATCCGTAACGCCGATGAGTTCGGGAACTTTCACAAGGACGATATTCTGCTCGATCCAAGAGCTCGAAATGCCAGCGCCCGCTTCCGAAACCCGCGGATTTACGACGACGCTTCGATCCCTCTGGGTATAACCGACTTCGTTATAGGCCCATTCGAGATTGCGCTCGAGCTCCCGGATGTCGGGCTCGTTCTCCTCGCGATCAGCCATCAACGCGTAGAGTTCCCGCTCCTTCATGTCGATGGAGGCCTTGATCCTTTCTCGATCACCCTCCAGGAGGCCCCGATAGGCATCCCAATCCGCCTTGTACTGACCTTCCAGAACGCTTGAATAATAACGCGCCAGTCTGATCCGGAGCTCGATATCCTGATCGATCGCCTTGTCCATGAATCCCTTGACGTAATTCTGGTAGGCCGTCTCGCGATTTATGGTCAGCTCCCGCTGGCCCTTCGTATATTCGAGCACGGCGCTGGCGAGCTGGAACAACGGCGGCAAAAGTGCGACCACGATCGCGGTCACCACGCTTCCCCAGATGAATTTCTTGTAGGAATACTTCTCTCTCAGCAGTTCCAGATCCAGCTGACTTTGAAGCGGCGGCGCGGGAACTGCCGGTTTTCCATCTGCCACGTCGCTCATCACCGTCCCCCACCATCGACTATGTCCAAATCATATTCGGGCCAGGCATTTTCGCAATACGAAGAGGTGGCGAAATACACGTTGTACGTGCCCGATCCGATCGGCGGCGTCAGCTCATCCGGCAGGCCAATCGTGGCCGCATGAACGGCCGCGCGGGAGGCGGTTCGCCGGTCGTAAAAAGCCCCCGTCGCGAGTGGTGAACGAGGGCTGAACGATGTTTCCGGTTCAGCGCCTGGCGGCGGTCAGGCAGAAGAAGGCGCCCTGCGGGTCCTTGGCCTGGACGATCCAGCTGCCGCCGGGCACTTCCATCGGCCCCATGAGGATCTCGCCGCCGCCAGCCTTGATGCGTTCGATGGCGGCATCGATCGCCTCGACGATGAAATAGTAGCACCAGCAGGGGACCGGCACCTGCTCGGGCCTCGTCATCATGCCGCCGATCTGCCGACCATTATGGGAGAAGATGTGATAGACGCCCATCGGCCCCATGTCGAAATCCTGGTCGAGCGTCCAGCCGAAGACCTTGCCGTAGAAGTCCATGGCTTCCTTGCCGTTGCCGGCATAAAGCTCGCGCCAGCCGACATTGCCGACCGCGTCCCAGGCGAGTTCGGCCGGCGGCGTATCCATCGGGGCCGGCGTCATGATGCACAGCACGGCGCCATGCGGATCGGCGACGACCGCAAAACGGCCGATGCCCGGGATATCCTCCGGCTCGCGCTGCACGCGGCCGCCGAGTGCGGCGAAATCCCTGGCCGTCTGGTCGACGTCGTCGACCGCGACGTAACCCGTCCAGTTCGGCGGGATCTTGCCTTCGAGTTCCGGCGGGAAGTCCATCATGCCGCCGATGCCGGGGCAGTTGTCGCCCTCGCCCATCTCGAACAGGAAATAGGCCGGCAGGTCCGGCATGCACATCTCCTTCACCTTCCAGCCGACGACGGACGAATAGAATACGCCACCCGCCTTAGTGTCCGGCGTCATCAGTTCGACCCAGATGAACTTGCCGTGCGTCTCCGAACGAGACTGGGGGTTGGTCTGCAGCATGATTTTTCTCCTCGAAAATGGGTGTCTATTCGATGACGAAGCCCCTCATCCTAACCCTCTCCCAGCATGGGGGAGAGGAGACGCGGCACCGCGGCACCGCTGACGGAAAACCGGTGCGGCAAAGCCTTCTCCCCCTCAAGACGGGGAGAAGGTGGCGGTAGCCGGATGAGGGGCGGTTATACGGACTCAGCGCTTGCGGGCATAATCCGCCTGCATGAACTGTTTCCAGCTGCCGTCCGGCTGTCTGGCGCTGGAGGTGAAGGTGCGGTGGTCAATGTCCGTGAAGGTGATCTGCTCGCGATAATCGCCCATCTTGCCTTCTTCGGCGAAGTCCGGGCCGGTCGTGTAGAGGCTGAGCGTATTGCCATCCGCGGACAGCTCGCCTTCATAGACCCAGAGATAGGTCATCATCGTGCCGAGCCAGCTGCCGACATATTTGCCCTTGGCCGGATCATAACCCAGCGTCAGCATCGTGGTGGCGGGGCCGCCGCCGCCCGGCATCTCGCCATTGCCTTCGGCGACGAACCAGATGCCGTTCAGCGAACGGCAAACCTCGGTCCACGTTTCGGCATTATCCATGCTTGTCGAGGTCACCTCCCAGGTGCCCACCATTCTTTCGAGAAAGCCGTGCTCCGCCTGCGGCTTCGGCATTTCCATCGCGCTCATCGTCTTTCCTCCTCACGCTTTTACAAAAGGATGGACCTGCTTAATGGCAGCAGGATGAACCCTCCTTCGGCTTCTGCTCATATTCGTCGTGGCGCTTGACGAAGTTCATCGTCGAACTCTCGTTGCGGCCGAGCGGCGCGCGGTCGAGGATCATCAGCGTGCCGATCATCTCCTCACCGCCGCGAGCGTAGCTCGAATAGGTGTGGAAGACCTCACCCGCCTCGTTCTTGTAGAAGGCGGAAAGGCCGGGAAGTTCGTCATGCGCCTCGGACGGCGGAACCTCGCGGAAATTGTAATAAACCTTGTCCCCGGCGAGGTCTTCCCTGGTGAAGGAAACGTGGTAATCGAAATTGAAATCCGAGCCGAAGGACGAGACCCAGGGGAATCTCCAGCCCATGCGCCTCCTGTAGGCCTCGATCTTGTCGAGCGGCGCGCGGGAGACCGCGACGTAAGTGACATCGTGATTGTTGAGATGCGGCAGCGCCCCATCCACATGGTCGGAGAGGAAAGAGCAGCCGGTGCAGCCGGCATCCCAGTCCGGACCGAGCATGAAATGGTAGACCATCAGCTGGCTGCGGCCGTCGAAGAGTTCGGCAAGCGTCTTTTTACCCTTCGGCGTGTCGAAGACATAATCCTTGTCGACCTTCACCCAGGGCAGCGCCCGGCGCTCGGCACGCACCTTGTCGCGTAGACGGGTCTCTTCCTTTTCCAGCGCCAGCAGTTCCCTGCGGCGCGCCAGCCACTCCTCGCGGGACACGACAGGGTTTTTCGGAGTTGCGGTGACATCCATGACAGGCCTCCTCATATCCTTGACAGAATACGTTGATATCAACATACTATTCCCATGCTGTCAAACCCGCTCCCTATCGAAGTGATTCCCTTCTCCACCACCCTGCATGTGCGGGATACCTGCCTTTGCCTGCATGTGCAGCGCGCGGCGCGGGCTCTTGCCCGGCGGTTCGACAATGCGATGAAGCCGATCGGAATCACCAACGGGCAATTTTCGCTGATGATGTCGCTGAACCGGCCGCAGCCGGCGACCATGAGTTCGGTCGCCAACCTGCTCGCCATGGATCGCACCACACTGACGGCGGCATTGAAGGTGCTGGAGCGGCGGGGGCTGGTGGAAACCAACGTGGACCCGAAAGACCGGCGCGGCAGACTTCTCAGGCTCACCGATGACGGCATGACCATGCTCACCGCGGCCCTGCCGATCTGGACGCGGGTCCATGCGGAGGTCGATGCGGAACTGGGAGACGGCGAACCGGGGCGGCTGCGGGCGACATTGTCCCTCGTCCGTTGAGGCGCACGGCAATAATACTTAAAATATACATTTACAATATAAACCCGCTATGCGAGTGTCTGCCGGTTATTGTCGTATGAGGTTGTCGCAATGCCGCAGACCAAGACAGTAAAGTTGGAAGATCTCAGACTCCTTTTCAAAGTCCCCCCCTCCGATCAGGCGGAGCTTGAGGGCATAGGCGCCCAGATACGAAGCCTCTCCACGCCCTTCGACCTGCAGGAAAGCGTCGTCGGCTTTCGGACGCAGAAGGCGATGGCTTCCATCACCCAGAGCCTTGCGCTGAGCGACATCACCTGCGACGAAAGCGCCACGGAAAAACCTTCGAAGATGCAGGCGGTCTATCGCGGCGGGAAGGTCGTTTTCCGCTGCTATCACTCGCCGACGCATGAATTCGAAATCGACGTCTGAGGCCGCGCCGCCATGGGTTCCCTACGCACCGCCGCCCCGGTCTTCATCGGCGTCATATTCGGCGTTTATCTGCTCATAGCCGGCTTCGAAATCGCGGGGGCGGCGGCAATCCTGGCGATCCTCTACGCGATCGGCCGATTATGCCAATCCTATGCCGAATCGAAACTGTCGGAGAAGCCAGTCCGCGCCGTCAAGATTTGGCAATGGTCGGTGCTTGCACCGGTCGCCATCATCGCCACCACCACTTATGCAACCACTTATATCTCGTTCGAAATAAACGGCTGGCTGAAAAACTTGCCGGATTGGCTTGCCGCCGACAATGGGAGGGCGTCGACCAAAGCGAACGAGATCGAGAAAGTCCTGGTCGGCGCGCTCAACGCCTTGATCGCCGCCTTGTGGCTCGACAATGCCAAGGCGCCAACAGGAAAACTCTGGCCCTCCGGGCAGGTGAAGGCCGCCTTTGAAAAGACTTTTCGTCAGAAGATCAACGAGATGAAGAAGAAGGAAATGGATGAGCGCAAGCCGGACCCGCGGCGTCCCGATCTTGAACGCGCGGTCTCGGACGATCAGGCCGGTTGGGATTATGAAGCACTGATCGAGCGGGCCAGGAGCATCCAAAACCTGACGAAAGATTTGCCGCAATCCCGTTGAGATGCCCGACATTCGCGACAAAACAAAACCGCCCGCAGCGGCGGGCTGCGAGCGGCTTGAGGCCTGACAAACCGGTAACCTATTGCTGGACAACGAAACCGGTCCGCAAAGCGTTTTACCGGCGATTATTCAACGGAAACCGAAACCTCAGTCGAGGTGCGCATGGCGTGGCTGTAGGGGCAGACGATATGCGCCTTGGCAGCAAGGTCTTCGGCGACCGACCTTTCGACGCCGGGGATGCTGACCGAGAGCGACACTTCGATGCCGAAGCCGCCGCCATCCTCGCGCGGGCCGATGCCGACGGTCGCCGTCACCTTGGCGTCATCCGGGATCTTTACCTTTTCCTTGCCGGCCACGAATTTCAGCGCGCCGAGGAAGCAGGCGGAGTAACCGGTCGCGAAAAGCTGTTCCGGATTGGTGCCCCGGGCGCCATCGCCGCCGAGCTCCTTCGGAACGGTCAGCGTCACGTCGAGGACGCCGTCTTCGGAAACGCCGTGGCCGGCGCGGCCGCCGGTGGCGGAAGCCTTGGTGGTGTAGAGAATCGGCATGGGTCTAACTCCCTTGGTTGAAAGCCCGGTCTCGCCGGGCACAAAATTGCTCACAATTAAATTGTGCGCAATCCAATTACGCGCATTGCAAATCCGCGTCAAGCCTGCGACAATGCCGGCACGAAAAAAGATAGCGCACGAAACCGTGAAGTCAGGATTGGCCATGCAGAAAAAGGCGCCGAACCGGAAGGATGGGCCGAAGGGTGTCGAGATCCAGCTCGATGCCCAGCTATGCTTTGCGATCTATGGCGCGGCGCATGCCTTCAACCGCACCTACAAGCCGCTGCTCGATCCGCTCGGCCTCACCTACCCGCAATATCTGGTCATGCTGGTGCTCTGGGAGGAAGACGGGCAACCGGTGAAAACGATCGGAGAACGATTGGGACTCGATTCCGGCACGCTCTCCCCCCTCCTGAAGCGGCTCGAACACTCCGGCCTCGTCGCCCGCAAGCGCGACCGCGACGACGAGCGGCAGGTGATGATCACGCTCACCGATGCAGGCAGGGAGCTGAAGACCCAGGCCGAGGATGTCCATGCGCAGATCGGCAAGGCGATCGGCTGCAGCCTCGATGAAGCGGTCGCCATGCGCGACAGCCTGATCGCGCTCCGCAAAAGGCTGATGCAGGCGGAGGGGTGAGCCTTCGTCATCCGGCTGACAAACTGCCCGATTAGTGGATGGTCCTCGACTGCAACCGATCAAGCGGAGCCTTCATGGGCGAGCGTCCCGGAGCTTCCTTCGAGGAAGCCGATGTCGTCGAAAACTATCCCTACCGGCCGCCCTATCCCGACCTTCTTCTCGAAAGGCTGGTCGAGATCGCGCCGCGGCCGGGCTCGCTTCTCGATCTCGGCTGCGGGCCGGGCAAGATTTCCCGGCCGATGGCGAGCCGGTTCGAAAACGTCGTGGCGGTCGATCCCTCGCGGCACATGATCGCGCTCGGGCAGTCACTTCCCGGAGGAGACAGCCCGAACCTGCGCTGGGTGGAAGGTTTTGCGGAAGACTTCCCGATCGGCGAAGCGCGCTTCGACCTGACGGTCGCGGCCGCCAGCATCCACTGGATGGACCATTCCCGCCTCTTCCCGCGGCTTGCAGCGCACGCCCGTCCCGGCCATATTTTTGCAGCCGTCTCCGGTGACGCGCCATTCGAACCGGCCTGGGAGGCGGACTGGTTTGGTTTTCTCGGGAAATGGGTTCCGAGACTGACCGGCAAACCCTTCGATCATGATGCCAAGGCGGGGGAATGGGCAGGTTACCAGAGCCATCTCGATGTCGAGGCGCGCGAATGCTTCCTGTCGGATGCGATCGAACAGAGCATCGGCGATTTCATCCGCTGCCAGCATTCGCGCGATACGTTCGCACCGCATAAGCTCGGTTCGCTAATCGAAGCGTTCGATGCGGAGCTTGCGGACATCCTGAAGCCTTACGCCAGGAACGGCCTGCTTTCGTTCACCGTCCGGAGCACGCTCGTCTGGGGCACCGTCAGGGCGGGCTGAGCCGACCGGCGCGCAAGGAACGTCCCGGCCAGCGAACGGCCCTTATGCTGGGAATGCAGTCAGGTCCTGTGGGCATCCGGCTCATCCGTATGGCGCCCGGAATAACGCTCGTCCAATTCGCGGATGACGCCTTCCCCATCGGTTGGATCCACCTTGCGCAGGATGACGTCGATCTTCGCCTCCAGGCGGTCCGATCCCTCCTTCGATTGCGGCGAGCCGAGAAACAGGAAGAATGCCAGGCCGCCCACCTGCCAGAGCAATTGCAGGAATTCCGACTGCCAGTTCTCGAACGTATCCCTCAGCATCTCGACCAGATAGGCGGACACTTCCACCGGCTGGCCGTGCTCGACCTGCTCCTCGACAAATGCGAACCAGCCGAACAGCCAATGTCCCACAAGGCTGAAGGCAAACAATCCGAGCGTGATCCAGGCGTAGCTGTAGGCTCGCCACAACGAGTTCTCTTTCATGACTTCCCTCCGATGGTGATCGACTCAACGGAGAAACCGGGCGCTGGTTCCGCCCCGGGCTCAGCGGGCGGCCAGATGATCCGCCACGATGCGGGCGATCCAGCGGCGGTGCAGGTCGGCGCCGGCGATATCCCCGTGGCGTTTTTCGACGATGGTGATCAGCGCCTTCCAGAGGCACCAGCCGCGCGCCCGCTCCCAGGTTTGGGGATCGAGCGCCACGCGGGCGCGAAACGCCTGTGCGGCGGGTTCATCGAGCAGGGTCCAGGCGATGACGAGATCGGATGACGGATCGCCCACGCCGGAACTGCCGAAATCGATGACCGCGGACAGCCGGCCGCCGCGAACCAGAAGGTTGCCTTCTGCGATATCGCCATGCACCCAGACGGGCTTGCGCTCCCATCGGGATGCAAGCGCCCTCTCCCAGATTTCGGTGATCAGCGGCACATCCACCTCTCCCGCAAGAGCCTCGACCGAGCGGCGGGTCTCCTCGTCATAGACATGCAGTGAGCCACCGCGGTGGAAATTGTGAGCGCCGGCGGGCGGTCCTGCCGAGGCGTCGATCGCCCAGAGCGCAAGCAGGAAATCCGCTAGGTCTTCGGCAAAGGTCGCGAGATCGGAAATCGTGCCGGGTCCGGAGCGTTCTCCGCCGATCCATTTGTAGACCGACCATGGCCATGGGTAACCTTCGCCCGGCCGTCCGAGCCCGAGCGGTACGGGGATGGGCAGCGGCAGGCGCGGCGCCAGCACCGGCAGCCAGCGGTGTTCCTTTTCGACCTGCGCGACGTAACGTTCCGCACTCGGCAGCCGCACGGACATCTCGTCGCCGAGATGGAAGGTGCGATTGTCCCACCCGCCCTGATCGACAGGCCGGACGGCAAGATCCGCCCATTGCGGAAACTGGGCGGCGACCAGACGTTGCACAAGAACAGTATCAATCTCGACCATGCGCGACCCTCTTCGGGGGAAACGAGGCTGGGTTGTTGTTTCAGCATAGGGACCTTGTCGGGCATCCGGCATCGGTGCCAAATGAAAAAATCCGCCCCGCATGTCAAAATGGGCAGATCTTGCCCGTCATGCTCCGGAAACCCCAACAAGGAGGTGACATGAAAGACGGCGCCTCCACCGATAGAGCGGATCACTGAGATGCAGATGATGATCGAGGGACAGTCACACTTCCAGCCTTTCGGCTTATCCTATTGGGGTTTTGAAGATCTCAATAAGGGAGTTGGAAGCATGACTGCCTCTTATGAATACCACATCGGGGTCGACTACCACAAATCCTACAGCCACCTGGTGGTGCAGGACAGCAGTGGCAAGACGCTGAGATCCGGTCGGGTTAAGAACGACCGCCAGTCGCTTGGCGGGTTTCTGGAGCGATATCGCGAGAACAGCCATGCGGTTGTCGAGGCGACCCGCAACTGGATGGTGATGTACGACTGGCTCGACGACATTTGTGATGATGTCGTTCTCGCCCATCCGTTGAAGGTCAAGGCGATCGCCGACGCCAAGATCAAGACGGACAAGATCGACGCGACGGTGCTGGCGCATCTGCTCAGAGCCGACCTGGTGCCGGAGGCCTGGGCACCTGGCGAACGAGCAAGAGAACTGCGTGTCGCCCTGCGTGAGGGGATGTTTTACGTGCGGCTGCGGACGATGACGAAGAACCGTATCGTCACGGTGTTCGATCGTTATCCGGAGCAGACGGCGCAGTTGAAGAAGCTCGGCGATCTGTTCGGCAAGGCCGGCCGCCTCCAACTGGCGCAGGTCAAGGTCTCGGAGATCGACCGCATTCAGATCGACCGAGGTCTTGCCTTCATCGGCGACATCGATGTGCGGATCAAGCAGTCGGAGGCGACGATCCGGGCGATGACCAAGGCCAATGCCAACGTCAAGCTGTTGAAGACGATCCCCGGCATCGGCGAGTTCTTCGCCCGCCTGATCGATGCGCAGATCGACGACATAGCGCGGTTCCGCAACCCGAAGAAATTTGCCGCCTATGCCGGCTTGGTGCCGTCGACCTATTCCTCCGGCGGCAAGACCTTTCACGGCAAGATCATCAAGCAGGGCAACAAGTGGCTGCGCTGGGCTTTCGTCGAGGCGGTCACGCCCGCCATCGCCAGCGATGCGCAGCTTCGCGCCCAGTACGAGCAATTGAAGATCAGAGGAGTGAACAAGGCGCGTGTTGCGATCGCGCGCAAGCTTTTGACGATCGCCTTCCAGATCCTGCGGGACCAGCGCGCTTACGAGCCGCGCGGTGAGAGCCCCATGGAAGGCGCGTCGACGACATCCCGGTTGTCCTGATTGTTTGTTAGCGAGCCCGGCAGGTCCGGGCTGCGCTCCTCAAGGAGAATGGGAAACCGGGAGCCGAACGTCACTCTGTGACCGAAGCTAACGCATCAGGTCACGCATTGGAGATTGGTTCGAGAACCGAACGGCAGAGCCTGTCGCGCGGAAGGAAGAGATTTAGCCGATCGGCGAAAATGCCGATCAAAACGAAACCGAACCCAAGGAAACGCCGCCAGTTCAAGGTGTTTTGCCCCTTGTGTTCTTTCATTGGAGATGACAATGACACAGCGATTGAACCCCTTTTCCACCAGCCCCGCCGCGATGCAGCCATGGATCGAGCTTGGAAAGACGATCCAGACCAACGGTCTCGAACCTCTGCTGCGGGAACTGGTGATGATGCGATCGGCGCAGATCAACAGCTGCACCTTCTGTATCCACCACCACGTCGCCGATGCCCGCAAACATGGAGAAAGCGAGGACCGACTGCATCTTCTGAGCGCCTGGCGCGAATCGACGCTTTATTCGGACCGCGAACGGGCCGCGCTCGGATGGACGGAGGCTCTGACACTGGTCTCCGAAACCCACGCACCCGACGAGGCTTACGAAGCCGTCCAGGCGCATTTCAGCCAGGAAGAACAGGTGGCTCTCACCTTGCTGATCGCGCAGACCAATGCCTGGAACCGGATCAATATCGGGTTCCGCAGGTCCCACCCCGCCGACCGGAAGGCGGCTGCGGCAGCCTGACGCTGGCGGTCGTGTAAGGCGGTGGGCGGCCATCCGCCCGCCGCCGGAGCATGCGGACAGACGCTCGCTTCGGTTCGGAGCGTTCGGCGGCTGGATCGATTGTTGCCGCTTGCGCGGCCCCCCTGTGGCGCTTCGCTTTGGCTCAGCGCGTTCGTCGGTACAATCGATTCACTGGATCGATTGTTGCCGCTTGCGCGGCACCCCTCCTCACTGCCAGACGACGATGCGGGCTTTGTTGGGCACGCGGTCGTAGAGGTCGATAATGTCCTGGTTCATCAGGCGCACGCAGCCGGACGAGACCGCCTTGCCGATGGAATTCCATTCCGGCGAGCCGTGCAGGCGGTAGAGCGTGTCCTGGCCGTTCTGGAAGATATAAAGGGCGCGGGCGCCGAGCGGATTATTGAGGCCGGGCGGCATGCCGCCGTTGTCGGCCGAATATTTAGCAAGTTCCGGCTGACGGGCGATCATTTCGTTCGGCGGCGTCCATTTCGGCCATTGCTGGCGCCACTGGATGACACCGTCTCCGGACCAGGCAAAACCTTGGCGGCCGATGCCGACGCCGTAACGCATCGCGGAGCCGCCCGGCTCAACCAGATAGAGGAAGCGCGACGGCGTATCGACGACGACGGTGCCGGGGCGCTCGCCGGTTGGATCAACCACCCGCTGGCGATAATAGCGCGGGTTGATCTGCTCATAGGGAATGGCCGGGATGACGAAGCCGCCGTCGACGACGGTGCCATACATCTGATCCAGTTCCGGCGAACCGCCCGACATGACCGCCGGCCGGCCGACACTTCCCGAATCGCGATAGCTGATGATCGTGTCACCCGGTCCGGGCACGGTCGAAGCACAGCCAGAGAGCGTCGAGGCTGCGCCCACGCCCATGAGAGACAGGAAGCCCCGGCGAGAATAACAAGTATCGAAGATCATTTTGGGAGGACCACACAGAATACGCAAGGACGGTCAAAAGCATACTTCAACGAGGCGAGAGCCGGAAGGTTCCGATTCGCTCCCCGCCTCCTCAAAACATAGGGCTGCGGTAATTAAGCAACTATTCACAACCGGGACACGTGGTTTCACAGGCTCGGCATGGCAACGAAAAGAGCGGCCGAAGCCGCTCGCTTGCGGAATGACGCCGAAGGATCAGATGACGACGATCGCTGTGCCCGAGGGGACCCGGTCGAAGAGATCGATGACATCCTGGTTCAGCATGCGTACGCAACCGGACGAGGTCGCCTTGCCGACCGATTGCCAATCGGGCGTGCCGTGCACGCGGTAGAGCGTATCCTTGCCATCCTGGAAGATATAGAGCGCACGGGCGCCGAGCGGATTATTGAGGCCGGGTTCGGCACCGCCTTCGGAGGCGGCGAACTGGCGCAGGTTCGGCTGGCGCGCGACCATCTCATCCGACGGCGTCCAGCGCGGCCACTTCGCCTTGCGCTGGATCACGCCCCGGCCATGCCAGGCAAAACCCGCCTTGCCGAGGCCGACGCCGTAGCGGATCGCCTTGCCGCCCGGCTGGACGAAATAAAGGTAGTGCGCCCTGGTATCGACGACGATCGTGCCGACGGGTTCGTTGGTGCGATAATCCACTTCCTGGCGAAGAAAGCGCGCGTCGATCCGCGAATAGGGAATGGCCGGCAATGTGTGGTCGTCGTCGCGGATCACGCCGTACATGGTGCGGTGCACGGGATTGGAGACCGGCAGGCCATAGGTCTGATGGAAATCGGACGGATAGAGCTGGCGTTTTTGCGGGATCGCGCCCGGCATTGGGGGCGGCTGGTTCGATGGCGGATCGGCATATGGCGGCACGTAAAACACCGGTGCCGTCTCCTGAACGAAGACATCCGGGTTCATGCGGCTCGTATCGGTGACCAGGGGAATCTGGCAGCCGGCCAGTGTCGCAGACGCAGCGACGACGAGGGAGAGGCCAGCGATTCGGCGGAAAGATCGAGGAGAAAATGGCATGGGAACCCGCTTCCGGCAGATGATGTCACCATTACGAATGACAGACCCGGCTGGCGCGAAGCTGGTGAAACGGTTCAGGAATGACAGCCTGACGCGACATGGGCCTGCGCTGCGTGCCGCATCATGCGCGCGTCGAAATCCAGCGCGATATCGGCCAGCGTCACCCGCCCGAAGCGCTTGAGAAGCAACCTCTCCGCCTCCTCGAAAGCGTCCGAAAGAGCGGCGTTGACCGCCTGTTCCACCAGGCATGCCGGCTGGTCGCAGGCCGGGCCGACCGCAAAGACCGGCGGCTCCCCGACCGCTTCGTAGATATCGAGCAGCGTCATTTCCGACAACGGACGACCAAGCGTCCAGCCGCCGCCATGGCCCTTTTCGGAGCGCACATAACCTTTTTCCCGCAGGCCCGCCATGGTGCGGCGGACGACGACGGGATTGGTGTTGAGCATCGCGGCGATGGTTTCCGACGTGGCCGCGCCCTCGTGGCGATCCATGTGGATCAGCACGTGCAGCATGCGGGACAGGCGGCTGTCATGTCTCATCGCGGCGTTCCTTCGGCGATTCCGATCCCGCCATTCCTAACATGCCCGCTCATTCGCAACAACATAAGTTACAAATCTATTGACCGCAAGTAATCATGTAACTTATGTTGTTTCGAGACTCGGAAGAAGGATTTCCAGATGGATTACGAAGCGATCGTCATCGGCGGCAGCTATGCCGGCCTCTCCGCCGCCCTGCAGCTGGCGCGCGCCCGGCGGCGCGTCCTCGTCATTGACGAGGGCCTGCGCCGCAACCGGTTCGCCGAACATTCGCACGGGTTCCTGACGCAGGATGGCGAGGACCCCGCCGCGATCGCGACCAAGGCCCGCGCGCAGCTGATGGCCTATCCGACGGTCGAGTGGCTTGACGGACGGGCAGACGGGGCGGCAGGCGACGAAGGCGGTTTTGCCGTTTCGGTGGCAGGCAGGTCGTTTGCCGGAAAGGCTCTGGTGTTGGCGACGGGCGTGAAGGACCACCTGCCGGATATTTCCGGCCTTGGGGAGCGGTGGGGCAGAAGCGTTTTTCATTGTCCCTATTGCCACGGTTATGAACTCGACCAGGGGCCGGTCGGCGTGATCGCCGTCTCGCCCCTCTCCCTGCACCATGCGCTGATGCTGCCGGACTGGGGACCGACCACGTTGCTGCTGAACGGCGTTTTCGAACCTGACGAGAATGCGATGAAAGACCTGGCCCGGCGAGGCGCCGTAATCGAGGCGACCCCGATCCAGGCAATCGAAGGCCATGCGGATGTCGCCCTTCTGGACGGTCGCCGGCTTTCCTTCGCCGGCCTCTTCACCGCGCCGCGCACCGAGATCGCGAGCCCGATCCCCGAGCAACTGGGCTGCGCGCTGGAGGACGGACCGATGGGACAATTCATCCGGACGGATGCGATGAAGCAGACCAGCATTGCCGGCGTTCTCGCCTGCGGAGACGCCGCCCGCGCCGCCGGCTCCGTGGCCCTCTCGGTCGGCGACGGCGCGATGGCGGGAGCAGCGGCGCACCGTTACCTGATGTTCGGTGCGCCCTGAGCGCGGTTCAAGAAAACTGGTTGAAGAAGCGGATGCTTTCCTGGACGGCGCCGGGAACGACGCCGTTGTGGTTGCCGGGGAGAAGCTTTGCTTCGATCTGCACATGGGCCGATTTGGCGCGCTCCATGAGGAGCTGATGATCCGCGTCGAACGGACGTTCCTCGGTGCCGCGCAAAAGCAGCGTCGGGCATTTGAGGCTCGGGCCGAAACAGACGGACGAGCGCATGATGAATTCCTTCGGATCGCTCTCGTCGAAGCGGACCTCGCGCTCGAAACGGCCGAAATAACGCCAGGAGTTGACGCCGGCGGAAATTGGGGCCGAGGCGCGGAATTTCCGCGTCATCGAGGCGAGCAGCGCCAGCGTGCCGCCGTTCGAATGGCCGGCCAGGAAGAAACGGTTCCTGTCGATGCCGGGCAGGTTTTCAAGATACGCGGCGGCGGCCAGCGCATCCGCGGTCTCGTCATAGAAGCCGGAATAATTGCCCTGCTGGCCGTTCTCGCCGCGGAAGGAGGGATGAAGGACGACGAAGCCCGCCTCCCAATAGCCCTTCATCAGCTCCCAATGGCCGTCGCCGGTGGCGTTGCCGCCATGCAGGAAAAGGACCGCCGGCTTCGGCTTGCCGGTCGGTTCGTAATGGGAGAGCCAGGCGATCAGCTCGATCGAGCCCTCCGGGCCGCCGGGATAGGTGACCCGTCTGGAGCCGGCCGGCGTACCGAGCGGCTCGGATTTTTCCGGCGACGGGCCCTTGCGCAGGAGGTTGGTGTGGAAGCGCCTGCGCGCTTCGGCATAGTCTTCCATCTCAAGCGGCAGGACCTCGGGGACCGGGAAGTCTCCGGCCGACGCCGGTCTTGCGACCAGCGCCGCGGCGGAAAGCCCTATTGCCCCTGCCAAGAAGGTGCGGCGGGTCAGGCCGCCATCTTCCGAGAAAATTTTCGAAGAAAGGATGCGGTCTGCCGCCATGTCTGCCGAGCCTGTGAAGTTGTACGATTTCGATTTCAACATCCGGCAGAAATGCTGTCCATTCAATCATTCGCGAACATCATGGAGAAAACTTAATCTACGGCGGAATAGTTATGGCGTCCTTGCACGCGTGGCGTCCTTTTCCTTGCGCCAGCGAATGATCGCGTGAAGAAAAGGTCCGGCCGTTACGCCGAGAATGGCTCCGCCGACCACGAAGCCGAGCAACTCCCCGCCAAGCAGTTCCTGGCCGACATAGGCGGCGGCAAAACAGCCGACCAGCGCGACAATGCCCTTGATGATGAAGGCAGGTTTGGTCATTCTATTACCCCTCTGTTCGACCGGCGATCGCCGAAGCTTAGATAGGCGCAAGCTGCGATATTCAAGCCTCGCGCGCCTCCACCATGGCCGTCAGCGTCGAAAGCCGGTCGGCATCGCGGGGGAGCTTGTCCTGCCGCAGCCGCGCGATGCGCGGAAAACGCATGGCGACGCCGGATTTGTGGCGGGTGGAGCGGTTGATGCCCTCGAAGGCGACTTCCAGCACGAAACCGAAATCCGGTTCTGCGCGCACCGCCCGCACCGGACCGAAACGATCGGTCGTGTTGTCGCGCACGAACTTGTCGAGCACTTCGAGTTCGGCATCCGTAAAGCCGAAATAAGCCTTGCCGACCGGCACCAGTTCCTCGCCGTCCGGCGTTTCGGCCCAGACCCCGAAGGTGAAGTCGGAATAATAGCTGGACCGCTTGCCGTGGCCGCGCTGGGCATAGAGCATCACCGCATCGATATTATAGGGATCGCGCTTCCACTTGAACCACGGCCCCTTGAGGCGCCCGGCCTGATAAGGGCTGTCCTTGCGCTTGATCATCACTCCTTCGATGACCGGATCGGGCGGGGCGACCCTGAGGCGATCGAGTTCGTCCCAGGTGGCGAAGGGTACCAGCTGCGAAAGGTCGAAACGGTCGTGCGGAGCGTGTTCGATGACATCGCCGAGGCGCTTGCGACGCTCGAAGAAGGTTTCCGCGCGGATATCCCTGGCGCGTTCGAAGAGAAGGTCGTAGGCGCGCACGAAGGCGGGATAGTCATCGAGCATCCTGCCGGTCACCGTCTTGCGGTTCAGCCGCTGCTGCAGGTCGGAAAACGTGCGGGTCGGATTGTTGGAACGCGCCGTGCCGCCGACCAGAAGTTCGCCATCGATGACGCCTTCGAAATTGATCGCCTCGACGATATCCGGAAAGGCGCCGGTAATATCGTCGCCGGAGCGGGAATAAAGCTTCTTCGTGCCGCCGTAGCTGGACATCTGGACGCGGATGCCGTCCCATTTCCACTCGGCGGCGTAATCGGCAGGATCGAGCTTTTCGAGATCGCCCTCCTCCACCGGATTGGCCAGCATGACGGAATGGAAGATGGCCGGTGTCGCCAGAACCGGCTTTTCGGCGCGGCCCTCAAGCCAGGCGAAGAGTGGCTCATAGGGCGGGGTCAGGCCGTGCCAAAGGGTTTCGATCTCGGTGACATCCTTTCTGTTTTCCCCCGGGCCGCTCATATCCGAGAGCGCCTGTTTGGCGAGCCGCGCGGAAACGCCGATGCGCAAGGCGCCGGTGACGAGCTTGAGAAAGGCGAAACGACTCGACGTATCGAGGCGGTCGAGTAGGTCGCGGACGGCGGAACGGACCTCCAGCCGGCCGAGCGAGTTCATCTTCGTCACCACCTCGCCAAGCCGCGGCTGATGGTCGTCGTCGATCATGTCCTTCCGGCCGCCGTCCCAGACCAGCGAAATGGTCTCTGCAAGGTCGCCGACATAGTCGTAAGAATACTGAAAGAGGATCGGGTCCATGCGCTCCAGCACCAGTTCGCGCAGCATGGCGGGCTTGATGCTCTTCAGGTCGAGAGCGCCGGCGAGCGCGGCGAGGCCGTAACCGCGGTCGGGGTCAGGAGTGTCGCGGAAATAGTCGGCAAGGAGTTTGAGCTTGCCGTTGCGCGACGGGGTCAGCACGAGGCGGTCCAAAAGGGTGGCGAAGGGTTTCATAGGCGGGCAATGCCCCCGGTGAAGGCCGCGCCTGCAACATGCCATTTGCACGGCCGCAAACGTTCCACCATCAATCCCCCTCGTCCTCATAGCCAACCAGATGCAGCGGCCGGGCGGGGATAGCCTTCAGCTCGCACCAGCGCACCAGGGCCTCCTCACGACCGTGGGTGACCCAAACTTCGGACGGGCCGATCTCCTCTATGGTGGCGAGCAGTTCCGGCCAGTCGCAATGATCGGAAATCACCAGCGGCAGTTCGACGCCGCCCTGTTTGGCGCGCTGGCGGACCATCATCCAGCCGGAGGCGAAGGCAACCAGCGGCTCGTTGAAGCGCCGCGCCCAGCGCTCCTGGAAAGCAGACGGCGGGCCGACGATGACTGCTCCCTTGAACGCCTCGGGATCGCTCTTTTCGATGGTCGCGGGGCGGATATCGCCGAGATCGATGCCCTGGCCGACATAATAGTCGCAGAGTTTCGCCAGCGCGCCGTGGATGTAGATCGGATCGGAATACCCGCAATCGCGGATGAGGCGGATGACGCGCTGGGCCTTGCCGAGCGCGTAGGCGCCGACGAGATGGCTGCGTTCGGGAAACTGTTCGAGCGACGTGAACAGCTTTCCGATCTCGGCCTTCGGATCAGGATGGTGAAAGACCGGCAGGCCGAAGGTCGCCTCGGTGATGAAGACATCGCAGGCGACCGGCACGAAGGGGGCGCAGGTGGGATCCGTGCCGCGCTTGTAGTCGCCCGAAACGACGATCCTGAGCCCGTCCTTCTCGATGGCGATCTGGGCCGAGCCGAGCACATGGCCGGCGGGATGGAAACTCACACGCACGCCGTCGAGATCGAACTCCTCCCCGAAGGCGGCGGCCTGTTCGGAGCCACAGAAATCCTCGCCGTAACGCAGCCGCATGATGTCGAGCGTCTGGCGTGTCGCAAGAACCTTTTCATGGCCGGCGCGGGCATGATCGGAATGGCCATGGGTGATCAGTGCCCGCCCGACGGGGCGCACCGGATCGACATGGAAGCGGCCGATGGGGCAGAACAGCCCGGCCGGGGTGGGATGAAGCAGCGCCTCGGGTTTCATGCCCCTGAAGATAGGGTGAAATCGGCGCCGCGCCAGAGCAATCTCAGGCAGCGTCCGGCTTGTTTTCGGGCGCCGTCCTCTTTTCCGCCACCTGCATCGAAGGCAGGCGCACCGGCTTCAGCATGCAGCCGGCGATGAAGCCGACCACCGCGATGATGCTGCCGGCGATGAAGACCGGCACGAAGGCGTGAGCATAGAGGGCGTGCACCGCCATGCGCGAGGCTTCGGGAAGCGCCAGCATCATCGTCGGCGTCAAGGAGCCGATGTCGTCGACCCCAGGGATGCTGGTGCCGACGCCGCGAATGCCGGCGGCCACGATCGCGCCGTAGATCGAGATGGCGATCGAGGCACCGGCCATCCGCATCAGCGTGACGGCGCCGGTCGCCGCACCGACATCCTCGCGCGGGGCGGAGTTCTGCACGCCGATGATCGGCGCCTGCTGACCGAAGCCGATCGCCAGGCCCTGCATCAGCATGAAGCCGAGGATGAAGTAGATCGGCGTGCCGACCGGAAGCTGCGAGAAGATGAACAGCGCCGCGATGTTCAATCCGAGGCCGATCAGCGTGAACGGCTTGTAGCGCCCGCTGACCGAAATCAGCCGGCCGGTTAAGATCGAACCGATGACGATGCCGCTCGTGGTGGCGACAAAACAGAAGCTTGCGATCGTCGGCGAAAGCCCGGTCGTCGTCTGCAGGAAGAGCGCGAAGTAATTTGCCATGCCGATCGCCACGCCCCCGGTGCAGAAGGCGACGACGAGGAAAAGCGAGAAGGTCGAATCGCGGAAGAGCTTCAGGGGCACGATCGGCTCCGGGACGCGGCTTTCGACGAAAACCCAGAAAATGGCGCAGAGGGCGCCGATCGCCACGACGACCATGGACTGCCAGGCGACCAGCGAACCGAAAAGCGTCACGCTGTCGGCCCAGACTACGATGCTCGCCACCGTGCCGGCCAGAAGCAGCGCGCCGAGATAATCGATCTTCGGTTTACGGACGGGGCGGCGATAGGGAAGCAGGAGCGAGATGCCGGTAAAGGCAATGATGCCGACCGGCAGGTTGATCAGGAAGATCGACCGCCAGCCGAAAAGCTCGCTCATCGTTCCGCCGAGCAGCGGCCCGAGGCTGCCGGAGGCCATGATGACGAGGCTCGAATAACTCTGGTATTTCGCCCGTTCGCGCGGCTCGAACAGATCGGCATTGATGGAGAAGATCGACACCATGATGCCGCCACCGCCAAGCCCCTGGAGGATGCGCGAGGCGATCAGCGAATCCATCGACCAGGCAAGTCCGCAGGTGAGCGAGCCGATGGTGAAGATGACGATCGCGGCAAGCATGACGTATTTGCGGCCGAAGAGATCGCCGAGCTTGCCGTAGATCGGCATCGAGGCACTGCTGGCCAGAAGATAGGCGGAACCGACCCAGCCGAAACGTTCCAGTTCGCCGAATTCGCCGATGATGGTGGGCAGCGCGGTGGAGACGATCTGGTTGTCGAGCGTCGCCATGAACAGCGCCGTCAGCAGGAAGCAGAAAATCACCAGCCGCTGGCGGTGGCTGGCGACGAGCGGCAGATGCGCCGGGCGGGTCATATCCATGGGTCAATCCAAAGTGTCCGAAATTTATGTGCCTCCAGCATATAATTGTCAACCGCACTTTGATGCGCTGCGCAGAGAACAGTTGGAAAGCCGACGACCCTTTGATATGTTCGGCGGATGACGACCAAGACCCTTGTGAAACCGTTGGCAGACGAGGCCCCCTCCCCCGAGGACGTGGCCCGCGTCAGCGAGACCATTACCCGTATGCGCCTCCTGATCGGGCGGCGTATCATCGGCCGCACGGCGATTGCCAACATCGCGCCGGGGCTCGACATTTCGCATCTCGACGTGCTCGACGCGATGCGGCGGGTCGATGGCGAGGTCACGGTCGGGGCGATCGCCGAGGTGATGCGTATCGATCCCTCCCGCGGCAGCCGGCTGGTGGCGGATCTCGTCGCACGCGGCATCCTGCGGCGCGATGCTTCCCAGGCCGACGGCCGACGGTCACTCGTCGTTCGCACCGAATTCGGCGACAGCCTGCTCGCCGAAATCCGCGCGGTAAAACGTTCGCTGCTCGCCCGTGTGCTGGACAACTGGGAGGCAGACGAACTCAACGCGTTTTCCATCCTGTTCGAAAAATTCGTGACGGATTTCGAGTCGGTCTATCTGACGGCGGAAAAGGCGCAGGAAGAAAAGCTCTCGCCTGCCCCCTGAACCTGCAAAAGCGGAAGCCTGCGGCCGACCCGAACGAAGAGGATTAAATCCCCTCCCCGCCTGCGACGCGCAGCCTGTCGCGGCCCTGGTCCTTCGCTTCGTACATGGCGCGGTCGGCGCGGGCGAGCAGCGCTTCGGGCGTGTCGCCGTCCTGCGGGAAAAAGGCGACGCCCATGCTGCAGGTGGCGGTAACGCTGGTTTCCTCGACGACGATCGGGCGCGAGATCGCGCTCCGCAATTCCTGCAGGCGGCGCAAGACGCCCAGTTCGTCGTGATTGAGATTGCTGAAGACGATCGCGAATTCATCGCCTCCGAGACGCACCAGGAGGTCGCTGACGCGAATGCAGTTGGACATGCGCGAGGCCAGCGTCCTCAAAACCTCGTCGCCCGCGGCATGGCCGAGCGTGTCGTTGATCTGCTTGAAGTTGTCGAGATCGATATAGGCGACCGTGATCTTGCGGCCTTCGCGGCGTCCCTCATGCAGGGCGCGGCCGAACTGGGTCCAGAACAGCGCGCGGTTCGGCAGGCCCGTCAGCGGATCGTGATGCGCCATGTGCTGGATGCGCTCTTCGGCACGGGCGCGGTCGATGGCGATGCCGGCGATATCGGTTGCCATCGCGGTCAATTCGAGTTCCAGCACGGTGGGTTCACGCGGGCTGTTCGAATAAAGCCCGAACGTGCCGAGCACGCGCCCGTCGGCCCCCATGATCGGTGTCGACCAGCAGGAACGGAAACCGAAAGTGATCGCAAGCTCGCGATAATCGTCCCACAAGGGATCAGTCAGCACATCCTTGACGAAGACCGGCGAGCGCCGCCACGCGGCCGTGCCACAGGAGCCGACTTTCGGGCCGATCTCGATGCCGTCGATCAGGCGGACATAGGCCTCCGGCATGCGGGTCGCCGAGCCGTGCCGCAAGCGATTGGTGCCTTCTTCGAGAAAGAGGACGGAGGCGATGACATCGTCTAGCTCTTCCTCCACGGTGCGAACCAATGCATCCAGAACCGACTGGAGCGGCTGGCCGCGGGCGATCATTTCGAGAAGCCGGGCATGCCCGTGCCGCCGGTCGTCCTGCCGTTTGCGCTCGGTGATGTCGCGGGAAATGCCGACAAGTCCGACGATCTGGCCATCCGTATTGCGCAGCGGCATCTTCGACGTGGTCAGCCAGAGGATCCGACCGTCGGTGAGCTTGATGCGTTCCTCGCGTCCCTCGACGGCCTCGCCGGTCGACATCACCTGCTGCTCGACGGCGAACAGTTCCGCCGCAGTCTCCTTATCGAGAATGTCGAAATCGGTCTTGCCGACCAGGTCGCGACCGTTATGGAACTTGCTGTTACGGCCGGCGGCGGCGTTGGCGAACACGAAACGGCCGCGACGATCCTTCACATAAATGAAATCCGGCAATTGATCGAGAAGGGTGCGCGTTTCGATCTCACGCGCCACGAGCGCGACTTCGAGATCGACATCGCTTTCCGTCGAGATGCGAAGGAGCCGGCTACAAAGCTCCTCCAGAGGATCTGTGGTGAACGCTGAAGGAACGCCGTATGATGCGGGGTTCACCATCCTTGTCTATCCTCTTCCAGTCCAGAAAATATCCGAGACCCCGCCATCTGATCTGCCGACAGCATGGCGGAAAATTCCTTATCCTTGCTTAAAAACATCGCGAAATTGCCACGGTTGAGCGGAGTACAGAAGTCTTTTCTACTAAGTCATCCAGTACTAATTGGCGTTACGACAATACAAAGGATTGGCATGGAAAATGCTTCGTTGACGGCAGGGAGAAAAGCTGGATGATTTCGAGACGGTCCGCCTTGACGATGATCGCCGCGGCAGCTGCCGCCGGCGGGCTGCCGCGGCGCGCGCTTCATGCCGCGCCTTCGGATTTTTCGACCGATGTTTCGGCGGCCGGCCTGCGCGGCTCGATCGATGCCGGCCAGCACGGCGTGACGCCGGATGGCGGCGACAGGCAGAGCCGCAAGTTCAAGGAGGTCATCGCCAAGGCGGCGCGGCAGAACATGCCCGTCTTCCTGCCGCCGGGGAATTACCCGGTCTCCAATCTCGACCTGCCGGACGGGACGCGGATCACCGGCGTGCCGGGCGCCTCGCGGCTCGTCTATTCCGGCGACGGGCATCTCATTCGTGCCGATGGCGCGCGGCGTATCGAACTTTCAAACCTCGTCATCGACGGCGCCAACCGCTGGCTGGACGACCAGACGCCGGCGCTTGTCCACATGCGCGGCATCGGCGGCGTGACGGTGGACAATTGCGAGATCATCGGCTCGCGCAAGACAGCGGTGCAATTCGAACGTTCGGGCGGACGGATCGAGCGCAGCCGCATTTCAGGCGCGGCGGAATACGGTCTTTATGCCGTCGAAAGCACGGGGCTTTCGGTGACCGGCAACCAGGTCTTCGACTGCGGCAATGGCGGCATACTCATCCATCGCTGGACCAAGGGCGCGGACGGCACGATGGTTTCCGGCAACCGCATCTTCCGGATCGGCGCCACGCATGGCGGAACCGGCCAGTACGGCAATGCGATCAATCTTTTCCGGGCCGACAATGTGATGGTGACGGGCAACCACATCTCGCAATCGGCCTTTTCCGCCATCCGCGCCAACAGCGCATCGAATGCGCAGATCGCCAACAACCACTGCCTCGGTTCCGGCGAGACGGCGATCTACGCCGAATTCGCCTTCGAGGGAGCGATGATCTCCGGCAATATCGTCGACGGGGCGGCCAACGGCATCTCGGTCGTCAACTTCAACGAGGGCGGCCGGCTGGCGACCGTCGCCAACAACATCGTCCGAAACCTCAAATCCACCGGTCCCTATGTGCTCGAGGAGGCGATTTTCGGGGTCGGCGTCAGCGTCGAGGCGGATACGGCGGTGACAGGCAATATCATCGAAAACGTGCCGCTCTGGGGGATGGCACTCGGCTTCGGCCCTTATCTGCGCAACGTACTTGCGAACAACAATATCGTGCGGCAGGCGAAAGTCGGCTGTGCGGTCACCGTCGTCGAAGGAGCCGGCAGCGCGCTGATCACGAACAACGTCTTCGAAGGCATGAAGGACGGGGCGGTCATCGGCTACCGCTGGAAGGCCCCCGCCACAGCCGAACTCGGCCGCGGCGACGAGCAGAGTTTCAGGCACCTGACGATCGGGAGCAACCGGATCGCCTGATTGATCGACCCATCGAAAACTTTCATTGCCGTCCAACGCGGATTGATCTTCCGTTTTGGCGTGCCTACCCCTAGCTTGCGGCCGCATTGTTTTCGCATGCCGTTGTTCCGAAACCGGTTTCCCCTTTCGGGCGGCATGCGCAAGGAGGGACGTTGAATGCTGAAAATCCATGGTGTCTATCGCTCGCGCGCCACGCGGCCGCTCTGGCTGATCGAAGAACTCGGAATTCCGTTCGAGATCGTGCCGGTCATCCAGGCCTATCGCCTGAAGGAGCCGATGGCGGCCGGTGCGCCGGTCAACACGCTGTCGCCGGAATTCCTGGCCGTCAACCCGATGGGCTCGATCCCCTCGATGGACGACGACGGCTTCGTGCTGCACGAATCGCTCGCCATCACGCTCTATCTCGCCCGCAAATATGGCGGCGATCTCGGCCCGAAGGACATCAATGAAGAGGCACAGATGGTGCAGTGGTCGCTGTTCGGCGCCACCAGCATCGAGACGCCGGCCCTGAAGATTTCCTCGACGATCGCCGGCGGCAAGCAGGATACGGAAGAAGGCAGGACGGATATCGACGTTTCCGCCCGCCTTCTGAAACGTCCGTTCGACGTGCTCGAAAAGCACCTTTCCCAGAACGGCCACATGGTCGGCGGCCGTTTCACGGTGGCGGATATCAATGTCGCGGAAGTGGTGCGGTATGCGCAAGGCCACGCCCCGGTCTTCGACGGCCGCCCGGCACTGAAGGCCTGGCTCGAAACATGCCAGGCCCGCCCGGGCTTCAAAGCCATGTGGGACAAGCGCACCGCCGAACCGGCCTGATCGAGCCGGCCTGATCGAGCCGGCTTGGTCCGAAGCCGGCTTAGTCGAAGTCGTCAGGGTTCTTCCAGCACGGCGAGTTCACCTCTCAGCCAGGCATGGAAGGCCCTGACCTTCGGCGGCGGGCGGGACCCGGCGCGGGTGACGAAATAGTGCCCGAAGCCGGTCGCCGCCCGGATATCGAAAGGCTCGACCAGCCTGCCCTGCTCCAGCGCGTAGGCCGCCAGCGTCTGCCAGGCGAGCATCACCCCCTCGCCCGCTATGGTCGCATCGAGACAGAGCGAGGCCTCGTTGAAGACATGGCGGACCGTCATCGGCACCGGCTCCAGCCCAGCCGCCCTGAACCAGACCTCCCAGGAAAACATCGCCCGCCCATCGACGATCGCCGGCAGTCTAAGGATATCGGCGGGTTCCTTCAGCCGTTCGGCGAGTGCGGGCGCGCAGACCGGAAAGACAAGCTGCGAGAGGAGCAGTTCCGCGTCGACTCCCGGCCATTTGCCGGCTCCCACCCGGATGCCGAGATCCACCCCGTCGGTGACGAAATCCGCCATGGCGGTCGTCGCCTCAATCCGCAGCCGGATCTCCGGATGCAGCGACGTGAACCGATCCAGCCGGTGGACGAGGAAACGCGCGGCGAAGACCGGGGCGACGGAAATGGTCAGCAGCGTATCGTCGCGCTGCCGGCCGAGGCCGACGGCTTCCGAGAGCGACTGGAAACCGTCCGTCAGCCGCGCCAGCATGGGCCGCGCCGCATCGGTCGGCGCCATGCCCTTCGGCAGGCGATGAAAGACCGGCTGGCCCAACTGCGCCTCCGCCTTGATGACCTGCTGGCTGACGGCGCCGATCGAGACGCCGAGCTCTTCCGCCGCCGCCTGCAGGGAGCCGAGCCGGCCGACTGCCTCCAGCGCCCGTAAACCGTTGAGATGCACGAGGTTCAGGTTCTTCATATAGATTTTCTAAAGCCGCATGCTGAAGAACTCAATTGAAAAGCGGCCTCACCTCGCCGATATTCTTCCTGCAAATGAACATACGTTTGCGAGGTGACGACATGACACCGCTAAAGATTTTCTTGAACCTGAAGGATCGGCTGCTGGCCGAGGAAGCCCTGACGGACATTCAGCCGGACGATCCTTTACAGCATCCCGAGGTGCGCTCGATGAACCTCCGGCAACTGGCCGACCTGCCCTTCCCCGGCCATTTCCACCCTGCGGCGCATCATGAAAAGCCGCTTCTCGCGAAATGTGCATGAACGGCCGATGATCCTTCCGCCGCGGTTGCGGTTAGGGTGCGGCGGCCTGCTCTGCCTCCGCGCGCTGGACGCCTGGTCGAGCTTTCATGCGCTCGAAATGCGCATTGACCTTCGGGAAATCGGCACGATCGAGCTTCAGGTTCGGCAGCCAACTGGTCATCAGGTAGAGATAGGGATCGGCAACCGAATAGGTTTCGCCGAGCACATAAGGGCCTTCGAGGAAATCGTCCTCGATGAGCTGGAAGCAATCGTGAAAATTCTTCGGCGCCTTGGCCATCATGTCGTCGAACGAGGCCTGGCTGTCCGCCCAGCGATAATAACGGCGGTAATGCGCATAGGCGACATGCACCGTCGAGGCGATATAGGCATTGAAGGCCTGCATCTTGCCGAACAGGAAGGGATCATCCAGCGGGGCAAGCTTCGCTTCCGGTGCCGCCTGGGCGATGAAGGCGAGGATGGCGACGGATTCGGTGATCACGCCGCGATCCGTCACCAGCGCCGGCACGCGCCCCTTCGGGTTGATCTTCAGATAGGCTTCCGACTGCTGTTCGTTTTCGGCGAATTTCACCCGCCTGACCTCATAGGGCAGGCCGGATTCGGCGAGCGCGATGTGGCTGGCAAGCGAACAGGCATTGGGCGAAAAGAACAGCGTGTACATGGGGATCCTCCGGTTGGCCGGGATGTTGTAGGGCGTTTCTCACCTGAATGGAAACGCCCCGCAGCCGAAATTTTCGTGCCCCGGCTCAGACGACACCCGGCACATCCTCCAACCGGTACCAAACCGGAATGCCACGCTCGGTGGCGATCCGAACGTCGTTGTCGGCGCCCTTAGATGCGCCCGGGAGCCTCAGCACACCTTCACAAAGCTGCAGCAGCCGGCCGGCCGTCGGGTGGAAAATCTCCTCGTAGAGATCGTCGCCGGGATGTTTGCCGCCCGCCGCATGCCAGACGGGCAGCGCCACCCATTCACCGATCATCGGCACATGACCGGCCTTGAACAGCGCATAGGACGGCGCTTCCAGCCGCTTGAGGTTTTCCGCCATCTTCTTGGGGTCATCGTCCGTGCCGGACCGATAGGGGCCGGCGATCAAAATCAACATCTTCGTTTCTCCAGAATTTATCCGCACCCATCGCGGAACCGCACGAATTTGCCTGAATTGCTTTACTTAATCCAGATTTTCAGGCATTTTCACGCTTATTCATGCAATTTCGTGCAGAGTCAAGACCATGCTGACAAGCCAACGCAAGAGCCTCATTCTCGACATGCTGCGTCGCGAGGGGCAGGTGATCGCCAAACGGGCGGCCGAGGAGTTTTCGCTTTCGGAAGATACGATCCGCCGCGACCTCCGCGAGATGGCGGCGGAAGGCCTGCTCCGGCGGGTACATGGCGGAGCGATGCCGGTCGCACCGGACCTGCCGGATTTTTCCGCGCGGCAGACGATTTCATCCGACGTGAAGCGGAGGCTGGGTGCGGCGGCCGCGAAGCTGGTGAAGCCGGGGCAGATGATCTTTCTCGACGGCGGCACATCGACCGCGGAGATCGCCCGCGCGCTTCCCCGCGATTTCGGGTTCACCGTCGCGACCCACAGCCCGACGATCGCCGCCGAACTGGAGCATCATCCGGCAGCGGAGGTGATCCTGATCGGCGGGCGGCTCTACAAACATTCCATGGTGGCGGTGGGTGCGGCGGCAATGAGCCAGATTTCGCTGATCCGCCCGGATGTTTTTTTTCTCGGCGTCACCGCCGTCCATCCGTCCCAAGGGCTTTCGACCGGGGATATGGAGGAAGCGGCGATCAAGCGGCATATCGCTTCGCGTGCAGCGGAGACGTTTGTGCTGATCACGGAGGAGAAGCTGGACAGATCGTCGCCCTGCACGATCATGCCGGTTTCGGAGCTGACGTGCATGATCGTGCAAAACGGAATCGATGAGGACCGGTTGACGTCGTATAGGGCGCTGGGTGTGAATGTGGTGGAGGCGTGAGGCCGCCACGTCTGGCAATCGGTCGCAAAGCCGGCGGAATCAGCCTTTCAGGAAGTTCGCCGCAGTGAGAGGAACAGGCCTGTAGCCGTCGACATCGGCGATATCATATTCCCGACCCAGTTCCGCCGCGACCAGAACGCGACCGGATTTCGACATCAGCAAAGGATCTCGCCAGAGTCCGCTCAGGACGTGGCCGATGAACCTCGGGGATTCAGAATTGGACAAGTCGAAATATTCGGCATTCTGCATGACGGCTTCGGTGCGTACCAGGCCGGGATAGAGTGCAACGGCGGCGACATTGTGCGGACGCAGTTCGTGCGCGAAGTCTGCGGCCATCTTATCGGCTGCCGCTTTGGCCATGCCGTAGATCGCGTTCCCGTCGTAAAATTGCGCTGCCCAGAATGAAATATTGACGATCAGACCACGCCGCGTCGAAATCATCATCGGCGCCACCGCACGCGACATCATGAAAGCCGCCTTGAGGGCCGTGCCGATCATTGCGTCCCATCGCCAGGCGGGTTGCTCCCAGAAGGGACGAGGCCAAGTAAAATCCCCGTCCTCGACCATATTTTCATAACCGGGCCAGGCATTGTTCACCAGAATATCCAGCCTGTTGCCGGCTCTGATCTCCGCGGCCACGCCTTCGGTTTCGGCGTCATTGCTGTGGTCGCAATGGTGAATGACAATGCGACCGGGCAATCCTCCAGCCTCGCGCTCCAGCCCCTCCAGAGATCCTGCGCGCTTACCCTCCAGGCTTGTCTCCGCCTCGGAACGGGTGCGACCGGTCACGTGAACCGTGGCGCCCTCCGCAGCGAGCGCGAGCGCGATCCCTCGGCCGACACCGCGGCTTGCGCCCGTAACCAACGCGATGACGTCTTTCATACTGGCTGGCCTCCCTTAGACGGCTGTTAAAGGCGGGGACCTCAAAAATTTCCGAAATATGTAGCAAGTGCCACCAGGACTGCGAAAAATAAGATCAGGGGCCAGGTTCATTGCCGGGCTTCTGAATGGCGTTCCAGAGGCTGCCCGGCGTAAAATCATAGCCCAAGCGCATCCATTGCATCACATCAAACGGGTGCGCGACAATGAGATCCGCTCTACCGATCTCATATCTTAAAGCCTATAGGGTTCGCTGTCCCGAAGAAGTAGTGTTCACCACTTGCGTGTCCACGACAGAAGCATCCTTGGCGGCGAAATCCCTCAGATTGTCCGTAACAAGAATGTCGGCCTCGGCACCGAAGGCCGTAGCTAACACGCCTGCATCCTCTACGTCAGACATGGCGAAGCGCTCTTCTCCGCCCAAAATCAGATAGGGATCGAGCGAATCCGGCCCATATTTCATAATATCGATGATGGAGCCGGTATATGCTTTGATGCGGTCTTCTGTGAATTGCAGTCGCCGGAGAACCGTCTCGAGGGTTTCGATCATCTCGAACGAGATGACTAGCTGAGCTCTATCATCTATGCCCCACTTTTGGCTGCTCACCATCGACACCAAGGTCTGGGTTGCAGTTCCCTTATGACCACGGTCGTGCGCCATTATGCTGCCGACGACGACGTTGACATCGACGTCGAGCAGCACCCGGGCAGGACGATCTATGGCCTACTTCCGGAGCGCGGCGGCACGGGTGAGGGCCGTCGCTTCTTCCAACATGTCGATCTCGCTGGACGCCTCTTCTGGCCCCCCGAACCGGTGCTCGGATGCCAGGTCGGTGGTTGCCTTCTCAAGACGAACCCGCGCCGCCGCTGCCATCATTTCGCGGCCAAGTCTGGTGATGGTGTCCTGGTCGTTCTGTGCGTTCAACTCGAGCAAGAAATCGCGGACACCCTTGGGAAGCCCAACGAATACGGTGATCGCGCTGGAAACCGCGTTCGATACGGACCTGTTTTCCATCGAAGCCACCATCTTCAATTTCGTGGCCGTTCTGCCATCGACATTCGCCGAGACTGTAGAGGACATCACGAGCTCCTATAGAAATACGTCATTTCTATATACCTGCAAAAGCAGCGATTTTAGAAGGTGAGTCCGTGCACACCGTCCAAGACACATCTCACATCGTTACGCCTGAAGACCCGCTTCGTTGGTGGCAGTTGCTACCTAATTCCGAAAATTTCGCTGCGGCAAAGAAGACTCGCCACATAAAAACCAGGGAACAGTCAAATTCAATCCCGCGGAGCAATCCGGCTAAAGCCCTCCTCTCTGCCAGAGGCGAGGAGAATGCGGCGGTTGCCGGATGAGTGTTATCTATGCAAACATCACGTCCGTGACCTTGACGTCACCCACATGCATGCCGTTCCAGTTGCTCATCGACTTGTTGGCCATCGACAGCAGCTTTTGCTGCACTTCGCCGCCCTTTTCGAAATAGCGGGAAATGAGCGCGAAGATCATCGCTTCGGCAGCGCGCGTCGTGCCATCCTCGCATTTGACGGCCATGGCGAGGCCCTGATCCGGCAGCGCCGCGACGAAGACGCCTTCGGCGCCGGTCTTGGCAAAGATCCTGCCGGGCGCAGCCTGCATCAGCGTAGTGCAGGCACGGTTGGTGCCGGCGACGTAGAAAGGTTCGGCCATGCAGGCTTCCATCAGCCGGCGCGAGGCTCTGGCGCGCTCCGGCGATAGCGTGTTTCCAGTCGCCATCTTGGCAAAACCATGGGCAAGCCCCTTCAGCGGCACCGCATAGCTCGGGATCGAGCAGCCGTCCGTGCCGCAGTTCTGGTGGCCGAGGATAGCGCCGGTCAGCCCTTCCATCGTGCCGCGGATTTCGGCCTGCAGCGGGTGGTCGTATTCCACGTAGCCTTTGACATCCATGCCCGCGTGGACACAGGTGCAGACGAAGCCGGAATGTTTACCGGAGCAGTTGTTATGAAGCTGCGTCGGCTTTTCGATGGTGCGGGCTTGGTGGATCAGCACGGTCTGGTCGGAGGCCCAATGGGCGCCGCATTCAAGCGCGGCCTCGTCGCGGCCGGCACTGGCGAGCATCGCGGCGGCTGTCGCCACGTGAGCGTCCTCGCCCGAATGGGAGGAGCAGGCGAGCGCCAGCTCGACATTGCCGAAACCATAGGCATCCGCGGCACCGCTTTCGATCAGCGGCAGCGCCTGCATGGCCTTGCAGGCCGAACGCGGGAAAACACCCGCCTCCGCTTCACCGAAAGAGAAGACGGTCCTGCCGTCGCCGTCGACGACCACGCCGAAGCCGCGATGACGGCTTTCCACCAGTTTGCCTCGGGTCACTTCGACGGTCACAGGATTTTGCATGGTCGGTCCTGAAATTGCTGTTTTTGATGATGCCTATGGCGCTGACGGGTCATAGCCGGTTCCGGCGCCATTTTCACGCCTTGATTCTCCAGGGGGCACCTTGCATGAAATCGGTTAAGCGGCTGTTTCTGGTCATCTTCATCGTTTATCTGCTGCCGACATTCGCCTCAGCCGGGCTCTGGGCGATCAAGGACCGGCCGTCCCGCTGGAGCGAGGCGCGCTGGTCGTCGGCCGGCATCCTGCCGAAACCGGAAGAAAGCAGCGAAGCGGCGATCTACGTCTTTTCCGCCATGACCGGCGGGTTCAAGGGTGCGATCGCAAGTCATGCCTGGATCGTCTTTAAGGAAAAGGGCGCCAAAACCTATACGCGCTTCGACAAAGTGGGCTGGGGTTCGCCGATCCGCCGCAACCACCGGGAGCCGGACGCCTACTGGTATTCCAACGCGCCGCAGCTGGTGACATCGGTGACCGGCTCGAAAGCCGAACTGCTGGTTCCGAAAGTCGAAGGGGCGATCGCCGCCTATCCCTACGCGGAGCCTGGCGGCTATACGATCTGGCCGGGGCCGAATTCCAATACGTTCGTCGCCTATGTGCTGCGCACCGTGCCGGAACTCGGCGCCGTGCTGCCGCCGCATGCAGTCGGCCGCGACTACCTGCCGGATGGCGAATTCTTCCATATCGACGACGACTGGCGGGACGTGCACCTGACGCTGCGCGGGCTGGTCGGCGTTTCGGCCGGGGTGCGCAGCGGCTTCGAACTGCATTTTTTAGGACTGGTCGCGGGCCTCGACCTCGCCAATCCGGGCATCAAGGTTCCGGCGCTCGGCCGAATCGGGATTTGAGATGGCAGCCATGCATAAAATGCAAAACGCCCGCGGAAGGCGGGCGTTCGACATGCATGCTGTCAGATGGCGATCAGAAGCCGACGGCCTGGCGTGCAACGCGGCGGATATCGCCCTGGGCGATGCCGAGATCGTTGAGTTCACGCGGTGTCATACGGCCCAGTTCGGCAACCGTCTGACGGTACTTGCGCCAATTGTTGAGAGTGCGTGCGACGTTCATGATGGTTCCCCTTTCCTGGGATTTTCGAAGCCCAGCTGCCAGTCCTTGGCGCTCTCGTTTGCTTCGATGACGCTTATATAAGCTTATCAAACGTGCACAGAAAGCGCCCACTTAGCAGGCCACCCATGCAGTATGTGCATGGGTCTTCTCATATTAGACTTAATGAAAACGAAGAACAGTCGCCGCTGGAAATGAAAAGGCCAGAAACGGAAAAGGGCCGCTCGAGGCGACCCTTCCATGAGTTTGGTCCGGTTGAACGAACCCGAGGCGCTTCACAGCGGCCCGAAGGAAGATGAGGTTCAGGCCGAGGGCTGCCCCGTCAAGACCATCACCTTTCCATTGCCCGTTACGCAGACCGAAATCTCATTAGACATTGGATCACCTTCCTTTCATTGCGTTGACGATGACTAAAAGGTAAGTGCGAAAGGTCGAATCCGCAAGGCACGTTATATGAACGATCGCGGATTTAATTGAGTTGCGAAAGCACCGGACCGGCTCTATCATTCGCGAGCTTCAATCGAGGCGTTCCACGTCCCGCTCCATCATATCTTCCGCAACCGCGATGCCGCTGCTAAAGCGTCACCACGATCTTGCCGATATGGGTGCTGGTCTCCATCAGCCGGTGCGCCTCGACGACCTGTTCGAAGGGCAGGACCGTGTGGATGACCGGTGCGACGGCTCCCTCCCCCAGGAGCGGCCAGACCTCTGCCTGGAGGTCATCGCGGATGGCGCGTTTTTCGTCCGCGGTGCGCGGGCGCATGGTGGAGCCGGTCACCGTCAGGCGCTTCACCATGATCGGCGAGAGATTGACATTTTCAGCCACGTTGCCGCCGAGGAAGGCGATGATTGACAGGCAGCCGTCCTTGGCGAGAACCGAAAGGTTCTTTTCCAGATAGGCGGCGCCGATCATGTCGAGCACGACGTCGACGCCTTTTCCGCCGGTCACCTCCCTGATCACGGCGGTGAAATCTTCCGTCTTGTAGTCGATGCCGCGCGTCGCACCGAGCCTTTCGCAGGCCTCGCATTTTTCCCTGGAGCCGGCAGTGGCGTAGATCGTCGCGCCGAAGGCCTTGGCAAGCTGGATCGCCGTCGTGCCGATGCCGCTCGTGCCGCCGTGGATCAGCACGCTTTCGCCCTCCGTGAGGCCGGCCATCTGGAAGAGGTTCGCCCAGACCGTGAAGAAGGTTTCCGGCAGCGCTGCCGCCCTGACGGCGTCATAGTCCTTCGGCCAGAAAAGCGCTTGGCCGGCCGGCACAACGCAGTATTCCGCATAACCGCCGCCATTCGCCAGCGCGCAGACCTTGTCGCCGAGCCTGAATTCCGAAACGCCTTCGCCGAGCGCGGCCACTTCGCCGGCGATCTCAAGGCCAAGGATGGGGCTTGCATCCTTGGGCGGCGGATAGGCGCCCTTGCGCTGCTGCACATCCGGGCGGTTGATGCCGGCCGCCTCGACCTTCACCAGGATTTCGCCCGGCCGGACCGCTGGCAGCGGCCCCTTGGCGATGGTCATGACCTCCGGTTCTCCGAAGGACGGCAGGTCGATGAAACGCATTTCGACGGGAAGCGGCATGGTGGGACTCTCCTCACAGTATTGGCCACTGATTTGGCCTCTGACTTAGGACAGTCCGATCAGGTTAGGAAGGCGGCGTTCCGCCACGCGGTCATTTTGTCTCGCCGAAACTCGCAAAGACGAGGCCGCCTTCATTGTCCTTGGCCTCGGCCTTGACGGCGGCGATTTCCGAACCGATGCGGCCGACATCGTCGAGAAGCAGGCCCTGCGGCAGTTCCAGGACGCCGATCGAGCAGCGCAGCAGGGGGAAATCGCGCTCGGCACCGGAGCGGTCGTGGCCGCGGATCTTGCCGGCGGCGCGCTCCTCCGGGGAATAGAGCTGGGCGACGTCGTCATGGAAATCCGAGAGCAGGCGTTCGAGGATTTCGTTCAGTTCGTCGCGGGTCCAGTCGCGTACGCCGATGAAGAAGTCGTCGCCGCCGACATGGCCGAGGAAATCACCTTCGGAGAAGAAATAGCGCTTCATCAAGGCGGCAAACAACGAGATGGCATGGTCGCCCATCTGGAAACCGTAATGATCGTTGAACGGCTTGAAGTTGTCGAAGTCGCAATAGCAGAAGAAGCGCGTCTGGTCGTCGTCCCGCCCTACCTCCTGCATGAAATCGCGGATGGCGCGATTGCCCGGCAATCCGGTCAGCGGATTCTGGTCCTGGGCGATCTTCAACTGCTTTTCGTTGATGACCTTGATGAGCGACGCGGCGGAGACGACGCCCGCGTAACGCATGTTCTCGGTCAGGATCACGCAGGCGCTGTTGTCCATGTTGGCGAAGAGGCTCATCAGCTCCTCCGCCTCGGCATCGAGCCCGATGATCGGCGCGCGGTCGACGAAATGCGAGATGGAGCGCTCATAGACCTTGTTCTTCAGAAGGTCACGGCCGAAGGGCTGATAGATGTATTCCTTCAGGTGGTATTCGTTGATGACGCCGCGCGGCTCGCCATTGGCGTTGAGGACCGGGAAAAAGGCCTGGCGCGGGTTTCGGTGAAAAAGCTCGAACACGCTGTCGATGCTCTCGTTCTCGTAGACCGTCGGCAGATGCTCGATCTGCTTGCGGATGAGGATTTCGTCGAGCGACTGGCTGGAGCGGCGCGAACGGCCGATATCGGCAAGATATGGGAAAGAGGACTGCAGTTCGGTGACGAAGGTAGTGGGGCGGGCGATGAACCAGCCCTGCACGAGATCGACGCCGTATTCGCGGCAGGCGAGAAACTCCGCCTCGGTCTCGATGCCTTCGGCAATGACGCGGATGCCGAGCACATGGGCGATGTTGACGATGTTCTTGACGAGATGGCGCTTGCGTGGGCTCTTGTCGATGCCGGCGACGAAATGCCGGTCGATCTTCAGGTAGTCGACCGGATGATCGCAAAGCAGCTTCATCTCACCATGACCGACTCCGAAATCGTCGATCGCCAGCTTGAAACCCTCCTTGCGCATGCGGGTCGCCACGTCGGCGAATTCCGGCACGCTGGTATTGTCGAAGCGTTCGGAAAACTCGAAGCAGACGGAAGACGGCGCGATATTGGCCTTGCGCAGGTGCTGGACCAGTTTTTCGATGAAATATTCGCCGTGGCGGATCAGCCGCACATCGAGATTGAGGAAAAGCGTCGCGGAGGAGAAATCCGGCAGGCTGGCGAACTTTGCAAGCGCGCGGCTCGCCATCATCTGTTCCAGTGCCAGAAGCTGGCCGGTTTCCTGAGCCTGATCGAGCAGTTCGAGGGGAGAAGAGAAGCCGATCCGCTCCTGGCCGCGCAGCAGCGATTCATATCCGAAGACCGAACCGGTCCCCACTTCGACGATCGGCTGGAAGGCATTTTCGAGAACGAGTTTCGAAAGGGTGACGAGCTGATCGCTCGCGTATCGACGGAAAACGCCCGGTTCCAAAATGGCCGCAGACGACATTACTCATTACTCCACTGCGCAATGGCCTCAAACACGAATGTAAGGGTCCCAGCAATTCGTCAAGAATCCCTTTCCCGAACATGACGGTTGGATGAAATTTCAGTGACATGAAAAAGCAATTTAATACAATATTATAACGAGTTAACGCAGCAACCCGAAGCTGAATCATGCCCGCGCGGCAAGCGCCAGGGCAATCAGCGCCCAGCCCTGCATCATCAGGTCGATGCCGAGGAAAAGGCCGAGAATCCAGAGACTGTTGACCGGCCAGCCGATGGCGATGATCAGGCCCGCAAGCGCAGTGATGACGCCGCCCGCGACGACCCAGCCGGAACCGCGCATCGGCCGCATGCGAAAACCGATCCAGATGCGGAACAGACCGGCGACGAGGAGCGCCACCGCCATGAAGAAGGTCAGGATGGCGGCCGTGAGTGCCGGGTTCCAGAAGGCGAGCAAGCCGGCAACGGTGTAGAGGAGGCCGCTCAGCGCCCAATACAGGATGTGGTCCCAGCCCCTCACCTGGAAGGCATGGACGAGATAGGCGATGCCGCCCACCAGCATCATCATGCCGATGTAGAAAACCGAGGCGACAGTCGCCACGAAGAGATTGGCGAGCGCCACGAAGCCAAAGACGAGAAGGAGGATGCCGAGGGCGAGGAACCAGCCCCATTTGTTGCGGAGCGTCGAAGCCGATGGTGTATCGAGACCGAATGCCATGCTCACCCCCTTTTTTCGAATATCTTGTTCAAGTCTAAGAGAAAAGATGTGGAGCGGGTTTGAGCAAGGTCAACGGCGCGCTTTTGAGACAGGAAGGTTCGCAATCGTTTCTTGATTGGCGGCGGGATCAAAAATAACTCACTTGGACGTTCATTCCGAACAGCAGAAAGCCAGACCCGCCATGAACAAGCCCAACATCCTCATCGTCATGGTCGACCAGTTGAACGGCACGCTGTTTCCCGACGGGCCGGCGGACTGGCTGCATGCGCCGCACCTGAAAGCGCTCGCGGCCCGCTCGGCGCGGTTTGCCAACAACTACACGTCCTCGCCGCTCTGCGCGCCGGCCCGCGCCTCGTTCATGGCCGGGCAATTGCCGAGCCGGACGCGGGTCTACGACAATGCGGCGGAATACGTTTCCTCGATACCGACCTTCGCGCATCACCTGCGCCGCGCGGGCTACTACACGGCGCTTTCCGGCAAGATGCATTTCGTCGGGCCGGACCAGTTGCACGGGTTCGAGGAGCGGCTGACGACCGACATCTATCCGGCCGATTTCGGTTGGACGCCGGACTACCGCAAGCCCGGCGAGCGGATCGACTGGTGGTATCACAATCTGGGCTCCGTCACCGGCGCAGGGGTGGCCGAGATCACCAACCAGATGGAATATGACGACGAGGTGGCCTTCCTCGCCAACCAGAAGCTCTATCATCTCGCCCGCGAGCGCGACGACGCCGGCCGGCGGCCGTGGTGCCTCACCGTCTCCTTCACCCATCCGCACGACCCTTACGTGGCGCGCCGGAAGTTCTGGGATCTCTACGAGGATTGCAAACACCTTCTGCCGGAGATCGGCGAGATCCCGCTGGGGGAACAGGATCCGCATTCGCAGCGGATCATCTTTTCCTGCGACTACAGGAACTTTGAGGTGAGCGAGGAGCATATCCGCCGCGCCCGCCGCGGTTATTTCGCCAACATTTCCTATATCGACGAGAAGGTCGGCGAGCTGATCGACACGCTTTCCCGCACCCGGATGCTGGACGACACACTGATCGTCTTCTGCTCCGACCACGGCGATATGCTGGGCGAGCGCGGGCTGTGGTTCAAGATGAACTTCTTCGAAGGTTCGGCGCGCGTGCCGCTGATGATCGCCGGGCCGGGTGTTGCCCCCGCCCTGCATATGGCGCCGGTTTCCAACCTCGACGTCACCCCGACGCTCTGCGATCTCGCGGGGATTTCCATGGAAGAGATAAAACCCTGGACGGATGGCGAAAGCCTCAAACCGATGATGGATGGCGCGCCGCGCGTAACCCCGGTGCTGATGGAATATGCGGCGGAAGGTTCCTATGCGCCGCTGGTCGGCATCCGCGAGGGCAAGTGGAAATATATCCATTGCGAGCTGGACCCGGAACAGCTCTTCGATCTCGAGGCCGACCCGAAGGAACTCACGAACCTTGCCGGCGATCCGGCGCATGCCGATATTCTCGAAGGCTTTCGGACCAGGCGGAAGGCACAATGGGACATGACCGCCTTCGACGCCGCGGTGCGCGAAAGCCAGGCGCGGCGCTGGGTGGTCTACGAGGCGTTGAGGAACGGCGCCTATTACCCTTGGGACCACCAGCCGCTACGGGATGCCTCGGAGCGCTACATGCGCAACCATATGAACCTTGATATTCTTGAAGAATCAAAGCGTTATCCTAGAGGGGAATAACGGGGAGAACGAGATGAAAGCCCAACCGATCGCCAGTCATTTCATCGACGGCGAATATGTCGAGGACACCGAAGGCGCCGTCATCGAAAGCCTTTACCCGGCAACCGGCGAAGTGATCGCCCGGCTGCACGCGGCGACACCGGCGATCGTCGAGAGGGCGATCGCCGCCGCCAAGCGCGCCCAGCCGGAATGGGCGGGATTAAGCCCGACGGCGCGCGGCCGCATCCTGAAGCGCGCCGCCGAGATCATGCGCGAAAGTAACCGCGAACTCTCCGAGCTTGAGACGCTCGATACCGGCAAGCCGATCCAGGAGACGATCGTCGCCGACCCGACGTCCGGGGCGGACAGTTTCGAATTCTTCGGGGGCGTGATCGCCGCCGGCCTCAATGGTTCCCACATCCCGCTCGGGCGGGATTTCGCCTATACGAAGCGGGTGCCTCTCGGCGTCTGCGTCGGCATCGGCGCCTGGAACTATCCCCAGCAGATCGCCTGCTGGAAAGGCGCGCCGGCGCTCGCCGCCGGCAATGCGATGGTCTTCAAGCCATCGGAAAACACACCGCTCGGCGCGTTGAAGATCGCCGAGATCCTGATCGAAGCCGGCCTGCCGAAGGGGCTCTACAACGTCATCCAGGGCGACCGGAACACCGGGCCGCTGCTCGTCAACCATCCGGACGTCGCCAAGGTTTCGCTGACCGGTTCGGTGCCGACCGGCCGCAAGGTGGCGGCCTCAGCCGCCGGCAATCTCAAGCATGTGACGATGGAACTCGGCGGCAAGTCGCCGCTGATCGTCTTCGACGATGCGGATATCGACAGCGCCATCGGCGGGGCGATGCTCGGCAATTTCTATTCGACGGGCCAGGTCTGCTCCAACGGGACACGCGTTTTCGTTCAGAGGAAGATCAAGGACACGTTCCTCTCGCGGCTCAAGACACGGACGGAAAAGATCGTCATCGGCGATCCGCTGGACGAGGCCACCCAGCTCGGCCCGATGGTCTCCTTCGACCAGCGGCAGAAAGTGCTGTCCTATATCGACAAGGGCAAGGCGGAAGGTGCCGCGCTGATTACCGGCGGCGGCATTCCGAACCATGTCACCGGTGAAGGCTACTACATCCAGCCGACCGTGTTCGCCGACGTCACCGACAACATGACCATCGCGCGGGAGGAGATTTTCGGACCTGTCATGTGCGTGCTCGATTTCGACGGCGAGGACGAGGTGATCGCCCGCGCCAACGCTACGGAATTCGGCCTCTCGGCCGGCGTCTTCACCGCCGACCTGACGCGCGGGCACCGGGTGGCGGATCGGCTTGAGGCCGGCACGCTGTGGATCAATACGTACAATCTCTGCCCGGTGGAAATTCCCTTCGGCGGGTCGAAGCAATCAGGTTTTGGGCGAGAGAATTCGCTGGCCGCGCTGGAGCATTATTCGGAGCTGAAGACCGTCTATGTCGGCATGGGGCCGGTCGAGGCGCCGTATTGAGGGCGGTCAGGTCTCGAGGACATTAAACATGCTTCAGGCAGATTTCGTCATCATCGGTTCCGGTTCCGCAGGTTCGGCCATGGCCTATCGCCTGTCGGAGGATGGAAAACATTCGGTGATCGTCATCGAGGCAGGAGGTACGGATTTCGGGCCGTTCATCCAGATGCCGGGTGCGCTTGCCTGGCCGATGAGCATGAAGCGCTACAATTGGGGTTATCTCTCCGAGCCCGAGCCGAACCTCAACAACCGCCGCATCACCGCACCGCGCGGCAAGGTGATCGGCGGATCTTCGTCGATCAACGGGCTCGTTTATGTGCGGGGACACGCGGAAGACTACAATCGCTGGGCGGACCTCGGCGCAACCGGCTGGGCCTATGCGGACGTGCTGCCCTATTTCAAACGCATGGAACATTCCCACGGCGGCGAGGAAGGCTGGCGCGGCACGGACGGGCCACTGCATGTGCAGCGCGGGCCGGTGACCAACCCGCTCTTCCACGCTTTCATCCACGCGGGAAGGCAGGCCGGTTTCGAAATGACCGAGGACTATAACGGCTCGAAGCAGGAAGGTTTCGGGCTGATGGAGCAGACGATCTATCGCGGCCGGCGCTGGTCGGCTGCGAACGCCTATCTGAAGCCGGCGCTGAAACGGCCGAATGTCGAACTGGTTTATGGCTTCGCCAACAGAGTGGTGATCGAGAATGGCCGGGCGGCGGGCGTCGAAGTCGAGCGGCGTGGCGTCAAGGAAATCGTCAAGGCGAACCGCGAAGTGATCGTCGCCGCCTCCGCCTTCAACTCGCCGAAACTGCTGATGCTCTCCGGCATCGGCCCTGCCGAACACTTGAAGGCGGTGGGCATCGAGGTGAAAGCCGACCGGCCGGGAGTCGGCGCCAATCTGCAGGACCATATGGAATTCTATTTCCAGCAGGTCTCCACGAAACCGGTATCGCTCTATTCCTGGCTGCCCTGGTTCTGGCAGGGCGTGGCCGGCGCGCAATGGGTGCTGTCGAAGGGCGGGCTCGGAGCCTCCAATCAGTTCGAAGCCTGCGCCTTCCTGCGCTCGGCCCCGGGCCTGAAACAGCCGGATATCCAGTATCATTTCCTGCCGGTGGCGATCTCCTACGATGGGCGCGCGGCGGCGAAAAGTCATGGTTTTCAGGTGCATGTCGGCTACAACCTGTCGAAATCGCGCGGCTCGGTGACCCTGCGTTCCGCGGATCCGAAGGCGGAGCCGGTGCTGCGCTTCAACTACATGAGCCATCCCGAGGACTGGGAAAAATTCCGCCATTGCGTGCGACTGACCCGCGAGATCTTCAGCCAGAAGGCGTTCGACGACTATCGCGGGCCGGAAATCCAGCCGGGCGAAGCGGTGCAGACGGACGAGGAAATCGATGCCTTCCTCAAACAGCATCTGGAAAGCGCCTACCATCCCTGCGGCACCTGCCGCATGGGCCGCGCCGACGACCCGCTCGCCGTGGTCGACCCGGAATGCCGGGTGATCGGTATCGACGGACTGCGCGTCGCGGATTCGTCGATCTTCCCGCATGTCACCTACGGCAATCTCAACGGCCCGTCGATCATGACCGGCGAAAAGGCCGCCGACCACATCCTCGGCAAGCCACCGCTGCCGCGCAGCAACCAGGAGCCTTGGATCAATCCGCGGGCTGCGGTGAGCGACCGGTAATATCAGAGCACGTATGGAATTCGAATGCCGGGGGCTTCAGCGGGGAAATCCTTGGTATTGCGGGTCACCAGAAGCATGGAATGAAATCCAATCTACAAAAACCCAATCCATCTTCCAGCGACTACGGTCGCAATCCATATGGCTATCGAAACAATAGCGGACATACGGATCGCCGGATTTGGCACACCGCCGGCCAACACGTGCCGCCATCCGCTGCCGAAATGGACGACTGCGACGTTGATCAGGGCAAGCGCGATGAGACCGAGTTTAGCCAGGAACGCGGAATTCTGAGCATATTCCACTGGCCGGACGGTAAAGAGACAGAAGCCCGTCAGGATAGCCAGCGCGACACCCACCCCTGCAAGTCGCGAGAGAAAGCGCGCCACCTCGGCCAGCGGCACCGTGGGGGCAAGGCCGAGGAGGCGGAGGTCGAGCGCCAGAATTGCGCCGAACAGCATCGCGATGCCGAGAATATGTACGGCGTTGACCAGCAGATAGAGTGTCGAGGAGGCGATCAGCGCCCGCGCGAGCGGTGTTTCGGCGAGCGGCGCGAGAAACTCCATCTCGAGTTCCCCGGCTTGCTCAGTTCGTCCTGATGCGTTCCGGATAGATGTCGAAGGTCTTGCCGGCGACGACGATGCGCACCGCTTTCATGCGTTTTTCGTTGCGATCCTCGGAACGGTTGCCGGTGGCGGTGATCCGGTCTCCGACCTTGGCCTGCCCTTCCACGAAGCCTGAGCGCTGGGTCTGGTTCGGATTGCCGAGTTCGACACGCCATATGCCGTCCTCGGCCCGGACTTCGAGCGTCGGATGCGGCGGGGCAAAGGAAATCGAATGGATGGTGCCCTTGAGGTCGATCTGATCGACCTCGGCCCAGGACCAGCCGTGATGAGCGGCGGCCGTGCCGGCAAGGGCTGCGGCGGTTGCGGTTCCGGCAAGAATGCGGGTTAGCGTGTGCGGATAATTCGCAGACGGGAATCTTGCAGACAGGGACATAGGGGCAAACGGGGACATGGGGACAGCTCTCCTCTGTTCCGGATCATATGCCGGAAAATGTGGAGGCCTCCGGTCGATGACCAGAGGTTTCACGCCTTGTTGAAGAGCCGTCAGTTGGTGGCCGTCAGCGCCATGGCGCGGTCGATGATCAGCCGGTTAAGCGCCCGGTAGTCGCCGTCGAAATGATGGCCTCCTTCGCGGGCCAGCACCTGGGCGCTTTTGATCTCCTTCACCGCCGGGCAGCCGCTGTCCTCTTCCTCGAGGCCGTAGACGCATTGGATCTTGAAGGGTTCGATCCCGGCGAGATCTTCGACCGGATCGCCATATTTGCCGGCGCCGGCAAAGCCCAGCCAGCCGCTGACGTCGATCTCGAAATCCGCCTGATGCGAAAGCGCCAGGAGCGAAACCAGCGAGACGGTCTGCTTGTCCGGCTCAGGCAGAAGCCGGTAGGTGGCCGGCAGAATATTGGCACCGAAGGAATAACCGATGAGCAGAACGTTATCGACCTTCCACCGGGCGCGATAGGCCTTGATGATGCGGGAGAGGTCGGCCGCCGTCTGCTCCGGCGTCTTCTCGCTCCAGAAATAGCGCAGCGCATCGATGCCGACGACGGGGATGCCCTCTTCCTTCATATAGGCGCCGAGCTGCTGGTCGATATCGCGCCAGCCGCCGTCGCCGGAATAGATGACGGCCATCATGTTGTGGCGTGGCCTGGTCTCGATCGGCACGATCGGCAGGTTGAGCGGCGACGCAGCCCGCGAGAGCCGGTCCACCACCGCCGACAGGTTTCGCAGAAGGGCGGCGTCGGCGCCTTCCGCGGCATCATCGATCTCGATCGCCGGATGGGTGTCCTGCAGATCCTCCGCATGCACCCGGCCTGCGGCGGCGGCCCCAGCGCTGAAGATCACCCGGACCGGGTTCGGCAGGTCGCCTTCCGTCAATCCGTAGACGGTGCCGCCCGGCACCGGCGTCTTCGGCGCGGGGGTGCAGAGAATGGTCGACAGCGGGATTGTGGTCTCGGGATCGACCGCCAATGTCTCCGCAATGGTGCTGTCCGGCGTCTGGGCGGCGATGGCAAGGGCCAGCGTGGCGCCGTCGCCGATGCCCGCCACAACGGGCGGATGATAGGTGGAAATTTCCGCCGAGCGGTGAAGCTGCTGGCTCAGGTTCTCGATGTCGGAGACGAGATAAAGACAATCATCCTGCTCCGCTTCGAGCGCGGAATAATATTCCGGCAGATCGACCCCGACCACGAGGGCGCCGCCTTTCGTCAGGGCGTGCGACGTCTGCTCTTCCCGGTCGGACCAGCCTTCGCCATCCGACAGGAGCACGACGACCCCGGTCGCCTTGCCTTCCGGATAGGAAATGCGCGATGTCGGCAGGCTTTTGGTATCGAGATCCGGATCCGAAACGAGATTCACGATCGCCGCGAAGAGCGTAATGCCTGCCAGGATGATCGGCAGGACCTTCATCTACGCAAAAGGCCCTTCAGCCCGCCGCCAATCAGCATGGTGACGTCGAGGATAGAGACGACCGGCATGCCGCCACCGGCAACGGCGAGATAACGCGGATGCCATTCCGGATCGAACTTTTCCTTGAAGGCAAGCACGCCCCGGAAATTATAAAAGCGCTCGCCATGCATGAAGATACGCTCGCCCACATGGTTCCAGAGCGGCGCCTTGCTGTGGGTGGAAAGCCCTGCAAGCGGCGCCATGCCCAGATTGAGCGTCTTGAAGCCCTCGACCTTCATGTGTTCCATGATCCGCACGAAGAGCAGGTCCATCATGCCGCGATGGGTATGGGGAATGTGGCGCATGAGGTCGATGAAGGCGTCGCCATGGGACGAAGCGCAGAGGATGTTGGCGAAGGCGACGATACGGCCTTCGAGACGGATCACCGCCACAGGGCCGGTCGCGACGTAGGCAGGCTGGAACGTTCCGAGCGAAAAGCCCTTTTCCGCTGCATTCTGCGCCTCGAGCCAGATACGGGAGACCGAGAGCAGTTCGTCGAGAATGCCCGGCACGTCGTCGGCCTTGATCATCGAGAATTCGAGCCCGTCGCGGACGGCGCGGTTGATCGAACGGCGCAACTTCAGCCACGCGCCGCCCTTGAGATCGAATTTCGTCAGGTCGACGACCGCCTGCTCGCCGAGCTTATACGGCTTCAGGCCCGCCTCGACCGTGTAGGGCAGGAAATCGGGGGAAACCTGATAAAAGACCGCGCGACAGCCGACCTTGCGGGCGGCTTCCATGAATTTCACCACCAGGCCGGCCCAGGCCTTGCGCGGACCGACGGGATCGAAGAGCGCCACCCAGGATCGGCCCTGCTGCGCATACATGATGAAGGCCGTACCGCAATCGGAAAACAGGACTTTCTTGTCGCCGAGACGCACGAGGCCGGCGCTGGCATTCGGCTGAGTGTCGAGAATTTCCACGGCGCGATCAAGGTCCTCGCGCGACGGCGGCCGGCGGCAGGGCGCGGGACGGCGCAGCCGGTTGGTCGCAAGGGTGCCGACCAGCAGGAACATGGCAAGGCCCGTCGGCGCGTGAATGCCGTAGCCCGACAGAACGAGACCCCAGCCGAGACTGGCAAGCGTTTCCTCCAGGAGAAGCGACACAGACAGGAACAGCACGAACAAGGCGACGCTGAAGGACAGAATAGCATCGCGGTCCGGAATGAGGCGATTGAGCAGGATTTTTGCAACCGCCAGCGCAAAATTCGCCGACCGCTTGGCCGGCGCATCGCTTATCGGCTCAGATGCGTCGTCTAGATGGGCAATATCTGCCATAGGTTACCCGCTACGGAACAATCGTTACGCATTATATTAGCCATCGGTAATTGACCGAAGCTTGCGTCCGCGGTCTATTTATCTGGTTTTTGCAAAGCAAAAATTGACGCATATCAATTTTGAAAAACTTTTCGTGATTGCGCCCAAAACGCCACGCAACAAGGGCTGCGGGAGTTTTGTGCATCGCGAAACGCGTGGATGCACCCCTTCTCTCCCGGCCCTGCGAGGCGCGGGCGACGGGCAGTTGGGATTTTAACCTATTTGCGGAACACCTTCCAGCGGGTCGGACGGAATCGCGCTTCACTGCCGAGTTCGATCGGCGCGTGAAGCGGCACCTCGATCTCGACGTGATAGGGCGCATGACCGTCATTGGCGATGTCGATCTCGGCGATGCGCGTGCCGGCGAGCCGTCGGCATGCGGTCACCTTGCCAAAAAGCGCATCCGGCGCATCCACGAGCGCCACGTCCTCGGGGCGGAAGAACAGCTCCCCTACCCCGCCTGCCGGCTCGGAAATGCCGATCGGCTGCCCCTGGAAGAGGACGGCGCCCTCCTTCACCTCGACCGGCAGTTGGGAGGATTCGCCGATGAAGGAGAAGACGAAGGGCGAACCGGGACGGTCATAAACGTCGTCCGCCGAGCCGACCTGCTCTATTCTGCCCTGACTCATGACCACGACCCGGTCGGCAAGTTCCAGTGCTTCTTCCTGATCGTGGGTGACAAAAACCGTCGTGTGGCCGGTGCGGTCGTGGAATTCGCGCAGCCAGCGGCGCAGCTCCTTCCTGACCTTCGCGTCGAGAGCGCCGAAGGGCTCGTCGAGCAACAGGATGCGCGGCTCGATCGCCATGGCGCGGGCAAGCGCGACGCGTTGGCGCTGGCCGCCGGAAAGCTGGTTCGGATAACGCTTTTCCAGCCCTCCGAGCTGCACCATATCGAGAAGTTCCAAGACGCGGCGGCGGATTTCGGCCTTTGCGGGCCGGGTCGAAGCCGGTCGCACCTTGAGGCCGAAACCGATGTTTTCCGCCACCGTCATATGCCGGAACAGCGCATAATGCTGGAAGACGAAGCCGACATTGCGTTCCTGCACCGAATGGTGCGAAGCGTCTTCCTCGCCGAAGAAAATCTTGCCGGCAGTCGGAAAATCGAGGCCGGCGATCAAACGGAGAAGCGTCGTCTTGCCGGAGCCGGAAGGGCCGAGCAGCGCGATGAGCTCGCCTGACGCGATTTTCAGCGACACGTCGTTCAGCGCCGGGAAGCGGTCGAATTCCTTGCGGATGTTGTTGATGGTGACTTCCAAAGGACTGGACCTCTTAATGTCTGCCGCCGGCATTGCCGGCACCGAACCGAAGTTCGAGAAGGGTTTTGAGCGCGAGCGTGACGAGTGCCAGGAAAGTGAGCAGCGAGGCCACCGCAAAGGCCGCGACCATGTTGTACTCATTATAGAGTATCTCGACATGCAGCGGCATGGTGGTGGTGACGCCGCGGATGCGGCCGGAAACGACCGAAACGGCGCCGAACTCGCCCATGGCACGGGCATTGCAAAGAAGCACGCCGTAGAGCAGGCCCCACTTTATATTCGGGAGTGTAACGTACCAGAAGGTCTGCCATCCGGAGGCGCCGAGCGACAGCGCCGCCTCCTCGTCGCCGGTGCCCTGGTCCTCCATCAGCGGGATGAGCTCGCGCGCCACGAAAGGAAAGGTGACGAACACCGTCGCCAGCACGATGCCGGGCACCGCAAACAAGATCTCGATGCCCCAGCTCTTCAGAAGCGGGCCGAGCAGGCTGCCGCTGCCGAAGAGCAGCACGTAGACGAGGCCTGAAATGACCGGCGAAATCGAGAACGGCAGGTCGATAAGGGTAATCAGGAAAGCCTTGCCCTTGAACTCGAACTTGGCGATCGCCCAGGAAGCACAGAGGCCGAAGACGAGATTGAGGGGAACGGCGATCGCGGCGACCATCAGCGTCAGGTGGATCGAGGCGGCTGCATCTGGCTCGACCAGCGCTTCGTAATATTCCATCCAGCCCTTGCGGAAGGCCTCCACGAAAACCGAGACCAGCGGCAGGACAAGGAAGAAGCCCAGGAAAGCCAGGGCCAGAAGGATGAGGATGATCTTTGCCCCCAACCCCTCATCGGCGGGATTTCGAAACGCGCGCGAGCGTCCGGACGCGGTGCGGAGGGGGTCAGGCATTGCCATACCTCCTGCGGCTCCACGCCTGGATAAGGTTGATGACGAAGAGCATGGCAAACGAGATCAGGAGCATGATCGTGGCAATCGCGGTCGCGCCCGCATAGTTGAATTCCTCGAGCTTGATGACGATGAGGAGGGGCGCGATTTCCGAGACGTAAGGAATGTTGCCGGCGATGAAGATGACCGAACCGTATTCCCCCACTCCGCGGGCGAAGGCGAGCGCGAAGCCGGTCAGGATCGCCGGCGCCAGCCCCGGCAGGATGACCCGGCTCACCGTCTGAAAGCGGTTGGCGCCGAGCGTCGCGGCCGCCTCCTCCACTTCGCGGTCGATCTCCTCCATGACGGGCTGCACCGTGCGCACCACGAAAGGCAGGCCGATGAAGATCAGCGCGACGACGATGCCGAGCGGGGTAAACGCGATGCGGAAGGGCATGAAGAGCGAGCCGATCCAGCCCTGCGGCGCATAAAGCGCGGTCAATGCGATGCCGGCGACGGCGGTCGGCAGCGCAAACGGCAGATCGACCATGGCATCGATCAACCGGCGACCCGGGAAATCGTAGCGCGTCAGCATCCAGGCGGTGATGACGCCGAAGACGACGTTGACCAGGGCGGCGACGAAGGCGGTGCCGAAAGAGACATAAAGTGCACGAAGCGTTCGTTCGTCCGTCAGAACGGCAAAAAAGCCGCTCCATCCGAGCGCAGCACTTCGCCAGAACAGACCGGCGATGGGTATAAGAATGATCAGCGACAGGTAGACGAGCGAAAAGCCGAGCGTCAACCCGAAACCCGGGATGATGCTCGGCCGTTTCAGTCGCCAACGCGCGGACGCGACGGCGGCGGTATCAGTCATTTAATATCCCGACTTACTTCCCAGCAGGCTTGTAGATCTGGTCGAAAATTCCGCCGTCACCGAAGTGCTCCGGCTGCGCCTTTTTCCAACCGCCGAAGATCGGATCGTCGATGGTGACGAGCTTGATGTTCGGCAGCGCCTTCAGAAGTTCAGGCTTTACCACATCCGGCTTCGAAGGACGATAGAAGTGCTTAGCCGCGATGTTCTGGCCTTCGTCAGAATAGAGATACTGCAGATAGGCCGCCGCCACCTTGCGGGTACCCTTGGCATCGACATTGGCATCGACGATAGCGACCGGCGGCTCGGCGAGGATGGAGAGCGGCGGGACGACGATCTCGAATGCATCCTTACCGAATTCCTCGCCGGCAAGATAAGCCTCGTTTTCCCAGGCAAGCAGAACATCGCCGATCTGGCGCTGCGCGAAGGTGACGGTCGAGCCGCGGGCGCCCGTATCGAGCACCGGGGCGCGCTTGTAGAGTTCGGCGACATAGGCCTTGATCTTCGCCTGATCGCCCTTGTACTCCTCGTTCGCCCAGGCCCAGGCGGCAAGATAGTTCCAGCGGGCGCCGCCGGACGTCTTCGGGTTCGGCGTCACGATCTGCACGTCGCCCTTCACCAGGTCGCCCCAGCTCCTGATACCTTTGGGATTGCCCTTGCGGACGAGGAAGACGATCGTCGAGGTGTAGGGCGAGGCATGGTTCGGCAGGCGGTCGCGCCAGCCGGCCTTGATCTTGCCGGACTTCTCGATGGCGTTGATGTCGCTTTCGAGCGCCAGTGTCACGACATCGGCTTCCAGCCCGTCGATGACCGAACGGGCCTGTGCGCCGGAGCCGCCATGCGACTGGCGGACGGTGACGTCATCGCCACCCTGCGCCTTCCAGTATTTTGCGAAGGCCGCGTTGAAATCCTTATAGAGTTCGCGGGTCGGATCGTAGGACACGTTGAGGAGCTGGGTGGCAGCAAAAGCCGGCGCAACGGTTCCGACCGCCAGAGACACGCCCAGCGCGATGGCGCCTAGCTGCTTCGCCAGTCCCCGCGCGATTTCCGGGACAAAATTGAACATGACGTTCCCTCCTGTAGTTTCGTCCAAAACTCTATCGGTTAAGTCGTCTTAGTCAATCAAGGCCGAAAGGAAGGCAAAACTGTTTCCCTCTTCAGGGCACGGGCAGCAAAGAAAGCATTAACCGTGAGCGGTGCAGCAGAACGCAAGCGTCGGGAAAATGCCGCTTTGCAAAAACACAATCCGGCCACAATGGGAATTTCCCGTCGTTGCGAAATAGATTTTTGGATATTCTTCGTCGCCGCCGGTTGCCTATATAGGGTTTGGACGGCCGGGCGCCACCGCGTCACCGACAAGACATTCCGCTGCGCCTGAACGGAGTTCGAGATTGAGCGTTGCCTTTACCAAGGAAGAAAGTGCCGAAACCGCTTCGGAAACCCTGCTGCCCGACCGTCCGATTTCCCCTCACCCGAACCTCGTCACCGAGGCCGGGTTGAGGGCTCTGGAATTGCAGCTGCGGGAAGCTCGCGAGGCCTACGAGACCGCAAGCACCATCGACGACGTGAATGAACGGCGGCGGCAGGTGGGAGGGCCGCTGCGCGATGTGCGGTATTTTTCGGAAAGGGTCCGTACGGCTCAGGTCGTTCCGGACCCCGTCTCCTTCGAGACCGTCGCTTTTGGCAGCACGGTCACTTTCAGCCGCGAAGACGGACGAGTACAGACCTATCGCATTGTGGGAGAGGACGAGGCCGATCCCAAGACGGGATCGATTTCTTATGTTTCGCCGGTCGCTCGCGCGCTCACCGGCAAGGCTGTCGGAGATGTGGTGACTGTCGCAGGGCAGGAACTGGAAATAACGGCGATAGCGTGAGGCGGCTGCAAACCCATGAAGACCGTCAGGATCGCCGCCGCCCAGACGCCGGAATTCCGCAACGACATAGATCAGGCGCTTGCCTGCCTTAATGATTTCTCAGCGCAAGCCGAGACCGAGGGCGCGAGCCTCCTGTGTTTTCCCGAAGCTTTCCTTCAAGGCTATCTTCTGGACGAGGCGATTGCACGCCGCGTCGCGCTGAACCTTTCCTCGCCGGAATTTGCGGCGATGCTGCAGCGGTTTCCCAAAACCGGGCCAACGATCGTCGTCGGGATGATCGAGGCGGCTGACGGCCGGCTCTTCAATACGGCCCTGGTGATATCGCAAGGTGCGCTCGTCGGCCGCTATCGGAAGGTCCACCTGCTTCCCGGGGAAAAGATCTTCGACGCCGGCCGCGATCAGGCCGTCTTCGAGGCCGACGGCCTGCGTTTCGGGATCAATATCTGCTACGATACGAACTTTCCGGAGGCGGCGCGGCGGATCGCCGATCTCGGCGCGTCGCTGATCGTCTGCCCGACCAACAATATGATGCCGCGGCCGAAGGCTGAGATCTTCAGGGATGTCCACAATGCGGTGCGCGGCGAACGATGCCGCGAGACCGGCCTGTGGCTGATATCCTCGGACGTCACCGGCGAAAGGGATGGCCGCATCGCCTGGGGACCGACGGCGGTACTCAGTCCCGAAGGCCGGGTTGCAGCACAGCTTCCGCTGGAGAAGCCGGGATTGCCGGTTTTCGACATGCCGGTTGTCGGCCCGCCGGTGTCTGATTAGCAAGGATTCCTTGCCGAATGGAAGCAGGAGGGCTTACGCCGTCAAGAGTTCGCGGACCGGAGCCTTGGTTTCGCCTGCCCCTTCGACCGCATCGGCGATCGTCGTGTTGAACAGCACGTCGCGGGTGGCGTCGGCGACGCGGGCGAAGACGTGGCGGATTTCACAGAGATGCTCGCCGTCGCAATCCTCGCACTTGCGGTAGGCGGTCTGGGACAGGCACGGCAGCGGCGCGATCGGCCCATCCACCAGACGCAGCACCTCGCCGAAAGTGATGGCGTCGGCGGGCTTCAGGAGAAGATATCCGCCCTGCTTGCCGCGGCGGCTGACGACGATGCCGGAGCGCTTCAGGTCGAGCAGGATCTGTTCCAGAAACTTCTTCGGGATGCTCTGCTGGACGGCGATCTCGGAGATCAGCATCGGCGCGTCGGGATCGGACTGCGCCAGGGCAGCAAGCGCCCTGAGCGCGTATTTCGCTTTCTGGGATATCATCACGCAACCATTAGACAACAGCGCCGTCGCGAGGCGGGATACCTCACAACGCCGTTCAAATCAGCTCAATTCATGGGCATCCACGGGTTCGCCGGAAAGCGCTCAGGGGGTGCATGACCACAAGCGGAAATCCTGCCTTATGGTCATACATCGGGGATAGCTCAAAACTTGAGAAATTACAAACCGCTGCGGGCATTTCCGGAGATAAAATCGGTCACTTTTGGTTAAGGCGGCAGGTTTTCTGTGTGAGGCAGGCTTTGGAGAGATATTTGCTCCGCATGCCCATGGGAAGAAACGGGTTTTCCTGTCCTTTCGCGGGCGCGCAATGGATAATTCGAGCATCTGCTAAGAAAGACGCTTCATGACGCTTCACCTTCCTGCCGGGCAAGACCCCGCCACACTGGCGACGACGCTGAATTCCGAACTGGAAAACCTCGATCTCCCGGGCCGGCTCGCGCTTGCCGCGACGCTCGGGCCGGCCGTCTTCACCACCTCGCTCGGCATCGAGGACCAGGTCATCACCGCGGCGATCGGCACGCATCGCCTTCCGGTCGAAGTCTCCACGCTCGAAACCGGGCGTCTCTTCAAGGAAACGGTCGATCTGATCGGCGAGACGGAAGAGCGTTACGGCATGGAGATTCGCCGCTTCGTGCCCGAGCAGGACGATATCGACGCTTATGCCGAAAAATACGGCCTCAACGGCTTCTACGACAGCGTGGAGGCCCGCCACGCCTGCTGTCATGTGCGCAAGCTGAAGCCGCTCGCCCGGGCCTTGGCCGGCGCCGGCGTCTGGATCACCGGGCTGCGCCGCGGCCAGTCCGGCAATCGCGCCACGACGCCGTTCGCCGAATATGACGCAGAACGTAACCTCATCAAGGTGAACCCGCTTGCCGACTGGGACATCGAGACGATCCGCGCGCATGTGGCGGCCGAAGCGATCCCGGTCAATCCGCTGCATGCCCGCGGTTATCCCTCGATCGGCTGCGAGCCCTGTACACGCGCCATCAAGCCCGGCGAGCCGGAACGCGCCGGCCGCTGGTGGTGGGAAAACGACGAGAAACGCGAATGCGGTCTGCACGTGCCGGAAAGCGCTGTTGAATCCGTTCCGCAGGCGAGTTCCCAGATCGCGCGCTGAACTTTGTGTTTGTTTGAGACCGAATACCCGGAGACCGAAATGCCCCTGTCAGTCCAGGAAACGGAAGTGAAGAACCCGCCCGTTTCCCGCCCGCCGCTCGATCCGCATCTGAAGGCCCTGGAAAACGAAGCGATCCATATCTTCCGCGAAGTGGCGGCGGAATTCGAAAAGCCGGTCATGCTCTATTCGATCGGCAAGGATTCGTCCGTCCTGCTGCATCTCGCCCGCAAGGCCTTTTATCCCGGCCGCGTCCCCTTCCCGCTCCTGCACGTCGATACGACCTGGAAGTTCAAGGAGATGATCCGGTTCCGCGACGAGATCGCCGAAAAATACGATCTCGACCTCGTGGTCCATACTAATCCGCGCGGCAAGGCGGAGGGCATTACGCCCTTCACCCACGGCTCGGCACTTTATACCGACATCATGAAGACCGAGGCGCTGCGCCAGGCGCTCGACGCCGGCGGCTACGACGCGGCCTTCGGCGGCGCCCGGCGCGACGAGGAAGCAAGCCGCGCCAAGGAACGCATCTATTCCTTTCGCACGCCAGACCACAAATGGGACCCGCGCAACCAGCGCCCGGAGCTCTGGAATGTCTATAACGGCATGATCAAAAAGGGCGAGAGCGTGCGCGCCTTCCCGCTTTCCAACTGGACGGAAGTCGATATCTGGCGTTACATCCAAGCTGAAGACATCCCGCTCGTACCGCTCTATTACGCCGCCGAACGGCCTTACGTGGAACGGGACGGCATGATGATCCTCGCCGAGGACCCGCGACTGAAATTGCTGCCTGGCGAGACGATCCGGCGCGGCATGATCCGTTTCCGCACGCTCGGCTGCTTTCCGCTCACCGGCGCGATCCGCTCCACCGCATCCAACCTCGAAGAGGTGATCGCCGAGCTCGAGATCGCCACCGTTTCCGAACGCCAGGGCCGTGCGATCGACCGCGACCAGTCCGGCTCGATGGAAAAGAAGAAGCGCGAAGGATATTTCTGAGATGACCGCAACAGCAACGTCGACCTCTGCGACCATCCTGCCTTTCGCCGAACCCGCCAAGGCGGCGCGCGATACGCGGCCGCTGCGCCTCATCACCTGCGGCTCCGTCGATGACGGAAAGTCCACCCTGATCGGTCGCCTGCTCTGGGACACCAAGGCGGTGAAGGAAGACCAGGCTGTGACGCTTGCCCGCGACTCGGGCCAGCAGAACGATCTCGGCCTGCCGGACTTCGCCCTTTTGCTCGACGGCCTGCAGGCCGAGCGCGAACAGGGCATCACGATCGACGTCGCCTACCGTTATTTCTCGACCGACCGGCGCTCATTCATCGTCGCTGATACGCCCGGCCACGAGCAATATACCCGCAACATGGCGACCGGCGCCTCGACTGCCGATCTCGCCATCCTGCTGACCGACGCCCGCGCCGGACTTCTGGAACAGACCCGGCGGCATGCCACCATCGCCGCATTGATGGGCATCCGCCAGTTCGTGCTGGCGGTGAACAAGTTCGACCTCGTCGGCTATGACAGGGCCGTCTTCGACAAGATTTCCCACGACTTCCGCGAACTGGCGCTGTCGCTCGGCGTACGCCAGGTGACCGCCATCCCGATGTCGGCGCTGAAAGGCGAAAACGTCGTCTACGCAGCCGACACCGCCATGCCGTGGTATGACGGCCCGACGCTGATCGAGGCACTGGAGCTTGCAACCGTGCGCTCGACTCAGGCCGGCGGATTCCGTCTGCCGGTGCAGCGCGTCGTGCGGCCGGGCGAAAGCTTTCGCGGCTATCAGGGCACGGTTGCCGGCGGCTCGGTAAAACCGGGTGACAGCGTCGTTATCCTGCCCTCCGGAACCGTGGCCAATGTCAAGCAGATCGTCACCTTCGATCTGGTTCGCAACGCGGCGGTGGCGGGCGATGCGATCACGCTCGTGCTCGACCGGCAGGTGGACGTGGCGCGCGGCGACATGATCGTATCGCTCGACGGACAGCCGATGACCGGCCGTCATTTTGACGCGCAGGTCGTCTCATTGCAGCCGGGGGGCATCGAGCCCGGCAAGCGTTACTGGCTGAAAAGCAGCTCGCGCCGCCAGCGCGTATCGGTGGAACCGGTCTCACAACTGGAGCTTTCGACCGGCATATGGCAGCCGCACGCCTCGACGCTTCATATGAACGCGATCGGCAAGGTGCGGCTCGCCTTCGAGGAACAGGCGATCTTCGACCCCTACGACCAGAACCGCTCGACCGGCGCCTTCATCCTAATCGATCCCGATACGTTGAACACGGTGGCCGGCGGCATGATCACCGCCAAACGCGGCGAAATAGGCGGCATCCACCAGAGCCAGGAGGGCGAAGGCCAGCGCGTCCTCCTCTCGTTGCCGGCCGATCTCGCCGAACAGATCATGGCGAGCGAATTGTTCGCGGCCCGCCGCGACGAGACGGAAATCAAGCGCATGACGGCCAGGCAGGCGGCGGAAGTCTTCCGGGATGCCGCCTGCGATATCTGAGACATCTTCCAGGACCGATAACAGGAAGGGTCGTCAGGCCCTTTCCGCTTGACCTGTTCAGGAGCTGTCCCCTTTTCCGCCGTCAATCGAAACCGGCTATCGTACCATCCATGAAACGCCAGTTCCTGCCATCGGATGAAGCAAGACCGCGATGTTTCGGATCGTCGGTGACATAGATGGTCGCACCCGCTCCGACAGCCGCGGCAGGTGGAAGCGCGCGAATCGGGGAACTCGGAAACTTGATGGGCTTGGCTGACGCCACTATCTGGCTTGAGATTGTAAACAGCGTAACCGGCGTCGCCTCTTGGAAATTGATGGCACCGTCGTTGAACACGATGCCCATGCCGCCGGCAGCCGTCGTGGTATCGAAGCGGATGCGTGAACCCCTTATACCTGTATCCGACCACTGCTGGATGGCGTGCTGACGGAAAAGGTTAATCGCATCCGCCTGCCCGTTCTTGACGACTACGGCGTTGTAACCGACGTTGATGCCCTTGTCGGCGTCAGCGCCGTTTGCCTGAAGATTGAGATATGCCGTGATTGTTCGGGATCCACGAACGTCCGGGCGGCCCGAACTCAAGGTCAACGCGGAGACCTGCCCGGCAGCGTAGATATTGACCGGATCGTTGGGTACGAGGGGTTTCTGGCTGATCGGATTGATCTCGCGGCCCGAGCCGCCGCCGGCACCGTTGGCGACCCGGATCTCGTCATACCCGGCCCAGGCGCTTTTATCGCTGTCGTGGATAACAAAATTCCCGCTGCCATAAGTGCCGCTGTCTCCTGCCGTCGGGTTGTCCGAGGAGCGGGAGCCGAAGATCGCCCCCGCCCGACCTATCGGACTTATGGAGTTGAACCAGCCGTTGTTCTCCGACCCAGGAATTACTTTTTCTATACGAGCATCATTTGCACCGATGCGGACCCGCTGCGTTGCGTAAGGCGACGTCCTGGTATCGGCGGAGAACCGCACCGTCTCCTCGGCCTCAGGTTGGCCACGCGGGGCCATATCCGACCCGGCGGGAAACGTCGTAATCACCAATGCCGCGACAAACGCGGTCAAGCTCAGTGGTAAACTGCGGCGGAAACTGAGGATTGGGGTCATGTCTGCTCCTGACGTGTAGACGGAAACTGCACGTATCCTCTCACAGAACTCCGGCTTCGGCACGCTCTTCAGACGGGCGTTTCCGGCCAATCTTCTTGAAGGGTAAGGGGCGCCGAATGATTTGACGGGATCGCCCCGGCTGCCTGCGATTTCCCATTCGAACGATTTGCCGGAAGGTTCTCCGGGAGGATGGTGATCCCATCCCTGTATTTTCCATCGATCCGCCTTTAACGAGTGGACCGCATGGTTTTGGGAGGGCACCTAAAGCTTGGCGCTATGAGCGCTGAGCCGAAGCATCGGCCTCAGCAACAGTCAACTCTCGTACGATGAAGCTCGGCAAGCGAGATCGCGATGATCTGAACACGCCATATCCGCGGCAGCCAATCCGCGAGGATTTGGGAATATTCGGTTTTAATTCGGAGAAATAGAGATTTACGACTGGTCGGAGTGGAGTGATTCGAACACTCGACCCCCACGTCCCGAACGTGGTGCGCTACCAGACTGCGCTACACTCCGTGACCAGCGGCGCCTCTATAGACCAGCATTTTTCATTCCACAAGCGCTTGGCATGAAAAATTTGCGACAAGCGACAATCGTTGTGTATGCGGTTTCGCAAGCTTGGAAACAAAGGCGTTGCAAAAAAGCGGCGCAGAGAGATTTTGACGTTTTCCACACCATGACGGCTCGCGGAGCCGACGAAAAATCTGCTACCTGCCGTCATCGGGGCCGCAGATTCCACGGCCCTCAGAGGATATAAGGATATTTGAAATCATGAGCCGCCGCGTCGCCGCATCGACAACCCTTCTCGCTCTCGCCCTTTCCGCCTGCACGACGGCGGGCGGCGTTGGCAGCAATCCGATCGAGGCACGCTGGGTGGGCCGTTCCGCGGGAGAGTTCTTCGCGAAATACAGCCCACCGATCAGCGACAGCGGCGAAGGTTCGTCCACGATCTATAACTGGCGCGGCGGATATAACCGAATCAAACAACAGAACGGCCGCACCGCAAGCGTCAGCTGCTCGGCAAAGATCACGGTTTCCGACAATTACATCATCCGCGATATTGCCATTGTTTCCGACCGTCCGGGGGCAAATGGGCCGAGCTATTGTGCGGAACTGCTCGCTGCCAACTAACGTCCCTTCACGCCTCAACGGAGAGGGATCGGACGCAGGACAGCATGCCCGCCCCAGTGATCTGAAAGCGGGAGACGCCGGAGAGCATGCTTCGATATCTCATTTGATTTTCCCTTCGCCGCTCCTTATCTGGCCTCGTCGTATCGAGGCATTCAGGCATTGACGCATTGAGGATCTTCGCGGCCAAAGCGAGAGAGCTCGCAGATATACGAAAGATCCTCGGAAACCGAAGCCAGGCAACGCCGCCCTCGGCGGGCCGGTGGGTTGAGCCATTATGCCGCTGACGACATATGGGAAAAAACGTGAGCCGCAGCGGGCAACAGTATATGCTATGCATATCCCGGAGGGGAAATCGCCTCCCATTTAACATGGCGGTAAGATAGAGTATCTGCTGCCGATGACCTCGTTTGCGAGTGCCATATTTGTGCCGCAGCCCTGATATTTAGGTGTGAAATGCGAAACGCGCCTGGTAAAATAAACGGATTTGACTGGGATGTGCTCGATGCGCGCGTCGACGTTATAGGGGCTCTCATACTCAGAGACATGCGAACCCGCTTCGGGCGCTCGCATCTGGGCTATCTGCTCGCGGTTGCCTGGCCGCTGACGCATCTTATCACCATCACAACGATCATGAGCATCGCAAATAGGGTGGTGCCCATCGGCACGGAACCAGCCGTATTTATATCCAGCGGCGTATTGCCGTATATCCTTTGCCTCTATCCTGCCCGCACGATGGGGTTGTCCATCGAGACCAATCGCCTGCTGTTTCTGTTCCCGGCCGTTACGCCTATCAACGTGATCATCGCACGCGGCATCATCGAGTTCCTGACCGCTGCCCTAGTGGTTATACTCTTTTTTATCGGCGCCAGCATATTAGGTGTAAACGTCTTACCGGCAAACTATTCCACATGGCTTGTCTCAGTATTGTCAACTATATATTTTTCAATTTCAATGGGACTCATCAATACCGTCATCGGCTCCATTTTCAAATTCTGGCACGTCTTCTTTCTCGTTATAATGTTTGGAATGTATTCTTCGTCCGGCGCGTTCGTCCTGCCGAGCAACCTTCCACAAAGCACGCAAAACGCCATGTGGTACAATCCGCTATTCCATTGCGTCGAATGGATAAGATCGTCCTACTTCGAAGGATATGGCGACGGCAATCTGTCGCAATTTTATCTTCTTTCTTTTGCCACATGCCTGCTATTTCTGGGCCTGCTCGGTGAGCGCTTCATTCGGGGCAAGTTGCTATTCCAATGATAGAATTGTCAAACGTTCTGAAATTCTACAAAACCAAAGGCACCATTAAGGTCGTGCTAGATGGGGTGTCCGTGAACTTCAGGGCGGGATCATCCTATGCGATCCTCGGGATCAACGGCGCCGGCAAATCCACCACCATACGCGTCATTGCCGGAACGGAGCTGCCGAATGCGGGAAGGGTCAAGCGAACCGCAAGAGTATCCTGGCCTCTCGGCTTTGCAGGGGGACTGCACCCCGAGATGACCGGACGGGAAAATGTTCATTTCGTCGCACGAATCTATCGGCAGAACCCGCGGAAGGTTATGGAGTTCGTAGAAGATTTTGCGGAAATCGGCGCATATATCGACGAACCTTACAAAACCTATTCATCGGGCATGGCTCAGCGCCTGGCCTTCGGCTTGTCTATGGCCATCGATTTTGAATGTTATCTGATCGACGAAGTCATGGCTGTCGGCGACAACCGCTTCCAGGATCGATGCGCCGAGGAGTTCTCAAAGCGTCGTGCACATTCAGACATTATCATGGTATCACATAACATGGACATGGTTCGCCAGTATTGCGGACGGGCTCTTGTCTTGGCTCACGGCCTTTTCCACGAGTTTTCCAACGTGGACGATGCAATCGAGCTTTATCGCAAATTGAATCGATAGCAGGACAATCTTGGAAACGTTAACCACCCCCAGACGTGCGATCGCGAAGGACCCGGCCTTGGCACGCTCCTCGGCGGAGCTCGTTGCCATCGAGCTGAAGAAGGTCGCCCGGAAAGCACGTACACCGAGGCCGATGACGACCGGCGGCGGCGGTTTTCAGCAAAGGCGCAACGATCGTCGCTTCAGGCATCTTCTGATTGTCAGCACCATCCTCCTTTGGATCATTCCGTCGATCGCGGGGGGGATATATTACGGCTGGATTGCCGCCGACCAATTCATAACGGAAGCAAGGTTTACCATCAGATCGGGAGAAACGAGCGCAGGGCTTGGAAACCTTGGCAGCCTCTCCGCCTTCATCGATAGTGGCCAGGCTCGCGACGGCCTGATCGTGGCGGACTATGTCACGAGCCGTCCGATGGTTGAGGAGTTGTTGAAGACCCATGACCTAAGGGCAATGTTCAGGCCCGCGACGCCGGATCTGATCGCCCGCCTCGGTGACAGCCTTCCCATCGAGGATCTGGTCAAATACTGGAAGCGCCAGGTCGATGTAAACGTTGACCGCAATTCCGGCCTTCTTTCGTTGAAGATCAGGGCATTCACGCCGCAGGACAGCCTGGCGCTCACGAGCTCAGTCGTTTCGATTTCCGAACGAATGGTCAATGAGCTTACCCGCAGAAACGAGATCGATGCGGTCAATGAAACCAAGCTCGAACTCGGGCGGGCCAAAAGCTCCCTTGACGCTTCCGTCAACGAAATGCGGGAGGAGCGCGACCGCGCAGGAATCCTGGACGTGGATGCCGCCGAGAAAGGCTTCAACGCCATCATAACTTCGCTGCGCCTCGATCTTTCAAGAAAGGAGCAGAGGCTTGCAACGCTTTCCGCGATGAATGCGGGGCAATCACCCGAAGTCGGTGTCCTCAACAAGGAGATCGACATTCTCAAGGGTCAGATCTCGGACTACGAGAACAAGATCGCGGGCCAGACTGCAGGCAATCCGGGCCACGGCCCAAATCTCGCCGCGCAGGCGGTGGGCTTGAGGCAGGCGGAAATCCATGTCGAAGTAGCCCGCAAGGAATATCAGAAAGCCTTTGCCGAGTATGAACTGGCACGTATCACTGCCGAGCGTCAGCGTTCATATCTGTTAACCTATGTCGAGCCGCACCTTGCGGAAGACTCGCTTTATCCGCAAAGGGGCATGATGTCCGGCGCGATTTTCATCGGCTCGTTTTTTGTCTGGGCCCTGTTCGCCGGCTTGGCTTTTGTCGTCCGAGACAACATGGCGAAATGAGCGATACATGCATTTTCATATCGATCGTGACATTGGGCATACGATTTCAGGCTGGATGATACTGGACAATCCGGCCGAGGTGCCCGAGTTTTCTGTTGTCGTTCCCGGACATGGGGGGACGACGTTGAAGGCGAATGTCCTCAGGACGGATCTTCGCGACCTGGGCCTGCACGTCAGCGGCCTGGTCGGGTTCGAGATTGATGAATATATGATGCCGGGCCTCGGCGGTTTCGAGCGTCTCGTCATTCAGGAAACCTCCTCCGGCCTGATCATCTATAGGCGGGAGACGGAAATCTCGCTGCTGGAGCAAAAAGTGCTGGTCTGTGAAGTCAGCGCAATTCCGCAGATACGATACAGAGCATCCGCGAGAGCCTTTCTTCTTCCGTATTTGATGATCGACCGGTATTCGCTCGACACCATCACATCCATTCTCGGCAACAACTATTCGAATTCGATTTTTCTTGCCGGTCAGCTCAACTGGCTTCGCCATGGCGAATTGGCAAAGGAGAAGAAGTTCCTGTGCATCGCAGTCCTGCGTGATCCGTTCACCGAACTCGCCGAGAGATTGATTTTCGTCAAATACGTCCTTGAAAAACGCGATATGCAAGGGCGTGAGTTTCTCATGGAACACTTCGCCAAGATCATTCCGATGGTCGCCGAGACAAATCTCGATGATGATCGTTCCCTTCTCAAAGCATTTCGCGAATTGAAGCCCGAACACAAAAGCGCGATCCGGTCTCCTATGACGGCGCTTTTCGGGGCGACACCGGATGAGATTCTGCAGAGGCGCAACGTCAGCTTTGCTCTCGATAACTTGGCGCAATTCGACGTGGTCGGCCTGCGGGAGGATTATGAGAGGGTGCGCTGGATGGCGAACAGTCTTGCCGGGGTCGATGTCATCTCTGACCAACAGCAGGATTTTTTCCCGGATGTTCCCCGTCTCGCAACCCGACTGAAGCGGATCGGCCTCGTCGCCGACCTGCTTGACGAAGATATTGCGCTGCATTCATTTGCTGTCGAAGCACTCCGGGCCGTACCGCATGCGTTCTCCACGCCGACGCAGCCGCAAAAACCTGATCAGGTTGCATAAATTTACCAGGGCCGCCAATCGGCTTTGGGGGATATTGGATATTCTATGGCAGATACGAGCTTGATCGATTTGACCAGAAGCGGCGCTCCCGCGGGCGCCCAGACTGTGTCCGACGAGAATGGCGCTTTCGGCGGCGGATTCCGGCTGCTTCGTTCGTTTGCCTTGCTGGTCGCGCTTCCCACTTTTCTCGCTCTTTTCTATTACGGGTTGGTGGCAACAGAAGCCTATGTCGCGGAAGCCAAGATCGTCGTCAGGAAAAGCACATATGGCGAAAAGGGCCGCAGCACCGACTCGCTTCTGAGCAGCCTTGGGGTCGGGGCAAATACCGGCACCGCGCAGGACGGCATGATCGTTCTCGACTACATCAAGAGCCGGAGCGTCATCAACGACGTCGGCGGGACCGAGCGTTTGCGCGCCCTATACGACGTTCCCACAATTGACTGGCTCTCCCGGCTCGATTCCTCGGAGCCGCTCGAAGATATCTGGAGCTATTGGAAGGACCATGTCACCGTAGGTCTCGACACCCTCTCCGGCATAATCACGCTTCGTATCAAGGCTTACGACCGCAACGACGCGCTCGTCCTCAATCAGGACGTGTTACGCGCAAGCGAAAAACTCATCAATCACGTTTCTCGCCGCAGCCGAGAAGATACGTTGGCACGCGCCAAGGAGGAGGTGGACAAGGCTGCGACGGACGTCGCCAGCTCCCGGGTCGAAATGCTGAATTTTCAGCAGAAGATTCAATCCGTCGATCCCGTCGAAACTGCGAAGACAGTAACTGAGCTGCTCACGACACTGTCTCGCCAGAAGGTCGCTTATGAGGCTCAGCTCGCGAGGACGGAGCAGCTTGGCGTCGCGAACAAACCGGGTCAGCTGGATTTGAAGAGCCGGATAAATGCGCTCGAGGAGCAAATAGACAAGTACCAAAAGCAGCTGGTCGGGCATGAGAACCCCGGCTCCCTCTCCGCCCAGCTTAAAGATTTCGAACTTCTTAAACTAAAAATTGAGTTCGATGAACACATCTACTCGCTGGCGAGAAGTTCCTATGAAGAGGCACGGCGCCAGTTGGATAGACAGGAATTGTATCTCGCAGTAGTGGTGCCACCATCCCTGCCCGAAAAAGCGGCATATCCCGAGATCATTTCTCAGACTCTGCTTGTCTTTGTCATCTGCTTTGTACTCTGGTCAATTATGTCTCTGATATCCGCCTCAATTCGGGATAGTATAAATTGAAAAAGGCTGAATCGGATGCTATCCGGAAAATCTGATATTCGCAGAGCGATTATTGACAGGACAATGATGATGAAGGCTGCCAGCATGCTGAGTATTTTTCGCAGAAGAGTGAGGATTGTTCCGACCTACGATGCTCAGCTGCTTGGACGGATAAATTCCTACTCCGTCTGGCAAAGCAAAGTGGGAGATCCGCAATTCGTATTGCGCCCGAGATCCAACCTTATGCCGGGCCGCTACGAGGTCGAGTTGGATGTTGCAGGAATTATCGCGCCGATGGTCCGGCCGAAGCTCTATTTCGATTACGGGGAAGGATTTTCCGAACGGAACGCGATTACGCTTTCGTTTAAGCCACGGTATGGCGGAAAGGCGGTAGCCAAATTTCAGCTCAAGAAGAACTGCAGAGAAATCCGATTTGATCCGACGTCCGAAGCGGGAATTTTCTTTCTTCGTCCTAAAATCAAGCTCTCCAAGCTCAGCGGGCTTGAAATATATATCGGAACAACGCTTGAAATTTTGAGGGAGAAGCCTCTCGGCAGCAATGCCCAGCTCGCGAGATACGTTTGGAACACTTACAGGAAGAGTGGCTTTTCGGGCATCGCCAAAGATCTGAACGGATACGGCTTGCCGGCCACCCCCCAATCCGCGGACCTCAGATTGCATGTCAACGATGCGGATTTCATCTTCCTCGACAAGATAGACCTGCCGTCCCAACCGTCATCGGGCAGCGTCGGCGTGCATGTTCATCTTTATTATCCGGATCTTGCAAAAGAATTCGCAAATTATCTTTCGCGGGTTCCGCGGGATTTCTCTCTTTATGTTTCGGTTCCCAACGCCGAAGCGGAACAGCTTGCCAAAGACGCTTTTTCAAAGCTCACAAATATTTCGCGGCTGGATATTCGTATCCTCCCAAACAGAGGTCGAGACATCGCGCCCTTTGTCGTGGAATTTGCTAGTGAACTGAGACAGTTCGACATCGTCGGCCATATTCAAACCAAGAAATCTCTCTATAATGATGGAGCGACCACCGGCTGGCGAGAATATATCCTAAATAGCCTGTTTGAATCCAGCCAAAGCATCGAAAAGATATTCTCTCTTCTTGAAAGTAAGCAATTCGGGATGGTCTACCCCCAGTGCTTCCCGAGAGTGCCTTATGTCGCCAATACGTGGCTGGCCAATCTTGGAATAGCGCACGCATGGATGGAGCGCCTTGGCCTCGAGCAGATCCCGGCTGGATATTTCGATTTTCCGGTGGGATCCATGTTCTGGGCGCGGCGGGACGCGATCGATCCGCTTTTGAGCGCCGGGATCTCCTTGGAAGATTTCCCGAAAGAAGAAGCGCAGACAGACGGGACACTGGCGCATTGCATAGAACGAATGCTGGGCGTGGTTCCAGCATCTCGGGGTTTCGCGCTGGGAATATTGCCGGATCTTGACCATCCCAGCTGGTCGAAATGGCGACTTGAACAGTTCACCAACAGAACGCTTGAGGACATCAAGTCGCAAATTGCAGACCCCAAGCGGAAGCTGATAGCCTTCGATATATTCGATACGCTTTTGATACGCCCTCATCTCGACCCCGATTTCGTGAAATCCGTTCTCGCCGATGAGGCGCACGCGCAAGGCTTTGACGGTTTTCGGCCCCTGCGCACCGCCGCCGAGCAGGATGCACGTAGGGCCAAGGGGTCGGACGTCAGCATCCATGAAATTTATCATGAGATGCGATTGCGTGAACCCGGTCTGCCGATAACCGCGGAACGCGAGATTTCGCTCGAGACATATTCCGTCCGCAAGCGTTCGCAAGTCGCAGAGTTGCTCGACTTCGCCAAGAAGCGGTCCAAGAGGGTTGTCCTCGCCAGCGACATGTTCCTGCCCCGTGAGGCAATTGAAACCATGCTTACCCTCTCCGGCATTGCCGGATGGGACGAATTGTATCTTTCGTCGGAAATCGGGGGGCGCAAGGATAGCGGCAAGCTCTATTCCTATCTCCTGGAAAAGGAAGGCCTGAAAGCGTCCGAGGTGCTGATGATCGGGGACAATGAGCGCTCCGATTTCCAGATCCCCATCGATCTAGGCTTTGGCGCGATCCATCTGATGAGCCCGGTCGCTTTTATGCGCGGCCTTCCGATTATTGCAAGAAAGCTTCCGGCGCGCCACGACGCCAACAACAGCTCTCAGACGATTTTCGGCCTCATCGCTCACAAGTTATATTCGGACATCAGCTACAGAGATTGGCGACCGACAGACGGGTTCGGCAGGACGGCCTACGAGATCGGGTATGCGGTGCTTGGCCCCCTCGTTACATCCTTTTCCCAATGGCTGTTGGAGAACAGCACCGCCAAGCAGTTGTCGACATTGCATTTTCTTGCCCGTGAAGGGAAGTTTCTCAAAACCGCTTTCGATACCTGGACCGCCAAAGCCGTTGACGCTCCTAAAAGCAACTATCTGATCGTATCGCGGCGAGCGGTGTCGGTACCTGCAATTCGCTCGATGGACGATATTCTGTCGATCGCCTCCTCCAACAACTTCTACGACAATACGCTGAAGGTCTTCCTCCTGGAGCGATACGGCCTGACACTCGACGTCGAGATGGAGGCGAAACTGGTCGAAAAAGGCCTGTGGTCAAAGGAGAAGCTCGTCTCCATTCGGGACGGCGACATCTCGTCCGTCACGTCGATCCTCAATGAGCTGGAACCCGAGATCATGAAGAACGCGTCGCTCGAACGGAGCGATATGTTGGCATATCTCAACGCCTCGGGCCTCTGCACTTCCGAGCGTCAGGCTGTCGTGGATGTCGGCTATAGCGCGACTATCCAGAAATTCATCATGAGAATGACCTCCCAAAAGGTCGATGGCCTCTATTTCGCGACCGAACAAACTGCAGCGCGAGTGGCCGCGGAAAACAACGTCTCGATCGAAGGCTATTTCGCCGAGAACATAAAGAAATCCCCTCACGCTCCTCCCGTTTTCCTCCATAGCTTCCTGCTTGAGAAAATGCTGAGCGCGGACGATCCGCAGGTCCTGAAATACCAAGCCGGAAAACCGGTCTTCCGCGAGCTCAGGCCGGCCGAACTGGATGCAAGAGAAGTCCGGCACGAAGTTCAAAGGGGCGCCCTTGATTTCGTTGCGGATGCTGGACGCCTACGAGATGAGATTATGCCCGGATTGCGGTTCGCTCCGGAAGACGCTCTCGTATTCTTCAACACTCTCACAAGTGAATTTCCCGCCGAGGCGCGCGATTTCCTCTCCAGGGTCAGCCTGGACGACGATTATTGTGGACGGGGTGTAGTGAGTTAAGCTGATGGCCTCTCGCAAGATTGATTGATCAGAAGACAAATGCAATTCAAGTCTGCACATGACAATCAGTGGGCAATTGCTTATTCGCATAGGGGCCGGAGAGCATAATGTGGTTGGAAATAATCAGTAAAGATGGCTTCCATGGATTTACTGATGAGGAGACGAATACTTGGAGAGCGTTTGCCCACAACAACACGCTTCACCAGGGCTGGCTGCCGATCGGCATTTGGCGGGTGGCCCGCGATTTTTCCCTGGTGGAATTAAGGAATGGCAGTCAGGCGGCGACCTGGGTGATGGGCTCGGATCTCCAGAATCTCGGTGACGCGCAAAACGTCGTTCCAAGTGAAGTGTTCGACCCTTACAGAAGCTATTTTCTTCCTCTGCTCAAGATGGCGAAGCAAACGACTTCTTATCCTCCGTCGGCAACGGATTTCGGTCGACTGGCGCCATTTTTCAGATTGAACCAGCAGACCCGCCGCCTCCTCGCTCATCACTGCGGCACAAACGGTACCAGGACCGTGATTCGCGTCGCGGAGGGGAATAAGGCATCCAGCCTGCCGCATCTGTGTGAAATGCTGAGCGCCAATTTCTTCGAGGGCGTCAAGCGGGGAATCCAGCAGAAAGCCGTCAGTTTGATAGATCCGGTCAATGGGGAAGAACTCCTACTGACCAAAAGCATTCCCCTTGCAAGTTTCCGGTTCGCTCTGCCGTTCGTGGCAGCAGATGGTCGAACCTTCTATCTCTGTGTCGCCGATTATATACATTGCTGCCGGGTCATCGGCCTTTATGACCCTGCCTCCAGGGAACTCCTCGTCCTATCGGACGGGGAGGCATCCATCGCCGCGCATATTTTCAGCAATATCGAATATGATTTCGAGATCGCGGGGGCCGAACTTGGAGACGTGCTCGAACCCTATCTCAAGTCGGAACCGGAAGGCTTGGCCGCCTATCTTCGTCCGCCGATCGCCAACCACATGGGTCATCAGCTTTGGAACGAACTCTCAGGCCTGCAGCTTCTTGCCAATAATTGCCGAAGAGACTTCCTGCCTCCTATCATCGTACCGGAGGCGCAAAGGGGCACGGAGATATTCGGGCCGACCGAGGAACTGTTTCCGGAGTTCAACTCTAAGATCATCCGGCAGTCCGGACAGGAGGACTACCGTCGTACGGCGCTGAAGAACAGCCTGACGCTGCTTCGTTTTTCCGATGATTTCGTCAGCCGGGAACTCAGGGTTCGAATCGCGATAAGGGTCACGACGAACGCTGCACTCGCAAATGAGAGAGCAAGGCTGGAGATATTCAGAAAAGACAACAGGAAAATCATCCTGCTGGGTCTGAGGGTGGAAAACCGGACACTCATCGACCTCGACAAGTTCTGCCTGGACTTCCTCGAACTCTGCGAGAAGGATTTCCCAGGCTGCGTGATCGTGCTGGACGGACATAACAGCCAGGGAGGCGAAGGAGAAAAGTCCATCATTCACAGCCATGGGCAATGGTCCGCCCGCCGCGCGCCCATCGACGTGGAAAGAGAGATCGTTCTGGCGATGCAGGATCGAGCACAGCACTCGTCAGTCCATATCATCAGCACGATCGGCCAGACCATCGACCACTCGTTGTTTTGGAGTTTGAACGCTGACCGCTTCATAACCATCTGGGGCGCGGGCTTGGCCAAATATCGTTGGGTGGCCAATAGACCAGGCCTGGTCATCAGCAGCCGCTGGAATCTTACCTATCGCGCGGACTTGAGGATCTACTCCTCAGAACGTTATATGGAAGATCCAGAGGAGATAGATTTCGCCGATCCTGCGCTGTTCGCAGATGATCTGACAGCGGAACCGCTGATGAAGTTTCCGACAGATCAGAGCCATGAAAGCTACGCCAATTTTAGGTTAAGTTCGGATCTTTCATTCATCCGCGACTATCTAAAAAAATCCTTTGAACAATAGAAGCCCTATTATTAATAGCGAATGGAGGGGACGTTGAGTTTTCAAGTAGCGATTATCGGTGGCGGTTGGTATGGCTGCCACATCGCATCGTCTCTGCTTGCCCTCGGTTTCTCTGTCGAATTGTTCGAACAAAGCGACCGGCTTCTGAGCGAAGCCTCCGGAAACAATCAGTTCCGGCTCCATCTAGGATTCCACTACGCCCGGCATCACAACACCCGACTTCAATCGCGAGACGGTTATTTCCGTTTCATGGAGCGTTATAGCGACCTCAGCAAGGCGGTTTTGCAGAACGTCTACGCAGTTCCTCAGACCGATTCACTGATCGACTTCCAGACCTATCGGATGATCATGACGTCAACCGGCCTAGATTTCCGGGAGGGAGAGAGCGTTCCGATAGAAATCAGCAATATCGAGGGTTTTTTGTTTGCTCCTGAGCGAGTTCTTCTTATCGAGAAGGCTCGAGAGTATTTCCGCAAGCAGCTCGAGGGCCACCTTAACCTGTCTTCGAAGGTGAAAGAGATAAAGGACCTCGGAGAGCACGTTACGGTCAATGGGCGTCGGTTTGACTTTGTCATCGATGCGACCTGGGGCCATTTCAGCTCACCGGGTATGGATGTCTTTTATGAACCCACAATGCTTCTTTATTTCGAAGGCCCCGCGGACTTTCCCGCGATCACCCTGGTTGACGGTCCTCTTTGCTCCATTTATCCAACGGAAGAGCCCGAGATTTTCACCCTTTCAAGCGTTCCTCATACGCCGCTTGGCCGATACGCGACTGCAGGCGAGGCACGGCGTGGCCGCGACAGCGTTACCAACGAAGTCGTCATCGAAAAAGTCGAGCAGATGACGCGGCAGGTCAGCCAGTATGTCCCCGAGTTTCGGGATGGCTTCCGTTTCATGGGGCCACAGCTCTCGATCAAGACCAAACCTATTGGTGCCTACGACGACAGAAGTTGTCATGTCTGGAAAAGAGGGCGGATCTTTTCGGTACTATCCGGAAAAATTGACACCGTGTTTTTCGCCGTGGAGCGGATCCTGTCATTCCTGGAGGCCGGAAATGACCTGCGCGCACCGGAAGTTCCCTCGTCCTTGCGGGGTGATATCCTGCGGCAACGGGCGGTCATAGGTCTGTGAGGAGCACCAAATGACATCAGCTCTCATTGGGCATACGGGCTTTGTCGGTTCGAATCTGACACGACAGACCCAATTCGACGCGTTGTTCAATTCCTCGAATATTACCGAAATGAAGGGCCGATCGTTCGATCGGATCGTTTGCGCGGGCGTTCGGGCGGTCAAATGGCTGGCGAATGCGGAGCCGGAAAAAGATCTCGCCGAGATTGCCGCACTTGCCCACATCCTTGAGACGGTCAAAGCGAAGACCTTCACGCTGATTTCGACCGTCGATGTCTATCCGAAACCGTTCGATGTGGATGAAGACACCGTTTTCGCACGCGATGCGGCCGAGGCATACGGGCGAAATCGCCTATTTTTCGAGGATACCGTCAGGAGCCTGTTCGAGCGCGTCCAAATCGTTCGCCTGCCGGGCTTGTTCGGCACGGGCCTCAAGAAGAACGTCATCTACGATATGCTAAACGACAACCGGGTCGCGTATATCAATCCGGAATCGTCGTTCCAATGGTACGATCTTGCTCAGCTTTCGATGGACCTTGCCAAGGTCGAGGAACTAGATTTGCCTTTGGTGAACTTCGCTGTCGAGCCGATAACAACGGAGGAGATCAGGCAACGGTTTTTCCCGGAAATGACAATTGGGGAGAATGCGCCACCCACGGTCCACTATCGGATGAAAACTCGCTTTGATAAATTCTTCGGTGGCCGCGATGGTTTCCTAGCGACCAAGGAGCAGACAATGGATCGTCTAGCCGACTTCATCTCCGCCACCGGGAAATCATGATATGAATTTATCGATTTCAAATCTCAGTTTTCCCAGAGAGGAGAAGTTGCGAGCCTATGCCTTGATCGCAAAGCTCGGGGCAAAAGGGGTTGAGATTGCACCTACGCGGCTTGCCGGCTGGGATGCGATGACCGTCGAGACGTTTGCGGAAGAAGCATCGATCCTCGACGATTTCGGACTTCGGGCGAGTTCACTGCAAGCGATTGTTTTTGACAAGCCGCAACTGGAACTGCTGGGGGCGGAAGAAAGCTTCAATGAATTGTGCGCTCACATTCGCCGCATTTCAGAAATTGCAATGACGCTCGGCTGTTCCGTGGCGGTCTTTGGCGCGCCCAAAAACCGCCAGCGCAACGGTCTTACGGAAGATGTCGCCGTCGGGTATGCGATCGACCGCTTTGCCCGTCTGGGGGAATTGTGCGCAGAAAACGGCCTGATCATCGGGATTGAGCCGGTGCCTGCATTTTATGGCTGCGATTTCATTTTGAATGCCGAAACTGCGACCCGGATCGTGAGAAAGGTAAATTCACCCAATATCAGGCTGCATTTGGATACCGGTTGCGCCCTGCTGGGCAGCGATGACATCGCGGATGCGATTGCCCAAGGTAGTGACGTTCTGGCTCATTTCCACATAGCCGAGCCTAAACTGGCTGAATTCAACGAACCCAAAGCCGAACACGACCGCGCCGCCAGTAGCCTAGCTTTGATGGGTTACAACAAATGGCTAGCCATCGAAATGTTTCAGGCACCGGACTGGAGGAGGGCAGTCACTTCGGCAATCCAGTTTTCTCTACGGACATACGACGTTCCGCGTCAGCGGCAGTGATAAACGTTCCAATGGCCGATTCAAAAGAAAGCACGGTTATTTTCGAACCAACAAGGTAATGATGTGATTCCGACTTATATGCCGATATGGCCCAATAAATCGGCATGTAAAAGTATCGCGAGCAAGCCACTCCTTGTCACGATCCACTCCGATCCAAGAAAAGTGGCGCTCAGGATACGTGTCGCATTCAATCGCAACAACAGAGTTCCGTCCACTCTTTATCGATCATTCCTTTTGCCATCGAACGGCCCTCGGAAACTTTACGTCTGGGCACCCCGGCATGTCGAAGCCATGTCGATCGCAGTCGAGGCGCTCGACCCTTCGGCCGGTAAGGTTTCGTTTACTGCCGAAATGAGGCCTATTTCCCTATTCCGCGCCGTAATTTCGACGTATGCAGTATTTCCGCGCGCGATAGCACGCATCACCAAGCTGCTTCTGAAAGGCAATATAAAAGGCGTCCTGTTCCGGTTCGCAAGGCTTTACGATACCATTTCGTCGCCTTCTTACCAGGAGTGGCTACCCGCGCATCGCCTCGCGGCAAAAGAGGCGGATCTTACCCTGTCCGGGCAGAACCGTCCATCGGTTGCTGTCTATGTCGAAGATGGCCCAGAACATCTGAGGCGAAAGACCCTGGCATCTCTGGCGAGCCAGAAAGACTGTCATATCCTTATGTGGTCAGATTCAGACATGGCGCAGCTCGATCCCCTCGGCGTGGAACATCGTGCGCTTCTTTGGATGCGGCTGCCGGCCGGGATGTATCTTGAAGACGACGCCCTACGAAAATTGGCAACGCCATTCCAAGACAATCCCGGTTTGACCGCCGTCTATTGCGACGAGGACGACATCGATGGAAAAGGACTGCCGACTGCTCCATTCTTCAAACCGGCATGGAACCCGCCCCTTGCTCTGTCCGGCTGGCTACCTCTCGAAGGGGCGTTGATTCGCCTCTCCAGCATTCGCGCCGATATGAATCTCAGGACGGCGCCGATTGGTGAAATTCTGATCAACTCCGCAGGCGGCAAACCATCGGTCATCCACCTCCCCGAAATTCTCCTGCATCGCATGACGAAGCGGATTGCGCCCCGCCAGCCGAAGCTACCGGAAAAATACGACGGCATGCCCGCACCGGTGAGCATCGTTATTCCAACGAGAAACAGGGCCGACCTGCTCAGGAAGTGCATCGACAGCATCCCGCGCAACAACGACAGGAACTCCGTCGAGATCATCGTCATCGACAACGACAGCAATGAAGACGATGCGATCACCTATTTGAAAAAGCTCTCGACGGAGAAGGACTGCAAAGTCATCTCAATGCCAGGCGCGTTCAATTTCTCGAAGGCCTGCAATCTGGGTGTGCGCGAAGCACGATATGAAAACATCCTATTGCTCAACAACGATATCGAAAGCCCGACGACCTCGTGGCTGTCCCATATGATTGCAGAACTGCGCGACCCTGATATCGGGGCCGTTGGAGCGCTCTTGCTTTTCCCCGACGGGTTTGTTCAGCATGGCGGCGTCACTCTCGGCATGGGCTCGGTCGCCCGCCACAGCTATCATTTCATCGACCCCGAAGGCGGTGAGGACAACGGGCTGCTCGCACAGAGACGGGATGTATCGGCGGTAACGGCCGCGTGCCTGCTAACGACTAAGTCCCTGTGGAGCGCGGTCGGCGGAATGGACGAGGAGGATTTAACGGTTGCCTTCAACGACGTAGATTATTGCCTGAAACTTCGTCGGATGGGCAAGCGCATCATCTGGACGCCGAGAGCTAAGCTGATACATCGGGAATCGGTTTCCAGAGGTTCCGACGACAGCGCGGCGAAACTCAGCAGGTTTGCCCACGAGGAAAGGGTCATGCACGAAAGATGGGGCACCCTCCTCCTTCGAGATCCCTATTATAATCCAAACCTGACGCTTCACGCCGAAAGCCATACGCTTGAACCGTTTCCCCGCGATCTCTCGGGGAGAAAAGCCTGATGGCAGGCGACCGCCGGGAAACGCTGCTATCTTGGCTGGAGCATCGGTTACTTCGCCCGATGCCGAGGAAGCGAAAGTACGCTGCTCCGAGGCGCGTTGCGAGGATTATCGTTTTCGGACAGTTCCCCAACCCCACTTACGACTATTATTTCGCGGCTCGTCTTGCCGAAACCGACGTAAGCGAAATTCTTGTTGTCGATATCCGCGACCGACCCATGCCCGTCCTCGACCCGGTTGGAGCCGCGGTCATCATCTGCCGCTATATGTCCGGTCCAATTCTGGACTGGATCGAAGAAAATGCCAGGGAACTAGCAGCGGTCTGCCTATTCATCGACGACGACATTCCTGCCCTGCTTGCCGACCAAGAAGCCTCCCTGGGTTATCGCTGGCGGCTTTTCATCCGGGCGATTTGGCCAATACGGCGATTGAACCAGCATCTCGACATTTTGTGGACCTCGACGGAGGTCCTGGCTTCCAGGCATCGGCATGCCACTGTCCTGCCGCCGGCTCCGTTGCTTGAACATTCCTCAAGCAACAGGTTAAACGGCGGGAGCAGCACGGATTCCGATATCGTCACAATCGGCTATCACGGGACCTCAATCCATATACGCGAGCACTTCTTTCTGAAACCAATCATCGAACGTGTCCTGCAAGATCGGCCGCAAGCGCGTTTTGAGGTATTCGTGAATTCTAGGAGCAAAGCCGTCTGGCGAAACATGGAACGGGTATCTGTCCGCCGGCAGGTTTCGTGGCCGGAATATCTGGCCGAAGCCTCATCCCGGTCGATCGACATCTTTCTCGTACCCCTCCTCCCGTCCAGAACCAACGATTGCCGAGCATCTACAAAAAAAATCGACGTGGCAAGATATGGAGCGGCCGCGATCTTTTCTGCGTGCCCGGCTTACGGGGCGACCGATGGGGATGAGATCCGTTTGCCGAATGACCCGGCACTCTGGTATTCTAGGCTCATAGCACTCATCGATGATCCCCATGAGCGATCGAAAATCGCACAGGCGACTCGAATGGCGGTCTCGGAAATGTCTGAAATAGCCAAAAAGAGCATTGACTTCTTTTCGGCGTCTGGGGTTGATTGACCCGCAGTTCTTCCGGGCATTTCCGCCAGATCGGCTGCGTATGAAACGGTGACAGAGGCAGAAGTTTACTGCAGATGATTTGGCAAAATGACATGAGTTCCAAAGTTGTGCTGATAAATCCGAAGCGTCATGGTGATGACAGGGGCTGGTTTACTGAAGTATATAGTGAGGCAACCTTTCAGAATTTCGGTATCGCGACGCGGTATGTTCAGGACAATCATTCTTTTTCCGCGCCGACGGGTACCTTAAGGGGTCTACATTTCCAAACTCCCCCCTTTGGGCAGGCCAAACTGATGCGCTGCATTCGGGGCCGGATTTTCGACGTCGCAGTCGATATCCGCCGAGGCTCTCCTACTTACGGAAAGTGGGTGGGTGCAGAGCTTTCTGCCGAGAACGGCCGTCAGCTGTCCGTTCCCATCGGATTTGCCCACGGATTCCTGACGCTCGAGCCAAACACGGAAGTGATTTACAAAGTCTCGAACGTTTATGCCCCCGCCAATGATGGCGGGATCAGATGGAACGATCCGGACATTGGAATCGATTGGCCAATTCCCGACGGCATAATTCCGACGTTGAGCAAGAAAGACGACGTCCAGCCCTTTCTTTCCCAGTTCGAGAGCCCTTTTGAATACGATGGCGCTCCATTAGAGCTGGTAGAAGTATAGATTCGGGAGAAAATCCATGCGTGTTTTTGTGACCGGTGGAGCCGGGTTCATCGGATCGGCTCTGGTACGTCATCTCGTGCAGAACACTCCTCACGAGGTATTCGTCTTCGATGCACTGACCTATGCCGGCAGGCTTAGCTCACTCGAACCGGTAGACAAGTCCTCCCGCTTTAGCTTCGTCAAGGGTGACATCTGCGATGAAGAGGCGGTACGCGCCGCCTTGACGAACTTTCGGCCCGATATTGTCACGCATCTGGCTGCCGAATCCCACGTCGACCGTTCCATCGACGGGCCCAAAGCGTTTGTGCAGACCAATATTGTCGGTACCTATAATTTGCTGGCTGCTTCTCTTGAATACTGGCGCAACCTCGACGGAGACGGCAGGGAACGCTTCCGCTTTCATCACATATCCACAGACGAGGTTTTCGGATCGCTGGGCGACACGGGATATTTTGTCGAAACGACCCCGTACGATCCGCGTTCGCCCTATTCAGCCACCAAAGCCGGTGCGGATCATCTCGTTTCGGCCTGGGGACATACGTTCGGGTTGCCGGTTCTGATTACGAACTGCTCGAACAACTACGGCCCGTACCATTTTCCCGAAAAGCTCATACCTCTGATGGTCGTCAAGGCGCTGGCAGGAGAAAGCTTGCCGGTCTATGGCAATGGGTCGAACGTCAGAGACTGGCTTTTCGTCGAGGATCACGTGAGAGCGCTGCAAGTGGTCTTTGAAACGGGGCGGCCGCATAGCAGCTACAATATCGGCGGCAACTCGGAGCGCCGCAATATCGATGTCGTGGAAACGATATGCGATATTCTGGATAAGCTGCAACCCCGTTCAGATGGCTTGTCCTACAGAACTCAGATCACATTCGTCGCCGATCGCCCTGGTCATGATCAGCGCTATGCCATCGATGCTACGAAAATACGGACCGAGCTCGGATGGTCGCCAACCGAGACATTCGAGAGCGGCATTGAAAAGACCGTTGCATGGTATCTGGCCAACACCAAATGGTGGGGCGATATTCTGGCCGAGACCCAGGCGGCAGCTCGCCGTGGGCTGAGCGGATCGAAGCCATGAAGATCCTGGTGACCGGCGGCAGCGGCCAGGTAGGTGGAGAGCTGGCTCGCTATGCCTGGCCGGAGGACGTGCGACTTGTATTGCCAAATCGCGCGGAACTCGATCTGTCCAACAGCGACTCGCTGGCCGCCTATGTTTTGGCCAACCGCTTCGATGCCGTGATCAACGCCGGAGCTTACACTGCAGTCGACAAGGCAGAAAGTGATGTCCTCACCGCCTGGAAGGTCAATGCGCTTGCACCCGCCGCTCTTGCCGCCGCGACTTCCGAAGCGGGCATTCCATTAATCCACGTCTCCACCGACTATGTTTTCGATGGAACAGCCGTATTTCCTTATGGCGAAGACGATCGGGTCTCGCCGCTCGGCATTTACGGAGCATCAAAAGAAGCCGGTGAACAGGCCGTAAGAACCGGCAATAGCCGACATCTAATTCTGCGAACTGCCTGGGTATTCAGCAGTCACGGGAACAATTTCGTAAAGACTATGCTGCGCTTGGGCAAAGAAAAGTCTTTTGTTCGCGTGGTTGATGACCAACACGGCTCTCCCACATCCGCGAAGGATATCGCAGACGTGCTTGCCAAAGTGACCCTCAATCAGGTCGCCGACCGCGACACCCCCACGGGAACCTATCACTTCGTCAACGAGGGGCGCACCACCTGGTGCGGCTTTGCACGCGAGATATTCAATCTGAGTGCGGCTTACGGCGGCAACGTGCCGGCGCTTGAAGCGATCACGACGGAAGAATATCCTACACCGGCCAAGAGGCCGAAATATTCCTGCCTTGCGACAGACAAGATAACACGGGACTACGGAATAACCCCACGAGGTTGGCGGGAAAGTTTGAGTGAAACCCTGAAGCAGCTGCACAAAAGCGAAAAATAAAGAGGAAACGATGAAGGGTATTATTCTCGCAGGTGGTTCCGGCACGCGCCTTCATCCAGCCACTCTCGCGGTCAACAAGCAGCTTATTCCTGTTTATGACAAGCCAATGATCTACTATCCGCTGTCGGTGCTTATGCTGGCGGGGATCCGTGACATTCTGATCATTTCCTCCCCAGAGCATATTGGCAGCTATGAAATACTCTTCGGGGATGGATCCAAATGGGGACTCAAGATCTCCTACGCGATACAGCCCAGTCCGGACGGGCTTGCACAGGCTTTTACAATTGGCGAAAGTTTTATTGGTTCTGATAATGTGGCGCTGATCCTCGGCGACAACATTTTCTTCGGAGCCGGATTGAGCGAACTTCTCTCATCTGCGCGAAATCGCAAAACCGGGGCTACGGTCTTCGCCTACGAGGTCGACGACCCGGAACGTTACGGCGTCGTGGAACTGGCAACTGATGGTCACGCAATAAGCATCGAAGAAAAACCGGCGCAACCCAGATCCCGCTTCGCCGTGACAGGCCTCTATTTCTACGACAACAATGTGGTGGGATATGCAAAGCAACTCAAGCCTTCGGCGCGCGGGGAATATGAAATTACCGACTTGAACCGCATCTACATGGAGAAAGGCTCGCTATTTGTGGAGCGCATGTCGCGCGGTTTTGCATGGCTGGATACCGGCACGCATGACAGCCTTTTGGAGGCCTCGGAATTCGTTCGAGTGATTCAACATCGCCAGGGAACGAATATAGCCTGCATCGAGGAAATCGCCTATCTGAACGGCCTGATTACGCTCGAGAAATTGATTGAATACGGAAACCTGTACTCGAAGACGGCCTATGGGAAATATCTATTGAAAATAGCTGCCGACGAGTAACATCTCAATACTTCCGACTACGCGACAAAAACTTGAGAAATGATGACGCTTTTAGTGTTCACTGCGCGCACTTGCGCGCAAAACATTACCGAAAGCGTGTTTAACCTTTTAACACTTAGGGGAGATCAGAGATCATGAGCAAATCGGGCTTACCATCGATCTGGCTCGAGGATTATTCATCATGGGGCGAATGGGATTCAGTGCGGGCGGATGTTGCGGCCAACAGCCTCCTGCTGAATGAGGAGGACTATCTCCATATCCATAAGCCGAAAAGATTCAGCCTGCGCGCTTTTTGCTCCTGCTGTTCCGAGCACCGCGATATGACCTTCGACTGGTCGCTGACTTTCGCAGGCAACGGCAACCTGTATATCGCGTGGACCGAACTATTATTATGTCAGGTCTGCGGCATGAATAGCCGTATGAGGGCGGTGTGGGATTTCGTCGCCAACAAGCTCGAACTTCCGCCCGGTGCCAAGATTTATCTGCCGGAGGCGATTACACCGGGATTTCAGCAATGGAAGAGGCGTTTTCCAAGCGCCGTTGGAAGCGAATATGTTTCGCCGGATGTTCCCGCCGGCTCTTTGCATGCCGTTGGCACCTTCTCAAATGTGCGGCATGAGGATTTAACGCAACTTTCTTTTGCAGACGACAGTTTCGACCTCATCATTAGCCAGGATGTCTTTGAGCATATCCCAGATTTTCGGTCGTCCTTCGCGGAATGCTGCCGCGTCCTTCGAAAAGGAGGAAAACTATTATTCACCGTACCATTTTTCCCGGATCAGAAGATGACGGAAATCAGGGCAATCCTGCTTCCTGATGGAAGCGTGCACTCGGATTTTCCGCTCGAGTATCATGGCAACCCAATGTCCTCGGGCGGCTCGCTCTGCTTCCAGCATTTCGGCTGGAGCATGCTTGATGATCTGCGCGCTGCCGGTTTTTCTCAGGCCGCTGCACATAACTACTGGGGGCCGACTTTCGGCCACCTCGGCTCGCCGTTTTTCGTTTTCACAGCAACGAAATAAGCTGCGCGGTCCTACGGTTCAGGTCGAGGTTAGTGAATTTGTGTTCCCGAGCAGCTGTTCCGAAATCACGCCGTCGATGGGACTCCCTGTCGACGCACGATTCAGAATACCCTTATTCCGGATAGATCAGCGAGAGCGAGGGCCGGTTGTTCGGCTTTCCAAGTGAGCCTCGATTTTCCGCGCCAGGTTAGCCGGAGTTTCATCCATTGTGTTGAGATGAAGCTCCGGATTCATTGGCGGCTCGTAGGGAGAGCTGATGCCCGTGAAATTCTGTATCTCTCCGCGCATCGCCTTCTTATAAAGGCCTTTAGGGTCGCGCCGGGCACACTCCTCGATCGGCGTGTCGATGAATACCTCCATGAACTCCCCATTTTCGAAAAGCTCACGCGCAAGCTGCCGCTCGGACCGGAACGGGGAAATAAAGGAAACCAGCACAATCAAACCCGCATCCGCCATCAACTTGGCGACTTCGGCAACGCGGCGGATATTCTCCACCCGATCTTCTTCCGTAAAACCGAGATCCTTGTTCAGGCCATGACGCACATTGTCGCCATCGAGGATATAGGTGTGCCGGCCCTTTGCCAAAAGAAGTTTTTCAAGCCAGTTTGCGACGGTAGATTTTCCGGAGCCGGACAAACCCGTAAACCAGATTACCGCAGGCTCCTGATGTTTGATGGCCGCCCTTGCACCGCGGGTAACCTCCAGCGACTGCCAGTGCACATTCTCGGCGCGACGCAGCGGGAAATCGATCATGCCTGCGCCCATCGTTCGCTTGGACAAGCGATCTATCAGGATGAAGTTCCCCATCACCCGGTTGTCAGCATAACGATCAAAAACAATCGGCGTCTGCGTCGCGAGATTGCAAACCGAAATCTCGTTCATCTGTGACGATTTCGCCGCCAGATGCGCAAGAGTATTGATATCGACGCAATATTTGAGCGCTGTAACCGTTACCCCGACACTATCGGTCTCGGTTCGCAATATATAGCTTCTTCCGGGAATCATCGGATCGGCGTCGAACCAGATAATGTGGGCCTGAAACTGATCCGCCACATTCGGGCGGTCATCGGAGGCGACCAGCACGTTTCCCCGCGAAACCTCGAGTTGATCCTCCAATACAAGAGTGACCGCCTGCCCCTCGACCGCCTCCTCGAGCAGGCCGTCGAAAGTTACAATCTCCTTGATGCTTGACGACTGGCCGGATTTGGCAACGGTTACTCTGTCACCGATATGTATTCGACCGGAAGCGATCTGGCCCGAAAATCCACGAAAATCGAGATTGGGCCGCGACACATATTGTACCGGGAACCGAAAGGATTTTCCGGCGAAAAGGTTCTCTATCGACACCGTTTCAAGATGATCAAGCAAGCTCGGACCATCGTACCATGGGGTATTCGCCGACCGCGCGATGACGTTATCGCCATACCGGGCCGAAAGAGGAATCGGCTGGATCGTTGCAAAATCCAGGTCCGCGGCGAACCGGAGATAGTCATCCGTTATCTGACTGAAAACCACCTTTTCGTAACCGATGAGATCTATCTTGTTCACCGCCAGAACGATGTGCTTTATGCCCAGCAGGGACGCGATGTAAGAATGTCGCCGGCTCTGCTGCAAAACACCTTTGCGGGCATCGATCAGCACGACGGCAAGGTCTGCCGTCGAGGCGCCAGTTGCCATATTGCGCGTATACTCTTCGTGACCGGGCGTATCCGCAACAATGAACTTGCGACGTTTGGTGGTGAAAAAACGATAGGCGACATCGATTGTGATGCCTTGCTCGCGCTCGGCTTCCAACCCGTCAACCAGAAGAGCGAAATCGATATCGTCGCCGGCGGTGCCATGCCGCCTGCTGTCGTTCTCAAGCGCGACGATCTGGTCCTCGAAAAGAAGTTTTGTGTCGTAAAGCAAACGCCCTATAAGCGTCGACTTGCCGTCGTCCACTGAACCGCAGGTCAGAAACCGGAGGAGCGACTTATTTCCTTCTTGGTCGGGAAACTCACCCTTTTTGGTGCGGAGAAAATCCGCTACGCCAGCCTGCATTCAGAAATATCCTTCCCTCTTCTTTCTCTCCATCGAGCCGTTTTCGTCCTTGTCGATTAGTCGGCCTGTACGTTCGGAGGTCCGCGCAACCGACATTTCGCGCACGATATCTTCCAGCGTCGACGCACTAGAGCTGATCGCACCGGTCAATGGATAACATCCCAATGTCCGGAAACGGATCATTCTCTCCTCCACGATCTCGTCAGGTCCGATCGGCATACGGTGGTCATCGACCATGATCAGCATGCCGTCCCGCTCGACCACGGGCCGTTTGGCAGCAAAATAGAGCGGAACGATCTTTATCTTCTCCCGAAGAATGTACTGCCAGATATCGATTTCCGTCCAATTCGACAGTGGAAAAACCCGAATCGATTCCCCCGGAGTTACTAGCGTATTATAGGTCTTCCACATCTCCGGCCGCTGGCTCTTCGGATCCCAGGAATGGGAGGCATTACGGAACGAAAAAATCCGTTCCTTTGCACGGGACTTTTCTTCGTCCCGCCTCCCCCCTCCGAACGCGGCGTCGAAACCGAACTTATCCAACGCCTGACGCAAGGCCACCGTCTTCATGACGTGCGTATACATACTCGTGCCATGAGCAAAAGGCGACATGCCCTGTTCGAGACCCTCACGGTTGATATGGACAAGCAAGTTCAAGTTTAGTTCGGCCGCCGTACGATCGCGGAAGTCGATCATTTCTCTGAACTTCCAGGTCGTATCGATATGCAGGAACGGAAATGGCGGCTTAGCCGGATAAAAAGCCTTTCGCGCCAGATGCAGCATGACGGACGAATCCTTGCCGACGGAATAGAGCATCACCGGCTTAGAAAATGTCGCCGCCACCTCGCGGAAAATATGAATCGCTTCGGCTTCAAGCCGATCCAGATGTGAGAGATGCATAGTAAATCATTCTAAATTACAAGATCAGGATATGTCTGTCTCTACATGGTTTGGGCACGATTACAAACCATTACCTTCACGGAGAGGTTCGACCCAATGTCGCACAATCATGCGTTACCGCACCGGTTCATTGATGTCGTCCGCGGGGTCGTAGTTTGGGTCCGCGAGGAACCGCTTCACCCACGTGTTTAAAACACCCAAGGGCGCGATCATATCTTCTTGAACGCCGACCGGATGGGTATTATCCAGCCTTAAGCATTCCAGGAAGAACAGCCGTACGTTAGTAAGCTTCGCGAGCTGACAAAGGTAGAAGAAGTTGCTGTAAGGATGTCCCGACACAAGCACAATCACCGTCGCGCCGGGATGGCAGAATACGAGATTGGCAAGTGACGCACCAGCTTCCGCCACGATCAGACGAGCATTTGAGAATACCGCTACTTGCTGAGCCCAACTTGCTTCACCTGGATCAAAGCCCCAAAGTCCCGCCTCATTCATAGCTGCTTCGACGTTCTGGCGATTTACAAGACGACGGTGTGTAACATTGCGCCTGATGATGTGAACGTTTTCGAACGTTCCGTCGACATCCCTGAAGTACGGCTTTGCCAACGCTCTCAACATTTTGATCGCAGTTGATGATATAAGCATGTCGCCCGGAAGCGGCTCCCGCTCAGTGTGGACGGCGGTGACGCAGATGTCCGTAGCGACGTGAAGGCAACCGACCTTAACGGCCGCGTCTCGCGTAACTTCAATAAGAGGGGGTGGACCACCAAATACCGCAGCCAAGATTTCCTTTAATTGCGCCGGCATGTTGTTGTCCACCAATAACGGCACCGAAGGCGACAGTCCGTTCTCCCTTGCAAGCAAATAACGCGGCAATACTTCCAATAGCCAATGATGATAATTACTGCCGTGATCATGCAGCATCCAATAGGCTTCATCCACAGACCAGGATTTCACAGGCAGATAATACGAACATCTATCCTCTATCAGATGGATAATATTTGGGCATTGAAGTTCGCGAGCGCGTGGGCCAGTTTCGGTGTAATCATAGAAAACATTGTGTGCCGATTGAACAATCAAACTGGTTGCACCAATCACTTCCACGTTCGAAAGAGTGCCATACACCGGTTCTGGCAGAGGGAGATCAACAGTTGCGAGCGTCGTTAAAGGTCGGTTTAGGAAAACCGGATCTTGAACAATTGTCGAGGTAGCAACTTTTGGCGTAGCAAGAACATCTCCAAATGAAGCGACCGCTTCCGCAACTTTTACGATACGGCCAGTTCCGACCATTCGCTGACGCGCATTACCCAGCCAATGATTTGGAATATAGGCGTTGAAAAAGAAATTATAACAACAAGCAGAAGCGCCTAGCTCGCCACGAGCCAGATAACCTATTGCCAGAGCGAGCCAATAATTATTGCGATTAGGCTTCGGCCTGAAGCTTAATTGTGCTGCAGACGCTGTCAGCGCTTTCACCAACGGCTTCCAAGCGGTCGCGTCTAATTGAGCACAGTGTTCCAGCGGTACTGCACGATTCAAATGCAGTTGGTCCATGATACTCCAAAGAACCTGTTCGGGGAGCAAGTTATCATGAAAGTCAAACGGAATCCGCCCTTCACGCAGGCCATACCGTACTAGGTGATCGGGATAGCGGGAATCAACATCAGGATAAGTTCGAGCGTAAAAAGATTGATCGAAACCGATTATGTCTTCCAACCAGGTTCTATTTCCGCCAGGAATACGTATTGCGCTTTCCTCAGCAGGTTTACGACCTTCATTTACTCCGTATCGCAGATAGTGATCCAGGACATCCATGCCCGCTTCATTTACATCAGGATATTTTTCTCGGTAAAACGCCCGATCGAACCCAATTATATACTCTATTTCCTCCATCTCTGCAGAGGTATATGCTGTTGTATCGAATATCCGCGCAAGAGAATTGTCAGCAGCTTTCAATTTTATTACTCCCGTTATCTAATCCTTCCCCGGAAGAAAAGAATCTTGGACCAGTAACAAATACGAAATCGCGCGCATCGTGCACCTTGTGACAAACCTGCTTTCAATGGATCGCTTTTCAGGATTAGTTGGTATGGAACTCAAAACATGAGCTAACAGCAGCTTCGCCAATGCTCAAAACAAGCATATCCAGTCGGCCACAAGATAAACATCATGCTTGGGCGGTTTTGCCAATGGCGCAGAAGCTACTGCAATCAAGGCTCGCTGACGGCTCCCCAAGTTGCTGGATATCCCAGTTCGACCACTGCAGGGCGCAACCAACTAACGATCAAGTCACGGTTTTCGGGCGTCAGATGGATACTCGATGGTCCCTTCTTCTCGTAATAGGCGTTCATCAACCCAGAAACCGATGCCACTTTCTCATTATGGTAGGGAGCCAGACCAACAAACTCCGCTAACTTAGCCAATGTCGGCTCAGTATGCTCAACCAAGTCTTCCAATCGTAACTCCAGCCATTTAGGATTATTCATATGTATGCGGCGGACCTTGATTAAGGCTGCAAGATGGCTTTCGAAGATGGTCAAAGCTTGCACTATATTAGTGGGCAACCATCGGCGTTCCAACAAGGAAAGCATGATATCACGCGGGTCACGTATGCAATGAACAATGTAACAATCCGGCCAAAGTGTACGGAGCAAATCTATTCGCCATATATTTGATGGCGTTTTTTCAACCCATGCTCCATAGTTTTCTCTTCTTGCCGCATCATCAAATGTTTGATCTACAAATTTACGGGTTGCGGCCAAGAGCGGTGCGGGATCATCAAAATATGACCGCGCTCGAATGAGTTGAGTAAACTCGTTCAGCGCCTCTTCATAATTGGTGAATTTTATGATGGGAAGCACCTCTTGATGCTTAAATTTGCTATCGTCGAGCCCAGTTACCTGCCGCCTCATAAGCGTTTCGAACCGATCAACGGCAGCCATTGCCCATGCGACTGAAAAGTTGCAAGTTAAAGCATCAATAACTGCGGCGAACCCATCTTCTTCGACAAGGAATTTTGTTTCCACCGGGAAAGCCAGCACTTCATGATGATGATAGAGAGCACTCAGCGTAATCGTCGTGCCGGAACGCCCAAGTCCGCCTATGAAAATTCGTTTCATAACATGCTCCTAATTTCTAGCGGGAAGAATAGCCGCATTCAATCTTACGTGATAGCTCGGCCGATAAGGCTTAAGGGGCGGAGGCACTGCTCCCGGAAGCCGCCCATTCGCCTCCAACATCTTCTGGAAAAGCTCGTTGGAATGATTGGCTTCAAAATAAGCGCGACTTGCCCTTACCTGATCTCGCCAATAGGACTCGTCGTCGAATTTACGCAAACAGTCTTTCAAGGTCCCAAGATCGTTCCAGTTCGGCGCTTCCGGATAGACTAGATCACGCCCTCCCCACAGGCGGCTAAGTGCATTCTCATGGACGAGAACTGGCGTGCCTGCGGACATCGCGTCGATCGATGCCTTACCTCCACCTTGCGGTAAAGTAGGAACATAAAGATCGATTTCCAAGGTATGGATAATTTCGCGGAATCCACTCACATGGCCGATATGCACAAAAGATTCCGGCGGCATACCCGCCGCGAAGAGCGCACCGCGCACATGTTCGACGAAATCACCAGATATCCTTCCCACATGGAAATGGGTTCCGCCTTTGCTGCGAATTATTTCGACAACGACATCCGGATAGCTGATGGGATATTTAAAATTCAAGAGCTTGTGTTCTCCTCCGCACGAAATACTTTTGAAAACAGGTTTTGCAAAAGATGAACCGTCGCGGCGGGTTCCGCTCTCGCGGGAGGTCATGCAGATGTAACCCGGATCAAGGCCCAGTTCGTGCTGGCATTGCTGAAAAGCGACATTGTGCAGATCGATATGCTCGGCATGCGACATGTAGCACCCCAGGCACGGGGTGTGATCGCAGTGATGAAAGAATAGTACCGGCTTGTCCTTTACCGGTGCAATGGCGGAAATTGCTACCGCATCGTAACTATGGCACATCGCCATGATTCTATTCGCGCTGGGATTGGCGATTAAGGCCTGAAGCGATTGAACGCGCGTGATCAGCTTCGATGAATCAAGCGTTATCACATCTATTACGTTGGGATGCGCCCGCAGGGCGCGGACGACGACGACGCTCCCGGAATGATTGTGAAGGTTGGTCGCGACAATCAGCAGCTTTCGCTCGCAGGCATCGGCAATATCGCGTATCAACTCGACATGGCCGCCCTGGAAGATACCTTCCGTGACGACCACGACGTCATGATCCATCTCTGTCAGGGTCCGCCCGGGCGCCAGCAAACGAAAGGCCGATGCTTCGCCGATTGACGCACATATATCGTCATAGACCGGGAACGGAAAAGACATTCCGGCGAACTGAAGGTTGGTTTCCATATCGCGGAAAAAATTAATCAACCGGTCCAGCGCGTCGTTCAACTGGCCCCTTTTAACCAACTCGCGCAAATTCGAAGCCAATTCCATCAAAAGTTCGTCCTCCAGCGGGCGCATCGGATGCCTGCCTCGCCAAACCTGTCGCCATTGTAGAAAACATACATCTCGCCATCGACCTTGATGACGCTCGGAAACATCGTCTCGCGCTCACCGGTGTTCGTGTCCTCAGGGGACAGGCCGTAGCCGCTGTCGTCAGGCGCACTCCAATCAATTCCATTCGACGAACGGGCGTATTCTATCCGGTAACCGTTCAGACGCCGAACTGAGAGCATCACGTGATAACCGTGATCGTCCCGCCACATGGCCGACCGGCCAAAACCAAATATGCCGTCTTCTCCCTGTTTGAAGCAAGGCATCGCCTTTTTGGGCCAGGAGATGCCATCATCGCTCTGCGTATAGGAGAGACTGTAGGTAGGCGTCGGTTTTCCCTGGACATCTATCATGCCATCCGACTGGGCAATCCAGGCTTTCCAGAGCCCGTCCTGATGGTCGAAGAACCCGGTTCTAACGAGATGGTGATCCGGCACGCGGTCAAGTACGGGCGTGTCCGCATAGCGCGTGAATGTTTCGCCGCCGTCCCTGCTGCTAGCCAGGCCGGTAAACAAAAAATAGCGCACGGTCGGTGACCGTTGCCAGCCCGCGTAGTATAGCCTCAGTTCTCCGGCATACGCGACCACCGACATCGGCGTCACCCCGTGCTCATCGAAGGCACCAGGGATGCCGACATCGAGGACCGGCTTCTCGGAAAAACCAATCACCTTCGACGGATCCTGGCGGGAGAAATCCACATATCCGATGCGGCCAACTTGCTCGGCATCCCAGAAGGCGGCAAAAACGCGTATCCGGTCTTGTTGCACGCATGCGGTTGGTACGTAGCCGTGCGATGCCATCCAGGGCGTTTGGCCGCCCACCGGGAATACCAGCCCCAGGTCCTGCCAGTTACCCATGTCAATATCCGCTTTTGGTAGATGGCCACGACGACAGAGGCCATTGATATGTATCGTAGACGACACAGCCGGCACCCCATTCGTGCTTGTAGTCGGCGAGACCGGTGTTGAGATGCCGCCCCTCTTGCTCCGTCGAGATGCCGAAATCAAAATAGCGCTTCGAACCAGCATAATGGCCGATGAGATGATCGAAAATCGCATCGAGCGCCGCCAATTCCTGACCACGGGAACCGGCGGCGATATATTGGGCGTGCGCTACATGCTCAGTTTCGAACATGACCACGCCGGCGACTGTCGCATCGTCTTTCTTGGCGACGAACAGCTTGATATTGTCGGGAAACCGGTCCGCCAACATGCGGATTTCGCTGCAAGTGTGGACCGGTGAACGAGAATGGCGCCGAGCCAGCACTTCCGCGAGGACCTGCCAGTACTCCTCCCAACCGTCCTTGTCCCATACCAGCTGGAGATCGGCTGCCTGGCTCTTGCGAAGGGCGCGTGCACGTCTGCGTGACCGTTGGCCCGGGGCACGATAATCAATCGTAGCCGACGTATCGCGCCTTCTGCAAATGGCATCGTTCCGAAAAAGAGCATAGATGCTGCCCTCGGCAGGGGCACGATTGTAGATCGTCGGCATGGCCTTATACACGATCGAATCGACACCCATTTCCTTCGCATGCTCGCCGAGCGCATTAAACATCTCAAGGACTTCGTCTATCCGGAGGTCCTGAGAATGGACGAGGCCACCGAAGGTCAGGCCCTGGTGAGAGTATAAGTGCGTTCCGGCCCGACTGGCCGGAAAAATGCCGGCAACGACCCCCTGCTTCAAAAGCACGAGGGAGGCGTCATCAAATCTGTCAGCGTGATACTCCATGAAATTGCGATCAAACAGGAAATGTCCATTCACGGCATCACGGTTGAAAGCATTCCATGCCTGCTTCATCATCGCATCATAGGGCGCGACAGTGATTGCGTTCATTCGCGAACCCTGCAAAACCGCTTGGCCGAGACACTCTGCCGTTCAGCCGGATTTCCTTTGTATATCCCATCCGCTTCGGTAGACGCATGGATACTACTGGACATGGCAATAAAATTATCCGGCGCCACCTTTACGCCATTGCCCATGGCGGCATTGACACCGATAAATGATCGCGCCCCCACTGTGCAGAAGCCCGATACCACCACATGCGAACTTATAAACACGTCATCTTCAATCACGCTGCGGTGACCAATGTGATTGCCGCTCCATAACGTGACATTATTACCGATGGTAACAAACGGCTGTAAAACGTTGTGCTCAAGGATGAAACAGTTACGTCCTATCTGGACATTGGGCCAGACGAAGGCCTTGGAGCTGACATAGGAGGCGAAGTCGTATCCGAGCGCCGCCAACCGAGCATAAAGGGACATACGGATTCGATTCAGCTGGCCATCACCGACAGCGACAAACACCTTAACGTCCTGAGGTGGGTATAAATCAGCTATCTGAGAAAGGCCGACGACCGGCAAGCCCTCGAAACTGTCGCTGTTCAAATATTGCTCATCGACAGTGAAGGCCACAGGCTCGTAGGGGGAATCATGCAGGAAGTATTGATGCGCCATCGCACCGATCTCGCTGGTGCCTACGATTAGCAGCTTTCCACCGACTTTCATGTCACGGTTTTCCTATAATGAGGTCGTCCCGACGATTGGCCATCGGCAAGTCGCGCGATTGAGGGACGAGGTAAGCGTCGCAGCCCGCCTGTTGAGCCCGCTGCATCATAGCCAGAAGAACACTATCGTCGATGCGACCGGTGGCATCCTCGAAAATCTGAACTTCGGGAGCTTCATCTTTGCCTGTATAAGCCTTGTGATAGGCGTGGCCGGCTTCACTTGCAAAGAAACGGCGGCGCTTGGAAAGATTTGGAATATCTCCAAACAACGCGCGACCACCCGGAGCCAAAGCGCGAACGGTTGCATCGACAACCGAAAACAGATTGGTCTCAATAAACATATAGTGCAGGACGCTGTAACAAAGAATAGCGTCAAATTGCACGTCGGCGATGCCGGCCCGCGCCATGCAGCCTGGGAACGCTCCTTCGTGCTTTCGCACATGCCCGGCATCGGGCAACTGGGACAGCATTTCGGGGCTATCAATCAGCCTGAGTTCGTGGCCCTGTTCTTCGCAGAGCGCCATCAGCATCCGCGGGAGATTGGCACACCCCGGCCCGATGTCTAGGATCCGTTTCTGGCGAGCGTCCAACGCAGGCAGCTTTGCGCGGATGTCGGCAAAAATATTGGGCTCGTGGCTTTCTCTATAGCTGTCGGGAAAGCCAATTCGCCCGTGAACCGAAAGATGCGGGTTACGAGCAAGGCTTCGAAAGCCTTCGTAGGAAAGTTCAACCTGGGCGAAATCAATTTTTGCATCCGATGCCAAATCGGTCATGATTATGGTCCTTACATCGTCAAGACCAAAGGCCCCGACTCCGATCGCCGGACGCCAAGGCAGAACGTACGTACGACTTCGACCACACGTTCAATCTCGGCGGTAGTGTGGGTCGCATCGAGTGGCAAGCTAACTAGTTGCTCTGAAAGCTTTTCAGATATCGGGAAGCTACCTTGGCCGAGGCCCATCGAGCTGAAACAGGGCTGCAAGTGAATAGGTGTGGGATAGTGTATGTTCGTGCCGATACCATTGCTGGCTAGGTAGGACAAGAAATCCTGACGAATATCGGCAGCTACCCTGACCGGGAATACATGCCAGACCGGCCGCGCCCATTCATGGACATGGGGCAAGCTCAGGCCGGGTAGGTTCTGCAATCTACGCAGATAAATATCTGCGTGTTCCACGCGCCGCGCGTTGAAGTTCTCGAGATAGGGCAGTTTTACATTCAAGGCCGCGGCCTGCACCGGGTCGAGGCGCGAGTTTGTCCCGATCTCCAAATGCTCGTATTTCCGCCGTGTGCCATAATTCCCCAACAGGCGAATCCGGGCCGCAAGGGCCGGATCATTGGTGGTCACGCAGCCCGCATCCCCAACCGCACCAAGGTTTTTGGTAGGATAGAAGCTGAATGCAGCGGCGTGACCAAGCGCTCCGCAACGCCTGCCTTTATAAAGCGCACCATGTGCCTGGGCGGCGTCTTCCAAAATCAAGATGGGACGAGTGCCGACGATCTCGGACAGACGGTCCATATCGCAAGGGTGGCCGTATAGATGTACCGGAATGATGGCGCCCGTGCTGTCGTTAATGGCCATTTCCACGGCGGTCATATCGATAAGGCCAGTGGTTTCCTCGACATCAACGAGCACAGGTTTGGCGCCAGCCTCGATTACGGCCAACGCCGTGGCGATAAAGGTATTGGCCGGGAGAATTACCTCTCGCCCCTCACCTATATCGGCCGCTCGAAGCGCGAGGGTCAGCGCCTGAAGCCCGTTGCCGATGCCTACTGCGTCGGAAACCCCGCAATAAGCCGCAAATGCCGCCTCGAAACGCTCCACTTCCGGACCACCGATGAGCGGCCCCGAGGACACCACCTCGCTGATCGCATTAATCACCCGAGTGCCAATGATCGAGGAGTAGCGCGAAAGGTCGAGATAGGGGATATCTGTATGCCTTTGAGCCCGATCCCAATCGACGAAAGCATCCCAGTCGCGAATGTAGTCGGCCTCATCAAACTTGTCGGAGGCGATAACTCCAACCAGCGCGTCCGGGCTAAAGTCGTACAAGTCTCGCCAATAGCCTGCAGGTAAGACAAGAGCCTGATCATTCGATATCAGATGAAAGCTATACGATTCCGTGCTGCTTTTGATATCAATCTTTACCGAGCCTCGAAACACGACAAACACTTGCCTAAGTTTCTTGTGCGCATGTCCACCGCGTCGCGCTCCGGGCTGCAGGCTGGCAAAGAAATAAAAGCGCTCAAAGGAAATGGGCTCGCCCCCAATATCCTCGACAACCCCCAACGTCCCGCTCTCGTCTGCAATCATCTGTATCGGAACTAGTCGTGGAATTTGGTTGCTTGTCACGTTTGGTTACCTACCTACGAAGTCCGTTTGCCCTGACAGAGCCATCCTTTGCACTTTTTTTGGGTTATAGGAGATACCATTTTTGATAGCAAGGGCGCAGTCTGCAACAGCGGGCACATCGGACCCTATTCCAGAAATTAAGCCCGTGAATAACGCTAGGAGTTTTAAGTAAACCTCTATCGTTCATCAGATAATATGCAATTAATACATATACACAGCTTATATTTCTCAATATATACATACTGTTTTACAAAATATAATGGAGAAATCGACCATATGTGCTTAGAAATAGGCAATTTATATCGGATAGATTATAAAGCATACTGTCGCGCCTCACGGCTAAAACTGCCGCGCGCTCCAGATAGGTTATCTAGGCATTATCTTATTTGCAGCTTAATGCAGCCCTAAGTAAGCAATGACTTTACGACAATGCCGAAAAAGTCGGCAGCGATGTGTTTTAATAACGACGCCCAGAGCAAGAAACACCAACCCCGAAACGCGAAATATCCTACTATTTTTCGAAGATATTCAGTGGATTTTTTTGGCGAGAAAATATTACTATGGTGGAAATTCAAAAAAAACTTTGCGACGGGAAAATTGCTTGCGGAGAAGGGATGCCGCATCCCACTCATGATTTTTGTCAATTCCTCCAGTATTTTTTTATAAATTAGATGTAAAAATAAGTATATATTCATTAATGTTTGCGGTAAATTCGAATTAACATTGATACTCGGCGCGTACTCATGAATATATTTTGAATTTCATCAATAAATATAATAATGAACCCTCCTTCAAACTATAACATCCCAGCGTGAAATCTAATTTATCCCCGCGTTTTCCCGCCTGCCACTTCGATGACGATAACCGCAAGCTTTTCGACACTGTATAGATAGCAGCTCGATGCCACAACAGAGGCCATAGCAAGCTCCTATCCGTTTCCAAACGGGAAATGACAATTGGCTGGGGCGCCTGGATTCGAACCAGGGGATGGCGGTACCAAAAACCGCTGCCTTACCGCTTGGCTACGCCCCAACGAAGGACGGACAGCGGCGATGGAATCTGTCGTCCCGGCAGGTGCGGCCTGCTCTAGCAAAGCTTTCCTTTCGTCTCAACGCCTAACTTTACTTTTTTCCGATTTTCCGGCGGCTTGTATTGGATGCATCAGCCGGCCGGGCCAGTTCGGGGGGTCGGCCTGGCGACTTTCCCATTTTCTTAAGGCAGTTTTCACATGCGCTGCGCAAGCAGCAATGCTAGACCTATCATCAATATTCCCTGACAGAATGAAAACGCCGAGCCCCCACATGGCAGAGGATCTCACCTTCGACCTTCAATTCTCGCCAGACTATTGCACCCCCGTTCAGGTGACGGAGCACGTTCAGAGGCTCACCGCCAACAACCCCTCCCCTTTCACCTTCCATGGCACCAATACCTATATCGTCGGCCGCTCGGCGGTTGCCGTGGTCGATCCGGGGCCGGAGGACGATCAGCATTTCGAAGCGCTGATGGCGGCACTTCAAGGGCGCGAGGTCAGCCATATTTTCGTCAGCCACACGCATCGCGACCATTCCCCTCTAGCCCGCCGTCTGAAGGAAGCGACTGGAGCGCTCACGGTCGCCGAAGGCCCGCATCGGCCGTCGCGGCCGCTGCATGCCGGCGAAGCCAATCCTTTCGCAGAAAGTTCGGATACCGGCTTCGTTCCCGACATCGCACTTGCCGATGGCGAAACCCTCGAAGGTAATGGATGGGCGATTTCGGCCGTTCACACGCCGGGACATACCGCCAATCATTGCGCCTTCGCGCTGGAGGGCACCGGCGTGCTGTTTTCCGCCGATCACGTGATGGCCTGGGCGACGACGATCGTGGCCCCGCCGGATGGATCGATGGCGGACTTTATGGAATCGATCGGGAAGCTACTGCTCCGCGAAGACCGTATTTTTCTGCCGGGACATGGTGGGCCGGTGAGAGAGCCGGCTGCTTTCCTGAGAGGCTTGAGAACCCACCGGCGCATGCGCGAGCGCGCCGTGTTGGAGCGCATCCGCGTCGGCGACCGGTTGATCCCCGACATGGTGAAGGTGATCTATGCCAACACCGACCCGCGCCTGCACGGTGCAGCGGCGCTCTCGGTGCTAGCCCATCTGGAAGATCTCGTGGAAAAAGGCCTCGTCCTCACCGAAGGTCCACCCTCGCTGGCAGGAGCCTACTGGCTGACCTGATGGGATCCTGGCAGGTGCCGTGGTCCCTCCGATCCACATGCCATGCCTGGAATTCCGTTTTCACCTGCCGCTGGCGGATATTCGCCGTGCCGCCGGCATTTCCGCAATAACCCCAGCCGACGGCGATCAGCCGCCGGCAATGCCCAGCAGTTCCGTATCCAGCCGGTCAAGAAAGTCCTCGGCGATCGCTTCGCCGATGCCGAGATCGTGCGATCCGTAGCGGGAGGCGACGCGTATGTCGACCGACGTCGTGTCCGCATCCTCGCGCAACCGGATGACGAGATCGAAGCGCAGGCCGAGGATCAGCGTGCGGGTTTGCCCCTGCAGAAGAACATCGCCGCTATTGCCGAAAATCGGCACCGGGGTGGGGTCGGGCCGCGGCAGGGGGATCGGTGCGACGTCGGGCACCGGCGCCTGCTCGTCCTGGCGGGCGGGACGTTCGGAAATATCCGGCGCCACGAGCTCCACGCCTTCCTTCCTGGTGATTGCGATCCGGGCGGAGAGTGCCGCCTTGGTCACGCCCTCATAGACCCGGTCGAGCGCGCCTTCGTAACGTCTGCCGGTCAAACCGGGATAGGCGACGAACTGGGCACGCCGACCCACGGGGCTGATGAAGAGAGGCCGCGGCAGCCATTGCTGGTTCACCTGCGGCTCGGCAATCCACGGCGCGGGATCTGAAAGATCGGTGGACACATCGTAAAGCGCCGGCAGGGTGTAATAATAGAAGGCGCCTGTCGCCACCACGCCGAGCGGGATCGCAGCATAAAACAGGCCTTTGGCCGCAGCGGCGCCGCCTTCAGCCCCGACCTGCCAAAGGCGCATCAGGCCGATCAGCGACAGAGGCACGGAAACGGCGGCAATGACAGCCGAAAGAAAGAGAAGCGCCAGGAAATCGGGTGTCGTCAGCGGGCCGAACCGATGCGCCGCCGTGGCGATCAGAAAAAGCGCCAGCGCCGAAAAACCAAGCCGCCTTGCGGCATAGGCCGAATGGGAAACGGGGCGGACGAAACGGACGGTCATCGGATCGGAACAGGCTCCGTGGCGAATTTAACCGCCCATGTGTAAAACAGCTTCGCCTGGAATGGAATTCACGGATTCTCATCCGCGGAAGCAAAGGATTAAGACCATGCGCCTTCACCGACTTCTTATCCTCGCCGCCCTGGCCGCACCGCTCGCCGCCTGCCAGACCATGACCGCGGAGGAGCGACGGGCGGCGGACGAAAACACCTGCGCCGGATATGGTTTTCGCCGGGGTACGGATGCGATGGCCCGCTGTATGCTGGATCTGGAGCTTGACCGGCGTGCCGATTCGCGCGCACTCCAAACCCGCGCCGACCGCATGATGTGGCCGCCCATGGTGGTCGAGCGGCGGGTCATCGTGGAGCGGCGATAGGCAGATCGCTGCGTTTCGGCCGGCGGCGGGCAAGGTTCATCGGCCGCCGGGAGCCATGTCAGCAGCGGTATTGAAGCTCGATCCTGATCCCTCCCGGGCCGTAGACGAAGATCTGGCCGATATCGGTCGCGGGGATGGTATCGTGTTCGAAGCGGTATCCCGTCGTCTCGATGTGCTTCAACACCACATCGCGTTCATAAAAGGCGAAGGCCACGTGGTTGATCATGCCGGCGGGGGATCGCCATCCCGCTCGACGATATTGAGATGAATGAAGGGATGTTCGTCGAGGTAGAGCCAGTGGCCGGGAAAGGGAAAGGGCGGCCAGAAGCCTTACCTGGCACCCAGCACCGTTTCCAGGAATGCAATCATCGGCCCGGCATCGTGGGTGTGGATATTCACGTGGTCCAGACGGGGCATATGAGCCTCCCTCTTCTCCTCGGCTAAGGTGATCATAACACGGTGAGCGGATGCGTGAGGACGTGGTTTTCAGAAGTTCTTCATATTGAAATGGGGAATGCCTACGTCGAGGAATTCTCCGTCATAAGCCTTGAAACCAAAACGTTCGTAAAGCGCCATCTTGTCGCTCTGGGCGGCAAGGTGGAAACGACCGTCGCGGACGTTCTTGTGCTCTTCCATCGCGTGGCGCAGCATGGCGCTCGCCACGCCCTGTCCGCGCCAGGCGATGCCGGTGACGACGCGACCGATCTTCACATAGTCCTTGGCCAGGATGACCCGCAGCGTGCCGCAGACATCACCGGATTTGATGGCGACCACATGGTAGGCGCTCAGGTCATCGGCATCGAACTCTTCTTCCGGCGGCACATTCTGCTCAATGATGAAGACTTCCCGGCGCAGGCGGAATGCCTCGTTGCAGAGCGTGCTGAAGACTGGGACAGTGAGAACGGTTATGGCGGTCATGATCGTTCCGGTTCGTAAATTATCCCATCACCCAAAATCAACATCTAACGCCAGTTGAGTGTTCGAAACTGCAGGGAGGGATCGGTTCAAACCTTTACCACAACCCTCTTTTCGATTGCCGCCTGGGCTGCCGCCAGCCTTGCGATGGGCACGCGGAAGGGCGAGCAGGAGACGTAATCCAGTCCCGCCGCCTCGCAGAAGCGGATCGAAGCCGGATCGCCGCCGTGTTCGCCGCAAATGCCGAGCTTCAGGTCGTTGCGGGTGCGCCGGCCACGCTCGGCGGCCATCTGGATCAGTTCGCCGACGCCTTCGAAATCGAGCGAGATGAACGGATCGTGCTCGATGATACCCTTCTTCTGATAGGTCGGAATGAAAGCGGCCGCATCGTCGCGCGAGATGCCGAAGGTCGTCTGGGTGAGGTCGTTGGTGCCGAAGGAAAAGAACTCGGCGGTCTCGGCGATCACATGGGCCCGGATCGCTGCGCGCGGCAGTTCGATCATCGTGCCGGCGAGGTAAGCGATCGGCACACCGGTTTCCCTCGCCACGTCCTCGGCGACACGGTCGATGACGCCTTTCACATAGTCCAGTTCCTTGCGGAGACTGACGAGCGGCACCATAATCTCGAGTTCGACCGGCTCGCCGGTCTGCCTGCCTGCCGCGACCGCCGCCTCGAAGATCGCGCGTGCCTGCATTTCAGCGATCTCGGGGTAGGAGATCGCCAGCCGGCAACCGCGATGCCCGAGCATGGGGTTGAATTCGTGGATCGCATCGATGCGACGGGCGAGGAAGGAAGGCGGCATACCCATAGCCTTCGCCACTTCGGCAATCTCCGTCTCACTCTTCGGCAGGAATTCGTGCAGCGGCGGATCGAGAAGACGGATCGTCACCGGCAGGCCGTGCATGATCTCAAACAGTTCCGTGAAATCCGAGCGTTGCATCGGCAAGAGCTTGGCGAGTGCCGCCCGCCTGCCCTTCTCGTCCTCGGCGAGGATCATCTCGCGCATGACGTGAATGCGGTCGCCCTCGAAGAACATGTGTTCGGTGCGGCAGAGGCCGATGCCCTCGGCTCCAAAAGAACGGGCGGCGCGGGCATCCTGCGGCGTATCGGCGTTGGTGCGCACGGCCATATGCCGCGCCTTGTCGGCCCACAACATCAGCTTGCCGAAGTCACCGGAAAGTTCCGGCTGGATCATCGGCACGGCACCCTTCAATACCTGGCCGGACGAACCGTCGATGGTGACGACATCGCCGCGCTTCAGTGTTACCCCACCGGCGCCGATCAGCATTTCGTTGCGCGTGTCGACGCGCATCGAACCGGCGCCCACGACGCAAGGGATGCCCATGCCGCGGGCAACCACCGCCGCATGGCTGGTCATCCCGCCACGGGTGGTGAGAATGCCTTCGGCCGCATGCATGCCATGGATGTCTTCCGGACTCGTCTCGATACGAACCAGGATGACCTTGCGGCCCTCGGATTCCGCCTCCACCGCCTCCTCGGCCGTGAAAACGATCTCGCCGGTCGCGGCACCCGGCGATGCCGGTAGGCCGGAGCCGAGCACATGGCGCTCGACACGTGGATCGATGGTCGGATGGAGAAGCTGGTCCAGCGATGACGGCTCGATGCGGCAGACGGCCTCTTCCTCTGAGATCAGCCGCTCCTCGACCATGTCGACGGCGATCTTCATCGCCGCGCGCGTCGTGCGCTTGCCGGATCGCGTCTGCAGCATCCACAGCTTGCCGCGCTCGACGGTAAATTCGAGATCCTGCATGTCGCGGTAATGAGCCTCCAGCCGGCCGCAAATCGCCTTGAACTCGGCAAAAGCCTCCGGCATCAGCTTTTCCATCGACGGCTTTTCCGAACCAGAGGCAAGCCGGCCCTCTTCGGTGATGGATTGCGGCGTGCGGATGCCAGCCACGACATCCTCGCCCTGCGCATTGACGAGGAACTCGCCATAGAGCGCCTTTTCCCCGGTCGACGGGTTACGGGTAAACGCGACACCAGTGGCGGAAGACGACCCGAGATTGCCGAAGACCATGGCCTGGACGTTAACCGCCGTTCCCCATTCCTCCGGTATGCGGTGAAGGATGCGGTAAGTCACGGCGCGCGGGTTCATCCAGCTCGAAAACACGGCGGAGATGGCGCCCCAGAGCTGCACATGCGGATCCTGCGGAAATCCCTTTCCGAGCTCCTCCTCGATCGTCTGCTTGTAGAGGCCCACCACATGCTGCCATTCGACGGAGGAAAGATCGGTGTCGTAATCATGGCCGAGACGCGCCTTCTCGTCCTCGAGGATTTCCTCGAAGATCTCGTGGTCCAGCCCCATGACCACGTCGGCATACATTTGGATGAAGCGGCGGTAGCTGTCCCAGGCGAAACGAGCGTCGCCCGCATCGTGGCCGAGCGCCTGCACGGTCTCGTCATTCAAACCAAGGTTCAGGACCGTATCCATCATGCCGGGCATCGAGGCACGCGCGCCAGAACGGACGGAGAGAAGAAGCGGCTTGACCTTGCCGCCGAAGACGCGGCCCGTCAGCCCTTCCATCGCGGTTATTCCGTCCAGAACCTCGCTCTTCAGATCGGCAGGTAACGTCTTTTCATCTTTGAAATAAACGGCGCAGGCATCGGCGACGATGGTAAGGCCCGGCGGCACCGGTAGGCCGAGCGCTGCCATCTCGGCCAAATTGGCGCCCTTTCCGCCAAGCCGCACGACATCGGCCGCGCGGCCCTCCGCCTCGCCGCCGCCGAAGCGATAGACCCATTTCGACATGCTGCTCTCCACCCCGACGCAGTCTGTTTTCCGAATGATTATAGCTTTTGTGACGGTTTGGGAACGGATGAAGGCAGGATTATGTTGCATCGCAACATAATCCTCGACCGCAAGGTTAAAAAATCGTCGGAGGCGATCTAAGCAAAGCTTTGCGGGGCCGGATCACAGGCGGCCCCGCAAAGCTTTCCGTCCGGGACAGGAAACCCGAACGGGGGGTGGGAAAACGCCTGACACGAGCCATCGCGCGATGGCTGACGCGAAAACGCGTTCCATTTCACAATCGAGAAGACACTAATAGCCTAAAAATTGCATCCCCCATATGGGTGATTCTACGTAAGGAGCGAGCATTTTTACGCCATGTAAAAAATTGCTCAGCTTGCCTCCCGCAACAGTTCGGCCGTCTGAAGATCAACTGAGACCAGTTGAGACACTCCCTGTTCGGCCATGGTGACGCCGAAAAGCCGGTTCATCCGGGCCATGGTGATCGGGTTGTGGGTGATGATGATAAAACGGGTCTCGGTGGACGCCGCCATTTCATCCATGAGATTGCAATAGCGTTCCACATTATGGTCGTCGAGCGGTGCATCCACTTCGTCCAGCACACAGATCGGCGCCGGATTGGTGAGGAAGACGGCAAAGATCAGCGCCATCGCGGTAAGCGCCTGCTCGCCGCCGGAAAGAAGCGTCATGGTCTGCGGCTTCTTGCCAGGCGGACGGGCGAGGATTTCGAGGCCTGCTTCTAGCGGGTCGTCCGACTCGATCAACTGCAGCTCCGCCGTACCGCCGCCAAAAAGGTGGGTGAAGAGCCGCTGGAATTCGGTATTGACCACATCGAAGGCGGCAAGCAGGCGCTCACGCCCCTCGCGGTTCAGGCTTTGGATAGCGCCGCGCAGCTTGCGGATCGCATCGATCACGTCGGCGCGTTCGCGCATCAAAAGATCGAGCTTGTCGGAAAGTTCCTTCTGCTCTTCGTCGGCGCGCAGGTTGACGGCGCCGAGCCGTTCTCGCTCCATGCGCAGCCGATCGACCTCGCGCTCTATCTCGCGGATATCCGGAACGGTCGCATCGGGCTTCAGGCCGCCCAAGCGCAGGACCTCATGGGGAGGCACCCCGAGCGCCTCGCGGATGCGCTCTTCGCCCTCATGCCGTTTCTCGGCGGCAGAAACCAGACGCTCCTCGGCACGGCCACGCTTTTCCCGCGCCTCCGCCAGTTCCGACAGTGCGGTTGCGGCAATCCGGTCCGTCTCGCGCTGACGAGTTTCGGCCTCGGCCAGACGGTCGGCCGCGTCGCGGCGCATTTCCTCGGCCTTCTGCAGTTCGTTCAAAAGCGCGCGGCGCTTGTCGTCGAACTCTTCCGGCGCGGCTTCGAGGTCCGCGATCTCCTCGCGGGCTTCCTCCTCGCGTTCGCGAAGATTGGCGATATGGCCGGCGGCACTCGCGGCGCGCGCGGTCCAGGAACCTCGCTCCTGCGCGATCGCGGCAAGCCTACGCTTGCGCGCCTCGGCCTCCCGGCTCAATCCTTCGTAACCTGCGCGAGCCTCGGCCAGAAGACCGCGATCGGTCGCGACCGCCATCTGCTGCTCGCGCAGGCGGTTGTCGAGGCCGGAAATATCTGGCGCATTTTCCAATTCGGCACGGGCATTCTCTTCCTGGATGCCGAGTTCATCGATCTGGGCGCTGATCTGGTTCAGCGCCTCTGCCGCCACGTCGCGGCGACGCGTGAGGTCGCCGGACGCCCGTTCGGCGGCGGCCAGCGCGTCACGGGCTTCCGCAAGCTGGCGAGCAGCCATCCGGCCGCGGTCCCGCGCCTCGGAAAGCTGCCGTTCCCGAGCAGTGATGTTGGACGCCGCTTCGGCAAGCTCCGCCTCGCTCTCGGAGAGCACGATCCGCGCTTCATCGATTTCCGCTTCGAGTTCAGAAAGCCGGTTCTTCTGGGAAAGCCGCAATGCGGCAGCGCCGGGCGCCTCGGAGCCGGTGACATGGCCATCCCAGCGATGGACGGCGCCTTCCCTGGTCACCAGCCGCTGGCCGGGTTTCAGCAGCGCCATGAGGCGCGCCGCATCGGCGGCCGCGACGATGCCGATCTGGCCGAGCCGGCGGGCAAGCTCGGGTGGCGCCGTTACGTGGGCGCTCAAAGGCTTCACGCCTTGCGGCAGGCCAGGATCATCTGCTCCATCGCCGTTCAGAGACCAGTAACTGGGAGCCGTGCTGTCGACGGGGCTTTCGAGATCGTCACCCAGCGCTGCTCCGAGCGCCGCCTCGTAACCGCGATCGACCCGGATCATTTCCGCAACGGCCACGAAATCGCCGAGGGCGGCGCCGGCCGCCAGCATTTTTCGAATGGTTCGAGCTTCCGTTTCCAGCGCGTTAAGCGCCGAACGGGCTGCTTCCACGGGTGCACGGGCCATCTGCTCATTGGAACGCGCCAACGAAAGCGCGGCTTCGACCTCTTCGGCGATCACGACGGCGTCCTCGACGGCGATTTCCGCCGCCTCCACCGCCTCGCGCTTCTCAGCCGGATCATCGAGCCCCGCCAACCGCTCGTCCAGAGCGTCGAGTTCGCCATTTGCTTCGGCAAGCTGACGATCGAGGCGCTGGCGGCGCTCGGCCACGTCGCGGATCAACCGTTCGAGCTGATTACGGCCGGCGGCGGCCTCGGCACGTTCGGCGGTGATCGTCGCAAACAGTTTTTCGCTTGCCGCAAGTGTGGCGGCCGCGGCCTCGAAGGCTTCACGCAGTTCATCGGCTTTCGAGCCGGAATCGGCGAGCATCTCGTTGAGCTCCGCTTCTTCCTCAGCCAGCTTCTCGAGAAAGGCGGCATTGTCGGCGGCGAGTTGCTCCTCGCGACGAATGTCTTCGCCAAGCTGGTTCAGCCGACGGGTCAGCTCGTCGCGACGCTTCAGGAGTCGGCCCGCCTCCTCCTCCAATTGGCCGCGGGCGATCTGCAGACGCTGCAAGGTCGCTCCGGCACGCGCCTCCTCCTCGCGCAGTTCGGGCAGCCTGAAACCGGCGATCGCCTGGCTCTTGGCGGCCTCCATCTGAGCCTGCGCCTTTTCGGCGACGACGACGGTCGCCTGATTGAGCGCACTCTCGGCCTCGGCTTCCGCCTCCTTCGCCTGCACCCAGCGGATATGCAAGAGCAGCGCCTCACGAGCGCGGATATCGGCCGACAGCATCTTGAAGCGATTCGCCTGGCGGGCCTGGCGCTTCAGGCTCTCGATCTGGCTTTCGAGCTGGGTCAGCACATCGTCCAGACGTTCGAGATTGCTTTCGGCGGCGCGCAGGCGCAGTTCAGCCTCGTGGCGGCGGGAATGCAGGCCCGAAATGCCGGCAGCCTCTTCGAGCAACTGGCGGCGCGCCTGCGGTTTTGCCTGGATCAGTTCGCCGATCCGGCCCTGTCCGACCATCGATGGCGACCTTGCGCCGGTCGAGGCGTCGGCGAACAGGAGCTGCACGTCCTTGGCGCGCGCCTCTTTGCCGTTGATGCGGTAGATCGAGCCCGACTCGCGCTCGATGCGGCGGGTCACCTGGATCTCATCGGCATCGTTGAAGGCAGCGGGCGCCGTGCGATCGGCATTGTCGAGATAAAGGCCGACTTCCGCCGTATTGCGGGCCGGCCGATTGCCGGAACCGGAAAAGATCACATCGTCCATGCCGGACGCGCGCATGTTCTTGTAGGAATTCTCTCCCATCACCCAGCGAAGCGCTTCGACAAGGTTCGACTTGCCGCAGCCGTTCGGGCCGACCACGCCGGTCAACCCGCGCTCGATGATGAATTCCGTCGGCTCGACGAAGGACTTGAACCCGACGAGGCGCAGCTTGTTGAATTTCATGCCGCGCCCCTCACCTTCCCGTCAGGAAGGATGTGCTCACAATAGACTGTCGAAAAGCTTCGACATGGATTCAACCGACATGTCTCCCGAATACTTCTTGCCGTTGATCAGGAAGGTCGGCGTGGAATTCACGCCGAATTCATCCGCCCCGCGCTTGGTCACGGCATTCACATCATCGAGAAGCTTCTGGTTCGTCAAGCAGGCTTCAAAACTCTGCTGTGAGTAACCGGCAAGCTTGACGCTCTGAAGCAGCGAACCGCGCACGTCGCCGTTCGCCGGAGCTGCCCAGGCACGCTGCTGCTTGAAGAGCATCGACACCATCGGGAAATATTGCGCCGGCGTCGACAGCTGCTTCGGATCCTGCGGGTTGCAGCGAGCCAACATGAAAGCAGCCGTCGCGACCGGATCGAAGGGGAACTCGCGGATGATGAAGCGGACCTTGCCGGTGTCGATATATTTGGTCTTGATCGTATCGAAGGTCTTGTTGTGGAAATTGGCGCAGTGCGGACAAGTCATCGACATGTATTCGATGACTTGGACCGGAGCCTTCTCGTCGCCGAGCGCCATCTCCGGCAGGGCTCCGGGCTTTAGAGCAGCAGCCATGTCCACATCGCCCTGGGCTTCCGGCATCTCCTGCGCAAAGGCCTCGGAAGCGCCGAGCGGCAGCGCCAGGCAAAGGGCAGTAACCGCCACTCCGCCGAGGAGCGCGCGCCTGGTCATGGTCATATCGTTCATCTGCATAAAACACCCGTGTTCGAGAGGTCTTGAATAGATCGATTTTCCGTATCGCGGCGCCCGAACGCGAACAAGCTGTCGATAGGCAAATCTCTTCAAAGAATTGTGACAAATCCGAGGTCTATCAGGCCGCTCGCGAAGCTTTGCTTTTCAGGACCGGGGCTTTTTCTGCAGTACGGCGGTGCCGAGCCGCTCCACCGCCTTTTTCAAGGCCTCGCTTTCGATGCCTTCGACCATCGTTTCCAGACGCTTTGCCGCCTCGCCTCGCAGCGGCGGTGGCTTTCTCGGGTGTTTGAAGGCCTGCGACACCGGCTTTTGAACGATACGAATCTGGCGCACAGCAGGAAAACCGAAAAAGCCGTTGATACGGGAAATCAGCTCGCCCTGAGCATGGGTGAGAAAAAGCGCGCGCGCGCCTTCGCAGGCAACCGTCAGGACGCCCGGCTGATGGCCGCCGCCCGCGCCGGAACCTTCATCGCGACGCGGCCAGGCGATCTTTTCCGGCCGGGTGCAATCGGCGAAATCCTCGCCGGCGATCTCGTCCCAAGAGCCGAGCAGCGCCGTCGAAATGCCGGCGCGGCGAGCCAATACCGGATCGAGGATACCGTTTGCCACTTCGGCAATCTGCATTTCACCCCGGCGGCCACCTTTCTTGGGATAACCTGTTGTTTTCGACATGTTCATGGCCGTTTTCCTGGCTGCCATCCTTGATGGCGGCGCATACTTCTCACAAGTATATGGCATCTCATCCCGCAACGGCAAACAATGCTCCATACGCTTCCGGAAATAGCCAGATCGGCGCATGCCGAAAAACTGCTCTCCTGGTACGACCGGCATCACCGGGAACTGCCGTGGCGGGTGAGCCCGGCTGCGGCGAAGACGGGAAAACGCGCCGACCCCTACCACATCTGGCTTTCGGAAGTGATGCTGCAGCAGACGACGGTGCAGGCGGTCAAACCATATTTTGCGAAATTCCTGAAGCTCTGGCCGACGGTGACCGACCTTGCCGCGGCTCCCGTCGACGATGTCATGGCCGCGTGGGCCGGTCTTGGATATTACGCCCGCGCCCGCAATCTGAAGAAATGCGCCGAGGCGGTGGCAACCGAACACGGCGGTGTCTTTCCAGACACGGAGGACGGCCTGAGGGCGCTTCCCGGTATCGGAGACTATACGTCCGCGGCAGTTGCAGCGATCGCCTTTGATCGCCAATCGGCAGTGATGGACGGCAATGTCGAGCGGGTCGTTTCACGGCTCTACGCCATCGATGCGCCGCTTCCCGGCTCGAAACCGACGATAAAGGCCAGGGTCGTCGAACTTACGCCCGCAGCCCGGCCGGGGGATTTCGCCCAGGCGATGATGGATCTCGGCGCCACGATCTGCACGCCGAAACGGCCGGCCTGCGCACTCTGTCCCTTCCGCAACGACTGCCTCGCCTTTGCCGCACACGATCCGGAATGCTTTCCGGTAAAAGCCGCCAAGAAGGACAAGCCGGTACGGCTAGGAGCCGCCTTTATCGCCGTGACGCCGGCTGGCGAGATCCTGCTCAGACGTCGGATTGACAGTGGACTGCTTGGCGGCATGACGGAGGTGCCGACAACCGCCTGGACCTCACGGCTCGATGGCGGCTTAACCGTGGATCACGCCCCCCTCCCGGCGGATTGGGAGGCTTGCGGTACGGTTACGCATGTCTTCACCCATTTCGAACTTCGACTCTCAGTCTTCCGCGCGAAGGTTGAAAAAGCTGTCACGGACGGGTGGTGGGAGCCCGTGGCAAATCTTGGGACGCAGGCGCTTCCGACTGTCATGAAAAAAGCGATCACGCAGGCTATTCCACTCGCCTTCGCAACAAGCCCCAACTGATTCTCTCGAAGGATTTCTGACAGTGGCCAAAATCGACCACATCGTTTTCGACATCGGCAAGGTATTGATCCATTACGACCCCACCCTTCCCTTCAGCCGCATCATTCCCAACGCGGAGGAACGGAAATGGTTCTTCGAAAACGTCTGCACCCATGAATGGAACCTGGAGCAGGATCGCGGCCGCACATGGGAAGATGCCGAGGCAGTATTGATCGCCGTGCATCCGGAGCGCGAGGAGCAGATCCGCGCCTTTCGCAAATACTGGCACGAAATGGTGCCGCATGCCTATGAAGGCTCGGTCGCCATCATGGAAGATCTGATCGACAAGGGCCGCGACGTCACCATGCTCACCAATTTCGCAGCCGACACTTTTGTCGACGCCAGGAAGATCTTCCCCTTCCTGAACAAGCCGCGCGGCGTGACCGTTTCCGGCGAGATCGGTCTGATCAAGCCGGACGTGGCGATCTACGATAAGCATACCCACGATTTCGGCCTTGTGCCGGAGGCGACGATATTCATCGACGACAGCTACCCGAATGTGGAAGGCGCGCGTGCCGCCGGCTGGCAGGCGGTGCATTTCAAGGACCCGGAAACGCTGAGGCAGGATCTGATCGCACATGGGGTGGAAATGTAAGGAGTGGAACCCTCGGGAAGCAGCGCCGGCGCCCTCGCTCAGGAAGCGAACTGTCGATCAGGGCGCCGGCGGAAACCGGACCGCCCGACGGGCTGCAGGTCCAATAATTTTGACTTTTTGATTTTCTGAGGCGGATAAAGCGCCCATTGCCGCTGACCAACTCTATGCCGCCATCGGCCAGTTTCTGAACCCTGCGAATCGGAAATCACCATCGAGCTTGAAGACCTAAACGTGTCCATCGCTCAATGCGCGATCGCTTATGTCAATGAAGACCGGGGGTTCCCATCCGCGATGGCTTAACCCATGGCATCTCCCCTGGCGCCAGGGCCAAGACATGCCCAGGATCGATCCGCAAATGGCTTTTTGAACCAGGAATACAATACCGTGGCCGCCGAGGTGTCGGACTCGCCAAATCGGGAGCTAAGCGCTGCTTCGGTCGAGATCGAACCTAAACCAAAAAGAAATGACGCCCGGGGTCAGCCTCCCCGGGCGTCAATTATCCTCGTCCGGGACTAGAGGTACAAACCGGACAAGGAATTCCATTCAATCTGGCAGGGACAGGTGGATCAGTCCAATTTCGCCAGATCGTTGCGGACGACCGCCCTCAGTTCGTCGATGGGCTTCAGAGACTGCCCGTCGTCGAAATGCCAGAACGTCCATCCGTTGCATGCATCAAGGCCCTGCACTTTCGCGCCCAGGCGATGAATGGAACCGGCCTCGCCGTTTGCCGCGAGCGTGCCGTCGGCGCGGATGATCGCGCTGTGCCGGCGCTTCGCGTCGGTCAGGACCTGACCAGGCTTTACGAGACCACTTTCGACCAGCGTGTTGAAGGCGACGCGAGGTTCGGCCTTCTTGCCGGTCATGACCGTCAGTTCCGCCTTGCCGAGCGGCTCAACGGCGGTGATGCGGGTGGAGGCCGCATCGATATAGTCCTGTTCGCGCTCAATGCCGACGAAGTTGCGGCCGAGGCGCTTGGCGACCGCACCGGTGGTGCCCGAGCCGAAGAAGGGATCGAGGATCACGTCGCCGGGCTTGGTCGACGCCATGATGACGCGCGCCAAAAGGGCCTCCGGTTTCTGGGTCGGATGGACCTTCCTGCCGTCATCGTCCTTCAGCCGCTCGTGGCCCGAGCAGATCGGAAACAACCAGTCGGAGCGCATCTGCACGTCGTCGTTGGAAGCCTTCAGCGCATCGTAATTGAACGTGTAGCCCTTGGCCTTGGCATCACGGCTCGCCCAGATCATCGTCTCGTGGGCGTTTTGGAAGCGGCGGCCCTTGAAGTTCGGCATCGGGTTGGTCTTGCGCCAGACGATGTCGTTCAGCAGCCAGAAATTCAAGTCTTGCATCATCGCGCCGACGCGGAAGATATTGTGGTAGGAGCCGATGACCCAGATGGTGCCGGCCGGCTTCAGGACACGGCGGCAAGCAAGCAGCCAGGCGCGGGTGAAGGCATCATAGGCTTCGAACGAAGCAAACTGGTCCCATTCGTCATCGACGGCGTCGACCAGCGACTGGTCGGGGCGATGCAGTGTGCCGCCAAGCTGAAGATTGTACGGAGGATCGGCAAAGATGGCGTCGACGGAGTGATCCGGCAGAGCCTCAAGTGCGGCGACACAATCGCCCTTAATGATGCTGTTGATCCATGTGCCTGGACGCGCCTGTTGCTTCAGGTCGGCCAGCGGAAGAACTGCTGCCATTTGATACTCGCTACGCTTTACTCGGTACGACTTTACTGACTGTTATGGTTACCTATTTTGGTTACCAAACACTGAAAGCGCTGCACGATTTTGAGAAAAATTTCCGAGGCGAGCGAATTGGACAATGCCGGTGTTTCTTCAGCGGGCGACCAGATCGATCTCGGCATCGCTAAAGCCGAACGTCTTCATCATGACCCGATGATCGGCAGAACCGAGATAAGAAAGCAAAGCATCGTCGACCGCTTGCCTGAATGAATCAGCCGATCTGTGAAAGGCGAATGACCCGAAAGCCGGTTCCTTCTCGTCTCTCCCGACGGTCACGATCTCCAGGGCCAGATCCCGGTTCTGTTCGAGGTAACCGGCATGCGCCCGCGCCACACTTGCATAGGCGTCCGCACGTCCCTCAAGCACGGCGGTCGCGGCATCCGCATAGGTTTCGAAGACCAGGATGCGATCGTCCGGCATGCCGAATTCGACGGCGGAGCGATGCTGGAACTGGTCGCGGATGACGGCAAGCCTGCAGTCCTTCACCTTCGCCGCGGATCTGTAGCCGGCGAGATGCAGAGGATTGCCCCGCCGCACCAGCAGCCCGTCCGGCAGGGCCCAGATCGGCCGGCTGAAACCCACAATCCTTCGGCGCTCCTCGGTCGCGAAAAGCCCGGTCGTCATCCGCCAGCGGCCGTCCGCCAGTCCAGGAAGGAGCTGTGCGAATTCCGTCTCGGCCATGTCCACATCGTCAATGCCGATGGTCGCAAGCACCGTCCGCGCAAGCTCGACATCGCAGCCGGTGACGCTTCCATCCGGTCGGCGATAGTTGAAGGGAGGTTCAATGAGAAAAGCGAAATCGGCCATGGATGGCGTATAGCATGGAACATCGGAAGACGCTCCGTTAAGTTTCCTTCCCCTCCCAAAATGTCAGGCCTGCCGCTACAGGTCGCGGCAGGCCTTTCAAAGGGTACGTTGTGCTGCCATCAGGCCGCATGCACCTCGCGGCTGTCGGCAGGCGCCTCGGCGCGTTCGAACATGCCGTAATCGCGCAGGACATGGCCTATGCGCAGGCGATAATCGGCGAAGATACCGTTGCGGCCGGCCTGCTGGGCTGCCCGATGGGCTTCGAGATTGCGCCACTGACGCACCGCCTCCTCATCGCGCCAGAAGGAGAGCGACAAAAGCTTGCCGCGCATGGTGAGGCTCTCGAAACGTTCGATCGAGATGAACCCGTCGATCCTTTCGAGCTCGACCCGCAGTTCGCCCGCAAGATCCAGATATTTGTGACGTTCGCCCATATAGGGCACGACTTCGAAAATGACGGCGATCATGGCGTAACCAAAGCTCCGTGGGGTGCGGACACGTTCGTCAGGAAGATGCGGTCTTCCTTCAGGATGAAGCGCTGGCGTTTGGCGAACGCATAATTTTCCCGGCCGGACGGATCGGCCGCAAGACGGGCCCGATAGGCTTCATAAGCAGCAAGGCTCTCGATGTTATAGACCCCGTAGGCGGTTGTCGCCGAACCTTCGTGCGGACCGAAATAACCGATCAGGTCGGCGCCGCAGCGCGGGATCGCTTGACCCCAGTTGCGGGCATATTCGGCGAATTCGTCCTTCTTGAAAGGGTCGATTTCGTAACGGATGAAACAGGTGATCATGGCCTTCTCCATTTCGTTCTGAAGCAATTCCGGGCGGAAAACCGCTTTATGCTTTTCCGGGCGTCGCTCGGGTGACGGAAGTGTTTTGCCATGTTGCGCAGCCAGGATGCTTCGGTTATGGTCGAAGTATGAAAGAAGGTCCGGACATAGCCAGAATCGGCACCCTGATCGGCGATCCCGCCCGCGCCAACATGCTGACCGTCCTCAGCGGCGGCCAGGCATTAACGGCGACCGAGTTGGCGCAGGCGGCAGGCGTGACGCTGCAGACGGCAAGTTCGCATCTGTCGAAACTCGAAGATGGCGGGCTGATTTCGCAACGCAAGCAGGGCCGGCATCGCTACTTCACGCTGGCCGATGCCGCCGTCGGCGCCCTCCTCGAAAGCCTGATGGGATTTGCGGCAAGCAGAGGCCATCTGCGCCACCGGCCGGGACCGAAGGATCCGGCGCTGCGCAAGGCGCGCGTCTGCTACGACCATCTGGCCGGCGACTACGGTGTCAGGATGCTCGACAGTTTCGTGGCGCGCGGCGCGATCGAGACGGACGGAGAGAACCTGACGATGACCGAGGAAGGCCGCGCCGAACTCGGCAAGCTCGGCATCGATCTTTCGAAACTCGCCTCCAGCCGCCGGCCGCTCTGCAAGTCCTGCCTCGACTGGAGCGAACGGCGCTCGCATCTGGCCGGCACGCTCGGCAAGGCACTGCTCCAGCATTTCATGGAAAAGGGCTGGGCACGGCGCAGCGAGGAAAGCCGCGCCGTGCTGTTTACGCCGGAAGGCGAGCGGAAATTCCTGTCGCTGTTTCCGGTCTGAGCATCATCGCCTTCAGGCCTCGATCCGCAGCTTGCCGCCATAGATGGCGACGCCCTTCAGCACCGCCGCCGCCAGGGCAGATTTCAGCGCAGCGCCGATGAAGAAGGGCATGACGCCGAGCAGCCATGCCTTTTCCGCACCGATCATCGCCCCGAGCCAAACGCCGCCGATCGCAAGGCAGAGGATGTTGGCGGCAAGATGCGCAATAAAGCTCGCCATCACCTGCTCGCCCGTCCAGCCCCTTTCCGCCAGCCAGCCGGTCAACACCGCGATGATGGGGAAAGACACGAGATAGCCACCGGTCGGCCCCATGAAATAGGGAATGCCGCTTGCGCCATTCGCCCAGACGGGCAGGCCGATCATGCCTTCGGCGATCCAGGCCAACACGGTGAAACCCCCGAGGCGCCAGCCGTAGAGAGCGCCGATCATCGTCACCGCGAAGGTCTGCATGGTGACAGGCACGGGATACATGGGTACCGCGATGCGCGAGGCAATCGCCAATCCCAGCGTGCCGGCCAGCACGAAAAGCGCCTTCATCAGGACAGATCGATCCGCAAGGCGAAAGGGATCGAATGCAAGCGTTTGGCGGGAATTGTTCAGGGACATCAAGCTCTCCTTTCAATATTATAGATAATTTCTATTACAATCTATTTTATGCGTGTTTTTTTGAAGAAAGCAAGCCACCCACAGCCAATATCAAGGGCAGGAGGCAGTTATCGCACGGAGGCATTTGCCGAAATCCCATATATCCGAGAGGTTTCGCGGCGGAAATTTTATCTATAATTTTGATTGCGATCAGCCGACGATGGCGAAAGTCTCACGAGCAACGCCCGCAGGGGTCGGTTGCGGGCCGCGGCCGATCCATTGCACGTGTTTCTGGAGAATAACGGCCGCCTCTTCCGCCTTGCCCTGACGCAGAGCGGCAAGGATGGCGCGATGATCGTGGTCGGTGCGCTTTTCCCAGCCGGTCTGCCAGGCGGAGAACAGGAAACGGGCGCTTGCGGCGTGCAGATCGTCGATCGAGGCGAGCAGGCGCTTCATGCCGCAGGGCGCGAGGATCAGCCGGTGGAAGCGGCGGTTTGCCTCCTCCCAGGCATGAACATCGGCGGCGGCGTCACCCTCGCGGGTCGCCTCTTCGGCAGCATCCAGAATGGCGGGCGTCAGGTGGCGGGCGGCGTGGCGTAATGCCAGCCCTTCCAGCGCGGCACGCATCTCGGCCACTTCGCGCACTTCGGCGAGATCGAAGGAAGCGACGCGCACGCCGCGGCGCGGTTCGCTGATCGCCAGCCCCTGCGCCTCCAGCCGGCGGAAGGCCTCCCGCACGGGCACGTGGCTGGTCCGAAATTCCTCGGCGACGTGATCCTGACGAAGACGGGCGCCCGGCGCAAGTTCGCCGCGCACGATGCGATCGGCGAGCACCCGGCTGATGCGGCTGGCGATGGTATCTTCCGGCTCCTTGCCCATAAGCGTTCCTTAGATGGCTGTCGGAGGCTTGTCGAGAGCCGCCCGCTCCGCTTCCAGCTGCCATGCAGGAGTATCGATTGAGCTTTTGGCAAGACGGGTATAAAAGGCGCCCCTCACTTCACCTACAGGGCCTTCCATCATGAGCGGTTTCGACCTCATCATTTTCGATTGCGACGGCGTGCTCGTCGATTCCGAAATCATCGCGGCGCAGGTCGAATCGAGACTGCTGACGGAGGCCGGCTATCCCATCAGCGTCGAGGAAATGGGCGAGCGTTTCGCCGGGATGACATGGAAGAACATCTTGCTGCAGGTGGAGCAGGAGGCCAATATCCCGCTTTCCGCTTCCTTGCTCGACAAGTCGGAACAACTGCTCGACGCGCGCCTCGCCCGCGACGTGAAGATCATCGACGGCGTGAAGTTCGCACTCGCCCGGATCACCACGCAGCGCTGCATCTGCTCCAATTCCAGCAGCCACCGGCTCGACATGATGCTCGAAAAAGTCGGCCTCAAGCCCTATTTCGCGCCGCATATCTATTCCGCCAAGGATCTCGGGCCCGACCGCGTCAAGCCGAAGCCGGACATCTTCCTACATGCGGCGAAGCAGTTCGGCGTGTCGCCGGACAAATGCCTGGTGATCGAGGATTCCACCCACGGCATCCATGGCGCCAAGGCGGCCGGCATGCGGGTCATTGGCTTCACAGGCGCATCGCACACCTATCCGAGCCATGCAGACCGGCTGACGGATGCCGGCGCCGAGACGGTGATTTCCCGCATGATGGACCTGCCGGCGGTCATCGCCGCATTGACCGAATGGGCGGGCGCGTTCTGAACAAGGGGTTTCCCTGTGCGTATTTCAATGCCTTAGGGCATTGAGGCAACGGGTAGGAGCTCTTCGATCGGGACATTCGCCCCGACCGCTCTACGGGCCGCTGTTTCGCCGCTTTCGGTGAAATCAGCTCCGGCGGGTCGGCTTCTTCGTCGGGGCGCCGGTATCGTATCCCAGCCGAACGCGGGTGAAGCGCGAGGCGCCGCCCTGGGCATTGGGGATCTGCACGTCCGGCTTGTTGAAGATGAACTGGGTGCCGCCGGCAGGCATATCGACCGGGAACGCCACTTTCTGTGAATAGATGATGTTGTCGCCGTCGACCACTTCGACGAGGATCGGCAAGGTGATCTTGCCGGGTGTGCCGGCCGGCCCCTGGACGAGGCGCCCCTGGGCCACGACGTTGATCGTCAAGGTCGTTTCGTTGGCGGTGCACTGGCGCGTCGCATCGGCGAGCGAGGCCTGGTAGAGAAGCTTTTCGGGGTTCTTGTCGCCGCCGCGGGCATAGACCTGGTGGATGGCCGTCTGCTCCAGCATGACCACCGGCGGGCAAAAGGCCTGCACGACCGGCGTTATGGCCTGTTGAGGCGGTGCTGCCTGGGCGGTCGGCGTCAAGCCTTCGGTCGGCGACGAGGAATTGCAGCCTGCGAGAGCCGCCAGGGAAACCGCCAGAAGACCACGCGAAATCTTGCCAAACACGTTACTCAACCTCTTCCATCCCATCACATTGCTGGCGACCGGACATGTCATTTTCCAGTCTTTCACCGCTGATTTCGATGGTCTATATCAGCGGCGCGAATAAAAATCGATTGGGGATTGACGGTCGTGGACTACATTTCTACCCGGGGCGAAGCTCCTGCTCTCGGATTTCGTGACGCGCTGATGGCCGGCCTTGCCCGCGACGGCGGTCTTTACGTGCCGCGCGAATGGCCGAGCCTCACCAAAAAGGAGATCCGGGCCCTGCGCGGCAAGTCCTACCAGGACATCGCCTTCGAGGTCCTGAAACACTTCGTTGATGGCGAAATTCCGGCAGACAGGCTGCAGGCGATGATCGGCGAAGCCTATGCCACCTTCCGACATCCGGCCGTCGTGCCGCTCGTCCAGACCGGCCCGAACGATTTCGTGCTCGAACTCTTCCACGGCACGACGCTCGCCTTCAAGGACGTGGCGATGCAGCTTCTCGCGCGGCTAATGGATTATGTCCTGGCCGAACGCGGCGAACGCGCGACGATCGTCGGCGCAACATCGGGGGATACCGGTGGGGCTGCGATCGACGCCTTTGCCGGGCGCGAGCGCACCGACATTTTCATCCTCTTCCCGCACGGCAAGGTTTCGCCGGTGCAGCAGCGGCAGATGACGACGTCCGCCGCCGCCAACGTGCATGCTATTGCGGTGAAGGGGAATTTCGACGACTGCCAGAACCTGGTGAAGGAAATGTTCAACGACGTGGCCTTCCGTGACCGCATGAAGCTTTCCGGGGTCAATTCGATCAACTGGGCGCGTATCATGGCGCAGGTGGTCTATTATTTCACCGCAGCTGTCTCGCTCGGCGGTCCGGATCGGAAAATCTCCTTCACCGTGCCGACCGGGAATTTCGGGGATATCTTTGCCGGTTACGTGGCCAAGAGGATGGGCCTGCCGATCGACCGCCTGGTGATCGCCACCAATGACAACGACATCCTGGCCCGCACGCTGAAGACCGGCCGCTACGAGATGAAGGGCGTCAAGGCGACGACCTCTCCCTCGATGGACATCCAGATCTCGTCGAATTTCGAGCGGCTGCTGTTTGAATCCTACGGCCGCGATGCAAGTGCTGTGCGTTCTTCCATGGCCGGCCTGAAACAGTCCGGGGCTTTCGAGATCAAGCCGGATGCGCTTAAAAGCATCAAGCGCGAATTCCGCGCCGGACGCGCCACCGAACGCCAGGTCGCGGCGACGATCCGCGAGACGCTGTCGGCCTCCGGCTACCTCCTCGACCCGCATACGGCAACCGGCGTTTTCGTCGCAAAGAAGAATGCAAAGCCGGCGAGCCCGATGGTGACGCTTGCGACTGCGCATCCGGCCAAATTCCCGGCCGCGGTAAAATCCGCTTGCGGAATTGATCCGGCGCTTCCATCATGGCTTGCTGATCTAATGCAAAGGGAGGAGCGCTTCGATATCTTGGAGCCTGCGCTTAAGGCCGTCGAAACCTTCATCGGCCAGCATGCCCGCGCTTGAGTGCTAAGAGTATCGGCGGCGCCGGAAAGACTTGGATATGAATGTAGAAATCACCCGGCTCGCCTCCGGTCTGACCGTCGTCACCGAGAACATGCCGCATCTGGAGAGCGTCGCACTGGGTGTCTGGATCAAGTCCGGGTCACGCAACGAGACCGAGGATGAACACGGCATCGCCCACCTTCTCGAACACATGGCCTTCAAGGGCACGGCCCGGCGCAGCGCCCGCGACATCGCCGAGGAGATCGAAAATGTCGGCGGCGAATTGAACGCCGCCACCTCCACCGAAACCACCTCCTATTATGCCCGCGTGCTGAAGGACCATGTGCCGCTTGCGGTCGACATCCTCGCCGATATCCTAACGGAATCGGAGTTCGATGAGGAAGAACTCCGCCGCGAAAAGCATGTCATCCTGCAGGAAATCGGGGCCGCCAACGACACGCCGGACGACGTGATTTTCGACCGCTTCTCGGAAGCTGCCTATCGCGGCCAGACGCTCGGCCGACCGATCCTCGGCACGCCGGAAACGGTCAAAAGCTTCACGCCCGACCAGATCCGCAGATACCTCTCTCGCAATTATACCACCGATCGGATGTTCGTGGTCGCCGCCGGCGCCGTCGATCACGACGCATTCGTCAAACAGGTGGAGGAGCGCTTCGCCAACCTGCCGCTGACGCCGAGCACACCGCCCATTTTCGATACGGCCCGCTATATCGGCGGCGACGTCCGCGAGACCCGCGATCTCATGGATGCGCAGTTGCTGATCGGCTTTGAGGGCAAGGCCTATCACATGCGCGACTTCTACTGTTCGCAGATCCTTGCGAACATCCTCGGCGGCGGCATGTCGTCGCGCCTCTTCCAAGAAGTGCGCGAACATCGTGGCCTTTGCTATTCGGTCTATGCCTTCCACTGGGGCTTTTCCGACACGGGCATCTTCGGCATCCATGCCGCAACCGGTGGCGACGACCTGCCGAAACTGGTGCCGGTCGTCATCGACGAACTGCGCAAGGCCTCGGAGACGATCGAACAGCAGGAGATCGACCGCGCTCGCGCCCAGATCCGTGCCCAACTGCTGATGGGCCAAGAAAGCCCGGCTGCCCGTGCCGGCCAGATCGCCAGGCAGATGATGCTTTACGGCCGGCCGATCCCCAACCCGGAAATGATGGAACGGCTCGCCGGCATCACCACCGAACGGCTGACCGATCTTGCGGGGCGGCTGTTTTTCGATACAGTCCCCACGCTGTCGGCCGTCGGTCCGATTGATCAACTCGCATCCATGACCGATATCACCGCGGCGCTTTCCTCGCCTGGGTTTCAAACCAAGAAGGTTGCCGGCTAAGCCGGCCCCCCTGCCCGGAGCAGAATAATAATGGCGAAGTCGGTGTTTCGGTTCCTGTCGCGACAGCCGGACACACCAGAGCTTTATGGCGAGAACCATCTTCTGCGCCTGCCTCGCTATTCCGATTACAAGCAGTGGCAACGGCTGCGTTCGGAAAGCCGCGGTTTTCTGCAGCCTTGGGAACCCATCTGGCGGCCGGACGAGCTGACCGAGGGCTCGTTTCGGGCGCGCGTCGTCAGGAGCGGACAGGAATATGCCGCGGGGCTCGCCATGCCGCTCCTTCTGTTCCGGCGAGGGGACGAGGTCCTGCTCGGCGGGCTGACGATCGGTTACATCCGCCGGGGAGCGGCGCAAAGCTGCATGATCGGTTACTGGATGGGCGAAAAACATGCCGGCCAAGGCCATATGTTGGCCGCATTGAACGTGGCTATCCCGTATATCTACCACGGACTTCAGTTGCACCGGATCGAGGCAGCCTGTATTCCGGAAAACTGGAAAAGCGTCCGGCTTCTTGAAAAGGCCGGCTTCGAGCGGGAAGGTCTTTTGCGCAAATACCTCAAAATCAACGGCGAATGGCGCGACCATCTGATGTTCTCCCGGTTACCGGAAGACGGTGAATTCGGGAAGATGCTGAAACCATGAGCGGCCGGAGATTGCCTATCGCCTCGTTGATCCGCTGGTTTCCGACGCTGGTCTTGATGTTTGTCGCAGCCATCATCATCGCTGCCGCCCCGGTTGCCCGGGCTGCCGAGCCGGTAAAGATTTCGCGAGACGACACCGCGCTCGATCTGACCCGGACGACGGATATCTACACCAATCAGGGCGAAGCCTTTCAGGTCTCAACAGCCGCCGGCTCCGACGGCATCCGCCGTCGCATCGAGGTGCGAGCCAGTTCTCCAGGGCACCAAGGAGACTGGGCCGTCTTTGCGCTTTCCAACGTTTCCGAAGAGCAGCTCGAACGGGTGATCGTCGCGCCGCATTTCCGGCTCGCCAATTCCAAGATGTTCTGGCCGGACCTCGGCTCGCAGCGCATCATCTCGATCACGCCCTCGGAAGGTTTCGCGCTCGACCGCATTCCGAGCCCGGACGCCGACGGGTTCCGCATCACGCTGAACCCCGGCTCGACCATCACCTTCGTCGCCGAACTCGCGACACCATCGCTGCCGCAGATCTATCTCTGGCAGCCGGACGCCTACAAGGACACGGTCAACTCGTTCACGCTCTATCGCGGCATCGTGCTCGGCATCGCCGGTCTGCTTGCAGTGTTTCTCACCATCCTCTTCGTCGTCAAGGGCACGTCCATGCTGCCGGCATCCGCCGCGCTCGCCTGGGCGGTGCTTGCCTATATCTGCGTCGACTTCGGCTTCCTCGATAAGCTGATCACCATCACTTCCGGCGATCAGCGCATATGGCGCGCCGGCGCGGAAGTGGCGCTTGCCTCCTCGCTCGTCATCTTCCTCTTCACCTACCTCAATCTCAACCGTTGGCACGTGCATCTGGGCTATGCGACGCTTGCCTGGATCGTCGGCCTGGTTTTGCTCGGCGGTGTCGCGATCTACGACCCTTCCGTCGCCTCGGGCATTGCCAGGCTTTCCTTCGCGCTCACCGGCACGGTTGGCATTCTGCTGATCATCTATCTCGGCTTCAACCGCTACGACCGCGCCATTCTCCTGGTGCCGACCTGGGCGCTCATTCTCGTCTGGCTGTTCGGTGGCTGGCTGACGGTCACCGGCAAGCTCGACAACGACATCATCCAGCCGGCGCTCGGCGGCGGCTTGGTGTTGATCGTGCTGCTGATCGGCTTCACGGTCATGCAGCACGCCTTTGCCGGCGGCGCCTATCAGCAGGGCCTGTTCTCCGATCTGGAGCGTCAGTCGCTGGCGCTGACCGGCAGCGGCGATACCGTCTGGGACTGGGACGTGGCGCGCGACCGGGTGGTCACTACGCCCGATATTTCGCTGAGGCTCGGGCTCGATGCGGGCGCCATTCATGGTCCGGTCCGCAACTGGGTGCCGCGGCTGCATCCGGACGACCGCGATCGGTTTCGCGCTACCTTGGATGTTCTCCTTGAGCATCGTCGCGGGCGGCTGAACCATGAATTCCGCATCCGCGCCGAAGACGGGCATTTCCACTGGCTGCAGATCCGCGCCCGGCCGGTGCTTGGCTCCAACGGCGAGATCATCCGCTGCGTCGGCACGATCATCGACGTCACCGAACAGAAGAATTCCGTCGAACGCCTGCTGCAGGACGCGCTGCACGACAACCTGACCGGCCTGCCAAACCGACAGGTCTTCCTCGACCGCCTGCAATCGGTGCTGACGCTAGCGCCGAGCGGCGATACCGTGCGCCCGACCGTAATGGCGATCGATATCGACCGCTACAAGCAGGTGAACGACAGTCTCGGGATCGCCGCCGGAGACAATATCTTAATCGCGCTGACCCGCCGCCTGCGCCGCCTCCTGAAGCCACAAGATACGCTGGCGAGGCTTTCCGGCGACCAGTTCGGCCTGATCCTCGTATCCGAGCGCGATCCGGCCAAGGTGGCGGATTTCGCCGACGCGGTCTCCAAGGCGATCATGGTGCCGATCAACTTCGCCAATCGGGAAATCATCCTGACGGCCTCGATCGGGCTTGCCTCATGGGTCGATCAGCAGGAGAGCGCGACTGGCATGCTCGCCGATGCGGAACTTGCCATGTACCGGGCGAAACGCGCCGGCGGCAATCGTGTGGAGCCCTTCCGTCCGGCCTTCCGGGCTTCGGGCACCGACAAGCTGCAGATCGAGACGGATCTGCGCCGCGCCATCGAACGCAAGGAACTGTCGCTCGCCTACCAGCCGATCATCCGGTTGAAGGACGGCGAACTTGCCGGCTTCGAAGCGCTGATGCGTTGGGACCATCCCAAACGCGGCCCTATTCCACCATCGGAATTTATTCCGATCGCGGAGACCTCCGATCTCATCGGACCTCTCGGTCTCTTTGCCATGGATCGCGCCGCGTCCGACCTGATGACCTGGCAGGGCCAGACCGGCGACCTGCCAGTGTTCGTTTCGGTGAACCTTTCGAGTGCCCAGCTTCTCAACGCTGACCTCTACAACGACGTGCGGGCGCTTCTCCAGAAGACGCAGGTCAATCCGAGTCAGCTCAAGCTAGAACTTACCGAATCGCTGATGATGGAAAATCCGGAACAGGCGCGGCTTGTTCTCGGCAAGCTGAAGGAGACCGGGCTGAGCCTCGCGCTCGATGACTTCGGCACGGGTTATTCGTCGCTCGCCTATCTGACGCAATTTCCCTTCGACACCATCAAGCTCGACAAGGCGCTAGTTCGAAATACGGCGGAAAAACGCGCCATCCTGTTGCGCTCGGTCATCGCGATGGCCCGCGCGCTGGAGATGTCGGTCGTTGCCGAAGGGGTGGAGACGGACGAGGACGCCGCCGAACTTGGCAAGATGGGCTGCCATTTCGGCCAGAGCTATCTGTTCGGGCCGCCCGCCCCGGCCGATGCGGTACTGAAGCTCCTCAAAGAACGTTTTCCGCTGACCAAACGGGCCTGACTTGCGTAGGGATCAGGGCGAGGGCAGCATTTGCAACCAAAGGTGCATATTTCGAGACGATGGATATGAAAGCATCTTCAAAAATATGAAAATGCATATTCCGGGTTGACGAAACCGTGATTTTACCCCTTAATTTAATGGGGTTTCTGAATGCGCCCCAAAACTATCCCCCGCCTTTCGATCCACCGAAAGGCGGGTTTTACTTTTTGAGATGGTCGTGGATAAGCCGGTGGACGAATTCCAGTTTGGCCACCACCGCCGGCGACAGGATGAACGGATAGAGGTCCGGCACGCCCATCGACCGGTGCAGACTGTTGATCGCGACGCTGAAGGGGATCCAGGCGGAGACAAGCTGCTCGGCGCTCTGGGCATTATAGGGATTGAAGGCGACTTCGGCAGCCAATTCCTCATGCCGCCGCGGTTCGATGGTCATGCCATAGGCGTGTGCGGTCTCCAGCGTATCGACGATGTGGAGGTAATGCGCAAAGCATTCGGCAAAATCCTCCCAGGGATGCGAGCTTGCATAAGTGCTGATAAAGAAGTCTTGCCAATCCGGCGGCGGCCCCTCTTCGTAATTGCGTTTCAGCGCCTCCGCATAGTCGAACGTCTCATCGCCGAAGACGGCCCGGAATTCAGCGATCCTGCTGCGGTCGCGCACCAGCTTGTCCCAGATATAATGACCGGTCTCATGCCGGAAATGGCCGAGCATGGTGCGATAGGGCTCGTTCATCGAAACACGCACCTGTTCGCGGGTGACGTCATCCGCCTCCGCCGCGCGGATGGCGATCAGGCCATCCTCGTGGCCGGTCATGGCCGGCACGACGGTGCCGTCGTTTTTGACCTCGTCCACCAGGAAATCGAAGACGAGCCCGCCTTCCGGATCTTCCGCGCGGTTGGTGCGCGGCAGGTCCCAGCGCAAGAGCGAATAGAAGAGGTGCCGCTGCGCCTGGCTGATGCGGCGCCACTGGCTGAGGCCCACCTCGGTCGAGGCGTCTGGGACCAGCCGGTTGTGCCGGCAGGCGGGGCAGAAACTATGGGGATCGTTCGCAAGGACCGTCCAGTTGCAGATGTCCATCGACTCGTTGGCGCAGAGCCGCACCTTGTGGGCCGGTACAGCGACGAGGCGCCAGGTGCCGTCCTCCTCTTCCTCAAGCGCATGCATGGCCATCATTTCCGGCACGAAGGCCAGCCGATGGCCGCAGTTGACGCAGGAGCGATTGTCGAAATGGATTGGCTGGCCGCAGTGATCGCAGTCGTAGAGGCGCATGGGGACGGTCCCGTCGCATGAGGAGCTGATACAGAAAACCTGCCCCGGCCGAAGCCGGAACAGGCTTGAGTCTACATGAGGCCGAATGAGGCCGAGAGACCTTACATACGATCGACGACGCCCTTGGCAGCGTCCTTGAGTTTGCCTTTGGCCTGCTGCGCGTGGCCCTTGGTTTCCTGGGCGCCGCCCTTGGCCTTGAGTTTCGGATTGTCGGTCATATCGCCGGCGGCCTGCTTGACCTTGCCGGACATTTCATTGGCCTTGCCGGCCATCTTGTCGCTGGTGCTGCCCATCTTCTTTCTCCTCGCCGCGGACATTCATCGTCCTGCGGGGGAGAAAACGCAGGCGGCGCGGGCTTCGTTCCAAGCCATTTGAAGATTTAATGTTTTTAAGCGTGCCCGGCTTCGCTCGATAACATTTCCGGGCTGACGCCCATCAAGGCCAGAGCCTTTTCGTATTTGCCGTCCAGCATGCGGTCGAAGATCAGGTCCTCGGTGGCAGGGCAGTTCAGCCAGCCATTGTTGACGATCTCCGCCTCGAGCTGGCCGGGACCCCACCCGGCATAACCGAGCAACATCGTGGCTCGCGCCGGCCCGCGTCCGTCGCAGATGGCGCGGATAATGTCGAGCGTGGCGGTGAGCGAGATGTCGTCGCTGACGGGAATGGAGGATTCGCTCGTGAAATCATCCGAATGCAGCACGAAACCGCGGCCCGTCTCCACCGGACCACCCGACAGGATGGGAAAATCACGGGTAGAGCCGGGCAGCATGATCGCCTCGTTCTGATCCATGAGCTTCAGATGCAACAGAACGTCGGTAAAGGAGATCTGCTGGGACCGATTGATGATGAAGCCCATGGCACCGGCTGGCGAATGGGCGCAGACATAAACCACGGCGCGGGTGAAATTGCCGTCACGCATGCCGGGCATTGCGATCAGGAACTGGCCGTCCAGAAAGCCGCGTTCGCGCTTGTCTTTCAGGGTCGAAAAAACCATGACGCCTCCGGCCTGCCTTCCGGCCCGGCCTCCGGGCGGGAGAGCTTTAGATCCTACCATTTGATCAAGATGGGGCAGTCCGGCCTATCAATCAACCGAAAATGATCGGCTTTCGCGGGGTCGTGACTGGTCCGAACCCGTCTGATCGATTAAATGTCTGGCCGATGACGACAATTTCGCTGCGAAGCCTTCCGACCCGCGCACCTCTCGCGCTCGCCGCCTGTATTACTGCGGGCGCGGTTCTCGGCGTGGCAAATATCAGCTGTGCGGAGACCACGCCCTGGGCCATCAACGAGGGCGGCCGCATGCGCATCGTCGCCATGCCGCCGGAACCTGACGGGACGGTGCGCGGCGCGTTGCAGATCGAACCGAAGCCCGGCTGGATCACCTATTGGAAGGAACCGGGCGATGCCGGCATTCCGCCACAAATGGTGTTTTCCAAGGCGGGCGGCGTGACGCTGTCGCATATCGGCTATCCCGTGCCGAAGCGGATAGACAACGGCAAGCTGCGGGACATCGGCTACGATCATCCGGTGGCATTGCCCTTCGAGCTCCAGGTCGAGCAATTCGGCAAACCGCTGAACCTTGGCGCTTCCGCATTCGTCGGGCTCTGCCGCAATATCTGCATCCCCTTCCAGGCGGAATTTTCACTGAAGCTCGCTCCCGTCAACGGCACGCCGGTCGAAGAGGCGATGATCCTGAATGCTGCCGCCTCGAAACTGCCGGAACCGCCTTCGGACGATTTCGCCGTCACCCACTATGCCATGACACACGGGCGCGAAGTGCTGAGCCTCAAGCTGAAGCTGCCGTTGGGAACCTTTGCCCCGCCGCAGGTGATCGTCACCGGGCCTCAGGGACACGTGTTGTTCGACGGCGTCAATGGCCGCCAAGATGGCGACGGCTATTCGCTCGACATGCCGGTGGGAAAGCTTCCCAAGGGTTATGATATCAAGGGCAAACGCTGGGGCATTCTCGTGGTCGCCGGCAATCGCGCCATGGAAACCTCGCTCGCCTTTGAATAGACCGGTCTCTCGCCAAACAGGCCGGCAGGGCCTGTTCTCTGGCTTGTCTTATGACAAGTCAGGTCTATAGTGCGCCGCGAAAGGCGGGCCGGAGGCATGTGCCCGCGAGAACCGAGGAGATCTCTCATGACCATCACGATCGGCGACAGACTGCCTGCAGCCAAGTTCAAGGAAAAGACCGCCGACGGCCCAGTTGAAATCACCACCGAACAGCTTTTTGACGGCAAGAAGGTCGTAGTTTTCGCCGTTCCGGGCGCATTCACACCCACCTGCACGCTGAACCATCTGCCTGGTTATCTCGAAAACCGCGACGCGATCCTGGCGAAGGGCGTCGACGACATCGCCGTCATCGCCGTCAATGACTGGCATGTCATGGGCGCCTGGGCGAGCCAGACCGGCGGCATGGGCAAAATCCACTTCCTTGCCGACTGGGACGGGGCCTTCACCAAATCGCTTGGCCTCGATATGGACCTTTCGGCCGGTGGGCTCGGCATCCGCTCGAAACGCTATTCGATGCTCGTCGAAGACGGCGTGGTGAAATCGTTGAACATCGAAGAAAGCCCCGGACAGGCAACCGTTTCGGGTGCCGCGGCAATGCTGGAACAGCTCTGACCCGTTTGCGTTCCGCTTTGGAAAAGGGCGTTGAGGCGCCTCAAACCCTTGGATATTTTTAACATCGATGTTCACGGCGGAAACGGCTCGGCGCAGTTGAGTGCCGAGCCGAAATCACGAATTAGCCTCTCCCGCTAGCTTCTCTCTGCAGATGCGTTCCACGAGCTCCTGCAGTACTTCTATGCGTTCGATCAGCCACCGAAGCTCCTCCTCGGTGATCTCGTAATGGGGTGAATATCTGGCATCCACGTATGCGCGATCGAGTCTTTCGAAGCAACGACGGGCAAATTTCGTGTCCCGCGGCCAAACCTCGATCAATCGCGGTTCGATGCGCTCCGCCGAGGAGCGAAGTGATTTAAGCCGATGTGATTTCGGGCTGTACAGGGTCAGGACGAGCAAGACGCAGTGGTAAAGGCGTTCAGCCGCCTGATGGAGATCAAAGGCCGCATCATTCCAATAGCGCCTTCGAAACTCTTCTTTTGCTACCTCTAGACGCCTTGCGGCGCTTGGGTACCAATGATCAAAATAACCTTTGGCTTCCACAACCGCGTCGTGCAGCGAGAGAGGCTTCGGCGAAACAAACGGATGGCCTTCCTTTTCATAGAGGATGACGCCGTCGCGGACGATATCGATGAAAAACGGCCTTCCGCGCGCCAACTGGTCATTCACGTCCTGCAGCGTATGGACGATGACGTTGACCGGCGTCTCGATCGTCTTCGTAACCAACAGCTCCCGCAAAAAATGATCCGAAACGTCGTGCCACAGCTCATTTTCCTCGCCGACGCTTTTGATGTTGACGACAACCAGGATGTCGTAGTCGGACCGGTAACCGCTCTTGTGGTCCTCAACCCAATCGCCCCGGCCATATGAACCAAAGAGGATAACCTTTAAGATCCGGCCGGCGCGTTGTTTTTCCGAAAGCTTGGTCTGTTGGGCGGCTTCGAACTCCTCGAAGATGATTTTCAAGGCGCGCGAAAGCTCCCGCTGCTTGCGGTCTGGAAGATGCCCAAGGGCCTCGTTGTCAGTCACCCCAACACCTGTGTCCATTGTTACCTTCCGCGGCTCGCGCGCCTCACGCCAGAAAGCGAGCGTTCAGAATTGGTGAAGGCTGAACCATCGTCAACTTTTCCTTCAATGATATACAACCTTAAGGTCGCGCTCGCTAGCAGCCGGAGCTGGTACCACTGCCGAGATTTTGGCGTCGGGCCGTGCCGTGAGACACTCCCTCACCCAACTTGCACGGGCTCGGAGCCAGTCGTCCCGTCTTGTTCAGTTTAAGCCTTGGCAAAAGCGATGTGCAAACAGCGCAAGTCCGCAAGCAGCTTCACGAACATCGTATCCCGCACGTCAGGCGGATCCGTTATTCTTCCGAACTGGGGAACGTTCGAGAAGCTCGTCCCTCCCTGAGGGTTATCAGTCGCCTAAGGCGCCACGAGGGCTGTATCACGGCCTCAGATTGCCAGATCGAAGACCATCAGGCCCGACAATCCGCCATCGGTGGAAGCGACGATACGCTCACCAACGGCCATATGCTCGGGATGGACGAGATAGGCATCACGCGCCTCGGGGCTTTCGAAGGTCACCACAAAACCATCGAGAAAGCCGCCGTTCAGCCCTTCCGGCGAGACGTTCGGACCGTATTTGACGTCGATGATGCCGGGCGTCACCTCCTTCAGGGCCGCGACGGCGTCATAAAGCGCCTGCTTGTCCGCCGGTTGAAGCGCCGCCTTAAAGCGCGCGAATACGCAATGCAGGATCATGAACCGGCCTCCCGTTGTGTTTTGCGGCAGAATAGAGGGAAAGGATTTCAGCGCAATAACGCTTAGGCGATTTCCAGCAGCAATGCCCGATGGTCCGACACTTCCGGCTCGGCAACGACATCGAACCTTGCAACCTTTACCTCGGGCGTCACCAGGAGATAGTCAGCATAACGTCCCTCCTTGGGATACCAGGAGGTGCGGGTATCGGTGAAGCCCCGCGTGGTGACGAGATCCGTGAGACCGAGCTCGCCGAGGACCGCGAAAGTCTCGCTGCCCGGCAGGAGGTTGAAGTCGCCGCAGACGACCAGAGGCTCGCCCTTGCGCCAAACCTTTTCGACAAGCGCCACGAGAGTGTGCACCTGCGCAAGCCTGGCCGGTGTATCGCCCTTGCCGGCGAGGTCGCGAAGGCCGTGCATCTGCACGATCGTCACCGCCGAGACGGTCTCGTGCCGGAAAACGCGGACACCATGGGCATTGCGGGGGCGCGGATGTTCACCGAAACCTACGACAGGAAAGTCCCCGTGGATGAAGCCTTGCGCCTGACCGATGACCGGCATGCCCTGGCGCACGAAGGTCGCGATCCCCCATTCGGACATCACTTCGCGGTCGCCGTCATAGAGCGGGCCACAGGCGGCGGGGGCGAAAAAGGCACTATGTCCGGGGAGGACCGATGCCACGTCATTAAGCAGGCTGGAGCGTTGCGGCAGCTCGAAGGCACCTTCCCGAAAGGTCAACCAGTCGCCGTCGTAACCCGCTACGTGGGTGACCTCCTGAAGGCACAACACATCCGGATCGGCCTGTCTCAGATAATCCATCAGCGGCGCATGGACGCGCCCGCCCCAGGCATTGAGGGAAATGAGGCGAAGAGACATCGTTCAGCGCTCCGCGGAAATCATGAGAATCATCGGCCGGTCCATTTCTTCGGCAAGGGCGGGGTTGGCGACGATCTGCGCCTGCGAAGGAGCCCATTCGACAAGCCGGCGCGTGGTAAAGCTGGCATCGGTCAGCGCGTTCAACGTGGTGGCGATGGTCCGGTGATACTTGAGGACCCCTTTCGCAAGCCAGTCGGTACTGCGTTTGCCTTCGACGGAATAATGGTCCACCGGCCAAAACCGTTGGCCGGTTTCGTCGGTCCGCCAGCCGGCGCGGAAGGAGGCCATGTAGATCGGATGTTCGATGGTGAAGACGAATTTGCCGCCCGGCACCAGCGCTGCGTGGACCTGCCTCAATAACCGGCCGAAATCTTCCAGGTAATGGAAGGCGAGCGAACTATAAGCGAGGTCGAAATCGGCTTTTGGCAATTCGACCTGTTCGAGATCGGCGATGCCATAGGTGATGACCGGGTGAGCGTTCTGCGCATTGGCGCGCGCGATCATGTTCTCCGAAAGATCGAGGCCAAGCACCGACGCCGCCCCCTCACCGGCGGCAAAGCGCGAAAACCAGCCGAAGCCGCAGCCGAGATCGACGATGCGAAGCCCCTTCAGATCGGGCAGCAGGGAGCGGATCTGCGGCCATTCGGCAGCCCCAGCCAAACCATGCAGAGAGCGGCCGAGCTGGCTGTAACCCTCGAAAAAGTCCGGCGTGTCGTAGATGTTCTGGGCCATCAAACCCTCTCGCCTGCCCGTTCGGCAGCCTATCTCTTCTTGAACGGCGCCATGCCCAGGCGTGCCAGTTCGTCGGCCCGCTCGTTTTCCGGATGCCCAGCATGGCCCTTGATCCAATGTAGCGTCACCTTGTGCCGGTTGCGGGCCTCCTCCAGCTGCTGCCAGAGTTCGGCATTCTTCACCGGCTTCTTGTCGGCGGTCTTCCAGCCGTTTTTCTTCCAGCCGAAGATCCACTTGGAGATGCCGTCCTTCACATAGGCGCTGTCGGTGTAAAGCTCGACCTCGCAGGGCGTCTTCAGCGCGTTGAGCGCCTGGATCGCCGCCATCAGTTCCATGCGATTGTTGGTCGTCTCGGCCTCGCCGCCGAACATTTCCTTCTCGGTCTCGCCATAACGCAGGATGGCACCCCAACCGCCAGGGCCCGGATTGCCGGAGCAGGCGCCGTCGGTAAAGATCTCGACCTGTTTCATGCCGCCAATCCATATTCCGCAGCCGAGGAAACCTGCCGGTGGAAACGCAACTTCCTCAGATATTCGAGCGGGTCCTTCTTCACCACCAGCGCGCCCGGCGGCGTCGTCAGCCAGTCATAGAGCCTTGTCAGGAAGAAGCGCAGCGCCGAGCCGCGCGACAGAACCGGCAGGGCGGCAATCTCGTCGTCCGAAAGCGGCCGAACGCTGCGATAACCTTCCAGCATCGCCATACCCTTGGTGAGGTTGTAGGCACCATCCTTCTCGAAGCACCAGGCATTCAGGCAGATCGACACGTCATAGGCGAGCAGGTCGTTGCAGGCGAAATAGAAATCGATCAGCCCCGAGAGCGCATCACCGAGGAAAAAGACATTGTCCTGGAAGAGATCCGCATGGATGACGCCGGCTGGCAGGTCCTTCGGCCAGTTGGTGCCCAGGAACTCCAGTTCCGAGGAAATCTCGTCCTGCAGCCCTTTTTCGACCTCGTCGGCGCGGTCGGCGGCTTTCGCCCAAAGGGTCTTCCAGCCCTCGAGCGACAGGGCGTTCGGGCGATTGAGCCCAAAACCTTCGCCGGCGAGGTGCATCCCGGCGAGCGCCCGGCCGACTTCGCGGCAATGTTTCGCTTCGGGCTTGCGTAGCCACATGCCTTCCAGAAAGGAGATCAACGCCGCCGGCCGGCCGGAAAGCTCGCCGAGCAGCTCGCCGTCGCGGCGCGGCAGAGGCAGCGGGCAGGACAGGCCTCGCGCCGAAAGATGCTGCATCAAACCGAGAAAGAACGGCAGGTCGGCCTTCTCGACGCGCTTTTCGTAAAGCGTCAGGATCAGCGGATCGCGCGTCGTATGCAGCAGGAAATTGGAGTTCTCGACGCCCTCGGCAATGCCTTTATAGGAGGTCAGCTCGCCGACATCGTATTCGGTCAGGAAACGTTTGAGGTCGTCTTCGGTGATATCGGTGTAAACGGCCAAGATGGTCTCACAGTCCGGAGGAAGGCAGAATCATCTGCCGGAAACTGTATTCCCCTTTGCCCCACCGGGCCGCGATCCCACAAGAGGGCAGATCACGGAAGGGCAACGTCTTGCGGCCTGGAGGGGTCGATATAGGCGGGAAACCGGAGCGTCTTGCTGGTCTCCCTTCCTGTTGGGAAGATGCCCGGCAAGTCAGAAGAAGGTGAGCGGTTCTGATCGGCTTCAGGTTGCGGCCGTCCGCCAAGATGCAGGGCGCCCGTCCCTCGGAAAGGTTCACTGGATCGTCCCGCCGGCTGCGCCGACCGGTCCTCGCCCATTGACCCATTCCATATCCTCTTGGGTCAGCGGCACACCGCGAAGCTCGCGGTTAACGAGGAAGTTTTCGGTTTCCTCCGCAGTGATGGCGAGTTCGATCCCCGCATCGAAGTGCTCCTTGAAGGCCGCGATGATCTCATCGACGATGACTTCCGGGGCGGAGGCACCGGCGGAAAGTCCGAGCGTACGGATTTCGCCGATCTCTTCCCAGTTCAGCTCCGAGGCGCGCTGCACCAGGAGCGAGCGCTTGGCGCCGGCCCTCAGCGCGACCTCCACCAGCCGCTTTGAATTCGACGAGTTCGGTGCGCCGACGACAATGAAGAGATCACAGCCGGGCGCCGCTTCCTTCACCGCTTCCTGGCGATTGGTGGTGGCGTAGCAGATGCTGTCGGCGGCAGGCGCGGAGAGGTTTGGAAAGCGCTCCTGCAGCTTGGCGATCACGCCGGCGGTGTCATCGACCGAAAGCGTGGTCTGGGTGACGTAGCCGAGATTGTCCGGGTCTTCCGGCATATAGGCTTCGGCATCGGCGATCGTGTCGATCAGCGAGACCGTTCCCAGCGGCAATTGGCCCATGGTGCCGATCACCTCCGGATGGCCGGCATGGCCGATGAGAATAACATGGCGGCCGAGCCGCTGATGGCGCATCGCTTGCTTGTGAACCTTGGAAACCAGCGGACATGTCGCATCGAGATAGAAGAGATTGCGGGCCTGAGCATCCTCCGGAACCGATTTCGGCACGCCATGGGCGGAAAACACGACGGGCTGCCGACGATGCTCGGCGGGAATCTCGTCGAGCTCCTCGACAAAGATCGCTCCTTTTGCCTCAAGCCCTTCGACCACATATCGGTTGTGGACGATCTCGTGGCGGACATAGACTGGAGCGCCATAGGATTTCAGCGCCAGAACGACGATCTGGATCGCCCGGTCGACGCCGGCACAAAAACCGCGCGGGCCGCAGAGACGAATGGTCAGCGGGCTTTTTTCAGAAAGGGATGATGCCATCAATCAGAACGCCAGCAATATCAGCACGAGAGCGAGAATGGCCGGGCCGCCCTGAATGAGCAGGATGCGCGGCTTGACCGACCACGCGCCATATATAGCGGCAATGATGACGCACACAAGGAAGAAGAGCTTCAGTTGGAAGGCAAAGACGGCATCCGGCTGGAGAAGCGACCAGAAAAGCCCGGCCGCAAGAAAGCCGTTATAGAGGCCCTGATTGGCGGCCAGAACCTTCGTCGTCTCCGCCTGTTCCGGCGACATGCGGAACACCCTGCGGCCCGTCGGCCCGGTCCACAGAAACATCTCCAGCACCAGGAAGCCGAGATGCAAGAGCGCCGTCAGTGCTACAAAGATCGTCGCCAGAATGGCCATTGTCCTACCCCGCTTGCTTGCCGGCGGCAAACATAGCCCGGCTCCGGTGCCCACGCCATGCCGATTACGCCCGGCGCCGACGAAACCACATGCCCGCCACTACCGCAATCAGGGCCGCGGCCAGTCCGTACCAGGTGATGGCATATTGCAGGTGGCTGTTCGGCAGGTCGAACTGGGTCACGCCGCCTTTCGGCCAGCCGCCGGGATTGACGACAGAGGCATCGACATCAACGAAAAAGGGCACGATTTTCGCGGCATCGAGACCGGTGGTCGAAGTCATGGCGGCCAAATCCTTCCAGTAGAAGATGTTCTTGGAAAGATCGTTCTCCGGCACCATGAATGACGGCTTTTCGGCAAGCCGCGCACGGGCATAACCGAACACCGTCTGCTCGCCTGTCACCTGGCCGGATTGTCGCTTAACCGCGTCCTTCATTTCGTAGGGCACGAAGCCGCGGTTGACGAACAGAATGCGGCCATCCGCCAGCGTCATCGGCGTATAGACGTAAAAGCCGGTCTGCCCCTGGAAGGTCGCGAAGAAATGCCGCTCCTTCGCGTGGTCGAAGGTGCCGGTGATCGACGCGCGCCGATACTCGATATCCCCGCCGGACTTCTCGATCGCCGCAATCTCGGAAAGCGCGACCGGTGCCGCGGCCCGGCGCTCAGCGATATCCGCCAGCAGGTCTTCTTTCCAGTGCAGCCGTTCCACCTGCCAGGTGCCGAGCGACATGAGAATAGCGAGTGCCAGGAGCACCAAGATAGCCGTCGCGACGGTTCTGGCGCGGCTGCGGGACTTTTCCGGTGAATTCTCTTGCGGCACGGCTTTGGTCGGCATGGGGATATCCAGTTCCTGAAATGCAGAAGGGCGGCTTTCGCCGCCCTCCCCTTGATCCGTATCGCCTGCTCAATGAGCGAGCGGCGCACCCCAACCGCCCCAGATATAGATGGCGAAGAAGAGGAAGAGCCAGACCACGTCGACGAAGTGCCAGTACCAGGCAGCGGCTTCGAAACCGAAATGTTGCTTCGGCGTAAAGCCGCCGGCCATCGCACGCAGCAGGCAGACAGCCAGGAAGATCGTGCCGATCAGCACGTGGAAGCCGTGGAAGCCGGTCGCCATGAAGAAGGTCGCACCGTAGATCGAGTTCGAGAAAGCGAACGGAGCGTGGATATACTCATAAGCCTGGACGGCGGAGAACAGGATGCCGAGCGCAACGGTAAGCGCCAGACCGCTCACCAGGCCCTTGCGGTCGTTGTGCAACAGGGCATGGTGAGCCCAGGTCACGCAGGTGCCGGAGAGCAGCAGGATGACGGTGTTGTAGAGCGGCAGGTGCCAGGGGTCGAGAACCTCGACACCCTTCGGCGGCCATTGGCCACCCATGAACTCCACGCGGGTCGCCTGGATCGCCTCGTTGGGATAAAGGCTCGCGTCGAAGAAGGCCCAGAACCAGGCGGCGAAGAACATCACTTCCGAAGCGATGAACATGATCATGCCGTAACGCAGGTGCAGCGAGACGACGCGCGTGTGGGCCCCCGAATTGCCTTCCTTGATCGTGTCCGACCACCAGCCGATCATCGTGTAGACCACGATGGCGAGGCCGATGAAGAACAGCCACGGGGTCGCAAGATCCAGACCGAAGATATGGAACTGGCCCCCATGCAGATAACGCATGTAGCCGACTCCGCCGAAGGTCAGCACGAAAGCCCCGAATGAGGCAAGAATCGGCCACGGGCTCGGATCGATGATGTGGTAGTCGTGATTTTTCTGATGCGCGTCGGCCATGTCAGAATCCCCGGATGAATGCCTGCTTCGCCGGAAAACCGGCGAACCCTCTTAAAGTTTGCCTGTGCCCGTCTTCGGGGCGCCTGCCTTCTGGCCTTCCGGCAGAGCGGCAACCGGTTTGCCCGGCTCGCTCGGATAGAAGGTGTAGGACAGGGTGATGGTCTTGATTTTCTTCGTCTCTTCGGCCCTGGCGATCTCCGGATCCACGAAGAACACCACTGGCATCTGAACCGACTGGCCGGGCTGAAGCGTCTGCTCGGTGAAGCAGAAGCACTCAACCTTGTTGAAATAGGCACCAGCCTCCATCGGCGTCACGTTGAAGACTGCGGTGCCCGTCGTCGGCTTCGACGAACGGTTGGTCGCCGTATATTCGATCTGCACGGTCTCGCCGATCTTCGGGTTGACGGCCTTGGCTGCCTTGAAATCCCAGTTGAGGCCGGGAGAGATATTGGCGTCGAAGGTCACCTGGATCGGCTTCTCCAGGATCTTGTCGGAATATTGCTCGACGCGCTGGATCGTGCCGTTATAGCCGGTCACCTGGCAAAACAGGCGATAGAGGGGCACGGAAGCATATGCCGCGCCGACCATGCCGGCGACGAAAACCACGCATCCGGCGAAGATCGCGCTGTTGCTGACCCGCTTTGCCTGACCGTTCTGAATTTGGCCGTTCTCAATCGTCTCCGTCACCGCTACCCCCTTAGTGCCCGAGACCGCCGATTTTCACCAGCGTCATGATGTAGAAGAGGACCACGAGCCCGGCCAGCACGAGGCCAAGCGCGATATTCCGGTTGCGGCGCGACTTCCTCTGCGCTTCGCTGAGCTTGACGGTCTCGATCACAGCGCACCTCCGAGAAGGTTCGGCAATCCCGCCAGCAGCCGGTCGGCCAGAAGCGCAGAAAAGATCGCGAAGAGATAGAAGATCGAATAGGCGAACATCTTCTTTGCCGGCACCATCTTCTCGTCGCCGTCCGGCATGCGCCAGACGGTGATGGAACAGATGACGAAGAGGATGCCAAGGACTGCCGCAAACATGCCGTAACCGATCCCCGAAAGACCGGTGAAAGTCGGGGCGACGGCGCTCAGCGCGGTCAGCACCGCATAAACGACGATCTGGTTCTTGGTGGAGGCTTCGCCCGCCACGTTCGGCATCATCGGCACGCCGACCGAACCATAATCGCGCATCTTGAAGAGGGCGAGCGCCCAAAAATGCGCCGGCGTCCACAGGAAGATGATCAGGAAGAGAAGAATGCTGTCGAGCGACACGCCACCCGTGACGCAGGCCCAGCCGATCATCGGCGGGAAGGCGCCGGAGGCACCGCCTATGACGATGTTCTGCGGCGTCGAGCGCTTCAGCCACATCGTGTAGACGACGGCGTAGAAGAAGATGGTGAAGGCGAGCAGGCCGGCAGCGAACCAGTTGACCGCGAGGCCGAGGATCACCACCGAGAAGACCGAAAGCGTCAGGCCGAAGGCAAGCGCCTCCTGCGGCAGAACACGACCAGCGGGGATCGGCCGCTTGGCGGTGCGGGTCATGACCGCGTCAATATCGGCGTCATACCACATGTTGAGCGCGCCGGAAGCACCGGCGCCGACCGCGATGCAGAGGATGGAGATCACGCCGAGCACCGGATTGATATGCCCGGGCGCGAGCATCAGGCCGGCAAACGCGGTGAAGACCACGAGGGACATCACCCGCGGCTTCAGGAGTTCGAAGAAATCGCGCGCATTCGCTTCCGAGAGGCGGACGCCTCCATCGGAGCCGAGAGCGTCGTGATTGTCGATAACCGTCATTGAACCGTCCTGCAGACAGCGCGGCGCGCCAAACCCGACACGCAAAGAACGCCGTAACTTCGAGTGCGCATCGTTCGTTCCAAATCGACTTCGGTGCCGGACGCTGCACTGTATTTCAGGGCACCGCGCTCATCGCGATGCCCTCATTTGAAATCCCGCCGCTCAGCGGATGCGCGGCAGCTGTTCCCACTGGTGGTACGGCGGCGGCGAGGAGATCTGCCATTCCAGCGTGGTCGCACCTTCGCCCCACGGATTGTCGCCGGCGACGCGCTTCTTAGCGAAGGCTTCCCAAACGCCGAAGAGGAAGATCAGAACGCCGACGAAGGAGATGTAGGAACCGACGGAGGAAACATAGTTCCAGCCGGCATAGGCATCCGGATAATCGATGTAGCGGCGCGGCATGCCGGCCAGGCCCAGGAAGTGCTGCGGGAAGAACACGAGGTTCACGCCGACGAACATAACCCAGAAATGCAGCTTGCCGATGGCTTCGGAGTACATGTAGCCGAACATCTTCGGGAACCAGTAATACCAGGCCGCGAAGATGGCGAAGACGGCGCCGAGCGACAGAACGTAGTGGAAGTGAGCCACGACGTAATAGGTGTCGTGCAGAGAGCGGTCGAGGCCGGCATTGGCAAGCTGGACACCCGTGACGCCGCCGACGGTGAACAGGAAGATGAAGCCGATCGCCCAGACCATCGGGGTCGTGAAGGTCAGCGAGCCGCCCCACATTGTCGCGATCCAGGAGAAGATCTTGATGCCGGTCGGAACCGCGATGACCATCGTCGCGAAGACGAAGTAACGCTGAGCATCGAGCGACAGGCCGACCGTATACATATGGTGGGCCCAGACGATGAAACCGACGGCGCCGATCGCGACCATGGCATAGGCCATGCCGAGGTAACCGAAGACCGGCTTCTTCGAGAAGGTCGAGACGATGTGGCTGACGATGCCGAAGCCGGGCAGGATGAGGATATAGACTTCCGGATGACCGAAGAACCAGAACAGGTGCTGATAGAGGATCGGATCGCCGCCGCCTTCCGGGGCAAAGAAGGTCGTGCCGAAGTTGCGGTCGGTGAGCAGCATGGTAATGCCGCCTGCCAGAACAGGCAGCGAGAGCAGCAGCAGGAAAGCGGTGATCAGAACGGCCCAGGCGAAGAGCGGCATCTTGTGCAGCGTCATGCCCGGAGCGCGCATGTTGAGGATCGTGGTGATGAAGTTGATCGCGCCAAGGATCGAGGACGCGCCGGCGACGTGCAGCGAGAAGATCGCGAGATCCACGGCCGGCCCCGGATGGCCCATCGTCGCAAGCGGCGGATACATGGTCCAGCCGCCACCCACGCCAAAGGCGCCTGCCGGACCTTCGACGAACATCGACAGGACGAGCAGCAGGAAAGCCGGGACGATCAGCCAAAACGAGATGTTGTTGAGGCGCGGGAAAGCCATGTCCGGCGCGCCGATCATGATCGGCACCATCCAGTTGGCGAACCCGCCGATCATCGCCGGCATGACCATGAAGAAGATCATGATCAGCGCGTGGCCGGTGGTGAAGACGTTGAACATATGTTTGCCGCCGTCGATCGCGGCATCACCTTCGAAACCGTAGACCATGGAAGCCAGACCGTGGAAGATCTGGATGCCCGGCTCCTGCAGCTCCATGCGCATGGCGACCGACATGAGGCCGCCGACGATGCCCGCCATGATCGCGAAGATCAGATAGAGCGTGCCGATGTCCTTGTGATTGGTCGAGAACAGCCAACGCTGAGCGAAGGTCGGCGTGTGATGGTGATCGTCGTGAGCATGCGCATCGTCATGAGAGGTGCGGGCATGAGCGTGATCGTCGTGAGCGGAATGTTGGTCTGTCGAGTGTCCGGCCATTGTCCTCACTCCTCTTGATTACTTGGATACGTTTGCGGCAACGGCGACGCCGTCGACCGGCTTGTCGGCCTGGGCGACCAAGGCCTTATAAGCGCCCGGAAGATCGGTCGCGGCCTGCGCCAGCCATGACTTGTATTTGTCTTCGGTGACGACGCGAATGGCGATCGGCATAAAGGCATGGTCCTTGCCGCAGAGTTCGGAACACTGGCCGTAATAGAGACCTTCCCTCTCGGCCTTGAACCAGGTCTCGTTCAGACGACCCGGCACGGCGTCGATCTTCAGGCCGAAGGCGGGCATCGCGAAAGCGTGGATGACGTCGGAGGGCGCGGCGGTGACGAGAACGCGGACCGTCTTGTTGACCGGAACGATCATTTCGTTGTCGACGGCAAGAAGGCGCGGATAGACGGCGGTATCCGTCTTGCCGGCGGCAGCACGGTCGGCCTCCTTCAGCATGAAGGAGTCGAAGGCGACCGGAGCCGGCGTCCCCTCATACTCGTAGTTCCACTGCCATTGGGTGGCGGTGGCCTTCACCGTCATGTCGGCCTCGGGAAGTTCGAGCTGGGCATTCAGAAGATTGAAGGAGGGAATGGCGAGGAAAAAGAGAACCAAAACCGGGCCGAGCGTCCAGATGATCTCGATCGCCGTATTATGGCTGGTGCGCGATGGCACCGGGTTGGCGCTGGCGCGGAACTTCACCACCACGACGACGAGCAAAACGAGAACCAGAAGCGTGACCGGCACGATGAACCAGAGCGTATAGTGCTCGAACCAGCGAATCTGGTGCATGATCGGCGTGGCGGGCGCCTGAAGGTCAAGCTGCCATGGATGCGGCTGGTCCGCATAACCGGCGGAAGCAAAGAGCAGACAGATGAGCGCCGTCATCACTGCATAAGCTCTGTTCATCACTAATTCTCCCCATGCGTTTGATCTGGAACAAACCGAACGCAGAATCCAAGCTATATATGGTCTGCTTCAATCACAGTTTGCCTGCCGCCGCAATATCTGGCGGGAAAAGCCCATGCGGCATTTTTGCGCCTCGCGGCGAGCCCCGAATTCGTGGCAGAATGTTCAATTGCGCTCGTGCGGTTTTTTCGGCGTTTCGACGCATTTCCGGCCTTCCCGACGCATGCACCGCCGCGACTATAGACCGTTCCGGCCCTGAAATCCGGCAATTTCTTCATTATAGCGATGTCGGCACGGCCTGCCGGAGTGGGGTCCCATTTTCGCCGTACTCGGCTGGAAAGAGGGCGGGGCTTTTCATTTCGTCTGGCGGACGACAAGAATAGCCGCATTGATTCGTCTTCCAGAGGTTTTTATGGGCCGTCCCTCTCCGATCCGCGCTCAATTGGTCCACGCCAGTCTGGCCGTCATGCTTACGGCAGCCGCGTCGTTTCCGGCCGCCGCGCAGCAATCCGGCCCGAGACCGGCGCCTCAACCGGGGGCAGGAACAACACAGAGGCCGGTTCCCCAGCCGCCCCGGCCCACCACGCCGGGCGTCCAGGCCCAGCAGCCTGCCTCCCAGCCGCCGGGCAATGTCCGCGAGAATCACGGCGCCTGGTCGATCATCTGCGATCGGCCCGCTGGTGCGACGGCCGAGCAATGCGCGCTGATGCAGAACGTCATTGCCGAAGACCGGCCGGAAGTCGGGCTGTCGGTCGTCATCCTGAAGACCGCCGACCGCAAGGCGAGGATCCTGCGCATCCTCGCACCGCTCGGCGTGCTCCTGAAGGACGGCATGGAACTCTATGTCGACAACAACAATATCGGCCGCGCCTATTTTACACGCTGCTTCTCGGAAGGCTGCTATGTGGAAGTGGAGATCGACGACGAGCTGATGCGGATCCTGCGCGCCGGCAAGAACGCCGTCTTCGCGCTGCGCGAATCCGCCGACCAAGACCGGGTCGGCATTCCGATCGAACTTACGGGCTTCGGCCCGGGCTACGACGCCCTCCCCTGACTGCCATCTTATAAAGAGGGAGGCGGCGTCATGCAGGGCAGCCATCAGTTCACCGCGCGCTTCGACGACGACGTGCTGCGCGAAGCGGTCCTTACCTTCGTCGTGCAGCGCACCATCGTGGAACAGAAGATGATTTGGGCTGCCGGCGGGCTGATGCTGGTCGCCTGTCTGGCCCTGCTCATCCAGGGCAATTTCACCATGGCCGGCCTGGCGCTGATCATCGCCTGCTTCCCCGCGCTTTACAGTCTGATCGTCTGGCGCGCCCATTCCGCCGGCACATTCGGTCGTTACAAGCGCATGGCCGACCGGAGCGCCCTGATCACCGTCGATCCGGAAGGCTTCGGTATCGATTCCAGCCTCGGCCAGGGCCGGCTCAACTGGAACAACGTGACGGATATCTGGGAACGGCCGAAATCCTTCATGCTGTTCAGCGGCGCGAACGCCTTCAACGTCCTGCCGCGCAAAAACATGCCGCGAGACGCCGAGGCCTTTCTCAGTGCACGCGCCTCCGCGCGATAGGCTTGCTTCGGCACCTCCCTGGACCTACATCGGTTGGATAAGCCGGTGCGCCGCCGACTGCGCGGCCGCACGACAAGGAGCCTCTCATGAATAGCGATCTTCTTTCCCTTTTCGACAGCGACGAGACGAAGCTGCGCTCGATGCTGGCGCAAGCCCTTTCCGGAGCAGATGACGGCGAGCTGTTCGTGGAGCACGCCCAAGCGGAATCGCTGACATTCGACAACGGCCGGCTGAAGGGCGGCTCCTTCAACACCGACCAGGGTTTTGGCCTGCGTGCCGTTGCCGGCGAAGCGGTGGGTTATGCACATGCGGGCGAACTTTCCGCAGCCGCCCTTTCCCGCGCCTCGGATGCGGTGCGCGCCGTCACCGCCGGTCATTCCGGCTCGTATGCGGCCGCCCCTCAGCGCACCAACAAGAAATATTACGGCGACGAGAACCCGATCGGCAGCCCGAGCTTCGAGGAGAAGGTCAAGCTGCTCACCGATATCGACGCCTATCTGCGCAACAAGGACGAGCATGTGCGGCAGGTGACCGCCACTGTTTCCGCAAGCTGGCAGGTGGTCGACATCCTGCGCGCCGACGGCCACCGGGTGCAGGACGTCCGCCCGATGACGCGCATCAATATTTCCGTCGTCGTCGGCGAAGGCGACCGCCAGGAGAGCGGGTCCTTCGGCACCGGCGGCCGCATCGGCTTCGGCGATTTCGTGACGGAAGGCAACTGGCAGACCGGTGCAGACGAGGCATTGCGCCAGGCGCTCGTCAATCTTTCCGCGATCGACGCGCCGGCCGGCACGATGGATGTCGTGCTCGGCTCCGGCTGGCCGGGCGTGATGCTGCACGAGGCCGTCGGCCACGGTCTGGAAGGCGATTTCAACCGGAAGAAGACTTCGGCCTTTGCCGGCCTGATGGGCGAGATGGTCGCGGCTCCCGGCGTCACTGTGGTCGACGACGGCACGATCGACAACCGTCGTGGGTCGATCACCATCGACGACGAGGGTACGCCCTCGGCCTATAACGTGTTGATCGAGAATGGCAAACTGGTCGGCTACATGCAGGACCGGCAGAACGCCCGGCTGATGGGTGTGGCGCCGACCGGCAACGGCCGTCGCCAGGGCTATGCCTATACGCCGATGCCGCGCATGACCAATACCTACATGCTCGGCGGGGACAAGACGCCGGAAGAGATCATCGCTTCGGTGAAGAAGGGCATCTATGCCGTTTCCTTCGGCGGCGGCCAGGTGGACATCACCTCCGGCAAGTTCGTGTTCGGCTGCACCGAGGCTTATATGATCGAGAACGGCAGGATCGGCCCTGCGATCAAGGGCGCCATGCTGATCGGCAACGGCCCGGAAGCGATGAAGCGCGTCTCCATGGTCGGCAACGACATGAAGCTCGACACCGGCATCGGCAATTGCGGCAAGGGCGGCCAGTGGGTCCCGGTCGGCGTCGGTCAGCCGCATCTCCGAATGGACCAGGTGACGGTGGGCGGGACGAAGGCTTGATGTCCGCCTCTATCCGCCTCCTGTCGCGATGGAAAAACTCGGCGGGCGAGCGGGTGCGCATCGCCCTCAATCTCAAGGACATTCCTTACACCTACGTGCCTGTCGGCTCACTGCCGCCGGGCACGTACCGGCGCCTCAATCCGCAAGGGCTGCTGCCAGCGCTCGATATCGGTGGACGCATCATTCCGCAGTCCTCGGCAATCCTCGCTTATCTGGAGGAGACCTATCCCTTTCCCTCGCTTCTGCCGGCAGATCCGGTGCTTCGGGCGCAGGCGCGCGGCTTTGCCGGTCTGATCGCCTCTGAAATGCACTCCATTACCGTCCAGCGCGTGCGACGCTTCCTGCAATCCGATTTCGATCTCGATGACACGCAGGTGCAGCACTGGGTTGTGCACTGGTTGAAGCTCGGCCTCGACGGGCTCGAAGAAACATTGCAGGCCAGAAACGAGCGTTTCACCTTCTGTTTTGGAGAAGAACCGGGATGGGCGGATCTGCATCTCATCCCGCAGCTCGCCAATGCGCGCAGGCTCGGCTGCGATCTTTCCGCCTATCCGCAACTGCTCGCGGTCGAGGAGAAATGCGTCGGGCTCGAAGCGTTTCGCCGGGCCAGGCCCGAAGCCCAGCCGGATTTTCCAGGCTCCGACGCAGGCTGAAATCAATCGACCGCCGGCCTGAACATCCATTTCCGCTCGACCGCCACCGCGAGGTCGAGATGGTTCTGGTAAGCGAAAAGCAGGATGTGGCCGAGGAGATCAGCGGTTTCGTCGGCAAGATCGCGCTCGACATCTTCGTCGGTCCGGCCCTTCCTGCGGCCGCGTCCGGTCTTGCGGTTCCAGGCCTGAGTCAGTTCTCCCATTTCCTCCTGCAGTTTCAGGAGAAACCAGTCTGGATCGCGGACCATTCCATGGTTTTCGGCATAGGCGCGTGACGCGGCCTCGAACTGTTCGGCAAGTTTCTTCAGCATCTTCGTTCTCCTTTTGTATCCATAGAAGAACGACGATTCCCATGCCGATGTCCAGTGTGATCGGCTTGACACTCCCTCTCGAATTCCGGCAGGTGCGGGCGTCGCTCAATTCCGCATCACGGCCGTGTCATGACCTCCCCCGATCCGATTTCCGCCTTCCTCGAAGCATGGCTTCCGGGGCATTCGCCGGCCGAGCTTACCTTCGTCTTCTTCGCGGCCCTCATTGCGGGGCTGGCGCGCGGATTTTCCGGCTTCGGCGGAGCGCTGATCTTCGTGCCGCTGGCCGGTGCTTCAGTGGGGCCAAAGATCGCTCCGGCCCTGCTGCTCGTCATCGATGGCCTGATGACGCTCGGGATGCTGCCGGACGGCTGGCGGCGGGCGAACCGGCGCGAGGTGGGCACGATGCTGATCGGCACACTGGTCGGCGTGCCGACCGGAACCGCGTTGCTCGCGGTCCTTCCCCCGGTGACGCTGCGCTGGCTGGTCTCGGGCGTGGTGCTCTGCCTGCTCGTCTTCCTGATTTCCGGCTGGCGGTACCACGGCAGGCCGAAGGCGCCGCTGACGATCGGCGTCGGGGCGCTGGCCGGGCTTTTCGGCGGCGCGGCCCAGCTTTCCGGCCCGCCGGTGGTCGCCTACTGGCTGGGCGGCGCCATTCCGCCGCTGACGGTGCGCGCCAATCTCATTCTCTACTTCGCCCTATCCACCGTGATCTCGGCGGTTTCCTATCTGATCAGCGGCATCCTGACCGCCGAAGTGCTGCTGATCGCGCTTGTCGCCGGCCCGGGCTACGGCATCGGTCTGTTCTTCGGTTCCCGGCTGTTCGGCGTCGCCAGCGAAGTCACCTTCCGCCGCATCTGTTTTACCCTGATCGCCATGGCGGCGCTGTTCGGATTGCCTCTTTTCGATACGCTACGGCCCTGATCCGGATTCCTGCCGGTTTTCTTCAGCAAGGTTTAAGAGACTTGGGAGTAGGGTCGCGCCACTCGGGAAGTAACGCAGGCGTGATCGTTGTGGGGAACGCGAAGGGTAGATTGCAGGCGCTCTGGCGCCGCGATGTCAAGCGCCGGCTGGTGGCCGGTGGGCTCGACATGGCTGCAGCACTCGCCCGGGCCGGAATGATGCCGAATGCGCGCGGCCGCGGCGCGATCTTCACGCTTCATCACGTCCGGCCGAAAAAGATCCGCGCGCTGCAGACCAGCGCCCATCTCGAAATCACGCCGGATTTCCTGAACGACGCGATCGAACGTCTTTATGCGGAAGGATACGAATTCATTCCGCTCGCCGAGATCCCGTCGCGGCTCGCCAATCCGACGCGGCAGCCTTTCGCGGCTTTCACGCTCGACGACGGCTACCGTAACAATGCGGACCATGCCCTGCCCGTCTTCGCGCGCCATGGCGTGCCGTTCACCATCTTCGTGACGCGGGGATTTGCCGAACGCACCCATTCACTATGGTGGGAAACACTCGGCGAACTGCTCGGCCGGGAACGGGAGATCAGCTTCGATTTCGGCGACGGGCCGGAAATCCTGGACCTGACCTCCGAGGCGCGCAGGTTCGACGCCTTCGACCGCTTTTCCACCTATGTCGGCGAGATCGACGAAGCGGTCGCCGTTTCGCGCATCGATGCCCTTTCGCGGAAATACGGCGTCGATCCGCTGCAGATTACCGCCGATCTCACCATGACGGCCGAGGAGCTGAGAGCGGTTGCGGCCCATCCGCTCGCCTCGCTCGGCGCGCATACGACCAGCCACCGGGCCGTCGCCCGGCTTCCGGCGCAGGAGGCGCGCGCCGAAATGCGGGAATCGGCCGACTGGGTCGAGGCGCTGATCGGCCAGCGTCCGAAGACGATCGCCTTCCCCTACGGCACCCGCCATGCGGTTTCCGAACGGGATTATGCGATCGCCCGCGAACTCGGCTTTTCCGTCGCGGTCACCACCCAGCCCGGCACGCTTTGCGAAAAATCGGCGAACCGGCTGACCGGCTTGCCGCGGATTTCACTCAACGGCTACTACCAGCAGCCGCGGTATGTTTCGGCGCTGGCTTCGGGCATTCCGTTCACGCTGGCGCGATGACTATTTAATCTCCGCCTGCCCCACCCTCTCCCCGCCCGCGGGGAAAGGGTTAGGGTGAAAAGCAAGCTTCGGCATCTCACATCAAGGATACATCCGCACCTTTTCCCACGGACCGTCCGGCACCGCGCGACGGAATTCGACACGATCATGCAGGCGGAACTGGCGGTCGTGCCAGAACTCGATCGAGACCGGCCTGATGCGGAAGCCGGACCAATAGGGCGGGCGGGGAATGTCGCCGATCGCGTAGCGGGCAGTATATTCGGCCACCGATTTTTCCAGCGCGAAACGGCCTTCGAGCGGCCGGGACTGCTTCGATGCCCAGGCGCCGATGCGGCTGCCGCGGGCGCGGGACGCGTAATAGGCATCGGCTTCCGCGTCGCTCACCACCTCCACCTCGCCGCGCAGACGTACCTGGCGGCGCAGCGATTTCCAATGGAAACACATGGCGGCCTTTTTTTGGCCGAGGATTTCGCGGCCCTTCTGGCTTTCGAAATTCGTGTAGAAAACAAAGCCGTTTTCGTCATAGCCCTTCAACAGAACCATGCGCACATTGGGCATGCCGTGTTCGTCGACGGTCGCCACGGCTACAGCATTCGGATCGTTCGGTTCTGTGCCCTCGGCTTCCTTCAGCCAGGCTCCGAAGAGCGCAAATGGCTCGTTCTCCTGCGTAAAGTCACCGGTTGTTAACCCGCTTTCAGACATATTGACTAAAATACTCCCTAAGAGTGCCCGAAATTTCTCTCGAACAGGACGCCTGGTGGAAGTGATAGCAAAGTCGAAGAGCCGCACAAAGAGGTCGTTCGTCCTCGGTCGCCGCACGGCGGCCGTCTGCCTTGCCGCTTTTTCGCTTGGCGGCTGCACCAGCAGCATGGATCTCTTCGGCAGTTCGGAGAAAATCGATCGAACGATTGCCACGGGCACCGTGCCCAGCGCAACACGTCACACGGGCGCGACGCTCTCGGACGAAGCGACGGTGCGCAATGCAGTGACCTCGGTCGATCTTGCCAAGGTCGGTGCCGCGTCCGTTCCCTGGGCAAATGCCGCGACCGGCAGCGCCGGGGTCGTCTCACAGATCCGCGAAGCCCGCAATGCGGGGCAGATTTGCCGCGACTTCACGACGACGCGGCATTCCTATGAAGGCATCGCGATGTTTTCCGGCAAGGCCTGCCTGACCGGCAGCGGCGACTGGCTGCTGACCGCCTTCGACCGCCAATAAAACGATTTGTTTACCTTAACCAATGCGATTGTTCCGCCTGTAACTTCTGATTCAGAAGTCCTGACCTAGGCTCGCTCAAAACAGGCAATCCGCGGGCCGGAGCATGAGGAGCCGGTGGCCGATTGTCGAAATTGTGACGCGTATCGGAGGGCTCGATGACCATGCAGAGACCCGCCGCTTCAGGTAACCGGTGGTCCGACAATGCGTGATCCCTATTCCGTTCTCGGCGTCAAAAGCAACGCCGATGCCGACGAAATCAAGGCGGCCTGGCGCTCCAAGGCGAAGACAGTCCATCCTGACCACAATCGGGACGACCCATCCGCGACAAGCCGTTTTGCCGAGATCGGCCAGGCCTACGAGGTCCTGAAGGACCCCGAGCGCCGCAAGCGCTACGACCGCGCCGCGGAGATGCACAAGACGATCATGGAGCAACGCCACGCGGCTCGCGAGGCGGCGGAACGCGCCAAGGCCGCCAAGGCCAATGCCGAGAAGGTCATGGAAGAACTTGCACGCGCCAATGCGCAGCGCGCCCAGTCGCAGGGAGGTCAGGCTCAGGGCCAGGCGACCAACCAGTCGGGCCAGGCCGGGGAAACCCCGGAAGACATGATTGAACGTATCTTCGGCGCTGCCGCCGGCGATCACGCGAAAGCCCAGACCCAGGCCCAGGCGAAAGCCTCGGCGCAGGCGGCGAGCGGTTCGGCCGAGACGGGCAAGAACGACACCGCATCCGAAAAACCGCCCCTGCCCGCCATGGCCGTCGACCTGATCGCCTCGCTGGTGCGCCGTTTTCGCGGCACGGCACCCACTCCGGAAAAGGCGCCGGATGTCTCCATGGACGCCACCGTCACGGTCGAGGACCTGCTGAAACAGAACTGGATCACGGTGAAGCTCGCCGATGAGCGCGAGGTTCGTTTCGCGCTCGAAAAGGGGATGACCGAGGGCCAGGTGGTGCGGCTCAAGGGCCAGGGCATCAAGGTGACCGGCATGAAGCCCGGCGACCTGCTTGTCACGCTGAAGATGGCGCGCGGAGCGCAGTTCCGGATCGACGGCTTCAACTTGCGTACGAGCCTGCCGATCTCGCTCGAAGACGCAGTCCTCGGCACCGACGCGACCGTCGAGACGCCGGAGGGCAACCGCACGGTTACCGTTCCGGCCTGGTCCGGCTCGGATCAGACGGTCACGCTCGGCGGTCTCGGCCTCTACGACGACGCCGGCGGCCGCGGAGACCTGATCATCGAACTGCGTGTAGTTCTGTGGGAAAAACCGAACGAGAAGGTCACCGACCTGATGCGGCACATGCGCCACGGGCTCTATGTCTGAGAAAAACCTTCGAATATGACAGTTTTGCGTCGGTTTTCACCGTTACGCACCCTTTGTTACGTCCACTAACACGAGATGATCCAAGTCTGCTTGAACCCTTGGGCTGCCTATGTCATAGGCAGCATTCGTCTAGAATTTCAGGGGACTATGTATGGTTCAGGCTTCCGGCCTCATGGCAGGCAAACGCGGTCTCATCATGGGTGTTGCCAACAACCGTTCCATCGCATGGGGCATTGCCAAGGCCATTCACCAGCATGGCGGCGAAGTAGCATTCACCTATCAGGGCGATGCGCTGAAGAAGCGTGTCGAACCGCTCGCAGCAGAACTCGGCGCCTTCATGGCGGGCCATTGCGACGTCGGTGACGAGGCCACGATCGATGCGGTCTTCGAAAACCTCGAAAAGCACTGGGGCAAGATCGACTTTCTCGTGCATGCGATCGGCTTTTCCGACAAGGACGAATTGACCGGCCGCTATGTCGACACCTCGGCCGAAAATTTCGCCAAGACGATGCAGATCTCGGTCTATTCCTTCACCTCGGTCGCAAGACGGGCGGAAAAGCTGATGACCGATGGCGGCTCGATGCTGACGCTGACCTATTACGGCGCGGAAAAGGTCATGCCGAACTACAACGTCATGGGCGTCGCCAAGGCCGCGCTCGAGGCGAGCGTGAAATACCTGGCCGTCGATCTCGGCCCGAAGAACATTCGCGTCAACGCGATTTCCGCCGGCCCGATCAAGACGCTCGCGGCCTCCGGCATCGGCGACTTCCGTTATATCCTCAAGTGGAACGAATACAATGCGCCGCTGCGTCGCACCGTGACGATCGAGGAAGTGGGCGATGTCGGCCTTTACATGCTGTCGGATCTGTCGCGCTCGGTCACCGGCGAAACCCATCACGCCGACAGCGGCTATCATGTCGTCGGCATGAAGGCCGTGGACGCGCCGGACATTTCGGTCATCAAGGACTGATCGATTTTTCAGGAACGTCGCCGTGCTCATCTACATGATCCGCCACGGACAGACGGACTGGAATGCCGAGGGCCGGTTGCAGGGCCAGAAGGACATCCCGCTCAATGCGCTCGGCCGCTCCCAGGCCACCAGAAACGGCGAGCGCCTGCGCGACATGATCGGCACATCTGAGGATTTCACCTTCATCGCCAGTCCGCTCTCGCGGACCCGCGAAACCATGGAACGGCTGCGCAGCGCGATGGGCCTCGATCCCCTTGCCTATCGCACCGACGAACGGCTGGTGGAACTCTCTTTCGGCGATTGGGAAGGTCATACGCTGGAAGAGATCAGCCGCCTCTCGCCTGACCGGCTGGCAGCCCGGGCACTCGAAAAATGGAGTTTCATTCCGCCCGGAGAAGCCGCCGAGAGTTACGAGATCCTCTGCTGGCGGATCGGCGCATGGCTGCAATCCCTCCAGGGCCCGACGGTCTGCATCAGCCACGGCGGGGTGATCCGGTCGCTATTCCGGCTGATCGGGAACATCGAGGAAGAGGAAGCGGCTGCCGCCCCCACACCCCAGGATCGTATCCTCAAGATCGATACGGATCGAAGCTACATGGAATGGCTGTAGGCGGCATCTTCCGCCGGCATCCGTCTCATCGGATGTTCTTAAATTATACTATTCGAATTCCCGAAGACTACTGCACAATTTCGAGGTCGTCCACCAGACGGCTGCCGTCGACGACCGTGTAGAAGACCAGCACCTTAACGCCACTCTTCAGCCCTTCGAAATTGAACTCCTCGGGCACCTTGTAGGTCTTCCCGTCGTCCAGCGTCAGGCTCAGCGCCCTGACGTCCACGGACTTGATGGTGGCCTCCACATCGGCACTCTGCGCCCAGCTGTTGAGCGGGGAGAACACGCTGGCCGTGGCGAGCAGGGCGGCAATCAGAATACGCATTTCGAGGCCTTTGATGAGATCGATATTGTCTCGTTCCGGCGCAAGGATAGCCTTCCGATTGTGGCGAAAATCGCCCGTGAGAATGACATTTTCGGTACAAGTAGTGACTTGATCATTAACGATTTTCAGAAAAGTAAACAAACCCTGTGGTTGTGTTTCGCGTTTCCTCATAAACCTCCCCAAGTATTTCCGCACAACAAGTGGTCAATGAGTTTGTTGATTGCTGTGCAATCGTAAATTAACCGCCATCACCTAAGCTTTTTCTCACGCCATACGTATTAATGAAAAGGCCTGCGCGATTGAAAATCCGGCTGCCGTCCGTTTCCAGGTCTTTGCGCCTTTTCCGCCGGGGGGGCATCCCCAGCGCGATCGCGTCCGTGATTGCACTGCTGGTGATTTGCATCGGCGTGTTCCTCGATCTGAACCACACGGAAAACCACCGCCGCGAATTGCGGGCCACGACCGAACGGGTCGCAGGACTGCTCAACCGGCGCATCGCGACGCGCGTCAACGTGGATATTCGCGCGGCAGAACATCTCCTTCACGCATTTCAGGAAGACTCCGCCGGTTCGACGGAGATGTTCAAGCGTTTCGTCGACAAGGAGTTCAATGACAATCCCCATTTCCATGCCGTGGCGATTGCGCCGGACTTTCAGCTCGACAGCGTGATCACCCGCGATGGCATACGACATGGCACCGCCGGCGCCATCGGGGAGATCAATCTCGGCCGGCTCGCCAACGATCTTATCTCCATCCGCAACGGGAACAGGCCGTCGATCCTGACCGGCACCCAGGAGGAGCATCTGACGCTGGTCATGCCAATTCTCAACGAGGAGGCCGTAGAGAAACCCTGGGGCGCGATGGCCGTCCTGATCGACGAAAAAGGACTGATGGAAGCCTCCGGCGTCACGTTCTCCCTGCAACAGGCCGAAAACCAGAACTTCATCAACCTGAATTGGCTCAACGTCGCATTGCGTGATGTGAACAGACCTGAATTCTTTGCCTTTTATGGCGACGACAAGATCGAGAGACAGTCCCCCATGCAATCGTCAGTCACGCCTCGCGGCGCGAACTGGACGCTGCTTGCGGCTCCGCAATCGGGGTGGGACGTGACCCCACCCGATCAATGGCGTTTTCGGTTCGGCATCGCGCTTGGTGCTCTGGCGGTCCTCATCCCGATCTTCATGGCGACGTCGCTGATTTCCGAGCGCAATCACAATATCGCCGTGTTGAAGCTTCGCGAACTCAACCTCGTCGAGCTCTCCCAGCGCTTCAATCTTGCCATGGAGGCCTCCAACATGGGCATCTGGGAGGTGACCGGCGACAACCATCTCTACTGGGACAAACGCGCCGCCGGGCTGCATGGCAAACCGCCAGCCGGTAAAGGCAATCGTCTCGACGACTGGCTGAAATCGATCTATCCGGAAGACCGCGCTGCAGCGGAGAAGCATTTCTTTAACTGTACCTGCAGCAATGCGCCGTGCAGCGAGATCTATCGCGTGCAACTGCCCAACGGCGCCCTCAGATATCTGCGGTCGGCCGGTGCCAATTACCGCAATGCCGATGGCACCCACCGCACGACCGGCATCGTCTGGGACGTGACGGGCGACATGGCGATGGCGCAGACGCTCAGAAACGCCAAGGAACACACCGACATCAAGAATGCCGAGCTGGAACTTGCGCTCGACGAATTGTCGAACCGCGAGCAGGATCTCGAAGAATTGTCAACCAAGCTCGACCTTGCGCTGGACTCCTACAATTGCGGCATCTGGGAATCCAACCCGCAAACGCATGTCGAGACCTGGGATCCGCGCATGTGCCAGCTGCACGGGATCGCCTATACCGACGGCAGGATCACCGCGGATGAGTGGATCGAGCTCATCCATCCCGAAGACCGCGCGCTCGCCAAGCTCAGCTCCTACCACTTCACCGAGAACTTCCTGCCAGGTCCGCTCGTCGTCCGCGTCCCGCAGCCTGACGGTTCCATCCGCTATATTCGCTCCATCGGCAAGGTTCACACGATACGCGACGGGTCGAAAAAGGTCGTCGGCATCGCCTTCGACGTAACCCAGGATGCGATCCTCACCCAGGAACTGAAGGCCGCCAAGGACGAAGCGGACGCCAAGAACGCCGAGCTGGAGCTTGCCAAGAGCCGCATCGAGCACAATTCGCTGCACGATCCGCTGACGCTGCTCGCCAACCGCCGCAAGCTCGACATCGAGCTCGATCGCCTGTCCCGCTCAAGTCAGTACGAACGGCAGAAATTCTCGATCCTGCACCTCGATCTCGACCGCTTCAAGCAGATCAATGACACGCTCGGCCATGCGGCCGGGGATGCGATGCTCGTGCATGCCTCAAGGATCCTGTCCCGCAACGTCCGCAACTCCGATATCGTCGCCCGCATCGGCGGCGACGAATTCGTGATCCTCGCCACCGGCAATTCCAGTGCCGAGCAGATGGCCCAACTCGCTCAGCGGATCATCGCGGAATTCCATCAGCCGATCGATTTCGAAGGCTTTTCCTGTCGTTGCGGGGTGTCGATCGGCATCGCCCAGGGAAGCGGCCTGAATGTCGACGCTCGCCGCACCCTGGTCAACGCGGATATCGCCCTTTATCGGGCGAAGGGACTTGGCCGCAACCGCTACGAGTTCTTCACGCAGAACCTGCAGGCCGAGATCGTCAGCCAGAAGCGCACCGCCGACGAGGTGCTGACGGGCATCGACAATCATGAATTCGTCACCTTCTATCAGCCGCAATTCGATGCCCGGACGAATGTCCTGACCGGTGTCGAGGCGCTGATCCGCTGGAAACATCCCCATCACGGCATTCTCGCACCCGATCGGTTCCTGAAGATCGCCGAGGACTTGAACGTCTCGGCCCTGCTCGACCAGATCGTGCTCGAGACCGTGATGAAGGACAAACTGCGCTGGACGGCGAAGGGGATCCGGGTGCCGAAGGTTTCCGTCAACGTCTCCTCCAAGCGGCTGCACGACGAGACGCTGATCGATACGCTGAAGGCGCTGCAGATCACGCCCGGAGAAATCTCCTTCGAGCTGGTGGAATCGATCTTCTTGGATGAGAGCGAGGACTCGGCCGCCAGCAATCTCGAACGCATCAAGGAACTGGGCATCGATATCGAGATCGATGATTTCGGCACAGGCCATACGTCGATCGTCAGCCTTTTGAAGCTGAAGCCGAAGCGGCTCAAGATCGACCGTCAGCTCGTGATGCCTATTCTGACCTCGCCGCAGGAGCGGGCACTGGTGCGCTCGATCATCGACATCGCCCGTTCGCTCGGCGTCGAGACGGTGGCGGAAGGCGTCGAGACGATGCAGCATGCGGCGCTGCTGCGCGAACTCGGCTGCGACCTCCTGCAGGGCTACGCCTTCTCACGGCCGCTGTCCTTCGACGATTTCAGCGAGGCTGCCGTCACCGGATGGCGGAAGGCTGTTGCCGCCTGAGAACGCATTGTTCATAGGCGCGCCGTACCCGTTCACACAAGAAAGGCTTGTCGCCCGGCGGCCTTTTCCATATGACAACCGCGACAGGAGCCGGCCGGTAGCCGGTTCCGCCACAGCCGGTATTTCGTCGCCATGTCGCATAACACCTTCGGTCACCTTTTCCGCGTCACCACCTGGGGCGAAAGCCATGGCCCGGCGCTCGGCTGCGTCGTGGACGGCTGCCCGCCCGGCATCCGTTTCACGCAGGCCGAGATCCAGGCTTGGATGGACAAGCGCAAGCCCGGCCAGTCCCGTTTCGTGACGCAGCGGCGCGAAGACGACATCGTCAAGGTCCTCTCCGGCGTGATGATGGACGAGGACGGCGAGACGATGATCGCCACCGGCACGCCGATTTCCATGCTGATCGAAAATACCGACCAGCGCTCAAAGGACTACGGCGAGATCGCCCGCCGCTATCGCCCCGGCCATGCCGACTATACCTATGATGTGAAATACGGCATCCGCGACTATCGCGGCGGCGGCCGGTCCTCGGCCCGCGAGACGGCGGCTCGCGTCGCCGCCGGCGCGCTGGCCCGCAAGGCCGTGCCGGGCCTCAACGTCCGCGCTGCGCTGATCCAGATCGGCAGGCACAGAATAAACCGCGCCAACTGGGATTGGAGTCAGATCGACCAGAACCCCTTTTTCTGCCCGGATGCGGCGATGGTGCCGGTCTGGGAGGAATATCTGGACGGCATCCGCAAGGCTGGCTCCTCGATCGGCGCCGTGGTGGAAGTGGTAGCAGAGGGTGTGCCCGCCGGCCTGGGCGCACCGATCTACGGCAAGCTCGACCAGGACATTGCCGGGCTGCTGATGTCGATCAACGCCGTGAAAGGCGTCGAGATCGGCGACGGCTTTGCCTCAGCCGAGCTCTCCGGTGAAGAGAACGCCGACGAGATGCGCATGGGCAATGACGGCAAGCCGATCTTCCTCTCCAACCATGCGGGCGGCATTCTGGGCGGCATTTCGACCGGCGAAGCGGTGATCGCCCGCTTCGCGATCAAGCCGACCTCCTCCATCCTTACCGAGCGGCGCTCCATCGATGCCGACGGCAACAATGTCGAGGTACGCACCAAGGGCCGCCACGACCCCTGTGTCGGGATCCGCGCCGTGCCGATCGGCGAGGCGATGGTTGCCTGCGCCGTTGCCGATCACTATCTCCGCCACCGAGCACAGACGGGACGCTCCCTCTAGGAAAATCATCCATGGCCTATGACCAGAAGCGCGTCGTCGACGCCATTCGTGCCTTCGAAGCCGGCGAGATCGTCGTCGTTACCGATGACGACGACCGCGAGAACGAGGGCGACCTGATCGTCGCCGCGGTGCATTGCACGCCGGACAAGATGGCCTTCATCGTGCGCCATACATCCGGCATCGTCTGCGCGCCGATGCCGCGCGAAGAGGCCAAGCGCCTGAACCTCAACGCCATGGTGGCGGAAAACGACAGCGCGCATACGACCGCCTTCACCGTCACCGTCGACTTCAGACACGGCACGACAACCGGCATCTCGGCCGAAGACCGAACACTGACCGTGCGCAATCTCGCCAATCCGAATGCCGGGCCGGCCGATTTCGTCCGTCCCGGCCATATCTTTCCGTTGATCGCCCGCGAAGGCGGCGTACTGATGCGCTCCGGCCATACGGAAGCGGCCGTCGACCTCTGCAAGCTCGCAGGCCTTCCCCCGGTTGGCGTGATCTGCGAACTGGTCAACGACGACGGAACGGTGACGCGCGGCCAGCAGGTGGCGGATTTCGCCGAGAAGCATGGGCTGAAGCAGGTTTCCGTCGCCGATCTCATCGCTTACCGCCAGCGCAAGGAGACGCTGATCGAGCTGCAATCCAGCTTCGATATCGACACCGTGCATGGCAAGGCGAAGGCGCATGCCTATTCGTTGCCCTGGGACCCGATGCAGCACGTGGCGGTGATCTTCGGCGATATCCGCGACGGCGTCGATATTCCGGTCCGCCTGCATCTCGAAAATGTCACGCGCGACGTTTTCGGCTCCTACCGTCCGATCGACAAATACATGACGAAGATTGCGGAAGAGGGTCGCGGCGTGGTCATCTATCTCCGCGAAGGCTCGGTCGGCGTCGGCCAAAAGGACCACGGCCGCAAGCTTCGCCAAGACCAGGAAGTACATGCGGAAGCCAAGGCGCGTGAAAGCGAATGGCTGGAAATCGGCCTTGGCGCGCAGATCCTGAAAGACCTCGGCGTCAGCTCGATCAAGCTTCTCACCCGCAGCGAACGCCATTACGTCGGCCTTGAAGGGTTCGGCATCAAGATCGCCGAGACGGTGATCTGCTGATCGCCCGACACGAGAAGCTCAGCGGCCCGCCGCCAAAATCGCCTCGATGAAACGATGCGCCTTCAGCGCGTCGTCGCCGGTGACGCGGAGGGGCGTGCCGTCCTGGATCGCGTCGATGAAATTGGCGATCAAAGCCCGGTGCATCTCGTGGCCGAAGGCCATGGGATTGGCCCCTGCCCCGCTGCCGGATTTTTCACCGCCTGCCGTCACCGTCGTGCCGTCCATGAAGGCTGCTTCCAGCCTGTCACCGGTGAAGACAGCCGTGCCCTTGGTGCCGATCAACTCTATCCGTTCCGGCAGGCCGGGATAGGCGCAGGTCGTTGCGTTCAGGGTGCCGATCGCACCGTTCTCGAAGGAGAAGACGGCGGTGACGAGATCTTCCGTTTCCATCATGTGGATCGGCGTGGTGCGGACGAAGGAGGAGACATCCTTCGGAGTGCCGGCATAACTCAGCAGCAGGTCGATCGTGTGGATGCCCTGGGTGAGCAGCACGCCGCCGCCGTCTCGTGCACGGGTGCCGCGGCCCTCGACATCGTAATAGCTCTGCGGCCGCCAGTTGCGGATTGCGGCCGAGGCCTCGACCAAATCGCCCAGCCGTCGGGATTTGACGATTTCATCGAGCTTGAGAGCTGCCGTGCGGAACCGGTTCTGCAGCACCATGCCGAGCAGCACGCCGGCATCCCGCGCCGTCTTGACGATCGCTTCAGAGCGTTCGAAGGAGATGTCGAGCGGCTTTTCGAGCAGGATATGTTTCCCGGCAGCAGCGGCGCGCCGGACGAGTTCCAGATGGCTGCTCGGCGGGGTGAGGATCAATATGGCTTCGATCGCCGTGTCGGCGAAGATCGCATCGAGATCGCCTGAGGTCGGAATAGTGGGATATTGGCCGGCGAGGGCTTCCCGGCGGACGGAGGTCTGGCTGTAGGCGGCCACGCATTCGATGCGGTCCGACAGGTCGAGCAGTGAGCGGACATGGTGCCCCGCAGCCATGCCGAGCCCGATCATCGCCACTTTTAATTTTGCCATGGTCTCCTCCCTATCCGCCGTTGGTTTCAGCCCAGCACTTCCAGCGTACGCATGATGCCGCGCAGTTCCGCCAGGCCCTTCAATCGGCCGATGCAGGAATAGCCGGGGTTCACTTGTCTGCCAATATCGTCGACGATGGCGTGGCTATGGTCGGGGCGCATCGGGATCTGCCAGTCGGCCCGACCTTCCGCTTTGCGGCGCTTCTCTTCCGCCGTCAGCGCCATCACCACCCGCACCATGTCGGTATCGCCGTCCAGATGCTCGGCTTCATGGAACGAGCCGTTACCTTCCCTGGTGACGTTGCGCAGATGGGCGAAATGAATATCGGAGGCGAATTCCTTCGCCATGGCGACGAGGTCGTTTTCCGGGTTTGCGCCATAGGAGCCGGTGCAGAGCGTGATGCCGTTCGATGGCGACTTCACCGCCGCAAGCAGCGCGCGGGCATCGGATGCCTTGCAGACGACGCGCGGCAGGCCGAAGAGCGGAAACGGCGGATCGTCCGGGTGGATCGCCATCCTGACACCCGCCTCTTCGGCGACGGGGATAATTTCCTTCAGGAACGTGAATAGATTCTCGCGAAAACCGGTTTCCGAGAGTTCCTTGTAGATGTCCAGCATGCGGTTGAGGCTCTGGCGGTCGTAGACGAATTCGCGGGCCGGCACCCATTCGATCAGATTGCGTTCCAGCCGAGCGAGATCGCTTTCGCTTGCCGTCCTCAACCAGGCTTGAGCCTTCGCAACGCGCTCAGCCGGGTGGTCCTGTTCCGCGCCGGGGCGCTTCAGGACGAACATGTCATAGGCGCAGAATTCGATGATATCGAAACGCAGGGCGGTACCGCCATGCGGCATCCGGTATTCGAGATCGGTGCGCGTCCAGTCGGTGATCGCCATGAAATTGTAGCAGACGGTCTTGATACCGGCCTTGGCGACTGATCGAATCGAGGCCTTGTAGTTCTCGATCAGCTCGCGATAGCGGCCGGTGCGGGTCTTGATGTCCTCGTGGACGATGATGCTTTCCACCACCGACCAGGTGAGTCCGGCCTCCTCGATGATCGCCTTGCGCTTCAAAATCTCGTCGTCGGGCCAGATGCGGCCGTCGTTGAGGTGATGCAGCGCGCTGACGATCCCGGTGGCACCCGCCTGCTTCACATGCGAAAGCTTCACCGTGTCGTCCGGTCCGAACCAGCGCCAGGTCTGTTCCATTGTCCGATTGCCTTTTTAGAGACGTACGCCCGTGGTGGCGTCGAAGAGGTGGCTGTTGGACGGCGAGAGCGTCAGGTTGAGCACTTCGCCGGTCTTGATGAAGAGCCGTTCGCGCAATTGAGCGGACACTTTCTGCCCACCGATCGTACCCTGCACGAAGGTTTCCGAGCCGGTCGGCTCGATATTGGCAACCACCATCGGGATGCCTTCGCCGCCGCCCGTTGCGATCGTCAGGTGTTCGGGGCGGATGCCGTAGCTGATGGCCGTGCCGGGAGCAACGGAGGTTTCGGAGCCGAATGGCAAGCGGATACCGCTTTCGGTCACGGCTGAGCGGCGGTCCGCCTCGATCCTGGTGGAGAGGAAATTCATCGAAGGCGAGCCGATGAAGCTCGCGACGAACGTGTTGACCGGCCTGTCGTAGAGATCGAGCGGCGCACCGACCTGTTCGACGATGCCGTCGCGCATCACCACGATCCGGTCGGCCATGGTCATGGCCTCGATCTGGTCATGAGTGACATAGACGGTCGTCGTCCGGATGCGGGCGTGGATGTCCTTGAGTTCGGCGCGCATCTGCACGCGCAGCTTGGCATCGAGGTTGGACAACGGTTCGTCGAAGAGAAAGACCTTCGGGTTACGGACAATGGCGCGGCCCATGGCGACACGCTGGCGCTGGCCGCCGGAGAGCTGTTTCGGGTAGCGCTGGAGATAATCAGTGAGGCCGAGGATGCGGGCGGCATCGGCGACCCGAGATGCGATCTCCTCCCTGGATTTTTTGGCGAGCCGGAGCGAAAAACCCATATTCTCGGCGATCGTCATGTGCGGGTAGAGCGCATAGTTCTGGAAGACCATGGCGATGTCACGGTTCTTGGGCTCGACATCGTTGATGACGCGGCCATCGATGCGGATCGTGCCGCCGGTGATTTCCTCCAGCCCGGCGATCATCCTGAGCAGTGTGGACTTGCCGCAGCCGGACGGGCCGACCAGCACGACGAATGCGCCGTCCGGCACGTCGACCGAAACGCCCTTGATGGTTTCGACGTCGCCATAGGCCTTGCGGACGTTCTGGATTTCAACGGCAGCCATGGATTGATCCTGAGATTGATGGAGTTTCAGACATCAGCCGGTCTGCGGCGCGGATGGCTGCGAGCAGGCTGAGGCCGGTGTGGTAACCGGGGTCGAGATCGGGCGTGGCCGGCACGAAATCGACCGGCCTGTCTTTCGTCCTGGTCTGATAGACGATCGGCGGCGTGCCGCGCCAGTAGGATTCGAAGAAGGCCGCATGCGCCGATTTCCAGACGCGCAGGCTCTCGGCGCTGCCGGTGCGATGATGAGCGAGTGCAGCGGAACGGATCGTCTCCGGCAGCGACCACCACGGGCAGTAAGGACTTTGCGCCTCGCCGGTGGACATCGAAACCGTCAAAGCGATGCCGGGGCCGACGAACCCCTTGTCGAAGGAGGAAACGAGGATGTGTTCCAGCGTCTCGATCAGCGCCGGAGCGGCATTCTCGTCGAGATAGTCCAGCGCGAATCCGACGAACTCGATGCCGTGGCCGATGTTGCAGCTATCGTCGCCCGGCACATTGCGCAGCAGGCCGCTTGGACCATCGTAATGCCGGTCGATGACGTGGGCGATGAAGCGGTCGGCGAAGGGGAGATGCGCCGTGTGCCCGAAACGCTTCAGCATGCCGGCGGCGCCGAGCAGGATCATGCGGGGGCTGAAATCGTCGGCCTGCATGGCTAAGCTGTCGAGCGAGAGCGGGCGGCGTTCGTCCATCTGGAAGCGACCAGCCTCGATCGATGCGATGATGCGGTCGAAATAGGCGAGATGATCGGCGAGAGCCGGCAGACTGTAGCGGCTTGCGGCGGCGACCAGGCCCTTGGCGACGAAGGCATCCGAATAGGAATAGATCAGCGCCGGTCTCTCTTGGGTATGGACCACGCCCTCGGTATCCGTATAGACAGCGTTCATGCCGCGATCGTAGCAGAAATAGGCGTGGCCATCCGGCTTCTGCAGCGCGGCCAGCAGATCGTAGAGGCGGCAGGCGACGGCATCCAGCTTTTCGGCGAGCGGCGGCAGTTCTTTCTCAAAGAACTCCGCATGGCAGACGAGGGATTCGAGACCCCTGCCCTGGATCCAGCCATAGGTATAATCCGGGCCGCGGACGCCATCCTCGGCACCGTAGTCCTTCAGCGTCAAGCTGTTCTGCTTGGTGTTCAGGAACCCGCCGCCAAGCACCGGCCGCTGCAGCATCCAGTAAAGGGTGCCGGCATTGGCGGCGGCATAGATGGCGCGGGCTTCCGTGACAAACTTCATCGCCTCACTCCTTGAGGCCGGTGCTGGCGACGCCCTGCACGAAGTTGCGGCGCAGCAGCACGAAGAGCAAGATAGAGGGGATGAGCACGGTGGCGGAGGCGGCACTCAAGCGGCCGAGATCGACCGTGAAGCCGGTCTGGAAGAGCGCCAGCCCCACCTCAATCGTATAGCTGGACCGGGTCGTCGCGACGATCATCGGCCAGGCGAAGGCGGTCCAGGCCTGGAAGAAGGCCAGCACGGCGAGCGCGCCCAGCGCGCCGCGCAACAGCGGTAGGACGATGTGCAGGAAGATCCAGAACTCGCCGGCGCCGTCGATGCGGGCCGCTTCCAGCAATTCGTCCGGGATCGAGTGGATGACGTTCTGGCGGATCAGGAAAATGCCGAAGCTCATCACCAGATAGCCGAGCAGCAGGCCCCAGACAGAATTCAGGATGCCGAGGCTTTTGGCCTGGAAATAGAGCGGGATCATATAGACTTCGAACGGCACGATGGCGGTTGCGAGGAACAGAGCAAAGATGACGTTCATCGTCCGGAAGCGGAATTTACCGAAAATGTAGCCGGCAATCGCCGACGTGGCGACGATCGCGACCGTCGAGAGAACCGCAAAGGCAAGGCTGTTGCCGATCCAGCGCAAGAGCGGCGTCTCGCCGAGCACTGCGGAGAAATTGGCGATCGTCGGGTCGCGCGGGATGATGGTCGGCGGCCAGGCGAGCATTTCCGCCGGCGTCTTGAAGGCATTCGCCACCAGGAAGACCAGCGGCAGGAGCATCAGGATCGAAACGATCACCAGGAAGATGTCGATCGCAAGGTTCGTCAGCCGCTTCCTGCGGCGCAGGCGCACGCCTTCGGCCAGTTCTTCGGCGCTCGGTTCGATATGGGCGGTCTTTTTGTTCATGGCCGCTTCGATGGTCATGCCTTACCCCTTTCCCGCAGCATCGAGAACTGGATGAGCGTCAGCACCAGCACAATGACCAGCAGCACCACGGCTTCCGACGCGGCGTAACCGACGCGGTAATTGCGGAAGCTGTTTTCCAGCATGTCCAGGACCAGCACCCGCACCTGCCGTCCGGGCGCGCCTTGCGCATCGGAGGCCAGTACGAAGGCCTGGGCATAGACGTTGAAGCCGGAGACCAGCGTCACGACCGAGACATAGAGGGTGATCGGCTTCAGCATCGGGATGGAGAGATGCCAAAAGCTTTGCGGCCCGGAGGCGCCGTCGAGCTTGGCCGCTTCATAGAGCGAGACCGGCAGGTTCTTGAAACCGACGATATAGATCAGCACCGCATAACCCAGCGCCTGCCAGGAGCAGAGGATAATGATGCAAATAACCGACAGGACCGGGTCGAAAAGCCAATTCTGCATGGGGAGGCCGAAAAAATCCAGGAGCGCATTGAGCGGCCCGAGCCGGGCGTCGAAAATCCATTTCCAGGCCATGGCGGCCGGCACCAGCGAAACGACATGCGGAATGAAGACGGCGGTCTCGTAGAAGCCGGCCATCTTCGAACGGGTGCGGTGGAAGATCAGCGCGGCGATGACGAGAGCCATCGGGATCGTCAGGATCAGCACGCCGAAAGCGATGATCGTGGTATTGACCAGCGCCGAGATGAACAGGTGGTCGCCCATCAGCTCGCGGAAATTCGCAAGTCCCACGAAAGGCTTGTTCTTTGACAAAATATTCCACTGGTAAAGACTGAGCCTCAGCGTGTCGGCGATCGGATAAAGCCGCACATAGGCGAAGATCGCCAGCGTCGGCAGGATCGCAAGGATCGCAAAAATGAACCTTTTGCGCTTCAGCATTCGGATGGCCTGTAGATCATGTGAGTTCAAGGCAGGCGGGTTCGTCCGCGATGCGCATCGGACCCTATTCCTCGGAAAGTACCCGGGACCAAGATGCCCCGGGCGATCGATATTGGCGAGAGCGGCCGGTGATTATTTGGCCAGCAGGTTTTCGCGCGCGAGGATGGTGTTCACTTCATCGCTGGTCTTCTTGAGGAAGGCGTCGATCTTGGCATCGTCGCTCGCCATCGAGGCGTCGGCAAACGCGACGACCAGTTGGGCCGCGACGCGGGTCAGGATTTCCTCGATCGGGCCGATCGACGGCAGCGTGAAGAACTCGTAGCCCTTCGGGTAATCGACGAAGGCGGCGAAAGCCGGCTGCTTGGAGGTGACGCTCGAATAGTCGATGCCCGAACGGTTCGGCAGCCAGCCGACATTCTGCAGCAGCCAGACGAGATTTTCCGGCGCGTTGGCGGCCTTGGCGAATTCCCAGCCGATCTTCGCATCGTCCTCGTCGCCGACGACATAGAGATTGGTCGGCAGCGCGATCGAGCCCTTCGGCAGGGGAGCAGTCGCGTATTTCAGGTCCGGCGCCTTTTTGGCGATATCGCCGATGACCCAGGATTCGCGAATGAACATGGCCGTCTGGCCGCGCTCGAAGGCGTCGGCATCGGCCGGCATTTCCGGCGTCACGGTCTTGGTGGTGAAGATGTTGGCGAGGTACTGTTTCAGCGCCTTGCGGCCGGCCTCGTTGGCGAAGTTGGTTTTCCACTTGCCATCGCCGGCCGGAATCAGGATCGCGCCGCCGAACTGATGCATGTTGATCCAGAATTTTTCGGCAATGCCTTGTCCGCCGCCGGAAAGACGCATGCTCCAGCCGGAGACGGTCGCCTTGCCCGAAGCATCCCGTTTGGTCAGCTTTTCGGCATAGGTGGAATATTCTTCCATGGTCTTCGGCGGGCCGGCAAGGCCGGCAGCCTTGAACATGTCGGTATTGTAATAGAGGGCACCCTGCCCGCGGAACAGCGGTACGCCATGGACCGTACCGTCGTAACTTGCGGTATCACTGAAGAACTTGTCGAAATTCTTGGCGTCCTTGACGAAAGCCGACACATCGTCCGGGGCTTCCGGCAGAAGATCGTTTTCGAGGTAGCGGGTCGCGGTCGAGCCGGAAAGTTCGATGACGGTGACACCGTCCTGGCCGCCGCCGGTCAGCCCGAGCGCAACACGCTTTTCATGTTCGCGGAGCGCAATCGCCTCGACCTTCACTTCGAGCTTCGGATGGGCGGCCTTCATGCCCTGGGCGACATGTTCGTAGAACGGCGCCATCTCCGGATAGCCGCTCCAGACGGTCAGCGTCTCGGCAGACGCCGAAGCCATGCCGCAGATAAGCGAGCCCGCGAAAGCTGCACTCATCAGCAGCGCGCGGGTGGAAAGCCTGACTGTCACTGATGCGTTTTTCATATCCCTGTTCCCTTGTTGTTGTTGACAAAAAGCTCTCATGCAACCGGTTGCGTGTCAAGCATCGGATGGTTTTCGGCGATGGTGCGGATCACGTCGTCTTTCTCCTCAATCGCCGGTCGCAAGCTCTAAGGCGCACGCAGCAAGCGCTTCCGCCGAACCCGGCGCGAATGTCATCGATAGCCCGTAATAGCGATGCGCCTCGTCCACCTCGTAACCGCCGAACTGGAACTCGCTGGCCGGCGGGATATAGCCGGGATTGTCGTCGGCAAAACCGATGACGAAGGCCGGCTTTGCCGGGCCGAGCGCGGCGCGGATCGAAAGCGCCGTCGCGGCGAAGATTTCTCCGGGCAATGCTACGAGGGGCACACCGCCCCATTTGATCACCGTGACACGGGCGGCGAGTGGTTCGGGCGTGATCGGCGCAATGGCCTTCGCCCAGTCGATCCAGTAGCCGAGCAGACTTTTGCGGGCAGGTTCGGCGGCCAACGCCTCTTCCCGCCAGCGTTTCTTGAGAGTTTCCGGGGCTTCCGCCTCGCGGCGTCCGAAGCCGAGCATGACGGTGCCGTCGCGTGCGGTCACCCGGTCGGAAATCGGAGCCTCGCCGGCGGCAAGCGCGGCTTCAGCAACTTTGCGGCCGATGCGCTCCGCCGTCTCATAGGTGCGATCTGGATTGGCGGACAGCGTGATCGAAGCATGGGCTGAATGACCGGTATTCGCGTCACCGGCGCAGCCGGTTATGAACAGCGCGACGCTACCGGGATAGGCTTCTTCCAAAGCCTGACGGACGAAATGCGGATAATCGGCCGTCCAGAGCAGGTTATCGGCCGCCAGCACGACAGGATGGCAGGCATAGGCGGTGACGACGGCGATCATCTTGCCGTCGTCACCGCGAATACGCAGCAGCGGCAGGCAAGCGTCCACCTGTCCGCCGGAATGGCGCCTGTTTCGCGCTATCCCCGGATCGCTGCCTTGCCCCACCGTGATATTTGCCGGCCGGCGCGTCGCGGCCGCCTTGTCGATCGCCGTTACGCAGGCATCTTCCAGCCGTTCCAGATAGGCCGGGTCGGCAGCGAGGCTCAACCTGCCCGCCATCGAAACGGGACCGCCGTGATTGTGAAGGGCGGTTACCACGACGTTCTCCGCCGGCAGCACGCAGCGCCTGCGGATGCTGGCGCTCATTGCGGCATCGATGCCGATCACATCCGCCACGACAACGGCCGTGTCACCAATCACCACGGCCCGCGCCGTCAATGGGTCATGCGTGCCTTTGGCCGGAAGGCTGCGGGCTGCGAAACCCGACATGGAAAGACCCGGCGTGGGCGTGATATCGACGATGGCTGCCCCGGCTTCGATCATCGGCAGTACGCCTTTTCTCCATGCACCCAGGCTTCGCCGACCCGGATTGCCCGATCGCCCTGCGACCATTCGAAACGGATGAGATCAGCGCGCGCGCCCACTTCCAGCCGCCCGCGCCCGCCGACGAAGCGGCCGGGATTTCGTGTCGCGAGCAAAAGGGCATCGGCAAGCGGAATGCCGGCCATCTCGGCAGCGATCGCCACATTGGCGGAAAGCGGCAGGCTGGCGCCTGCGAGATAAAGCGTGCCGGCAACGCTGATCCGGCCTTCCGCCGAGACCTCGACCCGGCCACCGACCGGCTGGTCGTAAATACCGGGCGGCATGCCGGCGAGTGCGACGGTATCCGAGACGAGAATCGCCCGCTCCAAACCTTTGGCGCGCAGCATGGCCTTGAACGTATCGGCGGGCAGGTGCCAACCGTCGACAATGAAGCTCGCCGTGAGCCGATCATCGGCTAGCTGCGCCCAGATGACATTCGGATGGCGCGGCAGCAAGGTGGCGGCACCGTTGCCGAGATGGGTGGAGAGTCTCGCACCCGCCTCGGCCGCCGCATGGATCTCATCCGAAGTCGCCGCCGTATGGCCGAGCGCTACGAGAATACCCTGTGCGCTGAGCGCTCGGATATAATCCAGGCTGCCCTCATGCTCGGGCGCCAGCGTCACCATCGTGACGAGGCTGCCGGATGCCTGCTGCCATCGCTCGAACTCGGCCATTGATGGTGGGCGGACAAATGCCAGCGGATGGGCGCCGCGCGAACCATCCCTGTCGGAGATCGACGGGCCTTCCACATGCACCCCCGGCACCATTTCGGCGATCAGCCGGTGGCCGGCACGGCTCCTGGCGATCGCTTCCAGCGCCTGGAGGATCGAAGCTTCAGAGGCGGTGATGATGGTCGGCAGCCAAGTGGTCACGCCGACGCTCAAAAGCTCCTCGCAAAGCGAGAGCATGATGGCCGGCGTCACCTCGCCGGCATTCAGGTCAAACCCCTGATAGCCGTTGACCTGCAGGTCGATCAGTCCGGCCGAAAGATAATGCGGTCCGGTATTTTCCGCCGGCCGGATGGCGGCAATCGTTCCGTCGGCGATCTCGATCGCGATACCTTTGCCGGTGCGGGGATCGATGCCGTCGACGACCATGGTCAGAGCACCCTCACCCGGCCCTGGAAACTGGCGATGAAGCGGCCGTTCGCCTCGTCGCCACCCGGCGCGTTGCCGCTGCGCCAGACCGGCGGCTCGATGCCGCGCTCGACGAGCTTGGCAACCGTGCGGATGACGAGGCAGTTCAGGGTGAACGCGTTGGCGAAGGTGGAGATCGCCGCAATGTTTTCGCCCATGCCGGGCACGGAGACCACCGCATCGCCGATCGGCACCTTGCAGTCGATGGCGATGTCGACAATATCGTGCAGGTTCTGTTTGGTCGGGTGACGGGCCGGATGATCCGGCAAGGTATTGGCGGCATGCTGGCGCGAACTGACGCCGATCAGGAAGGCGCCGCGTCGGCGGGCTTCCAGCGCCGCATCGATCAGCGCGGCGTTGATGCCATAGGCGTTCACCAGGATCAGCAGATCTTCCGAACCAAGCCGCTGGTTGGCGATCACCACCTTGCCATAACCAGGCGTGCGCTCGATCGCCATGGAGCGCAGGGCGCCGTTGGACAGGAGCGTGCCCTCGTCAAGAATGGCGCTGATATGCATCAGTCCGCCGGCGCGGAAGAAAAGTTCCTGCGAGGCGAGATTGGAATGGCCGCCGGGGCCGTAGATATGTACCAGCCGGTCGGCAGCGATCTGGTCGGCAAGCTTCGACGCCGCCTGATCGAGCGGCGCCTTTTCCTCTTCCAGAACCCGGCGCATCAGGCTTTGAGTGGAGACGAAATAACCTTCGCAGAGTGCATCCGCATCGATGTCCATGGTGTCGGGGACAATGTTCTCAGGCATCGGGGTCGGAGTCCTTGTCGATATAGAGGGTGCAGGCCGGATGGAAACGCAGCACGCTCGCCGGGCATTCCGTGGTGAGCGGACCATAGATCGTCCTGGAAACGGCATCGCGCTTGATGGCACCCGGCACGACGCAGAACAGCCGGTCGGCACGCATCAGCCGCGGCACGGTGAGGGTGATCGCGCGATGCGGCACCGAGGCGAGATCGGGGAAACAATCGTCATCCACCTGCTGCTGGCGGCAGATGTCGTCCAGTTCGACGATCTTGACGTCCAGCGGATCGTTGAAATCGGCAACCGGCGGATCGTTGAAGGCGATGTGGCCGTTCACGCCGATGCCGAGGCAGACGAAATCGATCGGCGCCTCGTTCATGATTGCGGCGTAGCGAGCGGCTTCCGCATCGGCGTCCGGCTCCGGCTTCATGCGGTGGACGGCGGCAAAGGGGATACGGTTGAAGACATGCGCCTCGAGCCAGTTGGCAAAGCGGGCCGGCGAGGCCGGGTCGAGTCCGATATATTCATCCATGTGGAAGGCGGTGACGCGGCTCCAGTCGATGCGTGGCACGGCGGCGAGCGCCGCCAGCATGTCCGCCTGGCTGGGAGCGGCGGCAAAGACCATGCGGACGTTCGATTGCCTGGAAAGGCGTTCGGCCAGCGCCGCGGCGATATCCGCAGCCGCGGCTGCGCCCATTTCCGCCCGCGTTGCAAAACTTTCGACCGCAAGCCGGTCGAAGGTCCGCCGGGTTTTCGGCGAGGGGCGAAGGGTGGTGGCGGGGCTCATGCGGTCTCCATGTTCAGGGCATAGGTTCGCCCACGGGAAACCGGCGGCACAAGGCCATATCTCATGGCCGCATCTGTTGCAGTTCCCCTTGTTCTTATTGGCCTGAGACTTTCATGCAACCGGTTGCATGTCAAGTGGATGAATGGCAGTCTGGCATCGTCGGAGCGCGCATCGCGGGCGCGTCGATTGATGAGGCTGCAGACTTCATGGTAAGCGGGACCAAGAACCGAGAGTTTCCAGATACCATGATCAAGCGGGCCAAGGGCGTAACCATCAGCCAGGTCGCGGATGCGGCCGGCGTGGCGCGTTCCAGCGTGTCGCGCGCCTTCACCCGCCCCGACATGCTTTCGCCGGAAACCGTCGAGCGGATCATGAAGGCCGCGGAAGCGCTCGGATACGTGCCGAACCATACGGCCCGCGCACTCAGCACCGGCCGGCACGGCAATGTCGGGCTGATCGTCCCGGATATCGCCAATCCCTTTTTTCCGCCGTTGATCCAGGCGGCCCAGATCGAGGCGGACCGCTCGGACTTCTGCATCTTCCTCGGCAATACGGAGGAAAACCCAAAACAGGAGGACAAGCTGGTTGGACGTTTCGCCGGCCAGGTGGAGGGCCTCGTTCTCGCCTCCTCGCGCCTTTCCGACGAGCGCATCCGCGCCCATGCCGGGCAGTTGCCGCTGGTGCTGATCAATCGCGACATCGACGGCATTCCCCGCGTGCTGATCGACAGCGGCTCCGGCGTCAGCCAGGCGGTCGAACATCTCGCGAAGCTCGGCCATCGCAAGATCGTCTATGTCAGCGGCCCGTCGAATTCCTGGTCCAACAAGCAGCGGCGCACCGCGATCCGGGCCGCCGCATCGAACCTCGGCGTGGCAATCGAGACCGTGCCGGCAGTGCTGGCGAGCTACAATTCCGGCCGCAATGCGGTAAGCGCGATCCTTGCCACCGGCGCCACCGCGGCGGTGGCGTTCGACGATCTGACGGCGCAAGGCGTGCTTGCGGGCCTGGCCGAGAAGAAAGTCTCGGTGCCCGGCGACTTCAGCCTGATCGGCTGCGACGACGTGCTCGGCGCCGTCACCTATCCGGCGCTGACCTCCGTCTCCAACCGTTCGATGGAAGCCGGACGCGTCGCGGTCTCACTGCTTCTCGACATGCTGCAGTCGCGCGCCATTCGCGACGTCCGCTACGTGCTCGAAACGCATCTCGTGGTGCGCAATACGACGGCGGCGCGCTGAAGGCTGGAACCTTGCGGCGCGGGGCCGGTTGGGAAGACTACCCCTTGTCACGGGAGCCTGCCATGCCGAAGAAGAAATGGTCGCAGGATGTGACCGAACACAGCGATGCGATGGACCTGAAGGACGGGCTCTTCAAGTCACGCAGCCCGAAAAAGATTGCCGACTCGCTGAAGCAGTCTGCCGAAGCCAGCCATCGGCGCAAATCGACCCCCTTCCGCTCGGCGATGTCGATGCTGACTTTCTACATCAACCGAGCCGGTGACCAGCTTTCCAGATCGCGGCATGCGACCTTGGAAAAGGCCAAGGACGAGCTCCGAAAGGATTTTGGCCGTGAACCGAAGCGTTAAGATCACCCCGCCGAGCCTCGATCCCGCCAGGCCGTCGGCCACGATGCCAGCGACCGAAATGATCATCGAAACGCTATTCTTCGAGCCGAGCGAGTGGGTGCCGAACCATCCGCACCTTCCGGTTCTGCTCTACCGTCATGCGTTCCCGGCGGAAGGCGAGACGGCACCGAAATTCGAAGCGCGGTTTGCAGAAAACGGCTGGCAGGGCATATGGCGCAACGGCATCTTCGATTATCAGCATTATCACACCGGCGCCCATGAGGTGCTCGGCATCGCGGGTGGCCGGGCACGGCTGCTGCTCGGCGGTCCAAATGGCAACGAACTGAGCGTGGTCGCTGGCGATTGCCTCGTCCTACCCGCCGGCACGGGCCATAAGCGTATCGATGCCAGCCGGGATTTTCTGGTGATCGGCGGTTATCCGCCGGGCCAGCATGCGGATATTCAAACCGGCCCGGCAAGCGAAGAACAGCTTGCGAAAATCGCTTCCCTGCCTTGTCCCGCAGCAGATCCTATCGATGGCGAAAATGGCGCGCTGATACGGCATTGGTCCAGCCGTTAGCCTTATGTGCGAGCCGTGACGCGGAGGACCGGTTTGATCGCCTCGCCGCTGTGCTGGGCGTGAAAAGCCTCGTTGATTTCATCAAAGTCGTAAAAGCGGATCAGCCGGTCGAAGGGGAAATGGCCGCGTCTGTAGAGGTCGATCAGGAAAGGAATGAAGAGTTTCGGATTGCTGTTGCCTTCGACGATGCCTTGCACCTTGCGGCCCAGCAGGAGATGGCGCACCGCTACCGGCAACTCGGTTCCATCGCTCGGCGAACTCACGAAACCGCAGGTACCGCGCGGTGCGAGTGCATCGATCGCCTGGCGCATGACCACAGCGACCGTTGTCGTATCGAGCGAGCGGTCGACACTTCCGCCGGTGATCCGCATGATTTCCGCCACCGCATCCGTCCCGGTCGTCATGATGGCATGGTCGGCACCCAGTTCCACGGCCATGTCGAGATGCGCCTTCATGCGATCGACCGCAATAATCGTCCCGGCGCCGGCATAGCGGGCCGCCATGATGGCGCTCAAACCCAGGCTGCCGGCGCCGAAGACGGCGAAACGGTCGCCGGGGCCGACCTTCAGTTCATTGAGCGCCGCCCCCGCGCCCGTCCGGATGCCACAGCCGAGCGGGCCGAGAATTTCCAGCGGCACATCGTCCGGCACCTTGATGACATTGCGTTCGATACCGATCGCATAGGTCGCGAAAGAGGACTGGCCGAAGAAATCGCCGTGGATGCCCTCGCCGTCGTCGGAGAGATAGGCGCCCGCCCCATCCGGACGCTCGCAGCCGAAATTCAGCGCATGCTGCCTGTGACAATAGGCAGGCTCGGCCTCTAGACAGCTTCGGCATGAGCCGTAGGAGGCAAAGGTCATCACAACGTGGTCGCCGGGTTTTAGCTCCGTTGAATTGACTACAGCTACTGGCTGTATAACATTCACGTACCCACGCTTTGGTTCCTTTTCATTTAAGAGATTCCTTATGGCTATCAATTTTCTGAGCCGCATCCCGTACCTCATTCACATTTTGGGACTTTCCATTCTCATAGTGTTGTCGCCGTTAGTTCGGCAAAATGCCCAAGCTGCTCCCGAGGGAGTGCTCGGCTGGTTATGGCAGGGCCAATATTACGGCACCGCCACAGAGGCATGCCGAGCTCAATGGATTTGGGCGGGGATGAACAACGGCAAAAGCCGTTTTATAGGCGCCTTAGATGACGATTCGCGGTGGTATTACAAAGACTGCAGCTGGACGAGTTTTCAGTATCTCTGCGCCCAAGAAAATGGTGGCGGAGGAACAATCGATTGCGGAACTGTCCTGCCGAGCTACGTCGAGTTTTGGTGTGCGTCGGGATATATGCAAACTGTCGGTGGCAACTGCATCCCATCCGGGGATGCGCGGCCCGCGAGGCCTCCATGTGGCCCCGGCAATCCCGCCGTAGGCAATCCGATTATCTTAAGTACAGGTTCCAAATTCATTTCTCGCGAAGATTTTGCAACACAGGACGGTAAGTTTCGCATCGGCCGCACCTACCGCAGCCACCCCGTCGGTCGAGCAGAACGTGTCCGCAGTCTTCCGATCGGATTACCCGCAGGCTGGCAATTCGATTTCGAGGTTGAACTCCAGATCGGCAGGCTTCTCGGCTCCGCTTCGAATGAACTCTCGACCGTCCTGGTTATCGCGCCGGGCGGGGCCGGTTACGATTTCCGCGTCAAAAGCAATGGCAGCTGGAATCCTAACCCCGATTCCGGCGAGGTTTCCTACGACTACAGGGTCGAACATGTCGGGCCGCTGCCGAGTAATCTGGAAACCCTCGCCAATGCACCGTCTGAATGGATTGTCACCGGACCTGATGAAACTAAGTGGCTCCTGCGTACAATGGCGCCGGTCAATAGTCCGAACACCTACCTGGTGGCTCGGCCGATCACCAAGACCGAAAGGGACGGGTATCAGTGGACGTTCACCTATTCCGCATCGGACGGAAGCCTTTCCTCGATTACCGACAGTTTCGGGCGCACCGCGAGCTTTACTTGGAACAAATTCTATATCACATCTCTGTCCAATGTGGCAGGAGCCATGCCCATTCCCGAAACGGTGCAATCGATCACGTTTCCGGATGGGACGCAGGCGCACTATAGCTTCGATCCGGCCCCGGCGTCTTCCGGACCTACAACGAATGGATCGGCAACGAAGCTTCTGGGCATCGAGTGGCGAGACGGGACGAACGTCGTCGTTGATCATGAAGCTTATCACTACGAAGATCCCAATTTCCCAGACTATGTAACGGGTATCACCGATCATCGAAACGTCCGCACCGCCACCTACACCTACGATGATTCCGGACGAGTACTGACGACCGAGGGCGCTGATGGGCAAAACAAATTCACCGTCGAATATTCCTCGAACTCGAATGCCTCAATCCGCCACGTAACCAATCCCCTCAATAAAGCCGCAGTTTATACGTTCTCCAAGTTTAACTTCAGCTCTTTTGACAAGCGCCTGACGTCTGTGGCCGGCGAGGCCAGTACGCATTGTGTTGCGTCGAATTCGAGCTTGACCTACGACGGGTCTGGGTTTGTTGCGACGCAGACGGACGAGGAAGGCCGGGTCACGGCCTTTGTACGCGATGCGCGTGGTCGCCCGACCCAGATCACCGAGGCGAGCGGTACGACGGATGCGCGGGTCACCACAATCGTCTGGCATTCAACCTACAACGTGCCGACGTCGATCGCACGGCCGGGGCTGACGACGACCTACAGCTACAACACCAGCGGCCAGCTCACGTCGAAGACGGAAACCGACACGACGACGCATACGCTCCCCTATGCGACGACCGGACAGTCGCGCACCTGGACCTATACCTATACGACCGGCGGGCTTGTCGCTTCGATCGATGGTCCCTTGCCGGGAACTGGGGATACGGCCTCCTATACCTATGATGCAAACGGGTACGTTGCGACCTTCACCAACGAGGTTGGTCACGTTTACACCGTGCTCGCCACGAATGGGCGCGGACAGCCGACACAGTTGCAGGATCCCAACGGCGTCATCGAAAACCTCAGCTATGATGCAAGAGGTCGCCTGCTTTCCGATACTGTCGATCCGACCGGCATCAATGCCCCGACCCTGCTGGAATATGACAATGCCGGCAACGTCACGAAGGTCACTCAGCCGAATGGCAGCTTTCTTACGTTCCAATATGACGGCAATGATCGCGTCACCAAGCTCACCAACAACGGCGGCGAGACGATCGACTATACCTATGACCTGATGGGCAACGTCACCCTCAGCGAAACGAAGAACGCCAGCGCCAGCCTCTTCTTTAAGACGCAGAACGCCTTCGATGAACTGGGCAGGCTGATCAATGTCGTGCGATCCGGATCGGCCACCTGGTCCTACGGGTATGACAAGGTCGGCAACGTCGTTTCCGTCACTGACCCTAACAGCAATGCTACCGCGTCGACCTATGATAAGCTGAACCGGCTGGTCGGTTTTGCCGATGAGCGCACCAGTGTCACCTCCTGGGCTTATGGCCCGACCGAAGATCCGACCTCAACCACGGATCCGAATTCAGTCACTACCGGCTATGTCCGCAACGGCTGGAGCGAGGTCATTCTGGAACAGAGCGCCGATATCGGCACTGTCGTTTATCAGCGCGACCAGCGGGGCAAGATAAGCAGCCGCACCGACGCGCGCGGGATTGTCAGCAACTTCACATATGACGATATCGGCCGCCCGCTCACCGTCACCTATCCTGCAGAAGCGAGCTCCAATATCGCCTATACCTACGATGCCGGAGCCAATGGCAACGGTCGCCTGACTAGTGTCAACGATGCAGCCGGCTCGCTGACGAAAACTTATGATACGCTTGGTCGAGTCACGCAGGAAACGCGGACCATTGGAAGCCATGCTTATACGACGGCTTATCAATGGGATGATGCCGGCAAGCTCACCCAGATCACTTACCCCTCCGGGCGGGAAATCCAGATCGGCCGCGATGCCAACGGCAATATCGAACACGTCTACACACAATCCGCCACGGCCCAGTTCGACGGGCTGGCGTGGTGGGTCGGACATACGCCTTTCGGGCCGACGCAGGGTATAACACACGGCAACCAGCTCAGCGACTGGCGCTTCTATGACGAAGACAAACGGACTGTCACCATCGGGTTGACGGATCCGAGCGTCAGTCCAGCGGTCGAATTCATCAACCGCTGGCACGGCTATTGGGACAACCGGAACCTGGTCGCGATCGTCGACAATCTCGATGCCAGCCGCAACGCGAACTACTGGTACACGCCAAACGGCTTCATGCAGAATGCCGACGGCCCCTGGGGCAGCCTGAGCTTCTATGTCGATGGTGCCGGCAATCGCCGGCAACGGATCCTCGAAGTCGGCAGTTCAACAACGACCGACGATTTAGGGCTGATGCCCGGGACCAACCGGGTGTCCCAGGTTCTGACGAACAGCGTCCAGACGCGCGCCTTCGGCTGGGATGCGTCCGGCAATATCACCACCGACACCAACACGACCACCAGCACGACCAAGACTTTCGGTTACAACGCGCCCGGAAACGTTGCCTCCGTCACGGTCGGAACTCAGTTGAGTGGGCAATACACCTATGACTACCTCTCGCGCCTGACCATCCGCTCACTGCCCACCAGCAGCACGACGTTACATTACGTGCACGATCTCGATGGCAACATCATCGCCGAGTATGACAGCAGCGGCACACTGCTGCGCGAATATGCCTGGGCTGATGAGCGTCCCCTAGCCGTGGTCGCCAATGCAGGTTCGTCCTCGCCGACCATCTACCACGTTCATACCGACCATCTCGAGCGGCCGATCATGATGACGGACGGTGCTAAGAACGTCGTCTGGCGGGCAACCTACCTGCCGCATGGCGAGGTCTACACGATCACCGGCTCCGCGACCCTCGACCAGCGCTTCCCCGGCCAATGGTTCCAGCTCGAATCGGGCCTGCACTACAACTGGCATCGCCACTACGACCCAACCCTCGGCCGATACATTCAGCCAGACCCCCTCGGCATGCCAGATGGGCCTAACAGATGGACATATGTCAATCACTCGCCGTTGATGAATATTGATCGTGAAGGGTTGTGGTATTTGCAATATCCGCCCAGCCCGCTCCCATTTCCGTTCTCGCTGCCATATCCAGTTCCGGGCAACCCACCTAACGCATGCGTTGTACCCGGAGGTATACCGCCTATCTTCGGCGGGCCGTTGTTGAATAATGGTGGGGACCCGCCAGCTTCACTTCCTGAGGGATTACTTGGCGTAGACCCGAGGCCTTCAAGTGGCAAGGGCATAAATACGGGTGCTAAACCGGGTGACACGCCTCAAGGCGTATTTGATTCCGCTTCAGGAGGGCAAACACCCACGGCTCAACCTGATGGCTCGCTTGTCGCTCCGAATGGTGTACGATATCGCCCCGCAAGAGTCTTACCGAATGGCTCTCCAAAGGGCGCACGAGTAGACATTCCTGGTAACCCCGCCACGGGTAAGCCTCCCGAAACGATACATTGGGATTGACTGATGGCAATGATATGGAGATATCTTGGACTCCCGCCTGCGTCGTACGCAGACTTATGTCACGTTGATCTGCGAGCGGCGAGCTTGAAAAGCGCACCCTTTTTCGGGAATAATTTTAGTTCCCTAGTTTTTGGACTTGGCAGCGAATCGTTGGAGTTCTTCACAATATCCGAAGTTCTTGACGGTATAGATATGGAAGCTGTAGCTTTCACCTCCACTGTAAATCGGAACAATGCCTTGGCCAAGGTGCACATTTTTGCCCAAGTCAATAAGGTGGATCGGGAACCCAGGGCAACTGATACAGTTGGTAATTTTCGGTATTCGACAGAATTATTTCCGGTAAGCAGTATTTCTGACGGAGATTGTTTATTACTTTCATGTATTTCTATACAGTATGGGGATATCTATTACACAGTTAGTTTATCTGATTACGAGGAGGCAATTTTATATTACCCCGGCTTAACGGCGGTACAGTTTGATGGGATGATCTCCCGGATGACAAAAATCGCGACATTTGGCTAGCGACTTACTCCAGTGAGGAGAAAGCCCGTTAAACGATTGCGAAGGGTGGGCTGCGCCAAGAGCGGATACCTCCCTGTGCTAGTGGTCGATTATCCCAGAGAGTTGGCCGTGAAGAACTGGGAAGGGCTTGTATTTCGAGGAGATTTAGCGGTTTGGAGTAATGCGTTTTGCCGGAAACACGCAGTTTTGGCACTGTTTCCTTGCAATATCAGATTCCGGTTTCGCTGCGAGCTGAAGTCTGCTTCTCAACGTAACCGTTTTGAGCGACCCACGGTCAAATTGAGTTGACGTTGTGCGGCTGGTGACGCAGCACAGGCTGATTACGAGGCCGTCTATCCGGTAGCGACGCTACGGGTCATTTGCTGGGGCGGCGGGATTGTAGCGCATCGGCTTGCAATTGGCATAGATCTGCTCGACCACAAACGGGATCGCGCGCCATGCATCCTTGAGAAGGGCCGGCGAAGGCTTTGGGAATGCCGTGGAGATCATTTCGGCCAATTCGGATCTCGTGGACTGAATGAGGATGCCCATGAGGGGTTCGCCGGTCTCCTTTTCAGCGAACAGGGGTGCCCATTCGTTCAGGTTCAGGCTTATGGCGCCAAAGAAGCCATCCGCCCAGTAATCCGCAAGAACGTCATCTTCGTCTGTGCGCATCAGGACCGGAGCATAGCGGCCCGGTGTTGTCAGTTGGTGGGCGACAAGGTTGTAATGATCGACGATCGTATCGATCACCGCCTGGGTCCCCCCAGGCAGTTCATCAGGGCTAAATCAAACTAGCCGACTGTCCGGTGAAACGGGGGCACTTCACTTCATGAGTTATCCGGTGCCGGGAGCAGGGTTAAGCGACGCGGCCTTGAGCATTAGATTTATGCTGGAAGAGGCCTCCCGCATGGAGAGTATTTGACGCCCCGCAAGTTATATGGCTTCCTTATATCACGAAGCGAATGGGAGGAGACTGTTCGCATCGTTGCCAACCGCTTCATTTTCGGTGAGCGGTGCTGACTCTAGGAGGAGAGTGCAGTGAAGAAGTTTTTCGCAGGCGCTATGGCGCTCGTATTTTCCGCAATGATGTCGCCCGGCGGAGCCGCCGCGGCCGACGACTATCCCACCAGACAGATCACCCTGATCGCCGGTTTCCCGGCCGGCAGCGGTGCCGATGTCTATGCGCGTTTCTTTGCAAAGAAGCTCGAGGAAAAACTGAAGCAGACCGTGATCGTCGAGAACAAGCCGGGCGGCCTCGGCAGTCTTTCGGTCGTGGCGCTGAAGAACGCCAAGCCGGACGGCTATACGATGCTGATCGGCTCGGCGGACCAGTTCACGGCTGCTCCGCATGTATTCAAAGAACCGCCCTACGATCCGCTCAAGGATTTTGACTATATCGCGCCGGTCTTCAGCCAAGCCTTCATGATGCTGGTGAGCGCCAAGTCACCCTACAAGCATATTTCGGAACTGACCGCGGCCATGAAGGAAAAGGGCGACAAGGCATCCTATGCCACCCCGAATTTCCCGGCCACCATTCTTGCGGAAATGTACAAAGCGAATGCGGGTGGCCTGAACACACTGCAGGTTCGCTACAAAACCAGCGCCGACTCGCTGAACGACTTCGCCAGCGGCTCGATCGACTACATGGTCGGCGACCCGGTCTTCGGGCTTGCCCGTTCGCGCGACGGAACGCTACGGATTCTGGCGGTCTCGACTGCCAAGCGCATCTCCTCCGTGCCGGATATCCCGACCTTTGCGGAAGAAGGTGTTCCGAATGTCGACGTGCGCATCTGGTGGGTGCTCGCTGCGCCCAAGGGCACGCCGAAGCCGATCCTCGAAAAGATGCACAAGGTGATGACTGAGGTCACCACCAGCGACGAAGCCCGCAAGTTCGTCGGCACGAACGGCGGCGAACCTATGATCCTCGACAGCCCGCAGGCCACGCTCGACTACGCAACGATGGACGTGAAGCGTTGGGAAGAGTGGGCGAAGATCGGCAAGATCGAGAAACAATAAGCTCCCCGGAAGAAGAATGCGTGCGGAAGGGCCGGAGTTCGCTCCGGCCTTTTCGTTTGCCGATTTCCCGCCGATCAGACGCTGCAAATATGCCTCCGGCAGCAACCCCGGATTGCCATTGCTCTTCAAAGGCTTCAGTGACGGAATTTTCTCCAGGGAACCGGAAAACCAGCAAATCGCAGCAATTTCATCGGAACAAGCCCCACCGCCTCGCAGTTAGACCGGCAATTCTCTGCCCTTAAATCTACGGCAAGGCAAAACCGATGAACACGCGCCCCCAATTCGCCTCTCGGATCTCGCTTTCGCAACTGCCGCCCCAGATTTATTACGTGCATCCGTTGATGCTCAAGGGATCGGAGGCGTGGCGCGAGGTTTTCGCCCATGCCCGCGATCTCGGCTTAGATACGGTGCTGACCGCACCGCTCTTCGAGCGGGGGCGGAATGCCAGCGTCTTCGTTACGAAGAATTTTGACCGGCTGGATCCGGAGCTGGGGCTTGGAGACTCCGTCGAGGACGGCTTCAGGGCGCTCATTCAGGCCGCCGGCGACAACAAGATCAAGCTGATGCTCGACCTCGTCGTCGATCGCGTGGCGCTCGATGCGGAACATGCCCCGCAGGTGGTCGCCGACCCGCGCCGGGCGCCGCAGGAAAGCGAGAGCCGCAGGATCGACTTCCTGAGCGAGGCCCGGCATGTCGAGGATTGGCGCAACCGCCTGAGCCGTCTGACCGAACTCGGGATCGCCGGCTTCCGCTGCCTCGGCATCGGCAGGATCGCCCCGGAAGCCTGGTACAACCTGATCGTCTCGACCCGCAAATCCGCGCCGGAGACGACCTTCCTCGCTTGGACGCCGGGCAGCGCGTTCGAGGACCGCAAGGGTTTGCAGGGCGCCGGCTTCGACGGCAGCTTCTCCTCCTTTGCCTGGTGGAACCTGGAAGAGCGCTGGATCATGGACGAATACCAGATCCAGCGGGAACTCGGCTATCAAATCACCTTTCCCGAAGCGCCGTTCGGCAAGCGCATGGCGCATGGCACGGACGGCACCCAAGTCCTGCAACGCAAGGCGATCCGGGCGCTGAAGCTCGCCTCGACCTTCGCGAGCGGTCTCATGATTCCCATGGGTTTCGAATATGGGGCAGCCGTTCCTCTCGATCCGTTGCATGGCGATGGTCTTGGCCTGCGCGGCCTGCGGGACCAGGGTTCGTTCGACCTGTCGAGCGACATCCGCCAGGTGACCGCCGGCACCAACAAGACCGCCGCCGGTTTTGCTCGCCAGCCTTTGAGGCTCGTCTCCACCAGCCAGACGCCGGCGGTCGCGCTTTTACAGACCGATAGGGAAGATTCGCGTGCCTCGGAGAAAATCCGCATCGTGGTGCTCAATCGCGACCTCAGGCGCGTGGTCAACGCCCCCTATAACCTGTTGCGGGAAGCCGCCTCCCCCTTCCTGCCGCTGAAGTCTCCAGGCGAGGAGGGCGAGACGTTCGCGCCCGAACTCAAGCTGAAGCCCGGGGAACTGCGTGTCTTCGAGGGCCGTTCCTCCTTGCCGATCGTCGATGCCGTCCCTGTCCCGACTGTTGAAAAGGCTGCGGCGTCGCCTCGTCTGGCGATCGAGAAGATCACGCCCGCGGTGGATGAGGGACGGTTTGTCGTCAAACGCGTCATCGGTGAAACCGTGAAAGTCGAGGCCGATATCTTCGGCGACGGACATGATCCGCTTTCGGCAGCCCTTCTGTGGCGCGCCGCGGACGAAAGCAAGTGGAACGAAGTACCCATGCAGCTCGTCCAGAACGACCGCTGGCAGGCGGAATTCCCATTGAAGCGCATGGGGCGGCACGAATTCATGGTCGAAGGCTGGCGCAACCCGTTTGCAATCTTCCGCTACGAGTTCACCAAAAAACACGAGGCACGGCTGGACCTTCGCCTCGAAATCCAGGAGGGGATCAACCTCGTGCTCGATGCGCTGGATTATGCGGAAGGCCATCTCAAGACGCAGCTCAAGGTGCTGTTCGACAGGCTGACGGCCCAGCAGGACCAGCAGAGGGTCGAAACGCTGCTCGCCATAGAAACGGCGGAGCTGATGGCCGAGGCCGACCGCCGGCCGCACAAGGTCCAATCGCAGGTGATTCCGGTGGATGCGGAGCGCACCGCAGCGGCCTTCGCCAGCTGGTACCAGATATTTCCGCGCTCGCAGAGCGGCGATCCACACCGCCACGGCACGTTCGACGACGTGATCCGCCGGCTGCCGGCGATCCGGGAGATGGGCTTCGACGTGCTTTATTTCCCGCCGATCCACCCGATCGGCAAGACCAACCGCAAGGGCCGGAACAACACGCTGAATGCGGCGCCGGAGGATCCCGGCAGCCCCTATGCGATCGGTTCGGAGGCCGGCGGCCATGATGCCATCCATCCGCAGCTCGGCTCGTTCGAGGATTTCCGCCGGCTAATCGAGGCGGCCAAGGACGAAGGGCTGGAGATCGCCCTCGATCTCGCCATCCAGGCATCGCCGGACCATCCCTGGCTCAAACAGCATCCCGGCTGGTTCGACTGGCGGCCGGACGGCACGATACGTTATGCGGAAAACCCGCCGAAGAAATACGAAGACATCGTCAATGTCGATTTCTACGCCAGCAACGCGATCCCCTCGCTCTGGACGGAACTGCGCGACGTCGTGCAGAAATGGGTCGACAACGGCGTGAAGCTTTTCCGGGTCGACAACCCGCACACCAAGCCCTTCCCGTTCTGGGAATGGCTGATCGCCGATATCCGTTCGCGGCATCCGGAGGTGGTGTTCCTGTCGGAAGCCTTCACCAAGCCCAAGGTCATGTACCGGCTCGCCAAGGTGGGCTTTTCGCAATCCTATACCTATTTCACCTGGCGCAATGCCAAATGGGAACTCGAGCAATACATGCGCGAGATCACCACGGAGGAGCCGAAGGAATTTTTCCGGCCGCATTTCTTCGTCAACACGCACGACATCAATCCCGATTTTCTCCAGAACGCGCCGCGGCCGGCCTACCTGATCCGCGCCGCGCTCGCAGCGACGCTTTCCGGCCTCTGGGGTGTCTATAACGGCTTTGAACTCTGCGAAGGCCGGCCGGATGCCAAGCGCAAGGAATATGCCGATTCCGAAAAATACGAGATCCGCGCCTGGGACTACGACCGTCCCGGCAACATCAAGGGCGAGATCGCTCTTCTCAACCGTATCCGCCGCGAGAACCCGGCGCTGCACTCGCATCTCGGCCTGCAGCTTCTCGTCGCCTGGAACGACAATATTATGTTCTTCGAGAAGACGAGCGCCGGCCGGGAAAATGCGCTGCTAATCGCCGTCAACCTCGATCCCTACAATGCCCATGAAGCGGATGTCGAAATTCCGCTGTGGTCATGGAACCTCCCGGACCATGCCGCACTTGATCTCGAAGATCTGGTCAGCGGCAACCGTTTCACGCTGACAGGCAAAGTCCAGCGCATTCGGCTCGATCCGCATCACGGCCTGCCGTTTTCGATCTGGCGCGTGCGATAAGGGAGGAAAAAATGGACATGACGAGCGGCCGCAGCCAAGTGCAGAACCATAGCCAGCCCTTCAGCGACGATTTGCTGTGGTACAAGGACGCGGTCATCTATCAGCTGCATATCAAGTCCTTCTATGACGCCAATGGCGACGGCATCGGCGATTTCCAGGGCCTGCAAGAAAAGCTCGATCACATCGCCTCTCTCGGCGCCAACACGATCTGGCTCCTTCCCTTCTTCCCCTCGCCGCGCCGGGACGACGGTTATGACATCGCCGACTACACCAATGTCAGCCCCGACTACGGAACGATTGAGGAGTTTAAGGCGTTTGTCGACGCCGCCCATCAGCGGGGCCTGAGAGTCGTCATAGAGCTCGTCATCAACCACACGTCCGACCAGCATCCGTGGTTCCAGCGCGCCCGCCATGCACCACCCGGATCGCCGGAGCGGGATTTCTATGTCTGGTCGGACACCGACCAGAAATTCCCCGAGACCCGGATCATCTTCCTCGATACGGAAAAATCCAACTGGACCTGGGACCCCATCGCCGGCGCCTACTACTGGCACCGGTTCTATTCCCATCAGCCGGATCTGAATTTTGACAATCCACTGGTGCTGGAGGAACTGCTGGGCGTCATGCGCTTTTGGCTGGAAACCGGCATCGACGGGTTCCGACTGGACGCCATTCCCTATCTGATTGAGCGGGAAGGCACGATCAACGAGAACCTGCCGGAGACGCACGAGATCCTCAAGAAGATCCGTGCCGCGCTCGACAGCACCCATCCCGGCAAGATGCTGCTTGCCGAAGCCAATCAGTGGCCGGAAGACACGCGCGAATATTTCGGCGACGGCGACGAATGCAACATGGCGTTCCACTTCCCGCTAATGCCGCGCATGTACATGGCGATCGCCAAGGAAGACCGTTTCCCGATCACCGACATTATGCGGCAGACACCGGAAATTCCCGAAAACTGCCAATGGGCGATCTTCCTCAGGAACCATGACGAGCTGACGCTCGAAATGGTGACCGACGAAGAGCGCGACTACCTCTGGAACATCTATGCCGCGGATCGCCGCGCCCGCATCAATCTCGGCATCCGCCGACGGCTTTCGCCGCTGATGGAACGCGACCGGCGCCGTGTGGAATTGATGAACGGCCTGCTGCTGTCCATGCCGGGCACCCCGGTTATCTATTACGGCGACGAGATCGGCATGGGCGACAATATTTACCTCGGCGATCGCGACGGGGTGCGCACCCCGATGCAATGGTCGCCGGACAGGAACGGCGGCTTTTCCAAGGCCGACCCGGCTCGCCTGGTGCTGCCGACGGTCATGGACCCGCTTTACGGATACGAGGCCGTGAATGTCGAGGCACAAGGGGCAGATGCCCATTCGCTGCTCAACTGGACGCGGCGGATGCTGGCACTGCGCAACAAACATGCCGCCTTCGGGCGCGGCTCGCTGAAATTCCTGGCGCCCGGCAATCGGAAGATCCTTGCCTATCTGCGCGAATATAACAGCGAGACGATCCTTTGCGTCGCCAATCTCTCGCGCCTGCCCCAGGCAGTCGAGCTCGATCTGGCGCAGTTTTCCGGCCGGGTGCCGATCGAGCTTTCCGGCATGTCGCCCTTCCCGCCGATCGGCCAGCTGACCTATCTCCTGACTCTGCCGCCCTATGGCTTCTTCTGGTTCCAGCTCGCCGCCGAAGCGGATGGGCCGGTCTGGCGCAAGGAACCGCCCGAGCAGATGCAGGACATGGTGACCATGGTCATGCGCCGGGACCTGCAGGAACTGACAGACGAGCCGCGGCTTGCAAACACGTTTTCCCAGGAGGTGCTGCCGCCCTATCTCGGCAAGCGCCGCTGGTTCGGCTCCAAGGGCGAAATCCTGAACCACGCCAGACTTGCCGCGGCAACGCCCATCACCTTCGCCAACAATCTCCTGCTCGGCGAGCTCGAGGTCGATCTCAACGGCCGCAAGGATACCTATCTCCTGCCGCTCGCTGTCGCGTGGGACGATACGCAGCCGAGCGCGCTCGCCCAGCAACTGGCGCTAGCCCGTATCCGGCAGGGCCGGCGCGTCGGCTTCCTGACGGATGGTTTTGCGATGGAGGGCCTCGCGCGCGGGGTGCTGAGAGGACTATGCGACCGAGCGGTGATTTCCGGCCGGGCAGGCACGCTGGAATTTCTCGGTACCGAAAAGCTCGACTGCGTCAGCCTCAACGAGGACATGCAGGTGCACTGGCTCTCGGCCGAACAGTCCAACAGTTCGCTCATCCTCGGCGACCAGGCGATGGTGAAGCTCATCCGGCACATTTTTCCGGGCATCCACCCGGAAGTGGAAATGACCCGCTATCTCACCAATGTCGGCTATCAGAACACGGCGCAGCTGCTGGGCGAGGTGGCCCGTATTGCGCCCGACGGCAGCCGCTACACGCTTATCATCGTACAGGGCGCGATCCGCAACCAGGGTGACGCCTGGAACTGGATGCTGGGCAACTTGCGCCGGTCGATCGATGAGGTCGTGGTGACGGGCATCGACGGTGACATGGCCGACGAGCATTTCAAGCCGCTGGTCGACTTTGTCGCAACCATCGGCAGGCGGCTTGGCGACCTGCATGTGGCGCTTGCCCAGCCGACGGACGATCCCGACTTTCAACCGGTCTGGGCGACGACGGAGGACGCCGATCGCTGGCGCCAGTCGGTGACCCGACAGATCGGTCAAAGCCTGCAGTTGCTCGAACGAACGGCCAAGGGTCTTGAGGGACCGCTGCAGCAGGAAGTGCGCATGCTCCTGGAACGCCGCGACGCGTTGCTCAGGATCGCATCGGACCTAGCGGAAGCGGCGGACGGCACGCTGATGACCCGTAACCACGGAGACTTCCATCTCGGCCAGGTTCTGGTCGCGGAAGGCGATGCCTATATCATCGATTTCGAGGGCGAGCCGACCAAGGATCTTGCCGAGCGGCGTGCCAAGACCAACCCGCTGCGCGACGTGGCGGGCCTCCTTCGTTCGCTGAGCTATCTCGCAGCCTCCGCCGACCTCGAGCGCGAGGTAGTCAGCGAAGTCGACGACGCACGGCACAAGGAACTGGTGACCCGCTTCATCCAACGAGCGGAATCGGCCTTCCTGCAAGCCTATTTCGACGCCGCGGAAGCATCCGATCAGTTGACGATTTCCAACGAAAAGCGCGATCGCGTCCTCGACCTCTTCCTCCTCGAAAAGGCTGCCTACGAGATCGCCTACGAGGTCCGCAGCCGGCCCCACTGGCTTCCCCTCCCGCTTGCCGGCTTTTCGGCGATCGCATCGAGACTTCTGGAGAAAACCTGATGAGATACGAGCGCACAGACCTTGTCATCGGCACCGTCCGGGAAGGCCTGCAGGCCCTGGTGGACGGACGGCACGGCGACCCCTTCTCGATCCTCGGACGCCATCAATATGGCGACCTCACCGTGGTGCGGGCGCTTCTGCCCGGCGCGATCACCGTCTGGGTGGTCGAGGCCGATACCGGCAAGGTCCTTGCCGAGCTCGAAACCATTCATGAGGGCGGCCTTTTCGCAGGTGTGACGGGCAGCACGGCGCCCTACCTTTTCCGCATCGAATGGCCGGATGCGGTGCAGGAAACGGAAGATCCCTACTCGTTCCCGCCGTTGCTGGGCGATCTCGATCTGCATCTGATCGGTCAAGGCACCCACTATGATCTCGGCCGAACCCTCGGAGCAATTCCCATGGAGGTGGACGGCGTCTCCGGCGTCCGCTTCTCCGTCTGGGCACCGAATGCGCAGCGGGTCTCGGTCGTCGGCGACTTCAACGCATGGGACGGGCGCCGGCATCCGATGCGGCTGAGGCAGCAGGCGGGCGTGTGGGAACTCTTCATCCCTCGCCTCACCCACGGCGAACGCTATAAGTTCGAACTCCTCGACGGGAACGGCAATCTTCTGCCGCAGAAAGCCGATCCGGTCGCCCGTGCCAGCGAGGCCGCGCCCTCGACCGCCTCGATCGTCGCATCGTCGAAACCCTTCCGCTGGACCGATGCCGGCTGGATGGCTCGGCAGCGGGCTGACCGGACGCGCGAGGGCGCCATGTCGATCTACGAGGTGCATCTCGGTTCCTGGCTTCGGGTTTCCGAAGAAGGCAACCGGCCGCTCGACTGGGTGGAGCTCAGCCAGCGGCTGATACCCTATGTGCAGAATCTCGGTTTCACCCATATCGAAATGCTGCCGATCATGGAGCATCCGTTCGGCGGCTCCTGGGGCTACCAGCCGCTCGGCCTGTTTGCCCCGACCGGCCGGCACGGCACGCCGGAGGATTTCGCCTATTTCGTCGACCGCTGCCATGAGGCCGGCATCGGCGTCATCCTCGACTGGGTCCCGGCGCATTTCCCGACCGACGTCTGGGGGCTCGCCCGCTTCGACGGCACGGCGCTCTACGAGCACGAAGACCCGCGCGAGGGTTTCCACAAGGACTGGAATACGCTGATCTACAATCTCGGCCGCAACGAGGTGAAGGGATTTCTGATCGCCTCGGCGCTCGAATGGCTGGAGCATTTCCACGTTGACGGCCTGCGCGTCGATGCAGTCGCCTCGATGCTCTACCGCGATTACAGCCGCAACGAAGGCGAATGGATCCCCAACCGGTATGGCGGCCGCGAAAATCTCGAAGCGGTGGAATTCTTCAAGCACCTCAACAGCATCATCCACGATCGTTGCCCGCACGCCTTCACGGCGGCGGAAGAATCGACCGCCTGGCCGGGCGTCACCAACAGGGTCGAGAACGGCGGACTCGGCTTCGATTTCAAGTGGAACATGGGCTGGATGCACGACACGCTGCATTACATGTCCGACGATCCGGTCTACCGCAAATACCACCACGGCGGCATGACCTTCGGGATGATCTACGCCTATTCGGAGCGCTTCATCCTGCCGCTTTCACACGACGAAGTGGTGCATGGCAAGGGCTCCCTGTTCGGCAAGATGCCGGGCGACCACTGGCAGAAGCTTGCGAACCTGCGCGCCTATTACGGCTTCATGTGGGGACATCCCGGCAAGAAACTGCTGTTCATGGGAGGCGAACTTGCACAAGAAACCGAGTGGAACCATGATGGCTCGGTCGTCTGGGACCTGCTCGACAGCCCGGCCCATGCGGGCGTGCAGCGACTGATCCGCGACCTCAACCGGCTTTATGCCCAGGAGCCGGCGCTGCAATATGGCGATCTCCACCATGAGGGCTTCGAATGGGCGGTCGCGGACGACGCGGAAAATTCCGTCTACGGCATGTTGCGGAGTGCAGCAGATCGCCGCTCCCATATCCTCATCGCCTCCAATATGACACCGGTGCCGCGGCACGGCTATCGCATGGGTGTGCCGGCGGGCGGCCGCTGGGAAGTCGTTCTGAATACCGACGCCGCAAGCTACGGCGGCTCCAATTTCGGCCAGACCGACGCCTGGGCGGAACACGTGCCCTCACACGGAAGAGATCACTCCATCCTGCTGGACCTGCCGCCACTCGCGACGGTGTTTTTGAGGTGGCGGGAATGATCGGGCTTATTACCAGCGGCATCGCTCCGCCGGCAGGCAGGGCGTAGCTTACACCTCCCGCCAGCCGCTCTGATAGGTCACCTTGTCGACGCCGGCGAAACGACCGACGCGCACGAGTTCCGCGTCCAGCTTTTCGAGTCGGCCGGACGACGGGCGTACACCCTTTTCCAGCCAGAGCTTCTTCACGTCGAGCGAACCCGTCCTGCGATCCGCCTTCATGTCGATCCGGCCGATCATCCGGTCGCCTTCGAGCAGCGGGAAGACGTAATAACCGTATTGCCGCTTCGGTTCCGGCACGAAGACCTCTATCCGGTAGAAGAAATTGAACAGCCGCTCGGCCCGGTCGCGGTTGCGCAGGAGCGGATCGAACGGGCTGAGCACCCGGACACGCGCGGGTGGTTGCGGGATGTCGCCGAGAGTTTCCGGAAAGCCGGCAAAGGCGACCGATGCGCGCGGCTTGCTGCCGTCGGCGGTCTCGATCAGCACGTCCACCAGTTCGCCGCGATGCGCCTTCACCCAGTCCTTCGCCTCGTCCGGCGTCACGATATCCCAAAAGGCGGCGATCTCGCCGGAGGTCGCAAAGCCCAGTTTCTCCAGCGCACTGCGGCAGGCCCAGTCGACGAATTCCTCGTGGTCGACTTCCGGCTCGTGGTGATGCTGCGCGATCACCCGCTCCGTCAGGTCGTAGATCTTCTGGAAATTGACCCGGCCGGCGATCGCCAGCTTGCCCGTATGCCAGTAATATTCAAGCGCCGTCTTGTTCGGATGCCAGTTCCACCAGCCACCCGACTTGTGGTCCTCCACCTTCATATCGCGGGACATGATTGCGCCGTTCTCGGCGATGTGCCGGAAGGTATCCTCGAAGGCGGAATCGAAACCTTCGCCGTGCCATTTCTTCCAGCGTTCGGCGATGATCGGTTCGCGGCGGCGGAACCGGTGCTTCCAGTAGCGGAAGAGGCGCGACGGAATGATCGAGGCGTCATGCGTCCAGTGCTCGAAGAGCTCGCCGTCCTTTTCGAGCAGCGCCGTCAGGTGCTCGCGCCGATAGGTCTGGTTGCGCGAGAACAGGATCATGTGATGGGCACGTTCGACGGTGGCGATACTGTCCACCTGCACGAAACCCAGGTCGTCGATGAGCTGCAAGAGCCCCGGTTTGGTAAGTGCGCGGCCTGGCGGTTCAGACAGCCGCTGCCGTTCGAGGAAAATCTTTCGGGCCTGATCGTTCGGAATGAGAATCGCCATGGAAAGAAGACTAGGATGCCTGATGGCAGGTTTCAATGTTCATGTTTGGTTCTGAATTCCCCTCCCCGCATTTAATGTCTATAGAACCCGCAAAGACGAGGGACCGGCTTGGATATCCGTTTCGAACAGGCAGAAGCGCGTTTCGAGGGACGCACCATCCTTCATCCCCTGACGCTATGCCTTTTCGAGCGGCGTATCGGCGTGATCGGCCTCAATGGTTCCGGCAAGACGACGTTTGCACGGATGATCAACGGGCTGGTAATGCCGGCTTCCGGCCGCGTCACGGTCAACGGGTTCGATACGGCGAAGGAGGGCGACCGGGTTCGCGCCATCGCCGGCTTCATCTTCCAAAACCCGCAGAACCAGATCATCCTGCCGATCCTCAAGGAGGACATCGCGCTCGGCCTGCAATCGCGGAAGCTGCCGAAACAGGAAATCGCGGCCAAGGTCGAGACGGTTCTTGCGCGCTTCGGCATCGGCCACCTGGCAGAACGGCGGGTGCACGAGCTTTCAGGCGGCGAACTGCAACTCGCGGCGCTCGCCTCGGTGCTGGTTTCCGAGCCCGATATCCTGATCATGGATGAACCCACCAACCAGCTCGACCTCAAAAACCGCAGCCTCGTGGAGCGGACGGTCGAGCGGCTCGGCGAGACCGTCATCGTCATCAGCCACGACCTCGACCTGATCGCCGGTTTCGATCGCGTGCTGCTTTTTCACGAAGGCAGGCTCGCGGCCGACGGCGCTCCAGCCGAGACGATCGGACGTTATCGCGAGATATGCTCGCCATGAAGACGCTTTATGTCGAAGGCAATACGCTCCTGCACCGGCTCTCAGCCCGTGTGAAGCTCGCGGCCCTGGCAATGGCGAGCATGCTTCTCTTTGTCGCGGATTCGCCTGTCCTGCTCGCCCCCGCTGCGATCGCGGCAGCCGCGCTCTATGGCACGCTCGGGCTCGGTTGGCGCAATTCGTGGCAGCGATTGCGCGCGATTCTGCTGACGATCGTCATCGTGTCGGCCTTCATGCTGGTCATCAACGACCCGGGAGCGGCGGCGACGGGATTTTTTCGGCTGACCGCGCTCGCTTTTTTTGCTGCAACCATAACGGCAACGACCAGCACGGGCGATTTTATCGCGACCATATCGAGTGCCGCGCGTCCGCTGGAAAGAACCGGCCTCGGCAGAGCTGCCGATATCGGGCTCGCCATCGGTCTCGTAATTCGTTTCGTGCCTGACGTGCTCGGCCGGTACCAGGCCATCCGCGATGCCCATCGCGCCCGTGGGTTGAAACCGAGTGCCCTGACTTTGGGGGTGCCGCTGATCATCCTCACCCTGCGCAATGCCGACGAGATCGCCGCGGCCATTGACGCCCGCGGCATCCGCGGGCAGAACTGGGATAAAGATCAGCGTTAAGGGATTATACACCATGTCCACCCGGGATCTCGTTCTGGCCGCCCTCTTCGCCGCCATCATCGTGGCGCTCGGCCTGGTACCGCCGATCATTCTCGGTTTCATTCCGGTACCGATTACCGCGCAATCCCTCGGGGTCATGCTGGCAGGCGTCGTGCTCGGCGCCAAACGCGGCGGTTTCGCCGTGCTCCTGGTGCTGGTGCTCGTCGCGATCGGCCTGCCGGTGCTATCGGGCGGCCGCGGCGGCCTTGCCACTTTCGCTTCTCCGACCGCAGGCTATCTTGTCGGCTGGTTCTTCGCGGCTGTCGTGGCCGGCTATCTTTCCGAGCGCTTCGTCGACCGCTCGCAGAGCGGCATCGTGCAGATCACCGGCTTCTTCCTGGCGGCGCTCCTCGGCGGCGTGGTGGTGGACCACGGGCTCGGCATCATCTGGCTCGCCTTCGGCACCGGCACCGGCCTTTCGACCGCCTTCCTCGGCGACCTCGCCTTCGTTCCCGGCGACGTCTTGAAGGCGATGATCGCGGCGCTTGCCGGCCGTGCGGTCATGGTGGGTTATCCTCTGCTGCCCCAGCGGGTCTGAAAGCTCCGGTCCCCTCATCAATCGAGGAACTGATACAGCCAGTCGCGAAGGTCTTCGGGAAGTGCGACCGGCTCGCGACTTTCCCGGTCGCAGGCGGCCCAGACGATCTCCGCCTCCGCTACGGCCTCGTTGCCGCGCATCATGCGCACCAGAAAACCTGCCGACTTTCCACCGATCTTGCTGATACCGACGCTCGTCTGGACGGTGTCACCGAGCTTCAGCGCCGAATGGAATGTGCATGTCACCTTGCCGATCGTGAAGAACGGATCGTCCTTCCGGGATTTACGCCGCGCCCAGAATTCCGTCACGGCCTCTTCGGCCCGCGTGACATAGGCGGCACGGAACATCTCCCCATGCATATCCACGTCGCGGAACGGAACTCGAAACTCGTGCGGTCTGACTGATTCTCTGGCCACTGCACCCTCTGGCTGAACATCCTCATGTAAGACCATTCTTTCAAGCTAAACAAGCGTCAGGGCAAGGGGTTACGGCTTGAAAAAATCGGCCATCTGCGCCATGTCGGAGAATGTCCGCCCTGGACTCACACCTGACGAGGCCGCTTCATGACCACGCGCCTTTACGAACACGAGATCTTCCTCGAACATCGCACGCCGGAAGGGCATCCTGAAAGAGCCGACCGGCTGCGGTCGCTCAACATCGCACTGCAGCATCCGAATTTTTCCACGCTCGACCGCAAACAGGCCCCGCAGGCCAACGAGGATTCGGTGCTGCTCGTCCATCCGGAAAAGCACCTGCGCGCGGTGATGCGTTCCATCCCGGAGGAAGACGAAGTCCGTCAGATCGAAGCCGATACCTATGTCGGCCCAAAAAGCTTCCAAGCGGCGCTGACCGGCGTCGGCGGTGCGATGGCGGCGGTCGACGACGTGCTTTCGGGCAAGGTGGACAATGCCTTCGTGGCGGCCCGGCCGCCCGGCCATCACGCCGAAAAAAACAAGTTCATGGGCTTCTGCCTGTTCAACAATGCGGCGATCGCCGCCCGCCATTCGCGGCAGAAACACGGTATCGAACGCGTCGCCATCGTCGATTGGGACGTGCATCACGGCAACGGCACGCAGGACATCTTCTGGGACGATCCGTCCGTGCTGTTCTGCTCGACGCACCAGATGCCGCTTTACCCCGGCACCGGCGCCAAGGACGAAACCGGCATCAAGAACAATGTCATCAATGCGCCGCTTTCGCCCGACACCGGCAGCGAGCACTTTCGCGAGGCCTTCAAGAGCCGCGTCCTGCCGGCGCTTGAAAATTTCCGGCCGGACTTCCTCATCATCTCGGCTGGCTTCGACGCACACCATCGCGACCCCCTGGCGCAGATCAACCTCGTCGGCGACGATTTCGACTGGGCGACGGGTCGGCTGATGGAACTGGCCGGGAAGTACGCCAACAACCGGGTCGTCAGCCTGCTCGAGGGCGGCTATGATCTCGAAGGATTGGCCGAATCGGCCGGCATGCACATTCTGAGACTGATGAGGGGATAGACGATGACCGAGAGCACCGAAACCGTTGACGTCACCAGCTACTCCTTCGAAAAGGCCGTCGCCGAACTCGAAAGCATCGTCGCGCGGCTGGAACGCGGCGACGTGGCGCTCGACGAATCCATTGTCATCTACGAGCGAGGCGAAGCGCTCAAGAAGCATTGCGAGAAACTGCTCACCGCCGCCGAAAACCGCATCGAAAAAATCCGCCTGGACCGCGCGGGCAAGCCGCAGGGCGTCGAACCGCTGGACGGCGAGTAAGGAACTGCAGTCCTGAACGGCCTGCCGACGGACGTACAACCAAAGTCGTACAACCCCGGTTGGGAATGCATCATAAAGCGATTGACGCACCGGGACCACCTCCCCATGATAGCTGCCGTCTGACAGGGTGCTTTGGGAGGAGCAGATTATGACGGTTTGCGTGAAGTCCAGCAAAATCAATCTCATGTTTGCGGCCACACTTGCAGTTTCGACGGCGTTCTCGGCGGTCGGCGCCAAAGCCGCGGAATTCATCAACGTGCTGACGGGGGGAACGTCGGGCGTGTATTATCCGCTCGGCGTCGCGCTTGCCGACATCTACGGACAGGGCATCAAGGATGCCCGCACGCAAGTGCAGGCCACCAAAGCCTCGGTCGAAAACCTGAACCTGCTGCAGGCGGGCCGCGGCGAGATCGCGTTCTCGCTCGGCGATTCCGTCCAGGAAGGCTGGAAGGGCAACAAGGAAGCCGGCTTCCCGGCGAAGCTCGACAAGCTGCGCGGCATCGCCGCGATCTATCCCAACTATATCCAGGTCGTCGCCAGCGCCGAATCAGGCGTCAAGACGCTCGCCGACCTCAAAGGCAAGAGCCTTTCGGTCGGCGCGCCCGCTTCCGGCACCGAACTCAATGCGCGGGCGATCTTCGCTGCAGCCGGCATGTCCTACAAGGATCTCGGCAAGACCGAATACCTGCCGTTCGCCGAATCGGTCGAGCTCATCAAAAACCGCCAGCTTGATGCGACGCTGCAATCGGCGGGCCTCGGCGTCGCTTCCATCCGCGACCTTGCCACCTCGCTGAAGATCAACGTCGTGGCGATCCCGAAGGCGGAGGTCGAGAAGATCGGCGCGCCCTATATTTCGGTGAAGATCCCGGCTGGGACCTATGAGGGCCAGACCGCGGACGTGGAAACAGCCGCCGTCGGCAACTTCCTGATCACCCATTCGGGTGTGTCCGACGAAACCGTCTACCAGATGACCAAGCTGCTCTTCTCCAACCTGCCGAAACTTTCCGCCGCGCATGCGGCCGCCAAGGCGATCGACGTGAAGAAGGCGCTCGATGGCATGCCGGTGCCGCTGCATCCCGGTGCCGAACGCTATTACAGGGAAGTCGGATTGATGAAGTAAGAGGGCGTATTCCCTCATCCGCCCTGCCGGGCACCTTCTCCCCGTCTGAATGGGGAGAAGGAGATGTGCCGCAACGTTTTAACTCCTCTCGACCGAGCCAGGGGCACATCCCCTCTCCCCGTTCGCGGGGAGAGGGTTAGGGTGAGGGTGAGGGGCAAGCGATCTCCGGAGTAAACATGTCCGAATCCGCCATGCATCATCCGATGACGCCGCAAAGCGCCGAGGAGCCGATCGAAGGGCTGCCGGCCGGATGGGGTGATGGAATCGGCGCGAAGATCACCTTTGCCATCGCGCTCGCCTTTTCCGCCTTTCAGCTGATCACGGCCGCCTATGCCATCTTGCCGAGCCAGGTGATCCGGGCCATGCATGTGGCCTTCCTGCTGCTGCTCGGCTTCGGCCTCCTGGCGCAGTTGCGCGCCAAGACGCCGATCGGCAAGAGCTGGTTCTGGCTGCTCGGTATCTTGGGATTTGCGACCGGCCTCTACAACTGGGTAGAATATGCGCCGCTCCTGCAGCGCAGCGGCTTCCTGACCACACCCGACATCATTGTCGGCGTCGTACTGATCCTCGTCGTCTTCGAGGGTGCCCGCCAGCTTATGGGGCTGCCGCTGACGATCATGTGCGGCATCTTCCTGGCCTATTGCTTCTTCGGCCAGTATGCGCCCGGCGCGCTGCAGACGCGCGGCTATTTCTTCGACCAGATCATCGACTATTTCGCCTATGGCACGGAGGGGATCTACGGCACGCCGGTTTATGTCTCGGCCGCCTACATCTTCATCTTCGTGGTCTTTGCCGCCTTCCTCGAACGGGCGGGCATGATCGCGCTCTTCAATGACGTGGCGCTCGGGCTCGTCGGCCACTGGCGCGGCGGGCCGGCACAGGTCTGCGTGCTGTCATCGGCGCTGATGGGGACGATTTCGGGCTCGGGCGTCGCAAACGTCGTGGCATCGGGCCAGTTCACCATCCCGCTGATGAAACGTTTCGGTTTCAGGTCCGCCTTCGCCGGCGGCGTCGAGGCGACGTCCTCGATGGGTGGGCAGATCATGCCGCCGGTCATGGGGGCCGTTGCTTTCATCATGGCCGAGACGCTGAATATCCCATATGCGGAAGTGGTGAAGGCGGCGATCATCCCGGCCATTCTCTATTTTGGCGCCTGTTTCTGGCAGGTGCATCTGGAAGCCGGCAAGGCGGGCCTCAAAGGCATGGACGAAAGCGAGCTCCCGAGCGCCTGGGGAGCGATCAGGCAGCACTGGCCCCTCATCCTGCCGCTTGCCGCCCTCGTCTACCTCTTGTTTGCGGGTTACACCCCGATCTTCGCCGGGACGATGGGGCTTGCGCTGACAGTCGTGCTGATCCTCTCGACACCGATCGCCGCCTCTATCGGGCCGACCGCCTTCCGGATCGTCTTCTGGCTGGCGATCGGCATCGCCTCGGCAAGCTTCTTCGAATTCGGCGTCACCTTCCTTGCCGGGCTTCTCTGCCTGCTGATCCTGGCCTGCCTGTTCTTCAAGGGCGGCCGCGAGACGCTGATGATCTGCATCGATTCGCTTGCCGAAGGCGCGAAGAACGCGCTCCCCGTCGGCATCGCCTGCGCCATCGTCGGCATCGTCATCGGCACGCTGACGCTGACCGGCATCGCCTCGACGCTGATCGGCACGATCATCGATATCGGCAGGGACAACCTATTCATCTCGCTGGTCCTGACGATGATCACCTGCCTCATACTCGGCATGGGCATCCCGACCATTCCGAACTACATCATCACCTCGTCGCTCGCAGGCCCCGCGCTGCTCGAACTCGGCGTGCCGCTGATCGTCAGCCACATGTTTGTCTTCTATTTCGGCATTATGGCGGACCTGACGCCGCCGGTGGCGCTCGCCGCTTATGCAGCCGCTCCGATGGCAAAGGAATCCGGCATGCGGATCGGCGTTCAAGCAGTGAAGCTCGCGATTGCCGGCTTCCTCGTTCCCTTTATGGCAGTCTACACGCCGGCACTGATGCTGCAGGATCCGGGCCCTCTCTCTGTTTATGTCGGCTACTGGGGCGAAGTTGCTTATGTCTTTGTCAAGGCCTGCCTCGGTATCGTGCTGTGGGGCGCCACCGTCGTTGGATTCCTGTTTGCCCGGCTTGCCATATGGGAGCGGATGCTCGCTTGCCTCGCGGGCGTGCTGCTGGTCCTGGCTCTGCCCTGGACCGACGAGATCGGCTGGGTGGTCACCCTGGTCTGGATCGGCTGGCACTGGTGGCGGACGCGCAAGCTCTCGGCGCCGGCGGTCGCGACACCCTGAGCGCCGGCTGATGAGCCTCTGCATTCTGGCGGGCGGCAAGGTAACGACGCTCGCCGTCTCGATGTTCACGCTTTCCTGGACCCATTCCGCGCAGAAGACCGAATGGCGCGAGACCTGGGCCGTGACACCGGCCGGGCTGGAACTTCGCCAGGCCGAGGTCAAAGGCTCCGGCGCAGGCATGGAACCAGAGGCGGATGCGGAGCTGAAGGATGGCTGGTGGACGTGGCGTCCGAAGCTTCCGCCGCAAAAGCATGTTTCGCTCGCAGCTTCCGGCATGACGCCGGGTGGGTGGAGGCTCTGCCATGAGGGCGGATGCACAGAACTCGGTGCCAAGGCGGGAGACGAAACCGTTCTAAGCAGGTGTCCCGACTGAGGACTATCGACCAAATCCGACGGTTCCACTATATTGTCCCACATGGACAAGGACCTGGTCATCGCCAAGCTGAGGGAGCACGAGGACGAACTGCGCGCTGCGGGTGCGGAGCATATGTCGATCTTTGGTTCCGTGGCCAGAGGCGATGCGACGGCGCAGTCAGATCTCGATATTCTTGTAAAGTGTTCCGAACCCGTCATACAATCGGGTTTCGGCTATTTCAGTGTTTTGGCAGGCCTACAGGAACGTATTACCCAAATCACGGGCGCCTCTCACGTCGACATTGTAGCCGAACCGGTGCGCAAAGAGCGTCTGCGCCGGAACGTCGAGCGGGATCGTGCCGTTGCCTACTAAGCGACCCCTTACCCGGTTCCGCGACATCACCGAGAATGGTGAAGCCATTCTTGACTATACCCGAGAGCTTGATTTCGAAGGCTATCTCAAGAACCGGCTGGTGCGTGACGCTTCGGAACGCTGTCTCGCACGCATCTCCGAAGCAGCCGTAAAATTGGGACCAGTGGCCGAAGACCTTTTTCCGCGGTACGGCTGGCGTGACATCCGCAACTTCGGAAACATCCTTCGGCACGAATATGAGGGCGTGCTGGACGACGTAACATAGGCGATCATCACGAGACATCTTCCGCTCCTGGTGACCGAACTCACAGCATTCCTCGCCGAATACCCCGAAGACCAGGAAACACTGTAGCGAGTATATCTCCATGTCCTTCTTCCCCGGAAAAGACCCTGTCGCGGGCGATGCGTTTGCCTGCGATGCGATCGAGAACCTGATCATTCCACGCACCAGCGATATCGGCGGGTTTTCCGTGCGGCGCGCTTTGCCGACGCGGCAGAGGCGACTGGTCGGGCCGTTCATCTTTTTCGACCGGATGGGGCCGGCGCTGCTGCGCGCCGACGAGGCGCTCGACGTCAAACCGCATCCGCATATCGGGCTTTCCACCGTCACCTATCTCTTCGACGGCGAAATCAAGCATCGCGACAGTCTCGGCACCGAACTCGTCATCCGCCCGGGCGACATCAACCTGATGACCGCCGGGCGGGGCATCGTACATTCGGAACGCACGCCGGAGAACCTGCGGGGCCACCCGATGTCCGTCTCCGGCCTGCAGACCTGGCTGGCGCTGCCGGACGACAAGGAGGAGATCGATCCGACCTTTTCCCACACCGGCAAGGACTCCATGCCGCTGATCGAGGCGGACGGTGCGAGGGGTCGGGTGGTGATCGGCTCCTTCGAAGGCCTCGGCTCGCCGGTCTCGACTTATACGGACACGCTCTATGCCGATCTGCGCCTCGAACCGGGCAAGCGCTTTCCCTTCGCGGCGGCGCACGAGGAACGGGCGATCTATATCCTCTCCGGCGAATTGCTGGTGGCCGGCGACCGGTTCGCGGCCGACCAGTTGCTCGTCTTCCGCCCGGGGGACGATATCACGCTGGAAGCCGGTGCGATGGGCTGTCACCTGATGCTGTTCGGCGGTGCCGCGCTGAACTCCAGGCGCTACATCTGGTGGAACTTCGTTTCCTCCTCCAAGGAACGGATCGAAAAGGCAAAAGAGGAGTGGCGCACCGGCCGTTTCGACATCGTGCCGGGAGACGAAGAAGAGTTTGTCCCCTTGCCCGCCGCCTGAAATCGGCTAGAAACAGCCCTTCATACAACTTGAAAAAGCCTGTTTTCTTCTCATCTTGTGAGGAAGCATGCTTCCGACCAAGACGAGAGAAGGCCAACTTCCGTGACATCAACGCCCGCAACGCCGCTGCTCGACAAGGTCAAGCTTCCCGCCGATCTTCGCGAGGTCGAGGATCGCGACCTGCCGGTGCTTGCCCGCGAAGTGCGCGACGAGATGATCGATGCGGTCTCCCGCACCGGCGGGCATCTCGGGGCCGGCCTTGGCGTCGTTGAGCTGACGATCGCCATCCACAAGGTGTTCAACACGCCGGACGACCGGCTGATCTTCGACGTCGGGCACCAGTGTTATCCCCACAAGATCCTCACCGGACGTCGTGACCGCATCCGCACGCTCCGCCAGGAAAACGGCCTTTCCGGCTTCACCCGCCGGGCAGAGAGCGAATACGACCCGTTCGGCGCGGCACACTCCTCCACTTCGATTTCCGCCGGCCTCGGCATGGCGGTCGCCGCCGATCTTTCCGGCTCGAAGCGCAATGTGATCGCCGTCATCGGCGACGGCGCCATGTCGGCTGGCATGGCCTATGAGGCACTCAACAATGCCGGCGCACTCGACGCGCGACTGATCGTCATCCTCAACGACAACGACATGTCGATCGCCCCGCCGACCGGCGCGATGAGCGCCTATCTGGCGCGGCTCGCCTCCGGCCGCACCTATATGGGCTTCCGCGATCTCGGCAAGAAACTGACCGCCTATCTCGGCGGCCGCATCGACCGGGCGATCACCCGCGCCGTCGAACATGCCCGCGGCTACGTGACCGGCGGCACGATGTTCGAGGAAATGGGCTTCTATCATATCGGCCCGATCGACGGTCATTCCTTCGATCATCTTCTGCCGGTGCTGCGCAACGTGCGCGACCATGCCCGCGGCCCTGTCCTGATCCATGTGGTCACGCAGAAGGGCAAGGGTTACGCGCCGGCGGAAGCGGCCGCCGACAAATATCACGGCGTCAACAAGTTCGACGTCATCACCGGCGCGCAGGCGAAGTCGAAGCCCAACGCGCCATCCTATACCAGCGTCTTTGGCGAAGCGCTGGTGCAGGAAGCAGGTTTCGACGACAAGATCGTCGGCATCACCGCCGCCATGCCGAACGGTACCGGCATCGACAAGCTGGCGGAAGCCTTCCCGTCCCGCACCTTCGACGTCGGTATTGCCGAGCAGCACGCGGTGACCTTCGCCGCGGGCCTCGCGGCGGAAGGCTACAAGCCGTTCTGTGCGCTTTATTCCACCTTCCTGCAGCGCGGTTACGACCAGGTGGTGCACGACGTGGCGATCCAAGGCCTACCCGTACGCTTCCCGATCGACCGCGCCGGTTTCGTCGGCGCCGACGGGCCCACGCATGCGGGCTCCTTCGACACGACCTTCCTCGCCACCCTGCCGGGCATGGTGGTGATGGCCGCGGCCGACGAGGCCGAACTGAAACACATGGTGCGCACCGCCGCCGCCTATGATCAAGGCCCGATCTCCTTCCGGTATCCGCGTGGCGAAGGTGTCGGCGTCGAACTGCCGGAACGCGGCCAGATTCTCCAGATCGGCAAGGGCCGCGTCGTCAAGCAGGGCTCGAAGGTCGCGCTTCTTTCTTTCGGCACCCGATTGAAGGACTGTCTGCTAGCGGCCGAAGACCTCGATGCGGCAGGGCTTTCCACGACCGTTGCCGATGCACGTTTCGCCAAGCCGCTCGATCAGGACCTGATCCGCCAGCTCGCCCGCCACCATGAGGTGCTGATCACCATCGAGGAAGGCGCCGTCGGCGGCTTCGGCGGTCATGTCCTGCAGTTCCTGGCAAGCGAAGGCCTGCTCGACAACGGGCTGAAGATCCGCTCGATGGTCCTGCCGGATATCTGGATGGAGCAGGCAAGCCCGGACGCGATGTATGCGAAGGCCGGCCTTGACCGGACCGGGATCGTTTCGACGGTCTTCAAGGCACTCGGCCAGACACGTGTCGGCGTGGGCTTCGCAGGCTGATCTGCCCGACGCCGACGGTCGGTCCCGCAGGCCTTCGATCATCATGTCGAACTGCACGGCATCGAATAGATAGGCGTGCCGATATTCATCGCATATGCGAGCGGAAGATCCTGCCGCTGACACTGAAGGCGATCGACGGCCGTTCCAGGCAAGCGGCCCGGTATCACCCTTTCTTTCAATATTGCTGAAATTGACCGTGACCCGGCGTTACTGATCCACCGCTGTCACGAACAGGACGTGCAGGTCTTTTTCCGGGGAAAAATCGGTCGCGCTCATCTCGAACGTCGTCGGACCGATCTTCTTGATGCCGGTACCGCAGAAGCTGACGTAATCCTGCTCCCGTCCCTTGTCGATCGTCAGCTTGAACTTGCCGATCGAACCACCCCAGTTGGCGCCGGTGGTCAGGATGTAGGAAACCCATTGCTCGGTATAGTTCGGACCGGACTTGCCGGCCGCGGCCTCGAGCTTGGCGGCCGTCTTCATGAACGGCTGGTCGATGCAGTAGCGCTCAACATAATCCTTGTGGTTGGGGCCCGGCTTGCCCTGGTCGACGAAGGTCATGGCCACGGTACCGCCGACGCTCGGCTTGTAGCGGTGACTGACGCGGACCGGCTTGCCTGCGGGAAATTTCGTTTTCCACCAATAGGCGGAGCGCAGCGTCCAGGCGGGCGTAATATCCTCCTGCCAGCCTTTGCCAGCGTCGTAACGGTCGATATAGACGAGGCCCTTGGCGATCCAGTCGGCCTTGACGTCGGCCGGCAGCGACTTGAGCGCCTCGCGCGTCTTTTCGCTGTAGGGCAGAAGCGGGATATTGCGCTTCGAAAATTCCTCGGTGCGGTCGATGCCGACGGCGATCACCCGCTGCTGCAGTTCCGGCTTGATCTGCCGGCTGTCCTGCACCACCGAGAAACCGAGGAAGTTGTCGCTTTCGGCATCGCCCATGGCGATGTCGCTTTGCGAGCCGCCGACGATGTCCGGCATCGGAAAGGCAATGATGCTCTCGACATCCTTGTCGCCGGTGTTCCTGAACACGTAGTCGACCAGCACTTCCTCACGCGAGATATAGAGCTCTTCCTCCTCCATGGCGACGTCGGAAGTCTGGACGTAGATCAGCCCCCCGGTGGTCAGCTCTGCGGTCGTGTCGTTCGCCAAGACGTTCGATGCCGCCAACAAAAACCCGCCGATCAGCAAGGTCCATCGCATATCTATCCCTCCAGCGCTTGAGCCCGGCGGACGATAGACCGGTTTGATGAAACAGAGAAGGCAGGCCGGGGGGTCTTCCGGCCTGCCTTCAAGGATTCCGTGCGCAGTCGGATCAGAATTCCGACCACTCTTCCTTCACCGCAGCCGCACTGGCCGTCTTGCCGGAAAAGGCGCGGGCGACGGTGGAGCGGAGAGCATTGGCGGGCGACGCAACCGGACGGGTTTCAGCCGACGCGGCAACCGGGCGCGATGCGCGGGACGCCGTCGCATCGCCGAGGTTGAACTGCCTGATCAGCGCATCGAGCGCATGCGCCTCCTGGGCAAGCTTGTGGCTTGCGGCATTCTGCTCTTCCACCATGGCGGCATTCTGCTGGGTGCCCTGGTCGAGGTTGTTGACGGAGGAGTTGATCTCCTGCAGACCCGTCGACTGTTCCCGGGTGGAAATCACGATGGCGTTCAAGTGCTCGTTGATCTGCTGCACTTCGCCGACGATCGCCTGCAGCGCCTCACCGGTTTCGCCGACCAAGGCGACGCCGGCATCCACCTGCTGGCTGGACGTGGTGATGAGCGCCTTGATCTCCTTGGCGGCGTTCGCGGATCGCTGGGCGAGTTCGCGGACTTCCTGGGCGACGACGGCAAAACCCTTGCCGGCATCACCGGCGCGGGCCGCCTCGACACCCGCGTTCAAGGCGAGCAGGTTGGTCTGGAAGGCGATGTCGTCGATGACCGAGATGATGTTGATGATCTCGCCGGACGACTTGGAGATCTCCTCCATGGCGGAAACGGCGCGACGCACCACATCGCCGGACTTTTCCGCACCGATGCGGGCCCGCTCGACGCGCTGGCCCACATCTTCGGCACGGCGGGCGGATTCCTTGACCGTCGTCGTCACCTCTTCGAGAGCCGCAGCGGTCTCTTCGACGGCGGCGGCCTGCTGTTCGGTGCGGCGGCCGAGATCATCGGCAGCGGCGCGGATTTCGCCGGCGCCGGCATTGATCGCCGATGCATTCTCGCCGACGGCCCGGAGGGCCGATTGCAGGCGGCCGAGCGCCTGGTTGAAATCCGTGCGCAGGCGGTCGAGACGGTCGGCGAACGGCCTTTCGAGACGGTAGGCGACGTCGCCATTGGCAAGGTTGGCCAGGCCGGTCGCCAGCGAATCGATGGCAAATTCGATATCCGCCGCTTCGCGCGCCTTTTCCGCATCATGGGCGAGGCGCTCGCGCTCCGTCGTCTCGCGGAGAGCATCCGCATCGCGGGCAAGCAACTGCTTTTCGATCGCCGCATTCTTGAAGACGGCGACGGCCTTAGCCATGCGGCCGACTTCGTCGGTGCGATCGAGCGCCGGAACGTCGATATCGTGCTTGCCGCCGGCAAGCTGGGTCATCGCATCGGTCATGCCGACGATCGGGGCGACGATGGCCCCCGACAGGGCCCAGACGAGCGCCGCAGCGATAAGGCCGGCGATGCCGCCGCCGAAGAGCAGGGTCAGCAACAGGTCGTTATGCGCCTGAGCCTGCGCATTCGCCATGCCGGTCGAAAGGTCGAGCGCCTGCTTCTTGATCTTGGCGGCCGCGTCTCGGAAGCCATCAAGCTGTCCCTTGGCCTGGTTGCGGCCGATCTCGATGACTTCCTCGATCGGCTTGCTGGTATTCCTGCGCGCGTCGAGCTGCGGCACGGTGAGCTGGTTGTGGAAGACATCGGCCGCAGCACGCATGGCATCCAGCGAGGCGAGGATCTCCGGGGCGCCGGCGGCGGCCTTCTTTGCCGCATCGATCGCGGCAATCATCTTCTCGCGATTGTTGAAGACGTCGTTATAGGTGCTGTCGCTCTTGAAGAGCAGAAAGCCGCGCTGGTTGACGGCCTGTTCCAGCATCGCCTCGAGCGCGTTGTCCACCTGCGCGAGGATCGTCTGCGAAACGACCTGCTGAGCGGAAGAACGGCTCGATTTCAGCGCCTGCCAGTAGACGCCAGCGGATGCCAGAAGGCAGACCGACATCAAGGCGGCGAACGTGATGATCAATTTCTTGTTCAAAGAAAGATTCTTGAGTGACATAAGGGGGCTTCCGCTCTCCGATGAAACAGCGCTTCGGGTTTCCTCCAAGCAGGAGAGAATCCCAACATGATTAAAATTTTATTGAGTTCGGCGACCGGCAGCGGAGGTTTCCAACTCCATTAAAAGCTTGCACGAAGGGGCGATGGCGGGCATTGACTGCGGCATGTCCTCAGCTTCCGAACACCAACGCCTGGATCAGCTTCTCGTCTCGCTCGACTTGGTCGCGAGCCGCGCCCGCGCCCGAGACGCGATCACGCGCGGCACCGTCACCGTCAACGGCCGCGTCGTCACCAAGCCGAGCCTTGCCTTTCCGCCCGATGCGGCGATCGCCATCGACGACCCCGCGCAGGAGTATGTGTCGCGCGCGGCGCTGAAGCTCGTGGCGGCGCTCGACCATTTTAAGCTCGATCCGGCCGGGCACGACTGTCTCGACATCGGCGCCTCCACCGGCGGCTTCACCGAAGTGCTGGTCATGCGCGGTGCCGGGCACGTGACGGCAATCGATGTGGGGCACGGGCAGATGCATCCGCGCCTGACCGCCGACGCACACGTGACCAATATCGAAGGCCTGAACGCGCGTTATCTGAACGCCGAGGACTATGGCGAGCGAGAAATCACCTTCATCGTTTCCGACGTCTCGTTCATCTCGCTGAAGCTTGCGCTGGCGCCGGCGCTTGAACTCGCCGAACCGGGCGCGTTCTGCGTGCTGCTCGTCAAACCGCAATTCGAGGCCGGGCGCGACGCGATCAGCAAGGCAGGGCTTTTGAAGGAACCCGAGACCGCACCACGGGTGGCCGCCGAACTAGAGCGCTGGCTGGCGGAAGACATGGGCTGGAAAAGCCTCGGCCTGATCCCCTCGCCGATCACCGGCGGCGACGGCAACCAGGAGTTCTTGCTTGCGGGGCGGAAGCCGGAATGAGTGTGGAAACCGTCAGGATCGCGCGGCTCGGTGCGCAGGGTCACGGCGTCGTCGAAGGCGACCAAGGAGGAATCAAAGGGCCGATCTATGTGCCTCATACGCTGCCGGGCGAGACGGTGGCGATCGCCCGCAACGGCACGCATGGCGCGCTGATCTCGATTTCGGAACCCTCGCCGGACCGCATTGCGCCGCTCTGTCGCCATTTCGACCCGGATCGCGATGCCTGCGGCGGCTGTTCGCTGCAACATCTCGCGGACATGCCCTATCATGCCTTCAAGCGTCAGCTCGTCGTCGATGCCCTCGCTTCCAAGGGCATGACACCGGAGGTCCACGACCTCGTCACCTGCCATCCGGGGGAAAGGCAGCGGCTGGTGTTTTCGGCTCGCCAGACGGAGAAGGAATTCCTGCTCGGCTTCAACCGCGCCGAAACCAACCACATCATCTCCATCGAGGAATGTCCGATCGCCTCGCCGGGTATCGTGGCGCGACTCGAGGCAATCCGGGCAGTTGGAAAATCATTGGCGGCGGGTTCGGAAACGTTTCGCGTCGCGGTGCTCGAAACGCTTTCCGGCCTCGATCTCGCCGCCGAGGGGCTGAAGCCGCTCTCCGACAAGCAGCGCCGCGCGGTGACCGAAACCGTGCTTACGCTGAGAGGCATCGCCCGCGTTTCCGTCAACGGCGAGATCGTCATCGAGCCGCAGAAGCCGCTGATCGATTTCGGCGGCGTCAAGGTTTCGCCGCCGCCCGGAAGCTTCACCCAGGCGACGAAGCGAGCCGAGGAAGCGATGTCGGAGCTGGTGCTTTCGCATGTGGCGAAGGCCAAGCGGGTGCTCGATCTCTTTGCCGGCTCTGGAACCTTCTCGCTGCGGCTGGCGCGCGGTGCCAAGGTGCATGCGGTCGAAGGCGAGGAAAAACCTCTAAAGGCGCTCGATCTCGCAGCCCGCAGCACGCAGGGTCTGAAGCCCGTAACCGTCGAGAAGCGCGACCTCTTCCGGAGGCCGATGATGGTGTCAGAGTTCAAGAATTACGATGCCGTCGTCTTCGATCCGCCGCGCGCGGGCGCGGAGGCACAGATGAAGGAACTCGCCCGTTCCACCATCAAAACCGTCGCGGCGGTGAGCTGCAATCCCGTCACGCTCGCCCGCGACCTGAGAATCCTCATCGACGGCGGCTACAGGATCAAATCCGTAACGCCGATCGACCAGTTCCTCTGGTCTGCGCATGTGGAAGCCGTAGCGCTCCTGGAAAAATAGTTATCTGTCGATGTCGAGGCGGCCGGTGCCGGGAACTCCGGAGCAGCGGCAACGCTCTCCGACACGACCGGGACGGGCATCGCAGACGTAAGGCCGGCGACGGTCCATGCTCGGCGGCGGCGGTACGACGCAAACATAGTCATACCTACGACGATCGCGGTCCCAATCCCTGTCACGGTCTCTGTCGCGATCCCTGTCCCTGTCACGATCCCGCTCGTTGGGATTGATGATGATGCCGTTGGGACCGATTGTGACCGATGGACTTCTCTGCGCGAGTTCGATCGGCTTTCCGCTGGCGGAGAGCGAAAGCGTTTCTGCTCCGGCTGGTGCAATTCCGACCATGAAAACCAGCAAGCCCGACAAGATGCGATGCGTCATCTTTTCCTCCCCTATATATGTTTGCAATCTAGCGCGACTTCAGAAGAAAAGAAGACGTATTTTTTCTTTTATGCGAGGAAGTTAACGGCGCAGGAACGCCTCGAAGGCGGCGCGCGCCTCGGCACTTCGCAGCTGCGCGGAAAAATGCAGAAGTTCCTCGTCCATGCGGGCGAGAACGGCATCGCGCGGGCCGCGCACCAGGTCGCGGGCGATCTTCAGCGCCTGGGGCGGCTTCTTCGCAAGGCTTGCCGCCAGCGCGAGCGTTTCGGCCTCGACCGCCTGGGGTTCGACGATCTTCCAGATGACGCCGGCATCGAACGCAGCTTCGGCGGAAAAACCTTCGCCCGCCACCAGCATGGCGAAGGCGCGCTGATGGCCCATCACCTTCGGCGCGAGCAGGCTGGAGGCTGCTTCCGGCACTAGCGCAAGATCGACGAAGGGCGTCCTGAACAGGCTGCGGGCGGAGGCAATTGTCATGTCGCAATGCAGGTTGAGGGTCGTGCCGATGCCGATCGCCAGGCCATCGACGCCCGAAACCAGTGGCTTTTCGGCCAGCGCCAGCGCCTTGATGAAGACGGCCGCGGCAGGAGGTTCCTTGGAGCCCGACATAGCATAGGTAAGGAAGTCGCCCATGTCGTTGCCGGCCGAAAAACAGCCTTCCGTACCGAGGAAGGCGACGGCGCGGATGCCCGCATCGCCGTTCGCCTCTTGCAGCGCCGCCGTCATGCGGTTGTACATGGCGGAGGTGATGGCATTCTTCTTTTCCGGCCGGTTGAAGCGGATGACCATCACACCCGGTTGGGCTTCAGGGCGTTCGACGAGGATATGGGTGTCGCTCACGAAGAACTCCTTCAGGCCAGAACCGCACGGGCAGCTTCGAGGCTTGCTGCTCCGGAAACGACGCGGTCCTTCAGGGCGGAGGTCTCTGCCAACAGATTTTCCGCCATGAAGCGGCAGAGCGCGATGCGCTTGTCCACCTTGCCGTCGCCGGTATCGGCAAGCCCTCCCTTGGCGAGATAACAGCCGGTCAGCACCAGGCCGAAAAGCCGCTGATAGGCGGTGGCGCCGGCCAGTGCGTCAACGGCCCTGCCGGCGGACTGCACCTCCAGCAGCCAGTTGGTGGCGGTCTCCAAAGCGGCGATAGCTGCCTTCAACCGGTCGCTCGTTTCACCGAACGCGGGCAGATTGGACGTGGAGACGCGGTCGGCAATCTCCCTGAGCTCGCCTATGAAACCACGCATCTGCTCGCCGGAGGAGAGCGGCAGCTTGCGGGTGACGAGGTCGATCGCCTGGATGCCGTTGGTGCCTTCGTAGATCGGTGCGATGCGGGCGTCACGAAGATAGCGGGCTGCCCCCGTCTCCTCGATGAAGCCCATGCCGCCATGCACCTGGATGCCGAGCGATGCGACATCGACGCCGATATCGGTGGCGAAGGATTTGGCGACCGGCGTCAGAAGCGCGGCGCGCTCGGCCCAGTGGCGGGCTTCGTCGCCTTCGGTGTGATGCGACATATCGGTCGCATAGGCGCAGGCATAGCAGATGGCTCTCGCCCCTTGGGTCAGGGCCTTCATGGTGATCAGCGTGCGGGCGATATCCGGATGCTCGATGATCGGGCTCATGCCCTCCCTTTGGCCCGAACCGGACCAGCCGGGCGCCCTGCCTTGGGTGCGCTCCTGGGCGTAGGCGATCGCCTTCTGCGTGGCGGCTTCGGCGATCGCCACGCCCTGCATGCCGACCGCCAAGCGGGCATTGTTCATCATCGTGAACATACAGGCCAGCCCCTTGTTCTCCTCGCCGACCAGCCAGCCGATCGCGCCCTTTTCATCGCCAAACTTGCCGTCGCCATAGATCATGGTACAGGTCGGCGATCCATGGATGCCGAGCTTGTGTTCGATCGAATGGCAGAAGACATCGTTGCGGGCACCGAGCGAGCCATCGTCTTCGACGAGGAATTTCGGTACCAAAAACAGCGAAATGCCTCGCGTGCCGGCCGGCGCATCGGGGAGCCGGGCCAGCACGAGGTGGATGATGTTATCGGCAGCATCGTGCTCGCCCCAGGTGATGAAAATCTTCTGGCCGAAGATGCGATAGGTGCCGTCGTCACGGCGTTCCGCGCGGGTCTTGAGCACGCCGAGATCGGAGCCGGCATGCGGCTCGGTCAGGTTCATGGTGCCGGTCCACTCGCCGGAGACCATCTTTTCAAGGTATTTCGACTTCAGCGCGTCGCTGCCGTGAGCGACCAGCGCCTCGATGGCGCCCATGGTCAAAGTCGGAGCCAGTGCGAAAGCCATCGAGGCCGAATTCCACATTTCGAGCGCGGCGACATTCAGCATGTGCGGCAGGTTCTGGCCGCCGAATTCTTCCGGCGCGGTCAACCCGTTCCAGCCGCCTTCCCGCCAGTGGCGGTAAAGGTCCGGCCAACCATCCGGCGTCTTCACCTCGCCGTCCCCCAGGCGGGCACCCTGCTTGTCGCCGATCTCCCCGAGCGGCGCCATCTCGTTGCCGGCGAAACGGCCGGCCTCCTCCAGGATCGCCTCGACGAGGTCCGTGCTCAGGTCGCCGAAACGGCCGATCTCGACCGCTTCCGCCAAGCCAGCCACATGGTTGAGCGTAAACGCAATCTCTTCGACCGGTGCCTTGTACATGATGCTCCCTCCTCGCGGGCGCTCGCAGCCCTTGCCGATTCCATTCGACCGGCATCCTCACCTGCTTTTTACGTAAACGTAAATGCGCTTGTCAACGTCCGTTCTCGAAGGCCGACTGCATGTCGTCTCCCTCGTCGCTTGCGGGAATGTCGGCAAGCGCTACGTTCCGGGATGCCGGAAGATCGCCATCGATCCGATCGGCTGCGATGATAGCCCTGGATTGCCCTGGATTGGTTGCGGCATTCCTCCTCGAAAGACATATAAATAGTCTCCATCTGCCGGAACGAACGGTCAATATTGCAGATTGAACATCGACCTGCGAGGGCTTCTTCCGCTTTAGAGAATCTTGTTGAAACGAGCGTTATACAAGAGGCTTATGGAGTGACCGCATGTTTCCGGAATCCCCGCCCATGTCCCTCATGACCCCTGCCGTTCCCGGTCTCGTCTGGGCTTATCATTTCCGTCCAGGCTCCGCTCCCTGCAGCAGATTACCACTCGATGCGACGCGTAGCGATCTGGAGGTGAGCGAAGGCTTTCTATGGCTGCACCTCAATCTCGCCGATTCCCGGGTCAATGCCTTTCTTGAAAACTTTCCCGGCCTTTCACCCGCCGCCATCGCGGCGCTCACCACCCATGACACGCATGCGGCGGTGACGCTCGACGAACAGCTTCTCTATGGCACGCTCATCGACTTCCAGCGGGATTTCGCGAGCGAAACGCGCGATATCGGCTGGCTGCATTTCTTTGTATCCGGCAAGGTGATCATCACCACGCGGCTGCAGCCGCTGCGCTCGATCGACCGGGTGCGCGCCGCACTGGAGAAGAACGCCGCACGCTACAAAAGGCCGATTGACGTCTTCGAGACGATCGTCGCCGAATTCCAGCGCACGCTGATCTCGCTTGTCATGGAGCTCACCGAGGAGCTCAATCAGATCGAGGACTTCGTCTATGACAACGCCCCGCGCGACGAACGCCGGCGACTGGCTCCCGTCAGGCGCACCGTGGTCAGGCTGCACCGGCACCTGCGGACCGTGCTGACGCTGCTTCGGCGCGCTGCCGCGGCCGACGACGACGAGATGCCTTTCGGTTTCGACGATGTCGCAGGACGGCTGATCGGCCGGCTGGAGGCGGCGGATCACGACGTCTATGCCCTTCAGGAACGTGCCCGGCTGCTGCACGAGGAAATCGACTCCAAACTTTCCTCCGAGACCAACCGGCATCTCTACATCCTGTCGATCATGACGGCCTTCATGCTGCCGCCCACGCTGGTGACGGGTTTTTTCGGCATGAACACCTCGTCGCTTCCGTTCGCGGAAGGCATCGGCGGTACGGCCTACGCGTTGGCGCTGATCGTATTTTCGGTCGCCGCAGCCTGGTGGCTGCTGAGGCGCGCCGGAATTTTATAACCATCGAACGAAACCCGCCGGCATCGTACCGGCGGGTTCTCGCCAGGTCCTCAGGCTATCCTCAGTAATAAGGGGAATAGCATTGCTGGCGCGGGCCGTAGTTCGGCTGGAACGTATTCGAGTAGGCATCATAGGAGCGGTAGCGGTCCGAGCACCATTCGTAGTGACGCGGATTGATGTCGCCGGCCGGGGCGGCTTCGACATAGCGCGGCGCGGGTTCGACGTAACGCGGGACCGGCTCGACATAACGCGGCTGCGAAGCGATGGCGCCGCCGATGAGCGCGCCGGCGCCGAAGGCGGCGAGCGGAAACCAGTAACCGTTATGGTGGCGATGACCCGGCCGGTAATCGCGATAACCGCGATGGCCATGATACCAGCCGCCGCCATGGCGACGGCGATATTGAACCGCCACGACATCTGACTTGGCCTCGATCCCGGCGGCCGGCGCCACAGGAACCGGCATGGCCTCAGCCGGCATCAACGAGCCGGCCAGAACGGCGGCGGAAATGCCCGCGACCGCAATCTTCTTGAACAGCGTCATTTTCAAATCTCCCCAATCCCCTTGGCCCTACATGGTCTTCAGCCCTGCGCCGGATCGATGATCCGCTTTTGCCGGACGGGCTGCATGCTTGAAAAATGCTTACGAAATCCATCCTGAATGGGCGATTAACACGGGGCGCGCGAACCCGGCCTCAGACATGACGCCGGACCGGGTTTGGCGACGGATTGTATCAACCCTGCGGGATCAGTAGGGCGAAACGCAGGTGCGGCGCACCCCGGCGCTTGCGACATAAGTATTGTCCGAAGCGCGATAGGTGCGATAGCGGCTTTCACACCAGGCGACATGGCGGCTGCCGTAACCGCCGCGATCGGCCTGGATGGCACCGCCGATGATGGCGCCGGTGGCAAAGGCGGCCAGAGGGAACCAGAAACCGTTATGGTAGCGATAGCCCGGACGGCGGTCGCGATAACCGCGATGGCCGTTGTACCAGCCGCGACGATCACGCCAGTCGCGGCGATACTGGACATCGGTCACGGGACTTGCCGCCGAAATGCCCGGGGGCGCCGAAACCTGGAAGGCCTGGGCCGGCCCGAAGGTGGTGAGCGTGGAGGCGATCGCGACCACAACGGCAGTCGCGCGCAAACGAAATGCATTCATCCCGGTGTTTCCTCTTTTGTGGATTCCAATTGAGAAAACAACGTGGGGTAAAGGGCTTCGTTCCTGTCTGCAAAGTCCCCGGCTGATCACGAATGAGCGACCGGGTTCAAATGTTGTGAGCCGAACCCGGTCAGGCGACGATAGAAAGCTTCGCCTGGTCGCCCTGCAGGCGGTTGACCATGAAGTTCGAATACCATTCGACGAACTGCATGACCCCGCCTTCGTGGATCGCCGAATAGGGGCCCGGCTCATAGGCCGGCGAGCGGATGCCGAAGGCGTTTTCCTCGACGATCTGGCGGTCCTGGTCGTTGGTCATGTTCCAGACATGGGTCAGCTCGTCGAGCTTGTAGTCGACGCCTTCCACCGCATCCTTGTGGACCAGCCATTTGGTGGTGACCGCCGTCTCTTCCGGCCCGAGCGGGGTGACGCGGAAGGAGATCGCGTGGTCGCCCAGCATATGGTTCCAGGTGGTCGGATAGTGGAAAAGCAGCATGGTGCCGATGCCGTCGATCGTCACGTCGTCGGAAAGCCTGCGCTGCACGGCGTTCTTTCCCGACATCGTGTAGCTCTCCGCGCCCTCGATCAGCGGCATGCGGGCGACGCGGAATTGGCCGTCCGGCGAGATCTGGAACTCGCTCGGAAGATTGGCCGCCTCGCAGCGACGCCAGTGCTCGGTAATGACCGGATCGTCGATGGCGCCGGCGACACCGCTTACCGTCGGCGCTTCCGGGAAGGTGCGGCAGAGTTCCGGATGATTGCCGGCGCAGTGGTAACATTCGCGGTTGTTTTCCCAGACGAGCTTCCAGTTGCCTTTTTCGACGATGGTCGACTGATGGGCGACCTTGGCTTCCCACAGCCGATGGGGCGCCATGTAGGGCTCGATCGCGGCCCGCACCGGCGCAAAATCGGGTGCTTCGTTGGCGAGGCAGATGAAGATATAACCGGCGACGCTTTCGCAATGCACCTTTTTCATGCCGAAACCGCTCTTGTCGAAATCCGGTCCCATCTGGCGCGCGGCCATCAGCGAACCATCGAGTTCATAGGTCCATTGGTGATAGGGACAGACGAGGCGGACGGCCGAGCCGCGCTCCTTGGTGCAGACGCGGCTGCCGCGATGGCGGCAGGTATTGTGGAGTGCACGGATCAGGCCGTCGCGGCCGCGCAGGACGACGACCGGATAGTCGCCGATCTGAAGCGTGAAATAGCTGCCGTTCTTGGGGAGTTCGCAATCATGACCGACGAACAGCCAGTCGCGATACCAGATCATTTCAAGGTCGAGTTTGTAATAACCGGGATCGGTGTAGAAGGCCTGTTCGAGACTGAAACCCTCGCGTCGGTTCTTGAGCTGCCGCAGGGCCTGATTGCGAATTTCCATCTTCCAATTCCTCAAAAACTGCGCGGGAAATCGGAAGCATGGAGACCGAGACCGGCTGACGCCTGCCCAATCCATCTCCCCGAACGCCCGCCGCGGCCGGTCGAATTTCGTCCCAAGGCTGGTTTCCGGGCTCAGGAGTTCCCTTGCGGGAATGGGCGAGGCACCTTCCCGGGCGGCCTTTGCGGCTCTTCCCAGTGGCATAGACCAAGCCCCTTACTCCACCACCGTTGCGGGGGCAGCGCCGGATGGGTGGAGAGGACGACTGTCAACCCCTGCCGGCTTCCCAATTCTCCGCCCTCCCTAGCGAGCGGCACCTTGAGCGTCACGCGGATATAACCATCGGCCGGATGTGTCGCATAGACGACATTGCGACATCGGCAACCGCATTGACGACGATTGCCAAGATGGCACAGGCAAGGCTCTCCAGCCCCGCGAAAGGGAAACCTGTCATTAAGACGTGACGCATAAGATCACCGGGTCAATCGGGAGCGATACCGCCGTGCAGCCCAGCGGGAAAATCAGGTATTTCGAAGCTCCTCCGCCAAAGCCTCCTGCGCCGGCGGTCACGAAAGCGGCTGCCCATTCGGAATTCCTGCGCACCGGCCGCATCGCCCGCCACAAGCCGATCTGGTTTCCGGAGGAACGCCGCTACCTCACCCATGAAGAGGTCGCGGAGCGCACCGGCAAGCGGCTCGAAGCCGCAGGCGAAAGAAGCCACGACCGGATCAACTCTTTTCATCGTTCGATCCAGTTTCCGAAGATCATCTTCCATCGCACGCTCGATGAGCGGCCGCATCTCGGCTATTGCCACGTGACGGCCGCCCGCACCCTGCTCGCACGCCGGATACCGGTGAGCTGGTCTTTCTACATCGCCAATTTCGTCGCCGAAATCGGTGAGGAGGACACGTTCTTCGAGCGTATCAGTCCCTTCAATTCACGCATGTATTTTGCAGTGGCGCTGGAAGGCCAGCCGGGCAAACTGCAGATCAACCGGTCGATCCGCAGGAACGGTCTTCTCTTCAAGACCGACGACCCGATGGAAGCAATCAAGAACGTGCTGATGCTCGGCACGTCGCACGACGCGCTTCGCGAGATCATCAAAAAGCTTTGAAGACGGGCCGGTCCGCGTTATTGACGGGCGGACATGACCGCTGACATCATCGACATTTCCAGGCATCGGGAGAAGGCGCTGCGCTTGGCCTGCGCCGTGCTGGCCGAGGGCTTTCCCGTGGTGATCCCGACCGAGACCGTCTACGGGCTCGCGGCGGATGCCACCAACCCGGCCGCGATTACCCGCATCTACGAAACCAAGGGCCGCCCCCGCTTCAATCCGTTGATCTGCCATATGGCCGATCTCGCCATGGCGGAGCGTTATGCGATCTTCGACCCGATATCGCGAATGCTCGGCGAGATGTTCTGGCCGGGACCGCTGACGCTGATCCTGCCGCTGAGGTCGGACAGCGGCATCCATTCGCTGGCGACCGCCGGGCTCGACACGGTCGGCATCCGCCTGCCGAAGGGTTTTGCCGCAGATCTCATCCGCGCCTTCGGCAAGCCGCTGGCCGCGCCGAGCGCCAATACGTCCGGCAAGGTGAGCCCCACCAGCGCGCTCCATGTGGCCGAGGATCTCGGCGAAAAACTCAAGCTGATCGTCGATGGCGGCGCGGCGGCGGTCGGCGTGGAATCGACCATCCTGCGCGTCGAGAACGGCGCGATCCGCCTGCTGCGGCCGGGCGGGGTCGCTGCGGAAGAAATAGAAAAGGCGACCGGTCTCCCCGTGATCCGGCCGGAAGGTCCGGCGGCGATCATCGAGGCGCCCGGAATGCTCGCGTCGCATTATGCCCCCGGGGCGGCGGTCCGGATCAACGCCGATCATGTGGAACGTGGCGAAGTGCTGATCCGCCTGGGCTCCGTGCAGGTGAAAGGCAGTGAATTCGCCACGGCGATTTTCGATCTCAGCCCTTCCGGTGACCTTGCGGAGGCGGCCGCAAATCTGTTCGATACCTTAAAGCGCGCCGATGCGACCGGAGCCGCGCGCATCGCCGTCACGCCGGTTCCCGACCATGGGCTCGGCGAGGCGATCAACGACCGGCTGGCGCGCGCAGCGGCGCCGAGGGAATAAGACGAAGAGAACGAGGGAGCACGCCTAGATGGATATTTCCGGACCGAAGCCCGAACTTCTCGACCGCTTCGCGGCGATCGTCGGCGAAAACCATGTGCTGCGCGATCCGGAAGACCTCGCACCGCATCTCGTCGAAGGCCGCGGGCTCTATCACGGCGTCTCGCCGATGCTGCTGAAACCGGGTTCGACCGAGGAGGTTTCGGCTATCCTGAAACTCGCCAGCGAGACCGGCACCCCGATCGTGCCGCAGACCGGCAATACCGGCATGGTCGGCGGCCAGACGCCAAGGGCTGGCGGCAGTGACCTGATCGTTTCCTTGGAACGCATGAACCGCATCCGCGAGGTCGATCCCGTCGCCAACGTACTGGTGGCCGATGGCGGCGCGATCCTCGCCGATGTCCAGAAGGCTGCGGAAGCCGCTGGCCGGCTGTTTCCGCTGTCGCTCGGATCGGAAGGCTCCTGCCGGATCGGCGGCAATCTTTCCACCAATGCCGGCGGCACCGCGGTGCTCGCCTACGGCAATACACGCCAGCTCTGCCTCGGCCTCGAAGTCGTGCTGCCGACGGGCGAAATCTGGGACGGGTTGCGGCGGCTCAAGAAGGACAATACCGGCTATGATCTGCGCGACCTCTTCATCGGCGCGGAAGGCACGCTCGGCATCATTACCGGCGCCGTGCTGAAACTCTTTCCGCAACCGGTCGGGCATCAGGTGGCGATGGCGGGCGTCAACTCGCCGGACGATGCGCTTAGACTCTTCGAGCGCGCCTCCAACCTCTGCGGCACGGCGCTGACCGGCTTCGAGCTGATGCCGCGCATCGGCGTCGAGTTCACGGTCCGTCACATGGAAGGCGTTCGCGATCCACTCTCCGGGCCGCACCCCTGGTACACGCTGATTGATATTTCGACCTCCGATTCTCCCGAAACCGCGGAGCGGATGATCCAGGCTCTGCTCGAACAGGGTTTCGAGGCGGGCCTTGTGCAGGATGCCGTGATCGCCTCCTCCGTGGCGCAACAGAATGCGCTCTGGCACATGCGCGAAAGCATGTCGGATGCGCAGAAGCCGGAAGGCGGCTCGATCAAGCACGATGTCTCGGTGCCGGTCTCGAAGATCCCGGCCTTCATGACGGAGGCGGACAAGGCGGTGCTGGAGGCCGTGCCCGGCGCCCGTATCTGCGCCTTCGGCCATCTCGGCGACGGCAATATCCACTACAACATCTCCCAGCCGGTCGGCGCCGACAAGGCGGGCTTTCTGGCCCGCTGGCGGGAAGTGAACGCCATCGTGCATCCGATCGTGCTGGCCGCCGGCGGCTCGATTTCCGCCGAGCATGGGATCGGCCAGCTGAAGCGCGACGAACTCGCGGCGATCCGCTCGCCAATCGAAATGGACCTGATGCGGCGTATCAAGAAAGCTTTCGATCCCGCCGGCATCATGAATCCCGAGAAGGTGGTCAGCCTCCCATGAGCCGGTCTCCAAGAAGCACGATCCGCATCGATCTCGACAATGGTGTCCGCCTCGGCCCAGGCAAGGCGCAGCTCCTCGAACTGATCGCCGAGCACGGCTCCATCCGCGCCGCGGGGGCATCGATCGGCATGTCCTACCGGCGCGCCTGGCTGCTCGGGGACGAGATCAACCGGATGTTCCGCGAGCCATCGATCTTCACCCGCCACGGGGGAAAAAGCGGCGGCGGTGCGGGTCTTACCCAATTCGGCCAGGAACTGCTTTCCCGCTACCGGCGCATGGAAGAGGCAAGCCGTGCCGCGATGCGGGCCGATCTCGACTGGCTTGCTTCAAATGCCGACCCGAGCTTCCGGCCGGCGGACAAGAGCCCCGCCGACAAGAGCGAGGAAGCTTGAGACCTCTCAGCCCACTTTGAGTTGGGAAAGCGCCCAGAGCGTATCGGCGCTGATACCGGTCGAGCCCCCGCCGAGGATATCGACAACCGGCGAACTCGTCGTGCTGTTTTCGAGATCGTACATGACCGTGAAGCGCTTGATCAGCTTGTCAAGCTTTTCGGGATCGGAAAGATCTTCGAGATTGAGCTTCTTCTCGACGAGTTTGGCCTGCTGGTCAACTTTCATGCTGCCGATTTCGACCGGCAGCTGGAAGGCGACGCGGAAAAATTCCATCAGCGCCTCGTCGCCGAGGATGACGTAAGGATCGGTGATCGTGTCGGCCATGCGCTCGAAATACAGCGCCAGACGGACGCCCGCATTTTCCGCACCCTGCTGCGTTTCCAGGAGCTGCCGCATGTAGAGGCTCTGGGTTGCCGCGACCTCGCCGCCGTTCTGGGCCTCGCCGGCGGTGCTGCGGTCGACGTCTCCCTTGGCATCGAAGTTGAAGGTGCCGACAAGTTGCGCGAAGCGCTTGTCGTCCTGTGTGTTGACGAAGCTCTTGGGGTCGTTGAGATCCGAATTGAAGGCCTTTTTCAGGAAGTCGTCGGTCACCGTCGCCGGGTCGATACCTTTGGAGGTGAGCAGGATGTTCAGCAGGCGCCGGTCCGCCAGAAGCTCGTCGCGCGAGTCTATGCGCTGCATCGTGTCGGTATAATATTTCGCTTCGGCTTCGGCCTTCTTCTTTTCGACGTCCAGCGTATCGCCTTCGAGGAAACGTGTCTTGCGCAGGATATAGTCCTTGGCGACGTTGGTGATCGCGGAATTGGACTGGGCGAGCACCGGCGCCGTGACATTGCCCTTGGTGTCGAAATTGAAGAGCTTCGCGAGCGTCAGGAACCGTTCGTCCTTGAGCTTGTAGATATAGCTGTTCGGATCGGACAGATCGCTCTTCAAGGCGTTCTTGACAGTTAGCTTGGAAACGGTCGATGGATCTATGCCGACCGCCTCCAACGCGAACATGTAGGAATCCTCCGCGTCCTTGCTCAGGAAATCGTCGAGCTTCTTTACCGCCTGCAGGTCGAGCTTGTAGAATTTGATGGCCCTCGCGTGATTCTCTTCCTGCTTATCGTCCCAGCGGCTCATATAGCTCGTGCGGGTGCTGTTGGTTTGCGCCGTGTTCTGGGCCTGACCTGCCGCCACGGTACCGTCCGTCGCAAAATTGAAGGCTTTCGCTAGCTCGAGATATTGCGGCCGGGTTGCGCCTTCCTTGTTCGCGTAACTGTTGGGATCGTTGAGATCGCTGGTCAAAATCAGTTCCATCGTCGCCTTGACGATATAGGCCTCGTCCATATCAAAGGCCGAACGCAGGTAGTTGTAGATCCTGTCATCGGCGAGGAAGTCTTCGACATTCGTGGTGGTCGCCACCTTCTGTTCGAAATATTCTTGGTTGAACATCGCCTCCGCATGGGTAACGCGGTCCTGTTTTTTGAAATAGCCGCCGATGATCTCCTGCAGCTTTTCCGGCGCCACGATGCCACCGGCCGGGACGGTGCCGTCCGCATTGAAATGAAAGTCCTCGGCGAGCGCCTTCATCAGCTTGAGATAGGAGCTGTCGGGACCGGTTCCGACGATGATCTGCGCCAGCTCGGCACGCCGGGCAGGCGCGTCGGCCAAGGGGACAAGCCTGCCGTTCAACTCGTCCAGACGTGTCTGCGACGTCGTCAAGGTGTCCTGATCCTTCTGGATCAGATCCTGGGTTTTCGTCAGTTCTCCCTGCAGGGCGGTGATCTGAGGATTGATGGTCGCGGGATCTCCGCCATTGGCAAGTTCGTCCTGCTTGGCCTGGATCTGGGCTTCCAGTTCGGTCTTCTTCTGCTGGCCGAGCGAGATAGAGCTTTGCAAGGTGGGAATGTCTGCGATAAGTTCATCCCGCTCCAGCAATTCGTCGTTTTCCGTTCGCGCGGCGTTGAATTCTTCCAGGCGATTTCCGTAGGCCTCGGCGTAGGGGCTATTCGGATCGTTCGGGTCGCTGACCAGCACGCCGCGTATAGCATTGTAATTATAATATTTCAGATCGATCCCGTAGGCTGTGAACATGTATTCGCGCAGGCGGTCGTTGCGCAGGAACTCGTCGACATTCTTGACGTTGCCGGCCTCGGTCAGCATGATCTTGAAATAACGCGTCTCCTCCTCCGTCTTGTCGTTCAGCGCGGCGATCGTGTGGTCGTAGGTATCGAAGAGTTCGTTCATCTGCCCGTCCGATTGGGGCACTGCGGCGCCAGAAGAACTCGCTGAAAAGTTGAAGGCGGACGCAAAGTTCTTGTATCGATCGTCGGTCAGACGGTTGGCAAAGGAGTTATCGTCTCCGAGATCGCTTTCCAGGACCTGCTTCATGAAGGCCTTGGCATAGATCATGTCTTCCAGGCCGTGAGCCGTCATCGCGTAGGAATACAGGCGGTAGTTGTCCAGGAATTCGTCGACGGTTTTTACCTTGCCGATATTTTCCTGATAATACTTGGTATCGTTGGCGACCATGGTCTGGCCGGCGACCTGCTTGAGGCTCTTCTGCAAGTTGCGGTTGACGAGGTCGAAAGTGAGATAGGTCGATACCATGGACAGGCCTCACGGGTCGGAATGATGCTGCCGCAAGCATCGCAGCGCAGCCTTGCCCGGGGCTTTTCCGATCGCGCTTCCTCTCCTCCCGAGGCTGTCTCTTTCTTGTACGAAACCTCTTGATTCACCTTCCGGAAACCCAAAACAGGGCCGTTTTGCTAACCATCCAGGCAGGCAAAGCTTCCTTAACCGCAATTTTTAAGCAGTCTCGAACAAGCCATCCCTATGCTTTGGCTATCAGAGGACAAAAGTCCCGCAGAGAAACCGGCAACGGCTCTCAGGTAAAACAAGGGTAGCATACCAATGACCAACACTGTTCTGAAGCCCGTCTGGGCAGGGTCGACATTGAGGCTCGACCCGTCTCGTTTCCCGCAACAGGTTACCTATGCCCTGCGCGAGACATCAGGAGATGTCACCATCACCATCGACGAGCGCGGCGCCGTGCTGCGCAAGATCCTTCCATCGAGCGGCCTGCCGCTCTCCTTCGCGCTGCCCGCCCGCGCCTTCAAGGGTGTGGCGGCCCGCGCCATAGACCATGGCGACGGCGAAGTGACCGTCACGCTCGAACTGCACCACGAAGACCCGGATCTCTGCATCCCGCTTCTGGTCGCCCATGACCTCTGCGACATCGCCGCCGACTGGCGAAGCTGGTCGGACGCCTTCCGCATTCCCATGCTGATGGTGGAAGCCGACGGGATCGCCCGTCCGCTGGAAAACCATATCGGCGACATCCGCTCCAGCGGCACGGCACCGCGCCGCCGGCATTCGTACTTCGCGGCCCGCCGCCCGCGCTTCCTGGTCCGCCGCACCACCGGCAGCCTGGGCGTGGCGATGAAGATCGAAGGCAAGGAGATTATCGCGCGTCGCTAAGGCTTTGCTTGTCCCTTTGCCGGACGCCTCCCGCGGTAATAGCCCGATCGTCAGCCGGTCGGGCTTTTCCTTGGCGCTCAGATCACCAGCGAGAGGACGAGCCCAGCGAACAGGATGGTGCCGACATGGTGATTGGACTTGAAGAGCTTCAGGCACTGGTCGCCGTCGTCGATATCGAGAACCCATATCTGCCGGGCAAACAGCAGCGCCGCGGCGGCCAAACCCAAATAGGCGAAGACTCCCGCTCCGCCTGCCGCGAAAGCAAGCACCAGGAAAAGCAGCGTCAGGCCGTATAGACCGATCAACCAGCCTTTGGTCCGCTCGCCGAACAGGCGTGCCGTGGAACGCACGCCGATCAGCTCGTCATCTTCCTTGTCCTGATGGGCATAGATCGTATCGTAACCGATCGTCCACGCGATGGCGGCCAGATAAAGCCAGACTGGCGCCCAGGACAAGCTGCCGAAGACACCCGCCCAGCCCATCAGCGCCCCCCAGGAAAAGGCAAGGCCGAGGAAGAATTGCGGCCAATCCGTAAACCGCTTGGCGAAGGGATAGATCGCCACCACCGCAAGCGACAGAAAGCCCAGCAGGATCGCGAAGACATTGAACTGGATCAACACCAGGAGGCCGACAAGCGCCTGCATTGCGATAAATACTTTGGCCTCGAAGCGCGATACGCGCCCGGACGGCAACGGCCGTGAACGCGTGCGGGCTACCGCCATGTCGATCTTGTGGTCGACGAGGTCGTTATAGGTACAGCCGGCACCGCGCATGGCGACCGAACCGATGAAGAACAGCGCGAGATGGAACAGGAAGAGTCCCGGAGAGAATATCCCCGCATCCTGCGCAGCGTTTGCCGCAAGCGCCGCCGACCAGAAACACGGCCACATGAGAAGCTGCCAGCCGATCGGCCGATCCCACCGGGCAAGCTGCGCATAGGGCCAGGCCGGCCGCGGCAAAACGCGGTAGACCCAGTTGTCCGAGGGGGCATCGGCCACGCGGCCGCTAAAATCGTCAGCGTTCGTCATCATGCCGCGGTTTTACCGTTCGGCCATGGAGACGGTCAAGGCGGGGAAATGAACAGGTGCCGGGTCCATGCAGGAAAGAGCAACGAGGGGCGTCCCCTCGTGCGAAAAATCCGGGTGCCATTCACACCGCGATCTTGTCGAGCGGCATGCGGCTCCGCTCAAAAGCCCGCAGCTCGGCTTCGCGCTCGTAGATGTAGTCGCGGTTGTCCGGAACGGCTGTCCTCTGCTTGACGATCTGCATCTGGAAGATGAAGAAGCTCTCGTGGGTGAAGGCCATTTCGGAACCGGCGAGATAAAATTCCCACATGCGTACGAAACGCTCGTCGTAGAGGGCTACCGCCCTCTCCTTGTTGGCCATGAAGCGTTCACGCCAGTGACGCAGCGTATAGGCGTAATGCATCGGCAGGATTTCGATGTCGGAAACCAGGAGGCCAGCCTTCTCGATCGCCGGCACCACTTCCGAAATCGCCGGGATGTAACCTCCCGGGAAAATGTATTTCTCGATCCATGGGTTATTGTAGATCGCCGGATAGGGCTGGCCGATCGAGTGCAGTACCATCACGCCGTCATCGGCGAGCACGTCGTTCACCTTGTTGAAGAACCTGTTGTAGTTCAGCCGGCCGACATGCTCGAACATGCCGACGGAGACGATGCGGTCGTAACTCTTGTCCGCCGGCAGGTAATAGTAGTCCTGCAGCTCGAAGCGGACGCTGTTTGCCAATCCGCGCTTGGCGGCGCGTTCGCGCGAGATCTTCAGTTGCTCGGTCGAGAGCGTGATGCCGGTCACGTCGACGCGGGAAGACTCCGAAAGGTACATGGCCATGCCACCCCACCCGGAACCGATCTCCAGCGCCTTCTGGCCGGGCTCGGCGAGCAGCTTGGCGACGATATGGCGCTTTTTGGCAATCTGCGCCTCGTCGAGCGAAATGCCCGGCGGATTGAAATAGGCGCAGGAATATTGCCAGTCTTCGTCGAGGAAGAGGGAGAATAGCTTCTCGTCGAGATCATAGTGGTGAGAAACGTTGCGGCGATTGCGGTTGATCGGCACGCGGTTGCGGAACTGCGAGACGATCATCCGCCGGACGCCGTTGAGCACCATGCTGAAGGTCAGCCCTTCGCTCAACGTGTTGTCCTTGATGAGCGCCAGAAGCTCGTAGATGTCACCTTCCTCGATGCGAAGGCGACCATTCATATAGAGTTCGCCGAGCTGGAGCTGCGGATCGCGCACCAGCTGGCGTTCGGCGGCTTCATCGGTGAAGCGGATCGTGACAGTCCTGCCCCCGCCTCCGCCGTAATGCTGCTCGCCCCCCGATCCTCTGACCGTGAGCGTACCGTTCTTGATGATTTTGCTGAGGAGATTGTGAAGGGACGAGGCCATTAGACTCACCTCCGATATACTAAGGCTGCCTTACTAATTCACAAAACTTAGTGTGTTTCCGACGACTTGCAAGCATATTCCTGCCATGAAAATGACATAAAAAAACAGGTCGTCAAACCCCTGTTCGACAACCTGCACCCTGTGATGGAAATTTCCGCGCGTTAGTACAAATTTATTTACGTTTTAAAGCTTCTGCGAGTGCCGCGCCGAAAGCTCCCTGGGATGCGGGCTTTTCGGTTTTCATAAATTTCGGGTTGGCAGGCTTGCCGCGATCGCCGCCGCGCGGGCCGGGAGCCGGCTCGCCACCATCCTTGCGCATGGTCAACCCGATGCGCTTGCGCTTCACATCGACCTCGACAACCCGAACCTTCACGACGTCTCCCGCCTTCACCACCTCGTGCGGATCCTTGATGAAGCGGTCGGCGAGTTGCGACACATGGACAAGTCCGTCCTGGTGCACGCCGATATCGACGAAAGCTCCGAAGGCTGCGACATTGGTCACCGTTCCTTCCAGCACCATGCCGGGCTTCAGGTCCTCGATCTCGTTGACGCCTTCCGCAAAGGTGGCCGTCTTGAAGCTCGGACGCGGGTCGCGGCCGGGTTTTTCGAGCTCCGCAATGATGTCCCTGACGGTCGGCAGGCCGAAGGTCTCGTCGATGAACCTCCTCGGATCGAGCCCCTTCAGGGTGGCGCTATCGCCCATCAGCGAGCGCAGATCGCGGCCGCAGGCGGCGACGATCTTCTTGGCGACCCCATAGGCCTCCGGATGGACGGCCGAGGCATCGAGCGGCTCCTTGCCGTTCGGGATACGCAGAAAGCCGGCCGCCTGTTCGAAGGTCCGGTTGCCGAGACGCGCGACCTTCAGCAGATCCCTGCGGCTTGAAAAAGCGCCGTTCTGGTCGCGATAAGCGACGATTGCCTCGGCAATCGAACGGCTGAGACCCGAGACGCGGGCAAGCAGCGGGGCCGAGGCCATGTTGAGATCGACGCCGACGGCATTCACCGCATCCTCGACCACCGCGTCGAGCGAACGGGACAGCTTTCCCTGGTCGACATCGTGCTGATACTGGCCGACGCCGATCGATTTCGGCTCGATCTTGACGAGTTCGGCGAGCGGATCCTGCAGGCGGCGGGCAATCGAAACGGCACCGCGCAGCGAGACGTCGAGCTGCGGGAATTCGGCGGCAGCGGTTTCGGAGGCGGAGTAGACCGAAGCGCCGGCCTCCGAGACGATCACCTTGGTCGGTTTCGGCGCAGGGAGCGCCGCCAGCATGTCCGCCACCAGCTTTTCCGTCTCGCGGCTGCCGGTGCCGTTACCGATCGCGATCAACTCGACATTGTGCTTGCGGATGAGCGAGGCAAGCTCCGCCTGGGTGCCGCGCACGTCGTTCTTCGGCGGGAAAGGATAGACGGTGGTGGTTTCGATGAGCTTGCCCGTCGCATCGACGACGGCGACCTTGACACCGGTGCGGATGCCCGGGTCGAGACCCATCGTGGCGCGCGAACCGGCAGGCGCCGCCAAAAGCAGGTCCTTGAGGTTGCGGGCGAAGACATTGATCGCCTCCTCCTCGGCGCGCTCGCGCAATTCGCGCATCAGGTCCAGAGAAAGGGAAACGGAAAGCTTGACGCGCCAGGTCCAGCCGGCAACCTCCATCAACCAGCGGTCGGCGCCCCCCTTGTCGCGAATGTCAAACGCCGCAGCGATGATCCGCTGGGCGGGCTTGACCGGCGACGGATCGTCCTGATCCACCTCGATCGTCAGCGTCAGGAACTCCTCGTTCCAGCCGCGCAGCATGGCGAGCGCGCGATGGCCGGGGGCCGTCGCCCAGCGTTCCGAATGGTCGAAGTAATCCGCGAACTTGGCGCCCGCCTCCTGCTTGCCGTCGACGACCCTGGCCTTCAGCTGGGCGCCGTCGCGCATGTGCTGGCGCAGCCTGCCGAGCAGGTCGGCGTTTTCCGAAATGGTTTCGGCGACGATGTCGCGTGCACCGTCGAGCGCAGTCTTCACGTCGGCCACCTCGCCCGTGACATAGGCTTCGGCAAGCTTTGCCGGATCGGCAGTGCGGTCAGTCCAGATCGCTTCGGCAAGCGGCCCGAGGCCGCGTTCGCGGGCGATCTCCGCGCGGGTGCGGCGCTTGGGCTTATAGGGCAGATAGAGGTCTTCGAGTTCGGCCTTGGTGGCGGCCGAGCGGATCTTCGCAGCCAGCTCGTCCGTCATCTTGCCCTGCGTGATGATCGATTCGACGATCGAGGCGCGGCGAGCTTCCAGCTCGCGGAGATAGACGAGGCGCTCGGACAAATTGCGGAGCTGCGTGTCGTCCAGCCCTCCCGTCACTTCCTTGCGGTAGCGCGCGATGAAGGGAACCGTGGCGCCCTCGTCGATCAGCCCGATCGCGGCGGCCGCCTGCTCGGGGCGGGCGTTGATCTCCGCGGCGATCGCGGCAGCGAGAAGACGGATGTCGGCGGTCATGAAGATCCTCGTTCAAATCGGAGGAGGGACCATAATCAAAGTTTGTGGCAAGGCAACGTGGAGGATGATCGGGTCCACAGGATGCGGAACAGACTGTGCCGAAACGAGCCGGGCTTCAACGATTGCTAACCACGGACTTGTGGAAAAGAGCTGAAAGCCTCTCATCCTTCCAAATCAGTACCTAGGTTTTCCGGGCCGCATGATGCGGCGAGCAATGGAGGTATGAATGCCCATGAAAGCTGCCAGGATGCTGGCATTGGAAACGGCGGTTGCGACAGAAGAGCTGGAGGCCGTCATTTCGTATCTCGACCAAAAACTGGACGAAGCATCGTCCCGAAACGAACCGGTACCCTTTCTGGCCTATCGAAATCGGATGATCTTCCAGGAGACGCTGGACATCCGACAGGGCAAGATCTGGAGCCCGCCGCAGTATTGAGGCTGCGTTCAAAGGTCACGGGATGCGGCTATCTCGTGACCTTGCCCCTTGACCTTTCCCGCCCCTCGCCTTAACCGCCCGAAGCAGCACAAACGAGGGCGAGACATGAAGGTTCTCTTGATCGGTTCGGGCGGACGCGAGCATGCACTCGCCTGGAAACTCGCTCAGTCGCCGAAACTCACGGCGCTTTATGCGGCACCCGGCAATCCCGGCATCGCCGAACATGCCGAACTCGCCAGCCTCGACATTGACGACCATCAGGCCGTGGTGCGCTTCTGCCGCGAAAGGGCGGTCGATCTCGTCGTCGTCGGACCGGAGGCGCCGCTGGTGGCCGGCCTTGCGGACGTGCTGCGTGCCGAAGGCATTGCGACATTCGGTCCCTCTGCCGCCGCCGCCCGCCTGGAAGGTTCGAAGGGTTTCACCAAGGATCTCTGCTCCCGTTATAATATTCCGACCGGCGCCTACCGCCGCTTCACCGACCTAGCCGAGGCCAAGGCCTACGTGCAGCAGCAGGGCGCGCCGATCGTCGTGAAGGCGGATGGGCTTGCCGCCGGCAAGGGCGTGACCGTGGCGATGACGCTCGACGAGGCGCTGGCTGCGATCGACGACTGTTTCGATGGCGCTTTTGGCTCGGCCGGCGCCGAAGTGGTGGTCGAAGCCTATCTTGACGGGGAAGAGGCCAGCTTCTTCTGCCTGTCGGACGGCAAAACGGCGCTGGCGCTGGCGACCGCCCAGGACCACAAGCGGGTCGGCGACGGCGATACCGGTCCGAATACCGGCGGCATGGGTGCCTATTCCCCTGCCCCCGTCATGACGCCCGAAATGGTCTCCCGCACCATGAAGGAGATCATCGAGCCGACGATCCGGGGCATGGCGGAAAGCGGCCATCCCTTCACCGGCGTCTTTTTTGCCGGCCTGATGATCACGGCCAAAGGTCCCGAACTCATCGAATACAATGTCCGCTTCGGCGATCCCGAATGCCAGGTGCTGATGATGCGGCTGAAGAGCGACCTGCTCGAACTGCTCCACGCCGCCGCAACCGAGACGCTCGACCGGGTTTCCGCCTCTTGGAGCGATGATGCGGCGCTGACCGTCGTGATGGCCTCGAAGGGATATCCCGGCGCCTACGACAAGGGTACGGCCATCGCAAATCTGCCGGCAACGTCCGCGGGCGAAAAGATTTTCCACGCAGGCACCGCATTGAAGGATGGCCGGCTGGTGGCGACGGGCGGCCGGGTGCTGAACGTGACCGCGACGGGAAGGACCGTCGCAGAGGCGCAGGCCGGAGCCTACGCGCTGGTCGACCGGGTGGAATGGGAAAGCGGCTTCTGCCGCCGCGACATCGGCTGGCAGGCGATCGCGCGCGAAAAAAACTGAAGCCGCCGGCTGCCGATTCATTCAAAGTTTACTGCTTCTCCTGACGGGATCGAAACGAAACCGCGTTACTTCTTTGGCAGCTGAAGAAGGATTGCGGTTATGCGTCTCGTTTTGACTACGGCCCTGGTATTTGTAAGCGGTGCGGCTTATGCGTCTTCGATAACGACGCTCGACGGTCCGCAGAATCCCGGCAGGAGCATCGTCGAAAAAAGCTGCGCCCATTGCGCTGCAGCACCGGTCAGGACCGAGGAACCCAGCTACAAGGTTCCGGACCTCATCCCGGGTACCCAGAAAACGGAACTCATCGATATCAACGGCGAGAAGAAATTGGTCCGTACTGAAGCCTGGCTTGGCGGTTCGCCGGTGATTTATGTCAGCAAGGTTCCCGCGTGGATGGCACAGGACAGCGCCATTGCCGAAGTGCGTCCCACGACGAACGGCTCCATCGAGACGATGATCGCGTCCGCGAAGGCATCTCCCGACGGCGTCGATACCGGCGCCACGACGGGCGCGGTCAAAATTTCCGCCGAGGCGGAAGCCCGCATCGCTGCAGCGTCCGTCGCTCCGAAGCAACTGGATCTCGACGCATTCCAGCTTAGGACAAACGCGATTACACATTAGGAATTTAGAATATTTACATAGCAAAAAGTGATTGAGAAATATCACTTCACGGAATGCGCGAATTTTGCGCATTCTCAAGGAATACCCGCCTAAAATATTCGCTTTTGCGACTGTCAAGGCTCTCATAATTAAATTTTTATTCAATTATCCGATACCACTCTCTGATCCAGAGTGCGATGTCAGCACTTCACCAGTGCAGGAAGCACCTTTCCGAAAAACCTCGTCCGCTCCGGCTCCTCCGGGAGATTTCGGCTGCCTGAAAGTGAGTCGAAAATGAAAAACCTCAAGATATCCCATCAGCTGCTAGGCATGGTGGCAATCCTCATGGTGGCTTTCGCCACTGTGACCTATTATCAGGTCCGCACTTCGATCAACGCCATCTATAACGAGCGCTACGACATGCTGCGCACGCAGGTAGAATCCGGCATATCCATCCTGCAGTCCTATTACGACCGCGAAAAGTCCGGAGAACTGAAGCGCGAAGATGCGCAGAAATACGCTTATGCGACGGTCGCCGGTATCAAGTTCGAACCGGCAGGTTACATCTTCGGCCTGAACTACGACACGGTGACCCAGTTCCACTACAATTCCAAGCTCATCGGGGTTAACCAGAAGGGTCAGCCGGACAAGAGGGGCAACTTCTTCCGCGAGGAACTGGTCGCCAAGGGTCGTGCGGGCGGGGGCGTCACCATCTACTATTGGGAAAAACCCGGCATGCCCGCCGATCAGGTTTTCGAAAAGGCGGCCTATTCCAAGGTGTTTGAACCGTGGCAGATCGTGGTGGGCACCGGCGTCTACACCGATGACCTGGATGCCAAGATCAGCAAGACGGTCATGGAGGTGGTGGCCATCGGCTTCGTTGCCTTCCTCGCCGCGCTGGGTCTTGCCTTCTACGTGATCCGCAGCATCACCAAACCGCTCGCCGGCGTGCATGCGGCACTCGAAGCCGTCGCCGACGAGGACGTCAAGGCGCAGATCCCGCATACGGAAATGTCGAACGAAGTGGGTATGATGGCGAAAGCCACTCAGTCGCTGCAGGAAAAGATCCGCGAACGGCATGCCATGGCCGCCCGCGAGGAACAACAGAAGCAGGAACTCGACCGCGAACGCCAGCAGAACCTCGACCTGCAGCAGAAAGATGCCGCCTCCCAGGCCCGCGTCGTCTCCACCATCGGCGAGGCGCTCGAAGCGCTCGCCACCGGCGACCTGACGGTGCGCTGCGGCGATCTCGGCCCACGCTACGAGACGCTGCGCCACAATTTCAACGAGGCGCTCACCCATCTCGAAGCGGCGATGGCCAAGGTCAATGCCAAGGGCATCGACATCGGCGGCTCGAAGGAAGAGATCCGCCGCGCCTCCAACGAGCTGTCGCAGCGCACCGAACGCCAGGCCGCCAACCTGGAGGAAACCTCGGCGGCCCTCGACGAACTCGCCGTCACCGTCCGTCAGACGGCCGAAGGAGCCCATGAAGCCTCCCAGCGCGTCACCTCGGTCAGCGCCGAGGCGAGCCGCTCCGACCAGATCGTCGCCCAGGCGATCGACGCCATGGGCGGCATCGAGCATTCGTCGGAAGAGATCTCCAAGATCATCGGCGTCATCGACGACATCGCCTTCCAGACCAACCTTCTGGCGTTGAATGCCGGCGTCGAAGCGGCCCGTGCCGGCGAGTCCGGCAAGGGGTTTGCAGTCGTCGCCCAGGAAGTCCGCGAACTCGCCCAGCGCTCCGCCGCGGCCGCCAAGGAGATCAAGGACCAGATCTCCCGCTCCTCCGGCCAGGTGCAGAATGGCGTGCGGCTCGTCGGCGAAGCTGGCGAAGCGCTGAAGCGGATCTCCGATCAGGTGAAGGCGGCGAGCGAGATCGTCGGCAAGATCGCCCATTCGGCCTCCGAACAGGACACGACGCTGCGCTCCATCTCGTCGTCGCTCAACCAGCTCGATGCGGCGACCCAGCACAATGCCGCCATGGCCGAGGAAACCACCGCATCGGCGGAAGCGCTCGCCGCCGACACCGACGAACTCCTCAACCTCATCAGCACATTCCGCATCGGTGCCGGCCACGAGACCAGCGGCCTCAACCGAATGGCGCAGAAAATGCGCCGGGCAAGCTGACAACACACGTTAGTCGGGGGGACGGGGAACCGCCGGGTCGAAAGCCCGGCGGTTTTTTTTGCGGGCTGTTGCCAAGCCGCCTAAAATTCACTATTGGTATATATGTACCAAGATAACAACGAATTTCATCATGCCCGACAGCACACGATTGCAGGTTGAACGCATCCAGACCGGTGTGCGCCTGGAAAAGCGACTGGTCAAAGTGATGAAGGCGCTTGCCGAACACAAGGACATGACCCTCGGCGATCTCATCGAGGGGATCGTACTGCATGCCTTCGAGGGCAAGCCGGCCTTTTCCGACGAGACGCTGATCATCATCGGGCGGCTCAAGGAGATCTACCAGCTCGAACTTTCGGCCGCCGACAGCCACCGACTGCATGACCGCAAGGGGGAATGAAAACGGATTTGCTTGCGTCCTGAACCTTCAAAAAGAAAGCATCACAAAGGACGAGCCGATGTTCCAAGCACTTCATCGAGACGAACGACATACGATCCGCCTGCCCTTTCCAATCGACGCCTGCTTTCCTCTCTTCACGCCGGAAGGTGAAAGGCGCTGGGTGCCGGACTGGCAGCCGCTCTACCTGCATCCCCCAAGCGGCGAGACGACGGAAGGCATGGTCTTTACGACCGGCCATGGCGGCGAGACCACCCTCTGGTGCCTTATCGACCTGGACGAGGTAAACGGCCGCCTGCGCTACAGCCGGCTGACACCGGGCTCCCGTTCGGTCATCGTCCACGTCCGGCTTGACGCGTTGAGCGAAAATGAAACCGAGCTCACGGTGGAATACAGCTATACGGGCCTCAGCGAGCACGGAAATGCGGCAATCGAGGCGGCCACCGGTCCTGCTTTTACGGCGATGATCGAAAGCTGGAAGGCGATGATCCTGGAAAAAATTGCCGCGTGACATCCGGAGCGGAGAACCGGCGGAATGGCCGCCATCCAGTCGATATCGACCTATCGCGCGTGCGGCGCCGGGCAATTGCCGGTGGTTATCCCGTAATAGGCGGCCGCCAGAGAGATCGAGACGATGAAGAGGGCCACGGAGATGGCGAGGGCGAGGCCGTGGATGCGGCCTCTTCCGGTGGCGAGATAGGTTCGAAAGAGCGTCATCTGCTCCTTGTCGAAGACGAGGCCCCGCCAAAGGCCCTTGTCCGTCTTGCGGTGCCGGTCGTGACGCCAGACGACGAGAACGAGGCCCAGGAACAGGAGGAAGGCGACAAAGAACGACAGGCTCACGATGCCGTTCAGGACGCCGCCCTGCCCCGTGCAGATATTGAAAAACCGGATGCCCGAAAGAAACGGAGAATCCGCCTCCATCGATCTCACCCGGCGATCTTCGAGAAATCCGCAACCGTGCCGGTCGCCTCGCGGATAGCCTTCAAGAGCGCCAGGCGGTTGGCACGGATCGCGGCATCCTCGTCGTTGACCAGAACGTCCTCGAAGAATGTATCGACCGGTACGCGGAGCCTGGAGAGGGCTTCCATGGCAGAGCGGAAATCTTCCTTGGCGATCGCCTCCGACGCTTCCGTGGCAGCAACCTTGACGGCGGCCCACAGCGCCTTTTCCGCATCGAGCTTCAGGAGTGCTTCGGCAACGCCATCGGCAACGACGGTGCCCTTCTTTTCTTCGGCTGCGAGAAGCTGCACGGCGCGCTTGGTGCCGGCGAGCAGGTTCTTGCCGTCTTCGGATGTGATGAAAGCGGTCAGCGCCTCGACGCGGCGGGCAACGAGGAGCAGGTCGTCGGATTCCGGGGTGAGCACCGCATCGATCAGGTCGTGACGGGCGCCTTGGTCGCGGAGGTAGACCTTGAGGCGGTCGTGGAAGAAGGAGAGGAGGTCGGCGAAGACGCTGTCCTGATCCTTAATCGGATAGTCAAATCGGTCATCGATGGCCTCGTACAATTGGCCCCAAAAAACGCTTCGATCAAAAAGGCTGAGCCGAATCTTACGCTCCAGCAAAATCCGCACCACACCCAGCGCCGCTCGCCTTAACGCAAACGGGTCCTTCGAACCGGTCGGCTTTTCGTCGACTGCCCAAAAACCGACGAGCGTATCGAGCTTGTCGGCGAGCGCCACCGTCAGGCCGACCTTGTCTTCCGGCAGGCGGTCGGAGGGGCCGTTCGGTTTCCAGTGGTCTTCTATGGCGGCCGCAACCTTCGCATCCTCGCCCTGCAGAAGCGCGTATTTGCGGCCCATCAGGCCCTGGAGTTCCGGGAATTCGCCGACGGCTTCGGTGCGCAGATCGGCCTTGGCAAGCACGGCGGCACGATCCACCAGAGCCGGATCGGCGCCGGTGATAGAGGCCAACTGGGCGGCGAGAGCGCGGATGCGCGCCACGCGCTCGCCCTGGGTGCCGAGCTTGGCGTGGAACGTCACGTTCAGCGCGTCGAGCTTTGCCATGCGCTGGTCGAGCGGCTTTTTCAGGTCGAGGTCGAACTTCTTCGCCGAGTCCTTCAGCGTATCCAGATCCGGCATGTCGCCCTGGTCGCGGGTCCAGAAATGCTTGGCATCCGAGAGGCGAGCGCGGACGACCTTGCCGTTGCCGTGCACGATCTCCTTGCCGCCGTCCTTCGCCTCGATGTTCGAGATCAGGATGAAGCGGTTGGAGAGGCCTTCTCCGCCCGTCTGCGGGCGGGTGACGAAACATTTCTGATTGGTCTTGATGGTCAGCCGGATGATTTCCGGGGGGATCGCGAGATAATCTTCCTCGAACTCGCCCATCAGCACATGCGGCCATTCGACGAGGCCGGAGACTTCTTCCAGCAGGCCCTCGTCCTCGACCAGTTCCAGGCCGTTCGCGAAGGCAAGGTCGCGGGCGTCGTGCAGGATGACGTCCTTGCGTCGATCGGCATCGAGCATGACCTTCGCCTTTTCGAGGCTCGACACATAGTCGTCGAAACGGCGCACGGTGATGGCATCCGGCGCGTGGAAACGGTGGCCGTAGGTGATGTTGCCTGCCGTCAGCCCGTCGATCTCGAAGGGGATGACCTGAGTTTCGTCATGTTCCGGGCCGAAGACGCAGACGATCGACTGCAGCGGGCGTACCCAGCGCAGGCTTTCCGGTCCCTTGCCCTCGATGCCCGAGAACCGGGCGCCCTTCGGCATCGAGGCGGCACCCCAGCGCATCGATTTTGGCCAGGGGAAACTGCGGATGATGCCGGGCATGACGTCGGCGATGATCTCTTCCGCCGGGCGGCCGGGCCTGGAGATGACCGCAACGTAGAAATCGCCCTTTTTTGGATCGTTGACGACCTGGGCTTCGGATACGGAAGAGAGGCCGGCCTTGCGAAGAAAACCCTGGATCGCCTGTTCGGGCGCCTTGGTGGACGGGCCCTTGACCTCTTCGCGCTGATCGGCGGAACGGGCGGTCAGGCCGCGGATATCGAGCGCCAGGCGCCGCGGCGTCCAGTATTCGCGCGCACCCTCGTAGGTCAGGCCCGCATCCACAAGCGCGTCGGTGACGAGCTTTTTCAGGTCTCCCGCCGCCTTGCGCTGCATGCGGGCAGGAATTTCCTCCGAGCGGAGTTCGAGAAGCAGATCGGGCATGGGCTCAGGTCTTTGCGCTTACAATAACGTCGCGGCGGACTTAGCAAGCCCGCCGCCAAAAGTCATCCATGAAAGCGGGAGTATCATGCTGAAAGCAGACGGGTGGACCCAGCCGTTCGGCGGCAATTGCCGAGGACCTCGTTTACCGGAACAGGTTGCGCATCCGGTCGTGATAGCTGCCGGACTTGAAATAGGACCGGGCCCAGCCATCGTCCGGCTCCAATATCGCGGCCTTGCGCGGATCGCCCCGCTTTTCCTTCGCCAGCTTGATCGCCACCGTGCGGAAGTAGAGATGGTTGAACAGCCGCATGTATTCGTTGACATAGATATCCGCCACCGACCGGAAATCCGGCCCGCGCATCAGCATCATGTTCTCGTCATTGCCGGTGACCGACGGATTGGAGAAATTGGCCGAGCCGCAATAGATCTGCGGATCGTCGGACAGCGCGTCGATCAGCATGATCTTGGTGTGGATGTAGAAGATATTGCCCCTGGCGCGGAAATGCTCTTCCTTCCTGAACCATTCGTCCAGCGCATGCCCCTTCAGCTTCAGTGCGATCGTTTCAGCGTTGAGCCTGGAGCCGAGCGCGATGCGCGTGTCGCGGTCGACCGCCAGCGTCGCCTGGGCTTCGGCATTGCTGTCCGGCCGTTCCATCAGGACGAAGCGGATGAAATCCTTGTCACTGGCAAATTTCGCCACCAGCTGCTCCGCGACGCCGAAGGCGGCGGTGAACATGACGCTGGAACTCGCCGCGTCCATTCTCTCCGCGAACCATTCCAAGAGCCCCGCCTCGCGCGGCGCGAAGACCGCCTTCATGGCATTCGGCGTCAGTTCGCCAACAGGATCGGGAAAGGTGCGGGTGTTGAAGGCCTTGAAGGTGCGCGTCTCGGGATCACCCGCAAGCTTCTCCCAATACTGGTTGTAGACGGCCGCCAGCGCCGGATCGCGGAGGACATGGGCGACATTGCTTTGGCCGAGAAAGCCGGAAGACGTGAAATTCGTCGAGCCCGTCCAGATCTGCACCGGCTTGTCGTTTTTGAGCAGCACGATGAACTTGTTATGCGGGATCTTGGAGAAATTGCAGCGCGTATGCAGCGTGAGATTTCTGGTCTCGGCAAGCTTCGCGGCGGCGATGGTCGCGACGTTCTTCTCGCTCGTCTCGTCGAGAACGATATCGCCGTTCTGCTTGCGGTCACCCGCGTCATAGCAGATCTGCACCTTGGCGCCGGTTCCGGCGGCGATCTTCAGGGCTTCGAGAATGGGCATGTAGTGGAACTCGTAGGCCGCGACGCGCAATTCGAACCTGCTGCCGTTCGCCTGCGCGATATAGGCCAGCGCCGCCTCCAGGAGGCCACGCGACAGCCATTTGACCTTTTCGTTGCCGGGGTCGTTCTGCTCTTGGTCGGTCGGGCCGACATTGCCGAAGCGATCCGCGAAAGCCTGGCTCGGTATGGCGCCGCGATTGAAATAGACGCCGTGGACTGCATCGGACGCATTCGCGGTCTTCACGTCGTTGAGTTCGATCTCCGGCCCGTAGGTCAGCGCCGACGGCTTGCCATAGACAGCCTGCACGACATAATCGTAGGACGTCGCAGGTTCCGCAGCATAGTCGCCCCACTGAAAATCCTGGATCGGATGTTCCCGTGTCGATTTGCTTTCACCGGGCTCCGGATGGGGATTGGTTTCCTCGAAGAACTTGAAGCCGCGCATCCAGCGGATATCGCCCGTGCCGGCTTTCCTTTTCCCCAAGGTGAACCCCAGGAGCCCCTTGCGCGCCTCCGGCGTGGCGTCGAAGCCGAAAAGCACCGTGTGCGAACCTACAATCGGCTTGACGCTGATACCGTCCTTGGCAACCCGCATGGCACATTCCCCCGCCTTGCTACACCGTAGATTTACATCATGACATTCGCATGAAGCCAGAGGTCGAGCGGCTGGAGGCCGTTATTTTACCATCCGCCACCGCCGCCACCGCCACCCCCGCCGCCGGAGGAACCGCCCGAGAAGCCGGAGGAGGACGAGGAGGATTTGGGAGCCGGAATGGTGGAGGCGATGGTGGAGGCCATCGAGGAGGAGAAGCCGCCGATACGATCTCCGAAGCCGGAGCCGGGATTGCCGTGATACCAGGTGGGGTCGTAGGCCATTGCGGCACCTGCGGCAGCGGTCGCGAGCCAGGCTTCGAAGGCACGGCTCCACGGTTTTTCAACGCCGAGCGCCACCGCGTAGGGCAGCAGCTTTTCGAAATGGCTGGGCGACATGGTGGGCGCGCCGGCCATGTTCATGCGGTCCTTTTCGGCGAGCGTCAGGTAGATGCGCAGGCCCTCGATACCGTCCATCAGCTTGCGGCCGAGCGGCGTCGGAGCGCCCATCAGGAAGAAGAAGATGACGTTCGAAAGCACGATGCCGCCGACCGAGACGAGGATCGGCCAATGGTCGCTGCCGGTCATTTCCGACACCAGCGCCACCAGAAGCGCCGAACCGATCGACAGGGCGACTAGGCCGATGAAGCCGAGGATGACGACGGAGACGATCTTCGAAAGCAGCGAGGAGCCGCGGCGCAGGCCTTTGCCAAAGGCAGCGGCGAAAATGCCGAGGAAGACCGCGAAGAAGACCGGGACGATCAGCGTGGCGAGCATGTCCGGCTCAAGATTGCCGAAAACGATCAGCGACAATATTACCAGAATGCTGAGAACGATCCCGCCGATCACATAGCCCTTGTTGCCGTTGTAATACTTGCCGCGATGTTCCTTCTCGATCGCATTGCGAAAGCTTGAGCCGACCGATTGCACGGTCGTGCCGTGCGCTTCATCGATGACGAGGCTGCCGCTGCCGATGAAGCCGAGGATGGAGGCCTGGCCGATCGGCAGGTCGCGGGAGGCGGCCTTTTCGGTGCGCCGGATGACGATCTTTTCCTTCAGGTCGTCGAGTATCACGAAGCCCTTGACTGCGAGATCGAGCGCGCTCGCCGAAAAGGCGGTCCAGCCGCCGCCCGAAAAACCCTTGTTGTCGATATAGTTGACGAGAGCCGGCGATAGACCTTCGGGCGCATCCCAGCGCGGCACCACGACGCCGCGCTCCGGATCGCGCCCGACGCGGATCCAGAAAAGCCCATAATAACCGACGACGAGAACAAGGCCGACGATGCTGATGATCAGCCCGGCATTGTCGCGCAGCCACCAGTCGCGTTGCTGATCGGCCGAAGGCGGTGCCACGATCCCCTTGGGAAAGCCGGCAACGATCGTCAGGCCCTCATGCACGCCGAGCGGCAGAGTGGTTGCGAAAACAGCCTGGTTGCCGTTCGTCTGCATGCGGGCATTGCGAGCGGTCGAGCCGAGCGGGCCGGTATAGACGGCGGTCTGGGTGATGCGCCCGCCCGGCAGCGTCACCCGGGCCGTCGCCTGGGCGATGCGGAACTGCCAGCCGTTGCCGGTGACGTTCCAATAAAGCTCGTCATGGTCGTCAAAATAGCGGATCTGCCGGTCGGTCTTGTAGGTGATGACATAGGTGTGCTCGCCGTCACGCAGCAGCACGTCCTTGTCACCCGCATAGATGCGGATGCCGCCGGTTATGCTCTCGGTGCGGTAGGGTTCGCTCCGGCCGTCGCGGGTGACCGACACGACATCGAATCCCACCCTCACCGTGCGGCCGTTCGCATCCTGCATGGTGAGCGGGAAGTCGCGAAAGATGCCGCGCCTGATCTCGTTGCCTTCCGAATTGACGGCGATCGTTTCGGCCACCGCCAGGTCACCGCTTTCGGCGACCTGAATATCGGAGTGATAGGAGCGGATATATTCTTCCGCCCGGGCAGACATTGCCGCAAGCCCCAGCAGAAGCGCCAGGCAAAAACCGGAGATCCACCGTATCACGACATTTCCCTCCCCGGCTTCTGCCGATCTTGCCTATTCGATATCCGTATAAGAAACTCCGAGCGAGGCCAGCACATCCCAGTAGGCCGGGAAGGTCTTGGTCACGCAGTCCGGATCGAGAATGGTGATGCCGCCGATCTTCAGGCCGGCCAGCGCAAAGCTCATGGCGATGCGATGATCGGCGAAGGTATCGATCTCAGCCGGCAGGGTCTGCCCGGCGAGTGACGGATCCGATGCGACGATGAGGTCGTCGCCCTCCTCCTCCGCCAATCCGTCGCGGATGTTGTTGAGCCCGAGCGACAGCGCTCGCACCCGGTCGCATTCCTTGACGCGCAGATTTGCGATGCCGGTGAAGCGCACCGGCGTCTCGTTGAAGGCAGCGAGCACGGCAAGCGTCGGCACGGCATCCTGCATCTGGGAGCCGTCGATTTCCGCCGGTAGATGCGGGAATTCGGAGATGATATCGAAGGCCCTGGCATCAGGCTGAGTGAAGGCGTCGTTCGGCACGCCCAGATCGATCCTGCCGCCGGTCAGCACTTCCGCAGCCCAGAGATAGGTCGCCGCAGACGCATCCGGTTCGATGACGAAATCCGTCGCGCGATAACCGGTCGGCTCCACCTTCCAGGTCGCAGCATCGACCTGCTCGACCCTGGCACCAAAGGCTTCCATGGCGGCAAGCGTCAGATCCACGTAACCGCGGGCACCGATTTCCGTACCGGCAAGGGCGACGGTAAGCGGGGCATTGGCGCCCGGCTTGACGAGCGGCCCGGCCATCAGCAGGGCGGAGACGTATTGGCTCGACAAGCCGGCATCGATCTCGACACGGCCGGAGGCGAAATGGCCATTGCCGCGCACCGTAACCGGCGGGCAACCGGTCGGAGCCTCGGCATCGAGACCGAGCGCGTTCAGCGCGGTGATCAGCGGGCCGATCGGCCGCTTGCGCATGTGCTCGTCGCCATCGACGACGACCGTGCCGTCCACCGAAGCAACCGCCGCCGTGAGGAAGCGCGTCGCGGTGCCGGCATTGCCGAGGAAAAGCGGTCCGGAGGGCGGAGAAAGCTTGCCCGTGCCGGTCACGACGAATGTCGTCTCGTCCGGCTGATCGATCGTCACGCCCATGGCCTGCAGCGCTTCTGCCATATAGCGCGTGTCGTCGCTCCGCAGCGCACCCGTCAGCCGGCTGGTGCCCCTGGCAAGGCCCGCCAGAAGCAGCGCGCGGTTGGTGATCGACTTCGAACCCGGCGGCATGGCGCGCCCGATAAGCGGCTTGCCCGGCGGCAATATGGTAAGTTTGGCTCTGCCCATGATGAATAGTCTCTTCCGTCACTCGTCGCGCCCGCAGCCTACGGCATGCGGAGCGCTGAAACCTGAACCTTCGGCCGCGCTCTTAAACGGTCGCGACGTAAAGGTCCAATGACGGTTTTTTAGAATTTGACGGTCGGAACCGCGCGATCCGCGGCATTCTCGATCTCGAAATATTCCCGCTTCGAGAAACCGAACTGGCCGGCGACCAGGTTGTTGGGGAAGCTCTCGACCTTGACGTTCAGATCGCGGGCCGCGCCGTTGTAATAACGGCGGGACATCTGGATCTCGCTTTCGATGGTTTCCAGCGAGGCCTGAAGCTCGGAGAAATTCTGGTTCGCCTTGAGATCTGGGTAGGCTTCCGCCAATGCAATGATCTTGCCGAGCGCCTGGCCGAGCAGGCCTTCCGCCTGGGCGCGGCCGGCGACGTCGCCCGCCGGCACGGCCTGCGCCTGGTTGCGCAGCTTCACCACCTCTTCGAACGTTCCCTTTTCGTGGGCCGCATACCCCTTCACTGTCTCGATGAGGTTCGGGATCAGGTCTGCGCGGCGTTTCAGCTGCACGTCGATGCCGGACCACGCCTCCTCGGCCATCTGCCTCGATTTGACGAGGCCGTTATAGATCATGACGACGTAGAGAGCGACGAGAACAACTATGCCGATCAGTATATACATTTGCCCCTCCGGATTTTGCCCCTGCCATGCGATAGCACAGAATCACCATAAAAAACCGGCCGAAGTCATCGATTATTTCTGGGGGCTCCGCTTTTGATCTAACGCAATAATTGATGGGGCGAAACGAGGTAAATATTTCTTCAGATGATGGGCGAATCCAAGGATTCAGGCTCGTTCCCAAAACAATCTGGATGGAAATTGCCATGGCGTCCCTTGTGCGAATCGCCAATGTGCTTGCGTTTGGCCTGTTGTTTTTTCAGTACGCGGTGATGATGAAGCCGCCGGAGCCGGCCGGCACACGGCGTTTTCTGCAGATCTATTCCAAGCAGCTCCCGACCGGAGCCTATCCTACCCTCAAGCCCGTCTGGGAGCTTGGCGCGGGATGGGTTGGAGCCGCCTGAGGGGCGGCTTTGCACGGCCAGCCTCGGTTCAGGCGGCCTGGCCGAAATTCACGCCACCGGCTTCGGTGAGCAGGAAGGCCTCGCCGCAGGCCTTGGCCAGCGTACGGACGCGCAGAATGTAGCTCTGGCGTTCGGTGACCGAGATCACGCCACGCGCATCCAACAGATTGAAGACATGCGAGGCCTTGATGCACTGGTCATAGGCCGGGAAGACGCATTTGTGCAGCATCTGGTTGGCATTGGCGCCGGGAGCGCCGGCGGCCAGCAGCGCCTGGCATTCCTTCTCCGCATCGATGAAGTGCCGATGCAGCATGGCGGTGTCGGCGAATTCGAAATTATGGCGGGAATATTCCTGCTCGGCCTGCAGGAAGACATCGCCGTAGGTGATCTTTTCTTCGCCCTCGCGGCCGTTGAAGTTCAGCTCGTAGATACTGTCGACGCCCTGGATATAGGTGGCGAGGCGTTCCAAGCCATAGGTCAGCTCGCCGGCGACCGGCGCGCATTCGATGCCGCAGACCTGCTGGAAATAGGTGAACTGCGAGACTTCCATGCCGTCGCACCAGCATTCCCAACCGAGGCCCCAGGCGCCGAGGGTGGGGCTTTCCCAATCGTCCTCGACGAAACGGACGTCATGCAGCAGCGGGTCGAGGCCGATCGCCGCAAGCGAACCGAGATAGAGCTCCTGCAGGTTCGGCGGGTTCGGCTTGAGGATGACCTGAAACTGGTAATAGTGCTGCAGGCGATTGGGGTTTTCGCCGTAACGGCCGTCGGACGGGCGGCGGGACGGCTGCACATAGGCGGCCTTCCACGGGCGCGGCCCGAGAGCGCGAAGCGTCGTGGCCGGATGGAAGGTACCGGCGCCGACTTCCATGTCGTAAGGCTGCAGGACCGCGCAACCCTTGTCGGCCCAGTAGTTCTGGAGCGCGAGGATCAGCCCCTGGAAAGAGCGGGTCGGAGACATGTGGGCGGGCAGTTCGGTCATGACGATATCTTCGGTTCGAGGATGCGGACGAGTGCCATGCATCAGGGGCGCGGGTCAAGGATTTATAACCCCGGCCGCTATTCCTCATCCTTCTTCACCCGGTATTCCCCCGTCACCGGGTCTTTTTCCAGTGTACCGATGGCGCCGGTCTGGCGCTCTTGTTCTCGCTGGCGGGAGCGGGCCGTGAGTTTCTCGGCATCCTTGATGAACTTTTTGTAGATCATCCATCCGCCGCCGATCAGGATGATCAGGAATATAAGTTGCGCCATTTCCCCCTCTTAACCTTTTTAAGCCATCAGAGCCCGTAGCGGCTCCACAATGCCTTTTCCTCGATGCTCGCGGCAAGCCCCGCCGCCGCAGCCGCGGCGATTTCGCCGACCTCGCCGCTGCCGAGAACCACGCCCGGCACACGGCGGCCGAACAGCGTGCGGGCGCTGCCGATCAGCTCCAGCCTGGCGTCCTTGCCGTAGCGGCGCTTGATGACGTCGCGCATGTCGCCGATGCCGTCGATCAGGCCGAGATCGAGACCGCGCAAGCCGCTCCAGAAAAGGCCGGAGAAGATGGTCGCATCGTCGGCCAGCCGCTCGCCGCGCCGCATCTTCACCATGTCGATGAAGACCTTGTGGATCTCGAGCTGCAGCGACTTCAAGTATTCGATATCGCCTTCCTTCTCCGGCTGGAAGGGATCGAGGATCACCTTGTTTTCGCCGGCGGTATAGACGCGACGCTCGACGCCGATCTTGCGCAGGAGTTCCGGGAAACCGAAACCGCCCGACACGACGCCGATCGAACCGACGATCGAGGTCGGATCGGCAAAGATCTCATCGCCCGCCAGCGCGATCATGTAACCACCGGAGGCGGCGACATCCTCGACGAACATCAGCACCTTCTTGTCCTTCTCTTCCGCAAGCGCCCGGATGCGCTGAAAGATCAGGCGGGATTGGACGGGCGAACCGCCCGGCGAATTGATGGAAATGGCAACGACCGGCGCGTCCTTCTTCGAGAAGGCCTTGTCGAGCATCGGCGCCACGGTGGCCAGATTGAGAGGCTGCTTGAACTGGCTGCCGCCTGCCATGATCGCCCCGCTCAGCCGGATGATCGGGATCGTCAGCCCCTTCTTACGGAACCGCTTCGGCATCAGCCTCTTCCAAAACCCGGCCATTTCTCTTCCTTCTGTCGTGTAGAACCAGCCACAGCATGTATGTGACGGAATTTCAAACGCAATGGGAAAGCCCCCGAAACGCCAGAAAACAGGGATTTTGATCCTCTAATTGCTAATGACTTGCATTATCATTCGAGTGAAGCATTATCGCTTTCATTGCAAATGGAGAGATTGCGGTCATGGATATGCTGAAGTCAGAACAGGATGGCGGTTGGCGCCACAATCGCGGAGAGGCGTCACTTTCGGATGTCCATCGCAGCATCCACGTCACGCAGCATGGCTCGAAACTGCGCCGCATCGCCGCCTTTGCGGGTCCGGGCTACATGGTCGCCGTCGGATATATGGATCCCGGCAACTGGGCAACCTCGCTCGCCGGCGGTTCCAAGTTCGGCTACGCGCTGCTGACCGTGGCGCTGCTTTCCAACCTGATGGCGATCGTGCTGCAGTCGCTCTGCGCCAGGCTTGCCATTGCCTCCGGCCGCGACCTCGCGCAAGCTTGTCGCGACGCTTTTCCGAAATGGGTCTCTGTGCCGCTCTGGGCGTTTGCCGAAATCGCCATCATCGCCACAGACATCGCCGAGGTCATCGGCACCGCGATCGGCCTCAACCTAATCTTCGGCATTCCTCTCGAACTCGGCGTCTTGATCACCGCGCTCGACGTTTTTATCATTCTCTACCTGCAGAAGATGGGGTTCCGCTGGGTCGAGGCCTTCATCATCACGCTACTCGGCGTCATCGCGGTGTGCTTCGCCATTCAGATCTTCCTGGCCGATCCGCAATGGGGCGGCGTCATTCGCGGTTTCTTCCCGACGACCGAAATCGTCACCAATCCGGAAATGCTCTATCTCGCGCTCGGCATTCTCGGCGCGACCGTCATGCCCCATAACCTCTACCTACATTCCGGTATCGTGCAGACGCGCGCCTATGGACATACATTGCCGGAAAAGAAGGAAGCGCTGACCTATGCTACTATCGACTCCACGGTGGCGCTGTGCTTCGCGCTGCTGATCAACGCCTCGATCCTGATCCTCGCCGCAGCGGCTTTCAACAGCACCGGGCGAACGGAAGTCGCCGAACTCGGCGAAGCGCATTCCCTGCTTGCGCCGCTGCTGGGGCTAGCCATCGCGCCGACGCTCTTCGGCATCGCACTGCTCTGTTGCGGCCTGAACTCGACGGTGACGGCAACGCTCGCCGGCCAGATCGTCATGGAAGGTTTCCTGCAGATAAAGCTAGCTCCCTGGATGCGCCGGCTCATCACCCGGGCGATCGCGATCATTCCAGCCGCTTTCGTCACCATCTGGTATGGCGACGCCGGCACTGCGGAACTCCTGATCCTAACCCAGGTCGTGCTCAGCCTTCAGCTTTCCTTCGCGGTCTTCCCGTTAGTCATGTTCACCGCCAGCACGGCGAAGATGGGGGCACTCGTGGCACCCCGCTGGCTTTCCGCCATCGCCTGGGCGATCGCCGTCGTCATCGCCGGCCTGAACGTTAAGCTTCTGATCGATTTCGTTTCGGGCTGAGGCGGGGATAGGCGGCGCGGCCGTTGTTGAGGTCGTCCACGAAACCGGAAAAGGCATGGCCGTCCATCCCATGCACGAAAAACGGCGCCCGGAATGTCAGCCGGGCGCGCGAGCCTTTGACGGCGGTGACGAGGATGCGCGTGGCGCTCTCGTCCGGCCGCGGATGAAGCGCGGTGATTTCCAGTCCGCCGAACCGCCTGCCGCAGGCTTCGATGATCTCGACGATCGATTGCGGCCGGGCGATCAGCGACAATTGCCCGCCGGGCTTCATGATTGCGCCGGCAGTGCGGATCCAGGCTTCGAACAGGTCCTCTGTCATGGCATGTGCTTCCGCCTTTAGCGCATCCGGCGTGCGGCGGTCGGCGGCGTCGTTGAACGGCGGATTCATGATGACGTGGTCGTGGATCTCGTCACGGAGGCCCGCGGCGACGCGCGGCTTGCCCGAAAGTGCCACATCGGCTTCGATCACCTCGACACGGCCGGCGAGGAAAGCGTTTTCGGGCAATGCGAGAGTTTTCCGGGCATAATCCGCCATCAGCGGTGATTTTTCGATGAGCTGGACCCTGGCCTTCGCAAGGCGCGCGGCGACGGCAAGGCCGGCGGCACCCGCACCAGAACCGAGATCGGCAACGCTGATAGATTTGTCAGAGGCGACCAGCGAGGCGAGCAGCATGGCGTCGACGCCGGAACGGTGCCCGCCGCCTTTTGGCTGCATGACGTGAAAACGCCCGCGATGGAAGGCGTCGATGGTGAAGGTGGGGATCATGAGGTGCGGCGCCGCTGGGTGACAGATAAATGCGATTTGATGCCCAATGTCTGCACCCCAGAAGAATCCAGGCCAGAAGCTCCGAAAACCATCACGACCTCAGCTCCGCCTCGAGCCCGGCATCCCTCAATATTCGCCGCGCCTCGTCCACCCTCTCCTCTTCCACCATAAACCGGCGCGGCAGGAGGCCGAGCGAGCCTTCGAGCACGCTCATCGACTGGTCGGCGACCATGCAATGGATGCCGGCGTCCCGCATCAGGCTTTCCGCCAGCGACAGGATCACGACATCGTTAGTGCGGATGATCTCCAGCATGCCTTTTTGAAGCCCCATTAAATCCCGCGGGTTGCGATTTGCGCTTGCCGCACTATCCGCCTCTTTCTATTGTCCTTTGAAAGAATTCGATAGGGAGGCCTGATCGTTGGGCGTCGTCATACCGCTTGAAGAAGGCAAAAACAAACTCGCATCCGTGAAGCCTCTGGTGGATCTCACAAAGGCGGATATGGAGCGCGTGAACCAGCTGATCCTCTCCAAGGCCGGCTCCGACGTGCAGATGATACCGGAAGTCGCAAACCACCTGATCTCCTCCGGCGGCAAGCGGCTGAGACCGATGCTGACGCTCGCCTCGGCCGTGCTGTTCGGCTACCAGGGCGACGGCCATGTGAAGCTTGCGACGAGCGTCGAGTTCATGCACACAGCAACGCTCCTGCACGATGACGTGGTCGACGAAAGCGACCTGCGCCGCGGCAAGTCCACCGCCCGGACGATCTGGGGCAACCAGGCAAGCGTACTGGTCGGAGACTTCCTGCTTGGACAGGCCTTCAAGATGATGGTCGATGTCGGTTCGCTCGAAGCGCTCGACGTGCTGGCGACCGCCGCCTCGGTCATCGCGGAAGGAGAAGTCCTGCAGCTTTCCGTCGCCAAGAACATGGAGACCACCGAGGACGACTATCTTTCTGTCATCCGGGCGAAGACGGCGGCGCTCTTCGCCGCCGCCGCCGAAGTAGGGCCGATCATCGCCAATGCCGACAAGGGCGCGCGCGCCGCGCTGAAATCCTACGGCATGAACCTCGGCCTCGCCTTCCAGCTGGTCGACGATGCGCTCGATTACGGCGGCAAGGCTGCCGATCTCGGCAAGAATGTCGGCGACGATTTTCGCGAGGGCAAGATCACGCTCCCGGTCATCCTCTCCTACCGCCGCGGCACGGAAGGCGAGCGCGCCTTCTGGCGCCAGGCGATCGAAAAGGGCGAAAGTGGTGACGAGAACCTTGAAAAGGCGCTCGGGCTGATGAACAAATACGGCGCGCTCAACGACACGATCGGCCGCGCGCTGCATTACGGCACGATCGCCCGCGATGCGCTGGCGCCGCTTCCCGCTTCCCCGCTCAAGGCGGCGCTGCTCGAAGTCATCGATTTCTCGATCCAGCGCGTCAACTGACGCAAGCGGAGGAGATCCGGGCGTTGGACCTTTCCGAAGACATGTTGGAGCGGGTGCTGCTCCAGCTTTCCGAGTTCATGTCGGTCTGCCGCGATCCGTGGTGCATCTTCGGTGGAGCGGCCATGTATCTTCACGGATTTCGGGACCCCGGTTTCTCGGATATCGACGTCCTCGCATCCTTAACGGATGTCGAGCGCATCGCCGTTTCTCATGCCCTGAGAAACGAGGCTGAGGGCGGGACACAGCGGTTCCGATCGCAGGCGCTCCTGCATCCCGATATCGGGGATATCGCCGTCGAGATCATGGCCGGCTTCGAGATTTTTGCCGACGGACGCTGGCAGGCCGTCACGGTCGCCGATCACGCAGAGGTTCGATATCGCTCCGCGACGGTCTGGGTCGCAAGCCCGAAGGATGTCGGCGGGATATTCAGGCTCTGCGGGCGACCCAAGGATATCGAGCGTCTGGGGCTCCTGGAACAACGCGCAGGTTGAGCCGGCGGACAACGCCTGGACAACGCAAAAGAGCTTTTCTGCCCCGTTCACAGATTGGCGACCTCGATCACCCTGTCCGAGATTTCCTTGCGGACCTGCTTCAAAAAAGCCATTCTGTCGTGAATCAATCGGTGCAGGATCAGCGGCGAGAATTAACGCCGCGTCACGCTCTTATGAAAGGCACCCCTTTATGCGGCAGAAATCCAGCCTTCTTCTGCTTTCCAGCGCGGCACTCGCAACCGTCCTCCTGTTCGGCACGGCTGCAGGCGCTGCCACGCCGGAAAAGAAGCCAGTGGCGAAAGAAGCAGTCAGCTTCGGCCCCAGCGACGTCAAGTCGTTTTCCGGCGCGTTTCTTGCCGCCCGTACGGCCGATGTGGACCACGACTATACGACAGCGATTGCGCTCTACCGCAAGGCGCTCGGCTACGATCCGGCAAATTTGGAAATCCGCGAACGGCTGATGATCTCGCTGCTGCTCAACGGCGATTTCGACGAGGGCTTGAAGGAAGCCGAAAACCTCAAGGAAGACAAGGCGGTCGAGCGGATCACCAAGGTCGTCCGCGGCCTGGACGCCTTGCGCGGCAGGAAGTTCGATTCCGCCAAGAAAATCCTCGCCTATGACGGGCCGAACGATCTCGACCGTTTGACGCACCAGCTTCTTTCGGCCTGGGCGGACGTGGGTGCGGGCAAGGGTAAGCAAGCCATGGCCACCGTTTCCGCATTGAAAGGCCCTCCGTGGTACAAGGCCTTCACGGAATACCAGCTCGGGGCGATGGCTCTGACCACAGGCGACATCTCGACCGCCCGGCAGCACCTCAACACCGCCGTCACCAACAAGGAAGCGGTGGCCATGGCGCCCGATACCTTCATGCGCGCGGTGATGGCGTTGGCGCGTCTCGAGGCGGCAGCGGGCAACAAGCAGAAGGCGCTCGACGCGATCTCGGTCGGCGACGGGATGATCAGCAACTATGCGCCGCTGAAAGCGCTGCGGCAGAGCATCGAAAAGGGTGAGAAGCCGCAACAGCAGGTGGCAGGCCCCAGCGAGGGCGCGGCCAGCGTGCTGTTTTCGGTTGGCGGCGCGCTGAATCGCCAGGGTGCCGAGGACATGGTCTCGCTCTACCTGCAGATCTCGCACGCGCTCGACCCGAAAAGTGCTGACACGCTGATTCTGCTCGGCGGCATTGCCGAAAAGCTCGAACAACCCGAACGCGCCATCAAATTCTATTCCAGCGTGCCGGCCGACTCACCGATGCGGCGGATTTCCGAGCTGCAGCTCGGCGTGACGCTTTCCGAAAACGGCAAGGTCGAGGAAGCCAAGCAGCACCTGAAGCTGCTGATCGATTCCGATCCGGCCGACATTCGCAGTTACATCGCCTATGGCAGCGTGCTTTCCGAGGCCAAGGACTACAAGGCGATGGCCGAGACCTACGACAAGGCCGTCGCCGTGATCGGTCCCGTGCCGCGCCAGGGCGACTGGTCGGTCTTCTTTCAGCGCGGCATCGCCTATGAACGGCTGAAACAATGGGACAAGGCCGAGCCGAGCTTCCGCAAGGCCCTGGAACTCAATCCCGAGCAGCCGCAGGTGCTCAACTATCTCGGCTATTCGCTGGTCGACATGAACAAGAACCTCGAAGAGGGCCTGGGCATGATCAAGCGGGCGGTCGATGCGCGGCCGGACGACGGTTATATTGTCGATTCGCTCGGCTGGGCCTACTATCGGATGGGCAAGTTCGACGACGCGGTGACGGAACTTGAACGTGCCATTCAGCTTCGCGCCGGCGACGCGACGATTAACGACCATCTGGGCGATGCCTACTGGCGGGTCGGCCGCAAGCTCGAAGCCGTCTATCAGTGGAACCGGGCCCTGATCTCCGAGGGCGAAGACATCAACCGCGAGCATATCAAGGAAAAAATCGAGAAAGGCCTCGCGCCGCTCGATCCGAACGCCACGACGGCAGACCGCAGCCAGACGGAACCGGCGCCTCCGGTCGCCCCGGCCCCGGCCAATCCCGACAAGAAGTCCTGATGCCATCCGATCTGTCTGTCGAAACAAGGCCCGCCCGGAAGGCGGGCCTTTTCGAATGGGCGCCGGCGAAGATCAATCTCGCCCTCCACGTGACCGGAAAGCGCGCCGACGGCTATCACCTGATCGAAAGCATCGTGACCTTTGCCGATACAGGTGACCGGCTGGATTTCGGTGTCGCGAAGACCGATTCATTCGGCATCTCGGGGCGTTTTGCCCACCTCCTGCCGACAGATGCAGCCGATGAGCAGGCAAACCTCGTGCTGAAGGCCCGAAACCTCCTGCGTCGGGCGCTTGCCGACAAAGGCCTTCCTGCAGCGCCCGTCTCCATCCATCTCGAAAAGAACCTGCCAATTGCAGCAGGCATCGGCGGCGGCTCGTCAGATGCCGCAGCGACGTTGCGAGGCCTCCTGCGCTTATGGGGCGCCAGCCTGCCGGAGGCCGAGCTGGCGGCCATCGCCCTTTCACTCGGCGCCGACGTGCCCATGTGCCTGAAAGGTGAACCGGTGATGGCCAAGGGCATCGGCGAAGAGCTGACGGCCCTCCCTACCCTTCCGCCGCTTTCGCTGGTGCTCGGCAATCCGCTCGTCGGCGTTTCCACCCCCGAAATCTTCAAGCGGCTGACGAAAAAGGATAATCCGCCGGTCACCGTGCCCGGCAGCGACTGGGTCGGCTTCCTGAAGACGTTGCGCAACGATCTCGAGCCGCCGGCGCGCTCGCTGGTGCGCGAGATCGGCCAGATCTCCGGCATGATCGGCGCGGAGGGGGCCGTGATCACCCGTATGTCCGGTTCCGGTGCCACCTGTTTTGGGATATTCCCTTCTCGGGAATTGGCGGAAAAGGCCGCGGAAAACCTTACGCGCCGGCAGCCGGACTGGTATTTTCAGGCGGCGCAGACCGTTGGAAGAGGAACATGAACAGGATCGACGAAACCCGCTCCTTCATTCCCGTCGGCATCGCCGTGCTGACCGTTTCGGATACCCGCACGGCGGCAGACGACAAATCGGGCGATACGCTTGCGGCGCGGATAACGGACGCCGGGCATGCGCTGAAAGCCCGCGCCATCGTGCCGGACGACAGGGAGCAGATCGCGGCCCAGGTGCGGCAATGGACGCTCGATCCCGATATCGATGTGGTGATCACCACCGGCGGCACGGGCTTCACCGGCCGCGATGTGACGCCGGAAGCGCTGGAGCCGCTGTTCGAAAAACGGATGGACGGCTTTTCGGAAGTCTTTCACCGCATTTCCTACGACAAGATCGGCACCTCCACCATCCAGTCGCGCGCTACGGGCGGCGTGGCGAACGCCACCTTCATCTTCGTTCTGCCCGGCTCGCCGGGCGCCTGCAAGGATGCCTGGGACGGCATCCTGAAGGCACAGCTCGATTACCGCCACATGCCCTGCAATTTCATCGAGATCATGCCGCGGCTCGACGAGCACCTGCGGCGGAGCGGGAAATAGTTTCTATCTGGCCGCGGCGGCCACCCAGGCCGGAATCATCTCGCTCGCCAGCTTCACCGCCTTCTGGCCGTGGGCCAGCGTTTCCAGATCCATGCCGGATTTGGCGAGCGCGATTGCCTGCCGTTTTGCAAGCAGCATGCCGTATTCCAGCGGCGGCACGACGCGGCCGATGCGCTTGAAGAACGGCCGCCGGTAATTGCGTGATGGCGAGAAACGCGCCGGCTGCTTGTTGAGCGAGATATATTCCATCACTTCATCGATCCAGCCCGCCTGCAGCCGGGCGCCGGGCTCGACAAGCAGCAGCCACTCGCCACGAGCCCCCCGCAGGATGTCCTTGATGTCCCAATGCGTATGGAACCGGCAGCCGGCTGCATCGGCGACCCGGGAGGAACCGTCCCGCGAGCCGTGATCCAGTACGACCACATCGCTCACAAGCCCTTCCACCGCAGCGGAAACAAGCACCGAGAGCGTCTGCGCCAATTCCGATTCCTGATCGCGGCATTCCATGATGACAGTCAGCATTCCTGACGTTTATCGCATTGCAATGAGGAAGACCAGAAACCGTTTCCGAATTTTGTTCTTGCAATGTTCTCGTTTTAGGGCTAGGAATTTAATCATCAGGAACGGGGAGGTTTCCCCTTCAGGAGTGCCCCATGAACGAGCTGTCCCGATTGCGGCAGGACGCATTTGCGCCTGCTCATACGGCCGATATTGCCGATGCGCTGGTACAATCCTCCGGTCTGAGGATCGAGGTGGACCGCCGACGCGGACGGGGAGCCGGCCTCAATCCGAGCGGCCGCTTCGAAGCGGAACGTCGGGAAGCTTTCGACGACGGCTGGCAAAGCCTCGAAGATCTTGAACCGTTCAAGACCGACGTGCAGGTCGAAAAGCCGCGCACCGCGATTACCCGCAACGAATCGCCCGACCTCTCCTTCGACCGCTCCATCAATCCCTATCGCGGCTGCGAGCATGGCTGCATCTACTGCTTCGCCCGTCCGACCCACAGCTATATGGGCCTTTCGCCGGGGCTCGATTTCGAATCGAAGCTCTTTGTCAAACCGGACGTGCCGAAGCTTCTGGAACGCGAGCTCAGCAAACCGGATTATAAGGTGCGGGCAATCGCCATCGGCACCAATACCGACCCTTACCAGCCGATCGAACGTGAATGGCGCATCATGCGCCAGATCCTCGAAGTGCTGCAGAAGGCTAATCACCCTGTCGCGATCGTCACCAAGTCGGCGCTGATCGCCCGCGACATCGATATCCTCGCCGACATGGCCTCCAGGGGCCTCGCCAAGGTGGGTATCTCGGTCACAACCCTCGACCGAAAGCTCGCCCGCGCCATGGAGCCGCGCGCCTCGACCCCTCCCAAGCGCCTGGACGCCATCAAGGCGCTGACCGATGCCGGCATTCCGACCGCGGTCATGGTGGCGCCCGTCATCCCGGCGCTCAACGATCACGAGATCGAGCGGATTCTGGAAGCAGGCCATGCTGCCGGCGCGATGGAGGCTAGCTATGTGCTGCTTCGCCTGCCGCTTGAGGTGAGCCCGCTTTTCCGCGACTGGCTGTTGCAGAACTATCCGAACCGCTATCGGCACGTCATGTCGCTCGTCCGCTCGATGCGGGGCGGCAAGGACTACGATGCCGAATGGGGCAAACGGATGAAGGGCGCCGGCCCCTATGCCTGGCAGATCGGCCGGCGTTTCGAGATGGCGACCAAGCGGCTCGGCATGGTTCGGCGCGGCCTGCCGCTGCGCGACGACATCTTCGTCCGCCCGAACGGCGCCGGCATCCAGCTGTCGCTGCTTTAGCAGGTGGCATCTCCGGCGGTTATGTGCGGAAACCGCGATTCGTGAGCATCAAGATGCTCCGACAAATTTCACCGGGCATCGAGACCGTACGTTTTGAATTGAATTTCCGGCGCGCACCCGCCCTGTCCCGCGCCGGGATGACCCCGGTTCCACCGCCGCCCCTCGGTGGATAGCGACGCCGCATCGTCCCGCCGGGGGTTGCAGGAGGTCGGGTCGACGTGCGAGGTTGCCGCCATGTTGCCTCGCACGTCGCCCGATTCTCCGATGCTTTTCGAAGACGCACCGCTTGTTCCGGATTTCAGCCTGGAGCTTGTAGCACGGAACGCCGGTCATTGGCCGGTCGCGGGCACGGACGAAGCCGGTCGTGGACCTCTGGCGGGACCGGTGGTCGCTGCGGCGGTGATCCTCGATCCGGACAATATCCCGGACGGCCTCAACGATTCCAAGCAGCTGACCGCCAACCAGCGGGAGATCCTGTTCGAGGCGATCATGGCGACGGGTGAGGTCTCGATCGCCGCATCCGGCCCGCGTCATATCGACGAGCGCAACATCCTGCGCGCCAGCCTGGATGCCATGCGCCGGGCGGTGGCCGGGCTTGCCGTCACGCCGGCCTATGTGCTCGCCGACGGCCGCGACGTGCCGCAGGGGCTTTGCTGCCCCGGCAAGGCCGTCGTCCAGGGCGACGCCCGCTCGGTCTCGATCGCCGCCGCATCGATCATCGCCAAGGTCACCCGCGATCGGATGATGGCCCGCGCGCATCTGGTCTTCCCGGCCTATGGCTTTGCCAATCACGCAGGCTACGGCACCGCACAGCATCGAGCCGGCATCGAGAAACACGGTCCCTGCTCGCTGCATCGAATGAGTTTCCGCCCGCTTCGCAAGGATGCCCTCCCGGAAACGTGACTGCTTCGCTTCGCGCTCCGGCCCACGATCTTAAGGTCGTGCGGTCAACTCGTGGGGATGGTTGCCCGCATGGCGGGCCTTGCCGATATCTGCTCCCACCATTCCATGAGCGCCGGAAAGTCGGCCATCAATTCCACAGCGGCCAGTGCCTTCATAAAATAGTCCATCATCGGCGCAAGATGGAGATCGGCAAGCGTCAGCTCGTTTCCGCAAAGCCAAGGTCCATCGCCCATGAGATCTGTGACCGCCTTCAGGCAGACAGGCGCCTTCGCCAGAGATGCGGCCAGTTTCGCGGCATCCGTCTCCCTGCCGCTTGATGGTTTCGAGGCCTGCTCGACATAGATGCCCCAGACGAGGATCGGATAGACGTAGCTGTCGGCGATACCGATCATCTGGTTCATCCTCGCCCGCCGCCGAGCGTCCTTCGGCTGCAGGGCTGGTCCGGCAAATGCCTCGTCCACATAGCGGGTAATCGCGCCCGTTTCGTACAGAGCGAAATCGCCATGTTCGAAAGCCGGAATGCGGCCGAAAGGGTGCCGCACCAGATGGGAGGAAGGTGGGCCGCCCGGCGCGAAGACATCGACGGGGGTGAGGCCGTAATCCACACCCTTCTCCATGAGCGCCAGACGAACCGCCCGCACATAAACGCTGTAATCGGCACCGAACAATTGCGGTTTCTGCATGCATCCTTCTCCCGATCCAGTGGATTTCCCATGCCGGGGGCCAATCGTCAAACGTCGGGCTTGTCCTGCCGCCATGTCGCCGGCGCGTCGGCGCGATAACCATCGAAAAGCAACCCGCCATATGGGGCCAAGACCTGCTCGGCGAAATCCAGGAGCGGCCCGGCTTCTCCTTCGCGGAACAGCGCATCGAAGGCTGCGGCGAACGCGCCGCCCAGCGTCGCATCGAATGTCGTCACCTGCCGCAGCAGCCATTTGCCGGAGCCGCACCAGTGCCCATTGCTGCGCAGGATGAAGTCGCCAAGCGCTGTATAGAGCGCCGCGCCAATCGCCACCCGCTCGAAATCGGGGCGTTCGTCGCCAAGATCCGCCAGCATGCTCGAAATGACATAACGCTTGCGGTTAAGCGTCTCCCGGTCCAGCGGCGGTGGGCCTTTGTCTAGGAGCGTTTTCGCCTCGCGGCGAAGCGCCTCCGCCCGCTGCGGGCGCGGACCGGCGACCACTCCTTCCGCGACCATACGGATCAGCGTGGGAAGGCCCGCCTGCACATCCGCTTCGAGGAACCAGCGGAAGCTCCCCTCGTCGTGCACGAAAGCTTCGAACGGCACGCCTTCGAAGATCTGCGACTCACGATGGGCATGCGGCAGGGACGAGTGGATGACGACGAGATCGATGTCGGAGGAAGGCGTCGCCGTGCCGCGCATGGTGGAGCCGGCCGCGAAGGCGAAATCGGCATCGGCAAAATGCACTTTCAGAAACCGCTCGGTCAGGGAAAGCGCCTGTTCCCTGGACAGATTTCCCGCAACCAAAGCCATTCGCGATCCTCCATTCGCCCAAACAAAAGGCCGGGGCGAAACCCCGGCCTTTTGAAATCTCTGTTTGCTGAAAATCAGTTCAAGCGAGACTGCACCGAGCCGAGGGCGTCCTTGAAGAGCGCGTCCCGGGTGGAGGTGTCGGCCTTGGCGGAGATGACCCGCTCGGCGGCCGCAATCGCCAGATCGACGGCCGCGGCGCGCACGGCGCCGATCGCTTCGGCCTCGGCCTGCTTGATCTTCTGTTCGGAAAGCGCGTTGCGGCGAGCGACGAACTCCTCCGTCTTCTGCTTGGCTTCGGCGGTCAGGGCGGCGGCCTCGCGTTCGGCGGAAGCAACGATCTGAGCGGCTTCCGCTTCGGCTTCCTTCCGCTTACGCTGGTATTCGGCAAGCAGGCCTTGCGCTTCCTCACGCAAGCGCTTGGCTTCGTCGAGCTCCTTGCGGATGTTCTCGGCGCGCTGGTCGAGCGACTTCGCCATCATGCCCGGGACCTTCAGGTAGACGACCAAGGCGAGGAAGAGGACGAGGCCGACGAATGCGAAAAATGTTGCATCGAATGCCATCGGATCAGGCTCCCGTCTTCGCGGCTGCAACCGCAGCCTTGATGTCTTCGCCGCTTGCCTTAGCGCCGATCAGCTGGTCGACGATGGCGGATGCGGTTTCTTCAGCGATTTGGCCCACTTCGGCAAATGCCTGAGCCTTGATCTCGCCGATGCGGGTTTCGGCGGCGGCGAGCTTTTCCGAAAGTTCGGCCTCGATCGCGGCGCGGTCTGCCGCAGCCTTGGTCTTGGCGGCTTCGCGCGCGGTTTCGGCGATCTGATGACCCTTGGAACGGGCAGCAGCCAGTTCCTTTTCATAGGTCTCAACGGCGGCGTCCGCTTCCGCCTTCAGGCGGGCGGCCTCGTCGAGATCTTGGGCGATCCGGTCGTGGCGGTGTTCAAGAATGCCGCCGACGCGCGGCACGATGACCTTCTTCATCAGAAGGTAAAAGAGGCCGAAGGTGATGACGAGCCAGAGCAGCTGCGACGCAAAATGGGTCGAGTCGAAAGGCGGGAAAACGCCGCCACCGTGCTCGCCGCCATGCGCAGCGCCGGTTTCGGTATGCACTTCGCCTGCGGGCGCGGCATGCGGGTCAGTAGCGGCCGGCGCGGTCTGCGCATATGCCGAGGTCACGAACATCATCACCTCCAGGTGTAGTCCAAATGCTAAGGATCACGGCGCGCTCTCTCAAGCGGCCGCGATCCCAATTCCTGGCCAGGTATCAGACTGCGTAGAGCAGCAGGAGAGCGATGAGCAGCGAGAAGATGCCCAGAGCTTCCGTAACGGCGAAGCCGAATACCAGGCGGCCGAACTGGCTGTCAGCGGCAGACGGGTTACGCAGGGCGCCCGACAGGTAGTTGCCGAAGATGTTGCCGAGGCCGAGGGCCGTGCCGGCCATGCCAAAGCAAGCCAGACCTGCACCGATGAACTTTGCTGCTTCCGCTTCCATGAGAAACTCCTTCGAAATGGTTGTTGCGGCTGTAGACTGACGCCTAGGACGCCAATGTCTTTATCCTTAGTGCCCGCCGGGATGGACCGCATCGTTGAGGTACATGCAAGTCAGCACCGCAAAGACATAGGCCTGGAGGAAGGCGACGAGGAATTCGAGACCGGTCAGGGCGACGGTCATGATGAGAGGCAGGACTGCACCGCCGACGCCGAGCGCGCCAAGGGCGCCCAGCGAGGCGACGAAGCCCGCAAACACCTTCAGCGTGATGTGGCCGGCCAGCATGTTCGCGAAAAGACGAACCGAAAGCGAAACCGGGCGGGACAGGAACGAGATGACTTCGATCGCGACGACCAGCGGCAGAAGCGCGCCGGGAACGCCGCTCGGCACGAAGAGCTGCAGGAAGTGCAGACCGTGCTTATAGAAGCCGTAGACGACCACCGTGCCGATGACGAGCAGCGCCAGCGCGAAGGTGACGATGATCTGGCTGGTGACGGTGTAGAAATAAGGGAACATGCCAAGCAGGTTCGCGGTCAGCACGAACATGAACAGCGAGAAGACCAGCGGGAAGAATTTCATGCCGTGACTGCCCGCGCCCTCGCGGAGCATGCCGGCGATGAATTCGTAGGACATTTCAGCGACCGACTGCGCACGGCCGGGGATCAGGCCCCGCTGCGACGTCGCGAAATAAAGGAAGCCGGCGGCGCAAGCCACGGTGGCAACCATGAACAGAGAGGCGTTGGTGAAGGAGAAGTCGATGCCGCCGATCTCGATCGGAACGATCTTGCTGATCTGGAACTGATGGATCGGATCGTTTGCCACCGTTTACCTCTTATCCTTCGCCGCGTCACGCGGCACCCATTCGATTGCGGCGACCTTATTGGTCGTCCCGCTCGTTATCCCTTGCCGCCTGCTGGGAGAAGGGTGACGCAGCCACCATTCCCACGGCACGAAGCACATTCAAAACACCGGCGCAGAAACCGAGGAGGAGCAGAACGATCATCCCCCACGGCGACGTACCAGCAAAACGGTCGAGCAGAAAGCCCAGAATGGCGCCAACGGCCACAGCAGAGATGAACTCGGAGGAAATCTTGAAGCCCAAGGCCATGCCCTTGCGGCTTTCTTCAGATTGCGCGTCCCTCTTCGCCTCTGCCGCGTCTTCAGCCTTCCTGCCCGCGAGTTCCGCGGAAAGGCGCTTCCGGCGCTCTTCCAGACCATCGTCGCGGTCATCCGTCATGTGCGTCCTCCCCTATTTCCGCCTCCGGCACAACCGGCTTTATGCCGGCAGACCACAAAAAAGTGCAGTCAGCGAGGGATTTCGCGCCTTCCGGCCCGTTTTCAAGTCGCGCGCAACATAGTTTTGCCCGCCCCTATAGTCAAGGCACCCTAGGTCCTTCATTTGTGGGAAATTAACCCAATAAAATCAGTTCGTTACACCGCCCGCAACCGGAGCCGGGTAAAACTGTCGCGGGAATCGCCACTTATCGCTGCGGCCAGCAGCCCGCGTCAACTCCAGCCGCCGCCATAGGTGCGGTAGAAGAGATGCAGGCCGATGCGGCCGACCTTCTTCATGGTACGGGCCCAGGCCGGACGCACGTAGACGGCGTGATAATGGGTCGCCGACCCCACTTCCGGCAGCCAGATCTTGCCGGCGGTGACGGCCATGGCCACGTCCCGCGCCATCTTCCAATGTTCCTCGGAGCGGATGCGGTCCTTGATATTGTCGCAGGCAAACGAGAACTGGCAGCGATTGCGCCAATCCTCGTTCTGGTAGACGACATCGCAGATCGTTTTCGGATAGGAGGGATTGCGCACACGGTTGAGGATAACCTGCGCGACGGCGGCCTGGCCGCGGGCGGATTCACCGCGCGCCTCGAAATAGATGCCAGATGCCAAGCACTGCTGTTCCTTTGCGGAGAAGGAATCGGGTGGTAGAGGCGTCGCCGCCCAGGCATGGTCTTCCGGGCTGATCGGCGGAATGAAGCGGCCCGCCTTCGGCTTGTCTTTCAAGATCGCATCGAAGGGAGATTGCTTGGCAAAATCCATTGCCGGCGGCGCATAGGCGGTGGCCAGCACGTCGGCGCTGTCGTTGTTGATCAGGCTCGCGACCATCGGCATCAGGTCGTCTTCCGGCTTCGGCTTCTCGTCCTTGCGGAAATAAAAGGCGGCAAGCTCCACCGGTTCTTCGTTCTTTTCGACCTTCGCAAAGGCGGTCAGTTCATCCCAATCCTCGACGGGCTGGATAAGCGAACTCTGCCGCTCCAGCACGGAACCGGCGGAAAAGGCCTTGGGCGGCTGCATGGGTTCGACGGCGACGATGCGGCCTTTCTTGGCGGTGCGGTTGACGCGATCCTCATCCGGGCTCCGGCCCGAAGATTTCGTCTCGTCGACAAGCGCAATCTTGCGGCCGTCCGGCAGAGTGACGCCGGCATTGCCGGCAACCGCGTTCTTGATGCCCGGAAAGGCGAGCGAGGCCTGGTGGATGGAACCGGCGGGAGAATCGGTCAGCACCATGCGCCATTGGTCGGCGCCACCAAAACCGGTCAGAAGATCGGCGAGGTCGCCCTGGGCGGGAGCAGATGGAAAGACCAGCCATGAGGCAAAGCCGAAGACGACCGGGGAAGTCCAGGCGCCCGGACGGGACGAGGACTTGCGACGCAAAACGCTCTTCGAACGCAAAACCGAAACTCCACAAGGCAACGACGACCTGGTGAAGATCAATCATTAACCTTGACGAGCGGTTAACGGACCTACTGAAAAGGCCTGCAATGCAGGCCTCTTTAGCACATTCACATAAATGTCAGCCGGGCGCGAGGTCGCTTGGCCCCGTCAGATGATGACATGCGAGCCAAGTTCGACCACACGGTTGGCCGGGAGATGGAAATAGTCTGACGGGTCGGTCGCGGTGTTCGCCATGGCGATGAACAGCCGGTCCTGCCACATCGGCATGCCGGATTCGGCATCCGGCACCAGCTTGCGGCGGCCGAGATAGAAGGAGGTCGACATTATGTCGAACTTGAAGCCGGTCTTTCGCAGATAGGCCAGCGCCTGCGAGACGTTGTGCGACTGCATGAAGCCGAAGCGCAGCTCGACCAGGGTGAAGCGTTCCGAAAGCTTTTCGATCTTGAAGCGCTCCTCGAGCGAGACGCGCGGCTTATTGACGGTGACGATCGTCAGCACGACGTTCTTCTCGTGCAGGACGTGATTGTGCTTGATGTTGTGCAGCAGTGCTGCCGGTGCGGTTTCCGGGTCGCTGGTCAGGAAGATCGCCACGCCGGGGACCGCGACCGGAGCGTGATCGCTCTTCTTTTCGACCATGGGAATGAAGGTCGCAAGCGGCACGTCGATGCGGCGGGTCTTTTCGAAGAGGATCGCCGTGCCGCGTTTCCAGGTCCACATGACGATGGTGAAGACGATCGCCATCATCACTGGCACCCAGCCGCCGTCATGGACCTTGAGGAGATTGGCGCCCAGGAAGACGAGTTCCAGCGCCAGGAGCGGTGCCAGCGTGGTGATTGCAAAAGTCTGCGGCCATCTCCACTTCACGCGTACGAATTCGAAGGCCATCAGCGTGGTGACGACCATCGCCCCCGTCACCGAGATCCCATAGGCGGTAGCCAGCGATTCGGAGCTTTCGAAGCCGAGCACCAGTGCGATGACGCCGACCAGGAGTAGCGTATTGACCGACGGGAGAAAGATCTGCCCGGTATTGGTTTCGGACGTGAAGAGGATCTGCATGCGCGGCAGATAGCCCAGATGGATACCCTGCCGCACGAGGGAAAAGGCGCCGGTGATCACCGCCTGGCTGGCGATGATGGTAGCCGCCGTTGCGAGAATGACGACCGGCAACAGCGCCCATTGGGGAAACATCAGATAGAACGGATCGGACATCGCTTCTGGATGTTTCAGCACCAGTGCGCCCTGCCCCAGATAGTTCAAGGTTAGGGCCGGAAAGACGAGCGTGAACCATGCCCACTGAATGGGCTGGCGGCCGAAATGGCCAAGGTCGGCATAAAGCGCTTCGGCACCGGTAACCGTCAGGAAGACGGCACCGAGCACGATGATGCCGACAAATCCCTCACGCAGCATGAATTGAACGGCGTACCAGGGATTGAAGGCCGCAAGGATACCGAAATCGTCGGAAATGTGAGTGATGCCGCCCACACCCATGACGATGAACCAGACTGCCGTGATCGGGCCGAAGAAACGGGAAACAAGCCCGGTTCCCTTCGACTGGATCGCAAAAAGCCCGATCAGAATGCCGACGGAAATTGGCAGGACGGCGCTCTGCAGGCTCGGCGCGACGAGCTTCAGGCCCTCGACCGCGGACAAGACCGACAGAGCCGGAGTGATCATCGCATCCCCGAGGAAAAGCGCCGCGCCGATGAGGCCGAGCAGCATCAGACGCGCCCGGTGACCGTTGGCGGACTTGGTCAGCAGAGCAAGCAGGGACAGCGTCCCGCCTTCGCCGTCGTTGTCGGCGCGGAGCAGGAACAGCACGTATTTGAACGTGACGATGATCGTCAGCGTCCAGATCATCAGCGAGATGAGGCCAATGACCTCGAGTTCGGAGACGCCGTCATGCGAAATCGGCTTTAAGGCCTCACGAAACGCATAGAGCGGGCTCGTGCCGATATCGCCATAAACGACACCGACGGAGCCGAGCGCGAGCGCGAAGAGGCCCTGGACCTTGGTTTTTTCGGCAGCATGATGTTCTGCGGGGTGACCCATGGGAGTGTCTGGCGTCAGAGCCAGCCTTTCCAGCGGAAAATGAAAAACGGGATGATGGCGGACATGAGCATCGCGAGGAGCGCGAGCGGATATCCGAGATGCCAGTCGAGTTCCGGCATGAAATGGAAATTCATGCCATAGATGGAGGCGACAAGCGTCGGCGGCAAGAAGACCACCGAAGCGATCGAGAAGATCTTGATGATGGCATTCTGCTCGACATTGATGAGGCCGAGCGAGGCGTCGAGCAGGAAAGCGATGTTGCCGGCAACGAAGGCGGCATGTTCCGACAGCGTCTCGACATCATGTGCGATGGTGGCACAGAGGCTGCCGTCGCTTTCGTCCTTATGCATGTGGGGCACGTTCCTGAGAAAGGTCAGGAGGCGCGAAAGGGAACCCAGGCTATCGCGCACCTTGGCGACCAGCCGATGGTATTCGGCGATCTTGGCGAGCTTGTTTTCCAGATAATGCGGCGGTCGGCGCCTGCCGCGGTCGCGGAAGATGTCGGTCGACATGGCGTCGATATGATCGACCGTGTGTTCGAGGATTTCGGCGGTGCGGTCAGCGATGGTTTCGAGCAGCCTTGCGAGAAGCGTCGTACCGTCACGCTTTTCCTCCGGAACGCGTCCGAGAGCCGCGATGAAGAGCTGAAAACTCTTCGGATCCGCATAACGCACGGTGATCAGCCGGTTGCCGGACAGAATGAAGGCGACGTCGGTGAGTTGCGGATCCTGGCCGTCGGCACGCCAGACGAGCGAGGCCGTCATGAAGACCGAGTCCTTCTCGACATAGAGGCGGCTCGACGGCTCGATATCCTTCAGGTCCTCACGGGTCGGAACCTGGATGCCGAGAAGGCTTTCGACATAGGCGTCATCTTGCGGCGTAGGCTCGACCAGATCGATCCAGACGATGTCGTCAGGAAGCCGGCGCAGCGCGTCGGTCGGCGCAAGCGTCTTCATCGAGCCAGTGGCGCTATAGGCGTTGATCAATCGTGGTCTCCGGCCGAAATCCGTCGGCCTTGAACGAGAAGCGGACTTGCCGGTTCCTTGAGGCGGAACCGCAAAGCCGGCCTCCAGCGGGAGGCGCCTATAAAGACAGCCATAGTCAAAATCAAGTGGTGCATAAGCTCCGCCATTCGCGCAGCACCATGACTCCGTCGCCGCAGATGTTCAAGGGACCACGAACGACGAGGCGATTCTTGGCCTGGATCAAAGCCTTGACCGAAGCAGTCCTTGAGATCGCCCCGCAGCCCGCGCCGGGGAGCCATTCCAAAATGTCGCGCCTCTTTATTCGAATTCCTATTCGAAAACGATCGCGGGAGCCTTGCGCGGCGTGCGTCCGCCGAGTTCCGACCAGACCTTTGCGGCGATATCCCGGTAGATTTTCGCGGACGGGCCTTCGGGATCGGAAACGACGACCGGCGTTCCGGCGTCGGAGCGCTCGCGGATATCGATCGTCAGCGGCACTTCGCCGAGGAAGGGGACGCCGATACGTTCCGCCTCCCCTCTGGCGCCGCCATGGCCGAAGATGTCGTAGCGCTTGCCGGTATCGGGGGCGAGGAAATAACTCATGTTCTCGATGATGCCGAGAAGCGGCACCTCGACCTTGCGGAACATGGCGATCCCCTTGCGGGCGTCGATCAGCGCCAGATCCTGCGGCGTCGAGACGATCACGGCGCCGGCGAGCGGCACCTGCTGCGCCATGGTGAGCTGCGCATCGCCGGTGCCGGGCGGCATGTCGACGACGAGGACGTCGAGATCGCCCCAGGCCACCTCCCTCAGCATCTGCATCAGCGCCGACTGGACCATCGGGCCACGCCAGATCATCGCCGTTTCCTCATCCACCAGGAAGCCCATGGACATGGCTTTCAGGCCGTAATTCTCCATCGGCTTGATGATGCGGTTCTCGATCTGCTGCGGCCGGCCGGAGATCTTCAGGAGCCGCGGCACGGAAGGGCCGTAGATATCGGCGTCGAGAATGCCGACCTTCAGGCCGTTGGCCTGCAGGCCGAGGGCGAGGTTGACGGCCGTCGTGGACTTACCGACCCCACCCTTGCCGGAGGCCACCGCGATGATGGCGCCGACGCCGGGCACGCCGGCTTTTTCCCGCTGCGGCGGCTGGCCCGGCTGCTGCCCCTGGGACGGATGCCCATGGGCGTGGCCATGCGTGTGAGAATGCGAATGAGCGGCCGGCTGCGGACGCGGCGGCGGCGCGGAACCCGCCTTGCGATCGGCCGTCAGGGTGACCAGCGCGCCCTTGACACCGGGGATGGCCTTGACGCTGCGCTCGGCGGCCATGCGCAGCGGCTCCAGGTCGCCGGCGCGCGCCGCCGGCACGGTGATCGAGAAATACACCTTGCTATCCGAGATGAAGACGTCCGAGACCATGCCGAGCGAAACGATATCGCCTTCCAGATCCGGCCCGCGGACCTTCGCAAGCACCGCCAGAACCGCCTCTTTCGTCACATCGGACATTATCGAACTCCCAAATTCCGTCTTCGGCGCACGCTTGGAAAGGGTGGTCGCCTTCAAGCGGTATATAGGAGTTCGATATCCGTGGCGGCAAGAAAGATTAAAGCCGCCGCCCGGCCGGCTGCCATATGGCGCACAGGACGAGCGGCGGCTTTTTTGGTCACGCCTCTTGGGGCGCTTGCAGTCCCCTCTGGACCTGCCCATACAGAAGCACGAAACATGCCAGACGGGAAGATGCTTCGCTTATCGAGTTTTTTCAATCACTTCCGGGTGCGCGCGATGCTGCGATGCGGCAACTTTCTGAGGAAGCAAGAATTTACGGCGATGAAGCGTTATGCAGTGATGAAATTTTGTGCGTCGCAGCACGCGATTTCGTTACTTGATCAAACCGATCCTCAGCGCTTTTGCGACCGCCTGGGTTCGGTTGACGGTATCAAGCTTTTTAGCCGCCCGGTTGAGATAATGGTTCACCGTGTGCTCCGACAGACCGAGGATATCGGCGATCTCGGCGCTGGTCTTGCCGGCGGCGGTCCAGTTGAGGCAGTCGATCTCGCGATCCGTCAGCATGTCCGTGGCTCGCACGTCGAGATTTCGGATCTCGGCCAGACGTTCGAAAACATGAATGGAGATATACATCATCTCCATCATCTGCTGGCGGGTGAAAGGCGGGGCGTCGCCTGCGAAGGATACCGCTCCGCGGGTGCCCGACATATCATGAACCGGAAAATAGGCGCCGCGCACGACGCCGAAGCGCCCAAAGATGCCGCGCACCACCGGTCCGCCGCGCTCCGGCCCCAGGGTCTCCAGATCGAAGGTGAACGGCAGGGTAGAGTGGCGGAGCCTGCGAAGAACGGGGCTCGTCTGCATGAGGCCCTCCCGGTCGAAATGGGACATCAACTCCGCCGGCCAGTTGGTGATGACGGTATTGCTCGACAACTCGAGCGAGGTCGCGGAGGGCAGATTGAGCACCATAAAGGTACGACAGGCGTAGTGTTCCGTCACGCGTTTCATGAAGCGGAACACGTCGAACTGCGTCTTTAAGCCGGCGATCTCCTCGACGTTGCCGTCAAAGCCTCGGGCTTCAATTGCTTTTCCGGTATGTGACATCACTTGCTTCTTTGCTCGCCCGTTGTAATCGAGCAACTCTTGGCATTTCCCATGCATTTGCCCCAAACCGGCCTTCATAAAATCTGCCCGTGACCAACCGGGATTCGTAAGGATCTTCCGATTTACGGAATATCCAAGTGGAATCGTCGGCCGGCGCGGCTATTTTAGCTTTTTTGAAGATGTGCCGAATTTCTTGATAATTATCAATTCCGAATAATGATGATATTTGCTCGCTTTTGCAAATCTTGTTGCATGCTTCTCAGTCTTTGTCAGGAGATAAATGTTGGGGGTCAAATCAGCTATCCAAAGAGTTGCGCGCTCGGGAGAGGATGATACAGATTCATTACCCCGGACTGCAATTGGAGATTTAGATGACCACCATATACAATTTCGAAGGGGCCGTCCTTTCGTCCTCGCTCTGCGAACTTGGCGAGGGTCCGACCTTCGAATCGGCAACCGAGACCCTCTGGTGGTTCGACATTCTCGGGAAGAAACTCCATGAACTGCATCTGCCGACAAACCGCGAGACCGTGCACGCCTTGCCGGTGATGGGCAGCGTACTTGCCGCGATCGACGCGGACCGACAATTGCTCGCCAGCGACAAGGGCCTCTTCATCCGCCGGGCAACGGGCGAACTCTCCCTCTACCGCGAACTGGAGCCGGAAAAACCCGGCAACCGCTCCAACGACGGGCGGGTGCATCCGTCCGGCAGCCTGTGGATCGGCACGATGGGCAGAAAGGCGGAAGAGGGCGCCGGCGCGATCTATCATGTCCATCAGGGCACCGTGACAAAACTCTTCGACAAGGTGAGCATCCCAAACTCGATCTGCTTCTCGCCAGACGGGACGATCGGTTACTACGTCGATACCCGCGTCAACCGGATGATGCGCCTGCCGCTCGATCCGCAGACCGGTCTGCCGGCGGGCGAAGCCCAGGTCTTCATCGACGAGAGTGGCAAGCCGGGCGGCATCGACGGATCCATCTGCGCCCGTGACGGGACAATCTGGAACGCCCGCTGGAACCAGGGGGCCGTCGATCACTATGCGACGGACGGGATACATCTGTCCCGCCATCTTCTGCCCGCGCGGCGGACGACCTGCCCTGCCTTTATCGGCAGCGGGCGGCTCGCGGTGACATCCTCCTGGGAGGGTTTGGACGAAACTGCGCGGGCGGCCGATCCGCAGGCAGGCGGACTGTTTGAAATCGCCGTCCAGATCGAGTGCGATCCGGAACCCGCCTATCGCCTGTAGCTAATGCAAGAGGGCATACCAAACTGAGGAAAAACCGAAAAGTTCCGGCAAAATCGCCTAAAATTTCGGCAATCCTATCCGGAACCAATCGTTCCTCATGACATTTTCCTATCGAACCAGCGCGGATCGAAGCCCATGCCGAAGCCCGCGCGTTCACCGCTAGATCCTTAGCATAGGAAGGTAGGATTGTTATGAAGAAGACCCTTAGCACGATGGCCGCCGCTGCAATTCTCATGGCTTCCACCGCCATTGCACCGGCGTTCGCCCAGACGCAGCCCGCCGCCCCGGCACCGACCGCCCCGTCTGACCCCGCCAAACCGGCAGATCCGATGAAGCCGGCCGATAGCACCGCAGCGCCTGCGGCAAAGACCGGCACCGATACGGCCGCCGCTTCCGGCGGTTACCTGGCGGAGCAGGCTGAAAACCAGATCAGCGCCAACGACTATATCGGCAAGTCCGTCTTCAACGCCGAAGACAAGAGCATCGGTGACGTGAACGACCTGATCCTCGAAGAGAACGGCGGTATCGTCGCAGCCGTGATCGGTGTCGGCGGATTCCTCGGCATCGGCGAGAAGGACGTTGCCGTCCCCATGGACAAGATCACCATGACCCGTGATGCGGAAAACAACAACGAGGTCCGCCTCAGCACGACCGAAACGGCCGAAGCCCTGCAGGCCGCTCCGGAATTCAAGACGCTTGCAGACAAGCAGGCTGAAACCGACCGGACGACCACGTCCTCGACCATGCCCGCCAACGGCGGCGCCACTACCTCGGCTCCGGCTGCGCCGAGCAAGTAAGAGTCCGGAACGGGTGACACGCCGTCATCCAGGGAAAAGGCGGCACTGCATGTGCCGCCTTTGAGCCTGTCCTTACAACAGCGAACAGAGCCGCAATGCGTCGTAGATCGCGGCGTGGATGTTGCGGCTCGCCACCGCATCGCCGATGCGCATGACGTCGAAAGCGCCTTGCGGCTGCTTTTCCGGCAAAGGCGGTCGTCGAGCGAGCAGGGCCTTGTAGTCCACCGCGCCAAGATTCCGGGAAAGCGGCTTCAAGGCCAGGTAGAGGTCAGCATTCGCTATCGTACCGTGCTCGACGACCACCTGTGCCACCTGCCGTTCCTGTGCAGCCCCGGAAAAATCCGAGCCAAGCACCGCGACCAGCGCATTGCCGTCTCTTCGCACCGATTTCAGCCGTGTATTGATGGTAACGCGGACGCCCTTTTCGGCAAAGATCCGAGCGTAGGGCACATGGTTCATGCCACCCATCTCCGGGGCCAAGGACCGCTCCGGCGAAACGACTTCCAGCTCGACCCCTGCGGCTGCGATCACCTCCGCCGCGCTCATGCCCGGATGACCGCCATGGTCATCGAAGAGCAGGACAGGACCGACCGGTTTGACGGCGCTCGCCAGGATATCCCAGCTGGACGTCAGCAGGTCGTCGCCAGCCTCCACCTCAGGAGCCTGGGCGATGCCTCCCGTGGCAATGACGACCAGATCCGGATCGAAGCCGAGCACGTCTTCCGGCTCGGCATAGACGTCGTAGCGAATTTCGACGCCGAGACGTTCGAGTTCGGCGATCCGCCAGTCGACGATGCCGATCATCTCCCTGCGGCGGGGGTTGCGAACCAGGAGATTGACCTGTCCGCCTGCCTGGCCCGTCGCCTCGAGCACGGTCACCCTGTGCCCTCTTTCGGCAAGAACACGCGCCGCCTCCAGCCCGGCCGGACCGGCTCCGACAACGATCGCCCTTCGGCGCATCCCGGCCTTTGGAAGTTCGTGCGGAATTTCCAGCTCCCGACCGGTTGCGGCATTGTGGATGCAGAGCGCCTCGCCCCCTTCATAAATCCGGTCGAGGCAATAGGTGGCGCCTACGCAGGGACGGATCTCCGCTTCCCTTCCCGCCGCCACTTTCCGGGCAATGTGCGGATCGGCGATATGGGCGCGGGTCATGCCGACCATATCCAGCTTCCCAGTGGCAACCGCATGGCGGGCGGTGGCGACATCGGCGATACGCGCGGCATGGAAGATCGGGAATTTCGTCGCCGCGCGCACCTCGCCGGCAAAATCGAGATGCGGCGCCGAGCGCATTCCCTGGATGGGAATAACCTCGTTCAGCGCTGCATCGTGATCGATATGGCCGCGGATGACGTTGAGGAAGTCGATCTGGCCGGAACCGGCCAGCCTGCGGGCGATTTCAATGCCCTCCTCCCGCGACAGGCCTTTCTCCCAATCCTCGTCCGCCACCATGCGGATGCCGACGATGAAATCCGGCCCGACGGCCTTCCGCACCGCCTCGATCACCAGAATCGAAAACCGCATGCGGTTTTCGAGCAAACCGCCAAAGGCGTCGTCCCTATGGTTCGTCGCCGGGGACCAGAACTGGTCCATCAGATGGCCATAAGCCTCGAACTCTATGCCATCGAGGCCGGCGGCCTGCATGCGCGCCGCGGCATCCGCATAATCGGCGATGATGCGCTCGATGTCCCAATCCTCCGCCTCCTTCGGGAAAGCCCGATGAGCGGGCTCGCGGATCGGCGACGGGGCCAGCACCGGCAGCCAGTCACCCTTGTTCCAGCCGGTGCGGCGTCCGAGATGGGTAAGCTGGATCATCACCGCCGCGCCATGCTCATGACAGTCGTCGGCAAGGCGCTTCAGCCAGGGCACGATCTCGTCGCGATAGGCATGTAGATTGCCGAAAGCGGGCGGGCTGTCGGAGGAGACGACCGCGGATCCCGCGGTCATGGTGAGCGCGATGCCGCCCTTGGCCTTTTCCCGGTGGTAGAGACGATACCGCTCCTTCGGCATGCCGTCCTCCGAATAGGCCGGCTCATGCGCGGTCGACATGAAACGGTTCTTCAATGTCAGGTGTTTCAAGCGGTAAGGCTGCAGCAGGGGATCGTTCGAAGCGGACATCGGCTTTCCGGGCATGGACGCGGATAGCGCATCATTGCCCAGACGCAGAGACATGGCGAGAACGATCAGCGGCGCGGACTATCCGGTCAGCGCCGTTCCGTCCGCGTCGTCAGGCCCGTTCGATGGTCATGAAGTCGCGATAGTGGTCGTGGAGGTAGTGCAGCGTGGCGTTGCCGTCGATCGGCTTGCCGTAATAATAGCCCTGCCCCATGGCGCAGCCGAGTTCGTTGAGCTTGTCGGCATCGGCCTTTTCCTCGATGCCTTCCGCGACCACCGCCAGATTGAGGCCGTCGCACATGGCGATAATGGCTTTGACGATATGTTCGGAAGCACGGTCGGTGGTGATGCGCGAGACGAAGGCCCGGTCGATCTTCACCTTGTCGAACGTGAAGTCGCGCAGCCGCCCGAGGCTGGACTGGCCGGTGCCGAAATCGTCGAGCGAGATGCGGACGCCCTGATTTCTAAGGTCGGTGATGATGCGTTGGGCCGTATCGGCAGACGTCATCACGGCGGTCTCGGTGATTTCCAGCTCCAGCCGGTGCGGATCGAGGCCGACGCGCGCCAGCGTCGAGAGGATCGTTTCGGTCGTGCCCGGATCCATCAGCTGCGCGGAAGAGAGATTGAAGGAGAGGAAAAGTTCGCGTGGCCAGGAGAGCGCAGCCTCCGCAGCCTTGCGCAGCAACGTTTCAGAAAGCGCGTCAATAAAACCGCGCTCTTCGGCAAGAGGCACAAAAACCGCTGGCGAAACGAAGCCGAGATCGGCGTCGATCCAGCGGGCGAGAGCCTCGAACCCGACCACTCCCCCATCCTTGATCCGCACGATCGGCTGGAAATGCACATCCACCGCATCGGCGATGATGGCGTTACGCAGGGCCTGCTCGAGCTGGGTCGCCCGTTTCATCTCCTGGGCGATCTCGCGGGAATAGACGGTGATCTGGCCGCGGCCGCGGCGCTTGGACCGGTAAAGCGCGGTTTCGGCGCTCTTCAGGAGTTCCTCGAAATCCTCTCCGGCAAAAGGATAGATCGCAAAACCGAAGGATGCGGAGAGACGGACGTTACGGTCCCCCAGATCGTAGGGGGCGGAGAGCACGTCCTTGATCATCTGGCCGATGCGTTCGGCGCCCGTGCGTTCGAACACAAGCGGCAGGATGAAGGCGAATTCGTCGCCGTCGTGGCGAGTGACGGTGGCGCCGTCGGGAATGCAGGCTTTCAGGCGATGGGCCACCTGGCAAAGGATCTCGTCGCCGGCTTCCGCGCCGAACAGGTCGTTGATCGGCTTGAACCCGTCGAGATTGGCGATGCAGATGGTAAAGGGAGCAGGATCCTGAGCGCGCTCGGCTGCCAAAAGGCGAACTTTGTCGCGCAGGCGGTATCGGTTTCCGAGCCCCGTCAGAGGGTCGCTATAGGCCATTGCCTGCAGCTCATTCTGACTGACCTGCGGCAATGCGTTTCCCGCCGACTTCATGAATAATCCCGTTGCACTTCACAGACGGGGGGCAGGATGGGGGAAAAAGATTAAAAAATCATGCCCTGAGCTTAACTTAGATGAACAGATTGATTAATCGGTTAAGCATACGACTGTCTGGGAGGCATGTCCAGATAAATTTGAAATACGGCTTGAAGAGCTTCCGGGCTGATCGGTTTGAGGATCACGTCGTTCATTCCCGAGGCAAAACATTCGTCCCGGTCGCGGTCGAAGGCCTGAGGCAAGACGCCGATGATCGGAATGGAATTGTCGATCGTTTCGAGCGCCCTTATCCGGGCGCTGGCCTCGAAGCCACTCAGCTTCGGAAGCGTGACATCCATGAGGACGAGACGGGGAGAACGCTCGCTCCACAACCGGACCGCTTCCTCGCCATCGGCGGCAATCGCATATCTGTAACCCAGACCTTCGAGGATCTGCGAGAAGACGATCTGGTTCACCTCGTTGTCCTCGGCGACGAGGATGTCGATGTCGGATAATTCCGAGGCCTTGCTCCGCAGGTCGGCGGGAGCGATCTGCCATGCTTCCCGAACCGACGCGTCGGCGGCCGGTGCACGCGCAGTGAACACACGGGCGATCTGCGGAACCAGTTCCTGTCCGAGGCGTGCGCCATCGATCGTCAATGTCGCGATACCGTATCGCCGGGCGATCTCAAGGCATTGAACGTCCATCGCCGCGTCCACCGCGACAAGATCGACACAGATGCCGGAATCGTCGGCAAGCTGTAGGAAGAGTTCCAGTTCTTCGATGCTCGACACGGATGACGTATCAAGCGAAAGCCCCTCAAGAAGGCTCAGCGCCTCCGTTTCCACCTGCTTGTCGCCGGAAACCACAAGGACCTTGCGACCGGCGATCCGGTCTCCGGCAGTCTCGGCCTCATTGCGGGGCCGGCGTTCGTGCCGGCCGAGCGTGGAGGAGACCAGGCCTGCCGGACTGAGGCGCGAGACGATCCGCCCGTCTTCACCGTCCGTCTCGACAAGCGCCGTGATATCCTCCATGGCGGTGACGATATAGTATCGGCCCGGCTTTCCGATGCGATATTTGTTGGCGATGATGATGACCTCGGAACCATCCGGCCTGATCACCCGTTCGGGAAGCTGCAAGGGCTCTCCCGCCTCGAAGAGTCGCCGATTGATGCCATCCAGCCTCTCTTCCAGTTCGGGCGGATGAATGTCCGAGCCCTTGCGGCCGAGAACCGCATCGAACGGCAGGTCGAGAAAGCGGCAGGCAGCCTTGTTGACTGCCACGAAGGTGAAATTCCTGTCCTTGACGGTGACCGGGAAAGGTAGATTGTCGAGTACCTCCTCGGTGATCTGCACCCTTTCCATATCCGCGCGCCACTGTTCCTCGCGCTTCTTGTGATCCGAGACGTCCCTGACGACACAAACCCCGTAGCCGGACGGCAGGCGTCGCTTGGAGAAGCTCAGCCAGCGATCCGTACCGCGGCGCTCCAGCGTGTCGGCGCGCTCCTTCCACAGCATGGCGATCTGATCGGCGATCCAATCCTCGCGGCCGAGCATCCGGCGCGAACCCGAGCCGTCCGCCGAAAAGCGCCCCCCACCGTCGTAGGCGGCCCCGAGAAAGTCCCTGAGACGGGTGCCCGGAGCGAGAAAGCTCTTGGGCACCGGCAGGAGGCCGAGCAATTGCTGGCTCGCAAAGAGGATCAAGTCATTCTTGTCATAGACAAGCACGCCGCCAGAGATGCCCTCGGAGATCACTTCGAGCATGATAGTCTGAATGTTCGCGTCCGCCGACGACAAATCATTCATAGGATGAAACTCCCCGTATGCTTTTCCGGCCGCGGATCTTGAGGAAACGGGCCGTAATGCCGATTATTCGCCTGTCGGCGTTATTCCTTCTAGTTTCGGTCGTGTCGGAGTGGAAACATGCTGGCTCCTAGTCCTCAACGGGTGATCTGGTCTCGCATGGCGGTGCCCAGCCGGCCGCCATCCTGATCACACGCGGGAGCTCTTCCCTCCCCGGCTTCATGCAAATTCAATGTTGAACAAAATATCCCCTTAATGTTAAGGGCGGATTAATGAACAGCCGTGCACACACTTCAAAGCTGTTCCATTTGACACGGAAGAGGTTGCCCGAAGCTTTCCTTCACCTTGCGCATCCCGGGCGAATCCGGGAAAATGGCGGAATGCCTGTCAAACAACTGCCCGAGACGCTCATCAATCAGATCGCCGCCGGCGAGGTCATCGAAAGACCTGCCAGCGCCGTCAAGGAACTGGTCGAAAATGCCATCGATGCCGGCGCGACGCGCATCGAGATCGCCACCGCCGGCGGCGGCAAGAGCCTGATCCGCATCACCGACAACGGCTGGGGCATGGATGCGGGCGACCTCGATCTTGCGGTCAGGCGGCATTGCACCTCGAAGATTTCCGCCTCGCTCGACGACATCCGCACCCTCGGTTTTCGCGGCGAGGCCCTGCCGTCGATCGGCTCCGTGGCGAAGCTGACGATTACCAGCCGCAGGTCAGGCGATACGCAAGGGTCGCAGGTCGCCGTCATCGGCGGCAAGACCGCCGGTGTGCGGCCGGCGCCCGCCAATTCCGGCACCGTCGTCGAGGTGCGCGACATCTTCTTCGCCACGCCCGCCCGCCTCAAGTTCCTCAAGACGGAGAAGGCAGAGGCCGGCGCGATCACCGAGATCGTCAAACGCATGGCGATCGCCTTTCCGAAAATCCGTTTCGTGCTTTCGGGCTCCGACCGCTCGACGCTGGAGTTCCCCGCGACCGGCGAAGATCATCTCGCCCGCATGGCGCAGGTGCTCGGCGTCGATTTCCGCGACAACGCGATCGAGATCGACGCGATGCGCGAAGATGTCGGGCTTTCCGGCTTCGTCGGCGTGCCGACTTTCCATCGCGGCAACTCGGCGCATCAATATGCCTTCGTCAACGGCCGGCCGGTGCAGGACAAGCTGATCCTCTCCGCCCTGCGCGGCGCCTATGCGGAAAGCATCCCCTCCGGCCGCTATCCGGTGGCGGTTCTGTCGATCACGCTCGATCCCGCGCTTGTGGACGTCAACGTGCACCCGGCCAAGGCGGATGTGCGGTTCCGCGATCCGGGCCTCGTGCGAGGGCTCATCGTCGGGGCGATCCGCGAGGCGTTGCAGCGCGAGGGCGACCGGGCCGCAACCACCGGCGCATCCGGCATGATGCGGGCCTTCCGGCCGGGCTTTTCGCCAGACTCTCCCTTTCAGCCGGCACCGCGCACGCCATGGGCCGCTGCCTCCTCGCCTTTCCGGCCCCTTAGCCAGCCCGCCCACGATTTTGCCGAGCAGGTGCAATCCCGTTTCGATGCCCTCGCCATGCCGACTGCCCGGGCCGACACGGCGATTGCCGAACCGATCGCCAGATCCGCTGCGGACGATGCGCCGCGCTATCGCCTCGGCGCCGCCCGTGCGCAGCTTCACGAGAATTATATCGTCGCACAGACGGAAGACGGTCTCGTCATCGTCGATCAGCACGCAGCTCACGAACGCCTGGTCTTCGAGGCAATGCGCAAGGCGCTCGACAACAAGCGGCTCGCAAGCCAGGTCCTGCTGATCCCCGAGATCATTGATCTGGCCGAGGAGGACTGCGACCGGCTGATGGCGAATGCCGCGGAACTCGACCGGCTCGGCCTCGCCATCGAACGCTTCGGCCCGGGCGCCGTGGCTGTACGCGAGACCCCGGCCATGTTGGGCGAAGTGGATGCGGCTTCCTTGGTCCGCGACCTTGCAGACGAGATCGCGGAGTGGAACACCGCGAGCGGGCTTCGCGGCAAGCTCGAATATGTCGCGGCGACGATGGCCTGCCACGGCTCGGTGCGCTCCGGCCGACGGCTGAGGCCCGAGGAGATGAACGCGCTTCTGAGGGAGATGGAAGCGACGCCGGGTTCCGGCACCTGCAATCATGGCCGGCCCACCTATATCGAACTCAAGCTTTCCGATATCGAGCGGCTGTTCGGCAGAAGTTGAAAATACTGGCAATCCCGGCCCAATCGCGTTAGAGAAAGCCCATGTTTTTCCGCAGGAGACGACAGATGAACCGGTTCGAGGGAAGCGGATTCCGGGAGGCTAAGATCCGGTACCTCGATGGCGACTACCAGATTCTGACGCCTGGTTCCTATGTCGTCTGCGCCATGACCGGGGCCCAGATCCCGGTCGACGAATTGCGCTACTGGAGCGTTGCCCGGCAGGAGCCCTATGTCGATTGTGCCGCATCGCTGGAGGCAGACAAACGGGCCGGCATGCTGCCGAACCAGACGCGGGGCTAGGTCTTCCGGCCAGCTCCCTCCTTGATGCGGCGTTCACGGAAATTGGCGATCGCCGTGTCGATGATCTTGCCCGGAGCCTGCGGATCGTCGAACGCCATGTCGACCTCGACTACCCTGACCGCTTCCGCCAGTTCCTCCATGCGACCGTGATGGCCCGTCAGTCTCACCGCATCCTTGGCGGTGGTGACCAGCGTCAAGCTTTCCCTGGCTGCGTCGTCCAACAGGTCGGCAATCTCATCCTCGGTGAAATAGTGGTGATCCGGAAAGGCCCGCTTCCCGATGATCAGCCCGCCGACCTGCTTGACCGTGCGGTAGAATTTCTCCGGATCGGCAATGCCGGCAAAGGCTAGTAGCGCCCTGCCCGCCACCGCCGTGTTGGGGCGCGGCTTCAGGGTCGCGACATAGACCTGTTTTCCGGCCCGCGCGGCCTGGCGGACCAGGGTGTCGGCCGCCGTTCCGCTGCCGACCTTGAGGATAGCCGAAAGCTGGCGCATCTGCTCGGCTAAGGGAGCCCGGACCGGTCCCCCCGGAACCAGATGGCCGTTGCCGATACCGCGCACCGTGTCGATGACGACCAGCGCGAAATCGAGTGTCAGGCGTGCGCTCTGGAACCCGTCATCCATGATGATCACATCGACGCCTTCCTCGACCAGTTTCCTGGCGCCATCGACACGTGCCCTCGAAATCACCGTCAGCGTCTCACGGCAGAGGAGCAGTGCCTCGTCGCCGACCGCCTCGGCGCGGTGATGAGCGGGATCGACGACGGTCGTCACGTCAATTGATCCGCCGTAACCGCGGCTGAGAAACCCCGGCTTCAGCCCCTTCTCCTTCGCGGCGCGGGCAAGGGCGATCGCCGTCGGTGTCTTGCCGGCGCCCCCGACGGTGAAATTGCCGACGCAGATAACCGGCACCGGCACGCTGGCGCGATGGCTGCGGGCCATCCGGCGACCGGCAATCTCTCCATACAGAAAGGAAAAGGGCGAAAGGCCCCAGGCGCGCCAATCCGCTTTAGTCCACCAGAATGGCGGAGCTTCCGATACCATACGCAAATCTCCGGCTGACCCGATCTGAAACAGACGCGAAGAAGAGGCGAGTTTCAGAAAAAAGGCAAGTCCCTGGAACAAAGCGCCTTCAAGCCGGGCCAAGTTCAGGTGCCGGGCTTTTCCGGCAGCAGGCTCTTCAGGCCGGTGATGTCGTCAAGGCAGATATCGGCGGCAGCAGACAACGTCTCGCGCGAACCGGTGCCGGTCAGCACAGCGATCTTCAGCCCCACGCCGGCATTGGCGCCCATGTGCATATCGTGATTGTTGTCGCCGACCATGGCGACCTGTGCCGGATCAAGGCCGACGGCATGGCAGAAGCCGAACACCATGCCCGGTTCCGGCTTCATGCCATGGCCGCTGTCGTAACCGGCGATGAAATCCACATGCTCCAGGATGCCGAAGCGGATCGCCGTCTGGCGGATCGACCGTTCGTTGTCGCTCGAGGCGATGCCGAGCTTGAAGCCCCTTGCCTTGAGACTGCCGAACAGCGCGGCCAAATCGGTGACCGGGACAGAAAATTCCGCCCCGCGGACGAAGAGTTCGTCGAGCAGGCGGGTCAGTTCGGTAACCTCGACGGGCGAACCGGCGGAGACGAAACCGGCGGAAATCTCCGCCGCATTGCCGGCGGCGAGCAGGCTGTCGGGCCGCGTATGACCGGAGACGGGGTCCATGCCGCCGGAGAAAAGCAATTGCGGTTCGAGTTCGGGATTGCCGGCGGAGGCGATGCGCGCCGCCTCGCGGTTCACCGGTCCCCAGCTTTCGTCGTAAAGGAGAAGAGTTCCGTCCTTGTCGAACAGGATACCGGCGATCCCGGCAAGCTTTTCCGGATTCATCGAGCGACAGCGGCCTTCGGCTGCAGGCGGGCGCTGACGGTCAAAGGATTGATATAGGGTTCAAGCGCCTTGACCGTCTTCGACAGCGCCCCACGCATCTCTTCCATAGCGTCATGGCCAGCATCGACCATCTTCACGCGGGCCAGGTCGTTGACCAGCAGGTAATGGACGGCCTTTGCCAGCATCTCGGTATCCTTGACGATGCGGGCACCGCCCTTGCGCACCAGATGCTGATAGGCATCCCGGAAATTCTGGACATGCGGGCCGGACAGGACCGCGCAACCGAGCATGGCCGGTTCCAGCGGGTTCTGGCCGCCTTCACTCGCTAGCGATTTGCCGACGAAGGCGATCTCGGTCAGCCGCAGGTAGAGCCCCATTTCGCCGATCGAATCCCCCAGAAAAACGTCGGTTTCGGGCGTCAGGACATCCTTGCGGGAACGGCGCGCCACGGTGAGGCCGGCTTCCTTCAACATGGCCTCGATCGCATCGGCGCGGTCCGGATGACGCGGCACCAGAATGGTGAGTTGTCCATTCTTCGGCTTCAGCGCCTTATGCACGGCTGCAACCGATTTTTCCTCGCCTTCGAAGGTGGAGATCGCCGCCCAGGTAGAGCGATTGCCGATCTGCCTGCGATAAGCCGCGAGAACCGCCTCGTCGCAAGGCGGGGGGTCCGTATCGCTTTTCAGGTTACCGGACACGATAACCGGCCAGGCGCCAAGATCGCGGAACCGTTCGGCATCCAGATCGGACTGGGCGACCACCAGGGACATCCTGCCGAACAGCGCTTCGGCGATCGACAGGCGATTGTGCCAGCGATCGAAGGAGCGGTCGGAAATACGGGCATTGACGCGGATCTGCGGGATATGCCGGCGGGCGAGTTCGGCAATCGTGGTCGGCCAGATTTCCGATTCCGCCGTGATGCAGGCATCCGGCTTCCAGTAGGCGATGAAGCGCTTGACCGGAAATTTCACATCGAGGGGCACATATTGATGGATGACCTCATCCGCCAGCCGGGACTGGACCAGCGCTGCCGAGGTGACTGTCCCGGTGGTGAGCAGAACATGGATCTCGCGGCGGCGCAGTTCGCGGATCATCGGCATGATCGCAATGGTCTCGCCGACGCTTGCGGCATGCACCCAGACCAGCGGCCCGCGCGGCCTGGCAAGGCTTGCGAAACCGAGGCGCTCCAGCCGGCGCGACCGGTCCTCCTTGCCCTTCATGGCGCGGTAGGCGAGATAGGAACCGACCAGGGGATAAAGGGCGATGCCGGCCACCCTATAGGCAAGAAGAGCCGCGCGCGCCGAGACCCTGCTCATCGCGTTTGCCCTTGATGCATAATAGCCGCCATCAATGTGATAACCCCTCCGATCGAATATCCGTAACCGAGTTTTTTGTGTTTTACAAATGCGTCAAAAAAGGGTCCTCGGGGATCACAACCAACAGCAAGGACCAGCATTGGGATCGCAATGTAAGCGTCAGGGCTTGCCTCAAGCCGACTTCATCTCAGGTTCCAGCAGCCGGTGCATATGGACGATGAAGTAGCGCATTTCGGCGTTATCTACAGTCTGCTGGGCCTTCGCCCGCCACGCGACCAGCGCGCTCGCATAATCGGGGTAAATACCGACGATATCCAGCTTCGACAGGTCCTTGAACTCGACACCTTCGAGGCTCTTCAGCTCGCCGCCGAAGACCAGGTGCAGAAGTTGCTTTTTTTCGCCTGTTTCCGTCATTTTCTTCGTGTCCGTCTGTTCCAGATCCCCCGGCCCTCATCTGCGGCATTCTCCGAAAAAGGTCAACCCGATGTTCAGCCGGCAAGCTGCGGCAGAAGGCTTCGCACGGCGTGTCCGGCGCCGGCGACCAGCATCTCATGGCTGACGCTCTCGCGATTGTAGACGAGCCGGCTTCCATCGAGACCGACGAGTTGTCCCCCCGCCCGTTCGAGGATCAGGTCGGCGGCTGCGAGATCCCAGTCATGGGAATTGCGCCTGACGACCGTCCCGTCGATCCGGCCGTCGGCGATCATGGCGATCCGATAGGCGAGCGACGGCACATGCCGCACCCGGCGGACTTCCCCAAGCAAAGCAGGATCGAACTTCTTGACGAGGCTCTCGTCGGCCGCGATCACCAGCTCGCCATTGCTTCGGTCTCCGGTAACTCCGATGGGCTGGCCGTTCCTCAGCGCCGGACCTCCCGCCACCGCGCAGAACTCCTCTCGAAGAGCCGGCGCCACCAGAACGCCCGCCACCGGAGAGCCGTGATGCACCACTGCAACCGAGACGCACCAAGTCTTTTCACCGTTGATAAAGGCGCGCGTTCCATCGATGGGATCGATGACGAACAGGGTTTCGGCAGAAAGGCGTGCCGCATCGTCGTCCGTTTCCTCCGACAGCCAGCCGTAATTCGGCCGCGCCTTCAGAAGCAGGCTCTGCAGCCGGTCGTTGGCCGCGAAATCGGCAGCGCTGACGGGAGACCTGCCTTCGTTCTTCCACCAGACTTCCGGCGAGGCCCCGAAGAAGCCGTGGGCGATGTCGCCGGCCTGGCGCGCCGCATCCAGGATAAGGTCCAAGTCCTTTCGCCAATCCTCGTTTGGAATGTCCATCGGGATCAACGTCCCGCCAGCGTCATGCCCTCGATGGCGATCGTCGGCGAGGCGACCCCGAACTTGCGGTCGATGTCGTTGGCCGGCGTGATGCGCATGAACATGTCCTTGAGGTTGGAGGCGATCGTCACTTCCGAAACGGGGAAGGCGAGCTCGCCGTTCTCGATCCAGAAGCCGGTCGCACCACGGCTGTATTCGCCGGTGATCATGTTGACGCCTTGGCCGATCAATTCGGTGACGTAAAAACCGGTGCCGATCGACCGGATCAGGTCGTCCGGCGCTACGTCGCCGGGCTCCAGCGCCAGGTTGGTGGAGGCGGGCGAAACCGCGGTGCCGCCGCGCACGCCGCGGCCGTTGGTGGACAGGCCGAGCTCGCGCGCGGTCGAGGTGGACAGGAACCAGTGCTTCAGCACGCCGTCCTCGATCATCACCATCCGCTCGCCCTGAACACCTTCGCCATCGAAGGGGCGCGATGAGGAACCGCGCACGACGATCGGATCGTCGGTGATGTCGAGCCCCGCCTTCAGTACCTGCTGGCCCATCCTGTCGCGCAGGAAGCTCGTCTTGCGGGCGATGGCAGCACCGTTGATCGCCCCGGCAATATGGCCGACGAAGCCGCGGGCGATGCGTGGATCGAAAACGACGGTGACATTGCTGCCCGTATTCACCTGGCGGGGATTGACGCGCTTTGCCGCCCGCTCGCCCGCGCGGCGGCCGATGAGCTTCGGGTCGTCGAGATCGGCGGCATAGAGGCGGCTGTCGAAATCGTAGTCGCGCTCCATCTTGGTGCCCTCGCCGGCAATGACGCTGACGGAGCGGCCGAAACGGCTCGCCATGTAGCTGCCGGAAAAACCGTGCGAGGTCACCAGGACGAGGCCACCCATGCCGGCCGATGCACCGGCACCGGAGGAGTTGGAAATACCCTTAACGTCCAGCGCTGCCTGCTCCATTTCCAACGCCGCCGTACGCAGTTCGTCCGTCGGAACGTCGGTTGGATCGAAGAGGTCGAGATCGGGATAGGAGACGGCGAGATCCTTCTCGTCGGCGAGGCAGGCGAAGGGATCCTCCGGAGAGACTTTCGCCATGGCGACGGCACGCTCGGCCAGCGTCTTCATGTCGAAGCCCGGATTGGCCGAAACGCTTGCGACCTTCCTGCCGATGAAGACCCGGAGGGAGAAATCGTCGCTCTCGGAAGCCTCGGTGCCTTCCACCTTGCCGAGGCGGACGCTGACGGAACGGGAGCGGGAACGCACGACCACCGCATCCGCCTGATCCGCCCCCGCGGCCTTGGCTAGATCGATCAGTTCGCTGGCACGGGAAAGTAGGGCGGCGGAATCGATTTCAGTGGTCATGATTGCAAGCCTTTCATTATCGCTCCATTTATTGTGCACTGTCAGAAGCATCAAGGGCGGCTCTGTGATTCTTGGAGAATGCCGCCCATTCCATGACCCGAAAGTAATCTCGCATGACCACGCCCGGCTCGCTATTTTCCGAAATGCTTCTTCTGCTTGCGGGGGCGGTCGTCGCCGCCCCCCTGTTCAGGAAGCTCGGGCTCGGCACGGTGCTCGGCTATCTCGCCGCCGGCATCGTCATCGGGCCGGTCCTGCAGCGTATCGTCGATACGGAGGAGGTCCTGCATTTTGCGGAATTCGGCGTCGTCTTTCTGCTTTTCGTCATCGGTCTCGAACTGAAGCCATCGCGTCTCTGGCAGATGCGCGGCGACGTCTTCGGCCTCGGCCCGGCGCAGGTGGCGATCTCCGGCCTCGTGATCACCGCGCTCGCCTATCTTTCCAACGTGGCGGACTGGCGGGGCAGCCTGGTCGTGGGCTTCGGCCTGGCGCTCTCCTCGACGGCTTTCGCCCTGCAGATCCTCAACGACGACGGCGACATGAACAGCCATTACGGCCAGCGCTCCTTCTCCGTACTGCTCTTTCAAGATCTCGCGATCGTGCCGCTCCTGGCGCTGATCACCATTCTTTCGCCGGGTACGAAGGAAACGGCCGCCACACCGCTCGCCGATTTCGCCGTGGCGGTCGGCGCTGTCGGTGCCATGGTGCTGGCCGGCCGCTATCTATTGACCCCGATGTTCCAGATCATCGCCCGCACCGGCGCGCGCGAGGTGATGATCGCCGCCGCGTTGCTGGTGGTTCTCGGGTCGGCGGCGGCGATGCAGGCCGTCGGACTTTCGATGGCGATGGGCGCTTTTCTGTCGGGCGTGATGCTTGCCGAATCCTCCTATCGGCACGAACTCGAAGCCGATATCGAACCATTCCGCGGGCTTCTGCTGGCGCTGTTCTTCATGGCTGTCGGCCTATCGCTGGAAGTGGACGTCATTGTCGACAACCTCTTCTTCATCCTGCCGGCCGTACCGATCTTCATGGCGGTCAAGGCCCTGATCGTCTACGTGCTCTGCCGGTTCTGGGGCTCTCCCCACGATGATGCCGTCAGGATCGCCTTCCTCCTGCCGCAGGGCGGCGAATTCGGCTTCGTGCTCTTCACCACCGCGACCGCGGCCGGACTTTTCTCATCTGCCACCGCCTCGCTGCTGATCGCCGGCGTGACGCTTTCCATGGCGCTCACGCCCTTCGGCGCGGCACTTTCCAAGCGGTTCCTCAACGGCGAGACCCGTGAGCAACTGGAAGAGGATTTCGACGGCGCCGGCGCCGACGTGCTGATGATCGGCTTTTCGCGCTTCGGCCAGATCGCCGCGCAGATTCTGCTTGCCGGCGGCCGCGAGGTGACCGTGATCGATGATTCCGCAGACCGCATCCGGCAGGCCGCGAGCTTCGGTTTCCGCATCTATTTCGGCGATGGAACCCGCCGCGACGTGCTGATCGCGTCGGGTATCGAGCGCGCCAAGATCGTCGCCGTCACCACCCAGAAACGCGAAACGACCGATCGCATCGTCGACCTGATCCGCTCCGAATTCCCCGACGTGCGCCTCTTCGTGCGTTCCTACGATCGCATCCACTCGCTCTCGCTGCGCGACCGCAATGTCGAATACGAACTGCGCGAGACGCTGGAATCCGGTCTTCTGTTTGGCCGCCGCACGTTGGAAGGGCTTGGCATGAGCGAAAGTGCGGCCGAAGAGATCGGCAACGACATCCGCCACCGCGACGAGGAAAGGCTGCAGATCCAGGCCGTTCAAGGTCTCGGCGCCGGCCGCGAAATGCTCTTCAACAGCCCGGTGCGGCCGGAACCGCTGATCAAGCCGAAGCGACCCGTCGTCATCGAGGAGCAGGAGGCCGAGGCTCTCGGCAACGGCTGAGACGGGCCGCCGGTCAGGTTTCAGCGTCTTTTCCGGCCGACCATCGCGACGATCGTTTTGTAAAGCTCGTCCTTCGCCTATTCCTGAAGGCGCCAACCGTCTGGGATCGGCCGCGATCTTTCGGCAGGCCAACGAAATCCGACGCGGCATAGGGCGGTTTTGCCTCAGGCCTTGGCCACCTCATGCAGCGCATCGACGGCACGCTTCAACTCGTCCTTGACCCCCTCGGACTCCTCCAGGATGTCGCGGGCCTTCAGGAAGTCCAGCACGCGGAAGCGGTTGACCGAGGGCCGCAGGAAGATATGCGGAGGATTGAGCTTCAGCTTCAGCGAAATGCTCGCCTGCATGGTGAGCTGGCTTGCTCCGAACAGGCTGTCGATGCGGCTCGGCGCATGGGTTCCATCGCCTTCCGGTGCGCCGACCACGTCGACCCCGATCACCACGTCGGCGAGGTCCATCAGCTGCTCGTAGGGCACCGGATTGAAGACGCCGCCGTCGATCATGACCCGGCCGTTGACCCGGACCGGCATGAACAGGCCGGGGATGGCCGCGGACGCGGCGATTGCCGTCCTCAGCTCTCCCTGTTCGAGAATGACTTCGGCCTGGCCGTAATAATCGGTCGCGGAAATCTTCATCGGAATCTCGAGTTCGTCGAAATCCTCGGGCACCTGCGGCGGCAGGAAGGCATCGAGAATGAGTTCGAGATTGAAGTGGCCGAAGCGGAAGCCGCCGAGCTTGTCGCGCATGGTCGCGGGGCCGAGGCCCCACAGCTTGTTGATCAGCGTGCCCCGGTGGCCGACGGTTTCCAGGGCGTATTTTCGGATCTCCCGACCGCTCATACCCGATGCCATGCCGGCGCCGATAATCGCGCCGATCGAGGAGCCGGAGATCGCCACCGGCCGGATGCCGAGTTCGTCGAGCGCCTCGATGATCTGGATATGCGAAATACCCCTGGCGCCGCCACCACCGAAAGCGACCGCAAAGGTGAGGCCGCTGGCGCTTTTTGCGTTCTCAAGATCGGGAAAGGCAAGCTTCGTGTTCATGCTCTCGTCTCACGCCGGCTGATAGCGGAAGAAATCCATGCGGGTATCGCCGAAGATGCGGCTCTCAAGCGGCTTGAAGACCGGATCGACGGCCGGGTGTATGTCGGCCCGTTCCTCCAGAATGGCAAGGGCTCCGGGTGTCAGCCAGCCGCCCGCATGCGCCGCAAGCAGCGCCCCTTCGCCAAGCCCCTGGCCATATGGCGGATCGGCAAACAGGAAATGGAAGGGTTCGATATTGTTGGCCGGGCCGAGCTTGGTGGCATCGCGGCGAAGGATCCGCGTCCGGCCGTGCAGGCCGAGACTATCGATGTTTTCCCACAGCAGGCTGCGCCCTTCGACGCCGTTCTCGACGAAAAGCGCCTGCCTGCAGCCTCGTGAGACGGCTTCCAGCCCGACGGCACCGGTGCCGGCGAAGAGGTCAATCACGCGGGCGCCATCCAGCGCCTGCGGATAGACATGGCCGATGATGTTGAACAGGCTTTCGCGCGTCCGGTCGATGGTCGGCCGGATGTCGTTCGACTTGGGCGTGGCCAGGGTCCGGCCGCGGAATTCACCGCCGACGATCCGCACTGTCCGTCACCCTCTGGGGCTGCGCGGCTTGCCGGCCGGCCTTCCACCGCCCGCCGGACGACCGCCCGGTTTGCCGCCGCCGGCCGGTTTGCCGCGCCCGGCGGATGGCTTGCCGCCAAAACCGGCCTTTCCGCCGCCAGGCTTGCCGCTGCCCGGCTTGCCGCCAAAGGACTTGCCGCCAAAGGACTTGCCGCCCGGCTTTCCACCAGACGGCTTGCCTCCGCCGGAACGGTCCTCCCGGGCCGGCCGGTCGCCGAACGAGCGTTCGCCACGGGAACGTTCGGAACGTCCCTCGCCTGCCGAAGATGACCTTGCCGGACGTTCGCCATCCTCGCGCGGTTTGCGATCGCCGAATGGACGGTCCCCACGCGGCTTGTCACCGAAGCTGCGTTCGCCTCTAGGCCTGTCACCGGATGGACGGTCGCCGAAGGAACGATCACGGGCCGGGCGGTCGCCGAAGGAACGGTCGCCACGCGGCGGACGATCACCAAACGAGCGCTTGCCGCCGAAATCACCTCTGTCGGACTTGGCCGGCTCGTCGGCGCGGATCCAATCGCTGTCTTCCTCGGCGCGCTTGACCACGACGCGGCGGTCGTTTTCCGGCACCGGTTTTTTGAAAAGCTGCTCAGCCTGCGCCCTTGCCGAAGATTTCGTCGCCTTACCGTCGGCGGTCGGGCGGGCGCCCGGCGCCATCCAGACATTGGCGGTCCGGCTTGTGCCCATCGGCAAACGCTTCTTCGGCCGGTCCTCCTCATCCTGGCCGTGGCCTCCGAAGGGCTTCATACCACGCGGCTTGTCTGAGAATTTCCGGTCGTCGCGCCTGGTATCCAGCCTTCCCAGCGCCGCTTCGCGCCGGTCTCCGGCTTTTGCAAACTTTTCGGTTCTCGGCTTGTCGGATTTTTGCTGTTCAGGCTGGGGAGCCCAGTCCTGCCGCGACGTCCGCGGCGGTTTTTCGTCCTCGTCGCCAGCCGCGTCGTGATAGATCGGCGCGTCGAAATTGGCCTTCGCCTCTTCGATCAGGCGGGGTCCGAGCTGGTCGCGCAGCATGCGGCCGCGCACCTCGACCACCTCGCCTTCCGGCAGGTCGCCGAGCTGGAACGGGCCATAGGAGATGCGGATCAGGCGGTTGACCTCGAGGCCGAGCGCACCGAGCACGTTCTTGATCTCGCGGTTCTTGCCTTCGCGCAGCCCCATGGTGATCCAGGCATTGTGCCCCTGGGTGCGGTCGAGCGTCGCATCGATCGCACCATAGAGCACGCCGTCCACGGCAATGCCTTCTTTCAGCCTATCGAGCGCCGCCTGATCGACCTCGCCATGGGCGCGGACGCGGTAGCGGCGCAGCCAGCCGGTGGTCGGCAGTTCCAGAACGCGCGACAGGCCGCCGTCGTTGGTGAGCAGCAGCAGGCCTTCGGTATTGATATCGAGGCGGCCAATCGACAGCACGCGCGGCAGGCCTTCTGGCAGGTTTTCGAATACGGTCGGGCGGCCTTCCGGATCGGAATTCGTCGTCACCAGACCGGCCGGCTTGTGATAGAGCCAGAGCCTCGTGCGTTCGGGCCCGCGGACGGGCACGCCGTCCACTTCGATATTGTCGGCAAAGGTGACGTTGACGACCGGCGTATCGAGAACCTTGCCGTTGAGGCTGACGCGGCCTTCCATGATCATCCGCTCGATGTCGCGGCGCGAGGCGACGCCGACACGCGCCAGGATCTTGGAAATGCGCTCCGGCTTGCCGTCCGCTTCCATCGTCGCAGGCGCAGGCGGCAGCTTGCGGGCGGGCCTGGCTGCCTTTTCAGCACCAGCCTTGGCGGGGGAGCTCTTCGGGCCGAGTCCGGCCTTGGCGGAAAAACCCGCCTTGCCGGCGGCTCCGGCCTTCGGCGCCGACTTCGCGTCGGACCGGGGTTTGGTTTCGCGAACGAAGGTCCTGCCTTCGCCGCGCTTCGGCTTGTCTTTGGAATTCATTTGTTGTTTGCCTGAAGCGTGATGTCTAACGGAGCGATCCGGACATTCTTGTTCGTGTTGACCGAGATGGATTCATGCCCGCCCACGGGCAACCAGTTGGAATGCTTCCTATCAGTTCACGCGATCCGGGTTAAGAGGAAATCGCCGAAATGCCTAACGCCGACCGGTTCATGGATGCCGCCCTTGCCGAAGCCAGGGAGGCGGCGGCGCGCGGCGAGGTTCCCGTCGGCGCCGTGCTGGTGGTCGGCAACACGATCGTCTCCCGATCCGGAAACCGCACCCGCGCCGATAACGACGTCACCGCACATGCCGAAATCGCCGTCATCCGCCAGGCTTCCGCCCTGCTCGGGCAGGAGCGGCTTTCCGGCGCCGATCTCTACGTGACGCTCGAGCCCTGCACCATGTGCGCGGCGGCGATCTCGTTCGCGCGTATCCGCCGCCTCTATTACGGCGCGGAAGATCCGAAAGGCGGCGGGGTGGACAACGGCGTGCGGTTCTTCAGCCAGCCGACCTGTCATCACGCGCCTGAAGTTTATTCGGGCATCGGCGAAAGCGATGCCGCCGCCCTGCTCACCGGCTTCTTCAAATCCAAAAGAGAGAATTAGGCCGCCTTAGAAGAGCTTCCACCAGTCGCTGGACTTCTTTGCGTCGGCAGCTTCTTTCTTGCGGCGCTTTTCCTTCTGGGATTCAGGCTCGCCGAGATCGTTGAGCGCGGCGGCATCGGCCGCACGATAGGCAGCCGGCGGCTCGGAGAGCGAACGGCGACGGGCGCTGACATCGACGGTTTCGGCATCCTGCTTGGCCTTGCGGAAGGCTTCCCATCTTTCCGTTTCCGTCATCTGGCCGGCCTGGCCGTTGCCGGCGAGCAGCGGCGAACGGTAGGTCGGATCCTTTTCGCGGGCTGTCGCCTCTTCGCGCAGACGCTTGCGGGTTTCTTCCGGAGATTCGACCCAGTTCGGGTTGCTCTCGCGGTTTGCCAGCGACTGCTGCGGTTCCGGCAGGGAAGCAGCCTGGTTCTTTGCGACGACCAGCGAGGGCCGCGGATTATATTTCACGCTTCTGTTGGCTTCATCCCGCGCCGAACCGAGCGTCACGGCAGCCCCCAGATCGTCGGTCAGCTGCTCCATCGCCGTCTTGTCGGTTCCGTAGGTAGGCCCGCCGATGCAGCCCGAAAGGGTCGCTGTCGAGACAAGGATACCGGCCAGGCCCATGCCGACACGAAACGCAGATGTCGCTTTCATCAAAACCCTTCCAGCGGCGCCGTCCCGACGCCTCAGACACAATCACACCCCTGCTGGCGGAAAAATCCGGCCAATTTCAGGCAGTTTTACCGGATGATCGGCCAAAGCGCAATCATCCGACAATTTTCGGATCAGCCAAGCCGGCCGAGAGCGGCGAGCTCGCGAAGCGCTGCCGCATCACGGGCCGAGACGTCCGGATAGGCCGGATCGGAGCCCACATCGCTCGTCACCCGCCACGACCGGGCGCACTTCGTGCCTTCGGCAAGCTTCGGATCCACCGCGACGCCCGGCACGTCCGCCAGGCGGAAGGCGCCATCCGGCCCTTCGCTACTGACGATGGCGATACCCGAGGTGATGCAGGTCTCTTCGAAGTCCTGGCCTTCCAGAGCTTTCAGCAGTTCGGCATCCGCTACATACACGACAGGCGCCGCCTCCAGCGATGAACCGATACGCTTGTCCTTGCGCTCGATTTCGAGCGCGCCGGTAACCACCGACCGGACCTTGCGGATCTTCACCCATTTTTCGGCAAGCGCCTCGTTCTTCCATTCGGCCGGAACCGCCGGGAACTGTTCGAGATGCACCGAAACAGCCGCCGGATTGCGCGACAGCCAGGCCTCTTCGGTGGTGAACGGCAGCATCGGCGCAAGCCAGGTGACCGTGCAATCGAAGATCCTGCGGATGACGGCGAGAGCCGCGCGGCGGCGCAGCGACGACGGCGCATCGCAATAAAGCGCATCCTTGCGGATATCGAAATAGAAGGCCGACAGTTCGATATTGCAGAAATCGATCAGTGCGCGGGCGATCTTCTTGAATTCGAACGCGTCGTAGCTCTCGCGGACGAGCTTGTCGAGCTCGGCCAAGCGATGCAGCATCAGCTTTTCGAGTTCCGGAAGCTCGGCATAAACGATCTCCTCGCCGTCGTCATGGGCGAGCGTGCCGAGCATCCAGCGGATCGTGTTCCTGAGCTTGCGATACGCATCGACGTTGGTCTGGATGATCGTCTTGCCGAGGCGCTGGTCCTCCCAATAGTCCGTCGTCATGACCCAGAGACGGAGGATATCGGCGCCGGCATCCTTCATGACGTCCTGCGGCGCCACGACATTGCCGAGCGACTTCGACATCTTCTGGCCCTTCTCGTCCATGGTGAAGCCATGGGTGACGACCGTGTCATAAGGCGCGCGGCCGCGGGTGGCGGCGGATTCGAGCAGCGAGGAATGGAACCAGCCGCGATGCTGGTCGGAGCCTTCCAGATAGACATCGGCCGGCCATTTCAGGTCCGGGCGATCCTCCAGCGTGAAGGTGTGGGTGCTCCCCGAATCGAACCAGACGTCGAGGATGTCCATGACCTGCGTCCACCTGGAGCCGTCATGCTCGTTGCCGAGGAACCGCTCCTTGGCGCCTTCGGCGAACCAGGCGTCGGCGCCTTCGGCATCGAAGGCATCAAGGATGCGCTGGTTGACGGCCGGATCCTTCAGGACGTCACCTTCTTCATCGACGAAGACGCAGATCGGCACGCCCCAGGCGCGCTGGCGGGACAGGACCCAATCCGGGCGCTGCTCGATCATGGCGCGCAGGCGGTTCTGGCCGGCTGCGGGCACGAAACGGGTGTCGTCGATCGCCTTCAGGGCGCGGGTGCGCAGCGTCGTACCGTCCGCAAGGTCCTTGTCCATGTAGACGAACCATTGCGGCGTATTGCGGAAGATGATCGGCTTCTTCGACCGCCAGCTATGCGGATACTGGTGCTTCAGGCGTCCGCGGGCGAAGAGCATGTTGCGCTCGATCAGCGCCTTGATGACGCGATCGTTGGCATCGCCCTTCTTGCCCGAGTCGTCCATGACGCGGGCACCCTCGAAACCGGGGGCATCGGCAGTGTAGGTGCCACTGTCATCGACCGGGAACGGGATTTTTGTGTCGATGCCGCGGGCTTCGAGTTCCTTGACGCTGGACATCCAGGCCTCGAAGTCTTCGCGGCCGTGGGAGGGAGCGGTGTGGACGAAGCCGGTGCCGGCGTCGTCGGTGACATGGTCGCCGGCGAGGAGCGGGACGGGAAAGTCGTAGCCGCCGCCGAAGCCCCTGAGGGGATGAGCGGCGATGATAGCGCCAAGTTCTTCAGCCGAGACGTCTCGTAAGCGATTGAAGGTAAGCTTTGCCTTGGTAGCCGACTCTTCTGCTAACGCGTCGGCAAAAATCAACCTCTCGCCTGGACGCGGGCCAAAATCGTTTTCAGCGGCTGTGACAGCATAAAGACCATAGGCGACCTTTGGGGAGAACGCGATCGCACGGTTTCCGGGAATAGTCCAAGGGGTAGTCGTCCAGATCACAACATAGGCGCCGGCCAGCTCTGCGAACGACGTCGGAACTGCTACCGGCTGATTTTTCTCCTTGTCATGCCACATCTTCGTTGGGTCATGAGGCTGGATCGGAAACTTCACCCAGATCGTGTCGCTCTCATAATCATGATACTCGACCTCCGCTTCCGCCAGCGCAGTCCGCTCGACGACTGACCACATGATCGGCTTGGAGCCGCGGTAGAGTTGGCCGCTCATGGCGATCTTCAGGAGCTCTCCGGCAATACGGCTTTCCGCATGGAAATTCATCGTCAGATACGGATTGTCGAAATCGCCGACGATGCCGAGGCGCTTGAATTCTTCGGCCTGGATCTTGATCCACTTTTCCGCATAGGCGCGGCATTCCTTGCGGAACTCGATCATTGCCGCAGGCTGTTTCAGGTCGGGCTTCTGCTTGCCCTTGGAGCGGTAGTTCTCCTCTTCGATCTTCCACTCGATCGGCAGACCGTGGCAGTCCCAGCCCGGAACGTAGTTCGAGTCGTAACCGCGCATCTGGAACGAGCGGGTGATGACGTCCTTCAGGATCTTGTTCAGCGCGTGGCCGATATGGATGTTGCCGTTGGCATAGGGAGGGCCGTCGTGCAGGACGAATTTTTCGCGGCCGGCGGCGGAGGCACGCAGTTGTCTGTAAAGGTCCATCTGCTGCCAGCGCGCAACCAGTTCCGGCTCCTTCTGCGGCAGGCCGGCGCGCATCGGGAAATCGGTTTCGGGCAGATAGAGGGTCTTCGAATAGTCGAGCTTTTCGCCCATTTCAGTCACTGTGTCGGTCATGGATAGAGCAATCGTTTCTGGCGCCGTGGAAATCAGGCGCGTGTCGATGAAAATTCGGTGGCGGAGACGCTTCAACAAGCGCCAAAAACCCGGACCCTCCGGCCGCTCTTACAGCGCGCGGAAGGCCGGGCCGATAATTCGAATGATCTGGACCAGCCGGAATTTTTTCATGGTGGCGGTTATTACGGTTTTTTGAGGAGGAAAGGAAGGGGCAAAACCAAGATGATGCATCTCGACTTTCAGTCTGATTGAAAGTATATCTGACTATCTGACCAGTCGGAGATTTTTCATGCTCGGCAAGCCAACATCTCGGCACAATAGTTGGAAACTGGAGGATGCCAAGGCGCGCTTCAGCGAAGTGGTGCGCCGCGCCCGCAGCGAAGGCCCACAGCGGGTGACGGTTCGCGGCCGTGACAGCGTGGTGGTCATCAGCACGGAAGAGCTTGAAAAGCTGACGAAACCCATTCCAAAAAAAACCTTCGTCGAATTCATGGAAGGCCTCGGGCTCGATGCATTGGAGCTTGAAAGGGAACAGGACCGGGGCCGGGATATCGAGCTGTGATCGGCTGGCTGCTCGATACCAACGTCATTTCCGCACTGATCAATCCTAAGGGCGCGCCGTCCGTCAAACGATGGGTCGCTGAGCAAGATGAGGGGCGCTTTTACATCAGCATTCTCACGCTGGCGGAGTATGACAAAGGGATCGAGAATCTGCCGCCGGACGACAAAAACCGCTATCGTTATGCAGCAGCCCGCGATGCGCTGGAAGACCGGTTTTCGGGCCGTATCCTGTCCGTCAGTAATCCGATCGTTCGCGGATGGGGCGCAATGTCGGGGAGGATGAAGCTATCAACAGGCCATGCGCCACCGGTCATCGATACGCTCCTGGCGGCAACGGCCGTCGAGCATGATCTTTATCTGGTTACGCGCAACATCAAAGATACTCGCGCATTCGGCGCAGCGGTCTTCGATCCATGGAATGACGACCCGGAGCGGTTTCCTCTCAGCCGCCGCTAACGTCAAAACGCGATCTTCGCGTCCAGTTCTCCAAGCGGCCGCACGCCCGAAAGCAGCCCCCTCGCCTCTTCCTCGTCGCGCCTAATCTGCGCTACCAGTGCGTCCAACCCGTCGAACTTCAGCTCGTCACGCAGGTGGCCGAAAAAGGAGACCGAGGAGGTTTCGCCATAAAGGTTGCCGGAAAAATCGAAGACGTAGGTTTCGAGCAGCGGAGCGCCATTTTCCGTCACCGTCGGGCGGCGGCCGTAGCTCGCTACCCCATCAAAAAGTGTGCCGTCGGGGCGGCGGAAGCGGACGGCGTAGATGCCCGCCTTCAGTTCGGCTTCGGGGGGCAGCTGCATGTTGGCGGTCGGGAAGCCGAGCTGACGGCCGAGCTTTTCGCCGCCGATCACCTCCGCCTCGACCGTGTAACGATAACCGAGCAGGCCGGCGGCGCCCGCAACGTCGCCTTCTGCCAACAGGTCTCGAATGCGGCTCGATGAGATCACCTCGGCATTCTCGTCACGGAAGGCGTCCATCAACGAGACGTCGAAACCGTGCCTTGCGCCGGACGCCATGAGGAAGGCCGGCCCGCCTTCCCTGCCCTTGCCGAAATGGAAATCGAAACCGGTGACGACAGCGCTGGCGCCGAGCCAGTCGACCAGGATCGTCTGGATGAACTCTTCCGCCGAACGTGTCGCGAATTCCCGCGTGAACGGGTATTCGATCACCGAACGGAAGCCCATCGCCTCCAGAAGCCGGGCCTTCAGGGGTGCCGGCGTCAGACGGAAGACCGGTGCATCCGGCTTGAAGACGGTGCGCGGATGCGGTTCGAAGGTCAGCACCAGGGCCGGCACGCCACGCTCTTCGGCGAGCATCAGCGCCCGCTCCAGCACGCTGCGGTGGCCGCGATGCACGCCGTCGAAATTACCGATGGCGATCACGCCGCCCTTCAGCGCCTCGGGCAGCGGCTCCTTCTTTTCGTTCCGGTGAAAAACCGTCATTCCGTCCAATTCCAACTAGGCCCGAAATTCAGGCGAGGCGCGGCATCCAGTATTTCGGCGCAGCATTTTCCCGCTTCAGCCAGGCGTTGAGGATCGCCTCGTCGGTCTGGCCGTTGACGGTATATTCCGCCACATGGATGCCCCCGCTGATATAGAGCAGGTCGAGCCCGTATGCGAGTGCGCCGCGCACGTCGGTCGGCATGCCGTCGCCGACCGCAAGAACCCGGCTCATCGGAAAATCGCCGCGCACTTCGCGGGCCGCTTCCAGCGTCGCCTCATAGATCGGCCGGTGCGGCTTGCCGGCGACACGGGTCTTGCCGCCGAGCTCCTCGTAATAGGCGGCGACCGCGCCGGCGCAGGGGATGATCTTGTGGCCGCGTTCGACCACGAGGTCGGGGTTGGCGCAGATCAGCGGCACGCCGCGCCCGGCGAATGCGGTCAGCATGTCGGTATAATCTTCCGGCACCTCTTTCTCGTCGTCGAAGAAACCGGTGCAGACAATGCAATCCGCGGCATCGGCGGAAACCACGTTGACGCCGAGACCGTCGAACAGGTTGAGATCGCGCTCGGGGCCGATCAAGAAGACGTTCTTCGGACCATCGACGATCAGATGCCGGGTCACATCACCGGATGTGACGATCCGGTCATAGGTTGCGTCTGCAACGCCGAGCGCACGCATCTGCTGGATGACGCCGGGGGCCGGACGCGGCGAATTGGTAATCAGCACGACCGTCGCGCCGGCTTCCCGGGCGGCCGCAAGCGCCATGCACGAGCGCTGAAAGGCCTCGACGCCATTGTGCACAACGCCCCAGACATCCGACAGGACAACGTCGTAATTGCCGATCACTTCGCTCAAGTTCTGGATACGCTTCGCCATGCCTGTCCGCCTGATTTCAAACTGGCGCTGATGTCGCAAAGCCTGCACGTTATGGCAAGGAGATTTGCGGGGACCGCAGGGAGATTTCACAGTCCCGTCACAGGCGGCGGGACGACCAATGGCCGCGGCTAGCGGGATTTGTGATCACGGGAAACGCATATGCGGAAAAGAGGCTTCCCGAGAGCCGCGCCTTTCTTCCATCAAACTTCGGTGCATCATGCCGGTCAGTCGTCAGGCCTTCAAAGCTCGCGGCCCCGATCCGCCCGACCATCGTGCCAATTCGTTATGCCGGGCGTCGTCCGGTCATCCGTGTGTCGTTAAGCATATTGTACAGGGTTCGACGGGCGGTCCTTTAAAATTTTGCGGTCGTTCTTGACTCCACCGCTGGCCACCCTTATTTCGACGCTCGTTAGCACTCTCGGGAGATGAGTGCTAACACACCCGATACGGGTCCGCAGATCCGTCAATGTCATTTGATCGAGGGATAAGACAATGGCAAGCACCAATTTCCGCCCCCTGCACGATCGCGTCGTTGTTCGCCGCGTCGAGTCTGAAGAAAAGACCAAGGGCGGTATCATCATTCCGGACACCGCCAAGGAAAAGCCGCAAGAAGGCGAAGTCGTCGCCGTCGGCTCCGGCGCTCGTGACGACAAGGGCAACATCACCGCTCTCGACGTCAAGGCCGGCGACCGCGTTCTGTTCGGCAAGTGGTCCGGCACTGAAGTCAAGCTCAACGGCGAAGACCTTCTGATCATGAAGGAATCCGACATCATGGGCATCATCGGCTGATCCTCGGCCGGTTGCTTTCACTGAAACATCGCTGACACCCCTTTTCAGGAGTTCTCAAAATGGCAGCTAAGGAAATCAAGTTCGGCCGCACCGCGCGCGAAAAGATGCTGCGCGGCGTCGACATTCTCGCTGACGCAGTCAAGGTCACGCTCGGCCCGAAGGGTCGTAACGTCATCATCGACAAGTCCTTCGGCGCTCCGCGCATCACCAAGGACGGCGTATCGGTCGCCAAGGAAATCGAACTGGACGACAAGTTCGAAAACATGGGCGCCCAGATGGTCCGCGAAGTCGCTTCGAAGACCAACGACATCGCCGGCGACGGCACCACGACCGCGACCGTTCTCGCCCAGGCCATCGTTCGCGAAGGCGGCAAGGCCGTTGCAGCCGGCATGAACCCGATGGACCTGAAGCGCGGCATCGACCTCGCCGTCGCAGACGTCGTCAAGGATCTCCAGGCCAAGGCCAAGAAGATCAACACCTCGGAAGAAGTCGCCCAGGTCGGCACGATCTCGGCAAACGGCGAAAAGCAGATCGGTCTCGATATTGCCGAAGCCATGCAGAAGGTCGGCAACGAAGGCGTCATCACGGTTGAAGAAGCCAAGACCGCCGAAACCGAACTCGAAGTCGTCGAAGGCATGCAGTTCGACCGCGGCTATCTCTCGCCCTACTTCGTCACCAACCCGGAAAAGATGGTCGCCGACCTCGACGACGCTTTCATTCTCCTCCACGAGAAGAAGCTCTCGAACCTGCAGGCGATGCTCCCGGTTCTCGAAGCCGTCGTTCAGACCGGCAAGCCGCTCCTGATCATCGCTGAAGACGTCGAAGGCGAAGCGCTTGCGACCCTCGTCGTCAACAAGCTGCGCGGCGGCCTCAAGATCGCTGCCGTCAAGGCTCCGGGCTTCGGTGACCGCCGCAAGGCCATGCTCGAAGACATCGCCATCCTGACGGGCGGCACTGTCATCTCCGAAGACCTCGGCATCAAGCTCGAAAATGTCACCCTCGACATGCTCGGCCGCTCCAAGAAGGTTTCGATCTCCAAGGAAAACACCACGATCGTCGATGGTGCCGGCGCCAAGTCTGACATCGAAGGCCGCGTCAATCAGATCAAGGCCCAGATCGAGGAAACCACCTCCGACTACGACCGCGAGAAGCTGCAGGAACGTCTTGCCAAGCTCGCTGGCGGCGTTGCCGTGATCCGCGTCGGCGGCTCGACGGAAGTCGAAGTCAAGGAAAAGAAGGACCGCATCGACGACGCCCTGAACGCGACCCGCGCGGCCGTTCAGGAAGGCATCGTACCGGGCGGCGGCGTTGCACTGCTCCGTTCCTCCGTCAAGATCACCGCAAAGGGTGCCAACGACGACCAGGAAGCCGGCATCAACATCGTCCGCAAGGCGCTTCAGTCGCTGGTTCGCCAGATCGCTGAAAACGCAGGCGACGAAGCTTCGATCGTGGTCGGCAAGATCCTCGACAAGAACGAAGACAACTACGGCTACAATGCCCAGACGTCCGAGTATGGCGACATGATCGCCATGGGCATCGTCGACCCGGTCAAGGTTGTCCGTACGGCCCTGCAGAACGCAGCTTCGGTTGCTTCGCTGCTGATCACCACCGAGGCCATGATCGCCGAGCTTCCGAAGAAGGAAGCTGCAGCCGGCGGCATGCCGGGCGGCATGGGCGGAATGGGCGGCATGGACATGATGTAAGACCTTCGGGTCCGACTCTGAGCCAACCGGTTCATTTGGGAAAGGGCGATCCTCGGATCGCCCTTTTTTTGTTTGTCTTCGATTTGCGGATCCTGGTAGCGAGTTTCAGCGCCTGCGGAGCAGATAGTCGCCGGCATTGAACGGATCGACGCCGGAACGTCGGCGCGAACGCGGCGGATCGGCCATCCGGGCATAGTGATCGAAGGAATATTCCATCGTCCCCATGCCGCTTGTCAGTCCCGGCAATTGCTGCAGGATGGCCTGGGTCATTGCGGACGCTATCGTGCCTTCCAGCCGGGCCGCGCCATCGATGATCACCGAATCCCTGGTCATCGCTCCGGATTTCGCAAGCAGGGCATGCAGACCGCTCAAGGCGGCGGCTGGCGCTTCGATGTGAAAGCGGTCAATCGGCTCGCAGACGACGGTTTGCGCCGCCGACAAAGCGGCTGCCAGCACCAGCGGCGTCAGCTGCCGGAAATCGGCGGCTGTGCTCGCCGGGGAACTGTGCCGGGCCGCGGTCATCGCCACGTGGCAATCGATGACCTGCCAGCCGAAGATGCCCTGTTTCAGCGTTTCGGAGACGGTGTCCTCGACTGCCCGGTAAAAACTCGCGGGCATCTGGCCGACATCCACTTCCAGGGCAAAACTGTTGCCGGCGCCTTCCGGCCGCGGCTCGACGCGCAGCCCGACCGTCGCAAGGAAGGGATTAGGCTCCTTGAAGATGATCTCAAGGCCGACGCCAATTCCGACGAGCCTTTCCACGCAGATGACCGTGCTCTCCTCGAACACCGCTTCGATGCCGAAATCCGTCAGCAGGGTGGACTGGATCACCTCCTTCTGCACCTCGCCATAGAGCGATACGAAAACTTCGTCAGCGTCATCGTTGCGACGAAGGTTGATCAGCGGATCCTGTTCGGCCAGCTGGTTGAGCGCCAGCCAGAGTGCTGCATTGTCGGAAGGGCGCCTCGCCACAACACGTGTCTCAAGGGTGGGCGGCGCAAAATGGGACCGGCCGCCCGACGGCAGGTCGTCCCCCACGACATCCCCGATCCGGGCGCCCGCAAGCCCGCCTACCCGCGCAATCTGTCCGGCGCGGAAGCTGGTGACGGGATGAACCCCGCCGGCCTCGAAGACCTGGATGCCAGTTACCCTTGCCGGCCCGTTCGGCAGATCCAGGTACTGCCGGAGCCGGATCGTGCCGGATGCCAGATACATGTATGACAGCTTTTCGCCGCCCCACCCGCGCTCGATCTTGAATATCCGACCGGCGATCGGGCCGTCCGGGTCGAGATGCCGGCCGGGCAGCAGCGTCGCTATGGCCGAGGTCAGCGGCGGCAGGCCCACTCCGGTCATCGCGGCTCCCGCGAATGCGGGATGCGCCAGGCCCTTGGAAACTTGATCGGCCAATGAGCGTCCGAGCCTTTCGGCGGTCAGACGGTCCGGGGCCGTGAGATAGTCACCGAGCAGCGCGTCGTCGTTTTCCGCCAGCAGTTCGCACAGCGCCGTGAAGGACGGTTCGGCGAGAGGGTCGAGCGCCTCCACCCCGACATGCTTGCTGCCGGGGCCGATGACGGCTGACATGGCGATCGGCCGGACCGGCAGCTGGCGGGCAATGTCCTCCAGCACAAGATGATATTGCGCGCCCAGGCGATCGACCTTGTTGATGAAGAACACGAAAGGCACCGCGAGGCGCTGCAGCGCCCGCACCAATATGCGTGTCTGCGCCTGTACGCCCTCGACCGCGGAAACGACGACGACCGCTGCATCCAGCAACCCCAGCACCCGCTCCACCTCAGCGATGAAATCGGGATGGCCCGGCGTATCGACGAGGTTGACGGCCGTGTCGCCGATCGTGAAGGACACGACAGCCGCCCGGACGGTGATTCCGCGCTGGCGCTCGATCTCGAGGCTGTCCGTCTGCGTATCGCCGGTATCGACGCTGCCCAGCCTGTCGATCACACCGGCGTTAAAAAGGAGCCTTTCCGTAAGGCTAGTCTTGCCCGCATCCACATGGGCGAGGATGCCCAGATTCAAAGTGCGCATGAACCCTCAACTTCTCAGAATTTCGAACGTGATTTTCGTGAGAAGGGACTCGGCGCATTGGGACCTCTATGAGATGATGACCATGGCTGGTGCCAAACCTCCCACTTCCCAGGGAGGCGTATGTCGAGCTGTACGGAAACATCCGAGCAGATGTCAAGCGGACACACGGTCAGCCCGAGCCGAACGCGAGGCGAAAGGCGCGCAGAGCCCGGAAGCGAAATGTGCAAACCCGCGGCTGACAACGGCATGTTCGGCAACTACAGTCCCCTCCCATGAGTTTCTTCGAGAGCCTGCTTCTCCTTTTGCTTGTCGCGGTCGTGCTGCTGCAGATCTCGCGCCGCCTTTCCCTGCCCTATCCCTCCATGCTGGCCATGGCCGGCGCGGCGGCGGCGCTGGTGCCCGGCATGCCCTACATCTCGCTGGAGCCGCAAACGGCGCTGGCCCTGTTCATTGCCCCTGCCCTGCTCGACGCCGCCTTCGATTTTCCGGTCGGGATCGCGCGGCGGTTCTGGCTGCCGCTTCTCGTCTTCGCCATCGGCGGGGTGATCGTCACGGCCGCGGCGGTTGCTTGGATCGGCTGGGCCTTCGCCGGCCTGCCGATTGCCGCCGCCCTCGTGCTCGGTGCGATCGTCGCTCCACCGGATGCCGCCGCCGCAACCGCCGTGCTTTCCTCCATGGCAATCCCGCGCACGACCGACACCGTGCTGCGCGGCGAAAGCCTGTTCAACGACGCGGCAGCGCTCCTGATCTTCGATGCCGCGCTCGCGGTCGAGTCCGCCGGACACATGGACCATGAGGTGGCGCTGCATGTGGCGCTGGCGGTTCCGGGCGGCATCCTGCTCGGCGTCCTCGCCGCCCAGGCGATGCGCTATTTCACCCGCTTCGTCAGCGGCACGCTCGGCGGCAATCTCCTGCAATTCGTCCAGACCTTCCTGCTCTGGATCGTTGCCGTGCGGCTCGGCCTCTCGGCCGTGCTGACCATCGTCGCCTTCGCCATGACGCTCGCGAGAAGCAACAATTCCTTCTCGTCGGCACGCATGCGGGTACAGTCCTATGCGGTCTGGACTGCCGTCGTCTTCGTGCTGAACGTCATGGCGTTCCTGCTGATGGGGATGCAGGCACGCGACATCGTCGGCAACATGAATGCCGAACGTCTCGGAGACGCTGCGGCCTTCGCGCTCGTCGTCGTAGCGATCTGCATCGCCGTCCGCTTCGTGGTCTGCGTCGGATACAACCGCATCCATGCCTGGTATGCGGTCAGCCACGGCCGCCCGGAACCCGCCAGCATGACACAGGCATTGCTGGCCGGCTGGTGCGGGATGCGCGGGCTCGTGACCCTCGCGACTGCCTTTGCCCTGCCAGCCGACTTCCCCCAGCGGGACGTCGTGGTTCTGACAGCATTTGCGGTCGTGCTCGCCACGCTCGTCCTGCAGGGCCTTACCCTCGGCTCGGTCATCCGCTGGCTCGGTCTCGACCGCCGGGCCGACGGCCCGCGCGAACTTGCGGAGGTCCGCGGCCGGATCGCAGCCGCCGGACTTGCGCGGCTCGAAGATGCGAAGGAAACGGAAGCCGAGCTCCTGCGCTCCAAATTCCGTATCGAGCAGGAGGCTTTGCTGCATGTCGAGAGCGCCGGTTCGCTCGACACCTACCGGCGACTGGCGCTTTCGGCGATCGCCGCGCAAAGGCAGGAACTGGAAGAACTGCGCGCCACGCATCGGGTCAACGTGGACGAATACAATCTGCTGCTCGAGGAAATCGACTGGCGCGAGCTTTCTGTCCTGCCCGAGGACGCACGCCGGATCGAAGAGATCTGAGGCTGCCCTCTCCCGGAGATTTTTCGCGCCCGATGTCGGAGCTGCGTCTCCTGCTCCGTCCTTGAGGCACGCGGACGGAAGGGAACGGATCTTGTCCTGAGGTTCGCAATCAGGCCAAACCGACGGTTCAAAGAAGGGGATCGATATGGAAAAGAAGATGAAATGGGCAGGTTATGTGCTCACCGGGCTTTTTGCGCTCTTTATACTGGGGGCGTCGGTGACCCCCAAGCTGCTCGGCATGCCCATTGCGGAAGAGACGATGCAGGCGCTCGGCTGGCCACCCGGCTACGTGCTGATGATCGGCATCATCGAACTGACCTTCCTCGTCCTCTACCTCTACAATCGCACCAGCGTGCTCGGCGCCATTCTCTTCACCGGCCTGCTTGGCGGCGCGATGGCGACGCAGATCCGAGCCGGCAGCCCGCTCTTCAGCCACGTCCTCTTCGGCATCTATCTTGGCCTCTTCATGTGGGGCGGGTTATGGCTGCGGGATGTGCGCCTCAGGGCGCTCTTTCCGCTTAGGGCCAAAGGCTGACGGAAACGCCATCCGCCCGGCGCGCTGCGGGCGGATGGCCGATGGCGCACCCTCAATAAAAATCGCGGTGATTGTTGCTCTTGCGGTAGATGTTGCGCGATGCACGGTCCTGCATGCGCTCGATCCTCTGCCGCTCGCGGTAGGACACATAGCCATCGCGGGCGGCGCGCGATTGCGCCCGGTCGATACGATGCTGCTGGCGGGCCAGATTGCGCAATTCGCGCGGCGTCAGCTCGCCACGAACCATACCGCGGTAGATGCGGTATTCCTGCCGGTTTTCCCGCGCCTCGCTGCGATAGGTTTGTGCGAAGCTCGGAACTGCGGAGGCTACGACAAGGGCGAGCGCGGTGATGATGATCTTCTTCATGAGATGCCATCTCCTTTCGAGGCGATTTGCTTCGAGAACGGCCCAATATTGAAGGGCGGTGATGAACTGCGGCTGAAGGCGGCGTTCAGAAAAGACGGCACGACAGGATCGTTCTCTTTTCTCGAACAAAGCGTCAATCATCGTTCATCTTCCGAACACGAGAAAAACGAGGCACATAAGGTTCCAGAGAATTCACCGCGTGTCGTACCCAAAGACACCGATCCGGAGACCTGAAATGTCCACCACCGCTACCAATTCGCTTCTTCTCGTCGGCCGCATCCTGCTGTCCGGCATGTTCATCCTGGCCGGCTTCCAGAAGTTCGGCGATCCGGCCTCCACCGCCGGTATGATCACTGGCGCCGGCATTCCGGCCGCGACCCTCCTCACCTATCTCGCCGGCCTCTTCGAAGTCGTTGCTGGCCTCGCCGTCCTTATCGGTTTCCAGACCCGCATCGCCGCACTTCTGCTCGCTGCCTTCTCGGTCTTCACCGCGCTCGTTTTCCACTCCGGCGCGATCGTTATCCCGGGCTTCCCGGATGCCGCAAACGGCCTGCTGACAGTCTTCAATCAGCTCAACATGATGAAGAACCTGACGATTGCCGGCGGTTTCCTGGCTCTTGCCGCCGCAGGCGCCGGCGCATATTCCATCGACGCCCGCCGCGGTTCTGTCGCAATCGCTGCCTAAGCTTTCAAAATTCCCTGCCCAAGACTACCCGCCGGACCAGATCCGGCGGGTTCTTTTTTTTCTTAATCCCTGTCCTTCGCCGGCAGTTCGCCGATCTCGGAAAGCCAGGCGGGCGACGAGCGGCACCAGACCTGGCGCTGCGGCCTTATATCCAGCCGCTGATCGATGCTGCCCCAGCGGATGCCCCAGATTTTCGATGCTTCGCCGCTTTCGCCATTTACGAAGAGCTGCGAGCCGCAATTCGGGCAGAAATACTGCTGACGGACACGGCCGCTCTCGGCCACGCGCTTGTATATCCTCGGCTCGCCGATGATCTTCAGATCATCGTCGGAAACGACGGCGGTGACACGGAACGGCGATCCGGTCAGCTTCTGGCAATCGGTGCAATGACAGATAGCGACACGCTGCGGATCAAGCTCGGCCTGATAGGTAATCTGGCCGCAATGGCATCCGCCGGTAATATGCATAGGTCATCTCCTCCTCGAATGAACTTACAACGCGGCGCGGACAGCCTCCACGATCCGGGCAATCCGCTGGTCCTGATCGTGACCGGGTTTGCGGGCCCTGACCAGGCAGGCCTCGGATTTCAGGATCACGCCGTCCGACAGGACCTTCAGGTGGTTGGCACGCAGCGTGGACCCCGTGGAGGTGATGTCGACGATGATATCCGCCTGGCCGGCGGCGGGTGCGCCTTCCGTAGCGCCGAGGCTTTCGACGATGCGGTAGAGCTGGATGCCGTGGAGGCTCGAAAAGAACTGCTGGGTCAGCCGCCAGTATTTGGTGGCGATCGCCAGACGGCGCCCATGACGGGCGCGGAAATCCGCCGCCACGTCGCCGAGATCGGCCATGGTGTCCACATCCAGCCAGATTTCCGGCACCGCGACGACCACATCCGCATGACCGAAGCCGAGGCGGGCGCAGAATTCGACCCTCCGGTCGACGCCGGCCATGCCTTCGCGCACCAGATCCTCGCCGGTGACGCCGAAGTCGACGGTGCCGTTCGCAAGTTCGCGGGCGATCTCGGAGGCCGAGAGATAGGCGATCTCGACGCCTTCGATGCCGGCAATGCGGCCGCGATAGGACCGGTCGTTGCCGACGGCGGAAATGGCAAGCCCGGCACGCTCGAATATCTCGGCGGTCTCTTCCTTGATACGGCCCTTCGAAGGGAGAGCGATGGTGACGGCACTCATTGTTTCGCCCTCGCGGCTTCAATCCTGTCGAGCCAGAGGGAGAAGCCGACCGCAGGGATATGTTCCTTCGCGCCGAGCAAGGTCAACAGCCGGTCGAAACGGCCGCCGCCGGCCAGTACCGCGGCCGAGCCCGCCTCGGTCACTTCGAAAACCAAGCCGGTGTAATAATCGAGCGGACGGCCGAAGGCGGCGCGATAGGTCATCGCGGACAGATCGGCGCCGGCATTGGCGAGTGCCGCGAGCCGAGCATCAAAGAGTGCGATCGCCGGGCCGAGCTTCAGTTCGGCGGCATCGGCAAAACCGGCAAGCGCCGCCGGCGCGTCGGCGAGCGGCAGCTGCAGCGTCAGGAATTCGCGCAGCAGCAGCAGAGCCGTCCCGTCGAGACGGGTTTCAGCGAGCTCCAGTTTTTCCTTGAGCCGCCTTGCGATCTCGGCCGGCGAGCGGCTGGCGTTGGTGGAATATCCGGTTTCCTGCATGGTGCGGTCGATACGCGCCGCCAGTTCGGCCTCCTGACCCGAAGCGATCATTCCGGTGATCTGCGGATCGAGGCCCGCGACCGGCTGCGGCCGGGCAAGGCGGTCGAGAAGCGCTTCGAGATGCGCCATGTCGCCGAAGGCATGGATCAGCCGACGCTGCCAGCCGAAGGGCAGGCCGAGCGCCTTGACCACCGCTTCGAACACGGCCTGGTCGCCGAGCGTCAGCACAAGCCGGCGGCCGGGCAGCAGGGCCTTCAGGATGCCGGTGGCATCGCCGATGGCGCGGGCGTCGGCGCTTGCGATGTCCTTGTCGCCGAGATCCTCGATGCCGGCCTGATAGAATTCATGCGCGCCCTCGCGGCGCTGGCGGAAGACTTCTCCGAGATAAGAATAACGCTTCGGCGTGCCGGTCGCCGTTTCGATATGGCGAAGACAGACGGGAATGGTGAATTCGGGGCGCAGGCAGAGGCTGGCGCCGGTCTCGTTTTCGGTGAGGAAAATCCGGCGGCGGAGGTCTTCGCCTGCCATGTCGAGAAAAGGTTCGGCCGGCTGGATGACGGGGGTATTGACCCGCTCCGTGCGGCGGGAGGCGAATTCGTTGAGAAGGTCGGCGGAGAAGTCGGGCATGTCGATCAGGGGCATGGAATTTCTCCTCCCGATCTGCCCCAATACCCCCCTCTGTCCTGTCGGACATCTCCCCCACAAGGGAGGAGATCACAAGCCGCACGACCGCCGCCTCTCACGAGCAGTTGCGGAGATTGAGACGCTAGATAGAGGATAACGAACTTTCGCCCGACCGATCTCCCCCCTTGTGGGGGAGATGTCCGGCAGGACAGAGGGGGGTAGAGCTTACGCATCCGTCGCCCTTCTGCGATCCTCCGCCTGGGCGGCAAGGATCTCCTTCACCTTAGCGACAAGGTCGGCCTCGGCGACGGTCTCCTGTGCGACACGCGCCTCGCGCCACTCGGCATTGTCGGTGATCTCGCCGGAAAGCCGCTTGCCCTCGATCAGGTCCTTGATCTGCACGGCCCCTTGGGCGCGCTCGTCTCCGCCCTGGATGATGGCGACGGGTGAGCCGCGGCGGTCGGCATATTTCAGCTGGTTGCCGAATTTCTTCCAGTTGCCCTGATACATCTCGGCCCGGATGCCCGCATTGCGCAGGTCCTGGGTGAAACGCTGGTAGCGGCCCATGCTTTCCACATCGCCGTCCATGACGGTGACGAGAACCGGGCCGATCACCTCGTCCTGGCCAAGCTTGCCGAGGTTCTTCAGCGCCGTCATCAGGCGCGAGACGCCGATCGAAAAACCTGTCGCCGGAACCGGCTGGCCCATGAAGCGCGACACGAGGCCATCATAACGCCCGCCGCCGCCGACCGAGCCGAAAACGACCTTTTCGCCTTTTTCGTTGGTGACGTCGAAAGTGAGTTCGGCTTCGAAGACCGGGCCGGTGTAATATTCGAGGCCTCGGACAACGGAAGGGTCGATGCGTATGCGATCACTTTCATATCCTGCGGCCACGGCAAGCTTACGGATGGTCGACAATTCTTCCAAACCCTGGCGAAATGTCGAATTGATCGCGAATTTCAGGTTAAGGGCATCCTGGATCTGAATATTCTGCATATCACCCAGAATATCGAAAAGCTCGCTGTCGAAATCAAAACCGGCCAGAAGCTTGAGGATTTCCTCGATTTCCAACGGTCCCAAACCGGCCCCTTTGGTAAAGTCGCCTGATTCATCCTTGCGGCCTTCGCCAAGCAGGAGCTTCACGCCTTCCGGGCCGAACTTGTCTAGCTTGTCCATCGCGCGCAGCACGGTCAGCCGACGACCGGCGTTATCCTCACCGCCGAGCCCGATCGCTTCCAGGACGCCGTCCAGAACCTTGCGATTGTTGACACGGATCACATAGTCCTTGCGATCGATGCCGAGGGCCTCCATCGCGTCGGCCATCATCATGCACATTTCGGCATCCGCCTGCACGCCCGCCGCGCCGACGGTGTCGGCGTCGAACTGCATGAACTGGCGGAAGCGGCCGGGACCCGGCTTCTCGTTGCGGAAGACGTAGCCGGCGCGATAGGTGCGGTAGGGAAGCTGGATCTCGTTGAAATTCTCCGCGACATGACGGGCGAGCGGCGCGGTCAGGTCATAACGCAGGCTCATCCACTGGTCGTCGTCATCCGTGAGCGAGAACACGCCCTCATTGGGGCGGTCGCTATCCGGCAGAAACTTGCCGAGGGCGTCGGTATATTCGAACATCGGCGTCTCGACTGGATCGAAACCGTAGCGCTCATAGACCTCGCGGATATTTTCGATCATCTCGTTGGTGGCATGGATATCGGCAGCCGAACGATCGGCAAAGCCGCGCGGCAGGCGGGCTTTGAGTTTCTGGGGCTTCTTGCTCTTGTCGTTCATGATCGAATTTCCATTGCCAACGGCCGGAACAGGCCGGTTTTGTGTGCGGTTTCTTAGAGGATGCAGGTTCAAGCGGCAAGGGCGGCGGCTGGTGAAGAATCATTCCGGCTGATATCGAATGATCCCATGCTCGCCGAAGCCATCCAGCATGCCGCGACTTCAGTGATTACGCCGAAGGAATTCCGGCCCTTCGTCCGTTCATCTGTCAGCCTGTGGTCGCGGGCGGGGCGATGCGCGAAGGAATGGGCGCCGCATGAGGAGAACTGCAAGTCCTTCATTCGCGAGGCAATCGCCGGGATACGCGAACGGCGCACCGCCGTCGTTCTCGGCTCGGGCCTGTTGCGCGACGTGCCGATCGGCGCGCTTGCGGGAGCATTCGACACCGTCGTGCTGGTCGATGTCGTGCATCTCGCCAGCATCCGGGCATGGCTGAAGGCGAAGCGGTTCAGGAATATCAGGCTGATTTCCCGTGACCTGTCGGGTTTCGACGAGGCTCTGAGCGGCAAGGCCCCGGAGCCGCTCGCCTTCCTGCGGCAGGTCCCGTATCTCGACCTCGTCGTCTCGGCCAACATCCTGTCCCAGATCGGCGTCGGCGCGAAGCGCCGCCTGGAACAGGAGAAAAATCCGAAAAGCGATGAAATACTGCAAAGGCTGATCCGCGCCCATCTGGATGGCCTTGCCGCTCTGCCCTGCAAGGTCGCGCTATTGACGGATACCGCCTACAAGGTCGCGGATCGGCACGGAAATGTGACCGAAGAGGCCGATCTTCTCCGCGGCGTGCCGGCTCCCCAAGCGAAACGGTGCTGGAAATGGCCCGTGGCGCCCTATGGCGAACTCGGCAAGGACGTTCAGGCTATCCACGACGTCATTGCCATGTGATGACTTGTGACGCTTTGGCGGGTTGATTTCCAGCGTGGCGACCGTAGATTCATGATCATGTTGCATCCTGCTGCCATCCTGATCGCCTCCGCCCTTTCGCTCGCCATTGCCGGCCCGGCTGCAACGCCGTTGGCCGCGCAGCAGATGAAGGGACACGACCACTCCAACATGCCGAAGGCCGACGCTGCCGGGACATCCTCTGCCGGCACACCCGCAGCGAGCGGCTACATTGCCGCCAACGAAAAGATGCACAAGGACATGGCGATCTCCTATTCCGGAGACGCCGACGTCGATTTCGTGCGCAGCATGATCCCGCACCACCAGGGCGCGATCGACATGGCGAAGGTCGAACTCGAACACGGTAAGGACCCGGAAATCCGCAAGCTCGCCGAAGCCGTCATCAAGGCGCAGGAGGCGGAAATCGCCGAAATGCAGGCCTGGCTGAAGGCACGCGGCAAGTAGGCGATCAGGCACAAGTCAAGGATCACACAGGCGCCGGGTCAGCTTTCGTCTTGCCCGGCGCCTGCTTTTTCGCCATATCAGCCGGTGGAGGCAGATTCCATGCGCCCGATTACCGCCATCGGCTTCGACGCCGACGACACGCTCTGGCAGAACGAGCAATATTACCGGCTGACCGAGGAACATTTTCAGCATCTTCTCGGCGATTTCGCCGAGGGTGCCCACATTTCCGAACGCCTGCTGGAGGCGGAAAGGCGCAACCTTTCCCATTACGGCTTCGGCATCAAGGGTTTCACGCTGTCGATGATCGAGACGGCGATCGAGGTCACCGGCGGCAGAGTGCCGACCAAAACGATCGGCGCAATCCTCGATATCGGCCGCGAATTGTTGCGCCATCCGGTGGAAACCTTGCCGCATGTGGAAGAGACGCTTCGCGCGCTGAACGGCGAATACCTGCTGGTGCTGATCACCAAGGGCGACCTCTTCGACCAGGAACGCAAGCTCGCCCAATCGGGCCTGGGCGATTTCTTCGATGCCGTCGAGATCGTCAGCGACAAGAACGCCACCACCTATCGCCGCATCTTTTCCAAAGTCGCGGACGGACCGGAACGGGCGATGATGGTCGGCAATTCGCTGAAATCGGACATTGTGCCGGCGATTGCCGCCGGCAGTTACGGCGTCTTCGTGCCGCATACGCTGACCTGGGTGCTGGAACATGTGGACGCGCCGACGCACGCGCCGCGCTTCCGCCAGATCGAGCATCTGGGCGAGCTTTCGGCGGTCATCCAGAACATCACGGGCGCCTGAACTTCAGCCTCAGTTCATCGACTTCACGCTGGCAAAAGCAGCCGTCGAGATGATCGTTGACGAGCCCCATGGCCTGCATGAAGGCATAAACGGTGGTTGGGCCGACGAAGGTCCAGCCGCGTTTCTTCAATGCCTTGGACAAAGTGACCGAAACCGGGGTGGTGGGATTGGCCCTCAGCGTCGCGAGATCCATGATCTCCGGCCTCTCATGGGCGCCGGGCTCGAACCCCCAGAAGAATTTCGCCAGCGACCCGAACTCGTCACGCAGTTCGATGGCGCGGGCGGCATTGTTGATGGTCGAGACGACCTTGCCGCGATGGCGGATGATACCGGTATCGGCGAGCAACCGGGCGATATCGTCCTCACCGAACGTCGCGACCTTTTCGAAATCGAAGCCAGCGAAGGCGGCGCGGAAGTTCTCGCGTTTCCTGAGGATCGTCAGCCAGGAGAGGCCGGACTGGAAACCTTCGAGGCAGATCTTCTCGAACAGTCGGAAATCGTCGGTGACCGGCCTCCCCCATTCCTCGTCGTGATAGCGGCGGTAATCCTCCAGGCCGCCATGCCAGGCACAACGTCCCCTGCCGTCCTCGCCGATAATGATTCCCGCCTTCTCCATTCCCGAAAAACCTCAATTCCTGTTCGTTAACGACCTTTTTCGCCTGCTTTAACACCGGTCAACCATGTTTCAAAACCGGGCGGTAACCCTGCCAAAAGGTTTATGGCATTTGCGATAGGGCTTGCGCCACCCGTTTACCATTCGCTTTCACCTCACGCTCACCATGTTCGTCAACACGGGCCCGCCATATCGGCCGCGCCCAGTCGGTGGTTTGTAACGAGTGGATCCGATCATGAAGAAGACCCTGTCACTGGCTTTCGGCCTTGCCGCCATCCTTTCCGGCTCCGCGCTGGCGCAGGAGCGCCATCGCGAACGTCCGCCGGTTATCGTCAGCCCCGATCTCGCCGCCCCATGGGTGATGCAGCTTGCCGGCCCGAATGCGCGCCCGGTCGTCTATCCGCGCCAGGCCGCCCAGCCGCGCGCCGTGTACCAGCCACGCGCGGCCTACCAGCAGCGCGAGCCGCAGCCGGTACGCCGCGGCATTTTCGGCGAAAGCCGCGTCCAGCCGGCGGCAGTCCGCCCGGACCGTCCGGTGCGCAGCCAGATCGAACCGCAATTCCTACCGCAGATGGTCGCCTATGAAACCAAGGAAGCTCCCGGCACGATCGTCATCGACACGAACAACCGCTTTCTCTACCTCGTGACCGGCAATGGTCAGGCCCGCCGTTATGGCGTCGGCGTCGGCAAGCCGGGCTTCGAATGGGCGGGCGCCCACAAAATCACCCGCAAGGCGGAATGGCCTGACTGGACGCCGCCCGCCGAAATGATCCAGCGCGAGGCGGCCAAAGGCCACTACCTGCCGGCCCGCATGGACGGCGGCCCGGAAAACCCGCTCGGGGCACGCGCCATGTATCTCGGCTCGACGCTCTACCGCATCCACGGCACCAACGCGCCCTGGACGATCGGCAGCGCCGTCTCCTCCGGCTGCATCCGCATGCGCAACGAGGACGTCACCGACCTCTACGAGCGCGTCAATATCGGCACCCGCGTCATCGTGATGTGACATCGCGATGTGACCGGCCGTCCGGAAAACCTCTGGAAAGTGAGGCAGCGGGGACACAGTCCCGCCGCCTTTTTGCCATCACATCTTCTTTATTCGCCGGCTCTCGGCTTGCTTTGGCGGTTGAACCGGGTAGCCTCCCGCAATCCTGAAAATTGAGGAGAGGATTTGTGGGAATGAGGAGCAGCAGGATCTTCGCAGCCGCCGCAGGCATGGCCGGCGCGATCTTTCTTACCGCCGGCAATGCCAGCGCCATCGGCCCGGCAGCACCGCATGTGGCAAACCCGGAAAGCAACGTGACGATGGTCGCAGTGCCGCGGGAAGTGCCGGAACAGTACAAGCGCCGCGTGGTGCGTTTCACCACGACCGAAAAGCCCGGCACGATCATCGTCGATACCAACAACAAGTATCTCTATTACATCGAAGGTCCGAACAGCGCGACGCGTTACGGCATCGGCGTCGGCCGCGAGGGCTTCGGCTGGTCCGGCGTGGTGAATGTCGGCCGCAAGGCGGAGTGGCCGGAATGGCGTCCGCCGGCCGAGATGCGCGCCCGCGAGCGCCGCGCCGGCCGCATCCTGCCGGAGGTGCAGGAGGGCGGTATCGACAATCCCCTCGGCGCCCGCGCCATGTATCTCTACAAGGGCGGCCGCGACACGATCTTCCGCATCCACGGCACCAATCAGCCTTGGACGATCGGCCTCAACATGTCTTCCGGCTGCATTCGCATGATGAACAAGGATGTCGAGCATCTTTATTCGCGCGCCGACATCGGCACCAAGGTCATCGTCATCGGGCCGGGCAACCGCCAGGGCAAGGTGGATTATGAAGATCGCGGCATCGATATCTTCCGCACGATTTTCGGCGGCTGATTGCCGCAGCGAAAGCGAGGAAAAGGCGGTAAAACGCCGCCTTTTCCGCATGTTTGGATTTCGTTAACCATAAAGGGCCTAGCTTCGTCGGCAACTGGTGCAAAAAAAGCACAGACCGGCGGAACGTCCGCCGCTAGAGTGCGGCGACGAAGCCATTCTCATTTTCAGCAGGCTGATTCATGCGCAAACTTCTTTCGCTTTCCCTGATTTCCATCGCGTTCGCCGCAGGTACCGCCCAGGCCGCCGACCCCACCGCGGCAGAGGCACCTTATGTTGCTCCGGTCGAGACGAGCGGCGGCGGCTGGGAAATCTCCGCTTATGGCGGTTATCAGTTCTCGCCCCATTCCAAGGTGACCATCTCCGACCAGGCCGATTTCACGGCCGGCTGGGAAACCAAGCCTTTCGCCATGCCGCCCTATTGGGGCGTGCGCGGCACCTATTGGTTCGACGGCGGCGCGCTGTCCAACTGGGGTATCTCGCTCGACTATACCCATGCCAAGGTCTATGCAGACAACGAAACCTTCGCCAAGTCCGGCGGCTGGTCCGTCTTCGAATTCACCGACGGTCTGAACCTCCTGACCGTCAACGCCCTCTACAAGTTCCCGATCGAAGGCACGAAGTGGACGCCTTATGTCGGCGCCGGTATTGGTATCAATATCCCGCATGTGGAAGTGACCCGTCCTTCCGGCCGCACCTTCGATTACCAGTTCGGTGGCGCGACGGTCCAGGCTCAAGTCGGCATCCGCTACCAGTTCACCGAAAACTGGTCCGCCTTCGCTGAATACAAGGGTAACTATTCCTGGGTGGACGTCGATATCGACAGCGGCGCTTCGCTGAAGACCAACATTCTGACCAACGCCATCAACCTCGGCGTGAACTACAAGTTCTAAGGCCCGGGCGCCTCGAAGAAATGAAAAAGCCGGCGAGATCGTCGGCTTTTTTGTTGCACATTGATGATCCGAACTTCGCTGTCGGGTCTATTTCGCCGCCAGTTTCGCCGGCTTCGGCCCGCCATAGGCCCAGTCGAGGAGCTCGACCGTGTGCAGGATGGGGATTGCGGTGCCGGAGGCGATCTGGGTGATGCAGCCGATATTGCCGGTGGCGATGACATCCGCCTTGGTGGCCTCGATATTCCGCACCTTGCGGGCCTTGAGCTGTGCCGAGATCTCCGGCTGCAGGATGTTGTAGGTACCGGCGGACCCGCAACAGAGATGCCCCTCGGCCGGATCACGAACAGTAAAACCGGCCGCCTTCAGCAAGTTCTTCGGCGCCATTGTGATCTTCTGGCCATGCTGCATTGAGCAGGCCGAGTGATAGGCGACGTTCAGCTTCTTGGGCTCCTGCTTCGGAAGGTCGAGGGTGGAAAGGTACTCTGTGATATCTTTCGCGAGGCTCGAAACCTTCTTCGCCTTATCCGCATATTCCGGATCGAGCCGCAGCATGTGGCCGTAATCCTTGATCGTCGTGCCGCAGCCGGAGGCGGTGATGATGATCGCGTCGAATCCGCTGTCCTTTCCCCCCTTGGCGATCTCCCGGATCCAGACGTCGACGTTGCGGCGGGCGAAATCGAGCGCCTGTTCCTCACGGCCCATATGATGCACCAGCGCGCCACAGCAGCCCTCCCCTTCCGGCACCACGACCTCGATGCCGAGCCGCGCGAGCAGCCGCAGCGTCGCCTCGTTGATGCCGGGATCAAGCACCGGCTGGGCGCAGCCCGAAAGGATCGCGACACGGCCGCGCCTTTTGGTTTCAGGCGGGCGGGTGCCGGGGATCGCCGCGTCGGACGCTCCCGATATAGAGGATGGCGCAAGCTCCAGCATGGCGCCGAACGGCTTCAATGCCGAAACGCGCTTCATCAGCGGCGCGAAGGGGCGACCGAGCTTCGCAAGCATGAGCGCCGCCCGGAACCGGCGGGGATAAGGCAGCACCGCCGCGAGCGTGCCGCGGATCAGGCGATCCATCAGCGGGCGCCGGTAGGTATTCTCGATATGGATGCGGGCATGGTCGACCAGATGCATGTAGTCGACACCCGAAGGACAGGTGGTGACGCAGGAAAGACAGGAAAGGCAGCGGTCGACATGGGTGACCACTTCCTCATCCGCCGGCCGGCCGTTTTCCAGCATGTCCTTGATGAGATAGATGCGCCCGCGCGGGCTGTCGAGCTCGTTGCCGAGCGTGACATAAGTGGGACAGGTCGCGGTGCAGAAGCCGCAATGCACGCAGCGGCGCAGGATCTTTTCCGATTCGGCCACGTGCGGATCGGCAAGCTGTGCAGGGGTGAAGGAGGTTTGCATTGTCTGTCACCCCATCTTGCCCGGGTTGAAAATCCCGGCCGGGTCGAGTTTCTGCTTCACGCGGGCGGAGAGCGCGGCCACGGCGTCCGGCAGCGGTTCAAAAGCCGGCGCGTGAGCCCGCATCGCGTCCGATGCGCGAAGCAGGGTTGCGTGGCCGCCGCCCAGCGCGCGGATATAGCGGCGCAGCAGTTCGGCTTCCGGATCGGCTTCCATGCGCATCCAGATCAGCCCGCCCTGCCAGTCATAGAAGGCATCGACGCCGGCTTCGAGCCGGAGCGCGGCCACAAGCTGATGTCCGACGGACGGTCCGACCGAAACCCGCCAGAGCGGCTTCAGGGTGCCGTCGGCATAGGGGTGCACGTCGCGGATTTCGCGCCAGAGCATCAGGCTCTCTTCCGGCCCGAGCCGGGTGATCGGGCCGAAGGCTTCCATCACCGCCGCCAGCTTTCCGGCACGCACGGAAACGGACGCCGCGAGCCCCTCGAGGCGCAACACGGTCGCTTCGCCCTCCGGCAGGGCGCCGCCGATGAACCGGGATTTCACCGTCTGAGGCAGATGCGCCGCGCCCGAAACCTCGACCGGCAGCGCCATCGCCGCCGCCATCGCCTTGGCCGCCGCCGCGTCGTCGAGGCCGGAAATTGCGATCGTCTCCACCGTCTGCGGCACCGGCAGGACCCGGAAGGTCACTTCCGTCAGGAAACCCAGCGTGCCCTGCGAACCGGCAAGCAGCTTCACGAGATCGAGGCCGGTGACGTTCTTCATCACCCGGCCGCCGGCGCGGATCGCCTCCCCCTGGCCATTGATGAAGCAGATGCCGAGAAGGCTGTCGCGCGCCGCGCCCGCCACGAAACGGCGGGGGCCGGAAACGTTGGCGGCAAAGACGCCGCCGATCGTCGGTTCACCCGAAGTACCCATGATGCCGCGATGATCCATCGGCTCGAACGCCATCATCTGCCGGTTGGCGGTAAGGGCGGCCTCGATCTCGGCCACCGGCGTCCCGGCCTTGACGGTCATCACCATTTCGGCCGGTTCATAATCGACGATGCCGGAAAGGCCGCGGGAACTCACGGACTGGGCCGGCTCCACGGCGTTGCCGAAGCCGGCTCGGGTGCCGCCGCCACGGAGCGCAAGCGTCTTGCCCTCCGCAGCCGCGGTGCGGATGACGTAAGCGGCGTCGGATTCGGAATGGGGTGTCAGCATTGGCCAGCAAAACTCATGAAACTCACGTTCTTCCATCCAGCGGGAAGACTTTCGACGGATTGAGGATCCAGCCTTCGTCGAAGGCGGAACGCACCGCCATCTGCTGCCTGAGATCGGCATCCGAATACTGGTGGCGCATCAGGTCGCGCTTTTCGATGCCGACGCCGTGTTCGCCGGTGAGACAGCCGCCGGCATCGACGCAAAGTTTCAAGATCTCGTTGCCCGCCTCTTCGGCTTTCGCGGCATCTTCCGGGTCGTTGGCGTTGAAAAGGATCAGCGGATGCATGTTGCCGTCGCCCGCATGGAAGACGTTGGCGACGCGCAGACCGAAACGATCGATGATCTCGGATGTCCTGTTGAGCACATAGGAGAGCTTGCCGAGCGGCACGGTGCCGTCCATGCAGATATAATCGGCGATGCGGCCGGTCGCTCCGAACGCCGACTTGCGGCCCTTCCAGATGAGCGCCGCCTCCGTCGCCGACTGGCTTTCGCGCACGGTCTTCACCCCGTGCCGGCCGGCGATCTCGACGATGTTTTTGAGCATCGCATCCATTTCGGCATCGGAACCTTCGACTTCGACGATCAGAAGCGCGCCGACATCGAGCGGATAGCCAGCCTGGGCGAAGGCTTCGCAGATCTCGATCGCCGGCTTGTCCATGAATTCGATGGCAACCGGAATGATGCCCGAGCCGATGATATCGGCAACGCAGGCGCCCGCTTCCTCCGATGTCTCGAAACCGAAGAGCACCGGGCGGGCGCCTTCCGGCTTGGCGATCAGCCGCACCACCGCCTCGGTGACAATGCCGAGCTGGCCTTCCGATCCGCAAACGAGGCCGAGCAGGTCGTAACCCGCCGCATCCAGATGCTTGCCGCCGAGTTCGATCACGGAACCATCGACCAGCACCATCTTGACGCCGAGCAGGTTGTTGGTGGTGACGCCGTATTTCAGACAGTGGGCGCCGCCGGAATTCATGCCGATATTGCCGCCGATCGTGCAGGCGAGCTGCGAGCTCGGATCGGGGGCATAGAAAAATCCGTCGATGCCGACCGCCTCGGAAATGCTGAGGTTGGTGACACCCGCCTGCACGGTCGCGGTACGGTTGGCGTAATCCACTTCGAGAATGCGCGACATCTTGGAGAGGCCAAGGACAACCGCATCCTCCTGCGGGATGGCGCCGCCCGACAGCGAGGTTCCCGCTCCGCGCGGTACCACCGGCACGCCGTAACGATGGCAGTATTTCATCACGGCCGCCACCTGCGCCGTCGTCTTGGGAAGCGCAACGGCCAGCGGCAGGCGGCGATAGGAGACGAAAGCATCGGTCTCGAACGGAACGAGCTCGCGCGCCTCGTGCACCAGACATTCGGGCGGCAGGAGATCGGCAAGATCGGCAATGATCGCCGCACGCCGCGACAATACCGCCGGACGCGGCGGCAGGAACTCTATGGCTTCGGACAACGGGGCCTCCTGGTATCCTCGCGATCATCCTATTCCACGATCCCGCGACCGCATCAACTTTCTTGTCGGCTTGTCGCAATCAGACCATGGAAATTCACGATGTCGCCATAAAATGAACAGGTGTGCAATTTACCAGTTGACCTTAGAAAGCACGGGCTCGAAAATGTGATCGGCTCCAGCGAACCCTCCGCGATGATTCTTGTTCAAAACGGCTGTGCTAAGCTCGTTAAGCTTCGGGCAATTATTATATTAGTAATATAACACTCACTTGGAGGCATCGCAGGAAAATTGGGCTTCATGACCAAGGTAACCGACAATCTTCGGCTGATGCTGCAGCGGCCGCCGCGGCAGCAATATGCCGCGTTGTGCTACCGCATGAAAAAAAGGCAGGGGCAGCTCGAAGTTCTGGTTGCCACCAGCCGCGATACCGGCCGCTGGGTCATCCCGAAAGGCTGGCCGATGGCCGACAAGAAAGCCCACCAGGTCGCGGAGCGCGAAGCTTTTGAAGAAGTCGGTGTCAAAGGCAAGGTCGAGAAGGAAGCTCTCGGCTATTACAATTACCGAAAGACGCTCGACAACGGCCTGAAGATCCCTGTCCTGGTGCAGGTGCATGCGCTGGAAGTGGACGAATGCCTGAAGAGCTTTCCCGAAAAAGGCTCGCGCACGCTGGAATGGGTCTCCTGCGAGGAGGCCGCCCTGCGGGTCAACGAACCGGAACTGAAAATCCTGCTGCTTCAGTTCGCCGAAAGAATGCAGTCGCGCATGGCCCGGCAGCCGACCAAGGCCGCTGGCTGACATTGTCACGGAACCGCAATATTGCATTCGTGGTTCATTGCTATTAGGCGATGGGCCGTGAATTCCTCACCGAGGCGGAAGCGGCCTGTCGGCGGCTCTACGCCACCCCCTCATCAAGGACGGAGACATGGGCCAAAGACGGCCGCGCCTGGCGAAGCCGACGCTCGACAAGGATCTTGAGAAGTTTTCTTCGGTGGAGGAGGCCGGCCGGCAGATGTCGCGCGGGCTCGCCGCCCCCGGCACGGCCCTGCTCTTCATCATTCTCGCGGCGATTTTCGCGGCGTCCTACGTGACCGGCAGGCCAGGCGCGGTGGTAGTGATCGCGGCTTCCGGTCTTGCGGCCTATATGGCGATGAACATCGGCGCCAACGACGTGACCAACAATATTGGCGCGGCGGTCGGCGCGCGCGCCATGACCATGGCCTTCGGGCTTGGCCTTGCCGCCGTCTTCGAGGTCGCGGGCGCGGTCATCGCCGGGCGAGGTGTCGCCAACACAATTGCCAACGGCATCATGCAGAGCGGCATGATCGCCAGTCCGGATGTCCTGATTTGGGCGATGATGGCGGCGCTGCTTTCTGCCGCCGTGCTGATCAACGTGGCGACCTGGCTCGGCGCGCCGATTTCCACCACCCATTCGATCGTCGGCGGCGTCATGGGCGCCGGCATCGCGGCAGCCGGCCTTTCCGCCGTAAACTGGGGCATGGTCGCCGGCATCACGGCAAGCTGGGTCTTCTCCCCGATCCTGGGGGCCGTCATCGCCGCCGGCTTCCTGTTCTTCATCAAGGAAACCATCATCTACCGCGAGGACAAGATCGCCTCGGCGAAGACGTGGGTTCCGGTGCTGATCGGCGTCATGAGCGGCGCCTTTGCCGGTTTTCTGTCGCTGATCGGGCTCGGCCAACTCGTGCATGTCCCGGTGCCGATCGCAACGCTGATCACTCTCGTGACGGGTCTTGCCGCCTGGCAGCTGCTGATCCCAGTCATCGCCCGGCAGGCCGAAGGATTGGAGAACCGCAACCAGTCGCTTCGAAAACTCTTCCGTGTTCCACTGGTCTTTTCCGCCGCGCTGATGTCGTTCGCACATGGAGCCAACGACGTTTCCAATGCGATCGGGCCGCTTGCCGCCATCGTCTCGGCAGCCCAGAGCGGCGTCGCTGGCAATATCCACGTTCCGCTCTGGGAACTGGTGATCGGCGGTCTCGGCATCTCGCTCGGCCTGCTTCTCTACGGGCCGAAGCTGGTCAAGCTGGTCGGGGCGGAGATCACCAAGCTCAATCCGATGCGGGCCTATTGCGTGTCGCTCTCGACGGCACTCACCGTCATCGTCGCATCCTGGATCGGCTTGCCGGTCTCGTCCACCCATGTTGCCGTCGGAGCGGTCTTCGGCGTCGGCTTTTTCCGCGAGTGGTACACCCGCCATTCGAAGCGTCGCTTCGAATACATGCGAGTGCGGGCCGGCAAGGAACCAGACACGACGGAGCCGTTCGAGCGTAATGACGAGGAGTTGAAGCGGCGCTATCTGGTGCGGCGTTCGCACCTCCTCAGCATCATCGCCGCCTGGATGATCACGCTTCCGGCGGCCGCGGCCCTTGCGGCGCTCATCGCCACGGCTATGTTCGCCCTGTTCGTCTAGATCGCTCCAGCGCTCCGCCAGAGCGATCCAGTTCTTTATTTACGCAGCTCCGGACAAAAAACATTTTCACCTATCCGGAATTGCATTGAGCAGGGTTTCATGCGCGCCAATTTCCGAATGCAGAGACTGTTCATCGATGCGCCGATCGGGCCGGCTCGCCGGCACGAGGTGACGTCCGAACAGTTCAACTACCTCGCCAACGTGCTGCGAATGGAAGACGGCGCGGAAGTGCTCGTCTTCAATGGCCGCGACGGCGAATGGAAGGGGAAACTCACCTTCCCGACCCGCAAGAAGATCGCGCTCGAATTCGTCGAGGAGACCCGACCGCAGCCGCCAGCCTCTGACCTCCATTATCTTTTCGCCCCGCTGAAGGTCGGACGGCTCGACTATCTCGTCCAAAAGGCCGTCGAGATGGGAGCCGGCTTTCTGCAGCCCGTGATGACCCAGCACGTGCAGGGCAAGATCACCAGCATGGAGCGGCTTCAGGCGAATGTGATCGAGGCGGCCGAACAGTGCGGCATATTGTCGGTCCCCGGTGTCGCGACGCCGAAAAAGCTCGGCGACCTGCTCGATACCTGGCCGGCGGACCGGCGCATCATCTTCTGCGACGAAGGCGATGAAGGACAAAACCCGCTTCCCGTTCTTTCGGGCATTAAAGAGACGAGACTGGCGCTGCTGGTCGGCCCCGAGGGCGGGTTTTCCGAGGAGGAAAGGGAGCGGTTGCGGTCGCTGCCCTTCGTCACCGCCATCCCGCTCGGACCCCGCATCCTGCGGGCGGACACGGCGGCGGTGGCGGCGCTCGCCGTCATCCAGGCGACGATCGGCGACTGGCGCTGAAGACGGCGCGGCAGAATTGACACACCCCCTGCGATTTTCTGACAATGCGTTGAAAGAAATTCACTTGCACCGCACATGAAATCGGTCCAAGCAGCCGGCCATCCGCGCGCCTTCAGCGTGCGGATTTGGCGTCCAGATCCGGCATTCCGAACAAGGTATTTTACATGGCGCGCGACACCACCGACCAGACACCGCTCTCCTCGGTGTCCGAGCTTTCAGCCTACCTGGAAAAGGGGCCGCGGCCACCCGAAAAGTTCCGCATCGGCACAGAGCACGAGAAATTCGCCTTTTTCCGGGCAGACAACAGTCCCGTTCCCTATTTCGGTGATGCGAGCATTTCCGCGCTGCTCAAAGGCATGCAGGCCAAGCTCGGCTGGGAGCCGATCATGGACGGCGAAAACATCATCGGGCTCGGCGAGCAGTCCGGCATGGGCGCGATCTCCATCGAGCCTGGCGGCCAGTTCGAGCTTTCCGGCGCGCCGCTCGAAACGATCCACGAGACCTGTAAGGAATCCAACCATCATCTCGCCGTACTGAAGGAAATCGCCGAGCCGATGGGCATTCGTTTCCTCGGCATGGGCGGCAGCCCGAAGTGGAGCTTCGCCGAGACACCGCGCATGCCGAAATCCCGCTACGGGATCATGACAAATTACATGCCGAAGGTCGGGCGCCAGGGCCTCGACATGATGTACCGCACCTGCACGATCCAGGTGAACCTCGATTTCTCCTCGGAGGAGGACATGGCGCGCAAGATGCGCGTTTCCATGAAGCTGCAATATCTGGCAACCGCCCTCTTCGCCTCCTCGCCGTTTACCGAAGGCAAACCGAACGGCCTCCTCTCCTGGCGCGGCGACATCTGGCGCGATACGGACAACCGGCGCGCCGGCGTGCTGCCCTTCGTCTTCAGCAAAGATTTCGGTTTCAAGGACTATGTCGAATGGGCGCTCGACGTGCCGATGTATTTCATCGTGCGCGACGGCAGGTATCGCGACTGTACGAACATCACCTTCCGGCAGTTCATGAACGGCGCGCTCAAGGGCGAGATCAGGGACTGGGAGCCGACGATGGGCGACTGGATCAACCATCTCTCCACCCTCTTCCCGGATGTCCGCCTCAAGCGGTTCCTGGAAATGCGCGGCGCCGACGGCGGTCCGTGGCGGCGCATCTGTGCGCTGCCGGCCTTCTGGGTCGGCCTGCTTTACGACGACGGCGCGCTTGCCGATGCCGAGGCGCTGACCGCCGACTGGACCTTTGAAGACGTGACCGCGATGCGCGACGCGGTACCGGCGAAGGGTCTCCAGGCTTCGATCAAGGACCGGTCCGTGCTGGAAGTCTCCCGCGAGGTTCTGGCGATTTCCAAGGCCGGTCTCAAGGCGCGCAACCGCCTGAACGGCGAGGGCCAGGACGAGAGCATCTTCCTTGCCCCGCTCGAAGAGGTGCTTGCCAAGAAGACAACCATGGCGGAGGACATGCTGGCGCTCTTCAACGGCCGTTGGAACGGCTCGGTCGAGCCGGTCTTCGAGGAATATCAGTACTGAACAGTTGAGACCGGTTCCAAAAACCGGTTTTCGTCCAGCACTTTCCGGTTATAGTGGTGCATCAACCCGGCCGGAAAGGATTCTCCATGCTGCCACTGTTCGACATGATGCTCAGAGCTCAGAACGGCGCAGGCATGGAGGCGATCGCCAAGCAATTCAACCTGGCCCAGGAGCAGGCAACCCAGGCGATGGCCGCGCTGATGCCGGCCTTCTCCTCCGGCCTCAAGCGCACCAGCGCCAACCCTTATGACCTCACCCAGCTGATGGGCAGCATGTTCTCCGGCTCCTATGCCAAATATTTCGAGGATATGACCAAGGCCTTTACCCCGCAGGGCATGGCGGACGGCAACGCAGTGCTGGAAAAACTGTTCGGCTCCAAGGAAGTCTCCCGCGCCATCGCCGCGCAGGCCGAACAGTTTACCGGCATCGGACAGGAAGTTTTCAAGAAGATGATGCCGGTCATGGCGGATACGCTGATGGGCGGGCTCTTCAAACAGATGACCGGGCAGATGTCTTCCGCCAACGAGGCCTTCTCCGCCTCCCCGGTGGGTCAGATGACACAGCAGTGGCTGGAAAGCATGGGCCTGCAGCCGAAGGCCAGGCCGCAGGCGCCCTCCACCCCCCTCGGCAACCCGTTCGACAATCCATTCACGCAGGCAATGCGTTCCATGTGGGGATTGGACAAGCCGGAACAGCCGCAGCCGCAAGCCGGCAACCTGTTCGCCGACAATCCTTTCGCCAAGGCCTTCCAGGACATGATGAGCGGCGCCTTCGCCGGCAAGCCCATCGAGCCCGAAAAGCCCAAGGAGAAACCGGCGCCGGCTGCCGAGCCCAATCCTTATCGCGACGTGCTGAACAGCATGTTCGACAGCGGGCTCGAAGTGCAGAAGAACTACCAGAGAAATATGGAAGCGATCTTCGACACCTATCTGCGCAACGGCGCGGGCAGCGGGACAGACCTCGAACCCACACCCGCCGATCCGAAGCCCGCCAAATAAAAAAGCCCGGCGCGGATCGACCGGCCGGGCAAGCAGCAGGGCTATTGGCTATCACCCTGCGGGGAAACTGTATACAGCCTAGCGATTGGCCAGCTGCCTGAAACGCGCATGCGATCGTTGGCGGGCAACACCGGCGAGAAGCCGGGTCGGATCGTCCAGCACGCCGGATCTATCAAGCGCCATCACCACATCATGCCGTGTGATGCCGATATCGTTGAGCTGGCTGTCGTTGAGATCATAGAGGCTATTGGCCGCCATACGGTTGCGAAAGGCACGCCATACGGATTTCGTTCGCAGCATCACGATGGCCAGGCGGCCTTCCGGGCCGCGCCGTTCGTGGACGAGGTCGAGTTCAGTTCCGCAGTCGGTCGTGCTCATTGGTCTATCCTTTCGCAGGCACGAGAAAGGCCATCCCTTCCGCAGAGGTCTTGCGGAAGAGCTGCCTGAAGAGACGCTCAGGGAGGAAGCGTCCGTTGATCTTGATTTACGCATACCCTTATCGCGGAAAACCTATTGATCAGTCCAACGAATGTTTCTAATGGTTAGCATCAAACCCTCTGATGGATGATCCTTCATGTCCGCTCCGCTCGATATCGACCAGTTGCATACATTCATCGCCATCGTGGATACCGGCAGCTTCACCAAAGCGGCCGACCGGGTATTCAAGACTCAATCCGCCGTCTCGATGCAGATGCGTCGTCTGGAGGAACGGATCGGCAAGCAGCTCTTCGCCAAGGACGGCCGCGGCAACCGGCTGACTGCAGAGGGCGAGAAGCTTCTGAACTATGCGCGGCGCATCATCCGGCTGAACAACGAAGCGATCGCCGCTTTCGACGACAACCGTCTGGAAGGGACGATCCGCATCGGCACGCCGGACGATTATGCCGACCGCTACATGCCGGAGATCATCGGCCGTTTCGCCAAGACGCATCCGAACGTCGAACTCTATATCGTCTGCGAGCCTTCGGTCAGCCTTGCGGAAAAGATGGCCCGGGGGGAACTGGATATCGCGCTGGTGACGCACAACCCGCGGCAGCGCATATCCGACGTGGTGCGCACCGAACCGCTCTGCTGGGTCGGCTCCGCCAACCATCCGCTGAAGGAGGATGCGCCGGTGCCGCTGGCGGTCGGCCGTCGTGACTGCCTGTGGCGGCAGCTTGCCTGCTCGGCGCTGGATGCCGATGGGCGCGAATACCAAGTGCTGTTCACTAGCTGGTCGTCGACCGTGGTTGCGGCCGCCGTGTTGGCTGGCATGGCCGTCTCGGTGCTTCCCGAATCGGCGCTTCGGACCGGCATGAAGGTGCTGACGGCCGCCGATGGTTTCCCGCCTCTGCCGCCGGTGCAGATCGGCATCATGAAGCGGCCCGGCCTTTCGCCGTCGCTGATGAACGCCATCACCGACCATATCACCGCCTGTCTCGACAACATCTCGCCGGCCGTCATCCCCGACGATCTCGAAGGCGGCGAGGTGAAGGCTTTCCAGCGGATGCCGCGGGCCCGGGCCGCGGGTTCTGTCATGCCCGGCTGGTAGGGCCGACTCCACTCTTGCCTTCTTCGTGAAGGTTACGTTACATCGCTGCTGTTCTCAGGGCGGGGTGAAACTCCCCACCGGCGGTATGCGGTTAAAAACCGCGAGCCCGCGAGCGCCTTCCAGCCGAAGGGTCAGCAGACCAGGTGCGATGCCTGGGCCGACGGTCATAGTCCGGATGAAAGAGAACGGACGTGCAGCACCCGCAATCCGCGGGCGCTGTGGACGTGCGTGATCGCCTTGGGTGCGGTGTCGTAACCTGAAGGAGATCCCATGACACACACCCGCTTCGCCTTCGTCAAAGCAAATTGGCATTCCGAGATCGTCGACAAAGCTCTCGAAGGCTTCCTCGAACTCGTGCCGCGCGCAGATGTCGACATTTTCGACGTGCCCGGCGCGTTCGAACTGCCGCTTGCCTCGCGCGACCTTGCCGCGACCGGCCGCTATGCGGCGGTGGTCGCCGCAGCCCTTGTCGCCGACGGCGGCATATACCGGCACGAATTCGTCGCCTCGGCCGTCGTCGACGGTTTGATGCGCGCCGGGTTGGATACCGGCGTGCCCGTCCTGTCGGTTTCGCTGACGCCCCACCATTTCCAGGAGACTGCGCATCACAAGGCGGTCTTCAGCGCCCATTTCGTCGAGAAGGGGCGCGAAGCCGCCCGCGCGGCGCAGATGATCGTCGGCACGCGCCGGCAGATCGCCAAGGCGGCTTGATCGGCGCGGCAAAAGCCGGGGCGGGATCCCGGCTTTCGTCATCATTCCGAACTTCGGCTAGGCCAGGTTCTTCTTGAAGAAGGCGACCGTACGGCTCCAGGCGAGGTCGGCGGCCGCCTTGTCGTAGCGGGCCGATGAGGTATCGTTATTGAAGGCGTGGTTGGCGCCCTCATAAACGAAGATCTCGAAGGTCTTGCCGTTCTTTTCCAGCGCCGCCTTGAAGGCCGGGATGCCGGCATTGATGCGCTCGTCGAGGCCACCGTAATGCAGCATGAGCGGCGCCTTGATGGCCGGCACGTCCTCGGCCTTCGGTTGGGCGCCGTAATAGGCGACGCCGGCATTGAGGTTCGGCGACTTCACGGCGAGATTGTTGACCGTACCACCGCCCCAGCAGAAGCCGATCGCGCCGACCTTGCCGTTGGCGCCGCTGATGCCGGCAAGATAGGCCCGGCTTGCTTCGCCGTTGGCGGCGACGCCACCCGCATCGAGGTTGGTGAACATCTGCCGGGCCTGCTCCTCGTCGGCCGGCGTGCCGCCGTTCGGAGACAGGAAATCGACGGCCAGCGCATTGAAGCCCTCCAGCGCCATGCGGCGGGCGACGTCCTTGATATGGTTGTTGAGGCCGCGGTTCTCGTGAACGACGATGACGCCGCCAATCGCCCCGGACGCGTTCTTCGGCTTGACGAGATAACCTTTCATAGTGACGCCGCCGGCGCCCGGATAGGTGACGTCCTGCGCCGTCAGCCGATCGTCGGCAGGGGCAATGATATCCGCCTTGGCGCCGTTGGCGGCGAGCATGGGGGCGATCGCAGCAGCAGCGGCGCCGGACCCTGCGAGGTGGGTCAGCTTTTCCATGAAGCGGCGGCGGTCCAGCGTCAGATGCGTATATTCGTCATAGGCGTTGATCATCGCCTGGGTGATCTTCGGGGTTTCGTTGTCCATGACCTGTTCTCCTCCTTTAGCGAATTGATCCGGCGAAGAAACCTATATCGATGCACCGCCGCTTGAAGATGAAACAGTGAGTGATCAGCGCATCCTGCGTTACACTTGTTTGTGAAGGTGGGGTGATCGGCGTTTTCAGTTCAAGGCCAATTGACGGCAGGCAATATCCACATTGCCACGACCGAAAAAGAACCCGAGCATCCAGATCGGGCGGCGGTGGCACAGCCGTTGCTTCAGATGCACATAGAAACAGGCGTGGCAGGAAGCGACATGGCGCCGGCAGCCGACGCCATGTCGTCGTTTCGGAGACTGCCGTCAGGACGTTATCGCGGCGTCAGGGTCTCGGTGCCGGAGCCGTTCTGGCCGCTGATCGTCCAGGCGCCCTCCAGCGTGCCATCATCGTTGACCGTATAGACGATCAGGCCGAATGCGTCCTTGCCCATGACATATCCGGCCGCGAAGGAATTGCCGTACAACATGCAGATGCCGGTAGACGTGGGTTTCTTGGCGGTACCGGTGGTCCATTCGATCGCGCAGGTGGTCTCGCTCGTCAGCGTGATCTTGGCAGTGCCCTTGTAGGGCGAGCCGTCAAAATTCGTGCCCTCGACGGTGTAAGTGCCGGCGCGAACCGTCTGCGCCTGCGCCGGCGAGACCAGAGCGGCGCCCAGGAGAGCGCAAGCCAGAAACTTCTTCATGATTACCCCCGGAAAAGCGCCGGCGAAATTGCCGGCGCGGGGAAATCATATCCGAGAATCGGCTCGGAATTTTATCAGTAGAAATACGTAGTCGCACGCAGCCGAAAGCCCGGCACGAAACTCGCCCGGGCCAAAGCGCAGGGATGCAAGATGGCGCCATCCCTGCGGAAGATCAGAGGCTTGCGCCTGGATAGTTCGGGCTCTCGCGGGTGATCGTCACATCGTGGGCATGGCTTTCGCGCAGGCCGGCGCCGGAAATGCGCACGAAGGTGGCGCGCTCCTGGAATTCCTTCAGATTGGCGCCGCCGACATAACCCATAGCGGCCTTCAGGCCGCCCCCCAGCTGATGCAGCACGCCGGAGACCGGACCCTTGTAGGGCACCTGGCCTTCGATACCTTCCGGAACCAGCTTCAGCGTGTCGCGCACTTCCGCCTGGAAATAACGGTCGGCGGAGCCCCGCGCCATGGCACCCACCGAACCCATGCCGCGATAGGCTTTGAACGAGCGGCCCTGGTAGAGATAAACCTCGCCGGGGCTTTCGTCGGTGCCGGCCAGCAGCGACCCGATCATCACCGCCGATGCACCGGCGGCGATCGCCTTGGCAAGGTCGCCCGAGAACTTGATGCCGCCGTCGGCGATGACCGGGATATTTTGCGCACGGGCGGCCTCGACGGCCGACATGATGGCGGCGAGCTGCGGCACGCCCACGCCTGCGACGATGCGGGTGGTGCAGATCGATCCCGGGCCGATACCGACCTTCACCGCATCCGCGCCGGCATCGATCAGTGCCCTGGTGCCGTCGGAAGTCGCGACATTGCCGGCCATGATGCGCACGTGGTTGGACAGCTTCTTGACCCGCGTGACGGCATCGAGAACGCGTTGCGAATGGCCATGCGCCGTATCGACGACCAGGAGATCGACGCCGGCATCGATCAGCCGCTCGGCGCGCTCGTAACCGTCGTCACCGACGCTGATCGCGGCAGCGGCGCGCAGGCGTCCCTGCGCATCCTTGGATGCGTTCGGGTTGAGCTGCGATTTCTCGATATCCTTGACGGTGATCAGGCCGACGCAGCGGCCTTCGCCGTCCACGACCAGCAGTTTTTCGATCCGGTGCTTGTGCAGGAGCCGCTTGGCTTCGGTCTGATCGACGCTGCTTTCCTTGACGGTGATGAGGTTTTCGCGGGTCATCAGCTCGTAGATCCGCTGGGTCGGATCCGACGCGAAACGGACGTCGCGGTTGGTGAGGATACCGACGAGACGGCCCGGGACATGACCGCCGCCGTTCTCGACGACCGGGATGCCGGAAATGCCGTGCGACTTCATCAGCGACAGGGCCTCGGCGAGCGTCGCATCGGGGCCGATCGTCACCGGATTGACGACCATTCCGCTTTCGAACTTCTTGACCTGGCGTACTTCCTCGGCCTGCTCCACCGGCGTGAGGTTGCGGTGGATGACGCCGATGCCGCCGGCCTGCGCCATGGCGATGGCGAGCCGGCTTTCGGTCACCGTGTCCATCGCCGACGAGATGATCGGCAGATTAAGGTCGATATCCTGGGCTATGGTGGTGGAGATATTGGTCTGGCCCGGCAGGACCTCGGAATGTCCCGGCTGCAGCAGCACGTCGTCAAAGGTTAGCGCGTCCGCGCCGGTTGCCGTTTCAATGATGCGTGCCATGGCCAAATTCCTTCGTTTCAGAAAATGCAGGATACGCTCAGGAACGACTTGGATAGCGCCCCGACTCTCCGGCAACAATTGCTTGGAAGTTGGCGAGGGCTGGTAACACGTTCATGACAGGAAGGGAACAGAAAAAACCCGAAGGGCTGGCCCTCCGGGTTTGCATAGCTCGGATTATCGTTAAAACGCTCAATCAGATGTCGAACTGATAGCTCTTCGGCACGAAACGGTAGCCCGTATCCTGCTTTTCCACGTAACCGACGGCCGGGAACGGCATGTGATAGCCGAGGAAGGCGATCTTGTCGGTGGCGATCATGTCGAAGACTCGTCTGCGGGTTGCCGCCGCCTGGGTCTTGTCCATGTCGAAGCGGACTTCCCATTCCGGCTTCTGCAGCGAGAGCACGAAGTGGTTGGCGGTGTCGGCGGTCAACACCAGGCGCCTGCCGGCCGATTCCACGTTGAAGATCAGGTGACCGGGCGTGTGACCCGGCGCCAGCATGGCGGTGATGCCCGAGACCACCTCGCCGCCGTCCTTCAGGAAGGTCATCTTGTCGGCATGCGGCTTGACGTTGGCGATTACGGCCTTCTGGTTGCCTTCGGCCGGCGTGCCGGCACGCGCGCCGTCGGTCCAGAAACTGTATTCCGCCTCGCCTGCCATATAACGGGCCTTGGGGAAGGCCGGCTTGCCGTCCTCCATGATGCCGCCGATATGATCGCCGTGCATGTGGGTGATGACCACGATCGTCACGTCTTCGGGCATGTAGCCGGCAGCGGCCAGCCCTTCGACCAGGCGACCGGTGCCCTGCGCGCGGCCGGCCTTGCCGAGACCCGTATCGAACAGGATGACGTCGCTGCCGGTGTCGATGAGCGTCGGCGAGAAGCTGTTGACGAACTGGTCGGTGGGCAGGAAGTTGTCGGCAAGTAGCTTGCCGACGGTCTCCGCCGATTGGTTGGTACCGAATGTCTCACCCGGATTGCCGGAGGGACGGGCGCCATCCTTGACGACGAGAACCTGGAAACTACCGACCTTGAACTTGTGAATGTCCGGCGGTGTGACGCGATCGATTGCCAATTTCTTCTTCTCTTGCGCAAAAACCTGTCCCCCGATGATGGCGGGGGCGGCTATCAACCCAAGCCCCGCAGTCCCGAGCAAGGCCCGTCTGCCGATTTCAAATGACGTCATGATGTAGCTCCCTCCTGATGCCCTCGCCGGCGCCGCCCTGTTGAGCTGCGGCTCGAGGCCCATGCAAGATAACTGCCCTTTGTGGCAGGGAAATCCGCCCTCACGCAGACGTGACCCAAAACGTGAAATGGTGAGATTCTTTCATTGGCAGACGGGTCCAACAGGTTTATGGACGGCCCAACCCCGCGCATCTCAGGCTTCCTCATGAACCGCATCGTCCCCCTGATCCTTGCCGTCGCCCTCTTCATGGAACAGATGGATTCGACCGTCATCTCGACGGCGCTTCCGACGATCGCTTCGGACCTGAATGTCGGGCCAATCACGCTCAAACTGGCGCTTACTTCCTACATGGTGGCGCTCGCGATGTTCATCCCGATCAGCGGCTGGATGGCAGACCGGTTCGGTGCCAAGAAGATCTTCCGCGTCGCGATCCTCGTGTTCATGGTCGGCTCGATCTGCTGCGCATTCTCCGCTGATCTCTTCCAATTCGTGCTATCCCGCTTCCTGCAGGGCATGGGCGGAGCGATGATGACGCCGGTCGCGCGCCTGGTCCTTTTGCGCACCACGCCGCGCAGCGAACTCGTTTCCGCCATGGCGCTGCTCACCATTCCGGCCCTGGTCGGGCCGCTCACCGGCCCGCCGATCGGCGGTTTCATCACCACCTATTTCACCTGGCACTGGATCTTCCTGATCAACGTGCCGGTCGGCCTTCTCGGCATTTGGCTTTCGACCATCTTCCTGCCGGAAGTGGAGGCGACGAACCCGCCTTCGATCGACTGGCGGGGTTTCTTCCTGACCTCGGTGACCGCCGCCGGCACGGTGTTCGGCCTTTCGGTTATCGGCCTTCCAGCCCTGCCGCCGGCCGTCGGCATCTCAGCCACAGCAATCGGGCTTGCCGCCGGCGTCGCCTACATGATCCACGGGCGCAGCCATCCGGCGCCGATCCTCAATCTCCGGATCTTCAAGGACGATGCCTTCCGGGCGGCAAGCTCCAGCGGCACGCTGTTCCGCATCTCGACGGGCGCCATTCCCTTCCTCATGCCGCTGATGCTGCAGCTCGGTTTCGGCCTCAACCCGTTCCAGTCCGGCCTCATCACCTTTGCCGGCGCGCTCGGTGCGCTGATGGTTAAGTTCGCCGCGCGCCGGGTCTTCGCGATGACCGGCTTCAAGGTGACGCTGATCGCTTCCGGCGTGCTCGGCGCCATCACCACGGCGGCCAACGGTTTCTTCACACCGGAAACCTCTCACGCGCTGATCGTCGCTTTCCTTTTGATGTCCGGCTTCTGCCGGTCCTTCTTCTTCACCGGCTCGAACGCGCTGAGCTATGCCGAAATCCGCGACGAGCAGGCAAGTCAGGCCACCTCGATCGCTTCCGTTTTGCAGCAGATCAGCATGGCGCTCGGCGTCGCCTTCGCGGCCTTCATCCTCGAAGCGTCGTCGGTGCTGACCGGCACGCATCTGCAGATCGCCGATTTCCACCTCGCCTTCTTCCTGGTCGCCGGCCTTTCGCTCCTGGCGGTCGTCCCCCTGCTCAGGCTCGACCCGATGATCGGCGCGGCCGTTTCGGGCCATCGCGGCGGGCGGATACAGCCGGAAGCGGGCGAATAGTCACGCCTCGTCCTCGACCTCCGGCCCTGCCGTCTCGGCCTCCGCGGCATCGGCCCCTTCGACCCGTGCCTTGCGACCCTTGAAATGCTTGGCAAGCAGGAACATCTCGACCGATTCCTGGCGCGAGGCGCCGGGCTTCACGTGGATGACCTGCCTGAAGTTCTGCTTCAGCATGTTGAGCAGCTCCCGCTCGGTGCCGCCCTGAAAGGTTTTCGCCAGGAAATGTCCGCCCTCGCCCAGCACCTCGACGGCAAAATGCGCTGCGACTTCACACAGATGCATGGTGCGCAGATGGTCGGTCTTCTGGTGGCCGGTCGTGGGCGCCGCCATGTCGGAAATGACGAGATCCGGCGTACCGCCGACCGCCTCCATCAAAAGCCGAGGGGCTTCCGGATCCAGGAAATCGAGCTGCAGGATTCTGACCCCCGGCAGCGGAGCTATTTCCAGGAAATCGATTGCCGCGACGCGGATATCCTCATCCGTCGAATCAGTCACCTTGGCGGCGATCTGCGACCAGCTGCCCGGTGCGGCCCCGAGATCGATGATGCGGCGGGCGCCCTTCAGGATATGATGCTTCTCGTCGATCTCCAGCAGCTTGAAGGCCGCACGGGCGCGATAACCCTCAAGCTTGGCGCGCTGTACGTAGGGGTCGTTGATATGCCGTTCGATCCAGCGGCGGGACGACGCCTTGAGCTTGCCCTTCTTGACCTTCTGGCCGAGCTTGCGGCCGGTGCGGTTGCCCGCGCCGGGAGATTTGGAGGGTGGTTTCGTCATCGCTTCGCTCCCGCCTCGTCCTGGCCGCTCGAACCCTGGTGAGCCGAATTCTGCCCGGCCGTCCCTTGGCCGGTATTGGGGCGGCGCGGGCGGGCGCGCCGCCATACGCCGTCATCCGCCATCATGTCGGTCAACAGCCCTTCGCGGAGGCCCCGGTCGGCGACGCGCATCCGCGCGCTGGGCCAGCGCCGTCTGATCGCCTCCAGGATGGCGCAACCGGCCAGAACCAGATCTGCCCGGTCCGGCCCGATGCAGGGGTTCGCCGCGCGGCCCGCGAAATCCCAAGAAAGCAGCTTTGCCTGCATGGCAGATACTTCGGCATCGGAAAGCCACAGGCCATCCACCTTGCGGCGGTCGTAACGCGGCAGATCGAGATGCACGCCGGCAAGCGTCGTCACCGTTCCGGATGTGCCGATCAAATGAAAGTCCTCCGCCCCCTGACGCCGAAGAGCACCGAGCGGCGGGCAGTCGAACCCGGCGAGCATGCCCTCGACCTCCGCCACCATCGCGGCAAAGATATCCGGCGTCACGTCGCGCCCGCCATGACGCTCGGACAGCGTCACCACGCCGACTGGCAGGGATGTCCAGTGGGTGATGTGGTTGGCAAGCCGGCTGGAACGGTTCTCGCCGATGCGGATGACGGCGATTTCCGAGGAGCCACCGCCGATATCGAACAGCACGACGGAGCGCGTCTCCCGGCCGACGAGCGACGAGCAGCCGGAGACGGCAAGCCGCGCTTCGGTCTCGCGGTTGATGATTTCCAGTTCCAGGCCCGTTTCCGCCGTGACGCGGGCCAGAAACTCCTCGCCGTTCTCGGCGGCGCGGCAGGCTTCGGTGGCGATCAGCCGCATCCGGCGTACCGGTCTGTGGGCAAGCTTGGCGGCGCAGATTCGCAGCGCCTCGATCGCCCGGTCCATGGCCTCCGGCGAAAGTCTGCGGCTCGCGCCCAACCCCTCGCCGAGCCGGACGATCCGCGAAAACGCATCGACGACCCGGAACTGACCGGGCCGCGTCGGCTGGGCGATCAGAAGACGGCAGTTGTTGGTGCCGAGGTCAAGCGCGGCATAGAGATCGTCGACGAAATAGGCTTTTTCACCGCGCGGATCGGGGGCCGGAGGATCGCCGGCAGGTCTGCTCCTGGGATCCCTGGACGAAACCGGCCCGGCGCCTGCCGGACCCGGTGCCTTCGCAACGTTGGGCGCCGCCTTGGCGGAGGTCAGCGGCCGGCCCTGGAGGCCGCGTCCCCCGCGATTCTTCTTGCGCCGATGACGCGACGATTTCTGGGAATGCGCCGGTTGCTCGCCGGTAGGCGCAGTAGACGCCGGCTCCGTCGCGGAATCGGCCTTTGCCTGCGGCCGAACGGCGGATTTCGTACGCCGACGTTTACGCTTGCGCGCAGGCTGGCCCGCTAGCTGATTGTGGGGCGGCTGATTGTCGGAACGCGTGGCTGGGACGGCCTGGACGACCGAACCCGAATGCAAAACAGGCATCGCGTCACGGTGTTTGCCGTGCCGCTTCGCCTTCCTACGCCTCGAGGATCTGCCCTCTCCGCGCGGTGCCGCCGACGCCCCGCCTTCCGGCGGCTTGTCGCCGCTATCGGGGTCCATCACTTCTAAATCCATCTCGCCGCGCAAGGCCCTTAGGCATGCCGCTGGCGTCTGATTGTTTCGTTGGCGCCAAGATAGCAGCACGGGCGTTTTTAGCCAACGGCTTTTTGCCGAGCCGATCGTCCAGTTCCTAAAGCCCCGGAGCGGAAGAACGAAACATCCAAAAGCCGCCCCGATACTCTCGCCCGCGTTCAAATTTTTCGAAATCGGTATTTGCAATCTGCGCGCTTTTGTTTATAAGCGCCGCACACCAGCCAAGCCACTGCTTCGGTCGAGCGTGCTGGGGAATAGTTCAACGGTAGAACGACGGACTCTGACTCCGTTAATCTTGGTTCGAATCCAGGTTCCCCAGCCAATTCTCCCTAAAAGCCCTTATTTTGGTGATTTTCCAGTCGTACCGGATATCGTTTTGGCATCATTGGCGACCTGATGCCCAGAGGTGATGCTCACGCCGTTCAAGCGCGCGGGACGAATCTCCGAGAAAAGACAGGGCATTTGTCATGGCCGTGCGCCACGAGGTCGAGAATTTGATCCGCCGCGGAAAATATTTTCTATTGGCGCGCGCGTCCCGGCCGTCTTCGTCCACTCCCCTCCCGGCAGGCGCCTTTCACTCAGCCTTCATTGTTCCGACCATAAGAAGGCTCAGATCATCGGCCGGAAGCTCAACACGCGGCTGGCCGAATTGAAGTTGAACTCGAAGGAAACGATGTCCAAGCAACAGCTCCAGAAACTGTTTGAGCATGAGCGCGACAAGGAGCTCGAACGACTCGACGACATCAGCACGATGGCCAAGCGCAATGGACGTGCGACAATGTCGAGGAGATGGAACTCGATCTCGAAGCTGGCTGGGCCTACCAGCCCGCAAAGTTCGGAACGCGCGTGGATTTGTCTTTGGAGAACGACTGCGCCGGCCTGACCTACCTTCTGAACAATGGCGTGCCAGCATCGCATGTTGATGCAATCCGAGCAAACTATCGCGGCGAGCTGATCGTGGCGCGCAGTCGCAAAGCGGAAATAATTTCCGTGACTGGGCTGAGAACGGGCTGGCAGGTTTTGGGGTCAGCATCGCAACGAGCGGACATTCCGTTCAGCATGGTGTACTGAGGGTGGATGCGCTTCGCAATTGAAACCCTCGGCACACGCGGTGACGTCCAGCCTTACATTGCGTTGGCTATGGGCCTGATGGCGCGTGGCCATGATGTCCAATTGGCCGCTCCCGTCCAGTTCACCGACATTGCCGCCGAGCATAATGTTCCGTTCGTGGGACTTCCCGGCGAGTTCCTGGCGCTGCTAGATACGCGGGAGGGCAAGGCCGCCGTTGCCGGCGGCAAAGGATTCAGCGCCGGCTTGAAGCTTCTCAAGCATGTGCGCCCCCTAATGATGAGGCTTCTTGACGAGGAGTGGCGGGCCGTCCGCAGCTTCCAGCCTGACGTGCTGGTCTACCATCCGAAATCGTTCGGCTCGCCGGATATGGCCGCGGCGCTCGGTGTACCGCATGTCCTTGCTTCCCCTGTTCCCGGATTCACGCCGACCGGCGAATTTCCCAGTCCCATGCTTCCGTTCGCGTCGCTCGGACCATTTAACAGAATGAGCCACACCTTTGCCATTAACGGCGCGCGGCTGCTGTTCGCCAAGGACCTGAAGGCGTGGCGCGCAACCACGCTCGGCCTGCCTGGAAAGACTGCTCGCAAGAGGGTGGCAGGGACACTCTACGCCTATAGTCCGGCAGTGCTCCCGAAACCGACCGACTGGGGTCCAGACGTGCTGGTCACCGGATATTGGTTCCTCGACCGTCCCGATTGGCAGCCGAATGAGGCGCTGGAGTTTTTCCTGCGGGCTGGCCCCCCGCCTGTCTATTTCGGCTTCGGGAGCATGCCGGGGCTCGACCCCGCGGCGATGACGGGCATGATCCTTGAGGCCCTCGAAATGACCGTAAGCGCGGCCTGCTTACGGGTGGGGGCGGTACGATCGGTAAAGTGGACGCGAGCCCACGTGTGTTTTTCCTGGCAAACGCGCCACACGATTGGTTACTGCCACGGGCAAGTGCCGCCATTCACCACGGGGGAGCAGGAACGACTGCGGCGAGCCTTCGTGCAGGACTGCCCACGCAGATCGTCCCTTTCTTCGGCGACCAGCCCTTCTGGGGCAGGCGGGTAGCAGCTCTTGGCGCTGGGCCCGCCCCACTCGACCGGAAGAAACTCAGCGCTGCCGGTCTGGCAAAAGCGCTGGCGGCGATGGACGCGGCCAACATGCGGGCGCGCGCGGCGGAGCTGGGAACCGCCCTGTCGGGCGACCGCGGAGTCGAGGCCGCAACTAAATTTCCTCGAAGGACTGAGCTTCACATCGAGTTGAGCGTGGATGTGGACGACGAACCTTACCCGCCAGGCCGGCAGGAGTTCGATACCGCTGTGCACGGCAGCATTGAGCCGAAGCGGAACCGCTTCCGGAGCTCCAAAGCATCAGTCAACACGTCAGCTCCAAACCATCATACCCGTTCGTGCGTTATGCTGCCGAACGTATGTCTGTCTCTGTGAAATCGTTACCCTTGAATAGCAAGGGCTCGTCGAAATCTCTGGCGAGAGCGTAGGCAAAACAGTCGCCAAAATTCAGTCCAGCTTTGTGTCGGCCTTTCCCGAAGTCGAGGAATGCCTGTCGGGCCAGATGGCCCTGCTTGACTGTCACTGGCTCGATGTCGATCGCTGCACGACGGAAGAACGCATCGGCCTGCCTCATGCCTTCCGGCCCGAGCTGCTTTTCGATCGCCATGGATAGTTCCAAGTAATTTGCCACGCTGATCCGGATGGCTGCCGAATCGTGGATCAGTCGCGTGAAGGCAGCAGCCTCCGGCTCGCTATACAGGATCGCTACCATGGCGGACGTGTCGATAATCATTTCGGCAGGCCGTCCTCGTCATAGAGAAGCTCGGCGTGATCGGCGTAAGGTCGCTTTAGATGGGCCGCAGCCCTGTCGGCGATCGCAAGAAGTTCTTCAACAGAAGCCCTGCCTCTCTGTTTTTCAATTTGCGCGTAACGCTCACGCAGCGCATCGGTCACGACACGGCTCATACTCTGCCCAGTCGCATGGGCGATCGCCTGGGCGAGGCGATGTGCTTCGGGGTCTTTCACGTTCAGGCTCATGTGGAGATACTCCATTCTACCTAATTAGCCAGTTTTCTACCATTCTACCCCATTACAGTGTCCAAGTGAAATGCCGCATCAACAACATAATTCATTCTCTCTATTCGGACTGACGTTATGAATTAACCGATTTCCGGGCTGCTCGGCCGCATATTTCCGGGTTGAAGAGCGGCTAAATCCACTTTGTGGGCCGGAAGGAGCCTGACCGCTGCTGGGTGAGCGAAGCTAAGGAAACAGACTATCTATGCGTCTTACCCAGCTACGGTTCGAATCTCGCGCGGCGGACTGGCGGGATTCGAACCCATACGTCGAAATAATCGGCTGGCACTCGAACGTGTCATAGACAATGTCTGCTTTTAGAGGTTCGCCAGCGCAGGTTTGACGACCGACATTGAGGCGCAAAGCTGCCGCACGCTCTATCGCTGCGGCACCGCGAATATAGAATCCGAAAGCGCAAATTATTGCCGCTCGCCCGTCCTGCTGAATGATGTCCACCGCCAGGGCACAAGAGTGGGATCCACGGTCGCTCGCGGCAGGAAAACAAAGGGAATTTCAAGGTTTTTCATCTAAACCATTGAAATCGATAGATAATCTAGGATCCCTAGCCAGTTCTCCCTTCAGATACCCCGGATTTGCGTGCGGTATCACGTTTCGGTGTTTCGCGCCGAAGTGTGTAACCAAACGCGCCACTCTTCCGTAATCATGCGAGAAAGCAGGTTATCGACAGGGAGGTCGATCATGGACAGACGCATGTTCCTGGCGGGCAGTTGCCTGGCGGTTGCGGTCACAACCGTTCTCGGCGCGGGAACACGGGCGGCATATGCCGTCATGCCCGGCGGCAGGTTTGCGGTTTCGCATTCGGAGGATGAATGGCGCAAGCTGCTGACGCCCGAGCAGTACCATATCCTGCGTGAGGAAGGCACCGAATATCCCGGCACCAGTGCGCTTTTGAACGAGCACCGCCAGGGCAGGTTCGCCTGCGTCGGCTGCGATCAGGACCTCTTCTCGTCCGATACGAAATTCGACAGCGGCACCGGCTGGCCAAGCTTTTGGGCGCCGCTGAAAAACGCCGTGGGAAGGATGCGCGATACCTCGCTCGGCATGGTGCGCGACGCCGTCTATTGCGCCCGGTGCGGCGGGCATCTCGGCCATGTCTTCGACGACGGCCCGAAGCCGACCGGCCTGCGCTACTGCATGAACGGCCTCGTCATGAAATTTCGCCCGGCAGCCGCCTGACCTGCCGGACTGCTCGCAACTTCCGGAATTCGCTTCGATCGAGGAGATCCATGATGCAGACCTCATTCAGAATGCACCGCCTGTTCACCGCACTTGCGGGAACCACGCTCATGCTTGCGGGCCTCGCACTCGGCACGGCGACGGCCGATGCGCAGGAGGGGATCGCGATCCCCGCGCCCGCCGTAGACGAGACAGCCGGTTCGGCACCCAAGGAAACCGCGATCTTCGCAGGCGGCTGTTTCTGGGGCGTGCAGGGCGTCTTCCAGCGTGTCGAAGGCGTCACCAACGCGGTTTCCGGTTATGCCGGCGGCGCCAGGGAGACGGCCCGTTACGAGGAGATCGGTTTCGGCAAGACAGGCCATGCGGAATCCGTCCGCATTACCTTCGACCCTAAGAAGATAAGCTACGGCAAGCTCTTGCAGATCTATTTCTCAGTGGCGCACGACCCGACCCAGCTCAACCGCCAGGGACCGGACGTCGGCACGCAATATCGCTCGACCATCTTCCCGACCAGCGACGAACAGGCAAGGGTCGCCAAGGCCTATATCGACCAGTTGAACAAGGCGAAGCTCTATCAAGCGGCGATCGCCACCACGATCGAGCCGGGCAAGACCTTCTATCCGGCCGAGGATTACCACCAGGATTTCCTGACCAACAATCCCACCTATCCCTATATCGTCTATAACGACCTGCCGAAGATCGAGAACCTGAAGGGCCTCTTCCCCAACGACTTCCGCGCCGATCCGGTCCTCGTCGCCGAAGCCGGGCTTGGCAACTAGGTCTTCGACATCCGAAGCCAGGCCGGCAGGATGTGGCGACCGGTCAACTCGGCCAGAACGATATCGCCGGGATCGTCCGGCGATATCCAGCGGATCTCCTCGATCTCCGCCGCCCTGGTGACGGCAGTGTCGCCGATATCGAGAACAAAGACCTCCGCGGATACCGTATCGCCGGGTTCGTTCGCGGCCGGCGCCTCGAACCGGCCGAGCGGGCGGAAACATTCCGGCGAGACCCGCAGGCCGATCTCCTCTTCCAGTTCGCGAACGAGAGCGGCGGCCGAGCTTTCACCCGGTTCGATCTTGCCACCCGGCTGCATGAAGGCTGTCGCACCGCGCTTGCGCACCAGAAGCGTATCGCCATCGGTGCGAAGAAGCAGAGCTGCGGCGATGCGGATGGTGTTCACGCGCAGTCTCTCCGCATCGGCCTCAGGACCGGCTTTCCTGAGCGGCTTGCCCATGCCGCACGTTGCTCGGTACGCAGAGACACGCAAGGACGATCAGCGCCGACATCAGCAGCATAGCGAGGAAGGTCATGTGCAGAGCATCCTGAAGCGCAAGGCGGATCGGCGAATCCGCCGAAAGTCCGGCTCCTGTTCCCTGCAGGAGATCCCGCAGCTCGTCGGAGGTGACCGGCGCACCGCCGGTATTGCTCAGCCCGTAGCTCAGCACGGCACCGAGCAGCGTGGCACCGAGCGTGCTGCCGAGGTTACGCGAGAAGACATTGGAGGCCGTGGCGCTGCCGCGTTCCGACCAGCCGACGTTTTCCTGGATGATGACCAGCCCGGAAATGTTGAGCAGGCCCATGCCGAAGCCCATCAGCAACGATCCGAGACCGGCCTGGACCGGTGAACTGCCTGGTGCCAGGAACACCAGGAGAAGCGCGCCGAAAGGAACAAAGGCGCTTCCGACGATCATGATCGGGCGGAGACCGAAACGCGGAAAGAGCCGGGAGGCGAGAGTACCGCCCGTCGGCCAGCCGACCAGCAGCATTGTGAGCGTAAAACCCGCGACGAGCGGCGAACGGCCAAGCACCGTCTGCACATACATGGGCAGGAAGGTCGTCAGCCCCATGATCGCCATACTGGACAGGAAGACCGCCGTATTGGCGGCGGCGATCGGCCGCTTCAGCCAGAGCGGCAGCGAGACCATCGGTGCCGGTGCGCGCTGCTCCTGCCAGATGAACAGCGCGAAGCTGACCGCGAAGATTGCCAGCGCGACGATCATGGAGGCGGCCGCACCTTCGGTTTCCGTCAGCGCGATCATCAGGGCCGAGATGGAAACCGTGAAAAGGCCGGCACCGAGAAAATCGATCGAGGCGGTGCGGCTCTGCTTGTCTTCATGGAGGAACAGAATAAAGCCGATCGCGGAAAGAATGCCGATCGGAACGTTGATCCAGAAAACCCAGGCCCAGGGAAGGCTGTGGACGATGACGCTGCCGAGCAGCGGGCCGACCACCGCCGCAAGCGCCCAGACACTGGCGAGGTAGCCCTGAACCTTGCCGCGCTCGGCACCGGGATAAAGATCGGCGACGACCGTCATGACCACCGGCTGGATTGCCCCTGCCCCTATGCCCTGCAGCAGGCGGAAGGCGATCATCGACGGCATCGACCAGGCAAAACCGGCGAGAATGGAGGCGATGAGGAAGATCGCCGTGCCGAGAAGGACGATCGGCTTGCGGCCGTAGATGTCCGAAAGCTTGCCGAACACCACGGTCATCGCCGTCTGGGCGAGCAGGAAGGAGGAGAAGACCCAGCTATAGAGGTTCAACTGGCCGAGCTGCGCTGCGATCTGCGGCATGGCCGTCGAGACGATCGTCGCTTCGATTGCGATCATCGCCATGCTTGCCATCACGGCCGCGATGACAAGCGCCCGGTTCGAGCTTGGATGGGTCATGGATTTTTACCTGGGGACGCCGGGGCGAACACGATAGAATGGACGTTCGGCGGTCAGACGGCCGTCGTTGGGATAACCTTTTAGTATCCCCATGCAGGCGGCCGTCAAGGCAAAAATTTGGCATTTCTCAAACCGCGGCGAGAAGGCGCGGCATCCTGCCATGCTTCAGGCGGTTTTCCCGATATTCGCCACAGCGACCGTCTCGTCTTCGGCGGCCATGGAGCGGTTGCGCCCATTGTTCTTGGCCTGGTAGAGCGCGCGGTCGGCCCGTTCGAAAAGGTCGTTAGAGGTCAACTTTTCCAATTCCGCGATGCTGAGCGTCGCCCTGCCGATACTGATCGTCACACGCCCCCAAGGAGGGTTCTTTTCGTGAGCCAGCCTCAGTCCAAAGACACCCTGGCGGATGTTTTCCGCCACTCTTGCCGCACCATCCGCATCGGTTTCCGGCAGGAGAACGGCGAGTTCCTCGCCTCCGTAGCGCGCTGCGAGATCCTTGGAGCGGCGGATGCAGCCGAGCGCCGCGCCGGCGATCGCCCGAAGACAGTCGTCGCCGGCCGCATGCCCGTAGGTATCGTTGAAAAGCTTGAAACGGTCCACGTCGATCATCAGGAGCGATAGCGGCGCCTTATCTCGTTCGGCGCGGGCCACCATTTCCTCGAAACGGGTATTGAGCGAACGACGGTTGGCAAGCTTCGTCAGTTCATCGGTATTGGCCAGCACGTCGAGCTCCTCCTGGAGCTTCTTCTGGCGGGAGACATCCCGCGTCACGGCAACGATGTGGATTTCGTCGTTATCGGTGCCGCCGGGGAGCCGGTTCAGGGTTGTCTCAAGCCAGATCTGCTTTCCGTTGGAATGCTTGCGGCGGACCACCAGACTCTCCCGGGGGGAGCCGGCGCGCAACCGCTCCAGAACCTGAAGCACGGTTTCCCGATCGTCCTCATGCAAGTTGTCCAGTACGTTGGTGCCGATCAGCGCCTCCGCTTCGATACCATAGACCTCCCGCGACGAGGGGGACGCATATTCCCGGATGCCGTTGCCGTTGAAACGCTGGATGAGATCGCTCGATCCCTCGGCGAGAAGCCGGAACTCGGCTTCACGCGCGACCAGCAGCGCCTCGCTCGCCCGCCGCAGGCCCGCCTGACGCCGCCACCGCCAGACGAGGATGCCGGCGATGGCGACAACCGCAACGCCGGAGATCCAGCGGATCTTCGCCATTTCGATCCATCTGCCCAGCACCTCGGATCGCGAGGCCGCGGCGAGCACCACGATGCCGGTGAGATCGCTTTTATAATAGCCGCCGATTCGCGCTTCCCCATCGACGGGCGACTTGTAGTGATATGCCCCGAGCGGCGCATTCCTCAGGTGTTTCGTGAACAGTTCATGGGAGGCTATGTTGGTGCCAAGCAGGTCTTCCCTCCAGGGAGCCCGGGCCAGGATGACGCCATCGCCCCGCACCATCAGGAACGTTCCGTGTGGCCGACATCGAAGCTCTCGAAGAAGCGGGAAAAATTGCTCATCGTGATGACGACCGTCGCCACGCCTCCGAAGCTGCCGTCCGACTGGTTGACCCGTTGCGAGACGGTGAGGATCCAATCCATCGATACACGGCTTTTGATCGGCATGCCGAGGACGGGTTGAAGCACGTCTGAGGACTGGTGGAACTTGAAATAATCCCGATCCGCGAAATTGATATGTTTCGTATCGATATCCGTCGAGGTCGCGATAATATTCCCCTTGACGTCGATATAGCTCAAGCGGTCGAGCCAGGGTGTGCTGGCAATCTGCTGCTTCATCACATTCCGGAGCTTTGAGGCCATGTCTGGATCGGCCTCTTCATCCTGGATCTCCGTGATAATTCCAGCGAGCGGCAGCTTTGCCATCTCAAGCGTGTCATCTGCATGCTGGACCAATGCTCTCGCGCTCTGCTTCAGATCGGTCTCGATCCGGGCGACCTGCGACTGCCAGCTGGCGTATTCACCCCAGACGAGCAGGGCCGTGAAGCCGAGGATCGTGCCCACAGCGCCGATCAACGTCTGGATCGAGGATAATTTCATTCAGCCTGCCCTATTTGTGCTCCGCCCGTCCTCCTGGTGGCAAGGCGTCGCGGACCACCATCCCGAACAATAAAAAGTCAGTAGTTTACGTTCACCTAAAATGAAAACAGAGCAAATGCCTCACATATCCTTGGCATCAGGTTTCAAATGCTGTCTTCGGAACGGCATGGCCCGCATCCATGACCTCCGAGAACGCGGACCGCAGTTATCCGGCGCCTACATACGTCAAGCTGCCGCCCAGGTTTCGAGGACCGTTCAGGGAAGCAACAGGGAATCTGCGTAAGCAGTCTTGATTTTTCATTTGCACCGCAGCATCCGGGGCGGCATGGTCTTCAAAGTATAAAAGAACGGAATGGAATACGGATCATGACTGCGGATGCGATCGTGCTGGGTGCCGGAATCATCGGCGTTTCGACGGCTTTGCAACTGGCCCGGCGCGGCAGGTCCGTCGTGCTGGTGGACCGCAAGGAACCGGGGCTCGAAACGTCCTATGGCAATGCCGGCCTCATTCAGCGCGAGGGCGTCGTCCCTTACGGCTTTCCGCAGCAGTTCGGACTGATCCTGCGTTATGCCCTGAACAACCGCATTGACGCCCACTATCACTGGAAGGCCATTCCGTCAGTCACGTCCTTCCTGGCGAAATACTGGTGGCATTCCAACCTGACACGCCACCAGCTGATCGCCCGCGCCTATGCTCCGCTGATCGAGCATTCGATCTCCACCCATAACGAGCTGATCGAGGAAGCCGGCGCTCAGGACCTGATCGCCAAGAACGGCTGGACGGAAGTGTTCCGCACCCGCGCCAAGCACGACGGCGAGATCGCCGAAGCCGTGCGGCTGAGGAAAGAATACGGCGTTGCCTTCAAGGAACTTTCGCCTTCCGACATCGCCGAGCAGGAGCCCAATCTTTCCAACGATTTCGTCGGCGGGCTGCGCTGGGAAGACCCCTGGTCTGTCAGGGATCCGCTGTCGCTGACGCGCGCCTATGTGGCGCTCTTCGAAAAGCTCGGCGGCCGGGTGCTGAAGGGCGATGCGAAAAGCCTGTCGAAGACCGCGACAGGCTGGCGGATTGTCGCCGGCGACGGCACCGTCGAGGCCAAGGACGTGGTTGTCGCGCTCGGCCCCTGGTCCGACACCGTCACCAAGCCGCTCGGCTACAATTTCCTGGTCGGCGTCAAGCGCGGCTACCATATGCACTACTCAGCCAGCGGCAATGCCAAGCTGAACGGCTGGACCATGGATGCGGAGCGCGGTTATTTCCTTGCTCCGATGAACCAGGGCATAAGGCTGACGACGGGTGCGGAATTCGCCCGCAGGGATGCGCCGAAGACGCCGGTTCAGCTTGAGCGTGCCGAGGCGGTCGCCCGCACCATCTTTCCGCTCGGCGAGCGGCTCGACAAGGAGGCGTGGATGGGCGCGCGTCCCTGCACACCGGACATGATGCCGGTGATCGGCAAAGCCCCTCGGCACGACGGCTTATGGTTCGCCTTCGGCCATGCGCATCACGGCCTCACCCTCGGACCGGTAACCGGCCAGGTGATCGCCGAGGCAATCACCGGGAGCAAGACGCTGATCGACATCTCCGCCTATCGTCCCGAGCGCTTCAACGCCTAGCCGCGCGATAGAGAACAAGCTATCTGGTGGTGCATGGATGATATCAGCACCGCCCAGATTTTCTTTGAAAGCAATCCGGACATCGAGGTCCTCGAAGCATTCGTCATCGACGTGAATGGCGTGCCGCGCGGCAAATGGATTCCGCGCGAACGCGCCCTCGACATCCTCTCGAAAGGCATGGCCATGCCGCGCTCGGTCTATGCACTCGATGTCTGGGGCCGTGATGTCAATGCCGCCGGCCTCGCGGAAGGCACCGGCGATCCGGACGGCATCTGTTTTGCGGTCCCGGGAACCCTGTCGCGCGTCACCTGGCTCAACCGTCCGACGGCGCAGGTCCTGCTCGGCATGCGCGACCCCGATGGAACGGGCTTTTACGGCGATCCGCGGCAGATCCTCGCCAGGGTGCTCGAAGGTTTCACGAAGATCGGGCTGACGCCGGTCGTGGCGACGGAACTGGAATTCTACCTGATCGACCCGGTGCGCTCGGCCCTCGATCCCGTCCGGCCGCCGAATTCCCGCGAAGGTCGCTGGCACACCGGCCAGACCCAGGTGCTTTCCATTTCCGAACTGCAGGATTTCGAGGACGTGTTCCACGGTATCGCGAGCGCCGCCCGGGCGCAGGGCATACCTGCCGATACGACGCTGCGGGAGAACGGTCCCGGCCAGTACGAGATCAACCTCAACCATGTGCCCGACGCCCTCAAGGCCGCCGACCATGCGGTGCTTCTGAAGCGGATCGTCAAGGGCGTGGCGCGCGCCAACGATCTCGACGCCACCTTCATGGCCAAACCCTACGGCACCCAGGCCGGCAGCGGCATGCATGTGCATTTTTCGCTTCTCGACGAGGCGGGCCGCAACGTCTATGTCGGCGAGGACGGACCGTCTGAGGCCCTCTTCCATTCGGTCGGCGGGTTGTTGGAAAACCTGGGCGAGAGCATGGCGGTGTTCGCGCCGCATGCCAATTCCTACCGCCGGCTGCGCCCGAGCGAGCACGCGCCGACCTATGCCTCCTGGGGTTTCGACAACCGTTCGGCCGCCGTGCGGGTCATTACCGCGTCGAAGCCGGCGACCCGTATCGAGCATCGTGTCGCAGGCTCGGACACCAATCCCTATCTGGTGTTGGCGATGATCCTCAACGCAGCCCTTTCCGGCATCAAGGAGAAGCGCAATCCGGGCGGTGCGATCACCGGCGACGAGCATGCCATCAGCCATGAGCCGCTGCCGACCAACTGGGACTATGCGCTTTCGCAGTTCGCTCGCTCGACCTTCGCCTATGCGACGCTCGGACCAAAATACCGGGCGCTCTACACGGCCTGCAAACAACAGGAACTGTCGGAATTTTCGCTGCGGGTGACCGACGTGGAATACGACGCCTATATCCGGACGGTCTGACCATGGCATTCAAACCCGGTGACAACCCGCGCCATACGAATTCCTGGTACGCCGCTTCGGCCAGGGACAAACGCGTCCGCCCTACGTTGGAGGGCGAGACGGATGCGGATATCTGCGTTATCGGTGCCGGCTTCACCGGCATTTCGGCGGCGCTGGAACTTGCCGAACACGGTTATTCCGTCGTGGTGCTGGAGGCGGAGCGGATCGGCTTCGGCGCCTCCGGCCGCAATGGCGGGCAGATCGTCAACGGCTACAGCCGCGATCTCGAAACGATCGCCGGCCGCTATGGCCGCGACAAGGCGGTGAAGCTCGGGGAAATGTCGCTGGAGGGCGGCGAGATCATCCGCGGGCGCATCGCGAAATACGGCATCGACTGCGATCTGGTGCATGGCGGCTTCTTCGCGGCCTTCACCGACAAGCAGATCCGCGAGATGGAGCATCACAAGACGGACTGGGAACGCCACGGCCATGCCGGCCTCGAAATGGTCTCCAAGGCAGATGTCGGCAAATACGTGAAGACGGAACGTTATGCCGGCGGAATGATCGACCGGCTCGGCGGCCATGTCCATCCGCTCGATCTGGTGCTCGGCGAAGCAGCCGCCGTTGAAAGCCTCGGCGGCCGCATTTTCGAAGGATCGCGGGTCATCGGTCTCGACATGGGTGAGAAGCCCAGGGTGCGAACCGAAAGAGGATCGGTGAAGGCTTCCTATGTGCTCGTCTGCGGCAATGCCTATCTGGCGCCGTTTCTGCCGGAGGTGCATGGCCGGATGATGCCGGTTTCCAGTCAGGTCATGACGACAGAACCCCTCGATAAGGAATTGATCGAAAGCCTGTTGCCGGCCAACTATTGCGTCGAGGATGCCAATTACATCCTCGACTACTACCGCCGCACCGCCGACAACCGGCTGCTCTATGGCGGCGGCATCGGCTATGGCGGAAACGGCCCCAGCGACCTGACGGGCGTCATTCGCCCCAATATGCTGAAGACCTTTCCGCAGTTGAGGGACGTGAGAATCGATTATGCCTGGAGCGGCAATTTCGCGCTGACGCTGACCCGCATTCCGCATATGGGCCGGCTCTCTGACAAGGTCTATTTCTCGCATGGCGACAGCGGCCACGGGGTTACGACGACGCATCTGCTTGGCAAGATCCTCGGCGAGGCCGTCGCGGGCCATGCCGAACGTTTCGATGTCTGGGCATCGCTGCCCAACCTGCCATTCCCCGGCGGCAGGACGTTCCGCGTGCCGCTGACTGTGCTCGGAGCCTGGTGGTACGGCCTGCGCGACCGGCTGGGGCTCTGAACCGCTCGTTCAGAGAGAGACGGGGAAACTGCCGGTAAAATAATAGGTCGCCTGGGCGCGGACGATCGATTTGAACTGCGACACCAGCGCAGTAGCCTCCTCGCGCGACACCATGAGAGCAAGACGCAACGTGGCACCGGCCATATGGAACATCACGAAAAGCGTCCGGGCATAGGCTTCACGCACCGGCTCACTTACGAACCGCTCGGTCGCCTGGTAAAACATTTCTGCCTGGAAGCGCGTCTCGGCGATATCGAGATCTGCGAGCGCCTTGTCCGCCTGGATGGCGTTGAGGAGATCCTGCGTCGACGGTCGCTCACGCATGTTGTTGTAGTAGAGATCAATCAACGCGTCGGTCGCATCCAAAGCATCATCCGCCGTCGCGATTCCTTCGATATGTCCGGTGATCATGGACCGGACCTCCTCGACATAACGCTCGTAGAGCATCGCGATGATTGCGGACTTGTTGGGGAAATACTGATAGACCGAGGCGATCGGCCCGCCGGAGAGTGCGGCGATTTCCTTCATGGTTACCGCATCGATGCCTTTGCGGCCGATCAGTTCCATGGATACTTTGAGGATCTCGTCGATACGCTCGCGGCTTCTTTCCTGTTTCGGCACCCGGCGAAGGGAACCCCGCCCCGGACCTTGCGTCGAATCTGGCATCCGCAAACCGTCTCCTCAAACACCTGCCAATCGATGCGTTTCGCCGACTCGGCGGAGTTTTCCGAGGTTCCGGCGAAACTGCATAAACACAAATCGCGTCTGTTTATACGGTGGTTGAAGAGTCTCGGATCACAAGTCCCAATAATTTTTTGAAATTACTTCCGTTGGCGCCGCACAACACATGCCAACGGCTAAAATAGGAGCATGAATCAGATTATCAGCTCTCGTACAACTTGACGAGCTTATCGAAAGCCTTGCCAACGATGGCGTCCAAGCTTGCGTCTATGTCCACCATCACCACACCCGCTTCCGATTGCGGATTTTCCAGCGTGGCGAGCTGGCTTTGCAACAGGGACGCGGGCATGAAATGACCGGTGCGGGCGCCCATCCGCGCCTCGAGCACCTTGGGGTCGCCGGTCAGGAAAACGAAATACAGCAAGCCGCCGCTCGCCTGGCGCAGCCGGTCCCGATAGACTTTCTTGAGTGCGGAACAGGTCACCACGACACTCTCGTCACGTTCCCGAGCCGCGGCGAGTTCTCCACCGACGAGATCGAGCCAGGGCCACCTGTCCTCGTCGGTCAACGGAATACCCTGCGCCATCTTGGCAACGTTGGCAGCCGGGTGCAGCCGGTCCCCCTCGACAAACGCACAATTCAGCCGCTCGGCCAGACGTTGACCGACCGAGGTCTTGCCCGACCCGCTGACGCCCATGACAACGACCGCAAGAGAAACTTTTCCGTTCATGATGGCGATACCCTTTTCTTATCCGTGGCTCACCGAGCGATAACCGGACCGGAGCTCCTTCCACAAGCCCCGGAGGACGATATCCGCCGCCCGTTCAGCGCCGACGCGCCTCCCTGCCGAGCACGAACGGCATCAGCACCGAAAGGAACAGCAGACGCAGGACATGATGGGCCCCGACGTAGGTCGGGTTCGCATTCAGCATAACCGCCATGGCCGACATGGTTTCGAGCCCGCCCGGAGCAAAGGCGATCAGCGCCGCATCGAGCGGCACCCCGAGGAAGTAGGACACGCCGCCGGCGATGCCGACCGCCATGATGGTCACGACGATCGTGACGACCACACCGGCGATGAAGGCTTTCCTCACCTCGCGGATCGAGACCCCGCTGAACCGCGTTCCGATCAGCGCCCCAAGCAGGACATAGGTCGGCACCAGCAGCCAGTTGGGCACCGCGCCGCTGGCAAAGCCGGTTACATGCGTGCCGATCGACGCGAAGACGCCGCCGAGCAGAAGCGCGGCGGGAAAGTTCAGACGCAGGAAAAACAGCCCAGCGAGCACTGCCGCAATGAGCGTGGCCGCAAGCACGAAGGGACTCATCGACTGCACCACGAACACGGCATCCGCATCGACCAGATCCAGGACGCTGACGATGATCGGCGTGACGATCGTCAATGCCAGGACGCGCACGCTCTGGGCGATGCTGACGGTGCGCAGGTCGCAGCGCGTTTCCGCGGCAAGGCTCAGGACATAACTCAGATGGCCCGGCGACGAAGCCAGGAGCGATGTAATGCGGTCATAATGGAAGAACCGGCGCAGCACCCAGCAACTTGCATAGAGCAGCAGGACCACGGCCACTAATACGGTCACGAAGCTCAGCGGCCAGGTGCGGGCCGCCACGATGACGTCCGGCGTCACCGTCGTGCCCATCGAGACGCCGACGATGACGAAACAGACGCTGCGTATCTCGTTCGGCACCGAAAGCTTCAGCCCCGCAAGACCGGCAAGCGTCACGGCGACTGCAGGGCCGATGAGATAAGGGGCGGGGAAGGCAATGGCGAGCGCCACGAGCGCGCCGGTGGTACCGATCAGCGCAGTCAGCGCAAAGGCCCGCAATTGCGGAAAAGACATGGGCTCAGGTCCTGAAGGCGCCACAGGAAAGGATGGGCGAGAGAGTCCGAAACGCCTGGGTTCCTTCTATTGCATGTGCAATGAAGGTCAACCTGGGACCTGATAAAAATCAAAAAGGCGCCACCCCGGAGACGGCGCCCTTGCATATTTGTATGCCCCGCGAACCCGAACCGGCGGGGACCGGCGCCAAGGCCCGGATCAGGCGGCCGGCGCCGTGATCTTCGGTGCGATCTTCGGCAGATGCACATTATCAAGGCCGAGCAGGAAGTTGATCTGCGGGCGGGCCTTGACGAGGTCGTCGATCGTATATTCCGCAAGCACGTCGAAGAAGGCATTGAGCGCTTTGCGAAGCGCGGCATTGAGGCCGCAACTGTCGACCAGCGGGCATTCCACCGCGCCATCCTCGAAACATTCGGCCATTGCGAAACTGTCTTCGGTGACCTTCACGACGTCGAACAGCGTGATGCGATCGGCGCTGCGGCCGAGCTTGACGCCGCCGTTGCGGCCGCGCACCGTTTCGACCAAGCCCGCCTTGTTCAGCGGCTGGAGGATCTTGAAGAGGAAGAGTTCGGAAACGCCATAGGCCCTGGCGATTTCGGGAATGCGGCTCAGATGGCCTTCATTGGCCGCGCAATACATCAACATCCGTACTGCGTAATTCGTCTGTTTGGTCAAGCGCATGCTGGTCTCCCGAGACTCGTACCATCCCTATATAGAGGCTCGGCTAGTTTTGAACAATTCCAAAATAAGAAAATTCTCATCAGGTTTTCGCCTCTCCACCGGCCACTCGCGGCGAGGAATCCACATCGCCAATCTAAAGACGTCTTCGCCGACGGGATTTTTCATCCGGGCATCATACCGGGCATGGCGGAGGCCATTGCGGTGTGCAAAGATCAAGGATGTTGTCCCGCGATCTGCACGAGGTTCTGACCATCCTCTACGAAGCCGGCGCCTCGCGCGTTCCGGCTGACGAGATCGGCTGGACCAGCGACATGGCTGCTGCCATCAACTACGCCCTCACCATGCAATATGTCATCCATCGCGAAGGAAAAGCGGGTCGGGTGTTTTCTCTCACGGAAGCGGGCTTTAGGGCGATCGGACAGGAACCGCCGGCCTATATGTCGATTTCCCGCACCATCAGGTCGCTGTTCCGCTTCGGGGCCTGATTGCGGCAATTGTCGGAAACCCTCGGGTCAGCCGGTCATCGAGACCGCGACCCATGTCGGAACGGCAACAACGACCAGCACCACGAACAGGCTGAAGGCCACCTTCGTCAAATGCGCCCGGCGGGCGCGCCTGGCATCCCACTCATAAACCATGGACTGAACTCCCCACTCCTACTCCGCAAGCTAAATTAGATCAGTCTGCAGATACGTCAATGCATGCGTAAGAACATGCCTACCTTGCTCCAGGCCGACCTTGAAGTTCGGCAGCGTAATTGCGGATATCCTGTTGGCGCTGTGGCGTGCCCGGATGGCTCGAAAAGATATCGGCGTCGCGGTGGTCCCCAAGCTTATCCTCCAGCACGGCGAAAAAGCGGGCGAGCGCTGCGGGATCGTAACCGGCGGCCTGCATCAGTTCGACGGAACGACGGTCGGCTTCCGCTTCCGCGGCGCGGGAATGGGAAAGGGCGAGCAAAGCGCCGCCCTGGGTCAGGATATCCTCGACGCCGGAGCCCACGTCACCCGCGATCAGCATGACCAGCGCTGCAACGCCGGCAACCCGATAGATCTGGCGGAGACTGTGCTCTCCCTCCACATGGGCAATCTCGTGGCCGAGCACGCCGAGGATCATTTCCCGATCACCGCCGGCGAGTTTCACCAGGTCGTCGGTCAGGACCAGGCTGCCGTCCGGCAATGCGAAGGCATTGGGGCCGATCGCCCCGCCCTCGCGGAAATTCAGCTTGTAGCCCGCTTCCCCGCCCTCCGAATTGGCGGCAAGCTTGGCAAACCCTTCCAGGATCGCCTTTCTTTCGGCCTCCGGCAGTTCCGAAGGCGAGAATACCGTGCGATCCAGCGAGGCGAGCGTACCCGAACCGATCATTTCAGGGACGAAAGGCGGTGTCGCCCAGATTGCCACTTCGATCAGCACCGGCAGCGCGAAACGATAGATGGATGCCGCCAGCAACACGACGGCAAACGCAAACACGATGAGCCGGGGATGGAACCGTTCCAGCCCATGGATGAAGCCATGACGGGCACCGTACCGGCCACGCAGATAACGATCCACGCTGTCGTTGTCGCGTGTTTCGAAGACCGATCCATCCGGAAAGGTCATGCGCCGCGGGATCGAGCCAACACGCTGGCTGAACTCGATCCGCTCGGGCACTGCGGAGACAAGCACGAAGGCCTCTTCCGCAGCGACAATCCTTTCGCCGTCCTGCTTCAGCGCAGCGGGAACCGAGCGGCTGGAATTGGCCGGATGCCATTCGCCCCGCGCGATCACCACCTCATCAGAAGCCAAAGTCGAACCCTTCCATATCCATGTATTCGGCACTGATCGCAGCACCGGTCGCCTCGATCGACGACAGGATTTCGCCGAGATCGCCGACGACGGCAATGCCGGTATGTTCGGTCGTGAACCGGGCCATGCGCACCGCCGCCCAGGGTCGCATCAGGCCAAGCGTGATGATGGTCACGATGACATTGGTGACCGCGACCCAGACATAGGTCCAGCGCGGCACATCGCTGAAGAGCTGATGACGGCCGTCGAGACTCGCGGCAGACCAGACGACGTTGCGTACACCGATGCGGTAGATCAGCGCCGCAGCGCCATAAACCACGAAAACAAGAATGAAGACGAAGTGGACCGGGCTGAAGGCAAGGGCGGCAGCCGCTTCATCCTCACTCATCGCGCTCATCGCGGCGATCGTTCCCGCGGCAAGAATGCCCAGCAAGGCCGCACCGATCACGACCATGAGTGCCGGAAGCCACCAGACGCCGTAGAGCGACTTCAGCCTGGGCTCGGTCACGAAAGGCCGATCGCCATAGCGCATGTTGTTGAAGATGTAGCGCCACAGCCAGCGGCTGGCGAGCGGCGCCAGAATGCCGAAGGTGATGAAAGCGACGAAGCTGCCGAGCAGGATCGAGACGAACGCGCCCCATGCCGAGCCTACGAAATCGAACCGCACGTTGCGGTAGCTGGTCACGCGGGCGCTGAAACGCAGGCCGCGCTTCAAAAGCCAAGGCAAGGCGACGAGGATCAAAACGGTGGTCACCACCGAAAACAGCGGATGAATGATCGACAGAATGTTGACCAGGATGAAGAAGCCGATGACGATCAACCGGCCCAGGAAAATCTGCAGGCCCTTGGCATGATATTCGAACGAACGTCCAAGGATGACGGTATTGCCGTAGAAGTAGCGGTTGCGCCGGACCTTTGCCCAGGCGGAATAAATGCCGAGCGTGATGATCGTAAGCAGAACGTTGACGATCCAGATGCCGAAATATTCCGACGCGGTGCCGGTGAATGAGGCGCGCTCAAGATTTCCCGCCGCCGGTGCCGGAGGCGTCGTATTCAACATTGCCATGAATGAACTTCCCCTATCCGAATGCCTAGGACCGGCACGATTCGAAACCCGGGATGGATTCTAGAGCGGCTTTTTCCGGTTTCAATTGCGGCAACGCACAAAAAGTCAACAATCTGCAAACAGAAAGGGCCTGCGAGGAGGCCCTTGTCATGCTCTTGTTGGTTTGCTGCCAGTTACCTCATGACGGGCATGACGAACTCGGCGCCGTCCTTGATTCCCGACGGCCAGCGGGCGGTGATCGTCTTGGTCTTCGTCCAAAACTTGATCGAATCCGTGCCGTGCTGGTTGAGGTCGCCGAAGGAGGATGCTTTCCAGCCGCCGAAGGAATGATAGGCAAGCGGCACCGGGATCGGCACGTTGATGCCGATCATGCCGATGTTGACGCGGCTCGCGAAGTCGCGGGCCGCATCGCCGTCGCGGGTGAAGATCGCGACGCCGTTGCCGTATTCATGCTTCATCGGCAGCGACAGGGCTTCTTCATAGTTATGAGCGCGGACTACTGAGAGGACCGGGCCGAAGATTTCCGTCTTGTAGATGTCCATCTCCGGCGTGACGTGGTCGAACAGGGTGCCGCCAACGAAATAGCCGTTCTCGTAACCCTGCAGCTTAAAGCCGCGGCCGTCGACCACAAGCCTGGCGCCTTCCTCGACGCCGCGGTCGATCAGGCCGTTGATGCGCGCATGCGCTTCCTTGGTGACGACAGGACCCATGTCGGCCTTCTCGTCCGTATAAGGGCCGATGCGCAGGCTCTCGATCTTCGGCGTCAGCTTCTCGACGAGCCGGTTGGCGGTGTCTTCGCCGACGGGGACGGCGACGGAAACGGCCATGCAGCGCTCGCCGGCCGAACCGTAACCGGCGCCCATGAGAGCGTTGACGGCCTGATCCATGTCGGCGTCCGGCATGATGATCATGTGGTTCTTGGCGCCGCCGAAACACTGGGCGCGCTTGCCGTTCATCGCGGCCGTGCCATAGACGTAACGGGCGATCGGGGTGGAGCCGACAAAGGAAATGGCGCCGATATCCGGATCCGTCAGGATCGCGTCGACGGCAGCCTTGTCGCCGTTGACGACGTTGAGGATGCCTGCGGGCAGGCCTGCCTCGATCATCAGCTCGGCAAGCCGGATCGGCACGGACGGATCACGCTCGGAGGGCTTCAGGATGAAGGCGTTGCCGCAGGCGATCGCGGGGGCGAACATCCACATCGGGATCATGGCCGGGAAGTTGAACGGCGTAATGCCCGCGCCGATGCCGACCGGCTGGCGCATGGAATACATGTCGATCGCCGGACCCGCGCCCTCCGTGAACTCGCCCTTGGAGAGGTGCGGAATGCCGATGACGAATTCACAGACTTCCAGGCCGCGAACGAGATCGCCCTTAGAATCTTCCACCGTCTTGCCATGCTCGCTGGAGAGCAGCGTCGCCAGTTCGTCCATGTTCTGGTTCAGGAGATCGACGAATTTCATGAAAACGCGGGCGCGGCGCTGCGGGTTGGTCGCCGCCCATTTCGGCTGGGCTTCCTTGGCATTTTCGACGGCCGCCCGGATTTCCGAAACGTTTGCCAACGAAAGTTTGGCCTGAACCTCACCGGTCGCGGGATTGAAGACGTCCGACGTGCGGCCGCTTGTGCCGGCGACACGCTTGCCGCCGATGAAATGCCCGATCTCACGCATGGGTATGCTCCTCCTGCCTTGTGGCGATCTTTTTGGTATGGCCGAAGATACTCCAGCATTTGCACAAGGCAACGCCGTAGTTTACGCATCCATTGTGCAAATTTCGACATTGGAGCTTCACATGAACTGGGATGATGTGCGCATGTTCCTGGCTGTGGCCCGCTCCGGGCAAATCCTGGCCGCCTCCCGGCGGCTCGGCATCAACCATGCCACGCTCGGCCGTCGCGTGACGGCACTGGAGGAAGACCTTCGCACGCGCCTTCTCATCCGCCGCACGAACGGCTGCGAGCTGACCGCCGAGGGCGAAGTCTTCTTCCGCGCCGCCGAGCGCATGGAAACGGAGATGCTGGCGGCTCAGGCAAGCACGGGCCGGATCGACGCGGCGATCGCCGGCACGGTCCGGATCGGCGCGCCGGACGGTTTCGGCGTGTCCTTCCTCGCCTCCCGGCTCGGCCGGCTGACGCGCCGGCATCCGGAACTGAAACTGCAGCTCGTGCCGGTGCCGCGTTCGTTTTCGCTATCACAACGCGAGGCCGATATCGCCATCACCATCGAACGGCCGGTCGAAGGACGGCTGGTTTCCTCCAAACTTACGGACTATACGCTCGGCCTCTATGCGTCGAAGACCTATCTGGAGGAAGCGGGCACGCCGAAATCCGTCGAAGCGCTGAAGGGCCATCCGCGCATCGGTTACGTGGACGACCTGATCTTCTCGCCCTCCCTCAACTTTACCGGCGAGGTGATGCGCGATTGGGACGCGAGTTTCGAGATTTCGAGCGCGATCGGCCAGACGGAGGCGGTGCGTTCGGGCGCCGGCATCGGCATTCTGCACGACTATGTGGCGCGAGGGTATCCGGAACTCGTGCGGGTGCTGCCTCAGATCGTCATCCGGCGTTCCTACTGGACCACCTATCACGAAACCACGCGCGACCTCGTGCGACTGAGAACCGTCGTGGAATTCCTCAACGAACTGGTGGCGGAGGAAGGCGATATCTTCCTGAGCCCGGTCAGTGCTTCCTGAATGCGCGCAAGACGATCCATTTGAGCGGGCGGACCCTCTGCCAGATGTTGGTGGCCCGCAGGCGGGCCATCACTTTCAGCCGCGACCGATGAAAGCGGCCGAGCGGTGTGCGGACCACGGTCCGGCGCAAAAGCGGCACCGTCGTCTCGCAAGCTTCGAGCTTCCAGGGTTCGTTGCCGATGCCGTGGTCGAGATAGGTGTAACCGTTATCCTGCAGCCACTTCAACAGCATCAGATTGAGCGCCCGGCCCGGCGAGAATTTACTCCACTCCCCGGCCTCGAAGCCGATCAGCAGATCGTAGAGATGTCTGCCGCGGGTCAGGCTCCACGCGGTCGCGACGATCTCTTCGCCGACCTTCAAGGCGCAGAGATGCAACACGCCCTCGGAAGCGAAAACCCGGTTGGCGCGGCGGAAGAACTCCAGCTTATGGGGCTCGGCATCGAATCCCGGCACCCGCGTCTCCTCGAAACGGCGCTGCTTCTGCCGCGCCATCGTCTCGAAGAAGAGTTCTCGGTCGGCGTCGTTTTCGGCGACGGCGAATTCCACCTTGCCGATGCGCTCCATACCGCGAATGCTCTTCTTCAGCGTCCTCAGGAAAGGCTGGGTCGCCTCGACGTCCTTCCAGGGGCGCGTCAGCACATTACCATGACAGGATTCGTCGTTCGGCTCCTCGGCAAGAAGCGCCAAAGGATTCTGGAGATCGGCGACATAGGCCGGCATTTTGTCGAGGAAAGCGATATCATAAGCCGGCAGCGCCTTTTCGATGGCCGACCACAGTTCCCGGGCCGCGTCCGTCGTCCAGATCCGGGTGGTCGGAAAAAGAATCGGAGCATTATAGTCGGCGACGCCTTCATCCATGAAGGTCAGGACGCGGGCTCCACGGTTGCGCTCGATCGTCAGGGGCACGAACAGCAATGGGCTGCCATCTCCGGTGCGGACCGCGACCAAAAGCGGTCTTGCCCTCTTTGCGGGCGCGAAGGTGGTGCACCAGGTCTCGATGAACTCGCGCGTCTGGAAGACATGGCAACGCGCATCGGCGATCAAACCGGCCCGCGGCCACTCCTCCGGCAGGTCCGCGGGATTTTCGACAACAGAAACGGAAAAAGCCGTATCCAGATCGTGCGTCGGACGGTGGAGCATCGCGGTTTCCCGGCGGCTGGCTGAAGCGGTCTAGACCCAGATCAAAGTTTAAAAGGTAACATCCGCACGGGAAAAATGCCTTCCCGCCCGAACCGATCGGGAAATCGCCAAAGCTGTTGCAGACAAAATCGTGAGACCGGCCGAGAAATTGGCCCTGCGCCTCGGGAATCCTCTATCAAGCCGGCGGACAGAAGTTAACCTGAAAGGATTGTTAACCTTAACCGGAGCGATGCGAAGGTCCAGCCGCCAAAGCGGCTGGATGCCTCTATTTTAGGCCAGGAATTGCGATACCGGAACCTTGAGTGCGGCGGCGATGCGTTTCAGCTTCGCAGGATCGGCGTCCGTACCGTTTTCGATCCGGAGAATCTCGTCGCCGACGAGCCCCGTCGTGATGGCCAGTTCATCGATGCTGTAGCCCATGGCGCGGCGCGCTTCGGCAACAGCGGAAGCAATATGTTGCGGAGAAAACTTGGCTCCGTTGGCGGAGGCGAAGTTGTTGATCGAAATTGTCATGATCCTAGTCCTTCCAAAAGAGCCTGCCGGTCAACCCGGGCAGGTGAAGGTGGGCAATAGCCCGAGACACGAGAGTCAAAAAATTTAGGCACTCGCAGCCTGAAAGATAGGCATGCTAATGATCCAGACAAGAGGAAATGGTGCGTCGCACAAAATTGTGTTCGTTTCCGGGCCAGCGGAACCGACGGGCAGACCATGCCCTACGAAGCCATCTCATCGTTTCTCTGATCTGGAGAATGGTACGGTTGAGTGGGGTCGAACCACTGACCTCAGGTGCCACAAACCTGCGCTCTAACCAACTGAGCTACAACCGCACGAAGCGCTGTTTTGCGCCGTTCGGGGGTCACATACGGCGATCGGGCTCGTTTTGCAAGCCCCTTCCCGGCAAATTGAAGAAGCCGGAGCTTGGCTCCGGCCTTTTCCCTTGAGCCACGTGCCGATCAGGCGGCCTTGAAGGTCGCCATGGCCTTATCGGCGGCTTCCTTGCCGGGCTTGGCGATGTCTTCGGCAAGCTTGCGGGCAGCTTCCTGCATGCCCTTGGCCTGCTCGACGGTGACTTCGGCCTGCTTGCGGATGAATGCGGTCTGCAGCTCTAGGAGTTCGGAGATCGACTTTACGCCGAGCAGCGCTTCCATGTGATTGAGCGATACGTCGGCGTTGGTGCGAAGCGCATCAATTGCCTTCAGGCCGAGTTCGACGGAACCAGCCTGCGCCGACTGCATTGTAGATTCTACGGTCTTGGTAGCTTCCTCAGCAGCGGTTTTCATCTTAGCATAGGCCTCGCGGGACTGGGCGGCGCCCTTTTCGGCCAATTCGCGGAAGCTTTCGGTGAACTTCGACGGATCGAAAGCGGAGAAGGAAAAGATATCGTCGGTCTTGTATGCCATCGTTTCAGGTCCTCGTTGGCGTTTTCTTCGGCAGCACCGAAGATTTCATGCCTCTTATATAGCCCATCTCATTGTGCATTGCAATATCATTGTGCGCTGCACAATAAAATGAATTTCCAAATTAACCTTGGCGGCAGGTTTGGTTTGCACCGCTCTCGACCGCAAGGCGGTGGGCGGTTATTAACAATCCGTTAAATTCCGCAGGAAAGCGGTCACAAAATTCTGTAGGTCTGGCCCATGTCCGCAGTTCAGTACCCGTTTATAGACATTGCCGTCCACGAACGCGTGCGTGACCGCTTTGCAGCGGGCGAGGCGATCGTGCTGTTCTCGCCGGACATGAAGAATGCGCTCTGGGCGAACGGGCGCGGCGCCGAATTATTCGGCTTCAACGCCATCTACGATTTCCTCGACCAGGGCCCCAATCGTGCCGACATCGCATTGCGCCAGACGGAGGCAGCATCGCGCCAGCTCGGCGCGGTCGGCGACATCCGCACCTTCACGATCCGCATCGCCGCCGGTTTCCAGCGCATTCCCGTGCAGGCGGCTTGCGAACTCGTCCAGGTCCAGGGTGAAACGGCGGTGCTGTTCAGCGCTCCGGTGAAAAAGGGCCGGCTGTCGCCCGCCGCCCGTGCGGCGCAGATGATCGAAGGTTTCGACGATCCCGACACGCATATGGCGGTGATCGACGCGGATGGCGAGGTGCTCGCCGCCTCTGCCGAATTTACGGGCCTCGGCGTCACGCCGCAAACGGCGAAGATGCTCGCGACCATGGCGGGCAGCGATCCGAGCCGGCTCGTCAAGCGGCCGATCCCGACTGTCAAGGGATACCTGCCGGCCGCCGTCGGGAAGCTCTCCGACGATCCGGCGCTGCATCTCCTGTTCACGGTGGAGACCGTGCAGGGGCGTTCCGCCGTCGAGAACGCCTTCGAGCCGAAGGACGAGGTTCCGGCCGCAGCGGCGGCAGCCCTCGCGGAAGAAGCGGTAGCCCCCACCCCTGCCGAGCCGGCTGACGACCACGCCTTCCCCGAACAGGACGAGAGCCTCATCGTGGAGGCCGCGCCGTCCGACGCCTATGCCGAGGCGATCACCGCGGTTTGCGAGATCGAAGACACCGAGGAGCCGGAAGAAGAAATCTCGGTCGAGACTGGCGAGCTACCCCTGGCGGCCGACTCCGCGGCCATGGTCGAGGAACCTCAAGAGCAAATCCTCCGGGAAACCGCCGCGGAGGCCGTTTGGCAGGAGAAAGCGCCCTCCGACACAATCGAAGCGATCGAGACTGCAGAAGACCTCGTTCCCGATACCGAAGCCGCTGCAGAACAGGCGACGGAACCGGCGGAGCCGCAACCGGAAACACTTCCCGCTGCCGAGGAAGCGGAAAATCCCGAAGCCGCGGCGCCCGCACCGGCAGGGTTCGTATTCCGGCGCGATGCGCGCGCCACACGGTTCGTCTGGAAGATCGATGCCGAAGGCCGGTTCAGCGAAGTCTCGAGCGAGTTCGCCGATGCGGTCGGTCCGCACGCCGCCGATATCAACGGCATGGCATTTACCGATCTCGCAGCCCTTTTCCATCTCGATCCGGAAGGGAAGATCGCCGAACTGCTCGGCAAGCGCGACACTTGGTCCGGAAAGACCATATGGTGGCCGGTCGAGGGCACGTCGCTGGTCGTGCCGGTCGATCTGGCGGCTCTGCCGACCTATACCCGCACCCGCGAATTCGACGGCTTCCGCGGCTTCGGCATCGTGCGTATCGCCGATGTGGCGGAAGACCCGGAGGCCATCGGGCTGACACTGGTTCCCGCGATGCCGGAGGACGTTGCCGGACCGGATGTACAAACCGCATCCGAGGCTTCCGAGTTCTCCGTAACCGATACGGGTTCGCAGACCGTCGGGGAAGACCTGCCGGCCCCCGAGGATGCCGTGGTCGCCGATACGGCAGAGCCCACCTTCCCCGAAACCCCGGCTGAGGACGATGTCATCGTCGAAGATGTGACTGCAGGGGAGCCGCCGGCCTTCACGCAGGACGACGGAGCGGAGAGCACGCAGAATACCTCTTCCGATGTCGCGTCCGACGCATCGACCGGCGAGGCACCGGCTCAGGCGGAACCTGAATCGCAGATGTCCGGCCGGCAGGTTCCCTCGCTGCTTGACTGGCCGGCGGGCGAGCGTCCTGCGCTGAGGATCGTCGAAAATCCGGGCCGGCGCCATTCCGACAAGGTCATCCAGCTGGAAGAGCACCGCTCCAACCGCCGCGACGGCCTGACCCCTGTCGAACAGGCAGCGTTCCGGGAGATCGCGCGCCAGCTCGACAATTTCGTCGGCCGCCGCAACGAGGAAACGACACCGGCCGGTCCCGAAACGCCGGCTCCCGATACGGCTGATGATATGACTTCGGTCGGACCGGCCGCCATCGACCCGGTACAGGATCCGCATGCGCCCCACAGCGAGGAATACGGCATCACGCCGGTGGATCAGGCCGCAGGGGCGCGCCCCGAAGCTCCGGTGGAAGAGCGATCGGACGCCGAAGCGGGTTTCGAGGCGCAGCCGGCCGCGGGGCTGGAAGAGGATATTTCCGAGGCCGAGGCAGCCGCCTTCGGAGAAGACGCCAACCGGGCATTTGCCGACGAGCCGGACGAGGACGCCGAAGCGGCGGCCGGCCCTGCCGCCGACCCGCATCCGGAACTTTCGGACCGCGAGCTGCTCAGCCAGATGATCCCGGTGCGCGAACGGATCAGCCTGTCGGCCGAGATCATCGACCAGATGCCGGTGGCGCTCCTCGTTCACAGCGGCGACGTGCTGATCCACGGCAATCCCGAATTCCTGCGGCTCACCGGCTACGCATCGATCGACGAACTGGCGGAAGTCGGCGGCCTCGACGCGCTGTTGCAGCGCCAGGATCTTGAAGGCAAGACGACGGAGCCCGGCGGCATGGTGGTGGTGCGTGCCGACGACGCCGTCGTACCCGTCACCGCACGTCTGCAATCGGTCCGGTGGGATGATTCGACTGCGCTGATGCTGGCGCTGATGCCGGTTTCCGCCGAAAGCACGCCCCCGACAGAGGCCGGAGAGCCGGCCGAGATCATTCCGCTGCGTCCGCTCCGCTCCGCCGATCAGTTGCAGCGCCTCCAGGTCGAAGTCGAAGAGCTGCGCGCCATTCTGGAAACGGCCACCGACGGCGTGGTGATCATCGGCGCGGAAGGCGATATCCGGTCCATCAACCGGGCAGCCAGCGCCCTCTTCAACTACGACAACGAAGAGATCAACGGCAAACCCTTCGTCACCCTGTTCGCCCATGAAAGCCAGCGAGCGATCGTCGATTACCTCAGCGGGCTTTCCGGCCATGGCGTTGCGAGCGTGCTGAACGATGGGCGGGAAGTGATCGGCCGCGAAGCCTCCGGCGGCTTCCTGCCGCTGTTCATGACGATCGGCAGGCTCACCTCCTCCAACGGCTATTGCGCCGTCATCCGCGACATTACCCAATGGAAGCGGACAGAGGACGAATTGCGGACCGCAAAGCGTGCCGCCGAAACGGCCAATGCCCACAAGAGCGATTTCCTGGCGCATGTCAGCCACGAGATCCGCACGCCGCTCAACGCGATCATCGGTTTCGCCGATATGATGGCAACCGAGCGCTTCGGCCCGATCGGTCATCCGCGCTATGTGGAATATGCCAACGATATCGGCCGGTCCGGCCGGCATGTGCTCGACATCGTCAACGACCTGCTCGACATCTCGAAGATCGAAGCGGGTGAGATGGATCTCGACTTCATCGCCGTCGGGTTGAACGAAACGGTTTCGGAGGCCGTCTCATTGGTACAGCCGCAGGCCAACGGCCAGCGGGTGATCATCCGCACCGCGCTTTCCCACACCGTGCCGCAGGTGGTGGCCGACCTGCGTTCGATCAAGCAGATCGTCCTGAACATCCTGTCGAATGCCATCCGCTTCACGCCGTCAGGCGGACAGATCGTCGTGTCGACGGCCTATGAAACGAATGGCAGCGTGGTTCTCCGGGTTCGCGACACCGGGATCGGCATGACCCGTTCGGAACTGGAAATGGCCATGAAACCCTTCCGGCAGGTGGGCGCCGCCCGCAAGCGCGGCGACGGCACCGGCCTCGGCCTGCCGCTGACCAAGGCGATGGTCGATGCCAACCGCGCCGCCTTCTCGATCAGCTCAGCGCCGAACGAAGGCACGCTGGTGGAAATCACCTTCCCCTCGCCAAGAGTGCTGGCGAACTGATCCATGCAGCCGAAGCCGCATTGCGTGCGGCTTCCCTGGTGAATCAATCACAGGATGCATTCATCGTCAAAAGAAAGGCAGCCGAAGCTGCCTTTGAAGTTTAATGCTGTCCAACGAGGGTCGGGTGGAGACATCATGTCTATGGAAGCCCGCGGATACGTGACTTTCATACACGAGATGAAACCATGTTGCTCCACTTTTGACCAACTCGACTTAATAACGCGTTAACGCCGTCCAATTTCCGGAATTTATTCCGGCGATGTATCGTTGCGAAACAGAATGGCCGCGGAAAACCGGCCTTTCAGGTCCTCAACTCCGCAAGGCCGGCGAAAAGATCGAGCGCCTCCGGGTTGGCAAGCGCTTCCTTGTTCTTCACGGCGCGGCCATGGACGACTTCACGCACGGCAAGTTCGACGATCTTGCCTGATTTGGTGCGGGGGATATCGGTAACCTGGATCACCTTGGCAGGAACGTGACGCGGAGAGGCGCCGGTGCGGATGCGGGTCTTGATCGCCTTGACGAGATCGTCGTCGAGCATGCGGCCATTGGCAAGCCGGACGAAGAGTACGACGCGCACGTCGTCGTCCCAATCCTGACCGATGCAGATGGCCTCGGCGACCTCCTGCATCTGCTCCACCTGATTGTAGATTTCCGCCGTGCCGATGCGCACGCCGCCGGGATTGAGGGTCGCGTCGGAGCGGCCGTGGATGACGATGCCGTCATGCTCCGTCCATTCGGCGAAATCGCCATGACACCAGACATTGTCGAAACGTTCGAAATAGGCGGCGCGATACTTTTTGCCTTCCGGATCGTTCCAGAACATGACCGGCATAGAGGGGAAGGCCTTGGTGCAGACCAGTTCACCTTTCTCACGACGTATCGGCCTGCCGTCGTCATTCCAGACATCCACTGCGAGCCCCAGGCCCGGTCCCTGAATCTCGCCGCGCCAGACGGGCTTCAGCGGATTGCCGAGCACGAAGCAGGAGACGATATCCGTGCCGCCCGAAATCGAGGCAAGATGCACATCGCTCTTGATGCCTTCGTAGACGAAGGAAAAACCTTCCGGCGAAAGCGGCGAACCGGTTGACGTGAGCAGCCGCAGGCTCGAGAGATCGTGGCTTTCCTTCGGCACGATGCCGCCCTTGCGCACCGCATCGATGTATTTCGCCGAGGTGCCGAAAACCGCGAACTTCTCGTCCTGGGCATAATCGAACAGCACGTTGCCGTCCGGGGCGAAGGGCGACCCGTCGAACAGGCAGAGCGTAGCACCGACCGCGAGACCCGACACCAGCCAGTTCCACATCATCCAGCCGCAGGTAGTGAAATAGAAGAGCCGTTCACCCGCCGCGAGGCTGCAGTGGAAACGGTGCTCCTTCAGGTGCTGCAGCAGCGTGCCACCCGCCGAATGGACGATGCATTTCGGCACGCCGGTCGTGCCGGACGAGAAGAGAATGTAGAGCGGATGCGAAAACGGCAGCGATTCGAATTCGATCGCCCTTGCCGTGAAGGGCGCGGTGAAATCGGCCAGCGTGCGGCCATCGGCAAGCGAGGCTGATAGGGCTGCGGCATCGCCCGCATAGGGCACGACCAGGACCGGCGTCTTCAAAGCTCCGGAGACCGCCTTCACCTTGGCCGCGACATCCTGAAGCCTGCCATTGTACCAATAACCGTCGCAGGCGATGAAGAGCTTCGCGCCGATCTGGCCGAACCGGTCGAGCACGCCCTGTTCGCCGAAATCGGGCGAGCAGGACGACCAGATGGCGCCGATCGAGGCAGCCGCCAACATGCAGGCGATGGTTTCCGGCATGTTGGGCATCATGGCGGCGATACGATCGCCCTTCTCGATCCCGAGCGCCCGGAATGCCTGCTGCAGGCGCGAAACCTCCTCGCGCAGCCGGTCCCAGGACCAGCGGTAGCTCACCTTGTCCTCGCCGCGGAAGACCAGGGCATCACCCGCGCCGGTTTCGGCAAGCAGGTTCTCGGCAAAGTTCAGCGTCGCATCGGGGAAGAAACGGGCGGCGAGCATGTCTTCGCCATTGATCAGCGGACGTCCCCCACGTTCGCCTTTGACGCCGCAATAGTCCCAGACGGCCGACCAGAAATCGCCGCGCTCGACGATCGACCAGGCATAGAAGGCATCGTAATCCGGAAAGCTCTTTCCGTAGCGCTCGGCACACCAGCCGATGAAATGAAAAAGCGGCGTCTTCTGCTGTGCTTCCTTCGAAGGGCTCCAGAGCGGCTGTTCATTGCTCATTGTCATTCCTCCCACCCGGGGACCCCGCATGAACCGGAAAACAGGGTCCCGTCCTATGCCCATCAGCGCCCGTTTTTCCGGGCTGAGCGTACCGGCCTGTATATCATGTTGCATTGCGCAAGAAAGGGGACAACAAGAGGACGTTTCACTGATTTGCCTCGGCCCGCCAATTCCTATATTCGCGTGGTTATGGTGACCAGCGGGATCGGAAAACTACGGGAAAAACTGAGCCGTCCCCTGAGGCCTCTCTGGGGGTGGCACTCGCGCCGTCTGCTGATCGGCGGACTGGCCGCGCTCTGCCTGTTCGTCCTCTATCAGGTCATCGCGCCCTTCCTCATTTCCTCCACCGTGGTGCGTGAAAGCATGGAGCGTGCCGTCGCCGAATGGACGGGCCACGATGTGAGCATCGAAGGGGCGCCCGATATCCGATTCTGGCCGGAACCGCGCATCACGCTCCGCGACATCACGATCCGCAAGCAATCGGAAGGAACCGAGCGGCTGCTCGGCCGCGTTTCCCGGCTTTCCGCCTCTTTCGATCTGTTCGAGGCGGTGATCGGGCAGCCGGAATTCAAGGATTTTCGCCTGACCGATCCGGAGATCTACTTTCTCAGGGAAGCCGACGGTCGCCTGAGTTGGGCCAATGACGGACGGCTCAGCCGCGCCGTCAAGGATGTCCGGCCGGAAGCCAATGGCCAATCCCTGTCCGTCGAGGACGAAGCCCCGATTGGAAACGTGAGCATTTCCAACGGCGCGTTCGAGATCAATGATGCCGCAAGCGGCCACGTGACGCGTTTTTCAGCGATCAACGGTACGCTCGACTGGCCCTGGCTTTCCCGCGGCCTCGGCATGAAGGCAGAAGCGCTGCTCAACGGCCGCAAGGTGGTATTCGACGTCGGTTCGACACAGCCCCTGCTGCTGCTTTCCGGCAGGAGCGGCAATCTTTCAGGGTCGGTCGCTTCCGACCTCTTCATCGGCCGGTTCAGCGGCGTCGCCAATTTTGCTGCGCATGCCTTCCTCTCCGGCGATGCGGAACTCTCGGTTCCCGATCTTTCCGCCGCAATCACCTGGTCCGGCATCAGCTTCTCCGGCGCCGAACGGCTGAAAAGCCTTTCGCTTGCCGCCCGCCTCGTGACCAATGAGAATGCGTTGCGCTTCGAAAACCTGTCGCTCGGCCTCGACAATGCCAAGGCGACCGGCATTCTCGATCTCCTGCTGCCGCCGGGCCGGCTGCCGCGGCTGACCGGCACGCTCGCCTTCGATCAGGTGGATTTCTCCGCCTTGCTGGCCGCCGTGGCGCCGCGCGCCGCCGGAGACCCGCCTCGGAAGCTGCGGGCAGGACTGGAACTCGACCTCAGGCTTTCCGCTCAACAGGCCATGCTTGGTCCGTTCCAGCTTTCGGAAGCGGCGGTCAGCGTGATGAATGTCGGAGACCAGTCGCGGGTCGATATCCTCGACAGCGATTTCGAAACCGGGCGGCTGACGGGGCGGATCGCCACGACCAAGAACGGCAGCGGCGGCGCCGGGATCGCATTTCGCCTTGCCGTGCAGGACGCCGATTTCGGCACGATCTTCAAGCATCTCGCCTTGGCGGGGCCGTTGCCGCTTGCGCGCGGGTCACTCGATCTGTCCCTCGATATCGACCGGCCGTTGACGACCCCGGCATGGCGGGATGCGAAGGGGACGATCCATTTCCGGACGGGGCAAGGCACGCTCTCCGGCGTCGATCTTGCCGGCATCCGCCGGCTTGCCGGAACACGCCCCTATTTTACGCTCGGCGAAGCGGGCGGCAACGACCTGCCTTTCGACAGCATCGACATATCGGCCCATCTCGCCAACGGATCGGCCGACATTCGCGAGGGCAGGATGGTCACGCCTGGCGAAACGCTCTCGCTTTCCGGCGTCGTTCCCTATGCCAACAACAGCATGGCACTTTCGGCCAGCATCCAGCCCAAGGTCCAGGATGCTGCCAAGGGGGGATCGGCAGCGCCCCTGATCGTCTTCGTCGGCGGATCATGGCCCGACCCCGTCATCTGGCCGGTTTCGCAAACCCCGCCGGACACCTTACAATAAAGCCGAATCAACGGGGTGGGGACCTTCGGTGCTGCGGTTCATAGTGGGTCTGTTCAAGGTGCTGCTCGCCTGCCTGCTGATGGGGGCGGTACTGACCTTCTTCGGCATCACCACGCCCGTCCTGCTTTCGGTCTTCCGCCTGACGCCCGAGGACGTGCGGATCGGGCTCGAGCGCGCCTATATCTGGTCGCTGCCCCGCATCCTGCTTGGAGCGGTCATCGTGCTACCGGCATGGCTGTTCATCTACATCTTCATCCCGCCCCGCGGCGGCGAGTAAGCTCTCAGGTCGTGCCGCGCGCCGCGACGTGCTCGTCGCGGATACGGCGGATTTCCGCCCGCTTTGTCCCGATTGAAGCGATGATGACGCCGATCGTCACGAGCCCGATCAGGATGGTGCAGATCGCATTGATCTCCGGTGTCACGCCGAGCCGCACCTGGCTGTAGATCTTGATCGGCAGCGTGGTCGCGCCGGGGCCGGTGTTGAAGCTGGCGATCACGAGATCGTCGAGCGACAGCGTGAAGGCGAGCATCCAGCCGGCGATGACGGCCGGGAAGATCAGCGGCAGGGTGATCTTGAAGAAGGTCTTTACCGGCGGGCAGCCGAGATCGAGCGCCGCTTCCTCAAGGCTCCGGTCGAAGGTGAGCAGCCGCGACTGCACGACGATCGCCACGTAACACATGGTGAAGGTCGTGTGCGCGATGATCACCGTCCAGAAGCCACGGTCGATACCCATGGCCACGAAAAGGAGCAGCATGGAAAGGCCGGTGATCACCTCCGGCATGACGAGCGGCGCATAGATCATGCCGGAAAACAGCATCCGGCCGGGGAACTTCTGGAAACGCACCAGCGAAAGGGCGGCGAGCGTACCGAGCACTGTGCCGGTCGTGGCGCTGATGACACCAACGCGGGCCGTCACCCAGGCGGCATCCATCAGCCCCGCGTTGGACCACATGGTACGGTACCATTGCAGCGAAAAGCCGCCCCAGACGGTGACCAGCCTGGAGGCGTTGAAGGAATAGACCACCAGGATGACGATCGGGATGTAGAGGAAGGCGAAACCGAGCGTCAGGATGGTGGCATCGAACTTGGGCGACTTCATCTTACGCCACCTTCTTCTGCTGGTTCTGGAAGATGACGATCGGAATGACGAGCGCCAGGAGCAGGATCACCGCCACGGCGGAGGCCAGCGGCCAGTCGCGGTTGCCGAAGAACTCCGTCCACAACGTCTTGCCGATCATCAGCGTGTCGGCGCCGCCGAGGAGATCCGGGATGACGAATTCGCCGGTGATCGGGATGAAGCAGATCATCGAGCCGGCGATGACGCCCGGCAGCGAGAGCGGGAAGGTGATCTTCCAGAAGGCCTTCCACGGCGGACAGCCGAGATCGCTCGCGGCCTCAAGAAGCGTATTGTCCATCTTTTCCAGCGCCGAATAAAGCGGCAGCACCATGAAGGGCAGGTAGGAATAGACGATGCCGATGAAGACGGCATAGTCGGTCCTGAAGATCTGAACCTGATCGTCCGGCCCCATGATGCCGATCGTCTGAAGGAACAAGGTCAGCAGGCCGTCGGGCTTTAAGATGCCGATCCAGGCGTAGACACGGATCAGGAACGAAGTCCAGAACGGCAGAATGACCAGCATGACCAGCGTCGGCCTGAGCGACGTCGGGGCTCGCGCCATGGCAAGCGCCATCGGATAACCGATCAGCAGCAGCAGGAATGTCGAGATGACGGCGATCCGGAGCGACGACAAATAGGCGTTGATGTAGAGCGGATCGTCGGTGAGGAAGAGATAGTTCTCGAAATCGAGGTTCGAGACGAAATCCCCAAGCGCGCCAAAGCCTTGGAAGAGCGGCGTATAGGGCGGCATGGCGATCGCCGTGTCGGACAGCGAAATCTTGAAGATGATCAGGAAGGGCGCCGCAAAGAACAGAAGCAGCCAGAGATAGGGCACGGCGACGACAAGCCAGCGGGCCGGATTGGTATGAAGGCTCTTGAGGGGTTCAGAAACGTTTGCCATCTCTCCTCCCCCGCTAACGCGTCAGCACGAGGCCGGCATCGAGCGGCCAGGTGAGCCAGACCATGTCGCCGAAGGTGATCGGCCGATCGACGAGACGCGAAACATTGGCCTGCGCCGCCCGGACGATGCGGCCATCGGCCATTCGCACCAGGAAGACCGAGAAGTCGCCGAGATAGCCGATATCCCAGACTTCGCCGTAGACGGCGTTGGCGGAAGGGTCGGCCGGCTGGTCCGGCGAGATGCGGACCTTTTCCGGCCGGATCGCAAAAGCGACCTTGTCGCCGGCGACCGCCTGGCATTCCTGCTCGACGGCAACCGCCATCCCCTCGCAATCGATCCTGACCGTGCCCGGCGCCCCGAGCGCGCTTTCCGTCGCGGCGACCGTGCCTTCCAGAATGTTGATGTCGCCGATGAAATCCGCGACATAGCGGCTGTTCGGCGCCTCGTAGATCTCCGCCGGCGTCGCCACCTGCATGATGAGGCCCTTGTCCATCACCGCGATGCGATCCGAAACGGTCATCGCCTCCTCCTGGTCGTGGGTCACGATCAGGAAGGTGAGGCCAAGCTTGGTCTGGAGGTCCATCAGCTCGAACTGGGTCTCCTCGCGCAGTTTCTTGTCGAGAGCGCCGAGCGGTTCGTCGAGGAGAAGCACTTTCGGGCGCTTGGCAAGCGAGCGGGCGAGCGCGACACGCTGGCGCTGGCCGCCGGAAAGCTGGTTCGGCCTGCGCTTGGCGAACGGCTCCAGCTTGACGAGCTTCAGCATTTCCTCGACACGGGCGGCGATTTCCCCTTTCGGCAGATTGTCCTGCTCCAGGCCGAAGGCGATGTTCTTCTCCACCGTCATATGCGGGAAAAGCGCGTAGGACTGGAACATCATGTTGGTCGGGCGGCGATAGGGCGGCACGCCGGAAATATCCTTGCCCTGCAGCAGGATGCGCCCCTCTGTCGGCTCCTCGAAACCGGCCAGCATGCGCATCAAGGTGGTCTTGCCGCAGCCGGACGGCCCGAGCAGCGAAAAGAATTCCCGCTCGTAGATGTCGAGCGTCAGGTTATCGACCGCGGTGAAGGTGCCGAAACGCTTGGTGATGTTCTCGAAGCGGATGAAGGGGACCGCCGAAGGGTCGGTCCAGGGAGAGAACTTACGCTTTACCGGTCCGAGAGATTTCGCCATGCCCTGCCCCACTTTGCCCCGATACCCCAAAAGCGTTCGGGGCAGGTGATGCCACCTGCCCCGTTTTATGAATTCAGTTGCCGACCTTGATCTTCGTCCAGACGGAGGTGACCTCTCGCTGGACCCGGCCCTCATAGGGCGAGATGATGAAGAGCTTCTTGAGCATCTCGGCGGACGGATAGACCTGTGGGTTTTCCGCGACTTCCTTGTCCAGGAATTTTTGGGAGGCAAGGTTGCCGTTGGCATATTGGACGTAATTCGACGACTTGGCGATGACTTCGGGATTCATCATGTAGTTGATGAATGCGTGAGCCTCGGCGACATTCTTCGCGTCCGCCGGAATCGCGAGATTATCGAACCACATATAGGTGCCTTCCTTGGGGATGACATAGTTGATGTTGATCCCGTTGTTTGCCTCTTCGGCGCGAGCCTTGGCCTGAAGCACGTCACCCGACCAGCCGATGGTGATGCAGACATCACCCTGGGCAAGATCACTGATATAGGCGGAAGAGTTGAACGTGCGGAGATAGGGACGGATCTTGGAGTAGACCTCGCCGGCCGTCCGGATGTCGGCAATCTCTTTGCTGTCGGGATTTTTGCCGAGATAATTCAGCGCGATGGCGAAGGTTTCGTCCGAAGCGTCGAGCATGTTGATGCCGCAAGCCTTCAGTTTTTTCGCATTCTCGGGCTTGAACAGGACATCCCAGCTGTCGATCGGCACATCGCCGAGCGCGGCCTTTACTTTATCCACATTGTAGCCGATGCCGGTTGTTCCCCACATATAGTTGACCGCATACTGGTTGCCCGGATCATATTTGGAGAGCTGCCGCGTTATCTCGGGCCACATGTTGGAAAGATTGGGCAGTTTGGTCTTGTCGAGCTTCTGAAAAACGCCGGCCTGGATCTGACGCTGCAGGAAAGGGCCGGTCGGCACGACGACGTCATAACCCGAACCGCCGGTCAAAAGCTTCGTTTCCAATACACCATTATCATCGAAGACGTCGTAGACGACCTTGATGCCGGTCTCCTTGGTGAAGTCCTCAAGCACGGATTCGTCGATATAGTCGGACCAGTTGTAGACATGGACAACGCGTTCCTGCGCGAACGCCGCAGTCGCGCCAAAGGCCGTCGCGGCGACGGCGGCGGCAAGGCTGAGCAGATGGTTTTTCATGATCTCTCCTGTTCCAGTTTTTGTGCGCAGATAGCAAATCCGAGCTAAATCCCTTATCTTTTCGAGGAGAGTAGAAAGGATTGCAGTTCCCCACAAGGGGGAATGTGCGGTGCGCAACGCTCACTGGAAATCGAAGGCGCTGAGGCCGGTTGCCATCTCGTCCAGCCCCAGCGGACGGGTGACCGGCGGCTCGGCGCGCGACAGGCAGCCCTGCCGCTCGCAGAGCCGGCAGGCGGTGCCCGCAAGGACGGTACCGGAGGCGCCGGGCAGCGCTTCGACATAGACCGCATCGCCGGCATTGGAGACGTCGCAGCCGAGCAGAACGGCGGTGCGGCGGACCCGTTCGCCGAAACCCGCCTGGGGACCGTCGAGCGTCCGCGACAGCGTGAGAAACGTCGCGCCGTCGGGCATCTCGACCCGGTCGACGAGGATCTGCCCCGGCTGCGAGAAGGAGGCATGGATGCTGAGCTTGACGCATCCGCCGCCGAAACGGGCCCGGGGAAACCCCTGCGCCCCGGCCCGGCGGATGACATTGCCGGCATGGTCGAGTTCCATGAGGAAAAAGGGGAGACCCGCAGCGCCGGGGCGCGCGAGCGAGGTCAATCGGTTGGCCGCCTGTTCGAAGGACACGTCGAAGCGCGACCGCAGGACATCGAGATCGTAACGCGCGCGCTGCGCCGCAGAGAGAAAGGCGCCATAGGGCATCATCAGCGCGTGGGCGGCATAACGGGCCAATTCGAACCGGCCGATACGCTTCGCCTCGCCGGTCGAAAAGGCAAGCTCCTCCAACTCGGCGGCAATCTCCTGCCCGAGCGCCAGAAGCGCCACTTCCATCGCAAGTTCGCGCGTGCGGTCGAAGGGCGACAGCCGTGCAGAGAGGAAGAGCCGCATGGAATGCCGATCATAACGCCGGCGCAGGTTCGGCATTGCGTGCACCGGCAGCGTGCGCACGACGATGCCGTGCTCGCTCTTCGCCCAGGCCTTCAAGGCGGCGGGCAGGTCGTCCCCGGCACCGAGCCCGGCGACGAAAGCCTCCGCCGCGTCCTCGATGCGAGCGAAAAAATTCGGCCGGCGCTCCAGCTTTTCCCGCACCTCGTCGATCGGCAGGCGGGTGCCGGCAATCGAGGTCTCATGGCCCTCACGCGCTAGGAGATCGGAAAGATCGGACAGCCTCGCGGCCTGCTCCCGATAAGCGCGGTAGAGCTTGAGAAGCCCGAGCGCCGCATTGGGCGCCGCCTCCGACACCTCGATGATCTCCTGATCGCCCGGTATCTCGCCCGCCAGCAGCGGATCGGCAAAAACTTCCCGCAACCGGCCGGCCAGGCCGCCGCCTTCCCCCTGCAGCGCATCGAGATCGACCTTGTAGACGGAGGCGAGTTTCAGGAGGAGCTGGACGGTGAGCGGCCGCTGATTGCGTTCGATGAGATTGAGATAGGAAGGCGAGATGCCGAGCCCTTCGGCCATGGCCGTCTGGGTGAGCCCGAGCCCCAGCCTGACGCGTCGGACACGAGGCCCCGCAAAAATCTTTCGTTCCGTCATTTGTCACCGCTTTTACAAATCCGGCCGCCTTGCCGTTTTTACTACTTTGACATCTTCACAGATGCCTTTGTGAAAGACAAGACATCCTAACCCCTTTATACTGGCTGATTATGCGTCTTTTCTGGCAGTGCAGCATTGATTTCTGTAAATTCGGTTACATCAAAATCGCCGGACAGCAGCCGGGCATATCCATACAGGAGGATGAGCATGACAGATTTTTACACATTGGTTCCAGGCGCGCAGAAGGGCCGTTTCGAGGGCATCGAACGCCCCTATTCTCCGGAGGACGTGAAGCGGCTGCGCGGTTCGGCCGACATCCGTTATTCACTGGCGGAGATGGGGGCCAACCGGCTGTGGTCGCTCCTCCACAAGGAGGATTTCGTCAACGCGCTGGGCGCCATGACGGGCAATCAGGCGATGCAGCAGGTCCGTGCCGGGCTGAAGGCGATCTATCTGTCCGGCTGGCAGGTTGCGGCCGATGCCAATACGGCGTCCGCCATGTATCCGGACCAATCGCTCTATCCGGCCAACGCGGCTCCCGAACTTGCCCGCCGCATCAACCGCACGCTGCAGCGTGCCGACCAGATCGAGACGTCCGAAGGCAAGGGACTGTCGGTCGAGACCTGGTTCGCGCCGATCGTCGCGGATGCCGAAGCGGGCTTCGGCGGCCCGCTCAACGCTTTCGAGATCATGAAAGCCTTCATCGAGGCGGGTGCAGCCGGCGTGCACTACGAAGACCAGCTGGCATCTGAGAAGAAGTGCGGCCATCTCGGCGGCAAGGTGCTGATCCCGACCGCGGCGCATATCCGCAACCTCACCGCCGCGCGGCTTGCTGCCGACGTCATGGGCGTGCCGACGCTGGTGATCGCCCGCACGGATGCGGAAGCCGCAAAGCTTCTGACTTCCGATATCGACGAGCGCGACCAACCCTTCGTCGATTATGATGCCGGACGCACGGTCGAAGGTTTCTACCGGGTCCGCAATGGGCTGGAGCCATGCATCGCCCGCGCGGCGGCTTACGCGCCCCATTGCGATCTCATCTGGTGCGAGACATCAAAGCCGGATCTGGAGCAGGCGCGGCGGTTTGCGGAAGGCGTCCACAAGGTCCACCCGGGCAAGATGCTCGCCTACAACTGCTCGCCGTCGTTCAACTGGAAAAAGAACCTGGACGACGCGACGATCGCCAAGTTCCAGCGGGAACTCGGCGCGATGGGCTACAAGTTCCAGTTCATCACGCTCGCCGGCTTCCACCAGCTGAACTACGGCATGTTCGAGCTCGCCCGCGGCTATAAGGACCGGCAGATGGCTGCCTATTCGGAGCTGCAGGAGGCGGAATTCGCCGCCGAGGCCAACGGCTACACGGCTACCAAGCACCAGCGCGAGGTCGGCACCGGCTATTTCGACGCCGTCTCCGTGGCGATCACCGGCGGGCTTTCGTCGACGACCGCGATGCACGAGTCCACCGAGCACGACCAGTTCAGGCCGGCGGCGGAGTGATCTTCCGCCCCTCACCCCGATCTTCTCTCCGCAAGCGGGGAGAAGACGGCAGCAACCAAACAACAAACAAGGAAAGGAAAACCCAGATGAACATCCAGACGCCCATTCAAACCCATGTCAAGGAACGCGCAGAGGAACAGGCAACCTCCATGACCCCGGAGCAGCAGCAGGCGATCCGCACGCTCGCCAACGACCTGCACCGCCTCAACCATGCGATCATGAAGGCAGTCGAGGCCGGCGTTTCCGTCGAGCTCGTGCGCTCGGCCCGCCACCATGGCGGAGACGGCCATTGGGGCGACCTGATGATCCCGGTCGTCGTTACCAACCGTATCCAGTGACGCCGCCGACGGCAGCCGCCGTCACGGCTGCTGTCCGGCAAAAAGCCTTGTCCGGCTTTTGACGAATTTCGCCATCCGATCGACCACCGCGCGGATTTCCCGCCGGTGGCGATCGTCGTTGTTCATGACGATCCATTGAGGATGGCGGAGATCCTCTATTTCGTTCCCCACGCGCTCCAGCCGCATGTCCTGATCGCCGACGAAACACGGCAGGACCGCCGTGCCCGCACCGCCGAGCGCGAGGTCGCGCAGGGAGCGCGGCCGGTTGACCGTGACGACGATCCGCTCCGCCCGCTGCTCATGTGGCCAACGCAGATAGGCTGAAATCGCGTCCTCTTCGACAACCGCAAGCCAACGATCGGCAACGGAGGGGTGGGCGTTGCGGGCGCGGTAGGCGGCATAGGCCACCTCGCCGAGTTTCGTCGCGGCAAGGTTCGGCTCTTCCGGTTCGAAGGCGCGAATGCCGATATCGCTCTCCCGATGGGCAAGGCTGGCGCGGCGTTCGGCGACGTAGAAATCCAGGCGGAATCCATCCCGCTCGGTGCGGATGTCGGAAAGGTTGCGGGTAAACATCCAGGCCAGCCAGGTGCCGCAGGCAACCCGCACCAGCGGCATGCCCGCGCTCTCCCGTTTCCAGCTCTCGACGCGGCGGGCTACGGCTTCCATGTCCAGGAGCTGCGAAACGAGCGCCGAACCATCGGCGGTCAGCTGGTAGCCGGTGCGGCTGCGGGAAAACAGCGGGCGGCCGATCGCCTGTTCGAGATCGAGCATGCGCCGGCCGATCGTGGCGGGGCTGAGGCCGGTCGTCCCGGCGGCGCCCGACAGCCCGCCAAGCCGCGCCACCTGCAGGAAAAGTTCGTAGGCATCCCAGCTGACGTTTTTCATAGTTGAAAAACATACCCGGAATCCGGCGCTACAAGAAGCAGATTTTTGTCCTTATTGAAAAAGTGGCTTCAACGAACGGAGAAATCCGATGTATGAGAATGTCGTCACCATCCTGATGTCAGCGCATTTCCGGAAAAAGTCCGAATACTGCGGCCTTGGCGCCGAGGATGATTTCTACCAACGCTTCGCCCAGCCGTTTCCGCGCTGGCTGGGCAGGATCATCGGCTGGACGCGGAAGCGGCGGCCGGATGGCGCCGGGCATTTGCCGGCGCCTGTAGCATCGCTGTCCAATGGACCGGAGATACTCACGCGGCCCCGGGAAAGGCCCGACCGGTCGGCCGCATCGATGCGGAACTGCTGCACGAGCTGAAACAGGGCATCCGCCTCATCCGCAAGCCGTCGGCTGGCCTCGGTCGTCTCAGCAATAAAAAAGATGCTGAAACCTTCAACATGCAGGTCGAAAGGCCCTGGCAGGCCGTTCCGTTACGGTTATAAAGTCCGGATGATCAGGAGAAAAGCGCGGGAAGCGAAAGCAGTGCCGCCGTGGCGCCGATTGCGATCGCCAGCAGCCTGAGCCGCCTCAGCTTTGCATCGTCCTGAACCTTGGCGACGGCGACTGCACGGGCACGGCTGGTTTTCTGCATGAATATCGAACCCCCCAAAACACGTTGTTCCTAGCCGCTGCCGCAGATGCCGCAGCCGGCGCATACCAGTCGTTAACCACAGGAATTGGCTGGCATTAAGGCAGGATGGCGAACGCAAATTAACAAGTCCTGAATCAGCCTATACTACAAAGCCTCCCCGCAAACATGGCCCGAAGCCCATGCCCATTGGAAATTGTAGCCGCCGAGCCAGCCGGTCACGTCAACGCATTCGCCGATGAAATAAAGGCCGGGCACCGCCTTGGCCTGCATGGTTTTTGAATCCAGATCCGACGTATCGACGCCGCCGAGCGTCACTTCCGCCGTTCGATAGCCTTCCGAGCCGGCCGGCCGGATCGTCCAGTTCTGGATGGACGCAGCAAGCGCGTCGACCGCCTTGTCGGAGAGATCGGCGAGATGACCCGTGAGGCCGCGACTTTCGACGAAAAACTGCGCCAGCCGTTTCGGCAGCGTCTCGGAAAGCGCCGTCTGCGCCGCCTGCCGGCCATACGTCTTGCGGGCCGCCTTCAGCATCGCGGCAATATCGAGATCGGGTTCGATGACCAGCGTGACGTCGTCTCCTTCCCGCCAATAGGAGGATATCTGCAGGATGGAGGGACCGCTCAGGCCGCGATGGGTGAAGAGCAGCGCCTCGCGGAAGATCGTCTTGCCATGCCTGACCTCGGCAGGCACAGCGATGCCGGAGAGCGGGGAAAGGCTCTCCAGCAGGTTCGGATCGAGCGTCAGCGGCACCAGAGCCGGCCGCGTCTCGACGATCTTCAAGCCGAATTGTTTGGCTATCTCATAGGCGAAACCGGTGGCGCCCATCTTGGGGATCGACTTGCCGCCGGTGGCGACCACCAGCGAGCCCGCCTCGACCGGGCCATCGGAGGTGCAGATGCGAAAACCGCCCGGCGTCCTTTCGATGGAAGTGACTTGCTTCTGCAGTTGAAGATCGACATTCGCCGCCTTCATCTCCGCAAGCAGCATGCGAATGATGTCCTTGGCGCTGTCGTCGCAGAAGAGCTGGCCCAGCGTCTTTTCGTGCCAGGCGATGCCATGGCGCTCCACCATGTCGAGGAAATCGCGCGGCGTATAGCGGGCGAGCGCCGATTTCGCGAAATGCGGATTGGCGGAGAGGTAATTCTTCGGTCCCGCATGGATATTGGTAAAGTTGCAGCGGCCGCCGCCGGAAATGCGGATCTTCTCTCCCGGTGCCCTGGCGTGGTCGAGTACCAGCACCGAACGGCCCCGCCCGCCTGCCCGGATGGCGCACATCATGCCCGCGCCGCCGGCGCCCAAAACCACCACGTCGATTTTCCGCGCCAATTGTCGCTCCCTGCTTTCATTCACTGCTGTTTTCGATCAGCCGTCCAAAGTCAATGGCGCCTCCCCCTCGCCAATTGCCGATCCGTGGTTATGATGGGAAAATCCGATCAACCTCACCCCGGTGTGTCATGCCGCCCAAGAAAGCCAAACCCGCCCCCACAATCGGCACGGTCGCAAAAGCTGCCGTCGCCCAGCCGACGCTCACCTCGCTTCGAGGCGTGACGGACTGGCGGGAGGCCAGCGCCTGGCTTCGAGCGCGCGGGATCGAGGATGTTGAATGCATCACGCCCGATCTTGCCGGCGTGCCGCGCGGCAAGATGATGCCGTCTTCCAAATTCACTTCGAACACCTCGCTGGCGCTGCCTTCGGCGCTTTACCGGCACACGATCTCCGGTGAATATCCGGAAGAAACCGGCACATTCCGCTATGAGCCGCGCGACAGCGACCTGAAGCTGGTGCCCGACCTCTCGACCCTCTCCGTCGTACCGTGGGAGACCGATCCGACCGCCCAGGTGATCTGCGACATCGTCGATACCGAGGGCAAGGCTGTGCCCTATACGCCGCGCAACGTGCTGAAGAACGTCGTGAAGCTCTATCGAGACCGAGGCTGGAAGCCGGTCGTGGCACCGGAAATAGAATTCTATCTCGTCGCCAAGAACGACGATCCGGACTACCCGCTGCATCCGCCTAAGGGGCGGTCCGGCCGCTCGATCCTCGGGGGGCAGGGTTATTCGATCGCCGGCATCAACGAGTTCGACGAGCTGATCGACGACATCTATCATTTCTCCGAAAAGCAGGGTCTCGAGATCGACACGCTGATCCACGAGGAAGGCCCGGCGCAGCTCGAGATCAATCTGCGCCACGGCGATCCGATCGAGCTTGCCGACCAGGTCTTCATGTTCAAGCGCACCATCCGCGAGGCGGCGATGAAGCACGGCATCTATGCTACCTTCATGGCCAAGCCGATGCAGGGCCAGGCCGGGTCGGCCATGCACATCCACCAGTCGGTGGTCGATATCAAGACCGGCAAGAACGTCTTTTCCAATCCGGACGGCTCGGCCTCGAAGGAGTTCTTCCACTTCATCGGCGGCATGCAGGCCTATATTCCGAAGTCGCTCGTGATGATGGCGCCCTATGTGAACTCCTACCGTCGCCTGACGCCGGACATGTCGGCGCCGGTCAATACGGCCTGGGGTTACGACAACCGCACGACCGCCTTCCGCGTGCCGGTTTCCGATGCCGCCGCCCGCCGCGTCGAAAACCGCCTGCCCTCTTCCGACGCCAATCCCTATCTCGCGCTCGCCGCCTCGCTCGGTTGCGGGCTGCTCGGGATCATGAACGAGACCAATCCCACGCCGCCGACGGAAGACACCGCCAACGAAGGCGATATCGAGCTGCCGCGCGGTCTGCTGGAAGCCGTGTCGCTGCTCGAATCCGACCCTGCGCTGGCCGATGTGCTGAGCGCCGAATTCATCGGCCTCTATGCCGGCGTGAAGCGCGGCGAGTTCGAGACCTTCATGCAGGTCATCAGTCCCTGGGAGCGCGAATTCCTGCTCCTCAACGTGTGAGGGCTGCCTCATGGACAGTTGGCAAAGCCCGATCGCGCCGGGGATTTCCTGGTATCAGGCAAGCGTGGGCGAGCGGCCGGCCTATCCGGCGCTTGACGGATCCAGGACCGTCGACGTGGCGATCATCGGCGGCGGTTATACCGGACTGCAGGCAGCCTACAATCTCGCCAAAGCCGGCGTCTCGGTCGCCCTGATCGAGGCCGGCCGTTTCGGCGACGGCGCATCCGGCCGCAACGGCGGACAGATGGGAACAGGGCAGCGCTGGTGGCCGGAGGAGCTCGAACAGGAGATCGGTTACGAGCGCTCGAAAATCCTGTTCGACATGGCGGAAAATGCCAAACGGCATCTCCATGACTTCGCCGGGACCCACGGCATCGACATGGACTACATGCCGGGGCAGATGAACGTTTCCCACAAGCCCGGCCACGACAAGGACTATCGCGCCAATGCGGAGATCGCGGCGGAACGCTACGGCTATCCGCATATCACCTTCATGGATGCCAGGGAAACCGCCGAGCGGCTTGGAACGACGGGCTATTATTGCGGCGTCCGCGACGTGGGAACCGGCCATATCCATCCGCTGAAGCTGCTTGTCGGGCTGGCTCGGGTCGCCAGCGACGCCGGCGCGGGAATTTTCGAGATGACGAAGGCGACGGCCATCCGCCAGGCAGGCGGCAAGACCATGGTCGAGACGCCCAGGGGCACGCTCATCGCCGAGCGGGTGCTGGTCGCCACCAATGCCTATATCGGCGATCTCGAACCGGTCACCGCGGCGCATGTCATGCCGATCGGCTCGTTCATTGCCGCGACCCCGCCGCTCGACGATTTTCCGCATGTCATTCCGGGCGGCGAGGCCGTCGCTGATTCGCGGTTCGTGGTGCGCTATTTCCGCAAGAGCCGGGACAACCGGCTGCTCTTCGGCGGCCGCGAAGTCTATTCCTCCAGGGATCCGGCCGATACGGCAAATGCGATCCGCCGGCAGATCGTCGCCACCTATCCTGCTCTGAAAGACGTCGAAATCACCCATGTATGGGGCGGAAACGTGGGTATCACCATGCCGCGCCAGCCCTTCGTGCGCGAGGTCATGCCCGGCGTCACCTCGATCGGCGGTTATTCCGGTCATGGCGTGATGCTGTCAAACTATTGTGGCAAGCTTTATGCTGATATGGTCACCGGCAAGGCGACCGATCTCGATCACCTTGCCGCACTCAAGATCCCCGCCTTCCCGGGCGGGCGCCATATGCGGACACCGCTGCTTTTCCTTGCCCTTACGTGGTTTGCGCTGCGCGACAGGCTCTGACAAGCAAGCAACCTTAGTAGGTCCCGGATGCCAATTCGGGCTAGCGTTTTTAAATCGATTAGAATAAGTATGCCCCCAACCATGCAGGACGAAAGAACAGCGATGAGCAGCCAGATCATCCCAGTCGAGGCCTTTGATTGTGTCGTGTTCGGCGGTACCGGCGACCTTGCGGAACGCAAGCTCCTTCCCGCCCTCTACCACCGCCAGATCGAAGGTCAGTTCACCGAACCGACCCGCATCATCGGCGCCTCCCGCAGCGCGCTTTCCCATGAAGATTACCGCAAGTTCGCCCAGGATGCGCTCAAGGAGCACCTGAAGAAGGGCGAATATGACGAGGCGGAAGTCCAGAAATTCTGCCAGCGCCTCTATTACGTCCCGGTCGATGCCAAGGCCGAAGGCGGCTGGGCGGAACTGAAGAAGTTGCTCGATGACGGCAAGGACCGCATCCGCGTCTTCTATCTCGCCGTGGCACCCGGCATCTTCGGCGCGATCTCGGAAAAGATCCGCGACTACAAGCTGATCACCAAGGCAACCCGCATCGTCGTCGAAAAGCCGATCGGCCGCGACCTTGCCTCGGCGCTCCAGCTCAACGACACGATCGGCAAGGTCTTCAACGAAGAGCAGATCTTCCGCATCGACCATTATCTCGGTAAGGAGACGGTGCAGAACCTGATGGCGCTGCGCTTTGCGAACGCGCTCTACGAGCCGCTCTGGAATGCCCAGCATATCGACCACGTGCAGATCACCGTCGCCGAAGCCGTTGGCCTCGAAGGCCGCGCGGGATATTACGATACGGCCGGCGCGCTGCGCGACATGGTGCAGAACCACATCCTGCAGCTTCTCTGCCTCGTGGCCATGGAAGTGCCCTCCTCCATGTATTCGGAGGCGGTTCGCGACGAGAAACTCAAGGTTCTCCGCGCCCTGAAGCCGATCACCGAAGCCAATGTCGAGCAGATGACGGTGCGCGGCCAGTACCGGGCCGGCGCTTCCGCGGGCGGACCGGTCAAGGGTTACCTGGAAGAGCTGGAGGGCGGCGTTTCCAACACCGAAACCTTCGTCGCCATCAAGGCGGAGATCGGCAACTGGCGCTGGGCGGGCGTGCCCTTCTACATCCGCACCGGCAAGCGCCTCGCGGCCCGTGTCTCGGAGATCGTCATCACCTTCAAGCCGATCCCGCACAACATCTTCGACTCGTCGGCGGGCCGCATCTCGGCGAACCAGCTGATCATCCGCCTGCAGCCGGACGAGGGCGTCAAACAGTCGCTGATGATCAAGGATCCCGGTCCGGGCGGCATGCGGTTGCGCGAAGTCTCGCTCGACATGAGCTTTGCCCAGGCTTTCAACGTCCGCAATCCGGATGCCTACGAGCGCCTGCTGACGGATACGATCCGCTCCAACCAGACGCTGTTCATGCGCCGCGACGAGGTGGAAGCCGCATGGCGCTGGGTCGATCCGATCCTGAAAGGCTGGGAAGCCACCGGCCAGCAGGTGCAGGGTTATACCGCCGGCACCTGGGGGCCGAGCCAGGCGATCGCGCTGATCGAGCGCGACGGCCGCACCTGGCATGAAGGCTGAGGGGCATGAAGGCTTACAGACATGACCGGTAACCTGCATGAATTTCCCGATGCCGCAGCCCTCGCCGCCAGCCTGGCGGACGAGGTTGCAGCACGGCTCGAAACGGCGATCCGCGAGCGGGGCGCCGCCTCGCTCGCGGTCTCGGGCGGCTCGACGCCGAAGCGTTTCTTCGAGGCGCTTGCGACCCGCGATATCGACTGGGGCAGAGTGAGCGTGACGCTGGTCGACGAGCGCTTCGTACCCGCCGACAATCCGCGTTCCAACCACCTGCTCGTCGCGACGCATCTGCTGAAGGACAAGGCGGCGGCCGCGACCTTCGTTCCGCTCTATTACAACGTGCCCTCGATCGAGGACGCGGCGGTCATGGCGACGGAAAAGACCGCCGGCATCGGCAATCCGTTCGACGTGGCGATCCTCGGCATGGGCGGTGACGGCCACACGGCCTCCTTCTTTCCGCATGGCAACAATCTTGACCGTGCCCTCGATCTCTCGGCTCCACGCGGCATCCTGACCATGCAGGCGGAAGGCGCGGGCGAAGAGCGACTGACCTTCTCCTTCGCCAGCCTTTCCGATGCACGCTTCCTGGCGCTGCATATCGAGGGCCAGGGCAAGAAGGACGTGCTGGAACAGGCGAAAGCCGGTTCCGACGAGACGGAAATGCCGATCCGCGCCGTACTCAACCGCGCCGCATCGCCGCTCGAAATCTACTGGGCGCCCTGACGCGCCCCGAATTGCAACGGCAGCAATCCCGGTCGGCCATGGGCCTTTCAAAGTCCACCGCCGCTCCCAAGGCCGGGGTTGACCAGAGAGGACAGGACCATGGCCGCCCATTCCAGCATCGAGGCGATCACCGCCCGTATCGTCGAACGCTCGAAACCGCATCGCGAAGCTTATCTCGACCGGGTGCGGCGGGCGGCCTCCCGCGGTCCGCACCGCGCCGTCCTTTCCTGCGGCAATCTCGCCCACGGATTTGCGGTCTGTTCCCCCGCCGAGAAGGAGGCGCTCGCAGGAGACGTCGTTCCGAACCTCGGCATCATCACCGCCTATAACGACATGCTCTCGGCCCACCAGCCCTACGAGACCTTTCCTCCGATCATCCGGGAAGCGGCACGGGAAGCAGGCGGCATCGCCCAGGTCGCCGGCGGCGTGCCAGCCATGTGCGACGGCGTGACCCAGGGCCAGCCGGGCATGGAGCTTTCGCTTTTCTCGCGCGATGCGATCGCCATGGCGGCCGGCATCGGCCTGTCGCACAACATGTTCGATGCGGCGGTCTTCCTCGGCATCTGCGACAAGATCGTGCCGGGCCTGGTCATCGCGGCGCTCTCCTTCGGCCACCTGCCTTCCGTCTTCATTCCGGCCGGGCCGATGACGTCAGGCCTGCCGAACGACGAGAAGTCGCGCATCCGCCAGCTTTATGCGGAAGGCAAGGTCGGCCGCGCCGAATTGCTCGAAGCGGAGTCCAAATCCTATCACAGCCCGGGCACCTGCACCTTCTACGGCACCGCCAATTCCAATCAGATGCTGATGGAGATCATGGGCTTCCACATGCCCGGCGCCTCCTTCGTCAACCCCGGCACGCCGCTTCGCGAGGCGCTGACCCGCGAAGCCGCCAAACGGGCGCTTGCGATCACCGCGCTCGGCAACGAATTCACCCCCGCAGGCGAGATGATCGACGAACGCTCGATCGTCAACGGTGTCGTCGGCCTGCATGCGACCGGCGGCTCGACCAATCACACGCTGCATCTCGTCGCCATGGCGCGCGCCGCCGGTATCCATCTCACCTGGCAGGATATTTCCGAACTCTCGGACGTCGTGCCGCTGCTCGCCCGCGTCTATCCGAACGGCCTTTCCGACGTGAACCATTTCCACGCTGCCGGCGGCATGGGCTTCCTCATCAAACAGCTCCTGAAGAAGGGCTACCTGCACGACGACGTGCGCACCGTCTTCGGCCAGGGGTTGGAGGCCTATACCGTGGAGGCGAAGCTCGGCGAGAACGGGCAGGTCGTCCGCGAAGCGATCCCTGACGAGAGCGGCGACCCGAAGGTCCTGGCCTCGGTCGAGACGCCTTTCCAGAAAACCGGCGGGCTCAGGATGCTTACAGGCAATATCGGCCGTTCGGTCATCAAGATTTCCGCAGTCAAGCCCGAGCGGCATGTCATCGAGGCCCCCGCCCTCGTCTTCCACGACCAGCAGGAACTGCAGGACGCCTTCAAGCGCGGCGAACTGAACCGCGATTTCGTTGCCGTCGTGCGTTTTCAGGGACCGAAGGCGAACGGCATGCCGGAACTGCATCGGCTGACCCCGCCGCTCGGCGTTCTGCAGGACCGCGGCTTCAAGGTGGCGCTCGTGACCGACGGCCGCATGTCCGGCGCCTCCGGCAAGGTGCCGGCAGCGATCCACATCACCCCGGAAGCCTCCGACGGCGGGCCGATCGCAAAGATCAAGGACGGCGACATGATCCGTCTCGATGCGGTCGCCGGCACGCTGGAAGTGCTGGTGGATGCGGCGGAGTTTGAGGCTCGCACGCCCGTCGTCGCCGACCTTTCCGGCAACGAATTCGGCATGGGCCGCGAACTCTTTGCCGCCTTCCGCCGCAATGTCGGCCATGCGGATCAGGGCGCCAGCGTCTTCGCCTGAAGACGCCGGTACGGCCAATCCGTCATACGCCTGTCTTCAGGCCTTCCTAAGAAGCTCCCAAGCCAACCAACCGCTTGGGAGATCACCTATGTGCGCAGAGATCAGCCGCCGAAACATGTTAACGCTGATGGCGTCGAGCTCGGCCCTCCCCTTCCTCCCCAATATCGCAGTGGCAGCCGGCCAGGGTTTCCAGGCGATCGTTCTTTCAGACCTGCATTCCGCCTATGAGCGGATGGGCCAGCTTCTCGCCGTGATCGAAAGACAGATCGCAACGGCGAGCGTTCCGCAGATCATCCTGATCAACGGCGATATCTTCGAGCTCGGCAATGTCGTCGCCACCCGTTCGGCCGGCGAGATCGACTGGGCCTTCCTCGACGCACTGGCCAAGCTCGCGCCGACCGTCGTCAACATCGGCAACCACGAACCGGACCTCGACAACGACCTTGCGCATTTCGTCGAGCGCGCCCGCGGCCTCGGTATCACCGTACTCAGCAACATCGTCGACAAGCGCACCGGCAAACCCTACGCCGAGGCCGGCAAAGAGATCGAGATCGGCGGACTCAAGGTAAAACTCGCCGCATTTGCGACCGACGCGATCGGCACCTATCCGAAACCGACGCGCGAGATGATGGACATCCCGAAGCCTGTGGAATGGGCCAAGGCCAATTTGCCGACGCTGCTTGCCGGGGAAGGCGTCAACATTGTGCTCAGCCATGCTGGCGTCGTTCCGGATCGCGATATCCTGCCGATCGTACCGGACGGCACGCTGATGATCGGCGGCCACGACCACCTGACGCTGACGCATAGCCAAGGTGAGACGCGCTACATCCATACCGGCTCCTGGTCGTCGGCGATGATGGTCGCCACCTTCAAGGCCGCCGGCAAGGCGCCAGAGCTTGCACGGATCGAGATTGACAGGGCCGGACCATCCTCCGCCGTACTGAAGGACCTCGTCCCAGCCGTGCTCGCCAAGCACCTGAAGGACGACGAACGCACAGTCGTCGCGAAGACGTCCAAGGCCATGACATTGGGCGAGACCGCCCGCTTTGCGGCAGAAGCGATGGCCGCGAAGACAGGTGCCGATATCGGCTTCATCGGCCATACCTCCTTCGGCACCGGCCTGCCGGCCGGCGACGTGACGCGGTTTGATTACAATGCCGGGCTGCGCTTCGAAGGCAAGCTGATGGTTTCGGACGTGGATGCAACGGTGCTGATGGCGATCCTCGCCCGCTGCAACCAGGACGGAGACATTCCGCTTGCCGGCCGCACCGGCGACTTCCTCTATGCCTCTCCCAAGGCGCCGGAAGGCAAGGCGCGTTTCAAGATCGTCTGCAACGACTGGTCGGCGATCAACAAGAAGAGCTATTTCGGCCGCGAGGACATCGTCTTTACCGAGGTGCCGGATCTCAAACTGAAGCAGCTCGTCGCCGAAACGCTGGCGAAGAAGGCCTGAGGCAGCGGAAAACAAATCGCCCGAAACCTTGGAAGTTCCGGGCGATCCCTGAAGGTGCAGCTGAAGCCTCCGGCTTTTACCAGGAGCGGATATCGAGCGTCCTGTCCTTGTGGTTCGGATGCGTCGAGAACACGAAAATGCGGTTCATTTCCTTTTCCGTCAGCAGACGCAGGAAGCGGACCTGGATCGTGTTGTTGGCATTGGTGCGCATCAGCAGGCAGCCGACCTTGGTGATGCGGGCGTCGGGAATGTCGAGGTAAAACTGCTGCGGCAGGTTGTACTGCGTCAATATGCCGAGCACCGCCTCGCTTTGCGAAATGCGAAGAACGTCGCAGCGGCGCTGCGCCATGTTCATCACGCCCTTTTCCGTATATTCGATACGCGCAGCGTTCATCGTGTCTTCCATCTTGAACCGCTTCTCGCGGTCGTACATGAAAGACTCTTCCTTGTTCAGATAATTGCTTTTGGTCGGAGCGGCACTCACGACAAACCTCCTTCTTTTAATAGGAGAAGGCTAGCCGGCGAAGTTTAACAGAGCGTTTTGAGGGCCCGTTTCGAGACAATCCTTTCGAGCTGTCTCAAAAACACGGTAAACGCTCAGTAAATCCTTAAATACGATAAGTCTTACCTTCCGTATCGAAAAGGTGCAGCTTTCTGGAGTCCGCCGAGAAACGCATCATGTCGCCTTTCTTCACCTCCAGGATGCCTGGAATCTTGGCAATGATGGGTTCGTGACCGGCAAGCCCTTCGACATAGAGCAGCGTCACCTCGCCGAGCGCTTCAACGATGGAGATCCGGCCCTCGAAGAGGTAATCGTCTCCCTTTGCAACGACGAGATCTTCCGGGCGGACGCCGAAGCTTGCGGCTTTGCCGTTTTCGGAAGGATTGGTCGGTACGGGAACATGGACCGCCTTTCCGCCTTTCAGCGAGACTGTGGTTTCCTCGCCCGCCGAGGTGATCGTGGCGGGAATGATGTTCATCGCCGGAGACCCGATGAAGCGGGCGACGAAGAGGTTTTTCGGCCGCTCGTAGAGTTCGAGCGGCGGGCCGACCTGTTCGATGCGGCCGGCGGAAAGCACGACAATGCGGTCGGCAAGCGTCATGGCTTCCACCTGATCGTGCGTCACGTAGATCATCGTCGTGTCCGGCATCTGCTCCTTGAGCTTGGCGATCTCGATGCGGGTCGCGACCCGCAGCGCCGCATCGAGGTTCGAAAGCGGCTCGTCGAACAGGAAGACCTTGGGATTGCGGCAGATGGCCCGGCCGATCGCGACGCGCTGGCGCTGGCCGCCGGAGAGCGCCTTCGGCAGCCGGTCGAGATAAGGGGTGAGTTGCAGGATCTCGGCAGCCGCCCGCACCCGGCGGTCGATCTCCTCCTTGCTTTCCCTGGCGATCCGCATGCCGAAGGCCATGTTGTCGTAGACCGTGTAATGGGGGTAGAGCGCATAGGACTGGAAGACCATGGCTATGCCGCGGCGCGAGGGGGGCACGTCGTTGACGAGCTTGCCGTCGATGAACATCTCGCCGCCGGTGATGCTTTCGAGGCCGGAAATCATGCGAAGCAGCGTGGACTTGCCGCAGCCGGACGGGCCGACGAAGACCACGAATTCGCCTTGAGCAATGTCCAGGTCGATGCCGTGCAGCACCTTCACCTGGCCATAGGCCTTGCGGATATCCTTGAGTATCACTCCAGCCATGATTTCCCTCCCCTTGTGCTTTGTTATAGATGGCGGGCGAAGAACGCCCCCCACGCCGGCAATGTCACGCGTCTGTCTTCCAGCCCGGCCTCGAAACCGTGGCCGGTCAGCACTTCCCAGTCTCCGACCGGCAGGTCCGTTGCGGTCTCCATGGCGCTCATGTTGAAGAGGCAGAGCACGACTTCGTTGCCATATCGCCGCTCGTAACCGAGCACGGAACCGTTTTCCGGCAGAAACAGGATTTCGCCCTTGGCAAAAGCCGGATGCTGCTTGCGGAAGGCCAGAAAGCGGCGGTACTGCTCCAGTACCGACGAGGGGTCGCCGTACTGGGCGCCCACGGCGCGCAGCTGATGCTCCACCGGAATGGGCAGCCACGTCCTTTCGGCGGTTGAAAATCCCGCCTGCAGCGCCTGGCTGTCCCAGACCATCGGCGTGCGGCAACCGTCACGCCCCTTGAATTCCGGCCAGAACTGGATGCCGTAAGGATCCTGCAGGTCGGCATAGGCGATATCCGCCTCGGTGAGGCCGAGTTCCTCGCCCTGATAGATGCAGACGGAGCCGCGCTGGCTCATCAGGATGGCGGATGCCATCTTGGCATATCCGTCGCGGTCGAGGACGTCGTGGCCCCAGCGGCTGACATGCCTCACCACGTCGTGGTTCGAGAAGGCCCAGCAGGCCCAGCCATCCGGCGCGGCAACCGCAAAGGCGTTCTGCACCTCTGCGACGCGCGCCGGCGTCAGCGGGTCGGGCGCCAGGAATTCGAAGGCGTAGCACATCTGCATCTTGTCGGTGCCGGACGTGTATTCGCCGACGATTTCAAGCCCGCGCTGGCTGTCGCCCACCTCGCCCACTGCGGCAATCGCCGGAAACTCGTCGAGCACGGCGCGGAACCGCTTCAAGAATTCCAGGTTCTCCGGCCGGTTCTTGTCGTAGAGATGCTCTTGGAAATTATAGGGATTCACCGCCGGCGCGGTGGAGGCATTACGGCGGGACGGATCGAGCGCAGGGTTGTCGCGCAGGTCCTTGTCGTGGAAATAGAAGTTGATCGTATCGAGCCGGAAGCCGTCGACGCCGCGCTTCAACCAGAAGCGCGTCATGTCGAGCAGCGCATCCTGGACCTCGGGATTGTGGAGATTCATATCCGGCTGCGAGGTCAGGAAGTTATGCATGTAATATTGCATGCGCGTCGGATCCCAAGCCCAAGCCGATCCGCCGAAGATCGACAACCAGTTGTTGGGCGGCGTACCGTCCGGCTTGGCGTCGGCCCAGACATACCAGTCGGCTTTTGGATTGAAACGGCTCGACCGGCTCTCGATGAACCAGGGATGCTGGTCGGAACTGTGCGACATCACGAGGTCGATCATCACCTTGATGCCGAGCCGATGGGCTTCCGCGATCAGGCCGTCGAAATCGGACAGCGAACCGAACATCGGATCGACATCCGTATAATTCGAAACGTCGTAACCGAAATCCTTCATCGGCGATGGGAAGAAGGGTGAGATCCAGATGGCGTCGGCGCCGAGCGCCGCGACATGCGGCAGGCGCGCGGTGATGCCCTTCAGGTCGCCGATGCCGTCGCCGTTCGAATCCTGATAGGAACGCGGGTAGATCTGGTAGATGACGGCTCCGCGCCACCAGTCCTTGTCCGGTGCTGCGGGGGCGTCTGCGGAAATGTTCATTCAATATCCTATGTCGTTTTTCGTGTTGATCAGCCGCCCTTCACGGAGCCGGCAAGCAGGCCGCGAACCAGATACCGTTGCAGTGCAAAAAAGACGATAATCGGCACGACGATCGTTATGAAGGCCGACGCCGTCAGTATCTCCCATTTTCCGCCCATCGACCCCAGAAGCGCATTGAGCGCACCGGTCAGGACAAGCTGATCCTTGCCGGTGCCGAGGAAGACCATGGCGACGAGAAGGTCGTTCCACGTCCAGAGGAACTGGAAGATCGAAAAGGAGGCCAGCGCCGGAAAGGACAGCGGCAGGATGATCTTGACGAAGATCTCGAAATCGCTGGCGCCGTCGACACGGGCGGATTCGATGATCTCCCGCGGCAGGCCGGCAATGTAGTTGCGCAGGAGATAGATCGCCAGCGGCATGCCGAAAGCCGAATGGGCAAGCCAGATGCCCGCATAGCTGCGCGACGGAACGCCGAAGAAGTTGCCGATCTCGTTATACATCCTGAGAAGCGGAATGAGCGACATCTGAAGGGGGACGACAATGAGCCCCACGACCATGGCGATGATCAGGGCACGGCCGGGAAACTCCATCCAGGACAGCGCATATGCCGCGAACGCGGCGATCAGGATTGGAATGATCGTCGCCGGGATGGCGACCGTCAATGAGTTGACGAAGGACTGACCGATTCCCTGCGAGGTCAAGACCGTACGATAATTGTCGGTGGTGAACGAAGGCGGCGTCGCGACGGAAAGGTAGACGCGCTTGCCGCGGCCCTCGAAAGGCGCATTCTTGGAGTAGATGTAGCTGCCGTCCTCGTTGATGGTCAGCGTCTCGCCGTTTCCGATGTCGGCGGTCTGCCCGGCCGGAAACTCCGTCGGCGCTGCAACGCGCGTGCCGAAGGCGCGCACCGTTCCGCCTTGTCCCCCTTCGAAGACCGAGCCTGAAATGACGTAGTTCGCACCCTCCTGCCGGGCAGTGGACGGTTCGCCAAGCCGGGCAGCGCTTGTTTCGGCCGCGCCGGTGAAGGCCGTCCACCAGCCGGACGCGGTGATCTGGCCCGCATCCCGGAAGGAGGTGACGAGAATGCCGAGCGTCGGGATCAGCCAGACGATGCAGATGAGAAGAACGGAGACGTGGACGACGAGGCGGGGAAGGCCGACGCGGCGGAGGCTTGCGATTGCAGTCATCTCAATGGCCCCCCATTTCCTTGTTCGCCTGGCGGATGTTCCAGATCATGATGGGGGTGACGGCGGCCATGATGACCAGCGCTATGACGGCGCTCCGGCCGCTGTCGCCGCCGCCGCGGAACATCCAGTCGAACATCAGGTTCGCCAGCACCATGGTGTTCCACTGGCCGTTGGTCATGGTCAGCACGATGTCGAAGACCTTCAGGACGAGAATGGTGATCGTCGTCCAGACGACGGCGATCGTGCCCCATATCTGCGGGACCATGATCTTCCAGAAGATCTGCCAGCCATTGGCGCCGTCGATGACGGCCGCCTCGATGGTTTCCTCCGGAATGCCGCGCAGCGCGGCCGACAGGATGACCATGGCAAAGCCCGTCTGGATCCAGATGAGGATGATCATCAGAAAGAAGTTGTTCCAGAAGGGCAAGGAAATCCAGACCTGCGGCTGGCCGCCGAAAGCTTCAACGATGGCGTTGAGCAGGCCGATCTGCGCTCCGTTGCCGCCGCGATATTCGTAGATGAACTTCCAGATGACCGAGGCCCCGACGAAGGAGATCGCCATCGGCATGAAGATCAGGCTTTTGGCGATATTGCCCCACCAGATGCGGTCGGTCAGTACCGCGATGACAAGGCCGAAAAAGGTGCAGGCAGCCGGGACCACGGCAAGCCAGAGGATGTTGTTGAAGATCGACTGCCGGAACTGGCCGTCCTGGATTGCCCATCGATAGTTCGCGAGGCCGACGAAATTGCCGCCCGACCGATCGTAGAAGGACAGGATGAAGGTGGCGATGACAGGATAGACGAGATAGACGACGAGCAGGATCAGCGCCGGGCCGAGAAACAGCCAGGGGCGCACCACCGCGCGCCGGTTGAGATTGACGGACGCGGCGCGGACGTTGTCCTCCGGCACGGGAAAGGCGAGCTGCAGCGCCTTGTCGGAGAGCCAGTAATACAACGCACAGACAAAAACGCCGGCGATCACGACGCCGACGGCTGAAACGATCTGCGAGATCATGCCTCTCCCCTTTTCACCGTTCTATGCGGATCTTTTTGATGAGACCGCGCCGGGACCGGCGCGGTTCGATATCAGCGCCTGCGGAGGACCTATTTCAGGCCGTCCCATGCCTTCTGGATGTCGGATGCAACGGTCTTGGCGTCCTTGCCGCCGACGTAATCCACCATGCCGGTCCAGAACGCGCCAGCGCCGATCTTGCCGGGCATCAGGTCGGAAGCATCGAAGCGAAAGGTCGTGGCGGTCGTCAGAAGCTCGCCCTGCTTCTTGAGGACTTCATTGGCATAGGCATCCGGATTGGCACCCTTGAACGGTGTCAGGAACGATGACTGCGCCATCCAGACCTCGTGGGCGATCGGCGTCTTCAGGAATTCGATAAAGGCCTTGGCGGCCGGCGAATCCTTGGTGATGGCAAACATCGTGCCGGCGCCGAGAACCGGCGTTCCGAGATCCGGCTTCGAAGCGTAGGTCGGCAGGTAGAAGAAGTCGGCATCGGTGCCGAGTTCCGTGCCCGGCGGGAAGAAGGAGGGCACGAAGGATGCCTGGTGGTGCAGGTAACATTTCGGCGGAATGTCGAAGAGGCCCTTCGGGCTGTCGCGGAAGTCGGTCGAGGAGACGGCCGCAACCCCGCCGGCGACATATTTGGGATTCTTGCCGAACTTGCCGAACTCGTCGATGGCGCCGACCACGGCCGGATCATCGAACTTGACTTCGTTGCTTACCCATTTGTCGTAGACCTCCGGCTTCTGGGTGCGCAGCATCATGTCCTCGACCCAGTCGGTCGCCGGCCAGCCCGTGGCGCCGCCGGAGCCGAGACCGATGCACCACGGAACCCCGCCATCGGCAACGATCTGGTCGCTGAGCTTGATCAGGTCCTCCATGGTCTTCGGAACGTCGTAGCCTGCCTCCTCGAAATTCTCGGGCACATACCAGACCATGGACTTGAAGTCCGCCTTGAAGGGGAAGCCGAAATACGCCTCCTTGCCGTCCTTGCCCTTGTAGGTGCCGTAGCGGATCCAGTCCGCACCAGAGCCGTAGTTGGTCTTGACCCAGTCGGAATTCTCCTGGCCAAGCGACGTCAGGAAGCCTTTGGCGGCGAGGTCGGCCAGCAGGCCCGGCTGGGGAATGATGGCAATGTTCGGTGGGGAGCCCGCCTGCGTATCGATGACGATCTGCTGCTCGTAGTTTTCGGAAGAGGAATAGCGGCCATTGATGCCGGTCGCCGCATTGAAATAGGCCAGAACGCTGTTGAAGAGTACCTCGTCCTCGCCGCGCCAGGGGCCGAAGAGCGTCAGGCCCTGCCCCTTGAGGTTGGCATGGGCGGCCTTGAAATCCTCGTAGCTCTTCCAGTTGAAGCGCTGATCCTGGCCCGGCGGGAATTTCAGCTGCTGGGCTGAGGCGCCGCCGGCGAGGAGAACCGCCAGCGCCGTACCGATCCAAAACGATGCCTTCATGAAATCATCCTCCCGTTGTCCCGGCTTTTTAGCTCGCCGGGAGTTTGCAACATGGGAAGAGATTTAACGCTCTGCCGGAGGAGTCAACCCCTCCGGAAGCGACGTGGAACAAATGAAAAAATCCGTCCGAAAAGGATCGGAATCGGGGATTAGAATCTCGGGGCGTTTTTGCCGGCGGTGCGATGGGCGGCGATCACCGTGTTGGCCATCAGCATGGCGATCGTCATGGGGCCGACGCCGCCCGGGACCGGCGTGATCGCGCCCGCGACTTCTGCTGCTTCAGCATAGGCGACGTCGCCAACGAGCCGGCTCTTGCCCTCGCCCTTGTCGGGCGCCGGAACGCGGTTGATGCCGACGTCGACGACCGTCGCGCCGGGCTTCACCCAATCGGCCTTGACCATCTGCGGGCGGCCGACGGCAGCGACCAGGATATCGGCATTGCGGCAGACTGCGGCAAGATCCTTCGTCTTCGAATGCGCCATGGTGACGGTCGCATTGGCGGCAAGCAGCAGCAGGCCCATCGGCTTGCCGAACAGATTGGAGCGGCCGATGACGACCGCATTCAGACCGGACAGGTCCTCGCCATGTATACGCTTCACCAGCAGCATGGCACCGGCCGGGGTGCAGGAGATGAGACCCGTCGCAAGGTCGCCGGTGGCGATCTTACCGGCATTGACGACATGCAGGCCATCAACGTCCTTCTCGGGAGAAACGGACAGAATGACGGGTTCGGCATTCAGGTGCTTCGGCAGCGGCAGCTGCACGAGGATGCCGTGGACGGCCGGATCGGCATTCAGCTCCGCAACCAGCTTTTCCAGCGTTTCCTGCGTGGTATCCTCGGGCAGGCTGTGCTGGATCGAATTGAAGCCGCACTGCTTGGCCATCTTGCTCTTGGAATTGACATAGGCATGGCTTGCCGGATCATCGCCCACGATGACGACCGCAAGCCCCGGCTTCACGCCTGTTTCCCTTTCCAGAGAACCGGCCGCTTCGGTCACGGCTGCGATGACGGATGCCGCCGCCTCTTTCCCATCGATCACTACAGCCACGCGCACCTCCCGCTTAAAACTGCTGCTCATGTATACATAGACATGCCGAACTTGCCGCCAAAGCCTATGCTGGCGATGGGCGGCAAAAGCAAGCGGATTCGATGTCGCAGCTATTTATCTTCGGCCGTTGCTACGGCTAGCGGAATAAACTTCGATGCGCTCGCGCAATTCCGCCATGTGGCGGCGCAGCTGGCGGACCTCTTCGGCTCTGCGTTTCTCCTCCTCGGAGACGTGCGGCACGGCATAAGCGGGCGTCTGGGAGACGCGGCCGGAGATTACTGCGGCGACCAGCGGAGGAAGGCCGGCGTCCTGGGCCGGGCGACGATTGGCCATCAGCATGTCGCGGATGTGGTCGCCGAAGGGCGTGTCGTTGGCGGGAGCGGGATAACGAGCCTGCAGCGGCTGCTGCCGGCGATAGTCGTCTTCGTCATAGATCGGTTCATAGCGGGCAGGCTCGTGGCGGTCGCCGAACTCACCGGCCTGCTCGGAAAAGCCTTCCTGCCAGTGGGGAGCGAGCGCCTCGGGTCCATCCGCGGCATGTTCGATCTCGTTTATTTCCGGCTCGCGCAACGGCTTCCGACGGGTGAAGAAGGCAAGAGCCGCACCGAGGAAGAAGCCGATCATCGCGCCACCGCCGGAGATTTCGACAAACGACGGACCGACGGGCTGCGCACCGGCTGCAGTCGCGGGTGCCACGATGTCGACCTTGACGGCGGACGTCTTCGGTCCCGTATCGGCGCGATGCAGCGCTTCGAGATAATTCTCCCGCGCCTCCCCGACGGCCGCCTCCAGCATCTTCAGCCGCGCGGCGGAATCGGCGATCTCCTTGTCGTCCGGTTTCGCCCGCTGCTTCGCCTTGATCTCGGCCAGGCGCTTCGCAGCGGCGCCTTCCTGCTGCCGAAGCGACGTGACGAGCTGCTTCAGCGCATCCTGAATGTCGTTGCGCACGTCTTCGAGCGCAGCCTGCGCGGCCAGGAGCTTCGGATGGCGCGGGCCCAGATTGCCGGAGAGCTGGTCGACCAGCAGCTTCGCCTCGACATGTCTCTGCCGTTGATAATCGAGCCCGGTATATTCCAGGCTGTCCGGCAGGGGTTTAGCCAGCACGTCGGCGAGCTTGAGGGCCGAAGCCTGGGCGGATTTCTGCCTCAGCTCCGTGAGCTGCGCCTCGGCTTCGGCGATTTCGATTGTGCGCTGCTGATCCTCCTCTTCCGACCGGCGGAGCTCCGCGAGCTTGTGTTCATCCGTCTCGGCCATGAAACCGGAAAGCGCGGCTTCGGCATGCTCCAATGTCTGGCGCAGCTTCTCCACCACCGGCTGCGACGCGCCCGCACCCGACAGGACGACTTCGTCGCGGAACGTATCGCCGAGCATGTTGGCGATCTGCGCCGCCTCGTCCGCCCTCGCCGCCGCGACGGAAATCACCGCCTGGCGCGCCGTGCGATCATAGGTGACGGCGATCGCCTGGGAGAGGCGCTCGCGAAGCCGGCTTTCGGCCTGGGTCACGGTCATTTCCTGGCCGGAGACGATGTCGGATACGACCCGGACGGCGGTCGGCCGATCGACCGCAAATTCGCTGCCCGCGCCGAGGTTCAGCGCGCGGACGAGATTGTCGAGATTGGCTTTCGAGCGCAGCAGGGCGGCGGCATCGTTCACGGCACTTTCGCTGGCATCGACCTTGAGGCGGACTTCCGCATTGAACTTCTGCGGAACCGAATCGCTGAACAGCAGCGGCAGCGCGCCTCCGGCCAAGGTCAGGATACTGACCTTGATGATGGCTGAGCGCATTCCCGCGAACGCCGAAAGGGCTCCGGTGCGCGGAGCGACCGGTTTCCGATGCAAATCCCTCTCGAATTCTGCCGAATGATACATGGGATGACCGCAATGCCCGAGCTGCCCGCATCCCGCAGGCAGCGACTGATGAACGCAGTCTAAATTTTCATGGCAAAGAAAACGTTAATTCCCGATGGGCAGAGCGGGCGCCGGCGGCCGTTTTGCGGCAAATGCCTTCAAAACAACGGCCTCAGGGCCAGACGGGAAGCTGAAAAATCTGCCGCGCGCTTATGCGAAAGACGGTCGGGGCGAACCTATCCTGGCTTTCGGTGCGTGATGCGCCGGCTTTTCCGGCATGATCGCGGAAAGACCCGATCCCGCCATCACGACCAGCCCGGTGCGGACGGACGACAGGCGGCGCTCGATCCGCCTTTCCTGGGCGAGGTTCTTCGCATCGACGATCACCAGGTCGAAACGGCGCGAGATTTCCTGGTCGGGGTGGATCGCCACCACCTCATGCCATGGCGCGTGACGGGCAAGGTGCTCGCTCAGGGCCTCGATCCGCCCGGCGTCTTCGCCGGCGATGCCGATCCGATGTTTTCTTTCCAGGAAGGTCAGCAGCGAGGGTATGAAGGTTTTTGCCGCATAGCGGACAGAGGGGGATTGCGGGCGCAGCAGTCTTGCAAGAAGGCCGAACGCGCGTCCACCGCCGGGCAGCAACAGGCGACGGCTCAGCTGGTCCCGATAGCCGAGATCGAGCGCCTGGCGCAGGATCGAGCGTTCATCGAAGAAGGACAGCGTCGTGCGGTTGCCGCGCAGCGAGATCATTCCCTCGGCAAGGCCGAGTGCTGCGTTCCAGCCGAGATCGCAAAGGCGCTGGCCGAACAGCGTAGGCGGCTGATCCGATACGAGGAATTCTCCGGATGCGTTCATCGATACGCTCCACCCAAGGGACGAACTGCGTTCGCCCATGGGGGACGAACATCTTCGCAAAGCCTTAGCAGCACGCTCTGAAACCCCGTTTAAATCGATCGCTAAAATACGAGCGATCCGTACATTTCCGGGATTTTCCGACGCAAAAAAGCCGGCCACCGGGCCGGCTTCGGCAGATGTTCGGGCTTGCGCCGGCATCAGTGCCCCGACGACTTCGGCGCCTCCTCGATCTTGACGCCCTCGACGATCTTCTGACCGGGATTGGGGTTCTTGTTGCCGCGTGAGGCGTTGTTGCGGATGTCCTCCTTCGAGAGATAGTCGAGCTGCTCGACCAGGACCTCGGCGACCAGACCGTCACCCAGCTTCCTGTTCAGGCTGTCCTTGATGCTCGACCGGAATTTCTCCAGCTCGAACGCGCCGGGCTTGCTGAGATCGACCATCTTGTTGCCGATCAGCAGCGTGAAGAGCTCGTCGGTCGTCAGTTCCGTCATGGGAAGCTTGACGCCCTTGATCTTCTCCTTGTCCATCATGAAGGAAATGCGGCTCAGGAAATAACCGGTGATGGCACCGTTCGAAAGGACCGGCACGGTGATCGATTCACCCCGCACCAGTTCCTGCATCTCCTTCTTCTTGGCCTCCTCGTCGACCGGCGGCGCCGGCTTGTTCATCTGGACGGAGGCATAGACCGCGCCCAGCGTGACGACGCAGACCCAAAGACCTGTAAGAAGGAGCTTGATCATCAGACTTCGCCGTAGGTGAACTGTTCCTGAGTGTAGGTGCCGTCACCATCCGCATCGCGGGCGGCATTCTTCAGGAGATCGGCCACGGCGCGGACCGCATGCAGATGCGCCTCCACCCGGCGGGCGTTCAGCGCCAGCTTGTCTTTCAGGCCATGCATCTGATCGATATAGCCGATGGCGAGTTCCTTCGGATCGGTGCCGCGGAACAGCATGGTCAGTTCATAAAGGCAGCGGCTCTTGTGAGCGTTCGAAACCTTGAGATCGAATTCGGGATCGCGACCGATCCGCTGATTTTCGTTGTCGATTATCATCTCCAGCCGGCCGAGCACGGTCTTGATGCGATAATCATTCGAAACAACTTCCATATTTTCTGCCCCAGTCTGAATCATATCAGGCCTCATTCTTCTTGCCGACGCCGAGAACCTGGCGTTCGAAGTCGGTAATCATGCTCATTGCGCGGCTGCGGTCGGTTTCATCGGTGCTGGCGTTGATCTCGCCCTGGCGCTCGATCCTGTTGAGCGCCTGCGAATACATCTGTTCCGCGATGCCGACGCCGCCCTTCTTGGACATTTCGTCGGCGATTTTTTCAGCCATCATGCTCTTCCAGAACTCACCGGCCGAACCCTTGCCGTAGATTTCCTCGGTTTCCTTGGGGAGCATGGAATTGACGAAGTTCTGCAGGATCGAAGCTTCGAACTTGCGGTACTCGTCCGGCATCTCGGCAATCTTCTTCGGGGTCTCCGCATTGCCGAGACCTGCCTTTGTCGCCGGCTGGTCGATGAGGTTCATGGCGGCACCGAAACCCTTGCCGGATTCGGCAAGGCTGGTCGCAGCGAAAGCCGCCTTGCTCGCCTTCAGCTTGGCCTGGGCCTCCTGCACGGCGGTGGGATCCGCGGCACGGACGACATCCAGAACCAGATCGCTCGGAGGTGAAATCGCCACGTCAATTCCTTTCACAAGCGCCGCATCCGCATCCGCGAAGGACTTGAGCATACGGCAACAGTTTGAAATGGCACATGAACCTTGCAGCACGATTCGAGCCGGGCGGTCAGTGCGATGACGGGACTATGACCTTCGAAGCTTGCTGGAGGCTGGCCAGTTCATGCGGATCGTCTAACGGCACTTGAACGATCCGCAGACGCTCTTGCGGCGGCCTCAGTCCCTGGCGGAATCGGCGATCTGCAGGGCCAGCGTGATTTCGATGAGCTCATAAATGGAATTGTCGGCCACCTCGCGGTCTTCGTGCTCACGGGCTACCTTCATGTTCTCCTCCAGGCGATCCCCCTTGGTCCGCTCCTTCAGGACCTTCATTTCCTGGAGCTGCTGGACGCCGGCGAGCTGCTTCTCCTTGGTCGTCAGGCGACCGAAACGTTCCGCATACTGCTGCGAGAACTGCCGGTGGATCGGGTTCATCGAACCGATCGCGTCGATGACCTCTTCCATCGACTGATTGACCTCGGCGCGATAACGCGTGGTGGCGGCCAGCTCGTGCTCCGCCATCTTCTCCAGATGGCGCTGGACCGCGACCAGGCGCTTGAGCTTGTCTGACCTTTTGACCGGAGCTGCCATTCGGCCCCCTTAGAAGGACGTGAAGATCGGCGCAAAACCATCCGCATACTGGCGGACGAGCGCGGCGATCGACAGATACATGAGGAAAAGCCCACCCATGATCAGAAAGGGCGTCGAGATGAAGAAGATCGGTATCTGCGGCGCGAGCTTGTTGACGAGACCGATCGCAACGTTGAACATCAGGCCGTAGATCAGGAAAGGACTTGCGAGCCTCAGCATGATCATGGTCGATGCGCGCAACGTATCCGTCAGCGTGATCAGCATCTTCTGCGAATCGATCACCGCGCCGACCGGGGTCGCCGCGTAGGATTCGACGAGGGCGCGGAGAACGACATGGTGGAAATCCATCATGAACAGGAGCAGAAGGCCGGTCAGCGTCAACAAGTTGGTGAGGGCGTTTTCGGTGGCGTCCTCCACGACGTCATGGCCGCCGGGAGCGGTGAAGCCGATCGACATGGCGAGGATGGTGCCGGCGAACTGCATGCCGAGCGTATAGAGCCGGGCGATCAGGCCATAGACGATGCCGATCAGGGTTTCGGTGAAGATGAGCGCGATATAGGTGGCGCCGGGCGCCGACGCCTTGGGATAGATCAGGTCCCACAGAACCGGCAGAACCCCCATGGAGATGGCAACGGCCGCAAAAAGCCTGATCTGCGGCGGCAGGCGACCGCTTCCGAAGCCCGGAAGCATCATCACGCACCCGCCCATGCGGCAGAACGCAAGGAAGAGTGCGAGGATGGTCCCCTGCGGGTCGGTGATCATGTGAGAATCGTCCTTTGCGGACAGTCTAGTGCGTTTCAGGGCCGAATTCCATTTCGGCCCCGAGATATCCATCACGAAATCGCGCCGAGGATCTTGATTTCCAGACCCTTTGCAAGCTCCACATGCGAGAGGACCGGCAGCGTCGCGAACAACCGCTCGATGATCATGCGCACGTAGGAGCGTGTTTCGGGCGACGTGACGAGAACGAAAGGCAGGCCGCGATCCATGAATTCGCGGATGACCTTGGTCGCCTGTTCGCTGAACTCTTCCAGCGTGCGCGGATCGATGTCGAACTCGATCACTTCGCCCTTGTTGTCGCGCTTCAGCGCCTGGTGGAACAGCATGTCCCACTTGTTGCCGAGGCGCAGGACGCGCAGCACGCCGTTGTCGGCAAGATCGCCGCAGAGCTGCTGCGACATGCGAACGCGAACATGCTCGACGATCTGCTCGGTCTTGCGGACATGCGGCGCGAGTTCAGCCACCGCTTCCAGGATGAGATGCAGGTTACGGATCGAGACGCGCTCGGCGAGCAACAGTTTCAGGACGGCCTGCAGGCCCGAATAGGACATGTGCGACGAGCAGATTTCGTCGGCGAGCTTCTTGTATTCCGGATCGAGACGCTCGATGAGGATCTTCACGTCCTTGTAGGACAGAAGCTGCGGCAGGTTGTTGCGGATGACCTCCGAAAGATGCGTCAGCACGACCGAGACGTTGTCGATCGGATGGAAGCCTTCGCGCTTCAGGTCTTCCGCGAAGGTCTCGAGGATCGAGACCGCCGGCATGCCGAAAGCGGGTTCGCGGATTTCGTCGCCCGGAATGCTCGGCTTGCGGCCGGAACCGGTAACGACGAGAACGTCGCCGACGCGCAGCGTGTTCGAGGCGATCGTCGTGCCGTGGATGCGGATGCCATAGGACTTTTCCGGGATGGCGATGTCGTCGGACACCTTGATTTCCGGCACCACGAAACCGTACTGGGTCGCAAACTTCTTGCGCATCTTGCCGACGCGGAAGGCAAGCTCCTGATGCGCGCCGAGCAGACGGGTCGAGACCTGCTTGCCGAGCGCGAGCTCGATCTCGGCGGTCTTGAGGACCGACTTGACCGAATCCTTTTCCGCTTCCTTGGTCTGGACGACCTTCTTTTCCTCGTCCTCGCGACGAGCCTTGTTTTCGGCCTCGATGCGGCGCGGCACGAGCCAGGCGCCGAAGCCCATCAGGCCGCCGAGCGCCACGAACGGCAGGAAGGGCAGGCCCGGAATGATCGCGAGAAGGCCCATGAGGCCCGCGGCCATCGAAAGCGCGCGGGGATAACCGCCGAGCTGGTCGATGACGGCCTTGTCGGTCGAGCCAGACGTGCCGCCACGGGTGACCAGAAGGCCGGCGGCGAGCGAAACGATAAGGGCCGGGATCTGCGAGACGATACCGTCGCCGACCGACAGCTTGACGAAGACGTCGGCCGCTTCGCCGATTGGCATGCCATGGCGGAAATATCCGATGATGATGCCGCCGAAGACGTTGATGGCGGTGATGATGAGGCCAGCGATCGCATCGCCGCGAACGAATTTCGACGCACCGTCCATCGCCCCGAAGAAGGAGCTTTCCTCCTCGAGCTCGGAACGGCGGCGCTGGGCTTCCTTCTCGTCGATGATGCCGGCGGAAAGATCCGCGTCGATCGACATCTGCTTGCCGGGGATGGCGTCGAGAGTGAAACGGGCGCCGACTTCCGCGATACGCGTGGCGCCTTTGGTGATGACGATGAAGTTGACCGTCACCAGGATCATGAAGACGATCACGCCGATCACGAAATCGCCCGACATCACCAGGCCCGAGAAGCCGGCGATCACACCGCCCGCCGCATCGTGGCCCTGGTGGCCGTGCGACAGGATCACGCGGGTCGTCGCGATGTTAAGCGACAATCGCACCATGGTCGCAATCAGCAGGATGGTCGGGAAGGACGAGAAATCCAGAGGCCGCTGGATCCACAGCGCCACCATCAGGATCAGCACCGAAAACGCGATCGAGAAGGCAAGCCCGATATCGATCAGGAACGGCGGGATGGGCAGGAACAGGATACAGAGAATGGCGACGATGCCGGCTGCGAAGCCGATATCGCGGCCGCTCGGTGCGACCTTAGGGATGGATAATGCAGGTGGTTGCGCCATGGATCTTCCGTCTCTTCATGAGATGGCGGCAGGAGGAACTCCTGCCAGTTCACGATCCTGACTAAACGCCGAAGCTTGCGCGAAAATGGGGAAGGAAAAGCGACGCGGGCCGCAACGGGTCAGAAACCCGATTGCACCCGCGAAAAGACCAGATTGGCAAAAAGATTGATCTGGCTGCCGATGAACGGCGCGGTAATCCCGATCGTGATCATGATCGCCACGATTTTCGGAACGAAGGTGAGGGTCATTTCCTGGATCTGCGTCAGCGCCTGGATAAAGGCGATGACCACGCCGACGACCATGGCCACGAGGACCGCCGGACCGGAGGAGATCAGCACGGTCCAGATCGCCGCCTGCATGATATCGAGGGCATCGGCTTCATTCATGGCGTTCGTCCGATTCGCATCTGGCAGATCAAGTATCTTTAGAACTATCGCCGCCGTCAGTCGAGCTGTCTTTGTCCTCGGGCTTGCCGGGCGTCAATGGCGTATCCGAAAATACCACGCCGGCCTGCAGCAGGATCTTGTCGTTGGCTTCGGTAATGGCGACGACGCCATCCGAATAGACTTCGACTTCCTTGACCTTGCCGGCAAGGGTGTCGTCGGCACTCTTGACGTATTTGCCGATGAGATCGGTCGCGCGGGTCAGGGCTTCCGCCTGCAGCATGCTCTTCAGGTGCGTGTTCGTCTGAACGGACTGCTCCACCTGCGAGAAGGTCGCAAGCTGGGAAATCTGCTCGCTCGCATCCATCGGATCGGTCGGATCCTGATATTTCATCTGCGCGATGAGGAGCTGCAGGAAGTTGTTGTAGTTCAAGCTGGCATTGTTGGCAGCGCTGTTCGACGCACCGGCGTTCGCCCAAGGGTTGGCGGCCGCCGACGTGATAGGATCTACCGCCATGGTGCAATCTCCTTGCGAATGCGCTCGACGGTCGCCGGAGCGAGCTCCTGATTGTTCAGAATGCGGTCTTCGACAGGATAGAGAGCCCGGATCGCCTTCAGCGCGTCGAAAGCACGGCCTGAGGCGACCATGCCGTCAATCCGCTTCAGTTCCGCCAGCACCTCGTCGTCGTGGAAGCAGGTGAGCAGCATGGCGACGGACTTGCGGAACAGCGCCATCGACTGTTCCTTGCCGTCGGGATTGATCAGCATCATCTGGGCGATGAAGTACAACTGCCGAAGCGGCGTTGTCGCATCCTCAGGCTGAAGAACATGGTTTTCCAGAAGGAACGTGACGTCGTTGAGAAATTCCAGCGCGACCTTGCGATCAACGCGCAGGACTGCGCCGTTGATGAAGATCCGCTCGCCGGATTTCAAAGAGATGCGAAGCGTACTTTTCATTTAAGTCCATCCCTGATGATGGTGGTCACGTCGATGATGCCCTGGAAATTCGTCGACTCACGTTTCCTGATCTTCTCGCATTCCTTCAGTATCCAGATAGCGATCGAAATCAGGTCGGCACGCAGTTCGTTGGCCAACTCGTTGTCCGGTTGCTTCAGATCCTCGATGAACCGGATCCATACGCGCCGGGTATAGAAGAGGGCCTCGACCGTGGTGCGCGTATAGTTGCCCTCGTCGCGAGCCGCTGCCATGAGCTCGATGGAGCGATCAAGGGCCTGCCGCTCACGATCCTTGGCGTTGGCAACGCCGTCTTCCATGATCTCGGCATATGAAAATTGGTACATTCATGTATCCTCTTCATGAGCCTACCTTTAGTCATCAAAGGTAGTTGGCTAGGCTCAGCTGCTGTATCTTTGCCGTTACGGTATATGCGGTTTCGAGAAGCGTCTTCATCGTATTGAGGCGGGTTGCCGCCTCTTCCGGATCGACGTTCTCCATGCTGCCGAGGCTTTTCGTCAGGATATCTTCCTGCGCCTGCAACCTTTCCTCAGCCTTGGATGTCCGTTCGGTCGCGATGCCGACGGTGGTCCGCTGCTGCTTGAGGCTATCGACGCCGTTCATCGCCTTGTTGATGACCGAGGTCGTCCGGGTAGCAACCGCCGAACGGGCATCCTGGGTCATGTTGCCCTTCAGGAGTTCCATCGAGACGATCGAGGCGAAGGCGAAGTTGCGCATGCCCAGGCTGTTCGCATTGGTCGAGCTGTCGATCACTTCGGTCGGGCTGATGCGCGACTTCATGTTTTCGTCGCTGGCATCCGAGAAGAAGGCCGTCCAGAAGTCCTGGCCCGCGACTGCCGCCGAATGCGGCGGAGAGGTGACCGTCGATGAGCCGTTGAACTTCGCCTCGAGTTTGTCGAGGAAGTCGTTCATCTGGGTACCGGTCATCGCGGCAACGCTGCCGATGCCGTTCGTCGACACGTAGTGATTCAGCTCCGCATCGAACGCTGCCTTTGCCGGCGAACCGGGGGCGAAATAATCCTCCATCGGCTTCACGTCGGAATTGATGCCGGCGAAAATATATTCGCCCTGAACCGCAGTATTGGCGAAAGTCGTGAAGGAGTCGAGTGCGTCGCTCATCGCCTTGCGCGCCGTCTCGAGGTTCGTCTCATCGGCGGAGGATCCAAGCGTCAGGATGGCGCTCTGGATGGTGAGGCCGAGGTCGTTCATGTTCTTCAACGAAAGCTCGGCGCTTTCGAGGCGCTGGGTTGCCAGTGCCGCGGTGCTCAGGAGCGAGTTGATACGGGTGATGTCGCGGGAAAGATCGAGCGCGCGCGACGTGTTGGCGCCGAGCGTGACACCCAGGTCCGCATGTTTCTGGGTAACCGCTTCCTGGTTCGCCTTGACCATTTCGCGCTGCACGCCTGCGATCGAATTTCGCATCGTGGTTTGAATGGATAGTGAGGAAATGAAGGAGGTCTTCATGATCAGCTCGCAATTTCCAAAAGGGCTTTCATCATATCATCGACGGTCGACATCAGCTTGGCGCCCGCCTTGTAGGACTGCTCGATGTCGAGCAGCAGCGACAGTTCCTCGTCGAGGCTGACGCCCGTCGTGCTGGAATAGGCTTCCAGCGTGCGGGTCAGCAATGCTGTCTTCACCTCGTCCGCAGACGTTGCCGTGCTGCGAAGCTGTTCGAGCCAACCCATGGAGTCGGATGCAAGCGATACGAGATCCGGCGCGTCCGCGATTTCCGTCAGGCTGTCGAAAACCATCGGAGATTCAAGATTTTCGTTATATTTGTCGAGCAGTTCGCCGTAGCTCGAACCGCCGGTATTGACCACATAGGCGGCGCCGTTGATGCCGCCATCGCGCAGCTTGTCGGGGGTGCCTGCCGGAGGGACGACGACCGGGTTGACGAAGATCCGGGACGCAAGACCCGGGACCAGAAGCGAACCCGGATCCGGCTTGCCGTCGGCGTTCGTATCGGTACCCGTCTGCGACGGGACGGCCGTCTGCTGAACACCCGAAGCGTCCTTATAGGTAAAGAGGCCGGTCCTCGGCGTCTGCGGCGAACTCGCAGGGCCGGTTTCCGCAAAGGCGGTGATCAGGCCGCGGGCGATTTCGTCGAGCTGCTTCTGGAAGGTAGGCGCAACCTTGTCGCGCAGCTGCATATAGGCCTGTAGCGAGCCCTTGGCGGTCGTGTTGGCCGCATCGCCGGCCTTTAACGGGACGCCGTCGATATAGACGCCATTGCCTGTCGTCGAGGCATCGAACGCGGCCGTCGGCTGGAACGTGACCTTGCGCGGCACCGTTTCGAACAGCGTCACCCCGTCCGAGGTGTAGAGGACCATGTCGTTGTCGCCGCGGGTGTAGGATGTCACGCCGACGATTTCGGAGATTTTCTTGACAAGCCCTTCGCGCTCGTCGAGCGCGTCGTTGGGATCGGCACCGCTCGCGGTGGCGTTCTTGACCTGGTTGTTGACCTGCTCGAACTTGGAGAGCAGGGCATTCAGGTCGTTGACGTTCTGCTTGATCTGGTCGTCCGCGTCCTTGCGGATCTGCTGAAGCTTGTCGGCCGTTGTGTTCAGGGTCGAAGCCAGGTCCTGGGCGCTGGAAATCACCGCAATGCCGATGCCGGTATCGTTCGCCTTTGAGGCGAAGGTTTCCATGTCGTTGCGGAAAGCCGCGATCAGCTTGGCGGGGGAGAATTCGTTGTCGTTCCCCCCCATCAGGTTCTTGATTTCGGTGAGGCCGTCGAGCAGCGTCCGCTGGCCGCTGGCGATCCCGGTGCTCTCGATGGTCTGGCGCAGCAGCGGAGAATTGCTGGATCGTACGATGTCGTCGATGATCGCGCCATTGCCGCCCGTGATGACCGGCGCGGAACGGCGGACATAATCCGGGTTCTGCGCATTGGCGATGTTCTTCGAGACCACAGCCGACTGGGTGCCGGAATTGGTGAAGATCGACTGGGCCGTAGACAATGCGGATGAAAGCGACATCTTTTACTAACCTCTTGAGACTTATTCTCTCGATTGTCCTGGCGATTATCTCTTCAGGTTGATGAGAACATCCATCAGATCGGAGCCGGTCTGGAAGACCTTGGAGTTCGCGGTGTAGACGCGCTGGGATTCGATCATCTCGGTCAACTCGCTGGCGATATCGACGTTGGAGCTTTCCAATGCGCCGGAATAAACCTGACCGAAGGCACCCGACTGCGGGAAGCCGATGGTGACGACACCCGAGTCATTCGTCGGCAGATAAGCGTTGCCGTTCTGGGGCTTCAGCTTATCGATCGCAGGAACGGTGGCGAGAGCGACCTGGTAGATCGGTCGGCGCCCGCCGTCCTGGTAGACCGCCGTGACCAAACCGTCTCCGCCGATTTCGACGTCCGTGATCGGGCTCGGCGCATTGCCGTCGATAATACCCTTGCCCGGCGTGAAGTCGCTGGAGAATTGCGTCATGTCCGACATGTCGATCGTGATCGTCTGCGCCGGGGTCGCACCGTCGTTCTGGTCGGTGATGGTGATCGAATTCGCCGAAGCCGGAGCCGTCGTCTTCAGTTTGTTGGTGTTCGGATCAAATGTCAGTGTGACCTTCTGCTGGACGAGGGTCGGTGCATCGGCCGTGGCCGCATAGGGGAAACCACCATTGGTGGACTGATCCTGGCGGTAAACCGCGACTTCCCAGGTATTCGTACCCGTCTTGGTATAATAGAAGTCGTACAGAACCTTGCCACCGGCATGGTCGTAAGCGGTGAGCGAGCTCTTGTTGCCGATGACCGCCGTTGCGTTGTTGGCGCCCGGCAGATTCGCGGCGACCGTGACCGGATCGGCCCGCTTGTCCAGGTTCGCCGGGAAGCTGCCCTGGCTGGACGGCGACGAGACCAGGCCGAAATCGTTGATGTTGATCGCTTCAAGGCCGTTGAAGCCGTTGACGACGGCAGCCGGCGGGTTGGAGCCGTAGGGATAACCCATCAGCTGGTAGCCGGCCGTATTGACGAGGTAGCCGTTGGAGTCCTTCTGGAAGGCACCGGCGCGGGTCAGATAGGGTGAGCCGTTGAGGTCGCTGACGATAAAGAAGCCTTCGCCCTGGATCGCAAGATCGGTATTCGACGTCGTATACTGGATGCCGCCCTGTTCAGCGATGCTGTAACGAACGTTCGTTTCGACACCGCCGGACGAATAGGAACCCTGAGTGGAGGGCAGGACCAACGAGGAGAACGCCGTCGAGGAACGCTTGTAGCCGACCGTGCTCGAGTTGGCGATGTTGTCGCCGACGGTGCCGAGACGGTTGGCCTGAGCATTCATACCCGAGACCGACGTCTTCATCGTGCCGAAAATACTCATAGGAAATCTCCTTTTTGTCTGATGAAGAGAGTAAGAGGCGGGCCTTGCGTGAAGCTGTCTGCTTTCCGTTTCCGCTGAAAATAAGCGGCAAGGCCCAGCTGAAAATCAGCTCCAGTCGATGCAATAGCCAAGGAAACGCTTGGAATCGACCGGATCGAAGCCGAGACGCTTGCGCAGCTTCTTGCGCAGCTTGCTGATGTGGCTTTCGACGACGTTCTCTTCGACTTCTTCGTCGAAGATGCCATAGATGGCGTTGAATATCTGGGTCTTGGACACACGGCGACCGCGGTTGGCGACGAGATATTCGAGGATGCGGCGCTCGCGGCGCGGCAGGGCGAAGACTTCGCCTTCGATTTCCGGATCACGACCGTCGGAAAAAACCCGGATCGCGCCGATATCGGTATAGTTCGAGATCGCCTTCAGCCGGCGACGGATCGCAGCGGCACGCGCCAGGATCTCGCGGGGATGAACAGGCTTGCGAACGACGTCGTCGACGCCCGAGTCGAAGAAGGCAAGGGTCGCCTCCAGGGATGGCTGATCGCTGACCGCGATCACCGGTGCCATGGACCGATCACGAATGGCTCTCGGCAATTCGAGCGATCGCTCGCCCTGGCCGATGAGGAAAGCTTCGACTGCGGCAATATCCGAGTCAGCAGCCGTGTTCACCCATTCGCCGAATTCTTTCGGATCAAATCCCGTGGAAGGAATGCCTTCACGTCCAAAGAGAGATGTGTATCCGTCTTTCACGAGCTCACGCTCATCAACCACTACGATCATTCGTCCGCCTCCGAATCAGTTGTGGTGCCTCGATGGCTCTATGGGTACGAATCGCGGGAATCGGAGACAAGCTGTGTGAAGTTAACCAAACAAATTAATAGTTGATTAAGGATTGGCCTGCGATTTGCACTAGATGTAGTGGCTGACCCAATCCGGCACACAAATTTTCGGTGGAAAAATTAACACATCGTAAAAGAGGGCTTGCGCTGCAAATTTGTGCCGCCAAAGCGTCACAATGCAATTTTGCGATTCCTCAAATTCGGATTTAAATCCTAGGTTGTCTAACTTTTGCAAAATCCGGCGGCGTTGGACGTCCATTGCCCATAGCCTGTAGCGACCAGATTGCTGATCACCCGGCAGACATATTGCTTCTGCGCGGGGTTGTTGTTCGGCCCGGCGTGGTATCTTGCTACCGCCATCGTCCAGGTTTCATGCCTGTCATGTAGGTTGCGAAGAAACTTCGCCGCATATTCCACGTTGTGCCTCGGGTCGAACATTTCTTCCGGCGAGGAGAAGTTCTCGCCATGGAAATGGTGGTTGATCTGCATGCAGCCGATGTCGATGAGCTTCATGCCACGCTGTCTGGCATCGTGGAAAGTCGTCATCGCCGCCTGCTGCGAAGGCGGGAAATAGGCCTTCCCCTCCACGTTCATCGCGTAGGGGCTGAGGCTTCCCTTGCGGCCGGTCTCGGTGAGGCCGACAGAATAGAGAATGCCTTCCGGTATGCCGTACTTGGCCGCCGCCGCCTGGATCTCGCGTTCGCAGGCGCCGGCATTGACCGGCACGCCGGCAGTCGCCGAACCTCGGGAAACCTGCCGCACGGCTGCCGACGGGGATGTCCGGGGCGGCGCCTGCCGAGATACCGGCGGAGAAACCTGGCTTGCCGTCGGCGGCAGGGCGGCCGATCCGCCCCATCCGCCGGGACTGAACAGCGATCCTGCCTGCGCCTCAGAGATAAAGCTGACCAGGGCGAGCGTTACCAGAACCCGGCTGCTGGGTGTTGTCCGATACCGAGTCATTGGCCGTCCTTGCGCCCTGATCTGCTTTCTGGCGGCCGTCCGCCTGCTCCTGTCCGCGTCCGGCGGCAAAACCCTGCCGGCCGTCTTGAGCCGCGCCCTGCTGGCCCGCCTGGCCGGATTGGCCCTGCGGCTGGTTGCCGGCACCGTCGGAATCGGCGGTCGGCGCTATGCTGATCGTCACCTGGTCAACGGAGAAGCCCTGCGCGCGGAGCGCGTCCATGATCCCACCGCTGTCCTCGCTGAGCTGTCTGTAGGCGGCACGTGTCTCGACGGTCAGATGAACGTTCAGCTCTTCGCCATGCAGACGCAGCGTCGCAGTCACGGAACCGAGATCATGCGGGTTCATCTGCAGCTTGAGCATGTTCACCACCGTGCCGGTGCTGCTCTGCGCGGCCGCGTTGGACAGGGCCGAGCTCGGCTGCATCGCGGCCGCCCATTCGGAATCACCCGATATCAGGGCGGTGAGGCTGGCGCCGTTGGAATTCGGCGCAAGGCCCAGGAACCGGCGGGAGTCGAGGATGGTCACATTTTCCGCCCCGCCATTCGATGAAGGCTTGAATTCCGCGGTCACACGCTCGCCGGCCCTGCCGTCAATCGCCATGTCGACGCTCTGGTTCTCATTGCGGGCGTTGGTGAAACGGAAATTCTGCGTGTCGGGAACGGCTGCCTCCGGATCGGCCGGCATCGCGAGCGGATCCGGCCCGGTGCCGCCGAGAAGGCTGAAACGCTTCGGGTCGCTGACGGAAAGAGAATCGGCCTCACGGCCCTGGTTCTCGGAGCCCCGATCGCGTCTGGCTGACGCGCCTGCAGCGTTCTTCGGCATCATCCCGCTCATGTCGGCGGGCACAGCTTCGCCGCTGGTCAGAAGCGACAGAACATCGGCGATCTTCGCATCGTCAGCAGCGAGGATAGACGTGTCGACGCTGTCGGCTTCGCCTTCCTGAACCTTCTTGCTCGCCTCGGCGTTCTTCTCGTGAAGCTCGTCCGACTTGCGCGCGACGGCCTTTGCCGCCATCAGCGCGTCACGAAGCTTCTTTTCCGCCGGCGTCATGTGCCGGCCCTGTCGTATCTCAGCCTGTTCCTGCACTTCGGCGGCGGTTTCCGTTTTTCCCTGGGGGCGCAGCAGAGACTCGGGCCGGATGTCGATGATCGGCTTCGGCCTGGAAGACCTGGAATTCACGTCCACGCGGTCTTCTGCGGAAGAGGGCGTCGCTTCATCGTCCACGACATCGTCCGATTGCGGGGAAGCATCGCGGTCGTAATTCGAAAGGGCATCCGAAAAACCGCCGGACGGCGCGTCGGCGCCCTTGCGGCCGGCAACGGCCTGTTTCGCGGACGAAGCGGCATCAGCAGCTCCGGTCTTGCCACCCAGAATGTCGGTAATCATTTGGACGAGCTCTCTTCTTTCAGCATTTCATCGATAGCATTCAACCGCGAACGACCAGTGTTGACATATGTCTGGAAGGCCGGATCGAATTTGGCAGCGGTGCCGGCCATCGGACTTTCCGTGGCGGGGGCAGGCCCAGCGATCTCATTTCTGGGCGGCGCGACTTGGGATTTCGCGCCTTCTGTATTGGTCAGCTTGACAGGCTTTTCTTGTGCGAAACTGTCGGCGGTTGGCCGGCTAACGACTTGCTCGGCAATGGCTTTTGCCGCCTGCCTGAGAGCGCGGTCGCGGGGCGTCAGCATCTCGTCTGGAACGTCGTCGATCGCCTGCACGGCGGTGTTGACGTCCTTGGTGGGAATGCCGGCCAGGCCGCCATAGAGCCGCGCCAGCGCTTCCGGCGTCGGCGTTCCCTTGAGCGCTTCGGCCTTGCCGGACATCAGGCGGGCAAGATCGTTCTTGCCGGCGATAGCCGCTGAACGCGCGATGCGCAGGAAAATTTCGCGGCGCCTGTCGGCGTCCATGAATTCCAGCGCGCCATCGACGTCGTCCTCGGTTATCTCGCCGAAATGCCCGACGACCAGCTGGACGAAGAAATCTGCGAACTGGCTTGCATAGGGCGAATGAATGAAACGCCGGGCATATTTGCGGGAATAGGAGAGCGCCGGGCCAACCATGTTCGCATCGACCGTGATCGCCACCGAGCGGCGCAGCGCGGCCTCCTCGATAATGGTGCCTGGAGCCGTCAGCCGAGCCCAGTCGTAGGAGACCAGGGCACTTTTCGGATCCTTCGCCACCGAAACGTTGCCGCTCACCAGCGCGAGATAGGGGCCGATCTTTTCGTCCTGATATTCCTTCGCCATGTCGCTCAGGGTCTTGGCGACCAGCGTGCCCTTGCCATTCAGATATTTCCTCAGCGCATCGGCAACGCGGTTGTCGAAGTGCCCGGCTATGTCGCGGGAGGCAAGATATTCCAGGGTCCCCGGATTGCCGCCACTCATCGCATAAACGAGCGCGGCATCGACGTTGCGCGGATCTTCGAAGACCGACGGATCTGCGGTTCTCAGCCGCTGATCGATCGTCTCCAGCATGAAACGCTGCATTTCCGCTGCCGAATGGTCACCGCGGACGACAGAATCCTGCACGAACTGCAGGGAGCGAAGCATTGCGTAAGGCGCGAGATCGCCACGATCCTGGGCCAGCGCCGGATGCGCGGAAGCGGCCCCGAAAACGAGGCCGGCCATCAACAGGGACCGTATGCCCGCCAGCGCCATGGTTATCCCTCGTCCGCCTGGAGCAGGATCTCGATGCGCCGGTTTGCCGACGCCAGCGGATCGTTCGGCACCTGCAGCCGCCTATCCGCGAAACCCGAGACCTGCTTGATGCGGCCTTCGAGCAGGCCGCCATGCACCAGCATGTAATAGGCGCTGTGGGCACGGGCCATCGAAAGCCGCCAGTTATCGTTTTCGGTGCCTTTGAACTGCCGGCCGTCGGTGTGGCCGCGCAGGACGACGCTGCCCTTGCGTTCTTTCAGGATCTGGCCGATCTTTTCCATGGCGAGCACCATTTCCCGCCGCGGCACCGCCGAGCCGATGTTGAACATCGCGTCATCGGCCTGATCCGAGATCGTCACGAGCAGACCGCCTTCGGCCGGCGTCACCACCAGGCCTTCGGCCAGCTTGCCGGCCACGCCGGAAATCTGCCGCTGGATCTCCTCGCGCAATTGCTCGGCGGCCTTCTGATCGGCCTTCGCACCGTCCTCGGGCTTCTGCCCGTTGAGGTTCGCCGCCTTGTCGGCCTGCTGACCGCCGGGAGGCGTCGGTTTGTCGAGCTGCGTCGGGTCGGGACGGGGCGTCGGAATGGCCATCGCGAGCTGGGCCGGCGTCAGGGGCGGCGGTTCGTTGGATTGCAGCTGCGTCTGCGCCTCGGTCGATCGCGGCATCTGCGACGACTGGTCCAGCTGCGCCAGCGGATCATCGCTCGGGAGCGTCTTCACCGCCTGCTCGGGACCGCTTGCGCGCGCCACCTGCATCTGTTTGGTCCAGAAATCCGGATCGAACGGGTCGCGGTACGCCTGACCGCCGTCCGCTCCCGTCGCCGGACCGGAATCGGCGGCGCCGCCCTCGCCCTTGGCGCTGACATTAGCCTGCTGCCCGACTTCCTGGGCGATCTCGGCGAGCACCGAATAGGGATTTTCGAAGAAATCGGCTTCGGAATAATTGGGCTCGTCGCCGGAGGTCGACGTCATGTCCTCGCCCGTTGCGGCGGCCGAACCTTGGACGTCGCCATCCGCCTTGACGCGCGATCGTTCGCCGTTTTCCTGGCCCTCGGCAGCATCCACGGGCTTTTCGAGGCCTTTTTCCGCCGGCGTTTCGTCGGAGAGCTTGATCGGATTGAAGTAGCTCGCCATCGAGGCCTTGGTTTCCTCGTTGGCGGCATTGACCAGCCACATCACGAGAAAGAAGGCCATCATCGCGGTCATGAAGTCGGCATAGGCGATCTTCCATGCACCGCCGTGATGGCCGTCGTCATGCCCACCGCCATGTTTCTTGACGATGATGACCTCGTTCTTGCCGTGGTGATGGTTCTCGCCCTCACTCATCCCAGTACCTTCTTCAGACTCGCCGACCACGCCGACATGCGGGTCACAAGCGCTGTTTCACCGATGTCGACCGCGATATCGAGGTCGGGGGCTTCGATATGGCGCAGGAGCGGAGTGGAGGCTCCAAGCGCGATTTTCAGCTTCTCGAACAGATGCAGCGGACCGCGCACCGTCAACGTTCCCACATCACCTTCGAGGATCGCCGCACGAATGATGTCCGCCATGTCGGAGACGGCCTTCGCAACCAGCGCTTCGTCGACAAGCGGCGACAGAATGCGCGCTGTCTGATCGCTGACCGCCTGAGCCGTCAATCCGGCAATCTCTTCGAGCCGGCCGGCAATGACAGCGGCAGCCTCGTTTTCATATTTCTCGCGAAGTGCTGCCAGCTCGCCGGAATGCGCCGCCAGAAGCGCCTGGCGCTCCTCATCGAAACGCTGCTGCAACTCCTCGGATGCCGCTTCGTGTCCCTTCGCATAGGCTTCGGCGCGTTCCGCTTCGATGTCGACGGTCTGCTCGACCGCCGGCGGAAGCAGATCGTCATCGAAGCCGCCGCCGAAGGCGTCGGGCATCATCGGCATCGGAGCAGCCTCGGGTTCGCTGAAATCCTTCAGGTAGCGGGCAAGCGAAGCACTCATCGGAGAGCTCCCTGCCCCGCCACAGCCGTCCGCGCGGAGTTCTTCATGAACCCGCCGAAGGCGCGAAATTTCGCCGCTGCCATCATCGCATCATCCCGATAAGGTTGCCATTTTCATTCGTCTCGAGGCGATCGGATCAATATTCGCCCGACTGCAATGGAACGGTAGGAAGTCAAACTTGTGCGAGGATGAAGATGCCGCATCGCATCACGTGCACAGGTTTGGCAGGAGTCCTGACGCGGTGGCCGGACGCCCGGCCCCGCCGCGCGATCGAAAGCCTCGGCTTACTATTGCCGGAAGAGCTGAAGGATGTTTTCCGCGTTGGTGTTGGCGATCTGCAGCGACTGGATGCCGAGCTGCTGCTGCGTCTGGAGCGCCTTCAGCCGCGTCGATTCCTCGTTCATGTCCGCGTCGACCAGGCGACCGACGCCCTTGTCGATGACGTCCGTCAGCGAAGCGACGAAATTTTCCTGGAGATCGATGCGCTTCTGGATGGAACCGAGGCTGGACGCGGCGCTGGTCATCGCCATGAGCTGCTTGTCGAGGAACCGTTCCAGCATATCCAGGACCGCCTCGTTGTTCGGTGCGGAACCCGGAACCATGGTGTTCATCTTCGTAGCGAGATCATCCAGCTTGTCGATATCGAACGTCGTGACGGAGATACCCAGCTTTCGATTGTCGAGATTGTTGGCCGCATTAACCACATAGTAATATTTCGTCGCACCGACCTGATGTACGGGCGTCGTCACGGCGGGCGCCGTTGCGGGGTCAGTCGTCGTGACCTGCACCCACTCGCCCTCGAGCGCCTGCAGGTAGAAATTGCCGCCGACCTGGTAGATGCGGGCGTCTGCCGCGTTCGCATCGGTGCCGAGGGCCGTCAGCTGGCTCTGGCTCAGGAACGAAACGGCGTACGAGGCCTCCGTCGAACCGTTCGTACCGTTCGTGGTCGTGGCGGTCACGGCCGTCTCGTTCTCCGCGACGAACTCCACCGAGGAGTCGAGAATGCCGAGATTGCCGCCATTGAGGTCGAAGAGGACTGTCTTGGAATCCAGCTTATAGTCAACGGTCTTGACGGCGACCTCGCCCGAGGCGGTTCGCGTGAACGAGGCGACGACCTGCTTGGTGACGGGACGTTCCTGGGCATTGGTGCCACCGTCGCTGATATAATCCTGCAGCCAGTTTTCGCCGGAGAAGGTCGCTGAATCCGAAATGCTCTTCAGCTGTTCCTGGAGCTGGGCTATTTCTTCCTGGATCTTGTTGCGGTTGGCGCCGACGCCATAGGCGGCAACGATCTTCGACTTGATCTCCATGACCGTGTCGATGGCGCTTTCCATCGCGGTATAGGCGGTATCGACCTTCGCGGCGCCGAGGCCGAGAGCGTCCTGGATCGTCGAAAGGGCGTGATTGTCCGAACGCATCGTCGTGGCGATCGACCAATAAGCGGCATTGTCGGCGGCAGTCTGGACACGCATGCCCGAGGAAACGCGCGCCTGCGTCGTTTCCATATCGCGGTCGATCGAACGCAAAGTCTGCAGCGCCGCCATAGCGGCAATATTTGTAAGAATACTGGTCATTGGCCGTGCCTTCGGTCAAATAATCTGAAGAATCCGGAGTTGTTGACCGGAAACGACCAGAGGCATCATGCTTACCGCCCCAATGCATCCAGGATGCCGGCGGCCTGTCGTTCTTAACAAATCGTTAACGCGACAGTTATCAAAGGCAGTTACGGATTGGCAAGACGTTAATGGGGCCTTAACGGCAAGATACGGTAATCGTGCAGGTTTCGCGCAAGCCACGGCACAACAACGAAAAACCGCGCCTCTTTCGAGACGCGGTTTTCTTTCCTGAATATTGCTGTCGTGTCAGAGCGGGGACGAACCCGCTCTAGCCAACGGGCCCGCTTACTGACGGAAAAGCGACAGAATATTCTCGGAATTGGTGTTGGCGATCGAAAGCGCCTGGATGCCCAGCTGCTGCTGCGTCTGGAGCGCCTTCAGCCTCGTCGATTCCTCGTTCATGTCCGCATCGACCAGCCGGCCGATACCGCTGTCGATCGAGTCGGTCAGCTTGGAGACGAAGTTTTCCTGCATGTCGATGCGCATCGAAATCGAGCCGAGCTTCGACGTCGAGCTGATCAGCCCTTCGAGTTGCTGGTCCACGAAGGAGATCAGCGCATCCATGAGCTGCGAGTCGGTGACGTTGGTGCCGTCACCCATGCCCAGGTTCTTCGTACCGCCGGTCTTTCGGTAGTCGTCGAGCTTGGTGATGTCGAGTTCGGAGACCGAAACGCCGTTGGTCAACGTGATGGAGGCGTTGGTTGCAAGCAGTGCAGCGGTGCTGATCTGATATTCCTTGGCGGCGGTGGAGTAGCTGACGTCGATGAACGCGCCGCCGACCTTGCTGAGATAGGCACCCGAAGAACCTTCGGTGAAGTTGCCGAGCGTATCACCCTTGATCCAGATGTTGCCGCCGATCTCCTTGTAGACAGCGGTCGTGTCGACCATGGCCGAGGTGTTGACCCTGGCGTAGCGATCGGCGCCGGAACTGTCCTGAACCTGACGGTAGCCCTTGATCATGTTGGCGTCGAGAAGGCCGGCGTCACCGCCCGAAAGGTCGAAGAGAACCGTATTTTCGTCGAGCTTGATCGGGATCGGCTGGACGGACACGTTGCCGTTGGCATCGCGAAGGAAGGAACCGATAACCTGCTTCATCAGCGGCTCGCCGGCATAGATTTCGCCGGTCGTCGCATGGGTACGGCCGCCGATATCGGCCTGCAGCCAGTTTTCGCCGGAGAACGAAGCGGAAGAAGCGATGCTCTTCAGCTGGCTCTGCAGCTGGGTGATTTCTTCCTGGATCTTGGCCTTGTCGACGCCGGCTTCGGAAGCGGCGACGAGCTTGTTCTTGATTTCGGTGACGACGTCGACAACCGATTCCATGGCGGCGTAGGCGGTATCGACCTTGGCGGCGCCGAGGCCGAGGGCGTCCTGGACGGCCGAGAGGGCGCCGTTGTCGGAACGCATCGTGGTCGCGATCGACCAATAGGCGGCATTGTCGGAAGCGGTGCCGACGCGAAGGCCGGTGGAAACGCGCTTCTGTGCATTTTCGAGATCGGAACCCACCGAGCGGAGGGTCTGGAGAGCAGCCATGGCTGCGATATTGGTCAGGATGCTGGTCATTTGAGTGCCCCTTGATTGGCTAGATGAAAGGGACATTCCGGGATTTCACCGGTGAACGATGGCTTGGGCCTTGATGCCTATTAACCTCTTCTTCGTCTTGGTTAACCCATCGTTTCGATGACCCCATTTAGGAGACAAATGGTTAACAAAGGTTAAACCGCTTTTACCAAAGTTAACAAAAAATCGACGCGCACAAAAAAACCGCGCCCCGGAGGGCGCGGCCTTTTTCGATGACTGTCTTTTCCGGATTAACGGAAGAGCGACAGGATGTTCTGCGAGTCGGAGTTCGCGATCGAGAGCGACTGGATCGCCAGCTGCTGCTGGGTCTGCAGGGCCTTCAGCTTCGTGGACTCTTCGTTCATTTCCGCATCGACCAGGCGGCCCACACCGCTGTCGATCGAGTCGGACAGCTTGTTGACGAAGTCTTCCTGCATGTTGATGCGCATGGAGACCGAGCCGAGCTTGGCGGCGGCGCTGGTCATCTTCTCGAGCTGGCCGTCGACGAAGGAGATCAGGTAGTCCATGAGCTGGTCGTCGGTGACGTTCGTGCCGTCGCCCATGCCCAGGTTCTTCGCACCACCGGTCTTGCGGTAGTCGTCGAGCTTGGAGATGTCGAGTTCGGAGACCGAAACGCCGGTTGCCAGCGTGATGGTGGCGTTGGTGGCGAGCAGAGCAGCGGTGCTGATCTGGTATTCCTTGGCGCCGGTCGAGTAGACGGCATCAACATAGCCGCCGCCGACCTTGACCAGGTACGAACCGGTCGAACCTTCGGTGAAGTTGCCGAGGGTGTCGCCCTTGATCCAGATATCGCCGCCGATATCCTTGTAGACAGCGGTCGTGTCGTTCCTGGCCGAGGTGTTGACGCGGGCATAACGGTCGATACCCGAGGTATCCTTGACAGCGCGGACGCCCTTGGCGGCGTTGGCGTCGAGGATACCGGCGTCACCGCCGGAAAGGTCGAACAGAACGTTGCTTTCGTCGAGCTTGACGGTAACGGTGCGGATGGCAACGTTGCCCTGTGCGTCGCGGGTGAAGGAACCGACGATCTGCTTGGTGATGGCGTCGCCAGCAACAGCGAGGTAGGCGTTGGAGTCCTGCTTGCCGCCGATGTCGGCCTGCAGCCAGTTTTCACCGGAGAACGAAGCGGAGGAAGCAACGCTCTTCAGCTGGTTCTGCAGCTGGGTGATTTCTTCCTGGATCTTCGCCTTGTCGACGCCGGCTTCGGAGGCGGCAACGAGCTTGTTCTTGATTTCCTGAACGACGTCGATAGCCGATTCCATGGCGGAGTAGGCAGTATCGACCTTCGCGGCGCCGAGGCCGAGAGCGTCCTGAACGGCAGAGAGGGCGCCGTTGTCCGAACGCATCGTGGTCGCGATCGACCAGTAGGCGGCGTTGTCGGAAGCAGAGCCGACGCGCAGGCCGGACGAAACGTGAGCCTGGGTCTTCTCCATATCGGAGCCGAGCTGACGCAGGGTCTGGAGCGCAGACATAGCTGCGATATTGGTGAGAATGCTAGTCATTGTTTAGGTGCCCCTTGAGTGGCTGATTACGAAAAGGGACATTCCGGGTCACACCGGGAACGGCGCACAGCGTCATGCTTGCTAACCAGTTAATTTGTTTGGTTAACTCGCCGTTTCGATGGCTCTAGGTAACCTCAATATGGTTAATGAACATTGAAGCGAATTCGAAAAATATAAAGGCCGCGTCCGAATTCGGACGCGGCCTCTTTTGGAGCTCCGTGGCGCGGTCAGCCTCCGCGCCATTTCGCCTGTTTCGATTAACGGAAGAGCGACAGGATGTTCTGCGAGTCGGAGTTCGCGATCGAGAGCGACTGGATCGCCAGCTGCTGCTGGGTCTGCAGGGCCTTCAGCTTCGTGGACTCTTCGTTCATGTCGGCGTCAACCAGTCGGCCCACACCGCGATCAAGCGAGTCGGACAGCTTGTTGACGAAGTCTTCCTGCATGTTGATGCGGCTCGATACGGCACCGAGCTTTGCAGCTGCGCTGGTCATCTTGTCGAGCTGCTGATCAACGAAGGAGGTCAGAGCGGCGATCAGCTGATCGTCGGTGACGTTCGTGCCGTCGCCCATGCCCAGGTTCTTCGCACCACCGGTCTTGCGGTAGTCGTCGAGCTTGGTGATGTCGAGTTCGGAGACCGAAACGCCGGTTGCCAGCGTGATGGTGGCGTTGGTGGCCATCAGAGCAGCCGTGGAGACCTGGTATTCCTTGGCGCCGGTCGAGTAGACGGCGTCAATGAATGCACCGCCGACCTTCATCAGATAGTTGCCGGTCGAACCTTCGGTGAAGTTGCCCTGGGTGTCGCCCTTGATCCAGATATCGCCGCCGATTTCCTTGTAGACAGCGGTCGTGTCGTTCATGGCCGAGGTGTTGACGCGGGCATAACGATCGAGACCCGAGGTGTCCTTGACGGCACGTGCGCCCTTGGCGATGCTGGCGTCGAGCAGACCGGCGTCACCGCCGGAAAGGTCGAACAGAACGTTCGTCTGGTCGAGCTTGACGGTAACCGTCTGGATCGAAACGTTGCCCTGAGCGTCGCGGGTGAAGGAACCGACGATCTGCTTGGTGATCGCGTCGCCAGCAACAGCGAGGTAGGCGTTGGAGTCCTGCTTGCCGCCGATGTCGGCCTGCAGCCAGTTTTCGCCCGAGAACGAAGCGGAAGAGGAGATGCTCTTCAGCTGGTTCTGCAGCTGGGAGATTTCTTCCTGGATCTTCGACTTGTCGGCAGAGGATTCGCCGGCGGTTACGAGCTTGTTCTTGATTTCCTGAACAACGTCGATGGCTGCCTGCATACCGGAGTAAGCGGTGTCGACCTTGGCAGCGCCGAGGCCCATGGCGTCCTGAACGGACGAGAGAGCGGCGTTGTCGGAACGCATCGTGGTCGCGATCGACCAGTAGGCGGCGTTGTCGGAAGCAGAGCCAACGCGCATGCCCGAGGAGATGCGGTCCTGGGTCGTTTCCATCTGGCTGCCGATCGAACGGAGCGTCTGGAGAGCGGCCATTGCGTTGATGTTGGTAAGAACGCTAGTCATGATTGGATTGTCCCTTTGAACGAAATACTTTTTGGGGGGACATACCGGACTTGAAAGGTTACCGGTCACTTCGGTCCGGCATCATGCCAACTCGGTTCCTTCGCCTCGGAAGAGATACCAAACCCGTCGTGTGAGGGGAATTTGGCACGTCATTCCTTGCCAAGTTCTTTAATTTGCCACCCTTCCAAACGGGCTCTGGTCTTATGGTTAACCGACGGTATATCGGCGCCGGACCCCTCCCGCACGGACGACGGTTTCAAGCAAGGTTGGGCTGTCACCATGGTCAAGGAGACCGGTTTCGCGCCGGCGCAAGCCTATTACCGGAGTGGAATGACTTGAAATCGCTAAAGGTTCAACGCGACTATGTCGCAGCTCAGAAAAGCTTCGACAAACGCCAGTATCACGACGTCCTGGCCATCATTAACCGTCTGCTGAACGTCGATCGGGATCCGCGCCATTATGCTCTCCTCGGCGCCACGCTCGTGAAGATGCAGATGAAGACCGAAGCGGCGCAGGCCTTCCAGCTCGCCGGCGAGCAGGAATCGCGACATCGGCTGAAATATCTGCGTGAAGCGATGCGACTTCATTTCGCCAACAACGACGACATCAGCCTGCTTAGAATCGGCGGAAAGATCCTCAACGAGGCGATCGCCGATCCCGACATGGCGCTTCTCATGTCCGGCGCCCTGATGCGCCAGGAAATGGAAGGTTCCTCGGTCTTCCAAAAAACGCTGGCGGCCAGCGACAATCCCGAACACCGCCGGTTCTCGATCCGCTCGATCAGGATCACGACGCGCAGCGAGGACGAACACAAGCTCATCGTCGATACGTTCGAGAGAGAACCCGACGACAAGATATTGCGCAACTACTATCTAACCGTCATGCGCGACACGAACAATTACGAGGTCATCGACAAATACGACCCGATCCTGAAGGCGGAAATCGATGCCGGGCAGTTCGAGCCGTTCTACGACGAGATCTCGCTCTACAACATCCGCTGGTGCACCGACGAGCGCGTCAACGCGATCGCTGGCGCCGCGCGCGTCCGCAAACCGCCGGGCGTTACCGCCAAACGGCACGCAATGCCGCACAAGTGGAACGACAAGATCAAGATCGGCTACCTCTCCTCCGACCTTTGGACCGAACACGCCGTCATGAAGGCGTTCCGCGGCGTGCTCGAAGCGCATGACAAGAACAAGTTCGACATCACGCTATTTTGCAACGCGTCCGAAAAGACGATTAAGGAAAGCAATACGGCCGCCCGCGAATCCTGGGGCAAGATCATCTCCATCCGCAGCATGACAGACGACGAGGCCGCCGATGCGATCAAGGCGGAGAACATCGACGTCCTGATCGACCTGCAGGGACATACGGCCGATACGCGCGTGACGCTGATGAACGAGATGACCGCGCCCGTGCACGCCACCTGGCTCGGTTATCCCGGCACCGTCGTGAATGTCGACATCGACTACCTGATCGCCGACCGCACGGTGGTTCCGGAAAGCTCGTTCGCGAACTATTACGAGAAGATCTGCTGGATGCCGGAGACCTTCTTCCCCAACGACGCCATCCATCGTCCGCTGCCGCGCAAGATCGACCGCCGCATCTGCCATATGCCGGAAGATGCCTTCATCTTCTCGTCCTTCCATACACACTGGAAAATCAGCCGCACGACGCTTGACCTCTGGATCCGGATCCTCAAGGAAACGCCGGGCAGCTATCTCTTCCTCATCTGCAAGGAAGCCTATGGCTCGCGCAAAAACCTCCTGAAAGGCTTTACGGATGCCGGCATCGACGCCGACCGTATCCTGTTCGGCGATCGCGTCATCGATTATGCGGCCTATCTCGACCGTATCGCAAAGACGGATCTCGGCCTCGACACCTATCCGTACAACGGTCACACCACGACTTCGGAAAAGCTGTGGTGCGGCCTGCCGATGCTGACCCACAAGGGCGTCAACTTCGCTTCGCGAGTGAGCGAAAGCCTGCTCAACGCCGTCGGCATACCCGAAATGATCTGCGAGACGATGGACGACTATGTCGAACGCGCCGTCTACTACTTCAACCACCGGGAAGAGCTTGCCGAAATCCGCGGGCGGCTCGAAAGGAACCGCTTCAGCGAACCGCTATTCGACGCGGAACGCTTCTGCCGCCACCTGGAAACGGCCTATACCATGATGGTCGACCGGGCTAAGGCAAAGAAGAAGCCGGACCATTTCGCGGTCCCGGCGCTGCCGCCGCGCGAAGGCGCCTTCATCACCCGGACGGAATAATCTCTTCGAAAAACAAGCGGCCGGGAGTTTCCCGGCCCTTCCCCTTGCCTGATCCTATCCGAAAGAACGGATAAGACTGCCGACGAGCAGGTTCCAGCCGTCGATCAGCACGAAGAAGAGAATCTTGAACGGCAGAGAGATCGAGGTCGGCGGCAGCATCATCATGCCCATCGCCATGGTAATCGCAGCGACGATCATGTCGATCACCAGGAACGGCAGGATGATCAGGAAGCCGATTTCGAAGCCTCGCCGGATTTCCGACAGCATGAAGGCCGGAATGAGCACCCGGTAGTCGATCGCCTGCGGGGTTCCGACCGACTGATTGCGTTCGCGGGCAATCTCGACGAAAAGCTCCAGGTCCTTGTCGCGGGTATTGGCCGACATGAAGACGCGGAAGGGCTCGGCAATGCGCTGCACGGCTTCCGCTTCGGTGATCTGGTTCTGCAGAAGCGGCTGGACGCCTTCGTTCCAGGCCCGGTCGAAGGTTGGCGACATGACATAGAAGGTCATGAACAGCGCCATCGAGATCAGGATCATGTTCGAAGGCGCGCTCGAAAGACCCATGCCGGACCGCAGAATGGAAAAGGCGATCACGAAACGCGGGAAGCTCGTGACCATGATCAGGATGCCCGGCGCGACGGAAAGGACCGTCAGGAGCCCGAAGGTGCGGATGATCCATGCGGCAGCGGAACCATCGACCGGCAGATTGAGAAGATCCGCAGGCGATTGCTGGGCGAGTGCCAGCCCAGGTGTCGCGATTAGGGCGACGAGCAGATAGATCAGCCGAATCATGCGATCACGAGGTCCGTTGCATCACCTTCGATAGTCACCCGGGACGAGCAAGGTCAACAGCCGGCCGGAGGAAGCGGCCGTTCGTGAACAGGAAGATGCACGGAAACGCCCCCTGGCTGACATCCCGGGCAGGCAGAGCCGGAAGGCGGGGCTTCAGTTTTGCACAAGTCTCGGCGGCTAGCGTCTGATCAGCAATCTCACAATGGCGCGGGGAGCCTGAATACGAATCAATTGTGCGGATGTCTGTGATGAGGCCGTCTCCAACTACGGCGACGCCACCGGACCCGCATCGCCAACAACACCGCTAAGCCGTTGCCGACGAGTCAGGCCCGCACGGCTCGGCAAACTCCGGTCGAGGAAATTTCAGTGAACTCCATCAAGCTCAGCATCTGCATTCCAACCTACAACCGTGCCCCGCACCTTCGCTCGTGCCTGGAACGCATCAAGGCATTCACGTTCGGCTTCCCCTACGAGATCGTCATTTCCGATAACGCCTCGACGGACAATACCGCCGAGGTCGCCCGGGAATTTGCCGCTCACATGCCGATCAACTACTTCGTGAGGGCGGAGAACAACGGCGCCGTCATCAACGTGAACGCCGCTTTCCGGCGTGCGCGCGGCGAATACGCGGTCTATCTGGCAGACGACGACCGGCTCGTTCTGGAAGGCCTCCTGAATGCGATAAAATTTCTGGATACGCATCCCTCCGTCCTGGTTTGCCATGCGCCCTGGTACCTCTATGACGGCGTCCTTGAAGTGGATACCGGCAAGTTCTACGAGGTCGAAGAAGATGTCATCTTCCCGCGTCACAGCTTCGGCGAAGTTTTCAACTTCATGTATCGTGGGCACATATTCCCGGAAATCGCGGTGTTTCGCACCGACGCGCTGAGAGCGACATGGGTGCCGCGCGACATCTGCTTCTACGCCTTCCCCATGCTGGCGCATCTGCTCGACAAGGGCGACGTCGCATTCCTCAAGGAGCCCTTCTACAAGCAGGTCGGCCGGTCGGAACACGGCCGCGACAGGCGCCAGGGCGGTCACGACATCGCCATGTCCGGCTGGGATCAGTATCGCGGCGGCCTGGAATATTTCCTCTACTTCGGCACCAAGCGCGGCCAGATCCGCGCCCAGGACGACGACAAGCTGACGCAGGAACACATGTGCCGCACGTTCACAATGGTGCGCATGACCGTGGCGCTGCGGCTGCTCGTCGGCTTCAGAGAATTCGTGAAGGCCTACGAAGTCTATACGCGACTGATCTTCGGCGGCTTCGATACGCATCCGGAAGTTACCAAGGTTCGGGACGGCCTTGGGCTTGCCGCGGCTCTCGAAACCCTTGCCTGGCAGGTGAATGCTGCGGCTGAGATCGACAATCTGATCATCTCCGGCTTCCTTGACGCGGAAATCATCAAGGAACGCATCGCGAAGGTCAATTTCCCCGAGCGGGTTGCGATCATCAACGAGCCGGCAGAGCATTCGCCCGAATTCGCGAACCGGGCCGCGGTACTCGTTTTTCTTCCCGAACAGCGCCAGCGCTTCGTCGATCTCGGATATCCGCCGAACATGGTGTTCGCCCAGGAAGACCTTATCCAGACCATCCTGATCTAGAACTGCGAGCCATCCCGGATGATGGCAAGAGGGGCAAGCCGGATCCCGGGAAACCCGGGACCCGACCCCAGTGGTAGGAGATACCGAATTGAAAGCTGTTATTCTCGCCGGCGGGTTGGGGACCCGCATTTCCGAGGAGACGCATCTGAGGCCCAAGCCGATGATCGAGATCGGCGGACGGCCGATCCTCTGGCACATCATGAAGCTCTATTCGGCCCACGGCGTGAACGAATTCATCATCTGCTGCGGCTACAAGGGCTATGTGATCAAGGAATATTTTGCCAACTATTTCCTGCACATGTCCGACGTTACCTTCGACATGGCCTATAACGAGATGCAGGTGCACCGGCGCAGCGCCGAGCCGTGGAAGGTCACCCTGGTCGATACCGGCGAATCGACGATGACCGGCGGCCGCCTGAAGCGCGTCGGGCAATATCTGCGCAACGAGGAGGCCTTCTGCTTCACCTATGGCGACGGCCTGAGCAACGTCGACATCTCCGAAGTCATCAAATTCCATCTCGCTCACGGCAAGATGGCGACGGTAACCGCCGTCCATCCCCCCGGCCGCTACGGTGCGCTCGAGCGTTCCGGCAGCCAGGTGACGGGTTTCGTCGAAAAGCCGCGCGGTGACGGCGGCATGATCAACGGCGGCTTCTTCGTGCTGTCGCCCAAGAGCATCGACCTCGTCGAAGCCGACAGCACGCCCTGGGAGGCCACGCCGATGACCTCGCTCGCCTCGATGGGCGAACTGATGGCCTATGAGCACGAAGGCTTCTGGCAGCCGATGGACACGCTGCGCGAAAAGAACATGCTCGAAGACCTCTGGGCCTCCGGAAATGCTCCCTGGAAGATATGGTCGTGACCGGCGGAGCCATGCCCGATGCCGGCTTCTGGGCCGGCAAACGCGTCCTTCTGACCGGACACACCGGCTTCAAGGGCAGCTGGCTGTCCCTCTGGCTGACGCGGCTCGGCGCCGAGGTCACCGGCATTTCGCTGCCGCCTGAAACCGAGCCCAGCCTTTTTGTGCTTGCGCGCCCGGAGCTGAAGCAGAGCCATTTCCAGGATATCCGCGACGCGGAGGCGCTTGCCGATCTCGTGAGGGCCGCCGCGCCGGAGATCGTCCTGCATCTCGGCGCGCAGGCCCTGGTCAGGGCAAGCTATCGCGATCCGCTCGGCACGTTCGCGACGAATGTTCAGGGTACGGCGAATCTTCTCGAAGCCGTTCGGCAGGCCGGATCGGCGCGGGTGGTCGTGGCGATCACCACCGACAAGGTCTACCAGAACCTCGAACATGCCTTTCCCTACCGGGAAACCGACCATATCGGCGGCCACGATCCCTACAGCGCCAGCAAGGCGGCAAGCGAGATCGTCATTTCGAGCTACCGTGATTCGTTCCTCAGGGAAAAAGGAACCGCGGTCGCCAGCGCCCGCGCCGGCAACGTCATCGGCGGCGGCGACTGGTCGGCCGACCGGCTTTTGCCGGATGCGGTACGCGCCTGGCAGGCCGGCAATATCCTGCAGGTGCGCCGCCCCGAGGCAAAACGCCCGTGGCAGCACGTGCTGGAACCGCTCTGCGCCTATCTCGTGCTGGCCGAACGGCTATGGGGTGACGCATCGCTTGCGAACGCCTTCAACTTCGGCCCCGTCAGCCACGAAGCCGCACCGGTGCGGCAGGTGATCGAGATCGCCCGCGCATCCTATGGCCGCGGCGAGGTGGAATACGGCGACGGCACCGAAGGCCCGCATGAAGCCGGCTGGCTCGCCCTGGAAACCGCCAAGGCGCGGCATATCTTGGGAATCGAGCCGCGCTGGTCGCTTGCGCAAGCCGTGGACCGGACGATGAAATGGTATCGCGCCCAGCGCGACGGCACCGACGCCCGCGCGCTCTGCGAGGCCGAAATCGCCGACTACGAGGCACGCCCTTGAGCCGCTTTGCCGTGACCGATCTGCCGCTTGCCGGCCTGAAGCGCGTCGAACGCCAGAACCTCGGCGATTCGCGCGGTTTCCTGTCGCGCATGTTCTGCGCCGATGAACTCGCGGAGGCCGGCTGGGAAAAGCCGATCGCGCAGATCAACCTGACGATGACGGCGAAGAAGGGTACCGTGCGCGGCATGCATTTCCAGCATCCGCCGCATTCGGAAATGAAGCTCGTCAATTGCGTGCGCGGCGCCGTCTTTGATGTCGCCGTCGACTTGCGGGCCGGATCGCCGACCTTCCTGAAATGGCATGCGGAAGAGCTGTCGGCTGAAAACCGCCGCTCGCTGCTGATCCCGGAGGGTTTCGCCCACGGCTTCCAGACGCTGACCGACGATTGCGAGCTCCTCTATTTCCATTCGGCTCCCCACGCCGCGGGTTTCGAGGGCGCGCTCAATTCGCAGGATCCGACGCTTGCCATAACCTGGCCGCTGATCATCGGCGAAATGTCCGAGCGGGACCGTAACCATCCATATCTGACAGAACAATTTACAGGACTGACGCCATGAAATGCCGTCATTGCGGCAGCGAACTGCGCTGCGACTTCCTCGATCTCGGCTTCGCGCCGCCATCCAACGCCTACCTGACGGCCGAGGACCTTGCGAGGCCGGAAGTCTATTTTCCGCTGCGGCTGAAGACCTGCGAGGAATGCTGGCTGGTCCAGACCGAGGATTATGCGGCGGCAGACGAGCTGTTCAGCGCCGAATACGCCTATTTCTCCAGCGCCTCGACGAGCTGGCTCACCCATGCGGCCCGCTATGCCGAGATGATCACCGCCCGGCTCGGCCTCGACCGGGACAGCATGGTCATCGAGGTCGCCTCCAACGACGGTTATCTCCTGAAGAATTTCGTCAAGGCCGGCATTCCCTGCCTGGGTGTCGAGCCGACCGACAGCACGGCGGATGCGGCCGAAGCGCTCGGCGTTCCGGTTTTGCGCGAATTTTTCGGCGAAGAGCTCGGCAAGAAGCTGGCCGGCGACGGCAAAGGCGCCGACCTCATCCTCGGCAACAACGTCTATGCGCATGTGCCCGACATCAACGATTTCACCCGCGGCCTGAAGGCGGCGCTGAAACCCGGCGGCACGATCACGCTCGAATTCCCGCACCTGATGCGGCTTCTCGAACAGAACCAGTTTGACACCGTCTATCACGAGCACTTCTCCTATCTGTCGCTCTTCACGGTCGGCAGGATCTTCGAAAGCACCGGCCTGCGCGTCTTCGACGTCGAGGAACTGCCGACCCATGGCGGCAGCCTACGCGTCTACGGCTGCCATGCGGAGGATGCCCGGCAGACCACCGAAGCAGTCACCGCGCTGCTTGCCGAGGAGGAACGCCGCGGCATGCGCACCACGACTCCTTATGCCGGTTTCCAGGCAAAGGCCGAGACGGTGAAGAACGACGCGCTCGCCTTCCTCTTGCAGGCAAAGCGCGACGGCAAGACGGTGGCCGCCTACGGCGCCGCCGCCAAGGGCAATACCCTCCTCAATTTCGCCGGCGTCAAACCGGACCTGCTTCCCTTTGTCTGCGATGCCGCGGCGGCCAAGCAGAACAAGTTCATGCCGGGCAGCCATATCCCCATCCTGCATCCGGACGCGATTTCACAGCGCCGGCCGGACTACGTTATGATCCTGCCCTGGAATATCGCAGCGGAAGTTCGCCAGCAGCTCGCTTCGCTCGCCGAGCAGGGAACAAAGTTCGTCACCGCCGTGCCGCAACTGGAAATCAAATGACGACGACAAGCTCGTTGCGGGAGAGACGGTCCGGCCTCCTCCCAATCGCGCACTGGTAACTTTTTGGAAAGAGCGTCGAACCCGAAGGTTCAATCGGAGACGGGCGCCCAGGGATGAAGCGCGTGGAAACGCGCGACCGGTATTTCCATCCGCAGGTAACCGAAGTCGACCTCGACCCCCTCCTCACCGTCTGTGGCGTATCGAACCATCTCGGGCTCCTCGATACGCCGGAGCGGCGAGCGTTCGACGATCTCGAAGCCGAGACGCTCGTAGAGCCTGATCGCCGCCGTGTTGTTCGAAAAGACATGAAGCTGGACGACCGGGACGGCAAGCCTCCTGAACATCCAGGCTATCAGGGCGACAGCACTGTAGAACATCAAGCTCTTTTCGCCGCCGGGGCGACCGCGCATGACGTTGTCCACCTCGGCCCTGCCGGGCGCGATGTTGCTGATGCCGATGTGACCGAGCCGCTCGCCCTCGATGCCCCGAACAATGAAAAGAACGCGGTCGCTGGCTGATAGAACGACATTCTGAAGCCAGGATGCGGTTCTCTCCACCCTGGCTTCGAATTGTGTCAGAAACGATGTTCTTGCGGCATTGCGCCATTCGGTCAGATCGCCGGCAAGACCATCTTCTTCCGCCAGCGCCCGGTCGAGGCAATGCAGTTCCCCGAGCAGCCGCCCGGTTTCATCGCGGATGGCAACGACGAGCCGCATGGCGGGATCGCCGTTATCCTTGAAGGAACGCATGTCGGAAAGGTTCATCTGGCGATGTCTTTCGCTGGCCCGAACGAAATCGGATCAGTTCGCGCCCTTGCGGACGCAATAACCGCCCGGCGAAGAAGAAAGCACGAGCTTGCCGTTAAGGACCGGATCGACCTCGAACATATCGTTCTCGGCCATATATTCCTTCAGCGCCTGCAGAGGTTCGTCGCCCTGCAGCCAGACTTTCGAACGCTTGGTGAAAGCCTGTTCCGGGGTCAGATGGCCGATCAGCGTATCCGCCACCACGAGATAACATCCCTCCGTCACCAGTTCGCCATAGGCGCGGCATTCAGCAAGGACGTGTTCGCGGGAATGATCGCTATCCAGCACGACCATGACACGGGCGCCCGGCGGAATCTCGGCCTTGACGGCTTCCAGAATGTCGGCGTCGACCGAGCCGCCCTGGATCATCTTGATGTAACGAGACAGGGGATGGCTTTCGATGGCCTCACGATTATGCGCGCGAATATCGATATCGACGCCGATCACCTTGGCGTCGGTCTTGCCCATGGCCGCCAGCAGCGACGCCATGAAGATCAGCGAGCCGCCCCGGGCAATGCCGGTCTCGATGATGATATCCGGCTTGGTGTTCCAGATGACCTCCTGCGTCGCCATGATATCCGCCGGCGTCTGGATGATCGGCAGACCCATCCAGGACCAGAGATAGAAGTAGTCGTATTTGTCCAGCGTGATCATGGTGTTCAAAGACTGCTGGAATGCAGCCTCGTCCTCACCCAGCGCCAGAGACATCTTCTTCTTGTGCTCTTCGAATTCGAGCCGATCGTCCTTCGTGGTCATGTGATTTCCAAAGCCCTGTAATTTCCGGATTGCTGTTATCTAGCGGCAGCCGAACGAGACTGGCGGCCGCGCACTGCCACGAGATCGAGCAGCGTCGCGGCCACCCGGTCGATATCCTCGTCGGTCATGTCATGGTAACTGGGAAGATTGATGGCGCGCTGCGGAATGCCCCAGGCGTTGACGTTGTAGGCGTTGCCCTCGTCGCGCTTGTCCTCGAACATCGGCAGGCTCGACAGCGGATGGAAGAAAACCCGCGCGTCGATATCGGCGTCGTGGAAGGCCTTCTGCAGGTCCTCGCTGGTGATGCCCCATCCTTCCGAGAAGACCACCGTCGGCATCCATGCGCCGTTGACGGTTCCTGGATGTTCCGGGTTGAGTTCGATGCCGGAAATGCCGGAGAGCTTTGTCTTGTAAGCCTGAAGGATTTCGCGCTTGCGGGCCGTCAGTTCCTCGATGCGTTCCATCTGACCGCAGCCGATCGCCGCCTGCACGTTGGACATCTTGTATTTGAAGCCGATCACATCCGGCCAGAACTGCTTCGTCTGACCGCGGGCACGTCCGTGGTTGCTGAAGGTCAGCACGCGCTCGTAGAGGTCCGGATCGCTGGTCACGAACATGCCGCCTTCGCCGGTCGTCACGGTCTTGGTGCCGTGGAAGGAGAAGGTGCCGAAGCGGCCCATCGAACCGGCGCGCTTGCCGTTGATGGCCGAGCCGAGGGCCTCGGCCGCATCCTCGATCACCGCGATGCCGTGCTTTTCGCCGATCGCTAGCAGGGCGTCCATGTCGCAGAGATTGCCGTAGATGTGAGTCGCGATGATCGCCTTGGTGCGCGGGGTGATGTGCTTTTCGACCTGGACTGGATCCAGGCACCAGGTATCGGGAAGAATGTCGACGAAAACAGGTGCCGCGCCGAGATGCATGACCGGCGCCACGGTCGCGACCCAGTTGGTATCCGCCAGGATCACCTCGTCGCCGGAGCCGATATCAAGCGCGGCGAGGCCCATGTGCATGGCGCCGGTGCAGCTCGACGTCGCGATCGCATATTCGACGCCGAGATGTTCGCGGAACATCCGCTCGAAGCGATGGATGTAATCGTAGCACTTGGCGCCCCAGCCGGTCTCCACCGCATCCGCCGCATAGCGCATTTCCACTTCGGTGATCGACGGCTTGGTGTAGAAAATCCTGGACATGGGCAGCACGTTCTCAAGGTTGAGGGGTAGCCTCACGCGAGCTAACAGGAAACATTTGCTCGGGGCTTATGGTGTTCATATGGCACCGCGGGCCGGACGTCCGCGGGCAAGGGCAATGCGGGCACCGTCTATTCGATGACGAAGGTGCGGAACATCACCTTGGCGACCTTACCCTGCGAGCGCAGATCGACGCGCTCCTGGATGTCGTCCTTCAGATACTGAAAGCCGCGCGGGCCCTCGATCTGCTGCAGCGAGACGGTGCGCATGTAGCCGAGGATATCCTGATGGATGCTTTCCGCAAGCGGCATTTCCGGCGGCCCCTTGAAGGCGAGCGCCACTTCCAGCCTGATCCAGTTCTCCGACGGATAGGCGAGATTGGTGGTGATCGGCTCCAGAAGCACGACGCCGTTGGCCTCGGTGGAGATATGGGGAAGTCCCTCCTCCTTCTTGCCGGCTTCACCATGCCCGCCGGCCGCCGCCTCTTCGTGCTTGGCCTCAGCCGCTGGATCCTTGGGCGCGATCATTCCACCGACGACCCAGCCGCCGGCGGCGCCGACGAGCGTCACGATCGCGACGCCCGCGATTACCATGATCGAGCCGCCCTTTTTTTTACCGCCGGCGTCGGTTCCCTGCGCTTCTTCCGCCATGCTCTTCAAACCTTCATATCAAGAGGCTTCCGCCCGGCGTCATCAGAAGGGCGAGAACAGATCGACGACCTGCTGACCGACCGGGGGCTGCTGGACTTCCGTCAGACGACCGCGGCCACCGTAGGAGATACGGGCTTCGGCGATCTTGTCGTAGGAGATCATGTTGGAGGAATCGACGTCCTGCGGACGCACGATACCGGCGACGTTCAGGATGCGGATCTCATGATTGACGCGGACTTCCTGCGAGCCGCTGATCAGGAGGTTGCCGTTTTCCAGAATGCCGGTGACGACCGCGGCCACGAGCAGCTTCAGGGTCTCGGCCCGCTTGGTGGTACCTTTGCCCTGCGTATCGGTATTCGAATCGGTCCCGAGATCACCGGTCGTGCCTGCCTCGGGGGTCCAGCCGAACAGGTTGCTGAGGTTGGCGGCCCAGGTCAGGCTGGTCGAGTTCTTGCGGTTGCGCTCCGTCTGGTTGTCGAACGACGCCTTGTCGTTGATCTTGATGTCGACGGTCAGGATATCGCCGACATTGAGCGCCCGGCTGTCCTTGAAGAGCGCGGCCTGATTGTCGCTCCACAGCGAGTAACCGCTGGCCATCTGGCGCGGCTGCTTCGGATAGGACGACATCTGCGGCGTCTGCGCATATTGCAGACCGCTGCCGATCGGGCTCATGGACGGCGCATTGCCGATCTCCTTGATCGTCTGACTGCTGCAGCCGGCCAGAAAGAGAACAGCCATGATGGCGGGAATGCGTTTCGTCATGAGGGTGCTTTCGGAGTATTGGGAGTGCGTGCTTTCGACGTGTTGGGGTCGGTCGCGCTGGAGATGATCGTCGAGATCATGCCGGCCTTTTCCGGGTCCATTTCACTGAGAAAGAGTGCCGACTGGCGCGCCGGGAGCTGCATAATGATCGCCGCGGCGATCTCAAGCTTCATCTCGGCGAGTTGGGGGGCGGCCGCATCCGGTTTCATCGTCTTGAAGATATCGACCAGGCCGGCCTGGGCGCGCGCCAGGAAGTCGTTGCGGCGCTTGAGCCAGTCCTGGTATTCGGCCGTCCGCTCCTCGAGCGCCTTGATGCGGATATCGACGTCGGCCTGCAGCTTGTCCAGTTCCTGCTTCTGCAGAAGGTAGCGCTGGTCGCGCGCCGCGTCGGCGATGTTGGTGCAGAACTTCTGGATCTCGTCGCTGGTCGAGGTTTCGGACACCGCGGCCGGCTGCTGGGCGCCCACCTGGCCGACAAGCGTCAGGACAGCGGCGGCGGCAAGCACGCGGCGCGCCATTCTTCTGGATATGGAAATGGTGAACAGGGTCTCGGTCATTGCAGGACGAGCTCCGCTTGAAGGGCGCCGGCGGACTTGATGCCCTGCAGGATGGCGATGATGCCGTCCGGCTTGACGCCGATGCTGTTGAGGCCGGCAACGAGAGTGCGCAGGTCGGGGCCGTTCAGGATCGCCACCTGGCCGCCTTCCTTCATCGCCATGATGTCCGTCTGCGGCTGCACCGCGGTCTCACCGCGCGAGAAGGGTTCCGGCTGAATGACCTGGGGGGTCTCGGTCACCTGCACCGTCAGCGTGCCGTAGCTGACCGCGACGCGCGATATCTTGACGTCCGCGCCGATGACGATCGTGCCGGTACGTTCGTTGACCACGACCTTGGCGGGCGTGTCGGTCTCGACCACCAGATTTTCGATCTCCGCCATCAGGCGGGCCAGATCGGCGGATTTCGGCTTCTGGACGACCACTTCCTGGCTGTCGCGCGGCTCGGCGATCGGGCCGCCGTAGCGGCGTGCCGCGAAACTGTTGACGATGTCGGAAACGCGGACCGCCGTCGAGAAATCCGGGTTGCGGAGCTGCAGCACGAGGTTCACCGAATCCTTGAACTTCGACGGCAGTTCCCGTTCGATGATCGCGCCGTTCGGCACGCGGGCGGCGGTGGTGACACCTTCCGTCAGCGTGGCGGCCTGGCCCTGGGCCGAAAAGCCGGAAACGACGAGGGCGCCCTGCGCGACGGCGTAGATCTGCCCGTCGGCGCCGGAAAGCGACGTCATAACAAGCGTGCCGCCGCGCAGCGAGCTTGCGTCGCCGAGCGAGCTGACCGTGACGTCGATGCGGCTGCCGGGGCTGGCGAAAGGCGGCAGGTTGGCCGTGACCATGACGGCGGCGACGTTCTTGGCATTGGACTGGCTGCCCTGGGTGGAAATGCCGAGATTCTGCAGCATCGCCCGCATGGACTGGTCGGTGAACGGCGAGGAGCGCAGGCTGTCGCCCGTGCCCTGGAGACCGACGACCAGACCGTAACCGATGAGCTGGTTGTCGCGGCCCGCCTGCAGCGAGGCGATATCCTTGACGCGGGCGGAAACGGTGGTGTTCGTCTGCGCGGCCGCCGGCGTCGCGCCGAGGAGCGCGCCGATGAGGGCCAGAGCTGCGATGAAACGGTTCTTTCTCATTTCGCCACCACCTGCACCGAGCCGTCGGCCATGACGGTGCCGCTTACCGTGACGCCCGAATCGGTGTTGCGAACGCGGATCAGGTCACCGATCGCCGCATTTTCGAGCGGCGAACCCTGGGCCGAGATGATCATGTTGCCGATGCTGAAGGTCAGCCGGACGGCCTTGCCGCGGGTGACGGCGTAGGCCTGGCGCAGTGCCGAAGCGGGAATGGTACGGCCCGGCAGCAGCGTGCGTTTCGCGACCATGCCGACGACTTCGCCGACCTTGCGCGTGAAGTCGCCGGAAAGGTTCGGATTGGTGACCTCGACCTCGTCCACGACGCCCGAGGTGATTTCCTCCCCGGGATAGATGATGCGGTTGGGCACGACGGCCGTCCCCATGTCGGCCAGGACGGGCGAGCCCGCCGCCGCAAGCATCGCTGCCAGAAGCGGCATGGCCAGGGCCATCCTTGTCGGCTTGGCGCCAATCGCATTTTTCCGGCGAAACATCATGTCTGCCCGTCTCCTGTTTTTACTTCAGGTTTTTGCTGACGATCGAAGCCATCTCATCTGCGGTGGTGATGACCTTGGAGTTCATCTCGTAGGCGCGTTGGGCGGAGATCAGGTCGGTGATCTCGCGCACGGCATCGACGTTCGAGCTTTCGAGGTAACCCTGCTTCAGGTAACCGAAGCCCGGATCCTCCGGTGCCGCGACGATCGGCTCGCCGGATGCGGCCGTCTGCTGGAACAGGTTGTCGCCGAGCGGCTGGAGGCCGGCCTCGTTGACGAAGTTGGCGATCGTCAGCTGGCCGATTTCGGTGAAGTCGGCGTCGTTGCCGATGCGCACCATGACCTGGCCCGTGCGGGTGATCTTGGTTTCGCTGGTATCGGCGGGGAAGGTGATGTTCGGCACGACGGCATAACCGTCGATCGTCACCATCTGGCCTTCGGCATTCTTGTTGAAGGAACCGGCGCGGCTGTAGAGGGTCTGGCCGTCCGGAGTCTGGATCTGGTACCAGCCTCGGCCGACGATCGCGACGTCGAGATCGTTTTCGGTGTGGCTCAGCTCGCCCTGGGTATGGATGTTGCGCACCGCGGACGTCTGCACGCCAAGGCCGATATTGGCGCCTTCCGGCACGATCGCCTGGTTGGCTCGGTTCGGCACGCCCTGGGCGCGTTCGCTCTGGTAGAGCAGGTCGGAAAATTCGGCACGGGCACGCTTGTAGCCCGTCGTGTTGATGTTTGCGATGTTGTTCGCAATGACTTCGAGATTGGTCTGCTGGGCATCCATGCCCGTGGCTGCGACGGAAAGCGCTCTCATGTCTTCGTCCTAATCTTTAAATCTGCATCTTGGTGACTTCGAGATAGGCGGAGACGATCTTGTCGCGCAGCGCCATGGCGGTCTGGAGCGACTGCTGCGCTTCCAGGACCGCGTCCACGACTTCACGGGTGTTCGCCTTGCCCTGGATGGCCTTGAAGGACATCGATTCGGCGCCCTTCAGGCTGTTCATCGTGTCGACCGCCATGTCTCCCAGCACGCTGGCGAAGTCCATGCCGGTATTCTGGCCGGGCGTCGCCGCCTGGGCGCCGAACATCGAGGTGCCGGACGTGGAACCGATCTCGTCAATGCCGTTGGACAGAGAGAGGGAGCTTACGTTTTGGATTTTATCGATCATTGCCCGGCCTTCAGGAGGTCAATCGTCGCGGCGATCAGTTCGCGCGTCTGCTTGATGGTCTGGATGTTGGCGTCGTAGGAGCGATTGGCTTCCCGCATGTCCGCCATCTCGATCAACATGTTAACGTTGGGCAGCTTGACCATGCCTCGCTCGTCGGCCGCCGGATGGTCCGGATCGTATTCCTGGATGAATTTCGACTTGTCGACGCCGAGCTTCTTGACCTCGACGACGTCCACGCCGCTTGCCCGGTCCAGTTCGGAACCGAAGGTGATCGTCTTGCGGCGATAGGGGTCGGCTCCCGGCGTGTCGCCGGTGGAGCGCGCATTGGCAATATTTTCGGAAACGATCCTGAGACGCGTCGACTGCGCCTCCATTCCCGATCCGGCGATTTTCAGGGAGGCTGAAAGCGGATCCATTTGCTTACCTCTTTACTGTCAGCAGCATCATGCTGTGAAACGACTTCACGAGACCTGTGCTTAGTTCGTATTGACGCTTGATTTCGCCCGTCTTGGTCAGCTCCTCGGCGAGCGAGACGGTATTGCCGGATTCCTGCACGCCGATTTCCTCGTTCAGTTCCGCTTCCTTGATCTCAACGTCTTCGCTGAGATTGCTTGAGGCCATGTGGCCGGGATGCGTGCGGGCCATCTGCATGTTCTGGGTCTTGTCCAGAACCGCGTCGAAGGGCGTTACGTCCTTCGCCTTGAATTTCGGCGTGTTGGCATTGGCGATATTGCCCGCAACAACTTCCTGACGGACCGAAAGCCACTCGGCTTGACGGCCCGCCATTTCGAACAGTTGAATCGGTTGCATAGGCTTTTCTCCATCTTTCCTCTGAAGACTAGCCCGGTAACCTTGCGTCGGACTTACGGGCGCGCCGCGCCGGTGTCGCGATAGACTTCCCCGGTGGAAGTAACGATCACCCACTTGCCGTCGCGCTGTTCGAGCGTCGCCAATTTGCTGTTGTCGGGCAGGATCGAGCCGACCCGGACCATATACATGCCGGAGCCGTCTTCGATGAGCGCTCGGCCGTTCGCCACATGCAGCAGCCGAAAGCCGCTCTTGCCGGGGAACGGCTGCTCTTCGCGGAACGCGCCGCCGTTGCGCGTCTCGCCGATCGACGATGTGGTCGCGGTGGTGAGCGCATCCATCGGATCGGTCGGAATCGGCCTGTCGTCCTTGGTGCTGTCGGTCATGGCGAGCGGCGAAACGCTGACGACCTGGCGCCCGTTGCCGGGCGGCAGGTCGCGGGTGCGTCCGAGCGTCTCGGTCCTGATCCCGAACTTGTCCTCGTTGAAGAAGACGTACCAGGGAAAGAAAGCCGATGCCGCCGCAAGGGCGATCCCGGTCGCGACCAGGACCCTGTCCCCAAGCCGCGATGAAAAGGCTTCCGATTTCTGCGGCGCGGCCGTCTCTTCTTTGTCCAGGCTCATGGAGCTATCACCTTCTTGCTATGGCCGTTTGCGGGTTGCCCTGCCCCGCCGCTGCCCGGAGCGCGGTCGCGAGATCCGCATAGGCATCGGCGGCCGGTTTTTCCCCCGGCGTCTGCTTCAGGACCTCGTAGATGACCGGCACCTGCTTGATCGCCATGTCGAGATCCGGGTCGCTGCCGGCGCGATAACCGCCGATCAGGCGCAGGTCGCGCGTCTCCTCGTAGCGATGCACCAGCGATTTCAGGCGCGACACCAGCTTTTCCTGATCTTCCGTCCACGCCTTGCGGGCGAGACGCGAGATCGAGGCGAGCGGATTGATCGGCGGATAACGCCCCTCTTCCGCCAGCGAACGGTCGAGCACGATGTGGCCGTCAAGAATGCCGCGCGTCGAGTCGGCGATCGGGTCGTTGTGATTGTCGCCGTCGACGAGGATCGAGATGATCGCCGTGATCGTGCCGGTGCCTTCGAGACCGGGGCCGGCGCGCTCCAGGAGCCGCGGCAGTTCGGTAAAGACGGAAGCCGGATAACCGCGGGCGATCGGCGGTTCGCCGGAGGCGACCGCCACCTCGCGGATCGCATGGGCGAAACGGGTCACGCTGTCGGCGATGAAGAGTACGTTATCGCCCTGGTCGCGGAAATGTTCGGCGATGGTGATCGCCACCAGCGGCGCCATCTTGCGCAGCATCGGGCTTTCGTCGCTCGTCGCCACGACGGCGATCGATTTCGCCATGTGCTCGCCGAGCGTATCCTCGATGAATTCGCGCACTTCGCGGCCACGTTCGCCGACCAGCGCGATAACCACCTTGTCGAAGGCGTCGGCTCGGGCGAGCATCGACAGAAGCGTCGATTTGCCGACGCCGGAGCCGGCGAAAATGCCGAGACGCTGGCCGAGGCAGAGCGGCGAGAAGATGTCGATCGCCCGTACCCCGGTCTTGAAACCCGTTTCGACGCGGCTTCGCGCCATCGAGGGTGGCGCGGTGGCGGCGATCGAGCGGGGATTGAGACCGCGGCCAATCGGTCCCTTCCCGTCGATCGGCTCGCAGAGCGAACTGATGGTGCGGCCGCACCAGCTGTCGTCGGGGGCAACACGGAAGGCGCCCTTGCGGATCACGGTGTCGCCGATGCCGATCGGCTCGCCCGGTTCGATCGGGCAGACATAGATGATGTCCTGTTCGACGCGGACCACCTCGCCGAGGTGAATGCCCGTGGCGCTGCGGTGGGCGACGAATTCTCCGAGCCGCACATGCTTTGAAAGGCCGGCGACGGTGTAATGCCCCGCCGCGATCGCCTTCACATGGCCGCCATGGGCGACGGAGACCGCCGGATCGGCGTAACGCGCCGCAAGACCTGCGAGCTGCGCGAGCCTGCCGCCATTGACCGCATCGAGGATAGCCGCTTCCATCATGGTGGGCCCTCTTCCCTAATCGTTAGTTGGAACCGCCCAGCGTCTTGATCGCGTCGTCCAGTGAGCTTTCGCTGTCCTTCATGAGCGCCGAGATGCTTTCGAAAGCCCGGTTGACCTGGATGAGCTGGGTCATCTCGCCGATGCCGTTGACGTTCGACTGCTCGATGTAACCCTGGGCGATGGCGTTCTCGAAGCTTTCGACGACCGGCTGCGGATTGTCGACGGGAATGACGCCTTCGTTCTCATAGCGGTTGAAGCCCTTCGAGATGTCCGCCGTGAACAGGCCGAGGGTGGCGACCTGATTGCCGTCCTGCCGCAGAATGCCGTCGGCGCCGACGGTCGGAGGACCGCCTTCGCGATTGAGTTGGATCTGCGCGCCGCCGGCATCGAGCACGGGGAAACCGCGGATCGACCGCAACTGGCCGGTCTCGTCCATGGTGAAGCGGCCGTCGCGGGTCAGCACCTGGCCGGCCGGAGTCTCGATGGCGAACCAGGCATCGCCTTTGATGGCGAAATCGAGCGGGTTGCCGGTCTGCTGCAGCTGACCGGTCCTGGTCGACAGATAATCGTTACCCTGGGTGACAAAGGCAACCTTGGCATTGATGTCGTTCTGGGTCTTGCTCAGAACCTCGTCGAACTTCACTTCCGTCGAGCGGAAGCCAACGGTGTTCATGTTGGCTATGTTGTCGGCGATCGTGTTCAAGCGACGCTCGAGCGCGATCTGAGAAGAAATGCCGACATAAAGTCCGGACTGCATATCATTTGCCTCCGAGTTTCAGATTATTGATCGAGATGAGAAGATCCGTGGAAATGCCGCTCGACGGGTTGTTGAAGGGCGCAAGCGGATCGTAGTTGTCCGACGGGTTGTTGATTTCCCACATCGCGGTGAAGCGCTCCAGGAACTTGCCGACCTTGGCTGGGTCCTGGAAATCCTTGATATCGATCGCGTCCTCGATGTACTTCGCCTGGCGGTCGAGGTCGGCGCCGATGATTTCGTCGGGCAGGCTCAGCGTCGTGCGCACCACTTCCGAAAGCGCGTCGTCGGCGAGGATTTCCATGCCGGATTTGATGGTGGGAGCGGTGCGCTCGAAATAAAGCGCCAGGCGCACGCCCATGTTCTCTTCGCCGGCCTCTTCCTCCAGCGTCTGGCGCTGGAACTTGTCGACGACGCCTTTCTGGGCCTTGTCGAAACTGGTGGCCGTCGTGCCGTAGGCCGCGAAGTTCAGCGATTCGACCAGCGACTTGTAACGCGGATCGGAAAGCTGGTTGGCGAAATCCTTCTCGCCGTCGACGCCCTCCGTCAGCACCTTGCGAATGAAGGCCTTGGCATAGGCCATGTCCTCGAGACCGTGGGCCTTGAGCGCGTAATTGTAGATGCGCGTATCGGCCATGAAGTCATCGACGGTTTTGATGCCGCCGATCTTGGAGAGATAATAGTCGGTCTCGCGGGCGACATCCGGCTTTTCCGCGACGCGTGCCAGAGACTTCGGCAGATCGCGGCTGATCATTGTATAGCTGGTGTAGGTCGTGATCACGATAGCTAACCCAAGGTCCGCGGAAGCGGCGGACATCGCTCATGGAACGGGCAATCCGGTCCGATCGTGGCGGAAGCTATGCGCGAAGACTTGTGCGAGGCTGGCTCGTCTCTTTGCCTTGTTTTAGCAGTCCAGGAACCAGCCTCACGCAAGCCAGAGGCCGTATCCCCGAGACAACGAACACGATCGGGCAGAGTTACGCGATGAATATTGTTATCGGATTTGTCATCACCGTCGGCTGTATTCTGGGTGGCTTCATGGCCATGGGCGGCCACGTCGATGTTCTCGTGCAGCCGTTCGAGCTGATGATCATCGGCGGCGCCGGTCTCGGCGGCTTCATCATGGCGAACCCGATGAAGGTCGTGAAGGATTCGGGCAAGGCGCTCGGCGAGGCCTTCAAGAATACCGTACCGAAGGAACGCAACTATCTCGACGTTCTCGGCGTGCTCTATTCCCTCATGCGCGACCTTCGAACCAAGTCGCGCAACGAAATCGAAGCCCATATCGACAATCCGGACGAATCCTCGATCTTCCAGACCGCCCCGACGGTGCTGAAGAACAAGGAACTCACCGCCTTCATCTGCGACTATGTGCGCCTCATCATCATCGGCAATGCCCGCTCCCACGAGATCGAGGCGCTGATGGACGAAGAGCTCGATACGATGTTCGCCGACAAGATGAAGCCCTATCACGCGATCACCGCGATGGGCGACTCGTTCCCGGCCATCGGTATCGTCGCCGCCGTTCTCGGGGTCATCAAGGCGATGGGCAAGATCAACGAATCGCCGGAAGTTCTCGGCGGCCTCATCGGTGCCGCACTCGTCGGCACCATGCTCGGCATCTTCCTGTCCTACTCGGTCTGCAATCCGCTGACCTCGCAGATCAAGATCGTCCGCACCAAGCAGCACCGCCTCTACATCATCGTCAAGCAGACCCTGCTTGCCTACATGAACGGCTCCGTGCCGCAGGTCGCGCTCGAATACGGACGCAAGACGATTTCCAACAAAGAACGGCCCTCGATCGACTCGGTCGAGCAGGAAATGATGAATCCTGGTGGTGAAAAGGCGGCATGATGACGACCAACCAAGCGACCCCAAATCAAGCGACTTTGGCATCCGCGCCGGGAATGGACCTGGCGCTTCTCGCAAAACTGACGGGCGGCCTCGGCGACAAGCGGACGGTCGAGAGGATCAGCAGCGAGTTCGCTCAGCTCTACATGGAGTTCCTGCCGGACGTCTTCCACAGCGAGACCGGCATCCGCATCGACTGCTCCTTCGTCAGCTGCACGTCGGGGCTGATGAACGATCTGGTCGCCGATCTCGGCGACGGCTTCGTCCTCTCGGACGGCGCGCTACGCAACTGGTGCCCGAATTTCGTTCTCGCCTGCGGCAACGGCTTCATCATCGCGCTGATGGAACTGATGCTCGGCGCGGCCGCCGATACGGTCATCCAGCCGATCGAGCGTCCCCTTTCGGACATCGAGCTCGACCTTGCGGTGATGGTTTTCGAGCGGATGGCCAACGTGCTCCGCTCCGGCGTCAATGCGCCGGGCGGATTCGAGGCAAGCCTCGAACGGCCGCATAACGCTGAAGACCGGCCGAAGCCCGACGATCTGGCCCGGCCCGAATTCGGCGTCGCGATCCGCATGACGCTGGGTTTCGGATCGATCACCTCGGAATTCGCCCTCGTCATCCCGCAGCGCGCATTCCTGAAAACCAAGGTCACGGCGCCGAAGGCCACGAGCCAGGCTTCCAAGGTCAAGCAGGAATGGACAGACCGCATGAACGACCAGGTTCGCCGCTCGCATGTCACCCTCGAAGCGCGCATCCGCCTCGAAAAACTGACGCTCGGCGTCATCTCCCGGCTGGCCCGGGGCGACGTGATCGCCTTCCAGGACAAGCAGGATGTCCACGTTCAGGTCAGCGCCAACGGCAAGGACATGTATTCGTGCGAATTCGGACGCTCGGGAGAGCGTTATACAGTTCGCGTAAAGGATAATATCAGTACCGACGATGAGATTCTCAGACACCTGATAGGCTAGGACCGCTTTTGCCCGCGGCGCTTCGGCAAGGCAGGCTGACGCAAGTTTCAACAGGAATAATGACCGCATGGCTACGAAGAAGACACCTATCACCGATGACGACGCGCTGATGCCGGCCGGCAATGAGGTCGAGCTGGATCAGGCCATCGACGATCTGCGCGGCGTCTTGAAGGCCGATGCCGACGGCGGCGTGCCGGGCTTCGATGCCGATTTCGGCGCATCTCCGGCCGCGGACTTTTCGGCCGATGCGACATCCTTCGGCGGCGGCTTCGAAGCGCAGACCGAAAGCTTCGGCGGCGGTGGCGGCTTCGGCGGCGCGGCGAGCAGCTTCGGCGGCAACGATTTCGGCGGCGGTTTCGGCGGCTCGTCGGCAGGCTCCGCCACCTACCAGGCGCCGGGGAGCGCGCTGAACGCCAATCTCGACCTGATCATGGACATTCCGATCGACGTCGAAATCGTGCTCGGAACCAGCCGTATGCAGGTCTCCGGCCTGATGAGCCTGGAAGAAGGTGCAACGATCTCGCTCGACAAACGGATCGGTGAACCGGTCGAGATCATGGTGAACGGCCGGCGGATCGGCAAGGGTGAGATCACCGTCCTGGAAAACGACGACACGCGCTTCGGCGTGAGACTGACGGAAGTACTGAGCACGAGAAGAACCTGATCCCTGTTTGGGACAGAGAGGGAAGACCATGATGGACTTTGAGGATTTCGGTGGCAGCGCGCTCTCGACCAAACCGTTGTCCCAGGCCGAAAAGGCCGCGGCTGTTCTCCTTGCCATGGGTAAAGGGGTCGCAGGCAAGCTTCTCAAGTATTTTACCCAGAGCGAGCTGCAGAATATCATCTCCTGTGCGCAGACCCTGCGGTCCATCCCTCCGGATGAACTTCTCCAGCTCGTCAACGAGTTCGAGGACCTGTTCACCGAAGGCACCGGCCTCATGGACAATGCCGCGGCGATCGAAGGCATTCTCGAAGCAGGCCTGACGCCCGAGGAAGTGGACGGACTGCTCGGCCGTCGCGCCGCGTTCGACGATTACCAGGCCAATATCTGGGACCGCCTGGGTGACGCCGATCCTGCCTTCGTCGGTAAATTCCTGTCGCGCGAGCATCCTCAGACGATCGCCTACATTCTCTCCCAGATGCCGTCCACTTTCGGCGCCAAGGTGCTGCTGCAGCTGCCCGACAGTCGCCGGCCGGACGTCATGAACCGCGCCGTCAACATGAAGGAGGTCAGCCCCAAGGCCGCCGAAATCATCGAGAAGCGCGTCATCGAACTTATCGCCGCCGTCGATGCGGAACGCAACTCCAACGGTTCGAATAAGGTCGCCGAGCTGATGAACGAGCTGGAGAAGAGCCAGGTCGACACCCTGCTCACCTCGCTCGAAACGATCAGCAAGGAATCGGTCAACAAGGTCCGCCCGAAGATCTTCCTCTTCGAAGACCTCATGTCGATGCCGCAACGCAGCCGTGTCATGCTGCTCAACGACGTCGCCGCGGACATTCTTACGATGGCGCTGCGCGGCGCCGGCAACGAAATCAAGGAATGCGTGCTCTCGGCGATCAGCCCCCGCCAGCGCCGCATGATCGAGAGTGATCTCACCGCCCAGCCGGCCAACCTCAATCCGCGCGAAGTGGCCATGGCCCGTCGCGCGGTTGCCCAGGAAGCGATCCGGCTGGCCAATTCGGGACAGATCATTCTCAAGGAAGAGAAGAAGGACGAAGCGGCCTGACGCCAGGAATAAAGCACGAGGAAGAAGACGGAGCGGGATCATCTCCCCGCTCCGTTTTCATTTCCGGCCGCATTTGAGGGATGCCGGGGCGTCCACCCACAGTCTTTTTGTTGACTCGATTCGCGGCTAACCGGGGTTTCGGTAACATGCCGATGGCGGCGGCCGATTCGTTCGAGCCACGTCCCTGCAACCCCGAGGTCGATTGGTCCCCAAGCCGTGTCGGACGAAGATAAAGACAGCAAAACAGAAAACCCTACCGCCAAACGAATGACCGAGGCGGCGGAGAAGGGTAACGTCCCTGTCTCGCGCGAAGTTCCGCTGTTTGCCTCCATCCTCGCTTTCTACATTTTCCTGGTTTTCTTCCTGCCGTCGAGCATTGCCAAGCTCGGCGAGACCCTGAAGGATCTTTTCGAACAGCCGGATCAATGGCGGCTCGAAAACACGACTGACGTCGTCTCCTTGAGCGTCCATCTCGGCTGGGCCATGGCGGCGTTCCTCATTCCGGCGATGCTGCTTTTCATCATCTTCGGTCTCGCATCGTCGTTTGCGCAGAACATTCCGTCGATGGTGCTCGAACGCGTCAGGCCGCAGATTTCGCGCGTTTCGCCCTCCAAGGGATTCGGCCGCATCTACAGCGGTCCGGGCTTCGTCGAATTCGGCAAGTCGCTGTTCAAGATCCTGATTGTCTCGATCATCATGTATTTCGCCCTGCGCGGCGAGTTCTTCGCCTCGCTCGACGCGATGTTCTCCGATCCGCAGGTGATTCTCGTCAAGCTCGACGCGATCGTCAGGAAAATGGTGATCGTCGTCGTCATTTCCACCGCGCTGCTTGCGGTGGTCGACGTCCTGTGGACGCGCTACCACTGGTACCAGCAGCTCAGAATGACCAAACAGGAGGTCAAGGACGAATACAAGCAGGCGCAGGGCGACCCGATCGTCAAATCGCGCCAGAAATCGGTGGCCCGCGACCGCGCCCGGCGGCGCATGATCAACAACGTGCCGCGCGCCACGCTCGTCATCGCAAACCCCACGCACTATGCGGTGGCGCTCCGCTATGTGCGCGAGGAGAACGACGCTCCGGTGGTGGTCGCCAAGGGGCAGGACCTGATCGCGCTCAGAATCCGTGAAATCGCGGAGGCCAACGATATCCCCGTTTTCGAGGACCCGCCCCTGGCACGCTCCATGTTTGCGCAAGTCTCGGTGGATAGTGTTATCCCACCAGCCTTTTACAAGGCCGTGGCAGAACTCGTGCACCGGGTCTACGCATCCCGGTCGCTCAAGAAACGGACCCGCTGAGCGTCATGAAGAAATGCACCTATTCCACCGAACGAGAAGAAATCGTCGCCAACGCAATCAGCCCGGTGGCATCCGAACTTCGCCTGCTCGATGCCGGTGATCTCATCTCGCTTCTGCGTCTGGAGTGCTACAGCAGCCTTGCCGATCTCGTATCGTCGGCGGCGGAGCTCTATTTTCACCCCGGCACGGTGAGTTTCGGTGCCGGCGGGGACTACACGCTGGAGTGGGGCGGCCAGCCCGAGGTGGTGCTCGACCTCGAGATCAAGCCTCGTGGCGTATCGGTCTATGCGCGCCTGACGCTTGCCGACCGGCAGGCCGGCGTGGAAATCGACCACATTTCCTTCCAGGAACCGTCCGAGAACCCCGACGACAACACCGCCTTCCTGGCCCAGACCCTGCAGGAAGCCAAGTTCGTCAGGACGAGCGCCTCGCAGTAAGGCGTCCCTCCCGCGCATGACGCGCGGCAGTCTGGCTGTTCGGCCCGATTTTCATACGCTCAGTGGATGTAGCCGAGCCTGATCGCCTTGGCGATCGCCTGGATACGGTTGACCGAATCGAGCTTGATCGTAGCCGAGCCCAGATAGGCGTTGACGGTATGGACCGAGAGGCCGAGTTTCTCGGCGATTTCTTCGCTGATCCTTCCGTCGCCGGCGAGCTGCAGACAGGCGATCTCCCGCTCGCTCAGTGATTCGGCCGGCACGCTGCGGCGCTCGTCGAGCGCCAGGAGGTCCATCATCACCTGGCAGCTCCTGACGTGCTGATCGATGATCACGTCGCTCGCGAGCTCCATCGTCGTTGCCAGAAACGTCACATAGCCATTGCCGAGCGCGCCGAGCCGAACCGGAAAGGCGATGCCGGAAAAAGGAACCACGTCCGCGTCCAGGCGCCGCGTCAGCGCCGAGAATTCGCCCGCATCCGCGAAGCTGGTGTTTTCCGACCCGTTCCAGATCAGCGGCAAGAGCGACAGTTCGATATGTTCGAGCAGTACCTCGCCGTAGCCATGCATAAGCTGGTTGCCGCTCTCGAGCGAGCCGGTCGTCCAGTTGTCCAGCTCGCAGACAAGCTTGCGTTTGTTGGGCAGGCCCGCGCCGGCAATCCGGAAGACCGCGAAATTGCGCGCCTTCAGGTTCTTCTGCATGGCGATGAGCTTGGGGAAGATGTCGGACCGGCTCGAGGCGCGCTGCAGGCGCAGATACTGGATGCTTCCAGGTCCTTCTGCCGTGCCGGTGCGCGAATAGCCCATCGAAAGTCTGTCCCTATACCAGATTGTTGCGGACCGCGTAGGCGATCGCCTCCGAGCGTGTCTTTGTCGCCGTCTTGCGCATGACGCTGGTGATGTAGTTGTTGATCGTGTTGCGCGAGATGCCGAGAATGACCGCAATCTCGTCGCTCGTCTTGCCTTCGGCGATCCAGAAGAGGCATTCCAGCTCGCGTTCGGTCAGTTCGAAATCCCGCTCCGTCCTGGCATCGGCGCTTTCGGCGAAACTTGCGCCGTAGGCGGCGAAGAGGCCTACTTCCCGCAATCTCTCCTGCGACAGGATGATACCTTCGAGGAAGAGCAGCATCAGCGAGAACCGCGTCCTGCCGACGCAGAAGGTCAGCGAGCAATATTGCCGGCTGATGTCGTCGGGCGGGGTCACGTCGTCCGGCAGCAGCGAAAAACTGGGGGTCAGCAGCGACAGGCATTTTTCCAGTTCGGTGGAACGCGCGTAACCGCTGGCAAGCTCGGAACCGAGGCGCCGGACCAGATCGAATGGCCAGTTGGACGTGACGATGAAATCGAGGCCCTGCTCCTGGATCAGGTCATATCGGGCAAGAAGGAAGTGGGAGGCACCCACGTAGTCGGCAAGCAAGCGCATCACCGCTTGAACATTGTTGGAACCCGTCACGACCGAGAGACGGCGCACCAATTGCTCACGCGACAGGACCCGAGAGCCGGCGGAGTCCATATAGACCCGCCCCTCCGCCGTCATGTCAACCCCCGACAACTCCATCCGTTATCTGCTCCCCGCCGCGCCACGTATTCCTCATGAATGCGCGCATCACGACATGTTTCGATCACCGCACAACTCTCTCCGACGCCGAAACGATCCCTGAGCAAAACATCAAAGGGCCACTTTCTGTAACCGTTTTGTTTCGTCCCTCTGGAGCCGCCGCGGGCCCAACCCTCCCTGGACCCTCCGGAATTCACCATGCGAATCATAGTCATTGTAGGAGAGGTATGAGGAATTACCATTGCCCAAGATGATGATTTCCCCAATTCCGCGATGACAGAACTGATTCGCGTTGCAGGCAAATCCGCCAAGTATGTGGCGAGGCTCAAAAGAAAGGGGCCGAACACGTGTCGGCCCCTTGCGATCATATTTTCGTGATGTTCCGTCAGGCTGCTTTTTCGAGAGCCCATTTGCGGAGGATTTTGGCGGCCCGTTCTTCGGAAATCTCGACCATGCGGGCCAGACGTTTTTCCGGGCCTTCCTTGACGCGGCGGTTGAAGCCCTCCTCGTCGTCGCCGCCCAGCATGTCGCCGGAGCTGTCGAAACCGAAGTCCGAGCCGAAACCATCCATGAGCGCCGGGCTGCCCGTGGTCGGCGAGAAGTCCGGGAGTTCGAGGCCGCCGCCATCCGCCGCCGTGTCGCCGGCGATGCCGTTGCCGCTGACGGTGCGGATGAGCGGGCGAAGACCGAGCCAGACCACCAAGAAGGCGACACCGACGAAGGCGAGCGAGTTGATGATGCCGCCGATATTGCGGCTCAGGACTTCCATCATGCCGGGGCCGCCGGCAGCCTCGTCGAGAAGCTGGTTTTCGAGGAAATCCATGGCCGTCAGCGTCACGATGTCGCCGCGACCGGAATTGATGCCGGCGGCGGAAGAGACGATCTTCTGCATCTCGGCGAGATAGGCATCGATCTTGGCCTGGTCGAGGGGCTCGCCGACCATCTTGGCGATGCGGCCCTTGTTGACGACCACCGCTACTGACACCTTCTCGATCTGATAGCTGTTGCGCGTCGTGGCCGTGGTCTTCTGGTTGATTTCGTAGTTGGTCTGCTCTTCCTTCTTGTCGGACTGATCAGACGATTGCGGGCCGGTCGCGCCGCCCTGCTGCGGGGCGGCCTGCGGAACGTTCTGTTCCACGGTTGTGGCGTTGTCGTTGTTGGTCTGCTGCGACTTCTGCGCTTCCTTGGTGGTGCGCACCGAACGTTCGACGCGGGAATTGGGGTCGAAGACCGTTTCCTGGATCTGCTGGCTGTCGGTATTGAGCGAGGCCGTCACGCTGGAGCGGAAATTGTCCATGCCGAGGAAGGGCGCGAGCGCCTTGTCGATGTTGCTTTCGATTTCCTGCTGCACCGACTGGACGATGTTCAGCGACTTGTTCGCCGCGCTGCCGCCGTATTCGTCGCCCGCCGCCAGAAGCTGGCCGGTCGAATCGAGAATGGTCACGTCGTCCACGTCGAGACCGGGGACGGCCGAAGCGACGAGGTGACGAATCGAGGATGCGGCCTTGCGGCCGGCCTGGGTGCTGGCGCGGATCATCACCGAAGCCGTCGGTTTCTGTTCACCCCGCCGGAAGTTGCCGACATCCGGCATCACGATATGGACGCGGGCCGCCGAGACGCCCTGGATCTGCTGGATCGAGCGGCCGATCTCGCCTTCGAGAGCACGAACACGGGTCACCTCCTGCATGAAGGAGGTCAGGCCGAGGGAGCCGACATTGTCGAAGAGTTCATAACCGGCGTTGGAACTGTTCGGCAGGCCGCGCTCGGCCAAGAGAAGCCGGGCCTTTCCGGTCGTGCCGACCGGAACCTGAATGCTCGAACCGTCCGCCCCGACTTCGAAAGCCATGCTGGCTTCCGCAAGCGCGATGCTGACCTGGTTGAGGTCGGAGGTCTCGAGCCCCACGTAAAGCGTTTCGTATGCGGGTTTGTTTACAAAAATGGCCGCGGCAAGCACGATCGCGATCGAAACAACGCCTACGGCGCCTAAAGCAATAAGTCTCGTCTGGCCTAAATTGGCCAGATTTTTAAAGACTTGTGAAAATTGAGCCAACAGATTCATTCTGTTCCCACATCGCCAAACAAGGATATAGAGCCCTTTGCCCAGGAGCATCCTTAGGAAACGAAGCTTGCGCGAACGTTTCGCGGATGAGGGTTTGACGATTGCGGGAGAAGCCTGATCAATCTTTCAGGCGCTCAAGATCGGCAGGATCAGAAGAAATCGAAATCGCCGGCCGCCTTGCTGAGCGGCTGGGAATGACCATGACGCATGCCACGCGACAGCGCCTTCTGCATTTCGGCGAGCTTGACGAGGCTGAGCGCCGTCGACACGTCGACCGTCCAGGTTTCCGGAATGGTGCCGGTGATCGTGTCGATGAATTCGGCGATGCCGCGCGTTTTCTGGACCGCGAGGTCGATCCCCTGCAGCACCTTCATGCTGTCCGGCGACGTGAGGATGGCCTCGCCGCCGAGTTCGATCAGTTGTGGTTCGACGCGCTCGATGAGATAGGCCACGTCGTGAAGTTCCGACACCAGCCGCATCAGGACTTCGGGGAGCGACTCCTCGAAGGAAGCGATTGGCGGCACTGCGATGTCGTTCATTACCTTCCCCGTCTTTAAAAGAATTCGATAGAGCTTTCGACGGGCTTCGACGGCGTCCGGACCGGACGTTCCTCCATCGCAACCGTCCGCTGGGTTTCGGCGCCGGTCAGAGGATACTGCCGAGCCCTGCCGCTGACCGGCCAGAACTCGAGCTTGCGTCCATGTTCCCCGCCCGTGGAGGAACCGACCACCGGAATGCCTTCGTCCTTGAGAAACTGCATGGCGAATGCGGCATTCTGCTCGCCCACATTCGAGAAGCTGGCAATCGTCTTGGCGCCGCCGAATATCTTCGCTTCCAACCGGTCGCGCCGGGCTCCCTGCTTCAGCAGGCCGTTGATCAGCAGTTCCATCAGATGCACGCCATAGCGCGTGGCATCGCCGCCCGATGCCATGGGACCGCCGGTTCCCGGAAGCAGGAAGTGATTCATGCCGCCGACACCGGCGACAGGATCGCGAAGACACGCAGCCACGCATGAGCCCAGGATCGTCGAGAGGACGACGTTCGGGTCGTTTACGACCTTGTACTCTCCCTGAATGATATGGACACGCCTGGCTGCAGCGGCGTCATTCATTTCAACGCTCCAAACACCGCCTCGATGGCGGCCTTCATTTTTTCGATCGTGAACGGCTTGGCGAGAACATTGTTGGCGCCGAGCTGAGCCGCCTTCTGCACCAGCGCCCGGTCGCCCTGGGCGGTCAGGATGATGAACGCGGCCTTCTTGGTATTCGGATTGGCGCGCACGGCCTGCAGGAAGCCGATGCCATCCATCTTCGGCATGTTGAAGTCCGAGATCACCAGATGGTGCGGCTGCTCGGCCATGATCTTCATGCCCTGCTCACCGTCGCCGGCGGCGGTGATCTGCTTGAAGCCGAGCTGTGTCAGAGCGTCGCTGAGCAGCAGGCGGCTGGTCACCTGATCGTCGACGATCAGTACTTTGATTTTTTCAGCGATAGACATTTATTCGGTACCTTCTTTTCGGGCGGCAGTTAACTTCAACACTTCTTCTCCAATGGAGCCTAGCGGCAGCTGCTGCTCGACGGCCCCAATCTCGTAGGCGACCCTCGGCATGCCGTAGACCACACAGGTCTTCTCGTTCTGTCCAATGGTGCGCGCCCCCGCGCCGCGCATCTTGAGCAGACCAGACGCTCCGTCGCGGCCCATGCCCGTCAGGATCACCCCGACTGCATTACGACCCGCCAGTTCCGCGACCGAATCGAAGAGCACGTCCACGGAAGGCCTATGGCCGTTGACCGGTTCTCTTTCGACCAGCCGGCAACAGGGAGCCGACGGATTGACCACCTGCAGGTGCCGGTCACCACCGGGCGCCAGATAGATCTTTCCGATCTCCAGCCTTGCGCCATCGGTCGCCTCCTGCACCACAGGAGCGCAGATACGATTAAGCCGTTCAGCAAAACTTTTGGTAAACGTGGAAGGCATATGTTGAGTAATTACGGTCGGCGGGCAGTTTTGCGGGAACTTTTGCAGCACCGTGATAAGCGCCTCGACACCGCCGGTCGAAGAGCCGATCGCCACGACCTTCCGGCCGACGCGATATTCTGCGGCAGGCGCCACCGACGCGACCGGGGCCGGGCCATTGCGGCGGTGGCCGGAGCGCGCCGCGGCCTTGACCTTCTCGGCGAGATCCATGAACGGACGGGCGTCGCCGGGGGCCGGCTTGCCGACGCAATCGAAGGCGCCGATTTCGAGAGCGGCCAGCGTCGCGTTGGCGCCCTGATGGGTCATGGCCGACACCATGATGACCGGCATCGGACGCAGGCGCATGATCTTTTCGAGGAATTCCAGCCCGTTCATGTTCGGCATCTCGATGTCGAGCGTGACGACGTCGGGATTGAGCTGCTTGATCGCCGCGCGGGCTTCCAGCGCGTCGCCGGCCTGGCCGATGACGTTGACCTCCGGATCGGAATTCAGGACGGCGGTGATCAGGCCGCGCATGGTGGGAGAATCATCGACAACCAGGACCCGTGCCGGTGCGCTCATGCTTTCCTCCCTGCATTCTTGCCGGCATAACGATAGGTCGTGATGCCGATGTTATCGAACAGGTTCTTCGCGTCGCCGGAGACGCGTTCGGAATGGCCGATATAGAGATGCCCGCCTTCGGGCAGAAGCGAGGCGAACCGGGACCAGATCTTCATCTGCGTCGGCTCGTCGAAATAGATGACGACGTTGCGGCAGAAGATGACGTCGAAATTGCCCTTGAACGGCCACTGCCCCATCAGGTTCAGTTCGTTGAAGGTGATGAGCTTCTTGACCTTGTCGTCGATCTGCAGCTTACGGCGGCCGCCGGCGTCGACTTCGCGGAACCATTGCTTGCGCATGGCCGGCGTCATGGTTTCGGTGGCGTTCTCGTCATAGATGCCGGCACGGGCGGCCGCGAGGATCTTGGGATCGATATCGGTCGCCAGAATGCGGAAGTCGTAGTCGACGGCATTCGGCAGCAGCGACAGGACGGTGAGCGCGATGGAGTAAGGCTCCTGCCCGTCCGAACAGGCAGCCGACCAGATGCGCACCCGGCCGCCCGACTTGGCGCGGTTGATGAGACCGGGCAGGACCTCGTCGCGCAGATGCTCGAAATGATGGTTCTCGCGAAAGAAACGGGTGAAGTTCGTCGTCAGGTGCGACAGCATCTCGCGGCGGGCGGCGGCGCCGTCCGGCGAGGCCACCAGCGCGCAATAATCCTTGAAGCCACGCAGACCAAGCGCCCGAATATGCTTCGACAGGCGCGAATAGACGAGAGAAGCCTTGGAATCGTTCAGATAGATTCCCGCATCCGCATAGATCATCGCCGCGATGTCGGCGAGATCGCGGCGCGTCAGCGGGTATTCCCCACTCGCGAGCACGTCATCCGGTGACTGCCTGCTTTCGATGGCGCCCAAGGGCTTCATGCAGCTTCGCTTTCCTTTTCCGGGAAGAGGGCGTCCAATTCGATCATGCAGATCATCCGCTTATCGATGGCGAGGATTCCCCGGGCATACTGTTTTTCCAGGTCGGAAGACACTTCCGGCACCGGCTGGATATTCTCGTCGGTAATCGTAAGGATATCGGAAACGGCTTCGACCAGCAGACCGACTACCTTGCTTTTTACCTGCGCGACGATGATCACGTGACGCGCCGTCGGCTCGGCATCCTTCATGCCAAGCCGCGCAGAAAGATCGACGATCGGCAACACAGCACCGCGCAGGTTGATCACGCCCATCATATAACCAGGCGCGTGCGGCATCGGCGTCGCCGGCGTCCATCCGCGAATTTCGCGGACCGACATGATGTTGACGCAAAATTCCTGGTCACCGATCCGGAAAGCGATCAGCTCCCGACTTCCCTGAGTGAGGTTTTTCACGGCATACGACATACTGATTAACCCGTGGCTGCGAGTGACATTTCAGGCTTGAGCGACTGACCGCGCGAAGCAGCGACGACCGCATCGACATCGAGGATGAGAGCGACGCGCCCGTCACCGAGAATGGTGGCGGCTGCGATGCCCGGTACGTGGGTGTAATTGGCTTCGAGCGACTTGATGACGACCTGGCGCTGGCCCTGGATCGCATCGACCATGAGGGCGCGCTGACCACCGCCTTCCGATTCCACCAGCAGAGCGACACCTTCGACCGGGTTCGCCTGGGTGGCGCGGAAATTGAGGATCCGTCCGACATCGACCAGCGGGCAGAAGGAGTTGCGGATCGAGATAAGCCGCTGGGTCGCGCCGAAGGAGTGGATGGAGGAGGCTTCAGGCTGGAGCGTCTCGACGATTGCGGTGAGCGGCACGACCAGCGTCTGGCCGGCGACCGTGACCACCATGCCGTCGAGGACGGCGAGCGTCAGCGGCAGGCTCATGGTGAAGGTCGAGCCGAGACCGGGGCGCGAGGAGATCGAAATGCGGCCGCCGAGCGCCTGGATCGAGCGCTTGACCACGTCCATCCCGACGCCGCGGCCGGAAATGTCCGAAATCTTGTCGGCCGTGGAAAAGCCCGGCATGAAGATCAGGTTGTCGATCTCCTCGTCCGACAGGTTGGCGTCGGCGGCGATGAGATCGTTGTCGATCGCCTTCTGGCGGACACGCTCGCGGTTGATGCCGCCGCCGTCGTCGGCAAGTTCGATGACGATGCGGCCCGAACGATGCTTGGCGCTGAGCTTGATCGTGCCTTCCGACTCCTTGCCGGCGGCTTCGCGCTTTTCGGGCGTTTCGATGCCGTGGTCGACGGCGTTGCGGATCATATGGGTCAGCGGCTCGGCGAGCTTGTCGATGACCGTCTTGTCCACTTCGGTGTTTTCACCTTCGGTGACCAGACGGATCTGTTTGCCGACCATGTCGGCCACTTCGCGGACGATACGCGACATGCGCTGGAAGACCGGCTTCACCGGCTGCGCGCGGATCGCCATGACCGAGTCCTGGATCTCGCGGGTGAGCTGCTGCAGCTCTTCGAGGCCCATGTTGATCGACGAGGTGCCCGTCGTATCGTTCTCGATGACGCTCTGCGAAAGCATCGCCTGGTTGATGACGAGTTCGCCGACGAGGTTGATGAGGCGGTCGACGCGATCGAGATCGACGCGGATCGTCTGGCCGGCTGCGGCAGCGGCTGCGGCGGCATTGTTCTGGGCGGCGGCGGCCGCAGCCGCGGCAGCCGATTCCTTCTTTTCCGAAGCGCGGGCGGCGGCCTTGGTGACGCTCGAAGCGGTCTCGGCGGCCGACACGGCAGCGGCAACGGTCTCGTCCGCGGATTGGACGGACTTTTCTTCTTCCTCGGCGGCCGAGGGTTCGTCGAGGATCGCCAGGTCGAACGGAACCGGGATCATCGGCAGTTCCTCTTCGGAAGCAGCCTCTTCGGAAAGCTTCACGTCGAGATCGCAGTCCCATTCCGCGAATTCGAACACGGCGCGGATATCGTCTTCGCTCTTGGTGGTCTTGAGCGAGATCTTCCAGCCGAAATAGGAGGCTTCCGGATCCATCTTGTCGAGGGCCGGGAGCTGGTCCATGTCGCAATTGATGCTCATGTCGCCAAGGCGGGAGAGATCGCGGAGCAGCAGAGCTGCTTCGTTGCCCTTGGAATAGAGTTCGCGACGCGGCTTGAAGATCACTTCATAGGTGGAGCCTTCGAGGGTCGTCTCCTCGTCTGCGTCGAAACCGTCGAAGGAGAAGGGGATCGGCTGGAAGCCGCTGTCGTCGGTCGGCTTCGGGGCTTCCGCCTTGGGGGCGGGAGCCGGCGCGGCCTTGGGCGCCGGTTTCGGCGCTTCGGCATGGGCCGAGGGTGTGGGAAGCTCGCCATGCGCCAGCGCCTCGAGTTCCTTCACGAGACCGCGGCTTCTCGATTCGTCGACGCTTCCGCCGTCGCGCGATGCGCTGACGAGGTCGGCCAGCACGTCGGCCGATTTCAGCATGACCTTCAGGACGTCCTGGGTCGGCTCCAGCTTGTTGGAACGCACGCAATCGAGCGTCGTTTCGAAGACGTGAGCGAAGGAAACCAGATCATCCAGGCCGAAGGCACCGGCGCCCCCCTTGATGGAATGAACGGCGCGAAAAACGGCGTTGACCGTTTCGGGGTCGCGATCCCCGTCGTTCAGCTTGAGAAGACCAGACTCCAGTTCAGCGAGCTGCTCTTCGCATTCCTGAAAGAAGATCTCTTTGATTTCGTTCATATCCATCGGAGGAATTCCTGGCTCAGGCGGTTACACGCTCGATCGCATCAATTAGTTTGGCGGGATCGAAGGGCTTGACGATCCAGCCCGTAGCACCGGCCTGGCGGGCACGGTTCTTCTTCTCGGCATCGCTTTCCGTCGTCAGGACGAGGATCGGGACGGCGCGGTATTTTTCGTTGCGGCGCACGCCTTCGATGAAGCCGAAGCCGTCGAGACGCGGCATGTTGATGTCGGTGACGATCACGTCCGGATTGCAGTTCTCGAGGACTTCGAGGCCCTCGACGCCGTCTTCGGCCTGAATGGTTTCAAAACCTGCGTTATTCAGGGTCACCAGAAGCATGTTCCGGATCGTCCGTGAATCATCCACGGTCAGTACTTTTTTCTTCATTGCTAGATCTCCTTAGCAACCAAATTTTCGATATTGATGCCGATAAGTTGCATCGTCTTCTGAAATGCATCCGAAGCCTTCTCGACGAGAAACGACTTCTTGTCCTCTTCCCAAGCCCTGACGCCGGCTACCAGAACCTGCGCGCATTGCACGCCGACCCGATCGACGCCCGAAGCATCGATCACCAGATCGCTTCCGCGCATGGACATCAGCTTGCCATGCAGGTTCGAAGCCTCGTTGAGGTCCAGCACAGCGGACAGCTTCAAACTTCCTGGGCTTGCCTTCTTTGCTGCCATCAGCTCATTCCTTGTCGTTTCTGAAAGAGGTACTCGCCGTCATCGACCCGCTCGGCCGTCGCCGGCGCGATCGAGACGAGTGCCGGCTGGGTTCTTGGCGCCGCAGGCCGGCGCGTGTCCGAAAAGCGGTTCTGCCGCTCGATCCGGAACTCGCGCACCGTGCGGCCGAGTTCCAGGATGACCGTATGGAGTTCGTCGGCACCCTCGCCCGCCCGGCTCGCGAGGCCGGCATTCGACGCGACGTGTTCGCTCACCGAACCGATTTCCGACGTCACGCGATCGAGCCCCGTGGCCTGCTCGCCCGTATCGCGGGCAATGCCGGCGATCGCTTCGTTGATGTCCGAGACCTGGCGCACGATGCCGCCGATCGCATCCTGGGTGCGGTGGACCATCTCGACCCCGGCATCGACCTGCGTCTTGGTGCCGTTGACCAGCGTCTTGATCTCGCGGGCCGCTTCGGCGGAACGCTGGGCAAGCGCGCGGACTTCCTGGGCGACGACGGCAAAGCCTCGGCCGCTCTCGCCGGCGCGGGCGGCCTCGATGCCGGCGTTCAGCGCCAGAAGATTGGTCTGGAAGGCGATCTCGTCGATGACGCCGATGATCTCGCCGATCTTTTCGGCGGAGGTTTCTATATCCGCCATGGCGCTGATCGCGCGGCCGACCACTTCGCCGCTCTCTTCAGCCGAGCGGCGGGTATCGGCGGCGGCCTTTTCCGCAGCCGCCGTCTCGGCGGCGCTGTCCTTGACCTTGAGGCCGATCTCGACGAGCGCCCGCGCCGCGTTCCGCAGTCGATCGGACTGTTCGGCGGAGGCCGATGCAAAGGAACGCGCGTCGTCGGCAAGCGATTGCGTCAGGCCGCCGGCCTTCTCGCCGTGGACAACAGTGGTCTCGACGGACGAACGCATGGCGCCGATGGCCTGGCTCAGGAGATCGGCAAGCTCGCGATAGGCCTCGGGAACGTCGGCGGGAAGAGCGGCCGTCAGGTCGCGGTCGGCGAGTGCGGCGATGACCGCGGAAAATGTCTCGATGGCCTGGGCATGGTCCGCCTCGCGTTGCTCGGCGAGCGCGCGCTGGTGCCGCTGGCGCAGTTCGTTGAAGCGCAACGAAACGGCGATCTCGACATCGACCATGACGAGGCGGGTGATGGCGCCCACCACATCCAGCAATTCCTGCTCGCGCTTGCGCCCGCCCGGCAGCAGCGACTTCGGCGCCATGTCGACGATCGCGCCGGCGATCAGGTGTTCGAGCATCACGCCATGGCCGGCAACGTGCCAGCGCGGGTCGAGCCCCATGCGGATTTCGGTATCGGAGAGGACCTTGACCCGTTCGGCGTAGAGCGCGTCGAAGCGGGCATCGCTCAGCACGCCCCAGTGGGAGGCGAGGAGATCGTGCAGCCGCTCGATCTGCTGTTCGCTCTCGAAATTGCGGGCAGCTTCCGGAAAGGTCTGCAGACGGTGGAAGAGATCACGAAGGCCGGTCTTCAGATGCCGGTCGAGTTCCGGGCGACGGCGACGCAGGAGATCGCGCAGGTCGGCATCGAGGCCGGCAAATGCCAGTCTCTCACCCAGGCTGCCCGCCTGGTTCCGTCGCGCCTGATCCGATGGCGTTTCCTGCACCAATACCGTCCCCAAATTAATCGAACCAATCCCCCGAGGATTGGGTTGCATGCGGCTCCTGAGGCCCAAGCGCCGGGGATGAATGGGGGGTGCTGGCCTGATCGGATCAACATCCGTCGGGCATGGGCAACACGGTCACCGCAGGCTTTCCTGGATTTCATGAGCGGATACCGGATTGTCACCGGTACGGCTTTGCGGCTTCATGCCTGGTGGGAGACAGCAGGTTTCCCAATTCGCCGTGGTTTCTAATATGTATGGTTAATTCCTTGCGTGAAGGTTAATAGAGGATGGAAGAGCGCCTCTTTTGCTTCAGAATACCGCATATTGCCCGCAGTAGGTGTGATGCCTGGAAATTGCGCGGCGCTCGGTTACGACGGCCAGATCAGTTTGTGGCGCCCATGTCGGCCAACCCGCGCAGGCCGCTCCTGTCGCCCATGTCGGCGAGCGCCTGGAAGATGCGGCGGGCATCGCCATACCTTCCGAGATTGAGATGCGCATAACCGCGCAGCGCCATGAGATCCGCCTGTTCGGGAGCGATCCGGGCCCGCTGGTCGAGTGCCAGCAGCGCTTCCCGGTAACGTCCGAGCTTGAAAGCGTTCAACGCCCGGTCGGCCAGTATGGCGCTCTGGAGCTCCACCGCGCGCTTGTTCGTCTGGGCCGTGTCGGCCGCGGCGACCGAGGCCTTGTCGGTCAGGCCCACCCTGAGATAGGCAAGGCTCTTACCGTAGGCTGCATCGGAGCGGACATCCGCCGAGGAGCTGGCATAGGCGGTGTCGAATGCCTCAACCGCCTCGAGCGGCCGGTTGACATCCATCAGGCACCAGCCTCTGGCGAGCGCCGCGTCCGGCTGAAGCTGCCGTGCATCCTGCGTGGACGAGCATTGGCCGCGGCGCGGCGCGGAAGGCTGCGCTACCGCTCTGGCGGTCTTCTGGACTGTCGGCGGTGCGGCCCTCCGGCCGGACTCGGACGCGACGGCCGGAGCCCGCGTTTCCGCGCCATCGGCCTCCTGCCGGGCGGCGATGCGAGGCTGCCGCCGCGGCGCATCCGGTTCGGTCACGGGTTCGCCCAGCCGGGCGATGCGTTCGGAACGTCCGGCCCAGCTCCGCTGGATCTGCGCCACCCCCGCCCTGTCGCCGAGATCGTTGCGGGTGAGAACAAGGCCGTAGGCGGAGGGTTCGTCATCGGGTTTCCAGGCAAGCGCCGCCCCGAACCATTCGGCCGCCGTTTCGAATTGCCGCATGGCGCGCGCATACCAGCCGAACTGCTGGGCTGCATCGGCATTGCGGGCGGAAATGACGACCGGCGCCATTCGCCGGAGCACCTCGTCCTCGATGATCGGCGGAGGATCGAGCGCCAGGAGATTGGCGACCGCCGCCAGATAGGCTTCCTTCGATCCCGGAGAGGAGTCGCGCCAGCGATAGAGGACGGTCTCCGCCTCGGCCGGCGAGTTCCGGCCGACCAGCGTCAGCGCCAGGCCCTCGGCGGCGGACGCCGTCTCTTCCTTGGCGAAGGCCCGGCGGAACCAGCGCTCGGCGGAACCCAGATTGTCGCGGCGGTAATAGTACCAGCCGAGCAGCAACGCATCGGAGGCCATGCCATTGGCTTCCGCCAGCCTTTCCAGCCGGGTCAGGTATTTTTCCGGGACCGCCAGCTTCGCATCGGTATTGCCGTCGGCCACCAGGCGGCGGGCGATGTCGTCGCGCAGGGCGTCGAATTCCGGCGGATTGCCGGGAACAGTGCGTTCCTTGGCAAGCACGTCCTCCAGCATGTCGGCTGGAAGCAGTTCGCTCGCCTTCTGCACGGTCGCGAAACGCTCCGAAACATTGTCGCAATTGTCGAGGATGTAGACATAGGCATCGCGCGCCCGGTTCTTCCTGTCCGTCCTCGCAAAAGCGTCGGCGACGCGCCACAGGATGTCGGTTTCGCTGCAGGTGAGCAAGCCGGGATTTTCGGCCGCCGAACGGATCACGGCATCGTAATTCTTCGCATCCGAGGCAGCCACAAGGCCGGTCCGCGCCTCGGCGAGCTTGAGACGGTCGAGGAGGTCGGCGGGCGGCTGCCAGCCCGGTTCCGCCGCCTGGCGGTCGGCGATCGCCTTGCGCACGTCGGCATAACGCGACTGGGCATAGAGCGCCCACATGTTTTCGAGCTGGCGGTCGGCGTTGAGCTGAACCGCGAGCGGATCGGCGGGCGGCGTCCAGTTCGGGTAAAGCGTCTTCAAGCGGGAGATTTCCGCCTGCAGGCGGGCCGTATCGCCACGCGCGGCGAAGTAGCGAAGCGCGCTTTCATCGACCGCCGGCTGCTCTCCCTGCTGCGGCGCGGGAACCGAGATCACTGTCTGCGGGTTGACCTGCGCCACCGTTTCGGAAGGTTCGGAGGATAGGTCCTGCGGTTCCGGTGCCGGCGGAGCCTGGGCGATGACCAGCGAGGCGGGACCCGATCTGGCTTCGGCCTGCCTGTTCGGATAGATGAGCTGGGAGACGATGCGTTCGGTCTTTTCCGCACCCGATGCCGGAACGGCCGCCGGCGGAACGATTGCCGGGGGACGGGCGGTCGCCGTACCGGGCGGAACCGGCGTCAAGGAACCCGTCATCGCATTGAGGTCCACGGGCGGACGGTTTTTCAGCGTATAGAGTCCCACTGCGACAACGCCCAAGACTGTCAATGAGATGAGCGAAAACCGCATACTCACTCCGCTACCGTGCGCATTTCCCGTATGCGCCTCATGCGAACGGGTTTCAGCTCCTGCGAATTTAATTCCGAAAGAATAAACGCATATGGTTAACGAACAATTTAGATTTACCTAATCAAATACTTGAGTCGGTCCTGGGAACCGCGATCGCGAAGCGCATGCTGCGTGCCGGTTCTTCGGATATTCGGCGGACAATGAATGTCCGCATTCAATCGATAGTGTGCGGCATGGCGGGAATGCATCTGATTCGAACGCAGAAAATGAGTGGTCCCGGCCATCTGAGAGCGGCGATTCTGTTTTCCGTGCTGCCGGTCTTCGCCGTCGGCTGCGCCGGCCAGCCGACGCAGATGGGTACGTTCGCCAGGGCCATCCCTTCCGAACAGGCGATGCTTCTGCCGCCGCCGGGAGGACCGGGCATCGTCAGCGTCATCGAGCGGCGCTACGACAATGCGGTGGCGCAGGACATCTATCTCAAGACGTCGGCGCAAACGCCGGGGCAGAATGCGTTCACCGTGCAGTTCTTCGGCACCGCCAGCCCCTTCAAGCTTAGCGACAACGCGCTTACTTCGACGCCCGTGACGGAAGCCGGCACCGCCTCCGAGATGCGGCAGTCCCTGCCCGGCATCCGCATGACGCGCTCGTCCTTCTTCGTGCAGAACGGTTACGGCCCGTTCGGCTACGCCTTCGGCCATGGCGCGGGCAACGATCTGTGCATGTACGCCTGGCAGCAGGTCCGCGCCCCTTCCGGCACCATCTCGCCGCTTGCAAACTACGGTTCGATCCAGGTCCGCCTGCGGCTCTGTCAGGCGGACGCGACGGAAGAGAGGCTGCTCGCCGTCATGTACAACTATACGATCACCGGCTCGGTGGATGCCGGCGGCTGGAACCCCTATGGAGAACCGCAGCCGGTTTCGCCGAGCATCGGCGGTATCGGCGCGCCCATCTATCCGCGTCCGGCAGCGGCGGAGCCGATCGTGCCGGTCCTGCCTCAGCGCCAGGCCGCGGCCTATACGCGCACGACGCTGGCGCCTGCCGTCCAGCGGGTCGCGACGCAATCTATAACTTCGGCCATAACTCCGGTCTCCAATCCGGCCCAAAACCCGGCCCAAAACCCGGGTATGGCTGCCCGACCGGCCTTACCCGCCGCAAACACGCCTGCCGAAAGCGCGGCGGCGGTCGGCGTGCCGCGCGTCACCGTGCCGAGGCCCGGTTTATCGACAGCGACGCCGCCCGCCCAGCCCTCGCTCGCGGCGCAGGCCGCCGCCCGCGCACCGCTCGTGCCGTCTCCGTCCGGCATTGCGGCGAACCCGCGGACAACCATTCCGCCCGCCTCCTGCACCGACGTGACCAGCGGAACCGCCAATGCGTGCCGATAACCCTTCCCCAACCGGCCGGCGGAGATAGCCCGAGATGCGGACATTCCTTTCTGCCGTCACCTGGGCGCTCGCCAGCGTATTGATCATCATCCTGGTGACGCTGCCGATCAACACGCGGACCCAGCTGATCGCCAGCCTCCTGACCGTGACCGTCATGGCGGTGATCAAGATCCTCAAGGCGGGCGGCAAATGGCGCCTGGTGGCGCTCGCCTTCGGCACCGCCATGGTGCTGCGCTATGTCTACTGGCGCACCACCAGCACGCTGCCGCCCGCCAACCAGCTGGAAAACTTCATTCCGGGCCTGCTCGTCTATCTGGCGGAAATGTACAGCGTGCTGATGCTGACGCTCAGCCTGTTCGTCGTCTCCATGCCGCTGCCGCCGCGGCCACCCTATGGCCGCCGCGACCGGGAGCTTCCGGCCGTCGACGTCTTCGTGCCGAGCTACAACGAGGACGAGGTGCTGCTCGCCAATACGCTCGCCGCCGCCCGCAACATGGATTATCCGCCGGAAAAGCTCACCGTCTGGCTGCTCGACGACGGCGGCACCGTGCAGAAGCGCAAATCCGCCAATGTCGCCGATGCGCGGGCCGCCGAGACGCGCCACAAGATGCTGAAACAGCTCTGCGAGGACCTCGGCGTCCGTTATCTCACCCGCGAGAAGAACGAACATGCCAAGGCCGGCAATCTCAACAACGGTCTGAAGCATTCGACTGGATCGTTGGTCGCCGTGTTCGACGCCGACCATGCGCCGGCGCGCGACTTCCTGCTCGAAACCGTCGGTTATTTCGACGAGGACCCGAAACTCTTCCTCGTCCAGACGCCGCATTTTTTCCTGAACCCCGACCCGGTGGAGCGCAACCTGCGCACCTTCGAGAAAATGCCGAGCGAGAACGAGATGTTCTACGGCATCATCCAGCGCGGGCTCGACAAATGGGACGCCGCCTTCTTCTGCGGCTCGGCCGCCGTCCTCAACCGCAAGGCGCTCGAAGTTTCGAACGGCTTTTCGGGCGTCAGCATCACCGAGGATTGCGAAACCGCGCTCGACCTGCACAGCCTCGGCTGGCACAGCCTCTATCTCGACCGGCCGCTGATCGCCGGCCTGCAGCCCGCCACATTCGCAAGCTTCATCGGCCAGCGCAGCCGCTGGGCGCAGGGCATGATGCAGATCCTGCGCTTCCGCTTTCCGCCGCTCAAGCGCGGGCTCTCCTTCCCGCAGCGGCTCTGCTACATGTCGTCGACGCTGTTCTGGCTGTTTCCGTTTCCGCGGACGATCTTCCTCTTCGCACCGCTCTTCTACCTGTTCTTCGATCTGGAAATCTTCACCTCGTCGGGCGGCGAGTTCATGGTCTATTCGCTGGCCTATATGGTCGTGAACCTGATGATGCAGAACTATCTCTACGGGTCGTTCCGCTGGCCCTGGATTTCCGAGCTTTACGAATACGTCCAGACGGTGCATCTGCTGCCGGCGGTCGTCTCGGTCATGCTCAATCCCCGGAAACCGACCTTCAAGGTGACTGCCAAGGACGAATCCGTCTCCGTGAGCCGCCTGTCGGAGATCAGCCGGCCGTTCTTCGTGATCTTCTTCGTGCTGCTCGTCGCTTTCGCGATCAGCGTCTACCGCATCTATGCGGAACCCTACAAGGCCGACGTGACGCTGGTGGTCGGCGGCTGGAACCTGCTCAACATCATCCTGGCCGGCTGTGCGCTGGGCGTCGTGTCGGAACGCGGCGAGCGGCAGTCCTCGCGGCGCGTCAAGGTCAGCCGGCGCTGCGAATTCGGCATCGACGGCCGCTGGTTCACGGCAACCATCGAGGACGTGTCCGTGCATGGCGCGGCGGTCCAGGTCTATACCGAAGGCTTCAAGGATATCTCGGTGGAGAAGAAAGGCGTCCTGCGGTTCCAGCCTTATAGCGATCTTCCCGTCAGCGACCTGCCGGTCGAGATCCGCAATTTCGACACGGTCGGGGACGTGACCGCGATCGGATGCCGCTACATGCCTGAAAAGGCGACCGATCACCGGCTGATCGCCGACCTGATCTTCGCCAACTCGGCGCAATGGAGCCAATTCCAGGTGTCGCGCCGGCAAAACCCGGGTCTCGTCGGCGGCACGCTCTGGTTCCTGGGGCTTGCCATGTACCAGACGGTGCGCGGGCTTTCCTATCTCGTCCGCAATACCGCGCGCGACAGTGCGTCTGTCACGCAGAAATAGGAGGGCAGGATGAAAAAGGCTCTCGCACTGGCGCTTTTCCTTCTGTCGCCCGGCATGGCGCCGGCCCAGGCGCCCGCCCCCTTCGACATGAACCAGGAACGGGCACGGGAAAACCCCGCCCAACCGCCGGCCCCGGCCGTCCGGTCGCCATCGCCGGCGCCTTCTGAACCAGCACGCACTCCACCGGCCCAATCGCCGCCGGTACAGACGCCTTCTCCCGGGCCGACGCCAGCCCGGCCAACGCTTCCGCCGCCTGTGACGGGCCAGCCGGTGCGGCCGCCCGCCGCCAATCCGACGCCTGCGCCTGCACCGCCTACGACCCCGCGGGCGCCGACAGCGCCGTCTTTACAGCAACCCGCCCCGGCGGCGCGGGCCTCGGCACCGGCGCAACAGCCCTCCTCGCCGGGCGACCTTGCGAACCGGCGATATCTCGTCCCCGAAAAGAGCCTGCGTCTTACCGGCGAGATCGAACAGCGTTCGTGGTCGGTCTACCTGACGCCGGAACAGGCGGCGGCTCCGGCCAAGCTCCATCTCGGCTACCAGAATTCGATCGTCGTGGCCCCGGAGGTCTCGCATCTGGGCGTCACCATCAACGACGTGCCGATCTACGGCAAGCCGATCGCTTTTGCCGAAAAGGTCGGGGAGCAGGTGGTGGAAGTTCCGGCCGGCACCCTGAAGGCGGGCGCCAACATCATCCGCTTCCGCGCCGACCAGCGGCACCGGACCGACTGCACGCTGGAATCGACGTTCGAACTCTGGACGGAGATCGATCCGGGCCGCACGTTCCTGTCGTTCGATACGGCCGGCCTCCACCGGTTTTCGCGGCTGGACGACATCCGCGCCGTCGGGGTCGACGACAAGGGCAATACGCGTTTCCGGCTGATCGTGCCCTCCCTTGACCAGCTCGGATCGACCGACGTGCTCATGCGTCTCGCCCAGGGGCTGGCGCTGATGGGCGGCATGCCGAACCAGTCCTTCGTGTTCGAGAAAGCCCCGAGCGGCCTGCCGCAACCGGGCGAACTCGCGATCTTCATCGGCACCTATGACGAGTTGCGCCCGCTGCTGCCGGCGCTGACTCCTGCCGCCGCCAATGCGGCCGTGGCAAGCTTCCTCGATTATCCCGGCACGCAGCACGCTTCCACGCTCATCCTCTCCGGTCCGAGCTGGCCGGCGCTCGAAGGGCTGGTCGACAGCTTCGTCGCCTCCACCGACGGAACCGCCACGCAAAGACGCGAAACGCTTTCCACCCAGGCGTGGAACGGCATCGATACGCCCTTCCTGTTTTCCAACGCGCTGCTCGACTTCACGCAGCTCGGCATCGACAGCCAGGAGTTCGCCGGCCGGCTGTTCCGCACCCGCTTCACCATCGGCGTTCCGTCGGATTTCTACGCCAACGCCTATGGCGAGGCGCGCATCCTGCTCGATGCCGCCTATTCGTCCGACGTCCTGCCGGGCAGCCATATCGATATCTTCGTCAACGGCAACATCGCCTCGACGGTACCGGTCACCTCCTCCAGAGGCGCCGTGCTGCGCCACCTGCCGATCAAGCTGACCCTGCGGCACTTCAAGCCGGGCGTGAACACGATCGTCATAGAAGCCTCGCTCCTGACCCGGAAGGACGCCGCCTGCTCCCCCGGCGCGACGGCCGACAACAAGCCGCGGTTTGCGATTTTCGGCAGTTCCCAGTTCGCCATGCCGGGTTTCGCGCGGATCGCCCAGGTGCCCAACCTCGCCGCGACCGCCGGCACCGGCTTTCCCTATCGCACGAGCACCGATCCGGTCTCGTTGTTCATGGGGCGGATCGAGGAGCAGTCGCTTTCGGCGGCGGCCACCTTCCTCGGCAAGATATCGGTCGCCTCGCACCATGTCCTGCCGGTGGACGTGACGATTTCGGCGGCCCGGATTTCCGGTTCGAACGCGCTTTTCGTCGGCTCCATTTCGGAATTCCCCGCCAATATCCTGACCCAGCTGAAGATCGACCAGGAGAGCCGCAACAGCTGGAATCCCGCGGGCGGACCAGCCAACGCGGCGGCCGGCTCCTCCATCACCCTGCAAGACTGGCAGCAGCGCACCGGCAGCAACTTCCTCGCCCAGCAGTTTGCCACCCTTAGCGAATGGGCCAGGGAAAATTTCGACCTGACCCTGGCGACGCTGCGCTTCGCGCCGGCGACGGACGAATTCTTCAAGCCTCCCAGATCGGCCAGGATGATCATCGCCCAGGAAAGCGACCCGACCCAGATCGGCACCTGGACGGCGATCATCTCCCCGGATTCCGCATCGCTCGCCGAGGGCATGAAGGCCTTCTCCGTGCGGGAAGAGTGGGACGGGATGACGGGCAGGATCCTCGTCTACGAGGGCGGCGAGAAAGAGCCGCAGGCCGTGCCCGTGAGCCGCTTCCGGTTCATGCCGACCCAGCCTTTCTCGTTCGAGAACGCCCGCCTGATCGCCGCCAACTGGCTTTCCGACAACATCATGTCCTATGCGCTGCTGCTGGCCGCCGGCGGCGTGCTGCTCGGGCTTGCGACCGGCGGGCTGCTGTCGCTGCTCGGACGCAACAAGTGACGGTCAGGACCGGCTAGTTCGGCCGGGAACCGATCGAAAGGTCATCCCCAAGTCCGCCCTTGCCGGTGAACTTCCGGCTGACATGCAGCGAACCCGAAAGTCCGAAGCGCCAGGGCAGGTCAACGGCCTTGGAAATGCCGATGCGCCTTCCGACGACGACGAGCGGCGGCGTTTCGGGCGGCGTCAGCTCGAACGGCGCCTCGGCCAGCGACAGGCCATTGTGTTCGATCGTTATGGCGAGCGCCTGGCAGAGGCGGCCGGGCCCGGAACACAACAGCAAGGGATCGGCAAGGCCGCGACGGCTCTCCATCTCCGCCAGTCCCCGGACCGGCTGAAGCGCCCGGATCAGCACGGCGCTGCCGGGCCTGCAGACGAAGTTCAGGCACCAGTGGATTCCGTAGGACCGATAGACATAGGCATGGCCCGGTTCGCCGAACATCACGGCATTCCTCGGCGTCGGGCCGCGAAAGCTGTGGGACGCCGGCTCGTCCGGTTCGTAGGCTTCGGTTTCGACGATCACCCCGCCGACACCGGAAACGTCGAGTTCCACGCCGATCAGGCCGCGAGCGACCTCCACCGAACCCCTGTCGAAAAACTGCCGATCCATACAGAACCCGATTCACCTGCCGTGACCGGCCATGCATAGAGGCTGCGAGGCCGCCTGTCTCCCTTCTCCGCTCGGCATCGGCGCGATTGCCACTATGACTTCCCTATTTCTTCGTCCTCCACCCCCAATCGAAAGCCTATGGGGCGCTCGCTACCTTTCTGGTGTGCATCGGTTGCGATGCCCGCTCCGCGACATCGGCGGAGCCTATCCCAAAAAGGAGTGACTGAAATGTTTGGCCGTTTGGGCAATCTCTATCTGGCGCGGCAGCTTGCCGAACGCGACGCCCGCCGCCGTGAGGAACCCGCATCGAACCTCAGCCCCGCCGACGCGAACCTCGGGATCTTTCTGAGGCTCTTCGGCGTCCTGGGCATCGGCTTCTGCGCCGCCGGCGCGGTCGCCATCATGGTGGCTTGAGGGGGATCGCCATGAACAGGACCCGTACGAAAGACGCGCCGAAAAGCGAGCCGCAACAACGGGGCGTGCGTTTCACGGTGGGCCGCGACGCCAATGGCCGCTGGATCGTCTCCGACCGCGACGGCCTTGTCGGCGGGCTCTTCACCGACCGCGCCGCGGCCGTGCATTTCGCGATGTTCGAGAGCGACCACACGCCGGGCGCCGTCTGCTGCGTGCCGGAAACAGAAACCCTGAGCCTCGGCCCGGCCTTCGAAACATGGCATGCCGGCTCCCGCTTCCGTCCGAAAATCGTCGGCAGGACCTGAGGAGAATGGCGATGCCTCATCCTGTCGACCGGGTGCGCGGCCATGTCTATCCCCGCTCGCGGGCGCTTTCGGAACGCGACAGCCTGCATGCCTCCAATATCATTCTCGGCATGCTCGGCGTGATGCTCGTGGTTTTTGGCGTGGCTTATGCGATTACGCTGGCGGCGGTTTGAGCCACCTCCGAAAAGGGCCTCCATCCTATCGAAATTTGCCCCTCTTCCAAAATCGGGAAAGAGAAATTCCTATAGGATTCTTATATCTTTCCTATCCGGCCAATCTCGAACCCCTATGCGCTCCAGACGCATATTAATGGGCGAGATGCAGCACAGAACATCTCGCAGCCAGAAAGCACAAAAGGCGCCTCCACCCGGAAGGCGCCCTTTGCCTCGTCTTGCTCCATGAACAACCAGGAGTCCAGATCGATGATGGATATCATTCTACTCGGCACGGCGACCGTCTTCTTCGCCCTCTGCTTTGCCTATACGCGAGCCTGCGACAGGCTTTGAAAGGAGAGCACCCATGATCTTCGATTATGTCCTAAGCGGTGCCGTAACCGTTTTCCTCACCGCCTACCTCACCTACGCTCTCATCCGACCCGAGCGCTTCTGAGAGAAGCAGCCGGGTATTTGAAAGTTTCCTCCCATGACCCTCAACGGATGGCTACAGATTCTCGTTTTCTGCGGGATTCTCATCGCGCTCGTCAAACCGCTCGGCGGTTACATGACACGCGTCTTTTCAGGCGAACGCACATTCCTCTCGCCGGTCCTCGTTCCGATCGAACGGGGACTTTATGCATTGGCAGGCACGAACGAACGCGAGGAGCAGCATTGGACTGCCTACGCCTTCGCGCTGCTGATGTTCAACCTCCTGGGCGTCTTCGTGCTTTACGCGCTGATGCGCCTGCAGGCCGGACTTCCCTACAATCCCGCCGGCATGGCGGCCGTGCCGCCCGAACTTTCCTTCAACACCGCCGTCAGCTTCGTGACCAATACCAACTGGCAGAACTACGGCGGCGAAAGCACGATGTCCTACCTCACCCAGATGGCCGGCCTCAGCGTGCAGAACTTCGTGTCCGCCGCGACCGGCATCGCCATCGCCGTTGCCTTCATCCGCGCCTTCTCGCGGGCATCCGGCAAGGCGATCGGCAATTTCTGGGTCGACATGACCCGCGCCACGCTCTATCTCCTGCTGCCGCTCTGCATCGTGCTGACGCTCGTCTACGTCTGGCTCGGCGTACCGCAGACGCTCGGGCCCTATGTCGAGGCCACCACGCTCGAAGGCGCCAAGCAGACCATCGCTCTCGGCCCCGTCGCCTCGCAGCTTGCCATCAAGATGCTCGGCACCAATGGCGGCGGCTTCTTCAACGCCAACTCCGCCCATCCCTTCGAGAACCCTGATGCGATCTCGAACCTCATCCAGATGGTGTCGATCTTTTCGATCGGCGCGGCCCTGACGAACGTCTTCGGCCGCATGGTCGGCAACCAGCGCCAGGGCTGGGCGATCCTCGCGACGATGGGCGTGCTGTTCATTGCCGGCGTGATCGTCACCTACTGGGCGGAAACCGCAGGCAATCCGCTGATGCATGCCTTCGGCCTCGAGGGCGGCAACATGGAAGGCAAGGAAGTCCGCTTCGGCATCACGCTATCGTCGCTGTTCGCGGTGATCACCACCGCCGCCTCCTGCGGCGCGGTCAACGCCATGCACGGCTCGTTCACGGCGCTCGGCGGCCTCATCCCGCTCATCAACATGCAGCTCGGCGAGGTCATCGTCGGCGGTGTCGGCGCAGGCTTCTACGGCATCCTGCTGTTCATCATCGTCGCCGTCTTCGTGGCAGGCCTGATGGTCGGCCGCACGCCGGAATATCTCGGCAAGAAGATCGAGGCGAAGGAAATGAAGATGGCCGTGCTCGCCATCCTCTGCCTGCCGCTCGCCATGCTGGTCTTCGTGGCGATCGCCAGCGTGCTGTCGTCGGCGGTGGCCTCGGTCGGCACGGCCGGCCCGCACGGCTTCTCCGAAATCCTCTACGCCTATACGTCGGCTGCCGCCAACAACGGCTCGGCCTTCGGGGGGCTCACCGGCAACACGCCCTGGTACAACGTGACGCTCGGGATCGGCATGCTGATCGGGCGTTTCCTGGTCATTGTCCCGGCGCTCGCCATCGCCGGCTCGCTCGCCGCCAAGAAGACGGTGCCCGCCTCGGCCGGCACCTTCCCGACCGACGGTCCGCTCTTCGTCGGCCTGCTCGCCGGCACGATCCTCATCGTCGGCGGCCTCACCTTCATGCCCGCGCTGGCGCTCGGTCCGGTGGTCGAACACCTGGTGATGATCGCCGGCCAGACCTTCTGAGCCGCCAGGGGGACAATGTCATGAGCATCCGCCATGCCCTCCGCAGACAGTCCGATCTTGCCTCGCAGAAGCGGGGCAAGATCGGCCCCCGGGGAACAGACCGCTGGTGCGGTTCCAATATAATTCTCGCGATGATGGCGGGCGTTTTCGCCATCGTCTGCGCAGTCGAAATCCTGCACGGCTGACCGGCCCTCCGGTCGCCCCATTTTCAAGCTGGAGTCTCTTATGAGCCAGTCCAAATCCGCGAGTATCATGGATAGTCGCATCCTCGTTCCGGCGGTCGGCGCCGCCTTCACCAAGCTCAACCCGCGGACGCTTGCCCGAAACCCGGTCATGTTCGTCGTGGCCACGGTCTCAGTGCTCACCACCATCCTCTTCGTCCGCGACCTCGTCACGGGCGGCGACGATCTCGCCTTCTCCTTCCAGATCAACCTCTGGCTCTGGTTCACCGTGCTCTTCGCCAATTTCGCGGAAGCGGTCGCCGAAGGCCGCGGCAAGGCGCAGGCGGATTCGCTGCGCAAGACCCGCACGGAGGCCCAGGCCAAGCTTCTGACCGGCAACGACCGCACGGTCTACAAAATGGTTCCCGGCACCAGCCTCAAGGTGAACGACATCGTCATCGTCGAGGCGGGCGACATCATCCCGTCGGACGGCGAAGTGATCGAAGGCGTCGCCTCGGTCAACGAAGCGGCGATCACCGGCGAGAGCGCCCCGGTCATCCGCGAATCCGGCGGCGACCGCTCGGCCGTCACCGGCGGCACGCAGGTGCTTTCCGACTGGATCCGGGTGCGCATCACCGCTGCCGCCGGCTCGACCTTCCTCGACCGGATGATCTCGCTCGTCGAAGGTGCGGAACGCCAGAAGACGCCGAACGAGATCGCGCTCAACATCCTGCTCGCCGGCATGACGCTGATCTTCGTGCTCGCCACCGCGACGATCCCGAGTTTCGCCGCCTATGCCGGCGGCTCGATCCCGATCATCGTGCTGGTCGCCCTCTTCGTGACGCTTATCCCGACCACGATCGGCGCGCTGCTTTCAGCCATCGGCATCGCCGGCATGGACCGCCTCGTCCGCTTCAACGTGCTCGCCATGTCCGGCCGCGCGGTGGAAGCCGCCGGCGACGTCGATACGCTGCTTCTCGACAAGACCGGCACGATCACGCTCGGCAATCGCCAGGCGACCGAATTCCGTCCGGTTCGCGGCGTGACGGCGGAACAGCTGGCCGATGCCGCCCAGCTCGCCTCGCTCGCCGACGAAACGCCGGAAGGCCGTTCGATCGTCGTGCTGGCCAAGGAGAAATATGCCATCCGCGCCCGCGACATGCAGAGCCTGCAGGCGAGCTTCATTCCCTTCACCGCCCAGACGCGCATGAGCGGCGTCGATTTCGACGGCTCGCAGATCCGCAAGGGTGCCGTCGACGCGGTTCTGTCTTATGTGGGCTCGGGCGCGCTGCCGGTCGCAGGCACCACTGCCGCCGTTTCCTTCAATCAGTCGGAAGCCGTGCGCGAACTCCAGGCGATCACCGAGGAGATCGCCAAGGCCGGCGGCACACCGCTTGCGGTCGCCCGCGACGGGAGGCTGCTCGGGGTCATCCAGTTGAAGGATATCGTCAAGGGCGGCATCCGCGAACGCTTTGCGGAACTGCGCCGCATGGGCATCCGCACCGTGATGATCACCGGCGACAACCCCATGACAGCCGCAGCCATTGCCGCGGAAGCCGGCGTGGACGATTTCCTCGCCCAGGCGACGCCGGAAAACAAGCTGTCACTGATCCGCGAGGAACAGGCCAAGGGCAAGCTGGTCGCCATGTGCGGCGACGGCACCAACGATGCTCCCGCACTTGCCCAGGCCGATGTCGGCGTCGCCATGAACACCGGCACCGTCGCCGCCCGCGAGGCCGGCAACATGGTCGACCTCGACTCGGACCCGACGAAGCTCATCGAGATCGTCGAGATCGGCAAGCAGCTCCTGATGACGCGCGGGGCGCTGACGACGTTTTCGATCGCCAACGACATCGCCAAATATTTCGCCATCATCCCGGCGATGTTCCTGGCCTTCTATCCGCAACTCGGCGTGCTGAACGTCATGGGTCTCGCAACCCCGCAGAGCGCCATCCTCTCGGCGATCATCTTCAACGCGCTGATCATCATCGCGCTGATCCCGCTGTCGCTGAAGGGTGTGAAATACCGGGCGATCGGCGCCGGCGCACTGCTTTCCCGCAATCTGCTGATCTACGGCCTCGGCGGCATCATCGTCCCGTTCATCGGCATCAAGGCGATCGACATGGCCATCACGGCCATCGGCCTCGCCTAAGGAGTTGACATCATGTTGAAAGAACTTCGTCCGGCAATCGTTTTGATCGTTGCCATCACCGCCATCACCGGCCTCATCTATCCGCTCGGCATGACCGGCATCGCCCAGGCCGTCTTTCCGGCCCAGGCAAACGGCAGCCTGATCGAGAAGGACGGTCAGGTGATCGGCTCGACGCTGATCGGCCAGGCCTTCACCGGCGACCGGTATTTCCACGGCCGCCCCTCGGCCGCCGGCGACGGCTACAATGCCGCCTCGTCCTCCGGCTCCAACCTCGGCCCGACCAGCCAGAAACTGATCGACCGCGTGAAGACTGATTACGAAGCTGCCAAGGCGATCAACCCGAATGCGGATGTGCCGGTGGATCTGGTCACTGCATCCGGCAGCGGCCTCGACCCGCATATCTCGCCGGAAGCCGCCTATTTCCAGGTGCCGCGTGTGGCGAAGGCGAGAGCGATGGATGAAGTTAAGGTTCGTGCATTGGTCGATCAGAGCATTGAGGGTCGCGAACTCGGTTTACTCGGTGAACCTGTCGTCAATGTGCTTGCGCTTAATATGAAGCTTGATGCACCTATGACGCGGTAAAGCTTCGAGCGTGCAGCCCCCTCATCCGCCTGCCGGCACCTTCTCCCCGCTGGGGAGAAGGGAAATTGCCGCAACGTCACCGTTCCCCTCTACCCCTCGGGGAGAGGATGGCCGAGCGTAAGCGGAGGCCGGGTGAGAGGGCCGCACGCACCGACATGCAAGAAAGACTATCCTCATGCCCGACGCCAATCGAGAGAACGGCCGCGATACCGACAACAGGCCTTCGCCGGATGCACTTCTGGAGCATGCCGAGCGGGAGGCGCGCGGCCGGCTGAAGATTTTTCTCGGAGCCGCACCGGGCGTCGGCAAGACCTATGAAATGCTGATGTCCGGCCGCGCCCGCAAGGCGGACGGCGTGGACGTGGTGATCGGTGTGGTCGAGACCCACGGGCGCAAGGAGACCGAGGTGCTCGTCGAGGGTTTCGAGGTCATCCCCCGCAGGAAGATCGATTATCGCGGCCAGATGCTCGACGAGATGGACATCGACGCCATTCTTGCCCGCCGTCCCGCCCTCGTCCTCGTCGACGAGCTTGCCCACACCAATGCCGCCGGCAGCCGCCATCCGAAACGCTACATGGATGTGCAGGAAATCCTCTCGAACGGCATCGACGTCTATTCGACCCTCAACATCCAGCATGTCGAAAGCCTGAACGACGTCGTGGCGCAGATCACCCGCGTCCGCGTCCGCGAGACGGTGCCGGACCTGATCATCGACCGCGCCGACGACGTCGAGATCATCGACATCACGCCCGACGACCTCATCAAGCGGCTGCATGACGGCAAGGTCTATGTGCCGCAAACCGCACGGCGCGCCATTGAGAACTATTTTTCGCCGGGCAACCTGACGGCGCTGCGCGAGCTCGCGCTCCGCCGCACCGCCCAGCGGGTGGACGAGCAGCTTTTGAACCACATGCAGACGCATGCGATCTCCGGCCCCTGGGCCGCCGGCGACCGGCTGCTCGTCTGCCTCGACCACGGCCGCAACGGCGCGAGCCTCGTCCGTTACGCCCGCCGCCAGGCCGACCGGCTGCGCGCGCCCTGGACGACGCTGCACCTCGAAACGCCGCAGGCGATGAACCTTTCCGACGAGGACAAGGACCGGCTGGCGGCCAACATGCGGCTTGCCCAGCAGCTCGGCGCCGAGACCGTGACGCTGCCGGCCGTCAATCCGTCGCGGGACATCATCGCTTACGCCAATGCCCACAACTTCACCCATATCGTCGTCGGCAGGCCCGGCAAGCCGCGCTGGCGGCAATGGTGGCACGGTTCGATCACCCACGACCTGATCCGTTACGCGGGCGACATCAGCGTCCACGTGATTTCCGGCGACACGAAGGAAAGCGAGATGCGGCGCGGCGTGAAGGCCGCCAAGCCGCCGAAACCCTTCCGCATCAAACCCTACCTGCTGAGCGTCGGGTTCGTCGCGCTGGCGGTTCTCGCCGGGGCCATGCTCGACCAGACCCTCAACGTCCAGAACCTCGCGCTCGTCTTCCTGATGGCGGTGCTGGCGGCGGCCGTGCGCGGCGGTCTCGGCCCAGGCCTTTTCGCCTCGCTTCTCGGCGCGCTTTCCTTCAACTTCTTCTTCCTGGAGCCGCGCTACACGTTCACCGTCCGCGATCCGGAAAGCCTGGTCGCCCTGTTCTTCTATCTCGGCGTCGCGATCATCGCCTCGAACCTCACGGCCGCCGTGCAGCGCCAGGCCGCCGCAGCACGGCTCAGGGCCCGAACGACGGAAGACCTCTATCTCTTCTCCAAGAAACTTGCCGGCACCGGCACGCTGGACGACGTGCTGTGGGCGACCGCCTTCCAGATCGCCTCGATGCTGAAGGTCCGCGTCGTCATCCTGCTGCCGGAAGGCGGCTCGATCGCGGTCAAGGCGGGTTATCCGCCGGACGACACGCTGGTGGACGCCGACATCGCCGCCGCCAAATGGGCCTGGGAGCATAACCGCCCTGCCGGCCGTGCCGCCGATACGCTGCCGGGCGCCAAGCGCCTTTATCTTCCCATGCGCACCGGCCGTGAGGCCGTCGGCGTCATCGGCCTCGACAACGACAGGCAGGGGCCGTTGCTCACGCCGGAACAGCAGCGGCTGTTCGATGCGCTGGCGGACCAGGCGGCGCTCGCCATCGAACGCGTCCAGCTCGTCTCCGACGTCGATAAAGCGAAGCTCGCGGCGGAGACCGACCGGCTGCGCACCGCGCTGCTGACCTCCATTTCGCACGATCTGAAGACGCCGCTTGCTGCGATCATGGGTTCGGCCGATACGCTGAGGGACCTTGGCCCGCAGCTCAACGAGGAGGCCCGCAGGGACCTGTTGTCGACCGTCGTCGACGAGTCCGAACGGCTCAACCGCTTCATTTCCAACCTGCTCGACATGACCCGCATCGGCTCGGGCGCCATGGAACCCAACTACGCCTTCCATTTCGCCGGCGACATCGTCGGCACGGCGCTTTCCCGGACGGCGAAGATCACGGCTCGCCATCGGGTCAATGTCAGCATTCCCGCCGACCTGCCGATGCTGAAGGTCGATCCCGTCCTCTTCGAGCAGGTGCTGTTCAACCTCATCGACAATGCCGCCAAATACGCGCCCGACGACACGGTGATCGACATACGCGGCTGGCGGGACGGCGGCTCGATCCTGATATCGGTGATGGACGAGGGGCCGGGAATTCCGCCCGACGACCTGGAACGGATCTTCGACAGCTTCTACCGGGTGCGGAAGGGCGATCATGTGCGGGCCGGCACCGGGCTCGGCCTTTCGATCTGCCGCGGTTTCATCGAGGCCATGGGCGGCACGATCCGCGCCGCCAACCGAACCGGCAACGGGCCGGACACGTCCGGCGCGATCTTCACCATCCGCCTGCCGGTCGCGGATAACGTCTTTGCGCCGGCCGAAGCGCCCCAGCCGGGAGAGAACGAATGACCAGTACCGCCGTACGCATCCTGATCGTCGATGACGAGCCACCCATCCGCAAGCTGATCCGGGTCGGCCTTTCCGCCCAGGATTACGCCATCAGCGAGGCGATGAACGCCAAGGTGGCGATCGATCTGGTCAGGACGGAGAAGCCGGATCTCATCATCCTCGATCTCGGCCTGCCGGACATGTCCGGCCACGACCTATTGGCCAAATGGCGGGCCGAAGGCCTCGACCTGCCGATCGTCATCCTCTCCAGCCGCACCGACGAGGCGGGCATCGTCAAGGCGCTGGAACTCGGCGCCGACGACTACATGACAAAACCCTTCGGCATGAACGAACTCGGCGCCCGCATCCGCGTGGCGCTCCGCCACCGCCTGCAGGCCCAGGGCGAAAAACCGGTCTTCCAGACCGGCGAACTCTCCGTCGACCTCGTCAAGCGCATCGTCAAGGTGGCCGACAAGGAGATCAAGCTCTCTCCCAAGGAATACGACATCCTGCGCATCCTGGTGCAGCACGCCGGCAAGGTGCTGACCCACCGCTTCCTGCTGGAACACGTCTGGGACGGGCTGACGGACGTGCAGTATCTCCGCGTCTACGTTCGGCAGCTCAGGCAGAAGATCGAAAAGACGCCGGACCAGCCGCAATACATCCTGACGGAGACCGGAGTGGGGTATCGGCTGCATGAGGGCGGGTGAGGACCTCGGAAGTTCGTCCTGCGGAGCCGCAGGCGAATAGACCAATTCCGCCGAATTCACAGTCAAGGGGAAAAATGGTGCCCGGAGGCGGATTTGAACCACCGACACGCGGATTTTCAATCCTAATGTCTCATTCATAGCCCATTTGCAAGTTTGTTGACAAGCGTCGAAATCACGATATCTCCCTTCTACAAAAATCAGCAAAATCATAGCGTTGTCAACAATTACGCCCCTCTTGCTTGTTTCAGCAAGCTGGATCAGGCTCGGTACTGCCTGCTCTTGTCAACCAATTTGGAAGCGGTATAGGAGCGGTATAGATTTTGGCGACGGTATAGAACGGAGTGCGGGCGGTATGGCGACTGAAAAGCTGGTGATCACGGACAAGGAGATCGGGCGGGCGAAGAAGATGGCTGAAGCTGGAGAGACCCCGGACGGCAAGCCCTTCATCTTCACCGACGAAAAGTTCACTGGCCTTCGCTTGCTGGTCCAGGCGAAGAAAGCATCCTGGATCGTGCGGTGGGGAGACAACTCCGTGACGATCGGATACGTCCACCCCGTCGGAGATCGCACGATCACCGCGCCGAAGACCGTCCGCGACCTGGCGGCAACCGTCATGGGGATCCTCAAGGACGATCCGAAGAAGGCGCGGCCGTTCCTAGACGCGCACTGGTCAGGACAGAGCAAGAGCGCCGCGCTGCAGGCCGTTCACAAGACTGCAGACACATGGACGCTGCGCGAGTGCGTCGAGCAGACCATCGCCGGAAAGACGGCACCCGACGCGAAGAACCGGATCACCGACAACACCGTGAAAGATTACCGTGGCACTTTTGGACGTGAATGCTTCCAGAAGATTCTCGACAAGCCTGCCGTCTTGGTCACCCGGGGCGACATCGAGTCGGTCCGAGACTGGGTCAAGAAGAACGTGGGTGCATCTCCGGCGACGAAGGTGATCACGTATACCCGTGCCGTCTTCACGTACTGCGCCCGCAACCACGCGGGTCAGAGCGGCTTGGAGAAAGTGGATTCGTGGTGGATGTTCTTGAATGCACCCTACGAAATCAAGCCGCGCAGCCGTCGACCCGAAGTCGAGGCGATCGTGAAGACGATGATTATCGCGGAGGAATACCTCGGTAAAAGGCTACCTGGTCGCGCTGTAGAGAAATCGGGCGTGAATCCAGGCACTCTAGCTGGTCTCTGGTGGCTCGTCCTCACGTGCCAGCGCGCTACTGCAGGGATGTCATTGCTAGCTCATGACGTGGTCACTGATCCGGAATCGAACGAATTCCTGCTCGCTGTGTGGGCTGAGGACATCATGAAAGCGGGGATGGCACACGTCCTGCCCATCCCAGACCGCGCATGGTCACATGTCAACGCACTCATCAAGCAAGGCAAGCACGCGAACACGGACGGCCACGACTGGGCCTTTCCTTCCGAGAAGGTAGTCGGCGTTCATGCGACCGCGTCCGGCGTCTACAGGATCCTGTACCGCCTCGCCGGTCGCGATAAGGAGCATAAGCCACGCGGCGACCTCAAGGGCAAGAAAGTGCCGAAGGCAAAGGAAGCTCGACGTGATCTGCTCGCTGAGGCTGGCATTGATTGGTGGAGCCTCCACGACCTCCGGAGAACAATCACCAACGTTCTCGACGAGCATGGTCTGCCCGGCGGCGCGACCGTCATCCTCGCCCATGATATCCACGAAAAAGAAGCTCTTGCTGTCACTGCATCAGAACGCGAACGAGATGATTTTCAGCGTCTTCGCACCGCCAGGATCACCAAGATGGCTTACGGCGGCAGTCAGTATATCAAGCTGAAGAAGGAAGCGATGAAGATCTGGGCGGACGTCGTTCTCGACGAATACGAACGCCAGAAGGCTGAAAAAACAGCCTTCCTAGACGCCGCCGAGTAACCCAGAGCCTATCCCAGTGCCCAAGGATTCCCTTCCTCGAGCACTGGGTGCCAGTTTTCAGTGCTTCGACGTCGGATCGGGCTCGCCCGAATCCTGCTCAACAGCCGTCTGCAGATCCCGCATCATATCGACGCCCTTGCCGTAGTCCTGCCTAAAATGCTCGACCGCTCCCTCCTCGGTCTCGAACATCGTCCGCATCGACGCCCGCTTTTCCTCCCATTCCGCGACGTCGACGACATACTCATGCCGCCCGCACCGCACCCGCGCCTCATCACCGACACCGACCAGCCGCCCTTCTCGGCCGCAGCACTCGCACGTCACCAGGGATTGCTGTTTGGCGTTCTCCCGGATCCGCATCATGCTCCGCCAGGGATGCGGCATCTTGCGCTCGGGCGGCAGATGGTCATCCAGCGGGATATCGCCGCTGACATAGGTCGCCGACAGCCGCAGCGCGCCGTCGACGGTCTCAGCATGGGTGATCTCGAAGCACCACTCCGGAGGCAGCCGCGATGCTTCTTCAACGGCTTCGGCGAGGATGTGCTGCCAGCCGCTAGCGACGGAAATTTCAGACATTCTCCACCTTTTGGTCGGAAATAATCAACATCAGTCCTTGTTGCGTTCAGATTCTACCGCGCCAATGACAGCTCTTCCGGTAGCGATGACGTCAGCGATGTGGTCCTCGATCGGCTGCTCGTCGCGCCAGCGATACGCATCCGCCCAGAGACCGTCGTCTTCTCGCATCTCTCCGAGCACGGCAGCGTGCTTGGCACAGACCGTCTTCGCCACAGACGAGAGCCGCAGCCGACCTTGGCCGCCGCAGATCTCGCACGTCGCCAGGCTTCGGAGCCGGACCTCTTCCCGCAACCGCTCGACTTCTGACCGGCACCCTGGGTGATCATAGTCGCATGCGATGTGGAGAACGAGGCAACCCAGCTTTTCCTTGCCGCCCGTGATCTTCGCTCGCCATGCCGCCGGGTAAGACTGGATCCGGGGGACCGCGTCCTGGACCAGACCTGCCCAGCCCATGTCGAACGCGAATTCGGCATCGCTAGAGATCGTTTCCGGGTACATCGTTTTCAGATGCCCGAAGACGTTCTCGCGTTGCTCACGGTGAGCTTGCTTGAGTCTCGGCCAGAGATCGGAAAGCACGAGATTGCCAAGAATCTCGTAATCATCCGGCAACACGGACTCCTGATTGAGTCGTTCAAACATAGCCGCAAACTCGACATCGAAAACGCTCTCCGCGAAGTGGTATCCGTACTCAGCCAGCGCCATTTTCATCAGCACCGACGTCTTCCGGATTTCGAGACGGCACATCTGCGAGAGTTCCTTCTTACGATCCTCAGTCATCAAATCCTCCTTCCGAGTCGAACCCAGCCTTGGTCGTCAGCGCCATCGATTTCGGACGATTGAGATACAGCAGCCTGCTCCACAGCGCGGCTCCCAGTCCCGGTGATAGACGGATCCGTTGACCCGCCATTCGGCTGGCGTGCTGCCCGACTGCCAGAGCTGGATGCTCCAAGGGGTCACAAACGGCGCGCAGTACATCTCCTCGTCGGTCGGCTCCGTCACACGGCTCAGCCGGAATTCCTTCGGAGGCAGAAGGTAGCCGCCCGGCGACAGGAGCTGCAGCAAGCGCCTGCCGATGCGGAAATCGGTGCCAGTCCTGCTCGCCATGTGCCATCCGATCCTTTCAACGGTCTCGTCGTCGTCGAAAGCGTGGAGGTCGAGGACGGTCTCGATGTCGCGGCAGCGAGTTAGAGCGGCGATCACGAGATCCTCTCTGTCCATGGATTCTACGTGGATTGTCACCGGCGGCAGACCGAGACGGCGTCTCTGCGCAGTCGTCAACGAAATCTCTCCGGGGTTTCGATCTCAATCATGGTGTCCGTCTCAAGATCGTATCGGTACCACTGGCCCGACACCTGCATCGTTCCCGCCGTCCACCGGGCCTGCTGTCCCCAAGCAGCCTGATCAGGCGACGCATGCTCCTGGCACAGCGTCCGCCACCAGGCCATACGCCCCGGCGGCGGCCGTCTGAGCCAGCCCTCAGCACCGCAGACTTCGCACGTCATGCCCGATTTCGCTTCGGCTTTGCCCTTCGCGAGCCGCGCTGCCAAGACATCGGTGTCGCACCAAACCCGCATCGTGCCCCATTTTTCTTTGATCTCGTGCACAACGAGCGCGGGATCATGGGGCAGCGCCTCCGCGACGAAATCGCGGACGAGACCGAGCCACCCGATGCCGACGTCTACGTAGCGTGCCGAGTCGAAGACACCCGGATAGTCGGCAACAAGGTCGTCGAGTTTGATACGCGGGAAGTCGGGATCATGCATCGTAGGAAGCCTCCTCACACTCATCGCAGGTCACGATGCGGCCGTTCCCCCGATCTCTGGCGTGTGCAGACCCGCAGCAGCCGCACGTCGACAGCGACTGGGTGACAAAACCCTGGATGCGGCGGCCGAGCTGATATGCCGTGCCGGGGTCGATGCTGGTCTGATCGACATCAACGTGGAGCCATCCGCGGTCGGCCGTCAGTGCGTTTACACGGACGTCGGGATAGTCGCGGCGGAGGGTGCTGCGCAGATCGGCGACGAGAGCGGACCAACCGGACGGGATGTGGTCATCAGACATCGAGCATTCCCTTCGTGAGCTGTCGGAACGTCCTGGGCGTGAAGTCCACGTCGGGCATGTCGACACCGACGTCCCGGGAGCGGCCTTCGGCCGGCAGTCGACCGTGGGCGTGGCCGTAGAAGTGCCAGTGGCCTTTCAGGTGGCCCTGCCAAGCCCGCTGCGCGTAGTGGCTGAGGACGACATGCTGGCCTTCGTCCTTCACAAACATGATAGCTTCCGGCCGCGCTGCCCAATCGAGAGCAAGGATAGTGGGGTGGAGATCGCCGTCTCGGCGGACGTCGTGATTGCCGTAGACGAGGTGCTTGCGACCTTTCAGACGGGAGAAGATCTCGCGGATGCGCTCGGGATTGTTGAGGCCCATCGCGAAGTCGCCAAGGTGATAGACAACATCGTGTTCGCCGACGACGGCGTTCCAGCGCGCAATCAGGTGATCGTCGTGCTCGTCGATCGTCGAGAACGGGCGCGGCTGCATGTGCAGGATGTTGGCGTGATTGAAGTGAGTGTCTGACGTATAGAACTTGCGGACGAAGGGCACGGGAAGACTCCGAGAATAGGCATAGACGAGCGGCTCCGCTTGGTGCGGAAGTCAGGCGGCTATGGCTATTCGGAGTCCTGCGGTCATCGGTGGTGTCCTTGTTCGAATCCTTAGTAACAGGACCCGGAGGAGTTGTGAGCCCCGCCAATGCGACGAGGCGTCGGCAGGGTTAATGAGTGGCGATCGAACTCACGGATATGTCCGCGAAGTTCCGTCAGCCGCGTACAGTGTCGCGGTGTACCCTGCTGACGCTCGCGCGTCGGCTTCGGCGATTTTCTTACGACGCGCTTGATCCAGCGGTCTCAGTTCGCTTTCGGCTTTCAGGATCTGAGCTTCCGAATAGCCCCAGGTCTTTCCGTGCCTGACGATGAAGAACGCGGCATCATACGGCGTCCTGAGATCGTAGGCGAAGCGCATCTCGTCATCAGGCATCTTCAGAAAGTCAGGAATATTTCGGGGATCCTTGCCGCCCGGGCATGTGTTGACAACACGCGAGAATGGGGTGGTGAGAACCGCCACGACGCTCTCGAACTCCTTCGGTGCCATCCGGAGCTTATCCTTAGCTATGAGGCGCGCCTCAGCGAAGTCCGAGTCCAGGCCGCGGTCGTGGATCACCTCAGGTCCCTGAGCTGCGGCCAGTGCGCTCTTGATCCGCGCGACCAGGCGATCAAAACGAGCGCGATGTTCGCCGTCGGTAGTCGCCTCGGAAGCGACCAGAGCCAGGAGATTGGCAGTCAGGGTTGTATTCGGAAGTTGCTTGCTCATGCTGCGTACTCCAGGTTTGTGATGATGTGATTGTGGTCTCGCATTAAGCGCCCGAGATCGAGTGCGGTCGGTGTCACTTCGACGCTGTGCTCACGTTGAGATCCATCCGCATTCGGCGCGACCAGGCGGATCGTCATCGGCTTCTTGCCGGACCACGTGTGTCCTTGAAGAACAGCCTCCGCATCAGAGACGCGGTAGCCTGTCGCGAGCGTAAGCAGCAGCGGCGTCGAGGTGTCGAGTTCCGCGCCTTCTTCGGAATCGTCGGCTTCGACCTCGGGATCGATCTCGGCGACTTCGGTGACCGGAGTCACTGCGGGCTCGTGCCCATGGCGGTAGTTGATGCCGTCAGGCTCTCTCCAGTCCGCGAGCCATCTCGTGAACGCATCGCGGATGCCCTCTGTGGCCATCGCCGTCAGGATCTGACGGCCTGTCAGGATGCCGAGAGAGCCGATAAGAATATCGGGATCCTCTTTCGCGAGCGACATCGTCGTAATCCAGCGCTCCGCGACCAGAATGACATCAACCTTCAGCTTGCCCGCTGCCTGGGCCAAGATTTCCTCGCTGGGAACTTCGGTCGCAGTGTCGAGCTTCGCGCGCTCGAACATCTCCCGGATGCGATCGCGCTCCGTTGCGTCGATTGGCGGCTTCTGGGTCTCGGCGAGGTGCTTCTTCGCCTTTCCGACTCGGATGATAACCGCCTCTACTGGACGACCTCGGGTCGCGGCGCGGCGAAGTTCGTAGTCCCCAGAAAAGCGGCGGACCTTGGCGGATGTTGAGCCGTCTGCGGCGCCGAACATATCGTCCATCGCGGGCTTGAGCACGTCGCTCTCGAAGTGCCCCCAGTGAAACCTCCCCCTCTTGCCGACCCACCCGAGTTCGGCGGCCAGGTCTTCCGGCTTGTAGACGAGCGGATGCTGCTCATCGAGGCCAGCGACGTAAGCCAGTTTCGGATAGAGCCGGGCCGAATACTTGCAACGGAAGCGCGCGAAGGCGGCGACTTCGAGGTGCGCATACTGAGTCGCAGCCAGGATTACCTTCCGCACTGAAGGATGCATTCTGTACTCGATCACGCGAGTGCCGGACGGGCGTGTGACGTCTTCGCACTGCAGGAGCTGGATGCGATTGGCGGCACGACGAGATCCGTCTTCGTCAGTGAAATCGTACGCAACGAACGTGCCGTTGATCGACTCGACGTATTCACGAATCCGGTCAGCCCTCGGCGTGTCCAGATACGCCAGCGCGGCAGCGAACGGCACGACATGATCCTCGGTCTTCGCGATCTGGGTTCGGGCGGAAGCCATCAGGTACTCGTAGAGAGCGTGGCTCTTGGCTGACATCGCCGCAGCAGGTGTCGCGCCTTCGGTCTCGCCGACGTAGCGCAGGCTCCGGATCATCACCAGTGGCCGCTCGGCACGTGGATCCTCTTTCTCGATGCGGGTCTTGTCGAGGACTGCCGAGAGATCGCCCTGGATGCCGCTGCGGTCGGCGCCAGTGATCGGGGCCTTGTCTGCCGGGCGGCGATGGAATGTGTTGCGCATACGTTGTCTCCTGTCCTGCAACAATGATTTGTCCGCCGGCGGAATGGGGCAAGGAGATTATGTCGGGTGGCGCAAGTTTTCCGACAGAGACGCATCCCGATCCCGTAGTGATGACTAAGTCGGGCCATGCAGGGAGTCGACAGGAATGACAAGTTCCGACATAGACAGTGGGTTTCGATGACAAGTTCCGACACTAAGAAGTTGACGGCACTAGGCGTGGACTTGTCAGGTCGGGGGTCAAGAGCCCGGATATTCTTAAGAGATTCTACAGAGCCATTTTTGTCGGTGGTTTCCGTAGTGAAGGAGTGATGATTCACCCTCCGGAGGGGGAGAGACTTACGTCTCTCGCAGACGCTACGCGCTGCTCCGCTCGACCATCTCCGGAGATCATCCTCCACGGCCGAGCCTGTTGCAACGGCTAGTCGCTTGCAACGCCGAAGCCGATCATTCCCGTAGTGACGAGAGGGAGTGACGGTCATGCCGAGGGTAGCTGATCCGAGCAACGAGACAGGACGACGCGCAACCGAGCGCTGGAGAGCGGGACTGCGGACAGCAGCGGTGCCCGAAGCGTGCCATGTCGACACTGCCCTTTCTGCAGCAGTGTCGGTCTATCTTGCACGAGTACAGGAGTCCGGAGACGACGTGCCTGCTCCGCTCAAGGCGGTCATCGCCGACGCCCTTCGCATCCTTGAGTCTCGGGGCTTCGATCAGTCGGGAGCGAAGCGGAAGACGATGGGTCGACTTCTCTATCGTCGCGACCGCGAGAGGCTGCGGAAGTCCGTCGAGAAGCCGTCCGGTGGGAGGTCACTATCAGGGAGTGTCAGGAATTTCGTGTACGGGCGTGCGGTTAAACATTTCGTTTTACGCCCTCGCGGCGTGGAAGCGGTCCGCGAAGAGAACGGCGAATTGGGATTTTGCCATCGCCCATTCTTTGGGTGGCATTTTCCACGCTTTCTCCGATCTGTTCAAGACCAGATACAGGAGTTTCGTCGCAGCTTCGTCAGAAGGGAAGTGCCCTCTGGCTCGAACAGCCCGTCGCAGCTTGGAATTCAAGGCCTCTATTGCGTTGGTGGTGTAGATGATCCGCCTCACGTCCCTGGGAAAGGCAAAGAAGGGAATGACCTCCTGCCAGGCGCGCCGCCACATGTTCCCGATGGCCGGGAATTTCTGGCCCCAAAAGCCCGCCTCGAACGAGGTCAGCGCGGCTTCGGCAGCCGTGTCATCGACGGCAGAATAGATCAGCTTCAGCGCACGGGCCAGATCCCTGCGGTCCTT
>NZ_QJKM01000020.1 GCF_003425685.1 Rhizobium terrae
CGGCGTGACGACTCTGGCTGCCGGCGGCTCCGTCACCGGCACGGCTGGAGCCGACATCGCCGTCACCGGCATGGATGCGGGCACGTCGATCGGCTTGACGGCAGGCACGACGATCAGTGCCGCCGACATGCTGGCCGGCACCTCGGTCGATCTCGATGCGGGCAGTGACATCCTGGTCACCACCTTGACCACCGGCAGCTCTGCAACGCTTGCCGCAGACGGAGCGATCGACATCGGGACGCTGACTGCTGGCAGCTCCGTCACCAGCACGGCTGGAATGGACATTACGGTCACCTCTCTCGATGCGGGCACGTCCGCCGACCTCGATGCAGGCAGCGACATCCGCGTCACCACCTTGACCACCGGCAGCTCCGCGATGCTTGCCGCAGACGGTGCGGTCGACATTACGACCTTGACCACCGGGGGCCTCGCCACTTTGTCCGCAGACGGAGCGATCGACATCGCGACACTCGACATCGGCACGGTGCTGACCAGCAGTGCAGGCACGACGACGAGGTTCGGCACGACGGGTGCCGGCACCTCGATGACGGTCAGCTCGGGTGGCCTGATCGACATGGCGGCGACGACGATGGCGGGGGCGGGCGACACCAGGCTCACCTCGACGGGCGGCTCGATCGACCTCGGGACACTCACCGCCGGCGGCAATGCCATCCTCGACGCGCATGACGGCATCGATGCGGACGATATTGGTGCAGACGGTGCGGTGACGGCGGATGCCGGAAGAAGCATTGCCGTCACCTCTCTCGACGCGGGCACGTCCACCGACCTCGATGCGGGCCGCGACATCGTCGTCACCACCCTGACCACCGGCGGCTCCGCGACGCTTGCCGCCGGCGATGCGATCGACATCGCCACTCTGACCACTGGCAACTCCGCCACTCTGGTTGCCGACGGAGCGATCGATATCGCGACGCTGGACATCGGCACGGTGCTGACCAGCAGTGCAGGCACGACGACGGTGTTCGGCACGACGGGTGCCGGCACCTCGATGACGGTCACTTCGGGTGGCCTGATCGACATGGCGACGACGACGATGACGGGGACGGGCGACACCAAGCTCACCTCGACGGGCGGTTCGATCGATCTCGGGACGCTCGCAGCCGGCGGCAATATCATCCTCGACGCGCATGACGGCATCGATGCCGACGATGTTGGTGCAGGCGGTTCGGTGACGGCGGATGCCGGAAGAAGCATTGCCGTTACCTATCTCGATGCCGGCACGTTCATCGGCCTGACGGCAGGCACGATGATCAGTGTCGGCGGCATGCTGGCCGGCACGTCGGCTGATCTCGATGCGGGCAGTGACATCCGCGTCACGACCCTGACCACCGGCGGTTCCGCCACTTTGTTTGCCGACGGAGCGATCGATATCGAGACGCTCGACATCGGCACGGTGCTGACCAGCGGTGCAGGCACGACGACGAGGTTCGGTACGACGGGCGCCGGCACGTCGATGACGGTCACTTCGGGTGGGCTGATCGACATGGCGACGACGACGACGATGACGGGGACGGGCGACACGCGGCTGACCTCGACGGGCGGCTCGATCGACCTCGGGACGCTTGCAGCCGGCGGCAATGCCATCCTCGACGCGCATGACGGCATCGATGCGGACGATATTGGTGCCGATGGTTCGGTGACGGCAGATGCCGGCGGTTCGATCGGCGTGACGACCCTGGCTGCCGGCGGCTCCGTCACCGGCACGGCTGGAGCCGACATCGCCGTCACCAGCGTTAATGCCGGCGCGTTTATCGACCTGACGGCGGGCACGACGATCAGTGCCGCCGACATGCTGGCCGGCACCTCGGTCGATCTCGATGCGGGCAGGGACATCCGCGTCACTACGCTGACTACCGGCAGCTCTGCAACGCTTGCCGCAGACGGAGCGATCGACATCGGGACGCTGACGACGGGCAGCTCCGTCACCGGCACGGCTGGAACGGACATCGCCGTCACCGGGATGGATGCGGGCACGTTCATCGACCTGACGGTAGGCACGACGATCAGTGCCGCCGACATGCTGGCCGGCACCTCGGTCGATCTCGATGCGGGCAGGGACATCCTCGTCACCACCTTGACCACCGGCGGCTCCGCCACTCTGTTTGCCGATGGAGCGATTGCTATCGCGACGCTGACTGCTGGCAGCTCCGTCACCAGCACGGCTGGAACGGACATTACGGTCACCTCTCTCGATGCGGGCACGTCGGCTGATCTCGATGCGGGCAGTGACATCCTGGTCACGACCCTGACCACCGGCGGTTCCGCGACGCTTGCCGCAGACGGTGCGGTAGATATCGGGACACTGACGACGGGCAGCTTCGTCGGCTTGTCCGCGGGCGGCATGATCGACATCGCGACGCTGGACGCAGGCAACAGCGCAAGCCTGTTCGCAGGCGGCGATGTCGAGGTTGCGAGCCTCAGCACAGGGGGCGACCTGAACGTGGCGTCGGCAGCCGATGTCGGCGGTACCTCCTGGTCTTCGGCTGGGAATGCCGCGATCGCCGCGGGCGGCGCCATAGACATCGAGACGCTCGTCGCTGGCGGTGCGATCAGCACGCAGTCGGGGCAAGGCACAACGCTCGGAAAGGCCTCCTCGGGAGCCGCCTTCTCGGTCGAAGCAAGGCGATATGTCGGGATTGGCACCGCCATGGCCGGCGGTGCGGTGCGGGTCGCATCATCCGCGAACGCGGTGAACATCGGTACCCTGTCCGGCGCCCGCACGGTCGATATCGCGGCCGCGACCGAAATCCAGGCGGACGAGCTGAGGGCAAAGGAGGCGCTGATCGTCACCGCGCCGGTCGTGACGATCGGGAACGCCGTCAGCGAAGATGGGCTTACGATCTCCACGATCTCGAAGGATATCCTGGAACTGGAAGCCGAGGCGGGGGGCTCGATCAATCTTGGACGGGCGGAGGCGGTGCGCCTCGCGATCGTCGGGGCCGCACGGTTCGATGCCGATGACCTTGTGATCGGCAGCAGCGCGGCGCTTGCGGCTGACGACATCCGCATCGGCAACCTGATCCAGAGCGGCACGTCCGGCCGGTTCGCGCTCGACGTGACCGGCGTGGGTGGCGGCAATGCGACGAGCATGCAGGCCTATCTGACGACGCCGCTCGGTATTGCCATCGGGGACTATCGGGTCGCCAATTCGACGATCGAGACCAGCGGTTCCTTCGTCTTGATCGCCCGCGGGGTCGTCAACGGCACGATGTCGCTCCGGACCGCGCTCCGGAATCTCTTCGTGGACAATCGCTCGGCGGCTCCGGCAACCAGCATCGACGTTCAACTCTTCCAGCCCAGCAAGTCGTTCAGGGTGACACAGGACGGCATGCGTACGACCACCAACGCCTTCATCGTCCAGTTCGGCGAAGGCTCCGAAGTGTTCTTCGAGCGCGACGGTATCGTCTATACCGGCCTCAGCCTGATGCGCGAAGCCGCGAAAGCCATGCAGTCCGCAAACAGCGACGATGGCGGGGAAATTTCCCCGCTGGGCACTGGGGTGGACATGGCACAGCTCACCGCCTCGTCGCTCGCGAGCTTCCTCGCCATGCAGACGAGCCCGATGCTTGTCGTGGAGGCCGGCGATGCCGGTGGCCCTGCCGTCAGGCTGGACGAAACGGTGACGAATGCGATACAGAATTAGTCCGTGGCGACGAAGGGGATTGTTGCACGCCGAGGCAGGGGGACGCCGAGCTTGATCCAACGCATTTCCATGCGGCGAGGTGTGCCCGGTTTCACGCTCGCGCTCATGATCCTTGCTGCGGATGCCTCCCTGGTCCAAGCGCAGCAGCCTCCGCCGGGAGTGGACGCCGGCGCGTTGCAGAACAGGACGAACCGTCTTCGGCGCGATCTGGAAAACCGTGTGGCGCCAGGCGCATCCGACGATGCGGGCGCGGTCACGGGGCCGGCGCGCGCCGCGGCACCGCTCGTGCCGGGTGGCGGGCCGACATTCGTTCTCAAGCGGGTCGAGTTCAACGAATCGTATTTCTTCAAGCCTCAGGAACTGGCCGCGATCGCCGCGCCCTTCGTCGGCCGCAAGCTGGATTTCGCCGGCATCCAGGCAATCGTCAACGCTGTCAACGCCCGTTATGCCGAGCGCGGCATCGTGACGGCCAGTGCTTCCTTGCCCGAACAGGATCTCGACGGCGGGGTGCTGCGCATCGAGCTGGTCGAAGGCCGCGTCGGAAAAGTGACGATGGAGGGCGCTTCGACCTCCGCCGATTATATTCGCGGTCGTGCCCGGTTGCAGCCCGGTGAAGTGGTCGATGTGCCGGCGCTGGGTGCCCGCATGGCGGCGCAGAACCGCATCGGCGAGGCGCGCGTACGCACCGCCCTGCAGCCCGGCACGGACTTCGGACAGACCGACGTGACGCTTTCGGTGACCGAACCCAAGAGCGACCTGCTGGACGTTTTCGTCGACAATCTGGGCTCTCCGACGACCGGCCGTTTCCAGCGGGGCATGCTCTTCCAGCATTACGGCCTGCTTGGCCTCGATGACCGCTTCAAGTTCTACGGCGTGAATTCCGAGGGCAACCTGTCGGGCAACCTGTCCTACACATTCGGCATCACGCCGACGGGCGGCCGCCTCGGCCTCAGCTATTCGGCCTCGCGGATCAAGATCATCGACGGCGCCTTCGAGGACCTCAACGTGACAGGCGGCTCGCAGGCGGGCGGCATCAACTTCGTGCAGCCGCTGTTTTCCGATTCGGAATGGCTGGTGCTGCTCAACGTCGGCGCGACGCTGACGCACTCGACGACCGATCAGGACGGGGTGCCCTTCACCGACAACCTGACATTCAAGCCGATGATCGGGGCGACGCTGAATTATTACGCGCCGAATCTGGCGGTCTCCTTCTCGCCGTCCTATTCTTTCGGCACGACGGATATCCGGGTGACGGACAGCAGCGACCAAGCGCATTTCTTCAACGGCACGATGTCGGTGACGGCCGTCCTGCCTCAGGAGGTCGTTTTCCAGGGATTTGGCGCCTGGCAGGTCGCATCGAAGCCTCTGGTGACGGGCGACCAGCTTTTCCAGATCGGCGGCGCCACCACGGTGCGCGGTTATGGCGGCAATACGGTCGCGGGCGGCAGCGGCTATTATGCGAATTTCGAACTGCATAAGAGCTTCACAGGGGATGTCGGCACCTTCGACTTCTTCACCTTCCTCGACCATGGCGCGGTCTATTCCACAAGCCCCAAGAAGGTGAGCCTGACGGGCATCGGCACCGGCATGTCCTATTCGTTCGACAACCGCCTGACGCTGGAACTGACGCTCGGTTTTCCGGTCGGCGACCATGTGCCGGACAGTCCGTCCTATACCCTCTTTGCCCGGCTGATCGGCCGCGTGTTCTGACGGGCGGTTGTCGCCGCGGCTGTCTATGGAGTATCGGCACGCCTTCGCGGCGATGCATGAAACGTAGCCGGGCTCTTATCTGCGTCAGGTCCTGGCGTCTTCGGCCCTGCTTTTTTCCATTAATCCCAGGCGCGACCGTAACCGTTGGCCTTCCGTTCATTCCCGCCGTCTAGATCGGCTTTCGGACGAGGTATATCCATTCGCCCTGGGTGCCCGTGACGCCGCGGCTGCGTTTCGTCTCGCGGAATGGACGGAGGGCGACGCTTCAACCCTCCAGCCATGACCTCTATGTCAGGGACCCATAAGATTGCCCGTCGCTTCGATCCTAGCACGAACCGGAGCCGGAGCAGCGAAGGCTTTTGGGGAGGATATCGTTGGCCGCCATCGAAATACCCGCGCTCGCCGTTCCGCAGGTGGCGCTCGTGACCGGGGCCAGCAGCGGGATAGGCAGGGCGACCGCCGCGCGCCTGGCCGCGCTCGGCGCCTCGGTCGTGGTCGGCTACAACAGCCGGCGCGAGCTGGCCGAGGACGTCGTGCGCGGCCTTGAAGGGACCGGGCATATGGCGATGCGCATCGCGGTGGAGGAACCGGCGTCGGTTGCCGAAGCCGCCTCCATCGTCGGCGAACGGTTCGGTCGCCTCGACGCACTGGTGAATTGCGGCGGAGCGACGACACCCGTTCCGGCCAACGATTTCAATAGGCTGACCGACGAGATCTTCGACCGCACCGTTGCGATCAACCTGCGTGGACCCTTCGCCATGGTGCGTGCCTTCCGTCCGCTGCTGGAGCGCGGCGAAGGTGCATCGGTCGTCAACATTTCCTCCATCGCGGCGCGTACCGGTCTCGGCAGCAGCCTTGCCTATCTGGCCGCCAAGGGCGGGCTTGATTCCCTGACGATAGCGCTTGCCAAGGTGCTCGCCCCGAATATCCGTGTCTTTTCCGTCTCTCCGGCCGGGGTGGACACGGATTTCGTGCCAGGCCGCAGCCGTGAGCAATTGCAGAAGACCGCCGAGAAATTGCCGCTTGCCCATGTCACCACGCCCGACGATGTGGCGCGCGCGGTGACCGCCTGCATCGTTCATCTGACCAGTTCGACCGGCATCGTTGTCCCGGTCGACGAGGGCCGGCATCTCTAGGGCTGTTCGCCTGACGAAACGGGCCTTTGTGAAGGTTGCAAAAACACGCCGTGGATCTCGTGATGGCATGGAGATGCCGCGGACCGAGCATGACATGACAGATCGTCCGGGAGGGACAATGGACAAACTGAAATTCTACATCGATGGTGCATGGGTGGAGCCGGCCGAACCGCGGACGCTCGGGATCGTCAACCCGGCGACGGAGGAGACCTTCGCCAGGATCAGCCTCGGCTCCGCGGCAGATGTGGACCGTGCCGCGAAGGCCGCCCGTCGTGCCTTCCCGATCTATGCCGATTCCAGTGTCGAACGGCGGCTTTCGTATCTCAACAGGATCATCGACGGTTTTCGGGCGCGTCTGCCGGAACTGGCCCGCATGATGACCCTCGAAATGGGCTCGCCCATCACCTTCTCGACCGAGCGCCAGGCGACCGTCGCGCTGTTCCATTTCGAGGAGGCGGCCCGCGTCCTTGCCGATTACGCGTTCGAAACGCGCATGGGCGTCGGCATCGTCCGCCGCGAGCCGATCGGTGTTTGCGGGCTGATCACGCCCTGGAACTGGCCGCTCAATCAGGTCGCCTCCAAGGTCGCGCCGGCGCTGGCGACGGGCTGCACGGTCGTCCTGAAGCCGAGCGAAATTGCGCCGCTGAGTTCGATGCTGCTGGCGGAGATCATCGACGAGGCCGGTCTGCCGGCGGGCGTCTTCAACCTCGTCAACGGTGACGGGCCGACGGTCGGCGAGGCGATTGCCGGTCATCGGGAGATCGACATGGTGTCCTTCACCGGATCGACCTCGGCCGGCATCAAGGTCGCGAAACTGGCCGCCGACACCGTGAAACGGGTGGCGCAGGAACTGGGCGGCAAGTCCGCCAATATCATCCTGGCCGATGCCGACCTGAAGGCCTCGGTGATATCGGGCGTGCATGCCTGCTACACCAATGGCGGTCAGAACTGCCAGTCGCCGACGCGCATGCTGATCCATCGCTCGCAGCGTAATGCGGCGCTGGAGGCGGCCCGCAGTGCGGTCGATACGATCCGCCTCGGAGATCCGCTCGATCCCGCATCCACCATGGGGCCGCTCGTCAGCCAGGCCCAGTTCGACAAGGTGCAGGGTCTCATCCAGGCGGGAATAGACGAGGGGGCCACCCTGGTGGCCGGCGGTCCGGGAAGGCCGGCGGAACTGAACCGCGGCTACTATGTCCGGCCGACCGTTTTTGCCGACGTCACGCCGGAAATGCGCATCGCCCGGGAGGAGATTTTCGGCCCGGTGCTTTCGATCATCAGCTACGAGACGGAGGAGGAGGCGATCGAGATCGCCAACGATACGCCGTTCGGACTGGCGGGCTTCGTGCAGTCGAAAGACCCCGAGCGGGCCCGCAAGGTCGCCAACCGGATCCGCGCCGGCCGGGTCTACCTGAACGGCGCCGGGTTCGACCGCAGCCTGCCGTTCGGCGGCTACAAGCAGTCCGGCAACGGCCGCGAGTTCGGTCTCTTCGGTTTCGAGGAATATCTCGAGGTGAAGGCCGTGCTCGGATATCCGGGTTGAACCTGCGGGCAGAGCACCTGCTTAGACCAGCGCCGGCCAAGGCCGAAGGCAGGCGGGAGGCAGGTTGACGTCCGAGGGTCGCGGAGGAGAGCTGCTCCGGCCGTTGCCGCTTGGGTGCCTTTTGCATTCCACTGTGTGAAATAGCAAACCAGTGCTCCTGTCCCGCATGGGGGCGGATGAACTAGATTGACACACTGAGAAGATCGTAAGGCGCCACGCACCGGGCGAGTTCTCCCAGGCGGTTGGCGCACCAATCGACATGAAAGGGGAGAGAACGCTTTGAAACCGTCTAAGGCGCCTTCGGGGAAGCTGGGCCAGGATATCGTTCTGGGGCTGGTATTTGTGGTGGCGGGCGTGACCGCCGGCGCGATCGCCATGCACTATCCCTTGGGAACGTCCGGCCGCATGGGACCGGGCTATTTCCCGATCATCATCTCGACGCTGCTTGCGGGCGTGGGCATCATCCTTCTCTTGCGCTTCCGCTACGACACGTCCGAGCCCATCCGGTCGCTGCCGTGGAAGCAGCTCATCCTGGTGCCGGGCGCCATCGTGCTGTTCGGGCTGCTCGCCGAGCAGCTCGGGCTCGTGCTGGATGTCCTGCTGCTCACAATCGGCTGTGCAGCGGCCAGCCACAAATTTCAGCTGACTTGGAAGGCGCTCGCCGGAGCCGTGCTGTTCTCGGTCTTCTGCGCCTTCGTTTTCGTCGAGCTTCTCGGCCTGCCCTTTCCCGTTTTTGGAAGCTGGCTGCAAGGCATTGGCGGCTTCTAACCCAACGCGTGGTTCAATATGGATATCTTCAACGGGCTGCTGCTCGGTCTCTCGACGGCGACAACTTTCACAAACTTCGCCTACTGTTTCGTCGGCGTTCTGCTGGGCACGGCGGTCGGCGTGCTGCCGGGGCTCGGGCCGGTCGCCACCATCTCGATGCTGCTGCCGTTCACCTTCGGGCTACCGGTCGATACCGCGCTGATCATGCTGGCCGGCATCTTCTACGGATCGCAATACGGCGGCTCGACGACCGCGATCCTGATGAACCTTCCCGGCGAGGCCTCGTCCGTGGTAACCGCGCTCGACGGCCACGAAATGGCGAAGCAGGGCAAGGCGGGACGGGCGCTCGCCGCTGCCGCGATCGGCAGCTTTTTCGCCGGGACCGTCGGCACGCTCTTCATTGCGATATCGGCCCCGGCATTGGCGGGCCTCGCGCTGAGCTTCGGGCCGGCGGAATATTTCTCGCTCATCCTTCTCGGCCTGGTCACGTCGATGGTGCTGACCAACGGCTCGCTGCTGAAGGCTCTCGGCATGGCGCTGCTCGGCCTTCTTCTCGGCATGATCGGCACCGACGTCAATTCGGGCGCTGCCCGCTACACGTTCGGCCTTCCGGATCTGCTCGACGGACTGGATTTCGTCGTGGTTGCAACCGGCATGTTCGGTATCGGCGACGTGCTAGCGAACCTTGAGAACGAGAAGACCCGAAACGCGGTCGTCGCCAGGGTCGAGACGCTGTTCCCGACCCGTGAGGACTGGCGGCGTATGACGGCGCCGATCCTGCGCGGCACGGGGGTCGGCGTGCTTCTCGGCGTCCTGCCGGGTGCGGGGGTGCTGCTCGCGTCTTTCTCGGCCTATGCCCTGGAAAAGAAGATGTCCCGCCGTTCCGCCGAATTCGGCAAGGGCGCGATCGAAGGGGTCGCCGCACCGGAATCCGCCAACAATGCCGCTGCCCAGACCTCGTTCATCCCGATGCTGACGCTCGGACTGCCGGGGACCGCGACCATGGCGCTGATGATCGGCGCGCTGATCGTCCAGGGCGTGCAGCCGGGGCCTGAAGTGCTGTCGCAGCAGCCCACCCTGTTCTGGGGCCTGGTCGTCTCCATGTGGATCGGCAACCTGCTTCTCCTGCTTCTGAACCTGCCGCTGGTCGGCATGTGGGCAAAGCTGATCTCGGTGCCGTATCACTACCTTTTTCCGCTCATCTGCGTGTTCTGCGCGATCGGCGCCTTCAGCATCGGCAACAGCGCCTTCGAGATCTATCTGATGGCCCTGTTCGGGGCGCTTGGATATTTCTTCAGGAAACTCAATGCCGAACTCACGCCGCTGCTTCTCGCTCTCATCCTCGGGCCGATGGCGGAGGAATATCTGCGCCGGGCGCTGCTTCTGTCGCATGGCGATGCGAGCGTTTTTGTCACGAGCCCGGTCAGCCTCGGCACGCTGCTGATCGCGGTCGGCCTGGTGGTTTCGATCGTTTCGCCGCGTTTCCGCAAGGTGAGGGAAGAGGCATTGCAGGAAACCGACTGAGCGAGCGGGGCCGACGCCGCCGGTCGTCGCGCTACGGGACCGGATGACGCGTTGCCCGCAGGCCTTCCGTTCCGGGAGACGGAATGGTTCCGATTTCGAATGCAGCCGAAAGCCGGGCGGTCTTAGACTTTCCGTCGCATCCGAAGACGGAGGCGGAGGATGCGACCAGAAAAACGTGGAGGGGACTTTCATGATACTCGACAGACGTGAATTCATGGCGCTGGGCGGCACCGCAGTGCTGCTGGCATCGGCCGGCAGCGTCCTGGCGGATAGCTGGCCCAGCAAGCCGGTCACCGTCATTTCGCCCTATCCGCCCGGCGGCGGCAGCGACATCATAGCCCGCATGGTCGCGGACGCTCTGACCGCCGCTCTCGGGCAGCAGTTCGTCATCGAAAACATCGCCGGTGCCGCCGGCGCGCTTGGCGGCGGCAAACTGGCAAGGTCCAAGCCGGACGGTTACACGATCCTCGTCAGCGGCAGTGCGCCGCTCGCGGCCAACAAGGTGGTCCAGAAGAACCTTGCCTACGATCCGCAGGCGGATTTCACCCCGATCTCGCTGGTGTCCGAAACGCCGCTACTGCTCACCTGCGCCGCCAATGTTCCGGTGCGTTCGGTTCAGGAATTCATCGCCTTCGTGAAGGCCAATCCGGACAAGGCGAATATCGGCAATCCGGGCGCGGGAACGAAGGGGCACATCGCCGCCGCGATCCTCGGCAGCAAGGCGGGCATCAAGCTCAGCCACGTTCCCTACAAGGGGTCGCCGCCGCTGCTTTCCGACATTCTCGGCGGCCACATCCAGTTCGGGATCGACACGGCGTCGAACTACCTGCCGCATATCCAGGAAGGCAAGATCCGTGCGCTCGCGGCGACTTCTGCCAAACGCGCGCCGGTCCTGCCGAACCTCCCGACGGTGGCAGAACAGGGGATCGACGGCTTCAACGTGACCGGCTGGTTCGCCGCCGTCGGCCCGAAAGGCTTGCCGCCCGAGATCACCAGGAAGCTCTACGAGACGATCAAGGCCTGGATCCTCACCCCGGATGCCCAGAAGAAGCTGGCGGCGATCGGCATGACCCCGATCGGCGGAACGCCGGAAGAGCTGGCGAAGGCGACCGAGCTGGAGATCGGTTCGATCCGTCCGCTGGTCGAGGCTGGTCTGGTGGAGCCGACCTGACGCTCGCACAGGCGCCGGGGCGATATTGCACCCAAGGCGGGGAGGGCGCTCCGGCCAGGCACCCTCACAAACACCGATGACGTTGCCGGGAAGCCCGCAGTGTCAACAGACCGAAAGGCACATCCCGGCGCACATGTCTGCAAGCGCCAGAAGACGAGGAACATTATGCAGCCTGACAACGACGGCCGCCTCCAGGCAATGCTCGACCGCGAGGAACTGTTCGACCTGGTGCGGCGCGAACGTTTTGCACGCGACCAGCGCCGCTTCGAGGTGATGAGGGCCTGTTTCCACGACGACGCCTATATCCGCACCACCTGGTATGAGGGGCACGGCGGCCAGGCTTATGTGGATGCCACGCGCGAATGGATGAGCCGGACCGGCAGCAGCAAGCACTGGGTGTTTCCCGCCTTCGCGCAGGTCGCAGGCGACCGGGCGACGGTCGAGAGCCCGGCGATGATCTTCAACCGCGCCAAGCCCAACGGCGTCGAGGTCGATTTCTTCGTCTTCTGCCGGTTTTTTTCACGCGCCGTGCGCGAGAACGGCGCCTGGAAACTGCGAACCTTTGAAGTCATCTTCGAGCGGGACACGATGCAGGCGGTCGTTCCCGGAGAAAATCTCGAGGTCGACAGAGAGTTTCTCTCGACGTTGCGCAGTTCCTACCGCTTCATCACCTACGTGCAGGCAAGCCGAAACGTGCATGTCGATCAGAACCTGCTCGGCGACGACCGGCCGGAGGAACTCGCGGCCTTCCATGCGAAGGAGGAACGCTGGCTCGCCGGCGGCGATTGAAATTCTTCGGCAGCGGGCGCGGAAAGCCTTCAAACTGCCGCGCACCTTGGCATTCCGTGTGGCGGAATGGCCGCAATTGCCGGCACCGAGGACAGCCAGGAGCCTTATACCTTTCCTCATATCGCAGGGGAGCCGACGGGGTGGCTGAGGGCGATGGCCAAAGATTATTGGGAGGTAAGACACCATGACAATCAACAGACGTGAATTCATCGTGCTCGGAGGAGCCGCGACCCTGCTGGCATCGACCGGCACCGCTCTTGCGGACAACTGGCCGAACAAGGCGGTGACGGTCATATCGCCCTATCCGCCGGGCGGCGGCAGCGACATCATCGCGCGACTCGTCGCCGATGTCCTGACGGCGGCGCTCGGGCAGCAGTTCGTCATCGAGAACCTTGCCGGAGCATCCGGCGCTCTCGGGGCCGGTAAGCTGGCACGGTCGAAGCCGGACGGCTACACGCTCCTTGTCAGCGCCAGCGCGCCGCTCGCCGCCAACAAGGTGGTCCAGAAAGGGCTAGCCTACGATCCGCAGGCGGACTTCACGCCCGCTTCCCTCGTGGCCGAGACACCGCTTCTTCTGACCTGCTCGAAAAATGCGCCGGCCAAGACGCTGAAGGAGTTCATCGACTATGCCAAGAAGAACCCCGGGAAGGTGAATTACGGAACGCCGGGGGCCGGTACCAAGGGGCATATCGCAGCCGCGATCATCGCCCAGCGGGCCGGTATCGAGATCAACCACATTCCCTACAAGGGGTCGCCGCCGCTGCTGGCCGATCTCCTCGGCGGCCATATCGATTTCGCGCTCGATACCGCCTCAAATTACATCCCGCATATCGACGAGGGAAAGATCGGTGCGGTCGCCGCCACTTCGGCCAAGCGGATCCCCCGGTTGCCCAATGTGCCGACCGTGGCCGAGCAGGGCATGGCCGGATACGAGGCCACGCTCTGGTTCGGAGCCGTCGGACCGAAAGGCATGCCGCCCGAGATCGCCAGGAAGATATCCGATGCGGTGAACGCCTGGCTCGCCAAGCCTGAAGCGGTGGAAAAACTGGCATCGCTGGGCATGGTCCCGCTCGGCGGAGCGCCGGAAAGGCTCGGCAAGGCGATCGATCTGGAAATCGCGTCAATCCGCCCGGTGGTTGAGGCCGGTCTGATTCAGCCGAATTGAAGCCTGTTGAGGCGGGCGTTCGGAACGGCCGCCCGCCGTCCATTCAGGCCTCTTTACATTCTGGCATTGTCCGTCTTCACGCCATAATCCCGATAAGCGGCGGCCGCGGCTGTTTTGAGGAAGTTGTGGTCGCTGGAGACCAGCACGCCAGAAGCTCCGTGGCCGCGAAACGTTTCCGCGTCCGCCGTGCTGGTTGCAAGGATCATCAGCGTCTTGCCGGCAGCGCGCGTGGCCTCCGCGATCGTGCGGGCGGCCTCCGCCACCTTGGCGGACGCGTGCGGATCATCGCCGAAGGAGGCCGTCAGGTCGCCACGGCCGATGAAGATCGCATCGATGCCGTCAACGGCCGCGATCTCCGCCGTCAGCGATACTGCGTCGATGTCCTCGATCATCGCGATGCAGGCGACTTCCGCATCCTGCGCCTTCATGTGATCGACGATGCCGCGTGCCCCCCATGAACCTGCGCGGGACATGGACGCAAATCCCCGTTTGCCGCCGATGTAGCGGCAGGAGGCGGCGATGGATTTCGCCTTTTCGACGCTCGTGACATGCGGAAACATGATGCCCGATGCGCCGCAGTCCAGTGCCGAGAGCACGGCAGCGTCGCCCGCGTCGCCGACGCGGACGATCGGCGCGACATTGCTGGCGCGGCCGGCAAATGCCATCAGATCCACCTGTGCACGGTCGAGCGGCGCATGTTCCTGGTCGATCACCACGAAATCGAAGCCGACCACGCCGAAGATTTCGATCGCCTGGGTCGTCGGCAGTTTGACAAATGTTCCAAGCAACGGTTCGCGGGCGACAAGCCTTTGGCGGAACTGCGTGAACGACGGTTTCATGATGCCTCCCTTGATTTTTCGGATACGACCTTAGTCGGCGGTGCGCTCGCCGGAAGAGAGAAACTCGATCCATTTCTCATGCCGAAACGTTGGCAATCCTACGTGGCTCTTGATGCTGGCGCGTGAAATTTTTCCGCCGGGTCGGTACGGCCGGCCGCTTTGAGAAATGAGGACGCAACGCAATGTACGATAAGAGTGATCCAAGGTCTTCCCTGGCCGCTGCCGAAAAGAAGGCGGCACCGCCGCCGGCGCGCTTTGCCGGGACGGAATATGGCCGGTTCTACGAAACCGCACCGCAGATCGACGATGCAAGCGGTCGCACCTGGATCACCCGCGGCCAGAATTTCGTCATCGCCTACAGCGACTGCCGGGCCGGCGCGGTTTTCGCGCGGGAAGGGCAGTTGGACGAATACGCGCTGATCGTTCCCGATGCCGGGACGAGCGTCGAGATCACCACGGAGGCTGGAACGGAAACCGTGCCCGGCTATAGCGTCGCCTTCATCCCGCCCGGCAAAACCGTGGTCCGCGTGCTGGCCGCGGGCCGGATCGTCAGGCTCTTCACGCCGAAGTCGGAAGACTTGGCAAGCCTTGCCTCGAATGCCGGAAACTTCGCGGAACCGCATCCCACCGTGCCGCCCTTCGTCGCCTGGCCTGAGCCGCCCGGCGGGTTGAAACTCAGGTGGTACAGCCTCGACGTGCCCGTGGAGCCGGGCCGGTTCGGGAAGATTTTCCGCTGTACGACATTCATGGTCAACTATCTCGATCCACGCATCGGCCCGCGCGACCGCACGAAAGTTTCCCCGCATCATCACGACGATTTCGAGCAATGCTCGCTGGCGCTGGACGGTTCGTTCACGCATCACATCCGCTGGCCCTGGACGACGGACATGACGATATGGCGGGAGGACGAGCATGCGCTCTGCCTGTCGCCGTCGGTCTGCGTCATCCCGCCGCCGGCGATCCACACCTCCACGGCGGAAGATCTCGGTCTCAACCAGCTCGTCGACATCTTCGCGCCGCCGCGGCTCGATTTTTCCTCGAAGCCGGGCTGGGTGCTCAACGCAGACGATTATCCAATGCCCTGACCTGGATCAAAGCGCGCTCGCCTGCAGGCGCTTCAGGTCCAGCAGGATTTCCGCGGCGGCCGATTTCAGGGCCGGCACGTAACGCTCACAGGCTTCCTTCTCCGATTTGAAGGCCGTGGTGAAATAGGTGAGTCCGAGACTCGCCAGCACCCGGCCTTCCTCGTTGAAGATCGGCACGGCGATGGTGTTGGAGTTCTTGGGTTCCACGAAGGAGGAACGGGTCGCATAACCCGCCTCGCGCACCTGGTCCACCAGGCGTTTCAGCTTTTCGGGATGGTGGGCCAGCGCGTTTTCTGGATCTTCGGTCCTGCGCAGGATATCGACGATCAGGTTGAACTCCTCCGCGTCCGTGAAGGCCAGATAGGCAAGCCCGAGCCCGCGGGTGAACAGCGGCAAGCGCATGTTGACCGTCTTATGGAAAGGGGAGATCGAGCTTTCCGCCACGGTGCTGAATCGCACCACGACGGCATCGTGGTCCAGCAGCGCGATCGATGTCGGCCACTTGTATTTGCGGGTGACGGCGATTGCCCACGGCCGGCCTGCCTCCACCACCATCGGCTCTTTGTGGTATCCGGAGGAGAGTGAGGTGACGAGGCCGCTTACCTGATAGCCGCCCTGGCGTGGATCGTTCTCCACGTAACCGGCCTCTTCCAGGGTGTGAAGAATACGCACCAGGGTTGGTTTGGGCAGGCGTGTTCGCGCATGCAGATGGGCGATCGTGCTGATCGGCTGCAGATTCATTTCCTGCAGAACGCGCATGGCGCGTTCCACTGCCCGAATACCCATGCTGTTCTCCTCCCGCGGTGCGACAGGCACCGTTCCGACTGGCGGAATGGTGGGACATTACGATGTGCCCCCCGGGAGTCAAGTTCTAAGCAGGGCCACGACCAGACGGGAGGAAAATCATGGCTTCGACCAATCACCGCGAAGCGGCGCGGGAACTCATTTCCAGCATCGACGACGCCGTCGCGAATGCCCTTTTGAAGGGGGCGGTCGACCTGCATGTCCATTCCGGACCATCCACCATGCCGCGCCAGCTCGACCACATGCAGGCAACCGAGGAGGCTGCCGCGGCGGGCATGCGCGGCATCCTTTTCAAGGACCACCATTATTCGGTTGCGCCGTTCATTCCGATCATGGAGCGGCTGATCGGTCATCTCGGCGTCTCGATGTATAGCGGCCTGGTGCTGAACAACACGGTCGGCGGGTTGAACCCGTTCGTGGTCGATGCGCAGCTCAAGATGGGTGCTAAACTCATCTGGATGCCGACGGCGCAATCGGCGAACCATGTGCGCAGTTCGCACGGAAAGACGCGACTCGCCTCCAATGTCAAGCTCCGGCCGTCGCCGATGCTGACCGTCGTCGACAGCTACGGCAACCTGCTCGACGAAGTGAAGCAGGTCCTCGATTCCATCGCCGAATTCAACGCCATCCTTTCGTCAGGGCATCTGCACGTCTCGGAAATCTGGACGCTGTTCGAAGAGGCGAAGAAGCGCGGCGTCAAACGGCTGCTCGTCAACCATCCGATGTACGGCCTGCACTTCACCTATGAGGACATCAAGGGATTGGCGGAATTCGGCGCACTGATCGAACAATCCGCCTGCCTTTATATTGATTCCCGCTTCAACGTGTTTTCTCCTCAGGAATTGAAGGAGCATATCCTGGCGGCGGGCGTAGCGCATTCGTCGATCGGATCGGATCTCGGCCAGGTGGACAATCCTTCGCCGGTGGAGGGCATGCGGCAGGCGATCAAGCTTTGCCTGGCCCTGGGTTTTTCGGAGGACGACGTCCGCCTCATGGTGCGCGACAATCCCTCGAAACTCGTCGGTTTGGACGTGGCATGACAGGATATCCGAGTTTGAGTGGAGGCAGGGTGGCGTTGAGCATGATGCGCGTTGTTGAGGTCGAAAAACCGGGCGGACCGGAGGTGCTGCAACTCGTCGAGCGTCCACGCCCCGTCGCCGGACCGGGCGAAGTGGTGGTCCGGGTCGCGGCCGCCGGGGTCAACCGGCCGGATGTCCAGCAGCGGCGCGGACTTTATCCGCCGCCGCCTGGCGCGACGGAAATTCTCGGGCTCGATATTGCCGGAATCGTCGAGCAAATCGGGGAGAACGTGACAGGTGTCGCCGTCGGCGATGCAGTTTGCGCACTCACCAACGGCGGCGGGTATGCGGAATTCTGCGCCGTGCCCGCGGTCCAGTGCATGCCGCTCCCGCGCGGCCTGAATTTCGTCGAAGCGGCATCGCTTCCGGAAGTCTTCTTCACGGCGTGGAACAATCTGATCTGGCTGGCCCGCCTCGGCGAGGGCGAAACCCTGCTGATTCAGGGTGGCACGAGCGGCGTCGGCCTGGCCGGGATTCAGATCGCCCGACAGCTGCGCAATGCGACCGTCTATGTCACCGCCGGCAGCGAGGATAAACGCAAGGTCTGCACCGATATCGGCGCCGAGGCGGCGGTCGACTATCGCGGTGCCTGGGACGAGGAAATCCGCAAGCTGACCGACGGCGAGGGGGTCGACGTCATCCTCGATGCCCAGGCAGGTCCCTATACCCAGCGGCAGCTCGATCTGCTGAAATTCGACGGCCGGCTGGTGTTCATCGCCAGCCATCTCGGCGAGACGGCGGAGGTCAACATCCGTTCGCTCGTCCGCCGCCGGCTGACCATGACCGGCTCGACGCTCCGGCCCCGTCCGCCTGCCTACAAGGGCCGGCTTGCGGCGGAGCTCGTCCGCGACGTCTGGCCGCTGATCGAAGATGGCCGAATTACCACCCGCATCCATGCGATCCTGCCCTTCGCGGACGTGGCGGAAGCGCATCGCATCCTCGATGCCAACCAGCAGATCGGCAAGGTCGTGCTGGCCGTCGATGCCGCTCTTGCAAGCGAAATACCGTCTTCGCCGCGCCGGGAGCGCATTGCCGCATGTTGAATGTTGAAAAGGCCATCGACCTCAAAACCCACGTCGGCGGCAGTATCGGCATGTCGGACTGGCTGACGATCGAACAGGCGGCGATCGACGATTTCGCCCGGCTGACAGGTGACGACCACTGGATCCATGTGGATGTGGAGCGCGCCAAAAAGGAGATGCCGGGCGGCAGGACGATCGCCCACGGGCTTTACATCCTCTCGCTGATCCCGGTCCTGCAGCGGCAGGTCTACAGAATCGAGAGGCGCGGCCGCGGCCTGAATTACGGCTACGAACGCGTCCGTTTCACGAGCCCGGTGCCGGTCCGGAGCCGGGTCCGCCTCAACCTCAATCTCGTCTCCGTCGAACCGCAGGGCGCGTTCACCCGCATCGAAACCGACGCGGTGATGGAACTGGAAAACTCTGAAAAGCCGGCCGCCGTCGCCCGCAACATAGTGCTGATCGCCGATGCCTGAGACGATGCCTTCCATCAGCCCGCCCCTCGTGGATGAGGGTTCCCTGATCCGCTTCATCCTCGAACGCGGCTTGACAAGCCCGGACAGTCCGGCCTTGACGTCCGGCGACCGCACGCTGACAAGCGGCGGCCTGCGCCGGCAGGTATTGGCCGCTGCTGGCGCGATCTCTGCCGCATGCGGTGGAAAGCCCGGCCGGATCGGGCTGCTGGGCACCAACAGCACCGACCTCGTCGTCGCCTATCTGGCAGGCATCGCGGCCGGCGGCTGCGCCGTGCCGCTGCCGGCTTCGGCGCATCCCTCGGCTTTGCGCGGAATGGTGGAGGATTGCGAGCCGTCGCTGATCTTCGCCGACAAAGGCGCGCTGCACCTCCTGGACGGCATGCCGGGCCAGACGGTGATTGGGCTCGATTTCGCGACGGACAACATCGTGCCGCTCAACGATTTCATCGGGTCGGCTCCACCGCTGGACGATGCGCCGCAGGCGGATCCTGCCGACGATTTCAACATCATCTACAGTTCCGGCACGACCGGGCGGCCGAAGGGCATCGTCCATTCGCATTCGATGCGTTATCGGCAGACGGCGCGAAGCCTGTTCGGAATCGACGGATCGAGCGTGATGCTGCTCGCCACCCCGCTTTATTCCAACACGACGCTGATGCCGCTTCTCGCTGCGCTCTTCCATGGCGGATATGCGGTGCTGATGCCGAAATTCGACGCGGAAGCCTATCTCGACCTTGCGGAGACGTTGCGCGGAACCCATACGATGCTGGTGCCGGTGCAGTACCAGCGCATCCTCGCCGCTGAAAGCTTTGCGCGGCGCGATCTCGGGTCGTTCAAGGTAAAACAGTCGACCGGCGCACCGATTGCGGCGACGGTCAAGCAGGAGCTTGTCACCCGCTGGCCAGGCCGTTTCCTGGAAGTCTATGGGCTGACCGAGGGTGGCTGCACCTGCATTCTCGATGCCGGCGCCCATCCCGAAAAGGCACATACGGTCGGCCGTCCGTCGGCCGGCAACGATATTCGGATCATAGACGAAAACGGCAAAAGCGTCCCGACCGGCACGCGCGGAGAAATCATCGGCCGGTCGCCGATGATGATGTCGCGCTATTTCCGCAACGAGGCTGCAACCGAAGCTTTCCGGTTCACGGATGCCGAAGGCACCGTCTTCCACCGCACCGGCGACATCGGCTTCTTCGACGAAGACGGGTTCCTCGTCCTGGTCGACCGCAAGAAGGACATGATCATTTCCGGCGGCTTCAACATCTATGCCTCGGACCTGGAAGAGACGCTGCTCGCCCATCCCGACGTGCTCGAAGCCGCCGTCATCGCGGTGCCGAGCGAGAAATGGGGCGAGACACCGCTCGGGCTGGTCGTGCCGAAACCGGGTGCCGCGCCCGACCCGGCCGGGCTTCTGGAATGGGCGAACGGCAGGCTCGGCAAGATGCAGCGTCTATCGGCCATCGAATTGCGTGACGGCCTGCCGCTCTCGCCGGTCGGCAAGGTGCTGAAGCAACAGCTGCGCGAACCTTATTGGGGGGACCGGACCTGATCTGCGGCCCGGCTCACCGTTCGGGCAACTGCGGGCGGAAGCCCGCCAGACAGGTTTCACGAGGCTGTCTCAACGGGGCGGAGTGACTTCTGGAATGACGTCTGCGGCCGGCCGGGCCGGTACCTGACCGAGCGAGATCATGCTCATCACCACGTCACCATCCTGGTTCCTGACGCTGACGCGCGTCTTGACGATGCCGTAGCCCGGCTTTTTCTCCGACCTTTCGAGCGCAGCGACCTCGCGCAGGACGCTCAACGTGTCGCCCGGCCGCACGGGCTTGCGCCATCTCAGCTCGTCTATCCCCATGCCGACCATCGGCGTTTCGCCGTAGGCGCCGCTTTCGACGAAGAGCTTCATCGAAAGCGCCGTCACCTGCCAACCGCTGGCGATCAGACCGCCGAACCGACCGTTTGCCGCTGCCGCCGGATCGGTATGCATGGGCTGCGGATCGTATTCCCGGGCAAAACGGATGATATCCTCCTCGGACAGCGTGATGCTGGCGCTTTCCCAGGATTGCCCGACCACGAAATCCTCGAAGTACTTCCTCATGTTCATTTCTCCACTAAAATCCATTTCGCCCGACCGCGCTTCCGACGGCATAGTGGGTTCGGCCCGTTTCGTCTGGTAGCCTTGGTTTTCAATTCCACTGTTCGAAACGCTCCGGGCAATTTTTTGCAATCGAGGAGAACGGCTGTCAGGATGGGATCACTGGAAACGCCATGCTTGAGGGAGGGGTTTATGGCTGCCTGGAAAAGATGGATGAGGAATGGACTGGCCGCGTTGACCGCCGTGCTGGCAAATGCGGCGGGCGTCTGGGCGGCAGACCAGTATCCCATTCCGACGGTGCGCATGATCGTGCCCTATGCGCCGGGCGGTGGCGGCGACATCACCGGCCGCATGATCGCGGAGGAGATCAGCAGGCGCCTGAAGACGACGGTGGTCATCGAGAATATCGGCGGCGCCAGCGGCACGATCGGCACGGAAAAGGCGGCCCGCGCCAAGCCGGACGGAGCGACGCTGCTTCTCGCCGGCAGCGCCATCTTCACAACCGCGCCGCATATCACCAAGATCGGCTTCGACCCGCTCAAGGATTTCGTCGCCATTGCCAATGTCAGCGAATCCGTGCGCATGCTGAGCGTACCGCCGGGTCTCGGGGTGAAAAACTACCAGGAACTGGTTGCCTATGGAAAAGCCAATCCGGGCGTCCTGAACTACGCCTCGGTCGGCGTCGGTTCGACCGGCCATATCATCGGTGTCGATTTCCTGCGCAGCGCCGGCGTCAATGCGCGGCATATTCCCTATAGCGGCGCATCGCAGGCAGTCCAGGCGCTGCTTTCCGGCGACGTACAGTTCGTGATCGACGCAATGGTCATTCCGCCGTCACGGGAGGGCAAGCTCGTGCCGATCGCCGTGCCGGGCGAAGCGCGCCTGCCGGATTTTCCGAATGTCCCGACGTTCAGGGAAGTGGGCTTGAAGGACATCCGCTCCGGCGGCTGGCAGGCGGTCATGGCCCCTGCCGGCACCCCGAAGGAACTGGTCGCGATGATCGAGAAAGCGTTGAAGGATGCCGATGGCAGCCCGGAATTCCGCGCCGCTCTCACCCGTGCCGGCTTCTCGCCCCGTTTCCGCACCGGCGTACAGCTGCAGCAGGAACTGGAGGCGGAATATGCCTATTTCGGCGAGCTCCTGAAGAGCATGGATCTCAACAAGAAATAACCGCCCGAGCCGTCCGGATAATGACCGCCATACCCGATACGCGCCATCTGCTGGCGCGTATCGTTTTCATGTAAGAGACAAGGATCGACCCATGCTCGACAGGCGTTCCGCCACCCCGACCCTCAGCGCCGCCGCCGCCGAATGGATGACGGGATTTTCGTTCGATGCCGTTCCCGAGGCCGTCTTGGAGAATACCAGGCTGCGGATCCTGGACGTGATCGGCGTCATGATCGCCTCGAGCGGTCTTGAAGTCGTGTCGGCCGCAAAACGCGCGATGACGGAGTCGGACGGTGGGCGGGGGAGCGCATTTTCGGTAACCGACGCCGCATCGATGACCCCCGCCGCTGCCGCGTTCGTCAACGGCGTCCTGTCGTCCGTTCTGGAATTCGACGACACCCATATCCAGTCGAACATCCACCCGACCGGCGTCGTGCTGTCGGCTCTGCTGCCGGAATGCGAGCGGCTCGGCCTTTCGGGCAGGAACCTCGTCGAGGCTTTGCTCATCGGCAGTGAACTGCTGTGTCGCCTCGGTCTGGTCTCGCCGATCCGGATGCACGAAGTGGGTTTTCATCCGAGCTCAGTCTACGGTGTTTTCGGCGCAGTTTGGGGGCTGGCGCATCTTCGACGCTTTTCGGTCGAGCAAACCGTCGATGCGATCGGCGCGGCCGCTAGCCTGTCGGCGGGCTCGATCGCTTCCTTCGAGGACGGCACGTCCACCAAAACCCTGCATGTCGGCATGGCGGCCTCGGCGGCGATCCGCGCCGCGGCGCTGGCAAGCCAGGGCATTTCCGGCCCGCATCCGGTCTTCGAGGGCAAGTTCGGCTGGTTCGGGAGCTATTTCCAGTCCCGTCCGGAATTTCGGTTCTCGGCCCTGACGGATGAACTCGGCGAACGATGGGAGGTACTCAACATTGCCTCCAAGGCACATCCTTGCGCCTATACGATGATCCCGTTCATCGCCGCGACGATCGCACTTCGCGATGCCCACGGCATCAAGCCGGAGGACGTGGAGGTCATATACTGCGATATCATGCCCCGGTCCTTCGCGACCGTCTGCGAACCGGCCGAGGAAAAGCGCCGGCCGCGCACCTCGTGGCATGGGCGCATCAGCCTGCAGCACACCGTTGCCGAGGCGCTGGTGCTCGGCCGGATGGACAAGGATGCCTATGCGCCGGAGAGCCTTGCCCATCCGGTCATCAATGCCGTGGCCGACCGGGTGGTCCACCGGCCGGACATGGTAGCGGCTGCCGATATCAGCCGCTCGCGCGCGGCGGTGACGATCCGCATGAAGGATGGGCGCGAGTTTTCCCATACCATCGATGACATGCCGGGAACCCGCCGCAATCCGATCACGCGGGAGGGGTACCTCCGGAAGTTCCGGGCAAATGTCCGCGGCGTGATCTCGCAAGCGGCCGGCGAGGAACTGGCCGCTTCTCTGCTCAATCTCGACGAGGTCGATGACCTTGGCGCGCTGTTTCGAACTCTGCGCCGGTAACGCCATTGTTCGCGTTCGACAAGGGCTTGCGGCCGGGACATCCTTCGATGTCCCGGTCTCTTCGTCTTGGGAGGACGATCGAGCCCTGCCTCAATCCGCCGCTTCCTGCGCACCCTTTCGTACGAAGGACGTGGTGGCGGCGAGCAGGATGGCGATGCCGAGCACCACGAAGGTCAGGCTGATCGGGCGGTTGATGAAGGTCATCGGGTCGCCGCGCGAGAGCGACAGGGCGCGCCTGAAATTCTCCTCGAACATCGGCCCGAGCACGAAGCCGAGAATGAACATGGCGAGGCTGCAGTCGGCCCGCTTCAGGAGATAACCGACGGCCCCGAAGATGACGAGCGTCAGGATCTGCAGCGACGAGAAGCCGATCGAATAGACGCCGACGCAGGCGAACGCGAGGACGAAGAGGTAGAGCCAGTGATAGGGCACGGTGAGCAGCTTCACCCAGAGCCCGATCAGCGGCAGGTTGAGGATGACCAGCATCAGGTTGCCGATCCACATCGAACCGACCAGCCCCCAGAAGAGCTGCGGATTGTTGGTGATCATGCTCGGCCCCGGATTGACGCCCTGGATCAGCAGCGCGCCGAGGAAGAGCGCCATGACCGGGCTGCCGGGCACGCCGAGCATGAGGGTCGGGATGAAGGCGGTCTGCGAGGCGGCATTGTTGGCCGCTTCGGGAGCCGCGACACCTTCCACCGCGCCGCTGCCGAAACGACCGGGCTGTTTCGAGATGCTTTTTTCCACCATGTAGGCGGAGAACGAACTCATCGCGAGGCCGGCGCCCGGTAACATGCCGAGGAACGAGCCGAGGGCGGTGCCGCGCAGCGCTGCCGGCCAGGCCAGGCGAAATTCCTCGCGGCTTGGCCACAGACGCCCCACTTTCGAGGTGACGAGTTCCGGCGTCGCCGTGCTGCCGATCGTTGTGATGATTTCCGAAACCGCGAAGAGGCCGACTGCGAGCACCGCGAAATCGATGCCGTCGCGCAACTCGGCGATTCCGAAGGTGAAGCGGAAGACGCCGGAAGCGACGTCGGCGCCGGCAAGTCCGAGAAGCACGCCGAGTACTGCCGAGCCGATGCCTTTGATGAAACCGCCCTTGGCGATCGAGGCGGTGGCGATGAGCGCGCAGAAGACGAGGGCGGCATATTCCGCCGAGCCGAACTTTGCCGCGACGGAGGCCATGGCGGGTGCGGCGAGCGCGATCAGCAGCGTGCCGACGGTACCGGCGAAGAAGGAGCCGAGCGCGGCGATGGCGAGTGCCGAGCCCGCTCGGCCCTGCCGCGCCATCTGGTAGCCGTCGAGACAGGTGACGGCCGAGGAGGCTTCGCCGGGCAGATTGAGCAGGATCGAGGTCGTCGATCCGCCATAAGCGGCGCCGTAATAGATGCCGGCGAGCAGGATCACCGAACCCTCCGGCGGCAGGCCGAAGGTCAAGGGCAGGAGCAGCGAGATGGTGATGATCGGGCCGACGCCCGGCAGCACGCCGATTGCGGTTCCGAGCGTCACGCCGAGAAGGCAATAGAAGAGATTGTCGATACTGGCTGCGACCTGCAGACCGAGAGCGATGGACGAAACGAAATCCGGCACGTCAGAAGCTCCAGTCGAAGAGATGGAAGGGAATGCCCAGGCCGATGTGGAAAATTCCGAGGATGACGGCGACGATCGCCAGGACGAGGATCGGCAGTTCCCTGGCTCGGCCGCGTTTATCCGCAAGCCAGCCGATTCCGACGAGCGCCGCGACGCCGGGCAGCAGTCCGAGGCGATCGATCAGCAGGCCGAAGACCAGCAGAGCCGCGAGGATCGTCAGGAAAGGCCTGATTTCTCCACGCGGGATGAGGGCGGTTGCCGCCGCGCCGGCATTTGCCATTGTGGTCTGCAAAATGAGCGCGACGCCGAAGATGAAGAGCGTCGTGCCGAGCAGCACGGGGAGCGCGCCAGGCCCCATTTCCGAAAGGCTGCCGAAGCCGTAATCCAGGCCGAGATAGACGGCGATGCCGCCGATCCCGACGAACAGGATGCCGACCGCATGGTCTGCATGGAATGTCATGATCCGTCCCAATGTTGTCTGTGCGCCGGCCGCCCATTCAAGACCGGGAGCAATGTGACGACCATAGCGATCGATCGCCGGATTCCATGCTCTCGTTTGACCTGGGGGGCGTCCGTAACCCTCCTCCGATATCTCCGGCTACCTTATAAATTGACCGCCGCGCAAAGGAAAAAGGTCCACGTTCCGATGATCGAAACGGCTCAAGGGGAGCCGACATATCCCGCATCGGACCTGAGATAGACTTCCGAGCCGCCTCGTCGATTTCCGCGGCAAGCGCCTCGATGTCTTTATGCGGTGGCACTTGCAATAATCCGCGCAAGATCCGATAGATAGGATGCGTGATCGATTTCGATCATTCCTTGTGTGCTTGTAAGCAATTTCTAACGTAGTCGGCTCCCACTACGGTGGGATTTTCGTCACATGGTTGTCATTCATCAAAGATAGATATCGCTCAAGCAATTGAGCGATATCCGTCAAATGACAACATGGAGCGAGCCGGTGCTGACTCAGGCGGAAGATCGTCAGGCGAAAATCGTCGAACTGCTGCGCGAGCAGAATTTCGTCGACATCCGCACTTTGACGGAACGTTTCGATATTTCGGTGGCGACTGTTCGCCGTGACCTCGGTGAACTCGAAGAGGCCGGACTGCTGCGCCGGACCCATGGCGGCGCTGTCAACCTCAACCAGGTCGCGCTGGACACGACGAATGCGGCCCGCCTGGTCTGGAAACAGGCTGAAAAGGCCGCCATAGCCACGGTCGTTGCGGGGATGGTTGCCGATGGGGACACGGTGCTTCTCGATGCCGGCACCACCGCGCTGGAAGTTGCCAAGAAGCTGACCGGACGAAGCAGCCTTACGTTCATTTCGAACGGTCTCGACATCGTTGCCGAACTAACGCGTTTCGATGGACAGAACATCTATTCGGTCGGCGGCGAATATACCGAGACGAACCGGTCCTTCCGTGGGCCGTTGGCGGAGCAGTTCATCCGCCAGTTCAATGTCGACAAGCTCATTCTCAACGCCGCGTCAATCGACGTCGACCGCGGATTGATCTGCACGGTTTCGCCCATGAATGCGAGCGTTGCTCGCGCCATGATCGAGGTGTCGAGGCGAGTGATCGTCGTGGCCGATCACTCGAAGTTCACAAAATCCAGCCTCTCCGTCGTCGCGAAGATCGAAGACGTCGGCGTCATCGTGACCGACTTCGGCACGAGATCCATCATCGACGCAGCGCCCGAGAAGCTGCGGAAGAAGTTCCTCATCGCGAACTAGGCAAATCAAAGTTCCCATCAACAGCATCTTCCAACCAGGAGACAACAGATGCTCAAGACCAACCGTAGAAAGTTCATGATCGGCGCAAGCGTCGCGGCACTTGCTTCGACCGCGGGTGCCGGGTTTGCCTTCGCAGCGGAACGGCGCGCATTGAGGATCGGTGTCAATGGGATTCCGGTTACGCTGGAACCCATCAACGCCATCAGCAATGTCGGCCCCCGCATCGTCAATCAGATTTTCGACACGCTGATCGTGCGCGACTTTTTCGGCAAGGGCGCACCGGGCAACGGCATTGATCTGATGCCTGCGCTGGCAGAGAGGTGGGAGCGGATCGACGACAAGTCGGTGCGTTTCAAGCTGCGCCAGAAGGTCATGTTCCATAACGGCGTCGAAATGACGGCAGAAGATGTCGCCTACACGTTCTCCTCGGAACGGTTGTGGGGTCCGGAAGCGATCAAGACGATCCCGCTCGGCGGCTCCTACTCGCTCGACTTCGAAGAGCCCGTCGTCGAAGATAGGTACACGGTGGTGCTGCGCACCAGGACTCCTACCGCTCTGACCGAGTCCTACGTTGCATCCTGGATGGGCCGCATCGTTCCCAAGGAATATTACAAGAAGCTTGGAACGGTCGCTTTCGGCACCAAGCCGATCGGAACAGGCCCGTATAAGTTCGTCGAATTCGTCGCCAACGACCGTGTCGTCGTCGAAGCCAACGACGATTATTGGGGTCTCAAGCCGGCCGCATCGAAAATCACCTATCAGCTCGTTGCGGAGCCGGCGACGCGGGTCGCCGGACTGATCAGCGGCGAATACGATATCATCACGACGCTGACGCCCGACGACATGAACCTCATAAACGGTTACCCCGACCTGGAGACGCGCGGAAATATCGTTGAGAATTTCCACATGTTCACCTTCAACATGAACCAGCCGATCTTCCAGTCGAAGACGCTGCGGCGGGCACTGGCGCTTGCGGTCAATCGCCCGCTGATCGTTCAATCCCTCTGGCAGAACAAGGCGTCCATTCCGAACGGCTTCAACTTCCCGAACTATGGCAAGACCTTCGATCCGAACCGGCGCCCCATGGAATACAATGTCGAGGAGGCCAAGCGCCTGGTGAAGGAGAGCGGCTACGACGGTACGCCGATCACCTACCACACGATGGGCAACTACTACGCCAACGCCATTCCCGCATTGATGATGATGATCGAGATGTGGAAGCAGATCGGCGTCAACGTCGTGCCGAAGGTCTACGCTCCGGGTGCGGCACCGAAGGACCAGGACAGCTACATGAGGAACTGGTCCAACGGCCAGTGGATGACCGACGCCTACGCCACCATCGTTCCGGAATTCGGACCCAAGGGCCAGGTCCAGAAGCGATGGGGTTGGAAGGCGCCGGCGGAATTCAACGAGCTGTGCACGAAGGTATCGCAAATGCCTGAAGGCAAGGAGCGGTTCGACGCCTACAATCGCCTGCGCGACATCTTCGAGGAAGAAGCACCGGCCGTTATCCTCTACCAGCCTTTCGACGTCTATGCCGCCCGCAAGGACGTCAACTGGAGGCCGATCAGCTTCGAGATGATGGAATTCCGCAACAACCTCAGCTTCAAGTAACGACAATCCAGCGACCTGCTGCGCGCATTCGTGCGCGCAGCGTCTGGAGAACAGTCATGTCCAAACTCCTGACCGTCCGGGACCTCGTCGTCGAGATCCCGGCGCGGAACATAAAAATCCTCGACGGCATCAGCTTCTCTCTGGAGGCCGGCCAGACGCTTGGCCTTGTCGGCGAATCCGGCTGCGGCAAGAGCATGACCTGTTATGCCGTCGCCAACATGCTTCCGCGTGGCATCGCGCGCACAGGCGGCAGCGTGACCTTCGAACCCGGTGGTCCAGGGACCGGCAAGCCGGCCGTCCCGAAGGTCGCCATGATCTTTCAGGATCCGACCAGCAGTCTCAATCCCGTCCACACGATCGGTTATTATCTGGAGTCGGCGCTCTACCGCCACCAGGGGCTGAAGGGCAGGGATGCCCGGATGGAAGCGATGCGACTTCTGGAGCGCGTCGGCATCGACCGCGCCAGGAGCCGGCTGCGTGCCTATCCACATCAGCTTTCCGGCGGCATGAACCAGCGCGTCATGATCGCCCACGCGCTCGCGGCCAGGCCCCAGCTGCTGATCGCCGACGAGCCGACCACGGCACTCGACGTCACCATGCAGGCCCAGATCCTGCATCTGCTCGAAGAGTTGAAAGCCGAGACCGGTATGTCCTTGATGATCGTGTCCCACGATCTCGGCGTCATCGCGCGTCTCGCTGACAAGGCTGCCGTGATGTATTGCGGCAAGATCGTCGAAACGGCACCCGTCGCCGAACTGCTCGATCGGCCGGCACATCCGTACGCGCTCGCTCTGATCGATTGCATGCCGAGCATCGATCCCGAAGATCTCGAACCGCCGGCCGCTATCCCTGGATCCGTGCCGCTTCTCGATAGCCTTCCGGCGGGATGTCACTTCCATCCGCGCTGTTCGCGCGCGAGCGGCGAGTGCTTGGCTCGTTTCCCGGAGCCCGCCAATATCGGCTTCGTCCACGAGGCCTCCTGTTATCACCCGATGGTCTCATGAGCACACCTCTCCTTAAAGCCAGCGGTCTCGCCAAGGCATTCCGCCACAAAACCGGGCTCTTCGCGAGCCCCACCATTCAGCTCGCGGTGAACTCGATCAGCCTGGAGCTCGCATCACGGGAGCGGATCGGGATTGTCGGCGAATCCGGAAGTGGGAAGTCGACGCTCGGCCGGCTTCTGCTTGGTTTGACGGAACCTACGCGGGGCGACGTGTGGTTCGAAGGCGTCAATCACAAGCAGCGCCAGGCGCGGGATTGGAAGGCGTTTCGGATGCGCACCTCCCTGGTGCAGCAGAACCCGCTCTCCGCTCTCAATCCGCAGATGACCGTCGGGCAACAGGTCGCCGAAGGGCTGCTTGTCCACCATGTCACCGGCCGGGCCGGGGCTTATGAACGCGTCGCCGCAATGTTCGAGCGCGTCGGCCTGTCGAGCGCGATGATGAGCCGCTATCCTCACCAGATGTCGGGCGGCCAGCGACAGCGTGTTGTGATTGCCCGAGCTCTGGTCCTCGACCCGAAACTGGCCGTTTTCGACGAGGCGGTATCCGCACTCGACGTATCGGTTCAGGCCCAGGTCGTCGCACTTTTGCGAGAGCTTTGGCAGGAGCTCGATCTCGCCTACGTTTTCATCACGCACGACCTGCGCATCGTCCGCCATCTCGTCGACCGTATCGCCGTCATGTATCTCGGCCGCGTCGTCGAGACCGGCGGCATCAGGTCCGTCTACGAATGGCCTCGGCATCCCTACACGCGAGCGCTTCTCGCCTCCGTGCCGACCATGGACCCGAGGATCCGCAATATCGAGCCGCCTATCAAGGGGGAACTCGACGCATCGAAAGTGTCGCAAGGGTGCGCCTTCCGGTTACGCTGTCCCTTCGCAATCGACAGGTGCGCCACGGAAATACCCGAACTCCGCCCAATCCGAGTTCACGGCGCCGGCCAGCATGCCGCATGTCATCGTGCCGACGAGTTTCCTCAATCGATCGCGCCGCAGATTGAAACGGTGCCGCGGGTCGACAGGACGCCGCAGAAGGAGACGGCGCTATGACGGCATTTATTCTTGCCCGCCTGATGCGGGCCGTCGCGGTACTCGTGTTCACTGTCACGCTCGTCTTCATCGTTCTGCGTCTGACGGGCGACCCCGCCCAGCAGATGCTGTCCGACAACGCCGGTCCTGAAGCCCTGGCCGCTTTCAATGCCAAGTGGGGTTTGGATCGGTCGATCTTGGAACAATACCTGTACTACGTCGCCAACGTCCTTCGTGGCGATTTCGGAATCTCGTTCGCGGACGGCCGTGAGGTTTTCACCGTCGTCAGCGAGCGGATCCCCAAGACGCTGATCGTAACCGTGTCGGCCTTCATCGTGAGCATTCTGATCGGCATACCGGCCGGAATCCTTGCGGCGATGCGGCGTGAGTCCGCAGTCGACAAAGGCGTCATGGCCGCTGCGGTCGTGGGTTACAGCGTTCCGAATTTCCTGCTCGGCCTGGTCTTTATCTTTGTCTTCGCGGTTTGGCTCCGTGTTTTGCCGAGCTCGGGCAGTTCGACCTGGAGCCATGCGGTCCTGCCCATCGCGACCTTCGCTCTGTTCAATGCCGCCGCCGTGGCGCGCTTTATGCGCTCGACCTTGATCGATGTCCTCGGTCAGCCCTATATCGCGGCCGCCCGCGCCGACGGCATCCCGCCCTGGGAGATCATCCTTCGTCACGCGCTTCCGAATGCGGCGATCCCCATGGTGACGACACTCGGCTTCGTCGCCGGTGGCCTGCTCGGCGGCTCGGCACTGATCGAGCCTGTATTTGCATGGCCCGGCCTCGGCAGCGGCTTCGTGAATGCAACAAACACCGGCGACCTGCCCGTCGTGCAGGCGATGATCGTCCTGTTCACGGTCTTCATGGTCGCCATCAACCTGACCGTCGACGTCCTCTACGCGGTTCTCAATCCGAAGATCAGGAAGCATTGACATGACGGCGGCGACATCATCCCGCCCGCTCCGGAGCACGGCGTGGGCTCCGTTCAACCGTATGCCGGCCAGCATCTGGCTGTGCTGCGCATGGATCGCCATCGTGGTCATCGTCGGCATCACGGCCCAATGGTCGGCACCTTACGATTACACGCATCAGGACCCGCTGGCACGGTTCGCACGGCCTTTCGTGTCTACCGCGCATCTCCTCGGCACCGACTATCTGGGACGAGATGTCGTCAGCAACCTATTGGCCGCCACCCAGACGACCTTGATGATTGCACTGCTCGGATCGGTGATCTGCGCCCTGCTCGGAACGAGTCTCGGCCTGCTCGCCGCCCATTTTGGCGGTTGGGTGGACAATGCCGTCATGGGCTTCGCCGACGCGATGGCGGCGGTGCCTTTCATCATCATCGCTCTCAGCGTCCTTGCCCTGTTCGGGACCAGCCCGCTGCTGTTCGTCTTTCTCGTTGGCTTGGCGAGCTGGGAACGCTATGCGCGACTGACGCGCGGCCTCGTCATCAGCGCGAAGGAAGAGGGTTATGCGGAAGCAGCCCGCATCGTCGGCGTTCCGTCGATGCGGATTTACTTGCGTCACATGCTGCCGAACATTGCGGGCCCGCTCATCGTGCAGTTCACCGTGAACTTCCCGGAGATCATCCTATTGGAAAGCGGCCTGAGCTTCCTCGGGCTCGGCATCCAGCCGCCCGAGACGAGCCTGGGACTGATGGTGGCCGATGGCCGGAACTATCTGGCGATCGCCTGGTGGCTCGCCGCTTTTCCCGGTGCCGTCATCGTTCTCACGACCCTGTCCATCAGCCTGCTTGGCGATTACCTGCGCGATCGTCTCGATGCGCGCCTCCGTTGAATAAAAGGAAATAGGAATGAATCCGCTCAGAATGACCATTGAGACGATGCGCCTCGGCGGCCACCGAGGCCATAGCGCCGGTGCTCCTGAAAACACGCTTGCCGCGTTTCGGAAGGCTTTCGAATATGCAGGCCGCCTCGTTACCTGCGAGACCGATCTCAGCATCACGAGCGATGGCGAACTCGTGCTGATGCACGACAAGACCGTCGACCGGACCACCAACGGTCATGGCATCGTACAGAAGATGACCTATTCGGAAATCTCCAAGCTCGATGCCGGGAGCTGGTTCAGCGAGGAATTCGCCGGAGAGCGGGTTCCGCGTCTCAGGGATGCCCTGCAGCTTGCCCGCGAACTCGGCATCATTTATCAGCTCGAGCTCAAGATATACGACCGCAACGACGTATTTTTCCCTAAACTCAGGGCGCTGATCAACGAGTTGGGATGCGCCGACCTTCTGCAGTTTTCCTCATTCGATTATGTCCAGCTGAAGGCGGTGAAGGAAGCGATCCCTGAAGTGCCGACCGTTGGCCTGATGCACTCTCGACTGATCGATCCCGCCGCTATCGCTCGGCAGGCAAACCTCGATGCGATGAACATCGAGGTCTATCATTTCGCCAGCGGCGAGGCACGCCAGCTTCATGACGACGGCTTTGCCGCATTCACCTACTTGCCCGCCCACTACCATGAAAAGCTGATGCAATACGGCACCGATATCGAAGCTCAAATCATCCAATGGGTTCGCGAAGGTCAGCTCGACCAGCTCTTGGGTGACGACGTCGCGCAGGTGACAAGGCTCAGGGATGAAGCACGTGCTCGGCGATAGGGCTCGGCTTGGCGACGTCCCGGAAACCATCTGGCTGGACCCGTCACCGCCGACTTTGATTATTTCGTCGCATGGACAGCACCAGGAGGAGCCCAAGGGTGGCCGACAGACCGCCGATCATAAACACCGAGGCATAACCCCGCACATCGGCCAGAAGCCCGACGATCGGTCCTGTCGCACCGTAGGCAAGATCCTGAAACGCTGCGAAGCCGCCGACCGCTGTGCCGCGCAGATGCGCCGGCACCTGCTTGACGACCTCCGAGCCCATTGCCGGGAATACCATCGAGCAACCGACGCCCGTCAGCAGCGCACCGATGAGCGCGGAGCTTGGCCCCGGCGCGAGCCAGAGCAGGTATTGGCCGACCGCTTCCACCGCAAGAGAGACGACCGCGATGCGCAGGCCGCCAAACCGATCGGGCATGTGGCCGAATAGCAGGCGGACCAGCACGAAGCCGACACCGAAGAATGTCAGCCCCAGACCGGCATAGGGCCAGCCGCGACTCAGGAAATAGAGCGAAAAGAACGCCCCCAGCGCCGCGAAGCCGACGCCCTGCAATCCGACAGCGGCACCCGGCCGCCAAATCCGGCCGATAATCCGCCAGAACGATTCCCGGTGGCCTGGCTGAGGCGCTACCGCGGGAATCCAAGAGATCGCGATCAAGCCGACGATCGGCAGACCGGTGCAAACGATCATCAACCCGCGGAAGCCGAAACGATCGAGCAGCGCCAGGCCGAGCGGACCGCCGACGGCAAAGGCGCCGTACAAGCCTATGCCGACGAGCGACATTACTTTGCCGGAACGGGCCTGGCCCATCAGCCCAATAGCCCATGTGATCATGCCGACCATCGCCACACTCTCGCCAAGGCCGAGCAGCAGGCGGCCGATGATCAGCAGTTCATAGCTTGGGATCACCGGCAAATCGGACCAACTCGCCGAAAGGCAGATCAGGCCGGCGGCCGCGTAGATGATCAAGCCGCGCTGCATGCACAACTTGCCGCCTATCCGATCGGCCAAGGCGCCGGCCCAGCCTCGCGTGAGGATCGTCGACAGAAAGGCGATGCCAACGGCGAGGCCACCGTAAGCGTTGTCGAGGCCGAGGCCTTGCACGACATGAATGGTTACGGCCGACAGCGATATGGCGACCGTGAGATAGGATAGAAACAAGGCGGCCGTCAGGGCGACGACGCGGCGATAGGCCGGATCTGGCCGTTGAATAGCAGGCATGCTCACGCACTCCGAATAGGGACCGCGACCGGGAGGCGGCGCAAAGCGCCGTTTTGCGGGATGGATCGCCGGGTCGGTGGGTCGATGGGTCGATGGGTGCGTTGGTTAACGTGAACGCTTACGGCCGGACGTAAATACGTGCGCGGCGTCGAGAGCTTTGAACGCGATTACCGGGCGTAGTAGCCAGGTTGATCGAGATCGGCGAGAAGGCTGGGGCCGGAAGGCTGCCAGTCGAGCAATGTCCGGGTCCGTGCGCTGGAGGCGGCCATGTCTGCGCCTGCCATAGCGGCGAACCATCCGAAGTGTTCCCGCGGGCGTGCCTCGACCGGAAGGCCAAGCCGTCCGCCGATTACAGTGGCGATCTCCTCGAAGGGGACAGCCTCGTCGGCGACTGCGTGATACACCGGTTCCGTCACGCCCTGTTCCAGAGCGAGCCGATAGACGCGTGCCGCATCCGGCCTATGGATACCTGACCAGCAGTTCTGTCCTCCGTCGATATAGGCCGATACGCCCGTCTCACGCGCCAGCTTCACGAGGATCGGAATAAATCCATAATCGCCGATCCCGTGTACCGATGGTGCAAGCCGCACGGTCGCCGCGGAGAGGCCGCGTTCAGCCAGCGCTCTCGCGGCGGTTTCCGACTTTCGCGGGGCGGCCGGGCTGGGGAGATCGTGTTCGGTGGCGCCTCGCGGCAGGCCGGACAAGCCGGACGTAACCAGCAGAGGCCGGTTCGATCCTTCGAGGGCACCGCCGAGGATCTCGATCACCCGCTGGTCGAGGGCGGCACTTTCGAGGAATTTAGGGAAGCCGTTGTTGAAATCGGCGTGAATGAAGTCGTGGTTGAAAGCAGTATGGACGACGGCGTCTGCCGCCGACGCGGCCTCGCGCAGAACATCAAGGTGATCCAGCGAACCCTGGATCACCTTGGCGCCGGCAGCGGCAAGACGTTCGGCCTTCGAGAAAGAGCGGGCAAGGCCAGTGACGCGATGGCCGGCGCTCAGAAGCTCCTCCACGATAGCCGAGCCGACCCAGCCGGTGGCACCTGTTACGAACACGCGCATGATGTTTCTCCGATCTTGGGAATTGGGGGCGGCGTCGGATTCACGACATCCGCATGGACAGTTCGACATCGTCTGCGAAAGGCACGGAGATGTAGCCGGACGCGGTTGAGCGAACACGGGCAAGGTAGTCCGGGCAGTAATCCAAGCAGGCATCGGCGTTGTCCGCGACGACGAGAGCGCCCGGCCTGAGACGGTCCTCCACCAGATCCAGGACCTCGCGGTAGAGGGACTTGGCTCCGTCGAGCAGCAGCAGATCGATCGTTTCGGGAAGATCGGAACTCAAGGTCTCGAGCGCATCACCCTCTCTGATTTCGACAAGATCGATCAGCCCTCCGTCGGCCAGGTTTTGCCGCGCGCGAACTATCTTCGAAGGCTCGAACTCGCTGGTGATCACTCGCCCGCCACCGTTGTCTCGTAGCGCTGCGGCAAGGTGAAGCGTTGAGATACCGAATGATGTCCCGAACTCGACGATCGATTTTGCGCCGCAACTGCGGGCAAGCATGTAGAGCATCGTGCCTGTCTCGCGCGACACCGGGAGCCAGAGATCCTTCAGCCGCCCGTATAAATCGAGATACTCCGTTTTGCTGCGCAGGAGACGCTCAAGTTCGTCGTGCGAAAGCGAGGCCATCCCCGGGCTCGACGCTGCGTCAGCTTCGGCAAACAGGCGATCGAGAAGCGGTGCGAGAGGTTCTGTCGTCAGGGCGGTCATGAAAAGCTCCGTGCAGGAAAGCGACTTGTGCTGAAACCGAAAATACGAATAAATCGTCGCATTCGCTAATCGCATTGCCGGGCATCCTCGATGGCTGATCAACCAAGTACCCGTATATCCTCACGAAAACGGCCGAAGCAGGCCCGTTCGAACGAGCTTGTTCAGGCCATTTTGCAGGCTGCTGTTCAGGTTTTGGCAGAGGAGGGGGCGCAGAGATTCACGACCGCTCGGGTGGCGGAAAGAGCCGGCGTGAGCATCGGATCGCTCTACCAGTATTTTCCGAACAAGGCCGCGATCCTTTTTCGATTGCAAAGCGACGAGTGGCGGCAGACCGCGGATCTTCTGCGGCGCATTCTGGATGATCGCTCACAATCGCCGCTTCAGCGGCTACGGGCCCTCGTTCATGCCTTTATCCGGTCCGAATGCGAGGAAGCGGCGGTCCGCATCGCGCTCGATGACGCCGCTCCGCTCTATCGTGATGCGCCCGAAGCCCGAGAGGCAAAGGAGGAGGGCGCTCCCATCTTCGGAAGTTTTATGCGGGAAGCGCTTCCCCACGGGACCGATATCGCTCGGCAGCTTGCCTCCGACCTGATCATGACGACGATGAGCACTGTTGGTAAGGAGTTTTCAGAGACACCACGCAGTCTGACTGAAATAGAAGCCTTTGCCGACGCGATGGCTGACATGTTCTGCGCCTACATTCGTAGCATCGCTGACAAAGGTAGATCATAGCGACGGAAGCATTTGTGGAGAATGGAGATGGCGGCAGCGCTGTGGCCGCCGGTCGATCCAGTGGGCGCCGGCTCAGCTCCCATCAAGAGCACCAATGATCGTTGTGCTGCCGGTCTGGTATCTTGCGCTCGGCCGATCACCGGGACGCCAAAACTAGGACAAACTCCGATTAGCCCATCGAGGGGAGTGAGCAGAATATCGTAGTTTAGAGGGTCCTAGACGGCTAGAGCGCGCTTTTGGCGCGCTCTAGCGAAAAACTGGCTCCCCGGGCCGGATTCGAACCGGCGACCTGTCGATTAACAGTCGAATGCTCTACCGCTGAGCTACCAGGGATCATCCGCTCGGTGGCGGCGTGTGCGGCGGGTAATACAAATGCTTTGCCGTTTTGCCAAGCGGTTTTTGCAAAAAAATCAAACTTGGATGTTTTATCCCCGTTTAAGCCCCCATATGCGGGGGGACTGGCCTTCGGCGGCGGCAAGGAGCGACGGAGTTTGACGGAAGAACGGAAAGCGACGAGATTCGGCATCGACCCGAAAAACGGCAAACTGGCACTCGGCAGCTGGCAGATACCCATGCCGCGGTCGCGAACCGGGCGAGTCGCCATCGGTATGGGCCTGATTTTCGGCGGCACCCTCGGTTTCTTGCCGGTCCTCGGGTTCTGGATGCTGCCGCTCGGTTTTCTGGTCCTGTCGCACGATCTGCCCGCCGTCCGGCGTCAGCGGCGCAGGACGGCGATCTGGTGGGCAAGGCGGCGGGCGGGCAAGACCCAGCAGAAGTGACGGCCACCGACAGCCGGTCGACCGCCGCTTCGGACTTTCGTCAGCCAAGTCGCGAAAGGGACGTCACGCAAAAAGGGAGGCGATTCCCTGGCCGGCGCTGAAGGCGGCATAGGCAAGCACGCCGAAATAGACCACCGTGATGACGTTGAAGAGATAACCGCCGAGCACGACGAGCCCGTCGCGCTGCATCATGCCGGTCGAAAGCATGAGGATGGCGATGCCCGGCAGCGTGTTGGAAAAGGGCACGAGGCCGAGAGGAAACATCAGAAGCACGCCGGCCGCCGTGATGGCGAGGCCGTTGAGGCGATTGACCATCCGGCCGGTGGTCAAACCCGACAGGCGCGGCTTCAGGAAACGGTCGAGGCGAGAGACGATGTTGGCGCCCTTTTCGAGGGCGGGCACCAGCTTGCCGGTGTCGAGCTGCCGGTCGAGGATCCTTTTCGGCAGCCAGGGCAGGCGGTTCGCCGTGATCGCCAGGCTGATCAATATGATGGCCGCGCCGAAGACGGTGCTGACGCCGGGGATCGAGACCGGGAGGAGGAAGGGCAGGGAGGCGATGGCGCAGATGACGAGGAGACCTTGTTCGCCCACCGCGTCCATGAGCTCGCGCAATGTCACCGACTGGCCTCTGATGCCGCTGATCAGCTGCCGCAGCATGCCGCTCAGCGAGGTCGAGGTATCTTCGAATTCGAGACTTCCGTTCAAATCGATGCTCCGCGCAGCCGTCAGTGCCGGGATGCATAGCAGCATTCGGGTGCTGCGCAAAGGCGCACGTTTGCCTGCGCGGCTTGAACGTCCGCCGGGGCTCGTGGAAGGCCGGGAACTTCCTATTTCGACTGCGCCCAATAATCATAGGCGCCGCAGGCCAGCACGACCGCAAGGATCGCCAGCACGACGGGATTGAGCGTGGTGATGAATTCCAGATACTGCATGACGGTCTCCTCTTACCGCATGTCCGCCGCCCGGCGTCTCCTCCGCCTGACAACGATGCATATCCTACCACTGATCCGCGTACTTCGCCACATCAGTGATGCAGCAGGGACTCTGGCGCAGATCGTCCCGAATCACTAGGATCGTTCCCGGGATTGAAGACGAGGGCGAATATGCGGTTCAGAGTGATCGAGGGCGGGCTTGCGGACCGCCCGTCGAAGCCTGCCGACGTGGCGGAAGTCCACGAAGGTCTGCCAAGGCGCGGGTTGATGCGCGACTTGATGTGCGACGGGGGGCGCGATCCAAAACGCGACGACGTGCTGCGGGAGGCCGAGCGACGGCTGAAAGCTGCCGGATACGAGACATGGCGCAACCGTCATATGCTGACGGGTATCCCCATCCCGCGCGAAATCAGCTATCTGGCCATGCAGATCGGCTATGTAGCGGACGCGCTGGGCCGATTGGCCGTCATCCCGCCGGATTTCGATTCGGATATCTATTGGCCGGCATAAGCGTCGCCTTGGTGGAGACGCCTAGAACAGGGCCATGAACAGATGCCCTACGTAAAGAATACTGGAAAGCGACCCTATGGTCGCGCACGCCGCTACGGCGTCGGAGACAGTGAGCTTCATACTGATCATCGCCGTCATGGCGATCCTTCTCATAAGGATTATGGCGACAACATCGCCGCCGCGCACAATTTTAGGAGAAAGCTTTTAAGAAACTTCTGAATAAGAATGTTTAACAATGTCTTGCGCCGACCGGCCTCGCCGGCGCAGGAGTGGCACGGCGTCAGGACAGCATCTTGGCTTCGATACTTGCAAGTACGAAGGTCTCGCGCACCTTTTCGAGCGGAATATTGCGCTGCAGGCAGGCAGCGCACTCTTTTAAAGCCCTGATATAATAGGTGCCTTCACGCACCGGCCAACGCCAGTTAAGATATTCCAGAGCCTCTCTTGGCCCTCGGATCGTCTCGGGAAAACCATATCCGACCCGGACTCTGACTGGCGAACTCCAAAGAACTTCGCTCGCCTCAGCTACGTCACGCATTGTTCCACACCCTTGCATTACGGCGTGGACAACTCGTCGGGGAGGGTTTGGTTCCAGGTTATGATGAATTTTCCATGAATTGCACCCCCGGCTGTTTCCAGCTGCCGCCGCGCTTGACGCGGACCATCTCAGATGGGTTAATGCTGCAGGTGCGAATGGAGCGTGCGATGCAGTGGATATCCCTGAACAGCAGGCATTTGAAGGCCGCATGTTACGATCCGGATCGGCAGCGTCTTTTCATTAAAACCACGGGCGGTTCGGTTCGCCGCTACACCGGCATTCTGCCACACATGTTCGAAAATCTGATCGCTTCGGACGATCAGCAATTCTACTGCCGCATCTATATCGAGCCTTCCTTGGTGTCGGATCGGCCAGGCCCTGCCAAGATCGCCGCCTATTTGCTGAAGGTCGGCGTCGTCGGGGCGGGAGCCCTGCTGCTGTCCGCGCCGGGGCTCGTCCTGTAGCAAGAGGGCTGTCCGGTGGTGAAGATGGCCGTGCCGGAGGCGGAACGGCCATTCTCGCGGTTCGAGAGGTTTTGCGCCGAAGGGCGCCTCGCAACACATTTCGGGAATCGACCGGATGTTTTTCGGAAATGCTCTCTTGCACCGTCATTCGATTCGTTCTAAACGCCCGACACCACTCGCTCTTCATGCGTTCGGACGGCCTCGTGGCGGAGTGGTGACGCAGAGGACTGCAAATCCTTGCACCCCGGTTCGATTCCGGGCGAGGCCTCCATCTCCCCCTCATTCAACCCTGTTGCTAAAATCCATTCTTCCTTTGGAACCAAGCGTTTACCACAAGGCTTTGTGTGCGCTGCAACATGGTTAATTTTTAACTTTCTCCCTTTAGGCTCGGAACTGAAAGACCTGTTCATCGCTTTTAGCGGGTCAGAACGGAGGGAAAGCGACATGATCACGAAAATCATCACCGTATGGCGTCAGCCGACCAACGATTTCGAAGGCACGGGCACGTTCGCAGACGGTATTTTTCCGCTCACGCTCGCCGAGCAATCCGCTTTCGACAGGGGGCACAGCCTGCGGACATCCTACGGTCGGGACTACACGACCGCCCGCAAGCTCGAAGAAGCGCCGCCCGCTTACGCCTGACCTCGCAAATCCGGTCGGACGCGCTCTCCGACCTTGTGATTTCCTGCGGTTTTTTTCATCCTAACCGGGCTGTGTCTTGAAAGCGTGTCCAGGCGTCAGTAAGACGGACGGATATGGACCGGCGGGTGCCGGGTGATTTGGGACACTCAAGATGATGGATTTCGAAGCAGCGCGGACGAAGATGGTGGAAAATCAGATCCGCACCACCGATGTCACGTCGCATTCGGTTCTGCGGGCTTTCTATACCGTTCCGCGCGAAGCCTTCGTGCCGGCCAAGGCCAAGTCGCTTGCCTATATCGATACGGATATCGAGGTGGCGCCGGGCCGCTACCTCATGGAAGCCTCGCCGCTTGCCAAGCTCCTGCAGCTTGCCGCCGTTACCAAGAATGACGTGGTGCTCGAAATCGGCGCCGGCAGCGGTTATGCATCCGCGATCCTCTCCCTGCTCGCCGATTCCGTGGTTTCGCTGGAATCGGACGAGGCCCTGGCAAGCCAGGCCTCGGTAACGCTTTCCTCGCTCGGCTACGACAATGTCGCCATCGTCACCGGCGCCCTCGAAAATGGCTATGCCGGCGAGGCGCCGTACGATCTGATTTTCGTCAATGGTGCGGTCGAGGAAGTTCCTGCTGCTTTGATCGATCAATTGAGGGACGGTGGCCGTCTGGTGGCTGTCATCGGATACGGCAACGCCGCCCAGGCGAAGGTCCTTGTACGCGAACAGGGCGTTGTCTCCGAGAGCGCTTTCTTCAATGCCTCCGTCAAGCCTCTGCCGGGCTTCCGCAAGGCACGGGAATTTGTTTTCTGATCCTTGCCCTTTTGTCGACGCAAGGGGCCTCTTTCTCGTCTGTCGCGGTCTCCTGCGATCCATCGGGGCAAGTGTGACATCCGGGATTCACTTCTCCAACAAAACTGTGTATCGGTAGGCAGCCTGGGGCACTTGTCATTGTTTCCAGCCCCCCCAACACCTTAGAGTGACGTCGATTCGGAGCTTCCTCGTTCGGAGCCGAATCGAGTACCGGTAACAGCGGGGATAGAAATGGCTCAGCCAAATGTAGCGCGTGAACCCTCTATGGAAGAAATCTTGGCGTCGATTCGCCGGATCATTGAGAGCAATGAGCCGACGTCCGAGAATGTCCTGTCCCGCCCACTGCCGCCTGTCTATGGCGAAGAGGAGACCGATGAGGCCGAAGAGATGGGCTTCGCGCCGGACATGGCTGCCAACGACCCTGGTGTACCTTCGCGAAACGAGCCGATGAACTTCCCGTCCGCACCCATAAATCAGCCGGCCCAGTCGGAGCGCACGCTGTCGCTCGCCGACGTGGCTGCAAGGGTGCGCGCGGCTTCCGTGAGACAGCAGGAGCCGGGCAATGTCCGCCTTGCCACCGCCTCGACGGCGCCCGCTCCGCCCGCGCCGGTTCAGGCTTCGCGCCGGGAAGAGCCTGCCTCCGAGCGCCCGTCGATGCCACGCATGCCGGAGTTCCGCGAGCCGGCTCCGGTCGCACCGCTCAATCCGCCGACCGCCGCCGCCCAGCCGGCGGCACCACAGCCTGAACCGGTTCGTCGTCCTCCACCTTCGATTTTCGAACCGGCTGAGCCGGCTCCAGTAAAGTCCGAAACGCCTGTCCGGTCGGAACCTCGCCAGGAGCCGAGGCTTGCTCCGGAGCCCCCGGCCTCCCGCAGCCTGCCCGCAAAGATCGAGGAGGCGGCCAACCTTCTTTCCGTGGAAGCGGGAGCGCAGGTCGCAAAGTCGTTCAGCGAGCTTGCCGCCGTATTCAACGGCATGGAGCGTCGGTCTCTGGAAGACATGGCCGGAGACATGCTGCGCCCGATGTTGCAGGAATGGCTGGACGACAATCTGCCGACGCTGGTGGAGCGGCTGGTGCGCGAGGAAATCGAACGGGTGGCGCGCGGCACACGCCGCTGATCAAAGGGGGCAGCGGCGCGGGTCGTGGGCTGCTTGGCCGATCCGCCTCAAGCATGCTGCGCAAAAGTGTGCAACGGTTTTGCGATGACGACATGCGCAGGAACAAGAAACTGAAGCGCGACGAGCGAACCTGAAAGAGCGCAACCGCGCTTTGGCCGGTTGATCGAAACGGCCGCTCCGGCGACGGGGCGGCTTTTTTATTGACTTGGAACACCCCATCCTATTTACACCCAGCATCCCAAGACAAAGACAAAACGGGTCAGGAAATGCTCGATAAGACCTATGATTCCGCAGCGGTAGAACCGAAGATCGCCCAGGCCTGGGACGAGGCGGACGCTTTTCGCGCCGGCGCCAATGCGAAGCCCGGGGCGGAAACCTTCACGATCGTGATCCCGCCGCCGAACGTCACCGGTTCGCTGCATATGGGCCATGCGCTCAACAACACGCTGCAGGACATCCTGATCCGCTTCGAACGCATGCGCGGCAAGGACGTGCTGTGGCAGCCGGGCATGGACCATGCAGGCATCGCCACCCAGATGGTCGTTGAGCGCCAGTTGATGGAACGCCAGCTTCCCGGCCGCCGTGACATGGGCCGCGAGGCCTTCGTCGACAAGGTCTGGGAGTGGAAGGCGGAATCGGGTGGCCTGATCTTCAACCAGCTGAAGCGGCTCGGCGCCTCCTGCGACTGGTCGCGCGAGCGTTTCACCATGGACGAAGGCCTTTCGGCCGCCGTCCTAGAAGTCTTCGTCACGCTCTACAAGCAGGGCCTGATCTACAAGGACAAGCGCCTCGTCAACTGGGACCCGAAGCTGTTGACCGCGATCTCCGACATGGAGGTCGAGCAGCTGGAGGTCAACGGCAATCTCTGGCATTTCCGCTATCCGCTGGAGCCGGGGGTCACCTACCAACATCCCGTCGCCTTTGACGAAGAGGGCAAGCCGACCGAGTTCGAGACGCGCGACTACATCGTCGTCGCGACGACACGCCCGGAAACCATGCTTGGCGATACCGGCATTGCCGTAAACCCCGAGGACGAGCGCTACAGGTCGATCGTCGGCAAGCATGTCATTTTGCCGATCGTCGGCCGCAAGGTCCCGATCGTCGCCGATGACTACGCCGATCCGACAGCCGGCACCGGCGCCGTCAAGATCACGCCGGCGCACGACTTCAACGACTTCGAAGTCGGCAAGCGGGCCGGCCTGCGCGCTATCAACGTCATGAACGTCGACGGCACGATCACCATCAAGGACAACGAGGACTTCCTTGAAGGCCTCGACCATCCGGCGGCGCTGCATGGCGCCTGGGATCGCCTTGAAGGCCAGGACCGCTTCACGGCGCGCAAGATCATCGTCGAGATTTTCGAAGAAGCCGGCCTCCTCGACAAGGTTGAACCGCACAAACACATGGTGCCGCATGGCGACCGCGGCGGCGTGCCGATCGAACCGCGCCTGACGGACCAATGGTGGGTGGACAACAAGACGCTGGCTCAGCCGGCGATCGCCTCGGTTCGCGAAGGCCGCACCAATTTCGTCCCGAAGAATTGGGAAAACACCTATTTCCAATGGATGGAAAACATCCAGCCCTGGTGCATCTCCCGTCAGCTCTGGTGGGGTCACCAGATACCGGCCTGGTACGGTCCGGACGGCCAGGTCTTCGTCGAGAAGACCGAAGAGGAGGCGCTCGAAGCCGCGATCCAGCATTATCTTGCGCATGAAGGTCCGTGGAAGGCCTGGGTGCAGGAAAGGATCGAGAACTACCAGCCGGGCGAAATCCTCACCCGCGACGAGGACGTGCTCGACACCTGGTTCTCCTCGGCACTCTGGCCTTTCTCGACGCTCGGCTGGCCGGAGAGGACGAAGGAACTCGCCCGCTATTATCCGACCAGCATCCTGGTCACCGGTTTCGACATCATTCCGTTCTGGGTCGTCCGCATGATGCAGATGGGCCTGCATTTCATGCGGGATGACGAAGGCAACGGCGTCGAACCGTTCCACACCGTCTATATCCATGCCCTGGTGCGGGACAAGAACGGCCAGAAGATGTCGAAGTCGAAGGGCAACGTCATCGACCCGCTGAGCTTGATCGACGAATACGGCGCGGACGCGCTGCGCTTCACGCTGGCGATCATGGCAGCCCAGGGCCGCGACGTGAAGCTCGATCCGGCCCGCATCGCCGGTTACCGCAACTTCGGCACCAAACTGTGGAATGCCACCCGCTTTGCCGAAATGAACGGCGTCAAGCGCGACCCGGGCTTTTCGCCGGAAACGACGAAGCTGACGATCAACCGCTGGATCCTGACGGAACTTTCAAAGGCGGTGCTCGACGTGACCGAGGCGATCGAAGCTTTGCGCTTCAACGATGCGGCCGGCGCCCTCTACCGTTTCGTCTGGAACCAGGTCTGCGACTGGTATCTGGAACTTCTGAAGCCGGTTTTCGCCAGCGATGACGAGGCGGCCAAGGCTGAGGCGCAGGCTTGCGTGGCCTACGTTCTCGAAGAGACCTACAAGCTCCTGCATCCGTTCATGCCGTTCATGACGGAAGAGCTGTGGGCGCACACGGACACCGGTGACGGCCTGCTCTGCCATGCGGATTGGCCGGCGCCGGAATTCGCCGACGAGGCTGCGGCCGAAGAGATCAACTGGCTTGTGGATCTCGTCTCCGGTCTTCGTTCGGCCCGCGCTGAAATGAACGTGCCACCGTCCGCGATTGCCCCGCTCATCGTGGTGGGTGCAAACCAACTGACGCAATCCCGCTTGAAGCGCCACGAGGCGGCGATCAAGCGGCTCGCCCGCGTCGATAGTATCGCACTTGCGGAGGTTGCTCCGAAGGGTGCCGCCCAGATCGTCGTCGGAGAGGCGACCGCCTGCCTGCCGCTCGGCAACCTCATCGATCTTGCCGCCGAAAGGGCCCGTATCGAAAAGACGGTCGGCAAGACCGAGAGCGAGATGGACCGTATCGGCAAGAAACTGGCCAACGAAAAATTCATCGCCAATGCCGATCCGGAGGTCGTCGCCGCCGAGCGTGAGCGTTTCGCTGAGTTGGAAATCCAGATGGCCAACCTCAAGACGGCACTGCTTCGGATCAGCGAAGCCGGCTGATCGTAGCGATTCGGTCACCGTATCGGGATGCCGCGCCGAGCTATCGGGGCGGCATCTTGCGTTTCAAACGATATAATCGCCGCCTATGCTCCACAGATGTGCATCTGCGAACTCGCAGAAAGCCGCAATGTTGCCACATTGACACACCGGCGCCTTGGGAAAGATAAATTTCTAAATATATGCAGAATTTTACCCAAACTTGGTAAAACTTTGCGCATTGATTAAAATCAACCCGCAGTCCTGACTTTTTTACGTAACTCAGAATGACATTTGCGGCGCGATGCGGTGAACACCCGAAAGTTGTCATTTAGGTTGAAGCCTCTACAGTGATTCCGATCACTTACCAGGGAGTGGGAGCAAATATGGTAAGAAAACACATTTCCACGGGGCTCTTGGCTCTTGCTGCGGTCGGGGCGGCGCATTCGTCGGCTTTGGCCGGCGGCTTTTCATGGGGCGAGGCAAGCACCGACATCCTCTACGAGCGCAAGAATGCGGCGATCGAGGCGGGTGTGACCTACGTCAATCCGCGTCGCGAGTTCGATACGATCAATGGCGTCAAGTCGAGCGACGATGCATTCTCGCAGGACTATTATATCCCGGATGTTGCAGCCATGGGCCGCGTCTCGGATGCTTTCGCCTGCGCGTTCACCTATACGCGGCCTTACGGTGCGGAGTCGGAATACGGGCCTAACGCGCGGGCGGCGGATGCCGCAGCAGGGCTTCCGGCCAGCGCGAATTATTACTTCAGCAAGAAGTTCGACACCAACGAATATGGCATTACCTGCGATGTCAGCCTCGCTGTCGGGCAGGGACGCCTGCATTTCCTTGGCGGCGGCTTCATGCAGGATTTCAGCTACACGGCCAGATCCTTCTACGGCACGCTTCGCCTCGATGATGATTCTGCCTTCGGCTACCGTTTCGGCGTCGGCTATGACATTCCCGAATATGCCCTGCGCGCCCAGCTGATGTACCGCTCGAAGATCGATCACGAGGCCGACGGCACTTTCACCCCGGCGGCCTTGGCTCCTCTGCTGGGTGTTGCGCCGGTTCGCGCCACCGGCCAGGGCACCCTGCCGCAGTCGGTGAAGCTCAGCGTCCAGAGCGGCGTTGCGCCGGGCTGGCTGGTATATGGCGCCGTGGAATGGACGGACTGGAGCGTGCTCGACACGCTGGACTACAACATCACCGGCCTTCCGCCGCAGCAGGACATCTACAACTGGCGTGACGGCTGGACCATCTCGGGCGGTGTCGGCCATCAGTTCACCGACAAGATCGTTGGTACCGTCAATATCCGCTGGGACAAAGGCGTCGGCAACGGTGCCGACATCATGACGGATACCTGGACCTTCGGTGCCGGTGCCGCCATTGACTGCGGCCCGGGCCAGCTGCGCGTCGGCGGCGCCGTCAGCTACCTGACCTCCGGCAGTCAGTCCACCGCCAAGGGTGCGAATTTCAACGCGACTGCGGATGGCGACTGGGCTTATGCGCTGACCGCCAGCTACAACATTAAATTCTGAGCATTCGATCTTACGGGACGGAGGGAATGGTTTTGGCCGTTCCCTCCGTATTCGTGTGAACTCGTGGATCCGCGAACGGGCTCCATCGTGGATGTCCACGAAGTTGCAGAAGTCGGGTTGTGACGATTTGGCAACACTTTTTTGCGACTATTGTCGGGCGCCTCGAGAGGCGGCGTTCTGTCCACTTCCCGCCACAAACGGGGCGCAGCGATAGACGGGTAACGGGCGCGGGCCGCGGGGGCGGGGCGCGTATTTTGGAGTAACATGGGCGGGTTTCTTAACGAAGAACCGGGCTTTTTGCGCGCTGACGGATGGATGTTTGCATCCGCCGGCCGTGCCACGGAAGCGACGGCAACAGGTCCTAGTCTTGCCGGAAACGGCATCTACAGTTTCCTTCGCCAGTCGGAAGGAGTGGTTCCCGGAAATCGCCGGAGTGACCGATCCGCGACGACTTGCAATGCTCGAGCTGCGGCTGCCGATCCCATGGCGCTGCAGCGGCATGAGAGAAACTGAACGATGGCGAAGTCTGATATCGGATCCATGAGAGTATTGCTTCTTGGAGCGTCGTTCGCTTCGATTCTGGCCGGAACCGCAGCAGCGTTTGATATCAAGTCCGGCGTGACCAAGGAGTCCGGACCCTTCGACCTCTTCAAGTTCGGCTTCAAGGCCTACAAGAACGGCCAGAAGGAAGATGCCGTCGAAGCCTACCGGTATGCCGCGGAAAAGGGGCATACAGGTTCGCGCTGGGCGCTTGCCAACATGTATGCCTACGGCGATGGCGTCGCGAAGGACGATTTCGAAGCCTTCAAGATCTACAACGAGATCGCCGCGCAGGGCGTCGAGCCGGGTTCCGAGGACACCGGCTTTTTCATCAATGCCCTTCTGTCGCTTGCCAACTATTATCGGCGCGGCATTCCGGGAAGTCCGATCAAGCCCGACCTTTCGCAGGCTCGCCAGCTTTATTTCCAGGTCGCCTCGACCTTCGGTGTTTCGGAAGCGCAGTTCCAGCTCGCCAAGATGATGCTGTCGGGCGAGGGTGGCGGCGCCAACATCCAGCAGGCCAAGAAATGGCTTAACCAGGCGCGCCGCAACGGCCATGCCGGAGCTATGGCGGTGTTCGGCAATGTTCTCTTTCAGGAAGGCCAGACGGTGCGCGGGCTTGCCTTCATGACGGCGGCGCTGGACAAATGCAGCGCCAAGGATTGCATCTGGATGCAGCAGTTGCAGGAACAGGCCTTCTCGGTTGCGGGCGAAGAAGATCGTCGCGGCGCTGTTGCCCTGTCCCAGCAGTTTGCCCAGGGCGCCGACTGAACCTTCGGGCCCGCCTGCCATGTCCGGTCCGCGTTTTCGCATGTCGCGCCGCAGAACGGCTGCGCGCCATGCTTCGGCGATCTTGCGTTTCGTTTTAAGTGAAGTCGAAGACCCCGACTACCGGCACGTGGTCGGAGGGTTTTTCCCACGCCCGCACATGCTTTTCGATCGCCGTTGACTTCAGCCGGTCCGCCGCTTCGGCCGAAAGCATGAGATGGTCGATGCGGATGCCGTTGTTCTTCTGCCAGGCGCCGGCCTGATAGTCCCAGAACGAATAGAGCTTCGTCGCGTCGGTCGTGGCGCGCACCGCATCGACGAGGCCGAGGTTTTCGAGGCGCCGGAAAGCGGCGCGGGTCTGCGGCAGGAAGAGCGCGTCCGTCGCCCAGACTGCCGGATCGAAGCAGTCGTGCGGTTCAGGAATGACATTGTAGTCGCCGGCGAGAATCAGCGGCTCTTCGAGCAGCAGGCAGTTCTGAGCATGCCGGCGCAGGCGTTCCATCCAGGCGAGCTTGTAGGGATATTTGACCGGATCATCGGCCGGATTGCCGTTCGGCAGATAGATCGAGGCAACGCGGACGACGCCGGACGGCACGGAAAAAACGCCCTCTATATAGCGCGACTGCTCGTCCGGCTGTCCGTCGGAATCCTCCCCGCCGGGCAGGCCGCGCAGCACTTCGTCCGGCCTGGTCTTCGAAAGAAGGGCGACACCGTTGAACCCCTTCTGGCCGTGCGTTTCGACATGATAGCCGAGCGCCTCGATCTCAAGCCGCGGAAACGTCTCGTCGACCGATTTGATTTCCTGAAGGCAGACGATGTCGGGGGAGGAGTCGGTCAGCCACTGGCGCAGGTTGTCGATGCGCGCCTTGACACCGTTGATGTTCCAGGTGGCGATCTTCATGGGCTCGTCCCTCCGTCTATTCCGCTTCCCTTTTAGCGAAACGGCAAGCGATGGGAAGGGCGAAGATGAGATGTCAGATCGAGAAGCTCGTGCCACAGCCGCAGCTTGCCACCGCGTTCGGATTCTTGATCTGGAAGGACTGGCCGAGCAGGTTGTCGACGAAATCGATCTCCGAGCCTGCCATGTAGACAAGCGAAAGGCTGTCGATCAGCACCTTGGCGTCGCCGTTGGCAATGACCACGTCGTCGTCCTGAGGTGCCTCGGCCAGGTCGAACTTGTAGGAAAAGCCGGAACAGCCCCCGCCTTCCACCGAGACGCGAAGAGCCTGTTTGCCCGCATCGCCGCCGACGATTTCGGCGATCCGTCTGGCCGCGGCATCCGAAAGGGTTACATTCGCATTCATATTCGCCTCCTGCCGGGTTCAAGGCCCGGTGAGATCCGGGAAGGAAGCCCGGAGAGATTCATGTCACCTGCTTTGCGCAGAGCTCGTAGTATAGGTATGAAGACGTGAACGGCGCGTCAATGGGCAGCGGCCGGCGATGAAGAAACAGGTGAAGGCATGACGATCGATACGGTGGCGCTGGGGTTCGGCAGTGGCGAGCGTGCGGTCTACGCTTCCAATCCCTGGGCGTCGCGCGGCCGGCTTTTCCCCGAGAACAGCAGCCTGACGCGTTCCGAATTCCAGCGCGACCGCGACCGTATCGTCCATACCACGGCTTTCCGGAGGCTGAAGCACAAGACGCAGGTCTTCATCAGCCCGGACGGCGACCACTACCGCACCCGGCTCACCCATACGGTCGAAGTCGCCCAAATTGCCCGCGCGCTCGCCCGCGCACTGAAGATCGACGAGGATCTGGCGGAGGGCGTGGCGCTGGTGCACGATTTCGGTCACACGCCGTTTGGCCACACCGGCGAGGATGCGCTGGACGAACTTCTGAAGCCCTATGGCGGTTTCGATCACAATGCGCAGTCGCTGCGGATCGTCACCAAGCTCGAACGCCGTTACGCCGAATTCGACGGGATCAATCTCACCTGGGAAAGCCTGGAGGGTCTGGTCAAGCACAACGGCCCGCTGCTGACCAAGGCGGGCGAAGGAACGCGCGGACCGGTGCCACAGCCGATCCGGGACTATTGCCTGCTGCACGACCTCGAAATCGCAAGCTATGCCAGCCTCGAAGCGCAGGTTGCGGCGATCGCCGACGATATCGCCTACAATACCCACGATATCGACGACGGCCTGCGCTCCGGGCTGCTGACGTTCGAGATGCTGGAGGACGTGCCGTTCCTGGCGACGCTGATGCGCGAGGTGAGGGAACGTTACCCGCATCTCGAAGACAGCCGGTTCGCCTACGAGATAACGCGCCGGCAGATCACGCACATGGTGGAGGACGTCATCGGCGTTTCACAGGACAATCTCCGCAAGCTGGAGCCGCAAAGTGTCGCCGACATCCGCGCCGCCGACCAGGTCATTTCCACTTTCTCCGGCGAAATGGCCGAAACCGACCGCCAGATCAAGAAACTGCTGTTCTCGCGCATCTACCGTCATCCGGACATCATGCGCATCCGCGCCGGCGCGGCGCAGATCGTCTCCGATCTTTTCAAGGCCTACATGAACGATCCGTCCCTCATGCGCAGCCATTATTGGGTCAACCATATTGCCGGACTGGGCGAGACCGCGCTTGCTCGCCATGTGGGGGATTATCTCGCCGGCATGACCGACACTTTCGCCATCAAGGCGCATGGCGAGCTGTTTGACCACACTCCTGATTTGCGCTAGGCACCCCGCCATTGTTAACGGCTCTTAACGGCCCCAGGACCGGCTTGCCCGGATGAGTGACATGAATCTGTTCGCCGACTTCGAAATTAGAATCAAGAACGCTTTGGAAACAATTGATATTGTGAAGGAAAAGCGAAGCGAAGTGGATTTCGGCCGTATCACGGTGGAACCGCCGCGCGATCAGACCCATGGCGACGTCGCCACCAATGCCGCCATGGTGCTGGCAAAGCCACTCGGCACCAATCCGCGTGCGCTTGCCGACGTGATCGCCGCCGCACTGCGCGCCGACCCCGATGTCAGCGAGGTCTCGGTCGCCGGTCCGGGCTTCATCAATCTCCGCCTTTCGACCGGCTATTGGCAAAACCTGCTGGCCTCGATGATCAAGGCCGGCCTGAGCTATGGCCGCTCGACCCTTGGTCAGGGCAGGAAGGCCAATGTCGAATACGTTTCGGCTAACCCGACCGGCCCGATGCATGTCGGCCATTGCCGCGGCGCCGTTGTCGGTGATGCGCTAGCCAATCTCATGGAATTTGCCGGCTACGAGGTCGATAAGGAATATTACATCAACGATGCGGGCAGCCAGATCGACGTGCTGGCTCGTTCGGCCTTCCTGCGTTACCGCGAGGCGCTGGGCGAAGACATCGGCCAGATCCCGGAGGGTCTCTATCCCGGCGACTACCTTGTTCCGGTCGGCCGGGAACTGGCCGCCGAATATGGTCCGCGGCTGCACAACATGCCGGAAGAAGATTGGATGCCGATCGTCAAGGACAAGTCCATCGACATGATGATGGCCATGATCCGCGACGACCTGCTTGCATTGAACGTCACCCACGACGTGTTCTTTTCCGAGCGTGCGCTGCATGCCAACGGCGCGCAGCGCATCCGCCAGGCGATCAACGACCTGACCTTCAAGGGGCATGTCTACAAGGGCACTCTGCCACCCCCGAAAGGGCAGTTGCCGGAAGACTGGGAGGATCGCGAGCAGACGCTGTTCCGTTCCACCGAGGTGGGCGACGACATCGACCGGCCGCTGATCAAGTCGGACGGCAGTTATACCTATTTCGCGGCCGACGTTGCTTACTTCAAGGACAAGTACGACCGAGGCTACGACGAGATGATCTATGTGCTCGGCGCCGACCACGGCGGCTATGTCAAGCGCCTGGAGGCGCTGGCGCGGGCCGTATCCGGGGGGTCGGCCAAGCTGACGGTGCTCCTGTGTCAGCTCGTCAAGCTGTTCCGCAATGGCGAGCCTGTGAAAATGTCGAAGCGGTCGGGAAATTTCGTCACCCTGCGCGAGGTGGTCGACGAGGTCGGCCGCGATGCGGTGCGCTTCATGATGCTCTACCGGAAGAGTTCGGAGCCGCTCGACTTCGATTTCGCGAAAGTCACCGAGCAGTCGAAGGACAATCCGGTCTTTTACGTTCAATACGCCCATGCCCGCACCGCTTCGGTGTTCCGCCAGGCGAAGGACGCGTTTCCGGACCTTGATTTCGATTCGCTCGACCTTGTGGGTTCGACGGCTCTGATCGACGACCCGAACGAGCTGCAGCTGATCGCAAAACTCGCCGAATACCCCAGAATCATTGAGGCTGCGGCCCAGGCGCAGGAGCCGCATCGGCTTGCTTTTTACCTGTATGATCTGGCAAGTTTCTTCCACGCGCATTGGAATAAAGGTAAGGAACAACCGGAATTACGCTTTGTTAACGATAAAAACCGACAATTGAGCATTGCCAGACTTGGGCTGGTGCATGCTGTCGCCTGTGTTTTGAAGTCCGGACTTGCGATCACAGGCACTGCGGCACCGGAAGAAATGCGGTAGATATCGCCCTCATTTCCCCACATTGCACTGGCAGATGCGTAGTAGTGTAGGTGAGTGGACGAGGTAATGGCCGATAACAACCTTGCGCGTAGCCGGAATGATGTGCCGGATTTCTTTGCCGATGACGATCCGCTGGCAGAACTCGCCCGCATCGTAGGTTATGACGATCTGCCGGTCGCGTCGAGGCCTGCGGCGGCTGCGCCGCAGATGGCCAAGCGTGAACCTGCCTTCAATCTCGAAGACGAGCTGTTGCGGGAGTTCGAGCGCTACGACGCGCCTCGTCTCGACCCGGTCCACGATATCGCGGTTGACGAAGCTCCGCGCCGCGGCATCGAGCCGCCGCCGGCTCTGTTCAATCCGTTCTCCGAACGGGAAGAGCCGCGTTTCGTTCCCGATGAACTTGAAGTATTCGAGGCGGATCAGGCGGACTCTGGCCGCGTGGATTTCGATGCGCTGCGTTACGACGAGCCGAAAGCCTCTCCGCAGGCATCCGCTGAAGCGCATCAGGCCGACGATCCTGCGCCGCAGCTTTCCGCTTCCGAGCCGATTGCCGAACAGCCTGTTGAAACCGCGCGTTTCGAACCGGTCTTCGATCTTCCCGACGCTCCCGTGGCTGGCCCGGTTTCCTCCGTGCCGGCCGCAGCGGTGGTCGAGGTCGAGCCCACTGTCGCCGAATTCGATCTTGCCGCCGAGCTGGAAAGCTCGATCGGCGGCGAGCCGGTTGTCGCGGCCGAACCCGTATTCGTTGCCGCTCCCGAGCCCGAGGTGAAGCTGGAGCAGAAGCCGAAGGGCTACGTTCCGGGCTTCCGCATGCCGCTCGCCAATTTCAATCCGGCGCGCGACGTCGCGCCTGCATCCCCGCAGCCGCCGCCTGCCGTAGAAGCTCAGGTCGCGGCTGCCGCATTTTCGTGGAGCTCGGAAGCTTCCATCTCTCAGCCGAAGGAAGAGGCGCCCGTCCAAAAGCCGGCGCTTCCTGTCGATGCTCCGCAGCCGGCTCCTGTTGTCGCCCCGGTCTCCGCTGCAGCCGCCAAACCGGACGCTTCGCCGACATGGTCCGAAACGCCTCCGGCAAAGGACCGCTTCTCGACCCTCGACGAGCTGATCTATGACGTGCAGCGCTATTCCCTGCCGACGGCGGCCACGCCGTCACCGACGGCTCCGCTGACGTGGTCGCAGCCTGTCTCAGTCGCTCCCGCCGAACCCGTCGCGAACCCGGCCGTATCGGCGCCTGCCGCGGCGGCCGTCGCCGCTCCGGTCGCGGACGAGCCGACGCCCGCCGAGCAGGATCCGTTTGCCGACGACGCGTTCGAACTGTCGCTCGACGAGCTTGAACTCGATCTTGCCGATATCGTTGTCGAGGAAGCCGTCGCACAGCCGGCCGCCGCACCGGTCGCCAAGGCGGAAGAGCAGGCAGCTACAGCTAAGCCGGTCGTCGCGGCAGAACCTGCCGTACCGGTCGCCACCGCTCCCGTGGCCGCCGGGCCGGAGATGGCGGAGGATGTCGAAGCGGTCGCCGACCTGCCCTTCGATCCGGCGCAGATCGCCGATTCCGAAGATCAGGTGGAGGCGATCGCCGAGCTTGACGTACCCGCGCTCCCCGTCGAAGAACCCGAGCAGCCGCCGGCTTATCGTCCGGAATACGATCTCGACATCGATGCAGAACTGGCATCGCTGTTGATGACGCCGGGCAGGGCCGACGCCGCGCCGGTCGCCAAACCCGAGGTCGCCGTCACGCCGACTGTGGCGTTCTCGTCGTCCGATCGCCCGCCACAGGCCGCGCGTGCGCCGAACTATGCCGATCTTGATGATTTCGAGCGCGCGCTCGAAGAGGATTTCCGCCGCAGCCTGTCCGCGCCTCTGGCGCCTGCCGACCGCGAGGAACTGCATTATCCCGACGCCGATTATGTCGCGACGGTGGAGAATGCCCGTCGTTCGGTCCGCAGCTGGGCCGTGCCGCTGGTTCTGGCCGGCGTCGTCATTCTTGGCGGCGCGGGTGCCTATGCCTGGCTCGGCAACGGTGTGCGGGGCGTCGTGTCCGGTGGCGAGCCGGTCATCATCGCAGCCGATACCGATCCGGTGAAGGTCGCCCCCGAAAATCCGGGCGGCAAGACGGTTCCGAACCAAGACAAGGCTGTCTACGACCGCGTCGCCGGTCTGGCTCCCCAGGAGCCGAAGCAGCATGCGCTGATCTCCTCCAACGAACAGCCGGTCGATGTTGTCCAGAAGACGCTGATGCCCGACACGCTGCCGCTGGAAGGCGAAAACGACATCGAGCCGACGGATGTGGGCGAGACGCGGGATCCGCGCCTGCTGCCGCAGGAACAGCAGGCTGCCGCTTCTGCCGAACAGCAGCCGGTCACCGTCATGCCGCGCAAAGTCAAAACCATGATCGTGCGCCCGGATGGCAAGCTGGTGGAACAGGAAGCTCCGGTGCCGGCGCTCGCCGCACCGGAACCCGCGAAGCTTCCGCCTGCCGGCCAGAAGACCACGGAGGTGGCATCGCTGCCCGCCGCCAGCGCTCCCGCCCAGGCCAAATCGGCAACGGCTCAGCCCGCGCCGCCCGCAACGGGTGCAGGCCCGGCCGGCATCGTTCCGGTCTCCGCACCGGTCAACACGGCGGCCCCGTCGACAAACGGCGCCGCTCCGAGGGGCGGCCAGGTCGCTCCGCCTGCGGCGACGGCATCTCCCGCTCCGCTCGCACCATCCGCTCCCTTGGCTCCTGTCACGCCTGCCGCCACCCTCGCGCCTGTCCAGGCGACCTCCAGGGCACCGGTTCCGGCGGCCCGCCCGGCCGAACAGCCGGTCAACGTGGTCGCTGCGGTCTCCGACCAGGGTACCGTCCGCACACCGGGCCAGGCTCAGGCTGCATCGGCCCAGCCGGCTGCCGCATCCGCCCAGGTCGCCTCGCTCGGCGAGGGCGGTTACGTGATCCAGATCGCCTCCCTGCCGTCCCAGGCGGAAGCGCAGAAGTCCTATCAGAGCCTGTCGTCGAAGTTCGGCAGCGTCATCGGCGGCCGCGGCGTCGATATCAAGGCCGCCGAAATCGCCGGCAAGGGCACCTTCTACCGTGTCCGCATCCCGGCCGGCAGCAAGAACGACGCGGTGGCGCTCTGCGAAAAGTATCGCGCGGCTGGCGGGAGCTGCCTGGTCGGCCGGTAATTCCGGGATCGCCGGAAATACGTGACGAACGAAATCGGGACGGGGCGCCGGGCGCCCCGTTTTTCGTTGAGCACCGAATGTTCTAGGATCGTCCCATGACCGAATCAAAAGCCATGATCCTGGGCTCCAGCGGCCCGACCCTCACCGCCGATGAAATCGCCCTTTACCGCGACGAGCGCCCGTGGGGTTTCATCCTCTTTGCCCGCAATTGCGTGGAGCCGCAGCAGATCGCCGATCTCGTCTCGGCCATGCGCGACAGTGTCGGGAGGCCGGACGCGCCGGTCCTGATCGACCAGGAGGGAGGCCGGGTGCAGCGCATCCGTCCGCCGATGATCGAGAAATATCCATCGGCCGCCGCGCTGGGTGAGCTGTATCGCCGGGATCGCGACAAAGGGTTGCGTGCCGCCTGGCTGATGTCCCGGCTGCATGCCTTCGACCTCACGAAGTTCGGCATCAACGTGGATTGTCTGCCAGTGCTCGACGTGCCGGTGGAAGGTGCCAGCAACGTCATCGGCGACCGCGCCTACGGTTTCGACCCGAAGGCGGTCGCCGAGATGGGCAAGGCTGCCGCGGAAGGCTTGAAGGCCGCCGGCATGCTGCCCGTCATGAAGCACATTCCCGGCCATGGCCGCGGCATGGCGGACAGCCACCACGAGCTTCCGGTGGTGACGGTGTCGCGCGCCGAACTCGAAGCGCACGATTTCCTGCCCTTCGTCGCCATGAGGGACGAACTGATGGCGATGAGTGCCCATATCGTCTTCACGGCCATCGATCCGAGCGAACCGGCGACGATCTCGCGCAAGGTGATCGAGGAAATCATCCGCGGCCATATCGGCTTTGACGGCCTCCTGATGTCCGACGATACCTCCATGAACGCGCTCAAAGGCACGATCGGCGAGCGTGCGGCACGGATAGTTGGGGGTGGGTGCGATATTGTCTTGCATTGCAATGGCGTCATGGACGAAATGAAGGCCGTTGTAAAAGAGGCGATCCCGCTGGCTGGTGAGGCGCTGAGGCGCGCAAAAGCGGTGGAGGCGGCTTTTGGTCCGGGAGACGATGCCGACGAAGATGCGATCCGCGCGGAGTTCCACGGCCTGCTTGCCGTTTCCTGACGGTCCTCTCCGGAAAGAGGTTTGAAGGAATGGCCACCAATACACCGCAAGACGCCATTCCGATGGACAAGCTCTGGCAGGATGGTGCAGAGCGTGCGAGCGGAGAGCCGTTATTGGTGATCGACGTCGGCGGTTTCGAAGGCCCGCTCGACCTGCTTCTACACCTTGCGCGCAATCAGAAGGTCGACCTCGCCCGTATTTCCGTGCTGGCGCTCGCCGAGCAATATCTGCAGTTCATCGAAAGCGCCCGCCGGGTCCGCATCGAGCTTGCCGCCGACTATCTGGTGATGGCGGCCTGGCTTGCCTACCTCAAGTCCAAGCTGCTGATCCCGCAACAGGCCAAGGGCGACGACGGGCCAAGCGGTGAGGAACTCGCCGCGACGCTGGCCTTCCGCCTGAAACGCCTGGAGGCGATGCGCGAGGCGGCGACCCGGCTCGTCAACCGCAACCGGCTCGGCCGGGATGTTTTCGCCCGCGGCGCGCCGGAACATATCCCGCACCGGATGCAGTCCGCCTATGATGCGACGCTCTACGATCTTCTTTCGGCCTATGCCAACCTGCGCCAGCGCAATGCGGTTACCCAGGTGACGATCGAACGGCGCAAGGTATGGTCTCTGGTGGATGCGCGCGAACTCCTCACCCGCATGTTGGGCGAGATCGCCGACTGGACGACGCTGCAGCATTATCTCCTGCCGTATCTGCCGCCGGAGGACCGGGTGACCGCGACTGCGAGTGCGTTTGCCGCGGCGCTGGAACTGGTGCGCGAAGGCAGCCTGCAGATCCGCCAGGACGGCGCTTTCCAGCCGATCTATCTGCGCAAGGGGGAGGGGCGGCCGAGGCCCTTGGCGCCGGCCCCGGGAGGCGCTGGCCCGGGAGGCACTGATTGACGTCGAAAATGGATAATCTGCCGGAGGCCCCGCAGGAAGGCGTCGGGCAGCAGCATTTCACGCTTGAGGAAGCGGAACGGATTGCCGAGGCACTGGTCTTCGCGTCGGCTGAACCCGTCTCGGAAGCCTTTCTGGCGGACAGATTGCCGCGCGGCACGGATGTGGCGGCGATCATGCAGAGCCTGATGGCCTCCTATGCGACCCGCGGCGTCAATCTCGTCCGCACCGGTGACCGTTGGGCCTTCCGCACCGCCGCCGACCTTTCCTTCGTGATCCGCAGCGAGGAAAACGAGGCGAAGAAATTGTCGCGCGCAGCGCTTGAGGTGTTGGCGATCATCGCCTATCACCAGCCGGTGACGCGCGCCGAGATCGAGGAGATCCGCGGCGTCCAGACATCGAGGGGCACGCTCGATGTCTTGATGGAGGCAGGCTGGGTGCGTTTTCGGGGGCGCCGCCGCACACCCGGCCGGCCGGTGACTTTGGGCACGACACCTGATTTCCTCGATCATTTCGGTCTCGAAGAACTGCGCGACCTGCCCGGTCTCGAAGAATTGAAGGGGGCGGGACTGCTTTCCGGCCGCATTCCGCCGGGCTTTGCAATCCCTGTCCCGCAGCATGCCGACGAGCTTTCGGAGGACGAGGATCCGATCACCCAGCTGGACCTCGAAGAACTCGGCCTCCTCGCGCCGGGCGGCGGCGATCAGGAATAGGACCGTATTTTCCTCGTACCCCGGGATGTCGGGGCTTAAAGCGTCCGGCAAGGCGCCACGGCTGTCGTGGATCGTGTAAGGTCGAAAGGGTAGACGAGTAAGTGAACCGGCAGTCTCCGCGCCGGTTGACGGGGTTCCGATACCGGTATTCCTGGAGGATATTTTGGTGTTTGAAAAAGCGCCATAAAGGGCTTACATCGGTATTACGTTTCTAATGGAGTTGGACTTATGGGTTCTTTCAGTGTGTGGCATTGGCTGATCGTTCTGGTCATCGTGCTCGTTCTTTTCGGACGCGGCAAGATTCCCGAACTGATGGGCGATTTCGCCAAGGGCATCAAGAGCTTCAAGAAGGGTATGTCGGACGACGACGCCCAGGAAGCAAATGGCGCGGCGACCACCGCAAAGACGGTCGATCACAAGCCTGATGAGGTCAAGGAAACCAGCCGGTCGTAAGACCGGGTTGAAGGTTCCGGGAGCCTTATTGCATGCTTGATATCGGCTGGACCGAGCTACTCGTCATCGCGATCGTCCTTATCGTCGTGGTCGGTCCGAAGGATCTGCCGCCCATGCTTCGGGCGTTCGGGAAGATGACGGCGAACCTGCGCAAGATGGCCGGCGAATTCCGAACGCAGTTCGATGAGGCATTGCGCGAGTCGGAGCTTGACGACGTACGCAAGACCATTTCGGATGCGCAGCGGCTGAACCCGACAAATGCCCTGCGCGATGCGATCAATCCGCTTCGCCAGATGGGGCAGGAGATCAAGGCCGACCTGCAGAAGGCGACGCAGATGCCGGGCGCGCCGGAGGCGAGCCCGGCGGATGTCGAGGCGCAGCAGGCGATCGAAGGTACGGCCGAGGGTGAGGCCGCGCCGGAAATTCCGATGAATTTCCCGTCGCCGGCGCCCGCGATGCCCTCAAGCCAGCCGACCGTTCAGGCGACCGCGGCTGCTCCCGCGCAATCCGGGCCGGCGTCGGCGCCAGCCGCATCCGCACCGGTCGCCGCCATCGAAAAGCCCAAGCCCGCCCGCAAGCCTGCTGCCGCCAAGGCGAAGCCCGCCGCCGAACCGGCGCCTGTGCCGGCCGTGACGGGTGCCGTCGAAAAACCGAAGCGCAGCCGCGCCGCGGCCAAGCCTGCGCCTGTGGCCCAGGTGGCGGAGGCGGAGGCCGTCAAGGCGCCCGCCCGCAAGCGTGCGGCGAAGAAGACCGATATGCCGAAGGATGACGCATGAGCGGTGACATCGAAGACAAGCCGCAGCCGCTCATCGAGCACCTAATGGAACTGCGCACGCGTCTGATCTGGTCGATCGGTGCGTTTTTCGTGGCGTTCGTCGTCTGCTTCTTTTTCGCCAAGCAGCTCTTCAACCTGCTGGTCGTTCCCTACAAATGGGCGGTCGTCTGGGCTCACCTGGATCTTGCAAAGTCGGAGCTGATCTACACCGCGCCGCAGGAGTTTTTCTTCACCCAGGTGAAGGTTGCGATGTTCGGCGCGCTGGTGATCGCTTTCCCGGTAATCGCCTCGCAGATCTACAAGTTCGTGGCGCCGGGTCTCTACAAGAACGAGCGGGCGGCCTTCCTGCCGTTCCTGATCGCTTCGCCCATCCTGTTCCTGATGGGCGGGGCGCTCGTCTATTTCTTCTTCACGCCGATGGTGATGTGGTTCTTCCTGGCCATGCAGCAGGCGCCGACCGAGGGCGAGGTCGGCATTTCGCTCCTGCCGCGCGTCTCGGAATATCTCAGCCTCATCATGACGCTGGTGCTTTCCTTCGGGCTGGTCTTCCAGCTGCCGGTCATCACCACCCTCCTGGCGCGCGTCGGCATTCTGAGCAGCACCTGGCTCAGGGAAAAGCGCAAATACGCGATCGTGCTGGCTTTCGTCGTCGCCGCGGTGCTGACCCCGCCCGACCCGATGTCCCAGATCGGCCTTGCGCTGCCGACCATCCTTCTCTACGAGATTTCCATCTACGCCGCACGACTCGTCGAGCGCAAACGTGCTGAAGATGCTCTCCAGGAGCAGGCAGCGTCGGACGTTTCGGAAACCGAGAAGGCTTGAGGTTTTTCTTCAGCCTATGATACGTGCGGCGTCTCGCGTTTAAGGCTAGGAACGATGCTCGATATCAAGTGGATCCGTGAAAACGAAGGGGCTCTCGATGCCGCGCTGAAGAAGCGCGGTGCCGACCCCATGGCGGCAACCCTGCTGGCGCTGGACGACAAGCGCCGCGCTGTCATCCAGACGCTTCAGGACATGCAGTCCCGCCGCAATGCCGCCTCCAAGGAGATCGGCGCGGCGATGGCCCAGAAGAACACCGAGCTCGCCGAAAAGCTGAAGGCTGAGGTTGCGTCCATCAAGGACACGATGCCGGTGGCCGAGCAGGAAGAGCGGGAGGCTGTTTCGGCCCTCGAAGACGCTCTGGCGCGCATCCCCAACATTCCGCTCGACGACGTGCCGGTCGGCAAGGACGAGCACGACAACGTCGTCAAGCATGTCGTCGGCGAAAAGCCGCGCTGGAACCATGCGGCACGTGAGCATTACGAGATCGGCGAAGCGCTGGGCTATATGGATTTCGAGCGCGCTGCCAAGCTTTCCGGCGCCCGTTTCACGGTCCTGACCGGCCAGCTTGCAAAGCTCGAACGCGCCCTTGGGCAGTTCATGATCGACATGCACACGACTGAGCACGGTTATACGGAAGTCTCCTCGCCGCTGATGGTGAAGGGCGAGGCGATGTATGGTACCGGCCAGCTACCGAAGTTCGAAGAGGATCTCTTCAAGACGACCGACGGACGCTACCTGATCCCCACTGCGGAAGTGACGCTCACCAATCTGGTATCCGGCGAAACGCTGGAACAGGAAAAGCTGCCGCTGCGCTTTACCGCGCTCACTCCTTCGTTCCGTTCGGAAGCGGGTTCGGCCGGTCGCGATACACGCGGCATGCTGCGCCAGCACCAGTTCTGGAAATGCGAACTCGTCTCGGTCACCGACCAGGAATCGTCGATTGCCGAGCACGAGCGGATGACGGAATGCGCCGAGAACGTGCTGAAGCGTCTCGGTCTGCATTTCCGCACCATGACCCTCTGCACCGGCGACATGGGCTTCGGTTCGCGCAAGACCTACGATATCGAGGTCTGGCTGCCGGGTCAGGATACCTATCGCGAAATCTCGTCCTGCTCGGTCTGCGGCGATTTCCAGGCGCGGCGCATGAACGCGCGTTATCGCGCGAAGGACGACAAGAACCTGAAATTCGTCCATACGCTGAACGGTTCGGGAGTCGCGGTCGGCCGTTGCCTGATCGCCGTCATGGAAAACTACCTGAATGAGGACGGTTCGGTCACAATTCCGGACGTTCTCCTGCCGTATATGGGTGGCCTCAAGAAGATCGAACGAGCCGCCTGATGCGTATTCTGCTCACTAACGACGACGGCATCCATGCGGAGGGCCTCGCGGCGCTCGAACGCGTTGCAAGGGTGCTTTCGGACGATGTCTGGATCGTCGCGCCGGAGACCGACCAGAGCGGGCTCGCCCACTCGCTGACGCTGTCCGAGCCGCTGCGTCTGCGCAAGGTGGGCGAGAAGCACTTTGCGCTGCGTGGTACGCCGACCGATTGCGTCATCATGGGCATCCGCGAAATCCTGCCGGGAAAGCCGGATCTGGTGCTTTCCGGCGTCAACGACGGCGCCAACATGGCCGATGACGTCACCTATTCCGGCACGATCGCCGGTGCGATCGAAGGCACGCTTCAAGGTGTGCGTTCCTTTGCGCTGAGCCAGGCGGTGCGCCGCGAGAACGGCCGGATCGCTCCTTGGGAAGTCGTCGAATCCTACGCGCCCGACCTCATCCGCAAGCTCATAGAGGTGGAATTGCCGGATGGCACCTTCCTCAACCTCAACTTCCCGAACTGCGAGCCGAAGGATGTCCGGGGTGTCGAGGTGACCTCGCAGGGCAAGCTCGATTTCGGCCTGACGATCGATGCACGGGAGGACGGTCGCGGCAAACCCTATTACTGGCTCCGCTTCGGCGACCGGAAGGGCAACTTCCGCGATGGCACCGATATCCAGGCGCTGAAGGAGAATAAGATATCCGTCACGCCGCTCAAGCTGGACCTCACCGACTATTCGGTTCAGGATCGTGTCGCCAAGGCGTTAGGATTCGGAGCTGCCGATTGAAATCGGGCATGGTCGAAAAAGAGGGTTTCGCAGCACTCGTGCTGCGGCTCCGGTCGGAGGGCATTTCCGACCTCGATCTTTTGACTGCCGTCGAGCAGACGCCCCGTTCGCAGTTCGTGCCGGCGCCGCTTGCCGATGAGGCTTATTCCAGCCGGACGATACCGATCGACTGCGGATCATTCATGGAAGGCGCCGATCTCGTCGTCCGGCTCCTGCATCGCCTGCAGGTCAAACCCGGGCACCGGGTGCTGGAAGTCGGCACGGGGAGCGGCTTCACCGCAGCCGTGATGGCGCGGACCGCCGAGCGGGTGCTGACCGTCGAACGTTATCGCACTCTGGTCACCACAGCGCAGGCGCGCATCGACGCGCTCGGCCTGCGCAACGTCATCGTGCGCCAGGCCGACGGCAGCAACGGCATGCCGGGCGAGGGCACGTTCGACCGGATTTTCGTCACCGCAGCCTTCCCGTCATTGCCGCGATTCTATGCCGAGCAGCTCACCCATGGCGGCTCCATGGTCGCGCCGCTGATGGTGGACGAAGAGACTTGCATGATGGTTCGGCTTACCAAGACCGGCAGCCGATTCGAGCGTGAAGACCTGTTTCCCGCGCCCTATCTGCCCATCGTTCCCAATATCGCGGCGGCGCTCTGACGGTTTGTTCCAGGCGTTGCCGGGCGTTTGGCGCGTCATGGTTATCAATTTCCCAAAAATTTTCATCGAAGGCATGCCCTTTAACCGGGCAGTAAGACTAACGCGTTTTAATCAGTCCTACGATGGTTGCGTATCTGTAGGTCGAGTCATGCGTCATATGAGTTCTCCGAAATTCGGAAAGTCCGTTGTCAAGTTTGCTGTTGCGGCGCTTCTCGCCAGCGCGGCGACAGGGTGCAGCTCGGATGCGACACGCTTTTCCGGCCTTTTCTCCAAATCCGACAATATAACGACGGCGTCCATTCCGAAACGTCAGGGTGGCGGGGCTTACGGCGTGACGCCGACGCCGCGCGCCGACCTCGGGTCCGGAGCCGCCCAGGCCCTGCCGCCGATCCCCCAGAACGACTACGGTTCGCGCAGCGCCGCCATGGCTCAGCCCTATCCGTCCGGCGGTTACGCCTCACCGGCCCGCGCGGCATCCGCACCGGTATCCGTCCAGCGCACGGAGCTCGCTCCCCCGAGCGTCGCCAGCGCGCCGCGCAGCATGCCGCCGCGGGACCGCGATCCGGTGACGCGCCAGGAAGCCATGGCCCAGCCCTTCCCAGGCCGTGAGCCCGCTCCGCATCTTGCCGCTCCCTCGGTTGCCGCCGCCAGGTCCGACAACCTCGTCACCGGCACGACCAAGCCGCTCGGTTCGCCCCAGAGTGCAAGTCGGCCCCAAGGTCAGCCCCAGGGGCAACCGATGTCCGGCTGGTCGACGGTCAATGCACCGAAGGTCACTTTGAGGCCCGGCGAAACGGTTTCGACCCTTTCCAGGCGCTATGGTGTTCCGGAAAAGGAAATCCTGAAGGCAAACGGCGGCACCGTCGCTCCCGGCCAGTCGGTCGTCATCCCGACTTTCGGTACCGCGACGAACTCGGCCAAGACCGCAGCCGGCACGATCGACCTGCAGAACAAGGTTCCGACGCCCGCCCGCGAGCCGGAGCAGAAGGTTGCCGTCCTGCCGACGCCGGCCCGCGACAAAGCGCTCGCCGAACCCGCCAAGCTGACCCCGCCTGCCGGCGGCAAACCGCTCGGCGGCACCTACACCGTGAAGGCCGGCGATACGCTCTCCAAGATTTCACGCGAGACCGGTACGCCGATCGACCAGCTGAAGGCCGCCAACAACCTGACCACCGGCTCCGTCCGCATCGGGCAGTCGCTGAAGGTTGCCAACGGTGTTGCGGCTCCCGCTGCCGATCCGGTCAAGACCGCCTCCATTCCGCAGAAGCCGGCGGCAGCGCCTGCGGCGGCTCCGAAGGCCGCCGCCCCCGCGGCACCGGTCGTCCAGGCTTCCGCACCGGCGGCGGCAAAGCCTGTTGCCGAAACGGCTTCCGTCTCCGAGGTCGAAAAGAAGTCGGATGTCGCGTCCGCCGCGCCGCAGTCCACCGGCATCGGCAAATATCGTTGGCCGGTCAACGGAGCGGTCATCGCCGGTTACGGCCAGAATGTCGACGGCAACCGCAATGACGGTATCGATATCTCGGTTCCGGAAGGCACCCCGATCAAGGCCGCCGAAAACGGCGTGGTCATCTATGCCGGCAACGGCCTGAAGCAGCTCGGCAACACGGTTCTCGTCCGCCACGACGACGGCAAGGTCACGGTCTACGGCCATGCCGGCAGCATCAACGTGACGCGCGGCCAGAAGATCACCCGAGGCCAGACGCTTGCCGCCTCCGGCATGAGTGGCGACGCCAAGCGGCCTCAGGTCCATTTCGAAGTCCGCAAGGATGCGACCCCGGTCAACCCGATTACCTTCCTTGAATAAGTAGTGCGTTTCAAGGTATGGAGAAAAGCCCGGCAGTGCCGGGCTTTTTGCGTTCATGGCATCGAACGGGGATCACGCCTTCAGGAATGCCAGGCGCTCGTCGGTTCGGCCCGGATCGATCTCCAGGATCTCGGGGCTGACGATGCCTTCCGCTACGAAAGGATCGTCCAACAGGCGTTCTTCGAGACCGGACCGGGACATGCCGTCAGCAAGGATCGCGCCTCCAAGGCCGGGTGCTAGGCTGCCGGTCAACAGGAAAACGCCGTCTGCGAAACCGCGGGCGATCCATTCGTTGTGGCCCTGCATGAAATCGGGGGCCTTCGTCTTGTTTTCGGCGAACCTGAGCGTCACCACGAACATCTGCATATCTCCTGGAGTTTGGCATGAGTTTTGGGGGTGGAAAGTGTCAAACGACATCTTTGCGGGCGCGCTGCGTCTCCAGCCAATCCCGCATGCTGTCGACTTCCCGGCGGATGAAAGCGCTGTCGCCGAAGGCGGTCGCAAGCGTCGCGACCCCCTGGCTGCGCATCAGGACGTGCATCGCAAGCTGATCGGCATCGGCCGCGCGGCCGAGGGCTGCGAACTGCTGCGCAAGCCAGTCGCGGAACAGGGCAAAGAGCTGCGCGGCATCGTCCTTGGCTGCATGTTGGAGCTTGGCGAGTTCGTTGCACAACGTGCCGACCGGGCAGCCGTGAGCCATGATCTCCGACTGGTTGGCGATAAGGATCTCGATAAAGGCGACGATGCGTTGTGCCGGGTGGCTGTTCCGGGTCTCCCAGTCATCCAGCATCTGGCGGGTATTGAGCAGGCGATGCGCGATTACCGCCTTGAGAACGTCGTCCTTCGTCTTGAAGTGGTAATAGAAATTGCCGCGTGACAGATGCACCGCAGAGGCGAGGTCGGCAAACGACGTTGCTTCGAAACCTCGTTCGTAGAACAGCCGGTCGGCGGCGTCCACAATTTGCCGTCGAGTGTCTTCCGCGCTCACCGCATCTCCTCCAGCCCGAACTCATCGGCATCGATATGCTCTAGGGCAATTGACCTAGAGATTGTTTAGGACAATTGACCTAGAAGAGTCAAGCGGGGACCGGCTGCAGGAAATTGCTGCGCATACCCTACGAGATGATGTGCCGACAGGATCCCTGCACCGGGAGGGCGAGGATTGCTCAGTCCCTGGAAAGCGGCTTCCTCAGCCGTCCGGCGAGATCCTGGATATATTGCCAGGCGACGCGGCCGGAGCGTCCGCCGCGGGTCGTCGCCCATTCGAGCGCCTGGTGGTGCAGCGCCTCGCGGTCGAGGCCGAGATCGAAGTGGTCGGCATAACCGTCGATCATCGTCAGGTAGTCGTCCTGGCTGCACTTGTGGAAGCCGAGCCACAGGCCGAACCGGTCGGAGAGCGACACTTTCTCCTCGACCGCCTCGGACGGGTTGATCGCCGTCGACTGCTCGTTCTCGATCATGTTGCGCGGCAGGAGATGCCGGCGGTTGGATGTCGCGTAGAACAGCACGTTGTCCGGCCGGCCCTCGATGCCGCCGTCCAGCGCCGCCTTCAGCGACTTGTAGGCGGTGTCGTCATGGTCGAAGGAGAGGTCGTCGCAGAAGACGATGACCCGCAGGCCGGATGCCTTCAGGATGTCGAGCATGTCGGGCAGCGAGGCGATGTCCTCGCGATGCACTTCGACGAGTTTGAGCGAAATGCCGGTCGCGGCCCGGACGTCCTCGTGCACCGCCTTGACGAGCGAGGACTTGCCCATGCCGCGCGCCCCCCAGAGCAGCACGTTGTTGGCCGCAAAGCCTTCCGCGAACCGCAGTGTATTCTCGTGCAGGATGTCGCGCACGTGGTCTACGCCGCGGATGAGTTTCAGCGCCACGCGGTTCGGCCGCGGCACGGGCTGCAGGCGCTTGTTGGCGGGCACCCAGACGAAACAGTCGGCAGCGTTCCAGTCGTTGACCGCAGCAGGTGGGCCTGCGAGCCGTTCCATTGCATCCGCGAGCCTGCGAACCTCGGCCAGGATCTGGGTGTTGATGTCGTCGCTCATGGTGTTTCTCCGGTCGCTTGGGCCAATATCGAGCCGTTTTCGGTGCGGTAACATGCTCGTTTGTGCATCAAAAGCCTGAGAGCCGTGGATTCGGTACGCCGGCGGTCGTGTTTCTGTTGCATTCCGGCCTATCGCAACTATATTCCGGCGGCTTGAAACGGGGGCCTGGCGCTTCCGGTAATCTTAGGAGTTTTCGATGTTCATTACCGAAGCATTCGCCCAGGCCCCAGCCGCAGCACCGGGAGCCTCCGCGTTCGGCTCCGGCCTTGAGATGCTCTTTCTCTTCGCGCCGCTGATGGTGGTCTGGTACTTCTTCCTGATCCGGCCGCAGCGCGCCCAGCAGAAGAAGCGTGCCGAAACGCTCTCGAACATCCGCCGCGGCGACCAGGTCGTGCTGGGCGGCGGCATCACCGGCAAGGTCACCAAGGTGGTGGACGACGCCGAACTGGAAGTCGAAATTGCCGAGGGCGTGAAGATCCGCGCCATGCGCGCCTATATCGCCGAAGTCCGCGTCAAGGGCGAACCGGTCAAGACGGAAGCGCCGGCCGGCAAACCCTGATCGGCTGGTGCTCCGCGCCCAAGGCCCATGCCGCCGGGCCGGAACATCCGGCCCGAAATTTCAGGCCTTTCAGGCCTACTCGCCCACCACATTCGGAAAGCACGCGCGACCCATGGCAAAAGGCATCGAAATCCGCGACGCCCATTTTCCCGGCCGCGCACCGATCGATGCCTATGGCAATGGCGGTTTCCGCTTTGCCGACATGTCGCATCGCGGCTCGCTGCTTTGCCTTCCCTCCGGCATCCACGGCTGGGACATACAGGAGGGCGATCCGCTGACGGTGCAGGCCTTCGCAAGGGTTCTGGCGGAAGCCGGCGACATCGAAGTGCTGCTGGTCGGCACGGGCAGGAACCTGAGGCCCATCCCGACCGATCTCAAGGCCGCCTTGAAGGCGAGGGGCATAGCGTCGGACCCGATGGGCACCGGCGCCGCGGTCCGTACGTTCAACATCATGCTTGCCGAATCGCGCGCCGTCGCCGCGGCACTCGTCGCGGTCTGACATGGCCGATATTTCCAGACAATCCGACGATATCTGCCTTGCTACGCTGCGGGATACGGACCGGGATCGCTATCTGGCATGCCTTCTGTCCCCGGCCGATAAACGCGGCGCGCTCGCAGCGCTTTACGCCTTCAATGCCGAGATCGCCCGCATCCGCGACGTGGTGCGTGAACCGCTGCCGGGCGAGATCCGCCTGCAATGGTGGCGCGATCTCCTGGAAGGGACCGCGCAGGGCGATAGCGGCGGCAATCCGATCGCGGCCGCTCTTCTTGAAACGATCGAGACCTATCGACTGCCGCGCCGGACGCTGGTCGACATGATCGAGGCGCGCATCTTCGATCTCTATGACGATCCGCTCACCGACCGTTACGCCTTCGAAGGATATGCGGGCGAAACCGCATCGGCGCTGATCCAGCTTGCGAGCCTCGTTCTTTCGGCCGCGGACGCTGCGGGATCGGCGGAGGCCGCGGGCCACGCGGGCGTTGCGCAGGCGATTGCCGGTGTCCTGCTTCTGCTGCCCATCCATCGTCGCCGCCAGCAGCTCTATCTGCCGCTGGACATTCTCTCGGCGACGGGGCTCGATCGCGATGCTTTCCTGCGCGGCGAGGACAAGCCGCGCATTTCCGCGGCGATCGAAGCCTTTGCCGGCCTCGGCCTCGAACATCTGGTCAAGGCGCGCAAGGCGGGGCGGGTTCCGGCGTCGGTATTCCCCGCCTTCCTGCCGGTCGCATTGGCAGAACCGGTGCTGCGCCGGGCCGCACGCGCCGGCGCTTCGGCATGGGACACCGCCCTTCAACCGCCGCAATGGCGGCGCCAACTGCTTCTTCTGAAGGCAGCCGTGGTTCGCCGCGTCTGAGGCCAGCCTTGACGGACGCCAAATTCGCGCAAGGCTCGTCGTCTAAAGCGGCTGCGGCAGGCCCATCATAGGAGAAGCGGTTTGAGCCCCGTCGTCGTCTGGTCGATCATCTTCGTGCTCCTCATGGCGCTCGCCTACTATGTCACGCGCCTTTCGTCCGGCAAAGACGAGGAGGGCAATCGCCACGACACCGGTCTCGCCATCCTCGAATTTGGCCGAGCCTTTCCCAACGAGGCGATCCGCAGCCTACACATCACCGCCGATGGCGAAGCGATTTTCGTGAGGCTGCATGACAACAAGGCCGGCTTCATGAAAAGCCACCGCAATCACTATGCCTGCCATCTGATCGAGCCCGGACGGGTGCGCGTCCTGCCGCTTCCGAACGCCAAGGGATTCTCGGTCGAATTCCTGGATGCGCCGACCCAGAACGGAACGTTCATCTTCTCGTCGGAGAAGGAAGCGGCCGAGGTTTCCCTCTGGCTCCTCGACAACTATGTCAGCGTCGCCGACCGGGAGATGGAGGCGGATGCGCCGGTTCCCGCAAGGGACGTCAATCCCGACCAAGCCAAGTAGCGCAATCCTTCAGGGCACGGGCGGCGAGCAACTGCCGTTTCATCACCGTCTTGTCCTTGCCGCGGAAGCGCTTGACGCCGTCCGGCTTAACGATCGAGCCGGGCTCCAGTTCGGGAAACAGTCCGAAATTGACGTTCATCGGCTGGAAGGACCGTTTGCCGGGCTCGTCCTCCGAAACCAGATGGCCGCCGGTGATATGGCCAAGCAGCGCGCCGAAGGCGGTGGTTGAGGGAGGCGCCGACAACGGGGCGCCCTTGCGCTCCGAGGCCGCGAAACGGCCAGCCAGCAAACCGATCGCCGCACTTTCCACATAACCCTCGCAGCCGGTGATCTGGCCTGCGAACCTGAGCCCCGGCCGGCTTTTCAGGGTCAGTGTACGGTCGAGGAGAACCGGCGAGTGGATATAGGTGTTGCGGTGCAGGCCGCCGAGCCTTGCGAATTCCGCCTCCTGCAGGCCGGGAATCATCCGGAAGATCTCCGCCTGCGCGCCGTATCTCAGCTTCGTCTGGAAACCCACCATGTTGTAGAGCGTGCCGAGCGCATTGTCCTGCCGGAGTTGCACGACGGCATAGGGCTTTACAGAGGGATTATGGGCGTTCGTCAGCCCCATCGGCTTCATTGGGCCATGCCGCAGCGTCTCGCGGCCGCGCTCCGCCATCACCTCGATCGGCAGGCAGCCGTCAAAATAGGGCGTGCCTTCCCATTCCTTAAAACCCACCGCATCGCCCGCAATCAGCGCATCGACGAAGGCGTTGTACTGCGCTTCGTCCATCGGGCAGTTGATATAGTCCTTGCCGGTGCCGCCCGGGCCGACCTTGTCGTAGCGCGACTGGTACCAGCAGACGGTCATGTCGATCGAATCGCGATGCACGATCGGCGCGATCGCATCGAAGAAGGCGAGCTGGTCCTCTCCGGTTTCCGCCTGGATGGCGGCGGCGAGTGACGGAGAGGTGAGGGGCCCGGTCGCGATGATCGCCAGATCCCATTCCCTGGGCGGAAGGCCTTGGATTTCCTCGCGCACGACGGTGATCAGCGGGTGTTTTTCGATCGCTTCGGTGACCGCATCGGAGAAACCGTCGCGGTCGACCGCCAGCGCCCCTCCGGCCGGTACTTGATTCTTGTCGGCGCAGGCCATGATCAGCGAACCGGCAAGCCGCATTTCCGCATGGATCACGCCGACCGCATTGGCGGTCGCATCGTCGGAGCGGAAGGAATTGGAGCAGACGAGCTCGGCAAGACCATCGGTCTTGTGCGCATCCGTGCCGCGCACGCCGCGCATTTCGTGGAGAATCACCGGCACGCCTGCGGAAGCCGCCTGCCAGGCAGCTTCCGAACCGGCAAGTCCGCCGCCGACGACATGGATGGGGGCGAGAGATGTGGAGAAAGAAGAATTCGTGTTCATGGCCGGCTCATTATCACGCCGTTCGCCGGATCGGAATCAAAAAGGGCCGGGATCGAAGGAACGCGCCCGAAGAATGATCGAAGACGAAAAGGCCGGAAACAGGAAGGCCAGAATCAAGGAGGCCAGGAATCAAAAAGGCACCTGGAAAGGTGCCTTCAGACATGTCCTCGGGTATTTCCCGGGCATTCCGTCATATGCTTCTCGCCGCCGCGGCGCCTTTGGTCCGCGCGGGTCCGCCTGCAGGAAGCGGATTAACGGAAGGAACGGGCTGCGATGTGGCGGATGTCGTAGCGGGTCAGGCCGATATCGTTGAGCGCCTGGTTGGACAGGTTGCCCAGTTCGTTCATGGTGCGGCGGTAGCTGACCCAGTTCTTGGCGATGCGGATCGGGTTCATGGTCGTTTCCTCAGTGTCTTTGTCCTGATGCTCGTTTCGTCATCAGCGATGGCAGTCTTATACATCCGCATAATAAGAATGTGCAGTGCAAAAAATATGCGACTGCCATGCAAATGTGCAAGAGATTGATGATTTTTGCGGCTAAGCCTTAAAAGCAGGCAGGCATTTTAAGTGTGAAGTTTTTGTAAACAAAAGAAAAAGCGCCTCCGGGGGAGGCGCTTTGCAGTGTCTTGGCGATGTATCGGCGGCTTAGAAGCCGACGGCGGTCCGGGCGACGCGGCGGATGTCGGCACGGCCGATGCCGAGGTCCGAGAGTTCACGGTCAGTCATGCGGCCGAGCTCGTTCACGGTCTCGCGATACTTGCGCCAGGTGTTGAGCTTCTTTGCTATGTTCATGGATTTGTCCCTTTCTATGGCCCTTGCCAGCTGCCTCTTGGCGCTGACTTCAATCTCATGACCGGTAATATATGCTGCGCTGCGAAAAGAAACAGCGCCTATTCGGTATGCCACCTATGCATCCGGCGCATTACGAGACTATTAACCATGCGTCTCGTGATGAAATGATGGGCGTTTAGGGGAATGCGGGGAAACGGATAAAAATAACGCCCACCGGGGGAGGAGGTCCGGTGGGCGTCATTTGTAATGACCGGCGACTTGGGAGGAGGAGGATCGCCAGTCCCATCGGGACTGCGCTGGGAGGAGGAGTGCGCGGCCCGAATTCCTGTCTCGATAAAACATCGAGGGCACTTGCATATTCGAAGCGGATGCCAACCGCTTGAACCAGAGAGATCGAAAACTGTTCCAATCAATCTCTGTATTTGCATATTATGAGATTGCGGCCGCATTGTGCAGTGCAATATGAGAATGGATGGCATGCATTCATTGCATGGCTTTCGCCTCTCATGCTTTTTAATGTACACATTAGAATTTAATAAAAAGTTAAGCATCCGCTGATCGGCAGGCTTTCGGCCGCTGTTGCCGTCCGCGGGCGGCATTCTCCGAACTGCCAAAAAAGCGTCATTTTCCCTTTGCGTGTGCTGAAACGGGTGATATAGAGACGCGCGCTCCGGAAGGCCTCTGGCCACGAGGATTTTTGACGCGGTGGGGCGCGGGTATGGTGAAATTGGTAGACACGCCAGATTTAGGTTCTGGTGCCGCAAGGCGTGGGAGTTCAAGTCTCTCTACCCGCACCAGAACCGCCGGGAGCGCCGTCGGAGCCGCTTTCGGCTGAATGACATGCGCTCCGCGAAGCCGCGGCCGGTCTCTTTGAAGTTCCGGCGATGTGCTCACTGAAACAACGGCTGTAGACGCCAGATATTTGGGCACCGCCGCCACGATATGAAGGTTTGAAAATGCAGGTTACCGAAACGCTCGCTGAAGGGCTGAAGCGCGAAATCAAGGTCGTTATCCCCAAGCAGGATATGGAAGCGCAGCTGAACGTGCGCCTCGCCGACGCCAAGGACAAAGTCCGCATCAACGGTTTCCGTCCGGGCAAGGTGCCGGTTGGACATCTGAAGAAGATGTACGGCAAGTCGATCATGGCCGACCTCGTCAACGAGATCGTCCGCGAACGCCCCGGCCAGATCCTGTCCGAGCGCGGCGAGAAGTCGGCGACCCAGCCGTCGATCTCGATGACCGAGGATGAGGCGGAAGCCGAGAAGATCCTGAACGCGCAGGCCGATTTCGAATTCACGGTCTCCTATGAGGTCATTCCGCAGTTCGAGCTGATGCCGACCAACGGTCTCTCGGTCGTCCGCGAAGTGGTCGAGGTTTCCGAAGAAGAGGTCAACGAGCAGATCGAAAAGATCGCCGAGAGCGCCCGCACCTTCGAGACCAAGAAGGGCAAGGCCGCCGAAGGCGACCGCGTCACGATGAACTACCTCGGCAAGGTCGACGGCGTTGCCTTCGACGGCGGCGCTGCCGAAGATGCCGAATTGGTGCTCGGTTCGAACCGCTTCATCCCGGGCTTCGAAGACCAGCTCGTCGGCGTCAAGGCCGGTGACGAAAAGCAGATCACCGTGACCTTCCCGGCCGAATACCCGGCCGCCAACCTCGCCGGCAAGGAAGCCACCTTCGACATCACCGTCAAGGATGTTGCTGCCCCCGCCGCGCTCGAAATCAACGACGAACTTGCCTCCAAGCTCGGTATCGAATCGGTCGAGCGCCTGAAGGAGATCGTCCGCGGCCAGATCGAAAGCCAGTACGGCTCGGTCACCCGCCAGAAGGTGAAGCGCCAGATCCTCGACCAGCTCGACGGCATGTACCAGTTCGACACGCCGCAGAGCCTTGTCGACGCCGAGTTCGAAAACATCTGGCGCCAGATCAACACCGATCTCCAGCAGTCCGGCAAGACCTTCGAGGACGAGGACACGACGGAAGAGGACGCCCGCGCCGAGTACCGCAAGCTCGCCGAGCGCCGCGTCCGTCTCGGCCTGGTCCTCTCCGAAATCGGCGAGAAGGCCGGCGTCGAAGTGACCGAAGAGGAAATGCAGCGCGCGCTCTATGCTCAGCTGCAGCAGTTCCCGGGCCAGCAGAAGGAAATCCTCGATTTCTTCCGCAACACCCCCGGCGCTTCCGCTTCGCTGCGTGCCCCGATCTTCGAAGAGAAGGTCGTCGACAAGCTGCTCTCCGAAATCAACGTCACCGACAAGACCGTAACTAAGGAAGAGCTGCTCGCCGAAGAGGATGAAGGCGGCTCGGAGAGCGCCGAGAAGCCGGCCAAGAAGAAGGCCGCTCCGAAGAAGGCTGCTGCCAAGGCCGAGGCCGCCGACGAGGCTTCCGAAGGCGATGACGCCGCTCCGAAGAAGAAGGCTGCTCCGAAGAAGAAGGCTGCTGAAGACAGCGCCGAATAATCTTCACACCCCATGAATAAGAAAGCCGGGTCGGCGACGATCCGGCTTTTTTGTTGCCATCCTCCATCTCGAAGTTTCCGCCATGATCCGCATCGAAAACATCAGCAAGTCGAACAGCCATCGCATTCTCTTCATCGAGGCATCCGCGGCCCTCAATCGCGGCGAGAAGATCGGCCTTGTCGGCCCGAACGGCGCCGGCAAGACGACGCTGTTCCGGATGATCACCGGCCAGGAACTGCCGGACGAAGGGCAGGTCTCGGTCGATAAGGGCGTCACCATCGGTTATTTCAACCAGGATGTCGGCGAGATGTCCGGCCGCAGCGCGGTTGCCGAGGTGATGGAGGGCGCAGGTCCCGTGAGCATCGTGGCGGCTGAACTGAGTGAACTGGAAGCCGCCATGGTCGATCCGGATCGGATGGACGAGATGGACCAGATTATCGAACGTTACGGCGAGGTGCAGGCGCGCTACGAGGAACTCGACGGTTACGGCCTGGAGGGCAGGGCGCGCGAGGTTCTGGCGGGCCTGAGCTTCTCCCAGGAGATGATGGACGGCGACGTGGGCAAGCTGTCGGGCGGCTGGAAGATGCGCGTCGCGCTTGCCCGCATCCTGCTGATGCGCCCGGACGTCATGCTCCTCGACGAACCGTCGAACCATCTCGACCTCGAAAGCCTGATCTGGCTCGAACAGTTCCTGAAGGGGTATGACGGCGCGCTGCTGATGACCTCGCACGACCGCGAGTTCATGAACCGGATCGTCACCAAGATCATCGAGATCGATGCCGGTTCGCTCACCACCTATTCCGGCGATTACGGTTTCTACGAGCAGCAACGGGCCCAGAACGAAAAGCAGCAGCAGGCGCAGTTCGAGCGCCAGCAGGCCATGCTCGCCAAGGAGATCAAGTTCATCGAGCGCTTCAAGGCCCGCGCCTCCCATGCGGCGCAGGTGCAGAGTCGCGTCAAGAAGCTCGACAAGATCGAGCGTGTCGAACCGCCGAAGCGCCGCCAGTCGGTCGCCTTCGAATTCCAGCCGGCGCCGCGCTCTGGCGAGGATGTCGCAAGCCTGAAGGGCGTCCACAAGGCCTATGGCAGCCGGACGATCTACGAAGGCCTCGATTTCATGATCCGCCGCAAGGAGCGCTGGTGCATCATGGGCATCAACGGCGCCGGAAAATCGACGCTGCTGAAGCTGATCGCAGGCGCCACCGAGCCCGACGAGGGGGCCGTGACGATCGGCGCGAGTGTCAAGATGGGTTATTTCGCGCAGCACGCCATGGATCTGCTCGACGGTGACCTGACCGTTTTCGAATGGCTGGAGGCCGAGTTTCCGCGGGCCGGGCAGGGATCCCTCAGGGCGCTTGCCGGATGCTTCGGATTCTCCGGCGACGATGTCGAGAAGAAGTGCAGGGTGCTCTCGGGCGGCGAAAAGGCGCGCCTCGTCATGGCCGCCATGCTATTCGATCCGCCAAATTTCCTGGTCCTCGACGAACCCACCAACCACCTCGACCTCGACACCAAGGAAATGCTGATCAAGGCGCTGTCGGAATACGAAGGCACGATGCTCTTCGTCAGCCACGACCGGCATTTTCTCGCCGAGCTGTCGAATCGGGTGCTGGAGCTGACGCCGGAGGGGATTCATCGCTACGACGGCGGATACACCGAATATGTCGGGCGAACGGGTTACGAGGCGCCGGGATTGCGGAGCTGATAAGGCAGTCGATGCCGGCCTTGGCGGCGTGACCGCCATCAACAGGGGCGCAGCCGGTTGCTCTTGCTTGTGCCTGGATACTCGGGTCAAGCCCGACGATCCAGACAAGGAGGATTGTAAGCCTTCGCACGGGACGCGCTCAGGCCTGCGTCGTTGAAATCAATTGCATTGATTTCCGGCCTTGGCCAACACTCCGCAGCCCCGCGCAGTTTCCTGCCGTGGTTTTGTCAAGATCGGAGAGCCCACACGAATGCGGAACCTCATTTAGTTTATATGTGTGGCTCCGCATTCGCGTGGCCTTCGGCGTCTTGTCAGGACTTCCGGTCCCTACAGGTGATCACCTCGCCTCGCTGCGTGGCATTGGCGCCACTTGCACGGCTCAACCGAACCCGGCCCGGCGGCCAGGGGGAGGCTTGATAGGGAAAGATGTCTTGCAACCCCTCTCCCATGGCTTTCACCTCTTCCACCTTCCCCGCACGTTACGGTTCCGATGAAAGCGCCGGCTCCCGCCTGCCCGCGAACGTCTCGCGAACACTCCGGCGACGGAAGCGGGCAAAGTATAGGCACGGGAAAGGCCGGGGATGCCGGAAGATCTAAATGCTTGTTTCGGCTGAAGTCGAGTCCGATTTCATCCCCACATCGAAGGGGCGGAATGACTTGGGACGACATGAGGCATGCCGTCCCCGATGATCGAGATATGCCAGACCGTACACCGACTGTATCCCCAGTGCGATCGGACGGGTGGCCGATACCGCGTTACTGCCGGAAGAGCGACAGGATGTTTTCCGCGCCGGCATTGGCGATCGACAGCGATTGGGTCGCCAACTGCTGCTGGGTCTGGAGGGCTTTCAGGCGCGTCGAGGCTTCGTTCATCTCCGCATCCACAAGGCGGCCGACCCCGCGGTCGATCGAGTCCCTCAGCTTCGAGACGAAATCCTCCTGCATGCTGATGCGCGTCACGACCGAGCCAAGAACCGCGGCAGCATTGATGATCTTTTCGAGCTGCTGGTCGACATGGGAGATCAGGGTCGCCAGCACCTGCCCATCCTGCGCATTCGTGCCGAGCTGCAGCTTGGTCTTGTAATCGTCGATCTTGGTAATATCGAGCGTCGAGACGGAAATCTCGTTGACGTAGTTCGCGGCGCCGAGCGTCGCCTCGGTGCTGATATTGATCTGGTATGGACCGCCGCCCGCGGAGCCGAGCCAGTGCATATAGGCGCCATCGAGTTCAATATAGCGGAACATGCCATCGAACCACTTGCCGTCTGGCTCCTGCGTCCAGTTCGGGTTGAAATCCGTGGTCTTGACGTAGACCTCCTGGCCGGCGGTGTTGAAATAGCCGGTGGCCCGCACGCCGACGAGAACTCCCTGGTCCAGAATGCCAGCGTGACCGCCGGAAAGATCAAAAAGCACGTTGCTTTCGTCAATATCGACGCGCACGGTGTTCACCGAGACATTGCCGCTGCCGTCGCGGATAAAGGAGCCGACGACCTGCTTGGTGATCTTGTCGGTCGCCACGACCTGCCGGCTGGAGGCGTCATAGGCGCCGCCAAGATCGGCCTGCAGCCAGTTGTCGCCGGAGAAGGAGGCGGACGACGAGATGCTGCGCAGCTGATCCTGAAGCTGACTGATTTCTTCCTGGATCTTGGCCTTGTCGACGCCGGCTTCGGACGCCGCGACGAGTTTCATCTTGATTTCCTCGACGACATCGATGGCTGATTCCATGCCGGAATAGGCGGTATCGACCTGAGCCGCGCCAAGGCCGAGAGCGTCCTGGACGGCCGAAAGCGCGCCATTGTCCGAGCGCATCGTGGTGGCGATCGACCAATAGGCGGAATTGTCCTCGGCCTTGCCGATGCGAAGGCCGGAAGAGACCTGCTGCTGGGTCTCGGACATCTGGCCGGAGAGAAAACGAAGTGTTTGAAGCGCGGCAACGGCGGCCGCATTCGTGAGAATGGACGTCATGAAAAACCTGTATCTATCTGGCTGATTATCCGGAGGAATCGGCCGCGTCATGGGCCCCAGGGAATGGTGCGAAATTCGTAAATCATAGTTAACGGCAGGTTAACAAATCATCCTGAGAGGTTGCATAGGCGGTTGCGGAAATTGCATGCGGAGTGAATGCGGCGACGCCCGCGGGCTGCAACCGTCTCGAAAGAAGGAATGGTTTTCTCAGCTTCGCGCGGTGGATTTAATCCCGTTTGATCTGAATCGATTTTCGAGGTATCGCTTTTCACGCTGTAATGATTTGTGATGTTCTACCGCGGGGGATTCTCATGACGGTGACCGTAAAAACCTTCCTTCGGCCGGCCCTCGGTCTCGTTGGAGCGGCCCTTTTATCCGCGTGTACATCCACCCAGACGACCTCCTCGGTATCTCCCACCAAGACCGTAAAGCCGGCTCCTCTTCCAAAAAAACAGGTTTACCACTACACGGCTGCCGACCGCGACTGCATGAAGCGGGCCATGTATTTCGAATCGCAGCGGTCCAGCCGCGACGGTCTGATGGCGGTGGGCACGGTCATCATGAACAGGCTGACATCGCAGGCCTATGCTTCGACCATCTGCGGCGTCGTCGGCCAGGAGAAGCAGTTCGCGCCGGGTGTTCTGACGCGCGAGGTGAAGGCGACGGCAGCTCCGGAGCTGGACGAAGCCGTTGACGCGATCATTCGTGGCGAGCGGAATCCCGAGGTCAAGGATGCCATGTTCTTCCACAAGGACGGGCTGAAGTTCCCTTACAAGAACATGCATTATGTGACGGTTGCCGGCGGCAACGCCTTTTACGAGAAGCGCGACAGGGACGGAGAGCTGCAGACCCCGCCGCCGAAGCCGGCCGATGAATACGTGCTGGCGCTGGTGCAGAGCACGCCCGATCCGTTGAGCTTGATCCAGGCGAAGGAATTCGACGTGGCATCCGTCCCTGGGACGGATCCCGCATTGCCGACCGTCGTTCCGGTCCCCGCTCAAAGGCCAGATTTCGTGACGGTTCATACGGCGAGCGCCCAGCCGTCCTCTGCCCCGGCCGCTCCCACTCCGGTTGTTTCCGCTCCGGCTGCTCCGGCTTCCGCAGCTCTGGCCATGGCTCCCACGTCGCAGATCGTCCTGGCCAATTCCGCCAGCAACGAGTGGATGCTGCGCTTCGACACCGGCAGTGCCAAGGGCAAGCGGCTGCCGGCCGGCATCGACCGCTGACCGTGGAAAATATTCCGGCTTATCCCGCCTTCTGGAGTTCCGCCGCCGCGGCGTTGTCCTTTTCGGTGGCACGCCGATAGGCTTCGCGGAGTGCGAGCCTGCCGAAATATTGCTCGAAGGCGGCGCGCTTTTCGATCGTGCCGAATTGCAGACCCCAGCCGATCTGCGCTCCGACATAGACATCGGCGGCGCTGAACCTGTCGCCGGCGATATAGGGGTTGGTCCGCACGGCCTTTTCGAGCGTGTCCAGCACGTCGGCATAAGTGCCGTAACCGATCATCCGCTCCCGTTCCTTCGGCACTTCGAAACCGAGCGCCCGGTTGCTGACGGCGGCTTCCAGCGGCCCGGCGGCGAAGAACATCCAGCGATAATAATCGGCGCGATCGGTCGTCGGCGGTGCAAGACCCGCCTGCGGAAAGGCGTCCGCCAGATAGGCACAGATCGCCGCGCATTCGGTGACCGTCCTGCCGGCATGCACGACCGCCGGCACCTTGCCCATCGGATTGACGGTCTTGTAGGCCTCGCCCTTCATCGTCGTACCGAAATGCAGAATTTCGGTACGGTAGGGCACACCCACTTCCTCCACCATCCAGCGGGCAATGCGGCCGCGCGACATCGGGTTGGTGTAAAGCACCAGCTCTTCGGTCATGACGCTCTCCTCAATCGTTCTCTAAATGTTCTAGAAGGTCGATATTGCGGAATCAAGACGGATTCGCCATGCAGTGGTCAAAGCGGCTTGCGGTACTGGATGAAGCCGGCATTCTGCGCCACCCGGTCATAGAGGCGACGCGCTGTGGCGTTGCTTTCATGGGTCAGCCAGTGAAGCCGGCTCGCGCCTTTTTGGCGGGCGAGATCGGCGACCGCGTCGATCAGCGCTTCACCGGTTCCCTTGCCGCGCTGGCTCATATGCACGTAGAGGTCCTGCAGGTAACAGGACCAGTCCGGCAGCCAGCAGGAGCGATGAAAGATCGCATGCACGATGCCGACCATCTTTCTGTCGTCCTCGAAGGCGGCGAAGCCGTACATCGGCTCGGCCGGATCGAGAAGCCGGCTGAAGGTGAGCTCGTACTGCTGTTCTGGCAGCACGGTTTCGTAGAAGCGCAGGTAGGCTTCCCAGAGCGGCCCCCACTGGGCGCGATCGGACGGTTCGAGCGGGCGGACGGTAACGGTCATGACGGCTCCTCAAAATGAAAAACGGCGGAACCCCAAGTCCCGCCGCCCATTGATTAGCTGATTTTTCTGCTGAAACAAAAGCATCTGCTCACGGGATGGTTTCCCCGTTGAATGCAGCTGGCTTGCGGCGGAGCGGACCCAGCCTAGCGCGGGCAGGCCTGCTGGCTGATTCTTGCCCATTCGTTCAACTGGCCGGTCACGCGTTCGTCGATCCTGACGCATGACCCGGCTTCGATGATTCCGATGACGGGATTGTCGCCGCGGGCGACCGGGGTGTTCTTTTCTCTGAGGTTGACGCTCCAGCGGGCTTTCACGACGTCTCCCGTCGAAAAGCGGCTGCTCCCCTCGGCGCCGTCGAAATTAGTGTCGGCATATTGGCCGGCCGGGATTCGCGACAGAGCGACCCAGCCTTTCAAGACGTCGCTGTTCAGCGCTTCCGGCGGCTGGCTCGGCGGTATTTCAGTGACCATCAGGTTTAGGACGTTCTGCACCTGCGTTTCGCTGAGCGGCTCGCACATGCGGTTGTAATTTGTGATGCGAAAGGCCAGCCGCAGATTCGCGCTCTCGCTGAACTTGGTTGCGGCAGCGTTTTCGATCAGGGCGGTGTAGAAGGTGTCGCACTGCTTAATGAGATCACCGCTGTTCTTCTGCCAGGTCAAATAGATGGCAACGACGCTTGCGGCCGTTGCGATAATTCCCTTGAACAGGATGTCGCTGATCTTCCCGATGCTGTCTAACGTCATTTCCGGCCCCCTTGGTTTTTGCAACTTAGCGGATAGATTTGACGGGAATGCAACAAAAAACCCGGCCGACGGCCGGGTCTTCATGATCGGGCAGTAGCGGCGACTCAGGCGGCCATTGCAACCTTGAGGTTTTCGTCCACCTTGTCGAGGAAGGCGGTGGTCGAGAGCCAAGGCTGATCCGGGCCGATGAGGAGTGCGAGGTCCTTGGTCATGTGGCCGGCCTCGACGGTGTCGACGCAGACCTTTTCGAGCGTCGTGGCGAACCGGGCGAGTTCGGCATTGTCGTCCAGCTTAGCGCGGTGCGCGAGGCCGCGGGTCCAGGCGAAGATCGAAGCGATCGAGTTCGTCGAGGTTTCCTGGCCCTTCTGGTGCTGGCGATAATGGCGGGTGACGGTGCCGTGAGCGGCTTCCGCTTCGACCGTCTTGCCGTCCGGGGTGAGCAGGACGGAGGTCATCAGGCCGAGCGAGCCGAAGCCCTGTGCGACCGTGTCGGACTGCACGTCGCCGTCGTAGTTCTTGCAGGCCCAGACGTAGCCGCCGGACCACTTCAGGGCGGCTGCGACCATGTCGTCGATCAGGCGGTGTTCGTAGGTGATGCCGACTTCGTCGAACTTCGCCTTGAACTCGGTCTGGTAGACTTCTTCGAAAATGTCCTTGAAGCGGCCGTCATAGGCCTTGAGGATAGTGTTCTTGGTGGAGAGGTAGACCGGCCACTTGCGCATCAGGCCGTACATCATCGAGGCGCGCGCAAATTCGCGGATCGAATCGTCGAGGTTGTACATCGCCATCGTGACGCCGGCGCCGGGCGCGTTGAAGACGTCGCGCTCGATGACGGTACCGTCTTCGCCGACGAACTTGATGGTCAGCTTGCCCTTGCCCGGGAACTTGAAGTCGGTGGCGCGGTACTGGTCGCCGAAGGCGTGGCGGCCGACGACGATCGGCTTCGTCCAGCCCGGCACCAGGCGCGGGACGTTCTTGCAGATGATCGGCTCGCGGAAGATGACGCCGCCGAGGATGTTGCGGATCGTGCCGTTCGGGCTCTTCCACATTTCCTTGAGATTGAATTCCTTCACGCGCGCTTCGTCCGGCGTGATCGTCGCGCACTTGATGCCGACGCCGTGCTTCTTGATGGCGTTGGCGGCGTCGATCGTCACCTGGTCGTTGGTGGCGTCGCGGTTTTCGACCGAGAGGTCGTAATATTCGATGTCGAGATCGAGATAGGGAAGGATCAGCTTATCCTTGATGAGCTGCCAGATGATGCGGGTCATCTCGTCGCCGTCGAGATCGACGACCGGGTTAGCTACCTTGATCTTTTGCATGGAATTCCTCTTTGGAAATGGCGGGGACCGTGGTCCCTACGGGTGGACACCAGTGGGTGCGCTATAGCATCGCCGGGCCGGAACGCAAAGGCATTCAGGCCGGTATATGCGGCTTTTCGTGCCGGAAACAGCGCGCTCTTCCGGGAGCCCGATGATTGCCCTTGCCAAACCACAAAGCGGGGTTAATGTCCGCCACGATCTCTCTCGAACGACCGGAATCTACCCATGCGGACTTTGCCGCTCGCCATCGCCTTTTCGCTGCTCTCTACCTTCGCGTCGGCTGCCGACGCGACCGATCCCGTCAAGGAGGTGATGAAGGTCACCGAGGATAACTGGAATACGGTCGACAGCGAGTGGAAGTACATTTTCGATGCCGATCCGCTGTCGCGCCTGTTCAGCAAGAAGTTCCAGTCGGCCTATGCGGAAGCGGCGAAGCATCCGGCCTACGACACCGAGAACAACCAGCCGGGCGATCCCTTCGGTTACGATGTGGTCACGAGTTCCCAGGACGGTTGTCCGCTGAAGGAGATCGCCATCGTACCGTCGCCGGGCAAGAACGGCATGACCGACGTGAAGGTGACGTTCAAGATGTGGACCTGTATCGATGAGGCCGAGGTGAAGGACAGCGTCAACGAGCTGCATTTCGACGTGATCCAGGAAGGCGGCAAGCCCGTCATCGACGACATTCATCGCGTCGTCGACAACGAGCGCGATTCGGTGATCGAGGAAATGCAGTCGATCGCCAAGGGCGAATGACAAGGGCGAATGACAAGGGTACCGACAAGGGTGACCAACAAGGATGAATGACAGGGACGCATGATTGGCTGGTCTTGGCCGGACCGGCCTGATCCGATGTGGGGTGTCGTCAAACCGTCTCGGGGCGATATATTCAGTCTCCGGAAGGGCGCTTCGAGGCCCGCCTGGGGTGCCTGATGCCAATTTCCGCAAAGATCCGCGACTGGCTGCTCGCAAACGATCCGGCCCTGTCGCGTTTCCGGATGGCTGCGCGCGTGACGCTGACCGTCGTCGCGACCGTTGCTTGCCTGGCGCTGATCCACATGGCCGGGCTGGCGATGCCGCCGATCGCCTATGGGCTTGCGATCATCCTGTCGATCGAAGGCGGAGTGGCGGTGCGCGACCGGCTGCCGGAGGAGCAGCTGAAGACGCGGCTGATCGGCGGCGTCGCCAGTCTCGCCTGTGTCGGGCTCGCAGCTGCGCTGGAGGACTGGCGTTACGTTTCCGATCCGATGTTCCTGGTGATCATCGCGGGCGCCACGGTCGGACGCGTCTACGGACCGCGCGGCTTTGCGGTCGGCATGTTCGCCTTCACCTCCTATTTCATGGGGGCTTATCTCAGGCCGAACCTCGGCGATCTGCCGCTTGCCGTGATCGGCCCGGCGACCGCGATCGCCACCGGCCATCTGGTGCGGACCTATCTGCTGCCGGATGACTGGCGGCGCGATCTTCTCCAGTCGCTGGTGGCGATCCAGGGCAGGGTGGGCGACATCCTGATGAAGCTGGCGGCACTTTCCGCCGGCAAGGCCTGGAACGACGCCGACCGTCGCGCGCTGCGCCAGCTTGAGGAACGGCTGAAGGACGTCGTGCTGATGGCGGAAGGTTTTCTGCCGCGGCCGCCGGACGGCGCGATCGAGGCGGAGGACGAACCGCTGACGGCGCTTGCCATGAAGATCTTTGACGTTCATCTCGCGGCCGAGAGCGCCATCGTCCTTTCGCTCGAAGCGCTGCCGCCCTTCGTGCTCGTGCATGCGCTGATCGAGAACGATCAGGCACTGGCGGAAAAGATAGCGGAAAGCCCCGCGGTTGCCGGCGATGAACGCAGCGCCGAGACCGCCCGCGCGCTGATTTGGCTGCAGAAGGCGAGGACGGCGCTCGCGGATCTGGTCGGGGAGGGACGGGTGACGGGCTTCCGGACGATCGAGCGCTCCGCCGCGGCGCCGCCCGCCGCAAAGCCCGATTTCTCCCTGAAGAACCCGGTGATGCGCTCGGCGGTGCAGATCACCATCGCGTCGAGCCTCGCCATGGTCTTTGGCCTGATGCTGTCGCGCGACCGCTGGTTCTGGGCGGTCATGACCGCCTTCCTGATCTTCACCAACACCAAGTCGCGCGGCGATACCGCGATCCGCGCCCTGCAGCGATCGACCGGCACGTTTCTCGGCATCGGCATCGGGCTGGTGGTCGCGACATTCATCGGTCCGCAGCCGCTGGTCTCGGTGCCGCTGATTGCCCTCAGCATCTTCCTCGGCTTCTATTTCCTGCAGGTCTCCTATGCATCGATGACCTTCTTCATCTCGATCGTGCTCTGCCTGATCTACGGTCTGACCGGCACGCTGACGGTCGATCTTCTTAAATTGCGTATCGAGGAAACCTTGATCGGTGCGGCCGCCGGCACGATCGTCGCCTTTCTGGTCTTTCCCGCACCGACCCGTTCGACGCTCGATCAGGCGCTCGGCCGCTGGTACGGAGGGCTGAAGGACCTGCTCTCCGCCGTGAAGGAGGGCCGCAGCGGCTTCGAGGCGATCGAGCTTTCCCGCAAGCTCGACGCGGCCTATCGTGACGTGACAGTTGCCGCCCGTCCGCTCGGCACCTCCTGGTCGATCGTGACCAGGCCCGGGCAGGTGCGCCAGACGCTTGGAATTTTTCTCGGCGCCACCTATTGGGCGCGCATCTTTGCCCGAAACGCGGTCGAGGCGGGGCAGAGGCCGGAGGGCGAGGTGCTGGCGGCGCTTGAAGAGATACTGCGCAATATCGAGGCACTCGCGCCGCGCGGCTCGGAATGCTTTGCCGTCAGGCGCAACTTGAACCGCGCGGCGGGCAGGTACCTGCCGATCTTCAAGCACGGTAGCCGCGTCGGCGTGGAAATGATCGGCACTATGCTGGGCAGGCTTTATCCGGCCGTGGCGTGAGACTTGCCGATTGAAGCGCGCGCCGGTATTCCGGCTCCGGATCCATGAGACGGAAGCAGAGAATGTCAGGCACCAACAGCGAGCGCGAACTGATTGCCGAAGGCCCGGCGATCATTCTGGTCGAACCGCAGCTCGGCGAGAATATCGGCATGGTGGCGCGCGCCATGGCGAATTTCGGACTAGTCGAACTGAGGCTTGTCAACCCGCGCGACGGATGGCCGAGCGAAAAAGCCCGGTCCGCCGCCTCAAAGGCCGACCACGTGATCGACGGCACCAAGGTCTACGAGACGCTGGAGGAGGCGATCGCCGATCTGAATTTCGTTTATGCGACGACGGCGCGGGAGCGCTACGGCTTTAAACCGGTGCGTTCGCCGGTCACGGCCGCCGATACCTTGCGTCGGAAGTTCAAGGCAGCCGAAAAGACCGGCATCCTGTTCGGCCGCGAACGCTGGGGGCTGACCAACGAGGAGGTGGCGTTGGCCGACGAGATCGTCACCTTTCCGGTAAACCCGGCTTTCGCCTCGCTGAACATCGCCCAGGCGGTGCTTCTGATGTCCTACGAATGGATGAAATCCGGCATGGACGATCTTGCCGAGACGGTTTTCCTGCCGATCGAACAGCGGCCTTCGACCAAGGAACAGGTGCTCGGCCTGTTCGAACATCTGGAAGAGGCGCTCGACGCCCGCAACTATTTCCACCCGCCCTCGAAAAAGCCCAGAATGATCGACAATCTCCGCGCCGTCATCTCGCGGCGAGGTTTTACGGAACAGGAGATCAGCGTGTTCCGGGGCGTCATCAACTCGCTCGACCGTTTTCCGCGCCGATGGCCGAAGCGAACGGCGGACGAGATCCCGAACGAATCCGCGGGAGCGCCGGGGGAAAAGACGGGGGAGAATACCGGGAATGACGCAGAGGAATGAGCTGAAGCCGGTGCTGATGTTCGATTCGGGCATCGGCGGCCTGACCGTGCTGCGCGAGGCGCGCGTGCTGATGCCGGAACGCGGCTTCGTCTACGTTGCCGACGATGCCGGTTTCCCCTATGGCGGCTGGGAAGAGCCGGCGCTGCGCAAGCGCATACTGACCCTCTTCGAAAAACTCCTGAAGGACTACAATCCGGAAATCTGCGTGATCGCCTGCAACACCGCCTTCACGCTGGCCGGCGCCGACCTTCGCGAAAAGTTTCCCGCCATGACCTTCGTCGGCACGGTGCCAGCGATCAAGCCGGCCGCTGAGCGCACCCGTTCAGGCCTCGTCTCGGTGCTGGCGACGCCCGGCACGGTCAAGCGCGCCTATACCCGCGATCTCATCCAGTCCTTCGCGACCCAATGTCATGTCCGGCTCGTCGGTTCGGAAAATCTTGCACGGATGGCGGAGGCCTATATCCGCGGCGAGACGATCGCCGACGAAGCGGTGATGGCGGAAATATCGCCCTGCTTCATCGAAAGGGACGACAAGCAGACAGATATCGTCGTGCTCGCCTGCACGCATTATCCCTTTATGGCCAACGTCTTCCGACGGCTGGCTCCTTGGCCGGTCGACTGGCTCGACCCGGCCGAGGCGATCGCCCGCCAGGCGCGCCGGAAAGTGCCGCTCGTGGAGGGGGCCGAACATCCGGACAATTACGACTTTGCGGTCTTTACCTCCGGCAATCCGGACTTCGCGACGCGCCGGCTGATGCAGGGTTTCGGACTGGCCGTGGCTTAGAAAACGGGACGCTCAAATGGTTCGGCATTGTTTGAGCATCCTTTGCTCCAGTCCATCGTAATTGTTGCTTTTCTGCCACATTTTTGGTGCGAATGCCTGCAATTCAAGATTGTGCGCTTGCCGACGGGCTGTTTTCGTGTACTATGAGGACTGTCCGCTATTCAAACATAGGAGGCGTGAGATGACCCCCATTCTCGTGACTATGCGCCTCTCTGGCGGAATGGTCCTTTCGGCTTCGACGCTCGATGTATCGATGCCGGGGGGTATTTGCCTTCAGGCAAATTAAGCCTGAAATTTCTGCCATTTGGCATTTTCCCATTGATCTGACGTGATCGGCTGACGAAGCGATTGTTCGCGTTTTTCGCGTTCGTCTCCGCGCGTCTTTTCACCTTCGAGAGGACCTGGCTGCGTAGCTGCGCCGGGACGGAAAACTTATGCGCAAATCACAATCTTGGGTTGCGGATCCTTTGTCGGCGACGATCGCGGAACTGTGCAGGGAATATGGAGTTTGGAACACCGCTCGTGCGCTCATCGCAGCAGTCTGGCGGCGGCATCGGGAGCGGAACGACGTCTCCCACTTGTCCAACCGCATGCGCCGCGATGTCGGCTTACCAGAAATCGAGGATGCGCCCGGGGAGCGCAGGCTCTCCTACTGGGGCATCCGGATTCATCCCCAATGAACCTCGCTCCGGCGGTCCATCCGCCGGAGCGAGACGGCTGCTTGCCATGATCTGAATTGTCGGAGACGGATCCGACTTGCGATATTTCCATTGATGGACGTTGGAGAGTGAACGAGGGGTAATATGGACATCGAGATCAAAGAGGCGTCGGCCGGGGACGTCGAGCTCCTGCTGCCGCTGTTCCTTGATATGGAGCGGCACTATGACGGCGATGATGGCGTGGACGGGATGACCGCGAGGGCGCGGCTATCCGAAGCACTGGACGGGGGCGAGGGCGTGATGCTTGTCGCACTGGACCGGCAGGCCCTCGGTTTCGCCTCGCTCTTCCAGATGTTTCCCACGACCGGTCTCACGTCGATGTGGTATCTCAAGGAGCTTTATGTTTCCGCAGGCGCACGCGGCAGGAGGGTTGGAGAATTGCTGATGTGCGAGGCGGCAAAGGTGGTTCTGGCAAGGGGCGGTCTGAGGCTGGAGTTCACCACGGAGCGGTCCAACCTGGGAGCGCAGAAATTCTACGGCCGACTTGGCGCGGCGGAAATGCCGAAGGTCTTTTATCGGCTCGACGAGGCCGGGTTGTCGGCGTTGAGCGAAGTTTCGCACGATGATTTATCGAGCACTCAAAAATGATCGCCGGCCCTACCTTCCGCAAGCTCGCCTTGGCCGATATGCCGGCCGCCGCGCTGGTCCACCGGGTCTCCTTCGACGAGCGACTGCCCTGGCTCGCCGGCCTGCATACACCGGAGGAAGATCGCGGTTATTGGGGCGGCCATCTCTTCGGGACCTGCGATATCCGGGGTGCAGAGCGGGATGGTGACCTGCTCGGGACGATCGCTTTCCGGGAGGGCTGGATCGACCAGCTCTACATCCTGCCGGAAGCGCAGGGGCAGGGGATCGGCTCGAAGCTTCTGGGGATTGCCAAGGCAGCGTATCCCGAGCTTCTTCTCTGGACCTTTCAACGCAATGCTCCGGCCCGCCGCTTTTACGAAGCGCGCGGCTTTGTGATGGTCGAGGAAACCGACGGCGCCGAAAATGAGGAAAGAGAGCCGGACGTGCTTTATCGGTGGCTCAGGTAACACTTGTATCGCGTCGAACTGGTCGACCAGCAAAACTATCAAGACTATCACTCAAGGCGTCGTGCGATGATGAGATTTCCGCCTCACCCTGGTGAACTGATCCGTGAGGATGTTTTAGCGCCGCTAGGTTTATCGGTGACGGAAGCGGCCGGACGTCTCGGCATGTCGCGGGTCGCTCTGTCGCGGGTGCTCCATGGCCGGGCTGCCGTTAGCCCCGATCTCGCGGTACGTCTGGAGCGGGCTGGTGTCAGCACCGCTCGAGCGTGGTTGTCCATGCAAGCCAATTATGATCTGGCGCAGGCACTAAGGCGCGAGCAGCCGCCGGTCCGGCCGCTCAACAGCAAGGCTGCCTGATCTCCAAAAAAACACCGCTTGCAAAGCGGAAAAATCGGTGGCTTGCTCGCCTCCTTCTCTGGAGGAATTTCGCAATGTCGCTTGAACACTGGCTCGCCTTCGTCGCCGCGTCGTCCGTCCTGCTCGCCATTCCCGGGCCGACCATCCTGCTCGTCATTTCCTATGCGCTGAGCCACGGCCGCAAGGTGGCGACTGCCACGGTGGCTGGCGTGGCGCTCGGCGATTTTACCGCAATGACCGCCTCGATGCTCGGCCTCGGCGCCCTGCTTGCGACGTCTGCCGCTCTCTTCACGATCCTGAAATGGGCGGGCGCGGCCTACCTCATCTATCTCGGCATCAAGCTCTGGCGCGCCCCGGTTTCGGAACTCGCAGCCGAAGTGGACGAGGCCGACGTGTCGTCGGCAAGGCCCTTCCGCATCTTCCTGCATGCCTATGCGGTGACGGCGCTGAACCCGAAGAGCATCGTCTTCTTCGTGGCTTTCCTGCCGCAGTTTCTCGATCTGACCAAGCCGCTGTTCACGCAGATGATGATCTTCGAAGTCACCTTCCTGACGCTCGCCACCCTCAACGCGGCGCTTTATGGCCTGCTGGCGTCGATGGCCCGCAACACGATCCGCAAGCCCAAGGTGCAGAAGATCGTCAACCGGACCGGCGGTTCGCTGATGATCGGCGCCGGCCTGTTGTCGCTCGGCTTCAAGCGCGCCGCTGCCTGAAGTTTTCCGGGAGGAGGAACCCATGCTGACCGGAAGATGCCATTGCGGCGAGACGACCTTCAAGGTCGATGGCGAACTGCCGCAGGCCTTGACCCGCTGCACCTGCACCCTCTGCTCCCGCCGCGGCCATCTGTTTGCCTATTACGAGCCGGCCCAGGTGCGGGTGACGGCCGAACCTGCCAGCGACAGGGTCTATCGCTGGCAGATGAAAATGGTGGCGCATCATTTCTGCGGCACCTGCGGCTGCACGACCTATAGCGACAGCCCGGATTTCCAGATGGATGGCAGTTGGGACGGCAAGACACGGCGACTTGCCATCAATGCCCGGCTGTTCGACGATTTCGACGCCGAGGAATGGCCGCATACCGTCATCGACGGACGTCATCTCTGGTAGGAGGAAACTGATGAGCGACGTAACCCTGCTCGCCTTTGCGATTGTTGCCTTCATCGGCATCGCCACGCCCGGGCCGACCGTGCTTCTCGCACTTACCAACGGCTCGCGTTACGGCCTGAAGCGAGCGCTGCCGGGCATGGCGGGCGCGATGATTTCGGATTTCGTGCTGATCGGCGCGGTGGCGCTCGGTCTCGGCGCGCTTCTCGCGGCCTCCGAATTCTGGTTCACGGTCGTCAAATGGCTGGGCGCGGCCTATCTCGCCTTCCTCGGCATCATGCTGATCCGCTCCAAAGGCTCGCTTGACGTAACGGAAAGTGCCGTAGCGTCAGGCTCGGGGTCTGCAAGGTCGATCTTCCTGAAGAGCTTTCTGGTCGCGGTTACCAATCCCAAGGGTTACCTGTTCTTCTCGGCCTTTCTGCCGCAGTTCATCGCGCCGGAGGCGCCGCAGGTTCCGCAATACGCCATTCTCGCCATCGTTTTTGCACTGATCGACTTCATGGTGATGTTCGCCTATGCGTTGCTCGGCTCGCGGGCTGTGCATCTGTTGAAGCGGAAGGGTGCGCTCTGGCTGGATCGCGCCTGCGGCGGCGCGCTTCTGGCGCTCGCGGGTTCGCTTGCGCTCTATCGCCGGGCCGCTTCGTAGAAGGAGGCATCATGTCGAAACCGGTGAAATCCGTCCGGCCTTTCCTGATGTTCCAGGGCAACAGGTGCGAGGAGGCGATCGCCTTCTATACGTCGGTGCTGCCGGAAAGCCGGATCGTCGATATCAAGCGTTACGGGTCGGGTGAGATGGGAGCCGAAGGCAGCGTGTATCGCGCCACTTTCGAGCTTGCCGGTCAGCAGGTGGACTGTATCGACAGTCCGGTCAAGCACGCCTTCGAATTCACGCCGTCCTTTTCCTTTTTCGTCGAATGCGGGACGGAGGAGGAACTGGAGCGGCTGGCCGCGGCTCTCAGCGAGGGCGGGACGTTCATGATGCCGATCGACAACTATGGCTTCAGCCGAAAATTCTGCTGGTTGGAAGACCGCTTCGGCATCTCCTGGCAGATCAATTTCGAATAGCCGCAAACTCTGTGCATTTTCGCTCTTGCCCGGCGAAACGAATCCCGATCTCTGTTAAGGCTTCGGAGTCGCGGAACCGGCGAGTCTCCGCTCAGGAAACGGCGTAAGAGGAAAGTGCATTGCAGGTCGGCATCGATATGGGAATTGTGTCCGGCGGTGATCCGGCCAAGCTCGATATCGAGGAGCTTCTGGCCACCCGCCTGCTTGTCCAGGGCAATTCCGGCTCCGGCAAGTCGCATCTGCTGCGCCGCCTGCTGGAGCAGTCCGCGCCCTGGGTGCAACAGGTCGTCATCGATCCGGAAGGCGATTTCGTCACGCTGGCGGACAGGTTCGGCCATGTGGTCGTGGATGGCGAGCGCACCGAGGCCGAGCTTGCGGGCATCGCCAACCGCATCCGCAAGAACCGCGTCTCCTGCGTGCTGACGCTGGAAGGACTGGATCTCGAAGAGCAGATGCGTGCCGCCGGCGCTTTCTTGAACGGGCTTTTCGATGCCGACCGCGAGTTCTGGTACCCGGTGCTTGTCGTGGTCGATGAGGCGCAGATGTTTGCCCCCTCGGTCGGCGGCGATGTTTCCGAGGACGCGCGAAAACTCTCGCTCGGCGCGATGACCAACCTCATGTGCCGCGGCCGCAAGCGCGGCCTTGCCGGCGTCATCGCCACCCAGCGCCTGGCGAAGCTTGCCAAGAACGTCGCGGCCGAAGCCTCGAATTTCCTGATGGGCCGCACCTTCCTCGATATCGACATGGCGCGCGCCGCCGATCTTCTCGGCATGGACCGGCGCCAGGCGGAAATGTTCCGCGACCTGAAGCGCGGCAATTTCGTCGCGCTTGGTCCCGCTCTGTCGCGCCGGCCGCTGCCGATCGTCATCGGTGCGGTCGAGACGTCCGCGCGCTCGTCGAGCCCGAAGCTGATGCCGCTGCCGGATGCGCCGCAGGATGTCGAGGACCTGATCTTCACGCCCGATCCGGAGGAATTCACCCGGCCGGTCGCGGTGCGCCGCGCGACGCCCGCGCCGCGTCCGACGACGGATATCCTCGCCGAACTCACCCGCTCGATGCCGGCCGCAACGCCGGCACCGCAGGAACCGCGCACGGCCCAGCCGGAACTGACGCCGGAGGAGCGCGAGGAACGGCTTGCCGCCGTTCTCTCGGAAATCCTCGACGACCCGCAATCCGGTTACCGGACGGATTCGGTTCTCTATCAGGATTTTCTGGTGCGCGCCCGCATGCGCCGCCTGCCGGGACCGCCGCTGTCTCTTTCGGAGTTCCGCCGCCGTGCCGCGATCGCCCGTTCGGGCGTCGATGCGCAGACGGCGGCGAGCGATGCGTGGGCGACCGCACTGTCGCTCTCGATCAACGTTTCCGATGACCTCCAAGGGGTCTTCCTGATGATGGCGAAGGCGGCGATCGGCGGTGAACCTTGCCCATCCGACGCGCGCATCGCACGAGCCTACGGCACCCATTCGGCCCGCCGCGCCCGCCGCCTGCTGGGTTATTTCGAGGAACAGGGGCTGATCGTCGTGCATGCCGACTTTTCCGGCAAGCGCATCGTCGCTTTTCCGGACCTCCAGGCGGAAACCGCACCCGGCAATGCCGATGCGCCGGACGAGGGCGAACCGCGCGCCGCGGCCGAATAGATCGTCACTGGATGTGGAAATGCGCCTCGACGGCCGCCGCGATGAAGGCCTGCCGTGCTTCGGTCGGTTCTGATTTCCCATTCAGCGCCGCCGCGCATACCTCTTCGGCGCGATGATGCTGGCTGCCGTGATAGGCGGGCCAGAAACGGTCGAGCACGGTCTTTGCCTCGCGCACGGTCTTGACCGTGCGGATCACGCCGGTCTCGGGGTTTTCGATCCTGATTGGGCTTTTCCAGGCTTTCGGACGCATGACACGTTACCTCCTTCCACGGATCATGACACGTTACCTTCTTTATGGATATGGTGTTGCGGTCGGCGGAGTCGAAAGAACCTGCAAACAGGTTTGCCGAAAGGTTAAGATGCGAAGTGGCGCCGGGCGCTGTTGACATTTCCATGACATCCGCCTAAAGACCCCGCCAACGCCGGGCCTTCAAGCCCGGTGTTTCATTTGACATGTCCCGTGGTCGTCTCCGATCGCTTTCGTGAGAGGCCTGTCAGAGCTCTTAAATCAGGGCTCAGAGGAGGGCGTGTTTCCTTGATCCGGTCTGGTAACAGACCGATGTAACCGTTTGAGAAGGAAATGCGATGAGCAAGCGCGAATCGTCCAAGTACAAAATCGACCGCCGCATGGGCGAAAACATCTGGGGCCGTCCGAAGTCCCCGGTCAACCGCCGCGAATACGGCCCGGGCCAGCACGGTCAGCGCCGCAAGGGCAAGCTCTCCGACTTCGGTGTCCAGCTTCGCGCCAAGCAGAAGTTGAAGGGCTATTACGGCGACCTGCGCGAGAAGCAGTTCCGCGCCATCTACGACGAAGCCAACCGCCGCAAGGGCGATACCTCGGAGAACCTGATCGGCCTGCTCGAATCGCGCCTCGACGCGATCGTCTACCGCGCCAAATTCGTTCCGACGGTCTTTGCCGCCCGCCAGTTCGTCAACCATGGCCACGTTACCGTCAACGGCGTCCGCGTCAACATCGGTTCCTACCGCTGCAAAGCCGGCGACGTCATCGAAGTCCGCCAGAAGTCCAAGCAGCTCGTGACGGTTCTCGAAGCCGTTTCGCTCGCTGAGCGCGACGTTCCGGATTATATCGAAGCCGACCACAACAAGATGGTTGCGACCTTCGCCCGCGTTCCGGGCCTGACCGACGTTCCTTACGCGGTCGTCATGGAACCGCAGCTGGTCGTCGAATTCTACTCGCGTTGATGATCTGCCCTTCGGGGCGTTCTCGGGAAATAGAAAAAGCCGCGTCTCAGGACGCGGCTTTTTTGTGGAATTCGGCGGCAGATGCCAACAGATGGGGTGTTTGTGGCCGCTTAGCGCCGATAGCGTTGAAAAAGTCGGCGTTGCTGTCAGTGCAAAGTTCTGATTCACTCCTTCTAGGGATTTAGGAGGGTGTGCCGATGATGGGCGAGCGAACAGTGGCGCAGGAAGCACTGTTTTACGGGTTCAGCATCGAGCGTCACGTCCCGGCGAACCATCTTCTGCGGTCTATCGACCGCTTCGTTGATCTGTCTGGCCTTCGGACTCACTTGCGCCCTTTCTACAGCGAGATCGGGCGGCCCTCGATCGATCCGGAACTGATGATGCGCATGCTGATCGTTGGTTACTGCTTCGGAATTCGTTCGGAGCGTCGGCTGTGTGAGGAGGTACACCTGAACCTGGCCTATCGCTGGTTTTGCAGGCTCGGCCTTGAAGGCGATGTCCCGGATCACTCGACCTTCTCCAAGAACCGGCATGGTCGTTTCCGCGATAGCGATCTGCTGCGCGAACTGTTCGAGACGACAGTAAGGCGTTGCATCGAAGAGGGACTCGTCGGTGGCGAAGGCTTCGCCGTTGATGCGAGCCTGATCAAGGCGGATGCCAACAAGCAGCGCTCGGCGGAGGGGTCGGAGGCCGTCGACTGGGAAGTTATGGCCGAGACCCGTCGCTCGGTTCAGGAATATCTCGACACGCTCGATGACGCGGCATGGGGTGCAGCCAGCGAAGCAAAACCGAAGTTCGTATCGAGGTCGGACCCGGCGGCGCAGTGGACCGGAGCAATGAAAGGCCATGCCTTCTTCGCGTACGCTACCAACTATCTGATTGATCTGGATAATGCCGTTATCGTTGATGTGGAGGCGAGCCGTGCGATCCGGCAGGCCGAAGTCGGCGCGGCACGCACCATGATTGAGCGCACTCAAGAGAGCTTCGGGCTCTATCCGGAACGGTTGGCTGCCGACAGTGCTTATGGTTCAGCAGAGATGTTGGGCTGGCTGGTTCACGAACGCGGAATAGAGCCGCATATTCCCGTCTTCGATAAGTCCGAACGGCGTGATGGCACATTCGAGCGCGCCGACTTTGCTTACGATCACAAGCGCGATCTTTATACCTGCCCTGGCGGCAAGGAGTTACGCTCGCGACAGATCACCTACCAGAACGAACGTCCGCTCGTCGATGAAGATGGCATGGTACGCTATCGGGCCAGCAAGCTCGACTGCGATGCCTGCGTCCTAAAATCTCGATGCTGCCCGAACGCTCCAGCGCGCAAGATACCACGTTCCATCCATGAGGGCGCTCGCGACATGGCGCGCGATATCGCCAAGACCGAAGCCTATGTTACGTCGAGGCATCAGAGGAAGAAGGTTGAGATGCTTTTTGCGCACCTTAAACGCATCCTCAAACTGGATCGCCTGCGACTACGAGGTCCGAACGGAGCGCGTGATGAGTTCCACCTCGCAGCCGCAGCCCAAAACCTCCGGAAACTCGCAAAGCTGATCCCGGCACCAACCCCAAAACCGGCGTGAAGGGGAATATATCTCGGCACGTCCCTACGACGGAAACATCGGAGCAAGATTACCGCACCCCTTTTTCAACGGTATCCGCCATGAGCGGACATTGCGGCTATCGCAAAATTCCATATTCTGCGACAGCTGCCAAAGTTAGATTCATGCAACAGCTTTGGGGCGGCCAGCGCTCATCAACTCGATGAGTCTTTTGAGTCGAGTCACCACGTCACTGGTTTCCAAGAGTTGCTGCTTCTGCTCTATACCGGTCGATAGCAACGGAGCGACTGTATCGGCCAACAGGCTTGGATCGCCGATTGAAGGCAGGCTGAAACGCGCTTTGGATCCTGGTGGAAGCGCGGAAAAATCAACCTCGGCGTAGATCTGATAGGCATCGAGAACCGCACTCGAAAGAGCGGCTGCCTCCTTCGATTGGCCACCTTGCTCTCCAATCGGAGTGACCTCCGCCGCCAAGAACTCGCCATCGGTAATGCGGACGATGCCTGTTCGCTGAAACCCGCAGACGGTGACCTTGAGAGCCCCGTCCACCTGTGTCTGGCGATCGACCACGTTTGCAATGACGCCTACCGGATGGAGAGCATCAAGAGTGCTAGGGCGGTCATCCGTAATACGCTTCTGGGCGACAACGACAACGCGCCGATCACCGACAAGAGCGTGTTCCACGGCCTGACGGGTTTTGTCGCGCGCCACGAAAATCCGCGAGATCATGTGCGGAAACAAGACCATGTCCCGCATAGGGACCACGGGGATACGCTCCTCGACAGAATTAGGCGTGGTAGGCTGAACCGATGTCGCAGGCAATTGGATCGCCTGGATCCTTGCGGCCAACACGTTCCAGTTGTCGGGCGACATGCACAATTGACCCCCGGACGGCATAAAGAAGTGACCCCTCTGTTTTGAGAGGAGCAATAGATGACGATTGAGATTTCGGTGAATCCTGCATTGTCGAGAGGGATGCAGGGTG
>NZ_QJKM01000021.1 GCF_003425685.1 Rhizobium terrae
TGATGCTCGATCCCAAGGTGATCGTCGCCGACGAGGCGGTGTCGGCGCTCGACGTGTCGATCAAGGCGCAGGTCTGCAACCTCTTGCTCGACCTGCAGCAGAGTTTGAACCTCGCCTTCCTGTTCATCAGCCACGACATGGCGGTGGTCGAGCGGGTGAGCCACCGGGTGGCGGTGATGTATCTCGGCGAAATCGTCGAGATCGGCCCGCGCGCGGCGGTGTTCGAAAACCCGCAGCATCCCTATACGAGGAAGCTGATGTCGGCCGTGCCGGTTCCCGACCCGTCGCGCCGGCGGATCAAGCGCAACATGTCCACCGACGAGATCAAGAGCCCCATCCGGCCGGTCGGTTACGTGCCGCCGAAGCGGGAATACCGCGAGGTGAGCGCGGGGCACGTGGTGCAGGTCGTGTGAGAGGAGGATCGGCCTCGACTTTGGGGCCATCATTATGCTTGACCCTTCCGTCGCCGCTGATTGCATTTTTGGCTAAAATCGCTATTTTGGCGAAAAGTAGGGAATGACACATGGTTACGATCACAGCCGCTGAGTTGCAGAATCATTTTGGACGTTATCGCGATCTCGCCCAGAAAGAGGCGGTGTCGGTGACCCATCACGGCCGCGAAAGTGTCGTGCTGTTGTCGGCGGATGAATACAAGCGATTGAAATCTTACGATGATAGGCAGGCGCTTTATCCGTGGGAATTGCCCGACGACATCCTAGGAGCCCTTGAGGCTGCCGAGGTTCCGGCGGAGGCTGCCCAGTTCAATCACGAATACAGATGAAAGGAATGTTGCAAGAGCCGACTCCAGGCCTTGTGATCCGATATGCTTATCTCTGGCGTGATGACGCTGTACGTGGGCTGGAAGAGGGAAAGGACCGGCCCTGCGCCGTCGTGCTGGCGGTCAAGACGGAAGCGGGTCGAAGCCGCGTCTATATCGCTCCGATTACACACAGCCCTCCGAATGATCCAAAATATGCTATCGAGGTACCCCCTGAAACCAAGCGGCGTCTCGGGCTGGACCAGCAGCGGTCCTGGGTGAAGACGGACGACCTCAACGTATTCACATGGCCAGGACCGGATGTGCGACCCATAGGACGCGGTCGAGGTTTCATCTACGGCTTTTTGCCGAAGAACATGACCGAGGACATCATCGCTAATGTTCGTGAACGCGCGCGGGAAGGGCAAGCAAGAGTCGTCAACCGCGATGACGCTATGCCATCCGAGGACTGATCTCCTCTCAAATGTTTCAGCCGTTTGACACGATGTCGGAAATCGTGGCAGCAACAGGCGGAGGAGAATTTCTGCCATGGCAAAACGGTCTGATACGCAGGGGCGGCTCGACGATGCGGCAAGGGCCGGCTGGCTCTATTATGTCGCCGGGCGCACCCAGGACGAGATCGCCGCGGCCATGAGCATTTCCCGGCAGTCGGCGCAGCGGCTGGTGTCGCTGGCGGTTGCCGAGCGGTTGATCAAGGTCAGGCTCGACCATCCGATCGCCGCCTGTCTCGAGCTTGCCGAAGCGCTGCGCAAGAAATACGACCTTCGCCACGTGGAAGTGGTGCCGAGCGACCCGGCCGGCGTATCGACCACGGTCGGCATCGCCGAGGCCGGGGCCGCCGAGATCGAGCGTTGGCTGAAGCGGCCGGACCCGATCGTGATTGCCGTCGGAACCGGAAGAACGCTGAAGGCGGCCGTCGACCAGCTGCCGCCGATGGAATGCCCGCAGCACCGCATCGTGTCGCTCACAGGCAATATCGGCCCGGACGGATCGGCCGCCTTCTACAACGTCATCTTCTCGATGGCCGACGCGATCAAGGCGCGGCATTTCCCGATGCCGCTGCCGGTGCTCTGTACGTCGGCCGAAGAGCGGGAGACCCTGCACGATCAGGCGCTGGTGCGCTCCACACTGGCGCTCGGCGCACAGGCGGACGTCACCTTCGTCGGCATCGGCGAACTCGGGGTCGATGGTCCGCTCTGCGTCGACGGCTTCCTCGATAAGCAGGAAATGCTGCGCCTCATGGAAACTGGCGCGGCCGGCGAGATCTGCGGCTGGGTCTACGATCACGATGGCAGGCTGCTCGCCAATTCCATCAACGACCGGGTTGCGAGCGTACCGATCCCGCCGCGGGAGACGTCGTCGGTGATCGGAATCGCCCAGGGACGGAAGAAAATCACTGCGCTCTCGGCGGCTCTCAAGGGCAATCTCATCAATGGCGTCATTACCGATGAGGTTACTGCAGGGCAATTGCTCTCGGCTTGAGCAAAAAATTCACATAGCCAAATCAAGCACATGACCTATGTCCGTTGCATTGCAGCGACGAATGACGATTGACTTTGCATGCCATGTTGTGAGTAATTGCCCATGAGCAAAGCGAATGCTCGTTACTCATCTTCTGGGAGGAAGATATGACATTGAAGACGGTTTTGCTGGGCGCATGCTCGGCGCTGGCGTTTGCCGGCCTTTTCTCCACCGCGGCCGCGGCCGAAACCCTTACCATCGCGACGGTCAACAACGGCGACATGGTCCGCATGCAGGGCCTGACCTCCGAGTTCACCAAGGCCAATCCGGACATCCAGATCAACTGGGTCACGCTCGAAGAAAACGTGCTGCGCGAGCGCGTAACCACCGACATCGCCACGAAGGGCGGTCAGTACGACATTCTGACCATCGGCAATTATGAAGTCCCGATCTGGGCGAAGCAGGGCTGGCTGCTAGAGCTGAGCAAGCTCGGCGACAAATACGACACCAACGACATTCTGCCGGCGATCAAGGGCGGTCTGACGGTCAACGGCAAGCTTTATGCCGCGCCGTTCTACGGCGAGTCGGCGATGATCATGTATCGCAAGGACCTGTTCGAGAAGGCCGGCCTGAAGATGCCGGAAAATCCGACCTGGGAATTCATTGGCGACGCGGCCCGCAAGATCACCGACCGCAAGGCGGACGTGAACGGCATCTGCCTGCGCGGCAAGGCCGGCTGGGGCGAGAACATGGCCTTCATCACGGCGCTGACCAACTCCTTCGGCGGCCGCTGGTTCGATGAAAAGTGGAATGCGCAGTTCGACCAGCCGGAATGGAAGGACGCGCTGACGTTCTACGTCGACCTGATGAAGGATGCCGGCCCGTCCGGGGCTTCCTCGAACGGTTTCAACGAAAACCTGACGCTCTTCCAGCAGGGCAAGTGCGGCATGTGGATGGACGCCACCGTGGCTGCCTCCTTCGTTTCCAACCCCAAGGATTCCAAGGTTGCCGACAAGGTCGGCTACGCGCTCTTCCCTGTGAAGGGCTCCATGACCAACCATGGCAACTGGCTGTGGTCGTGGAACCTCGCCGTTCCGGCCTCCTCCAAGAAGGGCGATGCGGCGCAGAAGTTCATCTCCTGGGCGACCAGCAAGGAATATACCCAGCTCGTCGCTTCCAAGGAAGGCTGGGCGAACGTTCCTCCGGGCACGCGCACCTCGCTCTACAACAACGAGGAATACAAGAAGGCGGCAGCCTTCGCGGTTCCGACGCTTGCTGCGATGAACGCCGCCGACATCACCAAGCCGACCGTCAAGCCGGTTCCCTACACGGGCGGCCAGTTCGTCGCGATCCCCGAGTTCCAGGCGATCGGCACGAATGTCGGTCAGCTCTTCTCGGCCGTTGTCGCCGGCCAGTCGACCGTCGCAGATGCGCTTGCGCAGGCACAGACGGCGACCACGCGCGAAATGAAGCGCGCCGGTTATCCGAAGTAAGCCTCCCGAGTTTGCGCCGGCAGATGGTGAGTGCCCCTCATCCGCCTGCCGGCACCTTCTCCCCGTTTTGACGGGGAGAAGGGACATGCCGCTCCGGTGGTGGTTCCCCTCGCCCCGCTTGCGGGGAGAGGGTGCGCCGAGCAAAGCGGAGGCGGGGTGAGGGGCTTACGGTTCCGCGGTCTCATGGCATATCCAAAAGCGTAAGAGCCGCATCAAGGCGGCCAAAGGGAGGGCGTCGATATGGCAACGCAAAACACCAAGACGTTGGCGCGCCTGATGATGGCGCCCTCCGTTCTGCTTCTTCTGGTCTGGATGATCGTGCCTCTGGCGATGACCCTGTGGTTCTCGTTCCAGAACTACAATCTGCTCGATCCGTCCAATGTCAGCTTCACGGGTCTCTTCAACTACCAGTTCTTCTACACCGATCGGGCCTTCTTCCAGTCGATCTGGAACACGCTGGTCATCGTCGGCGGCGTGCTTTTGATCACCGTCATCGGCGGCATCGCGATCGCGCTTCTGCTCGACCAGCCGATCTTCGGGCAAGGGATCGTCCGTATCCTGATCATCTCGCCCTTCTTCGTCATGCCGCCTGTCGCGGCGCTGATCTGGAAGAACATGATCATGCATCCCGGTTACGGGGTGCTGGCGGACATCAACAAATTCTTCGGCTTCCAGCCGGTCGACTGGTTCGCGCGGTATCCGCTCTTCTCGATCGTTTTGATCGTCGCCTGGCAGTGGCTGCCGTTCGCGACGCTCATCCTGCTCACCGCGCTGCAATCGCTCGACGGCGAGCAGAAGGAGGCGGCGGAGATGGACGGAGCCAACTTCTTCAATCGCTTCATCTATTTGGTGTTGCCGCATCTCGCACGCGCCATCACGGTCGTCATCCTCATCCAGACGATCTTCCTGCTCGGCGTCTATGCGGAAATCCTGGTCACCACCAATGGCGGCCCCGGTTATGCCTCCACCAACCTCGCCTTCCTGATCTACCGCACAGCGCTTCTCGGCTACGACGTCGGCGGCGCCTCGGCAGGCGGCATCATCGCAGTCGTGCTCGCCAATATCGTCGCCTTCTTCCTGATGCGCGCCGTCGGCAAGAACCTGGATCGATAGGAGAGGACAATGGCTCGTTCCGTCACCACAAGACACAAGGTCACCGCCACGATCGCCGCCTGGATCGTCGCATTGATCATCTTCTTCCCGATCCTCTACACGATCATCACCAGCCTGAAGACCGAACCGGAGGCGATCGCCGGCTTCAGCCTCATTCCATCCGGCACGTTCGAAAACTACATCACGGTGCAGACGCAGCGCGATTACTTCAAGCCGTTCATGAACTCGGTGGTGATTTCGGTCGGCTCGACCATCCTGGCGCTGATCATCGCGATCCCGTCCGCCTGGGCCATGGCGTTTTCGCCGACCAGACGCACCAAGGACGTGCTGATGTGGATGCTCTCCACCAAGATGATGCCGGCGGTCGCGGTTCTGGTGCCGATCTACCTGATGTTCCGCGATTTCGGCCTCCTCGACAGCCGCATCGGGCTGACCGTCATGCTGACGCTGATCAACCTGCCGATCGTGGTGTGGATGCTCTATACCTATTTCCGCGAAATCCCGGGCGAGATCCTGGAGGCGGCGCGGATGGACGGCGCGGGGCTGTGGCAGGAGATCGTCTACGTGCTGACGCCGATGGCTGTGCCGGGCATCGCCTCGACGCTGCTTCTCAACATCATCCTTGCCTGGAACGAAGCCTTCTGGACGATCCGACTGTCGACCACCAACGCGGCGCCGCTGACGGCCTTCATCGCCTCGTTCTCCAGCCCTCAGGGCCTGTTCTGGGCCAAGCTCTCGGCGGCCTCCACCATGGCGATCGCGCCGATCCTCATCCTCGGCTGGTTCTCACAGAAACAACTCGTTCGCGGCCTGACATTCGGCGCGGTGAAATAAGGACACGATCATGGGCAGCATCACCCTCAACAAAGTGTCGAAGGTCTTCGGCGAGGCAAAAGTCATCCCGTCCATCGACCTTGAAATCAACGACGGCGAATTCGTCGTCTTCGTCGGGCCGTCCGGTTGCGGCAAATCCACGCTCCTGCGTCTCATCGCCGGCCTGGAAGATGTCTCCGGCGGCAAGATCATGATCGACGGCAAGGATGTCACCCAGGCGGCGCCGGCGGCGCGGGGGCTGGCCATGGTGTTCCAGTCCTATGCGCTCTATCCGCATATGAGCGTGCGGAAGAATATCGCCTTTCCCTTGAAGATGGCGAGGATGGAGCAGTCGGCGATCGACAGGAAGGTGGAGGCGGCCGCCAAGGTGCTGAACCTCACCGACTATCTGGAACGCCGGCCCTCGCAGCTTTCCGGCGGTCAGCGGCAGCGTGTCGCGATCGGCCGCGCCATCGTCCGCGAACCGTCCGCCTTCCTGTTCGACGAACCGCTTTCGAACCTCGATGCGGCATTGCGCGGCACGATGCGGCTTGAGATCAGCGACCTGCACAACCAGCTCAAGACGACGATGATCTACGTCACCCACGATCAGGTGGAGGCCATGACGATGGCCGACAAGATCGTTGTCTTGAACCGCGGCAATATCGAGCAGGTCGGTTCGCCGCTGGAGCTTTACCGCAGCCCGCGCAACCTCTTCGTGGCCGGCTTTATCGGTTCGCCGCGCATGAACTTCGTCGACGGCGCCTATGCCCAGTCGAAGAATGCCAAGACCGCCGGCATCCGGCCGGAGCATCTCGGCCTGTCGAAGGACAACGGTACCTGGCGCGGCATCGTGAAGGTCGCCGAGCATCTCGGCGCCGACACGTTCCTGCACCTCGATGTGGACGGCATCGGTCCCATCACCGCGCGCTGCGACGGCGAGTTCGGCGCCTATCACGGCGATACGGTCTATATGACCCCGGACGAGTCCAAGCTGCATCGTTTTGACGAAAAGGGGCTGGCCATCAAGGGTTGAGCCCGACAGGCCGACCCCGGAAGGGCGGCCACACTGGAGTATGAGGCAATGACTGTGAAGCTTTCGCTGGCGAGCTTGAAAGACGCCGCGGCCACCGCCGCCGTGCCGGCCTATGATCCCAGGAGCCTGACACCCGGCATCGTGCATTTCGGCGTCGGCAATTTCCACCGCGCCCATCAGGCGATCTATCTCGACGACCTGTTCAACACCGGCAAGGGGCATGACTGGGCGATCATCGGCGCCGGTGTCATGCCCTCCGATGCCGCCATGCGCGACAAGCTGAGGAGCCAGGATTTCCTCACCACCGTCGTCGAGCAGGACAATAACAGGACCGCTGCCCGCATCACCGCGCCGATGATCGACGTCATCGCGCCCGGCGATGTCGCGGCTCTTACCGAAAAGCTCGCCGATCCGATGATCCGCATCGTCTCGATGACGATCACCGAGGGCGGCTATTTCATCGACGCCGCCGGCAGGTTCAACCCGGCCCATCCGGCGATTGCCGAAGATGCGAAGAACCCGGCCAGCCCGAAGACCGTTTTCGGCCTGATCCTCGCCGGCCTCAAGGTTCGCCGCGAGCGCGGTATTCCGCCCTTCACCATCATGTCCTGCGACAACATTCCCGGAAACGGTCACGTGACGGAAAATACCGTCATCGGCCTGGCGAAGCTGTCCGATCCGGCCTTTGCGGACTGGATCCACCGGAACGTGGCCTTCCCCAACTCGATGGTGGACCGCATCACGCCTGCTACCGGCCAGCGCGAGATCGACATCCTGAAAAACGATTTCGATATCGACGACAATTGGCCCGTCTTCTGCGAAGAGTTCAAGCAGTGGGTGATGGAGGACAAGTTCCCCGCCGGCCGGCCGCGGCTGGAGGAGGTCGGTGTCCAGTTCGTGCCCGATGTCGCGCCCTACGAGTTGATGAAGATCCGCATCCTGAACGGCGGTCATGCGGCCATCGCCTATCCGGCAGCGCTGCTCGACATCCATTTCGTGCACGAGGCGATGGAGCACAAGCTGATCCGCGCCTTCTTGGCGAAGCTCGAAAAGACCGAGATCATCCCGATCGTCCCGCCGGTGCCGAAGACCGATCTCAACGAGTATTTCGCACTGATCGAGCGTCGCTTCCTGAACCCGAAGATCGGCGATACCATTCCGCGGCTCGCGCAGGACGGCTCGAACCGCCAGCCGAAATTCATCCTGCCGTCCACCCTCGATCGGCTTGCCCAGGGCAAGGACATCGTCGGCCTGTCGCTCGTCTCGGCGCTCTGGTGCCGCTATTTCGCCGGCACCACCGACAGCGGCAGGCAAATCGTCTTCAACGATGCAAGCGCCGACAAGCTGCACGCGGCGGCGCTGAAAGCCAAGGATAATCCGGAGGCCTTCCTTGTCTTCGACGAGATCTTCGGCGAGGTTTCTAAATCCGAGCTTTTCCGGCGGCGCTTTGCACATGCCCTGAAGACGCTCTGGACCGAGGGGACGAAGAAGACGCTCGAGCTTTATCTGAGCGATCAACTCGTCAAGTAGCGGGGCGGGCAGGTGCTTGAGGCGACGGGACCACTGGTGATCTTCGATTGCGACGGGGTCCTCGTCGACAGCGAGCCCGTATCGGTCCGCGTGCTGGTGGATGCGCTCCACCGCAAGGGTCTCGAAATGGACGAGGGAGAGGCCTATCGCCGCTTCCTCGGCCGCAGCCTCGGCACCGTGACGAAGACGATGCGCGAGGAGTTCGGCATCGAGGCCGACGACGGTTTCCTCGAAGACATGCGGCATGACCTCTATGCACGCTTCCGCCGCGAACTGCAGCCGATGCCGGGCATTGCCGATGCCCTGGACGGCTTGGATCTCCGCCGCTGCGTCGCCTCCTCCAGCCAGCCCGAGCGCATCCGCCTCTCGCTTTCCGTGACCGGGCTCATCGACAGGCTGGAGCCCAATATCTTCAGTGCCACGATGGTGGAAAAGGGCAAGCCGGCACCGGATCTCTTCCTGCATGCGGCGAAGGAAATGGGCGCCGAGCCGGCCGATTGCATCGTCATCGAAGACAGCCCGGCCGGCATCGAGGCCGGCCACCGGGCCGGTATGGCGGTTTTCGCCTTCGTTGGCGGCTCGCACGCCGCGGTGCCCGGATATCGAGAGCGGATCGATGCGCTTTCGCCTCAAGTCGTGTTTGACGCCATGCCGGATTTGCTCCACCTTGTCCGAAAACATATAGAGGGCCGCAACGGCCCCGAGTCGCGTCAGGCCTGAGGTCCCGGGGGGAGCGAAGGCGGGGATCGAAGCGGACTTGAGGGACAGGAAACAGAACCGAATGCGTGATTACCTCGTTGCGGTCGATATCGGCACGGGCAGCGCCCGCGCCGGTGTCTTTGACCGCGGTGGGCGGCTGCTTGCCAAGGCGAAGCATCCGATCGCGATGTTCCGTCCGAAGGAAAACCATGCCGAGCACGATTCGGAGAATATCTGGGCCGCCACCTGCCGTTGCGTGAAAGACGCCATGGCCGAGGCCGGCGTTCCGGCATCGCAGGTCGCGGCGATCGGTTTCGACGCGACCTGTTCGCTCGTCGCCCGCGACCGGGAAGGCAGGCCGCTGACCGTCTCCACCACGGGCAAGGACAATCAGGACACCATCGTCTGGCTCGACCACCGGGCGATCGGGGAGGCCGACCGGCTTTCGGCGACCGGCCACAGGGTGCTTCAATTTTCCGGCGGCTCGCTGTCGCCTGAGATGGAAATGCCGAAGCTGATGTGGTTGAAGACACACCTGCCGCAGAGCTGGGCGAGGGCCGGTTATTTCTTCGATCTCGCCGATTTCCTGACCTGGAAGGCAACCGGTTCTGCGGCGCGCTCCCGCTGCACGCTGACGGCCAAGTGGAACTATCTCGCCCATGAGACGCCCGGCTGGAGCGCCGACTACCTTGCGCTCGCCGGCCTGGAAGACCTTCTGGAAAAGGGCGACCTGCCGGAAGAGACGGTCGGTTCCGGCGCCAGCATAGGCACCTTGAGCGCGCAGGCTGCCGAGCAACTGGGGCTCGACACGGGCGCTCAGGTGGCGCCCGGGATGATCGACGCCTATGCCGGCGCTTTCGGAGTTCTTGGCGGCGTGTCCGGCGGCGCATCGGGTGGAGAAAAGCTTGAAACCAGCGTGGCGCTGATCGGCGGCACATCGAGCTGCATCGTCGCCTTCACCAGGGATGCGAAGCCCGGCCGCAGCCTCTGGGGGCCTTATTACGAGGCGGTCCTGCCCGGCCACTGGCTGGTCGAGGGCGGCCAGTCGGCGGCCGGCGCATTGCTCGATCATATCGTGCAGATGCATGCGAGCGGCGGCGAACCGACCGGCGAACTGCATGGCCGCATCATCGCCCGCATCGGTGAACTGCGTGCCGGAACCGAGGGCGACATTGCGCCCGACCTCCACATCCTGCCGGATTTCCACGGCAACCGTTCGCCGCTCGCCGATCCGCACGCCACCGGCGTCATCAGCGGGCTGACGCTCGACACGTCCTTCGACGGCCTCTGCCGGCTCTACTGGCGCACGTGCGTTTCGATCGCGCTCGGCATCCGCCACATCCTCGACGCGCTTTCCGGCTACGGCTACCGTTTCGAGACGCTGCATGTGACGGGCGGTCACGTGAACAACCCGCTCCTGATCGAACTCTATGCCGACGTCACCGGCTGCCGCGTGGTGATCCCGGAAACGCGCGACGCCGTTCTGCTCGGCACGGCCATGGCGGCGGCGGTCGCGGGCGGCGTGCATGGCTCGCTGTTCGTGGCGGGACAGGCAATGGATGGCGGCGGCACGGAGCGGCTGCCGGATGCGGCGCGGGCTGGACAATACGGACGCGATTACCGGCGGTTCCTTGCAATGGTGCGGCATCGGGAGGAATTGCGGGGGATGGACCATGAATAATCCGGGTCTTTCCGGAATTTATCGCGACTACATTGCATGCCTGAACCGCCGGGACTGGCAGAACCTGGCTCGCTTCGTCAGTGAAGAGGTTGTCCACAACGGCCGACGGTTTGGCCTGTCGGGCTACCTGGACATGCTCATCGAAGACTTGGAGCAGATTCCGGATCTGCATTTCTCCATCCAGCTGCTTGTCTGCGAGCCGCCCCATGTGGCGGCGAGGCTTGCCTTCGATTGCACGCCGAAGGACACGTTTCTCGGTCTCGGCGTCAATGGAAGGCGGGTGTCCTTCGCCGAGAATGTTTTCTACCGGTTTCAGGCGGGAAAAATCGTGGAAGTATGGTCGATCATTGACAAGGCTGCCATCGAAACCCAGCTCGAACGATAGCTTAGGGTACGCGCCGGCGCTGTTCGTCCACGACCATTCCATCCACCTGCACGCGTCTGGTCGCATAAGGCAGTGCGAACAGGTAAAGCCCGGTGAAAAGCAGCAAAAACAGCGGCAGTAGCGGGGAGTAGACCACCCAGACGGGCGGTTCGCCGATTGCCATCGTCGCGAAGTTGGCAAGGACGGTGAGGGTGAAGACGATCGAGATCCAGCGGTGGACCTGCCGGATGGATTTGTTCCAGGTCATGGGTGTTCACTCCGAAAATGGCTGTTGTCGGTTACAGCGCTCAATCGCCGGTGTGGGCCGGAGTGGATTTCTTGCCCGGCCGCCTTGTCGAAAGGTTGAGCGCGACCGCGGCGCGGATCAGCGCCTTCAGTGCCTCCGCGTCGATCATTTCGCCTTCGTGGATGTCGATCGCACGGCGGGTATTGCCTTCGAGGCTGGAGTTGAAGAGGCCTTTCGGGTCTTCCAGCGAAGCACCTTTGGCGAAGGTCAGCTTGACGGCGGCCTTGTAGGTCTCGCCGGTGCAGAGAATGCCGGCATGTTCCCAGACCGGGACGCCGCGCCACTTCCATTCCTCGACCACATCCGGGTCGGCCTCCCTGATCAAGGCGCGGACCCTGGCTAGGATCTCTCCCCGCCAGTCGGTCAGTTCCCTGATGCGGCCATCGATCAATTCGGAAGGAGAGGGGCTTTCCGGGCTACTGCCGTTCGCGGCGGTCGCTGCTTTCTTCATTGTTTTCTCTCCTTATTCGCCCAGAATCGTTTCCAGCTTCTCCAGGAAGCCCTGCCAGCCGTGACGGGCGCCGTGGAAGGCCTGTTTCTGTTCGGGGCGGAAGCCGGTCTGCTCCATGCGCAGGTGAGTGCCCTTGCCCGTCGGGGTGAGCGTCAGGGTCACGACGCTCTTCAGGTCGTAGGCCGAGTCCTCATGCGCATGATTCCAGGTGTAGGAGAGCTTTTCATTCGGTTCGACGACCAGCACTTCGCAATCCAGCACGCCGCCCCATTCGCCGCGGAGGTTGAAGCGGTGGCCGACAGTCGGTGCGAAATCGTTCTTCATCAGCCATTCCTGGATCAGGTGCGGCTGGGTCAGCGCCCGCCAGATTTTTTCCGGAGGATGGGACATCTCCCGTTCGACCACGACGGTACGCGTTTCAGCCGTTGTTTCGTTCATTGATCCATCCTTTTCAGCAAGTCTTCCAATGCGTCGAACTTCTTCTCCCAGAAGCCGGTCATCTCATTCGCCCAATCGACCAGGGGCGCGAGCGCGGCAAATTCGGCGCTGTAATGCGTCTGTCGGCCCTCGTGGCGGTCGCGCACCAGGCCGGCGCGTTTCAGCGTCGCCAGATGCTTCGAGACGACCGGCTGCGAGACGCCGGCATGGACGGTCAGCGCGCCGACCGTCTTTTCGCCTTCGCGGCACAGCCGTTCGAAAATGGCCCGCCGGGTCGGGTCGGCAAGCGTCCTGAAAATCTCGTCACGCGCGTTCGTCACGTCGATTCATACCTCAATGGCTATGAATCGACGTATAGCCAGCGGGCTATGAATGAGTCAAGCAGGAATACGGATGGGTTCACGCCTTACGGTGCCGCTTGCTCCGGCGCGTGCGCAAACCTACATCTGTGCGGCACAACTGGAGACGCCGATGATCCTCGACGCCGCACGCCTTTCGCTCACCAATCTCTTCGCGCCCGAGACGCGCGCCGTCTTCTGGAAGACGCTGGGGCTGACGATCCTCGTCCTCGTCGGCCTCTGGTTCGGATTGCGCGAGGTTTTCGTTCTCTTCGCCTGGCCGTGGTTCGCCGCCTTCTTCCCCGATTTGCCGGACTGGGCCGGTTGGCTCACCTTTCTGGCCGCCATCGCCGCCGGCATCGGCCTGGCCTTGGGGCTCGCGCTTCTGATCGCGCCAATCACGGCACTGATCGCCGGCCTTTTCCTCGACGACGTCGCCGAGGTGGTCGAAAAGCGCGACTATCCCAACGATCCCCCCGGCAAGGCGATGCCGCTCGGCCAGGCGATCCTTGGCTCGATCCAGTTCCTCGGCGTCGTCATCGTCGGCAACGTCATCGCGCTTTTCCTGCTGTTCATTCCCGGCATCAACCTGATCGCCTTCTTCCTGGTGAACGGCTATCTGCTCGGCCGGGAGTTCTTCGAGTTCGCGGCCATGCGATTCCGCCCGCCGGCGGAAGCCCGCGCCTTCCGCTCCAAACATTCCTCGACGGTATTCATCGCCGGGCTTTTGATCGCCTGTTTCCTGGCGGTCCCGATCGTCAACCTTCTGACGCCGCTCTTCGCCGCCGGCCTGATGGTGCATCTGCACAAGGCCATTTCGAAGCGCGATCCGGGTTTCAGGATTTAGGCGGGCAGTGCCGAGCCATCGTGCAGCGCCGTGAATTCGGCGCACGGCGGGATCGGCTTGACGACCTCGATCAGGATGCCGTTCGGGTCCGACGTGATGAGGTGCCGCTGGCCAAAATCCTCGCCGCGGATATCACGGCGGATCGGCAGGCCAGCGGCCTTGAGGCGCTCGTAGACCGCATCGACATCCTCCTAGACGGTCTCGGCGGCCTCGCCGATTAGCTGCTGCGGCAGTTCGACGAGGGCGGCCGGCACATCGCAGGTCTTTTCCGGCGAGCGGCAGAGATCGGCGATCACGCAGCGCTCGCATTCCGGCTTGCGCGCCTTGCAGCAATAGCGCCCGTGCAGGATCAGCCAGTGATGCGCATGGAAGAGATACTGGTCGGGAATCACCTTCAACAGGTTCTCCTCAACCTCGTCCGGCGTCTTGCCAGGCGCGAGCAGCAGCCGGTTGGCGATGCGGAAGACGTGGGTGTCGACCGCCAGCGTGGGAATGCCGAAAGCCATCGACATGACGACATTCGCGGTCTTGCGGCCGACGCCCGGCAGGCGCATCAGTTCCTCGCGGGTTTTCGGAACCTCGGAGCCGAATTCGTCGATCAGCATGCGACAGAGCGCGATGACGTTCTTCGCCTTGTTGCGGTAGAGCCCGATCGTCTTGATATATCGGGTGACGCCCTCCTCGCCGAGAGCGAGCATCTTTTCCGGCGTGTCGGCCACCTTGAAAAGAGCGCGCGTCGCCTTGTTAACGCCGGCATCCGTCGCCTGCGCCGAGAGCGCCACGGCGACGACGAGCGTGAACGGGTTCACATGCTCCAGCTCGCCCTTCGGCTCGGGCCGCTGGATCGAAAACCGGCGGAAGATCTCCTCCAATTCGGCCTTCGAATAGGCGGATTTGAAGCGCTTCGTTTTTTTCGCGCCCCCGGGGTCGGTTGCGCGATTTGACTTTTGCAAAGTGCCTGTGCTGGATTTGGATTTGGGAGTCGCCATATGCCTGTATAGGCATTCCGCATGAAGGAAAGCAACGTGGACGTTTTCAACGATCAGCCTGTTTTCGCGGCCGAACTGACGCCTTACCGATCGCTCGGCAAGACGGGCTTCCGGGTCGTGCTGGCGCTGACCGGGGCGATCTGCGCCGTCTACGGCGGTTTCTTCCTGTTGACCGGCGCCTACCCGATCGGCCTGTTCTTCGGGCTGGATTTCCTGGGCCTCTATATCGCGCTGAAGATGAGCTATCGTTCCGGCCGGCAGCGGGAAGAGGTGAGCGTGTCGCGCACCAATCTTTCGATCCGGAAGTTTTCGCCGGCGGGGCGCATGGTCGAGCACCGGTTCAATCCGTTCCGGGCACGGTTCGACGTGCACCGCCACGAGGAGTTCGGCATTACCGGCATGTATGTGACGGGCGAGGGACGGGGAACGGATATCGGCTCCTTCCTCAATCCGGACGATCGCGAAAGTTTTGCCAAGGCCTTCCGGAGCGCGCTGGCGACGGTGAAGCGGCGCATCTGAATTCCCGGCGGAAATTTCGTCGAAGAAACACTCGGCCCGACAAGAAACGGGTGGTTTCGGCGAAGCCGAAGGGGCATTTACGGAGCATATCAATTGCACAGCGGTTTTTGCGCGCCGATGTTCCATCGACCGGTGCGCCACGCTGCAGAGGAGACACGCCATGAATGCTCTCGCACAGATCGATGCGCCAGCGCTCGACATCACGCCGGAAGGTTCGGACTACGAAACCGTTCGCCGCGTCATCGAAATGATCACGCTCGACTACCGCGACCAGCCCTCGCTCGAAACCATCGCCGCAGAACTCGGCCAGTCGCCGACCCAGCTCCAGAAGGTTTTCACCCGGTGGGCGGGATTGTCGCCCAAGGGGTTCCTGCAGGCGGTCACGCTCGACCATGCCAAGCGCCTGCTCGGCAAGGAGGAGCTGCCGCTGCTCGAAGCCTCCTGCGAACTCGGCCTGTCGGGTCCGGGCCGGCTGCACGATCTCTTCGTCACCCATGAGGCCATGTCGCCCGGCGAGTGGAAGGCGCGCGGCGGCGGGCTGACGATCCGTTACGGTTTTCATCCCTCGCCCTTCGGCCAGGCGCTGGTCATGGCGACCGACCGCGGCCTTTCGGGCCTCGCCTTCGCCGATCCCGGCTGCGAAGAGTCCGCTTTCGAGGACATGGCGCGCCGCTGGCCGAATGCCGAATACGTGCTCGACCAGGAAGCGACCGCTCCTTACATCAAGCGCATCTTCGACCGGTCGCAATGGTCCTGCGACCAGCCCCTCAAGGTCGTGCTGATCGGCACCGACTTTCAGGTACGGGTGTGGCAGAGCCTGCTGAAGATCCCGTTCGGCAAGGCGGTCACCTATTCCGACGTGGCGAACGACATCGGCCAGCCGACCGCCAGCCGCGCCGTCGGTGCGGCAGTCGGGGCGAACCCGATCTCCTTCGTGGTGCCTTGCCACCGCGCGCTCGGCAAGAGCGGGGCGCTGACAGGTTATCACTGGGGTCTGACGCGCAAGCGGGCGATCCTAGGGTGGGAAGCGGGGAACGCGTGATTTATTCAGGTTTTGCGTTTGCCCTTCGCCCTCTCCTCGCAGGCGGGGAATGGGGAGAGGACCCGCAGGACGCAGGCGGACGAGGGGCGGTCGCCACAATTAAACGGCTGCCGTCAGGCGTAACAATTCCCGCGCCGCCGTTTCGTCGGTGATCAGCGTATTGCAGCCGACCCGGCGGATCGTGGCGCGGATCGCGACGGCGCGGTGGGCGCCGCCGGAGGAAAGTACGATGTGCTTCGCCTTCTTCAGGGTATCGAGGTCGATCGACATCACCCGCTCGTTCAACGCGTGATCCACCGAGCGGCCCTCTTCATCGAGGAAGTTGAACATCGTGTCGCAGACGCAGCCGGCGGCGATCAGGCGGTCCAGCTCGGCCTTGGAAATGAAGCCTTCCGACAGCGAGGTGGAATGCGGGCCGATATCGCCACAGCTTACCACTGCGAGGTCGAGGTTCTCGGCGAGGTCGTAGATTGCTTTCAGGCCGCACTGTTCAATCAGCGCCCGCTTGGTCTTGACCGAGTCCACCAGAAGCGGCGCCAGGAACATGTAGCATTCGGCGCCGAGCTGGCCGGCGAAGCGCCATGTGTAGTCTATCGGGTTCGTCTGGTGCACGGCGACGATGCCGCCGAGCAGCGACACGACCTTGCAGTTTTCCCGCCGCGGCGGGCGGAAACTGGACAGCGAGGCGGTCATGGTGCGGCCCCAGCCGACCCCGATCGTCATGTCGTCCTGCACCACTTCGGAGAGGAATTGCCCAAGCGCCAGGCCGACCGCGCTTGCCAGCGCCGTGGCGCTGCCGTCGCGCGGTGCGGGCACCACGAGCGCCTCGTCGAGGCCATAGGCTTTCTCGAGCTGGATCGCCAGTTCCACGCAGCTGTCGATGCCCTCGCTGATCCAGATCTGCACCTCGGAACGCTTCATCGCCTCGTCGAGCAGACGGATCACCGTGGAGCGGCTGAGGCCCAGCCGCTCGGCGACATCTTTTTGCGTCAATCCCTGGTTATAATAAAGCCACGCCGCGCGCAGCCGCATCGAAGCAGCATCGGAATAGGCGGTATGGGTCTCGCGTCTGAGCCTTGCCAAGATGTCTCCAGGGTCTGCTGAACGGGCGTGGTGAACAGGTCCCCTTGATATTTGGCCCAATTGAAACATATGTCAATTCACGAGGACAAATGTCTTGACTTCTTAACCATCAGCGGGGGATAGTCCCCTCAAGCGCAAACGGGTTGTCCAGGGTGACTTGGGAGCCGAAGCGCACGATGGGCGTTTTAAGGTGATATCGAGGAATATTCGGATGACGTCGAAACTTGAGCAACTTCGTTCCATGACCACGGTCGTCGCCGATACCGGCGACATCGAGGCGGTCGCCCGCTTGAAGCCGGTGGATTGCACCACCAATCCTTCGATCGTCCTCAAAGCCATCGGTACGCCGGTCTTTGCCGACAAGGTCAAGGAGGCGATCGCCTGGGGCAGGAAGCAGGGTGGTCAGCAGGATGCCGTCGTTTCCGCCGTGGCCGACCGCCTGGCGATCTCCGTCGGCGCAGCCCTGTCCGAGCTCGTCCCCGGCCGCGTCTCGACAGAAGTCGATGCCGACCTTTCCTTCGATACGGAAGCCTCGATCGCCAAGGCCCACCAGATCATCGCCGCTTACAAGGAGCGCGGCATCGAGCGCGACCGCATCCTGATCAAGCTCGCCTCCACCTGGGAGGGCATCCGCGCGGCCGAAGTGCTGCAGACGGAAGGCATCGACTGCAACCTGACGCTCCTCTTCTCCCAGGCGCAGGCGATCGCCTGCGCCGAGGCCAAGGTCTTCCTGATCTCGCCGTTCGTCGGCCGCATCCTCGACTGGTACAAGAAGTCGACCGGTCAGGACTATACGGCCGAAACCGATCCGGGCGTCGTCTCGGTGCGCCAGATCTACAACTACTACAAGGCGAACGGCATCAAGACGATCGTCATGGGCGCTTCCTTCCGCAATGCCGGCGAAATCGAGGCACTGGCGGGCTGCGACCGCCTGACGATCAGCCCGGCGCTGCTCGATGAACTCGACAAGGACAGCGGCAAGCTGGAGCGCAAGCTGTCGCCGGAAACCTTCAAGGCGGAACCGCTGCGGGCGCTCGACGAAAAGCAGTTCCGCTGGATGCTCAATGAAGATGCGATGGCGACCGAAAAGCTCTCGGAAGGCATCCGCGCCTTCGCCAAGGATCTTGGCGCCCTTCGCGACCTCGTCCGCAAGGACCTGGCTGCCTGATATCGCGATCCACCGCCGACATGAAGGCCCGTCCCGCGACGGGCCTTCATGCGTTCAGGTTTCTTTCCTGCTGAGGAAGAGGCCGGTTTCCTTTGCGGCTTCAAGCACGCCGCCGCCGCGTTCGAAGGCCCGGGCGATCGCCTCGCGGAAGGCGGCAAGTTCAGGCTCGCCCGCCCTGTCGCCCGGCGGATAGGAGGTGAGTGCCAGGAACACATCCTCCGGTTCGGTGATCTTCATCATCGCCGGATGCTGGAAGAAGGCGACGTTGCCAAATACGGCGCGCATCAGCGCCTCGGCCTTGTCGTAACCGAAGGCCTCGCCGGCGGGATCGGCGGGCGGACTGCCGAAGACCGTCGTCAGTTGGTAGATTTCCCGCATATTTCCGGCGCCGTTGGTCGTGACGGCAAGGGTACCGCCGGGCTTCAGGACGCGGGACATTTCGGCGAGGGCCGCGGGCTGGTCGGCGACGTGATAGAGCATGTGCATGGCGATGACGGCCTCGAACGAGCCGTCATCGAGGGGAAGGGCGGTGGCGTCGGCCTCGCGCCCCGTCACCGATGCGAAGGGCAGCGCCCGGCAACGTTCCACGGCCTCGGCGACCATGCCGGATGATTGATCGGCCAATGTCAGGTGCAGACCTTCGGGCGCGTCCTTCATCACCGAAGCCCAGAACCAGGCCGGGCCGCAGCCGATGTCGAGGACCCTGTCGCCCGGCTTCAGCGGCAGCCGTCTTGCGACCCAGGGAAACCAGCCGGTTTCGGCAATCGTATATTGCCTGTTGAGGCGCGCCCGGGCGGCGAGCTTGCCGCTATCCGCATATTGCTGGGCATTTCCCGAGGTGATCGACGACATGATTGCTCCTGTGAGGGGCGGCTCTTTTCCCGGGGCGGAACGCCGTGCCGTGTCATACTCCGCCAATCCCGCACTTTTGCAATGCAAAATCCCGGCGACCGTGATGGCCGCCGGGACGATAGCTCCAGGGCAGGAGCGCGGAAGGATCGTGTTTGCGGATCAGGCCGGCTGCGGAACCGCTGTCGCCGAACCCGGCTTCCTCAGGAGCAGGACGGAGACGGCGGCGATCATGCACATCACGCCGGCGATCTGCAGGGCGGGCATATAGGTGTCGAAACCGCTCTTGAAATAACCCGCCCCGTAAGCTGCGGTCGCCGCGCCCAGCTGGTGTCCGGTGAAGACCCAGCCGAAGACCATGCCGGCCTTCTCGCGGCCGAACTTGTCGGCGGCGAGCTTCACGGTCGGCGGCACCGTGGCGATCCAGTCCAGACCATAGAAGACGGCGAAGGCCGAGAGTTCGTAGAAGCTGAAGCCGGAGAAGGAGAGGTAGATCAGCGACAGGCCGCGCAGCCCGTAATACCAGAAGAGCAGGATGCGGTTGTCATACCGGTCGGAAAGCCAGCCGGACATGATCGTGCCGAAGAAATCGAAGATGCCGAGCACGGCCAGCGTGCCGGCAGCGGCAACCGGCGCGAGGCCGAAATCGCCGCAGATCGAGATCCAGTGGGTCTGGATCAGTCCGTTGGTGGAGAGGCCGCAGACGAAGAACGTGCCGAACAGGACCCAGAACGTGCCGCTGGCCGAAGCGCTCCTCAGCGTCGTGATCGGCGAGACCAGCGTCGTCAGCAGCTTGTGATCCTGCTTCGGCGGCTTGGAGACCGTCGTCTCGCCGTAGGCGGGCAGGCCGACATCGACGGGATGATCCCGCATCAGGAAAAACACGAGCAGCATGGCCGCGGCGATGGCGGCGGCCGTCAGGACGAGCGCCGTGCGCCAGCCGTAGCTCTCGCTGAGCTGTGCCAGCAGCGGCAGGAAGACCAGCTGGCCCGTTGCATTGCTGGCGCTCAGCATGCCCATGACCAGGCCGCGGCGCTGGGAGAACCATCGCGAGGCGACGGTGGCGCCGAGCACCATGGCGGTCATGCCGGTACCGACGCCGATCACCACGCCCCACAGCGCGACCAGCTGCCAGACCTCGGTCATGAACAGCGAGACGACGATGCCGCCGAGGATCATCACCAGCGCCGCCGTGACGACCTGGCGAATGCCGAAATGGTTCATGAAGGCGGCGGCAAAGGGCGCAAGCAGGCCGAACAACACGAGGCGCACGGCCATGGCGGAGGAGATGTCGGCGATGTCCCAGCCGAATTCCTGGTGCAGCGGCTGGATCATCACGCCGGCCGAACCCATGGCGCCGGCGGTCGCCAGCATGGTCAGGAAAGTGGTCGCGACGACCACCCATCCATAGTGCAGGTTTCTGGTCGCCATCCAGCGGGCGGCGGGGGTGGAGAGCATTGTGGAATTCCCTTTCCTGGTGATTGCCGCACCGGCAGCGTTAGAGTTCGGGTATATACCCGTTTCTGGTCGAAAAAATCAGAGGGCTATGAGCAGCTCCTGCAATTGCCTTGTCTTCTCAGGTCCCAGCCGTGCCTCGATATCCTCCTGGACGCTATCCCAGAGCGGCGCGCCCTGTTTGAGGATCGCATGACCCTGCGGCGTGATGGACAGCATCGCTTCCCGCTGGTCCTCGCCGTGGCCGATCGCCACCAGTCCCATGCGCTCCAGCACCTTGGCATTGCGGCCAACCGTCGAGCGGTCCAGATCCACTTCCACGGCAAGATCGGTCAGCGATACCGGCGCCAGCCGGTTGATATTCCTCAGCAGGCTGAACTGGCCGATATTAACGCCAAGCGGCGCCAGCGCCTCGTCATAGTAGGACGAGACCTTTCGGGAGGCTTTGCGCAGCAGGATGCAGTGGCAGGTGTCGTTGGGCATGGCGCGGGTATATACCCGCAGTTCGATCGGCGCAAGGGGCTTTCGAAAAATCAGGAGGTGGTGCGGGCGGCGAGTGATATCCTGACGAAGGCGAAGACGAAGAGCGCCGTCATCAGCAGAACGATCGTGGGGGCGGGGGCGCTGTCGAGGAGGAAGCTCAGGTAGATGCCGGCAACCGACGAGCCGGCGGCGATCGCGACCGCTGTGATGAGCATGGCGGTGAAGCGGCGTGTCAGCAAGAAGGCAATGGCGCCCGGAGCCACCAGCATGGCGACCGAGAGGATGATGCCGACCGCCTTCAGCGCGCCGACGACAGTGAGCGACAGGACGGCGAGCTGCCCGTAATGCAGGAGCCGCACCGGCAGGCCGATCGCCTTGGCGTGCTGTTCGTCGAACGAATGGACCAGCAGGTCCTTGCGGAGAATGACGAGAAAAAGCGTCGACACAAGCGCGATCAAGCCGGTTTCGACGAGGTCCGCGGGCACGATGCCGAGCATGTCGCCGAACAGGATGTGGTCGAGATGCACATCCGCCTGCACCTTGACGTAAAGCACCAGGCCGAGCCCGAACATGCCGGAGAAGACGATGCCGAGTACCGTGTCCTCCTTGATACGGCTGTTCTCCTTCAGGAAGCCGGTCATCAGCGCGCAGGCCATGCCGGCCACGAAGGCGCCGACCGACAGAGGAATGGACAGTATATAGGCGATCACCACGCCCGGCAGCACCGCATGGGAGACCGCGTCGCCCATCAGCGACCAGCCCTTCAGCACCAGGAAACAGGAGAGGATGGCCATGGGCACCGCGATCATCAGGGTCACGGCGAAGGCCGATTGCATGAAGGGAAGCTGGAAGGGCAGGAGCGCCAGCTGCAGGGTCTCGCTCATGCGGTTTCCTCCAGGGAGGCTTTCAAGCGGCGACGGGCGGCGAGCATGCCGTGTTTCGGGGCGAACAGGAAAGCCAGCAGGAAAAGCGCCGTCTGCAGCACGACGATGACGCCGCCGGTCGCGCCGTCGAGAAAATAGCTCAGATAGGCGCCGACAAAACTTGTCGCCGCGCCGATCAGCAGCCCCATCAGGATCAGCCGTTCGAACCGGTCCGTCAGCAGATAGGCGGTGGCGCCGGGCGTCACCACCATGGCGATGACCAGGAAGGCGCCGACGGTCTGCAGCGCGGCGACCGTCGAGGCGGCGAGCAGGGTGAAGAACAGCACTTTCAGAAGATCCGGCTTCAGGCCGATGGTGCGGGCGTGGTTCTCGTCGAAGAAGGCGAGCATCAGATCCTTCCATTTCAGCGCCAGGATGAGGAGGCTGACGCCGCCGATGATGGCGAGCTGCAACGTATCCTCGGGCGTGATGGCGAGGATGTTGCCGAGCACAATGGTCTGGATGTTCACCGACGTCGGCGATAGCGACACCATGAACAGACCGAGGCCGAAGAAGGAGGTGAAGATCAGGCCGATGATGGCGTCTTCCTTCAGTCTTGTTCGCTGGTTGAGGAAAAGCATGGCACCGGCCGCAAGGCCGCCGGAAATGAAGGCGCCGATCGAGAAGGGCAGGCCGAGCATATAGGCGCCGGCTACGCCCGGCACGATCGAGTGAGACAGCGCGTCGCCGATCAGCGACCAGCCTTTGAGCATGAGATAGGCGGAAAGGAAACCGCAGACGCCGCCGACCAGCGCACTGACCCAGATGGCGTTGCGCATGTAGCCGTAGGTGAAGGGTTCAACGAGCGTCTGAAGCATCAGTCTTGGTCTCTTTCCGAGGGCCGCTCTTTTCCTTGCCGTTCTCGCCATAGATGACGAAGGGGCGCTCGTCGTCGCTGATCACCTTGACGCGGCGGGTATCGGCATCGTCGTGCAGCTCCGGTCCGCCGAGGATGAAATGACGCAGCACGCCGCCGAAGGCCTTTTCCAGATTGGTCTCGTTGAACGTATCCTCCGTCCTGCCATAGGCAAGCACCGTGCCCTTCACGAAAACCGTGCGGTCGCAGAAGTCCGGGACGCTGCCGAGATTGTGGGTCGAGACCAGCATGACCCGGCCTTCGTCGCGCAGGGCCTTCAGGAGGGCGATGATCTGTTCCTCGGTCGTCACGTCGACGCCAGTGAAGGGTTCGTCGAGCAGGATGACCTGGCCTTCCTGCGCCAGCGCACGGGCGAGGAAGACGCGCTTGCGCTGGCCGCCGGAAAGCTCGCCGATCTGCCGCTTCCTGTATTCCTCCATGTTCACCCGTCTCAGTGCTTCCGTGACCATGTCGCGGTCGCGGCGCGAGGGGATGCGCAGGAAATTCATGTGGCCGTAGCGGCCCATCATCACCACGTCCTCGACGAGGACCGGGAAGTTCCAGTCCACCTCTTCGGCCTGCGGGACATAGGCGACGAGGTTTTTCCGCAGCGCCTCCCTGGCCGGCATGCCGAGGATCTCGACCGAGCCTTGCGTCAGCGAGACGAAGCCCATGATCGCCTTGAAGAGGGTCGACTTGCCGGCGCCGTTGACGCCGACCAGCGCGGTGATCGTCCCCTTCGGCACGGCAAAGCTTGCCTGCCGCAACGCCGTATGACCGTTGCGATAGGCAACGGTCACGTTTTCCAGCATCAGGCCCGTGCCGACGGGCTTGGTCTTGCCCATCATCATTGCGCCAGACCCCTGGCGATGGTCTCGCTCGTCACGCGAAGCAGGTCGAGATAGGTCGGCACCGGGCCGTCGGCTTCGCTGAGCGAGTCGACATAAAGCACGCCGCCGTATCTTGCGCCGGTTTCGGAGGAGACCTGCCTGGCCGGTTTGTCGGAAACGGTGCTTTCGCTGAAGATGACCTTCACCTGGTGCTCGCGCATGGCATCGATCACCGCGCGCACCTGCTGCGGGGTGCCCTGGCTGTCGGCATTGACCGGCCAGAGATAGAGTTCCTTCAGGCCGAAATCGCGCGCGAGGTAGGAAAAGGCGCCCTCGCTCGTCACCAGCCAGCGGTGGTTTTCCGGCAGTTTGCCGAGCTGATCGCGGATCGGCTGCACCAGCGCGCGGATCTTGTCCGTATAGGCCTTGGCGTTGGCGGCATAGCCATCGGCATGGGCCGGATCGATCTGCGCGAGGCCCTTGCGGATGTTCTCCACATAGATCACTGCGTTTTCCGGCGACATCCAGGCATGCGGGTTCGGCTTGCCCTGGTAGGCGCCTCCGGCAATCGCCATCGGCGTGACGCCGTCCGAAACGGTGATGCTCGGCACCTTGCCGAGGTTCGCCAGGAATTTCTCGAACCAGAGTTCGAGATTGAGGCCGTTGCGCAGCACGAGATCCGCATCGCGGGCGCGCAGGATATCGCCCGGCGTCGGCTGGTAATTGTGGATTTCGGCACCCGGTTTGGTGATGCTCTCGACCGTCGCCGCATCGCCTGCGACGTTGCGCGCCATGTCCGCGATAATGGTGAAGGTCGTGACGACTTTGGGTTTTTCCTGTGCCTGGGCCGTGACCGGCAGCGCGAGGAGGGGGATGGCGAGAAGAACGGCAAGGCTTGCGAGTCTACGGAACGGCATCGTTTCGAAAATTCCTTATTGCAACTCATTCGCAACACAATCTAGTGGGCTTTTCGATGTTGTCAATGCAATTGCAACTCATTCGCAACAATATTCCATGCATCGAAATGATACGCGACAGGAGTGCCCATCATCGCCGCCGCGGGCGAAAAATCGGGTCCGGTTAAAGCTTCCTCAAGGAGAATAGGGGATTATGCCGCCGATATTCCATCCTGTTGTTTTGCGTTCATGGAGTTGATCATGCCGGAGCTCGGCAAGTGAAGGGTCTGAAGTTCCGGCTTTCGAAGAAGCTCCTTTTCATCATGATGGGCAGTGTCGTCGTGCTGGGCGGCGGTAGCGGCGCGGCGGCGGTCTTCATCGGCACCGACAAGATTCTCGGCCCTTCCTATCTGGAGATCAACGGGCTCGAGTGCACGGCGGTCGATACGGTCAAGATCAAGCGGGACCAGCGTTATTGGGTGCGCAGATACGTGGTGAGCGACGAGCCGGGTGACGGCATGGCGCGCATCCGCACCGCGTTGCGCGTCGCCAAAGCCGTTCAGGAGAAGGAAAAGGCGGATCTCGTCCAGGTGGCGATGCTCGACAAGGCCGGTCCCAAGGATCGCGCTCAGATGCGCGGCCGCACGATCGGCGCGCAGGTCGTCTACATTCCCGACCCCAAGAAGGCTCCGGAAGGGACGGCCGTGCAGCCGTTTTCGGCCTATTATCTGGATGGCGCGGCCAATTCGAACGGCGAATATTACGGCATGCGCATCGACCTGCCGCTGGAAGACATCGAGGCTCTGACCGCCCGGCTGACCGACAAGGCCGATTGCGCCGATCCGGTCGTGGCGGCGCCGGCGGGCGAGCATGGCGCACCTGCCGCCGGTCACGGCGAGAAGGCCAAGGGCGGCGGCGATCACGGCAAGCCTTCCGGTGGTCATGGCGAAGCAAGCGGCGGCCATGGCGAGCCCTCCGGACACGATGCGGCGCCGGCTGCGGAGGGTCACGGTGCTCCGGCTGAAGGTCATGGCGATGAAGTAGCGGCCAAGGAGAGCGGCGGCTTCCTGAGCTCCATCACGGGGATGATCTTCGGTTCCAAGACGGAAGAAGCGCCGGCGGAAGGTCATGCGGGCGAAGGCGAAGCGCAGGCGGCGGCACCTGCCGGCCATGATGCACCTGCCGGCGACCCTGGCAAGGCGGTTGCGGAAGGCCATGGCGACAAGAAACCCGCCAGCTCGAAGCAGGCCGCAGGCGCCGAGCATGGCGTGGACAAGCCTACCTCCGCGAAACAGGCGGCGAATGATCACGGCGCAAAACCCGCTCCCGCGAAGGAGCAGGCTGCTGCGGCCGAACTGAAGAAGGAGGAGGGCGGGTTTCTCGCGTCGCTCACCGGCATGATCTTCGGCAGCGGCGAGACGGAAAAGCCCGCCGCATCCCAGGAGGCAGCCCAGCCCGCCCCCAAGACGGCGAAGGCAACGGAACCTGCGCCGGAACCCCGCACCTCAGCCGAAGGCGGCAAGCGGTGGTCCAAGCAGACCGAGGCCGACGCGGTCCGTTCCGACGGCGGGAAAGCCGAGGCAGCCCGTGCCGAACCTGCGCCGGCGCCGGCCGATGGTTCCACCGATGCGGATGCCGCAGGTGCCGCCTGGCTCGCCAAGCTCAGGGGCGAAGCGCCCGCAGCCGCGGCCCCTGCACCGGCAGCGCCCGCGAAATCGGCCAAGCCGGACCAGGAAGCGTCCGCCAAGCCGGCAAAGATTGTACACTGATGCCTTTCCGGCGCCGGCGGCGAGGAGCCGCTTGCGCGTTCGGAGAATGGCGCTAGAAATATCATCGTCGAAAAGGACCTGAAACGGCATCGGTCAGTCCGTTTCCTTCCCTTGGGGAAGCTCCGTACCGCTATTTCAGCGGACCCGCGGCAAGCAACCGGCGCAAACGCCGGCGGCTTGGTGTGCGATCGGACCTCCGTTCCGCATCTCCTTGATCCGCCGGGTTTGCGTCTTCCCGAACGAAGGAGATCGCAATGCCCATCATCCGTGCCGAAAGCGGCGTCATCACCCAGATCAACGTGTTCACCGTGCCGGAAGGCGGGCAGCAGGCGCTGATCGCCTATCTTGGCGAAGCGGCGAAAATCGCAAGCGACGTGCCCGGCTGGATATCCGCCAGCCTGCACCGCAGCCTCGACGGAACCAAGGTCGTCAACTATGCCCAGAGCAAGGACATGGAGGCGGCGAGGCGCGTCATCGAGCGGCTGCGCTCCGCGGGAATGATCGACGGCAACAAGGCGTATGGGGAGGCCAGTCCGGGATTGTACGAGGTAGTGTTTGCGTTGGAGCGCTGAAGGGCGAGGGTCGATTGCCCCTCATCCGCCTGCCGGCACCTTCTCCCCGCTTGCGGGGAGAAGGACCTATGCCGCGCCGCTTTTCCCTTCCGCGAGCGGTGCGAATGGCACGTCCCTCTCCCCGTTAAAGCGGGGTCCGAAGGGTTAAGACAAGCGGCTCAACCCAGGCAAGGGTTAGGGTGAGGGCAAGCTTCACTCAATCCTGCTTGCTGCGTCGCGCCGGGAACAGAATGACATCGCGGATCGAGGGTGAATCCGTCAGCAGCATCACCAGACGATCGACGCCGATGCCCAGACCGCCAGCCGGGGGCATGCCCTGGTCCATGGCGTCCAAGAATTCGTCGTCGAGCTGCTTTTCCTTCTCGCCGCGGGCGTGGGCCTGGTCCAACTGCTCCACCATGCGGCGGCGCTGTTCTTCCGGATCGTTCAGCTCGGAGAATGCGTTGCCGAGTTCCCATGTGTTGCAATAGGTTTCGAAGCGTTCGACGAGGCGCGGTTCGCCCGGCACTTCCTTGGCGAAGGGCGAGATGTCCTTCGGGAAATGGGTGACGTGGCTCGGCTGGATCAGCGTCGGCTCGACCTTTTCCTCGAAGACGAAGGCGAGGCATTCGCCCCAGGTCCAGTCTTTCTCGACTTCGAAACCGGCGGCCTTGGCTGCGGTGCGGGCTTCCTCGTCGGTCTTCATGGCCAGGAAGTCTATGCCAGTCGCTTCCTTCACCGCATCGGGCATCGGCACGCGCTTGAACGGTCCCTTGAACGACAGTTCCTTGTCCTGGAACTTGAACTCGGTCGAGCCGTGGATGGTCATGGCGAGCGTCGAGAACATGCGTTCGACGAGGTCCATGATGTCCTCGTAGTCGGCATAGGCCCAGTAGCACTCCATCATGGTGAACTCGGGATTGTGGCGGGTCGAAACGCCCTCGTTCCTGAAGTTGCGGTTGATCTCGAACACCTTGTCCGTGAGACCCGAAACCAGCGTGCGCTTCAGGTAAAGTTCCGGTGCGATGCGCAGGAACATATCGAGTTTCAGCGTATTGTGGTGCGTCTTGAACGGCTCGGCGGTGGCGCCGCCATAGACCGAATGCAGCATCGGCGTTTCGACTTCCATGAAGCCGTCGTTTTCCATGAACCGGCGGATGCCGGAGACGATACGGCTTCTCTGCTGGAAGCGCAGCTTGGATTCCTCGTTGGTCATGATGTCGAGGTGGCGCTTGCGGTAGCGCAGCTCGACGTCCGACAGTCCGTGCCACTTTTCCGGCATCGGCAGCAGCGACTTGGTCAACATGGTGATCGACTGGGCATTGATCGTCAGCTCGCCGCGCTTGGTGCGGCGCACGACGCCGGTGACGCCGATGATGTCGCCGATGTCGATCATGGGCAGCAGGTCGCGGGCTTCTAGGCCCGTCACGTCCTTGTGGGAAAAGATCTGGATCTTGCCCGAGGCGTCGTGGATATCCATGAACATGCCGGAATTGCGCGAGGAATAGACACGGCCGGCGACTGTCACGATATCCTGCGTCTCGACGTCCGCCTCCAGGTTCTTATATTTCTCGGCGAGATCCGCATTGTTCATGGTGCGGTGGAAATGCGCCGGGTAGACGTCGCCGACCTTCTCGCGAAGGATGGCGAGCTTCTGGGCGCGCACCTGCGTGGCGTCGGAGGAGAGGGCGGTTTCGTTGGTCGTATCGGTCATCGTTCAATTCCTGTAGCGGCGTGGCCGCGCGGCCAGTCGTCTCTGTATCCGTCATTCCTGTGCTTGTCACAGGAATCCAGTGCGCCCAAGTCTTTGGGCGCGGAAGACTTAATTCATTCTTTTACGGCGCAGACGCACCGTGGCTGGATTCCTGTGACAAGCACAGGAATGACGGAGGAGAGGCAGTGTCCCGCCTCCGCAAGCATCAATTCCCGCTTCCCATCGTCTGTGCCACCACCGTCGCGGCGATCTTCAGCCGCTGGCGTACGACCGAGCGGCCGAGGAGCGCCATCGAGTCGAACAGCGGCAGAGAGCGCGACGAGCCCGACATGGCGACGAAGAGCGGCGGGGTGACGACGCGCAGCTTCTTGCCGAGCCGGTCGGAAATGGCGCGCAGTTCCGCGTCGATCGATTCGACGTTCCATTCGATCATCTTCTCGAAATCGGCCTGCACCGTGTTGATGATCTCCAGCGTTTCGGCAGGGCTGGTCTTCAGGCCCGCGAACGAGGCCGGCGTCAGGCCGACGTCGGAGGACAGCAGGAAGCCGGCGAGGTTCGGCAGCTCGCCGAGCTTGGAAATGCGGCTCTGCGAAAGCTTCAGGCCTTCCGTCAGGCGGCTGTTTTCCGAGGCCCATTCGAGCGTACGGGCGACGAACTCTTCCGGGGTCAGCTTCTCGCGGATCCAGCGGCCGTTCAGCCAGTCGAGCTTCTGGATATCGAAGATCGCGCCGGCCTTGGAGAGGTTTTCCGGGTCGAACTTTTCGCAAAGCTCGTCCATGGTCAGCATTTCCTCGCCTTCGGCCATCTGGACGAAGAACAGGCCCAAAAAGTTCATCAGCGCTTCCGGCAGGTAGCCCAGCGCGGAATAATAGGAGATCGAGGTCGGGTTCTTGCGCTTCGACAGCTTCGACTTGTCGGCATTGCGCATCAGCGACAGGTGCATGAACACCGGCTGTTCCCAGCCGAAATAGCGGTAGAGCAGGATATGCTTCGGCACCGAAGCCAGCCATTCCTCGCCGCGCGCCACATGGGTGATCTTCATGAGGTGGTCGTCGATGACGTTCGCCATGTGATAGGTCGGCATGCCGTCGCCCTTGATCAGCACCTGCATGTCGACCGAGTCCCACGGGATCGATACGTCGCCGTAGACGCCGTCGTGGAATTCGCAATTGCCTTCGGCGGGAATCTTCATGCGGATGACGGAGCTTTCGCCGGCCGCCAGCTTTGAGGTCACTTCCTCGGCCGTCAGATTGAGGCAGAGACCGTCGTATTTCGGCGGCTTGCCGGCGGCGCGCTGGCCTTCGCGCATCTGCTCCAGCCGTTCCGGCGTGCAGAAGCAGCGGAAGGCATGGCCCTTGTCCAGCAGTTCCCGTGCGTAGGGCTGGTACATGTCCTTGCGGTCGGACTGGCGATAGGGGCCGTAGGGGCCGCCGATATCCGGGCCTTCCGCCCAGGTGAGCCCGGTCCATTTCAACGCATCCAGCACCTTCTGCTCGAATTCCAGCGTGGAACGGGTCGCATCGGTATCCTCGATGCGCAGGATGAATTCGCCGCCGTGCTTCTTGGCGAAGAGGTAGTTGAAGAGCGCGATATAGGCGGTGCCGACATGCGGCTCGCCGGTGGGCGAGGGAGCGATGCGGACGCGGGGCTTGGTGGCGATCATGAGGAATGCTCTATCTGTGGCGGCCGGCAAGGCACGCAAATGGGCGCCGAGCCTGTTTTAGGAATGCGGATTGGCGCAGGCTTAGGCCATATTCAGCCGCAAGCGTCAAGGTTTTTGGGATCAACCCTACCTTACCGGCCAGACATAGAGGAGCGCCGGCACGCTGACGAGGATGATCAGGAAGGAAAGCGGCAGGCCGAGGCGCGGGTAATCGGAGAATTTGTAGCCGCCGGGGCCGAAGACCAGCGTGTTGCACTGGTGGCCGACGGGGGTCAGGAAATCGCAGCCGGCGCCGATCGCCACCGCCATCAGGAAGGCTTCCGGCCGGAAACCGAGATTGGCGGCAAAACTCGCGGCGATCGGCCCCATGACGAGCACGGTCGCGGCGTTGTTGAGGAAGGGCGTTACCGCCATGGCGGAGACGAGGATCAGGCCGAGCGCACCCCAGGCCGGAAGGCTTGCCGCGGCCTGACCAAGCCAGCCGGCGATCAGCTCGCTGCCGCCGGTGGTCCTGAGCGAATCCGACACGGGGATGAGGGCGGCCAGCATGACGAGGATCGGCCCGTCCACCGACTTGTAGAAGTCGTTCAGGGGGATCGCCCGGAAGACGACCATGCCGAGCGCGGCGGTGAAAAACGCGACCGGCACGGAGGCGATGCCGATCGCGGTGGCGGCCATGGCAAGCGCCAGGATAATCAGGGGAAAGAAGGCCCGCCTCCGGGTTCCGAGCAGGACTTCGCGCTGGGCAAGCGGCAGAAGCGAAAAATCCTGCAATACGAAGGGAAGGCGCTTGCGGCTGCCCTGCAGCACCAGCACATCGCCGGCAGTCAGCGTCAGGTCGCCCAGCCGCTCCTTCACCCTTTCGCCATGGCGGCTGATCGCCAGCAGATTGACGCCGCGGGTATAGGAGAGCGCCATCTCCTTGGCGGAAAGGCCCCTCAGCGGCGATTCCTGGCTGACGACCGCTTCGATGGAGATGACGTCCGCCACCACCTGGCCGTTCTCCTTCAGCGGCTTGCCGGAAAGCTGCAGCTTTCCGGCGGACACGATGCGGTCGAGCGCGGTGGACGGGCCTTCGAGCAGCACGATATCGCCTTCGCGCAATCTGAGGTCGGGGAAGGGAGACATGCGGGTCGTGCCACGCAGGACGGCGGTGGCGATAGCCTCGCCGTCGCCGAGCTTCAGAAGTTCGCCGAGCGGCTTTTCCAGGAGGGGCGACTGGGTGGTGATCGCCACTTCGGACGTGTAGTTCTTGATTTCGACCGCTTCCTCGATCGAACTGTTCTGCTTCGTGCGGCTCGGCACCAGCCAATGGAAGAAAAGCAGGAAGGTTATGCCGACCACCGTCAATATGCCGCCCATGGGCGTAAAGTCGAACATGGTGAAGCTGGTGCCCGTCAATTCGGCCCTGAGCCTGGAGACGACGATATTCGGCGAGGTGCCGATCTGCGTCATCAGCCCGCCGAGCAGGGCGGCGAATGCCATCGGCATCAGGTATTTCGACGGGGAGGCGCCGGATTTCCTGGCGAACTGGAAAGCGACCGGCATCATGATCGCCAGCGCCCCGATATTCTTGATGAAGGCGGAGAGCATCGCCACGACGATCATCAGCAATGCGAGCTGGGTGTGCAGCGTGTTGAGGTTCGGGAAGAATTTCTTGATCGCCGTGTCGACAACGCCCGAGCGCGCCACGCCGGCCGAGACGACCAGCGCGCTGCCGACGATGATGACGATATCGTCCGAAAAGCCGGAAAACGCCTTGTCCGGCGGCACGATGCCGACCGCGACCGAAAGAACCAGCGCGCAGCAGGCGACGACGTCATAACGGAAACGATCCCAGATGAAGACCGTCATCATCAGGGCGATGACGGAGAAGGCGAGGATCTGCTGGGTGGTCATGCGGCTCCGGCGGGTCTGAGAAATGGGCGAAGGATATCCGCCTTGCGCAATAATTGTCTTTCTCGCGCGGTGTATCAATCCCGACCGCTTCCCAAAGTTCCGTGCTCCGGAGTGCGGGACGGGACAGCTGTCCACTGGACAATCGAAGCCGCAGGGATAGTTTGGGCAGCCCAAATAATTTTCAGTTCGAGGAGATTTCCAGATGAGCGACGTTTTGAACATTCCGGTGAAGCTTGCCGATGGCCGCGAGACCTCCCTCAACGAATTCAAGGGCAAGGTGATGCTGGTCGTCAACGTCGCGTCGAAATGCGGCCTGACCAAGCAATATGAGGGGCTGGAAAAGCTCTATGAGGACAAGCGCGATGCAGGCCTCGTCATCACCGCTTTCCCGGCCAACGATTTCAAGGGCCAGGAGCCCGGCACGGATGCCGAGATCGTCGAGTTCTGCCAGCTGACCTACGACGTGAAATTCCCGATCTTTTCGAAGATCTCCGTGAAGGGCGAGGACAAGCACCCGCTCTACCAGGCGCTGACCGGCTCCGGCGTGCAGACCACCGGGGACGGCCCGATGAAGGAGCGGCTGCGCGGCTTCGGCATGGCCGTCGAGGATGACGGCGAAATCCTCTGGAACTTCGAGAAATTCCTGATCGGCCGTGACGGCGAGATCAAGGCCCGTTTCGCTCCGGACGTGACGGCGGAGGATGGCCGTCTGGTCGAGGCGATCGAGAGGGAACTGGCGAAGAGCTGAATACGGCCTTCAGCGGTCGATTCCTGTCGGAAGAGCACGAATAACACCGGCTCCAGGCCAGAGACAACCCGATCGCCCCTTGACCGATGGAAGGGCGCCTCCGCGGCGCCCTTCTCATCCTTGTCAATGCAGCGTCTGGCCGCCGCCCTTCTTCCGTTTGCGGGCGTTGCGGGCGAACATGTTGAGCACTTCGACCCCGGCGGAGAAGGCCATGGCGGCGTAGATATAGCCCTTCGGCACGTGCACGCCGAAACCCTCGACGATCAGCGTGCCGCCGATCATCAGCAGGAAGGCGAGCGCCAGCATGACGATCGTCGGGTTCTTCTCGATGAAGTTGGCAAGCGGGGTCGCGGCGAGCAGCATGACGGTGACGGCCGCCAGCACGGCGACGACCATGATCGGCAGGTGCGGCGTCATGCCGACGGCGGTGATGATGCTATCGATCGAAAAGACGAGGTCGAGCAGCAGGATCTGGCCGATCGCCGAGGCGAAGCTCATCTTCACCACGTCCTTGCCGGCGCCGACAAGGTCTTCCTTGTGGTCTTCGATATCGACGGAATGGTGGATTTCCTTGGTCGCCTTCCAGACGAGGAAGAGGCCGCCGGCGATCAGGATCAGGTCCTTCCAGGAGAAGCCGTGGCCGAAGGCCGTGAAGATCGGGTTGGTGAGCTGAACGATCCAGGCAACAGTGCCGAGCAGGCCGAGCCGCATGATCAGCGCCAGACCGATGCCGATCTTGCGGGCGCGGTCGCGATGTTCGGGGGGCAGCTTGTTGGTCAGGATGGAAATGAAGATCAGGTTGTCGATGCCGAGCACGACTTCCATGACCACGAGTGTCACAAGCGCCACCCAGGCCGCCGGGTCCGCTATGAGCGCTGCAATGTCCATCCATTTCTCCTGTTTTCAATCCACACGCGCAATTGCGGGCCGCATTTAAGATGCGACCGGGTAAAAACAAGAGGAGGTTGCGTCCCAACCTCCTGAAATCAGGCGTGTTCTTTGGTTTTTTCGGTCACGGTTTTGTCATGGACGCCATAGGCGGCCATGAATACCCGGATCGCGCCCGAGACGGTCCGGTCGAGTTCGCTGAACGGGGGAATGTCTCCAAGGTCGCCGAACAGGCGGTACTTGAAGAAGGTGCCGCTCGACATGTCGATGAACTGGCGGGCGGCGAGATCGGTATCCTCCACCTTCAGATTGCCGAGCGCGATGTGGCGCTTGATGAAATCTTCCAGAACCGTACGCACGTTCTGCGACGGCGAATTGAAGAAGTGACGACAGACGCTCGGCATGCGGTCGACGACGCCGATGACCGTTCGCATCGCCTCGATCACTTGTGGAGCGGTGATATGGGTGGCGAAACCCATGCCGAAGCGGTAGAGGCCATCCTCGACCTCTTCGCTGCCAGCGAGGATGTCGCGCATTCTCAGCGTGATGCGTTCGCGCTCGCGGGCCACGATCGCGCCGAAGAGATCTTCCTTGTTCTGGAAGTAGACGTAGATCGTGCCCTTCGAGACGCCTGCCTCGCGGGTAATGTCGTTCATGCTCGCCGCGTCGAAGCCGAGTTTCATAAACACGGCCTTGGCGCCGTCGATGATCTGTTCCCGTTTCGCCGGGTCTTCACCCGCTGCGAAACGTCCGGCGGGAACGGGATCGGATTTTTCCAGTTTCCTTGTCTGCCTGGCCATTTTGATGCCTTTTTTTAACCTTTTCGAACCGCTCGGTTCGATTGCCCTTGATATGTGTCATCGAAAGGTCTATGTCAAGCTCGCTGAACCGATCGGTTCGATGGAATAAGACGCTCCCAAGACGGTATATCAAAGATGACGGCCTCTCAAAATGCCGGCGCTCTGCGCGCCGTGACCATGGAAAACGCCGGCCTTTCCGAGGCCGAAGCCCGCAAGGGCGCTCCGGTTGCCGAACAGCCTGCCGCCGCCGAGGCGATCGCTGCTCCGGCAGCCCAGAAGGCGCCGGAAAAGAAGAAGCGCCGCGGCCTGCTCCTGCCGATCCTCGCGCTTGCCCTTCTGGGCGGTGCCGGATGGTATGGCTACAACTGGTGGATCGACGGCCGGTTTCTGGTTTCCACCGACGACGCTTATGTGGAAGGCGATATCGCGGTCATCTCCCCGAAGGTTTCCGGTTATGTCGCCAAGGTGAACGTCGTCGAGAACCAGTCGGTGAAGGCGGGCGATCCGCTCGTCACGCTCGACGACGGCGACTATCAACTCGCGCTGCGGAAGGCGCTGGCGGCGATCGAATCCGCCAAGCTCGCGGTTTCGCGCATCGATGCTCAGATCGTCGGCGGCGAGGCGACGCTCAAGCAGGCGCAGGCCCAGCAGGGCGCGCTGGAAGCAGCCGTCCGTGGCGCCGAGATCAACGAGAAGCGCGCATCGAGCCTGCAGCAGAGTTCCGTCGGCACCGCCGCATCGCTCGACAATGCCCAGATCGCGCTCGAGCAGGCCCGCGCCAACCTCGTCGCCGGCCAGGCGGCGGTTGCCTCCGCCCAGGCCAATATCGGCCTCCTGCATGCGCAGCGCGACGAGGCAGTCAACACCATCCGCACCCAGGAGCTTGCCCGCGACCAGGCCCAGCGCGACCTGAGCTTCACGGTGCTCAAGGCCCCCTATGACGGCGTCATCGGCAATCTCGCCGTCCAGACGGGCGACCTCGTCTCCACCGGCAAGCGGCTGGCATCGCTCGTGCCGCTGACCGAGCTTTACATCGAGGCGAATTTCAAGGAAACCCAGATCGGCCACCTGGAGCCGGGCTCCAAGGTCCGCGTGCGCGTGGATGCCTATGAGGACCACAACATCACCGGAACGGTCGAGTCGATTGCCCCGGCCTCAGGTTCGGTCTTCTCGATGCTGCCGCCGGAAAACGCCACGGGCAACTTCACCAAGGTGGTGCAGCGCGTGCCCGTCCGGATCTCGATCCCGAAGGAAGACCTCGAACGCCAGCATCTGCGCGCCGGCCTTTCCGTCGTCGTCGATGTCGATACCCGCACGGCGCCCGCCGGCAACGCCCTGGCCGCCAGATAAGAGTTAGAGGAGAACGGCCATGGCAGGTGCAACGGCCGTCGCGGGTGCTCCATTGGCAATGCCCGCGGACCAGCCCATGGACCGCCGCAAGATCATCGCCTTCTTCGCGATGGTCTTCGGCATGTTCATGTCGATCCTGGACATCCAGATCGTTTCGGCCTCGCTTGCCGAAATCCAGGCCGGCCTTTCCGCCGGCTCGGACGAGATCGCCTGGGTGCAGACCTCCTACCTGATCGCCGAAGTGATCATGATCCCGCTGTCGGGGACGCTCGCGCGCATCATCTCGACGCGTTACCTCTTTGCCATCTGTGCGGCCGGGTTCACCATCGCCAGCGCGCTCTGCGCCACGGCCACCAGCATCGAGGAAATGATCGTCTTCCGCGCGCTGCAGGGTTTCATCGGCGGCGGCATGATCCCGTCCGTCTTTGCGGCGGCCTTCACCATCTTCCCGCCGTCGAAGCGCAGCATCGTCTCGCCGATCATCGGCCTCGTCGCCACACTCGCACCGACCATCGGACCGACCGTCGGCGGCTATCTCAGCAATTCCTTCTCCTGGCACTGGCTGTTCCTGGTCAACATCATCCCGGGCATCATCGTGACGGCCGTCACCTTCACCATGATCGATTTCGACAAGCCGCAGCTGCAGCTGATGAAGAAGTTCGACTGGTGGGGTCTCGTCTCCATGGGCGTCTTCCTCGGTTCGCTGGAATACGTGCTGGAAGAGGGCAACAACAAGGACTGGTTCAGCGACGAGCATATCGTCATCGGCACGGTCTTCATCGTGGTCGGCGCCGTGGTGTTCTTCTGGCGGGCGTTCAAGGTGGAGTTCCCGGTCGTGGATCTCCGCGCCTTCGGCAACGCCAATTTCGCCTTCGGCTCGTTGTTCTCCTTCATCATGGGCGTCGGTCTTTACGGCCTCACCTATCTCTATCCGCTCTATCTCGGCCGCATCCGCCACTACGATTCGCTGATGATCGGCGAGACGATGTTCGTCTCCGGCATCGCCATGTTCGTCTCCGCGCCGATCGTCGGCCGGCTGTCGAACAGCGTGGACCTGCGGGTGATGATGGCGGTCGGATTCGGCGCCTTCGCCATGGGCACCTGGCTGATGACCGGCATCACGTCGGACTGGGATTTCTGGGAACTGTTCCTGCCGCAGATCCTGCGCGGGTTCGGCATGATGATGTGCATGGTGCCGATCAGCAATATCGCTCTCGGCACGCTGGCGCCGCAGCGCATCCAGGGCGCGTCGGGGCTCTTCAACCTGACCCGCAACCTCGGCGGCGCGGTGGGTCTCGCGCTCATCAACACGGCGCTGACCCAGCGTTCGGACGAGCACTACGCCCGGCTTGCCGAGCATGTGAACTACGGCAATCCGGCCGCCTTGAACTGGCTCGACAACGTCGGTGCCAACTACAATTCCTTCGGTCTCGACGGCAGCGCCGTGGCGCTCCAGAAGATCTCGGGCATCATCACCCAGCAGGCCTGGCTTTTGTCCTTCATGGATGTCTTCTTCATCCTGACGGCACTGTTCGGCAGCCTGATCTTCTTCGTCTTCCTGATCGCCAAGCCGGCCCGCCCCGCAGGTGCCGGCGGCGGCGGCCACTAGAATTTCCGCATTCCACCGCCGGGAGAGGGCCGTCACGCAAGTGGCGGCCTTTTTCTTTCAGGATATCGGCGCTGGAATATTTTTGTCATGCGTTTTGAGTGACGTGCCGCAAATTCTGATTTACGTACCTCAAAAATTGGGCTACGACCTTCCTCGGAGGAGTTCATGAAGCCTACTGTCCACGATATCGCGAAGATCGCAGGCGTCAGCCTGGCGACCGTCGACCGGGTCCTCAACGGGCGGCCGGGCGTGCGTGCCGTCACCAGGGGCAAGGTGGAAGAGGCGATCGCCTCGCTCGGTTACGTGCGGGACCTCGCCGCGGCGAACCTCGCCAAGAGCCGCACCTATCCCTTTGTGTTCATCCTGCCGGAAAACGACAATTCCTTCATGATCGGGCTTCGCGAGGAAGTCCTAGCCGCGGTCGTGCGTTCGAGCACGGAGCGGACCGACATCCGCATCGTCAACGTGCCGCCCTTCGATCCGCGGGCGCTGGTTGCCGCGTTGAATGAGTTGCTCGGGGAAAAGCCGGCCGGCGTCGCCTTCGTGGCGATCGATGCGCCGGAGGTGCGGGAGGCCGCCGGGCGGCTGACGGGAGCCGGCATTCCGATCGTCACGCTCGTCTCGGACCTGCCAGATTCCACCCGTGACCACTACGCCGGCATCGACAATATCGCCGCCGGCCGCACTGCGGGAAGCCTGATGGGGCGTTTCCTCAGTGCGCCTTCGACTGCGGGGCAAATGCGCTGTGTCGCCGTGCTCGCCGGTTCCATGCTGGTGCGCGACCATCGCGAACGGCTGGAGGGTTTCTCGGCTGTCATCGGCGACGCCTATCCCGATATCCACATCCTGCCGGTTCTGGAAGGCCGCGACGATCCGGTGCTTGCCGAGACGATGATCGCGGATGCGCTGCGCCGCAACCAGGATATCGCAGGCATCTACAGTCTCGGGGCGGGCAATCGCGGCCTCATCCGTGCCGTCCAGAGGGCGGGCATCGCCAGCCGCCCGCTGGTCATCGCCCATGAACTGACGGCTTCGACCCGGGCGGCGCTGATCGGCGACGTCATCGACGCCGTGCTCAACCAAGATGCTGGCCACGAGGTCAGGAGCGCCATTCGGGTGCTCAAGGCCAAGGCCGACGGTCTGCCGGTTCTCGCCGCGCAGGAGCGCATCCGCATCGACATCTTTCTGAAGGACAATCTGCCCTGAGTGCCGGCGCATGCCGAAAAACGCGAAACGGTTTTCGGAAAAGATGCGTCGCGAACAAAAAGGCCGCGAAGGCGGCGGAGTTAGGAGAACCCCATGTATCTCGGTCTCGATCTCGGCACGTCCGGCGTCAAGGCGATGCTGATCGACGGTGATCAGAAGATCATCGGCTCGGCGAGCGGTTCGCTGGACGTGTCGCGTCCGCATTCCGGCTGGTCGGAACAGGAACCGGCCCACTGGATCCGTGCCACGGAAGAGGCGGTCGCCGGCCTCAAGGCCAAGTTTCCGAAGGAACTTGCGGCCGTGAAAGGCATCGGCCTTTCCGGTCAGATGCATGGTGCGACGCTGCTCGACGCCGACGACAAGGTCCTGCGTCCCTGCATTCTCTGGAACGACACCCGTTCTCATGAAGAGGCGGCGGCGCTCGACGCCGATCCGATCTTTCGCAAGCTCACCGGCAACATCGTCTTTCCCGGATTTACGGCGCCGAAACTAGTCTGGGTCGCGAAGCACGAGCCGGAGGTCTTCGTCAAGGTCGCCAAGGTCCTGCTGCCGAAGGATTACCTGCGCCTCTGGCTGACGGGCGAGCACATTTCCGAAATGTCGGATTCGGCCGGCACGTCCTGGCTTGATACGGGCGCCCGCAAGTGGTCGTCCGAACTGCTGGCCGCCACCGGTCTGTCTGAAAATCACATGCCGTCGCTGGTCGAAGGTACGGAACAGGGGGGGCAGCTGCGGTCCGAACTCGCATCCGCCTGGGGCATGTCCGGCACGGTCGTCGTCGCCGGCGGGGCAGGGGACAATGCGGCGTCTGCCTGCGGCATGGGAACCGTGGCGGAAGGCAATGCCTTCGTGTCGCTCGGCACGTCGGGCGTGCTCTTCGCCGCCAATGCCTCCTATCTGCCGAAGCCGGAAAGCGCCGTACACGCCTTCTGCCACGCGCTGCCGAAGACCTGGCACCAGATGGGCGTCATCCTGTCGGCGACCGATGCGCTCAACTGGTATTCGCATATCGCCGGCAAGACGGCCGCCGAACTTACCCAGGAACTCGGAGAGACGCTGAAGGCGCCGGCCGGCGTCACCTTCCTGCCCTACCTTTCCGGCGAGCGGACGCCGCATAACGACGCCGTCATCCGCGGCTCGTTCATCGGTCTCGGGCACGAAAGCAGCCGCGCGGTGCTGACCCAGGCGGTGCTCGAAGGCGTCACCTTTGCGATCCGTGACAATCTCGAAGCCCTGAAATCCGCCGGCACCTCGATCTCCCGCGTCACCGCCATCGGCGGCGGCTCGCGCTCGCGCTACTGGCTGGCCTCGATCGCGACCGCGCTTGGGGTGCCGGTCGATATTCCGTCCGACGGCGATTTCGGCGCGGCATTCGGCGCGGCCCGCCTCGGGCTGATCGCCGCGACGGGTGCCGACCCGGTCGCCGTCTGCTCGGCACCGAAGACGGAGGAGACGATCGAGCCGGTGTCATGGCTGACGGAGGCCTATGAAACTGCCTATGCCCGCTACCGCGCCGCCTATCCGGCGGTCCGGTCGATCGGACATTGAACCCGGATTGCCCCTCACCCTAACCCTCTCCCCGCCGGCAGGGAGAGGGGACGTGCCACACTCGGCATCCGAGAGGGACGGAGGGGCTGGAGTGCATTTCCTTCTCCCAGCAAGCGGGAAGAAGGTGCCGGCAGGCGGATGAGGGGCGGAACCGCCCACGAAGTGACTGAACTTTCCCAAGGAGAAAACACCATGAGCACAGGCTTTTTCGGAGATATCCAGAAGATCAAATACGAAGGCCCCGAGAGCACCAATCCGCTCGCCTTCCGCCACTACAATCCGGACGAGATCGTCGCCGGCAAGCGGATGGAGGACCATCTGCGTTTCGCGATCGCCTATTGGCACACCTTCACTTGGCCGGGCGGCGATCCGTTCGGCGGCCAGACGTTCCTAAGGCCGTGGTTCTCCGATACCATGGAAGCGGCCAAGATGAAGGCGGACGTCGCATTCGAATTCTTCCAGCTTCTCGGCGCGCCCTTCTATTGCTTCCATGATGCGGACGTGCGCCCGGAAGGCAATAACTTTGCCGAGAACACGAAGAACCTCAACGAGATCGTCGATTATTTCGAGAAGAAGCAGGCCGAGACGGGCACCAAGCTTCTCTGGGGCACGGCGAACCTCTTCTCGAACCGCCGTTACATGGCGGGCGCGGCCACCAATCCGGATCCGGATGTCTTCGCCTTCGCCGCCGCGACGGTAAAAACCTGCCTCGACGCTACCAAGCGCCTCGGCGGCGTCAACTACGTATTGTGGGGCGGCCGCGAAGGTTACGAAACGATCCTCAACACCGACTTCACTCGCGAGCTCGACCAGCTCGGCCGCTTTTTGAACCTTGTCGTGGAATACAAGTACAAGATCGGCTTCGAAGGCACGATCCTGATCGAGCCGAAGCCGCAAGAGCCGACCAAGCACCAGTACGACTACGACGTCTCGACTGTCTACGCCTTCCTGCAGAAGAACGGGCTCGAGAAGGAAGTGAAGGTCAATATCGAACAGGGCCACGCGATCCTTGCCGGCCATTCCTTCGAGCACGAGATCGCCATGGCGAACACGTTCGGCATTTTCGGCTCGATCGACATGAACCGCAACGACATGCAGTCCGGCTGGGATACCGACCAGTTCCCCAACAATGTGCCGGAAATGGCGCTCGCCTACTATCACATCCTGCAGGGCGGCGGCTTCGTCAACGGCGGCACCAACTTCGACGCCAAGCTGCGCCGCCAGTCGCTGGACCCCGAGGACCTGCTGATCGGTCATATCGGCGGCATGGATTGCTGCGCCCGCGGCCTGAAGGCTGCCGCGAAGATGATCGACGACGGCGCGCTGAAGATCCCGCTCGATGCCCGTTACGAAAAGTGGGACAGCCCGGAATACCAGAAGATGCTGCGCGGCGAATACAAGCTCGACGACATCGCCTCCTGGGTGGAAAAGCAGAACATCAATCCGGAACCGAAGTCCGGCCGCCAGGAATATCTGGAAAACGTCGTCAACCGCTACGTCTGAGACGCTTCGGGCGGGTGAGGATTTTCCTCATCCGTCCTCTTCTCTCCGCATGCCAGGCATCGTAGGCGGCCTGCATGCGAAGCCAGATGGCCGCGCCATCGCCGAACATCTTGCCGAGCCGCGCCGCCACGGAAGGCGAAACGGGCTTCCTCTCCCGGATGATGTCATAGAGCTGCTGACGGGAAATGCCGAGCAGTTCAGCGATTTCCACCTTCGTCTTGCCGGTGGCGAGGATAATTTCCTCCACCAAGGCGCCGGCTTTCGCTGCGGCAACCAAGGGAAGAATTTTCGATAAGCGATTGCTACGCCGTTCGTATCTGCCCGCCAAATTTGCTTTACGTACCTCAGTATCTAGGCTAGCGTCTCTTCGGGAGGAGTTCGGGTGCAGTCTATCGTTTTCATACACGCTGTCGGTGTTGCGGCGGTCCGGTGTCGGGCGGCGCGCGGTCTTCGTTTGGCAGGCGGCAGGCGATGAGTACGGCTGGAACGATGGCCTCCGCGCCGCTCCTCGAAGCGACCGGCCTTTCCAAGACATTCGGCATCGTCGAGGTGTTGAAGGACATCAATATCGCCGTGCGGGCAGGAGAAGTTCACGCCATCATTGGCGAAAACGGTGCCGGCAAATCGACGCTGATGAAGATCCTGGCCGGCAACCAGCCGCCGACCCGTGGCGAGATGCGCATGGACGGCGAAGTGGTGACGTTCTCCGGCCCGGTCGACGCGGAACATCGCGGCATCGTGCTTGTGCACCAGGAAATCCTGCTGGCGCCCGATCTCACCGTCGCCCAGAACATCTATCTCGGCCGCGAGGTCCGCAAAGGTTTGACCCTCGACGACCGCACCATGAACGAGGGCGCCGCAAAGGCGATCCGCGATCTCGGCGGCGATCTCGATCCGAACGCCATCGTGTCGCGCCTTTCCATCGCCCAGCGCCAGTTGGTGCAGATCGCGCGCGTGCTGCTCGTTCCACACCGCATCGTCATCTTCGACGAGCCGACAGCCTCGCTCACGCCGCACGAGACCGAGGCGCTGCTGAAGGTCATCAGGCAAATCCGCGCCAAGGGCGTCGGCGTGCTCTACATTTCCCATCGCCTGCCGGAGGTGAAGGAGATCGCCGACCGGGTGACGGTGCTGCGCGACGGCCGCCTCGTCGCCACCCACGAGGCGAGCGAACTGCAGCCGGCGGACATGGCCCGGCTGATGGTCGGCCGCGACGTCGCCAAGCTCTATCCGGACCGGCATGCCGCGGAAACCCGCGAGGTGGTGCTGGACGTCGAGCATTTCAACGTGCCGGGTTATGCGCAAGATGCGTCGTTCAAGCTGCGCAGAGGCGAAATTCTGGGCTTCGCCGGCCTTGTCGGCGCAGGGCGCACGGAGCTGATGGAGGGCATGGTGGGCCTGCGCTCCGGCCGCGGTTCCGTCCGTCTCAACGGCAATCCGGTCAGCTTAACCGACGTGCATTCGAGCCTCAAGGCCGGTGTCGCCTATCTCTCCGAGGATCGCAAGGGCAAGGGCCTGCTGCTCGCCAAGGACCTGCTCGTCAACCTGACGCTCGCCTCGCTCGGCAAGTTCACCGGCTTCTTGCAGATCGATCGCAGGAAGGAAGCCCAGGCGCTCGACGAGGCGATCCGCGATTTCGACATCCGCACCGGCACCAAGAACATCCTCGCCGGTCAGCTTTCCGGCGGCAACCAGCAGAAGCTCCTGCTGGCCAAGATGATGCTGCTCGATCCGCAGGTCGTCATCATCGACGAACCGACGCGTGGTATCGATATCGGCAACAAGGAACAGATCTACAAATTCATCGCCGCGCTTTCGGAAGAGGGGCGTTCGATCATCGTCGTTTCCTCCGAAATGCCGGAACTGATCGGCATCTGCGATCGTATCCTCGTCATGCGCTCCGGCCGGATCGTCGGCGAGGTGACGGGAGAACACATGAACGAAAACGAGATCGTCCAGCTGGCGACGGGCGTCAAATCCGGGGAGGCCGCTTGAGCATGACATCCGTTACCGATACGGCCAAGGCGCCGAAGACCTCCCGCGACTGGGACATGGCGGCGATCGCGCCGTTCATCGCGCTGGCGCTGCTCCTATTGCTCGGCTATTTCGCCAATCCGAATTTCGTCTCGATCGCCAACCTTAGCAACGTCGTCACCCGCAGCGCCTTTATCGCCATCATCGCGCTCGGCGCGACCTATGTGATGACCGCCGGCGGGCTTGATCTTTCGGTTGGTTCGATGCTCGCCTTCGTGGCGAGCCTGATGATCATGTTCATGAATTCGGGATCGATCGCCGATCCGATGTCGATGCTGCTCGCCGCCATGGCGCTGGCGCTCGCGCTGGGGGCGGCTTGCGGGCTGGCGAACGGGCTGATCACCACGCTCGGCAAGATCGAGCCCTTCATCGCCACGCTCGGTACGATGGGCATCTATCGCGGCCTCACCTATTGGCTATCCCAGGGCGGTGCGATCACCGTGCGCGACCGCGATCTGCTGACGCTCTACCGGCCCTTCTATTCCGGTTCGGTGCTCGGCGTGCCGGTGCCGATCTTGGTCATTCTGGTGACGACGGCAATCTGCGCCTTCGTGCTCTACCGCACCCGTTACGGCCGGCACGTGACGGCCGTCGGGTCCAACGAGGACGTGGCACGTTATTCCGGCATCTCGATCAACCGGGTCCGCACCATCACCTATGTCATCCAGGGGCTCTGCGTCGGCGTCGCCGTGCTGCTCTACGTGCCGCGCCTCGGTTCGACGTCTGCGACGACCGGCAGTTTCTGGGAACTGCAGGCGATCACTGCCGTGGTCGTCGGCGGCACGGCGCTTCGGGGCGGGGTGGGGCGCATCTGGGGCACGGTCGCCGGCGCGATCATCCTGGAAGTGGTCGGCAACATCCTGCTGCTTTCGAACTTCGTCAGCGAATATCTGATCGGCGCGATGCAGGGCGCGATCATCATCATCGCCATGCTGGTGCAGAGGTCGCTGATGCGCAAATGACGTCTGCCGGGCAAAGCGGGAGGCTTCTGCGCCGACGGCAGGCGAGGGAGGAATTGGCCGGGCTTCTGGGTCGCGTCCGGTCTTCGATCAACAGACCTGGAATAACTTGTGGGAGAGAGAAAAATGCGTAGAAGAACTTTCGGGCTGGCAGTCGCGGCACTCGCCGCGACCGTCGCAATCGGCCCGGGCTTTGCCCAGGCGCAGGACAAGAAGGTGACGATCGGCGTTTCCATTCCTGCCGCCGACCATGGCTGGACCGCCGGCGTGGTGTTCCATGCCGAACGCGTCGCCAAGCTCCTGATGAAGGAGCATCCGGGCCTCAACGTCATCGTCAAGACCTCGCCGGATGCCGCATCCCAGGCGAACGCGCTGCAGGACCTCGCCGTCCAGGGCCTCAATGCGCTGGTCATCCTGCCGACCGATCCGGATCCGCTCGTCAACTCGATCAAGGACATCAAGGACAAGGGCACGTTCGTCGCGCTCGTCGACCGCGCGCCTTCGGTCAACGACAATTCGATCCGCGACCTCTATGTGGCCGGCAACAACCCGGCCCTCGGCGAGGTCGCCGGCAAATACATTGCCAAGACCACGCCGGACGCTCAGGTCGTCGTCATCCGCGGCCTGCCGATCCCGATCGACCAGCAGCGCCAGGATGGTTTCGACAAGGGCATCGCCGGCTCCAAGGTGAAGATCCTCGAGCGCCAGTTCGGCAACTGGAGCCGCGACGACGCGTTCAAGGTCATGCAGGACTACCTGACCAAATACCAGAAGATCGACGTGGTCTGGTGCCAGGACGACGACATGGCCGTCGGCGTTCTCGAAGCCATCGCCCAGGCCAAGCGCACCGACATCAAGTATATCGTCGCCGGCGCCGGCTCCAAGGACATGGTGAAGAGGGTCATGGACGGCGACAAGATGGTTCCTGTCGACGTGCTCTATCCGCCGGCGATGGTGGCGACCGCCATGCAGCTCACCGCCGCCAACTTCTACGACCAGGTTCCGGTCAGCGGCACCTACATCCTCGACGCCACGCTGGTGACCAAGGAAAACGCCAAGAACTTCTACTTCCCGGATTCTCCGTTCTGATTTCGACAGGTGGTGCCCGTCTTCGTCAGGCGGGCACCACGTCTACCGCCGTCATCCCTGTGCTCGAGGCAGGGATCCAGCAGCGCTGCGTCTGCGGCGTGGGAGAGTCCTTTCACGAGAAGGGCTTCGCTTGGCTGGATGCCTGTGACGAGCACAGGAATGACGGATGCGGGACCATCCGCAGTCCGATTGCACTTAGCCAAAGAGGAAACACGATGAAGACGATCAAGGGCCCGGCCATCTTTCTCGGTCAGTTCGCGGGTGACGCCGCGCCGTTCAACTCCTGGGACGCGATCACCAAATGGGCGGCGGAAAAGGGTTATGTCGGGGTGCAGGTGCCGACCTGGGCCAGCCAGCTCATCGACCTCAAGAAAGCTGCATCCTCGAAGGATTATTGCGATGAATTCGCCGGCATCGCCAAGGGCAATGGCATCGAGGTGACCGAGCTCTCGACCCATCTGCAGGGCCAGCTCGTCGCGGTGCATCCGGCCTATGACGAGGCTTTCGACGGTTTCGCGGCACCTGAGGTGCGCGGCAACCCGAAGGCGCGCCAGGCCTGGGCCGTCGAGCAGGTGAAGATGGCGCTCAGCGCTTCCATGAACCTCGGCATCAAGGCGCATGCGACCTTTTCCGGCGCGCTCGCCTGGCCATTCATTTATCCTTGGCCGCAGCGTCCGGCCGGTCTCGTCGAGACCGCCTTCGACGAGCTTGCAAAGCGCTGGACGCCGATCCTCGACCATGCCGAGGAGTGCGGCGTCGACGTCTGCTACGAGATCCATCCGGGCGAGGACCTGCATGACGGCGTCACCTTCGAAATGTTCCTGGAGCGCGTGAAGAACCATAAGCGCGCCAACATGCTCTACGATCCGTCGCACTACGTGCTGCAATGCCTCGACTATCTCGACCACATCGATATCTACAAGGACCGGATCAAGATGTTCCACGTCAAGGACGCGGAATTCAACCCGACCGGCCGGCAGGGCGTCTATGGCGGTTACCAAGGCTGGGTCAATCGCGCCGGCCGCTTCCGTTCTCCCGGTGACGGCCAGGTCGATTTCGGCTCGATCTTCTCCAAGATGGCCGCCAACGATTTCGACGGCTGGGCCGTCGTGGAATGGGAATGCGCGCTCAAAAATTCCGAGGACGGCGCGCGCGAAGGCGCCGAATTCGTCAAGGCGCATATCATCCGGGTCACGGAGAAGGCTTTCGACGATTTCGCTTCCGGCGGTACGGACGAAGCGGCCAACCGGCGGATGCTGGGGCTTTAAGATGTCTATCCGATAACAAGTTTGCCCCTCACCCTATCCCTTTTCCCGCCTGCAAGGAGAGGGGGCCCGCGATGCTCATTGGTCGAGATGGGCGGAGAGGGGGCGGCACATGCCTTCTCCCCGCTTGCGGGGAGAAGGTGGCGGCAGCCGGATGAGGGGCGGCCGCAAACCAATTTGTTCAGGAGAGGTAATATGGCAATCGAAGGTAAGGACGAACAGGCGCGGCAGCCGCGCATCCGGCTCGGCATGGTGGGGGGCGGCTCGGGCGCCTTCATCGGTGCGGTGCACCGCATGGCGGCGCGGTTGGACGATCAGTTCGAGCTGGTGGCGGGAGCGCTCTCCTCGACGCCTGAGAAGGCGATCGCTTCAGGCCGCGATCTCGGGCTCGACCCGTCGCGCAATTACGGCTCCTACAAGGAAATGGCGATCCGCGAGGCGCGGCTGAAGGACGGCATCGAGGCGGTGTCGATCGTCACGCCGAACCATGTGCATTACGACGCGGCCAAGGAATTCCTGCGGCGCGGGATCCATGTCATCTGCGACAAGCCGCTCACCTCCAACCTCGCCGACGCCAGGAAACTGAAGAAGGTGGCGGACGAGAGCAAGGCGCTCTTCATCCTCACCCACAACTACACGGGCTATCCGATGGTGCGCCAGGCCCGCGAGATGGTCGCCAATGGCGACCTGGGAAAGATCCGTGTCGTACAGGTGGAATATCCGCAGGACTGGCTGACGGAAGCCGTCGAACAGACCGGCGCCAAGCAGGCCGTCTGGCGTACCGATCCGGCCCAATCGGGTGCCGGCGGTTCGACCGGCGATATCGGCACGCATGCCTATAACCTCGCCGCCTTCATTACTGGCCTGACGCTCGAAAGCCTCGCCGCCGATCTCGACAGTTTCGTCGAAGGCCGCCGTCTCGATGACAACGCCCATGTCCTGCTGCGCTTCGATGGCGGCGCCAAGGGCATGCTGTGGTGCAGTCAGGTGGCGCCGGGCCACGAGAACGGCCTGAAGATCCGCGTCTACGGCACCAGGGGCGGCATCGAATGGGTACAGGCCGATCCGAACTATCTGTGGTTCACGCCGTTCGGCGAGCCGAAGCGCCTGCTGACCCGTGCCGGCGCCGGCGCCGGTCCCGCGGCCGCCCGCGTCTCGCGCATCCCGTCCGGCCATCCGGAAGGCTATCTCGAAGCCTTCGCGACGATCTATACGGAAGCGGCGCACGCGATCAACGCGGTGAAGAACGGCGCGGCGATCGGCAAGGACGTCATCTACCCGACTGTCGACGACGGGGTGAAGGGTGTGGCTTTCGTGGAAGCCTGCGTGGCGTCTTCGAAGAAGAACGGGGCCTGGGTAAAGCTGTAACGCTACCACTATCCTCTCCTCGTGACGAAGGGGAGAGGATAGGCCTCCGCGCAGCCGTGTGCGGGCGGAAAGGCTGCAGCTTGTGCCTTTCTCCCTGTCAAAACGGGAGAAGGCGGCGGCAGCTGGATGAGGGTGGGCCCGAGATCCGGGGCCGCATCCCTGCAACGTTGCAGAAATCCCTCCTTTACCCTGTACAACCATGCCGACCTTCGTTAAACCGCCGCGCAATGACGGCTTTTGAAGCCGGTTGAACCAGACAGGCTGGCATTATCATGAATAAAACGCCCGATCCGAAAACCTTCGCTTCCCGTTTCCCCGGCGATTTTCTCTGGGGTGTCGCGACGGCATCCTACCAGATCGAGGGTTCGACCAGAGCGGATGGGCGCAAGCCTTCCATCTGGGATGCGTTTTCCAACATGCCGGGCCGCGTCTATCAGGGGCATAACGGCGATGTCGCCTGCGATCATTACAATCGCTGGGAACAGGATCTCGATCTCATCAAGGAGATGGGTGTCGAGGCCTACCGGTTTTCGATCGCCTGGCCGCGCATCATTCCCGAGGGGACAGGCCGCATCAACGAAAAAGGGCTCGATTTCTACGATCGCCTCATCGACGGCTGCAAGGCGCGCGGCATCAAGACCTATGCGACGCTCTATCACTGGGACCTGCCGCTTGCGCTGATGGGCGACGGCGGCTGGGCGGCACGCTCGACGGCCTATGCCTTCCAGCGTTATGCCAAGGTGGTGATGGCACGGCTCGGCGACCGGCTGGATGCCGTCGCAACCTTCAACGAGCCCTGGTGCATTGTCTGGCTCAGCCATCTCTACGGCATCCATGCACCGGGTGAGCGCAACATGCAGGCGGCGCTCGCCGCCATGCACCATGTCAATCTGGCGCACGGTTTCGGCGTGGAGGCGATCCGCCACGTCACCCCGAATGTACCGGTCGGCATCGTCATCAACGCCTCCTCGATCATTCCTGGCTCCGACAGCGCCGCGGATCTTGCGGCCGGCGAACGCGCCCATCAGTTCCACAACGGCGTCTTCTTCGAGCCGGTCTTCAAGGGCGAATATCCCAAGGAATTCCACGCGGCGCTCGGCGACCGCATGCCGGCCGTGGAAGAGGGCGACCTGAAGGTGATCAGCCAGAAGCTCGACTGGTGGGGCCTCAACTACTACAAGCCGGATCGCGTCCATGACGATGCGGAGCGCAAGGGCGATTTCCCGTGGACCGTGGAGGCGAAACCTGCCAGCGACGTGAAGACGGATATCGGCTGGGAAGTCTATGCGCCAGGCCTGAAACTGCTCGTCGAGGACCTCTACCGCCGCTACGACCTGCCGGACTGCTACATCACCGAAAACGGCGCCTGCTACAACATGGAGCCGAAAGACGGCGAGGTGGATGACCAGCCGCGTCTCGACTATTATGTCGATCACCTCTCGGTGGTCGCAGACCTGATCGGGCAAGGCTATCCGATGAAAGGTTACTTCGCCTGGAGCCTGATGGACAATTTCGAGTGGGCGGAAGGGTATCGCATGCGGTTCGGCCTGGTGCATGTGAACTACGAGACCCAGGAGCGGACGATCAAGAAAAGCGGCAAGTGGTATCGGGCGCTCGCCGCGCAGTTTCCCAAGGGCAATTTCACGCCGGCAAAGCCGGGAGAGTGATCGGCTTGCCGGCGGATGCCCCGCCCGGTCGAGAGGTATGGAATTGTCGCGCCGCTCATCTCATATCTATGTGCGCCTGATACGGAATTTGGGCGATTGTTAAGGTATGGCTGATATATGTCGTCTCCGATGACGGAGATGAAGCCATGACCACCGCCTGCCAGGGCTGCCGCGACGGTGCGGCCTTTGAACTTCCCTTTTCCATGGCTTTCCAGCCCATCGTCGATCTGAATACGGGCACCGCTTTCGCCTATGAGGCGCTGGTGCGCGGCAGCGGCGGCGAAGGCGCCGGCAGCGTCCTGTCGAAGGTGACCGAGAAAAACCGTTATGCCTTCGACCAGCAGTGTAGGGCCAAGGCGATCGAGCTCGCCGCGACGCTGAGGCCGCAGTCGGACGCAAACCTCTCCATCAATTTCATGCCGAACGCCGTCTACGAGCCGCGCGCCTGCATCCGCCTGACGCTCGCCACCGCCTCCCGCTTCGGCTTTCCGCTCAACCGCATCATTTTCGAATTCACCGAAAACGAGAAGGTGGATGTCAGGCACCTCCTGAACATCCTCAACGTCTATAAGGACATGGGCTTCAAGACGGCGATCGACGATTTCGGCGCCGGTCATTCCGGATTGAACCTGCTCGCCCAGTTCCAGCCGGATATCGTCAAGCTCGATATGGATCTCATCCGCGGCATCGATACCGACCGCGCCAAGCGCACCATCGTCAGGCATACCGTCGCCATGCTGGAAGAACTGTCGATCACGACTGTCTGCGAGGGCATCGAGACTGTCGGCGAACTCGCCGCCCTGCGGGATATGGGCGTCTGCCTCATCCAGGGTTACGTGTTCGGGCGCCCCGCCTTCGAGCAGTTCCTACCGCCTGAACTGCCTGCGGCGGCCTGATCCATTCCGGAGTGGGATTTTTCCTTCTTTTCCCAAAGTCGGAAATTTTGTTGCTCGGCTTCGGCCGTGCTGCAATGCAATAAGACTGTCAGTGCTCGCATGGCTCGCATGCAACTCGATGGTTGAAAGAAGGTTCTGGAGAATGGTAGATCGACGGGCAATGCGTCGAATGTGTTGCTGAAACAGCAATCCGTTGTCCACGACCGGGCGCGCGCCATTCGCGCAGCCGAAAAGAGCTTCAAGATGAGACCGACAATCCAGACCGCGAATTCCGTGCCGGCAGGCGGCTTTGCCGCGCCCGCCGACACCATCCCAAAGCCTGTTGCCGCACGGGCGCCGATGGTCGCTTTCGAAGCGGTCACCAAACGTTTCGGCAGTGACGGTGAAAACCGGTTCACCGCGCTGGATGGTGTCGATCTCACCGTGGCGCGCGGCGCGATCACCGGTATCATCGGCCGTTCCGGTGCCGGCAAGTCGACGCTGATCCGCCTCGTCAACGGGCTGGAAAAGGCAACATCCGGCCGGGTTGTGGTGGACGGCGTCGAAGTCGGCGGCCTTTCCGAAGGCGGGCTTCGCAACCTGCGCCGTGAGGTCGGCATGATCTTCCAGCATTTCAACCTGCTCTCGTCCCGCACCGCGTTCGACAATGTGGCGCTGCCGCTGGAGATCGCAGGGCTCGACAGGAAGGCGATCCGTGACAAGGTGGCGCCGCTGCTCGATCTGGTCGGCCTCGGCGACAAGGCGGCGCGTTACCCGTCCGAACTTTCCGGCGGCCAGAAGCAGCGTGTCGGCATTGCCCGCGCGCTGGCCACCGCGCCGAAACTGCTGCTCTCGGATGAAGCGACTTCGGCGCTCGATCCGGAGACGACGCAATCGATCCTGGCGCTGCTCAAGCGCATCAATGCCGAGCTCGGCCTCACCGTATTGCTCATCACTCACGAGATGGAGGTGGTGAAGACCATCGCCTCCGACGTGGCGGTGATCGACCGGGGCCGGATCGTCGAGCAGGGCCGCACGTTCGACGTCTTCACCGGCGCCAAGCACGAGACGACGCGTTCGCTTCTGTCCGCAGCGCTCGGCACGCAACTGCCGGAATGGATCCGCTCGAACTTGAAGCCGGAGCCGTCGGTCGGCGACCGCATTCTCGTGCGGCTGATCTTCTTCGGCGATACGGCGTTCAAGCCTTTGACCGGGCGGTTGGTCGCCGAACTCGGAGCCGACGTCAACATCCTCGCCGGCAGCATTGAGGAGATCGCCGGAGAGCCATACGGCTCGCTGGTCGTCGCCTACCCGGCCGATCCCGCCGTCACGGAACGCGCCGACCGCTTCTATGCCGAGACCGGTCTCACCACGGAGGTGCTCGGTTATGTCGCTTGACATGCTCATAGGCCTCCTCACGAAGTCGCTCGGGCAGACGCTGCAGATGGTGGCGATCGCCGGTCTGCTCGGCTCGCTGATCGGCCTGCCGATCGGCATCTTTCTGGCGACGAGCGGCAAGGGCGAACTCTTTCCGGCGCCGGTCACCAATCGCGTCCTCGGCGTCATCGTCAATGCGACACGCTCGACGCCCTTCATCATCCTTGTCGTGGCGATCATTCCGTTCACCCGGCTCGTCACCGGCACGTCGATCGGCACCAATGCGGCGATCGTGCCGCTCACCATCGCGACCATCCCGTTCTTCGCCCGTCTGGTGGAAGCGGCGATCCGCGAGATCGACAAGGGGCTGATCGAGGCCGCCCGCGCCATGGGCGCCACGCCGCTGCAGATCGTCTTCAAGGTGCTGCTGGCGGAAGCGCGGCCCGGCATCACGCTCGCCTTCACCATGACCATCGTCAGCCTCATCGGCTATTCGGCCATGGTCGGCGCGGTCGGCGGCGGCGGGCTCGGCGATCTCGGCATCCGCTACGGTTACCAGCGTTTCATGCCGGAAGTGATGCTCGCGGTCGTCGTGGTGCTGATCGTGCTCGTCCAGCTGGTGCAGAGCGCCGGCGATGCGCTCGCCCGCCGGTTCGACAAGCGCAATCGCAAGACCTGATTTTCCACATTCCCAAAATCCAGCCCTCCCAAGACTGGCGTACAAAAGAAACCCAAGGAGACACTTATGAAGAAGCTCATTCTCGCAGCCGCACTCGCCGTTCTCGCCACCGGTTCGGCACTCGCCGAAGACATCAAGATCGGCGTCACACCCGGTCCGCATGCCCAGATCATGGAAAAGGTGAAGGACGTCGCGGCCACCAAGGGCCTTAACATCCAGATCCTCGAATTCTCCGATTACGTTGTGCCGAACCAGGCGCTGGCGGATGGCGAGCTGCAGGCCAATTCCTTCCAGCACAAGCCCTATCTCGACAACCAGGTCGCCGACCGCAAATTCGACCTCGTCAGCGTTGCCCAGACCGTCAACTTCCCGATGGGCGTCTATTCGAAAAAAGCGAAGAGCCTCGCCGACCTCAAGCAGGGCGCCACGGTCGCCATCCCGAACGACCCGACGAATGGCGGCCGCGCGCTGCTGATCCTCGCCGACCAGGGCCTCATCAAGGTGAACGCTGCCAAAGGTCTCAAGATCGGCCCCGCCGATGTCACCGAAAACCCGAAGAAGATCGAGTTCGCCGAGCTCGACGCCGCCCAGCTGCCGCGCTCGCTGGACGATGTCGACGCCTCCGTCATCAACACCAACTATGCGATGGAAGCCGGCCTCAACCCGAAGACCGATCCGATCGCCAAGGAAGGCGAGAAGGCTCCTTACATCAACATCATCGCCGTGCGCGCCAAGGACAAGGATGCCGCCTGGGTCAAGACGTTGGTCGAGGCCTATCACAGCGCGCCGGTCAAGGATTTCGTCAACACCCAGTTCAAGGGTGCGGTCATCGCCGCCTGGTAATGTCCGGGACTGTCGCAAGAGCAGTCGAATTTTCGAAAATTCCGAGCGATCCAGGCCTTGATGCGTGTCCGGGTCGCTTTTTTAACCCGATCTGAAGGAATACCCGCGAAGGATGTAATTCTTCACGAGGTACTCCATGCGGCTTCTTCCGTCCCGCATCCGCCGCTCCGCCACGCTTGGCCGTCGCTCTGCCGTGACGTCGATGCTGCTTGCCTTCGCGATGGTCGTCGTGCTGGTGACCATCTTCATTCTGACGGCTCTCGATCGCATTGCCGAATATGCGAACCGCCTCGATGACGCGCGCTCGCGTGAAACCACCACCGGCTCGCTTCACATGTTCGAGGGGCAACTGCATGCGACGCTGACGGACTATGCCGCCTGGGACGATGCGGCGAGATACGTCTATGCGGGTGATCAGGACTGGATCGTCGACAATTACGGCGAGATGACCGTCAACAGCGATCTCTTCGACACCGCCATCGTCATGGACAGCCGGCAGAACGTATTGATGGCCTACCAGGACGGCGTACCGGTTTCCTGGTCGCCACGGGACTATTTCGACGCCTCGCTTGCGACGCTGTTCGACAAGGCAGGCTCGGCCGGGCCGGACGCGGTGCCGGAGGCGGCCGGCTTCATGAGGACGAAAAGAGGTATCGCGGCTGTCGGCCTCGCCCTGATCCGGCAGAAGTCCGGCGCGCTCGACGTGCCGCGGCCGGACCGGCGTTTCCTGATCTTCGCGCATCATCTCGATGAGGCGAAGGTCCGGAAGCTCGCCCAGACCTATGTGATCGATGGTCTTCGCTTCACCGGGGAAGGCGAGGTGACGGCGAACGCCGTGGATATCCGCAATCTACATGGCAAACTGCTGGGGCGACTCGTCTGGAATTCGCGTCTGCCGGGCAATATGGGATATGCCGAAGTCCGGCCGCTCGTCTATTGCGCGCTTGCGATGGTCGGCCTGTTCTTCCTGCTGCTTTTCGTCAGCGGCAGCAATACGCTCAATCGCCTGAAGGCAGACGAGGCCGCCGCCCGGCACCTCGCCATGAGCGACCGGCTGAGCGGTCTCCTGAACCGGACCGGCTTTTTCGTGGCGCTCGAGGATCTCGTTTCGGAAGGCCGCCGCAGCGGCTCCGACGTGGCATTGCTCTATCTCGATCTCGACGGCTTCAAGGAGGTCAACGACGCCTATGGCCACGGCACCGGCGACAAGCTGATCCGCGGGGTGGCGGCGGGCTTGAAGACGTTGGTCGGCAACGATGCGATCCTGGCGCGTGTCGGCGGCGACGAGTTTGCGATCGCTTTCTTGAGCGCCGAGATCGCCCGGGTGGCCGACGATCTGAACGACCGTATCCTCGGCTTTTTCGACGAGCCGTTCGTGATCGGCGAACGGGTGGCGACGATCGGCACCAGCATCGGCGTGGCGGCGTCGCCGCGCGGCAAGGTGTCGGGCGAAGAGCTGGTGCGCCGCGCCGACATGGCCATGTACCATGCCAAGGAAACCGGCCGCGGCCGGGCCGAATATTACCGGCCGGAAATGGATGCCGAGCGCGAAGAGCGCAACATGCTGGAAATCGACTTGAGGATCGCCATCGAACGGCGCGAACTCGCGGTCGTCTTCCAGCCGGTGATGGATGCCAGGAGTTTTCGTCTGATCGGCGTCGAGGCGCTGTGCCGCTGGAACCGCGCCGGCTACGGTCCTGTGTCGCCGGATATCTTCATCCCGATCGCCGAATCGACCGGTCTCATCGACCAGCTCGGGCTCTTCGTGCTGCACCGGGCCTGCGAGACGATCGCCTCATGGCCGGAGCTGAAACTCGCCGTCAACATTTCGCCCGGCCAGTTCCGCGATCCGGCCTTTGCCGTGCATGTCGGTTCGGTCTTCAGCAAGACGAAAACCGAGCCGGGCCGCGTCACGCTCGAAATGACGGAGGGCTATTTCATCCAGAACGCCGAGCGCGCCCGCGCGGCGCTCGCGAAGCTGAAGCAGCTCGGCGTCAAGATCGCGCTCGACGATTTCGGCGCCGGCTTTTCGAGCGTCGGATATCTGCGCCAGTTCGGTTTCGACCGGATGAAGATCGACAAGTCGCTCGTGCACGCGCTGGACGAGGGCGCCCGCGCCGTCGATCTCCTGCAGGCAACCGTGGCGCTCGCCCGTTCGCTGGACATTCCGGTGACGGCCGAAGGCGTGGAGACCGAGGAACAGGCCATTGCGCTGCGCCTCAGCGGCTGCGACGAATTGCAGGGCTATCTGTTCGGGAGGCCCATGTCGGCGGAAGAGATCGACGCGATCCGCGGCGGCGGCATGCCGTGCGGGGCCAGCGCGGCGTGACAAGATTAGAGATGCTGCGGCACCTTCGTTCTCAGGATTTGAACGAGGCTGGGGTCCATGAAATCGTAATCGTCCGGAATATGGAGGCAGATCAGCCGTTTGCCCTTTATCACCGAACGGTATTTGTTCTGAACCTTCGTGCGGTGCGATCTCTCCATCACGAAGATGATGTCGGCCCATTCTACGAGTTCTTGGCACAACGGATTTTCCGCGTCGTTGTTCGTGCCCGCCGACGACACTTCTATATCGGGCCAGTCTGCGAAAATCTGCTCGGCTGTCGGACTGCGTAGCCTGTTTTGGCTGCACACGAACAGGACGTTTCTCATCTTGCTTTCTGCCGACCCTGGTCGGCCCTTCTGGTCAGGTGTGGCGATTTCGGCTTCACCCGCCGATATGTTTCCCGCCGCGCTTCTTCGCCAGTGCGATCTGGAATTGCCGCTGGCGGTAGCGCAGCCGGTCTTCCTCGGTTCGGGTCGGATAGCAGTTCGAGCAGGAGACGCCTTCCTCGTAATGGGGGGAGGTCACCTCTTCGGCGGTGATCGGGTTGCGGCAGGCGTGGCAGAGCTTGTGGTTGCCTTCCTTCAGGCCGTGCTCCACCGAGACGCGCTCGTCGAACACGAAGCAGGCGCCTTCCCAGAGGCTTTCTTCGGCCGGCACTTCCTCGAGATATTTCAGGATGCCGCCCTTCAGGTGGTAGACCTCGTCGAAACCCTGTTCCTTCATGAAGGCGGTCGCCTTCTCGCAGCGGATGCCGCCGGTGCAGTACATGGCGATCTTAGGCTTGTTGTGCAGGCCGAGATTGTTCCTCACCCAGTCGGGAAACTCGCGGAATGTCCTGGTCTGCGGATCGACCGCGCCCTTGAAGATGCCGATCGCCGTCTCGTAGTCGTTACGGGTGTCGATGACGATCGTCTCCGGATCGGAGATCAGCGCGTTCCAGTCCTTCGGATCGACATAGGTGCCGACGATGCGGTTGGGGTCGATGTCCTCGACGCCCATGGTGACGATTTCCTTCTTCGGGCGCACCTTCATGCGCAGGAAAGGCATTTTCGAAGCGCGGCTTTCCTTGTGCTCCAGCTTGGCGAATTCCGGCTGGGCGCGCAGGTAGGAGAGCAGCCGGGCGATCGCGTCGTCGGAACCCGCGACCGTGCCGTTGATGCCCTCGCGTGCGATGAGCAGCGTGCCCCTGATGCCGTTCTCGTCGCAGAAGGCCTGCAGTGGTTCGCGGAAAGCCTCGAAACGGTCGAAGCGCGCGAAATGGTAGAGCGCGGCAACGAGATAGGGGCCGGCGGCTTCCGGTCGGGATGGGGTCTGGTTTTCGGTCGTAGGGTCGGCGTTCATGGGCGCTGAAATACAGCCAGACGGACGGCGGTGCAACGGATTGCTATCCGATGAGCGCCGTTTCTTTGCCGGGCAGGTCCTGTGCCTTGCGGACCTTTGCCGGTTTTCGCCGCCGGCGCGGCGTGGCGGCCGCCTTTTTCCAGAGAAGTTCGATCAGCGCGCTTTCCGTTTCGGCGCTGTCGGCGAAAACCTCGTGGGCCTTTTCGAGCGCCTCGTGCCGCAACGCCTGCTGGCGGGTGATGATCGCGCCCAGGATGAGCGCCAGCGTATCACCGTCGCCGAAAAGCTCCGGATTTTCGTTGACAAGACCGGTCAGCACCGAGAGATCGTGCTCGTGGCCCAGGAGATCGACGAGGTCCTTCGCCTGCTTCTGCTTGGCGAGCATGGCGGAGGGCCAGATCTCGCCGAGCAGCGAAAGGTGCATCCAGTAGGTCTGCCCGCATTTGCGCAGTTCGTGGTAGACCTCGGCATCGGCGTGCTCTTCGCAGCCGCCAAGAGCGCCCAGCGCCTTCCGCCGCTGTTTCTTCCAGGCCTTGGCAAGCCGGCGGGCGCTCTTTTTGGGATCGTCATCGAGCTCGAGTTCCTCGATCGCGGCGATCGCCTCGCGGCAGGTATCGGCCGCCGCCGCCATCTTCGCCGCCAGGTCGTGTTCCTCGGAGGCGATCCGGTCGCGTCGCTCGGTCAGTGCTTTCGAGGCGACGGTGAGGGCGGAAAATTCTTCCGGCGAACCCGCATGGCCGGCGAGATAATCGACGGTCTCGACGAGCGCCGTCGCATCGCGCACCGCCGACAGCGTTTGCGCCATGTCGCGGATGCGGGCGTTCTCCCGGGCGCGGAATTCCGCGGCATCCGGCTGGATCAGCCTATAGAGGGCGCGTACCCTCTTGAAGCGCTTTCGCGCCGCGTGCACCGCTTCGTGCGGCCCGTCCGGCTGTTCCTCAAGAAGGCGGATTGCATGGGCAAGCTGGCTCTCGGCGACCGAGCGGAACTCGGCCGTGAAGGGTTTAGCGGGCCGCAGACGATAGGCCATTGACCAGTTCCCCGCTCATATCCTCGGTTGCCATCACCACGTTCGAGTAACGCCGGTCGCCGGTGATCTCCCGGCCGATCCAATCCGGCAGTTCCGGTTCCGCCGCCTCGTCCTCGATTTCCACCTCGGCCACGACGAGACCCGCATAGGCGCCGCCGTAGACGTCGACCTCCCAAATATACCCCTTGTGGTCGATCCTGTAGCGTGTCTTTTCGAGAACGACGCCGAGCGCGCTTTCAACCAATTCCTTTGCGTCCGCCAGCGGGATTTCGTATTCGAACTCGTCCCTGGCGACGAGGTTGCGGCCGATCTTGATCGTCAGCCTGGCGCGCTCGCCGTCCATGATCCGGACGCGCACGGATCGGTCGTCGTCGGAGGCGATATAGGCCTGCAGGAAAGCGGAGGACGACGTCACCTCCGATCGCCAGCCTTCGCCGACCACCTTGAATTTGCGCTCGATTTCCTTGGCCATGCATCCGCCCGTGTTAGTCTCACGCCCGGCGCAACCCTAAAGCAAAGGTGCGATCTGGAAAACCCGTTTGAGGGTTTCGGCCTGTTTTTTCTCGACAACGACAGGTCCGCGCGGTATCTCCAGCCGAGATTTCAATCGTTTTAGCGGAGATGTGCGCCATGGCCGGGAAGACCGAAAAGCTGCTTGCCATCCTGAAACTGCAGCCGGTGGTGCCGGTGCTGATCGTCGACGACGCCAAATCGGCCGTGGGGCTTGCAAAGGCGCTGGTCGCCGGCGGCCTGAAGGCGATCGAGATCACCATGCGCACGCCGGCCGCGCTCGATGCGGTAAAGGCGGTGGCTGAGGAGGTGGAAGGCGCCAATGTCGGCGCCGGCACGATCCTCAACGGCAGGGATTGGGATGCCGCCGTCAAGGCCGGCTCCACCTTTATCGTTTCCCCGGGCGTCACGCCGGGCGTGCTTGCGGCCGCCAAGGATTCGCCGGTGCCGCTGCTTCCCGGCGCCGCGACGTCGAGCGAGGTCATGACGCTGCGCGAGGCCGGGTATGATGTCCTGAAGTTCTTCCCCGCCGAACAAGCCGGCGGCGCCGCCTATCTCAAGGCGCTTTCCTCGCCGCTCGCCGGGACGCTGTTCTGCCCGACCGGCGGCATTTCGCTGAAGAATGCCAACGACTACCTGTCGCTGCCGAACGTCGTCTGCGTCGGCGGTTCCTGGGTGGCGCCAAAGGATCTCGTTGCCGCAGGCGACTGGGCGGGCATTACCAGGCTTGCCTCGGAAGCCGCGGCGCTGAAAGCCTGAACAGGCCCGGAGCAGGTGGTGCCGCGGGAGGAGCAGATCATGCACAAGGGTTCATGCCTCTGCGATGCGGTAACCTTCGAGATCGAAGGTGAACTGGCTGCACCGGATGCCTGCCATTGTTCCAGGTGCCGGAAACATTCCGGCCATTATTTCGCCTCGACCGACGTGCCGCGTGACCGGCTGACGATCCATGGCACGGAAAATCTCGGCTGGTATCAGTCCTCCGAGAAGGTGCGGCGCGGCTTCTGCACCACCTGCGGCTCATCGCTCTTCTGGGACCCGCCGCACCGGGACTGGATCGCCGTCGCCATGGGGGCGTTCGATACGCCGACGGAAACGCGCCTGAAGACGCATATCTTCGTGGCCGACAAGGGCGATTATTACGACATCGCCGATGGCCTGCCGCAGAACCGGCAATGACGCTGCCGGGCCGGCGCCATTCACAGGCGTCATTGTCGGGGCGGGTCGGCCCACCCACCTGCGAACCGTCTTTGTAATTTCACAATCGCATTCCTATCTTCCTCACGAAACGCAACAGGGAGACATGCGATGTTCGACGCGAAGAAACTTCTCGACCAGTTCCTCGGATCTCAGATCCCGGGACTGTCGGGAACGGTAAGGGGCCGGGCGGAGCAGGCGGGCCAGCTTGCCAAGGACAATCCGCTCGCCACCGGTGCGATCGTCGCAGCGCTTCTCGGCACCAAGACCGGCCGCCAGCTCGCCGGCAATGTGGCGACGGTCGGCGGCATCGCGGCGATCGCCGGCCTCGGTTATCTCGCCTACAAGAACTACAGGTCCGGCCAGTCGCCCGAGGCGGCGCCGCAGCCGGCCCCGCAGGCCGGGACACCGCTGCTTGCGCCGCCTGCCGATTCGCCCTTTCATCCGCAATCCGCGCAGCTTTCCAACGACTTCGCGCTGACGCTGATCCGGGCGATGATCGCCGCCGCCAAGGCCGACGGTCATATCGACGCCTCCGAACGCGCCAACATCATGGACAAGGTGCATGCCGTCGACCTGGGCTCGGAGGCGGAAGCCTTCATCGAAAACGAACTCGCCAATCCGGTGGATATCGACGACCTCGTCGCGGCTGCCCGCACCGAGGAGCAGAAGGTCGAGCTTTATGCGGCGACCCGCCTGACGATCGATCCGGACACGCGCGCCGAACGCGGTTATCTCGATCTGCTCGCGGGCCGGCTCGGCCTTGCCGATGCGCTGATCGACCATATCGACGCGACGGTCTCGGCGGCGAAGGTGAAGGTCTGAGCCGCCGGATAGCTCTTCTTCCGACCGAGGTTGGGAACGGCGTGGGCGGCTTTCACTTCGCCAGCTTCACCGCCGTCCCCGTTGCCGCGACGAACAGTATGCCGCCCGAACCGGCGGTTGACAGTTCGCTGAAATCGAACCTGACGCCGATGACGGCGTCGGCGCCGAGCTTCACGGCGGCGAGGCGAAGTTCAGCCATGCAGGCGGTCCTCGCCTCCCGCACGGCGGTCTGCACGGTCTTGCTGCGGCCGCCGAAGAAATCGCGGAAATTGTTGGCGATGTCCTTGAAGATGTTGAGGCCGACGGCCGTCTCGGCCCCGACGATATCGATGATGCCGTCGATCTGACGGTTCGGGATTTCGCTCGTGGTGGTGACGATGAGCGCAAGGACGGCGGGATCATTCAGTTCTTCCGGGGTGGGGACCGTTTCGATCTCCTTGATCGCCGAGGCGACTCGGCCGGACTCCGCCTGTGCGCGGCAGTCCTGGCATTGACCGCCGCGAAGATCGAGAAAACTGACGTCTCGGCCGCATGATGCGCAGGCTGGCATGGCTCGCTCCGGCATTCTCGACAAAGGAAGCAGACTGGCAGGCTGCTGTCCGCGTAAAAAACACACATGCAGGAACACGATGGATGCGCGATCCTTGCGTCGTTCTCGCCCGTTGCCTTTCGTTTTTCCCTGGCCTAAGCCAATGGGCTCGAAACAGAGGCTCCCATGCGCGATCTCAAGAATTACAAAGTTGCCGCTCCCGGTCCCGTCACCCTGAAGGGCCGCCTTCTCACCCTCGAGACCTATGATCGCGAAAGGCATCTCGCCGGTCTCTGGGAGGCGCTCGGCGGTGCGGACGGGATCAACGACCTCCTCAAATATTTTCCGAACGAGGATTATGCGTCGGCGGAGGACCTCGACCGCTGGCTGCAATCCGTTCGCCCGAGCGGCTTCGTGACGCTGATCGCCATCGAGAACGCCACCGGCAAGATCGTCGGCATGGCGAGCTTCATGCGCCCCGACCCCAAGAACGGCGTCGTCGAGGTTGGTTCCGTCGCGCATGGGCCGGCGATGAAGCGGTCGCCGATGTCGACCGAACTGCATTACCTGATGGCCAGGCACGTCTTCGAGGACCTCGGCTATCGCCGCTACGAGTGGAAGTGCCATAACGAAAACGAGCCGAGCAAGGTGACCGCGCTGCGCTACGGCTTCACCTTCGAAGGCGTTTTCCGCCAGCACGTGATTTCGCGCGGTGCCAATCGCGACACGGCGTGGTTCTCGATGATCGACGGCGAATGGCCGCTCCTGAAAGCCGCCTTCGAGGCTTGGCTCGCACCGGAGAATTTCGATGCCGAGGGCAGGCAGAAACGGCGGCTGGAAGACATTCGGGCCGGGCTCGCAAAGGAGAAGACCGCATGACGCCCGAAGCAAGATCCCAGGCGACGGCTGCAGCGATCATCCTGATCGTGGCCGGGCTCGTCGTCTATTTCCTGCCGACCATCGTGCTCGGCATTGGCCGGTTTTCGCCGGTCCTAGGCTTCATCGTCGGCGCTCTTCTGCTGCTCGGTTTCTTCCTCGTCTTCTGGCTTCGGGCGCGCTACCAGCGAAACCGCGACCGCTGAACCTCTTCGAAGCCCCGACGCTCGCCATGCTCAGGCGGCAGGATGCGGACGCTCTCGATTGCCTACCGGCTCGGCACCGAGTCTGGTTTGGGCTGTCCTGCGCCGATACCCTATCTCCGTCAGTTCTGAAGGGTGGCGCCCAGAAGCGTCAATCCAACCAGCAGCACGAAGAGCGCACCGCCGATCTCGATCGCGTGGCCGATCCGTCCTGCCGTCCGCGAACCGGGTCCGGCAAGTCTGAGCGCCACATCCTTGGCGCCGACGGCCAGGGTGGCGAGGATGGCGACGGTGATCGCCGTGCCGACCGACATGGCAAGCACCGAAAGCACGCCGCCGAGATAGAGGCTGTTGAGCAGCGCAAAACTCATCACCAGGATCGCGCCGGAGCAGGGCCGCAGGCCGACCGCGATGATCGCCGACCAGGCTTCCCGCAGGCTGAAATTTTTGGCGCGCAGCAGGTTAGGGTCAGGCATATGGCTTACGCCGCAGGTCTCGCAATATTCGCTCTCGCCCTTGTGGGCGTGGTCGTCGATCCCGACGGCCTGGAAGTTGAAGCCGGTCGAGGCGCGACCGGCGGCCGGCGCGCTGAAAAGCATCGCGGTCGCGGGTGCCGCTTCCGGCACGCGGACGATGCGCAGCCTGAGCGCGCTGATTTTCTTGACGAGCAGCCAGGCGCCGAACAACGCCACCAGCGCAAAACTCGCGATCTCCATCGCCTGGGTGGCGGCGGTCATGGTGATGCCGGAGCCGCGCAGCACGACATAGGCCGCACCCACGAGCATGATCGCTATCACGCCCTGCAGCAGGGCGGAGGCGAAGGAAATGCCGATGCCGCGCTTGAGTTGCACCTCGTTGGCGATCATGTAGGAGGAGATCACCGCCTTGCCGTGGCCCGGGCCGGCGGCATGGAAGACGCCGTAGGCGAAGGAAAGTCCGATCAGGCCGGACAGCGCGTAAGGGTCTTCGCGCATGGCCCGCAGCGAACCCGTCAGTGCGCGATAGAAGGACTGCTGGTAGGTGTTGATCCAGGCGAAGAAGGGGCCGAACGGCCCGCCGGCCGAGAAGGAGGGTTCGGCCGAACCGACGCCGAGCGGCGATTGCGCATGGGCGATGCCGGCGACGGCGAAGGCGGCCAGAACGGCAAGGGCGAGCCCGTGGCGTTTTGTCAGCATGTCAGTTCCAGTCGGGTGGCAAAGAGTTTCGTCATGTCGGTGCCGGTCGGATCGTTGAAGAAGGCATCCGTCAGCGTGGCGTTGTTTTGCGAAATGACCTCGTCGGGATCCGGCCGCACGACCTTGTGCTGGCAATGGGCGAAACCCGCCCCCTTGGCCGACAGGTCGCCATCGGTCGGGAAGTCGATCGAGGTGTACATGGTCGGGTCGTAGATGCCGAAGGTCATGCGGCCCTTGAGCGGTACCAGCTTTTCGGGCTTCACCGAGAAGATCACCAGAAGCTGGTTGTCCTGCAGCGTCACGTGGATGACGTCCGGCTTCGTCACGCCGATCGTCGCGCCGTTCAGGGTGATCGTCGTGAAGTAGTGGTAGTCGCCGAGCGACTTGCGCATCACCTCGCCGAGTTCGGCAAGCTCCTTCTGGTCGAGCTTCAGATCGGTGTTCTTGTCGAAATCGAGCAGTACGCTGGACGAAAAGACCTCGTCGAACCGCCAGACGTTGTGGAGTTCGGCGATGTTGCCGTCATTGCCCGCCACCACCTCCAGCCGCGCTTCCGCGAAGATATGCGGGTGGGCGAGGGCGGGGGCCGGCAGCGTGGCAAACAGAGCGGCCAGGGCCGTGCGAAGATGTCTCATGAATGACCGCCGTTCCGCTTTCGATTTTCCCGGATCTGATGCCGCGTAAATGAGACGGAATTTCGACCCGGGTCAATGCGGCTGGCGGCGGAACCAGGCGGAAAGGAAATCGACGAAGCTTCTCACCTTGGCCGGCAGGTAGCGGCGATGCGGATAGACCGCGTAGATGCCGCGGTCCTTGGCGATATAGTCGTCGAACAGGGTGACGAGTTCGCCCGACTGGATCGAACTGTTGGCGATGAAGTCGGGAATGATCGCCACGCCCAGGCCGGCGCGGGCGGCACGCAGCGTCGCCTGGGGACTGTTGATCTCGATCGGGCCGCTGACGGCGACGGAGATCGTCGAGCCGTCCTTGTCGGTGAAGCGCACGTTGTTGTGCCAGCGGGAGTTGGTGTCGATGATGAAGGGGACGCGGTTCAGGCCCTGCGGGTGTTCGAGCGGCCCGTATTGGGCAACGAAATCGGCGGTCGCCACCGCATAGACCCGGAAGTCGGAGAGCTTTCGGGCGATGAGGCCGGAGTCTTCGAGCTTGGTGATTCGGATCGCAAGGTCGAAATTCTCCTCGATCAGATCGACGAAGCGGTCTTCCGCGACGATTTCCAGCGAGACCTCCGGATGGCCCTTGGCGAAGTCGATCAGCGACTGGCCGACCTCCGCATCGACGAAGGTGCGCGGCACGGAAACGCGCAGCCGCCCCTTGAGGTCGGCGTTGTTCTCACGCACCAGATCCGCGAGGTTGTCGATCTCCTTGAGGATATCGGCGGCGGTGCGATAATAGGTATGGCCCGCCTCGGTCATCGAGAACTGGCGGGTGGTGCGATTGAGCAGCAGCGCGCCGAGATCGTCCTCCAGTTCGCGCACGTATTTCGACAGCAGCGCCTTCGATCGTCCGGTCCGTCTCGCGGCGGCGGAAAAGCCTTCCGCTTCAACCACATCGATGAAGGCGCGCATGCGCGTCAGAGTATCCAAATGTCACCCCATTGGTTTGGCGAAATCCTAGGTGGGTGCTCATCATCCATTGTGCAATGCGAATTTTCGATGAAGGCCAAAAAATCTCTTGATTATGACGGCGAATATTCTTATCTCCCGGGCTGCCCAAAGTCGCACGTGCCTGTGGGTGTCCGCCGACCCTCGAACTGAGAACAATCTCTAAGGTGAGGTCATCGGTAAGGTACCTGGAACTAACCGCTCCAGTCGCTATTCCGGCCAACCGGGAAATGCGAGGACATCTTGAAGCAACGACGGTGCGGGCCTTTCTGGTCTCTGCAGGCTTTCCATCAGCCTGCAATACTGAAGAGGCACACCATCATTGCCGGAAGTGCGGCGGGGTTTCCCCTCCAATCCAAGGCAGACAAAGCCGGATCAATGCTCGTGGCAGGGCGTTGGTCTACATGCCGCGCGGTAGAGCGTGTCCAGGGTACCAGTGTCTCCACCAACTGGGCCTGTCGCATTCTCGTCCGCCCTTTGTCCTCCGGTCTCAAAAGCCGGAGCTTTGAGATTTTGAAGGGACTGACCAATGACCACTGCTCGTATCCTCGACTTCATCAAGACCCGCCGTCCGGAAGGTCCGTGCCTGGTTGTTGATCTCGATGTCGTGCGCGACAATTTCACCGCTTTCCGCCATGCGCTGCCGGACAGCGCCATCTACTACGCGGTCAAGGCCAACCCGGAACCGGCAATCCTGAAGCTCCTCGCTTCCATGGGTTCCAACTTCGATTGCGCCTCCGTGGCCGAAATCCAGATGGCGCTCGATGCCGGTGCTACCGCCGACCGTATCTCCTTCGGCAACACGATCAAGAAGGAGCGCGACATCGCCCGCGCCTTCGCGCTCGGCGTCGGCCTCTATGCCGTCGATAGCCATGAGGAAGTCGAGAAGATTTCCCGCGCAGCCCCCGGCGCAAAGGTGTTCTGCCGCGTGCTGACCGATGGCGAAGGCGCCGAATGGCCGCTGTCGCGCAAGTTCGGCTGCGTCCCGCAGATGGCCGTCGACGTGCTCGTCTACGCCCACCAGATGGGTCTCGAATCCTACGGTGTGTCCTTCCATGTCGGCTCGCAGATGACCAAGGTCGATGCTTGGGATTCGGCTCTCGCCGATGCCAAGCGCGTCTTCGCCTCGCTCGCAAAGCAGGGCATCGTTCTGCAGATGGTCAACATGGGCGGCGGTTTCCCGACCAAGTACCTGCGCGACGTGCCGTCTGCCGAAGCCTATGGCAAGGCGATCTTCGCTTCGCTGCGCAAGCATTTCGGCAACAACCTGCCGAAGACGATCATCGAGCCGGGTCGCGGCATGGTCGGCAATGCGGGCGTCATCAAGGCTGAAGTCGTCCTCGTGTCGAAGAAGTCGGACAACGACAACCATCGCTGGGTCTTCCTCGACATCGGCAAGTTCGGCGGTCTCGCCGAAACCATGGACGAGGCGATCCGCTACCCGATCCGCACCGAGCGCGATCAGGACGAGATGGAGCCCTGCGTTCTGGCCGGTCCGACCTGCGATTCCGCGGACGTGCTGTACGAGAAGAACATGTATCCGCTGCCGATCTCTCTGACGATCGGCGACGAGGTTCTGATCGAAGGCACCGGCGCCTACACGACGACCTACTCGGCCGTCGCCTTCAACGGCTTCGAGCCCCTGAAGGCCTACGTCATTTAAGGGGCGGATTTCCGCTCCCTAACTCCGCCGGCCCCGTAACCAGCCGGGGCGGCAAATTCACAATTCTCCGTAGTACCGCCTTGAACGGTTTTGGGTTCGGGAGGCCACAGTGGCCACTGTTCTTGATTCTGTCCGCGCTCTTTTTGCGCCGAACAACACTTTCACCATCGATGCCGAGACGCCGGCCGACGTCGTCGCGCGCGAAAACCTGCTCGACCGCGCCATGGGTCCGGACCGCCGCAAGAAGTCGTCGGAGAAGATCCGCCGCGGCCGCGTGCCGGCGGACGGGCTGGCGATCGTCGCCCGCGATTCGGCAGGCCACGTGATCGGCACGGTGCGACTGTGGAACGTCGAAGCCGGCATCGGTCCCGACGGCGCGCCGGTCGAGGCGCTGCTGCTCGGCCCGCTGGCCGTCGATTCGGCGCATGAAGGTCGCGGCATCGGCGGTGCGCTGATGCGTGCGGCAGTTGCCGAAGCCCACAAGCGCGGCCATGGCGCCATCCTGCTCGTCGGCGACGCGGCCTATTACGAGCGGTTCGGCTTCTTTGCCGACAAGACCCGGCATCTCGTCATGCCCGGCCCGTTCCAGCGTTCACGTTTCCTGGCGCTGGAACTGAAGGCCGGCTGGCTGGAAGGTGCCGCGGGCATGATCGTCGCGAGCGGGCGCAAGCTCGCCTGAGGCGTCGACATGCCTTGCCCGGAGAATGGGGCAGGCGCGCGCGGGCCTTGCGTCCCGACGTGAAGCCTGCCCCTCCCGGGCTCGTCAGAACCGCTTTTCGTTTTCCGAAGCGAGCTTTTCGAGAGCCTTCGAATCGGGCTCATATCGGCCGCTTACCTTGTTCCAGCGGTAGGTGACGGTGATGGTCCGGTCGCGCCGGGCGGCCGTCCTTTCGCTGCATCGCTCCCTGACCGGCTCGTCGCGCAAGAGGACATCGACCCGGATGGCTGCCATCGGGACCGAGCCTTCCTTCCTCACCGAGATGCGCGGTTCCTGGGTGCGGCGCAGACCGCAGAACGTCTCCGAAAAGGTCATCACGTCATCGATGGTCCGCAGACCGCCGGGTCCGGCGAGTACCAGCGTCAGGTCGCCGTAGGCCTGCTGTGAGTTCCAATGGCCGTTGCTCACGACGATCAATTGCGACTGCGGGTCAAGCGGCTGCATGGCGTCCCGCGGAAACCCCGTGTCCCGGTCGAACCCGACATTCAGCACATCGCGCAGTCGGGGAGCCGTGTCGATGCTGCCGGCGGCGGAATAGAGGGCGAGCAGGGCAGGGGCTGCCGGATCGCCGTTCGAAATACCGAAATCGAAAAGAACGATGAAGCGGGACGGTCCGGCGGAAGCAAGGTCGATGACTTCGACATGCTCGATGACGAACCCGTCCGGCCAGTCCGTATCGAGATCGAGCTTCCGGGCGACCGCCTCGTCGAGCGTGTCGCCTCGCCATGCCGCTCCCTCTGCCCTGGCAAGATCCGGGACGATCTGCCGCGCGAGGTCCAGATAGGTCACGGTCGCCGCGCCCGGCACCCGCGCCTTGAGGTCGGTCCGCACGGGCTCGCCAGCGGCCGCGGCAAACGGGGCGAGAAGAAGCAGGAGCCGGAGGACGAAACGGAAACACAGGCGCATGGGGATAACTTCAAGATGACGTTCCCGGCAAACCTATGCCGAATCGTCCGGACTGCAAACGGTGCACGGCCACGAAGGCCATATCGGGATGATGCCACCCCAAGGTCCGCCCGGTCCCGTCGGAGAAAAAACCGCCCCTGCGACATATTCGCCGCTCCGGTCTGCAACACGGCCGGCGATTGATCCTGATCAATCCCCTGTCCCGACGGCAGGTCTAACCCACTCCCTGCAAGATCAATGCGCAATCAAGGAGAGGTCACATGAACACGGGCGGCGTACGGCATTTGAGATGGATCGCAGGCGCGGGCGCGGCTTTTTTCGCATTCGGAGCAATGGCGGCGGATCTCACTCAGGCTCCCGTTGCTCCGGTGGCAGAAGAAACGATGACCACCCGGAGCCCGTGGCAGATCCGCGTACGCGGTTTGGGCGTCATCACTGAGGACCGCGGCTCGGTCAACGGCGTTCCAGGCTCGGATCTTTCCTATTCCGACTCGGTGATCCCCGAGCTCGATATCAGCTACTTCTTCACCGACAATATCGCCGCCGAACTCATCCTCGGCACGACCTACGCCAATATCAAGGAAGACGGCGCCGTCGGCGTGCCGGTCGGGCGGGCCTGGCTGCTGCCGCCGACCTTGACGCTGCAGTACCATTTCACGGATTTCGGCGCCTTCAAGCCCTATGTCGGTGCGGGCGTCAACTATTCGCTGTTCTACAACCAGTCAGAAAAGGCCGGTTTCCATAACCTCGACGTCGAGAACAATTTCGGCGCCGCGCTGCAGGTCGGTTTCGACTACATGATCGACCAGCACTGGGGCGTGAACTTCGACGTGAAGAAAATCTTCCTCGAAACCGACTGGAAGGCGGATCACGACGTGCTCGGCCCGCTCAGCGGCAAGGCGAAGATCAATCCCTGGCTGGTCGGGGCAGGGGTGACCTACCGGTTCTAAGAAACAGAAAACAATACGGTGGGGGTGGGGCCGGTGCGAGGGATCGCACCGGCCCTGTTTTTCATGCGCTGTCCTTCGCCCTGTATTCGTGCGGCAGGATGAAGATCTCGTCGGCGCGGCCGTAACCGCCGTCCTTCACTTCCTCGATCAGCACCATGGTGTGCGGTCGCGCGGCCTCGGAAAAATACTCGACGAGCATGTCCGTCGTGCGGTGCATGATCTCTTCCTTCTGGGCGCGGGAGAGGGCGCCTTCGGGCGTCTTGATGTTGACGAATGGCATGGGTTTCTCCTCGGTTTGCTTGAGGCGGAGGGGCTTGGGGCGGGATCAGATCATGCCGCCATTGGCGCGCAGCACCTGACCGTTCACCCAGCCGCCCTCCGGACCGGCGAGGAAGGCGACGACCGAGGCGATGTCGTCCGGCTGGCCGAGGCGTGCGAGGGGGATGGTGCCGACGATGCGCTGGACGAGTTCGTCCGACTTGCCGTTCATGAACATGTCGGTTTCGACCGGTCCGGGCGCGACGGCATTGACGGTGATGCCGCGCCTGCCGAGCTCCTTCGAGGCGACGTGCGTCATGGCCTCGACCGCGGCCTTGCTGGCGGCGTAGGCGCCATAGGCCGGTCCGTAGACGCCGACGACGCTGGACGAGAAGTTGATGATCCGGCCGCCGTCGCGCATCCGTCTGCCCGCTTCGCGGATGCCGCGGAAGGTGCCGGCGAGGTTGATCGCCATATGCCGCTCGAAGGCCGCATCGTCGGTTTCCGAAAGCGGCGCGAGCTTCATGATCCCGGCATTGTTGACGAGAATATCGATGCCGCCGAAGGCTCTTTCCGCCGCGTCGAACAGATCGGTCATGGCGGCCGGGCCGCCGATGTCGGCCTGCACGGCGATCGCCCTGCCGCCGGCGGCTTCGATCTCCGCGACCGCCTCGTCGGCGGCGCCACGGCTCGACGCATAATTCACGACGACGGCAATGCCATCCTTGGCAAGACGCAGCGCAATCGCCCTGCCGATACCTTTCGATGCGCCGGTGACGATCGCGACGCGCTGTCCGTTGGTGCTCATGGTTTGTCTCCTTGTTGGCGCAGGAGAGATATTGCTGGCACCACCGGGGAACAATTGCCTCTCGATTGACATGAGAATTCGGCTGTGGTGAACAGCGGGGATGGACCGGCTCAACCGCATGCAGCTTTTCACCCGGATCGTCGAGCGAGGCAGCTTTGCCGCCGCCGCGTCCGACCTCGGTCTTGCGCGGTCGACCGTCACCGAGGCAATCAAGCAGCTGGAAGACGACATCGGCGTTCGGCTTCTGGAACGGACGACGCGGCACGTGACGCCGACGCTCGACGGCCGCGCCTTCTACGAGCGCTGCCTGGCGATCCTTGCGGAGGTCGACGAAGCGGAGAACATCTTTCGCGATGCGCAGCCGCGGGGATTGCTGAGGGTGGATGCGCACGGGTTCCTCACCCGCACCTTCCTGCTGCCGCGGCTTGACGAATTCCTCGACCGCTACCCCCTGCTCGACCTGCAGATCGGCCAGGGCGACCGGCTGGTGGATCTCGTCCGCGAGGGCGTGGACTGCGTCATCCGCGCCGGCGAGATTGCCGATAGCGGATTGATCATGCGCCGGCTCGGCGTGATCGCCGAAATCACCTGCGCCAGCCCCGCCTACATCGAAAAACACGGGCTGCCTCAGTCGCCGGACGATCTCGACGGGCATGTGGTGGTCGGCTTCATCTCGTCGCGCACCGGCCATGTCATGCCGCTCGAATTCATGGTGGGCGACGAGGTCAGACATGTCACCCTGCCGAGCCGGCTGACCGTCAACAACTCCGATACGATGGTCGATCTGGCGCGGCGCGGCTACGGCCTCATGCAGGCGCCGCGCTACCGGCTGCAGCAGGATATCGACGACGGCGTGCTGGTCGAGGTGCTTTCCTCTTTCCCGCCGCCTCCGACGCTGCTTTCGGCGCTCTATCCGCAGAACCGCCAGCTTTCTCCGCGCGTGCGCGCCTTCATCGACTGGGTCGTCAAGGTGTTCGCCGAGGCCGGCCTTTGATCGCAAGTCCCGTCATGGCCGATAGATCGCCTGCAGCCTGGCAAGATCGGCGATCTTGATCTCGACGGGGTCCATCGCATCGCGCGAGGGCTTGAACCAGGCGGAGGCTTCCTGCACCCGGCTGCCATGCGGCTCCGGATAGGCGCCGAGGCCGAGAACCCATTGGCGCACGATTTCCCGTTCCATGCGCCCGGCGGCATAACGGTCGTGGATCGTCCTTGCGGAGGTGACGAGGTCTTCGACCTTCTTCATCAATGCACCGCGGGATCGGGTTCGCCGAAGAACGAGCGGATGCCGTCGCGCTCGACCGTCGCGAGGAATTCGTCGAAGGCATCGCGATCGGTGGCGAACGGCTCGTCCCAGGAGGTGACGTCGTCTTCCTCGGTGATCACCTCGAGCGTCCAATCGCCCTGGGTGCCGGCCGGGCGGAAGATATCGACCAGGACGGTAATGCCGTCATGCGTGAATTCGCCCGCGAGTTCGGAATGTTCGGTTTTGGGTGCCTTGGCCATGTTTCGTCCGATCGTATGAAGCGCGTGCCGTTCCATACATCGCCTGCCTGACTGATTCCAACAAGGGCAGTCGGTATCCCCGATGCAGGATCCCGCCGCTTCTTCGACCGGGAGATCCCGGCGTTTCGCCCTCACATTCCGTCACCTTGGTGTGAGGCGAGCATTCCTCCGGTATCCATCGGCCGCGGCCTGCCTTAATTTGCCGCGCATGTTGACGCGCCGCACCACCCTCTTCTGCCTCCCGCTGGTTCTCGGCCCGGCCCGCAGCCTTGCGCAGCAGTCGGTACCGCGATTGCCTTCGGGGCAACTGCCCGTGCCGCAGCCGCCATCGACGATCGAGACCGTGCTCGCGGCAGCGGCAGGGCTGGAACCGCTGAAGGCCGTGCTCGTTTCGCGTGATGGCCGGATGACGGCCGAACGGGCATTCCACGGCCATTCGCTGAATGCCTCGACCAACATCAAATCGGCTTCGAAATCGATCATTTCCTGCCTCGTCGGCATCGCCATCGACCGCAAGCTGCTCGAAGGGCCGGACCAGAAGATCGCGCCGATCCTGAAAGCCGATCTGCCCGCCGATCCCGATCCGCGCGTCCATGAGATCACCGTCGGCAACCTGCTTTCCATGCAGGCGGGACTGTCGCGCATGTCGGGGCCGAACTACGGCCGCTGGGTGGCGAGCCGCAACTGGGTGCGGTTTGCGCTTTCCGAACCCTTCGACGGCGAACCGGGCGGGGCGATGCTCTATTCGACCGCGTCGACGCATCTCCTCTCGGCGATCCTCGCAAAGGTCGGGGGGAAATCGACGCTGGCGCTTGCCCGCGAATGGCTGGCGCCGGTGACGGATTTCCGCATCGGTTCCTGGGAGCGCGATCCGCAGGGCATTTATCTCGGCGGCAACCAGATGGCGATGACCGCCCGTTCGCTGCTGGCCTTCGGCGAACTTTACCGCAATGGGGGAAGGACGCCGGAGGGCCGGCAGGTGGTGTCTCAGGATTGGATCGAGCAGTCCTGGACGCCGCGCACCAATTCCCGCTTTTCCGGCGACGGATACGGTTACGGCTGGTTCCTGCGCCGGATCGGCGGCGAGGATGTGAAGTTCGGCTGGGGTTACGGCGGGCAGATGCTTTATATCGTGCCGTCTCTCAAGCTCACCGTCGTCATGACCTCCGACGAAAGCGGGCCTTCCGCCCGCAACGGCTACCGCGACGACCTGCATTCGCTGCTCGGGGAGATCATCGCCCGGATCCGTTCAATTTGATAACCGCGATGCAAGAAACCCGCGGCGAGAACATGGAGAAGGCGTGAAAGCGGGGATGCCACGGCGACCCTCAGGCGAATTATCCGTGATATTACAATGGTGCCGCCCTGAAAATAGTCCTCTTTCGTCCCCGGCTTTTGGATGGCCTGCATAATGGCGAGGTCATCGGGCAGGGAGCCGGGTCGCGAACCGGTCTTCTCCACGGGAAGCAATCCGGCGTCCGGTGATGGTCGTTCAAGGAGGGGCCGCGCCGTCAGGGCGCCAACCGCCGGAAGACCCCGGTGTCGTAATTTGGACCCTCCGGCACCGGGTCTTCAGGAAACGCCGAGGCGATCGGGCAGGCAGAATGCCTGACAATCCCATACCCGATACCAACTGCCTGCCCATCCCTATGGATCAGGCCGTGGCGGAGTTTCCTCCGCTGCGGACTTCCGTGCTGCTCGACGTTTGCGAAAACCGCGGGCGGCGGACCGCGTTTCGAGACCCATTGCCCCGAAACAGAAAAGATCACTGCGGACAAATTTCTGAAAATCCGAACCGTTATGCCTAACCGTTCATCATGACTTCAATATATTAGATATTAATAATGTACTGGCGGCGGTTTGGATGGTAGAACATCCCTCGCAGGTAACCTCAGTCAAGACCCTGAAAAACAAGAGAATTCGCGGCGTCCGCCAGATTGGCGAGGCGTGCGGCCGAATTCTTGCAGGCGAAAACGGCGGCAGTTCCGCTCTACAGACTTCCTCTCGGGAAACGGCGTCGGCGTCTCTTCGACCGAAGAGCCGTCGCTGGCGTTCGCGAGGCGGGCGGGGGCCGGTGTGGGGCCTCCGCCCGCTCTGAAAAGGATATGGTTCAGGCGGAGATGTCGACGACGCCGCAATCGCCCGCTTCAGAGGAAAAGGCGAGCAGCCTGCCGTTCGAACTCCAGCTCAATCCGGTGATCGCGCCCTTGCCGGGTCGGCGCAGCAGCGCTTCCTTGCTGTCGGCGAGCCTGACGCCGAGGATCATGCCGTCGACGAAGCCGATCGCCAGCACCTCTTCGGCCGGATGGAAGGCCACCTGGGTGACCATGATGTTGGCGCGGGTGCCGAGTTCGAGCGGCGCCTTGCCCATCGGCCCGTCCTTCGACGAGAACGGCCAGACGATCGCCGCCGGGGCGCCGGAGGAGGCGAGCCACTTGCCCTTCGGCGACCAGGAGAGCGATTTCACCTTGGCCGGATAACCGGTCATCCGCATGTGACGGTTCTCGCCCGGCTTGCCGTCCAGCTTCCAGCCGTGCAGCGCGTTTTCCTGCATGGTGGTGACGAGGAAACGGCCGTCCGGCGAGAAGGTGACGCCGGTATGGGCACCCTTCCATTCCAGATCGACCGGATCGCCGGAGGTCGCCACCCAGTGCAGCGTGACGCCGTTATACCGTGCGGCGGCGATGCGGAGCCCCTTGTTGGCAAAGGCAAGGCCCTCGACGCTGCGCTCTTCGGTGAATTCCTTCAGCGAGCCGTCGTTCAATTTGACGAAGCTCGACTTGCCATGCGCATAGGCGACCGCCTTCTGCGGCCCGCCGGCGACGACGTTGATCCACTTGCGCGGCGCCTCGGCGATCAGACTTGCGGTGCCATCGGGGGCGATGCGAAACACCTTGCCGTCTTCGCCGCCCGTCAGCAGCGTGCTGCTGAACGGATCGCGGATGCAGGTGAGCAGGCCCTGGTGGGCCTCGGTGACCTTTTCGCCGCCATCCAGCCGATGGATAGTGCCGGCGGCATTGGCGAAGAAGGGAATGTCCCCGAGGAAATGGGCCGCGACGACGTGGCCTTCGAGATCAAGCGGTGCGACTGTCGGCATCAGGCGATATTATCCCTCGGCATGATTTTTGTCCGAGAAGCGCTTTACACGGTTTTGGCGCCATGCGTTCTTCTTTTCGCGCATGGCGCCATCTGAAAACCGTTCCGTATCTTGCGGCATTACGCGGCCGTCGCAGGTGCTGCCTGACAAGCCAGAAAACTCTTTTCGATCTTGTCGAAATCGAGTTCGCGGCCGATGAAGACGAGGCGGCTTTCGCGTTTCTCGCCGTCCTTCCACGGACGCTGGTGATCGCCTTCGACGATCATGTGGACGCCTTGCACGACATACCGTTCCTCGTCGCCCTTGAAGGCGATGATGCCCTTCAGGCGCAGGATGTTCGGGCCTTCCGTCTGGGTGATCTTCTGGATCCAGGGGAAGAAGCGCTCCGGGTTCATCTCGCCGCCGCGCAGGGAGATCGACTTCACCGTCACGTCATGGATCGGCGACATTTCTCCGTGATGGTGATGGTGGTGCGAATGATCGTGCCCGTGATCGTGGTGATCATGGTCATGATGATGATGGTCTTGATCATGATGGTGGTGATGGCCGTGGTCGTGGTCGCAATCCGGGCCGCAGACGTGGTCCTCATGGCCGTGGTCGAGGAAATGCGGATCGTTTTCCAGCGCCCGCTCCAGATTGAAGGCGCCCTGGTCCAGCACGCGGGCGAGATCGACGCCGGAACGGCTCGTCTTGTAGACGCGGGCGGTCGGGTTAATGGCGCGCACCACATCCTCGATCACGGTCAGTTCTTCGGGGCTCACGAGGTCTGTCTTGTTGATGACGACGACGTCGGCGAAGGCGATCTGGTCTTCGGCCTCGCGGCTGTCCTTGAGGCGCAACGGCAGGTGCTTGGCGTCGACGAGGGCGACGACCGCATCGAGCTCGGTCTTGGCGCGGACGTCGTCGTCCATGAAGAAGGTCTGGGCGACCGGCACCGGATCGGCAAGGCCGGTGGTCTCGACGATGATGCCGTCGAAACGGCCGGGGCGGCGCATCAGGCCCTCGACGACGCGGATCAGGTCGCCGCGCACCGTGCAGCAGACGCAGCCGTTGTTCATTTCGTAGATTTCCTCGTCCGACTCGACGATCAGGTCGTTGTCGATGCCGATCTCGCCGAATTCGTTGACGATGACCGCGTATTTCTTGCCGTGGCTCTCGGACAGGATGCGGTTCAGAAGCGTCGTCTTGCCGGCGCCGAGATAACCGGTCAGCACGGTAACGGGAACGGGCTTGGCGGTGACTGTTTCGGCGGTTTTTTCGGCCATGGGGAAACCTCGAGGATATTGGAAAGCGTCCGGCGGGCGCGGGATTGTCGGTTTCATATAAGGGCAAGCCGGGACGAGTTCAAAGGGTTTTGACGTTATAAAATCACGTCAGGGGACTGCGTCGATATCCGTGTCGCGCAGAAGCTGGTCCAACGTCAGCAGAGGTTGGCCCGCCACCTTGGCATAGGCATAATGGAAGCAGTCGAAATTGCTGAGATAGCGCCGCCCGATGCCATGTTTTTCGGCGACAGCGACGGCGTAGTTCAAGGCTGTTCGTGGCGAGCCGCATTCGCGGATATCGATGCCGCGGGCATCCAGCCATTCGATGACCGCGCCTTCTGCCTCGCTGTAACGGCAGTCCAGCTGATCGGGACGTGAGAGAACGATGATCGCTTCCCAAGCGGCCAGTGGCGATGTGAACGGAGACTTTGCATCGACGAGGGCCTGCCCATAGGCGGCAGCGGTCTCTTCCCCGGCCATCATTGACACGATTGCACAGGCATCTACAAACATCAGTCGTCGTCGCCGAAATTGTGATCCAGATCATGATAGGCGCCGGCCGGAAGCGATCTGCGATCCGGTTTGAAGGCGAGGCCGCGTTTTGCCAGAATGCGCTGTGCTGTTTCGCGCGGTGTTTCCTGGCGGACACGGTTATCGATCGTCTCTCTCAACGCGGAAATGACTGCCTCGGTAATCGTCGTGCCGTCGATGCGTGCAAGTTCGCGGGCAAGTGCATCGGCCTCCTCATTTCGGATATTGAGCGTCATCGGCGTCGCCTCGATTGGTGTAGCCCATTCTACAAAATTGTGTAGTTTTTTACTACTGGAATGCTTCGACGTCGAACTTGGCCACATCCTCCAGCAGTTCGACAAGGCCTCGGACCGCGTGCGTCACAAGCTGCTCTCCCCGCTCGGCCGTTGCCGCGGCTGCATTCCCGGCAACGCCTTTTTCGTTCAGGTCCGACATCTTCCAGCCGAAGGCATGCGGGCCGTAGGCCCGCAGGTGCTTGAAATCCCGGGCGAAATCCGACTGGCGGGAGGAGAAGTTTTCCGCCTTTGCCATATCCACCTTCTCCGGCCAGAGCGCCAGCATGACCGACGTTTCGATGTCGCCGCCATGGATATCGGTCGCCTTGTCCTCCGGCGCGATCCAGCCTTCCGGCTGGCCGAAGCGGGTCCAGCTGGTCGCCACCACGAGCATGCCGAACCGCACGCGGGCCTCGGTCGCCACGATCGTCAGCAGCGGCGAATTGCCGCCATGGGCGTTGAGCAGGACGAGTTTGCGGATGCCCTGCGCGTTCAGGTCTCCCGCGATGCCGAGCCAGCGGTTCACCGCCTCGTCGAAGGCGAGCGTGCGGGTGCCGGCAACGTCCATGTGCTCGATCGAGTAGCCGACCGGTTCCACGGGGAGAAACGTCACGGACAGATCGCGGGGCAGGGCGGGAATCAGTCGCGCGACGAGACCTGCCGCAATCAGCGTGTCCGTCTCGAAGGGGAGATGCGGTCCGTGCTGCTCATGGGCCCCCAGCGGCAGAACGGCGATCGGGTTTTGCCTTTCTGTGGATGCAATCGTCGTAACATTGTCATGATCATGCGGCGAAGGATGCTGCATCTGGCGGTCAATTCCCGGTTTCGATATGGATAACCCGGTACCAGATATAGCGGCTACTTCTTTAGGGCAAAACGGGCAGGACGAATGAGCAAGAAGAAGGGCGACAAAAAAGCCAAATCAGGCAAGAAGAAGGATCTGGAGGGCCTGTCGGCCGCCGATCTCGCGCCGGCGATCACGCAAGCCGCCCGTTCGATGCGCACACTTCTTAGCCGAAGCCTCGGCGAGACCGGGCTTTATGCGGGCCAGGACGGCGTCATTCTGATGCTGGCGGAAGAGGATGGCCTGACGCCCGGGCAACTGGCGCTGAGGCTCGGCGTCAAGGCGCCGACCATGACCCGCACCATCGGCCGCATGGAGGCCCAGGGTTTTCTCGAACGGCGCGCCGACGGCATGGACGGGCGTCTTACAAAGGTCCACCTGACGGAGACCGGCCTGCAGAGCGTCGAGCAGATCGGCCGCTCGGTTGCCGATTGCGGTTCGCTCGCCGCCAAAGGCCTGTCCGACAAGGAGGTACGCACACTTTTGAAGCTGCTCAGGACGATCGAGCACAATCTTCAGCCGGCCCTCACGGAAGACTGAATCCCTTCGCTGGGATCGACCTGCCCGGAAATCTCCTGTCACAGGATTGTCGCACGGAATTAAATTGTTTATTTAAAATTTAATTCGGCATCGAGAAACGATGCCTGCCGTTGCGAGTGGGGGAAATGGCACAGAAGGTCAAGTTGTCGACGATCGCCGAGAGTCTCGGCCTTTCCACCGCCACCATCTCACTTGCGCTCCGCGACAGCCCGCTGGTGGCGGCCGATACGCGGGAGAAGATCAAGGAACAGGCCCGCGCGCTCGGTTATATCTACAACCGCCGCGCCGCCAGCCTGCGCACCTCCCGTTCCGGCATCATCGGCGTCGTGGTCCACGATATCATGAACCCGTTCTACGGGGAAATCCTCAAGGCGATCGAAAGCGAGCTCGACCGCAGCCGGCATACGTTCATCCTCTCCAATCATTACGACTCCGTCGAAAAGCAGCGGACCTTCATCGAGACCCTGCTGCAGCTCGGCGGCGACGGCGTCATCATGTCGCCGGCGATCGGCACGCCGATCGAGGACGTGAGGCTGGCGGAGGAAAACGGCATGCCGGCGATCCTCGTCGCCCGTTCGATGGAAGGGGTCGACCTGCCCACCTATCGCGGCGACGACAGCTACGGCATCTCGCTCGCCACCAATCACCTGATCGGGCTCGGGCACCGGGTGATCGCCATGATCGGCGGCACGGACCAGACATCGACCGGACGCGACCGCTACCAGGGTTATGTCAACGCCCTGCGCAAGGCCGGCATCGAAGTGGATTCGAACCTGCGCATTCCCGGGCCGCGCTCCAAGCAGGGCGGTTTCGAGGCGGCGGTGCATTTCCTTTCCCTGCCGCAGAAGCCGACGGCGGCGGTGTGCTGGAACGACCTGGTCGCGATCGGCCTGATGAACGGCATCGCCCGCGCCGGGCTGATGCCGGGCGTCGATATTTCGGTCACCGGCTACGACGACCTGGAGGAGGCCTCCATCGCCACGCCTGCCCTGACGACCGTCTGGAACGGCCAGACCGAAGTCGGACGGCTCGCCGCCCGGGCGCTGCTCGATCGCCTTGCCGGCAGCCATGAACCGGACGGTATCCACCTGATCAAGCCGGAGATGCGGATCCGCCAGTCGACCGGGATTTTCCGGCCAAGGGTTTGAAGACCCCTCATCCGCCTGCCGGCATCTTCTCTCCGTTCTGACGGGGAGAAGGACATCGTCCCGAGATGCGAGCGATGGATGAGGCACGTCCCCTCTCCCCGTATGACGGGGAGAAGGGCCGATCTCAAGCCGCGACGTCGGTGATCGCCTTGCGGGCCGCATAGGCGCGCACGGCATCGCCGAAGGCGTGGAAAAGCGCCCGCGACGGCGCATCCGTCTCGGCCCAGTATTCCGGATGCCATTGCACGCCGACGGCGAAATTCTTCGCGTCGATGACCGAAACGGCTTCGATCGTGCCATCCTCGGCGGTTGCTTCGACCTTCAGGCGGGGAGCGGTTTCGGCGATGGCCTGCCGATGCAGCGAGTTCACCTGCACCTCGCCCGAAAGGCCGAGATAGTTGGCGATGCAGGAGCCTTCGGCCACGAAGACCGGCTGGCGGATCGCATACATGCCGTCGCGCTCCTTCACATCCGGCTTGCGATGGTCCCATATGCCGGGCTGGTCCTGGATTTCGCTCGCCAGCGTGCCGCCGAGCGCGACATTGAGTTCCTGGATGCCCCGGCAAATGGCGAGCAGCGGGATGCCGCGATCGATCGCACGGCGGATCAGCGGCAGCGACGTCGCGTCGCGGGCCGGATCGAACGGGCCGTCGCCGGCGGTCGCTTCTTTTCCGTAGAGCGACGGGTGCACATTGGTCGCCGAACCGGACACCAGCACGCCATCCACCCGGTCGAGAATCGCGTCGAAGTCGTTGCCCTCCTCAAAGGCCGGAATGATGAAGCTCATCACGTCTGCGACCCTCAGCGCCGCCTGCACATACTGGTTCGGCGAAGCATGCCAGATCGCTCCGTCGATTTCGCGAATATCGGCAGGCAGGGCGACGATCGGTTTCGGCATCAAAATCTCCATCGGGCATGCATCGGAGGATTGTTCCGTTGTGCCGCCGGAAGCCCCCGCAAGTCAAGTTCAGGTTCGGCGCAGCGCCTTGGTCCTGCTTAAAGAATAAGCATTTCTTCATTGAAATTCTTTGTGAATCTCGTTTGTGCAGCACAAGACGAAAGTCTAAGATCAAAAGACCTCGTCCCATTAAGGAATATTAGCAGCGCCGCTTGCAACCCGGTGGGCAACATGTTTACTTCGCCATCAAGCCGGGGGAGTGGGAACGGAAAACCCTGCGGTTTCATCTTTATGGGAGGTATTTCATGGATCGTCGCACATTCTTCAAGAAGGCTGCCGTGACCGGCGCCGGCGCAGCCGCAGCTTCGGTGCTCGCCGCTCCGGCCATCGCGCAGTCGAGCCCGAAAATCACCTGGCGTCTGACGTCTTCATTTCCGAAGTCGCTCGACACCATTTACGGTGGCGCTGAAGACATCGCCAAGCATGTCGCAGCCGCAACCGACGGCAATTTCACCATCCAGCCTTTCGCCGCCGGCGAAATCGTTCCAGCCGGACAGGCTTTGGATGCCGTCAGCAATGCGACGGTCGAAATGTGCCACACCTGCTCCTATTATTTCGTGGGCAAAGATCCGACGTTCGCCATCGGCACTGCAATTCCTTTCGGCCTTAACGCACGACTGAGCAATGCGTGGTTCTACGAAGGCAACGGCAACAAGTTCCTGAACGAGTTTTATGCCAAGCACAATGTCTACGGGCTTCCGTCGGGTAATACGGGCGCCCAGATGGGCGGGTGGTTCCGCAAGGAAATCAATACCGTAGACGACTTCAAAGGCGTCAAGATGCGCATCGCCGGACTTGCCGGCCGGGTGGTCGAGAAGCTTGGTGTCGTGCCGCAGCAGATACCCGGCGGCGACATCTATCCGGCGCTCGAAAAGGGTACGATCGATGCGGCGGAATGGGTCGGTCCCTATGACGACCACAAGCTTGGCTTCTACAAGGTGACCAAATACTACTACTATCCGGCCTTCTGGGAAGGCGGCCCGGTCATCCACTCCTTCATGAACTTGGACAAGTGGAACGCGCTGCCGAAGGCCTATCAGGCCGCGCTGACCGATGCCTGCGCTTTCGCCAATACCAACATGATGGCAAAGTACGACGCCAAGAACCCGACGGCGATCAAGCAGATTGTCTCCCAGGGCACCATCCTGCGGCCGTTCAGCCAGGAAATCCTGGAAGCCTGCTACAAGGCCTCGCTCGAAGTCTACAAGGACATCTCCGCCACCAACGCGGACTTCAAGAAGATCTACGAGGACCAGGTGGCTTTCAAGAAGGAAGGTTACCTCTGGATGCAGCTGTCGGAATACACGTTCGACACCTTCATGATGATCCAGCAGCGCAACGGCAAGCTCTGATCAAAGCATCAAGCTGACTGGCTAGAGAACGCCCCGGATCGAAAGGTCCGGGGTTTTTGCTTACACGCGCCGTAAATCGGTTGCGGCCGGCTGTGTCGTCTCGACAAACACACCCGATTATCCATGGTTGCAGCGTTCAAGGATTGAAGCAGCACGCTCCGTGACCAGCCCGAGCATCGGTGAAGACGGGCTTCACCGACTTAGGCAAAAGCCTTGCTGTCGAACTGGAGGTAGTGCGATGTGGAAACCACTGAGCATTACGTTGCTGTTTAGGAAAAGCCGGACAAGCTGGTCAATAGCTGCCCGGCTCACGTTCTTAGGCAGATAGCAAAGGAGGGCAGAGCGCCAACTCTGCCCTCCACTCCAATATACTCCCCCTCAGCCCGCCGACAAGGGAAGCCACCCTTACGGGTTGATCTTGGGCGGCTCGCCGAAGTTCGGCATGCCGGGCAAGCCCTGCTGTCCTGGCTGGGCAGGGGCGCCGTCCATCGGCGGCAGGCCGAAGTTGGGCATGCCGCTTCCGCCGCCGGATCCGAAGCCCGGGACTTCGATCTTGATCGTGTTGAGATCGACGTCGGGGGCCTTGTCCAGCCAATAAGTGACGGATTCGGGCCAGAAGATGATGATGCCGACCAGGATCAGCTGCATGCAGAGCCAGGGAATGGCGCCGAGATAGATATCCTTTGTCTTGACCGATTTCGGCGCGATGGAGCGCAGGTAGAAGAGTGCGAAACCGAAGGGCGGGTGCATGAAGCTCGTCTGCATGTTGACGCAGAGCAGCACGCCGAACCAGATCAGGTCGATGCCGAGCGAATTGGCGACCGGCGCCAGCATCGGCAGGACGATGAAGGCGATCTCGAAGAAATCCAGGAAGAAGGCCAGGAAGAAGACGAAGATATTGACGAAGATCAGGAACCCGACTGCGCCGCCGGGGACGTGGGAAAGCAGGTATTCGATCCAGAGACCGCCGTCCATGCCCTGGAAGACGAGGCTGAAGCAGGTGGCGCCGACCAGGATGAAGACGACCATGGAGGTGATCGTCATGGTGGAGTGCATTCCCTGCTTGATCAGGTCCCAGGTGAGGCGGCGGTGCATGGCGGCGAGCACCATGGCGCCGACGACACCGAGCGCGCCGGCTTCGGTCGGCGTCGCCAGACCCATGAAGATGGTGCCGAGCACGAGGAAGATCAGCACGATCGACGGGATCATGCCCCACAGAACTTTGACGACCAGCGCCATGTTCATCTCGCCACGGGCTTCGAGCGGCAGCGCCGGCACGTCCTTCGGCCGGAAGATCGAAAGACCCAGGATGAAGAGCAGGAAGATCGTCACCTGCAGGATGGAGGGCCCGATCGCGCCGAGATACATGTCGCCGACCGAGCGGCCGAGCTGGTCGGCGAGAACGATCAGGACGAGCGACGGCGGGATGACCTGGGTGATCGTGCCGGATGCCGCGATGACGCCGGTGGCGAGCCGCGGGTTGTAGCCGTATTTCAGCATGATCGGCAGCGAGATCACGCCCATGGTGATGACCGAGGCGGCAACCGTGCCGGTGATGGCGCCGAGGATGGCGCCGACAAGGATGACCGCGTAGGCGAGGCCGCCGGGGATGGCGCCGAACAGCTTGCCGGTGCCTTCGAGAAGATCTTCCGCCAGGCCGCAGCGTTCGAGCACCGCGCCCATGAAGGTGAAGAAGGGGATGGCGAGCAGCAGGTCGTTCGAGACGATGCCGAAGATGCGGAAGGGCAGCGCCTGCAGGAAGGCGAACTCGAAATGGCCGGTGGCGATGCCGAGAAGGCCGAAGAACAGGCCGACGGCCGAGAGCGAGAAGGCGACCGGAAAGCCGTAGAGCATGAAGATGATCATGCCCAGGAACATTGCCGGCGGCATTATACCGTATTCGAACATGAGCGGTTATCCCCCGGAAGTGATGTTATTGCAGCGGCTTTTCGTAGGTCGTATCGACCTGGAGGACGCCCGTGAGGCCGGCGATGCGCTTGATGAGCTCGGAAAGTCCCTGCAGCGCCAGAAGGCCGAAACCTGCGACGATGACGAGCTTGATCGGCCAGCGGATGAGGCCGCCGGCATTCGACGAGACTTCGCCCTGCGCATAGGAGAGAGTGAAGAACGGCCAGGCAAGCCAGGCGAGATAGAGGCAGGCGGGGATCAGGAAGACGATCAGGCCGATCGTGTCGATCCACAGCCGGGTGCGATCGGAAACCGCACCGTAGACGAGGTCGACGCGCACATGTTCGTTGAGCCGCAACGTGTGGGACGCACCCAAAAGCACGATGAAGCCGAAGAGATACCACTGGATCTCGAGCCAGCCGTTCGAGCTGTAGTTGAAGAGATAGCGGATGACCGCATTGCCGGCGCTGATCAGCGTGCAGGCAAGGACAAGATAACCGGAAAATTTGCCAATGATTTCACTGAGGCGGTCGATGAGACCGCTGATCTTCAACAATGCAGCCATAGTTTCCCCAATTCAAACGGGTCCTTCTTATCCCGCCCGTCCGTTGATGGCGATGTAAACCAAGGTCTATAAAAAGGAAAGTCCTAATAAACCTGGTTTTCCCCTGTAAAAAGGCGATATCGTCAGGCGTCCGGGCGCGGCCGGGGCCGAAGGCGCCATTCCGCCGAAGGTCGGCATGCGGACAATTTTAGCCGTTCTGTTGAGAGTTTGTTGAGCAAACTTCCAACAACCCCCCGATGGAAGGGGGGTAAATATCGCGGGAACAAGCAATTTTTAAAGGGTTTTCCGCACTGTCGGTCGGAAGCAAAGGGATGAACCCGATGAAAGAGACTGAAGCGAAGACGCTGTCGACGGATGTTTATCTGTCCTTCGTCACGTCGCTGTTTGGAAATCGCGGCACGCTGGTGACCGGCATGGTGGTCCATGTCGCCTGGTGCCTGCTTGTCTACAGCAGCACCGGTTCCGTCTTCTATATCTTCATGGCCATCGGCTTCTTCGGCGTCAACGCCTACCGGATGATCGGATTCCATCGCTTCGACCGGATGGACAAGCGTTCGCTGACGCGCGAGCAGATAGCAGGCCTCGAAACCCAGTATGTGGTCGGGGCGGCCGGCACCGCGCTGCTGCTCGGCATTTCGAGCGGCTACGCGCTTCTGGTGCTTCAGGATACGTTCGCGGCCTTCACCTGCATCGCTATGACGCTCGGCTCCATGATGTCGATCGTCGGCCGCAACTACGGCTCGCGGCATGCGGTCGACGTCCAGACGATCGGCTCCTGCGCGCCGATCATGATCGCCTGCGTGCTGACCGGCGACCTGCATCTGGCGCTGATGTCGCTCCTGCTGGTTCCTTTCGGTCTGACGACGCGCTCCATGGCGAAAGGCGTGCGCGACTTCCTTTATGAGAACGTCACCGCCTCGCGCGAGATGACGATCATCGCCGGCCGGTTCGACACGGCCCTGACGACCGTTGCGCACGGCCTGGTGATGCTGGATGCCGAGGGGCGCATCGAGGTGATCAACCGGCAGGCCCAGGATTTTCTTCGGCTCGGGGCGACGGAAGAGGTCAAGGACCGGGATTTCCTCTCCGTCCTGCGCGAGGGAGCGGCAAACATTTCCGGCGCGATCCTGCAGCAGATCGCCCGCCTGATGGACGGGACGCTCAGTCGCGGGCTTTTTCGATTCGACAACGATCTCTACCTGGAGTTTTCGGCAAGCCGCCGCTCCGACGGCGGTGTCGTGCTGGTCTTCGAAGACGTCAGCGCGCGCGTCGCGGCGGAGGAAAAGATCCTGCACATGGTGCAGTTCGACGCGCTGACCGGCCTGCCGAACCGCGGCCATTTCGGCGAATTGGCGGCGGAGAAGCTCAGCGGCCGGGGCGAAGAGCTGGCGGCGCTCGCGGTGTTCAACGTCGACGGCTTCAAGCATGTCAACGACGTGCGCGGCCATGTGGTCGGGGACCGGCTGTTGTCGGCGATCGCCGCGAAGCTCTCCTCGCTGAAGGCTGACAACATGCTGACGGGCCGGCTCGTCGGCGACGAGTTCGTCGTCCTGCTGTTTGGCGGCAATTGCAGTCTGGACCTGGAGCGGCAAATCCGGCAGATCCATTCGCAGGTTCAGGGCGATTATCATGTGGAGGGTCTGCAGCTTACCGTTTCCATGAACAGCGGCTGCGTCATCCTGCCGTCGCAGGACTTCGGCATGGAGAACTGGCAGATCAAGGCGGACCTTGCGCTCAACCATGCCAAGTCGGCCGGCCACGGCACGCTGACGGTCTTCCGGGAGGAAATGGACGCGAAATATATCGAGGACCAGAAGCTCAGGGCGGACCTGCGCCAGGCGATCGATCATCACGGCCTGCATGTCGTCTACCAGCCCATGTACCGTCCGGACGGCTCCGGCATCGACTGCTGCGAGGCGCTGGTGCGCTGGCGCCACCCCGAGCGCGGCATGGTCGGCCCGAACATCTTCATCCCGATGGCGGAGGATATGGGCCTCGTTTCGCACATCACGCACCAGGTCATCGACCAGGCCTGCCGCGACTGCGCGGCGTGGCCGGAACCGATGGCGGTGTCGGTCAACCTGTCGATCCAGGACCTGCGCAACGGCGACATCGTCGGTTACGTCGCCGACGTACTGAAACGTTACTCCCTCGAGCCCGCTCGCCTGCATCTGGAAGTGACGGAAAGCTGCTTCATGGATGAACCGGTGGCGGTCAGCGCCATTCTCAACCGGTTCCGGGCGACCGGCGTGACGATCGCAATCGACGATTTCGGCACAGGCTTTTCGAGCCTCAGCTACCTGGACACGCTGCCGCTCGATATCGTCAAGATCGACCGGGCCTTCATCCGCAATATCGGTGAGGACCAGCGCAAGCTGAAGCTCTTGCGCGGCATCGTCCATCTGTCGCGCGAGCTCGGCCTCAAGATCGTCGTCGAAGGGGTCGAGACGAAGGAACAGCTGGCGCTGATCAACCGTCACCGGTTCGCCGATCTGGTCCAGGGATATGTCTTCTCGATGCCGGTCAGCGTCGATAAGATCATCGAGCTTGCCGCCGACAGTTCGTCCTCGGCCAAGCTTTCTTCCATCCGGCGGGGCGCCAAGGGTGCCCAGAACTCGCCATTGCGAGCTGCCGCGCGCTGAGACAGCTGCCTGATATCCAGACAATTCTGAACGGATACCGCACATGAAGTGCGGGCCGTTAACCCTTTGTTAACCATAAATTTTGAAAGTTTGTTAATTCTTTATCAAATTGTTGCGGCGCTTACGCATTTCAGGGTTAATTCTTGGTTAACACCCAGGAATGAGCGCAATGCAAACAGATATAAATTTTGCAGATGGAAATTTTTCGTCCAAACTTCTTTCAACCCTTGACCACGTCGAATACCGCCGGATCGAAAGCCACGAGGATTTCGAGGACATAGCCCGCCTGCGCTATCGCGCCTACAAGGCGCACAACGTCCTGCCGGTCGCCGCCGTCAGCATGCTGGACGACATCGATTTCGACGAACAGGCCTATGTGTTCGGCCTCTATTATTATGAAGAACTGGTCAGCACGCTGCGCGTTCATCACGTCACGCCGGATCACCGCGTCAGTCAGTCGAGCGGCATCTTCCCCGACGCGATCAACGGCTTCCTGGATGCCGGGCTGACGCTGATCGATCCTGCGCGCTTCGCCATCAATGCGGAATTCGCCAACGAACGGTCGGCCTTGCCCTATCTCACCGTGCGGCCGGCGATCATGGCGGCCATCCATTTCGATGCCGACCGGATGATCCAGCACATCCGGCCGGCGCATGCGGCCTTCTACCGGCGGTTCTTCTATGCCGATACGGTCGTGCCGCCGACGATGGCCGGGACCTACGGGTTCGACCTGACGCTGCTGGCTTCCCGGACGCGGGAGTTGCGGTCGAAGCTCATGAGGCGGTTTCCCGCTTTCCAGTCGGAAGCCTACGAGCGGCGGCTCATGTTCGAAAATGCCTCGCATTTTGAAATCCCGCCCCTGACGATTCTGCCGACCGCACGGCTTGCCGGGCGGCCGAATTCCCCCGAGATGGCTTTCGTCGTGTGAAATGCCCGATGCGGGCGTACCGGTGAGGCAATGTGGCGCCATTGCGCTTTGCGATCGCTTTGTGTAAGGCCTGAAGTGACGCCGGTCCTGGTGGTTGAGGCCTGTGATTCCGGATGTCGACGAGGGTTTTTCCCGCTCGCGCGAACGCTTTCACCCGGCGGGTCGCGTGCGGCTGATCAAGGAGACGGGACTGATGGACAATCACCACAGCGGACCGGTGGAAACGGGCGCTTCGATGGACTACGCGGAACATGAAAAGACCTACGACATGTTCATCGCCGGTGCCAAATGGGGCACCATGGTCGTCGTCGTGCTGCTGATCGCCATGGCCGCCGGTTTCTTCGGTGGCGCGGGCTTCATCGGCAGCCTGCTCGTCTTCATCATTCTCAACATCGCCGGCGCTTTCCTGCTGCGTTGATCCCGACAAGCCAGCTTTGTCACTGGTTTTAGAAAGGGCGGAGCTTTTCGCCCTCCTGCGATATCGACTGGGAGGAGACAGTCTTTGGCGAAGGTTATTTTCGTATGCCGCGAAGGTTCGCAGGAACCTCGCGTTTCTGCTTCGGCCGAGACCGTCAAGCGACTGAGGGCACTCGGCTTCTCGGTTGTGGTGGAGAGCGGCGCCGGCCTGGCGTCCGGCATTCCCGACAGCGATTTCGAAACGGCCGGCGCGAAGATCGGCACGGTTGCCGATGCGGGGTCCGGTGACGTCATCCTCAGGGTCAATCGGCCGACCGCCGCCGAGATCGCCGCCTACCGGTCCGGTGCCGTCGTCTTCGCCGTGATGGATCCCTATGGCAACGATGCCGCCTTGGCGGAGATGGCCAAGGCTGGCATAACCGCCTTCGCCATGGAACTGATGCCGCGCATCACCCGCGCCCAGTCGATGGACGTGCTGTCCTCCCAGGCGAACCTTGCCGGCTACCGCGCGGTGATCGACGCTTCCCACGAATACGGCCGCGCCATGCCGATGATGATGACCGCTGCCGGTACGGTTCCGGCCGCCAAGGTCTTCGTCATGGGCGCCGGCGTCGCCGGCCTGCAGGCGATCGCAACGGCCCGCCGTCTCGGCGCGGTGGTCACCGCAACCGATGTCCGCCCCGCCGCCAAGGAACAGGTCGCTTCGCTCGGCGCCAAGTTCATCGCCGTCGAGGACGACGAGTTCAAGGCCGCCGAAACCGCCGCCGGCTACGCCAAGCCGATGTCGGAGGCCTACCAGGCGAAGCAGGC
>NZ_QJKM01000022.1 GCF_003425685.1 Rhizobium terrae
GCCACCCAAAGAATGGGCGATGGCAAAATCCCAATTCGCCGTTCTCTTCGCGGACCGCTTCCACGCCGCGAGGGCGTAAAACGAAATGTTTAACCGCACGCCCGTACACGAAATTCCTGACACTCCCCCTGGGCCTACGACTACGCGTCGTCGCGCGTCGAGTTGATCGATAATCGCGCGCTAACCATCCTCTGCTACGAACCCGGTTACACCCTAGTAAAAAAGCTCCAGGCCATCTCCACCAAATATCGCCTGGATCAGGAAACTGAAAAGTTCCCCGTCAATTTTCTGCGGCACTACTACGACGTCTACTGCCTGCTTGACCAACCGGACGTGCAAACCTTCATCGGCACGAAGGCGTATAATGTCAATAAGGACCGACGCTTTCCGAAGCTCGACAATAAGGTCATCAGCAGCAATCCCGCGTTCAGCCTTTCCGAGCCCGTGGCATTCCGCCGTTATGAACACGCCTATGAGCAGACCGCGGATCTCTATCACCACGGCAGGCCCAGCCTGAAGGAGATTCTCGCCCGCATAGCATCCTGCGCAGAGCGCCTCTAACGACCCTGTCGCTTTCTGGCTGACCTTTCGCTTTCCCTCTCGTGCCTGTGTCAGGACAACGACTCCTCTATCCGGGGTGTGAGGCAGAAATCCAATGCGTCCGTCCCGGCGCACCCAAACGACGCAAAGTTTCTTTGCCGATTGAGGCTGCTCGAGCTGCCTGGAAGCTGTGGGTTAAGGCATTCACTTACCTCCAGAAAATCAGCGCCATGCCGGCGACGACAAATGCGGCTCCGACCCAGGCCCCGGGTGCAGGCGGCTCCCGCGTCTTTAGCCAGAGCATTGGCAGAATAATCACCGGTGTTGTCGCAGACAGCGTCGAGGCGATCCCGACCTCTCCGCCGGAAAGCGCGAAGAGAAGGAGTGTCATGCCGAGGGCCAGGGCAACGATGCCCGTCATGGCAGTCTGAAGAAAGACACTTTTGGTCAGCGGAGCCTTCGGCCTGGCCGCTTCGATGGGCAATTGGGTGATCGCGGTCAGGCAGAGGGCGGCGACTGCAACGCGCAGCATGGAAGCGGCCAGGGGATCGATCCCGGTCGCCATGACAGGCCTCGCGATCAAGGAGCCGATCGCCTGGCTGAGCGCAGCCAGAAGTCCGACCAGTACGCCAAGCCAAAGCGGTCCCTTCACGGTCTCCCATTCGTGCGGCTGCGCCTTACGCTTGCCGAAGAGGATTGCGAGCAGCACCCCGCAGAGAGTCAAGCCTATGCCAGCCACGGCAATACCGGAAAGCTTCTCGTCAAGCACCACCCATCCGAGCAGCGTTGCGATCGGGGCATTCAAGGCAAATAGGATCCCCGAGCGGCGCGGCCCCAGCCGATTCAGGCAAGTGAACAGAAGCGTGTCACCTACAAATATGCCGATGAAGCCGGACACGAGAAGGGGCCACAATACATCCGGCTGCAGTTCCCGCCATGTCCCCGACGCGAGGACGTAAAGACCGAGCAGGAAGGTGATAAAGAGCTGCCGCGTCCTGTTGAAGGCCAAAGCTCCGAGATATTCCGCTGGGCGTGCAGAGAGGAGCCCCGTCAACGCCCAACAGGTCGCCGCGCCCACGGCTGCAAGTTCATAGATCCGCATCTCGTCCTCCTTGTTCTTCTGCCCGCTTTATCCGCTCATCCAGGCTAACCGTGCCTGCGCGCCCATCGCAGGTTCTGTGTCAGCCCACCGTAGCCATAGGCATCGCCGTCGACGGCGTGAACCAGGACATAGCTTGCCTCGTGCACCGGACCGATCAGGGCATTCATCTCGTCATAGACACGTCGGACCCATTCGGTCGTCTCGTCTTTGATATTCGTATGCTCAGTGATCGAGACCTCGACATAGAAGGTTCCAAGCTTCTGGTCGGCGACGCTCGATCCGGCAACAATCCAGTCACCGGGTTCGGCGCTTTCGACGAGGACCGCGGTGACACCCGGATCCTTGTGTAGGATTTCGGCCGTAAGGCGAGACAGCAGAGCTGCAACGTCCAGTTTCGGATCGCGTCCGTCCTGAGGTTTCGTGTAGCGGGCTTTGATCATGGGCATGGGGTATCTCCTTGTTGCCGGATGACCTTGTGCTAATCTCATCATAATGAGAAGATGCATCACGGTATTCCAAACATAGTGATTTCATATGATTGATCTCGAGAGCGTCCGCCTGTTCATCCTTTCCGTCGAACTCGGCAGTCTGACGAAGGCGGCCGATGCGGCAGGAACCGTGCAGCCTGTCGTCAGCCAGAAACTGAAGGCGCTGGAGCAGCGCATCGGCAGGCGGCTGATCGACCGTACACCACGGCACCTGCGGCTGACGGAGGACGGCCAGGTCTTCCTGCCGAAGGCACGAGAGCTGCTCGCCAAACACGAGGACGCGTTGATCTTCGGCGACGAACCACCGCTGCACTTCTCGCTAGCTGCCAGTGACCATGCAATCGGGGGCCGCCTGTCGGCGGCCATACGGGCGATTCGGATGGCGCTCCCCGCCAACGCGGTGATCGAAGTGAGTATCGGCTTCTCCCTGAACGTGAAGGATATCTTCGCTTCCGGGCGCGCGGACGCCGCCATCATCCGGCGCAACGGCGGTGGCTCCGACGGCGAGATCCTGCGCACCGACAGCCTGGGGTGGCGGGCGGCCCCCGGCTGGCGACCGCGCTCGAACAGCGCCATCCCGCTGATGTCGTTGGGATCCGGGTGCGGCGTCCGGGAAATCGCTGTGACGGAGCTTCGACGGGCCGGCGTGGACTGGCGCGACGCCTTTACCGCCGGCAGCTGTGCGGCGCTCCACGACGGAATTCTTGCAGACGCGGGTGTCGCGCCGATGGGCGACATCTGCGCCCGTGGCCTGCCCGACCGAGGAGCTGAGCTGGGGCTGCCGCCACTACCATCTTCGGACATCGTCCTTCTGTCTCGAGCACGAACGCCAGCCCATGCATCGGCGATCAGGGCACTGGCCGCGGCCGTGTCGGGCACGGGCGGCTGACGTAGCGCAATCACCGCAAGCTGCTGCACCTTGGCTGGTGACTCCGCATTCGAAACTCGCGGCATCGCCAAACAATTTTGGATCTTGTTTTGCAGCTGAAAGGGTGAGAGCCAACGACCCTGTTATTGCAAATTCCGTCTGTGGAAGATCGTAGGTCAGCTAATACTTAGCCTAGCTGGAATGACTGATTTGGGTCGGAGAACGAACCGGCTGTGAGAAAACGCTGACGTTACGTCTATTTGTTGATATCGACGCATGCCAGCGTTCATGGTAGGCAGGTTCGATTTCGAACTCCCTCCAGATGCCAAAGGCTTTTGCGAATTCGCGCTGGAAGAGTTATACCTCCTCAACAATTGCCGACAGACGTGCAAGCACAGCACCTTCCAGAACCTCTGCGAGTTGGGGCCGAGGGACGAACGAAAGCACAAAGCCGGAAACACGAACATCCGTATTTCCGACTATTGGCGGAATCGCTTTCCCGACAGCGATTTCGGGTTCGAGCACAGCTTCGTCAAATATGCGTCCGATCTGAAGATCGACTTGCGCAAACCTCCGGTGATATTGGGTTTTTTCGGATTTTTAGCCATGCCGACAGCGGGAACAGGAACCCGGACGGCAGGGAGATGAAATCACGGCACCAGCATTTTCTCGATGACATACATGGGTAGCACCAGCCGCATCGAATCCGGCAGACGCACGAACCCGTTGCCTTCATAGAAGGCGGCCGCGCGCTCGTTGATCGCGTCGACGACCAGCATCGACGAACCGATGGTCGAGGCGGAAGCGTAAGTACGCTGCACGGCGTCGGCAAGGAGGATCGCCCCCAGGCGCTCCGCTTGCCGTGCGGTCGACACCGCAAGACGCCCGACCAGCGTGGCGTTCACCAGCGGATAGCGCGGGATATGCTTGCGGGCGGCGACGGGAACGTCGCCCTGCGGCAAGCCCGTCGCGCAGAGCGTGTAATAGCCGAGCACCGTTCGGGGCTGCTCGGGTTCGAAGAGGATGAAGACGCCGTTCGCCTTGCGCCGCACGTCCTGGCTCGCCTGCGTCCGCAGGTAGCGGTCGAGGCTGTCGACCCCGCATGAGAAGGCATCGCGATCGTGATCGACCGAAAGCGGCACGATCTGCAAATCCGCTTGAGATGTCGTCACTCTTGCGGGGCGACCCGGTGCTTGTGGTCGGCGAGGGCACGCTGAAGACGATCGTTCGGTGTGGGCGGATTGATCAGGGCGTTGAAGAAAGCCTCGCGATCGCGGTCGGAGAGCACGAGCATTTCATGCTCTGTGATCGTCCGGCGCGCGGTGTCGGCGAGCGCCGTCACGCAAAAGTCGCTCACTTTACGCTGCGACAGGTATGCAGCACGCTCGATGAGATCTTTTGTTGCCTCGTCAACACGGAACCCGAGCCGTTCAATCCGGCCCGGCGTGTCCCGGTGCAATCTGGTCTACTTCTGAGGCATGGATATTGACCTCAACAAGTTTCTATTCCTCTGGATATGCACGTTCATTTGACTAACAATGCAAGATCAGCCGTCACCAGAGATGAAGCGATATGAAAACGTGACATTTTTGATTTTTCCGGCCAGTGGCCGCGATACCTGGCAGATCAGAGATCGAGAAATGACTGAAGCAGCTAAGAGGCCGACTACCGACTGTATCGGCGGAGAACGCCTTGAAACACGCGTAACCGCTGACCAGAACACCTGATAGAACATGCTGCTGCCCTCCAAGGGCGCACGGTGACAGCACGGCAAAATGGCACCAGCGGCTCTGCGACAGCCGTCAACGATATCAAACAACCTGCTCGACGTGCAGCGTACCCATTGCCAACGGCCTGATCAGGGTCTTAGCGGAAACCGTTGGCCAGTCGCCAGGAGCTGCGGTCGAGAATGAACGATCTGCCGGTCGTGATAAAGGGAGATGTCGAGACCAGGAAGCATGTCAGCATGATGAAGGCTTCCCGACTTGCCGCATCGGCTCGAATGCACCCGTTCAAATACCCGTAGATGTAGAGCTTCAGCATGTCGTCCGGATCGAACCCGTTCGCCCTGTTTCCTTCGCCGCCACCCGCTCGAATCCGGCGGCAGCAAGATCGAGGCCGTTAACTTTGATTGCAGCAGCGCCTACCCTCGCGCCAATCGCGCTCCGCAGTCAAATATGCCCAAGCTTGCCGACACTGGTAATGGTTTAGACTGAGAGATGCCGGATATGTAGACGAGAAAAGGCGAGATTTCGCAATTTACAGTAGCGCGGCAATCTCCTACAAAAGAGAAACTCTGAATCGGGACCGGCATTGGACGTCGATCTCCATAGAAGGTCAGTCCCCGCCACTGGAGGCATTCGAAGCTGACTGAGCAATGAAGCGTTCTGCGTCCTCGATGGGCTCATTGAGCTTCGATACGAAGACAACCCCACCTGAAAGCGCGACCACGCCCGAATAATTGCGTCTGAAGCCTGCTTGGTCCGCCCGACTGATGTCTGCCAGCGGCACCTTTGGAAGGGACGCAGGTTCGAGATGCTCTTAGCGAGTTTGCTATTTCAGTTTTCTGAAGCGTGCAACGCCGCGCAAAATCAAGAGGACGTGTCAGCCCTCGTTGAACGGGTGACCGCCGCTCTTGGCTTCGAGCGGTTCGCAATGACAGGGCTTCCTCTTCCCCATGAGGGACTTGAGAGCCATTTTCTATTAAACGGCTGGCCGCCCGGCTGGTTCTCCCAATATGTCGAGAAAGACTACTTTCGCGACGATCCCGTCGTCAACCTCGTCCGTCGCGTCGACCGCGCCATTATCTGGTCCGAGGCGATCAACAAGCAGGCCCTTCCCCCCAAGGCCAGTCAGGTCATGCGCGAGGCCGCCGATTTCGGACTGGTGGACGGTGTGACGGTCCCGATCTTTTCCCAAGCCGGCTTCGTCGGCCTTTTTTCGCTGTCCGGAAAGCAGGTCTCGTTATCTCCTCCTCATCGGGATCTTCTGCACATCATCGCGATCAGCGCCTTCACACGGCTTCGAGAGCTTGGCGGGACCAAAACCAAGATTGCGGACGAGGTGATGATTTCCCGTAGCGAGAGCGAATGCCTCACCTGGTGTGTCGCTGGCAAGACGGATCGAGAGATCGGGGAAATCACCCGCCGTTCACCCCGAACAGTTCAAGCGCATCTCGCCAATCTGCAGCGAAAACTTAACGCCGTAAACAGGGCTCAACTGATCGCCGAGGCCTTCCGACGCGGTCTGCAGCGGTGAAAATTACGACAATTTACGAATAGAATTCTTCCACCGGAGGCTGCACAATTAGCCAGTTATCCCCCGGAGGCGATTGAATGTTGGAAATCGTCAGAGGCGAACAAGGCCGGCAAAACCGCGTTCTTTTAGAAAAAGTATGGCGCTTTCGTCATCGATGCTTCGTTGAAGAGCTTGGCTGGGAAGAGCTCAGACGCGCCGATGGCCGTGAGCGAGACCAGTTCGACACAGCCGCCACAATTCATCTCGTGTTGACGGAGAAAGGCGAGGTCGCGGGTTATTCACGGCTATTGCCCACGACCACACCCCATCTGCTTTCCCACATCTTCCCGCAACTGGTGACAAAACGCCCCTACCCGAAGGGTGAGCATGTTTTTGAATGGGGCCGGTGTGGAACTGATAAGGGCGTGAACCAAATTCGCGGCGTTGCGACTGCTGATCTTTTGATGACCGGCGTCTTGGAATTTCTTGTAAGTGCGGAGATTGAAACCGTCATTATCGAAACGAACCTGAGGCTTGTCGATATGTTGAAGAGGAGAGGCTATCCCATGGATCTTCTAGGCGAACCTATGGTTTATCGGGGCGAGACGCTGATAGCCGTTGCGGCATATCCCTCCCCTCAATTGCTCGAACAGCATCGTGAAGCCTATTCGATAGACGGCTCCTTGCTTTCTTTCCCACCTGGCAAATGGCCAGCTATCGCCACTGCGCGTACCAATCTTCATTCGCAGGAAGGATGTGGCATCTAAGGGAACCGTCGAAACCGCGGCCCCTTGGACGTTGGGTGATTGGCAACGCCTCCGCCAACGCACGGAACAGCTCAATCTGGTCCCCAGGACGCGATATGCTGATGATAAGGGTTCTTAATTTTCGGCTTTGGGCCGCAATCGTGTCATTGCTTCGACAAGTGACAACAGGGAGTCTACCGCGTCGGAGGGCAGCGTTTCGACAATCTTAATGAGCGCAAGGCGCCTGTCTGCTTCCTCTCGGGTCTTGCCAAGTCGATAAGGAGCTGCAGCCATGACCACATCGATCGGCGAAAAATCAAGGAGTTCGCTTAAGTGAATGAGCCGGCTGACATTCATCTTCGTCTCGTTTCGCTCATATCGCCCGTAGACTTGAGGATGAAGCCCGAGCATGAGCGCAACATCGGCGTGCTTGAGCCCGCTTCGTTCACGCAGCTTTCTCAGCGTGTCGGAAATTCGCGCGTCGAGTTCGGAAAAATCCGGCACGCCTTCGTATCCGGGACGCCGGTAGATCAGCTTGTCGGCCTCCGGATCTTTGATCTCCACAAGGCCCTCATCCTCAATGTGCGTCTCAAGTCTGTTTTTCATGAAAGGAGGCTCGTCATTGTTTTCTCATCCTCATACATCAACGATACTCCCCATAGCCAGGCGGCAAGATATCGTTTCGAATGGCCGCAATTCGTCAAGCCCCGACCAAGACACAGTGGAAAGAGACGATGCTTCGCCAGATCTGGCAACCCTCACCTGCCATCACCAAAGCCTGCTGCTCGCTTTATTGCGGCACAATATTATTGATCAAGGAAATCCCCACCTCGCGGAACTCGTCCGGGCCGAGCGATTAGTCCGCCAACAACTTGTCTTGTGGCAACCAAGAGATGAACCTGAAGCACGCTTAAAGCTCGCATATTTCGCGAGCTACGTGTTGGCCACCCGAACTGGCTTCGACGCGGAGGCTATGCAGATTATTCGCGGCTCGGTAGAGAGGTTCTTCTAATGCAGCGCCTTGTCTCGGCCAAAAGTCACCGTCACGAGGACCAAGGCCGTAATTTTGCCGCCCAGATGCGGCGATCGCTGAGCGCCGCTGCTTAATCCTGCCATCGACCACCTTAACGGGACCCGGAACCGTATGAATGACAGGCGGTTTGAATGACAATTCTGCTTGATCGTCGGAGAGTGAGGTTGTTTGGAAAAAGGCGGTCATCTCCATATCCTGCAGAAAATTATCTTTCTTTCATGGCCGCAGAAGTGACTTCCGCGATCGGCGAAAACAAGTACTCCAGAATCCGGCGCTGTCCTGTCTTCACTTCCACTGTCACGATCAACCGTCACCAATGTGGCGCAATGACTCTTCGGCGAGCAAATTACGGCGCCAGACATTCCTCGCAAATACCGCAACAGTCTTCCTCGGTCGATGCTGGCCGTCCGCAACAGGCGAATGGCGGCGCTGTCGGATCAGCCGACACGGTCTCCGGTGGCAGGATTTCGATCTTGGGCAGGGACGGCGATCTCAGAACGGGCTCCGGAGTGATTTACGCCTTCGACTTCAGGCGTGAATCATAGAGCCATCTACGAACCTTCGTCGCTGAGATTTTGCCAGCGTCTGGGTGCAGCGGATTGACGAGCACATTCGACTCGTCGGGTACGATGACCGAAGGAACGAACAGACAGGCCGACCGACGTTCAGCCAGCCAAGTCGAGCCAAAAGCCAAACTGGCGCGCCCCGCCGGTAGCGCATCCCATCCTACCGGCGCTGTTTTGGCATCCAGCCGCTCGCTTGCGTCCCAGAGGTCTTGAGGGATGTCGATTCTGACGAGGTAGCGGTTTAAAGGTAAGCTAGACGCAGCAAAATGCACCAGCGTTTCCATTGCCGCGAGCGAGATGTTTTCCGCGCAGTAGAGTACGGCGAAGCCCGCCGCATTCCATCTCCCCCCCGTAACTTTTGCGCCCGTTCCTGTGAGGTCGTCCGCTTCATAATCTGGAGTGTCCGTCGCGATCCGCCAAACTGCGGGCATCAGGAATAGGCCCCACTCTGCATCCGGGCGAGTAATTGCGACACCATTGCCTGCCCTTCAAGTGTATCGATGAAATCGAGTGGACGGGCACCCCCAAGAGCCGGCACGGACTGCTGTAGCCAGGCGGCCAGCCAGCTTGCTGCGTCAAAGTCTTGCGCATCACCAGACTGCCGTACTATCTCAGTAACTTGGCCAACGAGTTTGGAAACGCCCAACACGCGCTCGCTATCTTCCGGGGATAGGTTTTCCTGCTTACTCACCTTGCGGTTCAACGTGGCGGTTGACATCCTGAGGCTTTCCAAAAGCACACTCTGAGGTATGCCAAGCCGCTCCTGCAGATGCTTCACGTCTCGTGCGCTGATCCCTTCGCGTATCATCTCAATCCGCTGCCAAGGCGGTGCTCGGAAGATTTCCTCGAAGTCGGAAACAGAAACAGTCCTCTTCCGCTTACTGCGACGCCCGGATTCCGATTTCTCGCCGAAAATCGCCCGCAGGAGCTTTTCCTCCTGGTTCAGCTGATCGAAATCGGATTTGACTTCGCGTGTCGATGTATCTCTTGCTGTTGCCGGGTCCATATGAATATCACGACATCACTTGTCGTGCTCCTTTGAGCATTAATATAACTCAAATGATTAGATATTCAAGCGCCATTGCCGCTGATTGGCTTTGCGATCTGGCAAATGGCAGGGTTGATGGACTCCAACCACCGACACTCGGTTACCAGGCTCAAGTTCCACGCCGCCACATGAATAAACGTTGGTCTCACCTGCAAATTTCTTGAGCCACTCAGTCTAGACAATCGTTCCGCTGAATGTCGATCATACAAAAGCAGATGTCCTTGTCATCGACGACGAACGGGCTTAGCCCATTAGAGCTGGCGAAGGCGGCGCGACGAGACAGAAGGAAAAGGACATAAAAAATGTAGAGATAAACAATGATGAGAAAAAATTGAAAAATTCGACGTTTATTTTATAGTAAATCCCTCGTATAATAATATAATCCAATTAAAGTTAGTGAAACCGGCAAGAAACCTACAGGCATTATTTATTTATACTTTGGGGCGCGCCGCCTAAAGGTTAAAGGATTTATAATTACATCTAAATCCAGAAAGGGCTAGTGCTGCAATTATTACTTGATAAACTTCATGTCCGTTAAAATTCTTCATTGTACCTGTGAATCTAAATGGTCGACGGTAGCCCCTGATCGAGTCTTCTTCCTGAGGATATGCAATTATGAGTTGCGAAATTGCAAACCAAGGTTTTACAAAATCAACCGGGAGTTTTAAACTCTCGTCTGTTTTGCCTGCTCTCATGGCGGTGCGTTTGAAATCCTTGAGCTTGCAGAAGAAGTTTTCGATCAAATGCCGGTGTCGAACCGCCAAGGGCGCGAACCAAATTCGCGGCGCTGCGACTGCTGATCTTTTGATGACCGGCGTCTTGGAATTCTCGTGCGGCACAATATCACTGATCAGGGAAATCCCCCACCTCGCGGAACTTGTGCGGGCCGAGCGATTAGTCCGCCAGCCAGCAACTTGTCTTATGGCAACCAAGAGATGAACCTGAAGCACGCTTAAAGCTCGCATATTTCGCGAGCTACGTTTTGGCCACCCGAACTGGTTTCGACGCGGAGGCTATGCAGCTTATTCGCGACTCGGTGAGGAGGTTTTTCTAGGGCCTCGCGTCGCTCGGCCGAAAACGATCCTCACAAGGGCGAGGACGCCGCCAGATCGCCGTGTCCAGCCTCTTCTCAATGACGCAAATTGAACCAGAACCGGCGCTTGCCGCCCTCACCGTCGGCGATATCGAAATAATAGGGGTCGGTACGCCGCGGCCTCGGGATAGATATCTCGACTAGGCAGCTGTTACGGTTACGCCAATCGTCGTTGCCGCTGTCCAGATAACGAAGCCGAACGCCCGTCCGTTCGTTTACAATTTCGTCGCCGTAGTGGCTTTGAAACTCTGCGCGGTCTTCGCATCTGTCGACCGTCTGAATGCATCGGTCGACGGTCGTAGGATTTGTGCCATGATTGCCGTTGGGATTGACCCGAGTTCCGACGGGGCAATCGCCATATTCCTCGTAACCCGACTTATCGACATTGGCTTCGCGACAAATCGGCCAGGAAAATCTTGGCTTTTTCATCTCGCGGATGAGCCTTGTCATTGGTGGGACACAATAGCCGATGCCCTGCCATGACGGCTCTCTGGAAGCTGCGCATAAAAGGACCTGACATCCCCAGGAAGCGTCCTGCGCCCGGGTCCAATCTGACGGAGGAATGAGAAACACGGCAATTCCAGCTAATTTCAAGAGAAGCCTTTTCATCATGGCATCCTTTACTCATCGCTATTGATCGGATCGGTCGCAACGGTCCAGACGTGAACAGAGAACGGTGGGCGGATTTTCCATTCGCCCACTCCGATCAGATCTTTCTGGTCGACGCTGATGGTTAGGTTTCCCACTATCCGAACCATAAGGTGGCCGGCGCTCCTCCGCAGCGGAATGCAGGCGCGGCGCTCGGCCGGCATGACCGCACCACTTCTCATGGCATGCCGACATCACAGCCCAGATCCCATAACCGGCGGACATAGCGTGGCTTTGATAGAGCAAATAACTGGGAGGGACCGGAGACGGGGACGAGACACGAGCCAAGCCAACGCGCAGCATATCGAGCGCAATGTCGCGACCCGCCACCAAACAGCGCCCCTGCGCAAGATTATCTGACCCATGATCCAGGGCGAAGCATTCGACGGATCGCCCACCGACCAACCTCTCCAGCCAGGCTTTGGCCAGCGCTCCGCAAGGCAGAGGTGACCGCTGATCCCGTGCTTTCGTCTGCAACGGCGAACGGGGATAGAATAAAAACTGCGGAATCGTACAAGTATCGATCTGTGCTAGCCGGACCCATTGCCCGCTTGCGGGATAAAAAAGTGTCCGGCCATCGACGACCGAGACCAAACCTCGATAGACCACCCCAGGATGGACCGAAAGCTTTGATCGAGCGTGACCTAAAAGGGCAAAATTGGTCGGACTTGTCGCTGGATCGGCGCCTTTTGCGGTCGGCACGATCGCGGCAAGAACTATTAAGCAGCCCGCGTAACATACGAGCTTGGGCAAACGCCTTAGAGGGGCTGACATGGGGCTAACGATCAAAGAGCATGCTGATCGGGAGAGAGATTTGCCACTCATGGTTCTTTCGTCCTTGGATCTGCCCACATCCCGAACGCCCCTTTCCTGCCGATTTGCTCGGCTCTCATGAGATCTGGACGGGCGGGGGAGCCATCACCGATTTTTTCAAGGCGCAACGCCCCCAATGACACAAGCTGCTCCTCAAACATCGACACGCTATCGAGACTGCCCGGAAAATAATGATAACCGTAGCAGGTGGCGTTCTGGACTTTGGCTTTCTCCTCACTGATGAACGCTCGGCAGAAGATAACCTTCGGATTCTTGAGCATGATCTCGAGCTGCTGCCGGGCATAATCTTCGCAGCGCCCGACAAAGCCGTCGCGTTGATTGACCATTTCTCCATCGCAAGGCGCCACCCCGTAAAGGTGGATAGCCATTGTCTCATGAACCCGAAAATCGGTTCCAGACAGAGCTTTGAACGGGCCTGACGCCGCATAACCCTGACGGCGGACCACGTTTTGCTTCCCGTCGTAATATTCGATCACAAGCACGGTACGTCCGGGCGCGGCCAGCGAACGCACATAATTTTTATCAAGGGCCTCCGCAGCTGGGCTCGGCATGGCAAGCACCAAGCTTCCGAGTGCACAAACCGCATTTCGCAACCCCATCATCATAACTAAATCCGTTATATCAGATCTGGAGAATCAGCCTTGCAATCGCCTCTGTTCCGTGTAGATATATACGAAAAACGTATCCCATTCAACTGGACTCCATTCGCCAAAGAATGAGACCGTGATGCGCCAGAGCCAGCATTTTTCCTCGATCCTAGAGCAAGCGTTACTCGCCTGCATGGCCTGCTTTGCAACGCCATCGGAGCATATAGATTTTGAGTATAAATTTCATAATTTATACGTAAAATCAAAGAACTATTATGAAAATCTGAAATTTCAATATAGGACGAACACACCCCTGGCTTCGAAAGACCTAGCCAGTTTCACGAAAGAGCCCCCTGCCCTGGGCTCTGCACGGGAGGATGCCCACAACAGCGGATACAAAGGCGAAACAAGTTGGTACTTTTTTAGTAACAGCCTTTCGAGGCACCACCTGCCGTCACTCGTTCTCGCCGGGCCCCATGGCTATACCAAAAATATGACACTGTTGAAAAACCGTTCAGCTTCCGTATCCATAGATCCGAAACCGGCGTGGAAGGCTCAAGAATGCGGCCCCTCACCGCTTGCGCCCACAGAGATCCGTCGTCTCGTCCAGCAATCGGCCAGGCGCCATCAGGTCGATGAGGCCTTGGCGATGGCGATCGCCTGGGCCGAGAGCGGCTTTGATCGGCGCCGGAATTCACCGAAAGGCGCTCGTGGACCGATGCAACTCATGCCGGAAACCGCTTTGCGCTTCGGCGTCACCGACATCTGCGACCCGGAAGACAATATCGAAGGCGGTATGAAATATCTGCGGGTATTGTTCGACGAGTTTCAAAACCCGCTCTTTGTCGCGGCCGCCTATAACAGCGGTGAACAGCGCGTTCGACAATATTCCGGGATCCCGCCGTTTGCCGAAACCCTCGGATACGTGGCGAAAGTCGTCAACCATCAGCTTGGCCTGCCAATGCCGTCGTTAAAGCGGAGCGCTACCCGTCGCTCGGGCCGCGCCGCCGCTGCGACCAACCGCGACGACGCAACCGGTGTCATCCCAGTTGAAAAAACCGGCCGGTTCATTGGCGGCGTCATGCATTTTTAAGAGGAGAAGTCGATGCGACAGGAAGGCAAAAACGCCCTTTTTACCGCACCAAAACCCATCATAGTCATCAGCTTCAGCATCGCCTTACAGCTGATTGTTGTCGATAGCGCATTGGCGCAAAGCAATGGGGGCGGAGCGTTTGCGCCGCTACAGGCGGCAGTGCAGATGATCGTCGACTTTATAACGGGTCCCTTTGGCCGACTGCTGGCGATCATCGCGGTCATCGGTCTTGGTTTCCTCGCCTTTGCCGGTCGCCTTTCTTGGTTCACGGCAGGCGCCGTAGTGATTGGGATCGGTTTGGTGTTCGGCGCACCGGCGATCGTCGATCAGATGATTGCGGCTGTGGGGCAGTAATTCGATGAACCCGCTTCAGGACGAAAGGCCGGTGCTGACGCCGCTTGTCATCGGCTTAACGAGACCACCCACGCTATGGGGAGTTCCCTATATGGCGGTGATTATCGTCATCGGCATCACCATCATCGGCTGGCTGGCGACAAATCATCTTTTGGCGCTTTCGATTGCCCCTGTCGCTTATCTTGTCTTGTTCTCGCTCTGCGCGCTCGACAGCAAGATCCTCGACGTATTGCAAGTTGCTTCCCGCAAGACGCCCCGCACGCCCAATACGCGTTTTTGGGGCACGAATTCCTATGGGCCGTAATCATGTTGAAGATCGTCAGCCAAGAACTCGGGTTTGGCCGCGTCGCTCGCGGCGAACGATCCATGTCGCGGCACATCCCCTATCTGCGACATGTGTCTGATACGGTGATCGGGCTTGAGAATGGCTCCCTGCTCAGCGTCATCAAACTGCAGGGCCTGTTTTTTCAGACCGAAGACCAGGCTGAGCTCAACATGCGCTCGGTGGTGCAAAACACGATGATCCGCGCGCTCGGGTCCAGCCGTTATGCACTTTGGTCAACGGTGATGCGCAGACAAGTCGAACCCGAAATCAGGGGCGTTTTCGAAAACGCCTTTTGTGCGCGTTTGAACAGGCGTTACCTGGAGCAATTGCATGACAAACGGATGTTCAGGAACGAGATCTATCTGACGCTCCTGCGGTCGGGCATGCGAGGCATGCTCGGCGTCGGCGGCACCGTTAAGGCGCTTTGGGAACAGGTGGATAAGGACACCCAGCTTAAACGAATGGGCGAAGAGGTTGCCGAATTCGAGGAACTTGTCGGCAATCTCGTCCAGGATCTCGGCAAATACGAGGCGCGCCCGCTCGGCATAATCTATCGGAGGCAGTCGAAGGGCCCTCAAGGCGATGAGGAACTGGCCGACACGATAAACGGAGAGCCCTATTCGGAGCCTTGTGAATTCTTCAATATGATCTTGACCTGCGGTGTGCCGCGCAAGATGCGGTTACCGCGGATCGGAATCCGGAACTATATCGGCGCCGCCCGCCTGCATTTCGCCAGGAGGACAATGCAGGCACAAGCGGCCAGCGATGAAGACAGTCGCTATGGGGCAATGCTGTCGGTTAAGGAATATCCGCCGTTCACCGGTCCGGGCATGCTCGACGGCTTGCTCCAGGTGAACCACGAATTCGTGCTGACGCAATCCTTCACTATTGCTGACAAGCCGATTGCGCACGAGCGGATAAGCCGATTGCAACGGCAAATCAGGGCGTCGGACGAAGCGGGAAGCTCGGTCGAGCAAGATATCGACCATGCTTTGAACAGCTTGATGAACCAGGAAGCAGTGTTTGGCTTCCATCATCTGTCGCTTTTATGCCTGTCGCGCGACCTCGAGGGGCTTGGCCGAAGCGTTAGTGAACTTGGTGCCTGCCTGACCGATATGAACATCAACTGGCTGCGTGAGGACCTCAACCTCGAAGCGGCCTTTTGGGCGCAGCTTCCTGGCAATTACGCTTATATCGCCCGCAAAGCGCTATTATCGAGCGCGAATTTTTCCGGGCTATCGGCAATGCATAATTTTGCAGCGGGACAGGCCGACCGCACCCATTGGGGATCGCCGATCACCATTCTCGAAACGACCTCCCAGACACCTTATTGGTTCAACTTCCATCGCCGCGACATCGGCCATTTTTTGGTCACCGGCCCGACCGGATCGGGCAAGACCGTCGCTTTAACCTTCCTAATGGCGCAGGCGATGCGTGTTTTGCCCACACCAAAGGCGGTCTTTTTCGATAAAGATCATGGCGCGGAGATCTTCGTGCGGGCGATCGGAGGCTCATACGAGATCCTTTCACCGGGAACGCCGACCGGCTTTAACCCGCTTCAGCTCGAAAACACCGGTCCGAACCGCGATTTTCTGCTGCGGCTCTTAAAGGCAATGCTGCGTTCTGGAGACCGCGGCGACCTCACGCAGGAGGACGAAGATACACTCGAGCGGGCGATTGTCCGCCTGATGTTAGAACCAAGGCCAGCCCGCAATTTCGCCAACCTGTCGGGCCTCTTGGTGGGGCGATCGCGGGCGGATGCCAATGACCTTCACGCGCGGCTGCGGCCATGGATCGACGGCGAGAAGGGCTGGGTGTTTAATGCGGCACAGGACGTTCTTGCCTTTTCGGCCGGCCGGGTCTTCGGTTTCGACATGACCCACATTCTCACCAACGAGGACGTCCGCACGCCAGTCCTGATGTATCTCTATCACCGGCTCGACGAGCTACTCGATGGCACGCCCACTATGTTTTTCATGGATGAGGGCTGGCAGCTTCTGATGGACGAGACCTTCAGCAATTTCATCGTCGACAAGATGAAGACCGTGCGAAAGCTGAATGGCATTGTCGGTTTCGGCACACAATCTGCCGCTGACATTGCAAGGGCAAAAGTCTCCCATACGCTGATTGAGCAGACAGCCACCCATATTCACTTCCCCAACCCGCGCGCAGATGAGGAAAGTTACGTCAAGCGCTTCGGCCTGACGATGAAGGAATTCAATTTTATCAGGACCACGCCCCCTGAAAAACGAACATTCCTGATTAAGCACGGCAATGATTCCGTTATCGCGAGGCTTGACCTTTCGACGATGCCCGATCTCGTCAAGGTGCTTTCAGGGCGCAAGGAGACAATCGAAGAATGCGCGCGCCTGCGTGAAAATCATGGCGAGGCACCGGACCGTTGGCTTGACCGGTTCTGCGGTTGGGGGGCGGACCAATGAGCAAACGGCCTGCTCTATGGGTGCTCGGCCTTTCCTTGGCGTTCGGCGCCGGCGGTCCAGCGCCGGCGCAAGTCCCGGTGATCGATCGCATCATTTTGTCGAGCGATGCCAATCGTGATGAGACCACTTCAAAGATCGAGGGCACCGATAACCGCCGTTTTTCTGTCAACCAGAGTGTTACTTGCGCGATCTATCGGCCGGGTCACCCAGGCGATGCAGCTTCGAGCGCCACCGCCAATCCTGAAATCGCCGGTCTCGTAAAACGTATCGCACGGGAAGAAAATGTCGAAGAAAGCCTTTTTCTCGCTTTGGTCTACCAGGAGAGCCGTTTTAACCCCTGCGCGAAATCGACGGCAGGCGCAATTGGCCTGGCGCAGCTGATGCCGGAAACGGCGCGAGAGCTTGGCGTCGATCCCTATGACATCGAAGAAAACCTTTCCGGCGGCGCTCGTTATCTTAAGCAGCAGCTTCAGCAGTTTAACGGCGACAGGTCGTTGGCGCTGGCCGCGTATAATGCAGGTCCCGGCCGCGTGCAGACTTATGGTGGCATCCCACCATTTAGGGAAACGCAGGGTTACGTGGCGGCAATCACACAAAAATGGCTACCAGCCTTTGGCGGCTCGAACGTCTCTGACATTCCGGCAAATTACGGCGGCGGTTCAATCGCCTATATCGGGATGCGTAACGCCACGATCACCTCAATGGCCACCTCGCGGGCGATTTCCGATAGCAGCGGCAATGTCGCGTCTTGGTTGGGACAATTGGGCGAAATGCCGGCCGGCACGCTTAAGGATAGCTGGGATCATAATGCCGGCGCCCGCATCGCAAACCTTGAGATGATGAACCAGGTCATTCGCCTTGGCGCAACCATGACTGATCTGTTTCATTCCCGTAGCGCGGTCAAGGTCAGCGGCCTGTCAGGCTCATCGCGCTCGGTCGATACCGAGGATGGTCACGAAAGTAAGGACGACCCTGACACAGCCGGAACTTGCGATCCGCACCAGGGACTGGAGTGGAGCTCGATTGCGAGGGCTTGTGTTCTACCGCGTCAGCGCTCAGCCGATATCGCACTGATGTTAAACGCTCAATGAGGAGAGCTGTCATGAAGAAGTTGGTACTCATAGTGTCCTTGCTGTCGATTACATCACCCGCGCTCGCGCAGGTGCCCGTCATCGACAATGCTAACTTGAAGGTCGCCGAAAAAACCTCGCGCACGACGGACGAAATCCTCGAAACGAATAAGCAGGTTCTAAAGACCGCCGAGGAAACGCTGAAGGCGGTGACCGGAAACCGCGCCGGCGAGGCAAGTCCGATGCAAAAGCTTGCCGTCGGCGACGGCTTCAGTGTCTCCCAAATGCCGCCACTCGATAGTCTTGTTTCCAGCGAGACGGTGAATTTCGGGGCTATGAAGGGCGACGCTGCACAAGTTGCCACCAGGCTTCTCAACGGTCTGCAGCTGGTCAAAAACCTGTCAGGCAAGAACAATAGCGGTTATTCCGGCGACAAATCCTATGAGGAGCTGGTCAAGACGGTGCTTGGTGTGGCCGCACTCGTCGCCGGATCGCATCAGGCGGTTCAAAATCGCCGCGTCGCATTTGAGCGAGCAGGCGCCAGCATCGGGCAGAGCCAAGACATTAAAGGTTCGATCGATCAAAATACCCAGCTTCAGGTCCAGGCCGGCATGACCATCAACGAGCTGATCGGCGTCATGAATGGCGCGGTCTCCTCACTGCAGGCCGACAACCAGCGTCGGCTGACGGATATGTCGAACTCAAAAAAAGCACTCAGCTATCAAGACGAGTAACCAATGATGATCGCCAAGAGGCTTGTTTTTTTGGTCGCCGCGGCCCTTGCCGGCTGCGGCAGCGCCTCTCAGGATAAAACGGCACCGTGCAAGCGGCCTGCCGAGCTAACATCCTTTGCGCCCAATCCAATAACAGACTGCGGCAAGATGACGAAGGTCAACGGCGACGCCAACGCCGCCTTGGCGGCCATTGACGCGTTGGCGGATAGATAGAGAGCCCGGCATGCACGACTTTCTAGGCGACCTCCTTGAACGCGTTGAGCAAACAGGTGCGCATTTCTCCGAAGCGGCCTTTGGGATCGTAGCGACCCAGATCGCGCCGCTACTTACGGTCCTATTCATCGCCTATGTGGGCTATTACGGTCTCCAGCTCCTGATCGGGACCGCGCGGGTGAGCATCGGCGAAATCATCGGCCGCGTCACGCGCATGCTCATCATCCTGTCGCTTGTTCGTGAATGGGGAAATTTCAACAACCTATTTTACACCTGGCTGAATGATACGCCCGAAGACGTGGGACGTGCGATCCTGGCAGCGACCGGAACCGGTATCACCGAGCCGACCAATGGGTTGTCGATGATCTGGAAAACCGCCAATCAGGCCGCCTCAGCATTTGCCGAGGAGTCCGGTTATCTTTCGATCCTGCCCTCGATGGTCGGTTTCTTGATCATGTTATGCGTTGCCGTTTTCATCGCAGTGGCGCTTGCGATCCTCCTGCTTGCGAAGGTGATGATGTGGGTGTTGACGGGCACAGCTCCGATCTTCATCGCCTGCATGCTCTTTGATCGGTCCCGCGGCATTGGGGTGGCCTGGGTTCAGCAAGTTCTAACCTATGCGTTAATCCCCCTATTCGTTTATGTCGTAGCGGCGTTTTTAATTGCCGCCATGGATCCGGAGCTTTCGAAGGTGACAGATGCTGCTGGCCAAAGGCGTCTGCAACTGAGCGACGTCTCGGCCTTCCTGTTGCTTTGCTGCGCCGGCGCTTTCGTTCTCTTTAACATCCAAGTGCTCGCTCAAGGCATTACCGGTGGCGTCGCCGCGGGCATTGGCAGAATGGCGCGCAACGCCGGACATCTCATGGCGCTCACCATGCCCAAAGCGGCGCTTGGATTATCCCGCTCATTGGCCGGCGCGGTTGGCAATCTTGGCATGCAGGCCAGAACGCGAACGATGGAAGGGATGAGGACCAACATTCGCAACGCAGCGGCTGAGGCAATGCAAAATCGCATCACCAGCAACAGCCTGCCCAACTGAGGTTGTTGTTCGTCGCGGATGATTTTGGAGGTACGCGCGAAATGACCAAATCGGACGACACCGCTCTTCATAGCTATTTTCAAGACGGCGAGCGATGGGAACAAGAAATCCTGAAAAGCGCCAAACGCTCTCGCGCGATTGCCTGGCTCCTCGTCGTTATCTTCGCCTCCATGACTCTATTGTCACTGACAGCCATCATCCTGCTGGTGCCGCTCAAAACCTTCGAGCCTTATATCGTCGAAGTCGACAAGAATACCGGCTATCTGGAGGTCAAATCCGGGCTTACCCGACCCGCCAAGCTCAGCGATCAGCAAGCCGTCACCCAGGCCAATGTGGTCCGTTACATTCGCGCCCGCGAGGGATATGATCCCTTTGCGATCACCGACAATTTCGAACTTGCCGCCTTGCTGTCCACCGGCGCTGCGGCCCGTGAGTTGCAGGAGCTTTATAGCGCGGCGCGAGAGGACAATCCGGCGAAGGTGTATGGCAAACACAAGACCGTAAGCGTCGATGTGAAATCCGTCACATTTTCAAATTCAAGCACGGCCCTCGTCCGCTTCTCGACCACCGAAAAATCCGACACCGAGCAGATCGTCCGCCATTTCATAGCGGTCGTGCGTTATCGCTATACCGAAACACCGGCGACAAATGAGTGGCGGTTCGAAAACCCCCTCGGCTTTCAAGTCTATAACTACCGCCGCGACCAGGAAACGGTAACTGCGGGAGATGCCGGATGATGAAGCCGTTCGCCCTTCAGGCAGCCTGCTGCTCTCTTGTCGCCGCCAATGTCTTTGCCGCACAAGCGCCGCGTCCAGGCTCGCTTGATCAGCGCGTCACTAGCGTCGTCTACCAGCTCAACAATGTCGTCGAGGTGTCTGCGACCTATGGCATCTCGACAATGATTATCTTCGACGAGGACGAAAAATTCGAGACAATCTCGCTCGGCGACACAGACAGTTGGCAAGTCGCCCCTTCAGAAAAGGGCAACATTCTTTTCGTGAAGCCAGTCGCAAAGGACGTCGCCACCAATATGAACGTCGTGACGACTAAGAGGATCTATTTCCTAAAGCTCAATGACTATGCGCCGAGAGATGGGAAGCAGGTGTTCGGCATTCGCTTCCTCTATCCGGAGAAGGATTTAAACGCGCGATTGCGCGAGGAAGCCCAGCATCGGGCGGCCTTTCCGAATATCTCGAGCATCGACAAGGCAAATGTCAATATCGACTACTCGTTTTCGGGTGATCCCGCTCTCAAGCCATCGATGATCTTCGATGACGGGAAGAAAACCTTCTTTAAGTTCAAGGCAAGCGTGCCGGCAATCTTCGCCGTGCAGGCGGATTTTTCGGAAACGCTGCGCAACTTTCGCAAGGAAGGCGACTACATCGTCGTTGACGGCGTCGCCCAGCAATACACACTTCGAGACGGCAACCAATGGACCTGCATCTTCAACCTTGGAAAGCCGGATGTCAGTGACCCGGATCCCGACATTTTGGGGCCGGTCCTTGACGTGAAGGCGACAAAACGGCGGGGCGGCGGCAACCAATGAAAGTGGGCCCCGAACTTCAAGCCTTGGCGGCGGCCGATCAAACGCCAATCGGCAACCATAATGCCGGGCGAAATCAAGCCCTGGGAATGGTGGCGTTGCTTATTGGTGGTGTCATTGCCGGTTATCTCACGCTGACGAGCACCACAGAAAAGTCGCAGGACAATCTTCAAAGCGACGAGGAGTTTCAAACAACGACGTTCCGGCCGCCCTCCTTCCTCAGGGAACTTGAAAAACCGAAGCCCGAACCACCGCAGCCGATCATCCAACTGCCGCCTCCACCCCCGGATATGTCCAATACGCAGCCCACGACATTTGAGGTCCCTCCCCCGCCGGCGGCGATGGAGCCTCTGGCGGCGCCCCAACCGGCAGAGGAGGATTTTCCGAAGCGGTATCGCTCAAGCCTGATCACGCTCGACCAACAAGGCGATCGAACTCGCGATGATAATTTGAGCAGCAGCGATGGTTCCACTCTGGTAGCCGCTGGAGAGGACCGCAACAACAAGTATCTCAACACAGCCGCCGGCCTTGCCGATCGCCGCGCCACGGCACGCCAGATCGAGCGGATCGACGCAATAATTCCTGAAGGCACCCTCATTCCAGGCATTTTAGAGACCGCGATCAACAGCGATTTACCCGGTCAGATCAGGGCAATCACATCCGAAGATGTTTATTCATTCGATGGCCGACATGTCCTGATCCCGACTGGCACGCGCCTTATCGGAGAATATCAGTCCGAGGTGACCCGCGGCCAAAGGCGAGTTTTTGTCATATGGACTCGTCTCCTGCGTGACGATGGTGTTTCGGTCCGGCTGAACTCGATCGGTGCAGACAGTCTCGGGCGATCCGGATTGAGCGGTCACGTCGATAACAAGTTCCGCGAACGCTTCGGCGCGTCGATCATGTTGTCGGTCGTTGGAGCCGGTGCCAGTTATCTGACCGGATATGGCAGCGCGCGGTCGTCCGGCAACCGCGATGACAGTGAGCGCGGCGCCGAGCTTGCCCGCCAAACCATAGCGGAAACCTTTAGCGATATGGCAAATACGGTGCTTTCCGAGAACCTTCGCATCCCACCGACCATCAGCGTTGCCCAGGGCGAACGCATCTTTGTTTATGTCCGTCAGGATCTCGATTTTAGCGCTTTATACGACGATCCGGTTAATCAGGCGATGAAGGAGATCCAACGTGAACGGCGCGGCAGGTAATCTGACACCGGCATGGCGCGATCGCGATTACTTTCTCCAGCGCGCGCTTGAGCCCATCCGGCATTTCCTCAACGATCCCGAGGTGATCGAGATTGCGATCAACAAGCCGGGGCACGTGTATGTCGAACGGCGCGGCGCCAACTTTATGGAACATCATCTGATCGACGGGCTAACCGCCGGCGAAATCCAAAACCTCGGCGAGCGTGTTGCGGCGGCGACAAGTCAATTCATCAGCCGCGCCAAACCGATCTTGAGTGCCTCGCTTCCAACTGGCGAACGCATTCAGATCATCCTGCCGCCGGCCGCGGTCGAAGGCGGTGCAGTATCGGTGCGAAAGCAGGTGGTAAGTCATTTTACGCTTGAGGAATTGAGAGATGCCGGAGGGCTGGAAAAGGTCACCGTCTCGGTCGGTGGTTTTAGCGACGTCGATCGTGATCTGGTTGGGCATCTGCGCGGCAATCGGATTTACGATTTTATCCAGACGGCAGTCAGCCGGCGGCTGTCGATGTTAATCAGCGGCGGCACGTCGTCCGGCAAGACGACATTTTTAAATGCCTGTTTAAAAAGCGCCCATCCGCAAGAGCGGATCATCACCCTTGAAGACACACGAGAACTTTTCCCACCGCAGCAAAACGCGGTTCACCTGGTCGCCTCGAAGGGCGATCAAGGCTCCGCCGACGTGACTATTCAGAGTTTGCTCGAAGCGTCACTTCGCATGCGGCCCGACCGCGTGTTCGTTGGAGAAATCCGCGGCGCGGAAGCCTTCTCTTTCCTTCGCGCCATCAATACAGGACATCCGGGCAGCATGTCGACAGTGCATGCCGACACGCCGCTTGGCGCTTATGAACAGATTGCCATGATGGTCCAGCAAAACGGGCTGTCAACGGGATTTTCCAGGCAAGATCTGATGGCTTACATCAAGATGGTCATACCGATCGTTATCCAGCTCCGCCGCGAGGGCGGGAGACGCGGCGTCTCTGAGATCTTCCTTGCCAGGAATGAGCTATGACCGGGAAGCTCAGGGCCTTTTATCTCGCCTTCTGCCTGGGCATCGCGCTTCCGGTCTGGATGCTAGGTTACGGCCTTTGCCTTCAGCTCTTCTACAACGACGGCCGCATTCTTGAAGCAACGCTGACAGACAACCCGTTTGCCGCGGTCGAACAGCTCTGGTTTTATAAGACGAACCGCGCTTTGCAAAAGGTGGCTCTCGGCGCGACAGTGCCAGCATTGCTGGTTGCCGGCTTCGTCGCTCATATTGGCATTCGGACCAAGAGCAGTCCTTTGGGTGATGCTGCGTTTCAAGACAGGTCCTCGCTTCGGCGCGGCAAGTGGTTTCGAAAGCGGGGACATATCCTTGGGCGCAGCGGCAGTAGAATTCTGCGTGTCGACGACGATCGGCACCATCTAGTTATCGGCCCGACCCGCTCCGGCAAGGGCGTCGGTTATGTTATTCCCAACGCTTTGTTGCACGAAGGGTCGATGATCGTCACCGACCTGAAAGGCGAGATTTTCAAGGCCACCGCTGGTTATCGCCGCCGCAACGGCAGCCAGGTATTCCTGTTTGCACCAGGGTCCGAACGGACAAATTCCTACAATCCACTTGATTTCGTGCGGATGGAGCGGGGCGATCGAACCACGGACATTCAAAATATCGCCGCCATCCTTATTCCTGAGAACATCGATTCCGAAAATTCCGTTTGGCAGGCAACAGCACAGCAAGTTCTAGCCGGCGTCCTCAGTTATATTCTCGAAAGCCCCCATTATCACGACCGCCGCAACCTTGGGGAGGTCAATTCCTTTTTCAATACCGGTCTTAACCTGCAAGCGCTGATGAAGCTCGTCAAGGAGAAGGAGCCTTCTCTTTCGAAGTACACGACCGAGAGCTTCAATTCCTATATCGCGCTTTCCGAGCGCGCTGCCGCTTCGGCTCTACTTGACGTGCAAAAGGCCCTGCGTCCATTCAAAAACGAACGGATTGTTGCCGCGACCTGCTTCACCGATATGAACCTGCGCGCCCTGCAGCGCCGGCCGATGTCGATCTACCTGGCGCCTAATATTCGGGACATATCGTTGTTGCGTCCCTTGCTCACCCTCTTTGTCCAACAGGTCATGAATATCCTGCTGCAGGAGCAAGAGTATGATCAGAGCTCGTTGCCCGTCTATTTCCTCCTGGACGAGTTCCGCCAGTTGAAGCGGATGGATGAGATCATGATGAAAATGCCTTATGTCGCGGGGTACAAGATCAAGCTAGCTTTCATCATTCAGGACCTGAAGAGTCTCGACGAAATCTACGGCGAGACGGCACGTCACTCGCTGCTTGGCAATTGCGGCTATCAGCTGATCCTTGGAGCCAATGACCAAGCAACTGCCGAATATGCCTCTCGGGCGCTTGGCAAGCGCACCATCCGATATCAGTCTGAATCGCGGACCATCGAGTTGCTCGGTTTGCCCCGGCGGACCAAGACCGAACAGATCCGAGAGCGCGACCTGATGATGCCGCAAGAAATTCGGCAAATGCCGGACGACAAGATGATCCTTCTTGTCGAGGGTCAAGCTCCGATTTTCGGGGAAAAGTTGCGATACTTTCAAACCCAGCCATTTAAATCGGCGGAAGCATTCGCGCGGCGAAACGTTCCCCATCCGCCACGGATCGAACCTTGTCTACAATTGTCTATTCCAGCGGCGATCGCTCGCTACGCGGCATTGCTGGATATGCCCTCATCGACGTCGGTTCAAGACAAGGAAGACCAGACCTAACCCGCTTTGCGCGGCGGATGATTAAGGACGCGGTGTCTGCACATGTATCATGACCCTATGCCGCAGATCGATCATTGGGGGCATGCCGATGGCTGCATTCCTCCCATGACCCACCGCGAGCATCCTTACATCTGTGCTCGCGTGTAGATGCACGCCGTCTTACGTGTCTGGCGACATCATCAGCATTTCGCCTGTTAAGGCATGTAGGCGAAGGCGACCTTTCAGCCCTCAGATGCGGGTTAACCGGTTCGTGTTCCTCAGCCTTCCAATACTTCAGCCTCGGGAACCATCTTGGCGTAACAACTCGCCTCAATCCCCTTTACCTGCGGGCTACGTCACCCGGCGCGGTTCACAGAGCAGACAGCTCGAGAGATTCTGCGCGAGCCTCCTAACAGCCGACGCCACCCACTCAATGCCGTCCTTGTCCCTCACCGCTTAAACTCGACCTCAGACCTGATTTCGGGAACATCCAAAAAAGAAGGCAACGGAGCGACCCAGCGGCGGGCGGTGGCGGCCGCATCGATGCCGAAGCGGAAGGGGTCGCGCCCGAATGCTTCCCAGGTTACCTTGTCATCGAGCTCAAGCAGACCCCATGTTCCGGCGGGCTCCGGATGGCATGTGAAGGTCTCCGTCAGGGATTGGACGGTCACATGCGGGATCCCGTCAACCATCGTCACAGTGTTCCAATGCACATGACCGGAGAACCAGACGACGGGGATGGTCGCGGCACGCAGAAGCGCGCGAACGCGATCGGCATTCGGATAGCAGGAGAACTGCGGATTGCGCTCGAAATAATAGTTGCTTTCCTGAGCATGTCCGGAGACCGGTACGTGGCTCATGATAGCCAGCGGACGATCGGCGCTGCGCACCACGCCCGCCAGCCAGATGAAGTCGCCTTCGCTTAATTTGAAGCCATCCGTTCTCACCAGCGTGTCGGCCGACCAAAGGACGATGCGCCATCCGCCGAGATCGATCGTCCGGTGGCCGAGGGGTTGTCCGAAAATTTCCTCGTTCTCCGCAACCGAAAGCCAGTTGCGGTCGTGATTTCCGCAGATGTGGTAGACGGGCCGTACGATCGGCCTGAAGGCCTCGGCGATCTCACGCTCAAGCCTCAGATCGGTTTCGCGGTCCACGTCGGAGATCCGGTCGCCGAGATCAATGACCGCATCGGGGTTTGCTTCGGCGACGAAACGCCGGAATTCCTCCATCAGCGCAAGCGCGGTGCTACCCTTCTTAGTGAACTTGTCCGTTCCATGATGGATGTCGGCGATAAGTGCGACGCGTACGGGGGCCATGTTCGTTTTCCTTCGTGATCGAACCGAGGCGAACGATCACCTCGAAATTGGCTGTGCCTTTGACCGGGCGTGAAGGACGCCGCGTGGGAACGGCGGCGTCCGCGATGGGGACCGGCCCGAGGGGGTGGCGGTCCCGGCGCTGGCTTAGGCGTGGGGAAGCAGGCCCTGGACCGCCTGGCCCAGATCGGCTAGCGCCTGATCGCCGGACTTCTTGCCGGTGAGGACCGGATAAAGGCCGTCGACGATGGTCTGTGTTATCTTCAGGCCGTTCTGTCCCGGAAACTCGAACCAGCCGGTGATCTTGTCGGTGCGCGAAGCGCCGAGCTTCTGCAGAGGATCATCCCGGTAAAGCTTGGCGAGCATGTCCTCGCGCTCGGCCGGAACCGTTGTCGAGGGAATGTATCCGAGGTGCTTCACCATCGAACTCGCGCCGATCGGGCCGGTGGCGAACTTGATGAACTCCCAGGCAGCCGCCTGCTTTGCCTCGCCCTTGGAGAACATCATCGCAACGCAGCCGCCCGCCGGCACGGTGCCGTTGTCTGCAGAGATCGGATGGGACGCGCCGACCAGCGGGAAACGGTTGCCGATCTCGCGATGGAAGCGGCCGAGTTCGGCGCTCGACGTGTTCATGAAACCGAGGCGGCCGGAGAACATTTCCTGATACATCACCTGGTCGCTGAGGTCCTTCATCCTGGCCTCGTCCACGAAGCGCTGCAGGAGCTGCAGCGCCTTCTGGCCCGGTTCCTCGGTAAAGCGGACCTTCGTGCCGGTCTTGTCGACGAACTCTCCGCCATGCGAACGGATAAGCGCCTGAAAAGCCCAGTCGCCCGCCATGCTCCAGCGATAGAACATTCCCTTCGTATTGGTGGAGGCGTTGTCGATCGCCTTCGCCAGTTCGATCAAACCGTTCCAATCCGCGGGCAGAGCTTGCGGATCGCCGCCAGCCTTCTTCACGAGGTCGGCGTTGAAATAGAAGACGGGCTGGGACATGCCGAAGGCGATCCCTACCTGCTTGCCTTCGAGCTGCCCGACCGAGAGAAGCGCCGGTTTATAGCCGAGCTCGGCGACTTTCGGATCAGACTTCAGGAACGGCGTGAGATCGACCGGCAGGTTTCGGTCCAGCAGCGCGCGCTGCCGGTTCAATCCATGCAGTCCGACATCTGGAAGAGTGCCGGTAATGCTGTCGCGAAGGCTGCGCTGGAGCAGTTCCGGGTAGCCGGGCTCGGGGGCGCGATACTTGACGCGGATGTTCGGATTGGCAGCTGAGAAAGCGGTTGCGATCTCCTTCATGGCCGGGTCAAAGACAACGGGTGACTGGTACTGAACCTCGATCTCGGTCACGCTGGACTGCGCGCGCAGGTAGGAAGGCAGGGCAACGGCGCTGCCGGCGGCAGCAGCTCCGGCAAGGATCTGACGGCGGGTGACGGGGATGCTGGTCTTCATGTCGAAACTCCTCGGAGAATGATGATTATTTCATGGAACTCATGGTGAGGCCGTCGATGAACCATCGCTGGGCGATCAGGAAGGCAATGACGAGCGGGGCGTTGACCACGGTCGCCGCCGCCATGAGACGACCGAAATTGGTGCCGGCTTCAGCGGTAACGAAGAACATGACGCCAAGCGCCGGCGTCGCGAGCTCGGGCGTTTGAATGGCGATGAGCGGCCAGAAAAAGTCATTCCAGTGGCCGACAACCGAAAGAATGCCAAAGGCGATCAGGCCGGGAATGGCTGTTGGCAGCATGATGCGCCAGACGATCGCAACCTCCGAAAGCCCGTCCATTCTGGCGGCGCTGATGAGGTCGTCAGGAACCGTGCGGAAGAATTGCCGCATCAGGAATATGCCGAAGACCGAAATGGCAGAAGGAAGGATCAGGGCGGCATAGCTGTCCAGCAGCCCGAACTTCCACAGCATGATATAGACCGGCACGGCGGGAACCTGTGGCGGGATCAGCAGGCCGAGCAGGACGAAAGCCATGGTGAGGTTGCGGCCGGGCCAGCGCAACTTGGCGAGCGCATAAGCGCAGGGAAGTGCAAACAGCGCCTGGGCTAGGAATATCCCGACGCAGACGAGGACGCCATTCAGGAGATAACGCCAGAGCGGCTGCATCGCGAAAGCCGCGACATAGTTCTCGATCCCGTCGGGGCTGGTCGGCAGGAGGGAAAACTGCGGGTGATAGATCTCCCCCTCGGTCTTCAGGCTGATCGAAACCATCAGTACGAAGGGAAGCACCATCAGGACGGCGCCCGTTGCAAGTATGAGGTGCCTGAACAGGGCGGCTGCGATGCTGGTTCTCATGGGTCATCCGTAATGGGTTTTGCGATCGACCAGCACGACCTGGAGCAGAGTGAGGACGAGCACGAAGAGCAGGAAGACGCAGGTCAGGGCCGACGCATAAGCCGAGCGCAGGAAAGAGAAGCCTTCCTGGTACATCTGGAAAAGGAGGACGTTCGTCGCATTGCCGGGTCCGCCCTGGGTCAGCGCGATGACTGTGTCGAAGACCTGGAACGACTTGATCGCCGTGACGGTCAACACGAAAAGCGTCGCCGGGCCCAGCATCGGCCATGTCACCCTGCGAAAGCGCTCCCAGGCACCATCGGCACCGTCCAGGGCGGCGGCGTCGTAGAGGTCCTTCGGAATTCCCTTGAGGCCGGCCAGGAACAGCACCATGTTGAGGCCGACCGATTGCCAGATGCCAATGACGCCCAAAGCGAGCAGCGCCGTGTCCGGGTCCCGGAGCCAGTCCCGCGTCGGAAGCCCGAAGGCCGACAGCGTCTGGTTGATGATCCCGACGGTTGGATGGAAATAGGCGAACTGGAACACGAATGCCATCGGCAGAAGCGTTGCCGTGACCGGCAGGAAAAACACGGTGCGGTAGAAGCCGCGCCCGGACGTGCCGCTCTCGATCAGCAACGCTGCTCCGAGACCAAGAAGAACGGAGAGCGGCATCGTGAAGGCGACATAGACGAGCGTGTTGAGGAAGGAGGTCCGGAACAGCTGGTCCGCAACCATCTCGCGAAAGTTGCCGAGTCCGATCCAGGACATGGTGGGCTGACCGAAGGACCAGTCCGTGAAGGACAGGAGGACGACGGCAGCGGCGGGACCGAGCAGGAGAAGCCACATCAAAGCGACAGCCGGACCGGCGAGCGACCAGGCCGTCGCGGTCTCCGCCACCCATCGGCCAATCAGCCGCCGGCTCGCCGACGAAGCCGACGACCGGTGCCGTGCCGTTGCGAGCTCAGCCATGAAGGTTCCTCACCTGCGACGGGACGGAACGCGTCAGCGTCGCCGCTCTCTTCCCGTTTTCGGTGAAGACGAGAATGCGCGCGGGATCAACGGCAAGATGGATCGGGCTGCCCAGCCGATAGCGTGTGGCGACGGTTGGCTCGACGCGGGCGACAACGGAAGCGGCGGAGCCGGCAAAGGAGACATGGAGCAGCGTTTCCGACCCCAGCAGCTCGATGTGCCTCACGGTGCCCGTGAGAAGCGAGCCTTCGCCGGGCTGCTGTGCCACCTCCCAGACTTCCGGACGGACGGCTACGGAAACGGGCGCATGCCGTCCGGCATCGACGACAACAGGCCAGATCTTGTCGAACACTTCGATCGCGCCGTCGTGCCGGACGGTGCCGGGAAGAACGTTGATCTCGGGCGTACCAATGAAGCGCGCGACTTCGAGGGTCTTCGGTTCGTCATAGATGCGTTGGGGCGGATCGACCTGCAGCAGACGCCCGTGCATCATCACCGCGACGCGGTCCGACATGGTCATCGCTTCGATCTGATCGTGCGTGACGTAGATGAACGTTGCCTGCAGCCGGCGATGCATCTCGGAGATTTCAGCGCGAGCTTTAACGCGCATCTTCGCGTCGAGGTTAGAAAGCGGCTCGTCCATCAGAAAGGCCTGCGGCTGGCGCACCATCGCTCGCGCCAGAGCAACCCGCTGTCGCTGTCCGCCGGACAGCTGGCCGGGGCGCCGGGACAGAAGATGCGCGATGCCGAGGCTCTCGGCGACCTGTCGTGCCTCAACGGCGATTTCCCGCCGGATCGCTCCCGCGCCCGGCAATAGCCCACCGAGGAGGGGTAATCGCTGGAGAGTGCCCATCCGCCGCATCGTCAGAGGGAGCGAAATGTTCTCTTCGACCGTCATGTATGGATAAAGCGCATAGGACTGGAAGACCATCGACAGGTCGCGCGCCTTGGGTGCCTTCATATCGACGCTGGAACCGGCGATGGCGATCGTGCCGGAATCCTGATGTTCAAGCCCCGCGATAATCCGCAGCAGCGTGCTCTTGCCGCAGCCGGAGGGACCAACGAGCGTCAGGAACTCTCCATTCGCGACGTCGAGCGACACACCCTCGAGTATGATCGTGCCCGCGAATGACTTACTGATATTCGCAATCGAAATCTCCGCCATCGCCGGCTCCTTTGAAGACCGGGGGTTTATACACCCCTTGTGTGACAGACGAATGAAATAAGCTCATTATATTTCTCTTTTGTTTCTGATGAAATCTCATATGATGGCGAGACAAATGCTTCGATCGTGCGGTCTGGTCTCTATCGAGGATGAAGATGGCCTCTTCCGCTGAAGGTATTGCTGCGAGTCGCTCATTTCGACGAATGCTCGACTGAAGATTTGTCAGGATTGAATGCGGGCAAGAACTGAAATGTTGAATGAATTAGAGGCAGCCGACGGCTACTTGTTCGATCTGGACGGCACGCTGCTCAGCGGTGGGGCGCTCTTGCCGGACGCCCGTGCGATGCTTGCCGAAGCGCGGCATAATTTTGCGATCGTCAGCAACAATGCCGAACATCTCCCATCACAGATCGCCGCGATGCTGGCCGATCTCAGCCTCGACGTTCCCGCCGAGCGGATTGTCACGGCAGGGGCTGAAACCCTGAAGCTGGTGAGCGAGGAACTGCCGGGCGCGGCCATTCTTCTCCTTTGCAGCGGCGCCCTAAGTGATTTTGCCGTTCAGAGAAAGTTGGTTCCGTCCGACGAGCGCGTTGACGCCGTCGTCGTTGGGCGCGACAGAAATTTCTCCTATGAAAAACTGCGGCTTGCCGCCAATGCGGTGCTGAACGGAGCCCAGCTGTTCGTCGCCAACCCGGATCTGACGCATCCGAGCCCCGGCGGCTTGATCGTGCCGGAAACCGGATCGCTCGCCGCCGCCATACTCGCTTGCACCGGCAACGTCCCCTACCGGGTCGTTGGAAAGCCGGAGGCGCATCTGTTCCGCCGCGGCCTGAGCGTTGTGGGAACGGAGGCCCGGCGGACAATCATGGTTGGAGACAATCACGAGACCGACGGAGCCGGCGCTGCCAGAATGGGGATCCGCTACGTTCACATCGGTGAACACAAGCCCTCGGTAACTCCCTCGCCAACGACAGGCAATCCATCCTTGTCGCCACAGGCGGAATGCGCCGGGAATACAATGGTACGGAAAGGCAGGCCATGAAGGAACTACGCTCAAAAGCCGAAAAGGCGCCAGCCCTTGAAGGGGCCCTAGACCGTCTTCGGGTGCTCAAGGGCTCCTTGCCTCCGACGGCCGCACGCATAGCCGACTTCATCGTGGAAAACGCCCAGGACGTCGTTCACATGTCGGTGACGGAAGTCGCTGAAAGCGCCCAGGCGAGCGAGGGAAGCGTCATCAGCCTCTGCCAGCAGCTCGGCGCAAGAGGGTTCCAGCAACTCAAGATCGCGCTCGCGCGCGACCTCGTCCAGCCGGTCCAGTTCATCCACGAGGATGTCAGCCGGAACGACGGGACATCGACCGTCATCGAGAAGATCTTCCGAAGCGACATGCAGGCTCTGCAAGATACCCTGAAGGTAATCGATCACGTCGCCATGTCCCGCGCCGTGACGGCAATTCTGAAGGCAAGGAGGGTCGAAATCTACGGCATCGGCAGCGCCGCGCCCATCGCCGAAGACGCCAATTACCGCCTGGTGCGTATCGGCATAGAATCGAAGGTTCTGGTCGATTCGCATCTCCAGGCGATCAGCGCCTCGCTGACAGGCAACGATGTCGTCACCATCACCATCTCGCATTCGGGCTCGACGCACGAGACCGTCACCGCCACGAAGCTGGCGAAGGAGGCCGGGGCGACGACCGTCTGCATCACCAATTTCGGGCGATCTCCTTTGCTCTCCTATGCCGATATCGTCCTCTACACGATGGCGAAGGAAACGCAATTCCGCACCGAGGCGATGACCAGCCGCATCGCGCAGCTCGCGATCATCGACGCTCTGATCGCCTGCGTCAGCCTTGCCAGTTACGACCGGGCCGTCGCGACGATTGCCAACACGTTCGAGGTTCTTTCCACTAAACGCTTTTGACTAGCCGCGTTGCTAGCGATTGCTGGCTTCGGCCGGAATCGGCCCGACCGGAGACCAGGCGGGAGAGCCCGCGCCCCTCCCCTCGTATCCTCCTCCCGCCCGCCGTCTCATCAAAGCAGTCGGCCCTCAAATTCCGGAGCAAGCGGATCGGCAAGTGAAATGCTCAGGCGCAGCGGTTCAAAGTGCCGGATGTTCCGGGTCAGCAAGCAATGCTCATGTGCCTCGGCCGTAGCCGCAATCAAGACATCCGAAAAGCCTGGATGACGTCCATTAGCTCTTGCTCGCTCCGCAAGCGCGCCGGCCACTTTCCCAACGGCACTGTCGAGGGGCAGTACCCTGTTGCCGTAATAGGCGAGAATGCGATCGAGCCATCGCTCGAGCGCCTCTGCCCGGTCTTTTACCCCGGCCGCGCGTAATTTTTCGATCCCGGCCGAAATCTCAACAACAGTGACCGCCGAGAGATACAGGACATCCGTCCTATCCCGAAGCCATTCCAGGAGGGGAGGCTCGGCGCGGACATGGCCGTCTTTTGTCGGCGCCAACTGACTGATGACGTTCGTGTCGAGCAGCCACGATTTCACAGTTCGATCTCACGGGCAGGTTCCTCGTCCCGCTCGAATTCAAGCCCGTGGGGGATCGATATCAGCAGATCGGCAAAGCTCGGCGGGTTGTCGGGATAGATCCGACGCCCCTCCTCCACCGGAACCACCATGGCGGCCGGCCGGCCGTGTTTGGTGACGATGGTCGGCTCTCCGTGTTCAGCGGCTTCGACAATCGCCGAGAATGTTGATTTGGCGTCTCTCAACTGCAAGACCTTCATCTGGATCACCTTCAGTGACTACAGTGTGGTCATAATAGATGCGCCATGAGCCGAAAGCAAGGCCGAGGCTTATGTGTATCGCCGAATGATCGTATTAGTGTATGAACTATAGCGCGGCGATCAGGATGAGACGGCGCATTGCCTCGCGAGAAATGCTTCCCTGATTGTTGGTCTGGCAAAATGCCATGCGCCCGGCCCGGCTAACCGGCGATGAGAGGATGGGCTTCAGTCGGCCCACCCTGCTTTCTTTGCGATTGACCTTGCGACCCCGGGGCTGACTTCATTGTGCCTTGGCACTTGAGCGTCGTCTTTGTCTGGTTGGCGGTATACATCGTTGTGCCAGTAGGCTTTGCCGCATTACAAATACAAGGTGATTTATCTGAGAATTACCGGTCGCTTGGCCGGAGATGTAGGGGAAGATTACCGAGCTTCAGACGGCCATATCACACCTCTTGATTTTATTGCATTGCACAATATTGTTCTCTTAAGCCAACAGCTGAGGTGCAAGCCATGCGCGTCGAGTTGAGATCCAGGCTGATCGAAGCCGCCTCATATGAGGAAGACGTGCGCTTGCTGCGTCTATATATGACAAATGGGCAGTTGCGGGAATTTAGCGATGTACCGAAACGGATCTTTGATGATCTGTCGAACGCCAAGTCGGCTGGTACCTATTACGTGAACAATATAAGGGGCCGTTTCTCCGAGCCCGCTAGTTACCCGGTCGGCGCAACCGCTCCTCACAGATAGGTCGGACCAATTCCTTCAGCACCAAAATGCGTTCGATCAGCCACCGAAGCTCCTCCTCGGTGATCTCGTAATGGGGTGAATATCTGGCATCCACGTATGCGCGATCGAGTCTTTCGAAGCAACGGCGGGCAAATTTCGTGTCCCGCGGCCAAGCCTCGATCAATCGCGGTTCGATGCGCTCCGCCGAAGAGCGAAGTGATTTAAGCCGATGTGATTTCGGGCTGTACAGGGTCAGGACGAGCAAGACGCAGTGGTAAAGGCGCTCCGCTGCCTGATGGAGTTCGAACGCTGCGATCTTAGGGCGCCCCTTTTCCATCGCGTAAAGGCCCTGGTCGTAGAAGTCCTCCGCGCTTTGAAACCATTCTTTGAAATGCCCGCCAGCCTCTTCCCTCGCCTCATCTTCGCTAAGAGGTTTGGGTGTCACGAACGGATGGCCTTCCTTTTCATAGAGGATGACACCGTCGCGGACGATATCGATGAAAAAAGGCCTTCCGCGCGCCAACTGGTCATTCACGTCCTGCAGCGTATGGACGATGACATTGACCGGCGTCTCGATCGTCTTCGTAACCACCAGTTCTCGCAAAAAATGATCCGAAACGTCGTGCCACAGCTCATTTTCTTCGCCGACGCTTTTGATGTTGACGACAACCAGGATGTCGTAGTCGGACCGGTAACCGCTCTTGTGGTCCTCAACCCAATCGCCGCGGCCATATGAACCAAAGAGGATAACCTTTAAGATCCGGCCGGCGCGTTGTTTTTCCGAAAGCTTGGTCTGTTGGGCAGCCTCGAACTCCTCAAAGATGATTTTCAAGGCGCGCGAGAGCTCCCGCCGCTTGCGGTCTGGAAGATGCCCAAGGGCCTCGTTATCAGTCACCCCAACACCTGTGTCCATTGTCTCCGAGGCGATCTCCAACCCAGGGGCGCCATTCCTGTACGTTCAGATCTGATAGAAGATCAAGAATCACGCCGGCTGCCTACTGGTCAAGTTCAACAGCCAAGATACGAGAGTTTCGGGTTGTTGTAATCCCGATAATCGCACAACTGGATATGGGGCAGGCGCCGAGATTTGATCGCGTCTTCATCGAAGCGCCGACGCGAAGCCGGCCGGCATCCCGATCAATTGACGGCGGTTTTCGGCTCTAACGATACCCCTTGGGTCAGCGACTTTGGCACCAAGCCTCCCGGTACACGAGCAGATTGATGCCGGCGAAGAAAAGGCTGACCATGAGAGATATGTGGAGCGGCCCCTTGGGCAAGTGCTTCTTCAGAAGGCCACCGCTGTCGGCCTTCTATCAGATAGCGGCCCCCGGATCATCCTCATCGCCAACGGGCGGCAATGCGTAGGGTCAATTTAAGCTCTGGAGAATTGATGGCTTTTCCTGGCCCAGCTCACCAACACGCACAGTTTCATTGTTCGCCAAAGTCTTGAAATCGCGTCGAAACTAACGTCAGATCGTCCAGCCACCATCAATCGCGAAGGCTTGTCCGGTCGTGTAGGTCGCCCCAGCGATGTAGACGGCGAGATCGGCGATTTCCTCCGCCGCTCCCAAACGGCCTTGAGGCTGGCGAGCGATGAAGGTTGCAAGAGCATTGTCGTAGTCACCCGTGGCCTGAAGCCTCTGATGAAGCGACGGACTATCGACGGTCCCCGGGCAGATCGCATTGCACCGTATCCCCTGGGCCACATAGTCAGCGGCAATCGACTTGGTCATTCCAATCACGGCAGCCTTGGTTGTCCCATAGGCAAACCGGTTCGGGACGCCTTTGATGCTGGATGCAACGGACGCCATGTTGATGATACAGCCCGATTTCGCATTGATCATGCCTGGCAGAACCGCGCGGGTGGTGCGCACCATCGCCTTCACGTTGAGCTCGAACGCAAAGTCCAGATCATCCTCAGCCATATCCAAAACCGAACCATTGTGCACGATGCCAGCGCAATTGAAGAGGACATCGACCCGGCCAATATCGCCGATGGCGGCCGCAACCGCGCCACTATCGAGAACATCAAGCACGCTTGCCCGGATACCGGAGATACCGTCCAGTTGCTGGACGAGGTCTGCGTTGATATCGGTCGCATGAACTCTTGCGCGGGCGGACGCAAACGCCAGCGCCGTTGCTCGGCCAATTCCCTGCGCTGCGGCAGTAACGAAAACAGTCTTACCCTCGAGTATTCCGCTCATGCGACAGCTCCAAAAACTGGAAGGCGAGGATTGGCCGGCGCAGCGCCAAGCTCGCTTCGCTCCAGGCGCTTCGGACGAGCCCATTTCTCGCGCGCACTATTGGAAAGCACGAGACCATGGCCAGGCCTGTCGGGCGCATAGGCATATCCGTCCCGGATCTCGATAGGCTGTTCCACCAGATGGTCAAAGTTCTGGAATGAATATTCCAGCCATTCGACCTCCGGCAGCGCCACGGCCATATGCACGCCTACCTCAAGGAATGTGTTTCCGATGGTCACCGGAATCCCGAGGTCGGCAGCAAGCCAGCCGATGCGCATCACATCCGTGACGAAAGCATGGACGTTGAGAATGTCTGCACCGAACGCTTCCAGCAGGAGCCGCTTGCCATGAACGTCAAGATATTCGCCGGAATTGATCTGTGTCCAGCTTGCGGCATGGCGAAGGGTGCGCAGCCCTTCATAGTCGTGACGAAGGATCGGATCCTCCACCCAAAGCAAATCGTGGCCGGCAGCCCGGATTGCCTCGAGCTTCATCAAGGCTTCCTTGGAATTCCAGGCCTCATTCGGATCGATCATCACCTTGGATCCGGCTGGCACGCATGACTTGAGAAGTTCCAGGCGTCGCATGTCTCGCGCGAAATCCGTGTGACCGACCTTGATCTTGAAGGCTTCATAACCCTGCGAGGCGGCATATCCGAACAGTTTTACAAAATCATCATCGCTCAGATGAAAGTCGAGACCTGAGGCGTAAGCGCGAACCCGGTTCCGCCGGCTTCCCAGTAGCACATGCAGGGGCAATCCAGCTTCTTTTGCGGCAAGATCCCATAGGGCAACTTGGATGGCCTCGCCGAACGGCAGTGAAAACGCCCGCTGGTTTCCACCACGTGGGCGGTTCACACGATGGACGAGAGCGATCGCTTTCTGTCCTGTCAGTCCCGGCCACACTTCCCGCTCAAAGATGCTCTCGATCTCCGACTGATCCGGTAGAGCGGTGAACAGGGTCTGGATGAAGCCGAGACCGACTTCGCCGCTTTCTGAAATTAATTCCAAAGCGGCGACGTTGGTGTCATCCGCCCGAACCTGACTATCGCCAATTACCCTGTCGCGGGCGAACTGAAAACGCGTTATACGGAAATGAGAAAGAGTCATCACGGTGGCCTTCTGATCGATTATAATCGATTTCTGATCTATCAGATCCCTACCGACTAGCAAATGAACGGAGTGGCCGCAAGTGGCGCTGAAGGCAAAACCGAGTACCGATCAGTCCCCTGCGACACAACGCATGAGCGACGTCGCCTATGATCGAATCCTTGAAGGTCTCTTTGATCGTCGCGTCCCGGTTGGCGCTTTTATCTCGCAAAACGAGCTATCCGCGATCATCAACGTGCCTGTCGCGCCGCTGCGCGATGCCTTGCGGATGCTGGAGGCGGAGGGCATCCTGACGATCCATCCAAGATCAGGCATTCAGTTCGTCCGTCCAGGAATGGAGCTGACGCGAGCGACATACCAGTTTCGCATCATAATCGAACGCGCGGCTGTACGGGTTTTTGCCGAAGAAGGCGACGAGCATCTCATGGCAACGCTTGAAGTACGTCATTCCCGGCTGGCTCGGGCCACCGAGAAGGGGACATTGACCTCCGAAATGCTGCAGGAACTAGACGCGCTCGAGATCGAGCTGCACAGCAGCATCATTCAAGCGCTACGCAATCCCCTCATCGACACAACGTACCGCCGCATGCATAATTACCTACGTCTCTTAAGGCTTGACCGAAAGCTGACGCCCCCGATCATCCTGCGAACGATCGGCGAACATCTCGATATTCTCGAAGCCTGCAGCAAGCGCGATGCAGATGCGGCGGAGGCAGCGCTGGTTGCCCATTTCCAAGCTGCAGTTCAACGAAACCTTGGCTTCATCTAATGCACGGACTTGACGCCAAAGCAGCAGTTGCACCCGCAGTTAAATGATGTTATCCAACCCTCAACTGATCGATCAGAATGATATTCTGATATTTCTGGGAGGAGATGGATATGCAGCTGAATCGCAGAGAGCTTCTGGCTGGCGCGACCGCAATGGCATTGGCAAGCCAGATGGGCACCGCTCGTGCCGCCGGAGCAATCAACTATTGGCATCATTTTGCCAGCCAGTCGGAGATGGAGGGTCTCGCGAAGATCATTGCCCTCTTTCAGGCGAAATATTCCGGCACGAAGGTCACACAGGAAGGTATTCCGAATTCGGAATACATGGCGAAAGTGTCCTCAGCTGTCGTCGCCGGCGGCAAGCCCGATACTGGTATGGTGATCACCGAGCGGTTTGCCGATCTTGTGGCTATGAATGGTCTTGTCGACCTCAGCGCGCGGGTCAAAGCCTGGCCCGGAAGATCGAGCTTTCCTGATAATCGTTGGAAGGGCCTGTCTCAGGACGGCAAGATCTATGCAGTGCCTGCGTTCGCCTTCGTTGACTGGATGTATTATCGCGCCGACTATTTCGAGCAGGCCGGCCTTTCCGGACCGCCGAAGAACTTTGACGAGTTCGTTCAGGCAGCCCGCAAACTGACCGACCCATCCAAGGGGCGATATGCTTTCAGCATGCGGGGCGGCGCTGGCGCCTTCAAATACGTTATCGACGTGATGGAAGCGTTCGGCTCACCGATCGTCAAAGACGGTAAGCCTGCCATTGACCGCGCGGCGGCCATCGAGGCAGTGACATTTTATTCGGACCTGTTCGTAAAGGAGAAGGTCGTTCCGCCGAGTGCGCCGAACGACAGCTATCGTCAGATCATGGAGGCATTCAGGACCGGCCAGACGGCCATGGTCTGGCATCACACCGGATCGTTGAGCGAGATTTCCGGTGCGCTCAAGCAGGGCACGCAGTTCCAGACGGCCCCGATGCCGGCGGGACCCAAGGCACAAATTGCCCGCGTCGCCTATGCGGGCAACGGCGTCATAAAGGAAGACAATATCGAGGCCGCCTGGCAGTGGGTCAGCTTCTGGGGCGAGCCGGAAGCGGCGATCGCGCTGCTTGAGGCAACCGGATATTTCCCGGCCTCGACCGCAGCATTACAGGATCCGCGCCTAACGTCGAACAAGATCTATGACGCGGCGGTCAAGACGCTCGATTTCGGGCGCTTGCCCAATACCTTTGTCGGCGCTGCGGGCTGGTCTGAAAACGTCGTCAATCCTGCATTCCAGTCCGTTTTGACCGGTCAGTCCAAACCGGCTGATGCAGTCGACAGGATGATCAAGGGTCTCGACGCAGCAATGCGCTGATCCCAGACGGGGGGCGCGCTTCGCGCCCTCTCCCCGCCTTCTTCAGGAACGGCGCCAAAGCCGAGGATTGAATGGATACTGGATCTCATCTTCCCAAAACCGGGATGATTGGGGAGCTTTCCGAGACGCGATACTGGATCTACCTGCTCCTCTTGCCGAGCCTGGTGATCATCTTACTCGTGATCGCCTACCCGACCATCTACGGCATGGCTATCAGCTTTCGCGAAATGCGGCTGACTCGGCCGGGCCTCACCGGCTGGGTCGGGTTCAAGCATTACATTGTCATGATCGATGATCCGGTGTTCTGGGTCGCTCTTAAGAATACCGTGCTCTGGGTGACCTTTGCGGTGGTGCTGGAACTGGGATTGGGTTTCATCGCTGCAACGGCTTTGAATCGCAACGTGCCGGGGACCGGGATCTTCGCAGTCCTGATCCTGGTGCCTTATTTCCTTCCGAATGTCGTCGCCGGCCATATGTGGGCGCTGCTGCTGGACCCGCGCCTGGGTGTCATCAACGACGTCCTTGTCCGCATCGGCATATTGAGTAGTTACAAAGCCTGGTTTGCCGATCCGAACACCGCGCTCGCCGCGACGATCTTCGTCGAGGCCTGGCATGGTTTTCCATTCTTCGCCCTGCTGTTGCTTGCCGGCTTGAAAGGAATTCCATACGACCTCTACAGAGCCGCCGCGGTGGACGGTGCCGGGCCGATCGCTCAGTTCAGGCTGATCACCGTCCCAATGTTGAAGTCGGTCATCGCGGCCGCCGTGATCCTGCGTGTCATCAGCCTCGTCAACTCGCCGGATCTTCTGCTCATACTGACCGGTGGTGGCCCGGGCGACGCGACGCAAGTCCTGTCGCTCTATGCCTTCCAGACGGCCTATAAGGACTTCAACTTCGGATATGCGTCGGCATTGTCAGTCGTGATGTTCGTGATCCTGATGGTGTTCGCCTACGCCTACATTCGCCTTTCCAAGATAGGTCAGGAGTAAATCATGGCTGCAACCCGCCGCAGCCGACGAATGGCTGCCGACATTCTCACCTATTTTGTTCTGGTCTCGATGTCGCTGTTTTGCATCGGACCGATTGTCTGGATGTTTCTGACCTCCCTGAAACTTGAGGCGGACATCGTCACCCAGACGATGCAGTACATCCCGAACCGGATCACATTTCAGAACTATGTCGCAATCTGGACCCAGTCGAGTTTCCCGGTTCTGATCGGCAACAGTTTGATCGTTACCCTCATCACCATCGTCGTCTGCCTCGCCACGGGGACGCTCGCGGCATATGCGTTCTCTCGCTACACATTCAGGGGCCGCAACGCGCTGATGCTCGGTTATCTCGTCGTGCGCATGTTCCCGGCCGTCATGATGATCATCCCGCTCTATGTCGTGCTTCGATCTGTCGGCCTGATCGACAGCCGCATTGGTCTCGCCCTCGCCTACACGAGTTTCCTGCTGCCGCTATTCGTCTGGATGCTTAAGGGCTTTTTCGATGCGGCGCCCAAGGAGCTTGAAAGCGCCGCGCGCATCGACGGTTCCACCCGCTTTGGCGCCATGCTCTGGATCGTCATCCCTCTTGCCAGAAACGGTTTGGTCGCAAGTTCCGTCTTTATCGCGATCGCTGCGTGGAACGAGTTCCTGTTTGCGCTGATGCTGACGACCGGACAGGGCTCCCGGACCTGGCCAGTCGGCCTTCAGTTGATGGTTGGCGAGTTTCAGCTTCCCTGGGGCGTGCTCGCCGCCGGGGGCATACTTAGCATTCTGCCGGTCATGTTGATGTTTGCGCTCGTGCAGCGCGTGATGGTGCAGGGCCTGACGGCCGGCGCCATCAAAGGCTAAGGACAACCACTATGGCGACATTGTCTCTTCAGAACGTTCAGAAATCTTATGGTGGCCTTCAAGTGTTGCACGGGATCGATGTGGAACTCGAAGACGGAGGCTTTCTCGTTCTTCTTGGCCCTTCCGGGTGCGGAAAATCTACACTCCTCAATCTGATTGCCGGGCTCGACGACGTTTCGGCAGGCGATATCCGCATCGATGGTCGATCGGTCATCGAACTCGCGCCGAAAGACCGCAATATTGCGATGGTTTTCCAGTCCTACGCACTTTATCCAACAATGTCGGTCGAACGTAACATCGGGTTTGGCCTGGAAATGCGCGGCGTCAACAACACTGAACGCAATGCTGCAGTCAAGCAGGCGGCGGACCTGTTGCAGATTTCGCATCTTCTGGACCGACGGCCCGCCAATCTTTCCGGGGGTCAACGCCAACGCGTAGCCATGGGCCGCGCTATCGTTCGCAACCCCGATCTGTTTCTTTTTGACGAGCCCCTTTCAAATCTCGATGCGAAGCTCCGTGCCGAGATGCGTACTGAAATCAAGCGACTTCATGGAAGGCTCGGCACGAGTGTTGTTTACGTCACGCACGATCAGATCGAAGCCATGACGCTCGGCACGAAGGTGGCCGTCATGAAAGGCGGCTACATACAGCAGTTTGCGGACCCGCAGACGATCTATGAAAAACCGGCCAATATGTTTGTTGCCGGTTTCATTGGTTCGCCATCGATGAATTTCGTGACCGGCACCCTGACGTCCGATGGCCGTCTTGCGCGTTTCGAAGCACCCGGCGTCCAGGTGGAGGCCCCAATGTCCTCCGGCGAGATCTTTGGCGCAAAAGCCGCAGTTCTGGGAATCAGGCCGGAGGAGTTGAAAATAGCCGATAGTGCAGGCTCGATGTTGACAGGGATAATCGACGTCGTTGAGCCGACCGGACCGGACACCATGGTGACAATCCGCATCGCGGAGCAACCGATCGTCGCGCGTCTCCCGCCTCGTTTCTTCGGCAGAGTTGGAGAGGCCATCTGGTTGTCAGCAGATGTAAGGAGCGTAAGCTTATTTGACGCCGAGACGGAGAGGCGTATTCCGCTCGGAACCGAATGATGGCCCGCGACCACGCCAGAGCACTTCACGCTCTTGATGGGTTTCGAACGACCATCCACTATCGGCTTTAATAGCCCTGACTTCCCAGACCAACTGTCCGGCTGGCGGGTTTCCCGCACAAGCTAAAACTAAGGCATCGATGACCGCATGCAGCCTAAGCACCATTGTCCAGCCGGACGACAACTGCCTGCTCGACGTGGGCGAGATGGACGAACACTATGACCGTGTCTAAACTTCGGGACACCTCACAGACGCTGACGAGGCATCAATGCTCGATGTAATCAATGATATTATCGTTTAGATTGAGAGGCTTCCTCTCAGGGTACGATTGGCAAAACTCTAGCAATCCAGAATGATATCGTTGCGCGGAATGGCCTGGCACATCAGGACCTGTCCTCGGGCCACGACCGGCTCCTCGTCGCAGGTCGGATAGCTGGTCCTGCCGCTGACGATGCGTTGGGCACAGGATTGGCATTCGCCGCTGCGACAGGAATATTGGATCTCGACGCCGTTGGCGAGCGCTAGGTCGAGCAGGAAGCCGCTCTCCGGCCTCCATGTGACCCGTTTGCTGGACTTGGCGAATTCCACGTTGCAAGGCGCATAGGCGACAAGCGCATCGATAGTGCCGGCTGCCGAGCGACCGCCTTTCGCCTCGAAGACTTCCGTTCTGAGGCTTCCAGGCGCAGCACCGAGAGCGATCAGCCCCTGTTCCAGCGAGGACATAAAGCTATCGGGCCCGCAGATGTAGAAATCAGCGTCCGGGATCGATACATGCCGGGCGATCACCCCGGCATCCAGGCGTCCCTCGTGGTGACAACTGTCGCCGGCCTCGGGTCTCGAGTAGATGGTGAGCAGCCTGATGGCCGGATTGGCGGCGACCATTTGCTGCGCCTCCCCCACGAACAGATGATGCCTGCCGCTGCGCGCTGCATGGATGAACAGCACGTCGCGGCTACCGCCCTCGCGGGCCAGATGTTCGGCCATCGGCAGGAGCGGCGTGATGCCGACGCCGGCGCTGACCAGCACCACCGGACGATGGGGATCGCTGTCGAATACGAAATGCCCGGCCGGTGCGCCGAGTCGCAACTCGTCGCCGACGGCGATCCCGTCATGCAGGACAGCGGAAATGCCGTCATTGCCAACGCGGCGCACGGAGATGCGCAGCGTATGCTTGTCCGGCATGCCGGAGATGGAATAGCAGCGGCGCTGGCTGCCAAGCCGTTTGTGCCCGGGCAACGACACTGTGATGAACTGGCCCGGCGCCGCATTGCCGACAGGCGCATCGTCGCGCGGCTTCAGCAGGAAGGATACAACATCGGGGCTTTCCTGCCTGCGGTCGACGCAGGTGAAACTGCGCAGGCCGGCCCAGGCCGGCGCCCGGCTGTCGGACCATATGCGCGAGCGGGTGAAGGCGGCCGAGCAGTGGAAATAGATTTCCTGCGGCTGCACGCTCAGACGGCGCCGCTCCTCGCCCTCACCCGCCACTTCGCGATAGGTGCCGTTAAGGCGCAGTGCATCGCATCGTCCGGGCTCGGCGGCGAGCAGCGCGCATTGGGCGGAATGGGGTATGTCCGCCCGGTCGGCGACCTCGCGGTCGATCTCCAGCAGGAAAGATGGCTGGTTGGTCGCAGGATCTAGCCTGAGCGGCGCATGTCCCGCGAGTTCGATCAGGATCTCGCCATCCTCGCCCTCATGGGCGAAAACGACGAAGCGTGCATCGTTGATGAAGCCCATGAAGCCGGGGCTCGGCAGATCGTAGACCTTGGTCTGCACGATCGGGCTCGGCGTTCCGTAGAAAGCCCTGATGCCGGTATCGGCAAGGCGCGTTTCGGCGGCGGCATCGTAGAGCACCGGATTGCGGCCGCGCTCGGCCTGCCATTGCTTGTCGCTGAAATAGATGTCCAGCGCATCGAGCGGCGGCTTCCTGCCGGAGGGGCCGACCCAGAAACCGCTCTTGCGAAACGCCTCGCTTGCGACGAATTCCATCCTGCCCGGCTTGAGCACCATCACGCTCAGCGCCCGGTTCTCGTCGGCCGGGAAGGCGGCGATATCCTCATCGGCCTGCGACACGGAAGCGTATGCGGCAATGCGCAGATAGGTCTCGGAATTGCGGTTGATCAGCAGCAGCGCAACATCGGGATTGCTTAGGATGTTGCCGATCGTATCGAGCCGCTTGTTGCCGATATAGTCGGGCAGCAACACGCAGCCATCGGCGCGCAGCCGCACCACCGAAGGCTGGCCGCCACGCGGCGAGACGTCCATAGCACCTTCGCCATTGCGGGACGCGATGAAGAGCAGCGTCGCCTGCTCGATGAAAGAACGCGTGTGATCATCCATGGTCTTCATCCACTGTGGCGGCGCGGGAGGCTGTTCTCCCCCCAGCCGTCTCTATACCGTCGCACCTGCCAGCGCCCGACGCCTGAAGAAGTCACGGCCGGGAACGGCGTCCAGCAGACGGCGGGTGTATTCGGCGCGTGGGGCTTCGAAAAGGTCGCACGCCTGCGCCTGTTCGACGATGCGGCCGTTCTGCATGACGACAATCCGGTCGGCAATTTCGCGGGCGACCCGGAGATCGTGAGTGATAAACAGCATGCTCAGGCCCATTTCCGCCTTGAGATCGGACAAGAGCTTCAGCACCTGCGCCTGCACCGACACGTCGAGCGCGGAGACCGCCTCGTCGGCGATAAGGCAGACCGGATCGAGCGACAGGGCACGGGCGATACAGATGCGCTGCCGCTGGCCGCCGGAGAATTCATGCGGGAAACGATCGAGCGCATTGGCGCCGAGACCCACCTTTTCCAGCCAACGCGTGGCGGTCGCCACCGCATCCGCGCTTGAGGCGCCGAAGGCCATGGGGCCGCGGATGATGCTTTCGCCGATCTTCAGCCGCGGATCAAGCGAGGCATAGGGGTCCTGAAAGACGATCTGCGCCTTGCGCCGGAACTGGCGTAGCGCCTCGCCCTTCATAGCCCGGACAGATGCACCGTCGAAGGTGATATCGCCGGCATCGGGCTCGATCAGGCGCAGCACCATCCGTGCGAGCGACGATTTGCCCGAGCCACTTTCACCGACGACGGCGAGCGTATCGCCGCGGTTGAGCGTGAGATCGATGCCATCGGCGGCGACCACGCGCCGCGGCCGGGCAAAGAAGCTCTGCCGGGTGACGAACACCTTCTGCAGGTTGCGGATCTCCAGTAGCGGCGCATCCTTTGCGCTGCCCGCCAGCACCGAGCCGCGTCCCGGCACGGCGTCGAGCAGGTCGCGGGTATAGTGGTTCTCAGGATTGTCCAGAACGGCGGAAGCAAGCCCCTGCTCCACCACCTTACCGTGACGCAGCACGACGACGCGACCGGCGATATCGGCGACGACGCCGATGTCGTGGGTTATGAACAGCACGCCCATCTCGCGCGTCTTCTGCAGGTTGCGAATCAGGTCGAGGATCTGCCGCTGTGTCGTGACGTCGAGCGCCGTGGTCGGCTCGTCGGCGATCAGCAGCTTCGGATCGTTGGCGAGGGCCATGGCGATCATCACGCGCTGGCGCTGGCCGCCCGAAAGCTGGAACGGATAGGCCGAGACGAGCGAGGCCGGATCGGGAAGGCCGACCTGGCCGAACAGTTCCAGCACGCGCGCGTCGACCTGTGCGTCGGACATGCGTCCATGGATGCGGATCGACTCGCCAACCTGCTTGCCGACGCGGGCGAGCGGATTGAGCGCGGTCAGCGGCTCCTGAAAGATCATGGCGATCTGGTTGCCGCGCAGCGCCCGCATCTCGTGCGGGGGTATGCCGAGCAGGTTGCGGCCGCCGAAGCGGATCTCGCCCCCCAGCGCCGTCACCTGCTTGGGCAGGAGGCCGAGGACGGCATGGGCAGTCATCGACTTGCCGGAGCCGCTTTCGCCGACGAGGCAGACGATCTCGTTGGCATTGACGTCGAGGCTGATACCGTCAACGGCATGGCTACGATCCGCACCCGCGGGCAGGCCGACGACGAGCTTTTCGATGGAAAGCAAGGGATCGGTCATGCGCGGGAAATCCTGGGATTGAGAGTATCGTTGAGCGCCTCGCCCACGAGGTTGATGGCGACGACGGTCAAAAGAATGGCGATGCCCGGGAAGACGCTCATCCACCAGGCCTGACGGATGACCGTGCGGCCGGCGCCGATCATGTAGCCCCAGCTCATGAAATTGGGATCGCCGAGGCCCATGAAGGACAGTGCCGCCTCGATCAGGATGGCGGCGGCGACCGTCAGCGATCCCGCGACGATGATCGGCGAGACGGCATTGGGCAGCACATGGCGCAGCACGACGGAAATGGTCGATTGCCCCTGGCAGCGCGCCGCCTGGACGAATTCCCGCTGGGAAACGGTCTTCACCTGAGCCCGCGTCAGGCGCGACAGAGGCGGCCAGCTGACCAGGCCGATCGCCAGAATGATCGTCGTGATCGATGGGGTCAGGATGGCGACGAACAGGATGGCGAGCACGAAGCTCGGAATGGTCTGGAAGATCTCGGTAAAGCGGACGATCGCCGCATCGACGGCGCCGCCGGCATAGCCGGCAATACAGCCGAGCAGCACACCGATGCCGAGCGCCGTTGCCGTGGAGGCGAAACCGATCAGGATCGAGACGCGGGCGCCGTGGACGATGCCCGCCGCGATATCGCGTCCGAGCGTGTCGGAACCGAGCAGCATGCCGTTCTCGCCGGGCCGGCTGAAGGGTATGCCTACCATTTCCCAGGGCGAGACGGGATAAAGCAGCGGGGCGACGATCGCCAGGAGGCAGACCAAGGCGAGCAGAACCAAGCCGACGCCGCCGGCGGGCCGACTCAAGAATGTGCGCATGAAACCTTGCATGGTCGTTCTCCTATCGGCCCTTGATGCGCGGATCGATGATCCGGTGCAGGACGTCGGTCAAATGGTTGGTGGCGATGACCAGAACCGACATCATCAGGAACAGGCCGAGAAGAACGGGATAATCCCGCGCGGTGACCGCATCGAAGGTGAGCCGGCCGATGCCGGGCCAGGAGAACACCGTTTCCACCACCACGGCGCCGCCGATCAGCGCGCCGGCCTGCAGCCCGGCAAAGGTCACGACCGGAACGGCGGCGTTGCGCAGCATGTGGCGCCGCAGGATCTGCCCTTCGTTCAGCCCCTTGGCGCGGGCGGTGCGTACATGATCCTCATGGGACACTTCGATCAGCGAGGAACGCATCAGCCGCGTATAGACGGCCATGTAGATGGCCGAGAGCGTGACAACGGGGAGGATCAGGTGTTTGGCCACGTCGAGCGCATATTCGATGGGACCAAAACTCGAGGCGCGGATATTGGCGTAGCCGAAGGCCGGCAGCCAGTCGAGCTGGATCGAGAAGACCAGGACCAGCATCAACCCAAGCCAGAAGACCGGCGTCGCATAGAACAGCAGCGAGATCAGCGACACCGCGAGATCGGCCCATGTGCCGTGCCGGCGGCCGGCGAAGGCGCCGAACAGCACGCCGCCGATCAGCGACAGGAAGAAGGCCGACAGCGTCAGCATCAGCGTCGGCCCGAGCCGTTCGAGGATGAGCTGGCTGACCTCGGCGCGCTGACGATAGGAATAGCCGAGATCGAGCTGCACGACCTTGCCGATATAGGTGCCAAGCTGCACCAGGAACGGCTGGTCCAGGCCATATTCGGCGCGAACCTGCTCGATGAACTTCGCATCGGCCGCACCGGATTGCCCGGCAATGACCATGGCGGGGTCACCAGGTGCTGCGTGTATCAGAACGAAATTGATCGAGGTTATGACGAGGATCGTGAACACGATCCCCGCCAGCTTCGCGCAGAGACGGGATAAAATCATCATCAGGCGTATTTCATTCCTTCAATTACCGTTGCACGCCGAGCAACTGGTCGAGAACATCGAGAAACAGCTCGGCCCCGACCGGGATCAGCGCGTCGGGAAAATCGTAATCGGGATTGTGGACCATCGGCCTGTCCATGCCCGAACCGATGAACAGCAGCGCGGACTTTGAGCAGGAACCGAACAGGCCGAAATCCTCGGCGCCGCGGATCGGCACGTAATCCGTGACCCGCTCGAGCTTCATGCGGGTCGCCGCCGTCTCGAAAGCCTGCGACGCCTCGGCATCGTTGATGCAGGCGCGGAAGAAATTATGCGTCGAATGGACGAGCGCGAGGCCTTCCTCGGCCGCCACGTCGCGCACCATCTTGAGCACGTCGTCCAGCAGGCCATGGATCGCATCGCTGGCTGGCGTGCGCAGCGTCATGCGGATTTCGGCGGAGCCAGGCGTGATGCCGAAGACAGCCTTGCCCATCTGCACCTGCGTCAGCGCCACCCGGCGGAACCCCTGGGCGATCACGTCGCCCGCCTGGAAGGTCTTGACCGCATCGATGATGCGGGCAACGGCGGTCGCCGGCGAAAGGCCCGTCTCAGGCATCGAGGCATGGGCCGTCTTGCCGGTCAGTTCGATGCGCAAGCCCATCGAGGCGCAGGTGATCTGCCCCGGCGCCACGGCGACGGATCCGAGCGGCAGGCCGGGCATGTTGTGGATCGCGAAAGCGTAATCCGGGGTGATCTCGGTAAATTGCGGATCGGCCAGCACCGCTTCGGCGCCATGGGCCGTTTCCTCGGCCGGCTGGAACAGCAGCACCGCCCTGCCCCGCAGTGGACGATTGATGCCGATATGGCGCGCCACCGCCGCCATCATCGTCATATGCCCATCATGGCCGCACATATGGGCCTTGCCGTCGATACGCGACCTGTACGGCAGGTCAGAGATTTCATGGATCTGCAGGGCATCGAGTTCGCAGCGCAGCAGTACCGTCGGTCCGTCTTCCGCACCGTTATAGACCAGCGCGACGCCGTGTCCGCCGAGCCCGGTTACGACCCGGTCGGGACGCGTGTCGGCCAGGAAAGAAACGACCTCGCGCGCCGTCTCGGCTTCTTCGCTCGAGACTTCCGGAAACTGGTGCAATTTGTGCCGCCATGCCGTGAGAATGGCAATTTCGGCCTCGTCGAAATACGCTGTCATGCTGGCAGGGAGCCCTTTTCCATACGGCCAACGGCCGGGTAACACAGATGACGCGAGCGCGGGTATGCCCTGGGGCATGCTCCCCGCGCTCGCGCAAGCTCTTAGGCGAAGTGGGTCTTGCCGAAATTGGCATTGACGCCGGTCGAGGTGGTGATCAGATCCTTCAGCCTGTTGTCGTAGATTGTTGGATATTTCTGCTCGCACAGCCAGATAACGGGGGCTTCCTCAACCAGAAGCTTCTGCACTTCCGTATAGAGCGCCTGGCGCTTCTCCTGGTTCAGCTCGACGGCCGCCGCCTCGAACAGCTCGTCCACCTTCGGGTTGGAATAGCCCGATGTGTTGGAGAACATCACGCCCTTGCGTATGTTCGAGGAGATATAGGTGCGGGCGACACCGAGGGCGGGATCGCCGTTCTGGTAGAGCTGATTGCCGCTGATGTCGAAATCGCCATTGCTGACGGCCGCAACCCAGCCGGCCAGGTCATTGCTCTGTAGCTCGATCTTGATGCCGGCCGCACCGCAGGCCTGGCGGACATATTCGGCGATGCGGGTCCAGGTATCGCCTGCCGGTACCATGGTGAATTTCAAGGTCACGCGGGTGCCGCTGGCATCCGGCTTCAGGCCCATCTCGTTGAGCAGGGCGACGGCCTTCTGCACCGACGACTCGTAGGTCTTCACGTTGGGATCGTAGAAACGCATCGACGAGGCGATCGGGCCGGTCGCGGCCTTGGCGAGGCCGAACATGATGCGGTCACGCACGAAGTTGCGATCAATCAGGTGCATCAGCGCCTGGCGGAAACGCTTGTCGTTCATGGGGGGACGGCGGCAATTCACTTCCACCCACAGCATGGGCGAGAAGTATTCGTAGCCTTCGGTCGTCATGTCGAGATGCGGCAGGTCGGTGAGACGGGCCGCATCGAAGGGCTCGATGTCCTGCCATTGCGCCAGCTGCGCTTCGCCCTGTTCCAGGGACACGGCGCGCGAGGCGGAGTCGGGAATGACGCGATAGAAAATTTCCCTCAGCTTCGGCTGGCCTTCGCGATAGTAGCCGTCGAATGCCTCGAGGCGGATATGCGAACCCTTGACCCATTCCGCTAGGCGGAACGGACCGGTGCCGATCGGCGGCTGCTCGGCCCCGGCCTTGCGGTAGTCCTTGCCTTCCAGCATATGGCGCGGCACCATCGGCGCAGACGCCGTTTCGAACGCCATCAGGAATGCCGGGAAAGCCTTCTTCAGCTTGAACACGACGGTATGTTCGTCGGGCGCGGAAATGTCTTCGCAACGGTTGAACACGTCACGGGCGCGCGGATGGACTTCAGGCAGCATGGTCTTGCAGGAGAAAACGACGTCGGCGGAGGTGAACGGCTGGCCGTCATGCCACTTCGCATTCTTGGCGAGGTGGAAGGTATAGGTCAGGCCGTCCTCGGAGATTTCCCACCTGTCGGCGAGCAGCGGCTGCGGCGTCAGGTCCTTGGCATAGGACAGGAGGCCTTCGTACATCTTGCCGGCCACGACGCCGGTCGGCGTCTGCTGGTTGAGGCCGAGATTGAGGATCGGCGGTTCGGGATTGACGATGGACGTCAGCGTGTCGACGCTCGCCTGTGCGTAGGACTGCCCGGAAAAAACGGTGGCGCCGAACATGGCCGCCATCATCAGATTGAATTCCCGCCGATTCATTTATTCTCTCCTTTGCCGATAAAATGCTGTTGGGATGCCGCGGCCCGCCCCCTTGGCTCCGCCGCGGCATGTCGACGGGTTATTTCTTTGTGACCAATGCGCATGTGGACTTTGCCAGCGGCTGGAACGCATGTTCCGCATCGATCTTGGCGAGCAGCTTGTAATAGTCCCACGGCTTCTTGGATTCGTCGGGCTTCTTGACCTCGAACAGGTACATGTCGTGCGCCATGCGGCCGTCCTCGCGGATCGCGCCCTTGTAGAACAGGTCCTGCACGGGCAGTTCCTTCATCTTGGCCATCACGGCCTTGGTCTCGTCGGTGCCCGCGGCCTCGACCGCCTTGAGATAGTGGCGTACGGACGAATAGGTGCCGGTCTGCAGCATGTTCGGCATGGCCTTGACCTTGTCGAAGAACTTCGACGACCAGGCGCGCGTCTCGTCGTTCATGTCCCAGTAGGAAGCCTCGGTGATGGTCAGGCCTTGCGCCTCGGCGAGGCCGACGCCGTGCACGTCGTTGATGAAGGCGGCGAGCGTCGCCAGCTTCTGGCCGCCCTGGGTCAAGCCGAACTGCGCCGACTGCTTGATCGAATTGATGGTGTCGCCGCCGGCATTGGCGAGCGCCACGACCTTGGCACCCGAACTCTGAGCCATCAGCAGCGCGGAGCCGAAATCGGTCGTGCCGACCGGAAGGCGCGTGTTGCCGAGCACCTTGCCGCCCTGCGCCGTCACCACCTCGCCCGTGTCCTTTTCCAGGCTGTGGCCGAAGGCGTAGTCGGCCGTGACGAAATACCAGCTGTCGAAGCCGGCACCTACGAGAGCCTGCCCGGTGCTGTGGGCGATGGCATAGGTGTCATAGGCCCAGTGAACCACATAGGGACCGCATACGTCGTTGGTGATGCGCACCGAACCGGGCGAACTGAGCGTGATGATCTTGTTCTTCTGCTTTGCCACTTCGAGCGCCGCCAATGCCGGCGACGACGAAGCCACGTCAAGTATGGCGTCGAGCCTTTCCTCATCGAACCACTTGCGGGCGATCGAGGCGGCGATGTCTGGCTTGTTCTGATGGTCGGCGAAAACCACTTCCACCGTCTTGCCGAGAACCTTGCCGCCGAATTCCTCGACAGCCATCTGCGCCGCCGTCACTGCGCCCTTGCCGGTGATATCGGCATAGACGCCTGACATGTCCTCGATCAGCCCGATGCGGATGACATCGTCACTGATCTTGCTATCATCGGCAAGGGCGATTGCCGGCATGACCGTCGTTGCCGCAAGGGTTGCCAGACACAAGCCCACGGTTGTTCTGTTGGATCTCATTTAGGTCGTTCCCTCTTATTATTATTAACGCATCTTTCCGGATGCGATATGGCCGACACCTTAGGTAAGGCACCTCACGGCGTTCAATGTCTCGGAACCACACCTTCGAAGGTCAGTAGTGTCGATCATCGACAGATGAGCCCGAGAAGGATGAGGAGGTTAGTGATCTTGGCATCTATCCCGCAATGCCGCAGACATGGTGCGGCGCAGCGCGGTCTGCGACCCTCCGGGCGCTGAAAGGCCCGACTCCTACCCCGATCCGGCCATCGCTGCAAAAATTCCGGGCGCATATGTCGGGTAAATGTATCTGGAGCCTATTCATTGCCTGGGACTATGTGGATAAAATACGTTATCGGCGACGCGAAAACGTGGCAGTCCGATCGTGTGACCTGAATACGCGACCGCGAAACGGAGAACGTGAATGTCCAGTGAAGCCGGCGCCGTGCCCGTTGGTCAGAAGACGAACGGAGGCGCAGAGGCCGCGCAATATTACCGGCGCCTGCTGGAACTGCTCGGCAGCAATGCTCCGCTTTCGAGTTTCGAACAGCTGGCCGCCGGGGCCAAGGGCGTCGCCTGGGAGGACGGGTTCGCCGATTCGATCGCCGACGCCATCGCCACCGCGGTGCGGCTGCGCGAAAATTTCGAGCTCAAGCGCAAGCGCGAAGTCGAGCTCTCCGCCCTTTACGACACGGCGCGCGATCTCTCGGCCCTGCGCGACACCGACCAGATCCTGCAGGCCATCGTCCAGCGCGCCCGGCAGCTGGTCGGCAGCGACATCGCCTATCTCTCCGCTGCGGACGAGGAGCATGGCGATTTCTATGTGCGCACGACAGAAGGTGTGATTTCCCAGGATTTCGGCCGGATCCGCGTGCCCCGCAATATCGGCGTGTGCGGCAGCGTCGCTCGCACGCGGCGGCCGTTCTATTCCAGCAATTACTCGGCAGACCGCAATTTCGACCACGATACCGGCATCGACCGGGCGATCAGCGGCGAAGGCATCATCTCGATCCTCGGCATTCCGCTCGAACTAGAAGCCTATGTGATGGGCGTGCTGTTCGTCGGCGATCGCTATGTCCGCTCATACACGCCGCAGGAGCGTTCGGTACTGTCCTCGCTCGGCACGTTCGCGGCGCTGGCCATCGAGAATGCCCGCTTGCTGGAAGAGGCGCAGCGCGCGCTGTTTCTCGCCAAGGACGCGAATTCGGCGCTGCGTGCCAAGGCGGATGATATCGAACAGGCCGCCGTCGCCCACGAACAGCTGACTGAACTGATCGCCCGCGGCGGCACGCTGGACGATCTCGTCGACCGCGTGTCCAATCTCCTGAAGGGTCAGGTCGGGGTGATCGACGAAACCCGCAACCTGATCTCGGGCGAAATGGCCGGTAGCCTCGGCGACGACGAACTGGCCCGCGCCGTGCGCGAAAGCGACCGGCTCGGCCGGTCCGTGGCACTTCCGGCCGCGGGCGGCAGCACCACGGTGGTCGCGGCGGTGATGGGCGGCTCGACCCGCTGGGGCGCGCTGGTGCTGAGCCGGGCCCGCCCCCTTTCGCCGTCGGAAACCCGCACGCTGGAGCGCAGCGCCATCGTCACGGGCATCGTGCTTCTGTCGCTGGACCGCATCGCGCAGATCGCCCATCGCAACGTGGTCGACACCGTCTCGGCGCTGCTGCGCGGAACCAGCGACCCGTTCTCGCCCGAAAGCGCGCGCCGCCTGCCTCCGGGCATCTCACTCTCGTGGCCCGTTACCGTCATGCTGGTGGAACTGGTGGCGATCACCTCGGCCCAGGCGTCTTCGGCGTTGCGTTCGACGCTCGCCGGTCGCGACACGATCTTCGCCGAGTTCAACGGCGACCTGGCGATCGTCACCAACGCATCCGAGCCCGAGCAATTGGCGCGGCGGATATCCGACAGGCTGGACGAAGCCTTCGGACTGCGCTTCACCGTGGTGATATCAGACCTGATCACCTCCTTCGACAAGGTGCCGACCGAATACGAAGCGCTGCGGCGCTGCATCAGCCTGATCCAGGGCCTCGACCAGCGGGGCCGGGTCGTGTTCGAAAAGAGCTTCTCGATCTACGCGCTGCTGTTCCAGAACAAGGGCGACGACGCGATCGCCTCCTTCCTGCGAACCTCGGTCGGCTCGCTGCTCGATCAGGACGAAAAGCGCAAGAGCCAGCTCGCCATCACCCTGCTCGCCTATCTCGACACCGGCCGCAGCCTGCAGAAGGCGGCGGAAATGCTGGGCATCCACGTCAACACCATGCGCCAGCGCCTCGACACTATCGCCCAGATCAATCCCGACTGGGCCGATCCCGCCAAGAGCCTCGAAGTGCACATCGCGTTGCGCCTGCATGTGCTGCGGCAGGTGACCTGGGGCGCCCCCTCACCCGGCCTCCGCGTGATTTCACTGGACGCCGCAAGGGAATAGAATGTGAATGAGCGCTCTTTGGCTAGGCAGATCCCTCAGCCTCCCGTCATCCCGGATCAAGTCCGGATAACGGAGGGAGGGCTGGTGAGCCCGTCATAGCCAGGCGACTGCATCGCTCCCTCTCACCGAAACCGCTGCAGCCACATCGGCCGCCTCCCGATACACTCCAATCTCCGCTGCACTGCGCTGTAGCAAGTCGACAGTTGTCGCCGACGGCAGTGTGATCCACCCACATTGGCTGCGCGAGAGGCCGCACATAGGTTCTGCCGAGATACACAGTGGGAGACCTGACTCATGTCCGCGAACAGCCGCATTCCGGGGTTCTACAAACTTTCTCCGTCGGAGCGCTTCAAGACGGTCGTCAAGCAGAGCGGCGTGGCCGAAGCCGATATCGCAAACCTCGCGACGGCGGATGCGGAAATGCTGAAGATCGCCGACCGCATGGTCGAGAACGTCGTCGGCACCCTATCGATCCCGCTCGGCGTCGCAGCCAATTTCACCATCAACGGACGCGACTACCTCATCCCTATGGCGACGGAAGAGCCTTCGGTCGTGGCTGCGGCGAGCAATATGGCCTCGGTCGCGCGCCTCCATGGCGGTTTCCACACGTCGAGCGACCAGCCGATCATGATCTCGCAGATCCAGCTGGTCGGCGCGCGGGATCCGCACGGCGCCCGCCTCCGCCTCTATGAACGTCGCCAGGACTTGCTGAACCTCGCCAACGAACAGGACCCGATGCTGGTCAAGCTCGGCGGCGGCGCCAAGGATATCGAGGTGCGCATCGTCGAGGCCGGCGACCGGACCTATGTCGTGCTGCACCTGATCGTCGACGTGCGCGACGCCATGGGCGCCAATGCGGTGAACACGATGGCCGAGGCGCTGGCGCCGCTCGTATCGGAAATCGCCGGCGCCCGGGTGCGCCTGCGCATCCTGTCCAACAAGGCCGACCTGCGCCTCGCCCGCGTGCGCGCAACCTATGACGCCGAATCGCTCGGCGGCCCCGACGTGGTCGACGGCATCATCGACGCCTATGTCTTTGCCGCCGCCGATCCCTATCGCGCCGCGACCCATAACAAGGGCATCATGAACGGCATCACCGCGGTGGTGCTTGCAACCGGCAACGACACCCGCGCGGTGGAAGCCGGCGCGCATTCGCATGCCGCCGCGTCGGGACGCTACACCTCGCTGTCGCATTACGAAAAGGACGCGGCCGGCAACCTCGTCGGCACGATGGAAGTGCCGATGGCGGTCGGTCTCGTCGGCGGCGCCACCAAGACCCATCCCGTCGCCCAGGCGGCCGTCAAGCTGCTCGGCGTTAAGAGCGCGCAGGAGCTCGCCGAAATCATCGTCGCCGTCGGCCTCGCACAGAATACCGGCGCGCTCCGGGCGCTCGCCGCCGAAGGCATCCAGAAGGGCCACATGTCGCTGCACGCCCGCAACATCGCGGTCGCCGCCGGCGCCAGCAGCGAGGAGATCGACGAAGTGGTCGCCCGCCTGCGCAAGGACGGCCATGTACGGATCGACAAGGCGGAGGCGGTGCTGGCCGAAATGCGGAGCGGCCGGTAATTGCCGGAGCAGATAGAAGGCGCGTCGCGATCTTTGAGGTTCCACGGTAGGCGATATCGAGTCCTTGCCCCTCACCCCCCTGCCGGGTGAGGGGCAGCCGCCAAACACCGTGGCATACCACTCCAAGATTCACACGGCACGCTTCAAGTCTTTGCTTTTTCGCATGCCGCTATGCAAAACCGCTACACACGTTTGCACGACATGCTTTACGGAATTGCGCTTCATCGCAGGAACGAAAGCGCAATCCGCACTCGGGAGGATCACATGACAGAAAAACTCGACGAAATCGGTAGCTGGCGCAGCCGCCGGTCCGGTCCACTCGCAGGCGTGACCGTTCTCGATATCACGCGCGTCGTCGCCGGGCCGTTCTGCTCGATGCTGCTGGCAGATCTCGGCGCCACCGTCATCAAGGTCGAACATCCCGACGAGCCGGACTATGCCCGAACCTTCCCGCCCTTCGTCAGCTCCGAAGAGGCGCAACTGAGCGCGTTCTTCACCCAGTTCAACCGCAACAAGCTCGGCGTCACACTCAACCTGAAGTCGCCCGAAGGCAAGGAACTGCTGCGCAAGCTGGTGGCCAAGGTCGATATCCTGGTCGAGAATTTCCGCCCCGGCACGATGGAGAAGCTGGGCCTCGGCTACGAGGTGCTCAGTGCCGTCAATCCCAGGCTCGTCTATACTGGGATCAGCGGCTTCGGCCGCACCGGGCCGAACGCCTCCAAGCCCGCCTATGACAATACCGGGCAGGCCGCAGGCGGTCTCTGGTCGATGAACGGTTACGCCGATCGCCCGCCGGTGCGTGTCGGAACCATCATCGGCGACCTCTCCGCCTCGCTCTATGCGGCGATCGGCACCATCGCTGCGCTCCGTGAGGCCGAGCGTACCGGCAAGGGTCAGGTGGTGGACGTGTCGCAGCAAGATTCGGTGCTGACGCTGACCGAGAATGCCGTGGTGCGCTACACCGCGCAGAAGGAAGTGGCCTCGCCGCTCGGCAACGACCATCCGTTCGTCCGCCCCTACGGGCAGTTCCCCTGCAAGGACGGCTATGTGTTCTTCGGCGGCTATACCGATAAGTTCTGGGCGATCACCTGCGCCCTGTTCGACGAGCCGGAAAACGCTATCGATCCCGAGATCGACACGATGGAGAAGCGCTTCGATCCGGTCGTGGCCGAGACGAAGGTCAAGCCGCTGCTCGAACGCTGGTTCTCCAGCTACACCAAGGCTGAACTGGAGGAGATGGCCGGCGACAAGGTACCGCTGAGCGCGATCAAGACCATTGCCGAAGTGGTGGAGGATCCGCACATCGCCGCCCGCAACATGATCGTCGACGTGCCGATCGCCGGCAAGCTGATCGGCATGTTCGGCCTGCCGATCAAGCTGTCCGGCCGCGAGGAAGAGCCGAACGAAAAGGCGCCCGGCCCTGGCGAGCACAACGGCCTGGTGTTTTCGAAACTCGCCGGCCTGGCCGAAGACGAGATCGAAAAACTGAAGGCGGCCGGAGCGATCTGATGAGCATTTCCTACGAAAAGAAAGGCGCCGTCGCCACCATCCGGCTCAACCGGCCGGAGAAGATGAACGCGCTGACGCTGGCCATGTATGACGACCTCGGCCGGGCTTTCGCCGAGGCCAATGGCGATGGCGAGGTCAACGTCGTGGTTCTCACCGGCGCCGGCGAACGGGCCTTCTGCGTCGGGGCGGACTTGACCGAATCCATCCCCGCGCTGGCGGGAGGCCATTTCGACATTTCGCATTGGGATCCGGCCCATCTGAAGATCGAAGGCTTCTACAAGCCGGTGATCGCCGCGGTCCGCGGCCTCTGCATCGGCGGCGGCTTCGAGATGATGCTCGCAACGGATATCCGCATCGCCGCCAGCGACGCACAGTTCCAGCTGCCGGAACCGGTCCACGGCTTCGTGCCGGCCGGCGGCACGCTGGTGCGGCTGGTGCGGCAGGTGGGCTATGCCCATGCGATGGAACTGATGCTGACGGCCGAGCGCTTCTCGGCCGCCGATCTCGTGGCGCGCGGCGTCGTCAATCGCGTGGTCGAGACCGCCGAGGTGGAGCCGGCCGCTTTCGAACTGGCCGGCCGCATCGCCAGGCTCAGCGCGGGCGCGGTGCAGACCATCAAGGAAGCCGCACTGACGCTGCAGCACCTGCCGCTCAAGGACGCCTTCGCGCGGGAGGCGGCACTCGGGCAGCGCACGTTCGAGAGCGAGGATGCGCGACGCGGGCTCGCCGCCTTCGCCAATCGCAGCAAGGACGCATGACGATGCGTCCTTCCGCCACCATCGTCGAAGTCGGCCCGCGCGACGGGCTGCAGAACGAAAAGCAGATCGTATCAACCGCCGACAAGCTGGAGCTGATCCGCCTGTTGCGGGTCGCCGGTTTCACCCGGCTGGAGGTTACGTCCTTCGTCTCGCCGCGCTGGGTTCCGCAGATGGCCGATCATGAGGCCGTACTTAATGGCACTGCGCCTGCGCCCGGCCTGATCCGCTCGGTGCTCGTACCCAATGAACGCGGCGCGCTTTCGGCGCTCGCCATCGGCGTCGAGGAACTGGCAGTGTTCACCAGCGCGTCGGAAAGCTTCGCGCAGAAGAACATCAACTGCTCGATCGCCGAAAGCCTGGAGCGCTTCAAGCCGGTCGCGGCACTCGCGGCCGAGCACGGCGTGCGCCTCAGGGGCTATGTGTCCTGCAGTTTCGAATGCCCTTACGAGGGCCAGATCGCGCCGGAGGCAGCGCTCGCGGTAGCGCAGGCCCTGGCCGATCTGGGCTGCGCCGAAATCTCGCTCGCCGACACGATAGGGCGGGCGCAATCCGATCGTGTCGATACCCTGATGCGCATGGCCGTCGGGGCGCTTCCGGCCGAACAGCTGGCCTGCCATTTTCACGACACCCACGGCCATGCGCTTGATAATGTCGATGCAGCCCTTGGCTGGAACATCCGCATCTTCGACAGCGCCATTGGGGGCCTCGGCGGCTGCCCCTTTGCTCCAGGTGCGGCGGGCAATCTCAGCACCGTTTCGCTCGTCGCGCATCTGGAGAGGGCCGGATATTCGATGGGGTTGGACATGGGGGCGATTGAAGCGGCGCAGAGGTTTTCGCTGCAGGTGAGGGCGCCTCAGTCATAGAAGGCCGTCGTGCTTAGGGAGATCAAGGAAACACTCGGCGTCGCCGGTGCCTTAATACGGGCGCGGCATTGATATATTCTGCCCGTGTCTTTGACGCGATCGCAGGCATTGTGCGGGAATAACGAATTGTCGAGCGCGCCTGTCAGGCGCGCTCAGGCTCGAACAAGAGCACTCTGGTGAAGGTAGCCAAATCAGCGGGGCCAGTGCCGTCAGGCGCACGCATCACCCTGGTCGGTTCATCGGGTGCAGGAAAGACGACGATCGCCAACCTCTTGCTACGCTTCTGGGATCCGCAAAAAGGACGCATCACAATCGACGGTCACGATTTGCGGGACATCACTCTCGATAGCCTCCGTGAGCATATCGCACTCGTCGCCCAAGACACCTATCTCTTCAACGCGACCCTTGCCGAAAACATCCGGCTCGCCCGGCCAAACGCGACTGATGAAGAGTTGAAACAGGCAATCGAGCGGGCAGCTCTGACGGAGTTCGTGAATTGCTTGCCGGCTGGATTGGAAACGTCGGTCGGGGAGCATGGTGTGCAGCTGTCCGGCGGGCAGAGACAGCGGATTTCCATTGCCAGAGCGTTCCTCAAAAACGCTCCTGTCCTCATCCTCGATGAGGCCACTTCGCATCTGGACGCTGCCAGTGAAGCGCACGTCCGCAAGGCTCTCGACGAGCTGATGCTCGATCGAACGACAATCATCATCGCACATCGTCTTTCGACGATCCGTGCGGCCGACGAGATTCTTGTCATGCGCGATGGTCGGATTGTTGAGCGAGGGGCGCATCACGACCTGATCGAAATGGGAGGATTTTACGCCGAGTTGATCGGGCATCAATCGGCAGGTAACGTCCGGGCGGCGATCGCTGCGGCGCGGTGACGATAGTTGTGGCTTGGTCCACGTTCACTGTTGGCCCGCCCCGCCACGTATGCGGGCCAACGTCATTAGCGCTCAAGATCATTGAAAATTCCGGGCCTTCACCTTCAGCGTATCGATATGAAGATCGGGGACGAACATGTGTCGGGGGGCCACGGGCTTCGGCCTATCGCGTGAATCCGGCCCGCTGCCATCATGCGCAAACTCGTCCCCTCCCCGGTCGGCAACTTGAACTCGGTATCCAGATCGGCCAGACCAACAAGATCACCTGAAAGGTCGAACAGTTGCTGCGCGACGAGATGCGCGACCTCCCCTTCCCTTTGGATGCGGCAGTCGATTGCATCATCGACGAGCACACCACAACACGCCTGCGTTTCTCGAATAAGGTGGGCCAGATGACGATATTGGTCAGCCCCGTTTCGTCCTCAATGGTGGTGAACATAACACCCTTGGTCCCGAAGCAAATTACGCCCTCCAAAAGGCTGCGACTGCGAGACGCTGCTGATTTCAAATCCACAAAACAGCTTTCGGTATGAGGATATTTTTGTATTATCGATACATATAAATCACTTTTCCACGTCGTGAGGGATTGATCCATCGTGAACACAAAGGGTGCGACACCGGAACAATACGGATTGGACACAGGCGGACTAAGTTCCTTGCAGATTGAAGTTGCCCGCAAGCTTATGCCCATTATAAGTACCGGACGCTGGGCGGTGGGCGAAAAGATCTCCGATGCCGCGTTGGCGCGCGAATTCGGCATTTCCCGCACGCCCGTCCGGCAGGTCCTGCAATTCCTGGCGGAAATAGGCACCGTCGCGCAAACCGACAACCGTGGCTTCACGCTAGTGCGGCCACCACCTGTCGACGAGAACGTAGACGAGCTCGTGCCGCCCTCCGAGGTGGACACGCTCTACCGGCAGATCATGCATGCCCGGGCCAACGGGCTGATCGGCAGCGAGGCTTCCGAGACCGAGCTTCTGGAGTATTTCGGTACCTCTCGCGGCACCGTACGCCGCACGCTCATACGGCTTTCCGCGGAGGGATTGGCCGAACGGCGCGACGGCCATGGTTGGCGTTTCGCAGAATGCCTCGATAATCGCCAGGCAGTGAATGAAAGCTATGCCTTCCGCGCCATCATCGAATGCGGCGCGGTTATGGAGGACACGTTCTGCGCCGATCCCGAAGCACTTGAAGCTCTGGAACGCGAACAGACCGCCCTTCTCAATGCGCCACTCGCTTCGATCGAGGGATCAGCGTGGTTCGAAGCCAATGCTCGCTTTCATGAAACCGTCGTTTCCTGGTCGAACAACCGTTTCCTCGTGCAATCCATCCGGCGGCAGAACAGCCTGCGGCGCATGACAGAATATGCCGAATTCGCGGAATTGAGCGAGGCCGGCGTACGTAAAGCGGCACGCGATCATCTGGCCATTCTGGAGGCGATAAACACCGACGACCGCAAATTGGCTTCCGCCATCCTGTTCCGGCATCTCAGCCGCTCGCCTGCCGGCGCGGCGGTCACACCCGGCCGAATCGAAGATTGAAGCCCGGCAATAGCATCTCGCTGCATCGAACGGGGCAAACCTGTGGCCGGCCTCAGTTCTTGCCAGCGAGAATGGCGGAAAAGAAAGCCTTCACCGGCAACTGAATGCCGCTCCCGTCGTGACTAACACCTGGCACGGTGTCGAAATGCGGCACGACACCGATGTCCTTCAGCCGCTTTTCCAGCGTATGCAAGCGCTCCACACGCGTGTCGCCGCTGTCGTTGATACCGTTCATCCAGAAGGGCGATTTCGACCCCACGGTCACGTCCCAGGTTTCTATATCCGCGTCGCCGATGACCAACTGGATCGCTACATGGCGCATGGCCTCCACGTCGAACCGCTGACCGAATATCTCTTCCATGCCTTTGACGCCGACCCACCAGGAGGCGCTGTCGTCCGGGAGAGTGACCGTGCCCGGAGCGCCTATCGAAACGGCGCGAAGTCGGCGCGGATGGAGATAGAGGAAACGGTGAACGAACTGCGCCCCGCCCGAAAAGCCGTGCATCAGAACCTTGTCGCCGTGCACCCGGTAGCGCGCAGCCAGTTCCTCGATCATATCCAGAAGGATGAGATCGTAGCGGATGCCATGATAGATCACGTGCTTGTAGTTATGAAGGTCTTCCGGGTCGTCGATGCCGGCCGGAAAGAGTGGTGCCAATAGCACGCACTGCTGTTCTTCCGCGAAGTCGATGAATTCGTCGCGCAGGATATCGGCATCGCGAAGGCTTCCGTGGACCAGCACGGCAAGCGGGTGCACCTTTTCCCCGCCCGGGTCATAGCCGCTGGGCACGTAGCAGCACCAGGAGAAGCGCTGATCCATTCGCGAGGCGAAGATCGGCGTGCGGCCGCGCCGGTAGAAATTCAGCGGTGCGGTCTGTTCCCGTACGGGCATGGCGAATCCTCTTCTTGCCTCAATTTCATGACCGGATGGCATAATCGGCCAGCACGCGGTTCATGCGGGCAAACACATCCTTCAATTTTTCATAGCCGGGGCTCCGTTCGCGCGTCGCCTCGTCCATGTAGAGCTTGCGGTTGATCTCAAACTGCACGCTGTGGCGACCATGCGCCGGATTTGAATAGGCCGTAACCAGTTCAGCGCCACGGAAAGGTCGGTTCAAGGCGACGTCGAGCCCCTCGGCTTTCAGGGTTTCGGCGATCAACGCGACGAATTCCTGCGAGGAGGACGCGCCATGGAGATCGCCGAGGCAGATATCGGCGCGCACCGTGCCGGGCGGATCGGATGAGATCTCATGGCCGACCGCCGTCATCGAATGGCAGTTGATGTGATAGACCTTTCCAAACCGCGCGTAGACGGCATTGAGCAGCATGGCAAGGTGATGGTGATAAGGCTGCCAATATTTGCCGATGCGTGCTTCGGCTTCCGCCACGCTCATCGGCGCGGCATACATGGGCTCGTTGCCCCAGGCGAAACGCCACATCAGTCCCATGCCACGCTTCGCGGTGCCGCTCTCGCGGGTCGGATGCGGCCATTCGCCTGAAACAAGCTGGGTATCCATGTCGCGCAGCGAGCGGTTCACGTCCAGGAAACTGCGCGGGAAATGCGCCTTGAGCAAAGGGGCGCCTATAGCGGGTGCGGATTCGAACAGGTCGTCCACATGGGTATCCGCAGCCACCCTGACCCGCTCCACGGTGACGGCCGGATGGAAATCCTGCGGCATATCCAGCCCGCTATGGGGGCTGTCGAACACCATCGGCACCAGCGGCGCGCGCGGCGCGATGACCGAAATCACGCCCTCGATCGTCAGATCCTTGAGATCGCCTGGGATCATGATGTCTTTCCTTCTTCCTTGCCTTCCCTATCCTTGCTTGTCGCGGTCAAACGAGCATTGATCTTCTCGACCGCACGGGTGATGTCGCCAAGCTTCTCGCCATCGAGGAGGCGTTGCATGGTGCGCGCCACGCGGCCTTCCCGGGCGATGCAGGGGGCGGCAATCTCCGCCGCCTCGTCCGCCGGCAGGACGACGACGCCGGAAGCATCGCCGAGCACGAGGTCGCCCGGCAGTACCGGCACGCCGCCGCAGGATACCGGACGATTGAACGTGCCGCCGAGATCGAGCTGGCGCGTGGTGACAGAGGATACGCCACGGCACCACACCGGCAGGCCCTCCGCCAGGATTTCCGCGACATCGGTACAGGGGCCATCGATGACGACGCCGGCAACGCCGGCCAGCCGCGCCGCCCGCGCCACCGCTCCGCCAAGGCAGGCATGGCGGGTATCACCGAGCCGATCGATCACCAGCATGTCGCCGGGACGCAGATGGCTCAGCGCGTAATGCAGCAAGGTGGAGCACATGGCCGGCAGGGCCAGCGTGACGGCAACGCCCGCGCGTGCCTTCTGATCGGGCGCGGCGGCCTGGATGCCGGTGCTCATAAAACCGGTATGACGCAGATGGCCGACGCTGGCAGTTTCGATTTTCTCCAGCGCAGCGACGACTTCGCGCGGCGCCGGTTCGGGCATGGATCCGATGCGCAATTCGGTCATAGCTTTTCCTCGTTTCTGGACGTTGCCTGCGAGATCGCCGACTGGACGGCGTCACGTGGATTGAAATCCGCCAGATGCCGCATCAGCCGGGCGGTGTGGCCGACGATATGGTCGCAGATCGCCCGGCCCTTGTCGGCACTGGCGCGGGAGGCGAGGCCACCAAGCATGCCCGCCGGATCGACCTCGGTGCAATCGAGCGGGATCTGCAACGGCAGTCCCTCGAAACGGCTCGACAGGACGCCGCCAACGGACAAGCCGAACGCGCTGCCGCGCGGTGCAGGATCGCGGATTGCGCCGGCATCGACGAGATCGGGGAAAAGATGCATCGAGACGGAGGTGATCGGCTCGCCGCCATGGCCGCGCACCCGCGCCGCATCCTCGCCATAGAGTTCGCTCCACAGGCGCTCCGGTATGCTCTGCCAGATATTGAGCGAGGGGATGAGCACACCACGTTCGCGCCGCAGCTTGCGGCAGACCTGGTCGATCAGCGGCGCATTGGTAGTATGGCCGTTGAAGATCAGCAGCTGCTCGTGCCCATGATCGAGGAAGGAGACGAGAATATCCTCCAGCACCGCGGTGAAGGTCGAGGCGCGCAGCTGGATGCCACCCGCCATGGCACGGAAGAATTCGGCATGGCCGAACGGCAGAACGGGCGCCGTGAGGCCGTCGCCCGCCCGCGCGCTCATCTCCGCCAGCCGGTCCGTCAGCATGAAATCGCCCATTGGCGCATGCGGCCCCTGCTCTTCCTGGGACGCCAGCGGGATGAGAATGACAGCCGGCCGCTCCATCCGCCGGGCGAAGGCCTCATGGGTCATGTGGGCAATCGCGACCGGCTCATCCATGTTTCTTCTCCCTCGGCGCATCGGCACCGGCCGCGGGATGGCCCGTGAGCTCCGGCAGGGCCAGCTCGGAGGAATTGACGTTGACGCTGCGCGTCAGCCTGACAAGGCCGTCACTGAAATGCAGCCGCACCGTATCGCGGAAGGCGGTCTCGACGAAGATCCACTCCATTTCCAGCACCATTTCGCCACCTGCGCCTGCCAGCCAGCGGGCGCAGGCCAGCACACGCAGGCCGGCTTCCGGCTGATAGGAATGGTGCAGCCGGGCGCCGGGCATGGTCGTCACCGTCTCCATGAAGCATCCGAAACCTGCCAGCACCTCATGGTCGCCATCGGCATCGCCGAGGGTGAAGCGCAGCGCGTTCGCTTCCTGGGCGATCGATATGCGTTCCACCCCCTGGTCGTTCGGCGCCACGCGCCAGCTGCCGACGAGCGGTCCGGCTGCCGGGTTCGGGCGGGCAATACCCGGGCGCGGCTTGAGCCGTAACCCGGCAATGCGTACTTCCAGTCGTTCGTCCCGGCCGGCGACAGCAGCGCCGGCGCCGAGTGCCGGCCGCAATCCGTCATAGATCAGCCCGTGCACGCGGCGATCGTTATCATCAAGCCCACCGGTAAAGGCCACCACAGTCTTCTCCTTGGGCAGCACGATGCAATACTGGCCGAACAGGCCGTTGGCGGAAAAGCTGTCATGCGGGCCACGCCACCATTGGTAGCCATAGCCTTCTCGGCGGCTGGCGGACTGGTCATTGCCCGCCTCATCAGGCCCGAGATAATGATCGCCGGTGAAGGTGCCGAGCACCACGTCGCGCACCTGCATGCCGGTGGCGGCGCGCACCCATTCACGCGGCAGAAGCTGGCGCCCCTGCCATTCACCGTCCTGAAGATGCAATATGCCGAGCTTCAGCATGTCCTCGCTGGTGCAGCTCAGGCCGTTGCCGCCGGTATTGACGCCATCCGGGCCGGTATCCCAGGTCATGGTTCTGGACATGCCCATCGGGCGGAAGATGCGTTCGTCAAGATAATCCCGGATCATCCGTCCGGTCGCCCGCTGCACGATGGCCGAGAGCATGTAGCTTGCCGCGCTGTCATAGACGAACACCGAGCCGGGCTCATGGGGCGTCGGCTGCAGCAGGAAATCCTTAACCCAGCTGGTGCGCACCCGCCGCCAGGAACCACCGGAAATGCCGCGGCCGTGGCCGCTGGTCATGGTCAGGAGATGGCGCACCGTCATGGCCCGGAGGTTTTCGTCAATCGGACCGGTATGATCGGGAAAGAATTTCAGCACGGCATCATCAACCGACAGCAGGCCATCGGCGACGGCCAAGCCCACCGCCATGGCGGTAAAGCTCTTGGTCACCGAATGCATCATGTGCGGCCGTTCCGGGGCATAGGGCGCCCAATAGGCATCGAGGATCAGCGCGCCATCCTGCCAGACGAGAAGACTGTGCAGCTCGATATCCTGACGCTCGAGATCGTCGAGCAGGGCGCACAATATTGCCGGATCCGTGCCGCGCGATTGTGGGGTGGCGCGCGGCAGGTTCGTGGTCATGCTGATATCTTTCATTGCAATGCTTTCGCCGGTGCTTCGCTTGCGCCTGCTTCGCCTGAATTTGCGAAGCGCCAAGCCAGCGACACGCCTGTCTCCGTGCGGGTCAGCGTAGGGATCGCCGACAGCAGCGCGCGCGTATAGTCGGATTGCGGTGTATCGAACACGGCGTCGCGATTGCCCTGCTCGACGATGGCACCGTCGCGCATCACCACGACGCGATCGGCAAGCTGTTCGACCACGCCGAGGTCATGACTGATGAACAGGCAAGAAAAACCGTAGCGCCGCTGCAAATCGGCCAGGAGCTGCAGCACCTTGGCCCGGACGGTGACGTCGAGTGCGGAAACGGCTTCGTCGGCGATCACGAATTGCGGCCGCCCGACCACGGCGCGGGCAATGGCCACACGCTGGCGCTGGCCGCCTGAAAGTTCGTGCGGGTAGCGGTTGAGATAACGCTCGTCCAGGCCCACCTCTTCCAGGATGCCGCGGACGCGCTGCTCTTTCTCTGCCCTGCTCGCCTGCTGGTCGTGGCGGAGCGCCTCGCCGACGATTTCGCGGATCTTCATGCGCGGGTCGAGCGAACCGAACGGATCCTGGAAGATCATCTGGCAATTCAGCCTGTAATGGCGCCAGGCCTGGGAATCGGGCTTCACCTCCTCGCCGGCAAAGAAGATGCGGCCGGCCGAGGCGTCGACCAGTCCGGCAATCGCACGTCCGAGCGTCGTCTTGCCGGATCCGGAGGCGCCGACCAGCGCCACGATCTCGCCGGGGCGCACGGCGAGGTCTATACCATGCAGTGCCTTCTTCATGGTCTTCGGCGCCAGCAGGCCCGCCTTGGCCCGATATTCGACTTCCAGTCCGCGCACCTCCATGACTGGCTTCGCGGCGGGATCGACGCTGCGCAGCGGACCGCGCACCGGCATGGATTGCAGCAGTTCGCGGGTATAGTCATGGCCGGGGCGGGAGATGATCTCCGCGACCGGCCCCTGCTCGACCACCTCGCCCTGGCGCATGACGATGATGCGGTCGCAATAGCGCGCCACCATCGGCAGGTCGTGGCTGATCATCAGCAGTGCGGTCTTCTCACTGCGCACCATGTCCAGCATCAGTTCTAGCACCTCACGCTGCACCAGCGCGTCGAGCGCGGTGGTCGGCTCGTCGGCGATCAGCAACGAAGGTTTCAACAGCATGGCGGAGGCCAGCATGATGCGCTGGCGCATGCCGCCGGAAAACTGGTGCGGAAAAGCGACCAGCGCGCCCTCGGGATCGCGGATGCCCACCCGGCGCAGGATATCGAGAATATGCGCGCGCCGCGCCGCCGCATCCAGCCGCGCCTGCAGTTTCAGTGGCTCCTCGAGCTGCCTGCCGATGGTCATCGACGGATTGAGCGAGGTCATCGGTTCCTGGAACACCATGCCGAGCCGCGCCCCGCGCACGGCCCGCAACGCCTTGCCGGTCATGGTGAGGACCGAACGGCCTTCGAAGCGGATATCGCCGGCGGAAACGACGATGGCGGGCGGCTGGAGCCTCATGAGGCTGCGCGCCACCATGGTTTTTCCCGAGCCGCTTTCGCCGACGATACCGACGATTTCTCCAGGCTGCACATGGAAGGAAACATTGCGGACGATGTGGTGACCCGAGGGGCCGCCGACGGCGAGGCTGAGGCCGTCGACTTCAACGAGAGACTGGCTCATCGGGTTACAATCCTCTCATGCGGGGGTCGAAACGATCGCGGATGGCATCGCCGAACAGATTGATGCCGAGCAGCGAAAGCGAGATGCAGAGACCGGGAAAAATGCCGAGCCACATGGCCTCTGCAATGTGCGGCCGCGCGCTTGCCAGCATGTTGCCCCAGGTCGGCGCCGGTGGCGGCACGCCGAGGCCGAGGAAGCTCAGCGCGCTCTCGGTCAGGAGCACCGAGCCGAACATGGACGTGGCGAGCACGATCACCGGCCCCAGGCTATTGGGCAGGATATGGCGGAACATGGTATAGGCGGCCGAATTGCCCATCAGGCGCGAGGCCTCGATGAATTCCCGCTCGCGCAGCGACAGCACGGAGCCGCGTACCACCCGCACCATGGCAGGCGTATAGGCCATGCCGAGCGCGAGAATAATGCCGTACATATTGGCGCCGGTGACGGACAGCAGCGCCAGCGCCAGCAGCATGCTGGGAAAGGCAAGCAACGCATCGTTGAGCGCCATGACGATACGGTCGGTCCAGCCGCGGGCATAGCCGGCGATCACACCGAGCGTGACGCCGCCGAGCACTGCGAAGAACACGGTGATCAGGCTGATCGAGACGCTGGTTCCGGCTGCCGCCATCAGGCGGGACAGCACGTCGCGGCCAAACTCGTCGGTGCCCAGCCAATGCGCGGCGCCCGGCGCCTGCAGTTTCGAGCGCAGGTCGAGGCGCATCGGATCATAGGGCGTCCAGAAGCGTCCGACGAGCGCAGCGCCGAGGAAACAGGAGAGAAGCGCGCCGCCGATGATGCGGTTTGGTTGATGGCGTTTCATTCCGCGGTCACTCTCGGGTCGAAAAGGGGATAGAGAAGGTCAACCACCAGATTGACGAGCAGGTAGGTGAGCGCCACGAACAGCAGGCAGCCCTGCACCACCGCGTAATCACGGGCATAGATGGAATCGACGATCAGCCGGCCGAGGCCCGGAATGGTGAACACCGTCTCGACCACGGCGACACCACCGAGCAGATTGCCGAGGATCAGGCCGATCAGCGTCCAGGTCGGGCCGAAGGCGTTGCGGGCGGCATGGTGCAGCAGAACAGCGCTTTCGCTCATGCCCTTGGCGCGGGCATGGGTGATATAGTCGAGCCGCAGCACGTCCAGCGTCGAGGCCCGGGCCATGCGCACGATGATCCCGACTTCGTGCAGCACCAGCGTCAGCACCGGCATGACCAGATAGATCAATCCCGCGACGGGATTGTCGGCGATCGACACATAGCCGAGGACCGGCAGCCAGCCGAGCTTGAGGCCGAAGGCGAGCAGGATCATCAGTCCCAGCCAGAAGGTCGGGACCGACAGGAGCAAGGTCGACAGGGCGACGATGGTGAGGTCGAGCCCGCCATTCTGCCGCCACGCCGCCGCCATGCCGAGTGGCACGGCGATCAGGACCGACAGGCCGACCGCGATCAGCACCATCTGGGCGCTGGTCGCGAACCGGTGCAGCACCAGGTCCAGCACCGGCTGGCCGTTGAGGACCGACCGGCCGAGATCGCCCTGCACCACATTGCCGAGCCAGATCAAGAACTGGACCGGCACAGGCTGGTCCAGGCCCATGGTCTTGCGGGCAGCGGCCAGCGCATCGGCATCGGCGAGATCGCCGAGCATCAGGCTGGCCGGATCGCCCGGGATCAACCGGATGAGGCCGAACACCGCCACGGAGACGATGAACAGGGTGGGGATTGCCGAGAGCAATCTTGTGGAGGCGAATTTCAGCATGATCGGTATCCGGCAGCCAATCTCATTCGCTGCGTTCGACGCCCCAGAAGCGGGCAAAGCCCTGCCAGGTGCGATATCCCCTGACCTTCGGGCCGGAGACGCCGACATCGAGGCCGTTGGCCAACATCACGAACGGCGCCTGGTCGAGGAAGCGGGCATGCAGGTCGTCGAAGATCGCCTGGCGCTTCTCGGGATCGGCCTCCTGCAGCGACTTGTTGACCAGCGCGGCGACATCGGCATCGTCCCACACCGTATTGGGTTTCTTGGCCTTGGAGCCGACCACCGTCTGGTAGGCGAGGCCCGGATCGGTGCGGTTGGAATAGTTGAAGGCCATGATCTGGTACTTGCCGCTGTTGAAGCGGTCGAGCTGGCTCGCCCATTCCAGCACTTCGATCTCGGCATTGATGCCGGCCGACTGCAGCATGGCCTGGGCGATGATCGCGGTATCGTAATTGATGGCCGAGCGGCGATTGGTCAGGATGACGATCTTCTCGCCTTTGTAGCCCGCCTTCTGCAGCAGGGCCGGAACCGCCTGGGGATCGTAGACATAGCCCTTGTCATGGGTGGCGGTGTGGTAGAGCGAGCCGGAGGAGACCAGCGAATTGTTGGGAATGCCGAGGCCATAGGTGACGGAATCGACTATGGCGGGCGTATCGAGGGCGGCGATCACGGCATGGCGCATCGCGACGTTCGACATCAGCGTATCGGTGGTCTGGAACAGCATGGTCACCAGGCCGCCATGGGGGGCCGCGACGATGGTGAAATCCTTCTCGTCCTTCAGCTTGGCGGCCTCGCCCGGCGGCAGGTAGGGCAGAACATCGAGCGCGCCGCTGCGCAGGCCGGCGACGGCCGTCGCCGTATCCGGCACCACCATATATTTGACTTGGTCGACTAGGACGTCCTTGCGTCCGCCATAGCCATCCGGCTTGTCGCCGGTGATCGAATAGTCGGCGAATTTCTTCAGCACCAGACCTTCGCCGCGCTTCCAGTCCCCGAACACGAACGGGCCGGTGGCGACCGGCGCCTTCCAGCTGCCATCGCCATTGAACGAAGCGCGGTGGACAATGCCGGTGGAGCCGCATTGGGCCTGCGCCATATAATTCAGGAACATCGCATCGGGACGGTCGAGCGTGATGACGACGGTGCGGTCGTCGGTCGCCTTGATGGTTTCGACCTTCGCGTCACGGCTGCCGTCGAAGAAAGTCTTGCAGCTGAATTCCGGGTCGCGGATCAGCTTTTCCAGGCTCCATTCTACATCGGCGGCGGTCATCGTCTCGCCATTGTGGAATTTTACGCCGTCGCGGATCGTGAAAGTATAGGCCTTGCCATCGGCCGAAACGCTCCAGTCCTTGGCCAGCATTGGGCGGATCTCACCCTTTTCGCCGGCGGCAACCAGGCCCTCGACAACATTGAGCATGACGGAATCAGTCCCGGCATCGCGGTTGATGCCCGGCTGGGAACTCCGGATATCCGCAGTGATCTGCACCGTCAGAGTGGACGCCATGGCGAGCCCGGGAAGGGCGAGCGCTACGGAAGAGAGGCATGCGTGCAAGAGTGATCTCGACAGTGACATTATGTTCGCCCTTGTGTTTTATGATGATGTAAAAAACATTTCATATGTAAAAATCATAGTCAAGCTTGTTTCAATGTGCATTATGAGAACACATCTCAACCGAAGAAGGGCCATGCCGTGCCTCTACCTGACCGTGCGCCCGAAAGAGGCGTCCTGAAGCTCGACGCCATCGACCTGCGTATTATCGAGGCGATGAAGCGCAATGGTCGGCTGACCAAGCAGGCGCTTGCGGAGACGGTGGGGCTTTCCGCTACCCCCGCATGGGCGCGGTTGAAGCGGCTGGAGGCCGGCGGCGTGATTACCGGCTACCACGCCCGCGTCTCTGCAACCGCGCAGGCGCCGCGCGTGCGGGTCCTGATGGAAGTGACGGTGGCCAGCCACCGCCATGCCGATTTCAAGCGGTTCGAAACGGCGGTCGTTGCGGTGCCGGAGATCGTCTCGTGCTGGGCTGTGGGTGGCGGCGTCGACTACTTCCTCACCGTCGAAACGGAGGATATCGACAGCTACCAGCGGCTGGTCGACCGGTTGTTGACGATGGAAATCGGTATCCAACGCTATTTTACCTATATCGTCACCCGGGCGGTCAAGGACCGGACGGACTGAAAATCATCTGTAGAACAGACCAGACGGACCATGCCAGGCCCGTCTTCGGCCCGATCGTGCGGCGCGCTTCTGCCATGCTTGCCGCATTCGACCAACAGCCGAGGACAGAATTGATGCGCGAGGCCCGACTGAGCCGCTCCGAAAGGCGGCATGCCGCACTCGACAGCCTGAACGATCCCGGCCTGCTCAGGGAACTCTCCTATGCCGGAGGGCGCTGGATCGCCGGCCCCGGGGATTTCGCCGTCCATGATCCCGCCAGCGGCCAGCCGATCGCCCGGGTCACGGCCGTCGGTGCGGAAGGCGTCGAGGAGGCCGTGTCGACCGCCGCCGCCGCGTTCCCCCAATGGCAGGCTGCATTGCCGGCGAAGCGTGGTGCCGTGCTGCGCCGCTGGGCCGATCTCATCCGTGAAAACCGCGCGGATCTGGCGCGTATCATGGTGCTGGAACAGGGCAAGCCGCTTGCCGAGGCGCTCGGCGAGATCGACTATGCCGCGTCCTTTCCCGAATGGTATGCCGAGGAAGGCCGCCGCCTGAACGTCGAAGGCGTGACATCTCATCTCGCCAATGCCGAAATGATCGTGCGGCGCGAGGCGGTCGGCGTCGCCGCACTGGTCACCCCCTGGAATTTCCCCTCCGCCATGCTGACGCGCAAGGCGGCCGCGGCGCTTGCAGCGGGCTGTACGGTGGTCGCCCATCCCTCGGGCGAAACGCCGCTTTCCGCGCTGGCCCTCATGGAACTGGCCGAACGTGCCGGCATGCCCGCCGGCGTCCTGAATGTGCTGACCGGCGCCTCCCCTGACATCGTCAGTGCGCTCTGCGATGACGCCCGCATCGCAGCCCTCAGCTTCACCGGTTCCACCGCGATCGGCAGGCTGATCGCGACGCGCTGCGCCGCCTCGATGAAACGGCTGGTGATGGAGCTCGGCGGCCACGCGCCGCTGATCGTGTTCGAGGATGCCGATATCGGCCGCGCCGTCGACATCGCCATGGATGCGAAATTCGCCACGTCAGGGCAGGATTGCCTGGCGGCCAACCGCATCTTCGTCCATCGCTCGATCGAACAGGCGTTTCTCGAACAGTTCGCCCTGCGCATCGCCGCCCTCAAGGTAGGGCACGGACTGGATCCGGTCACCGAGATCGGCCCGCTGATGCACGAGCGCGCCATCGCCAAGGTGGAAGAACAGGTGGCCAATGCGCTCGAACGCGGCGCCCGCTGCCTTGCCGGCGGAAGCCGCCATCCCGCAGGGCCGCTATTCTATACCCCGACCCTCCTGGCGGATGTGCCCGATGACGCGGCCATCATGCGCGAGGAAACTTTCGGGCCGGTCGCTGCCGTCACGGCATTCGATACCGAGGCGGATGTCGTCCGCCGCGCCAACGACACGGCCTATGGCCTGGTAGCCTATGTGGTGACGGAAAACGGCGCGCGGCAATGGCGCCTCGGCCGCGCCCTGCAATTCGGCATGGTCGCCGTCAACCGCGTGAAGATCACCGGCGGCCCGGTGCCGTTCGGCGGCTGGAAACAATCCGGCCTCGGCCGCGAAGGTTCCCGCCACGGCATCGAGGCCTTCACCGAGCTCAAATATCTCTGCATCGACACGGCTGCCTGAGGCGGCCCGAAAGGAAAATCCTATGACCGAAGGCCGCAACGATCTCAACGCCTGGGACCGCAACCATTTCTTCCATCCGTCCACCGCGATGGGCGCCCATGCGCGCGGCGAAAGCCCGACCCGCATCATATCAGGTGGAGAAGGCGTCTATATCACCGATACCACGGGCCGCCGCAGCCTGGACGCCTTTGGCGGCCTTTACTGTGTCAACGTCGGCTATGGCCGGCAGAAGATCGCCGATGCCATCGCCGAACAGGCCCGTTCCCTCGCCTATTACCATGCCTATGTCGGCCACGGCACCGAAGCCTCCATCACGCTGGCGCGCATGATCGTGGAGCGGGCGCCGCGCAATATGAGCCGCGTCTATTTCGGCCTTTCCGGTTCCGACGCCAACGAGACCAACGTCAAGCTGATCTGGTACTACAACAATATTCTCGGCCGTCCCGAGAAGAAGAAGATCATCTCGCGCTGGCGCGGCTATCATGGTTCCGGCCTCATGACCGGCAGCCTGACGGGGCTCGAAGCCTTCCAGAAGGCCTTCGACCTGCCGCTGAGCCCGGTCCTGCATACCGAGGCGCCCTATTATTTCCGGCGCGAAGACCGGAGCATGAGCGAGACCGAGTTCTCCGTCCATTGCGCCCGCAAGCTGGAAGAGCTCATCCTGGCGGAAGGACCGGGTACGATCGCCGCCTTCATCGGCGAACCCATTCTCGGCACCGGCGGCATCGTGCCGCCGCCGCAGAATTACTGGCAGGAGATCCAGGCCGTGCTGCGCAAGTACGATATCCTGCTGGTGGCCGACGAGGTGATCACCGGCTTCGGTCGTCTCGGCACGATGTTCGGTTCCGATCATTACGGCATCCAGCCGGATCTCATCACCATCGCCAAGGGACTGACCTCGGCCTACGCGCCGCTATCCGGCAGCATTGTCAGCGAGAAGATGTGGAACGTGCTGGTCGAGGGTTCGGACCGGCTCGGGCCGATGGGCCATGGCTGGACCTATTCCGCCCATCCGATCTGCGCCGCCGCCGGTGTCGCCAATCTCGAACTGATCGACGAACTCGGCCTAGTGGACAATGCCCGGATAACGGGCGCGCATTTCCGCGAGGCATTGGCCCAGGCGCTGGGCAGCCATGCCAGTGTCGGCGACATCCGTGGCGATGGCCTGATGGCGGCCGTGGAACTGGTGGAAGACCGCGACGACAGGCGCTTCTACGATCCCACGCGCAAGATCGGCGCTGCCGTGGTGGCCGCCATGCTCCAACGCGGCGTGATCGCCCGCGCCATGCCGCAGGGCGACATTATCGGCTTCGCGCCGCCACTCTGCCTCACCCGCGAAGAGGCCGATCATATCGTCTCGGTCACCGCCGATGCCGTCAGGCATGTGCTCGGATAGGTACACGCCGTCCTTATCTCCCGCGTTCCCTTCGCAGATATCAGCAGGCCTCGGACCAACAGGATAATCTCGTGACACCAATTCCCCAGCACAAGTCGGCCGTCTGGCTTTCGGGACCCAATGTTCCCGCTGCCGAAATAGCCTCGGCAATCGGCTACACATCCGCCGTCCTCGATATCGAGCATGGCAGTTTCGATCTCGATACGCTCGAGCGCTTCATTCCGCTGCTCAAGGGGCTCGGCCTCGACGTCCTGGCCAAGGTGCTCGGCCCGGAACGCGGGCCGATCCAGCAGGCGCTGGATTTCGGCGCCGACGCCGTCGTCATTCCGCATATCCTCGACGCCGCCCATGCCAAAAAGGTCTGCGCTTTCGCGAAATTCCCGCCGAAGGGCGATCGCAGCTTCGCCGGTGGCCGGACCGTGGCCTATGGCAGTCCCGATGATCAATGGTTCGTCGACCAGGATAGCCGCACCCGCTGCTATCCGATGATCGAGCATGCCGGGGCGCTCCGGGATATCGCTGCGATCCTGGCGTTCGACACCGTGGACGGCGTTTTCGTCGGGCCGAGCGACCTGTCGCTACGCCGCGGCCGTCAATCATACAAGCGCAGCGAAGCCGATTTCGCCGATCTCCAGGCCATCGCCGATGCGGCAAAGGCGGCGGGCAAGCACTGGCTGCTGCCGGCCTGGAGCATCTCGGAAAAGCAGTTCGCACTGGCGAACCATGCCCACACCCTGGCGCTGACGATGGAACACGGCGCGCTCGCCCATGGCCTCAGGGATGCGTGGCACACCACGGCCGGCCTTCTGGAAACGGCGCGCTGACACCTTCACCGGACAAAGGAATTTCACCATGAAAGTCTCACTGGTTCAAATGAACTCGCAGAACGACAAGGCAGCCAACCTGAAGATGGCGGCGTCGCTCGTCGACGATATCGTCGCCGCCGAGAAGCCGCAGCTCGTGGTCCTGCCCGAATATTTTGCCTTTCTCGACGACGACGCGGATGCGATGCATGCCAGCGGCGAGACTTTTCCCGGCGGAGAAACCTATACGCTTCTCTCCTCGCTCGCCGCGCGGCACCGCATAACTCTGCATGCCGGCTCGGTCGTCGAGAAATCGGGCGAGCATTTCCATAACACGTCTCTGGTATTCGCGCCGGACGGCACGGAAATCGCCCGCTATAGAAAAATCCATCTGTTCGATGTCGTCACGCCCGAAGGCGTGAGCTACCGCGAATCCGACTCCGTCACCCGCGGCCGGGAGATCGTCACCTACAAGGTCGGCGACATCACCGTGGGCTGCGCGATCTGCTACGACATCCGCTTTCCCGGATTGTTTCAGGCATTGCGCGACCGCGGCGCCGATATCATCGTCCTGCCCGCCGCCTTCACCCTTTCCACCGGCAAGGATCATTGGGAAGTGCTGGCCCGCGCCCGCGCGATCGAGACGCAGACCTATTTCCTCGCCGTCGGGCAGACCGGCACCCATGCCGCGGGCAGGAAGGCGTGTTTCGGCCATTCCATGGTCATCAATCCCTGGGGCCATGTGATTGCCCAGAGCCCCGATTTCGTGACGAGCATCACGGCCACGCTTGATCTCGATTACATCACGAGAGTGAGAACGAACCTGCCCGTGGCCAGCCATTCTGTGCTCCGTTTCGAGTGAAGGAACGCCTGGATCGTGAAGCTCTTGAGCGGATTCGAACCGACGACCACACGCCTGAGATTGGCTAAGCATTTGCAACACAATTCATTCACACTCGCAGACGCTGCCGTAACTTGGTTTTGCTGGCTGATAGGAATGACGCCCATCGAAAGAATAATCGACCGAACAGCGGCATAGCCAAGGCCACCAAGTTGCTGAGAGATCAGCGTGGAGACGGAGAGGAAGGTGCTGCGGATAACGCTGGCTTATGGTCGCACACCGCTTTCAAAAGCGAGATTGTCGTCGCTTGAGCAGTTTTCGAAATATCCGCATATCCTTTTCTATACTGAAGCTTCCCCATAACTGTGCTAGCGAGGCCTGCATCCATTCTCTCGGCGACTGCCAATGCAGCGGCGGCCCTGGTCTTGAATGGCAAGAGAGCTTCGAGAATGTATCCATCGCCGAGTGCCTTGGCGATGCAGGCGATATCGAACATGTCACGTGGCTGAAGAGAGGATCCTCGATAGTGAACCTTCTTCGCGATGATTTCGCCCGGGGTCTCAAGGTCAACTTCGGTTCCACGTACTGCGATACGGGATGTGGGATCGTTGGTCAGGCTTGGAGCGCAAATGAAGTCGATTTCACCGATGCCCGCGAACACGATTTTCAAAGCATGCGTCCCGTCCGAAACATATCCATCGGAGTTCACCTGCAGGGTATAGCCCTGTGTTGTCGGGTTCAGATATGGGAGGACCTGCGGATCATCGATGAAAATGTCGATATCGAAGCTTTCACGATGGTTTATCTGGAGCATAAGGGCGGTGCCACCCCCGAAAGTCCAGCTATCGAGGAGTTTAAAAGAAGAGTTCGCCTGATTGATAATTGACACAGCCTGGTCGAAAAGGCTTTCCCATTGGCTCATCAGGACAGCCCTCAGGCGGCCAGGGCGAGGGGATATCCAGCCAGCTTCGAAAATTTCTGGGCAATCTCGGATGCGGTACCGTGGTCGATTTCCATCTCATCGAGAAACTGGTGCTGGAGCTCGGCTTTCACTTCGGAATAGAATGAGAATGCCGAAGCATCGAAATTCTCAACGCTCGCAAAATCCGAAATCTTCGAAGCGAGTTGCTCAGCCGAAAGGTTCGTCCCGTAAGGGGCGTTCACCGTAGACAGTACCTTAATCGTAACGCTAGACATCGTTATCGCCACCAGTTGTCAATAAGTTATGTAATACATAGCCGCCAAAAGCGCAAGAAACACAGCAGACGCTGGCATGCAACGGCAATTAATCCGGCTTATTCCAGTTCTTGTGACCGCAGCCGACGAAGCCGCGGCGCTTGTCTTACCGGCGCACCTCTACCACGCCGGGAAGAGCATTTTGCGGCTCAGAGGCCGGCGCGTGCGAGACCATGCTCGACGAGCCTGTCGATTACCTCGGGATAGGCGACGCCGCTTGCCGCCATCGCCTTCGCATACATGCTGATATCGGGGAATCCGGGAATGGTGTTCACCTCGTTGATCCAGAAACTCATGTCCTCAGTCAGGAAGAAATCGACGCGCGCCATGCCGTCGCAGGCGAGCGCCCTGAAGGCGAGGGCTGCGGTTTCGCGGATCTTGGCTTCGACTGCGGCCGGAAGCTCAGCCGGCATCTTTAGCGCCGCCCCATCCTCGTCGATATATTTCGCATCGTAGCTGTAGAAGCCATGGCTTTCGGCCGGGACGATCTCACCCGGGCGGGAGACGAACAGGCCGCCCTTGGTGTCCTCAAGCACGCTGCACTCAATCTCGCGGCCGCAGATGAATTCCTCGGCAAGCAGCTTGCGGTCATGCTTGAAGCCCTCCGCAAGCGCCGGCGCAAATTCCTGGCTGCCTGAAACCTTGCGCACGCCGACAGAAGACCCCTGACGCGCCGGCTTGACGAAAAGCGGCAATCCCAACTCGCTTTCAAGCTCGTCGAAGGACGGCGTCCGATCAGCCTGCACGGTCACTGCCCGCGCCACCGGCAGCCCCGCCGCCCGCAGCAGCTGTTTGGCCATATCCTTGTCGAGCGCGGTCACCGAACCCAGGATGCCGCAGCCAACCAGTGGCACGCGGGCCACTTCCGTCAGCCCCTGGACCGAGCCGTCCTCAGCTTGTCACGGCAGCAGGAGAAGCTTTCCAGTTGTCCGCCGGGATTCCAAATCGGCGTGAGCCAACGCTGCGTCCGACAATGGGTAGCGCCGACCCACGCCAATCCTAAGCTTGCCACTGCGCACCCATTCGAACAGTATCGAAGTCTGCTTCAACAGCGCATCACGATCCGGTATGTGATCGGCAAAGGTCGGGAACCCGATCTTTATGCTGCGCGGCAACGTGGCGACGTTGATCGGGGCGGGCGCACCCAGAACCGGACCGTAGTAAGCAAGGACGCCGTGCCTGCCGAGCGAAGCCATCGAATCTTTGAACGTGGAGGCGCCGGAACCATCGAAGACTACATCGACGCCTTTTCCTTCTGTCAGGTCGAGGACCTGCTGGGAGAAGGAACCCTCAGCATCAACAATCACATGATCAGCTCCGGCCGCTCGGGCGGCACCAATTTTTTCCTCGCTGGAGACGCGACCAATGACGGTGCCGCCTCTTAGCTTCACAATTTGGCTGACCAGGGATCCCACGCCGCCCGCAACTGCGTGCACGAGCGCCACGTCGCCGGGTTTCGTTTCGTAGAAGCTGGTCGCGAAATGGCTGGCGGTTATTCCTTGCATCATCAGCGCAGCAGCAGTCTCGTCGCCAATGTCGTCGGGCAGAGGGACGAGTGACGCCACAGGTAACGCGACCTGCCCAGCATAGCTGCCCGGGCCGTAGACCCACGCGACCCTCTGTCCGGGGCTCAAGTCAGTGACGTCGGCTCCCACCGCCACGACAGCTCCAGCCCCTTCGACACCGGGTACGAGAGGAAGAGGTCTGTCTTTCCACAGCATTCCGTTCCGAACGCCTATATCCATGAAATTGACCCCGGTAGCACTGACATCGATAAGTGCTTCGTTCGCGCGCAGGACCGGCATATCGATATCTTCCATTACGAGTCTGTCGACTCCCCCATGCTCTCTCAGCACAATTGCCTTCGCCATGGTTTTCTCCTTTTTGTTCGCGGAGTTTCCGCGAAATTATTGAACGATCATTCCAGAATAGAGCAAAAAATCTATCGCAGACTTCTCAAGGCCATCGCGGCGATCGACTGGAGGGTTTGGCGCCCGGCGCCCGCTCGTGCCGCAAGCTTGATGGCAACCAAATTTGCCACGAGAAAACCGGCTGCATCTTGAGGATCGATATCGCCAGCGATTTCCCCTTTAGCCTGAGCCTCGACCAGCCGTTCCTTGAGCGCATACGTTAGCAGCCGGTTCGATGCCTCAGCGATTTCCGTCACCTCTGGCTTCTCGCGCCCAAACTCGCAGATGGCGCCTACGCCCAGACACGCTGGACGAATGGACGAACACGCATCTTCGATGAGAACGGAGAAGTGAGCAGCGATTCCATCGAGAGCCTTTGGCGCGGCGCGGAGCGCCAGTATTTGCGTTGCAACGCTTCTGTTAACGTACCGCCGCAACGCCAAGAGATACAGCTGCCACTTGTCGCCAAAGGTGTCGTAGAGGCTCTGGCGACCAACCCCCATCGCCGCAGTCAGCGCCGCTGCCGAAGTCCCCTCAAACCCATGCTGCGAGAAGATCGAGATAGCTGCGTCGAGGGCGGTGTCGGGATCGAATATTTTTGGTCTAGCCATCTTCCAATGGTATCGATTCTGGAACGTTCAGTCAAATAAAATCTCGGGATTGCTCTCATCGAGCGCGCCGTGATGAGCGCTTGATCAACGCCCTCATCTGGCGCGGCAATGTCGAGCGCTACTCGCTGCCGGCAAAACCTCCGGCACGGCAGGGACAGCATTAGCCAGACGGCGCCGTCGTTTCTGAAGCCACACTGTTGAAGCTCTTGAAGGGATCAGAACTGGCGCCCCCCTTTTTTGACCACGCGATAACAACGATTTTATTGGTCTTGCGCTCAGGTAATCTCGCCTCCGTCCAAACATCATTCGTTCAGACGATCAACCAAACGCTTCATGAGATCCATTCGTTCATGAAGAATTGCCACTATGAGGGCGGGCGCATCCTCTCGAGGCAGACAAAAGACGTAGTGGTGTTGGCATCGCGCCATTCGTAACGCCGGATAAAGCGCGCTCATATCCTTGAAAGGACCTTTGCCCTCGGCAAGGTTTGCGATACCTCGCTCCAAACCCGAGACGTAGCGGCGTACCTGGGCAGCACCCCATTGCGCACGTGTGTAGCGGATTACCGAACGTAGATCCGATTCCGCCTCCGCGGTAAGAATGTAGGCCGTCAAGCACGACCCTCGGCAAGCTCCTCGTCGAGGATCTCACCTACGGTTTTGGTCGACAGTCTTCCGGCGAGCCCCTCATTGACGCGCGTGTTCATCAACGTCTTCAAGTCCTCCCAGGCTCGTTCTCCATCTGTGTCACCGGGAAAGAGGCGCTCAAGTGCATACTGCTTGATTGTCTTACCCTGCAAAGCGGCCAGCGCCTTTAGGCTTTGATGTTGTTGGTCCGTTATGTCGATCGTCAATCGGCTCATCTTACCTGCTCCTGAACTGCGAAAACCCACATTAACACATATGTGGGTACGTGGCCACCGCCGATACCTCTGATCCGATGTCGCTTGGAAGGATCTGCTATTCGAAGAAGACGCCGATCCGCCCTAACTACCTCTGCTCAAGTACAACGCCAGACCGGTCGCTAGACGTGTGCGTGCAGTTGATGGAACTTGAACCGACGAGTCTGTTCTTACACCCATCCTGCGCAACGTAGTCCTTTCGTGAATCAGGCATGTAGACTGCCGGGATTGGATGATCTTGGGGCTGGCGGCCTGCTTTCAGCTTATTATCTCAACTGGAAATGTAAGAACATCCTATGCGGTAATCGGAAGCGGTCTGGAACCGACATTCCACGCCTGCTCGCCTCGGACCATTGATCACGCTGTCCACCAGGCGTTGCTTACGCCTATCTCATTTCGTCGGGTGAGACCGTGCCGTCAGCTTGTTTCCGTCAGGGTCGCGAAGATATGCAACGAATGCCCCGTTCGGGCGCTGCGCAGGCGGGCTCTCAATAGCCGTGCCACCATGCGCGGCACCGGCGGCATGCCACGCTAGAACATGGTCACGGCTTGCAGCAGCTATACCGATCGTCCCACCGTTGGCCGCAGTCGCCGGCCTACCATCGATCGGTTTCGTGATCATCAGTCGACCGCCCTCATGTGAATAGATCAGCCGGCCTCTCGGATCCATCTCGCCAGGCTTGCCTCCTAATGCAACGAAAGTGGTGTCGTAGAAGCGTCTGGAGCGCTCCAGGTCGTTGCTTCCAATCATGACGTGGGTGAATGCTTCTTCTCCAGCTGCGTGCTTCCGTAACTGTATTTCGTGATGTTTAACGCTCGAAGTTCCTCAAATATTGGGCCGGCGACGCGCCGAGCGCTTTCTTGAACATAGTAATGAACGCAGACACCGATTCATACCCGAGGTCGCCCGAAACCTGCTGCACCGTCGCCCCGGCTGCAAGGCTTCGGATTGCGATGATCAATTGCAGCTGCTGTCGCCAGCGGCCGAAGGTCAAGCCAGTCTCCCGCTGAACAAGACGAGCAAGGGAATTCTCGCTCATTGCCACTCGCTTTGCCCATTGCGCTATGGTGCTGCGGTCGGAGGGATCCTCCACCAGCGCGGATGCAATACGACTCAATCTCGGCTCATCTGTCAGTGGTAAATGCAGATGTTCCACCGGCATCTGTGATAAAGCCGATAGAAGCAGCGTCGTCATCGTCTCCGCATAAGCCCCCGCGACTGCGGATTGGTCAGCCATCTCGATGATGAGCTCTCTGACAAGCGGAGAAAGCGAAAGCGTGCAGCACCGGTCCGGCAGATCGGCGGCGCCCGGCTCGATGAACAGAAAGAACAGACGCGCATTGGCGGTCGCCACGTTGCTGTGCAGCATCCCTCCCGGAACCCAGACGCCGCACTGCGGCGGGACCATCCACATCCCGCTCGGAACACGACATGTCACTCCGCCCCGCGACGCCATGACGAGCTGCCCCTTTCGATGGCGATGCTCGGGTGCTTCGCGTTCGTTCTGCGACACATCGATCCTCACGGCGTGCGCTCGCGCGGAAGACTCTTCGAGGTCCTGGTCGACGAGGGCTCCAGAAAGGGATAACCGTGGCTGGCGGGATTTAGTCATCATTTGAGGGGATATCTAAATTTCTCTCTGCGATTTGGCGATAGAGTCATCCGAAGAGTTCGGAGAAACGACGATGGCAGTTCAAGAGCATCACCCCCAATGGTTGTCTGACGTCTTCCAGACTGAATTTCGACGGCCTCAGAAGCGCTATCGCAGGCTTTGCATCTTGCCTCCACAATGTGCGCGCGTCGGGTCCAGTCGCATAGCCAGTGCGCGCAAGACTACGAAAGCCTTCCTTGTGAAGGTCTGCGGGTTCTTTGGCCACAAGCCGCCAGCCGCTTCGGCTGTTTCGTGCGCCGACCCGGTCGAAGCTTATATGCACGCCTGCATTGCGGCTACTTTCTTTTGCTACGTCTCGCCCACAATCTATGGACTTACTGCCGCCAACGATGAACGAGGCGTCACGCAGGTCGACACTCACCCGGGAGATACTGTGTGAGCGCTCGACCGGTTGTCACCGCCGGGAACGTGATATTTTCATTGAAGACATTCCTGGCGGCCATGCTTGCCTATTACATCGCAATAAGGTTCGATCTGCCGCGACCGTTCTGGGCGGTGGCAACCGTCTACATCGTCGCTCATCCGCTTTCGGGTGCGATCTCATCGAAGTCGCTCTATCGACTGCTGGGGACCCTGATCGGTGGCGGCGCGACGATCATCATGGTTCCGAACCTTGTGAACGAGCCAATACTGCTTTCCGCAGCGATCATCGCATGGGTGTCGGGATGCACTTTCCTTAGCCTTCTTGATCGCACGCCTCGCAGCTATGTTTCTCTGTTGGCCGGCTACACGGTACTTCTTGCAGGATTGCCACTGGTCACGACCCCCGCAAACACTTTCGACACTGTCGTCTCCCGCATCGAGGAGATCGGTCTTGCGGTCCTATGCGCGTCGATCGTCAGCCACGTTGTTCTTCCAGTTCATGTGGGGACAGCACTCCTCGAGCGGATCGATGCCTGGATGGCAAGGGCGCAGAAGCTCCTCGCGGCAACGGCAACTGCGGAGGCGGACGAAACCCGAAGCAAAGGAGAACGACACGCTTTGGCGGCGGACGCGGCCGACCTACGGTCGTTCACGGTCCACCTTCGATATGATGGATCGCGATATCGACGTGCAGTGTCGGTGGTGAGGTCACTGCAGCACCGCATGGTGTCCTTCCTGCCATTGCTGAGCGAACTGGAGGATCTGCGACGAGCACTGGCGAAGCTCAACACCCCGAAATCGGAGCAGGCTTTGTCGTTGATTGGAGGAATCGGCTCTCGTTCAACCGATGCCGCGGAGAGCTCCAGGGCCAGGGTCGACGCGCTAACCTCTTTTGGCGCGCCTCCATTATGGGAACATCTTCTTCTTGCCAATACTGCCCGGAACCTGCGGGATATTCATCGGATCTCCCAGGAGAGTAATTCTCTTCGTGAAGCTCTAGGGGACGAGAATGCGGCGAGAGCGGCTCGCCGCTTCGCTGCTCCCGACAAGATGCCAGCCCCGCACCGCGACATTGGCATGGCATTGCTGTCGGCGCTGGCCGTCGCGATCTGCCTCGCGACCTCCACCTTCTTCTGGATTGCAAGCGGCTGGACCGACGGGATGACAATTGCCCAGATTTCGGGAGTGCTTTGCTGCCTTCTTGCGACAATGGACGATCCAGTCCCAGCCATGCGCAAGTTTGTCGACGTAACGATCGGTTCCGTCATCGCGGCGTTCGTCTACGGCTTTGCGATCCTTCCGATGATCGACGGTTTCGTGCCGCTCGTCGCTGCCCTCGGGCTGTTCCTGATCCCTGCAGGGATGTGCCTCGCTGTGCCTTCGCTCGCGATCATCGGCATGGGGCTGTGCATAAACTTTCCGCTTCTTCTCACCCTCCAGGCGCACCAGAGCAGCGACTTCGTGACGTTTGCAAACACAGGGATCGCCACCATTCTTGCGATGGTGTGGACGATCGCGGTCTGCGGCATCTTCCGATCTGTGAGGGCGGAGACAAATGCCAGGAGGCTTTTTTCCGTGACCCAGAAGCATGTCGCCCGGATTGCGGCCGGCCAGCGTGCAGACGCGCATATCACGCACCATCGCGTTCTCGACGTGGCAGGCCTGTTTGCCGCCAGGGCGGCCAGGCTTCCTCCGACCTCCGACGCCTCCGATGCCGACCTCATAAGGGATTTGCGCGCGGGGCTTCATATAGCCGCGATGCAGGCGCGCGCTAATGGGGCGTCGATGCCTGTTCGCTTCAAGGCTGAAGCAGTCTTCTCAGCGCTGGAGGTCTTGTATCAACTTGCGCCCGCTGAACGTGGCGAAGCCTTGGAAAATACCCTCGGAATGCTGGACGACCTTATCCTTTCTACTGCGGACATGGTCACAACGGACGCCGACACGGAACTTGTGGTGCACGCTGCCGCTCTTCGTCTCTGCCTCGCCCCTGAGGCTGATCCTCCGATTTTGATAACACCTCCTTTAAAGAGGAGCGCCGCGTGATTGGACAATTCGACCTCTATGGTGTCTTCCTGCCATGGTTCTCGGCACTTGCCCTGTGTGCATACGGTCTCTTCCGCATACTCACATCGGTTCTCGCCAGGCTCGGGTTTTATCAAGCGGTGTGGCATCGCTCCCTTTTCAACCTCGCACTCTACATCACTCTCCTTGGCGGGCTTTCCGCCGCTATCAACTGGTTGCAAAAATGAAAAACCTCACGATCACCTCGGGGCGAGCCCTGTTGACCTTGTCTATGGTGGGCTGCGCGGCAATTCTAAGCTGGCACCTGTGGTCCTTCTATATGGAGGCGCCGTGGACGCGGGACGCTCATGTCCGTGCGGATATTGTTCGACTGGCACCAGACATCTCCGGCCCGGTCACCGAGGTTCTGGTATCGGACAATGCCCAGGTGGAGAAGGGGACGGCGCTGTTTCGGATCGAAACAGACCGCTTTGAACTTGCGCTGCGCGAGGCAGAGGCCCAGTTGCAGAGTACGAAGGCTGCGGCGGAGCTGGCGAGGATCGACTTCGAACGATATCAGCTGCTCGCCTCCAGAGAAGCAGCAAGCTTGAAAGAGCGGCAGCATGCCGAAAGCCAGATGCATCAGGCAGACGCTGCATATCAGTCGGCGCTAGCCGCTCTGGATTTGGCAAAGCTGAACCTTGAGCGGACAACGGTGAAAGCACCATCATCAGGGACAATCACAAACTTCTCTTTGCGTCGCGGGAACTATATCTCCGCCGGAAGTGCGGTTGGGGTGCTTGTGGAAAGAGAATCGATCTACATCGCTGGGTACTTCGAAGAAACCAAACTTCCACGTATCCACATCGGCGACCGTGTGAAGATCGATATCATGGGCGAGCCGGAATCGGTCATGGGGCATGTGGCTGGGATCGCCGCTGGCATCGAGGATCGGGAGCGAAGTGACTCTGCAGGCTCGCTCGCAAGCGTGGCTCCGACATTCTCATGGGTCCGCCTGGCCCAAAGGATCCCGGTGCGCATCGACTTCGAAGGTGTCCCGGATGCTGTTCGGCTGGTTGCAGGAAGGACTGCGACCGTTTCTGTTGAACCGAAGGACAACTGAGATGTGAACCCATCTTGTTGATTATGGGATGGCCCGCCCTTCGAGCATGTCGAGCAAGCTGGCGCAGTTCCCGTTCGTGCGCGAATTGGGCGGGTTCGACTTCGAGGCACAGCCATCGCTGGACCAGGGCCAGATCAGGGAGCTCGCGACCTGCCGCTGGATCGCGCACGGTG
>NZ_QJKM01000023.1 GCF_003425685.1 Rhizobium terrae
ACGACAACGAATGCCGCACCGCGGCCGGACTGGACTGACACCAGCTCAAGACGCTGGCCCGCAAGGCCGTGGCGCGGGTCAATGATAGTCACCTGATGCACCACCCCGTCGACAATAGGGGCAGTCTACGATGCTTGGTTTTGCGATGATCTCGTACCACCGGTCCAAGGGTACCTGACTTGTGACGATGGTAGATCGGCGTTCGTAGCGATCTTCGATAATCTCGAGGAGGTCGCGGCGCTGGTCGTCGTTGAGCTTTTCTAGGCCCCAGTCATCAAGGATCAGCAGGTCGATCTTGGCCAGCGATTTGAGGATCCGGCCATATCTGCCGTCACCTCTTGCCAGTGCGAGGTTAGCAAACAACCTAGGGACGCGATGGTACGCGACAGAGAAATCCTCGCGGCATGCTTTGTGACCGATCGCGCACGCCAACCAGCTTTTGCCGACGCCGGCCGGGCCGGTTATGAGAAGGCTGTGGTGTTTTTTGATCCAATCGCAACCGGCCAGTGTCATGAACAGATTACGATCAAGACCGCGGGCTGCACGGAAGTCAGTGTTCTCGATCTGCGCGTCATGGCGCAGCTTTGCTGCCCTGGCGCGCGCTTCGAAGCGCTTTTGTTGGCGCATAGTGGCTTCCCGTTGAAGCAGGATTGCGAGCCACTCGCCATGTTCGAGGCCACGGGCCTCTGACTGAGCATTGAGCTCCTGGAAGGCCGTGGCCATGCCGTAAAGGCCAAGCGCTCGTAGTTGATCGATAGTCGGGTGTGTCAGCATTGGTCTTGTCCTTAATGAAAGTAGCCGGGACCACGCAGATTGGCATGGTCGATGATTGCGGAGGGTTCGGTGGAATGTTTTGCGGCCTTGTGGTTGGCCAAAAGCGAGGCAATGCTTTTGCAGTTCAAGCCTCCAATCTCGACAGCTCTGGCTGATACGGCCTCGGCGCGATCGCGAGCGATGTCGCGAAACAGGCGCAGGATGCCCAGGCATGTTCGAAAGCCCTGTTCCGGGTGCGGACGGCTCGCGAGAACAGAGATGATCAAGCCTTCGGTATTGGGCCCGATGGATGCGCCCCAGCGACGAAAGCGATCGGGCGTCCACTCGGCATATCGCCGGTGGGAACTGGGCATGTGCTCTGGATCAGTGCCGTGCCGAGGACCACCATATCGGCGTTGATGAGCCGCGACGCGCTTGCCGCGGTGAAAGATCTCCACGGTGCGCGCCGTCGCTCTGAGGTCGACCTGCTGGCGGATGAGGCCATGTGGAACGGAATAGAGGAAGGTCTTGTAATTCGACGTGATAGTCGGTCGAGACACGGACCAATCGCCATTCCGCAAACTCGTAATCGTCGCCGGGAAGGCGTGCGAGCGCGGTGCGCTCGACATTCTCAAACAATTGCCGACGGCTGACACCAAGGCGGCGCATGACGTGATCGTTGATGCGGTCGAGAGCCTGAGCAATGGCCGCATTGGCCTCGGCCAGCGAGAAGAAGGTCTGATTGCGCAGGCGTCCAAGGATGCAGGACTGAGCGAAACGAACACCGTTCTCGACCTTCGACTTGTCCTTCGGCCGTTTCGGCCGGGCCGGAAGAACACCAACACCGTAGTGCGAGGCCATCATACCGTAGCTTCGGTTGATCTCGGGATCGTAGAAACTGGCACGGTTGACCCCAGACTTGAGATTGTCGGGAACGATCAGCCGCGGGACACCGCCGATGAAGCGAAAGAGGCGAACATGCGAGCCGATCCAGTCAGGCAGGGTCTGTGTCCAGGTTGCTTCTGCATAGGTGAAGCTGGAGGCGCCGAGCACCGCGACGAAGATCTCCGCCTCGCGAATCTCACCGGTCGTGCGGTCGACGATCGGGATCCTTTTCCCCGAATAATCCACGAAGACCTTGTCGCCGGCAGCACGCTCCTGGCGCATCGTCGGAGACAGACGTTGTTCGAAGCCACGGAACAGCTCGCAAAAGCGGCTGTACCCATAACCATCAGGATTTGCGGCCCGATACTCCTCCCAGAGAATCAGCAGTGTGACGCCAGGCCTCTTGAGCTCAACAGCGAGTTCGGCCCAGACCGGCTCAGTCCGTCGTCGGGTGCCTTGCTTGACGCCGTTGCGGGCGAAAAGCTTGTTCTCCAGAGCATCGTCGGTGAGGTCGCCTGGCAAGGGCCAACCCAATCCGATCTCGGCCGCTCGCCGCAAATTATCTTGCACCGTGCTGCGCGCTATTCCCAACACGACCGCGATCTCACGGGAGCTGGTCCCGCTTCCGGCAAGCCGCAGCATTTGTCGTAACTGTTTCATGGTCAGCCTTCTCTTTGCCGGCATCAAAATCTCCACGGTGCGCGTGGTCCATTTGATGCCAAAGTTGCTGACCCAGGGGGTATTCTTCAGTGCCGAAAATCGGCCGGTCTTTGATCGGAATGCCGGCCGGCTTCACGTCGGAATCCGCAGCATGGCGCGCGTGTCGTGGTCGCCCGCAAACTTGCCGTGATCCTGCATCGCATGGGGTGCGATGGCGCCGAATTCCAGTTCGGAAAACAGACCGCCATCAACATCGACCTCGCGGCAACTTGATGACGAACAACCAGAAAGGGAAGGCTCAAGCGTCAAATTCCGCCTGAAAGGGCAATCGGGATCGTTCCGTAGGACGATGGGCAAAGGTGATCTCATAAGAGACCCAGAACCTCAGGCTCGGTGATCCGAGATTTAGATCAGGAGAGCTTGATTTCAAAGACCCCAATCAGAGAGGGCTCTCAGGCTTCCCTGATATCAATTTCGGCCTTCCAAGCCTCAATCGCTTAAAAAGTAAAACGGAGGAAAGGAGATTTTTCTGCCGAATCAAATTGACGTTTCGGACCAGGTCACGAAATTACATTTGAAACGGCTCTTTAGTTGAAATAAATATCAGAATCCCTAAATTGACACTGCTAAAAGCAATAACTAACGCTCAACTAGATGATCTAGTTTTGTTATTATTATTGCTATATGCGCCTTAATAAAAGTATGAATACTTAAATAGTCAATTTCAATCACGTCCTGCAGGGAGGGTGTTCCTCCGCTACCCTCCCTGCAATTTCTTCAAAATTTATTTCCACAGGAGTTGGCTTTGGCAAACGCTGATATCGAAAGCTCCGGCCCAGGCGATAATGCAGGCTCGAAGCTTGTGTCTGGATTGAGACGACTTGGCGCAAGCTTTTCCAAAGCGCTGGAACGCATTACGCAACCAGGCAAGGCTGTGGCGCGAGCGGAGAAGGAAGCGCAAGATATCGCCAATCATGTCCGCAGCCTCGCGACCCAAAAGAACAAACCGTCCGCTCTAGATTTCGATCGCCGCAGGGGTGTGCGAGACGGGGGCTTCTCGTCGGCAAAGTTGGCTGCTTTGGGATCCCAACGTCATTTGAACGAGCTTATTTTGGGAAGTAGGTCTTCCTTCGCGCAGGAGATACAGAGTTCTCCTCGAGGACTGTTGCGCCCCGACCCGTTGCACAGCAATACGGTCACCAGCAGAGAACAGCCCCCGGCTCTGAACCGTTTGGGCAGTATTCGACTGGGGCGTTCTTTCGCGCAGGAGATAAAGGACGATGTTCCCGACCTGTTGCATACGGATTCGGTTTCCGGTGGAGAACAACGCCCCTCTTTGGGCCGTGCCGCCTCGCTCAGCAGTTTGGCATCTACCGTGGTCTCGGACAGTTCGAACACTGATAGCAAGCCGCTTGACAGCATGGAGCATCCCAACCCGTTGCGTAGCAATCCGTTCTACGGTGGAGGAGAGCGCCCCTCTCTGAGCCGTGCCTCGCTCGCCAGTTCGCCGCCTAGTCTGGTCTCGGATGATTCGAGCATCGCTAGCAAGCCGCATAGTCGGTCCAGCCCGCCGCCCAGTGTTTATCGACTTGCATCGCGTAGTGAAATACACAGTCGCGGCCCGATTATTCATAATGGGAAATCTTATGCAGAACGGCCGCTATTGCGTAACGAAGTGACAGCCAAGCCAATTACCATGGATCACCAAAACAGCAGAGCGTTTGTAGGCCGAGACGACCGCAGTGGGCCCGACTGTGTCGGTTGATCAACTGGCTAGAGGGTGATGTCAGGTTAACTGGGGCTGAAAGGTTTGCCGCTATTTCGCGCTGATGAGCAAGAGCCCAGTCAACTACAAGCGCCATCGTTTTCCTCCTGGTGTAATCGCCCATGCAGCCTGGTTGTATTTCCGGTTCCCGTTGAGCCTTCGCCTCGTGGAGGAAATGCTGTTGGAGCGCGGCATCGTCGTTTCCTATGAGACGATCCGATGCTGGGCAAAGAATTCGGGCCGGACTATGCCGCGCGCCTGCGTCGGAAGCCGCCAAGTCCGGATGATATTGCTTTTGGTTCAGGATTTGACGCTTTTTACGATGGGACTGTAATTGAGAGGGTATTATTTCACCTAGCCGAAACCGCCCGTATTTTCGGGAGACATCCCATGTCCAGAACAGAGAGACTTTCGGGAGAAGGCGCTCCGGCTAAACAGCAGCGCATCTTCGATCTTTTGCCAAACGAGTTACAGCTGATGGTGGCGCGGGAAATCGTCAATCAGCTAAGTCGTCACCATGCCCGTAATGATCTTGCAACCTTTTAAGGATCAGCAAGTACGTCAATAGTTTAGCCCCCCGGGGACAAGGATCTGGAGAAAAGTAATGCTGCGAAGAAATTCTAACGCCAAATCTTATTATGTTGCTGTCTGCCACGATGTCGTTAGCGGTATTCCGGTTGAAGACGCCTTTAGCAAAAACGGCCCGTTGCCGGAAGTGGATGAAGTACATGCAATGGAGGTGGAGGGCGCGCTGAAACATGCGACTCCCGATCATCTCGCGGATTTGGCCGCCGCCTTTGGTGCGCGAAGAGGTCCAGCGTTTAAAGAAGCTTTGACCGGAGTGGCCTGGGCGGCCATTAATGATGGTCCGGAGCGGCTGAGCTCTGCTAATATCGACCATCTCGCCAGACTAGCCGACGCGTTTACCAAAAACGATATTGATGATGATGCGACGGAGGCGGTGGCGATGCAAGTGGCAGTGCGTGGTAACGACCTGCTACCCCAAGCCAATATTGGGCAAATCGCAACGCTGACACTCGCATTCTGCGGGCGTGATGATTCGGAGTTTCAAGACGAAACGAATTTCCACAATGCCATGGGCAAGCTCGCGTTACGCGTGACGGCGCATGGAGACGAGCTGCTGCGCGCGGCAAGCGCGGAACAACTAGCCACTTTAAAGGGCGCGTTCGGTGGGCCTGCGGTACAACTTGCCACACGGGAGGTCCCGTTCGAGCCCGCTGAAGCGGATCACCCTGAAGCTTTTGCAAAGGTGGTCAATGAGATGAAAAGCCGTGATGAGGCAGCGCGGCTTGCGCATAATAGTCAGCTGAAGCTGCAGCTTGCCGACCGTGCCTTGTCTGTCGAGCGCTGAGCGGAGCAGGCGAGCCGAACCCGCGTTGCGCTGAAAAGTGCATCACGGCTCACTTCCGGGCACTAAACTCGGGGCTGTGAGGAGTTTCGTGTACGGGCGTGCATAATGGGTTTGAAGGAGATTAGCCATGGCACGACGGAAAGATCCGGTTATTGCGGATAGGTGGGCATATATGCAAAGACGCTGGGCTCCGAAAGAGGCCGGAAAGAGGCAAAAGCCTGTTGCTCCAAATGCTAGGACAGCTTGTCAGCCGAATATTCGATCTTCCTCACACGTCCGAACAACCGGCGAGCAATTTTCCAGACGCATCCGAGAGATGATGAGAGCGAAGCTTCCTGAAGAAATCTTTGAGAATGGGGTCTCGATACAAATGAAAGACGTACCGCATAACGTGTCGTGAGCGGTCGACGCTCCACGTCGCCTGATCGGTAAGGATCGGTGTCGGAACCAAAACACTATCAAACCATGATTGATCGATAAGCCAGGCAACCGGCGCCATGTCCCATATCTCTTTTGACCAGCCGACATGATCATCCGAATAGCATTTGAAACGTTCAGCGAGAAACGCGCCGATTGCTCCATGCGGTTCGACATGCGCTTCAATTTCAGGAACAGTCGTTGTCAGATGTGAGACCACTCCCCGACATGGAAACAGGACAAGCGGTACCCCACAATCAAATAACACTTGAGCTCCACCGATATCCTGGCGAAGGTTGAACTCCTTCGCATTAGGCCAATCGAGGGCATGACCACCCAGCCAAAGGACAACGATTTTATCGCAAATGTCTGGAGCCGAGAGGATGGCGGAGGCTACATTGCTGATGGCGGCGATCGCAATGACGTATAATGGATCGTCGACCGAACTGGCACGGGCACGGGCAATAAGATCGGTTACAGCTGCAGCGTCGCGCGCGACTTTTTCTGGACCGACATATTCGCAGACGCCTTTGAAAACCAACCTCTCGGCTGCGACTTCAAGGCGGATTAGTAAGCGGAGTATCTCATCGTAGCTGAGCTCCATGCCTTCGCCAGGTGTTGCCACCTTGGCGTTCGTGAACGGGGCGGCGTATATGGCTTGGAGATCCAGTTGATCTTTCGACAAAAGTGCTTGAACGATCGCAAACTGATCGTCAATTTCGTTGAAAGTATCGGTGTCGATGACACAGCGGACGCGACCTAGGGGAAGTTTGAGCTTCATTAAGCATTCGAGATCGGGCTCCAGGTTCACGCTGGTTCTCCTTCAAAAACTTTGCGACCATCACCACTTGAATAGAGGTGAGCTGCGTGCTTTTTGAAAGCGAAGCCTACGTGAGTACCTCGTTCAAGGCGAATATTTCGGGGAGTCGTTGCGCAAAAAGGAATGCCGTCAACTTCGGCATGGATGATGCGCGTTGCGCCCAGCTCTTCAACAAAATCTATCGTGCCGACAATAGCTCCTGCAACATCAGGCTCTACAAGACTAACGGCTTCTGCGCGGATACCAAATGTGACCTCTCGCCCGCTTTCAAGCTGAACATCTCCCACTCGTTGGAGTAGCCGTGTCCCACGTTTGGTTGAAATCGAACCATCTGCCTCGACGACTGCAGGCATCAAATTCATAGCTGGCGTACCGACGAATCCGGCTACGAAAGCTGTCTCGGGACGATGATAGATGTCGTCGGGAGTGCCGACTTGCTCAACCCGTCCGTTGTTCATCACAATAATACGGTCCGCGAGTGTCATTGCTTCGTGTTGATCGTGCGTGACGAATATCGAGGTAGCCTTCAGTTGCCTATGAAGCCTACGAATTTCTGCCCTCATCGAGCCTCTGAGCTTAGCGTCCAGGTTCGAAAGCGGTTCGTCAAAAAGAAAAACCTTGGGTTCTCGAATCATGGCGCGTGCCATGGCTACGCGCTGACGCTGCCCGCCCGACAAGGCGCTGGGTTTGCGGTCGAGAAAGGAGCTAAGGCCAACAATACTCGCTGTTTCTTCAACTCGCCGACGTCGCTCCTGTGCGGCAATACCAGCCACCCGGAGCGCATAGCCGATATTCGCTTCCACCGTCATATGAGGATATAAGGCGTAATTCTGGAAAACCATGGCGCAGCCGCGGTCACGCGGCTCAAGCTCATTCACCGCGCGGTCTTCAATCCTGACTTCCCCGCCTGAAATCTCTTCCAGACCAGCAATCATTCGAAGCAACGTCGATTTTCCACAGCCCGACGGCCCAAGAATTACGACAAATTCGCCTGAATTTATTTCAAGGTTTACGCCATGTACGACGGCGTTTTCTCCGTAACTTTTCAGAACGTTGCGAAGGGAAATCGATGCCATCATAGAGCTGCCTTTGATCTATTAAGGTTCTAATCCTGCTGCTCTGCGGGAGCGGCAGAGTGAAGGAAGTTATACGTGGCCAACGCACACGCTCCGCTATTGAGCGAAGCTTCGCTGATAGGGATCACTATTGGCCATCTGAGAAGACGTCGGGCGTTTTCTTGATCTAAGAGATTTGCGCCGATGGGTTCGGCCCGAACCGCGCTGCAGATCGCACGCAGCACACCTTGCGGCAAGTTTGAGCAGACGAGAATGAACTCCACATCATAGCTTCGCACGGCAATTTGCGCGGCCTGCGACAATGCTTCGCCTGCGGAACGGCACCAGCCTAAGATGTCACCATCCACCTTGGCACTATCTGGCCAATCGCCGATTGATCGGAGACCTGCTATTTTGAGAAAGTTCGGAACAGTCGGGCGAGTGTCGTTTCGTGTGACAAAGCTTCCAAGTTCACCGGCGTTTGCGGAGGCGCCTTCATAGAGGCGCCCTTCACTTACGAGCGCGCCACCGATACCGCTACCGAGGTAAAAGCAGAAGTAATGGCTATAGTGCCGGGGGAAGCCTTCGCGAATGGTACCTACGGCGATAGTTTTAGCATCGTTCTGCACCGTGGCTGGAACGGAAAAGCGTTCTTCAAAAAAGGTCTTTATGTCTATTTCTGCCCATGCGGCAAGGCTCCCGATGGAGGCGAGTCTGCGGCTTTTTTCTATGAAGAAGCCCTGCGCAGCAATTCCGATCCCGACGATTTTCTCTCGGCCACCATTTCTTTTGATCGCGTCTTCGACCATTGCTGCGGCTTGTATGAGCGCAGGACCGGGTTCGCGAAAATCTCCGTCTACTTCGTCTTTGGAAAGGCGATTTCCCGAGAGATCCTCCACTATCACGATCAGCCGGTCGTTTGCTAATACAAGGCCAACTGCGAGAAGACTGCCGTGTTTAAAGACGAGCCGACGAGATGGCTGACCCCGCTGGCCGGTCGTCTCGACTTGCTCATCTACCACACCTTCATCGATGAGCGCCTTGACCGCGCGTGTCATCGTCTGCGGAGAAACGCCAAACTGACTGGCAAGCTCGAAACGGCTTGGGGATCGTCCGGAGATGATGTTTTCAAGGGTCTTGCGCTGGAGACCGTTAAGATTCTGATGGAAGATCACCCACGTACATCCATGTTTGCGAGTTCAAGACGTAGTCCAAGTGGCAAAGGACGATCGTAGTCTGCCTCGACGTCTTCGAAACCTCGGCAGAAATTGCCAGGACGAAGGATTGAACCACCGAAAGGACGGAAAAGCTGTGTCGAGCCCCCACCATCCAGGTGCATGGCGTCCACTGCCCCGTACCGCACGAGCAGCTCCGCGAGGTCGTGCAGGGTGGCGCCACGGAGAGGTCCGCCACTCTTGGTGTAAGACGACTGCCCTTCAACACCCAGGAAGAACAATCTTCCGGCCGCGTCAAACCCTGCTCCCAACCTGGCGGCGCGTGTATGATGCCAATCGGCTTTCCAGTTGAATGGTGAGGGTTGGATCAGGTCTCCCTGTTCGTCTTCGACGAAGAAACCTTCCTGGTGAAAGATGGCATCGCCATTTTCGATAACCCCGTTCGTAACTAGCTGTGGCCCGGCTTGTACGCCGTCTACGAGCCTCCCTGTGGTCAGTGAATATGAAACCGGCTCTCCTGACCGGAGGGCTGCGATAATGCTTTTCTCTGGCTCGTTCGGAAACCTGATCACACATCCCGAGCGGGGGATTGGCATGTCACCACCTTTGCTCATCGCCACCGCGTGACGACCAACAATTGCGACTTCAACGACATTCTTGCCTCGATCGGTACGCCCACCTGTGGAGCCGTAATACCTGGCTATGGCGATAGGCGTCGAGGCGGTTTGTTCTGCATCGAGCGTCCCACGTTGATGAGCGTCGATCGTTAGTGCTCCGGGCAACATGATATTGATGTCGGCGAAGCTTAGGTGGCGAATTGTGGATGTGGATCCATCGCTGACCAGGCAAGCCCGTGGAAGTTGAGGGGGGTTGAGAATGGTTCCCACTGATGCAACCATCCCTACGGGATCGCCGTACGCTTCGAAAGGAGTGTCGAGTTCTCTCGGCTCGAAAAGGAAATAGTTCCCGTTGGCGAAAATCTGAGTTTTTGCCAAAGTCGCACTTCTCAGTCGCATAAGATCCGTATGAGCCAGTGGCACAGGATAGGCCGACGGGGTAGTGCCACGTCGATCGTGCCATAACTTCGCAAGGCTTATGCCGGCGTCTTGATAGTGCCTGGCAATTGTAGATACTCGTTCGGACCAAATTTCGATTTGATTTTCAAAACCCGCATATGTGACTGGTCGAGCTACTCTCACACTCGGATGGAGAACCGGGTAGGTTTCAGCGCCCAGCCTGCCGGTCGCTAGAGCCGCCTCTGTGCGCAAGACCATTTCAGAGGGCGGAACCCAGTTGAACGGATCCACGCTAAAGTGATCGATGTGGACGATGGCGATGTTCGCCTCGAATCCCGAGGCGAGTGCAACCGTTTCCTTGATGATTGAGGGCATCTTAGACATTTTCCGGTATTCTTATTTTACGCCGCCGCCGACAAAGCCCTGGATGACATAACGTTGGCCAAGGATGTAAATTGCGGCGAGAGGCAGGATTGAAACGACAGAGCCAGCCATGAAGAGCGTCCATTCTGAATCGTATTCGTTGACCAGGCTCATCAGGCCCCTTGGAACAGTGTATAGTTCCGGCGAGTTCAGGTAGAGGATTGGTCGCAGCAATTCGTCCCAACTATGGATGAAGGCGACGATGAAGACAGAAATCAGCGCTGGAACCGACAGTGGTAAATAGATGTCTCGAAAGATGCGAAAGTTGGATGCGCCATCCATCCGCGCGGCTTCGGCGTAGTCGTTCGGAAGAGCTGAAAAATACTCTCTGAGCATGAACGTGCCAAATGATCCGACGAGAAACGACGGAACGATGAGTGGTAGGAATGTATCAATCCATCCCAAGCCCCTCATGAGCAAATACTCCGGGATGATCGTTACTTCTGTTGGAACGAACGCGGTCGCAAGCACCAACGCAAATAGAATATTTCCCCCACGGAACGGTAATTTTGCGAACGCATAGCCTGCAAGCGCACAAGTCAGTGCTTGCCCGGATGCTGAACACGCTGCAACGAGTAGCGAATTTATGAAAAATGTCGAGAAATCACGCTCTGTCAAAGCTGAGGTGTAGTTGGCAAACGGCGCATCCGTGAATAACTGAGTAGGGGCAAAACTAGGCGGGAGCCGAAATAGGTCCGCCGGTTCTTTGAACGACGTGATCAACATCCATATGAATGGCGAAAGGGTCAGGAGGGCATAGAGCGATAGGACACTGTATAGCGCTATCAGGGTGATATTCTTATTCATGGGTCCATCTCTTGCGGACGTAGAAGTTAGCGAGAGTTACGAGTCCGACCGCGAAGCATAGCAAGTATGCAAGGGCCGAGGCATAACCCATTTGGAAATGAACAAACGCGTTCTCGTATACGAAGTAAGCAAGGGTGGTTGACGCGCCGTTCGGCCCACCGCCTGTTAGCGCGTAAGTGATTTCAAATGTCTGCGTTGAGCGAACGAGAGCCAGAATAAGCACAAAGAACAAGCTGCGGGACAGAAGAGGCATCGTGATATCGAAGAATTGTCGAAGACGTTTTGCTCCATCCATTCGAGCTGCCTCATAAACCCCAGGATCAATTGTTTGGAGACCGGCGAGCAATAACAGCATGAAAAAGCCGCTATCCTTCCACACCGAAACGATTGCTACAGCAGGCAATGACCATATGGGGTCGGCAAGCCAAGCCGGCGGGTCGGAATATCCGAGGCCGATAAGCAGGTTGTTGAGAATCCCGAACTTTGTCGAAAATATCCAACGCCACACGAGTGTGACTGCCACTGTAGACGTTATGTAGGGGAGAAAGAATGCCCCACGGAAGAACGCCGATATTTTTAGGCTATTGTTCAACAAGACAGCCAGAAAGAGCGCCAGGACGATGACACCTGGAACGTAGATCATGGTAAACCACGCGGTATTTATGAATACCTTCGCTGCAACCGGCGAGGTCAAGATGTTGATATAGTTGTCGAGACCAATCCATCTCGGCTTGTCGAATATTTGCCATCTCGTGAAGGACGTCACGAACGCACCGACGATCGGAACAAGACGGAAAATCAAAAGACCAAGCAGGGTCGGAAGCAGAAATAGAAAGGCGAGCCATGTGAAGCGCTGCGCGGTTTGTGAAGACATCTCGTTTCCCCGAATGGGCGGCAGGTTCCTACCTCCCAAATTTTGAGGTCAGCGGCTGAGCGCGTCATTGGCGTAGGTCGTGAAGCTCTTCACTGCCTCATCGAGCGACTTCCGCCCGTTGAAAACTTCGTCGAGTTCTCCATTCATTCCTCCGGAGCCGGACGCGCCATAGCCCCGCCATGCATCCCAGTTGCGCGAAAATCCCGTGTAGAGGTTCTGCTCGCCAATTTTCAGGATGACCTCTTTGTTGTCGGGCTGCTTGTCCCGTTCGAGCCACGCCTCACGTGCAGCAATCGCCTTAAACGCTGGCACTGTACCGCCCAAGAAATCTGTCGCGTTTCTCGTCTCGCCGGTCATGTGCCGGATGAAGGCAAAAGCAAGCTCCTTGTTTTTCGAATTCGCACTGACGGAAAACATGTCCGGCCATGCGTATGCACGGACTGTTTCAGCTGTTGCGTCCGGCCCTTTCGGAATCTCCGCGATACCCCACTTGAACTTATTTCCTGCCACGGTCCGGACGTTGTTAATGTTCCAGGAGCCGTCCACCCACATCGCAGACATTCCCATCGGAAAGACGTCCTGGTATCGTATTCCCTGCAGATCTTTTGGATACGGGGCGACCTTTTCTTTCAGCACCAGATTGGTCAGGAATTTCAGGGTATTAATAGCCTCTACGTTTGGCTCAAGTTTGGTAGCGTCTTTGTTGAGGTACCGGCCCCCATTACGATAGACCCAGCCATCGACCTGAGCGTAACGGCCAAAAACAGAGTAGCCCCAGTCGTCCGGCTTTCCATCTCCGTTCTTATCGACCGTCAGCTTTTTCGCGGCCGCCAAGAAATCACTCCAGGTCCAAGCACCAGTCGGATAAGTCAGACCTGCAGCATCGAACATATTCTTGTTGTAGAAGAGAACTGGGCCGGACCAACTCAACGGCAGAGAGTAAAGGCCTCCGTTTATTTGGCCGGTTTCTACAGCGCTTTTTGTGTATGCGCTCAGATCGAGGTCCTTCGTGTAGGGCGTCAGGTCTGTAAGGTTTCCAGCATCAGTCCATTGCTGGATGTAGCCCGATGACATTGTAAAGACATCCGGGAGATCCCCAGAGGCGGCCAGCGCAGAAAGCCTGGGCCAAAAGTCCTTCACAGGAAGTCCTTGGGTTTGTACCTTGACCCCCGGATGCGCGGCCTCAAAAGCCGCGATAGCAGGTTTTTCGCGCTCAATCTGAGCGGCATCCCAACTCATGTAACGCAACGTCACGTCGGCGGCTTGTGCCGTAAAAGCCGTTCCCAATGTCAATCCGGCAGCAAAATATAGTGTTCGCATCACGAAGCGCTCCTCCGAGAAATCTCGCTAATTAATTTCCATCATGGAAATTAATTAAAGTCAATTGCATTTTTATGCGACGCCTGTGTGACGGTCCGGCGGCATGCCAGAGAGAGCGGGAACGTGCGGGTCGAGGCCAAACGCTGTGCGATGATGGAAATGGGAGACGTAAGGTGTATGTCGCACGAGCAGGGGGATGCCTGAAGTCTTTCGATAGTGAGAAGAGCTTCTACTCCTGATAACTTTGTTATCTATTTCAATATGCTAAATAAATCTTCCGGGAGTTGGAATGTCCAGTTTTAAGCAAAGTTAAAACGTCACTTTGCGCTGCCATACGGCACGTCGACCAGCCCGATCTGACCAGCTGATTCCGGCTGCAAGGGCGGAGTGGGGTGGGTGATGACGGCCCCTCGGTTTTAGATTCCATGGGGCGTGAACGCGCCCAGCGCTCTATGAGAGGGCAGTCGTACAAGATGCAATCGATCCCACGGCGACGACCTTGCAAAGCTTCCCATAATGATTATGACAATACGGCCGCGGTCCGCGCGGATCTGGGCACGATTATTTGTTTCTCTTGAGGTGAGCCGGGCCATGTGGCTGGTCACTTCGCACCATCAGTAGACGCACGTCATGAGCCTCTCGATCCTGGTTGCGGCAGCGGCTGAAATCGCTGCGTCAACCTCAGATCTCTGTTGCCAATGTCCGGCGCATTACAAAAACTTATTCCATTTCAGCTGAAACGGTTCTCCGGAAGCCTTTCTCCAGCATAGGGCATATGTTTGTCATCGTGCAGCGTCATTTTTGAGCGCACAATGTCTCTTTTTAAGGAATTCAGTTATGTATTACGAAAATTACGTAGGTGGGTTTTCTTGTTCTGAGCCCGAATGTCATTCAGGTTTAGCGGAATTCAACGCCTCTGCCGGCCCTGCTCTTCGGGAAAGGACCCTCTCTGAAGTAATCGCCCCGCTTTCCATGTCACAACAGATGCTGATGCTTTGCTTCATCTCCGGGCAAATAGAGCACTCGGCTTGGGACGTGCATCTCAAGGAAGATCCAGTTCTGGCAGCCCATTTCTCTCTAATGTCGTCCTCGAGGCAGCGAAGCGATCGCTCGCTTGCCAACGCCGGTGTTGTTGCCGAACCGCCTCGTAAAAAATCCGCAGGTGATTGCTATCCAGACGGTTCGTGCTGACGATGCAGCGCAATTCCAGACATCCGCCAACTTCGCCTCACCCGGAGAATGGGATCCACGCGGCAGGCGTCGCTCAGGTAGGTGCTCGTAAAGGCCAAGCAGATAATCCTCCTTGCAATAGATGAAGCGATGGATCGTTTCCGGGCAGATGCTGACTGGGCTGATCCCGTCAGTCAACAGCCGGCCGGCAATCTGTTCCGGTGACCATTTGGCCCTCAATCGATCGATAATCAGGTCTCGCAGCTGTGGATGTCGTCTGAGCTTGCGCAGCCGTCGGCGGCGCTCCTTGCTCATGTCGTCAGCGATGGTGCCGAAGTAACCAGTCACCTGGGTCCAGAAAGTGGAAAGCTCTGCAATATTACGGTTGAAGCCTTTAAGCATTGGGGATTTGGTTCGAGATGGTGAAGACTGCGTCAAATTCCCGCTCTATAGCCATGGGAGATCCAGGATGCCAACGAAAGACGCAAGCTCCGGTACCGATTGGGAACCCGCTTCCGTGGAAACACTAGGGGAACTCCCGCATCGGCTGCAGTTCAGAGAAGACTTCTTCGACTATTTCGATCGTCTTGATGAAATGCTGAAACGGGAACGAGATCCGGGCGCTCTCGACAGAACCTCGGACCTTTTTCCTGCCGGACTGCGCAAACGCTCCGGAAGCTCAACCAGCTCGAGCTTGGCAGAGCTTCAGGATAAATCGTCGCCACCTGTTGTAGAGGTCGATACACCTTCAACGCCTTACACTCCTCCCACTTTTCTCGCGCCTTCGTCCCCCGTTATTCCCGAGACTAATACGGTTGATCCGACGTCGTTGACGATGGCGCCCTTAGCCCAACTACCGCCGGCTTCGTCGCGGACCCCAATTCGTAGGTTGAACACAAAGAGTAGAAAACGACAAGCCGAGGAGGAGCCCCCCCGACGCGACACGGCTCGGCAAAAGAAACAGAGATTGTCGCCGCCCGCAGCAGGTAAGGAGGATACCGATCGGATGAGGCTTAGAGCCAGAGTGATGGAAGCAGTCGCAGGGAAAAACCGCAATCCTGGCGCCGCGGCCGAGTACGAAGCTTTTGGCCCATATGGTCCCGAGATGCGGGGTAAGATTTTGACAGCAATCGCTAGCGGCGATCTTGATACCGTGGCCCAAAGGGAAAATTTAAACAGAACTCGCCGAGATGACCGGCAGCGGGATACCAGGCGGCGCGGTGATGGACAAGGGCTCGTATAATTGTGTCGTTTCTTTCCAGTCGGTAAAGTCGCTATCTGGTGACGAAATCGGCCGTCCATTCGAGACTAACAACCTCAGCCTATACTGGCTTAAGACATTTTATCGTGGTCATGTTCGCGCTGTTCTACTATAAAGATCAGGCGGCGCGCCGGCAGGCCACATCCCCAATCTGTGCGAAATCAACGATCATGCCGTCATCTGCAACTGAAACAAGGGCCATGTCCTGGCAAGCCTCGCGTCGTGCGAACTGAAGAGCTGCGGCCTTTGAGACAAAAATTCCACCCACAACGCCCAGCTGGTCATGAACGATCCAGTTGGCGCGTTCGTCCTGGCCAACGACAAAACGAACAACTTTCACGGACTCTGCCTCCTGCCACCCATGCCTCCGACACTCAGCGACTGCCTCGCTGCGGGCAGCGCCGCGGCCCTTCCTTTCCATTCGGATGCCACCTGTTTGTGGAGCGTGTCTGCAGCGACTTTTGCCACTTCACTGCAAAACGGAAGACCTGATTGATAGGGGTAGATTCCGGAGATAATCGGCGCAGCCAGGATGAATATTGATAGGATTGACATTCCTGTGCTGGAAATCGGATGAAAGCACTCGTCGACGCTAACACCTCCGATCACATGTTCGTCTCCGCCATCTGGCGCTTTGGGTTCCAGCTTGATTTTGGCCGCAGTGACGACACCGGTGTCAACCAGAGTCTGGAATGGAAAATCGGCAAGATCAATCGATTTCTGTCCGCGGCAATCCACGATAAAGTCGTAGGAGAGCGTCGTTTTCTGTCCTGTCTGCGGATGGTGAAATACAAGGCTGGCCGGTTCATCGTCCATGCCCCCGGAAATTGTCAGGTTGTGACCGATGTTGACGACGCTCAGGCAATCGGCTTCATGCAGCGCTAGAATCTGTTCGCACGATTGTTGGGGCAAGACGCCAATGAGATAAGTGAGCAACGGCATGAGCTGATTGTGAACGCGTATGATGTCGCCGGGTTTGAGATACCGGATGTGGAAGTTGAGCGTATAGGCGATGTCGTCGAGCACTTCCTTCCAGTAGATCGGGCCACGATCTCGAATGGACGCAGCGGAGATTGCGTATTCTTCCCTAAGGAGCTCGAAGGGATCTCTCGCCTTGTGGCGCTTCTGGAGAAATCCGATAAATTTCTCGAAATCCATTTTTTCTATGACATCGAATACTTCCGGGGATTTTTCTTTCAAAACCGTCTTCAACACGCGTTCGAACAGGAAATCGAGTGAAAGGTGACCATTGTTTTGCTCGATATGCCCGTGAATATCGGCCCGACTGATATACGAATACATTTCGAAACGCGGATATTCGGAATGAACGCGGATGGGCGGCAACAGCCCCTTGCACGAGTGCATGACGATCCGGAAATCGTGCAGGTCGAAATTGGGGAGAAATTTCAGCCGCCCATCGAAATCCCGGGCAAATACACCGTTCTTTCTTGCTAGGGCCAAACAGGCATCCATAGCGGACAGGGAAGTGCCGATCAGGCCGATATTGCGTCCTTCCGTTCTCACCACTTTGGAAATGGGCCAGGGAGATGCCATGAAACGAGGCTTGGAGGCATCCTCACCTCGCCAGAGATGCCCGGTCGCTATCACGGCCGATTCAAACTCCATAGTCTTGGCTTCGCCGTCTTTGAGAAAGACGACTTTTACTCCGTTTGCGGCAGGAACGACGTCCGTCACGGTTGATTGACGTAGGCAGCGGACCGCGATGCCCAACTTCGCTGCATTGACGAGCAGCATCTTGAACTGGGCTTCGAAATATTCCCCCAAGACATGTCGTGTCGGTATGTAACCTGGTCCGATCCGGCGAGAATCCATGCGATTTTGTTCAAGCCAGTATTTCGGTCGGCTTATGAACCATTCGTTGGGCGCCATTACGATGTTGGGGATTTCTTCGCAGGCAATATTCGCCAGAGTCTGGTCTCCAACCCGGTCATGATGATAGGATACGCCTGAACCCAGCCTATCCGATGCACTGAAGAAGGTGATGTTAAGCCTGTCCGAACGGTTATCCAGAACATGCTTGAGGAAGTAAAGCGCGGTTGGCCCGCATCCGATCACAGCAACGGACTTTGTATAAGCCGGAGCCGGGCTCGGGATGAATTCAATTTTTGACATTGGTTTTCCAAGAACATATCCAATATAGAATTCAGATAAGCGCCGAAAAGCAAACGTTACTCCGCGGCCTCGAGTTCATACATCTCTATTGGCCGGTCGCCCTGCTCGTCGCGAATATAGGTCTGCAACCCAATTCTGTTGAGAACACCGAGGAAGGGCTTCGGCGGCAATTCTTCGACATTTGCCATTCGCTTCACGTCCCACGTGCCGTTGGCGATCAGCATTGCCGCTGCAACGGGAGGCACCCCGGCCGTATAGGAAATGCCCTGGCTGCCGACTTCCTCGTAGGCCTGCTTGTGATCTGAAATGTTGTAGATGAAGACAGTTCTTTCCTTGCCGTCGCGGATACCCTTGACGAAATCCCCGATGCAGATTTTGCCTTCATATTCCGGAGCCAGCGAGGTTGGATTGGGCAGGCACGCCTTGACCACTTTCAGCGGCACGATCTCCTTGCCCTCGGCCGTGACGACGGGCTGCTCGGAAAGCAGACCGATCTTCTTGAGGACCGTGAACACATTCATGTAGTGGTCGCTGAAGCCCATCCAGAAGCGCACGTCGGCGCCATCCATGTTCTTTGACAAAGAATGGATCTCGTCATGGCCGCTGAGATAGGCTTTGCGTTTGCCGACAACCGGCAGATCGTATTCCTTGCCGATCTCGAACATCTTGTTGACGTGCCATTCGCGGTTCTGCCACGAATAAACGACACCGGTGAATTCCCGGAAGTTGATTTCCGGATCGAAGTTGGTTGCGAAATACCTGCCGTGGGTACCCGCATTGATATCGACGATATCGACATCCGTGACCTTGTCCAAATAATCGTCCTTGGCAAGGCGGGCATAGGCATTGACAACGCCCGGATCGAAGCCCGCGCCAAGGATCGCGGTAATTCCCCGCGCCTTACATTCCGCCGCGCGCTTCCATTCATAATTTCCATACCAGGGCGGCGTCTCGCAGATCTTGCCTGGCTCTTCGTGAATGGCAGTGTCGATATAGGCTGCGCCGGTTTCGATACAGGCCGTGAGAACCGACATGTTGAGAAATGCGGTGCCAACGTTGATGACGATTTGAGACTCGGTCGTTCGGATCAGAGTCTTGGTAGACTCTATATCGAGCGCATCGAGGCTATGGCCCTTGATCACAAAGGGTCGTTTTAGGGCCTTTTTCTCCATGATGGAGGCAATGATGGCCTCACATTTGGAAAGGGTGCGCGAAGCGATGTGTATATCACCAAGTACCTCATTGTTCTGAGCACACTTGTGGGCAACGACTTGAGCGACACCGCCCGCGCCGATGATAAGGACGTTCTTTCTCATTTACGGATTTCCTTTTCCTGCTGGTAGAGCCTTTCAGGAAAGACTCTGTTTGTAATCTGCATAGGTGAATTCACGAACCTTCCGGATGCTGCCGTCGAGCTCCCGAATTGCGATCGCCGGCATCTTGAGGCCGTTGAACCAGTTCTTTTTGACGATGGTATAGTGAGCTGCATCCTGGAAAGAGATGCGATCGCCGATTTTCAAGGGATGCGGAAAGCGGTACTCGCCAAAGATATCACCGGCCAGGCAGGACTTACCGCAGACCATGTAGCTGTGATCGCCGGTATCGGGCGCCAGCTGAGCTCTTTCGTGGTAAACTAGCAGATCGAGCATATGCGCTTCGATCGACGAATCGACGACCACAAGGTTCTTGCCGTTGTGGAGGATATCCAACACAGTTGTCTCCAGCGTGGCCGATTTTGTGACCGAGGCTTCGCCGGGCTCCAGGTAGACCTGTACGCCATATTTTTCCGAGAATACTTTCAAGCGATCGGCAAAAGCCTCGACGGGATAACCGTCACCGGTAAAGAAGATGCCACCACCCAGGCTCACCCATCTGACCCGTTTCAGAAAGGCTCCGAACCTGGCTTCGATTTCGCCAAGCGTGCGATCGAACAGATCGAAGTCACCATTTGCGCAATTGTTATGAACCATAAATCCGCTGATTTGATCCATGACAGCTTCGATCCTGTTCACATCCCACTCTCCCAGCCTTGAGAACGGACGCGCTGGATCAGCCAGATCGAAGCCCGAGGAACTGATCAGCGGGTTGATGCGCAGGCCGCATCCGATGCCGGAAGCCTTTTTGGCATAGCGGCTCAACTGGCTGATGGAGTTGAAGATGACCTTGTCCGCATAGGCGATCACTTCCTCGATCTCGTTGTCGCAATAGGCAACCGAATAGGCGTGGGTTTCCTTGCCGAACTGATCATGGCCCAGGCGGGTTTCATACAGCGACGAAGACGTTGTACCGTCCATATACTCGCGCATGAGGTCGAACACCGACCATGCAGCAAAGCATTTCAGCGCCAGCAGCGCCTTGGCCCCCGATCTCTCCCGAACGTAAGCAATCGCTTCCATGTTGCGGAGCAATCGTGCCTTGTCGATCAGGTAATAAGGCGTGTCGATCATGATTCACTTCCGTTTGATCCGAAGCGGTGGCGGCCAAGCCCTTGGCCGCCACCGCGAGCGCGATCACGCATGCCGAATGATTTATGAGGTAGATCAGTATTTAACTGCCTTGATATTTACCAATAGTACAGTAGCGATATCATCCATACAATACTATAACACCTTAGAGATATATTTACTTTTAATAATTTCAGATGTAATTATATTATTTGCCTCCCGCATGCGGCCGTGAGCCACCTCTGGAACCGGCAACTGGTATGCCTCAAACAGCTCGTGCGGCAGAAGCGAATGCTCGCCACCTGCGATTACAGCATGTCGCGCAAAACTGTATTGCGGTTTTGCGATAACGACATGCGAAAACAAGAACTAAAGCGTAAGGAGCGAATCTAAAAGATCGCGACACGCTTTAGTCCCCATATGTAGATCGGTGAGACCGCTCACGAAGGCGGTCGGACTGACGTCGCTTGCTGGGTCCTTGCTCAACTTCATCATCCTGCAGGTAATGTTTTTTGCTAGTCGGGGCAGGGGAGCCTCCTTTTGGAGTTTCCGGGACAATTGAGGCAGATTCCGAGTCCGAGGCTTGGGAAATTGACTTTGCGGTAGACGGGGAAGACGCTCGCGGTAAAGGGCTTGGGCTGGGGAGGGAGGATTTATACCCCGTCTCGTACATCCGCTTTTCGTATAGTCTCACGTTACCTGGATGAGGTTGGCCCAGGGATTGGTTATCCAAAGCAAAGTTCTGGGCCCTCTTAAGCCTGTCTTCCAAGCTCATCCAATCGTCTGTTCCGGGCTGATGAGACGGCGGCGTAATATTTCCCCTCTCTATGTTCCGACGAGGTGCAGAAACCGAATCTGCGAAAGATTGAAGGAGCATGCCACTTTTGTCCATGATACCTTTTGCGTCCTCCACAGTGAACAACCGGGCCGCGTTCGCTCGCATATTGCGAATTTCTATGGCTTCATTGAACGAATCCACGATTGACGTGTCGTGGGTGCGTACAGGGTCATTCGCGTGTAGGCGCGCGACCTTCAGTACGGCAAGACGTTTGTCCGCACCTTCATGCCCGGAGGGTATACGCCGATCCAAAATGCGGTACAGATCTTCGCACAGCCCTTTTGTTTCAGGATTCAGCAGCGGGATTCCGTTAAGGGGCCGTTTCGGAACCTCTGAAGCTATGTAACTGTCGGCAAGAGAAAGGAATTCTTGTCGATGACCTTCCGCCTCCTCGCGCACGGCCTGATCATCGGGGAAGGTGGCCGCAGCCAGCTGACTACGTAATGCCCTAAATTGCAGCGTTAGCCATCTCCTGGAAATTGCGGCTTGTTTGATTGCATATTGCTCTTCAGCATTATATTTTTTAACTTGATCATCAAGCATTTGATTTCCGCCTGAAAAGCGAATATTGAGGATTCTCAATTCATTTGCGAATATAAGTTCAAGAAACTATCAATGAAAGCGCAATACAATTACATTTGCAATCGAAATGTATTTCACGATGCACCCACCAACCTCGGCTGATATCCGGCTATCGCCGGACATGTTTAGAAACGGTTGGCGATCCCGATACTGACAACATCCTGGTCAAAAGCAGATTTGACACCTTCCAGGTAAACTGTTGAGAACTTATTATAGCGGTATTCCAAGCGAACAAATGTGGCGTCGGTGACGGCCCAATCGGTGCCAAGACCCACCGTCCAGCCATGCGCCACCTCACTGTCGTTGGGATTTTTGACATAGGCATCCGCCACCGTGAGGCCACCGGCGGCATATAAGAGGACGTTCCCAATCTCGTATCCAGCGCGCATACGGGCGGAGCCAGAAAAACCTGTCCCAACATGAGCGCCATAGAGAGGCGCCTTGTTCCAATCATAACTGAGATCCGCCTCGACGCCCGCGACATAACCACTGGACACTACCCAGTTGCGGCCGGCAAATCCGCCGATTCGCTTGCCAACAAACTCCTCGTCATCGCTGCCGCATATGCAAGTGTCAAAAATTCCTTTCGCCCATCCGTAACCCACATGGAGTCCAATGTAATGTCCTTCGAATCGGCCCGGCAGCGGCTCGTTCCAAACTGGAGGTTCCGGAACTGGAGCACTCATTTCAACGAGATCCGTCGCGTTTGAGCTCACGCTCATTAAATTAAATGCGATCCAAGCAAGGAAATACATTTTCTTCATAAAGTTTCTCCAGGTAATAATTGATGCATCATCGTAATAATGAAAGAGAACCGGTGTCTGCGATAAATTGGGCAATATTTCAGGCGTATCTTAGTTAATATAATGGACATTTCGAATTTATGCCATGCACCGGTACATGCTCCATACGTAATTACATGGAAACCTGCCCTGCACAACACCTCATAATCTTCTAAACGGTTGCATCTGTAAGGGTATTATTCAAATTCGGTTTTTGAGTCCCGATAATATCGAGGTTGGCTGGATATTGCGGTCAATCCTTACACATCATTTGAGACGGAGATTGGGATGGTTCATAGCCTGCCCGGACAGCCAGGGAGTTCTGATACATCCTCGACCGACAGTGAAGGCTCTTTGATTGTGCCCGATGATAAATTCTGGAAGCAGGTTGTTCGGGTCGCTGACCAAACAAGGCTGAAAAGACGATCGGTTGACGCGCCGAAGGTAAATGACGGGCATTCTCGGAAGCGTTTGCGTCGGCTCAGCGTCAGCCCAGGATTGTCTGCACCGGACAGGGCAGCAGCATCTGAGAGTGACAACTCGCATGAAGAGATTGAAGTACAGATTCCCAAGGCGCTCCACACGAGTCGGACGGGCTCGCGGGAACGCCTCCCACACCTGAATCCAGCGGGATGGTGGGAACGCCTGCAACACCTGGATCCGGAAACCTTTGCCATTGTCGAGGATCGACTGGGGCCTGATTTCCATCCGGGAATGGACGACCCCGCGAGGGCTTGGAAAAATGTTCCGCCGCGGCAGTTCTGGGGTTTTCCAGACTGCCTTATTCAGGTCGATGCGCATACGCTTGTAAGTAAACGCCGTTTTACAGAAATCGTTGAGACACGGATCCAGACTGCAATTGCTCCTGAAGATATCGACTATTTCATCGGCGACCGCAACGTCATCATGAGAACGCCAAGCGGTTATTGGTCGCGTGCTCCGTTTGGAAGGGGCCGTTTCAAGTTGCCAGAGATTATCGCACAAGCAGATGCCGACACGTTCGTCAGCGGTGAAAAGCTCAAAATGAAACTCGACTCGGCCGGTGTAAAGTTTGGCCAGCTTCTCTATGAGGAACAGGCACTGTTGCTGAACCGCAACGCGTACGGCAAGTCGACAGGAAACTTTTCGGAATTGGGTCTATATGCAAGAGGTTATCGCAAATTAAGCAGAACCCAAAAAGAACTGCTTAATTTGCCGTATAATGTTCAATCCAAATTATCTCAAGACACTACGGATACACCATATCGCGACTTTACCGACGATCTTTATCCGCGCGCAGGCGAGCGCTTATATCCCAAGGGATCGGAAGACTTTGCGAAGCAACTCACTTCAGGGTTCCGGGATCTGAAGAAGGCAAATGCGGGATGGGCTGACGAAGCTGCTGCGGTGAAGGTAGCGGACATGCGACGCGGCCTGCTGGCGCGGAAGCCAAATACACGCGACTAAGAATCAATGTTGCCATCGCCGGTGATGTCAGGTTAACTGGGGCTGAAAGGTTTGCCGCTATTTCGCGCTGATGCGCTGATGAGCAAGAGCCCAGTCAACTACAAGCGCCATCGTTTTCCTCCGGTGTGATCGCCCCTGCAGCCTGGTTGTATTTCCAGTTCCCGTTGAGCCTTCGCCTCGTGGAGGAAATGCTGTTGGAGCGCGGCATCGTCGTTTCCTATGAGACGGTCCGATGCTGGGCAAAGAAATTCGGGCCGGACTATGCCGCACGCCTGCGTCGGAAGCCGCCAAGTCCGGATGATATTTGACATTTGGACCAGGTGGTCGTGATGATCGGTGGCCGGAAACACTGGCTCTGACGCGCGGTAGATCAAGAGGCTATGTACTCGACGAGATCATTCAGACCCGGCGCAACGCCAAGGCCGCCAAGCGCCTGCTGATCCGATTGATGAAAAAGCAGGGATGCCGACCGAAACGCATCGTCACCGACAAGCTTCGCTCTTATGGTGCCGCCCGGCGGCAGTTGATGCCAATGATCGAGCACCGGTCACACAAGGGACTGAACAACCGGGCCGAAAACTCGCATCTGCCTCTACGGAAACGAGAGCGGGTGATGCAGCGATTTCGCTCGCCAGGCACACTGCAACGTTTCGTCGGCATCTTTTCCGCGGTCGGAATCTCTTTGTCCAGCGCGATCTCAGCATTCCGCCTTCGCCATCCATATGCATCGCCTTGCAGCGATGGCCCATTGGAAGGCCATCGCCGGAATTGGCACCTGATCACTCCAGGGCACGCCTGATCCTTGCTGCGGGACTTAACCTGACATCACCCCATCGTCATCTACGCCGTTAAGCGAGTCACGTTGTCTACCCATACTTTCTGGCATTGCGTCATGCGTCTGATGAACGTTGTTGGAATGAGAAGCAGCCCTTACGTTGATGCCAATCTTCTTCGCAGCATGGACTGCATACGGTGAAGGAACGACCATGAAGAATATCCTCGTTGTCGATGATGATAGTTCGATGAGAAATTTGCTGGTCGAGTATCTGTCCCAGCACGCCTTCCATGCCAGCGCTGTGGAAAACAGCCGTCAGGTCAGTCGTCACATGACGGCCGAGGAAACGGACCTCGTGATCGTCGATCTGAATCTCGGCGAAGAAGACGGTCTGCAGATCGTGCGGAATCTGAGTACGAAATCCGATATCCCCATCATCATCATCAGCGGCGACCGGCTCGATGAGGCCGACAAGGTGATGGGGTTCGAGCTTGGCGCGACGGACTATGTCACGAAACCTTTCGGACTGACGGAGCTGTTGGCACGTATCAAAGTCGCCCTTCGCGAGCGGCCGGAACGCAAGGCGGAAAACCATAATAAGGTCTATTTGTTCGACGGCTGGCGGCTCAGCACGAGACATCGCAGGTTGCGGGATGCCGCCGGTGCTGAGACCAAGTTGACGGCGGGCGAGTTCAATCTGTTGACCGCTTTCCTCAAATCGCCCCGTCAAATCCTGTCGCGAGAGCAGCTTCTCCTGGCCACGCGGATTTATGACCAGGAGATCTACGATCGCAGTGTTGATGTTTTGATCCTGCGCTTGAGACGCAAGCTGGAGCAGGACGCATCCAATCCGCGCTATATCAGAACAGAACGTGGCGCAGGTTATATTTTCGACATCGATGTTCAAGTTGAAGGATCAAGGGTAAGGCTACAATGAAGCCGCCGCTCCGCCGTTTAGGATATGCGATCACGATTTTCCTGGCCGTTCTTCCTATTGATCGATCATTTGGTTTCAACCGCAATGAACCCGTGGCTCCCTTACCGGATGCCGAGCCGCGGGACGTGCGAAAGGTGGAGCTTGGCCGCGCCTTGTTCTCCGACACCATACTGTCGGGCAATGACGCCGTCTCGTGTGCCAGTTGCCACGATCTTGCCGCCGGCGGTACCAATCGAATGCCGCGGGCAATCGGGCTTGCCGATGGCAAAATGCTTTTTAATGTGCCGACGATCTTCAACGTCTCGAATAACCATACTCTTGGCTGGCGCGGGAATATCAAATCCCTCGCTGTGCAGAACGAGAAAGTCCTGCTTGATTATAATTTGATGGCGGTCACCTGGGACAGGCTGCTTCCGAAACTTGCCGGCTCTTCTTATGGAGCCCAGTTCGAGGCGGCTTATGGCTCACCTCCAACTCGGGAAGCCGTCCTTGATGCTTTGATTAGTTTCGAAATGTCGTTACGCACGCCTAATGCTCCCTTTGATCGTTATATGCGCGGGGATGCCGGAGCGCTGTCGGTGCAACAGATAGAGGGATATCAGCTTTTCAAGGATTACGGCTGCGTCTCTTGTCACCAAGGCTCGAATATTGGCGGCAACATGACCCAGAAACTCGGCATATTTCTACCCAACGGTGACGCCTTGCCGTTCCGCGTCCCGAGCCTGAGAAATGTCGCCATCACCGGCCCATATTTCCATGATGGCTCGGTCGATCAACTGCCGCAAGCGGTTTCCATGATGGGTAGACTGCAGCTTGGCAGAGAGCTGCCGGAAGAAGATATCGCAGCCATCGTCGCTTTTCTGACGAGCCTGACTGGCATCTACGACGATGGAAACCTGCTCAACCCCCGGTGACGGTGTCCAATGAGAATTGCCATCCTTTTGGTCGCCGGTCTGGTGTCCATGGTCCTGGCTATGAGCAGGGGGACTGACGGGAATGGCCACGAAGCCATTTTAAATGCGATGAGAGCCATCGATCTCAGCTACGCCGCTCTGCAGCGCGACGTACTTCAGGCGCGCTCGGGCATCCTTAAGAATTACGATTTTCTCGGATTAGCTATCGATAACATGCGTGCCGACGTACAGACGATCGACGCGCTGACTGCCTCACTCTCGTTCATCGATTCCACCGAACGGAGCGGCAGGATAAAGGTTATGGAAAATGCGATCAATCGGAACGAAGCTATGATCGAACGCTTCAAATCCGGCAATGCGCTGATCCAGAATTCGCTAAAGATCTTTATCCAGACATGGCGGGAAATGCAGGCGCGACCGCGCGGGCCCGACGCCGTCGCCCTGATGGATGTTCAGCAACTCGGCCAACAGATGTGGCAATTCCAGAATACGCCGGACCCAGACCTCGCCAAAGAGATTCGGCAAGGTCTGATCCGCCTGCGTGATACCCCGTTGCCTGGCATTGACGATCTGAAAAAGCCGCTTCTGGATCACGGGTATCTCATCCTGAACGCCCTCCCTTCCGTCGATGAGATCGTAAGCTGGGTACAGGCGTCCGATAGCATCGATGGAAGTCTGGAGTTCCAGCGCGAATATCTGCAACAGTTCGGCCGGATGAGCACGCGGATGTCCAAGGCCCGGCTTATTTTATCGGGCATTTCTCTCAGCCTTTGTGCCTATGCAACCTATCTGGCATTTCGTCTGAAGTTCTATGCCGACAGCCTGCGCTGGCGGCTCCATGTAGAGCAGTCGGTCAATGATGCGATAACCCGCCTGTCGCTGGAGCCCGAGCGATTCCGGATCGTCATGGACGAAGCGCTCAAAAGAATGGCCGAGGTTTTCGGCTTTGGAACCGTCTCCTTGATCACCCTGGATCCGGAGAAGTGGAATGTGACTGGCGCCTTCACTGCGAATGGACGATGCAGCGCGCCTGAGCCACTGGTCCAGGATTTCATTGCCGACCTGCGCGAAAAGCCGCAACCGTTTTCGGATCCGGTCCTATGGCTCCACCGGGCGCCGGCTTCGCCGTTTGCTGAATTTTGCGATCTCGTTTGGAAGCGAAAGCCGTTGGCGCTTGCATCGGCCGCCAAACCCCATGACGGACTGGTGGTGATGTTGGTTGCCGAGTGCCGGCTGGCCAACTGGAACATGCGCACCGATTCCCAGATATTGCGCATGACGACCGAACTTCTGGCGCTGGCGATAGAGAAACATCACCGGTTGACCGAACTGGATGAGTTGGACCGACGCCTCGAGGAGACGCAGCGTCTGGAGGCGGTGGGCACACTTGCAGGGGGAGTCGCCCACGAATTCAACAATATCCTTATGGCGATTATGGGATATGCGGAAATGGCCGTGGCGGCGCTTACGCCTGGTCTTCCAACGCGCGCTCATGTGGAACATATCCTGACTGCCGGCCATCGCGCCAAGCTGGTGGTCGATCAAATGCTTGCCTTTGGCCGCATGCGGCGTAACCCCGCGCTTCCCTTTAACGTGACGGCGGCAGTCATCGAGATTCTGCCGGACATCGAAATCTGCGTTAGCCCCTCTGTCAGACTGCATCTGGATATTCCAGACATCCCCCTGGTCATCCTGGGTCACCCGATCGAGATCCAGCAAATACTGGTAAACCTGTGCAAGAACGCCGCCGAGGCAATTAATGGCAACGGCCATATCAAACTTAAGATCACCACGATCGCTCTCGCTGCGGAACGCGCTTTGTCGCATGGGCATCTGAAGGTTGGGCACTATGTGTGGATCAGTGTCACGGATACCGGACCTGGAATTGCACCTGGCCACCTGCAGCGGATCTTCGAACCGTTCTTCTCCACGAAAGGGGATAAAGGCGGCACGGGGCTTGGTCTGTCGGTCGTGCACGGGACTGTCAAATCGTTGAAAGGATCGATGCATGTCAGCAGCATCCTGGGCCGGGGAACGCGTTTTGACATGTTCTTTCCTCATCTTGAGGCAGAAATGGCTCCGCTGCCGATCATCCGAGAACCGGAGACTATTCCCACCGGAAGCGGCGAACTCGTCGCAATCGTCGACAGCGACGAAACATCTCGCCATATGTGGGAGGAAAGGATTGCTGCGCTGGGCTACGAGCCGGCCGGCTTTTTATCTACCGGACAGCTTTCCGACTGGTGCTCTCGCGCACAGACATGGCCTGATGCGATGTTGCTTGTCACATTCGATCAGAATGCGAAGCCTGTTCTGCCGGCTGTTTTAAACGATCTGCCTCGGATCGTTATCTGCAGCGCAATCGGCGCTTCACCGCCGGTGAGGTCACAGCATGTTCTTCGAGAGCCCATCAGCGCGCACAACCTAGCCGTCGCCATTCGTGGGGCGCTGGTGCCGGCCCCCGATACCAAGATAGCTGTGCGACGGTAGCACTACAACCATCGACCACGGCTCATAGCGCGTTGCCGGTCAATGACGTTCACCGGGTCGGTCCTTCTCGTGGCGTACGAACAAATTGACGATTGGGATTGGGACCAGGTGGAGTGTTTTCCTTATTCGACGTCGCTGACGGGGTTTCAGCTGGACCACATGTCGCCATCAAAGCTTCAACGTAAGCTTCGGGTGGGTCCACATGGACCGGAAAACTATGTATGCTGAGATTTCTACGGCGCCTCTCTTTTCCGAAAGGCGGCATTGGATCCGATTGCGGACCACGCGGCGTTCGGCGCGAGCTTCCATCAGCACTCCTGCGAGCAGAACCGGTATTCAGCGAGCCCGATGATGGCGCCTCGGCCGCTGGATCCTCATGGATTGCAAATTCGCCCTTTTCGGATCTCCCCGGACTTTTGAGCCTCCGTCGACGAACCGTTGGTGCGTGATCCTCTGCTGTATTACCTTCGTATTCAGCGCGGCTACGCCTGAACGCGGTTGGTGAATTTAGTTCGGGCAGGGCCGGCGACGGCATCTCCGCTGATCCATCTTGACGGATTGTGATCCCTTCGTTCCCGGATCTGTTCGAGTTGTCAAGCCTCCGGAGCCGAGAAGGTGGAACCGCATTCTCGTCCACCTCGCTTTCGGGAGTAGCCTTGCGCGACCGCATATCGTTTATGACGGGTGGGCTTGATCTGAGCGAGATTGCCGGACTCGAGGGAATTTCTGGAGGACTCGCCCAAGGTATCCGAGCCTCGAAACGGGAGGGCGCCAAACCCGCTTTCAGTCTACGCGAACTGCGACCTATGTGATCCTTTTCAAGAATTTTCGATACAGAAAAAAGTACCGGGTAAGTCTTTGACAGACTATTCCACAACTGCTTGTTTATCATCTGCTCGCTGAAATACAACTCTCCTTGCACGCCAACTCCGTGTTGGTCTATATCGTCGCGAAATCGATACCGCGAACTAAAGACAGACAAAGAGTCTAACGCCCGATTCCAGGTCTCTATATTGTAAAGGAGAAAAGCCTCTCTCATCTGCAGCGCGTCACCTGCGCTAATGGACTGCCCGAGAGTCAGCTTTGCTGTTCGAGCCTGTCGGATTTCTTGCGGCAAGCGTGACCGGGGGAGAGGTCTGTTCAGGATCTCCGCACATTCTTTTCCGGAAAGGTGTGCTCCCGTTCTGGATTCTTCTACCAAGATGTCAGTCAAGCGATACAGTATGGCCTCGCGATTGGCCGCCGATTCCCCGATACCGACATGCGTGTCAAGCTGCCCGTTGATCTTGTCGAAATGTGATTTAACATCGGCTTGGAGCTGTGTTCCGTGATAGTGCGAATTCAGCGGGGCCAGGAGGCCGATATTTGCTTGAACCATCAATTCGGATAGATCTTCTTGTGCTTTTCTCTGGACATCGGCAGCCAGATTTACCGTGCGATTGCAAAAAAACAGCCGAGCAATCTGTACGGAAAATATAAACTTATCCATTGGGTTTGGTTGTTCGTCATTGCCCATTTTACCGCTACCTGCTCTACGATATGGCTCTCTGCAAATAGATTGCCGCCTCCCTGTCTGCCATTCCTGCCCCGTCGTTTCGGACACCTGCTATCGCAAGCGCCTGACGAAACTCGCTCAGCGCCAAAGGTACCCCCACCGATTTGCAGACGAGGGTGAAGGGTCTGGCTTCCCGAAGGCGCTTGATGCGCAAAGTCACTCTTTGAAAGAGGCTGATTATCCCGCCCCATGCTTCAGTTGTCGTTGCAGATCCTTTTTGTGGTCGTCGAGATTGTCGGGTATCTTATTGTCCGTGGCACGGTGCTTCGACCCAGCCCGCTCATTTCAACATCAGCGGCTCGAGCGGGCGGGGCGTTCATCATACCGCACATTGCGGCTTGGCCGCTCGCGGATTGGCTGCGGGTTCTCTTCCACCGGCGATAACGGTTCTCTTAGCGCGACGCTGTGTTCATTCTGCTTATTTATATTGCCGCCGGCATTTGCGGCACTCCCTTCCCGATTGCTAATCATGGTTTGCTCCCATTACCTTAAATCCAAAATATATGCAATTTTTTCCACGAATTGCATTTAAAGTATACTTCAATTGAGCTCCATTTGTAATTTATATCTGGAAAGATGACTATTCCAAGCCCATCGACTTGTTCGAATCAGAGTTGCGTTGCAACGCAATAATGCGCTCGAGCAGTACGCGCTGCGCCGCAAGCGCCTTCAATTCCGCCTCGGTCGGGCCGCTTGGGGCCGAATAGGAATCCTCGTAAGCGGGATTTACAGGCCTCTGCGCTTCTTCATAATGCTCCCATTCGGCACTGTTGCCACCCGAGCTGTCCGAAGCGCCGGCCGGTGTATCCGGCGGATGGGTTTCCCCTTCGTAATCGGCATTGTGATCCGCCAAAACTGGCGGGTTCATCGGCTGAAACTGGTCGCCGCTTGAATACTGATCTCCAGCAACGGCAGCGAAGGGTGCTCCAAACTGTGGTGCAGGCTGCTGGACCGCCGGCCCCGGCTCGATCAGATGGCCGTTGAGAGGCTCAGGTTCTGGCAAAGGTCCAGTCTGCGCATCAAACAAGCGCTTCAGAATACGATCTGAATAATACTTGATCTTACGCATCTTCAGCGGTGACTGGCCCTTGATCAGAACGATCTGGGTATGATCATCCATAATGCGCACCTGCTCCGGCCGCATCAACGGCGCACCCTGATTGGATATTTGAATATTGGTGTCGAACATATTGCTAATACTGTAAGACTTCGAACGCTCCTTATAGCTGTAGTCGCCGATGGCCTTTGAGATATAGTTTGGCGTCTCGTCGTCCGCGGTCGCCATGAATATTTGAATTCCGGTATTACTGAGGAAATTTTCCTTGCCCGCCTCCTCATAGGCGCCGGTCAGGGCCGCGAGACTTTGAATGACGAACATGAAGCGGCCTTTGTAGCCAGCAATCGTCGTTACAGCGGTCTCAATCGCTTCCAGCTTTCCGAGATGCTTGAACTCGTCGAGCAGGAAGAGCACTTCAAACATCTCGTCCTTTCCCGGCATGCTGCGCTGCAGAATGGAGACGACTTGTTGAAAGAATAGACGCACCAGTGGTGCGATAACTTCCAGATCATTCGGGCTTACACAAATAAAGATAGACGTAGGATCACGACGCAGGTCATAGATCGAGAAGTCCGACGTAACCGTCGCCGCCTTGATCCTAGGATCGGCCCAAAGGTTCAGGCCTCCATCTCCCAGAACCGAGGTGTAGGACGTCAGGATCTTGGTATCGTTGCCCGCCATATTGTCGAAGATACGTTGAGCTTCGAGGTTCTGTGTCTCCTCGGCGAGCTGAGCGAACAGCTTGTATTTCTCGCCCGGCTGAGAAAACAGGTCGTAAACGGCGCCGATCGACGGTGTGCCGCGCTCGATGCAGGCGAGAATGCCCGCAACGAGCAGGTCACGGGCACCGTCGATAAAGCCTTCCGACCCCTTTCCTTTCGGTGCAATCAGGTTGTGGGCAAGGCGCCGTGTCTCGCTGAAACGGCGCTCGAGCGGCATGGTGATTATATCGAGCACCGGATTGTAACTGTGGGTGCGTCCCAAAGGATCGAACGGCGCGAACTTGAACACTTGATCGCCACGCGCCAAACGCGAGCGCGACGTCATCTCGAACAGTTCTCCCTTCACATCCAGCGCCAGGACGGAACCGTCGAAAGTCAGCAGCGTGGGAATGACGATGCCGACACCCTTACCTGCGCGGGTGGGAGCTACGACTAGGCTGTGGGGCTGATCGCCATTGGTGAGATATTTTCCAAACCCTCTTGGGCCGCTGGTCTTGCCGAAGATCGGTCCTTTGATCGTGTTATAGCGCCTGATATAACCTGTCGCTGCCAACTCGCCGAAACTGGCCCAGCGAGCCGTGCCGTGATCGTCCCGCTGTTGTAAGACAACAATCGTAAAAACCAGAGTGATGATCACGGCGGTCATCCCTATAGTGATCAATCCCCGCACGAAGACTGGCGTGACATAGCCTTTGTATAACGGGGTTTCGTACCAGAACGACAGGATATCGAAATTATCGATCGCCTGGACGCTGATGCCGTGCTGGAAGCCAGCATAAAGCGTCGCAAAGAACAAACCGACGATCAGCGATAAAAAAAAGCCATAGATCACCGTGTTTCGTTTTCTATGCATATGGCTGATGTCCTTCCTGTTGGCTGCCGAGCCCGCGGTTTGGGGCGTATCTAGCTTCTCCCATCACGGTCTCTTTTGCTCAGGGTTTTCTCGTAGCGGTCATTTTCTCGTTTGCGCTTCACACCTCGGGTACGGCCGGCAATCGGGCCTTCCTCAGCGGCCTGTGCACGGGTGAGAACGACACGCACTAAGTCGTCGCCACGGCGACGAGCACGCGCCGCCGCGAGGCGTGTTTCCCTTTCCTCCTCGGTTTCAACGCGAGTGCTACGTTCTGTTTGGCGAGCCGCCCGATCATCTGCCACCTGGCTATCTCTGTTATCTTCTGCCGCGGGGCCCACTGGCGTGGCGGTTTCTTTGCGGAGCTGGGCCTCAGGCCTCGGCGAATGACCTTCCGATCCATCGCCAACCGTATTTTCCGGCGACTGCGATCCTCCGCCGCCTGCCGGCCCGCCCGTTGCAGCGTGGCCCGGGATCGGTTGTCCCTCTGACCTGATCTCCGACGTTTCTCTTGGTGTTACAGAGTAAAGGTCTTCCGACGGGGTCCGTTCCGCTCGACTAGGCGTGCGGCCCCCGGAGCGTTGCGGTGAGGATTCATTACCGATTGAATTATCCTGCGATCCGGAACCATCGCCGGAGCCGCTGTGATGCGAGCCGCTCGCAGGAGTACCTGTCCGGACTCGCTTGGGGGATGGCAAGGCGGCATCGTCTGGCGCCTCCTCGCGCGGCCGCTTGCGGCGAGACTGCCCCTCGTCGGGATCCGTTCCCGCGCCCGGACCATCACCGCCCGAAGAGCCAGGGCCTCCGCCGGTCTGTTGGTGCCGTGCAGCATTTTCGCGAGAGACCACCTCTGTGCTGTCTTCCCACTCTTCGTGGAGGCCGACTCCGACGTCGGCCGCGTCTGCAAATACCTCATATTCCTCACGTGTGAAAGGTTGGGAACCCCAAGGGATAGGCACCCTTGCATCCGCCAAAAGGTCAATGCCTTGGGATTGTGCATGGTCCGCGAAGCGTTGGCGCATGAAGTCGTAGTTGATGCGCTCGTTGCGGTTGGAAAGCTTCAACCATTCATGGCCGGGGCTTAACGCTCGCCGATTGAGGATGACGTGCACATGCGGGTGCCCCTTATCAACGTGAAAGCCAAGAATATACGACCTTTCGCCGCCAGCGGCGCCATCATCGAACATTTCCGCTGCCCATGCTATGCCGGCGCGTTCCGCAGCGCCATGATCAGTTCCGGGGGGGAAGCTTGCAACGATATGCGTCGTCATGTCCTGGTTGGGGTCGCGAACGCCGGCCATCGCGGCCCAGCGTTCCGCCCATATCCTCAGCTCCTCGAAGGGCACAACGCCCCCGCCATATCGCTCTCCAAATCGAAGCTTGACCTGTCCCTTCCGCGCCAGATACTTAAATTGCGAGCAGATGCGGCTGACGGTTCGTGCTCCGCCGCCACGCACGACATGAACTATTGCCTGTGATGCCATCGCTAAACCTCTTTGAGCCAAAACAATGGAGTTGAGGCCATCACCGCGAAGCATCCTTGAGCTTCAACCGGCCATCGAGGCGTCGTTGGGACACGTTCAGCATCGACATCAAGGTGGCGTCGAGCTTGGCGAACTCATAACCGAATGCGGCTCGTTGCGCCTGAAATTCTTGCATGTCGACCTTGCCGCTCTGTGCATACGCAACGTTGAGCTGATTGATGGCACGGGAGATGGTGCCGATCTGCTGTATGATTTCTTCCAAAGCCTGCTGGGTCCGGGCATCGAGCTCGAGGAAGCCGCCGATCTTACGCGCGGCTATCCGAAGCGCCATGTTGTTGGTGAACCCCAAGGCCATCGCCTGAGCGCTGAAAGCTTCGAATTCCGCCTCACGCAACCGCACGCTGACAATCTTGTAACCGTGCGGATCAGTCCGCTGCTCTCGGGTACATGACAGGGACGTGGCCATTTCTTCCGGCAGAAGGGCATGTCGTTTGTAGGGCATGGCAATAACCTGAAATCTGTTGGATGTAAAAATGCCGCCGTTCAATAAATTGAATGAATACGAGCAATTTAATACCGCGACTGTGTCCTAGCCATATAGTTTACGTCAACGGTAGTTTGGATGGGCATCGCTGTATTTTGTTACAGGTGAAACGTCGTTTTCGGCTGACAAATTATTATAGCTGTTGAAATAAGCAGGTCACGAATGTACAAATGAACAATATTACAAATTTACAATTTAAATTTACTCGTCCTGTGGCGAGGAAAGGGTTGTTCATGAAACTCGTTACATGCTGCTCCTTCAAGGGTGGCGCGGGTAAGACGACGGCATTGATGGGGCTTTGTTCCGCACTGGCAACTGAAGGCAAGACAGTTGCACTTTTCGAAGCCGACGAAAACCGACCACTCACGCGCTGGAAGGAAAATGCGGTCAAGCGCAACACCTGGGATCCGCATTGCGAAGTGTTTACAGCAGACGATCTGCCGCTTCTCGAGAGGGCCTATGAGGTGGCGGAAGGGCGCGGTTTTGATTATGCCTTGGCCGATACCCATGGCGGATCGAGCGAGCTTAACAATACAATCATAGCCAGCTCGAACTTCCTTCTCGTCCCGACCATGCTTACTCCACTGGACGTCGACGAGGCACTGGCAACCTATCGCTACATCATCGAACTCCTGCTCAGCGAGAGCCTGGCAATTCCGACCGCCATCCTGCGTCAAAGAGTTCCTTTCGGTAAATTGACCGCATCGCAACGCTCTGTCTCCGACATGCTGACCGCCTTGCCACTTACCGAACAACCGATGTTCGAGCGGGATGCGTTCGCCGCGATGAAGGTGCGCGGCATGCTGCATCTGAGCATCCGCAATGCCAGCAATGACCCCGCTATGCGGCTGATGCTCCGGAATCTCGATGCCGCGATGGAAGATCTCAAGAACCTTTCTAAGTTTGTACACCAAATATTAGAGGACTGAGATGGGGATCCGTAAACCCACTTTGTCGGTAACGGAGGCAAGGCGCTTGTCGGTCGTGCGGTCAGCTGCTTCGCAACAGATATCGCAGCCAGCGGACGACACCATCGCACCACCTGTCCCTCTCTCTGTCGCGCCGATTCCGCGCCCGAAGAAGCAGGCTCCCATAGTTAAATCTGTCCATATGCCTGCCGTACACATAGCACGCACGCCGTCCCAGAAGGTCCAGGTCTTCGTCTCTGCATTCGTACCGGCGCCGAAAGTATCGCCGGTCTTCGACATTCTTTGCAAGCAGTATCCTCCGCAGAAAGCATTGCAGATGATCCTGCGCCGCGCGCTCGACGACTATGAGGAGATGCTGACGGATGGTACATTTCAAGAAACCCCAAGCTCTTACGAGATAGACAGCTCTGAAGGGCCTGCGATTCTTATCCAAACGTCGCGAATGATACCGACGAAGCTACTGAAAATCGCCCGTGCCCATTTCGATCCGTTTGAGCTTGAAAGCACGCGCGCTTTTGGTCTGAAATTTGCCACGGCAGCCCTTGCGGCCTTTTTCTCCCGTGAAGCCCCCAAGCGCCCGTAACGTTTGCATCGATCACCACGGACTGTGCTCAGAGACGGATAGAATAGAACCGGGAGGTCCACCACGTATATCGAGACGATTTCATATGTAGGCAATTTTTAAAGCGTGTCTATTTTTCCGTCTGGTATGTTGATGCATTATTCGGCGCCACGCTGACAATTGGATGTGCAGCGTAGAGTTCAGCGGGTTTACGCAATATGCTGATGATATCGAAAGAGACCCTGCATCCGTAGGACCTCGTCGGCAAATTTTACCCCGACAGCTGCCGCCAAACGTCAGGAAGAAGACGCTTAACCACGATATCTTAAGTATACTACAATTCTATTTCATCTGTAAGCGCCTGACTGGAAAAGGGTTCAACGTCCGTACCTTGCCAATCGTCGTATCAGGACTTGGACATAAATAATAATGATCCGTTCGTTCCAAGCAAACAAAAAGAGCCACAATGGGCTGATTTCACTTAACTTTTCCGGACAGGCTCTAACGACGGATAACCATCGTTCAATGGTAGTGGATTCCTTCATGCTGACAGACACGTCGCGATAGGACCAATCCCTATACGATAGTATATATCCTCGATTACAATTGCAACGCCTGTAAACGTTGACTTATTTTTATCGATGCGCAAACTAAAAATCATTAATAGAGAATATATTTTAGCTGAGGCGTGAATAAAAAACGCTCAGGGACGTTGGCAGGAATGTTTCATGTCTTCTTCAACTGAAATACAGAAAAAGAATTATTCAATATATTTGAGAGCGGCTTCGGCCTTCGCCTATGCAGCTCTTCTGCTTGGAAATGTAGATATTGCCCAAGCAGATGTATTTGAAGAATTTGACAATGGTAACGTAGTTGTAATGGATGGCGGCGTGGTTAAGGACACGCCGCCATCGGCTGCCGTAGATTTTCAGTCTCGATTTGGTCCCGTGATCGCCAAGCCTGAACCTCATTCGGATTACTTGGTCGAGATTTCGCGGAAAAAGTCCCGCTTGCGGCCAGCCTGGACCGCGTCGGTTCTTTTCGATACGATTCCACCTCCGCGAGCTGTGATAGAGCCGCCTGCTGCTAAGACACCCACTATCTCGCAGGCTCGATCGCAAAGCTCACGCTTGCCTCCACCAAGGCAGATGTCCGCCAACTTGACCGAAAAGCAGCAGGCGATCCGCAGCATTGCCGTTGAAGTAGGCCTCCGCCACGGACGATCGCCGGGTGCCATTCGCGCCAGGCTCAGTCCACGTCAGTTCGCGTCACTTTTCACCACGATGATCCATCGTGAGAGCGATTTCGACCCGAAGGCGGTTTCACCGGCGGGCGCCAGCGGCCTTGGCCAGCTGATGCCCGGCACCGCACGAGAGCTCGGCGTCGAGAACGTATTTTCCCCCAGGGAGAACCTGGATGGCGCAGCGCGTTACCTGGCGTCGATGCTTGAGAAGTTCGGTTCACCGGAACTTGCACTCGCCGCCTACAATGCTGGGCCGGGCGCCGTCGAAAAATATGGCGGCATCCCACCTTATGAAGAAACACAACAGTATGTCGCAGACATCTTGAATGCCTTCGGTCGGGCGCCGCGTTTCGCAGAAAGCCAGTTCCCTGGAGACCGATATCCGGTCCACCCGGACGTGATGAATACTTGAGTATCCATACGCATCGTATCTAACACGACAGAGGTTAAAATGAACTTGTTTCGAGACTACTTTCACGACATTAACATTCCCAAGCTGCTCTTTGCAGTCGCAGTCTTGGTCCTTATGTGGGCCGAACCGAGCCTTGCCCAGAATTTCAGTGGCGTGAATGCTTTCATGGACAAACTGGTCGGCGCGATTACCGGTCCCATCGGCGCCTCGATCTCAGCGATAGCCGTGATCGCCATCGGCTTTTCCTTCATGACCGGGCGTATGGACTGGACCTTTGCCGTATCCGTCGTTCTCGGAATTGCCATCGTCTTTGGCGGCGCGGCGTTTCTTAACGGCATCGGCGTTGCAGGTAACCCGACCATCGGAGGTACTCTCGTCGGCACCAATTGATCAAGCGGGCCTGGCCTGACGCTCTGCTGTCGAAAATCTCAAGCAAGATTTTTTGAAAGGACGTTCAATGAAATACACACCGGTCTTTCTCGGACTGACCCGCGAGGTGACCTTCGCTGGCCTGCCTGTCATGTATCTTGTGTGTCTTGTCGTCTTCGTCATACTCGGATTTATTTTCACGAAATCATTCACTTATCTGATCATCGCGAGCTGCGTCGGCTATGGAGCCCTCAGAGGCCTGGCTGCTTATGATCCCAAGATCATTCGTGTTTTCATGACCACAATGCAGAGAACGCGCATGAGCGCATCGCTGCTTCGCGGTGAAGGCGTGGTGTATCGTGCTTGAAGCCCCGATGACCCGTGCGACGCGAAGCGTCAGAGACAGGCACTTGGACACCAGTCAGTTGCTCGTCAGCGGCTTGCCCTATCTCAGCGTCGTCGACGATACGACGCTCCTGCTGCGCGACGGCGATCTGATGGCGTCATTCATCGTCGAGGGAATCAATGCCGACACGATTGACAATCGGCAGACGCTGGAACTGAGCAATGCGATGTCACGTTTCATAGCGCAGCAGCGCTCCGACGTCGCCTATTACGTGCATCGCATTTCCCTGCATGCATATCCCGCGCTACCCTCAATCACAAGTAGCACTTTCATTGCCGAAATCGACCGGCGGTGGCAAAACTATCTCCAGACGATAGGACTGAGGGACCGCGTTACCATGGTCACCCTGGTGGTAAGACCACCGCGCAGGTTCGCCAGGTTTTTTCACCTTATCGCTGGCAAGGATGTTCACAGCCGCGAGGAGATCGCACTGCGCGCCACGCGGCTCGACCAGATGATGAAAACCCTGATGGTCAGTCTCAACGAAGCCAAGCCGCGTCGCCTCGCCATATCGGGTGGCCGATGGCTGGGGTTGCTGCGCAGCTGCATCACGGGCACCAATGCCGATCTGGTTCCTGGACGGAAATTCACACCGGTCGCCGATCTTCTGGCGAGCGCGCATGTCAAGTTCCATGGTCGGGTGTTCGAGTGCGAGGGCGCGGCACCCGGGCAACAACGCTACGGCACGATCGTTTCCGTCAAGGATTATCCGTCGGAAACCTATCCCGGCATCCTCGATCGGCTCAACCTGCCGTACGATACGGTCGTCGCCCAGAGTTTTACGCCGATCGATCCGATTTCCGCGCAAAACAAGATCGCGCGTGTCCGCAAACAGATGCAGGCGGCGGAGGATGCGGCGGTATCGCTGATGGCGCAGCTCGAGGAAGCGGAGGATGATGTGGCCTCAGGCCGCATGAGCTTCGGCGATCATCATTGCAGCGTCGCGGTCTTTTGCGACAGCCCGAACGAGCTCGATGAGGCCATGACCTTCCTGACGCGCGCCATGCAGGACGCCGGTGCTGCCATCGTGCGCGAGAATTTCGCCGCACGCGCCGTTTTTTTCGCTCAGCATCCGGGCAATTTTGCCTACCGCACCCGTCCGGCAATGATTTCGTCGCAGAATTTCGCTCAGCTCTGTGCACTGCATGGAGCGCCCAAGGGCCATCCTGTCGAAAGATGCCCCTGGGGCGAAGCCGTTACAATCATTCCAACGGCCCGCGGAGAAACCTTCCGCTTCAATTTCCATCTACCGGGACAGTCGGGGCAGCGAACCGTCGGCCATACCCTTGTTCTCGGTCAGACCGGATCTGGCAAGACGCTCGGCACCGCTTTCCTGATCGCCCAGGCGCAGCGGCTCGATGCCCGTATCATCCTGTTCGACAAGGACAACGGCTTCGAAATGGCCGTGCGTGCCATGGGCGGCCGTTATTCTTCGGTGCGAATGGGGATAGATACCGAGTTCAACCCGATGCGCGCCGAGGCGGACGCACGCGGTGCGGCATGGCTTACCGATTGGATCGCCGCGCTGGCGAACCATGACGGGCCGAAACTGTCGCCGCTGCAGCTTCAATCGGTGATCGACGCCGTTCAGGCCAACATGACCGCTGACAGCCGGTTGCAGAATTTCGAACATTTTCGCAGTCAGCTCCGATCGACGGACGATGGCGGCGATCTCTACGCGCGTCTCGGCCGTTGGGACGAGATGGGCCAATTCGGCTGGCTGTTCGGCGGCAAGAAACAGGATCCTCTCGCCTTCGACAGCCGCCTGACGGCTTTCGATCTGACGGAGATCTTCGACAACGACATCGTCCGCACAGCCTGGCTGAGCTATGTGTTCCGCCGCGTGGAACGGCTCGTCGAGGACGAGCATCCGACACTGTTGGTCATGGACGAAGCCTGGAAGCTGCTCGACGATCCCTATTTCGAGGCGCGGCTCAAAGACTGGATGCTAACCATGCGCAAGAAGAACGTCGCGGTGATCCTGCTCACTCAGCGCGTCTCGCATATCAAGAACAGCCGTGCCGGGGACGCGATCCTGGAGAGTGCCGTAACCCGCCTCGTTTATCCAAGCGCCTATAACACACAGGCCGAGCTCAGTCCGCTGAACCTGACCCCGATGGAAACCGAATTCCTGCAGATCAGCAATGTCGACAACCATCTCGCGCTTCTGAAGTCGGGCGATGACAGCGTGGTGCTAGATATGGATCTCGGCGCTCTCGGTACCGGGCTTGGCATTCTGGGTGGCGGACGTGGCGAAAAAGCGCCCGCCGGTTGGCGCGATCGCCCCGATTTTCAGATGGAGATGCTGCAATGAGAGCGAGATGGATCGTGCTCGCGCTGGCAATGGCGGGCCTCACGGCCTGCCAGTCCGTGCCCGCGGAGCGAAAGAACAATTGTGCGTGCCTTTGGGAGGAACCCAACGGCGTCGTCGATGTCCTGAAGGGAGTAAGCACATGAGACGCATTCTGACGCTGACACTGATATGCGGTATAGCGCTTTTCGAGCCGGTAGGCGGGCTGGTGACAGTCGCGCAGGCGCAGAGCCCGATCACGCCACTCGAGGAGCCAATCATCGGTACTGTTCCGTCCAAGCCAGTGAGTGCTCAGCAGGCTTATGATCAGGTCTCAATCGAACAGCTGATGAAGATCACCGAGTTGTCGCGCACGATTGGCGGAGGTGTCAGCCAGCTGTTCACCGCGTTGGTGGGCACCAGGAAGGTACCGATGTTCAACGGTCCGGCGGAGGTCACGGCTCGTGAGGGTGGGCCCGGCCTGAAGGCGATGGCCTACGGGTTCATCAAAGGTGAATTCGACGGGCCCGATGGTGTGAGGAAATTTGTCGAGGACTACAGCAAGACCTACGGCCTGGATGAACTGCTTTCTTCCGAAGCGGATGAAATCTCGGTCGCGTCGGCCAAAACATCCGCACAAGGCGTTATATCGGCATCGATCGCCGAGGAAAGTTATCAGCGGGCCAATGCCAGCATGGCGCGCATCAACGATTACCTGAAGACACTTGAAACAAGTGCGGATCTCAAGACGAGCGTGGATCTCAACACGCGTGTCATGATCGAGCTTACGCAGCAGGTCAACGAGAATATACGAACTCAAGCAGCTGTCGCTTCGGCAACTGGAATAGCTCTGCTTCGACTTGGAGGTGCGTCGCGCTGAGCCGTTGAACAGTTAATTCGGGGATATTTTATATGTCTATTGTCGTAGATGTGGCTAGAAATATCGATGGGATCGTTTGGGATTATTTTCTCGTAGTGCACCAGACTGTCACTACACCTTTGCTTATTACTATCCAGTATGTTGCTCTAGCGGCATTAATGTTAATGGCTATCAATCATGTCGCACAGTTCAAAGCAGTAAACTACGGACAATATTTCCATTGGTGGATTCGTTTCTTATTTATTTTTGCGTTTTTGAAGTTTTATGAAAACTTTGCGCTTGCATATTACGCTTTAACCGATCTACAATCCGATTATTCAAATGCTCTTATAAAGGCGGCTCTTAAAGGGACGGAGGGGCTTAACGTCCGTCCAGATATATTTGATTTGACCGCTCAATCAGACAGTAATGCAGCTGTAGATCAGTTTAACCGAGCTATGACTTATGTAGCAAACTTATACTTTAAGTATGCTCGCAGCAGATCTATTTTTGACGCGGGCTCTATAATAGTCTCTGGTCTCACAGGTATAGTAATTATCCTAATAGGATACGTATTTACTGCAATAGCAATTGTTTTGCTGATTTTCGCGAAGATAGGTGTTGCGGTCGCTATGAGTTTGATGCCTCTCGCTTTCTTATTGTTGATGATGGAGCAAACCAGAAGTTACTTTGAAAGCTGGGTCAAGTTCCTGGTGGGTTTCTTCATTATCCCAATACTGACTGCTTCGTTGATGGCCCTGATGGTATTCGCTGCCGGTGTGACAATCGATAGAATTGAGGAGGCAAGCAAAGCCAAGTCAAGCTCAGGAAAGGCAACGACCGCCCATGTTGTGATGGGAGATCTTATTAGCTCTGGCGCGGAACTGAAAGACGCGCAAAAAGGAGTATCAGGTGGCCCAGGCGATGACTACCTGGCGCTGGTATTGGTGACATTCGGTTCGCTTATCTTCCTGTCTCAGGTCCCCAGCATGGCTAGTAACCTGGCGTCGTCCTCCGTGGCCAGCGTCGGCGCGAGCCTGGCGAGCAGCCAGCGGCTGTGGAATGGCGCAAAACGTATGGGTCGCACCGCCCAGCGCGGTCGCGACGCAATGGGAGCGGCAAATGCGGCCCGCAAGGCAGGCGGCGGTGTCGGCAGCATGGCGTTGGCTGCGGTCAGCAGCATGCGACAAAGTGCCGGAATACGTCAGAGCAGGCGCGATGATCGTATGATGGGCCGGATGAGGGGTGAGGCCGAAAGACAAGCCGAGGTGCGGAAAAAAACGCTGGGCGGCTATACGGCCACCGGTGCACCCATCGGCCCAAATGCTCCAGGCATCAACAGCGGTGCTGCCGGAGCAAATAGCCCGAGCAACAGGGCCGCAAATACTCCAAGCGGGGCTGGCAATAGCGCGAGCTCCAACAATCCGAACTCCAACAATCCAGGCGGTAGCGGTGCCGGCGCGAACAACTCGGGCGGCCCGGCCGCAAGTGGCGCAGGCGGCATCGGTGGCCCCCACAGGCCAAGTTCTACCGCTCCGGGTAACCGGAATAGCATCTCCAGCACAAATAATCCGAGAGGCAGCACACCTTAGAGGTGACGGATATTTCTCATGAACATGCATTTTTTGAAACAGTACATATTCGTTGGGCGAAGCGCGGGGAGCGCGGTTGATACTTCGGTTCATCACGCTTTCGAAGATGAGCTTTTCTTCACCTTGCGCCAGCAGCGCAACAACTGGGCAAGGGTTGCGGTGGGGTCCATAATCGCCGCCATGCTTGCGCTGGCATGCCTGATCACCATCCTGCCGCTCGATGAAACGAAGCCCTATGTCATCATGGTGGACAAGACGACGGGCCAGGCGGAAAAGATCGTCCAGGTTCGCCCGGCAACGCTCGATCAGCAGGATGCGGTGCGGCAGGCCGAGCTCGTCTCCTACGTCGTCGACCGGGAAACCTATGATCCGGCGGATAATCCGGTGCGTATCCCGGATGTCCTCGCCCGTTCCGTGGACAGTGCCGCCACTACGCTCACGCAGCTCTGGAGCTCGGGTTCGACCCAATATCCGCCGTTGGTGTATGGCGCGGATGTCCGCATACGTGTGGTCGTGAAGTCGATTTCCTTCAATCCCTCGGTCGGCAACGCTTCCGATGTGGCCCGGCTGAGGATCACGAAAATCCGCGAGGAAAAGGGACAGCCTGCAGCCGAGCGCGGCTTCATCGTGACGGTCGCCTACAGCTTCCGGCCGAAGGAAAACGCAACGCTGGCCGCGGTCTGGGCCAATCCCCTCGGCTTCACGGTCCTTTCCTACCGTATCGATGCGGAGACAGCCGGATAGTTTTCAAAAATGGGAACAATATCATGAGATTAAATCGAAAAATCGTATTCCTGCTTGCCTGCTGCTGCGCATCGCCCGCCTTTTCCGCCGTCCCCTCGCCGCAAGTTCAGGCGCCGGCAGAGAACACGGCGGATCCGCGCATCAAAACCTTCCTCTACAACGAAAACGACGTCTACAGGCTGGACCTTTATCTGAAATCGGTCACCTCCCTGCAGTTTTCCGAAGGCGAGGAAGTCCAGTCGATCCTGATCGGCGACAGCGCTTCCTGGGAGGTCGTCAAGCTGAAAAGCGGCAACGTCGTCAGCGTCAAGGCGATCATTCCCTCCGCCGCCACCAACATGACCATTTACACCGACTCACGGGTCTACACCTTCGATCTGCGCTCGCTGGGCGAGCTGCCGCCGGGCAGCGAGAAGTCCGCGATATTGCGCACCGTCTTCACCTATCCCGAAGAAAAGGAGGCCAAGATCACGACGCCGGAGCCCGCGGAGGGCAACAGGCGGATCAATTCCGACTATATGGTATCGGGCCGTGCCCGCTTCCGGCCCACCTGGGTTCAGGACAACGGCCGACAGACGACGTTCTTCCTGCCTTCCAATGCCCCGCGTCCGGCTATTTTCAAGGTCGGGCGCGACAAGAAGGAGGCGCTCGTCAACTCCAGGACGACCGGCAATACCATTATCGTCGATGGCAAAAGCGACTATTGGGTGCTGCGGATCGGGGATGAAACCGTTTGCATAGGAAACAAGACCGCAGTGGCGGAGCCGCGCGGCTTCTTGAGCCGATTGGGAGGCAAGAATGCAGGACGATAATGCCCGTGGGCTTGAGCACCATGAAGCAACAAACCCGAGTTATCAAAATTCTCCCGAGCGCGATCAGCTGGTACAAGCCCGGCGGGCGCGTCAAAAAGGACAGTCGGGAATAAGCCTCGGCCAGCGGATGCTGGTGGGGGGGCTTCTGGCCACCTGCGCTGGCGGCATTTTCTTTCTTATCGGTCCCGCATGGAAGATATTCGGGTCTACCGACGGCAACGCCCAGAAGACCTCGCAGGTCAGCCTGAGAGTCGATAATGAAACGGGGCAGAAACCTCAACTTGACTTCGTGGTTCCGGCCAACCCTGCCAAGACCGACAATGCCTTGAACGAACAGATCAAGGCGCTGCAGGATCAGGTAGCCAGCCTAAAGAACGGCAAGACCGGCATGTCCGGCGCCGAGATACAAAAACTGCTGGAAACATACAACCGCACGATCGCCCAGAAGTTCGAGTCCGAGCGGAAGGCTATCGCCGAGGACAATGCCCGCCTCCAGGCGGAAGCGGAGCGGGCGAGAGAGGCCGCGCGGCGCGCCGAAGAAACCGCGAGGCGCCAGGCCGAAGCGCAGCGAAACCTCGAACAGCAGGACAAGACGCAGCGGGAATCGGATTCCGTCCTGATCGATAATTCGCTGACCCAGGAGGAGGCCGCCAAAGCGGACCAATTCGCCGAAGAAACCGACAAGAACCGCCGCTTCCTGAAGTCGAATGCCTCCAGTGTCGTACAGACATCCGTCTCCCAGCGGCTGCCGGATCCGTCACGGATGGTCGTGCAGGGGAGCATTATCTCGGCAGTGCTGGAGACCGCGATCGACACAAGCCTGCCCGGCAGCCTTAGAGCGCAAGTGATGGAACCGGTCTATTCCTTCGACGGCTCACGGGTGATGATGCCTCAGGGCACGATCCTGATCGGCGAATTCAACAACGATGTCGATTTTGCCCAGAAGCGGGTGCTGATCGCCTGGAACCGGGCCATCACGCCCGAGGGTAAATCGATCGCCCTGGGTTCGATCGGAACCGACAAACTTGGTAGGTCCGGAACGGAGGGCAATGTCGACAACCGTTATGGCACGAAGTTCGGTGCAGCAGCCCTGATCAGCGCTATCACCGCAGTACCGACGCTGATCGCTTCGCAAGGCCGTGACGGCAACAGCGGTTCCGGCTCTCAGGGCGCAACGGTGAATGTCAATACGGGAGGTCAGGCCGCCAGCGATATCGGCGGCAATGTCGGTGATCAGGTCAATTCGGCGCTTGGGAAATATCTTTCGCTGGGACCAATCATCCGTATTCCGCAGGGGGAAGAGATCCGCATCTTCGTCAACCGCGACCTGGTGTTCAGATGAGCAACCACTCCCATCACGATCATCATCATCATAACCAGCACCACAATAACAGCCATAATCATCATCATCATGATCCTTCCCACAAGGACATTTCCTACGTCGAACAATATCTGGAGCCGCTCCGAAGCTATCTTGTCGACGACCGTGTCAATGAACTCGCCATTAATCCGAACGGCTCGATCTTCGCCGAGTTCACAGGGGCGACGCATATGCATGAGATCGACATGGTCCTGCCGCCGCAGGCCATCAAGCGTCTTGGCGCCCAGCTTGCCGGCGAGACCCGCAACACGCTGGGGGTGCTCACGCCGATCGTATCGGGCCGGGTCAACGTATGGGGCCATCCACAGCGTGTCCAGGTCGTGGTGGAACCGGCCATCGAACACGGAGTATCGCTGTCGATTCGCAAGTATCTCACCCGCGCGCTCGCCAGCCAGGATATCGGCTTCGTCGAAGGTATCCAGATCCATGTCGACGAAGAACGACGTATTCGACATCGTGCAATAGCCGAGATGGCGGAAAAAGGTGATCTGCAAGGCATTTTCCGCCGCGCAGTCGATGAGAAGTTCAACGTACTGGTCTCAGGTGGAACCTCCTCAGGCAAGACGACCCTCGCTCGATCGCTGATCGAGATGATGAATGTAAACGAGCGGTTGATCACGATTGAGGACGCGCAGGAGCTGTTTCCCCCACACCGTAATCAGGTGGGCCTGGTCTCCGACCGCAAAGAAGGGTCACCTCGCATGCCGGCAAGGCTTCTGGAGAGTTGCCTGCGCATGCGCCCCGATCGGATCATCCTTGGCGAGATCCGCGGCGTCGAGGCCTATGATTTCTTGGAGGCAATCAACACCGGTCATCCAGGCGCAATCACCACCATCCATGCGGACAGCCCGGCTCTTGCCTTCGACCGGCTGGCTTTGATGGTGATGCGGTCAGGCGTCAGGCTTTCGCATAGTGACATCATCACATATGCAAAGCGCACCATCGATCTCGTGATCCAGGTCGGCCGTCGCAATGGTCGACGAGGCGTTCTTGAAATCTACCTGCCTTCACAGGAAGTGGAGTGATGCGCAATAGCCATACAGCACCCGTCCCGGTCTTTCAGGTTGCTGCCCGGCGTTGCAGTCGGTATCGTTCTATCTGAAGTCTGTATGTCCTGTCGTGAGGATCGGCTCGGCCTATCCGAGCACCCTTCGGGAGACCAGTGGAGAGCGAGCCACGCTTCTCTTCGCGATCGGCTGTCAGCCTTCCCATTAAACAACGTCCTCATCGTGTCGTCGCAATGGATTCGTGTCCCGGCGCACGCCCTCTCTTCGCTCTCCGGCCCGCGAAGGGCATTCATCCGCCCGTGGCGGACCTTGTTATTGGTCGTTTCGCTGCCCGCAACAAGCGCGTATCTTACATGAGCCTTCAAAGCGAAGTTAAGCCCCAGGCCTCAGTATCCGTCCGCGCGGGACCGCCTGTGAATATTGAGTAAAACTGTTCAGACCCTGTCCTTATTCCCAGGCATAAGGACAGTTGGACAGATGGAGATTTTTGAAGGGGACAGCGGGTCTCGGGTGAGCCGTATCGAGGTGATCAACACCGGTCGGCGGCGTCGCTTTAGTGAGGATGAGAAGCTGCGGATTGTCGCAGAAAGCTTTTCGGGGAGAGGCCGGGCGTCGGCCACGGCCCGTCAGTACGGCATTAGCCGCTCCCTGTTGAACCGTTGGCGCAAATCGGTTCGCCAGGGTTTGCACGGCCAGAAACAAAGCGATGGTTTTGTGCCGGCGTTCGTCATGCCGGAAGCTTTTGTACCGGTGAAGCAGGTCACTCCCCCTGCTGCGATGGAGCATCCGGTGGCGTCTCCTTCCGGCCGCATGGAGATTGTTGCGGCGAACGGCCGTCGTGTGATCGTGGACGGCAGCGTCGACGTTGAGGCGCTGCTGCGGATCATGCGGGGTCTGGAGACGTTGCGGTGATCACGCTTCCTTCCGGTCAACATGTGCGGGTGTGGATTGCAACGGGCCATACCGACATGCGGTGTGGGTTTCCATCGCTTGCATTGCGGGTGCAGGAGGTGCTGAAACTGAACCCTCTGGACGGCAATCTTTTTGTGTTCCGTGGTCGCAGCGGATCGCTGATAAAAGTGATCTGGAGTGACGGTCAGGGGAGCTGCCTTTTTACAAAAAAGTTGGACCGCGGCCGGTTCGTCTGGCCGTCTGCGGAGGGCGGTGCGATCGCGATATCGCCTGCGCAGCTTTCTTATTTGTTGTCCGGAATTGATTGGCGCCATCCGCAGGAAACCTTTCGTCCGACGAAGGTCGGATAGTATTACCGCATTGAAAATATTGAGAGAATATGATGGTATGGCTTCATGGTATCGAAGCCTTCCGATCTCCCTGCGGACCTTGCAAGCGCCTATCTGGCGCTGCTTTCTGAGCGTGCGATCCTTCAGGCTGAACGCGATGTCGTTGCCGCCGAGCGCGACACCGTCATGGCCGAGCGGGACATCGCGGTGGCGCAAGCTGCCAATGCGCAGGCCATGCTGTCGGACAGCGAGGCGCTGATCGTCAGTCTGGAACTGGCGATCGAAAAGCTCCGGCGCGAACTGCGCGGTCAGAGATCCGAGCGCACGGCGCGTCTGATCGACCAGATGGAATTACAGCTCGAAGAACTCGTGATGGCCGCGACGGAGGATGAAGTGGCGGCGCAGGCTGCTGCTGCCAGAACTTCGAGCGTGCGTTCGTTCACACGCAAACGGCCGGTGCGCAAACCCTGGCCGGAGGATGCCGAGCGCGAACGCGTGGTGATCGATCCCCCGACCGTTTGCGCTTGCTGCGGCGGGTCGCGCCTGTCGAAGCTGGGCGAGGATGTCAACGAGACACTGGAGGAGATACCGCGCCGCTTCAAGGTGATCGAGACGGTTCGGGAGAAATTTACCTGCCGTGATTGCGAGGCGATCAGCCAAGCGCCAGCACCGTTCCATGCCACGCCGCGCGGCTTCATCGGTCCGCATCTGCTGGCGACGATCGTCTTCGACAAATTTGGGATGCACAGTCCGCTGAACCGCCAGAGCACAAGGTTCAAATGTGAGGGCATAGACCTGTCGACCTCGACGCTGGCCGATCAGGTCGGGTTTGGAACGGCGGCCCTCATGCCGGTCTACGACCTGATCGAGAAGCATGTCTTCGGGGCCGAGCGATTGCATGGTGACGACACGACCATCCCGATTCAGGCCAAAGGCAAATGCGTAACCGGGCGAATATGGACTTACATCCGGGACGACCAGCCGTTCGGGGGAACGGCGGCGCCGGCGGCGATCTATTATGCGTCAAGTGACCGGCGCGGCGAACATCCGCAGAAACACCTGGCCGGATACGGCGGCATTCTGCAGAGCGATTGCTACAATGGCTTCGAGCCGATCGCTGTTGCCGCAACAAAAGAGGTCCCGATCACCTTTGCCTTTTGCCATGCCCATTCGCGGCGGAAATTCTTTGCGCTGGCCGATATCCAGAAAAATGCTCGCGATCACAAGCGGAAAGGCAAGCCGATCTCGCCGATCGCATTGGAAGCCGTCAAGCGCTATGACGAGTTGTTCGAAATCGAGCGCCAGATCAACGGATTGAGCGCTGAAGAACGACGGGCTGTGCGACAGGAAAAGAGCAAGCCGCTGTTCGATGACATGCACGAGTGGTTGACGAAGGAACGCGCCACGCTCAGCAGATCGTCGGAGGTCATCGAGCCGATCGACTACATGCTCAAGCGCTGGGCGGGCTTTGCCCTTTTCCTCGAGGACGGGAGGGTTTGTCTCACGAACAACGCCGCAGAACGGGCGCTGAGAGGTATCGCGTTAGGAAGACGAAACTGGACTTTCGCTGGTTCACAGCGTGGGGCGGACCGTGCCGCCGTCATGCTGACTGTCATCACCACATGTCGCCTCAACGATGTCGACCCAAAGGCATGGCTTGCCGATGTCTTCGCCCGCATCGCCGATCTGCCCGTCTCCCGCTTGCACGAACTGCTCCCATGGGAGTGGAAAAGGCTGCACCAGGCCGAAAAAGCGTCTCCTCAGATCACCGCCTGAATCTTCTCCGCAGCATACATCAGCAATGACCCGCGCACGCGACCCAGTTCCGCGGTTCCCGGCGTATGGATACAGGCCTCAGCCGGCTAACAGACATTCTCCTCGGAACCGAAATGGCAGCGACACCCAGATGTGGTAATTGCAGGCTACGCCGGATGGACACAGGGAATTATATCTTCTGAGGGTGAAATCGCTCAGGCTCAGCTTACCTCTGTGAAACGGCTCAAGCTCCTTACGAAACTGTCGTAGATGGCATCATTTCCAGACTCTCGACCCATGTCCCTCTGCATGCGAATCTTTACGACGCGCGGATCGGCCAGTCTGCGATGATGCTCTCTCATGGCGGCGTTTACTGCGAGACGAAACAAGTTCGGGCTAAGCGGCTGAATGGCAAACCGGTAGATTTTGCCGCTGTTGATCAATTTTATGATGGTTTCGCTCTGCGGCGTTTTCGTCATCACGACAACGGTGATTGCCGGATCAATCCGCGCCACTTCCCCCAGCATCTCCGTCATGTCGACGCCGCCCACCTCCGCATTGGTGACGATGACGCCGATCTGCTCCTGAATGATGATATCGATTGCTTCCTTCACAGTGGACGCGGCATGAACCCTGTAGTCATAGGTGAACATCTCCACCACTTCCTGACGATCGCTGTCACAGCCTTCAATGGTTAGCAGCTGGGACGCTATGCTGAACTGCGGTTCAGCTTTGCTTTCCTCCCATATGGGGGCGACATTTTGTCGAACGGCGCGCGAACTGCGCGCCGTTTCCACCGCCTCGGCAATGACCGAACGCAGCTCTGACTGTGACCACGGCTTATTGAGAAAGCGATAGACTTCGCCCTCATTCACGGCACCGATGATGGCGACAAGGTCGCTATATCCCGTCAAGAGGATACGAACCGTCTCCGGCCAACGGGCGCGAACCTGCGACAGAAGCTGAATGCCGGTGCTTTCCGGCATACGTTGGTCACTTGCGATGACGTCGACTGTGACGGTCTCGAGAATGGCAAGCGCTTCACGCGCGTTGAGCGCCGTGTAGACCTCGTATTCGCTTCGGAACATCATTTTGAGCAAACGTACGATCCGCTCTTCGTCATCCACAAAAAGAAGGACAGCTTTTTCGTTCATCCTAAAATCCCTTTATGTCGACCCGAATTTTAAATGGCCGGGGTGGGTTGCTGACTGTCCTCGGCGTCCGCCCAGGAGATAGGCACGCTGTGTTTTTCGTCTTGCCTCGGAAGGGTGATCGTGAATATGGCCCCTTTGCCAGGTCTTGAATTGACAGCGATTGTTCCGCCGTGATTCTCGATGATCCGGTAACAGATGGACAGGCCCATACCGGTTCCCTTGCCAACCGCCTTGGTCGTGTAGAATGGATCGAAAATCTTGTTAAGCTGCTCTTCTGATATTCCCGGACCCGTGTCGCAAACGTCAATTTCAACTGTATCGGATGACGTTATGCGTGTGCGCACAGTGAGTAGTCCGCGTTGCCCGGTTTCGGCCATCGCCTCAGCGGCATTGACTATGAGATTGAGGAAGACTTGGCGGAGTTGAGAAGAGGAACCCATAATGGCCGGGACACCATCGAACTCGCGTCTGACCTCGGCGACATATTTGAGCTGCGGCTTGGCGATCAGAAGCGCGCTTTCGATTCCTTCTTCCACAGAGAAGCTTTCTATAATCCCTTTATCCATTCGACTGAAGTTCTTCATCGTTCGTACAAGCGTCGCGATCTCATTCAGACCGTGCAATCCGTCATCCAAAAGCATTTCCAATTCCTCGCCACGCGGCAGACCGTCGTCCGAATCGCCTCGGCTTACATTGGAGCGAGCTTTATCCTCTTCCAGCAACCGTTCCTTGATCAGCTCGAATACCGCTTTGACGTAGGCCAGCGGCGTGTTGATTTCGTGAGTTATACCAGCAACCATCTGTCCCAAACTCGACAGTTTGGCAGACTGCATGAGCCGTTCCTCCACGTCTTCATTGGCTTGCTGTAGCATGCGGTTGTCCTCATCGAGTTTGGCGAAGCTTAACTTAAGTGCAAACATGAATATTATAAATACTATTAATATCATTGCGCAGATTATTACGGATAGATACCAAAACAGCGAGTATCTCTGAGCATACGTGTTTTCCATTGCGCGTAGCGCGGCTTGAACTTGTGTGGCCGCTGCGTCGGTCGGTACCGAAGTCAATGCCAGCATCAACTCATTTCCTTTCTGCCGCTCCCTGATGGTGACCTCAAGCTGAGCGAGGAACCGTTCGATCGACCCCACCAACTCTGGCTGGAGGAATTGCGCCTGGTCCCTGACGGTAGCGATCCGCTCCTGCACGGAGTTGCGCAATAAAGGTGTTGGCGACGTCATAAAGCTCATCATTCCCGCCACCACTTCGGTGATCAGGTCGGACATCCTTTTGGTTGTGGTCGCCATCGGCTGCATGACTGCCGGCTGTTCAAAGGTCTCCGCGATTGCATCTGGCAAAACACTCACCGCGTTGCGCAACATCGCATAGCTGGCTTTTACCTGTTCCGTCAGCCAGCTCTTGCGGTCCACTGCCTCAAGATAGACTTGGAGATCTGTCTGCAGCGGCGCAAAAGCCGGATTGGCTGCGATAGTCGTTCGCAGCCTCGATAGACTGAGCTGAATGTTGCGCGTCCCGTTGGCGACGGCATCGTAATTGGCTACGATACCAAGCTGCAGCGACAGCACCTCCGTGTCCCATTGCGCCTCAAGGCTGCGTATAGCGTCAAACTGCTGCTGTAGTGCCGGCAGCGAGTTGTCGGGCGAGCGCATCACCCATACTACGCCCCCCAGGCCGGCGGACAGGAGCGCAATCAAGCTGACGCAGGCAATCCTGAACCCCTTCGATGCGGTAAAGTCCTTGATCGTGTCCTTGTCCAAGATCGTTCTCTTTTCATCTTCGCTGGAACGAGAATTGCGCGGCATGATCCGCCCTCACAGGTCGTCGAGAGAGACCCCCTGATATTCACCTGTCAGCGATCTCAGGAAAGCCTCAAGTCGTGCCGCGTCCAAATCCGTGATGTGTCGACCGAGCTGATTGCTGGCCATGATGTCGATAGCCTTTCGCAAGGTCGTTGCGGATCCGTCGTGAAAATAGGGGGCGGTATGCGCGACATTGCGCAACGACGGGACACGGAATACGGGCCGGTCGTCAGAAATTCCAGTTTTCGTGGCTGAGCCCGGCGTTTCGCTGCCCTTGGCCGCGGCTTTTGTTTTTCCAAATATTCCAAAGACTTGCAGCATGTTTCCACCCACATTGACGCCCTGGTGGCAGGAAACGCAGCCATAGTTCTTGAATAACTCAAATCCTTGTTTCGCATCTTCGCCGATAGCGGCTTGATCACCCCGCAGATAGCGATCAAACGGGGCATTGGGCGTATTGAGCGATTGTTCATAGGCTACAATCACGTCAATCACGTTTTGAGGATTGAGCCCATCTTTGAATACGGCCGCGAACTCATCCATTAGCCCCGTGTCTCTGCTCAGAATTGCGATCACGTCCTCCCATTTGGCTCCCATCGTCGTTCTGCTCTCAATCACGCCACGGGTATGATCCTCGAGTGTCCAGAGGCGCCCGCTCCATGTGAATCTGGAGTTGAGCCCCACGTTGAACAAGGAAGGCGTGTTAACGACGCCGGGGTATCCGGGAAGACCGCGCGAAACGGGTAGACGGTCCGTTAGCCCGCTGTTGAGAAAGTGACAACTAGCGCAAGACACTCCGTTTCCGCCGGATAGTCGGCTGTCGTTGAACATGCTTCGCCCCAAGGCGACTTTCTGCGGATCCAGGTTCGTATTCAGCGGAACCGGCTCGATGGCGTTTCCAAGGCCGAAATCCGCGGCAAGCGCCATCGGCGATAACAGCGTCATCAAAAGGAAAACGAATAGAACTCTTCCGCCTCGCCGCATGGTATGGCCGATGTTGTGAACACATGTCGCCATCCGACTGTCGGTCAGACCTATCAACGCCTGGCATGGACACGCGCTGTATATATCCACTGTCATCGTGGTTTCGTTCCCTATGCCCATGCTACTGTGCTTACGGCCAATGTGGCACGAGATCGGGCTGTGGTCATCATGCATTATTGCTATGCCGTTATAACGGAAACGACGGTTTGCACCCTCGTTTCCGTTCGTATTCTAGCGCCACCGGTCGGAGCGTCCAGCGTGCAATCACCGGCAGACGGATACCGCTATCTAGAGCCGACTGCTAAATCCTGGGCCGCCGACGATAGCGGCCCCACTAGGAGTTCCCATGCTTTCAAGGGTCTCGGAACGCAAGATGCTGAGTGTGAGGGCGCTTCTCCTCATCGCTTGGCTGACGTTGATAGCATCGCTTTTTTGGGACCCGTATTCGGCCTCGCTGACACGTCCAGACAATCTGTTGAGTCCGTTCCGGATCATGGATAGCGTTGTTATGGTGCAGGAACAGGCCTTGACCGCAACGCCGTATTCGCTGGGCGCGCGTATCTTCTGGACAATGGTGGTGCCACTCGTGCCACTTTTCCTCATGGTATTCGGTCACGAGGCGTGGCGGCGGATCTGCCCTTTGTCACTTGCGTCGCAGATACCAGGATACATGGGTTTGAGGCGTTATCGCAGCAAGTTGGAACGGCGCACTGGCCTGATCACTCGCAAAGTAGCCCTCATCAGCCCCACAGGCTGGTTGGCCCGGCACAATTGGTATGTACAGTTCAGCATGCTGTTCACTGGCGTTACCGTTCGGCTGTTGATCATTAATACCGACCGGCATGCGCTTGGGATCGCACTTCTGAGCGTCATTTGCATGGCGATGATGACGGGCTTGCTGTGGGGCGGCAAGACCTGGTGCAACTATTTTTGCCCCGCAAACGTGGTTCAGAAGATTTATACCGAACCGGGCGGCCTTCTGGAAAGCACACCGCATTTTTCGCGTCCCGCAGTTCCTCAGTCGATGTGCCGCAAGCCATCGCCCAAAGGTGATGTCAGCGCCTGCGTCGCTTGCACGGCCAACTGCGGCGACATCGATCTTCAAAGATCTTATTGGAACGCAATCCTCGAACCCCAACGACGTAATGTCTACTACATGTTTCTCGGTCTGATCCTCGGATTTTACGGGTATTATTATATCTACGCGGGCAACTGGAACTATTATTTCTCGGGCATCTGGACCCACGAGGACGGCATCACGCAGAAACTGTTGGACCAAGGTGTTCATCTTTTGGGAGGCCTGTTCGTCATTCCGAAGATCATCGCCGCCCCTCTCGTCCTCGCGCTGTTTTGCGCGTTTGGGCTGGCCGTCGGCCGCTCGCTGGAGGCGGTATACCGTCGCCTCCGCGCTCATCAGGATGGTATGTCCGAGCAAGTCGTCGTCCATCACTGCTTAAGTGTCAGCGCATGGGCTTCCATCAACGCGTTCTATCTTTTCGGTGGACGTCCGAACATCATGCTCATGCCGGCTCTTGGCGAGCGGCTCATAGATATCTTGATCGTCTCGTTGACAACGCTGTGGTTGCGTAAAGCCCTGCAGCAGAGCCCGACGCGCTACCAGCATGAAAGCATGGCGTCAAACCTCCTGGCTGAACTGGAGAAGCTCAAGGTGAATGTCAGTCAATTTCTCGATGGCCGTAAGCTCGAAAGCCTGAAGCCGGATGAGATGTATCTGCTGACCAAGGTTCTGCCTGGATTCTCAAAGCAGCAAAAACTCGACGCCTACCGGAAAATTCTCGACGAAGCTGTCAGTCGTGGAAGCACGGCCAGCCAAGCCTCCTTTAAAGTTCTGCAGGACTTCCGGTCACAGATGAACGTCACGGAAGAGGAGCACATGGCACTGCTCGAGGAGTTGGGCCTGGCGCACATCGCTGAGGTCGATACGGCCGACATCAGCGAAGAGGAGAAGGCGGAATCGCTCAACCATTATCGTGGCATTATCAATAACCTAGTAGCTGATCGAATACAGAGCGGCATGTCCATCCAAGATATTTTGGTGGAGTCCAATTTTCAGTCGACGGTCAACGTCCTGAGGCAGAGCTTGCAGATCAGTGACGCGGCTCATGAACTCGTCGTCGCCGAGTTTTTATCACCTCATGGGATAGTCAGCATCAAGATGGAGGAAGTGCTGGAAAGGCTCGTGTGCCAGAAATCAGTTCGGCTGTGCATAGAAGCAGCAAGGATTTCCGATTCACTTGGTCTCGCTTTGCAGGAGCTACTGCAGGAAAGCATGGAGGCCCATGAGCAGGCCATTCGGATCGAAGCCCTGCTAATCCTACGCAATTTCAGTCCGGAGTCCCATGCCAAACTCCTTGCCGAGGACCTCGCATCGCTTTGCGAGCGGGATCTGGATCCCATCATGCGCCGGTCGCTTCCTTCCAATCCTGCCATGCGCTGGCGCAATGTGCTGCATCCTGACATTGTTGCCATTCTCCTGGGCCGTTCGACTGTGGCCGATGGTCAAGACAGCCCGGCCGCCGTACGACGGACGAACCGCAAGGTGCTTTTGGACAGTGCCAACACGGAGACCAGCCTCATGCAGTTGATGGTGTTTGATGATCACTTGATCCGGGCAATCGGCCTGATGCTCTTTGGCTACATCGATACGGACATCGCCCGGGACACTGCCCGCATGATGATCGAGGATCTGTCGGATGCAGATCATCCCTTACTGTCGGACGTCGTTAAATTCATGGCTGCCCTCCCTGTTGTAGAGGACGGCAGGACGGGCAGGACAATGCTACGGGCGGCTATCCAGACTTCCGAGGAAACAGATAAGAACAGCCGGTTTGAGGTCCATCCCGTTATAAAGCTGGCTATGTTGGCTTGTAGCGACATGCTGCGCCATCTGCCGCTTTCAACGCTCGCGGACATTGCCTACCAGTCGCGGGTAGAGCGTTATGAACGTGACGCGAGACTTGAAGCTGCCTCCCCCCTGAAGTGGAATTTCCTGGTCTATCGAGGTGAAGTGTGTCTTTTCGACCCGGCTACCATGAAGTTCTTGCCGCAAGTCGTATTCGGTCCAGGCGACATCGTTGGCGTGGATCTTGCCGGCCGAAGCTCAGCGTTGACGCCAAAGATCGCCAGCGACTTTGCGATCGTGTTGCAGGTTCCGCACAGGCCGGATGTCGCCGCGCTTATCAGCAGCCTCGATATTGTCGAACCAGGCAAACGAGATCCGGCCACGGATGAAGATCACCGGTATGTCACGGAACGCGCGGACGCGTAGCACTTGACCCAACCAAGTCGGCATAGAGATGCGCCTAGAGTTTTCAGATGAATGTCAACGTCCAGATCGACCCCGCGTATCCGGCTTCCGACATTGCTCGCGTCGCGTTCTCGATGTTTGTTCATATTGCTGATTTCGATAAGAATATCACGGCCCAGGACGTTCGGCGCTTTCAGGCGATACTGCGGGACAATGCCTGGGCCGACAACGATTTTCGTAACTGCTTGCGGGTCTTGCAGCAGGATTATTCGACCTTTTGGACGAGTTACGAGGACGGCGTCCTTCTTGTGGACGCGGATTCAATCGCGACGGAATTGAACCGAATCCAATGCGGTATCGAAGCTGAAGCGGCATCGAAATTGCGGCTTTCGCTGGCCCGGTTTATCGAAAAGCTGGACGGAAGCGCCTATGGTGTCAAAGTAATGCAGGGCGACCAACGTGGCAGACTGCAGGCGCGAAAGGAGCTTGTTGCAATCCTCGACGAGGCGGGAAAACAAAGCGCAAGGCCGGCCCCAGCTCTTATGGACATGCCGTCCGTGTTTCCCGTACTTCACGTACCGTCGGTGCCAGACCCCCCCGCCATTGCGGACCTTTGGCCGGCAGCCACGATTTCTCCAGGCCAGGCACCTGTCTGGGGTGGCGGAAAAACCAAGGTTCGCTGCGTGTCTGTGGCCTGGGAAACCCAGGACACCAAAACATACAGTTTTGTGGCCGATCCACAGGTTCTGTTCCATTACAAGCCCGGCCAGTTCATTACCATCGAAATACCCCTGGGCGGCAACGTTCTAAGGCGCAGCTATACGATTTCGTCCTCGCCCTCGCGGCCCTATACGCTGTCGATCACGGTGAAGAAGGTGCCGATGGGTTGGGTGTCGAACTGGTTATTCGACAATATGGTTGAAGGGTTCGAATGCGCGGTCACCGGTCCCGCAGGCAAGTTCACCTGCCACGATCATCCTTCGTCAAAGCTGCTTTTTCTCGCCGCGGGAAGCGGGATCACGCCATTAATGTCGATGTTGCGCTGGCTAGCCGATACTTGTTCGGCCACTGACATCGTTTTCATCAATAACGTCAGGACGCCTGACGACATCATCTTTCATCAAGAGCTGCTGCATATGAGCACGAGGCTTGCTGGAAAAATGCGGCTGGCGATTGTTCCGAGTTCAGTTTCACCGTCACGCCCCTGGCATGGCCCGGTCGGTTCAGTTAGTGAGAATCTCATCCAGACCTATGCCCCCGACTTCATCGAACGGGAGACCTTCGTTTGCGGCCCGCCTGGCTACATGGCCGCCGTCAAATCGATGCTCGCCGGCATGGGATTGCCAATGAGTCAATATCACGACGAAAGTTTCGGGGGCGCATCCGCGGCGGCGAGCCCGGCGGCCTCAACCCCTTCGCCCCCCGCGCCATTGGTGGCCACGCAAAGCGCATTTCGGGATCAGCCGGGCAGGTTGGGTTCGGCTCCTTCGCTCCTGTCATTCAAAAACGCGGTCATTGCGACAGGAACGGCATCAACCAACGCGCCGACGTCGCGGCAGCTCAATTTAGCTCAACAGCCTCCACGGTCGGGGTCGTGTCCTGCCGACCCCGCTGCGTCTCGCGCCGCTCCAGCGCGATCTCCTTCGGGCCCCCTCGATACCACCAGGACGGCCAACGTATCCATCCAAGGAAGCAACGATCGCTTCCTCGTGCGGTCGGGGCAAACAATTCTTGAAGCGGCCGATGCCGCCGGCGTATCTTTAGCTCATTCCTGTAGGGCAGGCGTCTGCGGCGCGTGTAAGATCCGGAAGATGTCGGGCCGCGTAGAGATGGCCGAACAAGGCATCCTCTCGCAGGCAGATATGGATGCCGGGTTCGTTCTAACCTGCATAGGCAGGCCCATTGGAGATGTTATCCTTGCTCTATAGACCCGCCATCCCAGGCATAGTTCATCTCCACGGTTGCCTAATTCACCCACATTATTCGTCGGTCAAAACTGGTTACGAAATCACGAGGTCATCACGTTAGACGGAAGAACTATTGTAATCAAATGGCAATAAGATATCTTATCAGAATAATTTATATATTATGCAATTTTAGTAAAATCTAATTCAATTTATAGGTTATGCGACAATTATCTAGCGCATAAGGTGCGCTGAATCGGAGGTGTTCAGCTACCGGAAGGCCTGGAGGGGGATTCTAAATGGCCCGACAAGACGGTTTGGATGTGGTTCCCGGTTTGGACTCAGTGGAATCCAGAATTAGCGAAGGGAAGCTGGCTGGGATTGATCTCAATCTGCTGGTTGTTCTTGAGGCTCTTCTGCAATGCCGCAACGTCACCCACGCGGCGCGAAAGCTTGGTCAAACCCAGCCAGCGGTCAGCCGGGCTCTCGCGAAATTGCGGGAATTGCTCAGAGACGATTTATTGGTGCGCAGTTCCACTGGTCTGAAGCTTACCAGCCGCGGAGAGCAGCTTCTTCAAACCGTGCCGGCTACGCTGGCTCAAGTGAGAGAGGTGATCTCATCTCGACAGGTTGACAGGGGGATCAGGCTGAGCATCAACGCATCCTTTACGCCGGCACTGCTTCCATATCTGCTGCAATCTTCCGCCCGGGAAAACGCACCATTTAAGATCAATACCCATAAAGATGCGAACGAAGGCGTTGCGCAATTACGGGCGCATGCGGTGGACTATTTACTTGGCACTGTCTTTGCAGATGAACACGATCTTGAAAGCGAGATAATCTTCACCGAGGAATTCATCACGCTCGTTTCCTTCGAGCGCCATCAGTTCGGTGGTGTTCGTCCAAGCGAACACGCATTTTTGGACCTAACCCATATTCATTTGGTCGATAACGGCGTCGAAGCGTTTCCGCAGGTTGTCGACACACTCATGACCTACGGCCGCCAACGTGTCCGGTTGTTCGAGGTAAAGGACATACTGTCCGCTGCCTTGATGGTATCGGAAGGCACGCTTGCTCTTACCGTGCCGCGCTCAACAGCAGGCTGGCTAATGCGGACACTGCGCTTGTCAGCCCTTCTTCCGCCCATGGCTATTCCGCCAAACCAGGTCTCGATGTATTGGCTGGCGGGAATGTCGGACATGGCGCGACGCCGCGTGATCGCGGATATAGGTGCTGTGGCAAGGATGGTTGTCGCACAAGATCAGGGGCACGTCCGAGCGCTTAGGGCTATATCGGAGCGCGAGTAGACATTAATGTCTTCAAATCTTGCACATCAGATTGAAGATCCGGATGATAACTTCGATCTTGGCGGATTCGATCTCAATCTTCTCCTGGTTCTCAACGCGCTGCTGCGGTTTCGCAACCTAACCCATGCTGGCAAGGAACTTCAGCTCAGCCAGCCGGCTACAAGCCGGGCATTGATCCGCTTACGTCAGATGTTCAACGACGATCTGCTGATGCGTGGCAACCGCTCCTTTGAACTCACGCCGCTTGCAAAGGCGCTCGCACCAAAGGTCGAGGCGGCTCTCGGCAATATTTCCACCATTTTCAATGGCCGGATCCAAGCGCCAGAGCGTTTCAGTGTTGCCATGCCGGATCATCTTGGGCTTCTGCTGGTCAGCAATCTCAGCGGTTATTTTCGGGAAGTCTCGCCCACGACGGTTTTTATACCCGTTGTTGGGCTTTCCAATGTGATATCGCAAATGGAAGATGGTCGTATCGACCTTGTGTTGGGCATCGCCGATGATACGCCGCAGGCTTTTTTCTGCCGCTCGCTTCCACCGGTGCCGACTGTCTGCCTCAGCCGCGAGGGTCATCCGGCAGCCAACGGGAAGATCGCCTATTCCGATCTTGGCCAATTCCTGTCGTTGAGGATCAGCTCGACTTACAATACCGGTTTCGGTGAGGCCTATGACGGGCTGGAGGCGTTGCGGCCACGAGGGCGCCAGACGCTCACTGTTCCCGATATCCATACGGCAGCACGTCTTGTTCAAGAGACGGACGCCATTCTCGTTCTCCCGGTGCCGTCAGCTCGCTTCCTGGCGCAGCGTTATGGACTGGAGACGTTTGTCCCGCTCAAGGGAGTAAAACCGGCTCCCTATCAGATTTCTATGGTTTGGCATGAACGATGGCACCGTAACGGCATACATGCCGGTGTTCGAAGCATGATCGCTTCGTATATTCTCGAAGGGTAGAGCCCGCCCGGCTCATTCTTACGAGCCAGAGCAAAGCTCTTCATTTGCCGACAACGCCAATATTACAGCTGTAGCCCGTTCAAAAATGATTCCCGAACTCACGACTTGTGGAGTCATCCGTGGTCCGTAATGATGCTTGGACTCCTAAAGGAATCCTAGTGCAGTAAGGATACCGCAATGTCGAAAGGCCTCTCCGATAGTCATGGCAGCGATTTCCTACCGGACGAGACAGCGCTCGGTCTGCTGTCGGGAAAATGGAAATGTATCGTTCTCTTCCAGCTGTTGGATGGCACGGCTCGCTTCAGCGAGCTGCGCCGTCGACTTCCAGCCATTACGCAAAAGACGCTGACCACTCAACTACGTGAGCTGGAGCAGGCCGGGCTGATTGAGCGGCGGGTCTACGCGCAGGTACCGGCCCGGGTGGACTACACGATTTCACCCTTCGGATTAACACTGGAACCCATTCTTCGAGCGCTTCAGAGTTGGGGCCACTCCTTCGGAAAGGTGCGGGATCAGATCGTATTCCCGATCCAGGCAAGATGCTGTCGTCAGTCGGAAGTGACGAAAAAATCCAGCCAAACTGACCCGGTCGGCCAAGCGGAGCAACTGCTGATCGACGTATAGATCAAGACATATTCAGGAAAGGACAACGCGCAAAAGAAAAAGGCCCCCAACGACCAAGCGGTGGAAGCCTTTAACTTATTCCCTAGCAAGAATAAGAATCGCACTTCCCTCCGCCATAGTCAAGACGTCTGAACGCCTCTGGGTGAGCAGTTTCTTTTGCCTTTTTGAAAGGTAACGGAAATGGAATATGTGTCGACGCCCTTCGGCCGGCGGCCGATGACGCTTTCTCTGGTAAAATCTCAGATCGACGCAGCTAATGTGCCGCAAGCGCGGACAATAGACAAATGGCAAGTGCTGCGCGATGTCTGTGATGCGCGTACGAGATTGAAATTGCGTGACCGCGCGCTTGCGGTACTCAGCGCACTTCTGTCCTTTCATCCTGAGACCCATCTATCGTCCACCGATAACCTGATCGTTTTTCCCTCCAATGCCCAGCTTTCGGCCCGTGCCAACGGCATTGCCGGCACGACGTTGCGCGAAAACCTGGCGATCCTAGTCCAAGCTGGCATCGTCCTTCGTCATGACAGTCCGAACGGTAAACGTTACGCACGCAAAAGCTCGAGCGGGCGGATTCAAGCGGCCTATGGCTTCAGTCTGTCGCCGCTTGTTGCTCGCGCTGCCGAATTTGCTGCGCTGGCGCAGGATATTGCGGCCGAGCGGCGGCATCTAGCGATCCTGCGCGAACGGATTACGCTGTTGCGGCGGGATATACGTAAACTGATTTCCATTGCCCAGGAGGAAGCCGGTGGAAATCGTGGCGGCGAGTTGTCTGCCCTGGAGATGCAATACGTCGCGCTTGCCGGGGGCATTTCGCGGGTCCGATCGATTGCTGAGCTAACATTGTCGGAACGCATTTTGGCCAACCTCAAGAAAGAAATCCTTAACCATCTGGCTCTCCACTGGAAATCACAAAATGCCGATGGCAATGCCGACGAAATCCGCTGCCACATACAGAATCAAAATACCGAATCCTTAACTGAATCTGAGCTAGTTTGTGAAAAGGATCCGGGCGGAAATGGCCGAGCGATAGGCAGTACGGCGATATCCGGGATCCAGTCTGTGGCGGCATCCCGAAGAGGCGTCAGTGAACTGGTTGGCGTCACGTCGGCGCCGAAGGCGCTGCCCCTCGGCATGGTCATCCGCTCCTGTCCGGAGATCGCGGCGTACGGGCCTAAAGGCCGGATAGACACGTGGCGTGAGCTGATGTCTACCGCGGTCGTGGTCCGCTCGATGCTCGGCATCAGTCCCGATTTATACCAGGAGGCATGCGAGGCGATGGGACCGGAACATGCCGCAGCCACGATCGCCTGCCTGCTTGAAAGGGCGGATACTATCAACTCCCCCGGCGCCTACCTTCGCACGCTGACACGCAAGGCAAGCTGCGGCCAGTTCTCGCTGGTTTCCATGCTGATGGCGCTGGCCAAAGGCGCCCGACCTAATCATATCGCGAGGGGTAAGCTTTCCTGATCTAGTTGCGATCCTGTGGGATGTCGAGGGTTCTGCCTGGCACGATCGAGGATCTGACGCGCTTGCGGGGTCGCGAGTTTTGAACGGCTGACGATCCAGGGGTCATCAGGTAGCGTATGAGCCGCTCAATCTCTCCGGCCTCGGCCACCAGACACAGCATCTTTGGCGTTATCCCGTGCACCTTGGCCGCACCCCCAGATTAAGCCACGGCTCTACCCCGTCGACCGAGTGCGGCAACCTTTTCCAAAACGAGTGCAATGGCTCCCTGGATGCGTCGGTCGGGATCCTTCTCGATCCTGTCACCGGCCTTTACGAAGCCGACCGGAACGGTGACGACGAGTTCGCCGCGGCGAGCCTTCTCATAGCGGGCGGAAAGGGAACGCTGACGTAGAAGATCGAGCTCATATTCGTTGAGGCTGCCCTTCAAACCCAAGAGGAGACGGTCGTTGCCCTGACGGGGCGCATAAACCGCTTCCTGAACGACCAGGACGGTATCGACAATACGGCACATCTCGATGAGTTGTTGCCAGTCCCGGCTGTTCCGGACGAAGCGCGACACCTCACGCGCGGCCACGGCACCAACCTTGCCAAGGCAGACTTCCGCCACCATCCGATCAAATCCAGCGCGGGTCACGCCGCCGGCGGCCGAACGACCAAGATCGTCATCCACCATCTCAATGCGCGACCAACCGAGTGCTGTCAGCCGATCGAGCATGGCGTACTGGAGGGCGCAGCTTTCGCGATTGTGCAGAACCTAGTGAGCCGAAGACTGCCGAACATAGAGAATAGCCTTCCGCTCCAGATGGTGCGGCCCGATCTTCTCATGCATCATGACTGACCTCCTTCTGCCGGTAGGCGCGTGCACCGTTTGCGTGATCGACGAATAGCCGTACGATGAGCCCCGTCAGCGTCTGGCGCGTCTCCTCCGGCAACTCCGGCCATTGCGGCGTCCCTGCTGTCGTCCCCCGGTGCGGGGGCGAGAACAGATGGAACTGATGCCATAGGCTGGCGAGGCATGGACATTTCTCCGACCACGTCCGCACCGAATTGCCTCAGCGCGCCGGCGACACCGATATCACAGACCTGCTACCCTTCAACTTCCCCAAATCGCCACCGCCGCCTGATCCTGCACGACGCACTCAGAAATTAAACGCCGAAAGGCCGCGTTAACGTGCAGCGAATTGCGCGCTCTGATGTCCGCTGTCAATGATTTGGGCACAGATAACGACCCGCTCGAACGATCGGCCGATTACGACGAACGCATATTGGTGGAGGCGGAACTCTTGAACACCGGTGATCAGGCTCTGACACGCGGGTTGGATACCGCATTTCCGATTCTGCGTCCGGGCTGTTCCTGTCTTACTGCGAGCGCCGGTCATGCCAGCCATAAAGCGCGAACGGAAGTTCCCCTATCGTTGTCCCACCCCCGCCAATGCGCGAGAGGTGAGTTGTGGCTAGAGTCGCCTCCTTCGAAACAGCCCACATAACGGTGGAATTCTTTCCGCGCGAGGTCAGTAAGCGATATCGTGCGGAGAGCCGAGTTGTGATTGACTATGGCGCTTGTATCACCGGTAGGGAAGACGCGCCGCTCATTTCGCATAAGTCAAAATTGCGCCGGTTCAGCAGGCCGGGTGGTAATCCCCCTAAATAACGGGCTTCGAAAGTGAATTTTCTCTGGCTTTATGATCGATAAGATTTGATGAACGGGATTGTACCAGCGGGCCCAGGGGGAGTGTCAGAAATTTCGTGTACGGGCGTGCGGTTAAACATTTTGTTTTACGCCCTCGCGGCGTGGAAGCGGTCCGCGAAGAGAACGGCGAATTGGGATTTTGCCATCGCCCATTCTTTGGGTGGCATTTTCCACGCTTTCTCCGATCTGTTCAAGACCAGATACAGGAGT
>NZ_QJKM01000024.1 GCF_003425685.1 Rhizobium terrae
AGCAATCAGGATATCGTCCACGCCCCGGTTCTTCAGCTCGTTCATGACGCGCAGCCAGAACTTCGCCCCCTCGTTGGTTTCGATCCAAAGCCCGAGGATTTCCTTGGTTCCGTCACCGCGCACGCCGAGCGCCACGTGGACCGCCTTATTGCGCACCGTGCCTTCGTCGCGAATCTTGACCCGAAGCGCGTCGAAGAAAACCAGCGGGTATACGGCCTCCAACGGTCGTGACTGCCAGGCTGCAATCTCCTCGAGAACGGCATCCGTCACCGCCGAGATCAGATCGGGAGAGACGTCCACACCGTAGAGTTCCTGCACATGACCAACGATCTCGCGGGTGCTCATACCTCGCGCATACATCGAGATGATCTTGTCATTGAAGCCGGGAAACCGCCGCTGGTATTTCGCCAGGAGCTGCGGATCAAAGCTCGATTGCCGGTCTCGCGGTATCGACAGCTCCAGAGACCCGTCATCCGTCAGAACCGTCTTCTTGCCATAGCCATTGCGGCTGTTGCCCTGGGAACCTTCGCTGGAGAGATGGTGATCCATCTCCGCGTTCAGAGCCCGTTCCGCAAGCGCCTTCTTCAACTGATCGATCAGCCCGCCGCCATCAAAGGCAGTCTTGGCGTCAGACCCGCCAAGCAATTGGTCCAATATCGCGTCCGGGATAACCGGCTCTTTCCGTCGTGCCATGGGAATCTCCTTCATACCCATTATGCACCCCGTACACGAAATTCCTGACACTCCCCACTATCATGACCGATTCAATTCCGACTTCTCCCCATTACTTCCTTGTTCAGAATCGCCGATCTGAGGGTTTCGGTAGTGATCCGGGAGTCGCATCGTGAGAAAATTCGATCCTCCACCTCGTGGGGACGACCCGCGCTATCCCAAAGCCCGCGAGGCCCTGCTCGTTCTCGCCGCAGTGGCGTCCGAGGATGCGGACTACGCCAAGGCGCGAAACGGTCGTGGGTTCTCGAAGGCCGACAGCAGTAAGGGTCACGCCCTAGCCGCCCTAGGCGTTGTCGCTGTCGTTCGGAATCCATCCACATACGCGGAGGTCATATCGATGGCCGCACGGTACAGGCGCCAGGCATCGAGGATCGCGCAAGGCGCCTTCTTGTAACCCATCTCAAATTGCGGACTCCCGATTCAGTCACGACGTCCGCCGGCGATTGAATCTTTCACTCACTCGGGGCGACCATGGATCTCGTACCTGGGAGATCCACATGGCCGACAAGGCAGCCGACATCCAAACGCTCGCACCTCGAATCCATGAACTTGAGAACTGGGTTGCGTATTTCAAAAACCACCTCGGCGGTTCCGGTGGCACGACCGACGAGAAGCTCTGGCAAGCTACTCTCACTGGAGCCGAAGCATCGGCGACGTGGGGAGACGAGCCATGGACGGCCACGGACCTCATATACGGACCCGACAGCCCCAATGAGATGTCGATGCACCTGACCGTGTTCGGGAACGATTCCGCAGGGGCACTGAAATGTCAGGACGGCAAAGGCCTCTACGGCTGGCTCTTTCCACAGTCCGAAACCCGCTGGCAGTACGGACCAGAAAACGGCAACAGCACCCTCGCCACCGAGATCTTCGGCGCACCGAATTCCGGATACGTCCACTCGCTGCGCACCGCGAACATCAATCTGATGACGGCGATTTTCAGAGACGTTGAGTACGTCGGTGACTGGACAATCATCGACCGCATCGAAGACGTCGGAACAAACCTAGAAGAACTCGCGACCCAGGTCGAGGGAGCCGTCGGCGACGTCCAATCCAATCTCACAACCTATCAATCCCAGATGGAGACCACGATTGCAGGCCTCCAGTCTCAAATCGATTCCCTGCGCAGCCGCGTGAACGCGTTGGAGACTGCGTCATGACCGAAACTGATCTCACGCCGCGCCAAGCCGTCTGCGCATATCTCGGCGGCGAGCACGTCCCTCCGCACGTGCTGCGCGCTGCCGTTGCTCAGTACGTCGTCGGCTACGAGACGCTCGTCGATCTCGCGATGGACGTCACAGGCGACCCCAACGACATCTCTGCAGGCAACGACCTCGCCGCGGAGATCGTCATGCAGCAGACGGTGCTCGAGGAATTCTACACGCTCACTCAGGCAGCGACCGCTCTCCCGGATCTCGTCCGCAGCCGAGCCTCGTCGCACAGGACCCGGGCATGAATCTTCTTGCGCCGACGGCGGCAGCCGCACAACATTCATCTACCGCGAATTTCTTGTTCTCGGTTCCTTCCGACTTGCCCCGTGATGCGCGAACAACCGCGCTCCGGGGTTTCTTTTTGACGAGGTGACGCATGGCCAAGGATGACATCTTCGAATTCGACCTGCGCGGCTTCACGAAAGACATGACGAAGATCGAGAAGACGATATTGCCGACGGCGCAGGCAGGGTTTCTCAACGGCATCGCCTTCGGTGCCCGCAAGTCCTTGCTCAAGCATGCCGACGCGACCATCCAGGGAAAGCCGACGGCGTGGACCAAGCGAGGATTTGTGGTCGACAAGGCCACGCCGGGATCGCTGGAAGCAACTGTTCGGATCCAGCCGCTGCAGGCTGGGTACATGACGCTCCTGATCAACGGCGGCACCCGGAAAGCTGGCGATGTCGGCGCGACTCCGTTCGATGTTCTCACCGACGCCCCCGACAGCGAAAAGAACGCATTCGGAAACTTGAAGCGCGGCTACCTAAAACGGATCGCAAGGCAGGCCGTGCAGAGAAGACGAAGCGCGCCAGGCTCGCGGCGAAACGCGACAAGCTGCGCGCCGCTGGCAAGTCCACGGCTGCCGCGAGTTGGGCGTCGAACAACTCGTCTGGAAAGCCTGGCATCTTCTTCGGTCAGATCGATGGCAAGAAAGGATACTGGCAGCGCGCTGCGAAGCGTGACGGCGACTACAAGCTCACGCTACTCGCTCGGATGTCGGAGACTGCGACGTACAAGCCGACGTTCCGGTGGGACGACGATCTCAGCCAGCATCAAGGATTCGGATCCGGCTAAGCTGTACCAGGCGGAGATCACGCGCGCACTCAGGAAGCTCAACGGCGGCTGATCCCGCCGGCGGCGTTTACGGGCTCGAAACGGTCCCACACTATGAACGGAGATATCCGTGATTGAGGTGGGACATGAGAGCGTTCGAGATTTACAGCGGCGTTGGCGGCATGGGCATCGGGTTCGAGGCTGCAGGCATCCAAGTCAGCGGCGGCGTCGATTCCTGGGATCGTGTCGGCTACGTGCGAACCGCGAACGGCATTTACTATCAGTGGGCTGATGCGTCCGATCTAACGCGGTTCGGCGGCGACCTTGATCGTTGCGGTCTGGAGATGATTATAGGTGGCCCGCCGTGTCAGGATTTCTCGGTCGCGGGGAATAAGCAGGCAGGCAAGAACGCGGCGTTCACAAGATCGTTCGCATTGCTGGTAGCGACAGCCAGGCCGCAATGGTTCGTTTTTGAGAACGTACCGGATGCTGCAAAAAGCGAAGAGTATGCTCAGGCGAGGAAGATCTGGAAAACTTCCGGATACGGACTGACAGAGCTGTTCTTGGATGCCTCCTACTATGGCGTACCTCAAGCTCGAGAACGGCTGATCGTTGTTGGACGCCATGGAGAGGCCTGCGGTTTTCTCGATGATGCTGTGCGGCAGGCAGCCTCGAAAGAACAGCGGACGGTCAGGAGCATCCTTGATCCGCGTGATCCAGACGACGCTCGTCTGCTCGAGATTGGATACTACTACAGCCGAGGCTTCAGTGACGGAGCTGGTGTCCGGAGTATCGACAAGCCAGCACCAGGAGTAAATTCCACATTTCGTGAGCCGCCCTACGGGAAGCACAAGGTCAACGACAACCCCAAGGATCCGATCCACGCGACGGCAGCGCAGGTTTTGACGCAGCAGCAAATGGCAAGGCTCCAAGGCTTTCCGAGAAACTTCAGGTGGCAGCCGCGGCATGGCACAATAGCGATTGCCGACGTCGATCAAATGATCGCTAACGCGGTTCCTCCTGCTTTCGCCTATTACATCGCCAAGGCGATCCGGGAACGCCACGAACAGAAGTCGTTCGTGAAGGTCAACAAGGTCTTCGGGGCATACCTAAGGAAAACAACTGACCTAGAAGACCGCTCTATCGATAACGTCTGCTCCCGCGTGAATCGCGCTCGAAAACTGCTCGAAGCCAGGACGTATCCAGATGTTGACATCGAAGTCGCCATGCTCGACCGCGTGTTCGATCGCATGCAACAGGCATGGGATCGAAATGAAGAGCTGCCTGCCGACAAACGAGACCCCAAGGTGGAGAAGCCGTTCAAAGTCGAACAGAAGTCAGACATGCGAGCGGCGTTGCGGCTCTATGCAGCCATGCTGCGACCGAAGTCTACCGTCGAGAAAGCTATCGAAAAGGGTGAGAAAGAGCGCGAGAAGGCGCGGAAGAAGCGGCCTCCGCCATTGTTCCCGCGACGGCCATCTAAATGGACGCCGAAATGGACTATCGGCGATCTCCTGCACAGCCCGGTGCCTACCATCTCACGAAATCGCATCCTCACGCCGCGACTACCGCACAAGACCAACGAGGAGGCCTATCTCGCGGACAAGGCCGCTCAGGACTTCGACCCGTACCCGGAGGACGACGGCCGCCTGTCGCCGCCCGCACTCAACACAGACGAGATGTGGAGGCCGGACGGCTACGACGACGACTGACTTGCTTCAGGCTCCGCCGGCACAAACAATTATCTCCAGACATCAGGAGGAGATTGTCATGCTCGCAGCCGGAAACACCATCGAACGATTCCCCACTTGGGCAGTCCGCGCCCAGCACCAGGCCGCCCGGCGCACTGACTGGATCCGCATCGGCTACGAGCACGATCTCCGCAAGATGGTCGATCTTTGGCAGCGGTACCTTTTCCGTCAGGTCACAGCCCGGCTCGATCTCCTCGCGCTGCCGGATGACAACGAAGTGATGTGGCAGCTCTATCGCCGCCTTGTCGGCAATGCCCTTCGGCAGCCTCTCGTCCTCGTCAGGGACGGCGTCGTCTCCACCGACAAGCGGCACCTATCCGCACTGCGCGAAGGATTCGATCTACTCGCCGAGTTCCTGGAAGACGACCACGCTCCCGAACTGCATGTCTGGGATGCCGCCACTCGCGAATACGTCCGCAACAGCGATGCACCGCCGCCTGCAGTGGATCGGGACGAAGCCCGGGCGATGTACCGAGTGATCGATGACATCGGGAAGCTGGCTGCGGACAGCGTCGTGAAGCTGAGAGAGGACGCGTGATGGCACCCCGCAAGCCGAAACCCGTCGCCGATCCCGCCGTCGTCGCCGAACCAATCATCGAGCAGCCGGTCATCAACTACATCCCGAATCCTGTGACCGTTGCTGGGCAGACACCGAAGAACAGAGACGAGATCGCCATCCGTGATGCTGTCCGCACCCGCCTTGCCGTGGTCGAGCCGGCCGTCGTGGAATTCGTTGCGGAGAAGACTGCGGAAGGATTCACGCTGTCGGAGATCGATGAGCTGTATGCCGTCGAGCTGCCGATCCTTTTCGGATATCGCTTCGACCGCGGCCGGATCCGGGCGCAGTACGATGGCCAGATCGTAGAACGTGCTCGATAGCTACAAGTAGACCAATCCCGCGAATTTTCCGCATTTCCTGAATAGAAAGCAAAGGATTGCGAGGTACTTGGGTGGTTCGCGCAGGAGGAACTATGCCAATTGATTTCAGTGACTACTACTTCCATCACGCTCTCAAGACCGTTGATGGAGAGCCGAAGGCCGACACGGATGCGATCCGTAAACGCCTACCAGGCGCCCACATCTTCCATTATTCGCCCGAGAAGTGGCCGGACGGGATCCGTAAAAACTCATGCTGGACAAACCTCGAATCCGATGTCCCCTTCTACGTAAATGAAACAACCGGAATGGGCGATGAACGCATCAAATGGCGCGCCCGGTGGGTTTTCCCTTACGCTGATGCAGAGAGGTTGCTTAAAAATATGCAATTCCCAGACCGAAGATGGACGTGCTGGGAGTATAACAACAGAATGCCTGTGCCCGCCGACCAGTTGGAGTGGGTGCGAATTGCCTGACATCCAGCCGCCTCCGGGCGGCTTTTCCATAAGATCCACATTGGTGATGTTAGAATGCCTAGGTGGAGGATTCGATGATCGGCAAGAGACAGAAGCGTGCTCCGGATGGATGGGGCGACGACACACTCACTTCATATCTCGACGACTATCGCAACAACCAGTTCGCGGCGTTCGTTGGGAAGCCTGACGAGGTCGCCGACCTCATTGCAATCGACGGCATGCTGAAACGGCTGCTGGAAGGAGCGCGGGATCCGAAACCGTTCGTCCCGATGACGTTTCTGCTCCGAGCACATTCAGCGTACCGCGCAGCGGCGGGAGCCGTGATGGCCGGGCAGCTTTACGAGGCCCAGGCTTGTCTCAGACTTTGCCTAGAGCACGCCGGCTATGGGCACTACATTGGCGGCGACACAGCGATGTGGGAGCGTTGGATGCGCCGACACGACAGCGATGAACATCGGAAGGCTGTCAGGAAGGAATTCACGGCTGCCAAGGTGGAGAAGAAGCTGCAGGCTGCCGATGCATCGGTTGCGAAGGCGTATGAGATCCTCTATGAGCGCCTGATCGATTTCGGCGCGCACCCGAACGAGAAAGGCTTCTCGATGTCGTCGAACATTCGGAGAGAGAACGGTGACGTGCACATCGAGGCCATCTATCTCCACAGCGACGGCCTGCCTCTCGATCTCGCTTTGAAGACCACCGCGCAGGTCGGCATCGCCGCCCTCCGGATCGGACAGATCATCTACCCTCAGAGATTCAAGGATCTCGGCCTCGACCTTGAGCTGGCCACCATCATGAAGCGGTACTAGGTCATCCCAGCAGGAGTTTGCCGACGATGGCCGCCGCCGCGAAACCGACGATCCCGGTGAGCGCGCCGAGACGCCGCTCGATCTTCACGAGCATGTCCTTGGATATTTTCGCGACGAGATCCGGAGGCAGGTTATCCATGGATATGGCCTCCGACTTCTTGTTCTCTTCGACGAGCCTATCCAGGCGATCCGGCTCAGGAGGGATGATTGCCAGCTTGTAGGCAACGGACACGCTTTCTGATCGTGCCCTGGTAATGCCGTACGTCGTGTCCTCCCCGCGGAGGAGCAAACCGTAGTCATGTGCGTGGTACGGCTCTGAAAGGCTGGCATCGACTTCGTTCTGGAACAGCTCGGCGACCATGCGCAGCATGCCCTTGCGGATCGGCGCCGCGGTGACCGACATCCGCTGCATGAGGCTCGAGAACTCTGCCTCGTCGATGTAGCCCTCCAGGATCAGGTAGGGCTTCTTCTCGTCGGACGGCCAGCTATCTTTCGTGGGATCGATGTACGCCAAGGTACCGGGATCCCCGGTCATCAGGCCTTCATCAGGGACATTGGTGGATGACATCCCAGAGTACGCAATCCCGTCCGTTGTCGTGGCTTTCGTCTCGCCGCCCACGGTACCCTTCTTCGTCGGCCTGATATGGATGCTGATTTCGCGGAAGTCGGCGATGCGGCCGCCCGGCACCGTGAAGACGGTGATCGTGTCCTTGAAGGTGCCTTTCGCAACGAGCCGAGAGCCGACCTTGTAGTCCGCGGAGCCAGCAGGCAGCTTTTCGAAACCGCCGTGCTGCCATTCCACCGAATGCACGATCTCGATATCGGTGAGATCGACCCAGATACCATGCGGCACACATGTGGACATGAAGGGACGACCGCTCGTCAGTTTGTCAGCGTGATGAAGCGTAAAGTTGTTGACGAGCTTACAGCCCTTCGTGTCCGAGAAGTACGACATCCAGTCCCCCAGTAGTTGTGCGGAGACTAGCCAGCGGCAACTTCTACAGCAAGTCGAATCCTGCCGGCGTTTGCGCCAGTCGTCGCCAGCGCACACCATCCTAATGGGCACCTAACAAGGAGGATGTGATGCCGGTGATTTTGGAACTCGAAGACTACGAGGCTAATCTAGTAGTGGACGCTCTCGTTGAGCAGCGCATCCGTCTGATGAAGAACTGGGAAGATCGTTACAGATCGCCGAACGAAAACGACGGTCGTTACGGGATGGACATCTGCAAGATTGGCGACCTCGCCATGATCGATGCAAACATCGATACGGTCTACGCTCTTCGAGAGCGACTGAAGGAAGGGATCATGATTCAACGGATGTGTCATGAACATGCCCTACACCCGGAAAAGAGCGTGAGTGTCGCCTGGCATCACAAGCGCGGATGGCTGCCGACAGCCGACTTCGTGGAGAAGCCGATCGAGGATGATCAGGATCAGATGTCGCCAGGCACGTGGACGACGCTGCCTGACGGTGTTGGCATCGACGACTGGATGTTCGACATCACGGATCCGGAGGACAAGATCGTCATCGCTTCCGCAGACACTCAGACCGACGGCACTAGGGTGGGTTTCTATACATACGAACTGACCGGACGAAAAGCACAAGATCAAACGCGAACTGCAGGGCTACGACCTGATTACCTGGCAGGAGACCGTCGGCGGTGGCTATCATGGCGTAGATTCCTCCGAGCACGCAGCCTCAGTGATCATCGTGCGGAAGAACAAGGATGACCGCTACGAGATCCACCCAGGTAGCGACATCAGCGCTGAGTTCCGCAAGCACATGAAGCGCTTCTTCCTATCGCGTTGCGAGTACAACAGCTTCGAAGAGGTCAGGGATCTCGTAGGCGAGCGTGCAGTCGCATTCTTCAAGCTTGGCGGCAAATCCTTGAGCAAGCGATACCTCGACATCGAGATCTCGATCAACGGCGAGACGAAGACGCTCCGGGGGACTGCCGGAGATGCCGAGAAGCTGCTGAAGAATCTGACCGCCGCTCATCGTCGCTTCTGACGGCCAAGTCGTCCGCCGTCGTCTCCTAACTCTCGGAGACGTCCGTATCCGTCTCGTAAGACCCGCCGCCCGGCTCATCAGCTCGGCGGCGGCCTCAGGAAGCTTCACCCCACGTCGCTGCTGGCTCACTTCTTTGATCAGTTGGAAGGTCGTTGAAAAGCTTGCTTTCCAACCTGGTTTCTTCGGACATTCTTGTAAAGATCCCGCCCCACACTAGAAGTTCTAGTGCAAAATCCTGCTGCTCAAGGCAATACAATTCAAGGAAATCAATCAACTCCTCTCGTGCGTAGTCGAGACCGAACTCTTCGTTTATGTCTTTCACCCAGTTAAGTAGCCAGTCATCAGGATATTCCGCATCCGCAATTTTCGACCGCAAAATCACGGCGCGAACGGCAAGTGCGTAGTTCCTTTGGGATTGATATATGGCATCGGCGATTTCCTGACTGAAAACGTATTCGCACTGAGCATGTATTCTGGCGAACTGATCTAGTATATCACGCGTACACTCGTTCTCATGGCCGATGACTTCCAACAGATTAGCCAGTTCCCCATGCAATTTTAGTCTTCGATCATACTGAGTTGCTCGATAATTCGCCTCAGCAATGCGCTTATTTGCCGTTCCCTGCTCTCGAAGCAACTCTGTCTGAACTCTTATGAATTCGGCCTGCGCCTCTGAGGCGTTGGCCTGTTCTTTCATTACCTGACGATTTTCCGCGATCTCTTCTCTCTGGAGCTTCAACTCGTCGGACTGGATCATGACTGCGGCTACAAGCCAGAAAAATGCGAGAGGAGCAAATATTCCAGCGATGAAGTCGGCAAGGCTGTTGAGTTTCGCATTATCGATGAAAACACCAAGTCCGTCGGCGAACCCTAACTGTTCCTGAAACTGCTGCAAAACGACTGGTAATACGAACACCACCACAAGGTATAAGACCGTAATCGCAGAAAATATCGCCCTCCAATTGGCACTTCTTGTTGCAGAATATTTTGCCATAGCCCCACCTTTCTGACAGCACAATGTCGCCAAAACCGATGCGATGACAAGTCTCTAGGAAATCCGTCTACCTGGATTTTCAGCGGCGCTTGATCCTTTAGTCGACAGCACACACCGATCTCATGGACAATGACTGCGAGAAGCGTATCCGTCTCATCCGACCGCCGCCCGGCTCATCAGCTCGGCGGCGGTTTGCGTTTGGAACGGCTGCCGGACAAAAGAAAACCCCGGATCTCTCCGAGGCTATTCTCCGGCCGCTCAGGCGACCTCGTGGGCCGGGCCCGAGAGCATGATAAGTGTAGGGATCGCGTCATGCAAATTTCGTTCATCGCTTCACAAGACCGATAAGGGCCGTTGTCGTTTACGGCTTGTCAGCAGTCGCGGGACCGAAATCTTCTAAGAATTTCCGCACCTTCGCATCGCTCATCGCATCTTCCAGAGCCACCGCCATTCCATCGAAAAGAGTGCCTATCTTGCGAAGATAGTCATCCGTGATGTCGACGTGTTTGGTGCCGTCCTTGGCAACGCCATTCCTGTGCACGCAGTCATGCCTTTTGTTGACAGAAGCAACGACTAAGGCTCGATCCTCCTTGTCTTGTGGCAGGATGGACGCGCCGAATGCTCGGTGACAGATCCCATTAACAAGAGGCAGGTTATGAAACGAGAGACCTTGGACCGTCGCCTTGACCATCTCTCGAACGATATCCGGCTGATCGAGGATCGTCTCCAAACTTACCTGCTTGTCCTTTAGCGCATCGAGCTTCAGCATTTGCCGCTGCACAGAGGTGTCCGCTATCGCAGCCCCGACAATGGTGTCGGAGAAATAGGCCTCGACGATCGAATACAAGATGCTGAACAGCATTCGATTTCGGCTGCTATCTCCTTGCGGCTGAGCGATAGCGTCAACGTTAGATCTCCACTCTTCCATCGCGTCCATGAAGATGCCGAAGGCACCAGGCTCCGGAAGAGGCTCATCCCAGTCATCAGACATATCCAGCGCTTTGACGGAGACATGGATGTCGGGGTGCCCATCTAATGTCGCGGTATACTCGTCGTTGGAACGTGACATGCTGACGGACCAGTAATGATCCTCAGTATCTGGATTGAGGCAACTTACTTCGGCAGAATACTCCTCCTCGTCGCCGGGGAAATGCACCCAAGCTGCCGCAGGATGTCCACAGGTGGGGCACAGAAAACCAACTTCGAGTTCAGTGGGTTCGACAACCTCTTGGCTCTCCCATTGCTCCATCATGTACTGCTTCATACGTCCCATAGCCGAACCCCATGCCTGATTGAGTAGCGACACCTACCACACGTTTACATAAGCCCGAAAGCTGCCGGCGTTTGCGTCGGGCGGACGTCGAGCACACCATTCTCGTATCCATACATGAGGAGGATGATGATGAAGATCGTAACCCACACAGAGATGCTCGCGCTGCCACCTGGTACCGTGTTCTCGTTTTTCGGCGAACACGACGGCGGCCCTCAAGGCGAGATGCTTGGCAGCCTCTACGTCAAGGGTGAGACCCTCAGACACAACCACGACGGCAAACCCTTCGATTTCTGCATTCTCAACATGCTGCCGAAAATGGCGAATTCTAGTGTTGTCGACCCCAAGCTGACGCATCTAGCTATCAGCCAGCGCGAAGGGACTTTCGACGAGACGAGGCAGTTCATGGTGTGGTCTGAGGATGCCTGCAGGCGCCTGGCTCAGGCGCTGCTCGAACCCGCCAAGGCCTATTTCCGCGTTTTCGGCGACGACGATATCCCGGTCACGTCTGACAGCCTGGAACTGATCAACGACTACGGCATGATCACGGCTCTGCCGAAGATGGGAGCCGCGGCATGACCGACACCGAAGTCAGAACACCGCAGCCTGGCGACTGGGTCGACATCGAGATCCCCGGAGGCTGGGACGTTCTCTATGCGGCCGCCGGGCAGCCTGCTCTGACAGACGAACGGATCCTGCAGATCGCTGAGCGGCACCGCAATCACGTGCTGACGGCGCAGTCGGGGACGAAGTTCGACGTCATCGAGCACAAGGACGTGGTGGCGTTCGCCCGGGAGGTTGAGCGGTTGGTGATCAGGCAGCAGGCGATGGCGGGAGTTGGGGCATGAGCGCGATTGTCTGGCACGAGGTAGACTTCGGCGGCACCTCCTACAAAGTCCTGGACGGACATCGTGGTCGTTACCTCATTTGCCGCCTGAGACCGATCAAGGGCGGGCAATGGGAATTTGTTGCCTACCAGGAGTTCCCAGGATTCGAGCGCTACGGCAGCACCCCGTTCACGGAGGAAGTCGACAACCTTAATGAGGGGCGCAGCCTGGCCGAGTTCTATCTGCAGGACTGGCTGGACAGATATGCACTGATGCCGAAGCCGGTCCGAGCAGCGTAGCCTCCGCTGACACATCCACACCGACACCCAGAGCCGCCTTCACGGGCGGCTTTTGCATGCGTGAAGCGCTGCCGGTCAAGAGTAGGTCCAGCCAGAGATGCCGAAATGGTCGTTGACCACTTCCTGAAGAGCAGAAAGGAAGGTTTCCTCATTTTTTAGCATTCGTGTGAGCTGGCGTGCCGCATCCTCCTGGTCCGCTCCGTGTAAAGCCAATGCACCTTTTACGATTGCTTTGCTCGACTTCCTGTTTGTGACATCGCCACTAAATCGAGCGTCCTTGTGAACTGTAAAAGCGAACCAGATCCCGCTGATGCCATTCGAGAACTCGTAGGAAAGAGGCCGATCGATCCCTGGCGGCACGCGGCTCTTGAAAACATGATCAATGCAGTGGATGTCATGGCTTATGATGAAGGATAGCATTCGGCCGCCTGTAGTATAATGAGGCGTCTCGAGTTCACGGCACTGCCGTCCATGCATTCGACAGCGGTCTCGCCTGTGGGCTGTTCCTTGAAAGTTCACACATTCCGAGAGATCCAGGTCCCGGTCGATCAGGAATTCAGAGGTGTCTTCATGGTCCCAATACCATGAGCCATTCCTTTCGCGCAGAGGCCCTTTGTCCACAGAGGGATCGTAAGGCTTAAGGAAAGTCAAATTGCTGACGTCCTTGTCAGTCGCCAGAATTCTGTATGCCGGAGGATTGTAGGTCGTTATCGCCTCAACCCAGTAGAAGCGGCGACCAGCGATCAGCGGCAGCCATGGGAATGTGAACTCTACCGTGCCGTATATGGATCCCGGTCCCCATCGGTTCGCAGAAAGCCAGGCCACATGAGTGCGGGTCACATTCAGGCGGCTCTCGTCATAGACTATCCCGGCCGATATCTTTCCCAGTTCGAGAATTCGTCGAGCTTCTGGCGGATGAACTACATGATAGATCTCTTCGAGAGTAGACACGCCGCTTTCTCGCTCTCCCGGCTTCGGAATTCTGATCCTGTAAGCATCCCACTCGTTCACGGGTCATACCTCCTGCTTGAAGGGTCGGCTACCATTCTCCGATCCTGAAAGGAAGCTGTCGCATGATTTTTCGCCGGCGTTTACGTTGGGCAGCAGAGGCAGCCGGAGGCTCCTGAGGGCGCCACCCCAGTGCGGGTAATTCGCGACCCCAGTCGACCGCTCCGACAAATTTTGAAAAAGTTGCGTCAACATCAACACCCCTCCGACCTCGAATTGAATCTTGCAGGGGCCTAACGCCTCCTAGTCCCAGCGAACACAGGGACTTCTTTCATGGCGCCGCGCAAAGCTAGATCCGATCCAGTGCTGAAATCGTCAGAGACCGGGTCGCACCCTCCAGCACCGATCGCCGAAGATTCAGCACCCGGCAGAAATGCACGAACCTCGACGTCTGCAAGGCATATGTCGTTGAAGCAGCTCGCCACGTTCCTCAATCGAGACCGGAACACGGTGATGAAATACCTCGATCAAGGAATGCCTGCAGTCGAGAAAGCCGACCGAGACCGTGGCGCTGCGTGGGTATCCGTAACGGCTTCACATCCCGCAAGCGAGTGGCTGCCTCTTTTGGGGAAGATATCGAGGAGATCGACGCCGAGAACGCTCGAGACCAGGAGCGCGCCAAGATTCTGGGTCTGCAGTACGGCGCGTATCCAGCCCTCGAAGGGATGGATTTCGGGACGGTACTCGCAGGCAGCCAGCTTGAAGCTGCTCAGCAGGATGCGGCAAGCCAGACGCAGAATGGTGTCATTGCTCAGCAAAACTGAACACCGAACAAGGGCCGATGCCGGTCAAAAAACCCACGGATAAATCTGTGAGTGCGTGTCTGCAACACAAATCAAGTCCCTGACAGAAAACGGGTATTCCAGCCGTGTTTCCGACGGCTTGCCGCGCAAACTGTGTTGACGGATTTGATGGGGTCCGGTTTCCTGGTGTCGTACTCAACGACAGAAAGGGCTAGTACAGTGTACCTCTCCGACTTCGTCACCTTCGAAGGTGATCGCTTCTACGTCTCGGCGGATCTACGCTCCGGCAAGATCAAGCTCGAACGCGTCTCCCACGAGGCGTTCGAGCGCTTCATTCTGAATGTCTCGATGGGTGAGGATCGCACGATTGCCGCCGGGACGAAGGAGGTGTCGGCATGATTAGCAATCTGATGTTCGCGCCGACGTACACACCGACACACGCAGAAATCGTTGCCGCCAGCGCTGCGTTCTTCGACTACCTGATCGAGCATTATCGCGACCGCATGTCCGAGCCGATGCCGTACGATCAGCGGCCACAGCTTGCATTGGCGGCTTGCCGAGATAGCGAAGGGCACTGGTCCGTGTGTCTCCCCCTCGATCTCGGTGATGACGAAGTCATCGAGTGGATCGACATCCATGCCGAAGGCGTGGAGACGCGCGGTGATCTTATCGAGTATCTGGACTCCGACGAGTGGAAGGGATTCCTTCGGTGGATTGCCGGAGTCGACGAGAACGGAGACATCGTCGAGGAAGAAGAGTCCGAATAGGCTCTGATCCCTGAAGCCCCCTCAACCGGGGGCTTTCATTTTTCTTCGCAGTCCGTCTCGAATCTTGCAGACGGCCTGGGCACGCTCCTCTCAGACAACGATCTGAGACGAGAGCGAATGCCCGCAAAACCCACGACATCGCAGCCTGCCGACCAGCGCGCCCCGCGCCCTGGCTCGATGCGCGCGTTTGCCGGAGCGCCGACTTCGGTCGACGAAGCCACGCGGTCTTTCGACATCGTGATCACGACGGAACATCCCGTTCGACGGCTGCTCCCGGATCCTCGACAGGCGCATCCGATCCCGGACAATGTCGACTGCTCATATGTTGAGTTCGACGAAGTTCTGATCGCATCCGGAGTTGACCTGTCGCGCGCGCCTCGCATGCCGCTGGTTGATTGCCATGACACGTACTCGGGCATCGGCAAGATCCTTGGAAAGATCGACGACGTGCGTGTCGAGGGTGATGCCGTCGTAGGCCGGGCATCTCTCGCTCGCAAGCATGCTAACCTGCTGCCCGACATCATCGACGGTTATTTCGGCCAGATCTCGGCTGGCTACGACTACGACCTCCGCCGCGATGCCGAGGTCGTCGAGCGCGAAGGCGATGTGCCTCTGCTGCTCGTTAAGCGCTGGCTCCTGACAGAGGGCAGTCTCCTGCCCGTCGGCGCCGACCCGAATTCCTTCATCCGCTCCTTCCATGGGTCACCGGCACAGCCGTCTGTCCGGAGCGCGGAAACCCCGAAACCTCAGGAGAAGAAAATGGACATAGAAGCCCTCGTTAAGGCTGCAGAAGAAGCGGTCGCATCCGCAGAGGAAGCCATCGGCGCAGCCGAGGACGCAATCCCGGAAGACCTCGTCGAGCGCATCCGGACACTCCGCGGTGCCAAGGCCGAAGAAGACACCGGCGCCGCGACGGATGAGAAGACCGACGGCGAACGTGCTGAAGGCGACGACGATGAGCCGACGGAGGCGGAGAAGAAGGAGGTCGAAGCTGTCCGCAGCATTGCGAAGACCTACGGCCTCGTGAAGATGGTCGACGACCTTTCCGGTCTCCGCGCGAAGCCAGCTCAGATCCGCTCCGCCGTCCGTGAGGCCGTCATGAAGCGTGGCATGGCATCGACACCGGAAGCCCCGGCCGCTGTCCAGCCTGCGAAGCGCAGCGCGACCCCAACCGAGCAGCTCCCATCAGCGCGCTCGATTTACGCAAATCTCAACGGCCGGAAGGCCTGACACAGGAGTCACACCCATGGCCTATTTCCGCCAGAAGCAGAAGAACGGCATTTTCGTACTGTCCTACGCCTCCGACATCGAGCGCTCGATTGATGTCGCCACCGTGAAGGCCGATGCCGACGTTTACGAGTCCGGCACAGTTCTCATCGACATCATCGCGGTCGGCGCTGATCAGGGGAAATTCATTCGCGCATCCGCGGAGAAGTCGATCGCTACTGCAGGCACCGATGTCAGGAGCATCGTGATCCTGTTACGCTCAGCAATGTCGGTGCCTTGTCCGAGCTGAATTCCCTTGATGTTGTCGTTCGCCCACTGCACTCCGCGACCCGTGATGAGGCAGTCGGAGCCGAGCATCTTGAGGAGACCTCCGCCGGACAGACCGGAACCCGCGCGAGCGTCATCAAGGATGAGATCCGAGATCGAAATCGCCTGGGCGCGCTGCGTCAGGCACCATTCGGGGCTGTCGCCCCAACAATGAAGCTGAGCAAACTGCGACCCGGAAGCGCGCTTGCCGATTTCAAACGTGCTTGATCCAGGCAACGGATCCATGAAGTGACGCGACATGGACACGAGCATGCGACCGATCTGGCTGTCATGGGGGCCGTCGAAAATGGGCCACTGACGGCTGAACTGGACAAAGAATTCGTCGATGAAGCACTCGCCAGCGGAATCCGTGTTGTCGTTGTCCCACGAGGCTGCGACGGATCCCCAGCGGCTGACGTGCCTGCCGCCATCGCTGCCGAAGCAGATCAACCTGAGACCAGATTTGGGAGAGCCGTGATGTCGCAGAAATTGATTTCGAGCTTCAACGGCTTCGTGAAGCAGCGGATCCGCTCGGAAGTTGACGGGCGGCCGAGGACGGTGACCCTCGATGTCATGGCGCGCTGGGATGTCGACAACGAGAGTGGGCTGGTCATCGGGTCGGAGCAGCCGATTGATGCGGGTAGCTGCCTGATCTCGACGAATATTCCGTTCACGGCACCCGCATGATCAGACCGCTTTCTTGACCTCCGGAACTCCAAGATCAACCTTGTATTCTTCGTTTTTCTGAACTTTCGCAAACAGGTCGACCAGGTCCTGGGAGTACTTGTGGAAAACGGTTTTGTTGACCTTCTCCGCCCGGTGATACCTGTTGTCTGACTTCTTTATGTTGATGCCTGTTTCATTGGCAACCCGCGTGATCAGATGATCTGCGGAATGCCAGCCCTTGTGACCGAGGGCCTTGCCGACCTGAGTGAGGCTATAGCAGTGGTGCGCCCCGGCGGAGCTGTAGTCGTGGATGTTGGCGATGCCGAATAGTTTGGCGAACGTTTCCGAGTTTTCCACTGCGTCGTTGAGCATCTTGAAGTCAGCCTCCACGGTCATCTTGGGGATGTCGTGGCGTACGAGTTCGTAAGATCTTGCGATCAGGGATCTGAGCACCCTGGTGTTCACATGCGTTAGGGCAGGATTGGCTGCGAAGGCGTCGAAAACCCACGAGAAATCGTTGGCAACGATCATCTTGACCCGGACGCTACGATCTTCTTCAGTAGGAATCACCTTCTCTCGCGGTGGCCAGCTATCCTCAGCAAGGGAGCCGTCCCACTGCAGGATGAAGACGTTCGGAATGATGCCACCCTTTTCAGGCAAAGCCTCGTCGATGTCGGACAGGATTGCGCGGATGTTCGGATCACCCGCATTGTAGCCGACGAAAACCAGCGGATGCTCATTGAAGAACGTCAGCAGCTTGGCGCTGAGGAACTTCTTGCGCTTCATGAACTCGTCGTAGTCGTCCGATGTGAAGACGATGCTGTCGTGATCGGTCACGCATCCGTGGATCTTATATATCTCGCCGACGCAGACCTGCTGCCCCTTGAGGATCTGTTGGCCGATGATCGGCTCGTGGTCTGGGAAGATCAGCTCGATCATCTGGTCATAGTTCGTCGTGATGATCGCGTGAGGCTTGATCTTCGAAAGCGCCTCGATCTCAGCGATGTATTCAGCCTTCAGCCCGGCGGTATTCTGCGGCATGAGACTGGTGAGATATTCGGCAATCTTGAACTTGATGTAGGACTGAGCGTGAACGTCATCGTTGAACAGCTCTTTCGGAAACTCGTTGTTACCCGCTCCCCAGGCCCACTCGTGGTAAAGCCGCGCGAATTCCTGGCCGATCTTGATCGGAGACACCAAGGACTGCTTGTAGAACCCGAGACCCTTGTCAATCACTGAGCACTTGTCTGCGAGGTGTCCTAGCAGCTCCTCCCAGTTCGGGGCGTCCATATAGCGCTTCGCGAGACCGGATCCGATGAAGAGGATTGGTTGACACCCGAACTCGTCGACTGTGTTCGCGATGTCTTCCGAGATCTCCTCAATGTACCGCTCATACCGAGGCTGCTTCGCTTCGACTGCCACAACTTCCTCGACCATGTCACCCCCACGACTCAGCGCCCTAAAATTGTGTCCAGATGACACCTCACACGTCATTTTCGCAAGCACTTCGCCTCGAATCTTGCAGCGTTGTCAGTTCTGCTGAAGGAATTGACACCCAGTGCGCGAGACCAGCCCCTTATGACCGACACCCTTCTGCCGAGCAGCGAAATCCTTGAGCTGATCAAAGGCCAAGCCAGGCTTGAGACCAAGCTCGATCAATTTTTTTCGGCCCAGCTAGCCATGAAGACTGAGATCGACGGTCTCAAGTCCGATATCGGCTCAGTAAAGACCGACATTGCCGAGATCAAAGCACAGCGCCGCGCAACGCTGGCCTACATCTCTGCACTTTCAGCGGCTGCCGGCGTATTTTGGATTTTCGTCGGCGACTACGTCAAAAAAATCTTCGGCGCATAATCGTAGGCGGTGTCTGATGCCGTCAACAAACTGTCGAATAGGTGTTGAAAAACAGTGTGTTGACAGCTTGCGTCCGAATCCGCCAACGCAAACCATCCTTTCAGACCGCCCGGCAAAGAGGTGGCATATGAAGGATAGTCCCATGAACGCACACATCGCATCGACCTCTCCAGGTCAGTCTTCTGCAGACACGATAGCAGCAATCCAATCTCTCCTCTCGGAAGGCAAACGCCGCCAAGAAATCGCCGAAATCCTCGGCATCCCACCTCGCACACTCACCCGGATCCGCGCTCAGATGAAGTCCGGAACCACTCCGACCCCCGCCGTCGAGCCATCCGCTCCGGCACCCAAGTCTCCCAAACCCACGAAGATCAAGATCGCAACGCCGCAGCCGACCTCCGACGACATTCGCGAGCGGATCGCTACCGACGAGTTGACCGTGCCTTTCAGCAACTGGCTGGGCGACGGCTGGTATCGCGAAGCCGGGCAGCCGCAGGACATCTATGAGACGGACGAGAACGGCGAACAGCAGCTTGTTGGGGTCAAAGTTGATCCAGGCGTTCTCTGGCCGGACGAATGGAATGGACCGAAGACGGTGGAAGACATCTGGATCAGTCCGAACGTGCCAGCTCCAAAACGCAGCCTCAAACGCGGTTTCATCACGACCTCGGCGCAGTCTCTCACTCCAGCGCACGGCCCATTCGTCATCAACCTCCATGCGCTCGCCGCCGCACGCGGTCTCGAATTTTCGGACATCGGTGGCTTCACCTACGGAAAGAGCGTCTTCGCCAAGAGGCGGAAGAAGGACCTCCTTGAGGTCGCTCCATGGTCGGCAATGATCGTTGATAAGGTTTGCCGGGACAGGCGCCACCTGCATTCGACGGTACAGGCCTGCTTCGAGATGAACATGCGTCCGACCAAGCAGAACCCGCTCGTCGGCCTGACAGACTACGTCAGGGGAAAGACCTCGATCTTCGCTCACCCGAAGAGAGCTGTCGAAAGCGTGCCGCGTCCCAGGTCCTATGACCCGGTGATGATGTGGACGACGGGTTGCTGCACCGTACCGAACTACGTCACGCAGGAGGCTGGGCTGAAGTCTCTGCAGGAACATCAGATCGGTGCCCTGATCATTGAGATCGACATGGACGACAACGTCTTCATCCGAACGATCGACGCGGATCGGGAAACCGGAAACTTGCATGACCTCGAGCCGCTGGGTTTCCGCATGCTCTCCGCCATCTCCGAAGCCATCGGCCTGCGGGTCAATCTGCAGGTAGCCGCATGACCAAGCCATCAACACAGAAATCCCGCTCGTACTCCAAGAAGCTGACCGCCTGGTCGCTCGTCGGAATCTTTGCCCTGGCATTCTACGGGATCGGCGCGGATGTCATCACCGTCGTCGGCAGCGCGGCCATAGCACACATCGCCCTCTACATCGGCGTCGGCCATCTCGATCTGAGGAGCTGGGTTGCTTCTGGATTGCTCGATCTCCGGAACAAGAAAGGAGCAGCCGAATGATCGGATATCTCAAGATTGCCGGGATCGTCGCCGTGCTCGCCGCCGTCGGCTTCGGATACTGGCACCACACATCCGTCGTCGCCGACCTGAAGGCTGCTGAGGCCGCCAACACTATCCTAACGAGCCAGCGCGATGCGGCCATCTCGACGGCTAACGGAAATGCCCAGGCCGCCGCCAAGGCTGACCAGGACAGGCTGCGCGTCGTCGCCGAATTGGAAGCCGCGCATGCCGAGATCGAGGCTGCGGCTGCGCGGGATCTGGAAACCGTTAGGGAGATCCTGTTGGCTCCGGATGAAGAAGATGGCCCGGTGTCGCCATTGCTTGAAAAGCTCCGCGCGAAGCGGTTCGGAGGTCGGACATGATTTTCATGTGGCCAATCGGCTTGTGGATACCCCTTGCTATCGCGATTATTTTGACTGGGTGCCAGTCCGTTCCGAAAGAGATCGTGATCGAGAAGGTGGTCGAGCGGAAGATCGAGGTACCGAATAGCCTGCTGTCGTGCTCCGCAGAGCCTGTGGCGGGATCGACGTGGATCCGGGAGCGAGATGTCGCTCAATACCTCGTCAAGCTGGCGGCTGCCGGTGAGGACTGCCGCACGAAGCTGGCGGCTGTCAGGCGGCTGGTTCAATCCTGACGGCGTTCGGGAGAAGATCTAGTACGGAAGCGAGGTTCTCCTTAAGCACCAAGAACGGCATCCGCTTGGTCTGGTAATAGTGCGCAAGGTGGTAACGGTGATTGCCACCGACGATCGCAATCTCGTCGCCGACGCGGGCAATCAACGGAGGCGTTACAGGCAACCCGTTCAACCACCGGAATGCAGTGCCAAGGCTACGGCCTCTGTACTGCTCATCCCACGAGTCCTTGTCGCGGCTAGATTGATACGTCAGCTTTTCATGAACATCCGCGACGGCAACTTCGATCAGCGCATAGTCATTTCCGGGATGGAGAGCAGGATGTTCTCCATCGTGTGCCAGATAGAAATGTGCCCGATCCAGATCCCATTCAGCCTTCAGATCGGACGGCGGCCTTTCAAGGGTTTCGGTCCACTTACAGCACTGCTTCTCTACATCGGCAAGCGTTACCTCGAATTCCTCATCGCGTTTCCCTTCCACAACGAACATCGCAGTCAACGGACTAAGTCCTCGCTGGATTAGTCTGTTCATTTCGTTCGACATAAATGCTCCTATCTTGCATTCGGCTCCGCCGACACACACTATCATCTGGTGTCGCGGACGAGGCAGCTTCTCTGAAGTCCCGCGATTAGCGCACCCGGTACCGGGTCTATATGGGATATGATAAGACGCACAGCTTCAAGTACCATCTGAGGATGGACAAAGGCCCCGAGAGGGATTTCTCGGGGCCTTTTATGTCTCAGAACAGCTCCCGCTGCCCCGCATTCTCGCGCGCCTCGATCTCGTCGATTGACCCCTCGCGATACCAACCCGTCCCGGACTGCCGTTCGAGGGCGTACTCAGTAACGAGACAATCCTGCTCGCAATCCCAGCCATGCTTCAACCATCGAACGCCGTTGAGGCTATCTAGCGCAGCCGCTTCTCTCTCCGCGTCCTCTGCAGCTTCGATGCCCCTAACTCTCTCCATCTCGGCATCATCGAGCCTCTGGATCGCGTAAACGATCGCTTGTCGGTCTTCTTCATGCAGCGGACGAGTTGAGCCTACAGACCACGCCCTCACAGCGGCCGACCATTGCAGGTAGCTGTCGTCGAGCCAGGAAGTCCCGCACGTTTCGAAGAGCTTCTTAGCGAGCGCCTCGACAGTCGTGTCTCTCATCACGCGCGCCATCTCAGAAATCCTCCAGATCTGCCATCGCCCGGACTACAGCGGATTCCCAAGGCTGAATCTCGTCGCCGAGTTCGATATCCGTGACAGCCGCTTCGAGACGCTCGACCATTGATGTCGTGACCTGCGTCTGCCACGCCTTGTATTCGGTGCTGAGCGTCCAGAGCGTATATCTGCAGCAGTCAGCGAGCTCACAGAGGACAGTATCCGCATCGGAACGTCCGATGTGCTCAAACTGATCGCGAAGCTGCCAGGCACCGACACGCCAGCGGCTCCGGAGAGCGGCGGCGGCATCGAGAGGTGGGACTTCGGTCACGCGCGGATTAACCGACCAAGTCACCCTGACGCTGCCGCCGAGCTTGTCAGCGACTTCGCGCATACGGAGCGGGTGCGAATGCCTGTCGCGTACCAGCCCGGTGTCGTCGTGCGCGGTGTACACGGGCGTCAGATAAGCTTCCACGCCACCGACTTTGATGCGGTACGGCCACGCTGCAGCGCGCCAGTATGCGTCCACTGCCAGATCCCGGATCCGGTCGAGCGTCTCGGCAGGAATCGTCCGATGTGACACAGTAGCGCCACCGCGCGAATAGGCTTTCAGGGTTATTGGCGACAGTCCCAGTTCGGCAGCGGCCTGGTCACGCGTGGTGCCGTGGGAGGCGAGCAAGGCTTCGGCATCGCGGAATGCGACGACGACTTCGCCGACTGGCATACGGTAGTAAGCGCCACGCGACTGCGGCTCGATTTCGATTTGTAGTTCCATTCTAGTACTCCTCGACAAACATTCGCCGTTGAGGAAATGGTGTGTCCAACTCAGGACACATGCAAGGGGGCGCACAAGAAAACCTATTGTCAACAATTGCTTAGCTTAACGACATCAGGAAATCACACACCATGTCCACAGATTTGTCCGTGAGTTTTCCGCCGGCGCTTTCGCCATTTGTCGGTTTCGGCCGACGACGAGATCCTGGTGTCAACACAACAGGAGATGTCGAATGCAAACGAAACCGAAATCGCTACTGGATCTACTGAATCCATTCGTGTGGCTTGCCGCAATTTTCGGCCCGCTGCTGAGATTCCTTGGGCTCGCGTCGCCACCGCAGACGGGAGGATTTGAGAACATCAGCACGGGCGACGTCGAAGATGAGGCAAGATCCGCTCGCGAAACCGAAGAAGCGATAGATGCCATCATGGAGCAAATGTCGCCTGCGGATGTCGTCAAAGCCTACGCCCGGGCCGACGAGGACACACGATCGACGATGGATCTATCTGTGCTCGACCTCGAGGGCCAGGACTGGCTCCTCAACCTTTCCGACGAGGATCTCGATTTGCTTGGGATGTCTACGGAGGCAGCGTGTGCAAGGAGCCTTCAGGCTCGGAGCGTCCAGCCTGCATATCGCAAACCTCGACCCGAAGCAGAAGCGCCCGCAGTCCTGTCGACCGCGAGCGCTGATGAAGAAGACTATGAAGAGTGGAAGCGGCAGCTAGTCGCGAAGCACTTCCGCGAGCTGTTCCATGCTCCGGGCGTTCCCAACCTTGAACCGAAGCATACCCCTGGACCCACGGTTCACTGAGATCACGTCGGACTTCACGTTGAAGCCGCCCGCAACCACCGCCGGGCGGTTTTCGATTTCGAACTTCCTGAGGGCGTCCCACAGCTCAGGGATCTCGTTCAGGACATGCCCCCAGCGCACCGCCATCGCTTCATCGGAGAGATCTGTCTTCGGATTCATCAGGCAGCTCCACGATTGCGATCGATATGTGCCTGGCGCTGGCTGAGAGCTACCCGAAGACGGCGGACTTCGGCTTCCAGAGATGCGACATGACGGACGGCTCGCATAGCAACGCGGCCGAGATCATCAGCACGACCTCGGGCTTCGATCAGCTCGGTGGCATACTGATATGCAGCGCGGCGCTCCTTGCGCTCATCGGCTGCGCGCTTGCCTGCAGCGTGAGCGGCCGACATGGTCGACGCGAGGCCGCCGAGGAGGAGGGTGAGTTCGCCTGCAGCGCGGGCAGCGGGATCGCGGGAGGTAAAGATCGTCATTCGCGGCACTCCTTCTGAACTCGGGACATCATCGGTACACGGACCCGATTCGTTTGGGAGCCCCAGATCTCCAGGAACAGTTAAGAGAGTGCGATCGTACTCGCGGAGATATCCGTGAGTTCAGCGCGGCAGCTTCTTCGCTACCATCTTGTTGCCGACCTTGTTCGTGCAGCCTTGGCATCTCAGCTTGGCGGGGATCGCTTTGAGGATGGCCTTCCGTCCGAGCACTCGGATCACATCCCTGCGTTCGACAGGGCCACTCCTGCGGCATGAAGGACAGGTGCCGACGAGGAAGTACCATTCAGGAAGTCGATCAAGAGTTTCTTCGGCGGCCGACCCCAACTGAGGAGCGGCCGCCTGGACTCCGGGACAGGTGGATCCGGGGCAAGCGCGATCGTCATACGGTGCCGCTGATTCAGATGGACGAGGACTTTCCCTGGACGCTCGCGAACGGCTGCCTTGAGAGCGGCGACGGACACCGCGAAGACGGTCGAGCGGGATATCGTCTCCAAGAGCTGGCCGCCAGCCTCAGGCGCGTCCGACCAGACTTCGACACGGTATGGAGCCTCAGGCGGCTCGGATCCACCGCGGCGGCTGCCTTCGCCGACGGTATAGCCGACATCGGCGCCATCGCGAACGATGTCGATGCCGCGGCGGTGTTTCACGAGACCCGCTCGTATTGCGGCTTCCAGCCTCGACCGATTCCCTTGGACATCAGGCTGGATGCGATCCAGAGCTGGTCCCTGAGGAAATCGGCGTCGGCGAGCAGAGAGCGGATCGCAACGAGTGGATCCCCGCCTGCTGCCTTGAGTACAGATACGGCCAGATCGACCGACTCGGGTGACTGGGTGTCAGTCTTAACGATGGGGATGTCGAGTGCGAGTTGCTGAGCCATCAGAGCCTCCATAGGAATGTTATCCGCGTCAACGAATTTGTTCCTATTTTGTTCTCGTAGCGATCAGAGTCAAGCGGAGTCTTTTACGCGACGTCAGGAACAGGGAGTCGTTGCAAGGCTCTTCGGTTCACTCTCTAGTTTCTTGACCGATGGTCCCGCTAACTTGGTCAGATCGAGCAGATGGTAAACGGCGTCGTCGTCGAGCTCTATCCCCGAGTACCAGTCGCGGTTCCCCTCAGCCTTAAACAAGACGCCGCTGACTTCCGGCCAAACGAGGTGCAGCTTGTTCAAGCACTCTGCGTTGTTGTGCTTCAGAGCGTTTGCGAGGCGATGTACCCGGGCGAATTCGGGAGGTATCGCATAGCCGAGGCTTTCTGATGCCGCCGTCAGCTTCTTATGGTTTCCATTAGGGAGGTTGGCATATACCCGGAGCCGACGTTCCCAGTAATGATAGATCGTGATAGCGAATGCCTTCCGGAGTTCTGCATAAGCCTCCTGCAGGACCTCCATCTTATAGCTATAGATGTCCCCTGGATCGAAGAGCGTTGATCCGTCCTCCGCGCACTGAGGCTCCTCCGCATAGTCGCCAGACTGGCTGTCCCAAGCCTCCGACTCTTCCCGTATTTGATCTTGGATACCCTTGGCGGCTGCGGCAAAACTATCTCGAAGACAATCGATGCCTGACTGGTACATGAAGCCGCGCACGTTGAAATTCAGTTTTGCCATTCTTCTCGCCGCTCCCGGGTCGGATGATGTCCCCGATCTGAGTGAGAGGACGATCGCAAGTCAACGAGGGACGTCTCGAATCTTGCAGATGACCGTGCTCAGATGGCGACGGTATGGAAAACGGTATGGCCTGAGGTCTCAAGTTTGTGGACAAACACTGGCACCGCCTCATGAAACCGAAAACGGTATGGAAACGGTATAGGTCGTCAGACACACCTGAAGTTACAGCGCCTTCGCTACCGTACCGCGCCGTAAGTAATTGAACTTGCTAGGAAAATATGGTGCCCGGAGGCGGATTTGAACCACCGACACGCGGATTTTCAATCCGCTGCTCTACCAACTGAGCTATCCGGGCATCGAGGCTCCAAAAGCCTTCCGGCGAAAGCCGGCGGGGGTATCTCCCCCGGAAGCGAGCGGGGTTATAACATCTTGTTCGGCCATGTCCAGCACCCTCGCCCACTTTTTTGACAGGTTTGCGAAAGTCGCAAATTCCCCAACAAAAACAGCAGGCGCGGGCGCCGACATGCGCAGCGACGTTATTCGCGCTCGTCGCCCCCGCCCGCCTTCGTTTCGTCTTCGGCGACGGGAATGGCGTAGGAGCCGTTCAGCCAGCGGGAAAGATCGAGCGTGCGGCAGCGGTCGGAGCAGAAGGGATAATGTTCGCGCGCGGACGGCTTGCCGCATTCGGGGCAAGGCCTCGTTTTTCTGAGCGGCTCGACCTTGCCGCCGGTCTTGATGGGTTCGGATGCCATGTGCCAAGCACTCCTTTCTCTGGAAGGGCGTGGATATTTGCGGTCGCCAGCGATGTCCAACGGGCCGGCTGTCCCGGGTTGGCCCAGGATCGGCCCTGGATCGGCTTTGCGCCCTGCCCTGAGCCGTTTGGATCTTCGGGTATCAGGCCCGGCCGGGATTCGGCCTCGATCCTGATTTCAGCCTTCCGGCCAGGCGGCCGCGACATCGAAGCCTTCGCCGGAAAGAAGCGTCGTCACCTCGTAGAGCGGCAGGCCGACGACATTGCTGTAGGAGCCGACCAGCTTCTGGACGAAGGATCCGGCAATGCCCTGGATCGCATAGGCGCCGGCCTTGCCGCGCCATTCGCCGGACGCGATGTAGTTCTCGATCTCGCGGATGGAAAGCCGCTTGAAGCGCACTTTCGTCTCGACCACCTTCTGGCGGAACTGCCCGCCCGGCGTGACGAGACAGATGCCGGTATAGACCCAGTGGCCGCGGCCGGAGAGCAGGTTCAGCGCTGCGGAAGCCTCTTGCGTATATTCGGTCTTCTCCAGGATGCGCCGGCCGACGGCGACCACCGTATCGGCCGAGAGGATATAGCTGTGGCGCCAGGCCGGATCGCCCTTCACCGCGGCAAACGCGGCCTCGGCCTTCTCGGTGGAAAGCCTGCGGGCGAGCGAGCGCGGATGTTCGGATTTCTTCGGCGCCTCGTCGATATCCATCGGCATCAGCCGCATCGGCCGGATGCCGGCCTGGTTGAGGAGATCGAGGCGGCGCGGAGAACCGGAGGCCAGTATCAGCTTTTGTTCCAGCGCCATGAGAGCCCGCCGCGAAGGATGAGATTACTTGAAGCGGTAGGTGATGCGGCCCTTGGTCAGGTCGTAGGGCGTCATTTCGACGAGCACCTTATCGCCGGCGAGAACGCGGATGCGGTTCTTGCGCATGCGGCCGGCGGTGTGGGCGATGATCTCATGCTCGTTTTCGAGCTTTACGCGGAAGGTCGCGTTGGGCAGGAGTTCGGTGACGATGCCCGGGAATTCAAGGACTTCTTCTTTTGCCATCTAAGGGTTTTCTTCCTGTTTTGGATGCGGGACCGGCGAAACGATATCCGCCGCCCGGAAATTTGGGCGGAAACTACACAATCATGTCCGCTTTGTGAACCTCGCTTGGGAACGATTCTCAAAGTCCGTTCAGGCCGTCTCCGCCGGGTGCCGGCGCAGGCCCGAAAAGCGCTCGTCGATCAGCCGCCAGAGATGATCGCGCACCTCGCGATAGGCATTCAGCATCTGGTCGCGCGTGCCGGTCACGGCGGTGGGATCCATGGTCGGCCAGTATACCACGTCGATCGCGTTGGAACGGGTCAGTTCGAGCGCGGCGTGATGGGCTTCCGGCGTCAGCGTCACGATCAGATCGAAAAAATCGTCTTCCAGTTCTTCCAGTGCGCGCGGCTGGTGCCGGCCGATCGTCAAGCCGACCTCCTCCAGCACCACATCCACGAAAGGATCGCGCTCGCCGGAGCGCACCCCGGCCGACTGGACATAGATATCGTGCGGCAGGAGGTTTTTTGCAATGGCCTCGGCCATCGGCGAACGGATGACGTTGAAACCGCACATGAAGAGGACGGCACCTGGCCGCCTGGCGCCCGCACTCCCGGCATGTCCTTCGGGCGGAACGGCGCTCTCCATGGTCAGCCGCGCCAATAAAGCACGCAGACCAGGGTGAAAAGCCGCCGCGCCGTATCGAAATCGATATGGATCTTGCCGTTCAGCCGGTCCATCAGGGTCTGCGAGCCCTCGTTGTGAATGCCCCGCCGGCCCATGTCGATCGCCTCGATGCGGCTCGGGGTGGAGGAGCGGATCGCCTCGTAATAGCTCTCGCAGATCATGAAGTAGTCCTTGATGATCCGCCGGAAGGGGGTGAGCGAGAGGATGTGGGTGACGACGTCGGCGCCCGCCTCGGTGGTGACGGCGAGGATGAGCTTCGAATCGACCAGCGAAAGCTTCAGCCTGTAGGGGCCGCCCGCATGGCCGGCGGGTTCGAAGCGGTTTTCCTCGATCAGGTCGAAGATGGCGACCGCCCGCTCATGCTCCACGTCGGGCGTCGAGCGCCCGATCGAATCGTCCAGAACGACGTCAGAGAGCCGGTAGTCACCTCCCGCCATCCGTCAGCCCCCGTCGTTAAGTCGAATGGCGACGGAACGGGCATGCGCATCGAGGCCTTCGGAGCGCGCCAGCGTGATCGCCGCAGGGGCGAGCTGGCGGAGCTGATCGGGGCCGAGGCGCAGGATCGAGGTGCGCTTGACGAAATCCAGCACCGAAAGGCCGGAGGAGAACCGCGCCGAACGCGCGGTCGGCAGCACATGGTTGGAGCCGCCGACATAATCGCCGATGACCTCCGGCGTATGGCGGCCGATGAAGATGGCGCCGGCATTGCGGATGCCCGGCAGCAGCGCATCGGGATCGGCAACCGCAAGCTCAAGATGTTCGGCGGCAATGCGGTTGGCGAGCGGCAGCGAGGCCCGAAGGTCCGGCACGAGAACGACCGCGCCGAAATCCCGCCAGCTGGCGGCGGCGGTGCCGGAACGGGAAAGCGTCTTCAGCTGGCGCTCGACGGCGGCTTCGACGGCCTTGCCGAGCGACGCATCGTCGGTGATCAGGATCGACTGGGCGCCGGCATCGTGCTCGGCCTGGGCCAGGAGATCGGCCGCCAGCCAGTCCGGATCGTTTTCCCCGTCGGCGATCACCAGCACTTCGGACGGACCGGCGATCATGTCGATGCCGACCGTTCCGAAAACCTGGCGCTTGGCGGCAGCGACATAGGCATTGCCCGGGCCGACGATCTTGGCGACCGGCGCGATTGTTTCGGTGCCATAGGCGAGCGCCGCCACGGCCTGCGCGCCGCCGACGCGATAGATTTCCGTGACGCCGGCGATACGGGCCGCGGCCAGCACGGCCGGATTGATGCTGCCGCCGCCGGCCGGCACGACCATGACGACGCGCGGCACGCCGGCGACCCTTGCCGGCACGGCGTTCATCAGCACGGAGCTCGGATAGCTTGCGGTGCCGCCCGGAACGTAGAGGCCGACTGCCTCGATCGCCGTCCAGCGGGAGCCCAGCCCAACGCCGATCGCATCCTCGTAGATATCGTCCTTCGGCATCTGGCGGACATGGTGGCGCTCGATACGCTCGGCGGCGAATTTCAGGGCATCGAGGACCGCCGCATCCGTTTCGGCGACGGCGGCGTCGATATCCGTCTCGCTAACCCGGATACCGGCCTTCGAAAGATCCACCCCGTCGAACCGGGCCGAATAATCGATCAGAGCCGCATCGCCACGGGCACGCACGTCGTCGATGATGGCACGCACCACCGCGTTCACATCTTCGGAGACTTCCCGTTTGGTCGAGAGGAAAGCGGAAAATCTTTCCTCGAAATCCTGCGATGCCTGCTCAAGCCAGATTGCCAAGCGGATATTCCTTCCAACTCACACGAAGATGCGATCCCGTTCGGGATCCGGAGGCCGTATGCCGGGGATCCTATGGATGACGGGGCTTCGACGCGGTTTCCCACGCGCCGCCGACATCTGCAAGAGCCACTTCGATACATTCGACATCGAGCGCGATCGTCGCATTGCCGGCAAGCACCAGTTCCACGGTGCCTTCCGGGCCTTCGCCCTTCTGGGTGAAGGTGACCGCCAGAAGCGAAAGCACCTCGTCCCTGTTGTTGCGATCGATGCCGGTGGAACGCACCGCCTCGACGCGCTTGAACACCAGGGCGGAGCGGCGGCGCTCGAAACCCTTGCGTTTGCGGACCGCGGTTTCCCAGACGAACCGATTGCCGGCAAGCGCGAAATTCCGTTCGGCGGGCGACCAGTGGACGTCGCCCACCTTGAAGACCGCGTCCTGCATATGGGCGGAGATCACGCCCAGGTCATCCGTATCCAGGGCAAGCAGCTTCAGCTCGGTCATCGGTTCCCTTATCCATCCAGAATGCGTGTCCACGCAAATGTTCCTGAGACTGGAAATAGGATGCCGGAGGGGCAGAAGCAACAGAGTCTGGATAACCGGCATCGCCAAACCGAAAGAACGCCCTTTGCCCGCGCCGGACGTCGGTCCGGTGCGGTTGAGGCTGGGAGGGGCAGGCGGGTATTCAAGGTATGCAGATCAAGGTCTTGCCTGCCCCGATCGTTCCGGATGGTTTCAAGGAGGATTTCCGAGCCCTCCGCCGCCATCCATTGCGACCATCACCGGAACCGGCTTCTCAGAACCCGAGGAGGCGACCGGTTCGCGAACCCGGCTCCCATCCGATGACGAGACGATTATGACAGAGGCCGCCAAACCGGGGACGATGTGGGGATGGAAAAAATGCCAAGTGGTTGAAAACGTTCGTCCGGACAAGCCGGACGGCCACAATTCATCCCCGCCCTGGCTCCTCCGGGGCGGCCAAGCGTGGCGCGATCTTTCAGATTCGCCTGCCACGCTTCAGGTTCTTGTCTTTACGCATGTCGGTGGCGCAAAACGGCTCAATACTTTGCGCGACATGCTTCAGCTCGGAAAATCCGCCGAAAGGCTGATTTCCTTCCAGAGTTCGATCTGCGCCAGCCGTTCCTTCAGCTTCGCGGTGACGCTGTTGTAGCAGGTCGCGCCGAGGATGAGGTGTCGCGGCGCCTCCTCGGCCTCCGTTGCGGCGATCATCGCCTCCCCGGCGCGCACCGGATCGCCCGGCTGCTTGCCGCTGTAGGCGGCCGTGGCGGCCATGCGCGCGGCGGCCGTGTCGGCATAATCGGCGATCCTGCTCGGCGTCTGCTTCAGCGAGCGGCCGGCCCAGTCGGTGCGGAACCCGCCGGGCTCGACGCAGGTGACCTTGAGCCCGAGCGGCGCGACCTCGATGCTCAACGCATCGGAAAAACCTTCGACCGCATGTTTGCTGGCGGCATAATAACCTGAACTTGGCAGCCCCATGAAGCCGGCCATCGAGGTGATGTTGATGACGTGGCCCCTGCGGCGGGCGCGCATGCCCGGCAGCACGGCGCGGGTCATGGCGAAGAGGCCGAAGACGTTGGCGTCGAACATCGCGCGGATCTCATCTTCCACGCCCTCCTCGATCGAGGCCTGATAGCCGTAACCGGCATTGTTGACCAGGACGTCGATACGACCGAACCGTTCTTCCGCGGCCTTCACCGCGGCGGTGATCTGGCCCATGTCGGTGACGTCGAGATCGAGCGCCAGCGCATTGTCCCTGCCTCCGGCGAGATCGGCGACGCGATCCTTGCCGCGGGCGGTCACGACCGTCGGCCAACCCCGCTCGAGGGTCAGTTTGGCGAGTTCGCGGCCAAAACCGGTCGAACAGCCGGTGATGAACCAGACAGGGGAAGAAACATCGGCCATGGGAAATCTCCGTAAAAAGCCGGATCAGGAAATGAGGCGGAAGGGAAATGATATGCCCAAGCAACATAGTCACGCAAAAAAGGACGGCAAGGGTGGGCCCTGCCGTCCCTGGCAAATCTCGACGCTTGAAAAAATCAGTCGCTGACGCGCTCGACCATCGCGCCGCAGCGGGTGAGCTTTTCCTCCAGCCGCTCGAAACCCCGGTCGAGGTGGTAGACGCGGCTCACCATCGTCTCGCCTTCGGCCGCAAGGCCGGCGATGACCAGCGAAACGGAAGCCCGAAGGTCCGTCGCCATCACCGGCGCGCCCTTGAGCCGCGGCACGCCCTCCACCCTCGCCTTCTGGCCGGACAGCGAGATCCTGGCGCCGAGGCGGGCGAGTTCCTGCACATGCATGAACCGGTTTTCGAAGATCGTCTCGGTGATGTTGGAAACGCCGGAAGAACGCGTCATCAGCGCCATGAACTGCGCCTGCAGGTCGGTCGGGAAGCCCGGGAAGGGCTCCGTGGTGATGTCGACCGGCTGGATGCCGTTGCCGTTGCGCACGACGCGCAGGCCGGTTGCCGTCTCGGTGATGTGGGCGCCGGCCATGCGCAACGTATCGAGCGCATTGTCGAGAAGAGCCGCTTCGGTGCCTTCCAGCGTGACGTCGCCGCCGGCCATGGCGACCGCCATGGCATAGGTGCCGGTCTCGATGCGGTCCGGCAGGACGCGGTGACGGGCGCCGGACAGCGAGGCAACGCCTTCGACGGTGATCGTCCTGGTGCCGGCGCCGGAAATCTTCGCGCCCATGGCGGTAAGGCATTTGGCAAGATCGACGATTTCCGGCTCGCGGGCGGCATTTTCGATGACCGTCGTGCCGTTCGCCAGCGTCGCGGCCATCATCATCACGTGTGTCGCGCCGACCGAAACCTTCGGGAAGACGTAACGGGCGCCGACAAGGCCGCCCTTGGGAGCCGTGGCGTTCACGTATCCGCCATCGACTTCCATCGTGGCGCCGAGCGCCTGCAGGCCTTCGAGGAAAAGATCGACCGGACGCGTGCCGATGGCGCAGCCGCCCGGCAGAGAGACGCGGGCCTGGCCTTCGCGGGCGAGCAGCGGGCCGATGACCCAGAAGCTGGCACGCATCTTCGAGACCAGCTCGTAAGGCGCGGTCGTATCGACGATGGTGCGGCAGGTGAAGTTGATGGTGCGGGAATAACCCTCTTCCTGGCGCTCGCGCCGGCCGTTGACGGCGACATCGACACCGTGATTGCCGAGGATGCGCAGGAGCTGTTCCACATCCGCGAGGTGGGGCACGTTTTCGAGCGTCAGCGTGTCGCTCGTCAAAAGGGACGCGATCATCAGGGGAAGGGCGGCGTTCTTCGCTCCGGAAATCGGAATGCTGCCCCTCAGCTCATTGCCGCCGGAAATTCTGATGCGATCCATAAGTTCTCACTTTTCTCGTGCAAGCGCGAATGTCAGTCGTTGGACGAAATCCGCCGCCGCTTCCTTGGGTTATCCATATGGGCTGTCCACAAAAAACAGATCAGGATGATTCGTCCGTTTTTGCGGCAGGCAGCCCTTGCGTCTCGTCCGCGCTGCCGGCCCGGCGGGCGCGCGCCTGCGTCTTGCGCCGCATGAGGTTCTCGCGAAGCTTGGCCGCAGCCTTGGCCTTGCGCTCCGCCTCGCGGGCCTCCGCGGCCTTGCGGGCGCGGTCGCCGCGGGCTTCTGCGACCTCTTTTCGATGCGAATCGGGCAGTTCGTCGTTACTCGCCATGGTTTTCCATAACCAAAAAGCCTCGCAAACGAAAGCGGAAGCGACGTTTTCTGCATTTGCGCGGCAAGAACTTGGAATTTGCTGCTTGCGCTATGGGTGAACCTATGGCAATAGGCCGCTGCCGACGACGCGGGTTCTTCGCGCCGGCCGAAAGCTGCTATAGCTCAGGGGTAGAGCACTCCCTTGGTAAGGGAGAGGCCGAGAGTTCAAATCTCTCTAGCAGCACCATTTTTCCTCCCGACATCACGGTCCTTCCGCTTAAAATGTCCTGCGGCTGAGGCATGTTTTCCGAGTGTCGGATAATTTGATCCGCCAATGCAACGGGTTGGCACCTTTGTGCGTTGCCGGGCATCGGTTCGCTTTGCGAGCCTTCGGACAACGATGACTGGTGCCCTTTTGCAGCTGCGTGGAATCTTCGATCGCTGGAACAATCAATCGCTTGCCAGGCAATTCCTGCTCGCCGGGGGGATGGTGTCCTTCGCCGCAATGATGCTGGTCGGCGCTTACGTCGCCAGCCTGATCGAAGCCGCCGTCACACGCAATTCCGCCGCCTCGACGGCGCTTTATGTCGACAGCATCATCGCGCCGCTGCTTCCCGACATGAAGACCACCAAGACGCTCGACGACATCACCACACGTGCGCTCGACGAGACGTTCGGCCAGGGCGCGCTCGGCGGCAAGGTCGTTTCCTTCCGGCTCTGGCGCCTGGACGGCACGGTCCTCTACGCCACCGACAAAACCATGGTGGGCAAGCGGTTCGAACCGGGCGACGACCTGAAGAACGCCTTTTCGGGACAGATGGTGGCGCAGTTCGGACTGACCAACGATCCGGAAAGCCAATTCGAGCGGGCTTCCGGCGTACCGCTTCTGGAGATCTACAACCCCATCCTGCAGCCCTGGTCCGGCGAAGTCGTCGCGGTCTCGGAGTTCTACGAGGTCGCGGAGGGTTTTCAGCAAAGCCTCTATCAAGCACAGCTTCGAAGCTGGCTCGCGGTCGCCGGCGTGACGCTCGCCTTTTTCCTGCTTCTCTCGGCGATCGTCTTCCGCGGCAGCCGGACGATCGACAACCAGCGGCAGGCCCTGACGCAACGCATCGCCGAACTTTCCGAACTGCTCGCCCAGAACAAGGCGCTGCACGCGCGGGCGCAACGCGCCTCGCAGCGCGCAACCGCGCTCAACGAGAGCTATCTGCGCCGGCTCGGCGCCGACCTGCATGACGGACCGGCGCAACTCGTCGCCTATGCGGCGCTCCGCGTGGACAGCGACGTACTGACCGATCCCGGCACGCCACCGGGAAAACGCGAGGAGGAGGTGACGACGATCAAGGCCCGGCTGGACGAGGCGATGGACGAAATCCGCAGCATCTGCAGCGGCCTGGTGCTGCCGCAGATCGAAACCGCCGAACTGCCGGACCTGCTCAGGCGCGCCGTCAATGCGCACCGGCAGCGCACCGGCCTCGACGTCGCGCTGTCGATGGCCGACCGTTCGCGTCCGCTTTCGCCGTCGGCCAAGATCTGCATCTACCGCTTCGTCCAGGAGGCCCTCAACAACGGATTCCGGCATGGCGGCGGCGCAGACCAGAGCGTCCGCCAGATCTTCGACGGAGGCCATGTCGTTATCGAAGTGGCCGACCGCGGCCCGGGCTTCGATCCGGCATCGATGCGCCCGGAGGGGATCGGCCTCGCCGGCCTTCGGGAACGGATCGAAAGCCTCGGCGGGACATTCAACATCTCGACATCAAAGCACGGCACCACCGTGCGGATGTCTCTGAACGTGCAGGAAATGGAGCAGGCTTAATGACTGGGATCAAGATAGCGGTCGTCGACGATCATCCGCTCTTCAGGGAGGGCGTCATGCGCTCGTTCAGCGAGATCGCCGAATTCGACATGGTCGGCGAAGGCGGGTCGCGGGACGACGCGCTGCGCATCGTGCGGGATCTCTGCCCGGACGTCATGCTGATGGACATCTCGATGCCGGGAAACGGCCTTGAGGCGATCCGCGAAGCGCTGGAGGAGTGCCCCGACCTCAAGATCGTCATGCTGACGGTGTCGGAAGCGAGCGACGACATTGCCACGGCCTTGAAGCTGGGCGCCAAGGGTTATGTCCTGAAAGGTATCGGTTCGCGGGGACTTGCGGACGTGGTGAGGACCGTGGCCGCGGGAGAAAGCTATGTCTCGCCCGCCCTTTCGGCGCGGCTGATTGCCGGCCTTTCCGGTGCCGACACGCCGGAACGACCCGACCCCCTGTCGGAATTGACGGACCGCGAGCAGGAAGTGCTCAACCTCGTCGCCTCGGGCCTTTCCAACAAACGCGTGGCGCGGGAACTCGACCTCCACGAGAAGACCGTCAAGCATCACATGACGCGTATCCTCTCCAAGCTGAAGGTGACGAACCGGACGGAAGCGGCGCTGGCGCTCCGCGATGCTGCAGACCGATCAGCGACCGAACGACTGCAGCCTTGAGGCATCCGACGGGGTTGCCTGCCGGTTGACGATGGTGCGGGAGCGGGAATCGCGCATTTCATAACGGCCCTGCGATATTCTTTCGATCGTGCCGTTGTGATGGCGCACGGTGATCGAGTTTCCACGCGAATTGACCTCGGCGCCGGGCGGAGGGGGCGCGGGCGGAAAGCTCGATAGCGAGGGAGTGGTCGGCCCCACGCGGGGAGCGACGCCGGGGCCGGGAGCGACGTCAGGGCCGGGAGCGACGTCAGGGCCGGGAGACGTGCCGGAGCCGGCTGCCGGATCGGTCACGGCTCCGCCGACCGAGGTCGTTCCGGCTCCATTGCCCGGATCGCCCGGGGCGCCGCCTGCACCAGCGTTGCCAGTATCTGCGCCGCCGGCGGCATTGCCATTGCCTGTTTCAGATCCGTCGGCGGTGCCGCTGCCGTTATTGGCGCCGCCGGAGCCGCTCCCTCCCGCACTGCCGTTCGCGGAGCCCTCTCCGGCGTTGCCGCTTTCGGCACCATTGCCGGAACCGCCGGAACCGTTGCCCGCGCCGTTATCGCTGGCACCCGAATTGCCGCCGCCATTTCCGTTCCCGCTGCCGTTGCTTTCCTGCGCAGCAGCAGCAAGCGACGCAAATCGAGGCGCATGATGGCTGTCAACGACCATCTTGAACGGCATGACCGCGAAAGTGGCCGCAAGCAACGCACCGTTCAAAAAGGACAGTTTACATGTGGGCATCTCCAACTCCTGGCATCCTCATTTCCTGGGCCGGCCGAGCCGCGCATCGGGGAGGAAACCCTCGTTCGACCGGTTGGTTCCCTGCGGAGCGCCGGGCCTTGTCCCTTAACTTCGAAAGGCCCCGCCGACCGCGCGCGGCGATCGGCGGGCAAGGTTCTGCGCGGAAAGGGACCGATGTGATCGCGCAGGATCCGGTTCTCAGCTTTCGCGGCGGCTTCAGGCCGCGATGACCCCGATGGTGGTAACGAAGACGAAAAGTCCGGCGACCGGGATCAAAAGCCAGCGGGCCTGAAAAACGCTGTTGTCCATGGCGGAACCTCCTGGATAAGACCAGGATCAACCCCATCCTAACGCCGGAGTTCCTCGGTTTCACGCCCCCCGGGACCTTTGCGCCTGCCTCATCGGACCAAAGGCCCAAGCGCATCGGGCCGGAAGTCCGGCCTCGGCCCGACTGAAGCCCGACACCCGGAACGACCATCCGGAGGTGACGTTGGGAGGACGTATTGCAGCTCAGCAGAGCCTCGCAAGCGAAACGAAAAAACGAAAAGATGAGGAAACCCAAGCAATGAAACTCTCTACGAAACAGACGCTCGCGATTGCGCTTCTTGCAGGATCGACACTCTCGGTCATACCGGCCCTTGCCCAGACCTCGGGTTCGGGCGGCAGTCAGGGCGGCGCAGGCGCCACCACGCCGATCATTCCCGGCCAGGGCGCCGCAGGCTCCGGCGCCTCTTCGGGCGGCGCGGCTTCCGGAAGCGGCTCCATGCAGAACCAGGCCCAACCGTCGCAGGGTGCCGCCACTCAGCAGCCGCAGGGCCAGGGCTCGGCCCAAGGCAGCGGTTCGATGAATGCCGAAGGCAAGAGCGCCGATCCGCGCCTGAAGAAGCAGGGCGACAGCGCGCAGCAGCAGCCGGCGGAAAAATCCGGCCAGACGGACGGCTCCAACACTGCAAACAGCAGCGGTGCGGCGGATAAGGACCCCCGCAACCCGGCAACGACCACCGACAGCGCCCGCCAGAACAATAGCACGACGAACGGCGGCGCGCCTCAGAACGACACGAACCAGGCCGCCACCGATCGGCCTTCGAACGAGACCACCGGCAGCATCAACATCTCCACCGAACAGCGGACCGAGGTGCGCAACATCCTCGTCCAGAACAAGGTCGAGCCGGTTGATGTGGACGTCGATGTGAGCGTCGGCGTTGCCGTTCCCACCACGGTGGAGCTGCACCCGCTGCCGCCGCGCATCGTCGAAATCGTGCCGGCCTATCGCGGCTACGAATACTTCGTGCTGGCCGACGGCCGCATCATCATCGTCGAACCGTCGACCCATGAAGTCGTCTACATCCTGACCAGCTGACGGCCGAACAACAGGAGAACACCATGAGCGACCGGGAACCGACAGTGATCCACACGGGTGGCAGCGGCGGCTGGGCCGTCGCGGTCATTCTGCTGATCACGATCATCGCAGGCGGGTTCCTCCTCTTCGAAGGAGGCTATCTCGGTGGCCGCGACGTCAACATCGACGTCAGCCTGCCGAAGGTCGAGGCCCCCCCGCCGACGACGAAATGACAGCCTCGATCGGACATTCGAACTCAACCCAAAGCGGGCGACGCGCAGGCTGCGATCGCTCCGAACATAACCCAAGGAGAACTCTCATGAAGACCAAGATCATCGTTCTTTCCGCTGCAGTCCTCGGCATTCTTGCCCCTGCCGCCTCCGCCCAGCAGAGCACCGTCAACGGTGCGGCCGGCGGCGCCGTGACCGGCGCGATCGTCGGCGGCCCGGTCGGCGCCGCAGTGGGCGGCGTGGTGGGCGCCGTCGCCGGCACGGCCATCGATCCCCCGCCGCAGCGCGTGGTGAGCTATGTCGAAACCGCTCCGGCTCCGGCCTCGCCAGTCGTTGTCAAGGAAAAGATCGTGGTCGGCAAGCCGATCCCGCAGTCGGTCGTGCTGACCCCGGTTCCGGACAGCCCGAAATACGCCTATGCGGTCGTCAACGAACAGCGCGTCATCGTCGACCCGCAGACCCGCACGGTCGTTCAAGTCGTCCAGTAACCGAAGATAAAGTGCTGATTGATGAAGGAGGGCCGGCAACGGCTCTCCCTTTTTGTCGATGCGCGCCTGCCGCAGACCCGGTGAGCTCCCTCACCGGGTCGTATCGTCGTCGCCGATGCCTGCCGCTTCCGAAAGACGGACGAATTCCACGCCCCGGCGCTTCAGGGCCAGCAGCGCACGAGCAACGCCCTCGCCGGCCGCATGGGTCGGCTGGTTGATGTGGGCGATCACCACGTCGCCGTCCCTGGCCGAGGCGATCCGCCTTTCCGTGGCCTCCGCACCGAGCAGCGAGCCGCCGTCGCCATTCACCGAATAACCGGCGATCCGGTATCCCATGGCGCGGATCTGGTGGATGGCGGACGCATCGTATTTGGCGGTCGAGCCGCGGAACCAGCGTGGCTGGGAAAAACCGGCCGCCAGCATCGCCTCGGCGCCGCCCGCCACTTCCTGGCGCACCGCTTCGGGTGAGCCGGCAGCGGCAATCCCATAGATCAGCGTCGGCGTATCGACCGCCGGCACATGGTTCTGGCCGTGGTTCTCGATATCGAAGAGATCGAGGTTCTGCAGGAAGACCGCAACGGCCTGCGGGTTCGTCCTCAGCCAGCGGGCGGTGACGAAAATCGTCGCCGGAATGCGCTCCTGAACCAGAACCTGAAGGATGCGCTCGTCGGCCTGCCCCATGCAGGCATCGAAAGTAAGTGCCACACGCGGGCGGGCGGCGATGCCGGAGCGCGCCACGTTCAGATGCGGCTCCACAAGCTTCGGGCCGGCGCCGGCACGTTTGGGCGCGGCAGGCGATTGCGGCGCCATCGCCTGGACGGGCGCTGCGGGTTTTGGCGGAAAGGCCGTGACGGTTTCGGCCGAGGCCGCAAAGGGCAGAAGCGCGAGGACGGCAGAAAGAACAATAGGACGCATGGAATACCGGTCGGAATCTGCCCGTGCTCTATCGCCAAATGCTTAAAAATACCATGCGGCCGAATGCTGCTCTTAACAAAAAGGTCGGGTGTTGCTGGTTTTGGTCTCTCCACAGACCCTACGTCGTTGTCCTCGGATCCAGCCCGAGGCCAAGCATGATGAAAGAGATCTTCTCCGCCGATTTAGTGATCCCGCGCCTAGAGTATCCGGCGAAAACGGAGTCGCCTCCAATGCTCTATCTCTTTGTTTTTACGCAATTCCGGACGCAAAAACCGTTCCCACTTTTGCTGGAATTGCGCTAGAACCGCATGGCGGCAAGGCGGTTCTGCAGCGCCCTCGGCTCCTCCGCCTTGCGGCCGGCAAGACCCCGTTCCCAGGCAATCGCGGTTTCGACGATGAGGTCGAGATCGTCGTGGCGCGGCTTCCAGTCGAGCAGCCGGCGGGCCAGAGTGGAATTGGCGATGACGCTCGCCGCATCCCCCGGCCGGCGCGGGCCGTAGTTGATTTCGAACTTGCGGCCGCTCACCCGCATCACCGCGTCCAGCACTTCGAGCACGGAATAACCCTTGCCGTAACCGCAATTGGCGATCAGCGGCTCGCCGCCGCGGCGCAGATAACTCAGCGCCTTCAAGTGCGCGTTCACCAGGTCGGTGACGTGAATATAGTCGCGAATGCCGGTGCCGTCCGGCGTGGCGTAATCCGTGCCGTAGACATCGACGCGGCGCCGCTTGGCAAGGGCCGCCTCGCAGGCGATCTTGATCAGATGCGTGGCGCCTTCCGTCGAAAGGCCGGTGCGGCCCGCCGGATCGGCACCGGCGACATTGAAGTAACGCAATGCCACAAAGCGGAAGTCATGGGCGGCCGCGGCATCGCGCAGCATCATCTCCGACATTAGCTTCGACTGGCCATAGGGGTTCTTCGGATGCGGCGTGACGTTTTCGAGCACCGGCGTATCGTCCTTCTGGTCGCCATAGACGGCGGCCGTCGAGGAGAAGACGAAATGGCGGATGCCGGCATCGATCGCGGCGGCGGCCAGGAGACGGGTCTTGCTGGTGTTGTTCTCGTAATAATCCAGCGGATGGGCGACCGACTGCGGCACGACGATCGAGCCCGCGAAGTGCAGGATGGCGTCGATATCGTTTTCGGCAAAAATCTGTTTCAGGATGGAAATATCGCCGACATCGCCCAGGTAAAACCGCGCCGCGCCGGGCACGGCCCAGCGGAAACCGGTGGAAAGCCGATCGAGAACCACCACGTCCTCGCCCGCGTCCAGCAAAGCCCAGACCATGTGGCTGCCGATGTAACCTGCACCGCCCGTAACCAGAACCGCCATGTTATTCTTCCCTGCTCTTTATGTTTTGCAGGAGAAAAACACAGGGCTGCTTCAGCAATGCTTACCCGGCGGGGTTTCCGCCGGGTTTATCCTTCGATACGGCAAACCTGGTCTTGAAGGATTCGCTCGAATTTTACCGATTGCGTCCCCGAACGGGTCAGAGTCGCTTGATATAGTCGGAGAGACGGCCGGCCGCCTCCTCCACCTGGCCGGGATCGCGCAGGAAACAGGCACGCAGGAAGAGTTCGCCGCCCTTGCCGAAAGCAGATCCCGGCGCCAGCGCCACGCCGATCTTGTCGACGATATCGAGCGCTGCCCGGCGGCTGTCGGTGATGCCGTCCACCTTGACGAAGGCGTAAATGGCGCCTTCCGGCTTCAGGGTTTCGACCCGGTTGGTGGCGATCAGCGCATCGCAGAGGATATCGCGCGCCTGGGTCGCACGCCCGATATTGGCGCGCACGAAATCGTCGCCATCGTTCAGCGCCACGACGGCACCGCGCTGCAGGAATTGGGCGACGCCGGAGTTTGAATACTGCACGAGATTTTCGATGACCTGGCCCATTTCCGGCGGAGCGACCAGCCAGCCGACGCGCCAGCCGGTCATCGACCAGTTCTTCGAGAAGGAATTGGCGAAGATGATACGGTCGCCCTCTTCCATGATGTCGAGGAAGGAGGGCGCCCGGGCCGCGCCGCCGTAATAATAACGGGCATAGATCTCGTCGGCGATGATCCAGATGCCGTGCTTGCGGGCGAGCGCCAGGATCGCCTTGAGGTCGTCCAGCGAGGCGACCCAGCCGGTCGGGTTGGCGGGCGTATTGATGAACAGGCCCTTCGTCTTCGGCGTGATCTTCGCTTCCAGCTTGGCGAGGTCGAGCGACCAGCGGCCGCCGACAAAATCGAGCGGCAAGCCAACCGACCGGGCGCCGGAAATCTCGATCGCCGAGATGATGTTGGGCCAGGTGGGCGAAAGATAGACCATCTCGTCGCCCGGCGAGGTGACGGCCTGGACGGCGAGCATGATCGCATGCATGCCGGACCCGGTCACATAAAAATGCTCGGCCGGCAGCGAGACCGAGAAATGCCGCGCATAATAATCCGACAGCGCCTGGCGCAGTTCCGGAATGCCGCGCTGCCAGGTGTAGAAGGTCTCGCCGGCCATCAGCGCCTCGGTCGTGGCGCGGTTGATGAAATCCGGGCTCGGCAGATCACCTTCGCCGGCCCAGAGCGGAATCAATCCTTCACGGCCGCGGGCATAGGTGATGACCTCGACGATGCCGCTTTCGGGCGCCGCGACGGCACGGGGGCTGAGACTGGTGATGATCGACATCGGGATTCCCTTGGTCTGTTTTACCCCTCTTACCGCAAGGAGAGCCGGGAATCCCATGATTATGCGTGAGCCCGCAATCGATTCCGCTGATGAATCGAACAGGCGTGATCAAAAGATCACTCCGCCCGGTAGGGTTATTTGGTTTTCAGGATATCCCTGATCTCGCTCAGAAGCTGGATATCGGCCGGCGGCGGAGCGGGGGCCGCTTCGGCCGGCTTCTTTTCTTCCATCATCCGCAGCCTGTTCACGCCCTTGACCATCAGGAAGATGATCCAGGCGAGGATCAGGAAGTTGATGAAGACGGTGATGAAGCTGCCATAGGCGAAGATCGCGCCCTGCTTGCGCGCCTCTTCGAGCGTCGATGCCGTGACGTTGCCGGAAAGGGCGAAGAAGTAGTTCGAGAAGTCGAAGCCGCCGCCGGTGATGGCACCGACGATCGGCATGACGATGTCGTTGACCAGCGAGTTGACGATGCCGGTGAAGGCGCCGCCGATGATGATGCCGACGGCGAGGTCGATGACATTGCCCTTGGCGATGAAGGAGCGGAATTCGCTGACAACTGACATGGTCTTACCCCCGGGTTCATGAGCGTCGCAACCCAACATAGCGCATCGGCCGAAGCTGAAAAGACGCAAACTTCAAAAGGCCTAAACGCGATCGTCTATTGGACTTTTTGACGAGAAGCGACCGATTTTCAAGCCCATGCTTTTCCCCTAATGTTCACGCTGCCGCAATTTTTTGCGGGGAGGAGACATGCTTCCAGGCTGGATCATTTTCGTTTCGGCTTTCGCCTATGTGCTGCTGCTTTTCGCGGTGGCGAGCTATGGCGACCGGCGAAGCCGTCTCTTCGGCGTGCCCAAGGGCGGCAGGCCGGTCGTCTATGCGCTGAGCCTGGCGATCTATTGCACCTCCTGGACCTATTTCGGCGGTGTCGGGCTCGCGTCGCAAAGAGGGATCGAGTTCACCGGCATCTATATCGGTCCGATCCTCGCCTTTACCCTCGGCATGCCGATCGTCAGGCGCATCGTGGAGCTTGCCAAGGCCGAAAAGCTGACATCGGTCGCCGATTTCATCGCCGCCCGCTACGGCAAGAATTCCACCGTGGCGATGATCGTGGCGGTCATCGCGCTGGTGGGCGCCATTCCCTATATCGCACTGCAGCTCAAGGCGGTCTCCAGTTCGGTGGCCGCCATGGTCAATCCGTCGGATTACGGCATCGGCAGCGGCAATCTCTATTTCATCGATCTCGCGCTGATCGTCACGCTGCTGATGGCCTGTTTCGCGGTGATATTCGGCACGCGCCACACGGATGCGACGGAGCATCAGGACGGGCTGATCCTGGCCGTGGCGATGGAATCGGTCGTCAAGCTGTTCGCTTTCGCGACCGTCGGCTTCTCGGTCCTCTTCATCCTCTTCGACGGCCCGGCCGACCTGTTCTCCAAGGCCTCCGAAAACCTGCTGGTCAGCTCGGCCCTCGCCTACGAGACGCCGCTCAGCCGCTGGCTGATCCTGATCGGGCTCTCGGCCTTCGCGATCATCATGCTGCCGCGGCAGTTCCACGTGACCGTGGTCGAAAACCGCACGACGCGCGAGCGCAAACTCGCCGGCGCGCTTCTGCCGCTCTATCTGATCGCCATCAATCTCTTCGTGCTGCCCGCCGCCATGGCAGGCCTCATCACGTTCGGCGGCATCGGCGACGCAGATCTCTACGTGCTGACGCTGCCGCTTCACGGCGAGCTCAAGGTCGTCTCCCTGATCGCCTTCATCGGCGGCTTTTCGGCGGCGACCGCCATGGTGATCGTCGAATCCGTGGCGCTGTCGATCATGATCTCCAACGACATCGCCATCCCGATCTTCCTCAGGCAGCGTCTGATGGCCGCCCGCTCCGGCCAGCGCGCCGATTTCACCCGCACATTGCTCAATATCCGCCGCCTGGCGATCTTCGCGGTGCTGATCCTCGGTTACGGTTATTACCGGATGGCCGACAGCCAGTCCGGCCTCGCCTCGATCGGGCTGCTCGCCTTCGCGGCGATCGCGCAGATGGCGCCGGCACTGTTCGGCGGACTGATCTGGCACCGGGCCAATGCGCGCGGCGCGATCCTCGGCCTTTCCTTCGGCTTCCTCGCCTGGGCCTATCTGCTCTTCGTGCCGAGCCTCGGCGGGCCGGACAATTCGCATGTGGCGGCGGCGGTCCTCAACTTCCTGTTCCCCGGCACCGGCATCTTCACCGGCCCGGAAACCGACCCGCTGGTCAACGCGACGATCTTCAGCCTGACGCTCAATACGCTCGCCTTCGTGCTCGGTTCGCTATCGCGAAACCCAAGGCCCGTCGAGCGCATCCAGGCCGGTATCTTCGTCAAACGGCACCTTCGCTCGCAATTTGCGACCCGAGGCTGGAAGACCCGCGTCAGCGTCGGCGACCTGAAGGCGGCCATCGCCCGCTATCTCGGCGAGGAACGCATGCGGCGCTCCTTCTCCAACTATGAAAGGACCGCAGGACGGACCTTCCGCGACGAACAGCCCGCCGACATGGCGATGATCCATTTTTCCGAACAGCTGCTCGGCAGCGCGATCGGTTCGTCCTCGGCCCGCCTCGTGCTGTCGCTCATCCTGCAGAAGGCGGAGGACACCAATGCGGACACCGCCTGGCTGCTCGACCAGGCAAGCGAGGCGCTGCAATATAACCAGGACATGCTGCAGACGGCGCTTTCGCAGATGGACCAGGGCATCGCGGTGTTCGACAATTCCGAGCGGCTGACGATCTGGAACAGGCGTTTCCGCAGCCTTCTCGACCTGCCGGAACAGGTGGGACAGGTGGGTTTTCCGCTTGCCGATATCGTCGCCCTGCTCTGCGAGCGCGGCGACATCGCCGAGAGCGAGCAGGCGAACGTCATCCAGCATTTCCATACGCTCGATGCCCCCTTCTCGCTGGTGCTCTCCGGTGGCGAGCGGATCATCGAAGTGCGCTCCAACGCCATGCCCGACAAGGGGATCGTCGCGACCTTCACCGACATTACCGAGCGCGTCGCCGCCGACCAGGCGCTGAAGCAGGCCAACGAGACGCTGGAGCAGCGGGTCAGCGAGCGCACGGCGGAACTCACGCGCGTCAACCGCGAACTCGGCGAGGCGCGGGCCTCCGCCGACGAGGCCAATATCGGCAAGACCCGCTTCTTCGCCGCCGCCGGCCACGACATCCTGCAGCCGCTGAACGCCGCGCGCCTCTATTCCTCCGCGCTGGTCGAGCGGCTCGGTGGCTCCGACGCCAACGGCCCGCTGGTGCGCAACATCGATTCGGCGCTGGAATCGGTGGAAGCCATTCTCGGCGCCGTGCTCGACATCTCGCGGCTTGACACCGGCGCGATGAAGCCGCGCATCACGTCGGTGGCGCTCGACGACCTGATGAAGCGCATCGAGACCGACTATGCCCCGATGGCGCGCGAGAAGAACCTGAAATTCGTCGTCATGCCGACCTCGCTCCGGGTGCGGTCGGACGCGAACCTCCTGCGCCGCCTGATCCAGAACCTCGTCTCCAACGCGATCAAATACACGATCGACGGCAAGGTGCTGGTGGGCGTGCGCCGGCGCGGCGAACATGTGGTCATAGAAGTGCTCGATTCCGGCATCGGCATCCCGCCCTCGAAGTTCCGCACCGTCTTCAGGGAATTCGCACGGCTGGACGAAGGAGCCCGGACGGCGACGGGGCTCGGGCTCGGGCTTTCGATCGTCGACCGCATCTCGCGGGTCCTCAGCCATCCGGTGGAACTCGCCTCGACACCCGGCCGCGGCACGATCTTCCGCGTCGAAGTGCCGATGGACGTGTCGATGGCGCAGGCGCCCCGCGCTGTCGGCGAACCGCAGCGCCGCAAACGCTCGCAGCCGCTCAACGGGCTCAGGGTGCTCTGCATCGACAACGAGCCGCGAATTCTCGAAGGCATGGCGCTGCTCATCACCGGCTGGGGCTGCACCGTTGGCCAGGCGGATTCGATCGCGGCGCTGGACGACATCGTCGCCGGCCGCGAACCGCCGCCGGAAATCATCATCGCCGATTATCACCTTGACGACGGCAACGGCATCGAGGCGATCCTGAAGCTCAGAGCGAAGTACCAGGCGGATATTCCCGCCCTGATCATCACGGCCGACCGCACGCCCGAGGTCCGGGCCGAGGCGGAACGGTACGACATCGGCGTGCAGCACAAACCGGTGAAGCCCGCGGCGATGCGCGCCTACCTCACACAGGTTGCAGGATTGAAACGCGTCGCGGCCGAATAGGTAGCATGCTTATCACATTCCGTTTATCCCCCCGTTCATCTGAGAGTCATCACGGACAGTTTACGCTTCGTGTTGCCTAAACTGCCTAAGAAGGTTGTGTTCACCCCTATCTCTGGCGGAACCGTCCGGCTTCCAGCAACGTTTAGGCGCGTGACTTCCTGGCCCGAAGAGGCCTTACGGACCGAGCGGCGAGAGCTATCGGGACCGGCAGAGATGGAGACCGCGACCGATGAAACGCTTTGATATCATTGACGGAATGCGAGGATACTTTCTCGTGTTCATGGTGCTGAACCACCTCATCTTTGCCGGCGGTTATTTCCTGGTGAAGATCAATCACAACCAGCTCGCCTTCGTCGAGGACGCCCAGGGCTTCGTCTTCCTGTCGGGCCTGCTGATCGGCATGGTCTATGCCAAGAAGATGCTGAAGAACGGCTATGCGGCCGGCCGCACGGCGATCTACACGCGTGCCTTCGAACTATATCGCTATGCGATGGGCATCGTGCTGGTTGTATTGGCCGCGCAGATGCTGCTGCCCGGCGCCTATACGATCTGGTTCAACTGGCTCGGCTATACGAACTTCGACGATCCGCTGCGTCTCGCGTCGATCGCGACCTTCCTATACCAGCCGACTTTCATGGATATCCTGCCGCAATACATCGTCTACATGCTCTTTGCGCCGATGCTGGTGAAGCTCGTGCTGGAGGACAAGTGGCACTATGTCATCGCCGGCTCGGTGATGCTGTGGATGGCAGCCCAGCTCGGCCTTCAGCAGCTCGTCACCGCCCCGATCAACGAGATGATCATGGGCGCCGACGACCAGGGCATCCGTGTGTCGTTCAACCTGCTCGGCTGGCAGATCGTGTTTTATTCGGCCCTGGTATTGGGTGCGCTGACGGCTTCGGGCAAGATCGACTGGACGAAGATCCTGTCGCCGGAAAATACCTTCATCCCGAAGGCTGCCCTGTTGCTCGTCATGTTCTTCCTGCCGCTGCGCCTGATCACCGCGCATGAGCTGATGCCGCCGCATATGATCGGCAAGTTCGCCTCGATGGAAATCCGCGCCGATTTCGGCCCGGTCTATCTGTTGAACTTCGCCGCCGTCGCCGTGCTCGTCACCTGGCTGATCGTCGCCGGACCGAAACATCCGGCCGCCTGGGTGCGCAAGATCGCCGCCGGCATCACCTGGGTGTTCTCGATCAAATACCTGCAGCTCCTCGGCCGCCACTCGCTCTACGTCTATGTATGGCACGTCGCGATCGTCTATTTCGTCTATTATTTCGACGGACGCACGCCGGAGCTCAGCGAACTGACCAAGACCGCGATAGCCCTCGTCGCGATAGCCCTCCTGTCGATCCCCGCCCTGTGGCGCGAACGCGACAAGCTGTTCGGCACCTCGTCGCAGCAGCATGCTCCGGTCAAGGTGCAGCAGCCGGCCAAGCCTGGCGCACCGCAGCAGATGGTCATCCGGTAAGGCGGCTTGAGGCCCAAGGTAAGAATAAAGGCAGCGGTGCAGACCGTTGCCTTTATTGTTTTTTAGGAGCGGCGCAACGCCCTCTACGTCATCCTCGGGCCTGTCTCGAGGATCTGCACGACCTAATGTGTTGAAATGGCTTAGATCCGCGGCACAATGCCGAAGATGACGGCGGGCTGGCTCGCTGCCTATACCCAACCTAAAGGTCGCAGAGCAGGCGCCCCTCCTTTACGTCACCGCCCCGACCTGCCACGGCACGAATTCGTTGTCGCCGTAGTCGTAGATCTCGCTCAGCGTCTTCTTGCCCGAAGCCACCGCGATCACATCCTCGAAAATCCTTGTCCCCGACTCTTCGATCGTCTCCTCGCCGGTGACGATGCCGCCGCAGTTCAGGTCCATGTCCTCCTTCATGTGTTCATACATTTCGGAGTTGGTGGCGATCTTGATGCACGGCGCCGGCTTGAAGCCCGAGACCGAACCGCGGCCGGTGGTGAAACAGATGACGTTGCAGCCGCCCGCCACCTGGCCGGTGACGGCCACCGGATCGTAGCCGGGCGTATCCATGAAGACGAAACCCGGCTCGGTCACCGTCTCGGCGAATTCGTAGACCGCCTTCAGCGGCATCGAACCGCCCTTGGCGACGGCACCGAGCGATTTTTCGAGAATCGTGGTCAGGCCGCCCAGCTTGTTGCCGTGCGAGGGGTTGTTGTTCAGCTCGTCGCCATTGCGGGCAGTGTAATCTCGCCACCAGTCGATCCGCTGCAGCAGTTTTTGCGCCACGTCCGGGGTTACGGCGCGGCGGGTGAGCAGATGTTCGGCCCCGTAGATCTCCGGCGTTTCGGAGAGCACGGTGGTCCCGCCGTTGCGGACGATCAGGTCGGAGGCGTAACCCAGCGCCGGGTTGGCGGAAATGCCCGAATAACCGTCCGAGCCGCCGCATTCGAGCGCGAGCTTCAGCTTCGACAGCGGCTGCGGCGTGCGGATCGCGGCATTCACGCCTGGCAGCATGTCCTTGATGATGGCGATCGCCGCATCGATGGTCTTCTTCGTGCCGCCATGCTGCTGGATGTTCATGGTGCGCAGCCGGTCGCCCTCTTCCATGCGGTAATGTTCGAGGATGGGCGCAATCTGGTTCGTCTCGCAGCCGAGGCCGATCATCAGGATGCCACCGAAATTCGGATGTTTGGCATAACCCTGGATGGTGCGGATCAGGAGCCGATAGCCTTCCGACTTGGAGTTCAGTGCGCAGCCGCCGCCATGGGTGAGCGCCACGACGCCATCGACGTTCGGAAAGCCGTCGAGCCCACCCATGCGATTGAAATAATCGGCGATATAGCGCGACACTGTGGCGGAACAGTTCACCGAGGAAATGACGCCGATATAATTGCGCGTGCCGGCGCCGCCATGACCGCGGTCGTACCCCATGAAGGTGCGTCGCTCGGCAAGCGGCAACATGCCCCTTTCCTCGATATCGATGCTGAACTGGTGCTCGTGCTCGGAGGGCAACATGGCGAGGTTGTGCAGATGCACATGGCTGCCCGCGGCAATATCCTGAGTCGCAAGACCGATCACCTGGCCGTATTTCTTGACCTCATACCCGGCGGGGATCGCCTTGATCGCTACCTTGTGGCCGCGGCCAATCAGCTCGCGGGCGACGAGATCGCCATACCCGGTCGGGCTGCCGGCCTGCATCGAACGACGCGCCACGCCGACGTCGTCGGCCGGATTGAGAATGATGACGGGCGATGTAGCTGCAATGTCCATGTTCAAGTCCTCCCGAGACGATCCGGCCTTACAAGCGCGTCTCGTGATTCATCCAGCGCTGTTTGGATTCCTCCAGATGCGCATGCATCATCGCCTGCGCCAGAAGCGGGTTGCGGGCTTCGAGCGCCGCATAGATCGCCTCGTGTTCGGCAAGAGCGGAACTCCAGGTCTCCGGCGTTTCGAAACGCACGCGGATCTGCGCCGAAAGCGGGCTGTGCCGTTCGTCGAAAAGGTCGCCGACGATATGCGCCAGCACCGAATTGCCGGATTGGTTGGCGATCGTCAGATGGAAGAGCCGATCGAGATCGAGGGGCTTGCGGCCCTCGGCGATCTCCACCCGCATCTGGTCGAGCACCTGCCCCAGCGCCTTCAGCATGTCGGCGGTGACTTTCGCCGCGGCCTGAAGGATCACCGCGCCTTCGACGGTGGCGCGCGCCTGCATCAATTCCAGCGGGCTCTCGCCCATCGAACCGGTCTGCCACTGGCGGCGGTCGGGCTCGGCGGTCACATAGATGCCCGAACCCATGCGGATCTCGACGCTGCCTTCGATTTCGAGCGCGATCAGCGCCTCGCGGAGCGACGGGCGCGACACGCCGAGCTGCTGAGCAAGCTCTCGCTCTGCCGGCAGCCGTGCCCCCGGCACGAGCTGGCCGCTCTGGATCAGCCCGCGGATCTGGTCGGCCACCTGCTGATAGAGCCGCCTCGGCTCCGCCGCCTTGATCGTATTGTTCATGGATTTTTTCGAAGTCCCAAGAATGTGGCCTTACCATAACATGGTCATATTGGAGAGCAAGATGTAAATCACCGGGTTGAAATACAACATTTTTTGCAGATTTCCTCGCCATCGCAGCAGGCATTGCGCTCTACGCGCTCTCCTTCGATAAAAATTGGCTTGACCAGTTTATGGTGTCGGTTTACGGATTGGTCAGGCCAGCGGGAGGAGCCGTCGGCAGATTGGGGCTGGAGTGCCCAAGGGGGAAGGACGGGAGGAAGAATGGAAAATCGGTCGGCCGATGCCCGTCAGACTGCGCATGGCGCCGCCATGGCGAGCGGCCACGGCGTGCCGGCTTCCGGTGATGTCCCTCTCCTTCGGCTCGACAATATCAGCAAGGAATTTCCGGGCGTCCGGGCGCTTTCCAACGTGCATTTCGACCTGCGCCGCGGTGAAGTGCACGCAGTCTGCGGTGAAAACGGCGCGGGCAAGTCGACCCTGATGAAGATCATCAGCGGCGTCTATCAGCCGAGCGCCGGAACCATCGTCTACAAGGGTGCCGAGCGGCAGTTTTCCTCGACGCGGGAATCCGAAGCGGCCGGTATCGCCATCATCCATCAGGAACTCAACCTCATCCCACACCTCTCGGTAGCGGAAAACATCTATCTCGCCCGCGAACCCCGAAAAGGTTTTCTCGTCGACCGCAGGAAGCTGCGCGCCGATGCCAAACGCTGCCTCGACCGTCTGGGAGTCGACATCGACCCCGACCGGCCGGTGCGGGGCCTTTCGGTTGCCCGATGCCAGATGGTGGAGATCGCCAAGGCGCTGTCGCTCGACGCGGAAGTGCTGATCATGGACGAGCCGACCTCCTCGCTGACAGAGCAGGAGACACGGCTCCTCTTCAAGGTGATCCGCGACCTGAAGGCTTCGGGCGTCGGCATCGTCTATATCTCGCACCGGCTGGACGAGATGGCCGAGATCGTCGACCGTGTCACCGTGCTGCGCGACGGGCGCTACATCTCGACCGACGATTTTTCCGCGACCAGCATCGATGCGATCGTCTCGAAAATGGTCGGCCGGTCGCTGGAGGAGAAGTTTCCCGATCGTACCTCGGTGCCGGGCGACGAAATCATCCTATCCGCCGAGAGGCTTACCCGCGCCGGCGTCTTCCGGGATGTCTCCTTCACGCTCCGCCGCGGCGAAATCCTCGGCTTTGCCGGGCTGATGGGCGCCGGGCGCACGGAAGTCGCCCGTGCCATCTTCGGCGCCGATCCGCTGGATGCCGGCATGGTCACCCTGCACGGTCAGGCGCTGTCGATCACCTCCCCGCGCGACGCAATCGCCGCTGGCATCGCCTATCTCTCCGAAGACCGGAAGGCGCAGGGGCTGGCGATCAAGATGCCGGTCGACGCCAACATGACGCTGGCGAACACGGAAGCAGTGTCGAACCGGTTCGGGCTGATCGACTTTGCCAAACATGCCAAGGTCGCCAAGGAGTATGTGGATCTCCTCAACGTCCGCACGCCGTCGCTGAAACAGCCGGTGCGGCTCCTCTCCGGCGGCAACCAGCAGAAGATCATCATCGGCAAATGGCTGTTCCGGCAGTCGAAGGTTCTGTTCTTCGACGAGCCGACGCGCGGCATCGATGTCGGCGCCAAACTCGCCATCTACCGGATCATGGACGAACTTGCCGCAAACGGCATCGGCGTCGTGCTGATCAGCTCCGAATTGCCGGAAATCCTCGGCATGACGGACCGCGTCGCGGTTTTCCATCAGGGCCGCATCACCGGCGTGCTCGAGACCAAAAAGACGACCCAGGAAGAGATCATGCGATACGCCTCCGGCTACGGGCCAGCGGGCGCAATGAGGAATGCCCATGGCTGAGATCACCGAAGTCTCCAAGCAGAAGAGCGGCGCGCTCAGCGACCGAAAGAAGGACATCATCCAGAAATTCGCGGCGCTCGGCAGCCTGTTCATGCTGATCGCCGTATTTTCCGCCACCAGCAGCGCCTTCTTCACCATCGACAACGGCATGACGGTAGCGCTGCAGGTCACCTCGATCGCCTTTCTCGGCATCGGCGCCACCTGCGTCATCATCACCGGCGGCATCGATCTTTCGGTCGGCTCCGTGCTGGCGCTCGCTGGCGTGGTCGCGGCACTTGCGGTCAAGGATTACGGCATGCCGGTCTGGCTCGGCATGATCATCGGCATCCTGACCGGCTCGATCTGCGGCTTCATCAACGGCTTGCTCGTGACGAAGATGAAATTGCCGCCGTTCATCGCCACGCTCGGCATGATGATGATCGCCCGCGGCGTGGCGCTGCAGATCACCGGCGCGCGGGCCGTCTCGGGTCTCGGCGAATCCTTCGGCGAACTCGGCAACGGCTCCCTGCTCAGGATCGTCAATATCGGCGACGACGGTTTTCCGACGGTCGTCTTTCCGGGCATCCCCTATCCGGTCATCCTGATGATATTAATCGCGCTTGCCGTTTCCTTCATGCTGAATCGTTCCGTGCTCGGCAGGCATATCTATGCGGTGGGCTCGAATGCGGATGCGGCGCGGCTTTCCGGCGTCAATGTCAGCCGCATCGTCAGTTTCACCTATGTGCTCTCCGGCACGCTCGCCGGCCTCACCGGCTGCGTGCTGATGTCGCGCCTCGTCACCGCCCAGCCGAACGAGGGCGTGATGTACGAACTCGACGCGATCGCCAGCGCCGTCATCGGCGGCACGTCGCTGATCGGCGGGGTGGGCACGATTTCCGGTACGGCGATCGGCGCCTTCGTGATCGGCATCCTGCGCAACGGATTGAACATGAACGGCGTCTCCGCCTTCACCCAGCAGATCATCATCGGCCTCGTCATCCTGGTCACCGTCTGGATCGACCAGCTGCGCAACCGCCGCTGAAGGAAGGGCACGCGGACCTTATCCGCGAAAACTCTTGGGGCGCGCGCAGAGGAGCGCGCCTCGCAAAACCGGCCGGTGAGGCCATCAGAGGAGGAAGACATGAAAAAGCTTGCTGCCGCACTGCTGACGACTGCGATGACACTCATCGCCGCTTCGGCAAATGCCGGCGAAATCGCCGTCATCGTGAAGACCGTCAACTCGACCTTCTGGCAAAACGTCCAGAAGGGCGCCGATGCCGCCATCAAGTCGGACGGCAAGGGCAATACGATGACCTTCCAGGGTCCGGCCGCCGAATCCGCCATCGCCGACCAGGTCAACATGGTCGAAAACGCCGTCAACCGTAAGGTCTCGGCGATCGTTCTTGCCCCGTCCGATCCGGACGCGCTGGTTCCGGCCGTCAAGAAGGCCTGGGAAGCCCGCATTCCGGTCGTCATCATCGACTCGATGCTCGCCAAGAGCGCCGAGCAGTATTACCAGTCCTTCCTCGCCACCGATAACAAGAAGGCCGGCGAACTGGCCGCCAAGGCGCTGATCGACAAGGTCGGCAAAGAAGGCAAGATCGCCGTCATGTCCTACGTAGCAGGCGCCGGTTCGGAAATCGGCCGCGTCGGCGGCTTCACCGACTATATCAAGGCGAATTCCAAGCTCACGATCGTCGGCCCGTTCTACTCGCAGTCCCAGATGGCGACGGCGCTGAACCAGACGACCGACGTTCTGGCCGCCAATTCCGATCTCAAGGGCATCTTCGGCGCCAACGAGCCGACCGCAATCGGCATGGGCCGCGCGCTGAAGCAGTCGGGCAAGGCAGGCAAGGTCGTAGCGATCGGCTTCGATGGCAATCAGGACCTTCAGGAATTCGTCAAGGACGGCACGCTCGGCGCGATCGCCGTGCAGGGCTCGTTCCAGATGGGCGAACTCGGCGTGAAGACCGTGCTGAAGATCATGAATAAGGAAAAGGTCGAAAAATTCGTCGATACCGGTGTCGTCGTCGTGACGAAGGACAATATCGACAAGCCGGAAGCCAAGAACGTACTCTACTAAGAATACCCCGGCGGGCGCGCATCGCGAATGGTGTGCGCCCGCATCAACTATATTCCAGGGAATTTCCAATGAACGTCGCCGACCGCCGCAAGCTTCCCCGCGCAGATGTCGAACTGACCCTCGTGGGTCTCGGCTGCGCGCAGATGGGCAATCTGTACCGCCGCACCTCCTACGCGGAATCGGCCGGCGCGTTTAATGCGGCGTGGGATGCGGGCATCCGTTATTACGACACCGCGCCCTTCTACGGTTACACCCGCTCGGAACGCCGGCTCGGAACGATGCTGACCGACAAGCCACGCGCCGACTACGTGCTCTCGACCAAGGTCGGCCGCGTGATGGTGCCGGACGAGACGGTGGGCTTAGAAGAAGACAGCTATCTCGACCCGCTGCCCTTCCGGCCGAAATACGATTATTCCTATGACGGCATCATGCGGTCCTTCGAGGCAAGCCAGCAGCGGCTCGGCATCCTGAAGCCCGATATCCTCTACATCCACGATATCGGCAGCATGACCCATAAGGACAAGCACCAGCACTACTGGCAGCAGCTGACGGATGGCGGCGGCTTCAAGGCACTCGGCGAACTCCGTTCGCAGAGACTTACAAAGGCTATCGGCCTCGGCGTCAACGAGTGGGAAATCGTCGCCGATGCGATGAAGGTTTTCGATATCGACTGCGCCATGCTGGCCGGCCGCTATACGTTGCTCGAACAGAAGAGCCTCGCCTTCATGGATGATTGCGCGGCCAAGGGTGTCGGCATCGTCATCGCCGGTCCGTTCAATTCCGGCCTGCTCGCCGGCAATCGTAAGTTCAATTATCAGGATGCGCCGGCCGAAATCCTGGCGCAGCTCGACACCTTGAACGAAGCCTGCGCGGCGGAAGGCGTCTCCATCCAGGCTGCGGCGCTGCAATTCCCGCTCGCCCATCCGGCTGTCGTCACCGTCGTTTCCGGCGCCCGCACCGCCGAGCAGATCACCTCCAACGTCAAATGGTTCTCCGAAGAGATTCCGGCCTCCTTCTGGCAGACGCTCAAATTAAAGGGTCTTATCGCCGACGGAGCCCCGATCCCCGGCGCAGGAGCCTGATCGATGCGGATCGACGCGCACCAGCATTTCTGGCGGATCGCCGACCGGGTGGGCCAATGGCCGCCGGCGGAGCTCGCGGCCATCCACCGGGATTTCATGCCGGATGACATGCAGCCGCTTCTCAAGGAAGCCGGTGTCGACGGCACGGTGCTGGTGCAGACGATGGAAACGCAAGCGGATACCGCCTTCATGCTGGATCTAGCAGACAGAATTCCGTTCATTCTCGGCGTCGTCGGCTGGACGGATATGAAGGCCACGGATGCGTCTGCCAATATCGCCCGGCTGGCTCAGCATCCGAAGCTCAAGGGCTTTCGGCCGATGCTGCAGGATCTTGCCGACGACCGGTGGATTGACGATCCTGCACTCGATGCAGCCGTCGCGGCGATGATCAAGCAAGGGCTCGTTTTCGACGCACTGGTTCTGCCGCGCCATCTCGATGCGCTGTGGAGTTTCGCCCGCCGTCATCCGGAACTGCCCATCGTCGTCGACCACGGCGCCAAACCGCCGATCGCGGAAGGCCGGTTCATCGGCTGGTATGCTCATATGAAGGCGTTGGCCGAACTGCCGAACCTTCATTGCAAGCTTTCAGGCCTGCTGACCGAGGCAGGAGACCAGAAACCGCAGGCGGTGCGCCCTTATGCCGAAACCATATTCGATCTGTTCGGCCCCGAACGGGTGATCTGGGGCAGCGACTGGCCGGTTCTCAGGCTCGCCGGTGAATACCACGCCTGGCTGGAACAGTGCCTCGACATCGTGCCGGCCGACGATCATGCCGACGTCTTCGGCGGCAATGCCCAGCGTTTCTACAAGCTCGGAGCGTAAATTCATGCTGACAATCATCTGCGACGCCCCCGGCAGGCTTTCTGCTATCGACCGGCCGAAGCCGCTCCGCAACGAAGGCGAGGTGCTGGTGAAGCTGCGCCGCATCGGCGTCTGCGGCACCGACCTGCATATCTTCACCGGCAACCAGCCCTATCTCTCCTATCCCCGCGTGATGGGCCATGAACTGGCGGCGACGGTCGAGGAGGCCCCGGCCGGGAGCCGGCTGGAAGCCGGCGATACCGTCTCGATCATGCCCTACATCTCCTGCGGCCACTGCAGTGCCTGCGCTAAGGGCAAGACGAATTGCTGCCGCAATATCGGCGTGCTCGGCGTGCATCGCGACGGCGGCATGACGGAATATCTGAGCCTGCCGGAAGAATTCGTGCTGAAGGCGGAGGGCCTTTCCGTCGATCAGGCGGCGATGGTGGAATTCCTGGCGATCGGCGCCCATGCGGTGGCCCGCGCCCGCGTGGAGCCCGGCCAGAAGGTGCTGGTGACCGGTGCGGGTCCGATCGGCCTTGCGGTGGCGATCTTCGCCATGCTCGACGGCGGCGAGGTGACGCTGCTCGACGGCCGCGCCGACCGTCTGGATTTCGGCCGCGACCATCTCGGCATCACGTCCGCCGTGCACGTCGGCACCAGCGACCAGGATCAACTCTCGGCCATCACCAATGGCGATTTCTTCGATGTGGTGTTCGACGCGACCGGCAACCCGAAGGCGATCGAGCGCGGTTTCGGCTTCGTGGCGCATGGCGGCAGCTATGTGCTCGTGTCGATCGTTTCCAGCGACATCACCTTTTCCGACCCGGAATTCCACAAGCGCGAGACCACCCTGCTCGGCAGCCGCAACGCCACACGCACGGATTTCGAACGGGTGATGCAGGCGATGCGCGACGGCAAGATCCCCGCGGCGCTGATCACCCATAGAATAGCGCTCACCGACGTGCCGGAGCGCTTTGCCGGGTTGACCGATCCGGAGGCCGGCGTGGTCAAGGCCCTGATCGAGGTTTGAGGAGAAGAACATGAAGCGCATGGGGATGATGATCGGCGTAGCACCTGGCATGGTGGCGGAATACAAGCGGCTGCATGCCGCCGTCTGGCCGGAAGTGCTCGACCTCATCACCCGCTGCAACATCAGGAACTATACGATCTTCCTCCGCGAACCGGAGAACCTCCTGTTCGGCACCTGGGAATATCACGGCACCGATTTCGAGGCCGACATGGCGAAAATGGCCGCTGATCCGAAAAACCAGGAATGGTGGGCCTTCACCATCCCTTGCCAGAAGCCGCTGGAAAGCCGCAAGGAAGGAGAGTGGTGGGCGATGATGGAAGAAGTCTTCCACCTGGATTGAGGAATTCCTCAATCGGACTGAGGCCGGCTCGACGGGCGGCACCGCATCAATTCGAGGACAAGACATGACGATCAGACTGGATGGAAAAACCGCACTCGTGACCGCCGCCGGCCAGGGCATCGGCCGCGCCGCGGCCCTCGCCTTCGCCGAGGCTGGTGCCAAGGTTTATGCAACCGATATCAACGAGACGCTGCTCGCCGCCCTGCCGAAGCTCGACAACCTGACGGCCGGAAAACTCGACGTTCTGGACGAGGCCGCCGTCAACGCTTTCGTCGAGAAGATCGGCACCGTGGACATCCTGTTCAACTGCGCCGGCTTCGTGCATGCCGGCTCCATCCTCGAAATGCAGGACAGCGATTTCGACTTTGCGCTGGATCTCAACGTCCGCTCGATGATCCGCACCATCCGCGCCGTGCTGCCGGGCATGCTGGCGAAAAAGGACGGCGCGATCGTCAACATGTCGTCGGTCGCCTCCAGCATCAAGGGCGTGCCGAACCGCTTCGCCTATGGCGTCACCAAGGCGGCCGTGCTCGGCCTCACCAAATCCGTTGCCGCCGACTACGTGACGCAGGGAATCCGCTGCAACGCGATCTGCCCCGGCACCGTCGAAAGCCCGTCGCTGCAGGACCGCATGAGGGCCCAAGGGGAGGCTATGGGCGATTATGAGACCGCCCGCACCGCCTTCATCGCCCGCCAGCCGATGGGCCGGTTCGGCACGCCGGAGGAGATCGCCGAACTCGCCGTCTATCTCGCCGGCGCGACCTATACGTCAGGCCAGGCTTACGCCATCGACGGCGGCTGGACCATCTGATCCCTTCTTGGCCGCCCTGCGGCTGATCCCACCAAGAGAACACCATGACCCGCATTACCGATCTCCGCGTCTTCGACCTGCGTTTCCCGACCTCGCAAAGCCTCGACGGTTCCGATGCGATGAACCCGGACCCGGACTATTCGGCGGCCTATGTCGTGCTCGACACGGACACGGACGGGCTTGCAGGCCATGGCCTCACCTTCACCATCGGCCGCGGCAACGACATCTGCTGCATGGCGATCATGGCCATGCGGCATCTGGTCGTCGGCCAGGAGCTGGAAGCCTTTGCCGAAGCCCCCGGCAAGTTCTGGCGGCATCTGACCGGCGACAGCCAGCTGCGCTGGATCGGCCCGGACAAGGGCGCCATGCACCTCGCCACCGGCGCCGTCGTCAATGCCTTCTGGGATCTCTATGCCAAGCGGGAAGGCAAGCCGGTCTGGCAGCTCGTCTCCGAACTGCCGGCGGAGAAGATCGCCGATATCGTCGACTATCGTTACCTGACCGACGTGCTCTCCCGCGAGGATGCGCTGGCGATCCTGAAGAAAGCCGAGACCGGCAAAGCGGAGCGCATCGAGGTTTTGAAGCGCGAAGGTTACGCCTGCTACACGACCTCCGCCGGCTGGCTGGGTTACCCGGAGGAAAAGCTCCGTCGCCTTTGCAAGGAGGCGGTCGATGCCGGCTTCAACCATGTCAAGATGAAGGTCGGCCGCGATCTGGAAGACGATATCCGCCGCCTCACCATCGCCCGCGAGGTGATCGGCCCGGATCGTTACCTGATGATCGACGCCAACCAGGTGTGGGAAGTCGGCCAAGCAATCGACTGGGTGAAGAAGCTTGCCTTCGCAAAACCCTTCTTCATCGAAGAGCCGACCAGCCCGGACGACGTCGCCGGCCATCGGAAGATCCGCGAAGCCATCGGCCCGGTGAAGGTCGCGACCGGCGAAATGTGCCAGAACCGCATCATGTTCAAGCAGTTCATCGCCGAAGGCGCGATCGATATCGTGCAGATCGACTCATGCCGCATGGGCGGACTGAACGAGGTGCTCGCCGTGCTGCTGGTCGCCGCGAAATACAATCTCCCCGTCTGGCCGCATGCCGGCGGCGTGGGCTTGTGCGAATATGTGCAGCATCTGTCGATGATCGACTATCTGGCCGTTTCCGGCACCAAGGAAGGCCGGGTGATCGAATATGTCGACCACCTGCACGAACATTTCGTCGATCCGTGCGTGATCCGCAATGCGGCCTATATGCCGCCGAGCAGGCCGGGGTTCTCGATCGAGATGAAGCCGCAGTCGATTGAAGAGTATACGTTCAAAGGCTGAGGCTGAAGATTGCCCCTCATCCGCCTGCCGGCACCTTCTCCCCGCCTGCGGGGAGAAGGATAGATGCCGCATCGCTTCCGCTCATCTCCTACGTCTGCTTGGGTGCACGTCCCCTCTCCCCGTCAGAACGGGGAGAGGGTTAGGGTGAGGGGCATATCAATCCGCTAACGTCGATCCCAACATCAGCCAGCAACTATTTTCCCAATCTTCACGTTCACCCGCGCACGCCATGCGCTATTCTCCATGAGAGTCTGCGGGAAAAGTCCGGGGATCGAAAAAAACGGCGCCGACGGGTCATCCGCGGTCATCTTCGCAGCCGCGGCTTTCAGCTCCGCCGCGCGTGGATCGTTGATCTCGGCGGTCTTCTGTACATAGGCAATCCAGAGCGCAATTACGTAAGCGGCAGATGACGCTTCACCACCCTTTGCCAACGTCTCCACCGCGCCCGCAAAGATGCGCTGCGGCAGTTTCTGGGTGCCGTCCATGGCGATCTGCTGGGTCTTGTGGGCGATCGTCGGGTTTTCAAAGCGTTCGATGAGCTGGTCCATGTAGTGCGTGAGATCGATGCCCGGCACCGGATCGAGCGTCTTGACCGCCTCCTGCATATGCCGGCGGGCAAGCGCCACATATTCCGGCACGCCCATGACGTCGCGGACGAATTCCAGTCCCTTCAACTGGCCGAGATAGGCGATCAGCGAGTGGGACCCGTTGAGCAGCCGCAGCTTCATCTTCTCGTAGGGTTCGACATCATCGACAAAAAGCGCACCTGCCGATTCCCAAGCAGGACGGCCGGAGATAAAATGATCCTCGATCACCCATTGCATGAAGGGTTCGGTCTCCAGCGCCTGCCGGTCCTCGGCGCCGATCAGTTTTTCAGCGCGGGCGCGCGTCTCTTCCGTCGCGGCGGGCACGATGCGGTCGACCATGCTGGAGGGGAAAGCGCCCTGCCCGGAAATCCAGTTGGCGAGCGCCGGATCGCGTGCACCGGCCATCTCGATCGTGAGACGCCGAACGATGCGGCCATTGGTCGGCAGGTTGTCGCAGCAGAGAACGGTGAACGGCGCAAGACCCGCTGAGTGTCGGCGGGACAGGCCTTCGACGATATAACCGATGACGCCGACCGGTGTCGTCGGGCTCAAGAGATCGGCCGCGACGGAGGGATGGTTGCGGTCGAGGCCGCCGGAAACCGGATCGAGCCCATAGGCTTTTTCCGTCACCGTGATCGTGACGATCTTCGTCGCCGGATCGGCCAGCAGCGCCAGAATCTCGTCGCGATCCTCAGTGCCGGACAGACTCCTGACGATCGATCCGACCACCCGGGCGCTGTCGCCGGCGCCGCTGCGGGTAATAACGGAATAAAGCTCGTCCTGCGCCCTCAGATCATGGACGATATCGACCGAACGTAAGCTGACGCCGACAACACCCCAGTCGCCGAATGAATGCCCAAGCGCCTCGTCCGTATAAACCGCCTGATGGGCCCGATGAAACGCACCGAGGCCGATATGCACGATGCCGGGCTTCAGCGCCGCGCGGTCATAGGCGGGCTTCACGACAGCGGCGGACAGGTGGGTAGAAGCGGAAAGACGCGCCATTTCATCAACGATGCCCGACACTTCACCGGACATCCTCCCATTTTTCAGACGGGAGATTGATAGCCTCCCGAGTGCAATGGGGTCAACGGTATACTGAGGACGTTTCGCTCTCGTCATCGTGCTTTCGATAATGCTTGAGAATGCCCGTGGCGGCCTTATTTTCTGCGCTGGATCAGCTTCATGCAGGGGAGAAAGACCATGACGGCGCCGCATCCTTCCAAGACCCATATCGGCAATCACAAGCTTCATCCCGAAACGCAGATGCTGAATTACGGCTACGATCCGGAGCTTTCCGAAGGGGCCGTGAAGCCGCCGGTGTTCCTCACCTCCACCTTCGTCTTCAAGTCGGCCGAAGAGGGGCGCGACTTCTTCGACTTCGTCTCCGGCAGACGCGAACCGCCGGCAGGGACCGGGGCGGGCCTGGTCTATTCCCGCTTCAACCATCCGAACAGCGAAATCGTCGAGGACCGGATGGCGGTGTTCGAGCAGACGGAGACCTGCGCGCTCTTCTCCTCCGGCATGTCGGCGATCGCCACGACGCTGATGGCGTTCGTCAGGCCGGGCGACAGCGTGCTGCACTCGCAGCCGCTTTACGGCGGGACGGAGACACTGCTGGCCAAGACCTTCCTCAATTTGGGGGTGGCGGCGGTGGGGTTTGCCGACGGGGTGAACGAGGCGTCCGTCGTGGCGGCGGCGGAAGAGGCGATGCGCAAGGGGCGGGTTTCGGTGATCCTCATCGAGACGCCGGCCAATCCGACCAACAGTCTGGTGGATGTGGCGCTGATGCGGAAGGTGGCGGAGGAAATCGGCAGGCGGCAGGGACACGTGCCGGTGATCGCCTGCGACAACACGCTGCTCGGGCCGGTATTCCAGCGGCCGATCGAGCACGGGGCGGATATTTCGCTCTATTCGCTGACCAAATATGTCGGCGGGCATTCGGACCTGATCGCCGGGGCGGCCCTGGGGTCGAAGGCGGTGATGAAGCAGGTGAAGGCATTGCGCGGGGCGATCGGCACGCAGCTCGATCCGCATTCCTGCTGGATGCTCGGCCGATCGCTGGAAACGCTTTCGATCCGCATGGAGAAAGCGAATGCCAATGCGCATGCCGTGGCGGAGTTTTTGCGCGGACATCCGAGCGTCGAGAAGCTGCATTACCTGCCGTTCCTCGATCCGCAATCGCCGACCGGCCAGGTTTTCGCGCGTCAGTGCGGCGGCGGGGGATCGACCTTCTCCTTCGATATCCGCGGCGGGCAGCCGGCCTCGTTCCGGTTTCTCAACGCGCTCTCCATCTTCAAGCTGGCGGTGAGCCTGGGCGGCACGGAATCGCTTGCCAGCCACCCGGCGACCATGACGCATTCCGGCGTTCCGGCCGAGGTGCGCCAGCGGATCGGCGTGCTGGAAAGCACCATCCGTCTGTCGATCGGCATCGAGCATCCGGACGACCTGATCGCCGACCTGACGATGGCGCTGGACACGGCTTGATCGGGACGGGGCGGGCTTGACCGGGACAGGGTGTGATCGGGGCCGGTGTATGATGGGAACGGCGGACTTCCAAAATCCGCAGAAGCTGATAGCTAATCATCCGGGGCAACGGGAATCCGGCTAAATCTCCTCCGCTGCGGCGATGGCCGGGCGGAAGGCGCCGGCGAAGGGGGTTGGCATGCGGCTCAAGACGATCCATCCGGCGGTGCTGCCGGTCGTGCTGGCGATGATGCTCGCCGGATGTTCGGCGGTGGCGGAAAAGGCGGAGAATGCCGCCAACCGCTCTTATACCAGCTATGCGATGGGCAAGCCCTATACTGAGATCGCCAGCCTCGGCCAGTCGCCGCTGGAACAGCTTTCCGGCTCGGGCGCGACATACGGGCCGATGATCGGCGAGACGCGGCTCACCAACGGCATGGTGATCTACCGGCACATGGCGCCGGGCGCCCGCACCGAGCGCGGCACGAATTTCGCGGGCCTCGTCGGCAGTTCGGCGGTTTCGGAAAACAACCGGCTTTCCTATTTCCTGGTCGGGCCGGACGGCATCGTCAGGGACTGGGCGACCGGCTCGGTGCAGGGCAATGCCAGCGATTGCGTGCATTATATCGGCGGCATCATCAACCGCTGCTCGGACATGCGGCAATTGCAGGCGTCGCTTACGCTCTACGACAGCCAGGTGAGGACCCAGGGCGGCCAGCCGGTTTCGAGCTGGGGCCAGCCCGCAGCGCCTGGCGGAGCGTCGACGCCGGCACCGGCCGCAGCTGCGCCCGCAGCGCCGCAAGTCAATACGCCTCCCCGCCGTCCGACGCCCGCCCCGCGTATTTAGGCCCGGGTTTCGAGGGGTAAAGTTTCTCGATCCCCTCATCCATGATCTTTGCGCGGCGCGGCTCCTCCCCGCGAGCGCAGGGCGGAAATGCCGGGTTGAAGCCGGCCTTGTATTGCGCCTCGCTGAGGAACCCGACGCAACGCTTTGCGCGGCGGCATTTGCCGAGGGCGCAATCCTTCCAGAAGCCGACCACGGTCGCGCCCTGCTGGGTAAATTTCTGACGCAGTTCCTGCTGCCGGCGCAGTGGCCAACGGCGAAACTCACCCCATGTCAGCCATGGGAAAAGATAGAGTTCCGCATCCTCCTCTTCCTCGCGGCGCTTCCATTCCGCCTTGCTCAAGGCCATCGCTCGCCCTCCTTCAGGCACGCGGTTTCGTTCATGCGGCCGGTTTCAGCCCATGTTGCAATTCGTTTCATCGGAGAGCCCACACGAATGCGGAACCTCATTGTATTTTAGTATTGTGGCTCCGCATTCGCGTGGCCTTCGGCGTCTTGTCGGGGTGTCCCTCCCCTACAGGTGATCACCTCGCCCCACTGCGTGGCTTCGTTCGCGTCCATCCCTTCGGGACGGGCTCACCACTTGCACGGCATCTCCGAACCCGGCCCGGCGGCCAGGGGGAGGCTTGACAGGGAGAGTATCGTGCGCCGAGACCTTTGTCCGAAACGTCCTGCGACTTTTCGGAGACCGCGGGCCTGCCGATCTTTCTCCCATGGCTTTCACCTCCCTCACCTTTCCCGCACGTTACGGTTCCGATGAGGGCGCCGGCCCCGCCTGCCCGCGAACGTCTCGCGAAACACTCCGGCGGCGGAAGCGGGGCAATTATAGGCACAGGTTTTTGGGGCGGGGATGAGAAAGGGGTCAAGTTATTGATGTCATTGGCGCCGCTCCCCGAAACGTCCACGGCGCACCCGGGAAGATCAGCTGTAGCCGAGCGACTTCAGCGTCATGTCCATCCAGAAGAAACCGGCAATGGCCGCCGCGGCGGTGATCGCGAACAGGATCCATCCGGCCGTCGTCAACGTGCGGCGCTCGACATCGCGATAGGGATACCGGTTGCCGGTCAGGAGGAAATAGAGGCCGAACACCGCGCAGACCGCCAGCAGAACGACGATGCGCGGCATCCAAGCGACCGTATCGGCGCCGAGCTGCGCCTGGTGAAGCGGCTGCCAGATGGCGACCCATGCCACGGCTGCCCCGACGAGCAGGACCAGCAGGCCGCCCAGACGATATTTCATTTCCGCAAACATATGACCACTCCACAACCTGAGCTTGATGTGCGCCGGCAACATAGAAGAAAAACCTGTATTGGTGAAGCGGTTCGGAACCGGCGGCGCGAGACAAAATCGTGGGGGCCGAACCGGCCGCCGAGGGCATCAACCGCGGCCGGAGCGCACCTCCTCCACCGCGAACGAACCTTCGGGCAGCGGCCGCAGGAGTTCGCCTTCCGGCTTGGTGAGATGGAGCCAGTGGCGCCAGTCCTCGGGCTTGAGCACCACGACCTGGCGGTTGTGGATCGGCACGACATCCGGGCCCGGCGCGGTCGTCAGCATGGTGAAGGCGGGCGGCTGATTGCCTTGCCCTTCCCGCCAGAGGCCGGCAATGCAGAGAAAGGGAGCATCGTTCAGCGTGAAGCGGTGCTTCGCCTTGGGATATTTCGTGCCGGTGAACTCGAAGAAGGCCGAGGCCGGGATGAGGCAGCGGCGGCTGGCCGCAAAACTGCGGCCCTCGGAGCGGAAATTGAAGACCGGCCCGCCTTTGCTTCTTTCCCCCTTGGCTTCCGGCGGCGGAAAACCGAAGGTCATCGGGAAAAGCTCGACCGCCTCACCCTCCGTGAGCCGCATCACCGGGCCGGTATCGCCGATGCGGATGTCATCGGCCTGAGGCAGCGCGAGCTCGGTCTCGTGCGGCGGGACGCGGAGATCGATCGCCTCCATGGCCTTGCGGTATTCGGCATACGTGACGCGTTGTTCGTAGTCGTTGCACATGGGGAGGAAGATAGAGGAATGGAAGTTCTACCAATCACGCGATAGCCTACTATCTGGGACCTGAGTCTACTGGGTGAGGCGAGAAGATGCGAATTCGAAAGGTAAGGCTGAAGAATGGTTATAAGCGGTTTCTCGACCTTACGATAGACTTGGGCAGCAAACCAGCTCGCATAATTGCTCTAGCAGGCTGTTGAAAAAGCCACTGGCATTGACTGCTTCGAAATGATTCACTGCGTCCGAGGGGCTTTGGGGATTATGGAATGCGTGGCGGCGATGTTCGGACGGGGGAACTCTTCAGCTATG
>NZ_QJKM01000025.1 GCF_003425685.1 Rhizobium terrae
GCGGTCGGTTCTGTGCTCGGGCTGACGCCGAGACTGAACGAGTCTGGTGAAAGCAAACGGGTTGGGCGAGTATCCTGTTGCGGTGACGCGATGATGCGATCCCTGCTGTACGAGGCAGCACAAGTCCTGCTTGTAAACGTCAAGAAATGGTCGTGGCTAAAAGCGTGGGCGATGAACATCGCCAGACGCCGCGGCAGGCAAAAGGCGGTTGTCGCGTTGGCGCGACGGCTTGCGGTGATCATGCATCGCATGTGGAGCGATGGAACCGAATTCTGCTGGACACGGGAGAGCTTGCCTGTTGCTACGTAGCTAGCAACCAAGGTGACAAGAACCAAAGGAGACAAGAAAATTCCGCTGCCGGTGGAAAGATGTCCTTCGCAGGACGATGGATGGGGTGAGTTCGCGCGGTTGTCTTGGTACGGTCGTTTATTGCGATCAGATCGCCGATTAGATTGTTCCGCCTCATTCTTCTGATCCCATAATGGGAGGGCCACGCAGGCCGAGCCCGGAGAGAAGCGCGAGACTGCGAAGACATCAATCACCATAGCTACGGACAGTCAGAAGGTGCTTGACCTCACCACGCCGAATAGAGAAGACAACGGGATCGAACCTGCGACGGGTCGGTTTGGCTCAGCCAAGGGCACCCAAATTGCCAGACCGCGTGGACCGGTGACGATCAATGCCGGATCCGGCGACATCGTCCAGAACATCTACATGCGCAAGGTCGAGCGGATCGATGGCGAGCTCTACAACAACGAGTTCAAGACCTATGAGGCGGTGAAGGATCCCGCCCGGTAAGGGGTCGTGATCTGCAGGCACCCAGAAAATAAAAGAGGCGGCACATGCCGCCCCTCTTTCGCTCCGGCGAACCGTGCTTCTCAAGAGAATACACAGCGGCGCCCAAATGGCTTTCTCAGAATTCCTGCCAGTCATCCGTTGCCTGTGCGACGGCTGTGTTGCCGCGCGAGACCGGTGCACGGGAGATCGCCGGACGGCTCGGTGCGGCAACGACCGGGCGAGCCTGTGTTGCCGGTGCGGGGGCACGCATACGGGCGGCGGTGTCGCCCAGCTGGCTCGATGCGCCGGCATGGCCAAACTGGAACTGCGAAAGAAGATCGCTCAGCTTGGAGCTTTCCTGTGCAAGACCCGCACCGGCAGCATTCATCTCTTCGACCATGGCGGCATTCTGCTGGGTCGACTGGTCCATATGGTTGACGGCGGTGTTGACCTGCGCAAGGCCGACCGACTGTTCCTGCGCTGCCGTGGCGATTGCATCCATATGCGACGTCACCGTCTGGACAAGCTGTTCGATGGCCGCAAGCCCCTCGCCGGTATCGCTGACCAGCTTGACGCCTTCGGACACGGCCACGGCCGAGTTCGAAATCAGGCCCTTGATCTCCTTGGCGGCATTCGCCGAACGCTGCGCAAGTTCGCGCACTTCCTGGGCGACGACCGCAAACCCCTTGCCAGCTTCACCGGCACGGGCGGCTTCGACGCCGGCGTTCAGGGCCAGCAGGTTGGTCTGGAAGGCGATTTCATCGATGACGCCGATGATCTGGCCGATCTGCTGCGACGACTTCTCGATCCGCTCCATGGCTGCGACCGCATTGCGGACCACCTGGCCGGATTGGTCGGCGCGGATGCGGGCATCCCGCACGACATCGCGGGCCTCGGCGGTGCGCTTCGACGTCGAGACGACGTTGGAGGTGATTTCCTCCAGTGCTGCAGCGGTCTCTTCCAGCGAGGCGGCCTGCTGTTCGGTGCGCTTCGACAGATTGTCGGAAGCGTCCGAGATTTCCTTCGAACCGCTGTTGACGGTCGAAACTGAGTTGCCCACGCTGAGGAGCGCATCGCGCAGCTGGCGGACCGACGTATTGAAGTCATGGCGCAGACCTTCGAACTGCGGGGCCAGGGCATCGTGCAACTCGCACTGCATGTCGCCTGCGGCCAGACGGCGAAGGTTGGCGGCCAGTGCGCCGGTCGCCTGCGTCAGGCGGGCTTCGGCCTCCGCCTCAGTCACCTGCTGCAGTTCGATCCGCTCGGCTTCCGAACGGCGACGGCTCGCGTCTGCTTCCGCCTCGAGCTGATGGTTGCGGATTGCGGCCTCGCGGAAAACCTCCACGGAGCGCGCCATATGGCCGATCTCGTCCTTGCGGTCTGCATAGGGGATAGCCTCTTCCGTATTACCCGCCGCAAGGCTCGACATCCGTTCCCCGATCCGACGGATCGACTTGGACAACAGGCGCGCGATCGCGACCGACAGAACAATCGCCGCGATGACGAACGCACCGAGCACCGTCAGCGCAGTCACCAGCGAGGAATGGGCGTCCTCAAGCTTTGACACGGCTTTGGCGTGGACGGAGCCTGCGGTATCGACCAGCAACTGCCCGACGAAATCGCGGCGCTCCGCCATCGTCTTGGTCCAGGTTTCCAGATCAGCGGGCGCCGGCGTATAGGCGGTATTCTTCGACATATCGTCGATCTTCTGCTGAAGCACGCGCCCGGCAGGAGACTGCATGAAGGTATCCAGCCGCGCCACGACGGAAGGGTTGACGAACTCGCGCACGAGCTGGCCATAGATGCGAATCTGGGTCGTCGCGGCGCCGAGGCGCGCGAACTCCTCAAGCGACAAGGTCCCGTTCTTGACGTACTGCATGCCGATCCGGTTCAGGACCAGATAACCTTCGTTGAATTGCAGAAATGCATTGTAGCCTGTGACGCCCTGTTGGAGGTCCCGATCTTCCATGATGTTACCGGCACGCGCCGTAACCTGGATCGACGCTGCGGAAATCGGCTGCATGTAGAGGAGCGGCGTCATGGCATCGATCGTGCCAGCATCCACCTTGGAGCGGAACTCAGCGAGCTTTGCATATCGCTCGTCCAGGCCACGCTTGATGCCCGACAGGATCTGATCGTCGTACCCGGCCGCAATAACGTCGCCATAGCTCGTCACGACCGCCCTATAGGCAACATCCGTCTTCTGGCGCATCTGCGCGCGCTGGTCGGGCGAGGATGCACTTTCCACCGGCAGGGCGAGCATGAGCTGTCCGCCTGCTCCGGCCAGACGCTCCAGCGCTGCTGCGCCGCTCAGCTTCTGGTAATTTCGGAATTCGTCTCGGATGACGGTCGCACCAAGCACTGCAACAGCCGCCAACGGTACGATCGCAAGGACCGTCAAAAGCGCGCGAAAAGAAAGAGACCACAACAATCTGGTCATGCAAACCCCTGATAGAAACTCCCCGGGCACGCAAACTCGATTGTCGCCCGATCCAGGAGGCAAATATAAAATCAGATGGTTATAAATTAATTTAGACTTGATTATTTCGGCACGGAAATGACGTGGAATGAATCTGACGACGCGATGGTGGATGTCAGATAAGAGCCTGCCAGATCATCGGTATTCCTTCTAATCTCAGCAGGCGCAGATCCGGGCGGGGTGGGAATATAGTTCTGTGCGACCGGTAGAGAGTTCGCACGATCGCGTTTCGGGTCAGAAAGCAGCCTGATCATGGCTATGTTCTTGCGAAATTTCGGAGAAAAATTATTCACTGAACACCTTGTCTCGTCCTTTGCGAATGTTTGGTACCAGGGCGATCACAAGTAAGATGACTGACACGGCGAGAAGGCCGGCGCTAATCGGCTCGGTGACAAATGTCGAGAGCGATCCGCGCGACAGAATCAGCGCTCGCCGCAGGTTCTCCTCCATCAACTTTCCCAGCACGAAGCCGAGCAGCATGGGCGCCGGCTCGAAGCCGAACCTGATCAGCAGGAAGCCGAGGGATCCAAAGAGGCCGATTAGCAGCACATCGGTGGGCTGCGAGTTGATCGAATAGATGCCGATGCAGCAGAAGACCAGGATGGCTGGGAATAGCAGCCGGTAAGGAACTTTCAGCAGCCGGACCCAGAGACCGACTAACGGCAAGTTGATGATCAGCAGCATCAGGTTGCCAATCCACATGGACGCGATCATGCCCCAGAACAGTGACGGATTGCCTGTCATTACCTGCGGTCCGGGAATGATGCCGTGGATCGTCATCGCACCGACCATCAGCGCCATCACCGCATTGGCTGGAATGCCGAGCGTGAGCAGCGGAATGAACGAGGTCTGGGCGCCGGCATTGTTGGCCGATTCTGGGCCGGCGACACCTTCTATCGCGCCTTTTCCAAACCGGCTGGGGTCCTTGGCGAGCTTCTTTTCAACGGCATAGGAGGCGAACGGGGCAAGAATCGCGCCATTGCCCGGCAGGATGCCGAAGGCCGAGCCGAGAAGCGTGCCTCGCACCACGGGTGCCACGGACTGGCGCAGTTCCTTCCGGTTGGGCAGGAGACGACTGATTGCGCCGCGCACCACGTCGCGGTCCTCAGACTGACCGAGATTGCGCAGGATTTCCGAGACGCCGAAGACACCCATGGCCAGCACGGCGAAATCGATGCCGTCCCAGAGGAAGGGTTGCCCGAAGGTCATTCGCTGGTCGCCGGTTTCGAGATCGGTGCCGACGGTGGAGAGCAGCAGTCCGAGCATGATCATCGCCACGGCCTTGAGGAGCGAACCTCCAGCCAGAACCACGGCGAAGACGAGGCCCATTATCATGAGCGCGAAATATTCGCTCGGCCCGAACAGCAGGGCAACCCGCGTCAGCGGCGCGCCCATTGCCGCAATCAAGATCGTCGCGACCGTGCCGGCAAAGAACGAGCCGAGCGCCGCAATGCCGAGCGCCGCACCGGCACGGCCGCGGCGCGCCATGGCGTGGCCGTCGAGCGCGGTGACGACCGAGGTTGCCTCGCCGGGAATGTTGACGAGAATGGCGGTCGTTGATCCGCCATACTGGGCCCCGTAATAGATGCCGGCGAGCATGATGAGCGCGCCGGTCGGGTCGAGGCTGAATGTAATCGGCAGGAGCATGGCGATGGTCGCCACCGGGCCGACGCCGGGCAGGACGCCGATCAGCGTGCCGACGAGGCAACCGAGAAAGGCAAGCGCGAGGTTCTGGAGGCCGAGTGCGACCGAAAGACCCAGCGAGAGATTGGAAATCAGCGTGTCCATCAGCCCTCACTCCCCTGATCGGATATGGATTTCTGTCTGTCGGTGACAAAGACGACGACTGTCGCCGCAAGCATCACAGCCGAGGTGATGCGCAGGACCGCCTTCTGCGACCAGCCATCGGGGAAGGAACCGATCAGGGATGCCGGAAAGATCGGGATCGGCAGGTTGAGAAGATCGCCGAACATCAGCATGCAGAACGGCGTCAGTCCGAGCGCGAGCGCCACGAGTTCGCGGAACCGGGCTTCGGGCGTCGCAAGACCGGCGATGACGATGGCCACCGGCGCCGAAATGATCAGCCCGAGGCCGGGTATGGTGACCGGGCCGATGGCGAACGGCCGGATCGTCACGGCAAAAAAGACGATGGCGAGAAGGACGAGAACGGGGCCATGAAGCTCCGTCCTCTCGATGATGAGGCCGGGCCGCAGGAAAGCCGAGACGGCGAGAGCGAGACCCATCAGACCGAGCCCGACGGCGAGCGCCCGCGGCATGAGGGCTGATCCCATCTCCGAAAGCGAACCGGCAGTCAGGTCCCGGAGCTGCCACAGCGCCAGCGCGGCAACCGCCACAAGCGCCAGTCCGCCAGCGAGGTTTTGAGGAGCACGAATCGTGCTCCTCCCCGTCGCATTCTTAATCTCGTTCATTGTCCGCCTCCTCCTGGGTCCGTTTTGGTCCGGCCTCAGTTCGGCTCGACGCCGAGTTCCTTGAGGATCTGGCCGGTATAGGCGTATTGCGCAGCCAGGAAGCTCTTGGCGCCGGCCGGCGTGGTGTTATCGCCCTTCTCCATCTCGAAGCCGAGGGTCGGCGCGCGCTCCAGCACGTCAGGCTCGGCAATGGCTTTGGCAACGGCCTTGCTCATCGTCTCGACGATCGCGGCCGGCGTTCCTGCCGGTGCCATGATCATGAACCAGCCCTGCAGCTCGACGCTCTTCAGCGTTTCGGAAATCGCCGGCACATCGGGAAGCGAAGCGATACGCTGGTTGCCGGCAACCGCGATCGGGCGCAGCGATCCGTCCTTGATGAACGGTTCGACGACGGAAGCCGACTGGATCGTCACCGGCGTGCGGCCGCTGATGGTGTCCTGCACGGCGTTGGAGATCGTGTTATAGGGAACCAGCACCATTTTCGTGCCCGCATCCTTGTTGATCGCCTGGGCGATCAGGCCGGAAATATTGCGTGGTCCGTCGACCGCAAGACTCAGCGAGCCGGGTGCCTGCTTCTCGAGCGCGATCAGTTCGGCAAGGTTGTTTGCCTTGACCTTCGGATTGACGAGAAGCACATGGTGGCTCTTCGCCACCATGGCGACCGGTACGAAATCCTTGATCGGATCGTAGGACAGCGCCTTGATCGTATAGGGGTTGGTGACCAGCGCGGCCGAGGTGGCGAACACGAACGTGTAGCCGTCATTGGTGGCACGAGCCACGGACTGCATGCCTACCACGTTGGCAGCGCCTGCCTTGTTCTCGACGATGAACTGCTGGCCGAGCGCGCGCGACAGCTTGTCCGTGATGATGCGGCATAGCACGTCAGGGCTGTTGCCGGCCGCCTGCGGCACGACCACGGTAACCGGCCGTTGCGGCCAGTCAGCCGCCTGGGCAGAACCGCTGGCCAGAGCGAAGCTAGCAGCGACGCCTGCCATGAAAATGCGTCTTGAAAATTTCGACATGTCGTCCTCCCGTTGAAGTCAAATAGTCCAGTGGTTCACATGGGACGGTCCACCTCTCCCGGCCGGCCCCCGCGACAAGTTGTATCAGTGCGGTTCGTTCGTGATCGGGTTGCGCAGGATGCCGAGGCGATCAATCTCGACTTCGACCACGTCGCCCGCCTTCATCCACAGCGGCGGGTTGCGCTTGGCGCCGACACCGCCGGGCGTGCCGCTGACGATGACGTCGCCGGCTTCCAGGCGCGTGAAGCTCGAGCAATATTCGATCTGGCGGGCGATATCGAAGATCATCTGGGCAAAGGTCGCGTCCTGTACTACCTGGCCGTTGAGGCGGGTCTGCAGGCGCAGGTCTGCCAGCGGGCCGAGCTCGTCCGGCGTCATCATCCAAGGACCGAATGCGCCGGTATCCGGAAAATTCTTGCCCGGCGTGAACTGGTGCGTGTGGTACTGGAAGTCACGAACGCTGCCGTCGTTGTAGCAGGCGTAACCCGAAACGTGGCTCATGGCCTCGGCGCGCGATATATAACGGCCCGGCTTGCCGATGATGACGGCGAGCTCGCCCTCGAAATCGAGATGGGTCGAAACCTTCGGTCGGATGATCGGTGCGAGATGACCGGTCTGGCTATTGGCGTAACGCGAGAAAATCGTCGGATTTTCGACTTCGCTGCGGCCGGTTTCCTTGCGGTGCGTCTCGTAGTTCAGGCCGACGCAGAGGATCTTGTCGGGATTGGGCACGACCGGCAGCCATTCGACTTCGGCGGTCGGCGTGGCGGCGGCGGAAGCGGCGGCTTCGGCAACGCCTGCGAAATTCGCGGTGATCGCTGCCTTGAGGTCGGCATACCGGCCGGCGAGTGCTGCGCCTGCGTCGCGGAAGGTTTCGCGCTCGATGACGCCCCAGGTGGTGCGGCCGGCGATCTTGACGGTGGAAAGTCTCATTGTCTTACTCCTGCAAGGGTATCTTTATCGAAAGCGCATCATCTGAAGCCGTCAGGCGAGGCGGGCGCTGAGGTCGGTTATCTGCTGGCGAAGCGCTTCGACATTCTGTGCTGCGCCGAAAACGTAGTGGTCCGGGCGGACGATCGCGGCGATCGCGCCATGGCGATCGAACCAGGCGGAAAGTACGCCGTCCTTTTCGCGAAGTGCGGTCGGGTCGGCTTTGTCGTCGCCCTGAGGGGCAACGGCCCTGATCACGATTCCGTCGATCGCTTCAGCCAGTGCTTCGCCCTCGCCCGTCCCGATCCGGCGACCATCGAGGACCAGCCGCCATTCCGGTCCGGTGAACGAATCCAGCAGGCGCGAAGACGCGCCTTCGACGATCGCCGGCTGCGGGAAGAGCAGCCCTCGTGCCGGGGTGCCCTCAGACGCGATCAGTCCCTCCTCGATCGGCGGCACGATTTCCTGGCGGGTGATGGTAAGCGGCTTGCCCCCACCTTCGGCGAGGATCTTGGCATCGCGCGCGGCGGCGGCGGCCGGATCGCGTTCGCAGATGGTTTGGCCTATAGCCCTGATCTTGCCCGTCAGCGCGCGGACATGCCGCTTGCGCTCCACAGTATAAGTGTCGAGCAGATCTGCGGACGACTTGCCCTTGAGGATACGGTCGAGCCTCCAGGCGAGATTGGAAACGTCGCGCAGGCCCTGGCACATGCCCTGCCCAATGAAGGGCGGCTGCTGGTGGGCGGCATCGCCGGCGATCAGCACGCGGCCACGGCGCCAGTCGTCGGCCACCAGTGCATGGAAGCGGTAGGCAGCTGCGCGCCAGAGATCGCCCTGTTCGGGGGTCAGCCAGGGCGATAGCAGCTGCCAGACATTCTCCGGCTTTTCCATCTCGCGCGGATTTTCACCCGGCAGGAGCATGATCTCCCAACGGCGATGGTTTTTCGGCCCCATGATATAGCTTGTTGGCCGTGCCGGATTGCAGAACTGCGCCGATGTCTGCGGCAGCTTGCTCAGGGCGTCCTCATGAACCTGCACGTCGACCACCAGCCACGGCTCGTCGAAGACCAGGTCCTCGAATTTCATGCCCGACTGTTCGCGCACTTGGCTCCAGGCGCCGTCGCAGCCGACCAGGTATTTCGCGGCGACCTTGCGGGTCTTGTCCGAGGCATCCTTCAGCGTCACGACGACCTCGTCCGCCTGCGGATCGAGGCTGGTCATTTCCGTGCCAAGCTCGACCGTCACGCAATCGAAGCTTTTGGCGTGCTTCCGCATCACCGCCTCGACCGGCGGCTGGGTGAATACCATGCTCGGCGTGTAGCCCAGCGGATAGGGTTCCGGCACCATGTCGATACGGCGGATGAGCTGTCCCTGCGCGCCGAAGTGCTGGGACGCGGTGAACGGTGCGATATAGGGCAGGACCTCGTCGGCAATACCCATGTTGTCGAAGTGCCGCAGGATCTCGTGATCGATCGCGATGGCACGCGGCTTGTCGTAAATGCCCGCCAGCTTGTCGACGACCAGCGTGGAATGGCCGCGTGCGCCGAGCATGCCGGCGGCAACAGCGCCGGCTGGGCCGAAGCCCACCACCAGCACGTCATAACGGTTCGAAATATCGGTCTCGTTCGTCACGGGAAAGCCTCTGCAAACTGGAACGGCGGTGTCAGACGCCGGAAAATCCGATGGAAATCTGTGCCTTCTTGCAGGCGTCGCTTTTCGGAGGCGCTATGCCCCAATGGTCGGTGCGGCCGGGCGGCCATACCCATTCTGCCGGCCCGCGGACGCGGTAGCCGTCATCGACCTGCAGCACTTCGGCGGTGTATTCGATCACCACGCCCTGCGGATCGATGAAATAGGCGAAGACATTGTCTCCCGGTCCGTGGCGCCCGACGCCCCAGCCGATCGGATGTCCCTTGTCGACGACCAGGCCGGAACCGCGCATGACGGATTCCAGGTCCGGCATCAGGAAAGCGATATGGTTCAGGCCGTTTGCGGGTGCCTCGGCCAGCACCACCGCGTGGTGGTCGTTATTGCAGCACAGGAAGGCCATGAGCTTGGAGCGGTCCGTCAGGCGGAAGCCGAGGACGTCTTGGTAGAAGCTCGAAAGTGCCTCGATTTGGGCGCTGTTGATGTTGACATGGGCAAGCCGGTTCGGCCGGCTGGCGACGATCGTGCCCTGCTTTTGCTGGTCGCCATGGACGAACTCCAGCACAGAGCCCTGCGGCTCGCGGATGACGAATCGCTGACCGCCCGAGGGCGCGTCGGCCGGTCCCGGCTCTCGCATCACGGTGCAGCCCGCAGCAACCGTTTTGGCAAACAGCGATGCCAGGTCTTCGGCAGAGCGGACGCGGAAAGTGATCTTGCGCAGTTCTGCACGGTCGCTCTGCTTCAGTTCCAGAACATGGAAGTCGTCGCCGGTCGCCGCCAGGAAAACCTTGTCGCCGACTTCGGCCACCACATCCAGTCCCCAGACGCGGGTATAGAAGTCGACGGAGCTGGCAAGATCAGGCGTGCCGATTTCGACGCTGCGCAGGTCGGAGACGGGAAAGTCTGTCATCTGGTCAAACCTCATCCAGCGCGAGGAAGGCTCGCGCATTCGCAAATGTCAGGCGCCCGCGAAGGCCCGTATCGGTGAAGGCTTCCCCGATACGGCCGACGGGTTCCTTCTCGCGGAAATTGAACGGATAGTCGGTGCCGAGCAGCACACGATCCTCGCCGAAGATCGAGACTGTGCGCTGCAGCGTATCCTTGTCGAAGACGAGCGTATCCACGTAGAGACGCCGTGCCTGCGCCGAAGGCGCTTCCGGCATGATCTCCCTGATCGCCGGGAACGCCGAATAGCCCTGTTCCAGGCGCGGCAGCAGCGAGGCGAAGGTGCCGCCGCCATGGCTGAAGGCGATCCGCAGTTTCGGGAATTTCAGCAGCAGCCCGCCGGTGATGACGGATGCGGCGGCAAGGCCGACATCGGTCGGATAACTGAGAACCTGCTGCAGTGGGGCCGGCCCGACAAGACGGTCCATGCCGGCCGGCCGCACCGCGTGAACGAAGACGGCGGCACCGAGCTTCTCGGCCTCCGCGAAGAACGGATGGAAGCGCGGGTCACCGATTGCGACACCGTTGATGTTGCTGCCGATCTCGACGCCACGGAAACCGAGTTCGCCGACGATGCGATGCAGTTCGGCAATCGCAAGGTCGATGTCCTGCATCGGCAGGCCGCCGAGCCCGACGAAACGGCCCTTGCCTTCCGCGACAAGCGCGGCAATCACGTCGTTGACATGGCGCACCAGATCTTTGGCCGGTTTCGCGTCGATCCAGTAGCCGAAAAGTTCCGGCATGGGGGACAGCGCCTGGATCTCGATGCCGCTGCGGTCCATTTCTTCCAGCCGCCGTTCGGCAACCCAGCAGGCATCGCTGACGGCGCGATAGGGCTTTTCGTCGATGATAACAGTCGCGTGGCAATCGCTCACGGGGGTCATGGAAGGCCAGCCGCGGATCGAGGCGCCGCCGGGGGCAAGCGGAAACTGGGCCGGAACGACATGACAGTGAACGTCGATGCCGCCGCAACCGCAGCCGCTCTTGAACCGACCCGTTGCCTTCACGCTTTCACTCACGCCCGTCCTCCTCTGTTAGCTTTTTGAATAATCTACAAACTTCTACGCGTAAAGCCCGAATTTATAAATTTTGCGATTTGAACATGGTCGTGTATATAAAACTTGATTTGAACCGTGGGAGCCAAATGAACGTCGATACGCCGAACAAGGGGCTGGAAACCCCTGCTACGCTTGCCACCAGCATCTACGAGCGGCTGAAGGCGGATATCCTGTCGGCTCAGCTCGAGCCCGGCCGCAAGCTACAGCTGCGTTTTCTGATGGAGCATTACGAAGCGGGGCAGACGCCGTTGCGCGAGGCCCTGAACCGGCTCACCACGGAAGACCTGGTGATCGGCAAGGAGCAGCGCGGCTTCTTCGTCAAGCCGATCAGTCTGGAAGAACTGGGAGAGCTGACGAAAACCCGGTCCTGGGTGGAGGGGCTTGCCCTGCGCGAGTCGATCGCAAACGCCAACCCGGCATGGGAGGAAGCCCTTCTTGTCGCGCATCACCGACTGGACCGGGCGCCCCGCTCGCTCAATCCCGACCGTTTCGAAAGCAATCCGGAATGGGAGCGGCTGCACCGTGCCTTTCATGCGCTTCTGATCGGCGGCTGCGGCTCGCGCCCGTTGATCGGCTTCTGCGAACAGCTGGCGGACCGCCTCAATCGCTACCGCGCGCTGTCCAGCCGCAAGGCATTCCGGGTCCGCAAGGTCAGCCAGGAACATGCCGACATCGCCAAGGCGGTTCTCGAACACGATACGGAAGAGGCCGTGCGTCTGCTGCACCGGCACTACGACCAGACGGCCCAATTCATCAGGGCCGATCTGGAAACAAGTGAGGCCGGCGACACGACGCCACCAGCCTGATCCTAGCCGAACAGGAAATTCATTTAGCCGCGTTTTCGCGGATGAATTCGAGAATATCGGGACCAAGGCTTTCGTCGGCGGTATCGAAATGTTCGATGATCGAAATATGGTTGTGGCCGAGCGCCGTGTTGTAGTTCGGAAGCCTGCGGTCGCGGGCAAACAGCGCATCGACGAGCCGCTTGTTCTGACGCTGGATCGACGGCATGTCGTTTTCGGCCACAGCCAGGAAGATCGGCAATTTCCGGTCTGCGACGCGGCGGATGATCGACATGCCGGGATATTTCGACGCGTCCTCGCCGTAATAGACCTTGTCCTGCTGGGCGAGGTCTTCCGCATCGGCTGTCGGTATCGAAATCAGGATTAGACCGCGCACGCCGTCATCCGGCTTGCCGGCTGAGGTCAGAAATCCGTAGGTCGCCGCGTGCGTGGCACCGGCGGAATTGCCCGACACGAAGATCGAGCCGACATTGCCAGGATGCGCTTCCAGATGCTCTCGCAACCATGCGACCGCCTTGCCGACATCCTCACCGCCGGACGGAAAGCTCGTCTGCGGCGCATAGGTGTAGTTGATCAGCGCGGTTACGATTCCATGCTGCGCAAAATAGGTACCGAAATGGGCAACGTCTTTTTTGTCGCCGCGCACGAAACCGCCTCCATGCGCAAAAACCAGGACGGGGACTTTCGCCCCGGCGGGAAGACCCGAAGGGACATAGAGATCGAGCTTCTGGCGCTCGCCGCTCCCGTAGGCGATGTCCTTCATAACGGTCACGCCCTCTTTCGAGGCTGCCTCGTGCAGCGGCTTGTAGATCTCCGTCACGCCTTTCACCACGTCCGGGCCAAGCCTGTCGCCGAAGGCGCGGACGCCCTCCGCGACGGAAGGCGGATTGGCCTACATCTGCGCATGGGCCGGCAAGGCGAAACCCGCCAGCAAACTCCAATACAAAAATCGCAAGTTTTCCTCCCCCATGCGTATTTGAAAGATTAAAAATCCCGACCGGATCAGATCGGGTAATGCCCCGGCTGCGTTTCGACGGTGATCCAGCGCAGCTCGGTAAACTCGGCAATGCCTGCCGGGCCACCGAAGCGGCCGTAACCGGATGCCTTGGTGCCGCCGAACGGCATCTGGGCTTCGTCATGCACCGTCGGGCCGTTGACATGGCAAATGCCGGACTTGATGCGGCGGGCAACCCGCAGGCCGCGGGCAGCATCGCCGGTGAAGACGGATGCCGACAGGCCGTACTCGCTGTCATTGGCAAGTTCGATCGCGTGATCCTCGTCACGCGCCCGCAGCACGCCGACGACCGGGCCGAAGCTCTCTTCGCCGTAGATGCGCATGTCCTTGGTCACGCCATCGACGACGGTTGCCGACATCAGCGCGCCTTCCGTCTTGCCGCCGACGGCAAGCTTGGCGCCTTTCGAGACGGCATCGTCGATCAGCGACTGGACCTTTCCGATCGTCTCGATGCCGATCACTGCGCCGAGCGGCGTCTTGCCTTCCGCCGGATTGCCCGCGACCAGTGTCGCAGCCTTGGCGCGGAATTTCTCCACGAAGGCATCGGCGATCGCATCGACGACGATGATCCGCTCGGTCGACATGCAGATCTGGCCCTGGTTGAAGAAGGCGCCGAAGGCTGCGGCCGCTACGGCCTCGTCAAGATCGGCATCTTCCAACACCAGGAAGGGCGCCTTGCCGCCGAGTTCCAGCAGCACGGGCTTCAGATGTTCCGCCGCGCGGCGAGCGACCATCCTGCCGACACCGGTCGAACCGGTGAAGTTGATGCGGCGCACACCCTGATGATCGATCAGCGCGTTCACCACATCGGCCGCATCTTCCGGCGCGTTGGTGACAACGTTGACGACACCGTCCGGGAAACCGGCGGACTGGAAGCATTCGACGATCAGGCTATGCAGGGCCGGGCATTTTTCCGAGGCCTTGAGGATTACCGTGTTGCCACAGGCAAGCGCCGTGGCGATGGCACGCACGCCGAGAATGATCGGCGCATTCCAGGGCGCAATGCCGAGGCACACGCCGGCCGCTTCGCGCATCGACATGGCATGGCAGCCGGGCTTGTCGGACGGGATGACCTCGCCCTTGATCTGGGTAGTCAGCGAAGCCGCCTCGATGATCATGTTGGCAGCGAGCATGACATTGAAGCCGGCCCAGCTTGCGGTCGCACCCGTTTCCGTCTGCATCATGCGGATCAGGTCGTCCTTCTTGGCCGTCAGCGCCTGCGATGCCTTCATAAGCAACTGGCGCCGCGCATTCGGGCCGCTTTCCGACCAGGAGGAGAAAGCGGCAAAGGCCTTGTCGGCAACGGCAGCAGCGTCGGCTGCGGTAAACGCCGCTGCGGTGCTGGCGGTCTCGCCCGTCACCGGATTGAGGCGGACGAACTCGCGGGGCTTCCCGTGATCTGCAACATTCTGGTTCATCAAAACCTCCCCTGATTATGCCACGAGTTTCGGCGCAGCGCGAAAACTTGCTTTTTCGATACCTGCAATTGCACAGAGTTCATCGTTGTCGCCGATATCGCCGGAAATGCCGACAGCTCCGACGACGATACCCTGGGTATCGAGGATCAACACGCCGCCCGGCGAAGGCACCATGCGCCCGGCGCTGACCGAAGCCAGCACGGTGATGAAAGCCGGGTTCTTGGCCGCGCGCTCCGTCAGTTCCCGTGTGCCAAACCCCATGCCGAGTGACCCCCAAGCCTTGCCGTAGGCGATATCGAAACGAACGATGCCGGCGCCATCTTCCCGCTTGTAGGCGACCAGATGACCACCCGCGTCTAAGACTGCCACGGCGAGTGGAGCAAGCGAACGGGCGCGACCTTCGGCAAGCGCGGTATCAATGATAGTTGAAGCATCTGTGAGTTTGAGCATGCTTGAAATCCAGTTCTGTTGGACATTCGATTATCGGTTGACGGCCTGCCAGCGCAGAAGGCGGCGTTCGCCAAAGGACAGAAGCCGGCTGCCGACGAGACCGACCGCGCCGAGGATGACGATGCCGGCGAACAGATCGGCCGAGCGGAAACTGCGGCTGGCAGCAAGGATGCTCTGGCCAAGACCCGCCCGACTTGCCAGCATTTCCCCGACCACGGCTAGGATGAGCGAAATGGTCAGGCCGAGCCGAAGGCTGGCGAGGATCATCGGCATGGCGCTGGGCAATGCCAGCTTCCAGATCACCTGGCCACGGCTGAGGCCGAGGACCGCGCTGACCTCGTAAAGCCGCGGCTCCATGGCGGCAAAACCGTGGATCGTTGCAAGCAGCATCGGCCAGAGCGCACCAAAGGCAATGACGACGAGCACCATATTGTCCGAGAAACCGAGAAAAGCGATGGCGATCGGGATCATGGCCGAGGCCGGCAGCGGCCGTAGCAGCTCCAGCGTCGGCGCGATAAACGCCCGAGCCCGCTTCGAGATTCCGACCAGCGATCCAAGAAAAACGCCCACGAACGAGGCAAGCAGCCAGCCGAGCAGCATGCGCTGCACGGTTTCCAGCGTCTGTGTCAGCAGCGCTCCGCCGGAGAGCCCTTTTTCCAGGGCGGCATAGGTGCGCTCGGGGCCGGGAAAGAAGATCGGCGAAATCAGCTTCGCATCGGTAACAAGCTTCCAGACCAGGATGAAAAGCACGAGGGTCGCGCAGCCGAGCAGCAGCTTGCGCAGGGAAAAATTCTTCATCGTCGCTCTCCCTTGACGAAAGCCGGAAAGAAGCCGCGTTGCGCCATGTTGAGCAGCACGCCGATCAGCCAGCCGATGGCGCCGATCCAGATCAGATATGCGAACATTTCCGCAGGCCTCAGTGCCTGCTGCGCCATCATGATGCCATAGCCGAGGCCCAGCGGATTGGCAGTGATCTCGACCGTGACCGCCACCACCAGCGCGTAACCGGCGGCAAGCTTGAGCGACATGAAGAGCTGCGGCAGCACGGCCGGCAGCACGATCTTCACCAGCCGATCCGTGAAGCCGAGCTGCAGCATATTGGATACTTCCATCAGCCTCGGCTCCACCTCCTTCACCGCCACGCGAGCCAGCACGACGGAGGGCCACAGCAGGCCAAGCGAAATGATGACGATCTCCATCTTCGCGCCAAACCCGAGCAGCATCATCACCACCGGAATGAGCGCAACCACGGGGATCGGCCGCAACAGTTCGATGGTCAGATCGAGCGCATCGTCCGCGATACGGAAGAGGCCAAGTACGATACCGAGAAGCGAGCCCGCCCCGACCCCGACGACGCAGCCGATGGCTGCGGCCTTCAAGGTGTCCAGCGTCGCGCGCAGGAGCGATCCATCGGCCATGACGGATACGAATGCCCGCGCGATATCGAGCGGGCTTGCCAGGCTGTCGCTTTCCAGCTGCGTGACGGTCGCCGCCACCTGGGCAATGACGACAAGCGCGACCGGCAGGAGTGCAGCGCGCCAGCCGTTCTTGAACAAGGTCGAGGCACTCATTGGTGATCGTCCTTGATGAGATCGTAAAGCTCGCGGCGCAGGCGCAGGAATTCAGGATCTTCGCGGGTCAGAAGCTGGTCACGCGGCCGCGCAAGGCGCACATCGACGATCCGCCCCACCCGGCCCGGATTGGGCTGCAGGCAGACGATGCGATCGCCGAGATAGATCGCTTCTTCCAGGTCATGCGTGACGAAGACCATGGTCGCGCCGGTCGTTGCGACCAGTCCGAGAACCTCGTCCTGAAGCGCCTGCCGGGTCATCGCGTCCAGCGCGCCGAACGGTTCGTCCATCAGCAGCACTTTCGGCTCCTGGGCCAGGCAGCGGGCGATCTGCAGGCGCTGCTGCATACCGCCGGACATTTCAGCCGGATATTTCTCCGTATGGCGGCCAAGACCGATCTTCTCCAGCAATTCGCGGATGATCGCCGGTCGCTCGGCTCGCGGGCAGGCGCGCGCTTCCAGCGCCAGCGATACGTTGCCGGCCGCCGTGCGCCAGGGCAGCAGCGCCTTTCCATAGTCCTGGAAAACGATCGCGACCGAGCGGTTCGGCCCGCCGATCACCGCACCATCCAGTTCGACACTGCCGCTCGTTGGCTGGGCGAGGCCGGCCAGCATGCGCAGCAAGGTCGTCTTGCCGCAGCCGGACGGCCCGATGATGCAGATGGTTTCGCCCGGCACGATATCCAGGCTGACACCACCGATAATTTGCAAAGGCCCGTAGGACAGCGTCACGTCACGGATGCGGATCCGTGGTTGACTGGCCGCGGGAGCGGAACCGGCGGCACCGTGCGGAAGCCTGGTGGAAAGCTGAGTCACGGGCATGGTCAAGCTCCCTTGACGAGCGCGGCATGAGGCCCGCCGCCCACACCCTTCTGGAATCCATAAGCATTCATCTTCGCAAAATATGGCATGCTCGGATGCGCCTCGAAGCGGACATGGCAGTCTATGACGGCAGGCAGGCCGGACGCCATGGCGCGCTGAAGCGCCGGGCCGATTTCCTCCTCCGTGGTCACCCGCTCCCCGTGGCAACCGAAGCCGCGCGCCACATCGGCATAGTCCACGCCGTCGAGATCCGTGCCGAACGAGAAATCGTAGGTCTTGCGCTGCCCCATCTTGATGACGCCCCAGGAGGCATTGTTATGGATGATGTTGATGATCGGCAGGCCATAACGCCGCGCCGTATCCAGTTCGGACAGCGTGAAACCGAACGCGCCATCGCCGCAGATGTTGAACACCGGCCGTTCCGGATGCAGGAGCTTGAGCGCAACCGCATAGGGCGTTCCGAAGCCGAGCTGGCACATGCCGGGTTCGTGGAAACGGGTTCGCTCGACGGCGGCCGGCGTCAGATCGTTGCTCCAGAATGATGTGTGGCCGCCGTCATAGGCGATCAGCGCATCCGCCGGCAAAAGCTCTCCAAGCGCCTTGCCGAGCCGGGCGGGATGCATGATAGCGCCCTCGTCCTCACTCATCCGGTCGAGCTTGCCGCGATATCCCGCATAGATGCCGCGCAGCCGTTCCAGCCACACGGACCGGTCGGGCATGCCGCGGGCTTCCAGCGCCGTCAGCAGGTCGGCAAGCGCGCTCGCCGCATCGGCCCAGATGCCGAGCGCATGCGGCGCATTGGCGCCGAGGCTCATGGGATCGATGTTGATATTGATGAGTTCCGCGCCGCCTTTCACGAGGGCGCCACCATCATCCCACATCCAGGAGGAAAAGCGGCAGCCGACCGCCAGGATGACATCCGCCTCCGCCAGGGCCACCGGAATGGCATCGCCGCCGATAATGCCGCCATGGCCAATAAAGAAGGGAGAATCGGTCGCTACCGTGCCGATGCCCATCTGGGTTGGCAGAGCCGGCGCCTGCATCCGAGCCAGAAGCGCGCGAAAAAGATCGCCGCCATTGGCCGACACGACGCCGCCGCCAGCAATCAGCACCGGGCGCTTTGCCGCGGCCAGCATATCGGCTGCACGGGCGATCTGGGCGGCCGGCGCACGCGGACCATCGACGGCCCGGTAGCTTTCCGGCGGCAGCGAAAGTGCCTCCTCGTCGAAACCGAACTTCGCCGTGAAAATCTCCTGCGGCACATCGAGATGAACCGGCCCACGCCGTCCGGTCAGGGCATGGCGAAAGGCATCGCGCACCAGATCCGGCAGCCGGCGCCCGTCATGCACCACCGCGCTCCACTTGGTGAGCGGCTTCAAGAGCGCATGTGTATCGAGATCCATGAACATGCCGCGATGGGGATAGGACGCAGCGAGATGGTTATTGGATGTGACGAGCAGCAACGGCAGATTGTTGTTGAAGGCCGTGCCGAGGCCTCCCACCAGGTTGGACGACCCCGGCCCCATCTCTCCGAGCGCCACGCAAATCCGCCCGCTGGCAGCAGCGATCCCAGCTCCCATCAGTGGGCCGCAGGCCTCGTGGCGCACCCCGAGATAACGGATCGAGGGCTCGCGCGAGATAGCGTGGAGAAACGGGTTCAACTTGCCGCCGGCGATGCCGAATACAAAGGGCACGGCCTCCGGCACGAGCAAACGGGTCAGCGCTTCCGCGCCGGTCATCTGGACCATGGATATCACCTGTCAGTCTGGAAAAGGCTGCCGGGACGCAGATGGCGCCCCGGTCATCGGTTACGCATCAGGGAGCGATCAGCGTGGCGGTATCGATCTTGCCGGTCAGCATGCCGCCATCACGCATGGCCTTTTCGAAATAATCGAGTGCAGCTTTGGTCGGCACTGTCCGGCATTCCGGTAGCTCGATCTTGTTCAGCACCTCGATCGGCAGCTTCGTGTATTTCGAGACGATTTCGCGGGTCTTGGCCGGATTGGCAGCCACGTATTCCGCTGCCTGCGCAAACGCCGCGCGGAAAGACTTGATGGTTGCCGCATTCCCCTTGGCCCAGTCGCGTGTGGCGACGAAGGTCGTGTAGGGCAGGTTTTCCGGCAGGTCGGACATATAGTTGAAGGCAACCGTGCCGTTCGCCTGGGCAACGGCGCGGCCGAGCGACGGCTCACCGGCGATGATCGCATCGATCGTACCGCCCTTCAGAACGTCCGCCGTATTCGGGATAGGCACTTCGATGAAGGTGACGCCTTTCTCCGGAACATTCTTCTGCTTCAGCCACTGGCGGAAGAGAATATCCAGCGTGCCGCCAATGCTCGGCGTGCCGATCTTCTTGCCCTTGAGATCTTCAGGCTTGCCGATCTCGACGCCGCCACGCACCGCCAAGCCGGCATTCTTTGCCGTGCGGGGAGCGGTCACGCCGCAATTGGCAACAACCACGAGATCGATGCCGCTATCGACCGCCTGCAGCAATACGGTCGGCGAAACAGCGACAATCTGGTGCGAACCGGCGACCATTGCTGCGACGAGCGTCTGGTTGGAACCGGTCGGCAGGAACTCGACGCTCAGGCCGTTCTTTTCGAACAGGCCCTCGTCCTTGGCAACGAAGGCAGCTTCCACTTCAGCAATGGGTGGCGTGCCGATGGCGATCTTGGTTTCAGCCCACGAAGGGGCCGCACCAGCAATGACAACGCTGGCGATGAGAATTGTGCGCTTGAGCATGAATACCTCCTCGAATGCGGGACTCCTCAACCCATCGCGACTATTCCAATTGCGCCGCCTTACATCAATAGACAGAACGGCAGTTCAGCTATAACTTTAAAGGCATATCTGGGCCGCAGTGGGGGGCAATACGATGAACCTTCGAAAATGGGAATATTTCCTGAAAGCGGCAGAGTTCGGCAATCTGTCACGTGTCGCCGAAAAGCTCGACATCTCGCAGCCGGCGCTAAGCCGGCAGATCGTTGCCCTGGAACAGGAAATAGGCGCTTCGCTTTTTCACCGCACCGGCCGTGGTCTGACGCTGACACCGGCCGGGGAAGTTTTCCGCGCAAGAGCCGAGGCTATTTTGGAAGAGATCGCGCGGGTTCCGGAAGAAGTCATGCATGCGGCCAACACGCCTTCCGGGCGGCTTGCCTTTGGTGCGCCGCCCTTCATGGGGCGCGTGCTCACCGGCGAATTGGTAGCGAGCTACGTCGAGACCTATCCGCATGTGCGCCTTCGTGTCCGCGGCGCGCACTCCTTCCAGCTTCGCGAAGCGATCTTCTTTCGCGATATCGATATCGGCATTCTGGCCGCGCCGCTTACGGAGCCGGACCTGCACACGGAACCGCTGCTGCAGGAACAGCTGTACCTCGTCGGACCTGCCGGCAGCGGCCTGTCACCGGAACAGCCCATCACGCTCGAAATGGTGGCAGATCGACCGTTGATCCTTACGCCCCGCCCCGACGGTTTGCGAACACTCATCGAGACCGAATTCGCCCGCATCGGCCGGCGCGCAAGAGTCGCTGTCGAAACCGAATATGCCCCGATGGACGATCTTATTCGTCGCAATGTGGGTTTCGCTATCATGCCATTCTGCGGAATGGTCAATTCACCGCTGACCCAGCTTGCCTGGGCACCGATAGAAGGCCTGTCCGTCACCTGGCTTATCGCATTGCTGGAAAACTCGGAGCGGACGCTGGCTGCAAAACGCTTCATAGACATGCTGCTGACTTCAACGAAGGAAAACATCAAATCCGGCCGCTGGGAAGCGGCCTATCTGGGCAAGTAACTCGCAGAACAGCTTATCGGGGCGTGATTGTCGCAACCGGGCTGAATCTATAATAGCTTAGGAAATTGGCTGGCCTATTGGGATATTATGGATCTCGAACCGAGACTGCTTCGCTATCTCCTCGCCATCGACCGCGCCGGCTCCTTTCAGAAGGCCGCCGAGGCGCTCGGCATTTCGCAGCCCGCTCTTTCGGTCAGCATTGCTCGGCTGGAAGATATCACGCGCATGCATCTCGTCGATCGCGGTCGATACGGTGCCATCCTCACGGATATGGGCAAGATTCTTATCCGGCACGCCGAGAGCATTGAAGCCATACTGCAGCTCGCACGCCGGGAACTCGAGGCACGGCGGCAGGGCGCCGAAGGTCCTCTGCGCGTCGGAGGAACACCCTTGGCAACGGGCAGCATCCTGCCTCGGGTCATCGCCCACATCCTCAGGGAGAATGGGAATGCTGCGATTGCGGTGACCGAAGGCACGGACGAACAACTGATGGAGCGCCTCCTCACTCACGAAATCGATCTGGTGATTTCGAATGTGGGGCAAAGGCCGACTCCCGAAAACGTGGAGGAAATTCCTCTTTTCACCGCCCGTTCGGTTATCGTGGTCAGAGCAGGTCACCCACTGGCGGGACGGCAGCAGGTCTCCCTCGTCGAACTCACCGATTCGACATGGATCATGCCGCCCCCCGGCGGTGCTTTCCGAAAACAGATCGAAGCCCTGTTCATGACGAACGGCATACCGTTTCCGGCCAACCTCGTCGAAGCCGCACCCTTCAGCGTGTTGAAAGCAATCGTGGAGCGATCCGATGGCGTCAGCATTCTGTCGGATCAGTTTTTACGCGACGAAATTCGACGCGGCATACTGACCGCCATTCCTCTGGCGGAACATATCGCGTCGAGACAATTCGCGATGCAGAAAATCGCCGGCAGACAGCTGAATTCACTTGGGAAACGCTTCGTCGCGGTGGCTACGGAATTATCGCTGGAAACCGACGAAGAATAAAAATCACGCCCATACGGAATATGGCGGGAGCACTTGATCCTCATATCTATAAGCGACGATTATGGACGTTGCCAATTCCATTATTTGACGAATGGAATACCGTGGCGATAGTCTGCCCGCTGGAATTCAGGAGGAGGAGCAGACATTGATTTCCAAATTGCTTCTTGCAGCGACCGCCGCAACTGCACTTTGCTTCGCAGCATCTGCGAACGCCGAAGACATCAAGGCCGAAGTCATCCATCAGTGGACCTCCGCGGCGGAATCCGCCGGCGTCAAGGTTCTGGCGCGGAAGTTCACCGAGCTCGGTGGGACGTGGGTCGACAACGCCATTTCGGGTGGGCCGAACGCCCGCTCGACGGCCGTCAACCGCGTGGTCGGCGGGAACCCGCCTGCCGCCATGCTGTTCAACACAGGCGCACAGTTCGTTGAACTCCAGGACAACGGCCTGCTTCGTGATCTGACGGAAACAGCCAAGGCCGACGGCTGGCAGAATAAGATGCCGGCGGCGCTGCTGAATTCCGGTATCGTCGACGGCGAAATCTGGGCCCTTCCGATCTCCGGTAACGGCGCGAACTGGTTCTGGTTCAATAAGCCGATCCTCGATAAGATTGGTGTCGCCAAGCCGAAGAACTGGGATGAAGTCTTTGCCGCGCTCGACAAGGCGAAGGCAGCAGGCCTCGCACCGTTTGCGCCGTCCGGCGAGCCGCGCTGGCAGCGTTTGATGTTCAATGCCGTCGTTCTCGGTGTCGCAGGTCGCGAAACCTACGATGCGGTCATCTACAAACGCGACGCCTCCGCAGTGCGTGGTGAAAAATTCAAGGCAGCAGTCAAGGTCTTCGGAAGGCTCAGGGACTATGCCGACGCCGGCGCGCCGGGCCGTTCCTGGCCGGATTCGACCAATCTCGTGATCTCCGGCAAAGCCTTGATGACGCAGGGCGGCACGTGGCTGAACGGTGCCTTCGCGGCCGCCGGGAAGACGGCAGGCACGGACTACGAGTGCGCGATCATCAACCCGGAACAGGGCATGGTGATCTCGGGCGACGTATTCCTCTTCCCGGAGCCGAAGAATGCGGCGATGACCAAGGCACAGGACCTGCTCCTCAAGGCTTTCGCCGACGTGCCGACCCAGACCGCGTTTGCGGTCGCCAATGGCACGATCCCGATCCTCAAGGGTGCGGACACGTCCAAGCTCAACCCGTGCATCGCTGAGGCGTCTCGCTTCTTCAACGATGCCAAGCTCTCGACGGGGAGCGACCAGATGATGTTTACACCGGCGATCGTCGGTGCGGTCGAGGATGCGATCACCCGCTTCTCGACCAAGGGCGGGCTGACCGCCGAGCAATTCATCGAGGCCTACGCAAAGGGCCTTTCCGCGAGCTGACCCCAAGACCGGGGGAGTGCGCCTCGCCACCTCCCCCGAATGACCAGATATTCGGAGTTTCTCGTGTTCGTGAGGTCGCCTTCAAGCAGTCGCCTTCAGGCGGTCCTGACGCTTGTCCCCGTCGCATTCGTCGTCCTGTCCGTCTATGTCGGCGGCGTGTTGTGGGCGGCGGGCATATCCTTTACCCGCTCCTCCATGCTGCCGAACTACAGGTTCGCTGGCTTTGCCCAGTACATCAACCTGTTCTCGAATGCCCGGTGGCAGGTCTCACTCGGCAACATGGCGCTGTTTGCAGCGATCTTCATTCCGGCCACCTTGCTGATTGGCTATTCGATGGCCGCGATGATCAATCGCGGCGTGCGAGGCGAAAACGCGCTGCGGACGATCTACCTCTATCCATTCGCCATGTCGTTCATCGTCACCGGCCTTGTCTGGCGCTGGCTGCTTGACCCGAACTTCGGCATTGCCGACGTGGCGCGCAAGCTTGGCTTCGAGAATGCGTCGTTCAACTGGATCGTCAACGCGGACATGGCGATCTTCACGATCATCATCGCCGCCATCTGGCATTCGTCTGGTCTCGTCATGGTCGTCCTCCTCGCCGGACTGAGGGGCGTCGACGACGACCTTTGGAAGGCGATCCGCATCGAGGGCATCCCGGCCTGGAAGGCTCATCTCTTCATCATCATGCCGAGCATCGGGGCAAGCATCGCGACCGCCCTGGTGCTAATGTCGCTCACCGTCGTGCGCCTGTTCGATGTCGTGGTCGCCATGACTGGAGGCGGGCCGGGTATCGCGACGGACGTACCGGCCAAATTCATCATCGACCATATGTTCGAACGCCAACAGGTCGGCCTTGCCTCTGCTGCGGCGACGACGCTGCTGCTTCTTGTCCTCGTGGTCGCGGTGCCTCTCCTGTATCTCAAGGACCGTCGCAAGGGAGCTGCAAGATGACCATCACAAACAGTCAGGCCCCTGTCCGCCGCAATGCGTATGCGGCTCCGTTTTCCCGCGCTCTCGTCTATGCTTTGCTGATCGTTCTCGCGATCGTGGCGCTGATCCCTCTCTACGTGATGATCGTCACGGCGTTCAAATCGATGGAGGAGATCCGTTCGGGCACGCTCCTATCCCTGCCGCACGCATTCAGCTTCGAACATTGGTGGAAAGCCTGGAATTCCGCCTGCACGGGATTGCGCTGCGAAGGCCTCAAGGTCGGCTTTGTCAATTCCTTCCTGATCACCATACCGAGTGTTGCCCTAGCAATCGCAGCCGGTGCGGTGACCGGATACGCACTGAGCTTCTGGCGGGTGCGCTTCGCCAACGTGCTGTTTACGGTCCTGCTGATCGGCGGTTTCTTTCCCTATCAGGTGCTGATCTATCCGTTGGTGCGGATCACCTCGACGATCGGCCTGTTCAACTCGCTCGCCGGCGTCATCGCGGTCCATGTCGTATTCGCGCTACCGGTGGTGACGCTGCTGTTCCGCAACTATTTCGCGTCGATCCCGATCGACCTCTTCAAGGCAGCCCGGGTCGATGGCGCGGGGTATTGGCGGTTCTTCTTTTCGATCCTGCTGCCGATGTCTGTGCCGATGATTGCGGTTGCGGGCATCCTGCAGGTCACCTTCATCTGGAACGACTACATCGTCGGCCTCGTCTTCGGCGGCATCAACTATGCCCCGATGACCGTCCAGCTCAACAATATCGTGCACTCCACCTACGGGGAGCGGGAATACAACGTGGAAATGGCGGCAACGCTTCTCACCTCGGTCATCCCCCTCCTCGTCTACTTCACGTCGGGCCGCTGGTTTGTTCGCGGCGTAGCATCCGGCGCCGTGAAAGGGTAATCATGACAGGCGTACAGCTTCGAAACCTCGGAATCCGCTACGGGCAGGTCGAGGTTCTGAAAGGCATTGACCTCGACATTCCGGCTTCGGAATTCATCGTACTGCTCGGGCCTTCCGGTTGCGGCAAGTCCACGCTTCTTAATGCGATCGCCGGTCTTCAGGACGTCGCCGAAGGGCAGATCCTGATAGGCGGCCACGACATGACCAATGTCGAGCCTAAAAACCGCGGAATCGCGATGGTCTTTCAGTCCTATGCGCTCTATCCCCGCATGAGTGTTCGGGGCAACCTGAGCTTCGGCCTAAAGGTGGCCAAGGTGGCAAAGCCGGAGATCGAAAAGCGCGTCGCACATGTCGCGAAAATGCTGCAGGTCGAGCCGTTGCTGGACCGCAAGCCGTCCCAGCTTTCCGGCGGCCAGCGACAGCGCGTGGCGATCGGCCGCGCCGTGGTGCGCGATGCGGGCGTATTCCTGTTCGACGAACCGCTTTCCAACCTCGACGCCCAGCTGCGTTCCGACTTACGCGTCGAGATCAAGCGCCTCCATCAGCGCCTGAAGTCCACCATGATCTACGTGACCCACGATCAGATCGAGGCGATGACGCTTGCCGACCGCATCGTAGTCATGAAGGACCGGATCATCCAGCAGCAGGGCACGCCGGACGAGATCTACAACAAGCCCGCAAACACGTTCGTGGCCCGCTTCGTCGGCTCGCCTGCCATGAATTTCCTGGAGGGCGTGGTCAAGGGCGGTGATGCGATCGTCGACGGAGAAAATCTGCGCATCGCTGCCGCCTTGTCGTCGCCCTTGGTTGATGGCCGAAAGGTGATTGTCGGTATCCGTCCCGAGGATATGGCTCTGCAAGCGGACGAGGCAGCATTGGGTCTCGCCGTGGAAGTGGATGTCGTCGAACCGATGGGCGCGGAAAGGATGGTCTGGTGCAGGCGCGGCGACATCGGCCTTTCCACCAGGACGCCTTCCTCCACCAAAGTAAAGTCAGGCGACAAGGTCCGGCTCGACCTGTCGGAAGAGCGTCTTCACATATTCGACGCAGAGACTGGAAAGCGTCTCTGATGACCGAGAACATTCTGAAGAAGGTTGCGGGTCATCCCTTTCACCTGGATGAAGAGGCCCTCGCATGGGTGAAATCCACCTTCGAAGGCCTGTCGCTCGATGAAAAGCTCGGACAGATCGTCCTGCCTCTCTGCCGAGACCTATCCCCGGAAAAACTCGTGATCCCCCTTGAACGCCATGTCGGCGGCATCCATCGCATGCCCTCGCGGTCGGAGCAGGAACTGCGCGCAAGCGCCCAATTCCTCCAGTCGCATACCGCGATTCCACTCCTGATGACTTGCGATATCGAGTTTTCCGAAAAGAGCAGCGTCGCATCGGGGACCCCCTACCCGAACCAGATGGCGATCGCAGCGACGGGAGACGCCGAGCACGCGCGTCGCATGGGCGTCGTCGCTGGTCGTGAAGGCGGTTATCTTGGCTTCAACATCTCTTGGACACCGGTTGCCGATCTTGCCGTCAATTTCCGCTCCAACGTGGTCAATACCCGCTCGTTCGGCTCGGACGTCGCGACCGTCATGGCAATGACCACCGCCTATCAGCAGGGCGCGCGATCCGCCGGCTTCGCAAGCTCGATCAAGCACTGGCCGGGTGACGGACTGGACGACCGCGATCAGCATTTCGCCACCACCCACAACACGATGCAGATGGCGAAATGGCGCGAAAGCTTCGGCAGAATTTATGCCGACGCGATTGCCAAGGGCGTGCAGGTCGTGATGTCAGGTCATATCACGCTCCCCGCTTACACCGCGGAACTCGGATCGGCGGCCCACAGCCCGGCGCATATGCCGGCAACGCTGAATTACGACCTGACCACGACGCTGCTAAGAGAGGAACTGGGCTTCAACGGCGTAGTTGTTTCCGACGCATCCGGCATGGTCGGCTTCAATGCCCGCGGCGCCCGGCGCGATCTTGTGCCGCTTTGCATCGCCGCCGGATGCGACATTCTCCTGTTTCCTGAGGACCTCGACGAAGACCTCGGCTATTTGAAGGGAGGACTCAAAAACGGTGCCCTGACGCCTGAACGAGTCGATGAGGCCGTCTTGCGCGTCCTCGCCCTCAAGGCGTCGATGAAGCTGCATCAAACCGGCGGTCGCCCATGGCCCGAAGCGGATCGCGCCCGTTTCCTCGGCTGCGCCGAACATGTCGGATGGTCGCGATCGGCATCGGAGGCCGCGATCACGCTGGTGAAGGACACCCAGGCCCTGCTGCCTCTAGATCCGAAGCGGCACAGCCGCGTTCTACTGGCGCAACTCAACAGCCGTATGAGTCCTTCCGGCCCGCTGCCCCAGCTCCAGGTAGCAGATATCCTGCGAGAACGAGGGTTTGAGGTCACGCTTCATCGCAAAGGCGATGCAATCGATGCAGCCGCCCACGATATCGGCATGTATCTGATGGCCGAAGAAGGTGTTTCGGCCAAAGAAAACCTCGGGCCGCACTGGGAAGATCTTCACGGGCTCTTCCCGCATTCGATGGAACGGCTATGGGACTATCTTCCGACCGTCTATGTCTCGCTAGGAACGCCCTTCCTGCTTTACCACATGCCGGAATGCAAAACATTCGTCAACGGATATGCGGCCGTCCCGCCGGTGCAGCAGGCGCTTGTCAAGGCTCTTCTCGGCGAGATCCCAATTGCCGGCAAGAGTCCGGTTGACGTATCTTGCGGTCTAACTGAGGTCTTTTTATAGTTGGCCTTGCCGTGGCCATTGCAGTGAACCGTCGATTGGCTTGGTTGAAGAGAATGTACTTTTTTGCCGAAGTTGCGGTCCAGAAAATCTAGGCCGGATGATTTATATTGCTCTTGAGAGCCCATCAGGGGTGAGTAGCGGCTCGCACAGTGGCAGAGTGAGGTCGCTTCTGTAACGGGCTTTAGCGAGTCAATCCCTCTTGAGCCTAATCCCTCGCCGAGTGCTTGCTTCTGTCCGCAGTCGACGCGGGGTCGCTGCTTTATGGGGTCTGCTGAGGACCGGTTGGCCAATCTAGAAACGCGCAGTCCACTGGGGCTGCTTACCTCACTGCGGCCTAACCCATCCATCGTCCCGGCGAAGGGACCTTGCTCTTGCCTGTGACACGAGAATTCAAATCCTCAGGGTGTGATCAGCCCTGACGGATCCAGGTGAACGAACCGGGATTCCTTTTGGCTTCAAGTGCCGATCTTGAGATTGGTCTCGTTCTCCTGAGCCCGTGCCCGCGAAAGCGGGAAGTTGGTGCCTGCCGCCAGGAGCGGCGACCAGATGTGAGGTTGTACAGGCTCGATAACGAGCCGGTAAAGCGATGGGCTCAGACCATGGATCCGCGAACAAGGGAGGCTTTGTAATGACGACAGAATGAACCGTTGACAAAAAACCTGATGTGAAGGAATTGAACGAGCGGCCCTTTTGTTACAAGCCCGCGTCTCCTAATAGCCACCATCGGCTGGCGTGAATGTGATGACAGCACAGGCGACCGCGATCTTTGCACCGTCGCGCAGAAGCGGCAGCGCTTTCGCATTCTCTGCGCCGGGATCAGTATCGAAAAAGCCCGGTGTTTTTACCCATCCTCTTGGGTCGACCCCATCAGTCGACGTCCAGCGTGTCCGGCACCATCTCGCGATCCATGCCGAGTTCGTAGATTACTCGCCTCACACGCCCGTCGAAAGCGCTTACTCCCGAAAGCTTTGGGGTCAGCGGAGGTTGCGTCGCGCTACCGAGCGTCAAAGGAGCAAGCGAAGTGCGCAACAAAACCCGCGGTATGGGCGCCGCCGCAACTTTCACATCATCGATAAACAACGATCCGTCTCCAGACAGCGTGCCGGTTTTCTCGAAAACGAACTTTACGCTGTGCCGACCCGGCTGAAGCGGCCGATCGGCCACCAGATAGGTATAATCCCCGCAGTAATTATAGGCATACTGCAGCCGCTTTTCTGCGACAAAGAGGCCATAACCGCCATGCAGGTTTCCTGCCGTCAGGATGGCGCCGTCGGGGCAGCCGTCGTCAATCTCGATATCCACCGAGATGGAATGGGACACATCCTGTGTAAGAGGGGCGGCTTCGGCCGGAATCGTCGAAATCGGAGGGTAATAAACATAGCGATTGCGGCCACGAACGGAGCCAGGCTTCGGGTTAGGCTTGAAGAGGTTATCGCTATCGTCGAGCGGCATGACATCGTATTTGCCGGCCTCGGCCCACCAGCGCTCCTTGAGTTCCTGAAGCTTTTCAGGCTCGTTCGCCGCAAGGTCGCGGAGCTCCGAGAAGTCCCGGTCGAGGTGATAGAGTTCCCATTGCTCCGTCTCGAACGATGATCCGGGCAGGTGACGGGTCACGGCCTTCCAGCCCTTGTGCCAGATGCTGCGATGCCCATACATCTCGAAATACTGCGTCTGCTTGCGGGTCGGCATCTCAGCCGCATCGAAACTGTAGGCAAAGCTAACGCCATGGATGGGCAGTTGCGAAAGGCCCCGGTAGGTTTCGGGAGCCGATACACCGCAAATCTCGAGAACGGTTGGGGTGATGTCAGTCACATGATGGAACTGATGGCGGATGCCTCCCTTGTCGGCAATGCGTTTCGGCCATGACACGATGAGCGGGTCGCGAACACCACCGCCATGGGTATAGCTTTTGTAAAGCTTCAGCGGGGTATTGCTCGCCTGCGCCCAACCCCAAGGGTAGTTCGCATAGCTGCTCGGTCCGCCGATTTCATCGATCTGTGCGAGGTTGTCCGATGCCGATTCGGGCAGCTGGTTGAACCAGCGCAGCACATTGGTTGTGCCTTCCGGCCCGCAATCGACTGAGGCGCCGTTGTCGGAAATCAGCACGATCAAGGTGTTCTCGCGTCGCCCGGTACGATCGAGGAATTCCAAGAGGCGGCCGAACTGTGCGTCCGTATAATCGAGGAAGGCCGCGTAAGTTTCTTGAAAGCGCAATGCGACGGCCTTCTCGTCGGCGTCAACTTCCTCCCATTTCGCGACACCTGCGTTGGACGGCGGAAGTTCGACATCAGCACCAACCAGCCCGGAGGCTTTCTGCTTTGTGAGCCGACGAACGCGTTCCTCATCCCAACCATGATCGAAACGTCCGCGATATTTGTCGATCATGTGGCGGGGAGCCTGATGCGGGAAATGCCCTGCTCCGAAGCATAGGTGCATAAAAAACGGCTTGTCCGGCGTCAGCGAGATCTGGTTCGACAGCATCTGGATCGCCTGGTCCACGAGATCTTCAGAGAGATGGTAGCCTTCCTCCGGTGTCTTCGGCGCACTGACGAGCCGGTTATCTTCGACCAGTTCGGGATAGAAATGGTTGGTGCCGCCGTTCATGAAGCCGTAGAACCGCTCGAAGCCACGGCCGAGCGGCCACTGATCGAATGGACCGGCAGCATTGGCATCCTCCGTCGGGGCCAAGTGCCATTTGCCGACGGCAAAAGTGCTGTATCCTTTGTCTTTCAGCATCTCGGCAATGGTCGCGGCATGCGGCGTGATCGCACCGCGGCCGCTCGGCCAGCCCATGTCGACATTCGCCAGGTATCGCATGCCAACTGCATGATGATTTCGGCCGGTCAGCAGGCATGCGCGCGTCGGCGAGCAAAGTGTCGTTGTATGGAAATTGCTGTAGCGAAGCCCCTGTTCGGCCAGGCTGTCGAAATTCGGCGTTTCGATATCCGACCCGAAGCAGCGAAGATCGGAATATCCCACATCGTCCAGCACAACGTAGACGACGTTCGGGCTGCCCTCCGCCGGCAGTACTTTCGGCGCATACCAGCGCGTCGATTCATGATGGGTGCGGCCGATATTATGAGCTCGTGTGCGATCTTCCATGACATGCTCCGAAATGCGGATGAAGAGACGTCCCCGCGGACAATGGCAGCGGGAGACAAGACGCGGCTTTTCTCGCCGCGCCTCTTTAGGTGTGCGGTTCAATATTTGATCGTGTCGCGCAGGTAGCGCTTGAGAAGGCGCCGCCCAAAAATCTTCCAACTCCGGTCGGTCAGATAACCCAGAAGCCCCAGCGCCACGATCGCGGCAAACATCCAGTCGATCCGGAAGTAGAGCCTCGACGTCCAGATGATGTAGCCGAGGCCCGATTCCGCCGCGAGCATTTCGGCCGCAACGATGACCAAGAAAGAGGAGGCGAGCGCAAGCCTCATGCCGACATAGATGGAGGGAATGCTGGCTGGAATGACAATCTCGCGAAAGAGCTGGGAAGGCCGCGCACCGAGACACCGCGCGGCGTCGAGCTTATCGACGGGGATGGCGCTGACGCCGCTTGCGGTGTTGACCATCACGATGAAGGCGGTTGCATAGGCGATCAGCAGGATCTTCGATATTTCGCCCACACCGAACCAGACGATGAACAGCGTCACGAGCGCTATCGCAGGAATGAAACGAAAGAAATGGATGAACGGATCGACCACCGCCCGCGCCGTCTGCGAGATCCCCACCATCAGCCCAAGTGGAATGGCGATGGCACTACCGAGCAGCCAGCCAGCCAAAATGCGCATGAGGCTGATCAGGATGGAGGTGGCGAGCGTGCCATCAGCAACGAGTTCCGACGAGCCCAAGACGATATCGGAAGGCGGCGGCAGGAAGAACGGGTCGATAATGGTGGACGAGACGATCTGCCAAAGGACAACGAACGCCACGACACCCGCTACGGAAAGGCTGGGATTTAAATGTCTGCCCATTGGCCGGAAGCCTCCGTTTCGATATCCGCCTCTAGGGAGCGGACGATATTGGCGAACCGCGAATCCAGATCGTCGCGCGGATAGGGCAGCTCGATGTCATAGACCTGTCGGATGTTGGCGCGTGGCCCCCGGGTCATGACGCCGATGCGCTGGCCGAGCAGAACGGCTTCGCGAATGTCGTGCGTGACGTAGACAAATGTGCAGCCTGTCTCGCTCCAAATACGAACGAGTTCCCGCTGCAGTACTCGCCGGGTCAAGGCATCGAGAGCGGCAAAGGGTTCGTCCATCAGGATGATTTTGGGGCCTGCAGCCAGTGTGCGCGCAATCTGCACACGTTGTTTCATGCCACCCGATAGCTCGTGGGGAAATTTCCCTTCGTGACCTTTAAGGCCAACGAGTTCGATGTAGCGCCCTGCGATTTCTTTGCGCTCGGTCTTGCTGGCTCCAGCCATTTTCGGCCCGAAGGCGACATTGTCCTGAACTGTCAACCAATCGAAAAGCGGGCCATCGATGGACTGGAATACCATACCGCGGCTTTGGGCCGGGCCTATGATCGGCGCACCGAAGGTCGTTACCGCCCCTTCCGTCGCCGACGCGGTTCCCGCAACCAGCTTCAGCAATTGGACTTGCCGGAACCGCTCGGGCCGACGAGAACGAAGAACTCGCCTTCGGGAATGGAGAGCGAAACATCCGCGAGGATCAGTTCGCTGCCGGCCGCCTGGCCGGGATAAGCCATGCCGACTTCGGCAAAATCCACAGCGCTGCCGGCCCGCGCCGACCCGCCGCGGTCAGAATGTTGAACAGTCGATGACATAACCGTGTCCGTTTTTTGATTACTTGGACAGATTGACCTTTGTCGGGTCGGCCTTGGCCAAATAGCTGGGATCGACCGCGGTTTCGAAACTGACCTTTGTTTTCAGGATACCGGAGGCGAAGTCCGCGATCGTCTTGAACGACGCGCGGTCGTCATCGGTCAGCTCAAGCTGGAAATCGTTGAGCTTGAGAAGATTGTAGGTCGTGTCCTTGGGCGCCTTGGTATTCGAGGCGATGATGACGGCCGCTTCCTCCTTGTGCTCATTGATGAAAGCTGTCGCCTTTTCGATAGCCTTCAGGACACGGACAACGGCATCCGGATAAGCCTTGGCGAACGCCGTATTCGCATTGATATAGGCGCGCTGATTGAGCTTTGCCTCGCTATCATCGGCAAGGATCTTGTAGCCGGAGTCGGTCGCCTGCTTCGTTCCGTCGGCCCAGACGAAGGCGCCGTCGAGGCGGCCTGCCTTGAGAGAAGCAACGATCTCGATCAGGCTGGAGAACGGTGTCAGCGTCACCTTGTCCGGAGAAACACCATGATTTTCAAGGTATTTGACAGTCACCAGATGCTGCGCCGCTCCGCTGGCGATACCATAGGTCTTTCCGGCTAGATCCTGCGGTCCTTTAATCTTGTCGCCGACTGCCAGTTTGTGCCAGCCCGGATTGGACTTGAAGATGGAAGCCAGGATCGTCAGCTGGCGGCTTTGCATGCGCAAGGCTGTGGGAAAGTCAAGGCCAACGCCAATGTCGGTGCGGCCGGTCAAGACGGCATCCAGGCTTTCAATCCCCGTTGCGTAGATCGACACCTGCGGGTCGATACCCTCTTCCTTGAAGTAACCCTTGTCCTTGGCGACCCAGATCTGCGCTCCGGTCGTGTAGGCATCGGCCCCGAGACGAACGGGGATCATTGTCTGGGCTGCAGCCTCAGAGACGGCAAACCCGGTTACGAGGGCTGTCGATAGAGCAAGAAGTTTGGAGAATTTGCGGCGGCTGTGCATGGCTGTTCCTTTTTCGTTTTCTGTGCGCCTTCTGATTGGCGCTTCGTTTCGACTAGACGGAGGGATCGAGTCGGTCCCCCGCGAGAGGCTTGCGTTGGGTGATCGCGGTGTATGCGGGGTTCGACCAGTGCCGGGAAACGATCGGGATCGTCCCGTCGCCGGCATGAACCTTGGCATGGCCGTGAAGAACAGCCGCACCTTTGGGCATGTCGAGATAGCGGGCCACGAGCGTGGACGCGTTGACGGCGGTGTTCATCACCTCAAGCTCGGCATCGACCGGATTGATCTGATCTCCCAGAGCGGTGAGCAGATTATTGACTTTAGACCAGTCGATATGATCGAGGCGCATTGCCGGTGAAATCGCATGCTGAATGAAAACGACCGGTACATCGTCAGCCAGGAACAGCCATTCGAGACGCCTTGCCTTGCCCTGGACCTGTGGCACCAGGTGCACCGTCATCTCGTCGTCGCGTGTCGAGAGACTATCGGAAATGATGCGCAGCGACGGCTCGAACCCGGCATTGTCGATCATCTGCCAGAAGCCGCTACGGTGGGCGAAATCGTTCAGGATCTGGGGCCTTGCGAGAAACGTGCCGATGCCGTGCCGGCGCACGAGAACACCACGCGCCGTGAGCTTGGCATAGGCTTCACGAACCGAGTTCCGGCTCATTCCGAGGGCCTTTGCAAGGTCAACCTCAGCCGGAAGCTGGTCGCCGATCTTGAGGTTAGCCTCATCGACATAAGCAAGAATTCGTTCGCTGGACTGAATAATCGACATTTACGTACTCAAAGGTTGGACGTCCTACCTTTCGCTTGTTTCAGCTATCTGTCAATATTGCTCGAATGAACGCAGATGACTTTTCTGGAAACGAGCCATGGTCGGAAATTGCTGTACGCCGTCGGGTCGGATGAAGGACGAAAAGAATGTCACGAGCTTTGGCGCCCGGTCGGCGACTGATCTTCGAGGCATGGTTCGCGTCCCCGGCGGCTCTTTCCGCATGGGCGGCGACAGCGGCTGCTTTCCGGAAGACGGTGAAAGCCCTATCAGGAGCGTCGAACTCGATGAGTTCATGATCGACGCGACGACCGTCACAAATGCCGAATTCGCGGCATTCTGTTTCGACACCGGCTACGTCACCGACGCGGAACGGTTTGGATGGTCCTACGTCTTCAACGCCGCACTTCATCCCGACGCCGAGCACGAGATCATCGACGCATCGGTGGATGGCGCACCGTGGTGGCTCGCCGTCCGGCATACCCATTGGCGATGTCCGTATGGGCCTGGATCAGATTACATGCACGAAACGGATCATCCGGTCGTTCATGTTTCATGGAACGACGCCCAAGCTTACGCCGTCTGGGCCGGCAAGCGTCTGCCTACCGAGGCAGAATGGGAAAAGGCGGCGCGCGGCGGCTTGGATCAGGCCTCCTATCCCTGGGGCGACGATTTGACCCCGGGCGGACAGCATATGTGCAATATATGGCAGGGGGAATTTCCAGGCTTTAACAGCGGCGGCGACGGATATCTGAGCACGGCCCCGGTCAAAGCCTTCCCGCCCAACGGGTTAGGCCTCTATGAAGTCGTGGGAAATGTCTGGGAATGGTGCGCCGACAGTTTCAGAGCGACATGGCATCAGGCCGAACGCGTAGAGACACGGCAGAATCCGCAAGGTCCTCCGGCAAGCGAACTCAAGGTCGTTCGCGGCGGCTCCTATCTCTGCCATGCGTCATACTGCAATCGCTACAGAGTGGCCGCCCGAAGCAGCAATACACGGCACTCGACCACCGGACACATGGGTTTCCGTTGCGCCAGTTCGGCGACAGAGACGATTCCCATGTAGCGGCTTCTGCCTTGCAGTTGAAAGGAATCGAACCGACGACGGGTAGCCCAACCAGCGTCAATGTCTGAGAAGCATGCCTTGTGGCATAAGGGTATTTTATGCCCCGGCTCGAGGTCGTCGAGAGTCACGCTTTCAACGCCACATCTGCCGACACTGTTTTCGCGACCTCGGTTATTACTGTCCTCAGCCAGCGATGGGCTGGATCGTTGCGGTAACGGACATGCCAAGCCATCTCGACGGGGAACGTGCCAAGATCGACCGGTGCAGGCACCACCTTTACGCGGGGGTCCCGCGCAAGTCCGCGGCAGATGAGGCGCGGTAGCGTCGCGCAGTAATCCGTCACCGCGATCATTTCGGGCACGGCCAGAAAGTGGGTGACCGAAACGGCCACGTCGCGCTTCAGCCCCTGCCGACCGAGCGCCTGGAACAGGCCGGCGCGCAGTCGGCCGGGCGGCAGGACGTTCACATGCATCATCCCTTCATATTGCTCGCGGGAAATGCTGTCTGATATCTCCGGGTGACCCGCCCGAACGACGCAGGCAAGTCCGTCATCCATCAGATGCTGCACGACGAGATTGTCCGGCGGGTCGATGATCCGGCCGAAAACCATTTCCGTGGTTCCGGATATGACACCGGTTTCCGCAAGGTCGCTGCCATAGGGAACGAGGCGAAGCTTGATGCCCTTCGCCCGTTCTCTCAACCGGGCGACCACCGAGGGCATGAGCACGAATTCCACATAGCTGTTTGGCGCCAGCGTGAAGGATCGCGTTGCCTTGGCCGGATCGAAATCCTGCTGGCCTGTGATCAGGTCGTCGAACTGCGCGAGTGCCGCGCCGATCATCGGCGCCATCTCCTCGGCAAGCTGAGTTGGCCGCATGCCGTAGCGCTCGCGGATGAACAGCGGATCGCGCAGCGTCTCGCGAAGCCTGTTGAGAGCGTTCGACAGCGCGGGCTGGGTGATGCCCAGCCGCTCGGCGGCGCGGGTGACGTTCCGTTCTTCCATGAGCACCACGAAGACGGGCAACAGGTTCAGGTCATATCGCATGCAGCTATAATGCCATGTGAATATCTGGAATAAAACAAATAAATTTCCGAAATGTTCTGGTCAGGAGCATAGTCAGCACATCCGAAAAGGATGGCAACCAAGCCCCACGGCAAACCTGATGGAGACTAAAATGAGCAAGGGTAAACTTCTTCTGATCGGCTCCAACGCCACACGCATCGAAGTCCAGGGCGGCCGCACCGGCGCCACGGGCCAGTATCTCAACGAAACCGTCGTGCCGGCCATGGCCGCAGTCGACGCCGGTTACGAGATCGTTCTCGCCACGCCTGATGGCACCAAGCCGCATATCGACGAAGCATCCGACAGCGTCGACCATTTCGAGGGCGACGAGGCGGCTTATCGCCGCGGCAAGGACTATTATGCCAACGATCCGGCCATGAACGCCCCGCGCACGCTGCGTTCGGTCTTCGAGGAAGGTCTCGACAACTATGTGGGCGTCTTCGTTCCGGGCGGCCAGGCCCCCGTCGTCGATCTGATGCAGGATGCAGATCTCGGCGAAATCCTGCGCCACTTCCATGACAAGGCAAAGCCGACCGCGCTTCTCTGCCATGGCCCGATCGCAATCGCTTCTGCCATGCCGCATGCCCGTGAGTTCCGTGCCGCCCTCGTTGCCGGTGCGCCTGAAAAGGCAAAGGAATGGGCGAAGGACTGGCAATATGCCGGTTACAAAATGACGGTGTTCTCGAACACCGAAGAGACGGTCGTTGAGGATTATATCCTGAAAGCCAAGCTCTACTTCAATGTGGTCGACGCCCTCGAGGTCGCTGGCGGAGAGGTGATCACCACGCCCGTCAATTTCGAGCCCAACGTCATCGAGGACCGCGAACTGATCACCGGTCAGAACCCGCGTTCGGACAAGCCGCTGGCTGCAAGGCTGGTCGCTGCCCTTGACCGTTCGCTCGCCACGGCCAAGGCCGCCTGAACCGTCGACGGCATGACGGGGCGCTGCGAGGCGCCCCGCCGATCAAGATCACTGCCAGCCAAAATCATTGGAGAAGAACATGTCCGCACCCGTCAAGATCATGGCGATCCTCGCCGCGCGCCGCGGTCGGGCTGAAGACCTGAAGGAGCTGCTGTTCGGCATGGTGGATGCGTGCCGGGCGGAACCCGGCAACCTTCGCTGGGACGTCTGGCTGGATCAGGCTGATCCGACCCGTTTCGTGCTCGACGAACTTTATACCGACACAGCCGCGGTCGCCGCCCATCGCGAGACACCACATTTCCAAAATTATTTCTCGAAGATCAACGATATCGCCGAACGGACCGCTCTCGTGCTGGATGCAGCACAGATCGCCTGACTCGGCAGACGCAAACAAAGGACCACAACAATGGCAATCAAGGATATCCTGCCGGGCAAGCTCGGCTTCGGCGCAGCCCCGCTCGGCAACATGTTCCGCGACATTCCCGAACCGGAAGCGCGGGCAACCGTGGAAGCCGCCTGGAACGACGGCATTCGCTACTACGACAACGCACCCTTCTATGGTGCCGGCCTTGCGGAAATCCGCATGGGCGCAGCACTTGCTGACAAGCCGCGGGACCAATACGTCATCAGCACCAAGGTCGGCCGCGTCATTCTCGATGAGGTCGAGGATGTCAGCGCCCGTGATCTCGGCGAAAAGGGCGACGTCTTTAAATACGGCCGCCCCAACAAGATCGTCAACGACTACTCCGCCGATGCGACCCTGCGCTCGATCGAGGACAGCCTGAAGCGGCTGAATACCGATCATATCGATATCGCCTTCGTCCATGACGTTGCCCAGGACTTTTATGGCGACGAATGGCTCGATGTTTTCGAAACCGCCCGCAAGGGCGCCTTCAGGGCACTCGACAAACTGCGCGACGAAGGCGTGATCAAGGCCTGGGGCCTTGGCGTCAACCGCGTCGAGCCGATCGAACTTCTGCTCGAATTGCAGGAACCGCGGCCGGATGGCTTCTTGTTGGCCGGTCGGTATACCCTGCTCGACCATGATCGCGCATTGCAGCGTGTCATGCCGATGGTTTCCGAACGGGGGCTCGGTATCGTGGTCGGCGGTCCTTATAGTTCTGGCGCGCTGGTTGGCGGACCGAATTTCGAATACGCACCGGTGACGGCGCCGATGAGGGAAAAGATCGCCCGCATCAAAACGATCGCCGACCGTTACGGCATCAGCATGAAGGCGGCCGGACTGCAGTTTGCGCTGGCCAACCCCGCCGTTGCCGCGGTCATTCCGGGCGCCAGCCAGCCGGGCCGTATTGCCGAAGACCGGGCAGCGCTTCAAGAAACCGTCCCTGCGGATTTCTGGCGCGAGCTGCGTGAATCAGGAATTGTGAACTCCGCTGCACCCTTGCCCGCCTGAATGTATGCCAAGGTATTCCGATCCTAGAGCGACTTCTGGATCAATGATGTCGGCGATCATTCCCTCTCTCATTTGACTGCGCGTATTCGCGGCGGCAGCTCGACATCAATGCTCGGCCAGAGCGGGCATGAACTGAATATTTTTGCCGCCGCGGAATGCATTGGCAAGCTCGACAGCGCGTCGAATGATGTTTTCAACGATATCGGCGCAAAGCTGCCGTAAGCTTAAGCTCTTGAAAGAATATGGACTTGCGACCTGCTCATCAGAATCTCTAAGTCACTGATTCTCCGACTACTAAGCTTATGCGGATCGTTGTGCGGCGTATGGCCCACTTCTGGAACATTCTTTGAGGTGCATTCCAGAACTTACGGCTCTTGCGCTTTGAACAACAAATCGAAAGACGCTGCGGAGCACATGTCGAGGGACTTACAAGGCTGAACGCAGGAGGGACCCATTGTGGCCCCCCATGCGTACCTGACGAGCCAGTAGCACTTGGCGCAACTGGCTTTATAGCAAGATCTCATGGAGACGCTCGTCGTCCGCAGTCTAGGGGGATGCGGAGACTGTCCGACTTGCATACGCGGTGTGGAGGCGCTGCTGGGTTAAAGCATCCTGCTTCGGAGCGACGCCGAAAGTTCTCGAATACTCGCGACTGAATTGCGACGCGCTTTCATAGCCAACCTTGTAGGCCGCTTCAGCGACATTGGCGGCTTCTGTCACCATGAGACGGCGCGCCTCGAGCAAGCGTAACTGCTTTTGAAACTGCAGCGGCGTCATGGAGGTCAAGGCCTTGAAATGCTGATGGAAGGACGACGGGCTCATTCGCGCGATTTGTGCCAGCTGTTCGACCCGGAGTGTCTCTGCGAAATTGGTGTGCAGCACTGATACGGCCCTGACGACGCGTTCGATGTTCGATTCCGGCAGCGCAAGTTTGCAAATCTCACCGCCATGCGGCCCGCTCAACAGCCAGTAGCATATTTCACGCACGATCGACGGCGCCAGGACGGGAATTGCTTTCGGTGTGGCCAACAATCTCACCAGGCGCAAAATGCAGTCGGCCAAGGGTTGATCAACTTTGGCAACAAATGCACAGGGGCCCGATTCCTCTGATTGTTCCGGAAGGGCGTCCAGTTGTTCAAGGACGTTCCGCAAGGTTGCCACATCGAAATCGATCAAGACGCCAACATAGGGGACCTCTTCGCTGGCCTCGACAATGCGGCCGGTCGCTGGAAGACCGACGCTTACCACAAGGCACTCCATCGTCCGGTAGCTCAGTCGCTCGTCCCCGAAATGGAGCTCCTTTGCCCCTTCCAGCACAACGCAGAGCGACGGCCGATAGATATTTCGCATCGGCATCATCGACTGGAATGAGCGAACGATATTGAAGCCGTCGATGGCTGTAGGGAACAGGCCTTGGCCCCCGCCCTGTGACTCAATGTAGTCCGTCACGGCAGCCAGCAGCGGTGCATTCATGCGCGGCTCCGGCTGTTTGCGCGGCCAGGTTAGCACTTGGCTCCGCCCCGGCATAAGCTCCTCTTCTGCAGGAATAGGCAAGTTTCTTGAGAGTTCGGGCATTCTGGTCATTGGACACTCCGTCTAGCTTAAGGGTGCAACCAAGCGAGGAGTAACCTCAAAATGGCAGAAATTGTCGCCGGGTCAAGAGATCCAACAACGGAGCGGGTACAGCCTGCACCTTACAGCAGTGAATATGTCGGAAGTTGGCGGTTCGTCGCAATCTGCGCCACGCTTCTCCTGATCAATGCTTTTTCACAGATTGACCGCATCCTCCCATTCATCCTGGCGGAAAAAATCAAGGCGGACCTGTCACTGACAGATACACAGATGGGGCTGCTAACTGGCCTTGCCTTTGCAGTCTGTTACGCCCTTCTTTCGCTACCGCTTGCCCGTGCGGCCGATCGCGGCTCGCCGCGGCTCGTGCTGGTATCATGCGTTTTGGTTTGGAGCGCGATGACAGCGCTGGGTGGCGTTGCTGCAAGTTTCATGTTCCTTGCGCTCACGCGCTTCGGCGTTGCCTTCGGTGAGGCGGGAGCCGTCCCGTCCGGTCACGCATTGATCGCCCGCAAGATCGAACCTGAAAGACGTGGCCTTGCGATCGGCCTATTCGCGATGGGAATCCCTCTGGGAACCATGGCAGGTTTTGCCGCTGGCGGTGCCATGGCAGATGCCTTCGGCTGGCGCATCGTGTTGATGGGTGCGGGTGCTATCGGCATCTTGATCGGCTTGTTGACGATACTGGTCGCAGGCCCGACGCCCCGTCTGCAAAACGCAAGGACGCGCAACGAACCCTTCCTCATGACAAGCCTTGAACTCCTGGCATCCCCGGCCTTCCGCTGGCTGTTCCTCGGCACGATCCTTCTCGGCTTTGCCGGCGCGCCTTTCTACGCCTTTTCAGTCCCGTTCCTGATCCGGACCCACGGCTTTACAGCAACCGAAGTAGGGATCTTTTTCGGCCTGTTGCAGGGCCTGATGGGGATTGTCGGCACGCTGGGCGGCGGACGCTGGTTTGACCTTGCGGCACGCTCCGGTTCCGGCAAGGTTCTGGGTCCCCCCGCCATCCTCTTCCTGATGGCGAGCGTCACCACGACTGCGGCTTTGTTCGTCCCGGTAGGATGGATGGCAATCGCCCTGTTCGTGCCTTCGATGCTCTCATTCTCCTTCATGCTGCCCTGGGGTTTTGGTGCAGCGCATCTCGTCGCCGGGCCGGGTCGTCAGGCACAGGCATCGAGCCTCGTGATGATCGGGAGCGGCCTGATCGGACCGGCCCTTGGCCCCTTGTTCGTGGGTGTGGCCAGCGACGCTGCAAGTGCCGCAGACATTCCGAATGGTCTCGCACTCGGCCTGTTGATCGTGCCCTTAGCGAGCATCCTGTCAGGTCTTGCCCTTCTTGTCGCCAACCAACGGGTCAGCGCTTTCCTTCGGCAACGCTGAATACGTCCTCGTCCACGCAACATCAGAACCGTTCTGAACTTAGTCAAACGGAGACACCTCAATGTCTGATACCGGCAATTCCCGCCGCACGTTCCTGGCTCTCGCAGCCGCTGTCCCGTCGGCTCTCGCCATGAGCGGCATCGCGTCCGCCCAAACCACGCAAACAGCCGCCCGAAACACAGAACAACGCGTGGCAATCCTCACGGGCTCTTCGCGCGGCATTGGCGCCGCCACGGCAAAGCGTCTGGCGCGCGACGGCTACGCTGTGACGGTGAACTATCTGACCAATCGTGATCTCGCGGCTCAGGTGGTCCGCGACATCGAGGCGGCCGGTGGTCGCGCGATCTTCCGGCAGGCCGACGTGGCGGATCCGGCAGCGGTGAAAGCGCTGTTCGACGCCAATGATGAGGCATTCGGCGGCGTCGATGTCGTCGTCAACAATGCCGGTATCATGAATGTCGGACCCTTTGCCCAGATGACCGACGATGCTTTCGACCGGATGATCGCGACCAATGTGAAGGGCAGCTTCAACGTCCTGCGCGAAGCAGCACGCCGCGTCCGGGATGGTGGCCGGATCATCAGCCTCAGCTCGAGCATCATCAAGACGCCGCCGCCCGGGACCGGAGCTTACGCTGCGAGCAAGGCGGTCCAGGTTCTGTATTCGAGCGTGCTCGCAAAGGAACTGGCTGGTCGCGACATTTCGGTCAACGCGGTCGCCCCGGGTGCCGTCGATACAGAGCTTCTTCGTCAGCACGGGGAAGAGGCGCTCAGAGGGATTCCCGAGCAGACGCCGCTGGGCCGCCTGGGGCTGCCGGAAGATATCGCGAGCACCATTGCCCTTCTGTGCTCGAAGGAAGGCGCATGGGTGAATGGACAGAACGTCTTCGCAAACGGCGGCCTCGGTTGAGACGGTAGGCCGCCGACAGCACTCCTCGGCCACCAACAAGGCCAAGGGGTTCCCCCCGACAACGAGACCTCACCATCACCGCGAAGGAGCGCTTGATGAAATACAACACGCTCGGAAATACTGGTCTTTTCGTCTCTGAGCTTTGCCTCGGGACGATGACCTTCGGCGGCCAGGGTATCTGGTCCAACATGGGCAATGTCCAGCAGGAAGAGGCCCAAGGTTTGATTGCCCGCGCTCTCGACCATGGCGTCAACTTTTTCGACACCGCCGACATCTATTCCGGCGGCGTCTCCGAAGAAGTTCTTGGCCAGTCGCTCAAGTACCTGGGTATCCAACGCGAAGAGGTGGTGATCGCCACCAAGGTCTGCGGACCGATGGGGGCAGGTCCAAACCAGGCGGGCAACTCGCGGGCGCATATCATGAACAGCGTCAAGGCAAGTCTGAAACGGCTGCAGGTCGATTACATCGACCTCTACCAGCTTCATAACGTCGATACCGTGACACCAATTGAGGAAAGCCTGGCAGCTCTTGATACGCTCGTCCGGGAGGGTCTGGTTCGCTATGTCGGCGTGTCGAACTGGTCGGCGTGGCAGATGGCGAGAGCGATTGGCCATAGCGAGAGGCTCAATCTGGCAAGGATCGCAACGACGCAGAACTATTACACCGTCGCTGGCCGCGATATCGAACGAGAGATCGTGCCGTTGATCGACGCGGAAAAGCTTGGTCTCCTTGTCTGGAGCCCACTCGCCGGCGGTCTGCTCAGTGGCAAATTCTCTCGCGAAAAACAGGGAGCCGAAGGCAGCCGCCGCACGACCTTCGATTTCCCACCTGTCGCGATGGATCATGCCTACGCCGTCATCGAAGCGATGGAGCGCATTGGCCAACGGAAGGGCGTGAGCGTCGCTCGCATAGCACTCGCCTGGCTGCTGCACCAAACACATGTCACGAGCGTGATCATCGGCGCGAAGACGGTCAGTCAACTCGACGACAGCATCCGGTCGAACGAAGTGTCGCTCGACGTAAACGAACTGGCCGAACTCGATGCGGTGAGCAAACTCCGCCCCGAATATCCCGCCTGGATGCAACGAACGCGTCAGGCGCCGGAACGACCCCCGCTCGAAATCAACGACATCGCCGCCGAATAGGCTTGGATCCTGAACCCCCATTCTGGATCCTGGAAGGTCGCCCCGCCCCCAGCGACCTTTGTCCGCCGGAGATGCCTACCCCTCGTCGCATCTCCGGCGGGCCACTTTTCCAACACTGAATCAAGGAACTCATCATGTCCAAACCCTGGACGCTTGACGACATACCGTCCCAGCAAGGCCGCACGATCCTCGTCACCGGAACCGGTGGCCTGGGTTTCGAGGACGCCATCGCATTGGCCGGAGCCGGAGCTGAGGTGATCCTCGCCGGCCGCAATCCTACGAAAGGAGCTGAAGCCATCCGGCGCATCAACGACAAGGTGTCGAACGCTTCAGTGACCTTCGAGCAGGTTGATCTCGGCAATCTCAATTCGATCGAGGCGCTTGCCGAGCGGCTGAAAGGAAGTCGCGATCATCTTGACGTGCTGATCAACAATGCAGGCGTCATGACGCCCCCGATGCGCAAGACGACTGACGACGGCTTTGAACTGCAGTTCGGCACGAATTACCTCGGTCACTTCGCCCTGACAGGCCACCTGTTGCCGCTACTGGTGCAAGGACGAGATCCAAGGGTTGTGACGCTCTCCAGCATCGCCGCAAAAGGCAAGAACGTCGCGATCGACTTTGACGATCTGCAGGCGGAGCGAAGCTACAAGCCCATGCCCGTCTACAGCCAGTCGAAGCTCGCCTGCCTGATGTTCGCACTCGAATTTCAGCGACGCAGCGAGGAGGCTGGTTGGGGTATCACCTCCATCGCTGCTCATCCCGGCATTTCCCGGACGAACCTGCTGCACAACGCACCGGGACGCCGCAGCGCGCAAGGACGTCTGCGGTCGCTGCTGTGGTTCTTGTTTCAACCCGCGTCCCAAGGGGCACTGCCGACTCTGTTTGCCGCCACGTCTCAGCATGCCCGCGGCGGCAAGTATTATGGCCCTGATCGACTAAGCGAAACCCGCGGTCACCCTACCGAGGCGCAAATCCCGCCACAGGCAAATGAGCTCCACGTCGCCAAGAGACTTTGGGATATCTCGGAAAAGCTGGTCGGCATTGAATACGAGGGCCAACCTACAACGACGCCAGATGCGCTTGTCGTCGCGCAGACTCTGAGACAAGGGAGCTAAGAATGGATCCGCTCGCAGATCTCGTCGATTGGATAGCGCTATACGGTGTCGTCGGACTTCTTTCGATCGGTCTCGCGGAACGCTTCGTCCCCGCGCTTCCGTCCCACGGCGTGCTGGTAGCAATCGGCATTGCCGCCAATGACGATGCATGGTCAGTTCATACCGCTGTGGCCGGCACCGCAGTTGGGAGCTTCATTGGCGCGCTTGCGCTGTACCTTCTTGTGCGCGCTATCGGAGAAAGTAAGTCCGTCGCACTTCTCCATTTCGTCGGCAAGTGGATTGGTGTTTCCCCGCAACGCACCGACCAAACATTATCTTCCCTCCGAGCTCGGGAACAGACGATAGCCATCACATCGCAGCTCATCCCCACGGTAAGGTTGATCTCTCCCCTGGCGGCAGCGCTTTTAGGGACAAGCATGCTACGTTTCGCGTCCGGCATGGCGGTGGGCATCGTGTTGTGGAATGGGTTGTTCATCGCCGCCGGGTACTTGGCTGTCATGGCGCTTCCGGGCATTAACTCTTCGGCGTTTGCCCTCAAGATCCTGGCGTTTCTTATTATCGTGGAAGTGCTGATTGCCGTGATATTGCGGCTGCAACTTCGCTGCTCGAAGCAAGCTTGGCCGAGCGGGGATTCGCAATGAGCAGCAAAACGGCAGATGCACTCCTGTTCTTTCGTGCCTGGCTCTCTGCGCCTTTGCAGGTGGCTTCGGTTACGCCTTCAGGACGCGCGCTCGCATCGCTTATGACCAGCGAGATCTCTGCGGGTACCGGAACCGTCATTGAACTTGGTCCTGGAACGGGCGTCTTCACCGAAGCTCTGCTCAATCGTGGAGTTTGCGAGTCGGATCTCATTCTTGTGGAATATGGCGTAGATTTCGCCCGCGAGCTTACGATGCGCTTCCCGGCGGCGGCCACCCTTCGGATGGACGCGGCGCAACTGCGAAAGATCGAACTTCAGACCTCGGCGCCAATTGGCGCGGTCCTGAGCGGTCTTCCTCTTTTATCAATGCCAATCCGAAAAGTGATCGCCATTCTTGAAGGTGCCTTTTCGCATCTTCGTCATGATGGTGCATTTTACCAGTTCACTTACGGTCCACGATGCCCGATCCCGAGGCCCCTGCTTGATCGGCTAGGCCTGAAGGCGACGTTCATTGGCGGGACACTCGCGAACGTGCCGCCCGCTGCGGTCTATCGCATCGGTCGGCGGCGACGGCGCCCATCACTGGTAGCGACGTGAGGTGCGTGAGTGTGGTGGGTCCCTCCCGAGATTTCGAGATTGAACCACCATTGCGAAGGAAGACTTACCGCCTTGCGCAGCTTTGATCACCTAATCTTCCCGGTCGGGCTGCTCTAGGTTCAGGAAGGTTGGGCGGCTTGAAGAGAATGGTTCCGAACGAACGCAGTTGCAATCATCAGGAGGCTAGATCCGAATGACGGACCCGCAAGACACACAGTTCTTACCCCTTACCCGGCGCCAGGTCCTGGAAGCTGGAACGGTCGTTTCAGCCTCCGGAATGATATCGACGGCGACCGCACAAGCGCAAACACAGGTGACAACCTCTCCTTCTCTGCCCGAGAACGGGACCACCGTTCACATAGCTTGCCGCGTCAATGGCCAGCCAACGGCAATCGATATCGATGCGAGAGCATCCCTGCTGGACATGTTGCGTGAACGACTGGGCCTCGTCGGTGCCAAGAAGGGATGCGACCACGGTCAGTGCGGTGCCTGCACCGTCCATATTGGCGGCCGACGGATTGCTTCCTGTCTGACGCTCGCAGCCAAGGTCAATGGTCGTGAGGTCACAACCATCGAAGGTATCGGAAGCGCGGACGGCCTGCATCCCATGCAGCAAGCCTTCATCGACCACGATGCCCTGCAATGCGGCTATTGCACGCCCGGGCAGATCATGGCCGCGATTGCGTGTGTAAAAGAGGGGCACGCTTCAACACCAGAAGACATCCGGGAATATATGAGCGGCAACATCTGTCGCTGCGGAGCCTATGTCGGCATCGTTGCGGCGATCGAACAGGCCGCTCCTCAGATCGAGCGGGGCTGAACTATGAGATCACTATCCTATGTCCAAGCCAAAACTGTGCGCGAAGCCATCGAAGCATATGCCGCGGCAGGCGAAGGTGCGCGCTACATTGCTGGCGGAACCACTCTTTACGACTTGATGAAGCTCGGTGTTGAGCGGCCCGCCCATCTGGTCGATATCGCCTCTCTGGAAGGGGCTGACCGGATTGATACAAGCGGTGACGTTCTGTTTTTTGGCGCCGGAGCGCTTATGGCAGACGTTGCCGAAAATGATGTCGTCCGCCGTGACTATCCCGTCTTGGCCGAGAGCCTTTCGAAAGCCGCCTCTCAGCAGCTTCGCAACATGGCGACCGTCGGTGGCAATCTGCTGCAACGCACCCGTTGTCCCTATTTCAGGAACGGCGCAATTGGCGCCTACCCCTGCAACAAGCGAGCGCCCGGCTCCGGATGCGCAGCGATTGGGGGGCTTGATCGCGGGCAAGCCGTGCTCGGCATCAGTAACGCTTGCACGGCCGTATCACCCGGCGACTGGCCGGTTGCGCTGACGGCGATGGACGCGACAGTGGAGATCCAAGGTCCGGCGGGACCACGATCAGTTCCCATCGCTGAATTTTACCGGTTGCCTGGTGATACTCCCCATCTCGAATTCGAGATCGAAGCCGGCGAGATCGTCACCGGGATATCAGTTCCGAAGACGGAGGCCGGCCGCAACTCGACCTATCTCAAAGTGCGCGATCGCGAGTCATATGCTTTTGCCCTCGCCTCGGCAGCCGTGGCGCTGGCGATGGACGGCGATCACATACGGCAGGCGAATATTGCTCTCGGCGGCGTTGCCACCCGGCCATGGCGGGCACGCGAGGCAGAGGCGCTTTTAAACCTTCGAACGATCGAACCGGACATTGCGCTGGCTGCTGGCAGAGCGGCATTCGCCGATGCCCGACCCGGCGAGCACAACGCATTCAAGATTGAACTCGGTGCTCGCACGCTTGCCGATGCCATCATGACAGCTGGAAGGAAGATGCAATGACACAGGAACGGACCGCTGACCGCCCTCGGGTCGATGCTTATGAAAAGGTGCTGGGTCGAGCACTATACGCGGCAGACCAACCGATCGCCGGTCTGCTTCATGCGATGACGGTTCCAGCGACGATCGCCAAGGGACGTATCGAAGCGATCGACGCGACTGCCGCACAAAATGTGCGAGGGGTCGTTCGTATTTTCACACATGAAGATTTCTCGCAGATCAAGACGACGCCTGCCGCTCGCGGTGCCTATGGTCAGCCCGGCAAGGGTCATCAGCCGATGACAAGCCCGGTCGTGCGCCACCGAGGCGAACCCGTTGCCCTGGTTGTTGCCGACACGTTGGAAGCCGCTATCGAGGGTGCGGAAGCCGTCAAGGTCCGCTATGCGCCGGAGCCATTTAGCGCTCGCATGGAAGACGAGCTTGCCAGTCCTGAGGCCCAGCCCGACCGCCAGCTTTCTTCCGGTGACGCCGAAGCAGCCTTTGCTGCGGCCGATCATCGTATCGATGTCGAATATCTGCATCCCCAGCAGCATCATAACCCGATTGAGTTGATCTCGACGACTGCCGCATTCGAGGACGGCGAACTCAGGATTTATGAGGGGACGCAGGCGGCGTCAGCCTTCGCCGGCGGCCTTGCGGGTATGATGGGTCTGGAACCCACACGGCTGCGTGGCGTAAGCCCCTATACCGGAGGAGGCTTTGGACAGAAGAACGGGATTCAAGAGCAGAGCGTGCTCGTCGCAAGTGCCGCCGCCCTGCTACGCCGACCGGTAAAACTCGTGATGCCACGCGGTCAGCTGTTTCATACTGCGTCCTATCGACCGCGCAGCCGCCACCGCGTCCGGCTCGGTGCGGACGGACAAGGGCGCCTGTTGGCGGGGCTTTATGAAACCGTCCAGCAGAACAGCCGATATGATGGGTTTGCGTGTGATCACGGCGCCAATCCTCCGCGCATGTATGGCTATCATACCTGGCAGGGAAATGACCGGATCGTCAGAGTCGATACCCAGACCCCGGGACATCAGCGCGCGCCCCATGAGCATCCCGCGAGCTATGCCACGGAATGCGCGATGGATGAACTCGCCGAGGCTGTCGGAATGGATCCCGTCGAACTCCGGCTTGCTAACGACGCCCAAAGCGATCCGATCACAGGCAAGCCCTACTCATCCCGTCATCTCGCGGGCTGTTTGAGGCGCGGGGCCGAAATGTTCGACTGGAGCCGGCGTATCGCCGATCCGGGCGCGTTGGTCGCGGACAATGGCGACCTTATAGGCCTCGGCGTCGCATGCGGCAGTTACAAGGGATCGATGACGGCCACTGTGACAACACTTCGTCTTTTCGCAAGCGGACGATGCGAAATCGCAACCTCCGGCCACGAGATGGGACAAGGCATCCGCAGCGTCATCGCTGCTGAGCTTATCGAAATACTGGGCGTAGACCCGGCTAAGCTCGATATTCACATTGGAGACACCGGACATGCGCCGCAGCATATAACCGCCGGCTCATGGGGAACGGGCAGCGTTGCGCCGGCAGCGCGAAGCGCCGCCATGAAATTGCGGGAAGAGCTTAGCGTTCTGACCGGTGCCCCATTGTCGGAAGAACCGGTTCATGTCCAGCTTGCCCGGACCCGCCGCCCCTCATTGGAAGTCACTGTCAACACGATCCCGCTCGGCAAAGACGCACAGATCATCGAGCAATTGCGCAGAGGTATCCCATCCACCACCGGCCCAGAATATCCAGACTTCATGGCCTTCAGCTGGATCGCCCATTTTGCTGAAGTTCACGTGGAGAGGTCAACCGCGCGTGTGCGCGTCAAACGCGTCGTCAGCGTTGCCGACTGCGGCCGGGTCATGAACCGGCGCACGGCGGAAAGCCAGGTCAGGGGCGGTGTCGTCTGGGGAATTGGTGCGGCACTTCGTGAGGCCGGTGAAACAGACCCTCGCTTCGGCGGCGTGCTCAACAACGATCTTGCGGAATATGTCGTGCCGGTCAACGCCGACATCGGCGCAATCGACGTCGATTTCATCGACCAGCCCGACTTCAAGCTCAACATGTCAGGCGTCAAGGGACTTGGCGAAGTCGCGATGGTCGGAGCGGCCGCAGCCGTCGTCAATGCCGTCTACAATGCGACTGGCAGACGGATCCGGCACCTGCCAATCCGCATCGAAGATTTGCTCTAGCAGCAATTCGTCGACAGCAAGGACAAGCATTTTGGAAAGGGCGATCAATGCCCTTTCCTTCACACCGCCGCGAGGAAAGAACGGCACGGCCTTCTAGCCTTTTCGAAGTGCGTGAATGCCTCCCCTTAAAGCTTCATTGCCTCTATCGGCTGCAGGACCGCTTCTTCCAGCGCCGACATCCGAATCGGATCTGCCACGGCGTAGGCCGGGTCGGCGATCATGTCGACGAAGGATGCCCGTTTCGGGTAGCGCACCAGCGCTACCGCGTCCCATGATTGACCAGGTTCAGCACAGAGTGCAGTTGCGCCGTCGCCGGCAAACATGATTTCCGCCCCATAGCGGGCGACGATCGGTCCGGCCATGGCGAGGTAGTCGAGATAACGCTGGCGTCCCCCATCTGCCTTGAAGCGGAGGAGATTGAGCATGATGATGGGCTGGCCGTCATCTTCGGCAAGAAAGCGGTCGATATCAGCGGCGGTGACTTTAATCATTGTGGTACTCCGGGCGATGGAGGCCTTGGCCTCGTTCAATCTTCCGGCAGAATATGCTATCGCTTCTGCACGCTCCATAATGCGAACCCCAGGATACTTTATTTAAAGCCCAAAATGGATCCCTTCCTTGATATCGTCCGATTGCTTCGGCCGCGCGCCGCTCTCCTGGGCCGAGGCGTGGACGCCGCAGGCGACTGGGGCCTGAGCTTCCCCGCACTGGGAGACCTGTTGTTTTTCTGGATAGAAGACGGCATCTGCCAGTTGGTGCGACCTGGTTCCGAGCCGATATGGCTGGAAAAGGGCGACTTCGTGCTTCTTCGGACAACGCTTTCCTTCACGCTCACCTCCAGCCGGGAAGTTGAGCCGTTGGATAGCGTAGCGGCGGTGGCCACCAAACAGGAGGGAAGGTTGAAGCTGGGCACCGGTCAGGAAAGACCGATTTCGCTTCACATGGGCAAATTTCTGTTCTCAGCGGCCAACGAGGATCTCCTGACAGGGCTTCTCCCGCCGATCGTTCAAATCCCATCTCATTCGCCCAAACTCCATCGGCTCCACAATCTGCTGACGTTGATGGAATCCGAAGGCCGCGACCCCGGCCCGGCCAGCGAGTTTATTATCTTGCGTCTCGTCGAACTGGCGCTGGTCGAAATACTCAGAATGCCTACGTCGGGTCTTCCGGAGCAAGCTGTCGATCCAGCCAGCAGCGGCCTGCTTGCCGGCCTTCGAGACCCGGTCACGGCCAAGGCCATTCTTGCCATTCACGAGAATGTTGCGCACGAATGGACGGTCGAAACTTTGGCCAAGCTTTCCGGTGTTTCCCGCTCCGCTTTGGCTACCCGTTTCCAGTCGCTTGTAGGGATCGGTCCGATCTCGTACCTGTTGCGGTGGCGCATGGCGCTTGCCAAGGAGGCGCTCAAAACTGGAACAGCAAGGGTGGAGGAAATCGCCTTTTCAGTTGGCTACAAGTCGGCGAGTGCGTTCAGCACCGCCTTCACCAAAGCCGTCGGCTGCTCTCCAAGCCGCTTCGCAGAAAGCTCGTCCCGCTCTGAATAGGGAGTGGCCTCAAAGCCAGTTGCGGGGGCCATCACTCTCAAAGGGTCAGGCCTTGCTCTGATCGATGGTGCCGGTGATGTTGTCCCAGCCGGAAAGCGCAAATTCCGCCGCGGCATGCAGTTCGGCGCGATCAGCTCCGTCGCGGGCGCGGATTGCCATGCCACTCTGGACGATCTGCACGAACCTCGCCAGTTTGGTCGTGTCTGCCGTGGGCTCAAGATCACCGTCGCTCTTCGCGGCGTCAAAGCGCGTCTTCAAGAGATCGAAGCCGCCTGCGCGCGTCGCTCGCATGAGTTCGGCCAGTTCGGAGTGTCCTTCGCTGCCGACAGTAGCGAGCGTTGCCATGCACCCGTGCGGTAAATCGCTATCTCCGCCGGTCATGGCGATCGCGGAATCCTCGAGGAATGCCAACGCCGCCTCTCTCGCGGTTGACGCCTTCCGGAAGCGCGTCCAGACCAACCCTTCATAGGTCGTGTAGTAGTATTCGAGCGCTTCCGCATAGAGCTCGTCTTTCGAACCGAAGGCAGCATAGAGGCTCTTGGTTCCGATCCCCATTGCCTCCGTCAGATCAGCGATCGAAGTCGCCTCATATCCCTTGATCCAGAACAGTCTTGTGGCGGTGGCAAGCGCGGCCTGGCGATCGAACTCCCGCGGCCGTCCGCGTGGAGCGCGAGACGATGGTGGACTGGGAGGAGGTGTCAAAATTTTATTTTGCATCGACCACTGCATAAATCACTTGACCGACGTTTGCAACGGCTCTACGCATTTGTACATCGATCACTGCAGAAAGGGAAAATCATGGAATTGTCTGGAAAACGCGCCTTGGTGAATGGTGGCTCGCGAGGAATCGGGGCTGCGATCGCCGTTGCGCTTGCCGAGAACGGCGCGGATGTCGCCTTTACGTATCAGCGCTCGGCTGACAGAGCTGCATCGGTGGTCAAGACTATCGAGGAAAAAGGTCGACGCGGGCTCGCGATTCAGGCCGATAGTGCCGATCCGGACGCCATTCGGCGGGCCGTCAGCGAAACGGTCGACGCGCTTGGAGGGCTTGATATCCTGGTCAACAGCGCAGGCATCGGAACCGCCGGCATGACCGCGGATCTGGCCCTCGCCGACCTGCAGGCCATGCTTGATGTGAACGTTCGCGCCCCGGTTCTTTTTGCGCAGGCAGCAATCCCGCATCTGTCTTCCGGTGGCCGGATCATCTCTCTCGGCTCCTCTCTGGCGGAGCGCGTCCCCTTCCCCGGCGTCACGGCCTATGCGATGTCGAAGTCGGCACTTCTGTCGTTCACTCGGGGCCTTTCACGCGAACTCGGCCCTCAAGGCATCACCGTCAACCTCGTTCTACCGGGATCGACGGACACCGAAATGAATCCGGCCGATGGCGAGAATGCGGATTATCAGCGCAGCCTCACCTCGCTTGGGCGTTTCGGCGAGCCCCGTGAAGTTGCAAGCGCAGTCGCGTTCCTTGCAGGTCCTGCCGCAAGTCTGATTACCGGCGCCGTTCTGAGTGTCGACGCCGGCTTCAACGCATAATCTGGATGGCAGGAAACGTCACTGGGCCGGAACGAACGGAGCTTCCGGCCCCATTTAAAGACGCAGCGACAGCTCTCCGGGCCGGAAGCTGAAGGATGCGCGCCAATGGTCGATCCCCACGTCCCTTAGACAGTTTCCGAGCTGACGCCGCGGGCAGAAACGCTGCCAAATCTGTCGTCGGCTTCGGTCGCCGAAACGACAGCTACGAGCAAGCCGCGGATGCGATCAAGAGGTAGAATAGCTCAAGGGACTCAATAAGATGATTGTCGCAGGCAGCCCCAGAATTCCCCTCCTACTGCAGTCAACCTCCCGCCTGCCTGGGCAAGACACCGTCAGGGAGGCGCAGCACGGAAAAGGAGGCGGAAATCCCCCCTCCGTCTCTCTTGATACTCGATACGGCTCGAAGCTTGCCGATGCCCTGTGGTCAATGGAGAGCAATGGCATTGTGTTGGACCAAAAGCCAAATCGCACCGCTCTTAGCAAAGACGACAAACCCGATGCGGCCGACGAGTTCTTGAAGGTGTCCAATATGACGCCGGCCGAACGTATCCGCTATTTCTTCCTGAAGGATCGAGAGCTCAATGAAGACAAGCTGGCTGCGATGAGCGAGAAAGATCGAGAGGCGATCGAACAGCAAATCAAAGACCTTATTCTTCAACAACTCGGTTTGGAAAACGAAGACGGCAAGCCTGACGACGCCCCTGCGCCCGCACCAGAGGGAGATCCCGTACCCTTGGATGCGACGCCGTAATGGGTGGCTAATCTGCTGTTATCGTAGCGATTGCGTGAATAGTTCGACGCAGCTGGACGCAGTAGCGCCGCGGTGCTTGATGGTGGAGCCGAAGTGCGTCTGTTGAAGCGCGCGCTTCCGGCCGCGCTTGATGGAGGACGGCGATCACCTGCGGCAGACGGCTGAGCTCGCCGGTCGCGTTCTGAAACTGACCGTGAGGGGTTGTACGCACATCTGCGACCAGGGTGATTGCTGTGATGTGTCGCAAACGCAATCACGTGGGTTTGGGACCCCCGCACCGGACTTGTGCCGGTTTTCATTATGCAAACGTAATGCACTTCATTTCAAAGTGAGAGAGGGCCGGAGTCCCTTACACTTCCCGCTTACAGGCGTACCCGTCGTCAGATCACAAAATCAAACCGCGCGAACCTTCCATCACCGGCTTGCTTGATTTCGAGGAGTAGCGCCTCGTCAAACAGTCTGTCTCCAGCGTTTCGGGGCTCGGCGGGAAAATAAAGTTGGGTGGTGAGGATGCGCCCACCCGGGCGCTGGACCTTGAAATGGAAATGGCGTGTTCGGCCGGGATAAAGCGCTGGCACGATAGTGTTGAACCACCAGCGTCCCTGCGTGTCGCTGAATTGGTGTCCGCGCAGGCGGAAACCAACGCTATCATAGTCGCCATTTTCGTCCGCATGCCAAATCTCCACGAGACCACCGCTAAGGGGCCGGCAGCGAGTGTCGAGTACGAACCCTGCGACCGTTATTCGCTCACCGCCGGGTGAATCTGGATAGAGATCGCGATTGAGCGGCGAGTTCGGCTTGAAGAAGGGGCCAGCCTCCCGTTCAAGCGTCGGTTCGTCTCCGTCGTCACATGCAGGAGTGAGCGGCAGTTCGGGAGCGGCCTGCGCAAACGCTCTCGTTCTCGCCGCCTCGAGGAGAGGCAGCGTCAGAAAGGCCGTCAGAAGCGAGCGTCTGGTGGAGGACAAGGCCGGTCTCCCAGTGTGATCGCGGTTTAATCGACGCGCCGTTACCGCAGGCGCTGCGCGGCGTTCGCCTGCGCCTCTCGGATCAGGCCAGAATACATATTCTCCTTGCCGGGATACCACGGCATCGTGCCGATGGAGCCGAAGCCGGGAATCGTCTCCATATGAGCAACCATGCGGGCACGCATCCGCTCGTCCGGAAGCGGGCCTGTCATCGCCTGGACATTGTCACTCATGTGATCGGGATTCGACGTGCCGCAGAGTACGCTCGTGACGGCCGGGTGCGCCATGACCCATTTCAGAAAGAACTGCGCCCAGCTGTTGGCCCCGAACTCCTGCGCGAAGCCGGGAAGCGGCTGCCCCTCGACCACCTTCATCAGCCGTGCCTTTTCCAGCGGCAGATTAATGAGGACGCCGACGCCCTTGTCGGCCGCGGCCGGAAGAAGGCGGCGCTCGGCATCGCGGTTGAAGATCGAGTAATTCGTCTGGATGAAGTCGACGTCACCGCGTTGGACGAACGTCAATAGCTGGTCTTGCGCTGCCGACTCGTGATGGGTCACGCCGACATGACCTATGAGGCCTTCCTTCTTCCATGCCTTCATCAGCGGAACGATGACGGGTGCATTGGTGATGCTGTGGCATTGCATCAGATTGATCGCCGCGCGCCATGTCCGCATTCGTGACTGCCGGAAGCTTTCGACCGCGTGACTTTCGTCTCCAAGATATTCTCCTGTCGACCAGACCTTGTTGGCGAGGAACATCTCGGAGGATCCTTCGAACTCGCCCATGAACTGGCCGACACTGACTTCCGCCGAGCCGTAAAGAGGCGAGGTGTCGACCACACGACCGCCTGCGGCGACGTACCGTTCGAAGACCTGTCGGAGAGCGTCGCGCCGATCTCCTGGCTTCAGGTCGAAGGTCAGGAAGGTGCCGAGGCCCAGGGCTGTGACCTTCTCGCCGGTGCGCGGCAAAGTACGAGTGACCACATTCTGGTTTGATTGCGGAGTTGGCGATGTCGCGCTCGTCGCCTGGGTCTGCGCCGTGGCGTTGGTCGCGAGCGCCAGCCCTGTTGCAGTTGCCCCCATCGTTCCAAGGAAGCTGCGTCTGTTGATCTTCGACTTCTCCATGAGATCGCTCCTGATGCTTTTTCGTTAGAACTGCCAGTTGGCGGGTACCCAGGCGTAGCCGCCATCGGTCTTCAGCATCCGGCCGAGGCCTGGGAATGGATAGTGGAAGCCAAGGACCGGCATGCGCTCGGCCGCCGCTCTGTCGAAGATGCGACGGCGGGACGAAAGGGCGGTTTCCTTGTCGCGGTCGGGCCCTGGAAGCCATGGTCTGTCGACATTCACAACGGGGTGATAAGCAAGGTCTGCCGTCAGCAGCAGTTGGTCATTTCCCGAATGAACAAGGAAAGTGGCCATGCCGGGCGTATGGCCAGACGCGACGATCGTCGCCAGACCCGGCACGATCTCAGCGCCGGCCTCATAAAGTTCGACATCGTTCCTGAAGGGTTCAAGACTGTTCTTGATATTTGCGGCGAAGCGGAGACGGAATTCCTCCGGCACGGGCATGTAGGAGAGATCCGGATCGGTGCGGACGAAGAAATCCCAGTCGGCCTTCGGAACGAAGACAGTGGCGCGGGGAAAGGCTTTGCCGCCATCCGCGGTTCTCAGGTTGCCGACATGGTCTGGATGGGTGTGTGAGATGACGATCACATCGATGTCCGCAGCGCTGAGACCGATCGCGGCAAGGTTTTCAAAGATGCGCCCGCCATTCGGGCCCATGGTTTTTCCGGCGCCAGCCTCGATCAGGATCCGTCGGCCGCCGGTCTCGATCAGCAGAGTGTTGAGATTGAGGGTCAGGTGATCGGTCGGGAGGAACGCCTGCCGCAGGACTTCTTGAAGCTCGGCTTCCGGCGCATTGCCTGCATAGACGCGGGGCGGCCCACCAATCACACCATCGCTCAAGACGGTCGCGCTGATTTCGCCGACGCGGAAACGGTAATAACCAGCATTGCCGGCCACCGAGGACGCAACCTGGGCCTTAGCGGTGCCGGAGCTACCCAGGCTCGGAATGAGCACGCTCGATGCGCCCGCTACAGCGGACAGCATGATGGCGCGTCTGTTAAGCGTGAAGGCACTCATCCATTTTTCCTTCTCTTAGGCGCACTGCTTGGCCCTGTCCGCGGTCGGACACGACAGACGAGGGACCTTTCCGGAGCGCGGCATTTAGGTCTGGGAGATCATGACACGAAGCTTTTGATCTGATAATCTGCAGTAAGTTAACCAGCTTGATTAGAAAAACTTCGCAATGGACCCTATTCGCCTAGACAGTTTCGATGTCTTCGTGGCCATCGTGCGCTGTGGCGGCTTCCGCGCGGCAGCCCTCGAGCGGGGAATCTCTTCGTCGGCATTGAGCCAAACGATGAATGCTCTCGAAGAGGCTCTTGGTATCCGGCTTCTTAATCGGACGACGAGGAGCGTGTCTCCAACGGAGGCAGGACAGCGTCTTCTTGAACGTCTGGCACCCGCGTTGAGCGACATCAGGCTCGCCATCGCAGAGGTTGACGAATTGCGCGACAGTCCGTCGGGGACTGTCAGGATCAATGCGCCAGCTCCAGCCGTCGACCATTTCCTTTGCCCGCTGGTGTTCGACTTTATGGAGGCTTATCCCGAGGTGAAGATCGAGATCATCAGCGATGCGGCCGTTATCGATATCGTGGAACAGGGTTTCGATGCAGGCGTTAGGTTCGGCAAGCAACTGGCGCAAGACATGATCGCGCTGCCGCTGGGACCAGCTCTTCGTTATGCAATCGTCGCTTCACCTGAGTATATCAAGAGGTGCGGAGAACCACAGACGCCGCACGAACTCGTTGGTCATGGCTGTATCAAACGTCGTTTCCCTGGTGGCACCCTCGTCACCTGGCGGTTTGCCGAGGCAGGCGAGGAAATCGAAGTCACTCCCACCGGCCGGCTGACGGTCAGTTCGGCGCACAATGAACTCCAAGCTGCACTGGCTGGCAGAGGAATTGCTCATATCTTCGATGACTATGCCAAACCCTATATCCAAAACGGCCGGCTAGTGGAACTTCTCTCCGACTGGAGCCCTATCCTGCCACACTGGTTTTTATACTACCCGAGCCGCCGACTCCCGAGCGCCGCCATGCGAGCGTTTCTGGACTATATGAGAAGCTATGATTGGAACGGCAAGGACGTTATGGATCCACAGCGATTTGACAGGCAGCTTGCTTAGCTGGAGTCGAACGGCGATCTTCTGTGATATGTGCTGGCCACATCACGAAGAGACTTCCAGTTGTTGGAGCGTGTAAACTAGCACTACCGGATACAGCTTCTATGGAATGCCAAGGATACGCGCCATGCCAGCAGAGTGATAGGACTGTCGGGATCGCCCTGACGGTCTGATCTCACTCAGATACTCAGAAAAGCCTGGTCCCATCAATATCGACCCGTCTCTTGGGCAGGCTCCTCCCTTTGTTGCCTGAACGCACTTGGCGTACACCCGACGGCACGCAGGAAAGCGTGGCTGAGCGCGCCCGCGGACCCATAGCCTGTCCGCTCCGCCACTTCGTCGAGCGTCAGCCGCTCGTTGATCAACGCCGACTTTGCCACGGCCATACGCCAGCGGAGAATGTAGGCCATGGGTGGCATGCCGATGGTTTCCTGGAAGCGACGGGCGAAGGCCGAGCGCGACATCGCTGCGAGGCCAGCCAGGCGGGGCAGGGTCCAGTTGTGGTTTATCTCGGCGTGGATTGCTTGCAGGACGAGCGCGAGCTGCCGATCCTGAAGGCCGGCCAACACGCCAGACGGGGCGACAAGCTCGCCGGCCGCCGGGCCGAAGCGCTTCAACGATGAGGACTTCGGCGAGTCGCTGTAGCACAAGGGCCCGGCCCGGATCGTTTCCGCGTGGCTCCTCGGCAATCACATCCAGTAACATTGCCAATCGACCCGCACCTCGATCATGTGCCTGCACATGCACAACCCGGGGAAGAAGCGCGGCGAAGAGATCGGCGTTGACACGGTCGACCTCAACATAACCACCGACGATCCGTGTCGCCGGTCCATCATCCTGCCCCAATCTGATGAGGCTTCCGGCTGCCGCTTTGTAGGCGGCATCGCCGAACACGGCCGGGGCGTCTGGCGCGCTGAGGAAGCCGAACTCCATGGAACTGGGTTGAAGCAGGAAATCGCCCCTTCGGAACGGCCGCGGCTCGTTCTGCCCAAGGCGTAGCCAGCAGTCACCTTCGGCAGCGATGACGAAATTGGTCACGTGGAATGCGGGGAAGTGGATGCCCCAGCGGCCACTGCCGCGGATCTCCGTCATCAGCACAGCGCGTGGCCGCAAAAGGGTTACGATTTCGGTAAGCGGGTCAACCATGGACGCTTGATACGATAATCGTCACATGCTGCCATCGACGCGCATCACGCTGTCTCGGCCGTGTAGCTTCGGTCGCCGTCTCAAGATCCTGAACGGTAGGCCAATGTGGGCGCCGATCGATACTGACACAATTGAGGAGTTCTCACGAAGCGGACTCCTTGGAGGTGGGCTGAATGATCGGAGGAAGAGAGGAGCGCAGGAGCGCTAGGACGCCTGCGATCGCGCCTGTCAGGCACACGCCTGTCCAACCGTAACGGCTCCACGCCCATCCCCCAACAGCGGCACCAATGGACATGCCGATCATGGCGCCGGTCATCAGCAGACCGTTCAGACGGCTGCGCGCATTTGGATCGATCGGTCACGATGGTCTGGTGCGAGACCAGTCCCGCCATCACGCCGAAATCAAAGAGTATTGCGCCCACGACGAGCGCTACCATCGAGTGCGGACGCATCAACATAAGCGCGAAGGCCGCGGCCACAAACAGGCAGCCCAAGCGGATCACTGCGAAGGGCCCCTTGCGATCCGCGAAACCACCAAACAGCGGAGCGCCAAAGGCCCCTGCTGCGCCTACCAATCCGAAAGCTCCTGCCAAACCTGGCCCAAACTGAAACGGCGGCTCGGCCAACATGAGGGCAAGAGTTGACCAAAATGCGCCGAGTGTTGCAGCTAGCAATCCTTGTGTTGCCAACGCCTTTCTGAGTAAAGCGTGCCTATAGGTGAGCGTGGCAAGGCTGCGAAGCAGACCGGCATAGGTGCCTGTTGCCGTCACGGACTGGTGCGGGAGAAACCGCCAAACGGCCAGCGCCAGCAGCGCCACCATCCCGGCCGCAATCCCGAACATCGCCCGCCAGCCAAGAAGGTCTCCGACTACCCCTCCGACCGTTCGGGACAAAAGAATGCCGCAAAGAAGTCCCGTGGTGACCAGCCCAATCGTGCGGCCCCGCCGCTCTTCGGTGGCGAGCTGCGCAGCGAGCGGAATGAAATCCTGACCGACACTGCCGAGCAACCCGAGCGCCAGACTTGCGGCGAGCATAACCGAGAAACTCGGAGCGGTCGCGGCCGCCAACAGAGCGGCGACGAGCAGCGCGAATTTCGCGAGAATCAGGCGCTTGCGATCCACGAGGTCGCCGAGCGGTGCCAATAATAGCATCCCGGCCGCATAGCCTGCCTGCGTCACGGCAGGCACGAGGCTCGCTTGCTCGGGTGACAGAGCAAAGTCGGCCTGCACCAACGGGATGACGGGCTGGACGTAACAGATATTGGCTACACCAACGCCCGCTCCAATCGCCATGAGCCAGACGAGCGCGGGCGCGGCTGCCTGCCCATCTTGAAGTTTTTCTGTGAGATCTACCTGTTTTGGCATCGCGTGGCTCCACTGGACACGGGCCGGTAGACTCAAGGTCACCGTCGCTCGTTGTTCTGTCGAGAAGCGGTCCTCATTTGACGCGCTGCCATTCGATCCTTATTTCGGTGCCTTCCGGCCTGCGGAACTGCTCGGTCATCCGGTCACCGGTCACGACCAAAGTGAGATCATCGCGCGTTCGCACGCTGCCAACCCAGTTCGGAAATGTCGCGCCTTCGACACGGTTGCCGCTGAATTCGCCCTTCTCATCGACCGTGTACGTGCCGAAGAACCCGATGCTGCGTGACATGGCCGTGCGATTTTCATCGTCCGTCCCCTCACCTCGGGCATTGGAAGCAAACTTCGGAACGTCAGCGTCTGTCAGAACTTCCACGAAATGCATGTCGGGCGTAAAGACGAGAAGACCGATGGGCTTTTCTCCATAAGCAGCGATATTTTTGCCGCCGGGGTCGATGGTCGCCGACATCATGCGCCAGGTGCCGACGACCTGGTTCTCGGCGGTGGCCTGCGCGAAAGCGGAAGACGAAACGCTGAAGGCAATAGCTACCAGAGCTGATCGAATGGACATGTCAGTTCCTTTCCTGTTCTTGGAATCGGTGTTTCTGGACCGCTGGGTTCACACGTCCTGCCTATCAGCGGAATCTGCCACGTCTCGCTGCGCCTCAAGGGCGGAAAGGCGCGCGGAAAGCGCCTGTGAGATGGATGAATAGGCCGTGCTGCCCAGCGTCAGCCGCAGCGCTGGCTCCTCGCTCTCGGCGGCTGATATGATTGCGGACACGGTGCGCGCCGCATCCCCTTTGATCTCGAAACTGCCCCCGGTGATTGCCCGGCGAACGGCGCCAGCCGGCGTTTCAGCGTAGGCATCCATCGGTTTCGCGCTGACGAGATTGGCTCCGAAATTCGTGCCCGTGGGCCCTGGCTCGGCGATGATGACGTCGATGCCGAAAGGCGCCACTTCCTGTGCCACGGATTCGAGGAACCCCTCGATGCCCCACTTGGTCGCGTGATAGAGGCTGAAGCCTGGGTAGGCGATCTGCCCGCCTTCGGACGAGACCTGAACGACCCGGCCGCCGCCCTGCTTTCGAAGAAGGGGCAGTGCAGCACGGATCAGATGAATGGATCCGGTCAGATTGGTGAAGATCTGCCGGTCGATCTCTTCATTCGTGAGCTCCTCCGCAGCACCAAACAGGCCATAGCCCGCGTTGCTGACGATCACGTCTATGCGGCCATGCCGCTTGAAGGCTCCTTCGACGGCTGAGGCAATGCTCTCCGGCTCGACCAGATCAAGCAGAACGATATCCAGGCGCTCGCGATATTTCTGCTCAAGTTGCGTGAGCGTTCCTGGCCGGCGGAGCGTGGCTATGACGGTGTGCCCCTCGGCGAGTAACTGCTGCGTCATCTCGAGACCGAGCCCGGAGGAAGCGCCGGTGATGAACCATGTCTTTGTCATGTAAATTTTCCTCATTGTTCATCTGCGAATGTAGATCTCGAGGATTGGTGCTATAAGATCCTCAATTTGAGATGACCTGGTGAGGATAAATCACGAATGGCACGCCCCAGTCTGAACGACCTTGCCGCCTTTGCCGCGGTGGCCAATCATCAGAGCTTCCGCAAGGCGGCCGATGTCATGGGTGTTTCGCGCTCCGCCCTCAGCCACACGATCATCGGATTAGAAGCAAAACTGGACGTCCGCCTCTTCAATCGGACGACACGCAGCGTATCGCTGACCCAGGCTGGCGCTCGCCTGCTTGCACGCCTCGATCCAGTGCTTCAGGATCTTGACTACGCGCTCGATACGCTCTCGGAGGAGCGCGGCACCCCAGGCGGCATACTGCGTATCAATGCCAACAAAAGCGGCGCCCGCATTCTCCTTGCAGACGTCGTGCCGCGCTTCATGGACCTCTATCCCGACGTGGAGCTTGACCTCGTATCGGAAGGTCGGCTTGTCGATATCGTGGAACAGGGTTTCGACGCGGGCATCCGCCTGCTGGAAGCCATCCCGAAGGACATGATCGCGGTGAAGTTCGGAGGCGACGTCCGTTTTATCGCCGTGGCGGCGCCGTCCTATCTCAATGGCAAAGCCGCACTGCAGACACCTGACGACCTCTATGCGCATTGCTGTATCCGCCAGCGTCTGCCGAGCGGCAAACGCTATCGCTGGGAGTTCTCAAAACGAGGTGCCGAAATTGCGGTCGATGTGCCCGGCAATCTCACGCTCGATGACAGCGATCTTCTCGTCCAGGCGGCGGTGGACGGGCGCGGTATCGCATATGTACCTGAATACTTTGCCCGACCTTTACTCAAATCTGGCCAATTGGTGACTGTGCTCGATGACTGGTGTCCGCCTACACCCGGCTTGGCACTCTATTACCCTCGCAGCCGGCACGTGCCGTCACCGCTACGAGCCTTCATCGATCTCCTCCGAGAGGTGGACAGGTCGCGATGACAGGGCGGCGCTGAGTGGGCACCGCTCCTGTCAACTGGTATGTTAAGGCGTCGCTGGCTGACGTCGCAAGATCATACCGCCATGGTGCAGTGTGTTGGCATCGACGAAATCGCCGTCGGCAGTAAAGCCCGTGTCGTCCCAGTATTCGATATGCGTCCCGTCGACTTCGTAGCGGCCTTGATAGGCCCGCTCGCGCTGGCCGCGGGCCTCGACATAACGTCCGTTCGGCAGAAGTTCATGGCGAACCCGGTTGTCGTCGGTGACCCACATGCCGGCATAAGGATGGTTCGGCCGCAAATTGGTCTCCTGTGCTTCTGCGGGTTGGATAAAAAGAGTGTACCCATACGCCGGGAACCGCGGAACTGGGTCGCGTGCGCGGGTCATTGCTGATGTATGCTGCGGATAAGATTCAGGCGATGATCTGAGCAGAGGCTTTTTCGGCCTGGCGCAGCCTTTTCCACTC
>NZ_QJKM01000026.1 GCF_003425685.1 Rhizobium terrae
CAACGACACGCTCACGCAACTCGATCGGATGCGGCTTGCCCATGGTTCTTCTCCTTCCATGGACAAACGGAATCACAAATCAGCTCAAACAGGAAGCCCGAATCCGGTTAACCGCGACACGCTTTAGTTCAATCGGGAGGGTTCTGTGAGGTCCGGTCGCGATGACGTCCCCTGGAGTGGTGTAGCTCCGCTGATCGTCGAGCTTTCCGGACAGGGCCGGGAACGGATCAGCCTGCCGCGGGCAGGTTGATAAGTGGATCATCGCTCATTGTAGCGATGGTTTCCAGTGTCATGTATCGCGAGCGCTGAACCGCCCATTCGTCATTTTGCTCCAGCAGCAGCGCGCCGACGAGTCTAACGATGGCATCGTCGTTGGGAAAGATGCCCACGACCTCTGTCCTTCGCTTGATCTCGCCGTTCAGTCGCTCAATCGGGTTCGTAACCGGTATAAGATCTGCGGTGCCGATGTTCTGCTGCGATTTTGTGGATCGTGGCGTATGGTGTGACCATCCGGGACAGAGGCACCGGGAGCACGAAGGTGCGGGCAGGCCGATGCACACGATGAGCTGCGAGCTCGTGTTAGTAGCTGGCCGCCTCTGCGACTCGCCCGGTTGCGCCGAGAGCGCGGATCCGTAGTTGTCGTGTCGCCCGCCGCTCCCGTTGTTCAATCGACAGGAGGTGCGCATGCGACGGGTGATTGGAATTGATATTCACCGAACGTTTGGCGAGGTGGTTTTCTGGGAAGATGGCCGGCTACGTCACGGCGGCCGTGTCGACATGACACGAACAGCCTTGGAGGGTCTTGGCAAGAGCCTCTCGGTAACGGACGAAGTGGTGATCGAGGCGACGGGCAACTGCATGGCAGTGTCTCGTGTCCTGTCGCCATTTGTGCGCAGAGTGGTGATTGCCAATCCGCTGCAGGTCAAGGCGATCGCACAGGCCCATGTAAAGACCGACAAGATCGATGCGGGCACTTTGGCGAGCTTGCATGCTGCGGATTATTTGCCGCAGATCTGGACGCCGGACGCAGCTACCGAGCGGATGCGGCGCCTCGTGGCGCGGCGCTACCAGGTTGTTCGGCATCGGACACGGATCAAGAACGAGGTCCATTCCATCCTGCATGCCCATTTGATCCCGAAGTGCCCGCATGCCGATCTGTTCAATAACCGGGGGCGGGACTGGCTCAAGCGCCAACCTCTGCCCGCGGATGAGCAGATTGCAATCGAGAGGCATATACGCGAACTCGATCGGCTTGGCGAAGACCTTGCAATTCTCGACCGACAGATCGCCGAAGGGACGACGGATGATCCGGCGGTCAGGCGTTTGCTCACGATCACCGGCGTCAACCTTACCGTGGCGACCGGGCTGATGGCGGCCATCGGTGACATCGGACGCTTCAACAGTCCCCAGAAGCTGGTCAGCTACTTCGGGCTCAACCCTCGGGTTCGCCAGTCCGGACTGGGTGCCGCGCACCACGGACGCATCAGCAAAATTGGCCGTAGCCATGTGCGCGCCATGCTTGTCGAGGCAGCGTGGGCAGCGGCGAAGGCACCAGGCCCCTTGCACGCCTTCTTCGTCCGGGTCAGGGCCAGACGCGGCCATCAGGTCGCGGCTGTCGCGGTCGCTCGCAAACTCACTGTTCTGGTCTGGCATATGTTGACCAAGCAGACCGACTATCTTTGGGCGCGCCCGAGCCTCGTCGCACACAAAACGCGCGCAATGGAATTGCAGGCCGGCAAACCGCAGAAGAAGGGGAACAAGCCGGGCCCTGCCTACGCCTACAACGTCAAAAAGCTCCGTGACCAGGAGATGCGCATCGCTGAGCAAGCACAAAAGGGCTACGAACGTTTTGTCGAGACCTGGCGTCCGCGCCCGCCAAATCAAAAGGCGCGCGGACGCCTCAATCCGGCAAGGCTCGAATGAGGTGGCCCGGCGGCGCTTTCAGCCGATGCACCACGCTTCACCACGAGGTCGCCCGCGCAAAGGCATCTTACCACGTCTGGAAGGAAAGCGCTTGTCGATCTCATCCGTGCTGTGAAGTTTGGTCCAGTGCTGCTTGGGAAAGGTCATATATGCGAGGACATCTTCCTCGGCGCTATCCATCAGGGCGGCAAGTTTCGGCACCTTCAGCCTGATCTGATCGGCGACGTTGCGCCATTGTTGGCTGGCAGCTTCCGGCGTGTCCTGGGCAAAGGCTGTCGCTATGAAGGCTGAGACGACGCGTCGCCCGCTCTTGCCGGCATGAGCCAGCGCATTGCGCATGAAGTGAACCCGGCATCTTTGCCAGGTTGCGGAAAGAACCTTGGAGACGGCGGCTTTGATACCTTCATGCGCATCGGAAACGGCGAGTTTGACGCCGCGTAGGCCACGCCGCGTGAGCTTGCGCAGGAACTCAGTCCAGATCGGCTCAGCTTCGGAGGTGCCGATTTCCATGCCAAGCACTTCCCGCCGACCATCCGTGTTGACGCCGATGGCGATGATCACCGCGACCGAGACGACGCGTCCGCCACGCCGGACCTTGAGGTAGGTGGCGTCGATCCAGAGATAGGGCCAGTCACCTTCGATGGGGCGGGAAAGAAAGGCCTTCACCTTGTCGTCGATCTCTTCGCAAAGCCTGGAGACCTGGCTTTTGGAAATGCCGCTCATGCCCATCGCCTTGACCAGGTCGTCCACCGAGCGGGTCGAAACGCCCTGGATATAGGCTTCCTGGATCACCGCCGTCAGTGCCTTCTCAGCCATGCGACGCGGCTCCAGAAAGCTTGGGAAATAGCTGCCGGTGCCAGCTTTGGAATACGAAGTTCGACAGTTCCGGCGCGGGTCTCCCAGTCGCGATCGCGATATCCGTTGCGTTGAGCAAGTCGAAAGTCGTTCTTCTCACCATAGGCCGCACCGGTCTTCGCGCCGACCTCCAGCTCCATCAGCTTCTCGGCCGCAAAGCCGATCATCTCGCGCAGCAAATCCGCATCAGCGCTCTTCTCAACAAGCGAGCGGAGGTCCATCATGTCATTGGTCATCGGTAGTCTTTCCATCAGGTTGTGCTTGAACAACCCAACCCTACCGGAAAAAGCCGATGACCACCGCTATCGACCTACACCACCTCTCGGGACATCATCCCGGTCGCTTTAGATGTCGCAATTGCTGATCGGACCTCATTGAAGCCGGATTGAACGAAGCCGCGGGTTGTTTGGCACTATGGGGATTTTGCCGATGCGGTAGATGGTGTTTGGCAGGGGTTGCCCCGGAGGGAGCGGAAAGAGGGGCTGGGAAGAAGGTTCTCGTCGGGAACTGCGATGTTTTTGACGATCCATTCAGTCGGTCTGCACCGACCGCGCCCTTGATGCTGCTGGGTCTTATGCTGCGCCGTTATGTTTGGCCAAAGCATTCTCCTCGCGGCCTTTCGATATGCCGACGTTGATCGTTGAAGTGATGCCGCGCCTGATAGGGTCATGAACTATCGTTCCATGCTGGCCGACAGGCTGGTTGACGCGGCTTCCAGGTGCCGAGGATGCTCATCCTTCCGCCGCAACAGGGGCAGCGGTGTGCAAACGGCGGGGCCTCGACCGTATCCATGCCCTCGATCGGCTCTTCTGGCTGCGGGACATTGAGGAGATTGCGGCAGGCCTCCAGCTTCTGCTGCCGATGGCCGTTGGCAAGCAAGCCAAAGTGACGGATGCGATGGAAGCCGTCCGGAATCGTGTGCAGCAGGAAACGGCGAATGAACTCGTGGGCATCGAGCGTCATCCGCTTCTGCCTGCCACCCTTGCGATAATCCTTCCATCGGAAAGTGACCTGATCACCATCCATGCTGACGAGGCGGGAATTGGAGATGGCGATACGGTGGGTATAGCGGCCGAGATAGGCCGGCACCTGTTGGGGTCCGGCAAAGGGCGGCTTGGCATAGACGACCCAATTGACGCGCCGCACTTCTTTGATCATGCACATGAATGCGGCTGGATTGGCCAGGTTCGCGATGCTGCCGAAGAACTGAAGCTGGCCTTCGTCATGAGCCTGCTCGAGGTGTTCGAGAAACAGTCGCCGGAACAGGCGCGACAGTACCCGCACGGGCAGGAAGAAGTTCCTCCGGCAAGCCACCCAGCGGGTTTGATCGAACGACAATCCGCCGCCCGGCACGATGCAGTGGATGTGTGGGTGATAATGCAGATTCTGCCCCCAGGAATGCAGCACGGCGATGAAGCCGATGTCGGCACCCAGATGTCTGGGATCGGCGGCAAGTCTGTGCAGCGTCTCGGCGACAGCGCGAAACAGGATAGCATAGACCACCTGCTTGTTCTGGAAGGCAATCGCGGCGATCGCTTGCGGCACGGTGAAGACGACGTGGAAATAGCTGACTGGCAGCAGGTCGGCCTGCCGAGCGGCAAGCCAATCACGGCTGGCCTGTCCCTGACACTTCGGGCAATGCCGGTTACGGCAGGAATTGTAGGCGATGCGGAGCGCCTCACAATCCTGGCATTGCTGGATATGGCCACCCAGTCGGGCGGTCCGGCACATCGCAACCGCGCTCATCACCCGGCGTTCGAGCCGCCCGAGATGCGTGTCATGGGATTGGCGATATTCTTCCCCATGGCGGCGAAAAATGTCCGCCACCTCCAATCCCGCCGCCATGGCGGGATGTCATCAGCCTGTCGGCACCACCTCCGGCGTCAGCCGGTCAAGCGGACTGGTCGTGGCACGGATGAGCGTGTTGGACACTTTCTTATACCGCGCCGTGGTCGACAGATTGTTGTGGCCGAGTAGGACCTGGATGATGCGGATGTTGGTGCCGCTCTCCAGAAGATGGGTGGCAAAGCTGTGTCGCAACGTGTGCACCGACACTCGCTTGTCGATTCCGGCGGCAATCCGCGCCGAACGGCAGGCAGAATGCAGAACCTGGACATCGATGGGCTTATTTTCGTCGCGTCCGGGAAACAGCCATATCTGCGGCCGCGCCAGCTTCCAATAGACCCGCAGGATATGCAGTAACTGCGCTGACAGCATCACGGTACGGTCCTTGCCGCCCTTGCCATGTTCAACACGGATGACACCGCGTTCGCCATCGATATTGCTGACCTTGAGACTGACTGTCTCGGTGGCGCGCAATCCGGCCGCATAAGCCGTCGTGAGCGCGGTTCGGGTCTTTAAGCTCGGGACCGCTTCCAAAAACCGCACTATCTCATCGCCGTTCAATATCGTCGGCAACTTAGCGGGCGTTCGGGCATAGGCAATGCGCTCCGGTATCTCCGCATGCCCAAGCGTGACGCCGAAGAAGAAGCGAAGGGCGCAAACCGTCTGGTTCAAGGCTGGCCACGATAGGCCAGATGACACCAGATGCACCTGAAACGCGCGTACTTCCTCCAGCCCCAATCGGTCAGGCGAGCGCCCGAAATAGCGCGAAAACTTCGTCACCGCATGCAAATACGATCGTTGCGTCGCCGGCGACAGATTGCGGATCGTCATGTCCTCGATCATCCGCCGGCGCAGGGGGCTCATCTCACTCATGGTACTCTCCCGTTCAAAGGTTGGGCCAAACAGCCCATTCCTTCAAAACACGAGCACTGTATGCAAATCAGATGCCCCAAATGCCGCGCCAGCGGCTTCGTTCAATCACATATCGGTGTGATTGGACTCGGATCCATGGGCTTTGGGATGGCGATTTCGGCTCTTCGCGCCGGCCACAGGATCTGGGGGCAGGATATCAATCACACGGCGATGGAGCGGTTGCAGCAGGAAGGCGGCACCGCGGGTATTTCGATCGAGGCAGCCGCAGCGCTCGATGCTGTCGTGATCGTGGTTCTGAATGCGGCGCAGATGGAAAACGTATTGTTCGGTCCTGAAGCTATCGTGCCGAGGCTTCGTCGGGGCGCGGTCGTGCTCGGATGCGTCACCGTTGCGCCCGCATTCGCGCAGGCCATGGAAACGCGATGCGCCGAGCATGACGTGCTCTACCTCGACGCGCCGATTTCCGGCGGCTCTCTGAAGGCTGCCAACGGCTGCCTGACGATCATGGCTTCGGGTAAGGATGCCGCCTTTGCCGCCGCTCGCCCTGTACTGGATGCGTTGGCGGAAACCGTCTTCGAACTCGGCGCTTCGGCCGGCTCGGCCTCGGCGATGAAGGCGACCAATCAGTTGCTCGCCGGCGTGCATATTGCTGTCATGGCCGAAGCGCTGACCTTTGCCGCCACGCAGGGCATCGATGCCGCGACATTCCTCTCGGTCATTCAGAAATGCGCCGGAACGAGCTGGATGCTGGAAAACCGCGCTCCGCATATCGTCAGCGGCGACTATACGCCCCACAGCGCAATAGACATCTGGCCGAAGGATCTCGGCATCGTGCGGGAGATCGCCGGATCCGCAGGTTTCGAGGTCCAGATTACAACCGCCGCACTTCGGCAATTTGCCGATGCCTCTGCCATGGGACTCGGGCGCGAGGACGACGCCGCCGTGGTGAAGGTCTATGCCCGCCAGGCAGGCGTCGTCCTGCCGGGCGTCGAGGGAGAGCGCATGTGAGCACGCTTCTCGGCGTCATTGCCGACGACATTACCGGCGCCAGCGACATCGCCGCACTCCTCGCGCGCAGCGGCAGGCAGGTGACGCTGCGTTTCGGTGTGCCGCAGGAACCGTCCGGCAACAGCGCCGCCATTGAGGTCGTCGCCTTGAAAATCCGCACCATACCGGTCAACGAGGCGATCATTGAAGCTCGAGCGGCGCTCCGCTGGCTGCAGCAGGCTGGCGCGCGGCGCTTCTTCTGGAAATACTGTTCGACCTTCGACAGCACCGCGCAAGGCAATATCGGACCGGTAGCGGAAGCCCTGATGACGGACCTCGGTACGCAGCAGACTATCTATTGCCCCGCCTTCCCGGAAAACGGCCGTACAGTCTATATGGGCAATCTCTTCATCGGACGTCAGCCGCTGGCCGAAAGCCCGATGAAGGACCACCTGCTGACGCCGATGCGCGACTCGAACCTCGTCCGCCTTCTGCAGCAGCAGGGCTCCGGTCGCGTGGGACTTGTCGATCGTTTGACGACCATGCGCGGACCGGACCATATCACTGCCGCCCTGTCTGCCCTGCACCGGGATGGCCACAACCACGCGATCATCGACGCGATCGACGATAACGACCTGACGGCCTGCTGGACGACAAGGCAAAGGCCCCGGCAAGACCGTGCCTCGCCGACGCTTCGATCGTTTTGTCGGGAAGCTGCTCGGCGATGACCAATCGCCAGGTCCGCTCCTACCTCTCGACCGGTGCGCCCGGTTTCGGGCTGGATCCGATGGCGCTCGCGGAGAGCGGCATCGGGGACACGCTGGCCTGGTTGCGACAACAGGATCTTTCCCGCAGCCCGCTTCTCCATGCCACCGCCGGACCGGAGGCCGTCAAGGCCGCCCAGCAAGATCTGGGCGTGGCCCGCGCCGGCGAGATCGTCGAAACGGCGCTGGCCGAGTTGTCGCTGGCAGCCCGAGATTTTGGCGTTCGGCGCTTCGTGGTCGCCGGCGGCGAAACGTCGGGCGCGGTTGCCCGCGCGCTCGGTGTCGACCGCCTGGAAATCGCCCGGAAATCGCGCCCGGCGTGCCCTGGTGCTTTTCCCGCTCGGCGGGAGAACCCATCGCGCTGGCGCTCAAATCCGGCAATTTCGGCGCCGAAACCTTCTTCAAGGATGCTTTGGCGGCAGCGGAGGCCGTATGAACGCCGAAAGCTAGTTGCGTGAGCAGATCTGCCTGCTTGCCAGGTCCATGTTCGATCGCGGCCTCACGGGTGGATCGACCGGCAACATATCGGCCCGCACGCCGGATGGCGGCCTGCTGGTATCGCCGACCGGCTCCTCTTTCGGCCGGCTGGATCCGGCTCGGCTTTCCCGTTCCTCCGACCAAGGAAATGCCGCTTCACGACGCTTTCTACCAGACCCGTTCCAAGGCCGGAGCGGTGGTGCATCTCCATTCATGTCATTGCGTTGCCTGGTCGATGATGCCGGGCGTCGACCCCGACAATTTCCTGCCGCCGCTGACGCCCTATTCGATCATGCGGCTCGGCAAGGTCAAGCTCCTGCCGTTTTTCCTGCCGGGCGATCCTGCCATGGGACAGGCCATACGTGGCCTTGCCGGCAAGCGTTCGGCAGTGATGCTTGCCAGCCACGGGCCGGTCGCGCGGGCGCCGATATCGAGGCAGCCTGCAACGCGATCGAGGAAATGGAAGATACCGCGCGTCTTGCCATGCTGATGCATGGTCGCGATCCGATCATGCTCAGCGAACAGCAGGTGCGAAACATCGTCACGACATTCGACGTGGAGTGGGATGCATGAAACTATCCGCCAATCTCGGCTTCCTGTGGGCCGATACGCCTTTGCCCAATGCCATTCGCGCCGCCGCCGCCGGCTTCGACGCGGTCGAGTGCCATTGGCCCTATTCGATCCCGGCCGAAGACGTCGCCGCTACGCTCACGGAAACCGGACTGTGGATGCTCGGGCTCAACACGGCCAGGGGAAACGTTTCCGCCGGTGATTTCGGCCTGTCGGCGCTGAAAGGTCGCGAGGAGGAAGCCCGAGACGCGATCGACCAGGCCATCGACTACGCCAAGGGCGTCGATGCGGCCGCCGTTCACGTCATGGCCGGATTCGGTGCCGGCGATGCGGCGCACCGGACCTATGTCGAAAACCTGCGCTACGCCTGCGGCAAGGCCGCATCGCTGGGGATCACCATTCTGATCGAACCGCTCAACCGTCACGATGTGCCGGGATATTTCCTCAGCACGACCGACCAGGCGGTCGCGATCATCGCGGAAGTCGGCAGGCCCAATCTCAAGCTGATGTTCGACTGCTACCACGTCCAGCGCACCGAAGAGGATGTGACCCATCGGCTAGCCACGCTTCTGGACCGGATTGGCCACATCCAGTTCGCCTCCGTTCCCGATCGCGCAGCGCCGGATCACGGAGAACTCAATTACGACTACGTATTCAGGGCGATCCGCGCGCTCGCATGGGAAGCGCCGCTCGGCGCGGAGTACAAGCCGGGGGGCGATACCGACGCCACGCTCGGCTGGATGGCGACTGCCAGAAAAATCTAGATCACGGAGGAAACAACATGAACAAATGGGCACAATATCCAAGCCTAAAGGACCGCGTCGTGCTGATCACCGGCGGCGGCTCCGGCATCGGTGCCGAACACGTCACGCAGTTCTGCCGTCAAGGCGCCCGTGTCGGCTTCATCGACTACAATCCGGACGTCTCCATGGCGCTGGTCGAGCAGTTGACGTCGGAGGGCCTGGCCGCGCCCGAGTTCCTGCGGGCCGACCTGCGCAACATTCCCGAAGTGGAAGCCGCGATCGCCTCCTTCACCGCCAAGGCGGGGGATGTCGAGGTGCTGCTCAACAATGCCGCGCATGACGAACGCCACCGGGTGGAAGACGTCACCACCGAGTATTTCGAAGAGCGCATCGCCTTCAATCTTCGCCACCTGGTGTTCTGCGCCAAGGCCGTGGCACCTGGGATGAAACGTCGCGGAACCGAAGCATCATCAATTTCGGATCGTTCAGTTGGCGAATTGGATCGGCTGGAATGCCGATCTATGTCGCGGCCAAGGCTGGGATCGAAGGGTTGACCAAAGGCCTGGCACGCGATCTCGGCGTCGATGGGATCAGGGTCAATTGCGTCGTTCCAGGTTGGATCATGACCGGCAGGCAACTTGAGCTGTGGGTTGACGATGCCGTCAAGAAACGGATCGTCGATATGCAATGCCTCAAGGATTTGGTCCAGCCGGCGGATGTTACGCGGATGGCCCTATGGCTTGCCGCCGACGACAGCCGAATGTGCAGCTCGCAATTCTTTACCGTTGACGGTGGCTGGAGTTGATCATGGCAGCAGATGTTATCGAAATCTACGATCCGCGCGGGGAGGGCCTGCTGGCCCCGAACGCCGAGCTTCGCCGTCTCTGCACCGGCATGAAGTGGACGGAGGGTCCGCTCATATTGCCATGGGATGGTTCGCTGTTGTTCAGCGACATTCCCAACAACCGCATCATGCGCTGGGCAGGCGGTGAGCCAGAAACCTGGAAACAACCGTCCAATTCGCAAACGGCCGGACGTTGGATCGCGAGGGCGCCATCCTGACCTGCGAACATGGAGGTCGACGCGTGACGCGAACCACGCGCGACGGGCACTCCGAAACCGTGGTCGATTCTTATCAGGGCCGGCGCCTGAACTCACCGAACGACGTGGTGGTTTGCCAGCCCGACGGCAGCATCTGGTTCACTGACCCACCCTACGGGATCGAGAGCGATTATGAGGGGTACAAGGCCGACCGGGAACAGGACGGCAACTATGTCTACCGTTTCGATCCGGTCACCGCGACGTTGTCGATCGCCGCCGTCGACTTCGATCGCCCCAACGGCCTTGCGTTCTCGCCGGACGGGCGCCGTCTCTATATCGCGGACAGCGGCGCATCGCTTGGCGCCGGGCACCCGGATCCTCTGGTCGCCGACCGCCCACACCACATCTGCGTCTTCGACGTTACTGATAAGGGCAGCCTTTGCCACGACCGCGTCTTTGCCATCATCGACGCCGGCCTGCCGGACGGCTTGCGGGTCGACCGGGCCGGCAGGGTCTGGACGAGCGCCTGGGACGGTGTCTGGTGTTACGGTGATGACGGTTCGCTCCTCGTAAAAATCAATGTTCCGGAGATCACGTCAAATCTCGTCATCGATGAGCGATCAGGCTTTATGCGATTCTACATCACAGCTTCGACGTCGGTCTATTATTTTGGATGAATGAGACTATGTCTCAACTCGTTGACCTGACAGGACTCCGTGCTCTTGTCACCGGCTCGTCACAGGGAATTTGGATATGCGCTGGCTGAGGGCCTGTCGGCGCGTGGTTCCGAGATCGTGCTGAACGGGTGGGATAAGGCCAAGCTTGCCGCAGCGGTCAAGGCCCTGACGGATGCCGGAGCCAAGGTTTCGGTCTCCGATTTCGACGTGACTGATGCGGAAGCCGTCAAGCGTGGCGTCGATGCCATCGAGTCCGAGATCGGCGCGATCGATATCCTGATCAACAATGCCGGCATGCAGTTCCACTCGCCGCTGAAAGACTTCCCTGCAGATCGCTTCGAACAATTGCTGAAGACGAATGTGTCCAGCGTTTTCTATGCCGGACAGGCCGTGGCGAAGCACATGATTGCGCGCGGGCGCGGCAAGATCGTCAATATCGCCTCAGTGCAGAGCGAACTGGCGCGTCCCGGCATCGCGCCCTACACGGCCACCAAAGGCGCGGTGAAGAATCTGACAAAGGGCATGGCGACGGACTGGGCGAAATACGGCCTGCAGATCAATGCGCTGGCGCCCGGCTATTTCAAGACGCCGCTCAACCAGGCCCTGGTCGATAGCGCGGAGTTTTTGAGTTGGCTTGAAAAGCGCACACCTGCGGCACGCTGGGGCAATGTGGATGAATTGGTGGGTGCCGCCGTGTTTCTGTCTGGCAGGGCCTCGTCCTTCGTCAACGGCCATACGCTGTATGTCGATGGCGGCATCACAACAAGCCTTTGATAGGAGTTTGAGACGGCGGAGAATTGCGGGAGATGAATAAGGATCTTTCCGGTCACGGTTCAATCGTGGTTATGGGCGTTTCCGGCTGCGGCAAGAGTTCTGTGGGCCAGCAGCTTGCAGCCCGGCTGAAACTCGGTTTCGTCGAAGGCGATAGCCTTCACACGCTCGCCAATGTCGTAAAGATGCGGGCTGATATTGCATTGACCGACGATGATCGCTAGCCCTGGCTCGACAAGATCGGGCGGCAGCTGGGCGGATCTGAGACCCAGGGCGCACCTGTCGTTGCCTCTTCCTCGGCCTTGAAGAAGGTTTACCGCGACCGGTTGCGGCAGCTTGCGATCGAGGCTCCAAGGCACCCGCTTCGCTTCGTTTATCTGAGCGGCGCCAAATCGGTGCTGGCGGCGCGGCTTGCCGGCCGCCAGCACGAATAAATGCCGGCGACGCTGCTCGACAGTCAGCTCGCGACGCTGGAAGTGCCCGATGCAAGCGAGGGCGGCGTCGTCACCGTCGATATCGATCAGTCGATCGATGCCATCGTCGAAGAGGCGCTCGCACGACTTTCTACTCCTATGCGCTAGAGCGGAATCCGATCACGTTGCATCGTATCCGGCTGCTGCGAAATAGTTCTGGCATTCGTTCGACGTGAAGAGCTTGAGCAAGCGGCCGATGGCGGTCCAGAGACCGTCAATGGATCGTTCGGCGGCCTTTCGCAGCAGTGCCTTGAGCTTCGAGAAGGCGTTTTCGATAGGGTTGAAATCCGGGCTGTAGGGCGGAAGATATTCGAGCCTTGCGCCGACGCTTTCGATCATTTCGCGGACCCGTGGCCCTTTGTGGCTGGACAGATTGTCCATCACGACGATGTCGCCGGCGTGAAGCTCAGGCAGCAAGACCTTTTCCACGTAGGTCTCAAAAGCAATGCGGTTGATCGACCTGTCTATGACGAAGGGTGCGATGAAACCGCGTAGCGTCAGCGCTCCGATGAAGGTTGTAGTTTTCCAGTGGCCGTGCGGAACGCTGATCCTCAGACGCTCGCCTCTCATGCACCGGCCATGACGGCGCGCCATATTGGTGGATGCCCAGGTCTCGTCGATAAAGACGAGACGCGCCGGATCAAGGTCGAGCTGACCGTCGAACCATTCCTGCCGACGCTTCAGGATGTCGGGACGATCTTGCTCCGTGGCATGCGCGCTCTTTTTTGCGCGTGATGTTATGACGCGCGAAGAAACGCTGGATCGTGCCAAAACCGAAGAACAGGCCTTGTTCGGCAAGGCTGTGTCGAACCTCTTCAATGGTGGCGTCCTTGTCCGGACCCAAGGCTTCGAGGATGGCGTTCATGTGCGCATCGATCCGGGCAGAGCGCCGATCTCCGCCCAAGGCACCAGGCCGGGCATCGCCCTGTTCACGCTCACGCTGGCGCCATCTGCTGATGCTGGCTGCGCTCACCTTGAAGCGTTCGGCCGCAGCCCGATGCGAAAGACCTTGCGAAACCGCCGCAAGAACCCGAACGCGTAAATCCATCGATAAAGCTTTCGACATGTCCGCCGCCTCCTGCCGGCGAACACCCATGAATCAGACAAAAGCTGATTTGCATAGCCAGTGCGATTCATTCAGATCGGATTCCGCTCTAAAAGGACATATTCCGATGAATGCTGTTGTCATCCATGCCGCGAAGGATCTGAGGATCGAGGATCGGCCTGTCGAGGCTCCCGGCCCGGGCCAGGTCGAGGTCGCCATCGAGGCGGACGGCATCTGCGGCTCGGACCTGCGTTACTACAATCACGGCGGCTTCGGCGCGAGCCGGGTACGCGAGCCGATGATTCTCGGCCATGAAGTGGCCGGTACGATCAAGGCTCTGGGCGCCGGTGTCTCGGGTCTTGCGGTCAGCGACCGGGTGGCGGTATCGCCGTCGCGCCCCGCAATGCCTGCGACTACTGCCTTGAAGGCCAGCAGAACCATTGCCTTAACATGCGTTTTTACGGCTCTGCCATGCCGATGCCGCATATTCAGGGTGCCTTCCGGCAGCCGTTGGTGGCAGAAGCCTATCAGTGCCACAAGGTCGCCGAGGGCGTTTCGATCAACGAGGCGGTGACGCTGCATGCGGTCAACCGTGCCGGGCCGCGGCGCACTCGATAAGGCGCTGGAAATCGGTGCGGACCGAGTGATCAACGTTGCGACCGAAGCGGACACGCTGGCCGCCTATTCGACCAACAAGGGCTATTTCGACATTCAGTTCGAGGCTTCCGGCAACGAGCGCGCCGTGCGCTCCGGTCTGGAAGCGCTGAAGCCCCGCTCGGCCGTCGTGCAGCTCGGGCTTGGCGGCGACGTGTCTATCCCGCAGAACCTCGTGGTGTCGAAGGAAATCGAGATGAAGGGTACATTCCGCTTCCATGAGGAATTCGGTCTTGCCGTGGATCTCATAAACCAGCGCCGCGTCGATCTGAAGCCGCTGATCACCGGTACTTATCCAATAAACGATGCCGTTACCGCTTTCAATGTCGCTGGCAACAGATCGAAATCAATGAAAGTACAACTGACGTTCTGAACTGTCAGCGAGAAGGGCTTTCTCCCAATTATTCGCTTATGTCGAGCGTCCAATTTGTGACAGAGACCTACGGAGACCTGACATTTCGGGCGCTGAAAGTGCCCCTCAGAAATTCACTTGTAACATTGACAATCGTTTGTAGATTCAAATACAAACGATTGTTCTCAAATTCAGGAGCATTTATGTCACTGCTTGTAACACTCGAAAACCACGTTGATAAACTCCCTGAGCCTACCGGCAGAAGTCCATCGCCTGAGGAGAAAATCGAAGGCGATCCCAACTTTAGAACGTGGCTCCAAGACATATCTTTCGATGGGAAGGTGCGCACTGGCATATGGGAAGCAACGCCCGGCCTGACGCACGCGATCAAAGACGGCGTTTATGAATATTGCCTGATTCTTCAGGGTGTGGTCGAAATAACCGAAAACGGGGGAGAACCGAAAATATATCGGGCCGGCGATAGTTTCCTGTTTAAACCCGGTTTTCGCGGAACATGGAGAACTATCGAAACGGTCCGCAAGATGTACGTCGTGGTGAGATAAGATCGTGTTGGAGCTTGCCTAGCCGGCTTGTTTCCAATGAATGATGCGGTTCATCCCTGATAGGGTCTCCAACGGCGAATCAGGGATGTCGCTTCAGATATTCGCTGGGGCACCCGAAGGATATTTCACCGGCACTTGTCATTCGGCCGTTGGCGGACCATTGGATCGTCGATCGCCGACCGAACTTCGATCGGTGTGCCGGTGATATGTCACGTCCGAACTCACGACAATTCCGAAGTATCGGAATATTGTGAAAGTTCTTTGCTTATGGTACAATCGTTTGTATAGCTGATTTAGCGAGATTGTCGTGCTCTGATAATGGCTAGCATGATAATTAGCGCACTGGATCAATAGGGGAATACTAATGGTCGCTGGTAAAATGCTTGAGAGATTCAAACTGGAAGGAAAGGTAGCTCTCATCACTGGTGGGACGCGTGGTATTGGTCTGGCGACCGCGCATGCATTCGGTGAAGCAGGCGCCAAATTATATTTGAGCGCTCGCAATGAGGACTTTGAAGACGGTAACGGGCTACGGGGCGCAGGGTACGACATAACGTTTTATGCCGCCGATCTGTCGACCCGTGCAAATTCCGCCGAACTCGTAAGCCGGGTCATTCAGGATGCAGGCAGGTTGGATGTTCTGGTCAACAATGCAGGAGTTGCGAAGTCAGGGGCCTCTGTAGATTTTACAGAAGAAAACTGGCGCATGATGATGGCGTTGAACGTTGATTCCGTTTTCTGGTGCAGTCAGGCGGCTATTCCCTCGATGCGCCGGACGGGCGGCGGAACAATCGTTAACGTCGGATCGATGTCTGGTATCGTTTCCAACATTCCACAGCATCAAGCAGGGTATAATAGTTCCAAGGCGGCGGTGCATATGATGACCAAGACGCTTGCGAGTGAGCTGGCTCTTGATAATATTCGGGTAAATGCTGTTGCTCCAGGCTACATAGACACCAAAATGTCACGCGGCGGCATGGCCGACCCTAACAAATTTCCCGTCTGGAAAGAGATGACGCCAATGCAGCGGGTAGGCCAACCCGAAGAGGTGGCCGCTGCCGTTTTGTTCCTAGCCTCCGAGGCGTCCAGCTACATTACCGGCGAAGTTGTGGTCGTCGATGGTGGCTATACCACTCGCTGATACACAGCAAGAGGATACCAACGAAGTCCATCGTCTCGGGACCCTACGGAAATACGTCTATTGCGTTCTTCACGATTGTTCGGGCGGGTCCTGAACCGTCTCGCATACCACTCTAGTTCCATAAGCTATATTATGTGATGTTATACCATAACGCAACCTAGACTTTATTTCCTGGGTCTGACCAGTTGACAGCAGGGCGTACTCAGCTCGCCGCGAGGCAACTAGTGCCCCGCTCCTCTTCAGTTGCATCAAGCAATTGAGTCAACTCGAAACTTTACGTTGAAACGCAGCTCAAAAAGTTGACGATAACTATCAGCTTTGGAAAGTTTTTGCTTTTTTATCCTGAAGTTTCCAATATAACTTCTAGTTGGTAGCGAGCGACATCACTGATGATCGTTGCCAGCCTTTTGAATTTTAAAAATTGAATCCAGGATCGTCGCGATAGTATCCAGCGTGTCGGCCGGTAACTCCTGAATCATCTTCGTGATACGGCGCCTTTTTTGCGCTTCGTCCGGCGTTTCGCCCCAAAGATGGGGAGCGGCATCGAAGAGAAGATCATCAGGGAATATCCGGAGCACTTCGCAGAGGTGCAGGACTTGGGTGGCATGCAATTTGGTCACGCCCCGCTCGTAGCGGCCGTAGACTTCCTGGATGGAGCCGAGAAGGAGGACGACGTCTGCCCTCGAAAGCCCTTTCTCCTGCCGTTTTTGGCTTAAAGCTGCGGCGATGGCTTGGTCCATCTCGCTCGGGCTGGCAATCCCATCGAATCCGGGCCGTCGATAGACGGGACGGTCGACTTTCGGGTCCGTCGTCGCCTCGAGCCCCTCCTCATTGATATAGGTTTCAATTCTCTTCGTCATTCATTCCGCCTCGCCCGTCGGCGATTCATACATCACAGGGCGGACGGTTGACCATGCGCTTTCCCAAACAAATCTCTCCGTCGCTGCCACGCGGCCTCGTTTTCGCGCGCGGCCCCGTTCCTTGAGATCGCAATGATATGCCTGATCCCGATGCAGAACTGACCGCCCTTGTGGAAGCCCACCGCTCTGCCATTGAAGTCCTTCTGCATCTGCGCGAACGGCTCGCGGACGGGGAGAATGTCCGCCTTGACCTCACGGTCGCGTCTCATCGTGAAGTCCGAGCAAGGATGCGCCTTTTGAACTGGGAGGCTCCCACACGCAAGCTATCAGAATCGAAGCTGGAGCAGGTGCTCGCAAACGCGATCCTTGCAAAAATCCCCTATGACGAGTTGTCCCTGAAGCTTATCCGAGACGAGCCTGCGCGGTTTACGAACCGTGCGAGGAAGCCCAACACGAGACCCTGAGTCCTCTTTGTAGAGTATACTCCGTGGCGAAATACTCTACAAGACCCTCTGCTCTCGGACATGGATATTCGAGAGATTTTTGCACGCAATTTGAGAACGGCTCGGCAAGCCGCAGGCCTGTCGCAGGAAGCGCTGGCTGATCGCGCCGGGATTGACAGAACTTATATCAGTTCTCTGGAGAGAAGCGTCTACAATCCGACGATCGACATTGTCGATCGACTGGCAAAAGCGCTGGGAAGCAAGGCTGCCGATTTGCTGCTTGAGGATCTCAGTCAAGCTCGGAAGCATCAGGGCGACGGTCCACAGTAAGAGACAGTACGAGATCGCTCTGGACCTCAGAGATTGAGATCGAAATAGAATCGTGTCAGCGTGCCGGTCTGCTCGTCCCTCATGTCAAAGAAATACGGCTGGTCACGCAGCGGCCGGGCCATGTAGTCTGTTCGTTGACACCCCTCGCCCCACACGCTTTGGATCTGGCTTTCGCTACTTGGCCGCTGCCGATCCGAATTATACCCGGCGCAGTCATTGACCTGCCGCATGCATCGGGACAGCTCCCCATTGCCAGCGTTATCGCCACTGCCTGTCTCGTTGCTGGTCTCTGTCCATCCGACCGGGCATTCGGCGAACTTTTCGTAGCCTGGTTTCCCCGCTCCGCCTTCAGGGCATGTTGGCCAGGAAAAGCCGGGACGCCGCATTGCGGAAATGAGTTTTTGCATCGGCGGCCGGCATTCCGGAACTCCGTGCCAAGACGGATTGGTTGATGCCGCGCAGAGCAGGACAGTACAGCCCCATTCATCGGCCGTGGCCTTGGGCGCGAGCGCCAGAAACGGCAGAGCGAAAGATAAAGTCACTGCAACGAGCTTCATGACCCGAACCTCTCAATTGTTCGTCAGCGATCGTGGCGGGAAGGAAGGCGGCGCGCGTCTGCAAATGGAGGCGAGATTTCGGATCGTCGCTCTTTCAGCAAATTGTAGTCGGCGATCGGCTGGCGATCAGCGGTACGGTCGATCGCTCTTTCGCGCCACTCGTCCATGTCTAGGACATAGGTCGCCCACATCCCGTAGCGCGCAGCCTTCGCGTAACGCTCGACGGCTGCATAGCCTGGATTGTCTGATTGTGAGGACGTTCGCGCCCAGCCTGCACGCAGCATTTCTCGGCCGAGATCCCGGCCCCGAACCGTGCATCGATGGGCCGGTGCTGGCACCTCAGATTGAAGCCGGCAATCGACCCTCTTATTGCCAACAGTCCGTTTCAACCAAGCCTTCGCAAAGGGGCCGCATGGCACCGGCAGCAAGCGGCTTTGCTCTTTCGACGTCATTTGCGGATCAAAGCTCCACTGAGGCAGCGCGCAGGCGTCTATTCCGGCAAGCTGAACCTTTAGGCCCGCATCGGCAAACCAAAGTGTCCGGCCATCCAGCGCGGCAGCCCTGCCCTTTACCTGAGCGACGATCCTATAGCCAGCGAAAGAGTTGCCACCCGGGAGTCGACTTTGGACGAAATCGGCGGCAAATGAGGGGGCAGAGATGACCGCGACAAACGATGCGGAGACCGCGGACGTCAGAATCGTTGATCTCATTTCGAACTCCTGAGCTGCGCCGCCTTGCCAAGCAATAGGGCTGGATGCTGGACATCGGGAAACTGCCAAAGGCCGGCTTTCGCATCCTTCGCCTGCGCCTCGGCCACCGCATAGGAAGAGTTAAGTGGCATCCCCCTGCCATCGAGGGCCGCGAATGCATAACCGCGGCTGATCAGGATCGTGCCCAAATCCAGCTTCGCACCTCCGACGACCGCGAAACAGACGACGTAAGTCAGGTCGGCGCGACGAGCGATGGGAGTGCAACGCGGCTGGATATCCTTGATGAAAGCGGCGAGCACAGCGAGCGAAACGTCTCCGCAGTCAAGCTTGCGCCCGGTGCCATTGGTGAACTCAGTTCCTGCAGGCAGGATTGGACGCCATAGAGCCGATACCGCTGTCCATCCTCGCTCCAGGTGTCTCCGGATTCGAGACCGATGTTCGAATGAAGTAAAATTGTGCCGTCCTGCGCTGCCGTGGCAGATGCGAAGCAGCAGACGAAGCAGCACATAGCAATCAGCGTACGAATCATGGCTTTGTCCTCGGATCGGCCCAGATCCCATAACCTTGCCGGCCGATCTTTTCGGCAGCCGCCAGATCCGGGCGCATGGGTGCGCCATCGGCCTCTTTGGCCAAACGGACAGCGCCAATCGAGAGCAGTTGCTCCTCAAGGCTAGTTACGGTGTCGAGAGCACCCGGAAAATTATAGTAGCCGAAGCACGTCACATCCTGCATAGGCGCATTCTCTTCGGAGACGAACGCGCGGCAGAGAATGACCTTTGGCGATTTCGAAAGCGCCTTCAGCTGCAGCAATGCATAATCGCCGCAGGACCCACTGAAACCCTCCTTTTGATTGACGACATCGCCCTCGCAAGGCTCCAACCCGTACAGCCGAAGCGATGTTTTCTCATCGACCCGGATCGTCGTGGGGTTACCGGCCTGAAACCCCCTCGTGCTCGCGTAACCCTTTCGCGACACGACCTTCTTCTCACCGTCGTAATATTCGACAACGAGGACCGTCTTCCCTGGCGCTGCCAGCGATTTGACATAGGCAGCGTCAGGGCCCGATGCGGCAAGACTTGGCTCAGAATGCATAACGGCCACGGCGATCGCCGACACAATATGACTGAAACGGACTGGATCTCGCATCACTGATTTTTTGCGTTTCATCATTTTCTGACTTCCGTTCTCAGAATTTTCGATGTAGCTAGACTATTACAGTCTTGACATTGACCTGACAACTGTCAAATTTTCGCTTCGCCAGTTCAGCTTCACAAAGCGAAATCGACCAGGGATGAACGGCATCATGAGCAATGCCAGTCTTGTTATATCAATCGGCGTGATTACTCGGATCCTCGCGTCAGCTGACGTCGCGCTAGCGCAAGAACAATTTGATTTCGAACGCTTTTCTGGGCCGACCTCCAAGGCGGATCAAGCGATTAGCGTTCAGTCGCGGATGACAAACGAGGCAAGCAGATCATTTGAAATCGGCAGCAATGGTATAGCGGCGGAAGTCAGGCCGGTCGAGCAACACCCTTTGGATTCAGACCGATCCGGTCTAGTCCATCGCGGTGCGAGTTACGCCAACAGCCCTGCACCAGCAGCGTCCAGTCCGAACGAAAATCCAGACTTTATAAGTCTAGCAAAGGCACTCCCCAATTTGGAATGCGGCCCGTCGCCGCTCGCACCGGAGGCTATCGAAAGACTTGTCGCCGAGGCAGCGTTGCGCCATTCGATCGACCCTCAATTCGCAACGGCCATCGCCTGGGCTGAAAGTCGGTACGATCAGGTCCGCAATAGCCCGAAGGGCGCGCGGGGCCCGATGCAGCTCATGCCCGGCACAGCCAAGCGTTTCGGTGTGACGGATATCTGCGATCCGGCCAGCAATATCGAAGGTGGCGTTCGCTATCTCCGTGCACTGCTCGACGAATTCAAGAACCCGATGATCGCGGCCGCCGCCTACAATGCAGGCGAACAGTCGATCTATGACAAGGGTGGTTTCCCGGCCTACCCCGAAACCGTCAACTATGTGGCGTCGGTGATCAATCGCCAGCTCGGCGTCAATTTCAGCCGAAAGCGTCCCGGAGCCAATAGAAAACCAAGCTCCAAGGATGAACCCGCGCGTGCGCCTGACGTGATCGGAGTGCGTCCACCAAAATTCGTGAGCGGCGTAATGCAGTTCTGAGCTGCTCGCACCTGCTTGTTCTAAAGCCTCCATGGATAAGAAAGGAACGGTCATGACACTCGGCCTCACCTCCCCCCGCAAAGCCATGTTTCATACAGCGCTCGCCCTCGGCGTGATTGCCGCCAGTCAGTTGGTGATCGCTGACACCGCTCTGGCACAGGCAACGAACCAGGCTTTTGCGCCTCTGCAGACTGTGGTTCAGGCCGTCGTCGATTTCATCACGGGCCCCTTCGGACGCCTCATCGCTATCATCGCCGTAATTGGTCTTGGTTTTCTCGCCTTTGCCGGTCGGTTGAGCTGGTTCACTGCCGGGGCGGTTGTCCTCGGGATCGGCCTCGTCTTTGGCGCGCCGGCGATTGTCGATCAGCTGATCTCGACGGTCGGGAACTGAACATGGCGAGCACGGAAGATGACAAACCGCTGCTGACACCATTGGTGATCGGCCTGACGCGATCGCCGACCCTCTGGGGCGTCCCCTATATGGCAGTCGTGATCGTCATCGGTCTGACGATCATCGCCTGGCTCTTGACCAACGAGCTTTGGGCGCTGCTCACCGCGCCATTTGCCTATCTCTTCCTGTTCACTCTCTGCAGCTGGGACGCCCGTATTCTCGATGTGCTGCAGGTCGCCACCCGACAAACGCCTCGCACCCGTAACAAGACGTTCTGGGGCGCCAACTCCTATGGGCCATGACTATGTTGAACGTCATCAGGGAAGAACTGGCATTTGGCGCCGCGCGTGGCCGTGAGCGGCCGATGGCCCGGCACATTCCCTATCTGCGCCATGTCGCCGACACGGTCTTGAAGCTCGAGGACGGCGCGCTGATGAGTGTTGTCCGGATCGATGGCCTCTTCTTTCAGACGGAAGATCAGGCAGAGATCAACATGCGGTCGATCGTGCAGAACACGTTGATCCGGGCGCTGGGATCGAGCCGCTTTTCGATCTGGTCCACGGTCGTCCGCCGGCAGGTCAATACCACGATTGAGGGGGAGTTCGAGGATCCGTTCTGCGCCGAACTCAATCGACGCTATGCCGCATCGCTCAACGGCAAGCGCATGTTCACCAACGAAATCTATCTGACGGTACTAAGATCCGGCATGCGCGGTGCGCTCGCGGTCGGTGACCGCACGCGTCGTCTTCTCGACCGCACGGCAGGACGAAGCGTCAAGGACGACCAGCAGCGCGAGGCGATCGACGAACTCGAGGAGCTCGTCGGCAATATCGTTCGTGACCTCGGCAAATACGGCGCGCGGGCGCTCAAGATTGTCGAACGCAACGGCGAGCCCTATTCAGAACCCTGCGAATTCCTCAACATGATCCTGACCTGCGGCATCCCGCGCAGGATGCGGCTTCCGCGCATGGGGATTGCCGGTTATGTCGGCACCTCGCGCCTGCACTTTTCCCGGCGGACCATGCAGGCGCAGGGGCCGATCCGCGAGGAAGACAGGTTCGGGGCCATGCTCTCCATCAAGGAGTATCCGCCCTTTACCGGACCCGGCATGCTGGACGGGCTGCTGCAAGTGAACCACGAGTTCATCCTCACCCAATCCTTCACGCTTGCCGACAAACCGATCGCGCAGGAGCGCATCACCCGCCTCAAGCGGCAGATCGGCGCGTCCGACGAAGCAGGCAGCGATGTCGAGAACGATATCGATTTCGCGCTAAACAGCCTCCTCAACCAGGAGGCCGTGTTCGGCTTCCATCATCTGACGCTTCTCTGCCTCTCCCGCGATCTCGACGGCGTCAACAAGGCGGTCTCCGATCTCGGAGCTTGCCTGACGGACATGAACATCAACTGGCTGCGCGAGGATCTGAACCTTGAGGCCGCCTTCTGGGCGCAGCTTCCCGGCAACCATGCCTACATTGCCCGCCGCGCCATGCTTTCAAGCGCCAACTTCTCCGGCCTGTCGTCAATGCACAATTTCGCCTCCGGTCAGCAGGACGGCACGCATTGGGGAAGCCCAATCACGATCCTGGAGACCACCAGCCAGACGCCCTACTGGTTCAATTTCCATCGGCGCGACATCGGCCACTTCCTGGTGACCGGCCCAACGGGCTCCGGCAAGACGGTGGCGCTGACGTTTCTGTTGGCGCAGGCATTCCGTGTCCGTCCCTCTCCGCGCGCCGTGTTCTTCGACAAGGATCGCGGCGCCGAAATCTTCATCCGCGCCATGAACGGATCCTACGAGGTTCTCGCGCCAGGCACGCCAACCGGTTTCAATCCGTTGCAGATCGCGAATACCGGCGAGAACCGCGACTTCCTGGTCCGGCTGCTGAAGGCGATGCTGCGCGGGGACGGCGCATCCGCTTTCGACAGGCAAGAGGAGGACACGCTCGAACGGGCGATCGTTCGGCTGATGCAGGAGCCTGCCGCCGAGCGGACGCTCGCCAACCTGTCCGGCCTGCTGACGGGGCGTTCGCGCGCCGGGCCGAACGATCTGCACGCCCGGCTTCGGCCATGGATCGAAGGCGAAAAGGCCTGGCTGTTCAATGCCCGGCACGATGTCCTGTCGTTCAAGGATCGTGGCGTGTTCGGCTTCGACATGACCAGCATACTGGACAATGACGAGGTGCGCACTCCTGCGCTGATGTATATCTATCACCGCCTCGACGAGCTGTTCGACGGTACGCCTGTCATGATCTTCATGGACGAGGGCTGGCGCTTGTTGCGCGACGCGACGTTCTCGGACTTCATCGTCGATAAGATGAAGACGATCCGAAAGCTGAACGGCATCGTCGGCTTCGGAACTCAATCGGCGGCGGACATTGTCCGCTCACCTGCCTCTCACACTCTGATCGAGCAATCGGCGACAAACATTCATTTCCCAAACCCCCGCGCCGACGAGGAAAGCTATATCCAGCGTTTCGGTCTGACGGTTAAGGAATTCAACTTCATCCGCAACACGCCGCCTGAAAAGCGGGCCTTCCTGATTAAACATGGTAATGACAGCGTCATCGCCCGCCTCGATCTCGGCACCATGCCGGATCTGATCAAGGTCCTTTCCGGCCGCAAGGAAACTGTCGAGGAGTGTGCTCAGTTACGTGAAGTCTATGGCGATGACCCATCCGGTTGGCTTTCCCATTTCTGCGGATGGGAGGTTGAACCATGAGGGCAGTGCTTTCTCTCGGCCTTGCCGGTTCCGCACTCGCCGCAAGTGTCGCCCTCGCCGACGTCCCGGTGCTCGACAACACCAATCTCGATCCGCATGAGCAACGAGACGACACCACGACCAAAATCGAAGATACAGACAAGGATCGCAATACGATGCATACCTCGGTGACCTGCTCGATGTATCGAGCTGGTCGTCGAAACGATCCCGTGGGGGCGGCCGAAGCCAACCCGGAAATCTCCGGCCTGGTGCGCCGTGTCGCGCGCGAGGAAGGCGTCGATGAAAACCAGTTTCTCGCCCTCGTCTATCAGGAGAGCCGCTTTAATCCCTGCGCCAAGTCCAGTGCCGGGGCAACAGGCCTCGCACAGTTGATGCCGGGAACTGCAGCCGGGCTCCGTATCGACGAGAACAATATCGAAGACAACCTGCGCGGTGGCGCACGTTATTATCGCCAGCAGTTGATCCGGTATGACGGGAATGTCTCGCTGGCTCTCGCCGCATACAATTCCGGTTCCGGCAACGTCAACAAATATGGCGGCATACCGCCGTTCAAGGAAACCCAGGGCTACGTCGCCTCCATCACCCAGGACTGGCTGCCCGCATTCGGTGGCTCGGACAAGTCCGGTATCCCCCTGAATTTCGGGGGTGGCGAAACGGCCTACACGGGTATGCGATCCTCGACGCTGAGCGCCATGGGAGCAACGAAAGCGACCGGCGACAGTCTCGGAAATGTCGCGAGCTGGTATCAGCAGCTCGGGCAGCTTCAAACCAGTACGATCCAGGACAGCTGGGATCACAATTCGACCGCACGCAACGCCAATCTCGAAATGATCAACAACGTCATCAAGCTGACGACGGCGATGGCGGATCTGGCGAACGCCCGCAACGCCGTCTCATCGGCCAATCTCTCCGGATCTTCGCAGAGCTCGGCGCCACCGAGAGACGACGACCAAGCCCGCGACACGACCGGCCTCTGCGACCCTCGCCAGAGCCTGGTCTGGAGTGAGGAAGACAAGGCCTGCGTCCAGCGTCGGGAAGACGAAAACCAGGTCCAGTTGATGTTGGAAACGCAATAGCACAGGAGACAGGGAAATGCGGTCCAAGGCTTTCTTCGCTTATGTCGCACTTATCGTACCGGCGGTCGCCGTGTCTGCCGCCCGGGCGGATGTGCCAGTGATCGACAAGACGAATTATGCGGTCGCCAAACAGACAGCAGAGACCACAGACAAAATCCTCGACACCAACAAGAACATCCTCACGACCGTGACCGACACACTCAAGGCCGTCACCGGGGATCGCGCCAGCACGGCGTCGCCTATGAAGGATCTCGCGATCGGCAATGGATTCAGCGTCTCCTCGGTGCCTTCCTTTGATAGTCTCATCAAGGACGGCGTGCCGAATTTCGGGTCGATGAGCGGCGATATCGCCAAAACCGCCACGGTGTTCATCAATGGACTGCAGCTGGTCAAGTCGCTGTCCGGGAAAGAGAACAGCAGCTTTTCCGGCGACAAATCCTACGAGCAGCTCGTCAATGCCGTACTCGGTGTCTCGGCAATGATCAACGGCTCCCAACAAGCGATCGAGACACGCAAAAGCGCTTTCGAACATGCCGGCAGCCAGATCGGCACCTCCCAGGATATCAAGGGCTCGATCGATCAGAATACCCAGCTGCAAGTGCAGTCCGGCCTCACCCTCAACGAGATGATCGGTGTGATGAACGGTGCGGTGACCTCGCTCCAGGTCGAAAACCAGCGGCGGCTGACCGACATTTCCAATACCAAGAAGACGCTGAGCTATGGAAACTGAATGCGGATGCTGAAGCCGGTTGCAGCCTTGCTGATCTGGTCCGCCGTTCTCGCCAGCTGCGGGACAGTTCAGGAAAAGACCGCGCCCTGCAAGCGGCCGGCCAACTTGACATCCTTCGCCGAGGATCCTCGTCGCGAATGCCCGGGCATGCGTGCCGTCAACGATCCGACGGTCGCCTTTGCGGCAATCGGTATCGAGGAATAGCGACGCGATGGAGGACTTTCTCGGCGATCTCCTGAAGCGCATCGAAGATTCCGGCTCGAGCTTTTCCGAGCAGGCCTATACCGTGGTCGGCAACGAGCTGATGCCCCTGCTCAGGATTATCTTCATCGTCTATGTCGCCTGGTACGGCTTTCAGCTGGTGATGGGCACTTCCCGTCTCGGTGTCGGCGAAATCATCGGCCGGATCGCCCGGATGATGATCATTCTGGCGCTTATCAGCTCGTGGGCGAACTTCAACAACCTCTTCTATCATTGGATCAACGACACGCCGGAGGATGTCGGCCGCGCCATCCTTGCGGCGTCCGGAACCGGTATTACCGAACCGACCAACGGCATGTCGCAGATCTGGAAAACGGCCAACCAGGCAGCATCCGCCTTCGCCGAGCAATCGGGCTATTTCTCCATCCTTCCCAGCATGATCGGTGTGCTGATTATGGTCGGCGCAGGCGTCTTCATCGCCATCGCGCTCGCCATCCTCATCCTGGCCAAGGTCATGCTGTGGGTCCTGATCGGCACGGCGCCGATTTTCATCGCCTGCATGTTGTTCGACAGAACGCGCGGATATGGTGTCGGGTGGTTCAACCAGGTCCTGACCTATGCGCTGATCCCCCTGTTCATCTACGTCATCGCCGCATTCCTCATTGCCGCAATGAATCCCGAACTGTCGAAGATCGATGCCGCTAGCGATACCCGGACGCTGACCTTGGCCGATATCGCCGGCTTTCTCTTGCTCTGCATCGCCGGCGGTTTTGTCATGCTCTACATCCAGTCGATCGGACAGGGTATTGCCGGTGGGATCGCCAGCGGCATCGGCAGTGCCGCGGCCAGTATGACCCGTCGACTTGGTATCGACTATCCTCGGAGTATTGGGCGCGGCGCCATGTCCGCCGGCCGCGCTGTCGGCGGGCGGTTCCGTCGCGGAGATGGCGATGATGGTACCGGCGCCCGGTCCGCCATGCAGGACAAAATCTCCCGGCAGGGCACCCCCACCTGATCTGTTCACATCGAAAAGACAAGCTTCATGGCTGAAACCAAAGATATCGATCTTCGCAGCTACTATCAGAGCGGCGACCTGTGGGAGCAGGAGATCGTCAAACGCGCCAAGAGATCACGGGCGCTCGCCTGGTTCGTCACGATGATCTTCGGCTGCATTACGCTCCTGTCCCTGCTGGCGCTGGTCACGCTCGTGCCACTGAAGAGTTTTGAGCCCTATGTCGTCGTCGTCGACAAGAACACCGGCTACCTCGAGGTGAAAAGCGGGCTGACCCGGCCGACGAACCTCACCGAGCAACAGGCGATCACACAGGCCAATATCGTTCGCTACATTCACTCGCGAGAGGGGTATGACCCTTACGCGATTTCGGACAATTTCGGTATCGCGGCGTTGCTTTCGACCGGCAATGCCGCACGTGAACTGCAGGAACTTTACAGTGCCGCGAATGCCAAGAACCCCGCCAAGCTCTACGGCAAGTCCAAGCGGGTGACGACGGATATCGCCTCCGTGACCTTTCCGAACAGCTCGACCGGCATCGTCCGCTTCGCCACGTCGGAAGTGTCCGATACCGACGCAATCACTCGACACTGGATTGCCGTCGTCCGCTTTCGCTACACGGATACCCCGGCGACCAACGAATGGCGGTTCGAGAATCCGCTCGGATTCCAGGTCTACGACTATCGCCGCGACCAGGAAACAGTCACGGGGAGCAACCCGTGATCAGGCAGACGCACATTCTTCTCGGCTTTTCATTTTGGCTCGCGTCGATAATAACCGTTCATGCCGCAGCGACACCCGCGGCAGGCCGGCTCGATCCGCGCATCACCAGCATCACCTACCAGCCGAACAATGTCGTGCGGGTCTTTGCCACATACGGCATCTCGACGATGATCATCTTCGACGAGGACGAAAAATTCGAGACGATTGCGCTGGGCGACACGGACAGCTGGGATGTCGTGCCGACCGACAAAGGCAATATTCTCTTCGTCAAGCCGAAGGCGAAAAACGTGACTACCAATCTAAACGTAGTGACGACCAAGCGCATCTACTATCTCGAACTGAACGACTTTGCGCCTGAAGCTAACAGGCAGGTTTTCGGCATCCGTTTCGTCTATCCGGACAAGGATCTCAATGCCTCACTACGCAGAGAGGCGGAGGCCCGGGCCGCCTATCCAAACATCGCCGGCATCGACAAGGCCAACGTCAATATCGACTACTCCTTCTCCGGCGATGGCAGTCTGAAGCCCCTGATGGTGTTCGACGACGGCAAGAAAACCTTCTTCAAGTTCGGGCCGAAGGTCCCGGCGATTTTCGCGGTCAATTCTGACTTCAGCGAGACCCTTCGCAATTTCCGCCGCGAGAGCGACTACATCGTCGTCGATGGAACTGCGACGCAATATACACTGCGCGACGGCAACCAGTGGACCTGCATCTTCAATCTACGGAAGCCGGACTTCGGCGCGCCGGACTCTTCGATCATGGGGCCATCACGCGATCCCGAAGCGACCAAGCGTAGAAGGAGCGGCAACTGATGCAGCGGTCTCCCGAACTCGAAGCGATGCTTGCCGCCGACCAAACGGAAGTCGGGGACAAGCGTGCCCGACGCAAGCAGTTTCTCGGCGGTGTTGCCCTTCTCCTGGGTGGCGCAGCGCTGGCCTATGTCGTCGTATTCGCCCCGCAACGCAAACCAAACGATGCCCTCAAGGGTGACGAGGAGTTCTCGACGACGACGTTTCGACCGCCGTCCTTCCTGCGCGAAGACCCAAAGCCGGCGACGAAACAGCCTGAAATCATTCAGATCCCCGAGCCTCCCCCGGAGAAGCCGGTTGAAGAGTCTGACACGACCGAATTCAACGTTCCGCCGCCACCGATGGTGGCCACGCCGGCAGAGCCCGATAAACCACCGCCGGAAAAGTTTCCGGAACGATACCGCTCGAAGCAGATCGTCGTCGATATCGCCAAAGCCAGTTCCGCCAACGGGTCCCTCGCAGGCAACAGTGATTCGGAAGGCGGCCCAACGGTCGCCGGCGAGGACCGCGCCAGCAAGTTCCTTGCTACCGCGTCGGCGATCGGCGACCGTTCAGCCACGGCACGACAGATTAAGCGCATCGATGCGATGATCCCGGAAGGCAGCCTGATCCCCGGCATTCTGGAGACCGCCATCGTCAGCGACCTGCCGGGCCAGATCCGCGCCATCACCTCGCAGGACGTCTATTCCTTCGACGGTCGTCGGGTCCTCATTCCGACCGGCACGCGGCTGATCGGCGAATACCAGTCTGAGGTGACGCGTGGGCAGAAGCGGATTTTTGTCATCTGGACCCGGCTGCTGCGGGATGATGGTGTCACCGTCCGCCTGAACAGCATTGGCACCGACAGTCTCGGGCGTTCCGGCCTGACCGGCATCGTCGACAACAAATGGCGCGAGCGCTTCGGGTCGGCCATCCTTCTGTCGATCGTCGGCGGTGGCGCGTCCTATCTGACCGGCTATGGTAGCGGCCAATATAGCTCTGGCGGCAGTAGCAGCGGTGACAACGGCAGCTCGAATTCTGATCGCGCCGCGGATCTAGCTCGCCAGACCATCGCCCAGACTTTTTCCGACATGGCCAATCAGGCGCTCTCGGAAAACCTCAAGATTCCGCCGACGATCAGCATCCAACAAGGGGAGCGCATCTTCGTCTATGTCCGCCAGGATCTCGACTTTTCCGCCATGTATCCGGACCCGGTCGAAGAAGCTCTGAAGGAGATCAAGCATGAGCGAGGCCTCGATCAGGGTCGTTACCGCCAGTAGAACGGATGGCAATGATCCGCATTATTTCCTACGGCGCGCTCTCTCGCCGCTGGCAGCGTTTCTCGATGACCCTAAGGTCGTCGAGATCTCCATCAATCGGCCCGGCGAGGTATTTGTCGAACGGCTTGGCTCCAATCACATGGAGCATCACATAATCGCCGAGCTCACTGCAGCGGAAATCGAGCATATCGGTGAGCGCGTCGCCGCTGCCAGCGACCAATTCATCAGCCGCATCAACCCGCTGCTGAGTGCCGCCCTGCCCTCCGGTGAGCGAATCCAGATCGTCCTGCCTCCCGCAGCTCCGGATGGCGGTTCGATCTCGATCCGCAAGCAGGTGATCAGTGATTTTACCCTGGCGCAATACCGTGATGCCGGCGCGCTCGACAAGGTCGCCGTTACGGTCGACGGATTGAGCGATACAGAGACCAGATTGACCGAACTGCTCGAAGCCGACCGCATCCACGACTTCATCGAGACAGCAGTCCGGGAGCGGGTATCGATCCTGATCAGCGGTGGGACGTCCACCGGCAAGACCACCTTTCTCAACGCCTGCCTGAAGAGCATCAACGAACACGAACGCATCCTGACCCTGGAAGACACGCGCGAGCTGTTTCCGCCCCAGCGCAACAGCGTCCATCTTCTCGCCTCTCGCGGCGACCAGGGCACGGCGCAGGTGACCATTCAATCGCTGCTCGAAGCTTCACTGCGCATGCGGCCGGATCGGCTCTTCGTTGGAGAGATCCGCGGCTCGGAAGCCTTCGCCTTCCTGCGCGCCATCAATACCGGTCATCCCGGCAGCATGTCGACGGTTCACGCCGACACGCCAATGGGCGCCTACGAGCAACTCGCCATGATGATGATGCAGGCCGGCATGTCGTCCGGATATTCGAAGCAGGATCTGATGTCCTATATTCGCATGGTGATCCCGATCGTCATCCAGCTCCGGCGCGACGGCGGCCGGCGCGGCGTCTCCGAGATCTTTTATGCGCGGCGCACACCATGAGCCGCGGCTATCTCGCCTTCTATCTACTGCTTTGTGCTTTGATCGCAGTCGCCGTCTGGATGCTTACCTATAGCCTGATCCTGCAGATCGTCTGGAAGGATGGCAGGATTTTCCATCTGATGACGACCACCAATCCGTTCGCACCGTTCCAGCAGTTTATAGCCTACTCCACCAATCGGTCGCTCCAGCTTGTGGCGCTTGCTGCAGCCGTTCCAGCGATCGGCGCGGCTGCAGCTTCGGCAGCTTTCGGTCTGCGGCGCCCGGCAAACCCGCTAGGCGACGCGGCCTTTCAGGATGTCGCCGCTATGCGAAAAGGTGGGTGGTTTCGCAAGGACGGGCATGTCTTCGGCAAGATCGGCGGGCGGATCCTGCGTCGCAAGGATGATCGGCACCACCTGATCATCGGGCCGACACGTTCCGGCAAGGGCGTCGGCTATGTCATCCCCAATGCTCTGATGTTTCCGGGGTCGATGATCGTCACCGATCTCAAGGGCGAGATTTTCGATCTGACGGCCGCCTATCGCAAAACGCAAGGACATCAGGTGTTTCTGTTTTCGCCGGGCGCACCAAAGACGCATCGATGGAACCCGCTCGACTTCGTCCGATCCGATCGCGGCAGTCGCACGATCGATATCCAGAACATGGCGGCGATCCTCATCCCGGAGACTGTCGGCTCGGAGAATGCAGTATGGCAGGGAACCGCACAACAGGTGATCGCCGGGGTGATCAGCTATGTTCTGGAGAGCGGCCACTATCGTAACAGGCGCAATCTCGGCGAGGTCAACGCCTTCTTTAATGCCGGCGTCGATCTCCAGGTGCTGATGAAACTGGTGAAGGAGACCGAGACCGATCTTTCCCGGTTCACCACCGACAGCTTCAACGCGTATATCTCCCTTAACGAACGCGCGGCCCGGTCAGCCCTTCTCGATATTCAGAAGGCGCTCGCGCCGTTTCGCAATGAGCGGGTGGTCGCGGCGACCGCCGTCACTGATATGGACATTGCCTCGTTGCAGCGGCGTCCGGTGACGATCTATCTGGCGCCCAACATCACCGACATGACGATCCTGCGGCCACTGCTCACCCTGTTCGTCCAGCAGGTCATGGATCTGCTCACCCGCGAATACGATCCCACCGCCCTGCCCGTGTATTTCCTGCTCGACGAATTCCGGCAACTGAAGAAGATGGACGAGATCCTTAACAAGCTTCCCTATGTTGCCGGATACGGTATCAAGATGGCTTTTGTCATCCAGGACCTGAAGAATATCGACGAGATCTATGGCGAGACCTCGCGGCACTCGCTGCTCGGCAATTGCGGCCTCCAGCTCATTCTCGGCGCCAATGATCAGGCCACAGCAGAATATGCCTCGCGAGCGCTCGGCAAGCGCACGATCCGCTATCAATCGGAATCCAGAACCCTCGAACTTGTCGGCATTCCGCGCCGGACAAAGGTCGAGCAAATTCGCGAACGCGACCTGATGATGCCGCAAGAAGTTCGGCAGATGCCGGAGGACCGCGCCGTTCTTCTCGTCGAGGGACAAAGGCCGATCTTTGCCGGCAAGGTCAAATATTACGCGTCACAGCCTTTTAAAAGCGCAGCCGATCGCAAGGTGCACGTGGCGATCCCGGAGGTGGAACTTACGGCCCTCTCCGCGGTGCCTGCAACACTGGCGAACTACGCAGGGGGAGCGAGCGAGGTGATGGCCGTCCCGAAGCGGGCCATCGAGGTCGATATCCCCCAGCTCGCAAAGCGGCCCGATAGGATTGCGCGCTCCGTGACCGCGGCACCACGCGGGTCTCAGCGGCCCCTAAAAGCCACGGACGCAACAATCGATGGAAAATCAGGCAACCGCCTCGGTGAGACGGCGCAACGGCTCAAATCGGCCGTCTCGAAAACGCTTGCCTCCTCGCCATATGGCTCCGAACGAAGGCGCCAGAGCATTCTCGAGATCCTCGCCAAGACCGTTCCCGATCCGCAGGAAGTCGGGCTCGAGTGAACGGCGGGAGACATGGAGACCGGTCCCGGCATTTTCTACAACCACGCAGGTCAAGGCACTTGCGCCCTGAGCTGCCAGTCGCCACTTGTCGGTTTCCCGTCGATCCGCATTGCCTGAGGCGCGTCCATGTTCCACTTCATCCTCGCCGCCCCATGGTTTGTCGTCGTTCTCCGATTTGTCCCGGCCCTGCCGCTCGTCCTGCCCACGAAGCTCACCCTGGCCGCGGTCCTGCTGGTGGCGTCGCAGCACCTGCTCATCAATCGCATCACGTCGGGTTCGGTCTTTTCCCCCGAATATCCCCGTCCTTTCATTATTCTCTTAAACCTCCTGTTCGGGGCGATGGTGTTTCTCGCCGTGTTTCAGATCGCCCTGGACCTGATGTCCTTGATCATCGCCGCCGCGAAAGGACGGTTTCCGCAGGTACCGGTCGAGGTGCGGTATGCGATGGGTGTCGTCGCTGTTGGCCTGGCTGCCTACGCTGTCAGCCAAGCGATATGCCTTCCTGCAGTCAAGAACGTCGACATCACCATTGCGGGTCTCCCGCCGGAATTCGAAGGTTATCGGATCCTTCAACTAACCGATCTCCATATCAGCCGCCTGTTTCCGGCGCGATGGGCCGAAGCACTTGCTTCCTCGTCGAACGCGCTCGATGTGGACCTGATAGCGATAACAGGGGATTTCATCGACGGGACGGTAGAGAAACGGCGAGACGATGTCGCGCCGCTTGCAATGCTCAGGGCGCGCGACGGTGTGCTCGGTATTCCTGGAAACCACGAATATTTCTTTGGTTATGACGATTGGATGCGGCACGACAGGAGCCTTGGCATCCAGATGCTGGAGAACCAGCACGTGGTTCTCAAGCGCGGCGATGCAAGTCTGGTCATCGCAGGTGTCACCGATCTTGCGGCCAGCCGTTCTTCATTCCCCGCTCCCAATCTCAACGCCGCTATCAGAGACGCGCCGGCTGGCGTCCCCATAATCCTGCTCGATCATCAGCCCCGCATGGCTGAGCAAGCGGCAAAGTCAGGCGTCGCCCTTCAGCTATCCGGCCATACGCATGGTGGGATGGTGACTGGTCTTGATCGTCTGGTGGCCAGGAGTAACAATGGTTTTGTATCCGGCCGCTACAACATCGGCACCATGCAGCTCTATGTGAACAATGGAACCGCGCTTTGGCCGGGCTTTGCGCTCAGGATTGGACGGCCTTCCGAGCTCACCGTTTTCATCCTCCGCGGCAGCGGTAAGAGGTGACCGGCAGTTTCGCCGGAGTCGCGAAGACGCCAAGCAGGGTCCGATGCTCAACGATTGAAGATTGGAGTTGAACAGGCACTACGAGATCAGAATCCCAACGCTGACAAAGCTGAGCGGCACCCGGTGTACGCCGTCTGCCACACAATAGTCATTCCGCGGTCCAAAAGCGCTAGCGTCATCACGCCACCAAAGAGCCAAGCGGCAAACCGCCCAAAGCCGTCGTTCGATTTATTATCGTTCTCTGGGGTGAATATTCGGCGGTCATCGCGCATGCTCTTATCCTATCGATCGTGATCGTCGCGGTCTCGTTCGGCGCGTTCATCCGCTTCGCGTTGTATCTCTTCCAAACGCGGCACGTGCTGTTTCGCGGGATCGGTACTGGTGGTATCGCCGCCTGCCCTGCCGTCAGTGCGCCGGTCCTGGTGACCATCGCCTTTGACCTCGATCTCGTCGCGATCAGCAGGCCGGGCAGTCGAGATGCGACCATCACCCTCGACGACCAAAGAATCCTTTCGCTTCTCTTCAACACGTTCGCTGCGACGCTCAGCAGCCTCGATTGCGGTCCGCAATTCTTCATCAACTTCGCTGATTTCGCGGACCATTCCATTTCCAGCCGCTCCAAGCTCGGCTGCGCGCGTCAATTCGTGTTGCAGGCTTGCCTGCAACGAAGCCTTGTTCGCCTGGATCTCGCCCACATCCGTCAGCTCGATCGCCTCTCGGAAATGCTCGACCTGAAGCATGATCTCATTCGCGGCCTCGACTACCTGCAAGCCATGTCGCGCGACGGCCGCATCCCACCGCTCATTCGCGTCGTCGCGGTTTTCTTTACCTCCACTGTTGCGATCTGAATCGTCATCGTGGCTCATCTCACTCTGTTCCATCATCTCGCGCCTCACATCCACATGCGCACGCGCGGCGGACACGATCTCATCGAAACTTTCTCGCTCGCCAGCCGGCACCGCTTTCTCGGCAGTAAAGAGCGCGGTTTCGACGCGCTTTTCGTAGGCTTCGAACTCTGATCGCGTCATAACACCCATATTATCGACCTCCACGACTTTCTGGATTGTAACTATTTCGGTCTGGAATTTCCAGTCCGAAACGTGCCTAGTTTCGCGTGTTGATGGTGATCTAGCGCCTTCGAAACCTGCTGATTCAATGCGAATTAGCTGATGTTCTGCGTGTTCTCGCAGAGATGTATCCTTATCAGCATGATTTAGTTTCGACCACTCAGCATAGACTATTTCAGTATATGATATGCTCTTTTGCGTTCGCGCTGCTGAGGGCGCTTCCTGTCGCTTGCGCGCATAGCGGTCTTGCGCAAGCTCAGAAGTGCCCTCGTGCTCGGTGCGCCCGGAACGATTGACGGGGCGGACCTGGTTGCGCCCATAGGACGGCGCGCTCGCGGTGTCTCGCCGGTCCGTCATTTCCATCGCTATCCCTTTGGCGCGCGCGTGTTCTGCCAAGGACTCGCGCCAACGTCGAAACGAGGCAATGCTCGTCTCAACTCGTTCGCCATCATCAGATCTCATGGCCACGACCGCATGGACATGCACATGTGGGCGTCGGCCGCCATCTTGTTCTGCCTTCGGGTCGTCAGAGGGATCGTGCACTGCGAAGACATATTTATGTCTGTTGAATTCGGCAGCTAAAAACTCCCTGGCTGCATCCCGAAACATCCCGACATCAGTGCCAGCCCGCGCCGACATGATCAGGTGCATGACGTCACGGGACTTACGGCTATGCAGTTGATCACGCCATTCCAGTTGAACGAGATCGCCCGCCTGCTTTGCATTGCCGATGAGTTTTCCAGCCTGGTCTTCGACACGGCCTGCTTGTTCCTCTACCAACCGACGCACACGACTGGTTCCGTATTCGACACCGTTCCCGTAACCGGTAAACCTGATGCGTGCTTCGGTGGCATTGGCCTCTTTCGACGTATCCAATCTTTGCTGGACGATTTCAGCGGCCTTGGCGTCAGCCGTCAGCCGCTCGCCGTTGCGATCACGCAGGACGACGACACCATTGATGCGATGACCATCCTCTGTCGGTGAGATAGCGAAAACGAATGATCGATCGCCAAAACCGGACCGCAGGATCTGGCGCGCGTGTTTCCTGTCGAGAGGCTCGTTGCGCCGAATATCCACTTGAAACAGCCCGATATCGCGGCTCTCGGCTCGACCACTCATCACATTCTGCCAATCCGTGGAAAGCGTGGAGATCTGGTCCCGCCCTCGTAGCTGCTGGCCGAGATGGTTTTCGAGTGCAATCTCGCCGCTGCGCGACACATAGTTCGCGAGTGCGCCAAGCCGTCCGGCCCCACCGAACGACGCAAGTTTGACGACAGCCGGTTGACTGCCTCGGGCGAGCGCGCGGAAACGGTCACCCATCCCGCGGGGTCGAGCTCCTCTCTGGACCTTGTATGCAGCCGCAAAACTTCCAAAGTGGATGCTTGCGCCGCCCGCACCGGACACATGGCTAACAACACCGCCCCTGCGCCGACGCTCCTCCTCTTCCGGGCTGGGCCCCCGCGTCCTCTCATGGAGCAGAACAGCCCTTCGCTGCTCCCAGTCTTTGGTGAATGCCCCGAAAAAGAATTCCACTAGACCGCCCTCCGTCGCCTGATCGAGGCTCGAGGCGCAAGCCTGCCGGTTTCAATGCCAAGTCCGGCAAGACCCAGACGGAGCTCACCAAGCTGCTCGACGATCTCGGGCTCCTCCAAAATTCCCCGGTGCGCCAGGCGAAGTAGACCATTCAGGTTGATACCGATGCGTCGCAACTCCTCTCGGAGATAGGCAAAGATCACGCGGTCGTCTTCATTCAGAAACGGCTCGACGCCTGCGCCTTCAAGGGACAAAGAGCGCATGAATTGCGAGATCGTTAGCCCGGCTTGGTCAGCTGCCGAGATCACCGCTTCCATCTCCGATGGCGAAAACCGCACATTGACGATGCGTGATCTGGCCTGTCCTGCTCGCCGGGCTCGTTGCGGTTCCTGAAATGCTTTCGCCATTCTGGTTGCCTCTTTCAGGCTGCGCCGCAGGCGCCATCGACGGCCTGTCCGTCGATCGTCAGCAATTTGTGTTACAAAATTGCATATCCTGCCAAACCAATATAGACTGATTTAGTCTCTAGTTGCAACATCGGATTTCCGAATATCATCGCTACCACACGACCACACGTCCCCATTCCATCGACACACGACATGGCCACACGACCGAATCGTGCGACAGTCCGATACCGAAACATCTCTCGGAACTATAACAGCATTGCATTGCTTTATCGCATGTTTGCTCGGTATGGACGATTTGCCCAAGGATATGGAGGCAGCTTACCGCCCTATGCTAGCACGATGCCATTTGGGCGATCTGCCACATAATGCGGCGATCAGATCCAGTGCTGGACGCCAGACAATTTAAGACTATTATAGTCTCAATCGAAACAAGCGGCCGCGGTCGCTCATTGAGAGGCAGCCATGTCACGAACCTATGCAGTGGTGAGCAACAAAGGTGGAGCGGGCAAAACGACACTCGCTACTTTGATAGCTGGCGAGTACGCACTTCAGAGCCAACGTGTTCTGTTAATCGATGCCGACAGCCGACAGAATCTCGCAGGCTGGTGGAAGCTTTGCCACGCCAAGGGAAACATCCCTGCCAACATAGAAGTGACCACGGCGGCAACCCAGCGGGCTGTCGGCGACGTCATCAAAAAGTGGACAGGCTCATTCGACCTCGTGATCATCGATGCCCCTGGCGTCGATAGCGTTCTTCAGAACACTGTCATCCGGGCGTCAGAGGTCGTGATCTCGCCGGTCCAGCCTGGCATCAAGGAAATCGAAGCGGCGGGCCAGACCGTTGCAGAGGTAAACGATGTCAACGATCAATACGGCTTGTCGGTGATCCATATGAACGTACGCACTCGGATCACATTGCCGGGGCGCAACCTCGAAGCCTATCGCTACATCCGACCCTTTGTCGCCGGTCTGAGGGATGCGAACTACAAAACCGTGCTGCTTGAGACCGAGCTGTTCGAGCGCAACATCTACCGAGAAATCCAGAATGGACTTGGGACGCTGCAAATGCAGGAGCTGACGGACTCGGTTCGAAAAGCCCGTGTCGAGGTGAATGCCCTTGTCGCGGAGATCGAAGCGCGCCGGAGCGGCGACGCCGTCGAGGCTGCCGCATGACGAAGAGCAATATCGACTTCGCCCAGTTTGCACTTGCACCCCGTCGTCCCCAAGGCGAGGCGACGCCGGTGGTGGAAGACGCTCCTTCTATATCCTCCGATGCACCTGAGATCGTCCCTGTCCCTCAGAATCGCGACGACCAATCTGCACCGCTTCTGCAGCGTCTTTCGGATGGGGAACGCCATCAACGGCGCGCAACGCGGGCGGCCGAACAGGAGGAGACACGCAGAAAGCTCAAGAACCTGAAGCGGGCCAAAGAGCGCAATATCCGCTTTTACGTCAACGTGCCGCTCGAACAGGACGTCAAGAACAGGCTGATGCGCGCCGCGCATGAAAACGACGTGCATATGACCATCATCATGCAGGCCGCCATCGACACCTATCTGAAGGATAACGGTTATTGACGGCCGCCTCAGAAGGGCGGCTCGGCTTCGATCGTGCCGTCGATCTCGGCCATGATGATGGCGAGCTCGGCGTGAGCGATCTCGAGCTCGGCTTCGATCTGGCGGCGCTCCTCGATCGTGGAGGCATTGGCGGCCTCCATTCGCAGTTCTTCGATTGCTATCGTCATCGTCGTCTCCTTGACGTGTGTGAGAGATGACGGCGGCACGCAGGGCGGGGAAAGACAGGTCAAGGCTCGTGGGAACACGACCGGCAGAGCCGGCGCGCGGAGGAACCGAATTTGTCGGAACGAAGTGAAACGCAGTGGAGAAAAATTTGGAGGGGCCGCGTGGCCTTGAGCTGGCTTTGCCCGTCCGGCACAATCGGCCGATCTGAACAGACAGGTTTAGCTCTCGTGTGGCACCCCTCGCCACCCTCTCCCCAAATTCGGCATGGGTGGACGGCATGAGGCGTTACCTGCTCGATGGCACTATCTGCGACGAGAGCGGGGAAGGCTTTCGGGAACTTCTGAGCCAAGCCTATCGCGAGAAAGTTCGCCCGCTCTGCCTGTGTTGTGAGCCCGCAGTCCCGATGTATATTGCCGACATCGGCGATCAGCTGGTGATCAAGCGTATGCCGCTCACCGGCGGCAAGCACGATCCGGCCTGCCCTTCCTATGAGCCGCCCTATGAGCTGTCTGGCCTTGGGCCTTTGATGGGTGGCGCCATCAAGCTCGATCCCGTTGCTGGCACAGCGTCGTTAAAGTTCGATTTTTCGCTGTCGAAGCGGGGGCCAGTCTCCAGGTTGGACGGTGAAACGGCCCAGACAGACAGCGTCCGTAACAATAGCAAGAAGCTATCCCTGCGCGGGCTCCTGCACTTCCTCTGGCATGAGAGCGGGCTGACGGAATGGACCGCCCATTGGTCCGGCAAGCGACATTGGTGGCAGGTCTATCATCACCTGAGCGAAGCCGCCCGGCTGATGGAGGTCCGCGGCGAGGCTCTGGCCGAGAGGCTGTTCATCCCGGAACCGTTTCGCGTCGATGACAAGGCTGCGATCGAACAGAGGCGGGCGCAGAAGCTCGGGCCTCTTTTCCTGGCGGCGAGCGGCACGAAAAGGCTGATGGTGCTGGTTGGGGAAATCAAGGAGTTTGCGGACGCGCGCAATGGCCGGCAGATCGTCATCAAGCACATGCCCGGTTTCCGGCTCTATCTCGAAGAACCGGCCTGGCGCTCTCTCCAGCGACGGTTCGAGACCGAGCTGATGTTATGGCAGAGCGGGGACACATCGCATCTCATGGCGATCATGACGGTCGGCGGCACCTCCGCGGGGGTCGCCACCGTGAATGAGGTTGCACTCATGACGGTCACGGAGCATTGGCTGCCGATCGAGAATGCGTATGAACAACAGCTCGTCGAGCACGTTGCACGGCTGCGCATGAAGTCGGTGAAGGGGCTGCGATTCAATCTCGCCCGAGGCCAGCCGTTAGCAAATATCATCCTGCCCGAGGCGAAACCCCTGCCAATGGCGATGTATCTCGTGCCACCAGATGCAGGGGAGGGTTTTGAGGTCATGCTGGGGGAAATGAACGAGGCGCGGCCCGATCTGGCGTCGTGGATCTGGCGCGTCAGCGACGGCGATATGCCATCCTTGCCGCCACCGCGGTGACGACGGCCGGACGGGCTCTAGTCCTCGGTCGTGTCGTCAAGCAGACCGTCATAGACCTCGAGCAGCGCGTTGGTGATCGCCTGCCCGAGCGCATTGCCGGCGACGCGGACGTCGTCTTCCGAGCCGTCGCGGGCGGACCTCGCCAGCTCGAACCCCTGTTCGCTGACGATCTGCTTGGCAAGCTCGATCGCCCATAACCCGAAGTCGCCGCGGTTATCGATCGTAATTGCGTCTTCCATCCCTGGCCTCCTATCAGTTCGGCGACGATCTAACGCTTCCTGAACCAAATGACCAGCATCCGACGCCGCATCCTGGCGACGGCTTTCGAGCTGGCAGCCAACGTCGTGCGCCCTGTTCTTTGATGGACTCGAGACAATCAATGATCCTCTGTGAGAGGATCGTCACCCGAAGGGGCGAAACCGCTTGGCGGGTTCGGTGCGCATGCGCATAGAGCCGTGCGGCAAAGCCGCCCCGCCCGGAATCATAATTTCGGGGTCGGCGACCCATTACAATCATGAATCGAAGTCTGCCGACCGATTCAAAACAGTCGTTGGACGGGATCCGTCGAACGCGCGATTCTCCGCCTCATGTTGCTATATCCATTTCATCTCTACTGTCAGCGCGTCGATCCCGCCCGGAACATGGCGCGCTATTACGTTCTCGCGATTGAGCCGACACTGTTCGGCGAAGCGGCGGTCGTGCGCCGTTGGGGCAGGATCGGATCACGCGGTGAGGAAAAAAGCGAGGTCTTCGCAACGGAGCGCGAGGCAGCAATCCACTTTCTGGCAATGCTCCGTCGAAAGCGGCAGAAGGGCTACACACCAGTCAGATCGGACGAGAAGCTGTGGAAATCGGAGCTTTTGTCCAAACAGTGTTCACCGTGTCGATGACAGACCATCCTTGCCCTGTCAGGGATTCCTGATCAATTCTGACGCGGAGACCAAGATGACAACCACCAATGAAATCGCCGATAAGCTTGCGGCGGACCATGGCCTCACCAAGGCACAGGGCAAGGCGATCGTCGAGGCAGTGATTGCCTCGATTACCGAGGCCGCCGTCGCCGGTAACGAGACAAGCCTACCCGGCTTCGGCAAGTTCAAGGTCAAGCACACGCCGGAACGTGAAGCCCGCAATCCCGGAACCGGGGCGACCATCAAGGTTCCCGCTGCCAAGAAGCTGGCCTTCACACCGGCCAAGGCCTTGAAGGATGCGCTGAACAAGTAATCTCGTTGGGCAAGCAAAAAAATAGCCCGGCAGCCGTGCCGGACTATTTTGGTTTTCGGGCACATGTCAGCGGGCGGATGTCCGCTCAAGAAGATCCTGGAAGATCGTGTCGCTGACCGCGCGATGCGCTTCGCGGGCATGATCGTCCAGCAGCTTGTGAAGAATGCCGGATGCCAGGGGTATGAAGTCGAAACCACGGGCGATGGCTGCGGTCCGCAGTTGCTACAACGTTTCGAACTCTCGAACATCGATGCCAAGCCAGAGTCCAAGATCATCGCCACCCGCGGAAATGCCTGCAGGAAGAACGTCTGAAGCCGGCGGTCGGAACCGATGATGGCATCCGGGTCGGAGTGGCGGGATGCGGTCTTAGTAACGGTGATCGTATAGCGGCTCATGGCGGCCTCCTTGGAATGGGAGGCCGGCCCCGATTTTTGGGGCCGGCGCTCCGTTCAGGCCGGGTCGTTCCAGAGGATGACCTTGCGGTTGGCATCGCCGCCGGGTGCTGGTGCAACGTTGCCGAAGATGACGCCGATCTCGGGCGCTTCGAGTGTGACGGAGATGTATTCCTCGCCGGTCTGGCGGGAGATGCGGTTCCAGCCTGCGCCGATCTCGAAGCCGGTCTTGCGATGCAGGATGCGGTAGTCGGGGGCTTTCTCGCTCGTCTTGCTGGCGTTGGGGACGATAGCGATCGGCGCGTTGACCCGGATGGTGGCGAAGACGCCTTCGAACGTGCCATCGGTCTTCTGGGTGAGGGATGCGATCGTGGTTGCCATGTCAGTTACTCCTTCGGTTGCTCGGGACCATTCCCGATGGCGCCCGAAGAAGGGGCCGAGCCGCAGGCGTCACCGAAGCAAAGCGAAGGGGAACCCCCTTGCGGGGTTGACGCTGATTGCGGCCGGTCCCTTAGAAAGGCGACATAAAGAACGGGAATGGTCTTGAAGCAGCCGGGGCGGTGAAGTCAGGCAAATCCGTTCGCATCACGGCCACGTCAAGTCACAGCCCGATTTGGCAGTTAAGATCACCTAACGGCTATGGAGCGTGGACCCCTACGACGCCTGAGCATGCTGAGCGGTCATGAAATCTCGATCCACCAAACCTCAAATCTCGTCTGGCTTCCGATCGCGGCGGGGTTCGTCGACGTCAACGGCAGGCCGAAAGTCATCATTGTCACGCACCAGTCGGTATGCCCGATTTACGGTCGCAGGTAGCAATACGTGCCGCTCCGACATGTGAGCGCAATTCCAACCAGCACGAACCTCAATTTTTCGGAGATGCCGTCTTGGGCCTTGGTTGATACAGCCGGCGTTTGGCATTCGAACGCAAAGCGTTGCGAACGTCCTTGTCGACGATATCGATGTCAAACCACTCGGGGTCGAACTGGCCTCCGCACCATCGCTTCGTGTCGGCATGTTCCGGATCATTCCGATCGGCCATGATTTCCAGAAACCGCTCATATCCAGGAACACCACCAACGTCTTCAGGTGGCCTTGCTCGTGCACCTGCAATGCAGGCGCCGTGTTTCGGAGCGACATCGAGCGAAAGAAATTCCTCTACCATCACTGTGTGGCGCCAACTGTCTCCGAAATCGTAGTGATATGTGAATCGGGCGCCATATTCGAAATCCCGCAGCAGGACGTCCCTGAAATCGAAGACACGGGAATCGCCCTCGAATGCATCCTCCATCAACAGTTTGACGTCGCCGTATCGCAATCCGCCGACCCTGAATTCATACAGATGGTAGTTCCACCAATTGAAGGCAGCCTGAATGGCGAGGTGCAGCTGCTCCAGGTTCCAGCTGGATGGCAGAACAATCCTCCGCCAGATCTCCGGCTCGATCTCGTCGATGGATACGCGAAGCTGAGCGGCGTTGATCGGTTTGAACATTTCATACCTTCGATTTCAACACGTGATCCTTTGCCTTCTGGCAGGGGAAGGATAATCGGCGTCACTGCGATCTTACACTCAACTCTAGCCAGCCACGAATATCAGACAAGGAGCGAACAAGAACCGACGGATTGTCTTTCGCGGGCGTGAAATCCCAACTCTGCCAATACCGTTCGGCTTCTTCATCGACTGCTCTGACCACCACTGCGCGGCCGCCGACGAGGTTGGCACCTGCGACACAGCGCTGGAACGCATCCTTGACCAGCGCCGTGCCAATTCCTCGTCCGCCGTAGTTGAGGTCCACTGCCAGCTGACCAATCAGCAAGCATGGGATCGGGTCTGGCGGCATGCCCGTGCGGATTTTACGGGTGGTCTGATTTGGTGCGATAACAGTTGGAGCCAATCCGTAATAGCCTACGACAACATCACCGTCGCAGATCACGAAGACACGGGTAAAACCATGTTGCTGATTGTTGCGGGAGAATTTGACCAACCAGGCATCCAGAGAGGGCTTTCCACAGGTAAAGCCCTCCAATCGATGCCGATCGGAGAGTAACTCGACTTTTGTGAAAGCCACGGATCAGTTTTCCCAAGGTGCCTTGCGCTGGAGGCGCTCGGTCACCTTGTCCGAGGGCGGTGTTGGGTCCGCTTCGATCACGGAAACGAAAGCCTCGAACGCATCCGGCGACAGACGGATGATGCTTTCGTTCAGGATCGCAGACTGTGCCTCGTGGACGGCGGCGCGGCGCATGAATTCCGTCCGCGACAATCCCGTCAATGCAGCGCCCCGGTCGATGATCGCAAGATCGTCGTCGCGGAAGCGCATGGAAACCGGCGTCTCTTTTCGGATCGATAATGCGGACATGAAGTTGGCCTGTTCAGATGATTTGGATGACAGAATGTAATGCAGAGCGCAGTACATTGCAAGTCTAGGAGATGAGAGGGATGGAGAAGTGCCTTACGCAACTCCTCCTGCCTGCCAGACCGGGATGCCCAGACGACGTGCCTTATCCACGAGATTGTCTGTGATGCCATTGCCCGGGAAGACGATCAGACCGGCGGGCATGACCGAGAGCATTTCGTCATTGCGTCGGAAGGGAGCGGCCTTGGCATGTTTCGTCCAGTTCGGCTTAAAGCTGATTTGGGTGATCTTGCGGGCCTCGGCCCAGCAGGCGGCGATGCGCTCGGCTCCCTTGGGCGATCCGCCATGCAGCAGAACCATGTCGAGGTGTTTGGCCTGGGCCTGGTCGAGCTTCGCCCAGATCCGCTCGTGATCGTTGAAATCCATGCCGCCGGCAAAGGCGATCTTGGTCCCGGCCGGAATGAGCACCTCGGTCTCGGCGCGTCGGCGCGCGGCTAAGAAATCGCGGCTATCGATCATCGCCGCCGTCATATTGGCGTGGCTGACCTTGGAGCCGGTACGCGGCCTCCAGGCCGATCCGGTCTGGGCTTCGAAGAGGTCGCTCGCATAGTCGCGCATGAACTCGAAACTGTTGCGGCGCTCCAGAAGCGTGATGCCCTCGGCGATCAGCCGTTCCAGCTCGACGCTTTTGACTTCGGAGCCGTCTTGCTCCCGCTGGCCAGAACGCTGCGCCTCCTCGTTGCGGTCGAGCTCGCGCTGGATCCGCTCGCCGCTGCGGTGGAAGAGATTGACGGTCGACCAGAGCAGGTCTTCGAGATCGGGTTCGAGACGGGTGTCTCCGAGCATTTCGAAGAGGGCGCTGAAGATGGCGGTAAGGCCGGCTTCGACCGCAGGCTCTTCGGGCAGCGGCCGTGGATCGGGCTCGTCCTGGAAAGGACGATGGCCGTGCAGTTGCATCTCGAAGATGACGCGGTCGGTGGGAGAGGATGCGTGGGAAGGCTCATTGCCGTCGTCCGGGGTCGAAAACAGGTCCATCGTGATCTCCATCGGTTGGGGCCGCGACTCTCGCGACCTGACGGCGATCCCTGTTCACGCGGGACCGGGCCGGAACCGCAAACGCAGTGCAGCGGCCCAGCGCAGCGCCGGGCGGCGGAGGGAGGGTTTGTTGATCCGCGAGGAATGCCGGCAGCACCGCGCCGGCAGGGGAAGAAACCCGACCGACCCGCTGAAGGCTTGAGGGCGCGCCTGGTAAGGGAAGCCTCTCGGCAGGTCCGCAGGCGTGCGCCATCGCACGGAGATTCTGGACCAAGCCAAGCCCCCTCGATGCGACGCAGGCTGCCTCCCCTCACCTCTTCCACTTCCGTTCAGCGGCACAGCAAAGACACAACCTCTTCGCTCGGGATCGGTTGGACGGACTGCTTGCCGCCGTCCATTCACGAAAGACACGGCGGAAAGCTTAGCCGACCGATGGCCTCGTTCGGCCCGAATAGATGGCCGATCAACTCCGCAGCCTGATCACCCTTGGCCTCCCGAACTGCCTGCAGGATTCTGGCCTTGGTGACACGGCCGAGATAGTTGTCAGCCGTCGGTGTCCAGCCGGCATCCACCATGTTGAAGCCGATCGATCGGGCGAGTTGATCGGCATGTGCGATCGCGCGGGTCCGCTTGTTCCATGGCTCGATCACCGCGTTGACCGACGACGCCGCGCAATGCGCAAGCAGCGCCCGCCGGCTGACCTCGTCGAGGGCGACAAGGAAGTCCCAGAGATCATTCGGATCCTTTGGCAGATCCTGACCCCACGCTTCATGGCGCTGATCGATCTCTTTCGCCCACACCGTTTCGCCAAGACCCGACGTCTGGCTGAAGCGGGCACTTTGCAGTGTGACCTCCAGGCATGAGTCTGATCCGTAGTAATAAAAGGTCTTCAGCACGAAGGCATGCAGGACTGCGATGAAAGCGATCACCGAATCGTTCGCCAGCGCATTGCGAAGCGCCACGGTTCGTGCGGCCGTCAGATCGAGAACAAGACGATCGGGAAGTGGTTTGATCACCTCGTCTTCGTCCTCGGTTTGAGCAGCGTCTCCGCCTGCCGCTTGAGACGAGGGCAGGAAGTTGCCCTCCCCGTCGCTGCTCTCATCGTCGTCGTCAGATAGATCGCTCTCGGCCCTCGGCTCGTCTTCTGGCCTCACAAAGCCACGCTCGATCTTGAGTTCACCACCGGCGCCGAGCGAGATGAAGACACCGCCGCGGGCGACCTCCTGTGGATCGAACACATATGGCCGGTCGTTGAGCCGGTCGAGCTCGGCACCAAGCTTCTCCAGCTTCTGTTCGGTCGCCTCCGAGTACTCGCTCGCCTCCGCATATTCTGCGTCGAGCTTGTCGTATTCGGCACGGGTGGCGTCATAGCGGGCCAGTTCGTCATCAGTCATTTCGGCCTGCTCGCCGTAGAAGCGACGCAGACCAGACGTGTGACCGTAGGGGAAGTCGAAGGCGGCTTCGACCCATTTCCAGCCTTCGCTCACCTGGATCGCCTCGGCGTCAGCCTTGAGCTTCTCCATCACGAGCTGCTCCAGCAGGGCTGGATCCTGCAGCCAGCCGCCCTGATCCTGGTCGAACAGGTCACGCATGGTCAAACCGCCCGCGGCCTCGTAGGCTTCGATGCCGACATAGACAGCGCGGCGGTCGCTGGCGCGGATCGCGGTCTCGGTCAGGAGCCGCCGGATGTAATAGGGCTCTCGGCTATGCGAGCGCGAGACCATATCCCAGACCTGCTCCTGGCGAACATGATCGTTGGTGATCGAGAAGGCCATGATCTGCTCGAGCGTCATCTCGTCCTCGGCATAAAGATCGAGGAGCCGCGGCGAGACGGAGGCCAGCCGCAGGCGCTGCTTCACGGTGGCAACCGAGACGAAGAAACGCACGGCGATCTCCTCCTCACCCAGCCCCTGCTCGCGCAAGGTCTGGAAAGCGCGGAACTGATCGAGCGGATGCAAGGATACGCGCTGGACGTTTTCGGCAAGGGAGTCCTCGACTTCGAGCGTTTCGCCCTTGCTGACGATGCAGGGAACGCCGGCGGTTTTGGCCAGTCGCTTCTGCGCGACCAGGCGCTCAAGCGCACGGTAACGGCGACCGCCGGCCGGGATGCGGTAGATGCCGGTCTCGTTGCCATCGTCATCGAGTTCCGGACGGACGTTGAGGCTGGTCAACAGCCCTCGATGGGCGATGTCTTCCGCCAGATCCTCAATCGAGATGCCCGCCTTGATCTTGCGGACGTTCTGCTGGCTGAGCACCAGCTTGTTGAAGGGAATATCCCGGGCTGCACTGAGGGTGATTTTGGATGTGGCCTGAGCCATGTCTTTCCTCCATGACGGACCGGCCGGAGCCTCTCTCCAACCCTCTCAATCCGTCACAAAGACTCCCTCACTCCTCTACCTCTGAGACTTCTCCGCCAGCAAACTACGCCAACCTCATTCGCCATTCTCGGCTGTCGCAGGTTATCGCGCGAGATGAATTGGACTCGTATCGAAAATAGTGGCTAATTCAATGTCTTACGGAGTAGGCCGCGGCCTACTCGCTCTACCCAAGCCTTCCGTCCAGCTTATACCCGTCGAACTCGGGCCGACGCATAACCTAAATCCCCCCACATCACTGCCATTGAAAAATTGGTATCTCCAACGGGACAACAAGCCGAAAGATGGAACTTGCTCAGTCTTTTGGTACGGCGTCGAAAACGCGATTTCCTTCAGAGCTTTGCTGAGTAGGCCGCGGCCTACTCAGATTACGCTTGCCTAGGATGCGCTATCCCACTTGCTTTGAGCAAGGCCATTAGCATCGGACCAAGCGAGAACTCATCGCGCCATGTCCGTCGAGTGAGATCTCTAAGATAGCCGCCAGCATTGTTGATAAAGCCGGCGCGTTCCAGAATGCAAGCTATCGCAACCGCCGCATTCTCCGGACCCATCACGTCGCACGCATCCTGGTAGGCTGACGGACTTACTCCAAGCGTCGATCGCACGACAACGGCAGCGGACATGAATTCACGCCAGCTCCCGATCGCCCCGCCTCGACCATAGTCCAAAATTCGCGGGCAGGCCCTCAGCACCATTCCTAACGGAAAAGCCTTCAGCTTGTCAGTTTCTCGCCTGATTATTCGGCTCGATCCTTCGCCCTGCTCTTTTCCGGAGCTAGGTTCAAATTCATTTAGGGATTTTGTATTTGAATTCTGTATGTGCTGCTCGATAAGATCGGCATTGCTGCTCTTATTTCCTACATTATCGTGCATATCCAAGAGATTGAGGATCTCGGCCTGCAGCATCTGCATTTCTTCAAGAACGGCCGTGACAGTCGCCATAGTGGGCGCCCTCGGGATCCTTGCTACAAGGCCTACATACATCTCTTCGATTTCATGCCAGTTCCCATCGGCCCCCTCTTCCATAGCTGCGCTGATGAGCTTTCGGACGTCGCGGCGGCAAATCGTCAAGTTTTCCTTAGCCTTTCGGAACGCGGCGCGATCGGCCTCGACCTGCTGTGCCATGAGGGCCAGTTCTTCCGCACGTGCGAGCAGTGGGGAAAGATCGAAGCCATAAGCAACATCGATTTCGCCCGCATTGTCCTTTCTGGCGTAGCGCTTTCCGTTGGGGCTATCTTTTCGCACAATCAAGCCTGCGTCCGCGAGTGCCGCTATGTGGCGGCGGAGCGCTGCTCCGGACATCCCGTGGGCACGCAAGGCAAGTTGAGCGTTTGATGGGAAGACGATCAAGTTCTCATCCTGGCGAAGTTCGTTGTTTGGATGGAACGTCAAGAGAGCATTAAGGACCGCTACGCTGTTTGAATGGATACTCAGCAGCTCGAACGCTGCGCATACATCGCGGTAGATTCTCCATTTATCAGCGGTTTTGCCCTTCTTGATTTCCGTGGAAGCCTGTTGCCATCGCACGAGCGCAAGGGTGATAGGCCGCCGCCCAAAAGGCGTCGTCACATTCCCCGTATTCATCTCTTTCACCTTTCAGAAGGCAAAAGAATATTGCTCACCAAAACGGTGCCAAAGACTCTTGACGAAGATTCCGGGAAATGCGAATCTGTAGTTGCTTAGACAACAGATTGGGCCTTCCGGAGCGGTAGCGTTTTGGGGGGCCTTTTCTTTTGCGGTTCAGTCTCCAGTTTTTAGTTTTTGTTTGGATCGGTATTCCTCGAACAGGCTGGGTACCTGTTCAAGGAGGAAGGATGCGAAATCCGGCGTCGCTCGTTTGTCGATGACAAGCTCAAGCTTCGCTTTGCTTTCCTTGATCTGCGCAAGCCGATCCCCAGCAGGTGCCGACATTACGTCAGGCAAAGAGCGGGCCGTGCGTTTCGATTTCATGAGCAGGATCGCCTTGAAACGTGCAGCGGACTCTAATCCCTGAACGTCCTTCGAAGTCGCGTAACGTGTTAAAACCTCTATATCCGACGCCTTTTCAACGAAGGCGGCCATATCGAGCCAGCTTCGGCGGCCGACGCCAGGCGCGCGGCCGATCGCGTCTACGATCGCTTCGGGTATCGTCTCTACGATCTGCAACATCTTCGACAAGTCAGCCTTATCCAGGGACATGGACGAAATGATCACGTCACGTGAAAACTGCTTGTGCAGTTGATGGGCAAAGCGAGCCTTCTCAATAAAGGTCAGATCCTCACGCTCATTGTTCTCCTGGCCTTGTGCGATGACCAGTTGCTCGTCAGTTAGGTCGCGTACAACTGCCTTGAGTTTTAGCCCGAGTTCGGAAACTGCGCGCAGCCGCCGATGCCCAAATGCTACCTGATAGCGACCAGGCGTATCGGGGTGAGGGCGGACAAGCACCGGGACCTGTTGGCCCTGTTCAGATATCCGAGCTTTGAGACCGGATATATCGCTATCCATGCGATCTCGCACGAAGGACGGATCAACGACATCGGTTTCCAGCTCGATAACACTTTGTCCCGCGGCAAGTATCTTTTCGAGTTCGTCGGCCCGCTGGCCACGAGAACTCAAATCGCCCAACGATTTGGTCACTGTTGCCAGAGCCTTCGGTTTCGATAATGCGCGAGGAGCTGGCGTCTGTCCGTTCTCCGCCGTCTCGCTAAGGTGCGCAAATATTCCTTTTCTACTCATGGGCGTCCCCAGACTTGTTTAATTAGGCTCTCGATCTCAGAGTTGACGTTGTTCATTGATTCAAGGGCACGATCATAAGTGGTACGCGTGAACTGTCCTCGCTCAACTTCATATAGTGTCTGATTGGTAAGACCCGCATCAGAGATCGCAGTACTTTTCAGCATCGAGTTCACCATGACATGTTCGTTAAACATGCTTCTCAGCAAAGCGACCATCTGGTTTTGCGGCCCGTCTGTCGGCTCAAATCGAGTAATGAGGAAGCGCATCCAGTTGTTTCGGTCCGCCGCTCCGACGCTTGCGATCTCGTCGAGCAAATCGCTCGTCATCGCCAAAAACTGGTTCATCGACATTACATCTAGCATCTGCGGATGGACAGTGATCACCAAAGACGTCGCAGCGGTCAACGCCGACATCGTGAGGAAACCAAGCTGAGGCGGGCAGTCGATTACGACGACGTCATAGTCATCCTCAACCTCACCAATCACGCTTTCGATACGCGCGAAGAAAATCGGTTCGTCCGACCGTCTGTTCATCAAAGCTTTTGGAGTGTCGTGTTCAAACTCCATCAGCTCGATATTGCCGGGAATCAGATTGAGACCCGGAATATATGTGTTTCGGATTACGTCGCGAACGGGTCTCCGTTCATCGTCATATCTGATCGCGCCATAGATCGTATCATTTTCGCCCACGTCCAATTCCGGCTGGGTACCAAAGAGCGCTGAGAGGCTTGCCTGCGGATCAAGATCGATCGCGAGTACGCGGTAGCCCCTTAACGCGAGATACTGGGCAAGATGTGCTGCGGTAGTCGTTTTGCCCGAACCGCCCTTGAAGTTCATGGCGGCAACTATCTGCAAGTCCTCGCCAGCCTTGCGGTTCTGTACATACCGACGAGCACCGCGGGATCCACGCGTGCTCTCGTCAAGTAGCTTACGCAACTGTGCTACGTCTTCGACGGTGTACACGCGTCGATTTCCAGGCCCGGTCGCCGGACTGAAATCGTTATCTGGCCGCGCCTCAAGCTCGGAGACAACGGTCCGGAGATAACCTTCGGCAAGACCGAGCAATTTTGCCACCTCAGACGGCGTGAAGGGACGAATGCTTTTCTTGGCAGTTGGCGGAAAAACCCTGGTCTGATGTGCCTGGAGTTGCGACGATAGCGTCTCAGATAGGCGTCGAATCACAGCCCTCAACGGTTCTGTTTCGGTTGGTGTGACTGACTTCATCTTCGCCATTCTCGGTGCCTCTAGCGTGACCTGCGCTAATTTGCGGCATGACCCGTCAAACTCCGCAGGTCTAATAAGACTTAGAAGATGCGAGTCGGCAAGCTTTTTAAAGTTAACAGAACCTTAACTGCCGCTCGAGGGTGTTGCGGGATCGACACCTCTGTATAGCAAAAGCCCACGAAATAGGGCGTTGTCATGCCTTCTGAATGAAAAACCTCCCACTCGAGAAAAGAGTCGAGAACTTACGATTGGCCACAGTTCGTGGGACCAAGCTTGTTTCGCGCGAATCATAATCGGATCAGGACGATGGTCCTGCCGGCGACGAACCTCTTAAACGGATGGAAAACCTGTCATCCTAGGGTCATCGACGGGCATGCTAAAGTCCTGAAGCCTTAGTCAGGTTCACACGGAAGCGATCGCGCCGACGTTGATACTTGCGGGTCATTTCCGCGGAAGCGTGGCCGAGCTGTTTTTGTACATAACGCTCGTCGACTTCGGCAGAGGAGGCGAGACCTGCGCGAAGGGAGTGACCAGAAAACTTTGAAGCCCGATCGGCCTCGCTGAGATCGCCACGAACGCCGGCGGCCATCGCAGCCCGTTTTACAAGCCGCGCCACTTCTTTGTCGTTCAATCGCTCCGACCCGACCGCTTTGCCTTGTCCCGTCACACGACGGAAGAGGGGGCCATATGCCAGTCTGGCGAACTTGATCCAAGTTTCGATTGCGGCGACAGGGCAAGTGGCGTCGGATGAGCCGCGGCCGATCTCCACCTCCCGCCAGCCGGTCTTGCCGCGCAGCGTCACCAGCAGCCCCTTGTCAAAAATCTCAATCCAACCGCGGCCGTCGTCCGTCTGGTCGCGGCCGAGATCGAGGCCGGTGATTTCGGAGCGGCGCAGACCGCCGGCAAAGCCGATCAGCAGCATCGCCCGGCCGCGCAGGCCGCGCAGGTTACCCCGGTCGAGGGTTTCCAGCATGGCGATGAGGTCCTCGGGGAGGATCGCTTCCTTCTGCCGCGGGGGCGCGGCGTGCTTGTTGCGGATACCGGCCATCACCGTGGCAATGGCGCGATCTTTGCGATTGAGCGGCATGCCACGCTGCGCGCAATTCCAACCGATCGCAGCGAGACGACGCTCGATGGTCGATACTGAATTAGGCGTCATGCCGGGCGTCGCGATGCCAACGGCACTGCCCGAAGCACAGGCGGTGATGTAGAGGCCAACCACCTGCGGATCCGGGGGGAGGGGAGACAGGTTTTGGCGGCGGCACCAGGCGGCAAAATGCTTCCAGTCGGCGGCATAAGCCCGCCGCGTGTTGGCGGAGGAGGCCGCTTCGACGTAACCACGCGCCCGATCGGCGAGGCTTTCGAGGTGCGCCGGCAAGG
>NZ_QJKM01000027.1 GCF_003425685.1 Rhizobium terrae
CCCTGCATCCCTCTCGACAATGCAGGATTCACCGAAATCTCAATCGTCATCTATTGCTCCTCTCAAAACAGAGGGGTCACTTCTTTATGCCGTCCGGGGGTCAATTGTGCATGTCGCCCGACATGCATAACCGGCGAGGTGGGGCCGGTGATCCGGCAGGCCGTCCTTATGCAAACGGACTGCCGGGGGCTGCGCAGAAAATGGTCTCCCTCCCGCCTTTAAGGCGGGGCGTGCGTGTGTCGCACACAACCCGGCATGGCATCCGCAAGGACGTAAGCCCATGCCGCCGCAGAGGGACCGGAGTTGCGCGGATAAACACACCGAACGGGGCACGTCGCGTGTCACTGTTAAAATTTCATTCGAGGCACACGACGTGTCCCGGCCGAAACTGAAACCCGCTCACAGCACCAAGGGAGGACTCTGCCGTCCTCCGCCGCGGGTGAGCAAGAGAGACCCGAAGGATCGCCACGGGATGAGTATATCGTGAGACAGGACAAGGAGACGCAAATGCATGGACCGGACTTCGACGATTACGAAAAGCTTCGCGCCGAGCAGCATGAGGAGCTTTGCCGCCTCACCTCATCCCTCGCCCCCGTGATACACGGTCTCTGCCGTTTGCGCGCATGCCGTCGCAAAGGCACCTGCAGCGGCCCCATGGTGCCGTCACCGCATCAGGCGCTCAAGGTGCGCGCCCATCAGGAGATCGGCCTGAGCGGGCGGGCCTGCGCCGATCTTCCGCTCTGCATCGCCAACCAGGCACCCGACTATTACGAGGTCTACCGGACGGCGATGGAGGACGTCCGGGAGCTTCGGGATGAGCATCCGGCCGGGGACCTGCACGCCCTCTTCCGCCGTATTGCGGCAATGCGGCGCTCCGAGCACAACCTCTCTTGACTTCTCCCGCCTCCCGTCCGACTTCAGTCGGTGAAAACGAAGGATGAAGACCATGACCGAAGCCAGCCGTACGACGATTGATCAGAGCGAAGTCGACCGGTTCTCCGCCATGGCCGCCGAGTGGTGGGATCCGACCGGCAAGTTCAGGCCGCTCCACAAGTTCAATCCTGTGCGGCTCACCTATCTCCGCGACCGTATCTGCGAGAATTTCGGCCGTGAGCCGAAGGGCCATCTGCCGCTTTCCGGCCTGCGCATTCTCGATATCGGTTGCGGCGGCGGCCTTCTGTCGGAACCCATCGCCCGTATGGGCGCCACCGTCGTCGGCGCCGATCCTTCGGAAAAGAACATCGGCATCGCCTCCACGCACGCGGCCGAGACCGGCACTTCGGTCGATTACCGCGCCGTCACGGCCGAACAGCTCGCCGAAGCCGGCGAGACCTTCGACGTGGTGCTCAACATGGAAGTCGTGGAACATGTCGCGGACGTGGATTTCTTCATCTCCACCTGCGCGAAAATGGTCCGGCCCGGCGGTCTGATGTTCGTCGCCACCATCAATCGCACCTTCAAGGCCGGCGCGCTTGCCATCTTCGCCGCCGAAAACATCCTGCGCTGGCTGCCGCGCGGCACCCACCAATATGAAAAACTGGTCCGCCCGGAAGAGCTGGAAAAGCCGATTGCCGCATCGGGCATGGAAATCATCCACCGCACCGGCGTCTTCTTCAATCCCCTCCAGGACCGCTGGAACCTCTCCCCCGATATGGACGTCAACTACATGCTGCTCGCCAAGCGGGAGGGGTGAGAAACTTCACGGCCTTCCGATTTCATTCCGGCTGCGGACAAGCAAATCCAGCAAAGTGGGAACCGGTTTTGTGTCCGGAATTGCGTGGCCGCCGAGCGGTGTCCGTTGCTCGAACCCCTGCTGCATGTCAAAAAACGAAAGGCCGGAGCGATCTTCAACCTCTCCGACCTTATCGGGTTCTTTGAAATACCACTCTTCGTAAGCGCGATCAGTTCGCATCCTCGGGCAGCACCGGCATCGGCGCCACCTCGATGCCCTCTTCCAGAAGGTCGCGCACCTCGCCGAGGCTCGCCTGGCCGACGATGCCGCGTGCATCCGCTTCGCCGTAATGGATCTTGCGCGCCTCTTCCGGGAACTTCTCGCCGACATCCTCGGCGCTCGCCTTGATCTCGGCGATCGCCTGCCTGATCTTGGCGATCGCTTCCTGCCGGGCGATGTCCATGACCATCGCCTGTTTCTCCTCCTTTTTGCGGGCGGTCGAAACGGAGGGCGCCATCAGGCTCTTGGAAATGGAAGACGAGCTGCAGACGGGGCAGGTCAGGAAACCGCTTGCCACCTGGGTGTCGAAATCGGCGCTCGCGGAAAACCAGCCCTCGAACGTGTGGGCGTTTTCGCAAGAAAGGGAATATTTGATCAAGCTGCAACACCTCCCGCCACATCGGACACGGTCTCGAGCGTGAACTCGCGGGAATTCTTGAGGTTCGGGATTTTTCCGCGCGCGGCCTTCACCGCCGCAATGTCGATCTCGGCCAGCACGATCGCTTCGCCCGTGCCGCCGGCCGAATTGAGCACCTTGCCCCAGGGATCGACGATCATCGAATGGCCGAAGGTCTCGCGGCCGTCCTCGTGCACGCCGGCCTGGGCGGCGGCGATCAGGAAGGTGCCGTTCTCGATGGCGCGGGCCCTGAGCAGGATTTCCCAGTGCGCCTCGCCCGTCTGGCGGGTGAATGCGGCGGGCACGGTCAGGATCTCGGCGCCGGCAAGCGCCTCGCTCCGGAAAAGCTGCGGAAACCGCACGTCATAGCAGATCGCGAAACCGAGCTTGCCGAACGGCAGATCCGCCACCCGGGCCTCACCGCCCGGCTCGTAGGCGGAGCTTTCGCGCCAGCTTTCGCCATTGTCCAGATCGACATCGAACATATGGATCTTGTCATAGGTGGTGACCAGCCGGCCGCCGGGCGCAAAAAGGAAGGCCCGGTTGGCGATCTTGCCGTCGGGTCTCGCGATCGCCGTCGAGCCGATATGCAGGTGGATGCCGAGTTCGCTGGCAAGGCCGCGGGCGGTCGAAACGATGACGTCGCCGGCCTCGTCGCGCAACACCTCGCGCGCCGCCTTGCGGTCGCGCTGCAGCATGCCCGTCATTTCCGGCGTCTGGATATAGGTCGCGCCCTGAGCGGCGGCCTCGCGGACGAGCCGGGCCATATCGGCGGCGTTCTTCTCCGGGTTGATGCCGGAACACATCTGGATCGCTGCAATCTTGATCGTCATCGTGAAAACCTCAATTGGCCAGCATCGGGTCCAGCTTGCCGGCCCGGTCCAGCGCATGCAGGTCGTCGCAGCCGCCCACATGGGTGCCGTCGATGAAGATCTGCGGGAAGGTCGAGCGGCCGTTCGCCTTGGCGATCATCTCCTCGCGCAGTTCCCTGGAATAGGTGGCGTCATGCTCGATATACTGGACGCCCTTGGTGTCCAGCAAAGCCTTGGCGCGGGCGCAGTAGCCGCAATATTCGCGGGTATAGATTGTCACGTCTGCCATGATCGTCTCCGGCGCAGCCAGGCGGGAAAAAGGCCACGCGAAAAATTGTCATCTTCCGTCATATAGGCCCGGAAACCGCCATTGCAAAGGTCAAAACCGTGACGTCGGCGGCGCCTGCCTTCTTCAGCGCGCGGGTCGCGGAAGAAACGGTCGCCCCGGTCGTATAGACGTCGTCGACCAGCACCAGGCGCTTGCCGAAAACATCCGCTTCATGGCCCGGCGCGATCGCGAAAGCGGCCCGGACATTCTCCTCGCGCGCATTGGCCGAAAGCCCCACCTGACGGCTGGTCCGTTTGACGCGGATGAGTGTCGACGGCAGGAAGGGCCGGCCGGAGGCCTGCGAAAGGTGCCGCCCGAGTTCCGCCGCCTGGTTGAATTTCCGCGAGGCGAAGCGGAAGCGGTGGAGCGGCACCGGCAGGATGCCGTCGCAATCCGCCACATGGCTTTCCGCCGCGCGCAGCATCCAGCCGGCCATCATCGGCGCAAGGTCGGTCCGGTCCCGGTATTTCAGCGAATGGACGAGATTGCGCGCCGCCCCTTCGAAGATCGCCGCCGATCTCAACCGGTCGAAGACGGGCGGGTTGGCGATCGCCTCCGCCGACAGCATGCCCGCGCCCGGATCGTAGGAGAACGGCAGGCCGAGGACCTCGCAATAGGGCCGTTCGATGAAACGCATCTCCCGCCAGCAGGAAGGGCAGAGGCCGCGGTGCCCGCCGGTGCGCACGCCGCAGCCCGGACAGATCGGCGGATAGAAAAGATCGCCGAACGCCTTCGTCCACGCTGCGGCAAACGATGTTACAAACTGGAGGGTACTGGCACGAGGCTCGGCGGTCATGGGTTGACAATACAGGACGGAAGGCGCCTTTGCGACCGGCAGAATGGATGGGAAAACGATGGAAATTCTCTTCGACGAACAGCTGATCGCGGCACGGCGGAAAAGGGCGCTGGCGGCAGGCGACGAGAAGGCCGCCTTTCTGCTGGAGATCGCCGCCCGCGAGCTTGCCGACCGTCTGGCCGTCGTGGAACGCCAATTCGAGACGGCGGTCGAACTGCATGGCGGAACGGGCATCACCGCCCGCGAGGCGCTCGCCACCGGCAAGGTCGATATCATGCGCCGCGTCGAGACCGATCCCGCCTTTGCCCGCACCGGTGAACCCGTCGAGACCGCCACGCTGGAAGACGTTCCTCTGGAGCCGGCCTCCGTCAACCTGGTGCTCTCCCCGCTCGCGCTGCATCTCGTCAACGACACGCCGGGCGCGCTGGTACGCATCCGCCGCGCCCTGAAACCGGACGGGCTTTTCCTCGCCGCGATTCCCGGCGCCGGCACGCTTGCCGAACTGCGCGACGTTCTTCTCTCCGCCGAGGCGGAACTCATCGGCGGCGCCAGCCCGCGCGTCATTCCCTTCGCCGATGTCCGCGACGTCGGCGCCCTGCTCCAGCGCGCGGGCTTCGCGCTGCCGGTCATCGATGCCGAGACTTACACGGTGCGTTACGACTCGCTGTTTCCGCTGATGCGGGATCTTCGCGCCATGGGCATGACCAATCCGCTGACCGGCCGCAGCCGGATACCGGTGACACGGCAATTTTTCGTGAGGGCGGCGGAGATCTATGCGGAGCGTTATTCGGACCCGGACGGCCGCATCCGTGCTACCTTTTCGATCATCTACGTCTCGGGCTGGGCGCCGCACGAAAGCCAGCAGCAGCCGTTGAAGCCGGGCTCGGCGAAGATGCGGCTGGCGGATGCATTGCGCGTTGGCACCGGAACGGCAGACAAACCCGGAAAATCAGGGTGACGGGTTGTCGATCTTGGTACCGATAAAGCCGAACATGTCGTTCAGCGCTCCGGTGAACTGACCAAACCCGGCGATCATCGCCAGCGACAGGACCGCCACGATCAACCCGTATTCGACGGCCGTCGCCCCGCGTTCGTCGCGAAGGAATGAGCGGAGAAAGCGCATGGCGTGCCCTTTGTTTCTGACGAATGGTATGCAACTGCCATAAGGATATCGCATAACCGTTAATCAGCAGTCATCACCCGAGCCGTAGCCTTGGACGATGCAGACCTCGCCCGGCGTTTCCTGCAGCACGCTGCGGCGGATCGTATAATGCTTGACGCCCTTTTCGGCGGGCTTGATCGAGCCGGTGGTGATCAGGTCGAAATCTTCCTGGACATTGGCGAGGCGCCGCTGGTCGTCGCGGCCGGCCAGCATCGGGGTCACGATCAGCGAAAGCGCGATGGCGGCGGTGCCGAACAGCAGCGCGATATTGAGCGCGCCGGTCCTGCCGGAGCCGTATCCCGTCCGCTGCCGGACCGGAACGGTTTTCCAGAATTCGTCGTCCATGCCTCGATAGCCCCATAACGCAGTCACTTGGATAGGGCCGGAGAGTGCCACAACCGGCTAAACGATTTCTTAATGCCAGATAAATTCGATTGTTCTAATTTTATCGGTCCGAGCCGGAATCACAAGAGATCCTGGAGGATCGGGATCAGCGGCTCGTCGGCGGGAGGCATCGGGTAGTCGCGCAGCGCCATCGGCCTGACCCACTTGATCGCCTGGCCTTCACGGCCCGTCGGAATACCCTCGAAACGCCGGCAGACATAAAGCGGCATCAGGAGGTGGAACGTCTCGTAGGTGTGGCTGGCGAAGGTGAGCGGCGCAAGGCAGGGGATCTTCGTGGTAATGCCGAGCTCTTCCTCGAGTTCGCGCACCAGCGTTTCCTCAGGCGTCTCGCCGGGTTCCACCTTGCCGCCGGGAAACTCCCAGAGGCCGGCCAGCGACTTACCTTCCGGACGCTGCGCCAGAAGGATGCGGCCGTCGCTGTCGATCAGCGCACAGGCGGCGACCAGCAGGAGTTTGCGGGGCGTGTCGCTCATGCTCGGCCGTCCTTATCCTTCCTGGCGCCAATATCGGTATTCGTAAGCCTTGCGGAAACCGAACCGCCGATAGAGCCCCAATGCCGGAACATTGTCGGAAACCACCTGCAGCCAGGCCGATCGCGCGCCGCTGATCCGCGCCCAGCGCAGGGCCGCAGTCAGGATCTCCGTGCCGATACCGGTCCGGCGCAGCCTTTCGGCCACAGCGAAAGACATGATGCCGGCAAGATCGTTGTCCTGCACGCAAAGCGCCGTGGCGACGGGACCGGCCTGCGGGCTCTCCTTGATGAAGAAGCCGGATGTCGGCCTGATGGAGCTCAGGATTTCCGCGAGCGCCGGTTTCAGCGCAGGGTCCTCGCCGTCGATCGCAAGGCTCGCATCGGCGAAACGGCCGATGTCGTGGCTCGGCAGGTAGTCGAGCGTATCGGGCAGTTCGAGTTCGGTGAGATCGACAGTCAGGACATCGACGGTTTCGAAAGGCCACCATCCGGTCTGATCCAGGTGCTCAATGAGCGCGGCCGGCGCAAGCGGCGTCTCGCGGATGACCAGGCGGCGGCCGTAATCGTCGAAACGCTTGCGTGCCTTGTCGATCCGCATACCCATGTCCCGATGGTCGGACGGATCGAGCGGCACGATGCAGTTCAGCCGCTTGGAAGGATGACCGCCGGTCAGCCGCACCTGCCAGCTTCCGTCATAAACGACGGAAGCGGCCGGCCAGGCACGAAAACCCACGGCTTCAAGCCGCCGGACAAGCGGAAGATCGTTTCCGGAAGACAAGGCCTGCACCAACTCCGATCAGCTCCGGTAATCGCCGTTGATGGCGACATATTCCTTCGTGAGGTCGCAGGTCCAGACGGTTGCCTTGCCTTGGCCGAGGCCGAGATCGACCCTCACCGGGATATCCTGCTTCTTCATCACGTTCGATGCGGCTTCTTCCGAATAGCCCGGATCGCGCTCGCCATTGACCGCGACCCGCACGTCGCCGAACCAGATCGCTAGGCGGTCGCGGTCTGCAGCTTCGCCTGCCTTGCCGACCGCCATCACGATACGGCCCCAGTTGGCGTCCTCGCCGGCGGCTGCTGTCTTGACGAGCGGCGAATTGGCGATCGACAGCGCGATCGTCTTGGCCGCGGCATCGCTTTCGGCGCCAGTCACGGTGATTTCGAGCATCTTGGTGGCGCCTTCGCCGTCCCGGGCGACCTGGATCGCCAAGTTTTTGAGAAGATCGTTCAGCGCGGCGCGGAAGCCGGCAAGCGCCGGATCGTCGGCATTGTCGATACGTTTCTGGCCATCCACGGCGGCGGCCCCGGTCGCAAACAGCATCAGCGTGTCGGAGGTCGAGGTGTCGCTGTCGACGGTCATCGAATTGAAGCTCGGCTCGACGCCGGCGGACAACAGGCTCTGCAGCACGGCAGGCGCGATATCCGCATCGGTGACCACGAAGGAGAGCATGGTCGCCATGTCGGGTGCGATCATGCCGGCGCCCTTGGCAATGCCGTTGATCGTCACCTTGACGCCGCCGATCTCGGCGGTGCGGGTCGCAACCTTGGGATAGGTGTCGGTCGTCATGATCGCCTTGGCCGCTTCCTGCCAGAAATCGCCAGTGGCGGTCCTGTTCATGTCGGCGAGCACGCCGGCGAACTTCGTCGCGTCGAGCGGTTCGCCGATGACGCCGGTCGAAGCCAGGTAGACTTGCGTTTCCTCGCAACCGACCGCTTCGGCCGCCGATTTCGCGGTCAGCGAGGTCGCAGCCTTGCCCTTGAGGCCGGTAAAGGCGTTTGCATTGCCGGAATTGACGACGACGGCCCGCGCAATCCCGTGCGGCAGATTGGCACGGCAGAAATCGACCGGCGCCGAGGGGCACTTGGAGCGCGTAAAGACGCCTGCGACCGCCGCCGGCTTGTCGAAAACCATGAGCAGCACATCGGTGCGGTTCTTGTACTTGATCCCGGCGGCGGCCGTCGCCATGCGCACGCCGCGCAGCGACGGCATCTCGGGATAGGACTTCGGAGCGAGCGGCGAAACGGAAGCGGACATCGTCAAATACCTGCCGGGAAATGAGAAAGACCGGACCTATCCGGCCGTTGATTTGCTGATTGCTTGTGATTGGATCCTCGGGTCAAGCCCAAGGACGACGAAGGAGAGGGTGTCCCGCCGGCGCCTCAAGATAGGCCCGGCGATTTCAACGGTAGCGATTGGCGCATGCCGGCCCCCACACATTCGTCATCCTCGGGCTTGACCGAAGATCCAATCACAAACGGACCTACTGCCCCTCACCTGCTGCTCCGGCGTTCCAGGTTCGAACCCGGGTGAAGGATCTGCAGATGAGGGAGTATTTACTGCAATTACTGCTGGGCCGGAACCGGGGCGTCGCCGCCGTCCTGCATCTTGCTGACGTCGTCGTAACCCTTCTTGAGCGCCGGATCGACGATATCGATCTTCTGCTCGGCCTTGGCCTTGGTGATCAGCGCCACGTACTTGTCGCGCATGACGAGCTGCTTGACCTGGTCCTGGACCTGTTCGAAAGCCGGGGGCGGGGTGTCGCGCTTGTCTTCGAGCTTGATGACGTGGAAGCCGAACTGCGACTTGACCGGGGTCTTGGTATAGGCGCCCTTCTGCAGGCCGAAAGCGGCTTCCTCGAACTCCGGAACCATCTGGCCGTGGCCGAACCAGCCGAGGTCTCCACCTTCGTCCTTGTTCGAGTCCTGCGATTTTTCCTTGGCAAGCGCCGCGAAATCGCCACCCTTGTCGAGGGCCGTGATGATCGCCTTCGCCTCGTCCTCGGTCTTCACCAGGATATGGCGGGCATGCACTTCTTCCTGCTTCGGAAGGGACGCGATTTCCTTGTCGTAGCGGGCCTTCACTTCCGCATCGCTCGTCGCGTCGATGACATGCTTGCGGAAATAGGCGTTGTGCAGCTCGCGGTCGCCGATATAGGCCATGCGCTTCTTGAAGTCGTCGGTGTCCTTGACGCCTTCCTTGACCGCGCCGGCGGCAAGCAGCTTCACGTCGATCGCGCCGGAAAGGGCGGCAACCTTCTTCTGCTCGTCGGGCAGCTGGGCAAGCTGCGGGTCGAGGTTCTGGACGGCGATATCGAGCTCGGACTGGCGGATTTCCAGGCTGCCGACCTTGGCAACGACCGGATCGTCGGCGGCGAAGGCGGGAGCCTGTGTGAGGATCGCTGCGGCAAGAGCGGCCGTTACGAGGAATTTATGGCGCAACATCGATTTACCTTTCGATAGGGGCACCGGTCCCGGAATGCCTGATTCCGGCCGGAAATCCTTCACAAACACCGGATTGTGGCCATTCTGTATCGGCCATTACCGTTGACATCATTCGACCCCCCTCTTATCTGTCACGCAACCTTGCGTCCAGCAGAGTTTCCGGGCGTGGCGGGTCATTTTGTCGTCATCGGACAGACCGGCGCCCACGCCCGCGAGCCCTTGGAATTGTATTCAGAAAGGACCATTCATATGGTCAGCCTTGGCGGCATTGCCCGCAAATTGTTCGGTTCGGCAAACGATCGCCGCGTGCGTGGCTACCGACCGTCCATAGACGCCATCAATGCGATCGAGGAGAAGACCAAGGCTCTCTCCGATGCCCAGCTTGCCGCCCAGACGGCGGAATTCAAGAAGCTGCTTGCCGAGGGCAAGACGCTCGACGACATCCTGGTGCCGGCCTTCGCCGTGGTTCGCGAAGCCTCCCGCCGCGTTCTCGGCATGCGCCCCTTCGACGTGCAGCTCACCGGCGGCATGATCCTTCACGACGGCGCCATCGCCGAAATGAAGACCGGCGAAGGCAAGACGCTGGTCGCCACACTTCCCGTCTACCTGAATGCGCTCGCCGGCAAGGGCGTGCATGTGGTGACCGTCAACGACTACCTCGCCCAGCGCGACGCCACCACGATGGGCCGTCTCTACGGCTTCCTCGGCTTGACCACGGGCGTCATCATCCATGGTCTCGACGACGACCAGCGCCGCGCCGCCTATGCCTGCGACATCACCTACGCCACCAACAACGAGCTCGGCTTCGACTACCTGCGCGACAACATGAAGTACGAGCGCGCCCAGATGGTGCAGCGCGGACACAATTACGCGATCGTCGACGAAGTGGACTCGATCCTCGTCGACGAGGCGCGCACGCCGCTGATCATCTCCGGCCCGCTCGACGACCGCTCCGAGCTCTACAACACGATCGATGCCTTCATTCCCCAGCTTTCCGCCGAAGACTACGAGATCGACGAGAAACAGCGTTCCGCAAACTTCTCCGAAGTCGGCACCGAGAAGCTCGAAAACCTGCTGCGCGCCGCAGGCCTGCTGAAGGGCGAATCCCTCTACGACGTCGAGAACGTCGCGATCGTCCACCACATCAACAACGCGCTGAAAGCTCACAAGCTCTTCACCCGCGACAAGGACTATATCGTCCGCAACGGCGAGATCGTCATCATCGACGAGTTCACCGGCCGCATGATGCCCGGCCGCCGTTATTCGGAAGGCCAGCACCAGGCGCTCGAAGCCAAGGAGAAGGTACAGATCCAGCCGGAGAACCAGACGCTCTCCTCGATCACCTTCCAGAATTATTTCCGCATGTACGCAAAACTTGCCGGCATGACCGGCACGGCTGCTACGGAAGCGGAGGAATTCGGCAACATCTACAAGCTCGAAGTGGTCGAAGTGCCGACCAACCTGCCGATCCAGCGCATCGACGAGGACGACGAGGTCTACCGGACCTTCGACGAGAAGTTCAAGGCGATCATCGAAGAGATCAAACAGGCTCACGAGCGCGGCCAGCCGGTTCTCGTCGGCACCACCTCGATCGAGAAATCGGAGCTTCTGGCAAATCTTTTGCGCCAGTCTGGGTTCGACAAGTTTCAGGTGCTCAACGCCCGCTACCATGAGCAGGAAGCCTATATCGTCTCCCAGGCGGGTGTACCCGGCGCCGTGACGATCGCCACCAACATGGCAGGCCGCGGCACCGACATCCAGCTCGGCGGCAATGTGGAGATGCGTCTCGAGCGTGAACTCGAAGGCATCGAGGACGAGGCGGAGCGCCACTCCCGGGAAGCTGCGATCCGCGAAGAGATCAAGCAGCTCAAGGAAAAGGCGCTCGCCGCCGGCGGTCTTTACGTCATCGCCACCGAACGCCACGAAAGCCGCCGTATCGACAACCAACTGCGCGGCCGTTCCGGACGTCAGGGCGACCCGGGCAGGTCGAAATTCTACCTGTCGCTTCAGGACGACCTGATGCGCATCTTCGGCTCCGACCGCATGGACGGCATGCTGCAGAAGCTCGGCCTGAAGGAAGGCGAGGCGATCGTCCATCCCTGGATCAACAAGGCGCTCGAACGCGCCCAGAAGAAGGTCGAAGCCCGCAACTTCGACATCCGCAAGAACCTTCTGAAATACGACGATGTCACCAACGACCAGCGCAAGGTGATCTTCGAGCAGCGCATCGAGATGATGGATGCCGAGGACCTTTCGGACGTCGTCGAGGAGATGCGCAACGAGGTGATCGAGGTTCTCGTCACCAAGCATATTCCCGAACGGGCCTATGCGGAACAGTGGAATGCGGCGGGCCTTCGCGAAGACGTCGGCCGCCTGCTCAATCTCGACCTGCCGGTCGAGGACTGGGTGAAGGAAGAGGGCATCGGTGAGACCGATATCCGCGAACGCATCACGGCAGCTGCGGACAAGGCCGCCAGCGATCGCCGCGAACGTTTCGGCGTCGAGATCATGAACTATGTGGAGCGCTCCGTGCTGCTCCAGACGCTCGACCACCTCTGGCGCGAGCACATCGTCAACCTCGACCACCTGCGCTCCGTCATTGGCTTCCGCGGCTACGCCCAGCGTGACCCGCTGCAGGAATACAAGGCCGAGGCCTTTGAGCTCTTCCAGGCGCTGCTCGCCAACCTCCGCGAGGCCGTCACCGCCCAGCTGATGCGCGTCGAGCTGGTGCAAAACCCCGAACCGCCGCAGCCGCCCGCCGTTTATGACGAACAGCATGTCGATCCGATGACCGGCCTCAACGAAGTGAATGGCTTCGACAGCGAGAACTTCGTCGCCGCACCCGAGGATCGCCGTCCGGAAGATCCGTCCACCTGGGGCAAGGTCGGCCGCAACGAGGCCTGCCCCTGCGGCTCGGGCAAGAAATACAAGCACTGCCACGGCGCCTTCGAACAGGTCTGAGCCTGGCGCTGACTGAATGAACAAAACGCCGTGGGTCGATCGATTCCGCGGCGTTTCATTTCGGCCGCGTCACGCGGCTCCCGAAGACTGAACGCAGACATCCCGTACGCAGCCCCGCAGCCAGCGATGCGCCGGATCCGCTTCCATGCGCGGGTGCCAGAACAGCGACACCGTAATCTCCGGCATCGAAACGGGAAGGGCGAAACCGGCCATCCCGGCACGCAGCGCCCGGGTCTGCCGTTCCGGCACGCTGGCGATCAGGTCGGACGAGCGGGCAAGCGCCAGCGCCGCCGAGAAACCACTGACGATGACCGCGATCTCGCGCTCCAGCCCCGACCGGGCCAGCGCCTCGTCGATCGGCCCCTTGTCGAGGCCCCGCCGTGAAACGAGGATATGGCGGCCGGCCGCATAACGGGCCGGCGTCACCTCGCCTTCGCAAAGCGCGTGCCCTGTCCGCACGACACCGACGAAGCGGTCGCGGAACAGGGCCTGCATCCTGAGTTCCGGCCCCGCGCCCGCGCCGGCGACGCCAAGCTCCAGATCGACCGTCCCGTCGCGAAGCGGCGTGTTTTCCTTGTCGAGCTTCTGCACGAAGCGCAGCCGAACGCCGGGCGCCTCGTCGAAGACCCGGGAAAGCAGCGCATTGCCGAAATTTTCCACGAAGCCGTCGCTGGCCCTGATCGTGAACGTCCGGGAGAGCTGCCGGAGATCGATCCCTTCCGCCGGCCGCAGGGCCGCTTCGGCATCCCTGACGAGCATACCGACCTGCTCGCGAAGCTCCAGCGCCCGTGGCGTCGGGACGAGGCCGCGGCCTGCGCGCACCAGCAGGGGATCGCCCGTCGTCTCGCGCAGCCTCGCCAGCGCACGGCTCATGGCTGATGGGCTGAGCCGCAATCGCCTGGCGGCCCGCGCCACGCTGCCTTCGGAAAGCAGGACGTCGAGGGTGACGAGAAGATTGAGATCGGGTCGGGACATGGAGCGAGCATAGCACGCGCACCGCCGCGATGACATGGCGTTCAATGCATCAATTGAATGCAAATGCTGCGCCTTCCGCCATTCCATGTCGCGTGGTCAGTTATCCGGAAACAACTTCGGAGGCCTTCGATGGCAACGGTACGGCAGCAGGATCAAAGCGGGAGTTCAGATATCGGCACGAAAAAGGCCCCGGCCGATGGAGCCACGCGCTCGACCCGCGGAGCGCTCGCCGCCCTGTCCCTCTCCATACTGCTTTCCTCGCTCGGCACCAGCATCGCCAATGTCGGCCTGCCGGCACTCGCGGAAGCCTTCGGCGCGTCATTCCAGGAGGTCCAATGGATCGTGCTCGCCTATCTGCTCGCGATCACCACGCTGATCGTCAGCATGGGACGGCTGGGGGACATGTTCGGCCGCAGGCGGCTTCTGCTCGCCGGCCTTTGGCTGTTCACGGCAGCCTCCGTCATCAGCGGCTTCGCCCCGACGCTGATGATGCTCGTCGTCGCCCGCGGCGTACAGGGGCTCGGCGCCGCCATCATGATGGCGCTTGCCATGGCCCTGATCGGTGAAACCGTTCCGAGGGACAGGACAGGCGGCGCCATGGGATTGCTCGGCACGATGTCGGCGGTCGGCACCGCGCTTGGCCCCTCGCTCGGCGGCCTGCTCATCTCCGGCTTCGGCTGGAGGGCGATATTCCTGGTCAACGTGCCGCTCGGTCTTCTGGCTCTGCTGTTCGTCCGCCGCCACCTGCCTGCCGACGATACGGCGCAAGACAGGAAAAACGCTGGATTCGACCTGATCGGCACCCTGCTGCTTGCCTCGACGCTTGCCGCTTATGCGCTGGCCATGACCCTTGGACGCGGCGGCTTCGGGCCGCTGAACATGGTTCTCCTGGGGTTGGCCGGATTGGGCGCCACCGTCTTTACTGTGGCGGAAGCCCGGATCGCCTCCCCGCTGATCCGCCTGTCAACGATCAGGCAACCTTTCCTCGGCGGGAGCCTTGCCATGGGACTGCTGGTTTCGACGGTGATGATGGCGACGCTGGTGGTCGGCCCCTTCTACCTCTCCCGTGCGCTTGGCCTCAATGCGGCAATGGCCGGCCTCCTGCTGTCGGTCGGGCCGGTCATCTCCATGCTGAGCGGCATTCCGGCCGGGAGGATCATCGACCGATTGGGTGCGCCATCCATGGTCGCCGCCGGCCTACTCGCCATGACGACCGGGTGCGTCGCGCTCTCCTTCCTTCCTGCTGTGCTCGGCATCGGCGGTTACGTCGCGGCGATTGCCATCCTGACACCTGGCTATCAGCTGTTCCAGGCCGCCAACAACACCGCCGTCATGCTGGATGTTTCCCCGGAACAGCGCGGCGCGGTCTCCGGCATGATCAATCTCTCGCGCAATCTGGGCCTGGTCACGGGCGCATCGGTCATGGGTGCCGTGTTTGCGAGCGCCACCGGCACGACGGATATGCTGGCCGCCTCGGCGCAGGCCGTCGGTGCGGGAATGCGCACAACCTTCCTCGTCGCGGCCGGATTGACCGGGCTTGCCCTCGTCATCGCGCTCGCAAGCCGCCGCGCTGCGGATCGCTCCTGACGATGACGGACCTCGGAATGATCGGCAATCGTGAAGGCTTCGGGAGGGGGACGAACCCTTTCTTAACCCTGACGTGGCAACACTTGTCGCCATTGTCCCCGTCGGCTTTACGAGTATTGCGTGCCCATCATGGCGGTCATCGAAACAGCGGAAAGACTGCTTCCGCCTGGTCTGAGGACCCGGCTTGCTCCGCTTACGCGCAAACTCCGGTCGGTCCTCACCGATGACGACGAGACCGCCCGAGCCCAGCGCCGAGCCCTCATCGCCTTCGTCATCCGGGTTCTGAGTGCGGCGATCGCCTTCGTGTCGCAGATCGTGCTCGCCCGGCTGATGGGAGAGTTCGAATACGGCATCTTCGCCTTCGTCTGGGTCCTGGTGGTGCTTGCCGGCAATCTCTCCTGCCTTGGTTTCCATACATCCGTCATCCGCTTCCTGCACCAGCACAAGGCGCGGGGCGAGACAGCCTCCGTGCGCGGCCTCAATCTCGCCGTCCGCCTGATCGCCGTCCTCTCGGCAAGCGCGGTGGCTGGCATCGGTTTCCTGTTCCTGTATCTCTTCGGCGAGACGATCGAACCCTATTATCTCGTGCCGATTGCGCTTGCCTTGTTTACCATGCCGATGATCGCACTCGGCGACGTGCTCGACGGCACCGCCCGCTCGAACGGCTGGACGATCGTCGCGTTGAGCCCGACCTATCTCATCCGCCCGACGCTGATCCTCGTCTTCATGCTCGCGGCGCTGTGGTTCGGTGCTGCGCATACCGCCGTCACCGCCATGCAGGCAGCACTTGCCGCAACCTATGTGACGACGCTCTCGCAGCTTCTCCGGCTGACGCTGCGGCTGCGCAAGCTTTACGGCCCAGGCCCGAGACAGTTTGAAATCGGCTCCTGGTTCCGCGTTTCGCTGCCGCTCTTCCTGGTCGACGGCATCGGCTTCCTGCTGACCAACGCGGATGTCGTCGTCGTCGGCCTCTACCTGCCGCCCGATCAGGTCGGCATCTATTATGCCGCGGCAAAGACGATCGTGCTCGTGCAGTTCGTCTATTTTTCGATCAAGGCCGCCGCCGGCCCGCGCTTCTCGGCGATCATGGCGGAGGAGGACATGACGTCGCTCGCAGCCTTTGCCGGCCAGACCGCCCGCTGGAGCTTCTGGCCCTCGCTTGCCGTGGGACTTTGCGCGCTCGCCGCCGGCGAACTCTTGCTGTCGCTGTTCGGCAGCGCCTTCACCGCCGGCTATTGGCTGATGGCGATCCTGTTTTCCGGCATCCTGGCGAAATCGCTGGTCGGACCGGGTGAGGTGCTGCTGTCGATGGCCGGCCGCCAGAACCTCTGCGTCCTGCTCTATGCCGTGACGCTGTCGGCCAGCATCGGCCTCAACATGGCGCTCATCCCCCGCTTCGGGTTGACGGGTGCCGCCATGGCGACGGCATTCGCGATGATGATCGAGGCGATCCTCCTGCATATCGCCGTCCGCCGCACGCTCGGCATCGTGCTCTTCGCCTTTGCCGATCCGCTGCCCTCCGCTCCTTCAAAGGCTTCCTGACATGGCACAACCTCCGATCAGCGGCGAATTCGAAGGCAGTGGCGGCGGTCGTTTTCCGTTGACGCAACCGTTCCGCGCCGCGCGTCCCGATGCCGATACGCGCCTTTCCATAGGCCGTCCGGGCCGCGAGCTCTGCCTCTATCCGGCGGCCTTCGGCTACGACCTGCAGGAAGAACTGGAATTCCTTTCCAACCGTGCGATGGAGCCGAACATCTTCTTCTCCGCAAGGCTGCTGGCGCCCGCCATGCCGCGCGTCGAGGACAAGCAGGTGCGTCTCGCCCTCATCCGCGACGAGCAGGGGGAGCGCAGCCGCATGCGCCTCTTGATGCCTTTCACGGTGGAAAAGCCGGGCTTCTCCATGGGTGCCTCGATCATCCGCACCTGGGCCAATCCCTTCGGCCCGCTCGGCACACCGCTCGTGGATGCGGAAGACGCGGCGGAAACGATCGACAACCTGCTCGAAGCCCTGACGGCCCGCGAAGCTCGCCTTCCTTCCGTGCTGGTGATGCCCGACGTGCGGCTGAACGGTCCCTTCGCGCAGCTCGCCAAGGCGGTGGCGATCGGCCGCAACCTGCCGGTTTCGGTGACCGATCCGTATCTGCGGCCGATGCTGGAAAGCTCCGCCGACGGCGACACCTATCTGAAACACGCGATCTCGCCCCATCATTTCCGCGAGATGCGCCGCCTCTGGCGCAATCTTTCCGCACGGGGCGGGCTTTCGTATTCCGTCGCCCGCCAACCGGAAGAGGTCCGGCTGCGTATGGAGGAATTCCTGGCGCTGGAAGCCAAGGGCTGGAAGGGCCGCCGCCGCTCGGCGCTGATCAACGACCGTTACCGCTCGGCCTTCGCCCGCGAAGCGATCACCAATCTCGCCGAAGTCGACGCAGTACGCATCCATACCGTCGATTTCGAGGGCCGCGCCATCGCCTCCCTCGTCGTCTTCCTCATGGCCGGCGAGGCCTATACCTGGAAAACCGCCTATGACGAGGGTTTTTCCAAATATTCTCCCGGTAAGCTTCTGATGATGAAGCTGACCGACTGGCATCTGGAAGACGCCAACATCGTACGCACCGACAGCTGCGCGGTGCCGGACCACCCGATCATGAGCCGGTTCTGGGAAGAGCGCGAGGAAATGGGCACGCTGGTGATCGGGCTTGCCCAGAACGGCGACCGCGACGTGCGCCAGGTCGCCGCCCAGCTTCACCTCTACCGCAATACCCGCAACATGGCCCGCATCCTTCGGGAAAAGATCCTGTCGATCGCCGGCCGGTCCGAATAGTCCCCTCCCGCGCAATCTCTGCCGGAAGCCGCAGCACGCCTGCTCTATTCGGCCGCTGCCCTTTCCCTCAGCAGCCGGCGGATCACCTTGCCGGTGGTGGTCAGCGGGATATCGTCGACGAAGGCGATCTCGCGCGGATATTCGTGCATCGAAAGCCGCGTCTTGACCCAGTCGCGGATCTCCGCCGCAAGATCGTCGCTCGGACGATAGCCCGGAGCCAAGGCGATATAGGCCTTGACGATCTCGGTGCGCACCGGATCCGGCTTGCCGACCGCCGCCGCCAGCCGCACCGCCGGATGGCCGGTCAGACAGTCCTCGATCTCGCTCGGCCCGATACGGTATCCGGAAGAGGTGATGATGTCATCGTCCCGGCCGATGAACTCTACATAACCTTCGCTGTCCTGCCGGCCGAGGTCCCCGGTGACCAGCCAGTCGCCGACGAACTTGTTCGCTGTCGCCGCCGCATCGTTCCAGTAACCGAGGAACATCACCGGATCGGGCCTGCGGATCGCAATCTGCCCCATTCTGCCGGCCGGCAGCTCGATGCCCTTTTCGTCGATGATCGCCACATGGTGGCCGGGCACCGCGCGGCCGATCGCTCCGCCTTTGGAAACATCAAGATTGGCCGCCGACCCCAGGACGAAATTGCATTCCGTCTGGCCGAAAAGCTCGTTCACCGTCAGCCCCAGCGCAGACTTCGCCCAATCATAGGTTTCCCGGCCTAGGGCCTCTCCCGCCGAGGTGACCGTGCGCAGCTTGAGATCGTATTTCTCACGCGGATTGGCGACCGAACGCATGAGTCGAAGCGCGGTCGGCGGGATGAAGGCGTTGCGCACGTCCATCTCGGCCATGATGCGAAAGGCCATGTCCGCATCGAATTTCTGAGCCGGCGAAGAGACGACCGGGATGCCGAGCATCAAAGCCGGCATCAATACGTTGAGCAGGCCGCCGGCCCACGCCCAGTCGGAAGGGGTCCAGATGCGATCGCCTGCCTGGGGTGCGAATTCGTGACCCAACTGGAAGCCGGGAATATGACCGGCGAGCACCCGATGACCGTGCAGCGCCGCCTTGGGTGGTCCGGTCGTGCCGGAGGTGAAGATCATCAACGCCGGGTCGTCGGGGCCGGTACCCGTCACCTCGAAGAGGGGCGGATGAGCCGAGACCAGTTCATCGAACGAGAGGCATTCTTCTCCGGTGGCCACACTGCCCGTGACGATCACATGCCTGAGGTCTGGCAGCTTTTCCGAAAGGCCGTCGAGCCGCGTGAGCCCGAAGGCATTGGTGACGATCGCCGCCGCGCCGGACGCCTTCAGGCGGTATTCGAGCGCCTCGGCGCCGAAAAGCAGCGCCAGCGGCAGGGCGATGCCGCCCATCTTGTAGATCGCCACATGCGCGATCACCGTCTCGAAACTCTGCGGCAGGAGAAGCCCGATGCGATCGCCTGGTTTCAGGCCGAGCGACACGAAGGCGTTTGCAAGAGAGGCCGAACGGGCAGCAAGCCCGCCATAGGTCAGCACAAGATGATGGCCGTCCAGGCTGAAATGCTGGAGGCAGACGCGTTCCGGATGCTGCGCCGCCCAGGCATCGCTGACCACCTCGCCCATGTTGAACCGTTCGGGGATTTCCCAGACGAAATCACGATAGAGGTCCTCGTAGGAGGCGCCGGCGGACAGTTTCATGGGCAACGGATCTCATTTTGCTGCACCAGCTAACATCTTCGAAGTTTGAAATACAAGGGGGACAGCCGCGAGGACTTCACAGGCTGAAATGCGCTGCTTCCCCGGAAATGGATTTCAGGAAGACGTTCGGCCGGCGCGGGCACGGTCATCCGCAAGATGCGGCAGGGGTGGACGAGAAACTCCCTCGCCGCAGCTCGAAGCAAGCCTGCACAACGCGGAGCCCTGGAGCAGCCACTTCAGTCTTGCAAGCCGATGCGACGCCGTGATAGAGCCCTTGGCCATACCACCCGTGCCCCGTTGGCGGAATTGGTAGACGCGCCTGACTCAAAATCAGGTTCCGAAAGGAGTGCTGGTTCGATTCCGGCACGGGGCACCATCGCGCTTCCCGATGCCAGTGAGGCTTAGTGAGGCTTATCAGCCCTTTTCCCAGACCGAGGTCGAATTGCGGATGTTCTTCTGGATGCCGCGCTCGCTGCGCCAGTCGCGGCCGATATCGGCGATGACCGGTTTGTTTTCGGGCGAAAAGATATAGTTCCGCCTGGTCGCCACATAGGCCTGCAACAGCGGATTGACGCCGGAATAGAACTGCTTTTCCGGGTCCTTCGTCACATCCATCAGTTCCGCGGCGCGACGGGCGAAATCGCCCCGCAGGATCGAGGGGGACGTGGTGAAATAGGGCGTCTTCCTGGGGGTTGGAATTCTGATGCCGAGAAGCTTGAAATATTCGCGCTTCTGGTGGAGGTGACCCTCCTTGCGGACATCCCAGTTCTTCTCCGCCGTGTGGAACGAGACCTGCGAGACGGCCGGGTCGCCGAAAGGTGCGAACGCTTCCATGCCGATCTCCGTCAGGGCGATCCAGTCGTCTTCCAGATGGACGACGAACTCGGCGGTCGTCGCCGACCACAGCCGCTGCACGGCCGCAGTGAAACCGGGCGTCTCCGGTTCGAAGACCACGCCGTGCGGGAACGTGTTCCTGAAGAGGGCGATGCAGGCTGCATGATCGCTCTCGTCCCCGAAGATCGGGTCGAGGTTCAGGTAGACGGTGGCGATCTCGAAATTGTTCAGCATGCGCTGCGAGAGACTGTTCAGGGTCGGCGACAGGAGATCGGGGCGCCTGGAGGCAACGATGCAGACATCGGTTTTCGGCATTCAATGGATCTCGCGCGTCTTTGGGCGGGTTGCCGTCATGCATCTTCTCCTCGCCCGTGGTGCGTGGCCGCAGCGCAGAAGAAACCGGCCGACCGGATCTGCTGCATAACCGCCTTGATATCCCCCTTCAATAGGCGAAACCAGACCCCTCCGGTATTTCGGCAGCCGGGGGTGGATCGCGCTTTCGGCAGGCACGCCGCAAATCCTCCGCAAACTCACGAAAAAGTGCCGCAATGGCGACGGTTCGTCTCAGGCGTGGTGATTTACAGCGCCGTGGCATCTGCTCTAAGTGAGCCAGGCATCAATCAGGAGAGGCGCATGGCGCTGACAGCTTCCACCCCCCGTTCCCGCGTCGGTTTCGGTTACGCCGTTCTCGTCACCCTCGGCATGGCGGCGACCGTGGGCGGGGCGCTCGCGTTCCAGCACATCGGCGGCTACATTCCCTGCGCGCTCTGCCTTCTGCAGCGCGATCCCTATTATTACGGCATTCCGGTCGGCATCTTGGCGATCATCGCGTCGGCTTTCGGCCTGCCGGCATGGGTGACCCGCGCGCTGCTCGTCGTCATCGGCGTGATGATGCTGGTCGGCGCCGGCATGGGCGTCTATCACTCCGGCGTCGAATGGCATTTTTGGGAAGGTCCTTCGAGCTGCGGCGGCGCCTCCAGCGTGACCACCAATGCCGGCAATCTGCTCGCCGACCTCAACACGGTCCATGGCCCCTCCTGCACGGAAGCCGCACTTCGCGTTCTTGGCCTTTCGTTTGCGGGCTGGAACGTCATCGCCAGCGTGATTCTGGCGGCCATCGCCTTCACAGGTGCTAAAAAGGCCGCGTGACGCGACCTCCGTTACCCCAATGGCTGCAGTCCGTCAGGGCTGCAGTTCCGTATCCCAGTAGAGATAGTCCATCCAGCTTTCGTGCAGATAGTTCGGCGGGAACAGCCGGCCGTTGTTGTGCAGGTCCTGCACCGTCGGCTGGTAGGGCTTCTGGTGCGGGAACATGCCGGCCTGCTTCGGCAGCTTGCTGCCCTTCCTGAGATTGCAGGGCGAACAGGCAGCCACGACATTCTCCCAGGTCGTCTCGCCGCCATGGGCGCGCGGGATGACGTGGTCGAAGGTGAGGTCGTCGTGTTCACCGCAATACTGGCATTCGAACTTGTCGCGCAGGAAGACGTTGAACCGCGTGAAGGCGGGGTTGCGGGTCGGCTGCACGTAGGTCTTGAGGCTGACGACGCTCGGCAGTCTCATCGAAAAGCTTGGCGAGCAGACCGAGTGATCGTATTCCGCGATAATGTTCACTCGGTCGAGGAAGACCGCCTTGATCGCGTCCTGCCAGGACCATAACGACAAGGGATAATAACTCAGCGGCCGGTAGTCAGCGTTCAGAACGAGCGCCGGCAGGGCCTGCGGGGAGACTGCAATCGTCAAGTGACGCTCCTACCCGATTCGGCATCTGTACTTTCTATATTAGGTCCGTTGTTACAGGATTGTGAAGCCCAATAAATGCAGTGGGATACTTGGGGTGGGGCCTAGACCAGAGGTGTGACGTTCCGGCGCATTTTCGCAGCATAATAAGCCCAGAAAAGCCGCGCCGCGACCGAACGCCACGGCTTCCAGATTTCCGCCATCCCCGCCAGGTTTTTTGCCGACGGGCGGGATTCCATGGCGAAAGCGTGGCCGACGGCGGCCTGCAGCGCCACGTCGCCCGCGGGAAAGACATCCGCATGGCCGCCGCAGAACATCAGGTAGACTTGCGCCGTCCATGGGCCGATACCGGGCAGCGCCGTCATCGCCTTGATCGCCTCGGCCGTTTCGAGTTCACCGAGGGACGACAGGTCGAAACGACCTTCCGAAATTGCTGTGGAAAGATTGAGGAGGGTCGCCGCCTTGGCGCGAGACAGGCCGAATGTCGCCACCACGGCCGGATCGAGGGCCACATAGGCGGCGGCGGTGACGGGGCCTGCCGCGGTGATTCGCTTCCAGATCGCCTCCGCGCTCGCCCGCGATACCATCTGCGAAACGATGATCGAGGCAAGGCCGGCAAAGCCAGGTTCGTTCAACCGAAGGGGCACGGGGCCGGATGCCTCGACGACCGCGGCAAGCCGAGGGTCGAGACGGATCAGCGCCTCAAGCCCTGCCTCGATGTCCGATTGATTGCGGATGATGGTCATGTGATTTCCGCCTGTAAGAGGCAATTGCATGCCCGTGTTCGGATCCTCGGGTCAAGCGTAGACGATGACAACGGAGAACTCCGCCGGAGAACTTGGCCATAGATACGCAAAAAACCTTCTGGCCTGCGACGACGGTTGCTATTTGCGTCAACAAGCCGCACACACTCGCCATCCTCGGATTTGCCCCGGGGACCCGGACAGACACAAGCACGATGTGAATGCTCACCATCCAGGTCGATAACCCGGTCTATCGTTTTGCACCAAGCCCGAACGGCTTCCTGCATCTTGGCCATGCCCTGTCCGCGCTTCTCAACCATGACATGGCGACCACGGACCACGGGCGTTTCCTGCTGCGGATCGAAGATATCGACCTTGCCCGCTGCACGCCGGAATTCGAGGCCGCGATCTATCGCGATCTCGCCTGGCTGGGGCTGGACTGGGAAAGGCCGGTGCGGCGACAGTCGGAACATTTCGACGCCTACCGTGCCGCACTGGATCGCCTGACCGACATGGATCTCGTCTATCCGGCCTTTCTGACCCGAAGTGACGTGAAGGCCAGGGTTGCGGCAAAGGAAGCGGAAGGGAAGCTCTGGCCGCGCGACCCGGACGGCTCGCCGCTCTATCCGGAGGACGATCGCCACCGCAGCAAGGCCGAGCGACAATCGCTGATCGGAAGTGGTGTCAAGCATGCTTTCAGGCTCGACATGGCGAAGGCGCTACGCCTGCTCGGCCGCCCCTTGAGCTGGACGGAAACCGGCGACGGACGACGCGGTGACATTCCCGCCGATCCCTCGGCCTGGGGGGATGTGATCCTCTCCCGCTCGGACGCGCCGTCGAGCTACCACCTGTCCGTCGTGGTCGACGATGCCATGCAGGGGATTACCCGTGTGGTGCGCGGGCTCGACCTTTTCGAGGCGACCGCCGTGCACCGCCTGCTGCAGGAGCTTCTGGACCTGCCGGAGCCGGTCTATCACCACCACCGCCTCATTCTCGGGCCGGACGGCAGGAAGCTTTCGAAAAGCGAGGGATCAACGGGGCTCGCGGCGCTTCGCAACCAGGGGCTCGACCCTACCGATGTCCGCCGCCTGGTCGGCCTTTGAGAGGGCCTCGCTGCCTCTGCGGCGCCGGGAAAATACCGAATAGATCCGGTACTTCATCAGCGCAGCGTTGAACTCTGCGCCGAGCATGAAGATCACGCCCACCATGTAGAGGAAGATCAGCACGACCATGATCGACGCCAGCCCGGCATAGGTGGCGGTATAGTTGGCGAAGGTCGAAAGGTAGGCGGCAAAACCGAGCCCGAAACACGTCCAGACGACGATCGTCAGGACGACGCCCGGTATGATGTCGATCAGCCGGCGCCGGCCGGCCGGCAACCATTTGTGGGACGCAAGGAGACCGATCAGCAGCAACAGCGCCGTGCCGTAAAGACCCCAGTTGACTGCCGTGGTCAGATCGCTGATCAACCAAGGGAAATAGAAGCGGGTCTCGGCGAAGCGCAGCGCCACCGGGACGGCAAGCAGCAGGATGCTGATCACCGCCAAGATCACGGTGATAATGATGACATAACCGAGGCTGGCAAGACGCGTGACGTACCAGGGCCGGGTCTCGGTGACGCGATAGGCGCGGTTGAGTGAGATGCGCAGCGCCTCGACCCCGTTCGAGGCGAAATAGGCAGCCGCCAGGACCGAAATCGTCAGCAGCCCGCCACGCGGGATTTCCAGAACCCTCTGGATCTCGGAAGCGATCGGCTCGGCAATGTCGGCGGGCCAGGCATCGAATAGCAGATGCACGGCCGTCTGCGAAAACCCGCCGGCACCGAGGAACCCCGCCAGCGCCGTGCCGAAGATCAGGAAGGGGAACAATGCCAGAAGGCCGGAAAGCGCGACATGGCTCGCCATCGCCCAGCCGTCATCGTCGGAAAAGTGCCAGTAGGCATCCCACAGCACGTTAAAGGCGAGCTTGTACCACCGGAAGGGGCGGTTTTTTTCCGACAAGGGCAACTCCGTTGTGACTTGCGGCGAAATATGGGAGGAACCCATGCTGTTGTACAGGGATCAGATCAAATGGATGACAAAAGAACGATCATCGTGACCGGCTGCTCATCCGGCATCGGCGCCCATTGCGCGCGGTCACTGAAGGCGGACGGCTGGCGGGTTTTCGCGACGGTGCGGAAGGAAGCCGATCTTGCGCCGCTCGAGGCCGACGGCATCGAGGCACTGCTGATGGATTACACCCGGCCGGAGACGATCGCCGCACTGGTAGAAACCGTCCTGTCGCGCACCGGCGGCCGGCTCGACGCCCTTTTCAACAACGGCGCCTACGGGCAGGCCGGCGCAGTGGAAGACCTGCCCACCGATGTCCTGCGCGAACAGTTCGAGACCAATCTCTTCGGCTGGCATGATCTGACGCGGCGGCTGATCCCCGTCATGCGGGCGCAAGGCCATGGCCGCATCGTCAACTGTTCATCGATATTGGGCATCCTGCCCTATCGCTATCGTGGCGCCTATACGGCATCCAAATATGCGCTGGAAGGACTGACGGTCACCATGCGGATGGAGCTCGAAGGCAGCGGGATCGGCGTAAGCCTCATCGAGCCGGGGCCGATCACCTCCCGCTTCACCGCCAATGCCCTCGTCAAGATCCATCAGCACATCGACCTTCAGGGTTCGGTGCATGCCAGACAATACGAGCGGCAACTGAAACGGCTCGACGGGCGAGGCCAGATCAGCCGCCACAAACTCGGCCCGGAAGCGGTTTATGATGTCTTGACGCATGCCTTGACCGCGCCTCGTCCCAGGCCACATTATCTGGTAACGAAGCCCGCCAAGCAGGGCGCTTTCCTGAAAAGAATACTCCCGGCCGCGCTCTTCTATAAGCTGATGCGCCGGCTGGATTGAAAGGCAGCAATCAGACCATGTCCAGTTTCACAACCGTCCTTGCCCTGATCGTCATGGGGCTCGTGGTGCTCGTCCTGATCCGCGGGCTGTTCAACATGATGAAGGGCACCGACGCCAACAAATCCAACAAGCTGATGCAATTGCGTATCCTCTTGCAGGCAATTGCAATCGTCCTCATCATGCTGACACTCTGGATTACGGGCGGCGGTCGCCCGACCTGATTCTGATGATGGCGGATGGTAAAGCTCAACAAGATCTATACGCGGACCGGCGATAACGGCACCACGGGACTGGCCTCCGGTCCCCGCCGCGACAAGCATGATCTGCGGGTCGCGGCCTACGGCACGGTCGACGAGACCAATTCGGCCGTCGGGCTTGCCCGCCTCCACACCTCCGGCATGCGCGAGTTGGACGACATGCTCTTTCGTATCCAGAACGATCTCTTCGATCTCGGCGCCGACCTTTCGACACCCGATACCGGCGAGAAGCTCGAATACGAACCGCTGCGCATCGTCGAGGCGCAGGCGACGCGGCTGGAAACCGAGATCGACGCGCTGAACGCGCATCTCGATCCGCTCCGGTCCTTCGTATTGCCAGGCGGTTCACCCGCCTCCGCCTACCTGCATCTCGCCCGTACCGTATCGCGCCGCGCCGAACGGCTGATCGTCGAGCTCTCGCGCCGCGAAACCGTCGGCCCGGCGGCGCTGAAATACATCAACCGGCTTTCCGACTTCCTGTTCGTGGCGGCGCGCTTCGCCAATGACGGCGGCAGGGCCGATATCCTCTGGATTCCGGGCAAAAATCGCTGACCGACAGCGGGAGAGGCTGAAATACATGTTCATCCCGCTGCACGACGCCAACGATCTCAAGTTCATCCGCGTCCAGTACGTGACCTTCGGCCTGATCGCCGTCAATGTGCTGGTCTGGCTGTTTTCGGCCGTGGCGCCGCCGGACGTGGTCGAGCGGGCTTCGCTCGGTTTCGGCTTCATTCCCGCCGTGATCTTCGACTACGCGGTGCTCGATCCTTCGCTGGTGATCGTGCCGGACGATGTGACCTTCATCACCTATGCCTTCCTGCACATGGATTTCTGGCATCTTGCTTCCAACATGCTGTTTCTGTGGGTATTCGGAGACAACGTCGAGGACGCGCTGGGGCATGTAAGGTTCCTGGCTTTCTATCTCATCTGCGCCGTCGCGGGCGCCGCACTGCACGGGCTCGTCGCGCCCTCGGCGGAAGGCCCGTTGATCGGGGCATCCGGGGCGATCAGCGGCGTGGTGGCCGCCTATTTCCTGCTGCATCCGCGGGTGCGGGTCTGGGTTCTGGTCCTCTTCCGCATTCCGCTGCCGCTGCCGGCTTTCATTCCGCTGGCGCTCTGGCTCATCCAGCAGTTCGCCATGCTGGCACTCGACCTCGATGGCATGGTTTCTTGGGGGGCTCATGTCGGCGGCATCATTGCCGGCGCCGTCCTAGTCGTCTTCATGCGGCGCAGGGACGTCCCGCTCTTCGACAGGAAGATCATGACGCCGAAAGCGGTCGAACGGAAGCCGGACATGACGCAGACGGCTGCGGCAACTGAATAGCACTATGAGAAAACGACAAGCTGAGCCGGGTAAATCCACGTTGTAATCGGGCGAAAAATGCGTATCCATGTCGCCCACTGACAAACGAGGAGCCGGCAAATGTCGCAATTTGCCGTGGATAGAAGTCAAGGAAGGACCCCATGAAGATCCTGGTGCCAGTCAAGCGAGTGGTCGACTACAACGTGAAGATCCGTGTGAAGCCGGATGGCTCGGGCGTCGAACTTGCCAATGTAAAGATGTCGATGAACCCGTTCGACGAGATTTCCGTCGAAGAGGCGCTGCGTCTGAAGGAGGCCGGCAAGGCCGAGGAAGTGGTGGTCGTGTCGATCGGCCCTGCCAAGGCGGAAGAAACGCTGCGTACGGCGCTTGCCATGGGGGCCGACCGGGCGATCCTGGTCGAAACGGACGACGTCGTCGAACCGCTTGCGGTGGCCAAGATCCTGAAGGGCGTCGTGGACGCCGAGCAGCCGGGCCTGATCATCGTCGGCAAGCAGGCGATCGATGACGATTCGAACCAGACCGGCCAGATGCTGGCGGCGCTGCTGGGTTCGGCCCAGGCGACCTTCGCCTCCAAGATCGAACTTGCGGAAGGTTCCGCCAAGGTGACCCGCGAAGTGGACGGCGGACTGCAGACGATCGACGTCAAGCTTCCGGCTGTAGTCACCACCGACCTCCGCCTCAACGAGCCGCGCTACGCCTCGCTGCCGAACATCATGAAGGCGAAGAAGAAGCCGCTCGACAAGAAGACGCCGGGTGATTTCGGCGTCGATACCGCACCGCGCCTCAAGGTGCTGAAGACAGAAGAGCCGGGCGGCCGAAAGGCCGGCATCAAGGTCAAGACGGTCGAGGAACTGGTCGCCAGCCTCAAAACCGCCGGCGTGCTTTGATCCGGAAGAGATAGGGAGATTACGGATATGGCCATTCTTCTTCTGGCAGAACACGACAATGCGAGCCTCAACGACCAGACCGCCAAGGCACTGAGCGCCGCCACCCAGATCGCCAAGGACCTGGGAAGCGACGTGCATGTGCTGGTTGCCGGCTCCGGTGCACAGGCCGCCGCCGATGCGGCCGCCAAGCTTGCGGGCGTCTCGAAGGTCCTGCTCGCCGACGATGCAGGGCTCGCCAACAACCTGGCCGAGCCGCTCGCGGCGCTGATCGTTTCGCTGGCCGGCTCCTATGACGTGATCATCGCGCCTGCCACGGCATCGGCAAAGAACGTCATGCCGCGCGTCGCGGCGCTCCTCGACGTCATGCAGGTATCGGAAATCATCGAAGTGATCTCCGCCGACACGTTCAAGCGGCCGATCTATGCAGGCAACGCCATCCAGACGGTGCAGTCGGCCGACGCCAAGAAGGTGATCACGGTTCGCACGGCATCCTTCCCCGCGGCCGGCGAAGGCGGTTCCGCCTCCGTCGAAAACGTCTCCGCTGCCGCCAACCCAGGTGTTTCGAGCTTCGTTTCCGACGCGCTGTCCTCGTCGGAGCGTCCGGAACTGACCTCCGCGAAGATCATCATCTCCGGCGGCCGCGCCCTCGGTTCCTCGGAGAAGTTCCAGGAAGTGATCCTGCCGGTGGCCGACAAGCTGGGTGCTGCCGTCGGCGCCTCCCGCGCTGCGGTAGACGCGGGTTATGCCCCGAACGACTGGCAGGTCGGCCAGACCGGCAAGGTCGTCGCCCCGGACCTCTATATCGCGGCCGGCATTTCCGGCGCCATCCAGCACCTTGCCGGCATGAAGGACTCGAAGGTCATCGTCGCGATCAACAAGGACGAGGAGGCTCCGATCTTCCAGGTCGCCGATTACGGCATCGTCGGCGATCTGTTCGAAATCCTGCCGCAACTCGAAAAGGCTCTTTGACCTTTTGTTCATTTCGCAACCGCGAAAAGTGCTGGCAAAACGGCAAGTAGCGGAATAACAATCTGCCGGGCTGCATACATGCAGTCCGGCATTTTCATAAAATGGGCGCACGCTGGGGATAGCGTCGACGCCCTCGGGGTCAAAGCCCAGGGAGCGAAACGATGAGTTCGGTCATAAAGAATATCGGCGTCATTGGAGCAGGCCAGATGGGCTGCGGCATTGCACATGTCTCGGCTCTCGCTGGCTACAAGGTGCAGATGTACGATGTTTCAAAGGACCGGATCGAAGCCGCGCTCGCCACCATCAACGGCAATCTCGCCCGCCAGGTTTCCAACGGCAAGCTCTCCGACGAAGAGCGGCAGGCAGCCCTTTCGCTGATTTCCGGCTCCGCCGACCTGAACGACTTCGCGCCCATGGACATGGTGGTCGAAGCGGCAACCGAGGACGAAAGCGTCAAGCGCAAGATCTACGCCCAGGTCTGTCCGATCCTGAAAGCCGAGGCGCTGCTCGCCACCAATACCTCTTCGCTCTCGATCACCCGGCTTGCCTCCGCCACCGACCGGCCGGAAAAGTTCATGGGCATACATTTCATGAACCCCGTGCCGGTGATGAAACTGGTGGAACTGGTGCGGGGCATCGCAACGGATGAGCCGACCTTCAAGACCGCCAAGGACTACGTCGCGTCGCTCGACAAGACTGCCACCGTCGCCGAGGATTTCCCGGCCTTCATCGTCAACCGCATCCTGCTGCCGATGATCAACGAGGCGATCTACACGCTTTACGAAGGTGTCGGCTCGGTCGAGGCGATCGACACGGCGATGAAACTCGGCGCCAACCACCCGATGGGCCCGCTGCAGCTTGCCGATTTCATTGGCCTCGATACCTGCCTGTCGATCATGCAGGTGTTGCATGACGGCCTGGCGGACTCGAAATACCGCCCCTGCCCGCTTCTGGTGAAATACGTCGAAGCCGGCTGGCTCGGCCGCAAATCCGGCCGTGGGTTCTATGACTACCGCGGCGAGACGCCGGTTCCGACGCGGTAAGCGGAAGCTGCTTCGGCCTTGCCTTGTCAGAAAAGGCGTTCAAGGCTATATTGAGGGAGTGAGAGGCGAGCCTTCGCCCGCCCCTCCGGTTTATTTTTTGGAATGTGACCCGCACGCGTGCCTGCCAGCTCGTGCGGGTTTTCCGTAAGATAAACGTGATGCTAAATGGCATGAGCCACATAGTTCACTCTCCAGTTGGATGGCGAGGCCTTCGCCGGGTCGGAGGGCCTATCTCCTCCGATGCGCCTGACAGGGGCGTGTCTGCTTTGGCCATCACAACCATAGGCAGCATAGTGTAGAAATTTACGTCACTTCAATTGGAAAATTGCAGGCTACGATCCCCTCGCCGCCGTGATCAGTGCTTTCGCGTCAGGGCTATCCCAGGCGGCCGGACCGTTCATCGCCGAGATCAGGCAGCCTTTCTTGTCCATCACCAGCGTCACCGGCAAGCCGAATGCGAGGCCTTCCTTTTTCAGCGCGTTGAAGACGCCCATCGAACTGTCTCGGTAATATCCGAGCGCGTCGACGCCATATTCGGCGAGGAAGGCCTTCGGTTTTTCGTCACTGCCGGTGTCGATGTTGACGGCCACGACCTCGAAGTCCCGGCCGCCCATTTCCTTTTGCAGCGCGTTCAATGCCGGCATCTCCTCGCGGCAGGGGCCGCACCAGGTGGCCCAGAGGTTGAGGAGCACCGTCTTGCCGGAGAAATCGGCGGTCTTCAGATCCTTGCCATCCGGTCCCTTGAAGGCGAGAACGAGCGGCCGCGGCGGCTGCGCCGCGACCATGGCGGCGACCTGGCCCCTGGAAAATTGCGAGACCGACTTCGCCGTTTGGACCGCGCCTTCGCAGGCGCCGGAAGATGCGGCCAGCAGACCGTCCACGCTCCCACTCGGGCCATTGCCAGACCCCGTATTCCTCACGTATACCGCCACGGCGCCGGCGAGAACTCCCGCGACGGCGGCGATCACGATCAATCTGGCGGACGGAAGGCCGAAGGGTCTTTTGGTCGTCATCAATCACTCACCGTGAATCACTCTAGGACTTTTGCATCATGGCCGACGGCACGAAGGACGCGACATCCTCAAACCAGATGTGGGGCGGGCGCTTCGCCTCGGGGCCGGATGCGATCATGGAGGAGATAAATGCCTCGATCGGTTTCGACAAGAAGCTCTATGCCCAGGATATCCGCGGCTCAATAGCGCATGCGACCATGCTGGCTGAAAAAGGCATCATTTCGCGCGAAGATAAAGACAAGATCGTGCAAGGCCTGAACACGATCATGTCAGAGATCGAAAGCGGAGAATTCGAGTTCTCCCGCAAGCTCGAAGACATCCACATGAACGTCGAGGCACGGCTTGGCGTCCTGATCGGTCCCGCCGCCGGGCGCCTGCACACCGCCCGTTCCCGCAACGACCAGGTTGCGCTCGATTTCCGCCTCTGGGTAAAGGAAGAGCTCGCCAAGACCGAGCGCATGCTGACCGACCTGATCGCCGCCTTCCTCGACCGCGCGGAAGAGCATGCGGAAACGGTCATGCCCGGTTTCACCCATCTGCAGACCGCCCAGCCGGTCACCTTCGGGCACCATTGCATGGCCTATGTGGAAATGTTCGGCCGCGACCGCGCCCGTGTGCGCCATGCAATCGACCATCTCGACGAAAGCCCGATCGGTGCTGCCGCCCTTGCCGGCACGCCCTATCCGATCGATCGCCACATGACGGCCAAGGCGCTTGGCTTTCGCGAGCCGACCCGCAACTCGATCGACACCGTCTCCGACCGCGACTTCGCGCTGGAATTCCTCTCCGTCGCGGCGATCTGCGCCGTCCACCTGTCGCGGCTTGCGGAAGAGATCGTCATCTGGTCGACGCCGCAATTCGGTTTCGTCCGCCTCTCGGATGCCTTCTCGACGGGCTCCTCGATCATGCCGCAGAAGAAGAACCCGGATGCCGCCGAGCTGGTGCGTGCCAAGACCGGCCGCATCAACGGCTCGCTGGTGGCGCTGCTCACCGTCATGAAGGGCCTGCCGCTCGCCTATTCCAAGGATATGCAGGAAGACAAGGAGCAGGTCTTTGACGCAGCCGAAAACCTGGAACTGGCGATCGCCGCCATGACCGGCATGATGCGCGACATGACCATCCGCGCCGACAGGATGCGCGCCGCCGCCGGCGCCGGCTTCTCGACCGCGACCGACCTCGCCGACTGGCTGGTCCGCGAAGTGGGCCTGCCCTTCCGCGAAGCCCATCACGTCACCGGCCGCGCCGTGGCTTTGGCCGAAGAGAAGGGCTGCGACCTTTCCGAACTGACTCTGGAAGAGCTGCAGGAAATCAACCCTGCGATCACCGACAAGGTGTTCAAGGTGCTCTCCGTCGATGCTTCCGTCGCCAGCCGCCAGAGTTTTGGCGGCACGGCGCCGTCCGAGGTGAAGAAACAGATCGCCTGGTGGCGGGCCCGCAATTAAGGGAGATCGCCCCCCGGAATAGTGACTGCACAAGTGCGCGGAACTTCGCTATGACAGTTCGCGAGCCGTGCCGGAGAAGGAAAAGCATGTCGAAGTCGCTGATGAATATCGCCCGCATCGCCCTGGTCGTAAGCCTTGCAGGCGTCGTCGTTGCGGGCTGCGGCCGCAAGGGCGATCTCGATCGTCCGAGCACGCCGGTGGAGCAGCAGAACATCCGCAAGAGCACCAAGCCGGGCGAGCGAAAAGCCGAGCCGGTTGCCGAGCGCCCTTTCCTTCTCGATCCGCTTCTGTAATCCCCGAGTTTTGTCGTGAACCATTTTCATTATATCGACGGCGTGCTGCACGCCGAAAGCGTGCCAATCCCGGAAATCGCCAGGTCCGTCGGCACGCCCTTCTACGTCTATTCGACTGCCACGTTGGAGCGCCATTACAAGGTCTTCTCGCAGGCTTTTGCCGATGTGGACGCCATGGTCTGCTACGCCATGAAGGCGAATTCCAACCAGGCGGTGCTGAGGACGCTCGGCCGGCTGGGCGCCGGCGTCGACGTCGTTTCCGGCGGCGAGTTGCGCCGTGCGCTGGCGGCAGGCATTCCGGCTAATCGCATCATGTTTTCCGGAGTCGGCAAGACGGTGCAGGAGATGGATCTGGCGCTTTCCGCCGGCATCTACTGTTTTAACGTCGAGTCCGAGCCGGAACTGGAGGTCCTGAACCTGCACGCCGTCAAGATGGCGAAGAAGGCGCATGTCTCCTTCCGCATCAATCCGGATGTCGATGCAGGCACGCATGCCAAGATTTCCACCGGCAAGAAGGAAAACAAGTTCGGCATCGCCTATGAGCGCGCCCGCGCGGTCTATGCCCATGCCGCTACGCTTCCGGGCATCGAGGTGACCGGCATCGACATGCATATCGGCAGCCAGATCACCGAATTGCAGCCGTTTGAAAACGCCTTCCGGCTGCTGCGTGAACTGGTCGATACGTTGCGTTCCGATGGCCACAAGATCGACCACGTCGACATCGGCGGCGGCCTCGGCATCCCATATAAGGACGACAACAATCCGCCGCCGCTTCCCGATGCCTATGCGGAAACGGTGAAGCGCCAGCTGCGGTCGCTGAACTGCAGGATCGTCACCGAGCCCGGCCGTCTGATCGTCGGCAATGCCGGCATCCTGGTGACGGAAGTCATCTATGTGAAGGATGGCGGCGAAAAGAGCTTCGTGATCGTCGACGGCGCGATGAACGATCTGATCCGTCCGACGCTCTACGAGGCCTATCACATGATCCGGCCGGTCGTGGTGCCGCCCGTCGATTCGCCGCGCATCAGGGGCGACGTCGTCGGCCCGGTCTGCGAGACGGGCGACTATCTGGCGCTCGACCGCGAGATGGCGGAGCCCAGGCCCGGCGACCTGATCGCCGTCGCATCGGCAGGCGCTTATGGCGCCGTCCAGGCCGGGACATACAATACCCGCCTGCTGGTTCCCGAGGTTCTGGTCAAAGGCAGCGAGTTCCATGTCGTGCGTCCGCGCGGCACCTATGAGGAGCTTATCGCGCTCGATTCCGTTCCCGCCTGGCTTGCGTGAGGCTTTAACGTCGCGTTCACTTTTGCGGGAAACTGCCTAAAATATGGGGGCGAAATGCCCCCTGCCCTCGTCTTCGCCACAAACACTGCTATCTTGGAAGCTTGATTTGCGCCGCCACGACTGGAGACGGACCGCATGAGCTTCATCCGCAAAGGTGCCTTTGAGTCGCATCCTGTGCTTGCGCGCCGTGTCGCGCTGAAACGCTCCTTCGCACGGATCGTCCTGTTTTTCGAGCGTATCCTGCCGCTGCTCCTGCTGCCGCTCGGCATCGCGGCGCTGTTCCTCTCCGTCGCCTGGTTCGGCATTTTCCGCATCGCGCCGGATTGGGTACGCTGGGTTCTGGTCGGCGGTTTCGCCTTCGCCTTCGTCTATTCGCTCCTGCCGTTTACCCGGCTGCGCTGGCCGGCGGCCGCCGAGGCCGACCGGCTTCTGGAAGTCCGCAACAATCTGCCCCACCAACCGGTCGGTGTGCAGGAGGACGAACCTGCCTTCGAGACACCCTTTTCCCGTGCGCTCTGGAAGGAACACCAGATCCGCATGGCCGAGCGCATCGCGGCCCTCGATGCCGGCCTGCCGCAGCCGGATATCGCAAGGCACGACCGTTTCGCACTCCGCGCCGTCCCCGCGCTTGTCTTCATCGTGGCGCTCGGCTACTCGTTCTCGAACGGTGGCGGCTCGCCGGCCGATGCTTTCCGCGAAGCGCCGCCCGCGCCGAGCGTCAATCCGGACCTGCGCATCGACGCCTGGCTGACGCCGCCTTCCTACACTGGCAGGGCGCCGGTCTTTCTGACGGGCAGAGAGGCGATGCCGGCAAGCGTCCACGCGGTCTCCGTTCCGCAGAATTCCGCCCTTACCGTGCGTGTCACGGGCGGCGAGGGCGGCGAAACGGTCGTCTTCACGCCCAAAGCCGATGGCCAGGCGATTACGCTGATGACCGAAGAGGCGAAGAAGGCAGCCGAAGCGGCGGCAACCCAGCCGCAGCAGAAGGCTGGCCAGCAGCCCGCCCCACCGCAGCAGGCGAACCAGCCTCTGCCGCCGCGCACCTATGCGCTGAATGTCGGTGAAAGCGGCAGCCTGACCACCAACGGACAGACCTGGACCTTCGAGATCATCCCCGATCGTCCGCCGGAGATTGGCTTCGACGGCCAGCCGCGTCCTTCCGTCAACGGGGCGCTGGAGATCGGCTTTACCGGCAAGGACGATTACGGCATCCGCGAGGCCCATGCCCTGATCGAGCCGGTCGGCCAACAGGATCCGCAGGCGACGCCGCTCTATCCGCTGCCGGAGTATCGGTTGGACCTCCCGCGCCAGAAGGGCAACGAGGTCAAGGGCGTGACGAGCCGCAACCTCGTCGAGCATCCGCTGGCCGGCAAGCGGGTCAGGATCACGCTCGTCGCCAAGGATGGCGCCGGACAGACCGGACGCAGCCCGCCGCACGAAATGGTGCTGCCCTCACGCGGCTTTTCCGAGCCACTGGCCGCCGCCGTTGCCGAAGAACGGCAGGTCTTTGCGCTCGATACCCGCCAGATGCCCCGCGCCATCGCGCTCAACGAAGCCTTGGCGCTCAGGCCGGACGAGACCATTCCGAACCTCAGCCATTTCCTGCTGATCCGTTCGGCTCTCGGCCGGATGCAACTGGCCCGCACGGACGAACAGCTCAAGAACACGGCCGATTATCTCTGGGAAATCGCCCTCGGCATCGAGGACGGCGACCTTTCGCAGGCCGAGAAACGGCTGCGGGATGCCCAGCGCAATTTGGCCGAGGCGCTCCGCAACAATGCCTCCGATCAGGAGATCGCCAAGCTGATGAAGGAACTGCGTGAGGCCATGCAGGAGTTCATGAACGAACTGGCCCAACGGATGCAGAACGCGCCGCAGGCGCAGAACAACATGCAGGCGCAGAACGTCATCCGCCAGCGCGATCTGCAGAACATGATGGACCAGATCGAAAACCTCGCCCGCTCCGGCAATCGCGATGCGGCCCAGCAGATGCTCAACGAACTGCAGCGGATGATGAACAATCTGCAGGCCGGCAGGCCGCAGCGCGGCCAGCAGAGCCAGCAGCAGAACAGCCAGATGCGCCAGCAGATCGACAGGCTCGGCGAGATCATGCAGGAACAGCAGCGGCTGATGGACCAGACGTTCAAGCTCGACCAGGCTCTGCGCGACCGCATGCAGCGCGGCGACCCGAACCAGCGGCAGCAGGGGCAGCAAGGCGAACAACAGCAAGGTCAGCAACAGCAGCAGGGTCAGCAAGGGCAGCAGAATACCGACCAGATGACCGCCGAACAGCTTCGCGAAGCGCTGAAGAACCTGCGCGCCCAGCAGGAAGGGCTCGGCAAGAAACTGGAAGAGCTGCAGAAGGGCCTCAAGGAGCTCGGCATGCAGCCCAGCGAAGGGTTCGGCAAGGCGCAGAACGAGATGGGCAATGCCGGCAAGGCGCTCGGCGAAGGCCAGGGCGAACAGGCCGTACAGGGCCAGGGCAATGCGCTCAACGCGCTGCGTCAGGGCGCCCAGAACATGATGCAGCAGATGATGCAGGCCATGCAGCAGGGCCAGGGCCAACAGCAAGGCCAGGGACGCGATGGCCAGGGCGAGAACATGACCTCGCAGGGAGGCCAGAACGGCCGCGATCCTCTCGGCCGTCCGCGCGCGACATCCGGCCCGGATTTCGGCGATCAGGTGAAGGTGCCCGACGAGATCGACGTGCAGCGCGCCCGCGAAATCCTGGAAGCGATCCGCGAAAAGCTCGGCAACGCGCTGTCGGGCGAGGCCGAGCGGCGGTACCTGGAGCGGCTGCTGGAGATCAGGTAGAAGGCTGGAAGCCGGCTTGGACGCCCGCCGCAATGCGTTTTGCCGCCGAATCCAGGCTTTCGGGTATTGTGGCTTGACCCGAGCATCCAGACAAGGCCAGGGGAAGCCTGAAGGCCCTTACGCCGCCCGCGGGCTACCTGCCGACAACGCCGCAGCCACCGCGCGCCGGATATCCGGCAGGGCGAAGGGTTTTTGCACCACGTCGACGATCTTGGCCGAAAGGTCGTCGGCGCGCTCGCGCTGTTCGGCATAACCGGTCATCAGCAGGATCTTGAGGTCCGGAAACCTGGCGGATGCCTTGTGCACCAGTTCGATCCCATCCATGACGGGCATGCGGATATCCGAAAGCAGCAGGTCGAAAGGCCCCTGGTTCAGCTTTTCAAGACCTTCAGCGCCATCGCCGGCCTCATGGGTCTCATGACCATCGAGACGAAGCGCCCGCGCCACGAACATGCGAAGCGAATCCTCGTCCTCGGTAATCAGGATCTTTGCCATAGCGATCATCGCTCCCCGTCTTGTTTCATATCGGGAGCAAATCATCAGAGTTTCGTTGTCGAGGAGTAAATGGCGCCCTCTGCAGGGCAACCATGGTTAACGTCTCGTGATCGGATCACGCATCGCCGGTCACGACACCGACGAACGGCAGCTCGCGAAAAGCGTAGGCGACATCCATCCCGTAGCCGACCACGAAATAGTCGGGGCATTCGAAACCGACATAATCCGCCTCCAGCTCTTCCTTACGCTTGACGCTCTTGTCGAGCAGCACGGCGATCGAGACGTTGCGGGCGCCGCGCTCGTAGAGCATTTCCTTGGCGAATTTCAGCGTGCGGCCGGATTCCAGAATGTCGTCTATCAGCAGGACGTCACGATCCTTCACGTCGCTGTCGATGTCCTTGACGATGCGCACACCCTGCGAAACGGTGCCCGCACCGTAGCTTGAAAGCGTGATGAATTCCACTTCCGGCGCGAGGCCGACGTCGTGCAGCGCCCTCAGGAGATCCGCCGCGAAAATGAACGAGCCTTTGAGGATGGCAATAACCAGCAGGTCCTTGGTAGGACCGGCGGCGATCCTCGCGGCCATGTCGCGATTGCGCTCGGCAATCTGTTCGGCGGTATAGAGCGGCTCAATGGTCTTGCCGCGTACGACGGGCATGAGGTTCTCCTGCGTGTCCGTAAAATCCGGCGATACCACGAACCGCGGAAAAATAGAAAGGCCTCATGCGCCGCGCTCGGTGAAGGAAAGCCGCAGATCCGGCAGTTTTCCACCGGGCTGCGGCACGCGGGCGGAAAAACCATGGCTCTGGCGACCTGCGATGGCGGCAACCGGCGGCGTGATCAAGGTCGTCGTCAGCAGCTCTTCGCCGGCCAGCAGATCGGCACGGATCGCAGGCATCGAAAGCCGCGCATCGCTGCGGTTTTCGACGATGCCGTTGATCAGCAGGACCCGCATCCCGTTGGCATCTTGCGGCGTCATGGTGACATGGGTGATGTCGAGGGCCTGCCCCACGTCCGCCGTCTGCGTTCCGCTGAAGAGAAATGAGAAGCCGCCGGCAACCGTGAAGACCAGCACAAAGACCATTGCCACGACAGCGGAGAAGAAGTCCGCCGAAAGCCGCATCAGGGCCCGCTCGCCGGCCGCCAGCATCCGCTCCAGAAAGGATTTCTTGACGCCGGCCGTCGTAAAGGGCCTGCGGCGATTGTCGTTGTGGGAGGGGCGATGAGCCCGGCGGGAAACATCACCTATCGTGACGAACTGGGCATCGACCACTTCGCCGCGCGGCCGCCGCGTCCGTTGCACCCTGCCGGAAGCGTCCGGCGGCAGGATGTCCATCCGGATGACGGGCTTGCCCTGCGAGGTGCGGAAGGTGCTCATGAGGCCCTCTTCGGCCCGTTTTCCCCTGTCTTCGGGATTGCGGGCATTGAAACGAATCCCGCTCAGTCGTAAATTCAAATGGTTAACACTTCGCAAACATGGCCTGAAATTAGCCCTTTTCCGCGGGTGGTTTACCCTTCGTTTACCCGTGTCGTTAAGAGATAGCGACGCCAGAGAGTTCTCCAGAGTCAGGACTGGGTCATCCGTTGATTCATTTTGAAAATGTCGGTCTGCGCTACGGGATGGGCCCGGAGATCCTCCGGGATATGACCTTCGATATCCCGAAACGCTCCTTCCAGTTCCTGACGGGACCGTCGGGCGCCGGCAAGACGACATTGCTGCGCCTGCTTTTCATGTCGCTGCATCCGACGCGGGGGATCATTCGCATGTTCGGCCGCGACTTGTCGCAGATCCCGCGAGCCGAACTGCCGATGCTGCGCCGGCGTGTCGGCATCGTCTTTCAGGATTTTCGCCTCCTCGAACACCTGACCACCTACGAAAACGTCGCCCTGCCGCTGCGTGTGCGTGGCAAGGAGGAAAGCTCGTATCGCAGTGACGTGATCGAGCTTCTGAAATGGGTGGGTCTCGGCGAGCGCATCAACGTGCTGCCGCCTGTCCTTTCCGGCGGGGAAAAGCAGCGGGCGGCCATCGCCCGCGCCCTGATGGATCGCCCCGAAATCCTGCTTGCGGACGAACCGACCGGCAATGTCGATCCGCCGATGGCGCGGCGACTGCTCAATCTCTTCCTGGAACTCAACCGGCTGGGCACGGCGGTCGTGATCGCCACCCACGATCTCGGGCTGATGGACCAGGTGGATGCCCGGCGGATGATCCTTACCGAAGGGCGGCTCGACATCTATGAATGAGGCAAGCCGTCCGAAAGCCTCCAAGGCTGCGAAATCACCGAAAACGCCGGCGAAGGAACCGAAGGCTCCGTCGCCCGCCGCACAGCAGCCATCGCGCCGGACCGAAATGCGGGTGCGGCCGACCGCGCCGATCCTGCCTCCCTCCAACATTCAGGGCAATGCGCTGATGGTGGTGATCGCCATCATGGCCTTCCTCGCCTGCCTGACGCTCGGCGCCGTCAGCATGGTGCGCGCCACCGCGGCAAGCTGGCAGAGCCAGATTTCCCGCGAGATCACCATCCAGATCAAGCCCGACGACGGGCTCGACATGGATGCGGCGCTCAAGAAGGCGCGTGACCTGGCGCTCACCTTCGTCGGCACGCGCGAGGGCACGATCATGGACGAGGATGCCACGGCGCGCCTGCTCGAACCATGGCTCGGCGCCGGACTGAACCTCGACGATCTGCCCGTGCCGCGTCTCGTCATCGTCACGATAGACGAGAAGAACCCGCCGGATTTTGCCGCCATGCGCGATCTGCTGAAGAGCGAGATCCCGCAGGCATTCCTCGACGACCACCGCACCTGGGTGGACCGGCTCGTCTCCATGGCCCACACCACGGTGCTGATCGGCACCGGAATTCTGGTGCTGGTCTTCACGGCCATGATCCTGACGGTCATCTTCGCAACGCGCGGGGCGCTTTCGGGAAACCGCCATATCGTCGAGGTGCTGCATTTCGTCGGCGCAGAAAGCTCCTTCGTGGCGGGAGAATTCCAGAGGCATTTCCTGAAGATCAGCATCAAAGGTTCGGCCGCCGGCGGGGCACTTGCGGCCGCGCTGTTCGCTGCGGCCAACGTCTGGCAGGCGAATTCGCTGGCGACGCCGGAAAGCGACCAGGCAGCCGCGCTGTTCGGCTCTTTCACGATCGGCATCACCGGTTATCTCGGTATCTTCGCCACCATGGTCGTAATCGCGCTTCTGACCACGCTGACCGCCCGCTTCACCGTCATGCGCACGATCGACGAGATCGACCTCATCCGCTCCGATCCGGCCCGATCCGATGGGCTGTCAGCTTCTTGAACCGGACATCTTACCCCTATAGTCTGGCCCTGTTCTCGCCACGAATCTCCGGCTATGGACAGTCATGACACCGGCCAAGTTGACACCCGAAGATGGATCGGATCGCGATGCGCGAACTGCGTCGGGTGGTCTGTTTTCGCGCAAGGGCTGGCTGCGATGGACGGCACGACGCATGATCATGGCCTCCGTCCTCACTCTCGCGCTGCTGTTTGGCGGTTTCCTTTGGTTCGCCAATGCGGTGACCTCACTGAAGGCGCCGGACGGGGTGAAGGCCGATGCGATCGTCGTCCTGACCGGCGGTTATCTGCGCGTCGAACAGGCGCTCGGGCTTCTGCGTGACGGCGCCGGACAACGGCTCCTGATTTCCGGAGCGCACCCTTCCACCACGCCGACGCAGATCCGCAAGGTCACCCAGGCCTCGCCGGACCTTTTCGCTTGCTGCGTCGATATCGGCTACGACGCGATCGACACGATCGGCAATGCCAACGAGATCACCCGCTGGATCCATGACCATGGCTATCGGTCCGTTCTGGTGGTGACCAACAACTACCACATGCTGCGCAGCCTGCACGAACTGCGCCGCGCCGACCCGAAGACCGAGTTCATCCCCTATCCGGTGATCAATTCCGATCTCACCCGCAAGGCCTGGTTTACCGAACCGGACGTCCTTCGCACCATGCTTTCGGAATACGGCAAGGTCGTGCTGGCGACCGTGCGCGACTGGCTCGGCATCGAACGCGGGACTGGGCTGCGCACCGAAGATGCCCCGAAAGCGGCGGCCAAGCCTCAAGGCTAGAAAGTCCCTCCAGTACCGTCAGTCGCCACAAGGCGCTTTTTTCAGGACGCGATCTCGTGTAGGCAACGCCTGTCCAGAAGGAATTCCTGTTCATGCTGCTCCTGCGTTCGGTTCTTTTCAACACGGCGTTTTATACGAACATCATCGTGCGAATGATCGTGCTGTCGCCGTTCTATTTTCTGTTGCCGCGCAAGGCCGCCTACCGCATTCCCAAGGATTGGGCAGCCTCCAACAACTGGCTGATGGCCAAGATCGTCGGCGCGACGTTCGAAATCGAGGGTATGGAGAATATCCCCGAGGGCGGCTGCATCTTCGCGCCCAAGCACCAATCGGCCTGGGACACGTTCGCACTGCTGCCCTATCAGCGCGACCCGGTCTATATCCTGAAGCGGGAGCTGATGTGGATCCCGCTGTTCGGCTGGTATGTGGCCAAGCAGCGGATGATCCCGGTCAATCGCGGCGCCCGCGGCAAGGTCATGGTCGATGTCATGACCCGCACGAAGGAGGAGATGGCCGCCGGCCGGCAGCTCATCATCTATCCGGAAGGAACCCGCCGGCCACCTGGCGCGGAGCCGCAATATCGTTACGGTATCGCCCGCATCTACCGCGACATCGAAGTGCCCGTCGTGCCGGTCGTCGCCCATTGGGGGCTGTTCTGGGGTCGCCGCAAGCTCGTCAAGCAGCCCGGCCACTTCAAGGTGCGCATCCTGCCGCCCATCGCGCCCGGCATGGATCCGGACGCATTTTATGCGCATCTAGTAGAGACGCTCGAAAGAGAGAGCGACAAGCTCCTCGTCGAGACGGTCGCAGCCAATCCGCATCTGCCCCTGCCGCCGACCGCAGCGAAGCGGCTTGCGGAGCTGAAGGCTCAGACGGCGGCCTGATCGCTGTCGATTCCTTATTGCTCATTGCCCCTCGCCCTACCCCCGAAAGTGCCGGAAGGCGGATGAGGGGCGAGTGCCATCACCGCATCAAGCAGCAGCCACGGCCGCCCCGACGCTCTCCAGCCACAAGTCGCGAATACCCATCTCCTTCAGATGCGCGAGCGTGTTGAAGAGATAGGCATCGTTCGGTCCGGACTGGCCGGCCGATGCACGGACGGTTTCCGCCGCCTCCTCCACCGAAAGCGAACCTGCATACTGGACATGCCGGCGGTCGACGATATAACCGACCGCCCTCACCTGCCGGCCGGCGCCGAGCGAAACGGGCAGGATCTTTTCCAGATAGACATTGGTGACGAGTTCGCGGCGCCTCAGATAATCGAGAACATCCTCCCGGTTCTCCTCGCTCACGCGGAAGGCGACGCCACGGCAGGAGCCGCCGCGATCGAGCCCCAGCACGAGGCCCGGATGGTCCGGCGTGCCGCGATGCACATAGGAGCGCACGCAAAGCGAGCGATGGAAACCGAATGCGCGGGCGGCCAGCCTCTCCTCAAACACGAAACCCGGATTCCACATGAGGGAACCGTAGCCAAACACCCAAAATTCGTCCATATCGCACGCCAAGCCGTCATCGAGAATCGAAGCCACCATTGGAGAACATCATGGCAGCGTCAAGCCGGACAGGCGTCAGCGGAAAACTCTGGCTGCTCGCCTGCGGGGTGGTGATTTTCATCGCGCTTTACACCGCCGGCTGGTTTTATGCCGCATCCGTGCTCCGGCAACAGACGCTGGCCCTCCTGGGCAGCCAGGAACAGCAGGGCATTACCGCGGACTGCGACGAGGCGGAATATCGCGGCTACCCGTTCCGGATCGGGCTGTTCTGCTCCAAAGTCGCCGTCGACGACCGGCAGAATGGCATTTCCGCTACCTTCGGCGCGTTGCGTTCCGCCGCCCAGGTCTACAATCCCAGCCATATCGTCTGGGAACTCGACGCACCCGTCCAAGTTCGCACGAGCCATGGCCTTGCCGTCTCGACGACCTGGCAGAATTTTCAGTCGAGCCTGATCGCCAAGCTTCGCGGCGTCGAACGGACATCTGCGGTGATTGAGAATTCGAGGACCAGCATCGTCTCGTCGGCAACCGGACAGGCCTTCGATATCGGCGCTCAGCACACGGAAGTACACCTCCGTCAGAACGGCAATGATCTCGATGCCGCTGTGACGCTGGAAGGTACGGACGCCACGATGAAGGACATGCCGCAACTCCTGCCGCGCCTGACCGCCAATCTCGACCTGACGCTGATGGGCCGCGCCGGCATGATCGACGGCAGCGATCCGAACGGCCTCGCCCTTTATGGCACGCAGGGCGAGATGCGCACCTTTTCGATGGATATGGGGGAAGGCAAGCTGGTCACCGTGTCCGGCCCCTTCTCCTTCGATGAGGAGGGTTATCTGTCCGGCCGGCTGAAACTCCGGATCGAGCGGATCGATGCCTGGCGCGACAGCCTGAGCAAGGCATTTCCAGATCTTGCGCCGATGCTCGGTACGGCCGGCAATATGCTATCGGCGCTTGGCGGCGGCAAGAACGCGTCGCTCGACCTCAGCATCAAGCGCGGCAAGGTGTTTGCCGGCGGCTTCGTCCAGATCGGCGAAATTCCGCCGATCTGAATTGTCTTATTTCTTCACATCCAGCGCGTGGCGCCCGAAATCCGGCGCATCGACGTCTTGGCCGGCCTGGACGATCGAGCGGCGTATGGCGCGGGTGCGGGTGAAAAGCTCGAACAGCTTGTCGCCTTCACCCCAGCGGATTGCCCGCTGCAGATAGGCGAGGTCTTCGGAAAACCGCGCCAGCATTTCCAGGATCGCGTCCTTGTTATGCAGGCAGACATCCCGCCACATGGTCGGGTCGGACGCGGCAAGACGGGTGAAATCGCGAAAGCCGGAGGCGGAATACTTGATCACTTCCGATTCCGTCACCGTCTCCAGATCGTCCGCCGTGCCTACGATATTGTAGGCGATGATGTGCGGCAGGTGCGAGACGATCGCCAGAACCTTGTCGTGGTGCTGCGGATCCATTTCGTCGATGCGCGAACCGAGTGCCGTCCAGAAGGCCTTCAGCCTGCCGAGAGCGGCCTGATCCGTATCCGGCAGCGGCGTGAAGATGCACCAGCGATCGCGGAACAGGCCGACGAAACCGGCATCCGGGCCGGATTTTTCCGTACCGGCGAGCGGATGGCCCGGGATGAAATGCACGTTCTCCGGCATGTGCGGCGCCATCTGCGCGATGACGGAAGCCTTGGTCGAGCCGACATCGGTGACGATCGTTCCCGGCATCAGACCGCCGGCAATCTGCCTGGCGACCGCTTCCGACGCGCCGACCGGCACCGAGACGATGACGAGATCCGCATCCTTCACGGCCTCCGCCGCGGACGCGACGTACCGGTCGCCGAGTTGCAGTTCCTCGGCCCGTTTCAGGGTCTCCGGGCTGCGGCTCGAGATCACCACCTCGCCGGCGAGGCCAAGTTCCCTGACGTCGCGCGCGATGGACGAGCCGATCAGGCCGATGCCGATCAGCGCGATCCGGTCAAAATGAACGGTTGTCATGCGCCTTTACCCATGAACTCGCCGAGCGCTTCGATGACGCCGCGGTTCGCCTCTTCCGAGCCGACCGTCATACGCAGCGCATTTGGAAAACCATAGCCCCGCACCGCCCGCAGGATATAGCCGCGGCTGGTCAGAAAGGCATCCGCTTCCGGCGCCCGCTTGCCGTCGACATCCGGGAAATGGATGAGCACGAAATTGGTGACCGACGGCGTGACCTTGAGGCCGATCGACGTGAGTGCGTGGGTGAGCTTGTCCAGCCAGAGCATATTGTGCTCGACTGCTTTTTCCACGAACGCCTGGTCGCGGATCGCGGCGGCACCGGCAGCGATGGCGGGCGCGTTCATGTTGAACGGACCGCGCACCCGGTTCAGCGCGTCGAGGATGGCCGCCGGGCCGTACATCCAGCCGATGCGCAGCGCCGCCAGGCCGTAGACCTTCGAGAAGGTGCGGGTCATCACCACGTTCCTGTTGGAAGAAACGAGTTCGAGGCCGGCTTCGTAGTCGTTCTTGCGGACATATTCCGCGTAAGCCGCGTCGAGCACCAGGATGACGTTCTTCGGCAGACCGGCATGCAGGCGCCGGATATCGGCGACGGGCACATAGGTGCCGGTCGGATTGCCGGGATTGGCGATGAAGACCATCTTCGTCTTGCTCGTAACAGCAGAAAGGATCGCATCGACATCGACCGTGCAATCCTTCTCCTTGACCTCGACCGCCGTTGCGCCGGTCCCCATGATCTGGATCTTGTAGACCAGGAAGCCATGCTGCGTGATGATCGCCTCGTCGCCGGCGCCGAGATAGACGTGGCAGAGCAGGCCGAGCAGTTCGTCTGAGCCGTTGCCGCACATGATGTTCGCGACGTTGAGCCCATGCACGGCGGCGATCGCCTCGCGCAGCGCCATGGCCTGGCCGTCCGGATAGAGCTCCAGGTTGCCGGCCGCCTGCCTGAAGGCCTCGATCGCCTTCGGGCTCGGGCCGAGCGGCGTTTCGTTGGAGGAAAGCTTGAAGACGCGCGAGACGCCGGGAGCGTGTTCCTTGCCGGGCACATAGGCGGCGATATCCAGAATGCCTGGACGCGGAACGGGCTCACTCGTGACGATGCTCATCGGATCAACCTTTTCGGAAATGCCTGGAATGGCGGGTGATCCTGAGGCATTAAAGCCGAAAATGATTGTTGTCGAGGGGTGAGGAATGGTCGGGGCAGCCGAGGGGACGATCCGATGGACCGTTTCGAACGACGCCCCCTGAGCCACAAAGGTCCGGGAACCGGCAATGCGCAAGAGCGCCTTCACCCCGTCCGCGTCGTCGGCACGCCCTGCGGTGCCAGCACCGGCACGAAGACACGGCGGGAAGCACGCGCCGCGACCGGCAGCCCCTGATAAAGACGCTTCTGCGCCTCGAGCACGATCACACCGGAAAAGACCGGCCAGAAACGCCGGCCCATCCGCTCGAAACCGTGACGCAGCCTCAGCACCGTGCGGATTTTCGATGGCGGGAAGAACAGCGCCTCGGCGCTGGCACCGGGCGTGAAATTGGTCTCGCGAAGCAGCGACGTGAGCTGGCCGCGCGAATAGGGCCGGCCGGAGCCGAACGGCGTATGTTCCATGCGCGCCCAGACGCCGCGCCGGTTCGGCACGACGATGACGAGCCGTCCGCCGGGCGCCAGCACCCGCCAGAGTTCCTTCAGCGTCTCGCGGGGGTTTTCCGCAAATTCGAGCGAATGCACCATCAGCACGCGATCCACGGAGGAATCCGGCAGGGGCAGTTCCTCGTCGAAGACCAACGCCGTGGAGGAAAGCTCGCCGACGGGCCAGTTCACGGCCCCCTGCCCGGCCGGCATGAAGGCGAAGGTACGCTCCGTATCCGTGCGGAAGCGGTCGAGATAAGGCACGGCGTAGCCGAGCCCCACCAGCCGTTCCTCCGGCAGGCGCGCCCAGAGCGAGGCGAGCGCAATCGCGATGGACTGTTCGGCAAGCCGGCCAAGAGCTGAGTGATAAAACTCGCGGAGATCGACGATATCGACGGACATCTGTCACGCAGGTGGTTGGACTTCAGGTACTCAGTCTCTACATTGTTCCTGAAAGCAATTTCAGCAATAGGGGTGATGTTATGAAACCGCTTGAACTCGAAGTTTTTTCATGTCGAAGCGATAATTACGGCGTTCTCGTCCACGACCCGGAAAGCGGCCTGACCGCGTCGATCGACGCACCGGAGGAACAGCCGATCCTGGATGCCGCCGCTCGCCGCGGCTGGAAGATCACCCATATTTTCACCACTCATCACCATGGCGACCACGTCGAGGCGAACCTCGCGCTCAAGGAAAAATTCGGGCTCGAAATCATCGGGCCGTTCAACGAAGCGGTGGCGATCCCCGGCCTCGACCGGACCATGGCGGATGGCGACGAATTCCAGTTCGGCGAGCATCTCGTGCGGGTCATCGAGACGCCGGGCCATACCGCCGGCCATATCTGCTACCATTTCCCCGACGATAAGATCCTGTTTGCCGCCGACACGCTTTTCGCGCTCGGCTGCGGCCGCATCTTCGAACGCCCCGCCGCCGACATGTGGCATTCGCTGCAGAAACTCGCTGTGCTGCCGGATGAAACGGCCGTCTATTTCGGCCATGAATACACCCTTTCCAATGCCAGGTTCGCCCTCAGCGTCGATCCGGACAATGAACGGCTGCAGGCCCGCTTCAAGGAAATCGAAACGCAGCGTGACGCGGGAAGGTTCACCATCCCGACGACCATGGGGCTTGAAAAGGAGACCAATCCCTTCCTGCGCGCTACCGACCCGTCGATCCGCCGCAACCTGCTGATGGAAAGCAAGACCAACGAAGAGGTCTTTGCCGAAATCCGCAAACGGAAGGACAATTTCTAGGTGGAAGCAAAAGAAATCATCGAGGCCCTCGGCATGCAGCCTCACCCAGAGGGCGGCTGGTACGTCGAGACTTTTCGCGATGGGAATGCCGGCACGCGCGGCCATTCGACGGCGATCTACTATCTCCTGGAGACGGGCCAAAGCTCGCACTGGCACCGGGTGCGGGATGCCGCCGAGGTCTGGCATTTTTATGCCGGCGATCCGCTGCTGTTGCGCATCTCGGACGGCAGGGCGGTCGAGCGGGTGACGCTCGGCACCAACCTTGCCAAGGGCGAAAGGCCGCAGGCGGTGGTGCCGGCGGATGCCTGGCAGGCTGCCGAACCGCTCGGCCGGTTTACGCTGGTCGGCTGCACTGTGGCCCCCGGCTTCGAGTTTTCGAGCTTCGAAATGGCGCCGTCCGGCTGGGAACCCGGCACCTAGCAGGCTGTTGAAGAAGTCTCTCGTTTAGCCTTGAGGACGGCCTCGTCGCCGTTGTGATAGGCGAAAGTGATCTCGATTGCGCCGTCGTCGAGCAATTCGGCGTGACCGTCGCCGGCGACCTC
>NZ_QJKM01000028.1 GCF_003425685.1 Rhizobium terrae
TGACCCAGGAGGTAATGTTCAGTGCCGAAAACTGGCCGGTCTTTGATCGGAACGGTGGCCGGCTTCAAATCGGAATGGTGGCCGGTCTTTGATCGGAATGGCGGCCGGCTTCACGTCGGAATCCGCAAGGAACCATCGGTCGCCGTTGGCGCTTACCGCAAATTCAGTGGGTTCTTGTGCCATAGGCATTCTCCTCGTGTTGGGATTGAAGAATCATTCGCCCGCGATGGTCTGGTGGTTGCCATTCTTCGCTTGGCTCATGTCTGAGACGTTGCCGGAAAGCACTTCGACGTCCACCTGCATGGATGCGAAGGCATCCGACGGACCGACAAAACTTCCTGCCACCGGCACTACCTGGCTGATATCCCGGCTGATCGCGACAGGAATAAGGTTCTCGCCGCCCATTTTTCGGTTGGTGGGGTCGAAGGGAATCCAGCCAGCGCCCGGGACGAAGACCTCTGCCCAGGCATGCGTCGAGCCCCTATCCGGCGAGCCTTCAAGGCCCCCGACGGGATTGAATAGATAGCCGGAAACGATGCGGGCGCCAAAACCCAGGCATCGCGAAGCTTCAGCGAAAAGAACCGCAAGATCCCGGCACGAGCCCCACCCCCGGTCGAGCGTCTCCCCCGGCGACTGCGTGCCTTCGTCATCGCGGCTCTGATAGGAGATCCACAGCGAGATGCCGGCATTCAAGTCCAGGAGAAGCGAAAGTGTATCGGTCGAACTGCCCGCAACAAAACCCCGCGCCCATATTTCAAGCCTGTCGAACGGGTCCGGATATTGTCTGACTGCGAGGGCGCCGAGATCCGTCCACTCGTCTTCGGAATAACGAAACGGATAAGTTGCGCCGGAGGCGGCAATATTGAAGATCGGCCACGCCGGTGCGGTCAAATCTACCTCGGCGAAGCTGTCGATGACCAACATGTCGGCGGGTGTTCGAAAGGCAGCTGCGGCGACGGCATTGCCGAAGACATCCGTCGACCAGCTTACCTCCGAGCTCGGCGCCGTCGATATCTCGTGGATTAGCAGACGTAAATCCCTACCCTCTCGAGGCCGAAGCATCAGGCGATGCGGCGCAAGCTCCACTTCCCGGCGATAGCTGTAGGTCGTGCGATGTCGAACCGTAAGCTTTGTCATATGGGGTCAATCACTACGAGATTTCCCGCTGCAACATGCGACTCACAGCTGACCACCGTGGGTGTCTGGCCCCTGGTCCGCCGCAAGTGCGTTTTTCAGATCGATCTCGCTGACCGGCCACGCCTCTACACGTCCCGCCGACGTGAGCATGATCGTGAGCCTTCGGTGATAGGCCTCCCACATCACGTCGATTGGCTCCTCCTCAGTCTGAAGCTCGAAACTACCGGCAGCATGTGGAGCCTCCATTCCCGGAAGCAGGAAAGGTTTCTGAAACGTGACCGTACGGGTGCTGGTGTGGCTCATTGGCTTTCTCCATTTGTATCGGATTGTCCGGCACCCCGATGCCGATGCGGGACCTCTTTTGCTCGCACGCCTCTCTTACTTTTTACCCGCGCCGGAAGGTGCGGTGATCTTGAGCTTTCCTCCACATGATGCGGAATACCCACGCGCCAAGAATCAACCGCATCATCGCTATGAAAAACAGGACAAAATAGTAGAGGTTCCATTGTCTGCCTCGCGCGTTCGTTTCTCCCTCACATACTGGGCTTATGTATCGGCCGACTTAGCGGGACCATGGACTGCCGCGCTTCGAAAATAGTGTTCGGCGTGCTGATAATAGTTTTCAGCCTCGATCCGATCACCGGCTGACGCTTTCTCTAGAGCGAGTGCGAGGTAATGTTCGTAAAAATCCCTGTCATTGCGGGGGGCCGGGCGTGCAGGCAGCTTCTCGACTACCCTATCGGAATAGCTTGGGTGGAGGCGCTTGTTGTTCATGGAAAGATTTCGAGGCCATCGCGGCCTGCTCCTGTAAGGTTCAAAAGGGGGAGGCGCCGTCACCTCTCGATTTGCTCGCTATTTCCCGCGGATCAGGTCAGTCGGCGGCAGGCTGTGTGGTCCACGCTAGAGAGGCGGGACGCTGCAGCACGGACCTGCAATGGTAGCTATATGCGGGCAGGAAATCACGCCGACCCACGCGTCGAGCGGTGGGGGGTGGCAGCGTTCAGTGAATTTCAGTGAGGAAAGAATCCGGCGGCTCTCTACCATTGCTGTCAAAGAAACGCTCAACACATCTTCCATACGGAGGTAATGTGGCTCTTTCACGGTCGTCGGCCCGCATCTGCAGTTCCACGCTCAATTCAATCGAAATTCACACGAATTACCTCAGTGACGATAGAGAGGCCAGTTTCCGGCAAAAGATCCGAAAAGAAGTTGAAGGGATCATCACTCGGAGCAAGTTGATGTCCAACGATCCGGAAGACGAAGAAGCAAAAAAAGCCGCACGCAATGTTGTAAGCCAAGTGTCGCCGGATTTGAGCGGTTCCATGAATCCAAGGCGCGCTTCTGATCCAGGCCTTGGTCAGCATCCTTCGGTATTGGGACGACTACTAACCATTGTCCCCACCTGCGCTATCTGTATCCATGCCGCAAGGCGAAGGGTCCGCAAGCTGACACAGCGGCACGGACGGAGACGAGGCCGGGGTAACGTCGCAATAGGTCCGGCCTCCCTTCTTTGCTTTCGGGAAAAGCTGGGAACACCCGCATCCGTCGTTGGTTCTAGTCCATGATCCTGACCACAGACCAGCGAAAGACGATATTCGAGGAGGGGCAGGATGCGGCCGCGCTCGGAAGAAACATGCGCGCTTGCCCGTATCTCGGCGACGAGACACCGGAGCGCATCTACATCTGGATGAGCGGATATCGCAACCCGAAGAGATAGCATCCTTCGATGTTCCGTTCAGAATCCGGCTGTCGCGTGCCATTGCCATGCTCGCAATGCCTCAAGACAGGACAAAACACGATCGCTCCAACTTTCAATGCTTCCGTGGAGATAGTGCATACCCCTGTCAGCCGTGAACACGCCTGATGCTAATTACCAGGGCTGCCAGATAGATGCGCTCCGCCTATGTATACCTACAGTAGCAAAATGGCCAATCCCGAAACAACAAGTTGACTGTCATGCTGGCATGGTGTATCTGAAAACTATCGATACTTTGTTTGCCGATATTTTGTTTTGGCTGCGCCTCGCGCCTCTTGACGAATTTTCCCTCTCAAAAGTCGAAACATCCGCCGTGCGTCGCCCGGTGGACAGATCAATGTTGCTATGAAAGGGTTCGTTATGACCACTGGCACAGTTAAATGGTTCAACGCAACCAAGGGCTTCGGCTTCATCCAGCCTGACGACGGCAGCGCCGACGTCTTCGTTCACATCTCTGCCGTCGAACGTGCGGGCATGCGCTCCATCGTCGAGGGCCAGAAGCTCGGTTTCGAGCTGGAACGCGACCACAAGTCGGGCAAGATGTCCGCCGGCCAGTTGCAGGCCGCCTAAAGCTTTGGCTCGTCGTGACCGCGGATGTACCGGCATGACGGCAAAAGTTTGCAAAGGCCAGGCGATTGTCTGGCCTTTTCCGTTAACGGCATGGCCGGCGCGGATATCCGCGCGAACTCCGGCGGGCCTGTATACCGGCCTTTGACGGCCTGTTGACGAGGAAGACACGATTGAGACACCCAGGTGACAACAGCTTTGCGGAACGCCGCAAAACCTCGGCAGATGCCAAACGCGAGCTTTTGGCGAAATTTGCGTCCGCGCCGAAACTGGGCGACCCCGCTATGCAGGAACGGCGTGCCGCACGCGAGACCATCGCAGCAGCGAGGGAGGCTCGCCGTGCCGAACGCGACGCCCTGAAGGCCGCGGAAAACGAGCGCATCCTGATCGAAGCGGCTGCGCTGACGGCGGCTGCGGAAGCGGATGAGAGAGCTGCTGCGGAAGCGCGGCAACTGGAGATCAACGATCGCATTTCCCGCGTCGTGGCCGACGAAGCCGCGCGCAAGGCCGAACGCGACCGCCGCTACGCGGCCCGAAAGGCCCGTCAGGGCTGACGGCCGAAATACGTGCCTGGGAGCGGCAGGACAACCCGCTTCGGTGGCGCTCACGTCGAGGGCCTAAAACGAGTGGAACTCGATGACCGCCCACGCCTATTCGACTATCGAACCTACCGGAGACGATGCCGGGGCCTGGCTGAAGATCCTCTCGAAATATCGGCAGCCGCATTCCGGGCGGAGCGTTTTTGAGCTTCTCGTGACGATTTTGCCTTTCGCAGCCTTCTGGGCCGGAGCCTATATCTCCGTTATCCAGGGTTTTTGGCTGGGGCTGATCCTCGTCTTGCCGGCCGCCGCCTTTCTGCTGCGCCTCTTCATGATCCAGCATGACTGCGGGCATGGCTCGTTCTTCGGCCGCCGGCGTTTCGACAACTGGACCGGGCGTATCATCGGCGTGCTGACCCTGACGCCCTATGATTACTGGCGGCGGGCGCATGCCGGTCACCATGCCACTGCAGGAAACCTCGACGAGCGGGGCGTCGGCGACATCACCACACTGACCATCGCCGAATATTATTCCCTTTCCTGGGCGAGACGGCTTGCCTATCGGCTCTACCGGCACCCGCTCGTGATGTTCGGCATCGGACCCGCATGGCTTTTTCTCCTCAAGCAGCGCCTGCCTTTTGGCATGATGGGCTTCGGGGCCATGCCATGGATATCCACCATGGCTACGAACCTGGCGATCACAATTTTGACCGCCCTGATGATCTGGACCGTCGGCCTCGTTCCATTCCTTTTGATTCATCTGCCGGTCGTGCTCATCGCGGGGGCGGCCGGGGTATGGTTGTTCTACGTTCAGCACCAGTTCGAGGGGACGCATTGGTCGAAGACCGGGGAATGGCAGTTTCCCGAGGCCGCACTTCATGGCGCCTCCCATTACGACCTGCCGCCGGTGCTCCGGTGGATCACCGGCAACATCGGCGTTCACCACGTCCATCACCTGTCGAGCAGGATTCCCTATTACAGGCTACCGGAGGTACTGCGTGACCATCCCGAGCTCGGGGATATCGGCCGCATAACTCTTTGGCAGAGCCTGCAATGCGTCAGGCTCGTGCTCTGGGACGAACGGAGCAACAAGCTGGTCTCGTTCCGGGGTGCCGCCAAGGCGGCCGTGCTGTCAGGTTGCGACATCAATCTCCGGATACAACCTTAATTAATTGCCCATACACCTTGTTCTCACCACAGTTGAAGCCTATAGGTATCCCATCGACTTTGCTTGTTGAGCTATGTTTTCGCACCACGGGTGCCCGAGCTGTTCCCTCTCAAACTCGATGATGACCGCATCCGGCAATCGGCCGGTTGCGAACGCTTACGATTGAAAGGAAATCGGCATGAACAGTGGTATCGTCAAATTCTTCAACACGGCAAAAGGCTTCGGCTTCATTCAGCCGTCCGACGGCTCCAAGGACGTATTCGTTCACATCTCCGCCGTCGAGCGCGCGGGCATGACCTACCTTAGCGAAGGTCAGAAGGTCACATACGACCTCGTGGCGGACAAGCGTTCGGGCAAAAGCGCGGCCGAAAACCTTCAGGCTGCCTAATCCATCAGGCTTCCGGTCCTTGACCACGGATGTACTGGCACAGATCGTAGAAGCTTCGGAGAAGGTCGGGTTCTCACCCGGCCTTTTATTTTTCTCTCACGAAAGCGATTTTCATGAAAAAGACCGACGCACAGCAGCAGTTGAAGAGGGCGGAACGCCAGATCGCCAATACCAGCGGTGGCGGGCATCTCGGCGGCACGAATTTCGGCCAGGGCTACGATGCCAAGACATCATCGGCGAAAGGCAAGCTGGACAAGAGCCGCAGAAATGGCGGCAAGAGCTGACCGGCTCTGCCTTCCGGTCGGAACATGGACCCGCCAGAAATGGCGGGTTTTCTTTGTCGGTGGACCGCTTGATCCGTTGAAACCTATTTCCCGAGTACCATCGCGACGATAATCCGTGGAAATCTAACATTGGCTCAATATTCGCCAGAGAAACGGCCAGGTGGGTCTTTGTTAAGACTTAATTACCCTTCATCATCCACTATCGGCAGCAACTGATACGGGCGTTGCCGTAAGGGCGGCCAAAGTGCCCTAGCCCCAATCGAGGAGGACGACATGTCTTCCATGCCCCGGCATTTTCTGTACAATTTCTACGATATCGTCGCCCCCAAGATAATGGCAGGCCTGAGCTTTGCCCTCGTCATGTCCATGTTGGCGGAGGGATGGCTATGGTGAGAGCCCATGATGCCAGTCGCCCTTCCAACGACAGCCATATTTTACGTGGCGTCCTGAAGCGTGCCCGTTATGCCACGACTGACCTGAAAGCTGTCGCAGGCGCAAATCACCTGCGAGAAATCACTCTTATCGATCGCATTCGATCCGCCACGATCTCACCGGAGGATTCTCCTTCGCTGTCTCGTAAGCGTGCTGAGCCTGCCGCGCTCGCATCTTCAGAGAACGAGGGTGGTTCAATTCAGCCGGCCGAGGGTCAGAACATGCTGTCGACCGTACGATGGATGCCGCCGGTCAAGATCGGGAATGCTTCGATCATCGGTCCTTTGGAGGCGCATCGCTTCATGATGAATCACTGGCCGCATGTGAAAGGGGCGAAATTTGCGCTGGCACATATGGCGATATTGGCGGCCCTGGACGGGCGCCAGACGCCCCAGGAAGCCCGCGCCTCTTTCGATAGAGCGGTCAAGGAGGCGTGCCTGAATTAGGGACGCCCCTAACGACGCGGCATTCAAAGATGAGCAGTTCCACAATCCGTCCCAGAGCCGACGGCGCCATACTGGCGATAACTATGGAGTGACCGTGGATTCGGACATCATACGGATTGAATTCAGGATACGCTGGAAAGTGCCGGTTTATGTCGCCGTTGGAGATGAGCCGACCCGAAAGATAAGCGGCCCTCAAGATGCTCTTCAATATCTGAGCGATAATCGGGCTATCCAGACAGGATTTCCTTACTGGAGAGCACGTCATCGTTGCTACGATGCGTTGAAAGGCTTGATCACGTCTGAGGAAATGCGCGATGACTTCATCGCCGCATGCGCGCAGGCGGACTTTCGCCTGAGATAGCCGTAAACCAATACTTACGGACCGGAGACCTCCCATCCCGATCGAGCTATTCCTGCTCCTGCCGATCGCTGGCAAGTGCCTCCTCGAGCGCGGCTTCGGAGGTCACAGGCTAGCTCAGATCCGCAGCCGTAAGCGTATAGGTCGTTCCGCGCTTGGGGTGATAAAGTCTCGTCGCGGCTTCCTGAATATCGGGGCGAGCCGCATCGAAGGCCCTGAGATAATCCGTCTCCGACATGCCGGCCGGCGTCTTTGCAAGCGCCGCCACCTCCACGAAGAATCGAACCTCAAACATGCCGTCATAGCCGAGAAACCGCACCACCTGGCGCACGTCGTCGAAGCTGCGGCTCCTGTTCGGAAATAGAAGGGTCATGACGCTCCTCCGCTTTAAAAACTCGGAACGCCGGACCGGCGCTCTCGATAGGTTACTTGTTTTTCAGAAGCCACATCTTGCCGGCCATGGTGATACCGTGGGCGGCCTCTTGCGTCCCCCCGTCGGAATCGAGACTGCGCAGCAGCTCGAACCCCAGCAACGTGTCCAACGTCGCCGACGTCAGAAACCTGACCTTTTGCGGCCGTTCCCGAAACCGGTCGTTCTTTGCGTAGGTGACGGAGGCATCGCGATGTGTCCATTTATTTGCCTCCCGCGGAAACAGGTCGCCTTCCTTGGCGAGCTTCAGGCCCCTGATCTGGGCGGGTGTAAGCGTGATCGTATTCAATGTTCAGTCCTTGCATGGGTAGAAGATATGGAAAATTGTCGCCTATGGTCCTACCGCTGCGCTCGAAGGATCATGCAAACATAGCGGCCAGGCAGATCGCGTCGGCACCGCCGCCTCACGACTTCCGGCGCATCAGCGGATATGCCTCGGCTTCGTAGAGTTTGCGCATCTGCACGCCATCGAAACGCGCTTCCTCGACTTCGAGAACGGACCCTCGAAGGAGAGCGACCGGCATGTCCTCGATCGCGAAGCGAAGAGCTTCGGCGGCGGAATCGAACCTTTTGTAGCGGAGGCGGCTTTTCCTCTTGATCGTCTTGCATGGGTAAAGCCCCGCGCCGGCACTGTAGTCGAAAAACGCCATAAACCTGTTCCTTGTGATTGGAGGGATTGTCGAGGACAGTCGATCTTCACCGTCCCATCCTGCGTATCAGCGGAAGAACGAAGCCGGGGCGACCGTGCCCGCCACCCGTCTTTCGAGACGCTGCTGCATCTCGGCAAGTTTCATCTCCCGCTTCCGGAGAGCTTGCCTGCTGCGAAAATCTCGCAGCTTCGCGGCATCGGATCCGTTTTCGGGGCCTGAACGTTTGAACAGGCCTTCGGCGGCATGGCGGGTGATGTTGATCATGATGGCATCCTCAGTGTGGCTGCCGGACGAAAACATCCGGCACGAACCGCTCCAGCCAGTACGGCGGAGTTCGCAACGTTCGCAAAATCAGGGTTTGCCAAGCAACCGGCGCAGCCGGGAGGATCAGGTAGCCGAAAGGCTGAAAACGTGCAGTTTATATAACGTTGTAATGCGCCTCTTTCAAGGCGCTGCATGAATAGTCAAAGCCTTGCTTGCCAAAGGCAGAAATGAAGTCCAGGGTATTATGTCGGCTGCAACTGGTCAGGGCGCTGCCGCCTGAGGGACATATGCGCGCCCTAGCCCCGACAAGAGGAGGACGCGATGTCGTCCCGATCCTCACATGCCAGCTTCCTGCTTTATTTCCAGAAAATGCTCCTGAAGGCGAACTGCGAAAGCAAGCAAAATCCAGGAAATCGGAAGGGCCAGAAAGCCTTTCCCATGGTTCGCAAGAGACGGCGGCTTCATGGCCCATCACTTGTCGGTCCCGAGATATCACCGGCGCCCACTATCCCCGTGAAAGCTCCCGAGAAAAAGCCAAGGCTCTGGTAGTTTCGCAACCGTATCGTTCTTTCGCTCTTTCCTGCCTATCAGCGTTGTGTCTCGGCCTTCGGACCTCGAGATCACAGCCGCAGGCCTATTGGAGGCAAACTCATGCGTCAATCATCTTACAGGGCGCTGGCCCTGACGATAACCGTTCTCCTGCATTTTGCATCGGGGGCGTTCGGCCAGACCGCAAGGCCGGTGCCCGAAAATGCCCAGGCAAGCCGTTACGGCTCCGGCTGGGAATGCAATCGTGGCTTTCGAAGGCAGGATGACGCCTGCTTCGAGGTGAAACTTCCGGACAACGCGTTTCTGACGCACTCTTCCTATGGCAAGGGCTGGGATTGCCATTACGGCTTTCTTGAAAAGGGCGATCAATGCCTCACCGTCCAAATTCCGGCCAACGCATATCTCGACCCGTATTCCGGCGACCGCTGGAGATGCCCGCGTGGATACCGCCAAAGCAATGTGGGCTGCGACCTTATTAAAGTCCCGGAGAACGCGTTCCTGTCGGATAACACCCAAGGATCCGGTTGGGAATGCGAAAGAGGTTATCGCGCAACGCAACAGGCATGCCTCAAGCTCGAAGTCCCTGCCCATGCCTATCTGACAACCAGCGGAGACGAGTGGAGGTGCGATAGAGGCTTTGAGAAGAAGGATCAGGCGTGTATCGCCGTGCAGGTTCCGGAGAACGCTATCTTCGTCGACGCGCCCTACGGGCAGAAATGGAAATGCGACCGAGGCTTCGAAATGAAGACCGATGAATGCCTACAGATCAAGCTTCCCGAAAACGCGCATCTCAACTCGACGGGCAACGGCTGGGACTGTAATCGTCCGTACCAGCTCCGCGGTGATGTCTGCATGATGGATTGAAAACAGCGGAGGCGCTGTACCGGCGCCTCCTCGGCAAATTCATTTCTGTTTCTTCCTCAGGCCAACGCCGTTACCGGCAAGCTTGACCTGTGCCCCCAGGGCTGTAGTCACCGGGATCGCACTCTTGTCCTTCTTCGGTTTTCGAGCTTCCCGATTGCTGCGCATTTGGCCCTTGGCCATTCCTGCCTCTCCCGTGCGATGGTTTGTAGGGTTTGCTTTCCGGTAACAAGATGCATCAATTTTGCAGAGGCGGTGCTGTGTCCCTGCGCTCGCCCAATCCAGAACGCCCGGCTAGACAGGACAGCGTGATACCCGCTCCGGTGACACCAGCTTGAAAGCGGCTGATGGCAGCGTCCGCCCGCCGCGTGCGTTCATCGGCTTTTCCAAGTTCGATATTCTCCCGGTATCCCGATCCGCTAATCCGGACCAGATTACGAGCAGTGCTTTTTGGGTGGAGGATGGAAGACATGACGTCCTCCTTTCATTGGGGCCAGGGTATGGAAGCCCTGAAGCAGCAGCGCCCTCAAAATGGCTGCTGAAGTTTGCAGCATGCGCTCATGTCCGGGCAAAAGCAACGGATAAGCGCGGGCCTGGAACTCCAAGCGCAGGCTCCAGCGTCAAAAGGCGTCCCGCCAGTAATCGAATAAAAATTCGCAATTTCTAAAGCCGACGCCATATCGTCATGACAGAGAGGATATGCCAATGAGCAAGCTTCACGAATTTGCTGCGAGCTCCAATGGGGACAGGTGGTTCCTCGGCCGAGATAACGAGACCCATGAGGCGTTCGTTCTTCACCGGGGAAATGAGCCGTCCGGAGGTCATGAAACACGGACGGCCGCGCGGGCGCTTCTGAACATGAAGCCGTTCGGCCCGGAACGTGACGCCCTTATCGCAGTATTGGGCGCTGGTGATCGGGACGCAGAGACCCAGGATAGCTACACTTCATCGTCCCTCTGACGAAGGTAACGCCACGCGATCGGCCCGCCTTCCTAGGGACACAGTTCAAACCTACCAATCAAAGTATCGAGATTGCTTGTCGAGCTTCGTTTTTGCGCACATCGCGCACGAGCTGATCTTTCCTTTCAAAATCGATCCTTTCGAAGCCGGCATGCCGCCGGCGGCTGGCAGACAATATTGAAAGGACAATCGTCATGAACAATGGCATCGTAAAATTCTTCAATACCGCGAGAGGCTTCGGCTTCATTCAGCCCTCTGACGGCTCCAGAGATGTGTTCGTTCACATTTCCGCTGTCGAGCGATCTGGCATGACCAATCTCGTCGAAGGCCAGAAAGTCAGCTACGACCTTGTCGAGGACAAGCGTTCCGGCAAGGTAACCGCGGAAAACCTGCAGATGGCCTAAACCGGGGCCACTTCCGTCTTTGGCCGCGGCTGTGCTGGCAAGGATTGCCGCCCAAAACCCTGGCGATGGGTAACTTTACTCGAGGCACGACTGTGGCGACATATCTGGTCCAGACATATCTCGATGATACCGATCGCCCCGGCATCCCTGCTGGGACCATTCTCGAAGTAGAGGCAGACGATCCGTTTCATGCAGCGTCAAAGCTTCTCGGGCATTCCGTCGAGCCCAGTTCTCCGACTGGCCGGATAGCTGCCATGGTGAGCGAAGTCGTGCCTGCTGGTTTGGAACCACGATCTTTCGATTTCATTGACTGATCTACACCCGTGTACCGATTGCGGGCTCCCCGCACCTACATCCTCGGCCAGTTGGCTGAGCTAGTGTCCCCTCCTCGCGCACGACATATTTCCTCATTCAAAAGGAGAAAAGAATGGCAGATCGAGTGGTTGCTCCTCTCTCAGGAGAGTTCACCGTTCTGAACCTGGGTGCCGTAGTGGCAATGCTCGAGCCTGCATTGCAGACGGTTATCGAAAAGCTCGGTGCTGCCCAGGCGGACGAAAGCCCTTCCTGGTTCGATGAGCTTGAGAACGAACTTCTCCTGGGAGCAAAAAATACCATTTCCGAAGGTATCTCGATCGAAGCCGAAGCCGAAGGCCTCAAGCTTGGAGTTGATATGCTCCAGGCTACTCTGGACCGGTGCCGCGAGAATCTCGACCTTCATCGGAATGGCTAATCCATGGGTCACAGTTCGTCCGCAGGTGCAGGCCCTGCCAAGTGCGGATGCCCAATCAACTTCCCGGTGATAGGGCCGCGAAATTATCGTGACGCAACCGAAAAGGATGAGTTGTGGGTTCCGTGATCAAGGTCAGCTTCTCGATGGAGTGGCAGCTTCCTGTCTTCGTAGAGCGTGACGGACTGGAGGACAAAGCCATCTACGGTCCCGCCGAGGCTCTTAAATTCCTTCAAGAAAAATTCGAGCACCGGTCGGGTGGGCTTTACCGATTGGCTGTCGAATCCTGCCGTGCGGCTCTCACGCATAAGCAGGATCCGGATAAATCCCGAGCTTACTTTTTCGCCGCCTGTGGCGAACTTCGCATGAAGTCGAAGTGAACCGCGTCGCCGATGGCATCTGCGCCATCGGCTTTCCAATCAGGAATGCGGCATTTGGCGGTAAGCCGGCCTGCCGACGAAAAGCAGACCCCTCGGCATCTCATGACTATCGAAAACCTCGCCCCGATGAACGAGGGGGCCAATCAGTCATGCTCGCTGCGGCGAGCCGCATCTTTTGCATTAACAATGGTGCAGTACATTTCAGCCTGTTTTTCGGACAGGTCCACAAGAAACCATGTCGATGGTTTGGCGGGCAGGCCCGTGAAGACGTCATAGACGGTCCAGCTACGATCTATTTCCTCGCGAACGGCGTACCGCGCTGTCATATCCGCCATGCGATCCTCCTGAAGGATGGCAACGGCCGAAGCGGTCTTTGCGTTCATCGATCTTCGGAAATCTACCATGCAGGACATCGCGAGTCCTTTGCGTTCTTCACAACGGTTGCATGTTATACCCCCCTGATTTGATCAGCGACTCCACCCCCCAAGGGAATTACCGCCGTCGCTTCAGACTTTTGACCACGGATGTACTGGCACTGGTGGGTTAGCGATGATGAGGAAGGTCGGTGCGGTTTCGCCCCGGCCTTTTTTGTTGCCGTGTGGAATTATCACCGTCTTGAAGATGCAACATCGTCCTCCTAGATCATGGCCGTCAAATCGGATCGCGTAGGAGGCCGCAATGGCGAGTAATCTGTTTGACCGCCCTCTTTTCGTGAAAAGAAAGTGCTTTATTCAAGAAATTGAATGCCTGGATGACATCTTCGATTTCCTGGAGGACTGGCCGGAGGAAAAGCGGGATATCACCTGTGAGGCAATCCTGGAGGCATGCCGGGATGCCGTGGCCGGTCGGTTCCCACCGGATGCCGTCCGCGACAATTTCGAACGGTTCCTCAAAAAGAACGGCATGCTCGCGGAGATCGAGGACATCCGTTCCTCTGGCAACGCATCAGCGACCGCAACATCGGCGGAGTGCAGCGCTGGTGGCGATCCTGACATAATCGTGTCCGGACATCACTAGCCATCGGGTACCGAATTCGGATGCTTGAAAACCGCCTCCCTTCGGCGAAAGCCGTCGACAAAGCCGAGCTACAGATGCTTCAGCAGGTTTTTGACCAAATCTGCCAAAGCCGAGATATCGGCAAGAACACTGTGCGCGCGGAGTGGTTGGCCGCTGAGTTGATCAGCCTGTTTCAGCACGGCGTTCGCCATCCACGTCAATTGCTGGCGCTGCTCTCTGGCGAAGATTTTTCCTGACATTTGCCGGTAGGCGACATTTCTTATCCGCGGGCGTGGCATCGGGAAGAGATGCGGTATGTGCCGCGACCTCGCTGCTTGGGCAACCCGCGCGTCTCAAGCTTCTCATCTCCTGTTCACACGCAATCAGCGGATCGGCCCGATCGGCGCGTATTTCGATCGTCTCGACAAGACCCGCCAAGACGAGGAGATCGGGCGGCTCGGGCAGGAATCGCCAACAGGGGGGTCTTAACGCCGATGGTTTCCTGGAGGCGCCCTGCCTCAGCGCATTGTGCAAGCCATTGATAGCTCACCCAATGCGCTATAGGCTCCCAGCGCGGCACCGGCGCCGCGCAAGCGATCAGGAGCTTTTATGCCGACCGGAACTGTAAAGTTTTTCAACGAGGACAAAGGCTTTGGATTCATTACTCCCGAGAACGGAGGGGCGGATGTCTTCGTGCATGTCTCTGCTCTGCAGCGAGGCGGTTCTTTGCGAGAAGGACAAAAGGTAAGCTACGAACTCGGCCAGGACCGCAAGACCGGAAAGTCAAAAGCCGAAAACGTCAACGTGCTTTGATCTCGGCCCAGCGACACCCTTTATCCCAACAGCGATCATCAGATGAAGGAGCGCCCTCCCATTGCTGGACAGGGTGCGCCTTCACCTGTCGTCAGGTTGCTTCCAGCACCATGTTAAGCGGGGTCTGAGCCGCTCGCCGGACGCGTGTGAACCCGCCTGACCGGATCACCTCCGTCAATCGCTTCTCTCCTGCCTGAGCGCCAAGCGCGAGCCCCGTCTCCTGCGCCAGGGAGGTCGGAACGCAGATCATTGTCGAGGCGGAGTAGTAGAGCCGCCCGACCGGGTTGATGTTTTCCTCGAGCGTGTCCCCGGCCATCGGCTCGACCACCATCCACGTGCCGCCTTTTTTCAACGCCTTTCTGATGTGCGCCGCCGCGGCCTTGGGATCGCCCATGTCGTGCAGGCAGTCGAAGCAGGTGATCAGATCGAAGTCGCGTCCGTCGAAGTCCTGCGCCCGGCCCACTTCGAAATGCACGTTCGTCAGGCTGTGTGCCCGGGCGTGGGCGGTCGCGGCGGCGATCGAATCCGCATGGAAGTCGTAGCCGGTGAACCGGGAATTCGGGAACGCCTGCGCCATCAGGATCGTCGACAGTCCATGTCCGCACCCCACGTCGGCCACGGCCGCACCCGCCTTTAACCTGTCGACGACCCCATCGAGCGCAGGCAGCCAGTCCTGCACGAGGGCATTCACGTAGCCGGGCCGGAACAGTCGCGCCACGGCGCAGAACATGCAGCCGGCCTGATCCCCCCAGGCCACGCCCCGACCGGTCTTGAAGGCGGACTGCACCTTCGGCTGGTTTTCGACCATCGCGGCCGCCGTATCGAACGCGCCGACTAGGTTGACCGGGCTATCGGGTTCGGCAAACACGCAGGCCTGCTCGGGCGTGAGCGAGAACCGGCCATCCTCGTAATGCACGTAGCCCGAAGCCGCCTGCGCCGCCAGCCACTCGCGCACATAGCGCTTCGCGCATCCCGCGGCCTCGGCAAGCTCGTCGGCACTCGCCGGCCCGATCTCCCTGAGGGTCTTGTAAAGGTCAAGCGCGTCTCCGATCCGCACCAGCGGCACGCTGACCGCACCGCCGAGATCGCCGAGAATGCGGCCCACGAGTTCATTAAGCACCGTTTCGTTGAGTTGGGTCATGTCGAATTCCTCCTGATTCGCGGGTGGCTTCCTGCCCCCATCGGTTCCAGGATGAAACCCGTCGCGCCGGTGGGCATGAGGCGGTTGTCCCGCGCAGGTAGGGAATCAGGTCCAGCAGAAGGGGCAATTGTCCCGAAGGCGGCGTCGACGCAGCTCGCTACCCGGAAAGCGCCATGACGATCGCTTGCGAACGGTTGTGAACGCCGAGCTTGCTGAAAATCATCGACAGTTGGTTGCGCACGGTCTTCACGCTCTTGCCAAGGCGTTCGGCGATCGCGCGATTGTCGAGCCCCTCCGCCACGAGGTCGAGAAGTTCAGCCTCGGCCGGTGTCAGGCCGGCATCGCGAACTGAGCGCGATCGTACGGGTCGATCCCGTCCAAGAAAGGTTGCGAGTTCGGCATGGAAGACGGCCCAGGCCGGTTCGTCCGGCAAGAGCACATGGTTCTTGCTCTCGAGCGGGATGAAGCGTGCTCCGGGGATCGCAGCCGCGAGCTTGCAGCCTTGGTCGAACGGTACGCGCATATCGCCGCGGCTGTGCGCAACCAGCGTCGGGATCTGGAGTTTCGTCGCAAGTTCCAGCACATCGAGCCCCTGCATCTGCCAGAGCAGTTGCGCGGCAACGTCGGGTGCTGCCGTCACGCGCTCCAGATCGCCCCACCAGCGATGCTGTTCCGGTGTTCCGTCCGGAATGAAGAGGTTGGTGAAGAACCGGCAGAACGCCGGGTTGTCGCGGCCCCAGCCGATGCGGATGAGGTTGACGAGCGTCTCGGCCTCCAGGCGCTCGGCCTCGGTCTGCGCGCGTGTCCGCGCACCCTGGCCATAGGCATTCAGGAGCACCAGATGCGATACCCGTTCGGGATGCTTCAGCGCGTATGCAATAGCGAGGGCGCCGCCCTGCGAAAGACCGAGGAGAACGAAACGCGGTTCCTCGATCGAGGCCGCCACGGCATTCAGGTCCGCGTGCCACGCGTCAATGGAAAGATCCGCGACATGCCGGTCCGAAAGGCCGCAGCCGCGCGGATCGTAGCGGACAAACCGGTTGCCTGCCGAAAGCATCTGCAGCCAAGGCCGCCAGATCGGGCTTTCGACATCATGATCGACATGGCTGAGCCAGTGAGCCGCCCGCAGGATCACCTGTCCCTTCCCGCACGACGCAACGGCGATCCGGGTGCCGTCGGCAGAGGTGCAGAACCGTATGGTCTGGCTGAGTTTCATCGGCCAAGATTAGCGCATCGAGAGATTGCGCAACAGGTCCGTCCCGCGAGCTTCGTTTGGAGTAAATGTCTTCCGGGAAGCGATGCGGACCCAAACGGTTCGGAAAATTTCACTGCCTGTAGGCTGCAAGCGGAACTCGATTGTTCCGCCGAGACAAGCGTGGCATCTGAAGGTCTTGAAGAGAAACAAACGCTGGACACGGCGGTTGTCGTTACCGCCCAATGGCCTTATGCGCCGGTTGCGTTGAAAAACTCCTTGCTGCCTTGAACGAGATCGCTGATTCACTCCCGCGGAACACGGGCGAAGTATTTGCTTTGGCCCGCCACGCACTCAGTTCATGGACTTGAACGTCTCAAAGATCAGCGCCCTCAGCCAACGATGAACAGGATCCGCATCCATCCGCGGGTGCCACGCCTGTACGATGTCGAAACCCGGCACGGCGACCGGCAGGTCGAATGTCCTGATCTGGCTTGTCGCGGCGGATTTGCGATACGACTTCGGAATCGCGCCGATCAAATCGGATGCCGCCGTAACCGCGATCACCCCTGGAAAGCTTGGCACGATCAGTCTGACATCGCGGTAAACGCCGAGTTCCGAGAGCGCCCTGTCAACCGGACCGGCAAAATCCGCCTGCGGTGAAAAGACCACGTGCCCCCAGGCTGCATAGCTTTCGACCGTGATCTGTTTGGCCTCGAAAATCGGGTGACCTGTCCTTGCGAGACCGACGTATCGGTCTTCGAAAAGGGTCTGGCAACGCAGTTCCCCGCTCTCCGGCGGCAGGACGCCAATGTCCAGATCCACTGCCGCGTCTCTCAAGGATTGAACGTCCTTGTCCGACCTCGGCGCAAACCGAAGCCTTATCCCCGGTGCCGCGTTCGCCACGGCGGCGCTCAGGTCCGCGGCGAAGATAAGCACGAATGCCTCATTGGCACGGATGGTGAAATGGCGCCGCACGTTCCGGATATCGACGGCCGACGGCGGGCTGAGCACGGTTTGCACGGCTTCCCTCAACGAATGCACGTCGGCGGCAATCGCCAGGGCATGCGGCGTCGCGACCATGCCGCGCCCGGCCGGCACAAGGATCGGATCGCCTAGCCTCGCCCTCAGCCGCGACAGCGTCCGGCTCATGGCGGACGTGCTGAGGCCAAGCCGGCGCGCGGCGGCAGACACGCTTTTTTCCTGCAGCAACGCATCCAGCGCCACCAAAAGATTGAGGTCGAGATCGGACATCATTCTCCTTTACTCAAGCATGGCGTCACACGCAACAGTCAGTTGATTCTCTTGCGTCTGGCGCGGGCATTCGGCAGGGACTAACTAGTCGGACATACGGCAAATGATTTGGGAGTTCCTCAATGTCCCTCACCTCCACCGCACCGATTTCAAAGGACGGCCTGGCATCGCCTCGACGGTACCTGGCCATCGCATTCATACTTTCAGCAGCCGTTCTCGTCGTCCTGGACGGAGCCATTGCCAATGTCGCCCTGCCGTCGATCGCGCTCTCGCTGCATGCGCAGGCGGACAGCACCGTATGGGTCGTCTCTGCCTATCAGCTGGCCGTGCTGGTCGCCCTTCTTCCCTGTGGCGCGCTGGGTGAAATCTACGGCGCGCGGCGGGTCTTCCTGATCGGCGTCGCGCTGTTCACCGCGGCTTCCGCGGCCTGCGCCTTCGCGGGCAATCTTCCCGTCCTGATCCTCGCCCGTTTCGTACAGGGTCTTGGCGCGGGCGCGATCATGGCGCTCGCCATGCTGAACCTGCGCTCGGCCTTGCCGCAGCACATGCTCGGTCCGATCATCGGCGTCAACGCCATGGTCATCGCCATTTCTTCCGCGGCAGGCCCCGGCATTGCCGGCGCCATCCTTTCCGTCACGACCTGGCCCTGGCTGTTCGCGGTCAATATACCGCTCGGCGCCGTCGTTCTCATCGGCGGCGGCATACTGGGACAAGTCGAGGGCAAAAAGCGAAAGTTGAACGCGAAGGCCTTGCTGGCCAACACGCTGATGTTCATCCTGTTCTTCTGCGGCACGGACCAGATAGCCACCGCGCCGGTCAGCGGCGCGATCCTCGTCGCCGCCTCGGTCGCTTGCCTTTTCATCCTGCTGCGCCTGGAACGCCACAGCGACGCCCCGATCATTCCGACGGATCTCCTGGCGGCACCGGCATTCCGCGTGGCGGTCATGGCCTCGGTATCCTGCTTTTCAGGCCAGATGCTGAGCTACATCGCGTTACCCTTCTATCTTCAGCACACATTGCACATGACACCGGTTCTGGCCGGGCTCTACATGATGCCCTGGCCCATTGCGACCGCGATCATCGCACCGGTTTCGGGACGTTTGGCAAACCGCGTCAAGACCGCATGGCTTTGCGCCACAGGCGGGATGCTGCTGAGTGCCGGCCTCCTTGTTGCCGCTCTCAGCCCGCCCGATCCGAGAGGCATCGCATTTCTGGTCGGCACGGTGATCGCCGGCCTCGGATTCGGACTGTTCCAGACACCGAACAACCGAATTCTACTTCTCTCCGCACCGAAAGCGAGAAACGGCGCGGCAGGTGCGATGCAGGGCACCGCACGGCTTCTCGGCCAGACTTTGGGTGGAATCACGATGTCAATCATCTTCGCCACGCTGCCGCTCTCCGCCGCGCTCGAATTTGCGGTGGTCATCTCCGCCGGCTGCACGGCAATCGCCAGCCTGGTCAGCCTGAGCCGGGCACGCTATGAAGTGGTGGGACAACCCGGCCCGGCTTGAAGGAAGCCGCGCCGCAGTCGCCTGTGGGGGAAGGAGGACGTTCCCCTTTCCAGATTGCGAATTCGCAAGTTCCAATCAGCGGGGCTTCAACTTCCAATTGACCGGGAACAACAGTTCCGGATTCGAGGAAGGCAAGTTCGAAAGATTTGTAGAGCAGCGAATGGAGGGGGCCCTCCTCCACGATATCGCAGCGGCGATCAATCTCGATCTTCTCAGCATCGAGCAATGCCTTTCGTCACGGCATCCTGATGATTTCAAGGATTCATCCGGACTTTGGGCTCGCAGCAATTTAACATCGTCAGGCCGGAACGCTCTCAAAATCTTCCGCCGACACCTGTTTTGCACCCGGCGAATTTGGATTATCTTTCTTGATGGGGATTTAGCGATTGATCGCAGTTTCTAGCAGCGAGGCGTGCTGTAGCGTGGTTGCGGGGGCTCGCAACACCCGATTCCTGCGATTGGTCGAGCGCGAGATACCGAAACTGGCGGCGTAAGCATCGTCGGCTGAGACGGCCGCATAATGGAATCGAATGGCAACCGTGAACTTCCGGAAGGCCCCGCTTATAATCGTCACGGCCATCGTGCAGGGATAGTGTCATAGAGAGGCCCCTCTGTACAACCTGGAGCATCACCTCGATAAGCCAGTCGCGTTTATCATCGTGCCGATCTTCGGCTTCGCAAACACCGGCGTATCCTTCTCGGGAACGTCCCTCGCCGTCCTCCCGGAGCCCCTCACCCTTGGCGTTGCGGCCGGGCTTTTTCTTGGCAAGCTGGTCAGCGTCCTTGGTACCGTCGCCGTCCTGGTGAAGCTTGATCTCGCGGACCTGCCGGGGCAGGCGAGTTGGGGACAGATGACCGGGACGGCTCTTTTGTGCGGCATCGGGTTTACCATGAGCCTGTTCATCGGCCTGTCCACCTATCCCTGAAATCATTCAGTCGGCTTGCGCCCGGAAGTCGCCCCGTTCACCCGTGCGTGATCGATGCTCGCGTTCCGGGATTTGCCTTCTCAACCCGGAACTCCGCATTGAGCTGTCTTGCCATTGCCTCGACGAGGCCCGTCCCTAGTCCGGGCTTCGCACTATCTGGATCGGACGGTATTCCAACGCCGTTATCGCTGACCGACATCGCCCATCTGGCATCGTTAGAATGATAATCTACGACGATCTTTCCGCTTCGATGAGCAGGGAAAGCGTGCTTGAGGGCATTAATGACCAACTCCGTGACGATGAGACCAAGGCTGAGCGAGACGTTGGCGGTGATGACGCTGTCATCGACATTGACCTCGATGGAAAGCTCGTCAGGGTCCATGATCATCGATGCGCCGAGGCTTTTGCATAGCTCCGTCATGTAGGGGCGTAGTTCGACGTCCTCAAGCCTAGAGGCAGCAAGCTGCCGCTGAAGAGCCGCGATCGACATCACCCGGCGATGTGCCGACTGAAGGTGGGTGCGGGTCTCTTCGGATTGCACCCTGCGCGCGCTTTGCAACAATATGCTTGCGATGATCTGCAGGCTGTTGGCAACGCGATGCTGGACCTCCTGCAGAAGGATCGCTTTCTCCCGGACGAGATCATCCTTGAATTTCTCGGCAAGCCGGGCATCGGTGACGTCAAGCACCGAAACCAGCAGCCTGACATGCCCTAAATTACCATCACCGTATTCGAGCTTTTGGGCATTCAGCACGAGCTGGCGCGGCGTTTGGCCTTTCAGTTTCAGTTCCATTTCATAAGCATCGATACTGGCGCTGCCAGAGGCCGTTGCCTGCAGAAGGGACGACAATTGCCGCCTGTTCCACTCTCCGTTTCCCAGTTCCGAAAGTTTCCGGCGCGGCGCGGCTTCGGGATCGATTTGAAACTCGCGGTAGAATGAGGTACTGGCGGCGATGATCGTCAAGTCGCCATCGAGCAGTAAAAGAGGGGCGCTTGAAGATGCGACCACGGCGAGGGCGAGATTGAGGGCGCCTTCAGGATGCTCTGTAACTTTGTCCATGATGGTAGTCCCTTCGGGCCCGGAGGCTCGCACAGCGAAAGCCTTCCCCGGGGGCGGCGCAAGCTCACGCGTTGTTCTAGTGAGGCTGCGCCGACGGACCATATCACGGATGGAAGGGTAAAATCATCTCATTGAAGCACTTTATGGTGACTGCCCAACTGAACCCCTGCAGGCGTGGACCGCAAAGTCGATCCGGATGCAGCCATACATCCCCCAGAACATCCCGCCAACGCAGTCTTTAAGTCACCCCTTTTTCCGGAAATCTCATCGGAGAGAAGAACTCAGCTACCTCGACCGCGCTGATAGGCCGAACATATGACTGCACCGTCCGGCGGCGATTTACGCTGAAAAACCTTGCCAACCGGGCCGTTCCACATATAAGTCAGCGCCGAATATTGTCCCACTGAGGGATTGACTAGGCCACGGCCCAAAATGAGTCAATCAGTGTCCGGAGGCGCCGACGTGGAGTGTTTGTTGCCCTGGACCTCGGCCGCGTGCCACTCCAGGAACAGGCTGTAGGCGACCGCCAGCAGCGTGGGGCCTAGAAATACTCCGATAAAGCCAAAGGCAATGACACCACCAAGAAATCCGAAAAGACCGAGCAGCACGGGCAGACTGTTGGTCTTGCCGAGGACATAGGGCCTGAGGACGTTGTCGATGCTGCTGACGAGGAGCAGGCCCCATGCTGCGACGAACAGGCCCCACCAAACGGCCCCCTGGACAAAAAACCATAGCGCTACCGAGCCCCACACAAGCGGGGGCCCCGCAGGCACGAACGACAGGACGAACGTAAGGAAACCAAGCAATAGCGCCTGAGGCACACCGGCGATCCAGAAACCAATGCCGGCCAGGGCGGCCTGGGCGAGGGCCGTGCCGATCAAGCCGTAAATGACGCCTTTCACAGTCGCGCCGACAACCATGAGGAGTTTTCGGGATCGGGGGCCGGCGAATCTTTCGCCGATTGCGCGCACGTAGGCTGCCATCTGCCGACCATGAAGGAAGAGGAAAAAGGCGATGAACACGCTCAGCCCAAGTTCCAGGAGCCCGGCGCCAAGTATCGCTCCGCTGGCTACCGCCAGGTTTGTGGCAGGCCCGATCAGTTTCTTGAGTTCAATAACGAACGCGGGCGCATCGTGGGCGAAGCTCTCCCAATAGGCGGCCACGTTCTCGCCAACGACCGGGAGTCCTGCGACCCAAAGCGGTGGGGCTGGAGGCCCCTGCTCGAGAACTTGATTCACCGCCGTGAGCAGATTGCCTACGCTGTCTGTTAACGTCGGCACCATCACGGCGAACGGTGCGACGAGAACGAGGGCAACCAGTAGCGTCATCACGGCGGCCGCCAGGCTTTTATTGCCGCCGACGACCCGCTCACACCTCTGGTAGATGGGCCATGTTGAGAAACATATGATCGCCGCCCACAGGATCGCTGAGAGGAAAGGCTGAAGGATAAGAGCGCAACCAAGCGCAAGCAGAAGAAGGGCGCCCGCCCCCATAATCTGTTCGATTGGCTTACCAAGGAATATCATGACCAATCAGTCTTGCCGTCGCCTAGCACCTGCCCGCGCATCGTTCACGCCGGGCATAGGGGTTTCCAGTTCACTCGGTCGGTCGCTTACAACTAAGCGACGACGAAGCCGCCGACAAGGTGTTCAAGCGAATGAAGATCCGCATGCAGCCAACAGAGAAGACCGCGATTTTACCGCGCCCCTCGATCTCCCGAGCGAACGGAGCATGATCAATTAAGTAGCGCTGAGGATGAAGCGCACGACGCCATTTTACAACTAGCGGCCGCGCGCATCCGCCGTCCAGAACCATTAGCGCTTGGAGTATCCGCATATGTGACGAAGAAGGGGCGCTGCTGAGCAGCGATATTCACATCCGGAACCCTGAGGAAGTTCTTCCGCCCGGAATTTGAACGTTCCCACGCAGCAACCATCTTCACCTGCACGCCTTGCCGGGATGCCTCGGAACAAGTGGCTCACAAGGTTGTTGGGTATTTGTCGCAATTCGCGACGAGGAGTAAAGCAAATGCCTAGCACTCCGCAGCCCGGCCAGCAGGACGATAGGAAGTCCGGCCAGGACAAGAGCCGTCCTGACGAAAAGTCCGGCGTCAAAGCGAAGCCTGATGACCGGCGTCAAGGTCAGCAGGATAAGCGCTGATTGATGTGTCGGCTGGGTAAAGCCCCAGCCGGTCCCGCCGCGAAGAGGATACGCAATGCCGGACGACCCAAAGTCTGACCCGCAGGCCACGAAAAAGCATGACCAGCAGCCGTATCAAAATCCCGGTAAGGACAAGAGTCACCCCGGTGATGAAGCGGCCGTTGACGCATCTACTGAGCCCCGCGAGGGCAAGCCTGCCAGGCGTTAAGTGATGCACCGCCACGGACATGCGTACTCAAGGCGTACGCTGTGATCATTTCATCAGCCCGGCCGACCGGAGAGCGTCTTCGATGATCTTCTGGATTCCGCCCGCTTCCGCCTGAGGCCTCACCACTTTGGCGGCGGATAATGAAGTGGTCCCGCTCGGGATGTCGACGGTTCTTGGATTCCGCTTTTCGAAAGAAGGCGTCAATCCCCAGGACCGCGCGGAATGGAGTGTCGAGGAAAACCCGACGTCGAGCATATATGGTGCGCTTCTGCCGTATCCTCCGGCCACATCGATCGGCGTTCCGTGCCCCATGCCTGCAATCGCGATGTGTTCTATGGCAACAATGCCTTGGGGGTTCTTCCACGATATAATTGTATGCCCCTCCCCCATGTGGATGCTGGCATCGCCGGGATCCACCCCATGCACACCCTGCCATTGCGTCACGATGGACTGACCATTCGACGGCACCACGGTATTGTCGCCCGTTCCATGCCAGACGGATATCGCCGGCCAGGGTCCGTCATGATCCGAGGCTAAGCGAAGCCGGCTCTGAAGCTTTGCACGGCTTGGCAGACCATGGCCGCGCATGCGGTTGAACGCTTCCGGCACCGTGCTGGCGCAGCCATACGGCAGACCGGCGATAACCGCTCCCCCCGCGAAGACTCCCGGATAGGTCGCAAGCATCACATTCGCCATCGCGCCTCCCGCCGACAATCCGGTCACGAAGATGCGGGCGGGATCGATGTGATGAAATTTCACCGCAGTGTCGATCATCTGGCGGATGGACAGGGCTTCGCCTTCACCGCGCCGAATATCTCCCGGCACGAACCAATTGAAGCAGGTATTCGCGTTGTTCTGTGTCGTCTGCTGCGGATAGAGCACGACGAAACCGTATTCGTCGGCGAGGCGGGACCATCCCGAGCCGTGCTCATAGGCTGCCGCAGTCTGGGCGCACCCATGAAGAACGATCACCATGCCGGGACGCTCTGCCAGCTCCGATGGGACGTGAATTCTGGCCTCGAGCATGCCAGGATTGGAGCCGAAGGGGCCGAGATCAACCAGTTTCGATGTCGACGGCCAGGCGGGTTGCTGCACGGCCCGCAGTTTTGCAAGTCGGGCTAGTGTATCGGACATGGACCGCATTGAATCATCCTTTTACATCCGCCAGGGCGGCGATGCGCGATCGTTAACGCGCCGACTTCCAATACGTTGCTGCACCGCACACATTATCTGAGCTGCGCACTGCGGGACGCTCATGGTGTGGAGGGAAAATACTTTCGGCAGCATCCGGAACTTTAAAGGCGATCAAAGGTTAAGTCGCCACTGCTTTCCAACAATTGATCGGATTTCAAAGATGGCTACCGAAAAAACTCTTGATGATCTCTTCCTCGATACTCTCAAAGACATCTACTTCGCCGAAAAACAGATTCTGAAGGCGCTACCGAAAATGGCGCGTGCCGTGCAGTCTGAAAAGGGCAAAGCCGGCTTTCTGCAACACCGTGACGAAACCCAGGGCCAGATCGAACGTCTGGAGCAGATCTTCGAGCTTCTCGGCAAGCCGGCGCGTGGCAAGACCTGCGAAGCTATCCAGGGTATCCTTGCCGAAGGCGAGGAGATCATGGAGGAATACAAGGGAACAGCAGCGCTCGACGCGGGTCTGATCTCCGCGGCGCAGGCCGTGGAACACTACGAGATCGCACGCTACGGTACGTTGAAATCCTGGGCCGGCCAGCTTGGCCTTCAGAAGGCAATCCCGCTCCTCGACGCTAATCTACAGGAAGAGATCGCAACCGACCAAAAGCTGACGGCGCTCGGTGAAGCTTCGGCTAATCCGAAGGGCTCGCAGAAAAAAGCCAGTTAAGCTGCCGGATATCGCAGAGCAGGTGGCCTTCCGGGCGGCTTGCTCTGCCCTTTAGTCGTCGCTTGGTCCTGAGCTGGAGATTTTAAACCTTTGACCGACACCCGCAGACCGACTCCCCCGCACCCCGCTCAACATCAGGACCCACCCGGCGAGACCAAGCTGATGCACCCGATCCCCGACCATGGAGAACATTCCTATAAGGGCAATGGCAAGCTGGAAGGCAAGGTTGCGCTCATCACCGGTGCCGATTCCGGTATCGGAAAGGCTGTGGCGATTGCCTTCGCACGAGAAGGCGCCGACATCCTGATTTCCTATCTCAGCGAAGACGAGGATGCCGCCGACACCGCGAAATGGGTCAGGGAAGCCGGCAGTAAGGCTGTTGTCGTTGCCGGCGATATCAAATCGGAAGACCATTGCAAAGCGTTGGTCCAAGGCGCTGTCGATGTGCTCGGGCATCTCGACATCCTGGTGAACAACGCCGCATTCCAGCGCACCTATGGGGATATCGCGGATATCACTGCCGCCGAATGGGACGAGACCTTCAAAACCAATATCTATGCGCCCTTCTTTCTGTCGAAGGCGGCGATTCCGCATATGAAGCCAGGAAGCGCGATCATCAATACGACGTCGATCCAGTCGCGGCAGCCGTCGCCGCAGCTCCCTGGCTTACGCATCCACCAAGGGTGCGATCTCGAACTTCACCGCCGGGCTTGCCGAAATGGTCGCGGAGAAGGGTATTCGCGTGAATGCCGTTGCTCCCGGTCCGATCTGGACCCCGCTCATTCCGTCGACCATGCCTTCGGAAAAGGCGGCTAAATTCGGCGAGCAGACGTTGCTCGGCCGCGCTGGCCAACCTACCGAACTGGCGGGTGCCTATGTACTCCTGGCCTCCGAGCTGGGAAGTTACATAACCGGCGCGGTCATTCCCGTCACCGGTGGCGAGATCATGATCTGATGTTAACGGAGGTGCGCAACATGACAGAATTCCAGGACATCAAGATCGTTGAACTGAGCGATGCGGCGTCCGGCCTTGCCAACGAAGGGCCGCTAACCAGCATGGTACTTCGCCTCTCGGCTGAAGCACCAGCGGCCTGGTCCGACATGTTCAACGAAGCATGGCAGACGAAAGCCGGCATGATGAGGCGTAAGGCCGTCAGCGCGGGAGACACCATAACCTGCACTTGCATGCCTTATGAACTGCAAGGACAGATTTCCGAGCTCAACAAGGTGATCGCCGAGACAAATATCGGCTATAGAGAGGCGGCCACCCGGGCCGAGACCAGTGGAAGCCACGAGATCGACCCGCGGGAAGAGCTGAGAGATCTGAAGAATACTCTAAAATATGATTGAGACGTCTGGCTGCTCAGCGGGCAGGTTCCAAAATTGCTCCCCCCGCTCACGGAATATGCCTTGGCTATAACGCCATTTCGGAGACTTCTGCGCATATTGCAAACCGATGCTAATTGCCGAGAAGTCATCGAGGCCGACTGGTTTGAATATCCGAATCCCCGTGCCCGAAATCCTTTATCCGTCTCAATCAGCTATGAGGAGCATCCGCCGCAAGAGCCGCTTCGAGATCTTCGGCCGGGACGTCTATCGCTTCAATGATCCCACCGGACGTCAGCATCAGAGTCATCGTTCGATGATACGCTTCCCACGTCAAGTTTAGAGGCTCTTCCGTGATCTGGACCCCGAAAACGCCTGGCGGATGATCGCGGTCCATTCCGGGAAGCCGGAAGCTGTTGTGGAAAGTCACTGCCTCGACACTGGTTCGGGTCGTCATGGCCTTGAGCCCCGGCGATCCAGTTCCGCATCCAGGACCGCGGCGACAAATCGCATCCGTGCTTCCTCTGCCGACTGACGACCGTCGAGCGCCGCCAGTACGGCGAGGTGGGCCGCGGAAAACGTCAAGTTTTTGGCATTCGGCCATTCGTGCATCATGAAGCCATGTGCCTGCAAGGGGCTATTGATCGAGCTGTCACCGATCCAAACCGGGCTACCCCAGGGGCCTGTCAGCATGTCCGCTACTCCCTGGCCTTGGGATCAATTGACCCGCCCTCATTCTCCCATGATGCGATTTCGCCTCGGCGGCTGCGTTTTCGCGTCTTTGGTGAGGGCGGATAGTTTTCCGGCGAAATCATGCCGTCCAGAATGCGTTGAACGATGACCACCTCTTCGGGATGATCGGCTCCGATGCGCGCCTTCAGATCCAGTGTCGCATAGCGCCCCTTTTTCAGGACTCGACGCAGGATGTCATTATTGACGGATGCCGTTTTGGCGGAAAGAACTATGACCACAGAAAACCGCTCCCCAGAATGTAGAGGAGGATACCCACGCTCAAGCCGGCACACGCTTTCGGTGCCAAGCCCTCATAGTACCAAGATCGTAGATGGTTGGCCTTGGAAGACATGTCGTCCTCCTCTTTTGGGGCCAGGGATAAACCCTCAACAGCAGCGCCCGTTCAAGGATGCCATCAAGAGTTGATATGGGGCGGCAACGCGTCAATTACAAGCCAGCAACCATCCCGGATCATTAGTGCGGATACTTAACAAACTCCTTTTCATGATAACCGGGGGCTAAGGCTGGAGCGTTTCAGGCACGACAAAAACAGCTAAAGGTCGAGTTATCACTACCAAAAATTGAATTCGTCACCATATACTAGTCATAACAAGGAAAAAATGTGATGAAGAAATTGATGGTAGTAGTGGTTTCACTCATGACGGGGTTTGCCGGCATCGCACCGGCCCAAGCGCTCCCCGCCATCGTTTCATCGGCAACGTTCGTGAGTTCGGACGCTCAGGAAATTCAATATCGTGTCTACGACGATAGGCGCAACGACCGTCGTTACTATCGCGAAAGAGATCGGCGTGAGCGTTACAGCGACGATCGTCGATATGACCGTCGCGATCGCCGCAACAATGCCGGCGCGATTATCGGGGGCCTGGCTGCAGGCGCCATTATCGGCGGAGCGATCGCTCCGCAGCGCCAGGATAGCAGCAGTTGCGCCTCGCGCTACCGTTCCTACAGGGCTTCGGACAATACCTATCAACCCTACTCCGGCCCGCGTCGCGCCTGCCGCTAACGGTGCCCGTTCTTTGGCGACCGCCCCCGTCGGCGATGACGGGGCGATTGTCGGCGAAACTCAGGGCGAAGCTGTTAGCCAGCCAATATCAGGCATCGGTTGGACGTCAGGCTGCCCCCGCAACATAAAGAAACTACAGGTGAAAAATGAAAACGATCAACGATTGGCTCGACGATAAATACGAGGAGATGGCAACTTCTCCCGGATTCTCCAATAAGTTGTCGGATTTCGAGCAGCAAGCCGCCATCCTGCGCGATCAGGCTAAAGCGGAGGGTTACAGCACAAAAGACCTTTCGGAGGAGTGCGGCGGCAATATCGCCGCTCATCTCATGAACAGAGTCAATACTAGGAATCGCGCCGAAATCCGTCGAAAGGCTGAGAAGAACCTTACGGAATGAGCGGGCGTTGTTGATCTCTTTAGCCGTTGGCGGTCAGCGCCTCGATATATGGCCGGATCACCGTGGACCCCGCTGCGCTCTGCCTGTCTGGCAATTTCGCCTGCCGTGGCCTTACGCTGGTGAAGCGCTTCCTGGAGGCCCTCGATCGCCACTGACAGGCCGATCTTGTTGCGATATCGGAAACAGTCTGCGATTGTTTTGACGATCCCAAAGACCTTTACTGGCACACCCTCGATGACATGGATCTCTACGCGCTCATTGAGCAGTCTTTCGGTGACACGCACGAAGCGGCCATTATGCAGTGATCTCGCCGGCCGAAAAGGCGCCGGAAGCGGACCATCCGCCTAAGTTTCAATTTCGCGGAGGGCGCCACTCCGCAGTTGTCCCACTTGGGAATGCCAATGCCCAAAGCAGCAGTTTCCCGAGCCATTTGCGGCGAATGGAACCGGAAGTCAGTCCCGCGATATGGACAGCCCCGCAAGAAGCGGAGCGTAGGCGGCGAGTCTGCGGGATACGAATTCGGTGAAGAGCCGCACTCGCTTCGTCTTGCGTGTCTCCCCCTGAGTGAGAAGCCAGACCGGACCGTACAGGTGCAGGCCGGTGTCTGGCACCCGCTCCAATAGGGGATCGGCATTTCCGACGAAACATGGCAGCGCCGTGATTCCGATACCTTGCCGCACCGCCGCGATCTGGGTTTCGAAATCCATGGTCTTGAATTAGGCCCCAATCGTGCGGGCCTCTCCCTCGCGGGTCCAGTCCGGTACTCCATGACCACTTATGGCGATCCACCTGGGATCCGGTGGGCCTGCACGCCACTCGGCGAGCCGATCGCGAGACATGTAGAAGCCGCCGAACAGCTCCGGCCCCTTTAGCCCGTGAAGATTGAGCGGCAGGGCCTCGCGATCGTAGACGACGCGGATCGCCACGCCCGCCTCCCGGTTGGTCAGGTTTGCCAGTTCGCCGGATGACAGGATTTCCATTTCGATCTCCGGATGCAGACGCGCGAAATCGGCGAAGTCCGGCATGAGCATATGTGCTTCGAGGGGCGGCGGCAGCGTCACGCGCAGGAGCCCGCGCACGCTTTGGTCGCGCCCGAAGACGCGCGTTTCGAGCTGATGCGACGACGCTTCCATCTGCTCCGCCAAATCGAGGACCTCCTCGCCTGCAGGCGTCAGGCGGTAGCCCGTAGGGAGCTTTTCGAACATCTGGGCGCCAAGGCGCTCCTCAAGCTGTGCGATGCGTCGCAGCACGGTTGCGTGATTCACTCCGAGACGTTTGGCGGCGGCCCGCACTGAGCCTCCGCGCGCCGCGGCCAGAAAGTAGCGGACGTCATCCCAGTCGATCATAGTCCATTCCCGCGCCGCGTGGTGCGGCCTCCGAAGCGGGTTCTAACACACCTAGCCAGCGCGTGCGCGATAGACGTAGCGTTCAACCATCTGCCTGGATCGTTTTCGCACCACCGATGTGCGCAATTCCGCACTCACCGCCTGACTTTTCGCGAACCCATTTTGGGGTTCTCGGACGACCTCTCCGCACGGCCAAGACCCGAGTTGGCGAAACGAAGGACCTAAGACATGACAAGACTGAATGGAAAGACCGCCGTGATCACCGGCGGCGCCACCGGCATCGGCCGCGCCGCAGCAAAGCGATTCATCGAAGAGGGCGCCTTCGTCTTCATCTTCGGCCGTCGGCAGGAAGCGCTCGACGCCGCTGTGACCGACCTTGGGTCGAATGCTCGTGCGGTGAAGGGGTCTGTCTCGAATGAAGCCGACCTTGACCGACTCTACGCCGCGGTGAAGGCCGAGCGCGGAAGCCTCGACATCGTCTTCGCCAATGCCGGTGCGGGAAGCCCGCTTCCTCTCAGCCAGATCACCGCCGAGCACATTGACGAAACCTTCGACACCAACGTCAAGGGTACGATCTTCACAGTCCAGAAGGCGTTACCGCTGATGGGCCTGGGCGGTTCGATCATCCTGACCGGATCGAGCGCCGGCACCACGGGCGCTCCGGGGTTTACGGCCTACAGCGCGAGCAAGGCGGCCGTGCGCAATCTCGCGCGGACCTGGGCAGAGGACCTGAAGGGCACGGGCATCCGGATTAACGTGCTTGTCGCCCGGGGCGACGGCGACCGAGCTCGCGAAGGAAGCACTCGGCGAGGAAGGCCAGAAGGCTTACGGCGCGATGACTCCGCTGCAGCGCATGGCCGATCCGGCGGAGATCGCGGCCGTGGCCACCTTTCTCGCATCGTCCGACAGCAGCTTCATGACCGCCAGCGAAGTCGCCGTCGACGGCGGCCTGGCCCAACTCTGACGCGCAACGCCTGGACGGGTTCCATTCGATACTCGACGCCCCGACCGGGGCGGAAAACTCAAGGAGACACACATTGATCGTCCCACGGCAAGGTCGTGAAATCGACGCCATGCGCGGGTTGAATGCGAGGGTATTACCCCCCGCATTGTTTTCAGCGCGACGCCTTATAAAGCTTTTCGGCGATCTCGAACATTTCTTCCGGTGCGTAGTCCGGCGTAAACGCTGAGGGCACGCCGACGAGCTGATGGATCTTGCCGCCTTCAGGCATACCGTCGACGACCTCCAGTTCCCCTGGCGGATCTAGCGGCAGGGCAACCTCGCCATTGCCCCAGATACCCGACATTTCCTTGTAGTCGTTCGGGCTGAACGTGTAGAGGCGACGATGCGAACCCTCGTCCAGATATTTCTGGCATTCGGGAATGTTGCCGAGGCGAATGTTCGGTGTCGGCAGGAACTTCTTGACGTCAACGCCGGTGATCTTCTCGAGTGCCAGCGCATAGGCATGCGCATGAACCGAGCCGCGTACGAGCAGATATCCGCAGACCTCGCGGCCCGTTGGGTCGGATAGCGTTTCGTAGACGCGGAGCTTGTGGAGACGTGCGCCACACTCGAGATGGAAGTTGTGCAGGAGGTCAACGACGACATTGCCGGTCGTGGTGATGAAGTCGTTATTCCAAGACACGCCATTGCTGTTGACGGGCATCGCGCCGCCGCCGCCGGAGAGGAAGGCCGCCGCAAGGCGGATGTCCTTCATACCTTCCCACGGTGCGCCGGAGATGTCACCGCCATCGCCCGCGTCGCCGTCCGGAATATCTGGACCGTTGTTCAGCATCGCCACACCGTTGCTGACGAGTTCGACATGGCCGAGTTCTTCCGCGGTGATGCTCGCGACGAGACTGTAGAACGGACGTAGCTTCTCCTTGGAGCGAAAGTTGAAGCTCTGGAACATATAGTTCCCGAGGGTGGACATCTCGCCATATTTCCCCCCAAGCAATTCCTGCAGCGCTGCGGCCGCGTTGGGGTCTGCCCGTTTCGGAGCTGGCAGGTTGGCCTGCAGCTTGTCGACTCTCATGAACATGGGATGTTCCTTTCAGTTATGAGCGGGTCGGCGAACAAGGCATACAACGGCGAGTTCCATGGCGAGTGCAATTTTTGAACATTCGATCATGGGCGATCGAGGGTCTCATAGGTGAAGGTCAACGTTCCGACGGAGATCGACGTGCCTTCGGCATTCCGGACCTTAACTGTGATGACGCCCCGCCGATCTTCGTGGGTGAATTCTTCCATGGCGATGCCGGTCAAGATTCGCGCCACTTCGTGAGGTACGTCGGCCTCCGAATTGAGGATGACCCCATTCTCGTCCGCGACCTCGCCATCACCGTTGTGCAGATCGAAAAAATAGCGGCTCATGACTTCTAGGCTCACACTTTGGCGGTTGCGCCGGCTTCCTTCAGCGATGCGAACTTGATCGTGACAGCCCGCAGGTTTTCATCCAGCCACGCTGCCATGGCGAGCTCCTCGTCAAGGTTCGCCTGTAGGGACGGCACCAGACCGGCATGACCGCTAAGCTCGGCAATTGTGATCAGGGATTTGTATGCAGCGATCTCGAAATGCTCGAAGGCGTAATTGGCGAGCGAGTTCTTGATGATCTCGTCACCCGCAACCGTGTGGGCAATCGCGGCCATCGCACCGGTGAATGAAAGCGCCATATCCTTCAGCGAGGAATGATCCTCGGTGAGACTTGTCAGGATTTCCTCTAGTCGAAGAATCTGCCCTTCGGTCTCGCTGATATGCTGTTGAAGCTTCGCCGCGACTTCGGGATAGTTTTCGATCCGCTTGACCTGCGGCTTCATGATCGCAAGCGCCTGGTTCTCCATTGCGTGCGCGTTTTTCATGCCGGCGACGAAGATCGCCCGGGTCTCGTTTGCTGACATTTGCTCAAACTCTCCTGGTTGCCGAATACGAACCTCCTTCCACCGTCGTTGTTCCATCTCCCCGTCGAGCTTGGAATATTCCCTGAAAAGATTGGTCCTCTGCGCCCCGCGATACAATAATTGCTCGTGGAACTCTCACCCGATCCTTGTGTTCAGGCGGCTGAAATGGTCACGTCGTCGGACTGTTTGATTCTCGGCAATGGGCAAGGCAAACGCGATGCGCAAAATAAGAATTCTTGCCTTCGGACCGGAGGGATACGTTACCCCCCCAATCGCCGCTTCCTGGGATCGGGCCGGCATCGACCTCGTTGGCCCGATCGGATCCATCGACGCATTCCATTCTCTTGAGAGGAACTTCGGTGACGGTGCAGTGATCGATCTCGCCTACGACACCCACGTCCTCATCGCGCTGACCGACATTCTCGATGAACTCTCCATCCCATCGGTGTTCGCAACAACCTCCCAGATCGAACCGGGATATAGCGGTTTCGAACTTTCGTCCCGCCCCGAGGCGATGAATGCCATCCTGAGCGCGCTGCTCGATCCTGACGACACCGTGAGACATTAACATATGTGATTGAGCGCCAAGAGGAGAAGCGTAGGTTTGGTTGCGCCGACCGCAAGGCCGACCAGGCAGGAGCGTTCAGATGCACACACACCTTGGTTTTTTCCCCGGCATTTTGTTTCCTGACGATCTCGACGTCATGATGTCCGCACACCGGATGACGATGGCGCAAACCGGCGGTTCAGACCTCGACCCGCAGGACGTCGCGAGGATCGCACTGCGGCTCTACAGGAAGGGTCTCATCGACGAAGACAAACTTGCCGAGATGACCGGTCGGATCGCCCGCCGCCACCTAGCCGCCCTCCCCCACGGTTGATCACCTCTTGTGGGAAGTTCGCCGAGAACCGTCACAGGAGATGCCATGCGAACCGCAGACACCGACAGCGTCGTCAGAGCCGACATGATCAGGCTTATTCCCGAGATACGCAACTTCGCAAGGCGGTTCTCGCGCGATCAGAGTGAAGTGGACGACCTCGTCCAGGAGACGCTGCTGCGCGGCCTTGCCAACATCGAAAAATTCGAACCGGGCACTGGGCTGAGATCATGGCTCTTTACCATTCTTCGCAATACGTTCTGCACCCGTTACCACAGGGGAACGCGGGAGGTTGCGGGGATCGAGGAGTGCGTCTCCCTGCGCGCCTCTGTGCCCCCTCCACAGGAGTGGGCGGTTCGAATGCACGAGTTTGAGGCAGCCGTCGCTACTCTTTCGCCTGACCACCGCTCCGCCTTCGACGCCGTCCTGATCGACGGAGAAACCTATGAGGCGGCGGCACTTCGTTGCGGCTGTCCAGTGGGTACTATAAAGAGCCGGGTCAACCGGGCGCGTCTTGCGCTGACCCAGCGGATGGGCGGCGTCAACTAGCGATCGTCATGAAACGCAACGCTGCCGGCAAGGACGATAACGTTTCGAACGTATCATATGTGCTGGTCAATACCGGGTTTTACGTATCTAAGTGCCTGATCATCGGCACCCCATCCGGCCAGCTGTTGACAGAGAGACAGTGCGCTCCCGCCAATTTCAGGGAGCTTCGTCAAATGAAGCGATATTTCTTTCATATCATGAATGGCAAAGCCATTCTCGACGACGTTGGCCTTGAGCTTACCGACATGGATCAGGTCCGGACCGAAGCGATCCGCGCGGCAGGACAGATGCTCAGCGACGGTCAGCACAGGTGGAAAGGCAAAGCCTGGCAGATGATCGTAACCGACACAGACGGCTCAATCGTATTTGGCGTGAACCTGTCTGTCGATCGCCATGGTTTGTAGGCGCCGGGATCCGGACGTTCACTTCGCGGAAACGTCCCTGCCGGGGTTTGGCCAGCGCAGGTGCAGATAACTCGGATCGAAGTCGGAATAGTCTTTCAGCCGCTGCACATTCGGGATCAGGATTCGCTCATTCCTGAGGCTAACCAATCCCGCCTCGCGCAACTCCTTGAGACTTCTGTTCACATGCACGACCGACAGCCCCATCGTGTCGCTGAGTTCCGACTGCGTCAGGGGAAGTTCGAACGAGCCGTCGTCTGTGAGACCGACTGCCTTCATTCTCTCGTGCAGTTCACAGAACAGATGGGAGATGCGATGCGGAGCCGAACGTTGTCCGAGATTGACAAGCCATTCGCGCAACGTCGCCCCGTCCACTAGCGAGCACATCCAAAGCGCGCGGGTAAGCGCGGGTCTCCGTTCGGTCATCTCAAGAACGATGCTGGGCGAAAGATATGCGACGCGGCAGGGGCTGAGCGTGCCGATGCTGTGATCCATCGTCTTCAGCAGCGCCACATGGAGGTCACAAAAATCGCCGGGGATAAGGTAAGCGAAAATCTGCCTTCGACCCGTCGAAGTCAGTTTGTAGCGCATGGCGAAGCCGTCGAGGATCAGGAGCACGTTCTCGGGATTGTCGCCCTCGCTGATCAGGTCCTGGTCGGCACCCACTTCCCTGGTGCGGTTCGAGATCGAAATCAGCCATGCCCGGTCGTCGGCATGCAGCGGCTCAAAGCTCTCCAGCTTACTGATGAATGCGTTCGGCACGGCGAGCCCTTCATGGTCGTTTGGCGGGATAAACCACCCGAAAATCGTGTTGACTATTAACTATGTGAACGCGCCGAGAACTTTCGATGTCTATCATTGGAAGCTGCCTCGCCGCTTCTGGGAATTTTGCATAAACGTTCGATGCTCCCGTCTGTTTCACCTTATCGATGACTGGAATTGGGTATGACTGATTTCCTGCTGACGGAAGGTGATATGGCTCGGGCCATCCGTAATTACGATTGGGCCAAGACCAGTGCGGGCCCGATCGACTCCTGGCCTCTGGCATTGCGGACCGTCATTCAGATGATGCTGCATCAGCGTCACGCGATCTGCCTCTTTTGGGGAAGTGATCTCAATATAATGTACAATGATGCGTATAAACCTTTCCTGGGAGGGAAAGAAAAAGGCGCGCTCGGTAAGCCTTTTTCAGTGATCTGGTCGGACGTCTGGGACGATGTGAAGTGTTTCGTCGATGAAGCTCTGTCCGGCAAAGGCACCTATATCGAAAATATGCGTCTCGTCATGGACCGCAATGGATACGAGGAAGAGACGTTCTGGACGTTTTCCTACAGCCCGCTTTACGACGGTGACGGCAATGTTGCCGGCCTTATCGACATTGCCGTCAACACAACGCCAATGGTCCGTAGCCTGCGTGCGCAAGAGGTTCTTCGCCGGGAGCTCGTCCATAGGGTCAAGAACTCCATGGCTGTGACCACCGCGGTGATCAGCGCCACGCTTCGACATGCCGAAACGCTCGACCAGGCGCGCGAGACGATTACCCACCGAATCGCAGCTCTTGGAAAAGCCCAGAACATGTTGAATGAAACGCCTGTCGACGTGAGTGTGGCAGATACTGTTGCCGAGAGCATGAACGCCCACCTGGACGACCCGGGACGCCTCAAGGTGTTTGGCCCGAAGCTTCATGTCTCGACGCAACAGGGTATCGGCCTATCTCTTGCCGTATACGAACTTGCGACCAATGCACTCAAATACGGTGCGCTGTCGAACGAGACCGGTTGTATAAAGATCAGTTGGGAGACGTCCGGCTCACGCGGTTTCGAATTTGTTTGGCAGGAGACAGGCGGGCCTCCAGTGACGCCACCAAAGAAAACCGGATTCGGCTCCCGCCTGACGAACCAGATCGTCGCATCCTATTTTTCCGGCAAGGGCGAAACGACGTACTGTCCCGATGGCGTGCGGTTTGTCCTAAGCGGCACATACCAGACGGAAGCGGATGCTTTGGAACCCACTTCTTGATGTGTTGCGAGCATAGGCACCAAAGACAGCAGGCTCAGCCGCGGCAGCTCCATCGGATCGCCTGCCGCAGAGTGCCTAAGAATTTTTCAACAATCAGGAGCGAGCCTCGCGGCTCGAATGTTCATGAACAACAGACATATAGCTCGCCTTAAAGGCAGTGCCACGCCGTCCCGGCAACATCTGCTAGACCGACAGAAGAAGCATCTGCAGTTTGCCGAACTCAAGATCTCCGCCGGCGATCGCATTGGCGCGGAAAATGACCTCCAGCACGCCGAACACTTCTTTCGCAGCGCTGCCGAACAGAAAGACGCCAATCGACCATGAACGCGACGATGACAGCCGGCCTCCGCGGCGGCGATCCCGAAAAAGCCTGGCTCAAGATCCTCTCCGGCTATCGAAAGCCCGTCGTGAGCCGAAGCCTCTATGAGCTGGCCGTAACCCTTATTCCGTTTGTCGTCCTTTGGGCGGCGGCCTGGGCTGCCATTCATTTCAATTACTGGATTGGCCTAATCCTGGTGCTGCCCGCGGCCGGTTTCCTTCTGCGGCTCTTCATGCTGCAACATGACTGCGGGCACGGCTCCTTGTTCGCCCGGCGGCGATGGGACGATTGGACCGGGCGCGCTCTCGGCGTCCTGACGCTCACACCTTACGATTACTGGCGCCGGGCCCATGCCGAACATCATGCCTCGGCGGGTAATCTCGATGAGCGCGGCGTGGGCGACATCACCACCTTGACGGTGGCTGAATACCGCGCGCTGACGCCTCGCGGAAAACTCGGCTACCGCCTGTATCGCCATCCTCTCGTCATGTTCGGCGTCGGTCCCGCCTTCCTTTTTCTCATCAAGCAAAGATTGCCGTTCGGCATGATGCGGTCGGGCGCGTTGCCGTGGATTTCCACGATGGCGACCAACGCCGTCGTCGCGGCACTCGCTGTCCTGCTTGTCTGGGCTGTCGGTATCGTTCCCTTCCTGCTGATCCATCTGCCGATCGTGCTGCTTGCCGGATCGGCAGGCGTTTGGCTTTTTTACGTTCAACACCAGTTCGAAGATACGCACTGGTCAAGGCCGCCGGAGTGGGCGTTCCCGCATGCCGCCATGCATGGCGCCTCGCACTACGATCTACCTCGGCCGCTGCGATGGATGACTGGCAATATCGGCATGCACCACGTCCATCATCTGTCGAGCCGGGTACCGTTCTACAGGTTGCCGGAGGTGCTGCGCGATTACCCGGAACTTGCAGATATTGGACGGATCAGCCTTCGCGAAAGCCTTGGCTGCGTCAAACTCGTTCTCTGGGACGAAGCTGCGCAACGGTTGATTTCGTTGCGTGAGGCCGAAGAGGGGATTTATCAGCGAGCGCCTTCCGCCGATCCGGCCCACATCAATCAAAAGGACATCATCATGGACAAATTGCAGGAATTTGCAGCCAGCGCGAATGGCGATCGATGGCTGCTCGAAAAAGACGCGGCCAGCGGGAAAAGCTTTGTTCTCCACAAAGCCAATCTGCCCTCGGGCGGCCATGAAACACGAACGCCCGTGGAGACCTTTTTAGCCCGGGAGCCCTTTACACCTGAACGAGATGCTTTGCTTGCACTCCTCGGTACTGACGGCAAACCGGAAGCGAGCGGCGAGCGCGACGACGAAAAAACGCCGTCCTTGAAATTGGCTGAAGAATATCTGCGGCTCGGCGGACGCCGCCGCGCGAAGGTCGATGACAATATCGTCAGCACCCGAAAGTGGGAGGACGAGCCCGCTGAGGCGGAAGCATTCTGGAAAGAGAATATCGAGACGATGGATGACAAGCAACGCCAGGAGGTCGAAGTCCACCTTCCCTCGATGAGCGACGATTGACGCCAGGGCCAGGGCCTGCGTGCGCCCTTTGTAACGCAGCGATAAGGAATTGTTCATGACGGAAAGAAAAACCGATCCGACAAGCGATGCGGCACGCAGCGATCCCAAAACCGCTGACGAAAACCGCGAAAAATTAAAGAAGCAAGCCGAGCAGCAAATGCGAAAGGCCGCCGACCGTTTGGGCAACGAGAAAGATGGCTGATCGTGGCGAAGCGACGTGAAACCAACGCGCTGGCCGCCGAATGCCGCGGCCGTAAAATCTTCGGACAATAAACACAGTTCAGGCGCGCGCGATTGAAACGGGCGGGAATAGTCATCGGGTGGCCCTTGCGATGAGGGAGTTCCGACACAATCCCAAAGAAATTCGCTTCTGACGTTTTCCTTTAAAGTCGTATGGAACTCGCCGGGCTGCGCCGGGTTAGCGAGCACCGCAATGGCGGAGCCAATCAGGAGCACTCCGATGACCCTACCCACTTCCACTCATCTCCACCACGATACGGTCCATACGCTCGATCCCTCGGCCACGGCCGCGTTGAACCAGGTCTCGTGGGGCGCGATCTTCGCCGGAGTCGTCATCGCACTCGCGATCCAGTTCCTCCTCAATCTGCTCGGGGTCGGCATCGGCGCAGCAGTTCTCGATCCGGCCACCTCCGACAATCTGGAAGCAACGACGTTTTCGATCGCCGGAGGCCTCTGGTTCGTGGTTGCCGGTATCGTCGCGGCTTTCGTGGGAGGCTATTTCGCCAGCCGACTTTCTGGTCGCCCCAGCAAATCGACCGGTGGCTATCACGGCGTGACGACTTGGGCGGTCACGACTCTCGTCGTTCTCTACATGCTGACGACCTCCGTCGGCGCTCTGATCGGCGGCGCGTTCAACGGGCTGTCCAGCGTTATCGGCGGCGTAGGGCAGACCGCCGCGACGGCGGCAATGACCGCAGCACCTTCGCTCGCGAGCGCCACCGATCCCATGGCCGGCATCGAACGTCAGATCCGAGGCTCGACGGGAAGCGATCCGAAGGCGCTTCAGGATGCGGCAGTCTCGGCCGTACAGGCGGCCATGACTGGAGATCAGGCAACGGCTGAAGATGCGAGAACGCGCGCCGCTGACGCGATCTCGCGGGCACAGGGCATTCCGGTCGACCAAGCGCGCACCCAGGTCGAACAATACGAAAAGACTTACCGCGAGAACATGGCGGCAGCGAAGCAACAGGCGGTCAACGCAGCCGAGGTCGCAGCCACGACGGTCTCGACGGGTGCCATCCTCGGGTTCCTAGCCCTCGCACTTGGTGCGGCTGCATCATGGTTCGGAGGAGTGGCAGGTACAAAGCGCGCTGTCCTCACGATGGAGACATCCGGCCGCCGGTCTGTCTGACCGCCATACCTGGGCACTGGCCCCAGTATCGTCGTCGCGACACTCACTCGCGACATAAGGAGGAAGTAAATGCGCTTTATACCTACGCTCGTGCATGGCGTGATCGACTATATCGTGGGTATCGTCGTCATCGCGCTGCCGTTTGTGCTGGGCCTCCAAGGCGCCACGAGGATGACGTTGGTTGCCTTGGGGGTCATTGCCATTCTCTATAGCCTGATCACGGACTACGAACTTGGCGCGGTCAGATACCTTCGAGTTCGTTTCCACTTGCTGCTGGACATCGTGTTTGCCGTCGCGATGCTGGCCTTGCCATCACTCCTCGATTTCCCGCCGGACCTCCGGTGGCCCAACTATCTCATCGGCGTAGCCGCGCTCGTCCTCGTGGCGACCACGGAAATCCGTGCGACCGGGACAGCCGAACACAACGACAACAAGGAGATCATCCAATGAAAGCTCTCTGCTGGCACGGCAAAGGCGATATCCGCTGCGATAGCGTTCCGGAACCGACGATTGAGGACGGCCGGGACGTCATTATCAAGATGACCGCCTGTGCGATCTGCGGATCCGACCTCCACCTCATGGACGGATACATCCCCTTCATGGAAAAGGGCGACATCCTCGGCCACGAATTCATGGGCGAAGTGGTCGAAGTCGGCCGCGACAACAAGAAGCTGAAGGTTGGAGACCGGGTTGTCGTGCCGTTCACCATCTGCTGCGGTGAGTGCCAGCAATGCCTCAAGGGCAACTGGTCTGTCTGCGAAAGGACCAACCGCAACGCCGACAACGCGACGAAAGCTTTCGGTTATCCGACAGCGGGCCTGTTCGGATATTCTCACCTTACCGGAGCCTATGCCGGCGGCCAGGCGGAGTATGTCCGCGTGCCCTATGCCGACGTCTCGCCGATCGTCATTCCGAACGGCATGAGCGACGAACAGGCGCTGTTTCTCGGCGACATCTTCCCAACGGGCTGGATGGCGGCTGCCAACTGTGAGATCGAGCCTTCCGACATCGTCGCAATCTGGGGCTGCGGCCCCGTTGGCCAGTTCTGCATCAAGAGCGCACTGATGCAGGGCGCGGCCCGTGTCATCGCGATCGACAACGTACCGGAGCGCCTCGCGCTGGCGCAGCAGGCCGGCGCGGAGATCATCAATTTCGACGACGAGGATGCGACCATTCCCGACCGGATTAAGGAAATGACGGGCGGTCACGGTGCCGACAAATGCATCGATGCTGTTGGCGCAGAGTCCCATGCCACCGCGTCTTTCGACGCCGTCATCGACAAGGTCAAGGCAGCTACACTGCTGGGCACGGACCGGCCACACGCCTTGCGCGCCGCGATCATGGCTTGCCGCCCCGGCGGGATCGTCTCGGTTCCGGGCGTCTATGGCGGATTTCTCGACAAGATCCCGTTTGGCGCGGCGATGAACAAGGGCCTGACCATCCGAACCGGCCAGACTCATGTCAACCGGTACTCGCTCGACCTCCTGCGCCGCATCGAAGAGGGCGAGATCGACCCGAGCTTCATCATTACCCACCGGGCAAAGCTCGAGGACGGGCCCGCCCTCTACGAAACCTTCCGCGACAAGAAGGACAACTGCATCAAGGTGGTGCTGACCGCATGATTAGACGTGATGATGTATGACTGCCTTGTGATCGGCGGCGGGCCAGCCGGTCTGACCGCCGCCATCTACCTGGCGCGCTTCCACTTGACCGTGCTCGTCCTGGATCACGGTCAAGGCCGCGCTGCGTCCATCCCCATCACGCACAACCACGCCGGTTATCCAGAAGGCATAGCCGGGCGCGATCTCGTGCGACAGATGCAGCTCCAGGCCGAACGCTATGGCGCAAAGTTTCGGGCCGCCGAGGTGACCTCCCTGGAAAGGAATGGGGACGGTTTCATTGCAATGGCGGATGGCGAATCCGTCGAGGCGCGCGCCGTGTTGCTCGCCACCGGCGTTATCAACCATCGGCTACCTATGCCGGACGACCTCCACACGGAGGCTCTGGAGAAAGGCTTGATCCGGTACTGCCCCATCTGCGACGGTTTTGAGATCACCGACAAGAATGTCGGCGTTGTCGGTAGCGGCGAACGAGCCTTGAACGAAGCGCTGTTCCTGCGGAGCTTTACCTCCCGAGTCAGCATGATATCACCTCGAGATACTCACGACCTGAGCCGGGAGCAGTTGGCCACGCTGGCGCGGCATGGAATCGAAGTTTTCTCAGGTCCGATCACCGGAATCGAGTTGAAGGAAAAACGAATTACCGTCGGCCTGCCTGCGGCATCTATGACGTTCGAGACGATTTACCCGGCAATGGGATCCGATATCCGGTCGGAGCTTGGAGGAGCACTCGGCGCCAAGCGAACGCAGGTCGGATGCGTCGAGGTCGACCGACATCAGAGGACAACCGTCGCCGGGCTGTATGCGGCTGGTGATGTCGTGCTGGGGCTGGATCAGATCAGCAGTGCCATGGGTCAGGCCTCGGTTGCCGCGACGACGATCCGAAACGATCTTTGCGAAAAGCGGATCATGCTGCGAACCTAAAAAAGACACCGCTGGGCTGAGTTCTCGAAGACTTAACGCAGGCGGCATCCTCAGGGAACCATAGTGTCTGCGGGAGGTTACCTCTCGTAACCGAGGAAACCCCAATATGAGAAATTTGTCTAAAGCGCTGTCCGCAGCGACCTTGGCTGTGGCGATCAGCCTCACGTCAATGACCACAGCATTTGCTGTTCCGTTGCCTGTCGCAAAACCTGACCAGGCAAACCGCCAAGTCGAGGAAGTACAGTTTCGCCGGGATCGCGACATGCGCGATCGCCGCGAATATCGCCGCCAGGGCTACTACAATGGACAACGTGGCTATCGTGACCGCAGGCCGGGCTATCGTCGCCACTCGGACGGTTTCTGGTATCCGTTAGCCGCGTTCGGTGCGGCAGCAATTATTGGCGGGGCAATTGCGAACCAGCCGCGCTCCAATGGTGGCGCATCAAGCCATGTTCAGTGGTGCGCAAATCGCTATCAGTCATACCGCGCTTCGGACAATTCCTACGTCCCGCGCGCCGGCGTTCGGGCGCAATGCGTTTCGCCAAACTGATCCAAGCACCGCTGCTTAGCTATCCGAGCTCGTCCTGTTCAGCAGGGCCGGCTTCCCTCGCCGTTCTTGCGGAACTATTCGGACCCTATCGTGTTCGTCGCCCGCAACAAGGAGTACCGACATGAAAAAGATCATCATTACCGCAGCCGTCATCCTCGCGGCGTCCGCTTCGGCATTCGCCCAGTCGACGGCGGAAAGCACCGGCGCCAATTCCTTGATCGGCAGGGCACCTTCGACAGAGGATTTCGTCATGCAGGCATCCGCTAGCGACATGTTCGAAATCGAATCGAGCAAGCTTGCAGTGCAGAAAGGCGACGAGCAGACCAAAGTTTTCGCTCAGCAGATGATTACCGATCACGAGAAGACGAGTGCTGAGATGAAGGCAATGCTCGCCGGTGGCAAAGTCAAGGGAACTCCGGTAACAGCGCTGACGGAAGATCTTAAGGAAGAGGTCGATGGCCTGGCCAAGCTTTCTGGCAACGAGTTCAAAGAGGAATATTTCGACGATCAGGTCGACGCGCACGAGGACGCGGTGGATCTCTTTAAGCGCTATGCTGAAGGTGGCGAAAATCCGGAACTGAAGGCCTGGGCTGCAAAGACACTGCCGGCGCTCGAGCATCATTACAAGATGGCTCAGGATTTGGAAAAGTAGCAGTTAAAAGTCGTCCGCCTCAAGTCCGGCTGACCGACGCCACCCGCTACTTCATATGCTCCGCCCATGGTGACCACGGATGTACTGGCACAGGTTAGGGCGAGAAGGGAAGGTCCGTGCGATACAGTTCGCCCGGCCTGCAGCCCGGGTGCCCAACCCCCGTAATCCTGAGCGCTCGGCCTTTTGGAACGCGGGCAATACGTCCAAGCTCCATGGGTGCAAAGCCGCCGCGCTACGTGGCTGAAACCGTTACTCGTCGACCCGCATATGATCTACGAATTTTCGGCACAACAGACATGTCAGGGCCGCTGCCACTTCGAAGCGGCCCGAACATGATTTGAACCTATCTATTCAAGGGAATAGCATGTCGCAGACTATCGTAAATTAGCGTGGTCTAGCGTGCTGTAGAGTGGTTGCGGGGGCAGGATTTGAACCTGCGGCCTTCAGGTTATGAGCCTGACGAGCTACCGGGCTGCTCCACCCCGCGCCATCTGGGTAAGCCGCTGTGCGGCTTATCCGGTTTGCGCAAACCTCTAT
>NZ_QJKM01000029.1 GCF_003425685.1 Rhizobium terrae
GCTTCATGCTCCGTCACCATTCGAACAGCGCGGGCACGGACTTCAGGAGAAAATTTGTTCGTCGTTTTGCTTGTCATAGACCCTACTTCTCACGAGTTGGGGTCTCCGGCAAACCCGGTGCGGTTCAATTCCCAAAAGTCATGCCTGTTATTATCCGGCCGGCAACGATCTGGCGGCCGAAATCACCCGCACGGCTAACCGATCTATCCCTTGTTGCCGCATTCGCTGATCTCGTGGTGATCCCTTCCGACTCCATAAGAGGCTCCAATTCATCCGCACGGCTCACTCCTACCCGTCCGATTTTCATCCGATAAATTCTAGGCAAATCCGTTTCTGCTGTCCCCTCCGTTAGACCGGTGCGTTGACTTTATCTTTCTAATTGTGCCGCAAGTAACGAAATTCCGTTACAACGCCACACCGACACCACAATGGCTACCAAAGGCGCGCCGCGGCCGTTCTATCGTAAAATCGAGCTCGCATCGGGTTATGTTCATCATCGCTTTTATCGAGGCGTCGGATGGGAATCCGCATACCCAGCCGACACTCCTCAACACGCGGTCTTAAATGCCATGCATGACGACGGTGCATATAGCCTTATCCAGGTTATCAATGGGCAGACTCGTGTAGTAGGCCCGGTCAAAGGCGTTGAAAACCCGGTCAATATAATCACAGGCATTCGCCCGCCCTTTGTTGCAGTTACCGGCGGCTTTTACGTTCACTACCCCAACCTTTTTCGAGAAAGTGCCACTGGGCCAGCGCTCGGCCGTCGTCTTTACCTCCAGCCCGTTGGATACACCTCGCTAACATCCAACTTCGTCCCCGTCGATCCGGCCTATAGCGACGATTTGATCCCTCGCACCATGGGAGACGGCAGCGTCTTTACCGCCGGACCTTCTTTGGTCCAGCCGATGAACCTTCCCCAGCCTCATTTCACAAGGATAAACTCTGCCGCCGGAAAGCATACGTATTTTGCCAAAGACGATGCCGGCAGAGAAATACCGAGCCCCCTTTACGCAAGCTTCAAGGACTGGGATTTACGGTATAACGAACTCAAGAGGTAGCAAGAACAGAACGTTTCTACAACACTCTCAATGCAGATCGAGGCAGAAGGCTTAGCTGCGGCGGGAAAGAGTCCAATTCAAAAGGCGGACGGCACCTTCAAATTCGCCGCCGCCGAACCCAGTCACCCTCATGTCAAGAGCGTTTGGGCTCAAGTCCCCGGCAATCTCTCGCACGTGGGGCAACCGAACGAACGCTCGGGCCTTTCGAACCATCAAGACCTGACGAAGCATGCGGGAGGCTCTGTTTTGTGCCATGCCTATACTTCCGAACGCTCCAAAGGATTGATTATAAACGATTTTCGGCTCCTCGTCGAACAAGGCGCTCAGTTCGTGGGCCTTTCACTTGCTGATCTGCCTGATAACGAGGCCTGGGCAAACGACGGCGGCCCCTCCGTTTTCCACATATTTGTTGATGAAGCGGGTGGACTTAGGTTTCTTGCCAAGGGCGGCTTGGAGGTGCAGAGCGAGGAGCTGCATATTGATCCGTCCAGTTTAAGAATGGCCCCGAATGTGATTGTGATTAGAGCAGGCTCGAACTAGCGGACGCCGTAGGAAAATGGGTCATTTTGTTTCTGAGATGGCCGCCATGGATTTGAGTTTCAAATAAGCCGCGATAGTGATTTGATGCTTTCACTCCTAGATTACTCAATATGTCCGTTTCCATGCCAGTTCGCTCGCTGCTAGACTCTCTATTTGCGCAAATACTTCCTTGAGAATAATAAGCTCGCGCACAATCCGGATCCTTATAAATCGGGAAAACCTAGAATCGTCAGCCCAAGCTCGTAGTCTCTATTCCTTCCATTGGTTCGCCCCATAAGGGATAGTTACATATCTCATCTTCCCACTTGGTAGAGACCCATAATTCTTCAGGATTACACAGCTCCATAGGATCACCCGGCTCCTCCCAATATTGAGTGCAACAGCGATCTGAGGGGATGTTCTCTTTATCAATTTCATCCTCGTCAATTTCATCCCCCATCTCTGAACCATTGTCCTTCACCAGTTCTGGCATCTCGCTGTCGCCCTCCTCCTCCGACATGGGGCCGTTCCGCATCAATACCGGGTTATCGACGTAGATTTCAAACTCTGAACCGCTGTCGTCCTCCCGTCCTGGCGTTTCCCAGTCATCGTCGCTAGCCTTCTCGTCCAAAACGTCAGGGGTGCTGCAGGCACGGAGCAGAAGGGCGCCTAAATTGCGGAGAATATCTGAAAAATCGACACCGCTCGGCCAGCCGTCATTCTGCTCCGTATAACAATGGAAAAAGACAGGTTTCGAGGGTCCGACCTGCGTCGCGCCCCAGCGCAGCCCGTCCGAAATTTTCCGTGGTTTCCAGCCGAAGATGAGGTTGCCATGGCTGGCGAGTGACGCCGGCTCTTCCGGTGTGCTGGGCATCTCCACGGGCAAACCGATGCCGATGAGCGACCCCAAGGCGGTAAAAAAGCCGGGATATTTCCGGATCCCGCCGGAGAACCGGAAAACCGGCTGCGAAACTCAATGGTCAGTCGTCGCTGTATGGCAGGCGGAGGAAGTCCGTTACCTCGGGTCTTCGGGAAGACATCATGACGATCGAAGCAGAATGAAGAGCTTTGCAGGGAGAGCGGCGATCCGATCCCTGGCCGGGGGCAGACGGGCTTTATCAATTTCCCTTCAGCACCCTCAAGCGCCGGGGCGCAGGGGCGAGGCCTGTTTCATCGTCCCACGGACTGGGAGCCGGCGCGGATGGGAGGGGCGCGGTCAAATTTAGCGCCGCCGCGCATGCCGAAAGCCAATCAGCGCCGCGGAACCTGCCCGAACCGGCAAATGTTGAAACGGAAGGCCCCGTCGACTGACGTCCTCCTCCCTTCCGGGCAGTTTCGTCAAATCGATGAGCAAAACCCTCCGGCGTCCGGTTGCGTGGAACCATCCCGGCACAAAAACTCATGGCTCAGCCTTAGTCAAGGACTGTCGTTGTTTGCGTCTGGTCCGTGCGGGATGGGTATGGCCTATTCCGTCAGCTGCAGACGGTGCGGATGAACCGGTGGGTCCGGGAGCGTCTGGGTCCGGATTTGTCGATCGCCAGCTTCAGCCAACCATCGTACGAAACGGTCCTGTCCTGGTCCCCGGGGTCGTCAGCCTCCTGCGTGACCTTGCGGATGCCGCATCGGCGGACAATGGAAGGAATTAAGGGGATCTGTTGAAGCGGATCCCGCGCCTGCCCGCCGTCCGTCGCGCCGGCAAGCCCTGCCTGGAGCGGCCGCGGGGACATTTGACAACACGGCTTCATGCCATTCACAATCTCCGGAGAAAGCCGCAAAACGCCTCGATTGACCCCGTCCGTCTATCTGCCCGTCTATTTACTTGAGCCCGCGCCGGTAGCGGATCTACAATCTGGACTGCACCGGCGTCGCGCCCTTCACTGACTTTAATCGTTCCAATTCCTGCATTAGGACCTCCCACTCAAATACGCTTTCGTGATTGAAGCCATCATCCCCGTCTGTGGTGCCCTCATCCCCGTCCTTCTCGATGGGTCCACAATCGACCGGAGAGTTTTTCTGTGGTGGCGCTGGCGTATCATCCTTCAGGTAATCCCGATAGTGTGCCTCCGCCCTGCCGCTGATTGAATTCGCGGGCGGGCCTTCCTTGCCTTCGCATCCGTAGTCCCCCATAATGAATGGGGAGGTACCGTCGTCCTCGCCGTTCTCTTCGATACCCTCCTCCCTCCAGTCCAGCCACATCTGAAGATACCCCAATTTGGATGAGAGCAGGCGATCGTCTGCCGCGGTGTTGGGCAGGTCGTGCCCCTCAGACTGCAATCCGTTCCCAAGGTCCATCAACGCATCGTCGCCCTGAAAGATTTCGTCGCTTGGTTTTAGAGCTGATATCACCCAGCCCTGTCCTGCCAGCCTTAACCCGACGTTTTCCTCCGGGGGCATTTCCTCCATTGGTGACTCTGCAATCGGTGTCGGTTCCCCTGGGTAGGCCGACGACCTGCAAGGTTCCGGAAGAGTTGGGGGACACATTAACGGCGGGAGACCGGAGTATTCTCGACGACTTGCGATCGTATTGGAGGGCGCGGCTATGACTGATTGAATATCGTCGTTCACGATCAATTTTGGAAAAGGCGAATCTGCCGGCCACCAGGGTTGGACAGCCCCCGGAGATTTGGTGTTCCGGAACTGGGCAAAGCGAGACCCTCCCTGTTCAGCCATCGTGATGAGGTCGATCGTCTTCGAGGGGAGAGGTCGAGGGAGGCTTGTCGAGGCAGGGAGTTCTGGGGCCGTGGAAGAAGGCGAGGCACCGGCTCAGGGGGCCCTCTCTTTATCTCCTGCCCCCTTCACTGAACCTGAACGCGCACCATCGCTGCCGCGTCATCGAGCCCTTGTACGCCACCATGATCGAAAAATTTGCTCACCCATCCACGTTGCGTCCCGTCCGGCGAATGATTGGTCTCTGGCTGCGTAACCGAACTGATGATACTCCGTTGCCCGGGATCAGATGGTGACAGTGCGCTGATCCCTGCCCTCGGGGAAAGGGCGCCAGACATTGGCTCACCGCGTAAAGGGGCCTGTAAAACGTGCTTGCAATTCCTGGGTCAGGCAACAATCCGGGCTCACAATAATGCCGGCGGCCCAATCGAGCTTCAGCGCTGCTCCCACCTGCAGTAGTCTGTTTTTTGCCGCTCGCGGGGGCATGGGTCCGCAGCACAGGGCATTTGGTGGCTTGAAAGCACTGCTATTTTGGTTCGCCCGGGCTCAGGTCGCCGATATTTGACCTGTGGTGCGGCCGCAAGCCGCTGGAAACAAGCCTCCCCGGCGGAGGGTGCGGGATGTGACAGGGCGGAATTCCGGCAAGCCTTGCTGAGGTCGCATAGAAATTGCGGTGAAGGAATTTACAAACACATCATGAAATTGAAACGCTTTTTTTGAAACTGTTCGATGCCTTCGGCAACGATGCATGCGCGAGCGCTTAGAGGAGGTCCGTGACTGATCGGTCTGCAGGTTTTCTATGGGAATTCCACATTCGCAGGCCCGCCATGCAGGCATCAAGCAATCAGACGACGCAACCAGCCATGCCTGCAGATCATTATGGAAAAGTGCAAAATTGAAAATACAACTGTCTAAAGCGCTAATGTACATGCAGCAGTGCCTGCGGACCTGTCGTGCAATCATGTTCCGGCGCCTGTTTCGCCCACCGGCGTCCTCGCGTCTGCCCCAGGCGCCTCCAAGCCGCCGGGAGAGGGGGTGAACTTCGCTTTCTTCGGGGAACCGTTATCGTCTTGCAGTTCGGCAGGGCCGCCGGAACCGTTCTCGGGGTCGTCGTCTCGGCCCCTCTTGGCCGTGTTTGGCGGCGTCTCTAGCACAAGCTCTGTGGGAGTCGGCGGGGGCGTTCCTCGTTGCCCGGCGAAAGAGCCCAGGCCCGCCCCTGTCAAACCTCCCACCTCCGGGAGTGCCTCAACGTCGAAGTCGTCCCCTTCAATAGCCCGGTCATCCGGGTTGAGCGCAAAGGGCGAAGCCGACCTCAGCGCTTCCTCAACCACCTGCGAGGCGGTTACGGCGCCTGTCAATGGCGGCGTAGGAACGTCGCCTGGCACCGGATCGCTCAGTTCGCTGCATGCCACCTCAACATCGTCTTCACTGACTTCCCCCGGCTCAACCCCCGGCTGAAACGATCCTGGACTTAAGGGGTCAAAACTCCATTCGTCCCCGGGTGTTACCGGCGCTGCCAACAATGATGTAAAGTCGCCATCGTAGTTTTTCACCGGCCAACCATCAGGGCCTATCGCGGGATCCTCGGGGGCAGATGGCACCACCAGAACGGTTTCCGTCGTGGCTTCATCGCCTGAGGGTGGCGTCGTCGGTCCGTCCTCCGTTTTCGCGCCGCCCGACTCGTCGGGTTCCTCATCGCCCTCACAGCCTGCCACTGAGGTCGCAGCGGTCGAAGTATCCCGTTGGCCGGAAGTTGGGGCTTCGCCGTGCGTTGATGCCGAAGATCCAGGCGTTGTCGGTGTAGTTGTGCCGTCCGCGTCGAACTCGTCCGATTCCTCCTGTGAAGCGAGCCCAGAAATCTGCTCGCATGTCGTTCGGAGCAACCGCCTGATGCTGTCAATCTCCTTTTCTTTCCGTTCAGCCTCTTGTTTTATGCGCTCAACACCATCAAGCTCTTCCACATGGCTCAGGCGAAGCACGAAATCGCCGACCCACTTGGCCGGATCCCTATCCTCCTGCGGGTCTCGTTGAGTGCATTTTAAGTCTGCGAGGTTAATCGTGTCGCCTTTTTCCACGACCAAGTAGCCCACGCGACCGCCCCCCAACTCCACGACGTAGATCCGTCTTTTGTGAGGATCGCAAAGCTCAACACTGTCCAAGGTCCAGTCCGTCCAACTGCAAAAATAGTAAAAGAGGTTCCCGCCCAAGGGCACGCAAAAACGATCGGACGGATTGAGCTGGTCGCTCGTCATCGCTGGGAAATCCGTGGTGAAGCGCGCGTCGCGACACAGGGCGAAAACCGGTGGTGGAGGTGGAGGAAAACCGGTGGTGGAGGTGGAGGAAACCGGAGAGAGGGGAGGAGCATTGACACGAAAAATGGGTTGGCACCCGGGCAAATTTCGCTTTTTCTCTTAAAGACGCGTCGCAATGACGCGCCGCTACCCTGGTCGCACGCCACGCCCCACGTCAGACCGTCGCGCATTGCTTACTCCGGCGAGGTCGCAGCGCTCTAGGCCCCAAAGGATTGGCCTCAATGCTCGACCTGCCCGACATGTGTCGTAATCGTTGACGATTTGCTCCCATGGGCCTAAGCTGGCGGCCTCCGGCTGATGCATCGCCCTGCGAGGACGTCCCTTTGCCAGCTGCGCTTCTCCCTGGGCGCGACGCCTTGCCTTTCATCTGCGGCGGCAATGCGGGCCCTTTCCCTCGCTCGTTCGTTCCTGCCTCTGAATGTGAGACGGGCCCTCCAATCAGAAGGTTTATGCCTTCTTCTTCCAGCGTCTCTGCTGCCCTCGTGGAGCTCTCTTGGGCGCGTCCGTCCGGTGCCGATGACAGCAATTCCATCGCTCGGAAAACCACCAGGCATTTTGCTTCGATTTTCCAAAGGAATGCAACTGAGGGACCGCCGAGTACTTTTCGGAAATTCTCAGGTAAAGCTTTTTCGGAGTAGTGTGTCCCGGTCGCACGGCGAAGCATGTCACACAACTTCCCGTGATTCCCCTGGCAACCGGGGCCTTTTTTGTTGCCCCGACCCATCCAGGCGCGCATGCAGAACTTGGAGCCTTCGTTACCGAATTCGGTGCATTGTCGCGATATGCTTATCCCAAATCGTTGCAGACGTTGGCCGCGTGGGACTGGGGGAGGTTCGAAAGTTCCATCCGGGGATGAGGCAAAACACACTGCAATCTTCTTCTCAACATTTACGGTCACGACCGTCGAAAAGGCAAATTTTTGAGGGTGCTTGCGCAGGAGATGGTTGAGATTTTCGTATCCGTCCCGTGGCTGGGGCTTTTCGCCCATGATGAAGAATTATTCCTGCGCAGGGTGGCAGTCACGACGGGTGGGAAAGACAGGAGGATTTGTGAGAGAAGGATTGAAGAACAGGGCGGGGAATGTCGAGACCATTATATACACCTGTCACCCATGACGACTGCTTGGCTTGCCCGCACGTGTTCGCCGCGCACCGTCGCGCGTCCTCCCTCCAGCTCCGCCCGGGCCCAGCCCCAGCCCCAGCCCCTGAAGGATTGGCCTCAATTCTCAATCCTCAATTCCCGACCTGCCCGTCAGTCGCTGCTTGTTGGCCTGGTCGTGGCCTGAGCCCTTTACGCCGGGGAGGACTGGCCGCTCTTCTCTTCCTTCCAGGCCCTCCGCGCCCTGTCTCGGAAGCGCTCTCGACAATCTCCGTGCACCACAGTCCAGCCGACGGGTTGCCCTCAGCTTGTTCCTGCCGCCTCCATTCCGCGTGGGAATAGGGATCTGTCTCGGAATCCAAAGTTCCCTCCTGCGGGAACTCTAACATTCTTTGATCAATCCACCGGTGTGCGTACTCGATAGCCAACGCGACCGTCGCTCTATTCCTCTCGCCGAGAGCGCCGACACATGCGGCGAGCGCATCTCTGAAAAGTGATCCGTGGGACTTGCCGTGCCTTCCCTCACAAGGAAGGTTGCTGTCGTAGCCTTCACCACAACGGGCGCGCACGCAAAACTCGTGGCTTGGTTTTCCGTCCCTGGCGCATAGCAACGTGGTGATCTGAAGTTGTTGCAGATCCGGGTGGCGAGGCTCGGGTCGTTCGATGGCTCCGTACCTCAGGAAGGCGATATGGACTTCGATGGCCGGTTCGTCCTCCACTAACGTGACGAGCTTTGAAATGACGATGTCGTGACAATCCTCAGATGACGACCGCCATTTGGGCCAGGGCATGAACCAGGAGAACGCGGACATAATGCCGGCATGCGTCGATACAGACACAAGTGATGGCTGTTCCGACGCGGGACGATAGCTGTGACGATGGGAGAGGAGAAGACAGGAGGAGGATGTGGGAGAAGCGTTGAGGGAAATGAACGGGGGGAGGCGTCAGTACCCGACAATTTCCCTGGATCTCGTCCACGCGTCGCCTGGTCGATTGGCTGCCTGCCTGCGCATCTTCCGCCAGGGATCGCCGCGCGTCCTCTCCCTTACGGTCGCCAGGGGTTCGTGCGCGTGATGGATGTTGGTGGCGTCGCTATCCGGTCGTCGGGGATCGGGAACATCGGGTGCCGATGGTTCGCCCTGGTTCGCCGATCACGCGCGTCATCGGGGACGCTCAGAACCTCCTCCTTCTCTTGACGGGCCTGCCAGTGCCGGCGGACGAGCCTGCAAGACCACTTCGCTCCCCCTCCCCCCTCAGGAACTCAATATTGTCATGTGGGCCGGTCAAGCCTCCAGGGAGGCGCTTTCGCAAGGGCGGAGGGCTGATAGGTCCTCGTGCCTCGACGGGCTCTCTGGTTTTCGGCAGCGCATCGCGCCGGCCTTCCTCTGCCAAGTCACCGTTCCTCTGCGATGACGACAGATCGCTCGCGTCGTCACCCTTATCGTCCGCCACGGGCGGCGAGCTCGCGACGGATCCGCTGACTGGCGATGGTAGCGCCGGCGTGCCCTCTCGGTTCATGTCTGGACCGCCGCCTGGTGTCTCGCCGCCATCCTTCTCGCCCGTCTTGAGCTCCTTTGCCTTCTTTTCCACTTCCTCGCATGCTTCGAGATATGCTTGGTAGAATTTCTCGCAGTAGTACTCCTTCCATTGTTTGAGCTTGTGCTTCTTAAAGGTGAAGTTGGAGCTAATTCCACTCGCTACCTTCCTGAAAATCTCCTGGGGCGGTCTGTCATGCCGTCTGGTGCAGGGTTTCCATCGAGCCTTCCTCGTGGGTTCGACTTTGCGACCTCTCCATTCGAACTTGTAGCGCAAGCAACACCGTTGTTTCTTTTTTTGAGGATCGTACCGGCATGGCGTTACCCAGACGAAAACCTGCGGGTGTTGGGACGCTTCGTATGGAATAGAGTCAGATCCAAAGGGATCCGCGGAAAAAGAGAAATAACCTTCAAATGGATGAACAAATTTCGAAAAATAAACAGGCGTGTAGGGCAGCGGCCGAGCCAGCGTTGACTGAGCGCCCATGATGAGGAGCCCGCGCCCGCGACAGGCGGTGATGAATGAAAGAAGAATGGAACGCGGTGTCGCTGAAAAATCGCCGACAAGGCCGAAACAATCGGGCAAACCTCGCTTGATCTTCCCGCCTCGCCCCGGACGACTGCCTGATCCCCCCGCACGTGCCGGCCGTTGACCGCCCCGCCTTCGTCCTCCAGGCCAGGCCGCAGAACCTCGCCCCGACGAGGGAAATCCTGCAGCGTGACCGAATTCTCAATCGCCCGGAGCTGCGGGCGCGCCGCAAGCGGACGAGCTAGATCCCGCTTGCGCGACCGTGATTTTCACGCTTGCGTAGCTGTCGGGTCGTTGAGGCGTCGGCGTTTTCGGCCCGCGTTACCGGGTCGTCTGCGTGACCGGCTCGGTCCATTGTTTCGGTTTCCGACCTCGTCGGAAGAGGATGGCATGGCTCCATCGGGGCCATGGTTTTGCCTGGTTTTGTCTCCTGCCGTGACATCCTTTTTTGGTAACCTCACACCCATGCTGAGCGTAAGATTCGGGACTCCCTCTTCAGGCATGTTGTTATATAAAACCTGATAGCCCGCACAAACGACGTAGGCGCAATTGGGCATCACGCCTAGCTTGTCCGTATGCTCGAATGCCTTACCGATACACTCGGGAGGCGAGTAACCAAGCGTATCAGACCTCGATTCTGTTTCCATATTTCCATCGATACACTTCAATACTCCCCCGTCTTTGGCGACGTAAAAGTAGTTGCAACGGAATGCCGGCTTCTCGGGTAAATCATCCAAGGTGAGGTCGAATACCTGCATAAGGAACCGCTCGACCCCTTTCTTATTCAAATCCGCTTCGGTTGGTTGAAACGGCGTTGTCCCGCCAAAGACGAAGTAATATCTATGCGTGCCATTCACAAGAATGACATACGCTTGCCCTTCGGGAAACCGGAGCCAGGAAGCCCGGTCGGAGTAGAGATGCTCTTCTGGTTCCGGGGTGCCTTCGGAGGACGTTGGTTCGGCGGAGCCTTCACCGGACGCCGGCACCGACGACAGCCCGGAAGAGGTGTTACTATCAGACGAGGGGTTTCCGGAAACCATGATGATGAGAAGCCGCTGTTCGGTGCGGGACGACAAGCGATGATGGTGAGGATGGAGGGCTCCGGGAGAGCCTGCGGCAGGGCGGCGGAAATCTCGGGTCTTGCTTGTTTTGGGCATGCGTCGCCCCGGGCAACCGTCTGGCCTGCCCGCACCTTCGCCGCACGCGGTCGCGCCTCCCCCGACCACGCCACAGGGGCTCATTCGCCTGGAAAATGCTGGACGTTGTGGCGTTGACGAATTCCAGCATGCCCCGAGTTGGCGAACACCAGAGACCCACGATCCGCCGTCGGTTCAAAGGTCGCGGGCGCGTCGCCGTCCCATGGATGTTCAGAGTTTCCTCTTTTTTAAGGGGGGCGCGTCGTCGGAGGGCTCGTCGTCTCCCTCGTCCTGACTGTCAGGGATCCGCATGGCCCTCTTCCTGGTCCTGTCTGTGGTTGAACTCGAAGGGGCGCCCGGTTCAGTTCTCGTTTCCTCACGTTGGTGCTTTTGGAAAGGATCTAGGTCCTTGCCTTGTTCCGCGCAACAGATTTGAAGGAGTGCATCAAATGCCGGGTTTCTTAGTAACAGGGTGCTTTCCTTGTCGCCTGTTGTTGGCCTCTTTTCGTCACCCTGTAGGCCGTTCTTGTCACCCTTGCTCCCGTTGCCCGCCTCCTCCGGGCCGCTGGAGCCGCTCTCCTCGTGATCACTGGAGAGCTCTATGGCCTCTGCAGCGGTCCTGCCGGCTGCAGCGCCGGGCCTCTGCCTCGCTGTCTCCGGGGCTGTCGTGACGCGACTCTTGCTCCCCTCCTGCCCAACGTCCAGTGGCTCAAAGTCGTCATCATCACTGCTCTCGTCTCGCTCCCCAGGGCCGTCGGGGCCGCTATCTTTACTGTCATCAGAAAGATGTCGAAGGGATGCGCCCGGCGGTGTGACAGGCCTCTCCACCGAAGTCTTCGGGGCTGCAGCCCCAGGCTTCCTCCTTCCAACTGATACACGCGGTTCGTTCGTTCCACTGTCGTCACTAAAGCCGTCCCATTCGCTCCACGTGTCATTGCTCTGCTCATCGTCCTCCTTGCGTGCTCTTGCAGCTGAAGTGGACTGCTGCGCTAGACGCAATTCACGACGAGAGACTAACCGCCCTGGAGCCGGAACCTGCGGAGGCTTGTTTGTCGTCGGGAAGTAGCGACGGGGCTGGGCAATCCTTCTACCCTGGGAATCTTCCCATTCTGAACGCTGGTTGCCTATTCCAACGTGTGGCGCAGCCTCATCGAGGTCGGCGGTGAGGTCATAAGAATATGTGGAAAGCCTAAAGAAAAGCATGTGCTCGTAGACTTTCCTGAGACCCAACACAAGGTGCGCCTGATTTTCCGTAATGAAAGCGAGGCGGCGGTTTTGGAAAGCCCGCGTGAAAACCTGAGCGGCCGGCATTCGATGGCGCTCATTGCAATCGGCGCCATAATCATAGTCCTTAGCATCATCCCGAATGCGAAGGCAGGAACCGAAGCCTTTTTCTCCGTACCGGCACTTCCGCGAGTCGATTCGAAGTTGCCGCCGCTCCGGGGCTATGGCGACGATTTCACTGTCGTTAAAAGTTTCGCCCGGTGAGTGAGTAAAATGTACTTCGACGGGTCGAGCCTCCACTAGTGGCAGGACTACCCGGGCTAAAATTCTCCGCAAGTCATCGCGCAGTGCATTCCAATCCTTTTTATTGGGCATGGTGCGATAGCCACGCCGGCACGCTGGCAACGCGACGTTGAGATGGAGTGTTTTGAAGGGCCACTGGCGACGCGGGAAAATGTGAGCCTCGGCGAAACCTCGCCTGTTTGCACGTGTCGCCGGCACGCGGCTGCCTGACGCGGTTGCACGTGACTGTCCGCCACAGCCAGCCGCATCCTCCCGCGACCACGCCACAGGGCTCGTTCGGCCGGCGATGCTTGGGGCTGCGCCCAAAACGATCATCCGTCGCGGGCGAATTTTGTGTGAGGGGAGGCTATGAACAAGGGCGAGGCAATCGAACGACAGCCGGGACGGTTGGACGGCGGCCCCTTGTAGCAGGCGCAATTTTTGTTTTGCATCGCCGAATTGGGGCAGCGACACAGGGCGCATGGAGGTCTCGGCGAAACGTTTAGTGGAAGCGGCCCTGAGGGTCAGCGGTCAAAGCGCCGACAGTGGGCTTCATCTCCGGTTTCCCCAGCGATTGCGGGCGCTGTGAACTGGCGATTGGACGTGGTTCCAGCGGTCCCCCACATTCTGGCGGGCCACCAGACTGTCCGCCAGCGAGGCACCCGATCTGCACTTTCGGGCGCTGTGGGGAAGAAGGTAGCCAGATCTGGCGCCGGGGATTTTACTGCATTGCAGCGCCGCTGCGGAGAGCTGCATGAACAGGTCAAGGCTTCAGGTTCTCACGAGGCTGCGGATTTCAGAAGGTGTGGATACGGCGAGCGAAAACAGCATTCAATTGACAGGATCTCAAGCGACACATGCTACAGGATATCCAAGACCGACCGCGACCGACCACGTTTCCCATCTGTCATCCTCCACCTTCGCGCGTTTGTCCGGCCGATGCTCCTCCCCGTCGTCCCCGTCGTCCCGCTTTCGTCTCTCTCCCAATAGCCCGGCCTCTGCCACCGCTGGACTTTCACAACGGTTGACAATGTCGTCGATGACCCAGGGCTCTGGAGAGCCAGGTAGAGATGTTGGAGGCGTGGGTGGAGCCCGCAGATCAAATTCTGCGCCGGGGAACAGGAGTTCACACCACGCCTCATCCTCAGCTTTTTCGTTGCCTGCTTCATCTTTTTCGTCTGCTTCCCCGATGGCTTCGGGGTTCAGCAACTCAGGATACATCTCCAATCCGAATGCGAGCGCCAGCGCCGACATGCCCTCCCGATAGCGCTGGACAAGCTCCGTGGCCATCGTCGTTGTCTTCTTCTCCGTCATGTTGAGCCCCGGCCCTATGGAGATCGAGAACGCATCGTGAAGCGTGAATGGTCTGCCCTCAGAACGCTTCCGAGCTCCGGTGGCCAGGCAATTATTGTCCGAGGTATTGGTCCAGAAGTCCTCCGGGCTGAACACCATCATCGGCGAAGGCAGGTTGCACGGCAGTTTGTTCCCGTCGAGTTCGCCGTTGCAATAGATGATGTCGATTTGGTCGCTTTCCTGCCCCTCGAAGAAGTCGACGCCAGGCAGCGTCGAAACTATGGTGAAGCGCAAGGAGATCTTGTCGGCTCGGGCAGTCATGCGGATAATCCGGTCAATGATCGCGAAATCGGTTTCCATCGTGAAGGCGTGAACAATATCGCTGACGAGAAACTTGACCGGGCAAAATCCTGAGACGACGGTTTTTTGGGGGCGCTCGGTATTTATTCCCTGACATGGAACGCGATGGATCCATGCGTCTCACCCGAGATAAGCTAATGGTGCAAGCGAAAGCCACGGATCACTCTCCATCGAGCTGAATGGAACGGGCTTGGTCCATCTAGGGTGCCAGGCCATTTCGGGGAGCTGATGATCCTTGCTTCCATGAACCGGACCCACCCGCTGCGACCAATGCCGTCGCGCGGCATTTTCCTGGCGGACATCATGACTCGACACGAGATCCTCACCCGCCGTTCGATTTCACGAGGCATCAGACAATTGATGGAAGCAGGAAAACACCGGCGTTCCCATTCCAGGCGAAAGAGCAATGGAAAAAACCATGGTATTCCGGCCGCGCCGTACGAAATACAAATCCTCCATCCCTGGACCGGCGACACGGAATAATTATTCTCGATATATAAAATGCGAATAAATTCATGTTTTCATTGCGAGATGCCTGCCACGGGTGAACAGGCCGTATCGGGATCCTTCAGATCTGCTCTCCGCATTTGCCTTTTGCTCCCGGCCATGGGGTCCTCCCGCAATGGCTGCGGCGGTCGCGCCCCGGGTGTTGGCGCGCGAGGATGGCCCCGAGCTTCTGTTCTCCAGCCCCAAATGTCGGCGCCACAGTGTTCTCAGGGGGAATGTCTCGGCCCAGTCTGCCTCTCCGTCACCTGACGGCACCGCTGGCGGCCTGGTGCGCCAGTTCTCCTTTTGGGGGCAGGATGCCTCGTCCGCTGCCTGATTGCAGCGCCTGTTTTCTGCCAGTCCCTTCCCCTCAGGGGCGAACGCCAGCGTCACCCGCGCCCTCCACGCGCTGTCCGGCACGCGTCGCCCCCTTCTGCAAATCCTGATCGTCCTCCTGGCTCACCAGCCTCTGCCGCCGGTCGTCGTGGTCTCATGGGGCGGGCGCCACTGCTGCTGCATCATCCGACGGGCCAGTTCGCCGGCGCCTGATCCCCCTCGCCCCGTCCTCCCACGCTCGCATACGATGGGGCTGTCGGAAAGCGCCCCAGGGCATCCCGTGCTCCCCAGGCTGCCGTCGCGATGCAGCGTGGACCGCCCGTGGACCATCCGTGGACCACCTGTCGCGCGAAGATCCGACCATCCTCCTCGACGACGCGATGAAGACCGTCATCCGGGCAGGGCCGCGAATGCGACAACGATACCGGTTCGGGATTGGCGTCGACGCAAGCGGATATCGACCTGATCGTCAGGAGATGAATAGCCTCCACGGGAAGGAAGCTCGACGAGGAGGACGCGAGGAAAACACAAGCTGTCCGGCGGTCGTCCAATCAAGCTGCGTCAGGAGCCGCTCGCAGCCATGCATGATGCGACGCCGGGGAACAGCTGCCGTGGAGGAAGGCGCATTCATGGGTCTTGGATGGCTGCTCCCTGTCCGGACGGCGCAAAGGAAGGCCGACGGCGCATGAGACCCGTGTGCTGGTGCTGCCTGAGCCCCTGGTCCGGGAGTTGATAGGCTGTCCCTCTGGGGGTTGCGAGCGACGGGATCCAATACCTTACTCCTTTTGGAACAGAATGCGCATCGCCGCCCGTAGCACGATGGGTCGCCACCTCCAGCCCCTGGTGTCTCGCTTCCCGACCGGCCTGGCGAAGGTAGGACACGCGGCATGGGCAGCAGCGCAATGACCGTGATCACCCACCGGCTCCTGCTTGGAAACAAACAAGGCTCAGGTGAATGGAAAGTTGATCCGATTAATGTAAATAGACTAGCTTACAGGGACCGTATTCTGTCGCGACCGCCCACGGAAGAAGAAAGCACGAAATCTGCTCATTACCCCAGCGTCTGCTGGCGGATCGCCGCGTGACATTCCGCTATCCACGCCCCCCTTTTCGGCGTGGATGTTTCCCCCCGACGAGCCGGGTAGCGCAGGCTGAACGCTTTTCCTAACATTTGGAAACGCTGCAAAGGAGCGCGCCCTTGTAAGCACGGGCAGCCTTGGCTTTCGACCAGCGCCAGGGAGCTTGAAGCGAGGGATTGGGGGCAGCGGCGGCGGGACTATCTCCCCCGCTGGTGGTCGCAGTTGTCCGTGGGACGTCGCCGGTCTTTGCGAGCTTGGTGGTGTCCCGCCCGCCTCAGGCGCAGCTACAGGCGAAATGGGTACGGTGCTGTCCGGCTCGTCGAGGAGACCCTTGAATTTCCGCCATGACGAGGCGGAGTCACAGTAAGTGTGGGAACTTGTGCTGCTACCGGTACTGAACACGGCGGAGTCTGCGTTGCTACCGGTACTGGACACGTCGGAATTTGTACGGCTCCTGTGAACCTCTGGCCCGAGACTAGTGGTGACTGAGGTGACGCTGGAATTGCCGAGGCTCCCGCTACTCTCGCGTCTCGGGACAGTGGTGACTGAGGAGGATACGCTGCCGTGGCGCGGTCTGGTCCCATCCGCTCTGATGGTGGTGGTCGGGCTGGCGGGTTGCCGAACCGAACCATCGTCCTGTAGCCTGCTGCGGCATTGTCTCTTGTAGTCCCCAATCTCAATGTGAACGTCGGACTTCGCTTGGTCGGACAGGCCTTCGGGGACAAAAGAGGTAACTTCTTCTTCCAAAAAGCCTATGAGGGTCGTTGATGCCTTCTCGGGTTCCTCGTGACATAGTTCGTCCCAGGGCGGGAATTCGGTCGGGTCCTGTGCAAGCTTGACGCAGCTGCATTGGGTGATGGCGAAGCTGAATCCAGGGAGTGAGGGGGAAAGTGACAATCTTGATGTTTTGCATGCCATCCACAGCTGCGTATACGTACGATTGGAGACGTAGACGTCGATCGCGTTTGGGAGAGGATCGAGAGTAGATTCCAAGGGAGCTTCTTCTGGGGTATTGCCATCCTCAAAGACAAGGCGAAGAACCCATCCGTCATATTTTATTACAACAACCTTCATGTTGCCGGTCGGAAGTTGCTGATGCGATGGATGGAGAAGATCTGTCGATGGCGAAATGGCTGACGGCGATGAAGTTCGATAGCCGGGGAGAGAGCGTTATTTCGTCCCGACAGCGATCAGAACCCGGGCATTGATATTCTTTGTCAGATCATGCGTTTCCGGATCGGCTGAAGGTCAACATGCAGCACCGCGTCCAGTGGTTGGCCGTCGAGCCCGGCTGGTCGGCCCCTTTTTGGGGCGCTGGGGAACCCTGAGCGTGCGGGCGGTGGCTGAACGCAACAGGCAAATCACTCATGCTGTCCCCGCGGATGACGGTCTATTTACGCGTACAAGCTGATCCTGTGGACCCCTGCTGGTGACACAGCGCCCCCGGCCGCTAAGATATGGGTCCGGAAGGGACGGTCCCATCCCGCCATGGTAGTGGTGGCGCGATAGCCTGTAGCTCGGGGTCTCAGGCCAGTCAGTCAGCACAGGCAGGCGAGGGTCTACAGGCTTTCACGGCTGTCACGGAGCATCTCAAGGGCGCTAGCACTGAAGCGTCAATTGGGGAGCGGAACTAGAATACAGGGGGCCTGGGGCATTCGTTGTGTGTGGAAATCTCGAGGTCCGGCTGGAACGCACAACCTTTTCCCATTGCTCTCTGCCATCTAGACGCCAATGTAGAGTAGGAAGGTCCTCAGCTGCATCGCCTGCTGTTGTTTCGCTGTCGGTCTCGGATATTAATTTGTCATAGAGCTCAAAAAGCGTCCCGAAACCCGAAAGAAATTCGCCAGGAGTAGTCTCTCCTGTCGGTCCAAGGCGCTCCCATGCCAAGTGCGCCAACTGGTAGGGCCAGCGGCTCCTGAATTCTTCGTGAACGACGGTGCAAAGGATTGTTCCGTTCGCAATGATGATAGCTCCGTCCGCGCCAACGAAGATTTGGTACTGGTATAGATCGGATCGTCTGTTGTTCTGTAGGACTGACTGGAGAACACCAGCTCTAGCCTGACTGAAACGGACATGAAGCTCTGCTACTGCCTCGGATTCCGTTGACCCATCGCTTGAAGATGAACAGTTGAAAGTGGCTCGGAGCAAAAGTCTGGTTCGACAGAACTCAATACTCTTCCACATCGTGTCTCCCTCTTGGGAATCGCGAGGGCCTCGGTGTCTTGGATGAATTGGATGTTGATCGACCTGGCGAGAGTTGGAATTTCCGGACAATGTGACGAGCGGATACGAAGACCGGGAGCTATGTTTTTATTTGCTCATGTGGAGCCATAATCCGGATTGTCCTCACTGGCATACGCGGCGGACAGCGCCACCGGTCGCATGATCCTGGCTTTCCCTTATTCAGGTGGTGCTTGCCCCCAACGAGCGGCGATCATCGCCCGCCACGGAAGGTCTTCTCAGCACTCCCCCCCTGAATGCTCACCGTGGTGATCCAGGCCCGATCGTCCCAGACCGGTGTCCCGTGTGGTCGCGGAAGAGAATGGAATGTGACTGACGGAAATGATCCGTACTCCCGGTGGGCAACGATCAGCGTCGGCGACCAAACCCGCATTTTCCTGACTGCCGAGCAATGCGCTCAAACCGCAACCCTTGCAAGCGACACACCCTTTCGCCTGACAAATATTGTGGCAGCCACCGTAATCAGATGTTTGGGGGAGAATGAACTGGCCGCGTGGGGTGCATCCTTGATCTCGCCGTCCAGCCATGGTTCCCGGAGCAATCAGCATGTGCCGTAGAATGGTCGCCGGGGGCTCCACTTCGCGAGGGTGCAAGGAGCCTATCGCATGCGCCAGGATGGGTCGCCTGCATGCGCTAGACCCCCATCGTAAGATGAATGGTCGATAGTTCGGGGCGGGGAAGCTTCCCGGCTCCCCCAAAGGTTGCACGGCCCGGAGCATCCCCTGTCCCGCATATTAGCTCTCGAACCGTGCTCTGCCAGCTCGGATCAGTGTCTTGTGTTGTGCAATCCTCCTGACCGTGTCGCAGGGAAACGCGGTCTCGATCGGTCGCGAGAAGCTCCGTTTGAGCGTCAATTCCACAGGCAATGCCTCGAGGAATTTTGCAGCGCAGCGCGACATAAAAAATCCAGGCAGCGCCCAGTTCAAATCATTTGGACAGTTGACCCGGGGGATCGGCGCAAGCTCCAAAAATAGGCGGGGGGACTGCAGCCATGGCCCTGACATTCGGGCGGCGAAGCTGCTGCGCGGACGATTGTCCCGACCGTCTGGTACCAGCCGCATGGGAGCCGTGAATAGCCTCGCGTCGATTTCAAAGCCGCGGATCGTCGGAAATCGCACTGTCGACACTGACGCCCACGGGACGGATATTTTGTGACATTCACGTCGAGCTGGCCCGGCGATATGCTGGAGGCAGAAGGATCGATTGAGCTAAAGGTAGGAAATTGGCTTGCGTTTATAGCGCTGCGCGAGATAGTTGTAGTTCTCGACCCAGACACGTTTCCCCTGGTACAGTGCCCTGTGTGCGGCCTGTCGTTGCACATAGAGTAGGGCACTTTCCACGCCTTCCCGCTCGTCGTCCTGAATCTCAAGCTCGCTTTCCAGCAGCAGCATGATGTAGAGCAGCCTCAAGCCCATGTCGTCCTCCCCCAGGAAAACGGGCTTATGGATCAACTTTTGGCATGCGTCCGTCCAATGGTGCCGTCGTGTCACCAGGACATGCTCCTCCCCATTTTCAAAGAGGGAGCAAGCTCTGCGGGCGTAGCGGTAAAGGCCTTCCGGCACGTCTTTCGCAGCGGATAGGTATTCTCTCAGGTGTTTCGGCCACCAAATACGCTGGCCGTCATGCGTCACCAGACAAGTGTAATATCCGCCGAACTCCTTGTCCAAGGGGAGGTGACGGCCCGCCGGGTCGAGCAGTACAATGCCAACCCCGTTTCTGCGGGCACGGTACAGAAGGTTTCCGAACAGTCTTCCGACGTAGTGTTTCGCGTCCACGGCGTTGAGGATGCCGTCGTCGGCAAGAATCAGTACCACCTGTGAAGTCCGGTCAGAACTGCCCTGTCACTGCAAAAGATCACGGCCACCTTTCCCTCGGCAAAGCGCTTGCTCACATCCTTCGATATGACACGCGCCCACGCGCGCCCTTGATCTTCAAGATATGGTGGCAAGAGTATCTCTCTTGTAGGAGACTGCGTCGGCGTCGTCTCGCCGTCGGAATCCTGCGAGATCTCCTGGAGGCGGGCTGGCAGTTGCTTCCTCGTCATGGCGGTGAATGCTGGTCGAAGGAAGGCGTGAGGAAGGACAGGCCGTGAAGGCGCCTCGCATGGCCCAAGGGGATTTAAAGGCGATGCCCCAGACGCACCGGTCCAGTTGCCCCCCGGCGGGTCCGGGGCGATCGTCAGGTGCAGCTTCCGCTAGCGTCTCCTGGTCGGCCAGTGGATCGCGCCATCTGCCTGGGGAACCTGCCTCCACCCGATACGCCCCTGGTCGGCGAATGACCTGCTGCCCAGGCAGGAGCGCCAGCACAGTCCACGCGACGAGGGGGCGGGCGTCCCGCGTCATCACCTATGCGAGCTGCAGGCGGTTCTGCGGCGGGCCATATGGGGAAGGCAATGGGTAAAAATGCATTTCAGCTACCAAAATTCCGACAACAACACGCCTCCACGCCGGCGACCTGTCACCTGCCTTCTGTCACTTCTCACTGTCAGGCAATCTGCGCCATGCGTAACGCCGGCCCGTCAGGCAACTCGATCCTCCAGATACATGACATGGATCTCAAGACGTCCCGCAGGCGTGACCTCCACGAATCTCTTTCCCTTTCTCTTGCCCGTGATGCAATCATCTCATTCAGGAGACGCGACAAAACCATCGAAAATGAATGTCCTCCATCTGCCTTGATCTGCAAAGCGTGGTCGCCGGCCTCCAATGGCGGCTTTCCGAGCGTCTGCGGATACACGATGAAGAAGACCCTGTTCGGGTACGTCGCGCGTAGACCAGCCATTGTCGTCGTAAACAATGCGTCCCGAAGATCCTCGGTCGCGTCGGGTGGATCGGTATACGTAAAATCAAAGTTGAGACCCTCCGCTTGTTGGTCGAAGGAGAAAAAGACCGTCTCGGTATAGGCTTTCGCCAGCATGAGAAGGCCGCCGATTCTATCCATTTCATCGTCTCTCGGTGCTCCGGAGCATGTGAGAACCTCCCGGCCGAGGACGACAATGACGAGCTGGGATCTGGTCAGCCCATGTCATCGCCACGAGGGCCGAGCATCCTACTTTTCCTCCATCTCCAATCCATTGAAGCACGCCTTCGTAGCCATGTGCCGCCGCCTCGTCTGCCGTAGCCGTCTTCTCCATTGCGACGTGTCGGGTTCTCGCTTGCTGCCAGGGGAACAAGGGTCGGCTGGAATGCTGCGGCTCTCCTTTCAGCGGTGTCCGTTCAGATGTTGGCAGGGAGAAAGGGAGGAAATTACAGTGAAGAGGATCGGTCCATGGGCTGGGGTGGGGGCCTCTTTAAACCAGCGCTGAGTGGGGCCTGATCGCCGGTTCAGGGACGGCAGGTTGCCGCTTGGGCGGAATGGCACCGGTTGCCGCGGTGGTTTCCCCATGACCCGACGGGACGGACCCGACAGGCCAGAAATCGGCAGGCCGCCGCCCCGAAGGTTCAGACAAGCCGGGCAATCAGCCGGCCACCGGCCGTTTCATCATGGCGGCACCGGCTCGGACGGCCGTCACGTTTCTGGAAAGAGGTTTGAAGGAAATCCGATGTATTGAAACAGAATGCTGATCTATGTACAATTGATGCAGACGCCCGTTCCTTATGCTGTCCTTCAATCATCTGTTGCCACCCATTCGTCAGGAACTTCCGTGCCTGCAACACTGCTTCCCGATGCTGGAGTAGCTTGACCCGCGTTCTCATCGACCGGCGGGATTGGCTCCGAAACCAGGCGGACCACCTCAGGGCAATACTTGCTTGCGTCGTCATCCCCGCTTACAGCGAATGCCACAGCTCCACGGACTGATCTCAAGGGGGCATTTTCCATGCATTGATGCATCAGAAAGGCGAACCGGCGAGGACCAAACGTGCTTCTGATCTTCAGCGCGATTCGTTCTTCGTCGGTAAGTTCACGGCTGTCGTTAGCCGATGAGAGTGCTGCGGGCTCTCCCCTTCTCTTGAACTTGTGGATCCTAACGATAAACACATCAACGTAGTAGGTGGCCCAATCTACGGGAAGCGTTTCGTCTTCGAGCAGAACAAGGATGATCCGGTTTTTCCTCTTCTTGATTCCAAGGAGCATGTGGGCATGGCTGCCCGGCTCATCGGGGCGATCGAGAGTGTGCATCCCCCACTGGATCGCTAGACACTATGGATTTATTCTCATCAGCTCACAGCTCAGATTGACGGGCGGCCGGACATACATCGCCTTCCTGGATAGCAGCATCACGCTCGTATGCCGGCAGGTGCAATGCCGGAAACTTGATTTTCGGGGCTTCGCACCGATCCTGATCGCCTTCTTCTTTCACAATCCTTACTCCTGCCGGCAAGTGTCCCGGCGGCGGCGGTGGCGGTTGCCCGGAGACCTGACGGCTTTGCGGACGCGACGGCAGACTTTGTAGAAGCGTCAAAAAGCAGTAGATGGGCAAAACTGAGAGCGTCGTAACATCCGCCTTCCCGGACGCGAAAAGCGCGAACTGAATTAACAGAGCGTTCTGAGCCGCCGGACGGGTATCAACCCTGAAATCGTAGGGCAAAAACCACGTATCTGGGCTGAATTTGGAAGGCATCGTCGCTGTGTCCAACCTGGATATGGTAAACCTGCTGACCGTGTGATGGGAGAGGAACGGAAGATCGACGGGGGAGAGGCGAGATATAAATGCTCGCCGTGAGACGTGCGGCTTGTCGGATTTCCGCCTCGAATGCCGCGGCATGCGCTGTCGTGCCAGGGATGCTGGTCTGGCGGCGCCCGTGTTGATCATCCCCCCCGCCCTGTTCGCCGAGACTACAGGGGGTCAGGCCACCTGCGGCGGCCCCTCCTCTGGCGCCAGCCCTGGCCGACATACGAGCCGCAAGAAACCGCACACACGATTGGACGGAGCAAATTGGCGACACACATTTATTGATCCCAATGTGCAAAACTAGACAACAGGATGGGGCAAGCGAGGCAGCGTGGGGCGGGTTGCCGGGCGTCGGGTTTCCAACCATTGGGAGCTGTCAATCGGTGAAATGAGGCGAACCGGGTTACACCGCAGCTTCCTCCCCCTCACCGCCGGTCAGCAATCAGCGACATGCACATGTCAGGAGATGGATTGGAAGGGCGATGGGTAGGGGCGGCTTCGCCATGGGCCGGTCTCGCTTGAGCAGCCGGAGCCGACACGCGGCGTCGTCCTGCAATCGGGATCGTCGGTCACGGGCGGGTGGATCGGGTCTGTCACGGTGATGCTGGGAGGGTTGCCGGGATTGAGTGTCACGCGGTCGCACGTTGCGCGAGGAAATCGTTCAACGTATCTGGCCAGTCCGTCTGAATGAACGAGACGCCAGCCTCGATCAGGGCGCCCCAGACGGCTTGGGGATTTTCGATCGCCTCGCTGTCGCTGAACCCTGGCGCGGAACTGCCGTCGCACGTGTCGACCCATATGGCGATGCCCTCGTTCTTGAACTCCTCCCTGAGTGTCGTGATCTGTCCCAGGTTCTCAAAGCGGAGTTCGCACACTGCCGGCTTCAGCTCGAAGAGACGCACCAGCACGGCACCGATATTGTTCGCTCCCACATCGATCCTCGGCATGCACAGAACGCCAGTGGACATGATCTCGCGGATCTGGCGGAAGTCTTCGTCCGTCTCCAGGTCCGCCCACACACCGACCTGCCGGTCGACTCCCATCTCCTTGGCCAGCGCAATGACATCCAGAATATGCCCCGGGTCCTTGACGTCGAGATGGAGATAAATACCAAGGCGAAGTATCAGCTCGAAGACCTCCCTCAAGCTTGGGATCCTCTCCTGCGTCAACGGATCTCCCTTGCCGCCGTTGCAGTTGAACAATCTGAGCCGAGACAGTTCGTCCATGGTCATGTCCGCAGCAAGTCCGTGGTGCCCGGTCATCCAGTCGATCAAATCGTTATGCAGAAGGAAGAATTCGCCATCTGCGCTCCGCTGGACATCGACCTTCACCACTTTACAGCCGGCATCGGCGGCTTCCTCGATCGCCCGCAAGCTGTTTTCGGGGGCATCTTTCCAAAGGCCGCGATGGGCCACGACCGTGCAGCCCCGTGTCGGATCTTGGACATAGGCAAGATAGCTCTTAACAATTTCGGCAGCGAAGCCTATGCCGTCCCGGCCAGTCGGGATTTCCCTTGCTGAAGGGGCGGCCGTGACGTGCGGAAAGATGAGGCTCATCCGTCACCGAAACACTGCCCCCTTCGGCCAGGCAGCGGTTGCCGTCGGGCCTCGAAGTCGGGCAGCAACGTCGAAGTCGGTGACACGGATTTGCTGGTGTCGCTGTCGAGGCTGTGTCGTGTCGGTGTCTGACGCCGGCCGGCTCCGATGGTGATGCTGTCGTACCGTGAGGCTCAGTCTCCCTCACCGAACCCAGCTCCGCCTCGATCAGGCAGCGGCTGCCGTCGGGCCGCAACGTCAAAGTCGGTGACACGATTTCGGTGTTGTCCCTGTCGAGGCTGTGTCTGAAGTCGGCCGGCTCCGATGGTGACGCTGCCGTACCGAACGCGAGGCTGACTTTCACTTCGCCGAAACACTGCCCCTCGGCCAGGCAGCGGTTGCCGTCGGGCCGCGAAATCGCTCAGGCAGCAAGCAAACGGCGGTGAGGGTTTCGGTCGTGTCGCCGTCGAGGCTGTGTCGTGTCGGTGTCTGAAGTCGGCCGACTCCGATGGTGATGCTGTCGTACCGTGAGGCTCAGTCTCCCTCACCGAACCCAGCTCCGCCTCGATCAGGCAGCGGCTGCCGTCGGGCCGGTCGGGCAGCAATGCGAAAGTCGGTGAGAGGTTTCGGTGGTGTCCCTGTCGAGGCTGTGTCGCGTCGGTGCCTGAAGACGGAAACGAGGCTGCGGCCCTTTTCGTGACCGACAACACAGCCCCAATCAGGTTGGTGCAGGCATGCCGAAAAAAAATCTCGGTGTCGATGTCGGGTTTCGGCGGCTAAAATAGGTTTTAGTGGCTCGTTTTGGTCCGCCTCGCCAGCAGCGGCAATGATGTCCCAGTGAAATGTGGAATAAAAATATCGCCGAGGCGAGGCCATTTGCGCGCCTGATCGGTTTCATCCCCCAACTGACGAATTTAGGCCACCACCGCGATTGTCGGCCCTGCCCCGCCGGCGGGTCAGGCTGAGGGCCCATTGTGCGGGCTGTGTCGGGATGTGCTGGCGTTCGGTGTCGGTCCAACTGACGGGCCCCCGAAAGGGCCAGCGCTTCAGGAGGGGACGAAGTCCACTGGAACCGGCGTTGGGCAGCAGCTGCGATTTATGTACGAGGGGGCGGGCAGTGCAGAACTGTATTTTCCAATTTACATCCTGCCCACTGAAACGGAATTCCCAGTCCTGGGCCCATTCGTTGTTCAGGTCCTTACAGGATCCTCATCGAAGTTTTTTCCATAGCAATTGTAAATCCCTGGGAACCAATGACAGAGAAGGAATTCCATGACCGGACGGCCTGTCAATGAGGGGCCTCAAGGGCAGTGTGCCCTAATCCATGGAACACCCCGGTTCCGCAGCAGAGCCGCAAAATGACTTTTTCTAGGGAGCCAATCTGCGAACCCGGAGACAGAGGAAGCAGGTCATCTGATCGAACGAGGGGGTCATAGCCCCTGGCCCCTGGACGGAAAAAGATCTACGGCGCGTGCCGGTTTCGCTTCCCCGGTCTCTCGCCGGGCCAGGTCGGCCTCTGTCGGCCAGCGAGGCGCCTCACCGAGGGCCCGGCATGTTCTTCAACTGAAGGACCTTCTTTCTGCCTGCGGGCGCCTGGCGCCATCTGTCCAGCCTTTAGGGGGATTTGAAATTAGAAACCTGGAACCGCCGTATCCCGATCAATCACATGCGAAATAACTGCCTGCCCGGTGAGGTTTGCCGGCCAGTTGCCGGGAACGAAAGCCCCGGCAGGCAACCTTCCTGGGGCTGAAGGCACCTGCCGGGGGCCTGGCCTATAGCAGGCATGCTATTCCTGCGATGATTTCTGAAGAGAGAAAGTGTTCGGTTGATCCATGAGCAGTCGGCGACCAGTAAATTGAAGGTGGCGCGAGGCAAGCGCTGCCATTGGTCCATTTCCCTCACGTGGGAGCTCGAAAATCAGAGTGTCCGGCCAGTTGCCTGGAACGAAGGCTCCGGCAGGCAACCGCCCCCTGGAGCTGAAAGCACCTGCCGGGGGTCCGGTGTCCATGGCAGGCATGCTGTTTCTCCAATTACTCTGAACAGGGAAAGTTGTTGGTTGATCCATGAGCAGTCGGCGACCAGTAAATTGCAGGTGGCGCGAGGCAAACGCTGCCATTGGTCCCCTCCATCAATGTTGCTCAGGTGAGTCACCCTCGATTGAGCGGCAATGCAGATCCCTACTGCCGGCCGGCGCAAACACAGTTGCCGCAAAAAACATCTGCGGAAACGGCGCCAGCAGAAAATCAACAATGTTGGCCCCGAAAAGGGTCTCGCGGGAGGCAAGAATACGAAATATTGAGGACCGGGACCGATATTGGCCTCACACCATCGCCTGGGGATCAGCTGCTCTCGGCTAGCGCGGTTCCAAGCCAATGTTTTGGCCTCACGCCTGGTCCTTTCAGCTTCCCATGAACAAGTGGGCATGGCTTCCTGCCCCTATGCGCGGCACCATGCACACAACCAGCAGGAAATCGCTTGCAAAGGCGTGCAATCCCACTGGTTTGCAATCCCACCGATGTGGGAAGCAGGACACCTGCAGGGTTGCAGGCCCCCGCCCCCTGAGTGTCGTGGCGACACCTGCGGGCGCCCGTCTCCTTGTCAGGCGCTCGCTACCCTTGCCGGCCGCGTCGCCCTCCACTTCGGACGCCCGCCGGGCCTGTTGTTTTGGTCAATATTGAAACCGGAACCCATGTCTGGCGAAAGGACCGACCAATAGATGTTTTTGTGCGCGCCCACCTGTTTCCCCTGTGGCGGTCGCCCATCGGTGGTGGTCGGCGACAGTCGGTCCCGGCGCATTGAAGGAGGGTTGTCGATCCATCCCGTCTATTGCCAGGTTGCGGCCCCCCACCGCGCGAAAAAGATCTATTGGCCGGTTTAAGAGAGTTGGCCGCCGGCCGGTGCAATCGTAAGATTATTGATGCAACATCATGAAGTTGCTCATCGAAATCGAACCTTCAGGACTTGCAACCGGCCTATCAGCGCGTGAGGCCACATCCTCACCCGCAGCAATAATCTGATCGCGCGCAGAAATGTTCGGCCCCCCTGCCTGTACTATTCCTGAAAAGGAGAAGCTGGACCTTCAGGAAGCGGCCTGTGATCAGCAATTGGCCGCCGAATTGGCCCTCGTTAGGCAGCAGCGACACTAGTGACGCTCTATGACATCATAGGCCGATGGGCCGATCCGATGCCCGAAATTTGATTGGTCCCCTTACCAAAATACCCTGCAGGACTTGAAACTGGCGAAGTGTAAATATTGCGAAAGGCCAAGATTGGCCCCTTCCCCCTGAGCGCCGCCTTTCAAGAGCGCGGTACGGCCCTCCCCAACGATCGCACAATTGTGTTCTCCTCGTTTCCTTGAGCAACACAACCGTCGCGATGGGGGCATTGTGTCCTACTGTCGAGCGCGCTGGCTTCCTGAACGCGCATAGCGCCTGTCCATTCCCTTCAACGACCAGCACATCGGTGTTCTCGGCGGCCTCGCTCGACAGCGCGCATCTCGGGATGCAGCCACCGTTTTCCTTCTGAGCAGAACACGAGCTCGACGTGGCCGGCCGCGTCTTTTCACCGACGAGTGCGAGGTGCCGACAATTCCCATGCCTTCCCCGTGAGCGCTCCATAACTCCGACCACCGAAATCTCGGCGCCGGAACGAGAGAGGTGGGGAATGGCAGCAGCGGGCGCGCCAAAAGCAGGCCTGACGGACCGGCAGCGACAGATTCTGGCGTTCTTTACCTACGAGACAGCATTGACGGGCATCGGATTGCTCCTGACTATATTTTTCCTGGGGTGGTCTAGCCTGTGGCTGGTATGCACGGCGATCGTGTGCCTATGCATCCTGTCGCTTCTGGGTCATGGCAGCGGCCGGCCGACTTTTCAACGGTCGGAACATAATACTTCCCCGTGGTTGCTGTTCTGGAACCAGTGGAAACAGTTTTTGTGGTACATCGCAGCCTTCTATGTAGTACTAGCCGTTTTCAAGAAGGGGGAAGAAAAATTCGGGCCGGCGGCGTTTGGGATAGGCATCCGCGGACGGTAGCCCTGCGGGCAGGCGGTAATGTCCCGTACATGAGGAATACTGCCTGCCCCGTTCCAGCACAGCGCTCCTTTTTGGCCAGACTACAATCAACCCGGAGTGCCATCCAATTGCCGCGGCCATGCGCGAATGCCTTCCGTGAAGAACCTGAACTCCCCTGTGACAAGACTGAAGATGCCTTCATGATCCGGTCACAGCCTTGCGCGCGCCGCCATCGTCACCCAATAATGGAGCTTCCCCCTCCCCCATCAGGTGTCGAGCCTCGTGCCTGACCGCATTATGGGCAGATCCGCTGGCAAGGCGCGGCGCGTACCGGTCACGTAAAACCACGATCCGTGAAAATCCATTGGTTGATCCTGAGGAAGGATCTCGCGCCCGCGTCTAAATCCTGCGGAGCGCAAAAACCGACCAACCAGGAGGGGGGCTTTGGTCTGTCACTTCCAAAATTCTGTCGCCTGCAGAAGTTTTGCCGATCATTGCCTGAAGCGGAGGAATTGTCGCAGGGGACCGGCGGAGGTGATTGGTCGCTGCTCCCCTGCACGTGGGGGCGGCACACCCTCGGGCACTGCCAAGCTGCGCGCCTTGCCCAATATGGCTAGTCTGCGCGCTAAGGGAGCCTCGCCGAAAACGAGGCAAGCAAAGCGGGGGAATGGTGAGGCCCCAATTTTCCCCTTTAAACCTGCCCGTCCCCCCAAAAACCTTGGAGCCTTCCTCGTCCCTCATTCTCTCCAGCGTCCCGCGCCTCGACCACCCCTCCCGAAAGCCGCCGGCCGCACCGTTTCCCGCAGCCACCCTTCTCCGAATTCCACCGCCGCATCATCCCTCCTCGATAGCGACCACCGCCTCGAAGACGATCGTTGCGGCTGACTTTTCGGCCCGCCGATAATCCCATGCCTCCTCCCGCCCCGTGGCCGCCGGACGCTCGGCAAGGGGAAGATCATGATGGCAAGACGGCAATTCACGGGGAGCGCCCGCTAAGCCTATTGCTCCAGATAAAGCAAACCCTGTCGAGGGTGAGCGGACCTTGCGTGGTCGGAGCGCTCTTCGTGCTGTTGATAGCGAGCATCGGCGTCATGCTCGTCATATCTGACGGTCCGCTCGCAGTCTGGATGGCGGTTTGTCTTCTGCTTTATGTCCTCTTTTCAGTCCTGAACTGGGGGTCGCACACAATCATGCTGGAAACACGTAGTGGGAAGGGCACTGTCGCACAAACCGAGTCCGAGGATCGGCCACTACTACCCCCCGAGGAAGAGCACCATCCCCATACTGCGGGTGAAGTCGGCGACCCTCTGGGAGTTTTTATTTCAAGGTTCACCCCATCTGGTATTGAGGACAGTGTTTGGTTGGAGCAACAAGTTTGGGTTGGGCAATGGTTCTTGCCGCTGGTCAGTTATGCCATGGGCGGCTGTTTTCTCGTCGGCCTTTTCGCCGTTTGGGTCGGGGGTGCCAAATTCTGGCCGGACGGCTGGGACTGGCAATTGCCATACACAAAGTTCTAGCCCTGCGGGCAGGCATTGATGCCCCGGCACACAATCCGGACACTGCCTGCCCTGGACACTTTTCAATAAACCAATGCCACCCAATTATCGTAACCATGTGCAAATGCTCTCCGTGAAGAAACCCGTGCTTCTCACTGTGAAGCTCAGACCGGCCATTGTCCGGCGAGAGCCCCGCGCTGCCACCACGAGGCGTTGGGCAGCAGCACCTGCCTGGCAGGCCCTCGTGCATCGCCCCGCTGAGCGTGCCCAAATGGCTGGTCCCCGCCCGCCTGAGGAAAGCTCTGTCCGGAAACCGGGCGACAAAGCGGGGGTGCTGAAGGCTGCAATTTCCCCTTAAAGCTGCCGCCCCCCTCAAAAAACCTGGGGCCTTTCTCGTCCCTCCTTCTCTCCAGCGCCCCGCGCCTCGACCACCCCTCCCGAAAGGCGACGCCCTGCCGTCCACCGTCTCGAAGACGACCGTTGCGACCCGGCGCTTGCGACCGGCCGACCCGTCTTTCTCATATCCGACGATAGACCAAAGCAATAATGGGTCAGCTTAATCGGCTTGAGGAGGGCCGGAACCCGCTATTTCCGGCTGTTCAACCAAGGGGAAGACCCCGAGCAAAAACCCTGGATAAAATCATGCTGGCAGCAGTGGTGGTTTTATATATTTCAACAGTCGTTACACTGTGGATAAGGGATGAACCTCTTTACTTCATGATGCCTTGCGGCATCTGCATCTGCGCATGCCTCATAGCTTTCGATATATATCACCGCATCACGAGCGGGGAGCGGCAGTGGGATGAGATCTCCTCCCTTCTAGCGGTTTTGGTCATCCTCGCCTTTTTGTTCGCCTGCTTTGTCGTCCTGGACAGCGGAGCGGCCAGGTTTTGGCCACACGGTGGGGATTGGGAAGAGATTGGATGCACCAAAGCCCTGAAGGACCTTGGATATTCCTTTGAGAGATTAGACGAGATCGCCTGCCTCGCTCGACCATAGCCGCCCCAGGACGTATCTCAATAAACCTGGCGCTGTTCAATTGTCGCAGCAACGTGCCAGTGCTCTCCGTGAAGATGTCCGCCGCGCCCGGTGGCCAGGCTCGATAATCGGCCATTGTCGGCGAGAGCCCCGCGCTGCCACCACGAGGCGCTGGGCCGCAGCACCTGTCCTGCGCAGCCCCAGGCAATGCGCAATTGCGCCCCGCCCAAATGACTGGTTCGCGCACCCCCAGGAAAGCCTTGTCGGTAAACAGGGCAGCAAAGCGGGGGCCCTGGCGAGGCCAATTTCCCCTAAAAGCTGCCGCCCCCTCAAAAATCTTGTGGCCTTTCTCGTCCCTCCTTCTCTCCCGCACCCACACTTTTCTCGACACCCCTTCCCGAAATCCGACAGCCGCACCGTCTCCCTCGGCAGCGACGACCCTTGAGTGCGATGAAACGGGACAGCCAGACAGCACCGTTCGGCATTTGCGATACGGCGTAATTTTTCGATCGACCATAGTCCCGCGTCCGCCGTCTCCGCGCTCGACCACAGGTCAGGGGAATAATGGCTGTCGACGATCACGAAGACGGTGTCCCGTTGCTGCCGGGCGACGAACCTAGGGAGGGGCCTGCCGAACAAGAAGACGGTGTGCCGTTGCTGCCGGACGACGAACCTGGGGAGGGCCCTGCCGGACAAACGAGAACCAGCGATAAGCGCGAACTGTTCAGATCGGCACTCCTCCTGTTCGCAACGAACATGCTCGCGAGGTTGGCGGAGATACCAAGCTACGTCTGGGTCTGGGTTTGGATCACCGTGTGCATTGTCCTGATTGCCTACCATTTGCGTGTCGAAAGGGCGAAGGAGGATAGGAAGAAGAACGACGAGACGCAGGAGACGAGTGACACGGCATCGACGGCACTGTCTCAGGAATCTCCCATGTTTGGGCTCGAATTGGTTCTGTACATCCTCTTCGCCGTGTTCATCGAGTGTTGCTCCGTGTTCATTGAAAACACATTTTTCCGCAGGACGGGGAGTGGAAACAACGTGGATGTCAGGTGAGCGCAGCCGCCCCTCGACGCCTGTCAACAAACAGGCTGTTCAATTGTCATGACGTCAAGGAAATCCTGTCCGTGACGGAGCCGGTCGCGCCCGGTGGTCGGGCTCACGCATGGGTCATTTTCGGTGAGGGACGACGATGCCGCCGCCATGGGATCGACCGAGGGATCTACGCCATGCAGCCCCTGTCCATTGCCCATCAAACCCGCCCTTATGACTGATCCGCGCGCGCCCGGGAACGGGCCGTCAAAAACGGGCGACAAACCGGGGAAGGTGAGACCCGATCTCCTTAAAGCTGCCGCCTCTTCCCAAAAAACCGTAGAGCCTTTGTTCCTCATTCCCTCTCACATCCGCAGATTTCAGCTTCCCGCTCGCTTTTTCTCGACCGCCGGTCCTCGAAATTCAGCCACCGTCACACCGTCACATCGTCCCTCGGGTAGCGACGACCGCCCCGGCGCCAGGAGCGCCCGATTTCCAACAGGCAGACCACACTGCCCCTCGACGCACAGGCTGCGCGCGTCCTGCATCGCCGGATTGTCATCAGCCGCGCCGACCGCTTGACGTCACAGGTCCGACGTCCTCTCTGCCGGAATCCGAGATCCCGGCCCCCGGCACGCCATCGCCTTCACGCCCGCTACAGGCCGGCCAGATGTCAGGTTGGAGCGAAGGCGGGAAAGCGGAATGTGGCGGGCTGCTCGGACCCAGAAGGCGCCGGCCTGGTCCTTCTCAATGGGCGAGGAGGTTAGTGGCGGCAGTGGGCCAGCCTTTTGTGGTTCTGCTTCTCCTGTGGGTTTGGCTATTGGGGACGGGGCTTGTGCTCCCGCCGCATAGGCGTCTGTTCATGGTTTGGTTGGGTATGTGCTTCGTCACAACCCTGTTGCTGGTAATCTGCTATTACGGCGCTCCCCATGTCGACAGGGAAGCCGAACACCCGGTCGAGGATATTGAGGTCTTGATTTGGCACGCTTGGTGTTTCCGGACGTTGCTGCCCCCGGTAGCTTTGGCCTGCTGCGCCATGCTGATCGTCGGTCTTGTTCTCGCGTTTTCACGACACGCGAATTTCCCGCCCCCGGGCGCGGGGAGCGGCGACGGGTTTCAACTGGAATAGATGGATAGCCCGGGCAGCGGTGGAAAGAGGTTGCCGGTCCTGTTCCGGCGCGGTTTATTCTTGGGCGATCATAATAGACGGGTGTTTTTCAAAATTTGTCGTAGCCATGTGCTAACCTTCTCCGTGATGAAGCCGGTCGCTTCCGGTGGTAATGCCGAACAATCAATAATTCGCCGATCCGCCGGGAACTCCGCATGAACGGGCGTCCATCCGATAATTGCGGCACTTCTCCGCCCTCGCCGACGATTGGACAGATGCTCATTGGTCCTTATTGGATTGGTCGCCGACAGGATACGGCCCGTCACAGGTTGGGGGAGTGGGGGACAGCCGGTAGCCGATAGGGGGCGAGGGAACGGCTGGGGTCGTCAAATCAGAAGCCGGCAAGGCATTTTTGAGGCTCAAATAGCCGTCCGGCTGACGCACCTGCGGTGAACGTTCCAGTTCCAGTTGAAATTCCGTCGACTTTCAAAGAAGGCAACACTTGGCCCCCCGGCAAGTGTAACTCGGTGAGCCCTGGGGTTTTTGCACTTTGAAAGGCGGCAACGGAGGCTGAGTTTCACCGCCCGGCCTGATGGAGGGTCAGAAAAGCAGGAGGCGGCCACCCTGCAAGGCAAGGCGTCCCGGCCATGTATAAATACCGTGAGAACGCGCGCCTCTCCTGAACGAGGCTCCACGGGCCTACATCCTTTCCATCATCATCAAGCTATCGCTGTCCTGCACTATCCTCTTCCTCTACTCAAACTCTCTTGACGATGGGTAAGCTGCGGGTCGTGCGGAAGGTGGTGACCGGCGCCACGGCTATTTATCTCACAGGCAAAGTCTGGGATATCGGCACAGATGTCTTTGGAATACTTCGGCGCTGTTTCAGCGGAGAAGAAAGCAAAAGCAGCAAAAACAGTCGCAGCAGCGACAAAGATGTCTTTGAACTACTTTGGCACCGTTTCACCGGAGAAAAACGCAAAAGCAGCAGTCGCAGCAGCAAAAACAGTCGCAGCAGCGGCAGCAGCAAATACAGTCACGGCAGCCGGAGCGACAGGCACCCCGAAAGCTACAGAGACAGTCACGGCAAAGGCGACCGCAGGCACAGAAGCAGCTCCTACCCCGACACTCCACCACGACGCGAAAGCCGCCCAGTCCATGGCGGATACCGTCGCGGCCCCCCCAAACGCACCGTAACCTACGTCCACCCGCCGCCCAGAAGACACAGCACACGCTACTACTGAAACCTCAACACTTTTCGCTCGTCTCGAGCCGGCTATGCTCAACGACCGTTTTCATCGCCCGGGCGCCCTCTCTTCTGGCGCTGCGGGCGTCGAGGGTTGCGGCGGCAACTGAAACGAGCTGTGGAGGAAGACACGGCCGCCGGCAGGGGTAGGAAGAGTGGAATTGTCGGGCCGGGCCTGGGAGGATGGGGCGTTCCGGTCTGCTTTCTTGTCTGTGTAGCCGCTGCAAACTGTTTCGGTCTGAATAAACAATCCTTCGCGCTTTACCGACAATATTCTGTTTGAGATGCATACACGAAGGCCGCGAGCCTGGCGGGGTTGCCCGCTTGCGGTGGGGCAGACAGGGGATTGTCGCACGGCCCGCGCATCCGCTCCAGCCATTTGAGCCTCAATCAATGCCGGAGCTTCAAGGCAAGGCGAGCGGCCGTTTTTCCGGGCCACCCTCAGCGAGCGTTGCGGCAGGCAGACGTGTTTTTTCCGGCCTGAACGGCCTTGGCATCGCTCATCGAGCAAAGATCGACCTGTTGACCGAAATCTCCTCTTCCCGAACCTCTGCGCGCCTTGCGAAAGCCGGGCCATGGCCCGTCAGGGGCTGGAGGCGGTGAGGGCTTCCTCGTCAACTCATGGGTTGCACGAGGGGTGAGATGTGCTGGCCGGTCCATGCCGCGTCACAACAACGGCCTGTCAACAGAGCCCGTGATTGCGGCCCAAATTACAATATCGGGTATAAGTTCCCGCTGCTTGTGCTTGTCCTTAAGCGTCTCATGGCGAGTTCGGCATCGCATCTCTCGTTTGCAACGCTCCGGCTCCTCTCCTGATCGTCCTTCGTCTTCGTCGCCACTTCGCCGCCACCATGCCCTCTGAGATGTGCCCCTCGCTGCCCCTCGTTGCCTAAATTGGCGCACAAGCTGAAAGGAAGTGGTGCTCGTGTTCCTGCCGTTATGGTGGGATCGGGGGTGTTCGCCGCTTCCAGGGTCGGAGCTTCAGACGCCCACATCATGTCCGGAACGAACATCGGGGGCACCGGCAAGAAGGGCAAAAAATGAACGCCAACACCTAACACCCTCTCCTCCTGAACGACCTGCCCGCATCGACGATCGATGCCACGACGCTCCCTCACGCACACGTATCTCCTTGGCTCAGTCTCCTTGTCCCAGTCTCGTTGTCTCGTTGTCTCCTTGTCTCAGTCTCCTTGTCTCCTTGCGCCCGGCCCGGCTCACGGCCTTCCACTCCTTCGACTTCGGCACGCACACGAACCCATTCCTGTCTTTCCGCAAGCCTTCACGACGCCCTCGCCTCCGACGCCCCTCGAACGATCTCGCCTCTACGGCCATACGGGTTGAGAAGAGTTATGGCGGATGGATATCATTCCGTTGGGAAGGAAAAATAATCGGGTGGCGGTCACATGGTCATTTGTTCATAGTCTATCGGCATGGTCTCGCTCTCCAGCAATCGAGAACAATATCCTTTCTTTATGGAAATTAAAATGAATTGTGCAGTGCATCAGTATTCTTGATCGTGATTGGGAGCCTCGCAATTGCCATTCCTCACTAATCTTCAGTGATCCTCACTGATCCTCGCTAATCTTCGGTGGTCCTCAGTAATCCTCACTAGTCCTCAGTGATCCTCAATCGCCCCGCCGGACATGGGGACGGCACTGGAAATCTCAGCAACCGTCGCCCCTCACTGCTCTGCACTGTTCCTCACTGATCCTCGCTAATCTTCGGTGGTCCTCAGTGGTCCTCAGTAATCCTCACTAGTCCTCAGTGATCCTCAATCGCCCCGCCGGACATGGGGACGGCACTGGAAATCCCAGCAACCGTCGCCCCTCACCGCTCTGCACTGTTCCTCACTGATCCTCGCTAATCTTCGGTGGTCCTCAGTGATCCTCAGTGATCCTCACTAGTCCTCAGTGATCCTCAATCACCCCGCCGGACACGGGGACGGCACTGGAAACCTTAGCACCCGTCGCCCCTCACTGCCCCTCACCCCTCTGCACTGTTCCTCACTGATCCTCGCTAATCTTCGGTGGTCCTCAGTGGTCCTCAGTAATCCTCACTAGTCCTCAGTGATCCTCAATCGCCCCGCCGGACATGGGGACGGCACTGGAAATTTCAGCAACCGTCGCCCCTCACTGCCCCTCACCGCTCTGCACTGTTCCTCACTGATCCTCACTAATCTTCTGTGGTCCTCAGTGATCCTCACTAGTCCTCAGTGATCCTCAATCGCCCCGCAGGACATGGGGACGGCACTGGAAATCCCAGCAACCGTCGCCCCTCACCGCTCTGCACTGTTCCTCACTGATCCTCACTAATCTTCGGTGGTCCTCAGTGGTCCTCAGTGATCCTCAGTGATCCTCACTAGTCCTCAGAGGTCCTCAATCGCCCCGCCGGACATGGGGACGGCACTGGAAACCTCAGCAATTGCCATTCCTCAGTGGTCTTCACTGATCCTCACTAATCTTCAGTGGTCCTCAATCGCCCCGCCGGACACGGGGACGGCACTGGAAACCTCAGCAACTGCCATTCCTCACTAGTCCTCGCTAATCCTCACTATTTATAGACGATCGCAACCCCGCGCGGAGGCTAGCCCGCCTCGACACCCTGTGGCCGGAAGGTTTCAAGTCCCGGCGCTTGGCGCCGCCCTTCACATTGACCCTGTTTGCGGTGACATCGCCTAAGACGGGACATGCCTGCGTCTTTCTCGGGCGCTGCAATATCCGCTGTATCTCGCTCTCCGGTAGACGCTCGTCGTCATATAGCAACCCATAATTGACAAACACGTCTTCAAGACCGCGCCACCACCCGTTCTTCACCAAACGGATTCGGCGTTGGCTCAGGACTTTCCGCGGGCCGTATTTGCTCAGATCCGTCCATTCGCAACCCGTTCTCTGTTTTTCGACAAACGCCTGGAATGTCTTCAAGTCGTTCGGTCCTGCCTTGCCGGGCATCACGCGCCGGCAGGCCGCAAAAATTTTGGGCGTAATGTCGGTCTGCCTCCTCTTCTTTTTTGCGGACCCGTCGAGAGCTGCCGAAGGAAGGGGCACCTTCTTCTCCTCGTCTCCATCCCAAGGTTCCCCTTCCTCCAGGACAAAGAGGGTGTCGTCTCCGGCGTCGGACTGTGCAACCATTGCCGTGCCGATGTCAGCAGCCTCGCCACCTGAAACCGCGTCCTCCACCGCCGTATCTTGCGGCCCTGCTTGGCGCCTTAGTCTCTCTGACCGCCTTCTCTTCTTGCCCCGCAACGTGACGAGAGAACCATCGGGAACCGGAGAGGCCGGAGCTGCCGCCATCAGCCCGGACGTGCCGTCATCGCCCATGGCGACGACCTCCTCCCCATCGTCTTGGTCTGTCGGCGGGGCGTCCTCCTCCATCGCCTTGAGCGCTAGCCTTTTTTGGCGGCGCCGTTCTTTCGCTGTCGGGTTACGTGACGTGCCAGAAGAACGGCCGGGAACCGGAGGGGCCGGAGCTGCCGCCACCAGCCCGGATGTGCCGTCATCGCCCATGGCGACGACCTCCTCCCCATCGTCTTGGTCTGCCTGCTGGGTGGCCTCCTGCATCGCCTTGAGCGCTAGCCTTCTTTGGCGGCGCCGTTCTTTCGCTGTCGGGTTACGTGACGTGCCAGAAGAACGGCCGGGAACCGGAGGGGCCGGAGCTGCCGCCACCAGCCCGGACGTGCCGTCATCGCTCATGTCGACGTCCTCCTCTCCATCGTTTTGGCCTGTCGGCGGGGCGTCCTCCTCCATCGCCTTGAGCGCTAGCCTTCTTTGGCGGCGCCGCTCCCTCGCTGTCAGGTTACGCAACGTGACGGGAGCAGGGCCGGGAACCGGAGAGGCCGGAGCTTCCATCGCGAACTCAGGCACGTCGTCATCGCCCATGGCGACGTCCCCATCATGGCCTGCCTGCTGGGCGTCCTCCATCTCCGCGTCGTCGTCCTCGGGCGCGCCGTCATGGTTCATGTCGATGTCCTCATCACCACCTGTCTGATCTGCCTGCAGGACGTCCTCCTCCTCTGCATCCTCCTCCTCGCCGGCGTCGTAATCGCTTCCCTCGGAATTTTCCCATTCCGGGTAGCTCTTCGCCCGCGCCGCTCTGGAAGGCTGTTTTCTCGTTGGTGCCTTCGATACGGCAGCGTGACGGTCGACAGGAAATGAAGCGTCAGGATCGACGTCATCCTCCGGGTTACCCGCCTCGCTCTCGTCGTCGCTCAAGCTGGATGACGGCGGAGAGACTGTCCTCTCTCGCTGCTTTGGCGGCCTTCCCGGTCGCCTTTTGACGACGCCCTGTTGCGCAAGAGGAACTGGTCCGTTTCGCAGCTTCGGCGGCCTTCCCCGTGGTCTTTTTACCGGCGTCGGCCCCTCTCGCAGCTTCGGCGGCCTTCCTCGCGGCCGCTTTCCTGGCGCTCGATTTTCCCGCCGGTTTAGCTGCAACCCGGCGACCAAGCCCTCGGCAAACTCCGCCTTCTTGTCTGTGTTACCCTTGTCATTCTCCGGGGCGAACTCATCCCAAAGAAAGCCGGCAAGTTGGGGCCATTTTCGGAGGCTGCCGTTGGAGATAGGCTTGCGGACCATTCCATTCCTGGACCAGTGAAAACTGCCATCGAGCGCGACGATCATGAGGTGCTGCATAGTGCGGTCCCTGAGGCCGAATGCTTCGTCCGCCTCGATTGCGGTAGCCTTGCAAGGGAAGAGATCGACCCTGATCGGTACTTCGTTATCGCGGCACGTACGCCAGTAGTCCGGCGTGGGCGCGCCATCGTGGCCAATCAACGCAAGCGTCACGTCGCAAAGGGTGAGAGCCGTCTCATTGAGTTCGCGATAGTAATGAATGTAATGCATCGTGAAAAGAATGCGCAGGTGTCGCGAGGGAACGGGGGATTTGGCGATGATGGTTGCGTGACGAAGGGTGACGGGCGCGTGGAGCAATAAATAATTCCGGTCGATCCCCCTGACGCAAACAATTTTTCTGTCGCGTTGTCATTTCGGGTTGCCCCCTCGACTGCGCCGGGCTGAAGCCCGAACCGCTGTTGTTTTGTTCGCCGCGTGGAAACACGAAAATCTGGCCCCTGCGGGGTGCTCTGGAGACGCTATGACCCCCTCCTGCGGCAGTCCCGCCCCCATCTTTTAGCGTGCCCCGCTGGGGCGCACGGAGATTTCGGGCGGCTCGGCAACCCGCCCCGATTGTCCCCCACGGCGGGAAACGATCGGAGCCTGCGCGCCGGCAGGACCCGCACGTTCCGAGCTGCATCGCGGGCCGGAGCCGCACCGCCCCGCCAGGACGAGGCCATGAAGGCGCCCTCGCTGCCTGCGAACCATGGGAGCCCTCAAACACGAACCCTGTCGCGAGCCTGCGAGGCGCCCCAAGGATTTTCAATCCCCGGGCGGCCACCCGGTCTCTCACCGTTGAAGGAGGCCAAACCGGGGACCCGTTGTCGCGCGACAGATGAAACCCGCTGTGGAGAAGCATCGCCCGCGACGGTGGCCTGAACTTTCCAGGCGGCTGCCTCCTTCACCGGCCCTCAGGGCAAACTGGCGGATTATCCTGCATAAAAGAGAAAGAGAGAGGATCTCCAGGGCAAGTCCGGTCCAAGTCCGGTGAACGCCTCGGTCAGCGAACGCCGCCGCTTTCTCCACTATGGCATCCTCTACCGACGTTCCGAATGCCCTCATGTTATTCTTCAAGAAAAAACTGGACAACCTTGCCCTTCAGTTCACATGCGACGGCGGAGAGATCGTATATCTTCGCCTCCGGAGAACCCCCCCTCGCCGGGATGAATGGAGATACTGGAATCGTTATGCGGTTGGACAGCGGATCGCCACGATATTCTGCGTTGAGGAAGAGCAAAATCCCTGGCCGTATTCCCGCAAAGCCTCGGTCCATATCATCGGCGTAGCGAAATACTCGAGTCCCTCGCAGCCTGTGCCGGCCTGTCACCCTCCCCGAAGCATTGAAAATATTATCGGGCTCGCTCTGAGCTGGACTGGATACACCCTGACGAAAGATTGGGACACGGTAGTTGATGAGGCCAACCGCATGTTGGAGGACATTGCAGAGATGCCGCTTCAACAAGTCGACAAAAAGAAGGAGAAATACCGCCAATGGAGGGCGAGATTGCAGGTGAAAATCAACGCGGCTCTGCCGCGACGGGCGAAAGCTGCGGCATCCGGGCGGGGTCCAGCGGGCTTTTCCCGTCATCGAGATCGTTTCCGCCGATCCCGCAGGAGACGACGGGTTGGGAGGAGAAGAAGCGAGTGGCGGGCGGTCGGCCAGTGTTTCTCAGGTCAATGATCGTTATTCTGTTACATGCCGTATCGTCGGTCCGGCCAATACAGACATGGATCCATTCCTGATATTGAAGGTGCCGCGTTTGCCGAGTGCGTGTGACGTGTCCTCCCATTGCGGCAACCGGCTCGCCCGCGTGAGGCTATGAGGTGCTCCAGACCGTACGCGGAGCCAACCATCGGACACGACCTGGGCCGGGAACTCTGCAAGGCGCCCGCAGAGCCTTCGGTGTGCCATGCGGCCACCTGGTCTCCCGGGGTTCAAAACACGAGGCCCCAACCGGAGACCCGGGGCGAGCGCGACGCGCTGTCAACAGGCAAGGGGGGTTGTGAGCTGGCATTGCCCACGACGGTGGCCGGAACGTCCCCGCGAGGCTGCCGCCTCACCGGCTCCGGTCGTGCGGCTCTGCCATGGCAGGGCAGGCTGGCGGGCTATCGTGCATAAAAAGGAGAGAGAGACTCTCCAGGCAAGTCCAGTCCACATTCAGTCAACGCCCTCTGTCAACGGCCACCGTCGCTTTCACCGCCCGTCATCGATACTCCGCCTGTGGCTTTCTGCCGCCCCAAGCTTCGTCATGGAATTCTTTGAAAAGTTTGGACTGGAGGCGCTCAAATTGGAACTCAATTGCCGTAATGGAAAAACTCTTGTCCTTCACTGTCGGAAAGATTTCCCTACGATCGAGGAATGGTCATTCTGGGAGGAATTTTGTTTACAACTAAACGGTACCGTCTTTATAGTCTTCGTCATGGAAGATGAACGGGATCCGGACTGGCCCGACTACCCTTCCACAAATTCTGTAGCTCTTTTGGGCTTAAAATATTACGAGACAACTTCCGAAGGGATCGAAACCGAAGCTTATCGCACCCTTAAAGATGTTTATGAGATGAGCTTGGACTATTTTAAGTTGTGGAAATACGAATATTGGGAACGGGTTCTCCAGGAAGCCCAGGGGACATTGGACGAGCTAAAGGACATGCCGGTCAGCGAGGTTAATCGAAGAAACAAGGAGTTTCATAAGGAACTGAACTCAATCCACGAGCAACGGCGGCGGCGGCAGAGGACCTAGAAGGAACTCCATCCGGGCTTGGGCGTAGGTTTCGTTTGTCTCGTGAGGACATAATCGATGGAAGCCGCTATGGAAGGGGGGGAGGAACCTGGAGTTGGCTTGAAGGGCACATTGTCTCGTATCTCTCCTTAAGTCGCGAAGCTGGAACGAAGGATGGGAGTTGCTGGTTCGGTCAGGAGGAGGAGATGTCGTTCGCTCATTTCAAACGGCTGTTTTCCTGCGGTAATTCTGAATTCATCGGTGAATGGCAGACAAGTCTCTCAACCCTGCATTCCATCATGCTCCCTGGCTGCCTTCCGTCGCCACATCAAGCTCCTCGCTGCGCAGACGGACCGTCTGCATGGCGGCCCAAGCCGCACCTCCATCGTAAATTGCTCAAGCGGCACGCATGTCCGCCTGCGGGCCATGGCAGTTGTCAAACCGGCATCGTATCGAGAGCCTTGCGAGGCGCCCGCAGAGCTTCGGTGTGCCATGCGGCCACCTGGTCTCCCGGGGGGTTGAAAACACGAGGCCGCAAACAGAGGCCTGCGTGCCGCGATAAATGAAACGCGCAGCGGGCAGGTGCGGGTATTGCTGAACCGGCACGCCCGGGATGCCAATGATGGTGACTTCATTCTAGGGCATTTCCAGGAAAAGTGCGTAGCGGTTTCCCGTCCGGAAATGCGTAAAAACAAATAGATAGAGCAGCCGGACTTGGCACTGCGCACAGTACACGACTCAAGTTTGGGGCGTTGAGAGGGATTGGTTTCTGGGAGCGTTCTGGGTCCAGGCATCGCGCGCGTTTTTGGGTTGATTGATGATCCAATCCCTGAGGGTATCGAACCCGATGC
>NZ_QJKM01000003.1 GCF_003425685.1 Rhizobium terrae
CGTCGCCTTCTCCTGGCAAGGCAACGACGAAATGGAGGAAGCTCAAGGCGACGGCTGGGCCGAAATCCAACCAGATGGCTCCGTCATCGGACAAATCTGTTTCCATAACGGTGATGAAGCTGACTTCCTCGCCCGAAAGTGGACTTCTTCAACACCCTGCTAAAGCGTGTCGCGATCTTTCGGATTCGCTTGCCACGCCCTTAGAGCGGAATCCGATCTGAATGAATCGGACTGGCTATGCAAATCAGCTTTTGTCTGATTCATGGATGTTCGCCGGTAGGAGGCGGCGGACATGTCGAAAGCTTTATCGATGGATTTACGCGTTCGGGTTCTTGCGGCGGTTTCGCAAGGTCGTTCGCATCGGGCTGCGGCCGAACGCTTCAAGGTGAGCGCCGCCAGCATCAGCAGATGGCGCAAGCGTGAGCGTGAACAGGGCGATGCCCGGCCTGGTGCCTTGGGCGGAGATCGGCGCTCTGCCCGGATCGATGCACACATGAACGCCATCCTCGAAGCCTTGGGTCCGGACAAGGACGCCACCATTGAAGAGGTTCGACACAGCCTTGCCGAACAAGGCCTGTTCTTCGGTTTTGGCACGATCCAGCGTTTCTTCGCGCGTCATAACATCACGCGCAAAAAAAGAGCGCGCATGCCACGGAGCAAGATCGTCCCGACATCCTGAAGCGTCGGCAGGAATGGTTCGACGGTCAACGCGATCTTGATCCGGCGCGTCTCGTCTTTATCGACGAGACCTGGGCATCCACCAATATGGCACGACGTCATGGCCGGTGCATGAGAGGCGAGCGTCTGAGGATCAGCGTTCCTCACGGCCACTGGAAAACGACAACCTTCATCGGAGCGCTGACGCTACGCGGTTTCATCGCGCCCTTCGTCATAGACAGGTCGATCAACCGCATTGCTTTTGAGACCTACGTGGAAAAGGTCTTGCTGCCGGAGCTTAACGCCGGCGACATCGTCGTGATGGACAATCTGTCCAGCCACAAAGGGCCACGGGTCCGCGAAATGATCGAAAGCGTCGGCGCAAGGCTCGAATATCTTCCGCCCTACAGCCCGGATTTCAACCCTATCGAAAACGCCTTCTCAAAGCTCAAGGCACTGCTGCGAAAGGCCGCCGAACGATCCATGGACGGTCTCTGGACCGCCATCGGCAGCTTGCTCAAGCTCTTCACGCCGAACGAATGCCAGAACTATTTCGCAGCAGCCGGATACGATGCAACGTGATCGGATTCCGCTCTAGGTTCTTGTTTTTACGCGTATCGTTGTCGCAAAACCGCTGCACACTTTTGCGCGACATACTTTAGAGCTGTCTGACTTTAGATCTGTCTGAGATCGCGCGCGAACCGTCTCCAGTTGGCGACATACCGCACCGCCGACTGGCGAAGTTTTTCGGCAGCCTCGTCATCCAAGGTGCGGATGACCTTGGCCGGCGAGCCGACGATCAGCGAATTGTCCGGGAATTCCTTGCCTTCGGTGATCAGCGCATTGGCGCCGACGAGGCAGTTGCTGCCGATCTTCGCGCCGTTCAGGATCGTCGCGCCCATGCCGACGAGCGAATTGTCGCCGATGATGCAGCCATGGACGATGGCGTGATGGCCGATCGTGCAATCCCGGCCGATCCGGACCGGATAGGCGGGATCGGTATGGATCATCACGCCTTCCTGGATATTCGTTCCGGCGCCGATTACGATCGGCTCGTTGTCGCCACGCAGCACGGAGCCGAACCAGATGCCGACATCCTCGCCGAGCTCAACCTTCCCGATGACGGTCGCGTCCGGCGCGACCCAGTAACGGTCCGAGGCGGGCAGTTTCGGCTCGAATTCTGCAAGGGCATAGATCGGCATGGGTTCTTCCTCCGAAATTCCATGATCAGATGACGGTGAGCGACAGTCTTCCGACGCCGTCGATGCCGCAATCGATCCTGTCGCCGCGGACGACCGGGCCGACGCCGGCCGGCGTGCCGGTCATGATGACGTCGCCGGGCGCCAGCACGAAGAGTTTCGACAGTTCGGCGACGATTTCCGGCAGTTTCCAGATCAGCTGGTTCAGGTCGCCCGACTGCTTTCGCGCGCCGTTGACATCGAGCCAGACGGCACCGGCGTCAGGGTGGCCGATTTTCGTAGCCGGCATCAGGGCGCCGACGGGGGCGGACTTTTCGAAGGCCTTCGATGCTTCCCACGGCCGGCTCATCTTCTTTGCCGCGTCCTGCAGGTCGCGGCGGGTGAAATCGATGCCGACGGCATAACCATAGATTTTGGAGAGCGCGTCCCCGACGGCGATATCGGTGCCCCCGCCGGAAAGCGCGACGACCAGTTCCACCTCGTGGTGAACGCTGGAGGACAGCGGCGGATAGGGAAAGGCCTCGCCGTTATAGATGTTGTCGGCATTCTTCTGGAAGAAGAACGGCGGCTCGCGGGTCGGATCGCCACCCATCTCGATCGCGTGATCGGCATAGTTGCGGCCAACGCAATAGACACGCCGCACCGGAAACTGTTCCGTGACGCCCTCGACGTCCAGGAGCACGGGTTCGGGGGCGGGGATCACGGTGGCGCGCATGACGGATATCCTGATGAAAAAGACGGTGGGACGCCTTTGTCTCGCAATTCGCTCCACAATCCTAGCCCCTTTTTGAGCAGGCCAGGCGAACTGGTCGAGCAGCAGGCCTGACCTTGAGCCGACCACCTTCAAGCTGCCGCTCTTCTTGGAAAGAGAACGGCTTCCGGCGCGGCTTTGACCCCGCCCACGATCAGTGGACCCCGATACAGGTTCGGTAATGGTATTCCAAGCCTCAGATGCAGCTCCGCGGCCGATCTCGGCAGAAACGGAAGGAGGCAGCGGGCGACGACGGCAAGGCCTTGGACCTGTTCGGCCAGGGACGCGGCAAGACGATCAGAGATAAGCTCCCGATCTGCCGGCGCGGGATCGCCTGCCAGCGCCTTGGCATCCGCCCACGGTGCACGTTTTGCGAGCCGCCTGTTCGCCTCGCCGATAAACTCGAAGATGTTTGCGAGCCCTACATGGAGTTCGTAAGCGTCGAAGGCTTTGGCAACCTTTTCCGGAAGGCGGGCCGCTTCCCGCACGAAGTCATTGTCCGGCACCGGCGGAACGATCCCGTCGCAGGAGGCGGACAGGAGGGCAAGCACCCGGTTGGCGAGATTGCCAAGCTGCCCTCCAAGCTCTCCTGTCCATGCGGCTTCGAGACGCTCGGCCGAGAAGTCACCGTCATCCCCCGAACGTATATGCCGGAGCAGGTAGTATCGCAGCGCGTCCGGCGTCCCGTAGGACTGGATGATGCGTTCCGGATCGATCCCGTTGCCGGCCGACTTGCCGATTTTCCGGCCGTTTACGGTGACATAGCCGTGTACGAGGATCGAGGACGGCGGCGGCAGACCCGCGGACAGCAGGATGGCCGGCCAATAGATGGCGTGAAACTTGGAAATGCCCTTGCCGACGAGGTGGATGCGTTCGCCGTCACCATTCCAGTAGCGCTGGAGGAGAAATCCATCGGCACCATGGCCGAGACCGGTCAGGTAGTTCGCCAGGGCGTCGAACCACACGTAGACGACTTCATCCCCATCGGGGACGGGAACGCCCCAGCCGCGCGCGCGCTCGGCACTGCGCGACACGCTGATGTCGGTCAGGCCGCGTCGCAGCAGAGCGACCACCTCGTTGCGCCGATGGGCCGGAACGATCCGAAGCTCGTCCGCCTCGATGAGTTCGAGGAGCCGGTCGCCGTATCGGGACAGCCGGAAGAACCAGTTCTCCTCCCGGATGATATCGAGAGGGACGTCATGTTCCGGGCAGCGTCCCTCACGGAGTTCGGATGGATCGTAGAATTGCTCGCAGCCGACGCAATAGAGGCCTTCGTAGGCCTTGCGATAGAGGTCGCCGTTTTCGGCGCATGCCCTCCATAAAGCGTGGACGCAGGCGACATGTCTCGGATCGCGGGATGTGCGCACGAACTCGTCGTTGGAAACATCGAGGCGTCCGCCGAGGCGCTCAAACCTGTCTGCGTTCGCATTCACGAAGTCCTTCACGGGCAGCCCCGCAGCTTCTGCGGACCTGACGTTCTTCAGGCTGTTGTCGTCTGTCCCGCACTGGAACCTGACGTCGCGGCCGAGAAGGCGGAAATGACGCGCATAGGCGTCGGCCTGGACGAGCTCGAGCGCGAAGCCCACATGCGGCGCGGCGTTGACGTAGGGGATCGAGGCGGTGATATAGATGTTCGTCTTGTTCATCGGTATTCCTTTCGAAGGCTGTTGTTGCCCGCGAGACGGATCGACCAATGAAAAGACCGCCTCGAAGGCGGTCGCTGGTGCACTATGGACGCACGAAACCCGCCACGCTATGAGCGCGGCATCATCATCACGAAGATGTTGATCAGGTTCTTGTCCATGCGATGTTTCTACCACCACGGGCCGTTTCGAACAAGGGCGCTCTTTGAGCGGGTAAGACGGCGGGTCGAGACCGTTGATCAGACCGCCGCCGAAACCGTAGTCGAAGCTGAGATAGGCGAAGTCCTTGATGTAACGGCCGACAGCCAACATCGATTCCCCGCCGCTCATATGTATCGCGTCTTCGCGAGCGGGCACGGGCGATGGACCGCCCTATGATGTCGGCAAGCGGTCCGGAGTACTTTTGACCACGACAGACTCACGGCAGGGAAGCAATACTGAACGCGTGGATATCCCTATTTTCCCGCCATCCGGCCGGCGACTGGTCCGGCATTCCCGGCGTTCGCGGTTCATCAAAAACCGATACCGAGGAAGAGAGGAAATAGTGACGAGACGGGTATTTACCCGCTCACCATCCGGATTGCCGGCAATTATGCCAAGCCCACCGCCGATCCGCCGACGCTGCCATGCCTGTGCGCAGCCGATGGCGCCCCGGACCGCTTCCTCGTTTGGTGCATGACGGTTTAATTGGTACATTGTACCGGCCCGCCATTGAAAAGAACGGATCGGGTATAAAAAGACCTGTAAACAAGACGGAGAAGAGAGTGCCGCAAGAGCCTATGAAACAAGAAAAAGCAAGATATATCAAGGCTCCCGTCTTCGCCGTCGCGCCGATGATCGACTGGACGGACAGGCACTGCCGGTTCCTGCACCGGCAGTTGTCGAAGCGGGCGCTGCTCTATACCGAGATGGTGGTGGCGGATGCGATCATTTTCGGTCCGCGCGAGAAGCTGTTGTCCCATTCGGCTGCCGAGCATCCCGTCGCGCTGCAGCTTGGCGGATCGGACGCGGCCAAGCTTTCCGACGCGGTCCGGATCGCCGCCGACTACGGCTACGACGAAATCAATCTGAATGTCGGCTGCCCGTCGGACCGGGTGCAGTCCGGCACGTTCGGCGCCTGCTTGATGCGGGATGCGACGCATGTGGCGGATCTGGTCACGGCGATGAAGCGGGTTTCGACCGTGCCGGTGACGGTCAAATGCCGCATCGGCGTCGATGACCAGGAGCCGGCGCAGGTGCTGCCGGATTTCCTCGCCCGGATGATCGGCGCCGGCGCTGACGCGATCTGGATCCATGCCCGCAAGGCTTGGCTGCAGGGGCTTTCGCCGAAGGAAAACCGCGAAATTCCGCCGCTCGACTACGACCTCGTTTATGCCATGAAGCGGGAGAACCCCGACGTGTTCATGGGCATCAACGGCGGCATCGCCGATCTCGAACAGGCGGCCCGGCATCTTAGCCATGTGGACGGGGTGATGCTCGGCCGCGCCGCCTATCACAATACCGGGCTGCTGGCCGGGGTGGATGCGTTTCTGGCGGGTGCAGGTCCTGCAGGGGCGACCACTCCCGACGTCGACTGGCTGGCGCTGCGCGATACGATGATGGACTATGCGGCGGAGTTGGTTGACCGGGGCGGGCGGCTGCATCATGTCACCCGGCATATGGTCGGGCTGTTCCAGGGTTTTGCCGGCGCCCGGCGGTTTCGCCAGATACTCTCCACCGACGCCGCCCGCCCGGGTGCCGGACCGGAAGTCATCGCGGCAGCCTTTGCGGCGGTCGATATCGATGGCGGTCCTCGGGTTCAGCCCGAGGAGCAGAAGCTGGCGGGGTGAGGGCGGTTTCGTTCTAACCTCATCCGCGTGAGAGGGAGAGGAGGCTTCGGGGGTTAGTCAGACCTACTCGCCCCTTGGGGATCTCGATGATTTCAGTTGGACGGGGCGCTGAAACCTGCCTCCGTTCGGTCGCCCTCAATCCCGCTTCATGCTCATCAGCACATCCCACATGTCCGCCCCCGTCTCGAACACGGCCGCATTCGTCGCAAATCCTTGTTCCGCGCCGAGCACGTCGAGCAATTCGCTGGCCGGATCGACATTCGAACCGTCCGGGGACGCGGGGGAGGTGGAAGGCGTGACGGAGGCGGAGACGCCGCCGCCGTCCGGCAGGGAGGCGAACTGCGTCGTCAGGCGGTTATAGCCGGCGGTGCCGGCATTGGCCATGTTGTGGGCGGCGGTGCCGAAACGGCGGGTTTCGGCCTGCATGCCGGAAACTGAAATGCCCATCGCCGCCGAAATGCTCATCGCCGTCATCTCCATGAGGTTGGATGGGCGGGTTATAGGGTGAAAGGCTTCAAGGAAGGGTGAAGGCGCAGGGTTAAGCGAGAGGCAGGTGCAGACGAAAAGCCGTGCCGGAACAGGACGGCCAGGCCCTGGGAAGACACGGCTTGCGGCCGTCAGGCTTCACCCAGCTGGCGCAGCAGATGCTGCAGATGCTGCGATTCCGGCATCGCATCGCGAGGCCCGAGTTTCAGGCGGTTGCGGTCGGCGAGGTCGAACAGGTACCAATGGATGAGGGCGGAGGCAATATCGGCCGCCGCTTCGTTGCGGATGTCCACATCGTTCTCATCGCACCAGGCGCGCAGAAATCTCTGCAGGAGTTCGAGATCATCCGATCCGAGCATCACGGCCGCCGGCGCGGCATTTGGCTGAAGCATAGGCATTCCCCACCATACAGGCCGGGCTCCCAATGTCCGGCCTTTTGATGCGGCGGAACGGCCAAAGGCGGTTCCGCAGCGATCCATGTCATGTTATCTCAGCCAAAGCTTGTGCAGAACTTTCTAATATACAATTATCCGCTGTATCTTAGAGGCAGTGTGCGTCCAGGGGGGCGGAGAGCATCCGGGAGGGGGAAGTAGACGGTTATCGCCAGGGAGGCAGGGCCGCATCCGCGCGTCCGGCACTCTTCCATGGGCCGGAGCATTCGTCTTTCGACACGGTCGCGTGGAACCGTCTCGAAAGATGGCTGGTCATCCGGCCCCACGTTTGAGCCTCGGTGCTCGTCGTAGCAGCCGGTTCGCAGGATCAATAGCCGGGCTGCGCCCGACTGTTCCTCACTCGGCGGCTTCGGCATAGGCCTCCATCGGCGGGCAGGTGCAGACGAGGTTGCGGTCGCCGTAGACGTTGTCGATGCGGTTGACCGGCGACCAGTACTTGTCGACCCTGAAAGAGCCCGGCGGGAAGCAGGCCTGTTCGCGGGAATAGGGGCGGTCCCATTCGCCGACCAGGTCTTCCACCGTGTGCGGGGCGTTCTTCAGCGGGTTGTTGGCCTTGTCCATGCGGCCCTCCTCGATGGCGCGGGCCTCTTCGCGGATCGCCAGCAAGGCATCGCAGAACCGATCGATCTCCGCCTTGGTTTCGGATTCTGTCGGCTCGATCATCAGTGTGCCGGCGACCGGCCAGCTCATGGTCGGCGCGTGGAAACCGCAGTCGATCAGGCGCTTGGCGATATCGTCGACGGTGACGCCGGCAGAGGCGTTCAAGGGCCGCGTGTCGATGATGCATTCATGCGCGACGCGGCCTGATTCCGATTTGTAGAGCACGTCATAGGCGCCCTTCAGCCGGGCTGCGATATAGTTGGCGTTGAGGATCGCCACCTTGGTCGCCTGCGTCAGGCCTTCGCCGCCCATCATCAGGCAGTAGGACCAGGAGATCGGCAGGATGGAGGGGGAACCGAAGGGGGCGGCGGAGACGGCACCTTCTCTGCCGTCCGATTCCGGATGGCCGGGGAGGTGGGCCGCCAGATGGGACTTGACGCCGATCGGACCCATGCCGGGACCGCCGCCGCCATGAGGGATGCAGAAGGTCTTGTGGAGGTTCAGGTGGCTGACGTCGGAGCCGATATCGCCCGGGCGGGCAAGCCCGACCATGGCGTTCATGTTGGCGCCGTCGAGGTAGACCTGGCCGCCGTATTCGTGGGTGATCTCGCAGATCTCCTTCACCGTTTCCTCGAAGACGCCGTGGGTCGAGGGATAGGTGATCATGCAGCAGGAGAGGTTCGCCGCATATTGCTCGGCCTTCGAGCGGAAATCGTCGAGATCGACGTCGCCATTGTCCTTCGCCTTGACGGGCACGACCTTCATACCGGCCATCTGCGCCGACGCCGGGTTGGTGCCGTGCGCGGAGGTCGGGATGAGGCAGACGTCGCGGTGGGTGTCGCCATTGGCGATATGGTAGTTGCGGATGGTCAAGAGGCCCGCATATTCGCCTTGAGCACCGGAATTCGGCTGCATGGAGAAGGCGTCGTAGCCGGTGATCTGGCAGAGTTTCTGCGACAGGTCGTCGATCATCTCCCTGTAGCCCAAAGCCTGGTCGGCGGGGGCGAAGGGGTGGATGTCGGAAAATTCCGGCCAGGTAATCGGCAGCATTTCCGCCGTGGCATTCAGTTTCATGGTGCAGGAGCCGAGCGGGATCATCGCCCGGTCGAGCGCGAGATCCCGATCCGAAAGTCGGCGGATATAACGCGTCATCTCGCTTTCGGCGCGGTTCATGTGGAAGATCGGATGCGTCATGTAGGCCGACTTGCGGAGCAGCGCGTTCGGCAGGCGGTATTCCGGCTCGAAATCCGAAACCTTGAAATTGCCGCCGAAGGCGCGCCAAACGGCTTCGAGCGTCGCGGGGCGGGTGCGCTCGTCGAGCGACATGCCGATCTTCGTTTCGCCGACCTTGCGCAGGTTGACGCCTTCGGCGACGGCGGCGCGCATGACGAGGCCCTGCATGTGGCCGACCTCGATGGTGATGGTGTCGAAGAACGTGTCGGGCTCGATGCGGTAGCCGAGCTTTTCGAGCCCTTTCGCCATCAGCACGGCCTTCTTGTGGACCTGCTGGGCAATGGCCTTCAGCCCGTCCGGGCCGTGGAAGACGCCGTACATGGAGGCCATGACGGCGAGCAGGACCTGGGCGGTGCAGATGTTCGACGTCGCCTTTTCGCGGCGGATATGCTGCTCGCGGGTCTGCAGCGACAGGCGGTAAGCGCGGTTGCCGCGCGCATCTATGGAGACGCCGACGAGGCGGCCGGGCATGGCGCGCTTGTGGGCATCCTTGACCGCCATATAGGCCGCATGCGGGCCGCCGTAGCCGACCGGCACGCCGAAGCGCTGCGACGAGCCGATGGCGATGTCGGCGCCCATTTCGCCGGGGGATTTCAGGAGCGTCAGGGCCAGCAGGTCGGCGGCCATCGCCGCGACGGCGCCAGTCTGGTGCAGGCGGGCGATCAGGCCGGAGAAATCACGGACGTGGCCGTGGGTGCCGGGATACTGGAAGATCGCGCCGAAGACGTCGACCGGGTCGAGGTCGGTCATCGGATCGCCGACGATGACGGTCCAGCCGAGCGGCGCGGCGCGTGTCTCGATCAGCGCGATGGTCTGCGGATGGCAGGCGGCGTCGACGAAGAAGGCGGCCGCCTTGGATTTCGCCTGGCGCTGGCAGAGCGCCATCGCTTCGGCGGCGGCGGTCGCTTCGTCGAGCAGCGAGGCGTTGGCGACGTCGAGGCCGGTCAGGTCGCAGACCATGGTCTGGAAGTTGAGGAGCGCTTCGAGGCGGCCTTGCGAGATTTCCGGCTGGTAGGGCGTGTAGGCCGTGTACCAGGCGGGGTTTTCCAGGATGTTGCGCTGGATGACGGGCGGCGTGATCGTGCCGTAATAACCCTGGCCGATCAGCGAGACCAATGCCTTGTTCCTGTTGGCCGTATCACGCAGCTTGTCGAGCGCTTCGCGTTCGGTGAGTGCCGGACCCCAGGCCAGCGGGACGATCTGGCGGATCGAGGCGGGTACGGTGGCGTCGATCAGCTTGTCGAGCGTCGGATAGCCGACGACCTTCAGCATCTCGGCCATTTCGGACGGCGAGGGGCCGATATGGCGGCGGTTGGCGAAGTCGTAGGGCTGATAGTCGGTGAAATGGAAATCGGTCTGGTCGCTCATGCGATGAGCTCCTTGTAGGCGGCCTCGTCCAGCAGCGTGTCGGCGTCGGACGGGTTCTTGAGCTTCAGCTTGAAGAACCAGCCGGCGCCCTGCGGATCGGAATTGACGAGCGAAGGATCGTCGACGATCGCCTGGTTGATCTCGGTGATCTCGCCATCCAGCGGACAATAGACGTCGGAGGCGGCCTTGACGGATTCGACGGTCGCGGCGCCGGCTTCCCTGGCGAGCTGGCTGCCGACTTCCGGCAGTTCGACGAAAACGAGGTCGCCGAGCTGTTCGGCGGCATGCGCCGTGATGCCGACGGTCGCGATATCGCCTTCGAGTTTCAGCCATTCGTGTTCGGCGGTGAATTTCAGCATGGGGAGGTCCTCTCTGGAAAAGTGATATTCGAGTTCGTTCGGAAGGCGTATGTGGCACCCTCCTCTGTCATTTTGCTTACCGCTTATAGGTGGCCGTGATGAAGGGCAGGGCAGAGACCATCATCGGCAGGAATTTGCCCCGCACCTCCGCGAAAACCTGCGTGCCGGCACCGGCATGCGACGTCGGCAAGTAACCCATCGCAACCGGGCCTTCGACCGTCGGCCCGAACGTGCCGGACGTCACCTCGCCGAGCTCCGTCCTGCCTTCCGCGTCGGCAAACAATTTCGCATGGGCGCGGACCGGGGCCTTGCCTTCGGGCTTCAGGCCGACGCGGCGGCGGGACGTGCCGTTCGCAAGTTCGCCGAGGATGCGGGAGGCGCCGGGAAAGCCGCCTTCGCGCTCGCCGCCGGCCTTGCGGGCCCTCTGGATCGCCCATTCGAGCGAGGCTTCGATCGGCGAGGTGGTCGTGTCGATGTCGTTGCCGTAGAGGCAGAGGCCGGCTTCGAGGCGCAGCGAGTCGCGGGCGCCGAGACCGATCGGCTGGCAGTGCAGGTCTTCGAGCAGCGCCCTGGCGACCTGTTCGGCCTGCGATGCGGGAACGGAAATCTCGAAGCCGTCCTCGCCGGAATAACCGGAGCGGGAGACGATGCAGGGCGCGTCGTGGAGAAGGGCGTCGCAGACGTCCATGAACTTCATATCGACCACGTCCGGCCAGAGGGCGGCGAGGACATCCTCGGCGCGCGGACCCTGGAGGGCGATGAGCGCGCGGTCTTCAAGGAGTTCGACATCGCAATCGACGAGATGCGCCTTCATATGGGCGAGGTCGGCGTCCTTGCGGGCGGCGTTGACGACGACGAAGAGATGGTCGCCGCGATTGGTGATCATCAGATCGTCGAGAATGCCGCCATTGTCGTCGGTGAAGAAGCCGTAACGCTGGCGGCCTTCCTTGAGGCCGAGGATATCGACGGGCACAAGCGTTTCGAGCGCGAGCGCTGCATCGGCATAAGCGCCGCTCTTCGCCCTCACCATGACCTGGCCCATGTGGGAGACGTCGAACAGGCCTGCGGCGGTGCGGGTGTGCAGGTGTTCCTTCAGAACGCCCGCCGGATATTGCACCGGCATATCGTAGCCGGCGAAAGGCACCATCCGGGCGCCGAGCGACAGATGAAGGGCGTGAAGCGGGGTCGTTTCAAGGGCAGTCTGATCGTCGGTTCGGTGACCCAATGGGACGCCTCCAGATTGACGCGGATCGCGCGCCGGCTCAATCTCAAGCGCGTTGCCGCGCCGGTTTATGAGCCCCCTCTGTCCTTTTGGCCTGAGATTGTTATCCCTTCGGCGAGCCTATCAAAAGGCTTCTCTCCAGAGTTCCTGTCGGTCGATCGCTGGTCCTTTTGCCTGAGAGTTTCCGGGGCGGTTGCTCCTTCGGCACCGCATCGAAGCGGCTTCTCCCAGCGAGTCTGGCCGGTATTATCGACCTCGATGGCGGTTTGGCAAGCCCCTCATGTCGCGGCCGCCAAGATTTCTGTCGCAATGCAACAAATGCTGTTTGACCTAATGCAAAGACGGGATGAACCGGTGCGGTACAAGCAGCGAAAGTGGTTTTGCGCTTGCAGGCGATTTGGTTTATTGGCTGCATGGATCGGGCGGACAGAGCGATGACGGCACGGCGTGACATTGCGGCGAACTGGATGCGCATCTTCTGCGCCGTGGTTCTCCTGTCACTCGGATTCGGTCACCAGTCGTTGTCGGCTGCGGCCCCACCGGATGCCCATAGCGAGGCCTACCGCCTGCCGGACGGCATGTTCGCGGATATCTGTTCGGAAGGCGGGCACGGGCACAAGGCGCCGGCAGCGAGGCCGCTGTGCGAGGTCTGCCTGCTCGCCGCCTCGGTCATCCTGCCGCCGCCGAGCGGCGAAGCCTCAAGCGTGGGGAAGGGCATTGCGCTCGATAATCCGCTTCGGCCGTTTCCCGGCCTGCCCGGCACCAGCACTGTCGGCCGGCCGAAATCCCGCGCTCCGCCGTCGCCGACCTGATCCGTCATACCGTCAAAAGATCCATCATATTCCCGGTCGGCCGGCAAAATGTGTCGTCACCGGAAGGAGACATTCCATGAAGACCATCACCAAGATCGCTCTTTCGGGCCTTTTCATCGCAGCTGCCGTCATGCCGTCGATCGGCACCGCTTCCATGCAGGAGACATTCCGGGTGGCCGCGACGGACATGAACAAGACGGGCGCCGGAGATGCGGCATCCGCACACGGCGTCGCGGTCAAGGTCGGCGACCTGGAGGTGAGCGGCGCGTTCACCAAGGCCATGCTCCCCGGCCAGCCGGTTGGCGGCGGCTATTTCACCGTCCGGAACAACGGCGCGGCCGACGACAGGCTCGTCTCGGCGTCCTCGCCGATCGCCGGCACGGTGGAACTGCATGAGATGGCGATGCAGGGCCAGGTGATGAAGATGCGCAGGCTGGACGGCGGCATCGCCATCCCGGCCGGCAAGACGGTGGAGCTTGCTCCCGGCGGGCTGCACCTGATGTTCATGAAGGTCACGGAACCCTTCAAGAACGGCGGCAAGGTGCCGGTGACGCTGACATTCGAGAAGGCCGGCAAGGTGGATATCACGCTGCCGGTCGGAGCCGCAGGTCCGGGCGGTCATCAGCACAATTGAGGCGCGGGACGTCCATGGACCTTCGGCAAGGGCGCAAGCCGGTGCGGCGTTGGCCTTTGTCACGGAAGGGAGACAGTCAAGTTCTCCTCCGAAAGAACCATTTCACGGCGCAGACGTACCGTGAAATGGCCTTGCCGGGGAGGGAGCGGGACAAAGGCCGGCTTTTTCTACCGCAGCAGCTTTAGGCTGCCGGTGAGCGATCTGACCCATTTCGAAGGACCTGCGAGTCCAAGGCCGTCGATGACTTCCTCGGCCAAGTCCCGGTCGGGGAAGCCTGCCTCGTATTCGCGGTAGTCGTGCAGCGGCCGGGCGAAGGCGGGAAAGGCGACGACAGCGCGTTCGCCTGGCTGCGTCAGGGCTTTCAGCATGGTGGCGCGGATGACATCGCCCTCGGCCTGCAGGACGGGGATGGGACGGTTTGAGCTGGTGTCGATTACACGGTTTTCACGGTCCGTCAGCTTGCGGGCGGCAAGCACCGGCATCCGGGCGCCGAGGCCGATCGAGATATTGCCGACGGTATTGGCGATCAGGCCGAGCGGCAGGGCAGGGTTGACGATGATGGCGAGGCGGACGTCGTCGGTCATGAGTGGAAGAGCATTCCCTGGTGGAAGAGACGCCGAAGACTAATGCCGTTCGAATGGTGGATCCTGCCTTTTGCTTTCCGATTTCACATCGAATTGGTAGAACCTGTCCCTTCAGAGGGAAAATCGGGCAGGATTTTATGGGAAGCGATTTCGAACGGGCAGACATGCGAATCCTTCAGGCGTTGCAGGCGGACGGCCGGCTGACCAACCAGTCGCTTGCCGACAAGGTGGGGCTTTCTACCTCGCCGAGCTGGCGGCGTGTCCGGCATCTCGAAGAGACCGGCGTCATCCTGGGATACAAGGCGGTCCTGGATCGCAAGGCGATCGGTCTCGGCGTGCTCGCCTTCGTCCGCGTCAAGATCGACAGCCACAACGAGGAGGAGGCGGAAGCCTTTGCCGAAGAGGTGAGCGGCATCGACGAAGTGGTCGCCTGCTATAGCATCGCCGGCGATGCGGATTTCCTGCTGCAGGTCGTCTCGGCCGATCTCGACGCCTATGCGGATTTCGCGATGTCGACGCTGCGCCGGCTGCCGCGCATCAAGGAAATGCAGACGACCTTCGTCCTGAAGGAGATCAAGGCTTTCGACGGGTTTCCGCTGAAATTCGCCGGCGCTCCAACCCCGGTTGAGGCGGTTGCGCGGCGAGGCCGAAATAAGCCGTGAGGGCTGCCGGCGCCCCAAACGATTGCTGCGCCGGTTTCCGCGGCCGGTCTGGACTGTGCGGTTTTAGATCCTGCTTTCATACAACCCAATCGAGTTGAAGCAAGGAATCTTAACAAAAGTCAGGAATGAATGGCACACGATCTTCCACAGGGTTTCGTCCTAAAGAGGTTTTACCCCAAAAGGGTTTCGGCATGGAGTTGCGACGTTCTCGCGTGATTGCGGTGGCCATCTTGCTCGGCCTCCTCGGGGCGGTCATTCCGATTGCGGCCATGGTCTATATCTCCCGGGCGATCACGGTGGAGAAACAGCAGGATAGTCTCGCGCGGGTGGCCGGGCAGACCATCATGCGCGCCAGCCGCACGTTCCGGGACGCCAAGATCGCGCTCGACTCGCTCGCCTATCCGCGGCTGCCTCCCTGCTCACCCCAGCATATCGCCCGCATGCGGGTGGTGGCGTTCAACACGATCTCCGTGGAGGAGGTCGGCTACTTCGAAAACGGGCTGCTGAAATGCACCTCCTGGGGTCCGGCGTCCGGCAATGTGAGACGGGTAGCCGCCGACTATACGACGCCGGACGGGCTGGATGTGACAATGAAGGTGACGCCCGCCGTCGCGATGGGAAATCCGGTCATGGCGTTGCATTACGGCGCCTACGGCGTCCTTGTCGATCCAGGTCGGTTCGTCGATGTCCTAGTGGAGGATCATATTTCGCTGGCGCTTGCCAACCAGGACGGAGTGCCGATCAACTCGCTGCATTCGCCCGATCCGAAGCTCGTCAGATCGCTGACGGGCGGACCCCGGAAAGGGATGACCGACACCTTGCTCTATGCGGTTGCCCGCGACAACGGGCTGATCGCCATCGCCATGGAGCCGAAGGCGAACCTTTCCGGCAAACTGCGCGATGAGCAGTTCCTCCTTCTGCCGGTCGGCGGGTTCATCGCCGCTTTCATCGTCGGCGTGGTGATCTGGCTGTCGAAGAAGCGGTTGTCACCTCTCGGGGAGCTGGCGATCGCGGTGCGCAACCGGGAATTCGTCGTGCATTACCAGCCGATCATCGATCTCAAGAGCGGCGCCTGCGTCGGCGCCGAGGCGCTGGTGCGCTGGCGAAGGCCCGACGGGTTCCTGGTGCGGCCCGACCTCTTCATCCCGCTTGCCGAGGAAAACGGTCTGATCATGCCGATCACCGACCAGGTGGTGCAGGCGGCCGTCCGCGACCTCGGCCCGCTGTTGCGATCGGAACGCGCGCTGCATGTGGCGATCAACCTGGCGGCCGCCGACATCACCTCGGGGCGTATTCTCGACGTGCTTGCAAGGACGCTCGCCGGAACGGATATCGAACCGGGGCAGATCTGGCTGGAGGCCACCGAGCGCGGTTTCATCGACATCGAGGCTGCCCGGGTGACGCTGATACGAGCCCGCGAACGCGGCCATATCGTGGCGATCGACGATTTCGGCACGGGCTATTCCAGCCTCCAATATCTTCAGGGACTGCCGATGGATGCCCTGAAGATCGACAAGTCCTTCATCGACACGATCGGACGCAACACGGCGACAAGTGCGGTGACGTCGCATATCATCGAAATGGCGAAGACGCTCGACCTCAAGATCGTCGCCGAAGGTGTCGAGACCGAGGAGCAGGCCCAATATCTGAGAGCCCACGAGGTGAATTTCGGCCAGGGCTGGCTGTTTTCCAAGCCGCTGCCGGCTTCGGACTTCATCGACTATTACCGCAACAACAAAACCCGCTCGGGGAGCGGGCGGGGAGGGATCCGGGTCGTGGCGGCCTGAGGTGCTTTGGAAGGCTTGCAAAAGCCGATCAGTCGTCGAGGTCGCGATAGGCCGACTGTGCCTGATGAAAGGTGGTCTGCTGGCGCGGCGCCTGGCCGGCCCCCAGGAGATCGAGCGAAACGCTGGCGGCAGGGATCATCAGATCAACATCGCCGGGGTCGCCGGCGTTTTCGGCGCGGCGGGTATTGCGGTCGGCATCGGCCTTCATGTCGGCCGCTTGGTCCTTCGGCGAAATGCGCCGGCCAGGCCTCAGGGCTTCCATCGCGATCGCGGCGGTATTCGCCGATATGCTAACCACAAGTGTCATGTCGCCTGTCACTATTTTTCTCACATGATAAATAGTATGGCGAGCGGGCTTTGTTCCGCTTTAAGCAAAATGTCGGCATTTTATCGATATGACGATTTTCGCATCCGCGATACACGGAAACCCATGATCAACATCCTTCTCGTCGCCATCGGCGGAGCCTTCGGCTCCGTCTGCCGTTATCTCGTCGGGCTGTGGGCGCTACGCCAGTTCGGCCCGGGCTTCCCGTGGGGAACGCTTGCCGTCAATGTCGTCGGCTCGCTGGCGATCGGGTTCCTCAGCGAGATGATCATCCGCCGGTTCGACGGCTCGCCGGAGATGCGCCTGCTGCTGATCACCGGCATGCTCGGCGGTTTTACCACCTTTTCGGCCTTCTCGCTGGATTTCGTGATTCTGCTCGAACGCAGCTCCACGTTCGCCGGCGCAACCTATGTGGTTGCCAGCGTGGCGATCTCGCTCGCTGCGGTCTTCGCCGGGCTGGCGCTCGGGCGGGTAATGCTCTAAAGGGCAGGACTGATCACAGATAAGATGAAAGAGCTTTGATGGCAGGCATCGAGCATATCCGCGTCGAGGCGGACGAGGCGGGCATGCGGCTCGACCGCTGGTTCAAGATCCACTACCCGGGGCTCGGCTTCGGCGCACTGCAAAAGCTGCTGCGCTCCGGACAGGTGCGGGTCGACGGCGGCCGCGTGAAATCCGACGCCCGCGTGCAGCCGGGCCAGACGGTGCGCATTCCGCCGATCGAGGCGGACGCCAAGAAGACCGGCCCAATCGCCGGCAGGGATCTGAAACATTCGAGCGATTTCGAGCTTTTGTCGCGCATGGTGCTGCACGAGGACGAGAAGGTGATCGTCCTCAACAAGCCGGCAGGCCTTGCCGTACAGGGCGGCTCGGGCGTTTCGCGGCACATCGACCAGATGCTCGACGCCTGGACGAACCACAAGGGCGAAAAGCCGCGGCTCGTCCACCGGCTCGACCGCGATACGTCCGGCGTGCTGGTGATCGCCCGCACCCGGGGTGCTGCGCAGAAGCTGACGGCCGCCTTCCGCGAGCGCGATACCAAGAAGACCTACTGGTCGCTGGTGAAGGGCGTGCCGCGCAAGCACGAGGACAAGATTTCAACCTGGCTCGTGAAGGAGCAGACGCCGGACGGCGACCGCATGCGGATCGCCAAACATGGCGAGGAGGGCGCCGATCATGCGGTGTCGTACTACCGCGTGCTGGAAACGGCGGCGCAGCGTCTCGCCTGGCTGGAAATGGAGCCCTATACCGGCCGCACCCATCAGCTGCGCGTCCATGCGCTGCATATCGGCCATCCGATCATCGGCGATCCGAAATATTTCATCGACGATCCGAACTGGGATTTCCCGGGCGGTATCCAGAAGCGGCTGCATCTGCATGCCCGCCATATCGACATTCCGCATCCTTCCGGCGGGCGGCTGAAGGTCACTGCACCATTGCCGCCGCATATGGTTCAGAGCTGGAACCTGCTCGGCTTCGACATGGAAAACGGCTTGAGAGACGACGACTGATGAAACTCGTTCTTTTCGATTGCGACGGTACGTTGGTCGACAGCGCCGCGCTTATCCACGAAACGATGCGCCGCACGTTTGAGAAATTCGACAAGCCGGAACCCGGATTCGAAGATACCAAAGCGATCATCGGGCTGACGCTCGACATCGCCATCGCCCGCATGCAGGGCAAGCAGCATGCGGACGAAGAGGCTGTCGAGATGATGGCCTATTACAAGTCGCTGTTTTCCGTCGTCCGGCAGGACCTTAACTACCGGGAGCCGCTGTTCGACGGCATCCGCGACGTGATCGATGTGATCGGGCCGCGCGAGGATCTGCTGATCGGAGCCGTTACCGGCAAGTCCCGGCGCGGGCTGAAGCTCGTGATGGAGACGCACGGCTTCGACAAGTATTTCGTCGTCGGGCGCACGGCGGACGATTGTCCTTCGAAACCTCACCCGGCAATGGTGACGGAATGCTGCGACGAGACCGGCATGAAACCGTCGGACACCCTTGTCATCGGCGATGCCATTTACGATATGCAGATGGCGAAGGCGGCCGGTGCCACCGCGATCGGTGTTGCCTGGGGTTATGCCTCGGTGCCCGAGCTGAAAGAAGCCGGAGCCGATGCGATCGTCCATCATCCGCGCGAGCTACTCGCCCATATCGGCTGAAAACCTGCGGACAATTAGGCCTATACCATGCGTGACATCTTTCCCGATCCATCCGACGTCCTGAGCCATCAGGACCCGACGCGCCGGGCGCAGATCCAGATGCAGAAGCCGCTTCCGAAACGCTTCTATACGGAAGTTTCCGTCGCGGAGGGCGAGGGCGGGCATGCGATCCAGCTCGACGGCAAGCCGGTCAGGACACCGGCCCGCAACGGCCTCGTGGCGCCGACTGCGCGGCTGGCGGAGCTGATCCGCGACGAATGGGCAAACCAGGTGGACGTGATCGATCCCGGCACCATGCCGGTGACGCGGCTCGTCAACACGGCGATCGACGGGATCGCACCGGACACCCAGCCGGTTTTCGAGGACATCCTGCGTTTTTCGTCGAGCGACATGCTCTGCTACCGCGCCGAGGGGCCTGCGAACCTGGTCGCGCGCCAGAACGAACGCTGGGACCCGATCATCGACTGGGCCGCGAGCACGCTCGGGGCACGCTTCATCCTGATCGAAGGCATCATGCCGCAGGAGCAGCCGAAGGAGGCGATAGCCGCCTTCGCGGTGACGCTCAGGAAATACGATACGGCGATCGAACTTGCCGTGCTGCACACGGTGACGACGCTGACGGGCTCGGCGATCCTGGCGCTTGCCTTCGCGGAAGGACGGATTACCGGCGAGGAGGCCTGGACGCTCGCCCATCTCGACGAGGACTGGACCAACGAGCATTGGGGTACCGACGCGGAAGCCGAGCATCGGCGCGCCAAACGGCATGACGAGATGCAGGCGGCCACCGCAGTTTTTCTTGCATTGAGACCGGCCGCTTAATGCTTCTCTAACCCTGTCTGGAGGAACATCGGGAACCGTCACTTTCGGGTTCCTCCATGTTCCGCTGCGTCCTTCGTTTTGTCCTGATCCTGCTGGCGGTGCTGCCGTTGACGGCGTTTCGCATGCCGGCGGGCAACGAAGCCCGGGAAAAACTGCTTTATGACGTGCGGGGCGCCTTCGTGACCGCGCGGCCCACCGTGCCCCAGGGACTGGTGATCGCCACCGACATGCTGGTGGACGAGGCGATCCGCTCGACGGTGCGCAAGACCATGCTGCCGCGGACGATCATCTCGGTGCGCATCGAGGAGACGTCGCACATGCCGCTGATGATCGGTAGCCGCCATGAGGCGCGCGTGACCGTCAAGGCGATCTCGGTGTCGACCGGCGAGCCGATCGCCGAAGGCACGTTCAGGACATCGCTCTTCCTGCTCGACGGCGGTGAGGCCGACAAGGCGCTCGCCGAAAGGATCGCCGACCGGATCACCAGCGAGTTCCGCCTGGACGGCCAAGGCGGGCGCCCGGCGATCGCCAGCGCGCTGTTTCCTTGATGATCAGGACAAGTGTTTGCGGTATCGAGTGGATCAGCGTTTGACGGAACATGTCCTCTTCAAGGGACTTTGCCTTATCTCAGCCGCTCCGCGTGCCAGCGCAGGTGATCGTCCATGAAGGTCGAGATGAAGTAATAGGAGTGGTCGTAGCGCTCGTGCATGCGGAGCGTGAGTGCGATATCCGTGCCTTTGATCGCTTCCTCGAACAGCCAGGGGCGCAGGCCGTTTTCGAGGAAGCCGTCGGCCTTGCCCTGATCGATCAGGAATTCCGGAAAGCGGGCGCCGTCCTTCACCAGCGCGCAGGCGTCGTATCGGCGCCATGCGGTCCTGTCCGTTCCCAGATATTTTTCGAAGGCGGGAGCGGACCAGTCGGCGGTGGAGGGTTCGACGATCGGTGCGAAAGCCGAGCAGCTCCTGAAGCGTCCGGGGTTCTTCAACGCGATGGTCATGGCGCCGTGACCGCCCATGGAATGGCCGAAAATACCTTGACGTCCCATGTCCATGCGAAAGTGTTGACTTACGAAGTTGGGTAGTTCCTCGGTGATGTAGGTGTACATCCGGTAGTGCTGGTCCCAGGGCTTCTCGGTGGCGTCGAGATAGAAACCGGCCCCCTTGCCCATCTGCCAGTTGGTGAGTTCGTCCGGCACGTCGTTGCCGCGCGGGCTCACATCCGGGCAGACGACGATCAAGCCGAGTTCGGCGGCGAGACGGCGATACTCGCCTTTTTCCATGACGTTCGCATGGGTGCAGGTGAGGCCGGAGAGATACCAGAGAACCGGGCAGGGCTCTCCGATCGCCTTCGGCGGCACGAAGACGGCAAAGGTCATCTCGCAATTGCAGGCCTCCGAATCGTGCTGGAAGACGCCCTGCATGCCGCCGAATGCGGTGTTCTGGGAAAGGACCTTCATGGGAAACTCCGAGATTATTGTCCCATCGAGACCACGGCGTTGACGGCCGCGGCGACGAGCACGGTGTTGAAAAAGAACGAGACGACGGCATGCAGGAGGTTGATCCTGCGCATCCCGGTGGAGGTGATCGTCGTGTCCGACGTCTGCGCCGTCATGCCGATCACGAAGGAGAAGTAGAGAAAATCATAGGCGCCGGGATCGTCGGTCTCCGGGAAGTCGAGGCCGCCGCGCCTGGCGTCGTTTTCCTCCTCCTGTTCGGCCGGCCGCCAGTAGAGATGGGCATAATGCAAGGCAAACATCGTATGGATCGTCAGCCAGCCGAACACGACCGATGCAAAGGCGAGCGAGACTTCCGCCAGGCTGGCGGGTCTTGCGCTGTTCAGGGCCTCGAAAAGCGCGATGACGGCGGTGACCACGGCAAACAGCGTCACGGCCAGGATGACCGGGGCGGGCTCATCGTCGTTCTGTCCCTTGGCCTTCAGCGCCGCGCCATCGAGATGTGGGATCCGCATCGCGATCATGGCGAGGTAGATCAGAAAGAAAACGATCGCCGCGGCGCCGGGCGCAAGATGCGGCGCATAGGTGAGCAGAAACGGCAGACAGACGAGCGACGCGATGGTGCCGGCGAAGAACGGCCCGTGCCGGTGATGCTTCAGGGTCGACCAGTGGCTCGGCATGGCGGCTTCCGATATCTCAAGGGCCGGATCCGGGGCCAGGTTGAGGACCGGATTTGGCGCGCCGGCAGAGGCGGTCCAGTACTTCGAGAAATTTAGACCGGTCGCGCGATGCAAAGGCCGCGTTGTAACCCTTGCTCTCGCCGGTTTCCCTCAGATGTGCACCGAGATCACGCATGGCGCTGGCCATGCCGATATTGGTTTCGTCGAAGATGCGGCCGGTCGGGCCGGTGACGAGTGCGCCTGTCGCAACACATCGGCCGGCAAGCGGCACGTCGGCGGTCACGACGATGTCACCCGGGCCGGCGCGTTCGGCGATCCAGTTGTCAGCCGCATCGAAGCCTGCGGAAACGATGACATTGTGCACCATCGGATCACGCGAAGGACGCAGGCCGGAATTGGCGACGAAGGTGACCTCGAGGCCGTGGCGTTCGGCCACCTTCAGGATTTCAGGCTTCACCGGGCAAGCGTCCGCATCGACATAGATCATGCTGTCGTCGTTCTCTCAGTGATGCAATGCGCGAGAGGCGGAGCCGTGCGGATGTCTCTCAGGCCATCGCCGTGGTCTGATCGTCCGTGGTTGCCCCCGGCGCATTCTTCTTGATGGATTCGATGGCCGCGACGGCGGACGCCTTTGCGGAATAACCTTCCGACGAGAACAATGTCTGGCCGTTGGACGCCTTGAAACGGAACCGGAATTCGCCGGCCTTGTCCTTGTAGATCTCGAATTTGTACATATGGATGTCCTTTCAATACGACGGGCGGATAATAGAGGCGATTTGTTCCAGAATACAAGCCGGTGGGATCAGTAGATCACCACGGAGCGAATGCTTTCGCCGCCGTGCATCAGTTCGAAACCCTTGTTGATATCTTCGAGCGGCATGGTGTGGGTGATCATCGGATCGATCTCGATCTTGCCCTCCATGTACCAGTCGACGATCTTCGGCACGTCGGTGCGGCCGCGTGCGCCACCGAAGGCGGTGCCCATCCACGTGCGGCCGGTGACAAGCTGGAAGGGCCGCGTCGAGATTTCCTGACCAGCGCCGGCGACACCGATGATGACCGACTTGCCCCAGCCACGGTGGGACGATTCGAGCGCCTGACGCATGACCTTCGTATTGCCCGTGCAGTCGAAGGTATAGTCGGCGCCGCCGATCTGGTCTGCGCCGCGCTTGGTCATGTTGACGAGATAGGGCACGATGTCTTCGCCGACGTCCTTCGGATTGACGAAATGGGTCATGCCGAAGCGTTCGCCCCAGGCCTTCTTGTCGTTGTTGAGGTCGACGCCGATGATCATGTCGGCGCCAGCAAGCCGCAGGCCCTGGATGACATTGAGGCCGATACCGCCGAGACCGAAGACGATCGCCGTCGCGCCGATTTCCACCCTGGCGGTATTGATGACCGCGCCGATGCCGGTGGTGACGCCGCAGCCGATGTAGCAGACCTTGTCGAAGGGGGCGTCCGGGTTGATCTTCGCGACGGCGATCTCCGGCAGGACCGTATAGTTCGCGAAGGTCGAGCAGCCCATGTAATGATGGATCCTGTCCTTGCCGATCGAGAAGCGCGACGTTCCATCGGGCATGAGACCCTGGCCCTGGGTGGAGCGAATCGCGGTGCAGAGATTGGTCTTGCGGGACAGGCACGAGGGGCATTCGCGGCATTCCGGCGTGTAGAGCGGAATGACGTGGTCGCCCTTCTTCACCGAGGTGACGCCCGGACCGACATCGACGACGATGCCGGCACCTTCATGGCCGAGGATCGCGGGGAAGAGGCCTTCCGGATCGGCGCCCGACAGCGTGAAATCGTCGGTGTGGCAGATACCGGTCGCCTTCACCTCGATCAGCACTTCGCCGGCGCGCGGGCCTTCGAGCTGCACGGTCATCACTTCGAGCGGTTTTCCAGCCTGGACGGCGACTGCGGCGCGGACATCCATAGTGTCTCTCCCCTGGTGCTTCAGAATCTGCGTTCATTCGGCGCGGACTTTGGCATGGCGGGGTGTCCCCGCTCAAGCCGGAACCGGCCGCTGGAGGTCGCAAAAAGGCGGGAGCACGCTCAAGGCTGGATGAGCGGCACGTGTGGTGAAGCGGTGCGAGGAACGAGGCCGGTCAGGCGAGGATCGTCCAGCACCTCGACCATCAGCGCATAGGGCTTGAAACCGGAACGCTGGTAGAAGGGAAGCGCTGCCGCCGAATCGAAATGGCAGGTATGCACCCAGAAACGGCGGATCGGCCTCGCCCAGGCCTTTTCGATCGCCCAGTTCATCAGGAAACGGCCGCCGCCCTTGCCGATCGCCTCGGCGATCAGCCCGAAGAAGGACAGTTCGCACTCGCCTTCCTGGCGGAAATCGAGTTCGAGCAGGCCGATCCGGCGCCCGCCATCCTCCAGGACATAGACCTCCACGCCGGGATCGTTCAGGATCGCCGAAAGCTCGTCATCGGCCATGGCAAGGCGGGAAACCCACATCCAGTTTTCCCCGACGGCCCGGAAGAGCGCCCGGTATGCGGCCAGTTCCGACGGCATCAAACGCTTCAGGGCCAGGGTTTCCGGCGCCCGGGCGGTCTTTCCCGTGGGCCGCACCAGCATTTCGAGACAGGTCACGACCGTTGCAAGCTTGCCCGGCGGGACGGGAAAATAGCCAAGGGGAAGGGCGGTGTGTTCGCTTTTCATACAACCTTTGGAGCGGTTTCGAGCCGCAGAGTCAATGGCATGGACAGTCAAGGATGCGTCAATGGCCGAACAGCCTATCGCAGGCAAAGACAATCGCGTAGGAGTGGATGGAAACCGCGGCATAAAGGCCGAAGCCCGCCATAAGCCGCTCCGCCGGGTGCATCGGTTCGAGCTGCTCGCGCGGCTTGATCGAAACGGCCCCCATCAGGCTGATCAGGGTGAAGACGGCAAGTGTGGCGATCAGCGCAGTGGCGGAAAGACCGATCCGGAAACCGACCCAGAGCATCAGCAGCGTGATGCCGAAGCTGGCGATGAGGAGCAGGTTGCGGCTCGTGAAGATCTGGCGCAGCACCTGACCGCCGTCGAAGCGGTGCATGGGCAGGAGGTTGAGAAGATTAAAGGCGCCGAGGATCAGCAGGAAGACGAGCGCCGGCTGCCGCAGGCCGCCGAGCGACAGGAAGCGGCCGGTGGAAAGCTCATGCGCGGAGATGATGATCGGCACCAGGAAAGCGGACATGCCGGCGCCCATCAGGGCGCAGGTCGCGACTTCAAACCGGCTATTATAGGGCCGTCCGCCGATTGCGATTCCCCCGAGCAGCGGCACGAAGATCATCCTGACCCTTTCATGGCCGAAGGCCCGGTAGGCGACCATGTGGCCGAGTTCGTGGAAGACGATCACCAGCGTCAGGGCGGCCGAGATCGCAAGGCCTGCGGCGGTGAGCCCGAAGAAAGGCCAGAGCAGCAGCGTCGAAAGGAGCGCCAGGAAAAACTGGGTCGCCGGATGTTCGACGAGCCCGCCGGTGCGCGGCTGCCCGTCCTTCAGCCAGGCGGCGAGCGAGGAAAGCTCGCGGCGCATCGTGAAATAGCGGAACAGATAGACCGCAAGCCCGCGATAGCTGTCCGTCTGGGCGAAGGTGATCGTCGCGCCGCCGGCGGCGGTGGAGACGGAGCGGCGTTCCTCGAAATCGTTCCAGAACGACAGATCGAGGGCGGTGTCGTCGATTACGCGGGCGCGGCTTTCGTAGGTGCCCTCCGCGGCATCGATGCGATCTTCGACTTCGAATACCCGTCCGATCGGCTGGCCGCGGCGGTCGGGATGGCGGTAGGCGACCCGGATGCGGCCTTTCCCACCATCCTCGTGCCGGCTCGACAAGATTGCCGGGTTCCAGCTCGCCTCTTCGCCGCCCGGGTGGACCGCCTCCCACAGGCGTTCCGGGCTCGCCTCGAGCCGGCGGCTGAGCGTTATGGTGCGGCGACCGACCGGTGCGGCCATCATCAGCCAGATGAGGCCGAGATTGAGCGTCAGCAGCACGACGGCGGAAACGATGGACGTCACGGGAGATCTCCTGGGGCCGCCGGCATGGCATGGGCCGATCATCGCCGGCGATCATAGCCCTTCCGTTTTTCCCCTCGGTTTATGCAATCGCTAAAATACGATCCAGCAGCCGCGTCGATCCCTCTCGCCGCCATTTCAGGCGGCGACCTCCTCGTCCAGAACCTGCCGGTCGTCGGTCACCAGCCAGCGATCGGTGCGCAGAACCTCCTTCGGCCGGTCGAACGTGACGACCGCCGACATCATGTCCCGCCAGGCCGGGTGGTGTTCGGAACGCGGAGCGCATTCGTCGATTTCCTTCAGCACCCGGGCTTCGAGCGGAGAAAGCATGAGACGGCCACGATCGAGCGCGCCGCGCAGGACGCGCCACACATGGGCGAGGTCATAGGCGGTCACGCCCGGGGCGGCTGGTCTTGCGGCATGATAAGCACCGATGGCATGCGGCTCCAGGGCGAGGCGGATCTGATCGAGCGCGAAGGCGGACAGGCTTTCCGGCACTTCCGCAGCGACTTCCATCACATGCAGGAGGAGCTCCAGTTCAAGCGCCGAATGGACGACGCCATCGATGGAAATGCTGCGAATCAGCCAGCCGGCCTTGGCTTCATCGATGAGACCCGCCGGAGCGGCGCCATGCACGATGAAAGCCGTCATCGTCTCGACGAAATAGGCAGTCCATTCGGGATTCGGTTCCGGGCAGGCTTCGTTCAGCGCAAAGAGGCCAAGGGCATCCTCGAAAGAACGAACGCCACCGGGCAGCGCGTATTTGCGCAGCATCAAAACATCTTCGGCCACAATGCGACCCTTCCCGGCGATGACGCATGCCGGAAAAGAAAAGCGGAACCCGCTCATCTCTTTTCTCCGTTTCATCATGAAACTGCATGTGGGTCATAAATTGCAGAAGTTGAGGGCCGGCAAAGAAGGGCGGTTAACCCGTGCTCAAGGCCATTGCTAAACTCATGCGGCCTGCTTCGATTTGAGACGTTCGCGCCAAATGATGAAGAGGCCGGAGGCGACAATGATAGCGATGCCGAGCCACTTGGAGGCCGTCGGAAAGTCGTCGAAGAGCGCGTAGCCGAGGACGGTCGCCGAGATGATCTCGAAATACTGAAAGGGAGCCAGCAGCGAAAGCGGCGCCAGGCGAAACGCGCGGACGACCAGCAGGTGCATGTAGCCGGAGATGGAGCCGAGGAGGACGAGTAGAAGAAGTCCGAGCCAGGTGGCAGGAAGCGAGGGCTGAAAATCGGCGCCGCCGAGATCGCTGCCGATGCTCAGCGCGCCCAGCATGAACAAGGTGCCGCCGAGGCCCGCCATGGTCTGCATGACGAGCAGCGAATCGGCCTCGCCGATGGCACGGTTCAGAAAGAGGTAGAGCGTATAGAGGAAGGCGCAGGCGACCGGCAGCAGCGCCGTCCAGCCGAAGATCGCGTAGCTCGGCTGGATGACGATCATCGCGCCGCCGAAACCGATGACGATCGCCAGCCAACGCCGCCAGCCGACCTTTTCGCCCAGAAAGATCGCCGACATCATCGTCAGCATGAAGGGTTCGACGAAATAGATGGCGAAGACGTCTGCGAGCGGCATGTATTTGACCGCGACGAAGAACATCAGGCTCGCCCCCGCATGCAGGACGCCGCGCAACAGGTTCATCCAGGGGCGTTTCGCCCGGAAGACGGCGGCGCCGGTGAAATAGACGAGCGGCAGGACGCAAACGAGCTGGAAGAAGAACCGGTAGAAGGTGACCTGCCCCGGAGACATCGCCTCGAACGTCGCCATGTATTTGGCGATCGCATCCATCACCGGCAGGATGACCATGCAGATGGTCATGATTGCCATGCCCTTCAGGGGATTTTCAGGTGTGGGAGAGGGCATGCCGGGCACTTTCAAAGAACGCGTTCTTCAACCACAGGCGTAGGCGATCTTCAAGCGGGGAGCTCGGGCCGACTGGTATCCGACGGCATCCGGGCAACAAAAAACCCGGCCGGAGCCGGGTTGATTTGGTGCGGTCGAGAAGACTCGAACTTCCACGTCTTGCGACACAGCGACCTCAACGCTGCGCGTCTACCAATTCCGCCACGACCGCATCGTGGTAGGTGCCGATTTGCGCCGGCGGGGAGCATGTAGCAAAAGGATCTGGTGGGCACAAGTGCGCCGTGACAGATTTTTGAAGGATAAAAATCCTCTGTGGAAATGCCTATATGGGCAGAGGTCGAAAAGCCCGGCTTGCCGGCCGTTTCCGTTTTTGCCAGAAGAATTTCCATGCTGACACGTACCGACCTCAATATCTCCATGTTGCCGAAAGAGGGCTCGCCGCCGGTCCGCTGGCGGATTTCCGAAGGTCTCGTTCCCTATGAGGAGGCCGTGGCGGAGATGGAGCGCGAGGTGGCGGCGATCGCCGACGGGAGGACCGACGAACTCGTCTGGCTGCTCGAGCACCCACCTCTCTATACAGCCGGCACGAGCGCCGATTCGGCCGATCTCATCGAGCCCGACCGGTTCCCGGTGTTTTCCACCGGCCGCGGCGGCGAATACACCTATCACGGCCCCGGCCAGCGGGTCGGCTATGTGATGCTCGACCTCAAACGCCGGCGGCAGGACGTGCGCGCCTATGTGGCGGCGCTGGAGGAATTGATTATCCGCACGCTCGGGATGATGAACGTGCGCGGCGAGCGGCGCGAGGACCGCGTCGGGGTCTGGGTGCGCCGGCCGGAAAAGCCGCTTCTGCCGGACGGATCCATGGCCGAGGACAAGGTGGCGGCGCTCGGAATCAGGTTGCGGCGCTGGGTAAGCTTTCATGGCCTGTCGCTTAACGTCGATCCGGATCTTTCGCATTTTTCTGGCATCGTACCCTGCGGAATCAGCGCCCATGGCGTGACGAGCCTCGTGGATCTCGGACTTCCCGTCATGATGGCCGATGTCGACATGCGGCTGCGCGAGGCTTTCGAGGATATTTTCGGGCCGACGGTTTCGGAACGATAAGGGAAAAGCGGATGGTGGAACTGAAGGTAAAGCCCCGGCCGATCGGCGCGACGGCGGTGCTCGGACGGCTTGGTCACCCGCAGGTTACGAGCGAGACGAACGGCAGCGTGGATGTGGTCACGGGCGCTTCCGAGGTGGGTTTCAATCCGCTCGACCTGATGTTCTCGTCGCTTGCCGCCTGCCTGGTGCTGAGCGCCCGCATTGCGGCGAGCAAGCTCGGTATTCTGGATCGTCTGAAGGAAGTCCAGGTGCATGTCACCGGAGAAAAGGCCCACGAAGGTCCTTCGCGGATAACCCGCTTTGTCGTCGACATGCGGATCGACGGCGATTTCAAGCCGGAGGAAAGGGCGGAAATCGCCGAGATGGCGGAAGAAATCTGCACCGTCAGCAATACGCTGAAAGGCACGCCGGAGTTTTCAATGGAGATGGGCTAGTCGTCGTCCGGAATGCGGCTGTCGACGCCTTCGAGCCGCAGATTGTTGACGATGCCATTCACGCCTTTGATCGCCTGGATGCGGCGGACGATTTTCCGGGAGGCGGATGCCTCGTCCACGGCGCCTTCGATCGTCACGGTGCCGTTCTCGACATGGAGGTCGATCGAGGCCATATCGATCCCGTCCAGTTCCTCGATCGCATCGCTGACGCGTTCTTCGAGGTCGTCGGCTTCTTCCAGACCTTTGGTGGCGGGGCGGACGTCGTCGGCGAGACGCTCTTCCAGTCCGTCGAAATCCGCTTCGTCGATCCGGTAGCCTTCATTGCGGTCGTTGTCGAAATTGGCCTTGGTGCCGCCGTAGGCGGTGTTGTCGACCGGCCTTGCGCCGGCGCCGGCGGCATCGTCGTAGGGCCAGCCGTCGTCGATATTGCGATCGTCGTAGTCGCGGAAATCCTCTTCGCGGGAAATATCGTCAACCTTGCGCTTGGCCGGCATGGTCGTCTCCTGTCATCTTCCTGGAAATAGGCCCGGCGCACCTGCCGGCGCGCCGGGCAACAGCCTCAATGGCTCGTGGATGCGCCATTCTTGTTGCCCGTCAGGGTCAGATGGCTTTCGACATCATGTACGCCATCCACGGTTTCCGCGCTCAGCACCGCCTTGCGGGCCGAAAACACGGTATCGACCGAACCTTCGAGAATAACCTTGGTTCCCTCGGCATGCGGCTCGATATGGGATGCGTCGACGTCCGGCAGGCCGGCCAGACGTTCGGATACCCGCTGTTCGAGTTCGGCTGCGGTCTTGTCTGCGATTGCATTCATGGTCGTAGCTCCTCGTCAATCTGCGACGGGACAACGGACGAATGCGGTTTTTGTTCTGGGCTTGCGCTATTTTCCCTTGTCCCACCTGCGGAGGAGGCGGTCGCGTTTCAGGCGGGACAGGCGCTTCAGCCAGAAGATCCCGTCGAGCTGATCGATCTCGTGCTGGATGCAGATGGCATGGAAGCCTTCGGCGTCCTCCTCGTGGAACGCACCCTTGATATCCTGATAGCGGAACCGGATTTTTCGCGGGCGTTCGACCTCGTCCGTGGCACCGGGCATGGAGACGCTGCCTTCGATGTGCCGCATGGTCTCGGCCGAAAGGGCGAGGATTTGCGGATTGACGTAAAACCGCGGGCCGTCCTGCTTTGGCAGTTCCAGCACGACGAGGCGGGTGAACACGCCGACATGAGCGGCGGTGATGCCGACGCCCGATGCTGCCCGCATGGTGTCGAGCAAATCACCGGCGAGGACCGCAAGCTCCGCATCGAAAAGGGCCACCGGCTCGCAGGGTTTCGACAGCCCCGGATCTGGATATTTCAGGATGGCGCGGACGGTCATCTTAACCTCATCGGCATGGTTTTCGGATAGAGACATACGAAGGTGATCCCGCATGCTCAAGCCTTGCCGCTTGAACACTGCTGGACGCCTCGGGCCAATTGTTCTAGCAGGAGGATCAGGCGAGGGAAGCGGTCGTGCCGGATGGGGTTATCCGGTTGTTGACAGTATGCTTTTCGCCGCCATTCTCCTTGTTCCGGACGTCAACAGCGAGGGCGGCAGATGAGCGATATCGGCGAAGACACCCGCCTGCGCACCAGGACCGACGAAGCCGGCGACGACATCTATTCCGAGGACGGCTCGATCCGCGCCGATTTCCTGGCGATGGTGGGTGCGGCGATCGCCGACCGCGACACGCTTTTCCTGCGCAGCCATGTCGCACGGCTGCACGAATCGGAGCTCGGCGACCTTCTCGAAGCGATCCTGCCGGACCAGCGCCTTGCGCTCGTCAAGCTGCTCGGCAGCGACTTCGACCTGACGGCGCTGACCGAGGTCGACGAAGCGATCCGCATGGAGATCGTCGACCAGATGCCGAACGAGCAGATCGCGGCGGCGATCGGCGATCTCGATTCGGACGATGCGGTCTACATTCTCGAGGACCTCGACCACGAGGACCGGGAGGAGATCCTCGCGCAGCTGCCGTTCACCGAACGGGTGAGGCTGCGCCGCGCGCTGGATTATCCGGAGCAATCGGCCGGCCGCCGCATGCAGACGGAATTCGTCGCGGTGCCGCCGTTCTGGACGGTTGGCCAGACGATCGACTACATGCGCGAGGACGAGGACCTGCCGGAGAGTTTTACGCAGATCTTCGTCATCGACCCGACCTTCAAGCTGCTTGGCGTTCTCGACCTGGACCGGCTGCTGCGCAGCAAGCGGCAGGTGAAGATCGAGACAATCATGCGGGAGACGAATTATCCGATCCCCGCCGACATGGACCAGGAAGAGGCCGCCCAGCTCTTCGAACAATACGACCTCCTGTCGGCAGCCGTCGTCGACGAGAACGGCAGGCTGGTCGGGGTGCTGACCATCGACGACGTGGTCGACGTGATCCAGGAAGAGGCGGAGGAGGACATCATGCGCCTCTCCGGCGTCGGCGATGAAGAACTGTCGGACTCGGTCAAGGAAACATCTCGTTCCCGCGTTCCATGGCTGCTGATCAATCTTTTCACCGCCTTCATTTCCGCATCGGTGATCTCGCTTTTCGAGGCGACGATCGAGCAGGTGGTGGCGCTGGCGATCCTGATGCCGATCGTCGCCGGCATGGGGGGCAATGCCGGCTCACAGACGATGACGGTGACGGTGCGCGCGCTCGCCACCCGCAACCTCGACATCCACAATGCCTGGCGCGTGGCGCGTCGCGAAGCCGGCGTCGGGCTCATCAACGGCGTGGTGATCGGCTGCCTCGTCGGCACCGTGGCGGGCCTCTGGTTCCATGACGTGCATATAGGCGGGCTGATCGCCACCGCCATGCTGATCAACATGTTCGCAGCCGCGATGGCAGGCATCCTGATCCCGCTGGTCCTCGACCGGGCCGGCGCCGATCCGGCGGTATCCTCCGCGGTCTTCGTGACGGCAATCACCGATACGACCGGGTTCTTCTCGTTCCTCGGGCTCGCCACATGGTGGTTCATGCTGAGCTGAATTCCGCGATCGACCGCCAGAGCGAGGCGGCAAAATTGACTGTTACGTAAAAGTCAATTAGTTTGAACGCCGACGCAGCAGGAATTGATCGTGAACAAATATTATAGCATCACGGAGCTGACGCGTGAATTCGGGGTCTCGACCCGCACGCTTCGCTTCTATGAGGATGAAGGTCTCATCCATCCCGAACGCCGCGGTCGCACCCGGCTTTTTCGGGCGGCGGATCGCAGGCTCATCCAGGAAATCCTGCGCGGGCGCCGCATCGGTTTCACTATCGCCGAGATCCGAGAAATCATCCAGGTCTACAAGGAGCCGCCGGGCGAGCTCGGCCAGTTGAAGCTCCTCATGAAGCGTATCGACGAGAAGCGCGACGAACTGCGCCAGAAGCGCAAGGACATCGACGACACGCTGGCCGAACTCAACAATGTCGAGGAAGCCTGCCTGACCCGGCTTGCCGAGATTGGCGTCGGGACCTGAAACCTCAAATCTGAAGCGTCTCCGCATGCCGCAGGACCGCAGCGGCACATGGGCGCGATCATTCAGTTTCGCTTGCCGCGCTTCGGGCTCCTGTTTTACCCTTGTCGTTGGCGCAAAACCGCCGCGCTTTTTGCGCGGCAGCCCTAGTTTCCGAACTGGGCGCCTATCGAACATTCCTCGGCAATCGCCTGGACGCGCTCGTCCTGCGGCGCGAGGGCTGCAGTCTGCAGCGGTGTCAGCAGCGACTGGGCGATCAGCCGGTCGGCCGTGCAGCCGCAGAAGCGCTGGCACAGGCCCTTGTCGTTGCCTTGCTGCAGGCAGCCCGCCTCGCAGCTCCGCACATAACTGACGCGCGGATCGGGCGCCGGGGCCGGAGAGATGAGCGAGAAAAGATAGACGAGGGCGATCAGCACCGGCTGATGGATGAGGTAGATCGCCAGGCTATGGCGACCAGCTTTCGAGAGAAGGTTCGGGCTCGTCTGGATCCCGGCTAGGCGTGGCAGCCAGCCGCGGAACATGGCGAGGCGGGCAATCGCCACGCCGGCCAGGAGCGCCGCGATCCAGGGGAAGAGCGGCACATAGTCGTTGGAACGCGGCGGGTATTCCGAAAAGCCCAGCCAGGCAAGCCATCTGGTGTCGAACAGAGCCGAATCGAGAAGGCCGGGACTGAGGCCGTAGTCGGCGACCATCAGGGCAATGACGGCAAGGACGAGCGCACCCGTGACCGGCGGGGGCAGGCGCAGGAAAGCCAGGCCGATCAGGCTCGACAATGCGATATTGTGCAGGATGCCGAAATAGATCCACTCGTTTGGAAAGGCGACGCGGGTCGCGATGCTGATCGCCGCGGCCGCGCCGGCGACCATGGCGAACCGCTTCCAGAAGGAACGCCAGCGGACCGCCGGAACATGCGCCAGCACCAGGCTGACCCCGGCGAGGAAAAGAAAACTGCTGGCGATCGACCGGGCGTAGATGCGAAAGAAGCCCTGCGTGGCCGTGCCGGGATCGAGATAACCGAAGAATTCCAGGTCCCAGGTGAAATGATAGGTCGCCATGGCGACGAGCGCCACGCCGCGCAGCGTATCGATCAGCGTGATACGGGGCATCCTGAGGGAGAGAGCTGGGTTTTCGGCGACAGTCACTGCGGGTCTTTCGGTTTACGAGGCATCACGGTCCATGATCGCCAGCCGCGCCTCGGAAAAATACTGGCGGCGGGCGAGCACGAAGATGACGAAGACGGTCATCGCCATGAACATATAGGGCCCGGCGAACCAGCCGAGATAGCCGACCGACAAAAAGAGGGCCCTGAGCCCGGCGTTGAAATGCTTGGCGGCGATGGTGTTCATGCGCACCACCTGATCGGCCGCCCGTTCCGCAGCTGCGCGGTCGACATTCGTCTCGTGCATCATCGGCAAGGCGCCGAACAGAATGGTGCAGTAGTTGAAGAGGCGATAGGACCAGCCGAACTTGAAGAAGGCATAACCGAACAGGAAGGTGAGGCCGGCCACCTTGATCTCGAAAGCGGTTCGTCCGCCATAGGCGACCATGGGCAGGTTGCCGAATACCGCTTCCACCTTGTCGGTGGCGCCCAGCAGCGCGAAGCAGCCGCCGATCGCGAAGATCGAGGTGGAAGCGAAGAATGCCGTACCGTTCTGCAGACCCGCCATGATCTGGGTGTCGATCATCTTCAGGTCACGCCGGAGCGAATTGTAGATCCAGGACTTGCGGCGCTCGGCCATGGCCCGGTTCAGGCTGGCGCGCGGGAAAATCCAGGATCCCGAACCGGCCGTGACCCAGGAATAACCCGACCAGAGCAGGGCGAAGAGAGCAAGCGCGATATAGTCGGCGATCGTCATGGGTCTCACCGGGACTCAAGGGGTCGATATTCCAGTTCGTCATGCTTTGTTTCGCGCGCGTCGGCAAGCCTCAGGGCAAAAGCACGGAACCCTATCGCCCCCGAAGGCATTGGAAGAATGACAGACCTGTGGCTTTGTCGCGGTTTGCGCCACGTTTTCGCCACTTTCCGCATTGCGGACGCGGGCGCTTTTTAATAGACCATTGCCATACGATCCTTCGAGGACGTCATCCGATGCGCGAAGAACCTGGAGACCACATGGACGAGACGGCACAGAAATCTTGCTGGGGCGTGACCTTCAAGGCGCTGGTAGGATTTGCGGGCGCGCTTGCCCTTGCCTATCTTTTCGGCGCGATCTGATTTTTCAGGTCGAAACCCCTATTTCGAAATCGGCGTGGCATTCAGTCCGCGCCGTTTCTATGTAAGGCTGGTGTCGCTGGCATCACAATCGATGTCGGGCAGCCGCCTGAGCGTTGCAGCGGCGCGGCATAGATTTCGCCATTATCGTTCGTCGCGTGGGTTTTCATGTTTCTCTCCGTCTTCGACGTCTTCAAGATCGGTATCGGGCCTTCGAGCTCTCATACGATGGGACCGATGTCGGCCGCCAACCGCTTCCTGGACCTCATCTTGTCCAACGAGTGGCCGCGGCCGGTGGGCGCGCATGTGACGGCGTTGAAGGTGAGCCTGCACGGATCGCTTGCCTTTACCGGCATCGGACACGGAACGGGCAGGGCGGTGATCCTCGGCCTGATGGGTGAGGAACCGGCCAAAGTCGATCCGGACCGGATGGACGAAATCATCGCCGAGGTGGAGCGGACAGGCCGCGTGACGCCGGCCGGGCATCCGGCCTACGAATTCCAGCCGAAGACCGACCTGATCTTCGACAAGAAGCAGCCGTTGCCGGGCCATGCCAACGGCATGAGTTTTTCCGCGCTCGACCGCGACGGCCGGCTGCTCCTGAGGCGCATATATTATTCGATCGGCGGCGGTTTCGTGGTGACGGATACCGAACTGGAGGCGATGCGCACGGCAAAGAAGGCCTCTTCGGATGTCCGCGTGCCCTATCCCTTCGCCTCCGCCAAGCAGATGCTCGACATGGCGCGCGGCTCCGGTCTGACGATCGCCCAGATGAAGCGGGCGAATGAAGAGACCAAGATGAGCGCCGCCGACCTCGATGCCGGTCTCGACCGCATCTGGGAGGCGATGAAAAGCTGTATTGATCGCGGCCTGAAGGTTGATGGCATCATGCCCGGAGGCCTGAAGGTGAAGCGCCGGGCGCGCGCCATCCATGACAAGCTGAACGAGGAGTGGCGCAGCAACCGGCTGAACCCGCTGCTCGCCAACGACTGGCTCTCCGTCTACGCCATGGCCGTCAACGAGGAGAATGCCGGCGGCGGGCGCGTCGTGACGGCACCGACCAACGGGGCCGCCGGCGTCATTCCGGCGACGGTTCGGTATTACCTGCATTTCCATGAGGATGCGACGCAGGAGGATATCAGGACCTTCTTGCTGACAGCGGCCGCGGTCGGCGGCATCATCAAGCACAATGCCTCGATCTCCGGTGCGGAGGTCGGCTGTCAGGGCGAGGTGGGATCGGCGGCCGCGATGGCGGCGGCGGGCCTTGCCGCCGTGATGGGCGGTTCGCCGGAACAGATCGAAAATGCCGCCGAGATCGCGCTCGAACACCATCTCGGCATGACCTGCGATCCCGTCGCGGGCCTCGTGCAGGTTCCCTGTATCGAGCGCAACGCGCTGGGCGCGGTGAAGGCGGTGACCGCGGCCTCGCTTGCCATCAAGGGCGACGGCACGCATTTCGTGCCGCTCGACGCCTGTATCGAGACCATGCGCCAGACCGGCAACGACATGAGCGAGAAATACAAGGAAACCTCGACGGGCGGGCTTGCCGTCAATGTCGTCGAGTGCTGAGCTTATTTGGAGCGCCGCATCTTGCCTTTCCGAAAATCGATCTCGGTTTTGAGGCCGATGCCGTCGCCGCTGTGGAGGGAGACCGCCGAGACTTGACCTTCAGCGTCGATGGGTCTTCAAAGAGCACATGTCTCTTCATCTGATAAAGCTCTGCGTCGGCGCGGATTCGATCCAGGATCTCCGGGAATGGGTCGCGGAACGCTCCCTCAATGCGATTGCGGCCGGCCTCGATCCGCACAGCGTGCATACCACCCGCATGGTGCCGAAACGGGTGGACGAACTTCTCGATAACGGTTCGCTCTACTGGGTGATCAAAGGGCAGGTCATGGCCCGCCAGAAGCTCCTCAACATCGAGACGTTCACCGGCGGCGACGGCATCCAGCGCTGCCACCTCATCCTTGGCCCGGAGGTCATCGAAACAGCGCCGCAGCCGAAGCGGCCGTTCCAAGGCTGGCGGTATCTCAAAAGCGAGGAAGCGCCGCGCGACCTCGGCAAACTGGGCGAGGACATTGCGGCGCTTCCCGAAGAACTTCGGCGGGAACTCGCCGAACTCGGTCTGCTTTAGGCGAATTCGGCCCTCACCGGCCGAACTCAGCGGAGCTTGAGGCGGACCGGCGTACGACCGGAGCGGGCGCCGATATGCAGGTGAATACCGGCTTCCGGCTGGGAATGCCGCCAGGCACGGGCGCCGTGGCTGAGCAGCATGGCGACAAGATCGCGGGTCTTTTCCTTCGAACGGCCAAGACCGATGCCCGCGAGGCGCATGGCCGCTTCGTGAAGCGGATTGAGGGCGATGCCCTTGGCCCGGCTTTTCGATGCGGTACCAAAGACAAACTCGGCGCTGTTTTCATTCACTCCCATAGGAAACCCCGTATACGCGTTACTCTCGAGATTCCACCGCGCCGCCCATGTCGGCGCGGGCATTTCCTTGTCCGTCCGCGCCGCTCACTGGAGCGAAGCCCAGCAGCTGATGCCCTTTTTCTTCAGGACATTGCAGGCGTCGACTGCCGTCTTCTGGTCTTCGAAACCGCCGAAGCGGGCGCGGTAGATCTGTTCGCCGTTATTGGTATAGGCGACAGTGAAGGGTTTGGCGGAACGCAATACCTTGCCGCCTTTATCCTGCGCATTCTGCAGGATATCCTGAGCCATCTTCTGGTCCGGGGACGCGCCGATCTGGATCACCCAGCCGGCCGGAACAGACTTGGTTTCCTTGACGTTCGCCTTTGTCGAGGCCGTCGTGACGGCGTCGACGGTCTGCTTGACCGGGCGAATTGCAGCCACCTCCTCGCGGCGTTCCGGGATATATTCCGGAGCCGGCGTCGGGACGGCGCTTGCCATGGCGCTGTTCATGACCTGGCTGATGACCTTCTTCTGCTCCGGCTCGGCCGCATAAGCGGACGCCGCAGCGGGAGCGATGGAGGCAGGCTGCTCATTGTAGCGGGCACCCGGCAGCGGGCCGGCCGGCGGCAGGTCGAGCGCTGCCATCTGGCGCGCGTCGGACTGCGTGGCAGTTACGGCCGGAGCCATTCTTACAGGCGCCGCGGGAGCGGCAGCGGCGACCGCCGGAGACGGAGCCGCCTGGGCGATCAGGTTGGAATTGCCGCTGCGGGAAGCCTGCGGCAGATATTCCGCGACCAGCTTGCGCATGGTGGCGTCACGGGCGGCGCTGGAGCGACCGCCAAGCACGACTGCGACGATCGAACGGCCGTCGAGCTGTGCCGAGGTCGCAAGATTGCTGCCTGCCGCGCGAGTATAACCGGTCTTGATGCCGTCGACGCCCTTCACGGTGCCGACAAGGCGATTGTGGTTGCCGATCGTCTGCCTGCCGAAATTGAAGCTGCGGATGCCGAAATAACCGTAATACTGCGGGAAATGCTGACGCAGTGCCATGCCGAGGCGGGCCTGGTCGCGCGCCGTCGTCATCTGTGCGGTGTTCGGCAGGCCGTGAGCATTGCGGTAGGTGGTGCGCGTCATGCCGAGCGCACGCGCCTTGCCGGTCATCATCTGGCCGAAACGCTCCTCGGAGCCTCCGAGGAATTCGCCCAGCGCGGTTGCGATGTCATTTGCCGAACGAGTCACGAGGGCGCGGATCGCCTGATCGACCGTCACCGCTCCGCCGGCGCGGACGCCGAGCTTGGAGGGGGGCTCGGAAGCGGCGTTGGCCGAAACCGGAACCTGCGTCTCGAGACTGATGCGGCCAGCCTCAAGCGCTTCGAATGTGAGATAGAGCGTCATCATCTTGGTGAGCGATGCGGGATAACGCAGGCCATCCGGATCTTCCGAATAAAGAACCTTGCCGGTCTTGGCATCGACGACGATGCCGGCGTATTTTGGCGCGGCCTCCGCATGGGTGGAGGCAAAGACCGAAACGGCCAGAACCAAGGTGAAAATATACCCGAGAAACCGTCCCGGAACCGTTACACCATCCTTGGGGAAGGAGGCGGAGAACATTGTTTTCGACACTGCCGCACTCATCGCTTGCATCATATTAGCACGTCCGGACGCACCCCCGTCACGGCCGTTGCCAAAACCTTAGGGGAATAGCGTTACCAAGAGGTTTATGATGAACGGCAACCTACCTCGATGTGCCGCATTTTAGTCATCATCCGCCCGTCCGTGGCGCCGCCTACCGGGCGAGCCGGGTTTCGACAAAGGATCGAACTGCGGCATCAATATGTTGCCAGTCACCCAAAAGCGTGCTGGAGAACCGATAGAGGACGGACAGGTCCTGGCCGACATGGATATCGCGCTGGCAGTCACCGCTCGTCGGCCGCTCCCCTTCGCCCGGCAGCAGGCAGCGGACGACATAATCCGGCCCGCCGGGCCGCGGCGCCGTGAGAACCACCTCGCTGCCGTAACCCGAATCCGCTTGCAGGCGATGGAGCGTCAGCCCGAAATTCACCTCCTGCGGAGCGCCTTCGAACAGTTTCGAATAGATGGGATCGAGACGGCCCGACATATCGCGCGACATGGTGCTCTGCGACAATTGCAGGAAAACCAGCGAGGACGATTGCGCGACATCGTCGAAGCGGGAGCGCAAATCCGGCTCGTAGCCCTTGAGTTCCGGCCAGGTGAGGTAGAGATCGACGCGCTCCGCGCTGCCGTTCAGGCGCTGATCGCGAAAGCGGATGGTGTTGGCGGCGAGATCGAGCGTGTCCTGGCCGATCCGGATTGAAAACTGTTCGGTACTGTCGGTGTGGCCGGCAAGCGCGATCCGTTCCCCGAACCAGCGGCCGGCGATACCGATCGCCGCCGTGAGAAGCGCAAGCACCGTGATGACCGCCGTCAGCCGATAGAGAAACCGGTTGGAAATCAGCGGCGCTTCTTCGGCGGCCTGAAGGATTGGGGCTGGACCTGCCATGACACGCGCTCCATGTTCAGCATCTGCGAGATTCGCCGTGCGTCGGGAAGACAACGGATACGGAACGCGCCGGAGCGAAGCGGCAATGAGTCTGGCGGCTTAGCGTTAACTTTTGGTAAACGAAATTGAGTGGCAAGTCGGCGACGGAGGGAGGACGACGTGCAGCTTTTCCATGGAATCAACGTGGTATCGATTTCGGTCACCGATCTTGGGGGGGCGCGGCTCTTCTACGGCGAGACGCTGGGGCTCGGAACCCCGCTCTACGACCTGCCGGAGGCGGGCTGGATCGAGTTTTCGACCGGGGCGGGCGGAGCCAACCTTTCGGTGACGCTTGCCGGAGCGGAATGGCAACCCTCCACCGGCACGACCGTGGTCCTCAATGTCGACGACTGCCATGCGGCGGTCGATGAGCTCAGATGCCGGGGCGTTGCCTGTGGCGAGCCCGTCGTGTTCGACGGGCATGTCGTGTATGCGAGCTTTCACGATCCGTTCGGAAACCGACTGCAGATGTGCGGCCCCGCAGCCTGATCGCGGCCGCGGCGAGCAGGATCGCGGCCGTCTGCCGTTGAACTGACGGGCCTTACTGGCCGACCGAGCCGACGGCGGCGGCGCGGCCGTCCTGAAGCTTGACCCAGCGGGCGGGATCGTCGTTCGCCTGACGCTTCAGGTAGGTGTATTCCGTATCGGTCCAGAGGAGCACTTTGTTGCGCATATTGTCGAGGACGAAGTCGCCGCGATCGGTGCGGACCGTGAGGACGGCATGGCCTTCGCCATTCGGCTGAAGCACGACGGTGATCAGCAGGTCGGACGGATCAAAACCCTTCTTCATCAGCATCTTGCGCTTCAGGAGCACGAAGTCCTCGCAATCGCCGACGGTGCGCGGATAGGCCCAGCGCTCTTCGACGCCGTAGATTTCCTGATCGGTCATCGGCGTGATCGAGGAATTGACCGTGTAGTTGATGTCGAGCATCGTACGCCACTTGTCCTCGGTGAGGCTCATCGGGCCAGCATCCTTATAGGTCGCGACGCATTCGCTCGTATAAGTCTTGCAGAATTCGTAATGGCCGATCGGCGGATTGGCCTGGCCGATGATGCGCATCGCACCGGCCGGCATGGCCGAGGATTGTCCGGCGGAAAAGATCGTCATGAAGGCAGTGATGGCGGCGAGGCCCAGTCCCTTGCGGTATTTCATTTTTTTGTCTCCCCGTTATGGGAAGAACACTGCCACAGAGGACTTGAGCGACCGCAAAATCTCGCAGTAAAATCAATCTCTTATTTGAATTCAATTCATCTAAAATATGGCTCAAATACGCCTCGAAGTTTCTTCAATTCCAAGGCGAATTCGTCGAAAATTTTCATAAAATGCATACTATCCCCCGTGCCTCTAGGCGCCGGATTTCGTTATCCTATTGTTAGTAAAGGCTTTTCTCTTGCAGTCGAGATGATGCCTCAAGGGCCTGAATACCAGCGCTTCGCGGGCATCCGTCTCACGTGACACTGCGGCGCGGACATCGAACTCTGCCAGGGAGGCGGGTCAGGAGGGCTTTTGCGGGTCTAGGTCGCCCTGAAAAAAAGTGCCGAAAGGGGACAAATTTTTCGAAAAAGTTCATTTCGGCACATATCATCCGGTGTGGGCGACCCTTTTTGCGGATGGAATCGGGAATAGGGAGGTCCTACGGCGATGCAGACAGCGCCTGACGGAGGCACGCAGCCATCAGAGTTCCTACGCCATGATGGCGGTCGCAATTCGGGATGTGATTAGAGAAATTCTCTCAGCGTCTCGCGCGACTGGACCGAGCCGAACTCGATCGCCACGCCTTCCATGAAGTGGCGGACGACGCGGCCGCGCATGTTGCCGAGCCGGACCGGCGTGCCGAGCGCCGGGCGGATATCGATATCGATCGCCGCGCCGGAAAGCGAAAGGTCCATGATGCGGCATGCATAACGCCGGCCGTCATCGAGGGTGATCTCGGAGCGCGTGTTGCGCGGTGCAAGGCGATCGTGACGGCGGTCTTCGGGCAGGCCGAGTTCGTGCTTGTTGGCGATCCAGGTCAGCTGTGCGGCGAGTTTTTCGCGTTTGCGGTCCGTCGCGTTGATCGACATGACGAACCCATCCTCGGAGAGGCTGACGACGGTACCCTCCAGGCGGCCTATGTGGTCGAGATAGGCGATCACGCGCTCGCCCATGCGAGGGCGGCCGACACAGGTGAAGCTGACATCGCCCGGCGACATGTCCACCGTCGTGCAGGGAAACTCCTCATGGGTCGCCAGCATCAGTCTTCCACCGATATTGACCGACACCCGCTGGAATGCCCGCTGGGCGGGCATGGCCTGAGATGACGGAGCAGATGCCGGCTGGAATGAATACATGTGAGAAGCTTTTCTCTTCGAGCGGTCTATCTTTGTGATAACGCTTCGCGGTTAACAGAAGGTTTGAACACCTTCCCGGCTACCGGTCAGGATGCCCGGCCAGAAGAGGACTGGCGCCCCGGCAGCAGGCGCCGCAGGGCGTCAGGAATGCTGCGGCGATCGCCGGTAACGGGGACGCCGAAATGCGATGCGGCGCCGGTGAGAAAGGTCCAGTCTTCGAGGGCAAGTCCGACAAGGGGTCTGTGGGTGGCCGAAAATCTCTCCTCGCAAGGCAGAAGGGCACCGAGCACGCGATCACAGGCATCGACTTCCGTCGACCGGACGGGCATCAGCAGCATCTCATAGGGGTGTTGCGTGTCCCCATTCGATGCAAGCACGTCGAGAAGTGCCGGCTTTTCGTACAGAATGACATGTCGGGCAATTTCGGCCGGGCGGTGCTGATCGCCGTCGGTCCATACCGTCGCAAAGGGGGCGCTGCGGAATTCGCGATTGAACAGGTCGCAGATTCGCGTGCCGGCCAGCCGAAAGGCGAGAACGCCTTGGGTGTCGTTTGCGATGATGAAGAGGTGCGGCAGGAGATGGCGCAGAGCCGTGGGATCGATTTCGGTACGCAGCGGCGCGGCATGGTCACCCTTGATATTGATCCAATAGTCAAAGATTGCCCGGCTTGCCTGGTTTCGCATTCGTCACCACCTGTCACATTTCGATGCAGATCGTGCGTCATGCCCGACCGTTTTCCCATCTGGAGCGAAATTCGTGCCACGGAGGGAGGGCCAAGGTTAACGCGGCGTAAACCGCGGCGCCGCGAACGGGCAGCGCTTTCCTTTGACGGGTCGCTCCTATATGCCTGTCGCTATACTCGGGCGAAAAGACAGACTGGCCGGCGAAAGACATGCCGGCGAAGAGGCAGGCAAAAGACGTGACCGATACGAACAATGGGCCCGAGGGCGCCGATGAGGGACAGGAAGCGGAGGCCGAAAGCTCGCAGCCGGTGTTCAACCTGCCGCAGAGCCTTGTCATCACACTGGCCTTGCTCGTGGCGATCTATGTGGTCCAAGAATACCTGCTTGACGATGAGACGCGCCTGCGGTTCATCCTGAGATTTGCTTTCATACCGTTTCGCGATCCGCAGGTTTTCGGCGAGCAGGGGCCGGAATGGCTATGGGCGCCGGTCACCTATTCGTTTCTGCACGGCAGCGTCGAGCACATTCTGTTCAACGGCCTGTGGCTGATGGCATTCGGAGCACCCGTCGTCCGGCGCATCGGCACGCTGCGGTATGTTCTTTTCTGGGCGTTCTCCGCCGCTGCCGCCGCCGGTCTGCACGCTTTGCTGGCTCCAGGCGATATCACGCCGCTAATCGGCGCCTCCGGCGTCGTTTCGGCCCTCATGGGAGCCGCCTGCCGTTTTGCCTTCCCCGGGGAGCGGGGGTACGACCGCACCTACGGCCATCTTTATCCGCGCCAATCCATCAAAGGATCGTTCCGGAACCGCACCGTCGTGATCTTCACCGCCATGTGGTTTGCCGGTAATCTGCTGATCGCCTTCGGCGTCACCCTGTTCGGCGCGGACATGGGGCCGATCGCCTGGGACGCCCATATCGGCGGCTTTCTGTTCGGTTTTCTGCTGTTCGGTCTGTTCGACCCCCTGCCGCCGAGCCGGACGGCGATCACGCAACCTTGATCTCGATTCGCTCCCGCTCTAGATTTCCATGGTAGGCGAGGGGCGATCCTTATATCCTTGAGGGAGAAATGGCGCCAAAGCCAATCTGGTTGCGAGGAGAGAGCCATGGCAATAATCGTCAAGAACATGCTCGATGCGAAGGGGCGCGACGTGGTGACCGTCAGTCCCGACAGGACGCTGCTGGACGTCGCGGGGATATTGAACGACAAAAAGATCGGCGCCGTCGTCATCACCGGCATGGAGGGCCGGATCGCCGGCATCTTCACCGAACGCGACCTGGTGCGGGCGATCGCCGGCAAGGGGCCGGCCGTTCTCGACCAACCCGTCAAATCCGCGATGACCACGGCAGTGCAGCGCTGCAAGGAAGAAACGACCGTCGACGAACTGATGGGCATGATGAGCAGCGGGCGTTTCCGTCACGTGCCGGTCGAGCAGGATGGCAAGCTTTCCGGCATCGTTTCGATCGGCGACGTGGTCAAATCGCGTATCCGGGAGATCGAATTCGAGGCCGAGCAGATCAAGGCCTATATCGCGGGCTGAGATATCCAGCGAACCGCTTGGTGGAGCGCAGTTCTTCGCCTGGTCTACCGGGCGAAGACTTCCTGCATACGCTTCAGTGCGGAAATCTGAGCCATGGTTTCGTGGTAGCCGCGGTCGATCGCTTCGCCGGCACGATGGAATTCGGACAGGCCGATATCGGCGAGCCGGGGATGCAGCGCAAGATCCGGAGGATCGCCGGCAAGCCGGGCGCGCGAAATGCGTTCCTGGATGATATTGAAGGCCTGCACCATGGTGCCGGTGAGGCCGACCCGCACATCGTCCGGCTTCCTGCGGCCATCGTCGACCGGCTGCACGCTTGCGCTGTGCTTGACCACGGCGGAACGGCCGAAGATCTCGTAGTTCAGATTGACGGCCACCACGAGAGGCTGTTCGTAGGCACGGCAGACGGAGGTTGGAACCGGATTGACCAGGGCGCCGTCCACGAGGGTGCGATTGTTGCATTTCACGGGTTCGAAAATGCCGGGCAATGCATAGGAGGCACGCAGCCCGGTGATCAGCGAGCCGCTGGAGATCCAGACCTCGTGGCCGGTATGGAGTTCGGTCGCGACCGACACGAACGGGCGATCGAGATCTTCGATCGACATCCCTTCCAGATGTTCCTGCATGCGCTTGGTGAGCCGCATGCCGCCGAGAAGGCCGCCGCCGCCGATCGTCAGATCCAGAAGGCCGGCAATGCGGCGCATCGTCAGCGAACGGGCGAAGCTTTCGAGTTCGTCCAGCTTTCCGGCGAGATAACAACCGCCGACAAGGGCACCGATCGAGGTGCCGGCGATCATGCCGACTTCGATGCCGGCTTCGTCGAGCGCGCGCAGCACGCCGATATGGGCCCAGCCGCGGGCGGCACCGCCGCCGAGTGCGAGAGCCAGCTTTGCTTTCCTGGGTGCTTCGATGGTTTCAGGGGGCTTCGGCTCCAGAACCTGCGTTCCGCCTGCCTCGGCAGGTGCTGCATGTGGATCATGACGATTCCAACCCCAGTTCAGCATCGACGACAACCTCCACAGCTGAACAATACCCCGTCTGACGATTAAACGCCTCAAGGGGTTTCGAAATCGTTTATCCGTTCGGGGTTTGGCGAAAAACGAGGCAGATGCCTAATTGGTTCCCCGGTCGGAATAAACGACACCCGGATCAAAATGACGCTCGTTGTCGGTGATTTCAAGGACAGCGTTGCTGTCACTTTTTGTGACTGTCCGATAGAAACAGGATCGCCGGCCGGTATGGCAGGCGGCGTCGTGCCCGGCGACCGAGACCTTCAGCCAGACGGCGTCCTGATCGCAGTCGGTGCGCAGTTCATGCACCGTCTGGAGGTTGCCGGAAGACTCGCCCTTCTTCCAGATTCTGGCGCGCGAACGGCTGTAATAATGGGCGATGCCGGTCTCGATGGTCAAAGCCAGCGCCTCGGCATTCATATGCGCGACCATCAGCAGTTCGCCGTCGCGGATATCCGTGACGACGGCCGTCATGAGGCCATTCACATCGAAGCGCGGCGTGAACGCGCCGGCGCCTTCGAGTTCCGCCTTGTCGGCGGAAGGCTTTTCAAAAGAGATCGGCATGGTGATTTCCGGACCGGTCAGCGGTTGCGGGCAAGCATGAAGAAACGCGCCTGTTCGGCGGCATTGGTCTTGAATTCGCCGGTGAAAGTCGTCGTTGTCGTATGCGAGCCCTGCTTCTGTACGCCGCGCATTTCCATGCACATGTGTTCGGCCTCGATCATCACGGCGACGCCGCGCGGCTTCAGGGTCTCGTCGATGGCGGCGGCGATCTGGGCCGTCAGGTTTTCCTGCGTCTGCAGCCGGCGGCCGAAGATCTCCACGACGCGGGCGATCTTGGAAAGGCCGAGGACCCGGCCGTTCGGCAGGTAGGCGACATGCGCCTTGCCGATGATCGGCAGCATGTGGTGTTCGCAATGGGAGAAGAACGGGATATCGCGCACCAGCACGATGTCGTCATAACCCGAAACTTCCTCGAAGGTGCGGCCGAGCACGTCTTCGGGCGACTGCTCATAGCCCGCAAAGAGCTCGCCATAGGCGGCGGCGACGCGCTTCGGAGTATCGAGCAATCCTTCACGGGCCGGATCGTCACCTGCCCAACGCAGCAGAACGCGGACGGCTTCCTCGGCTTCCTGCTGGCTCGGGCGGGCCTGCACTTCCTTCGAGGCCGGGAAATTCTTCACTATGGCATCCATCTATCGTCTCCCGATGCGGTTCAAGGCCGCATCCGACTGGCTTTACTCACGGTCTGGTCAGCATGCGGGCAGCCGCGGCTGAATTTTTGGGCAATCCGGGGGTATCTGATCCCTGGCGAATGTTTTTACAAGATATCCTATTCCGATTTCGGTAGGATTTCGTGAAAACATCCTTTCTTGATGATCCCGTCTCCAGGGCACATATAAGGTCAGAAACCCTTTTGTGGTAGTCCGCCGGACCGGACACTGTGTTCAGAAAGCGACCATCGGACTGCAAGCGAGCCGCCATGGATGATATCTACAACAGCAAGATCCTCGAATTCGCCGGCAACATCACCCATGCGGGCACGCTGCCGGATGCGGATGCGAGTTCGGAGAAACATTCGAAACTCTGCGGCTCCAAGGTGCGCGTCTACCTGAAGATGGACGGCGATACGGTCACCGATTTCGCCCATGAAGTGCGCGCCTGCGCGCTCGGCCAGGCATCGTCGTCGATCATGGCGCGGCATGTGATCGGTGCGACGGTGGGTGAAATCCGCAAGGCGCGCGCGGACATGCTCGCCATGCTGAAGGAGGGCGGCGAGGGGCCGGAGGGGCGTTTCGAGGAGATGCGCTATCTAAAGCCGGTCAAGGACTACAGGGCTCGCCATGCATCCACAATGCTGACCTTCGAGGCGGTGGTCGACGCGATCGGACAGATCGAGACCGAGGCCGAGGCAAGGGAACGGGCCGAAGCGGCCGCCGTCTAACCCGATGTGTGGCTCTCCCGACTGCCGGCATTCCGGATCGCCAGCGAAAATGGCGCGTGGGCGCAACTGGGCCGGGCCATTCCGAAAGACGCCTGACCGGTTCCTCGGCATGGGATTGATCCGGCTCTATCAACTCACCCTTTCCGGTTTCATCGGCAATTCCTGCCGGCATATCCCGACCTGTTCCGAATACGGCTACGAGGCGGTCGCGCGGCACGGGCTGTGGCCCGGCGGATGGATGACGCTGTTCCGCGTTTCACGCTGCGGGCCGGGCGGCACCGGCGGGCTCGATCCCGTGCCGGAGACGCTGGAGGCCCGGCAACACTGGTGGACGCCCTGGCGCTACTGGCGACGTCACCTTGTGGAGACGGGCTGATGACGGTGCCGATGGAATACCGGCAGGCCTCGCGGGATTTCGACGCCTTCATGCTGGATGCCCGCGACGGCGCCATGCTGCAGACCACCAACCAGACCTACACGATGGTGGAGGCGGTGTTCACCGTATTCCGTCGCAGGCTGTCCGTTCCCGATGCGCTCCTCTTCGCGGAGGTTCTGCCGCCGGTGCTGCGGGCGATCTTCGTTTCGCATTGGGATGTCGATGAGCCGGTTCGTCCATTCGACGAGCGAACAGCGATGATACGAGAAGTGAAGGCCTTCCGCGGCTACCACAATGTTTCGCCCGACGATTCGATTGCAGTCGTCGCCTCGGCGCTTCGGCGCCATGTGGACGCTCAGGTTTTCGAACGGACACTCTTGAGGCTGCCTGCCGGTGCGGCCGACTTCTGGCAGGCCGACCGATGATCTATGTGGCGCTGCTCTACAGCATCGTTCTCGGTGGGGGCAAACGCGTCGTCATGGCGGATTTGCGCCGTATGGCCGAAGACCTCGGCTATCGGAACTGCCGGACGCTGGTTTCGACTGGCAATCTCATCTTCGAAACGGACGAGTCACCGGTCAGGGATATCGAAACGGTGCTGGAAACGGCATTCGAAAATCGGTTCGGCAAGCATGTTGATATTGTCGTTCGCTCCGGCCCGGAATGGCTGGCGCTTTACGCCACCAATCCGTTTGCGGGCCGCGAAGGTTCGGAGATCGGCGTGCGAGTGATGCGCGAACCACTCGACGAACGCGTTCTGGCGCGTCTCGAAAAACACCGGAACGACGAGAGGATTGCGGTGGTGGGCGGCGATCTCTGGGTCGATTTCGGGGGCCAGGCGAGCGGGACGCGGCTGCTCTCCGCTCTCACCACCAAAAAGCTCGGCGTCGGCACGATGCGCAATGCCAATACGGTCATCCGGCTTGCCGAAATGATCGCCTGAAGGGCCGCTTGCCTTTACTAGAACACGAAAAACCTCTATCAGCCGGCCCGCGCGACCCGCTTGGCGAAGCGCTTCATTTATTCCAACACCACCCGCATTCGTTGGCGGGACTGGACAGGAGAAAGACATGTCCCAATCCGTTTCCCTTACTTTTCCCGATGGCTCCGTCCGCGTTTTCGATGCCGGGACGACCGGCCGCGATATCGCGGAAGGCATTTCCAAGTCGCTCGCCAAAAAGGCGGTTGCGGTGGCGATCAACGGCACCGTGCAGGACCTGGCCGATCCCGTCACCGACGGTTCGATCGCCATCATCACCCGCACCGATCCGCAGGCGCTGGAACTGATCCGCCACGACGCGGCACATGTGATGGCGGAGGCCGTGCAGGCGCTCTGGCCGGGCACCCAGGTCACCATCGGCCCGGTGATCGAGAACGGATTCTATTACGACTTCAAGCGTGTCCATAAGGAGAGCGGCGAGGATTGGCCTTTCACGCCCGAAGATCTGCCGAAGATCGAGGCGAAGATGAAAGAGATCGTGAGCCGCAACGAGCCTTTCACCAAGGAAGTCTGGTCGCGCGATGAGGCCCGCAAGGTTTTCGGCGAGATGGGCGAGACCTACAAGGTCGAGCTCGTCGACGCGATCCCGGAAGGCGAGGACGTCAAGATCTACCGTCAGGGCAAGTGGTTCGACCTCTGCCGCGGTCCGCACATGGCCTCCACGGGCCAGATCGGCACCGCCTTCAAGCTGATGAAAGTGGCCGGCGCCTATTGGCGTGGGGACAGCAACAACCCGATGCTGACGCGCATCTACGCGACCGCCTGGGCGACGCAGGAAGAACTAGACCAGTATCTCCACGTGCTGGCGGAAGCCGAAAAGCGCGACCACCGCAAGCTCGGCCGGGAGATGGACCTCTACCATTTCCAGGAAGAGGGACCGGGCGTCGTGTTCTGGCACGGCAAGGGCTGGCGCATGTTCCAGACGCTGACGGCCTATATGCGCCGCCGGCTGGCCGGGACCTACGAGGAAGTCAACGCGCCGCAGGTGCTCGACGCCTCTCTGTGGGAGACCTCCGGCCACTGGGGCTGGTACCAGGAGAACATGTTCGCGGTGAAATCCGCCTATGCGTTCACGCATCCGGACGACAAGGAAGCGGACAATCGCGTCTTCGCACTGAAGCCGATGAACTGCCCGGGTCACGTGCAGATCTTCAAGCATGGCCTGAAGTCCTACCGTGAACTGCCGATCCGGCTTGCGGAATTCGGCATCGTGCATCGTTACGAAGCATCCGGCGCGCTACATGGGTTGATGCGCGTGCGCGGCTTCACGCAGGACGACGCGCATGTGTTCTGCACCGACGAGCAGATGGCTGCAGAGTGCCTGCGTATCAACGACCTGATCCTGTCGGTCTACGAGGATTTCGGCTTTAAGGAAGTGGTCGTCAAGCTGTCGACCCGGCCGGACAAGCGCGTCGGCACCGATGGGCTGTGGGACCGTGCCGAGTCCGTCATGATGGACGTACTGAAGACGATCGAGGCGCAGTCGGAAGGGCGCATCAAGACTGGAATCCTGCCGGGCGAAGGTGCGTTCTACGGGCCGAAGTTCGAGTACACCCTGAAGGACGCGATCGGCCGCGAATGGCAATGCGGAACCACGCAGGTCGACTTCAATCTGCCGGAGCGGTTCGGGGCGTTCTATATCGACCAGAACTCGGAAAAGACCCAGCCGGTGATGATCCATCGCGCCATCTGCGGCTCGATGGAGCGTTTCCTCGGCATCCTGATCGAGAACTTCGCAGGTCACATGCCGCTCTGGATCGCGCCGACGCAGGTCGTGGTCGCGACGATCACCTCGGATGCGGACGATTACGGTCGCGAAGTCGCGGAAGCGCTTCGCGATGCGGGCATGGTCGTCGAGACCGACTTCCGCAACGAGAAGATCAACTACAAGATCCGCGAGCACTCGGTCACCAAGGTGCCGGTGATCATCGTCTGCGGCAGGCAGGAGGCGGAGAACCGCACGGTCAACATCCGCCGCCTCGGTTCGCAGGCGCAGACCCCGATGGCGCTGGACGAGGCAATCGCTTCGCTGTCGCACGAGGCAACGCCGCCGGATCTCCTGCGCAAGCAGGAAGCCAGGAAGGCGAAGGCCGCCGCCTGATCGAAAGCCGACAGCGTCCGCTCCGAAGGGCGGGCGCTGTCAACAAACTGTAATGCAGCTGTAATATTTCGGTGACATTCTCACGAGGCGGGACGTTCCGCGGAGACTGGCTTGCGTTTCGAGGAACTTTCTTACGCCAATGACCGCGACCCGCGCCTGAAGCGCTGGCTCATCCGTTCGATCGAGGGACTTTCCGGCCGGGATCGTTTTGCCCGCCTCTACGATATCTGGCGCACCGATATCGTCGGCAGGAGCGACCGTGTCTTCGGCAAGATGCTCGACCTGATCGATGTCGGCCTCGAGGTTGTCGGCAACTGGCCGCCGCCGGAGCTGCGCGACGCGCCTCTCGTCATCGTCGCCAACCACCCGTTCGGGATCGGCGACGGCATCGCCATTCTGGCGCTTGCCGAACAGCTCGGCCGGCCGTTCCGCGTGCTGATCCACAACGATCTCCTGAAAGTGCCTGAAATGGCGGCCTACTCGCTGCCGGTCTCCTTCGAGGAGACCAAGGAAGCGGTGGCGCTCAACATGCGGACGCGGCACGAGGCGGTTCGTCTGCTCAAGGAAGGCACGACCATCATCATCTTTCCCGCAGGCGGCGTCGCGACCGCCAGGAAGGGTTTTGGCCGTGCCGAGGACCTGCCATGGAAGATGTTTCCGGCAAAACTCATCCAGGCGGCGCGGGCGAATGTGGTGCCGGTCTATTTCGAGGGGCAGAACGGCCCGCTCTTCCATATCGCCAGCCGTATTTCGATGACGCTCAGGCTCTCGCTGCTGATCCGCGAGTTCAAGCGGCTCTCCGGCTCGACGATCCGGGCGCAGGTGGGCGAGATGATGACCTGGGACGAGATGTCGAAGATCGTCGACCGCAAGGACCTGCTCGCAAGGCTCTATGCCGCGGTCTTTTCCATGCGGGCGACGAAGAATCAGCGGCTCCGGAGGGCTGGCTAGGCGGACGGTCCGAACGAGGCCCGGAACGCTCCATTGCCTCGCCTTTCACAATTGCAAGAGGAAGACCGCCGCGTGCGGCTTTGTGCAATTGTGCTAGTTCTTGTCGCTTGCGGCGCCGGCCATCTGGCGCGGTTCGCGCATCAGCACTTCGACCTCGGTGTTGCGGCCGGATTTGACGCTGAACTGGCGTTGATAGATCTTGTTCTTGTTGCGGGCGACCGCAAGATACTCACCTTCCGCCAGAACCATGGTGGAAAAGGCGCTGACGCTTTCGTTGACGACGTCGCCGGCCGCGGTCAGAACCGACCAGGCCGTATCGGCGATCGCTTCGCCGCCCGGCTGGGAAACGAGTTTCAGCGTGATCTGGGCAGCGCGGTGCTGCAACACCGCCTGGGTGAGCTTGCCGGCTTCCACCTGGATGTCGGCGCGGACCACCGCGTTGACGTCGCCATATTCCGAGACGATGTGATAGGTGCCCGCATTCAGCCGAACAACCGTATTCGGCTTGACGTCGGCCATGACCAGCGCCCGGTCGCCATTGTCGCGCGCCTCCGCCGAATAGACCGAAAAGCTCAATTGATTCGGCGGTATGCGTTGATCCGAGCCGGCGACGGCATTCAGCACGAAACCGCCTGCATCGAGCACCAGCGTCTGTTTGGCCACGCTGCCCTTTTCCGGAATGGTCAGCTTCTTGGTGACGCCGGCGCGGCCAAAGGCGCAGTTGACGAAATAGTCTCCCGGCGCGAGTTGGAACGCGGCCGAGCCGCCTTCCGAACTGGCGACGAGCGGCAGCTTCCCGTCCTCGCCGGCCAAGGGACTGAAAACCCGCCAGACGAGGCCTTCCTGCATCACCTCACCATCCTTGGTCAGCCTTGCATCGAAGATCACGTCCTTGGCCACCATGCCGGGCGCTCCTCCGGGCATGGCGGAAAAGGCGTTGAGCTTCGGCATCTTCGCCGTGCTGTTGAGCTGGTGGAAGCTTTTGAAGGCATCTTCCTGCGAGAAAGTTCCGGAAACCGGGCCGAAAACCATGGTTCCGGCGATAATCCAGCGTGCCGCGAAGGAAGTGCCTGACATCTGTTGTGTACCGGTTGACTCTTGTTTTTCGAGCCGTCACTTGAGACTAATGCCAAGGCAATTTCAAGGCCCTCCCTGCAGCATCAGCTCCGATTGAAAGTTCCGACCATGCAAAATGACGTCAAGCTCATCGATTTCCTGCGCGACAGGCATTCCACCCCGGTGGCCCAGATCAGAGAGCCGGGGCCTTCGCAGGAGGAACTGGACGCGATCCTGACTTTCGCGACCCGTATTCCGGATCACGGCAAGCTGGCTCCCTGGCGGCTGGTCGTCTATCGCGGGGACGTGCGTGCCAAGCTCGGCGAGCAATTTCTGGCGCTGGCGCTCAAGAACATGCCTGACATGGCCGATGCGGCCAGGGAAGCGGAACGGACGCGCTTTACCCGCGCACCGCTGGTCGTCGCCGTGGTCAGCACTGCAGCGCCGCATCCGAAGATCCCGGAATGGGAACAGGTGCTTTCGGCCGGCGCGATCTGCTTCAACATGCTCCTTGCCGCAAGCGCGCATGGTTTCGTCGCCAACTGGCGTACCGAATGGATTGCCTATGACGAGGCGGCTCTGCAAGTCCTCGGCATCAAGCCTGGCGAAAAAGTCGCGGGCTTCATCCATATCGGCTCCAGCGATTTCCCGACACCGGATCGCCCGCGGCCGGATCTCGCGCAGATCGTCACCTATGCGGACGAGGCGTAGGCCGATGTTCTACACGACCGACACCAACCTGCACGGGCTAAGGCACGATCCGTTCAAGGCGATCGTCGCGCCACGCCCGATCGGCTGGATCGGCACGAAGGGCAGGGACGGGTCGCTGAACCTTTCCCCCTATTCCTTCTTCAACATCGTCGCCGACAAACCGAAGCTCGTGATGTTTTCGTCGGCCGGCCGTAAGCACAGCATGATGAATGCGGAAGAAACGGGCGTCTTTACCGCAAGCCTCGCCAGCCGGCATCTGGCGGGCCAGGTGAATGCATCCTCGGAGGCTGTCGCCTACGGCGTCAGCGAGTTCGATATCGCCGGGCTGACGGCCAAGATGGCGGAACTAGTCGATGCGCCCTACGTCGCCGAGGCTCATAGCGTGCTCGAATGCCGGGTGACGGAGGTGATCAATCCCAGGGGGCTGGACGGACAGCCATCGCAATCCTTCATGGTCTTCGGCCAGGTGGTCGGCATCCACATCAGCGAGGCGATCCTGCGCAACGGACGGATCGACATGGCGCTGGCACGACCGATCGCGCGGATGGGATACCGCGACTATGCCGACGGAGGTGCGGACGTGTTCGAGATGGTCCGGCCGGCTGGCGCGGGCGACTGACCGTCAAAAACGTCATTGATGATCGGGATTTGTGCCGGCAGGCGGCAGAGCTTGCCGACAAACCCGCTCTCGCGGGCCGTCCCGCATTCGAAGCGGAAAGCCGCCTCGTCACCGGTCGGTGAAGCCGGATCGATGGCTGCGACACCGGAAGCGGAAGCGGCGAGGCCGACAGTGGCTCGCGCAAGCCGTGCCGTGTCGGAAAATGGATCGAAGGCGCGATCCCAGCCTATTCCTCCAAGACGGCGGCTGCAGTTGTGAAAGGTGCCGGCAGCGAGCAGGCCGGATGCATCGGCAAGCGGCACGATCGCAACGCCGCCGGGCGTAACAGCGTTGTGCAATTCCGCGACGCGCAGGGTCGCATCCAGCCGCTGGACCTCGGCACCGCTCCGCGCACCGGAGAGGAACGTCACGGCGGCTCCAAGCCGCACCGCGAATTCGGCCGCTGCTTCCGTTCGGCCGGACGTGAACGGCGGAAGGAGGGCGGCCAGGATCCGTTCGGAGCAAAGCCGCGCCCACGCGCCGCGCAAGCGGTGCGCCGGTTCTGGAAAATCCTCTGTCCCAGACAAATCGAGCGCGATCGCATCGGCGCCCGATGAATACGCGAAATCTGCGTCGGCTACCGGTTCAACAACCAGCCAGGAACGTATTTTCAAGGACTTCGCCATGGTTAAGAAACGTGGTGAACCAATCTTAAACTTTTTGCCTTTAGCGTAAATGCAGCCGGCCGGACCAGATCCGGCATGTGTTATCGGGGCTCGGCGTGATCGTACAGGCATTTCTTCGTTGGTCGGAAACGGCAAGGGCAGGCGACAGGGCCAAGGCGGCCAATGCGCTCGGCCGGGCCTATCTGCAGAGCCCGATGGGCGGCGAGCAACATCGGGCGGCGGCACTTGCGATGACCTATCTGCTCGACGATCCGTCGCCGCGGGTACGGCTCGCGCTGGCCGAGGCTCTTGCCGATTCGGCCGAAGCGCCACGGGGGATCATTGTCGCACTCGCCGAAGACCAGCCGGAAATCGCCTGTACCGTGATCGCCCGTTCCCCGGTGCTGACCGACGGCGATCTCGTCGATCTCGCCGGCCGCGGCGACAGCCTGACACGCGGACTGATCGCCGCAAGACCGCATCTCTCCCGCGGCGTTGCCGCGGCGATCGCCGAGATCGGTGACGAGGGCGAAGCCGTCATCCTGCTTGAAAACGAGACCGCCTCGATCACTCGCGTCTCGCTGCGGCGGCTTGCCGAGCGGTTCGGAGACCGCAGTGACATCCGCAACCTCCTGCTCGAACGCGAAAATCTGCCGGCGGATGCGCGGCACATGCTGGTGAGCCACATTACCGCGGCACTCGCCAGTTCCGGCCTCGTGCGCACCACGATGGCGCCGGCGCGCATCGATCACGTCACGCGTGAGGCAGGTGAAGCGGCAACCGTCGCAATTGCCGGAACGGTACCGCAGAGCGAAATCGCCGGCCTGGTCGAACACCTGCGGGCGGCGGGGCATCTGACGCCGGCATTCCTGATCCATGCCCTCTGCACCGGCAAGGTGGATTTCTTCGCCGGCGCGATCGTTGCCCTCTCCGGCGTCGACGACCGCCGCGTGCGCTCCATCCTGGCTACCGGCCGCGTTCATGCGGTGAGGGCGCTTTTCGAGGCTGCAGGGCTGGGGCGCGATATCGCAGTCGCCTTCGTGGAAGCGGTGCTGCTTTGGCGGCGGGCCGCCTCGACCGGAAATTCCGGCGGCATCTCGGCAGAGCTCCTGACAAAACTCCGCCGCTCCGACGCGGCTCTCGCTCCCATGTCGGAGCTTATCGAGATGATCGAGAAACTGCATCGGCTCGAAGAACGGCTCAATGCCCGCTGCTATGCCAGCGAGATCTCACTGGCAGCCTGATCCTCGTCAATCCTGCAATCGCCTGGCGATCCAGGAATAGCTGCCTTCCACGAGGCGGACGGGTTTCGTCATCAGCGTCTTAACGCCTTCGGTCGTCGGCAGGACGGTCTTCACGCGTCGTATGGCGCGATCCGCAAATGTCTGCTCTTCCTGCGGCGTCACGGGCTCCGGCTGCGGGATCGGGGGCGTGGCTGGTGCCAGTTCGACGGGTTTTGCCTGCGGCTTGGAAGCGCTGGCGATATCGCTGGCTTCCGGCTTCTGGCACACCGCAATGATCACCGGATAGGGCTGGCTGGTGTAACCGGCAAGCTGCTGCTCCGATACGGAATCGCACAATTCGATACTCGGCCACCGGTTTTCGGCCGTTGCGACATAGTGGCAATCGGTCGCGGCGTCGTTGCAGCCCAGAATGGTCATGACGATCAATGCGGAATTCATCTCGGTCCCCGGATGGCAATGGGCGAATTAAAGCGGGCAATCTTGGCCCGATGAAGGCAGCTTCCGGTGACGTGCTGCCTTTGCTATGACCGGAGACATACCGCGGAGCGACCACGAGGGACAGATGACAGTGACGATTGCGCTTGAACCGCCGCGACAGCCCGGGGTGCTGAGGCTTCTCGAACTCTCCGATGCTTATGCGGCTTCACTTTATCCGGCCGAGAGCAATCATATGACCGATGTCGCCACCCTTGAAAGTGACAGCGTCTCGTTTTTTGTGGCACGCCGCGGGGATACGGTTGTGGGCTGCGGCGCTCTGGTGGATGCCGGCGATGGCACGGGCGAGATCAAGCGGATGTTCGTTGATGAGGAGGTCCGCGGCCTCAAACTCGGCAGGCGGCTTATGGACGCGATCCTCGAACGTGCCCGGGAGCTCGGTCTTTCTGCAATACGCCTCGAAACCGGCATTCACCAGCCGCAGGCGGTTGGTCTCTATCGCGCCCATGGCTTCGAGGAGATCGGGCCGTTTGCAAGTTACAGGCCCGACCCGCTCAGCATCTTCATGGAGAAGAGACTTTCCTGACAAGCGGAACCTCGGGGGGACGCTCCATCGCCGGACCGGCGGCGAGTTCGGCCGTTTCGAGTTCCGTCGCGTCGGACATCCTCACTTCGCGGATCCACTCCCGCCAAATCGAGACGAGCAGCGCCATCAGCACCGGACCGATAAAGAGGCCGAGGAAACCCATCGTGCTGACACCGCCGACAAGGCCGAAGAATGTTGGCAGGAAGGGCAGCTTGATCGGACCGCCGACCAGCCTCGGCCTCAGCGTCTTGTCGACGATGAAGAGTTCCACCGTACCCCATACGAACAGGGCGGCACCTTCCACATACGCACCGTTCGCGACGAGATAAAAGGAGATCAGCGTGAAGGAAAGCGGCGCACCGCCCGGAATGAGCGCCATGATGCCGGTGATGACGCCGAGCGTGACGGGCGAGGGGACGCCTGCCATCCAGTAGGCGATGCCGAGCACGATGCCTTCGCCGATGGCAATCAGCGTCTGGCCGGTCACCGTGGAGCTGATCGTTCTCGGAACGACGCGCGAAATCCGCTCCCAGCGGCCCGGCAGTATGCGCTCGCCAAGCAGGTCGATCTCCTCGCTGAAGGATGCGCCGTTGCGATAGACGAAGAAAAGCGCAATCAGCATGAAGAGCAGGGTCAGGATCAGATGGAACGCGCCATCGCCAGCCGCCACGATGGCGCGGTAGATATTGCCGATATTGGCGCCGCTGACGATCTGGATAAGTTCGCCAATGGCGCCCGGAGAGCCGACGCGCTGAACCCATTGGATACCCAGCGTTTCACCGACCCAGGGCAGGCCGGTGATCCAGGCCGGCGGCGGCGCGCCGAAGCGGTTCACTTCCGCTGCCCAGACGATCCACTGCCGCACCTCGCCGATCGTATAGGAGATCGCGATGCCGAGCGGCACGATCAGAAAAAGGAGGATGGAGACAATGGCGATCGAGGCGCCGAGCGTGGTGTTGCCGCCGATGCGACGGAGCAGTTCACGATAAAGCGGCCAGCTTGCAAAACCGATGACGAGTGCGGCGAGAACCGGCACGAGGAAACCGTGGAAAAAATAGATTCCGGCCGCGGCAACGAGTACGAGAAGCCAGCGTGCGGCGGAAATAGGCGGGATCAGCGCCACCCTGCTGGGTGCGACCGGCCCGAGCCAGCGCGGCTCCTTCTGCACCTTGCGATCGTTATTTCCGCTCACCGTCTATCCTTTTTGTTTGCCGCCATCATATGGCTCGTAAGGTTCCCTGGTACAAGACTAGCGTCTTACCCATTAAAAGGAAGCTTACTTACTTGCCCTAGCCGGCAGATGCGATAGAAATATGAAATCACCCTCCGGCTCGAGCCGGAAGTATCACGATAACCTTTCGATGCGGCAGATTTGCGCCTCAACGGAACACCGAGGTGTCGGCCGCCGCCATTTTTCGCGGAAGCACCTCAGGGACTTACGGTATGCCCCCCATGGATGCGGTCGATCTTACCACCTGCGACCGAGAGCCGATCCATATTCCCGGCAGCATTCAGCCTCATGGATGTCTTGTGGCCTGCGATGCCGCAGGCGCCGTCATCGTCCAGCATTCAGCCAACGTGCCGGACATGCTTTCGGTCCCGGCTGACGTGAACGGGAGACGATTGGAAGAGGTGGTCGGCGGCGAGGCCGCGCATGCGCTGCGCAACGCGCTCGCCACATCCGACGATCCGGCGCGGCCGGCGCTGCGGCACGGGTTGAAGATCGCTTCCGGCCGCAGTTTCGACGTTTCGATCCACCGCGTCGACCAGAAGGTCATCCTGGAGTTCGAACCCGCTTCCAGCGATTCCGACCAGCCGCTCGAAGTGGCGCGCATGCTGATCAGCCGCATCCGCAACGTCACCAGCCTCGACCGGCTGATCGAGAGCGCCGCCCGCCTAACCTACGCCATGCTCGGCTACGACCGGGTGATGATCTATCGCTTCGAACAGGACGGCGCCGGCAAGGTGGTCAGCGAATACAAGCGGCGCGACCTCGAAAGCTTCAAGGGTCAGTATTTCCCCGCCGGCGACATCCCGAAGCAGGCACGGGAACTCTATATCAAGAATACCATCCGGGTGATTTCCGATTCCCGCAACCTGCGCGTACCGATCATGCCGGAGATCGATGAAGCGGGCGAGGCGCTCGATCTTTCCTTCGCACATCTGCGCAGCGTCTCGCCGATCCATTGCGAATACCTGCGCAACATGGGGGTTGCCGCCTCCATGTCGATCTCGGTCGTGGTCGACGGCGAATTGTGGGGACTGATTGCCTGCCACCACTATTCGCCGAAAGTACTTGCCATGCCGCAACGGGTCGCGGCAGAGACTTTCGGCGAATTTTTCTCGCTGCATCTCAACGCATTGAAGCAGCGCCAGCTCATGGAAACGGCGAGCCGCGCTCGGCGCTCGCTCGACCGCTTCCTGCAGGCCGCTTCGCATCATGCGGATATCGGCGGATTGTTGCGCGCCTCGCTTGGCGATTTCGGCCCGGTGCTGCCCTGCGACGGGGTGGCGCTCTGGCTCGACGGGATCTGGACGGGCGAAGGTACGGTGCCGCCCCAGCATCTGGCGGGCGAACTGGCGGAACTCATCGGCGAGGCCGCAGGAGGCAGGATATGGTCCACCTTCAGCCTCTCCCGGGATCTGCCGCGTTCGCGGATACCGCCCGAGGTCGCCTGTGGCGTGCTGGCCATTCCGCTTTCCCAGCGGGCGCGGGACTATCTCTTTTTCTTCCGCCGCGAAGTGGTGCAGACCCTCGACTGGGCAGGCAACCCGGAGAAATCCTACGAGACGGGGCCGCTCGGCGACCGGCTGACGCCGCGCAAGAGCTTTGCGATCTGGAAGGAGATGACCCGCCAGCAAGCGCAACCCTGGACCGAGAGCGACATGGAAATCGCTGAGGCGATCCGTGCCGTGCTGGTGGAAGTCGTGCTGCATCACAACGAGCTTCTCGCTGAAGAGCGCGGCAAGGCAGACGTCCGCCAGCGCATGCTCAACGAGGAGCTCAACCACCGGGTCAAGAACATCCTTTCGGTCATCAAAGCACTGGTCGGCCATTCCGTCGATGCGAATGTCAGTCTGAAAGACTATGTCGACGCGCTGAAGGGCCGCATCCAGGCGCTCGCCATCGCCCATGACCAGGTGGTGCGCGGCGGTGACGGGGGCGTCCTTTCCGAACTGCTGGACGCGGAACTGAAACCCTATGGCGAAGGCCGGCGGAGCGTCACGCTCAAGGGGCCGCGTATCTGGCTCGACAGCCGCGCCTTTTCCGTCATGGCCCTGGTTCTGCATGAAATGTCCACCAATGCGGCCAAATACGGCTCGCTCTCGGTGGAGGGCGGACGCCTGGACATCGAATGGACGCGGCTTTCGAATGGCGATTGCGAGCTGTTCTGGACGGAAGACGGCGGACCTCCAGTCAGCCGTCCGGCACGAACGGGTTTCGGCAGCGTGCTCATCAATCGCAGTGTGCCTTACGAACTCGAAGGTCAGGTGAAGGTGGACTATCCCGCACAAGGCGTGAGGGCCCGGTTCCTCATTCCCGCCAAGCATGTCCATCGCCAGGAAGAGCCGATGGAGGATGCTGCCGCGCACGACAGCGGCAATTCTACGCCGCCGGACGGCGTTGCCCCGAAATTCGCCGATCTCGAACTGCTGCTGGTCGAGGACCAGATGCTGATCGCGGCGGATGTGGAAGCCATGCTCGCCCATCACGGGTTCGACAAGGTGACGACCACGCCTTCCGCGGCCGATGCCTTCCGCAAGCTCAAGGATTTTACACCGGATGTCGCGATTCTCGACGTCAACCTCGGTTCCGGCACGTCGCTGCCGATCGCCGAGGAGCTGCTGCGCCGGGATATTCCCTTCGTTTTTGCGACGGGCTACAGCGACAAGTCGATCATCCCCGCCAGTTTCTCGGCTCCCGTGGTGCGCAAACCCTATGAGGCGGCGACGCTGATAGGCGCTGTCACCAAGGTGCTCGGCGAACGGAGCTGAGGACCGTGACCACTCCGGAATTGCGGATCGTGGCAGCGGCCGGGCTGTAGACAGCCCGAAACAGGTTCTCGTCAGATGTCGAGATTTTCCGCGAAGGCGGCGCGTTCTTGGATGAAGCGGAAACGGGCCTCGGCCTTGGTGCCCATGAGATTGTCGACCGCTTCCCGCGTTCCCTCGAAATCCACGTCGTCGATGGCGACGCGCAGCAGCGTGCGATGGGCCGGATCCATGGTGGTTTCCTTGAGCTGGGCCGGCATCATTTCGCCGAGACCTTTGAAGCGGCCGATCTCCACCTTCTTGCCCTTGAAGACCGTCTCCATCAGCTCCGCGCGATGGGCGTCGTCGCGAGCGTAAACCGTCTTGCCGCCCTGACGCAGCACGTAAAGCGGCGGCACGGCAAGATAGAGGTGGTTGCCGCGGATCAGCTCCGGCATTTCCTGATAGAAGAAGGTGATCAGCAGCGAGGCGATATGGGCGCCGTCGACGTCCGCGTCGGTCATGATGATGACGCGCTCGTAACGGAGATCTTCCTCGCGGTATTTCGTCCGCGTGCCGCAGCCGAGCGCCTGGATGAGATCGGCGATCTGCTGGTTGGCGGAAAGCTTGTCGCGGCTGGCGCTGCCGACGTTGAGGATTTTTCCGCGCAAGGGAAGAATGGCTTGGTTGGCGCGGTTGCGGCCCTGCTTGGCCGAACCGCCTGCCGAATCACCTTCGACGATGAAGAGTTCGGCACCTTCGGCCGTGCTCTGCGAGCAGTCGGCGAGCTTGCCCGGCAGGCGCAGCTTGCGCACCGCCGTCTTGCGGTTGACTTCCTTTTCCTTGCGCCGCCGCAGGCGCTCCTCGGCGCGCTCTATCACCCAATCGAGCAGTTTTGCCGCTTCGTTCGGGTTGCCGGCGAGATAGTGGTCGAAGGGGTCGCGCAGCGCGTTTTCGACGAGGCGCTGGGCTTCGACTGTGGCAAGCTTGTCCTTGGTCTGGCCGACGAATTCCGGCTCGCGGATGAAGACCGACAGCATGCCGACCGCCGAGATCATCACGTCGTCGGTGGTGATTTCCTTGGCGCGCTTGTTCTGGGTCAGCTCCGCATAGTTCTTGAGACCCTTGGTGAGCGCGATGCGGAGACCCGCTTCGTGCGTGCCGCCTTCGGGCGTCGGGATGGTATTGCAATAGGAATGAAGCTGCGGATCGCCACCATACCAGGTGATCGCCCATTCCATCGCGCCATGGCCGCTGGTCTTTTCGGTGCGGCCCGAAAAAATCTCGCGGGTGACGGTGAATTCTTTGCCCAAGGTGGCGCCGAGATAATCCTTCAGCCCGCCTGGGAAATGGAAAACCGCCTTTTCCGGAATGTCGCCGCCGGCGGGCACGACACCCGGATCGCAGCTCCAGCGGATTTCGACGCCGCCGAAGAGGTAGGCCTTCGAGCGCGACATGCGGAAAATGCGGCCGGCATCGAATTTCGCGTGCTCGCCAAAGATCTGCGGGTCCGGATGGAAGCGGGTGCGGGTGCCGCGACGATTGTGGACGTCGCCCAGCTCCTCAAGGCCGCCTTGCGGCACGCCGCGCGAAAACCGCTGGCGATAGAGCTTACGGTTTCTTGCAACCTCGACTTCCAGCACATCCGACAGCGCGTTGACGACGGAAACGCCGACGCCGTGCAAGCCGCCGGATGTTTCGTATGCCTTGCCGTCGAACTTTCCGCCGGCATGCAGCTTGGTCATGATGACTTCGAGGGTGGACTTGCCCGGCACCTGCGGATGATTTTCGACCGGGATGCCGCGGCCGTTGTCGGTGACGGTCAGAAAACCTTCGGCGTCCAGATGCACCTCGATGAAATTCGCGTGTCCCGCGACCGCTTCGTCCATCGAGTTGTCGATGACTTCGGCGAAGAGGTGATGCAGGGCCTTTTCGTCGGTGCCGCCGATATACATGCCCGGACGCATGCGCACCGGCTCGAGTCCTTCGAGCACGCGGATCGAGGAGGCGCCGTAGTCGTCTCCGGTCGGTTGCGTGGAGGCGGGACGGGGCGTCGAAGGTTCTGCCTTGACAGCAGGCGCAGGCTCAACGGCGACGGGCTTTGCCGCTATCGGCATGTCGGCGAAAAGGTCGTTATTGTCATCCATCGGCTGCGTCGGTACTACCTGTCGGGGCGCGGAAGAAGAAGCCATACCCATCTCGTGCTGTTTCGAATCACTCGCGATTCTGCCAGAAAGCCGGCTTTTTCGCGATGCCGCAAGGAAACGGTCGTTTTCGAGAAATGCGTTGGGCGGCCTTGAATGGCAAGGCGGCCGACGCGCACTAAGCAGGTGAAGCCCGGCATGTCCACAATTCATTTCATTTTCGGCACGGTTCTTGCGGCGTTTTTGGCCCTTTCGGCGGCCTCTGCCGGCGCTCAGCAAGGACCGGTCAAGCCATTCAAGGACGAGTTGTTCTCGAAGATGCCGGTGATTCAGACTGGCGACGACGGCGCCTACGAGGTGATCGACTACAAGGAACTGCGCGATATCAACGAACGCGACCGCGAACCGGAACGGCGCGTCAAGGACGCCTATATCGATACCGGAGTGCGCGCCTATCAGGAAAACGAAACGCTCGCCGTCGGCAGCCGGCGCATGGATGTCACCAGGGTGGGACGCGCAAAAAACCAGGCCTTCAGCGTGATCTTCATCCACGGGCGGGGGGGCGACCGGCGTCTCGGCGCCAACGACTACACGTTCGGTGGCAACTTCAACCGGCTGAAAAACCTCGCCATCGGCAATGGCGGCACATATTATGCGCCAAGCGTCAGATCTTTCGATGAGACGGGCGTCGCGGATATCGCCGCCCTGATCCGCTACATTTTCGAACAGTCCTCGGGGCGGCCGGTCATCCTTACCTGCGCCTCGATGGGCGGTATCGTCTGCCACCACATCAGCCGGGACAAGGAAACGATACGCTATCTCGCCGGCATGGCGCTCCTGGGAGGCCCGCCCGATCCCGGACTGCCGACGACGCCGTTCGTCAAGCTCAGGCTGCCGATTTATTTCGCGCATGGCAGCGCCGACAGCGTCTACAAGTCCACGGACCAGATCGACATCTACCGGAAATTGCAGAAGGTCGGATATCCCGTCCGATTCACCCTGTTCGAGACCGGCGGCCATGGAACCCCGATCCGCATGGTCGACTGGCGAAAAGTGCTCAATTTCGTGCTTGCTGCCAAAAGATAGGGCCGATAACGCTGCTCCGGCGGTCTCCACCACCTCTAAACGATTGAATCCCGGGATAGGCGGTCGGAACGACCAATTGCTCCCCCTCAGTCGTATCTCATGGAATGGAGCGTTGGAAGCAAAGTCTTGAAACAAGGCCGTTTTTCAGCATAGGAATGGATATGGAACACGTCGGAGGGCGAAGTTTCGCACGTGGAAGTTGCGACTCCTGACTGGAGCCGGACGATGGAGAGGAAAAGACTGCAGATGACGCCTGATGTGCGCCCGCTCGTTGCCGGAAACTGGAAGATGAACGGCACCCGCGAATGCCTGACCGAAATCAAGGCCATGGCCGAAGGCGTTCAGGGCGCTTTGTCCGAAAAGGTCGAGACACTGATCTGCCCGCCGGCGACGCTCATCTATGTGGCGACGGCGCTCGCGACCGACAGCCCGCTGCAGATCGGTGGACAGGATTGCCACCAGAAGGCTTCGGGCGCCCATACCGGCGACATTTCCGCCGAGATGATTGCGGACTGTTTCGGCACCTATGTGATCGTCGGCCATTCCGAACGCCGCACCGACCATGGGGAGACCGATCATATCGTCCGCGACAAGGCGGCGGCGGCGCATGACGCCGGCCTGACCGCGATCGTCTGCATCGGCGAAACGGCCGACCAGCGCGATGCCTACGAAACGCTCGACGTGCTGAAACGGCAGATCTTCGGCTCGCTGCCCCCTGGCGCGACAGCGGAGAACACGGTGATCGCCTACGAACCGGTTTGGGCGATCGGGACGGGACTTACTCCGACCGCGACCGATATCGCCGTCGCGCACTCCTTCATGCGCGCGGAACTGGTCGAATTCTTCGGCGACGAGGGGAGGCGGATGCGCATTCTTTACGGCGGATCCGTGAAGCCCGCCAATGCCGCGGAACTGATGGCGATCGATAATGTCGACGGTGCGTTGATCGGCGGTGCGAGCTTGAAAGCGAAGGACTTCCTCGCCATCTACGGGGTCTATGAAGGGCTGACGGCCTAAAGCTTCCATAAGGGCTTGGAATGCGCGCAGCTCTCATGTAAAGAGCCGCCAACCTCTTATTGTGCCTCCCGTCCGGAGGCGTGGATTTTGATATGCAGACCGTTCTGATCGTCATTCATCTCATGATCGTGCTGGTACTCGTCGGCGTCGTGCTGATCCAGCGTTCCGAAGGCGGCGGGCTCGGCATCGGCGGCGGCTCCGGCTTCATGTCGGCGCGCGGCACGGCCAACGCGCTGACCCGTACGACGGCGATCCTTGCCACGCTGTTCTTCATCACCTCGCTCGCGCTCGGTGTTCTGGCGCGTTACGAATCGCGTCCGAGCGACATCCTGAACCGCATTCCCCAGGGCCAGCAGGGCACGGGCGGCGGCATTCTCGACCAGCTCGGTCCGGCAACTCCGCCGGCTCCGTCGCAGTCCGACAACGGCGTGCCGACCGGTTCGGGCGCGGCTGCTCCGGCACCGGCCGCCCCGGCAACGGGCGCAGCTCCCGCAGCCCCAGCGCCTGCCGCTCCGGCAGCGCCCTCGGGTGTACCGACCGGTCAGTAAGACGCGGTCGAGGTTTCAAGCTCCGGCAGGCCAAAAGCCTGCCGGTTTTATTTTGTGAAGATTCCACAGGCGATTTCGGTCTCCGGACGATTTGGGCTGGCGGAATCACCAATGAGAAGGTATCCGGTGACTCCCATGGCGCGATATGTATTCATCACAGGCGGCGTGGTTTCTTCCCTCGGAAAAGGAATTGCGGCCGCAGCACTCGGAGCTTTGTTGCAAGCCCGAGGTTATCGGGTTCGGCTTCGGAAGCTCGATCCCTATCTCAACGTCGATCCCGGCACGATGAGCCCGACGCAGCACGGCGAGGTCTTCGTGACCGACGATGGGGCGGAAACCGATCTCGATCTCGGCCATTACGAACGCTTCACGGGGCGTTCGGCGACCAGGACCGACAACATCACCACGGGCCGGATCTACAAGAACATCATCGACAAGGAGCGCCGCGGCGACTATCTCGGCGCCACCGTCCAAGTCATTCCGCACGTCACCAACGAGATCAAGGACTTCGTCGTCGAGGGCAACGAAGACTACGATTTCGTGATCTGCGAAATCGGCGGCACGGTGGGTGACATCGAGGCGATGCCGTTCATGGAAGCGATCCGCCAGCTCGGCAACGACCTGCCGCGCGGCACGGCGATCTACGTGCACCTGACGCTGATGCCCTATATTCCGGCTGCCGGCGAGCTCAAGACCAAGCCGACCCAGCATTCGGTGAAGGAACTGCAAGCGCTCGGCATCGCTCCGGACATCCTGCTGGTTCGCGCCGACCGGGAAATCCCCGAAGCGGAACGCCGCAAGCTTTCGCTGTTCTGCAACGTGCGGCCGTCGGCCGTCATCCAGGCGCTCGACGTGGCGAACATCTACGACGTGCCGATGGCCTATCACAGGGAAGGCCTCGACAACGAGGTTCTGGCCGCCTTCGGCATCGAGCCGGCGCCGAAGCCGCGTCTGGAGGCCTGGGAAGAGGTCTGCAACCGCATCCGCACGCCGGAAGGCGAAGTGACGATCGCGATCGTCGGCAAGTATACGGGTCTCAAGGACGCCTACAAGTCGCTGATCGAGGCGCTGCATCACGGGGGTATCGCCAACCACGTCAAGGTCAAGCTCGAGTGGATCGAGTCGGAAATCTTTGAGAAGGAAGATCCGGCGCCCTGGCTGGAAAAGGTGCATGGCATCCTGGTGCCCGGCGGTTTCGGCGAACGCGGTTCGCAGGGCAAGATCAACGCGGCGCGTTTTGCCCGCGAACGCAAGGTGCCGTATTTCGGTATTTGCTTCGGCATGCAGATGGCCGTCATCGAGGCAGCCCGCAATCTCGCCGGCATCGAGAAAGCCTCTTCGACCGAGTTCGGCCCGTCCATGGAGCCGGTCGTCGGCCTGATGACCGAATGGGTCAAGGGCAATGAGCTGGAAGTGCGCTCCGCCTCCGGCGACCTCGGCGGCACGATGCGTCTCGGCGCCTACAAGGCGGCGCTCAAGAAGGATACGAAGATCGCCGACATCTACGGCTCGACCGATATTTCCGAGCGCCACCGCCACCGCTACGAGGTGAACGTGGACTACAAGGAACGGCTGGAAAGCTGCGGTCTCGTGTTCTCCGGCATGTCGCCGGACGGGCTCTTGCCGGAAACGATCGAATATCCGGACCATCCGTGGTTTATCGGCGTCCAGTATCATCCGGAACTGAAGAGCCGGCCGCTCGATCCGCATCCGCTTTTCGCGAGCTTCATCGAAGCGGCGCTGGAACAGAGCCGCCTCGTCTGAGGAAATCCGACAAAAAGCAGGGCCCGCGCCCTGCTCTTTTCCATCAGGCCGAAGGGCCGGTTTTCCGCACTGGCGGTACTGCCGCGATATCCCATATGCTCGCCGGCATTGCTCATTTCATTTCAGCGGTGCGACATGACGATTTTCGACAGATTTTCTCTCAAGGGGCGTGTGGCGCTCGTCACCGGCAGCGGGCGTGGGTTAGGGCTGCAGATGGCGAAGGCCCTGGCGGAGGCCGGCGCGCATGTCGTGCTTAGCGGCCGCTCGATCGATATGCTCGAACAGGCAGCAGCCGCGATCACCGGGGCAGGCGGGGCGGCGAGCGCAGTCGCCTTCGATGTCGCCGATCTCGATACCGGCCGCGAAGTCATTGCGAAGATTCGCGCGGATCACGGCCGGCTGGATATCCTGATCAACAATGTGGGCGCCCGTGACAGGCGTGCGTTTGCGGCATTCAGCGACGCCGAAATCCTTCAGTTGATCCAGACCGACCTGCTCTCGGCAATCGGACTGTCCCGCAGTGCGGCCGAAATCATGAAGGCGCAGGGCCATGGCCGCCTCATCTCGATCACCTCGATCATCGGCAGCATGGCGCGTCTCGGGGACGCCATCTATCCGATCGCAAAACAGGGCCTGACCGGTCTGGTCCGAAGCCTTGCGGCCGAATACGGCCCGTTCGGCGTGACGAGCAATGCGATCGCGCCCGGAATGTTCGCCACCGAAACCAATGCGGCGATCTCCGAAAGCCCCGAGATGATCGCGTTCATGCGCCAGCGCGTGCCGCTGCAGCGGTGGGGCAGGCCCGAAGAGATCGCCGGCGCCGCGCTGTTTCTGGCAAGCGACGCCGGTTCCTTCGTCAACGGTCATGTGCTGACCGTTGACGGCGGCATGTCCATACAGATGTGACTGCGGATCACGCCGCCCGCGGCAGCGGGCCGACATAAACCGAGCGCGGGCGGATCAGCCGGCCCTCCAGCGCCTGCTCGCGGGCATGGGCGATCCAGCCGATCGTGCGGCCGATCGCAAAGACGCCGGTAAAGGCTTCGCGAGGGAATTTCAGGGCATCGAGCAGCAGCGCGGTGTAGAACTCGACATTGACGTCGAGTGGCCGGCCGGGCTTGCGCTCCTTCAGGATAACAAGAGCCGCCTCCTCGACCGCTTCGGAGAGACGGATGCGGTCAAGGTCCACCTGTCCCGTACCGACGAGCGGCTCCAGAGCCTGTTTCAGCGCATCGGCGCGAGGATCGCGAACCCGGTAGATGCGGTGGCCGAATCCCATCAACCGTTCACCGCGGTCGAGCGCTTCGGCAAGCCAGGGCCTGGCATTGTCTTTCGTGCCGATCGTATCGAGCATGTCGAGCACTGGACCCGGCGCGCCGCCATGCAGCGGCCCCTTTAACGCGCTGATGGCGGCGAGCACGGACGAGGTCAGGCCCGCCTTGGTGGAGGCGATGACGCGCGAGGCGAAAGTCGAGGCGTTGAGGCCGTGGTCGCAGATCGTCACCAGATAGGCATCGAGGGCCGCCACCTGTTCGCGGGACGGCAGGGCGGCGGTCAGCATGGCGAGAATATCGGCCGACTGGGGGAGCGAGGGGTTCGGCGCGACCGGTGTCTCGCCTTTGCCGAGCCTCAGCAGGGCCGGCAGGAAGACGGCGGGTGCGGCGGCAAGACGCAATGCGGTATCGAAATCCTCCCCATCCGGCAGGCGGGCGACGAGGGCGCGCACGGCATCCACCGGCGGCATCTTCCCGAGGGCTTCGTCTGCCGTCCGAACATGCGCAAAGACCTCGGTGCGCGCCCGGCCGAGGCGCGCGCCCAGTTCCCCGGCGGCGACCGGCTGCTCGAAGAAGCCGTCGAGCAGCAATGCGGCGGCATCCTCATAGGTCGCCGTCTCGACGAGGTGGTCCAGGGATATGCCGCGGATGATCAGCCGGCCGGCCTCCCCATCCACATCCGACAGCCGGGTTTCGGCGGCGATGACGTCTTCCAATCCGTTTTTCATGGGTGTTTCTCCTTTACGGCAAGGATGATCGGGTCTAGGTGTATTGACGTCAATCTTGATGAAATCGATCAATATGAACGCATTGTGGCTGACGGCCGAGGAGGCGCTCTCACTGCTCGGGACCAAAGCCCAGACGCTCTATGCCAATGTAAGCCGCGGCCGCATCCGCGCAAAACCGGACCCGGCCGATCCGCGTCGCAGCCTCTATCAGGCCGACGACGTGAAGCGGCTTGCCAAGCGCAATGCGGGACGGCGGCAATCGGCAGCGGTGGCGGCCGATGCGATCCGCTGGGGCGATCCCGTCATGCCGACGGCGATCTCCTCGATTTCCAACGAACGGCTGTTGTATCGCGGCCGTGATGCAGTCGAACTCGCCGGGTATGCCACGCTGGAACAGGTCGCAGCGCTTCTCTGGGATGCCGAGACGGTTGAGATCCAGCCGGGCGGTGCGGACCAAGGGCCGAACTCGCGGATGAGGGCGGCGTTCGCGGGACTGGCGGCCCGGGTGATGAACGACCTGCCGGCGCTGCGGCGAAAAACTTTTGTATTGCGGGCGGAGGCGGCGGATGTGTTGTCGACGGCAGCGCAGGCGCTCGCGCCGTTTGGCGAGCCGTTGCCGCTGCACGAGAGGCTGGCATTCGGCTGGCGAAGGCCGGATGCTGCCGAACCGATCCGCAGGGCGCTGGTGCTGGCGGCCGAGCATGAGCTCAACGTCTCCGCCTTTGCGGCAAGGGTGACGGCATCGTCGGGGGCCGCGCTTTCCGCCGCCGCGCTTTCCGGTCTTGCGACGCTCACCGGCCCGCGGCATGGCGGCGCCTGGATCAGCGTGACCGCGCTGGCGGAAAAGGCGGCTTCCGTCGGAGTGCGCGAGGCGATCCGCGGCATGCTGTCGACGGAAGGCGTCGTCAGGGCATTCGGGCATCGGCTCTACCCGCACGGAGACCCGCGCGCCAAGGCGCTGATGGAAAGCTTCGACTCGCCGCCGCTTTATGGCCTGCTTGCCGAGGCCGGAGAGGAACTGCTCGGGGAGCCGATCAACATCGATTTTGCCCTGGGGGCGATGGCCGCCGGTTTCGACCTGCCGGACGACGCGCCGCTCGTCATCTTCGCGCTATCGCGCACCGCCGGCTGGCTGGCGCATGCGATGGAACAGGTCGAGAGCGGCCACCTGATCCGGCCCCGCGCGCGTTACGCTGGTCCCGACGCAGATGCCGGCCCATAAGTCCTGCAAAAGCGCGGACCACGGGCCGGAAAACATGACACTGTCATGAATATTCCCCTATCCTGAACTGGGAATCAGGTGGGCCAGGGCAATGATGGGCAAAGACTTCAGCTTGACTTTAAGCCTCTTCGTGGCACAGGGGCTGGAGCGCCGGACGGCGGATTTCTATACGGCGGTGTTCGGCGCGGTCGAGACCAACTGTTATGAAATGCTGCGGCTGACGATGATCGAGATGCAGATCGGTCCGATGGGGATCGTCATCTGCGGGTCAGATCCCGTCCGCGAGGCGGCGCCCTCCTATGTCGGGCCGTTCCACCCGAAAGCGCCGGGAACCGTGAGCAGCATTTTTCAGCTCACGGTGCCGGATGTCCGATCACTGGTGAAAGCGGCGCTGGAAGCAGGCGGGACCATGCGCGACAAGCTGCAGCTCGACATGCAGGACCGGCTCGTCGCCTCGATCTTCGATCCGGCCGGCCATGTCTGGGTGCTGATCGAACGCGGCGAGGACGGCGAATAACGCCGCCTCCAGCCCTGCATTCCCGGAACTACGAACGGCCGGCCTTCAGCACATTCGTCCACCAGACCAGATCGTCGAGCATGACATTGGCCTGCTGCGCCAGCGCTTCGAAATCGGCAAGCGTCTTTTCCCCTGAAGCACGGCGGCGAACTGGTCGCGCGAAATGTGGCTTGGACGCTCCTCGGCGACGAAGTCGATAGGTGATCATCGAATATTTCGATAGGCGGCAAGGGCCCGGTCGCGGGCGAAACCATGATCGACAATCGGCCTGGGATAGGTTTTCCCGAGTTCGACGCCGGCCTCTTCCAGGATATGCGGGGGCGCCTCGAACGGCTCATGGATGTATTTGCGGTCCAGTTTCGCAAGTTCGGGCACATGCGCGCGAACATAATCGCCATCCGGATCGAATTTGACGCCTTGCAGGACGGGGTTGAAGATTCGGAAGAAGGGCGATGCGTCCGCGCCGGAACCGGCGACCCACTGCCAATTGGCGGAATTGTTGGCGGGGTCGGCATCGACCAGCGTATCGCGAAACCATTCTTCGCCCTTTCGCCAGTCGATCATCAGGTCCTTGATGAGAAAGGAAGCGGTGATCATGCGCACGCGATTGTGCATGAAACCGTAGCGCCAGAGCTGCCGCATGCCGGCATCGACGATCGGGTAACCTGTCAGTCCCCTTGTCCAGGCGCGAAACTCGTCCGCCTCGTATTCCCATTGGAAAGCGTCGAAGGATGCATCCCAGTTCTTTTCAGCGAGTGCCGGGAACTCGATGAGCAGGCCATAGCAAAAGTCGCGCCAGGCAACCTCGCGGCGAAAATGAGCAACATCCTCCGAAGCCGTTTTCGATAGGCCTTTCGTAGCGTGCCAGATGCGCGCCGGCGAGATTTCCCCAAGCGCCAGGTGCGGGGAGAGGAGCGAGGTGGCATCGACGGCCGGAAGATCGCGGCCGCGCTTGTAGCCGTGCAGACCGCCGTCGACGAAACGGGCAAGCTTTTGCTGCGCGGCAGCCTCGCCTGGTGTCCATATCGTCGGGAAATCGGCCGCCCAGTTCGGCTTCCCGGGCCGCAGTTTCCAGCTGTCGAGACTTTCCGAGCGCGGATGATGCCGGAGCGACGGGATTTCTGCCGGGGCGTCGATCGGGTCGGGAGGCTCGCCCAGCTTCTGCAGCCCGTTCCAGAAGGGTGTGAACACCTTGAAGGCAGTGCCGGAGCCGGTGCGGATTGCCTTCGGTTCGTGCAGCAATTGTGTGTGAAAGGCGCGGACGGCTACGCCGTTTTCCTTCAGCGCGACGGCGATATCGCGATCGAAGGCGTTGCGCTCGTAGGCGCGGTTGACGAAGACGGTTGTGGCGCCAGCCTCGCGGGCGATCTCGGTGAGCACGTCCTCGGCCCTGCCTGAGACAAGCATCAGGTCGCTTCCGAGCGACTTGAGCGAGGCCTTGAGCGCGGTGAGGGAATGGTGCAGCCACCACGCCTGCGCCGCGCCGAGCGGACCGATATTTAGATGCTCGGGTTCGCGGATATAGACGGGTATGACAGGGCCGCCGGCTTCGACCGCAGCATGCAGGGCCGGATTGTCGTCGAGGCGCAGGTCCTTGCGGAACCAGAGGATGGCCGGGGCCGGATCAATGTCGGACAAAGGCCTCTCCGTTTAGCACAATCAGCCGCAAGTTCCGGACTTCACTGGAAATCGGATCAGGGCCTCAGCAGCAATACAGGGCAGGGGGCGCCGGCCGGTAATTCCGACGCATGGGCGGGACGGACGATCAACCCGTCGGAATGGGCAAAGATCTTCATCATCGACGAATCCTGCTTCTCGAAGGCTTCGGCGACGAGGTTGCCGTCGCGGTCCCTGGAGAGCCTGGCCCGCAGATAATCCTGGCGCTGGTCGTTGGGGCCAAGCGTCTTGGCGGTGACGCCCTGCACCTCACGCTGCCTTTCGGGCAGGCGAGCGAGTTTGCGCAGCAGGGGTTCCAGGAACAGCATGCCGGTCACCAGGCTCGCGACCGGATTTCCGGGCAGGCCGAGCACCTGCATGTCGCCGAGCGCGCCGACCATCAGCGGCTTGCCGGGCCGCATGGCGATGCGCCAGAAATCGAGCTCCATGCCAGCCGCCTTCAGCGTCGACTGCACCAGGTCGTGGTCGCCGACCGACGCGCCGCCGAGCGTGACGAGGACATCCACCTTTTCGTTACGCGCCCTTTCGATGGCCGCCGCAATATCGGCCTGCCGATCCCTGACGATGCCGAGGTCGAGGACTTCGCCGGCATTGTCGCGAACCAGGGCGGCGATGCCAAAGGTATTGGAAGCGATGATCTGGGCGCTTCCCGGCGTTTCACCGGGCGGCAGAAGTTCGTCACCGGTTGCGAGAACCGCGACGCGCGGGCGACGATAGACGGGAAGTTCTGGATGATTCATCGCGGCAGCAACCGTCAGGTGGGAAAAATCGAGCACGGTGCCGGCCGGCAGGACGATCTCGCCCTCGGAAAAATCCTGGCCGCGCGGGCGGACATGCCGGCCCTTCACCACCTCGAACCTGGTGCGGATGCGATCGCCCTCGAGTTTTTCCGCATCCTCCTGAATGAGGATCGAATCGGCACCCTCCGGCAGCGGCGCGCCGGTGAAGATGCGCACGGTCTCGCCCTGGCCGAGCGCGCCTTCGAACGCATATCCGGCGGCGGCGCTGCCGATGACGGTGAGCTCTGTCCCGATCGCCGGGGCGTCAGCGGCATTCAGGGCGTAGCCATCCATGGCGGATGCATGGAATGGCGGCTGGGTGAGGCGGGCGGCGAGACCGGTCGCAAGCACCCGGCCGTTCGCCTCGCCGAGCGGCACCGTCTCAAGCGTCTCGATCGGCTTTGCCCGATTTAGCAGGCGGCTTTTCGCTTCGGAAACGGGCAAAAGCGCCATGATCTATTCCCCTGCGCGAAAAATTCCGGATTTGCCGCCGGTCTTTTCGAGAAGGCGGATGCCACCGATCTCCATGCCCTTGTCGGCGGCCTTGGCCATGTCGTAGATCGTCAGGCAGGCGACGGAAACGGCGGTGAGTGCCTCCATCTCGACGCCGGTCTTGCCGGTCAGCTTGGCGGTGGCGGTGACCCTGAGGCCGGGAAGCGTGTCGTCCTCAGCGATCTCAACCGACACCTTGGTCAGCATCAGCGGATGACAGAGCGGGATGAGATCGGAAGTCTTCTTGGCTGCCATGATCCCGGCGAGCCTTGCAGTGCCGATCACGTCGCCCTTCCTCGCATTGCCCTCGCGGATCAGGCTCAAGGTTTCCGGCTGCATCCGGACATAACCTTCGGCGGTCGCAGAGCGTGCCGTTTCGGTCTTGTCACCGACATCGACCATATGCGCCTCGCCGGAGGCGCCGATATGGGTAAGCTTCGCCATTATTCCGCCGCCAAGGTTCCGGCGTCGCCGGTAATCAGCAGCCGGGTCGCGGCGGCCACGTCGTCCTTGCGCATCAGGCTCTCCCCGACGAGGAAGGTACCGATTCCGACCTTTTCGAGGCGGCAGCAGTCGGCATGGGTGAAGATGCCGCTTTCGCCGACGAGAAGGCGATCCGCCGGCACCATCGGCGCCAGCTTCTCGCTGGTTTCGAGGCTGAGTTCGAAGGTGCGCAGGTTGCGGTTGTTGATGCCGATCAGCGGCGAGGGGAGTTTCAGTGCCCGCTCCGTCTCCTCCTCGTCATGCACCTCGATCAGCGCATCCATGCCGAGCTCGGCCGCAACGTCGTAGAGTTCCCGCGCTTCCGCATCGGAAAGCGAGGCCATGATCAGGAGAATGCAGTCGGCACCCCAGGCCCGCGCTTCATAGATCTGGTAGGGTTCGAACATGAAATCCTTGCGCAGCGCCGGCAGCGAACAGGCGTTGCGGGCGGCGGCCAGGAATTCCGGCGCGCCCTGAAAGCTCGGCTTGTCGGTGAGCACCGAAAGGCAGGCGGCGCCACCGGCCTCGTAGGCTGCGGCAAGGGACGGCGGATCGAAATCAGGACGGATCAATCCCTTGGAGGGGCTCGCCTTCTTGATCTCGGCGATCAGGCCGAAACGGCCTGCATCCTTCTTCGCCTGCAAGGCGCGGTGGAAACCGCGCGGCGCGGGCTGGCCGGCGGCGCGGGCCTTGATCTCGGCAAACGGAACACTTGCCTTGGCCGCGGCGATCTCCTCGCGCTTGTAGGCTTCGATCTTCTTCAGGATATCCGTCATGACCTCAATCCTCTCCCCTGGCCTTTTCGTTGGAGACGGCCACCAGCCGATCGAGCGCGGCGGCTGCCTCGCCGCTTTCCAGCGAGCGGCCAGCCAGCTTCATGCCGTCCATCAGCGTTTCCGCCTTGCCGGCAACCACGAGTGCGGCGGCGGCGTTGCAAAGAGAGATATCGCGATAGGCGTTTTTCGCGCCGCCCAGCACAGCCCGCAGAGCCGCGGCATTGACGGTGCCATCGCCGCCCTTGAGCTCGGCAAGCGTTGCCGGCTGCACGCCGAAATCCATCGGTGTCAGTTCGAAGGAGCGGATCTTGCCGTCTTCCAGCGCCGTCACCTGCGTGATGCCGGTGGTGGTGATCTCGTCCATGCCGTCACCATGCACGACCCAGACGGTCTCGGAGCCGAGATCGCGCAGCACCTCGGCGATCGGCGCCACCCATTTCGGGGCGAAGACACCAAGCAGTTGGCGCTTGGCGCCGGCCGGATTCGAGAGGGGGCCGAGCAGATTGAAGATGGTGCGCGTGCCGAGTTCCACCCGGCTTGGGCCGACATGTCGCATCGCCGCATGGTGCATGGAGGCAAACATGAAACCGATGCCCGCCTGCTCAATGCAACGGGAGATCAACTCCGGACCGATTTCCAGATCGACGCCGAGGACCGACAGCGTGTCGGCCGTGCCGGATTTCGAACTCTGGGCCCGATTGCCATGCTTGGCGACGGGAACCTTGCATCCGGCAACGATCAATGCGGCCAAGGTCGAGATGTTATACGTCCCGAGGCCGTCGCCGCCGGTGCCGACGATATCGATCGCATCGGCGGGGGCAACGACCGGCAGCATTTTGGCGCGCATGGTGGAAACGGCGCCGGTGATTTCGGCGACGGTCTCGCCGCGCACGCGCAGCGCCATCAGGAAGCCGCCGATCTGCGATGGCGTCGCTTCGCCGGACATCAGGGTCTCGAACGCGTCGCGGGCTTCGTCGCGGCTGAGGCTCTCGCCGTTCGCGACCTTGGCAATAAGTGGTTTCAGCTCAGGCATACTCGGCGCATCCTCTACTGCAGCATGGCCTGATTGGCGACGTTCTGGTCGACCGAAACGCCGTAACTGTTCTTCAGGCTGTTGACCATCTGGTCAAGCATGTCGTCCCCGGCGGCGTCAGCCATCTGCTGCAGCTGCTGGTCTCCGGAGAGAGCGTCGCTCGTCACCTGATCGACAGCGGTGACCTTCAGGAGAAGGCGGCTTTCGCCATCCGCACCGAGGGCGCTCGCCGTGATGTCGACCGGCCCGGCAAAGGCGGCCGAGATCGCTTCGCTGCCGAAGATCGCATCCTCGGCGCCGCGCCGCAGGCCCTGCTTGCTTTCGACCGCGAGACCGAGTTCGCCGGCGATCGCGGCGAGCGTTTCACCCTTGTCCAGCCGACCCTTGAGTTCGGTCGCCTTTGCGGCGAGCGCCTGGCGCTGCTGATCGGCCGTCCAGTCGGCAACCGCCTTATCCCGCACCTCGGCCAGGGGACGATCGCGCTCCGGCACGATGTTGCGGACTTCGAACCAGACATAGCCGTCATTGCCGAGGCTGACAGGGATCGTGTCGGCGCCGGGATCGGTCTTGAAGACTTCGCCGATCAGCGTATTGGAGGACGGCAGGTCGGTGATACGCTTTTCCTGCTGATCGCGGGCGGAGGCATCGGTGGTCACGGTGACGGTCTTGAGGTTCATCGCCTTGGCCGTGTCTTCGAGCGAGGTGCCGCCGCTGCGCATATCCTCGAAACGGTCATGGACGCTCAGCACTTCCTGGGAGGCTGCCGTCACGGCAAGCTGTTTGCGAAGCTCTTCTTTGACCTCGTCGAACGAACGCGTCGTTTCCGGACGAATATTGGTCACTCGCAGGATGACAGGGCCGAATGTGCCGTTGACCACCGGCGTCGTGCCGCCGACGGCTGCAACCTTGAATGCCGGATCGACGAAAGCCGGATCCGGCATGCTCTCCCTGGTGAAATCGCCGAGCAGAACGTCCGCGGCGGTCTTGCCCTGGTCCTTGATCAGCTGGTCGAAGTTTGCCGTGCCGTCCTTCAGCTGCGTCGCGGCCGCCTGCGCCATCTCCTTGTTCGGGAAGGACAGTTGCTCGATCGTGCGCGTCTCGTGGGTCTTGTAGCCGTCCTTGCGCTTTTCGTATTCGGCGCGGACCTGATCATCCGAGATGGAGGACGCGTCCGCGATATCGGCCGGCTGAAGCTTCACATAGGCGAACGTGCGATATTCCGGCGCGCGATAGCGGCCCTTCACGCCTTCGAACCACTTGGAAAGCACGTCGTCGGCCGGCGCCTTGACCGGATCGATATTGGCGTTCGACAGGAGGAGATAATCGACGCTGCGGGTTTCATCGCGATAGTGTTTCAGCGCATCGACAAGAACCTTCGGCGGCTTGAAGCCGTCCGATACCGCCTCGACGATCTGGCTGCGCACCGCGACCTTGCTGCGCTCTTTGATGTAGTCGTCCTCGCGGATGCCGGCATTGCGCAGCCGCGAGGTGAAGAGGTTGCGGTCGAACTGGCCGCTTGTGCTCCTGAATGCCGGATCCTCGGCGATGAGGTTCGCCAGCCTGTCTTCCGAAAGGCCGAGATTCATGTCGTCGGCGAGCTGATCGAGGGCGGCGCCTGCCGAAAGCTGGGCAAAGACCTCGTTCTCGACACCGAAGGCGCGGGCCTGCTCGGCGGTGAGCTGGGTGCCGAACTGCCGGCTGAGATTGGCGATCTGGCGCTGGTAGGCGAGCCGGAATTCCTGAGGGGAGATCTGTTGGTCGCCGACCGTCATCACCGCATTGCCGCTGGTGGTGAACACGGTGTTGGAAATGCCCCAGATGCCGAACGAGACGACCAGAAGCAGAAGCAGCGACTTGGCGACCCAGGAGCGGGCGGCATTTCTGAGGGAATCAAGCATCGATCAACATACCTTGCGAACAGTCCGGACGCCTTGGAAAGGCGGATTGAAGGACTGTCTCTAAATCAAACCGAGACGGAAATGAAGGCGTGCCGACGGAAAAGCGATTGGAGCCGGTTCAAGCGCGTCTGGCATGCCTTGCGGCAGCCAGGGCAGGGCCTGCATCCAGCCGGTCTGCGAGCGCCTGGGCGTCCCGCGGGGCACGGACTTTCACGTCATTGTCGAAATAGACATAGACATCGCGCCCGCGGGTGCGCGGCAGGGAGGCTGGGCCGACACGCGTCGCCTCCCGGGGATCGTGCCCTCTCGTCCATTGGCGGATTAGGTCCGCCCAACGGTTCAGCGCCTCGTCGTCATAACCGCTCACATAGAGTTGTTCCGAGCCGTGCAGCCGGCAATAGACGAAGTCTGCGGTGAGATCCATCAGAAGCGGCCATTCGACCGTATCGGCGACCACCAGGCCGACCTCATGGTGGCGAAGCAGATCGATAAACTCTTGGGAACGAAAGCTGTCATGGCGGATCTCGAGGGCGTGACGGATCGGCCGTACCGCATCCGTCTCCACATGGGCGCGTCCTTCGAGGCGGGAATCATGCCGGGCGGCAAGCTCGGCCGCCTCGTCCGTCGTCTTCGGCAGACGTTTCAGAAAGGCTTCGAAACGATCCGGTTCGAACGCCATCCGCGGCGGAAACTGCCAGAGAATGGGACCAAGCTTTCTGCCGAGGCGAAGAACGCCGGATGCCAGGAAATTGGCAAGCGGCGTCTCGATGTCGACGAGACGCCGCATGTGAGTGATGTATCGCGAACCCTTCACCGCGAAGACGAAATCGTCAGGCGTCGCCTCATACCAGGCGGCAAAACTTTTCGGGCGTTGCAGCCCATAGAAGGTTCCATTGATCTCGATGGAGCGGAAACGCTCGGCAGCGTAGGAGAGTTCCTGCTTCTGCGGCAGACCCTCAGGATAGAACATGCCGCGCCAGGGTTTGTAAGTCCAACCCGAAATGCCGATCCGGATATCGCCCGAACGCTTCTTCATCATGCCACCTGACGTTACGATGGTCCGAACGCGGTGGCAGTTTGCTGGTTCCCGGCCTTGGATTTTATTTCGTGAAGATGAAGAAGGCGCCGAGCGCGATGAAGCCGAAGCCGACGATCTGCTTCCACTGGATCGATTCGCCGAGATAGAAGACCGAAAAGATCACGAAGACCGAAAGGGTGATGATCTCCTGAATGGTCTTGAGCTGGGCTGCGTTGAAATAGCCATAACCGATGCGATTCGCCGGAACCTGCGCGCAGTACTCGAAGAACGCGATGCCCCAGCTGACCAGGACGACGAGATAAAGCGGCTTGTCCTCGAACTTGAGGTGCCCGTACCAGGCGAATGTCATGAAGACGTTCGACAGGATCAAAAGGCCGATGGTCATGAAAGGTGCGGCGGAAGTGAACATGTGGCGAATCCATGGGAATTGGCAGGATCGCCACGGCAATCATGTTCGGTCGGGAAAGGCAAGCATCCTATCGATGCGGCCGGAGCCGCCTAAGTCTGTTTTCTTAATTGCGCGGCCGGGTGGACTGGAGAGCCCTGCATGACGGCAGTACCGCCGGAGTGGACACCGGGAGCAGTCCGCGGTCTCGAAGCGGCAGAATGTCTGTCCGAGCCGCTTGACCATGACATGGAATTCCGACAGCTCGAATGCCGTCCAGTCCGGCACCGCGGACATGACCGCATCATAGGTCGTTCTTGTATCGGCGCGGGGACCGACGATCCCGAAGCGTGCGAGTACCCGAATGACATGCGCATCCACCACGAAAGCCGGCATCGCGAGCGTGCTGAAATTCAGTGTCGACGCGGCCACCTTGCGGGCGACGCCGGGCAGCGTCTCCAGCCAGGAGAGCGCCTCGGGAACGGAGCGGTTCTTCAGGGACGAAAGATCGAAATCCGGATACACTCTGGCGACTAGGCGAAGTGATTCCTTGACGTAGCCGGCCTTGTCGGCTGCAAAAGTGACCTCGTGGATGACGCGTTCGATCTCGGCAAAGGGGGCGGCCGCAAGCATCTCCCACCGCGGATAACGACGCACAAGCTTTTCATAAGCTCTAAGCGAGACCCCGTCCTTCGTACGGCTGCTGATCATCGACTTCACGAGTTGCCCCACCGGCTTCCGGACATTGTGCGGACGATAACCGGCAAAGGCCGCGCGCAAACTTTCGCGCATTCGCGGTATATCATTGGTCGAGGCTGCAAAGTCGAAAGTGATCTGCATGCCGCACCATACGAACAAAGCAGGAACATTGCAATATCAAAAACTGATTCGGGCTCGCACGCAGAGGCAGTAGAAGGCGGAAGCTCCGCCTGGACACCTCGCATTCAGTGCAGGGTTTCTGGCCGGATTTCCTCGTCCAGAATGCGGAAGGCCTCGTAAAGCGCCTCGACGAGGATATCGGTCAGCTTGTCGGCGTCGTTTTCCTGTAGAAACAGCGCAATTGCCTGTTCGGAGGGCTGACTGACGGTGGTTCGTTCGTTCGACATGATCATTGTCCCCAGTCTTCAACGGGTTCATCCCGGATGAGGGTGACGATAGGAATATTGGCTTGCGCAAAGCTTGAGCGCATCCGGCAGAGACAGGAGCGTGTTCAGCATGCCGCGAGGCCCCGAAAGAGAAACACCGGCGATCCGGTTGACGGTGGGCGCGCGGGAGCTATAAAGCCAGCGCAAAGGAAGAGTGTCCGAGTGGTTTAAGGAACCGGTCTTGAAAACCGGCGTGCGGGAAACCGTACCGTGGGTTCGAATCCCACCTCTTCCGCCATTTGCCGCTGATTGCCGCCTACACCAAGCGGCACAGAAACCGCCGATTCCACGCTATAGCTCCATATATCGAGGCAATCGACCTCAATCCGGTCGTTCATGGCAGAAGTTCATGAAGCTAAAACGGAGCTTACAGGTGGCTTCACGGTCATATCTATCGCAGAAGTCAGGTGCGGAATTGCCGTTTAATTGGAGCGTAACTACAAAAAAATGCCAAGGAGTTCGGTCGTCAGCTTTCGGAGATGCCGCAGGTTTACCTCGCCTTGGGCGCGGTCCAATGCTATCGCTACTGTCATAGGGAACGGAGCAAGACAATCATGGATTTGGCAATTCCTAGCGCAACCAATCTCGGCCTGTTCGTCAGCGCTACGCTCGTGCTGCTTCTCGTGCCGGGACCGGCAGTCCTTTACATCTTTGCGCGCTCGGTCGAGCAGGGCCGTTCTGCCGGCCTCGTTTCGATCCTTGGCATCCACACGGCCACGCTTGTTCATGTCGCCGCCGCCGCTGTGGGGCTGTCGGCGCTCCTGGCGTCATCCGCGCTCGCCTTCAGCGTCGTGAAGTATGCCGGCGCCGCTTACCTGATCTGGCTTGGCCTCAAGAAGATTTTCGGCACGTCAGACATTCCCGACGTCGAGAACGGTTTACCAGTACGTAGCCGCATGCGCCTCTTTCGTGAGGGCTTTATAGTCAACCTCCTCAATCCGAAGACGGCGCTGTTCTTTCTGGCTTTCCTGCCGCAGTTCGTTGAGGTCGACCGTGGCCATGTGGCAATGCAGATCGCTTTTCTCGGGATTCTCTACACAGCGATCGGCGTTCTGACGGACAGCACTTATGCACTTGCTGCCGGCACGGCCGGCAAGTGGCTAAAGCGCAGTCCCGTCTATCTGAAGGCTGAACGCTGGGTCAGCGGTTTCGTCTACATCGGCCTTGGCTTGACGGCCGCTTTTGCGGGCAATCAGAAGAAATAGACTCGCCTGACCTCCTCGGAAGTCGCCCTAAACGGTTAGCCCGTGGTGGCGATCTGGAATGATGGCATGCCGCCGCAAAAGTCAGGTACAACAATTAGCGACTTCCAAGGGACTTTTGCGGCGCGACTGTCGGCAGCTTTTTGGGCCGTCCGCATGACAGCCGCCATTTCGCTTCTCTCCACTCAATGTCGCCATTCGCGCAGGCCTGGACAGTTCTCGTTTCGTCGTTTTCAGTCCGCCCGATTGCCGTCATGGCCGTTTTCTTTCCCGCCGGTCTATCGGGGCTCCACCCGCAGACTGAGATAGGTCGGATCGAATTCGGCCATTTCCACGAGCCCTTCCCAGTCAAGAACCGTGATCGTCTGATTGATCCAGGAGATCAAGCCCTCCCTGCGCAACGCCTGGATCACCCTGTTCATGTGAACCAGCGAAAGACCCAGCACATCCGCCATCTCGCCTTGGGAAAGCGGCAGATAGAAACTCCGCTCGTGGGTGCGCCGCACCGCCGTCAGCCGGACATAGAGTTCGCAGATGATATGGGCGAGGTGCGATACCTTGGAGCGGCGACCCATCGCTACGATCCAGGCCCGATGGATCGAGCCGTGTACCAATGTGTCGAGCCAGAGCATGCGGGCCAGATGCGGTTGGCGTTCGGTGATCAGCTTGAGATCAGGATGCTCCGCAAGGGCGATCTGGCAGTTCGACAGGGCTATGACGCCGTGGTCCATGGTCTTCAGCAGAAAGGCGTGCAGGTCAACGAAATCGCCGGCTATGTGGATTGCCGTAATCTGGCGCGTTCCTTCCGCCGTCAGCTTGTAGCGGGCGGCAAAACCGTCGATCAGCAGGCTGCTATAGCCAGGCCTTGATCCCTCCGAGACGATATCCTCCGCCGCCGAAAACCGCCGCCCGCGATGCAGGATAGCCTTCAGCGTCTCCCGCTCCTCATCGGTCAGGACGTCGTGCCGCTGAAGATTGAGAAGCAGAGATTCGATCACGGGTGTTCCTCGGCCAGCTGCGGTTCAACGGACGCCAACAAGCCTCATATAGGGCCGCGGTTTCTCACGACCACTCGCGCGGCCATACGGCGTTGCCGACCGAACAAGCATCGTCGCCGGCATTCGGTGCTGCGTAGCGAAACGGCTAACATGGCATGGCACAGTTCGATCTCATGAATGGCGAAGGCCTGGTTCGAGACGAACAGGGACAGGAAATGCCCGAGAGCGTGAGCATCAGCCGGGAAGTGAGCAGGACACTCGCCGATATCGCCAGTGAAGAACTTCCCAACGGAGGAAAGGGAACGATCACGATCGAGATCCGCGACGAGCGCGGCCGCGCGGGTCTTCGACATCAGTCTTTCATTCAAGACCCGCTGGCACGGTGAAGCGGACGTATAAGTCGTAGATGTATCAATTCCGAACAGTGAAATCTTCACATCCGAGGCGCGACCCGGAAAGAACATTTCGAGAAATCATTAACCATACCAAATAGAAGTTCTCCTACCGGCCCGAATTCGTTCGCATTTTCGCCACGTTGCCAGCATGAATTCTGTTCCGTTAAGTTCGGTGGCGTAGGGGTATGTCCCGAACTGGTTCAATAGTTGCGGGAGCAGGGCGGTTTTACGAGGACCGTTCCCTGCCGATCGCGGTGAAGGCGGCATGGGGCAGAAGAGTTGAGCGTGAGTGGCGGCAAGCTTTCGCTGGGTGCGAAATGGCTGGGAATATCACTGGTTTGCGTCGGCATGGCGTCCTGCGCCATGACTGAGGCTCCCAAGAGTAGCAAGCCTCGCAGCAAGGAATATTTCTCCGAGAAGGAATATGGCGTTAGGGCGAGCCCTCGCGTGGTGGCTGACGGCCGGCCGGTGCCGAAGGGCGGCGGGCGTTTCATGGTCGGCGATCCCTATCAGGTGAAGGGCAAGACCTACGTTCCGAAGGAAGACCCGAATTACAACAAGAGCGGGCTTGCCTCCTGGTACGGCTCGGCCTTTCATGGCCGTCTGACCGCCAATGGCGAAGTCTACGACAGCGCGTCCATCACGGCCGCCCATCCGACCTTCCCGCTGCCGAGCTATGCGCGCGTCACGAACATGGATAACGGCTCCTCGGTGATCGTTCGCGTCAACGATCGCGGCCCCTATCATCCGGGCCGCATCATCGACGTGTCGGAAAAGACCGCGCAGCTTCTCGACATCAAGCGGGTCGGTACTGCGAACGTGAACGTTCAATATGTCGGGCGCGCCCGCATGGACGGACAGGATACGCCGTTCCTGATGGCCTCTTATATCCGCAAGGGCGACCGGCTGCCGTCGATCCGGCCGGAAGGTCAGATAGCATCCGGCGTGATGGTCGCCTCCAACCAGACGCTTCGCGACCAGATCCAAAGCTACAGTTCGTCGATGCCGAGCCCGGTCGCCTTTGCCGGCCGCACGCCGAGCGGCCCTGCGCCGGCCGCTCAGTCGAAAGAGCCTTTCCAGGCGGTGGAAAATTTCTCGGGACTGCCGCACTCCGGGCCTATGCCGACGGAGCGGCCGGTGGGCGGGTCGACCCGCCCACCGGCACCGGCCTATGCGGCAAACCATGTCGTCCAGCCACAACCGGAGCAAGCGAGAGCGCCGCAGGCGCGTACCGATGTCGCTTCCTATGCGCAGCCGGTGCAGGCAAGGCAGTCGCAAGCCCAGCCGACCGCAACCGCCTATGCCGAACCGGCCGGCGGCAGAGCGCCGCAGGTGATGTTCGGCAACATGATCCTCGAAGGTCCTCGGCCCGCTCAAAAGCCCGTGCGTTAAGCCTTGCGTCGATTGCGGCGGGCAAGCGCCGCTGCTACGCATAGGATGTAACGGTCAACCGGATTGATGATGCGGCGTCTTCTGTTCCTCCTTTGCGTGATCGGTCTTGCGGCCATGTCGGCCTCCGGCACGGCCGGCGCCCAGGAACCGTCGCCGGCTTTCGTCACCAAGGCGAAGCAGATCTACCTCGTTGAGGCAAAGACCGGAACCGTGTTACTGGCCTCCAACGAGAACCAGGCCTTTCCACCGGCCTCGCTCGCCAAGCTCATGACGATGGAGGTGGTGTTCAGTGCCCTGAAGCGCGGCGAGATCACCGGGGACACGACCTATCCCGTTTCGCAATATGCCTGGCGCACCGGGGGCGCTCCATCGGGCACGACGACGATGTTTGCCGCGCTCAAGTCGCAGATCCGCGTCGAGGACCTCGTCAAGGGCGTCATCATCCAAAATGCCAATGATGCCTGCATCGTGCTGGCGGAGGGTATTTCCCGCACCGAAAGCGAATTTGCGGTCCGCATGACGGCGCGCGCCAAGGACCTTGGGCTCGGCCGCTCGGCTTTCGCGAACTCGACCGGGCTGCCAGATGGAGAAAGCCGCACCACGGCCCGCGATCTCGTCGAACTCGCCCGGCATATATATCGGGAATATCCGGACTATTACCCGCTCTACTCGCAGCCGGATTTCGAATGGAACAAGATTTTCCAGCGCAACAAGAACCCGCTTCTGGCGCTCAATATCGGCGTCGACGGACTGGGGGCCGGTTTTGCCGAAGGTTCCGGATATGCGCTCACGACCTCCGTGCAGCGCAACGGCACACGGCTTTTTCTCGCCATGGGCGGGCTTGCGAACGACAAGGAGAGGCTCGAAGAGGCGCGGCGGGTGCTGGAATGGGCCTTGTCCTCCTTCGAGACGAAGGTCCTTTTCAAGAAGGACGAGGTGATCGGCCAGGCGAGCGTCTACGGCGGGACTTCCCGGTATGTGGATCTGGTCGCCCGGGAGCCGGTCGATATCTATCTCCCGGCCAACAATCCCGACCGCCTGTCGGGACGCATCGTCTATCGCTGGCCGCTGCGGGCTCCCGTCGCGGCAGGCCAGGACGTCGGAACCTTGCGGATATCCGCCGGAGACAGGGTCGTGCGGGAGGTGCCGCTGGTCACCGCCGAGGCCGTCGGCACAGGCAGTCTGACCAGCCAGGCAACCGACGCGCTTCTGGAACTGATGTTCTTCTGGCTCTAACGTATTGTTTCGCAGCGCACCCATATGCGCTATAAGCTAAAAAACAAAAGAGTACGGAAACACGCGTGGCAGAACGTTCCGGATTGTTCGTGACATTCGAAGGCGGCGAAGGGGCCGGGAAATCCACCCAGATTCGTCGGCTTGCCGATGTATTGCGTCGGCGCGGGCATGACGTACTCATGACGCGCGAACCGGGCGGATCACCGGGAGCCGAAGCAGTGCGTCACGTGCTGCTTTCCGGTGCCGCGGAGGAGTTCGGCGTGCGGATGGAGGCGATGCTGTTTGCCGCGGCCCGCAACGACCATGTGGAGGAAGTGATTCGGCCGGCGCTCGAAAGTGGCGCGATCGTGCTGTGCGACCGGTTTATCGACAGCTCCCGGGTCTATCAGGGCGTAACCGGCAATCTGGAGGCGGATTTCATCGAGGCGTTGCAGCGGGTGGCGATCGATGGCGTCGTGCCGGATTGCACGCTGATCCTGGACCTGCCCGCCGAGGTGGGCCTGAAGCGCGCCCGCAAGCGCGGCGGCAGCGACGCGCCGGACCGGTTCGAGCGAGAGGAGATCGAGACGCACGAGAAGCGCCGCGAGGCCTATCTGGAGATCGCCGAAGCCGATCCGGCCCGCTGCCATGTCGTGAATGCGGAGCGTTCCGAGGACGCGATCGCTGACGAGATCTTCAAGGTGGTCGAGCCGCTGGTGCGCGAACTCGGTTTCGCACGGGCAAGCAGCGCGGAATCCGTCGGATGAGCGAGGACATTGCCGGCCTTCTCGACGGCGCCGTGCCGCCGGCGCGCAATCCGCATCTTTACGGCCATCGCGCCGCCGAAGAATTCCTGGCGCGGAGTTACCGTTCGGGGAAGGGCCATCACGCCATTCTGATCGAAGGTCCGGAGGGAATCGGCAAGGCGACGCTCGCTTTCCGCTTCGCCAACCATGTCCTGACCCATCCCGATCCGGCGACGGCACCCGAACACCTGGCAGATCCCGATCTCAACTTGCCCGTCAGCCGCCAGATCGCCTCCGGCGCATCACACAATCTCCTGCATCTGACGCGGCCCGTGGATGAAAAGACCGGCAAGGCAAAGACGGCGATCACTGTGGACGAGGTGCGCCGGGCGGGGCATTTCTTCTCGCAAACTTCCGGCACCGGCAATTGGCGGATCGTCATCATCGATCCCGCTGACGACCTCAACCGCAATGCGGCGAACGCCATCCTGAAGATCCTCGAGGAACCGCCCCGCCGGGCGCTCTTCCTGGTTCTGTCGCACGCGCCCGGAAAGCTGCTGCCGACGATCCGGTCCCGCTGTCAGCCACTGAAACTGTCACCGCTTGATGATGAAGATCTGTCGCGGGCACTCGCCGGGCTGGGTACACCGCTCGACGGCGGGCGGACCCAGGAGACCGTGCTTGCGATGTCGAAGGGCAGCGTGGCGCAGGCGCTGAAGCTTCTGAATTACGGCGGTACCGAAATCATCGCCGCGTTCGATGACGTGATGGCTGCCGAAGGCCCGGCCGCGCGCAAGGCAATGCACCGGCTGGCCGACGTGCTTTCCGGCAAGGAGAGCGAAGTGATCTTCGGATTTTTCCTGGAGCATCTCAGCGACCATCTGGTAGCCCGGGCGAGGGCGGCGGCGCTGGCCGGCGATCTTTCCGGCGCCGACCGGCAGGCAAAGCTCGTCAGCGACATCAACGAAAAGGTGAGCGTCGCGCAGGCCTATAATCTCGACCGCAAGCAGACCATCCTGTCGATCCTTGAAGCCGCACGACGATAGGCCGATATCCAGGCGCGGAACGTCATCCAGGAACTTTGTGTTTCGCATCAGCGAAACATGCGCTAAGAGCGCTCAGCACGGATCCGTGCCGGACAGTTTCCTTTCAAGTCCCGAGTGCAACAATGCCGAACAAGACGCCCTATTACATCACCACCGCGATTTCCTATCCCAACGGCAAGCCGCATATCGGCCATGCCTACGAGCTTATCGCGACGGACGCGATGGCGCGCTTCCAGCGCCTCGACGGCAAGGACGTTTTCTTCCTGACAGGCACGGACGAGCATGGCCAGAAGATGCAGCAGACGGCGCGCGCCGAAGGCATTAGCCCGGAAGTGCTTGCCGAACGCAATTCCAACGAGTTCCGCGAAATGGGTCGGCTGCTGAACTCGTCCAACGACGACTTCATCCGCACCACCGAGCAACGCCACCATGAGGCCTCGAAAGACATCTGGAACCGGATGGCCGACAATGGCGACATCTACAAGGACACTTATGCCGGCTGGTATTCGGTGCGCGACGAGGCCTACTACGCCGAAGACGAAACACAGCTGCGCGACGGCGTTCGCTATGGCCCGCAGGGCACGCCGGTCGAATGGGTCGAGGAGTCGAGCTATTTCTTCAAGTTGTCCGCCTACGAGGACAAGCTGCTCAAGCACTATGAGGAAAATCCGGACTTCATCGGACCCAACGAGCGCCGCAACGAAGTGATTTCCTTCGTCAAATCCGGCCTGCGCGATCTCTCCGTGTCGCGCACCACGTTCGACTGGGGTATCAAGGTACCGAACGATCCGGCGCATGTGATGTATGTCTGGGTCGACGCGCTGACCAATTACATCACTGCCACCGGATACATGGAAGACAAGAACGGTCCCCGCGCCAAATATTGGCCGGCGGACGTGCATATCATCGGCAAGGACATCATCCGCTTCCACGCCGTCTACTGGCCGGCTTTCCTGATGTCGGCCGGCCTGCCGCTGCCGAAGCGCGTCTATGCGCACGGCTTTGTGCTGAACAACGGCGAGAAGATGTCGAAGTCCCTCGGCAACGTCGTTGATCCGTTCGAACTGCTGGAAAAGTTCGGGCTCGACTATGTCCGCTATTATCTCTGCCGCGAGATCTCCTTCGGCCAGGACGGCAACTGCAACGACCAGCTGATCGCGACACGCGTCAATGCCGACCTCGCCAACGGCATCGGCAACCTTGCCAGCCGCTCGCTGTCGATGATCGTCAAGAACTGCGAAGGCATCGTTCCGGAGCCGGGTGAACTCACCGAAGCGGACAAGGAACTGCTGGCGCTTGCCGACGGCATGCTCTCAACCTGCCGTGACGAGATGAACCGCCAGGCGATCCACAAGGCGCTCGGCGCGGTCATCGCCGTCGTTTCTGAGACCGACCGCTATTTCGCCGCCCAGGCGCCCTGGGTGCTGAAGAAGACCGACCCGGAGCGCATGGGTACCGTGCTCTACGTGACGGCGGAAGTGGTGCGCCAGATCGCCATCCTGCTGCAGCCGTTCATGCCGGAATCCTCGACCAAGCTGCTCGATCTCGTGAAAACGCCGGCGGACAAGCGGGACTTCAGCGCACTCGGCGAGGCTCACCGCCTGAAGCCGGGCAGCGTGCTGGAAGCGCCGACGCCGGTCTTTCCACGTTATGTGGCTCCGGAAGCATAAGGCTTCGTGATGCTGATCGATACCCATTGCCATCTGGATTTCGCTGATTTCGCGGAGGAGCGCGACGCCATCGTGGCACGCGCCCACGAGGCCGGCGTCGGACAGATGGTGACCATATCGACCCGGGTCCGCAAGCTCGACGGCCTGCTGGCGATCACCGAAAAATATCCCTCGGTCTTCTGCTCGGTCGGCACGCATCCGAACAATGCCGGCGAGGAACTGGATATCCAGACTGAAGACTTGGTACGGCTCGCCAACCAGCACGAAAAGATCGTCGCGATCGGCGAGGCCGGGCTCGATTATTTCTACGACACGCAGACGCCGGCCGACCAGAAGACCGGGCTCGCGCGCCATGTCGCTGCGGCGCGTGAAACCGGCCTGCCGCTCGTCATTCACAGCCGTGCGGCCGATGACGACATGATCGAGATCCTGACGACGGAAAGCGGGAAGGGGGCTTTCCCCTTTATTCTGCACTGCTTCTCATCGGGCGCCGAGCTTGCCCGCGTCGGCGTCGAGCTCGGCGGTTACGTTTCCTTCTCAGGAATCCTGACATTCCCGAAATCGGAGGAGCTTCGCGATATCGCTGGAACGGTTCCGATGGACCGGCTGCTGGTCGAAACCGACGCACCGTATCTTGCGCCCAAACGCTGGCGTGGAAAGCGCAACGAGCCGTCCTACGTGGTGAACACGGCGGAAGTGCTCGCCGAATGCAAGGGCGTGAGCTACGGCGAGATGGCCGAGGTCACCACGGAGAATGCGTTCCGCGTCTTTTCCAAGATGCCGAGGCTCTGAGCGGTGGCGGAATATCGGCGGCGCTTCACCATTCTCGGCTGCGCCTCGTCGCCGGGGGTGCCGAGGCCGAACGGCGACTGGGGCGCCTGCGATCCGAATAATCCGAGGAACCAGCGGACGCGCGCCGCCTTCATGGTCGAGCAGATCGGCCCGGACGGCGGCAGCACCGTCGTCGTTGTCGATACCGGCCCGGATTTCCGCCAGCAGATGGTCGCCAATAACGTGCAACGAGTCGATGCGGTGCTCTACACGCATGCGCATGCGGACCATCTGCACGGCATCGACGATCTCCGAACCTATTTCATGCTGCAGCGCCATCGCATTCCGATCCATGCCGATCCGTTCACGATGGAACGTATCTATCAGGGTTTCGGCTATTGCCTGGAAACGCCGCCGGGTGGCAATTATCCGCCGATCGCACGGCCGTTCCTGATCGAGAGCATGGACGAGCCGATCATCATCGACGGACCGGGCGGAGAAATCCGTTTCCTGCCGCATCGGCAGGTGCATGGCGACATCTATTCTCTCGGCTTCCGCATCGGCGACGTGGCCTATTGCAGCGATGTGAGCGACTTTCCGCCGGAAAGCGTGCCGAAACTCGGCGGTCTCGATGTGCTGATCATCGATACGCTGCAATACAAATTCCATCCGAGCCATCTTTCGCTCGAACAGGCGCTCGGCTGGATCGCAAGATTTGCGCCGAAGCACGCGATCCTGACCCATATGCATATTCCGCTCGATTACGAGACGGTGATGGCCGAGACGCCGGACAACGTCGAGCCGGCCTATGACGGGCTGGTTTTCGACGTAACGGTCGATCTGTAGCGAACCGCGGCGCCAGCGTTTTCAACTACATCGATTGTTCCATAATCTATCTTATCTGATCAATGGTAGAGGCTGGGGCAGATTCCATTTTCAAATGCAACAGTCTCGCCTCTCGACGTTCTGGTCAATGCCAACGTCGGTTCCCGAAAGATCCTCTGCAAGCAGGCTGATCCGCTTCAGGCCCGCGGATCGCTTGACCGTCGTGCCCCAACGTCGGTCATCGAGCCGGCCTTCGGTATAGCCGGTCGGATAGGCACGGATTTCGCCATGGTCATTCGGGCCGTCAGCTTTCCGCAAAGGTCTTCAGCGTGTCGCCGGACAGCCGGTAACGGATCCACTCGTTCATCGGCTCGGCGCCGATCGTCTCGTAGACGCGGATCGCCGGTTCGTTCCAGTCGAGCACGCTCCATTCGAAACGGCCGCAGCCGTTTTCGAGCGCGATCTGCGCCAGCCGCCTCAGCATCGCCTTGCCGGCGCCAAGCCCACGTGCCCTGGGCGTTACATAGAGGTCTTCGAGATAGAGCCCGTTTCTGGCCTGCCAGGTGGAATAGCTGTAGAACCAGATGGCCATGCCGACGGCAACGCCATTCTGTTCGCAGATCAGCGCCCGCGTGACGGACGTTTCCCCGAAGATCGACTGCTCGATCGTTTCGACGGTCGCCGCGACCTCATGCTCGGCCTTTTCGTAGATCGCCAGTTCTCGGATGAAGCCGAGCAGCGTCGCGGCATCATTGCGAGTTGCCTCACGTAAGGTCAGCGCCATCAAAAAATCCTTTAAAAATAAAGCGCTGAAGCTATGTCCGAACGCGATCCTCGATGTCAAGCCGCTACGGCAATCCGCTATTCGGCAGCGGTTTTGATCTCGGTGATCTCGACCTCGTAGGAGTAACCGTCGAGCATTCCATAGGCCTGTTCGATATTGCCGATCTCGGCCTCAGCCTTGCCGATCGCGCCGTCGATCGCCTCGCAGCGGGATCTCAGCATACGGCCGAGCACATCGGTCTCGGGCTTACGGCCGAGGCGATCGATATGGTTGCGGATGCGGGCTCGGTGGCGTTCCATCTCGAGAATATGGAAACGCGCATTGACGATCTTGTCGGTGAGCTTGCGGCGCATCGCGGCGACGGGATCGAAACTCCCCGGCTCCCGTTCGTCGAGGATGATCTCGTTGACCAGCGTTTCGAGAATCACCAGACCCTGCAGGTCCTTGCTGTCGGCGAGTTCCGGATCGTAGCCGGTGTCGTCGTAGACCTTGCGGCGTACGGGATCGGACAGAAGCTCATAGGACGTGGTAAGCTTGCTGAACATGTCGACATCCCCACCTGCGTCGGGGTGAGCCGTTTTCGCACGTTTGCGATAGGCCGTCTTGATGGCTGCGCCATCCGCCTCGCGGGGAACACCAAGCATCTCGTAAGGGTCGATCACAGTGTCACCTGTTTTCGGCAATTCCAGTTTTATCGTGGTAACGGCTAAGTCCCGCAGGCTCAACCCTTTATCCATTCTTGTGGCCAATTAGGGGCAGTTCATGTCGGCGCCGTGGCCCCTGCCCGATTTCCCACAGGCTAGTTTCGCGAGGCGCGCCACGAAAGTCGACGGCCTTCCGCTACCGGAGCCATCAGAAAGCTGACGGCGACGCAGGGCAGAAGCACCAGGAAGGTCGCAACGAGGCTGACATGCTCGGCGATGAAGCCGAGCAGCGGCGGAACGCCGATGGTCGACAGCATGAGCGTCAGCGACAGAGCCGCCAGGTTTTCCGAAGGCTGCCCCTTGCCGCGTTCGATCGTCGTCGAGACCGCCAGAGGAAAAGCCAGCGCGATACCGCAGCCGATCAGAAAGAGAGCGACGCCTGCAAGCGTCAGGCCTGGCGTCGTCACGAGCAGCACGATGCCGAGCGCAACGGATACGGCGGATGCACGTACCAGGACCGTGGGGCCGAAACTGCCGCGCAGCATGTCTCCGGAAAGCCGGGTCAGGCCCATGCCGATCGTGAAGGCTGCGTACAATATGCCGGCGATGGCCGGATCGGCCTTCAGTTCTTCACGCAGGAAGAAAATGCCCCAGTCGTAGACTGCGCCCTCGACAATACAGAGACCGAAGACCATGACGCAGATAAGCAGGATCGTCCGGTCCGGCAGGACATAAGCCGACCGCCTGCTGCCGGGTCGTGTTTCCGGTTGGGGATCCTTCGGTGTCACGAAAAACACCAGCAGGCAGGCCGCGACGACAAAGCCGGCAGCCATGGTCTGCTGGACGAAAGGCGTCACCGCCTTTTCCGCCAGAAAGCCGGAGCAGAGTGAACCGACCAGCAGCCCGACGGACCAGAAACCATGGCTGCGGGCCAGAACCTTGGTGCCGGTGCGCTGTTCGATATTGGCGGAGATCATGTTGGCCGCCACATCGAAAATCGTGCGGACAAAACCGAAGAGAAAAAAACAGATCACGAAGCCGCTGACGGGAAGCGCGGCGAGCCCCGGAGTGAGCAAGGCACAGACAGGCAGCGTCATCAACGCAGTCATCCGAGGCGTCAGCCGGTCGGTGATCCGGCCAGCGATCGGCAGGGACAGGAACGTGCCGAGCGGCGCGCTCAGGAGCGCCAAGCCGAGCGCCGCCTTGTCGATGCCCATCGATGCCTGGATGGCCGGCAGCCGCGTAAACAGAGAAATGAACAGGATGGCATTGCTGAAATAAAGCAGCGCTGGCGGCAATAAGGTCTTCATGAAAACGATGTCCGGGCGAATCAGGGCTCCCGGCACATTCGTGACAGGCCGGCCCGCGGCAGACAAGCGGCGATAACGGGACGCTGCCCTGCCCTGGCATTCCACAAGACATCACGAAAATGTGTGCACGACCGAGCCGACGTCATCAGTTTGTAATCATTCGGATTCGATTGCCTCCTGGCGCGGCACTGCCTGAAAAATCCGCAACCGCCTTCTTCTCCTTTGGCGGAAAGACGCTAGCCTTTTCGTATCCTCTCTGGAGAAACCCGATGCTCGTTCGATTTCTGCCTGTCGTTCTGTGTTTCGCTCTTTTTTCCTTTACTGCCGCAAAAGCCGAAGACCCTGTCGCAGATGCGCAGGCCGTCATCGCCAGCCAGATCGCCGCACTCCGGCATGATGATGCCGAAAAGGCCTATTCCTTCGCCTCTCCCGGCATACGCAGCCTCTATCCCAACAAGGACCAGTTTCTGGCCATGGTGCGAAAGGCTTACGAACCGGTCTATCACGCCGGCAACTATGCCTTCGGCCGCTCCAAGACGATCGGCGGCGGCGAAGTGGTGCTGCAGGAGGTAATGATCAGCGCCAAGGAAGGCAAGGATTGGACCGCGATCTACGAGATGCGGCTGATGGACGACGGTTCCTACAAGGTCAACAGCGTCCGGATGATCCGCAACACTGCAAGCCAGGGGATCTGAGACGGCCAGCCGCCCCGCCTGCCGGTCCAGTCAGACCGGATCGATATCGCCCTTGGCCCAGGCTTCCTGTGTCTCGGCATAAAAATCCGCAAACCGGCCTTCGGCGATCGCCTGGCGGATGCCCCTCATCAAATCCTGATAGTATGACAGATTATTCCAGGAGAGGAGCATGCCGCCGAGCGCTTCGTCCGAGCGCACGAGGTGGTGCAGATAAGCACGGGAATAATCGCGCGCGGCCGGGCAGGTCGATTCCTCGTCGAGCGGCCGCATGTCCTCCGCATGGCGGGCATTGCGGATATTGACCTTGCCGCGGCGGGTGAAGGCGAGCCCGTGGCGGCCCGAACGGGTCGGCATGACGCAATCGAACATATCGATGCCGCGTGCCACGGATTTCAGGATGTCGTCCGGTGTGCCGACGCCCATCAGATAACGCGGTTTTTCGGAGGGAAGAACGGGAAGCGTCGTTTCAAGCATTTTCAGCATGACGTCCTGCGGTTCGCCGACGGCGAGACCACCAATCGCATAACCTTTCAGGTCGAGCTGCTTCAAGCCCTCTGCCGAGCGGATCCGCAGGTCCGGCTGGTCGCCGCCCTGGACGATGCCGAACATCGCCTTGCCGGGCTGATCGCCGAAGGCGGCGCGGCAGCGTTCCGCCCAACGCAGGGACAGTTCCATGGCCCGTTCGATCTCCTTCGGCTCGGCCGGCAGAGCGACGCATTCATCGAGCTGCATCTGTATGTCGGAACCGAGCAGGCCCTGGATCTCGATCGAGCGTTCCGGTGACATATGGTGCAGGCTGCCGTCCACATGGCTCTTGAAGGTGACGCCCTTTTCGTCCAGCTTGCGCAGTCCGGAAAGAGACATGACCTGGAAGCCGCCGCTGTCGGTCAGGATCGGATGCTTCCAGCGGATCAGTTCGTGCAGGCCGCCGAGGCGCGCGACACGTTCTGCGCCCGGCCGCAGCATCAGGTGATAGGTATTGCCAAGGATGATATCGGCGCCGGTATCGCGCACCTGGTCGAGATACATGGCCTTGACCGTGCCGACGGTGCCGACGGGCATGAAGGCCGGCGTGCGGATCGTGCCGCGCGGCATGGTGATTTCGCCGAGTCGCGCGTCGCCATCAGTGGCCTTGAGGTTGAACTGGAAGGCTTCGGTCATTTGGTCGTCCGGAAAAGCAGGCTGGCGTCTCCGTATGAATAGAAGCGGTAGCCTGTCGAGATGGCGTGGGAATAGGCCGAGCGCATCGTCTCCAGCCCCGAAAACGCCGAAACGAGCATGAACAGCGTCGATCTCGGCAGGTGGAAATTGGTCATCAGCATGTCGACTGCCCTGAAGCGATAGCCGGGTGTGATGAAGATGCCCGTCGCGCCGCTCCAGGGCTTGATCGTGCCGTCGTCGTCGGCAGCGCTTTCGATGAGGCGGAGCGACGTGGTGCCGACGCAGACGATGCGTCCGCCGGCGCGCCTCACGGCATTCAGCCGGGCAGCGGTCTCGGCGCTTACGTGGCCGATCTCCTGGTGCATCTTGTGGTCGGCCGTATCGTCCGCCTTGACCGGCAGGAAGGTCCCTGCCCCGACATGCAGCGTCACGAAATGCCGCTCGATGCCGGCAGCGTCGAGTTTGGCGAACAGATCCGGAGTGAAATGCAGGCCGGCGGTAGGGGCCGCGACGGCGCCCTCCTCCCGAGCGTAGATGGTCTGGTAGTCCTTCTGATCCCGCGCGTCCTCCGACCGCTTGGCGGCGATATAGGGCGGCAGCGGGATATGCCCGACGGCCATGATCGCCTCGTCCAGTGCCGGTCCTGAAAGGTCGAAACGCAGCGTCACCTCGCCGCCTTCGCCCTTCTCCTCAACGGTCGCAGACAGCGAACCGAGCAGGCAGGCATTGCCGGCATAACCAGCTTGGGGACCGAACTCGATCCGATCGCCGATCTTGATGCGCTTGCCGGGCTTTGCGAAAGCCTTCCAGACATTGGGCGCAGTGCGCATGTGAAGTGTCGCGGAAACCTGCTGGCCGCCCGCGCCCTCGCGATGCCGAACGCCTTCCAGTTGGGCGGGAATGACCTTTGTGTCGTTGAAGACCAGCGCATCGCCCGGCTTGAGAAAATCGACCAGATCAGACACGCCGTGATCGGCAAGAACGGGACTGCCGCCAGGCCTGACGACGAGCAGCCGGGCACTGTCGCGCGGGCTTGCGGGCCTGAGCGCGATGTTTTCTTCCGGCAGATCGAAATCGAAGAGATCGACGCGCATTCGTGCTGAAACTTCCAGAAAAGCGAAACCCGCCCCGCCAGGAAGGCAGGGCGGGCCAATCATTCAGACGAGATCAAACGTCCGCAGCGACGCGAACGGAAACGATCGAATCCGGGTCCTTGACTGGCTCACCCTTCTTGATCTGGTCGATGTTTTCCATGCCTTCGATGACCTGGCCCCAGACCGTGTACTGCTTGTTCAGCCACGGAGCGTCGGTGAAGCAGATGAAGAACTGCGAGTTGGCCGAGTTCGGGTTCTGCGAACGGGCCATGGAGCAGGTGCCGCGCACGTGCGGAACGGCCGAGAATTCCGCCTTCAGATCCGGCTTTTCCGAACCACCCATGCCGGCGCGGGCCGGATTGAAACTTTCGGCTCCCTGTTTGCCGAACTTCACATCGCCGGTCTGGGCCATGAAATCGGCGATGACGCGATGGAAGACGACGCCGTCATAGGCGTTTTCGCGGGCGAGTTCCTTGATGCGGGCAACGTGACCCGGGGCCAGGTCCGGCAAGAGCGAAATGACGACTTTGCCCTTGGTGGTTTCCATGATGAGGGTGTTTTCCGGATCCTTGATCTCGGCCATCTGCTTTCTCCTTGATGCGGCGCCCGATGCCGTCGGGGACGGGGCGCCATTCGTTTATCTCAATGTTTCGGCGGCTTATTTCTTTCCGACGGTGACCTTGATCATCTTGTCGGGATTGGTCACTTCGCCGTTTCCGCCCTGGCCGCGCTTGATCTTGTCGACGAATTCCATGCCGGACACGACCTTGCCGACGACGGTGTATTGGCCGTCGAGGCTCGGATATTTGGTGAACATGATGAAGAATTGCGAGTTTGCGGAATTCGGGCTCTGCGACCGCGCCATACCGACGATGCCACGCTCGAACGGCACCTTGGAGAATTCGGCGGGAAGATCCGGCATGTCGGACCCACCCATGCCGGCGCGGGCCGGATTGAAGCCCGCAGCTCCCTGCTTGCCGAACTGCACATCGCCCGTCTGGGCCATGAAGCCCTCGATGACGCGGTGGAAGACGACGTTGTCATAGGCACCCTTGGCGGCCAGCGCCTTGATCTGCGCCACGTGTTTCGGTGCGACTTCCGGCATCAGCTGGATCACCACAGGACCGTCCTTCAGCTGAACGGTGAGGAAATCGTCGGGCGCGGCGGCGGCCGGCAGGATCATCGAAGCCAGGGCAAAAGCGCCGGCAATGGCGAGGCGAAGCAGTTTCATGGAAAGAACTCCAGGGTTCGAAAAGATCAGCGTTTCAGCTCGCTGCTCATTTCAGCTTGCTGTTCAAGGCCTTGAGGACCGCGGCAGGCACGAATGCACTGACATCGCCGCCCATCGCCGCGATCTGCCGGACCAATGTGGCCGTAATGGGCCGCGACGCCGTGCCTGCCGGCAGGAAGACGGTCTGGATATCCGGCGCCATCTGCCGGTTCATTCCGGCCATCTGCATTTCATAGTCGAGGTCGGTGCCGTCACGCAAACCGCGGATCAGGAGGGAGGCGCCATTGGCGCGGGCGGCATCGACTACCAGCCTGTCGAAGGATACGACCGAAACGCTGTCGGCGCGGCCCGGCAGGACCTGCGAAAGCGAGGCGCGGATCAGCTCCGCCCTCTCCTCAAACGTGAACATCGGCACCTTGCCCGGATGAATGCCGATCGCGACGATTACCTTGTCGGCCACGTTGAGCGCCTGCACGAGCACATCCAGATGGCCATGGGTCATCGGATCGAAGGAGCCAGGATAAAAAGCAGTCGTCATACCGAGGTTCGGCCCGTTCCAAGGAAGTTTCCTGGCGCCTTTTGTCATGGAAGCCGCAATCCCGCAAGGCTCTCGCAATTCTGAACGAAAGATGAATGGGCCGTTCAAGGGCGTTTCAGCCGAACTATGGTCTCTTGCGCATGGTGGCAGGCACAAGACCTGCCCAAATCGCGGGAGAAAAACGGAAAATGCTGGCCTTGATGGTGTTGGGCGCTGTGGTTCTCGCCTTCGCACTGGAGGCGGCAATCGTCGCCTTTGGGCCGGAAGAGGCCTGAATTCTGAACGCCAGATGAACAGACCATTCAAGGACGCTTCAGGGCGGCAAGGTTAAGTTTCTCTCAAAATGCGGTGGAACCTGTTTGCGCAAAGCGCGTTCAGGCAAACAAGAAGGAAGACGGAGATGATCGCGAGAAGGAAAATGGTCATGCCCGACAAGATCACGATGATCAACCTCGTGTGGACGGCAATGATCGCTGTAATGCTGACGGCAACAGTAACCCTTTATCAAGATAAATCCGACTTTGGAGATGTGAATTATCCGCAGGTAACGGGTCGTTATAACGATCTCTCTTACTATTGAGGCGGATACACGGACGAGAAAGGACCGCCATGTTCGTGACGTTGACAGTACTTGCAGGTTTGATCAGCATCATGTTCGTGGCCTCCGTGGCCTCCACGATTTCCGAGCTTCGGCGCGAACGCGCAGATATGAAGGATTTCAGGGATTTCGCGCGCCGCCACAGCGCATTCTGACCATTTGAAGGTAGTGAACCGGGCCATTCGCAGGCTTCCCGTCGCGACCGGTTCGAACAAAAGCCGGAGGATTTTCATCCTCCGGCTTTTCGTTTGCCTATACTTGAACCCGGATTTGAACTTGGGGCGGCCTATTCAGGCGCGCCCTCGTCGTTCAAGCCGCTATCGCTCTGGCCCTCTTCCGCGGCTCCGCCGAGATCACCGGTTTCGGCGGTGATTTCCTCCGGCAGTCCATTGCCATTTTCCTCGTCGCCTTCCGGCTCGCTGATGCGCTCGACCGAGACCACCTTCTCATCCTTGGCGGTCGAGAAGATCGTGACGCCCTTGGTCGCGCGGCTGGCGATACGGATGCCGTTGACCGGAACGCGGATCAGCACCCCACCGTCGGAGACGAGCATGATCTGGTCGCCCTCCTCGATCGGGAAGGCGGCGACGAGTTCGCCAATCTCGGCGGTCTTCGACGTGTCGGTGGCGCGAATACCCTTGCCGCCGCGACCGGAGGTGCGGAAATCGTAAGAAGAGGAACGCTTGCCGAAGCCCTTTTCCGAAACCGTGAGCACGAACTGTTCGCGCGCCTTCAGTTCTTCGTAACGCTCGTCGGAGAGCTGTCCCTCTTCAGTGACTTCCTCGCCGACGAGAGCGATGTCCTCCTCGTCTACGCCTGCGGCACGCCGTTCCGCGGCCGAGCGCTTGAGATAGGCGGCACGTTCCCAGGGTTCCGCATCCACATGACCGACAATGGTCATCGAGATGATGCGGTCGCCTTCGCCGAGCGTGATGCCGCGCACGCCGATCGAATTGCGGCCGGCAAAGACGCGCACGTCATCGACTGGGAAGCGGATGCACTGGCCAAGCGCAGTCGTGAGAAGCACGTCGTCGCCCGGCTCGTTGAGGTCGAGGTTCGGCCCCTTGCAGGTCTCGACCGAGAGGATTTCGTCCCCCTCTTCCTCGAGCTTCATGGCGATCTTGCCGTTGCGGTTCACCTGCACGAAGTCGGAAAGCTTGTTGCGGCGGACGGTGCCGCGCGTCGTCGAGAACATGACGTCCAAGTTGTCCCAGGTCGCCTCGTCCTCCGGCAGCGGCATGATCGTCGTAATGCGTTCGCCCGGTTCCAGCGGCAGCATGTTGATCAGCGCCTTGCCGCGCGACTGCGGCGTGCCGATAGGCAGACGCCAGACCTTTTCCTTGTAGACGATGCCGCGCGAAGAGAAGAACAGGACCGGTGTATGGGTATTTGCCACGAAGAGGCGCGTGACGAAATCCTCGTCGCGGGTCGCCATGCCGGAGCGGCCCTTGCCGCCGCGGCGCTGCGCCCTGTAGGTGCCGAGCGGCACGCGCTTGATATAGCCGAGATGCGAGACGGTGACGACCATGTCCTCGCGGGCGATGAGATCCTCATCGTCCATCTCCGGACCGCCCTCCATAATCTCGGTGCGGCGCGGTGTGCCGAACTCGTCGCGCACGGCGGCAAGCTCGTCCTTGACGATCGACATGATGCGAACCCGCGACGACAGGATGTCGAGATAATCGCTGATCTCGGCCCCGATCTTGTTCAACTCGTCGGCGATTTCGTCACGTCCGAGGGCGGTCAAGCGGGCGAGGCGCAGTTCGAGAATGGCGCGCGCCTGCTCTTCGGAAAGATTGTAGGTGCCGTCCTCGTTGAGCTTGTGGCGCGGATCGTCGATCAGGCGGATCAACGCCTCGACGTCCTGAGCCGGCCAGCGGCGGGTCATCAATTCCTCGCGCGCCGACTGCGGATCAGGCGCGCGACGGATGACGAGAATGATCTCGTCGATATTGGCGACTGCGATCGCGAGACCCACCAAGACGTGGGCGCGTTCGCGCGCTTTGCGGAGCAGGTATTTCGTGCGCCGGCTAACGACCTCTTCGCGGAAGGTCACGAACGCCTTCAGCATGTCGAGAAGCGCCATCAGCTCCGGCTTGCCGCCGTTCAACGCCACCATGTTGCAGCCGAAAGACGTCTGCAGCGGCGTATAGCGGTAAAGCTGATTGAGAATCACATCCGCATTGGCGTCGCGTTTGAGTTCGACGACGACGCGATAGCCCTGACGGTCAGACTCGTCGCGCAGATCGGAAATTCCCTCGATACGCTTTTCGCGCACCAGTTCACCGATCTTTTCGACCATCGCCGCCTTGTTCACCTGGAAGGGAACTTCGGTGATGATGATCTGTTCGCGATCGCCGCGCATCGGCTCGATCGTCGCTCGACCACGCATGATGACCGAACCGCGGCCCGTCTCGTAGGCCGACTTGATACCGGCTCGACCGAGAATCAGGGCTCCCGTCGGAAAGTCGGGACCGGGGATGATCTGCATGATTTCCGGCAGCTCGATCGCCGGATTGTCGATCAGCGCAATGCAGGCATCGATGACTTCCGAAAGATTGTGCGGCGGTATATTGGTCGCCATGCCGACAGCGATCCCGCCCGCACCGTTGACCAGCAGGTTCGGAAACTTCGCAGGCAAAACCTTGGGTTCGCTGTCCGAACCGTCGTAGTTCTCCTGGAAGTCCACCGTTTCCTTGTCGATATCCTCCAGGACCTCATGCGCGACCTTGGTCAGGCGCGCTTCGGTGTAACGCATCGCAGCAGGCGGATCGCCGTCGATGGAGCCGAAATTGCCTTGCCCGTCGATGAGCGGTACGCGCATCGACCAGTCCTGCGCCATGCGCACCAGGGCATCATAGATGGAAGCGTCGCCATGCGGATGATATTTACCCATGACGTCCGACACGGGACGTGCCGACTTCACGTATTTGCGGTTCCAGTGATACCCGCTCTCATGGCTGGCATAGAGGATACGCCGATGGACGGGCTTTAATCCGTCGCGGATATCAGGAAGCGCGCGGCTGACGATAACGCTCATGGCGTAGTCGAGATAGGACCGCTGCATCTCTTCCATAATGGAAATGGGCTCGATGCCGGGGGGCAGCTTTCCGCCGCCGGATGTGCTTTGCTCAGTCAAATCGGATCACGATCTTTGTTCGGAATCAGTTGCTTTTTTATAGCGGAAAGCGGCTCGGGACGCCAATTTCCGCCGAGGTTTTGAACAGCTTTTGCGGTGTTTCCGAGGCTTCTTCCCGGGTGATGGGACAATGCTCCAAAAGGTTTGGACGGGCTTTCCTAAACCGCCGGTCTGTCCTAACAATCTTCCGGTGCGACCGCAAGGACTGCGGCCCGACAGGGAGAGGATATGGCGACCCCGGATATGCTGGTCAATGCCTTGACCACGATGCTCGTGACACTCGACCCGCCGGGACTTGCGCCGGTGTTCCTTGGCCTTACCGTGGGCATGACGGCCGTGCAGCGCAGGCAGGTGGCGTTCCGCGGATCCCTGATCGCCTTCGGCATCCTTGCCGTCTTCGCGCTGTTCGGTTCGGGCGTGCTCGGCCTTCTCGGCATCTCGATCGGCGCCTTCCGCATTGCCGGCGGTCTGCTGCTGTTCTGGATCTCCTTCGAGATGGTTTTCGAGAGACGCCAGGAGCGGAAGGAGAAGACTTCGCAGGCCGCCATCACCATCGACCATATCCACAACATCGCCGTCTTTCCGCTCGCCCTGCCGCTGATCGCCGGGCCGGGCGCCATTTCCGCGACCGTGCTCCTGTCGGGAACATTTCCGGGAGCACTCGATCGGGCGCTGCTGATCGGCGTCATCGCCCTCATCATGGCGCTCGTCTACGTGACGCTGCTCGTCGCCGAGCGCCTCGACCGGCTGCTCGGCGTCACCGGCCGGGCAATCCTCACCCGCCTTCTCGGCGTTATCCTGGCAGCGCTTTCCGTGCAATTCGTCGTCGACGGCGTACGCTCGGCCTTTGGCCTGTGAAATTTCCGTAAGCGCGGCGCGACAAAGCGGGACGACCGGCAGGCGACAAAACCGTAATTTCTGCTAGAAGCGGGCGGCGGCGCCGTTTTCCGTGCCGAGACGTCCTATCCTCGATCGAGAGACATCCCGATGCGATCCATCCTGCGCCGGCTGTGGCCGGAAACCCCGCCTGTCAGTGAAAAGGAAAGGCTGCGCGCGGCCGTCGGCGCGGTCATCGGCATATTGATCACCGGCCTGATCGGAAGTCTCGCGGTCAAGGCCGATCCGGTCCTGCCGGCCCTGATCGCCCCCATGGGCGCCTCCGCCGTGCTGCTCTTCGCCGTGCCTGCCAGCCCGCTTGCACAGCCATGGTCGATCCTGGGAGGCAATACGGTCGCCGCGATCGTCGGCGTCACGGCTGCGCTTCTATTTGAGAACCTGTTTCTCGCATCCGCCGTTGCAGCCGGGATAGCCATCGGACTGATGATGACCTTCCGCTGCCTGCATCCGCCGAGCGGCGCGATCGCGCTGACGGCGGTACTGGGCGGACCGACGATCCATGCGCTCGGCTACGGTTTTGTACTCTGGCCGGTATTCGGAAACTCACTCGCCCTGGTCGCCCTGGCGCTGGTCTTCAACAACGTGACCGGCCGAACCTATCCCCACAGGGTCAAGCAGGCTCCGATCGACCACGGCACACGCGATCCGGCCCCGATCCAGCGGATCGGCTTTTCCTCCGAGGATCTCGACGAGGTTCTGAAGGAATACGACCAAGTCCTCGACATCGATCGCGACGACCTCGAAACCATTTTGCGACGGACCGAACTGCGTTCCTATCGCCGGCGTGCGGGCGATCTCGACTGCGCCAGTATCATGTCCCGCGATGTCGTTGCCGTCGCACCCGAAAGCTCGCTCAAAGAAGCCCACGACCTGATGCGCGCCCATCATATCAAGGCCTTGCCCGTGACCGACGACAACGCCCATGTGCTTGGAATCGTCACCCAGACGGATCTGCTGGACAAGGCGAGCTGGGTGGGAGGGCGACCGAAAATCGGTTTCGCGCGACGTTTCCGGCTGGTCATGTCCGGAGCAAGTGCGCCGAACGACACGGTCAAGGATATCATGACATCGCCGGTCAAAACCGTGAGGCCGGACATGCCGGTCTCGGAGGCGATCGTCATGCTCGCGGAAAGCAGCCTGCACTACCTTCCGGTCACCCGGGCCAACGGCAAGCTCGTCGGCATCATTTCACAATCGGACGTGCTTGTCTCCATGCTGGCAGACAAGGCGGCGGCGTAAACCACCGCCAGCCGCCCGAAAGTAGCCCGCCGGGGACTTGGCGCCGCTGCCTCTCAGAACGGGATGTCGTCGTCGAGATCGCGCGAGAAGTTGCCGCCTCCCGAGGACTGGTTGCCGCCGCCGCGGTTCGAGCCGCCGGAGGGCCGGCGATCGTAGTCGCCGCCGCCGAAATCGTCGCCGCCGCCGCCGAAATCGTTGCCTCGGCCGCCGCTGTACCCACCCCTGTCGCCACCGCCCTCGCCGCGGCCGTCCAGCATGGTCAGGGTCGAATTGAAGCCCTGCAGCACGATTTCCGTCGTATAACGGTCATTGCCGCTCTGGTCCTGCCATTTGCGGGTCTGCAGCTGGCCCTCGATATAGAGCTTGGCACCCTTCTTCACATATTGCTCGACGACCTTCGTCAGGCCTTCGTTGAAGACGACGACGTTGTGCCATTCGGTCTTTTCACGGCGCTCGCCGGAATTGCGGTCGCGCCATTGCTCCGACGTCGCGATGCGCAGGTTTGCGATCGGGCGGCCGTCCTGCGTGCGGCGGATCTCCGGATCGGCGCCGACATTGCCCACCAGAATAACCTTATTCACGCTACCAGCCATAATTCTCACCTTGTCCGCCGCATGCTGCGGCCTTTAAATCCATCGCGGTACTCTAGCCCATCGGCCGCTGGCGTTGGGTACTGGAGATTTTTAATCCACAGCGAATTTTGTTCTTTATTTGTTCTAGTTTATTCCTATAGTGCTGTCAATCGAGTCAGGAACGCGGCCGCATCGCGGCAGTTTCGTCTCGACAGGCGTCGATCAATCACTACATAAGGGCCTTCAATCCTCCCGAAGAGCATGATGATGAGCGAACTCAAGACCATTTCCATACGTGGTGCGCGCGAGCACAATTTGAAGGGTATCGATCTCGATCTGCCGCGCAATTCGCTGATCGTCATGACCGGGCTTTCCGGTTCGGGGAAGTCCTCGCTCGCTTTCGACACGATCTATGCCGAAGGCCAGCGGCGTTACGTCGAAAGCCTTTCGGCCTATGCCCGCCAGTTCCTGGAAATGATGCAGAAGCCGGATGTCGACCAGATCGACGGGCTTTCACCGGCGATCTCGATCGAACAGAAGACGACGTCACGCAACCCGCGCTCGACGGTCGGCACGGTCACCGAGATCTACGACTACATGCGCCTTCTCTTCGCGCGTGTCGGCGTTCCCTATTCGCCTGCGACCGGCCTGCCGATCGAAAGCCAGACGGTCAGCCAGATGGTCGACCGCATCCTCGCCTTCGAGGAAGGCACCCGTCTTTATATCCTGGCCCCGATGATCCGCGGCCGCAAAGGCGAGTACAAGAAGGAACTCGCCGACCTGATGAAGAAGGGGTTCCAGCGCGTCAAGGTCGACGGCCAGTTCTACGAGATCGCCGACGTTCCGGCGCTCGACAAGAAATACAAGCATGACATCGACGTCGTGGTGGACCGTCTGGTCGTGCGTTCCGATATCTCCGCCCGCCTTGCGGACAGTCTAGAAACATCGCTGAAACTCGCCGACGGGCTTGCGGTCGCCGAATTCGCCGACAAACCGCTGCCGCCGGAAGATACCGCCGCCGGCGGCTCGGCCAACAAGTCGCTCAACGAGACGCACGAGCGGGTGCTGTTTTCGGAGAAATTCGCCTGCCCGGTTTCCGGCTTCACGATTCCCGAAATCGAGCCGCGGCTCTTCTCTTTCAACAATCCGTTCGGCGCCTGCCCGACCTGCGACGGTCTCGGTTCGCAGCAAAAGGTCGACGAGGCATTGATTGTGCCGGAACCGGCGCGCACGCTGCGGGACGGGGCGATCGCGCCGTGGGCGAAATCCACGTCGCCCTATTACAACCAGACGCTCGAAGCGCTGGGCAAAGTTTTCGGGTTCAAGCTTTCGAGCCGCTGGAACGAGCTTTCGGAGGAGGCGCAGAAGGCGATCCTGCAGGGAACCGAGGAGAAGATCGAATTCCACTATGCCGACGGCGCACGCTCCTACAAGACGGTGAAGAATTTCGAAGGCATCGTGCCGAATCTCGAACGCCGGTGGAAAGAGACGGATTCCGCTTGGGCGCGCGAGGAGATCGAACGCTACATGTCGGCCGCCCCCTGCCCGGCCTGCAGCGGTTTTCGCCTGAAGCCGGAAGCCCTGGCTGTCAAGATCAACAAATTGCATATCGGCGAAGTCACCGACATGTCGATCAAAGTGGCACGCGACTGGTTCGAAGTGCTGCCGGAGCAACTGAACGCCAAGCAGAACGAGATCGCGGTGCGCATCCTCAAGGAAATCCGCGAGCGCCTGCGCTTCCTCAACGATGTCGGCCTCGATTATCTCAGCCTGTCCCGTAATTCCGGGACCTTGTCCGGCGGGGAAAGCCAGCGCATCAGGCTCGCCTCGCAGATCGGCTCCGGCCTGACGGGCGTGCTCTACGTCCTCGACGAGCCGTCGATCGGCCTGCACCAGCGCGACAATGCCCGCCTTCTCGATACGCTGAAGCACCTGCGCGACATCGGCAACACGGTAATCGTCGTCGAGCACGACGAGGACGCGATCCTGGCGGCGGATTATGTGGTCGATATCGGCCCGGCGGCCGGTATCCATGGCGGTCAAGTGGTCGCCCAGGGGGCGCCGCGGGACATCATGGCGAACCCGAAGTCGCTGACCGGCAAGTATCTGTCGGGCGAGCTCGGCGTGCCGGTTCCGGCGGAGCGGCGCAAGCCAAAGAAGGGTAAGGAAATCAAGGTTTTTGGCGCCCGCGGCAACAATCTCAAGAATGTCACGGCAGCCATTCCGCTTGGCGTCTTCACCGCTGTCACCGGTGTATCCGGAGGTGGCAAATCCACCTTCCTGATCGAGACGCTTTATAAATCCGCCGCACGTCGCGTCATGGGCGCGCGCGAAATCCCGGCCGAACACGATCGCATCGACGGTTTCGAGCATATCGACAAGGTGATCGACATCGACCAGTCGCCGATCGGCCGCACGCCGCGTTCGAACCCCGCCACCTATACCGGCGCCTTCACCCCGATCCGCGACTGGTTCGCCGGTTTGCCGGAGGCGAAAGCGCGCGGATATCAACCCGGCCGTTTCTCGTTCAACGTCAAGGGCGGCCGCTGCGAGGCCTGCCAGGGCGACGGCGTCATCAAGATCGAGATGCACTTCCTGCCGGACGTCTACGTCACCTGCGACGTCTGCCATGGCAAGCGCTACAACCGCGAAACGCTCGACGTCACCTTCAAGGGCAAATCGATCGCCGACGTGCTCGACATGACGGTCGAAGAGGGCGTGGAATTCTTCTCGGCAGTGCCGGCGGTGCGCGACAAGCTGCAGTCGCTCTTCGATGTCGGCCTCGGCTATATCAAGGTCGGCCAGCAGGCCAATACGCTTTCGGGTGGCGAGGCGCAGCGCGTCAAGCTAGCCAAGGAACTGTCGAAACGCTCGACGGGGCGTACCCTCTACATCCTCGACGAACCGACGACCGGCCTGCATTTCCACGACGTCGCCAAGCTTCTGGAAATGCTGCACGAACTGGTGAACCAGGGCAATTCCGTGGTGGTGATCGAACACAATCTCGAAGTCATCAAGACGGCCGATTGGATCATCGACATCGGCCCCGAGGGCGGCACGGGCGGCGGCGAAGTGGTCGCGGCCGGGACGCCGGAGCAGGTGGTCAAGGAGAAGCGGTCCTATACCGGCCAGTTCCTGAAGGATCTGCTGGAACGGCGGCCGGCAAAGAAGGTGGAAGCGGCGGAGTAAACTAGCCTTCATCGCGCCGGCTTGAACTCGGGCATTCAGGGAGACAATCATGACCAAAGCCGGCACGATCCGCACGGGTATCGGAGGATGGACCTTCGAGCCGTGGGAGGGCACGTTCTATCCGGAAAAGCTCGCGAAGAAGAAGCAGCTCGAATATGCCGCAGGCAAGCTTGCGGTCATCGAGGTCAACGGCACCTATTACGGCTCCCAGAAGCCCGAGACCTTCGCAAAATGGGCATCCGAAGTCCCGGAAGGTTTCATCTTTTCGCTGAAGGCGAGCCGCTTCACCACCAATCGCAAGGTTCTCGCCGAAGCCGGGGAGTCGATCGAGAAATTCCTCGGGCAGGGATTGGCGGAACTCGGCGATCATCTCGGGCCGCTCCTCTGGCAGTTCGCGCCGACCAAAAAATTCGAGCCCGACGATTTCGAGGCCTTCCTGAAACTACTGCCCAGCAAGCTCGAAGGGCTGAAGCTGACGCATGTGGTCGAGGTCCGGCACGACAGTTTCAAGGTGCCGGAATTCATCGCACTGCTTTCAAAATACAATATCGCTCCGGTCTGCGCCGATCACTTCGACTATCCGATGATCGCCGACGTGACCGCTGATTTCGTCTATGCTCGCCTGCAAAAGGGGTCGGACGACATCAAGACCTGCTATGCGGAACCGGATATGAAGGCCTGGGCAAAACGGCTTACGACCTGGGCCGAAGGCGGCGTGCCGGACGACCTGCCGCTGGTCGATGAAAAACATAAGCCGAAGAAGGAGCCACGCGACGTCTTCGCCTTCTTCATCCACGAGGGCAAGGTGAATGCGCCCTATGGCGCGATGGCGATGCGCGACCTGCTGGAAGGCAGGAATTAGAGATCAAGGCTGACGCCGGCATGGGCGACGAGGTCTTCCGCCGTCATGCCCCTGCCCGCCCGCTTTCCGGCTTCACCATGCAGGTAGACAGCCGCTGCGGCCGACTCGAAGGCCGGCATGCCTTGAGCGAGCAGCGCCCCGATCATTCCGGCGAGAACGTCGCCCGATCCTGCCGTCGCCAGCCAGGGCGGCCCGTTCGTGTTGACATAGGCGCGTCCGTCCGGGCCTGCGATCACGGTATCCGCGCCCTTATAGACGATCGCCGCATGGGCGCGCTCGGCGGCTCCGATAGCCTTTTCCACCTTGCTCAGATCGTCGTTCGCGGCAAGGTCGGGAAAAAGGCGGGAAAATTCGCCTTCATGTGGCGTCAGGACCAGGTGCGGATCACTGCCGCCTGCAAAAGCGTCGAATAATTCCTGCGGCCTTGCCTTGAAGGAGGTGATGCCGTCGGCATCGAGGACCAGGGGCCGGTCCTTGAGTATCAGCGCGAATTGCCTCGCTTTCTCGCCGATACCGAAACCCGGGCCGAGCACGAACGCCGCAAGTTTCGCCGACTGGAGCCAGCTTTCGAGATCGCCGGCGGTATCGATCTTGTGCAGCATGACGGTGGTGAGCGATGCAGCGTTGACCGGCATGGCGTCGCCGGCCGAAGCGACGGTCACCAACCCTGCCCCGGCCTTCAGGCCGGCCGTCGCCGAAAGACGCGCCGCCCCGGTCCTGTCGGCCGGGCCTGAAAAAACGGCAAGGTGACCGCGCCGGTATTTGTGGGTATCGCTTTCCGGTTTCGGCAGGCGTTCGCTCCAGAGCTGCGGGAGGTTTTCCCTGATCTTTCCGGCAACGGATTTGATGATCCGGGCCGGGATACCGATATCGAACACCTCGATCGCACCGCAGAGCGATCGGCCCGGAAGCAGGACATGCCCCGGCTTGCGGGTCATGAAGGTGACGGTGCGGCGTGCCTGAAACGCGGCGCCGAGCGGCACGCCACGCCGACCGCAGAGGCCGGAGGGCAAGTCGACCGCCAGAACGGGGATGTCGGCGGTTTTGAGAATGTCGATCACGTCCGCCACGATCGGCGGCACGGCGCGCGCCAGGCCGGCGCCGAACAGGGCGTCGATCACCACGTCGCCGGTTGCCGGCCGGTAGTTTTCCAGCGGTGCAGGCTGCAACGGGCAGAGATCCCGCGCCCTCCGTGCGTCACCCTTCAGCATCGATAGCTCTCCAAGATGGAAGAGGCCGACATGCGCACCCGCCTGCAGGAGCCCCCGCGCGGCCACATAGCCATCACCGCCGTTGTTTCCGGGGCCGCAGAGCACCACGAACCGCAACGCGCCGGGAAAATGGCGCAGCGCAGACGCCGCCACCGCCTGCCCTGCCCGCTCCATCAAGTCGAAGGAGAGGATGCCGGAACGAGCCGAAGCGTCATCGGCAGCCGCCATTTCCAGAGGCGTCAAAAGGATAGTTTCCAGCAAAGGGGTCATGGCCTCAGTTGAATGGAAAGATGGCTAGAAAACAAGCGTCGATTCACATGGCAAATAGATTAATTAATATGCAATTGCCTAAATTATAACCTTAGCAACAAGCATATCCAGGCCTGCCTAACTTTCTAAGAATCCACCGGATTTGCCGGTTTTTGCGCCGCAGCGCACAAATTTGCGGAAAATCGGAAGCATTTTTGCCACGGAACGCACTGATTTGCGGAGATCTGGTGCAAAAGCGCATTATTTTTTTGAATGTCGCTTCCGAGTTTGGCACGATATCTGCATTTGGATGGCCGAGCGGGTAAAAGCCTGCTTCAAGGGAGAAGCGGAGACATAGTTTCTCATGAAAAAGATCGAAGCGATCATCAAACCTTTCAAGCTCGATGAAGTGAAGGAAGCCCTTCAAGAAGTCGGCCTGCAGGGAATCACCGTTACCGAGGCCAAGGGTTTCGGGCGCCAGAAGGGCCATACGGAACTCTATCGCGGCGCGGAATACGTCGTGGACTTTCTGCCGAAGGTCAAAGTAGAAGTCGTGCTGGCGGACGAGAATGCGGATGCCGTCATCGAGGCCATCCGCAACGCCGCGCAGACTGGACGGATCGGAGACGGCAAGATATTCGTCTCCAATGTGGAGGAAGTCATCCGCATCCGCACCGGTGAAACGGGCGTCGACGCCATCTAAACGTCCTGCGGCCGGGAGGCCCAGGCTTCATCGTCATCGTACATCGAGGAAGGTCATATGACGAGCGCAAGCGAAATCATGAAACAAATCAAGGAAAACGACGTTAAGTTCGTGGACCTGCGCTTCACCGACCCGCGCGGCAAGCTGCAGCATGTCACCATGGACATCGCATCGGTCGACGAGGACATGTTCGCCGACGGCGTCATGTTCGACGGGTCCTCGATCGGTGGCTGGAAGGCGATCAACGAGTCCGACATGGTGCTGATGCCAGATCCGGCGACGGTCCATATGGATCCCTTCTTCGCACAGTCGACCATGGTCATCTTCTGCGACATCCTCGATCCGATCTCGGGTGAAGCCTATAACCGCGATCCGCGCGGCACCGCCAAGAAAGCGGAAGCCTATCTCAAGGCATCCGGCATCGGCGACACCGTATATGTCGGCCCCGAGCCGGAATTCTTCGTCTTCGACGACGTCAAGTACAAGGCCGATCCCTACAATACCGGCTTCAAGCTCGATTCGTCGGAACTGCCGTCGAACGACGATACCGATTACGAGACCGGCAACCTCGGCCACCGTCCGCGCGTCAAGGGCGGCTATTTCCCGGTTCCCCCGGTCGACAGCCTGCAGGACATGCGTTCCGAAATGCTGACCGTGCTCGCCGAAATGGGCGTGGTCGTCGAGAAGCACCACCATGAAGTGGCTTCCGCCCAGCACGAACTCGGTGTCAAGTTCGACACGCTGGTCCGCAACGCCGACAAGATCCAGATCTACAAATACGTCGTGCATCAGGTCGCCAATGCCTATGGCAAGACCGCGACCTTCATGCCGAAGCCGATCTTCGGCGACAACGGCTCTGGCATGCACGTCCACCAGTCGATCTGGAAGGACGGCAAGCCGACCTTCGCCGGCGACGAATATGCCGGCCTTTCCGAAACCTGCCTCTTTTATATCGGCGGCATCATCAAGCATGCCAAGGCGATCAACGCCTTCACCAACCCGACGACGAACTCCTACAAGCGCCTCGTCCCAGGTTATGAAGCACCGGTCCTGCTCGCCTATTCGGCCCGCAACCGTTCGGCATCCTGCCGCATTCCCTTCGGCACCGGGCCGAAGTCGAAGCGCGTCGAAGTCCGCTTCCCGGATCCTTTGGCAAACCCCTATCTCGGTTTCGCAGCCATGCTGATGGCCGGTCTCGACGGCATCAAGAACAAGATCCATCCGGGCAAGGCCATGGACAAGGATCTTTACGACCTGCCGCCGAAGGAACTGAAGAAGATCCCGACCGTCTGCGGCTCGTTGCGCGAAGCGCTCGAAAACCTCGATCGCGACCGCAAGTTCCTGACCGCCGGCGGCGTCTTCGACGACGATCAGATCGATGCCTATATCGAACTCAAGATGACCGAAGTGATGCGTTTCGAGATGACGCCGCATCCGGTCGAATTCGACATGTATTATTCGGCCTGATCCGGATGGGCGCGGCCTGCCGCGCCCGACTTCACTGAACGGCGGGCCGAAAGCCCGCCGTTTGTCTTTCCAGCGGGCGCATGCCTGCATGCCCAGTGTATTCCATGCCCTCCCCGAACATGTCGCAGCCGCGCCCGGCAGGCCGGCTGACCTTTGCCCTTGTGCCGGTCTTCTTTTCCAGCAACCTGATTTTCGGGCGCGGCGTGATCGGCGAGGTCGGGCCTTTCGTCACCGCCTTCATCCGCTGGGCAGGATTGACGCTGATCATGGTGCCGGTGCTCTATGTGAGCTGGCCGGTCGCCCGGGATTTCGTGAAGAAACACACCTGGCGGTGGCTATGGCTCGGGTTCCTCAGCATCGGCATCTGCGGCGGCTTCGTTTACTGGGCTCTGACGCGGACGACCGCTTCAAACGCGAGCTGATCTACACCACCTCGTCGCCCTTCATCCTCCTCCTCCAATGGCGGTTCGCCGGCCGGCGGATCGGCGGTCGCGAACTTCTCGGCATGCTGATGGCGTTTGCCGGCGTGGCGGCCATCGTGCTGCGCGGCGATTTCCGGGCATTCGCCCATATGAGCTTCAATGTCGGGGATTTCGGCATGCTGGTCGCGGCGATCGCCTTCGCCATCTATTCCGTGCTGCTGCGCCGCCCCGCCGCGCAGGCGATCCCGCCGTTGTCGCTGTTCGGACTGATCGCCTTTTCGGGTTCGCTTCGGCTGCTTCCGCTGGCCGTCTGGGAATTCTTCCATGGCGGACTGCTAGCCAAGACATTCTCCGCGTGGTCGAAGATTTCCGGCATCATCCTCATCGCATCGCTCGCCGCATTCTTCTGCTTCCACCATACTGTGAGGATTTTCGGACCGCCGACGGCCGGCATCACGCTCTATATGATGCCCCGGTCTCGATCATCATGGCCATGATCTTTCTCGGCGAATCATTTCATGCTCATCATGCTCTCGGCATCGTACTTGTACTTGGCGGCGTTATCCTGGCGACGATGAAACCCGGGAAACTTACGAACAGTTAAGTTCAAACCGTGGAACGAAGAGTGCCGGTCCGCATTAATCTCTTGATGTCGGAGAATTTTATTCCCACATTAGGATGCGAAAGGACATCGCACCATGAAACAACGCAACGCTAAATTCACCATCGGAGAAGTGGTCCGCCACAAGGTCTTTCCGTTCAGAGGCGTCGTGTTCGATGTGGATCCGGAATTCGCCAATACGGATGAATGGTGGAATTCCATTCCCGCCGAAATCCGGCCGAGCAAGGACCAGCCCTTCTATCATCTGCTTGCCGAAAATGACGAGACGGAATATGTGGCTTATGTGTCCGAACAGAATCTGGAGCATGACGAAAGCGACAAACCGCTTCGCAATCCTCAGGTCTATCAGATCTTCGATCGAGCTCCGTCCGGCCAGCTGAAGCCCAAGGTCATACTGGCCCACTAACGGATGGCAATCGATATGCACTGGGGAGCGCCGGCTTTTGTCGGCGTTTTTTTGTGCACAGGAACCGGCCATGGAAAAAGCCGGCTCAGGGCCGGCTTTTTCTCGTCTAACTCGGTTAAGGCTCTTACTGGCCCTGCTTGGCAGCGTTCTGGGCGTCTTCGAGCTTCTTGCGGGTTTCTTCAGCCTTCTTCTGCAGGCCTTCTTCGAGGCTGCGCTGGCTCTGGGCGATCTGCTCCTGCGGCATGGCCGGACCGTCGAAGGCGCCGGTGAAGCCGTTGAGTGCGATCTTGATCGGATTGGGCGCACGGCGGAAGTTGACCGAGGTGAAGACGACCTCGTTGCCCTTCTTGAGGCTGGCGATCATGGCATCGGTCAGCGGCACTTCGGCGGTGCACTTGTCGGGAAGGCAGACGACGTAGTCGAGCTTCTGGCCCTTGCCGCCATCGATCTGCATGACGATGCCCGGCGGCACGAGGCGCGCGGTCGGCACGGAAACCTGCAGGATCTTGCGGTTCACCTTGCCTTCGACCGTGATCAGGCCGACGGCGGTAATCAGCTGGCCGTTCTGTGCGGCGATAATGTTCTGCACGACGCAGAGATCGGCATCATCCTGCTTGGTGCAGGTCTTGAACCAGCCAAGCGGCGGGGCACCCGGGGCAGCCGCAGCCGGAGCATCCTGGGCAAGAGCTGCAACCGGCAGCGCGCCGGCGCCGACCGAGAGAGCAAGAGCGGACATTGCCGTCCGCAGAACTTGGATTGCCTTTAGCATCATAACGAGATCCGTCTCCTGAAATCCGCTGGGGACGGCAGCCGCCGTCAACTCCCTCGGGGTGTCCTATTGCCTGTCACCTGTCGTTCAAATGAGGCAATTGAATGACCCGCCCGTCCGGCAAACCTGTTACATCGGGCAGGCTTCGATATCCAGTCCTTCTTTCGTATTTTTTGACAAGACGTTAACATGGGCGATCACTCTTTTGCGCGCGCCAGCCGTTGGTAGCCTGCGGAGCATGCGCTATTTTGCCCTCGAATCAGCGAGGATTTCACAATCATGAGTCCCTTTCGACGCTTGCCCGCCCTTCTCGCCGCGCTTCTGCTGTCCGCGCCCGCATGGGCCGAACCGCTGCACGGAATTGCCATGCACGGCAAGCCGGCGCTCGCGCCCGACTACAAGAACTTCTCCTACGTGAAGCCCGATGTGAAGAAAGGCGGCCGGATAAGCTACGGTGTCGTCGGCACCTTCGACAGCCTGAACCCCTTCATCCTCAAGAGCATGCGCACCTCGGCGCGCGGCATATGGGATCCGGTTTTCGGCAACCTGATTTACGAGCCGCTGATGACGCGCTCCAGCGACGAGGCCTTCACGCTCTACGGCCTGCTTGCCGAAAGCGTCGAATGGGACGACGAGAGGACCTATATCCAGTTCAACCTCAACCCCAAGGCCAAATGGTCGGACGGCCAGCCGGTCACTCCCGAGGATGTAATCTTCACATTCGAACTGTTGCGCGACAAGGCTCGCGTTCCTTTTTCGAACCGACTTTCGCCGGTTGCGAAGATGGAGAAGGTCGGTGAGCACAGCGTTCGCTTCACCTTCAACGACAAGGCGGACAGGGAATTTCCGCTCATTCTCGCGACAGCCACCCCGATCCTGCCGAAACACGCGATCGACCCGGCGACCTTCGACCAGTCGACATTGAAGCCGCCGATCGGCTCGGGACCTTACCGCATCAAGTCCGTTTCACCCGGAGAGCGCATCATTTACGAGCGCAATCCGGATTATTGGGGCAAGGACATTCCCTCCAAGATCGGGTTCGACAACTACGACCAGATCGCGGTCGAATATTTCCTGCAGGACAACACTCTTTTCGAAGCCTTCAAGAAGGGGGACGTCGACGTCTATCCGGATGGCAGCCCGACCCATTGGGCGCGCGCCTACGACTTTCCCGCCGTCCAGAACGGCAGCGTGGTGAAGGACAGCTTCAAGCCGCAGCTGCCGACCGGCATGCTGGGATTCGTCTTCAATCTCCGGCGGCCGATCTTCGCAGACGTCAACGTGCGGGCCGGCCTGTCGCTGGCCTTCGATTTCGAATGGGCCAACAAGAACCTCTTCGAAGGCGCCTATACCCATACCGAAAGCATCTGGCAGAACTCGCCCCTCACCTCGCTCGGCAAGCCTGCCGACGAGCGGGAGCTGAAAATACTGGGAGCGGCCAAGGACAGGATCGAACCGGCCGTGCTTGCCGGCACCTACCGCCTTCCCAAGACAGACGGTTCGGGTGCCGACCGCAAGATCCTGCGCGAGGCCGTCGACCTCCTGAAGAAGGGCGGCTTCACGATCAGGAATGGCAAGATGTCGGATGCTTCCGGCAAGCCGCTCTCCTTCGAGGTGATGACCCAGAACCAGGATCAGGAAAAACTTGCGATCGCCTATCAGCGCACGCTGAAGACGATCGGCGTCGACATGGCGATCCGCACGGTCGACGATGCGCAGTACCAGGCACGGTCCGGAAATTTCGACTATGACATGATCGTCAAGGCCTATCCCGCGTCGCTCTCTCCGGGCATCGAACAACTCGGTCGCTGGGGATCGGCGGCGCGCGACGCGCAGGGCAGCTTCAACTTTGCCGGCACGGCCGATCCCGATATCGACAGGCTGATCGAGACGATGCTGAAGGCACGCAGCAAGGAGGATTTCGAAGCCACCGTCAGGGCTTACGACCGGCTGCTGATCTCCGGCCACTATATGGTGCCCCTCTATCACATCCCGGAACAATGGGTGGCGCGGCGCAGTCATATCGGTTATCCCGAAAAACTGCCGCTCTATGGCTACCAGTTCAACACCTGGTGGGATAAACGCGCACAATAAGCCGGTCCTGCCCCTTCAAAGAAAGGACGCCGCCATGGAGCGCGTCACCATCGACATCGTCTCGGATATCGTCTGCCCCTGGTGCTACCTCGGCAAGGCGCGGCTGGAGCTCGCGGTCGCCGAAGTCCAGGACGAGATCGGCGTCGACATCAACTGGCGGCCCTACCGCCTCAACCCGGACCATCCGCCGGAAGGCGTCGACCACCAGGCCGATCTTGCCGCAAAGCTCGGCGGCAAGGACGCGGTCGAACGCGCCCATGGCATGCTGAGGAAGCTCGGCGAGGAGGTCGGTATCCGTTATAATTTCGAGGCGATCAGGATCGGGCCCAACACGCTCGACGCGCACCGGCTGCTGCACTGGGCGATGATGGAGGGCCGCGAGGTCCAGGACAAGGTGGCGACGGCCCTTTTCAAGGCGAATTTCGAGGAGGGCCGCAATGTCGGCGACCACACGGTGCTCGCCGATATCGCCGAGGCCGCGGGCCTCGACCGCAAAGTCATCGAGAACCTCCTCAAAACCGACGCGGATAAGGATACCGTGCTTGCCGAGATCGATGCCGCCCAGAAGATGGGCGTCACCGGCGTACCCTTCTTCATCATCGACGGGCAGTATGCGGTGAGCGGTGCGCAGACGCCGGACGTCTTTGCCGATGCGCTGCGCGAAATCGCCAAACTCAAGAGCGAAGCCCGCAAGGGCATGATCTGAAGCGGATTTTTTGCGTGCGTACCGACCAGACCATGAAGGGCGTGCTTTTCGCCTTCGCTTCGTTTGCCGCCTATTCCTGGAGCGATGCCAGCGTCAAGATGATCGAAGGCGCGCTGACGCCCTATGAGATGGGCTTTTTCGGCGCCGTTTTCATGCTGGTCGCGGTTCCCTTTCTCATGAAGCCGGGCGACCGATGGGCCGACATGGTCAGAAGCAGCAACCGGCCGCTCTGGGTGCTGCGTTTCTTCTCCGCCGCCATGGGCACGATCGGCAGCGTGGCCGCCTTTACCTATCTTTCCATGGCGGAAGCCTTTGCGCTGATCTTCCTACTGCCGTCCTTCGTGACGATCATGTCCGTGATATTCCTCAAGGAGCAGGTCGGAGTCCGGCGCTGGAGCGCCGTGCTCATCGGCTTCGTCGGTGTCCTCATCGTGCTGCGCCCCGGCTTCCGGGAGCTTTCGATCGGCCATGTCGGCGCTGTGTTTGCCGGACTTTCCGGCGCGATCTCGATCATCGTCTACCGCGCCGTCGGACCGTCGGAGAAGAACATCTCGCTTTACGGCGCCGGCGTCATCGGCGTGCTCGTCATTCTTGGCATTCTAATGATCCCGGACTTCCGCTGGCCGACCCTGGTCGAATGGGCCATGCTTGCAGGCTATGGGTTGCTGGCGGCAATCGCCACCGTCTGGCTGATGTACGCCGCAAACTATGCACCCGCCGCCGTGATCGGCCCGACGCAATACAGCCAGATGCTCTGGGCGATCCTGTTCGGCTATCTGATCTTCGGCGACAGGATAGACCTGCCCATGCTGGTCGGCATCGCCTTGATCATCGGGTCGGGGTTGCTGACGCTCGCCCGCGAGCGGGTGAAGAACGTCGCGCTGCCACCGGCTGTCGCTTCCGACCCGCAGGCGGCGGCCGTCATGACGCCGGAAAAATCGGAATCTTAGTCATGTTTTTGCCAGCTCGGCGAACTGGGTCATCACCTGGGCGGCGGCGGTCAGCCGCTTTTCCGGCGTCGGCAGGTCGCGGGTCAGGAACACGCTCTGGTCGGGCCGGATTTTGGCGAGCGTGCCCTGCTTGGCAATGTACCCGACGAGATTGGCGGGGTTGGGGAACTGCTTGTCGCGGAAGGTGACGACGATGCCCTTCGGGCCGGCATCGAGCTTCTCGACATTCGCCTTGCGGCACAGCGACTTGATATAGACAACCTTCAAGAGGTTCTGCACCTCGACCGGCATTGAGCCGAAGCGATCGACCATTTCCGCACCGAAACCGTCGATCTCCGAAAGTTCGGAAACCTCGCCGAGGCGGCGGTAAAGACCCATGCGCAGATGCAGATCCGGCACATAGGTTTCGGGGATCATCACGGTAATGCCGACCGAAATCTGCGGCGACCAGCCGGTATCGGTGATCTCGTCGTCGCCCTTCACTTCGGCCACGGCCTCTTCCAGCATCTGCTGGTAGAGCTCGAAACCGACTTCCTTGATATGGCCCGACTGTTCCTCGCCAAGCAGATTGCCGGCGCCGCGGATGTCGAGGTCGTGGCTGGCGAGCTGGAAGCCGGCGCCGAGCGTATCGAGCGACTGCAGCACCTTGAGGCGGCGCTCGGCGGTCTGCGTCAGCGGTTTGTTGACCGGCAGCGTGAACAGCGCAAAGGCGCGCACCTTGGAGCGGCCGACGCGGCCCCGCAGCTGATAGAGCTGTGCAAGGCCGAACATGTCGGCGCGATGGACGATCAGCGTATTGGCGGTCGGCACGTCGAGACCGGATTCGACGATGGTGGTCGAGAGCAGGACGTCGTATTTGCCGTCGTAGAAGGCATTCATGATGTCTTCGAGCTCGCCGGCCGGCATCTGCCCGTGGGCGACGGCGACCTTGAGCTCCGGCACGTCGGACTGAAGGAAGGCTTGAATTTCCGGCAGGTCGGCAAGCCGCGGACAGACGTAGAAACTCTGGCCGCCGCGATAATGCTCGCGCATCAGCGTCTCGCGGATGACGAGCGGATCGAAGGGCGAGATGAAGGTGCGCACCGCCATGCGGTCGACCGGCGGCGTGGTGATCAGCGACAGTTCGCGCACACCGGTCATGGCAAGCTGCAAGGTACGCGGGATCGGTGTCGCGGAAAGCGTCAGGACGTGCACGTCGCTCTTCAATTCCTTCAGCCGTTCCTTGTGCTTGACGCCGAAATGCTGCTCCTCGTCGATGATCAGGAGGCTGAGATTGGCGAACTTGATGCCGGCGCCAAGCAGCGCGTGGGTGCCGACGACGATATCGACCTTGCCTTCGGCGAGTGCCTTCTTGGTGTCGGCCAATTCCTTGGCCGAAACGAGGCGCGAGGCCTGGGCTACTGTGATCGGCAGGCCACGGAACCGCTCGCGGAACGTTTTATAATGCTGGCGGGAGAGAAGCGTCGTCGGTACGACGACCGCCACCTGCGCTCCGTTCATCGCCGCAAAAAAGGCGGCACGCAGCGCGACCTCCGTCTTGCCAAAACCGACGTCGCCGCAGACCAGCCGGTCCATCGGACGGCCGGCGCCGAGATCATCGCGCACCGATTCGATCGCGTTCGCCTGGTCTTCGGTTTCGTCATAGGGAAAACGGGCGGCAAATTCGTCGTAGAGCCCTTCCGGCGTGGTCAGCACCGGGGCGCGGCGGACCATGCGGGTCGCGGCGATGCGGATGAGGTCGCCGGCCATGTCCAGCAGCCGCTTCTTGAGCTTGGCCTTGCGAGCCTGCCAGGCACCGCCGCCGAGCCTGTCGAGCTGCGCTTCCGCAGCATCCGAACCGTAACGTGAAAGCAGATCGATGTTTTCGACCGGCAGGAAAAGCTTCGCCTGGTCGGCATAATGCAGTTCGAGGCAGGCGCGCGGCGCACCGGCGGCTTCGATCGTGACGAGGCCGACGAAACGGCCGATGCCGTGTTCCGCATGGACGACGAGCGAACCTTCGTCGAGACCGGCCACCTCGGTGAGGAAATCCGCACCGCGCTTGCGGCGCTTGCCGCGGCGGACCATGCGGTCGCCCAGGATGTCCTGCTCGCCGATAACCGCGATATTGCCCGTCTCGAAACCGGCTTCGAGGCTCAAGACCGTGGCGGCCGCCTCCCCCTTGTCCAGCTTGTCGAGGTCGGCAAACCTGTCAATCTGCCGGATGCGTTTCAGGCCGCGTTCGTCGAGCACCTGCAGAAGCCTGTCGAGCGAGCCGGCCGACCAGCCGGTGACGAGAACCTTGGCACCTTCCGCCCGCTTGTCGGCGATGTGCTTGACGACGAGATCGAAGACGTTGACGCGTTCATCGCCGCCGCGCTCATTGGCCTTCTCCTCGGCCTGGCTTTTTGCCCAGCGCGGACCGGCATGCGCGTCTATCGCCACGACCCGGCGGCCTTCCGCATCCATTTCGTTGAACGGGGTCAGACGGAGCGCATTGACCCCGTCTAGCGCCGAGGCGAAAGCTTTTCCATCCAGATAAAGCTGGCCGGGCGAGACCGGCTTGTAAGGTGTGGCCTGGGCAGCGGCGCCTTTGCCCTGTGTGCCCGAATCGCGCCGGGCTTCGAAATAATCGAGAACGAGTTTTGAACGTTCGTTCGCCGCCTCGCGGGCGGTATGATCGGTGACGATGCGAAAGCCTTGCAAATAGTCGAATGCGGTCTCCAACCCGTCATAGAAAAGCGGCAGCCAATGTTCCATCCCGGCATAACGCCGTCCCTCGGAAACCGCCTGATAAAGCGCGTCGTCGCGGGTCGCGGCGCCGAAGAGCGACAGGTAATTCTTGCGGAATCGGCTGATCGTATCCGGCGTCAGCGTCACTTCGCTCATCGGGTTCAAGTCGAGGGAACGCGCCTGTCCCGTGGTGCGCTGGCTCGCGGGATCGAAGCTGCGGATCGATTCCAGCGTATCGCCGAAGAAGTCCAGGCGGACCGGCTCCTCCGTACCCGGTACGAAGACATCGAGGATGCCGCCGCGGACAGCAAATTCACCGACTTCGCGAACGGTGGCGACCCGCTCGAAACCGTTGCGCTCCAGGCGCGCGGCGATATCGTCCATGCGGATCTGGTTGCCGGGCCTGGCGGAGAAGGCCAGGCTTTCGATGATGTCGGACGGCGCGATCTTCTGCAGCATGGCATTGACCGTGACGAGGACGATCGCCGCATGCGGCTTCTTCCGGTGCGAGATCAGTCCGGAGAGCGCCGTCAATCTCCGGGCGGAGACATCGGCACTGGGCGAGACGCGGTCATAGGGCAGACAGTCCCAGGCAGGCAGCGTCAGGACGGGGATTTCCGGCGCGACAAAGGAGAGCATCTGCTCCAGATCCGGCATGCGCTGGCCATCGGACATGACATAGGCGACCGGCTGGCCGGCGCGCGCCAGTTCAGCGAGAACCAGCGGCTCCATGCCGGGCGGCACATTGCCGATCGTCAGCGGGTTCTGGGCCGCCGCGATCCTCTTCGCGTCAAAACCGGCGATCATCTGTTCTGTCCGAGTTTCTCTTCCAAGGAGGCTTTTGTAACCGGGGAAAAGTCCGGCTTGTAGGCCGCGACGCGTGCGAAAAGCGGCGTGTCGAGTCCAGCCGGCAAGGCCTTGGCGCCGGTGATCCAGGCATGCAGGTCGTGGTCGTCCTCGCCCATGATCGCCTCGAATTCGTCGAGTTCGGCATCCGACAAGCGGCCGATCTCCGCTTCGGCAAAACTGCCGAATACAAGGTCCATCTCGCGGATGCCGCGATGCCAGCAACGATAGAGAATGCGCCGGCGGCGCGGGTCGAGATCCGCGCTGGTGCGCGCCAAACCTGTCACGAGAATTTTCCGGTCATGGGCATGTTCCTGTTTGCGCTTCATATAGGACGGAAATCCTTGGCCGTCACCTTGCCAAATGGGCAAAACTTGACGCATTTTGCGCGCCATGCGTCCCGCCATTCTCGATCCGCTGTTCTCGCCCGTCGCCTCGCTTGCCGGTGTCGGGCCGAAGCTCGCCGAACTCATCGCGCGCGTCACCGGCCGCGAGGAGCCGGACGAGTGCCGTGTCGTCGATCTCCTCTTCCACGCACCCTATTCACTGATCGACCGGCGCAACCGGCCGGGCATCGGGCTGGCGCCGCAAGGCGCGATCGTCACGATCGAAGGCCGGGTCGATCGCCACCAGCCGCCACCGCGCGGCAAGCCGAACATTCCTTACCGCGTCTTCCTGCACGACGACACCGGCGAACTTGCGCTGACCTTTTTCCGGGCAAAAGGCGACTGGCTGGAAAAATCACTGCCGCTCGACGAGATGGTGATGGTGAGCGGCAAGGTGGACTGGTTCAACGGTCGTCCCTCCATGGTGCATCCGGATTTCATGGTGAAGGCCTCCGAGGCGGAAAACCTGCCGCTGGTGGAACCGGTCTATCCGCTGACGGCCGGGCTTTCGCCCAAGACATTGCGCAAGGCGATCGACGGTGCCGTCGCCCGTTTGCCTGCTCTGCCGGAATGGGCGGATGCCAACCTCACGCAACGTCAGGGCTTTCCCTCCGTGGCGGAAGCTTTCCGGCGCCTTCACGACCCGCGTGACGAAGCGGATATCGATCCGCAGTCGCCGGCCCGCCGACGGCTTGCCTATGATGAGTTCCTTGCCGGTCAGGTATCGCTTTCGCTGGTGCGTCAGAAGGTGCGGAAAGTGCCCGGCCAACCGATCCGGGTGAAGGGCGCTCTCGCCGCAAAAATCGTCTCCAACCTGCCCTTTTCTCCGACGTCCAGCCAGAAGAAAGCCGTCGAAGACATCATCAAGGACATGGCCGGCGAGGAACGCATGCTGCGCCTGCTGCAGGGCGATGTCGGCGCCGGCAAGACTCTGGTGGCGCTGCTCGCCATGGCGGGTGTCGTGGAGGCCGGCGGTCAGGCCGTGCTGATGGCACCGACTGAGATCCTCGCTCGCCAGCATTTTGCGACGATTTCGAAGTTCGCCGGTGCCGTGGGCGTCTCTGTCGAGGTGCTGACCGGCCGCACCAAGGGCCGGGAGCGCGACCAGATCGTCGAGCGGATCGCCTCCGGTGAGGCACAGATCGTCATCGGCACGCATGCGCTCTTTCAAGATGCGATCAACTATCACAATCTGATGCTTGCTGTGGTGGACGAGCAGCACCGTTTCGGCGTTCACCAGCGACTGCGGCTCACCGCAAAGGGCATTTCCCCGCATATGCTGGTGATGACCGCGACGCCCATTCCGCGCACGCTGGTGCTCGCCGCCTTCGGCGATATGGACGTGTCAAAACTCACGGAAAAGCCGGCCGGCCGCAAACCGATCCAGACCGTCACCATTCCGACCGAGCGGATCGGCGATATCGTCGCCAGGCTGAGAAGCGCGATCGAGGAAGGAAAAAAAGCCTATTGGATCTGCCCACTTGTGGAGGAATCCGATGTATCCGAGCTGATGTCGGCAGAGGAGCGGCATTCTGTGCTTGTTCGGGAACTCGGACGTGACAATGTCGGCCTGATCCACGGGCGGATGAGCGGCCCGGAAAAGGATGCGGTCATGACCGCCTTCAAGAACGGCGAAATCAGGCTCCTGGTCGCCACCACCGTGGTGGAAGTCGGCGTCGACGTGCCGGACGCGACGATCATGGTGATCGAGCATGCGGAACGGTTCGGGCTTGCCCAGCTCCACCAGCTGCGCGGTCGGGTCGGCCGCGGCGATGAGGCTTCGACCTGCATCCTGCTCTACAAAGGCCCTTTGAGCGAAACAGGCCGTGCGAGACTTTCGATCCTCCGCGACAGCGAGGACGGGTTCCTGATCGCCGAAGAGGATCTCAAGCTGCGCGGCGAAGGCGAGTTGCTGGGCACGCGCCAGTCCGGCACACCGGGTTTTCGGATTGCCAGCCTCGAGGCGCATGCCGATCTCCTGGAAATCGCCCGCAAGGATGCGGCTTATCTCCTGGAGCGCGACCCGGACCTTGTGAGCGAGCGCGGGCAGAACATCCGTGTGCTTCTCTATCTGCACCGCAGAGACGAGGCGATCCGCTTCCTGAGAGCCGGATAGATCAAGACTGGATGGCCGGCGGCGGCAGGACAGCGGTCGGCGCACCGGGAACCGGCTTGTAATCCGGTGCGATGAGGCCGCCGGAGATCAGGAGCTTGGCGCCTTCTTCCGGTGTCATGTCGAGCATGACGATCTTACTCTTCGGCACGAACATCAGGAAACCCGCCGTCGGGACCGGTGTCGGCGGCAGGAAGACGCCGACCATTTCCTCGCCGTCCGCATTGAGCTTTGCAGCGATCTCCCCCTGCGCGTCTCCGGAGATGAAAACCAGCGCCCACATGCCGGGGCTCGGGAACTCGATCAGGCCACATTTCTTGAAGGAGGTCGACTGCTCCTTCAGGACCGTCTCGAAGATCTGCTTCAGGCTTTTGTAGATGGTGCGGACCAGCGGCATGCGGTGCAGGATCGATTCGCCGAAATTAACGATCGACCGGCCGATCAGGTTCTTGCCGAGAAAGCCGATGATGGTGATGAACAGGACGGCGATCAGCAGGCCGCTGCCCGGAATGGTGATATTGAAATAATATTGCGGATCATAACGCTGGGGAATGTAGGGCGTCACCCAGCTGTCGGCCCAGTCGATAAATGTGAACGTCAGCCAGATGGTGATGGCGAGCGGCGCGCAGATGATCAGCCCGGTAAGGAAGTTATTCCTGAGGCGGCCGGCCAGCGATATTCGCTCTGCACTGTCGCTCATCCGTTTCCCTGCATCACCTAAGCATCGCACCAAATCTGATGCGACAATGCCGGATGCGATGCTGCGATGCAAGGAAAAGCGGCGAAGATCACTCCACAGTGACGGATTTCGCGAGGTTGCGCGGCTGGTCGACGTCGGTGCCCATGAAGACCGCCGTATGATAGGCGAGAAGCTGGATCGGCAGCGAGAAGATCATCGGCGCGATGATCTCGTCGACATTCGGCAGGGTGATCGTCGCCATGGTCGGCAGTTTGGAGGCGGCGGCGCCCTTTTCGTCGGTGATGAAGATGATCTTGCCGCCGCGTGCTGCCACTTCCTGCATGTTGGAGACCGTCTTGTCGAAGAACCGGTCGTGCGGCGCGATGACGATGACCGGCATATGCTCGTCGATCAGCGCGATCGGCCCGTGCTTCAATTCGCCGGCGGCGTAACCTTCCGCGTGGATATAGGAGATTTCCTTGAGCTTCAGCGCGCCTTCGAGCGCCAGCGGGAAACTCGTTCCGCGGCCGAGATAAAGCACGTCCTTGAACCGGGAAAGCTCCCGTGAGAGCGTCTCGATCTCCGGCTGGATATCGTTCAGCACCCGGCTCATGATGCGCGGCATCTCGGCAAGGTGTTTCACCATCGCCTTCTCGTCGCCTGCGGTTACCGTGCCACGGGCGCGTCCGGCGCCGATTGCAAGCGACGCCAGCACGGCAAGCTGGCAGGTGAAGGCCTTCGTCGAGGCGACGCCGATTTCGGGGCCGGCGAGGATCGGGAAGATCGCGTCGGATTCCCGGGCGATGGTCGATTCCCTGACATTCACCACCGCACCGATCTTGAGGCCTTCATCCTTGCAATAACGCAACGAGGCGAGCGTATCGGCAGTCTCCCCGGACTGGGAGATGAAAAGCGCCGCCTGGTTCGGCGACAGCGGCAGTTCGCGATAGCGGAATTCAGAGGCCACGTCGATCTCGACCGGGAGGCGGGCATAACGCTCGAACCAGTATTTGCCGATCAGGCCGGAGAGGTAGGCGGTGCCGCAGGCGGAGATGGCGAGGCCGGACAGCTTGCTGAAATCGATTGCCGTCCGGTTCGGCTTCACCGTGTGGGCGGTAAAATCGATATAGTGGCCGAGGGCATGGGAAATGATCTCCGGCTGCTCGTAGATTTCCTTTTCCATGAAATGGCGGTGGTTGCCCTTGTCGACCATGAAGGCGGCGGCTTGGGAAATCTGGCTTTTCCGCTTCAGCGGCTTGCCGTCGTAATCGATGATCTCGACGCCCCTGCCGGTCATGACGGCGCAATCGCCGTCGACCAGATAGGTGATCTCGTTCGTGAAGGGCGACAGCGCGATCGCGTCCGAGCCCAAAAACATCTCGCCGCGACCGTGGCCGACGGCAAGCGGCGGTCCGAAACGGGCGGCCATCACGGTGCCGGGATCGTCCTCAAACATCACCACCAGCGCGTAGGCGCCGGAGATCCGGTTCAGCATGGCGAGCATGGCGGCGCGGTGGTCGAGCCCCTGGCGGGTATATTTGGCCAGCAGATGCGCGACGACTTCCGTGTCTGTCTGGCTTTCGAAGACCGCCCCCTCGGCGATCAGCTCGTCCTTCAACTCGGAAAAATTCTCGATAATGCCGTTGTGGACGACGGCCACGCCATCGACGAAATGGGGATGGGCATTCGCTTCATTTGGCACGCCATGGGTGGCCCAGCGGGTATGGGCGATGCCGATCGTGCCGGGCAGCGGCTCCTGATCAAGCTTCTTTTCGAGATTGTAGAGCTTGCCCTCGGCACGGCGGCGATCCAGCCGGCCCTCGTGTATGGTGGCGACACCGGCGGAATCATACCCGCGATATTCAAGCCGCCGCAACGCATCGACGAGCCGCGCAGCGACCGGCTCCACACCGACGATTCCGACAATGCCGCACATGAACAGCCCCTTCCCGCTCGTTGAACCCGGGCGAATTCCTAGCCGATTGCCTGTTTTGCGCAATCGGCGCGCCGGTCACTTTCGGTGACGGAAAGTAATGGTCCGCAGTTAAGGGGCCGTTGTCTATTTCGCCTGCTTTTTAGCGGCCTTGAATGCAAGCGCACGTTCGCGGATCACTTTGGCACGTTCCGGTTTCACCTCCTGCCGCGCGCGGCCGAAGGCGAGCGCCTCGGCGGGGACGTCCTCGGTGATGACGCTGCCGGAGGCGACATAAGCGCCGTCGCCGATCGACACCGGTGCTACAAGCGACGAATTGGAGCCGACAAAGGCGTTGGCTCCGATCCTCGTCTCGTGCTTGTTAACCCCGTCATAGTTGCAGGTGATCGTCCCGGCACCGATATTGGAATGCGCGCCGACGGATGCGTCGCCGATATAGGTGAGATGGTTGACCTTGGCCCCCTCGCCGATCGTGGCGTTCTTCACCTCGCAGAAATTGCCGACCTTGGAACCGGGAGCAAGATCGGCTCCGGGGCGGAGCCGCGCAAAAGGCCCGACGGTTGCGCCGGCATGCACATGCGCGCCTTCGATATGGGAGAAGGCGTGGATGACGACGCCACTTTCGATCGTCACGCCAGGCCCGAAGACCACATTCGGTTCGATCAGAGAATCCTGGCCGATCTGCGTATCGTAGGAGAGAAACACGGTTTCCGGTGCAATCATGCTCACCCCCGAAACCATCAGCTCGTGGCGCCGGCGTTCCTGCCAGAGCTTTTCCAGCACCGCGAGTTCGGCGCGGTTGTTGCAGCCCGCGACCTCGGTCTCCGGCGCATCGACCGCCACGACCCTGCCGCCAGCCGCACGGGCGATCTCCACCAGATCCGTAAGGTAATACTCACCCTTCGCGTTGTTATTGCTGATCTTTTCGAGAAATTCCAGCGCTTTGCGACCATCGATCGCCATCAGCCCGCTATTGCACCAGGTGATCTTACGCTCCTCGTCGCTCGCATCCTTCTCCTCGCGGATGGCGATGAGCTCGCCACCTTCGACCAGCAGCCGGCCATAACCCGCGGGCTTGTCCGTATGGAAGCCGATGACGACCACGTCGGCGCCCTCCGCCAGCTTCTTTCGCGCTGCAGCAAAAGGCTGCGAGGTGACAAGAGGGACATCGCCATACGCCACCAGGATGTCGTCGTAACCTCTGGCGATGGCATCCTTTGCCGCCAGGACAGCATGGCCGGTGCCGCGACGCTCGGTCTGCAGAAAGCTCTGAACGGAGATGCCGTCAACCGCGCCCGCCTTCGCGACCCCCTCTGCATCGCGGCCGACCACGAGCGCGGCGTCGCTCACTCCGGTCGATGCGACCGCCGCCATGACATGCGAAATCATCGGCCGGCCGGCAATCGGATGCAGCACTTTCGACATCGACGATTTCATGCGGGTGCTGTCGCCGGCGGCCAAAATCACGGCAAGGCAGGAACGGCTCATCTCGAATCTCCTTCATGCTTTCGCGCTTCTTATCAGCAAGTTTCTTGAGGCGCGATAAACGGCGTGTCTGGCCGGGAACAAAAAGGGCGCCCGGAGGCGCCCTGTTCCTTCCCTTGAGAGGAATTACTGAGGAAGCTTGTCGTCCACGCCTTCGATATAAAAATTCATGCCGAGCAGGACGCCGTCCTGCGCCTTCTCGCCAGCCTTCAGCCAGGCAGAACCGTCCTGCTTGTTGATCGGGCCGGTGAACGGATGCAGCTCGCCCGACTTGATCTTGGCTTCGGTCTCTTCGGCCATCGCCTTCACGTCGTCCGGCATGTTGGTATAGGGCGCCATGGTGAGGATGCCGTCCTTCAGGCCGTCCCAGATCTGCTCGGACTTCCAGGTGCCGTCGAGAAGTGCCTGGGCGCGCTTGATGTAATAGGCGCCCCAGGTATCGACGATCGCGGTCAGCTGCGTCTTCGGGCCGGCGGCGATCATGTCCGAGGCCTGGCCGAAGGCGAGAATGCCGCGCTCTGCTGCCACCTGCATCGGCGCGGTCGTGTCGGTGTGCTGGGTCAGGATATCGACGCCCTGGTCGATCAGCGCCTTGGCGGCATCGGCTTCCTTGCCCGGATCGAACCAGGTATTGGCCCAGACCACCTTCAGCTTGAAGTTCGGGTTGACCGACTTGGCCCCGAGTTCGAAGGCGTTGATGCCCATCACCACTTCCGGGATCGGGAAGGAGGCGATGTAGCCGGCAAGCCCCTTCTTCGACATCTTGGCGGCGATCTGGCCCTGGATGTAACGGCCTTCATAGAATCGCGAATTGTAGGTCGCGAGGTTCGGAGCGGCTTTGAAACCGGTCGCGTGCTCGAACTTGATGTCCGGGAATTTCGCAGCGACCTTGACGGTCGCGTCCATGAAGCCGAACGAGGTGGTGAAGACCATGGCGCAACCGGAACGGGCCATGCGCTCGATGGCACGCTCGGCATCCGGGCCTTCCGGAACGTTTTCGAGGAAAGGCGTCTCGACCTTGGCGCCGAGCGCCTTGTCGAGCTGCTGGCGGCCAAGGTCGTGCGCCTGTGTCCAGCCGCCGTCCGTGCGCGAACCAACGTAAATGAAACAGACCTTCTTCTTTTCCTGGGCCTGAGCACCGCTCGTAAACCCGCCCAGGAGAGCAGCCGATGCGGCAAGTGCGATAATCAGTTTCTTCATTTCCTAACCTCTATTGGCTTGAAGGCGTTTGTTCTTGTAGCGCGGTCACCGGTCGGGGACAAAGGGTTTCCCGAGCGAGGCCGGCGTGTTGATGAGCGTCGTGCGGCGATTATGCGAGATGATGATCAGCACGACAATAGTAGCCGCATAAGGAAGTGCGGAGAGCAGTTGCGAGGGCACGCCGATACCGAATGCCTGGGCATGCAGCTGGCCGATGGTGACGGCGCCGAACAGATAGCCGCCGGCGAGCACCCGCCAGGGTCGCCAGGAGGCGAAAACCACCAGCGCCAACGCGATCCAGCCGCGGCCCGCCGACATGTTTTCCACCCATTGCGGCGTATAGACGAGCGAGAGCTGGGCGCCGGCAAGACCTGCACAGGCACCGCCGAACATGACCGCCAGATAACGGGTGCGGATGACGTTGATGCCGAGTGCATGGGCGGAGGCGTGGCTGTCGCCGATCGCGCGGAGCTTCAGCCCCGCGCGGCTTTTGAACAGGAACCAGCCGATGCCGAAGACAAGTGCCATCGAAAGGTAGAAGGTGAGATCCTGCGCGAAAAGGACCCGGCCGACGAACGGGATATCCGAGAGCAGCGGAATGGCGATCGGCTGCAGCTTGATACCCGGCTTTCCAACGAAACTCTCGCCGATCTGGCCGGAGAGGCCGAGACCCAGAATGGTGAGCGCGAGGCCCGTCGCGACCTGATTGGCGACCAGGGTCAGGGTGAGGAAACCGAAGAGCAATGAAAAGGCCGCGCCGCCGAAGACGCCGCCGAGGAGGCCGAGATAGGGCGAGCCGGTGAGCTGCGCGGTGGCAAAGGCGCAGACGGCGCCCATGATCATCATGCCCTCGACGCCGAGGTTCAGTACGCCGGCGCGTTCGGTGACGAGCTCGCCAAGCGCTGCGATGACGAGCGGGGTTGAGGCGGTGATGACGGTGAGAAGAATCGCTTCGAACATCAGCCCTTTGCCTCCACCGTCCTTACGTCGGAAAACACCAGCTTGATCCGATAATGGATGAGCGTGTCGCAGGAGAGCACGAAGAAGAGCAGCAGGCCCTGGAAGACGCGGCTGACCTTGTCGGAAATGCCGATGGAAAGCTGTGCCGCCTCGCCGCCAAGATAGGTCAGCGCCAGGACCAGGCCCGATGCGACGATGCCGAGCGGATTGAGCCGACCGAGGAACGCGACGATGATCGCCGTGAAGCCGTAGCCGGGAGAGATACTCGGCTGTACATGGCCGATGGAGCCGGAGACTTCCGAAATGCCGGCAAGGCCTGCCAGCGCACCGGAAAGCAGCATGGCGAACCACACCATGCGGCGGGCGGAAAATCCGGCGAATCTCCCTGCCCGCTCGGATTGCCCCAGTACCGAGACTTCAAAACCTTTCAGCATGAAGCGCATCATGAACCACAGCGCCACGGCCGCGACGATCGCGAAGACAAAAGCCCAATGCGCCCGGCCGGACGCCAGCATCTCCGGCAGGACGGCTTCGACCTGGAAACTCTTGGTCTGCGGAAAGTTGTAGCCCTGCGGGTCGCGCCAGGGACCGCGCACCAACCAGTCGAGAAAAAGCTGGGCGATATAGACCAGCATCAGGCTCGTCAGGATTTCGTTGGTGTTGAAGCGGGTCTTCAGGAGAGCGGGAATGCCGGCATAAAGCGCGCCGCCCGCCATGCCCATGACCAGCATCAGCGGCAGGATGATCCAGGAATGCCATTGCGGATAAAGGACGGGCAGGATCGAGCCGGCGATGGCGCCGATCGTGAACTGGCCTTCAGCGCCGATATTCCAGTTGTTGGAGCGATAGCAGACGGCCAGCCCGACGCCGATGAGGATCAACGGCGCGGCCTTGATCGCCAACTCGTGCAGCGACCAGACTTCGAGCAGCGGCTCGACGAAATAGACGTAGAGCGCGTTGAGCGGGCTTTTGCCCAGCAGCCAGAACATGATGGCGCCGAAAACGAGCGTCAGAACGAGAGCCAGCAACGGCGAAAGCACGGAGAACAGCAGCGAGACACGGGGGCGCTTTTCGAGCTCAATGCGCATGCGCAGCCTCCGGGATAGAATGGCTGTCGTGGATCCCGCCCATCATCAGGCCGATCCGCTCGAGCGTCAGGCTGCCCGCCGGATGCGGCTCGGACAACCGGCCTTCGGAAATCACGGCGATGTTCGTCGCCACTTCGAAAATCTCGTCGAGATCCTGGCTGATGACGACGACCGCCGAGCCCGCCTTGGCGAGATCGATCAGCGCCTGGCGGATGCGGCTTGCGGCACCCGCATCGACGCCCCAGGTCGGCTGGTTGACGATGAGCACCGACGGCTGGCGGTCGAGCTCGCGGCCGACGATGAATTTCTGGAGATTGCCGCCCGAGAGCGAGCCGGCAATCGGATCCTCGCCGCTCTTGCGCACATCCATCGCCTCGCAGATGCGGCGCGCGGCAGAGCGGATCGCATCGTGGCGAACGATCGAGGCGAAACCGCCGGAAAGAAAAGCCTTTTTGTCCGACCGGCTGCGGGCGAGCAGGAGATTGTCGGAAAGCGGCATGGCCGAGACCGCCGCGTGGCCGTGACGCTCCTCCGGCACGAAACCGGCGCCGAGGAGCCTGCGGCCATTGATGCCGGTTTTGCCGACCGCCTTGCCGCGGATGCGGACCGCCTCATCGTCCGCCACCGGATATTCACCTGACAGCGCATCGAAAAGCTCGCTCTGGCCGTTGCCGGCAACGCCGGCGATCGCCAGCACTTCGCCGGCCCGAACCTTTATGGCGATGTTCCTGAGGGATATCGCAAAGGGCGTGCGGGCCGGCACGGAAAGGTTGCTGACTTCGAGGCGGATGTCACCGGGTGCCACCGAGCCGTCGCGATGCACCTCCGCCACGTCGGAGCCGACCATCATGCGGGCGAGCGAGGCCGGTGTTTCCTGCTTCGGGTCGCAGGCGCCGGTCACCTTGCCGTGCCGCAGAACCGTCGCCCGATCGCAGATGCGGCGCACTTCTTCCAGCCTATGGCTGATGTAGAGAACCGAACGGCCTTCCGCCTTCAGCTTGAACAGCGTCTCGAACAGCCGGTCCGCCTCCTGAGGCGTCAGAACCGAGGTCGGCTCGTCGAGGATGATCAGCTTGGGGTTCTGCAAGAGCGCGCGGACGATCTCGATGCGCTGGCGTTCGCCGACCGACAGGTCTGCCACATGCGCGTTCGGATCAAGCGGCAGGCCGTAAGCCTTCGAAAGCGATGCCGCCTCATCGGAAATCCTGGCGAGCGAAATCTTCGGATCGAGCGACAGCGCGATGTTTTCGCCGACCGTCAGTGCCTCGAACAGGGAGAAATGCTGGAAGACCATGCCGATGCCAAGCCGGCGGGCCTCGCCCGGCGAGGCGATCGTCACCGGTTGTCCCTCCCAGAGAATCCGGCCGGCACTCGGCTGCAATACGCCGAACAGCATCTTGACCAGCGTCGACTTGCCGGCGCCGTTCTCGCCCAGAAGCGCGTGTATCTCCCCCGGCGCGATATCCAGGTCGATCGCATTGCAGGCTGCGAAACTGCCGAAAAGCTTGGTCAGACCTTCAACCGACAGAAGCGGGACGGTCGCCGGACCTGCGGATAGTGTCACTGAACCCCCTTCTTCACAGCCTTTGCTCACCTTCTCGCGAGGCTTTCATAGCATGGCAGCGCATTGTTTTTACGAACGCTTCGCGGGAAAAATGCCCGAGCGGGCGGCTGTCATATTGATACCGGTTTTGTTGCTGCGCACAACATGAAAGACGCGGGCCGGCCGGTCGTGCCGGACTATTTTCCGAGGCCGGGGAAAAGCTGCAGCACGCCGCCGATGCAAAAGAGATAGATGCCGCTCGCCACCACGCCCCAGATGACCCAGTCGGGTGTCTCGAAATGGAGCAACAGCGAATAACCGCCGAGCGCGCACCAGACGGCACAGACTGCCAGGTTGAGCGGGCGAAGCCGCTTTACCCGCACGGGGTGCAGGAAATTGATGGGGAGAAAGGTGAGGATGACGGCGACGGTCACGACGGCGATTGCCGCCGCCGCACTGGCATCGATGACGAACAGCGTGAAGATCACCATGTTCCAGACGACGGGAAAACCGGAGAAGAAATATTCGTCCGTCTTCATGCCCATGTCGGCGTAATATACGGCGCTCGATACGACGATTGCCCCGGCCGCCACGAAGGACCACGGTTCGCCGATCATGCCGCTCTGATAAAGCGCGAAAGCGGGCAGCAGGACATAGGTCACGTAGTCGATGATGTTGTCGAGCGTATCGCCCGACCAGTTGGGCAGGACTTCCTTGACCCGCACCTTGCGGGCGATCGGCCCGTCGATGCCATCGACCAGAAGCGCCAAGCCAAGCCACCAGAACATATCGACGAACCGGCGCTCGGCGGCGGCCACGACGCCAAGAAAGGCGAGAAAAGAGCCGGAGGCGGTCAGGAGATGAACCGAAAAGGCGCGGATTTCCGCATAGGGCACTTTCCGGTAGTTGAAGATTCGCCTTATCACGCCGTTCGTCCACCTCTCTCTGGTCGGGCAGGTATGCGGCCAATCACGATGTATTGCAACCGGCTCCGGGCGGAGCACGGGGACAAAGCCTTGCTTTTTCTATGCTGCGCCGCGATGTCCCATGGATATGCTCAGGCCGAAGTTCTAGATTACGTAGACGGATATCGGCAGGACAGGACGACGGACATGCAACATTTCGAGATCGCCGTGGTGGGCGGAGGGCTGGCCGGATCGATCGCCGCCCTGGCGCTGGCACGCGCCGGCCGCAAGGTGGCGTCGATCGCGCCGGCATCCGGAAAGGCCGACGAGCGCACCACGGCGCTGATGGACCAGTCCATCCGCTTCTTGGAACGGCTCGGCGTGTGGGAGGATATCGCGCCTTCCGCCGCTCCGCTTTCCATCATGCAGATCATCGATGGCACGAAGCGCCTGCTGCGCGCACCCACGGCGCAGTTTCGGGCACAGGACGTCGGCCTTTACGCCTTCGGCTACAATATTCCGAACCGGGCGCTTTCCGAAACGCTGGATGCGGCGGTGATGGCCGAACCCAATGTGACAACGATCGGTCAAAGTGTCGAAACCTACGACTTTGCGGAGGAGAGAGCGCTGCTGACGCTTTCCGACGGCACGATGACCAGCGCGGATTTCGTGGTCGGGGCGGACGGCCGCAAATCGAAGGCACGCGATGCCGCCGGCATCGGTGTACGGCGCTGGTCCTATCCGCAATCGGCACTTGTGCTGAATTTCGTCCATACATTGCCGCACGGCAATGTTTCGACGGAATTCCACACCGAGACGGGGCCGTTCACCCAGGTTCCCCTGCCCGGACTGCGGTCCAGCCTCGTCTGGGTGGTGAAGCCGGACGAAGCCCGGCGTCTTCTGGACCTTCCGGTCGACGAGCTTTCGCGACGCGTCGAGGACCGCATGCAGTCGATGCTCGGCAAGGTGACCGTGGAAGGTGTGCCACAGGCCTGGCCGCTTTCCAGCCTGATGGCTGACCGGTTCGGCAAGGGGCGGCTTGCCCTGGTCGGCGAGGCGGCACATGCCTTCCCGCCGATCGGCGCACAGGGGCTCAACCTGTCCCTGAGGGACATCATCACACTTTCGGACCTGTTGGCCGCGACCGGAACCGACCGGCCCATACCGGCCGATGCGGGAGAACGGTTCAACCGGCGTCGCCGGGCGGACGTCATGAGCCGCACATTCGGCGTCGATCTTCTCAATCGCTCGCTGCTTTCGGATTTCCTGCCGGTGCAGATGCTGCGCGCCGCCGGCCTGCACGTCCTCGCCAGTGCGCCGCCGCTTCGCAACCTGCTGATGCGCGAGGGGATCGAGCCAGGCCGCGGTTTTCGAGCCGTCGTCAATGCGTTACGGAACGAGATCCGGCGGTAACAGGCCGGAATGGATGAGATAGAGCACGATGGGTAAGGTCGCGACCGAAAGGATCGTGGTGATCAGGATACTGGCCGAGGCCCTCTCCTGCCACACGCCGTATTGCTGGCCGATCACGAAGACATTGGTCGCCGCCGGCAGAGCCGACAGAAGCGTCGCCGAGTAGATCCATACGGGATCGAAGTTGCCGATCAGCGAAAGCACCACATAGGTCGTCGCCGGCAGAAGGATCAGCTTGAAGACCGATATATAACCGATCTCCACCGGTACGCGCCTGATCGGCCGGAGCGCCAGCGTGACGCCCATGGCGAAGAGCGCGCAGGGCGCCGCAGCCTGGGCGAGATAATCGATCAGCCGCTGAAAGGCGTCCGGGGGCCTCACTGAAAAAACAGCAAAGCAGAAGCCGAGTGCCGTCGAGACGATGAAGGGGTGCAGACCGACCTTCTTGGCGATATCGACGGCCACCTGAGCGGCCGGACGCTTGTCGCCGCCTGCAACGGCCATCATCGCCGGCGCGACGATGAAATGAGTTGCGTTTTCAAAACAGACGATAAGCGCCACCGGCACCGCCGCAGCCTCGCCGAAGGCGAGCAATGCCAATCCCGGCCCCATATAGCCGATATTGCCGTAGGCGCCGGCGAAAGACTGGATCGTGCAATCGGCGAAGGAGTTGCGGCGGATGAAGAAGCCGATCAGGAAGAGCACAGAAAAGACGAGATATGTCGCGCCGATCTCGCCGAAGATGAAATCGGCTTGAGTCAGCTGCTCGACGGGCGTGCGGGAGACGAGCTTGAAGAACAGAGCGGGAAGTGCGGCATAGATGATGAACGTGTTCATCCAGCCGAGCGCTTCGGCGGGTTGTTTCGTCACCTTCGCAGCAATGTAGCCGATGAGGATCAGCCCGAAGAAGGGCAGAAGCAATGCAATGATATCGGCCATCGTTTCCTTGGCCCATAAAAACCGGGCATATGATCAGACGCTTTTCCGTTAGCCGATTTGCATCAGGATTGGAAATGTCTGCTGGAACCAGATCGCCGCGGAAGTGACGAAGCCGAAGATGAAGGCAAGCCCCGTGAGGATCAGGAACACGCCCATGACCTTTTCGACCAGACCGAGATGGCGGCGGAACCGGGTCAGGAAGCGCATGAAGGCCCCGGAGAACCCTGCGGCGATCCAGAAGGGTACGGCAAGGCCGAGCGAATAGATGGCGAGCAACGCGGCCCCTTCGCCCACCGTATCGCGCGATGCGGCAACGCCGAGGATCGCGCCAAGCACCGGCCCGATGCAAGGCGTCCATCCGAATGCGAAGGCCAGGCCCATCACATAGGCCCCCGACAGCGTCGCCGGCCGCCCTCCGCCCTGGAAGCGCGCCTCGCGCGCCAGCAATCCGATCCGGAAGACACCCAGAAAATTCAAACCCATGACGATGATGATCAGGCCGCCGATCTTGGAAAGGAGATCGAGGTGTTGACGCAGCAGCACGCCGATCGTCGAGGCGCCGGCGCCGAGCGCCACGAAGACGGTGGCGAAACCGAGGGTGAAGAACAGAGCGGACATGAGCACTGCCCGGCGTGTTCCCCCGCTCGAATCAACGACCGCCGCACCGCCGCCATCGCGGAACTGTTCGACCGAAATGCCCGCCATATAGCAGAGATAGGGCGGTACGAGCGGCAGCACGCAAGGAGAAAGAAAGGACAGGGCGCCGGCGAGCAGCGCGCTCAGCAGGGATATTTCGGCTATCGACACGTATGGCTCCGATCGGCAGGCCTTTGCGGGACCTCTATCTGCGCTCAGGTAACGGCCTGAGGCGGCAAATGCCAATCACCTTTTCGCATCTACGGGGAAAAGCGGCAAGAAGCCGCATTTTTGCTGTTTTTGCGGGTTGACCGAAGGGGGGCACCTGCATATGTTCCGCGCACTTTCAAGGACGCGCTTCGCGGCCGCGGGAGAGCGCGTAGCTCAGTCGGTAGAGCAACTGACTTTTAATCAGTAGGTCCTGGGTTCGAATCCCAGCGCGCTCACCAAAATTATCTTGCGAAACCAACTGGATGAGCTGGATAATCGGTGAAATCGTCGGCGGGTTTGCCGTATTTTGGCGGATACGAACGGCCCAAGACATGCGGCTGACAGGCCGTCGATCTCTTCCATCGCGACACGCAAGTTCGAGACAGGATTCCGCATGAACACCCCCTGGAAAAAACCTGTCGTCGTCAAGCTCGGCGAACCTGCCGCCGAAACCGTCATAGAGACGACGCAAGCCGCGGCCTGGGCGATGATCGAGGACTGGCCGGTCGAAGACGGTACCCTCCTCGATCGTGCTCTTGTGATTTGTGCCGCAGTCGATGCCGGCAAGCGCAAGCCGGAAGAGGCCCGCCATGCATTCGTAGACGCCGCGGCCGAGGCCGGAATCCTGGTCCGGGCTTAGATCATCCGCCGTATGACAGCCTCTTCCCCGGGATGTCGTCGAGCCGCATTACAAATTCCTCATCTTTGCCGCGGAAAATCGTTTATTACAGGTGCGTTAGGTTGAGGCCGGCACCGCCGGGCGGTCGAGCGGCGCCATGTTCTGGCCAAGCCATTGAAAGATCGAGGCTATATAGAACCCGCGTCAGGCCGAGCCTCAGGATTTGGCCGAAAATTCGGCAAAGCGCCCGGCAACAACCTTATTTATATTTAAGCTGACCGGCTGAGAGGGCGAGAGTATTTTTCGTCTCGGGACTGAATGCCGCCGGCGGTGAACGATGCCGCGACGCGACGGTGTGAGACAGTCCTGCAATCGATTGTCACGGAGCTGCATCATGCGCCCGTTCATGGCGAAAGACCTGCATCCGTCCGCACGGCAGGCGCCCTCCTCCATCCGCCCGATTACCGGTCCGCCCGCCCGATTGCGATCGTGACGGACCTACCGGAGCGCCCGCCTCCAGCGACCCCGCTTCGCAACGCCAGCGACCTGGCGCCCTCGACCACCAAGCATAAAACGCAACGATCTGCCGCGGGTGACGCTTTCCCCGGCAGCGATTTTTCCTGCCCTGAAGGATCGCCCCTCCCAGACCTTCATGGCGCCAGCACACGAAAGGAAGACCTATCATGTCCGTTATCCTCCGCAGACACCGTATCGCAGCCCTCGTCGGCGCCGCCATTCTCGCCATCCCGCTCGCCATGCCCGTCATCGCCGGCAACAATGCGGCTCTTGCCGCGTCGACGGCGACTGCCGTGCCGGGCATCGTTGCCCCCGGCGGCTCCTTTGCGCCGATCGTCTCGGCCGACAAGCCGGCAGTCGTGACGATCACCACGACGATGAAAGTCGACAATGCAAACTCCGACGACAGTTCCCCGTTCGGCGACGATTCACCATTCGATGAGCAGTTCCGGCAGTTTTTCGGTCAGCAGGGCATTCCGATCCCCCGCCAGATGCCTCAGCAGCGGCAGGCTCCGCGCGCAGAGGCGCTGGGCTCCGGCTTCGTCATCACCGCCGACGGGTACATCGTCACCAATAACCACGTGATCGACCATGCGATCGGCATCAAGGTGACGCTCGACGACGGGACCGAAGTACCGGCCAAGCTCGTCGGCACCGATCCGAAATCTGATCTGGCGGTGATCAAGATCGCCGCGCCAAAGCCGCTCCCGACCGTCGCCTGGGGCGATTCGGACAGGTTGAACGCCGGCGACCAGATCCTTGCGATCGGCAATCCGTTCGGCATCGGCACCACGGTCACCGCCGGCATCGTCTCGGCCCGCGGCCGCGACCTGCACAGCGGTCCCTATGACGACTTCATCCAGATCGACGCGCCGATCAACCACGGCAATTCCGGCGGCCCGCTGGTCGATCTGGAAGGCAAGGTGGTCGGCATCAACACGGCAATCTACTCCCCGAACGGCGGCAGCGTCGGCGTCGGTTTCGCCATCCCGTCCGATCAGGCCCAGAAGGTCGTGGCCAAGCTGATGAAGGACGGCTCGATCGAACACGGCTTTATCGGCGTGCAGATCCAGCCGATCACCGCGGATGTCGCAGGCGCGATCGGCCTCGACAAACCGGAAGGCGCACTGGTCGCCAGTGTGAACGACGACACGCCCGCCGCCAGGGCCGGGATCGAAACCGGCGACGTCATCAGCTCGCTCGGAGGTCAGCCGGTCAAGTCGCCCAAGGACCTTTCGCGCATGGTCGCCGACCTGACGCCCGGTATGAAGGAAAACCTCACTGTCTGGCGGCGAGGCGAATCCAAGGATCTGCGTATCACCATCGGTGGAAACGAGGCGGACCGGCAGCAGGCTTCGGCCGACAAAGGCGACAAATCCGTCCCGGTGGCTCAGCGCGTTCCGACCATCGGCGTCGGACTTGCCGATCTCACGCCGGATGTCCGCCAGGCGCTCAACCTGCCCCGCCGCGAAAGCGGCGCGGTGATCGAAACCGTGGCGCCCGACAAGCCGGCCGCCGATGCCGGTCTCCAGCCGGGAGACGTCATCGTCTCGGTCAACCAGCAGCCGGTCAAATCCGCGCGGGAAGCGAAGGCCGTGTTTGCGGAAGCCGGCAAGGCGGGCCACAAGTCGGTGCTACTCCTGATCCAGCGCGGCGACAACCAGACCTTCGTTGCCGTTCCCTTCTCGGTCGGCTGACCATCGCCGGGACATCATCAGCCCGTCGGCATCGCCCGGTTTTCGCGACCGATTGTCGCAGCGGCGGTGTCCGGACGCCCGTCTGACTATCGGATGCCGCGATCGCTTCAGCAAAACATCCTCCAGGCAAGGATCAAGAATACCGGCACGAGGTGTCGATCACGCCAAGCACGGTCCCGACCCGCCCTGCGCGGCAGTTTGACATCCTGGAGCGGAAGGCCGCGTTGTCCGCATCGGGGGAAACTCGATCACGCCTCCATGTCTGCACCGGGAACCTTGCAGCCTCGCTCCTCGTTACAGCCGCCGAAGGAGCAATCCATGCGGATCATCTTTGTCATTCTGGTCGGATCGGTGCTGAGCATTCTCGCATTCAAATATGCGGATCAATCGCTTGGCGACGCGGATATCATGGCTTCGCCGACGGAACTCTCCGCACAGAACTGATGCCTACGCAAAGACGATCGCATCAGGCGAGGTCCGGTCCACCCCTCTCTCTCCCGCTTGACCGCCCCGGCCAGCAGCCATATTCGTTCGGTCCATCAATCCATTTTCCGAACAAGAGAGGATTTCCATGGCCAAGCCCAAGATTGCGATCATCATCACCAGCACGCGCGATGTCCGTTTCGGCGAAAAGCCGGCCAGATGGATCTACGAAACGGCTTCGCAGCGCGACGACATGGACTTCGAGATCGTCGATCTACGGGATTTTCCGCTGCCGTTCTTCAACGAGAAGGCGTCCAATGCCTGGGTTCCCACCGAAAACGAAGTCGGTCAGGCGTGGCAGAAGAAGATTGCAGAATTCGACGGCTACATCTTCATCGTGGCCGAGTATAACCGCTCGATCACCGGCGTCCTCAAGAATGCGCTCGATTATTCCTATAAGGAATGGAACCGCAAGCCGGCCGCTGCGGTGGGTTACGGCAGCGTTGGTGGCGCCCGTGCGGTCGAGCATCTGCGCAACATCGCCGTCGAACTCCAGATGGCGCCGACCCGCCCCGGCGTGCACATTCAGGGCGCCGATTTCTTCGCCGTCTGGCAGCAGGGCAAGGACCTCAAGGAACTCACCCATCTCGAAGCCGGCGTGAAGACGATGCTCGACGATCTTTCCTGGTGGGCGACGGCGTTGAAAACGGCCCGCGAACAGGCCTGATCGCACTTCACGCGAGCTTGATGGGGAGGTTTCTGTCCAACCGGAACCTTCCGTCTTCATAGGGGTTTTCCGGCTATAGAGGAGTGTATAGCCATGAATGCCCGAAATGCTTTGATAGCCTTGGGTTCGGCGATCGCCGGCGGGCTCGTCGTCGCTCTTCTGATGCATCCGGCCGGGCCGACGGTGACTGCCAAATCCGACCGCCTCAGCGGCCCGCCGGCGGAGACGGCGTTCCTGCCGGAGCGCTTCGGAGTCCCCGCTTCGACCCAATAGAGTCCCGATCACAGAATGCAAAAGAGACCGGCGCCCCGTAAGAGACGCCGGCTTTTTCTACCCGTTCAATGTACGGCCTTGCCGCCTTCCTCCTCTTCGAAGGAGACCGCGACGGCGCCATCGGCTGACAGGCGTACCCGTCCGCTCTCGATTTCGGCGACGAGTTCGAGCGGGATGAAGTGGTGATGGCCTTCGTGGCTACCCTCGCCGCTATCCTTCCTGGTCAGCTTGATACGGCTCCCCTCGACGCGGTCGACGGTTCCGACATGGACGCCGTCCGCACCGATCACCTCGGCATGTTCCTTGATTCTCGCAGCATCGATCATGGGAAATCTCCTTTCCTGCGTTTCCACAACGCATGAGGCCGCATATTGATGCAGTCCTTTGAAAAGAAGGCGTTCTCGAAACCTGCGATCGGTTTCGGCCCTTTCAGATACTACCTTACCGATATTTAAGTGGGCACCGATTGCGTTTCATGTCATTGAAAAACCCTTGCAAATCGATCCGCCGACATGGTTCCGGCGGATTCGTGCCGCATGACGGCGAGAAAGCGCGCCGGCGCAACATCTTGGCGCCCGCGCAACACAATCCGCCAGCAGAGGACCCGACCTTGAACGTGCAGAACACATCCGATCCGGCAGCGGGCAAAAGCGAGGCACCGGACCTCGCCGCGATCCTGGCGACGTCGGGCGGACGGCGCGGGAAGAGCCGCTTCCTCTGGCCGGTGCTGGTCATCCTGCTCGCGGCCGGCGCCGCCGGCGCCTATTCCTATTTCGGCAGTGACGGACCTCGCTTCGACTACACGACGCGGCCCGCCAAGCGCGGCGATCTTTCGGTCGTCGTCACCGCCACGGGCTCGGTCCAGCCGACCGACCAGGTGGATATTTCGAGCGAGCTTTCCGGCACGGTGCGCAAGGTCAACGTGACCTATAACAGCGCCGTCAAGCAGGGAGACGTTCTGGCGGAACTGGATACCAACAAGCAGGAGGCCGACGTGCAGAGCGCCCGCGCGCAGCTCGCCTCGGCGCGCGCCAACGTCCTGAAGGCGGAAGCCGAAGCGGCATCGGCGAAAAACTCGCTTGACCGGCTGACGGGTCTCGTCAGCAACCGCATCTCCAGCCAGCAGGAACTCGATGCGGCGAAATTCGCTTACGACTCGGCGCTCGCCACGAAGTCGGTGAACGAGGCATCGGTCCTCTCCGCCCAGGCCAATCTGCGACTTGCCGAGGTCAACCTCTCGAAGCTCAAGGTCGTCTCGCCGATCGACGGCATCGTGCTCACCCGCGATGTCGATCCCGGCCAGACGGTCGCCTCCTCGCTCAACGCGCCGGTGCTCTTCACCATTGCCGGCGACCTGAAGCGGATGGAGCTGCAGGTCGCTGTCGATGAGGCGGATGTCGGCCAGGTCCAACAGGGGCAGATGGCGAAATTTTCAGTCGATGCCTATCCCGAACGCGATTTTCCCGCGACCATCCAGACGGTGCGCTTCGCCTCCGAGACCGTTTCCAACGTCGTCACCTACAAGGCGATCCTGACGGTCGACAATGCCGATCTGCTGCTGCGCCCTGGTATGACGGCAACCGCCGACATCACCGTACAAGCGGTGTCCGACGCGCTGCTCGTGCCGAATGCGGCGCTGCGTTATGCGCCGCCGGCCACGGCCCGCAACCGTGGCAGCTTTCTGACCCGGCTTTTTTCGCCGCCGCGTCCGCGGGGCAATCGCGGCGCGGACGAAGCCTCCGGCGCCGGCCGAGCCGTCTATGTGCTGCGCAACGGAGTGCCGCAGCGGGTGGGCGTCGAGACTGGGCCGACCGACGGTCAGTTCACCGTCATCCGGTCCGGCGAGGTCAAGGCTGGCGATCTGCTGGTTACGGACGCCGTGGCGCGCGCGAGCTGAGGTGATGCCGTGACGCTGCCTCCCCTCATCGCATTCAGACAGGTCTCGAAATTCTACGGCCGCGGCGAAGCGACGATCCGGGCGCTCGACCGTGTCGACCTCTCCATCTCGGCGGGCGAATTCGTGTCGATCATGGGACCGTCAGGTTCCGGCAAATCGACGGCGATGAACATCATCGGCGGGCTCGACGTGCCCTCCTCCGGCGAATATCTGTTCCAGGGCATTCCGACGAGCGGCTTCGATCGCGCCCAACTGACGCTGCTGCGGCGGCACATGCTGGGCTTCGTCTTCCAGGGGTTCAATCTGCTTGCTCGGACATCCGCCGTCGAGAATGTCGAATTGCCCCTCGTCTATCGCGGCATGGACCATCGCGAGCGGCGCAAGCGTGCGCTCATCGCGCTCGAACAGGTGGGCCTCAAGGGACGCGAAGGGCATACGACCCAGGAATTGTCCGGCGGCCAGCAACAACGCGTGGCGATTGCCCGTGCGATCGTCACCGATCCGGCCGTGCTGCTCGCCGACGAGCCGACCGGCAATCTCGACACCAAGACCAGCATTGAGATCATGGAGCTGATCACCCGCCTCAACCGTGAGAACGGCATTACGGTCATCATGGTCACCCATGAGGAGGACATTGCCGCCTATGGCAGGCGCCTCTTGCGTTTCGTCGACGGGCGCCTCTCCGCCGACCAATCGCAGATCAGGGAGCCGGACCATGTTTCTTGAGACGGCGAAACTGGCCTGGCGGGCGATCCGCCGCAATATCCTGCGCTCCTTCCTCACCGTGCTCGGCGTCGTGATCGGCGTAGCGGCCGTCATCGCCATGGTGACGGTCGGCAACGGCACGACGGCGCGCGTACAGTCAGAGCTTTCGCGGCTCGGCACCAACACGCTTTTCGTGCGGCCCGGACAGTTCGGGCCCGGCCGCGCCAGCACTGAGGCGAAGCGTTTCAACGATAAGGACATCCTGGCGATCCAGGAGCAGGTGCCGGGCCTGAGAGCCGTCGCGCCGATGAACCGCGGCACGGCGACCGTGATCGCTGGAGGCGCCAACCATTCATCGAGCGTCATCGGCACCACCAACGACTATCTGGTCGCCCAGGACTGGGACCTGTCGCTCGGCCGCAACTTCCTGCCCAACGAGGATCGCGGCAGCCAGGCGGCCTGCATCATCGGTGAGACGGTGCGCAAGGAACTGTTCGGCTCGGCCAACCCTGTCGGCCAGAACATCCGCGTCAGCAATGTCGCCTGTCCGGTGGTCGGCGTATTGGCCGTCAAGGGTCAGTCGGGCCTCGGCGACGATCAGGACGACACGGTAATCATGCCTCTGAAACTGCACCAGCGGCGGATCGGCGGCACGACGACGATCGGCAGCATCATCCTTTCGGCGCAGGACGGGGTGGCGACATCCAAGGTACAGTCGGACGTGGAAGATCTGCTGCGCGAACGCCGCCGCATCGCGATCGGACGGGAAGACGATTTCTCCGTCAACGACATGTCGCAGATCGCCGCCGCCATGACCGGCACGACCGTGCTCCTGACCGGCCTGCTCGGCGCGGTGGCGGCCGTCAGCCTGCTCGTCGGCGGCATCGGCATCATGAACATCATGCTGGTATCGGTCACGGAGCGAACCCGCGAGATCGGCATCCGGCTGGCGATCGGTGCGCTGGAAAGACAGGTGCTGACGCAATTCCTTGTCGAAGCGGTGATGCTGTCGATCTTCGGCGGCGTGACCGGCATCGTTACCGGCCTTTTGCTCGCCTTCGGCGTGGTGAATTTCCTCGGCGTGCCCTTCGTGGCGAGCCCGACGATCATCCTGCTCGCCTTCGCCTTTTCCGCGGCGATCGGCATGGTGTTCGGTTATTTCCCGGCCCGGCGGGCAGCGCAGCTCAATCCGATCGAGGCGCTACGACACGAGTAACATCGGGGTGCCGAGGCTGGCACCACACTCGAACGTCATGCTCGAGGGCCTGTCCCGAGCATCTGCATCGGCCTGATGTGTTGAAGGGGCCTAGATCCTCGGGACGAGCCCGAGGATGACGAAAATGCGCGAAATGCCGACCACTGTGAGCGGTCAAACCCGCGCTTCCGCTTCGCGCTGTCTGGCCAGCGCTGCCAGATCCGCTGGCTTCAGTTCAACGGATTCCCCGCAGCCGCAGGCGGAGGTCTGGTTCGGGTTCACGAAGGTGAAGCCCGAGCGCATCTTGGTGACCTCGAAATCCATCTGGGTGCCGAGGAGATAGAGCACGGCAGACGGCTCGACCCAGACCCTTGCACCATCGCGCTCGATCAGGTCGTCCTTGGCATTCGGCTCGGTGACGAGATCGATCGTATATTCCATACCGGCGCAGCCGCCCTTTTTTATCCCGACACGGATGCCCTTGGCCTCCGGCCCGGAACTGGCGACGATCTGCTTGACGCGGATCGCGGCGGCATCGGTCATGGTCATCACTGCAAAGCCCATGGGCACATTCTCCTTCCACAGCAGGGGTAAAGGCCCTGAGTTTCTAGAATCCAATGTAATACCGGCCACTTGACCGATCAATACCAGCCGACGGCAACCTGAGCCTCTTCGGACATGCGCTCGGGGGTCCACGGCGGATCGAAGGTCATTTCCACTTCGACACCGGAAACACCTTCGATAGAGCCAACGGCATTCTCGACCCAGCCCGGCATCTCGCCGGCCACCGGGCAACCTGGCGCCGTCAGGGTCATGACGATCTTCACCATGCGGTCGTCTTCGATATCGATCTTGTAGATCAGGCCGAGTTCGAAAATGTCGGCCGGGATTTCCGGATCGTAGACCGTCTTCAGCGCTCCGATGATGTCGTCGCTCAAACGCGCCAGTTCATCGGCCGGGATGGCGGATTGGATGATCCCCTCCCGGGCGTCCCACTTCAGTTCCGTTTCGTCGACAGCCATGGCAAGCGTCCCCAAATAGCGAATTCAGGCAAAGAAATTGCGCGCATATTCCAGCGCGTCAGCCAGCGCGTCCACTTCCGCGCGGGTATTGTACATGCCGAACGATGCCCGGCATGTGGAGGTGACGCCGAAGCGTTTCAAGAGCGGCATGGCGCAATGGGTGCCGGCACGCACCGCGACGCCCCTGCGGTCGATCACCATCGATACGTCATGGGCATGGATGCCGGCAAGCTCGAAAGAGAAGATGCCGCCCTTGCCGGGTGCATTGCCGATGATGCGCAGCGAGTTGACCGCCCGCAGGCGCTCCGCCGCATAGGCCGCCAGATCCGCCTCGTGGCGAGCGATCGCCGCGCGCCCGACCTTGTCCATGTAATCAAGGGCATAACCCAGCCCGATCGCCTGGACGATCGGCGGCGTGCCGGCCTCGAAACGGTGCGGCGGATCGTTGTAGGTGACGACGTCTTCCGTTACGTCGATAATCATCTCGCCGCCACCCTGGAACGGCCGCATCTCCTTCAGCCGATCCGCCTTGCCGTAGAGTACGCCGATACCCGACGGACCATAGAGCTTGTGGCCGGTCATCACATACCAGTCGCAGTCGATATCGCGGACATCGACCGGCATGTGCACCGCGCCCTGGCTTCCGTCGATCAGCACCGGAATGCCGCGCTCATGGGCGATGCGGCAGACTTCCTTGACCGGCACGATCGTGCCAAGCGCGTTCGACATATGGGTGATGGCGACGAGCCTGGTCTTTTCCGTCAGCGACTTTTCGAAGTCCTCGATATGGAAAGCGCCCTCGTCGTCGATCGGCACCCAGACGAGCCTGGCGCCCTGCCGTTCGCGAATGAAATGCCAGGGCACGATATTGGAGTGATGCTCCATGATCGTCACGACGATCTCGTCGTCCGCGCCGATATTCGGCATGCCCCAGCCGTAGGCGACCGTGTTGATCGCCTCGGTCGAATTTTTGGTGAAGACGATCTCGTCGACCGAGCCGGCATTCAGGAACCGGCGCACCTTTTCGCGCGCCGCTTCATAAGCGTCCGTGGCCGCGTTCGAAAGATAGTGCAGGCCGCGGTGGACGTTCGCATATTCATTGGAATAAGCGTGGCTGATCGCGTCGATCACCACCTGCGGCTTCTGCGCGGAGGCGCCATTGTCCAGGTACACAAGCGGCTTGTTGCCATGCACCATGGTCGACAGGATCGGGAAATCCCGCCGGATGGCTTCGACGTCATAGGCGGTAACCGGTGTTGTCTGGTCCATTGCAGACCCTTTCGATTGTCGCCCGCGGACTATCGACGAGCGTCACCACTTGTTCCACGTCATCTTCGGCCTTGTGCCGAGGATCTATTCACGTCGCAACGAAATCAACCGTGCGCAGATGCTCGGTACACCCTCGGGTTTAACCCGGGGGCGAGCATGACGGAGGAGAGGTTGCGCCTCTCGCCCGTAATCTCAGGCATGCTTTTCCAGCCAGGCGGAGATGACGCCTTCGAGCGCCTCGACCAGCTTCTCGTCTTCCAGCTCCTCGACGATCTCCGCCACGAAGGCGTTGACCAGCATGGCGCGCGCCTTCTTTTCCGGAACGCCACGGGCCATCAGGTAGAAGAGATGGCTTTTTTCGATGTCGGCAACGGTAGCGCCGTGGCCACAAACCACGTCGTCGGCAAAGATTTCGAGCTCCGGCTTGGCCGAGAATCCACCCTCATCGGACAGAAGCAACGTGTTGCACGACATCTTCGCATCGGTCTTCTGGGCGTCGGGAGCAACCCGGATCATGCCCTGGAAGACGCCGCTCGCCTTGTCGAACACGACGTTGCGGATAATTTCCGTCGAGTTGGTATGCGGCACGTTGTGGCCGAGCACCAGCGTCACGTCCGTATGGCTGTCGCCGCCGAGCAGGTTGACGCCGCGCAACGTCAGCTCGGCCCCCTCGCCTTCGACGGCGATCCTGAGCTCCTGGCGCACCAGCTTGCCGCCGGCATTAACGACGAAGAGCCGCAGCTTGGCGTCCTTGCCGAGATTGACACGGATCTGACCAAGATGGGTGTCGGCCGCGCCCTGACGCTGCAGGATGATCCAAGTGACGTCGGCACCGTCTTCCAGCGCGATGTCGCTGATCGAGGATACGAGCGCCGCGCCGTCCGCCACCGACTGGTGACGCTCGACGATCGTTGCCTTGGAAGCAGCCCCGAAGGATGCCGGGAAGCGGGTATGGACCTGTCCGGCTGCATGCAGCGCCTGCAGTTCGATTGGCTCTTCGATTTCGGCATTGGCCGGGATGGCAAGTGCGAAACCATCGCGCACAAAGGAACCGTTGATGCGGCCGATCACATCGTCCTTGTCGAGCGCCGTCAGGCCGGCCGCGGCCGAACCATCTGCCAGCTTTTCCTTAAAAGCTTCGATCTGCACGCCTTCAACGGTCGCCCTGGCATCTGCCGCGCCCTGCAGCACGGACAGCACGCTCGAACCTTCGACCAGCGCCGCGACCGGATCGATCACCGATGCCGGCACCGCTTCCGGGACCATGCGAAGCAGGGTCTTGAGATCGGTATAGTGCCAGGCCTCGATACGACGGGTCGGCAGGCCGGCCTTCTTGAGGTCGTCCAGAAGCCGGTCGCGCGTGCCGATCACGGCGCCATTGCCCGGCAGTTCGCCGATCTGTGAGGCGAATGCCTCGACCAGAGCGGTTTCGGCGGCGGTCAGCCGCGTTGTCGTCTGCATGTTCATGACAGCATCCTTCCCCGCGCCTTAGGCCGCTTCCCCGATGATGTCCGCATAACCGTTCTCTTCCAGCTGAAGCGCCAGCGACTTGTCGCCGGAGCGGATGATCTGGCCCTTGTAGAGGACGTGAACGCTATCAGGCACGATGTATTCGAGCAGACGCTGGTAATGGGTGATGACGATGACGGCGCGATCCGGCGACTTCAACGCATTGACGCCGTCTGCAACGATCTTCAGTGCGTCGATGTCGAGGCCTGAGTCCGTCTCGTCAAGGATGCAGAGCTTCGGTTCGAGCAGCGCCATCTGCAGGATTTCGGCGCGCTTTTTTTCACCGCCGGAGAAACCGACGTTCAGCGGGCGGCGCAGCATGGCCTGATCGATCTTCAGCTTCTCGGCCGCTTCCTTGACGCGGCGGATGAAGTCCGGCGTTGTCAGCTCGGCCTCTCCGCGCGCCTTGCGCTGCTCGTTCATCGCGACCTTGAGGAATTGCATAGTGGCGACGCCTGGGATTTCCAACGGATACTGGAACGCGAGGAAAATGCCCTTGGAGGCACGCTCGGCCGGATCGAGTTCCAGGATGCTCTCGCCGTTATAGAGGATGTCACCCTCGGTGACCTCGTAGTCTTCGCGGCCGGAAAGGATGTAGGACAGCGTCGACTTGCCGGATCCGTTCGGGCCCATGATCGCGGCGATCTCGCCCGCCTTCACGGTGAGATTCAGGCCGCGGATGATTTCGGTGCCGTCTTCGGCGATACGGGCGTGCAGGTTCTTGATCTCAAGCATGGTAAAATCTCTTATCTGTTTGCAAAGAACGGGCGGCGAATTATTCGCTCAGCTCCATCCGTTTTTCGGGGCGGTCGAGGCGCACTTTGATGCTCGCAAGTTCGCCGTCATGAAGCACCTGAGAGCCAAGCAGCCCAGCCATGTGCTGGCGCATGACCAGCATTTCCGCTCGCACGCCGCCCATTTCTTCCTTCAACGAACTCATATCAGCGCGCATGACACGAAGATGTTCCAGAATGAGGTTTTCGACCTTCTCGTTCATCAGCCGACACTCCCCTCCAGCGAAATGCCGATCAGCTTCTGCGCCTCAACGGCAAATTCCATCGGCAGTTCCTGGATGACGTCCTTGACGAAGCCATTGACGATCAGCGCGATGGCTTCCTCTTCCGGAATGCCGCGCTGCATCACGTAGAACTTCTGGTCCTCGGAAATCTTCGATGTCGTCGCTTCGTGTTCGACCTGCGCGGAGGCGTTCTTCACGTCGATATAAGGCACGGTATGTGCGCCGCATTTGTCGCCGATCAGCAGCGAGTCGCAATTGGTGAAATTGCGCGCGTTCTCCGCCCGGCGATGCACCGAGACCTGACCCCGATAGGTGTTGTTCGACTTACCGGCGGAAATGCCCTTGGAGATGATGCGGCTCGACGTGTTCTTGCCGAGATGGATCATCTTGGTGCCCGAATCGATCTGCTGATGGCCGTTGGAAACGGCGATCGAATAGAATTCGCCGCGGCTCTCGTCGCCGCGCAGGATGCAGCTCGGGTATTTCCAGGTGATCGCCGAACCGGTCTCCACCTGTGTCCAGGAGATCTTCGAACGGGCGCCGCGGCAATCGCCACGCTTGGTGACGAAGTTGTAGATGCCGCCCTTACCTTCCTTGTCGCCCGGAAACCAGTTCTGGACGGTCGAATACTTGATCTCGGCGTCGTCCAGCGCAACGAGCTCGACGACCGCCGCATGCAGCTGGTTCTCGTCCCGTTGCGGCGCGGTGCAGCCTTCGAGGTAGGAGACATAGGCACCCTCCTCGGCGATGATCAGCGTGCGCTCGAACTGGCCGGTATTCTTCTCGTTGATGCGGAAATAGGTGGAAAGTTCCATCGGGCACCGCACGCCCTTGGGCACGAAGACGAAGGAGCCGTCGGTGAAGACCGCCGAATTCAGCGTCGCATAGAAATTGTCGGACTGCGGAACGACGGAGCCCAGGTATTTCTGCACCAGTTCCGGGTATTCGCGGATGGCCTCCGAGATCGACATGAAGATCACGCCAGCCTTCTGCAATTCCTTCTTGAACGTGGTCACGACCGAGACGGAATCGAATACCGCATCGACGGCCACTTTCGAGGTCTTCACTCCGGCGAGGATTTCCTGTTCCTTCAGCGGGATGCCGAGCTTCTCATAGGTCCTGAGAAGCTCCGGATCGACCTCGTCCAGCGATTTCGGACCGGTGACGTTCTTCGGCGCGGCATAATAATAGAGGTCGTTGAAGTCGATCTTCGGATAATCGACGCGCGCCCAGGTCGGCTCTTCCATGGTGAGCCAGCGCCTATAGGCTTCCAGCCGCCATTCCAGCATCCATTCCGGCTCCTGTTTCTTGGCCGAAATGAAGCGAATGATCTCTTCCGAAAGCCCCTTGGGCGCCTTGTCCACTTCGATGACGGTCTCGAAACCGTATTTGTACTGATCGATATCGATCCCTCGGACCTGATCGATCGTTTCCTGGACAGCAGGCATGTCATTCTCCAAATCTTGCCGGTTCAAATTCCGACAATTCTGTCATCTTGTCAGGGGGACATCAGCCACCCCTATGTAGGCGCCAGAAGGATGTTTTCACACCGTTTGGCAAGCGGAAATTTGTGTTTCCGCAATTTAAGCGCAGGTCACGCCGCCGCTCCTGCCGGCTTTCTTCGGCCGGCGATCTTGGCGAAGGCCGCGATCGCCTGTTCGATATCCGTTTCCGTCGTTTCGGGACCGAGCGAAATCCTGAGGGCGCCGAGCTTCGGATCGTGGCCCATGGCGGTCAGCACATGGCTTTCGCCGACCTTTCCCGACGAGCAGGCCGAGCCCGCCGAAATCGCCACCCCTTCGAGATCGAAGGCGATCTGCCCGGTCTCCGACCTCAGGCCCGACAAAGTGAAGAAGCAGGTATTCGCCACGCGCAAGGCATACTCGCCATGGATGATCACATCGGGCGCCGCCTGGCGCATGCCTCGCTCCAGACGCTCGCGCAGCAAGCCGATCGCAACATTGCGCTCGTCGAGGTTTTCGCGGGCAGCCTCCGCCGCCGCGCCAAACCCCGCGATCGCGTGGAAATTCTCCGTGCCGGAACGATGACCCTTTTCCTGGCCGCCGCCGCGAATGAGCGGTTTCGGCATCAGCACCTCACCGCGTGAAACCAGAGCACCAACGCCTTTCGGGCCGCCGATCTTGTGGGAAGACAGGATCAGGAAATCCGCATCCAGGCCATTGATATCCACCGGAATGCGACCGACCGCCTGCACCGCGTCGACCACCATCAGCCCGCCATGGGCATGGGCAAGCCCCGCCGCTTCCGCCACCGGCTGGACGATCCCGGTCTCGTTGTTGACCAGCATGACGGCGACCATCGGCATGCCGGTGCCGCGATCGTGCTCCGCGAGCAGGATTTCGAGCCCCTTGAGATCGAGGATTCCATCACGCGTGACCGGAACTTCCGCAACGTCGGAGGGATCGAAACGCCCCCCTTCGCGGATCGCCGGATGTTCGATCGCCGAAACGTAAAGCCGACCGACGGTCAAGGGCGCCCGGCCCATCCTGAACTCCGGCGTCAGAACGTGATTGGCCGCTTCCGTCGCTCCGCTGACAAAAGTGACATGCGCAGCCTCGGCGCCAACCAGCGACGCGACCTGCCGGCGGGCCCTGTCGATGGCGGACCGCGCCGCCCTGCCCTCGCCGTGGACGGAGGAGGCATTGCCCGGCAATTGCAGCGCATCGAGCATGGCGGCGCGGGCCGGCGCGCTCAAGGGCGCCGTCGCGTTCCAGTCCAGATATATGCGTTCACGCGCCATTGCCTTTTGAAGTTCCGTTCCCAGATAGCAGTTGCGTTTGCAGATAGCAGGCCAGAGCCCCGCATTTTCCTTGAAATTTCCTTGAGCCTTGCCTTATGAGACATGGCACCGGGCGCTGATCGAGATGCGCCCAAAGTTTCGAATGGTTCTAAACTGTGTTTTAGAAAAGCTGAGCCGCTTCGTCAAGTCAAACTCGACGTGATGACCGGTTTGGAACCTGACACGTTGACCGGAGTACCAATGCCCGAAGTCATTTTCAACGGCCCCGCCGGCCGCCTGGAGGGACGTTACCAGCCTTCCAAGGAAAAGAGCGCCCCGATCGCCATCATCCTGCATCCGCATCCGCAGTTCGGCGGCACGATGAACAACCAGATCGTCTACCAGCTGTTCTACATGTTCCAGAAGCGCGGATTTACCACGCTCCGGTTCAATTTCCGCGGCATCGGGCGCAGCCAGGGCGAGTTCGACCACGGCGCCGGCGAGCTTTCGGATGCGGCTTCCGCCCTCGACTGGGTGCAGAGCCTGCATCCCGATTCGAAGAGCTGCTGGGTGGCGGGTTATTCCTTCGGCGCCTGGATCGGCATGCAGCTTCTGATGCGTCGTCCGGAAATCGAGGGTTTCATGTCGATCGCACCGCAGCCGAACATCTACGACTTCTCCTTCCTTGCCCCCTGTCCGTCATCCGGTCTGATCATCAACGGCGACAGCGACAAAGTGGCGCCGGAGAAGGATGTCAACGGGCTGGTCGAAAAGCTGAAGACCCAGAAAGGCATCCTCATCACCCACCGCACGGTCGACGGCGCCAACCATTTCTTCAATGGGCAGGTGGAAACGCTGATGGCCGAATGCGAGGACTATCTCGACCGCCGGCTGAACGGCGAACTGGTGCCGGAGCCGGCCGCCAAACGCATCCGCTGAAGCGGATTTCCGAGAATACAGACGGCCGCAGAAGCGGCCGTTTTCATTTCACGGATCTGATTGCCGTCACACCTGCGAAGCCCGGCGGTCGAGCCTGCTTTACCCGGTTGCGCCCCGAACGCTTGGCCTCGTAGAGCGCCATATCCGCATCACGCATGGCGTCCGCGAAGTTTCCATCGCTTCCGAGTTCCGCCACGCCGAAGCTCGCGGTGATTGCAAAGGAATCGGGTAATGCGCCGATGGCGATCCTCATCGTCCCGCCCCGGAGAGCCTGGGCGAACAGCACGGCCATGTCGATCGTCGTGTTTGGCAGGAAGATTACGAATTCCTCGCCGCCCACCCGGCCGACGACCGCATTCTTCGGAGCACTCGCCTGCAGCAGTTCCCCGAAGGCCCGGATCACCAGGTCGCCGCCATGATGGCCGTAAGTGTCGTTGACGTTCTTGAAATGGTCGAGATCGCAGATCACGACCGCATGCGCGGTCTTCGGCGCCAGCGCCAGCGCCGTCTTCACGCCATTTTCGAAGCCCCGGCGATTGGCGAGGCCCGAGAGCGCGTCCTTTTCTGAATTGCTGCGTTCGTCGGCCATGATTTCCAGGACCAGAACCGACAGAAGCGTCAGACCGACGGCGACGATGAGCACCGCCGTCGAGCTTTGCGAGATCAGCGCGTAGTTCGTGTGTATGTAGTCCTTGGCAGTCGTCCCGGCGCCGGCCAGAACCGCAAATCCGGCCTTGACGAAAAAATGCAGCCCCGTCACGGCGAGCAGACCGCCGAGAGCCCGATCGATCGGCAGGCGGCGGCCGGAGGAAAAAACGGCTGCCGCGCTCGTCAAGACCACCAATGCGAACGGCGTCTGGTAAGAAAAGGAATGCATGAGGGTGCCGCGCGGCAGATCGTATATCAATATGTCGAGTAAAGTCGCGGCCACGAGGAAACTGCCGGCCCAGGGAAGATTGGCCTTCACGCCATACAGGTCCCCAATGCCGACCCGCAGCAGGATCAAGCCGCCGAGGACGGAGGCGAAGGCGCCGATCGCCCAGAATTTCGCGAAGTCCGTGTAGGCGACCAGAAGCTCGCAGATTGCCGAGAGCGACGCTACGGCAAATCCTGCAGCAAACCAGAGGGCTGCGGTTCGGGAGCGGCTGCGGGTCGAAACTACGGCAAACATCGCCGCGAATGACGCGGCGATGACGAAATTCACCGCCAGGAAAAAAGCTGCCCCGTTCATCAACCCATCAACGCAGGCGGCCTGTACGCCACCCTTTTAGCGTGTCCCGGCCGGATGTTAGGGGTACATGAAACAAGAAAACGTTAATGCCTGGGATATTGGTCCACAATTGATGCAGAAGATCCCGGCAGGAGGCATTCGCGGCGCTGATCCAACCGAGCATCACTTTTGAAGTGATTACCGTCCAAAACAGTGGTAGACGCGCGGCATTACAGCAAAACACATCCTGCCAGAGATAGGTCATGTCCAGGTTCAAGTCCGATTTCCTCCGCATCCTCGACGAACGCGGCTTCATTCACCAGATCTCCGATCCGGAGGGTCTGGACAAGCTCGCCGCCACGAGCCGCATCAGCGGATATGTCGGTTACGATGCGACGGCGACCTCGATCCATATCGGCAATCTCATCACCGTCACGATGCTCTACTGGCTGCAGGAGACCGGCCACCAGGCGATCAGTCTGATGGGCGGCGGCACGTCGATGGTCGGCGATCCGTCCTTCCGCGACGACCAGCGCCAGCTTCTGACGCCTGAGAAGATCGCCACCAATATCGAGAGCATCAAGAAGGTCTACTCGAACATCCTTCGCTACGACGGATCCAATCCGGCCATCATGGTCAACAATGCCGACTGGCTGCTGGAGCTGAAGTATGTGGAATTCCTGCGCGACGTCGGCCGCCATTTCTCGGTCAACCGCATGCTCTCCTTCGACAGCGTCAAGCTGAGGCTCGACCGCGAGCAGTCGCTGTCCTTCCTCGAATTCAACTACATGATCATGCAGGGTTACGATTTCACCGAGCTCAACCGGCGCTACGGTACCGTGCTGCAGATGGGAGGGTCGGACCAGTGGGGTAATATCATCAACGGCGTCGACCTGTCGCACCGCATGGGCGGCCCGCAGCTCTACGCCGTCACGACCCCGCTCCTGACGAAATCCTCGGGCGAGAAGATGGGCAAGTCGGCGTCGGGCGCCGTGTGGCTCAACGGCGATCTCTTCAGCCCCTACGATTTCTGGCAATATTGGCGCAACACGGAGGATGACGACGTCACCCGGTTCCTGAAGATCTTCACGCGCCTGCCGCTCGACGAGATCGCCAGGCTCGGCGCGCTCGGCGGTTCGGAAATCAACGAGGCGAAGAAGGTTCTCGCCACCGAAACGACGGCGATCGTCCATGGCCGGGCAGCTGCGGAAGCAGCCGCCGCGACGGCCCGGACCACCTTCGAGGAAGGCAGGGTTGCCGAGAACCTTCCGTCGATCGATGTGCCCTCCGCCGAACTCGAATCCGGCCTCGGCCTGCTGTCGCTGATCGTGCGCGCCGGCCTTGCGGCTTCGAACGGCGAAGCACGCCGCCATGTGCAGGGCGGTGCGGTGCGCATCAACGACGAGGCGGTCAGCGACGAGCGCAAGATGGTCGGCAGCGGCGAGATCACCGGCGACGGCGTCATCAAGCTGTCGCTCGGCAAGAAGAAACACATCCTGGTGCGTCCGGCTTGACGGATATCGGCACTTGACGGCAGGAGGGCCGCGTTGCGGCCCTTTTGCATTCCACAGTCATGGATCAACCGCCTGGCGGCATCATCACGGTAACACCGATGGAGCCGGCTTTTCCGATATCCGACGCGAGGCGTTCGGCCAGATCTTTGTTCATGTTGGAAAGAAGGAAGTATCGATTGGTAATCGGTGCCGTGATCACCGGCAACCAGACCGCCTTGCCGTTGAGTTCGATCGACATATTGCGGCCGACATTTCCGGTTGTCAGACGCTCGATGATCTCGCCTGAAGGTGCGGACAGGTAGATCATTACGCCATAGGAGCCGTTGTCCGGGTCGTTTTTGACTTTGGCATCAAGAACATCAAGGGTCTCAGCTCCGGCTAGGCCGGCCGATGCAATGAACAATGCCAATGCAAAAGGTACTCTCTTCATCACCCGTTCTCCGCTACGACCTCGGCAAGATAGCGCGCCGCCGATGATTGGCAACGAACGAGATTTTACCCTCCGGTTTCGCAAACCGGCGGGTTCGGCGGGCCACGGTTACTGGAACTCGAAAATCTGCCGGAAGATGCCTGGAGCGATCAGGGACAGGGGATTGACGGTCAGTTTCGGCTTGTCGAACTGCCCCTCGAGCTTGAACGTGATGCCGACGAGGCCGCGGTCACGGCCGTTGCCGAGGATCTCGCCGATCAGCGGCAGTTCGCCGAACAGGCGGTTCAGCCCATAGGCCGGCATGAACGTTCCCGTCATGTCCATGTTGCCCTTCGCATCGCGCACCAGGCCCTGGAACGTCGCGCCGATCTGTTCGCCGCGAACGACGCCGTTTTCGATCGCGAGCGCCCCGTTGCGGTAGAGAAGGCTTGCAAATCCGCGCTGGAATTTTGCGGAAGTCACGTCGATGTTGCGCCTGGTGGCGGTGTTCAGGCTGCGTCCTTCCTGATCGGCGGTGGAAACCAGCGATTCGAGCTTCTGTTCGTTGACGAGGGAGAAGCTGCGCAGATCGACTGAACCGGCCCAGGCGTCGCCCTGTTCCTTCAGGCGCAGGTTCAGGAGACCGCCGCGCATGTTACCGTAGAGGTTCATGAAGCGGATGAACGCGCCGGCATCGCCGCTGGTGATCGAAATCGTGTCGCCGCCTGTCATCTGACTGACAACCGCCTGCCCACTCTCCGTCACCCCGGAAAAATCAGCCGTCGCGATATCGCCTCCGCGGCTCGAAAAGAGCAAGGACACGTTGGAGAGCGCCTGATCGTTGAAGCCTATCATGCGGTCGATCCTGGCGCGCACCGTCGCGTTGCCGTTGTCGTCGCCGCCGGGTTTGCCGCCGCCTTTTCCACCCGCGCGAAGCTTGGTGATCACCGGGCGAAGGTCTACGACGGAACCGGTTATCGACACGTCGAAGTTTCCCTTGGCGCGCTTGACCGAAACCGCATAATTGTCGGAAGGCGAAAGCTGCATATGCGAGAAATCCGCCGAATTCAGCGAACCTCCGTTGAGCGCCAGGGCGCCCTTGGCCCCGAAACCGTCGCCGGAAAGTTCGAAATTGCGGATCTCGGTATGCTCCCCCTCCCCGGAAAGTTCGAACTGCGCCTTGGCGGGAATGCCGCCGCCCTTGGTCCAGCCGACCCACGGCACGGAAAGCGTCGCGCGGCCGAGATCCAGGGAGACGGCCTGGCGGGTCTCGTCGATCCGCGTCAGCTGCGCGGTTACCGTGCCGTCGATCATGTCGGAAAGGCCAGGCGCCAGCTTCTCCCGCTGGTCGTTGTTGAGCACGGTCCTAATGATCCGTTCCCGCTTCACGGGAGACGCGTTATCGACCGGTTCGACGACCATGAGATCGGCCGGCACGTCGTCGATCGTACCCTTGGCGACAAGACGCGCGGCCTTCGTGTCGATGTCGAGCGTCCCGTCCAAGGCCCCGATCCTGTGGCCGGAGAACTGCGGTGCGAGGTTTACCTTGTCGAGATCGATATGGGCGTTCCAGGTGGGCTTCGGCGGATTGTGCGCGTTGATGAGGCCCATGCGCGCCTTGAGATCGATGCGAGCATGTCCGGAAAAATCCTCGGGCTTGAAACCGGTCCCCTTGAGTGCGTTGATGGGGCGGAAATTCGACAGTTCCGTCACCGCATCGGCGGGGCCGGCCAGATTCAGCGCCAGGTCGGCCATCAGCGGCTTGGCGTAGGTCGAAGGGATGGAGAAGCGGCCTCCCTCCACGGCGACGAAACGGCCCGAAGGGAAAAAAGACGCGGCGCGCGCGACATCGACCTGCATTGCCTCGCCCTTCAGATCGAACCGGCCGTCGATATCGCGCAGCGGCGGAACGTCGCCGGGCAGATTGATGCGCACGTCCGCCATATCGAAGCTGATCTGCAGCTCGTTGCGGTTAAGCTCCATCGGAATGCCAGGCCCCTTCATCCGGCCGGCCGGAATGAAGACGGCAATCGAACCGTTGGTTACGGTGCCGCCGAACATGTTGTCCATGACCCATTCGCGCGGCTTGCGCGCCATCCAGAAGGGCCAGAGCTGCTTGACGCCCGTCACCTGCATGTGCGGCAGCTGCGCGCCGAAACTGATCTCCGGCGACTGGTCGCCGAAACGGACCTTCAGCGCACCCGCCATCCGGCCAAGCGGGCTCGAAACGCCCATTTCGTCGAACTGCAGCTCCCGGTCGGCGGCAAGGTAACGGCCGTTTGCCTTCAGATCGAAGCGGGCCGGTTGCTCGCTTGCCGTGGCTCCCACCGCGGTGCCGCCGCTGATCAGGAGATCGAGGCCGAAGCCGATCCGCTTGTCATCGGGATTGAGCCGGTTCAGGTCGATCACCGCACCGGTAAACGGAAGGATGGTCGGCCCGAAACGGGCTTCGGATTTCAGCAGCTCGACCGAGTTCTTGGCGAAATCATACGCGATGTTGATATCGGCGCCGGTGAAAGTCTGCTCGAGCCCGTCGAAATAGAAGCGACCGGGAGATTGACGCAGTTTGGCGGTGATGGAGGGCTTGGTCGTCTCGCGGGAGCGCACCGCCGCCAATTCCAGGTCGAGCGTACCCTCGATGCCCTCGCGAGGCTGGCCGCCATCTGTCCGCTGCAGCAGGAACGGCGTCATTTCAAGCCCCGTCAACGTCGCGGAGAGAGATGTGGTAACCCCGTCCACGGCCTTGGAGGCCACCACCAACGTGGCTTTGCGGTCGTTGAGGCGGATCTCGCCGTTGATCTCGACCTCCCCCTCGGCGCTGCGGGCGAGTTCCAGATCATCGACGACAAGGCTGATGGGTTTGCGGCCCGGCGCCGCCGGCAGCAGGACCTCGATGCCGGAAATGCTGACAGAACCGGTGCCAGTCCGTTCGATCAGGCCTTTCGCCTCATCGAGACGCTGGAAGGCTTGTTCCAGAACGGCCGGCATGGCATCGACGCGCACTTCCGAGAGCGGCATCGGATCGCCGGAGGGCAGTTGCGCGGTGTAGAGGCGGATATCTTCCGCCTCCATATGCTTGATCGAGATACGGCCGCTCAGAAGCGCCAACGGATCGACCGCCATCCGCATGGCACCGGTGCGACTTAAATGCTCGCCGGTTGCCTGTTCGATCACGTCGACGTCGCGCGCCTCCAGCGCCAGGCGAAACCCCGAATCGAAACGTATCGCCGTCGAGCCGAGCGAAGCCTTATAACGCGGGCCGATGGCGTCGTTGAGGGCGCTCTGCGCCCGGGCCGACAACGTACCGTCCACAATGCCGGTTTCTATGGCGAAAACCGCGCTGCCGGCGGCGAGAATCACCAGCATCAGAAACAGCACGACGGTCTTGCCCAGCCTTCTCATCCGCGAACGCGGCGGCGGGCAATGGACGATGACCGGATCCTCCACCTGAGCGGAGGGAAGTTCATGCAGCGGAACGATTTCCTTCCTGTTGAAACTGACCCTTTCTCCGCGAATTTCCGCCATCAGGTTGAGAACTCATCTTTCCGCAGCCGCGACCGATCCGGCCACGACTGATCTGGACGTCGTCACGGCCAATATATACCGATTGCTTCGATTATCACCCAGGATGCCGGCAAAAGAAAGGAAATCCATGTCTGCTCTGACTATTGGCGACATCGCACCGGACTTCGAAATTCCGCGCGACGGCGGCGGCACGGTGTCTTTGAGCGCATTTTCCGGCAGGCCGGTCGTGCTTTATTTCTATCCCAAGGACGACACCGAGGCCTGCACCAAGGAGGCCGTCTCGTTCACCGCGCTTCTGCCGGAATTCCAGAAGGCGGGCGTCCCGGTGATCGGCGTTTCCCCGGACAGCGTCAAGAAACACGACAGGTTCGCCAGGAAACACGCGCTTTCGATCATCCTCGGATCGGACGAGGATACCGCCCTTGCCAATCTCTACGGCGTCTGGAAGGAAAAGATGATGTACGGCCGCACCTATATGGGCGTGGAACGCACCACCTTCCTGATCGGCGCAGATGGAAAGATCGCCAGGATCTGGCCGAAGGTGAAGGTCGCGGGCCATGTCGAGGAGGTGCTGGAAAACGTCAGGGCGCTTTAGGCGGGGAATGCGATGGCGGACGAATTTGCGATCACGTCACTGAGAGGCGGTGCGACCGGGGCCATCCTGTCGGCCGATCTCGACACCAAGACACGTCTGGCGCAGGAGACCGCCACACGGTGGTTCGAGCGCCGGCTTTCGCTGCGTTCTCCCCTCGATCCGCCGCTGCCGGACCGTCCCGGCCGGCCGGCCAAACCCGAACTCGTACCTCCGAAGGCGGTGGCGAAGCGGTCGCTGCATACGCAGCAGGGCCGAATCGCCCTCCTCCACTCGATCGCCCATATCGAACTCAATGCGGTCGACCTGGCGCTCGACATCGTCGCCCGCTTCGCGACGGAACCGGTGCCGAACTCGTTTTTCGACGGCTGGATGCAGGTCGCCTTCGAGGAAGCCAAGCACTTTCGCATGGTGCGCGCCCGCCTGAACGACATGAGGGCCGACTATGGCGACATGCCGGCTCATGACGGGTTGTGGCAGGCGGCGCATTCGACCCGCAACGACCTGACGGCGCGGCTTGCGGTCGTGCCGCTCATCCTCGAGGCGCGCGGTCTCGACGTCACGCCCTCGCTACAGGCCAAGATGCGGGAAACGGGCGATCTCGAAAGCGCGGCCGTCCTCGACGTCATCTACAACGACGAGAAAGGCCATGTGGCGATCGGCGCGAAATGGTTCCGCTTTCTCTGCGCCCGCGAGCGCAAGGATCCGGCCGCCACCTTCCAGCAGCTGGTCCGCGCCAATTTCCGCGGATCGCTGAAGGCGCCTTTCAATGATGTCGCCCGCGCGGAGGCCGGTCTTACCCCTTCCTTCTATCGATCGCTGACGTCGACCAGCAACGGCTGAACAGCCGGAAATAAAGCAATCGTTAACCATATCCATGTGTAATCCCGAAAAAGGGAATGGCGGCGAAACGAGTCGCACCTCCGGGAGAATCTCGTGGCGAAGGGAACCGAAAACCGGGTGTTTGGGAGGCGGACGTCTCAGCACGTTCTCATTCTCGCCAGCGGCGAAAAGATCCGCCACATGACCGTCCGCCCATGGATGGCGGCGCTGACTTTCTGCTTCTTCGGGGTTTTCGCCATCGGCTATCTGGCGGCGACCTCCTATCTCGTCATCCGCGACGACCTGATCGGCGCCACCATGGCCCGTCAGGCGCGTATGCAGCACGATTACGAGGATCGCATTTCCGCCCTGCGGGCGCAGTTGGACCGCATCACTTCCAGGCAGTTGCTGGATCAGCAGGTGGTCGAGCAGAAGGTCGAAAAACTGCTCGAACAGCAGAACGCCCTCTTCTCCCGGCATGGCAAGCTCGGCTCGCTCCTGAACCGCGCGGAAGAGTCGGGGCTGACCAGTCCCGAGGCTCCGGCGTCCCAGCCGAACACCAAGGAACGCCAGGCGTCGCTCACTGGCGGCAGCGGCTTGAACGCGATCGAGAAGCTTCTTTCCGGAGAAACCTTCGCAGCCCCTCTCGAAAGCAGCCGCGCACTTGGTTATGCACCCTTGCGTGAAAATATCGCCGATCGGGCCGACCGGGTCTTTTCGAAAGTCACCTTGTCCCTCAAGAACATCGAGAAGGAACAGCTCGGCAAGATCGCCAGCCTGACCACAGATGCCTCCGAGACGGCGGATGCCATGGCTGCGATCATCCGCCGGACCGGCGTCGATGTCGCGGAGGCCGACAAGCCGGCCGGTCCGGCCGCCGACGGCGTAGGCGGCCCCTATATGGCACCTCAGCTCAATGTCAACGGCTTCGACGCCTCGCTGGACGAACTCGACGCCGCGCTGAGCCGGCTCGAAAGCGTTCGCGAGACCGCGCGGGACCTCCCCTTCGGCAACCCTGCACCCGGCCACCCCGTCACAAGCCGCTACGGCAACCGGATCGATCCCTTCCTCGGCCGGCTCGCCCTGCACGCCGGCATCGATTTTCAGGCATCGACCGGCGACGAAGTCCGGAGCACGGGCGCCGGCAAGGTGATTTCCGCCGGTCCGACCAGCGGTTACGGCAACATGGTGGAGATCGATCACGGCCAGGGCATCACCACCCGTTACGGGCACATGTCGAAAATCCTCGTCAAGGAAGGTGACGCCGTTTCAGCCGCCGATGTGATCGGCCGTGCCGGTTCCACCGGCCGCTCGACCGGCCCGCATGTGCATTACGAGGTGCGACGCGACGGCAATCCGATCGATCCCGTTCATTTCCTGAATGCCGGAATGAAGCTCACGACCTATCTCAACTGAACGGCTCCTGCGCAGAAAGGCAACGGCTTTGCCGCGGGAACGATAGCCGGCTTGCCGATTTAGCATCTTCATTCACCAATCCGCCAGCGGAATTGCCTGTATTCCTTGACTTTCGGGCATTTTGGTCCTATGTCGCGGGCCAGTTGCCGGCCGTCCGAGGCCGACTCTCACAGTGTTCGCACAGAACCGGAACGGAAACAGAATTCCCTTTGACCACATTCGCTGATCTTGGCCTGAGCCAGAAAGTCCTCTCCGCCGTCACCGACGCGGGTTATACGACCCCAACACCGATCCAGGCCGGGGCAATCCCGCATGCGCTGCAGCGCCGCGATATCTGCGGCATCGCGCAGACCGGAACGGGCAAGACGGCATCTTTCGTTCTGCCGATGCTGACGCTTCTGGAAAAGGGCCGCGCCCGGGCCCGCATGCCGCGTACGTTGATCCTCGAGCCGACCCGCGAACTGGCGGCGCAGGTCGCCGAGAACTTCGACAAATACGGCAAGAACCACAAGCTCAACGTCGCGCTTCTGATCGGCGGCGTCTCTTTCGAAGAACAGGACCGCAAGCTGGAACGCGGCGCCGACGTGCTAATCTGCACCCCCGGCCGGCTCCTTGACCATTGCGAACGCGGCAAGCTTTTGATGACCGGCGTCGAAATCCTGGTCATCGACGAGGCCGACCGCATGCTCGACATGGGCTTCATCCCGGATATCGAACGGATCGCCAAGATGATCCCGTTCACCCGGCAGACGCTGTTCTTCTCCGCCACCATGCCGCCGGAGATCCAGAAGCTCGCCGACCGCTTCCTGCAGAATCCGGAACGGGTCGAAGTCGCCAAGCCGTCGACGACCGCCAAGACCGTGACGCAGCGCCTCGTCGCCTCGCATGCCAAGGATTACGAAAAACGCGCGGTCCTGCGCGACCTGATCAAGGCACAGGACGATCTCAAGAACGCGATCATCTTCTGCAATCGCAAGGTGGATGTGGCCGACCTGTTCCGTTCGCTGGAGCGCCACGGCTTTTCGGTCGGTGCGCTTCACGGCGACATGGACCAGCGCTCCCGCACGACGATGCTGCAGAATTTCCGGGACGGCAATATCCAGCTTCTGGTCGCGTCCGACGTCGCCGCGCGCGGCCTCGATCTGCCCGACGTCGGTCACGTCTTCAATTTCGACGTGCCGATCCATGCGGAAGACTATGTCCATCGTATCGGCCGCACCGGTCGAGCGGGACGTTCGGGCCGGGCTTTCACGCTCGTCACCCGTTCCGACACGAAATATCTCGACGCCATCGAAAAGCTCATCAACGAAAAGATCGAATGGCTGAACGGCGATCTTTCCGCGCTCCCCGCACCGATGGAAAGCCACGATAGCGATCGCGGTGGCCGAAAGGGGCGCGACCGTGATAAGGACCGCGGCCGCGGCAGACGTGGCGATTCGTCCCGGGGCGATTCGCGGCGCGGCGATTCGAGTCACAACGCTGACACGAAAAACCAGGATAATCAGATCGAAGCCTCAGAAGAGACAATCGTGGAAGCAAGGGTAGAAAACGTGAAATCGGAGCGCAAGGCAGACAGGAAGCCGCAGAACAACGGCGGCAACCGCAATTCGCGGCCGAGCCCGAACCCTGCGAACGACGACAATCGCGAACGGCGCGCCCGCTACCATCGCGATCACGACGATGGCCCGACCCCCGTCGGTTTCGGCGACGATATCCCCGCCTTCATGCTGATCGTGGCAAACGCCAAGGGCTGACAGCCAGAGTTTTCTGATGTCTGCAAAACCTGGCATCGATTTTCCGGGTGTCGGCGCGGGGCTCGTCATCATGCGCGATGACGGCAGGGTCCTGCTCTGCCGTCGGCTGAAGGCGCCGGAAGCGGGCTGCTGGAGCATTGTCGGCGGCAAGGTCGATCTGATGGAACCCTCTTCCGAAGCCGCGCGTCGCGAAGCGGAAGAGGAAAGCGGCCTCCGCATCGGCCAAGTCGACTATCTCTGCACGGTCGAGGAAATCGTCGAGGCCGACCGGCAACACTGGGTTTCGCTGATCTATGTCACGCGCGATTTTTCCGGCGAGCCAAGCCTCCTCGAACCCGACAAATTATCGGAAATCGGCTGGTTCGACCTTGGCGACCTGCCGCAGCCGCTATCAGCCTTCGCGACAAAAGCCTTCGCACATCTTCTGAAATGATAGAAAGAGAAAGCCGTCCCGGTTGTCCGGAACGGCTATCTTGATGAAATCATTTGGTTCTAATCCTGGACGCAACCTCTACCGAAAAGTCGGCAACCCACGTCCCCAGTACGAGTTGATACTAAGCTTCCCTTAGCATTTGGGGCAACCCGCTAAATCTTACACTGTGACGCATCTGCATCCGTCAAGCCTTCGCGTTGGCGCGAATTGCAGCATCATAAGCGAGCCTTACCCATTTGCGCATCTCATCGGGATCGTCGAAAGCTTCCTCCGGGATCGACCAGTAGGGCATGAGAACCGGCTTGCCCTTCTTGTTCTCGTAAGCCCATTGGCGCGCGCCGGCCGCGGCAAATTCGGGACCGCTGAGATCGTCCGCCTTCAGCATGATCTCGTCGCGCAGATCGATCGCGACGATCAGGCCCTGATGATAGATCCCCTTGCCGCCGAACATGCGGCGTATCGAAACGGGGCCAAGTCCTTCGAACATTTCTTCGATGCCGGCATTGTCCATCTGTCTACTACCCCTTCAAAATGCCGCCCGCCGCCGTCACCGCTTCCGGCGTATCCACATCGAGATGGGCCGCCGGACCGATATCGACATCGATCACCGCAAGCCCGGCGGTCTCGATGATGGCGCGGGCACCGACATCGCCTTCCAGCCGCAGGACTGCGTCATAGGCAATCCGCGGGAGAATGATCGGGTTGCCGCGTTTTCCATCCGAGACCGAACGCACCACGACGCCGCCACCCGCAGCACGGAAGGCGGAAACCAGCATGTCGACATGTTCCGTGGTCACGCCCGGCATGTCGGCGAGCATGACCAGGATGCCATCCTTCTCCGCGAGCTCCGGCGCGGAGAAACCGGCAACCAGGGAGCTTGCCATGCCGAGCGCGTAATCCGGGTTGAATCGTGTCCGCAGGGCGAGGCCCGAAAGCACCGCCTCGATCTCCTCGCGCCGATGGCCGGTGATCGCCACGACAGGCGCAGCCTGCGACGCAAGCAGGATCTCGGCCGACCGCCGGGCGAGCGGCACACCGCCGAATTCGGCAAGCAATTTGTGCGGGCCGTCCTTGCCCATTCGCCTTGCCTGGCCGGCGGCCAGCATCAATGCGCCGATGGAAAGTGCCGACGGCTTTTCGGGCGGATTGTCGCGCGGCCGCGGCCGGGTCGGAATCTCCATCAGCAGTCCTCCGACACCCATGCCGGTGATGTCGAACGAGGTCAGTGTCTCCCCGGCCATCAAGCGGTTCAGCACCCAATCGAAACCATTCTCCTTGGGAGAGCGGGCGCAGCCCGGCGCCCCGAGCACGGGCACGTCGCCGATTCGCCCGAGAACCAGGAGATTGCCGGGATCGACCGGCATGCCGACCTGCTCCACCTCGCCGCCTGCACGGCGGATAGCGGCGGGAATGACATCGTCGGGATCGGCAACCGCCGAGGCTCCGAACACGATAATCATAGCCGGCTCATTAATTTTATGAGGTTCAAGCGCTTGAAGAACCTCAGTCAGCCGGTCGGACGAATGTGGAATGCGGATCTCTTTTATGAGCCGGCTACCGGATGGCGCCAGTCGTTGCTCGAGCAGTCTTGCGGTACGGTCCATGACCGATGCCTTGAGCGACGGAAGCTCCGTCGCAACCAGCGTCACCGCCCGGGGACTGAAGGCCTTCACCTCGAAAGCGACCGATTCCGTCAGCAGCGCGACCGCCTGCGCGACCTTCCCGCCGCCGACGGCGAGCGGAATGATCTTGACGGTCGCCACCATGTCGCCTGCCCGTACGGCCACGTGGTCGGCTAGACAGGCGAGCGTGATCGCCGGATCAATGCGGTTCAGGGCATCGACCACCGCCCTGTCGGCGATGAAAAGCCCATCCACCTTGGCATAGACGTTGACGCGACCGGTGGTTGCTTCGGAAAAGCGCAGATTGTCCGGACTGATCGCAGCGGCGATCGCCTGAGCCGCCACGTCCTCCAGGAGATCACCTGGATCGAGCCGCACCGCAACGACGGAGCCGATACCCTCCTCAGCGAGCCGGGCGATATCGGCTTGCGACAATATTTCGCCTTTCGACAGGCGCCCGCCCGGCAGCCGGATGCTGTGGGCCAGCACTGTGCCTTCCGCTTCGGCGAGTTCAAACGTCCCGTATTTCATGTCATCACCCGGCAGTGACAAGATCGCGGCGGCGGAAGGCCTGGACGATCTGGGCGAGCGTCGCGAGCGCGATCTCGGCGGGGCTTGCGGCACCGATGTCGACGCCGATCGGTGCCGCAATGCGGCCGATCTCGTTGTCCGTCCGCCCCATTTCCCTGAGCCGCTCGACGCGTTTCGCATGGGTTTTCCGGCTGCCCAACGCACCGACATAAAAACAGCCGACCCTCAGCGCCTCGGAGAGCGGAAAATCGTCGATCTTGGGGTCATGGGTCACGGCTGCCAGCGCCGTGTAGGCATCGAGCGGGCGATCCTTCAGCACGTCCTCGGGCCAATCGGCGATGAGTTCGACACCTTCGAAACGTTCTTCGGTGGCAAACGCCGTGCGCGGGTCAATGATCGTCAGGTCATAACCCGCGACGGGGGCAATACGCGCCAGCGCCTGGCTGATATGCACGGCGCCGATCACCACGATGCGCGGCGGCGGCAGATGGGCATTGAGAAAGACCGATCTGCCTTCGATTTCGACCGTCCCCGCCTTGCCGCTGCGAAACGCCTTGGCGACCTCCTCGCCGAGCGGACCGGCCACAGACTCGCCCTCGATGATCACGCGGACCTCGTTGCTGCCGAGATCGGTCACGACCATCGCGGCCCGCCGATCACGCCGCGCGGCATTCAGCTTCGTCAGTGTTTCTAACTGCATCAGGAGAGCCTTTCGACGTAGACCCGGATGCGGCCGCCGCAGGAGAGGCCGACCCGCCAGGCCGTCTCGTCTGCGACACCGAATTCGAGCATCTTCGCCTCGCCGCTCTCGATCACGTCGAGTGCTTCGGTGATGACAGCGCCTTCGACGCAGCCCCCGGAGACGGAACCTTCGAAATTGCCCTCGCCGTCGATGACGAGATGGCTGCCCGCCGGGCGCGGCGCCGAGCCCCAGGTCTCGACGACGGTGGCGATCGCCACGTCGCGACCGGCCCGTTTCCAGCTCTCGGCGGTCAGAAGCGGATCCAGAGTTTCGATAACAGTCATGCCACCCTCCTCCTATCGAGATAACGCCGCGGATCCGCGGCCTTTGCATGATCATCCGACAATGCGATCGCCAGATCGGCAATCGACTGCAGATTGTGGACGGCGCGAAACTCGTCCACATGCGGCAACATGGCGCGAACGCCGCGCGCCCTCGCCTCGAAACCGTCGAAGCGCAGCAGCGGATTCAGCCAGATCAGCCGCCGGCAGGAGCGGTGCAGCCGGTCCATCTCCTTTCCCAGTTCCTCCACACCCTCGCGCTCCAGGCCATCGGTGATCAGCAGCACGACGGCGCCCTGCCCCAGTACGCGGCGCGACCAGAGCCGGTTGAATTCGGCAAGCGTCGCACCGATCCGCGTTCCGCCGGACCAGTCGCGCACCGCGTCCGTGCAGCCGGCCAGCGCCTCGTCCGGATCGCGGCGGCGCATCTGGCGAGTCACATTGGTCAGCCGCGTGCCGAACAGGAACGTGTGCACCCTGGTCCGCTTTTCCGTCAACGCATGCAGGAAATGCAGGAAGATGCGGGTATACTGGCTCATCGAGCCGGAAATATCGGCCAATACCACCAAAGGCGGCGGCGCCGTCCTGCGCCTGCGGAACCGCGGCAGGATCAGATCGCCGCCGCTCCGCATCGCCTGGCGCATGGTGGCGCGCGGATCGATGACCGGCGGACGGTTCGAGGCCCGGAAACGGCGGGTTGCGACCTTGTCGAGCGGCAAGGCCAGTTTCTGAAGCTCCCGCCGCGCCTGCGCCAGTTCGGCGGCGCTCATCTGGGCAAAATCCCGATGCTTGAGGATCTCACTTGCGGACGTCGTGAAGCGGGAGTCCACCTCGATCTCCGGCGGCTTGCGACCCGGCTTTTCCTGCCTGTCGGCAGTCAGAGCGTCGTTTACGCGGGTCGCTCCCGCCTTCTGCTTTTCCGTCTCGCGGTCGTCGGCCACCTTGGGGGACATCATCGCGATCATCTTGCCGACGAGATCACGCGAGCGCCAGAACAGCCGAAAGGCTTCGTCGAAGACGGGCTGCTCCTCGTGGCGTCTGACGAAGACGGCCGAAAGTGCCGCATGGAATTCCTCGCGCGAGCCGATGCCGATCGCGTCCACCGCGGCAATGGCATCCGCGGCAGCCGACGGCCCGTTCTTCAACCCGGCCCGGCGCAGGACGCGGGAAAAATAGACGAGATTTTCCGCAAGCCGGCCATCGCCGGAAGCGCTCGCGCGCACCGCTTCGCCGCCGGCGGGAGCCGGCGAGACGATCCATCCCTCCTCGCTGGAGCCTGCCGCCATCGTCTTATCCCGCCGCCAGAAGTTCCGCCTTCACGTCGGCGAGTACTCGTTCGCCCTCGCCGCCCTTGATGCGGGCAATGTCATCCTGGTATTTCAGAAGCGTGCAGAGCGTGTCGGCGACGGTTTCCGGATCGAGTGCGATCCGGTCGAGTTCCGTCAGCGCCGTTGCCCAGTCAATGGTTTCGGCGACACCCGGGTTCTTGAAGAGGTCGATCGTTCTGAGCTTCTGCACATAGGCGACCACCTGCCGCGACAGGGTCTCGGAACATTGCGGCACCTTGCGTCGGATGATCTCCAGTTCCTGGACCGCATCCGGATAATCCACCCAGTGGTAGAGGCAGCGCCGCTTCAGCGCGTCATGGATCTCGCGGGTGCGGTTGGTGGTGATGATCACGATCGGCGGCTCGTTCGCCTTGATCGTGCCGAGTTCGGGGATCGTCACTTGGAAATCGGAGAGCACCTCCAGCAGGAAGGCTTCGAAGGCCTCGTCGGTGCGGTCGAGTTCGTCGATCAGGAAGACCGGAGCCGGGCCGCCCTTCTCGCCGAGCGCCCGCAGTACCGGTCGGCGGATCAGGTGGCGTTCCGAGAAGAGATCGGATTCCAGCGCCTTGCGATCCTTGACGCCGGCGGCTTCCGAAAGCCGGATGTCCAGCATCTGGGCCGGGTAGTTCCATTCGTAGACGGCAGAGGAAATGTCGAGACCCTCGTAGCACTGCAGGCGGATCAGCGGCCGGTTTAGGGCCTTCGCCAGCGTCTTGGCGATCTCGGTTTTGCCGACCCCGGCTTCCCCTTCCAGGAATAGCGGCCGTTTCATCTTCAGTGCAAGGAAAACCACGGTGCCGAGCGCGCGGCCGGCGAGGTAATCCCCGGCACCGAGCATGGCGATCGTCTCATCAATGGAGGCGGGCAGAGCGCACGTCTTGTCTTCCGGCATCATGACACCCTTTCAAACGGCGTTCTACAAAGTCCGAAAGCCGCGGTCCAGATAGATGAGCGAGGGATTGGCTTCGCCGAAATGCATGGCCTCGACCTCGCCGAACATGACGAAATGCGTGGAAACCGGCTTGATGTCGGTCAGCCGGCAATCGAAGCTGACGACGGCATCTGCCAGCACCGGCGCCCCGGTCTCCAGCGTCTTCCAGGTCGCGAGCGAAAACCGTTCCCCGGCCGGAACACCGCTCAGGCCCGCAAACGCCGTCGCCAGCGCCTGATGATGCGCCGCCAGCGAATTCAGCGCAAAGACGCCGCTCTTCTCGAAGATCGCATTGTTGGCATTGCTGCTGTTCAGGCAGACGAGCACCGTCGGCGGATCGTCGGAGACCGAGCAGGCAGCCGTCACCGTCACGCCGCGCCGCATCCCTTGAAATTCCGTCGTCACGATCTGAACATGGCCGGCATAACGTGCCATGCCGTTGCGGTAGCGGACGGGATCGAGAAGAGGCTGGTCCGTCAAGATCATCTCGCGAAAGGCATCCGGAGACCGACGTCAGTCTCGCATTACAGTGGAGATATGGTGGTAAAGCCGCTTGATGTCCACCGGACTTGCGGCTTTTTACATCGATGAGCTGATTCTCTTTGACGGCTGAGATCAGAAAGCTAAATGTCACTCCAAGGACGGAACGCCAGGAAAAGCATGACAGCACGACGTTTCATCATCGCCGGGTTGCTGGCGTCGTTTTTCGGATGCCAGCCGGCATCGGCGGCGGTGATCGGCGTCGTGGCCCCGCGGTCCGGCCCTTATGCCTCTCTCGGTGCCCAGGTCTTCCAGGGCGCGCGCGCGGCAGCGGAAGCGTCCGGCGATACGGTGATCGAAATCGATGAAAGCTGCGACGAAAACGGCGGCGCTCTTGCCGCCAGGGGCCTGGCCGATGCCAAGGCCACGGCAGCGATCGGCTTCCTCTGCGTCGAAACGCTTTCCACGGCACTGCCGGCCTTGAAGGCGGCGCATATCCCCGCCGTTACCGTCTCCGTGCGTTCGAAGATCCTCATGGAAGATACGCTGCGCAACGGTTGGCCGTTCTTTCGCATGGCCCCCGCGGAAGGCGACGAGGCGGAGAAGCTGTCGGAAACCATCCTGAGCATCTGGAAGGCCGAGCCGATCGCACTTGTCGAGGATGGCACGATCTACGGCCGCGAGTTGGCAAGCGCCATCCGCCAGCATCTCGAGCCCATGGGCATGACCCCGATCTTCACGGATACATTCCGACCGGGCCAGGAGCAGCAGGTGGCGCTGGTGCGCCGCCTTGCCAAGGCGGGAGCCACGCATGTCTTCGTCGGCGGCGACCGCAACGACATGGCGATCATCGCCCGCGACGGCGCTTCGGAGAACATTTCCCTGGTCCTGCTCGGCGGCGATGCGATGCGGGCGGCCAACCGCCCCGTGCCGCTGCGCGACGGCGTTCTGGCGGTCGCCCTGCCCGATTATGCGGCCCTGCCTTCCGCAACCGCGGCGGTCGCGGCGCTGCGGGCGAAAAACATCGATCCGGACGGCTATATGCTGCCGGCCTATGCCGCCGTCGAATTGATTCACCAGTCGGCGACCGCCGCCGCCGGGCGTCCGCTCGCAACGGTCATCGGCGGCGGATCCTTCAGCACCGCCCTCGGCACGATCCGTTTCGACAAGAACCATGAGCTCATCGACAATCCCTTCCGCCTGCTCGAATGGCGTGGCTCGTCGTTTGTCCTGTCCCGGCCGGTCACCGAGTGACATTGTTCCCGCGCCGGCGGAATGTTAGAGGACGCCGGAAACGGAGATCTTCGACCCATGACCCTGCCCGTCCGCATCGCACCTTCCATCCTCGCCGCCGATTTTTCCAGGCTGGGCCAGGAGGTCCGCGATGTCGTGGAGGCGGGAGCGGACTGGGTGCATCTCGACGTGATGGACGGGCATTTCGTGCCGAACATCTCCTTCGGGCCGGATGTCATCAAATCGCTGCGCCCCTATACGACGGCCTTTTTCGATTGCCACCTGATGATCTCCCCGGCCGATCCCTATCTCGAAGCCTTCGCGAAGGCCGGCTGCGACGGCATTACCGTGCACGTCGAGGCGGGGCCGCATCTGCACCGCTCGCTGCAGACGATCCGCGGGCTTGGCAAGAAGACCGGCGTCACGCTCAATCCGGCAACGCCGCTCTCCGCCATCGAAAACGTGCTTGACGATGTCGATCTGATCCTCATCATGAGCGTCAATCCCGGCTTCGGCGGCCAGAAATTCATCCCGGCGATGACGGACAAGATCCGCGCCGCCAAGGCGATGATCGGCGACCGGCCGATCGAGCTGGAAGTCGACGGCGGCATTACCGCGGAAACGATCGGTGCCGCCACGGCTGCCGGCGCCAATGTCTTCGTCGCCGGTTCGGCGGTTTACAAAGGCGACGGAATCGCGGCCTATCGTCAGAATATCGCGCAGCTCAGGCAGGCAGCGGAGGACGGACGCAGATGATATCGAACTCGCGATCTTCGGCCGTCGCCCTTGCGGCAATGCTTTCCGCAGGGCCTTTGGCCGCTTCTGCAGGTGCAGCCGATATCGCAAGCATCCATCCGATCGGCTTTTCCGCCGACGGCGCCGTTTTCGCCTTCGAGGAATACGGCGTGCAGGATGGCTCCGGTTTTCCCTACGCCAGCATTTTCGCGCTCGATCTCGCCAAGGATGCCTATCTGCCGGGAACCCCTTTCCGGGTCAGGCTGGAGGATGACGGTGCGACGATCGCCAAGGCCCGCTGGCAGGTCCGCAACCAAGCCGAGACGATGATCGAGACGCATGAACTCGCCAACCATCCGGGCGAACTGGTCGCATTCAATCCGATCACCGAACTTGACGACGACCCGCATAAGATACGCTATCGCAGCGTCGCCGTTCTGCCGCCGGTCGGCGAACCGAGCACGCTGGTGCTCGACGAAATCCCGGAGCCGCCGGATCCGGGTTGCGAGGGCGTAGTGGAGCGAAAGGTCTCCTTCCGGCTGCGCTTTACCGAGCGCGACGGCAAGCCGGTCAACGAGGTGGTCCATGACGACGAACGCATTCCGAGCTCGCGGCGTTGCGTCAACGGCTACCGGCTGGGCGGGGTCGTCGCCGGCGAAGCGGCGGGCGGCGGCACGGTCGAGGTCGCGCTGGTTCTCGTCCTCAGCGCCGGTTTCGAGGGTCAGGACGGCCGCTGGATCGCCATTCCGATCAAGTCTCCGGCAGCCGATCGTCCCTGAGCGACTCCCAAACTTGAGCTTGGGCGCGCTTCTTGCTACAGCGGCGGCAATATTCCCACAGGAACGAAAATTTATGATCCCCCGTTATTCGCGGCCCGAAATGGTCGCCATCTGGTCGCCCGAAACCAAGTTCCGCATCTGGTTCGAGATCGAGGCGCATGCCTGCGACGCGCTGGCGGCGATCGGCGTGATCCCAAAGTCGGCGGCCGAGACCATCTGGGAAAAGGGCGGCAAGGCCGAGTTCAACGTCGCACGCATCGATGAGATCGAGGCGGTCACCAAGCATGACGTCATCGCCTTCCTCACCCACCTTGCCGAATTCGTCGGCCCCGACAGCCGCTTCGTCCATCAGGGCATGACGTCGTCCGACGTGCTCGACACCTGTTTCAATGTCCAGCTCGTGCGTGCCACCGACCTGCTGCTGGCCGACATGGACAAACTCCTGGACGCGCTGAAGCGCCGCGCCTTCGAACATAAGGACACGGTCACGATCGGCCGCAGCCACGGCATCCATGCGGAGCCGACCACGTTCGGCATCAAGCTCGCCCAGGCCTATGCGGAATTCGACCGCAACAAGACGCGCCTGCTCGAAGCCCGCGAGGAGATCGCCACCTGCGCGATTTCCGGCGCCGTCGGCACTTTCGCGAACATCGATCCTCGCGTCGAAGAACATGTCGCGGCGGCCATGGGCCTGAAGCCCGAGCCGGTATCGACCCAGGTCATTCCGCGCGACCGGCACGCCATGTATTTTGCGATCCTCGGCGTCGTCGCCTCGTCGATCGAGCGCCTGGCGATCGAGATCCGCCATCTGCAGCGCACCGAAGTGCTGGAGGCCGAAGAGTATTTCTCGCCCGGCCAAAAGGGCTCGTCGGCCATGCCGCACAAGCGCAACCCTGTTCTGACCGAAAACCTGACGGGCCTTGCCCGCATGGTCCGTTCCTATGCGATGCCGGCGATGGAAAACGTAGCGCTCTGGCACGAACGGGACATTTCGCATTCCTCCGTCGAACGGATGATCGGGCCCGACGCGACGGTGACGCTCGACTTCGCCCTGGCGCGTCTCACCAGCGTCATCGACAAGCTGCTCGTCTATCCCGACAACATGATGAAGAACATGAACAAGTTCCGCGGGCTTGTTCATTCGCAGCGCGTTCTGCTTGCCTTGACGCAGGCCGGCGTGTCGCGCGAAGACGCCTATCGTCTCGTGCAGCGCAACGCGATGAAGGTCTGGGAAGAAGGCAAGGACTTCCTGGAGGAACTGCTCGCCGACCAGGAAGTCCGTGCAGCGCTTTCCGAAGCCGACATCCGAGAAAAATTCGATCTCGGTTATCATACCAAGCATGTGGATACGATCTTCCGCCGGGTGTTCGGCGAAGTGTAGGGCGCGGAACAGCAATCAATTCACTTCGGTCCCCGGTTGCCGCAGCAACCGGGGATTTTTCATGGCCGCTCGTCAGCGAGCAGGCACGACCAGTTTGCGGTAGAGATGCCAGGTCGCATGGCCGAGGATCGGCATAATGACCGCCAGCCCCGCGAAGATCGGTATCGTGCCGATGACGAGAAGCGCTGCGACGATCAGCCCCCAGAGCGCCACCGGTCCCGGGTTGGCGATCGTCGCCCGCACGCTCGTGTCGATCGCGGCGGCGGCGCCGACGTCACGATCGAGCATCAGCGGAAAGGCGACCACCGTCGTCGCCAGCACGACGACAGCGAAGGCGAAGCCGGCGAGATTGCCGAGCACAATCAGCGCCAGCCCCCGCGAGGTCGTGAGGACATCGGACAGGAAGGACGAAACGGAAGCCGGCGCGGTCTCGCCGAAATAGGCGGTGTAAATTGCTTGCGCAACGAGCAGCCACGCGATGAACATCACGAACAGGAAAAAGCCGACCGCCAGGATGGACGGCAGCGCCCGCGAATGACGAACGTCGAGCGCGTGCCGCCAGGACGTGTCCTCGCCGCTTTCGCGCCGCCGACTGATCTCATAAAGGCCGATCGCGGCGATCGGTCCGAGAAGCGCGAAACCCGACATCAGCGGGAAAAGCAGCGGCAGCAGGTTTGCACCGGTGCTCCAGACCGTCAGAAAAATGCCGGCGACGGGATAGATCAGGCAGAGAAACACATAATGCGACGGCTTTTCACGAAAATCCCTGAGGCCCAGCTTCAGTGCGTCGGCGATATCCGCAAACCCGACCTTCCGTACCACCGGACGAACAAAATGCTCGCTCGCACCGGCCATGACATGAAATGCAGTCATCGAGCTTATCCTCCTTGGCTCATGCCACGGCGGCGCTCCCCCAGACGCAGATGACGACGTGGCAGCAATTGCACGAGGAAGCCTAGCAAATTTTATCGCGCCTGTCGCCTGCCGGCTTGACTTCGGTCCCTCCACTCCTCACATCGCGTCCTCATGAAAGCATCCGACGCAGAAATATTGATCGTTCCCGGCTACACGAATTCGGGGCCGCATCACTGGCAGACCCGCTGGGAACAGAAACTGACGACCGCCCGAAGGGTCGAGCAGGCGGAGTGGTCGAAGCCGGTTCGAGAGGACTGGGTGGCGCGCGTGGCCGAAGAGGTCAATGCGGCGACGCGCCCGGTTGTCCTCGTCGCGCATTCGCTCGGCATTCCAACGGTCGTCCACGCCGTCCCGCTGTTTCGCAAGCCGATAGCCGGCGCCTTTTTCGTGGCTCCGCCGGAAGTGGACAATCCGTCGATCCGCCCGAAACACCTGATGACGTTCGGTCCCTATCCGCGCGATCCCCTGCCCTTCCCGTCGCTCACGGTGGCGAGCCGCAACGATCCGTTCGGCTCCTACGAGCATGCCGACGACATCACCGCCGCCTGGGGTTCGCTGCTCGTCGATGCCGGAGAGGCCGGCCATATCAACGCGGAATCCGGTCACGGTCCCTGGCCCGAGGGAACGATGGTCTTTGCGCAATTTCTGAGCCGCCTCAGGGTCTGAGCCGTCCCTCGGCCCGCGAAACATCGGAAATGTCGATAGTTTTGAGGAGCGCAATTCGAACGGCTATTTTAAGCCGGATTTAATTGGCAATTGCTAAGGTGTTCGCTCGTGTTGTTGTGAGTGATGCCGCGCCGATGCCATCAAACGCCCTCCCGCGCCTTCTGGACCCAGGATATGGAGAGGATATCGGTGTCCTGGAGACGGTTTTCGAGGCGGTTCCCCTGGCCGTTGCGGTGATCGACGCCGGCGGTGCGCTTCTGTTTGCAAATTCCCCCTTTCGGCGTGAATGGATCGGCACAACATCCGATTTTCACGCCTGCATCCATCCCGATGATCGCTGCACGCTCGCAGAAACGCTGCGGCCCATGCGTGTGGACTCCGCTCCGCAGCATATGGATTTGCGGATAACGGCCCCCGATGGCCCTTTGCGCCGGGTCCTTGCCACGCTGACCCCGTTCACCAGAACTCTGAACGATCGGCTGCTGCTCACCGTTCATTTGACGGATGTGACCGAACTGAAGCGGCATGCCGAAGAACTGGCCGAACGCGAAAGCCGCTGGAACAACGCGCTCGTCAGTTCCGTCTCGGGCGTCTGGGATCACAATTACGCAACCGGCCAGAAATACTACTCGCCGGTCTGGCGCCAGATCCGCGGCATGTCGGCCAGCGATCCACTTGCGGCAAGCACACAGGAATGGCTGGAACTCGTGCATCCGGACGACCGGGCACGGGTCATCCATGCGATGGAACGGCAGAATGCCGGCGATCCTGCCTATGCCGTTTTCGAATATCGCGAGCGGCATAAACTCGGACACTGGATCTGGATCGAGTGCCGCGGCGCCTGTGTCGAATGGGATGCGCAGGGCAAAGCTACCCGTGTCGTGGGCACGGATACGGACATCACCGCACGCAAGGCCGCCGAGGAGGCGACCGAGAGAATGTCGCGCCGGCTCGACATGGCGCTCGAAATCTCCGGCATCGGCGTCTTCGAATGTGATTTCACCACAGGCGAGGTCGATTGGGACGAGCGCATGTTCCGGATCTATGGCCTCGACAAGAACGAGGAGGTCTTCGTCGGCGGTCTCTGGGAAAGCCTGTTGCATCCCGAGGATGCCGACCGCGTGCAGGCCAATGTCGATGTGAACGTGCGCAACAACGAACGTTTCTCCGACCAATACCGCGTGATCCTGCGGGATGGATCCGAACGGATCGTGCGCACCCGGACGATGCCCTTTGTCGACGGCAATGGCCATCGGAAGATGGTCGGCGCCAACTGGGACGTGACGACGGACGTGTCACTCCACCGCGAGCTCGAGCGGGCCAAGACGCTCGCCGAGGCACGCAATCGCGAGCTCGAATCCGCCCGCAGCCGCATCGAACACAATGCGATGCACGATTATCTGACCGATCTGCCCAACCGGCGCTATCTCGACGAGATGCTCGACCGCGTGGCGGCGGAATGCGCCCGGGAAGGTGGCGGCATCGCCATCCTCCACATCGATCTCGACCGTTTCAAGCAGATCAACGATACGCTTGGCCACAGCGCCGGCGACACGATGTTGAAGCACGTCGCCAGGATCCTGAAAGGCACGATCCGCAAGGGAGACTTCGTGGCTCGCATCGGCGGCGACGAGTTCGTCATCCTGTCGAAATTCCAGGGGTCGCCCCGCAAACTTTCGAACCTCGCCGAGCGGATCATCAAGGAACTGCGCAAACCGGTTTCCTACGAAGGGCACGACTGCCGGTTTGGCGCCAGCATCGGGATCGCCTGCGAAACGGCCATGCGGATCGATCCGCGCCAGCTCCTTCTCAATGCCGATATCGCGCTCTACCGCGCCAAGAACAGCGGCCGCAACCGCCATGAATTCTTTTCGACGGATACCCAGAACGAGATCATCAGCACCAAGAAGATGTCGGACGAGATCCTGCTCGGTCTCGAACGCAATGAATTCGTCCCCTTCTACCAGCTGCAGTTCGACGCGGCGACGCTGGAGGTCGCCGGCGTGGAGACGCTCGCGCGCTGGATGCATCCCGAACGGGGCATGCTGTCGCCCGACAAATTTCTCGAAACGGCCGAGGAACTGGATACCGTCTCGGTGATCGACGGAATGATCTTCGACAGGGCGCTGGCGGATTTCCGCGAGTGGCGCCGGCAGGGCCTGTCAATCCCGAAATTCTCGGTGAACGTCTCGTCCCGTCGGCTTCACGACCCGTCGCTGGCGAAAAAGCTCAAGAAGCTGAAGATCGAGCCGGGAACGGTATCCTTCGAGCTTCTCGAATCGATCTTCCTCGATGATTGCGACGAGGAAGTGCGGAAAAATCTGACGCGGCTGAGGAAACTCGGCATCGAGATCGAGATCGACGATTTCGGCACCGGTCATGCGTCGATCATCAGCCTCTTGAGGCTCAATCCGAGTGCGCTCAAGATCGACCGGGAACTGGTTCGTTGCGTTCCGCAGTCCCACGAACAGCGAAAGCTGGTGAGTTCGATCATCGAAATTGGAAAGTCCCTGAATATTCGCGTGGTCGCCGAAGGCGTCGAAACCACCGACCATATCCGCATCCTGCGCGATCTCGGCTGCGATGTGCTGCAGGGTTATGCGCTGGCAAGGCCGATGCCGCGCGCCGGGATTTGCGACTTCATCCGGTCCCACCGCTGGCGTCCTGTCGAGGCCGCGCAGCATGAGGTTCGCGGGAAAACCCCGTTCCGCGGCTGAGCTTACGGCTTTCGCCGGGCTCACGCGGACGTGGATGCGGTGCTAAGGAGAAGCGGAGCTACTGCTTCTCGATCTGGGTTACGGCTTCGCTCAGGAGATCGACCATCTTGACGCGGATATCCTGGTCCGAAACCGAAATACCGGCGGCGTCGAAATCGCCACGCAGCTTGCGGAAGACGTCCTCATCGCCGGCTTCCTCGAAATCGGCGGCAACGACTTCCTTGGCATAGGAGTCGGCATCCGCCTTGCCGAGAAGGCCGGCGGCCCACTGGCCGAGAAGCTTGTTGCGGCGAGCCAGCGCCTTGAACTTCAGTTCCTGATCCAGGGCGAACTTGTTTTCGAAGGCTTTTTCGCGATCGCTGATGCCGCTCATCTAGGGTCTCCCAAAAGTGGACTCGTGCCTGGACCCCTTAATCAAAACGTAAAGGAAGTGCAATCGGCGACCCAAGGAATCCGACGCCGCCGATCGTGAAATCTGCGTGACGTGCCATCCCCGGGACGAAGTGTCTCACACATGAGGAGGCACAGTGTCAGGCGCGTTCCATTTCCTTTACCAGCTCGATCAGGAGGTCGCGTGTCTTGGCCTGCAGGTCGTCGTCCAGAACCGGCACGCCGACGGTGTCGAAATCATGACGCAATTTACTGGCTATGTCTTACTGCCTATGTCGTGCACAGACTTGCCGTCGAGCGTCGAAGACATCAGATCCTGCGCATGGATGGCAGCATAGACAGCCCCTATGGAGAAGTGACCAAAGACCGAGAAGCTCGTTACGGCGCATTTGCACGAAATTGAAAAGCTTCGTCACAGGCGAATTCATCTTCCAGGGCTTCGGCCCGGTCACGAAGAGCGCACATCATGGCCCCTGCTTTTGTTGTTCATTACTTGTCCCGTCCAAGAGGACACTATGATTGCTACGACAAAGATCTCAGAATCCGTGTACCCTGAGGCCGAATGATTCCTGATCGCGCTTCGTCGAGAGGCCCCTCGCCCACAAAGGTTTCGGAGGCCCGCATTGTGAAACCCGTTCTTTTCCGATAAGGGACCGCTCAAACATCATCCATTGCGCCCCTGAAGGGCGCCAACAACGAGACAAGAATCATGAATCGTCGCCGCCGTATCTACGAAGGCAAGGCCAAGATCCTGTATGAAGGCCCGGAGCCCGGCACGCTGATCCAGTTCTTCAAGGACGACGCCACCGCCTTCAACAAGAAGAAACATGACGTCATCGACGGCAAGGGCGTCCTCAACAACCGCATCAGCGAATACATCTTCACCCATCTCAACAAGATCGGCATCCCGACGCATTTCATCCGTCGGCTGAACATGCGCGAGCAGTTGATCAAGGAAGTGGAGATGATTCCGCTCGAGATCGTGGTGCGCAACGTCGCCGCCGGCTCGCTGTCGGAGCGACTCGGCATCGAGGAAGGCATGGTCCTGCCGCGCTCGATCATCGAATTCTACTACAAGTCCGATGCGCTGGCTGATCCGATGGTCTCCGAGGAGCACATTACTGCCTTCGGCTGGGCGAACCCCGCCGAGCTCGACGACATCATGGCGCTCGCCATCCGCGTCAACGACTTCTTGTCGGGCCTCTTCCTCGGCGTTGGCATCCAGCTCGTCGATTTCAAGATCGAATGCGGCCGGCTCTTCGAAGGCGACATGATGCGCATCATTCTCGCCGACGAGATTTCACCGGACAGCTGCCGCCTTTGGGACATCGAAACCAAGGAAAAGATGGACAAGGACCGTTTCCGGCGCGACCTGGGCGGGCTTCTGGAAGCCTATTCGGAAGTGGCTCGCCGTCTCGGCATCATCAATGAAAACGAACCGATCCGCGGGACCGGTCCGGTTCTCGTCAAGTAATGGTTTTGGCTCAGCAATTCGGGGGTAGATCAGTGATTAAGGCACGCGTGACGGTCACGCTCAAGAACGGCGTTCTCGATCCGCAGGGCAAGGCCATCGAAGGCGCACTCGGCAGTCTCGGCTTTTCCGGTGTCGGCCAGGTGCGCCAGGGCAAGGTCTTCGACCTCGAACTCGACGGTGCCGACAAGGCCAAGGCCGAAGCCGACCTCAAGGCCATGTGCGAGAAGCTTCTGGCAAACACGGTCATCGAGAACTATACTATCGCTCTCGACTGACGGTTGCGGAGCAGGCGATGGCTGAGATCACCACCGAATTGATGTACGAGCTTCTGAAGAAGATCCACCGGCGGTTTGACAAAGTCGAACATTCGATTGGTGAGCTGCGTGCTGACAACATGACTTTGAGAGGACAACTCCATGTCCTCCAAGGCGATGTGAACAATCTCCGCGTGACCGTTGGTCATATCGAAAACCGTCTCGACCGTATCGAAAACCGCCTCGAACTGCGCGAGCTGGCCGAGGCCCAGGCAAGGTTTGAACCGCATCCATGAAATCCGCCGTCGTTCAGCTCCCCGGTCTCAACCGCGATCGCGACATGATCGCGGCACTCACCAAGATTTCCGGCAAGGCGCCGGTCACCGTCTGGCAGACCGAGGCCGAGATCCCGGACGACGTCGACCTGATCGTCATTCCGGGCGGCTTCTCCTACGGCGACTATCTGCGATGCGGCGCGATCGCCGCCCGCATGCCGGTGATGCAGGCGATCAAGGACAAGGCAGACAAGGGCGTGAAGGTGCTCGGCGTCTGCAACGGTTTCCAGATCCTCGTCGAGGCCGGCATGCTGCCGGGCGCGCTGATGCGCAATTCCTCGCTGAAATTCGTCTGCAAGGAAGTGAAGCTCGAAGTGGTCAATGCCGAGACCGACTTCACCCGCGCCTATGAAAAGGGCCAGGTGATCCGCTGCCCGGTCGCCCATCACGATGGGAACTATTTCGTCGATCCGGAGACGCTCGCAGGCATGGAAGACCGCGGCGAGATCGTGTTCCGCTATGCCGAAGGCACGAACCCGAACGGATCTCTCGGCGACATCGCCGGCGTCATGAACAGGCGCGGCAACGTGCTTGGCATGATGCCGCATCCCGAGAACCTGATCGAAGCCGCTCATGGCGGCAGCGACGGTCGCGGCATTTTTGCTTCAGCCCTCGATGTGATCGCTGCAACTGCTTAAATACTTGGTGTTATCGGCGCGTATCTCCAGATCGGCCGAAACCATTGTCAGGACATTCGATGCCGCTTTCCCGTCGCCTTCCCGTGCTGCTTTCGATCACCGCACTCGGCACCGCACTTTCCGCCTGCCAGTCCGACCGTCCCGTTTCTGGTCCGAACCGCGCCGCCCTGCCGACCATGGAACGCGTGGCGCTGGCGGCCAATACCTGCTGGTTCAAGTCTGGAGACGCGGCCTTCAGGCCGTACCGGCTGGCGCCGGAACTCAACTCGTTCTCGGGGCGCCCCCGCATTCTGGCCGTGCCGCGCAACAGCCCGGAGTCACGCCCGATGCTGGTCGTCCAGGCGGAAGGCAATCCCGCGCGCCTGGATGCATTCGGCCCGATGATGAGCGGTCCGGAGGGTGAACGAATCAAACGCGACGTGTTGCGCTGGGCCAGCGGCACAAGCAGCTGTTGAACTTGCCGGCGGCACATTACAGTTTGATGTAGAATTTGTTGCATGCCTGCACCGCACGCCGTGAATTTTCACGTTTTTCCAATCCGAATCAGCCCGTTCTGCGGAGATCGCTGGACGAGTTCCCCTCGCCGCGATAGCCCTTGATACAGACAACAAGGGCGAGCGTATCACGTATGGATCGTCCAACTGCCAGAATGGCAGCGATTGCAGGGACGGTGGGAATGAGCAAGGCATTTCTGGGGTCTATGGTCGGAGCAATTATGATTGCTTCGATTTTCGCCTCATCGGCATCCGCCCAGGAACATCTGCTGGACGAAGTGCGTATCGGAGTTTCAGGGTCGATCCAGACCAAACGTACATTCGAACCGGGCGTATTCCCCTCCGCCACCGTCTTTTTCGATCCGTTCGACCAGCGCCACGCGCAAAGTTTCCTGGATCACATGCTGCGTCCGCGCGTCCATGTCGGTGCGATCGTCTCCACGACAGGCGGCGCCAATCAGGCCTATGCCGGGTTCACATGGACTGTACCTCTCGGCGAGAAATTCTTCGTCGATCTGGGATTCGGCGGCTCGGTCACCGATGCAAGCCCGGATGACCCGAACAAGCGCCCGGTCGTCGGCTGCCGCCTTCAGTTCCACGAGTCCGCGGGCCTCGGCTACAACATCAATCAGAACTGGCGTGTTCTTGCGACGATCGAGCATTCCTCCAATGCCGATCTTTGCGACGAGAACGACGGCCTGAGCTATGCGGGCATCGCGGTCGGCTACAGGTTCTGAACGATCCGGGAGTGCATTTCGAGCGCCGGAGATTTCCGGCGCTTTTTGTTTTTCAGAGACGATGCTGTAACCTTGCAGAGCAGCATTTTCCTGTCGCACCTTTCTGCGACATAGGCTAAAGAGCGGCCAAAGCTTGGCCCTTCAATCCAGAGAAGATCATGACCATTCCGAACAGTATCGCGATCACGCCCGAACTCGTCGCCTCGCACGGCCTGAAGCCCGACGAATATCAGCGGATCCTCGATCTGATCGGACGCGAGCCGACCTTCACGGAACTCGGCATCTTCTCGGCCATGTGGAACGAGCATTGCTCCTACAAATCATCGAAGCGCTGGCTGCGCACGCTGCCGACCAAGGGTCCGCGCGTCATCCAGGGACCGGGAGAAAATGCCGGGGTCGTGGATATCGACGACGGCGACTGCGTGGTCTTCAAGATGGAGAGCCACAACCACCCGTCCTATATCGAGCCCTATCAGGGCGCGGCGACCGGCGTCGGCGGCATCCTCCGCGACGTCTTCACCATGGGCGCCCGGCCGATCGCGGCGATGAACGCGCTGCGCTTTGGCGCTCCCGATCATCCGAAGACCAAGCACCTCGTCTCGGGAGTCGTCGCCGGCGTCGGCGGCTACGGCAACTCCTTCGGTGTGCCGACCGTCGGCGGCGAGGTGGAGTTCGATCCGCGCTATAACGGCAACATCCTGGTCAACGCCTTTGCGGCCGGCCTCGCGCGCACCGACGGGATCTTCTATTCCAAGGCCGAAGGCGTCGGCCTGCCAGTCGTCTATCTCGGCGCCAAGACGGGCCGTGACGGCGTCGGCGGCGCGACCATGGCTTCTGCCGAATTCGACGAGTCGATCGAGGAAAAGCGCCCGACCGTACAGGTCGGCGACCCCTTCACCGAAAAATGCCTGCTGGAGGCCTGCCTCGAACTGATGGCGACCGGCGCGGTCATCGCCATCCAGGACATGGGGGCTGCCGGCCTCACCTGCTCGGCCGTCGAGATGGGCGCCAAGGGCGACCTCGGCATCGAACTCGATCTCGACAAGGTGCCGGTTCGCGAAGAGCGGATGACGGCATACGAAATGATGCTGTCGGAAAGCCAGGAGCGCATGCTCATGGTGCTGAAGCCGGAGAAGGAAGAGGAAGCCAAGGCGATCTTCGTCAAGTGGGGGCTCGATTTCGCGATCGTCGGCAAAACGACCGACGACCTGCGTTTCCGCATCCTGCATCAGGGCGAGGAGGTCGCCAATCTGCCGATCAAGGAACTCGGCGACCAAGCGCCGGAATACGACCGGCCTTGGGTCCAGTCGAACGGGCGGCAGCCCCTGCCCGCTTCCAAGGTCGCCGCTCCCGCCAACTATGGCGAAGCGCTGCTGAAGCTCGTCGGTTCGGCCAACCAGTCCAGCCGCCGCTGGGTCTGGGAACAATACGACACGCTGATCCAGGGCAACTCGCTGCAGCGTCCCGGCGGCGATGCGGGCGTCGTGCGCGTCGAAAACCATCCGTCGAAGGCGCTCGCCTTTTCCTCCGACGTGACGCCGCGTTATGTCGAGGCCGATCCGTTCGAAGGCGGCAAGCAGGCGGTCGCCGAATGCTGGCGCAATCTCGTTGCGACAGGCGCCGAACCGCTTGCTGCGACCGACAACCTCAATTTCGGCAATCCGGAAAAGCCGGAAATCATGGGTCAGCTCGTCGGCGCCATCAAAGGCATCGGCGAAGCCTGCAAGGCGCTCGACTTCCCGATCGTTTCCGGCAACGTCTCGCTCTACAACGAGACGAACGGCATTGCGATCCTGCCGACCCCGACGATCGCCGGCGTCGGCCTGCTGCCCGACTGGCAGAAGATGGCAAAGATCGGCTCCGCGAGGGACGGCGACAGACTGATCATGATCGGCACGGACGGCAGCCATCTTGGCGCGTCGGTTTACCTGCGCGACATTCTCGACACGATCGAAGGCCCGCCGCCGCAAGTCGATCTCGCCGCCGAGCGCCGCAACGGCGATTTCGTCCGTTCGCTCATCCGCAACGGCCAGGTGACCGCATGCCACGACATCTCGTCGGGCGGCCTGGCTATCGCGCTTGCAGAAATGGCGATGGCCTCGGCCAAGGGCATGAAGATCAGCCTGTCTGAACAGCGCGGCGCTGCCCATGCCCTGCTCTTCGGAGAGGACCAGGCCCGCTACGTGATCGCAGTGCCTGCCGACCTTGCCAATTTCGTGCAGGCGAGCGCGGAAAGCGCCGGCGTGCCGTTCCGCCCGCTCGGCGCCGTCGCAGGCCGCGAGCTCGTGGTCGACGATCTCATCAACGTAGCCGTCGAAGACCTTGCGAAGGCGCATGAATCCTGGTTCCCGACCTTCATGGCCTGATCAACGGCAGGAGCCGCCTCAGCGGTGTGAGCGAAAGACGGCGGCAACCTTCGTGCGCCGTTTGAGTTTTTAGGCAACTTCTTCATCGTCCTCCTCCCCCGGTTTCAACCCGGAGACGAAGACGACGGCGGTGGTGCGACCTCAGAATCTCTAATACGCGGCGCGATCTTTCAGATTCGCTTGCCACGCTTCAGCATGCCGTTGTCGCAAAACCGCCGGATACTTTTGCGCGACAGGCCTTAGACAACGCGCCCACACCATCGTTTTTGCACACGTATTCAAGTGCCGGGGATTGATGGATGGGTACCCGGCGCGTATGCATCTGGATCCACTGAAATAGAAAACTGGGCACAGAAATGCACAAGCCGATTCTGACCTGGCTCAGGTCATCGGGCCCGACCTGGCAATACAAGCGCATCTGGCTGGACGCGCTGATCGCCACTCTCTGCCTGAATGTCCTCGCCTACGTGATCTTCTCGAAGATGGGTTTCACCACTTTCGAGATTTTCGAGGAGGACGGGCCCATCGAGGACCTTCAGTCTCTGGTGCTTGCCATCACCGTGGTGCTTGCCGTGCTTGCGGCATTCAGGACGCGGATACTGGCACGTTTCATTGCAATCACCACCGCCTGCATCGCCGTGGTCTTCTTCATGCGTGAAATGCCGATATGCCGTGGAGATGTAACGGTATATTGCGTATCAAAGACCTCGCTGCCGATTGTTCTCGGGGCGACGGCGCTCGTGCTGCTGATCGCCACCGTCCTCTTCGAGCTGCGCCATCGCGGCGGCCTATCCCGCGCCATTCATCCGCGCCTTTCCTGGCCGCTCGCTCTCATCGCGCTCATCCTGGCGGCCGGTCAGGCGGCCGAGCATTTCGATATCGTCGAGGCAGAGGAGACTTTCGAATCCTACGGTTTCATGGTTCTGATGATGAGTGCCGTCTGGCTTTTCCGCTTCTCGCGAAAGCAGCCCGTCGAGCCCCTCAAAGTGCGCGCCCGGGCAGGTTTCCACAAGCTGATGCATCCTCTGTCACATCGGTGAGGTAGCGCCCTCTCCTGCTTTGACCGGAACGAAGCTTTGAGGCACTCTGTTCTAAACAAAAGGTTCCGCGTGAGTCCGCGGAAGGGAAAAGGGATGACAACATGGCTATGAGACCCGGTGAAATCGAAGATCTGATCAAGGCCGGCATTCCCGGCGCCAAGGTCACCATCCGGGATCTGGCGGGCGACGGTGATCACTATGCCGCCGAAGTCGTAGCGGAAGCCTTCCGCGGCAAGAGCCGGGTGCAGCAGCATCAGATGGTCTATGAGGCCCTGAAGGGCAATATGGGCGGTGTGCTGCATGCCCTGGCGTTGCAGACATCGGCTCCGGCTGAGTGACCGCTCCATGTCCGACCTTATCAAGCAAATCGTCACCGGCCTCGTGGAAAACGCGGTCAAGGAGCTTCTCGGCAAGTCGCACGGACGTACCGCTTCCAAGCGCAAGAAACGCCGGACTCGTTCGGCCACCACTCGCTCCGCGACGACCGGCCGTTTCGTGAAGAAGAAAACCACCCGCACCGCCAAGCCGGCGCGCAAACAGGTCAGCCGCCGGCGCACCGCCGCCAGCCGCAGCAGGCAGCGCAGCTGCTGACCGTCCCATGAAGGCCGCCGCTCTCCTTGCCTCATCCCTGTTCGTTATGGCTGACGCCGCCTCTGCACAGGACGTCGAATGCCATTCCAACAAGGATTTTCTCGTTGCCGCTAAATCCTATCAGGACGAGGCCGGTTCGCAGTTCGCCGTCACCGCGCTGGCCGGCAAGCCGAAACCGGCCAAATGCGTCTTCGATATGAGGAAGGCGGATTTCGTCATCGGAACACCGGGCGACCCGCTCTGGTTCGGCGAACAGTCCGGCAACCTGCTGATCCTCTCCCGGTCCACCGGCCCCGAAGGCGATCTCGTGATCTACGACCTGAAGACGCGCAAGGCGATCCTCGACGTTCCCTCCGACGACTATGCGCTCGAAAACGGCAGGCTGACCTTCTGGCAGCGCACTGCGCAGGCGACACGGAAGAACTGCCCGAGCTTTGCCCGGAACAAGGCGAACGGCATGGGATCGGTCATTTCCGTCGAGAAAACCTTCGACTTTGCAGCCAATACGGTAAAGGATACCGGCAGGAGCCGCTGCGACGCCACCCAATAACCATGGCCGGCGGACTATTCCGCTGGAATTCCGGCGGGCAGGTTGCTATCTAGAGAAAATTCAAGCAGCGCAGCGGTCCTTGAAACCGCATGTGAAAGGACAGGATATGAGCGGAATTCACGAACTCATCGACAACGAAGTGAAGACGAACGACGTGGTTCTCTTCATGAAGGGCACGCCGCAGTTCCCGCAGTGTGGTTTCTCCGGCCAGGTGGTGCAGATCCTCGACTATCTCGGCCTCGACTACAAGGGCGTGAACGTGCTCGCCGACGCGGAAATCCGCCAGGGCATCAAGGACTACTCGAACTGGCCGACCATTCCGCAGCTTTATGTCAAGGGCGAGTTCATCGGCGGCTGCGATATCGTCCGCGAGATGTTCCAATCCGGAGAGCTGCAGACTCACCTGCAGGAACAGGGCATCGCCGTGCGCGGCGCAGCCTGATACTTTCCGGGCGCCGCCCGGCGAAATCAAAGATATTTTCAAGGCGCCGCTCCCAACGGCGCCTTTGACGTTGTTTAGGAAATTGCTGTGACACATTCTTCACAAACGGCCCCGGACCGCCTGCCCGGCATGGGACGCGCCGAATTCATTGCCATGATGGCAATGCTCATGGCCCTCAACGCCCTTGCCATCGATATCATGCTTCCCGGCCTTCAGGAGATCGGAGCATCGCTCGGGGTTGAAAACGAGAACCACCGCCAATATGTGGTTTCAGCCTATATCTTCGGGCTCGGCGCAATGCAGCTTCTTTACGGTCCCTTGTCCGACCGTTTCGGACGCCGCAGGCCGATGATCTTCGGCATCTTCGTCTATGTGCTCTGCGCCATCGGCATTGTCGTCGTCCCCTCCTTCGGGGCGATGCTGGCGCTGCGCTTCATACAGGGTGCGGGAGCCGCCGCGACGCGGGTCGTTACCGTCTCCATCGTGCGCGACGTATTCGGCGGCCGCGCGATGGCGGAGGTCATGTCGCTGATCATGATGGTGTTCATGGTCGTGCCGATCATCGCGCCGGGCACGGGCCAGCTCATCATGTTCCTCGGCAACTGGCACCTGATCTTCCTGTTCATGGCGATCGTCTCGTCCGGCATCGGTCTGTGGATGTATTACCGCCTCCCCGAAACGCTCGATCCCGCCGACGTGCGGCCGTTCACGCTCTCGTCCATCCTCGACGGTTTCCGGATCGTGCTCACCAATCGCATCGCACTCTGCTACACGATCGCCAGCACCTTCATCTTCGGCGCGATGTTCGGCTTCATCAACTCCGCGCAGCAGATCTACGTGGGGATCTACGAGCTCGGCATTTGGTTCCCGGTCGCATTCGCAGCCGTCGCCGTCTTCATGTCGACTGCGTCCTTCCTGAACTCCCGTTTCGTCGGACGGTTCGGAATGCGGCGTCTGTCGCACGGTTCTCTCATCGGCTTCATCACCATCACCTTCCTCTGGATGATGGTACAGGTGTTCGGCCCGCAGCCGATGCCGATCCTGCTGTTCCTGACGTTCTTTGCGCTTGCCATGTTCCAGTTCGGCTGGATCGGCGCGAACTTCAATTCGCTTGCCATGGAGCCGCTCGGCCACGTTGCCGGCACGGCTTCGGCGGTGCTGGGTTTCATGAGCACCGTGGGCGGCGCGCTGATCGGCGTCGCGATCGGCCAGGCCTTCGACGGCACGGCCCTGCCGCTGGTCGCCGGCTTCTTCACTGTCTCCATCGTCGGGCTCGTCTTCGTGCTGATCGGCGAAAAGGGAAAGCTCTTCCAGCCGCACAATCCGCCGATCTGAACGAAGCTGATCGCCAAAAAAGGCCGGATCGCTCCGGCCTTTTCTGTTCAGTACCCGATGATCTCGTCGCGTAGCACTCGCCAACTTTCCTTGTCGGTCGCGACCAGCAGACCGCCGTCCACATGGTGCGGCAGGTAAGGCGAACCATCGAGGCGCGCCCCGTAACCGCCGGCTTCCGCGGCGATCAGCGTTCCGGCCAGATGATCCCATGGCATCAGCTTGTTGTAGAGCATGAACTGCACGTGGCCGCCGGCAAACGTGCGGTATTCGTGTGCCGCGCAGCGGTAGTTGGCAAAGAAACGTACCTTGGCGAGATTGCCCAAAATGCGCTCGCGCTCCTCACCGAAAAAATAGCCGGGTGACGCCATGCCGACCATCGCGTCGAGCGGCCGCGCTTCGGCCACCGAGAGGCGTACCGTTTCGCCGTCGGGCCTTTTCAGAAAAGCCCCCGCCCCCCGTTCCGCCATCACCCAGTCGTCGCCCATCGGATCGTAGATGATGCCGGCAGCCGTCTCGCCCTTCCAGATGACCGAAGCCATGACGCCGAAAGCAGGAATGCCGGAGGCGAAATTGAAGGTGCCGTCGACCGGATCGACCACGACTGCAAAATCCGCATCGGCCAATCTGCTCAGCAGCCCCGGATCGGCCGCAACCGACTCCTCGCCCACGAACAGCGCATCGGGCGCAATCGCATCGATCTCCCGCCGGATCAGCCGCTCCGCCGCCTCGTCGGCCTCTGTCACCAGGTCCGTCGGCTCGCTCTTCGAGCGGATATCGCCGCTACCGAGCCGCCGGAAACGCGGCAGGATTTCAGTCTTGGCGGCAAGCCGCAAAAGGTCGGCAAGCTTCGTGACGTCGAGCGGCAAGGTCATGGAAAAGTCTCTTGGCAGAAGGGTTCAGATAGTCGGAGCGACCTGGAGGCCGGAAAAGTCGAAAAGGTTCGGGTCGAGAAGATGGGACGGGTTCACATGCGCAAGCGCGCGCAGCATCGTGTCCTTGCGGCCCGGCATGCGTGCCTCGATATCGGCAAACATCTGCTTCATGGCGTTGCGCTGCAGCCCGTCCTGCGAGCCGCAAAGATCGCAGGGAATGATCGGGAACTGCATGGCAGTCGCGAACTTCGCAAGATCGTCCTCGGCGCAATAGGCGAGCGGGCGCAGCACCATCAGGTCGCCCTCGTCGTTCAGGAGCTTTGCCGGCATGCCGGCAAGCCGTCCGCCATGGAAGAAATTCATGAAGAAGGTTTCGAGAATGTCCTCCCGGTGGTGGCCGAGAACCAGCGCGTCGCAGTCCTCCTCACGCGCGATCCGGTAAAGATTGCCGCGCCTGAGCCTCGAACAGAGCGAGCAATAGGTGGCGCCTTCCGGCACCTTCTCCTTCACGATCGAATAGGTGTCGCGGTACTCGATCCGGTGCTTCACGCCGATCGAGGCGAGATAGTCCGGCAGGATGTGTTTCGGGAAATTCGGCTGGCCCTGATCGAGATTGCAGGCAATCAGCTCCACAGGCAACAGACCGCGCCATTGCAGATCGAGAAGCACGGCCAGCAGCGAGTAGGAGTCCTTGCCGCCGGAAAGGCCGATCAGCCAGCGCTTCTGGCCCTTCAGCATGCCGAAATCGTCGAAGGCCTGACGCACCTGGCGCAGCAGCCGCTTGCGCAGCTTGTTGAACGAAACGGAGTTCGGCGCATCGCGAAAAAGCGTCGGCACGAGCCCGTTCACGGCCTCTTCCAGCTCATTCTCGATCCTGGCGTTCACGCCCATTCGTCTTCCCTCAAAGCGGCGAAGCGGGCCGAGCCCGCTTCACGTATCGTCATCAGGCACCGAGCGCGGCTGCCACCGCTTGCAGCGCCGCGTCCGCCTTGGCGCCATCCGGGCCGCCGGCCTGCGCCATGTCCGGACGGCCCCCGCCGCCCTTGCCGCCGAGTGCCGCGGAAGCCACCCGCACCAGGTCCACGGCACTGAAACGCTGCGTCAGTTCCGGCGTCACGGCGACGACGGCGCTTGCCTTGCCATCCTCCGAAACGCCGATCAAAGTGACGACACCCGAACCGAGGCTGGCCTTTGCTTCGTCGGCCAAACCCTTGAGGTCCTTTGCATCGATGCCGGCAAGCGCCTTGCCCATGAACCTGATGCCGGCGATCTCGCGAACATCGTCCGCAGAACCGCCCTGCCCGCCGCCCATGGCGAGCCGGCGTCTGGCGTCCGCCAGCTCCCGTTCCAGCCTGCGACGCTCGTCGATCAGCGCCTCGACGCGATTGACCACGTCACCCGGCTGCACCTTCAGGGCGCTGGCGAGCGTCTTCACCCGCTCGTCCTGCTCGGCAAGATAGGCGCGTGCCGCCTCGCCCGTGACCGCCTCGACACGGCGGACGCCGGAGCCGACCGCGCTTTCACCGAGAATGCGGACCAGACCGATATCGCCGGTGGCGTTCACATGCGTGCCGCCGCAAAGTTCGACCGAATAAGGCTTACCGGCCTTTTGACCTTCCACCGCCCTGCCCATGGAGACGACACGCACTTCGTCACCGTATTTCTCGCCGAACAGCGCCATCGCCCCCTCGGCGATCGCATCGTCGACACTCATCAGACGCGTGGTGACCGGTGCGTTCTGCAGGATGATGGCATTCGCCATGTCCTCGACCTTCTGCAGTTCTTCGGCCGACATCGGCTTCGGATGGGAGACGTCGAAACGCAGGCGTTCTGGCGCGACCAGCGAACCCTTCTGAGCCACATGGGTCCCGAGCACCTCACGCAGCGCCTCGTGCAGGAGATGGGTCGCCGAATGGTTCGAGCGCAGGCGCGACCGGCGATCGTGGTTCACCCGCAATGTCACCGGCATGCCGACCCTGAGAGGTCCCTGCTGGACCCTGGCGGAATGCACAAACAGGCCTTCCCCCTTCTTCTGGGTGTCCGTCACGGCGAGCCACAGCTCTCCCTCGCCGATGATCGTGCCGGTATCGCCCATCTGCCCGCCGGACTCGGCGTAAAAAGGTGTCTGGTTGACGATGACCTGGACGTCCGCGCCTTCGGCAGCGCTCTCGACAGACTTGCCGTCATGGACGATCGCCTGGACGACGCCCTCGGCCGTCTCGGTATCGTAACCGAGGAATTCGGTCGCGCCATGCTTTTCCTTGAGCTCGAACCAGATCGTCTCGGTCGCCTTGTCGCCGGAACCTGCCCAGTGAGACCTCGCTTCGGCCTTCTGGCGCTCCATGGCATCGGTGAATCCGGCAAGGTCGACGCCGATTTCCCGGGCGCGCAACGCATCCTGCGTCAGATCAAGCGGAAAACCATAGGTGTCGTAAAGCTTGAAGGCGGTCTCGCCATCGAGCATGTCGCCCTTGCCCAGCGTGTTCGTCGCATCCGACAGCAGCGAAAGTCCGCGCTCCAGCGTCTTGCGGAAACGGGTCTCCTCCAGCTTCAGCGTCTCGGAGATCAGCGCCTCGGCACGGACCAGTTCGGGATACGCCCGACCCATCTGCTGGACGAGCGCCGGCAGCAATTTCCACAGCAGAGGATCGCGGGCACCCAGAAGCTGCGCATGCCGCATGGCGCGGCGCATGATGCGGCGGAGCACGTAACCACGGCCTTCGTTCGACGGCAGCACGCCGTCGGCGATCAAGAAGGCGGAGGAACGAAGATGGTCGGCGATGACCCGATGGCTGGCGCGACGTTCGCCTTCGGCCTTGACGCCGGTCGCTTCTTCGGAGGCCGAAATCAGTGCCCGGAACAGATCGATGTCGTAATTGTCGTGCTGACCCTGCAGCACGGCGGCGACGCGCTCCAGGCCCATGCCGGTGTCGATCGAAGGACGCGGCAGGTCGATCCGTTCCTCCTTCGTCACCTGCTCGTATTGCATGAAGACGAGGTTCCAGATCTCGATGAACCGGTCGCCGTCCTCTTCCGGCGAACCGGGAGGACCGCCCCAGATATGGTCGCCGTGGTCGTAGAAGATTTCCGAGCACGGACCGCAGGGGCCGGTATCGCCCATGGCCCAGAAATTGTCGCTGGTGGGGATGCGGATGATCCTGTCGTCAGAAAGGCCGGCAATCTTCTTCCAGAGATGGAAAGCCTCGTCGTCGGTGTGGTACACCGTCACCAGCAGGCGCTTCGCGTCGAGGCCGAATTCCTTGGTGATCAGGTTCCAGGCAAGCTCGATGGCGCGCTCCTTGAAATAGTCGCCGAAGGAGAAATTGCCGAGCATTTCGAAGAACGTATGATGGCGTGCCGTGTAACCGACATTGTCGAGGTCGTTGTGCTTGCCGCCGGCGCGCACGCATTTTTGCGCGGTCGCCGCCGTCGAATAGGGGCGCTTCTCAAGCCCGGTGAAAACGTTCTTGAACTGCACCATGCCGGCATTGGTGAACATCAGCGTCGGATCGTTGCGCGGCACCAGCGGACTGGAGGAAACCACCTCGTGTCCGTTCTTTCGGAAATAGTCGAGGAAAGTCGACCGGATTTCATTCACGCCGCTCATGCTAGGCCCTTTTTACCGCCGGATGCGGTCACGTTATTCGAAAACCAAAGGCTTGTATCGCCCACGCCCACAACTGTCCAGCCGGACCGCCGTCTTAGATCGTTTTGCGCAATCTCCAACGGAAGACTGCAAAACACCTTTTCGGAAACTGCCCCGATCCAAAGAGAAACCGGCCGCGCATCTCTCCATGCACGGCCGGTTCGAAGTAAGCGGTCGAGTGCGGCGGAACCGCTTACATATCTGCTGCGACGTCCCCGTCGTCGGCATCCGGTCCGCCATTCTGCAGGAAGCGGTCGGCGATCAGACCGGCATTCTGGCGGAGCGACATTTCGATCTCGCGGGCGAGCTCTGGATTGTCACGCAGGAAGAGCTTTGCGTTTTCGCGGCCCTGGCCGAGGCGCTGGCTGTTGTAGGAGAACCAGGCACCGGACTTCTCGACGATACCGGCCTTGACGCCGAGGTCGATCAGTTCGCCGGTCTTGGACACGCCTTCGCCATACATGATGTCGAATTCGACCTGCTTGAAGGGAGGCGCCATCTTGTTCTTGACGACCTTCACGCGGGTCTGGTTGCCGATCACCTCCTCGCGCTCCTTGACCTGGCCGATACGGCGGATGTCGAGGCGGACGGAGGCATAGAACTTCAGCGCGTTGCCACCGGTCGTCGTTTCCGGCGAACCGAACATGACGCCGATCTTCATGCGGATCTGGTTGATGAAGATCACCATCGTATTCGATTTGGAGATCGACGCCGTCAGCTTGCGCAATGCCTGGCTCATCAGGCGCGCCTGGAGGCCCGGCAGGTTGTCCCCCATCTCACCTTCGATTTCGGCGCGCGGCGTCAGCGCGGCAACCGAGTCGACGACGAGGACGTCGACGGCGCCGGAGCGAACCAGCGTATCGGTGATTTCGAGCGCCTGCTCGCCAGTGTCCGGCTGGGAGATCAAAAGGTTCTGCAGATCGACGCCGAGCTTGCGGGCGTAGACCGGATCGAGCGCGTGTTCCGCATCGACGAAGGCGCAGATGCCGCCCTTCTTCTGGGCTTCGGCAATCGTCTGCAGCGCGAGCGTCGTCTTGCCCGAGCTTTCCGGACCGTAGATTTCGATGATGCGGCCCTTGGGCAGGCCACCGATGCCGAGCGCGATATCGAGGCTAAGAGAGCCGGTGGAAACCGTCTCAATCTCGACAATGCTCTCGTTCGCACCGAGCTTCATGATCGATCCTTTGCCGAAGGATCTTTCGATCTGCGACAGTGCCGCTTCCAGCGCCTTGCTCTTATCCACGCCCTTATCCTCTACCAGCCGCAATGTGTTCTGTGCCATGTGATCCCACCTTTAGGTTATTGCCGCCGCGCAAGCAATGAAGCAGCCGATAAAGGTGATGTACTCTATTTGTTCTCATTTCGCAAGAGCCGATCAAGAGATTGACTTCAAATAGTTATTCCGATTCTGTTCCCGTCCTGTTCCGCATATTGCCGCTGTGGAAAATTCTCGTTTGAAAACAACCACTCGCGGCGATCCGCGAGCCGGATTCGCAATCTCGAAAAAGTTTGCCCAAATGCGATTCTCACTGCGAATCGAGCATTTCCCGGACCGCCACCGCGAGCTGCTTTAACGAGAACGGCTTCGGCAGGAAGCCGAACTTGGCCTCGGCGGGCAGATTGCGCGCGAAGGCATCCTCGGCATAACCGGAGACGAAGATGAACTTCAGGTCCGGATAGGACTTTCGCAGCTCCGCCAGCAGGGTCGGACCATCCATTTCGGGCATGACGACGTCGGATACGACGATATCGACCTTGCCTTGAAGCTCTTCCATGATGTCGAGCGCTTCGACGCCGGAACCCGCTTCGTGCACGGTATAGCCGCGTGTCTCCAGCATCCGCTTGCCGCCACGCCGCACCGCCTCCTCGTCCTCGACGAGCAATACGACGGCCGACTTGCCGGTCAGATCCAGATCCTCGGCGGGCGGCGCGGAAACCACCGGGGCCGGCGCCTGTTCGATGCCCGGGGCGGCCACGGTCGCGGGCGCCTCCTGGGTCAGCACAGGCGTCTCCGGCACATGGCGCGGCAGAAAGATGCGGAAGCTCGTGCCGCGGCCGACTTCCGATTCCGGATAGATGTAGCCGCCGGACTGCTTGACGATGCCATAAACCATCGAAAGGCCGAGACCCGTTCCCTTGCCCACTTCCTTGGTGGTGAAGAAGGGTTCGAAGATCTTGTCCATGATCTCGGAGGAAATGCCCGTGCCGGTATCGGATACCTCGACCATGACGAAATCCTCGGCCGGCAGATCCGCCTGGTGGAAGCCCGCCGCCTCCTTCGCCGAGACGTTGCGGGTCTTGATGAGGATCGTGCCGCCCTGGGGCATGGCGTCCCGGGCGTTGACGCAGAGGTTGATCAGCACCTGCTCGAACTGCGAAAGGTCAGTGCGCACCGGCCAGAGGTCGCGGCCGTAGTCCACTTCGAGCTTCACATTGGTGCCGGAGATCAGCCGGTCGACCAGCATGCGCAGGTCGCCCACGACGTCGGTCAGGTTCAGCACGGCGGGGCGCATGGTCTGTTTGCGCGAGAATGCGAGCAGCTGGCGCACCAAGACGGCCGCCCGGTTGGCGTTCCGCTTGATCTCCATCAGATCCGCGAAGCTTGCATCCGAGGGGCGGGCCTGCAGCAGAAGATGGTCGGAGGAGAGCAGGATCGCCGTCAGCACGTTGTTGAAGTCGTGCGCGATGCCGCCCGCCAGCGTGCCGACGGCGTTGAGCTTCTGGGTCTGCGCCATCTGCGTTTCGAGCGCCTTCTGCTCGGTCGTCTCGACGGCATAGACGATCGCCGCCTCTTCCGGCGCCTCGTCGCTCTCGTCGATGACGGCGTTCACGTAGAAGCGCACATACCGGTTCTCGTCGCCCGGATGGCGCGAATCGATCGGCGGAATGTCGCCTTGCCTGTCCTTGGCGGCCGCAATCGCTTGCATCAGATGCTGGCGGGACGTCTCGTGGACGATGCGCTCGAGTTCGACGCCCGAATCGATCTCGTCGCGCGAGACGACGCCGGCAAACAGTTTCAGGAACGGTGCGTTGATGCGCAGGATCCGGCCGCCGCCGTCGACCGAGGCGATCGCCATCGGCGTGTTGTTGAAGAAGCGGGTGAAGCGCATGGCCGACGCCGACTGGTCGCCCTCGCCGCCTTTCGGACGAGCCAGGACGATGGTGCGGCTTTCGCCCGGTGCGCCGTCCCGGGCGGCGCTGACATTGTGCACCAGGCGCACCGGCAGGCTCTGGCCGTTGGCGCGGCGCAGGTCGAGATCGAGCGTCTCGGTGCGTTTCAGGCCGGGAGCTGCCTGCACGGACTGGATCAGCGCCATGCCTTCGCCGGCCACGATATCGGCGATCGTGATGGAGCGCGGCACGAACTTCGTGAGGTCGAGGCCCAGCCATTCCGCAAGCGTGGCGTTGAGATAGAAGAGCTCGCCGTTCTTTCCGGCGGAGAAGAAGCCGGCCGGCGCGTGGTCGAGATAGTCGATGGCGTTCTGCAACTCGCGGAAAAAGCGTTCCTGATCGTCCCGTTCCGACGTGATGTCGGTGATCTGCCAGATGTCGAGCGGATCCTTGCGGCCGTCGGCCGGCGCCAGAAGCCGCGCCTTCAGGCGGTACCAGTGCGCGCCGGAGCCGTTGCCGGTGGCACGGCCGAGCGGTTGCAGCAGCCGGAATTCCTCGTGCCCTTCGCGGCCCTCGCGCAGCGCCGACGTCAGCCGATAGAGCGATTCGGTCGATTCGCGGGTCTTGGCGAGAAGGGCCTCGAGGGACTGGACGTTGCTGGCCTTGGTCGCGCCGGTCATCCGTCCATAGGCCGCATTGGCATAGAGAATGCGGCCCTTGGGATCGGTGATGAGGATGCCGTCCGGGTGGCTGGCGAGAAAACCCCTTGCCAGCTCGTCCGACCGCGACTGCGGCATGACCTCGACAAGGCCGATGATGGAGGAGACCAGGAAAAAGATGCCGACCATGGCGAGGATGCCGAGCACGCCGAGCACGACCTCGTTGTTCAGGGCGTTCTGGAACAGCACGAAGCCGGCGGCCACGCCGCAGAGGACGAGCGCCAGGAGAACGATCCGGAAGATGGTGCCGCCCCGCGTCCCGCGATCCACCAAAGGCGCTTCGTAGTTGCCGCCTTGCTGCAACTTCGTCATCAATTCCTCACATTTAGGCCGGCGCTGCGGCCATGGACGTCCACGGGAGGAGATCCCGCGATTCTTTCTTAGCAAGTTGCAGGTGAAGCAAAAAGCTCCGGAGAGCCACAAAAGCCGGGACAGTTCGGCTTCGTGACCTATCTTCGTCATTCCTGACCGTTTTTCGGGGCAGGACAATGAACGCGGGCGGCTTGCCTCGCCAAGAAAAAAGTCGTCTGTTACCGCAGCATTCAAGGCAGGGAGTGGCAGGACATGTTCGAAGATCTGATGGGCGCCTATGGCGGCCGCCTGGTGATCGCGATCCTTGGCGTGGGCCTTGGCCTCCTTCTCCTCGTCGGCGTCTTGTGGACGATTCGCGGCCGGGGCGGGCCGTCGCCCTTCGTGCGCGGCGGCAAAAATCGCCAGCCCCGGCTGCAGGTTCTCGATGCCGCCGCCGTCGATACGAGACGCCGGCTGGTTCTCGTGCGCCGCGACGACGTGGAACATCTGATCATGATCGGCGGCCCGACCGATATCGTCATCGAGAGCGGCATCGGGCTGACACCGGCCGGCGCCTCTGCGAATTCCGCCCAGAGCCGCTTCGCTCCGCTCGACATGTCGGTTCCGGCACTTGTAACACCGCCGATGGAGCCCCGCCCCGTGCCGCCGGCGGAGCCGCGCGCCGTCCCGGCATCCCGCCCCGTGCCGGCTGCACCGATCCCGGAACTGCGCGCCGAACCTCTCCGGGAAAATCCACCCCCTCGGGAACGGCCGCGTCCTATCGCCGGCGCCGAGCCGCCTTCGATTGGACCTGCCATTCCGACGGCGACGGTGCCGCCGAACGCCGCAGCGCCTATGCGACCGGCTCCGCCGGTCGCCGCCGCAGCGCCGCAGGAGGCCTTCGCCGCACCAAAGGTCGAAGCACCCGTTCGCGAACCGTCACCTGCAAGGCCCGAACCCTTGCGCCCCATCGCCGCCCTTGCCGCGGCCCAGGGGCTCAACACCGCCGCCAGCGCGCTCGATGCCGCCCGCGGGCGAGTTTTCCAGGAGGCGCCCGAGCCCCGGGGCATCCCGCCGCTCGCCGCTCCGCCCGCCTCGGCGGCGCTGCAATCGGCGGCCGAAAGACCGACGCAGCTCGGCAACGATTTCGAAAAGATCCTCGAACAGGAAATGGCCAACAATCTCGCGGCCCGTGAAACTGCCGCGCCCGGACAGCCTGATCGCCGCGAGACGCCCCCGCGCGATCCCTCCACCCCGAAGGTTACGGGAGCCACGCCCGATCCCTCGCTTCAGTCGGAAGTCGCGCGCATTTTCGGCGAGATGTCAGTCAACCGCGAAAAGTAGGCGGCAGGCGTCACCATGGCTTCCAACCGGGGCGTTCTGGTCCCTCCAAAGAAAAAGGCACGGAAAACCGTGCCTGCAAATCTCTTTTCTGACGAGAATCTCTTCCTGACGAGAAAGAGCCTATTCGTCCCGGTAGACCTTCTCGCGGCGCTCGTGGCGCTCCTGCGCTTCGATCGACAGCGTCGCAATCGGACGGGCGTCGAGGCGCTTGAGACCGATCGGCTCCCCGGTTTCCTCGCAGTACCCGTAGGTGCCGTCCTCGATGCGCTGAAGCGCGGCGTCGATCTTGGAAATCAGCTTGCGCTGGCGATCGCGGGCGCGAAGTTCGATGGCTCTGTCGGTTTCGGAGGAGGCCCGGTCGGCGAGATCGGGATGGTTTGCGCTTTCTTCTGCCAGATGATCCAGCGTTTCGCGCGCTTCTCTCAGGATGTCATTCTTCCAAGCAATCAGTTTCGCCCGGAAATACGCTTTCTGATTTGCATTCATGAACTCATCGTTTTCCGAGAGCACATAATTGCTAAGATCGATCTTCTCACTCAACGCGATTCTCCTGAAGAACATCTCATGCGGCGCCTCTATATCCTATCCGCCCATTCCGATTCAAGCCTTGCGCTCCGCATTAAGGCATTTTTAAAACTGTCATAAAAATCGGCTAAAGGGCTATTATTTAAGCTTTTATTTCGAAGTACCGGAATTGTTGCCCAAAGTCGTGCCGGCTTTTAAAGGTCATTTGAGAACAAGCCGGGCAGTTGACGAGCGTCCCGCCGAAAGGCTACCCATCCTGCAAATTCCTCAGTTTTTGGCGCCGGGCATGACGACGATCACTCCTCCTCCTTCCCGCATCTACCTGCTGCGCCACGCAAAGTCTGGCTGGGCCGAGCCCGGCCAGCGCGATTTCGATCGCGTTCTCGACAACCAGGGTTTTGCGGAAGCCGAGATCGTCGCGGACAAGGCGGCTGACCGGAACTACCGGCCCGACCTCGTCATCAGTTCGACGGCGGTACGCTGCCGCCAGACGGCGGAGGCGATCCGCCGGGCGATCAGCGAGGCCATAGAACCGCTCTTCATCGACGAACTCTACAATGGTTCGCTCGGGACCTATCTTTCCGTTCTGTCCGGGCAGAAGGACAGCCGTTCGGTGATGCTGATCGGTCACAACCCGACCATGGAGGAATTGCTGGAGGCGCTCATCGGGCCGGACCAGATGGTCGCAGCCATCCCGGGCGGATATCCGCCCGCCGGTCTTGCCGTTCTCGATTATCGCAGCCTTACCCCCGGTTCCGAGGCCGTATGGGCGCTGACAGACTTCCTGACCGCCTGATCATTGCCCTCGCCTTTGCGGCGGCGTGCAACCTTCCTATATATCGGGCCTATATATCGGGAAACACGGGATCCGGATCGACGCCTTGCCGCCTTCGCTTACCAGCCTCGCCGATGACGCACGCATCGCGTTCGACAATCTGACCGATCGCGCCTCGGGTCTCCTCAATCCGACGATAAGACTCGGGGTGACCGGCCTTTCGCGAGCCGGCAAAACCGTGTTCATCTCCTCTCTGGTGCATAATCTTCTGAATGGCGGGCGCCTGCCTCTCTTCGAAGTGTTTCGCTCCGGCCGCGTTTCGGCCGTACGGCTCGAGCCACAGCCCGACGATGCCATTCCCCGCTTTCAATACGAGGATCACATCCAGGCTTTGGCCGGCGACCGGATCTGGCCGGAATCCACCCGCGCCATTTCCGAACTGCGCATCACGATCGATTATGAAAGCGCCAGCGGCTGGAGCCGCATGTTCTCGCGCGGCAGGCTCTCGATCGACGTTGTCGACTATCCCGGCGAATGGCTTCTAGACCTGCCGCTTCTAGACCAGGATTTCAAGGCATTCAGCGACGCGACCACGGCGCTTGCCGAAACCGGCATCCGCAGGGAACTGTCCCGGGAATGGCTGGCTTTCGCCTCCGGCATCGATCAGGACGCCCCCGCCGACGAGATGACGGCACGCCGCCTTTCGGAGGCTTTTGCCGCCTATCTCAAAGCCTGCAAGGCAGACGAACGATCCCTCTCGACCTTGCCGCCCGGCCGTTTCCTGATGCCGGGCGATCTGGAGGGATCGCCGGCGCTGACATTCGCGCCGCTGCCAAGCATTCCCGACGCCAGAGCCCCCAAAGGATCGCTCAGGGCGATGATGGAAAGGCGCTACGACGCCTACAGGAACATCGTCGTCAAACCGTTCTTCCGCGAGCACTTCGCCCGCATCGACCGGCAGATCGTGCTGATCGATGCGCTTCAGGCGATCAACCGCGGGCCCGAGGCGGTACAGGATCTCGAACGGGCGCTGACCGACGTGCTCGCGTGTTTTCGTCCCGGCCAGAACAGCTTTTTTTCGGCGCTCGTCGGGCGGCGGATCGACAAGGTGCTGGTCGCCGCCACCAAGGCCGACCATCTTCATCATGAGAGCCACGACCGGCTGGAAAGGCTCACGGGCCGGCTGGTGGATCGCGCCATCGAGCGGATCGGCATGGCGGGCGCCGGCATCGAGGTGATGGCGATAGCCTCCGTCCGCGCCACGCGCGAGGCGACAGTCAAGCAGGATGGCCATCTGTTGCCGGTCATCGTCGGAACCCCTATCGCGGGCGAGACGATTAATGGCGAACGCTTCGATGGCGACAAGAAAACAGCTATATTTCCCGGAGACTTGCCCGATAATCCTGAAGCATTGTTTCAGCATCTTGAGGCAAATTCCGGCGATCTGCCGGAGATCAACGTCGTCCGCTTTCGTCCACCTCTGCTGGAAAAGTCCGACGGGGGAATGAAGCTTTCCGTGCCGCATATCCGGCTCGACCGCGCCATGCAGTTCCTGCTGGGAGACCGCCTCGCATGAGACCGCCTGAGAAACCCGAGAACGGCAAACGTCGGCCCGCATCGTTCTCGGTGGACGAGGAACCGGTCAGCGCGGCGGGACCATCAGTCCCGGTGCGACGCGCGCCGCGCAGCTTCGACGATGGCGTGGTCGTCACGCCGGATGAACAGGATCCGTTTCTCACGCCGCCGGAACTGGCGCCGGAGGCCGTGCCTGTCGCGGAGCCGCGGGCGCGAAAGAAATTCTCCTTCGTCAATCTTGCGCTTGCAGCCTTCGGCACCTTCCTGTCGCTCGCCTTCGGTCTCTGGGCCGACAGCGTCGTCCGCGATCTTTTCGCCCGCGCCGACTGGCTGGGTTACGCGGCGCTCACCGCGCTCGGACTTGGCCTGCTCGCGGTCTTCGTGATCGTCGGCCGCGAGATCTTCGGCATGATGCGGCTTTCGGCCGTGCAAACCCTCAAGGCGCAGGCCGAGGAAGCGGTCCTTTCCCCTCGCCCCGCGGCCGCCCGGGCCGTGGTCGCCACGCTGAATAGGATCCTCAGTCACCGCCCGGAGACGGCCAAGGGCCGCGCCAGTCTCGATGCGACCAGGGACGAGATCATCGACGGGCCGCAGCTGATCGAACTTGCGGAACGCGAGCTCCTGGCGCCCCTCGACCGAAAGGCGCGTTCGCTCATTCTCGCCTCCTCCAAACGCGTCTCGATCGTCACCGCCGTCAGCCCGCGGGCAATCGTCGACCTCGCCTACGTGCTCTTCGAGGTGACGCGGCTGATTCGCACCATGGCAGAGCTTTACGGCGCTCGGCCCGGCACGCTCGGCCTCATGCGGCTGATGCGCGACGTCATCGCTCACCTTGCGGTGACCGGGTCGATCGCCGTCGGCGACGGCCTCGCCCAGCAGGTGCTCGGGCATGGACTTGCGTCCCGGGTGTCGAAGCGACTCGGCGAAGGCGTGATCAACGGACTGCTGACCGCGCGGATCGGTATCGCGGCGATGGACCTTTGCCGCCCGCTGCCGTTCCGGGCGGTCCGGCGGCCCGGAATCGGCGATTTTATTACGGATATCGCCGCGGTCGGCGGGCGGAAAGACGAACCGTAATCTCTTTCCCAATACGCCAAACCCGGTTATCGATACCAGTCGTTAACCATTCCCGCCTAAATTACGGAGCACTTAAAGTTGCCGGTTGTCAGGGGAAAGTTCATGTATTCGCGCTTCTTTTCGCTTCTCGGCGGTTTCGCCGTTCTGACCGGCGCGGCCACTTCGGCACTCGCCCCGCAGGCGGAAGCCGCGCCGCGCGACAAGGTATTCTTCCAGTCGGTCGCCGGCGTCTGGAAAGGTCCGGGCGAGATCGTCGCCGGCAAATACAAGGGCACCAAGTTCAGCTGCAATCTGGTCGGCGGCCCGACGCCGGACGGCGATGTCGGCATCAAACTGGACGGCACCTGCCGCGTCGGCGTCTTCCAGCAGCCGATGTCCGCCACCATCACCCAGAGCGGCAAGGGCTATACCGGCAAATTCCTGGACGGCGCCGAGGGCAAGGGCCTCGATATCGTGTCGGGTTCGGTCAATGGTGACAAGGTCGTCATGGGCATCAACCGCAACCAATTGAACGGCGCCATGGTCGCAAGCTTGCGCGGCGAGAACAAGATGAACATCACGATATCCGTCAAGGTCGAAGACCAGATGGTGCCGGTGATCGGTCTCAGCCTCGACCGCGACATGGATTCGATCGCCGTCGGCTCGATCGAGCAGTAAGCCGGACGGGGCGCCTTACGCCCCCCGCCACCAATCCTGATCGTCGTCCGCCACCTTGATGCCGGCGACGTCGGCACCCGCAAGCCAATCGCGAACGGCCCTTCCCTTCACCGGCATCTCCGGCGCGATATCCGCGAGCGGCATCATCACGAAGCCCCGCTCGGTCATGCGCGGATGCGGCACTTCCAGCTTTTCGGTCTTCTGTTCCCGCGCCCCGAAGGTCAGGATATCGATATCGATCGTGCGCGGTCCCCAGCGTTCCAGCCGCACCCGCTTCATGCCGCGCTCGATGGACAGGCAGACATCGAGCAGATCGCCCGGCTCCAGCGAGGTTTCGACCAGCGCGCAGCAGTTGAAGAAATCCGCCTGGTCGGTCTTTCCCCATGGCGGCGTCGAGTAGAGCCTCGACACGGCGAGAACGCGGCAATCCTCGCGGCCGTCCAGCTGCCGCAGGGCTTCGGCCATGGCCGCCCCCGGATCGCCTATATTGCCGCCAAGCCCGAGCGACGCGACCTCCACAGGCATTCCGGAAGACTTGTCAGGCGAAATGCTCAACGCGCACCTCCGCATGGTCGAGGATGCCGGGGATGGGCACGCTCGGCTTCCTGACCGTGATCTCGGCGCGGCGGATCTGCGGCGACCAGGCACACAGAGCCTTGGCGATGTCCTTGGCGAGCGTCTCGATGAGATTGCGGCGGCTTTCGGTCACGATCCTCTCGACGATCCCATAGGCAAGGCCATAATGAACCGTGCTCTCCACCTCGTCGTCTTCGAGCGCGGCGTCCGCCTCCACGTCCATCACGATATCGACGAAAAACCGTTGGCCCAGGGTAGCCTCCTGCTCGAACGCCCCGTGCCGGGCGTAGAAGGCACAGTTCCTCAGGGTAATCGTATAGCTCATCGGGCATTTTCCCTCTGCTCGCGCGCCGCATCGGCCGCCAGCACGGCATCCGCCATCATCAGCGCATCGCGGTTGGCCGCGACATTGTGGACCCGGAAGATCGCGGCTCCCGCCAGCCGCAGCATGACGGTCGTGGCGGCGGTGCCGACATCCCGTTCGTCCGCCTTCTCCCGGCCCGTCACAGCGCCGATGAAGCGCTTTCGCGAGGTGCCGGCCAGAAGCGGAAAGCCGAGCCGGTGAAGCTCCGAAAACCGTGCCAGCAGTTCGAGGTCGTCGTCGCGGTCCTTGGCGAAGCCGAAACCCGGATCGAGCACGATCGCCTCCTCGTCGATGCCGGCAGCGCGGGCGATCCGAAGCGATTCGGAAAGAAAATATTCCTGGTCGACGATCCTGTCGGCGAGCTGTTCGCGGCCGCGGCCGGTGTGCATGATGCACACCCCCGCTCCCGTCCGCGCCGCCACACCGGCGATCTCCGGCTCCCGCTGCAGGCCATGCACGTCGTTGACGATATGGGCACCGGCGGCCATCGCAAGCCTTGCCGTCTCGGCGCGGTAGGTATCGATCGAAATCAGCGCATCGGTCTCGGCGGCGAGCCTCTCGATGACCGGCAGGACACGGTCCTGCTCTTCGGCAGGCGTCACTTCCACCGCGCCCGGCCTGGTCGATTCGCCGCCAATGTCCAAAATCGCTGCGCCGTCGCGTACGCAGGCCAGCGCATGCGCCACCGCCGAATCACGGTTCGCATGGCGGCCGCCGTCCGAAAAGGAATCGGGCGTGACATTGACGATCGCCATCAGGTGACCTTTCGGGCCGAGCTCGAGGCTGCGCCCCCGGCCGACCCGCCAGGCCACGGGACGCCACGGCCTGTTGCGCGGAGATGTCACCAACCGTCCATCTGTCGAAGGGTAACGCAAAATTTGATGCCTTTGTGTTGCGCTCCGGCTGGCTATGCCCCAAGGTCTCCATAAGTTCAACGTCGCAGGCCATAGAATGTTTTCAACGCGCAGGGTCCGCCGGGTTTTCGGTGCAATTCTCTTCTCCTGCGTGATCCCTGCGGCGGCCTCGGCCGAACCCGTCATCAACAAGACCTATGCCTATTTCAAGATCGGCGGCCGCACGGCGGAAGATCTCGACAAGGAACTGGAAAGGCGCGGACCCTTGACGCGTACCACCGGGCATCGCCACCCCGGCGCGACCGAAATCAAGTTCGGCGGCGACGTCACCTATGTGGAAAAAAGCGGCCGCTGTTCGGTCGGCGGCGTACGCGTGACGCTGCGCACGCATATCATCCTGCCGCGCTGGGCCAATCGCGGCCGTGCGACTGCCGACCTCGGCTTCATCTGGGATACGCTGTCGACCGATATCAAGCGGCACGAAGAGCGGCACGCCGAGATTGCCCGCAACCATGCGCGCCAGCTGGAGCGCGAGCTGCTGACGCTGCCGCCCGCCAGAACCTGCGATGCTCTGGAAAAACAGGTGGCGGAGATCACCCGCCGAAGTCTCGAAAGCCATGACCGGGAGCAGCTGCGATTCGACCAGGTCGAAGCCGCGAATTTCGACGCCCGGATGATGCGGCTCCTGCAATACCGCATGCAACGCAAGGGCAAATAGCCCTTCGCCACCCAAAATCAGGCCCGTAACCGCATGAAGCTTTTGCGAGGCTTGCGCGCGCTCCTGTCAATGACAGGTGATTTATGGTGATGGTCTAAAATACGATTCTCGGATAGAACCTAAGACATAGCTTACCTACCGAAGCTTCAGGAAAACGAAGCGAACAAGGTGGATAGCCGAGAAATTCGCGTGTTTGCGGCCTCTAGGCCCCTGTGTCGCACGCAGCTTGTTTGGTGTCCCCGGATACCGTTTCCGGCGTTTTGGTTCCAGTTCAGTTCCGGTTCAGTTCTCCTGGCGCGTCTTCAAGCCGAAGGTGTTTCCTCCCTCGCCTGTCGGTGATGCGCCCGCCTTGCCTCGCTTGCAGCTTTTGCTGAGCGAGGCTTTTTTTTTGCGCGCAGGACAGGAAGCGGCGGCGGGCTTCAGGCCTGCCGCTCGGGCACGTTGACGACAAGGCCGTCAAGTTCCGGCTTCACCTTGATCTGACAGGAAAGACGGGAATTCGGCTTCACCTCGAAGGCGAAATCCAGCATGTCCTCCTCCATAGGCGCCGGCGGACCGACCCTGTCGGTCCATTCCTCGTCCACATAGACATGACAGGTGGCGCAGGCGCAGGCGCCGCCGCATTCGGCCTCGATGCCGGGAACGGAATTGCGAACGGCGTTCTCCATCACCGTGGAGCCGGGTTCTGCGTCGAGCTCAAAGCGCGTTCCGTCGAAGGCAACGATGGTCAGTTTCGTCATGATCTGGAAATCCGGGATGTTGAAGGGGCAGGTACTTTATTCGCGCACTCTATTTAAGGGCGCTGTCTTCCGATAAAACCCCGGTCCAGTCAACATTTTCGGGCGTCTTCGATTGTTCTCAAGACGCCGTCGGCACAAAACTAATGCCTTTAGCGGCAGAGCTTATTGATGAAGTTTTCGGCTTCCACGACGGCTGCGCTGACGGCAGCGCGCAATGCAGTGTCGCCGGCATTGTTCTCGAGGTTTTCGGCGGCGGCCGAGACCTTGAAGGCGCCGACGGCGCTTGCAGCCCCCTTCAGCCGGTGGGCGGCGGCCAGGATGGCGTCGGTATCGGGGGTCGCCATGTCGTGCAATGCGCGGCGCGCCTGGCGGGCGAACATCTGGAGGACCTCGACTTCGAGCGCCTTGTCGCCCATCGTCTGAGTCGCGAGGTGGACAAGATCGATCGGACGGGATTGCGAGGGGCAAACACCCCGGAGAGTTTCGGGAGCCTCGAACGCGATACTGACCGCTGCCATTGCCATAATCTGTTTTCCCTGTTGTTATTCTGAGGATGTCCCGAATTGTGCGGGACAAAGCCCGCTATCCCGTTAAATTCCGGCACAATCTGGGCCGAAATCTTCCCATATGGTTAATTTCTGCTAAGCTCCCGGGATTTTAGGACTTTTGCATCTTCTTATGGTTTAAATCCTGTTAACAACATTCCGCACACCCTGTCGCGAGACGGCCTTATAATTGTGCGGGATGGCCGAATGTGCCACTACAGTACGACTAAGGTGGCGGGAAATAACGTCCTTCTGCCGCGGATGGCAGGTTGGTAAGCTTTCATTATCATCCGTTTGAAAGAACGGCCGTCCGACCTGAAAGTGAATGGGAAATTCCAGAACTCCGGTTTCGGAGAGGGAATTTCCGGCAGGCAGTGTTCCACCTTTCGGTCTGCAGGCGGCAGGACGTCGGGTGGAATGGCCGGGCGAGTATGTAACGAGGCGTAACCGCATGGCGAAGAAACCCAGCAGCGAGTCGATCGATGAGACGGCATTCCAGGCGTTGGAAGATGCCCTGAAAATCAATTTCAACGACGAGCAGTCACGTTCCAGATCCGTGCCGCATGCCTCGGAGGCCAGAGTGTCAGACACATCCAAGCAGCGCCAGTCGTCTCCCTATCAGGATGATGCCGCCGACGCCTACCGTCCGAGCGCGCAGGAGCCCGCTCCGAAATCCCCGGCCTTCCAGCCGGCCAACGACCCGGGCAGGCGCTCAAGCGCCGCGATCCTGCGGACGCTGGAAGGCGGCTCGATGCGCTCGGCCATCCGTAACGCGGTGATCCTCTCGATCATCTGGGCTGTCGCCGGCATCGGCCTCGGCCAGATGATCTACGGTAGCCAGCTCTGGCAGATCACATCGGTTGCGGGCGTGCTCGCAGCTCCGGGCATCGTGGCGCTGGCCGTCGGCATCCTCATCCCGATCATGCTTTTCTTCGCCTTCGCCATCATGATGGCCCGGGCGCAGGACTTGAGAAACGCCGCCCGCTCGATGGCCGAAGTAGCGCTTCGGCTGTCCGACCCGGAGACTGTCGCATCCGAGCGGATCATGAGCGTCGGCCAGGCGGTGCGCCGCGAAGTCTCTGCCATGAACGAGGGCATCGAGCGCACCATCGCCCGTGCCGCCGAGCTCGAGACGCTGGTGCATTCCGAGGTCAATGCGCTGGAACGCAGCTTCACGGACAATGAACTGCGGGTGCGCGGCCTCGTGCACGAACTCGGCGCCGAGCGCGATGCGATCGTCAACCACGCCGAGCGCATCCGCTCGTCGATCGTCGGCGCCCATGACCAGCTCAAGGAAGAGCTGTCGCTGGCGACCGAGGAAATCTCCATCCGCCTCGCCACCTCGGGCGAGGCCTTCGCGTCGATGATCGAGACGCGCGGCGCCATGCTGATGGAAAAATCCAATGCCGCGGGCGAAGCGCTCGGCAGCCTCCTCTCCACCAAGACGGAGAACCTGCTGCAGACGCTCAACTCTTCCGGATTCGCGCTCGCCCACGAGTTCGACCAGCGGATGGAAGAGATCAATTCGGTCCTTTCGAAACGCGGCCAGGCGCTTCTCAACGAGTTCGAGACACGCGCCTCCTCGCTCGACGCCAATACCGAAAAGCTCAACGCAGCCCTCGCGGACCGCACGCGCCAGCTCAACGAAACCCTGCTGGCCCGCACCCGCGAGATCACCGAGGGGCTCGCCGACAGCGAAAAGAGCATCACCGGCTCGCTCGACGGCATTCTCTCCTCGCTCAACAACTCGCTCGCGGAACGCAGCACGTCCTTCCGCGAGAGCCTGCAGAATACCGTCGAAGACGTGGTGATGGATCTCGACATGCGCTCGGGCTTCTTCGAGGAGCGCCTGCAGGCGACCGTCGGCCAGCTCAGCACGACCTTCGACGAAAGCATCTCGCAGTTTACCTCGGCCTTCGACCAGCGCGCCGGCACGCTCGACAGCAAGCTGATGGACAGCCTTTCCCGCATCAACGAGACGGTTGCGAGCGGCTCCGAGGCAATGGAAAACATCCTCAGCTCCAGCATCGAGCGCATCAGCTCGTCGCTGACCGACCAATCTTTCGCGCTCGCCACCACGTTCGGAACCGGTCAGGAAGTGCTGGATTCGATGCTGGAAAGTCGCTCGCGCGAACTCTCCGACGCGCTCGCCGCCCGCAGCGGCGAGATCCAGGATACGCTCGCCTCCCGCACCGGAGAGATCAAGCAGGGTTTCGCGGCCGCCCATCAGGAAATCGACGGCACGCTCACCGCCCGCGCCGCGGAAATCCGCGACCTCCTGACATCGCGCACCGGCGAGATCCAGCAGGGCCTGGCGACTGCGCATCAGGAAATCGACGGCACGCTTACCGCCCGCGCCGCGGAAATCCGCGACCTTCTGGCCTCGCGCACCGGCGAGATCCAGCAGGGCCTGGCGACCGCCCAGCAGGAAATCGACGGGGCCCTCGCATCCCGCACGGCGGAGATTCGCGACGTGCTCGTCTCCCACACGGGCGAAATCCAGCAGGGTCTCGCAAGCGTCTACCAGGAAATCGATGGAACCCTCGCAGCCAGGACGGCGGAAATCCGCGACGTGCTCGCGTCCCGCACCGGCGAGATCCAGGAAAGCCTCGCAGGCGCGCATGAGAAGATCGATGCGACCTTTGCCGAGCGCAACAGCAGCCTTCTCAGCACCCTCTCGGAAAACCAGACGAGGTTCGAGCAGGGCCTGGCCATCCGCTCCGGCGCGATCATCGCCGCCCTTTCGAGCAGCCACGATCACCTGACCGAAGTGCTCAGCCAGAAGACCGCGGCGATCGACACCCTGATGTCCGGTGCGCCCGACCGGCTTGCCGGCATGTTCGACGAAAAGGCGGAGCACATCGCCCGCACGCTTTCCGAGAGCGAGCAGCGGTTCAGCGCCGATCTCGGCCAGCACGCTTCGACCTTGCAGTCGTCTCTGGAGAGCAATCGCGAGCGGATTTCCGAAATCCTCGACGACAAGTCGATGGAGATCGCCACATCCTTCGCGCTCGGCGAGGACCGCCTCACCGGCATGCTCGACGAGAAGTCGGAAGCCATCGCCAAGGCGCTTGCGGAAACGGAACAGCGCATCGGCGGAGACCTCAGCCGCCGCACCACGGAAATCCACGAGGCGCTCAGCACCAACCGCGACCGGCTTTCCGAAATCCTCGACGACAAGTCGATGGAAATCGCCACCTCCTTCGCGCTTGGCGAAGACCGCCTTTCCGGCATGCTCGACGAAAAGGCCTCGCTGCTTGTCAACACGCTTGCCGATGCGGACAGCCGTATCGAACAGTCCTTTGCGGCGAGGGCGGAAGCGATCCGCAGCGCCTATGCCGACAACCAGCTCAATCTCGACATCTCGCTCGAGAACCGGACCGCCGAACTCTCACGCGTCCTGGAAGCTGGCGGCGACCGCCTGGAACAGGCAGTCGGCGGCGCGACCGGACGTATCGAGACCGCTCTTGCAGGCGGCGCGCTGCGTTTCGAGAACGGCATGGCCGACGGTCTGGAACAGCTCGGAACCGCCCTCACCTCGACGCAGGAGCGCATCGCCGCGACGATCGGGCTCGGCCACCAGCAGATGGCCGAAACGCTCGGTTCGGGCTACGAGCAGATCCGCGAAACGCTCGAAGAGCGCACCGGCATGATCGCCTCGACGCTCGGCCAGGCACAGCAGCGGATCGGCGGTCTGATGCAGGATCAGACGGCATCGCTCAGCACCACCGTCGCCGCCAGTGCAGGCATGCTGGAAATGTCGCTGGAAAATCATCAAAACGCCTTGCGCGACGCGATCGACACCGCTGGCCAGTCGCTGGAAGAGCGGCTGCGTGAAAATGTCGGTACACTTGCCGTCCGGCTGTCCGATGCGGCGGGCGAGATCGGCCGCTCGGCCGATGCCTTCTCCAACCGCATCCGGCAGACCGTCGGCGGCGTGCAGAGCGCGCTCGAAGAGACCGGAAGCCGGATCGAGACCACGTTCGGCGGCCTCGAAGGCCGTATCCGCGGCGAAATCCTGGAAGCGGCGCAGCTGGTCGACGATGCCGGCAACAACCTCTCCGCCACGCTCAGCAACCGCACGTCCGAACTCGAACGGGTCGCCGGCGAAGCGTCGGATCGCATTGCCGAGACCATGGACGGCCGCACGGCGCGTATCGAGGAACGCCTCGGCACGATCGACCGGGCGCTGACGATCGGCCTCGACAACGTCACGAAAACGATCGAGAGCAAGGCAGTCGGCCTCGCCTCGACGCTGCGCGAAGCCGTCAGCGCCGCCGCCCAGAGCATGGACAGCGAAGCCAGCCGCTCGGCCGAGGTGCTGGCCCGCGCCGGTGCCGAATTCACCGAGGAACTCACCAACCGCAATGCCGAGTTCACCAAGGCGATCGAGGAACGCTCGACGCAGATCGTCGGCCGGATCTCCGAAACGCAGAACCGGCTCGCCGGCCAGGCGGCAACCGTGGCGCATGCCTTCTCGGAAGCCGGCAACGCGATCGTCAACAAGGTGGCGGAAGCCGACAGCCTGGTGAAGCGGCAGGTCACGGCGATTTCCGAAGCGTTGGACGACGCGCAGAAGGCGCTCGGCGAGCGCGGCAACGACATCCGTTCGACGCTTGCCGATACCGCAAGCCAGCTCGACACCGCCATGGACGCCGTCGACCGGGCGCTCGCCGCCCGCGGCGATGCGATCCGTGCCGCGCTCGACACCCGTGCCCGCGACCTGAACTCCATGCTCGCCAGCCGCTCGGCCGAACTGTCCCGCCTCATCGACGAACAGGCCAAGCCGATGGTCGAGCATTATGCCGAGACCGGACGCGCCGCCGTCGAGCAGATCACGGCTGCCGCCGAACAGGGTGCGGAACGCCTTTCAAGCACAGCCGAACAGACGACCGCCCGCATCCGCGACGAAAACTCGGCGCTGATCGACGCGATCGCCGCCCGCACCAACGACACGCTCACAGCCATCAGCCAGCGGACGGAAAATGCCGCAGGCACGATGCGTTATGTCGAACAGGGCCTGTCTGTCAGCGTCAACAGCCTGATCGACAAGCTGGCCGAGAGCAATTCCAACATTGCCTCGATGGTCCAGCAGGCCGCTCAGGAGATCGGTACCGCGACCGATGCCGTGGCGCAGCAGATCGCCGAGGTGGATCGCAAGCTCGGTGCGACCGCGAGCCGCTTCACGCAGACCGCGACCAATGCCGCCGATATCGTCTCCGGCTCGACCCGCCAGCTCGAAGCCAATATCGAGCGGATGTCGGAAGCCTTCGGCGAGACGCTGCAGCAGGTCGGCAGCATCGTCGGCCGCTTCGACGAGCATTCGCGTGTACTGGCGGAAGCCTCGGATCTTCTGGGGGCTGCCCAGTCCAACCTCGTCAGCACGCTGGACGAACGGCAGAATGCGCTGCGCAGCCTTGCAGGCGGCCTCGTCAAGCGTTCCGAGGAAATCGAAGGAACGATGCAGAGCCTCACCAGCCTTGTCGACAGCGCTTTCGAGCGCGCCGAGGAGCGCTCGCTACAGGTCGGCTCGCGGCTTCGCGAAAGCCTGCATGCCTCGTTCGCCGATATCGGCCGCACGCTGGGCGAAACCCAGCATCGTGCCGAGGTGACGGCGGACGCGATGCGCGATGCGCTTGTCAGTGCCGGCAGCGACGCAAACCGCGCCATCGAGACGACGCTTTCGGAAGCGGAAAAGCGCACCCGCGAGCTTTCCGACCGGATGCGCGGCAGCATTTCCCAGTCGCTTGCCGATGTCGAAAAGCTGCTCTCGGATGCGACCAGCCGTTCCGGCAGCGCCGCCGAACAGCTTCGCGACACGCTGCGCGAATCCGTCGAAGAGGCGATCTCCCGCTTCTCCGGCGCGACCGAGGAAATCCGCCGCTCGGCGCACGATATCCGCAAGGAACTCGACTCGACCCGCTCGGAATTGAAACGCGGCGCCTTCGACCTGCCGGAAGAAGCCAAGGAAAGCGCGGCCGCCATGCGGCGCGCCGTCGCCGAGCAGATCAAGGCGCTCCAGGACATTTCGGCGCTCGTCGGCCGCTCGACGCAGAATTTCGAAATCTCCGAAGCTGCCGCCGCCCGTCCGGCTCCGGCTCCCCAGCCGGCGCCGCGTCCGCAGCCGCCGGCAGCCGCCATGGCGCCGCAGCCGGCCCAGCTGCCGCCCGCACCGCGCAACGATCCCTATGCCTCGAACTCGTTGCGTGGCAGCCTGCCGCTCGATCGCCCGGCACCGACAACCTCTCGTGCGCCGGAAGCTGCGCCACGCGGCGGCAATGCCAATGACGACGGCTGGATCAGCAGCCTGCTTCGCGGCGCCTCGCGCGATGAGTTCGCCGAACAGCAGCCGGCACCGCGCCAGCAGCAGCAACCGGTTCGCCAGGCCGAGCCGGCACCGGCACCGCGCACCAACGGCGACAACCGCAACCCGCGCCATATGGTCGAATCGCTGAACTCGCTTTCGGTCGATATCGCCCGTGCCATCGACCACGATGCGTCGGTCGATCTCTGGCGGCGTTACCAGCGCGGCGAGCGCGACGTCTTCACCCGTCGCCTCTATACGCTGAAGGGTCAGCAGACTTTTGACGAGATCAAGCGCAAGTACGACCGCGAGCCGGAATTCCGCACCGCCGTCGACCGCTATATCGCCGATTTCGAAAAGCTGCTTGCCGACGTCGCCCGCACCGACCGCGACAAGACCGTGACGCAGAGCTACCTGACCTCGGACACCGGCAAGGTCTACACGATGCTTGCCCACGCGGCCGGCCGGTTCAACTGAGCATCGTTCGCGAATTTCAGGCGCGAGAGCGTCTGGAGTTCGGGAGACGGCTTGGAACTGCCGATTATCGTCAGGAAACGCATGAGACCGCCTGCAGCATCAGCGCTGTGGGCGGTTTTCTTTTCGCAACGTGGCCTATACAGCCCGGAGGCTGCCATTTTTGAAGCCGCGTTGGCTTGCGAGGATACGGTGAAACGGGAAGCCGCCAGAACGCTTATCGAGAAGCTGCACGATCTCTGGAACAAGGGCGACTTGTCTCGAATCCCGGAAATTTACGACGAAGCCTTCATCGCCCATATGCCGAAAGGCTGGGAGCGGAGCGAGTTTGTCGGCCATGACGGCGTCAGGGACGCAATAGAGCGTATCCGGTCGGCGTTTCCGGATTGGCACGAGAAGGTGGAAAATATGATCGTGGAACGGGACAAGGTCGTCACGCGCTATGTCTCGACCGGTACCCATTCTGGTTCCTTCATCGGTATTCCGGAGACGGGGAGGTGCGTTTCCATAGACGAGATTTCGATTTACCGGATCGCGGGTGACCGGGTCGCCGAGCAATGGTGCCTGACCGACGATCTTACCCTGGCACGTCAGCTCGGACGCCTTTGAAGCATGTGCACGGTTTTGCGACGACGACATGCGTAAAAACAAGAACCTGAAGCGCGGCAAGCGAATCTGAACGATCGCGACGCCTTCAGGGCGGCGGCACAGCGTCACCCGATGACGTGATTTCTCCTATCGCCGTCACATCGACTTCAGCGACCAATCGACGATCTCAGCACCGACCTTGGCGAAAGCGCGGTCAAGCGCCTCGATGAAATCCCGGTTCTCCGAACCGGAGACGGGCGCGGTTGCTTTGAAGACATTCTGGGCGCGCACGGTACCGTTACGGTCGTTGAGGATCTTGGCGGAGATTTCGACATTCGCCAGACGGGGGCTGCCGGCGGTCACCTCGAAGGCGCGGATATCGGTGACGACCTGGTAGTCGATCGCAAGGCCCTGTCCGGGTTTGCCGACGCCGCCCAGACGGCCGGAATTTTCGAACGCTTCGACAAGCTTCGACTGCACGAGCGCCGGCAGGCGGTCGCCCCAGCGGGATTCGGCGAGATACTGAATCTCCGATTGCGAAACCCGCACGACCACCTGCTCGCTGTTGAGCGATTTCAGCGCCGTCGGCTCGGGCACGAGAATCTGCCGGCTGCGGGCGGACGGCCCCTGCCCGGACGGCGTGATCGACAGGTCGAACGTGTCATTGTTCGCCTTGCTGCCGCAGCCGGTCACCAGCGCCGCAAGCAGCGGCAATGCGGCCAAGAACGGGCGGCTGGCCACACGTCGCATCGAAAACTCCGAACCGGTCATCATAACCCCACTCTATTACGCCGCTTACCGCCGTGTCCTGCCGTCATATTCCTTGACCGCCTCGCCGCCGAAGATCAGCCGCTGCGGGTTCTGGTCGAAATTGTTGATCGTCTGATCGAGCGACTGCACCGTGCGGCGCGCGTCGTTGACCAGCGTCTGGATGTCCCTCAGGCCGGTCGCGGAAAACCGCGACAGGTTGTCGGCAATCGGCCCGACGCGCGCGTTGATGTTGTCGGCAACGGTGCGGAAGGATTCGAGCGTCCTGCGCGCCTCGGCGAACAGGCCTTGCGAATCGTCGCTGGAAACGAGCCCGTCCACTTTGGCGAGAATGCCGTCGACGCGGCTGGAAGCCTCGTTCAGCTTCCTGGCAAGGTCGGTGAAGTCGCCGATCGCCCGGTCGATATCCTCCTTGCGATGGGCGAAATTGTCCACCACGCTACGCGCCGAGCTGACGGTCTGGCGGGCGTCCTCGGAGGCGGCGGTGATATTGCCGATCGTGGTGCGGACCTGATCCGGATCGACCGATGCCATCACCGTGTCGACACGCCGCAGCACGCTTTGCGCCTGCGCGCCGGCCTGTTCGAAATTGGCGGCGGCATTTCTGACATTGATGACCAGATCGGTAAAATTGTCCGAAGCGTTAGCGATATTTCGCGTGGCGCGCTCGGTGTTGGACACGACGGCATTGATCTTCTCAGCATCGATGGCGCTGACCAGCTTCTCGGCGGCTTCGAGCGTCGAATTCAGCGTGCCGGACACGCGGTCGATGGTGGCCGAGAGTGTCGCAAGGCTGGTCAGGAACTTGTCGATGCTGTCGGAATTCTGGGCCAGCGCGGAGGTGAAGGTCTCGACGTTGCGGATCGTCTGGGTCAGCGGGCCTCGCGCGTCCGCCACGAAGCCCTGAATGTCGCCGATCGCTTGGTCGGCACGATCGAGGATCTTGTCGGCCGTCGCAAGCAGATTGGTGACGCTCGATTGCTCGGCGATCAGCACCGCGGGGCGGCCGCTTTCGATCGCCTTCTGAAGGATGTTCTCCTCGCCCTTGGCGCCGCCGGAGAGTTCGATATAGGCGGCCCCCGTCAAGCCCTGCACTTCCAGCGCCGCCTGGGTCGACTGGTAGACCGGCGCGTCGGCCCTGACCTCGGTGAAGGCGATCGAATACCGCGGGTCGTCCGGATCGATGGTCAGACTGCGTACCGAGCCGACCGGGATACCGTTGAAGCGCACCGGAGAGCCGACCGAAAGGCCGTTGGCGGAACCCGGAATCCGGATGGCAAGCTCCGCCGTCGGACCGCCGCGGCCCGATTGCGCCATCCAATAAACGAAGCCGAAGGCAGCCGCGATGACCAGCAGCGTGAAAAAGCCGACAAGGGCGTAATTGGCTCTCGTTTCCATGCTTTCAGGTCTTCTCTACTTCTGCAGCCGACGGCTTTTCTTGGATCACGACCGACCGCGCCCGCTTGCCGCGGAAGTAGGACTGAACCCATGGATCGTCATTCGCAAACATATCTTCCAGTGTGCCTTCCACCAATACCCGTTTCCGGCCAAGCACGGCAATACGGTCGCAGACCGAAAAAAGGCTGTCGAGATCGTGCGTTACCATATAGACCGTGAGGCCCAGCGTATCACGCAGCTTGGCGATCAGCGCGTCGAAATCGGCCGCACCGATGGGGTCGAGACCCGAGGTCGGCTCGTCGAGGAAAACGAGGTCCGGATCGAGCGCCAGCGCGCGGGCCAGCGCGGCGCGCTTGATCATGCCGCCCGACAGTTCGGACGGATATTTGTCCGCCGCATCCGGCGGCAGGCCCACCATCTCGATCTTGAGATAGGCGAGTTCGTCCATCAGCGACTGCGGCAGGTCGAGATATTCGCGCATCGGCAGCTGGATGTTTTCCTTGACGGTGAGCGCCGAGAAGAGCGCGCCGTGCTGGAAGAGAACGCCGAGACGCATGTCCACCATCATGCGATCTTCTTCCGTGGCGTTGTCGTAATCGACGCCCAGGATTTCGATCGTGCCGGAGCGATGCGCGAGCAGGCCTAGCACGGTGCGCATCAGCACCGACTTGCCGGTGCCGGATGCGCCGACGAAGCCCAAAATCTCGCCGCGGTAGACATCGAGGTTCAGTTTGTCGAGCACCAGGTTGTCACCGAAACCGACAGTCACGTCGCGCACCGACAGCACGACCTGACGGCCGTTCGACTTGTCCACCACTGCCCGCTCCTGCGTCTCCTCCACCCCGCTCTCCATCAGAAATCGATCGCGGAATAGAAGATGGCGAACAGCGCATCCATCAGGATGACGACGAAGATCGCCTTCACCACGGACGTGGTGACGTGCTGACCGAGGGATTCGGCGCTGCCGCCGACCTTCATGCCCTCGACGGCCGCGACGATGCCGATGCAGAGCGCCATGAACGGCGCCTTGATCATGCCCGATGCCACCGAGGTATGGTCGATCGCCTCGTGCAGGCGGGAGAGATAGGTATCGAAGGTGATGCCGGAATAGGCCCAGGCAACGACCGCAGCACCCGCAAGCGCTGCAAAATTGGCGACGATGGTCAGAAGCGGCAGAGCGACCGTCAGCGCCACGAGACGCGGGAAGATCAGCACGCCGACAGGATTGAGGCCGATGACGGTCAGCGCGTCGATCTCCTCGCGCATCTTCATCGAGCCGATCTCGGCGGTGATGGCGCTTCCCGAACGGCCGGCGATCATGATGGCGGTCAAGAGCACGCCGATCTCACGCAATTGCAGGATGCCGACGAGGTCGACGACGAAAATCTCGGCACCGAAATACCGAAGCTGGAAGGCGCCCTGCTGGGCGATGATCGCGCCGATCAGGAAGGACATCAGCACGATGATCGGCACCGCCCGCACGCCCATGCGGTCGATGTGGGTGACGACGGAGGCGGGCGACACGCCGGCGCCGCGGCCGAACTTCATCTGGGCGCCGCGCACGGCGGAACCGAGAATATGCATGGCGGCGTAGAAATCGCCCCACAGGCCGACCATCGTCTCGCCGGCCGGCGAGAAAACCCGTTCGAAGAGGGTCCCCTTCGTGCCATTCTCGGCATGAGGCGCCGGCGCCTTTTCCGGCAGCACGCCGACCAGTTCCTGGATCGGCCCCTCGCCGCCCACCAGGGCGGTTTCACGTCCCTGTTCGCTCTTGGCCGTCAGCAGCCGGCGGATGAGCCATGCGCCGGCCGTATCGATGCCTTCGACCCCGGTCAGGTCGATCTCCAGCCGCCCTTGGCCGCCAGCCTTCTCAAGCTGCTCGAAATCCTTCAGAATGGGGGAAATCGTAGCGCCGCGCCAATTGCCGGCCAGCACGTAGCGCTCGCCGCCGCCTCCTGGCATATCCTCGGCCTTGATTTCGGCTGCCTTCGACGTCACGGAAATCTTTCGCGCTTACAGGTCATCTGAAGTTGCAATGCGATGCGGTTGATCGCATTTTCAAGACCAGCAATATAGCCATCCGATACGCATTTGCCACAATGGGACGCACTAAAACCATGCGCCGTAACCTCGAAGCCACAATCGAAACCTTCCCCATCGCCGGCGCCTTCACCATCTCGCGCGGCTCCAAGACCGAGGCCGAGGTGATTACCTGCACGATCACTGAAGACGGGATTTCCGGGCGCGGGGAGTGCGTGCCCTACAGGCGCTATGGCGAAAGCATGGACGGGGTGATGGCGGATATCCGCAGCGTTGCAACTGCCGTCGGCGACGGTTTGACGCGCGAGGAACTGCAGGCACGCATGAAGCCCGGGGCTGCGAGAAATGCCGTCGATTGCGCGCTCTGGGACCTCCAAGCCAAACGCACCGGACGGCGCGTCGCCGAGACGATCGGCGCCACGAGCCAGCGCCCCTTCGTCACCGCCTTCACGCTGTCGCTCGGCGAGCCGGACGCCATGGCCGCGGAGGCACGCAGAAATGCCGGGCGCCCTCTCCTCAAGATCAAGCTCGGCACCGATAACGACGAGACGCGGCTGAAGGCCGTCCGGGCGGCGGCACCGGATGCGCGCATCATCGTCGATGCCAACGAGGGCTGGACGGAGGAAAACCTTGCCCATCACATGGCGATCGCCGCCGAAACCAACGTGTCGCTGATCGAACAGCCGCTTCCCGCCGGACAGGACGCCGCACTTGCCGGCTTCCGCCGCCTCGTCTCTGTCTGCGCCGACGAAAGCGTACATGCGACCAGAGACCTGGAAAGCCTGAGAGACCGCTACGACGCGGTCAACATCAAGCTCGACAAGACCGGCGGGCTGACCGAGGCGCTTGCCATGAAGGCGGAGGCGCAGCGGCTCGGATTTGCGGTCATGATCGGCTGCATGGTCGGCTCCTCGCTCGCCATGGCGCCCGCCGTGCTGCTCGCCGAGGATGCGGATTATGCCGATCTCGACGGACCGCTGCTGCTGGCCCGCGACCGGCCGGGCGGGCTGCGTTACGAAGGCTCGCTCGTCTATCCGCCGGAAGCCGGCCTCTGGGGGTGAAGCCTGGCGGCGAATGCGATGATGCCGAGGCCCGCCAGCGCCAGAAACGCCATCGCCACATAGCTCGGCGGCCCGAACTGGCGATAGAGCAGCCCCGACAGCACGGTCGAAAGCGCCAGGAAGACGCCATTGTAGAAGACATAGGCACCCTGCATGGAGGATTCCTGGTCCTCGCGGACCGTTTCCACCAGCCGGCTCTGCAGGCCGATATGGACGAAGGCGAAGGTGAAGGCATGCATGGCCTGCAGGCCGACATAGCTCCAGAAACCGAGGTCCATCGGAAACATCGTCCAACGGACCAATGCCACCGCGCAGCCGATCCGCATCAGCGTCCAGGACCGGACCCTGCGGACGAGCCAGCCGGCCGCAAAAAAGACGACGATCTCCGAAATCACCGCGGCACTCCACAGCACGCCGATCGACGCGCTCGAAAAGCCGATATCCTGCCAGTGGATCGTGCCGAACGTGTAGAACATGCCATGGCCCGCTTGCGCGACGGATGCGCCGATCATCAGCACGTGCAGATCGATCCGCTTCAGGGAACTCGGCTGCAGCGCCCTGTCGGCCCCCGGCCGCACCGCCGCCCGGCCAAGCCTCGGCGCCGTGAAGGCGACGATGACGGTGAGCAGGAAGCCGGCCGCCATGATGGCCGGGATGGTCTCGAAACCCCACAGGCCGCGCAGTTCGCCGGCGACAAGCGTGACGCCCACGAAGCCGATGGAGCCCCAGACCCGCATCGATCCGTACTGAAATCCCCAACGCCGCACGCCGGTAATGGCGATCGATTCGACAATCGGCGCGTAGGGTGCGAACACCACGGCCTGAACGGCGATAACGAGAAGAACCGACCAGAAATCGCGGGTGAAGAACATGGCCAGCGCGGACAGGAAGGTGAGCGCACCCGACCAGGCGAGCATCAGGGTCCGCTCGCTTATCCGGTCGGCGACAAATCCCGCCACCGGGGCTGCAGCCACGCGCAGCAGAAGCTGCATTGCCAGCACCACGCCGATCTCGAATTCCGTGAAGGCAAGACCGGCGAGCCAGACGGGCAGGTAGGGCAGGATGACGCCGTTCACCCCCAAGGGCGCACCATAGGCGAGAGCGCAGCGAAGCTGGAAAAAAGGCGGCGCGGAGGGCACCTTGTCTGGGGGAATCACGATATCACGGATAGGTTGCTGAAACTTCCAGCTTACCTAACACAAGCCCCAGACCCTGCCTATGCCAAGATATGGCCGTCCGGTACGGTTTGCCCGGACATGGTTGACCTATTGCGGCAGGCCGTCAGGCGGCCTGCATGTCCTCGACGGATTGCGGCTTCGGCAGCGCCTTGATGTCCGCCGTCTCGCTGATCCGCTGCCAGGAGATCATTTCGAGCGTGCCGTCATGGTGCTCGGCGACCGCCGTGCAGCTTTCCACCCAGTCGCCCGTGTTGACGTAGTGGATGCCGTCGATGTCTTCCATGACGGCGTGATGGATATGGCCGCAGATCACCCCGTCGACATTGTTGCGGCGGGCTTCGTCGGCCACGACGCGCTGGAACTCGCCGATGAAGTTGACGGCATGCTTGACCTGCAGCTTGGCCCAGGCCGAAAACGACCAGTAAGGCATGCCGAGGCGGCGGCGGATAGCGGCAAGACCGACATTGATGACGATCGCCGCATCATAGGCCCAATCGCCGAGATAGGCGAGCAGGCGGGCGTTGCGAACCACGACGTCGAATTCGTCGCCGTGCAGGATCAGGTATTTCTTGCCGTCGGCCATTTCATGGATGGCGCGTTCCGCAACCTCGATGCCGCCGAAATGCATGCCCGGGAAAGTGCGGAGGAACTCGTCGTGATTGCCGGGGATGTAGACGATGCGTGTCCCCTTGCGCGCCTTGCGCAAAAGCTTCTGCACCACGTCGTTGCAGCCCTGCGGCCAGTACCAGTTCCGCTTCAGGCGCCAGCCGTCGACGATATCGCCGACGAGGTAGACGGTATCGGCTTCGTGATACCGCAGGAAATCGAGAAGGAAATCCGTTCGGGCGGCCTTGGAACCCAAATGCACGTCCGAAATGAAAAGCGTCCTGAAATGCCTTGTCTCAGCCTGACCGGTCACGAAGTCACCCTTTCGCCGCCGTTTATGGGCTTCCAAAACCAGACTCGTGTTTCAAGATGATGACAGACGGTGGGAAAAGCCGGTTTTCGCCGTTCGCCCGGCTTGGCTCCAATTTCGGCCGCGACCGCAAATTAGCTGCTGTTGCGGCCGGTCGATTGATGTAAATGAGGGTCTCTCCTTTCGAACCAGCACGCAGACAAAGACACTTCAGGAGGAAGCATGAACGCGCAGGACAAACCGAAATCGCCGGCCATCTCGGCCACCGGGCCGGTCAGCGGCGATCTCGACGAACAGGCGCTGTTCTTCCACCGTTATCCCCGCCCCGGCAAGCTGGAGATCCAGGCCACCAAGCCGCTCGGCAACCAGCGGGATCTCGCGCTCGCCTATTCGCCGGGCGTCGCGGCCCCCTGTCTTGCGATCCGCGACAATCCCGAGATGGCGGCGGACTACACCGCCCGCGCCAACCTCGTCGCGGTCATATCGAACGGAACGGCCGTGCTCGGCCTCGGCAATATCGGCCCGCTCGCCTCCAAGCCCGTCATGGAGGGCAAGGCCGTCCTCTTCAAGAAATTCGCCGGCATCGACGTCTTCGACATCGAGATCGACGCGGAGACGATCGATTCCATGGTCTCGACCGTCTCGGCACTGGAGCCGACCTTCGGCGGCATCAATCTCGAAGACATCAAGGCGCCGGAATGTTTCGAGGTGGAGCGCCGGCTGCGCGAGAAGATGAACATTCCCGTCTTCCACGACGACCAGCACGGTACGGCGATCATCGTCGCCGCGGCGATCATGAACGGCCTGGAACTTGCCGGAAAGAACATTTCCGACGTCAAGATCGTCACCTCCGGCGCGGGTGCTGCGGCGCTCGCCTGCCTGCATCTCCTCGTGTCGCTCGGCGCCAGGAAGGAGAACATCTGGGTCCATGACATCGAAGGCCTCGTCTATGACGGCCGCAATACGCTGATGGACGAGTGGAAGGAAATCTACGCTCAGAAGACCGACAAGCGCGTGCTTGCCGACAGCATCGACGATGCGGACGTCTTCCTCGGTCTCTCCGCCGCGGGCGTCCTGAAGCCGGAACTGCTCGCCCGCATGGCGCCGAAACCGCTGATCATGGCGCTCGCCAATCCGACGCCGGAAATCATGCCGGAGCTTGCCCGCGCCGCCCGCCCCGACGCGATGATCTGCACCGGCCGTTCGGACTTTCCGAACCAGGTCAACAACGTGCTCTGCTTTCCCTACATCTTCCGCGGCGCGCTCGACTGCGGTGCCCGGACGATCAACGAGGAGATGAAGATGGCGGCGGTCAAGGCGATCGCGGCCCTTGCCCGCGAGGAAGTCTCCGACGTCGCCGCGCGCGCCTATTCCGGTGAGACGCCCACTTTCGGACCGGACTACCTCATTCCCTCGCCGTTCGACCCGCGCCTCATCCTGCGCATCGCGCCGGCGGTTGCCAGGGCCGCCGCCGAAACCGGCGTCGCCGCCCGGCCGATCCACGATTTCGACGCCTATCTCGATCAGTTGAACCGCTTCGTCTGGCGCTCCGGCTTCGTCATGAAGCCGATTTTCAATGCCGCCAAGTCGTCGGAAAAGAAACGCGTCATCTTCGCGGAAGGCGAAGACGAACGGGTGCTGCGCGCCGCTCAGGTGCTGCTCGAGGAAAAGACCGCGACGCCGATCCTGATCGGCCGTCCCTCGGTGATCGAGGCACGCCTGAAACGCTTCGGCATCCGCATCCGCCCGGATGTCGATTTCGCCGTGGTCAATCCGGAGGACGATCCGCGTTACCGCGACTATGTGGACGAATATTTTGCGCTGGTCGGCCGCCGCGGCATCAACCCGGAAACGGCGCGCACCATCGTGCGCACCAACAATACGGTCATCGGCGCGTTGTCGGTGAAACGCGGCGAAGCGGATGCGCTGATCTGCGGCGTCGAAGGCGGCTACGACCGGCATCTGCGCGATGTCGATCAGATCATCGGCAAGCGGCCGGACGTCTGCGCCTTTTCCGGCTTGAGCCTGCTGATCTCGCAGCGCGGCGCGATCTTCTTCACCGACACGTTCGTCAACTACAATCCGTCGGCACAGGAACTCGCCGAGATCACCGTTCTCGCCGCCGAGGAAATCCACCGTTTCGGCATCGTGCCGAAGGCGGCACTGATCTGCCATTCCAATTTCGGCTCGCGCGATTCGGAAAGCGCGCAGAAGATGCGGACCGCCCTGAAACTGGTGCGCGAGCGGGCGCCTCACCTCGAAGTGGACGGCGAGATGCAGGGCGGATCGGCGCTTTCGGAGACGTTGCGCAAGCGCGCCATGCCGAACAGCTCGCTCACCGGCGAGGCCAATCTCCTCGTCTTCCCGAACCTCGACGCGGCCAACATCTCGCTCGGCATCGTCCGCAACATGACGGATGCGCTGCATGTCGGCCCGATCCTGCTCGGCGCGGCCATGCCGGCCCATATCCTGTCGCCCTCGGTCACCTCGCGCGGCGTGGTCAACATGGCGGCACTGGCGGTCGTGGAGGCCGCCCAGCCCAATCTCGGTATCCAGCCGTAATGCTGCTCGAACGGGGGAGAATCGGCCTCCCCTGAATTTCAACAGGTCGTGATCCGCGCCTTATGACATTGTCAACCGGCGCACGGCATGATGCGCTCTCGCTCCTGAAGGGAATGCCGGACCTGCCCATGCGCCTTCGCGGCCTGTTGATAGCCCCTCTTCTCATCGCACCCGCCGCCGCCTCGGCTCGGGACGTGGCGACCTGCGCCGCGCTTTACCGGCAGCTCGCCAACCTCCCGCAGGTGATCGGCAATACGGATCAGATGCGGCGTTATGCACAGGAACTCGCGCAGCTTAATATCCGGATCCGGGAACTCCGGATCGAGATGCGGCAGGCCGGCTGCGGAACCGGCAGCATCGTCGTGTTCGGCGGCGCCGATGCCGGAACCTGCGATGAGATGCGCCAGGCGCTGCAATCCATGGAAGAGGCTCGCGACACGCTGACGGCGGAACGGAAGAACACCCGCGATCTGGTCCGGCCCTCCGACGAGCGCTCCACCGTGCTCGCAGCCATCCGGTCGAACGCCTGCACACCATCCGACGTCGAGGCGGATGAAAAGGAAAGGCTCAAGGTCCAGGGTCTCGAACTGCCGAAGCAACAGCAGGACTATTCCGGCGTGACCAGCCTGCGCACCACGCCCCCCAGCCAACCGCAGGCGGCCGCCAGCCAGCCGAACCTGCCGGGGCCGGAGCGACCCTACGATCCCAACAAGAAGGTGCGCACCGTGGGGCCGGTCTTCCTGCCCGAGGAGAACATCGACCTCGCCCATCCGAAATCGAGCGGGCCGCAGGCCCAGCAGTGATCAGCCTGCCGGCCAGCGATCCTCGAAGATGAGCTCCTGAAGCGGCAGTCTTTGCCGCCAGCCCTTCGCCGCGAGTTCCGGCTCCACATAGAGCCGGTCCACATAGCCAAGGCACAGCCAGGCGACGATTTCCACACGCTCCGGAATGCCGAGCAGGGCACGGATGTCCTCGTCGCGAAAAATGCTGACCCAGCCGACGCCGACGCCTTCGGCACGGGCGGCGAGCCAGAGGTTCTGCACCGCGCAGACGGTGGAATAGGCATCCATGCGCGGATTGTGGGTGCGCCCCAGCACCACCGGCCCCGCCCGGTCCGGATCGCAGGTGATGCAGATGGAGAGCGGCGCGGTACGGATGCCTTCGAGCTTCAGACTGCGGTAGAGAGCGCGACTTTCCTCCGGAAACATCTCCGCGGCCTCCCGGTTGGCGCGCGAAAACGCCGTCCAGGCGGCCTGCCGCATGGCGGGGTCGCGGACGAGGATGAAATTCCACGGCTGCATGAAGCCGACCGAGGGCGCCGCATGGGCCGCAGCCAATAGTCTCCTCACCAGATCGTCCGGCAGAGGATCGGGCAGGAATTCGCCGCGCACGTCGCGGCGCGTGTGGATCGCCCGGTAGACGGCGGCGCGTTCGTCGGCCGAGAATTCGCCGGCCGGCACAAAGCCCGGCGGCAACAGGTCTGGTCGCATCGTTTTTCCCCAACAATGCCGAGCCGCCTCGCCTGTGGCGGAGCCTGCTCACACAACCTGTCCGCCGTCCGCGCGGGTCGGTCCATCGCATCAGGCCGGTCTTCTGACTTGGCTTCACCTGCCCGGCCGCCGCCTTCCCGGATGTCTCCAGTGGCTTATCTGCGGCCAGGCATCCGCCTCACAGCGTTGGGCACGTCCCGGTCTTGCACCGGGTTCCCGATTCTCCTGCCACGGGCAGGCACCTGACAGACAAGGTATGCCCGCCCCCTCGCCGGGTTTCAAGCCTCTCATGCGACAGGGAAATAGCGCACATAGGCGAATTCATCACCGTCCGGTGACCAGTTCGGCGAATTCATCGTGCCCTGCCCGCCGAAGAGATCGAACAGCGTCTCGACATTGCCGCCGTCCATGTCCATCAGCCGGACACGAACCTGTTGGTCGCGCGGATGATCGAAGACATCGGCGTCGTAGGACAGGAAGACGATCTTGTCGCCCTTCGGTGAGGGATGCGGAAACCAGTCGCCGTAGGGGCTGTCGCTGATCCGCTCGGCCGGGCCGCCGGCGGCCGGCACGCGCCAGATCTGCATCAGGCCGGTGCGGCTCGAATTGAAGTAGATCCAGTTCCCGTCCGGCGAATAGTCTGGCCCGTCATTGCGGCCCTCGCCGAAGGTCAGCCGCGTCTCCCTGCCGCCGTCGATGCCGTCCTGAACGTCGATCGTGTAGATATCGAATTCGTCGTTGCGGATACCGCAATAGGCGAATGTTTTTCCGTCCGGCGACCAGCCATGCCAATAGGAAGGCAGGTTCTTCGTGACCAGTTTCGGCTCGCCGCCCCCAGCAGGCAGGACATAGATTGCCGATTTGCCGAATTCGACCTTGTCGGAGATCGCGATCCGCAAACCGTCTGGCGAAATGCCGTGGTCGTTGTTGCACCGTTTTGCAAAGCCGGTATCGACGAGTTCCGGTCCCATGCCCCCGTCCAGAGACAGCCGGTAGATCAGGCCGTCGCTGTTCAGCATCAGGTAACGCCCGTCCGGCGACCAGTTGGGCGCCTCGAACAGTGCCTCGGTCTGCCAGACGACGCGGTTTCTTCGCCTGCGGATGTCGAATGTCTCGACGGAGCTGCGCAGCGCCATGACCCGCTTCCTCAGCGATCGCGGAACCGGTTGGTGATCGGGTAACGGCGGTCGCGGCCAAAGTTCTTCTTGGTGATCTTGACACCCGGCGCCGACTGCCGCCGCTTGTATTCGGCAAGATAAAGCAGGTGCTCGATGCGATGCACCGTCGCCACGTCATGGCCGCGCGCGACGATCTCCTCGGTGCCCATCTCCATCTCGACCAGGCATTCGAGGATGTCGTCGAGCACCGGATAGGGCGGCAGCGAATCCTGGTCCGTCTGGTTCGGGCGCAGTTCGGCGGAAGGCGCCTTGGAGATGATATTCTTCGGGATCACCTCGCCGCTCGGACCAAGCGCCGTCGGCGGCAGGTGCTTGTTGCGCCAGGCGGCCAGCGCGTAGACCTGCATCTTGTAGAGATCCTTGATCGGATTGAAACCGCCGTTCATGTCGCCGTAAAGCGTCGCGTAGCCCACCGACATTTCCGACTTGTTGCCGGTGGTCACCACCATCGAGCCGAACTTGTTGGAAATCGCCATCAAGATCGTACCGCGGGCGCGGCTCTGGAGATTTTCCTCGGTGATCCCCTCGTCGGTTCCCTCGAAAAGCTCGGAGAGAGCCGAGGAAAAGCCGTCGACCGGTTCGGCGATCGGCACGATGTCGTAACGGCAGCCCAGCGCCTTGGCGCAGTCGGCCGCGTCCTTGAACGAGTCTTCGGACGTGTAGCGATAGGGCAGCATCACCGTGCGCACCCGCTCCTCGCCCAGCGCATCGACGGCGATCGCCGCGCAGATTGCCGAGTCGATGCCGCCGGAAAGGCCGAGCACCACCGACTTGAAGCCGTTCTTGTTGACGTAATCGCGGAAGCCGAGCAGGCAGGCGCGGTAATCCGCCTCCTCCTTTTCGGGAATGCGCGCCATCGGCCCACGCGCGCAATGCCAGGTGTCGTCCGTCCGTCTCCACTCGGTGACGGCGACGGCCGGCTCGAACTGGCTCATCTGGAAGGCGAGCGACTTGTCCGCGTTGAAGGCGAAGCTCGCCCCGTCGAAGACAAGTTCATCCTGGCCGCCGAGCTGCGCGGCGTAGATCATCGGCAGGCCGGTCTCGATCACCTGTTTCAGCACGACCTGATGGCGGATATCCACCTTGCCGCGATAATAGGGCGAGCCGTTCGGCACGAGCAGGATTTCCGCGCCGCTTTCCGACAAGGTCTCGCAAACGCCGAGATCGCCCCAGATATCCTCGCAGATCGGAATACCAAGGCGTACCCCCCGGAAATTCACCGGACCCGGCATGTCCCCGGCGATGAAGACCCGCTTCTCATCGAACTCGCCATAGTTCGGCAGATCGATCTTGTCGCGCACGGCGACCACCTTGCCGCCGTCGAGCACGGCGATGGAATTATGCCGGCCCTCCTTCCCCTGGCGTGGAAAACCGATGATCACGCCCGGCCCGCCATCGGCCGTATCGGCCGCCAGTTCCTCGACCGCCTTGAGGCAGGCCTTCAGAAAAGCCGGCTTCAGCACCAGGTCTTCCGGCGGATAACCGGAGAGAAAAAGTTCGGTGAAGAGGATGATATCCGCCTCCTCCCTGGCCGCATCCCGACGCGCCTCACGGGCGAGCGCCAGGTTGCCGGCGACATCGCCGACGGTCGGGTTGAGCTGGGCGATGGCGATACGGAAAGTCTGGGCGATGTCCTGGGTCATGGCACCGATTTAGCGTCAGCCGGCGATCGCGGCAACGTTGTTCCAAGAGATTTTTGGCTCCAAGAGATTTTTGCAATGCATCAAGCCGACGCCGGCCGATCGCCTGGGTGGTGAGGGACGCCGTCGTCCGGAAGCTCGTAGAAATCCGCCTTGTCGGCGCAGTAGATATGTTCGCCCATCACAAGCCCGCTTGGCTGATCGAATGCGCCGGCCATGATCGAGATTTGTGCAGCGCCGTCCGCCTGCCAGAACAGCGCGGAGCCGCATCGGGAGCAAAAGCCGCGCCGGGCCGTGTCGCTCGCCCGGTACCAGGAAAGCGTCTCCTCGCTTTCGAGCTGCAGCTTATCGAGCGGCACGGCGGTGGCGGCGTAATAAAGCCCCGTCTGACGGCGGCATTGCGAGCAGTGGCAGGCCGTCACCGTCCGCAATGGGCCACTCGTCCTGAACCGCACGGAACCGCATAGACATTGACCGCTGTTGTTCTGCTCCATCCATGCCTCCGTGCGAAATCGGGTGGCCGGAGTGTCGCGGGCCATGCGGTCCGGGTCAAATCTATTTCATTGATGATTAGCATCAGGCGCGAACGAAGAAGGCCGGCGTCTCCGCCGGCCTTCTTCGTTCGCGATCCGGTGACGGATCAGCCGTTGACGACCATCCGCTTCTCGTCGCGGCCGCTCTTCATCCGCTCGGCGAGCAGGAAGGCGAGTTCCAGCGCCTGGTCGGCATTGAGGCGCGGATCGCAATGGGTGTGGTAGCGGTCGTGCAGGTCGTCCGCGGTCACCGCGCGGGCGCCGCCGGTGCATTCGGTCACGTCCTTGCCGGTCATCTCGATGTGGATGCCGCCCGGATGGGTGCCTTCGGCCCTATGGATCTGGAAGAAGCTTTCGACTTCCGACAGGATCCGCTCGAAGGGACGCGTCTTGTACTTGTTGAGCGTGATCGTGTTGCCGTGCATCGGATCGCAGGACCAGACGACTTGTCTGCCTTCGCGCTCAACGGCGCGGATCAGCTTCGGCAGGCAGTCGGCCACCTTGTCGGAACCGAAGCGGCAGATCAGCGTCAGGCGGCCCGCCTCGTTGGTCGGGTTCAGCGCGTCAATGAGTTCGATCAGGTTGTCGGCCTGCAGCGAGGGGCCGCATTTCAGGCCGATCGGGTTCTTGATGCCGCGGAAATATTCCACATGCGCATGGTCGAGCTGGCGGGTGCGATCGCCGATCCACAGCATGTGGCCGGAGGTCGCATACCAGTCGCCCGAGGTGGAATCGACGCGCGTGAACGCCTCTTCGTAGCCGAGCAACAATGCCTCATGGCTGGTGAAAAAATCCGTCTCGCGCAGGCTCGGCTGATTTTCGGAGGTGATGCCGATCGCCTGCATGAAGTCCATGGTCTCGCTGATGCGGTCGGCGAGCTTGCGGTAGCGCTCGCCCTGCGGTGAATCCTTCACGAAGCCGAGCATCCACTTGTGGACGTTTTCCAGATTGGCGTAGCCGCCCATCGCGAAGGCGCGCAGAAGGTTCAGCGTCGCGGCCGACTGGCGGTAGGCCATCATCTGCCGTTCCGGGTTCGGGGTGCGGGCTTCCTCGGTGAAATCCGTACCGTTGACGATGTCGCCGCGATAGGTCAGCAGCGTCTGGCCGTCCTGGGTCTCGTGCGAATTGCTGCGGGGTTTGGCGAACTGGCCGGCGATGCGGCCGACTTTCACCACCGGAAGCTGGGCGCCGTAGGTCAGGACGACGGCCATCTGCAGGAAGGAACGGAAGAAATCGCGGATGTTGTCGGCGCCGTGCTCGGCGAAGCTTTCGGCGCAGTCGCCGCCCTGCAGCAGGAAGGCGTTGCCTTCCGCGACATTGGCGAGCTGCTTCTTCAGGCGGCGCGCCTCACCGGCGAAAACCAGCGGCGGAAAGGTTGCGAGCTGAGCTTCCGTCGCCGCAAGGGCGGCCTTGTCCGGAAATTCCGGCACCTGCTGGATCGGTTTGTTCCGCCAACTGCTCGGGGTCCAATTCTGTGCCATGTCACTCACCTGTTCTCGCCGCGGCAAACACCGGCCCACGGCTGGGCCGACGGCCGTCCTCAAAATCGAGGCGGCTTATAAACCTTAACGCCAGCCTTGCATAGCCGCATCGCCGCGTTTGAAGCCCGCCAGGACGAGACGGGCTTTTTCGCAATTGATGATCATCAATTCCTGCACCCTTCCAGACCATCCTTGGGGCCAATAACCGGATTCCGTCAACAAGGCCTCCGGGTCGCCTCCGGAGGCAGCGGATGTTCGAATTCGGCCTGGAGACCGAGTTGGCCGTCGCTTTAGGTTTGATTTCACTAATTTAAGCAATACTCCCCGGAAATTTCGACTGCTGGGGAACAAACGATGCATGTTGTAAAACGGCTCTGGGAAGAGCGACTGGGCAATTTCGGCATCATGACGGCATTGCTGATGGTGCCGGTCATGGGGGCCGCAGGAATGGCGGTGGATTTCGGGCGTGCGCTCAGTCTCAGAACAGAACTCGTCGGCGCCGCGGATGCCGCCGCCGTCGGCGCGATCGCCGAAAAATCCAAGGCCGTCGCCCAGGCGATGTCGATGTCGGGCGATGGCAGCGTCCCGCTCGATACGACGGAAGCCAACCGCATCTTCATGAGCCAGATGTCGGGCGAGCTTTCGAAACTGCCTCTCACGGTCGATATCGCGATCGTGAAAAACAACGGGATAATCTCCTCGCGGGTCTCGTTCAAAGCCGAGATGCCCACGGCCTTCATGCGCATTCTCGGCAAGGATCAGGTTGCCGTCTCCGGCGTCGCCACCGCCGTGTTCCAGGCTCCGGCGTTCATGGATTTCTTCATGCTGCTGGACAACACCCCGTCCATGGGGGTCGGTGCGACGCCACACGACATCAAGACGATGCAGGAGGCCACGCGCCTCGGGTCGGACGGCAAAGGAAAGGACGCCAACTGCGCCTTCGCCTGCCACATTGTCTCGGAAGCGGGCGTCGAGGATCCGAAAAGCTATTACAACGTCGCCAAGAACAACAACGTGACGACCCGCATCGACGTCGTGGCCGCGGCGACCAAGGCCCTGATGACGAAGGCCACCGATACCCAGACGGTCGCCAACCAGTTCCGCATTGCGGCCTACACCTTCGGAAAGACGGCGATGGACGCGAAACTCTTCAAGGTGGCGGGCCTCAACTACAACCTCGGCGAGGTCGCCAAGGCGACCGACCAGATCGAGTTGATGAGCATCCCCAAACAGAATTACAACAACGACCAGCAGACGAGCTTCGACGATGCGTTGAAGGGGATCAACGGCGAAATCGACGGCACGCCGGGCAAGGGCACGAGCAACACGGATCGTCAGAAGATCGTCTTCTTCGTTGCGGACGGCGTCGGCGACAGCGCAAAATCCAAGGGCTGCACCAGCCCCAAAGGCACGACGAACGGCACCCGCTGCATCGAGCCGATCGACACCCAGGCCTGCCAGACGCTGAAGGATCGCGGCATCCGGATTGCGGTCCTCTACACGACCTATCTCGAACTGCCGGAAAACGACTTCTACAAGAAATGGGTGGCGCCCTTCCAGTCGCAGATCGCGACCAAGATGCAGGAATGCGCCACGCCAGGCTTCTATTTCGAGGTCAGCCCGACCGAAGGTATCGAAAAGGCGATGCAGACCCTGTTCCTCAAGATCGTCACCTCCCCGCGCATCACCAGCTGAAGGCAGGCCATGCGGCATCCGCGAACGCGTCAGATGCGTTCGCCGTTTTTGACCCGGTAGCTCGGGTTGTACATGGTGACGAGTTCTTCGGCCGCAGTCGGGTGGACGGCCATGGTGCGGTCGAAATCGTCCTTGGTGACGCCCGCTTTCAGCGAAATGCCGAGAAGCTGCGCCATTTCGCCTGCATCGTGACCGAGCACATGGGCGCCGACCACCTTGCGGCTCGCCGCGTCGACGACAAGCTTCATGATCATCTTTTCGGCACGGCCCGAGAGCGTCGCCTTCATCGGCCGGAATTCGGCGCGGTAGACTTCGAGTTCCGGATAGCGCTTGGCGGCCTCTTCCTCGGAGAGGCCGACGGTGCCGATCTCCGGCTGAGAAAAGACGGCGGTGGCAATCAGGTCGTGGTCGGGCGCGGTCGGGTTGTTGCGATATTCGGTTTCGATGAAGCACATCGCCTCGTGGATCGCCACGGGCGTCAGCTGTACCCGGTCGGTGACGTCGCCGAGCGCATAGATATGCGGCACGCTGGTGCGCGAATATTTGTCGACCACGATCGCACCGCGCTCGTTCACGTCGACGCCCGCAGCCTCCAGCCCGAGACCGTCGGTATTCGGATCGCGGCCGAGCGCCAACATTATGGTGTCGACGGCAAGCGTCTCGCCGCACATCGTCTCCGCCACCAGCCCGCCGGCGGGCGCTCTGGTCACCTCTTCGATGACATCGGTGAGGATGACGCGGATGCCCTTTTCGACCATCGCCTTGTGCAGGCCCTGGCGCATGTCGTGGTCGAAGCGCGAGAGGATTTCCTTGCCGCGATAGATCAGCGTCGTATCGACGCCGAGGCCGTGGAAGATGTTGGCGAACTCCACCGCAATGTAACCGCCCCCGGCAATCAGGATGGAGCGCGGCAGTTCCGGCAGGTGGAAGGCTTCGTTCGAGGAGATGCAGAGCTCGTGGCCGGGCAGCGCCGCATGCGGATTGGGAGCCCCGCCGGTCGCGATGACGATCTTCTCCGCCGTCACGGTCTTGCCGGTCTTGACGATACGGATCGTATGGGCGTCGACCAATTCGGCACGGCTTTCGACGATCTCGGCGCCGTTGTTTTCCAGCCCCCTGCGGTAAAGGCCTTCGAGGCGGGTGATCTCCTTGTCCTTGGCGGCGATCAGCTTCTTCCAGTCGAAGCTGCTTTCGCCCACCTCCCAGCCGTAGCCGACGGCATCTTCGAAATGCTCGTGGTACTGGGAGGCATAGACGAAGAGTTTTTTCGGCACGCAGCCGCGGATGACGCAGGTTCCGCCGAAACGATATTCCTCGGCGATCGCCACCCGCTTGCCGAGCGATGCCGCGACCCGGCCCGCCCTCACCCCGCCCGATCCGCCGCCAATCACAAACAGATCGTAGTCATAGGCGGTCATGGCATTCTCCTTGAGGGCAAACTGCAGGGCAGGCGGCGGGATGTCCCTCATATAATGATCCACCCCGGAAAAGCAAAAGCCGCAAGCTGCAATACCCACCGAAAGAAAAAGGCCCGGATCGCTCCGGGCCGTTTCCGAAAATCAATGGGCCGCCGATTACGGCTTCGGGGCGGGAGCCGGAGCGGGCTTGGCGGCCGGAGCCGGGGCGGCCGGCTTGGCCGGTGCTGCCGCCGGCGCGGCAGGTTTGGCCGGTGCCGCAGCAGGGGTTGCGGGCTTTGCCGGTGCCGGAGTTGCAGGCTTTGCCGGTGCGGGCGCCGCGGCCTGGGCATCGGCCGGTGCCGGATCGATCACCGGCGCCTGGATCGGCGTCGAATCGATGATGCCGCGCAGCTTTTCCGAGCTCTGGTTGGTCAGGTCGCGGGAGATGCCGGTCGCCCAGATCTCGGCGGCCTTGACCAGTTCCCGGCTGACGAGCGGCTGGTTGGTCAGAAGCTTCTTGCCGGCTTCGGTGTTGAAGAAGGTGGAAATCACCTTCAGCTCGTCGATCGAGAAACTCTTGGCGTAGATGGTGGCGGCTTCCCGCTCCAGGTCGGCGCGGCGCGGCGCCAGCGTCAGCGCCTGCTCGTCGACGACGGCCGAAATCTGCGACTGGAAGTTCGGCGAGGCTTGGATGAACTGAGCCTTCAGCCGCTCGGCCAGGTTGGGCAGGATGTTGTCGTAACGATCGGTGACGTTCAGCGAAGCAATGGCATCCCTTGCGGCAGCAAGCTGAGCCTCCGACACTTCCTGCGCGCGAGCCGACAGGGTGAAGGCACCGGAGAAAAGGATCGCCAGGGCGGCGGCACGGCCAAAAACCGCGAATCTGATCATGAGTTGTTACTCCTAGTTTATTTCGCCTCGAGCGTCCGCGCTCCGGCCTCACCGGCAATGATCGCAAAGGACACCATATGAATGAACAGCCCGTGTTCGACGACACCGGGAATGGAATTCAGTTCGGCCGAAAGAGCCTCTGCCTCAGGAATGCGGCCAAAAGATGCGTCGATGATATGGTGGCCGCCATCCGTCATGAAGACGTCGTCACCCGATTTGCGCAGTTTCAGTTCGCCGCTCAGGCCGAGTTTCGCCGCCGCCTTCTCGATCGCGATGCGGGTGGCGGCCTGGCCGAAGGGATTGATCTCGATCGGCAGCGGGAAGGCGCCGAGCGTCTCCACCAGCTTGCTTGCGTCGGCGATCACGATCATCCGGCTCGAAGCGGCGGCGACGATCTTCTCGCGCAGAAGCGCGCCGCCTCCGCCCTTGATGAGCGTCAGATTGGCATCGACTTCATCGGCGCCGTCAATCGTCAGGTCGAGTTCCGGCAGTTCGTCGAGCGATTTCAGCGGAATACCGAGTTCGACGCACAGCCGCGCCGTACGCTCGGACGTCGGCACGCCCTCGACGCGAAGGCCGTCATGGACCTTTTCCGCCAGCAGCCGGACGAATTCTTCCGCCGTCGATCCGGTACCGATGCCGAGCCGCATGCCGTCTTCGACATATGCCAGTGCCGCCTCAGCCGCCTTGACCTTCATTTGCCGGGCGTCCATCCGCCAAAAGCTCCCCGCTGTTTTCGCCGACCCGCTGTTTACACGGCTCGCCTCGCAAACGAAAGTCCCCTTGCCGGGTTTTAAGGCGGCGGCGAATCTCGCATATTTGCTTTTCCCGGCGGCTTTCCGTAATCGGACGCTTTTCGAACCAGCCTTTGCGAGGTTTCATTGACTGCTCCCCTCGTCATTTTCGATCTCGACGGAACGCTGATCGACACCGCTCCCGACCTCATCGACAGCCTCAACCATACGATCGAGGCGGTCGGCCTGGCACCGGTCACTTTCGAAGACCTGACGCATCTCGTCGGCCAAGGCGTCAAAGTGATGATCCAGCGCGCCTTCGAACTCAGAAAGGCACCGCTCGACGAAACCACCGCCGCGCGGCTCTTCGACCGCTACATGGCGCATTACCAGGCCCATATGCCCGGAAAAAGCCTGCCCTATCCCCGCGTGATCGACTGCCTCGATCAGTTCGAAGCGGCCGGCATGCGGCTTGCCGTCTGCACCAACAAGAGCAGCCAGCTCGCCGTCCAGCTTATCGAAAAGCTCGGTCTCACGCACCGCTTCGCGACGATGACCTGCGGCGATACCTTCCCTTACCGAAAGCCCGACGGGCGCCATATTCTGGGTACGATCGAGCGGGCCGGCGGCGACCCCGCGACGGCGATCATGATCGGCGACAGCATCAACGATATTCTCGCTGCGCAGAATGCCGGCATTCCCTCCGTCGCCGTGACCTTCGGGTATTCGGATGTCGCGGTCGATACGCTCGGTCCGGATCACGTCATCGGCGGTTATGACGAATTGACGGTGGAATTGGTGGAAACGCTGATCTCCCGCGAGACAAAGCGCGCCGCCCTCGTGCGGTAACACGGGAACGGCAGAGACAAAAAAGGCGGCCGGAGCCGCCTTTTCCTTGATGGGGATCCGGTCTCAGCTCTGGGCTCCGCGGACCTTGGTGGTCGCGTCGAAAGCCCTGGCCATGGCATCGTCGCGGCCATAAACGTCGTCGAAATATTCCACCACACCGTCCTTGTTGGGCCAGGCGGTGAAATAGGAAACGTAGACCGGGATCTTCACCGGCACCTTGGTCGCAACGTTCTGGCCGTTGGCGATACGGGCGTTGACGTCGTCGATCGTCGTGCCGAGCACGGCGGCGGCCATTTTGCGCGGCTCGGCGAGACGCACGCAGCCGTGGCTCAGCGCCCGCATGTCGCGCTGGAAGAAGCTTTTCGAGGGCGTGTCGTGCATATAGATCGCGTGGCTGTTCGGGAACAGGATCTTCAGGTCGCCGAGCGCATTGTCGCTCGACGGCGGCTGGCGGACCGAAACCTTCTCGGTCGAGCCGAACCAGTTGACGCTGCTCGATGGCACGGCCTTGCCGCCGACCGACACTTCGTAGCCGAGACGGTCGAGATAACTCGGGTCCTGGCGCAGGTGCGGCAGCATCTCGTTGATGATGATCGACTGCGGCACGCCCCAATAGGGGTTGAATTCCACCGTCTCGATCTCATCCTGGAAGAAATAGGTCTGGTTCGACTTCGAGCCAACCACGACGCGCATCGAGAACTGCTCGACACCCTTGTCATGATAATAGACCGTGAAGGCCGGCTGGTTGATGAAGACGTAGCGGCTGCCGAGATCGTCCGGCAGCCAGCGCGCCTGTTCCATGGCGACGACCACCTTGCGGATCTTGTCCTCGGACGTGTGGCCGACCATCTTGCGCACGGTCGCCGCGCCGATCACGCCGTCCGGCTTCAGCCCGACTTCCGCCTGGAAGGTCTTGACCACCTCCACCAGTTCCGGCGTGTAGTCCGGCGTCTGCTGGTAGGCGGCAAACGTCGCGGCATGCCGGGTCTTCAGCGCTTCGGATCCGGTATGCTGGATCGCGGCGATGATATTGGCCATGTCCGGGCTGCTCTTGCCAGGCTTCAGGAGAAGGTCGCCGGGCAGAGACACGCGCGGACCTTCGGTGACGGCCTCCGCGCGCAGCCTGGCGAGTTCGGCCTTGAGGGCCTGGAACTGCGGACCTGCCGGCGCCAGCCCCTGGAGATAGGCCGCCGCATCGGTGCCCTCCTTGGCAAAGGGCAGAACGAGCGAAAGCTTGACATCCTTGCGCTTGAAATCGTGGTATCCCGACACCTTGTTCGGGTCGATACGACCGCGCAGCATGTCCTGCGCGAATGTCAGGGCCTTTTCCGACAGCGCCAGTTCGAACTGCATGAGGGCCGCGTCGTGGGCATCCGCCGGCGTGACGGCGGCGGGGGCAACCGACGCGTTCACGAGCGTGGCCGGCGCATCTGCCGGGGCCGCGACGCTTGCCGTCGTCAGCGCCGGAATGGAGAGCTGGTAATCGGCCGGGTCGAGACCGTAATCCCCCGCTTTCTCGAAGAGGGCGAGCACGCCCCTGGCCTTGTCGTTGACGTCGCCGTTCGAAATCCAGATCGGCTCCGCCGTCTTGATATAGAAGGCTTCGAGCGCCGAAGCGATTTCCGCCGGCGCCATGACCTTCGCCGTCGTGATCAGACGGGTTCCGTCGGCGGCGGACGCAGCGGCGAAGCCCGCCGTCTTCACCACCCGCTCGGCATCCGGCTTGTAGGTGTAATAGCGCGGACCGGAGACTTTCGGCAGCGGCTCGGGATCGGCAAGGCTCTTTTCGCTCGGCATCGCGGCGCGACCCGTCTCGACGCCCGGCAGGCCGTTGCCTGCCGGCCCGCCGCGGTTCGCGCCGGGGCCGCCGCGCAGGATATCGAGGAGGGTCACGGCATGGGCAGGAGCCGCCGCCCCGGCGAAAATCGAAATACCCGACATGAGCGCCAGCGCGATCGAAGTTTTCCTGTATATGTGCTGCAATGTCGTCCCCGTCACCTGCATCCGCATCCTGATTTGCGGGCTCGAATATGTATCACGCCATCTAACCGATCGCGTGAGGGATGGAAAGAAACGCCCGAGTCCCCGGCGAGTCCACCCGCCATTGTGTCGGCATCGGCGCGCCGGCAGAAGGTTAAGAAAATATTCGTTAAATTTTTACTGACGCCGAAGCGCGGGCGGAAAAACACGACGCGGATTCTGCTGCATAATTCCAGGGTCCGTGTCATAAAAGGCACGCGAAGAGGCGCATGAAAAGCAGGCTCGACCGTCTTGCAGACCAGTAGCAATCGTATAGTAATGCCGCCGGCCGGGGTTGAGGCGGTAACGCTTTGTTGAATCCCCGATAGCGACCACGAGTACGACATAGCCTGGGAGGCAGCGAAGATGGCATCGACCCGCACCGAAACCGATACGTTTGGCCCGATCGAAGTGGCAGGCGACCGTTATTGGGGCGCCCAGGCGCAGCGCTCGCTCGGCAATTTCAAGATCGGCTGGGAAAAGCAGCCGCTTCCGGTCGTGCGTGCGCTCGGCATCGTCAAGCAGGCCGCCGCCCGCGCCAACATGGAACTTGCCGGCCTCGACGCCGCGCTCGGCAAGGCGATCATCGAAGCGGCTCAGGAAGTCATCGACGGCAAGCTCAACGATCACTTCCCGCTCGTCGTCTGGCAGACCGGCTCCGGCACGCAGTCGAACATGAACGCCAACGAGGTGATCTCCAACCGGGCGATCGAAATGCTCGGCGGCGTCATGGGCTCCAAGAAGCCTGTTCACCCGAACGACCACGTCAACATGAGCCAGTCGTCGAACGACACCTATCCGACGGCCATGCATATCGCCTGCGTCGAAACCATCGTGCGCCACCTCATCCCTTCGCTGAAGCACCTGCACGAAGCTCTGGAAGTCAAGGTCAAGGCGTTCGCCCACATCATCAAGATCGGCCGCACGCACACGCAGGATGCCACGCCGCTCACCCTCGGCCAGGAATTCTCCGGCTATGCCGCCCAGGTCGCCTCGGCGATCGCCAATATCGAACTGACGCTGCCGGCGCTTTCGAAGCTCGCCCAGGGCGGCACGGCCGTCGGCACCGGCCTCAACGCCCCGGTCGGATTTGCCGAAAAGGTCGCGGAGGAAATCTCGAAGATCACCGGCCTGCCCTTCGTGACCGCGCCGAACAAGTTCGAGGCGCTCGCCTCGCATGACTCGATGGTCTTCGCGCATGGCGCGATCAATGCCGCCGCAGCGGCTCTCTTCAAGATCGCAAACGACATCCGCTTCTTAGGCTCCGGCCCGCGCGCGGGCCTCGGCGAGCTGTCGCTGCCGGAAAACGAGCCGGGCTCGTCGATCATGCCGGGCAAGGTCAACCCGACCCAGTCGGAAGCGCTGACCCAGGTCTGCGCCCATATCTTCGGCAACCATGCGGCGCTCACCTTCGCCGGCAGCCAGGGCCATTTCGAGCTCAACGTCTACAATCCGATGATGGCCTATAACTTCCTGCAGTCGGTGCAGCTCCTCGGCGATGCCGCCGTTTCCTTCACGGACAACTGCGTCGTCGGCATCGAGGCCCGCGAGGACAATATCAAGCGCGGCGTCGAAAATTCGCTGATGCTGGTCACCGCCCTCAATACCAGGCTCGGCTACGACATCTGCGCCAAGATCGCCAAGACGGCCCACAAGAACGGCACGACGCTTCGTGAAGAAGCCGTCGGCGGCGGATATCTGACGAACGAGGAGTTCGACCAATATGTCCGTCCGGAAAACATGATCGGCCCGAAATAAGCGGTATCCCGATACGGCAAAAAGGCGCACCCCGCCGGCCGGCCGGCGGGGATTTCGGCACACGGAAGCATCAAAATCGACTGATCTTGATAATAAAACACTTTGGCCAAAGGTGAACGCCGCAGGCGCCCGATTTTCACTAAGTCCACTATTTCTGACGATAATCAGGTACTTCGGCCGGTGCGAGACGAATTGAGAAATAAGTCCTTCAGAATTGACCCCTTAATTCTTTTCCAACATTTTTCACATACTAATTCGCTTACATACACACAGGCGGGATCTAACGGGGATCGTCGATGACGACGGCAACTGCGCCAAAGGCGCAATCTAACGATCTAATCAGTCAGATCATCTATGCGGTGCGCTCCATGGGGCTCGCGCCGATCCCCCGCAATTACCAGCTCTTCTACGAAGCCTATATCGGCTCCAATCCCGATCTGACCCGTGATCTGGCGGCACTCGGAAGCCGTGCCACCCAGGAGGAACTCGACCAGCTCGCCCACCGGCATCTCGGAGCCGGCCAGGCAGCGGTCATCGACGACGCGCATTCCAAGCTGCTCGGCGAACTCGATTCCTTGCTGAAGCTGCTGCGTCAGGAACAGAATTCGCTGGAAAGCTACAGCAAGCTGCTCGGCGAAACGGCGCAGCGGATCAATTCGAAGAGCCACTTCTCGACCGACCTTTTGACCAACGCCATTTCGCTGCTCAGCGAGGCGACCGGCTCGACGCTGGCGCATGGCGAAAAGACGGTCGGCGGCGTCGTGCAGCGCTCGCAGGAGATGGACCAGGTCCGCAAGGAGCTGGACGAATACAAGCGCATCGCCAATACGGATTCGCTGACGCGCATCGCCAATCGCCGGGCCTTCGACGAACGGCTGGCAGCGGTCTACAACAATTCGGCGACCCTGGCGCTCAGCGCGCTGGTGCTTGCCGACATCGACAATTTCAAGAAGATCAACGACAGCTTCGGCCATCCGGTGGGAGACAAGATCCTCGCGACGGTCGCCTCCGTCATCCGTGCCAATGTCCGCAAGGACGTGTTCGTCGCCCGCTCCGGCGGCGAGGAATTCGCGATGATCGTCGAAGGCAATACGCCGGACGAGGTGATGATCATCTGCGAGCGGGTCCGCCGGGCCTTGGAAACGCGGACGTTCCGCAATTCGCGCTCGGGCATCGACTACGGCCCCGTCACCATCTCGATCGGTTTTGCAATGGGTTCGCAGGCAAGCGATCCCGGCGAGCTTTATGCGAGCTCCGATACCGCGCTCTATCACGCCAAGAACAGCGGCCGCAACCGCACCGTCTTCTTCGAGGACGGCATGCGGAAGGATTATGTCGGCAAGAGCTGGCTGATCTACCGGAAGTAACCCTCCGGAAAAGCTGCCGGCTCGCGACGGGCCGGCTCACCACATCGTTTTTGCGGCGCGCTCGGGCCATTCGCGGTCATAGGTTTCCCTGTCGAAATCGGCTTTCGCGGCTTTCAGCAGCGTGCCGGGGGTCGGCAGGCTCTTCGGGTCGACGAAATGCTCGGGGTTCCAGAGTTCTGCCCGCATCAGCGCCCTGGCGCACTGGAAATAGACTTCGTTGATGGTGATGACGGTGACGCTGCGCGGATGGCGTCCGTCCATCTCGAAGCTTTCCAGAAGCGCCGGCTCGACGGAAACGACGGCATGGCCGTTGATGCGCATCGTCGTGTTGGAACCCGGCACCAGAAACATCAGCGCGACGCGGGGGTCGCGGACGATATTCGACAGCGAATCGATGCGGTTGTTGCCGCGCCAGTCCGGCAGGAGCAAGGTTTTCTCGTCCCGAATTCTGACCGCACCGCCGAGATCGCCGCGCGGCGAACAATCGAGGCCTTCCGGCCCGACGGTCGCAAGCGCGACGAAGGGCGAAGCCTCGATCATCTGGCGATATTCCGGCGTCAGCGTCTTCGTCACTTTGGCGAGCGATGCCTCGGAAACACCGTCATAGATGGCCTTCAAATCTTCAACCGATGTGATGATCGTCATGATTCGTCCCCGCAATCGATCGCCCGTAGCCGGCGCCGGTGACACTATGATGACGTTTGCCGCCCATCAAGCGGCAGCATCGCTGCCGGGAACATCGCGGGCAGGCCTCGGTCCCTCCGCAAGAAAGGCCGAGATGGTGTCGATCACCCCGCGATCGCTGACGATGCGGCGGTGCCCAAGCCCGTTCGCCCAATGGAGTCGCGCCGCAGCGCTGCCGTCGAAACGGCGGGCATGATCGGCCGCGACCTCCTTGTCGTCCTCGGCATGGACCACCAGCAGCGGAACGTTCCCGCGCTCGGCCACCGCAACGGTATCGAAATCGTCGAGCGAGGCGCCGGCGATCTTCTCCGTGTGGCGGATCAGCAATGCCTTGACGTGCGGCGGCAATGCGACCATGCGGGAGAAGTCGTCGAAGAGCCAGTGGATGTGGCTCGGCGCGCCGATCACCACGGCTTTCGCCGGCGAGATCGAACCCGCCCCGGGGAAGATGCCGCCCACGGCAAGCATGAGGCTGGCACCGCCGAAGGAATGGCCGACGGCGGCATCGAACCGGCCGAAGCGGCGCTCGGCTTCGACGATGGCTTCCACCGCCTGGCGCATGTTGAGGCTGCGGCCGCTCGACAGTCCGTGGCCGGGAAAATCGAGCACGACGACCTCCGCCCCCGTCTCCGCAAGTCCGGCCGGCAGGGCCGCGATATAGGCCGCGTTCGACCCCCAGCCGTGTACCACGAGGTAACGCGGCCGGCCGGCCTTGCCGTCACCGTTGAAACGATAGGCCATCACCGCCGATCCGCCAGCCGCAAACGGTATTCTCTCGGCTTTTGCGAGCCTCCCGCGCCCCTCCTCCTCCATGGCCCTGGCCTTGTCGCTCTTCGGGCGCCGCGACGGCGTCCGGCAGAACAGCACGAAGGCAAGCTCGGCCGCTCTTTGCGGAAAAACCCTCCCAAAAGTGGCGAAGGCAAGACGGGTGACCTGAATCGCAAACGGTGCCATAGTGAGAAAATCCAATAATGTTCAATGTTGAACAATAAAGTACAGGCATGAACAAAAATCAAGCCCTTCCTTGGGATCATCCGCGTTTTCGCAGCTGGGTGGCCGTGGCGCGCGCCTGCCAGCTCATGCAGACGGTGCTGACGCGCGAGCTTGCCGCCCTCGACATCAAGCCGCCGCATCTCGATATCCTCGTCAATCTTTACCGGTTCGAGGGGATTTCGCAGCAGGAACTGGCCCGCAAGCTGCTGGTCGGCCGCTCCAACATGAGCATGACCCTGCCGCAGATGGAAAAGCGCGGGCTGGTCGAACGCATCGGAGACAAAAAAGACAAGCGCGTGCTGCGCCTCCATCTGACGGAACGGGGCCGAACGATCGCCGAGGAGGCGATGGCGATCCAGACCCGGCTGATCGAGCGCACGCTTTCCAACGAGCCGCTCGAACAATGCATGGCCATGGCCGAATCGATGGAACGGCTGATCGTCACGCTGCAGGCCGAAATGCGCGAGGACGGTCCGGAGCCGGCCTGACGCACATGGGTTCGCTCAGCGCGACCTCTGCGGCGGATCGCGGCTCAATCCCTTTTCGGCGAGTTCCCGTTCGTAAGCGGCAAAAAGTTCCTCGCCTTGCTCGCCGAGTTCGCGCAGATAGGTCCAGGTGAAGATACCGCTGTCATGCCCGTCGTCGAAACCGATCCGCACCGCGTAATTGCCGGTGGGCGTGATCGCCCGGATGCCGACGTTGCGCTTGCCCGGCACGGTCACCTTCTGGCCGGGAGCATGGCCCTGCACTTCCGCCGACGGGGAAAGAACGCGCATCATTTCCGCCGCCAGCGGAAAGGACCGGCCGTCGTTGAAGGTGATGTTCAGCGTGTGCCGGTCCTTCGAGACCCTCAATTCCGTCGGCCAGATCTCGCTCATGACCCAAACTCCCGATTGTCATTTCATCCCGCCGATGGATTATGGGCAGACGCGGTCCGCTGCAAGCGGTTTCCCCCTTCGTCACTCAATCCGTTTGCCCCCGCCCTCCGGACTGGCTGTCATACACTTGACGCCGAGCCTCAAAGCCCCCACTTTCAAGGGCAAGGGAGAATATCACGTGAACAGTTTTGCAGGACCGGTCGGGGGCGCAGCACCAATCATCGCGGACAAGGCGCCGATGATCGACCCGTTCGGTCGTGCGGTCACCTATCTGCGCGTCTCGGTGACCGACCGCTGCGACTTCCGCTGCACCTATTGCATGGCGGAAAACATGACCTTCCTGCCGAAGAAGGACCTGCTGACGCTCGAAGAGCTCAACCGGCTCTGTTCCGCCTTCATTTCCAAGGGCGTCCGTAAGATCCGCCTTACGGGCGGCGAACCGCTCGTGCGCAAGAACATCATGTTCCTGGTGCGCGAGCTGGGCCGTCACGTCGAAGCCGGCTCGCTCGACGAACTGACGCTGACCACCAACGGCTCGCAGCTTGCCCGATATGCCGATGAGCTTTACGATTGCGGCGTCCGCCGCATCAACGTCTCCCTCGACACGCTTGATCCGGCCAAATTCAAGGCGATCACCCGCTGGGGCGATTTCCACAAGGTCATGGAAGGCATCGACGCGGCGCAGAAGGCCGGCTTGAAGATCAAGCTCAACGCCGTGGCGCTCAAGGATTTCAACGAGTTCGAAATCCCCGAGATGATCCGCTTCGCGCATGGCCGCGGCATGGACATGACCGTCATCGAGACCATGCCGATGGGCGAGATCGAAGAGGACCGCACCGACCAATACCTGCCGCTTTCCAAGGTCCGGGCAGATCTCGAAGAGCAGTTCACGCTCTCCGACATCCCCTACAAGACCGGCGGCCCGGCCCGTTACGTCGAAGTCGGGGAAACCGGCGGCCGGCTCGGCTTCATCACGCCGATGACCCATAATTTCTGCGAAAGCTGCAACCGCGTGCGGCTGACCTGCACCGGCACGCTCTACATGTGTCTCGGCCAGAACGACGCTGCCGACCTGCGCACGGCGCTGCGCGCCTCCGAGGGCGACGACTATCTCTCCGCCGCGATCGACGAGGCGATCGGCCGCAAGCCGAAGGGCCACGACTTCATCATCGACCGCCAGCACAAGCGCCCCGCCGTGGCGCGGCACATGAGTGTGACCGGCGGCTAACCCCGCTTTGGGGCCGGGCCGCTGCACACGTCGGCAAAGGCGAGATAGACTCTTTCCATTCTGGGAAACGCGCTGAGGTTGTTGCTCTCGATGGATTGGATTGCCTGTTCAAGTATCGACTTGGCGGCATCTCCCTCGCCCGAAAGCCATAGGGCCTTGGCGTAGTTCGCTGAAATGAGGATTCTCGCCGGCAACTGGCCTTCCCAGGTGCAAGCCTCGTCGAATGCCGGTTTCAGATAATGCAGCGCTTCGTCGATACGGTCCGTCTCGCATAACAGCCGACCGAGCGCGTTGCGCAGCAAGGTCAAAGACTGTCTGACGTCTGCATCCGATGAAGCCGTGTTCTCGAGCGCGTCCCTGAAGAGCGGTTCGGCTTCAGAGTATAATTTGTTGTCAAGGAGAAGGATGGCGTAATTTGCAAGACGTTTGGCGGCCACGCTGCTCGACGCCCCGAATGTAGTTATAGCATGCTGGATGGATTTTTGAAGAAATGGGCCTGCCTCGTCAAAGCGGCCGGCCTGAAGCAGCATGGTGCCCATGTTGGCGAGATGCCGCACAGCTTGCGGATGTTCAAGTCCGATCGTCTCTCGATCGATTTTTATCGACAGCCGCAACAGCCGGACGCCGGCGTCGATACGTCCCTGTTCAAAGCGGATGGTGGCGAGATTGTTCAGCCAGACCGCGAAATCGGGATGCGGCTGCGAAAGCACAACGGAACCGATGCTCAAGGCTTCCTGAACGAGCTTGGAAGCCGCGGGAAACTGACGCCTGTCCATCAGGACGGCAGCCAGGCTGTTAAGCGTGCGTGCCAGGTTTGGACGGTCGTCTGAAAGGCGGTAGAATTTTACCGCGTCCTCGAAAAGGGCTGCAGCCTCTTCGCGTTGCCCCAGCCGATTTTTGGCCTGGGCGAGGTGCGTGCTGATCCGGATAAGTTCTTCCGGCGGCGCATTCTCTGAGCGAAGAATTTCCCCTGCCTGCGTCAGGGCAGCAGATGCTGCACGCCAGTCGGATGCTTCGGCCGCGGTTACGCCGTATTGCGTCAGATATTCGGCTGACTTGTCGCTTTCATAACGGACTGCAAGGCGGGAAGCTTCACGCCAGCTGGCCAGCGAACCGACATAGTCAAGCCGGACCCGCTGGAGTTCGGCCCGAACGGCGCGGGTATCCGCGGCATCTTGCCCCTTCCGGAGAACCTCGCGCTCAGCTGCGTCCAGCTTGCTCAAAAGCCGATCCTCGGCATCCGCGAGAATGGCTTCGGCCTTGTCATATCTCTTTTGTGCTATTTCCCGGCGCGCCTGTTCCTTCAGGCTTTCGATTTCCCCGTCATCGCTGGTTAACTGGTCCAAGCGCTGCTGCATCGAACGATAGGCCATGGCGATCTGGACAAGCTTCGTCACCAACTCATTGGTGGGTACCTGTCTTTCGCCCAGGATCTCGAAAAAAGCTGCCGTCGCGGCATTGGTGACGCCTAAATCCGCGCTCAGCTTTGCGATGCGTTCTTCGGATCTACTTTCCATAACCCCGGCCAACTCCTGGCCGGTCATTCCAAATACAATGGAAATATCGCCCTGACTGGAGATATCCCTGACCATATATCCTGCCATTTCGGCAGAACTTACTTTTTTGAGGAATTATCTCCCTCCAGGCCACCGATATCGATCTTGCCGGTCGCCGAGTTCAAGCCCTGTACGTGGAAGTATCTGCCATATTTGACATTCTTGATCAGGATATCACCGGCGGCCTTCAAATCCTCAATCGAGACGCCGGCCTTCGCCAGGTCGGCCGCCGGTCGTGCCTGGAGAGCAGCCTGCAACTGACCAATACGATCAAGAATTTCCTGATCGTCGTTGGCGGCGGTGCTCTTGATTTCCTCGACGACTTTCTGGCGGTTTTCCTCTTTGGCCGGCTCTGCATCAAGTTCGGCAAAGGACTTCAGCCGAGGGATAAGCAACGCCTTGACGCCGGCATAAGCGTCCTTCACAGCCTGTCCTGCCGTCTCCTTCAAGGCGCTGGTTGCGCCGGCCGCAATAATCGCCACAAGGGCGGAAATCGGGTCCATGAAATCCTCCACCTTCATAAGCACTAGATATTATAGAACCAAATCATAATCGTCGAGGCGCCAAGACCTACATAGAGGCGCCTAAAGCAGGGACGACAGGACTAAACATCGCGATGAACCGTTGCAGCCTGACTGATCCGCATGCTCTCGACCAACTCCATATCGTTGTTTGCGGCGCTGGTCTTGAGTTCTCCGATATCTGGCGCGGGGCCTTCGCGACCGGACGGCACGACTTCAGTTTCTTCGCGTGCTCGGATACGCGGGCCAAACAGCGCCGAAATCCTTGCGGCAAGGGAAGAAACAGTACCCATCCAATCGCACCCCATCAGCCTGAGCATAGTGAGCGTACCACAGCTTGGTTGAGGGGCCTAGATACATCGTTTGACCTTCGCAAGACAGGTAGAATAAACAGAATAAGCCGGAACGGGGGTTCCGGCTTCTCCATTTCATCCAGCATGTATGTCACGCCGCGTCGCTGCGGCGCATGCCTGCGCGCCGCTCGTGGGCGCCGGCATGGAAGGAGGCGTTTGCCGGATCGCGCGTCTTGAAGCGCTCGATCTTTTCCGACAGCATTTCCACCCGACGGCGCAGGCCATGGATCTCGGCGTTGTTTTCCTCGACCATCGCGGCATTGCGCTGGGTGATGAGTTCTACTTCCTGCACGGCCTTGGTGACTTCGTTGATGCCGGTCGACTGCTCGCCGGTCGCCGCGGAAATCTGGGCAACCAGTTTGCGGACGTCGGTGATGTGGCCGATGATCTCGGTCAGCGCCGAACCCGTCTCCTCGACGAGGTGCACGCCGTTCGAGACCTGCGTCGAGCTTGCCGAGATCAGCCCCTTGATCTCGCGGGCGGCACCGGCGCAGCGCTGGGCAAGTTCCCGCACTTCCTGGGCGACGACGGCGAAACCGCGGCCGGCCTCGCCTGCACGGGCGGCTTCGACGCCGGCGTTCAGCGCCAGAAGATTGGTCTGGAAGGCGATCTCGTCGATAACGCCGATGATCGTCGCGATCTTATCGGAAGAGCGGCTGATCTCGCCCATCGCATCGACGGCACGGGCAACCACTTCGCCGGAGCGGACCGCGAACTCTTCCGTTTCGTTGACCGAGACCGACGTCTGCTTGGCGCTGTCGGCCGTCGAGCGGACGATGTCGCTCAAGTGGCGGAGGGCGCGTGAGCTTTCTTCGAGCGCTGCGGCCTGCTGTTCGGTGCGGCGGGCAAGATCGTCGGCAGACGATGCGAGGTTGCCCGTGCCTCCGTCGATCTCCTCGGCCGTGGAGCGCACGTCGGCAAGCGTCGCGCGCAATGCCTCGACCGCCTGGTTGTAGGTGCGGGCCATCTCGATGAAATCTTCCGGCAGGTCCTCGTCCATGCTGCGTTCGAGATCGCCTTCGGCAAGCTTGCCGAGCACGTCGGAGAGCGCGGTGAGCGCCTGGCGCTGTTCGCCGGCGATGCGGGCGCGTTCGGCGGCGCGGCGTTCGGCTTCCGCATTGGAGAGTTCGCGGGCTGCGGCGGCATCCTGTTCGAGGCGGACATTTTCGACGGCGGCGTCGCGGAAGACGGTGACCGAGCGAACCATGTCGCCGATTTCGTCGCCGCGCTCGCGGCCCTCGATCTTCACTTCGAGATCGCCGTCGGCGAGGCGCTTCATCACCTCGGTGACGCGGCGCAGCGGACCGCGCAGGGTTTCGACCAGCATCAGGCCGCCGGCGATGGCGAGCAGCGTGCCGACAACCATGGCGACGAGCGACAGCTGGGCGGAACGTTCGCTGTCTTCCTTGCCCACTTCCTGGGCCTGGGCGACGAAGTTCTTGAGACCCGCCATGCCGGTCGTCAGGGTTTCCATGGCCTTGGTGCGCGCCTTCTTCCATTCCGCGGCAATCGACAGAAGCCGGGCCGTGTCGCTTTCGATCGACGCCAGCCGCGGCTGCAGCAGGGTGGAGAACTCGCGCATCGCCGGGTTCCTGGCAAGTTCGGAAACCTCGGCGCTCGTGGACCTCAGCTTCGCCATCACGTCAAGCACTTCCTTGCGGGCGTCCTCGGTCTGGGTCGCGCGCAGCCGTTCGACGTAAAGCTCCATGCCGTCGATCAGGCGAAGCGAATCGGCGCTGCGGTCGAGGAGTGTCCGCAGGCTGGCGACCTCGCCTTCGATGCTGGCGAAACGCGACGCCGCGTTGCCGGCCTTGTTGGTGACTTCCGCCTCCATCTTCAGCTGGTGCTGTTCCATGCCGGCCACGGCCTTGCGGACCGCATCGGCTTTTTCCGGAGCCGTCTGATTGCCCTTGATGGTCGCGGCGAGGCCGGCAATGGCATCGTTGATCGGCTTCAGCTGCTTGACGCCGTTCGGCGTCAGGAAAGCCTGCACCTCTTCGAAGGTCTTGGCCAGGATGCCGAGATACATGTCGGCAGTGCTGATCGCACCCTCGTCCGTGCCTGTCTCCTTGACCGAACTCCGAAGCTCGCCGATCTGCTCGGCGATCGCCTTGTAGGCATAGGCCTCCAGCACCATGCCCTTGGCGAACTTTTCCTTGCCTTCGAACTGCTTGCGGACGTTGGCGACCTGATCGGCGACGCCGGTTGCGACGCTGCGGATGTCTTCGATGTTGAAGTCGAGCGCCGAGGCGTTCTGGTCGCGCTTCTGCTTGATGGCCCACAGGGCGTCGGTATCGGCGCGCAGCAGCGGCGCAAGTCGCTTGACGACGTCGACGCGCTCCCGGTCGCCATCGGTCACCAGCAGCCCTTCGAGCACCTGGACACCCTTCTCCTGTCTGTCGATGCCGCTCTTCAGCGCATCCAGCGAGGCATTGTCGGGTTTTGCGGTGAAATCCTGGAGAACCGCCTGGAGGTTTTCGAAATCCCCGATGTTCTCGATCGTCGCGCGCGTCACCGTCATATGACCGTTCAACATGCTGGCCGTGTAATACCCGGCCAATCCGACGCCGGCGATCAGGACAACGAGCGGCACGACGAAAAGCAGGACCTTGGTGACGATCCTGCGGCTCTGAAGAAGGCGATCTATGAAAGACATTGTTCCCCCAAGTGCAACCAAGTGCCCGTCCAGCGCCAGCGGCATGCGCGAAACGGCAACGGCACAATTCCAGCGTCATGCGGGAACGATTTCCCCTACATTCGGCAAATTGAGTTGAACAACGGTTAATTCGGGACCCTTACAATTCGCTTTCGGCGCAAGCTGTCGCATTTCGGCATCGCCTCACCTCAGCGCAAAACAATGCCGGCGGCTACAATCAGCACTGGCGAGGCGTAAGTCGTTGCTTTAAGACACTTCCGCACGGAGGAGTCGGGAATGGCATTGTCGGAAAACTCGCGGGGCGCGCTGCTCATGGCGCTTGCCATGGCGGCTTTCACCTGCAACGACGCACTCGTCAAATCCGTGACTTCGGAGCTCAGCATCCCCCAGGTCATGGCCGTGCGCGGGGTCATGGCGACCGCGCTGATCTACGGCGTGTCGCGTTATCTCGGCGTCAGCCTGTCGCTGAGGGCCGTCATGCATCCGCTGGTGCTCCTGCGCACGGCCTTCGAACTCGGCGCCACGCTCACCTTCCTGACGGCGCTTGCCCATATCGAGTTCGCCACCATGTCCTCGATCATGCAGGCACTGCCGCTGGTGGTGACGCTGGGCGCCGCCCTCTTCCTCGGCGAACCCGTCGGCTGGCGGCGCTGGACGGCGATCGGCATCGGCTTCGTGGGCGTGCTGCTGATCATCCGGCCAGGCCCGGAAGGCTTCACGCCGGTCGCCCTGCTCGCGGTCGCCGCCTGCTGTTTCACCGCGGCCCGCGACCTCACGACCAAGCGCATCAACCTCGACATCCCGACGCTGACCGTCACTTTCTTCACCTCGCTCGCCAATACCGTCGTCGGGATGGTGCTGATCGCGCCGATGGGCGGATGGGCGCCGGTCAGCACCTACGCACTCGGCCATCTTGCGCTCGCCTCGGTATTGGTCTTCGCCGGTTATCAGGCGGTGATCAAGTCGATGCGCGGCGGCGAGATCTCCTTCATCGCGCCGTTCCGCTATACCGGGCTCCTGTGGGGGCTCGTCATCGCCGTGCTTGCCTTTGGCGAACATCCGAACGCCTACATGCTGACGGGCGCCGCCGTCGTCATCGGCTCGGGCCTCTATACATTCTACCGCGAACGCAAGCGGCAAGGCGACGTGGCGGAAAAGGCAAGTGCGGCGCCGCCGGCCTGAATCTGGCCTTGCCCAGGGCCGAGGGTTCGGGCGTGAAAGGGAAATGTGACGTGCAGCAGAGCCGGTTTCTGGATAGAGGTACACCGCCCCACATCATGACGTTGGTCGTCTGCGCCGGACTTGCCGCACTTTCCCTCAACGTCTTCCTGCCCTCGCTTTCCGCCATGGCGGCGCATTTCGGCACCGAATACGCCGTCATGCAGTTCGCCGTCTCGGGCTATATCGCCGGAACCGCGTTGCTGCAGCTCGTGCTCGGCCCGCTGTCCGACATTTTCGGACGCCGCCGGGTGATGATCGGCAGCATTCTCATCCTGCTCGCAGGCACCGTCATCTGCCTTGCCGCGCCCAACGTGACGATCTTCATGATCGGCCGGCTTCTGCAGACGGCCGTCGTCGCCGGTTTCGTACTGCCACGCGCCATCATCCGCGACACGGTGCCGATGGAAAGTGCCGCCTCGATGATCGCCTATGTCACCATGGGCATGTCGCTGGTGCCGATGATCGCGCCGACCGTCGGCGGCACGCTCAACGACCTGTTCGGCTGGGAAGCCAATTTCGCCCTGATTCTGGCTCTCGGCTTGGTGGCCCTGCTGCTCGTCTTCACCGATCTCGGCGAAACGAACCGGACGCCTGCCGCCAGCTTCACCGCGCAGTTCAAGAGCTGGCCGGACCTTTTCCGTTCCCGCCGCTTCTGGGGCTATACGCTCACCTCGACCTTCTCGTCCGGCGTCTTCTTCGCCTTCCTCGGCGGTGCGCCCTTCGTCGGCACGGCGATCTATCACCTGACACCCACCATGCTCGGCGTGCAGTTCTTCCTGATCGCCGCCGGCTACATGGTCGGCAATTTCATCTCCGGGCGTTATACCCGCCGCCTCGGCACCATGACGATGATGATCTCCGGAAGCGTCGTCAGCCTGATCGGCATCGCCATCACCACGGCGATCCTGTTTGGCGAGGTCGCGTCGGCAACCGCCTTCTTCGCGCCGCTGGCGCTGACCGGGGTCGGCAACGGGCTGACGCTTCCGAGTTCGAACGCCGGCATCGTCAGCGTCCGGCCGCATCTTGCCGGCTCCGCCTCCGGCCTCGGAGGCGCGATCACCGTCGGTGGCGGCGCCGCGCTCTCGACGCTTGCGGCCGCGGTCCTCAAGGAGGAAGGCGGCGCCATGCCGCTGCTGATGGTCATGGGCGTGACCACCCTCTTCGCACTCGCTGCGTCGGCCTTCGTCCACCATGTCGACCGCCGCGAAGGCGCGATCAATCCGCGGGATGGCGATTGATGGCCGGCAGCACGCTCCCACCGGGTCTCGTTCTTTGCGGCGGCAGGTCGAGCCGCATGGGCGAAGACAAGGCGTTCGTGCGGATCGGCGGCGACACGATCCTCGGGCATATCGTCCGGCGCCTTGCTCCCCAGGTTTGCGGGATCACCCTCAACGCGCCGGCGGATTTTCCCAATCCGCTCGGCCTTCCGCTTCTGCCGGACAAGCTGCCCGGCCAGATCGGCCCGCTCGCCGGCGTGCTGTCCGGCCTGCGCCATCTGCAGGCTCGCGGCACCGCGGAGACGCACCTGCTGACCGTGCCTTCGGACAGTCCTTTCCTCCCGGCCGATCTCGCCGAGCGCCTGCGGGCGGAAACCGGCGAGCCGGATACGATCGTCATCACCGCCTCGGACGGCCGCAACCATCCCGTCTTCGGGCTCTGGCCGCTGTCGATCGCCGACGATCTCGAGACCTGGCTTTCCGGTCCGGACAACCGGCGCATCAAGGCTTTCCTTCAGCGTCACCGGTTGGCGACCGTCGAATTTCCCATGGTCGAGACGCCGCAGGGCCTGCTCGATCCCTTCTTCAACATCAATACGCCGGAAGAGCTCGCAGAGGCCCGCCGGTTCGCAGGCGAGCTTCGATGACCGCACGACGCGTCTTCGGCATTTCCGGCTGGAAGAATTCCGGCAAGACCGGCCTCGTGGAGCGGCTGGTCGCCGAGCTGACCCGCCGCGGCTACCGGATCTCGACCGTCAAGCACGCCCACCACGATTTCGACATCGACAGGCCCGGCGCCGATTCCTTCCGCCACCGCCGGGCGGGAGCGCATGAAGTGGCGATCGTCTCAGGAACACGCTTCGCGATCATGCACGAGCTGCGCGACGAGCCGGAACCGCCGCTCAAGGACGTGCTGGCCCGCCTTGCGCCCTGCGACCTCGTGCTGATCGAGGGTTACAAGCGCGAACCGGTGCCGAAGATCGAGGCCCGCCGCCTCGGCGCCAAAAGCCGCGAACCGCTTGCCCCGAACGACCCGCACATCGTCGCCATCGCCGCCGACCATCCCGTGACGGACACATCCCTGCCCGTGTTCGATCTCGACGATACTGCCGGCATTGCGGATTTCATCGTCAACACGACAGGCCTCCGCCGTTAGCCCCTGCACCGTCATCCTTGGGCTTGTCCCAAGGATCTATCCCCTCCCGGCAAACACGACGTCCATAGCATTGACGTGGGCAGATCCTCGGGGCAAGCCCGAGGATGACGAACGGGGAACGAAAAAGACCGCCGGATCGCTCCGGCGGCCTCACTTATCTTCCGTTCGAACGCGCTACTGCCTCGCCGCGACCGGCTTTACCAGCGGCGTGATGCGGCGGATGGTGACGCGGCGGTTCTCCTGTTCCGGCCCGTCGGTACGGACCTTCAGGTAGCGCTCGCCATAACCCTGCGTCGCCAGGTTCTCGGGCGGAATGCCGAAGGCGTCCGTCAAAACCTTCGCCACGCTCTCGGCGCGCTCGTCGGAAAGCACGAGATTGCTGTCGTCGGAGCCGACTGCATCCGTATGACCCTCGATCAGGAAGGTCTCGGACGGATCCTTGTCCAGCACCTTGCCGATCGCATCGGCCACCTTGCGCAGCGAACTTGCCTGGTTCATCGGAATTTCGGCGCTTCCGGTCGCAAAGGTGATCGTGTCGAGATCGATCCGGCGCACCTTGTCGCGGATGCGTGCGGAATAACGCACCTCGTCCAGCGAATAGACCCGCTCGACGCGCTCGACCGGCGGCTGCTCCAGGAACTCGTAATAGTCCCGGTCAGGTTCGGTCGAAGTGTCGATGATATATTCGTCGACCGGCACGGTGAGCCGCATCGGCGGCAGGTCGAGGCCGGGATCACGCCAGACGTAATCGCGGCCGCGGCTGTCGTCCATCAGTTCCGGAGCGTAGTACAGCACGTATTCGTCGCCGCCCCTGACGATGCGCGAACGCTGGACGATCTCGCCGTAGCGGTTGCGGATCGTCACGACCCGGGTGCCGTCATCGCGCACGATGACCTCGCGCACGCGCCCGTCGCGCAGCCGCTCGTATTCCGGCTCCCGGCCGTCGACCCAGAAGCGGCGGCTGTCGTCATGGCGGACGACCGTCTGGTTGTCGATCGAGATGATCACCCGGCCGCCATCGCGATCCCGGTCGCGGCGGTTGCCGCCGTCACGGCCGGTCACATCCCGAAAATCCCAGCCCTGCGGCCGGTCGAAATCCGGGCGCCGGTCGAGCCGCTCGCCGCGCTCTTCGACAAGCGCCCGGAAGTCCCGCTGCTGCTCGCGGGTGGCCCGCGTCGCGCCCTGAGCTTCGGCATCGGATTTCGGGGGCGCGAGCTGCTGCTGATCGGCCTGCTGGGTCTGCTGGGTCTGCTGGCGACGCGGCTGCTGGGTAGCGCCGCCGGCTGCGGGCGGTGCAGCCGGGGCCTCCTTGGCGCTGTCGAGCACGGCCGCACCGTTCTCGACCGGCAGCACCACCTGCTCGCCGCTTCTGGCCGAAGCAGGATCGCGGGCGAGCTCCTTGGCGCGCTCCACCTGCTGAGGCGTCTGTGCCGTCTGCGGCTGCCCCGGTGCCGCCCCTTGAGGAGCCTGAGCGGGGGCCTGGCTCGGCTGCTGGCCGGTTGTCTGCTGGCCCTGAGGCTGGCCGGGAACGGCCTGCGGCGACTGGCCTTCCATGGTCTGGCGACGCTGCTGGCCATCCGCAGGCTGCTGCCCTTGCGTTGCCTGGCCGGGCTGGATCTGGCCCGACTGGATCTGGTTGGGCTGGATCTGGTTGGGCTGGGTCTGACCCGGCACCGGCTGGCCCGGTGCAGCCTGACCCTGTGCCGGTCGTCCCTGCGCCGGCGGCGGCTGGGTCCGGTTGCCCTGGGCGGCACCGGTTCCCTGGCTGCCGCCCTGACCTTCGGCATTCCGCCGGGCGGGATTTTCGGGCTGCTGGGCCTCGGGTGCCGCCGTCCGGTCAGTGGCGCGCGGGCGCAGTGCGGGGGTCTCCGCCTGGTTTCCGGCCGGGGCCGTGTTGCGGTCCTCTGCATTGCGCCTTTGCTGGCGGTCACCGCCCGAAGGCGCGGTCTCTCGTGGCAGCGTGTTCTGGGGCTGCTGGGCCTCCCTTGTGGCCGGCTGCTCCGCTTGCGGCGCGGCCTGCTGCCGTTGCCGGTCGCGCTGCTGCTGGCCTTCGCCGTCCTGGCCCTGGCCGGCATCCTGCCGCTGGCGGCGCAGCTGCTGGCCGCCGCCCTCGCCCTCACCTGCCTGCTGGCGACGCTGCGGACGCTCCTGTGCCGGCGCCTCCTGAGCGGGGGCCTGCGCGGCCGGAGCCTCCCGGGGGGCTGCCTGGGGTGCCGGCTGAGGCTTCCGGCGTGGCTCTTCGCTCTGCTGCTGGGCTTCGGCAGGAGCCTGTTCGCGCTGGCCTCCGCCGCGCTGGCCGCCGCCATCCTGCCCGCCTTCGCGCTGCCGGCCTTCCCCGCTGCCGGGCGGAACAAGGATCTGCTGCTGGATCCGGATGACGCCCGGCATCCGGCCGGCCTCGATCGCGGCTTTCGGCGGCATCGCCGCCGCCGGCTGGATCATCAGCGGCAGCGACACGAAGGGCACCGCGACGCTGGTGAACAGTGTGAATTTCCTCGACATGGCATTTCCTCTTCCTGGGGTGTCATCCCTTTCAAGCGCGTCCTCTCTTGCCGGCTCGGGCGGACTTACGCGGCGGCTGAATGCCGTTCGGCGGAGGTTTGTTCCCTCCGGCTATGGGAGACAGGTTCGAGGCCCGGCGCTGAACCTCGCATGAATGTGTCGTTCATGTTTCGTCGCCATCCGGACGTGCACGTAAAATGCCGTTGCAATTTCCTGCGGGCCGGTATCTATAAAGCTGACGGAGGCGCCGCCGCGCGCCCCGCTCCTCATGGCGAAAAAAGATGAGACGCCGTGAGGCCGCCAACAGAGAGGATCATCATGAACATCTCCACCCGTCTTCTTGCCGCCGCCTCGATCGCCGTGCTTTCGCTGTTCGCCGGTTCGGCCATGGCACAGGAAAAGCTCGTGATCGGCACGGAAGGCGCCTATCCGCCCTTCAACAATCTCGAAGCCAACGGCCAGCTCACCGGCTTCGACGTCGATATCGCCAAGGCGCTCTGCGTTGAGATGAAGGTCACCTGCACGTTCGTCACCAACGACTGGGACGGCATCATTCCGGCGCTGCAGTCGAAGAAGTTCGACGCGATCATCGCCTCCATGTCGATCACGCCGGAGCGCAAGGAACAGGTCACCTTCTCCAAGAAATACTACAATACCCCGCCGGCCATTGCCGTGCCGAAGGATTCGCCGATCAAGGACGCTTCCTCGGCCTCGCTGAAGGGCAAGACGCTCGGCGCCCAGGGTTCCACGACCCATTCGAACTATGCCGAAAAGCACATGCCGGATGCCGAGCTGAAGCTCTATCCGACTGCCGACGAATACAAGCTCGACCTGTCCAACGGTCGCATCGACGGCGTGGTGGACGATATCGTCGTGCTGTCCGACTGGGTGAAGTCGGACGCCGGCAAGTGCTGCAAGATCCTCTCTGCCCTGCCGCTCGATCCGGACATCAACGGCGAGGGCGCCGGCGTCGCCGTCCGCAAGGGCGAACAGGCTCTCGCCGACAAGTTCACGGCCGCGATTGCCGCGATCCGCGCCAACGGCACCTACAAGAAGATCCAGGACAAGTATTTCGACTTCGACGTCTACGGCGACAAGTAAGCGGCTACTTCGGTGCATCAATCCGGCGGGAGGCTTGCCCTTCCGCCGTTTTTCTTTTTAATGAAGCAAAGTTTAAGAGCGGCCCAAGAGAAGCCGCAGGGGAAAACGAGCATATGAGCGGATTCTTTTCCGCCCTTTTCAGCGCACTCGATCCGCTTTGCGGTCCCATCGGCCTTTTTTCCCTGTTCGGCGCATTGGTCGACAATGGCTCGCTGATCGCTTGCGGCGACGCGGGCTGGGGCGACGAGATCGCCTTCGGGGTGAAGATCACCATCGGCCTGGCGATCGTCACGCTGCCGGTGGGGCTCGTCATCGGCTTCCTGATCGCGCTGGCGGCGCAGTCGGAGGAAAAGCTGCTGAGGCTCGCCGCCGGCATCTACACGACGATCTTCAGGGGCCTGCCGGAACTGCTGACCCTCTTCATCATCTATTACGGCCTGCAGATTCTCATCCAGGCGGTCTTTGCCTGGTTCGGCTACGAGGAACGCATCGAGATCAACGCCTTCTTCGCCGGCGTCGTCGCCCTTTCGGTTGTCTTCTCCTCCTATGCGTCGGAAGTGCTGCTGTCGGCCTTCCGGGCGATCCCGCACGGCCAGTACGAAGCGGGTGACGCGCTCGGCCTGCACCGCGGGCGCACCATGCGGCTCGTCATCCTGCCGCAGCTCGTCCGCATCGCCTTGCCAGGGCTCACCAATCTCTGGCTGATCCTGCTCAAGGACACGTCCTATGCGTCGGCCATCGGGCTTGCGGAGATCCTACGCCAGACCGGCATTGCGGCGCGGGTCAGCAAGGAAGCCTTCTTCTTCTATTTCATCGCCTGCATGCTTTATCTGACCCTCGCGACCATTTCATCCGTCGGGCTCGGCTTTCTGGAAAGCTGGGCAAAACGCTCGGAGGTCCGCCGATGACCGCCGTCAGCCAACTGATCCCGCCGCGCCCGGCGCCGGCCTCTGCAAAACGCCGCATCACCGGCGCCAAGGTCGCGGCCATCGCGGTGCTGGCGCTCTGGGCACTGCTTGCCGTGGCGCTCGTCCTCACCGTCGTCAACGGCTGGGAAGAGGCGAAATTCCTGCGCTACGGCCCGCGTTACCTGCATGGCCTGTGGACGACCATTTCGCTCGTCGTGCTGGCGGTCGTCCTCGGCGCCCTCCTGTCTCTGCCGGTCGCGTTCGCGCGCATGTCGAACAACCGTGTGCTGAACACCGTCGCCTATGCCTATGTCTATATCTTCCGCAGCACGCCGCTGCTCGCCCAGCTGTTCCTGATCTATTACGGGCTCGGCAGCTTCCGGCCGCAACTCGAAACGGTCGGGCTGTGGTGGTTCTTCCGCGAGGCCTGGTATTGCGGACTGCTCTCCTTCGTCCTCAATACCGCCGCCTACCAGGCGGAAATCCTGCGCGGCGCGATCCAGAGCGTACCGCGCGGCCAGCACGAAGGCGCCGCGGCCCTCGGCATCCCGAAATATATCGCGTTTCGCAAGATCATCCTGCCGCAGGCCCTGATCGTGGCGCTGCGCCCCTATGGCAACGAGATCATCCTGATGATCAAGGGCTCGGCCGTCGTGTCGATCGTCACGGTCTACGACCTGATGGGCGAGACGCGATATGCCTTCTCCCGCACGTTCGATTACCAGACCTATCTCTGGGCGGCGATCTTCTATCTTGCCATCGTCGAGGCGCTCAGGCATGTCCTGGCCTTCCTGGAAGCCCGCCTCACCCGCCATCTCAAACGTTAGCAGCACTCTTTGCATGCGGCTGCTAAGCCATTGGTAAATTTAACGAATGTTCTTCTAGAGGTGATTTGTAAAGCCTCCGTTAAGCATGGCATGCTCCCCTGTGGGTGACACAAAAGTGTCATCTGAAAAACAACAACGGGAACCGTCGATGTCTGAAATGGAAATGATGCTGAAAGGCTACGGCCTCACCACGGCCCAGATCTTCTACCGCCTGCCCGACCACCCTTCCCTGCTGCAGAGCTATGTCTGGCAGAACTACGATCTCGCCCCGGATTTCCCGGAGATGAAGGGCTTCCTGAAATTCTGGCAGGAAAAACTCGACGGGCCGCTGCATTCCGTCCGCTACGTGCATCGCAAGCTGATCTCGGCCGGCGAATGGCGGGCGGTCAAGGGCGAGATCATCCTGCACTAGGACGAAGCTTCAGCCTCATACATGCACTTCGCCATGGGCGAATTCGCCGTCGTCGGGCTGCCGGTGAACGGCCGCGTAGATCACCGCGGCATACAGCATGGCAACCAGGGCGATGACGGTCCAGCCCGGCAGCGGACCGAGGGCGGCGTTGCCGACCGCCTCCGATACGGAGAACACCACGTCCGTCTTCGGCTGGTCGGGCAGAAGCTTCGGCGTCGAGATCTTCAGCAGCCAGGCGAGCAACAGGATGAGATACATCCAGACGTAATTGCGTCTGACGCGGCGAAACAGCGCCTCGCGGTAGCTGATCAGGAAACAGGGATTGCGCAGGCTTTTGGCGATCGCCTGGGCCCAGTCCGGCTTCAAGTCCGCCTGCGGAAAGAGCGCCTGCGCGAAATAATGGCGTTCCAGCTTGCGCACCCGCGCCCGGTAGACGTCGAAGAAACGGTAGCGCCGCGCCTCGATCAGCAGCAACAGCGAGACGAGCAGCATGGCGAACAGCACCACGCCGTGGTGGGACGTGGGGGTCGACAGCGACACGGAGAGCAGCGCCGCCACCACCGTGATCGCCCAGTTCGACGTGCGGTCGATGCGGTCGCGCCAGCTCGTCATCCGGCCGATCTCGCCGCGATAATAATGAATGATGAGATTGGCCTTCTCGCTCGACGTGATGGGCAGCGAAGGCGCCCGGCGCTCGACATTCTGCTCCAGCGCGGTCTGAGCCTGCTCGGCAGCCATTTCCTTTCTCCCGGACATATCTGCTTTACGCTTCAACGAATGAGCCACGCCGGCGTTCCCCCTGCATGGACAAACCGCGGCCATCGGCTTAAACGCCTCCCGAACGAAGGATGAGAGCGATGAAGAAGATCGACGAGGAAGCACTGGCCGAGGCCTATAACCGGGCACTGGCGCTGGAAAAGGCGGGCGATATCGATGCGGCCGTAAAAGCCTACGAACAGGTTCTGGAACTCGACCCGGAAGACCATGGCGGGGCCGCGGTGCGCATCGCCGCCATGGGCCGCGGCGAAACGCCGCCCAAGGCGCCGGATGCCTATGTGGAGACGCTTTTCGACCAGCATGCCGAGAGTTTCGAGGACATCCTGGTCGAGCAGCTCGGATATGCGGTTCCCGTCATCGTGCGCCAGCGCCTGCAGGCGCTGAAGCTCGGCCCGTTCAAGCGGATGCTCGATCTCGGCTGCGGCACGGGGCTGACCGGCGGCACGCTGCGCGACATGGCGGACGACATCACCGGCATCGACATTTCCGAGAACATGGTTGAAATCGCTCACGAAAAGGATATCTACGAGACGCTTTACGTAGCGGAAGCCGAAGACTTTCTGGAAGACAACGACGACGAGCCTTTCGACCTCGTGACCGCCACCGACGTGCTGCCCTATCTCGGCGCGCTCGAACCGCTTTTTTTCGGCGCGGCGGAAAACATGGTCCCGGGCGGGCTCTTCATCTTCTCCTCCGAGACGCTTTCCGACAGCGACGGCCGCCCGTATATCGTCGGCCCGAACCAGCGCTTCCTGCACTCGGAAGCCTATATCCGCTCGCGTCTTGCCGAGACCGGTTTCGATCTCGTCGAGATCACCGGGATCAACGTGCGCATGCAGGACGGCAATCCGAGCCCCGGCCATCTGGTCATCGCGCGGCTGAAAGGCTAAACCTCCTCCTCTATGGAGGATTCCCGATGCCGCCCGAGCGTTACCTTCTCGCCCAGGCCTATAACAATGCCTGGGCCAATCACCGGCTGCTGAAGGCCTGCGGGCAGCTGTCGGCGGCAGAGGTCGCGGCGGAGCGGACGAACTTCTTCCCGTCGATCATCCACACGCTCAACCACAATCTAACGGTCGACTGGATGTATGTCAGCGCGCTCGAAGGCGACTGCATCGGTGCTGCCGCCTACGATCCCGAAATTCCCTTCCCCGCCTTTGCCGATCTCGATCGCGAGCAGCGGGCCGTCGACCGCCGCCTGATCGACCACTGTCGAAGCATGGACGGCGCGGGAGTGGCCGCCGAAATCCGTATTCCGCGCGCCGCCTATGTCCAGGTCGAGCGAGCCGACCGCGTGCTGCTGCATCTCTTCCAGCACCAGATTCATCACCGCGGGCAGATCCACGCGATGCTGTCGGGGACTTCCGTCGCGCCGCCGCAGCTCGACGAGTTCTTCCCCGGCGAGCCGAATTGCGAAGCGCTGCGAGCCCAGGATTTTGCCGAACTCGGCTTCACCGAAGCCATGATCTGGAGTTGATCTGAACCATGCTTTATTTCGTCATCAAGGCCCTGCATATCCTGTCCGACTTCCTGCTGATCGGCGGCATGCTGATCAATGCCTTCGTCATCGGCATGGTGCCGCCGGCGATCCGCGTCGGCGTCATCGCGGCGCTTCGCAGATACGATCGCACCGTCACCACGGCGGCCCTCGGCGGCGCCTGGCTCTTCGGCCTCTGGCTGATCTTCGGCTATATCGGTTTCTCGGACGGCTGGCTGCACGCCAAGCTGCTCCTGGTGATCCTGCTCTCGGCACTGCACGGCATGCAGCAGGGCTGGATGCGCCGCATGCAGGCCGATCCGAAGCTCGATCCGCCCGCCTTCGTGCGCGCCGGCATGCCGATCATCCTCGTCTCGGTCGTGCTGATCGTCGCACTCGCGGTCATCAAGCCGTTCTGAACCGCAACCGATCCCCACGGCTGGTCCCCATGTGGCTGGTCCGCAAGATTGATCCGAAGGCCGATTTCGATGACCGTCCCTCGCCTCCCGATCCGCACCGAACGCCTCGTCCTGCGCCCGACCACGGCGGCGGATGCCGCGCGCGCCTTCGAGATCCAGTCCGACTGGGAGGTTACCCGGATGCTGCGCATGGCCGCCTTTCCGCCGGACGCAGAGGCGACGCGCGGCTGGTTTGCAGATCACCAACGGGAATGGTCCGCCGGCGAGGCCTATCGTTTCGCCGTTGAGCACGACGGCCGCATGATCGGGCTTGCCGATCTCGACGAGATTGCCGATGGCAAGGGCGATCTCGGCTACTGGTACGAAAAGGCGGCCTGGGGACACGGCCTTGCATTTGAGGCCGCCCAGGCCGTGGTGCGTTTCGCTTTCGGTGAAGCCAGCCTCTCGACGCTGAAATCCGGACATGCGGCGGACAATGCCGCCTCGGGCCGCATCCTGACAAAACTCGGCTTCACACCGGTCGACACTGTCGAGGTCTTTTCGAAATCGCGCGGCGGGATGATCCGTCAGCACCGTTATGCGCTGACCGCTTCACGGTGACCGCGCCGGACGGCGATACCGTCAACCTTTCGGCGCTTCGCTGGGCGGCTCCACGTCGGAAGGCGCGGCGGGCTCGTAATGCGGCCTTCCCGGCCCGACGCCCGCCATCGCAGGCGGAGCGGCCTCCGCCGCCGGCTCCTCCTCCACCGGCTCGACACGGTAGTGCACCTGGTCGAGACCTTCGAGCATGCCGTAGGCGATCTCGCGCTCGCCCATGATCGTCTTGTCGGCGCCGAGCCTGGTCAGGTGTTCGATCTCGGCATCGGAATTGGCGCGGCAGAGAATCAGCAGCGCCGGGTTGACCTCGCGCGCCTGCATGACGACATTGCCCGCCTCGAAAGCGTTGGGAATGGCGATGACGAGGCTTTTCGCCGCGCCGAGATTGGCGAGCCCCAGAACCCTTGCGGAGGCCGCATTGCCGACGATCACCTCGATGCCCTGTTTCAGAAGCTCCTGGACGCGGTTTTCGGAATCCTCGACCACCAGGAACGGCACGCCGGAGGATTTCAGGTTGGCGACGACGATGCTGCCGACCCGGCCGTAACCCACCACGACCGCATGGCCGGAGAGATGGGTCGCGGCCACCTCGCCCTCCTCGCCCGCCGTCGTCAGCACCGGCTCTTTCTCGTCGAGCTTTGCCGAAGCCTCCGCCTCGGTGACCGGACCGCTTCCTTCTGCGGCAGTCTCCGCCTCGGAAGGCGCATCCGCCGGCAGGGCGCGATAGATACGCGCCTCCAGCCGCGGACGGATCTTGTCGCAGAGGTAGAACATCACCGGATTCAGGATGATCGAGAGGATCGCGCCGGCGAGGATCAGGTCGCGCCCCTCTTCCGGCAAAAGGTTCAGCCCGACGCCGAGCTCGGCGAGGATGAAGGAGAATTCGCCGATCTGCGCCAGGCTGGCGGAAATCGTCAATGCCGTTCCGGCCTTGTGGCCGAACGCCATGACGATCAGGAAGGCGGCGATCGACTTGCCGATGACGATGATGAACACCGTGCCGATGAGCGTCAGCGGGCTGTTCACCACGATGGTCGGATCGAACAGCATGCCGACCGAAACGAAGAACAGCACGGCGAACGCATCCCGCAACGGCAGGCTTTCCTGCGCTGCGCGGTGCGACAGTTCGCTTTCCGAGAGGATCATGCCGGCGAAGAAGGCGCCGAGCGCCAGCGACACGCCGAACAGTTTTGCCGCGCCGAAGGCCACTCCGAGCGCGATCGCCAGCACGCCGAGCCGGAAAAGCTCGCGTGAACCGCTGTGGGCGATGCGATGCAGGATCCAGGGAATGACCCGGCGGCCGACCACCAGCATCAGGCCGAGGAAAGCCGCGACCTTCAGCAGCGTTATGCCGATGATGCCGGCGATCCCGAGTTCGATTTCGAAGACCTGCGCCACGGCGACGGCCAGCGGATCCGGATGGGCGGCCTCGCCGCCGATACTCGCCAGCGCCGGGATCAGCACCAGCGCGAGCACCATGGCGAGGTCCTCGACGATCAGCCATCCGACGGCGATCTTGCCGCGTTCCGTCTCGACAAGCCGCCTTTCCTGCAATGCCTTCAGAAGCACGACCGTCGATGCGACCGAGAGCGCCAGGCCGAAAACAAGGCTGCCGCCGAGCGGCCAGCCCAGCAACGTGCCCATGCCCCAGCCGAGCAGCGTCGCAAAACCGATCTGGACGATGGCCCCCGGCACGGCGATGCCGCGCACCGACAGAAGGTCCTTGAGCGAAAAATGCAGGCCGACGCCGAACATCAGGAGGATGACGCCGATCTCGGCAAGTTCCGGCGCAAGGTTCTGATCCGCCACGAAACCCGGTGTGTGCGGGCCGACGAGAATGCCGGCAAAGAGATAACCGACCAGCGGCGGCAGGCGGAACCGGTTGGCGATGGCGCCGAAGATAAACGCAAGCACGAGACCGCCCACAATCGTCGAAATCAATGGCGTCTCGTGCGGCATCCGCGTCTCCCTCTGGAAATCTCCTGAAAATCTGCCATATATGGCGTAGTTTGACCAATATGGGCAGCTTGTAGACATGGGTCAAGACACCAGGCAGATGATTTTGACGCCGGCTTTATGCCGCGCGGCCAGAGGCCTTCTCGATTGGACGCAGAGCGATCTTGCGGAGCGCTCGGAAGTGTCCCGCAGCACCATCCGCGATTATGAAGGCTGCCGCCACGACATTCACCGTGCCACGGCCGCCCAGCTCCGCCGCGCCTTCGAGGATGGGGGCGCGATGTTCATGGAAGTGGAGGGCTGCGGCATGGGCGTCTGCCAGAAGCACGCACCTCTTCCGCCGCAGCAGCACCCCTGACAGAAATGGCCCGGCAGGAAATGGACGCTTTTCGCCCGAGCCGGCTTTTCGGGGCGGCTGCTTTGCTCTAATCCTTCGGCCGAGGAAATTCGGAGGTAGAAGCATGGCGAGAGTGGCATTCATCGGTCTTGGCGTTATGGGTTTCCCCATGGCGGGGCATCTCAGGGAAAAGGGCGGACACGACGTCACCGTCTACAACCGCACCGCAGCCAAGGCCGAGGACTGGGCGAAGAAATTCGGCGGCAAGGCGGCCGCCACGCCCGCGGAAGCGGCGAAGGATGCCGATTTCGTCTTTACCTGTGTCGGCAATGACGACGATCTCCGCTCGGTGACATTGACCGATACCGGCGTTCTCGCCGGCATGAAGGCCGGTTCGATCCTGATCGACAACACCACCGCCAGCGCCGAAGTCGCCCGCGAACTCGAGGCCGCGGCCAAGGCAAAGGGTGTCGGCTTCGTCGACGCGCCGGTTTCCGGCGGCCAGGCGGGCGCCGAAAACGGCGTGCTCACCGTCATGTGCGGCGGCGATGAGGCGGCCTTCGACAAGGCAAAGCCCGTCATCGACGCCTATGCCCGCATGGTCGGCCTGATGGGTCCGGCAGGCGCCGGCCAGCTCACCAAGATGATGAACCAGATCTGCATCGCCGGCGTCGTGCAGGGGCTTGCCGAAGCGATCCATTTCGGCAAGCAGTCCGGCCTCGACATCGAAAAGGTCATCGAGGTGATTTCCAAGGGGGCGGCCGGCTCCTGGCAGATGGAAAACCGCTACAAGACCATGAATGCCGGCAAATACGACTTCGGCTTCGCGGTCGACTGGATGCGCAAGGACCTCGACATCGTGCTGACCGAGGCCCGCCGCAACGGCGCCAAGCTGCCGCTGACCGCCCTCGTCGATCAATTCTACGGCGACGTGCAGGCGATGGGCGGCAATCGCTGGGACACGTCCTCGCTCCTCGCCCGCCTCGACAGGAAATGATGATCGGCCCCTCCTCCGACGCCGCCGAGATCGTCGCGCATCTCAAGACATTGCGCTCGCAGGAGAATATTGCCGGCATGGCCCGTTTCGGCATCGCGACCGAAACGGCGCTCGGCATCTCCAATCCCGACCTGCAGAAGATCGCCCGGCTCGTAAAACGCAACCATGCCCGGGCGTTCGATCTCTGGGCGACCGGCATCCGCGAGGCGCGGATGCTGGCGATCTATACCGCGGATCCGAAAGCGCTCACGCCGGCGCAGGTCCGCAGCTGGGCGGAGGATTTCGCCTCCTGGGAAATCGTCGACACCGCCGCCGACCTCCTTACCGAAACGCCCTTCTGGCGGGATCTCGTCGCAGAATTCGCGGCGGACGACCGCGAATTCATCCGCCGTACCGCCTTCGCGATGATCGCCGGCGCCTCCGTGCACAACAAGCAGGAGCCCGACGAAACATTCGTTTCATACCTGCCGCTGATCGAGGCGCATTCCGCCGATCCCCGCAACTTCGTGAAAAAAGCGGTGAACTGGGCGCTCCGCAATATCGGCAAGCGCAACCGCACCTGCCACGTCCCTGCCCTGGCGCTGGCCGAAAAGCTTGCCGCCTCGGCAGACAAGACCGCCCGGTGGATCGGCAAGGACGCAGTGAAGGAGCTATCGAGCGAGAAGGTTCTGGCGCGGCTGAAGGGTTAGGCTTCCGGCGGCAGGATGGTTTGGAGCGGCAGGCTCAAACCGGCTGCGACGCAGGCGGCGAGGCGGCGATCAAAGGGATTGCTGGGATCAGCATGACTTCGAACAATCTTCCCGTCCTCTATCTCGACAACGAGCCGGGCACCGGCGGCACTGTTGTCGAATATCATCGTAGTTTCGCTGACTGACAAACAAGCGATAAGATTCTGAAAAGAGATATCATACCGCCGTCGAATGATATGTTCCGGAATATTGTGGCCGCCTCGCGAAACGCGCTGCTCAACCCGCTTGATATGGAGATCCGGTGTCGCCAGCGCGACGAAGATCAAGAGCGTTTGGTAACCGGCCCGCGAAACCTTTTGAAGCAAGCTCACGGACTGATGGCTGCTGAGTGTGGTTTCGTAGATAAAACTCTGCTTTGTCGCGATAAGCTCGCCCAGTCTCAGAAGCACAAGCCGACCTGCCTGCAACGAACTTGCTTCCGGATCGGAAGGGTTGACTTCCCGCGCCACTTCATCCGCATTCACGAAAATGCCGGACAATGCCAGATTTTTATAGATCGTGGATTTGCCAGCCCCATTCGGGCCGGCGAGAATGCAGCAGAACGGCCGCAGATCGCTCATTCAGCGGCATCGGCCCGCGACCAGTCGATCGGAGAAAAGGGCGTCAACACCTTCACGCCATTTGGCTTTTCCTCGACGAGATAGTCGCCGAATGCAGGGTCGATGTAGAAAGAGGAGACATTTTCGGATCGCGCCTCGTCACGCTCGCGCAATCCCATCGTCGCGAGCTTTTCGAGCTTTCCATGCACCTCACGCAGTACGCTCATCGGCAGTATCTCCAGTGTTGATGCCATGATAATGCTTCAGAACCTGAAATTCTATCCTGTCGATCCTTCTTCTCACTCCTCCCCCGACTTCTGGTTGTCGAGCACCATGTAGTCGAGCGGCAGTTCGGTCGTGTATTTGATCTGCTCCATCGCGAAGGCGGACGAGACGTCGCGGATCTCGATCTTCGCGATCAGGCGCTTGTAGAAGGCGTCATAGGCGCCGATGTCCGGAACGACGACGCGCAGCAGATAGTCGACGTCGCCGCTCATGCGGTAGAACTCAACCACTTCGGGGAAATCGACCACGACTTCCGAAAAGCGCTTCAGCCATTCGATCGAGTGGCTGGCGGTGCGGATCGACACGAAAACCGTGACCTTGGTATTGACCTTGACCGGGTCGAGCAGCGCCACGCGGCGGCGGATGACGCCGTCCTCCTCCATCTTCTGGATCCGGCGCCAGCAGGGCGTGGTGGAGAGGCCCACCTTCTTCGCCAGATCCGCGACGGCGAGTGTGGAGTCTTCCTGAAGAATGCGGAGAATCTTGCGGTCGAGGCGGTCCATTAAGTTCCCTTTCGAAATGTTTTTTCGTTATACACCGATTTGTCAGGAGTTAACCGAAATCTGTTCCCCGGATCAAGCTATCCACATGCTGCCGCAGCACCGGCAGCACATCGGCTTCGAACCAGGGATTTTTCCTGAGCCAGCCGGTATTGCGCCAGCTCGGATGCGGCAGCGGCAGGATGCGCGGGCCCTCGTTGGCAAAAACGTAGTCGCGCCAGTTGCGAACCGTTTCCGTCATGCCCTTCCTGCGCCTCGGTCCGAGATGCCAGGCCTGCGCATATTGCCCGACGGCGATGACGAATTCGATCTGCGGCATGGCCGCAAGCACCCTTGCGCGCCAGAGCGGCGCGCATTCGAGCCGCGGCGGCAGGTCACTGCCCTTTTCATCATAGCCCGGAAAACAGAACCCCATCGGCACGATCGCGAATTTTCGCGGATCGTAGAATTCCTCGCGCGTCACCGCCATCCAGTCGCGCAGCCGGTTTCCCGACGCGTCGTTGAACGGCAGCCCGCTTTCGTGCACCCGAAGCCCCGGCGCCTGTCCAGCGATCAGCACCCGGGCGGTTTTCGATAACACGGCGACCGGCCGCGGCTCGTGCGGCAATCGGTCGCCCTCGCCCTTGGCCGGCGCGTCGCGACAGATGCGGCAGGCGGCGATCGCCTGCTGCAGCAACTCGATATCCTCCGTCTGGTCTACCGCCATGCCGTCCATGCTCACTGCCAGCCCGCCTGCCGTTTCACCCAGTTCAAAAAAGCCTCGACGAGGCCTGCATCCTCCATCATGCCGCGGCTCGCCCGCCAGTCGCGCGGGCTTTCGAAGCGTCCGGCCCAGAGGCCGCGTTCCTCGCGCCTCGCCGCCACCTGTTCCTCGGCATAGCGGCCCGAGGCGACCGCCAGCCCCTGCCTCACCATCGCCGCGTTGATGCTCGTCTCACCCGCGCGGCAGCGCACCAGAAGCCGGCGGTAACGGTCGCGTTCCCGCCCGAGGCACTCCACCTCGCCGCCGGCGACGAGCCGTGCCAGGAACCGCCTCGCCTCGCCGCCGCAGGGCCAGAGCAGGCCCTTGCCATCCTCGCAGGTCTGGTCGAGTTCCGGCGCGTCCAGGCCCTGCAGCCTCAGGCGCTCGCCGCCCGCCGCCAGCGTGTCGCCGTCGACTGCAAAAAACGGGCCGCGGACCACGCTGTCGGCCGCCTCGTCCAGCTTGGCGGCGACCAGCACCAGAAGGATGAAGAAGGCTGCCACGAGCAGGCCCTCCCGGAAATACTTCAATCTCAGGGCCACAATCCAGCCTTATTGGAAAACGGAAACTTCAGGGAAATGGCAAACAAAACCTTTCCCGGCAAAACTCTTTTAAGGTTTTGGCCATACTCTCTCAACACCCGCGTAAGCAGTCGATGGGCCATGAGTAACGGCGTCAGCACCTCAACCGACAAGAACATCGTCGATCGTTCGCGCAGCCATCGCAACAAGGCTGTGTCGAAAGCCGTGCGCGCCACCCGTGAACGCCTGCAATCCAGCACCCAGGGCAACCAAGTCTTTGATCGCGACATGCTTGCCATGCATGTCAACACGGTGCTGCAGAGCGCTTCGATCATGCCGCTCTTCATCGTGCTGGTGACGGCGATCGGCCTCTATCTCGATCCGGGCGCCAATCTCTTCGCCTGGGCGCTGCTGATGCTCAGCCTGCACGCCATCAACGTGCTTCTCGCCCGGCGCGCCAGCCGCAAGGAAATCGCCGCGATCGAGACCCAGAAATGGCGCCGCAGGCTGCTTGCCGCGCAGATGCTGATCGGGCTCGGCTGGGCGATCTTCGCGCTGCAGGGCTGCGATACCTGTTCCGGCGACAGCTATTATTTCTACAAGGGCGCAGCCCTTCTCTTTGCCATCTCCATCGCCGCGATGAGCAGTTTCATGCTGCGGCTCGGCGTGCTGTTCGGCTTCGTGCCGATGATCGCCGCCCTGCTCGGCATGGCTGTCCTGTCGCGCCACGTGCTCGATATCGGCCTGACGGCGATGTGTGCGGTGGCGGTGGTGTTCTTCCACTACATCGCCGACCGGCTCTACCGCAACAATCTGACGCTGATGTCCTACCAGTCGGAAAAGGACGACCTGATCGCCGAGCTGGAAGTGGCGAAATCCATGTCGGACGAGGCCCGCCGCCGTGCCGAGGAGGCCAATCTGGCGAAATCCCGCTTCCTCGCCTCGATGTCGCACGAACTCCGGACACCGCTCAACGCCATCCTCGGCTTTTCGGAAGTGATGAGTTCGGAGGTCCTGGGTCCCCTCGCCAACCCGACCTACAAGGAATATGCCGGCGACATCCACCGCTCGGGCCAGCATCTCCTCAACCTGATCAACGAGATCCTCGACCTGTCGCGCATCGAGGCCGGCCGCTACGACCTTTCCGAGGAGTCCCTGTCGCTCCTGGAGATCGCCGAGGACTGCATCGGCATGGTGCAGCTCAGGGCGCGGGCGAAGAACATCACGATCCGGGAGCAGTTCGAACCGCAGCTGCCGCAGGTCTGGGCCGATGAGAAATCGATGCGCCAGGTGCTGCTGAACCTTCTGTCCAACGCGGTCAAATTCACGCCGCAGGGTGGCGAGGTCACAGTCAAGGTCGGCTGGACGGCCGGCGGCGGCCAGTATGTGGCGATCAAGGACAACGGGCCCGGCATTCCGGAAGAGGAAATCCCGGTCGTGCTGTCGGCCTTCGGCCAGGGCTCGATCGCCATCAAGAGCGCCGAACAGGGCACCGGTCTCGGCCTGCCGATCGTCCAGGCGATCCTTGCCAAACACGACGGCCAGTTCATCCTGCGCTCGAAACTGCGCGAGGGTACCGAAGCGATCGCCATCCTGCCCTCGACCCGCGTGCTGCAGAGCGTGCCGGCCGTCGCCGAAGCAACGACGGTGGAGCGCCGCCGCAAGAGCTTTGCGTAAGGCAGGCTCTTTTACAACGACAGGTTTAAGTTCATACTGACGGCATGACCGAGCTTCTCGACTACGCAATTGAAGTTGCAAGAGGCTTGCCCGACCATAAACAGGATCGGCTAGCGGCCGCTATCACGCGATATCTCCGGTCTCGTGCCTTCCGGAAATGAGATTTATACAAAAACCCTGCCTGAACCGGAGAGGCAGGAAGTTCTGGCCATTCTGACCAAGCATGGTTCTATGCCCGCCTCAGAAGGCTAGGTTCTTCCCCACCACATACAACACAAAAAACCCGTTGGCGCAGAGCAGGCAGAACACCGCGAACGAGCCGAGATCCTTGGCGTGCCGGCCGACGGTGGAGATTTCCGGCGAGATCCGGTCGACCAGTTCCTCGATCGCCGTATTCAGGGATTCGACGCCGAACAGAACGAGCATCAGGATCAGGAAGATGAAGTGGTCGAGCAGCGTCGCTCCGACGGCGGCGAAGATGACGAGGCCGAGCGCGAAGGCATAGACCTCCTGGCGGAAGGCCGCCTCCCGCCAGAGCCTCCGCAGCCCCTGCATGGAATAGCGGAAAGACGCCACGATGCGGCGAAGCGTCGCTGCCTTTTCGATGTTGCTGTCGAGCGGCGTCTTCTCCATTCCGCTCAATGACCGTGGCCGTGGCCCTGATCGGGGCTCTTGTTGGCGACGCCGGCCTGTTCGAAGGTCGCCATGCCGGAATGGCAGGCCGCGGCCGCCTTGACGATGCCGGCGGCGAGCGCCGCGCCCGTCCCTTCGCCGAGCCGCATGCCGAGCGCCAGGAGCGGCGTCTTGCCGAGCTTTTCGATGGCACGCAGATGCCCGGGCTCGCCCGATACGTGGCCGATCAGGCAGTGGTCGAGAGCGGCCGGATTGGCGGCCTTCAGGATCGAGGCGGCAGCCGTCACCACGTATCCGTCGATGAGGACAGGGATCTTTTCCATGCGGGCGGCAAGGATCGCGCCGGCGATCGCCGCGATCTCGCGGCCCCCGAGACGGCGGAGGATCTCGAGCGGATCGTTCAGGTGATCCTTGTGGAATTCGACCGCCTGCTTCACCACGGCGATCTTCCTTTCGAGAAGTTCGCCATGCGAACCGGTACCGGGGCCGACCCAGTCCTCCGCCTCGCCGCCATAAAGGGCGAGATTGATGGCGGCGGCGACCGTCGTGTTGCCGATGCCCATCTCGCCGATGCACAGAAGATCCGTGCCGCCGGCGATCGCCTCCATGCCGAAGGCCATGGTCGCGGCGCAGTCCCGTTCGGAAAGCGCCGCCTCGGTCGCGATGTCGCCGGTCGGGTAGTCGAGGGCCAGGTCGAAGATCTTCAGCCCGAGATCGTGGGTGACGCAGATCTGGTTGATCGCCGCCCCGCCGGCCGCGAAATTCTCGACCATCTGCTGTGTCACCGAGGAGGGATAGGGCGTGATGCCGTGTTTCGTGACGCCGTGATTGCCGGCAAAGATCGCCACCAGCGGCCGGTTCACCGCCGGCGCCCTGCCGGTCCATGCGGCAAGCCAGAAGGCGATCTCCTCCAGCCGGCCGAGCGCACCGGGCGGCTTGGTGAGCTGCCCGTCGCGCTCGCGGGCCGCCACCAGCGCCCGTGCGTCCGGCCCCGGAAGGTTGGCTAGCAGGACACGGAAATCGTCGAAAGGCAGGCCGCTCACGCTCATCGGAAATCTCTCTTGATATCTCAATCGGGCGCGACATCCGGGCAGCTTGTGTTTCCCGGCAAATCGCGCTTCTGTGCGCCTCTCATAATCGGGTCGGGAGGGACGAACAACTGCCAAACGCGACGGAATTCATCGCCGACCTCGCCCGTTCGGTCGGTTTCCTCAGCCGCCTGCCGGTGCCGGACCGCTTTTTCAAGGGCCATGACGGCACGATCTCGCGTGCCGTGCGGGCATTTCCGCTGGCGGGCCTCGTCATCGCCGCCCTGCCCGCGTTCATCCTCTTCCTGATGCTGCAGTCGGGCGATCCGCTGCTGGCGAGCCTGATCGCAATCGCGCTGATGACGCTGATGACCGGCGCTTTGCACGAGGACGGGCTGGCCGATGCGGCCGACGGACTCGGCGGCGGGCGCGACAGGGATCATGCGCTGTCGATCATGAAGGACAGCCGCAGCGGGGCCTATGGCGTGGTGGCGCTGATCCTGTCGTTTGCGCTTCGCGCATCGGCGCTTGCCGCCCTTGCGCGGACGGACCCGGCGCTCGCGGCGCTGGGGCTCGTGGCGGCGGCCGTGGTCAGCCGGGGCATCCTCGTCGCCCATTGGCATGCTCTTCCCTCGGCACGCGAGAGCGGTGTTGCGGCCAGTGCCGGAATGCCGGAGGAAAGTGCGCGCAATATCGCGCTGTTCAGCGCGGCCGCCATCGCGATCCTCCTCATCGTCCCGCTTGCCGGCCTGCCGAAGACCCTGCTGTCGCTGATCGCCGCGGCCGCCGCCGGCTTCGGCTTCACCGGCTTCGTCCGCCGGAAACTCGGCGGCCATACCGGCGACACGATCGGCGCCACGCAACAGATAAGCGAGATCGTGATGCTCGCCGCCCTTGCTCTCGTCGCGTGACATCCCGATATTGTTCCCATGATTTCGCCCTGCATCCTCGTCTGCTCCATCGACCTCAAGACCGGCTACTGTTTCGGCTGCGGACGCACGCGCGACGAGATCGCCGGCTGGATGGACTATACGGATGCGGAACGACGCCGGCTGATGGACATCCTGCCCGCCCGGCTGGAAACCATCGAGCGCCGGCCGCGGCGGGAAACGAAACGCCGGCGCCTCGCCCAACAGTCGGCGAAGGAACGCGACAGCGCATGAACCCATTGACAATCGTTCTCGCCATTCTCGGCATCGGCCTTGCCTTTCTCCTCGTCAACCACGACGGCGGCCGGACCATGGGCATCGACAACGACGATTTCGGCCGGCTGGTCTATCTGATACCGCTTGCCGGCCTGTTCGGCGCCGGCATTCTTGCCGGCCGGCGCGGCAGCCTCAACACCGTCTTCCAGCAGTTCGCCATCTGGCTCGTCATCATCCTCGGCCTGGTCGTCGCCTATCTCTACCGCGACGACGCCCGCAATGTCGCCGCAAGGGTGACGGCTGGTCTTTTGCCCGGCACGGCGGTGGTGGTCACGAACAGCGAGGGCGGTAACGAAGTGATCATCCACAAGACGCGCGGAAGCCATTTCCAGACCAATGTCGGGATCAACGGCAAGGTCCTGCACATGCTGGTCGATACCGGCGCCAGCACGGTTGTGCTCTCCTACGACGATGCCCGCGCGGTGGGGCTTGATCCGCAGAAGCTCGATTTCAGCGTCACGGTGATGACCGCCAACGGCCGGGCGCTCGCCGCGCCGGTCCGCCTCGAAGAGATCGCCATCGGCCCGATCGTCCGCAAGAACATCCGCGCCATGGTCGCCGAGGATGGAAAACTCGGCGAAAGCCTGCTCGGCATGAGCTTTCTCTCGACCCTCGGCTCGTTGCAGATGCAGACGGACGAGCTGAAACTGAGGGATTAGATCGAAACCCTACGCCGGTTCGCCAGGACAGGGCCATTGCGACAGCTGCGCGGTCGCAATGATCGTGCAATCATCCTTGCGGCAAAGACAGATTTCGGTTCCTGCCGGGTGGAAGGCCGGGCGTCCGGGGAATTTTCCGGGGACCCGCGCGAACGGGACAAGCCCGTCGGCAGACAGGAAAAGGTGCGCTTCTGCCGACGAGAAGGCAATCCACCGCCCCTCCGGAGACCAGACGGGCCTGGAAAAAGAAGGCCTCGGTGCAAAAACATGCTCGCAAAGGCTCGAGCCGGTCGCCCTGTCTCTCATCACCCATTTCGAGGGCCGCCGGCCGATCTCGTAGATCGGATCGGCAATGATATAGCGGCAGAGAATTCTGGAGCCGCCCGGCGAAATATACATTCCGCTGGCGAAGGTATTGTCCGTCAGCTCGCGCATTTCGAAGGTCTCGACGTCCAGGCCGCAGAGCACTTCGCCGACCGGATCGCGGTCGGATCGAGCCGGAATCAGGCGAACCACCGTCAAGAAATCGGTCCCGGGAACCAGATGAAGCACCCGCAACTGGGAGCCGACCCGAAACGGCTCGCGGACCCGGCTGCCGTCCCGCGGATCGAGGCGCTGGAGCAGGCCGTTCCAGGTCGCAAACAGAAAAGTTCCGTCGGCAAGCAGCGTGCCCCGATCACCTTCTCCGACCGGCTCCGTCTGCCAGAGGATTTCGCCGGTATCGCGGCAGAGGCCGAAATGGCGCCCGGACGTGTCGGTCGCGACAATCCTCCCCGCTTCCGGCGCTTCGACGAGGTGGCAGCAATATCGGACCCTGGCTGTCCAGAGCCTGGTCGGTTCGATGCGTCCCTCCGGCGTCCGCTCCAGCGAATGTCGTTCGATGCGATTGCCGTCAACCGTGACGATGGCCGCGCCGCCGTCGACAAACAGTGCAAGGTCGACCGTCTTCATCGAACACTCCTCGAATGGACCAGATGAGCAGTTGCGAAGAGTGTAGACCGGCAGATGGACGAGCGTGTGTCGGCCCGAGCCGATGTTTTCGTCAGCCGAAATCCCTCGGGGCCAGATCCGCCCCGTCGCCCTTCCTGCGGAACTGGCTCGGCGGCGCGCCGATGATGCGCTTGAAGGCGCGGCTGAAGGAGGCTTCGGCGTCATAACCCAGCCGCTCGGCGACGATCGCGACGCGCTCGCCATCCTTCAGCCAGAGCCGCGCCTGGTGCATGCGCACCCGTGCCACGTAGCGCGCCGGTGTCTCGCCGACCACCTTCAGGAACCGTTCGGCGAAACCGGAACGCGAGGCGCCCATCAGCCGCGCCAGCGCTGCGACACTCCAGTCGCGGTCCGGCTGCAGGTGGATCGCCGCGAGCACCCGGCCGACATCGGGGCTGCGCACCGCCGCGATCCAGCCGGTCGTGTCGCCGCAGCCGTGTTCGACCCAGGTGCGGATCAGCGTCGCGGTGAGCACGTCCGCGAGCCGCGCGACGATGCCGCCAGCGCCGACCCGGTCCATCTCCACCTCGCGGGCCATGGCGTCGAGAAGATGCGGGATGGCGGGATCGCTTTTCGCCAGATCGCTGGTCAGCATCGCGTCCGGCATCAGTTGCAGGAGCGGGTGCAGCTTGTCGATGTTGAACTGCATGGAGGCCGTGAAGGCGAGCGTCCCGCCGCCGATATCGGCGCATTGCACGTCATAGATGCCGCTGCACACCTCCTTGCGGCGGAAACGGTCGAACGGCGTCGGCGGCACTCCCGGCGTGCTGGCCAGCACATGCCGGTCGCCGCGCGGCAAAAGCACCGCGTCGCCGGGCTTCAGCTCCAGCCACTCGCCGGACGGCGCCTGAAGCCAGCAGGCGCCGCAGGAAATGAAATGGAAGCGCGCCGCTTCCTCGGCCGGAAACAGGGTGGCCCAGGGCTCGGCTAGCCGGCAGCGGCCATATTCGACGCCGTCGAGCCTCAGGCCCCGCAGCATCTCGGTCAGCGGGTCGTTTGAATTGAGCGGGAGTTCTTTGGACGATCTGTCAAGCATATCGGATTTTCTAGCATGGAAAGTACAGGTTGTCATCCCTAAGTCTGTGCCACTCCCGCAACGGGACTCTGTGAACCTCCCAACACAGGACGACAACCATGACAGACAGCACTTTCGAAGCGGACGCGCGCGCCGCGTCCGGCGCCGACATGTCCGGCCCCGGCGCCTCCCCCAAGGCCTCCCACCAGGCCCGCTGGGACGCGATCTTTTCCCTCACCCTCGGCGTCTTCGGCCTCGTCACCGCCGAGTTCCTGCCGGCAAGCCTTCTCACGCCCATCTCCGCCGATCTCGGCATCAGTTCCGGCACGGCGGGACAGACGGTCACGGTCACCGCGATCGTCGCCGCCATCGCCGGTCCGGCGGTCGTCATCGGCACGCGCAGCCTCAACCGCCGCTGGACGCTGTTCGGGCTCACCGCCCTTCTCGTCATCGCCAGCGCGCTTGCAGCGCTCGCCAACGGCCTGACGCTGCTCCTCGTCTCGCGCGTCCTGCTCGGCATCGGGCTTGGCGGCTTCTGGGCGATGGCCGGCGCGCTCGCCATGCGGCTCGTGCCCATCGACCACCTGCCGCGCGCCATGGCGATCATCTTCACCGGCGTCTCCGTCGCGACCGTCACCGCCGCCCCGCTCGGCGCCTATATCGGCTCGACGCTCGGCTGGCGGGCGGCCTTCGTCATCGCCGGCGCCGTCGGCATCCTGGCGCTCCTCGCGCAGATGGTCACCGTGCCCTCGCTACCGCCTGCCGGACATGCCGGTCTCGGCACGATGGCCGCCGTCCTCAAGCGCCCGAAGATCCGCATCGGCCTGTTCGCCACGCTCTTGATCGTCGCCGGCCATTTCGCGGGCTTCACCTATATCCGCCCGTATCTCGAAGAAGTCCCGCATTTCGACGTCGAGATGATCTCGCTCGTGCTCCTCGCCTACGGCATCGGCGGCTTCTTCGGCAACATCGTCGGCGGCATGATCACCGAGCGCAGCGCGACCATGGGCGTCGTCTTCGCCTCCAGCTTGATTGCGGCCTCGGCGGTGATCCTCGCCACGCTCGGCGTCTCGCCGGTCGCCTCGGCCGTCGCAGCCACCCTGTGGGGCTTCGCCTTCGGCGCGCTGCCGGTCAGCATCCAGAGCTACATCACCCGCGCCGCCCCGGACGAGGCCGAAAGCGCCGGCGCCCTGCTGCTGACGACGTTCCAGATCGCGATTTCCAGCGGCGCGGTCCTCGGCGGCCTGCTGATCGACCTGCAGGGCCCGATCGGCGTCATGTCCTTCCTCGGCGTCGCCGCCATTCTCGGCGCCTTCGTGATGGTCGCCCGCGGCGGCCGCCAGGTGCAGCTCAGCGAGGGCTGAGCGGTTCCCACACTCCTGCCGGCTGCGGTCAGTTCCGCAGCCGGTAACCCGTCCTGAACATCCAGCCGACGACCGACAGGCAGATCACCAGGAAAAGACCGACCATCGCAAGGCTGATCGCCGGATTGACGTCGGCGATCTCGTAGAAGCTCCAGCGGAAACCGCTGACGAGGTAGAGAACCGGATTGAGATGGCTCACCGCCTGCCAGAAGGGCGGCAGCATGTCGATCGAATAGAAGCTGCCGCCGAGGAAGGTCAGCGGCGGCACGACGAGCATCGGCACGATGTTCAGTTGCTCGAAGTTCTTCGCCCAGATGCCGATGATGAAGCCGAACAGGCTGAAGCTGACCGCCGTCAGCACCAGGAAGACCACCATCATGAACGGATGGGCGATCGAGATGTCGACGAAGAAGGAGGCGGTCGCCAATATGATGAGGCCGATGATCAGCCCCTTGCTCGCCGCAGCCCCCACGTAACCGACAAGGATCTCCGTCATCGCCACCGGCGCCGAAAGGATCTCGTAGATCGTTCCGGTGAATTTCGGGAAATAGATGCCGATCGAGCCGTTTGCGATGCATTGCGTGAGCAGCGTCAGCATGATCAGGCCCGGCGTGATGAAGGAGCCGTAGGACACGCCCTCGACCGTCTGGATGCGCGAGCCGATCGCGGTCCCGAAGACGATGAAATAGAGCGAGGTGGTGATGACCGGCGAGATGACGCTCTGCAGCAGCGTGCGCTGCATGCGGGCCATCTCGAAAACGTAGATCGACTTGATCGCCTCGAAATTCATGCCTTTTCTCCCGCCTTTTCCCCGACCAGCGCAACAAAGATGTCTTCGAGCGAGCTTTGCCGGGTGGAAAGATCGCGGAAATGAATGTCCTCGGCGGCGAGCGTCGAAAGCAGCGAGGCGATCGTGCCCTGCCCTTCGTCGCCCTGATATTCGTGGATCAGCGCGGTGCCGTCTTCGGACAGCGTCAGATTGTGCAGGGCAAGGCTCGACGGCACCGCTCTCAACGGCTCGACCAGTTCGAGCCGAAGCTGCTTGCGGCCGAGCTTGTGCATCAGCGCCGTCTTTTCCTCGACCAGCAGCAGCTTGCCGCCGTTGATGACGCCGACCCGGTCGGCGATCTCCTCGGCCTCCTCGATATAATGGGTGGTGAGGATGATCGTCACGCCGTTTGCGCGCAGCTTCTCCACCACCTGCCACATCTCGCGGCGCAGGTTGACGTCGACGCCGGCGGTCGGTTCGTCGAGGAAGAGGATCTGCGGCTCGTGCGCCAGCGCCTTGGCGATCAGCACGCGCCGCTTCATGCCGCCGGAAAGCTCGCGCAGCATGTTGTCCTTCTTCGACCACAAGGACAGGTCCTTCAGGATCTGCTCGATCAGCGCCGGATTGGGCTTCTTGCCGTGCACGCCGCGCGAAAAGCTCACCGTGTTCCACACCGTCTCGAACATGTCGGTGGTCAGTTCCTGCGGCACGAGCCCGATCATCGCGCGCGTCCTGCGGAAATCGCGGACCACGTCGTGGCCGCCGACCAGCGCCGTGCCGGAACTCGGGTTGACGAGCCCGCAGACGATCGAGATCAGCGTCGTCTTGCCGGCGCCGTTGGGTCCGAGCAGCGCGAGGATTTCACCCTCCTCGATTTCGAGATCGACGCCCTTCAGCGCCTGGAACCCGTTGCCATAGGTCTTGGTGAGGTTCTTTATGGAGACGACGGAAGCCATGCGGAAAGCATCTTTTCGAAATTGATTTGCGGAATTCGCGGCCAATATAGGGACGGCGTTTATCTAAACCATCCCTGTTAGAAGAATATTGCGTTCGATTTTCTTGATCAATCCTTGGCCGGAATGGGCCTCAAGGCCTCACCAGCCCCCCGCCATAATCGAGCGCATAGACCTGCCGACCATCGACCATGATGATTTCACGTCCGCGAAAACGTGAGGCATCGCCGGAATTCTCGTCGATATAGGTCCCGTGCGTGCCGATCCATTCGAAGCCGCCGAGAAAGCGGCCTTGTTCGTACAAGGCGGAAAGTGCTGCCTTTATCGTCGCGCCGGCACGGCTGGCGTCGATCAAGTCCGGACGAAGAATGAAACCATAATAGTTCATGCCCCAGACCGGCACGTCGTCACGCCAGATGATTTCCTGCCCGATGAAATCGGACCCGCCGAAATAGCTGTCGAGATACCGCCACTCCCCCTCACGCCAAGCCAGGTCGCGGGACCTTGCCCGGCTTGAGCGGTTCTCTTCGCCACCGCCGACATAGGCTGCGGCCTTCGCCTTGACGATCACTCGGTCCAAAAGCTCGATGTCCATATCCCCCTCCAGACGGAACATATAGTGAACACACTATCGGAAAGCCGTCAAGAGCTCTCGGTTAGACGATAATCGTCAGGAAGAACTGGATCGAGATGACGATCAGGAAGATGCCGAAACCGGCTTCGAGCTGGCGTTTCGACATGGCATGCGCCAGCCGCGCACCGACCGGCGCCAGACAAAGCGTGATCGGGATGAGCAGCAGCACGGCCAGCCAGTTGATATATCCGGTGGAAAATGGCGGCAGGCCGGGCACGCCCCAGCCGCCCCAGACATAACCCGCCAGTCCGGGCAGCGAGATCAGCACGCCGACGCCGGAAGACGTCGCGACCGCCTGGTGGATCGAGCGGCCGTAGAGCGTCATGAACGTATTGTTCAGAACCCCGCCGCCGATGCCCATCAGCCCGGACAGGACGCCGATCCCGGTGCCGACCATAAATTTCAGCGGATTGCCCGGCAGGTCTTCGCCGAGCCGCCAGCTTGCCCGGTTGAAGATCATCCGGAAGGCGAGCACCAGCGCGATCACCGCGAAGATCACCCTCAGTTCGACGCTGGAAGCCTTGGCGGCGATGGCTGTCGCGGCAAGCGTGCCGAGCGGCACGGCGACGACCCAGCCCTTCAGGAGCGCCGTGTCGACCGCGCCCCGCTGCCGGTGCGCGGTGAAGGAGCGCACCGAGGTCGGCACGATGATCGCCAGCGACGTGCCGAGCGCAAGCTGCATGCGCACCTCTTCGGCGATGCCGAGAAGCCCGAAGACATGGAAGAAGATCGGGACAAGGATCGCGCCCCCGCCGATGCCGAACAGACCGGCCAGCAGGCCGGCGACCACACCGCCCGCGACAAGCGCCGCGATGAAGGGCAGGAATTCGATGAATGAGGGCATCAGGGCGTCCGGAGGGAGGCGGCTTGGTGGAAGAACGAGATTCCCTCTTCCGCTGTCATTTTTCCGTGACGTTCTTACAGCATTGTGCCGCGCAGGCAAGCAACGGTCGCGTCTTTACGCCGCAAGCAACCCCTCGTGCGACCGTCATGACCAGACTATTTCAGTTCTCTCGTTTCCGCTTGCCGCATATGTCGTGTTTTTGAGTATCAGTTCTCGTAATCGGAGGAACCGCTCTCCCCGCGAGCCCACCTCCGCCCTCGCCGGCTCATCGAGCCGGCTTTCTTTTTTGTGCTCTTCGGCCGATGCCCCCGGAGATTTCCCCCCGCCGAAGGACAGGGCGAGGCCCGGCGCTGGGCATGGGTGCTGGCGCCGGGCCTCTTTGCTGCAGACGGGGCATGGTCGCGGGGGGACGACGGACTGCAGCGACGACATTCATGCGTCGCCGGCGCTTATGGTTCCAGTTTGGTTGGCAAACGTGGTTTACCGAGCATTAATCTCCACAGGCCGCCGGTTCAGCGCCTCTTCGGCAGCGCGTGCCGCCACGCGGTCTCCAACGCGTCGCGGAGGTCGGCCTCGTCGAGCTCCGCCAGAACGGCCGTCGTCCAGCCCTGCCTGCCCCAGGCGTTCGGTACCGGCGAAAAGGCGGTCGGCAGCATCAGGCATTTGAACTGCTGCTCGTCGGGCGTGAACTTGAAGTTCGCGGTCAGGCCGTCGCCGGAAAGCGTCGCATAATTGCGTTTCACCCTGAAGGCGGCGCGATCGAAATGCGGTGCCTCCGCGGTTCCCGGAAGGGAAAGGGCGAGGCTGCGTAGCATGTCCCCGGTCGCCATGGCCTACAGGCTGCAGTAGCGCTTGCCGCTCCTGCGGGAGCGCAGGTCGAAGTGGAAATGGTTCCAGTGTTCGGCATTGCTGCCGGGGCCGAGCACCGTGTTGAAATATTTGCAGCTGTCGCTGCGCACGGATTTCAGCAGCCCGCCCTCGCGCAGCGAGAACAACCCCTTCTTGCGCACGTCGATCTCATGGCCGTCCTTCAGCACGATCTGGCCGATGTCGATGGCGTTGCCCTTGGCATGTTCCGACATGGGGTTGTAGCGCTGGCTCGAATTGTTCATGCGGCGGCAGGAATAACCGCCCATCGGGACGATCTTCTGGACGCCGGTGAGATAGCGCATGCGGGCGGAAGGGGCGAGTTCGTTCTTGACCCATTTGGCGAAGGCGAGCGTCACCTGGCAGTTCAGGGTCACGGCGGGCTTCACGTCGATATTGCCCGACAGGCCGGAAAGCTTCACCGGATAGGCGATGCCGCAGCTTGGGCCGGCGTCGATGCGCGGCCGGTCCTCGAACTCGACGCCGAGGCGGCGCAGTTCCGCGCGGCAGCTCACTTCCGATTGCGGCATCACCTCGCGCTGCCAGGGCATGTCGCGCTGGCTCATCGGGGCGTCGTTCATCGGATTGTTCGGCCGCAGCATCGCCACCTGGCGGCTGCCGGCCGGTGCGCGGCTCGGTGGGTTGACGCGCGATCCATCGCCCCAGGTCATGCCGCCGCGGGCGAAATCGCCCTCGATGCCGGCGCCCTGCCGTTTCGGCGGCACGGCAACATAGTCCCCTTGAACCGGCTGCGAGATCGGCTGCCGACGCGCTTGCAGCGCCACGGGGTTGTCGGTGCCGATGCCGTCGACCACCGGCTGGTCGCCGACGCCTTCGGCGATATCCGTGTCCTCCTCCTCGGCAAGTCCGGTAATATCGCTTTCATCCGGTCCGAAACCCAGTTCGGCGTCGATGTTGACGCCCTCTTCCGGAATGACCGTCGGCCCGGAATTCTCTGCCGGCCGGGACGGATTGCGGGCGCCGAGCGAGGCCTGCTGCTGCATGGCCTCGTCGCTGTCGATCATCGGCAGGCGGCCCTGGCGAGGGGCCGTCGCCTGCTGCGGCAGGGTTGCTAGGTTTGAAGGCGGCGCCCCCAATTGCTGGGATTGGACCTTGCCCGGCGCCCGCAGATAATGGCCGCTGTCGCCGGTATAGGCGTCGCCGCGAGGAGCGGCATTGCGGGAGTACCCGTAGTCGACGGCGCTTGCCTGGGAAACCGGCATCGGGCTCATCTGGTAGGCCTGCTGGGAAACGGGCTCGCGCGGCAGGTTGCGGACCGGCGAGATCGCCCCGACCTGGGTGCCGCTGTCGATCGATCCGGGCGGCACGAGATCGCCGGAGGAACAGGCAACCAGCATCGTCGAGATCATCAGCAGGCCGATCGCCCGCCGAGAAAGGGAAGCATACGCCATACCAGTTGCCACTCTTCCGGTGCCGAAATGACACAGGTGAGGAGTTTAGAGAAAGTCGGTAAATGAAGCCTTGAGAAATAAAGGTCTTTTCATGACCTTGCTGTGCCGGAATGCGGGATATCGGTAACGCGCGTTAAGAAATTCGCTCGCCTCCGGGCAAGAAAAAACCCGCCGGACAAGGCCCGGCGGGCGCTGTTTTCGATGCTCCGACCGGTCAGGCCGCGCGCGAACGCTGCGGCGCCGAACTGGACGTCACCCGGCCGCCGTTGTCGAGCCGGAAGGCCGAGAGCAGGCCCTGCAGGTGCACGCTCTGCTCGGCCAGCGTCTGGCTCGCCGCGGTGGTCTCCTCCACCATGGCGGCGTTCTGCTGGGTCATCTGGTCCATATGGTTGACGGAGGAATTGATCTCCTGAAGGCCCGTCGCTTGTTCCCGGGCGGCGGTCGCGATCGTCTCGACATGGGCGTTGACCCGGTCGACCAGCGTGGCGATCTCCACCAGCGCATCGCCGGTCGAGCGCACCAGCGCCACGCCGCCTTCCACCTCGCGGGCGGAATTGCTGATCAGCGTCTTGATCTCCTTCGCCGCATTCGCGGAACGCTGGGCCAGTTCGCGGACCTCCTGCGCCACGACCGCGAAACCGCGGCCCGCCTCGCCGGCGCGCGCCGCCTCGACGCCGGCATTCAGCGCCAGAAGGTTGGTCTGGAAGGCGATCTCGTCGATGACGGAGATGATCTGGTTGATGCGGTTCGAGCTCTCCTCGATCCGGCCCATGGCGTCGATCGCGTTGCGGACGATCTCGCCCGAACGGCCGGCGCTCTCCTTCGTCTCGCTGACCATGCTGCGGGCCTCGTGGGCGCGATCCGAGGCGGTGCGGACGGTGGCGGTGATCTCGTCGAGCGCCGCTGCGGTCTCCTCAAGCGCCGCGGCCTGCTGTTCGGTGCGCTTGGAAAGATTGCCGGTCGCGCCGGAAATGTCCGACGCGCTGTCGCGCACCACGAAGCTGGTTTCCGAAATGTCGGCAATCGCCTGGTGCAGGGAACCCACGGCAGCGTTGAAATCCTCGCGGAGCTTGGCATAGTCGGGGCCGATATCGCCGAGCGAGACGGAAAGATCGCCGCCGGCGAGGGCCTCCAGCACGGCGCCAAGTTCGCGCATGGCCCGCGCATGGCTCTCGGCGGACGCCGAAAGCGCCCGCTCGCGGCCGGAGCGTTCCTCGGCGAGCGCCCTGCTCTGCTCGGCCTCGCGCGCCTGCAGTTCGGAACGTTCGGCGACCGACTGACGCAGCACGCCAAGCGCCCGGGCCATTTCGCCGATCTCGTTCTTCTGCTCCGTGCAGGGCACGGTGACCTCCATCTCGCCGTCGGCGATCTTCTGCAGGGCCTGGCGGATGCCGGTTATCGGACCGGTCACGGTGCGCACCACCAGCGTCGCGCCGCCGATCAGCACCAGCGCGCCGACGCCGAAGATCGAGGCGAAGTTGATCGCGTCGCGGCGGAACATGGCGTGCAGGTCGTCCACGTAGACGCCCGTGCCGACGATCCAGCCCCAGGGCGAAAAGCCCGCGACGTGCGAATATTTCTCGACCGGCTGTTCGGCGCCCGGCTTCGGCCAGTAGTAATCGACGAAGCCCTTGCCGCCCGCCTTCACCGTATTGACGAATTCAACGAACAGGAACTTGCCGTTCGGGTCCTTGTCGCCGGAAAGATCCTTGCCGTTCAGCTCCGGCTTGATCGGATGCATGACCATGCGGGGCGTCATGTCGTTGATCCAGAAATAACCGCTGCCCTCGCCGTAGCGCATCGCGGCGATGACCGTCTTGGCCTCGGCCTGCGCCTGTTCGCGGGTCATCGCCCCGGAGGTTTCGAGCGTCTGGTATTTCTTGAGAACCGTCAGCGCCACGTCGTTCATCTGGGCAAGACCGGCCTTGCGTTCGCGCTCCGAAGAGGCGTAGCTCTGAAACAGGCTGAAGGTCATCGCGCCGCCGAGGATGACAAGCGACAGGAGAACGAGGGAATAAAGTCGCCAGGAAATGGTGAGACGCTGCATGGAATCCCCTTTTTTCGAATTCGCCGTCAATTTATAGGGGGTGATAGTTACTAGGTGGTGAAGCATCTTCTAAATCACGAACCGCGTGAGTTAGCCGGCACTAAAACAATTGACGAAAACCGTATTCGCCGGAGGCGTTTGCATCTTCGCCGCGCCGTTCTAGTGTCGTTTCGAAGGGAATCGCCCGAACGTGCCGGAAAGGACGACCATGGCCGAAACTTTGCAGCCGCCTGAGAAACCGCTCGGGAAACCGCTTGGGAAACCGACCGGCGAACTGACGCTCAGGACGCTTGCCATGCCCGCGGACGCCAATGCGGCCGGCGATATCTTCGGCGGCTGGGTCATGGCGCAGATGGACCTGGCGAGCGGTATCCGCGCCGCCGAGCGCGCCCGCGGCCGCGTGGTGACGGCCGCCGTCAAGGAAATGGCCTTCGAACTGCCGGTGAAGATCGGCGACACGCTGAACGTCTATACGGAGATCACCCGCGTCGGCCGCACGTCGATCACGCTGAACGTTGAGGCCTGGGCGCACCGCGCGCGCCACCGGATGCTGGAAAAGGTCACCGCGGGCACCTTCATCATGGTGGCGCTCGACGAGCACGGCCAGCCGACGCCCGTCCCGCCGGAGGAATGACGCCATGGATGCCGTGACCGCCGCCGAGACATTCGCGCATATCCGCGTCGTCATGGGCATGGTGGTCAGCCTCAGCCTGGCGCGGCTCCTGAACGGGCTCGCCGGCATCGTGCAGCATCCCAAGGCCGCGCGCATCTATGCCGTGCATCTCGGCTGGGTGGCGTTCCTGTTCCTCTTCCTGGTACATTTCTGGTGGTGGGAATACCGCCTGCACGCCCTGCCGGCGATCGGCTTTGCGACCTATCTCTTCCTCATCGTCTTCTGCGCCCTGTTCTTCTTCCTCTGCGCGCTGCTCTTCCCCACCTCGATGCAGGATTACGACGGCTACGAGCATTATTTCCTGTCGCGGCGAAAGTGGTTCTTCAGTTTCCTGGCGGGTCTGCTCGTCACCGATCTTCTCGACACGGCGCTGAAGGGGGCGGAATACTTCGCCTCGCTCGGCCCGGAATATCCGATCCGTACGGCGATCTACATCGTGCTGGCGCTGGTCGCCGCGGCGACCGCCAATCGGCGCTATCACGCCGCCTTCGTCGCCTTCGCGCTCCTCTACCAGCTCTACTGGATCTTCCGGGTCTACGATTTCCTCACCTGAGGACGGTCATCCCTTCAGATAGACCGACGACGCATCGAAGCCGAGCCCAGGGAAGACCTTGGCCGTCAGGTTGTCGGGCGAGACGCCGAACTGGCGGTAGAGCATGGCGGCGGCCACTTCGCGCACGTCGCCGGTCGGCATCAGGTCGCGGCCGTCGAGCAGCTTGTCGGCGGCGAGCCCCGGCCACCGGCCCAGAACCCTGCCGCCCGCCATCGCGCCGCCGGCCAGCACGGCAAGCCCGCCGGTGCCGTGGTCGGTGCCGTTGGTGCCGTTCTCCCGTGCCGTACGGCCGAATTCGGTCATCGCCAGCACGACCGTCTTTTTCCAGGCCTCGCCGCCGAGCGTTTCCTTCAGCACGGTGACGGCCGTCGCCAGATCACCGACCGCCTTGCCGAACTGCGCCTTCTGGCCGACATGCGTATCCCAGCCGTTGATCGAGAAGCTGGCGATCCGGTAGTCGTCGCGCAGCATGCCGCCCGCAAGCCGCGCCATGTCGGCGATGCCTGCCCCGCGCCTGGCATCGCCATAGAGGGAATCGGCCGAGACATCCGTCCTCCGCGCTTCCGCCATCGCCCTGGCGAAAGGCTCGTCGCTGGCATAGAGCCGTTCCAGGAAGGCGATCTCGTCCTCCGCCAGCGCGAAATTGCTCTGGCTCGACCAGGAATCCGCCTCGTTCGGACCGGTCAGGATCAGTTCCATCGAGGTGTTGATGTCGATCGCCTTGCGCGCATCGGCCCGCGGGATCACCGCCAGCGCCCGGTTCAGCCAGCCGGTCCGCTGGCTGGTATCGGTGCCGCCGGTCTCCAGCATGTCCTGCCCGTCGAAATGGCTGCGCTGGTCGCGATAGGGCGTCGAGACCGCATGCACGAAGGAAACTTCGCCCGCCTGCCACAGCGGCATCAGCGCGGACGCCGCCGGGTTGAGGCCGAAGAAGCCGTCGAGATCGATGAGCCCCGTATCGGGCCTCAGGCCGAGTTTCGGCCTCAGCGCCGCAAAGGCGGGGTCACCATGCGGCTGGACGAAATCGAGCCCGTCCATCGCGCCGCGCAGGATGATCGTCACGAAGCGGTTGTCGCCCGGCATCGCGGCGAAGCTCACCGGCGTCAGCACCGGGGCCGCCGCCGCACAGCAGGCGCCGGCAAGAAAGCCGCGGCGGGACAACAGGAAGCGTTCAGGTATGGTCATCTCCTATCTCCTGTTGAACTCGGGGGATGCGAGAACCATGGCGAGGCCGTGCACCTTGTTGGGAGCCTGCGCCACGATCCGGCGGGTTTCCGGCCGGGCGGCGTCGGCGAGCGCCGCCTCCAGGAAGGCCGGCGGCTCCAATCTCTGGGCGAACAGGCGCCCGATCATGCGCGACCAGGCGATCCGCTCGCTGAGCTGGCTCGGCGCCAGCCAGACGCTCGCCTCGTCGGCAAAACCGGCCGGGCTCGGCGGCTGCCAGATCGGCTGGCCCATGCGCTGCAATGCCCCGAGCGTCAGCCCGTTGGCGCGGCCGGCCCGTTTCTTCGTCTCCTCCGCATCGGCCGCGCCGGCCATTTCCATGGCCTTGCCGACAGGCCCCTCGTCGTCCCCCGCCTCCATGTCGCGCAGGAGACCGGCAAGGTTCTTCTCCGGCAGATCGAGGGCGCGGAAGCCCGACACCAGGAATTCGAACGGCCTCTTGATCTTCCGGCCGGGATCGGCCCAGGCGAGCGGATGGGTCAGCATGGCGCGATAGACCTCGGTCAGGTCGCCCTCGCTCTTCGCCCAGGCATCCGTCATCGCCGCCACCACCTCCTGCGGCGGATCGTCGGCGATGAAATGCCGGACGAGCTTGCGGGAAACATGCAGGGCCGTCTTGGGGTCGGCCGCGAGATCCTCCAGCATCAGGACGTGGTCCTGGCCGCCCTCGTCGTCCTGGTAGGATCTGCCGAGCAGTGTGATCGGCCCGGCCTCCGCCAGCCGCGGCCGATAAACCACTTCGAGCGCCCGGTTGTCGACCGACAGGCCGGTCAGGATCAGTGCCGCGGCGCGCACGTCGTCCTGCGTATAACCGCTGCCGGCGCCGAGCGTGTGAAGTTCCAGAAGCTCGCGGCCGAGGTTTTCGTTGAGGCCGCGATTGTCGCGCCGTCCGGCAACCGAATCCGGCCCGACGCTCTGGTTCTGGTCGAGATAGATCAGCATGGCCGGATGCAGGATCGCCGCCTGCAGCAGTCTCGAAAACGAGCCGGCGAGATTGGGGCGGATCGCCTGCGCCTCGTAGAGCGGCACGATCATCCGCATCGGCAGCGATTTCAGGACGCTGACGGAGAAATGATCGACCCAGAAGCTCGCCAGCCGCTCGTGGAAGCCGAGCGGCGAATGAATGGCCTGGCCAAGCCGCGCCATCGCGTCCTGGCGGTAGATGCGCTGCGCCTCGCGCTGGGTTTCCCTGCGGATGCTCTCGTTCGGATTGCCGGCCTGCGCCGCCTTCGCCTCGGCCGCCCGGACCGAAAGGACACGCGTCGCCGTCTCCAGCCGGCCGCCCGCCCCTTCGCGGGGAAAGCCCGGCCTTTCTTTCGCGCCCTCGTTGAGCTGCGCCAGCAGCGCATCGGCGTCGCGCGGAGCCTCTTCGCCGGGCCGCAGCCCATAACCGAAACGGATTGCGGCCAGGGTCGGGTTCGCCATGGTCGAATTCGGAAGTGCCATTCGATCACTCCTCTTTGGGCACTCAGGTTCGGCGACAAATGTGGTGGAAACGGTCAAAAAATGCGGCCTTTTCGGGACATGGAGATTTTGTAACGTCGGCGGCGTGGCAACGTTCCCAAGAACGCGAACCGGCCTCCCAATTCGCTTATTTGTTGCATTAGTTCTTATTTTCAATCATACTTTATTAAGCTTATCTGAGGGGGTGGGCACATGGGGAAATATCGCTGCGCTCTTGTCGCGGCCGCGATGGCCATTACCGCGGGTTGCACACCGTCCGTGGCGGGGGGACCGAACCTCAGCCAGTATAACGGGGTCACCTCCGCCTATTTTGCGGACGGTTATTCGGCCAAGCGGCTGAGGGCCTATCACGAGACGGACGAAGCCGACCGGCGCGGCATCCGCAATTCCATCGTCCTCAGCGCCATGGGATCGATCGATGTCCAGTATGCGCGTTTCTCGGCCGAGCTGACCCAGGAAAGCCAGGGCGTGCCGTTCCTGGCCACGCTGACCAGCCTTTCGCTGAGCGGTGCGGGAACGCTGGCCGCCGCCAAGGCCGCCAAGACCGCGCTCGCGGCCGTGGACACGGGGATCAAGGGTGCCCACGCCGCATACGACAAGAACATCCTGTCGGAAAAGACCATCCAGTTCCTGCAGAAGCAGATGCGGGCGAACAGGAACAGGGTTCGCTCGTCGATCCTCAGCAAGCTCGCACTCGACACGGCGGCCTATCCGCTCGAATTGGCGCTGATGGACGTCAACGAATACGCATCGGCCGGCACCATCACGGCCGGACTGATCGGCATCGACGAGCAGACGTCGGATGTGCTGGCCCGCTCCGAAGATGCCAAGGTCGAGACCGTTTATGCCTTTTCGGCCGACAACGCGTCGGCGCTGATCAACGGTTACATCGACAAATCCCCGGACGCTCCGCAGACGATCAGGCAATGGCTCGCCCAGGAGAAGATTGCCGCCTCGCTGACGGAGTTCGTTTACGCCCCGCAGTTTGCCTCCTCCCGGGCCAGGTTCGTCCAGGCCAAGGGGCTAAGGTAAGCCGCCCGGCCGTCCTTCGGTTTTCCGACGCAAGACCCGCTTTGATCCATCGTTTTGAAGGAGGAGATGCATGACCACGATCACAGGTGTCCCCGAGTCGGAACTGAACAAGGTTCTGCGCCTCATCGCGCTCGACGGCTTTACCGTCATCTCCATCGACAAGAAGGACGGCGGCTATACCGTCGTCTATGGTCCGGCTCCTTCCGGATCTGCCAGCGCCCGCACCGCGTGGATGCCGACAAGGCCGCCGGTCGCCAACATGGACGAGCCGACGCCGCCGCCGGCGGGCCAGCCCGGCGAATTCGTGCACGCCCGGGTCATCGCGCCGAAGACCATTCTTTACATTGACGGCGCCGGCCGGGAACAGGTTCGGGAAAGCGGATCGCGATCGTGGCGCAACTGCAATCCCGGCAATATCCGCAAGGGGGATTTCTCCGTCAATTGCGGCGCGATCGGCGACGACGGCAGCTTCGCCATCTTTCCCGACGAGGCGGTCGGGATGGCGGCGATCGTCGCCCTTCTCAAAACCGCGTCCTATGCAAGGCTGACGCTCAAGGACGCGATATTCCGTTATGCGCCGCCGAACGAGAACGATTCCGACCAATATGCCCGACAGATCGGGATCGACACCGGGATCGCCCTGACCGCCGTGCTCTCGTCGCTGACTAAACCGGAACTGGACAAGGTTGCCCGCACCATCCGGAAGATCGAAGGATGGATCGAGGGAACGGTCCGAGCGAACGCGCCTCCGGCCCCTCTGCTCGGGCAGGCTTCGGACACTCTTTCCTCGGCCGCATCGGCAGCGAACGACTGGATGACGGTCGCCAGCCGCGAAGCGGCCCTGCCCGCGGTCGAAAGAACACAATGGGACGATCCGGGTGAAAATCCCCGCATTCTTCGCTATTTCGAGGTCTGCGCCCCCTGGTTCGATCCCGTTGGCGGCGACGAGGTGGACTGGTGTGCGGCCTTCGTCAACTATTGCCTCGTCGGCAGCGGCCATATGGGCACCAATCATCCCGGAGCCCGGTCCTTCTACTGGAACAAGAACAATCAGTTCCGGAAGCTGCCCAGACCGGTATTCGGGGCGATCGGCGTGCGCCGCTATGCGCCCTTCGGCGATCCCGCCTGGGCCACGGGTCCGGGCCATGTGGGCTTCGTGATGCGCTGGACGGACACCAGCGTGACGCTGCTCGGCGGCAATCAATCCCGCACGATCAAGGAGATGACGTATCCCCTGACCGAAAGGGACGCCTCCGGGGCCGTAAGCTCCGAGTTCGTCGCTTGGATGATGCCGGTCATCATCTGAGTGCCGCACCGGCAGCGGCAGAGCTCCGGATTCTGCGATAATCTGCGGCGTTACTTCTTTGTTCAGTATAAGCGCAGGACAATTCCGGAATCGCGGCTCGGTCAATACTTTCTTATTGGAGCGCGGGGATAGTACAGCCATTCGATGATGGACTAGGCTTTACTAAGCTCGATGGAAGCGGAACTCAAGACCGGCCGCACAGATCCGGCCCTCGCATTGGACGTCAAACGCGCCCAGGCAGCGACGATGCTCGAAAGGCTGCTGTCGACGGTCCTAACCAATGCCGGCGTGTCGGCATCCGCATTGTTCGTCGTCGGTGTGAGCCGCGAGTTCGGTCTGCCTGCAATCGCCTGGTTTCTGGCCGTCATCGCCAGCTTGATCCTGCGCGTCGCCATGGCCTCCATTCTGAAACGCTGGGAAACCATCGACCACTCCCCACAGGCGGCATTGGACGCGATGACGGTGGGCGCACTCCTGAGCGGCATCGCCTGGGCCTGCCTTCCCCTGTCGCTGCCGGGTTTCGAGGCGATCGGCCGGGATGGCGCGCTCTATCTGATGATGCTGGGGATCGCCACCGGCGCGGTGCTGATGGGGGTCGGCTACAGTCCCATTTCGCTCGCCTTCGCGCTGCCGCCGCACGCTTCCGTGATCCTGTCGTTCGCATTCAGCGGCAGTCCCGGCAGCTGGCTGCTGGCGCTCAATGTCGTTGCCCTGGCGATCATCCTCATCCGCAGCAGCCGTATGAGCCAGGCGATCTTCGTCGGCAATGTCCTCGGCAAGCTGCAGGCGACGGCGCTCGCCGATTCCCTCTCCTCCGCCAATGGCGACATTCTGCGCGCCAACTACCGGCTGAAAGTGCTGGCCAGCTGCGATCCGCTGACCGGGCTTGCCAACCGCGCCGCATTCAATGCCGCGCTGAGCACGTGCATAGCCGAAGCGCGCCAGCAGGAAGAGCAGCTCGCCCTGCTGATCCTCGACCTCGACCGCTTCAAATCGATCAACGACACGCTCGGCCACAGCGCCGGCGACACGTTGCTGATCGAGGTGAGCGAAAGGCTGCGCTCGGCCGTCGACGGAAAGGGCACCATCGCGCGTCTCGGCGGCGACGAATTCGCCGTCATCGTCGGCGGGCCGGATGCAGCCGGACGCAGCCGCCGGCTGGCCGAAGCCCTTCTCGAACGCGGCCGCCAGCCGGTCATGCTCGACAAGCAGCCGACCGTCGTTGGAACCTCGATCGGCATCGCCGTCTTCCCGGACCACGCGGATACGGCCGAGGACCTGTTCGTCAGCGCCGACATGGCGCTCTACCGCGCCAAGGACGGCGGGCGGCGCCAGTGGCGCGAATTCGAACCGGCCTTCCGCTCGCAGGCCGACCGCCAGCACCAGATCGAACAGGAGCTTGCCGACGCGCTCGCCGAGGGCGGCGTGGAAGCCTGGTTCCAGCCGCAGATCGACCTCTGTTCCGGAAAGATCACCGGGTTCGAGGCGCTGGTGCGCTGGCACCATCCCTATCTCGGGCCGATCTCACCGCCGGAAATCGTCGCCGCGGCGCAGGCCGCCAATCTTGCCGACAGGCTGACGGCGACCGTCGCGGAAGCCGCCTGCCGGCTCCTGAACCGACTGCCAGGGCTCGGCCTGCCGCAGGCGACGGTGTCGATCAACGTCTCGCCGCGCGAGTTCGGCCTCTATTCCGTCACCGACGTGCTCGACTGTATCACCGAGGCGCATCTCATCGATCCGTCGCTGTTCGAAATCGAGATCACCGAGGAGGCGATCCTCGACACGCTGGTCGCCGGCGAGCAGCTGAAGCGCATCGAACGTTCCGGCTACAAGCTGGCGGTCGACGATTTCGGCGCCGGCCATTCCTCGCTCGCCTATCTGATCTCGCTGAAGGTCGACCGCCTGAAGCTCGACCGCCGCTTCGTCGCCGGCATCCATCGGAGTCGCCAGAACCAGGAGATCGTCGGCGCGCTGGTCGGGCTCGGCCGGGCGCTCTCCATGGACGTGGTGGTCGAGGGCGTCGAAAGCGAGGAGGAGGCCGCCGTGCTCCGAACCCTCGGCTGCGGCGTCGCCCAGGGCTATTTCTTCGGCCGCCCGATGCCCGCCGAACGCCTCCCCGGCTGGATCGAAAGCCGGCGGGCGCTGGCGCAGCGGCGCGACGTGGCGTGATTTCCGGCTCTTCGCCCTCGCCCATATCCGTTTCCCTTTTGTACTGGTTTTGTGACCTCGCCCCCTTCCCTTTCGCGATGACTCCCTCCATATTCGCGGCATGGCCAGATCATCGAAAAAATCCCCCGCCCGAAACGCAGGTTTCGAGGAAGTACCGCAGTCTTCATTTGAGGGCGCGCCGCTTTCCGGCAGCGTCGCCGACTGGGTGAGGCAGCTCGAGGCCGAGGCGGAGGCATCGGGCATCGAAACGCAGCGCGAGATCGCCTCGAAGGCCGGCAAACACCGCAAGAAGATCGAGATCGCCGCCCGCGAGGAGGCCATCAAACAGGCTGCGAAGGACGCGCCGAAAACCGCCCAGAAAACCGCGAAAAACACCACCGCCTCGAAGACCGCCCGCGGCGTGTCGATCGGCGCCTCCTCCGATCCGAAGACCCGCGCCCGCGCCGGGCTCAACCCGGTCGCCGGCCTCGACGTCTCGCTGGAAGAGGCTCAGAGCCTGGCCCCCTCTCTGGCTCCGGGCGCCGTCACCGCCACGGTCGAGGCCTTGTCGAAGCTGATCGAGAGCGGCAATCCGCTGTTCAAGGACGGCAAGCTGTGGACGCCGCACCGTCCCGAGCGCCCCCAGAAATCCGAGGGCGGCATCCCGATCGAGATGGTCACCGAATACCAGCCCTCCGGCGACCAGCCGACCGCCATCGCCGACCTCGTCGACGGCATCAATTCCGGCGAACGGTCGCAGGTCCTGCTCGGCGTCACCGGTTCCGGCAAGACCTTCACCATGGCGCAGGTGATCGCCCGCACCCAGCGCCCGGCCGTGATCCTCGCCCCCAACAAGACGCTCGCCGCGCAGCTCTATTCCGAGTTCAAAAACTTCTTCCCCAACAACGCGGTCGAATATTTCGTCTCCTATTACGACTATTACCAGCCGGAAGCCTATGTGCCGCGCTCCGACACCTATATCGAGAAGGAATCGTCGATCAACGAACAGATCGACCGGATGCGCCACGCCGCCACCCGCGCCATTCTGGAGCGCGACGACTGCATCATCGTCGCCTCGGTCTCCTGCATCTACGGTATCGGCTCGGTCGAGACCTATACGGCGATGACCTTCCAGATGACGGTCGGCGACCGATTGGACCAACGTCAGTTATTGGCAGACCTGGTGGCGCAGCAATACAAGCGCCAGGACATCAATTTCGTGCGCGGCTCGTTCAGGGTCCGCGGCGATACGATCGAAATTTTCCCCGCCCACCTGGAAGACGCGGCCTGGCGCATCTCGATGTTCGGCGACGAGATCGACGCGATCACCGAGTTCGACCCGCTCACCGGCCAGAAGACCGGCGACCTGAAATCGGTGAAGATCTACGCCAATTCGCATTACGTCACCCCGCGCCCCACCCTCAACGCCGCGATCAAATCGATCAAGGAGGAGCTGAAACACCGGCTCGCCGAGCTCGAAAAGGCCGGCCGCCTGCTGGAGGCCCAGCGCCTCGAACAGCGCACCCGCTACGATCTGGAGATGATGGAGGCGACCGGCTCCTGCGCCGGCATCGAGAACTATTCGCGTTACCTCACCGGCCGCCGCCCCGGCGAGCCGCCGCCGACGCTCTTCGAATACATCCCGGACAACGCGCTGATCTTCATCGACGAAAGCCATGTCACCGTGCCGCAGATCGGCGGCATGTATCGCGGCGACTTCCGCCGCAAGGCGACGCTCGCCGAATACGGTTTCCGCCTGCCGTCCTGCATGGACAACCGGCCGCTGCGCTTCGAGGAATGGGACGCCATGCGGCCGCAGACCATTTCCGTCTCCGCCACACCCGGCAATTGGGAAATGGAACAGTCCGGCGGCGTCTTCGCCGAACAGGTCATCCGCCCGACCGGCCTGATCGACCCTCCGGTGGAAGTCCGTTCCGCCCGCTCCCAGGTCGACGACGTGCTCGGCGAAATCCGCGAGACCTCCGCCAAGGGGTACCGGACGCTCTGCACCGTGCTCACCAAGCGCATGGCCGAGGATCTCACCGAATACCTGCACGAACAGGGTGTTCGCGTGCGCTACATGCATTCGGACATCGACACGCTGGAGCGCATCGAGATCATCCGCGATCTGCGGCTGGGCGCCTTCGATTGCCTGGTCGGCATCAACCTCCTGCGCGAAGGCCTCGACATTCCCGAATGCGGCTTCGTCGCCATCCTCGATGCCGACAAGGAAGGGTTCCTCCGCTCCGAAACCTCGCTCATCCAGACGATCGGGCGCGCCGCCCGTAACGTCGACGGCAAGGTCATCCTTTATGCCGACACCATTACCGGCTCGATGCAGCGCGCCATGGACGAGACCGCGCGGCGCCGCGAAAAGCAGATGGAATACAACGCCGCCCACGGCATCACGCCGGAATCGGTGAAGGCGAAGATCTCCGACATCCTCGATTCCGTCTACGAACGCGACCACGTCCGCGCCGATATTTCCGGCGTCTCCGGCAAGGGTTTTGCAGACGGCGGCCACCTCGTCGGCAACAATCTCCAGGCCCATCTCAACGCGCTCGAAAAGAGCATGCGCGACGCCGCCGCCAACCTCGACTTCGAAAAAGCCGCAAGACTCCGCGACGAGATCAAACGCCTCAAGGCCGCCGAGCTTTCGGCCATGGACGACCCGATCGCGAGAGACGAGGCACGCAGCCAGGAACGCGGCGGCAAGAGCGGAACGAAGGGCGGCACCCGCGAATCCCTTCTCCCCGCAGGCGGGGAGAAGGTGCCCGGCAGGGCGGATGAGGGGCAAGTCTCACCCTCGACCTCGCTCTTCGCCAAACCCTCCCTCGACGACATGGGCCCGGGCACCGACACCGCAACCCCGCTCTTCCGCAAGCCGCAGCTCGACGACATGGGCCGCGACATCGCCGAACCATCCTCGGGTCAAGCTCGAGGACCATCCCTCTTCCGCAAGAACACGCTCGACGAAATGACCGTCGGCCGCACGGAAAAACCCGTCACCGGGAAAATGCCGCCGAAGCCGGAGGCGGAGGCGGAGGCTGGCAAACGGTTTTCGCCCCTTCTCGAAGGCCAGCCGGAACGCGGTGACGACCCTCGCCCCGTCGTCCGCGGCAAGATCGGCGCGGGGAGCTATGAGGGTGAGGGCCAGTATGGTCCGAACGCGGAACAGAAGCGCAAGGGGCGGACCAAGGGCAAGACGGGACGGCCGGGGCGGTAAGGCCACGACCGTTCCGGTGACGGATCGGATGACACGCCGTTGAGCGCGATGGGCCGGAAAGGCATATCCATGGTCGAGCTTTCAGAGCCGCGGGAGGGCAGCGGGAGCCGCACGGGAGCCCCAGTGGAGGACGATCCGCGTCTTGCCTTCGTCTACGACGAGGCGGTTCGGGGCCTCAATCACCAGCAGGGTGTGGTGGAAAGCATGAATGCCCGGGCCGGAAGCCTCATCTTCGCCACGGCCTTCGTCAATTCGCTGCTCGGCGCGAGGGCGCTGTCCGACGGCCTCGGGCCGTGGGACTGGATTGCGGTGGTGCTGCTGTTCTGCATCGGCGGATTGATCGTCTTCATGCTTTGGCCCTACCACCGCTACACGTTCCGCTTCGATCCCGAGGAATTGCTGGAAAGCTATGTGGACGGCGACAGGCCCTCGACGCTGTCGGGCATGCGCCGTGCCCTCGCCCTTCGCATCAAGGCCGACATGGCGAGCAACTGGCGGATCATTCAGCGGCTCCGGGTGGCCTTGCAGGCCGCGCTATTGTTGCTGCTGTTCGACATCCTGGCGTGGCTGCTTGCCATCGCACGGACATAACCGACCGCCTTCGTTCCGGGCGGGGAGCAGAAGCGCAGAGGCGGAGGAAGGGGAAGACGGGGGCGGCCGGGGCGGTGACTTCTGTTTTTAATTTTGCGTAGCACATAGATGGCGAAACATATTAAAACAGCCCGCCGTCTCGATAGCTAACTTCGCCCAATATTTCCGCATGAGTTTTTTGTATCTGCAATTTAACTTTAGGCGGCAATCGGGGGTTAAAAGTATCGATTTCATTAAAAGAAACTTTGAATGCGAACATTTCAAGGGAGAAGTGGGATTCGTCGCCTTGATAATAGGCAATATCTTGGGGATCGTTTTGGGATCTATTGATAAATCGTAGAGGTATTAAAATACCGTTTCCGCTCCTCGATCACGGATTTAACTGGTGAGCAGCCGTAATTGATGTGCCATCTTGGCATCATGTAAGACTCGCCCAGCGTAGCCCCCAATTAGACGATAGGTGAAGGGGTGAAGTGCTTGTTTTAAAATTAGACGCTATGCCGTCTTGAGAAATGTAAGTGGTTTGGCATATCTGGAGAGAAGCCAAAGTACACTGTGCACGCCCACGGGATTTCTCCACTCTATAGCGGGCTGCTATAGCAGGAAGATATCCCCCGCTTGAGATTTCTTCCCTTATTCTTTTTGCATATCCATCAATATTGACATGTATATCTGAAAAATCTATCGCGTCCGGAAAGAAAGAATTTCTGACTTGATGACGAACCTTCTTGCGCCATTTTTCCGTAAGTCTTGCTTGGCTGAAAGTCTTCCTCAGGTCGTGCCACCTAAGAGGATACTTCGGGGACTGATTGAAAAGGTGCATGAGGCCTCCAAGCTACCAGTTCATACTTGATTCCTCTATGATCGAGACATATCTGTTTGAACAATAGCAACTATTTTTTTATTATTTTCTGGGGCGACTGCAGGAAGCCGAATTTGCGCAAATTTCAAACTGATAACGTGGCAGCGAAATCAACTGTCGAAATCTCCCCATCCCCCATTAAACCTCCCTCAACCTCCTCATGGCATTGACGTATCAGCCAAACTGAGAAGGAGAGTCCCGTGGCGCTGATCGGCTTCAAGAACACCCACAACCAGCCCGTCTACGTCAATCCGGACCACGTGGCCTATGTCACGACCTTCGAGGAAGGGGTGACGATCATCGCGCTGGCGGTGACCGGGGCCGGTGGCAAGCCGGTGGCGCTGTATGTGCGCGGCGATATCGATCAGGTCCAGCACCGGCTCGCCGCGCCGCCGGCCGCCCGCCAGGCCGCCTGAGCCGCCATCGGTCGCAAACCAGCGATCCGGCGGGGAAGATCACGCCCCGTTTTCCGGCGCTCCGGCACCCATATTTTCAGCCAAGCCTTTGATTTTCCTTCCTCTGCTGCAGAGGAAAAAATTTTTTCCGCGCCGTTTTCATCCCCGCTCTCAGGACCCCTGCCTATACTGTGCCCGTCCCGTTTCGGATACGCTGGCAGGCGTGCCAGTGAGGCGGGGCCAGCGCGGTGCGGGAGGATAGGACGCAAAGCCTCCCGCATCGGGTTCGCGGAAAATGGTTTCCCTCCGGCGACACGGGAGAAGCGATGCGGTTACGGACCGGCCTTTTCGCTTCCGATGCCCGAAAGAGCGCGCCGGGCGTGCCTGTGCGGCACACATGAGGGCTGACCCGGATGGTTTCGCCGGATTTCCGGTCTGGATTCCCGGATCGGGTCCGGGGACGAAACCGGCGGCAAAGGACCGTCCGGTCCGGCCTTCGCAGAGGAACCGGAGTCGCGGACAAAAACAGCCGAACGGGGCGCTGAGAGGTGTCACCTACTACTTAACTACGAGGCAGCTTTCAGCGCCCCGTCCGATCCTCGTCCTCGTCCTCGGGTTTAACCCGAGGATCACCCGAGGAGAAAACCTGACATCACCAAGGGTTACCATGTCCGATTCAAAGCCGCCGCCCGTCCAGACCACGATCGAGACCGCCCTCGCCTCCCGCACCGCCGAAATGCTCGCCCTGCCGCATATGGTTTGCCGCCGGCGCGGTTGCCGGCGCAGGAATGCGTGCTGGTGGCATTTCAAAGCGAACGGCGAGCCCTGCTGCCTGCGCAACCTGACCGCCGAGCAGCGCCGTCTCTTCGATCAGGTCTATGACATGGCGCGCGTCGCCCGCGACCAACTCGGCTGCTGCGGCCTAACGTTCACATCCCGCCGTCCCTGGGGCGGTCGGTGGAGGATGCCGGTGTCGAGATCGCCCGCAGCAGGATTGGCACATGGGACCGCAAACGCTGGAACGCCGCCCGGCGGGAACGGGAGAAGATACTGCCGGCGGAGGGGTGAAGTGATGCGGGCGACGGAGGGAACATGACGGTGGACTCAACCCTCTCCTCCGTCATTCCTGTCCTTGTGACAGGAATCCAGCAGCGCCGCGTTCGCGGCGCGAGGGACTCCGCGTGTCTGGAGATGTGCAACGGGGTCGCGCGTGACGCGCCGCCCCCAGCCCTTCGCTTGGTTGGGCTCAGGGCGTTCGACGCTCAAAACGCTCCACCGGAGCGTTTTGCCGGCCGCAGGCCGTCGCGTCTCACCCCACAAACGCCCGTTCGATGACGAATTCGCCGGGCTTGTTGTTGGAGCCTTCCACGAGGCCCGCCTTTTCGAGCAGGTCCTTGGTGTCCTTCAGCATCGCCGCCGAGCCGCAGATCATGCCGCGGTCGACCGCCGGGTCGAGCGGCGGCACGCCGAGATCGGAAAACAGCTTGCCGTTCTCGATCAGGTCGGTGATGCGGCCCCGGTACGGATAGGAGGCGTCGCGGGTGACGGTCGGGTAATGCTTGAGTTTGTCGCCGACGATCTCCGCCAGGAATTCGTGGTTCTTGATCTCCTCCACGAGGTCGAAGCCGTATTTCAGCTCCGCCACCTCGCGGCAGGTATGCGTCAGGATGACCTCGTCGAACTTCTCGTAGGTCTCCGGGTCGCGGATCAGGCTGGCGAAGGGCGCGATGCCGGTGCCGGTCGAGAACATGTAGAGCCGCTTGCCCGGCGTCAGCGCGTCGAGCACCAGCGTGCCGGTCGGCTTCTTGCGCATCAGCACCGTGTCGCCGGGCTTGATCTTCTGGAGGTGCGAGGTCAGCGGGCCGTCCGGCACCTTGATCGAGAAAAATTCCAGCTCCTCGTCCCAGGCGGGGCTCGCTACCGAATAGGCCCGGTAGACCGGCTTGTCGCCGACCATCAGGCCGATCATCGCGAATTCGCCCGAGCGGAACCGGAAGCCGGCCGGCCGGGTCATGCGGAAGCGGAACAGGCGGTCGGTGTAATGCTCGACGGCAAGCACCGTCTCGGCATAAACGCCGTCCGGGATCTTCGCCGTCCCCTGGGCCGGATTCTGGACCGCAAATTCGTCTGTCTTCGCTGGAGCGTTCATGCCTATCCGTCTCGTCTCTTCGGTCTTCTCGTCTTTCGCAGAAGCGAAATATACCATAGGTCCGCGATTTTGAAGGTACCCGCGTCTTCAAGTCGCGGGGCGCGGAAGAAAAATAGTGCCGGAAGTCGCCCCTCGGCGTTCAGCTCGGCGCCCGGGCCGGCACTCAACCAACCCTCGAACCGGCGCTTTGGCCGGCGTTCAGGCGCTGGCCGTGCGCCGGCGCCAGCTGTAGCCGCCGGATTTTTCGGCGGCCCGGGCGGTCGGCTGGTAATGCACCGCGATGCCCGGCAGCCTGCCCTCTTCCAGCCGCTTCAGCGCGGTCGGGTTCTTCACCGCGAAACTGTCGATGCCGCAGCGCAGCATCAGCGGGATCTGGTCGATCAGCACGTCGCCGACGGCGCGCAGCTCGTTGCGATAGGCCAGCCGGTCGCGCAGCAGCGAGGCATGCGAAAAGGCGCGGCCGTCGTTGAAGGCCGGGAATTCCACCGCGACGATTTCGAGGCGGTAGAGATAGGGTTCGAGCTTGCGCACGTCGTCGCCCGGCCGGATCAGCACGCCGAGGCCGACGTCGTTGCTCGCCTCCGCCTTCTCGATCAGGTCGGCCAGCGGCAGCAGAACCTTCTGCTCTTCGGTCGCCTTCACCTCTTCCGTCTCGACCACCCAGGGGTCGTTAGCGACGAAACCGGTTTCTCTCCAGAGTCTGGTCATTTATGCCGCCTCCGCCTTGGCGTCGCCGTAGAGCGCTTCCTTGAACGGCTGCGGCCCGACACGGCGATAGGCTTCGAGGAAGGTCTCTTCCCTGCCGGTCCGAAGGCCGAGATAGGTGTCGACGATGGTCTCGATCGCGTCGGTCACCTTGTTCGGCTCGAAACCGCGGCCGATGATCTCGCCGATCGAGGTGTTTTCATCCCCCGAGCCGCCGAGCGTGATCTGGTAGAGTTCGGCACCCTTCTTCTCGACTCCCAGAAGGCCGATATGGCCGACATGGTGATGGCCGCAGGCGTTGATGCAACCGGAAATCTTGATCTTCAGCTCGCCGATCTCCGCCTGGCGCTCCGGCGAACCGAAGCGGGTAGAGATTTCCTGGGCCACGGGAATAGAACGGGCGTTCGCCAGCGCGCAGTAGTCGAGGCCGGGACAGGCGATGATGTCGGTGATCAGGCCGGCATTGGCGGTCGCGAGGTTCTGGGCGACCAGCGCGCGGTAGAGCGGTTCGAGATCGGCCAGCGCCACATGCGGGAAGATCACGTTCTGCTCGTGGCTGATGCGGATTTCGTCATGGGCGAACTCTTCCGCCAGATCGGCGATCGCCTCCATCTGCACATCGGACGCATCGCCCGGAATGCCGCCGATGGGCTTCAGCGAGATCGTCACCATGCCGTAATCGGGATGTTTGTGCGGCTGGACGTTTTGGCTGACCCAGCGGGCGAAATTTTCGTCCGTCTTCTTCCAGCCGGCAAGCTGCGCCCAACCTTCCGCGCGATCGGCAAGCGCGGGAGGCGCGAAATAGGCGGCGATCGCGGCCACGTCGGCTTCGGGAAGCTTGAGCTCCGTGCCCTGCAGGTGGGCGAATTCCTCCTCCACCTGGCGGGTCAATTCCTCGACGCCGGTCTCGTGGACGAGAATCTTGATGCGCGCCTTGTACTTGTTGTCGCGGCGGCCATGCAGGTTATAGATGCGCATGATCGCGGTCGTGTAGGAGAGCAGATCCTCTTCCGGCAGGAAGTCGCGGATCTTCTTGGCGATCAAAGGCGTGCGCCCCTGACCGCCGCCGACATAGACGGCAAAGCCGAGTTCGCCCTGGTCGTTCTTCTTCAGGTGCAGGCCGATATCGTGGACCTGGATCGCCGCACGGTCTCGCTCGGCGCCGGTGACGGCGATCTTGAACTTTCTGGGCAGGAAGGAGAATTCCGGATGCACCGAAGACCACTGGCGCAGGATCTCCGCATAGGGTCTCGGATCGGCGACCTCGTCGGCGGCCGCGCCGGCAAAATGGTCGGCGGTGACGTTGCGAATGCAGTTGCCCGAGGTCTGCAGCGCGTGCATCTCCACGCTTGCAAGCTCGGCGAGGATATCCGGCGTGTCGGAAAGCTTCGGCCAGTTGTACTGGATGTTCTGGCGGGTGGTGAAATGGCCGTAACCGCGGTCATATTTGCGGGCGATATGGGCGAGCATCCGCATCTGCCTGGCGTTCAGCGTGCCGTAGGGGATCGCGACGCGCAACATGTAGGCGTGCAGCTGAAGATAGACGCCGTTCATCAGGCGCAGCGGCTTGAACGCATCCTCCGCCAGCTCGCCGGAAAGGCGGCGCGACACCTGATCGCGGAACTGCTCCACGCGGCTCGAAACAAATGCGTGGTCGAATTCGTCGTAACGGTACATGACTTCCCCGAACTTTCGGTATCAGACTGCAATGAAGGCCGGATCGGCGGCGCGATAACCGGCGGCATATTCCATGGTCGGACCCTGGGCACGAATGCGCTCGCGAAGGCGGAGCGGCCAGAGCTTGCCGTCCTGCTCCTGCACGTCGACGACGGCGACGTCAACGACCTTGTTCTCGGCGAAATCACGCTTGCCGATCGCTTCCAGCGAGGCAACGGCCTCAGCATGGCGCGCTACCAGCGCATCCTGTAGGTTTTCCACCCAGGTGCCGTTCGCATCGAGCCACACGGCAATGCCGTCGGACAGGCGGTTGGCGGTGAGAACCTTGTCGGTCATTGCTTATCGTCCCATTTCCTCTCGAATCCTGTCAGCTTGCTCGGTCCTGAAAGCAGACAAAGGTTCGGACTTCTCGAAATTCGCCCCGGCGACGGCTTCGCCGATGATCACTAGGACAGGGCCGTAAAGATCGTCGCGGCGTTCCAGATCCGGCAGCTCGCGCAGGACACCGTGGAAGAGCCTTCTATCGGCGCGGCTGGCATTCTCGATCACGGCAACAGTCGTTTCCGCAGCAAGGCCCGCGCCCATCAGCCGTTCGGCGACGGAGGCTGCGACAGTGCTGCCCATATAGACGGCAATCGTCGCGCCGGACACGGCGAGGCTTGCCCAATCGGGAAGAACCTTGCCGGTCAGGTCATAGCCGGTGGTGAAGATCAGCGACGAGGCGACGCCCCGCAGTGTCAGCGGCAGGTCGAAATCGGCGGCGGCCGCAAAGGCGGACGTGATGCCCGGCACGATCTCGTAGGCGACCCCTGCTTCGCGCAGCGCCGCCATTTCCTCGCCGGCGCGGCCATAGACCAGCGGATCGCCGGACTTCAGGCGGACGACGCGCTTACCTTCCCGACCGAGCCCGACGAGCAGGCGGTTGATTTCGTCCTGGGACTTGGAATGGCAGTTCTTGCGCTTGCCGACCGGCAGCCGTTCCGCATCGCGGCGGCCCATGTCGACGATCGCCTGCGGCACCAGCGCGTCGTAGACGATCGCGTCGGCTTCCATCAAAACGCGCTGGGCGCGCAGCGTCAGCAGGTCCTCGGCGCCGGGGCCGGCGCCGACCAGCCAGATCTTGCCTTCTGCGCGACCCGTCGTGGAAAGAAGCGCATTGGCCGAGCGGCGGGCGGCGGCGGCGTCATTGGCGGCGACCGCATCGGCCACATCGCCCGAGAAGAAGCGGCGCCAGAAGATGCGGCGCGACACGCCGCGCGGCACGAGGCGTTCGGCGGCATCGCGATAATCGGCGGCAAGGCTTGCCAGCCGGCCGAGCGAAGGCGACAGCATCTGATCGACGCGGGCGCGGATCATCTGGGCAAGAACCGGGCCGGCGCCCTCCGTGCCGATCGCAATGGCGACCGGGGCGCGGTTAACGAGGGCCGGCGTATAGAAATCGCAGAAATCCGGCTGGTCCACGGCATTGGCCGGGATCCTTTCGGCGCGGGCGGCGGTGACGATCTCGCGATCCTGCGTCGCATCTCCGGTGGCGGCAAAAACGAGTGCGGCGTCCTTCACCTGTTCCGGGGAGAACTCGACGCGGACAATCTCGATCCCCTGTGCGGTCAGGTAAGCGGCGTAATCGGCCTCCGGATGGCTCGCATAGGCGATGATCTCGGCATCGGTATTGCGCAGCAGCCTTGCCTTGGCAAAAGCCTCGTCGCCATTGCCGAATACGAGAACGCTCCTTCCGCTGACGCGGAAGAAGGCCGGGAAAACCGACAGGCGCTCTTGGCTGGAAGACATACGAAGTTCCTGAATCATATAACAGGACTATCCACAATCGTGTGAAGAAATAGAAGGAATGGATATGCGAAGTGGATTGACTGAGGGTATTTCTGTTTCATGATCAACCGGTTCTTGAGCAAAAGCCACCGCAGACGATAATTCTCCAGTCTTTTTGTAGATTAATTCGTTTTTGCCCCGTTATCCTCGTTCGGCGCGATAAACTGCCTGGACACTCCGCAGCAAAGAAGCCTTCATGACCATCGCCGCCCGCCTTCTCAACGTTATCGAACAGGATATCCTGCCGCTCACGCAAAAGGGCGTCGCAGCCGGAAACAAGGTGTTCGGCGCGGCGATCCTGAAGAAATCCGATCTCTCCCTGGTGATTGCCGAGACGAACAGCGAGCTTGAAAACCCGCTCTGGCACGGCGAGGTCCATACCCTGAAGCGTTTTTACGAAAGAACTTCAGGACTTTTCACCAAGGACCTGATTTTCCTTTCGACTCACGAACCCTGCACGATGTGCATGTCGGCGATCACCTGGGCCGGGTTCGACAATTTCTATTCCTTTTTCAGTCACGAGGATTCGCGCGACGCCTTCGCCATCCCGCACGATCTCAAGATCCTGAAGGAGGTGTTCGGGCTGGAGCCGGGCGGCTACCGGCGCAGCAACGCCTTCTGGAATTCCTACTTCATCGCCGAACTCGCCGAAAGCGAGGAGGAACCGCTGCGAAGCGAGCTCAAGGCACAGATCGCACGGATCAAGGCGACCTACCAGCAGCTTTCGGACAGCTATCAGTCCGGCAAGGCCGAAAACAATATTCCGCTCGCCTGACGGACGAGTAGAAATCGAGGAATACGGACAATGGAAGCATCCAAGGATATTTCACGGCTGATCGAGATCATGGCGGCGCTGCGCACGCCGGTGACCGGCTGCCCCTGGGACCTCGAACAGAATTTTGCGACCATCAAGCCCTATACGATCGAAGAGGCCTATGAGGTGGCCGACGCGATCGAGCGCAACGACATGGACGATCTCCGCGAGGAACTGGGCGACCTGCTCCTGCAGGTGGTCTTCCATGCCCGGATGGCGGAAGAAGCGGGCGAATTCTCCTTCGGCGACGTGGTCGAAGCCATTACCAAGAAGATGATCCGCCGGCACCCGCATGTCTTTCCACCCCTTGGGCCACGCTCCGACGCGGACACGCCGGACGCGGTGAAGACGCAGTGGGACGACATCAAGATGGCGGAAAAGCGCGAGCGGGCCGAGCGGCGAGCTCGACGCGGAATTACGGAGGATTTCAAGCAAGGCTATCTCGGCGCCGTGCATCGCGCCCAGCCGGCGCTTACCGAAGCGCTGAAGCTGCAGCACCGCGCGGCCAAGGTGGGTTTCGACTGGTCGGAGGCCGAACCGATCCTCGACAAGATCGAGGAGGAAGTGGGCGAACTGCGCGAAGCCCTGCGCGGCGGGCGGCGGGAAAAGGTGGCCGACGAACTCGGCGACCTGATCTTCGCGCTCGTCAATATCGGACGCCACGTGAAGGCTGATCCGGAGGAGGCGCTGCGCGGCACCAATACCAAATTCCGGCGCCGTTTCAGATATATCGAGACCGAACTTGAAAAGTCGAGTCAGACACTGGAGGCGGCAACCCTGGAGCGCATGGAGGAACTCTGGCAGGCGGCAAAGGCGATCGAGCGGCAGATCGGCTGAGCCGGCCCCGGGTGACGGATGCTCTGAAAACCGCAGATTCGGGGGATAATTCGCCAGACATCTCGCAACAAGTTGGCTTCAAAAACCGTTGGTGCTCCGTCAGCAAACCTTTGAGGCGACTCCCATGAAAAGACTTTCTCTTTCGGCCGCCATGCTTCTCGCGACCGCCGGCCTTGCCCTTGCGCAGCAGCCACCAGCCCCGCCAAGCGAACCACCTCCTGCGCCGACCGTCGACAGGACCGACCCGCCGCCGGACCAGTCGGATCGAAATCGGCCAAGCTCAGGGCCTCACCGTCCGGACGGACCTGCCGACATGTACGATCCGCCGGCGAAGGCCGCCTATTTCCGCATCAGGCAGGGCGACGCCTGGCTCGAGGTCAGATGCGCTGAAGGCGAGCCGATGAAGGCTTGCGCCGATGTCGTCCTCCAGATCCTCGACAGGTCGAATGCCTCGGACGAATCGAACGACAGGGATGACCGCGGCTTCGAACGCCGGTCCAACAGGTCTGGCGATTACGACCGCCAGCGCTGGTAACGCCTAGCGCTCCCAGTCTTCCCTGGCGGGTTTCGGTCCATTGCCGAGCTTGCGCTCCAGTTCGGCGGCCTGGGCTTCCGACAGGCGGACATCCAGGGTCACCGAACCGTCCTCGTTGTCGGCGCGCTCGTCGACGACGGCGTTGTTATAGACCCAGGAGACGAGCGACAGTTTTTCCGGCGGCAGCGTGATCGATGTTTCGGTGAGCACGCCGGAGAGACGTTTCGAAATCTCGGCCATCAGGGCGTCGATCCCCTCGCCCGTGATCGCCGAAACCGCCATGACGTTGTTGCGGCCGGCGGCACGTTCGGCCATTGCATCATGGGCTTCCGGATCGAGCCGGTCGATCTTGTTCCAGACCTCGATGAGGCGAGCAGCGCTTTCTTTCTCGTCGATGCCGAGATCGTCGAGGATCCTGAGCACATCGGCCGACTGAGCGGCATTGTCCGGATCTGACATGTCGCGCACATGCAGGATGAGGTCGGCTTCCAGCACCTCTTCCAGCGTCGCCCGGAAGGCGGCGACCAGGTGAGTCGGCAGGTCGGAGATGAAGCCGACCGTATCGGAGAGGATGACGGTGCGGCCATGCGGCAGTTTCATGCGGCGCAGCGTCGGGTCGAGGGTGGCGAACAGCATGTCCTCGGCAAGCACGCCGGCGCCGGTGATGCGGTTGAAGAGCGTCGACTTGCCGGCGTTGGTGTAGCCGACCAGCGCCACGATCGGATGCGGCACCTTGCGGCGCTTGGCGCGATGCAGCTGGCGGGTGCGGACGACCTGCTCCAGCTCCCGCTCCAGACGCACGATACGCTCCTGCAGCAGCCGTCGGTCGGCTTCGATCTGGGTTTCGCCGGGGCCGCCCATGAAACCCGCACCGCCGCGCTGGCGTTCGAGGTGGGTCCAGCTGCGGACGAGACGGCCCTTCTGATAGTTGAGATGCGCGAGATCGACCTGCAGCGTGCCTTCCTTGGTGGAGGCGCGGCGGCCGAAGATTTCGAGGATCAGGCCCGTCCGGTCGATGACTTTGGCGCCGAGTTCCTTTTCGAGATTGCGCTGCTGCACCGGCGTCAGCGGATGGTCGACGATGACGAGGCCGGCGTCGTGCTCATCGAGCAGCGCCTTGATCTCCTCGATCTTTCCGGTGCCCATGAGGGTGGCCGGGCGCGGCTGGGCGATCGGCACGATCAGGCCCTGGACGATCTCGAGGTCGATCGCCTTGGCAAGGCCGATCGCCTCTTCGAGACGGGCCTCGTTGGAACGCTGCGGCGCGGGTGTCGCGGGTGTTTCACCCTGCCCGGCCTTCGGCTTCGCCTGCTTGAGGACCGGCACGATAACGGCCGCGCGCATATCGTCCCGGCGCTTTTCAGCTTCCGGGACAAGGGATTCGTTCGAAGTATCGCGATTTGAAATCTGCTCTTGTCCTGTTACGCCGCGTTCTCTTCGCTTTCGAACATCTGCATCGGCTGGCCGGGCATGATGGTCGAGATCGCGTGCTTATACACGAGCTGGGAATGCCCGTCACGACGAAGAAGGACGCAGAAATTGTCGAAGGACGTCACGACGCCCGTCAGCTTGACCCCGTTGATGAGGAATATCGTCAGGGAAATCTTCTGCTTGCGAACGGTATTGAGAAATAAATCCTGAAGGTTCTGAGAACGTTCCGCCATAGCGCCGCTTCTTTCTTTTTTGCCGGCAAGCACCGGATTCCGATCAAAATGTAAGAGACAACCGGGAAACGCCCTCGTGCTTCCCTTCCCCCGGATGTCTGGTTATCAAATCGGCGTCTTTTCCGCAACGTCGAAAAAGGCGTCACGAACGCTTGTCGAAACGGTACCTGGATGCCCGTTGGCGATCGTCTTTCCGTCGATTTCAACGATCGGCACGCAGATGCCGGTGGCGGAAGTGAAAAACACCTCGCGGGCGGCCAGCATTTCCTCGGTCCTAAACTCTCGCTCGACGACCTTCAGGCCGAGGTTCGCGGCAACATCGATCGCGGTCGTACGGGTGATTCCCCGAAGGATGCCATGTTCGGCCGGCCGGGTGACCATTTCGCCGTCCGGCGTGACGATCCAGACGTTGGAGGATGCGCCTTCCATGACGATGCCGTTCCTGTCGACGAAAATGGCGTCCTGGGCGCCCATCTCCTTCGCCTGCTGCTTGGCGAGCACGTTCGGAAGCAGGCCGACGGTCTTGATATCGACCCGGTCCCATCGGTTTTCCGGGATCGTGATCACCTTGATTCCATTGGCGTATTTTTTCGCGGCGACCGAAGGATCGGTGCTCTTGGCGGTGATGGTGACGGTGGGCGGGGTGCCGGGCGCCGGGAAGAAATGGTCGCGGCGGGCGGCGCCTCGGGTCACCTGCAGGTAAAAGATGCCGTTCGTCACGCGGTTGCGGCGGAGCACTTCGCGGATGACGAAGGTGAGCGCGGCGCGGCTCATGGGCGAGGCCATCTTCAGTTCGGAGAGCGACCGGTCCAGGCGGTTCAGATGCCGGGTCAGGTCGACGATCATGCCCTGGCGCACCTCGCAAACCTCGTAGACGCCGTCGGCGAACTGGAAACCGCGGTCCTCGACATGCACGGCGGCTTCGGAGTGAGGAACATACCGGCCGTTCACATAGGCAATTCTCGACATCTCGTGTCCCCTGCTTTCGACAATAATGGATTTAAAAATACTGGATCGAGACGCGGAAGAGCTGTTCCACGTCCCTCACCGCGGCGGCGGCGGCGAAAAGCACGACCCGGTCGCGCGCCCTGATCTTCGTGTCGCCGTTCGGGCGAATGACGCCATCGCCGCGATAGATGGCGCCGATCCGGATGCCGTCGGGAAGATCGAGCTCCCGGAACGGCCGGCCGACCAGCGGCGAGGTCTCGAGCGCCTCGGCCTCGATGATTTCGGCCGCGCCGTGCTGGACAGCATAGACCGAGCGGATGCGCCCCTTGCGCACGTGCTGCAACACGCGGGAAATGGTGACCGCGCGCGGATTGATCTGCGCATCGATGCCGACCGAATCGATCACCTGGTGCAGCGAGGTGGAATTGATCAGCACCAGGTTGGACTTGCAGCCGAGCGACTTGGCGAGCACCGCGCCTAGGATGTTGATCTGATCGCTGTTGGTCAGCATCACCATCAGGTCGGTTTCCTGAATATCCGCCTGGGTGAGGATGTTCTGATCGAGCGCCGAGCCGTGCAGGACAATCGTGTTGCGGAGTTTCTCCGAGACCGCCACGGCGCGCTCGCGGTCGCTTTCGATGATCTTCAGCCGCGTGCGCGGCTGGTGCTCCTCGATCATGCGGGCGACGTAATAACCGATATTGCCGCCGCCGGCGATGATGATGCGGCGCGCCTCCTGCTCCTCGTGGCCGAACAGGCCGAGCGTGCGGCGGATATGCTCGCGCTGGCAGATGACATAGGCGAGGTCTCCGACTTCCAGCTGGTCGGCGGAACGGGCGGCCGTCAGCATGCCGTTGCGGAAGATGCCGACCACCGTCGCCATCAGGTCCGGGAAGAGATTGGAGAGCTGGTGGAGCGGCGTCGCGACGACGGGGCAATCCTCCATGCATTCGATCGCCACCATGGCGATATGGTCCTCGGCGAAACGAACCACGTCGGTGGCGCCCGGGAAGGAGATGCGCCTCAGCACCATCTTGCCGACTTCGATCTCCGGCGAAATCGTCACGTCGATCGACATGTTCTGTCGGCTGAAGAGATCGGCGTATTCGGGCTGCAGATAGTTCTGGGCGCGGATGCGGGCGATCTTGGTCGGCACCGAGAACAGCGCCTGCGCCACTTCGCAGGCGACGATGTTGACTTCGTCGTAAAGGGTGACCGCGATGATCATGTCGGCGTCTTCGGCGCCGGCCTTTTCCAGCATGTCCGGATGGGCGCCGTGACCGACATAACCCTTGACGTCGAGGGTCTCGGTGATCGCGGCGATCAGCGACGCGGAGGTATCGATGACCGAGACGTCGTTGTCCTCCTGCGACAGCCGTTCGGCGATGCCGTATCCGACCTGCCCCGCGCCGCAAATGATGACCTTCATCGGATTGACCTTGGTGGACGCGGGACCTGCATCGATCAGACGCCGAGCGACTTGAGCTTGCGGTGCAGCGCGGAGCGTTCCATGCCGACGAATTCGGCCGTGCGGGAAATATTGCCTCCGAAGCGGTTGATCTGGGCGATCAGATAGTCCCGCTCGAACATTTCGCGCGCCTCGCGCAGCGGCAGGGTCATGATGTGGTAGTCGCCCTTGGCTGAGACCTTGGGCAGCATGTCGCCGAGATCGGTCGGCAGCATGTCGGCGGAGATCGGCGTGTCGGGACCATCGGAACGGGCGAGAATCATCAGGCGCTCGATATTGTTGCGCAGCTGACGGATATTGCCCGGCCAGTCGTGCGCCTGCAGGACGGCCATGGCATCCTCGCCGATGCGGCGCGTGCGGATGCCAGCCTGTTCGGAGATCTGCCGCATGAACATGTCGACCAGGAACGGAATGTCCTCGCGGCGTTCGGCAAGCGCCGGCACCTTGACCGGCACGACCGCCAGGCGGTGATAGAGGTCCTCGCGGAAGGAGCCCTCGGCGATCAGGTTTTCGAGGTTGTAGGCGGTCGAGGAGATGATGCGGACATCGACCTTGACCCGCTTCGAGCCGCCGACGCGCTCGAACTGTTGGTCGACGAGCACGCGGAGAATCTTGTTCTGGGTCTCGCGCGGCATTTCGCCCACTTCGTCGAGATAGAGAATGCCACGATGGGCTTCTTCCAGCGCGCCGATTTTGCGCGGCTGGCCCGGGCCGCCTTCAGTGCCGAACAGCGCGATCTCCATGCGGTCCGGCGTGATCGTCGCGGCGTTGAGCGCCACGAACGGTCCGGCCGAGCGGGCCGAGCGCTTGTGGATCATGCGCGCCACCAGTTCCTTGCCAGAGCCGGAGGGGCCGAGGATCATGATACGGCTGTTGGTGGGCGACACCTTCTCGATGGTCTGGCGGAGCTGCGAGACGGCGACCGAGGTGCCGACCAGTTCGGCGGCGTCGCCGGTGCGTTTCTTGAGTTCGGTCACCTCGCGCTTCAGTTTGGAATTTTCGAGCGCCCGTTCGGCGATCAGGATCAGCCGGTCGGCCTTGAAGGGTTTTTCGATGAAGTCGAAGGCGCCGCGCTTGATGGCGGAAACGGCCGTTTCGATATTGCCGTGGCCGGAGATCATCACCACCGGCAGGTCGGGATGGCGGGTCCTGATCTCGTCGAGCAGCGCCAGGCCGTCGAGCTTCGAACCTTGCATCCAGATGTCCAGAAACACCAGCCGCGGAACGCGGTCGGAAATCGCCGCAAGCGCGCTGTCGCTGTCATGCGCCGTGCGGGTTTCATGGCCCTCATCGGACAGGATGCCCGATACGATATCGCGGATATCCGCCTCGTCATCCACGACCAGAATATCAGACGCCATAAGCCAGTTCCTTGTTATTATCCGTTCCGGGCACTGCGAGCTGCTGCACATGCGGCAGCAGGACCCTGATCATGGCGCCCTTGCCATGATCGAAATCGGCGGGCGCATCGTGCAATTCGAGCTGCCCGCCGTGTTCCTCGATGATCTTCTTGACGATGGCGAGCCCCAGACCCGTGCCCTTTTCGCGCATGGTCATGTAGGGCTCCAGGATGCGGTGGCGGTTCTCGGTCGGCAGACCGCTGCCGTTGTCGATGATGTCGACCACATACGTATCCCGTGCCGCATCGAAGACCGCCCGCACCTTGACCTTGCGGCCGTCGCGCTCCTGGTCGCTCGGCACCGCCTCGATCGCCTCGACGGCGTTCTTGACGAGATTGCCGAAAGCCTGGCCGAGCATGCGCGCGTCGAACATGCCCTTCAGAGGCTCGTCGCCAAGCTCGCGGATGAAATCGACGTGCGTCGTGCCCATCTCGCGCAGGAAGATCGCGTCGCGCAGGATATCGCGCAGGTCCGCCTCTTCCTTGGCCGGTTTCGGCATGCGGGCGAAGGACGAAAACTCGTCGACCATGCGGCCAATATCGCCGACCTGACGCACGATCGTGTCCGTGCACTGGTCGAACACGGCCCGGTCGTCCTCGGCGATCTGCTTGCCATAGCGGCGCTTCAGGCGCTCGGCGGAAAGCTGGATCGGGGTCAGCGGGTTCTTGATCTCATGGGCGATGCGCCGCGCCACGTCGGCCCAGGCGGTCGAGCGTTGGGCGATGACGAGATCGGTGATATCGTCGAGAGTGATGACGTAGGAATCGTGGGCCGAGCGCTGCTCCTCGCGGGTCACCTGCACCGAAAGGGTCCGCTCCTTGCCGCCGCGCATCAGGTTGACGTGCTTTCGGAAATCGCCGCGGGCGCGCGCCCGCGCCTCGGTCAGGACCTGCTCGATCTCGGGGGCCACATCCTGCAGCTTTTCGCCGATCAGCTTCTCGGCCGGAACGCCCAAGAAATCCTCCGCCGAGGGATTGACGATGGTGATGCGCCGGTCCTCCTCGACACCGATCACCGCCGCGGTGACGCCCGACAGCACGGCTTCTATGAATCGGCGGCGGTCGTCCATCTCGTCCTTGGCTTCCAAGATCTCGTCGCGCTGCCCGCGGATTTCCGAGATCATCTTGTTGAAGGTGCGCGACAGGCTGCCGACGTCGCCATCGGCGGCACGCACCGGCACCACAACGTTGAGATTGCCGGTCGCCACGCTGTCGGCAGCGCTGATGAGCAGCCGGATCGGCCGGACGATGCGGTCGGCAACCGCAATCGCCGTCCAGATCGCGGCGAGCAGGACGATCAGCGCAAAGCCGAGATAGAGCACGGCGAAAGCGATCTGCAGCGACGTTCGGCCCGCCTCCATCGCCTGGTACTCGACCGTGTTCTCCTCCATCAGCCGCATCGCCGCGATAACCTTGGGATCGACAGCGCGGATCGTGTAAAGGAAGGAGCCGGGGATGGCGTCGATCTTGATGATGGCACCGACGAGATTGGTGATGCCGGGGGGAATGAGCGTCGGCTGGCCGGCCGCCGCCGTCTTCAGGGCATCCGCCGGCACCGCCGGCAACGGCTTTTCCGTCTTGATATCGGCCTGGACGATCGCCTGGCCATCCTCGCGCACCAGGAAGGCACCGAGCATGCCGCGACCGCGCGCCTGGCGGGTCATCAGCTCGATGAAACCGGTGCGGTCGAGATAGAACATCGCCCGGTTGCGCTCGAGGTCGTTCGACATCGACACCGTCTGACCCTGAAGGTAGCTCGCATTTTCAAGCATGTAGGCGCGGGCAACGTCCTGCGAAGACTGCACGATCGATTGGGTGCGCAACGAGAACCAGCGGTCGAGGCCGACATTCAGCGTAAGGCTCGCGAAGATCGCCACGAGGACCGCCGGAGTGATCGCCACGATTGAGAAGAGAACGACGATGCGGACATGCAGGCGGGCGGCAGCACGGCCGCGGTTGCGCGCCTTCACGAGCCGCAGGACCTCGCGGCCAATCAGGTACATCAGGCCAAGAATGAAGAGGGAATTCACCACCGCCGAGGCGATGACCACGTTGGTGGTCGGCGCGATCGGCGTGAGACCGAGCAGGATGACGAGTGTCAGCGAGGCGCAAATCAGCGCGCCGCCGGCCAACAGCAGGCCCGGGAGAGCAAACGAGGCACGCCGATCCTGAACCGAAACTGCCGGTTCGGTGCCCGACAGATCGCTTTCCGGCAGGTCGTTCTCGCTCACCGGCGCTGTCACGCCTTCCGCCATTGAATCCACTCCGATCCCCAAACCCTCGCGGGAGATCGATTCAGCCCAGGCAGACCCGGGTGAAGCGACAGCCACTTTTAGAAAAGGTCAGGCTCCCCCTTTCGACGACCGCCACTCCATCGAAAATTTTGCCTGATCCTGCGTGACCTTTAAGCAACGCTTTGTGGCGAAAATGCAACGATAAGAAGGAGGTGTCAAGAAGTTGGGAACATTGCCCCAGCCTCTTGCCGGCCTTATGCGCCGCGCGAGCTGCGATAGACCGAAACGCCAAGTTCGCGAATCTTCTTGCGCAGCGTGTTTCGGTTGAGGCCGAGGAGATCGGCCGCCTTGATCTGGTTGCCGCGGGTGGCGGTCAAGGCTGCGAGAATCAGCGGATACTCCATTTCGGTCAGCACCCGGTCGTAGAGGCCGGGCGGCGGCAGGTTGTCGCCGAAGCTTGCGAAATAGGTCCGCATGTTCTCTTCCACCGCCTGGGCAATGGTGAGCGAGCCGGAACGGGCTCCCATCTTGTCGATCGGACTGTCCGGCACGTCGGAACGCAGTTCGGCATCGATAATCTCGCGGGTGATGACGTCCTGCGGATAAAGCGCCATCAGGCGGCGGACTAGGTTTTCCAGCTCGCGGACGTTGCCGGGCCAGGCATAGGCCTTCATCAGGTCCAGAGCCTCGTTGTCGAAACGCTTGGAATCGAGGCCTTCCTTCTCGGCCATCTGCATAAAGTGGCGGACGAGATCGGGAATGTCCTCGGCGCGGTCACGCAAGGGCGGAAGGCGCAGCGGCACGACGTTCAGGCGGTAATAGAGGTCCTCACGAAAGAGGCCCTGGTTGATGAGCTGCTTCAGGTCCTTGTTGGTGGCGGCGACGATGCGGACGTCGGTGCGGATCGGCGTGCGGCCGCCGACGGTGGTGTATTCGCCCTGCTGCAGGACGCGCAGCAGGCGGGTCTGAGCATCCATCGGCATGTCGCCGATCTCGTCGAGGAAGAGAGTACCACCCTCCGCCTGTTCGAAACGGCCGGTCGAGCGGTTCTGGGCACCGGTAAAGGCCCCCTTCTCGTGGCCGAAAAGTTCCGATTCGATCAGGTCGCGGGGGATGGCGGCCATGTTGATCGCCACGAAAGGACCGTTGCGGCGCTTGCCGTAATCGTGCAGCGCGCGGGCGACGAGCTCCTTGCCGGTGCCCGACTCGCCGGTGATCATCAGCGTCAGGTCCGTCTGCATAAGGCGGGCGAGCACGCGGTAGATTTCCTGCATGGCGGCGGAGCGGCCGACCAGCGGCATGCCGTCCTGCATGTCGTCGTCGAGACGGGCCGGCTTACGCTTCGGTTCGGCGAGCGCGCGGCCGATGATGGCGATCAGCTCGGTCAGGTCGAACGGCTTCGGCAGGTAGTCATAGGCGCCCTTCTCCGAGGCCTTGATCGCCGTCATGAAGGTGTTCTGGGCGCTCATGACGAGGACGGGGAGTTCCGGCCTCGCCTTTTTGATGCGCGGCAGCAGATCGAATGCGTTTTCGTCCGGCATGACCACGTCGGTGACGACGAGATCGCCCTCGCCTGCGGAAATCCAGCGCCACAGCGTCGCGGCATTGGAGGTGATGCGCACCTCGTAACCCGCCCGGGTCAAGGCCTGGTTCAGAACGGTGCGGATCGCCGCGTCGTCGTCGGCGACAAGGATCGTGGCAGTCATCTTATCTTCCTGTGGAATGCAAGGCACGGCCGTCGCCGGCCTCTTCCTTGTGCATGGGCATCAGAACGCGGAAAATGGTCCGGCGCGCCTGGCTGTCGCATTCGACGATGCCGCCATGGCCGCCGATGATCTTGGCGACCAGCGCAAGGCCGAGGCCGGAACCGTTCGTCTTGGTGGTGATGAAGGGATCGAAGAGGTGCGGCAGAAGGTCGGGCGGAACGCCCGGGCCGTTGTCGATGACGCAGAATTCGAGCGGCAGCGAAATCTTCTCGCGCGTGCCGGAGACCGAAAGCTTGATGCCGGGACGATAGGCCGTGGTCAGCATGATCTCGCCATCCTGCTGGTCGCCGACCGCTTCGGCGGCATTCTTGACGAGGTTCAGGAAGACCTGCACCAACTGGTCACGATTGGCGAAGACCGGCGGCAGCGACGGGTCGTACATTTCCGAGACCTTGATCTCGCGCGCGAACCCCGCCTTGGCGATCGCCTTCACGTGGTCGAGCACCGAGTGGATGTTGAGCGGCACCCGATCGACCGGGCGCTCGTCGGAAAAGACCTCCATGCGGTCGACCAGCGAGACGATGCGGTCGGTCTCGTCGCAGATCAGCCGCGTCAGGGCCCGGTCCTCGTCCGGCACGGAGGTTTCCAGGAGCTGGGCGGCGCCGCGAATGCCGGAGAGCGGGTTCTTGATCTCATGCGCCAGCATGGAGGCAAGGCCGGTGACCGAACGCGCCGCCGCGCGATGGGTGAGCTGGCGGTCGATCTTGTCGGCCATCGAACGTTCCTGGAAAACGACGACCACCGAGCCGGGCTCGCTGACGACGGGCGCGACATAGAGGTCCACCAGCTTGTCCTGGCCGAGGCGCGGCGAGGAGAGATCGACGCGGTATTCGTTGACCGGCGCCTTGCGCTCGCGCACCTGGTCGATCAGCGCCAGAAGCGGGCTGCCGAAGGGAATGAAGGTGGAAATCCTGTTCTTGGCGAGATGGGACGCGCTGGCGCCGAAAAAGGCTTCCGCCTCCCAGTTGGCGAACGCGACCTTGCCGGCCGCATCCACCAGGATCACCGGATTCTGCACCGAGTTGAGGACGGCCATGGCGAGCGTGTTGCCGGTCGCGGCAGGCGCGCTGTTCGGTCCTTCCTTCGATATCGGCGACTTGCTCATGCGGCCTCCCTGCGCATCGAGGCGGCTTTACCGCTCAACGCCGCACTCATCCGGCGCGTCACGTCGGCCGGGTCCTTCGAGATCATGATGGCTGCCTTTTCTTCGACCGGGAGATTCGCCGCGAAGCGGTCGAGATACCAGCCGAGCTGTTTGCGGGCATGACGGAGTCCGGCCTCACGGCCGTAAAACTCCAGCATCGCCTCATAGTGTTCGACGACGAGCTCGGCGATTTCGCCTTGCGGCGGTGCTGAATGGCCCGCGAGCCAGCCGACATGCCAGGGGCGCCCCTGTGCGCCCCTTCCGACCATCACCGCATCGGCACCGGAGCGCTTCAGGATCTCGGCCGCGTCCTCCGGGGTTTCGACATCGCCATTGGCGATCAGCGGAATGGAGACGGCGTCGCGCACCGGACGGATCGCATCCCAGTCGGCCCTCCCCTCGTAGAACTGCATGCGGGTGCGTCCGTGGATGGTGACGAGCTGAATGCCGGCCTGTTCGGCGCGGCGGGCGATCTCCGGCGCGTTGATGGAATTCTCGTCCCAGCCGAGCCGCATCTTCAGCGTCACCGGCACACTGACGGCGTTTACCGTCGCCTCGATGAGCGTCAGGGCATGGTCGGGGTCGCGCATCAGGGCCGAGCCGGAATAACCACCCGTCACCTTCTTGGCCGGACATCCCATGTTGATGTCGATGATATCGGCGCCGTTGTCGGCGGCGATCCGCGCGGCCTGCGCCATCGAACGGGCTTCCCGGCCGGCGAGCTGCACCATATGCGGAAAGATCCCCGCCCCCTTCAGCCGCGCCCATGATTCGCCGCGATTGAGAACGAGTTCACCGCTTGCCACCATCTCCGTCACGACGAGCCCGGCTCCGTAGCGCCAGGCGAGCTGTCTGAACGGCAGATCGGTGACGCCGGACATCGGCGCCAGGACGACGCGATTGCGGATGGCGACAGGCCCGATCTGAAAAGGCTTGGCAAGATCGTGAAAATGCAAATGATGATCTTTCGGGCACACGAGCGTATTGCACTATTTTTATTCAGTCCGTAAGCGTTTGCCAAGAGCAAATCCGGAACTGCGTTATTTTTGAGCGGGCTGCTGGAAATGGGGCTTTTGGTCCTATAGTTGTCCGCCTGTCAATCCTCAAGGTTCAGCAAAAACGGGTTACGGCGTATGGACGACAAGCCCATGACAGGTGGGGCCATGACAATCGGTATCGTCATCGTCGCCGCAGGCCGCGGCGAAAGGGCTGGATCGCCAGAAGACGGCCCCAAGCAGTATCGGCGGATCGGTGGCAAGCCGGTGATCGCCCACACGCTCGAACGGTTTCTCGCCTGGCATCGAAGCGGCCCGATCGTCGTCGTCATCCATCCGGACGACGAGGCGCTGTATGCCGCAGCCACGGCCGGGGTGAAGGATGCTGGCCGGGTGATCACGACATTCGGCGGCGTGACGCGCCAGCGTTCGGTCTATGAGGGATTGCGTGCACTTTCGGGCGCCGAAGCGACCCATGTGATGATCCACGATGCCGCGCGTCCGTTCATCGACCATGGCGTGCTCGACCGGGTCGCGGCGGCGCTCGACGGGGGCAGCGATGGCGTGTTGCCGGCCATTCCCGTCACCGACACGCTAAAGCGCGGCGGATCGGACGGCCTGGTGCACGAGACGGTGCCGCGCTCGGGACTTTATGCCGCGCAGACACCGCAGAGCTTTCTTCTCTCCGAAATCCGCAGCGCCCATGAAAAGGCCGCAGCGCTTCGCCGCGAGGATTTCACCGACGATGCCTCGATCGCCGAATGGGCCGGATTGCCGGTGACGCTGGTCGAGGGTTCGGTCGACAATATCAAACTCACCGTGAAGCGGGATATCGCCATGGCCGACGAAAAGCTCTCGCAAGGTGTCCCTCCCGCCCATGTTCTTCCCGATGTGCGCACCGGCAACGGCTATGACGTACACCAGCTCGAACCCGGCGACGGTGTCACGCTCTGTGGCGTGTTCATCCCGCACCAATTCAAGCTGAGCGGCCATTCGGATGCGGACGTCGCCATGCATGCACTGACCGACGCGCTGCTGGCCACCTGCGGTGCCGGCGACATCGGCGACCATTTTCCGCCGTCCGACATGCAATGGCGCGGCGCGCCTTCGAAAATCTTCCTCGACCATGCGGCGAAGATCGTCAGGGAGCGCGGCGGCACGATCATGAATGCCGATATCTCGCTGATCGCGGAGGCGCCGAAGATCGCACCGCACCGGCAGGAGATGCGTGGAAACCTTGCCGATATCCTCGGCATTTCCCTCGACCGCTGCTCGGTGAAGGCGACCACCAACGAGAAGATGGGCTTCGTCGGCCGCCGGGAAGGCATTGCGGCGATCGCCACAGCCACCGTCGTCTATCGCGGGAATACCGCATGAGCCTGTTTCCCGCCGATATAGAGGAACAGGCCAGGCGGATCATCCTGGATTTCACCGCACGGAGACTGATGGTCTCGACGGCGGAATCCTGCACCGGCGGGCTGATCGCCGGAGCGCTGACGGAAATTTCCGGCTCGTCGGCCGTCGTCGACCGCGGTTTCGTCACCTATACCAACCAAGCGAAGATGGACCTCATCGGCGTGACAGCGGCCACGCTTGCGGCCCATGGGGCCGTATCGAGGCAGACGGCGCTGCAAATGGCGCATGGCGCGCTCTATCGCTCGCGGGCGTCGGTGGCCATCGCGGTCACCGGGATTGCCGGCCCGGGCGGCGGCTCGGCGGAAAAGCCGATCGGACTGGTGCATCTGACGGCTCAAAGCCGGGCGGGAACGATCCTACACCGGGAAATGCGCTATGGCGATATCGGCCGGACGGAAGTGCGGCTTGCAACAATCAGGACCGCGCTTGAAATGCTGCTGGAAACCGCGGGTTAACCCGGATCCGGACAGGCCGAGGCGAGATCCGGCCCGAAGTCGTCTCGACTGAAATTGTCGCGCTCCAACCACGATTTGCCGCCCATGGCGAACACCGTCGCCATCCACCGGTCGCCCGTTTCGCGCTGTTTCTTCACCGCAGCCTGGAATTCTGGCTTCGAGCGAACCTCTTCGTAACATTTCGCCGCCTTGGGCAGGTGGGGCACGGCACGCGCGATATAAAGCGCATGGAAGTCCCCGGTGCTGCCCGCCTCACCTGTCTCGACGCGGGCAACCTTCGCCGCATCGGCGGCCGCAAGATCGACATCCAGGGTCTCGATATAGACGCGCGGCCCCGTCTCCCGGTGGGGAATGCCGAACCAGTCGCCGTCGACCCCATAGTGGCGGCTGACGATGTCGACGTTCTCAAGCTTCGAGGCGACGATGCCGGTGGTGGCGAACGCGATCGGCTTCGTTTCCTGCGACGAGGAAAACCGCGTCGTCTGCTTGAGCTGGGCAACCTTGCCGACGGGCAGCGAGGCCGGTTCCGGATCGTAGGCCAACTGCACGTTGATGAACATATCGAACTGGGCCATGCGGCGCGGGAACATTTCCCGATCGACATAGGTCACGAGGGTGGGCGGTGCGCCCTTTTCCGAGTGCACGACGATCTTCAGGTCGGGCGACAGCCAATAGGCGCCGCTGATCACCTTGCCGTCCTTGTCGGACAAGATGACGTAACCGCCGGGTTTGCGGATTTTCGAAAGATCGGCCACCGCTGCGGCCGGAAAGGCTGCGCTCAAGGTCATCAGCGCCAGCCACGCCGTATGCGAAAGAGACCTGTGCATGCCGATTTGCCCCGTTGCAAAGGGATTATCCGCCGAACGGAGGATAAGCGCAAGCAGGTTCCCCGCGTGGCCTCAGGCGTAGATCTTGTCGGCCCGGGTCTCGAAAGCTTCCGCGAACATGCGAAAGGCACGGTCGAACATCGAGCCCATGAGCGCGCCGAGGATCATGCTCTTGAACTCGTAGTCGATGAAGAAATGCACGACGCACCCCTCTGGGGACGCATTCGACGATCCATCCGCCGGGGGCTCGAAACGCCAGCGGTTGTCGAGATACTTGAAGGGTCCCTCGATATATTTGACGTCGATCACCCTTTCGGCCGGATTGAGCAGGACCTGCGTGGTGAAGGTCTCGCGGATCGCCTTGTAGCCGACCGTCATATCCGCCACGAGCAGTTCCTTGCCGTCGCGCTCCTTGCGGGAACGCACCGTCAAGGCTTCACAGAGCGGCAGGAACTGCGGATATTTTTCGACATCGGCAACGAGCGCGTACATTTCTTCTGCGCTGTGCTTGACGGGACGGCGGATCTCGAACTTCGGCATGATCTGGAGTTAAGCGCCTGCTCCGAGAAGATCAAGGAGATCGCGCATTTCGGCTCGCGATTTCAACATCAGAACGGGCTTGCTGCCGGCATGCGCCGTGAGCGCCGCAATGACGCGCGGCGCGAAGACCTTTTCCCAGGTCCAGACAAAACGGAAGAACTCCCAGCTGACCTGTTCCGGGCAGCCGGGTGCCATTTCCGGACGCGTGCCGCCTCTGTGCCGTGCCCAGCGGCTGAGGATGCCCCAGACGTTGACGTAACGCGGCATGCGGACCCAGATGACAATGTCGCTGCGCGGCACGCGGATATCGAAGGTCGAAGTATTGGTGCCGTCCATGATCCAGCGCTCGCCGGCGATGAGCGCCTTGATGCGGACGAACTGCTCTTCCTTGCTGCGCTGGATCCAGCCCGGCAGCCAGAGAATGTCGCGATCGATGGAGATGTAGGAAAACCCGAAACGGTGGGCGATCTTCTGCGACAGTGTCGATTTTCCGCCGCCGGAGCAGCCGATGACCATGATCCGGTCCGCCACCCGGATCTTGTCCGCAGCCTCCGCAACACCTACGTAACGGATCGTATTCGGGCCAGAATTGGTATCCATCATCAGCTCCCGAGAATCAGATTTCAATCCGATGCGGAGGCAGTAGCCGCCGATGGTGACAGGAGGATTTCAATATCGAGCAAGGCGCATTATAGACAACCGCCGAGTGCCGCGACGACGACTGACCCTGCCGTATTCCACCAAACGCCAAGGTCCAACCTCAACCGGAGGTGATTTGTTGATGTCGGACGGCATTCAGATTAATAAGATGTAACGTAGGATTCATCCGGTTGTAATGATCCATTGCCGCTTATAAGCGTACAAGGATTCAACTCAACCAATGGCAGATCGGGCGCACTCGAAAGAACCATCCATGGACGACTTTGCACAGATGATCAAGCTGCTCGAATCCGCAAAGCAGCTCGCCGACATGAACCAGCTCCCGATGCTCGCCTATCTCATTGAAATGGCTAAGGGCGAGGCACGCGGGCACCGTTTCACGCTGCGGGAAAGGCGGCGCGGACAGGAGAAGACCGAAAAGGTTCAGGCGGCGGAATGAGGCTTGCGTGAATGGGCTGCCGCTTACTCGGCGGCAGCCAGCAGTTTCTTTTCCCGTGCAGCCCTGAGGCGAGCGAAATCATCGCCGGCGTGGTGCGAAGACCGGGTCAGCGGGCTCGACGACACCATCAGGAAACCCTTGGTATAGGCAACCGTTTCGTAGGATTTGAACTCCTCGGGGGTCACGAACTTTTCCACCTTGTGGTGTTTGCGGGTCGGCTGAAGATACTGGCCGATCGTCAGGAAATCGACGTCTGCGGTGCGCAGGTCGTCCATCAGCTGCAGCACTTCGTTACGCTCCTCACCGAGCCCCACCATGATGCCTGACTTGGTGAACATGGACGGATCGAGTTCCTTGACTCGCTGAAGCAGACGGATGGAATGGAAGTAACGCGCGCCGGGACGGACCGTCAGGTAATTGCCCGCCACGGTTTCCATGTTGTGGTTGAAGACGTCGGGCTTGGCCGCGACGACGCGTTCCAGCGCACCGGGCTTCTTCAGGAAGTCGGGCGTCAGGATTTCGATCGTCGTCGCCGGAGACGCCGCACGGATCGCCCAGATCACCTTCTCGAAATGTTCGGCACCGCCGTCTTCCAGATCGTCACGGTCGACGGAGGTGATGACGACGTGGGTAAGCCCCATCTGCCGGACGGCCTTGGCGACGTTTTCCGGCTCCTCCATGTCAAGCGCGTTCGGCTTGCCGGTCGCGACATTGCAGAAGGCGCAGGCGCGGGTGCAGATCTCGCCCATGATCATGAAGGTAGCGTGCTTCTTGTCCCAGCACTCGCCGATATTGGGGCAGCCCGCTTCCTCGCAGACCGTCACCAGCTTGTTTTCCTTCACGATCGAACGGGTTTCCTGATAGCCCTTGGAGACCGGCGCACGAACGCGGATCCATTCGGGTTTGCGCATGACCTCGGTATCGGGCCGGTGGGCCTTTTCCGGATGGCGGACGCGCTTTTCATCGCCGGATGCGATCGTGTCGAAAATGGTGACCATAGATACCTGCTTTCAACCGCTTGGAACGCGGGTCTCGTCAACGCCTGACGAGCTTGGGAACAAATAGCAAAATGCAGGAGCCGATGAAACCTGCAACCAGGTAACCCAGCCATCCGTCTGCAACATGGATGTTGAGCCTGTTGAAGATGCCGTTGGCGAGAACCGCGCCGACAATGCCGATGACGATGTTCATAAAAATGCCGAAGCGGACATCCATCAGCTTGCCGGCGAGCCAACCCGCCAGGCCGCCGATGATGATCGCCGCAATCCAACCTACACCCAAGTGATATTCCCCGTTGTCAGAATCCCAATATGGGAGTGGATATTTGCGGTTTCCAGACAGGCGTCCGGGTTTACCGGAGCCGATCCCCTCACCTGCGATTTCTAACACTTAGCTTTCAGCTAAAATGTTGAAATCGCTTTCTCTCCCACAAGGGGAGAGATAACGGTGCCGCACCTTCGACGCCCTACCTCCCCTTGGTGGGAGAGGTTACAAAATCAGCATCTTAGCTTCAGCTAAGTGCTAGATTTTGTTGGTGAGGGGGTTCGATGGCGGTTACCCCAAACTCAAGCGTTCAAAACCCGTCCATACGCATCCAGCACGCTTTCCTTCATCGTCTCTGAAATCGTCGGATGCGGGAAGATGGTGTGCATCAGGTCTTCCTCGGTCGTCTCCAAGTTCATGGCGACGACGAAGCCCTGGATGAGTTCGGTGACCTCGGCGCCGACCATGTGGGCGCCGAGGAGTTCGCCGGTCTTCCTGTCGAAGATGGTCTTGACGAGGCCCTGGTCCTCGCCGAGCGCCACCGCCTTGCCGTTGGCGGCAAACGAGAAGCGACCGACGCGGATGTCGCGGCCCTCGGCCTTCGCCTTGGCTTCCGTCAGGCCGACCGACGCGACCTGCGGGTTGCAATAGGTGCAGCCCGGGATCTTCAGCTTGTCCATCGGATGGACGTTCGGCAGGCCGGCGATCTTCTCGACGCAGATGACGGCCTCATGCTCGGCCTTGTGAGCGAGCAGCGGCGGGCCGGCGACGTCGCCGATCGCATAAATGCCCGGCACGTTGGTCTTGCCGTAACCGTCGATGACGATGAAGCCGCGGTCGGTCTTGACGCCCAAGGCTTCGAGGCCGATTCCCTCGATATTGGCCTGGACGCCGACGGCGGAGATCATCCGGTCGGCGGTGATCTCCTGCGTCTTGCCGTCCTTGAGCTCGATCGTCGCGGTGACCGAGTTGGCGCCCTTCACGACCTTGGCGACCTTGGCTTCGAGCAGGATCTTCATGCCCTGGCGCTCGAACTGCTTCTTGGCAAGCGCGGAGATTTCCGCATCCTCGACCGGCATGACCTGGCTCATGATCTCGACGACGGTGACCTCGACGCCCATGGTGCGGTAGAAGCTCGCGAATTCGATGCCGATGGCGCCCGAGCCCATGACGAGCAAAGACTTCGGCATTTCCTCAGGCTTCATCGCCTCGAAATAGGTCCAGATCAGCTTGCCGTCCGGCTCGATGCCCGGCAGAGCGCGCGGGCGGGCGCCGGTGGCGACAATGATGTGCTTGGCGGTATAGGTGCCCTCACCCAGCGTGTTCTTCGGCACCGGACCCATGGGCTCGACGACCGGCTTGGTCGACTTGCCGACGACGATTTCGGCCATTTGTGAACCAGAAGAGGACTTGGTGATCTTCGCCTCGCCCCAGATGATGTCGACCTTGTTCTTCTTGAACAGGAAGCCGACGCCGTTGTTCATGCGATGCGCGATGCCGCGGGAACGGGCGACGATCGCCTTGATGTCCGGCTTGATCGAGCCTTCGAGCGTCAGGCCGTAGTCCTTGCCGTGCTGGGCCGTGTGCAGCACATCCGCCGAGCGCAGCAGCGCCTTGGTCGGGATGCAGCCCCAGTTGGAGCAGATGCCGGCGAGATGCTCGCGCTCCACGACCGCGACCTTCAACCCCAGCTGTGCCGCACGAATGGCGGCGATATAACCGCCGGGACCGGAACCGATAACGATGACGTCGTAAGCATTGGCCATAGGCGCTTCACTCCTTGGTTTTTGCGGGAACGGCCTTGAGCCGCCCACCTTGTCCTTCCAGGGAGCGAAACGCCTTGAACCTCATCCGTCGATCTTTTCGACAGCCGGTTCCAACCGCGTCAGCATCCCGTATATCTCGTCCTTCAAGGCCAGCCGCCGCTTGCGCATCTCGACCATCCGCAGATCGTCGCAGGGCTCGACATCGGTTTCCGCCTTGTGGACCTCGTAGTTCACTTCCTCGTATTCAGTGCAGATGCGGTGGAAATGCCCGTCCGTCTCGCGCAGGTGGCGCAGCTGGACGAGATATTCCGGAAATTCTTCCGCGAGATGGTGCGGTGTGCTCGACATATCCAATACCTCCTTGGTGGCGATACCGGAATGCTAGAGCGATGCCGCCCTTCCCCTCTTTGACCCTCATCAACCTTGTCTCACATTCCCAGCATCATCCGGACGATCGGCTCGAGACCCCGCCCGAGCGCGCGGGTATTTCCCGCATCGAGATGCACGCCGTCGATCGGGCTAGTCCTTGCCACCGAACCCGCATCGAAGAAACCGCAGCCGAGATCGTCGGCAAGATCGCGATAGAGCGAGGCCAGCATGGCAGACTGCTCGACGCCGCCCTTGAAGATCGCCGAAAACACCGGATCGGCCGTCTCGCAGAGCGGCGGCGGCGAGACGATCAGCACATCCGGCGCATCGTAATCGAAGGAATATTCGTGATGACGGATCAACGCCACCAGGCGCTGGATACCCGCCCTCGCCGCATGCGCCGTGCCGGCGATCATCGGCTTCATGTCGTTGGTACCGAGCATGACGATGACCAGATCGAGCGGCATGTGGGTGTGCAGCACGGTCGGCAGGTTTCTTACGCCGTTGCGGTCGCAATCGGCGAGATGGTCGTCATAACCGGTCGTGCGGCCGTTCAGGCCTTCGGCAATGACGGTGACATCGGGACCGAGTGCTGCGCCGAGCACGCTGGACCAGCGATCCTCGAAGGCGTGACGGCCCGGAGCTACCGGGTCGTAACCCCAAGTGAGGGAATCGCCGAAGCAGAGAACGGTTTTCAAACGCGCACCTCCTGTTCCTCTCCCCCTTGCAGGGAGGGGCTAGGGGTGGGGGTGGCCAAGGCGGCACTTAAAGTTTTCAGCACGAATGACATCTCCAGCATGATCTTGTCGTTCGAAAACCTCAAAACACGAAAATTCTGATTGCGGAAATAGATATCGCGTTGAGCATCCCGCTTTCTCTGGCCGATCTCGTTGTGAACAGGACCGTCCACCTCAACAATCAGCCGGCTTCCGAGACAAACGAAATCCGCAATATAAGGACCGATCGCTACTTGTCTTCGAAAATGCATGCCGGATATATCCGGTAGTCCTTGCGGAGCGCATTCCAAAGACACCTCTCGGCATCCGTCATCGTTTTGCGCAGGCGTAAGGCGTTGTTAGCAGTCGAAGCACTTGGCGGATTTGGATTTTCTCGATTCCAAGCCATCCGGCGCTTCTTCTGCGGCACCACCCCGCCCGTCCGCTCGCGGACACCCTCCCCGCAAGGGGGAGGGATGGTCCTCATATCGGTCGCGCTACACCAGCATCGCCATCGGGTTTTCGATGTAGCGCTTGAAGGCGGACGCGAGTTCTGCGCCGAGCGCGCCATCGATGACGCGGTGGTCGAAGGCGAAGGTGGCGGTCATCACCGTGCCCACTTCGATCTTGCCGTTCCGCACAACCGGCTTTTCGACGCCGGCGCCGATCGAAACGATCGAGGCCTGCGGCAGGTTGACAATCGAGGTGAAGCTCGAGACGCCGTACATGCCGAGGTTGGACACGGATGTCGTGCCGCCCTGGTATTCCTCCGGCTTCAGCTTCTTGTCGCGGGCGCGCTTGGCCATGTCCTTCACCTCGTTGGAGATGACGGACAGGGTCTTGGTCTCGGCCTTGCGGACGATCGGGGTGATCAGGCCGTCCGGGATAGACACGGCGACGCCGACATCGGAATGCTTGTGCAGCACGCGGGCCGTCGAGGTCCAGGAGGCATTCGCCATCGGGACTTCGCGGAGCGCCAGCGCCATCGCCTTGATGATGAAGTCGTTGACTGAGAGCTTGAAGGCCGGGACCTCGCCCTTCTCCGTCTTCTTCACCGGCGCCGAGGCGTTGATCTCGGCACGCAGCTTCAGAAGCGCGTCGATCTCGCAATCCATCGAGATCGTGTAGGCGGGAACGGTCTGGGTCGACTCGGTGAGGCGCGCAGCGATCGTTCTGCGCATGCCGTCATGCGGCAGAAGCTCGTAGGAGCCTTCCGCGAACAGCTTGAGCACGGCGTCGTCCGACGGACCTTTCGCCATAGCAGGAGCCGGCGCGGCGGCGGGAGCAACCTGCGGGGCTGCAGACGGCGCGGGCTTGCCCGTGCCGGAGGCGACAGCCTTCTCGATATCCGCCTTGACGACGCGGCCGTGCGGGCCGGAGCCGGTGACGGCGGAAAGATCGAGACCGGCTTCCTTGGCGAGGCGACGTGCAAGCGGGGAAGAGAAGGTACGGGCGCCGCCCGATGAAGCCGGCGCTGCCGGAGGCGGAGGTGCCACCGGATTGCCGACGATCAGTTGGTCGGCAGCAGGTTTTGCGGCCGGAGCAGCCTCAGCCTTGGGCGCGGGCGCTGCTTCAGCCTTCGGGGCCGGCGCAGAACCACCGCCGGCAGCGGCAGCCGCGACATCTTCGCCATCGGCGGCGAGGATAGCGATGAGCGCGTTGACCTTAACCGCTTCCGTGCCGGCCGGCACGACGAGCCTGGCGACGGTGCCTTCATCGACGGCTTCCACTTCCATGGTTGCCTTGTCGGTCTCGATCTCGGCGATCACATCGCCGGACTTGACCTTGTCGCCTTCCTTGACCAGCCATTTCGAAAGATTGCCCTCTTCCATGGTCGGCGAAAGGGCAGGCATGGTGATGTTGATCGGCATCGAAGCAACCTCCCCTTATTTGTAGCAGACGGTCTTCACCGCCTGGACCACTTCGCCGACATTCGGCAGAGCGAGCTTTTCGAGGTTGGCCGCGTAAGGCATCGGAACGTCCTTGCCGGCGATCGTCAGGATCGGCGCGTCGAGGTAATCGAAGGCCTGCTGCATGACGCGGGTGGCGATTTCGGTGCCGACCGACGACTGCGGGTAACCCTCCTCGACGGTGACGAGACGGCCGGTCTTCCTGACCGATTCGATGACCGTCGGCAGGTCCATCGGGCGCAAGGTGCGAAGGTCGATCAGTTCGACGTCGATGCCTTCCTTGGCAAGCTCGTCGACGGCCTTGACCGCATAGGTCATGCCGATGCCCCAGGAGACGATCGTCGCGTCCCTGCCGGCCTTGTGGATGCGGGCCTTGCCGATCGGCAGGACGAAATCGTCCATTTTCGGCACTTCGAAGGAGTGACCGTAGAGGATTTCGTTTTCCAGGAAGATGACCGGGTTCGGATCGCGGATCGCAGCCTTGAGAAGGCCCTTGGCATCGGCTGCCGTATAGGGCTGCACGACCTTGAGGCCCGGGATATGGCTGTACCAGGCGCCGTAATCCTGGCTGTGCTGGGCTGCGACGCGGGCTGCAGCACCGTTCGGGCCGCGGAAGACGATCGGGGCACCCATCTGGCCGCCGGACATGTAGAGCGTCTTGGCAGCGGAATTGATGATCTGGTCGATCGCCTGCATGGCGAAGTTGAAGGTCATGAATTCGACGATCGGACGCAGGCCCGCCATGGCGGCACCAACGCCGACGCCGGCAAAGCCGTGCTCGGTGATCGGCGTGTCGATCACGCGGCGGTCGCCGAATTCCTGCAGCAACCCCTGCGTGATCTTGTAGGCGCCCTGGTATTCGGCGACTTCCTCACCCATGACGAAGACGTTTTCGTCGCGGCGCATTTCCTCCGCCATGGCGTCGCGCAGGGCTTCGCGCACGGTCATCGTCACCATTTCGGTGCCGGCCGGGATGTCGGGGTCGGAAGCGGCTTCAGCCTTCGGCTGGGCCGGGACCTTGCTGTCGGCCTTGGCAGTAGGCTCCTCCGCGGACTCGCGGACCTTGCCACCGGCGGCTTCCGAGGTCGCTGCCGGCGTGTCGGCATCGGCCTTGGCAGGTGCGGCAGGCTTTTCGGCCGAAATGGCGTCGGCGCCTTCGCCATCCGCGAGCAGCACGGCAATCCTGGTGTTGACCTTGACGTTCTCGGTGCCAGCCGGAACCAGCAGCTTGCCGATCACGCCCTCGTCGACGGCTTCCACTTCCATGGTCGCCTTGTCGGTCTCGATCTCGGCGATCACGTCGCCGGAGGTGACCTTGTCACCTTCTTTTTTCAGCCACTTGCTGAGCGTGCCTTCCTCCATGGTCGGGGAAAGGGCGGGCATAAGGATATCGATTGGCATGGGTTCCCTCCCCGCGATCAGAGCAGAATGTCGGTGTAGAGCTCGGACGGATCCGGCTCCGGATCGGCCTGAGCAAAGTCGGCGCTGTCCGAAACGACGTCGCGGATGTCCTTGTCGATCGCCTTCAGCTCGTCCTCGGTCGCCCAGCCCTTTTCGAGAAGGCGCAGGCGCACCTGCTCGATCGGATCATGCTCGGAGCGCATCTTCTGCACTTCGTCCTTGGAGCGGTACTTCGCCGGGTCGGACATGGAGTGACCGCGATAACGGTAGGTCAGCATTTCGAGGATGATCGGCCCCTTGCCGGAGCGGCAATGTTCGAGCGCCTCGTCGCCGGCCGCCTTGACAGCACGGACGTCCATGCCGTCGACCTGGACGCCGGGAATGCCGAAGCCCGAACCGCGCAGCGAATAGTTCGACTGGGCCGTGGCGCGCGACGTGGACGTGCCCATGGCGTAGCGGTTGTTCTCGACGATATAGACGATCGGCAGCTTCCAGAGAGCGGCCATATTGAAGCTCTCGTAGACCTGGCCCTGGTTGGCCGCGCCGTCGCCGAAATAGGCGACGGAAACCGAGTCATTGTTGCGGTATTTGTTGGCGAAGGCCAGACCCGTGCCGAGCGACACCTGGGCGCCGACGATGCCGTGACCGCCGTAGAAATGCTTTTCCTTGGAGAACATGTGCATGGAGCCGCCCTTCCCCTTGGAATAGCCGCCCCGGCGCCCGGTGAGTTCCGCCATGACGCCGCGCGCGCTCATGCCGGTCGCCAGCATGTGGCCGTGGTCGCGATAGGCGGTGATGACCTGATCACCCTCCTTCTGCGCCATCTGCATGCCGACGACGACGGCTTCCTGGCCGATATAAAGATGACAGAAGCCGCCGATGAAGCCCATGCCGTAAAGCTGGCCGGCCTTTTCCTCGAAGCGGCGGATGAGCAGCATCTCGCGATAGGCGTGAAGATCGTCGTCCTTGCCGAAATCCGGCGTATTCCTGCCGGTGAATTCCTTCGATGCCGATCTGGATGCTGTTTTGGTAGCAGACTTTGCCGCGGTCTTGCGGCCGGATACAGACGCGGTCTTGGTCGGCGCCATTCATCCCTCCCTTTGAGTTCTGCGTTAGGCGAAACTGGCACACCGCTTGAACAAGCTGAAACACCAATCCCATTTCGGGGCGTAACATAGGCAAGAACTTGCGCCCCAGCAATGCCATAATTGCATGGCTCACATTCCGCGCAAGATCATGAAAAGCTTAGCGAAATGTGAAATTAACCGAATTCCGGTTAACTCAGAAATAGCTGTTGAAGATGACGATTTCGTCGCCGCGCGAAACGTTGAGCTGGTAGCGGGCGATCTCGTCGAGCATGTCCTTCTCCAGGGATCCGTCGCTCATCAGCTGCACCTGCCGCTCCAGCGCCTCACGCCGGGCGGTCAGCCTGGCGAGCTCCTCCGCACGCGCCACACGCTGACGTTCAAATTCCTCCGTGGCGATCAATCCCAGGTCACCATGCACAGAATGATAGCCGAAGTATGAAACAAAGGCGATGGTGATGGCGGGAAGAACGAAGCGGCCGAATTTTCTTTTCTTATGATGCTTTGTCCACATGCCGCTACATACGCCTTGTCACGCCTATGGGACCGACAGGATTCGGTCCGGAACAGACACTCAAAATCGCAGAACTTGCTTAAACAATCGTTGACCAGATTCGAGGCGCGGAAAAGCCCGCGCTTTTGGGGCGCGAGCTCGCTTTCGTCATCCCTGTGCTTGTCACAGGGAACCAGCGGCACTGCGTCTGCAGCGCTGAGGACTCTTTTCAGCCCAAAGACTTGGGCTGGTTCGATTCCCGTAACAAGCACAGGAACGACGGAGGAGCATGGGCTCCTCCAAGCCTTCTCCAATCAGACCTTCAGGATCGAGCGCCCAGCATACGCGGCCTGCGGACCCAGCATTTCCTCGATGCGGATCAGCTGGTTGTATTTGGCCATTCGGTCGGAGCGCGACAGCGAGCCGGTTTTGATCTGGCCGCAGTTGGTGGCGACCGCAAGATCGGCGATGGTCGAATCCTCCGTCTCGCCGGAGCGGTGCGACATGACGGCCGTGTAGGCAGCCTTGTGGGCGGTTTCGACGGCGTCGAGCGTTTCCGTGAGCGAGCCGATCTGGTTGACCTTGACGAGGATGGAGTTGGCGACGCCCATCCTGATGCCGTCGCGCAGGCGCGCCGAATTGGTGACGAAAAGGTCGTCGCCGACAAGCTGGCATTTGGCGCCGATCTTGTCGGTCAGGAGCTTCCAGCCGTCCCAGTCGTCTTCCGCCATGCCGTCCTCGATCGAGATGATCGGGTACCTGGCGACGAGTTCGGCGAGATAATCGGCCATGGCGCCGGATTCCAGCGTGCGGCCCTCGCCTTCCATCGCGTATTTGCCGTCCTTGAAGAATTCGGTCGAGGCGCAATCGAGGCCGAGATAGATGTCCTCGCCGGGACGATAACCGGCCTTCTCGATCGACTTCATGATGAAGTCGAGCGCTTCCGGCGCGCTCTTGAGGTTCGGGGCGAAACCGCCTTCGTCGCCGACATTGGTGTTGTGACCGCCGGCATGCAGCTCCTTCTTCAGCGTATGGAAAATCTCGGAGCCCATGCGGACCGCATCCCGCAGCGTTTCGGCACCGACCGGCAGGATCATGAACTCCTGGAAGTCGATCGGGTTGTCGGCATGCGCCCCGCCGTTGATGATGTTCATCATCGGAACCGGCAGGAGATGGGCGCCGGCGCCGCCGACATAACGGTAGAGCGGCAGGCCGGCCGATTCGGCAGCGGCCTTGGCGACGGCGAGCGAAACGCCGAGGATGGCGTTGGCGCCGAGGCGCGACTTGTTCGGCGTGCCGTCGAGCGCGATCATGGTCTTGTCGATATGGATCTGGCTTTCGGCATCGAAACCGCCGATCGCGTCGAAGATTTCCGTGTTGACGGCCTCGACGGCCTTCTCGACTCCCTTGCCGAGGTAACGCTTGCCGCCGTCGCGCAATTCGACAGCTTCATGGGCGCCGGTCGAGGCACCCGACGGAACGGCCGCACGGCCCATCGAACCGTCTTCCAGATAGACATCCACCTCAACGGTCGGGTTGCCGCGGCTGTCGAGAATTTCACGGGCGATGATATCGGTGATGGCGGTCATGATGCTTCCTGACTCGATGGTGGGAAAGGTTCGAAACCTGTCATAATCGAAGGCGGGCAAATTACAATGCTGCGACCGCCGATGGGCACGCCCATGGCTAGCGGCGAATTATGTCACCGCTTTGAAGGCGCGCCGCTTTCCGCACCCGCTCTGACGCACCGATCCCCGTATCATGACAGACGATCCGGTTTTATCGCGTGGTTAACCATTCGTGTCTTACAATCGTTAAATCGACGGGAGGCGACAGGCGGTTCGCGGCCATGCATGATGCCGTCTCCGTCACACCCGGCTTTGCCGGGCATTCTTGGGACGGGGAAATCATGAAACTGAACATCGCGCGCAGCCTTGCCATCTTCGCGGCCGTCGTCACGGCCGGCATGATCGTCTCCATCGGCATCCAGAACCACGCCTTCAACCGGCTGCGGGTCAACGGCGAAATGTACCGGCAGATCATCTACGGCAAGGACCTAGTCGCCGACATCCTGCCGCCACCGCTCTATCTGGTCGAAAGCTACATGCTGGCGCTCGAAGCGGTGCAGCGTCCCTCCGTCGCCAAACCCAATCTGGAGCGCATCGCCACCGTGCTGAAGCCCGCCTACGAGGACCGGCGGAAATTCTGGCAGGAAAGCGAGCTCAGCGCCGACCTCCGGCAAAAGCTCTTGAACGACGTGCTCGTGAAGGGCGACACGTTCTGGAAGACGATGAACGACGAGCTTTCGCCCGCAATCCTCTCCGGCGACAGGACGGCAATGGCAACCGCCTTCGAAAAGCTCGCGACGCAGTTCCACGTCCACGAGGCGGCGGTCAACCAGCTGGTGGAAATGGCGAATGCCTTCCTCGCCCAGGCGGAGAAGGACGCGGCCGAGCAGACGGACGTGCTTTCCGCCCTGACGCTCGTCGCGGCCGCCGCATCGCTCGCCCTGCTTCTCGGCGGCCTTTATGTCTTCCGCCGCCGTGCCATCATGCCGCTTTCGACCATGCGCGACTACATGACGGTGCTCGCCGACGGCGACTATTCGAAAGAAGTGCCGTTCAGCCATCGCGGCGACGAAATCGGCGAAATGGCGCGTGCGGTCACCGTGTTCCGCGAGTCCGCCCGGGAACGCAATGCAATCCGGGACCGACAGGACGCCGAACGGTTGGCGCAGGCAGAGCGGGATCGGGCGCTCGCGGCCGCCCGGGCCAGCGAAGAGGCCGCCCGCGAACGGGTGATCGGCCATTTGCGGAACGGCCTTGCGAAACTATCGCAGGGCGACCTGACGATCGATATCCGCGAACCTTTCGACGCGGCCTATGAGGAACTGCGCGCGGAATTCAATTCCAGCGTCCAGACACTCTACGGTGCGATGCGGGAAATCTTCGGGGCGACCGAGATGGTCCGCGGCGGTTCCGATTCAATCGCTTCCAGCACCGACGATCTCGCCCAGCGCACCGAGCACCAGGCCGCCTCGCTGGAACAGGCCGCCTCGGCGCTCGACGAGATCACCGCGACGATGCGCAACTCCTCCCAGCGCGCCTCCGAGGCCAACAGCATGATGACGAGCGCCCGGGAAAGCGCCGCCCATTCGGCCGGCATCGTGCGGGAGGCGGTGATGGCGATGGAAAAGATCGAGGCGTCGTCCTCGCAGATCGGCAAGATCCTCAACGGGATCGACGACATCGCTTTCCAGACCAACCTTCTCGCATTGAACGCCGGTGTCGAGGCAGCCCGCGCCGGCGAGGCCGGCAAGGGTTTTGCGGTCGTCGCACACGAGGTGCGCGAGCTTGCCGGACGCTCCGCCAAGCTGGCGCAGGAAATCCGGGTTCTGATCGACACGTCCGCCGCGCAGGTGGCGACCGGCGTCTCCCTCGTCAACCGCACCGGCGATGCACTCGGCGACATCAACGATCAGGTCGCGCGGGTCACCGATCTGATCGGTTCGATCATGCGCGCGTCGTCCGAGCAGGCGACCGCGCTCAACGAAGTCAACACGGCGATCAACCGCATGGACACGGTGACCCAACAGAATGCCGCGATGGTGGAAGAAACGAGCGCCGCCTGCCATGAGCTCGGCGAGGAAGCCATCAAGCTCAACCGCCTTCTGTCCCGCTTCCGGCTGGCCGAGCGGGAAAATGCAACTCACCGACCGGAGATGCCTCCGCTGAAGCGCGCGAGCTGACGAGGCTCAGGGCGCCTTGGCGACCGCGTCGAGGGCGAGCAGCTTTTCGAGCAGCCGCGGCATGTCCTTCAGGTAGACCATGTTCGGACCATCACAGGGTGCGTTGTCGGGATCCTGGTGGGTCTCGATGAACACGCCCGCTACGCCGACCGCAACGGCTGCACGCGCCAGCGTTTCGACGAACTGGCGCTCTCCGCCCGATGTCGTGCCCTGGCCACCCGGCTGCTGCACCGAATGGGTCGCATCGAAAATGACCGGAGCGCCCATGGATGCCATGATCGGCAGAGAACGCATGTCGGAGATGAGCGTATTGTAACCGAAGGAGGCACCGCGCTCGCAGAGCAGAACGTTCGGATTGCCGCTCTCGGTCAGCTTGCCGAGAACGTTCTTCATATCCCACGGCGCCAGGAACTGGCCCTTCTTCACATTGATGACGCGGCCGGTCTTGGCGGCAGCAACGAGCAGGTCCGTCTGACGGGACAGAAAAGCCGGGATCTGCAGCACGTCGACGACCTTGGCGACTTCCGCGCACTGCTCTTCCGTGTGGATGTCGGTCAGCACCGGGATGCCGAGTTCCTTCTTCAGGTCTGCAAAGACTTCCAGTCCCTTTTCGAGACCCATGCCGCGCTTGCTCGACAGCGACGAGCGGTTCGCCTTGTCGAAGGAGGTCTTGTAGACGAGACCGATGCCGAGCCTGCTGCAAAGTTCCTTGAGGGTGCCGGCAACCATGAAGGCATGGTCGCGGCTCTCCATCTCGCATGCGCCGGCGATCAGCGACAGCCTTGCATCCTGTGCAAAAAGAACCTTGCCGTCTCCTTCACCGACCAAGACGCGCGGATTGGCGGAAACTTCCATGAAACTATTCCTCGAAGCCGAACATGACACCTTGGCCGGGCGCCGCCGAGACGAGAACGCGGCCCTCCCGGCGGATGAATGCGACGTCATTAGCAGCAAGGACAATCTCTGTCACGGCAAGATCGGTCGTCTTGAAGACGATCGCCCGGCCGCGCAGCCCCTCGCCGGCTGCCGCAGGTGCAAGCGCGAACTCGCTTTCCAGATCCCCGTCCTGCATCACCCGGATGCGGGCATTGGCCGCGGCAAGCTTCAGCATCGCCGGCTCGACTTCGGCCTTGGCGAGCAGGACATGTTCCACGAAGGGTGCGAATTCCGACGGCGTGGACGCCGACAGGACGATCTCGCTCAGGCCCGTCACCATGTTGGCATGACGTTCGAGTTCGCCGCGGTCGGCCGGCAGCGGATTGACGCGCTGGACGGAGAAAAGAAAGAAGTCCGGCGCGCGATCGTCGCCGGCAAACGCAAGCTTGAAACTCGCCTCGGTCTCGGACCCATCCGGCATCGTGACACCGCGGGAAAACTCCAGCACCTCGCCGGCAGACAAGCCTCGCAGCCTGAACCGCGCGTGATCGGCGGCGGCGTCCGACGTCGCGACCGCAAGCGCGGAAAAACCCTGCCGGTTGCGTGCCTTGCGAAAAGCGAGATCGCGGGCCGTGAAGACGTTGCCCCGCTTTGCCGCCGCCGTGGCGTGGCGCCGGTTGGCGACCGCAAGCGGCTCCAGATAGGTGCCGTCCGAGAAGAACACGCAAGCATTGGCCGTGCCAAAAGGATGAAAGGCGTCCGGCGCAACAGTAAAACCAAGCTCCGTGAGCCGCGAACGCGCAGCGGCAAGTTCCGCCACCGGCAGCACGAGATGATCGATCAGTCTTGCGTTCACGCGGTATGCCCCCAGGATGGAATCGCAAAGCTACATTGGCAGCAGGCTGGCGCCGCGCAAGTGGTATGACACGAGATATCTGGCACGCATCTATGAAGAAAAAATCATCATACTTCACGAAAATTTAGGGACTTGCGGAACACATATGGAACATATAGTGTCCGTTCTGGATTTGTTTCCGACTCTCAGGGTGCCAACGATGCTCACGCGCAAACAACAGGAATTGCTTCTGTTCATTCACGAACGCATGAAGGAATCCGGCGTCCCGCCTTCCTTCGACGAAATGAAGGACGCGCTGGACCTCGCGTCCAAATCCGGCATCCACCGCCTGATTACCGCGCTCGAGGAACGCGGCTTCATCCGCCGCCTGCCGAACCGGGCGCGCGCGCTCGAAGTCATCAAGCTGCCGGAAGCCTATTCGCCGAGCATTCAGCCGCGCCGCGGCTTTTCGCCCAGCGTCATCGAGGGCAGCCTCGGCAAGCCGCAGCCGGTCGCGGCACCCGCCCCCGCAAAACCTGCCAACGACGACACTTCGAATGCCACGACCGTTCCGGTGATGGGCCGCATCGCGGCCGGCGTGCCGATCTCGGCAATCCAGAACAATACCCACGACATCGCGGTGCCCGCCGACATGCTGGGCTCCGGCGAACATTATGCGCTGGAGGTCAAGGGTGATTCGATGATCGATGCCGGTATTCTCGACGGCGACACCGTGATCATCCGCAACGGCAACACGGCCAATCCGGGTGATATCATCGTGGCGCTGGTGGACGACGAAGAAGCCACGCTGAAGCGCTTCCGCCGCCGTGGCGCCTCAATCGCGCTCGAAGCCGCCAACCCGGCGTACGAGACCCGTATCTTTCCGCCCGATCGGGTCAAGGTCCAGGGCAAGCTCGTCGGCCTCATCCGCCGCTACCACTGACGATCTGCCGGAGCGGCTGAGGCAAGGTCGAATCGAAGGCCTGACTTCTCCAGTCGTAGTGGCGATGCCTGTTCCAGGGGCGCTCCCGCCCGATCAAGGCGGCTTCGATCCGCCAGCGTCGGGGATCAGTCGCGCCGCCGAGGGAAATTTCCAGCGCACCGGTCTTGCGGAGCGTGTCGCCGTTGATCATCAGCGCGCCGGAGCGGCAGCGGTCGAAACGGGCGCGTGGCGCGACCACGATATGAGCGGCGTCGCAAGCGGCGCCGGCGTAGCGGCTGTCCTCGATGGCGGCGACGACGAGGCCTTCCACGGTTTTTGCGGCACACCAGGCACGCGCAACGCAGATGAAGCGGCCTGCGGGCGCCTGCTTGATGCCGCTCGCGCCGTTTCCGTCTCCTGCTTGGTCAGGTCGCGGCGTTCTTCGGCTCTTCGGTCCGGAGGTTTTCCATCGGAGGCCTTTCGTTCGAGCGGTTTGGTGTCCGGAGGGATGGAGGTCTTCAGGTCGGCGACAATGGAACCGGCCGATCGCGTGACGGGCGCGACGTCTCCGGCCGGCGACAATTCGCGGGAAGGCGGCGGGCGTGGAGAAGACGACAATTCCGGCCTTGCGGGATCACCGATCAGAAGCGCGCGTTTCCACTGGTCGTAGATGAAGTCGGGCGGGCGGGTGCGGTTCGTGGCAATGCCCTCCCCTTCGGCCAGAGCCACCATCGTCCCGTCTTCGGAGATCAACAGGTCCGGCAACGGCATCAACCGCTCCTGCCAGGAGAGTGCGACGGCCAATGCAAGCAGCGGAATGCCGCACAACCGAAGCGGGGTCCTGAGCAGCGTCAGCAGCAAAAAACCCAGCGTGGCGACGGCCAGGAACCAGGAATGCTGGCGGCCGACGCCGACATCGCCGCCCCAGGCAGCCACGTGTTCGGCAATTACGATCACCGCCTCCAGCCCAAGCCCCATGAGCTTCAGGAACGGCCCGTCGAGGCCGAAGGGCATCAGCAGCATGCCGATCAGTCCGGCCGGCATGATGACGAAGGATATCACCGGCATGGCGGCAAGGTTGGCTGCTAGGCCATAAGTGGCGATGCGGTGGAAATGTTCGACCGAGAAGACCGCGGTGGATATCCCGCCGATCAGCGAGGTCACGAAGATGCCGGCGGCGAAATTCCAGGACGCCAGAACAGGTGCCACCAACGGGTGACGGAACGGCAGAGGCTCGGGATCGCGACCTTCGGCCCGGTGTTTCCAAAGCGCATAGCCGGCCACGAGAGCGGCCGTGGCGGCAAAGGACATCTGGAAGCTCGGGCCGAGGATCTGCGAGGGCGAAATGGCGATGATGATCAAAGCAGACAATGCCACATTGCGCAGGCTGATCGACGGCCGGTCGAAGAGAACGGCGACGAGCATCACCGCCATCATGATATAGGCGCGCTGAGCCGAAACGCCGAAACCGGAGATCAGATAATAGGCGGTCGCCATCGCCAGAGCGCCAAGAGCGGCAATCTTCTTGACCGGATAGGCCTGGGCAAAACCGGTGAAGAGCGAAAGCAGAGTGCGGACGCCGACGAAGAAGATGCCCGCGGCAAGCGCCATGTTGAGACCGGAGATCGCGACGATATGCGCAAGCCCCGAAAGCCGCAGAGCCTCGGTCGTCTCCATGGAGATCGCCCGGCGCTCGTCGGTCACGATCGCTGCGGCAAAGGCGCCCGCATCGCCCGGCACCGTCTCGCGGATTCGGGTGGCGATCGCGCTGCGCAGATCGAAGATCCACCGTTCGAAGCCGGCCGCCCACGACGATGCCGCGGCTTCGCCAGCCTCTTTTTTAGGCACCCCATAGAAGAAGCCGACTGCCCCGATGCCATCGAAATAGGAAGAGAAGGCGAAATCGTTAAGCCGGGGCAGCGCCGGTCCCGAAGGGGGCGACAGGCGCACGCGGCCGCGGATCGTCTCGCCGGTCTCCAGCGGCTGGTGCCGCGCTCGGGCCAGAAGCGACACGCGCCCGGGCTCACGCCGGACCTTCGGCTCCGCCGTGCCCGTAACCGTGACGACGTAACGCCAGCGCCCCGCCGCATCGATCTCCCGCCGTTCGACGATGCCGGTCAGCTCGGTCGTGACCGGAGAATCGATGAGGACCGTGCCGTGCCGCCAGGTCTCCAACTCCGCCAGCATCATTCCGGCCAGGAAAAGCGCCAGTGCGAAAAGGAGGGAACGGCCCGTTCCGGAGCGATTGCGGGCGACCGCCGCCAGCGCCCCCGAGACAGCAAATGCGACGAAGAGCGGCCAGAAGGCCGGGCTCCCGGCCAGGAGAAACCAGAAAGCCGCTCCCGCTCCGATGATGACCGGCACAAAAAGGAAGCCGTGGCCGTGGGCAACTTCCCGCTCCAGCATGCCCGGCACGGTGCGCCACAGGCGGCGGAGCGCGGCGTGCGCGGGACGGCGCTCGGTGTGGACCGGCGGGCGTTCGTGAAGAACCGACACATCCGGATGTTCCCTCCGCTGCAGCGAGTCGGTCCCGTCTTCGTCAGGCGGCCGGCGATGCGCCCCTGATATCAGGCTCCCTGCCTTGCGGAGCTTGAAAAACGCTGTTTCCTCCGCCATGAAATGCCCAACCCGCCCCGCCGCCAAACGCTCGACGCCACAACCTGCGCGCTTCCCGGGCGGCCGTCAACCGCCCGGCAAAACTCAGCAATCCTAAGGGCCTGAGGCGGGTTGCAACACCAAGTTGGAGACCCCGGCACAAGCCTCTGCCCAATAATTTTTCGCGCTGCACAAAATGCCGTCAGGACAGCTTGGCATCAGCTTTCGGATCATATAGCAAAGCTGTGGACGCTTAATTCTTGTGGCGCTTTTAGGGCGCCATGCCGCCAAAAGGTTGGAGGATCAGCATGACGGATAAAAGCGCAAATCTGGTAATCGGTGACAAAAAAGTCGATCTGCCGATCAAGTCGGGCTCCATCGGCCCCGACGTGGTCGACATCGGCGCCCTCTACAAACATACCGGCACCTTCACCTACGACCCGGGCTTCACCTCGACGGCGTCTTGCGAATCCAAGATCACCTATATCGACGGCGACGAAGGCATTCTTCTGCATCGCGGCTATCCGATCGAACAGCTTGCCGAGCAGGGCGACTTTCTGGAAACCTGCTACCTGCTTCTCTACGGAGAATTGCCGACCGCTGCCCAGAAGAAGGATTTCGACTATCGCGTGACCCACCACACGATGGTGCATGAGCAGATGAGCCGTTTCTTCACCGGCTTCCGCCGCGACGCCCATCCGATGGCCGTCATGTGCGGCTGCGTCGGCGCGCTTTCGGCCTTCTATCACGACTCGACCGACATCACCGATCCGCACCAGCGCATGGTCGCTTCGCTGCGCATGATCGCCAAGATGCCGACGCTTGCGGCGATGGCCTACAAATACCATATCGGCCAGCCCTTCGTTTACCCGCAGAACAACCTGGACTATGCGTCGAACTTCCTGCGCATGTGCTTTGCCGTTCCGTGCGAAGACTATGTGGTCAACCCGGTTCTGTCGCGCGCCATGGACCGCATCTTCATCCTGCATGCCGACCACGAGCAGAACGCCTCGACCTCGACTGTCCGCCTCGCCGGTTCCTCGGGCGCCAACCCGTTCGCCTGCATCGCGGCCGGCATTGCCTGCCTCTGGGGCCCGGCTCACGGCGGCGCCAACGAAGCGGCGCTCAACATGCTGATGGAAATCGGCACGGTCGACAAAATCCCGGAATACATCGCCCGCGCCAAGGACAAGAACGACCCGTTCCGTCTGATGGGCTTCGGTCACCGCGTCTACAAGAACTACGATCCGCGCGCCAAGATCATGCAGAAGACCACGCATGAAGTTCTCGGCGAACTCGGCCACAAGGACGATCCGCTGCTGCAGGTCGCCATGGAACTGGAGCGCATCGCGCTGACCGATGAATATTTCATCGAAAAGAAGCTCTATCCGAACATCGACTTCTATTCGGGCATCACGCTGAAGGCGATGGGCTTCCCCACCACCATGTTCACCGTGCTCTTCGCTCTCGCCCGCACCGTGGGCTGGATCGCCCAATGGGCCGAAATGATCGAAGATCCGCAGCAACGCATTGGCCGCCCGCGCCAGCTCTATACCGGCGAACCGCAGCGCGACTACGTGCCGATTTCCAAGCGCTGATTACAGCCAGCGGATTTCAGTCCGTTTAACTGCCGAATGAACACCCGCAACTCGATTGCGGGTGTTTTGCATTGTGCTCTATCCTGCCGCCAACGGGAGGAGCGTGGAATGACGGACTGGAAAGCCTACCAGCAACGCACGGCCGATGGCAGGCCTCGCGAGACGCTGGAGCGGGCGCTGAAGCTGTTTGAAAAACCGGGCTTGGCCATCGATCTCGGATGCGGGGCCGGCCGCGATACACGGGCACTTCTTCAAAGCGGTTTCCACGTCACGGCGCTTGACGGCGAGACTTCAGCCCTAGTCAAGCTGCGGCAGCAACTGCCCGAAGAAGCACGTGAACGATTGACCATCGTCCGCGACACGTTCGAGACCATGAATCTTGCAAAAGCGGACCTCATCAATGCCAGCTATTGCCTGCCCTTCGTCGATCCTGCGAGGGCCGAGGTGGTCTGGAAAAACATCGAGAACGCGCTGCCGCGGGGCGGCGTGTTTTCCGGGCAGTTCTTCGGTGTCAACGACGACTGGGCGACAAGCGGGCTCTGGATCCTGGCAAGGGCCAAGCTGGAGGAGATGCTGTCGACATGGGAGGTGGTCTGGTGCAGGGAGGAAGACACTCAGGGCATGACGGCGATGGGCGCCGAAAAGCACTGGCACGTATACCATGTCGTCTGCCGCCGTCCCTGAAGGCGAACGTTCCGGTCAGCGGGATTTCTTCTCATCCAGAAGCCGGAGAACGATCCCCGCGGCCGCTTCGCCGGGCGGCACCGGAACCTGCAGCCTCTGCCAGGTCAGATCGAAGCCTTCCATTATCGCGCGCCGTTGCGTGGTGTCGGACGACAATCTTTCCGCCCAGCGGCAGAGGCTGCCAGGCCGCACCACCTCATTGACGTATTCCGGCACCACGGCGTAATCGGCGATGAGGTTGGGAAGCGCGCCCGACCACGTCTTGATGCGTTTGGCCAGCATGGTGATCAGCCAGTCGGTCTTGTAGGCGGAAACGACCGGGATGCCCGCAAGGCCAAGTTCGAGGATCACCGTGCCGGATGCGGCGATCGCGGCATCCGCTTCCGCAAAGGCCGCCCATTTCTCTTGCGTGTCCGCGGTGATTTCGGGCTGGATCGGAAGTGCCGCTGCAAGTTCACGGACCATGGCCTCCCGGCGGGGCACCGTCGGCAGCAGGAAACGGGTGGGACCGTTGCGAGACGCGAATTCACGGGCCGCCTCGCCGAAGACCGGCAGAAGCGCCTTGATCTCGGCAGAGCGCGAGCCGGGCAGGAGCAGGATGGTTTTCTGCTCGTCCTTCGCCTTTACCGGCCGCTCGGCCCGAATGGCCCTGACCTTCAGCAAGGATGGGTCGTCGGTCAGGCGGTGGCCGACGAAGGTGGTCTCGGGGCCGCCCAGGCGCCTCATGGCCTCCGGCTCGAAGGGCAGCACCGCCAGCACATGGTCGATATAACCGAGCATGGCCTTGGCGCGATATTCCTTCCAGGCCCAGACGCTCGGGCAGACGTAATCGACAATCGATAGATCGGGCAGTGCGGCACGCACTTTCCTGGCGACGCGATGGGTGAAATCGGGGCTGTCGATGATGACCAGCACGTCCGGCTTCGCCGCGACGATCGCCGCGGCGGTCTGGTTGATCCGCCGGATCAAGTTCGGCAGGCGCGCGAGCACCTGGGTCAGCCCCATGATCGAAAGCTCCGAAAAGTCGAAGAGCGACTTCAGGCCCTGTGCTTCGAGAGATTCGCCGCCGACGCCGACGAGTTCGACCGGGCCATCGTGGGCCTCCTTCAGGGCCGCAATCAGATCGCCGCCCAGGAGGTCACCGGAAACTTCGCCGGCGATGACGCCGACCTTCAGGGTCTTGACCATCACAATCCTCACAATCCTCCCGGGGACAGGCCCGGATCGATGCCGCAGACGAACAGGCCGGCGGCGTCGGCCACGGCGATCATCCTTGCCTCTTCCAGCACCAGCGCACGTCCGGCTTCTATCGCAATACCGGCAAGTCCCGCCTTGATGGCGTTCTCCACCGTCGAGGGGCCGATGGTCGGCAGATCGGCGCGCATATCCTGCTGCGGTTTGCAGAGCTTGACCAGCACGCCCTTGCGGCGGGCCGAAATGCGGCCTTCGGCGCGCAGAGCAGCTACGCGCTCCAGCATCCGGTCAGTCCCCTCCACGCCTTCAAGGGCCACGACGCGACCGCCGACGCTGACGGCTCCCTGGCCGATATCCAACTCGCCGAGACGACGGGCAGCCTCGACCGCCTTCTCGATATCGCGGCGATCGTCCTGCGACGGCTGATGAGCGCCAAGCGGCCCGGTTCTCGCCAGAAGCCCCGCCACGATCTCGTGGGCGCCGAGCACCTTGCAACCCATTCCCTCGATGAGCTTGATCACCATCTGCAGGACGGAATCGTCGCCGCCGGAAAGAAGCGTGCGGACAACCGAGGGAATTTTCAGGATGGTGCGGAAGGTCGGATGGATGTCGCGCCAATCGGGGCGGCGGGCGACGCCGCCGGAGAGGATGACACGGGTCACGCCCTTTTCGCGAAACAGGCGCTCGATGGCGGCAAGATCGCCGACCCCGACGGAGACCATCTCGAAGTCTTCAAAGCTTTGATCGGCCTCGTTCGCGAGCGCGACGACGAGAGGCATTTCGCCGGTTTCCCGTGCAGCTCTCGCGACATGCAGCGGCAGAAAGCCCTTCCCGGCGATGATCGCCAGCCGGCCCTTCGGCGCAAGGCTCGGGAGGCCGGCCATGACGGCTCAGCCCTTGCCGCGGAACGGCGAGGAAATGGCGCGATCGCTGTCGGCGGCGATGAAGTCGAGGATCTCGATCACTTCCCTGCAATCCGTATACTCATCGCGAATGGCCGCCGCATTGGCGCGGATGTTACCCTCGCCCTCGAAAATCTGCTTGAAGGCGCGGCGCACCACATGGATCGTCGAACGTTCGATGCCGGCGCGCGTCATGCCGACGACGTTCAGTCCGCCGAGAATGCCGGGATTGCCGTTCAGCATGCCATAGGGAATGACGTCGTAATTGACGGCCGTCAGCCCCCCGATGAAGGCCTGCCGGCCGATGCGCGTGAACTGGTGCACGGCGCAACCGCCACCCAGAATGGCGCGATCGGCGACATACACGTGACCCGCCAGCATGACATTGTTGGACATGATGATGTCGTTGCCGAGCTGGCAGTCATGCGCGACATGTGAATTGGCGAGGAAAAGGCAATTGTTGCCCACCACCGTCCTGCCGCCGCCGCCGACCGTGCCGCAATTCATCGTGACGCCTTCGCGCATGACGCAATTATCGCCGACCGTCAGGCTGGAATTTTCACCCGCCTCGTGAAGGCTCTGGGAAACGCCACCGATCACCGCCATCGGAAAAATCCTGCCGTTGCGGCCGATCTCCGTATTGCCGGTAACAACAGCGTGCGAAATCAGCTCGACGCCATCCTTCAGCACAACGCGCGGCCCCACATGCGAGAACGGCCCAACGACAACATTCTCGCCGATCACGGCGCCGTCCTCCACCACCGCCAATGGGTGGATGCGCGCACTGGCCGCGATTTTGCTCATTCTTCGCCCTTACGCATCATCGCGCCGATATCGGCTTCGGCCACGAGAACGCCATCGACCTTGGCATCACAGTGAAACTTCCAGATATTGCCGCGCTGCTTTTGCTTGACGACGTGATATTCGACGCGATCACCCGGCACGACCGGCTTGCGGAAGCGGGCATTGTCGATCGTCATGAAATAGACGAGATAACCGCCCTCGCCTTCCTTGCGGGCACAGATGGCGCCGGCCGTCTGGGCCATACCTTCCACCAGCAGCACACCGGGCATGATCGGCCGTTCCGGAAAATGGCCGGTGAAATGCGGCTCGCTGGCAGTCACATTCTTGATGCCGATCGCGGAATTGTCGCCGTCAATCTCGATGATCTTGTCGACCAGCAAAAACGGATAGCGATGCGGCAGCAGCTTCATGATTTCCTGAATGTCGGCCGCACCGAGCACCGGCTTGGTCTCATCAGTCATTTTTCTTCTCTCCTCTGCGCTTTTCACGCTCGTCGGAATGCGCCATCTTTTCCGCCATTTCCCGCAGAAAATCCTTCATCGGACGAGCCGGTATGCCGCCATAAACCACGCCGGGGGGAACGCTCCCGACAACTCCGCTGAACGCGGCAAGCTGTGCACCATCGCCGATCGAGATATGCCCGTTGATCGCCGCGGCTCCACCAATCAATACGCCATTGCCCACTGTCGTGGAACCGGCAATGCCGACGCCTGCCGCAATGCCGCAATGCCGGCCTATGCGGACGTTATGGGCGATCTGCACCTGATTGTCGATCTTCGTTCCTTCGCCGATGACCGTATCGTCCATCGCACCCCGGTCGATCGTCGTGTTGGCGCCGATCTCGACATTGTCCTGGATGATGACGCGTCCGACTTGCACGATCTTCAGCATGCCTCTCGGGCCTGGCGCAAATCCGAAACCGTCCTGCCCGACGCGCGCGCCATTATGGATGATCACGCCATTGCCGATCAGCGCCGCAACGATGCTGGCACCGGCGGCGATGGCGCAGTCGCGGCCAATCTTGACGTCAGCGCCGATGACGCTGCCCGCGCCGATGCGGGTGCCGCTGCCGATCTCCGCCCGCGCGCCGATCACCGCCATGGGTTCGACCTCGACGCCGGGCTCGAGCCGCGCCGTCGGATCCACGAAAGCGGCTGGGGAAATTCCCGTCGCGGACGTTACCGGAGACGGACGCATGGCGAGCGGATGCAGAAGCGCACCAGCCAAAGCAAAGGCCGCATGCGGCGCCTTCGTCAGCAGAACGGGAATATGATCCGGGATCATGCTGCTGACCGCGGGCTCGCAGATGATCGCCGATGCGCGGCAGGTTGCCAGCTCATGCCGGCTCTTGCGGGACAGGATATAGCAGACCTGCCCTTCGACCGCCCGCGAAACGGGTGCCACCGACCGGATCATCCGTCCGCCGGCGCTCTCGTCCAACAGCTCTGCCCCAAGATGGGCGGCCAACTCACGCAGGCTCACGCCACCATGGGGCGGAAAGAATTCATTGTGGTTCATAGGCCAAGCTCCAGAACAGATTTCCGCCCGGCCAGCGGGCGGAATGATCAGAACTGGTTCGCCATGCTGAACCGGAATTCCTGGGTTTCGTCGAAGTCTTCCTTCACGACCGGATGAGCGTAGTCGAAGCGGATGTTGCCGAACGGCGAGGCCCACATGATGCCTGCGCCGACCGAGGCACGCCACGACATGCCCGTGCCCTGAACCGCACTGGTGCCGGTATTGACGTCGTTGCCGTAAAGCGTACCGGCATCGGCGAAGAAAGCCGCACGCAGGCCGAAGTCTTCCGGGAAGGCCGGCATCGGCATGGAGACTTCAGCCGAGGCGGTGAAATATGTCGTGCCGCCGAGCGAATCCCCGTGAGCAACTGTCCTCGGGCCGATACCATTGTTTTCGAAGCCGCGAATCTGGCGGCCGCCGATGGTGAACTGATCGAAGACATGCAGGTTGTCGCCCGTCGAGACGACATGGCCGGCACCGACAGCAACCGAACCGACCAAATCCGCTTCCGTCGAAAGGAGATGGAAATAACGGGCGCGGCCGGAGATCTTGTAATAGTCCGAGTCGCCGCCAAGGCCGGCATATTCATGCGTGATCGTCGCATAGATGCCTTCGCGCGGCAGCGTCTGGCTGTCGAGCGTATTGTAGGTAAGCGTCTGCGAGATCGACGACTGGACGAACTTGCCCTCGTTGACCATCGAGACATATGGATAGGAGAGGTTGTCGTCGGCCGTGAACGGCAAGCCGTCGGTACCGTAGGCACCATCGTTCTCGTATTTGATTTCCTTGTAGGTATAGCGGAACGTCGTCGCCAGATCCTCGGTGATCGGCGCGGTTACGCGCAGAGTGACGCCCTGCTCCTCGTAGTCATAATAGGAATTCGAAGAGGTCGTGCTCTTGAAGAGGTCGAAACCGGCCGCAAGGCGATAACCCAGGAAATACGGTTCGGTGAACGACAGGTTGTAGCTGCGCGCCTCTTCGAGACCGCCGCCGACCGCCACACGGATGAACTGGCCGCGGCCGAGGAAGTTCTTCTCTTCGATCGAGGCTTCGAGCAGGAAGCCATCGCCGCCTGCGGAGTAACCGGCGCCGATACCGAACGAGCCGGTCGACTGGTCCTCCACATCGACGATCACCACGACGCGGTCAGGAGCGCTGCCCTGTGCGGTCGAAATGTTGACGGTGGTGAAATAACCGAGAGCTTCCAGGCGGCGCTTGGCGCGCGAGATCATTTCCTGGTTGAAGGCATCGCCTTCGCTAAAGTCGAATTCGCGGCGGATGACGTAGTCGCGCGTGCGGGTGTTGCCGCGTACCTCGATGCGCTCGACATAAGCGCGCTCGCCCTGATCGACGAGATAGGAAACGCCGATCGTGTGATTGCCCATGTTGCGGTCGCCGCGCGGGGTCACGCGCGCAAACGGATAACCGGCTGCCGCGACACGCTTGGAAATCGCTTCCATCGACCTCTGGATTTCGCGGGCATTGTAGGTGTTGCCCTGGCGGGTCTCCACGAGGCCCTTCAAGTCGTCGCCGCTGATGCCCTCCACGGTGGATTCGACCGCGATCGGACCATATTCGTAGTGCTGACCTTCCTCGACGGTGAAGGTGATATTGTACTTGTTGGCCGCCTCATCAAGCACGGCATTCGAGGAAATCACCCGGAAGTCCGGATAGCCGTGGTTGTAGTAGAACTGACGCAGCGCATCCTCGTCGGCACGCAGCTTGTCCTCGCTGTAGACGTCCTTGCGGGTCAGGAAGGAGAGCGGGCCGGATTCCTTGGTGATGATGACCGACTTCAGGCGACCGTCGCCATAGGCCTGATTGCCGACGAAATCGATATCGGCAATCTTCGTGCGATCCCCTTCATTGACGACGAAGGCGAGATTGACGCGACCCTGGCCGACAGGCGCCGTCTGGGTGGTGATCTCGACATCGGCGCGGCCGATCGCGCGATAGGCTTCGCGCAGGCGCTCGATATCGGCATTGATCATCGTCTGGCTGTAGGGGCCGAGCGGCTGGGTCTGCACAACGGCAGCCAGCTTCTCGTCGGTGATCTTGCGGTTGCCGTTGAACACGACCTGGTTGACGAGCTGGTTCTCGCTCACCGTCACGACCAGAGTGCTGCCGGAAACAGCGATCTTCACATCGGAGAAATAGCCCGTCGCATAGAGCTTGCGGACGGATTCATCGATATCGGTGTTGGAAAAGCTGACACCCGGGCGGATGGTCAGATTGGAACGAACAGCTTCCTCGCCTGCCCGCTGAGCGCCGCGAACCTGAACATTCCGGATCACTGCCGCCTCGGCAGACGGTGCGGAAGCAAGCACCAGAACACCTGCGCCCGAAGCAACAACACTAGCAGACAGCGCAACCGCCGACACTGCGTTCAAAAACTTTGAACCAGCCTTCATTTCAATTCTTACCTTTTCCCGTTGTCCCTCGGCGGGCGGAACCCGACTCCGGCCACGTGTGTGGTTTTACCTTCTTTTGCCCTACAAGCAAGCTATTGCGTTAATTTCTATTTACTTCCTTCATAGCCGTGGCCCAACGGCCACGCAACTGTTGGAAACATGGTGAATAAACGGTTTCTTTTGCGATTTGAAGGGGATCAGCCGATCAGATTGCTGATATCGTTGAAGGTGGCGAAAACCATCAGGCTCAGAACCATCGCAAGCCCGATCCGAAAGGCGATTTCCTGCGCGCCGGCGCCGAGCGGACGGCCGCGCACCGCCTCGATGGCATAAAAGACAAGATGACCGCCGTCCAATACCGGCACAGGCATGAGGTTCAAAAGCCCGATCGAGACCGACAGAACGGCGGCGAGCTGGACGACCGCGGCAAAGCCGAGCGTCGCCATCTGGCCCGAAGCCTGGGCCACCCGCACCGGCCCGCCGAGCTGGTCGGCCTTCATGCGGCCGGTGACCAGATTTCCGATATAGCGGAACGTCCCGGTGACGATATGGCCGGTCTCAACGACACCTTCGCCGATCGCCTGCAGCGGCGTGAAGGTCTCGACGCGGAAATTGCCGCGCTGCTCGTTGGTGACGATGCCGATCAGGCCGAGTTCGACCTTGTTGCCGAACTGGTCGGTGATTTCGGACCGCTTCGGAACCATCGGCAGGTCGATATCCTTGCCGTCACGTTCGACCGTGACGATGATCTGCGTCTCGGGCCGGATGCTGACGTAACGGCGCACGTCATCGAACGTGCGGATGCGCGAGCCATCAAGCGCCACCAACCGGTCGCCGGGCTGGACGCCTGCTGCCAGGGCGGCGCTATTGGGCTGCACTTCGGCAACGACCGGATCGGCCACCACCTTGCCGTAGACGGTGAAAAGGACTGCGAAGATCGCGATCGCGAGAAGGAAGTTGGCGATCGGCCCGGCGGCAACGGTGGCCGCCCTTTTCCACAGCTTTGCACCCGCCAGCGTCTGCGCCTTCTCTTCCTCGCTCATGCCCTGGAGGCCGCTTGCATCCGGCAGGCTCGCCACGTCGTCGTCACCGTAAAACTTGACGTAGCCGCCGAGCGGGATGGCGGACAGCTTCCAGCGCGTGCCGTGGCTGTCGGTGACGCCGACAAGTTCGGGACCGAAGCCCACCGAAAAGGCGGTGACGCGGATGCCGCACCAGCGGCCGACGAGATAGTGGCCCATCTCGTGCACGAAGACGAGCAGCGACAGGACCAAGATGAAGGGGATGATATAGCCGGTAAGGAAGCTGAAGATGGCCATCAAGGTTTCCGTTTCAACATGACATCGGCCGCAAGCAAACCTCAGAACCCGAAAAGGAAGCCTGCTACCGTCGTATCGAGATGGCCAGTCGCGGCCGCATGCACAAGCGTCAGTAGAAACGCTGCGAAACAGGCGAAAACGAGGCCGTCGACCCGATCCATGACGCCGCCATGGCCGGGAATGAGGTGGCTCGAATCCTTCACGCCGAAGCGGCGCTTGATAAAGGATTCGAAAAGGTCACCGATCTGGCTCGCCACGGACAAAAGGAATGCGATCGCCACGGTCCAGAAAGACAGGCGCGAAAAGACCCCGAGCGTCAGCGCGGAACTCGCGACCACGCCCGCGACCGTGCCACCGATCGCGCCGGACCACGTCTTGCCGGGAGAGATCCTCGGAGCGAGTTTTGGCCCCTTGAGCGCCCGGCCGACGAAATAGGCGAGGATATCGGTCGCCCAGACTACTGCGAAGATGAAGAGAGTAGCCACCAGGCCGGCCTGATCCTCGCCGCGGATCGCCGGAAGCGAGATCGCGCTCAGGCCCGCATAGAAAATGCCTCCCGGCAGCCATCCGTTCGCCTTTCGAAGCAGCATCAGGAGAACGGCGGTGATCGTCGATCCCCCGAGGATCGGCACGGCAAAGCTGCCGTCACCAAGCACGATATCGGCTGCGATCAACGCGACGACCAGCCAGCCGAAGGCGTTCGTGCGAAAGTTCCGCTCGGCCAGGCGGGTGATCGTCGACCATTCGTAATAGATCAGCAGGCCCATCAGGGCGGCGACGAGACGGAACCAGAAACCGCCGTACCACGTCGCGGCCAGCACGACGATCGCCAGTACGATGGCGGAGAGGATGCGGCGCTTCAGCTCCCCGCTCATCAACCGCCCACCGCGGCCGTCTTGCTCGACAGGCCGCCGAAACGCCGGTCGCGTGAGGCAAAGACCCGCAGTGCGTCGTGGAAGAGTTTTCGGTCGAAGTCCGGCCAATATTCCGGAAGGAAGACCAGTTCCGAATAAGCCGCCTGCCAGAGCAGGAAGTTGGAAAGCCGCTCCTCGCCGCTGGTGCGGATGATCAGTTCCGGATCGGGAATGCCGGCGGTGTCCAGGCTGCGGCTGATCCGGTCGATATCGATATCCGAAGCCTTGAGCACGCCTGCCTCGACCTCGCGGGCGAGTTTCGCCACGGCGCGGGCGATCTCGTTCCTTGCACCGTAGTTGAAGGCGATCACCAGAGTGAGCGCGGTGTTGAACCGCGTCGTCTCCTCCGCCTCCACGAGCAGCGGCAGGATGTCGCCGCGCAGGTTCTCACGCTCGCCGATGACCCGGATACGCACGTTCTCCCGATGCAGTTCCGCCAGGTCGCGACGGATGAATCGACGAAGCAGGCCGAGAAGATCGCTGACCTCGCTTTCCGGCCGGCTCCAGTTTTCAGAAGAAAACGCGAAAAGCGTCAGGTATTTGACACCGGCTTCGCCGGCGGCCCGCACCGTTTCCCGAACCGCCTCGACCCCCTTGCTGTGACCGACCGTGCGCGGCAGCCCACGCTTGTTGGCCCAGCGGCCGTTGCCATCCATGATGATGGCAACGTGTTGAGGAATGATCGGAAGTTCCGGATTCGCCATATTTTATGCGGTTCCTTTGGCGGCTAAGATCTGGCCGAAGCAGGTGTTCTTTTTACTTTAGACCTGCATGATTTCCTTTTCTTTGTCCGCAAGCAAGCGGTCGACTTCGGAAATCGTATCGTCCGTCATCTTCTGCACCTTTTCCGATTGCGCGCGGCTGTCGTCCTGACCGATTACGCCGTCCTTTTCGGCCTTTTTCAGGCCGTCCATGCCGTCGCGGCGCACATGGCGGACCGCCACCTTGGCTTTTTCGGCATAATCATGGGCAACCTTGACCAGCGACTTGCGACGCTCCTCGTTGAGTTCGGGCAGCGGAATGCGAAGGTTCTGGCCATCGACAATCGGATTGAGGCCGAGATGTGATTCGCGGATGGCGGTATCGACGGCCCGTACCATCGACTTGTCCCAGACCGAAACCGACAACATGCGCGGCTCCGGCACAGAGATGTTGGCGACCTGATTGAGGGGCACGCGCGAGCCATAGGCTTCGACCATCACCGGATCGAGAACGTTGGCCGAGGCGCGGCCGGTGCGCAGCGAGGCGATGTCGCTCTTGAAGGCGCCGATGGCGCCGTCCATGCGGCGCTTGATGTCGTTGAGATCGATTCCACTCATCCGTCTACTCCCGTATTGTTGGTGCGGCCGGCCAACAGGCCGCGCCTCAGTTGTCGGCTACGATGGTCTTGAGACCGCCGCCGGTCAAGATTTGTGCGAAGCCACCCTTCTCATGGATGGAGAAAACGATGATCGGGATCGCATTCTCGCGGGCAAGCGCGACCGCCGCCACGTCCATGACGGCAAGTCCCTTATCGAGGACTTCGCTATGCGTCAGCGTGTCGAAACGGGTGGCCTTCGGATCCTTCTTGGGGTCGGCGGAATAGATACCGTCCACCTGGGTTCCCTTGAAGATCGCTTCCGCACCGATTTCGGCGGCGCGCAGGGCCGCGGCCGAATCGGTGGTGAAAAATGGATTGCCGGTGCCGCCCGCAAAGATCACCACCCTGCCCTGCGCCAGGTGATGCAGCGCCTGGCGCTGCGAAAAGCTCTCGCAGATTTCCGGCATGGAGATCGCCGAAAGGACGACCGTGTCGATGTTCAATTTGCGCAGCGAGGTCGCCAGCGCCAGCGCGTTGATGACGGTGCCGAGCATGCCCATGTGGTCGCCGGTCACGCGGTCACCACCCTTCGAAGCGACGGCGACGCCGCGGAAGATGTTGCCGCCGCCGACCACCACGCCGACATCGACGCCCATGGCGCGCGCCTCGGCAATGTCCGAGGCGATCCGGTCGGCGACCGCGACGTCAATGCCGAACCCCTGGCCCCCCATCAGTGCCTCGCCGGAGGCCTTGAGCAAGACGCGCTTGTAGATTGGCTTGGGCGACATGGGAACTCCTTGAGATCGAAACTGCATTCTGATGGGCAAACGGGTTGCCGATACACGAAGGGCACCGGCTTGTCACCCGGTGCCCCGCTGCTTTTTAATCGCTTTAGATAATGAATATCCGCACTGAACCCGCGAAGGATCAGCCCTTGGCAACCGCTGCGACTTCTGCCGCGAAATCGGTTTCTTCCTTCTCGACGCCGTCGCCGAGCAGAAGGCGCGCCATGCCGGTGACTTCGATCGAGGCGCCGGCGAGCTTTTCGGCATCCTTGACGGCCTGACCGACGGTCAGCTCCGGATTGACGACGAAAGCCTGCGACAGAAGGGCGACTTCTTCGAAGAACTTGCGCATGCGGCCGTCGACCATCTTCTCGATGATGTTGTCCGGCTTGCCGGAAGCGCGGGACTGCTCGATGAAGACATTGCGCTCACGCTCGGCGACGGCCGGATCGACTTCCTCGGCGCGGATGGCGAGCGGGTTGGTGGCAGCGATGTGCATGGCGACCTGACGGCCGATCGAGGAGAGGACTTCCTTGTCGCCGACCGACTTCAGGGCAACCAGGACGCCGAGCTTGCCGATGCCGTCGCCGGCGGCGTTGTGGACATAGGTCGCAACCACGCCGTGCTCGACCTGGAGCATGGCTGCACGACGCAGCGTCATGTTCTCGCCGATCGTGGCGATGGCATCCTTGATCGTGTCCGCGACCGGCTTGCCGGATGCGGGATAGGTCGCCGCAGCGATCGCCTCGACGGTGCCGTCGGTCGAAAGCGCGACGTTCGCGACACCGCGGACGAGGTCCTGGAAAGCATCGTTACGGGCGACGAAATCCGTTTCCGAATTGATTTCGACAACGACGGCCTTGTGGCCGGCGGCGGCGATGCCGATCAGGCCTTCGGCTGCGGTGCGGCCGGACTTCTTGTCGGCCTTGGCGATGCCCTTGGCGCGCAGCCAGTCGATCGCTGCTTCGATGTCGCCATTGGTTTCGGCGAGCGCCTTCTTGCAGTCCATCATGCCTGCGCCGGACTTTTCGCGCAGTTCCTTAACCAGTGCAGCGGTGATTTCAGCCATTTTCGTGCCTCTTATCGGTTCATTTGGCGTGTCGCCGGAAAAACATCGGCAGACTCAAGGTTTTGGGGACGAATGTACCCGGAAGTATGACAGCGTGATGAAGGACATCACGACGGCGACTGCCTCGACGACGGAGCAAAGCTTGCTTTTACGTCCGGCGGAGACGATCGCCTGAAACGACGAAGGCCAGGGATATTGGTATCTCTGGCCTCTGTCGCATTTCAAAGCGGAGCGGCCAAGCCGCCCTTACAGGCAGCCTCAGGCTTCTGCTTCGCCTTCGAGGGCCGGCTCGATCGGGGCTTCGGCGGAAGCGCCGAGGTCGCGGCCCGAAGCGCCCTGCTGGCGGGCGATGCCGTCGATGGCGGCGCGGGCGATCAGGTCGGTGTAGAGAGCGATGGCGCGCGAGGCGTCGTCGTTGCCCGGGATCGGGTAGTCGATCAGGTCCGGATCGCAGTTCGAGTCGATGATCGCGACGACCGGGATGCCCAGGCGCTTGGCTTCGTCGATGGCGATCTTTTCCTTGTTGGTGTCGATGATGAACATCAGGTCCGGGGTGCCGCCCATGTCGCGGATACCGCCGAGGGCCTTTTCAAGCTTCTCGCGTTCGCGCTCGAGGTTCAGGCGCTCCTTCTTGGAGTAGCCGGACTGTTCCGAACCGAGGATCTCGTCGAGCTTGCGCAGGCGCTGGATCGAGTTCGAAATGGTCTTCCAGTTGGTCATCATGCCGCCGAGCCAGCGGGAGTTGACGTAATACTGGGCCGAACGCTTCGCCGAATCGGCGATCAGTTCGGAAGCCTGGCGCTTGGTGCCGACGAAGAGTACGCGGCCGCCGCGGGCGACGGTGTCGGACACGACCTGCAGGGCGCGCGACAGCATCGGAACGGTCTGAGCCAGGTCGATGATGTGGATGTTGTTACGATCGCCGAAGATGTACGGCTTCATCTTCGGGTTCCAGCGATGAGTCTGGTGGCCGAAGTGAACACCAGCTTCCAGAAGCTGGCGCATGCTGAAATCAGGCAATGCCATGCCTTTTTCTCCTTTTCCGGTTGAACCTCCGCAAGGCGAACAGCGATCCCTTCGGGACCGCCACCGGGCGGAACGATCCGGATTTCTCCCGGACAATCCCATGCCTTACGTGTGGAATGCGGGTGCCCATACATGCGATTTGCCGCAAAAGCAAGACCGATGCGGACCCAAGACCGAAAAGGCATCAAAAATCCCTCATCTCGCCAGGAGGCCGAGCAGCGGCAGCATCACGCCGGCATCCGGCATCGGCAGGACGGCATCAATATCGGGCGGCAGCATGCCGGCAAGCGACCCGTCGAGATTGCCGGTCGGCGTGCCGAGCGGCCCGCGGAAGCCGTGCTTTTCCCAGGCAAGCTGCTGCAAGGCGGAGGTCGTGAGCGCATCCATCAGGCGCTGCGACTGCTCGTCGATGACGATCAGCGGGTGCGAGGAATAGACTGTCGGGCGCGGATAGAGCATCACAGGCTTTGCGCCCGAACCGGACATGATGCGCTCCCAGCGAGCGCGGTCGGCGAGGATCCATTCGACGAGCTGGTTCTCGTAACCGACGATCATCGGTTCGCCGCCGATGCCGCCGGCGAGATACTGTTCGAACAGTTTTCCCGAGGACGGCGATTTGAAGCCCATGTTGCGGAAGATCGATTGCGTCTTGGGACCGAATTCGGCAAGCGCTTCCGGCGTCGCCAGGTTGCCGCTCAGCAGGCTCAATGCGAGGCCGGCGAACATGAAGCCGGAATTCGAACGGTTCGGATCGGTCGAGACGATGCGCGAGCGGCCATAGAGCATGTTGACGCCGAGCTTTGACCAGTCGGTGCCGGCAAGGATCGCATCCAGCAGCGCCTTCAGGTCGAGCTGGTGGTGGCCGGCGGCCGTTTTCGTCACGAGCCCTGCCTGCATCAGGCCGTCCGCCACCGGCTGCCAGGAATAGACGACGATCGGCGTGTTCAGGACGACGCGGTCGTCGCGGATCTTGATACCGTTCTGGCGAGCGATGTCGACCATGATCGACGAGGATGGCCACAGGAATTGCGGCTTCTGGGAAAGCAGCGCCTGCTCGCGCACCATTTCCACCGAGCCGGCCACCCGGCTCTGGATCGTCAGGCCGCGGCTGCCGAGCGCCCGCACCACATCCGGATCGGCCAGGAAGGATTCCTTCTCGCCGCCGATGAAGCCGAAGAGGTTCAAGCGGTTGCCGAGCAGTCCCTGCAATTCCGGCCGGTCTTTCACCACCAGATAACCGCCGGTGCCGACGGCGCCGGTCGCCAGCAAGCCCACTCCAAAGGCGCGTCTGGAAATCGCCATCAGCGTTCAAGGTCCTCTTTGAGCGATGCCTGGATGAGGCGCAGGTCGGTATTGAGACTGTCGAGCTGTTCCTCGATCAGGCTGTCGGCGTAATGGACGAAGGCGTCCTCGAGCTTCGCCAGCACGTCGCCCACGTCCTGCAACTGCTTGCTATCGGGCGCGCGCTTGGCCTCGACCATCGCAAACCCTTCGGCGACCTCTGCGGCGCGCGGCAGATAATAGCTCAGGAAACGGCGCACCGCACCGGCATTTTCCGGGTTCGCCTCGACCTTGGCAAAAACGTCGGCGGCAATCTCGGCAAGATGCCGCACACGCCTGGCGGTGTCCTTGTCGGAAATGCGTTCGGAGGCGGCCTCCAGCCGCTCGGCGGCGGGCACGGCATTCGCCATGAGCTCGCGGACGAATTCGAGACGGCCGCGGCCGATCGCCTTTCCGTCGATCCCCTCGAACATGCGGCGCGGCGCGAGCAGGAAGACGAGGCCGGCGAACACGAAGACGCCGATGCCGAAGGCGATCAGGATCGGCATCATCATCACGAAAGTCAGGACGGGAATCACCACCGCGGCGGCCAACCCCGCCACGATCCAGTTCCAGTCATTGCCGAACCATTTGCGCATTCAGTTACAACCGCGCCTCAATTGTAGCCACGGACGGTGCGAAAGGCCGCTGCAAGATCGGCCCCTCCGTCGAAAACGCGGGCGGACGTGGCCTTGGCGAGCCCATCCAGCTGCGTCTTGTCGGCATCGCCGAAAGTGATTCCGAAGATCGGCACGCGCGGCTTGGCCGCGTTCCAGCGATTGAGGAAAAACAGGCTGTTATCATCCGACCGGCCGTCGGTCATGATGACGATCGCCGGCAGATAGTTCGCAACATCGGGCATACGCGCAATCTGCTGCATGGCGAGATCGGCGCATGCATACATGTTGGTTCCGCCACCGGGCTGCTCGTTGAGAACGGCATTCAGCAGGCCTTCCTGCTCCAGCGGATCGCCGCTCGCCTCCATCGGCCGGCGGGGCGCGCTGTTGAACGGGATGACGACGATACGGTCGGCCGGCGACCATTGGACGAGCACGCGGCTCGCCTCGGCCGGCGTCAGCAGAAAGCGCATGGCATTCTTCAGCTGCGTCACACCATCACCCGACATCGAGCCAGAAAAATCGAGGCAAAGCGCGGTCAGCGACGGTTTGCGCAGCGCCGCCTGGTAAAGCGTCAGCGCCTCGCGAATGACCTGCGGCTCCGGCATGCGGATCGCCGTGACCAGTTTCCCGGGATCGAAGTTCCAGAGCGGTTCGGGCGGCGCCGAAACATCGGCGAGCGGAATGCGGCGGCCGGTCGCGGCGATGCGCTTCTGGATATCCGGCGTGCGCAGATAAACGAGCAGATCGTTGAAGAAGGTCTGGACCTCCGCTCCCCGGCCATGATCGACGAAGCCGAGCGGTGAATCGGCAACGGCGACGCCATCGGCCGGATAGATCGCATAAAGCGGCTCCTGCTGAATGCCGGCGAGCTTGTCGTTGGTCTCCTTCAGCACCGCCTCGTAATTCCACATCGCGTCGTAGAGCGTGCCGCGCCTGGCCGAATCCACGTAGAGATCGGCGAGCCATCCGGAGGAGCCGGAGGATCGCTCGACGCCCGACAGCAGCGCCTTCACCGTCTTCTGGACATTCGCGTCCCCGAGGTCGCCGGGTTCGATGACCGGCTTGTTGCCGAGCGCGCTCGACAGCATGGCAAGATAGGCACTGGCGCCGGAATTCGACTGCGTCGCCGAAGTCATCAGGAATTTCAGCGAGCCGGACTGCACCGCCGCCAGGATATCCTTCATGAACACCTGCTTGCCGATCCAGCCGAGTGCTTCCGCCTTCGACTTGCGGACACCGAGAACGACCGGCGTCTGGGCGATCGAGGTGAGCCCCTTCACGCGACGGCGGGTGTCGAACATGTCGACCCACACGCTGGAGGCCGGCCAGACGGCGTCCTCACCGACGCCGGCCTCGCTTTGCAGCGCCAGGCCGATATCCAGCGTTCCCTCATATTTGAAGATGCAGGTGGCGTTCTTCTGCTTGCAGAATTCCTCGACGATCGGCTGAATGACGGTGTTCTCAGAGCCGGAAACGATCGAAAAATCCGGCCCCTTGCCGAAATTGCAGCCGGCAAGGGAAACGAGCGCCAGGAGGCCGAACGCGAAGGCGGCGGTTCTTTTCATCGGCGCATCAGGCCTCTGTCATCGCCTTCTTGAGGTCGGTCGTCAGCTGCTCCATGCGCTTTTCGGCGTCGGCGCGCTTCTGGCGTCCCTCCTCCTGAACCCGGAGCACGCCGCTGATCGTATCGATCAGATCGCGGTTTGCCTGTTCCAGGGTATCGATGTCAACGATGCCGCGCTGCGACTGCTCCTCGATGGCGATCGCCTGGTCCTTCATCATCGCGGATGCCTGGCGGATCATCTCGTTGGTCGCGTCGGTGACGGTCTTCTGGAGTTCGAGCGCCGATTTCTGGCGATTGAGGCCGAGCAGGATGACCATCTTCTGCTTCCAGGCCGGCACGGTCAGCGCCGAGGTGGCCTGCAGGTTCTCGATCAGCGTCTCGTCGCCCGACTGGACGATGCGGATCTGCGGCAATTGCTGAATGCCGAGCTGGCGGGCCTGCTGCAGATAGAAGATGCGTTTTTCCAGCCGATCGAGCGCCTGCAAATTATCCTGATAGGTCTGCGCCTCGATGAGCCCCCCGCCGGCATTTGTCGCGGCCGCCTCGGCGGCTGTCTTCAGCTTCGGCAGTTCAGTGGCGCGGAAGTTTTCGGCGAATGCCTTGCCGGCCTGCACATAGGCGTCGAGCTTGACGATCGACTGCTTGGTCTCGTCATGGAGGTCGTCGAGCAGCGCGATGTCGCGGCGGAGCGTGTCCTTGTGACGGTCGAGCTCGAGGCCGATGCGGTCGATCTGGCCCGCGACGTCCTCGAACTCTTCCTTGAAGCGGGTCAGCCGCGCCTCGGCCGACTGGAACATACGGGTGAAGAAGCCGCCTTCCTTGATCGAGGCCGGATCGAGGTTCTTGGATTTCAGGATGATGTCGTTGAGCAGCCGGCCGACCTCGCCCATGTCCTTGTTGCGGACTTCGCGGAGGATGCGGTCGGCATAATCGGTGACCGACTGCTGCGCGCGGTCCCCGAAGACGGCGACGGAGGAGCGGTCGCTCAGGTCGATATTGTCGGAGATGCGGGCGATTTCCGCCGGATCGGCGGAAACAACGGGAAGATTGGCATTGGAAGTGGTGGCAACTACGTCGGTGTCCGCCATGGTGTCATCCCTGCAGCGCTCTGTTTCACCGTCGGCCCTGTTAAACAAGACCGATGCGGCGGGAATGATCAGGGAGCCGTGTGGGTGACGGCCAGCCTGGCGGCTATTCTTCGCGGCCCCCGCAATGCCCGACGCGGCCACACACTAAGGAATTGGGCATGACAGTTTCATGACAAGAAGGCGCAGATTCGGACCGTGCGATCTTTGGCGGGACGTCGTCCCTCAAGCCGGATCATCTGCCGCCATAAGGATCAGCAGAAGACGACGGAAATTCGCAGCACCGCGAAGCTGAAAAGCTGCGAGCTGAAGACCAGCACGAAGGTCTCTTACCGCTTTACCTTCCATTGATACGCCCCGACGCAAAATCGGCAGCGGCAATCTCCCACCCTTCTTTGCCGGCTCTTATTTTGCCGGCACTTACTTTGCCGGAACTGGGCACGGATCCTGCTGCTGTTTCAGCATTTCCAGTTTCACCAAGTTGCCGGAGAGCACGAAGTCGCCGTAATCCATGGTGAGATCCCGGGTGATGCCGTTCTCGTAGAGTTTAAACGACATGTTGTAGACCGGCGTCGGATCGCCGACCGCGCTCTCGTTGAAATAGGCGATGGTCACCGGCCAGAACGGCGTCTTCGAGAATTCTCCAGCCTTTTCGGCATCCGCGTCGTCCTTGCCCGGATCCTGCTGCTTGCCGATCACGGTGGTGGTCAAGAGCGCCTGATCGCCGTTCTCCGAACCGTCGAAGACGCGCGCCTCGAAAAAATGCTTGCCCTGCTTGGCGTTCTCGATGACGTCGAGCATATGGCCGGTCGGGAAATCGCTCGCCGGCAGGTCGAGTTCGCGGCCGTCCGGCTGGGCGATCTCGACCTTGATGCCGTTCTCCGCCATCGCCGCATCGCCGCTCAGCTGCTTGTCGAGCTGCTCGTCGGTGAAGGATTTGGTCTCGAAATGGAACTGGCGGGCGGAGAGATCCTCGTAGGTGATGGTCTGCTGGTCGCTGAGACGTGTCTCCTCGCCCGTGTCGATCTTGGTCACCAGTCGGAAACTGGTGGAAAAGCCGGTGCAGGCCGAGCCGGTGAATTCATAGACCATGCGGCCGACCATGCCCTCGATGCCGGACCGCTCCGATGCGTCCTTGAGCTTCAGGTCGTAAATGGCGCGGTGCGGCAGGAGCGCTCTCGCTCCGCTTTCGGTGTTCGCGTCGGCAGAGGTGGCGGCCGTGAGGCCCAGACCGCCGGCGAGGATCGCCCCGAGGCTCTTGCGCAACATTCACATTCTCCTGTTGGACTCAGTCCGGGTGTTATAAGAACGCCATCTGACCAAGCTAAGGCCTTGATGCCGGATTTTTGAAGAATTTACAACAAACGGGAGTCGAAAATGACCGAAGCCATCGATGGCCGCCTGAAGGAACTGGGAATCACGCTCCCCGTCGCCGCCGCGCCTGCAGCCAATTACCTGCCCTATGTGATCACCGGAAACCTGCTCTTCATCTCCGGCCAGTTGCCGAACGAGAACGGCAAGGTGGCGGTGACCGGTCTTGTCGGCGCCGACGTGGACGTCGCCACGGCAAGCCGTGCTGCCGAGCTCTGCGCCGTCAACATCCTCGCCCAGGCGAAAGCCGCTTTGGGCGGTGACCTCGGCAGGATCAAGCGGATGGTCAAGCTTTCGAGCTTCGTCGCTTCCGCTCCGGGCTTCGCCGAGCAGCATATCGTCACCAACGGCGCGTCGAACCTGATCGCTAACATTCTGGGCGAAGCCGGCAAGCACGCCCGCGCCGCCGTGGGCGTAGCGGCGCTGCCGCTCAACGCCGCCGTGGAAATCGAAGCCGTCATCGAGATCGAAGCATGACCGGCGCATCCTGGATCAAGGACTTTCCGGTTGCCCATCGCGGCTATCACGACATGAACCATCAGGTCTGGGAAAACACGCTCTCGGCCTTCTCCCGCGCGGCCGAAGCGGGATTTGCGATCGAATGCGACGTGCAGCTTGCCGCCGACAGCGTGCCGGTCGTCTTCCACGACCATGACCTTGAACGGCTCTGCGGCATCAAGGGCGACATCCGCGAGAAGACCTCCGCCGAACTCGGCCTGCTCGCAATCGGTGGCACGAAGGACAAGGTGCCGACCTTGAAGCAGATGCTCGACCTCGTCGCCGGCAAGGTGCCGCTCGTCATCGAGATCAAAGGCCGCAAGGGCGAAGGCGAGGACGACGGTTTTGCGGAAGCGGTGCTCGAAGTGCTCGAAGGTTATCAGGGCAAGGTGGCGCTGATGAGCTTCGACCACCACATCCTTCGCGACCTGAAAAGGGCCGGTGCGCCCTATCCGCTTGGCCTCACCGCGATGGGCGACAAGCCGGAGGAATTCTTCCGGCACGACGAAGCCATGCAGCTTGGCCTCGACTTCATCTCCTATCATTGGCCGCACCTGCCGAACACGTTCATCACCGCCCAGAGACAGGCCGGAATTCCGGTTATCACCTGGACCGTGAGGGATGCAAACGGGCGCGAACATACCTATAAATATGCCGAACAGATGACCTTCGAAGGTTTTGACCCGCGGGAGTCTCCCGCCGCATAAGTCCGAGAGTATGGCCGGCAATCTCACCATCCGTATCGAAAATTCGTTCTGCGCGATCAGCCGCGAAAGCTGGTCGCGCCTTTCCGGCGCCTCGAAATCCTCCTCCGGGACGCCCTACAATCCCTTCCTGTCGCACGCCTTTCTTTCGGCGCTGGAAGAATCCGGCTCCGCCACCGCCAAGAGCGGCTGGCACGGGCACCATCTCCTGCTGGAAAACGACGAAGGCGCGCTGATCGGCGCGGTACCCGGCTATCTGAAGAGCCACAGCCAGGGCGAATATGTCTTCGACCATGGCTGGGCCGACGCCTTCGAGCGTGCCGGAGGACGCTATTATCCGAAGCTGCAGTGCTCGGTGCCGTTCACGCCGGCGACCGGACCCCGGCTGCTCGTTTCCTCCGGTTACGACAAGGATTCGACGGAGCTGACACTTGCCGCCGGTCTCCAGGAAGTGACACGCCAGCTCGGCATCTCCTCCGCGCATGTGACCTTCGTGGCGGAAGACCAGCTCTCAGCCTTCGAGGAGGCGGATTACCTGCACCGCACCGACAAGCAGTTCCATTTCTTCAACGAGGGATACGAGAACCACGACGCGTTTCTGGAAACCCTCGCCTCCCGCAAGCGCAAGGCGCTGAAGAAGGAGCGGCGCGCGGCGGTCGAACACGGCATCACCATTGACTGGCTGACCGGCAAGGACCTGACGGAAGACATGTGGGACCAGTTCTTCGCGTTCTACATGGATACCGGCGGCCGCAAGTGGGGCCGGCCATATCTGACGCGGACATTCTATTCGCTGATCGGCGAGCGCATGCCGGACGACATCCTGCTGGTCATGGCCAAACGCAACGGCAAATACATCGCCGGCGCGATCAACTTCATCGGCGGCGACGCGCTCTATGGCCGGCATTGGGGCTGCATCGAAGACCATCCCTTCCTTCATTTCGAGGTCTGCTATCACCAGGCGATCGATTTCGCCTTGGCCAGGGGGCTGAAACGGGTCGAGGCGGGTGCGCAGGGCGAACACAAGCTGGCGCGCGGTTATCTGCCTGTCACCACCCATTCGATGCACTATATCGCCCATCCGGGACTTCGCCGCGCCGTCGCCGGCTATCTTGAGCGGGAGCGGCAGGAGGTCGAATACATGAACGAATACCTGTCCGAGCACAGCCCGTTCCGCAAGGGCGAGCGGCAGCAGGAACAGGATTAGAGCGCCCCGTTTTCTATACGATCAGAACAAGGAGAGGACATCCATGAGCGGCCAGGCCTACGACAGCAACAATATCTTCGGCAAAATCCTGCGCGGCGAGATCCCCTGCCACCGGGTTTACGAGGATGCCGATACGCTCGCCTTCATGGATGTCATGCCGCAGTCGCCCGGCCATCTTCTGGTCATTCCGAAAGCGCCGTCGCGCAATATCCTCGACGCCGATCCGACAGTGCTTTCAAAGCTGATGCCGGTCGTGCAGAAGCTCGCCAAGGCCGCCAGGGAGGCCTTCGAGGCGGACGGCATCACGGTCATCCAGTTCAACGAGCCGGCCTCCGGCCAGACAGTCTATCACCTGCATTTCCATGTGATTCCGCGTTACGAGGGCCTGGCCCTGAAGCCGCATTCCGGCCAGATGGAAGACCACGGCGTGCTTGCCGCCAATGCGGAAAAAATCATCGGCGAACTGGGAGCATAATCTCCCTATCCCTGCGCAATCACCGGCTAGAACCCGACCCACCACAAGCCGGCGACGAGGATCGCCATCGGAACGGCGACGCCGACCGCAACCTTGCGGCCAGCGGCCAGGAAGACCGCGAAACCGATACCGGCCGCAGCCAGACGCAGCCACAGCGGTGAGCCGGAAAGCGTCCCGGTCGGGAAGACGATCAGCTTTGCGGTGACGGCCATGACAAGCGCGGTCGCCACCGCCCTCACCCAATAGAGCGCCTCGGAATCCTCGTTCAGCCGGTTGCCGGCGACGACGCCGAGCCAGCGCCAGACATCGGTCGCGAGGAAACCGGCGACGGCGATGAAAATGAATGTCCGCCATTCCTCCATCATCGCGCAGCTCCAGCACCCGCGGGCTTTCTCTTCCGGCGGATACGATCGATCAGGTAGGCGATCGAACCGCCGCCGATGCCCGCGTAAAGCACGTCGAATTCCGGGGTAAGCAGCGTCAGTGAGGGGCCGAGCACCACGCCGGCCACGAAGGCGAACTTGACGACCGGCTGATGGGCGCTCGCCCAGATCGAGGCAATGAAATAGACCGGCGTCATGAAGAAGAGCACGCCGGCCACGAAGGGCGGAAAGGTCGCAGCAAGCCCATAGAAGAGCGCCACGACCAGGGTTCCGGTAAGCGTCAGCGTCACGCCGAACCCGGCGAAATAGATCGCCCGGTATTCGCGCGGTACGTTGCGCAGCGTGGTGATCGCAAACACCCAGGACGTGATGGCGATGAAATGCGACAGGATGAGCAGGAGCCAGATCGGTGTCCGCTTGGTGCGCATTTCGGGGATGACCGAAGCGACCATCGGCGTCATTCGGATCGAGGACAGCGTCACGGCAAGAAAGCAGGCGGCGATATTGGCCCCACCTGCCATGGTGCCGATGAGGATCACCTGCGCCGGCAGCGCCCAGACCGCCAGCGACATGAAGACGGCTTCCGCCCGCGTCAGCCCGGACTCCAGTGCGAAGGCGCTGAATCCGACGATCGACGTAAGCAGGATGAGCGCCGGCAGCGACAGGAGATTGCGCATGCCCGTAAAGAGCCAGAACAAGGCCCCATGGCCACCATGGCGGTCGTCACTGTCTGGAGACATTTCTATTCCGGCGGGTGAACAATAGAGGGTCATAAAAACGACGATGCCGGGACAGGCCCGGCATCGCAGGTATGGGTTAGCAAAATTCTATTTGGTCTTCGGCACGCGCGGCACCGTCCCGCCTTTGCGCGGGGCCGCTTTCGCAGGCGCTTCCTCGGCGACGACATCCGCGTCGACCATGGCGCGCGCCTTGGCAGGGCCGCTGCCGTCCTTGTCCTTCAGCGCCGGCTTCTTCGGCGTCTTCGCCTTGGAAACCTTGGCTTCGGCCTCTTCCGCCGCCTCTTCCACCTCGGCCTCCGGCTTCGGTTTCACGGGCGTCGCTTCCGGGATCGATTCGAGGATCAGCTTGTCCTTGCCGTCCTCGCCCTTGCCGACGGTGACGCTGACCACGCCGCCCTTGCGCAGCTTGCCGAACAGGATCTCGTTCGCCAGCGGCTTCTTGATATGCTCCTGGATGACGCGTGAGAGCGGGCGGGCGCCCATCTTCTCGTCGTAACCCTTTTCCGCCAGCCAGGCGATCGCATCCTGGTGCAGGTCGAAGGTGACGTTGCGTTCCGAAAGCTGCGTCTCGAGCTGCATGACGAATTTCTGCACGACCTGATGGATGACTTCCGTCGGCAGTGCGGCGAACGGAATGATCGCATCCAGACGATTGCGGAATTCCGGCGTGAACAGGCGGTTGATCGCCTCTTCATCCTCGCCGGTGCGCTTCGACGAACCGAAGCCGATGGCGGCCTTGGCCATTTCCGATGCGCCCGCATTGGTCGTCATGATCAGGATGACGTTGCGGAAGTCGATCTTCTTGCCGTTGTGGTCGGTCAGCGAACCATGGTCCATGACCTGCAGCAGGATATTGTAGATATCCGGATGCGCCTTCTCGATCTCGTCGAGCAGGACCACGCTGTGCGGATGCTGGTCGACGCTGTCGGTCAGGAGACCGCCCTGGTCGAAACCGACATAGCCGGGAGGGGCGCCGAGCAGCCGCGAGACCGTATGACGTTCCATGTATTCCGACATGTCGAAGCGCAACATCTCGACGCCGAGCGAGGCGGCAAGCTGCTTGGCGACCTCTGTCTTGCCGACGCCGGTCGGACCGGAGAAGACATAGGAGCCGATCGGCTTGTTCGGTTCGCGAAGGCCGGCGCGGGCCAGCTTGATCGCGGTCGACAGGGCCTCGATCGCCGCATCCTGGCCGTAGACGACCGAACGCAGTTCCTTTTCCAGGTTGGCGAGAACCATCTCGTCGTCCTTGGAAACGGTCTTGGCCGGGATCCGCGCCATGGTGGCGATCGTCGCCTCGATCTCCTTCTCGGTAATCAGCTTGCGGCGCTTGGAGGCCGGCAGCAGCATCTGGGCCGCACCGGTCTCGTCGATCACGTCGATCGCCTTGTCCGGCAGCTTGCGGTCGGAGATGTAGCGGGCCGAAAGTTCGACGGCCGACTTGATCGCCTCGTTGGTGTAGCGAAGCTTGTGATAGTCCTCGAAATAGGGTTTCAGGCCCTTCATGATCTCGATCGCATCCTCGATCGACGGTTCGTTGACGTCGATCTTCTGGAAGCGGCGGACGAGCGCCCGGTCCTTTTCGAAGAACTGGCGATATTCCTTGTAGGTGGTCGAGCCGATGCAGCGGATCGCGCCCGAGGAAAGGGCCGGCTTCAGCAGGTTCGAGGCATCCATCGCGCCGCCGGACGTGGCGCCGGCGCCGATCACGGTATGGATCTCGTCGATGAAGAGAACCGCACCCGGATATTCTTCCAGTTCCTTGACGACCTGCTTCAGGCGCTCCTCGAAGTCACCACGATAGCGCGTGCCGGCCAGCAGCGTGCCCATGTCGAGCGAGAAGATGGTGGCGTCGGCGAGAGCCTCCGGCACCTTGCCTTCGATGATCCGCTTGGCCAGCCCCTCGGCGATTGCCGTCTTGCCGACGCCCGGATCACCCACATAGAGCGGGTTGTTCTTGGACCGGCGGCACAGGACCTGGATCGTGCGGTTGACCTCGGCGTTGCGGCCGATCAGCGGGTCGATGCGGCCGTCGCGGGCCTTTTCGTTCAGGTTGACGCAATAGGCCTTCAGCGCATCCTGCGGCTTCTTGGCGGATGCTTCGTCCTGATCGCGCGAGGACGGCTTGGCGTCGGCGTCGCTTTCCTCGACACCGCGCGGGGTGCGGGTCTGGGTGGAACCGGGACGCTTGCCGATGCCGTGCGAGATGTAGTTGACCGCGTCGTAGCGGGTCATTTCCTGCTCCTGCAGGAAGAAGGCCGCGTGGCTTTCCCGTTCCGCAAAGATTGCGACGAGAACGTTGGCGCCGGTCACCTCCTCGCGGCCCGAGGACTGAACGTGGATGACGGCGCGCTGAATGACGCGCTGGAAGCCGGAGGTCGGCTTCGAATCCTCGTCGTAACCGGTGACGAGGTTGGCAAGCTCGTTGTCGACATAGTCGGTGACGGTCTTGCGAAGGGTTTCCAAATTGACGTTACAAGCGCCCATGACCGCCGCTGCATCCGCGTCGTCGATCAACGCCAATAGCAGGTGTTCGAGCGTGGCATATTCGTGATGCCGCTCGTTCGCGAAAGTCAGTGCCTGATGCAGCGCCTTTTCTAAGCTAGGCGAAAATGTTGGCACGTCGGGTTCCTCACTTCTTTTCCATGACACATTGCAGCGGATGCTGGTGCTGACGGGCGAAGTCCATGACCTGGGACACCTTGGTTTCCGCTACTTCATAGGTATATATTCCGCATTCCCCCACGCCGTGATTGTGGACGTGGAGCATGATACGCGTGGCCGCTTCCCTGTCCTTCTGAAAGAAACGCTCCAGAATATGGATGACGAACTCCATCGGCGTATAATCGTCATTCAGCAGGAGTACGCGATAAAGATTGGGCTTCTTGGTCTTAGGTTTCGTGCGGGTGATGACCGAGGTGCCGCGATTTGCGTTTTCTCCATCACCGCCCTTTTCATTTTGCATCAAGATCGGCCGTGCGATCATCTTCATTCATTCCCCAGTCATCCGGCGGCCGCCCAGTCATTTGACGCCTTGGGTTATCCATGACCCGATGGCCGATCGGCCGGACTTCAGTCTTCCTAACTTAGTTCATTGGACACGGATTTTAAGCCCCCTTTGCGGCCACGCAATCACTATTCCGCTAGAGACATCGCCGAACTCTAAGAAAATCACGGTTTTCCGCCTTGGCCTGAATCAAAAACGCCGAGTCCGAATCAAAAAGGCCGGCAGCGCTCCGCACCGCCGGCCTTCGCGATTGAAGGCGCCGTTGAAATCGGTCGTCGCCGCGCTTACGCGGCGTTCGGCACCACGACGGCCGTCGACTTTGCGACAGGCGCTTCGTAAGGCTTGTAGGCGGTCTTGGCGAGATCCGCATACATGTCGCTCATCTTCGTCGCTTCCGCGACGAAAGCCTCGTAGGAGGACTTGATATAGTTGGTCTGTAGCTCGTAGGCCGCCTCGATGCTGCGGACGCCCGACAGCGCCTCCATGAAGGAACTCATGTCCTGGAAGGACTTCTTGGAATAGTCGCTCGCCTCGGTGGCGATCGCCTGAAAACCCTTGGCCATCTCGGAATAGCTCTTCAGCATCCCGTCCATGGCTTCCTTGCTCTTCTTGCTGGCTTCATCGAAATTGAACATCGCATGGTCCCTTTGTTCTATTCGGATGCGCTCATAAAAAGGGGCCGTGCAGCAAAAGTCAAGGATGATTTGTGCGGCGCAAAATCACCTTTGGTTGCATCCGAACCTATGCAGATGCATAGACGGATTCAGGCTTTTGATTTTGCGGGAATATGCGTTCCCGCCTTCACAACCAAAGCGAAAAATCAGGCCTGCCGCAAAATCTGCGCTCTTTGTCGCACGGGCCGGAATCGAAAAGCGGGCGCGCGGCCCGCTTCCGGATCGATCAGAGATAGGTCGAGGAGATCGATCAGAGATCGACGTCCAGGATCGCCATCGAGAAATTGTAGGAGCGGTCGCCGTCCTCGTCATCGACATAGATGACGCCCAGAAACTCGTCGCCGAGATAAACTTCGGCCGAGTCGTTCTTGCGGGGACGCGCCTTGACGACCGCCTGCGGGTTCAGCACACGTTTGAAGTAGGCGTCCAGCTTCTTGATTTCGTCCGGTTTCACGATTCTCTCCGTCAGCGGTTCAAGTGCCGGCGCTTTTGACACGGGACAAAGGCGAAAGTAAAGCCGCCAAAACGCGCCCTCCCCGACCTTTCCCGGGACAAAGGAGGGGGAAGCTCAGATATCGGCTCCGAGAATCTGGTCCATCAGGCGCGAGGGTTCCGAACACCCTGCTTCTCCCACCACTCTGGCCGGCACGCCCGCCACGGTGGATTTCGGCGGGACCGGCTTCAGCACCACGGACCCTGCTGCGACGCGGGAGCACGAGCCCACCTCGATATTGCCGAGGATCTTGGCGCCGGCGCCGATCAGCACGCCATTGGCGATCTTGGGATGGCGGTCGGCACCTTCCTTGCCGGTGCCGCCGAGCGTGACACCGTGCAGGATCGAAACGTTGTCGCCGATCACGGCCGTCTCGCCGACCACCAGGCCGGTCGCATGGTCGAGGAAGATGCCCTTGCCGATGCGAGCGGCGGGGTTGATATCCGTCTGAAAGACGCTCGATGCGCGGCTCTGGAGGTAGAGCGCGAAATCGCGGCGGCCGCGGTTGAATAGCCAATGGGCCAGACGATGGGTCTGGATGGCATGGAATCCTTTGAAATAAAGCACCGGCTCAAGGAAACGCAGGCAGGCGGGGTCGCGATCGTAGACGGCCTGGATGTCGACACGCAGGATGGTTCCCCATTCCGGCCAGTCGGCGAGCATTTCCACGAAGGTCTGGCGCAGCAGCACCGCCTGGAGGTCGGGATGGTCGAGCCGTTCGCAGATTCGATGGATGACGCATGCTTCGAGCGACTGGTGGTTCAGCACCGTGGAATAGAGAAACGCAGCGAGCAGCGGGTCCTGCTCGGCAGCCGCGCGCGCCTCCTGGCGCAGCGTATCCCAGATGGGATCGACCGTCGCGACCTGCTCCTTGGGGCGGATTTCAGTTCTTGCGGCCATCGCCGTCTCCTCGTTTGCCGTCAGGCAGACTATATAGAATAAGTTTACATCAACACCAATGGCGACAAAATCGCATTCCGTTGATGATAAGGATCAGAGAACCTCCGCCCTTGCGTCCGAGTTGCATCAGGACGCCGACAGTTCTGCGTAGAAGTCGAGCACGGCTTTCTTGAAAACGCGGTCACCGACGGCAAGCATATGATCGCGGCCGGGAATGTCGAGCGCTCGGGCATTCGGCATCAGCGACGCGAGTTCCCGGGCGGAGCCGGCAATATCGTCCGTCGTGCCGACGCCGATCAGCGTCGGTGCGTCGATGCGCCCCATGTCGGCGCGCGAGACCAGATCGCGCGAACCGCGGATGCAGGCGGCAAGCGCCTGCCTGTTGCTTTTCGTCTGCTCGGCGAAGGCTCTGAACATTTTTCCGCGCGTGTGGCTTACGGCGTCCAGCGAGGGCGCGAGCAGTGCGTCCGCGATCGGGTCCCAGTCGCCGACACCGTCCGTCATACCGATGCCGAGCCCGCCGAGCACCAGCGAGCGCACCCGATGCGGATGGGCGAGCGCCGCAAACACCGAAATCCGTGCCCCCATCGAATAACCGAAGAGATGTGCTTCGGGAATCCTCAGATGATCGAGAAGCGCCACCGAATCCTCGGCCATCACCCAGGGGCGGTAGGCTTCCGGATCGAGCGGCTTGTCGCTGCTGCCATGGCCGCGATTGTCCATGGCGATGACCCGGTAACCAGCGTCGCCGAGAGTCTTCAGCCAGCCCGGATGCACCCAGTTGACGAGCGCGCTCGAGGCAAAACCGTGGATCAGCAGCACCGGATCTCCCGAAGGATCGCCTTCGTCGAAATAGGCAAGATCAAGGCTCTCATGATGGAATGTGGAAAAAGCGGGCGCATTGAGGTTCATTGCAGGATATCCGGTCGGCAGTCGATTTCAGCCGGACAATAGTGGAACGCCGGAGCGGATTGAACCCCGCCGGCCAGGGAAAAGCAACTCGACGGATACCACCGGGAATATTGGCGGCGTCACGGCCGTGGCCGTCGGCGCCCGGTCGGGCGAAGGTTGCCCGATTTCATCCCGACAAAGCGGTTTTTGCACTACACAATCACCATCCGGAACGGTAATGTCCGCCGCAAATCAGACGTGCGTATTGCAATATCGGAGATCACCATGGCCGGGCATAGCATTCCCCACTTCCAGAACGACGGCGGGCATCGCTTGATCCAGGTCGGCGTGAAGGAATTCATGTGCACCGGGGCTTCCGTGCCGTTCGATCATCCGCATATCTTCATCGACATGGGCGACGACAACGAGAAGGTCTGCTCCTATTGTTCGACCCTTTATCGCTACAATCCGTCGCTAAAAGCCGAACAGACCGATCCGCCCGGCTGCGTCTTCCACATCAAGGCAGCATAGTCACCGCTGATCGGCCGCCGCCATGTCCATCGAGAGAGCAGCAATTATCGGCGCCGGCATGGCCGGGCTGACGGCTGCCCTTGCCTTCGCCCGGTATGGCATCGCCTCGGACATTTTCGAGGAAGCCGCCGAACTCGTCGAGGTCGGCGCCGGGCTGCAGATCTCGCCTAATGCTTCGCGCATTCTCGGCACGCTCGGCGTGCTGCCGGCGCTGGAAGCGGTCTGGACCGAGCCGGAACAGATCGCGCTCGTCTCCGGTACGTCGCTCCGGCCGATCGCCCATGTGCCGGCCGGGCGTTTCGCACGGGAGCGCTGGGAAGCGCCCTATGGCGTGCTGCACCGCTCCGCCCTTCAGAAGGCATTGCTGGCGGCCGTTTTGCAAAATCCGCTCTGCCGCCTTCATCTCGACACGCCGATCCGCGGCAAAGCCCATGACGTTCTTTCCGGATCGATGGGGCAGACATACCCGCTGATCGTCGGAGCGGACGGCGTCTGGTCCAATCTGCGGTCCAGCGTGCCGCATGCGCCGGAACCCGACTTTTCCCGCAACGTCGCGTGGCGTTTCATCATTCCAAGCGCCGAAGCACCGTCCTGGTTGTCGAACCATCAGGTCACCGCCTTTCTCGGGCCATCGACCCATCTTGTAGCTTATCCTTTGAAAAAGCTGGATGCGGTCAATATCGTCGCCATCGCGTCCGGCATCAGTCCCGGCGAAACCTGGGATGCCAAGGCCACCGAAGCGCAGCGGCGGATGCTGGCAGAGCAGTTCCATCGCTGGGACCGGCGCATCGTCGACCTGCTGCAGAAGGCGGAACGGCCGAATTTCTGGCCGTTGCACGAGGTGACCGCCGGGCGGTGGCAAAACGGCCGGGACACGGTGCTGATCGGCGATGCCGCGCATGCCATGATGCCGTTTGCGGCGCAGGGAGCGGCGATGGCCATCGAGGACGCCTTCGTGCTGGCAAACCGTGTCGCAGGTCCCCTGCCCCTTGCCGAGTCGCTCGCCGCCTTCGAAAGCGAGCGGACAGCAAGGATCGCCCGGGTGCGCGCCCGCGGCCTCTTCAACCGCTTTGTCTACCATGCCCGCGGGCCGATCAAACTCGGCCGCAACATCGTTTTGTCGCTCAGGCCGCCGCAATCGCTCGCGGCGGACCTCGACTGGCTCTACGGCTTTAAGGCCGAGTGATCAGATCGCGGCTGCGGCCGCAAAACCGATCTCCAGATCCTTCTTGAGATCGGCAACGTCCTCGAGGCCGATCTGCAGGCGGATGACCGGACCTTCGGGCGGCGCCGTGCGGATGGTGCGGTCCGACAGGTTGACCGGCACCGCGAGGCTTTCGTAACCGCCCCAGGAATAACCGAGGCCGAAGAACGACAGCGCATCCAGGAAGGCATGGGCCTTGGCCCTCGCCTTCTCGGCATCAGCCTTCAGCACGAAGGAAAAGACGCCGCTCGAACCCTTGAAATCCCGCTTCCAGATCGCGTGGCCCGGGAAACTCGGCAGGGCCGGATGCAGGACGCGGACGACGTCGTCGCGACTTTCCAGCCATTGGGCGATGTCGAGCGCGCTCTTCCGGTGATGTTCGAGGCGCACGCCCATGGTCCGGAGCCCGCGCAGGATCTGGTAGGAATCGTCCGGCGCGCCGCAAATGCCGAGCGTGATACGGGCCTCCTCCAGCTTCGGCCAGTGCCTGGCATTGGCATGTACCGACCCCATGATGATGTCCGAATGACCGGATGGATATTTGGTCGTCGCATGGATCGACACATCGACGCCAAAATCGAGAGGCCGGAAGAAGAGCGGCGTCGCCCAGGTATTGTCCATGGTGACGACGATATCGTGCTTGTGGGCCGCGTCCGAGATGGCGCGGATATCCTGCATTTCCATCGTGTTGGAGCCTGGCGCCTCCGTGTGGATCAGCCGCGTGTTGGGCTTGATCAGCGCTTCGATGCCGGCACCGATTTCCGGATCGTAATATTCCACCTCGACGCCCAGCCGCTTCAGCATCGTATTGCAGAAATTGCGGCACGGCGAATAGACAGAATCAACGATCAGCGCGTGGTCCCCAGCCGACAGATAGGCAAGGAAAGGAACGGAGATCGCCGCCAGTCCGGAAGGCACGAGGATGGTGCCTGCCGAGCCTTCCAGTTCGTCGAAGGCGGCGCAGAGTGCGTCGGTCGTCGGCGTTGCACGGGTCCCGTAGGTATATTTCTGCGCCCGCTTCTCCATCGTGGCGGAGTCGGGAAAAAGCACAGTGGACGCATGCACGACCGGCGGATTGACAAAACCGTGATAGCCCGAGGGGTCGTGGCCCATATGGGCAAGGCGCGTGTTCGGGCCGGCGCCGGTGAACAGGGCATCATTCGTCTTTTTCATATCGGGAAAAGCTTTCTCTGTCGGTGGAGAGCGAAGTTTTGCCGCTGGAACATGTTCCGGTCAACCCCGCAGCACGGCTGCTGCGCGAACACATCAGGAAGCCTGCTATATAGCGGAAAACGCTGCCCTTTTGATCAAGCGGCGCCCAAACTTTGAGTATTTGCCCCTTTCTTGGGCCAAGTTAACGAATTTACCTCATTTCCGACGCAATTCGAAAACGCGACACTTGACCCTGCGTTGTTTTGCGAATGAGATAGCAGCCACCCGCACCGGGAGGGTTGGCGGGGGACCGGCCGTATTCGAAGAAAACAGGGGGCGGCGCGGTGTCACCAGATCACACAAAACCAAGAGATAAGGTTGGGAAAATGAAAAAGACGCTTCTGTCAGCCGCGATTGGCGCAGCGGTCCTGGGCTTTGCCTCGGCAGCTTCTGCCGCGACGCTCGATGATGTGAAGGCGAAGGGTTTCGTCCAGTGCGGCGTCAACACCGGTCTCGCAGGCTTTGCGCAGCCGGACTCCGCCGGCAACTGGAAGGGCTTCGACGTCGACTACTGCAAGGCCGTCGCCGCTGCCGTCTTCGGCGACGCAACCAAGGTAAAATACACGCCGACCACCGCCCAGAGCCGTTTCACGGCACTGCAGTCCGGCGAAATCGACCTGCTCGCCCGTAACACGACCTGGACGGTCAACCGCGACACCGCGCTCGGCTTCAACTTCCGTTACGTCAACTACTATGACGGCCAGGGCTTCATGGTGCCGAAGAGCCTCAACGTGAAGTCGGCTCTCGAACTCTCCGGCGCCGCCGTCTGCGTCCAGTCGGGCACCACCACCGAACTCAACCTCGCCGACTACTTCAAGGCCAACAAGCTGGAATACAAGCCGGTCGTCTTCGAAAAGCTCGAAGAAGTGAACGCCGCCTACCAGGCCGGCCGTTGCGACGTCTACACGACCGACCAGTCCGGCCTCTATTCGCTGCGCCTGTCGCTCTCCAACCCGAACGACCACGTGATCCTGCCGGAAATCATCTCCAAGGAGCCGCTCGCTCCGGCGGTGCGCCAGGGCGACGACAAGTGGTTCGACATCGTCACCTGGGCCGGTTATGCACTGGTTCAGGCCGAAGAGTTCGGCATCACCCAGGCCAATGTCGACGACATCAAGAAGAGCTCCACCAACCCGGACGTCCGCCGCTTCCTCGGCGTCGAGAAGGATACCAAGATCGGTACCGATCTCGGCCTCACCAACGACTGGGCCTACAACATCATCAAGGGCGTCGGTAACTACGGCGAAGTCTTCGAACGCAACATCGGCGCCAACACGCCCCTCAAGATCCAGCGCGGCCTGAACGCTCTCTGGACCAAGGGCGGCCTGCAGTACGCTCCGCCGGTCCGCTAAGCTCCGGGCCTGACGACACCCGGCAAGGCGGTATAGACCGCCTTGCCGGCCTTAAAAAATAAGAAGATCAAAAACAAAAAAGGCCTAAAGGCCAACGGGGAAAGGCAGCATGACAGATCACGCCATACGTGTGTCATCTCACCGGGGGGAGCCTAGGGTTTCTCCGATATACGACCCGAAGGTGCGCAGCATCTTCTTCCAGATCCTGACAGCCGTGGTCGTGGTCCTGGTCACCTGGTCGATCAGCCACAATGTCTCGGTCAACCTCGCGCGGGCCAACATCGCCTCCGGCTACAGTTTCCTGGCCGGCCGTTCGGGCTTCGACATCGGCTTTGCGATGATCTCGTATTCGAGTGATTCGACCTACGGCGACGCCCTGCTCGTCGGTCTGATCAACACGATCCTGATCGCCGTCACCGGCATCATCACCGCGACGATCATCGGCTTCATCATCGGCATCGGCCGCCTTTCCAAGAACTGGCTGATCGCCAAGCTGTGCACGGTGTATGTCGAGGTGTTCCGCAACATCCCGCCGCTGCTCGTCATCTTCTTCTGGTATTCTGGCGTCCTTTCCTCCCTGCCGCAGGTGCGCGACTCGCTGAAGCTGCCTTTCAGCATGTTCCTCAACAACCGCGGCCTGGCATTCCCGAAGCCGGTGTGGGGAGACGGCGCATCTCTGATCTCGGTCGCTTTCCTCGTCGGCATCATAGCGACCCTTGCGATTGCCATGTGGGCGAAGCAGCGTCAGATGCGGACCGGCAAGCAGTTCCACACGATCTGGGTCGGCATCGGCCTGATCCTCGGCCTGCCGCTCCTGACCTTCCTGGCGCTCGGCGCGCCGCTTTCCTTCGACTATCCGATTGCCGGGCGCTTCAATCTTTCCGGCGGCTCGGTGATCGCTCCGGAATTCGTAGCGCTTTATCTGGCGCTTTCCTTCTATACCGCCGCCTTCATCGCGGAAATCATCCGCGCCGGCATCCGCGGCGTTCCCAAGGGGCAATCGGAGGCCTCCTTCGCGCTCGGCCTACAGCCTTCGACGACCACGCGCCTGGTCGTCATCCCGCAGGCAATGCGCATCATCATCCCGCCGCTGACGAGCCAGTATCTGAACCTGACCAAGAACTCCTCGCTCGGCGTCGCGATCGGCTTTCCTGAACTGGTCTCGACCGGCGGCACGACGATGAACCAGACGGGCCAGGCGGTCGAAGTCATCTCGATCTGGCTCGTCGTCTACCTGACGATCAGCATCGCGACATCACTGTTCATGAACTGGTTCAACGCCAAGATGGCACTGGTGGAGAGGTAAGATCATGGTCGATGCAAACGCCTCCTACGTGCGTCGCGAAATGCTGCCGGCTCAGCCGGCGCCGATTGCCACCGGCAACATCGCGGGCTGGATCAGGGTCAACCTGCTCGCCACGCCAAAAGACGTCGTCCTGACCATCCTCGCGCTGGCCGTGTTGGCCGCCGTCGTTCCGTCCGCCCTGAACTGGCTGTTCATCCAGGCCAGTTGGCTCGGCAGCGACCGTTCCGTCTGCGCCACCGTCGTACAAGGCGGCATTCAGCCGGATGGCTGGAAAGGCGCCTGCTGGGCGTTCGTCAAGGATCGTTTCGTACAGTTCCTGTTCGGACGTTATCCGATCGACGAACGCTGGCGGCCGATCCTCGTGACGATCATGTTCATTGTCTTGCTGACCCCGCTCCTCATCCCGAAGATGCCACGCAAGGGCCTGAACGCGGTTCTGCTGTTCATCGTCTTCCCGATCGTCGCCTTCTTCCTGCTGCACGGCAACGCATTCGGCCTCGATCGGGTGGAAACGCCGCTTTGGGGCGGCCTGATGGTCACCCTCATCCTGTCCTTCGTCGGGATTGCAGTGTCGTTTCCGCTCGGAACACTGCTGGCCCTCGGCCGGCGATCGAAAATGCCGGTGATCAAGACGCTCTGCGTCACCTTTATCGAAGTGATCCGCGGCGTGCCGCTCATCACCGTGCTCTTCATGGCGAACGTCATGCTGCCGCTCTTCCTGCCGACCGGCTGGACGATCGACAATTTTCTGCGAGCGCTTGTCGCCGTGGCGCTCTTTGCCTCGGCCTATATGGCGGAAGTCATCCGCGGCGGCCTGCAGGCGATCCCCAAGGGCCAGTCAGAAGGGGCCGATTCGCTCGGCCTCGGCTACTGGCAGAAGATGCGGCTGATCATCCTGCCTCAGGCGATCAAGCTGGTCATCCCCGGCATCGTCAACACGTTCATCGGGCTCTTCAAGGACACCTCGCTCGTGTCGATCATCGGCATGTTCGATCTCCTGAACATCATCCGCCTGAACTTCACGGACACAGCCTGGATCACCCCGGTAACGCCGATCACAGGCCTGATCTTCGCAGGTTTCATCTACTGGCTGTTCTGCTTCAGCATGTCGCGCTATTCCGCTTTCATGGAACGGCATCTCGACACTGCCCACAAGCGCTGACCGCTAAAACAGAATTACAAGGGGAAAAACATGGCTGAAGCCCAACCCAAGAAAATGACGGTCTCCGCAACGGACGTCGCCGTCGAGATCATCGGCATGAACAAGTGGTACGGCGATTTCCACGTGCTGCGCGACATCAACCTCAAGGTCATGCGCGGCGAGCGCATCGTCATCGCCGGCCCGTCCGGTTCCGGCAAGTCGACGATGATCCGCTGCATCAACCGCCTGGAAGAGCACCAGGCCGGTCATATCATCGTCGACGGCATCGAACTCACCAACGATCTGAAGAAGATCGACGAAGTGCGCCGAGAAGTCGGCATGGTGTTCCAACACTTCAACCTCTTCCCGCATCTGACGATCCTGGAGAACTGCACGCTGGCGCCGATCTGGGTGCGCAAGATGCCGAAGAAGGAAGCGGAAGAGATCGCGATGCACTACCTGAAGCGCGTCAAGATCCCGGAACAGGCCCATAAATATCCCGGGCAGCTCTCCGGCGGCCAGCAGCAGCGCGTGGCGATCGCCCGTTCGCTCTGCATGAAGCCGAAAATCATGCTGTTCGACGAACCGACATCGGCGCTCGACCCGGAAATGGTCAAGGAAGTGCTCGACACGATGGTGAGCCTTGCCGAGGAAGGCATGACCATGCTCTGCGTCACCCACGAAATGGGCTTTGCCCGCCAGGTCGCCAACCGCGTCATCTTCATGGACCAGGGCCAGATCGTCGAGCAGAACTCGCCGGCCGAATTCTTCGACAACCCGCAGCACGAGCGCACCAGGTTGTTCCTCAGCCAGATCCTCCACTGAGGGCATCCGGACCCGCATGATAGTCCAAGGGCGCTTCGGCGCCCTTTTTCGTTACCGTTCGGTTTACCAGGTAAAGGAATAGCGGGCCTTGACACTGGTGACCGGGTCGTCGGCATCCGAATAGCGGTCGAGTGAGCCGGTGACCGTCATATGATCGCCGACCCTCTGTTCGACGCCCATGCCTGCGCCGACCGTCTTGAAGCCGTCGCTACCCGAAACGCGGCCGATCAGCGTCGTGCCGCTCCCGGGATGGGAAAGGCGCACCGACTGGCTGGCGTCCATTCCGGCCCATCCGCCCGTCGCGCCGTCGTAATGCATCGCGTAGCTGCTGCGCTTCTCGATGTCGATCGTCGGCGTGGCGATCTCTTTTTCGTAATAGTTCATGGTGATGGAGGCACCCCGGCCTTCATCGAGACCGACGCCGATACCGCGCTTGATTTCGGATGCCGGCGTCTTGATCTTCTGCGCTATAAAATTGCTCCAGAAGCTGACCGGCATGTCCACCGGCGCACCGCTCTGCGTCGTGTTGACACCCATGGAGATGCCGGCTTCCGTCTCGATCCGGTTCGGCAGTTTCAAGCCGAGCTTGACGGAATAGCTGGTATCGGAATTTTTGGAGGGCTTCCAGATCAGCGGCCCGTCGTCCGCATGGCATGGCACGGCAATCAATACTGCTGCGCAGCCAAGCGCCGCGCGAGCGAAAAATATCCTGCTCATATGTATCCCCGTTTCGAAGGCGCAGAGCAATGCACTGCGCCGGGCAGTCAATCGTGGACCGTCCGAACAACAAGCGATTTCAATGTGTGGAGACGCTCAGCTCAGACCAGAGTTCGTGCGCCAACGTTGCCTTCCCTTGCATGCTGCACCGGAACCGACGCTTTCAATCATACGAAACAATGCGGCCATTCGGAATCCGCAATGCGGCGGGAATGGGATTTTGCGCAGCGTTCCAAAAAATCATCGGCACGCGGTTGCCAGCCGGCAACAGTTACTATCGATTCAGGGGCAACCGAACCTCCTCTCACCCTCAAGGTAGCGCCTCGACTGCTGCATTCACCTGGGGCCTGAGCCACATAGCCTGATAAAAAATAACTGGATGCAATTTTTGATAGAGATCAAGGCATACCGATGCAATTGGCGTACTGATTGCGTAAGAAAACAGGAGATGCGGCAAGATGCACAAACAAGTTTTTGAAAAGACGCACGGGGAAGGCGCTTTCAGGGTCGCCGTTCGGCGCCCGGGCAGAGGCCGCGAGATCATCACCTATCAGGTTCGCCGCGATATTGCCGGCAGGCAGGTCTGGTCGACGGTACCTTCCAACTGGAGCGCGATGCGCGAACTGATCGAAGAACTTTTCCAAGCGGAACTGTCGCTGCCGCGCAGCGGATTTGTAGCCTGACGCTTGAAAAGGCACACGCGCCGCAAAACGATGGCAAGACATCAGGCGCGAGACAGCGGACGCCTCCATTCGGGTACCGATATCGGAAGGCTCCCTTCGGGACACGGATCAGACTGCTGATCTGCCATTCGGCCAGATGTGTTGATCCTTGAACTGCCGGGGCTCTGGCTGCGGAGCGTTGAACGGCACGATCTATCCTTGCTGTCGCCCAGATGAACATCGGCTTCACGATCGGTTCACACTCAAGGGCGCGAAATACCTCCAAACATCAGGAGGCAAATCATGCGGAAACTGATCATCGCTGTGACGCTCATCGCGAGCTCGTTCACCGGAGCAGCCAATGCACTTCCCCTTCGAAATATTAATCCACCAACCTCGTCACCGGTTGTGACCGTCGATTGGGCATGCGGTCGCGGGTACCATCTGAGCCCGCGCGGTTATTGCCGACCGAATCGATGGGCACCACCCCCGCGCCGCCACTATGGCTGGGACCGGCCGCATCGCCGTTGGCATGACGACCGCCCCAGATACTGGCGCGACTATGATCGGCGGGAACGCTGGGAACGCAACCGCGGTGGAAACTGGCGGTAAAAATCAGCCTTTGGCTACGTCTTTGTGCCTGAGGCGCGGGTTTGGAACTGCGACCGGTCTACCGATCAGCCCCATCATCGATCTTAGACAGTCGCGTGGGATAGCTTGTCTGATGCCATGATGAGGTTGAGGCGGATGGTTGCGGACGCTCATTGTGGCTGGCAGCGATCTCCGGGCAGAGTGACCATAAAGCAAACGGTCACCGCTAGCTCCTTTGATCTAAGCCGAATTGATACTCGCTTATCAGGCGAGCTGATGTATATTGCAATCGTAAGTCAACAGCTTGCCTGAGAGCTCGGAGCGGGAAAAACGATCCGGGCTCTCCTCTTTCAAGCCGGGATGTCTCTTGTACGGCGGGGCTTGCGCCTTGGCGGACCGGCGCGAGCCTGCAAATAAGTTTCGGCGTAGCGATGTATCGAAAGGCCGCTTAAAGTCGGCTATTTTTCAAGTTGGTCTGCTGGGCGCGGAAACAAATTCCGAAAACCTCGTTTTCGACCGCATTCGCCAGATTCGATGTCGACTTTTCAAAAAAACTGGCGACCCCTGCAGGACTCGAACCTGCGACCTGCTGCTTAGAAGGCAGCTGCTCTATCCAGTTGAGCTAAGGGGCCGGTCTCGGCCGCAGCGCCCGGAAGGATCCGGGCCAGCAAAAAATCCATGAGTCTTGATCAGTGAGTCCAGGGCTGTGTCCGGTTGAAGCGGAAATTGTCCGTGTAGGACACGATCTGGCGGGCAGCTTCCTTGGGCTCCACCACTCGATATTCGAGACCTTCCCGCTTGGCGTACGCTTCCGCCTGCTCCCGCGTCTCGAACGTCAACCGAAGCTGCTGCTTCATGTCGCCTGAGGACGTGTAGCCAAGAATCGGATCGATGCGGCGCGGCTGTTCCTGGTCGAATTCCAGCACCCAGAGATGGGTCTTGGCCTTGCCGGACTGCATGGCGGTCTTTGCGGGACGATAAATCTTGGCAGGCATTCCTGAAACGCTCCATAGGCCTGGCCCGAAACCTAGCCTCACCTGAAAGCGTGGTCGGAGTGGAGAGATTCGAACTCCCGACCCTCTGGTCCCAAACCAGATGCGCTACCAGACTGCGCTACACTCCGTTCCTACGTTGGTTGCGAGATACACGGTTCCCTTGGGGGCCGCAACTCCAAAATAAAACAATGTTTACCCGGCGTAAAAGATGCTGGGGATCACCACTGATTGCCGATGCGCTTGGAGATGACCTTGTCGCCTACCCTGATGCCGAGCGCCCTCGCCCGGCCGGCATTGATCTCCAGCACGAATTTCACCAACCCCTGCGAATCGATAATGTCGCGCGAATAAGGCACGGCATTCTCTCGGATGTGAGAAATCGTGCCATCGCCCTGGATGAACAGCATGTCGAGCGGCAGGATGGTGTTTTCCATCCACATGGATACCCGGCGCGGTTGGCCGAAATCGAAGAGCATGCCGTGATCCGGCGCCATTTCCTTGCGGTACATCAGTCCATGCTCGCGCTGCGCGTCGGTCATCGCGAGTTCGATGGAGAATTTGTAGGTCTGCCCGGCAGCCGTCTTGATGGAAAGCTCGTCGCGCGGAAAGGTCATCTCCTGCGCAATCGCGCCAACCGCGAAAAGCAGAAAAAGCGCCGCGAGGGCGCTTTTGACAAATGCAGACGGGGAGATAGACATCAGTGCGACCGGCTCACGGGATTGGGATTGTCGGGATGGATTTCCGCCGCCATCAGCCCCTTGTCACCCGGCCCGAACCGAACCAGCACAACCTGGCCGGGTCTAAGCTCGGTGAGACCGAAGCGCCGCAGCGTCTCCATATGCACGAAAATGTCTTCGGTGCCCTCGCCGCGCGTCAGGAAGCCGAAGCCCTTGGTGCGGTTGAACCACTTCACCAGCGCCCGTTCCAGGCCGCTGGTGGCGGTCACTTGTACGTGAGTGCGCACCGGCGGCAGCTGCGAGGGATGCACCGCGGTCGACTGATCCATGGAGAGAATGCGGAACGCCTGGTAGCCGCGATCCCGCTTCTGGATCATCGCCACGATGCGCGTACCTTCCAAAATGGTCTGATATCCATCGCGTCTGAGGCAGGTCACATGCAGGAGCACATCCTGCATTCCATTGTCCGGAACGATGAAACCGAACCCTTTCGCCACATCGAACCATTTGACGACGCCGGTGATTTCGATCAGCTCAACCGGCTCTCCCGAGAGCTCCTCGAAGCTGGCAACGCCTTTCGATGACATCCTGTCTGCCATATCCTATCGGCCCCTCGATTACGCGTTACGACGTGACGGATTTTAACTGATTCTTAGAGGATAGATTAACATCCCGGTAAGCGTCCAGCGCAAGCCCCTGTCTTGGCTTTATCCACCTTCATCTCTATCTAGGGTGGCTTGCTCCAGGCTGGCGTCTGCGCCATATCCGTTCAGGCCGGCCCTGGATGATCGGCTGGGCTTATCGGAGGAAGACACCATAATGCGTTATCTTCATACCATGGTCCGGGTGAAAGACCTGGATGCTTCGCTTCATTTCTATACAACCGTTTTCGGCCTCAAGGAAATCCGCCGCATCGAAAACGAGAAGGGCCGCTTCACGCTGGTCTTTCTCGCGGCCCGTGACGACCTCGACATGGCGAGCGATGTTCTCGCCCCCTGCCTCGAGCTCACCTACAACTGGGACACGGAAGACTACACAGGCGGCCGCAATTTTGGCCACCTCGCCTATGAAGTCGACAATATCTACGACTTCTGCCAGCACCTATCGGACAACGGCATCATCATCAACCGCCCGCCGCGCGAAGGCCGCATGGCCTTCGTACGCTCGCCGGACGGCATTTCGATCGAGTTGCTGCAGAAGGGCGAGAACCTGCCCGTCGCCGAACCCTGGGCTTCCGCACCGAATATCGGCGCCTGGTAAGACGGATTGCCGCGGCGGTTTCCTTCAAGCCGCCGCGGCTGCCGCCTGTCAGCGGATCGGCCGTTTAGAGCGCCTCCTTGAAGCCTCTCCGGGCTCCGGACGGGTCTGCAGCGTTTTCAGCCGACCGGAGCCCGGCGCGAGACTTGCGCCAGGCTTTCTCCGCCCCCTTGCCGCCACATTCGACGGCTTGTCCCTGACCTGCTTCCGCCGGATGCTCAAGCCGATGATTCGACGCATGACGCGCGAAACGAGCTGACGGGGCACACCTTGCCGAAAACACCTTCCCTTTCCTCAAACGTCTGCATGACGCTGGCGCTCGTCCTGTTTTCCGCCATGACGCTCGGCGGCTGCACCACGACGAAAAAGACGGCCGACGCGACGACACCCGCGCCGCGAACCATGGTCCCGGAAAGCATCAAGGGAAGTACCCTTGCCAAAGGCGGGGCTACCGCCTCCAACCGCCGCATCGATCCCGCCGCGGCAAAGGGGGCGCAGCAGCAGGTGGCCGCACCCGCGATGGCGGTCGCCGGGCCGAGTGCCGAAAACGCCTTCCCGCCCGCCCCCGAAACGCCGCCGCAGACCTCCATCGCCGGGCTTGCAACGCAGCCGACCGGCGTGCGCGCCGGGACGGGCACGATCTTCTCTTCCGCGCCGCCTGCCCCTCCGGTCGCCGATCCTTCCGCGAGGGGTCCCGTTCCGGCCAACCTGCCGCGGCGGAATTTCAACGCGATGACCGCCAGCGTCTACAGCGCGGCGCAGCCGGCTCCTCCCGCCGCCTGCGGCACCGACGCCCAAGGCAACGCGGTAAGCTGCTGATTCGGCGAGATTTTTCCAGGCGGACCAGCAGGCGGACCGGCTGTCATTTTTTTGCAAAAAAGATGACTTTGACGCTTGCGGGAAAGAAATCACCTCTCTATAAGGGCGCCACCACGAAGCGCACGCGCCCTTCGTCTATCGGTTAGGACACCAGATTTTCATTCTGGGAAGAGGGGTTCGACTCCCCTAGGGCGTGCCACTTCTCTCTTTTCCCAAGCACATGTTTTCATTCGATTATCAACAGCCAGCCGGTGCTTTGGCATGAGCGATTTTTTTCCGTTGTTTATCTGCGAAAAACTGAATTTTGCGCTTGCGAGGCAAAAGCCTCCTGACTATAAGGGCGCCACCACGAAGCGCAGGCGCCCTTCGTCTATCGGTTAGGACACCAGATTTTCATTCTGGGAAGAGGGGTTCGACTCCCCTAGGGCGTGCCACTTCTCTATCCTCCCCGACTTCGAAGAGACGGTTTCACCCTGCGCGGACGGCATCCAGCAGGCGAAACTGAATGCGGCGATTGCCCTGCCAGTGGTCGGCACTCAGGCAGCCGGCCGCATGGATCTGGGCCCCGCGGGAATTAAGCAGCATGCTTCCGAGCGGTGTCTCCGCGGCACGAAAGGCGATTCCCTCCAGCTTCGAGCCGTCGGTCGCTTCCAGCGTCACCTTGATATGCGCCGTACCGACCAGCCGGGCATCCCTGAGGCGATGGGCCGGGATCGCGAAGACCGGCTGGGCGTGGCCGGAACCATAAGGGCCGGCCTGCTCCAACATGTCGAAAAGTTCCAGCGTGGCACCGGACGCCGACAGCGCGCCGTCGATCTTCAGCACGTGATTGGCGACCAGCGCGGGCACGCCCTCGCGCGCCTTTTCCTCGAAAAAGGCCCGCAGGCGGCCGAGATTGGCGCGCTCGACGGTAAGGCCTGCAGCCATGGCGTGACCGCCGCCCTTGACCAGCAGGCCGGCGTCGACGGCCTCCCGCACCATGCGCCCCATGTCGAAACCATTGATCGAGCGGCCGGAGCCCGTGCCTTTGCCGGAGGGATCGAAGGAGATCGCGAAGGCCGGGCGCTTGAATTTTTCCTTCAGCCGCGCGGCGATCAGCCCGACAATGCCGGGATGCCAGCTGTCGCGGGCGGTGATGAGCACGTTGGCGCCCTCGCCCGTTCCGTATTCGGCCAGCACCTCCGCCTCGGCCTCGGCGAGCATGGCCGCTTCCATGGCTTGACGCTCGCGGTTGAGGTCATCGAGCCGCCCGGCGATCTCTTCCGCCTCGATCGCATCGTCGATCGTCAGCAGCCGGCTGCCGAGCGCCGCATCGCCGATGCGCCCGCCGGCATTGATACGCGGGCCGATCAGGAAGCCGAAATGATAAGGCGTCACCGGTCCGCCGAGGCCCGCCTTGCGGAAGAGCGCGGCAAGCCCGGCATTGCCCATATGCCGCGCCGCAATCAGCCCCTTGACCACATAGGCGCGGTTGAGGCCCTTGAGGGGTACCACGTCGCATACCGTCGCCAGGGCCACGATATCGAGCCATGCCAGCAGGTCGAGTGACCTTGCACGTCTATCGCCACGTTCGCGCAGGAGCCTGGCAGCGGCGACGAGAACCATGAAGACGACGCCGGCGGCGCAGAGATGACCCTGGCCGGAAAGATCGTCCTCGCGATTCGGGTTGACCAGCGCCAGGCAGGGCGGCAATTCGCGGCCGAGCTGGTGATGGTCGATGACGACGACGTCACAGCCCTCCTCGCGGGCGGCAGCGAGCGCATCGTGGCTGGTGGAACCGCAGTCGACGGTAACGATGAGGCGCGCTCCATTGGCGATGAGCTGCCGGATGGCGGCGGGATTGGGTCCGTAACCCTCGAAAATGCGATCCGGAATATAAATCTCGGCCTCGACGCCGAAATGCCGGAGGAAGCGGTAAAGAAGCGCCGAAGACGAGGCGCCGTCGACGTCGTAGTCGCCGAAGATCGCGACCTTCTCGCGCCGTTCGATCGAAAGCGCCAGCCGGTTCACGGCCTTCTCGCAATCGGTCAGCGTATAGGGATCCGGCATCAGCGAGCGGATCGTCGGGTCGAGGAACGCCGTCGCATCCTCGAGCGATATGCCCCGTCCGGCCAGAACCCGGGCGACGAGATCGGGTATGCCGTGAACCTGGGCAATCGCCAGAGCGCGGTTCTGCGCCGCCTGGTCGAGCCGCGACACCCAACGCTGATCGCCGGCCGAGCGTTCAACATTCAGGAATGCGCGCGGGACGGGATCAACCGCTTCCGCCGCCGAGGAAATCGCGGAGATAAATCTGGTCATCGCCCGCTTTTAGCGCATTCGAATCGAAAGCGGAATCGGTTTGACGGGACGGCATTCGTTTTGAGGGTTTGGCGCAACGCCCCGATATGGCCGGTGATCTCAGAAGAGAGACCAGACGGCCGCCGAACTGCTGACGCCCGCGAAGGCTGCAAAGAGAACGAGCATGAAGGACCAGTTTCGCCGCCCTTCGAAATCGTCGCCGCTGTCCTGGTCGTTAGCGTGGACCAAATGCAAACGCGACGAATCAGACGACGACTTGCGAACCGCTCCGCCGATCTCAAGCCGGTAAGGCTTTTTCCCTGTATTCATGGTGATCACGCAAGCGCCTCCCCGCGATGGTGACATGAAGGCAATGTAGGGCGGAGCGGACGCGCGGGCTAGTCACTAATTCTTCATCATGTCTTTTTTTATAACGGTTCTCGCTAGGCATGCCTCAAAATGGAAAGCCGGCGAAACGCCGGCTTTCCATTTTCAAAATAGGCTATTTTTTAGAATGCTTTAGGACGTTCTATACGGATCACTTGCGGCTCACCGACCAGATAGCTCTCCGTCTTGATGGAATCGACGGCCCTGCGGACAGAATCCTCGGTGGTCGCGTGGGTGACGAGGATGATGGTCTTCGGCGTGTCACGGCCGTCAGGCTTGGCGCGCTGCACAATCGATTCGAGCGAGATGGCGTTCTCAGCCATGTGCGCCGCGATGCTCGCGAACACGCCGGCGCGGTCGGCAACCGCCAGGCGGATAAAATAACCGCCCTCATGGCTCCGCATCTGGGCGCGCTTGTAAGGCGCGAGCGCCGCGGCCGGCGTGCCGAGCACCGGCACGCGCTGGGCGCCCGGCTGGCTCTTGGCGATATCGGCGATATCGCCAAGCACGGCGGAGGCGGTCGCATTGCCGCCGGCGCCGGGGCCGACCATCAGCAATTCGCCGAGAATGTCGGATTCGATCGCCACCGCATTGGTGACGCCGTCGACCTGGGCGATGACCGTATCATAGGGCACCATGGTGGGATGGACGCGCTGCTCTATGCCGCTGTCGGTCTGCTGCGCGACGCCGAGCAGCTTGATGCGGTAGCCGAGGTCGGCGGCCGCATGAATATCCTCGATCGAGATATTGGTGATGCCCTCGAGATAGATCTCGTCCGCCGCGATCTCGGTGCCGAAGGCGAGCGTCGTCAGGATGGCGAGCTTGTGGGCGGTATCGTTGCCCTCAATGTCGAAGGCGGGGTCGGCTTCGGCATAACCCAGGCGTTGCGCTTCCTTGAGGCAATCGGCAAAGGAGAGGCCCTCCTTCTCCATCCGGGTCAGGATGTAGTTGCAGGTGCCGTTCATGATGCCGTAGACGCGCGAAACCGTGTTACCGGTCAGGGACTCGCGGAGCGCCTTGATGACCGGGATGCCGCCGGCGACCGCCGCCTCGAAATTGAGGAGCGCGCCCTTTTCCTCTGCGATCCTCGCGAGCTCGACGCCGGAGGCGGCCAGCAGCGCCTTGTTGGCAGTCACCACATGGAGACCCCGCTCAAGCGCAGCGCGCACGGAATTGGCGGCAGCGCCTTCGGCTCCGCCCATCAGCTCGACGAAGACGTCGATATCGGCTTCTGCGGCAAGCTTTTCCGGTGTATCAAACCACGTCATGCCGGAAATATCGATGCCCCGGTCGCGGGTCCTGTCGCGGGCGGTGACCGCCGTGATCTCGATCGCACGGCCGCACGTCGTGGCCAGTTCATTCGCGCGGTTCTGGATGATCCGGACGAGCGAGGCACCCACGGTGCCAAGCCCCGCAATGCCGACCTTGAGGGCATCTGCCATGGCTATTCTTCCTGATTGCTTGGGAGGTGGTGGCCCGGGACAGGCCACCGGAATGCTTGGTCTGCGTCAGCGACGCGTGTTCAGCGAGATCACGTTGTGCATCGTCTCGTCCGCCGTCGATAAGAACTTCTTGATGTTACGGGCTGCCTGGCGGATGCGATGCTCGTTTTCGACCAGTGCGAGGCGGACGTAATCGTCGCCCATTTCGCCGAAGCCGATGCCCGGTGCGACCGCCACGTCGGCCTTTTCGACGAGAAGCTTGGAGAATTCCAGCGAACCGAGATGACGGAACTTTTCCGGGATCTTCGCCCAGGCGAACATGGTGGCTGCCGGCGGCGGCACGTCAAAGCCCGCCTTGCCGAAGCTGTCGACCATGACGTCGCGGCGGCGCTTGTAGACGTTGCGGACTTCGGCGATGTCGGAACCGTCGCCGTTCAGCGCATGGGTGGCCGCAACCTGGATCGGCGTGAAGGCGCCGTAATCCAGATAGGACTTCACGCGCGTCAACGCCGAGATCAGCCGTTCGTTGCCGACCGCAAAGCCCATGCGCCAGCCGGGCATGGAGAAGGTCTTCGACATGGACGTGAACTCGACGGTCACGTCGATCGCGCCCGGCACCTGCAGCACGGACGGCGGCGGTTCGCCATCGAAGTAGATTTCCGAATAGGCAAGGTCGGAAAGCACGATGATGTCATGCTTCTTCGCAAACGCGATGACGTCTTTGTAGAAGTCGAGCGATGCGACGAAGGCCGTCGGGTTGGACGGGTAATTGAGGATCAGCGCCAGCGGCTTCGGGATCGAGTGCTTTACGGCGCGCTCCAGCGGCGGAAAGAAGGTCTCGTCCGGCTCGACCGATAGCGAACGGATCACGCCGCCGGCCATCAGGAAGCCGAAGGCATGGATCGGATAGGTTGGATTGGGGCAAAGGATCACGTCGCCCGGCGCGGTGATCGCCTGGGCCATGTTGGCGAAGCCTTCCTTCGAACCCAGCGTCGCGACGACCTGGGTGTCGGGATTGAGCTTCACGCCGAAACGGCGCGCGTAATAGGCGGCCTGAGCGCGGCGCAGGCCCGGAATGCCCTTGGAGGACGAATAACGATGCGTGCGCGGGTCCTGAACCACTTCGCAAAGCTTGTCGACGATCGCCTTCGGGGTTGGTAGGTCCGGGTTGCCCATGCCGAGATCGATAATGTCCGCGCCACCCGCTCGCGCGCTCGCTTTCAAACGGTTGACCTGTTCGAAAACGTAGGGCGGCAGTCGCCGGACTTTATGAAACTCTTCCATAGCTCCCTCGGGCTCTCCTCAATGATAGATGCAAAACAGGCTCATCGCCCTGCTTCGTGGCGCATCTTAGGCGATTTGTGCTTTGCGGCCAAACGGGCCGAAACGCAAGCGCTATTTGGCCTGTTCCATGCGGCCGAAGCGGCTATCGCGCGATGTCGGCCAAAGCGTCCTTGCCATGCTCTGCGGCAAGCTTGCGGTATTCGGCAACACGACGCTTGTACTCGGCTTCCGAGATCGAACCGGAGCGGCGCGCGCGGGCGAGCGCGGCCAACCGCGGCTCGGCCTTGTGGTAGTCTTCGTCCTCGATCTGCTCGGCGGCAGCCTTCAGCGTCGGATCGAAGGTCGGATAGGTGCCGGTCTTCCTGATCGCCAGCGGACCGGGCGGCGGAGCCGACGCGGTCTGGGAGATCACGGCCGGCGGCGCGGTGTTCGGAATGCCGTCGTCGAGCGCAAAGCTCTGGCTGTTGCAGCTGGCGAGCAAAACGGGCAATGCCGCGAGACCGATGAATAGCGGTAACCTGCCGATCCGATGCCTGATATTTTCCATGTCCGTCGCCCAATTCTCGCCATCGGACACATTCATCCGAAAGCTTCGATCGCTGGCACTTGTATTCGCTTTCGGGCACAATGTACAAACGAAAACAAACGACAATTAACGGGAGACCGCGCGTGTCGGAAAAGACCGGAGACAAGGGTGAAACGGGCCACGAATTTCCGGGCTTCGATCCCAAGTCCGTCGAGGCCTATATGGTCAAGGATCCGCAGGCGCTGACCATGAATTTCGCCCGCGCGCTCGAAAATCTCGGCAAGGCGGCATCGGAATGGCTCGGTCCCCGCGAGCGCGGCGAGATCGACGATACCGCCGTCAATCCGCTGACCGATCTCGTGAAGACGCTTTCCCAGGTGACGGAATACTGGATCGCCGATCCGAAGCGAACGCTCGATGCGCAGATGCTGCTCTTCTCCAGCTATATGGGCATCTGGACGCGAACGCTGCACCAGTTCTCCGGACAGCCCGTCGGGCCCGAGCCGGAAACGCTGCCGAAGGACAAGCGATTCTCCGACGAGGACTGGGTCAAGAACCCGTTCTTCGCCTTTCTGAGACAAGTCTATCTGGTCACGGCGTCGTGGGCGGAGAAGCTGGTCAACGAGGCCGAGGGGCTGGACGACCATACGCGGCACAAGGCCGCTTTTTACGTGAAGCAGATCACGGCCGCCCTTTCGCCGGCCAATTTCGCGATCACCAATCCGGAAGTCTATCGCGAGACGGTGGCGACTAATGGCGCGAATTTCGTCGCCGGCATGAAGATGCTGGCGGAGGACATCGCCGCCGGCCGTGGCGAGCTCAGGATGCGGCAGACGGACGCCGCCAAGTTCGCGATCGGCCTCAACATGGCACTGACGCCCGGCAAGGTGATCGCGCAAAGCGAGGTCTGCGAGGTCATCCAGTACGAACCCGCAACGGAAACGGTGCTGAAGCGCCCTCTCCTCATCTGCCCGCCCTGGATCAACAAGTTCTACATCCTTGATTTGAACCCGCAGAAAAGCTTCATCAAATGGTGCGTCGACCAGGGCCACACGGTCTTCGTCATTTCCTGGGTCAACCCGGACGAGCGGCACGCCAAGAAGGACTGGGAAGCCTATATGCGCGAGGGGATCGACTTTGCGCTGGACACGGTCGAAAAGGCGACCGGTGAGAAAAAGGTCAACGCCATCGGCTACTGCGTGGGCGGCACGCTGCTTGCGGCAACGCTTGCCTACCACGCCCAGCAGAGGAACAGCCGGATCGCATCGGCCACCTTCCTGACGACGCAGGTGGATTTCACCCATGCGGGCGATCTCAAGGTCTTCGTCGACGAAGAGCAGCTCGCGGCGATCGAGAAGCAGATGAACTCCGTCGGTTATCTCGACGGATCCAAGATGGCGACCGCCTTCAACATGCTGCGGGCCTCGGAGCTCATCTGGCCCTATGTCGTCAGCAACTATCTCAAGGGCAAGGAACCGATGCCCTTCGATCTGCTCTACTGGAATTCCGATTCGACGCGCATGGCGGCGGCGAACCACGCCTATTATCTGCGCAACTGCTATCTCAACAACACGCTGAGCAAGGGCGAGATGAAGCTCGGCGACAGGGTCGTCTCGCTGAAGGACATCAAGATCCCGATCTACAATCTTGCGACCCGCGAGGACCATATCGCACCGCCGAAATCCGTCTTCCTCGGCTCATCGATGTTCGGAGGACCGGTGGATTTCGTCGTCACCGGCTCGGGACATATCGCCGGCGTCGTCAACCCTCCCGACAAGCAGAAATATCAGTACTGGACCGGCGGCAAGGCCAAGGGGACCTACGAGGGCTGGATGGAGAAGGCCGAAGAGACCAAAGGCTCCTGGTGGCCGCACTGGCATGCTTGGATCGAGGCAAAGGACGATACCCGCGTGCCGGCCCGCAAGCCCGGCGGCTCGGCATTGAACGCGATTGCCGACGCGCCCGGTACCTACGTGCTCGAACGCGTCTAGCTTTCCCGACCCGATGCGTTTCGATCCGCCGCTCGTCTCCGCGACCCTGGTGCAGCGCTACAAACGCTTCCTGTTCGATGCCGTGCTCGAAGACGGCAGCCCGTTCACCGGGTCTTGCCCGAATACCGGCTCGATGCGTGGGCTGACCGCGCCGGGCTCGAAGATCTGGGTATCGGAGCACGACAGCCAGACCCGCAAATACCGCCACATGTTCGAGATGATCGAGGTCGGCGACGAGACGGTCGGCATCAATACGGGTCTTCCGAACCGGCTTGCCGAAGAAGCCATTCACGCCGGGCTGATCCCGAGCCTTTCCGCCTACAAGACGATCCTGCGCGAACAGCGCTACGGCCGCAATTCCCGCATCGATTTCCTGCTTTCGGGCGAAGATCTGCCGAACGCCTATGTGGAAGTGAAGAACGTCCATTTCAGCCGGACGCCCGGCCTGGCGGAGTTTCCGGATACGGCGACGAAGCGCGGCGCCAAGCACCTGGAGGAGTTGGGCGACATGGCCGAGGCCGGTCACCGGGCGGTGATGCTCTACCTGATCCAGCGGCACGACTGCGACCGCTTCTCGATCTGCGCCGATCTCGATCCGCTTTATGCCATCGCCTTCGAGCGCGCCCGAAAACGCGGCGTCGAAGCCTATGCCATCCGCTGCCGCGTTTCCCCGCAGGAGATCGTGCCGTCGGGACTCGTCCCGGTGACCGACCTTTGACCGAACACGCTAGGGCGGCGTCGCCTTCCTGATCTTCGCCTTGATGGTCGGCTGCTCGACGGCGGCGGCGCTCGTCATGGCGCTCGTCCGCCTGCCGAGATCTGTTGTTCAATAGGAAGGACCGGCGGGATTGCCGCAAAATCCCCGCTCGCGCCGCAAAGCCGATGGACGAACAGGCCCTGCCTGTTTTATGAACGGATAAAGTGTGAGAAGAAAACCATGGTCAACTATATCGAGGCGGTCTCCGCCCCCTTGAAGAATACGGGCGCGATCCGGCTCTATACGGCGGAGGATTTCGCAGGCATGCGCAAGGCCTGCCTGCTGACCGCGCGCTGCCTCGACGAGCTGGCGGCGATCATCCAGCCCGGTATTACGACCAGCGCCATCGATCGCTTCGTTTTCGAGTTCGGCATGGATCACGGCGCGCTCCCCGCGACGCTGAACTATCGCGGCTACAAATATTCCGTCTGCACCTCGATCAACCACGTCGTCTGTCACGGCATGCCGGACGACAAGCCGCTGCGCGACGGCGACATCGTCAATATCGACGTCACCTATATCCTCGACGGCTGGCACGGGGATTCGAGCCGCATGTATCCGGTCGGGCAGATCAAGCGCGCCGCCGAGCGGCTCCTGGAAGTCACGTACGAGTGCCTGCTGCGCGGCATCGCCGCCGTGAAACCCGGCGCCCGCACCGGCGCGATCGGCGAAGCGATCCAGACCTATGCGGAAGCAGAGCGATGCTCGGTGGTACGCGACTTCTGCGGCCACGGCGTCGGCCGGCTGTTCCACGATTCCCCGAACATTCTGCATTACGGCCGCTCGGACGAAGGCCCGGAGATGAAGGAAGGCATGATCTTCACCATCGAGCCGATGATCAATCTCGGCAAGCCGCATGTGAAGGTGCTGTCCGACGGCTGGACGGCGGTCACCCGCGACCGCTCGCTCTCGGCGCAATACGAACATGCCGTCGGCGTCACCGCAACGGGCTGCGAGGTCTTCACGCTCTCGCCCGGCGGCCTCGACCGGCCCGGCCTGCCGCCGCTCTCGAGGTAACATGGCGAAGCGTCCTGCCCCGCCGACGCCCAATACCCAAAACGACCAAGCCTCCCTGCTGGAGGACGAACGCGGCTTTTTTGCCGAGCAGCTCGCCAAGCCGAAGGCCATGAAAAAGACCGCCGCTCCCGCGAAGGAAGACGATGCCGCCCACTATCGCGGCCATCGCGACCGAGTCCGCGCCAAATACCGCGAACATGGTGATACGGCCTTCGCGGATTACGAAATTCTCGAAATGCTGCTCTTCCGCTCCATTCCCCAGCGGGACACCAAGCCGCTCGCCAAAGTCTTGCTTGAACGTTTCGGGACGCTGGCCGGTGTCTTCGGCGCGCCGATCGCCCTCCTGCAGGAGGTCAAGGGCGTCGGCGAATCCGTCGCGCTCGATCTGAAGCTGGTGGCAACGGTCGGCCAGCGGATCCTCAAAAGCGAACTGCGCAACAAACAGGTGCTTGGCTCATGGTCGTCGGTCATCGACTACCGCCATGCGGCCATGGCCTACGAATCGCGCGAACAGTTCCGCATCCTCTTCCTCGACAAGCGCAACGTGCTGATCGCCGACGAGGTGCAGGGACGCGGCACGGTCGATCACACGCCGGTCTATCCCCGCGAAGTGGTGCGGCGGGCACTCGAACTTTCGGCGACCGCCATCATCCTCGTGCACAACCACCCCACTACCCCCTCCACAATCACGCTGGATCACGCTGGATACCGCTGAATCATCAATGGAATAGGCGGTTTTTGCCCATTGCGTACAGGGGGCGGCTATGGCAAATTGGGGGCGGTTAGAGGGGTTGAAAGCGGCTTTCCGATCCCAGCAAACGATCCCCGTTTCTCCTCGACCGATCCCAGTTGCGGAACAGGAGGAAACGCTATGCCAAGCCTGACCGACACCGCGATCCGACATGCGTTGAAGCGGGTTGAGCTAAGTCAGAAACAGGAGAATCTTGCCGACGGCGAAGGGCGCGGCACCGGCCGCCTCGTACTTGTCCTCAAGCCTATGCCGAAACGCGTCACCGCTGACTGGATGGCGCAGCAATGGCGCGACGGGAAGCGGACCAAGAAAAAGCTCGGCGCTTACCCCTCCATGTCGCTTGCCCAGGCGCGAGAAATCTTCAAGCGCGACTTTGCGGACGTGATCCAAAAGGGCCGAAGCATCAAGATCGCCACCGACACCCGCCCAGGCACAGTGGCTGATCTTTTCGAGGGTTATGTCGCGTCGCTCAAGGATGCCGGAAAGCCATCCTGGAAGGAAACGGAAAAAGGCCTCAACAAGATAGCCGACACGCTCGGGCGCAACCGCCTCGCCCGCGAAATCGAGGCCGAGGAGATCGTAGAGTTGATCCGTCCGATTTACGAGCGCGGCGCCAAATCAATGGCCGACCATGTGCGGTCCTATCTTCATGCCGCTTTTAGCTGGGGCATGAAGTCCGACAACGACTATCGGCAGCAGTCTTCCCGGCGCTTCCGCCTCCCCTTCAATCCGGCGACCGGCATCCCTACCGAGCCGAAGGTTCAGGGCACGCGCTGGCTCGACGAAGACGAGTTTGTGCAACTCTATCGCTGGCTGGACCACCCTGACACGCCGGTTCACCCCTCCTATCCCCGCGCGGTGCAACTCATCATGCTGACCGGCCAGCGCGTCGAGGAAATAGCGCGGTTTCATGTCGATCAATGGGACGCCAAGGAGCGGATCATCGACTGGTCAAAGACCAAGAACCTCCAGCCGCACGCCGTCCCTGTGCCATTGCTCGCCGCCGAACTGATCGAATCGATCAAACCGAACGAGTACGGCTGGTTCTTCCCCTCCGCCAAAGACCCATCCAGACCTGTCAGCCATGGCACTCTGTATAGTTTCGTCTGGCGGCAGCGAGATCGCGGCGTGATCCCATATGCGACAAACCGCGACCTCCGACGTACGTTCAAGACGCTCGCCGGCAAGGCAGGCGTGCCGAAGGAAATCCGCGATCGCCTTCAGAACCACGCGCTACAGGATGTCAGCTCCAAGCACTACGACCGCTGGCACTACATGATCGAGAAGCGCGCCGGCATGGCGAAATGGGACAAATTCGTCCGTGCCATCCTCGCCAAGAAGCGTTTGAAGCAGGCTGCATGACAGCTCGTCCGCCCAAACGCACACCTCGCAGTGCCAAGCCCGCCGCAGGCATCGATTCACAGAGCTACGCGGCCTTCGTCAGCGATCTAAAACGGAAGATCGTTGAGGCGCGGCATCGCGCCAGCCTGTCCGTCAACCGCGAACTGATCCTGCTCTACTGGACCATCGGCCGCGACATTCTCGCCCGGCAGGAGCGTGAAGGCTGGGGCACGAAGGTCATCGACCGTCTCGCCGATGATCTCCGCCAGGCCTTTCCGGAAATGACCGGCCTTTCCTCCCGAAACCTGAAATATATGCGCTCTTTCGCTGAGGCCTGGCCCGACGGCGATTTTGTGCAACAGGTTGTTGCACTATTGCCTTGGGGTCATAATGTGCGCCTTCTCGACGCTATCAAGGCGTCCGAGGAACGGGCTTGGTACGCCCGGCAGGCGATCGAGAACGGCTGGAGCCGGAACGTTCTTGCTCATCAAATCGACAGCAATCTGTTCGCTCGTCAAGGCAGCGCATTGACCAACTTCTCGCGCACCCTTCCGGCTGAACAATCCGAGCTCGCCCAACAGATTCTCAAGGACCCGTATACATTTGATTTCCTCGCGCTTGGTCCGGAAATGCTGGAGCGCGATCTTGAGCGTGGCCTCATCGAGCATCTGCGACTGCTGATCCTGGAGCTTGGCAAGGGTTTCGCCTTCGTCGGCAGCCAATATCACCTCGAGGTCGGCGGCCAAGATTATTACCTCGACCTGCTATTCTATCATCTCCGCTTACGTTGCTACGTGGTGATCGAGCTGAAGATCGAGGATTTCAAACCCGAATTCGCCGGCAAGATGAACTTTTATCTGTCGGCCGTGGATGAGCAATTGCGCCATCCTGACGACAAGCCGACCATCGGCATCATCTTGTGCAAGGGGCGCAACGAGGTGATCGTCGAATACGCCCTGCGAGATTCCAGCAAGCCGATGGGCGTGGCCCAGTATCAGCTCTCCGCCGCGCTCCCGCCCCAGCTCGAGGAAGATCTCCCGACGGTGGCGGAGTTTGCCAGAGAGTTCCCGTTGATGTCTGTGGTCAAGCTACGCATCGAAATCGAGCGCGCGGTGCGTGACCTCGCCGAGAAGAGAGGCGTCGTCTTCGATCGGCCCGTCGGCATCATGAACATGCTGCGGGACCTACGCCGACATGGGGCTATGCCGGCCAGCACCGAGCAGATGGTCGGCGCGCTGCAAACCATGAACGCAGCCTCGCACGGCGTGGACGTCGACTCTGAAGCGGCGAAACGGGCCGTGGAAATCGGCACGGTATTCCTTACCGAACTCAAGGCACTGAACGCTGATGGATGAAACGCCAACGCGCAACTCTCTGCCGCGATTCTCATAGAAGCATAGGACCTACCTCGTGGAAGACAGTTGGCCGACGTGGCTCAAGGTTATGGAAAACGGCACCGTCGGAGAGGCGCGCACGCGCTCCTTCCTAATCGATCGATTCTGGGTGCTTGAGCGAAGCGTCGACACCGACGGCGCCGACTTCCTCATACAACGCCGCACTACGACATAACGATTCACGGACAAGGTTCCGCCTCGCGTCGGCGTGATCCAAGCCAAATACTTTGACGTGCTCCCCTGAAACTCCGCCAGTTTGAGCTAGAGTCCTTCATTGAGGAGGACGACGATGAAGCGGAGCAGGTTTAGCGAGGAGCAGATCATAGCGATCCTGCGTGAGCAGGAAGCCGGGTCATCGACGGCGGACGTGTGCCGCAAGCACGGCGTGAGCAGCGCGACGTTCTACAAATGGAAGGCGACCTATGGCGGCATGGATGTGTCGCAGGCGCGCAAGTTGAAGGTGCTGGAGGACGAGAACGCGCGGCTGAAGCGACTGCTGGCCGATGCGATGCTCGACAATGCCGTGCTGAAGGAGGTTGCCTCAAAAAACTGGTGAAGCCTGCCGCTCGCCGAAGGGCTGTCGAGGATGTGCGGCAGGCCTTCGGCATCAGCGAGCGTCGGGCGTGCGCCATTCTCAACGTGGATCGATCGTCGATGCGCTATGCGCATCGGCGTAGTGATGATGGCGACCTGCGGTCGCGTCTTCGCGAGATCGCGCTCGAGCGTCGCCGGTTCGGCTACCGTCGGCTGGGGATCATGCTGGCGCGCGAGGGGCTGGTCATGAACCACAAGAAGTTGCTGCGACTGTATCGCGAGGAAAACCTGCGGGTGCGTCGTCGGCGCGGTCGCAAGCGCGCGATGGGCACACGCGCGCCGATGACCATACCGCAAGGACCGAACCAGCGCTGGAGCCTGGACTTCGTCAGCGACACGCTGGTCTGCAGCCGACGTATCCGGATCCTTGCCGTCGTCGATGATTTCACGCGCGAGAACCTCGCGCTGGTGGTCGACACGTCGTTATCGGGCGCTCGTGTTGCCCGCGAGCTCGATGCGATCATCGCGGCTCGCGGCAGGCCGCTGATGATCGTGAGCGACAACGGGACCGAGTTGACCAGCCTGGCGATCCTGCGCTGGGCGCAGGACCGGCAGATCGAGTGGCATTACATCGCTCCCGGCAAGCCGCAGCAGAACGGCTACGTCGAGAGCTTTAATGGTCGCTTGCGCGACGAATGCCTGAACGAGACGCTGTTCGCGTCGCTCAGCCATGCACGCTCGGTGCTGGGCAGCTGGCGCTACGACTACAACCATGTGCGGCCGCATAGCGGAATAGGCGGGCTGACGCCCGCCGATGCTGCCAGGCGGATTGTGCAGCCCCGCCCGCAAGGGCATGATTATAACCCCGGACTCCAGTTATGACTGGAGGAGTTTTGGGGAGCACGTCAACTTCCAAGATCGACGCACGACCCACCACATCCCAAAGAGCTATGTCGTTGACGCCGGCGGAGTTCCGCTTGAAGGATTTTTCGCCCTTCTCCACGTCGGAAAAGAGGACGAAGGCGAAATGTACCTCCTGTCGGCGCGGCAGATAGTCGAAACACTATCGATCAGCACCAGCCATTCGCCCGAAAGCTACATCGCCGGCAGTACCGCGCTCCAGGAAGCCTTCCGCGTCAAATCGCGCAAACTCGCGCTCAACCAAATCGAACACAGTTTGAAAAGCCAAACGTACTATCAATCGGCCGCTTTCTTAGATCAGCTCAACATCCCATATCGACGTTTCAGCGAAGACGACATCGAATTTCCCTGGACACTTCCGCTCCCAAACCCCGTCGGCGAAATCCCGAAGATGTTTGTGGAGCAAAAGGAAGAGCTAAGAAAAATTGTCTTCGATATGGAGGAAGTGCTGGGAGCCATCGACGCGGTCCTAACCGAGAAAGATCCGCGCCGTGCCCTCGAGTTGATGGATGCCCTGCGCGATCATGTCGATGGCTACGGGAAAATTACCTTCGGGGGACGAGCGGATTTCCATTGGGGCGACTTTCCGAGCGCACTCGACACACACGATCGTTGGCGCCAGGGCCTGCAGGCAGACGGCCTCCTAGAACCTTACATCGCCATGGGAGACAAACTGCAGAAGGCCCTTATTTCGCATACGACCGCTCATCCGCTGACGGAAAAAGGCGATTTCCTGCAGGCAACTCTCGAATACGATCCGTCCACGCTCAACGTCTCCGACCTATCCATCAAATCGGGCAAGTCTGCTCAGAGAGACCCCGAGATCAAGGCTTCCGGGCACGTTCGCATGGCAAGAATTTTTGACGAGTGGGCACCGCGCAAAGTGAACCAGACGGACTACACGATCGAGAACGTTTGGTGGAACATCATGCGCTTCGTGATCGAAGAGCGCTATCCAGACCCAGACTTCGACTAACTCTGCCCGCCGATCACCAAGAGCGAAACCGAGGCCCGCGGCCCCGCGGTCGATCTGACGGTCGCGGAGGGCGTGCTCGAACTCGTCGATCCCTCCCTCCGCGAAAGGCAGACTAGCGCCGGTCCAACCGCCGGTAATAGCGCTTCTGGTTGTTAGCTGGATCGACACATGTGAAGCAGTCTGCCAAGGCATCGATGCTCTGCAGCACACCCAGCAACGCATAGGCGTTGAAGGGAGTGCCGGCGCCGGTCTCGTAGTGGCTGACGAAATTGCCAATAATCGATGGCACATGATGGTTTTGGAGATCAGTGATCTGCTGAGGCGTCAGCACACACCGATTGGCCGCATGATAAAGCTTCACTGCCTCGCCGATCGCATCGATGTAGGTCGAGAGCGTCCGCTTGTCACCACGGGTGGCATAGTCCGGTGGAACAGGGATCTCCAACTTGGCGATGATCTGTCCCAGCTTGTATTCGAGATACTGCCGCAGAAACGGCGCACCAATATCGATCTGGCCAGCATTCAGGTGCTGTAACGCCTGCGCCTTGAGACGATCCGCCTCCTGAGCCGATACCATGAGCCTCCCCTTCGGAGGCATGCCCTGGAGCTTCTGGTGATGCCAATCCACCGTGCCGTTCAGCTTGTCAAAATATTTCTCCAGGCTGGTGTCATGGCTCAAGAGAATGAACTGCAGCCCGTCCGGCACAGCACCATAGCGGAGCAACGTCCGTACAGCGTCCATCAACGCGAACTGGTGACCAGCGTCAAAACTGGACGTCACGTCGTCGAGCACCATGAAGCGCGGAACGCCGCTGTGCTTGGTCGCAGCCGCCAGGAAAATCGCGGCTGCCACAGCGTTCCGATAACTTTCCGAGAGGAGCGCCCGGGCGCTGAGGTCCTGTAGGCCGAAGAAGTCCGCGAGCTTCAGATCAACGTTCTCGCTGTTCTGCGCCCGGCTCAGGGTCGGCTTCACATCGGGACCGCCGCGCACGAACCGACCGAACAGATCCTGGCAAGCGGTCTGAATCTCGGCAATCCGCTCGTTGGCCAACGCGGCCTCGGCATCAGCAAAGCTCTGGCCGGCGCGCGTGATGAATGTCTTCCAACGATTCAGAACCTTGAGCTTGTCCTGTTTCGCCTTGAGCGCCGGCGCACCGCTCTCGTATTCCAGCACCGCATCGCGAAACTGCTTTGCGAAGCTGAGGATGCGGGTCACCTGCACCAATGACGGTGGCAACCGCGCCTGCAATGCGTCGGCCTCCCCCTGCACCCGAGCAAGAGTCTCGCCCCGCTGCGTTTCAAGACCCCCGAGGCGCGCCTTAATGCTCTCCAGGTCGGAGGTCGCCACATCCCCCTTCTTGGCGGCCAAATCGAACGCGACGTGCAATCGATCGCCCGTCGCGATCGCCATGGCCGCCGCCTCTTCAAGCTGGCGGAGCTTCGCGATCCCAGGCGCCGTGGCGACATCCTTGACTAGTTCGGCCCCTAGCTGGGCGGCGGCATCGTATTTAGCGATCTTGCCTTCCAGCCGCGGCTTTAGAGGATCACTGCCTTTCGCCTCGCAAACTGGACATTGATTCGGGTCGTGCCAATCGGCGCCGGACACCACAGCCAGCGCATCGCGCAAAAGGGCGTGCAATGCTTCCGCGCCGACGCTGCGTACCGCCTCGTCTCTCCTTCCGGCCAGTTCGAGCAGCCGATCAACGTCGGCCAATTCCTCCACCGTGACCTCAAGCCCCGATAGCGACGTGGCCGAGGTGGTCAGCGTATCCAACGTCTTTCGCGCTTCCCCGCCTTCCTCCTTCTCGATCGCCAGCTCCGCGGCTTCAAAATCGAGATCCATGACCGAGGCCTCGCCGATCAATGGCTTGAGCAAGGCGATGGCAGACAGGGCGGCTGTCACCGCCGCCTTTAGATCGGAGAGCTTATCGACGGCGGCGCCTCCCGCCCCGGCGACCTCGTCGTGGGCCGCGATGACACGCCGCTCGATCGCACTCAACGCGCGCGCGCCTGTCGTCACCTCAGCATCGAGCGCGGAGAGCCCCAGGTCACTATTGACGTTTTGCGTTCGTTTGGCGCCGTCGAGGGCTTGGCGCAGGCGCGAATATCGGCTCAGTCCCACGAGCGATGCGAAAGAACGCCCCCGCTCCAAGGCGGAGATGTCGATCAGCTTCGCGAACCGGTTATAGTCGACGAGGACAAAATCCTCCTGCAAACTTGCCAGGAATTGCTGCGGATCGGCGTGACCGCTGGGGGAAGTCACAAGGCGCGCGCCATTGGCAGACCGCACCACCTTGATCGCCACATCCGGCGACCCGTCGTCGCTGACGAATGTCAGGTCGACCGTCGCCTGCTGCCCGGGATGGAAGCGATTGACGATGTAGCTGTCGCCTTGCTCGGCTTCCTGGAGCGCCTTCAGGCGCGGAACGATGCCGTGGATCGCGAAATAGACGGCTTCGAATATAGAACTCTTGCCGACCCCGTTCGGCGCATGGACCGAGTTGACGGCGTCGGATTTGAATTTGAGGACGAGCGGGTCGCCGTCATTGTTGATCCCGCGAAAGCCCTCGATCGACAAGCTGCCCAGGAAATACCGCGTCATGCCTTGCCCTCGCCCGCAGGGTTGGACAGACCATCAAGTGCAGCCAGTACCGCCTTGTGAAACTCGCCGATCGCTGCCCGGCTTGGCGCGGTGTCACTTCCCGAATCCAGGATGTGCAAATTGTCAAAGAGGATCTTCGCGCATTCGGGATCGATCTGCTCAGCCTCAGCCTGAAACAAGGCGAGATTGTCCTCGAAAGTATTTTCCAGTTTAAACTTCATACGCCCCCCACTTCCGCCCAATGCGATTCTAGTCGATTTCAGCACGTGCGCCCAACACAGCGACAATCAAACGATTGCGTCTCATCATGAAGCTGCTGCCTCCTCATTGTCGCTCTTGCGAAGCTTGCGCCACGCCGGAAGGATGAACGGCTGACCATGATCGATCGGCACGCGCATGGTAGTCTCGCCATATTCACCCGGGGGGCCAAGCGCCACGACCTGACGGCTTTGATACGTGCAAGGCTCGTCCGGCGGCGCGACCGTGTAGCGCTCCGGCAATCGCCTCAGGATCGAGGTGTGATAGATCCAGATGTCGTTGCCCTTGAGGAGAACGATGAGCTGCCGCAGGCGCCGACGAACCGCGATCTCCGTCGCAGGGGGAATGTCTACGAGAATATCTCGCTGCGACCAGGACAATCCAACGAGGATATCGAACAGCTCCTGCGCGTAGGCACCCGTTTCCTCATCAAGCGTCGTCTCGATAATGCAGGCCACGTCGTGTGAGCGGGCCGCCTCCGTATATAGCGCGCCTTCATCCGTCGTCGCACTGGCGACGTCATAATCGTTGCGGGGTATGAGCCGGTCTTCATCCTCCATCAGCGTGGAAAAGACATCCGGCGCGCTTCCCGTCGGCGCCATCTCCAAAGTTTCCGAAACGAGGATGATGCGCTCGCGATGAACTTGCAGCGCTTTTGCCAACCGATCGGCCGTTGATACTGCAATTGGCGCATTCTCATTCTCGATCATGCGAAGCATCCGAATGCTGACGCCGATTTCATTCGCCATTTCCTTTTGGGTCGACAGTCTCTCGAGCTGCTCCCTCAAAGCTTTCACGACCTTTCCGTTCGGCACGACCTTCTTCATCTCAACCTCATTCGGCGTTTTCGATGATCCAAGCCTACATCGAGAAGCGACCCAGCGTGAGGCAGCCGACCGGAATCGGAGCGGCACACGAGCGGCAAACCGGCAGACTAAGTGATTCAACGTGCGGTGCCCTTGACTAGGCATTTATGACCGGCCATTTATGACCGGTCAAGGAGGCCTTATCATGCTTCGCTACAATCCGGAAAAATTCGCTTCGCTGTCGGAGTCCGACGTCGGCAAGCGCATTTGGTCGTTTCTTACGCGGCCTGCCACTATCGCTCGCCTGGAGACGGCCTCAGAGCTTGGAAAGCCCGCCGTCGAAGGCATCGAAGAACAGCTTCTCGAGGAGTTCCGCGAAGACGTCCTAATTGACCGCGTCAAGCAGATGGTCGGCCACATGGTCAGGCAGATACTCGAACAGCGCGATTGGGTTCTCGACCAAAGCGACGTGAAGGTTCAGTCGGTGCCCTTCACCAAGGCGGCACGCTACAGGCGGCCCGACTGGATCACCTTCCATGCCTTTCGCAATACGAAAGACCCCCGCGACGTCGTAATCACCGACCGTCGGCAGAACGCGCCTCTGCCGAAGGACGCTCGCTGGACCTTCTACGCGACCTTTGCCAGTCCCCTGAAGGCGGCCGTCGCGTTCGGCGTCAACGATACACCCAAGCTTCGCCGACAAGTGCAGACGCACGGTTTTCACCGTGTCCACATCCCGCGAATGCTGCGCCGCGCTTAATCGAGAGGGTATGAGCGCATGGTGCAATTCAACGACTGGTGTGACGGAGCCGACACCCCACTCGGCAACCACCGCCTCCACATCAAGACCGTTCGCGCCGCCGACCGCCCGACGGGCGTCCAGCTGTCCGCCGCGGCCGTGCCTGGACACTATGCGGCGGAAGAGCGAGTCGCACGCGCATTGCGTCGCCTCGGCAAGCCAGGAGCTGCCGATCTGGTCACAGGGTTGTTGCCCCAGACAAAACAAATCCGGTCCGGGGATCTCGGGGAAATCTACGCGACCGAATGGATCGATGCGCACAGCGGCTATCGCGCTCCCATCAAGCGTCTGCGATGGAAAGATCATCGCAACATGGCAATGCGCGGTGACGACGTGATCGGCATGGTCCTTGACCAAGCCACACAACGACTTCGCTTCCTCAAGACCGAGGCAAAGAGTCGGGCCTCTCTTCGCGCGCAGACTCTCACGGAGGCACGTGCTGGCCTTGACAAGGACAATGGACGACCTTCATCGCACGCGCTGTCGTTCATATCCGCGCGCCTTCTCGAACTTGCGAACGAACCGCTGGCGGACGCAATCGACGATGCGCTGGTGCGTCATGGCATTCCGTTGGCCAGTGTGCAGCATCTGTTGTTCACCTTCTCGGGCAACGCGCCGCAAGCATTGTTGACGCAGTCACTTCAAGCTTACCCGGGGCAAATCAATCAGTGGGGCGTTGCCCTCCACGTCGATGGCCATGCAGCCTTTGTCGGCGCCATCTATGATCGTGTGATCGCCAATGCCAACCAACCCTGACACCATCTCGGCCGCCATCACCGAAGCAGCGGCAGCCGGCTTTCGGGGTAGACTCATCGCGCAAGGCCAAGCCCGTGCCATGATATGGCGAGGCGGCGTTCTACCACCCGACGCGCCACAGTTCTCGCCGCAGCTCAGCTTCGATCTTCATAGCTACGCCTACGGTCTCCTGGGTCTTGGCCTTCGCATGCTTGAGATGGGTGGTGATTCCGATCAGGCTCGGGTCGCCTTCGTGCAGGCTGCGACCGCCCTTGAATCGGTGATGGCCAAGGGTGATCGCGGCGAAGCGGATCGGGATTTCCATTTCGTCATGGCGGCCGCCAGCTATCATCTCGCGCAGCTTTCCGCCCGGGCCTACTCGCTTCTCTCGATCGTCATAAGCGAAGAAAACTTCTCGCCACTTGAGCGCGCTTTAGCGCAGCTGATGCGCCGGGATATCAATGGTCTCCGCGCACGGGTCCATAATTATCGCCTCGATGGCGAAGGCTCTGACGCGCGAATCTCAGGTTTATTTCAAGAGCGGCTCGCGCTCGAACCCATTCAACCAGCTGACGAAGCAGCTCCTGACCGCGACGGCCATGACTTCCTCTGGGAAGGGCTGGATATTGCGCTGACCGACAACTTTTTCGGCGCCATCTCCATTTTCCTCTTAGCAATCGACCGCGGTGAGCGTGCCTTAGTCGAGCAAGCAATCGCACGACTGCGGAACAGCCTTTCCATCTGTGCCGAGCTCAACCTCCTCCCGCAATGGTGGGCGCACAGAGTCGCTATTCATCTTCTGTCCGACCTCTGGTCCAACACTTTTCATGAGAGGGTCCCTCTCGCTCCCACGGGCGGTGCGGCAGCTGACTGGCTACGTTTGCGATCGATCTTGATTGCATCGCTCGCCTGCCGCTCAAGGGCGGAAATAGATCTGTGGCCATCGCAGATCGAGGCGGCGGCTCGCGCCGTCGATCAGTCCGATAATCTCGTCGTCTCACTGCCGACCAGCGCCGGCAAAACCCGTGTTGCGGAGCTATGCATTCTCCGGTGTCTTGCGGGCGGCCGGAGGGTCATGTTCGTGACCCCGCTAAGGGCTCTCTCAGCCCAGACGGAAGCGAACCTCCAACGTACCTTTGGGCCACTTGGAAAGACGATTTCGGCTCTTTATGGGAGCATCGGCGTCTCCGGGTTCGATGAAGACGCAATTCGAGAACGCGACATCGTCGTCGCTACACCGGAGAAGATCGATTTTGCGCTTCGCAATGATCCTTCACTGCTCGACGACGTAGGTCTGCTGATTTTCGACGAAGGCCATATGATCGGCCCAGGCGAACGTGAAGTTCGTTACGAAGTCCAAATTCAGCGCTTGCTTCGCCGACCTGACGCCGATCAGCGCCGGATCGTGTGCCTCTCCGCAATCCTCCCCGATGGAGATCAGCTGGAGGATTTCTCCGCATGGCTACGCCGCGATCAGGCTGGTGGACCTGTCAAAAACGATTGGCGCCCAACCCGTCTTCGGTTCGGAGAAGTCGGCTGGAATACCCCGAATGCGCGCCTGAACCTCCGTGTCGATGACGAACGCCCCTTCGTGCCCCGGTTCTTTACCGGTTTCGTTCCACAGCTTTTCATCAAGCCCAAGAGAAAACGGACGAAGATCTTTCCCTGCGACCAACGAGAGCTTTGTCTCGCCACGGCTTGGCGCCTGGTCGAAGATGGTCAAACGGTCCTCATCTATTGCCCGCAACGACGGAGCGTAAAGCCATACGCCGAGGTCATCGTCGATTTACACGAACGCGGCGCGCTGCCTTCACTCCTAGCAGTGGACCCTGCGGCGCTCCAGACGGCTATCGCTTTGGGAGAGGAATGGCTAGGCCCAAATAGCGATATTTTGAAATGCCTCCGGCTCGGCGTTGCGCTCCATCACGGTGCTCTGCCTACGGCCTACCGGAAGGAAGTCGAACGTCTCCTTCGCGACGGCGTCCTCAAAGTCACGATCTCGTCCCCGACCCTTGCCCAGGGCCTGAACCTGTCGGCCACCGCTGTCGTCATGCACTCGCTTTATCGCAACGGCGAGATGATCAAGGTCTCCGAGTTCAAAAACGTCATAGGTCGCGCTGGCCGCGCCTACATCGATGTCGAAGGCCTTGTCCTCTTCCCGATCTTCGAGGATCGACGGAGCAAAAAGCACAACGAGTGGGTCCAGCTGATTGGAGACCCGGGCGCCCGCGAGATGGAAAGCGGCCTGATCCAATTGCTCACGGCCCTTCTGCTGCGCATGCACAAAATCGTCGGCGGCGATCTCAATCATCTGACGGAGTATGTCGTCAACAGCGCCGCTGCCTGGAACTTTCCAGAGGTGCCGGGCGAAAAGCCGAAAGATCGGGATGACGCACGGAAGCAATGGGAAACGCACCTCGCGACGCTCGACACCGCGATCCTCAGCCTCATTGGCGAAGAAGATGTCCCAGATGCGGACATCGAGGCAACGCTCGACGCGATCCTGCAATCATCTTTGTGGCAGCGCCGGCTTCTGCGAACATCGAACGAAGCTCGCATCGTTTTCAAGTCAACGTTGCTGACCCGGAGTCGGCACATCTGGGCCAATTCCACCTCAGCAAAGCGCAAGGGCTACTTCCTCGCCGGCCTTGGTTTGGCAGCGGGCCAAGCTCTGGATGCCATCGCACCGGAGGCAAATCAGTTGCTTGTCCAAGCGAACGGCGCTCTGCTTATTGGCGACAGCGATGCGGCGATCGCTGCGATCACCGGCATTGCCGAGCGTGTATTCCCTTTCCATCCTTTCTCACCGGATCCACTGCCCGTCAACTGGCGCGACGTTCTGCGCTTTTGGCTTCGCGGAGAGCCGCTGGCCGCCTTGGTCGCCAACGGCGACGGTGACGGCTTGCGGTTCATCGAAGATGGCCTTGTCTATCGCCTGCCCTGGGCCATGGAGGCGCTACGCGTTCGGGCTGCCGCAAATGGTGATGTCGTTGGCGGTCCCGGCGCGGTTGCCGCGTTAGAAGATCATGAGCTTGGTCTAGCACTGTCTGCGGTCGAAACCGGCACCATGAACCGGTCAGCCTCGATCCTGATGCAAGCTGGATTCAACTCGCGCCTCGCCGCTATCAAAGCCGTAAATGACACGGGGGCGACATTCGCCACCGGACAGGAGTTGAGAAACTGGCTCGGGTCGCCCGAAGTCGCTGCGTTTGCCGCCCAGCCGGACTGGCCCACACTGGAGACACGAAGTCTCTGGCTCGATTTTGTGCAGGAGTTCGCGCCACGTGCCGACCGCACATGGTCGGAGCGCACCTACTTGGCAAATGTGAACTGGACCACGGCACCCCCGCCCCCAGGGTCACCGGTTTCTTTGCACCACTGGAACGGCCAACCCCTCGTCATCTCGCCCGAGGGATTGTCGCATGGCGCTTTGCCATATGCACTGAACGCGAACCGGCGTGGCCTTCTGCGAGCCACGGTTTCCGCACAGGGTGGCCAGCTCAATCTTGTCTATATCGGTCCAGACGACCTCTGGAACGCGTAAGCAGCCTTGATCAGTGAGCCGGGGGTCAGTCGCAAATGCTCCTTGACTCTCGCCGGCGAAAGATAGAACAAATAGAGAACATGATGCTGCACCTATTCCAGGAGGTCAACAACGAAGTTGCGGCCCGAGCCCGCCATAGAGTCATTGCGCGCGCAGATCGAGAAGATCGAAGGCAAAGGCCGGCGCGTGAAATCGGTGCTTCCATTCGGGATCACCGAGATCGACTCGCGCCTTCCCGCCGGTGGCCTGACGCTGGGGGCACTCCACGAGATCGCGGGCGGTGGTAACGGTGCGGTCGATGGCGCGGCGGCGGCACTCTTTGCTGCCGGGGTGGCCGCGCGAACCAAGGGCAAGGTCCTTTGGGTCATCACGCGGCCCGATCTCTTCGCACCAGCGCTAGCCCAAGCAGGCCTCGCGCCTGACCGCGTGATCTACGTCGAGGCCGGCAACGACAAGACCGTGCTCGCCTGTATCGAGGAAGGTCTCCGTCACGGCGGGCTCGGCGCTGTCGTCGGCGAAGTGGCGCGGCTCGATATGACCGCATCGCGCAGGCTCCAGCTCTGCGCGGAGGGAAGCGGCACGATCGGCATCGCATTGCGCCGCTGGCGTCGCCAGACCGAGGCCTCCGATTTCGGCCAGCCTACGGCGGCCGCGACCCGATGGCGCGTCTCCGTCATACCCTCGGCAGCCTTGCCGGTTCCCGGCGTCGGCCGCCACCGTTGGCTCCTTGAGTTGATCCGCGCCCGGGCGGGCGAAAGTGCAGATTTTGAAGTGGAGGCATGTGATGACTCGGGTCGTCTCGCTCTTCCTGCCGAGCTGGTCCACCGACCGGCTTCGGCGGAAGGCCGGCGACGCGGCGCCTCCGGCTGAGGCGCCGCTCGCTCTGATAGGCCGTGACGGGAGAAAGCAGGTGGTGTTGGCAGTGGACGCCGCCGCCCAGGCCGCCGGCGTGCGCGTCGGGATGCCGGCGACGAAAGCGCGTGTTCTCGTCCAAGGCCTCATCGTTCACGATCATGACGCTGTCGCTGACGCCCAGGCGCTCGACCGCCTCGCGCTGTGGATGCTCCAACGCTACGCGCCGATCGTCACCGCCGACGCTCCGGACGGCCTGGTGATCGATTCCACCGGCGCCGATCATCTCCATGGTGGCGAGGACGCTATGCTCGCCGGCCTGATCGATCGGCTTGCCGCATCCGGCGTGCAGGCGCGCGCGGCGATCGCTGACACCTGGGGCGTGGCGCATGCCTTGGCTCGCTATGCCGCCAAGCCTGCGCTGGTCGCACCGGCAGGCCATGGCAGTGCGGTCCTGGCCAGCCTGCCGCTCGCGGCCCTTCGTTTGCCCGTCGACATGATCACGGCGCTCCATGTCCTTGGCTTCGAGCGCATCGGCGATATCCTCGCGCAGCCGCGCGCACCGCTCACCCTGCGCTTCGGGCCGCAGCTCGGCCGCCGCATCGATCAGGCGCTTGGGGCGCTCAGCGAGCCGATCAACCCGATCCGACCCGACGAGCTGATCCAGGTGAAGCGCAATTTCGCCGAACCCATCGGCGCGGCCCAGACCATCGCCCGCTACATCGGCAAGCTGGTCGTGCAGCTCTGCGCGGAGCTGGGGGCCAAGGGCCTCGGCGCCAAGCGCCTCGATCTGATCTGCCACCGCGTCGACAATCGGCTGCAGGCCATCCGCGTCGGCACAGCCATGCCGGTGCGCGACGTCAAGCGCCTCACCCGGCTTCTAACCGACAAGATCGAGACGATCGAGCCCGGCTTCGGCATCGAGATCCTCAGCCTGACCGCGACGCTGGCTGAACCGCTCTGCGAAAAGCAGAGCCTGACGGCGATGGTCGACGACGGCGTGCCTGATGTCTCCGACCTGGTCGACACGCTCATCAACCGGGTCGGCGAGCGCAGCCTCTACCGGGCCGCGCCGATCGCGACAGAGGTGCCGGAGCGGTCTGTCAGAAGGATCGCGCCCATGGCGCCGGATACAGGCGCGACCTGGCCGGGCCATTGGCCGCGGCCGTCGCGGCTGCTCACTACGCCGGAACCCATTGAGACGATGGCGCTGTTGCCGGACCATCCACCTGTTGCCTTTACCTGGCGCGGCATCCGGCGACGCGTCCGGCACGCGGACGGGCCCGAACGCATCCGGGGTGAATGGTGGCTGCGCGATGCCGAGCTGACGGCCGTGCGCGATTATTTCCGCGTCGAGGACGATGCCGGCGAGCGCTACTGGATCTTCCGCTCGGGCGATGGCGAGGACCCCAATAGCGGCTCCCAGCGCTGGTTCCTGCACGGGGTGTTCGGATGACCGGTCCATCTCGCTACGCTGAGCTTCAGGTCACCTCGCATTTCTCGTTTCTGCGCGGCGCGTCGTCGTGCGAGGAGCTGTTCGCCCAAGCCGCGATCCAGGGCATCGAGGCGGTCGCCGTGGTCGATCGCAACTCGCTCGCCGGTATCGTGCGCGCCTTCGAAGCGGCGAAGACGACCGGCGTGCGGCTCATTGTCGGCTGTTGCCTCGATCTGACCGATGGAGCTTCGATCCTGGTCTATCCGACCGATCGTGCCGCCTACGGCCGGCTCTGCCGGTTGCTCTCACTCGGCAAGAAGCGCGGCGGCAGGGCGAAATGCATCCTCGAATGGGCCGATCTCGTCGCCTACAGCGATGGCCTGATCGGCATTCTCGTTCCCGACGAGGCCGATGAGGCCTGCGGCCTTCGACTGCGCCGGCTACGCGACGCGTTCGGCGACCGGGCCTATGTCGCGCTGACGCTGCGCCGTCGGCCGAACGACCAGCTTCGCATCCACGAGCTTTCGAACATGGCCGCGCAGATGCGCGTGCCGACGGTCGTCACCAACGACGTGCTCTATCACGCGGCCGACCGCCGTATCCTGCAGGACGTGGTGACCTGCATCCGGCACGGCATCACTATCGACGAGCTGGGCGATCGGCGCGAATACGGCGATCGATACCTGAAGCCGCCGGAGGAAATGTACCGGCTATTTCCCCGCAACCCCGAGGCTGTCGCCCGCACGATCGAGATAGCAGCGCGCTGTCGGTTCGACCTCAAAGAGCTGGCCTACCAGTATCCGGAAGAGCGCGACGACCCGACGCTCACCCCTCAGGAAACGCTGGAGAAGCTCACTTGGGAGGGCGCCGAGGAGCGCTATCCCGAAGGTGTGCCGGACACCGTCCGGGCGTCCCTCCAGCATGAACTTCGGCTGATCGAGAAGCTTCAATATGCGCCGTACTTCCTGACGGTGAACAGCATTGTCCGTTTCGCCCGCTCGAAGGATATTCTCTGCCAGGGACGCGGATCGGCCGCCAACTCCGCCGTTTGCTACGTGCTCGGCATCACCTCGATCGATCCTGGCCGAAATGACCTCCTGTTCGAACGCTTCGTGAGCGAAGAGCGCCGCGAGCCCCCTGACATCGACGTCGATTTCGAACACGAAAGGCGCGAAATCGTCATGCAGTGGGTGTTCGACACCTATGGCCGGGACCGCGCCGCGCTGTGCTCGACAGTCATCCGCTATCGCACCAAGGGTGCGATGCGCGACGTCGGCAAGGCACTTGGCCTGACCGAGGATCTGATCAAGACTCTCTCGGGTCAGGTCTGGGGATGGTCGGAAGGTGTCGAGGAAAAGCACGTCGAAGCGCTAAACCTCAATCTCGGCGATCGGCGCCTGCGGCTCGCCCTCGACCTCGCCCGCCAGCTCATGGGCGCTCCGCGCCACCTGTCGCAGCACCCCGGCGGCTTCGTCCTGACGCACGACCGGCTCGACGAGCTGGTGCCGATCGAGCCTGCGGCGATGGCGGACCGCCAGGTGATCGAATGGGACAAGGACGACATCGACGCCTTGCGCTTCATGAAGGTCGATGTCCTGGCCTTGGGAATGCTGAGCTGCATGAAGCGCGGCCTCGATATGCTCTCCGACCACAAGGGCATCAATCTCGACCTCGCCACCATCCCGGCCGAGGACCCGCGCACCTACGCGATGATCCGGCGGGCCGACACGCTCGGAACATTCCAGATCGAATCCCGCGCGCAGATGTCGATGCTGCCGAGGCTCAAACCCCGGACCTTCTATGACCTGGTCGTGCAGGTAGCGATCGTCAGGCCGGGCCCTATCCAGGGCGACATGGTCCATCCATATCTGCGCCGCCGTGAGGGTCTGGAGCCTGTCGTGTTCCCGAAACCCGAGCTGGAGAAGGTGCTCGGCAAAACCCTGGGCGTGCCGCTCTTTCAGGAGCAGGCCATGCGCGTCGCGATCGAGTGCGCCGGCTTCACGCCCGGCGAAGCAGACATGCTGCGCAAGTCGATGGCAACCTTTAAGTTCACCGGCGGCGTCTCCAGATTCAAGGAGAAGCTCATCCAGGGAATGGTCGACAATGGGTATCAGCGCGATTTTGCAGAGGCGACGTTCAAGCAGCTCGAAGGCTTCGGGTCTTACGGATTTCCGGAATCACACGCAGCCTCTTTTGCGCTGATCGCCTATGCCAGCGCGTGGCTGAAATGCTGGCACCCCGATATATTCTGCGCGGCGTTGCTCAACGCCCAACCGATGGGGTTCTACGCGCCCGCCCAGATCGTGAGGGATGCGATCGAGCATCGCATTGATGTCCGGCCCGTCTGCGCCAACGCCTCGCGCTGGGACTGCACCCTTGAACCCACGGAGGACGAGAGCCGCTTCGCCGTCCGGCTCGGCCTGCGCATGGTGAAGGGTCTCGCCAACGCCCACGGCGCCGCGATCGTCACCGCGAGGGCCGACCAGCCTTTCGCCTCGATCGACGATCTCTGGCGGCGCGCCGGTGTGCCATCGGCCACTCTGGTTCAGCTCGCCGAGGCCGACGCCTTCCGCCCGGCGCTCGGGCTCGCCCGCCGCGAGGCGCTATGGGCGATCAAGGCCCTACGGGACGAGCCGCTTCCGCTCTTCGCGGCGGCGTCCGCGCGCGAGGCCGAGATCGTGCCCGAGATCAACGAGCCGGCTGTAGCACTACGGCCGATGACGGCCGGCAGCGAGGTCGTCGAAGATTATGGTCATGTCGGGCTGACGTTGCGAGCCCATCCGCTCAGCTTTCTCCGTCAGGATCTACAGCGTCGCCGCATCGTCACCTGTGCGGAGGCCATGGCGACGCGCGACGGCCAATGGCTCGAAGCGGCCGGCATCGTCCTCGTTCGCCAGCGCCCGGGCAGCGCCAAAGGCGTCATGTTCATCACGCTGGAGGATGAAACCGGGATCGCGAACCTCGTGGTCTGGGCCAAAGTGTTCGAGGCGAACCGTCGTGCCGTGCTGTCGGCCAGCATGATGGCCGTGCGCGGCCGCATCCAGCGCGAGGGCGACGTCGTGCATCTGGTCGCCCAGCGCATCACCGACCTCTCGGCCGATCTTGCCAGCGTCGGCAGCCGCGATGCGAAGTTCCCGCTCCCGCACGGCCGCGGCGACCAAGTCCGCAACGGTGGAGCCGGGCCCGATCCTCGCGAGCTGCCGCCCAAGGGCCTACGCACCCGCGACATCTACATCCCCGACCTGCACATCGACACGATCAAAGTGAAGAGCCGGGACTTCCACTAGGAGACGATGTCTGTCGTGGCGATCGGCCAGCCAGCACGATCAACTTGCCTCGTGCACGCACTCTGTCGTCGGCGTATCCAGATCGTCGAGATCCTCGAACATTCCGTCAAGCGAACGACAGCGCCGCGGCAAGAAGGCGCAAAGTTCGTCGACATCGACGCTGCGCTTGGCAAGTAGAAAGCTATCTCTCCGCTCGTGGATCTCGAAGAACTTGATCGGTCGATCGCGCTTTGAGAGCGCCTGAACCACCCCGAACATCACCGCCGGGGCACAACGCATCCCGAAGACGACCTCCTCGAGTTCAAGTGGAGAATCCTGTTCCCCACGTGGACCGATCGCACGCCACTCCCGCTCATAGCTCCACGGCTTTGCCTTCCTGAGAAGCACAGCCTCATCGACCCGACGCTTCGCGGCCTCGTCCCCGCGAAGCATGGCCGCGACGGCGCTCGCCTGGACCAACCGGCTGCCTCCATATCGGACCTTGTAGACGTCTTGCGATGCAGCCGTGGGAATCGAATAGCCCAGGCACACGCCGCGGTGCTGGTCGCCGTAATGGCTCCACATCAATGGACAGTTCACCCGCTCGGCCAGGGAGAACACTCCCTTGTCATAGCGGCGCAACAGCTCCTCCTGAACATATTGCCCTAGCAAGAATTGCTCTGGATCATCGATCTCATATTCGGGGTTCGTCGCATTGTATCGAATATCGGCCAGCAGACGTTCAGCCGCCTTGCGTGCATGACGCGCAATATGATCGAGCGTCTTTGGCCCTCGATAACGAATGGTCTTGGCTGCAGCCGACATTTCGGCACTAGTTCGCTCTTCGATGAAGCGGGCGAGAATGGCCTCGAGCTCGACACTGCCGAGATCCGTCTCGAGTGTCGGCTTCGTATCCAGGGGATCGTTGAAGGTAGTGGGATCGGCGAAATAGACGACATCGTTGACAAGCATCGAGAGCGTCAGATTGCTGAAGCTCCGATATTTGTACAGTCGTCGCGGCGGTCCTCGATCGTTCATGGGGCGCTCACTGCGACGGAATCCGAGCCATCATTACCTACGCCGAACGGATAAAACCGGGTGGCAATATCGCCAGCCTGTTTTTCCACCATCACGTCGTGGAGGAACTTTCGCTTCGACACCAACCGGACGCACGGGAGATTGGACTCATCGTAGAGTTCAAGCTTCACCAGGTGGTCATCGCCGAAATCGATATAGACGGGACACGCCGCATCGAGCCAGGTGCGTCGCGGCCGGACCCAATCATACTGGTGATGCCCGCGATAGGCTTGCTCGACCTCCGTCCTGATCTCATGAAGGCTGTGGATCAATCCAAAGCGCAGTGTCGCCTTGTTGATATCCTTCTCAGGATAGTCTCTCTGCCCCTCCGATACTCGGAAAAACAAGCCGGCAGCAGCGCCCCTCATCGGGCGGCTTGCCTTTTCCCAAACTATGTCGCGGGCAATGTTCGATCCGGGATCGGGCAGCAGGTGGAAGATGTCGAAGTTATGCCGAAAGCCGCGGCCGTCGATGATCCAGACGAGATTCCCGTAGAATGCCTCGCGCGAGTACCGCTCATCGTCGCTCATCGCGGAATGCTGAACCTCGATGATGATCCCAGTCGGTGTCTTGATGTCGGAGCGATGGACCTCGCCGTCGATCGCGACATGCGAAACTTCCCTGCAATCCTCCGGGAAGAGATTCTTCCATGCCCGATGCCATTCGGTTTCGTTCTCCCACCATGGATCACAGTTTCGGCGACCGGCGTGTGCCCAATGATGCAGAACCCGAGGTCCGCACTTTGCGACCATTGCCGCGCCGCAGGTCGGGCATGCCCCACGCCCCCCGGAGAAGGGCTGCATCCGCTCACCGTCCACTAAGGCATACTGCAACCGTGTATCTCGTCTTCTCAGATCAACATCTCAGCACAGTATATTCGCACGTGTCGACTACAAGTACCGCTCGGATTCTATGCAGAGATTTCTCTATGTGGCGATGCGAATTTCAACCTACTGCGGTTGTCGCAAGATCGTCACCTGGTGAACGGCGCCTTTCGCCAGAAGGGCTCATCCGCATAAATGCTGACACCCATCTGCCCGCGCGGGTTCTCGGCTGCCCAAGCCAGGACCTCGTCGGTCGGGACAACCAGCCTGGTCTGGCCTGTAGGCTCCCAGCAATTCTTGCCGGACTTCATGTAGAAGTCGCCGGCACCGTCCACGTTGATCCGCCCGGTCCGCGTCCGCCGCAGTCCGAAGGTCGTGATCTGGTACGTCAGGATGCCGCCGTGGGTGCGGCGAACGACGGCCGGCGATCCCTCGGGTTGATTACGGTAGTAGTTTTCGATCTCGGCCTCGGTCTGACGGGCGCATGGTGAAAGCTTACGGTCTGGCACGGCAATCCTCTCGTTCGGGGACACTCGGCCCTCGGCCACACACAGGCGGCGACTAATCCCTGGTCGCGAACACCTTGCGCGTTCCCTTGAAATCACCGTCCTTATCCAAGTATCCGTCCGTCGAGGATCGAACCTCATCGTCGAGAAAAGCATCGAAGATCGATGCGATCTCGGGCCGCGTGAAATGAAAAAGCTGGGTCTTGCTTTGCGTGTCCGACGCGATGAGAAGCCCGTCGGGCATAAATGCATTTCCGGAAAGCACACCGATCACCCGCGCGTGCAGCATCTTGTCGGAAATGACCTTTGGTATCCGCCTCTCCGCGTGCCGCGCCGTCAGATCATAGTTGTTGAAGATTTCGCTGGCAGTGCGGCTTACGAACGGCTCGCGCCAATCCGCGTCGGCCTTTGCGAGTACCTCGTGAACCTCAAGCGCCTTGTCGCGAAAACGATCTGTCACCAGCCGACATTCGATCAGCCGCCGCATGCAGACCGCCGCAACCCCGATCGCTCGTTCGAGCATATGATAGGGATTGTGCTCAGTTTCCGCGTCGGTCAGGGCTTCATCAAGGTGTAGACCGATGCGCCGTTTTTGTTCGGCCAGCTCGTTCTTCCACGTATAGGCCTGCCACTCGGAAGAGCTGACGCTGCCCAATTTGCGCATCTGCTCAAGCTCTCTTTCGATTTCCTCTTGCTGCATCAGAATCCTCAGCCCCGTTATCGATGCAGATATTTATCCAACCTGAGCAACCTGCAAGGCTCCCGCAGACAGTGGCCGGATCAGCGACTGCGCTGGCACCGACGGATCGAGCCAGTCGGCCCAGGCATCGCGTTCGAGGATGACGATCTGGCGGTCGTGATACGGCGCGATGTCCGGTCCGGGCTCCATCGTCAGCATGGTGAAGGCCTCGCCGACATCCTTTGTCTCGCGCCAGATGCCGGCAATGCAGAAGATCGGCTCGTCGCGCTTGGTGAAGAGCCATTTGTCCTTCCGCTTCTTTCCCTTCTCGGTGGGATCGGTGAACTCGTAGAAGCCGTCCGCAACGATCAGGCAGCGGTTCGAGGTGAACTCGCGGCCCTCTGAGCGGAAGTTGTAGACCGGCCTCTTGTTCGGCGCTGGCCAGCTCCATCTACGCTGCACCAAGTCGCCCTCGCCGCGCACGCCATCGACGGTGCGGATGATCGGGCCGACATCCGTGATCTTGATGTCGTCGCGTGCCTCGATGTTCGGGGCGCCCTCACCGAAGCGGATCTTGATCTTCAGGTCAGCGAAGTCCTCGACGATCGAAGCGACGTCCACCTTCAGTCGATAGTCATTGCACATTGGTCCTCCGTCTCGATCGTCGTTGTGTCGCGACCGCGTTCTTGTTATGTTCTCGGATCATGAGCGCGAAGGTTTTTGATTCCGACGCATCGCTCGATGAACGCCGGGTCATCATACGGCGCGACGGCGGCGATGTTGAGATGGTGGAACTGCCGTGGGGCCTTCAGCCTCGCGAACCCGACGGCAGGCCATTCACCGTCGTGCGCGCCGAAGGCAGGACATTCCCGTCCCATCGCTGCCTGATACCGGCGTCCGAATTCCAACACCGGAGCAAGGGCAAGCACTACAGCTTCGCACTCGCCAACGGCGACTGGTTCTATTTCGCGGGCATCTGGAGGCCCGCAACACGCGATTGGCCCGAGGCCTATGCGATCCTGACAACGGCCGCCAATGCGGATGTCGAACCATATCACGATCGTCAAATGGCGGTGTTGCGCCGGGATCAGCGCCTCGACTGGCTCGACCGGTCTTGTCAGGAAGAGGAACTCCTCCGCCCCCTACCTGCAGGGAGCTTCCGCGTCTCTCTGCTGCGCGAGACGCAGGCCGCCCTCGCCTTCTGAAATCCTGAAACCCGCCTTTGAGGAAATCCGAGTTTGCGCGCACGCGGTGCTCCTTCGCGCCAAGACCTGATCAGCGCGCCGATATCGACGCGCTCACCCACCTCGCTCAGCAGGCACTCAATGCCGGTTTGTCAGTCCATCTCGCCGGCAAGTGGGCCCCTAACTCCGGTAGAGGCGTTCGCGCTGAATGGGCTTAGGCCGCGACGCGCGCGAACTTTCCGGGAGGACATCCGAGGCGCTTACGAAACGCAGTGCTGAAGGCGCTGGCCGACTCATAGCCTATCTCTTCCGCGATCCGATCAAGCGTCTTGTCGCCGCGGGCGAGAGCGTCTTTGGCGATCGCCATGCGCCAGCGCATCAGATACTCGATTGGCGCGCATCCCAACACTTCACCAAACCGAGCCGAGAAGGCTGAGCGCGACATGCCCGCGATGTTCGCGAGTTCCGCTACTGTCCAGCTAGCGCGCACATTGGCATGGATTGCCTGTAGCGTGCGGGCGATCGCCGGGTCCTGCATCCCGCTCAACAGGCCTGCCGGGACAGCCTCACTGCCAAGGCTGCGCCAGCGAAGCGCCTCGACCAGCAATGCCTCCAGCATGCGCCGGATGATCAGCTCCTTGCCGGGATAGTCGGTGGCGCATTCCTCAGCGAGGAGATCGATCAACCGTCCGAACCGCGTCGACCGGCCTTCGGATGCCGGGATATGGATATGCTCGGGTAGAAGCGAGAGCAGGAGCGGACTGTTGACGCGCTCGAAGGTGAAGCTCCCGCCCAAGGCCATGAAGTCAGGCGCGCCATCAGGGTCGCCATGCCGGACGGCTTCAGTATGCGGCGTGACAGGCGTGCCGGCGATATGGGGTTCGCTCCCGAGCGTGAAGGCGGGCGTGGTCGGCAGCAATAGAAAATCGCCGTCGGCGAGACGCAACGGCTCCTCGCCATCCAACGTCAGCCACGCCTTGCCCGACAGGATGATCGTGAAGCCAGGCGCGTCATGCGCGTCATAATGAACAGCCCAGCGCCCTCGCCCGGAGATCGGCTTCGATACCGCGGCACTCGGGCGCAACAAGGCAACCATATCGCTAAGCGGATCCATGTTTGGACGATCCATAATTAAATCTGGCTTTCTGATTATAGACCGTATGCACCGCCCCGTCTATCTCTGCGGCAACGAAACCAGCGGAGACTGACATGACCAAGACCATCCTCATCACCGGAACCTCGTCCGGCTACGGCAAGGCAATCGCGGAGCATTTCCTGGCCCTCGATTGGAATGTGATCGCCACGATGCGGCGGCCGGAGGCGGCCGATTTCGCGGGTGATGCGAGCCGCTTGCGTGTTCTGCCGCTCGATGTCACCGACGAAGCGAGCATCACGGCGCTGATCGAAGCCGCTGGTCCGATTGATGTGCTGGTCAACAACGCCGGCGTCGGCGCAGTCGGGGCGTTCGAGGCGACGCCGATGTCGCTGGTGCGCCAGCTGTTCGAGACCAACACGATCGGCGTGATGGCGATGTGTCAGGCGGTCATCCCGCAGATGCGGGCCCGTCGCTCGGGCATCATTGTCAATGTGACCTCGAGCGTCACCCTTGGCGCCTTCCCGCTGGCTGCCGCCTACACCGCGAGCAAGCAGGCGATCCAGGGCTTCAGCGGCTCTCTTGCCCATGAGCTCGCCTATTTCGATATCTCGGTGAAGCTGGTCGAGCCGGGCTACGCACCGACCACCAATTTCGGCGCGAACGCCATCATCCCGTTCGACCAGCTACTCCCGGGCGAATACGCTGATTTCGCCAAGCCCATCATGGAAGGCTTTGCTGCGCCGGCGCTGACCACCCGGGAAAGCGATGTGGCCGAAAGCGTTTGGAACGCCGTACATGATGTAAACGGCCGGCTTCGATTTCCCGCGGGTCCGGATGCTGTAGCTCTCGCTGAAGCGCACTGACGGCCGCAGGTCCATGCATGATGCTCCGCGTCTATGCCTTTCAGAAGGTGGATCAACCGCTACGCAATCGTCGTCGGTGCCTCGTGCGCCGCTTCCTGGGGGAAAGCCTTCCCCTGCGACCGAGCCTTAAGTCTCGGTCGACCCCTTCTGCGGGGACACCCCGCAACGCCCCTTAGAGTAAGAGTGCGGACCGTTTTCCGTGACGGGTGAATAGCTGGGAGAGAGGCTCCCACGCCCGTCGTGGAGATTGGTCCCATGAACATGCAGGTTCTCGATGCGACCCGTGACCCCAGCGGCGGCTACAAGGTAGATGTCGGCCGCGGCGACCGGAACGGCCGCGTCTCATCCGAATGGTTCTCCCGTCCGGCCGACGAACGTTATCTATCGCTGTCGGAGCTGGCCAGGTCGGTGCGCGACCGCGCCGATCGCAGCAGGACTCGCGTGGTGGAGAGCGCGCTGATCCATGTCGAGGCGAACCGTAACGATCCGGAGCGGTTGGCCCTGATTCTGCCCGGCACCGATGCGGCTGTTGCACCGACACACTGGTCCTTCGGCCAACTCGCAGGGCTCGTCGGCGCCCCTGCCGCCTATTTACGCCAACTTCCGGCCCCGCTCGCTGCCATCAACCTGCAATATGGCCTGACTTCCAATCGCGCAGAGCAGATCAAGACCCTGGAGACCGACGACGGCCGCACAGAACTTCGCGCCGTCACCGGCCCAGATTACGGGCGGATATTCGACGCGGAGCTGGTGGAAGCCGTGCAGCGCATCGCCGGCAACGGCACGGGCGACACCCGATGGAAGGTGCCCGGCGTGCTAGACTGGTCGACCGGCATCTACAATCCGCGCGTCGACATCACCAAGGACACGACGACGCTTTACGCCTCCGATCGTGACGTCTTCCTGTTTCTGGTCGATGACCTGAATCCGATCGAGGCCGGTCGCCTGCCGGACGGCTCGCCCGACCTCTACTTCCGGGGCTTTTACTGCTGGAACTCGGAAGTCGGCGCCAAGACACTCGGGATGGCGAGCTTCTATCTTCGCGCGGTCTGCCAGAACCGCAATCTGTGGGGTGTGGAGGATTTCGAGGAAATCACCATCCGCCACTCCAAATATGCCGCCAACCGGTTTGCGCATGAGGCCGCCCCGGCGCTTCTGAACTTCGCGAACTCTTCGCCACTTCCCTTCGTCAACGGCATCAAGGCTGCTCGCGAACGGATCGTCGCAAAGACCGACGAAGACCGCACCGACTTCCTGCGCCGCCGTGGCTTCTCCAAGGCGGAGACCGGGAAAATCATCGACACGGTGCTGGCCGAGGAAGGCCGCCCGCCCGAAAGCATCTTCGACTTCGTGCAGGGCATCACCGCCGTAGCGCGCGACAAACCCCATCAGGACGCCCGCCTCGACATGGAGGCCAAGGCCAAGAAGTTGCTCGATCGAGCAGCGTGATCCCCGTGAAGCCGGAGATGCGGTTTTCCATGTCTCCGGCTTTGCGCTTCCGTGTCTCTCCGATTCACCGGTTCGTGGCGCTGCCCCCTTTTAGAGGAAGAGGGCGGCGCTTCGCTCCGTGACGGGTTGGAGGTTGAGAGAGAGTCTCTCGGCCGCCCGTCGCGGAGTAAATCCCGATGGCTACTGCTGCTCAGAAGATCGTCCTGTCGTCCTCGCGCGACATCCCCTTTAACAAGCTGGTGCTCAGCCAGTCGAACGTCCGGCGCGTGAAGGCCGGCGTCTCGATCGAGGACCTGGCGGCCTCGATCGCCCGGCGCGGCCTGATCCAGAGCCTCAGCGTCGTGCCCGTCGCCGATGCCGACGGCAACGAGACCGGCATGTTCGAGGTGCCCGCCGGCGGCCGCCGCTTCCGGGCGCTGGAGATGCTGGTTAAGCAGAAGCGCCTCGCCAAAATCGCGCCGGTGCCCTGCATCGTGCGCGAGCGAGACAGCGCCATCCTCGCTGAGGAGGTCTCGCTCGCCGAGAATATCGAGCGCGCGCCGCTCCATCCCCTTGACCAGTATCGCGCCTTCCAGGACATGCGCGACAAGGGCATGAGCGAGGAAGACATCGCCGCAGCCTTCTTCGTGCCGGCCCAAGTCGTGAAGCAGCGTCTACGGCTTGCGTCCGCGTCGCCCGCGCTGCTCGACGTCTATGCCGAGGACGGCATGACGCTGGAGCAGCTCATGGCCTTCACCGTGTCGCGCGACCATGCCCGCCAGGAACAGGTCTGGGACGCGATCAAGGACGCCTGGTCGAAGGAGCCGTACCAGATCCGGCGCATGCTCACCGAGACCACGGTGCGCGCCTCGGACAAGCGAGCGGTGTTCGTCGGCGTCAAGGCCTATGAGGCCGCCGGCGGCGTCACCATGCGCGATCTCTTCCAGTCCGACGACGGCGGCTGGTTGCAGGACGCGGGTCTGCTCGACCGCCTGGTCGCCGAGAAGCTGAAGGCCACGGCCGAGCAAGTCGCCGCTGAGGGCTGGAAGTGGATCGAGGTCGCAGTCAGCTTCCCCTTCGACGTGACGCGCGGTCTGCGCGAGCTACGGGGCGAAGCACTCGACCTCTCGGCTGACGAGCAAGCCGCAATCGAGGCACTGAACGCCGAGATGGCCAAGCTGGAAGCCGAGTATCAGGACGCCGACGAGCTGCCGGATGAAGTCGATCAGCGGCTCGGCGAGATCGAGACGGCGCTCGCAGCCTTCGAAGCGCGACCGGTGCGCTACGAGCCCGACGAAATCGGCCGCGCGGGTGTATTCATCAGCATCACGCATGACGGCAGCCTCGACATTGATCGCGGCTATGTCCGGGCCCAGGACGAAGCACCGCTGACTCCCGACGGCGAGGCCAGCGTGGAACCCAGCACCGATGCGGCCGATCCGGTCGTACAGCGCGCCGTCATCACGATTGGCGGGCAGCCCGCCGAGGCGGAGGAGGACGAGGACGACGTCATCAAGCCGTTGCCCGATCGCCTCGTCACGGAGCTGACGGCCCATCGCACCCTGGCGCTGCGCAATGCGCTGGCCGACAATCCGCACGTCGCCATGACCGCGCTGCTGCACAAGCTGGTGTCCGACACCTTCCAGCACCGTATGTACAAAGGCGCATTGGAGGCCTCGGTCAACCACGTCTTCTTCCCGACGCAAGACGACGCGATGAAGGACAGCCCGTCGGCTCGCGCCGTGCATGAGCGCCACGAAGGCTGGGCGAGCGACGTTCCCGCTGACGACGATGCGCTCTGGGACTGGCTGGCGGCGCTCGATGAAATGAGTCGCATGGCGCTACTGGCCCATTGCGTGAGCTACGGCGTCAACGCGCTCTACGAGAAGCCGAACCCCTATGGCGGCAACGGCGTCTCGCAGCACGGGCTGGACATGCGGCTCGGCCAGGCAGACCGGCTTGCCCGGGCCACCGGCCTCGACATGGTACGGGTCGGCTGGCGTCCAACGGTCGGCAACTATCTCGGCCGCGTCACCAAGTCCCGCATCCTCCAAGCGGTCCGCGAGGGCGCCGGGGAACAGGCCGCGCAGCTGATCGACCACCTGAAGAAGGGCGACATGGCCAAGGAGGCAGAGCGCCTGCTGGCCGACAGCGGCTGGCTGCCGGAGCCGCTGCGGCTGATCGACGATGCCGAGGCGTCCACGTCGGAGGTCGCGAGTGAAGACGGCGACGGCGCAACGCTGCCAGCCTTCCTCGTCGGTGACGACGAGACCGCGGCCGATGCTGATGCCGATGACGAAGAATGCCGCCTCGTCGCGGCCGAATAAACACGGGACCGGAGCGTCTCTGCGCTCCGGTCCCTTTTTTCAAGCCAGCTTTCTGATCTGAGGCTGGACCCGCACATTGTCGATCCACAGGGCAATCCGACCATCGGCGACCAGGTCCGAGGTTTCGGCGACAAACCGCCGGACAGCTCGTGTAGTGCTGACAAAGAACCGGTGCCTGTAGCCTGCCGCAACCGCTGCATCGGTAAATCCGTCGAGCGCCGCAAAACCCGACGCCTCTTGGATTTCAAATTGCACGGCCCATCGCGTGCGCCGCGGTCTTACGTCATCCAGCACCTCCACGCTGATCCGATGTTTTGACCCATTTCGCACCCTGATCGGCGCTATCAATTGCTTTGGGAATGTCAGAATCTTTCCCATTCGTTTCTCCATCTTCAGCGGCTTTGAGAGGAGACGGGAACCGGTGAACCGCACAGCCGAGACCCGCCCGCGAAACTCGCGTTGGCAGGTCAGCGGCGGCCCGTTGGTTCGGGCAGTTCAGCTATTGCGGCTATTGCCGCAAGCGGTTCTTGCCGTGCTTCGCGCACAGCGACCCTGACATCATCGATATAGATCCCGGGCGAATACTTTCAAGCGCCTTCATCGAGAGAGTTCGAGGTGGACCGGGACGGTTTGAGCCCGTCCGGTCGAGAGAGAGCGCCGGGCCGGCTCTCCCTTGTCCAGCTCTCCGAGGTCTCCCTCCATGCTTCATGCTCCGATCCCCGCCGCTCAGGCGGCTTCGCTTCCGCGCGTGCCGGCCGCCGCCATTCTCGCCGCCGCCGAGCGCATCCTCTCCCACCTCGAACACGGCCGCACCGTCGATGCCGCCATGCTGCGCAGCGTCATGGAGGCCGCCTTCGGCGCGTCCGACACGTCGGGCGCCTGGGACTGGAAAACCGCCTACGACGCCTGCGAGGCGGCGACCGTCCTGTTCCTGCGCAAGTACGGAAAGCCGCTTTTTCGTAGAGCCGCATCGCCAGCCTCACGGCTCTCCGCGCTGACCAAGATCGTCGGACTGCTGCCGACGCATACGCGCCGATCCGAGGAGGCGCAGGCCTTCCAGCAATTCTCGACACCGGTCCCGCTCGGTCTCGCCGCATTGACGGCGGCAACATTGAACACGGCCGACCGCGTGCTGGAGCCTTCCGCAGGGACCGGTCTGCTCGGCGTCCTTGCCGAGACCGCGAGCGCAGCGCTCATCCTCAACGAGCTGGCCGATACCCGCGCCGATCTTCTCGCCTCTCTCTTTCCGGCCGTGCCCGTCACGCGCTTCGACGCCGCCCAGATCGACGACCATCTCGATCCGGCCGCCGTGCCGAGCGTCATCATCATGAACCCGCCATTCTCGGTGATGGCGAACGTCACGGGGCGGGTCGCCGACGCCGCGTATCGCCATATCGCCTCGGCACTCGCACGGCTTGCCGATGGCGGACGCCTCGTCGCGATCACCGGGGCCAACTTCTCGCCGGAGTTTCCGGCATGGCGGGACGCCTTCGTCCGCCTGCAGGAGCGCGGGCGCGTCGTCTTCACCGCGGCGATCGCCGGCTCGGTCTATGCCAAGCACGGCACGACCATTGAGACCCGCCTGACCGTCATCGACAAGGCGCCGGCCGACGATCCCGAGCGCTTCCCAGGCTCCGCCGGGATCGCGCCTGACGTCGCGACGCTGCTCGACTGGATCGATGCGCAGCTTCCCGCGCGCCTGCCGGTCTCGATCACGCGTCCCACCGCGACGTCGGCCGCAACGCTGCGCACGGTGCGAGGCTATCTCGCCCGCGCGACGACAGCCCAGCCCGCCCGCCGGATCGCCCAGCTCGAAGGCGAGCCGCTCGCCTATGAGACGATAGACTGGATGCCGCCGGAGAGCGGCCGCCTGTCGGACTCGATCTATGAGGCGTATGCGCTCCAGTCGATCCGCATCGCCGGCGCGCGGCCGCACCCGACCAAGCTGGTGCAGTCCGCCGCCATGGCCTCGGTCGCGCCGCCGAAGCCGAGCTACCGGCCGACGCTGACGGCGGCGATCATCGCCGACGGCATCCTCTCCGACGCCCAGCTCGAGACGGTGATCTATGCCGGCGAGGCTCATGGCGAATATCTCGCCGGAGCCTGGACCGTCGATGAGACTGGCGATCTGGTCACCGCCGCGCGGGACGATGCCCCGAACGCGGTTCGCTTCCGCCGTGGCTTCATGCTCGGCGACGGCACCGGCACCGGCAAGGGTCGTCAGTCGGCAGGCATCATCCTCGACAATTGGCTCCAGGGACGCTGCAAGGCGGTGTGGATCTCCAAGTCTGATAAGCTGCTGGAGGACGCACAGCGCGACTGGTCGGCGCTCGGCATGGAGCGGCTTCTGGTCACGCCGCTCTCGCGCTTCCCGCAAGGGACCGCGATCCGACTGACCGAAGGCGTCCTATTCACCACCTACGCTACGCTACGGTCCGACGACCGCGGCGAGAAGCTTTCGCGCGTCAAGCAGATCGTCGAATGGTTGGGCTCCGATTTCGACGGAGTGATCATTTTCGACGAGAGCCACGCGATGCAGAACGCCGGCGGCGGCAAGGGAGAACGGGGCGACGTGACCCCGTCGCAACAGGGCCGTGCGGGGCTCCGGCTCCAGCACGCGCTCCCGAGCGCCCGCGTAGTCTACGTCTCGGCGACCGGCGCGACCACCGTCCACAATCTCGCCTATGCCCAGCGCCTCGGCCTGTGGGGCGGTGAGGATTTCCCCTTTGCCAACCGCGCCGAATTCGTTGAGGCCGTCGACAATGGCGGCGTCGCGGCCATGGAGGTGCTGGCCCGCGACCTGCGCGCACTCGGCCTCTACACGGCGCGCTCACTCTCCTATGGCGGCGTCGAATATGAGCTGGTCGAACATCAGCTCACAGCCGAGCAGACCCGCATCTACGATGCCTATGCCGGCGCCTTCGCCATCATCCACAACCATCTCGATGCGGCCATGCAGGCTGCGAACATCACTGGCGATACCGGCACGTTGAACCGTCAGGCGAAGTCAGCCGCACGATCAGCCTTCGAGAGCGCCAAGCAGCGATTCTTCGGCCATCTCCTGACCAGCATGAAGACGCCGACGCTTGTCCGCTCGATTGAGCGGGACCTGGCGGACGGCTATTCCGCCGTCATCCAGATCGTCTCCACCGGCGAAGCCCTGATGGAGCGCCGCCTGGCCGAAATCCCGACCGAGGAATGGAACGACGTGCGCGTGGACATCACGCCGCGTGAATATGTGTTGGACTATCTTGCCCATTCCTTCCCGGTGCAGCTCTACGAGCCGTTCTCCGACAACGAGGGCAATCTCTCATCCCGCCCCGTTTTCCGCGACGGTCAGCCCGTCGAAAGCCGAGAAGCCGTCGCTCGCCGCGATGATCTCATCGAGCGGCTGGCATCACTACCGCCCGTGCCTGGCGCGCTCGACCAAATCGTTCAGCGCTTTGGCACGGACGTCGTCGCCGAGGTGACGGGTCGCTCGCGCCGCGTGGTGCGCAAGGGCGAGCGGCTCGCCGTGGAGAACCGGGCGGCGTCGGCCAATCTGGCCGAGGCGGCCTCGTTCATGGACGACGACAAGCGCGTCCTTATCTTCTCCGAGGCGGGCGGCACCGGACGCAGCTATCACGCTGACCTCGGTGTCAGGAACCAGCGCTTGCGCATTCACTATCTGCTGGAGCCTGGATGGAAGGCCGACGCCGCGATCCAAGGACTCGGCCGTACCAACCGCACAAATCAGGCGCAGCCGCCGCTCTTCAGGCCGGTCGCCACTGACGTGAAGGCTGAGAAGCGCTTCCTCTCTACTATCGCGCGCCGGCTCGACACGCTCGGCGCCATAACGCGCGGCCAGCGCCAGACCGGCGGCCAAGGCCTCTTCCGGCCCGAAGACAACCTTGAATCCCACTATGCGCGCGATGCGCTGCGACAGCTCTACCTGTTGCTCGTGCGCGGGAAGGTCGAGGAATGCTCACTCGATCGCTTCGAGACCGCTACCGGCCTCAAGCTGACGGACGACAACGGCATAAAGGACGAATTGCCGCCGATCACCACTTTCCTCAATCGCTTACTAGCGCTGACCATCGAGCTGCAGGGCATCCTATTCACCGCTTTCGAGCAGCTTTTAACGGCGAAGATCGAGGGCGCGATCCGCAGCGGCCACTATGACGTCGGGCTGGAGACGCTGCAGGCCGAGAGCTTCGTGGTAGCCGACAGCCAGATCATCCACGTCCATCCCGGCACCGGCGCGGAGACGCGGCTCCTGACCATCACGCGCCGGGAACGCAATCGCCCCGGCAGCCTGGTCGAAGCCCTCAGCCACCTTGCCGATCCTCGTGCGCGGTTGCTCGTTAACGGTCGCTCCGGCCGCGCCGCCGTGCAAACGCCAGCACCGTCCATGATGCTCGACGATGGCGAAATCGAACGCCGCGTCTGCCTGATCCGCCCCATGGAGCAACACTATGCGCCGCTGCGCATGATGGATGAGAGCCATTGGGAGGAAGCCAATCGCGATCGTTTCGCGGACGCATGGGAGGCGGAGCTTTCCGACATCCCGGAGTTCTCCGACAGCACGATCCACATCGTCGCCGGCCTGCTGCTGCCGATCTGGAAGCGCCTGCCGGCCGAGTCGACCAGGGTATATCGGCTCCAAACCGACGCGGGCGAGCGCATCATCGGTCGCCGGGTATCGCCGGCCTTGGCCGCCAACGCCGCTTCGCAGGGGGCGAGCACGCTGACGCCGGAACACGCATTCACCGCACTGATGGAAGGCAGCACGATCCTCGATCTCGCCGAGGGCCTCCAGCTTCGCCGCGCCCGCGTGATGAGCGCCCATCGCCTGGAACTGACTGGCTTCACAGAGGCGATGCGCGAGCGGCTGCGGGCCTATGGCCTGTTCAGCGAGATTATCTCCTGGAAGCTACGCTTCTTCGTGCCGGTCGATACCAGCGGGGCAGCGGTGCTCGCCAAGCTGCTCGATACCTACCCGGTGGCGCGCATCTCCGAACGGGAGGCCGCGTGATGCCCCGACACGATGCATCCGATCTCGCGCAGCGTCTCGGTCGACAGGCCGAGGCGGCATGCCGCCATTACCTGTCCAGCGGGCGGCGCGAGGGCAGCTACTGGCTCGTCGGCGACGTGCGTAACACCCCGGGCCGCTCGATGTACGTACGGCTCAAGGACTCTCCGAAAGGGCCGGCAGGAAAATGGACCGATGCCGCGACTGGCGAGCATGGCGACCTTCTCGATGTGATCCGCGAGAGCTGCGGGCTCATCGACTTCAAGGACGTCGCCGACGAGGCGCGAACCTTCCTCAGCATGCCACTACCCGACCTAGGGCCGGCAAATCCACGTCAGGCACCGGCGCCACACGGTTCACCCGAGGCGGCCCGCCGCCTGTTCGGTATGTCGCAGCCTATCATAGGCTCGCTCGTACAATCGTATTTACGCGAACGCGGCATTACGGATTTACGTGAAACCGGAAATCTCCACTTCCACCCGCGCTGCTACTATCGGTCCGACGAGCATTCGCCAACCGAGACCTGGCCCGCCATGATCGCCGCCGTCACCGATCTCCGCAACAGGATCACCGGGGCGCATCGTACCTGGCTCGACCCGCAACGCCGCGACAAGGCACCACTCGATACACCGCGGCGAGCCATGGGAGACCTACTCGGCAACGCGGTACGATTCGGGTCCGGTAGCGAGGTGATGGCGGCCGGCGAAGGGATCGAGACCGTGCTGTCCGTCCGACAGGTCTTGCCCACCATGCCGATGATGGCCGCTCTCTCCGCAGCCCATCTCGCCGCCATCCTGTTCCCTGATACGCTGCGGCGGCTCTATATCCTGCGCGACGACGATCCGGCCGGCGACGGCGCACGCGACAGCCTCATCGAACGGGCGAACGCGGTTGGGATCGAGGCGATCGTCATCTCGCCCCAGCTCGGCGACTTCAACGAGGATCTCCGCACCCTCGGCATTGACGCGCTCAGAAGTCAGACCCGGATGCAGATCGGACCGCAGGACGTCGATCGATTCATGGCGCTCACGGCATAGCCAGCAGGGAGGAAGGTGGCGGCGGAGCCGCCATGCCCGTCTGGATGCCCCAGAGGGCCGCGCCTCGGCCTTCGAGAGGGCGATCGGCCCACAGTCGGGCCGGCCCGGCAATGTCGGCGGCCGACTATTTTCCGGCGGCGCGTACCGCGCCTTTCCATCGCGAGGCAAAATAGCCGTCCTTCGCCATCCTCCGCTGCGCTTCGGCCCTGCGCTGCGCTCCGGGTGCAAGGCCGTCCCGACGGTGGGCTTCGTCGCCATGAAGGCCGCGACGGTCGCGGTCCTACCGACGGAGCATCCCATGAACGCGCATGACGACTTCGAACCGCACCATGAATCCTCACCCACCGACCACGTCCTCAACGAACTTCAGCTCCACGGCTACCGGCCCTTCGCCGATGAACCGGATCAGCGGCTCCTCCCGGACGGCAATGCAGTCGCGGGCGCCGTCGCCGACATCTTCGACGCCCTGATCGTCACGCTGGAGGACACCCGCCTTGAACCCGACCTCGACGATCTCCTCTGGTCGACCGTCAACCTCTTCCACCGTGCCGTAGAGCGGATCGGACGCGAGCTTGACGACAACGAGCAAGGGCAACGTCGCGGACAACGCGCACAAGATGGGAGCGAGGTGAAATCGGTCGAACTTGAGCGCATGATCGCCGAGGGCCAAACGCTTATCGAACGCCAGAACGCCTTCGAACTGATACGCGATCAAGCCGCCGAACAATACGAACGCCATGTCGGCAAGCCTTGGCTTCCGCGCAGCGGATCGAAGGTCAACCATCGCAATCTCACCTCAGCGATGATCGACAGTCGCGACTTCCTGATGGCGAAGAAGCGGGCTGAGCAGGAAATCCTTCTGCCACCAGGCCCGAAAATCGTCGTCACCGGCGGACTCGACTTCAACGATCACCGACTGATTTGGGCCAAGCTCGACCAAGTGCAGGAAAAGCATCCCGACATGGTCCTCCTTCACGGCAAGTCGCCGAAGGGCGCGGAGAAGATCGCCTCGCTCTGGGCTAAAAGCCGCAACGTGCCGCAGATCGGCTTTGCGCCCGACTGGACGAAGCACGGCCGCGCCGCGCCCTTCAAGCGCAACGACGTCATGCTGGAGATCGTGCCGAAGGGCGTGATGCACTTCCCCGGCACGGGCATCAACGACAACCTCGCCGACAAGGCCAAGAAGCTCGGCATCCCCGTCTGGAAGTTCGGCGGCGCGTAAGCGCCGTCTAGCTCAGCCCGACGTTCCAGAACGTCAGCACTTCCTCCACCTGAGCTTTTGGATAGTGGAGATAGTCCGTATTGGCCAAATCGGACCGCATCTTCGATTTTCGTTTCGTGATTTCTCGCTCGATCCGCGACGTGAAGGGCGCAGTGCCCGGCGGCAAGATGCCCTTCCGTTCCGGGCTCGGCCAGCTCGCGGGATAATCGTTCGGCACCCAGCCCGATCGCACTTGCTCCGCCTGGGCTCGCACGGATTCATGTTCGCATGCCCATCCGTAGAGATGAAACGAGCAGACGCGCAGCATCGCCTTGATCTCGGGAAGCGTGTCGGTGAAGCCCTTTAGCGAAGTCGGCAGCCACACCATGTTCGCGACGCAAGAAAAGTAGCGCGGGTCCTGCACGACGTTGCTGTGCTGCGCAAAGGACGGATCGTCGTAGCCCCAGATGTGGCAAACGGTCCAATTCTTGGGCTTCGGTGACGCGACGTCGAGCGCGGCGACCAGAGCGTTGAGCGCGGCGACATTGCCCTCGAACTTCTCTGCGGTCACACCAGTCAGCTTGCGGGTGTTCGTGTAGCGGCGGGTCCAGCCCGCGTCATAGAGCGGTCTGCCTCTGGCCGTATGCGGTGCCCACACCGGCAGCGCCCTGAAAGTGTCCGGATGAACCCACCGGGCGGTTCGTTCGATCAGTTCGACGATCGCAGGAATATCCGCCCGAAGCGCTTCGTTGCCGTCAGGTACATGAAATCCACTCGCCACAGGTCCCCCGCCAGTAAATATCGCCTCGGCTACGCGAGACATCCGGGTGAAGTCAGGGTGGCTGAGCTGTTGAAAAACATCGACTACCATTCTCGGACGGCCGACGCACCCCCGCTTATTTGCGCTGATCCTTGGTCAGACTGATCGCCTGTCGCCATCAACCCGTAAAGGGTCGGCTATGCGAGCATGCCGCCGCTGCGGCTGCGCCTGCGCGGTGATTGCAGCGACCAGTCCGACACTTCGCGCGCCTGTCAGCGGGGGATGGTCCTCCGCTCGAAACAGGAGCCGGGTCGATGTCCCTCAAGCAAGCACATGCGTTCGCCTTCAGCCTCGCCACCTCGCTGATGGCCGCCATCGTCATCTTCCAGGCCGGCGACGGCACCCATTCCGTGATGCCCGCCAGCGAGTACGACGGCGACACCGCAGCGATCGTCCATGAGATCGATCCTTTCGCCTGACCGGGGCAACCCGGTCCGCCGACGCGGAAATCGGCCGCGATTTCCGCTCCCGGCACAGTCGAACTTCCGCTATACTGCTGTCGCGCCGTGGTGGTGGTGGCAGGCGCAACCGTCAGACCTTTTGGCACGGAGGCCACCACTATGATTATCCTCGCTATATTCGCATCTCTCGCAGCAATAGGCCTGCTTTGCTGGCTGTTGTTCACGCTGGCCGTGTTCGCGCTGCCTGCCTTCGTCGGCTTCGCCGCAGGAGCCTGGGCCTATGACACCGGCGCCGGCATTCCCGGCGCGATCCTGGTCGGCGTCGTCGCCGCGGCAGTCACCTTCGCGATCGGCCAGCTCCTCATCACCTTCGCGCGGCCTATGTGGCTGAAGCTCTGCGTCGCCATTATCTTCGTCGCGCCCGCAGCCATCGCGGGCTTCCACGCCACCCATGGCATCGTGAAGCACCTGATGCCGTCGGACGCTTGGCAGATCACATTCTCCGTCGTCGGGGCCATCGCTGTCGGAATCACGGCCTTCGTCCGGGTCGCGGGAATGGCCACAGCCAGCGGCCCCACAGACCGGGACCTCGCTCGGGCTTGACGTCACGCATTTCGTCATGGTGCGAACCAGAGCGATGATCAAAGCAGCGAGTCCCGTCAGGAGAACGGGCGGTTGCAGGGCTTGGAAAGCGGATCGTCGCTCGGCCCGGAGAGCGGCGCACGGCGGGTGCAGGCGAAGCGTCAGCCGTCGTAGCGAGAGCCGAGATCCGTTGATACGGGGATGTCCGCCGGAGGCAGCCCGGGTCAGGATGCCGTGATCGGCCCGGACAAAGGACGGCAGCTCGCCGGTAAGGTTCGTAGCGATGTCATCTTGGCGGCAGCGGCGGGCCGCCAGCTCTCCGCTTCTCCCCGTCACACGACCGCTCCAAACGGCCTCTCCAATGGCCTGATCTGGCCTAAGGCCGGCTTCGCCTCGATTGCCTATGACGCAACAGCCGCGTCAAACTTTCTTCCCCTGGCGGCTGCGCCGCCATTTCTCGCGAGACAAGAAAGTCCTCCTTAGCTGTCAGGCCCCTTCGGGGTGCGCCGTCAATCGCCTCCGGCCAACCGATCGCCATCGAGGCCGCAATGGTGCGGGCTCAGGAACGGAAAACGGAGACTTACAATGGCGACCATCGGCACCTTCAAGAAGACCGGCTCGAACGAGTTCACCGGCGAAATTGTCACCCTCAGCGTCCAGGCCAAGAACGTGCGCATCGTCCCGGACCAGCGCGCCACGGGCGAAAATGCCCCCAGCCACCGGGTTCTGGTCGGCCGCGCGGAAATCGGTGCCGCCTGGTCAAAGCGCTCCAACGAAGGCCGCGACTACCTTGGCCTCAAGCTCGACGATCCGAGCTTCAATGCCCCAATCTACGCCAACCTCTTCGATGACGAGGACGGAGAAAGCCACTCGCTGATCTGGTCTCGCTCGAACGGTCGCCGCAGCGATTGAGCCAAAGCACCAGGCCCCGGCCGAAAGGCCGGGGCCTTCGGCGTTTCGGCGACCGAATCGGTTTGCTGCAACGCTCTTCGGCAACCAGCGCGAAGGCGCGGTTTAGGCTCGCCATTCGATCCAAAGGCGACTATTATAGTCGTTTTCGTGGCGTGCGCAGTCCCGGATGTAGGAGGTGGTCATGCATGATCACCGCCCGACAGTCTCGGGCCGCACGCGCGTTACTGGGATGGAATCAGGAGACGCTCGCTGACAAGGCCCTGGTATCGCTGACCGCTCTGAAGCGCGTTGAGTCCGAAAGCGGGCTCGCCGTTCACGAGTCGACGCGCGATCAGGTCCGGCGGGCGCTAGAGGAAAACGGCATCGTTTTCCTCAACTCCGACCAGGGCGAAGGAGTGATGATTGTCCGGCAAAACAGTGAGCGAGCACGACGAAGGGCCTAAGTGGCGCAAACCGTCGAACACCGCCGTCGTTACGCTATCACCGCCGTGCAAACTCCATCCGTTTCGGTTATGAACCGGGAGGGGCGTTAACGATGACTGGAATCGAATATCTCGACCAACCTCCGACGGAGGCTCGGCTGACCGATTACGATCGGGCGCATCTGAAGACATATCTGCGCCTGCTCGACGCAGAAACCGACGGCGCGCCTTGGGAAGAAGTGGCGGAAGTCATCTTCGGCATCGACGCAAAATGCGAAAAGTCTCGCGCTGAAGAGGTCTATAGAAACCATCTGGCCCGTGCGCATTGGATGACCCAGAATGGATTTCGCGACCTGATCCGCACCTGCTTTCATTAACGATTTGAGCCGGAGGTGATGCAATAACTGCATCACCCGCTCTGGTCTTCGGGCTTCCCAAATTGCGACTCTACCGAGCATCGTTAGAGCTTGCAGTCCTCGTGCTTAGCGAGGGGTGGGAGGCCATACGATGCCGGAGCAAGGCAGATGGCGGATCTCAACCGCCTATGATTACATCGATGAGCTTGACGCTCCAGATTTGGCCTGGGAATTCCTGAGGCGAAATCCGGAGTATCAGCGGGACTACGCGTTGCTTCGCAGTGAAGGACACGACTCCGCGTCCGCACTCAAGGCGTTATCCAACAAATGGGGGTTGTCTTTTCGCAGCCAACCCAGACATCCCTGCGCCGTCAGCAAACACGAGTTGGACGCCCGAAGCCGACCCGTGGACACTAATCCTTCAGGCTGCTCCCACATGGGCAGCACCTGCTTCGGACGATGACGTCCCACGCATACCCTCCGCAAATCCTACAACCGAGCGGATTGAGGCCGTTGGCGGGGACATTTGGGCGCGGCTGATCGACCCTGAGACCGGAGGGCGCCCAACCGCCGCAATCGTCATTCTCGATGATGCGACTCCCGATCGTCTTGAGGCGATCGCGCGATACTGGCGCGGCCTGCGCTCACCGCCGACGTCGCCAGACCCGCGATTGACCACTCAGCGTAGACAGCGCCTTAGACAAATGCTCCGAGCAGTCGATGCGCGCCTTGAGCGTCAGACCTATCGCGCGATCGCCATCGCTCTCTTCCCAAATCACAAGATCGACGCAGCCTCTTGGGCGGGCGATGCGCTGCGCGAGACGACCATACGCCTCGCTCGCGACGGAATGAAGCTGGTGCGCGGTGGCTATCGCGACCTGCTCCGGCGCCCACGGAAATCATAGCAAGGACGCCCCTCTGGGGTGTCGACTATTTCCCGAAATCTTCGACATCGCGGATCGCCTTCGATCGATCGACCGTGCGCTGGAACCGCCGCCGTCATCCGGCAGCACCCCAGCACCACACGGAGCTTCGATCATGGCCGAGAGCGCGACAGTCCACGTTCCCCCTCGCTTCCTGCGTACACCTGAGGCGGCACGCTTCCTCGGCCTGTCGGGCCGCACGTTGGAAAAGCATCGGACCTACGGCACGGGACCCGCTTTCAAAAAGCTCGGCGGTCGCGTCGTCTATGCGATCGCGGATCTGCAGGCCTGGGCCAATCGTGGCACCAAGAATTCGACCGCGGATACCGACACGATCCTGCCCGCAAAGCGTCACGAACCGGCAGGCGCGGCAGGCAGCCACGCCCCCCAGCGCTGAGCGATCCGCGAATGTCGGCGCGTCATCATAGCAGCGAACGCGAGCAGCTCGATCTCTTCCGGGCGTTGCCCGGCGATCTCGCCCCGCGCGATGCCCAAGACCTGATGGCGTATCCATTCTTCGCGCTCGGCAAGTCCAAGCGGGTGGCGCCGATCGACTTCAAGACCGGCTCCATCGTCATCCGCGTCGAAGCTGTCCCCGAGCACGGCATGGCCACCATCTGGGATGCCGACGTGCTGATCTGGGCTGCGTCCCAGATCGTCGAGGCACGTGACCACGGATTGCGGCCGTCACGGCTGATGGCGACCACGCCCTACGAGATTCTACAGTTCATCGGCCGCGGCGTTTCCCTCCGTGACTACGACCGTTTGAAGGCCGCGCTCGACCGACTTCAGTCGACCACCATCGCGACGTCGATCCGCCAGCCGACGGAGCGGCGGCTGCACCGCTTCTCCTGGATCAATGAATGGAAGGAGCGCGCCGACGGCAAAGGCCGACCGCTCGGCCTCGAGCTGATCGTGCCGGACTGGTTCTACGCCGCCGTTCTCGACGACGCGCTCGTCCTGACGATCGACCGCAATTATTTCGGCCTGACCGGCGGCTTGGAGCGCTGGCTTTATCGCCTCGTGCGCAAGCACGGCGGCAAACAGGAGTTCGGCTGGAGCTTCGACTTCCCGCACCTCCACGCCAAGTCGGGCAGCCTCTCGCCGCTCAAGCATTTCGCCTACGACCTGCGCGATATCGTCCGCCGCCAGCCGCTGCCGGGCTATCGCCTGACCATCGAGCAATGCCTCGGCGGTCCCGAAATCCTCTCCTTCGTGCCGACCGACCCGGGTGCTCTTGGCATCCCGCGCCGTCGTCGCCTGACCAACTATCGCCCTGGGGATAAGCTGTGAATCGTCTCGTGCTATCAGGGACCGGCACTATCGTGCCATCGGGGACCGGACTCTCGTGCTATCGGGGACCGGAATCGTCGATTCCTCGCGCTGAATCAGCAACTTGCGCGCCCTCTAACTTATCTAACTTAGATTCCTACGGAATCTTTCTAACGCGACCGCGTTTTTCGGCCGCTGTGGACGAGTCCCCGATCGCCGGGAGACCGTCATGATCGTCGCGCTGCTCAACCAGAAAGGCGGCGTCGGGAAGACGACGCTCGCCCTTCACCTTGCTGGCGAATGGGCTCGCCGCGGACGGCGCGTCACGCTGATCGACGCCGACCCGCAGGGCTCGGCGCTCGACTGGTCGCAGCAGCGTAGCCGGGAGGGGCTGGAGCGCCTGTTCGGTGTAGTCGGCCTGGCCCGCGACACGCTCCACCGTGAAGCGCCGGAGCTAGCCCGCGATGCCGACCATGTCGTCATCGACGGCCCGCCGCGCGTTGCCGGATTGATGCGTTCGGCGCTGCTCGCCGCCGATCTCGTGCTGATCCCGGTGCAGCCATCGCCGCTCGACGGCTGGGCCTCTGCGGAAATGCTGGCGCTGCTCGGCGAGGCGCGCATCTATCGCCCGCAGCTCGCCGCGCGTTTCGTGTTGAACCGCTGCGCGGCCCGCACGGTTCTGGCGCGCGAGACCGCCGAGACGCTGGCGGATCACGACCCGCCCTTGCTCTCGACGACGATCGGCCAGCGCATCGTCTTCGCCGATGTCGTGCAGACCGGCCGGCTCGCCGCCGAGCAGGATGAGGATTGCCCCGGCGCGCGCGAGATCGCCGCGCTCGCGGCAGAAGTCGCGAGGATCGGCGCATGAGCGAGCGGTCCCCGAAGCGCAGCTTTGCGGCGCGTCCTGCCGATCCCGAAGACTGGATCAAGGCGCCCGAACGCCAGGCCTCGCGTGGCCGGCCCGCCGAGGACTTCTCGGCCCGGCTGACCATCGACGTCACCGCCGACATGCGCGGCCGCATCAAGATCGCCGCCTTTCAGCGCGGCCAGACCGTCGCCGACATGCTGCGCGCGCTGTTCGAGCGCGAATTCCCACCCCCGTCAGGAGAAGGATAATGACCGGCCTTGTCCCCGCGCCAATGCGCGTCGGCCGTGCTGCCGCCGAGCTGCCGCCCGAAGCGTTCACCCAGATCGAACTCGTCTGGATCGAGAAACAGACCGAGCACTGGGTCCGCTTCGGCCGCGAGCGGCGCGAGCAGATCCTCGGCCGCCGCCGTCGCATCCTCTTCTTCCCTCCCGGCAGCGTCCTCGCGCTCGTGCGCTGGGCGGCGAACGAGCACGGCACCGTTCTCTCGCGGCTCGACATCCTGCGCACGGTTGAGCGCGGCGCAGCCTGCCAGACCGTTCCGACGGTCACACCCGGCGCAGAGATTCTGCTGCATGTCGATGGCTGGTCGAAGGTTGAGCGCGTGCTCCAGCTCATCGACGCCATCGAGGCGCGCGGGATCGATCCGATCGAGGTATCGCCCGACCATTGGCGCCACGTCCACAACCGGGTGACCGTCGGCGAAATGCCGCGCGCCTATGGACTGCGCCAGCACCGCGCCTTCCTCCTGCGCCGGGAGATCGCCGCATGACCCGGCTCTCCTACGCCATCGTCACGACGGCGGCCGTGTCGCTTCTCGGCATTGCCTCGGTGGCATCGTTCGCGCCGAAGCTGATCTGGAACGCCTCCGCCAGCACGCCGATCGGCCTCTACGCGATCAGCCCAAGCGACACGTTCGAAGCGACCGACCTGGTCGCCGTCGACGCGCCCGAGCCGCTCGCAACCTTCCTGTCCGATGGCGGCTACCTGCCGCGCGGCGTCCCGCTTTTGAAGCGCGTCGCCGCGCTCCCGGGACAGCGCGTTTGCCGGACCGGGCTCGCCATCACTGTCGACGGCGTGCCGTTGGGCGACGCCCTCGACCGCGATCGTCGTGGTCGCCCGCTCCCCGTGTGGCAGGGCTGCCGATTGGTCGCGGGCGGCGAGCTGTTCCTGATGAACTGGCAGGTCCGCGACAGCCTCGACGGTCGCTACTTCGGGCCACTCCCGGCCGCTGCCGTGATCGGCCGGGCCACTCCTCTCTATACCGACGAGGATGGCGATGGCCGCTTCGTCTGGCCCGCGCCGACGCGGTGACGGCGCGCCCATGACCCTGTCCACCGCAACTTGAAGGAGATTACTAATGCCCGTGATCGGTCAATTCACGCGCGAGAATGATGGCTTCATCGGCCACCTGACGACGCTGTCATTGCATCAGGACATCATCATCGTCGCGGCCGAACCGTCCGATGCAGAGAACGCACCGGACTTCCGCGTCCATGTGCTCGACACCATGAGCAACGAAACCGGCGCGGAGATCGGCGCGGGCTGGAAGCGCACCGGCGAGAAGGCCGGCGAATACGTCTCGCTGCAACTCGACGATCCGACCTTCGATCATCCGATCCGCGCCAACCTGTTCCAGTCGACCGACGACAAGTCCGCCTGGGGCCTGCACTGGAATCGCCCGCCTAAGCGCGGCGAGCGGGACTGAACGATGCCCGCCGCGCGCATCCCGCCTGTCGTCGGAGGGAGGATCGCCCTCCGACGTGCAGCCCTCTTTCTCCTTTCCGGCCTTCTGCTTGCCGAGCCCCTGAGCGCCACCGCAAAGGCGCAGACCCCGCCGACAGAACGACCGGTGCGCGTCGATCCCTATGCCACCTTCATCACCGAGGCCGCGCAACGGTTCGGTGTCCCGGAGCATTGGATTCGCGCGGTCATGCGCGTCGAAAGTGCTGGCGACGTCCGCGCGGTCTCCTCGGCCGGCGCAATGGGACTGATGCAGATCATGCCCGCCACCTGGACCGATCTGCGTGCCCGTCATCGGCTCGGCTCGAACCCCTACGATCCGCGCGACAACATTCTGGCGGGCACAGCGTATCTGCGTGAAATGCACGATCGTTACGGTTCGCCGGGCTTTCTTGCGGCCTACAATGCCGGTCCCGGTCGCTATGAAGAATATCTCTCCGGCCGCCCACTACCGGCCGAAACCCGCGCCTACGTTGCCACGCTCGCACCTGTCATCGGCAGCTCGGACGCCCTTGCTCCCGTTACGGTCGCAGCCGCCGATCCCAATGCTTGGACGCGCTCACCGCTCTTCGTCGCGCAATCCGAGCGCGTCGCCAATGCCGATCCTACGGCAAATGATGGCGCATCGAGCGAGGCTCCGGCTGCAACTCCGGTGCGCGACATTACGACTACCGCTCCGCAATATGCTGGCCTGTTCGTGGCCCGCAATGGTGATGGGGAACCGCGATGACCATGTTCGCACCCTGTCGTGGAATAGCAAGCTCTGGCGGGCGATGGGCGGTCAGGACGGGAGGAGCATGCAACACAACCGAACGATGGCAGGATAAAGGGGCGCGATGTGCGCTTCGGTCCGGTTGTGCTTTTTCAACGGGTTATGCCGCGATTTCGCGAGGTGCGCCTGATCGGCGCAGCCTGCGCATCGGCGCATTCCCAAGCAAAATCATCGCGTTGGCGCGATGTGTGGAGCGCCGGGCATGACCGACGACCACGACTTCCGCATCCGGCCAGGCCGCATCCGCTCGACCAGCGCGCAGCGGGCGCGGCCCTTCATCGCCCAGGCGCTCGCGGCCGCCCAACGCGCCGGCGGCAGCGTCTCCCGGCAAGGGAAGATCGGGTCGGGAGCGCGGTCCCGCTTCGGGCGCGGCCAGCGCGCCTCGATCCAGGCGAACCGCCTCATCACCGCCCGCTCGCGCGGTGCGGTCATCAAGGCGCGGGTCGTCCGTCACGGGGGACGGTCCGCGCCGCTCTCCACGCATCTCGATTATCTGCGCCGCGACGGCGTCACCCGCGACGGGGAGAAGGCCCGGCTGTTTGGTCCGGGCGGCGATGACGTCGACGCCAAGAGCTTCGCGGAGCGGTCCGATGACGACCGCCACCATTTCCGCTTCATCGTCTCGCCGGACGACGCGCTGGAAATGTCCGACCTCAAGAGCTTCACCCGTGAGCTGGTCGGCCAGATGGAGAAGGATCTCGGCACGCGGCTCGAATGGGTCGCGGTCGATCACTGGAACACCGAGCATCCGCATGTCCACCTGATCGTGCGCGGCGTGCGCGATGACGGCGAGAACCTGGTCATCTCGCGCGACTACATAAAGGAGGGCATGCGCGATCGGGCCCGCGACCTGATCACCCAGGAGCTGGGGCCGCGCACCGATCAGGAGATCCGGCAGACGCTGGAGCGCCAGATCGACGCCGACCGCTGGACCAACCTCGATCGCCAGCTCGCCCGAGACGCCTATCGCACCGGCGTCATCGATCTCGCGCCGCATTCCGATCGGCAGCCCGACGAATTCCATGCCCTGAAGATCGGGCGGCTGCGCAAGCTCGAAGGCCTTGGGCTCGCCGGCGAGATTGGCCCGGGACAATGGACGATCTCGGACAAGGCCGAGGCGACGCTCCGCGAGCTCGGGGAGCGCGGCGACATCATCAAGCGCATCCATCACGGCCTCACCGAGCGCGGCATCGAGCACGGCGCAGCGAGCTATGTGCTGGCGTCCGAAAGCCTCAACGATCCGGTCATCGGTCGCCTGGTCGCCCGCGGCCTCGACGACGAGCTGAAGGGCACCGCCTTCGCCGTCGTCGACGGCATCGACGGCCGGACCCACCACATCAAGCTTCCCGATCTCGACGCGGCCGGTGACAGCGCGCCGGGTTCGATCGTCGAGCTTCGGAAATTCGACGACGCGCGCGGCCAGCGCCGCGTCGCGATCGCGGTCCGCTCCGATCTCGACATCGAGCGGCAGGTCTCCGCGGCCGGCGCCACCTGGCTCGACTGGCAGAATATCGCCCGCGAGCCGGCAGCGCTCGGCGGCGGGTTCGGCGCCGAGGTGCGCGACGCCATGGACCGGCGGGCCGAGCATCTTGTCGGCCAGGGCCTTGCCGAACGCCAGAAGCGCGGCGTCAGCTTCCAGCCCGGCCTGGTCGACACGCTGCGGCGCCGCGAGCTGGAGGCGGTTGCCGAACGCATCGCCGCCGAGATCGGGCGGCCGCAGGTCAAACCTGAATCCGGCGAATATGTCACCGGCACCTATCAGCGGCGGCTGAACCTCGCGAGCGGCCGCTTCGCGATGATCGACGACGGGCTCGGCTTCAGCCTCGTGCCCTGGACGCCATCACTCGAAAAGCAGCTCGGCCGTCACGTCTCCGGCGTCGCCCGCAGCGATGGCGGCGTCGACTGGAGCTTCGGCCGCCAGCGGGGGCTCGGCCTGTGACCACCATCCCTAGCGAAAGGACCCCGTCATGTCCGCCACAAAGATCCTCTGGGGCCAGATCCTCACGGTCTTCGCCATCGTCCTGTTGACCACCTGGGCCGCCACGCAATGGACGGCCTTCCGGCTCGGCTTCCAGCCTCAGCTCGGAGCTCCGTGGTTCATGCTCGGCGACTGGCCGATCTACTATCCGTGGTCCTTCTTTCCCTGGTGGTATTTCTACGACGCCTATGCGCCGCCGATTTTCGTCGAGGGCGCCTATATCGCGGCGTCCGGCGGCTTCATCTCGATCGCCGTCGCGATCGGCATGTCGGTCTGGCGGGCGGGCGAGGCGAAGAATGCCGAGACCTTCGGCTCGGCGCGTTGGGCACATGAAGACGAGGTGCGCGGCGCCGGCCTGCTCGGCGAGGACGGCGTGGTGCTCGGCAAGTACGACCGCGCTTATCTCCGGCATGACGGCCCCGAGCATGTGCTGTGCTTCGCGCCGACCCGTTCCGGCAAAGGCGTTGGTCTGGTCGTGCCGTCGCTCCTGACCTGGCCGGGTTCGGCCATCGTCCACGACATCAAGGGCGAGAACTGGGCGCTGACCGCAGGCTTCCGCGCCCGCCATGGCCGCGTGCTGCTGTTCGATCCCACCAATGCGAAGTCGGCCGCCTACAATCCGTTGCTCGAGGTGCGCCGCGGCGAATGGGAGGTCCGCGACGTGCAGAACATCGCCGACATCCTGGTCGATCCGGAGGGCAGCCTCGAAAAGCGGAACCACTGGGAGAAGACCAGCCACGCGCTCCTCGTCGGCGCGATCCTGCATGTCCTCTACGCCGAGGAGGACAAGACGCTCGCCGGTGTCGCCGCCTTTCTCTCCGATCCGAAGCGGCCCATCGAATCCACCTTGGCGGCGATGATGAAGACCGCCCATCTCGGCGAGAGCGGACCGCACGCGGTGATCGCGTCGGCCGCGCGCGAGCTGCTGAACAAGTCCGACAACGAACGCTCCGGCGTGCTCTCGACCGCCATGTCCTTCCTCGGCCTCTATCGCGATCCCGTCGTCGCAGAGGTGACGCGCCGCTGCGACTGGCGCATCGCCGACATTGTCGGCGCCCGCCAGCCGACCAGCCTCTACCTAGTCGTGCCGCCGTCGGACATCGCCCGGACCAAGCCGCTCATCCGGCTCATCCTCAATCAGATCGGCCGGCGGCTGACGGAGGACCTCAAGGCAAAGGGCAACCGGCATCGGCTGCTCTTGATGCTCGACGAGTTTCCCGCGCTCGGCCGGCTCGACTTCTTCGAATCCGCGCTCGCCTTCATGGCCGGCTATGGGCTGAAGGCGTTCCTGATCGCGCAATCGCTGAACCAGATCGAGAAAGCCTACGGGCCGAACAACTCGATCCTCGACAACTGCCACGTCCGCGTCAGCTTCGCGACCAACGACGAGCGCACCGCCAAGCGCGTCTCCGACGCGCTCGGCACCGCGACCGAGATGCGCGCCATGCGCAACTACGCCGGCCATCGTCTCTCGCCCTGGCTCGGCCACCTGATGGTGTCCCGCTCGGAGACCGCCAGACCGCTGCTCACCCCCGGCGAGATCATGCAGCTCCCGCCCGCCGACGAAATCGTCATGGTCGCGGGCACGCCGCCGATCCGCGCGAAGAAGGCGCGCTATTACGAGGATCGCCGCTTCAAGGATCGGATCATGGCGCCGCCAGCGCTCGCCAGACCGACGCAGCCTGGCGCGGACGACTGGAGCCGGCTGCCGCTTCCGGCACGGCCGGCGAGCGTGGTGTCGGTCGGTGCGGTGATCGTTGATGATGGTGGTGACGAAGATCCGACCGGATCGGAACGGCGTCACCAGCCGGAACTCGAACGCGCCGCGCCGGTCGAGAAGAAGGCGCCGATCGAGAATGAGTTTGACGGCGGCTTCGACGACGAGGTCGATGACGACACGGCGCGGATCAGCCGCGCCAACCAGATCATGCAGGGCGTGGCGCGTCAGGTCTCGCTCGACCCGAACGACGGCATGGAGCTGTGAGGCGCCCATGCCCAATCCATCGAAGAAGCAGCGCCTGTCGGTCTATCTCGAACCCGAGGTGATGAAGGCCCTCGCGGCCCATGCGGCCCGGCGCGATCAGTCGCGCTCGCTCATCGCCGAGGCGGCGATCGCGTCCTTCCTGTCACCGGACGCCGCCGAGCGCCAGGAGGCGGCCACGACCAAGCGCCTCGATCAGCTCGATCGTCGCATGACCCGCATGGAGCGCGACGTCGGCATCTCGATCGAGATGCTCGCCGTCTTCGTGCGGTTCTGGCTGACCACCAACCCGCCACTGCCCGAGCCGGCGCAGGCCGCCGCGCGCGCCCAGGCAGGCGAGCGCTACGACGCCTTCGTCGCCGCGCTGGGGCGCAGACTCGCCAAGGGGCCGAAGCTCCGGCAGGAGATTTCCGAGGACATCGACCCCGCGCGCGACGCGTAATAAGCATCGATTGCGGCAACGCAAGTAATCGCCGATTCCGCCGACCACCTGTCTTTGCACGCTAGGCTACTACTACGCCCTGACACCTGTTGCCGAGGACTGATTTCCAGTTCTCTTAATCATCCCCGATCCAGGGGCGGCCTGACGCGGTCCCGCAAAGAACGGGGACAACGTGGCCGTTTCTCCCGAGAAATCCGAGGCGATACTTCGCGGAGCCCGCATGCTGCGGACCGCACTCGGCCCTGCCATCGCCGGTTTCCTTGGAGACGCCAGCGTCGTCGAGGTGATGCTCAACCCCGACGGCCGCCTCTGGATCGACCGGCTGTCGGAAGGCTTTTCCGACACGGGCGAGCGGCTGTCGGCGGCCGATGGCGAGCGCATCGTGCGCCTCGTCGCCCACCATGTCGGCGCAGAGGTCCACGCGGGCAATCCGCGCGTCTCGGCCGAGCTGCCGGAAACGGGAGAGCGGTTCGAGGGCCTGCTGCCGCCCGTGGTGGCGGCGCCGGCCTTCGCCATCCGCAAGCCCGCCGTCGCCGTCTTCACGCTGCAGGACTACGTCGCCGCCGGCACCATGACCGCCGAGCAGGCTGAGATCCTACGCGAGGCCGTCGCCGATCGCCGCAACATCCTGGTCGCTGGGGGCACCTCCACCGGCAAGACGACGCTCACCAACGCGCTGCTCGCCGAGGTGTCTAAGACCTCCGACCGCGTGGTGCTGATCGAGGATACCCGCGAGTTGCAATGCGCCGCGCCGAACCTGGTCGCAATGCGCACCAAGGACGGCGTCGCGACGCTATCCGATCTCGTCCGCTCCTCGCTTCGCCTGCGGCCCGACCGCATCCCGATCGGCGAGGTGCGCGGCGCTGAGGCGCTCGACCTGCTCAAGGCGTGGGGCACCGGCCACCCCGGCGGGATTGGCACCATCCACGCCGGCACCGCGCTCGGCGCGCTCCGCCGCCTCGAGCAGCTCATCCAGGAAGCCGTCATCACCGTCCCGCGCGCGCTGATCGCCGAAACGATCGACCTCGTCGCCGTCCTTTCCGGACGCGGCTCAACCCGGCGCCTGGCCGAACTCGGTCGCGTCGAAGGGCTCAGCCCCGACGGCGACTACCGCGTCCGCCCCGCAACCCAGCCCCTCGAAGGAGAACCCGCATGATCCGCCGTGCCCTGCATTTCCGTCGCCACGTGGCGACGGCTTCGTTCGTCCTCCTGGCCAGCGTCCTGCTGGCGCCGGCCGCCCACGCTTCCGGCTCCTCGATGCCGTGGGAAGCGCCGCTGCAATCGATTCTGGAATCCATCGAAGGCCCGGTCGCGAAGATCGTCGCGGTGATCATCATCATCGTCACCGGCCTGACGCTGGCCTTCGGCGACACCTCGGGCGGCTTCCGCCGCCTGATCCAGATCGTCTTCGGTCTGTCGATCGCCTTCGCTGCGTCGAGCTTCTTCCTGTCGTTCTTCTCGTTCGGCGGCGGAGCGCTCGTCTGATGGCTGGCTTGATCGAGAGCGGCGGCGACGTGCCGGGCTACGCCGTCCCGGTCCACCGGGCCTTGACCGAGCATATCCTGCTTGGCGGCGCACCCCGGGCGATCGCCATCCTCAACGGCACGCTCGCCGCCGCCATCGGTCTCGGCCTTCGCCTTTGGCTTGTCGGCCTGGGCCTCTGGGCCATGGGCCATTTCGCCGCCGTCTGGGCTGCGAAGCGCGACCCGCAATTCGTCGACGTCGGTCGCCGGCACCTCCGCATCCCCGATCACCTGAACGTCTGAGGCGCGCCATGATGAACCTCGCCGAATATCGCCGCTCTTCGACCCGGCTCGCGGATTTCCTGCCCTGGGCGGCGCTGGTTGCTCCCGGTGTTGTCCTCAACAAGGACGGCTCATTCCAGCGCAGCGCGCGCTTCCGCGGACCCGATCTCGATTCCGCCGTCCAGGCTGAGCTGGTCGCCGTCGCGGGCCGGCTCAACAGCGCGTTCCGTCGTCTCGGCAGCGGGTGGGCGATCTTCGTCGAGGCACAGCGTGATGCCGTCGGCGCCTATCCGGCAAGTCGGTTTCCCGACGCCGCCTCGGCGATGGTCGACGCCGAGCGCAAGGCTGACTTCGAGGAGGACGCTGTCCATTACGAGTCGAGCTACTTCCTGACCTTCACCTTCCTGCCGCCGGCCGAGGACGCAGCGCGCGCCGAGAGCTGGCTGTACGAAGGCAAGGCTGAACGCGGCGTCGACGCCTGGGAGGCATTGCGCGGCTTCGTCGATCGCACCGACCGCATCCTTCAGCTCGTCGAAGCCTTCATGCCGGAATGCGGGTGGCTCGATGATGTCGAGACACTGACCTATCTGCACTCGACGGTCTCGACCAAACGCTATCGCGCGCGCATTCCAGAGACACCGATGTATCTCGACGCGCTGGTCGCAGATCAGCCGTTCACCGGCGGGCTGGAGCCGCGTCTTGGCGAGGCGCATCTGCGCATCCTGACGATCGTCGGATTTCCGACGGCGACGACGCCCGGCATTCTCGACGATCTGAACCGGCTGGCTTTTCCGTATCGGTGGTCGACGCGCGCAATCCTGCTCGACAAGACCGACGCCACGAAGCTGCTGACCAAGATCCGCCGGCAGTGGTTCTCCAAGCGCAAGTCGATCGCCGCGATCCTCAAGGAGGTGATGACCAACGAGGCGAGCGCCCTGGTCGACACCGATGCCGCCAACAAAGCCGCCGATGCGGACCTAGCGCTGCAGGAACTCGGCGCCGACTATGCCGGTCAGGCCTATGTCACCGCTACGATCGCCGTCTGGGACAACGATCCTCGGGTCGCGGCCGAGAAGCTCCGTCTCGTCGAGAAAGTGATCCAGGGCCGCGATTTCACCGCGATGCCCGAGACGATCAACGCGGCCGACGCATGGCTGGGTTCGCTGCCGGGCCACGTCTACGCCAATGTGCGTCAGCCGCCGATCTCGACGCTCAATCTCGCCCACATGATCCCCCTAAGTGCCGTGTGGGCGGGGCCGGAACGGGATGAGCACTTTGGTGCTCCCCCCTTGCTGTACGGCAAGACCGAAGGGTCCACTCCGTTCCGGTTCTCCCTTCACGTCGGCGACGTCGGACACACGCTGGTCGTCGGCCCGACCGGCGCGGGCAAGTCCGTGCTGCTGGCGTTGATGGCGCTGCAATTCCGCCGCTACCCCGGGGCGCAGGTTTTCGCTTTCGACTTCGGTGGCTCGATCCGCGCCGCCGCCATTTCGATGGGCGGCGATTGGCACGATCTCGGTGGCGGCCTGACCGAGGGTTCGGCCGAGAGCGTTGCGCTTCAGCCGCTCTCCCGGATCGATGAGGCGGCCGAACGCGCCTGGGCCGCCGACTGGATCGTCGCCATCCTGATGCGCGAGCGCATGCAGATCACACCCGAGGTCAAGGAGCTCATCTGGACGGCGCTGTCGTCGCTCGCCAGCGCACCCTTGGCTGAGCGCACGATGACCGGCCTGTCGGTGCTGCTGCAATCGAACGACCTGAAGCAGGCGCTGCGCCCATATTGCGTCGGCGGACCCTATGGCCGGCTGCTCGACGCTGAGAGCGAGCATCTCGGCGTCGCCACCGTCCAGGCCTTCGAAACCGAAGGGCTTATCGGGACGGCTGCGGCGCCGGCGGTGCTCGCCTATCTCTTCCACCGCATCGAGGACCGGCTGAACGGTGAGCCGACCCTGATCATCGTCGACGAAGGCTGGCTTGCCCTCGACGACGAGGGTTTCGCCGGCCAACTCCGTGAATGGCTGAAGACGCTGCGGAAGAAGAACGCCAGCGTCGTCTTTGCCACGCAGTCGCTCTCCGACATCGACGGCTCGGCGATCGCGCCGGCCATCATCGAGAGCTGCCAGACGCGGCTCTTGCTGCCGAACGAGCGAGCGATCGAGCCGCAGATCACTGCGATCTATCGCCGGTTCGGCCTCAACGACCGGCAGATCGAGATCCTGGCCAGGGCCATGCCTAAGCGGGACTATTACTGCCAGAGCCGCCGCGGCAACCGGCTGTTCGAGCTGGGCCTCGCCGACGTCGCGCTCGCGCTCTGCGCGACGTCCTCCAAGACCGACCAGGCCGCAATCGACCGCATCGTCACTGAGCACGGGCGCGAGGGCTTCCTCGCGGCGTGGCTGCGCCATCGCGGCGTCGACTGGGCGGCCGACCTCATCCCCAACCTCACCAACCTGGAGAGCCAGCCATGAAACTGCGTACCCCCCGCGCGGCGTTCGCCGCCGCCATTCTCGCCGCGCCGCTGTCAATATCGCCGGTGCTGATCGCACCGGCCTCGGCCCAATGGATCGTCTACGATCCCACCAACTACGCCCAAAACCTGCTGTCGGCGACACGCGCGCTGCAGCAGATCAACAACCAGATCACGTCGCTCCAGAACGAAGCGCAGATGCTGATCAACCAGGCGCGCAACCTTACGAGCCTGCCGTTCTCCTCCCTTCAGCAGCTTCAGCAGTCTGTCCAGCGCACCCAGCAGCTCCTAAGCCAGGCGCAGGGCATCGCCTACAACGTCCAGAACATCGACCGGGCGTTCCAGACCAATTACGGGGCCGGTAGCGCCTCGATGAGCGCCTCCGATCAGCAACTCGTCGCCCAGGCGAAGGAACGCTGGAACAACACGGTCTCAGGCCTGCAGGACGCGATGCGGGTCCAGGCGGGCGTCGTCGGCAATATCGACACCAACCGCACGCAGATGTCGGCGCTCGTCGGCCAGAGCCAGGGCGCGACGGGCGCCCTGCAGGCGACGCAGGCCGGCAACCAGCTTCTCGCGCTTCAGGCCCAGCAGCTCGCCGATCTCACCGCCGTCGTCTCCGCCAATGGCCGCGCCCAGGCGCTCGCCGAGGCCGAGCGGTCGGCCGCCGCTGAACAGGGCCGCGAGCAGCGCCGCCGGTTTCTCACGCCGGGGACCGGCTACCAGCCCGGCAACGCGCAGATGTTCCCAGGCAGCAACTGAGGGCGCGGCGATGGACGGAAAGATGCTCACGCGAATCGGCGCCATCGGCTTCGTGACCTTCGCGATCACGGCAACCGCTATCGAACTCTCCCGCAAGGACGAACCGCCGCTCCATCGAAGCGTCGCCGCGGCGACCGAAACCGGCGCCGACCCGCTGAAGACCGAGCTGCGGCGCTGCCAGCAGCTCGGCGAAGCCGGCACTCGTGATCCCGCCTGCCTTCGTGCCTGGGCGGACAATCGCGACCGCTTCCTGAAGCCATCGCAGGCCCTGCAGCCGCAACCCGCGCCGCAGGCGCCAGGCCCGCATGGTCAGCCGCAGAACCCTCCGGCCGCCCGCGATCCTGCCGTCAACGAGGCCGCGCCGGCAATCGACTCCCAGACGAACGAGGCGCGTTGAGATCATGGGCGGCACCGGCGTCATCGACCATTTCCTGGAGGTCTTCACCCGCTACATCGATAGCGGCTTCGGCCTCCTCGGCGGCGAAGTGGCCTTCATCGCCACCACGCTGATCGTGATCGACGTGACGCTCGCCGCGCTATTCTGGAGCTGGGGCGCCGACGACGACATCATGGCGCGGCTGGTCAAGAAGACGCTCTTCGTCGGCGTGTTCGCGTACCTGATCGGCAACTGGAACAACCTCGCGCGGATCATCTTCGAGAGCTTCGCCGGGCTCGGGCTGAAGGCGTCCGGCACGGGCTTCACCATCGCCGACATGATGCGTCCCGGCCGCGTCGCGCAGACGGGCCTCGATGCCGGCCGGCCGCTGCTCGATTCCATATCCGATCTCATGGGTTACTGGAGTTTCTTCGAAAACTTCATCCAGATCGCGGTGATGCTGCTCGCCTGGGCGCTGGTGCTGCTCGCCTTCTTCATCCTCGCCATCCAGCTTTTTGTCACCCTGATCGAATTCAAGCTGACGACGCTCGCCGGCTTCGTGCTCATCCCCTTCGGCCTCTTCGGCAAGAGCGCCTTCATGGCCGAGCGGGTGCTCGGCAACGTCATCTCCTCCGGCATCAAGGTGCTGGTCCTCGGCGTCATCATCGGCATCGGATCGAGCCTCTTCTCCGAATTCACCGCCGGCTTCGGCGGCGTAACGCCGACGATCGACGAAGCGATGGCGATCGTGCTCGCGGCGCTGACTTTGCTCGGCCTGGGCATCTTCGGTCCGGGCATCGCCAACGGCCTCGTGTCCGGCGGTCCACAGCTCGGCGCCGGCGCCGCGGTCGGCACAGGGCTTGCCGCAGGCGGCATGGTCGCGGCCGGAGCCGCCACGGTCGGCGCCGTCGCCTCCGGCGGCGCGGCATTGGCAGGCGGCGCAGCCGCCGCTGCCCGTGGCGGTGCGACACTGGCGGGCGGCGCATCCACCGCATACAGCCTTGGCGCCGCAGGGCAGACGGGCGCCATGGGCGTGGCCAGCGGCTTGGGCGGGGTTGCCCGGGCCGCTGGTTCCGCCGCCACATCGCCGCTCCGCCGCGCCGCCGAGCGCGCGTCGTCGAGCATGCGTTCCAGCTTCGCCGATGGAGCCCGATCCGCCTTCGAGGCGACCGGGGGCTCCTCGACCATGGGTACTGTCGGCGAAGCCGCCAACGACGCCGCACCGAGCCCTGCCGGCGGCGGCGAGCAACCGCCCGCCTGGGCCCGCCGCATGAAGCGCTCGCAGCAAATGAGCCACGCCGTCTCGACCACCATCCATGCGGTGCGCAGCGGCGACAGCCACGGCGGCGGCTCCTCCATCAATCTCTCCGAAGGTGACCGCTGATGTTTCGACGACCCTCGACGCACTATGGAAAAGCTCCCGAACCCGAAACACCGTACCAGCGCGCTGCCCAGGTATGGGACGACCGCATTGGCTCGGCGCGCGTCCAAGCCCGTAACTGGCGCTACATGGCGTTCGGCTCGCTCTTCCTATCGGCGGGTTTTGCGGCGGCGCTGGTCTGGCAATCGGCGCGCGGCACCGTCGTCCCCTGGGTCGTCCAGACCGACCGGCTCGGCCAGGCGCAGGCGATTGCCCCAGCCACGGCCGACTATCAGCCGACCGATCCGCAGATCGCCTTCCACCTCGCGCGCTTCATCGAGCAGGTCCGCTCGATACCCGCCGACGCGATCATCGTGCGCCAGAACTGGCTGCGCGCCTACGACTTCACGACGGACCGGGGTGCGGCGGCGCTGAATGACTATGCGCGCTCGAATGATCCCTTCACCAAGGTTGGACGCCAGCAGATCGCCGTTGACGTCTCGAGCGTGATCCGCGCGTCTCCCGACAGCTTCCGCGTCGCATGGACCGAGCGCCGCTACGAGAACGGGCAGCTCGCCGAAACGACCCGATGGACGGCGATCCTCACCATCGTCGTCCAGATTCCGCGCAACGCCGACCGGCTGCGCGCCAATCCGCTGGGAATCTACGTCAACGCAATCTCATGGTCACGGGAGCTGGAGCAATGACGATGCCGATTTTCCGTAGAGCCGGAGAACCGGCTTACCACGTTCATACCTTAGCGGCCTTGTTGTTTGCCGCCACGACGCTCGCAGGCTGCGCGACGACGCAGAAGCCGCCCGAGATCAGTTACGACGACGCGCCTCCCGCCGTGCAGACCGTCGATCCGCCCGCGCCGGTCCAGGTGGTCGAACTGCCGAGGCCGCTGCCGCTGCCCGGCCAGATGAAACCGGTGGAGGAATCTCGGCGGGCGCCCGAGCCGGCCGATCCCACGGCGCGGGTCAACGAGGCCAATGCCGCCGCCCGCATCCAGCCGGTGCGCGACGGCTTCATCAACTCCATGCAGGTCTATCCCTTCACGCAGGGGGCGCTCTACCAAGTCTACACTGCCGTCGGGCAGATCACCGACATCGCGCTCCAGCCGGGCGAGCAGCTCGTCGGCTCAGGGCCGGTAGCTGCCGGCGACACGGTGCGCTGGATCATCGGCGACACGCAGAGCGGCTCCGGCGCCGCTAGCCAAGTCCACATCCTGGTGAAGCCTACCCGGGCCGACCTGATGACGAACTTGGTCATCAACACCAACTTGCGCACCTACCACATGGAGCTGCGTTCGACCGAGCGCACATATATGGCTTCGGTCTCCTGGCAGTATCCGCAGGACCAGCTAATCGCGCTCCGGCGTCAAAACGCAGAGGCGCAGGCGGCCCAGCCGGTCGCGACCGGCGTCGATCTCTCGCGCATCAACTTCCGCTACGACGTCTACGGCGACCGCGTACCCTGGCGTCCTTTGCGCGCCTATGACGACGGCCGCCAGGTCTTCATCGAGTTCCCGAGAGGCATCGGCCAAGGCGAGATGCCGCCGCTGTTCGTTGTCGGCGCAGAGGGCAACACCTCCGAGCTTGTCAACTACCGAATTCGCAAGAACTACATGATCGTCGACCGGCTGTTCGCGGCCGCTGAGCTCCGCCTCGGCTCGGGCGACACTCAGAAACGGGTCCGGATCACCCGCACAGACGGGAGGCCCGCGTCGTGAGCGATGACCGGAACGAAGAAGAGGAAGCCGGCGCGCCGCTAACGGGGTCGGCGCCGGAGGCCACAGCGCCGATGCGGCTGCGCGCGGAGGCTCCGCGCGTCACGCGGCTGTCGCGCAAGATGCTGGCCGGGCTCGGCCTGGTAGCAAGCCTCGGCCTCAGCGGTGCGTTGGTCTATGCGCTTCAAACCGGAAATGGCGGCCGGCCCCGGGAGGAGCTCTATTCCACCGACAACCGCTCGACCGCGGACGGACTTCAGGGCCTGCCGCGGGACTATACCGGCGTGCCCCAGCTCGGCCCGCCGCTGCCCGGTGATCTCGGTCGGCCGATCGTCAGCGCTCAGGACCGGGGTCAGCCTGTGCCGTCCCCCGGCGTGTCGCCGCCACAGCCCGGGCTCAGCGCCGAGGAGCAACGCCGCCTTCAGGAAATCGAGACGGCGCGCACCAGTCGCCTCTTTGCTGCCCCGGAAGCACGCACATCGGCGTCGGCCACCGCGAATACACCGGCCTTGCCGCAACCGGACCTCACGAGCCTTGGCCTCGCCCCGCCGCCGACGACACCCACAGCGCAGGAGAGGCAACGGGCCTTCCTCGACGCGCCCGCCGACCGCCGCACGGTTGCGGCCGATCGCGTCGTTGCTCCGGCGTCACCGAACATCCTTCAGGCCGGTGCGGTCATCTCGGCCGCGCTGATCACCGGCATCCGGTCTGATCTACCGGGTCAGATCACGGCCCAGGTCACCGAGAACATCTACGACAGCCCAACCGGCCGCATCCTGCTGGTTCCGCAGGGCACGCGCGTCATCGGCCAATACGACAACAACGTCGGGTTCGGTCAAAGCCGCGTGCTCCTGGTGTGGAGCCGGCTGATCTTCCCCAACGGCCGCAGCATCGTGCTCGAGCGGCAGCCGGGCGCAGACGCCGAAGGATATGCCGGGGTGCAGGACGGGGTCGATTATCACTGGTGGGATCTCGCTAAGGCGGCCGGCCTCTCGACGCTGCTCAGCGTCGGCGCCGAAGTCGCCACGAATGATGACGACCGGCTGATCCAGGCGCTCCGAAACGGCGGACAGGATGCGATCAACGATGCCGGCCAGCAGATTATCCGACGTCAGCTCACCGTCGCCCCGACACTGACGATTCGACCGGGTTTCCCCGTCCGCGTGATCGTCACGCGAGATCTGATCCTCGAACCCTACGGAGCATGATATGACCAAGCTCAAGCTCGGCGCCATCACCGACGATAAGCCGGTCAGAGTAACCGTCGATCTGCCGGCGCCGTTGCATCGGGATCTGGTCGCCTACGCCGAGGTCCTGGCTCGGGAGACGGGGCAACCGATCAGCGATCCTGCGAAACTCATCGCCCCTATGATCCAGCGCTTCATCGCCACGGATCGCGGTTTTGCGAAGGCGCGCCGTCAATCCGCCTGACGTCCCCATTTTGCACACTGGCCCGGCCGCTTAAGTCTCGGCGCTTTGCCTTTCTGCGCCTCTCAACGCTCATGTCGACCAAGAATTTTAGCGCTGGATTCTGATTTGTCGCAGACCAGACGGCGCTGAACGAGAACGTGTCCTGGCTGCCGGCAATCGGAACGAAGCGAACTCCGGGATAGGCGATGCCGACGATCGAGTTCGTAGCCAGCGTGATACCGAAACCTTGCGCGACTATGTTCAGCAGATTCTCGCACCCTATGTGCTGAACGGAAATCTTTGGGCGTCGTCCGGAGCCAGACAGATGCCGCATTAGATAGTTTTCCACCTCAGATTTCGTTGCGTCCGCCTTCACGAGGAACGTCTCGTGGCTCACATCTTCCCACCGGACCTTATCGAAGGATGCGGTCGGGTGGGACGCGGGAACCGCGAGATAGATCGTCTCATCCCACAGCCTTTCGGCTCGGCACCCCGGGAGTTGTGCATCTCCAGGCATGAAGGCGACGTCCAGCCGACCATTGAGTAAAGCGCTGGCATTTATCTGAGAAGTCGCATCCTCGAAAATCACGTCGATAGCTGGGAAGCGGCGATGATACGCCGCTAGCAACTCTGCCAGAAAGCCGCCCGCAAGGCAGGCCATCAGACCGATCCGAAGTAGTCCTATGGAGCCGCGTCTGGCCTGTGCGATCGTATCTACAGCCTGGCTAAGATGCTTCGCGCCAACCGCTGCTTCTCTAAGGAACCGTTCTCCAGCCTCTGTCGCTCGAACTCCCGAACTATTCCGGTCAAACAGAGCAACACCTACACGCCGTTCCAGTATCTGGATGCGACGGCTCACGGTCGACTGTGATACCGAGAGAACGTCTGCAGTGCGCCGAAAACTACCATGCTCAGCCGCGAGAATGGCATATCGCAGATAGCGCAAATCGAAAGCGATATCTGGCACCCTCGCCTCCTACCGCGGAACACTGATTTGCAGCGGCACTTCTGATCGTCACAATCCGATTGAGCTGATCTTCCGAGCAGAGGGACGCCCGCGCAGCTCTCAAGACGAGTTCTGTACCGCGGTGTCGTGGCCCATACCGCGCTCGGCGGATCACATCAGCTTGTCCTGAACCGCCTGGTAAACCGTCCTTACGCTGGGTTGAAAGCCGAGGCTGCGTGCAAGGGAGGCGTCCACATGAAGATGCCAAGGGTTTTCCAGCGGTTCTGCGGAGGACTCCAGTGTTTCGCCGACCAACGCCGCGAGCTCATAGATTGAGCTGGGCGCCTCATCAGAAATATTGACGATACGTCCGTCGAACACACCGTCCAGAGCCAGTTTGACGGCCGTAGCGATGTCGCGATGATGGATCGTGCTGATCCGCTTCGCGGTGTGCCACTTGCCGGCGATCGCGTGCTTAGGGAGCTCTTCCAGATGGCCATCCTGATCGCCGTAAACGAAGGGAAACCTAAGGACTGCCCAGTTGAGACCGCTCTCCCGCAAGGCCTTTTCGGCCGCGACCTTACTTGCGGGATAGGCGTGCTTGGGATCGACCGCATCGTCCTCGCGCCCGGGATGAGCGCTGTCTGGGACGTATACGTTGCTAGTGCTCGCGAGGATGAAGCGCGCCTGGGGCGCTTGATCCTTCACCGCCCCGATGAGAATTTGCGTCCCCTCCAAATTGCTCTTCCAGATCAGATCGGTGTCCTGGGTACGGAAAACCGCAGCGAGATGGATGATGTCTGTAACGCCCTCAACCGCCTGCCCAAGCGTCGAACAATCGAAAAGGTCGCCCTCGACCACTGTCACGCCGGCGGGAACGTCTTTTCCTCCGCGCACAAGGGCGCGACAATCCACGCCCGCCTCCACGAGACGAGGCAGGAGGCGGGCCCCTACCAGTCCGGTTACGCCAGTTACCAAGACTGCCATACGTCACTTCCTTTCTGTGAGCTTCTCGAGCCGCTCGGTAGCGGTCTTGAGAACCTCGACCGCTGCGGCGACGGCGGCGTCGTCCATGCCGTCGAACGCGATGCTGTGAATGACTGCCAGATCGGGCAGCTCGTCCCAGAGCTTGATGCCCGCCGCACTCAGCCGGAGCAGCTTTTGCCGCTGATCGACACTGTCCGGCACCTGCTCCACGAGCCCCTTGCGGACGAGCACGCCGATGATCGCGCTTAACGTCGCTCGCTCGACCTTGAGGATTCTCACCAGGTCGCGCTGCATGATCGGCCCGTCATGTGCCAGATGGTAGAGCACGTACCACTGCGTGGCGCCGAGATCGTAGGGGCGGAGCATCGCCTCCATCGCCGCGCGACCGGCTAGGTAGCACCTCTTCGCCCAGGCACCGACAGACCCGTGATGGATTTCGTTCGATTTGTAAGTCACCTGACATTAATGTCAGGTGCCATACAAACAGTCAAGGAGGTTGAGGAAATCTATAGGCGAAGCATCCCGGCTTCCATTGATTCACTGCGGCCGCTCGAAGAACGGCCGCAAATTCCTATTTCTTCTCAACCGATTGAAGGAAGCTTGTGAGGAGCCTCGTCACTTCCGCTGGCGCTTCCTCGGCAATATAATGACCGCTCTCTGGCAGATGCTGGAGTTGCGGATCTTTAAAACGATCCTTCATGAAATCCGCGAGAAGTCCATATCCGAGGCCTCCGATGCCGAGCGATGGAACGGTCGAGACGGGATAGCTCAATTGATCGTCCAAATCCTGGGGAAACGCCTGATACCAGCTGTTTCCTCCCCGGATCCCGTCCTTGGTATCGTAGGCAGCAGCGTATACCGCCCGATCGCGTGGGCTGAGTGCATCCTGCTTGAACAGGATCGAGTCCCAGAACCAGTTCTGATAGATATGGGCACGCCCCTCGATCAACTCCTCGGGCATGTCATGCACCTGGTTGAAGGCAAACCACCACAGAAAGAAATCTTGCTTGAAATCTCCAGTGAGTGGCCGCGCGGGAACGAGCCGCATGTCACGCGTGCTCTGAGGTTGTGCCGAAACATCCAGGAATGTTACCGATGTCGTCGCGTCGGGGTAGTTTGCGGCGTAGGCATAGGCAACCTGAGACCCGATGTCGTGGCCGACGATATGCGCTGTTTCATAGCCGAGGACTTTAACAAGCTCCCGGATGTCTTTCGCCATGTTCTTCTTGTCATAGCCCCCCTTTGGCTTGTCACTTGAGCCCATGCCGCGAATATCCACGGCAATGACGCGATGGGTTTTAGCGATTTCCGGCATGATCTTCCGATATGCCCACCAGGTTTGCGGCCATCCCGGCAACATGAAGACAGGCGTGCCTTCGCCGCCCTCGACGTAGTGGATGCGGATGCCGTTGACCTCGGCAAAGCTGCTTTTGAACCCTTGGAGTTCTCCCACCAGGACCTCGTCCGAAACGTCAATGCCCTGATAGGGATTTCCCTTGTCGGTGACCTGCGCGGCAAGTGTCGCCGGAACCATGAAAGCAATGAAAATGCTCACGGCCAAGACTTTGTAAGTTCTCATCTTCCCAATCCTTTGCTCTGGTTATGACGATTATCATCCGATCGTTTGCATCTCGGCTTGGAATGCGGCGCGGCTGTTTCCTGCTCAGGTCGCCCTGGGATAGTCGGCATAGCCACTGGCGCCACCGGAGTACCAAGTGTCCCGCGGCGGGACTGGTGCGAGCGCAACGCCGGCCTTGTACCTCTCAACGAGATCCGGGTTGGAAAGGTAAGGTGCGCCGAACGCCACCAGATCTGCCACGCCCGACCGGACCAATGCTTCGGCCGAGTTCTTGTTCAACCCGCCATTGGCGATGATGGTCCCGTCGTAGAAATTCCGAAAATACTGCACCGTGCCTTCGTTCAGAACTTCGACCGGCGTCCCCGTGAGATCCGCCGGGATATGCTGAAACTGGACATAGGCGACCTTCACTTCGGAAATCCGCGCCACGAGGTATTCGTAGGTTGGAAGCGTCTGCGGGGTCGGCCGCAGGTCACCCATCGTTGCAGCTGGGCTCAACTTCAGACCGATACGCGATGCCGTCCATTCGGATGCCATCGCCTCGATGACTTCCAAGGCAAACCGCGTACGGTTTTCGATACTGCCGCCGTAACGATCTTCGCGAAGATTGGTGATGTCATTCAGAAATTGTGGGATGAGGAAGCCGACCGTGCCGTGCAATTCGACACCGTCGAAACCGGCATCCCGCGCCAGCCTTACCGATCTGGCATAATCACCTATGGTCCGCTCGATGTCCGAGAGCGTCATGGCCGCGGGTACTGGCGAGGTCTTGAAGCCACTGGGCGTAAACACTGGCTGGTTCACGCTGACGGCAGATGGAGCAAGCGGCAGAGCCCCGCCAAGCAGATCGGGGTGCGAGACCGCGCCACAATGACCAAGTTGTACGAAGATACGGCCACCGGCCTCATGCACGGCGTCGGTCACGCGCTTCCACCCCTCGGCCTGTTCCTCGGTGAAGAGGCCCGGCACGTTGATGGCCCCGATCGCCTCGCGGCTGGGCCAGGTGCCTTCAGTCACGATCAGACCGGCCGAGGCCCGTTGGCGGTAATATTCCGCCTGAAGCTCCGTCGGAATCAGGCCCGGATTGTCTGTCCTCGCGCGCGACATCGAGGCCATCACGACGCGGTTGGACAATTTGATTTCGCCGAGGGTGAACGGCTGGAACCCGATATCTGTGTACATATGGTGCTCCTCCTTCAGACAATAGTGCTGCTCCTGAGGGACTGCGGCGCTTGACAGTCGGCCTCACCCCGCATCCTCTTCCATCGGTGATTTCGGCGGGTTCGAAGGCGCTGACGCGCATCATCGCACCGGGTCCGGCGGCTCGCTTTGCTTGATGGCCTTACGGAACGGTGGCTTCCTGCGACGCGTCGTGGATTCCGGACGTCTCGGCAGGCTGAAGACTCCGGGGGATATCGCCCTGTCTGACTGCCGGGGCTCCGCCCGCTGCTCCAAATGCCTGAGTGATCAGCAAAGTGTCTTCGTAGAGTTGTAGATGTTTGATCTTGCCGTCTTGCACCTTCACGTGAAGAGCGACCGGAGTCTCGAACGAACTCCCGCTCCGCTCGATTACGTGCGAAAACGTGCCGGTGATGACGACATTGTTGCCGTCCGAGATGATCTCGGAGATGTTCGCCGTGCTTTTCCCTTCGACATAGTATGGCCACATCACAGCGAAGAATTCCGGTGCCTGGCTGCCTCGGGTGCGTCGCCCGGTCCAGGGCAGGTCGCTCGATCCGGGCACGAACCAGTCGATCTCGTCTGCGAACAGATCCTTCATGCCCTCCAGATCCTTGTCGCCGATGCACTGCAACAGCCGGGTGGCGACGCTCTTCGCGTCGTCGGGAGCGGTACTTTCCACCGGCTCCACCAGAAGCCGTTCAAGCCGCACGCTGGCGAAACGCCAGCGTCCCGAAACCCTCTTGTAGGTTTCGTGGTAAATCCCCCATCCTTGGAGAATTTTGAGCGGGCTGCCAGCAGGGAACACAAGTCGATCGGAAATCGTCCAAGTTCCTTGCGCCGTGTCCGCGTCGAGGAATTCGATCTCCGGTGCATGAACCTGATGCACGGAGACCAGCGGCCCCATCAACTGCCGTAGGCCCTCGATGAAGGCGTGAGCCGAGCTGAACTTCTGCGTGTCGTCGGCGCCACCGGGGGCACCGGCAATCTCAATCGCGGCGTCGGTCACAAAGTCCGCTTCGAGCTCCTCCCATTTCTTCTGATCAATCAGCCTGCAGTAGCGGGCCTTGAGTTGCTTGATATCCTCCATGTCATTGAGCTGCTCACTGGTTCTGCTGGACATGACTGTTCCTTTCGATGCGTGAAGTTTTCAGAATTTCAGGAGGACGTTGCCGCTTTTCTTCGGCGCTGCGACAGCGGTAATGGCCGCCCCAAGATCGAACAGATCGAACACCCGGAAGCCGTCGAAGACCTGAGGCTCCGTGCGGGCGATGTCGATCGCGGTCGCGATGTCCTGCGCCTGTTCCTCCGGCCGGGTATCTGCTTGCCAGGTGCCGATGGTTGCCCCGCGCAGAGTGAGTCCCTTCGGCAGGAACATCGTCAGATCCGCTGGTCCTCCGTCCAGGAGGCCGAACGACACCATGGTGCCCTGGGTGTTCAGCAGCCGCCCTATCTCGGCCACCATCGGGCCGCCCACGCCGTCGATCACGAGGCGAAGGTCACCCTCGGCAGCGCGGCGGACCTCCTCCTGCCACCCTGTCGACGCCGTATGAATAATGTCGCCGCCCGGCAGAATCTCCGCCAGCCGGGTTGCGCTTTCCAGGGAGCGGACGAGACGGATGAGGTGTAAGCTATCGCGGAGCGCAAGCACGGCGATAACCTTGCCGACGGCCGAGGCTGCCGCGGTCAGAACAATATTGTCGGGGCGAGCGCCAAGGCTGCTGAGCCCAATTCGCAGGACGTGCCGTGCCGTGATGGTGTTGACGAGCAGTTGTGCCGCGACGTCGTCGGAGATGTCGTCCGGCAGTGCCACCAGCGCGGCCGCCGGCAAATCTACCAGGCTTTGCCATGCGCCTGGCGCCAGGAACGCAACACGCGTTCCGATCGCGATGCCCGAACCATCGAGCGCTCCGGGCGCTGCTTCTTCGATGATACCGACGGCCTCGGAGCCGGGCACACGGCCTTCCGGTATCTCCGCGCGCGTCTGCAAATATTTTGCGGCGATAAGTTGAAGATCACCTGGATGGATGATGCTGCGCGTGACGCGAACACGGACCTGGCCGGCCTTCAGAGGCGAAAGATGAACAGCGTCCTCGACCCGAAGCACATCCTGTGCATCGCCGAACCTGTAGTGGACGATGCGCCGTGCCGGCTTTTGCGATGACGTGCCCATATTCAACCCTCCGGTCGTTCAACAGACAATGGAAAAGCGCGAGGCGCGGGCCAGGGAAGGAAGAAGTCATGACCCGCAATAGGCCCACCGACCGCCTGAATGCGGCCGCCAACCTTTAGGCTCCCGAGATCGATCGGCGCGAAGCCGAAGCTCTCGAACAGGTCGGCCACGGTGCTCTTGGCATCATGGTCGTCTCCCGAGACAAGTACTGCCCGGCGGAACCGGCCGTCCCTTGCCTCAGCCGCGAAATTGCCCATGAACAGCGTGTTCATCGCCTTAACCACGCGAGCGCCGGGCGCCAACGCCGCGACATGCTCGCTGGAGCTGCCATCATGAAAGTCGACGAGTCCCTGCGTGGGTGTGCCGTCTCTCAACGCATTCGTCGCATCGATCAAAACCTGACCGCGCCAAGCGGGCAATCCATGCAAGGCAGCCTCCACCTTTGGCCACGGCACGGCCAGCAGCACGATCGGCTTTTCAGCAGCAATTGCGGCCGGTGCTGCGGAAGCTCCAGAGCCAAGGCGACCGATGACGCCTGCCAGTTTTTCAGGTGCTCCGCTATTGCTGAGAACGACCTGGTGGCCAGCGCCAATAGCCTTCTTCGAGAAGGCCTGCGCGACAGTTCCTGCACCGATAATCCCGATTTCCATTCTTTCCTCCTGTCGAGGTGGGCGTACCAGGGTGTCCGAGACGGATCGCCTCGCCCGTTCGGCCTCGGCGTCAGCGAAGGCCGAGTTGCTCCATCACAACGGTGCCCGAGGGGTAGCAGTTGAACGACTCGATCTTGCCGTCTCGAAGCCGGAAGACATCGCAGCAAGGCGCGTCGATACGTTTGCCCGTCGGTTCGACCGTTCCGGATGGCAGGGCGAGCGGACCCTTGTGGGTGCCGCGCAGCGCGAGTTCCACGATGATCGTGTCGCCAACCTCGAAGAGGCGAAACAGTTCGCGATGCATATCGGGGAAAGCCCTGGCATAGACGTCGACCGTCTTCGCAACGTCGCGACCCCGGTAGGTCACGGCGATGGACTGGTCGGTCAACGTACCGTCCGGCGTGAAGCAGTCGATGAAGGCCTCGAGGTCCTGACGTTCGGCGGTCTCATAGGCCGCGCGAACAATCTTCTCGTTCTCAGTCATGTGCTGAACTCCTGAGTTGCTCTTCAGGCAAGATAGGGTTGCAACAGACTGGTGTTCAGAGGCTATGTTGCAACGGATCTTTGCCTGAAATAGAATAATGGCATCATGCGCCCAGTCACTGACCTCAATGACCTCTACTATTTTGCCCGGGTCGTGGACGCTGGCTCGTATACGGCTGCAGCAAGGTCACTCGGTCTTCAGACGTCGAAGCTCAGCCGACGGGTTGCCCGGCTGGAGGAAGAATTGGGCGTGCGCCTGATCAATCGCACGACCCGCCATTTATCGCTCACCGAGGCTGGCCAGACCTTCCACCGACACTGCGTGGCACTGCTCGAGGAAGCGCAGGCGGCAAGGGATGCGATCGATCACATTCTCGCCAGGCCGCAGGGACTGGTGAGAATGTCTTGCCCGATCGGCTTGCTGCAAGGCGGTCTCGGCACCTTACTGGGTCGATTCCTGCGCGATTATCCTGAGGTTCGCATCGCGCTGGACGCGACCAACCGGCGCGTAGACGTCATCGAGGAGGGTCTCGACCTCGCAATCCGCGTGAGATTACCGCCGATGGAGGATTCCGAATTGGCGATGCGCCAGTTCGGTATTTCCGAGATGGTCCTGGTCGCCACGCCCGACCTCATTCGCGCCTATGGCGAGCCTGTCGCTATTGAGGACATGGCGAACATGCCAACGATTTCGATGGCAGCGCGGGATGGCAAAACCACTTGGCGGTTGACCCACCTGTCCGGCAAAAAATCAGAAGTCGCGATCGTGCCACGGCTTGCGACGGATGATCTTCTCACCTTGAAAGGCGCCGCGCTCGACGGCCTTGGCGCCGCGCTGATTCCAGAGCACCTAATCGCCAAGGAAGTTGAGGCGGGCATGCTGGCCCGGCTGCTGCCCGAATGGAAAACGCCCGGCGGCATCGTCCATGCGGTATTCCCATCAAGACGTGGCATGATACCGGCCGTCCGCGCACTCCTCGATTTCCTGGTGGCTGGCTTCGCCTTGCCAGAAATACGGAAAACGTCATGAAGCGACCCGAAGGGAGTCGCAGCTCCCCCAGTTTCCACGGCCCATACAGAAGCTTTCCGGATAACCGAAGTGTCGGTCATAGCCTTCAGCTACGCGGGTTACGTGTCCCGCAGACGGGAATGGGACATGCGAGCTGACGCTCACGTTCCGGATTGCGAGAAGGCAGCGAAACCACCATGCCGGACGCTCAAGGATAGCACGCGCCGCCACGTCCGGAGTCGCGAGGTTAGGTCCGCGCGGGAGTCCAGCATCGTCCGATATTAGGTTACCGAATTGGAGAGCGACCCCGACATGATCCGACGACCGGCGCAAAGACTCTCCGCGCGAGGGGCCGACGCCGATCGCATCAGAACCAAGATCGGCGAGGCTCTCGATGGCAAAGGCGGCATCGTCGCCACGCTTTTGCGATCGCCACTGATTGGGGCAGAGCTCGACCTGACACGCGACCGCGAACTTCCGCGCGACATCGACCTGTAGGTCGAGCCAGATCACGCAGCTTCGCGATCCGCGGCGCGATAGAATCCATAGCCCACCTTCACCAGGAGGCCCTCCTCGCACATCCACGCAAGGTAGTGTCTTGGGATACCGATGGCGGTGAAATCGCGGGTCTTCACCGTGGCTCTTTCGCGAGCAAGCGCGTATGCCTTCTCTCGTAGCGAGGGCTTCGGACCGCCGGCCTGGCGAATGCGCTCCTCACGGTCCCGATCGCGTTTTCTGCGGGTCGCAAGCTGTGGCGAACGTTCGACGGCAATCGGCAGTTCATAGTTCTGGGTTTCGTCGGTCCCGGGGAGCCGAACCGGATTCGAACCTTCGCACGGTGCAGCGACAGAATTAGAGTTTGTACCTTACCGGGCCCCGCCCTTGGGCCTGCTGCAGAGATCTGACCGCTACCCCTTCCCTCAACGTCGCGGTGTTCGACGAACGCCGTGCATCCAAACCCTCCTATGTACCGCCTATGGTATCCGTTTCTTCGACATCCGACGTGGCCATCTTTCGCGGCGGTAAATTACGCAGCATGTATCTCCCTGCGGATGCGTGAGGCACCGGGCAGCGAACAAACCAGGGCGCGCCTCGTCCGAGCATCGCAACGATCAGAACAACTAAACGGCGACTCGGCCTGGGTCGTGCTGCGGAAGGAGGCCGGAATGGCAGATAGCAGATTTCTCACACCCGACGAAGTAGCTGAACGCTACCGAGGTGGGGTTTCGGTTGGGACGCTTCGAAATTGGCGCGCGATGCGGCTCGGCCCATCCTTCGTTAAAATTGGAAAGGCTGTCCTCTACCCACTCGATGAACTTGATGCGTGGGATGAAAAGAATAGGGTGCAATGCCGTGCGCCAAAGAGACCTAACGGTCATAAGGGTGATCAGGCGTGATGGTCACAGTCGGACATCATGAACCGACCCCAATCCCCGGCACCTCATTGCAGCCTAGCCGAAAATATTCTCTCTAAATCAACTTCTTAGCGAGACGCCAAGTATGGTGCACAACCATCCGAGCGGCGATCCGACCCCCTCACGCGCCGATATCGACATGACGAAGACGATCGTCGACACCGCGAAGCCGCTCGGCATCACGGTGCACGACCACATCATCATCGGCAAGGACCGGCATGTCAGCCTGAAGGGCCTCAGGCTGATCTGATGCGAACCCTCTAACCTGCGAAATAGGTTTCCCTATCGATATCCGCGAGGAGGCCCGGCCCCTCCGGATTCCATGCCGTGAGTTGACGGGTCCGGTCGTTTGAGGTCGGCGCATCCATGGCTGCGAACCCTGCGAACCAGCCGAAGTGCTCCTTCACGTCCTCGCCGGTTTTGCCGACGACCGGAATGCCCAGGCGGCGTCCGATGACTTCGGCAATCGCCTTGAACGGCACACCCTGTTCATCGATGGCATGGTAGCGAGCGCCCCCAGTGCCCTTTTCAAGCACCAGGCGGTAAAGACGAGCGGCGTCGAGCCGGTGCACTCCCGGCCACCGGTTGAGCCCCTCGCCGATATAGGCGGAGCTACCCTTCTGCCTTGCGAGCGCGATCAGCATCGGAACGAAACCATGATCTCCGTCGCCGTGAACCGAGGGAGCAAGCCGAATGACGGAAACACGAACACCCCGCGCGGCCACGGCATCGGCGGCCGCTTCCGACGCACGGGGATAGCTATCCGAAACCGGCGGCGCCCTATCGTCTTCGGTTGCGGCCCGGCCGGAGGCGAGATGCGCAACGCCTGATGTGACGATCAGTGCACGGTCGGAACCCGACAGCTCCTCGCCCATCACTTCGATGGCGCGGCGGTCGAGTTCGCAGTTTTCCCTGAAGTTGGAAAAGTCGTGGTTGAAGCCGGTATGGATGACGCCGTCGGCGGCCGCCACGCCGCGGCGCAGGCTGTCGACATCCTCCAGGCTGCCGCGATGCACTTCGGCACCGGCGGCGGCAAGCGATGCAGCACCGGCATCGGATCGTGCCAAGCCCAGAACCTGATGTCCCGCCGCGATCAGATCACGAACGACCGCTGAGCCGACGAAACCTGTTGCACCTGTTACAAAGACACGCATATGAAAAGCCTCATTTCATGAATGACGGCTTCAACTACGGTCAGGATTTTCGCGTTAAAAGTCGTGACCTTATACCGGTATCGGGACTAACAGGCAGAACATGGCGCCAGTCCAGGACGACAATCTCTTGGGAAACTATTTGAAGGATCGGCGCGCCAAGCTGGATCCCGCCGCCTTCGGCATTCCGGCGACGCGACGGCGCACGCCCGGCCTCCGGCGCGAGGAAGTGGCGCAGCGCGCCAATGTGAGCGCTACCTGGTACACATGGCTCGAACAGGGCCGTGGTGGTGCGCCTTCCGCCGACGTGCTCGACCGACTCGCCAGGGCGCTGTCGCTGACGCCAGCCGAGCGCGAGCACCTTTTCCTCCTGGCGCAGCACCGGCCGCCGGAGGTGCGCTATCAGGCCTTTGAGCCGGTCACACCGCAGCTTCAACGCGTGCTGCATTCCATGCCGTACAGTCCAGCCGTCCTGCGCACGCCGCTCTGGGACGTGGTTGCCTGGAATGATGCGGCCGCGGTCGTCATGACAGACTATGCGACGCTGCCGCTAGAAGAGCGCAACATCCTGAAGCTGATCTTCTGCAATGCCCGCGTCCGCGGCCATATGGTCAATTGGGAGCGTGACGCGCGGTACGCCGTTGCCGCCTTCCGGGCGGAAACCGCACGCATCGGCGCGCAGGAAGCGGTGCAGGCGATGGTCGAGGATCTCGGCAAGACGAGCCCGGAATTCGCCGCCATCTGGCGCGACTACGATATCCAGAACTACGGCCAGGGCCTCAAGCATTTCCGCCATGAAACTGCAGGCGACCTGATGCTCGAATATTCGTCCTTCACCGTCGACGGCCGCCCGGACCTCGGCATCGTCATCTTCACGCCGATGACGGCGGAAGATGCCGAGCGGATCAGGTTACTGGTGGAGGCGAGACGGGCGCCCGAGTAGGCGCCCTCCTCTATATCAAGCCACCTGCACCAGATGCCCCTGCGAAACCTCCCTATACTCCCGCTTCGGCGGTTCGAAGCCCAGAGGGCGGACGGGGCTTTTCAATTCCTCGTTCGAAATGCCCCGGCGGATGCCGCGGCGGGCCGGGTCGGGAACCGGGACGGCGGCCATCAGCTTCCTGGTATAGGCATGCTGGGGGTTTCCGAAGACCGCCGCACGCGGGCCGATCTCGACGATCTCGCCGAGATACATGACCGCGACGCGATGGCTGACGCGTTCCACGACGGCCATGTCATGACTGATGAACAGGAAGGCGAGATCGAGGCTCTGCTGCAGGTCGAGAAGCAGGTTGCAGACCTGCGCCTTGATCGAGACGTCGAGCGCCGAGACGCTTTCGTCGGCGACGATGACTTTCGGATCGAGAGACAGCGCCCGGGCGATCGCGATACGCTGGCGCTGCCCGCCGGAGAATTCGTGCGGGTAGCGGCTCGCCATGTCGGGCGACAAGCCCACCTTGCGCAGGAGATCCGCGGTTTTGTCCCCGGCCTCCTTTGCGGTGCCGAGCTTGTGCTTGACGAAGGGTTCGGCGATCGCCGCACCGACCGTCATGCGCGGATTGAGCGACGAAAACGGATCCTGGAAGATCATCTGCACCGACTTGCGCATGTTGCGCAATCCGACCGAATCGAGCCTGAGCACGTCGTATCCGTCGAGGGAAACTTCGCCGCCGGTCGGCTCGATCAGCCGCATGATGGAGCGGCCGGTCGTCGACTTGCCGCAACCGGATTCACCGACCAGCGACAATGTTTCGCCCTGGAACAAATCGAACGAGATGTTCTCCACCGCATGCACCGAACCGGTCTGACGCGCAAACAGGCCGGAACGGACCGCAAAGCGGGTGACGAGGTTCTTGACCGCGAGCACCGGCGTCTTGCCCTTGGCGACGGTGTTCGCCACTTCCTGCGGTTCGGCCGTCTCGCCGGTCTTGATGTCAACGACGGCAAAACGGGTCGGCCATTTGCGGTCCTGCATCGAACCAAGCTTCGGCACGGCGGAAAGGAGCGCACGTGTGTAGGGGTGCTGGCCGTAATGGAAAATGTCCCCAGTCGGACCGCTTTCCACCGCCTCGCCGCGATACATGACAATGGTACGGTCGGCGATTTCGGCGACCACTCCCATATCATGGGTGATGAAGAGCACCGACATGCCCTCCTCCTCCTGCAACACCTTGATGAGGTCGAGGATCTGTCCCTGAATGGTGACGTCGAGCGCCGTCGTCGGTTCGTCGGCGATCAGGAGCTTCGGCTTGGAGGCGAGCGCCATGGCGATCATCACCCGCTGGCGCATGCCGCCGGAGAATTGGTGCGGATAATCGTCGAAGCGGGCGCCGGCATTCGGAATGCGCACCTTTTCGAGAAGCCGCACGGTCTCGGCGCGGGCTTCCTGTTTCGAAAGGCCCTTGTGCCGGGTCAGCACCTCGGAAATCTGCCTTCCGATGGTGAAGATCGGGTTCAGCGAGGTCATCGGCTCCTGGAAGATCATCGAGGCGTCGTTGCCGCGCACTCCGCGCATGTCCTTTTCGGAAAGTGCGAGCAGGTCCTTGCCGTTCAGCAGGATCTTGCCTTCGATACGGCTCGAACCGGGAGCCAGGAGCCGCATGATCGACAGCGAGGTGACGGACTTGCCGGAGCCCGATTCGCCAACGATCGCGACGGTCTCGCCGGGTCGGACGTCGAAGGAAACGTTGCGGACAACGCTCTTCCATTCGCCGTCGACCAGGAAGGAGGTCGCGAGGTTCTTGACCGAAAGAACCGGTGTTTCGCTCATAAGGCGTTCCTCGTTCAAGGTTTCCAGGGCGTGGCGAAGGAAGCGGAAGGGCGGCCCTCCGCCTCGCGGGCCGCTTCGAGCGCGGCGATCTTCTCGTCGATGACGCGACGCTCGATCATGCCATGCGGGTTCTCGCGGGTCGGCATCGTCTCGGCGACATGCAGAAAACGCTCCTGCGCCACGGCATAGAGCCTGCGGAGCTCGCCAAGCGGATCGGTGTGGTCGTCGGCATTGATGCGCAGCCAGGGATAATCCTGGTCGCGATAGAGAACCATGGCCGCGGACTGTTTGCCGCGCTTGTCGCCGCCGGCCGCCTCGCCCGCATCCATGGCGTCGAGCAAGCGCTCGGCAAGCGGCGCGCCGGCCGCGATCCGCTCCTTGTAGACGCGCAGCGTCTCGGCGATCACCTGCGGGCCGGCCAGCATGTTGCCGGCGACCGAGACGTTGTCGTCGACCAGATGGCCGGCCCAGTCGACGCAGATCTCGCCGGTATAGGCGGCATTGCGGCCCCTGGCATCGATCAGGTGGAACTGGCGCTGCCGGCGTCCGTCATCGCGGGCGGTCAGCGTGGCGATGATCTCGTCCGGCGATTTGCCGTCTTCGAGCAATTTCAGGCCGTCTGTCCCGTAGAGCGGACTGACGAAGGCCTGGGTAGCGACGGCGCCCACCCTGCCCTTGATATGCGGTACGGCCGCGCCGACCGCGAAGAAGCGGCTGGCGACTGCGATGCCGAAATGACCCGTTTCAGGATCGCGCGCAACAATGGACCATGTCATGCTTATCTCCCTACCGCATAGGCCTGCATCAGGCGCGGCGTCGCAGCCGCACGCATCAATCCGTCCACGTCGCGCCGGGCGGCCGTCAGGCGGCCGACGCTCCACGGGTCGGCGACCGTCACCTTGTGGCCGCGGCGGCTCAGCTCACTGAGCGTATCGGAGCCTATATTGCTTTCCACCATGATCTCGCCCGGCGAACTGGTGCGCGGATAGAACGAGCCGGGGAAATGCGACGTATGGAAGAGCGGCATGTCGATTGCCGCCTGCAGGTTCGGCTTGTGGTGAACGTAGCGCAGGAAGAAGGGCAGCTGCCACTGGTCCTGCTGATCGCCGCCGGGCGTGCCGAAAACGAGCGTCGGCCGGCCCTGATGCAGCGCGAGCGACGGGGTGAGCGTCGTGCGAGGCCGCTTGCCCGGAGCGAGCGACGTCGGCAGGCCGGGTTTCAGCCAGAACATCTGGGCGCGGGAATTCAGCGCGAAACCGAGTCCCGGGATGATCGGGGAGGACTGAAGCCAACCGCCTGACGGCGTGGTCGAGACCATGTTGCCCCAGCGATCGATGACGTCGATATGGACGGTATCCCCGCGCTTTTCGGAGAGGTGCGCCATGGTCGGCTCATAGACCGTACCCTTGCCGCTCATCTCGGCCAGCATCGCCATGGTCATGTCGAGCTGGCGGTCGTAACCCGGCACGCGACCGGGGCGCAGGTCGAGCGAGGCTTCGTTTCCGATCAGCTTGCGGCGCTCGGCGTTGTAACCTTCCGACAGTAGGTATTCGGTCGGGATCTGCGCGAAATCGGGGTCGCCGTAATAGACCTCGCGATCGGCGAAGGCGAGCTTCATGGCCTCGACGACGGTATGGACGAAATCCGGGCCGGCCGGGTCCATGGCGGCGACGTCGAAACCCTTCAGCAGCGCGAGCGACTGCAGGAGAACCGGCCCCTGCCCCCAGGCCGGCGTCTTGGCGACGGTCCAGTCATGGTAGTCGTAGGTCTGCGGTGCCTCGACGGTGGCCTTCCAATTGGCCATGTCGTCCGCCGTCAGCACGCCCTTGTGCCTGGCGCCGCTGGCATCCATCACGGCGGTGGTCGAGACGTATCTGTCGATCGCCTCGGCCACGAAGCCCCGATAGAAGGCGTCGCGAGCTGCCTCGATCTGGTTTTCGCGGCCGCTCTTAGCTTCGGATTCGGCGATGACGCGCCTCCAGGTCTCGGCGAGAACCGGGTTCTTGAAATTGCTTTGCGGCTCGGGTGTGGAACCGCTCGGCAGCCAGGTGGCATGCGAGGTCGGCCATTCCTTCTCGAAGAAGCTTGCGAGCCCCTTGATGGTGGCGGAGACGCGAGCGAGCACCGGATGGCCGTGCTCCGCATAATAGATAGCCGGCTCAAGAACGTTGCGGACGCTCATCGTCCCGTAGTCGCGCAGCATCAGCATCCAACCGTCGAAGGCGCCGGGAATGACGGTCGCGAGCAGGCCGTCGCCGGGGATCAGCTTCAGGCCTTCCGCCGTGTAATGCTCGATGGTGGCGCCGGCCGGCGCCGGTCCCTGGGCGCATATGACCTCGACCTTGTCCTTCTTCTTCGAATAGAAGACGGCCGGCATGTCGCCGCCGGGACCGCAGAGATGCGGCTCGACGATCTGCAGGACGAAGCCGGTGGCGACGGCCGCGTCGAAGGCATTGCCGCCCTTTTCGAGGATCGCCATGCCAACGGCGGATGCAATCCAGTGGGTCGAGGTGACGACGCCGAAGGTGCCGAGGATCTCGGGCCGCGTGGTGAATTCAGTCATTCCTAAAAATCCTTTTCAAATCATGCTTCGCGGGGATCCAGCGCATCGCGCAGGCCGTCGCCCAGAAGGTTGAAACCGATAACGACGAGGAAGATCGCCGCACCCGGCCACATGGCCATCCACGGCGCCTGGCTCAGGAAATTCTTGGCGACATTGAGCATCGACCCCCAGGACGGCGCCGGCGGCTGCTGGCCGAGGCCAAGGAAGGAAAGGCTAGCTTCGGCGATGATCGCGGTCGCGATCGTCAGCGTCGCCTGGACGATGATCGGCGCGAAAACATTCGGCAAGATGTAACGGACCATGATTTCAAAGTGATTGAGGCCGACGGCGCGGGCGCCTTCGACATAGTCCTCCGTCTTGACCGCCAGCACCTGACCCCGCGTCAGCCGCACGAAGATCGGCATGGCGGAGAGGCCGATGGCGATCATTGCGTTCATCAGGCTCGGGCCGAGAAAGGCGGCGAGCGCGATCGCCATGATCAGGAAAGGGAGCGCGAGCAGCGCTTCGGTGATGCGCGAGATCACCATGTCCACCCAGCCGCCGAAGTAACCGGCGATAAGGCCGAAGGGCACGCCGATGCAGACGGCGATCGCAACCGAAAAGATACCAGCCATCAGCGAGGCCTGCGCGCCCCAGATCATCCGCGAGAGAATGTCGCGGCCGAGATCGTCGGTGCCGAGCCAATGGGCCGCGGACGGGGCCTTGCGGATCGCCGTCCAGCTCGTCGCGACCGGATCAGGAATCGGCAGGAAGGGTGCAGCGATCGCGAGAAGCGCGAAAAAGAGGACGATCACCGTGCCGACCAGCGCCGACTTGTTGCGCTTCATCTTGCGCCAGGCGCGGCTCTTCTCGCGCTTCGGTACGGCGGCGGCGGGAGCTTGATCGATCACCGTCATATCGTTGCCCTAGATGGTCGCCCTGAGGCGCGGATTGAGAAGAACGTAAAGCGCGTCGGCGATGAGGTTCATCAGGATGAAGCCGACTGCGGTACACAGTACGACGCCCTGCACCACCGCATAGTCGCGGTTGAAGACAGCATCGACGATCAGCTTGCCGAAGCCCGGGATGGTAAAGATCTGTTCGGTCAAGACCGCGCCGGCGAGCAGTTCGCCGAAAAGCAGCGCCGAGAGCGTCACGACCGGCAGCAGCGCGTTGCGGAAACTGTGGCTGAGGACGACCTCGCGCGGCGATAGGCCTTTGGCGCGGGCGGTGCGGATATAGTCCGAACTCAAGACGCCGATCATGGCGGAGCGGGTGTGGCGCATCAGCGTCGCCGCCAGCGCATTGCCGAGCACAAAGGCCGGCATGACCATGGTCTGCAGCGACCGCACAGGATCGACGAAGATCGATTCATAACCGGATGCCGGCAGCCAGCCGAGCTGCACCGAGATCAAGAGGATCAGCATGATGCCGAGCCAGAAATTCGGGATGGAGAGGCCGGAGAGCGCCAGCACGTTGGCGAAATAGTCGACGACCGTGTTCTTCCTGACCGCCGCCAGGATGCCGATCGGAATGCCAATCATCATGGCGAAGAACATTGCCATGACGGCGAGCTGGATCGTCACCGGCAGTTTTTCGAGAATGAGTTCGAGGACGGGCTGGTTGGTGCGCAGCGAAATGCCGAAATCGCCGGTCAGCACGCCGCCGAGCCAGTAGAAATACTGCACGATCACCGGATCGTTCAGCCGGTATTTGTCGCGCAGGAATTCGATGACCGCCGGGTCGCGCTCCTCGCCGGCCATGGCCAGGATCGGGTCGCCGGGCAAAAGCTTCTGCAATGAAAAAACGAAAATGGATATGATCAGCAGGGTCGGGATTGCGACCAGCAGACGTTTTCCAATGTAAACGGGCATTCTACCGCCTCTCCTGTCTTACAGAACACCGCGCATCCAGCGAACGCGCCGAGTTCCCGTTCATGGCCTCCGCCCATCGCCGGTCCGGAAATCACGTCCGGTCGGACACCGATGTCGCAGGCACCTGGGAAAAGTGCCGCATGGCTCCACTTCCATGCGGCACGCAGAGGTCAGCCTTTCTTGACGCCCTGGAGGCGGATCATGCCGTCAGGATTCGGCACGAAGCCCGTGACGTTCTTCTTGTATGCCCAGATCCACGACTGGTGGCCGAGATAGATGACCGGCAGTTCGTCGTTGAGGATCACCGCAGCAGCGTCGTATTTCTGCTTGCGGACCGCATCGTCGGTCGAGGCACGTGCGTCGTTCAGCAGCTTGTCGACTTCCGGGTTGCAGTACTTGGTGTCGTTGATGCCGCCCTTGCAGGTGATGAACTGGTGGATGTTGCCGTCCGGATCGACACGGCCGGACCAGTCGGAGCGGCTGAGCTGGTAATTGCCGCGGGTCTGCTCGTCGAGCAGCGTTGCGAATTCGGTCGACTTGAGGCTGACGTCGAAGCCGGCTTCGGTGACCATCGACTGCAGGATCTGCATCATCTGCTGGGCGACCGGATTGTTCGGGATCTGCAGCTCCACCTTGACGCGCTCGGTGCCGGCTGCCTTCAGCAGCGCCTTCGCCTTGGCGACGTCACGGGCCGGAACGGGAAGAGACTTGTTGAACCACGGGCTGTTCGGCGGGAACGGCTGGTTGCCGCCGACCGCCGTGCCCTCGTAGACGATCTGGTTCATGGCTTCGCGATCGATCGCCAGCGAGAAGGCCTGGCGGATGCGCTTGTCCTTGCCGAACGGGTTGTCGGCGCGGGCGCCGTTGCCGATATTGGCGTAGAGGGCCATGTAACCGATATTGACGGTCGCGTCGTATTTCAGGGCGGAGTCGCCCTTGACGGCGGCGACGTCAGTCGGCGCGACGCGTTCGATGAAGTCGAGGTCGCCGGAGCGCAAGTTGGCGAGGCGCACGGTCGTATCCGGGATCGGCAGATAGGTGACCTTGTCGATGAAGATCTTGCTCTTGTCCCAGTAATCGGCGAATTTTTCGAGCACGATACGGTCCTGCTGGACGCGCTCGACGAACTTGAACGGGCCGGCGCAGACCGGCTTCGAACCGAAATTGGCGCCGAGCGCCTTGGCGGCCGTCGGGGAGACGATCATGCCGGCGCGGTCGGAGAGCTGCGACAGCAGCGTCACGTCCGGAGCCTTCAGGGTGAACTTGACCTCCAGCGGGCCGGATGCCTCGACCTTGGCAACAGATGCAAGCTCGCTCTTGCGGCGGGATTCCGGCAGGGTCATGTTGCGCTCGATCGTCGCGACGACGGCCGCGGCATCCAATGCCGTGCCGTCGTGGAACTTGACGCCGTCGCGGATCTTCATGACGAGTTCCTTCCCGTCGGCGGACCATTTCCACTCGGTCGCGAGCTGCGGAGCGAATTTCAGGTCCGGCGAGACGTCGATCAGCTTGTCGCACATGGCCGTATAGACGATGCGGCCGACGAAGGTGCGGGACTGGGCCGGGTCGAGGACGTCGGCATCGTCCTGCAGGCCGATGCGCAGGTCGACGGCAAGCGCCGGGAAGGCGAACAGCGCGCCCGCAAGCAGCACCGTTGTCAGCTTGGTAAATCGCTTCATGGTGATTTTTCCTCTCGTTTGTTCAGGTTCCTGTTTTTAGTCTCGGCCGGTTTTCCGGCTTCTTTGGCGGCAGGTGATGGCCGCAGAGGGTCGCTCAGCCGACTTCACTCAGCCGACCGGATTCAATCGCGCCCAGCGAGGTGGTCCTGATGAGGCGCTCCTGCAGCATCAGGAGATGCTCGCGCATCGCCTCGCCCGCCCGCACCGGGTCATGCGCGGCGATCGCATCGATGATCACCCGGTGCTGCTGGAAGGACATGTTGACCGCATCGCTGCCGGAGCGGGCCCGCTCGCGGATCGCCCGCCAAGCCTCGTCCTGCCGGACGCGGTTGATCACGTCGAAGATCGACAGGAAAAGCTGGTTGCCGGCGCTCTGGGCGATCAGGCGGTGAAGAGCCCCGTCCCAGAGCTCGCGCGCATCGGCGTCGCTGCTTTCGATGATCCGGGCGGCGATCTCATGCATCTTGGCGATATCCGCCGGCTTGGCACGCATGGCGGCAAGCTGGGCGAGCTGCGGCTCGATCCTCAGACGCACCTCGAGGATTTCCATGAAGTCCGTTCCGGCAACCAGCGCGCCGAGATGCTCGGTCCAGTCGCTCGGCTTCTTGCCGATGAAGGTGCCGGAACCCTGGCGGCGCCAGATGAGCTCCTCCGCTTCCAGAACTTCGAGCGCGCGGCGCACCGCCCGCCGGCTGATGCCGAGCATCTCCGCCAAGGCGCGCTCCGTCGGCAGACGCCCTTCCGGACCGAACTCACCAGCCTGCAGCAGCTCTCTCAGGCGGTCGAGCGCATAGTTCGAATTGTCGTGTGGCTGATCTGCTGTCCCCTGTACCATTTCTTGTACCAATTATTAATTGGTCCGAATGGAAGGCATTTCCTGTCATACGTCAAGACAAATTTTCGGCAGCTTTCGCATTGCACAAATTCTGGGCGCAGAGGCTGAAATCAAGGCTTGGACGTGCCGCAATCAAAACTTTAGAATAGGCAGCTACAAAGGGATTCGTGAGCATTGTCGCATCGCGGCAGCGGACAGATTTCGGAGCGGAGCATCCCCATGAACCATTACGACCTCATCGTCGTCGGCAGCGGCCCGGCAGGCCGCCGCGCAGCCATCCAGGCAGCCAAACTCGACAAGAAGGTTCTGGTCGTCGAGCAAGGCAAGCGGGTCGGCGGCGTCTCGGTCCATACGGGGACGATTCCTTCGAAGACGCTGCGCGAAACGGCGCTGAACCTTTCCGGCTGGCGCGAACGCGGCTTCTACGGCCGGGCCTATCGCGTCAAGCAGGAGATCAGCGCCGAGGACCTGCGCCGCCGTCTGCTGATCACCCTCGACCACGAAGTGGAGGTGCTGGAGCACCAGTTCGCCCGCAACCGGGTGAGCAGCATCCGCGGCAAAGCCAGTTTCGTGACCCCCGACACGCTGGCGGTCCTCAAGGACGACGGCGAGACGATGCATGTCACCGCCAATTCGATCCTGCTGGCGGTCGGCACCAAGCCCTTCCGTCCCGACTACATACCTTTCGACGGCAAGACCGTGCTCGACAGCGACGAACTGCTGGAAATCGAAGAGCTGCCCCGCTCCATGGTGGTGATCGGCGCCGGCGTCATCGGCATCGAATATGCCACCATCTTCTCGGCGCTCGATACGGCCGTCACCGTCATCGATCCGAAACCGACCATGCTCGACTTCATCGACAAGGAGATCGTCGAGGACTTCACCTATCAGCTGCGCGACCGCAACATGAAGCTTCTGCTCGGCCAGAAAGCCGAAAAAGTCGAGCGCCTTCCCGATGGCAAGGTCGCGGTGCAGGTCGACAGCGGTCGCCGCCTCATCACTGACATGGTGCTCTTTGCCGCCGGCCGCATGGGGGCGACCGATACGCTCAATCTTGCCGCCGCCGGCCTCGATGCCGACAGCCGCGGTCGTCTGAAGGTCAATCCGGAGACTTTCGAGACCTCGGTGGCGGGAATTTTTGCCGCCGGCGACGTGGTCGGTTTCCCGAGCCTCGCCTCGACCTCGATGGAACAGGGCCGCGTCGCCGCCCGCGTTGCGGTGGGCGCGATCGCCAAGGAACCGCAGAAATATTTCCCCTACGGCATCTATGCGGTTCCGGAAATCTCCACCTGCGGCCTCACCGAAGAGGAAATGAAGGAGCGCGGCATTCCCTATGAATGCGGCATCGCCCGTTTCCGCGAAACCTCCCGCGGCCACATCATGGGCCTCGACACCGGCCTCCTGAAGCTGATCTTCTCACTGAAGACCCGCCGCCTGCTCGGCGTGCATATCGTCGGCGAAGGCGCGACCGAACTGGTGCATATCGGGCAGGCCGTTTTGAACCTCAAGGGCACGGTCGAATATTTCGTCGAGAACACCTTCAATTACCCGACGCTCGCCGAAGCCTACAAGATCGCCGGTCTGGACGCCTGGAACCGCATGGGCGAAGGCCCGAAGGAAGCACCCGTCGCCACCGCCCAGCCGCTCGACACGGCAACCACCACGACGGCTGGAACGGCCCCGGCCGAAAAGAAAAAAGCCGCCTCGAAGTGAGACGGCATTTTTGGCTGGACCTTCCTGCTAGAAGCTGAAGCGATACAAAAAAGCGAAGCTATATGGCGGCAGATGCCGCCAATGGCCACTCTCGTGAAGAGTTTCGGGCGCCGGAGGCGTACGAAAGTCCCCGAGGAAGGAACCCGCGGGCCACGGTCGGGGGCTATGGAGATTTCGATCTGCGGCCGATGACTGCGATGGCGCGACCGCAG
>NZ_QJKM01000030.1 GCF_003425685.1 Rhizobium terrae
GACCTTGCCGCTCTCTTCCCATGCCTTCAAAAGCAGATCGGTCTGTCGTTTGTCCTCGTTGGCTCGCCTGCTCAGCGGGTTCTTCAGCCAGGTGTAAAATCCGCTGGGATGAACCCGCAGAAGACGGCACATCGTTCGCACCGGAAACTGCAAGCGATGCAGAGCAATGAACGCGTACTTCGCTTTGCATCCCTGGCGAAATACGCGGCCGCTTTTTTAAGGAGGTTGCGTTCCTCGGTGACGCGAGCCACTTCCTTCTTCAGCCGCCTGATCTCCTCAGCCTCGTCGTCGCCCTTGGCGTTCGACGCCGCAAACTTCTTCTTCCATTCGTAGAGTGAATGCTGGCCGACGCCGAGACGCTGCGAAACATCCGCAACCGGATAGCCTCGCTCCGTGATCTGGCGTACCGCCTCACGCTTAAACTCTTCACTGAATTTGATTTGCTCATGATGCTCTTCTTGCCTCAAAATTAAGAAAGAAGGCGTCTACAAATCTCGGGGCTATTCACTTGGGCCGGGAGCCGTTCTCATTAAATTGGGAAGGGGCAGTGTGTAGTATAAAGCCGCACTCGTGCGCGCACTCAGGCGCGACACGGCCTTTCGCGGTCAATGTGTATTCGGCTGGCCGCCATACGGCTTGGCGCCGGTCGTTGGCAAAGTAATGTCAATTGTCAATGTTCTTGTCTTCGACCGTATAGATCCTGATCTGCCGGCCTTCTCGCCGGCAAGGGCATCAATGAGTTTCTGGGGAACCTTGTCCTCAATCAGGCAGCCCTGCGCCGTGATGGCGGCGCGGAAGGGAAGGCCGCGAGGCATCTCCAAGGGTGGCGCTTTTGACAGCTAATCGGTTGAGACCACCGAAAGCGGTGGAATACGCCGTTTTGACGCCGGCAAGAAGGTCATGGGACGCAAGTGCTATATCTTCGTCGACACGCTCGGCCTGCTGGTCGGCCTCGTCATCCGACGGCGCGCCGGCGGTCCTGAAATCCATCCTCCAACGCTGGCCGTGGTTGCGCCATGTCCTTGCCGATGGCGCTATGCCGGGCCGAAGTTGAAAGGCGCACTGCGAAAGGTCGGCAAGTTCACGCTGGAAATCATCAAGCGATCGGACAACATCAAAGTTTCGAGGTCTTGCCGCACCAATGGGTGGTGGAATGAACATTCGCCTAACTCGGCCGATGCAGGAGATCGCCAAAGACTTCGAGCGAAACATCTCATCCGCCGAGGCATGGGCCTTCATCGCCGATATCCGCCTCCTCACCAGAAGGTTTGTAAGACCTTAAAAATACGCATATCATTATGATTCAGACACTTAGAGCGACTTGATCGCACCGGGCTGAACCAGCGTCTTGCTGACCCGCGTTGCATTGACCAATGGACGGCCGAACAGCGGAATGTCGATTTCGAACACATCGCCTACTTTGACCTTAATCCCGTCACTAAACGACGCCACGGCGGTACCCAGGAAAATCGCGTGGACGTCGCCGGAGCGCAGCAGCTGGTTGTACTTGAAGTGATGAAACTCGATGTTTTCGATCGAGTGAGACATGTTGGCTTCACCGGTTGGGAAAGGCTTTTCCCAGATCGTCTCGCCACCGCGCAATATTCGTGCCGTTCCCTCAATGCTCTCCGGCAGTTGGCCAACGAAGACCTCCGGACCAAAAGCGCACTGCCGCAACTTTGCGTGTGCCAGATAGAGGTAGTTCTTCTTTTCCATTACATGGTCAGTGACTTCATTGCCGATGGAAAAGCCAATGCGATAGGGGCGATTGTCATCGCCAATGACATAAAGACCGACGATTTCTGGCTCGTCGCCTACATCGTCGGCGAAATCCGGTACATTCAGCGCCCCTCCCGGGGATACGACGATCGAGCCGTCGCCCTTGTAAAACCATTCCGGCTGCACACCGGCGTTACCGCTGGCAGGCTTACCGCCGTCGAGGCCCCATCTGAACATACGCATGGTTTCGTTCATGTCGGACTCGTCACCGGTTGAAGCCTTCTCGTGCATTTTCGAGCGCGACGAGGCACTACCGATATGGGTCAGTCCCGTGCCGGCAATCATCACATGGGCATCGTCAGGGTGATCGAGCGGCGGCAGCACTTTCCTGCCCGCGATTAACTGGTCATAATCATGCGACGCGCCCAAACCGTTCTGCTGGACTTCATCCTCAATGGAGCACCCTGCAGAAATGGCCTTCAATGCCAGTTCACGAATGCTATTGGGACCGTTCACCTGGCGCACTGAGCTACGGTCAACAAGACCAACGGCGCGAGAATCATCCGGGCCGATAAACTGGATTAGTCGCATTGTCTCACTCATAGAATGCCGGCGCCAGCGACCTGACTCCGGCGGTTTGTGACTAAGTGGCTACAGCACTCATGGCTGCGCGGGCCTTTTCGATCAAGTCGGGGTCGATCTGGCCTACAAACTGGGCAACCACGGGAGCAGCGCCTTCATGAACTCGCTTTTTAAGTGTGGCTAACCGCTGGCACGAAAGACGCATTAGACACACTCCACAACAGTGAAATGCGCCTCAGAATATTTCTCGCGGACTTCCAGTGCTTTCTGGTATTCGGGAGACGTATCAGGCCATCGCAGTTTCGAAATCTGCGAACTTAATCACGGCGAGACGGTTGGCCGCTGGACCTTCCATTATTCCGCTTCTGCTGCGCGGACGATGAATTTGGCATCATACTTATCGAAGGCAGCCTTGTTCAACGCAATGCAATCTTTATACTCCTCTTAATTAGCAATATCGACCATTGTCGAGCCAATAACCCTTTTTAGCCACGCATATTCCTCCATTGGCAATGTCCGAAAGACTGCACACTTTATAAATCAGCGCCGCACAGGCTGCTGCGACAGTGTGCCCAGATGGTTACATTCGCTGCTGGCTGATATAGACACTTATTGTCCTTCCTAGTACGCAGACAATTATGCCTACAGTATGGACATTTTGTTCATGCTACTGCTAATTGAAGGGTACGCTGATGTCAAGGTCCGGATGGAGGTTCAAATGGCTGGAAAATTAGCTCTGGACGGAGATGCCGCTCGCGGCGGCAGCCAAGTTCAGGGTGCTGCTGCGTTCTCCAAGTTCATGACAGTCTTGCAGACGATCGCGGATGCTCCGCGCGGCATCGATATTGCTCAACTGATCAAGGACACGCCTTATCCGCGTGGGACAGTTTACCGTCTTGTGGCCGCCCTCGTTGCAGAAGGCTTGGTGATCCAATGGCGAGATGACGGTACGTACCGCCTTGGGCCGCGCCTGATCCAGCTTGCGTACAAAACGTGGGAAAATTCGGATCTGCGCACAATAGCGCGCGATTCGCTGATCTCGCTACGCGATGCAACGGACGAGGTCGTGCATCTTGCCGTGCCTAGCTCGAATAAGATGGTCTATATCGACAAGATCGAGGGCTCGAACAGGGTCCAGATGAAGACCAGTATCGGTGGCCAGGTCGAGCTACACTCGACCTCCGTAGGCAAGGCGTGGCTCTCGGGCCTCACCGAGGATCGCCTCAATCAGGTTCTCTCTGAACTGACGCTCAAGCGGCATACTGAGAACACTTTCACCGAACCTGACTTGCTGCGCAAAGAGCTGATCAAGTCGCGCTCCCAAGGCTACGCAGAGGACAACGAAGAGAACGAACCCGATATCCGTTGTGTCGGGAGCCCCATTTTCAACAGGTCCGGCGAGCCTATCGGGGCCATTAGTATAAGCGTCCCGGTATACCGACTGGATGCTCGGCGGCATGCGCACATTGCAGGCCTTGTTGTTCGGGCAGCCAAGGATATTAGCACACAGCTTTCGACTATCGTCTAATCTCCGGTAAAGCTTCAAGCCTGACCGACGCGCCAGTGCTGAAAGTTCCCACACTTTTGGGCGATGGCGATGACGCTCGCCAGACCCCGCGTCAGGCCGTCTGTCAGATCTGTTGTAGATCGTTTTTTCGGACCTCATGCGGGTGCTGAACTCCCTCTCCCTCGGGCATGGAACCTGTTGGCGGCTTTCGCCCATCAACCAGCCAGTGTGTAGCTGGTCTTCACCACGGTGAAGAACTCCGCCGCATATTTGCCCTGCTCGCGCGGGCCATAGCTTGAACCCTTGCGACCACCGAAGGGAACATGGAAGTCAACTCCGGCGGTCGGCACATTGACCATTACCATGCCCGCTTCGGAGTTGCGCTTGAAGTGCGTCGCATATTTCAGCGAAGTGGTGACGATGCCGGCCGAGAGGCCGAAATCGGTGTCGTTGGCGGTTATCAGCGCTTCTTCATAGTCCTTGACCCTGATCACGGCCGCCACAGGCCCGAAGATTTCCTCGCGGGCAATGCGCATGGCGTTCGTGGCTTCCGTAAACAGCGCCGGCTGCAGGAAATAGCCCTCATTGTTCCTCTTCACGCGCTCACCGCCGGATACCAGCCTAGCGCCCTCTGCCTTGCCGATCTCAATATAATCAATGTCCTGGCTGAGTTGGCTGGGATCGACCACGGGGCCAATCTCAGTGTCCTTGTCCAGCGCATCGCCGACGCGCAGATTTCGGGTGCGCTCGGCCAAGGCCTTTACGAATTCGTCGTGGATGCCTTCGGTGACGATGACGCGAGAGGTCGCGGTGCAGCGCTGGCCGGTCGAGAAGAATGCCGACTGCGCCACCGATTCAACGGCCACCTTGAGGTCCGCATCGTCCAGCACGACGGTCGGGTTCTTGCCGCCCATTTCCAGCTGGAACTTGCGGTTGTGCTCGATCGAAGCGGCGGCGATGCGCCTGCCCGTAGCCACCGAGCCCGTGAAGCTGATCGCGGTCACGTCCTTGCTGTCGACCATGGTCTGGCCAACCACCGATCCCCTGCCCATCACAAGGTTCAGCACGCCTTTGGGCAAGCCGGCGCGCGCCAGAATATCGACAATCGCCCAAGTTGAGCCTGGCACGAGATCAGCCGGCTTGACGACAACGGTATTGCCATAAGCCAAAGCCGGCGCGATCTTCCAGGAAGGAATGGCTATGGGGAAATTCCACGGCGTAATGATGCCGATGACGCCCAGCGGTTCGCGGGTGATTTCGACACCCAGGCCCGGACGGACGGACGGCAAGATCTCGCCAGCGAGGCGCAGCACCTCGCCTGCAAAGAAATCGAAGATCTGGCCGGCGCGGGTCACCTCGCCTATGCCTTCCGGCAGGGACTTGCCTTCCTCGCGGCTTAGCAGTTCGCCCAGTTCCTGCTTGCGGGCCAGGATCTCATCGGCGGTCTTGCGCAGGATGGCGTGACGATCGAGAATGCCTGTACGCGACCAGGCCGGAAACGCCGCCTTCGCGGCAGCAATCGCCCGCTTGGTGTCCTCTTCCGAAGCGCGGGCATATACCCCCACCACGTCGTTGACATTGGACGGATTAATGTTCTCGACTGCGTCGGTCCCAACCCATTCGCCGTCGATGAGGTTTCTGTGCAGTTCCAACATATCGCAAATCTCTCGGTTAGTGGTGGGTCAGCGAGTAAACGAAAATCCTGGAGACGATTGGTGTTAGCTATGTCGCGCAGCAAATGGTTGGCGCAGGAAGTCCAAGGAAAGCATTCGGCAGACAAGATCACATTGTTCGAAAATGTCCCCGAGCTCGAGATCGAGACCAGACCGCCAGTCCTGTCAGTGAAATCCTTCTCTGGCCCCATGGCGATCTTTCACGCGTGCTGCTCGAAATTCCGCGGATGGAAAGCGCTCTTCGCTCCAAGGCGTGTAAGATTTCCCGTGACCTGGAATTCACTTCGAAGCGCTCACTCAGGCGCTGTCTTGTATGCTCCTGTATACGGTCGGGAATAGGATGGCGAAGGGTGCGCTTACGGGCATGACTTACTTCTTTCTGTGCGTCACCTTCCACGGTTCAGCCATGACGTTCGACAGGGGAAAGCGGTGGTTCGCCCGCTCAATGGTTGTTTCTTGGTACGCCTTTTTCCTGGGCCACCCGCTGGTACTTGACCGCCGGCTTCAGAACCATTCCCTCGGACAACTGGCCGATCATTGACCGCTGTATCTCCTGCCAGGGTGTCTGATGCTCCGGATATGCATAGCCGCCCTGGTTTTGCAGGTCGACGCGACGGCGCTTGATCTCGTCGTCCGACACGAGGATGTCGGCGGTGCCCTTGCGCAGGTCGATGCGTACCCGGTCACCCGTACGCAGCAGCGCAAGGCCACCCCCGGCCGCCGCCTCCGGCGATGCGTTGAGGATCGATGGCGACCCCGACGTACCGGACTGCCTGCCGTCGCCGATGCAGGGCAGCGAATGGATGCCCCTGCGGATGAGGTAGGCCGGCGGCTGCATGTTGACGACCTCGGCGCCGCCTGGGTAGCCGACCGGACCGGCGCCGCGCATGAACAGGATCGTGTGCTCGTCGATGCCTTCGGCCGGATCGTCGATACGGGCGTGATAATCCTCTGGCCCGTCGAAGACGACAGCCCTGCCCTCGAAGGCATCGGGATCGTCCGGGTTCGACAGATAGCGGTCGCGGAACTCGGCGGAGATGACGCTGGTCTTCATGATGGCGCTGTCGAAGAGATTGCCTTTCATATTGATGAAGCCGGCGTCCTTCTTGAGCGGGCTCGCGACCGGGCGGATCACTTGGGAATTGAGATTTTCCACCGTCGCACAGTTCTCACCGATGGGGCGGCCGTTGACAGTCTTCGCGTCTGGATGCGGCAAAAGGCCCGCCTTGATCAACTCCGCCACCACCGCCGGCACGCCGCCGGCATGGTGATAGTCCTCGCCCAGATATTCACCGGCCGGCTGGAGATTGACCAGTAATGGCACGTGATGACCGATCTTCTGCCAGTCGTCGTTGGCGAGCGGCACGCCGAGATGGCGGGCGATGGCGTTCAAGTGGATCGGGGCGTTGGTGGAACCTCCGATCGCCGAGTTCACGACGATGGCGTTCTCAAAGGCTTCCCGCGTCATGATGTCGGAGGGCTTCAGGTCCTCATGCACCATGTCGACGATGCGCTTGCCGGTTTGGTAGGCGATCTGGCCGCGCTCGCGATAGGGAGCGGGGATAGCGGCCGAGCCTGGAAGCTGCATGCCGAGCGCCTCGGCGAGGCTGTTCATGGTGGTTGCCGTGCCCATGGTGTTGCAGTAGCCGACCGATGGCGCGGAGGAAGCTACGAGATCCATGAAGCCGGTCGTGTCGATCTCGCCTGCGGCCAGCATCTCGCGAGCCTTCCAGACGATTGTGCCTGAGCCGGTGCGTTCGCCCTTGTGCCAGCCGTTCAGCATCGGGCCGACGGACAGCGCTATGGCTGGAATGTTGGCGGTGGCCGCCGCCATCAGCATGGCAGGCGTGGTCTTGTCGCAGCCGATGGTCAGCACGACGCCATCCAGCGGATAGCCATAAAGCAACTCTACGAGGCCGAGATAGGCGAGGTTGCGGTCGAGCGCGGCGGTAGGCCGCTTACCTGTCTCTTGGATCGGGTGGACCGGGAATTCAAAGGGAATGCCGCCGGCGGCCACAATACCCTCGCGCACGCGTTTGGCGAGCTCGATATGATGCCGGTTGCAGGGTGACAGGTCCGAGCCCGTCTGGGCGATGCCGATGAGCGGCTTTCCGGACTGCAGTTCTTCGCGCGTCAGCCCGAAGTTCAGGTATCGCTCCAAATAAAGCGCCGTCATGCCGGGATCGGCCGGATTGTCGAACCACTCGCGCGAGCGGAGTTTTGTCTTTGTCGTCGCCATTCAAGGAGCTTTCTTGTTTTCGAGCCTGGAGACGCCGGATCAGCCCCCTGCCGATCCGGCGCCATGCCTTGGTTCAGCGTCGCCCACGTTTCGGACCGTATGGGTGCCACGAAAGCCTGGGGAATGACGCTGCATGTCAACGCCGCCTGATCTTGCCTCCCAAGTCAATCAACTCGACAATGAGTAACCACAATATGGACAATTTGTCCGTATTATTGATAGACATCGGCCTTGCTTGATGTCAAGTGTTAAGGCAGAGCGAAGATCTCGTATTAAGTTACCCTCGGCTCTGGGGTCACAGATCAAGCCGGCGCCGATTTCCTCCGTCAGCTACAAACGCCACCGCTTGCCGTTCCTCGTGCTTACTAGCGCGGGCAAATTTACCGGTGCCGCGGCCGCCGGCACGGCGATCCAATCACGCATGGCGGCAGGCTTCCGCCAGCATGCGCGCTGAAAGCGACCGTCTGCGGCTGATGTCTGTGAACGAAGCGTTCGGACCGCTGTACTTGATCAGGCCATTACCATCCCGCCCGGCTACGGCGTCATGGTGCTATCAGGTCCCGTCACCATTCTTGTCGGAACCCTGTGTCCATATGCGGAAAAGCCGTTGTCAAATGTCAGCCCACCTTCTCCGGATTGATTTGGGTTTCAATGGAGCCATCGTGCTGGCACGGTGACCAGGGCGGGGAAGAGGACGAGGAGCACGATGAGGGTCATCTGGGCCGCAAGGTAAGGCATGGCACCCTTTGTCGCCTCCTCCATTGAAACGCCGCTGACGCCGCAGACTGTGTTGAGGACCGTCCCGACGGGAGGGGTGATCATTCCGACCGCGTTGACCATCATGAAGATGACCCCGAAATAGACCGGGTCGATACCGGCGGCCTTGACGATCGGCATGAGGATGGGCACCAGAATGGTTATGCAGGGTGCGAAATCGAGCGCCGTACCGACGATGAAGACGGCCAGAACGATCATGCCCATCAGCAAGACCGGCGAGTCGATGAATGGACCGAGAAGACTGACGAGCTGGGCGGGCATGTTGGAAATCGTCAGCATGAAGCCGGAGATCATGGAGGCAGCCACCAACAGCATGATCACTGCCGTCAAGCGCCCGGCGGCGAGCAGCGCGTCATAGAGCAGCCGCGGTGTGAGCTCCCGATAGACAAACAGCCCGACGAACAGCGCATAGGCGGCGGCAACGACGCCGGCCTCGGTCGGGGTGAAGATGCCGAACCGTAGTCCGGCCAGGATGATCGCCGGCATCATCAACGCCCAACCGGCGGTCATGATGGTCTTCGGGAGGTCCCTGCGCGGTATTTTGGGCCGGATCGCCGTCGCTTCCTTTTTGGAGAGGAACCACCAGGCGGCCATGAGGCTCACCCCCATTAGGAGCCCTGGCACGATTCCGGCGAAGAACAGGCCGACGATGGAAATGTTTGCGGTGACGCCCAGGATGATGAACCCGACAGACGGCGGGATCACAGGGGCGATAATGCCTGTAGCCGACATCAGGCCCGAGGCTCGACCCATATGATAGCCCGCATCCCGCATCAGGGGGACCAGCATGACCGCGAGCGTCGCTGTATCCGCGATTGCGGAGCCGGAGACGCTGGCAAGCACCAGGCCCGTACCGATGACCACGTAACCGAGGCCGCCACGCAGGTGACCGACAAACGCCAACGCCACGCTGACGATGCGGCGGGAGAGGCCGCCGGCGTTCATGAGCTCGCCGGCAATGAGAAAGAACGGGATCGCCATCAGCGGATAGCTGTCAGCGCCATTGACCAGCCGCTGCGCCAGAATCTGTGCATCCAGATTACCCATCAGCATCATCATCGCGATGCCCGACAGCATCAGAGCGAAGGCGATGGGGACCCCGATGCCCATCGCACCAAGGAGGGAAACGATAAAGACCAAACCGCTCACGGTGCTTTCTCCGAAATAAGCGCGGGGGGCACGACGGGCAGCGGCTCGACATGCTCCACCCCCGACCAGGGGGCGGGCAGGATGCCGCGCAGCGAGCGCCAGAGATCAAGCAGGAGAATCAGCGCCATCAGGATGGCCGCGGCGAGCCCTGCGGCGTAGATGGCGCCCACGGGAATTCCCGACAGCGCCTGGACGTTGCCCCACTCGATGACGGTGAGTGCCCAGCTGCCCACCCCCAAGAGCCAGCAGCACCACAGCATCAGGCCGTATGAAAGAAGGAAGCAGACGAAGCGCGCCCCTCGAGGCAACCTGACGACCAAAGACTCGACGCCGAGATGCGCGCCCTTGGCCAGCGCCACCACGGATCCCATGAAGATGACCCAGACGAGGACTACACGGGATACTTCGACGGCAAACGGAATGCCCGAGCTGAAGCCATAGCGCAGCACGACATTCGTAAAGATCAGGAGGCTGATGACGACCATGCCGGCGACGACGAAGACGTCGAAAGCCTTGAATAGCCACCGCAACGGAGAAGACATGACTGCTCCCAGAAGGTTGTGCGCGCCTGCGACGGCCTTCGCCGCACTCTGACAAGGATCGGGCGACCGTCAGCCGGGCTTCCAGCTGCCGGCCGGGCGCGACACCCGGCCGCTGATGAAGGCAGGCCCTGCTGATGCGGTCGATCAGCGCGCAAGGGGTAGAGACGATGATCCCTCAAACCGGCATGGCAGAGGTCTCGGGCAAAGCTTGCGGTGTCAGACGCCTTCCACCACAGCCAGATGTACCTTGGCATGCTTCTCGCGGGCCTTGATCGCCGTCTGATACTCGGGAGAATTGTAGCAAGCGAGGGCGGTCTCGTAGTCCTTGAACTCGATGACTGCCAGGCGGTTCGCGTGTGGGCCTTCCATGACCTGGCTCGTTCCCGCGCGAACGACGAAGGCCGCCCCGTATTTGTCGAACGCTGCCTTGTTCAAGGCAATGTATTGCTTGTACCCCTCATGGTCTGCAATATCGACCATTGCAACCCAGTAGCCTTTTTTTGTCATCTACTCCCTCTCCCTACACAAATCCCCGGCCCCTCTCGCGGAAGGTATGGGTGGCCCGATGCGTTCACATTCGGAACACACGAGTTGCCTTTGATCCTCCTCGATCACGCGGCAATAACCGAAACGGCAATTTGACTACAATATGGACAATCTGCCCAAAGATGTGTATTCTCATCATGTCCCATTGTCAAGCTCGCAAGCACATGCACCATCAACCCCATTCAACTCCAGAACAAAACACACCGAGAGCTCGCCGCGCTCTGGGGTGACAAAGGCCGGTTTTGGCATGAGATGTTCGTCTATCGGCCGGAATGACCGGCTACCCTCGACCCAGATGTCTCGCGAATTCAGTCGGTCCCGCAAATGCGTAAGCGTCGCGATTTCGTAAAGCCGCCGATCCGGCTTTCCATCCTCGACGATCAACTTTTTTCTCGCTCGCGCCCAAATGGACCGACGGGCACGCGATCCGGCAAGATGCGACGCCCTTCCACATAAAGCATTTTTCAAAGTCGCGATCGCCGCGAGCAGCGGATCGTGCCGGCGACGCCAGTGGAACGTGAACGCCTGAAGGAAAGCTCCGGTGAACTTGCGGATATTCCCATGCCGCTCAGCGGCCAGCACCAAAGGCAAAGCGTCACTGCTTTCCACCATCGCCTCGAGACCAGGCTTGATCTGCGGCAGCCTATGCCAACCGACCTTCCGATTTACCATCTCGACTGCATCTTCGTCGGCGTCATTGGCGGCCTGCAGGGCCAAAATCGTATCAAGGAAGTCGCCAGACCAAAAATCTCAGCGGGTATTATTGTAGAGATTCCCACAGAGCCCTTCAGCGTACGATTTCGCACTGCTCTTGTTCCGACTCCCCTGATGGGAACAGTTGTCCACTGAACCGAAAGCTTAACTGCCCTGCTTGGGACAAGAGTTTTCGAAGGTGACGATGGCCCAGCGGTTCTGGCGCAAGGCCAGCTTTCGTATCCAACCGGTCCTCTCGCCGAACTTGGCGCGGCACCAAGCGCCGTCGGTCGCCATCAAGCACAGTTCGGTGGTGACGCAGGTTTGCCTCGGCACCACGCCGACCACCTCGGCGTCGTCGCGCGCCTCGGCACGGACGTTCAGGTTGACTACGACCTGCACGCTGGCGCGTTCGGCCGCGGGAGGCGCGGCTTGTGGCGCATCCACACACTTGCTGGTAAAGCCCGAATAGAAGCAGCCGCCGGCCCGCCTGGCAGCCTCGAGCATGGCCGCAGTGCCGGCAACACCTACCTTCTCTAAGATCAACGGAGAGCCCGATGCACTTGTTCCGCTAATCCGCCGCTGACTGCCGCCAAGACGGGCGATCACCGCGCCGGCGGCATTGAACAGGGTCATCTGACCCTCGCTGATGCCCCAGGATTTGACCAGAGCGGCCTCGCCGCGGCAGCCCCGTCCCTCGACAGCGAAGCGGCCGTTTGCATCAGCTTTCGAGTCGAGCACCATATTGCAGGTCGACGGAGGGTTGGAGTAGCGGGCATCGACGAGTTGCCAGCTGCCGTTGAATGCTTGGATGAACTGGTCTACGGATTGCGCCCGCACCATCGTGGCCAGCGACAACGCGCCGGCCACGGAAAACATGACCGTCAAAAATCTCGCTATTTTCATGACTCCCCTCCGTTATGGAAAAGTGGAAAATCAGGGAGAGGTTTGTCAAGTGACGCGTCGCGATTTCTATAGCAGTCGTTGGAGGTTTCACCAAAAACGAAGCGGCAGCCCCGGGGAGTACGAAAGGGGATTAGGGGCGCAACGACTGGTCCCAGGGCTCGCCCGACGAAACCTCAGCCTTGCCGACGACCCTGCCGCCATGCCGGAGAACCACCCTGACGGAAATGCGGTCGCCCTTGCCAAGAGACAGCGCGGTCCTGGCTATGTCCTGGGATTGGCCGGCAGAGAGATTCAGCGTGCGGTTCTGGCGCGTGGTCACTGTTCCCGAGTGGCCGGTACGGTCGATCTCAACCGAGCCCTCGATCTCGGCAACGTCAAAGCCGACTGCCGATGCGGTGATCTGAACACCGGCCTCCGTGGGCATGATGGCGATGGAGGGGACCGCAACGGCGCCTCCGTCCTGCGCCACCGCGTCGGTGGCACCGCAGGCGGCAGCAAGACCCATAACGAGTGCGGCTGCGTGGCGCATCGACGCGTCGCTAGAAACTGGTCTGGGCGATTGCAACCGTTCCCGGCGCCGTCGAGAACACCTGCATGCCTGTCACGCCGGCCGGGCTCAGATTGTTGCCGTTCTGCGTGATGGTCACGGAGGTGTTGGCAGCCACCGACGTGGAGAAGGTGTTGCCGTTGCCGTTCTGGATTATCTCGCCGCTCCCGCCAGGACCCACGGTCAGTGAGTTGGCATTGCCGCTGCCGTTCTGCACGATCAGGCCGGTCGCGCCACCGCCGACGGTCAGCGATGCATCGTTGCCATCGCCGATCTGCAGGACGGCGCCAAGGGAATCGGCTCCAAATGCGCTCAACTGAGCCGAATTGCCCAACGTCCCGCCAGCCGAATTGTCCTGGAGAAGAAGCAACTGACCAACGCCGCCTTCGATGGTCAGCGTCGCGGTGTTGCCCTGGCCTGTCTGAAGCGCAGACGGCGCGGTCACCTGGTCCATCCGGTACAGGTCGCCGACATCAAGCGCACCGGCGAGCGCCTTTTCGATCATCTGCTGCGTCGGGCCGGCGACAAGCGAGCCGGTGGCCTGCGACTGGTCTGATGACAGGCTGTTGCCCTCGAGCGCGCCAGGAGGGCTGGTCTGGATGATCTTTAGGACGTTGTTGTCGCCAGCAAAAGCTGGAAAGGCACCGAAGAAGAGGATGCCGGTCAATATAGCCTTGGATTTGCCGACCATGCGAACAACCCCTCTCCTAGAAACCTCACCAAGACGTCTGCGAGACGCTGAACATATTGCCGATCCCGAGCTGTGAAAACCCCACGACGTTATTTTTTCCGGTTTGGGTAACGACAACCTGGTTTGCCATGCCTGAAATCGAGGCTGTAAGCCGGTTGCCGCTGCCCTCCTGTGAGAAAGCGAAGAGATTGTGGCTCCCGGTGACGCTGGCGGTGATGTGGTTATCGCTTCCGCTCTGGGTGATCGAACCGGGTATCAGGCCAACCGAGAGGGCCACTCCTGCAAAGGACGCCCCATGCGGGCCGCCGTTGAAATCGCCCTCGATGTCGAGGTGGATCATGTTCGCCGCGCCGAGACCGTTGTGGACCTGGAGACCGGACACCGCATTGAAGCTGCCGTTCACGTCGAGCACAAGCGAATTGGACGGCCTGTCCTGATGCAGGATGACCAGTTCGCTACTGGCCTGGGCGGGTGCCGACGCCAGGACGCCGACAACAAGGACAAAACGCAGTTTCATTGTGACGGTCTCCTTGTGACATAGGGAGATCGTCGTAAGTGCGGATTAATATTCGGGCCGCGGGTTCGATAAAAGTCGAAGCAAAGTCGCTTTTGCCGGTCGGACCGAAGAGAACGTTCTGGCGTGCGAACGGGGCGGCGGCGGAGCCCGCTTGAGCCAACTGCGACATCTTCGTCGCGTCGGCCTGGCCAACGCTGGCCCGGTAGCGCTCTTAGGCAATGATGATGGAGTTGGTTATGCCGGTCTCGCCGATCCAGACCTCATTGCCGGGAATGATATGCCATTGCCGACCTTGGCACCAGCGTCGCATCACCTGCACGACAAGCAAAATGGCCAGAGGCCAATTGCTTCTCGGATCATGGGCCCCGCCCTATGGCCTTTAGTCGGCCGGCCTGGTGCGTTGCGTTTCAGCTAGACTGCATTGCACAGCCGTGATCGCATGGGTCCATGTCAACCAACGGTCGATCCGAACAGCACCGTCATCGCTTAAGCACTATCGAGGCCACATGGTCACCTTGCCGGACCGCCTTCGGTGTCGCGGCAAGGTCTGGCGCCGTTGCTGCGGCGGCGACCGCGGGCGAAGCCTCGGGAACAAACCCGTCCACGCCCGGCTCAAGCGAGCCGACCGTTTCGTCCGGCACTGCGGGAGGCGGAGCCACCGGTGCGGGCGCCGAGACCGGAGTCGGGCGACGCGGCGCAGCGGCTGTCGTCTCGACGACGTCCGCGGCGTTGCGAGTCTTGGGCGGTGGTACGATTTCAGCGGCCGCGGTCAGCTTGGCGCCGTACTTCTCGTTGCGATAGTCGGCGATCACCTCGCGCCCCGCATCCCGGTTCTCGAACGACCACACACCGAGTTCGGCGCCCTCGATGATTATGCCCATCACCGCCTTCTCGATGGCCTGCTGCACGGCGATCTGCTTGGGCTCGTTCTGGGTGATGCCAGCCTCAGCCTCGAGGATCTTGTCGAGGGCTATGTAGCGGAACGCACCGCCCTGAAGCGCGTGGGAGGCGATCATCTTGTGGACAGTGACGCTGGACAACACCTCGCCCGTGTTCGTCGAGACGGCTCGCAGCGTGACGGTCACGGTGTCCTGCTGCCATTTCGCATCGCCGCCGATGCCCAGATAGCGCGCGCCGATGCCGCCCGTCATGGTGTTGGTATCGTAACCGGTGATTCCGCCCTGGAGAATGATGCCCGCGTGATCGAGCGGCGGCAGGACGCGCGCGTCGATACGCTGCTCGTTGCGGTAGAGCCGCCGCATCTCGGTGACGATCTGCCGTTCCTTGAGAAGGTCGTCTAGACGAGCGCGGTCGAGCACCGTGAACCAGCGTTTCTCGCCAGCATCCTGCAACGCCTTGATCAGCATCGGAGCGCCGCCTTGGGTGACAGCCCGCGACAGGGTCTGGATGTTTTCGCGTTCCTTGTACTGGCCGGTAAGGTCGGGGAAATCGTAGACGGCGACGGTAATCCGCTTCGACGGAGCCGGGATCGTGCGCAGGCTGTGGCTTTGCTTCGTCACAGGCGTGTAAACTGGCTGTAGAACGCCTTCTGTCGGCACCGCCACGCATCCGCCAAGCACAGACACCAGTACGCCTACCAAGGCTGCCTTTAAGATTGTTGTCCCAAAGCGCCGGCCTTTCGGCATGTCGCCCTCCCGTGATGCCGCTGCCCGCACTGATACGTTCCGCGTCGAAATCAATTGAGCTGCGGGCTGAGCGATGTGCTCGTCGTGAGCTCGCCGCTCAGGGCGCCGGTGTTCAATCCGCCGGAAAGACCGTTGCTCGATCCGAGGGCGCCTCCGCTCTGCATTCGGGCATTCAGACCGTTGTTGGCTGTCACCAGCACGGGTACCACGATCTCGGTGACGCCTGTCGGGTCGGTAATGATCAGCCGGATCGAATCGAGGCTCCGCTCGAACGTGACGGTCGTGTCGCCGAATGTGACAGTACCCGAATCCTGCGGATTCTCGCCGAAGATCGCCTCGGTAACCTGGCTTGCGAGCGCCGAGAGCAGGCGGCTCTGGAGCTGGCGGACGAAGAGGTCCGCGTCGCTGGAGCTCGAGCCTGGATCCGTCGGCTTCGTATCCGCGGGAGGGGTGCGCGCCGTGGCTGTACGCTGGGCGTTGGCCAGGCCCATCAGGTGAGACGAGTTCAGCGCGTTGCCACCGAAAGAGGGATTGATCGGAGTGTAGATCATATCCTGAGCGGCCAAACCGCTCGCGGCGGCCAGGAAAACGCTACCGGCCAGAAGCGCCGAGCAAGTACTCTTCATTATCCCTTTTCCCCTTACCTTACCAATGAGACACACCATAACGGCGTTTCCTGCAAACACTTGCGGGCACTGTTTCCTCTTCCCTGCCGTTTTTCCCGGAACGGCATGTCAAGACAGCCAATGTGCCCGCGCCCGCCCTCACTGCCTTTTTCACGGGCAGTGAGGGCGGGCTGCCCGGCAACCCTACTGCGAGATGCCGATGCTGTTTGAGTTTCCGATTTGACTGAACGACGCGGCGTTGCCGTTCCCCGCCTGGACGACCGCAACCTCGTTGCCGGTTCCCATGATCGACCCGTCGATCGTGTTGCCGTCGCCGAGCTGCGCGAAGGCGAACTGGTTGTCGTTGGAATTCGGCGACAGAGCTGACCCGACCTGCAGCGCGATGGAATTCCCGGTGCCCAACTGGACAAGATCGCCAGGCGCCAGCAGGCCACCGGCCACTGTGGCGGACGACCATCCCGTCGAGAAGGCCGCCGCGGAGTTGTTGCTGTTACCGTGAATGCCGACCGTGATCGAGTTCAGTGCCGCCCCGAACACTGCCGAGTTCGTCTGGGATACATTGAGGACGTTGCTGCTTCCGTCGATCGTGGCTGTAAGGCTGTTCAGACCGACGCTGCCAAGTTGCAGCGCCGTAACGGCGTTGAGGTTTCCGTTGACGGACACGGCGGCCTCATTCGTTCCGACCTGGTCGACGGAAATCGTGTTGGCGTTTCCATCGACGTAGACCTCGCCGACATTGCCGAACGAGACGAGGCTGTCCTGGCTCAGGACCACCACATTGTCGTCGCTGCCGGGGGTCGAGCTTCCAATCATGATGGAGCCGGTATTCACGTCTCCTGTCTGGCTCAGCGTGACCTGGTTGGCATTGCCGTTCGCCTGCGCCACCGCATCGTTGAAGGTGCCGTTCTGATCGACGTCGAAGTCGTTGCCATCCCCGTACATCTCGATCAGGGCGCTGTTGAAGTCGCCCTCTTGGTCGAGCGTTGCGGCGTTGCCGGCTCCGATGATGAATACGTCGCCCTGGTTGCTGCCGTTCTGGTCGACCGCCACGTCGTTCGCGTCGCCCTGAATATCGACAGCCGCCGTGTTCGAGCCGAGCTGGGCGAGGGACACCGTGTTGCCGTTTCCATCGATGATGATCCCGGCCTCGTTGCCGGACGAGGCGAGGCTGTCCTGGTCGAGCGACACGACGTTGAGGTTTCCGGTGACAGACACCTCGCCCTCATTGCTGCCGTTCTGGTCGACCGCCACGTCGTTCTCGTTGCCGAGGATGTCGACGGTCCCGTAGTTGCTACCGATCACGCCCAGCTGGTCGAGCGAAGCCGTGTTGGCGTTCCCGTCAACGTAGATCTCGCCAACATTGCCAAACGAGGCGAGGCTGTCCTGGTTCAGGACCACCACGTTGTCGCTGCTGCCGGGGATCCGGTGCCCGACCCAGATCTCGCCGAGATTGGCGATTCCTATCTGGCTCAGCGCGAGTTCGTTGGCGTTGCCGTTCGCAAACGCCAACGCCTCGTTCCCCTCGCCAATCTGGGAAATGCCGAACTGGTTACCGTCTCCCAGGATATCGAGTTCGGCGCTGTTGACGTCGCCGTCCTGCGATACCGCGATCTGATTGCCGCTTCCGTCCACTGTACCGACGATCCAGTTACTCACTCCGTACTGGACGAAGCCGAACAGGTTGCCGTCGCCGGTCGCGACATAGCTTAGGTCGTTGCCTTCCCCGGTCTGGCGAATGCGCGACTGAGCCACACCTACTCCGAGGGCAGGCCCCGTCAGGGGACCGGAGATCGCACCATTGCCGTTCCCGGAGAATGTCAGCGTCGCAGTGTTGTCCTGCAAGCCAGTGTTGACCTGGCTCAGTTCGCGGATCTGGTTGCCATCGCCGCCGCCCTGCGTCACCGAGGCGATGTTCGTGCCGCCGCTTGAGGCGCTATTGGTCTGCGTCGCCGTGTAGACAAGCTGGGAATTGCCGGTCTGGTTGATGGTCAGCTGGTTGCCGAAGCCGGTCTGGTGCGCGCCACTGCCGTCATTGCGTGGGCCGCTGCTGGTGTTGCCCACGCGTGAGGACTGGCCGGTCTGGTTGATGATGACGTCGTTGGAACCGTCCGCGGCGCCGCCGGTGAAGGTCTGCCGCAGATTGGAGACGCGCGCCGACCAGCCGCCGTCCTGGGTGATCGTTGCGTTGTTGGAAGAGGTCGTCGCAGACGTGCCGCCATTCTGCTGCACCTCGAAAACGGCCTGGTTGGCGCCGCTCTGGTCGATTCGCAGATAGTTGGCGTTTCCGATCTGGTCGATGCCAAGGCCCGCCTGGTCGCCCGGCGCTCCTGCCCGGTTGATCTGGTTGCGCGGTGGGCTGTTGACGCTCGAATTATGCGTCTGGTTGATGATCAGCTCGTTGTTGGTACCGTCCTGCCGGATCCGTTGGGTCGTATAACCGGCCCTGTTGCCGACGGCCGAGCCGTTGGACTGGCCCTGGACGATGGAAGCGGAGTTGCCGCTGCCGATCTGGTCGATATAGGCCTCGTTCTCGCTGCCTGCGAGTGCCGTCCCGATGAGAAGCCCGACCGCCGTGGTGGTCGCTAATGTCAGCTTGAATGTCATCCCGTAACTCCTGTCACGCGGTTGAATGTCGCTCGGAGAGGTGGGCCGGCCGATTTCGCGACCGGCCGGTCGTGGTTACTGCGAGACGGAGAGGTTGTTCGAACCGCTGCCATCCTGAGTGAATGACGTCACGTTGTTCGAACCGCTCTGCAACACTGCAGCCTGGTTTCCATTGGAGGCGCCGGTATTGCCGACCAGGCCGGTGATGGAGTTGCCGCCGCCGATCTGGGCGAAGGCGAACTGGTTCATATTGCCGACGACGTGATAGGTCAGGCTATTGCCCAACAGCGACGAGGACGAGTCCTGAAGCGCCCTGCCCGCCACGAGCTGACCGCCAGAGGTGCTGACCAGCAGTCCCGCAGCACCGGTCATGCTGCCACCGCCGTTCGAATCCCCCTGGAAGCTTATGTTGACCGTATTGAAGTTGCCGATCTGGTCGATCAGCGCCTTATTGTCGTTGCCGATCACCAGCGCCTGCGCGTCGTTCAACGTGCCGGACTGGGCAATGCCAAGCTGGTTGCCGTTTCCGAGGATTTCGACGTAAGCGTTGTTGTCCGAGTCGTTCTGATCGAGCGAGACGCCGTTGAGCTCGCCGGTGACGAGCACTGTGCCGTTATTGCGGCCGTCCTGGCCGACCGCCAGGTTGTTCTGGTCGCCGTAGATGTCGACGAGCAGGTTATTGCCGTAGTCGCCGCCGAACACGCCGAGTTGGTCGACGGTGATCTCGTTGGCGCTTCCATCGACGAGGATTTCGGCGTTGTTGCCGAGCGAGAGCCCACTGTTCTGCGCCAAGTTCACCACGTTGTCGTCGCTGACGGACCGGTCGCCAATCACTATCTGACCGATATTCGTGCCGCCGATCTGGTCCAGGGTCACCTCGTTCCCGTCGCCGGTCGCCCGCGCTGCCGCCTCGTTATAGGTGCCGTCCTGGTCGATTTCGAAGCCGTTGTCGTTGCCGTAGATCTCGACCAGCGCGTTGTTGACGGCGCCCTCCTGAACGACCGTTGCGGCATTGTCGTTTCCAACGATGAGCACATTGCCCACATGGCTGTCGTTCTGGTCGACCGCGATCTCATTCGCGTCGCCCTGAATATCGACGGAGCTCTCGTTATACCCGACCACGCCGAGCTGGCTGACGGAAACCTCGTTGTCGTCTCCATCGACGAGGATCTCAGCTTCATTGCCGTACAAGGAGCTGGTATCCTGGTTCAAGACCACGAGGTTCCCGTCGCTGCCGAAGCTCCGGTCTCCGATCGCGATCTCGCCGATATTGCCATCGCCTGCCTGGCCCACCGCGACCTCGTTGGCGTCGCCGGTCACCCGCACAGTCACCTCATTATAGTCGCCGGACTGGTCGATGCCGGACTGGTTGTCGTCGCCGATGATGTCGATCTGCAGGCTATTGCCGTTGCCCGCCTGCTTGAGCAGGCCCTGCGTGACCGAGGACCTGGTGGCGACGAAGGAGCCGAAACCGGCATTGCCGTTGGAGTTGCCGACCTGCGACGCGTCCGCGATGTTGCCATCGCCGACCTGTGAGCTGTCGATCGCGTTGCCGTTGCCGTTCTGGCTGATGGCCGTCGCATTGCCCTGGCCGTTCTGGAGCGAGGTGCCGATGCGGTTGCCTTCACCGGTCTGGCTCAGGATGGCCTCGTTGCCGCCGCCAGTCTGGCTCACTCCCCCACTAACGGAATCGGCAGCGCCGAGGCCGATGATGTTGCCGCCCGCGCCTTCGCTGGTCTGGGTGATGTCCGCAATGTTGGCAGCACCCGAGACATGCGTCTGTGTGATTGCGGTGACCGTGGACTCGCCTGCAAGCCCGCCCGGAGCGGTCTGCTGGGTGACGGTTGCGCTGTTCAGCGTCCCCGAGCCGGTTCCGCTGCTCTGATTGATCTGGTTGACGCGGTTGCCATCGGAAAACTGGTTGATGACCAGTAGATTGTCGTTGCCGATCTGGTCGAGGCCGGTACCGCGGGTACCCACCTGGTTGCCATTGCCAGACTGTTCAATGTCGAAACTGTTGCCCGAACCGTTCTGGCTGGCCGCATTCATCGCGGTGCCGACTTCGTTGTCGTCGCCGGCTGCCTGCGACACCATGCTGGAGTTGCCGCTGCCCGACTGGGAGACGTTTGCGAAGTTGTCATCGGCCCAGGTCGGCGCGGACACCAACGTCATGGCCGTCGCGCCTAGTAGTGTCGAAGCGAAACGCTTCGATGAGAAGAGAGCGTTCTTTTTCATGATCTTGAGTATCCCCAACTGAGGTTTCAGAGGTGGCGATGCACCCGGACGCCGCCGGCCTGGAGCGCAGGAGCAACGTCCATGTTTGAACCGTGTCGTCTGCGACGAACCCTGCACGCGCACTGGCTGCGGCTTCGAACCAGATCAGACGCACTGTCCTTCTGAAGTTTCGCCGGAGCAGGCGAACCAAGCTCCGGCTCCACGAGATGACCTTTACTTGGCAACTGTAGCCATGGCCGAGCGCGCTTGCTCGACCAGGTCAACCCCGATCTTTTCGCTGTACTCTTTCACCACGGGAGCAACGCGCTCGGCCATGGCTGCGATCGCCTCAGGCGTGGGGCGGGTAATCTGGAAACCCTTCTTCTCGAGCGCCCCTTCCAGGGTGTCTGCCGCCTTGCGGGAAATATCACGCTGGAAAGCTGCCGATTCCTTCGCAGCTTCCATGACGCGTGCCTTGTCCTGGTCGGACAAGCTTCCGAACCACTTCTTGCTCGCGAGAAGAACAAACGGCGTATAGACGTGACCCGTCTTGGCCAGATATTTCTGCACCTCGTAGAACCTTGCGGTATCGATCAGAGCGTACGGCGTCTCCTGGGCATCGACGGCGCCATTTTCGAGGGCACTGTAAAGCTCAGGCCAGGGAAGCGGCGTCGGATTGGTCCCCAAAGCCGTCCAGGTCGCAATGAACAACGGGTTGGGAATGACGCGGATGTTGATCCCGGCCATATCCTTCACCGTGTTTATGGGGCGAACCTTGTTGGTCATGTGGCGGAAGCCATTGTCCCACCAGGCTAGACCAACAATGCCGGTCTTCTCTTGCAGCCTTGCAAACAGCTGCTCGCCGACCGCGCCGTCCATGACGGCATCCGCCGCGGCGAAGTCCCTGTAGAAGAACGGAAGGTCGTAGACCATAAACTGCGGAACGACGCCAACCAAGTTCGGCGTAGGCCCGACCATGATGTCGATAAAGCCCGCCTGCACCGACGCCTGCATCTCGGGCTCACTGCCGAGCACGCCGTTGCCGAAAGTATCGATCTTAATGCGCCCGCCGGTCTTTTCTTCCACCAGCTTCGCAAAATGGCGCGAAGCCTGTCCGACCGGATGGTCTTCTGTAGGCACATAGCCCAGGCGCGGATTCTGAGCCATGGCCGGAGCGGCGGCCAAAAAGCCTCCCAGAAGTGCTGCAGTTAGAAGCAATGCTTTCATAAGTTTCTCCTCCCAAAGAATGGTTCACACGAACCAGGATGCAGGAACTGTCACCAATCGAAGGAACAGGACCGGCAATACGAACTTTCACCCTTAACCATCGAAGCGAAAGGTATGCTGCTGAGTTGATGACCGCGTTGAGCGCTGCGCCGGACGACGCGTGCGACTTCTGCGCAGGTGGACGGGACCAGCGGCCCGCCCTCGATGAGGACGGGCCATCGGCAAGCTCAATCGAGCCAGCCCTTGCCCGAGATCGGGGGTACCGGCGGATTGGGCTGCGACGGAGTCGGCGGCCAGTTATGCGTGCCGGCTGGGAAGGGATTAATGGCAATCCGCGTGTCGTTCCCCGGGCAATAGTTCGCTGCAGAATGCCAGCGGCCGGCCGGGACATAGACGATATCACCAACTTCCGAGACGAAGGGGTCCACACCTTCGAGGTTGTACTGGATCTGGCCTTCCATGATGAACCAGAACTCACCATAGTTGATGTGCCTGTGGCCGAGCGCCGTGGGGGGCTGCATATTGCAGTTGAACGCCTGGCCGCGGATTGCGTTCACGAACAGGCCAGGAGAGGTCACGAACTGGAACGCACCGGGCTGAGCGACGAAATTCCTGTGCTGCACGTTGGTCACCAGTGCAGTGCCGTTCGTGGAATAGTTGCTAAGAGCCTCCGCTCCCGGATCCTGCCGCGTCAATTGCCAGGTGAAGCCCGACTGCGGCTTCGGCAGGGTGGACGATGCCTCCGGGTAGGTGATCCTCGCATCCGCGGTGAAAACCTCGAAAGTCAGGGATGGCACCGCGCCGACATTCTTCATCTGGAACTGCGTGCGCGCGGGCACCTGGACCATGGAGCCCTTGGTGGCGACGAACGTGTTCGCGGTAGCCGTCGTATTCCCGATCGTGAACTCGACCTCGCCCTCCCAGACGATGAAGGCCGCTCGGGTGTCCGATATGAACATGGCCGGCGACTGGTCACCGACCGCCAACTGCACCCACGAAGCCTGCAGGTGCGCGTCGCTGACGACCTGCTCGTGCCAGGTCTTGGACTGGTTGGCGGGAGAAATCTTGGCGCGGACTTCGGCGATGGTCGTGCGCGGCTTGTTCGGCGCCTTGTATGGAGCCAGCGCCACCGGCTTAGGCGTCCAGGTGAATACGGTCTGTGCCAGCGCGCCGGTTCCCGATACCGCCCCGATCGCCAGCGCGGCCGCCATGATCAATCCATTCTTCCATAAATTCATGACAGTTCCTCCTCCTCAATATGCTTGATCGATGGAAACATCGCGACTTTGACCCAACCCTCCCAAGAGCCGACCGATCATAAAGTCTATAATATGGGCACGATGTCCAATGACATATGATGGGCAGACAATTAACGGATTGTCAACGCCTTACTGCCGCACTTCCGAACCCGGCGATCAGATGCTTCCTGTTGGGTTAACGTCATGGCTGACGCCTTCGGTTGAGGACGTAGAGACCTCGGCGGCAGCCCGAATTTCGGCTATTGCACGGGCGTTATCGCCGCTCCACTCTCAAACCAGGCGATGACGTTCTGTGCCACCAGGTCCGCCATTGCGGTGCGCGTGCTGACCGACGCCGAACCGATGTGCGGCAGGATCGTCAGGTTATCGAGCGCCAGCATGTCGTCGGAGACATTGGGTTCATCCGCTAGTACGTCGAGACCGGCCGCCGCGATGGTTCCTGTACGCAGAGCAAAGATCAGCGCGTCCTCGTCAACCACGGTTCCGCGACCCACATTGATGAACACGCCGTCAGGCCCAAGCGCGGACAGCACCTCGGCATTCACGCTCTTCGCGGTCGAAGGGTCGCCGGGAACGATGGAGATGAGCACGTCAACAGCGCTGGCGAGTCCGACCAGCGAGGGAAAGTAGTCGTATGCCACTCCGACCGCCGGGCGCCGGCTGTAATAGGAGACGGGAAGTCCGAATGCTTCGATCCGCCGGGCGATGCAGCGCCCGATCCGCCCCATCCCGTAGATGCCGACCTTGCGGTTGCGCAGCGTCAGCCGGCTGAGCGGATACTCCGAGGATTTCCATCGGCCCTCGCGAACGAAGGTCGTGGCTTGGGGTATCTCCCGGATGACGCTGATAAGCAGCCCCAGTGTAAGATCGGCGACCTCCTCGTTCAGGACATCAGGGGTATTCGTGACGACGATGTTTCTGGTGTTTGCATAGGCGGCATCCACCGCGTCATAACCGACGCCGTAGCTTGCGATGATTTCGAGGTTGGGAAGGGCGTCGATGAACTGCCGATCGATTCTGGCGCGACAGGCTACGCCACGAATCGAAGTCCGAACCTCTTGGGACAGGTGGCCTTGTAGGTCGCAATCGGGGATTTCGACTAGGTTGCAATGCGTTCCGAGCATGCGCCGGGCATGTTCGTGCATCCAACCAGGTATCAGCACGGTGGCGGCGGATTTCGACAAGGCTCTTCCTTCCGTTGCAGGTATGTCACTGCTGATGCGATTTGCCACATATCAACCGCTGGTTATCACGCATCAGAACTCTGAATTTGCACAATGGGCCAGATGCGGGAGCACAGGCATGATGACCGTCCCATTGGAGAGATGGTCTCCTGTTGCGCGTTGCATCGTCTGTCTGGACGTCGAACAAGCCCTGGGGCCGCAAATTCGCAGCTCCGCCGGTCAATTTCCCCCACGAAAGACAAGTCGACGGTCGCTGCCTATTTTCCGACGGTCAACCCGTTTGACCAGATTGTGGTCATTATGTCCACTATTTGTCAATAGGCACACGTGCCCTCCCTGTCAAGGTGGACATCGCAACGCAACCAGAAGGTGGAGCTTGACAAGCGTAATGTTCCGTCTACAGATGTTTGGGCATTATGCCCAATATATGGACGAGATAGTGACGCGGCCGCGTGTTCGTGTGCGGCGGTTGCTTGAAACGTGTCGAATGTCAGACGGTAGCTGCAGCGGTGCAGGTGGGTGGAATATCAAGGAGAGTGGCAACGTGGATACTATAACTTACCTTACAAACATCAATTTCGGACTTGGATCGTCCGATTCATTGGCAGATATACTGCGCGAGTTCGGCGTATCGCACCCGCTGGTGATCAGCGACCATGGCATCAAGGCTGCCGGCCTGCTGGATCGTCCGGGCTTCGCATTCCTGAAGACGGCGCCGGTTTTCCTGGACGTCCCCACCAACCCGACGGAGCGCGCGGTAGCCGCTGGTCTCCAGCTATACAGGCAAGGTGGCTGCGACGGCGTGGTGGCGATCGGCGGGGGCTCTCCGATCGATCTGGCCAAGGGCGTGGCGCTGCTGGCCACGCATGAGGGCGAGCTCGAGCGGTACGCGGCGATCCTCGGCGGCGTGGCACGCATCACAAGCGCCGTGGCGCCGCTCGTGGCCATCCCGACAACGGCCGGGACCGGTTCCGAAGTCGGGCGCGCGGCGCTCATCACGCTGGATGACGGCCGGAAGCTTGGTTTCATCAGTCCGTTCCTGATCCCACGCAGGGCGGTCTGCGACCCGGCATTGACGATGGGGCTTCCTCCGGGTCTGACGGCCGCGACAGGGCTCGACGCGCTGTCGCATTGCATCGAGACATACCTTTCCCCGCGCTACAATCCGCCTGCCGAGGCGATTGCCACCGACGGTTTCAAACGCATCTGGAAGGCTCTGCCTATCGCCTATGCAGATGGCGCCAACGCGGAGGCGCGGACCGAGCTGATGATGGGCGCCCTCGAAGGGGGCATGACGTTCCAGAAGGGTCTCGGGGCCGTCCATGCCCTCAGCCATGCACTGGGCGGCCTCAAGGACGCGAAGCTTCATCACGGAACTCTCAACGCCATCCTAATGCCGATCGTCCTTCGGTGGAACGTGGAAATTGAAGCCGTGGCCAAGAAGGTCAGCCACCTCGAGAGGCTGGCGGAACTTGAAAGGACCACGCTCGCGGACGCACTGGACGAGTTGAACCGTAGGTTGGGAATTACGCCCAGACTGTCCGAGTTGGGCGTGACCCGACAGGTCATCGATTGGGTTTGTGAGCGAGCCCTTGCAGATCACAGCCATCCCACCAATCCTCGTCCGCTGAACAAGGAAGACTACGCTGCGATTCTTGAGGCAGCCTTCTAGGCTGTGAACCCTCAGAGAATGAGCGAGGAGGTCAGTTCGTGAGATCGATTTTGATCGTAACGGGCGCGAGCCACGGCATCGCTGCCGCAATGGCTTGGCTGTTCGCCGCCGAAGGCTACGATGTCTGAATAAACTACTTCTCAGACACCGCCGCTGCGTCCGAAGTCGTCGAGGCCTGCAAGGCCGCGGGCGGCCGCGCCATCGCGGTGCAGGGAAACGTGGACAAGAGACAAGACGTTCAGGCGCTGTTCAGCGCCTGCGACCGTGAACTTGGGCGCGGAATATCGAGAATCGATGATTGAGCCTATCCTATGGGTCCTTATCATCGATCCTCGGTATTACCTGCCTCGTTAACAATGGCGGGATGAGGAGAGCGGTGACGACCCCCATGGGGCGCATCGCGGAGCCTGACGACATCGCGCGCGCGGCCCTGTGGCCCGCGTCTCCCGGTTCCGGGTTTCATGACAGGCACCCTAATCACGGTGGCCGGAGAGCTCTGATGCCCTGCAGTCGGGGTATCCCACAAAGGAATGACAGGATGGTCTGGCACACTTGCTGAGACAATCGCATCCCTCATCAGTGTGGCCGCGGCAAGAGCGCGGCGGAGGAACGTCCCATTCTGCGCGCGCTGAAGGGGTTGCCATACAAGATGGCGATGCGGCCTCAGTGCTCCTCATCCATTGTGCTTAGTGACGATCGCCAAGGGATTATGCGGCTGCGCGCCATGCCTGGCGTGACCGTTCAATTCGATGAACCCGTCCTGTCAACCTGAGCAGGCGTGCCGCTGCTCCGCACTGGTAAAATCCCGGAAGCTTTGAAGCGATTCGTTGCCGATGATAGCTGGTTGCATCGCATCTCCGTCGTACGGCGTCCCTTCAGGCAGACGCTCCGCGGCGGCGAAGGTCGAAGCCATGCTGAAGTCCTCAGACCAAGGCATATTTACGATCGTTCAGCCCTGACCCCCGCGATGATAATGCGTCCACGCATTCATTCCAGCTCAATTGCCACGCGACGCCAGTCAAGCACTCTGTAGGGTGCCTCATCCGCGTTCAATACAAGCATCAATGCCTCGAAAGATTCGCTGTAACCTGACTGCAGGGTTGTGCTGAGATTGACGCGCCAACTTGATGCCTGCTCTGGCGTGTTAAAGGTTACTGCAGCCAGTGACTGGTCGAGTTGCGTGCGCGACAGGCGGCCGGCACGAAAGTTCCTGATCGCGTTTTGCGCCGACGATGGCAAGCCGGGAATGTTGCCCAGCACTTTATTGTCGAGCGCTTCGAGGCGAACGCCGGCCAAGCCAGAGGAGACGGTGACATAGGAGTCGATGGCAATGGCAATGTCAGGTGTTATTCCTGGGAGCGCGGCGAGTTCCGAAACCGTCTGAAATAGCCCTGTGTCGTTTTTATCCTGCTGCGGAGCGGAACCGGATGTCTGTCCGTTCGGCTGAGAAGGCTTGGCGCGGCGGCCCACGATCTTTGTGGCCAAGTCGTCGGCAATTCCTGGAGCGGCGCCAGCGGCGCGCAATGCGCCAACGATCAGCGGCCGCTCGGCCGTGTTGAGGTCGATCCGCAAGGCTTCATTCGTCGCAGAGATGGAAGCGACTCCGGCCGGCAGGGTAATGGTGGACGATATTTGGTCTCTCAGCTTGATCGCGCCGTCTGGCGGGCCAGCGCGGATATCGGCCGCAGCCTGCGCCAGGCCGGCTTCCGCCAGAATGCGCGCCGCCACCTTGTCCTCCGTGACGCGCACGCTCGCCACGACTCCGGACATTTGCATGCGAAGGGTAACGGCAAGGAACCCCAGAAAAATGAGGATCCACAAGACGCTGACGAGAATTGTACCCCGCCGGCTCTTTGCCGAGCTTATGTTCACTACGAAACCCATTCTGTCTTATGTTTCGATGAAAATCGCGACACGGCCCGGTCTCCGGACAAGATCTTGCATGCCCGACCAGGAGATATGTTCACCATGCGGGGGGCATCCATGTCCAGACAATCACAAGTGCCGGCGCGAGGAACGTTCCGAACGGAATCCGCGCCGCAGCTCGGAGCGGGCGTTGCAGACGAGCCGCGCGGATGACGCTGAAGATGAAAGCGGCGACCGAAGCAAGTATGATCTGGGCGCCAACGCCGGCTGGCCCCGCCAAGACGACGGACACACCAATCAGCTTGATGTCGCCAAAGCCGATGCCGTCGCGGCCCCGCAGCCCTCCATACACAACGTTGAACAAACACAGCAGACACATGAGCGCTGCTCCCGACCCGATGCGCCAGCCCAGCGCGGCGAAATCACCCATCTCGAACCACCAATCGACGAGCGCGACGACCAGTATGCCGGCCGTGTAGCGGTCTGGAATGAGCAAAGACGCAAGATCATGGACTGCGATTGCCGCCGCCAGAAGGCACAGCACAAGCGTTGATGCGACGAAGAACGAGGGGCTGCCGGCCACGAAGGGCACGATAGCGATGGCTTGCGTGAATGCGATGATGGCGATAGACCGCCGCCGTGCCTTCAAAAGCTTCATTCAATCGTCGTCTTGGTCGGTCGCCGCAGCGGAACGGTTCCGGATTGTTGATTTATCAGCCGCAATTGCGATCGCATCTGCTCAGCCACATTTTGCGCATCCAAGCTGTCGCGGATGACTTGCGGCCGGATCAGGATGATGAGTTCGCTGCGCGACGCGGAATTCTGGTTGGAGCGGAACGCGTCGCCGATCAGCGGAAGGTCGCCGAGAATCGGCACGCCGTCGCGACCGCGCTGCTGGCGTTCGCTGATCAGGCCGCCGAGCATCACCGTCTGGCCGCTGGTCACCGACACAGTCGAACTCACATGTCGCTGCGAGATCGTTGGCGTCAGTGACTGCGCCTGACTTCTCTGCACGGAGCTGATCTCCTGCTCAATGACCAGGCTAATCGTGCCGTTGCCGGTGATGCGCGGCAGGACCTTCAGAATGACGCCGGTATTGCGGAACTCGACATTGTTGACGACCGGCGCCTCCGGGTCGGTCACCGATTGTGCCGTGCGCGTCACGATAGGGATTTCATCGCCCACCTGTAGAACGGCTGGCTTATTGTCGAGGACGACGACCGACGGCGATGACAGCACCTTGACCTCGGTAATACCGCGCAAGGCGTCGATGACGACGCGCGGCTCGGTCTCAGGGCCTAGCAAAAGGTTGAAGCCCGGGAGTGTCCGTGACAGCACGGCCTGGCCTGCTTCGCCGAACAGACCTACCGATCCGTTGTTGCGGCCACGGCCTATATCGTTGGAGTTCAGGAAGAACTGCACACCATAACGTAAATCGTTGGTCAGAGTGACCTCGGCGATCGTCGCTTCGATGGCAACCTGCTCTTGCCGTCGGTCGAGGGCGGTAATCGCTTGTTCGATCAGTCGTTGCTGGTCGGGGCGCGCGTAAATGAGAATCGTGTTGTTTTCGGGATTTGCGGTGATGCGGACGCCGCTTTGTGACCCGGCGCCGCCAACAGCTCCCGAGGCAGGCTGGGAGGTGTCCCCACTGGCGGCCGGCTGGTTATCGGCCATCCGCTCTGCAGGCGTCGCCGCGCTCGTACTATCCGCAGAATTCGCGCCGAAGCTGGTGGCATCGGCTTGGGAGCCGGGCGGAAACTGTGCGGCCGGATCATTCGAAGCGGACGATGCCGGGATACCGTTGAATATCTCGTTGACCATCGATGCGAGACGTCGTGCTTCGAGGTGCTGGACCTTGTACACTCGCAGATTGGAGGCAGACCCGTCGATCCGGTCGAGCCGCTCGATCCAGCTCGCCGCGCGCTGTAACTGGTTGCGCGTCTTCGCCACCACCAAAATCATATTGCTGCGATCGATCGGCTGGACTCTGATCGTGTTGCGTCCGCGTCCGCCCTCTCCAATGTCGAGGACACGGGTCAGTTCGGGCATGATGGTCGCTGCTCTGGAATTGTTGACGGGGAAAATGCCGACCGACTGGTCTGCCAGCCAATCCTGATCGAATGAGTTCGCGGCTTCGACCGCCGCGGTCCGCTCCGCCGCCGTTCCCTGGAGGATGAGCGCATTGCGGCCGGGGTCCTCGCGCACCATGCCAGGACGGGTCACAAAGTTTTCGAGCAGTGGCAGAATCGTGCTGGCAGTCACGTTTTTCAATGGGAACACCGTGACGCCGTAGCCTGGCTGGATAGTTGTGCCCCGATCGAGCTCGGCGTTTCCAAACGCTTCGTTCGCAGGCACCAGCCGTAACCGGTCGCTTTCGCGCATCATAGCCACGCCATTGCTGCGCAGCGCGGACTCGAACATTGTGAGAATTTCGCGGGCCGGCTTTGGCGTCGACGTCGTGATTGAAACCTTGCCCGTGACTCTCGGATCTATCGAATAACTGATGCCCAGCACTTCGCCCAGAACTGTCCGGGCCGCGACTTTGATCTCGGCTTCCTCGAGTTTGACCTCAAACTCTTCGTCGCCCAGCCGTTCGAGCGACTTGCGTTCGCCCGCCGTCAGTGGCTGTCCGTAGCCATAATATACTGCACCTTGCCGGTTGTTCTGCGTACGGCCGAAACCGAGGCTCGACAGAAAACCGCCGCCTGATGACTGGCGTGCACTCAAATCTGCGTTTGTGACCTTTTCCAGGGGATCCGGTCTCGCAGTGATGTCTTCAAATTGGTAACCAGTGGATGTACATGCAGCCACTATCACCAAAGCGCCCGCGGCCAAACTTCTGCGGAACCACACGGTGTAAGCGTTTAGAGCGCTGCATCGTTGACTTGTCCTCACCTACACGCCCCACCCCACGCTGGGAATCGACACTACTTCGGTGACAGCAATGTCCGGAAACCTACTCATGCCCACCTTCTCCGGATTGATTTGGGTTTCAATGGAGCCATCGTGCTGGCACGGTGACCAGGGCGGGGAAGAGGACGAGGAGCACGATGAGGGTCATCTGGGCCGCAAGGTAAGGCATGGCACCCTTTGTCGCCTCCTCCATTGAAACGCCGCTGACGCCGCAGACTGTGTTGAGGACCGTCCCGACGGGAGGGGTGATCATTCCGACCGCGTTGACCATCATGAAGATGACCCCGAAATAGACCGGGTCGATACCGGCGGCCTTGACGATCGGCATGAGGATGGGCACCAGAATGGTTATGCAGGGTGCGAAATCGAGCGCCGTACCGACGATGAAGACGGCCAGAACGATCATGCCCATCAGCAAGACCGGCGAGTCGATGAATGGACCGAGAAGACTGACGAGCTGGGCGGGCATGTTGGAAATCGTCAGCATGAAGCCGGAGATCATGGAGGCAGCCACCAACAGCATGATCACTGCCGTCAAGCGCCCGGCGGCGAGCAGCGCGTCATAGAGCAGCCGCGGTGTGAGCTCCCGATAGACAAACAGCCCGACGAACAGCGCATAGGCGGCGGCAACGACGCCGGCCTCGGTCGGGGTGAAGATGCCGAACCGTAGTCCGGCCAGGATGATCGCCGGCATCATCAACGCCCAACCGGCGGTCATGATGGTCTTCGGGAGGTCCCTGCGCGGTATTTTGGGCCGGATCGCCGTCGCTTCCTTTTTGGAGAGGAACCACCAGGCGGCCATGAGGCTCACCCCCATTAGGAGCCCTGGCACGATTCCGGCGAAGAACAGGCCGACGATGGAAATGTTTGCGGTGACGCCCAGGATGATGAACCCGACAGACGGCGGGATCACAGGGGCGATAATGCCTGTAGCCGACATCAGGCCCGAGGCTCGACCCATATGATAGCCCGCATCCCGCATCAGGGGGACCAGCATGACCGCGAGCGTCGCTGTATCCGCGATTGCGGAGCCGGAGACGCTGGCAAGCACCAGGCCCGTACCGATGACCACGTAACCGAGGCCGCCACGCAGGTGACCGACAAACGCCAACGCCACGCTGACGATGCGGCGGGAGAGGCCGCCGGCGTTCATGAGCTCGCCGGCAATGAGAAAGAACGGGATCGCCATCAGCGGATAGCTGTCAGCGCCATTGACCAGCCGCTGCGCCAGAATCTGTGCATCCAGATTACCCATCAGCATCATCATCGCGATGCCCGACAGCATCAGAGCGAAGGCGATGGGGACCCCGATGCCCATCGCACCAAGGAGGGAAACGATAAAGACCAAACCGCTCACGGTGCTTTCTCCGAAATAAGCGCGGGGGGCACGACGGGCAGCGGCTCGACATGCTCCACCCCCGACCAGGGGGCGGGCAGGATGCCGCGCAGCGAGCGCCAGAGATCAAGCAGGAGAATCAGCGCCATCAGGATGGCCGCGGCGAGCCCTGCGGCGTAGATGGCGCCCACGGGAATTCCCGACAGCGCCTGGACGTTGCCCCACTCGATGACGGTGAGTGCCCAGCTGCCCACCCCCAAGAGCCAGCAGCACCACAGCATCAGGCCGTATGAAAGAAGGAAGCAGACGAAGCGCGCCCCTCGAGGCAACCTGACGACCAAAGACTCGACGCCGAGATGCGCGCCCTTGGCCAGCGCCACCACGGATCCCATGAAGATGACCCAGACGAGGACTACACGGGATACTTCGACGGCAAACGGAATGCCCGAGCTGAAGCCATAGCGCAGCACGACATTCGTAAAGATCAGGAGGCTGATGACGACCATGCCGGCGACGACGAAGACGTCGAAAGCCTTGAATAGCCACCGCAACGGAGAAGACATGACTGCTCCCAGAAGGTTGTGCGCGCCTGCGACGGCCTTCGCCGCACTCTGACAAGGATCGGGCGACCGTCAGCCGGGCTTCCAGCTGCCGGCCGGGCGCGACACCCGGCCGCTGATGAAGGCAGGCCCTGCTGATGCGGTCGATCAGCGCGCAAGGGGTAGAGACGATGATCCCTCAAACCGGCATGGCAGAGGTCTCGGGCAAAGCTTGCGGTGTCAGACGCCTTCCACCACAGCCAGATGTACCTTGGCATGCTTCTCGCGGGCCTTGATCGCCGTCTGATACTCGGGAGAATTGTAGCAAGCGAGGGCGGTCTCGTAGTCCTTGAACTCGATGACTGCCAGGCGGTTCGCGTGTGGGCCTTCCATGACCTGGCTCGTTCCCGCGCGAACGACGAAGGCCGCCCCGTATTTGTCGAACGCTGCCTTGTTCAAGGCAATGTATTGCTTGTACCCCTCATGGTCTGCAATATCGACCATTGCAACCCAGTAGCCTTTTTTTGTCATCTACTCCCTCTCCCTACACAAATCCCCGGCCCCTCTCGCGGAAGGTATGGGTGGCCCGATGCGTTCACATTCGGAACACACGAGTTGCCTTTGATCCTCCTCGATCACGCGGCAATAACCGAAACGGCAATTTGACTACAATATGGACAATCTGCCCAAAGATGTGTATTCTCATCATGTCCCATTGTCAAGCTCGCAAGCACATGCACCATCAACCCCATTCAACTCCAGAACAAAACACACCGAGAGCTCGCCGATTCACGTGCAGGACGCAGTCCCCTTCTCGAAGTTCATGCGGTGCTGCAGATCAGCGCGGATGCCCCCGGAAAGATCGGCATCGCGTATCGCCATAGTCGAGGTACGGCCTGTCGATGACGGCTACAAATCATACCGAGTTGGAGAAATAGGAAATGAGATTGCATCACCACGTCCGGACATTGTTTGCCGCCGGCATGCTTATCGTCGTTTCGGCCGTGCACGCAGAAGAAGAACGAAGAGAGCTTGGCCCACATGTACACGGGCACGGGACGCTGGTAATCGTCGTTGAGGACAACAATCTTCAGATGGAACTCTCCGCACCGGGTATGGATATTGTCGGGTTTGAATATGAACCCGAAACCGCCAGGGAAAGGAAAGCCGTGGAGGACGCCCTCGCCGACCTGAAGGAACCGTTGAAACTAATCACGTTGCCCGAATCTGCGGGGTGCACCGTCACCTCCGCCGATGCCAGTATCGCCGTTAAAGACCACGAGGATCATGATGAAGCGGCGGGAGCTGAGAAGACCGCGGAAACCGACGAAAAGGAGGGCCGTCACACTGAATTCCGAGCATCTTACGCCCTCGCCTGCGCAGACACCGCTTCGATCACGTCGATCTACTTCCCCTTTTTCAACCGCTTCTCCGGTTCCGAAATGCTTGCCGTGACGACCATCACAGACAATGGGCAGTCCTCCTACGAGGTGACGCGCGAGGTGCGCCGTCTGGAAGAAATGTAGTGATGAACGCGCAAAGACCGACGGACGCCGTGAGCTTGCGCAGCGTCGAATTCAAGTGGAATGCGCGTGACGCTTTTGGCCTCTCGGTCGGCGAATTCGCGGTTTCCCGGGGCGAGCGTCTCCTTCTGCTCGGCGCGTCCGGCAGTGGAAAGTCGACACTGCTCAGCCTGCTGACCGGCATCGCGCTGGCGCAGGCCGGGAGCCTGGAAATCCTGGGGCAACGGCTTGATGCACTGGGCAGCAGCGGGCGTGATCGGTTTCGCGCTGAACACTTTGGCATCATCTTCCAGATGTTCAATCTTCTTCCCTACGGCGACGTCATTGACAATGTGCTGCTGCCGCTCAGCTTCGCACCGGCGCGTCGCACCCGCGCGACGGCCGCGGGCGGCGCTGAGGGCGAAGCGCGGCGCCTCCTGTCGGCGCTGGGACTCCCGGCGGATATCGGGCGGCGAACGGCGGCCACGCTGAGCGTCGGTCAGCAGCAACGCGTCGCGACCGCGCGAGCCCTCATCGGTTCACCCGAAATCATCGTTGCCGACGAGCCGACATCGGCTCTCGACGACGATCGGCAGCAGAACTTTCTCGACCTTCTGTTCGGCCAGGTCGATGCCACGAATGCGACCCTGATCATGGTCAGTCACGACAGGCGCCTGGCGCGACATTTTACCAGGGTGATCGAGCTCACCGACATCCTGGCACCGTCGCAGCGCGAAGGCGCCGCGACATGATCGTCGCGCGCCTCGCCCTGCAATCCCTGCTCAATCGGTGGATCACGGTTTTGCTGACGGTCCTAGCGATCTCCGTTAGCGTCGTGCTGCTGCTCGGAGTCGAAAAGGTGCGCAGCGGGGCGAAGGACAGCTTCGCAGGCACGGTGTCGGGCGCGGATGTGGTCATCGGCGCAAGGTCAGGCGCCATGCAGCTCCTTCTCTATTCGGTGTTCCGGATTGGAAACGCAACCAACAACGTCACTTGGCGCAGTTACCAGGACATCGTTTCGCGCGCGGAGGTAGCCTGGGCGATCCCTCTTTCCCTTGGCGACAGTCACCGCGGCTTTCGCGTCATCGGGACCACTCTGGACTATTTCGAGCACTTGCAGTACCGCGGCGGCCAGACCTTGAAGTTTGCCGCAGGTACGCCCTTCGACGACCTGTTCGATGTAGTCCTTGGCTCGGACGTTGCAAGTCGGCTTGGCTATTCCATCGGCGACAAGATCACCGTCACGCACAGTGCGGGCTCCTTTGGGCCACGGCATGACGACCTCCCGTTTCGCGTGTCCGGTATTCTGGCACGGACCGGCACGCCGGTGGACAAGTCTCTCCATGTCAGTCTCAAGGCTATCGAGGCCATTCATGTCGACTGGCGGTCCGGTTCGCGGATTCCGGGACAAGTTACGCCGGCCGACCGTCTGCGGCAGATGTCGCTTCCTCCGAAGGCGATAACTGCCGCGATCATCGGCTTGAAGGCGCGCCTGCAAGTCATAGGGTTCCAGCGCGCTGTGAACGAGTATAGAGCCGAGCCTCTTTCAGCAGTGCTGCCGGGGGTCGCCTTGCAGGAGATGTGGGGACTGGTCGCCACCGCCGAGACCGCATTGCTTGGTGTCTCCGCGATGGTCGTGGTGACCTCGATGCTGGGCTTGTCGGCGATGATCCTGTCGACCCTCAACGAGCGGCGGCGCGAGATTGCGATCTTGCGCTCGCTTGGGGCGAGACCCCGGACGGTTGCAGGGCTGCTTGTCGGAGAGGCGACGGTGCTGACCGTGGCGGGCATCGCGATTGGCATGGCCACACTCTACGCAGTCCTCGTGGTGGCCCGCCCGATTGTCGATAAAGAGTTTGGCATCGACATCGGCATTCAGCCTCCATCCGCGACCGATGCCCTGTTGCTTCTGGCAATATCGATCGGCGGAATGGCTGCCGGCTTTCTGCCTGCCTACCGCGCCTACAGGATGTCCCTTGCAGACGGCATGATGGTGAGAACATGAAACACGCAGGATTCCTCGGTAATGCGATATCGATACTCCGCGGCATTGCTCTCATTTTGGCTATTTTCAGCCTCGGCAGCAGCGCTGCATTCAGCGCCGGCGCCACGCAGCTAAAATGGGAGATGCTGATCCCGCCGGCAGAAGCGCTGTCATTTTCCCCGAATGATCTTCCTCTCGAGCAGCAGCAGGCATTGGGAAGCGTCCTCTACTGGAAAGGTCACCCGTCGGGCGAACTGAGCGAGGAGTTCGCTCTCCAACATGCGGAAGCCAAGAAGAGGGTCGACGAAGACAGGGAGAAACTCGCGGCGCAAGGCGTCGATCTCGATGCGCTTTATAACCAATACGTAGCCTGGGCTACAGAGGTCGAGCGGCGTGGAACTCTGACGGAGACGAAGTATGATGGAGAACGCGTATCCATCGCCGGCTATCTGCTGCCTTTGGATTTCGCTCCAAGCGGCACGACAGAGTTCCTGCTCGTCCCCTATTTCGGCGCCTGCATCCATGAGCCGCCACCGCCGCCGAACCAGGTGATCTACCTGAAATCCTCCGCTCCTTACGCGCCGAAGGCTCTGTTTGACGCCGTCATGACAACCGGCACGATGCGCGTGCAGTCCGAGAAGAAGAACCTTTCCTTTATGGACGGCTCGGGCGATGTTGCCTCGGGCTACCTTCTGGAGGGCGAGAGCATCGTGCCTTATGAGGGTGACAAAGGCGGGCAATAGCGGCCGATGGCTGCGGAGGAGCGTCCAGCCGCCGATCGCAGATCCGACGCAGCGCATCCACCGACGGGCGCGCTCAGCGAAACCCGGTGACCCGGAGCACCTCCGCCGGCGAGGTGAGCCCTTGGCCTGCCTTCCTAGCGCCATCGTGCGACATGGTGCTCATCCCCCGTTTCAGCGCGAGCGCCTCGATCCTGGCGTGGTCTGCCCCTTGTGAAGCGAGTTCGGTGATGGCCTCGTCTAGGACCAGGATCTCGAAGACGGCGATGCGGCCTCGATATCCGGTGCCGTTGCAACGGCCGCAGCCAATCGCGTTGAACACTTTCTGGCCCGGGGACAACCCGACGGCCTGGTAACGGGAGTCCGAGGAAAAGGTCTCGGACGAGAGAATTCCTTCCTGCTTGCAGTGATCGCAGAGCCGCCGCAACAGGCGCTGGGAGACGATACCGCGTACGGCGCCGACCAGCAGATAGGTCTCGACACCCAGGTCGCGCATACGCGTGAAGGCCGCCGCCGCGGTGTTCGCGTGGACGGTGGTGAGAACGAGGTGTCCGGTGAGCGCTGCCTGGACGGCGGCCCGAGCCGTCTCGCCGTCGCGTATCTCGCCGACCAGGATCACGTCGGGGTCCTGTCGCACGAACGTCCGGATCGCGGATGAGAAAGTTATGCCGATCGCCGAGTTGATCTGCGACTGCACGATGCCGGGGATCTGGTACTCGACGGGATCCTCGATGGTCACGATCTTGCGGCCCGGATCGTTCAGTTTCGAGAGCGCTGCGGCGAGCGTCGTCGTCTTGCCGCTGCCGGTCGGGCCGGCGACGGCGATCATTCCGTGGGTGTGCTCAAGGAGCCGGTTCAGCGTCTGCCGTTCTTGGTCATCCAGGCCCACGCCCGCGAAATCCAAAAGGACGCTGTCGCGGTGCAGGATGCGCATGACGACGGTCTCGCCATGGATGGAGGAGAGGGTTGCAACGCGCAGTTCGACTTCCCGGTCGCCGATGGGAAGGCGCATCGCACCATCCTGAGGCTTGCGGCGCTCGGTGATGTCGAGGCCGGCGAGAACCTTGATTCGCGACACGATCGCATCGCCCATTTCGTGCGGCGGTGAAGGCATGATCCGCAAGATGCCGTCGATGCGGAAACGCATCACGAGCCGGCCGCGCATCGGTTCGAGGTGGATGTCGGTTGCTCTCAGGTCGAGCGCGCGCCGGAAGATGTCGTCAACGACAACCACAACCGGCGCGCCGCTTGCGAGATCCCGCAGGCTTGCGATAGCTGCTTCGGAGGTTGTTCCTTCGCCGGTGGCCTGGGCAACATCCTGGGCGCCCGAAAGACGTTCCAGGCAGGATTCTAGGTCGGGTGCGGGAACTACGCAGACTTCGACGTCACCGTTGAGAACGGATCGCAGCGCCTCTATCGGGTCTGCGTCTCCGGGGTGGAGAACACCTATGACGGCACTCCCGTCCGGCGCCGTGAGCGGCGCCACCCAATTCTCCACAAGAAATCGGTTTGAGAGATTCTGCGCGACGGGCCTGTAGTCAGCGAGTTGCTGCCGGTCGAGAAGCCGCACACCATAATAGGACGACAGGAAGCCTGCCAGCGCATCGGCGTCGACGATCTGCGCTTCGATCAGGCGGTGGAGGTCGGAGGCTCGCGAGGCCGCGTTATCACCGAAAAGGCCCCGCGTAGCCTCGTGGCTCGCCAGGCCGGCATTGGCCATGGACGACAAGAGTGCGTGTAAGTCTGTAAGCTTTGGGTTCATTGAACGTACCTGTCGCACTTGACCCTTGAGCACAGTGGACGCCGGCTTGCGCATTCCGGATCCGCCTGTCGGCTTAGCCCGCAGCGCGGTCTGCCTGACGTACAATTCCGGATCCGGCGGTTCCCCGGAAATGCTGCGCCAAACCAGAAGGCTGTGCGGCTTCGGAGGACGAAGGATCTCTTAGCCGCAAAGGCAGACCGCGCCGCCCTGGAATGAGCAAGCCTGGAATGGGTGGAGCCCTTTTCGCTTCATCGCCTTGCCGGGCGTATCAATCTCAGTGCTTCATGGCTTTGACGATGTCTTCCGTCATCTTTTTGGCGTCGCCGAGCAGCATCATCGTGCCGTCCTTGTAGAACAGCGTGTTGTCGATGCCGGCGTACCCCGAACCGAGCGAGCGCTTGACGAAGAGGCAGGTCTTGGCGCGGTCGACGTCGAGGATCGGCATGCCGTAGATCGGCGAGGACTTGTCGTCGCGGGCCGCCGGATTGGTGACGTCGTTGGCGCCGATGACATAGGCGACGTCGGCCTGGGCGAATTCGGCGTTGATGTCTTCCAGCTCGAAGACCTCGTCATACGGCACGTTGGCTTCGGCGAGCAGCACGTTCATATGCCCCGGCATGCGGCCGGCGACCGGATGGATCGCGTATTTCACCTCGACGCCATGCTCCTTCAGCGTATCGGCAAGCTCGCGCAGCGCATGCTGCGCCTGAGCGACCGCCATGCCGTAACCCGGCACGATGATGACCTTCGACGCGTTCTGCATCAGGAAGGCCGCGTCGTCCGCCGAACCCTGCTTGACCGTCCGCTGCACGCCGTCATCCGCGCCCGCTGCCGCCGTCTCGCTGCCGAAGCCGCCGAGGATGACGGAGATGAAGGAGCGGTTCATGCCCTTGCACATGATGTAGGACAGGATCGCACCAGACGAGCCGACCAGCGCGCCGGTGATGATCAGCGCGAGATTGCCGAGCGTGAAGCCGATGCCGGCCGCGGCCCAGCCGGAATAGGAGTTCAGCATCGACACGACGACCGGCATGTCCGCGCCGCCGATCGGGATGATGATCAGCACGCCGAGCGCCAGCGCCAGGATGACGACCAGCCAGAAGTCGAAATGGCTTTCCGTCTGCACCAGGCCGAAGACGAAGACGACGATCAGCACCAGAAGGCCGATATTGATCGCATGCCGGTAGGGCAGCATGATCGGCTTGCCGGACATGCGTCCGTCGAGCTTCAGGAAGGCGATGATCGAACCGGTGAAGGTGATCGCCCCGATCGCCGCGCCGAGCGCCATTTCGATCAGCGCCTGGCCGTGGATGTCGCCGATCGCGCCGATGCCGAAGGAATCGGGTGCGTAAAGCGCCGCCGCCGCCACCATCACCGCGGCAAGGCCGACCAGCGAGTGGAAGCCGGCGACGAGCTGCGGCATCGCCGTCATCGGAATGGTGCGGGCGATATAGGCCCCTGCCCCGCCGCCCATGGCAAGCGCCAGCACGATCAGGATGAAGCCTCCGAAGCTCGGCGTGGCGAGCAGAAGCGTGGTGAGGATGGCGATCCCCATGCCGGCCATGCCGTAGACATTGCC
>NZ_QJKM01000031.1 GCF_003425685.1 Rhizobium terrae
ACATCAAACAGACCCAGGATCAGTCCGAGAAATGGCCGCCTTCAAATCGGAACGCCGGCCGGAATGAAATCGGAATGACTGGCCGGCTTCAAATCGGAATCGATGGCCGGCTTCATCGGAATACGCAGGATATGGTCTTCGGCCGGAGGATCCGCTTGAATTGAAGGCGGGGAATGCGGCCAATCCGGCCAACATGGAGCCCACGGATTTCGAGTCCTTCAAGAAATTCGTCTCCGATTACACTCTCGAGAAGGTGGCAGCCCTTACGGGGGCGGACCCTGGATTCTTGAAGCAACTAGCCGAACTTTATGCCGATCCATCCCGCAAAGTCATGTCCTTGTGGACAATGGGCTTCAATCAACATGTGCGGGGCGTGTGGGCGAACCACATGCTTTACAACCTCCACCTGTTAACCGGCAAAATTTCCGAGCCGGGCAACGGGCCTTTCTCCCTGACGGGCCAGCCATCAGCCTGCGGTACCGCGCGCGAGGTGGGGACATTTGCCCATCGGTTACCCGCAGACATGACGGTCACCAATCCGGATCACCGCCGCCACGCCGAAGAAATCTGGAAGCTCCCCGAGGGACATCTCCCGGACAAACCGGGATACCATGCGGTTCAGCAAGATCGCATGCTGAAGGACGGTAAGCTCAGCTTTTATTGGGTCCAGGTCAACAACAACGTCCAGGCCGCCCCGAACACCAAGAACGAGACCTACCAGGGATACCGGAACCCGGGCAACTTCATTGTTGTCTCGGACGCCTATCCCACCATCACTGCGATGTCGGCGGACCTCATCCTTCCCGCGGCTATGTGGGTCGAAAAGGAGGGAGCCTATGGCAATGCCGAGCGTCGGACCCACGTCTGGCATCAGCTCGTTCAGGCACCGGGCGATGCCCGCTCCGACCTATGGCAGATGGCCGAGTTTTCCAAGCGGTTCACGACAGAGGAGGTTTGGCCGCCGGACACTCTTCAAAAGCACCCTGAATACAGAGGCAAGACCCTGTTCGACGTGCTGTTCAAGAACGGCCAGGTAGACCGCTTCCCTTTGAGCGAAATCGATCCGGCCTATGCAAACAACGAGGCCAAAGCGTTCGGGTTTTACATCCAAAAGGGACTGTTCGAGGAGTATGCCTCCTTTGGTCGTGGCCACGGGCACGATCTTGCACCTTACGACCGCTACCATCAGGAGAGGGGGCTACGTTGGCCAGTGGTGGATGGCCAGGAGACAAAGTGGCGTTATCGAGAAGGGTACGATCCTTACGTCAAGCCCGGGGAAGGAGTCAGATTTTACGGCCGACCGGACGGGAAAGCAGTCATTCTTGCCGTTCCTTACGAGCCACCCGCCGAGTCTCCCGACAAGGAATATGATTTCTGGCTGGTGACGGGCAGGGTTCTTGAACACTGGCATTCAGGCTCAATGACGATGCGGGTTCCGGAGCTATACAAGGCGTTTCCCGGTGCGCGATGTTTCATGAATGCCGACGACGCCAGAAAACGTGGGTTCAATCAGGGCGCTGAAATCCGAATCGTATCCCGCCGCGGCGAAATCCGGTCGCGCGTCGAAACCCGCGGGCGTAACCGCATGCCGCCGGGCGTGATCTTCGTGCCTTGGTTTGACGCGAGCCAGCTGATCAACAAGGTCACGCTCGACGCCACCGATCCCATCTCCAAACAGACGGATTACAAGAAATGCGCAGTCAAGATACTCCCCGTTGCATAGCTCGTGGTCACTGGACGGTCATCACAGCGGTTGTCGTCGGCGTGTTTTCGGGCACGTTTGCTATCGCGCAGATGGTTCCCGATCTTTCGGGGCCTGCGGATACGATGGGGCAGGTACCAGCAAGGCCGATGCCAAAGTGGAACGTCGATGACGTGCGCAAGATGCGGGCCTACCCGGATCAGCCGCCAGTCATCCCCCATTCCATCGAAGGATATCAGCTGTCCGTCAACACCAACCGCTGCCTGTCGTGTCATAAGCGTGAATTCACCCAAAGCGCTGGAGCGCCGATGATCAGTGTCACTCACTACATGACCCGGGATGCGCAGATGCTCGCCGACGTCTCGCCAAGGCGTTACTTCTGCACGGCGTGCCATGTCCCCCAGGCCGACGTGAAGCCACTTGTAGGCAACACTTTTCGGGACATGAGCCAGATGGGGGTCGAACACATGGGGGGAGACTAGAGATGGGCAAGATTACTCGGTTGGCCGGCTGGATATGGAAGCTGCTCACGACGCCAGCCGCCACTCTTAGCCTCGCATTCCTGACCTTGGGCGGCTTTGTCGGGGGGGTGGTTTTCTGGGGGGCATTCAATACCGCGCTCGAAATCACGAACACCGAAGCCTTCTGCGCCGGGTGTCACGAGATGCGCACAAACGTCTACGAGGAGATGACCCGAACCGTTCACTTCTCGAACCGCTCGGGGGTGCGAGCATCCTGTCCGGACTGCCATGTTCCTCATGAGTGGACGGATAAGATCGCCCGTAAGATGCAGGCTTCGAAAGAGGTCTGGGGAAAAATATTCGGGACAATCAACACTCGTGAAAAGTTTCTCGATCAGCGCCTGCGCCTCGCCCAGCACGAGTGGCACCGCCTGAAGGCCAACGACAGTCTGGAGTGCCGAAACTGTCATTCGTCGGTAGCCATGGACCTATCGAAGCAGACGCAACGCGCGGCCGACATCCATACGCGCTACCTCCTGAGCGGGAAAGCGACATGCATCGACTGTCATAAAGGCATTGCCCACGAGCTTCCCAACATGCAGGGCGTAAAGCCCGGGTGGCAAGTGCCGGATGAGCTAGAAGGCGAGGTTTTGCCGAGCGCATCGGCGGTTGACGAACTGCGGCGTCTTATGGACATCGCTCATAAATAGGGCCATTCCTGCCCGCCGAGCGGGGCCTGGTCATCCACTGATCTTTCCGGTGAATGCGTAACCGACACCCCCGGACGGCCTTGATGAGTTGAGGCTGGCCCGCGTCGGCTTCGATCTTGCGGCGGAGCCGCACGATCTGGGTATCGACAGTCCGGTCAAAAGCCTCAAACTGGCGCCCGCGGGTGGCCGATTGATTTTCGTAGGTTCTTTCTGCAATTTGCGCCTACACCTCTCATCGTGGTTATGCGACAACATAGATTAAAAGCATTTGTGATTATCATTTTTTCGGGCTGTGAGTTCAATCAGGGTCTCAGCCGCGTCGAGCGCCCGGCTAATAAGGGCCAGTCATCACCGACCGAGGAACGCCAGCCTACCTGGAGACCGACCGATGCCGACCAGCCATGACCTCAAAGGTCTTATAAAATTCCTTGCCCGTGACGAGTGGAGCGAATGTTTCGATGAGGTGTTTTACGACCATTTTGGACCGGTGCTCGATACTGCCGACATGGATTTTGAGGACATTGCCGAAATCCTCGGTGAGGTTTGGGCAATGACGCTTTGGGGCTGCGCCTTCGAGGATTTCCTCACCCAAGAATTCGAGGTCGAGGGCGGCAACATTGTCGATGAATATCTCAAACGCCGTGGTTGGAAGGAGAACGCTCAGGCAAAGGCTTATATGAAGGCGCTGCGAACCTCAGTCATGAGCCTTTACGAGGTGAGTGAAATCGTGCCTGGCACATCACTTGTCGCGCGCGACCTTATTCGAGGTGGCGAACCGATCGCCGTCAGCGAAGGCACTGCCACCAAAACCTTAAAACAATGGGACAGGATCGCCGCCCGTATCGTCCCGCTGGCAGGCAAAAATGTCTTTGGCGGTGGGCTTTTACCGTTCACGCCGGAGGCGACCGAGGCGCTGTTTGACGGCCTGCGGAATACCTTCGGTAAGAAGAATGCCAAAAAGCTGCCGGCGATCAATGACGCCGACTTACAATCGGTCGCGTTCATGTTCACCCTGTCCTGGCTTTTCGACACGCTTGAGCGTACCATGGAGATGCCGGCACTCCAGAACAGTGATGGGCATGAACTCGTTTTCCACGACGTCAGGTTTCCGCTGGCGTCCGGGACGACACAAAAAGACGTTACCGCACAGTTAAACACTATTCCGGGCCTGTCGACGGAAAACGGAAAATTCTGGAATTGGCTTGAGCTAGAGCCAAAGCCCACCGCTAACGCGCGCGCCGGCCAAACCTTTGATATTACACTGGACGAAGGCGCGCGGATCTTGGGAAACATCGAATTGAAGGGAAAGTTCTTGCACTTGGCCACCAATTCGGCCGAGCGCGCGCAAGAAGGAACGAACCTGATCCAGCAGCGGCTCGGTAATCTCGTCCGCGCACCGCTTACCGAAATCCGCACAGTCGAACAGATGATCGCCGAGCGGCCGGCCCGCAAAAGGCAAGAGCGCGCATCCGAAATCCCGCCTGAGATTGCCGAGCAGGTCGTTCACCAGTTCTTGGATCGCCAATATCGAGAAACTCTTGACCAGCCTGTCGGCATGCTCGGCAACAAAACCCCTCGACAGGCCGTAAAATCAGCCGCCGGTCGAAAGAAGGTTGTCGAATGGCTGAAATATCTCGAAAACCACTCGTCACGGCATCCCAATCCTGCCGATCCTATGGCAACATACAGCTTCGAATGGATGTGGCGCGAACTCGGTGTGCTTGATCTGCGCCAATAACAGCCGCCGGATTGCTGCTCCAGGAATGGACTGAGGCTTTGAAGCATCGGGACAGAATATTGTATGAAAACGATCTGGCCTGCTCTGCGTGAAGATGGCCGCACAATAGGCGTTCCTTGTCACAGAATAGTTTTCGAAGCAGACATGCCGTCGCATGGCTAAATAGTTCGAGCAATATTTGATCCCAAGCTTCGATGGGGCAGCTGGTCCGTATCAATTGGCTGTCCATGAAGAACAACGATTCGTCGATTACCGGCATTGAGTTTGACACTGTGGAGAGTGCGAGAACAGCCCAGATGATTGCCAGCCAAAGCTTGATCCATTGGAGGATGCGCCTGAACTCATAGCCGACTGCTGCGAGGACGGCGCTGGCGGTGTCGCCGAATGGTTCCGGCGAGATGGTTGACGTCCCGCCGCGAGTTCGCATCTTGCAATTCCAGTTCATGCGGAATAAATGTGGTTACGTAACCACGAATGTTGGGAGGCTTGTCATGACCGTCACCACACTTTCAGGCCGGGAACTCAATCAGGATCTTGGCCGCGCAAAGCGCGCCGCCAAGGAAGGGCCGGTGATCATCACCGACAGGGGGCGACCCGCGCATGTCCTCTTGTCCTTCGATGAGTATAAGCGGCTTACCAGTAAAATGCGGACGCTCGGTGACATGCTTGCCACGCCGGGAACGGAAGACGTCGACCTGCCGCTTCCGCGGCGCACGGAACATGCCCGGCCGGTCGATCTGTCTTGATGCTGTTGCTCGATACCAATGTCGTGTCGGAACTGCGCAAGATTGCGAGCGGCAAGGCACACCCCAATGTCGCGCTCTGGAACGAAACTGTCGATCCGGCCGAGACCTTTATTTCGTCTATAGTCTTGCACGAGCTGGAGATTGGTGTCCGACTGGTGGAGTATAATGATGCAGCCGCTGGAAAAGTGTTGCGCAGTTGGCTGGAAAATACCGTCCTCACGACTTTTTTCGGTCGCATCCTACCTCTCGATGAGGCGGCGGCCCGTCAGGCAGCCCAATGGCATGTACCTGATCCCAAGCCGATCAATGATGCCTACATCGCAGCGACGGCGCTCACTCGTCGCATGACGCTCGTAACGCGCAACATCAAGGACTTCGACGGTATGGGGGTCGCATTGATGAACCCTTGGGAGCATTCCGACAAAGCCTCCAACAACGGCGATTAATCTCTTGAGCTTGAAACTGTCGGCGATGCGGCCGCGGCCGGACGAAAACGGCCTGCCGACGGGCGGCAGCCAAGCGGAGAAAACCCGCGCTCTTCTCCCGCGCCGTAGGGTTTTTTGAAGCCGTGCGGGAACCTGGTATTCAATGGATAAGGAACCTTGTCGCCTCTAGGCCGATCGGCCGAGTTCATGAGCCGCACCATCATGCCCGGAAGGTTATGTCGAAGCGGGGTATCCATCCGAGGTGGCTTTCAGTTATCCACAAATTCCGGCTCAATGGCTGCACCGATCCTGATATCGATTAAGCGCGACAAGTCCAACCACATGACGGTATTCCCCGGTGGCGGGTCGTGGGCGCGATCCGGATAACCGCCGAGCCTGGCAATTTTGGTCAGATAGTCGGACAAAGTGCTCGCGCGGGATGGAGACGGCCCGCCCTTGGGCAGCAGATGGTCGAGCAGCTTCATCTCGATCGGCGTGATCGCGACAGTGGGGTCGGCATCCGGTGTGGCTCGGTTGAGCATCGTCATCCAGAAGGTCCGCCAGGCAGAGTAAATCGGATTCTGGTTATCGAGAATCAGTAGACTGGAAGTAATGAGAAAGAAGAGAATAGAAGCGCTGAATGCACTGGAAAAAGAGCGCCTCCTTGAAATTATTGCCGCGGCAAAATCAGGCGATTGGGAAAGATTTTCTTTTCTTACGGATAAGCCATTTTCAAATGAATCTTCAATGAGAGAGCAATTCGAGGATTCTTCCCAGCTGATCAAAAATCTCAATAAAAATCCAGAATTTGATGTGGAAATCAAAACTCATAAAGATGGAAGTCGCTTAATTTTTGCTAAAATTGCCATGGATAACCCAGATGACAATCCAATTCTTCTAACACTTCACAGTTTCCAAGAGGAATCAAAAAATCTCATTAGTATCTGGACGTTCTATCAAGAAATAAGCTTTAAATAGTCATTCTTCAAATCCAGAAACTCGTTCCATAATGGCCATATGCATGCGATGCTGCGCTCCGGTGAGCTCTTCGACAGGGCGACAGCCACCACCTAACTCTCAAGCTCTGTAACGCCCATGGCGTGAAGAGGCGTCCCTGCCGGGACCGAGGCTGGTCCATTCCGTTAAGACCGTTGCACCGCGAGTTTGCCCGCAGCGTGCGAGACATACATTGGAAGGACTGTCCCGCGAAGCACCACAATGCGGCGACCTATGTCGACCGCGTACACGACCATGCTCCCGGCAAACAGCCATCCGTCGCTAAAAGGCGCTTGCAAATCTCGCTATTAGACGACAGTCTTACACTCGTTTCGAGGCGGTGCGGACGGATCTTGTTGAAATCTGGGTAGGCGACACGGCACTTCGTGTGAGCGCTGCGATCGATCCAGGGCTGTTGGTCGGGATCGTGAAAGCGGTACGCCGAGCATGATTGCTCTCGCCACGTCAACCAATAAAGCTATATTCGCCGTTCTTCACGGTCGACTACCCAAATGTGGCAGGTTTACGCCCGCACCGTCGTAATGCGAAAATTGCAGCCGCCGGTTCCGCTATCCTTGATTGTCATGAACCCTTATGACGATCCCGATACGCTGTACGATTTCCTGAAGAACGTTAAAACCGTCGATGAGTTTTCGCCAAGAAAGAACCCGCTTTCGATGACGCTTTCATGCGCGAAACCGCCCTCGCCATGATAGAGAATGGCCCACCGGAAGAACTTGTGCTGTCGGGCCTCAAAGCCACGGAACGGCCGGAATACGCCGAAAAATTGGCGGAGCGAAAAAATGCGAATTAACCGTATGGCGGGTAGAAGCTGGAATGGATGATGGCAATCTTTGCCAAATTATGGCATACTGCTCAAGTGAGGTGATTGATATGGCAACTATGAATGTTTCCCTACCCGATCCGATGAAGGAATGGGTGGACTCTCAGACAAAAACAGGGCGCTACAGCAACGCAAGCGATTATGTACGCGACCTGATCCGCCGCGATCAGGAGCGTTCGGATAAGCTCGCGGAACTGCAACGCCTTATTACCGAAGGGGTGGAAAGCGGCGTCAGCGACCGCTCGAAAGAAGACATTTTTCAAGCGGCCCGTGAACGGTTCGCTGCCAGTCAGGCATGAAATATCGCACAACCTTCGAAGCAGATCGGGACATCATCGAGATTTACAATCTCGGTGCCGAGCAGTTTCGAATTGCTTGCCGACAATCCGCGCATGGCGCGGGAGCGCCGTGAATTGAAACCGCCAATGCGGCTGCATCCCCATCAGGCGCATGTGATCGCCTACACAATCCGAGAGCATGACATTCTGATTGTTCGCGTTCTGCACGGTCGGCAGGATTGGCAAAGTCTTTTTGCCTAGTCGTCGGCATAGTGAAGCATTCCTAATCATACCGCAATGCGTTTGGTGCTGACGCCAGTACGCATCCCCTTTGGTTTGACGAAGGATTGCCGGAAATTCCGCCAGCCATCGCATGCGCCGTCTACGCCCCATTGATTTTACAGTTTCAGCTATTGGGTAGGCTGCCTGAGGGCCGAATGTGAGCTCACCGGATAGTATCTGACGAGCTCATTGTGAGGCCTTGATGCGGGCGGCATAGGCCCATGGTGTCGCTGTCTTTGGCGAGGTGGCCGTTTGCAAGGCGGGTAAAGAGGTCGCACAGATAGGCATAGGGCTCGACGCCGTTCATTTTACAAGTGCCGATCAGGCTGGCAAACCGGGCCCAATTTCGGCCCCCTTCATCATGCCCCGCAAAGAGGGCATTGCGGCGGTTCATGGCCGGTCGGCGGATCGCGTTTTCCACCAGGTTGGAGTCGATATCGACATGGCGTCGTCCAGGAACAACCGGAAGCCGTCCTGTCGCGTCAGCATATAGGCCAGGGCTTTTCCGAGGTCGGACTTGCGTGGGACACGCTGGGCTTGCGCTGCCAGCCGGGTGAAAAACCGTCCACCAGCGGAAGGGACAGGTCCTGTCGAACTGCCCGGCGATGTTGGGTCTCGCAAAATCGGACAGTTGCTTAAGTGGATTTTCTGCCTGAAAACGGCGAGGATTTTGCTGCGAATCAGGAGTGAAGATGACGAAGAGAATTCACCGGACCCATTCACCGGCATTCCAGGCGAAGGTGGCTTTGGCGGCCGTGAAGGGAGAGAAGACGCTGGCCGAACTGGCGCAGCAGTTTGACGTGATAACGTAAAGAGTCTTTCGCGCTTTCAGATTTGACGGCTTCTTCTAGATTTACGGAAGGAGTGACGGGATGATTGATGAGAGGGATGGGTCGATGGGCAAGTGGTCCGAATTGACGAGGCTCGGATCAGGGACTTATTATGGTATCGGATCATTTCCGTGCAGCGATCAAAACTGACTGCGTGAATTTTACTGCAGGGCCGGGAGGGACGGCTAACGACCATTAGAATGTCGTCTTGCTCAAGCGGTAAGGTGCTCTTGACAGACTACCTTCACAATCGTCTGGAGATCTTTGATACGTTCGAGCACCCAGGCAAGCTCTTCCGAAGTGATTTCGTAGTGGGGCGAATATCTGGCATCGACATAAGCCCGGTCCAGCCGCTCGAAACATCTGCGCGCGAATTTTGTATCGCGCGGCCAGGCGCCAATCAGTCGGGGTTCGATACGCTCGGCCATGGACCGCAACATTTTCAAGCGGTGCGATTTCGGGCTGTAAAGTGTTATGACGAGTAGAAGGCAGTGGTATGCGCGCTCTGTCGCCTGATGGAGCATGAACGAAGCGTCCCTCCATATACCTTCTCCCAGCATCATCTCAGCGCCTCGATAGGCCTCCTGCGAAAGCCGTAGCCAATGATCGTAATGCTGCTGTGCTTCGGCGAATTTTGCCTCTCGGGTGAGAGGTTTCGGTGTCGCAAGCGGATGTCCGGGCTCCTCGAAGAGAACAACCCCATCCTTCGCAATGTCGAAGAAGAACGGCACGCCGCGCGCCAGTTGATCGTTGACGTCCTGGAGGCTGTGAGCGATCACCTTTACCGGTGTTTGCAGCCGGTTCAGAACCGAATATTCGCGGGTGAGCCGGTCATCGATCTTTGACCAGATTTCGTGTTCCTCGGCAAAGGAGTGAATGTTGACGACGGCAAGCAGATCAAAGTCAGATCTATAGCCGCTATCGGAATCCTCGACCCAATCGCCACGCGCAAAGGAACCGAATAGAATCAGCTTTAAGATTTTCCCGGCGCATTTTTTCTCCGACTTGCCCGACTGCCATGTGTCGAACTCTTCAAAGATAATCTGCATGACGAAAGAAAGCTCGCGCTGCTTTCGCTCTGGCAGATGGTCTGGAATACCAGGTGTCATTGGCAATATCTTCTAAAATCGTTGATCCGCGTGAACGCGCAGTCAGAGTGGATACAAGCCGGGACCAGGATATTCTAGCAGCATTTTGCAAAGCTGGCGCGCAGGCTTGTTGTGTGAGCGCATTGGCTGCGTGAGGCGTTCCCGCTCTGTTTATCATCGGCATGGGAAGAAAATCGGGGACCTGAGATCAACGCTCTTGCCGATACCCACGTTCAGCAATATGACGCTGAAGAGGCTGGGGATATTGCAGGAATGGGTGAACGAGATTGGAAGATAGACGCCCTTCGTGGGGCTATAGTCTTCCTGTACTGGACAACAATTGCGCTGGCTTTGTTGAACTATGGGGCAGTTGAGCTTTCCACCGTCGCCCTTTATTCCATTCCTATGGCGCTCGCTCTCATCTTCAGCACCATCAGTCTGGGAGTTCCGGCATCCACGAAAAGTGCATATTGGGGTGTTTTGGCTTTAGTCACGATTAGTATCGTCTGGATGCTGATGCAGACGCTACCACTACCAGGTGGCCTATTGAGCCAGCCAGCGTGGCGTGATCTTCAGGAGTTCGGCATCCAAGGTAGCGCGACGATTTCTTTGACGCCTGCGGACGATTGGCCGAGCGTATTGAGGCTTTTTGCCCCCTTACTCACATTTTTGTTGTCGCTGAGCCTGTTTGACACCGACGAGCGAGCCCTCCGCGCTTTAAAAATACTTGCGCTCTCCGGAGCTGCGATTGCGCTTTTTTCGATCATTCAGTTCACGGTCGCGCCAAAGACACTGCTTTTTGCAGAAAAGCCGGCTTATTTCGACAGTTTGACCGGCTTTTTTGTCAATAGGAACACAGCAGCGACGTACTTCGGGATTGTCGTGATCCTGAATTTCGGGCTCCTGACCTATCTCCTGCAAAGCCTAGACTGGCGCCGATTTTTAAGGACGTTTGAAGAGCGTCGCCAGCTTCCCGATGATCAGCGATCGGCAATGACTTGGGGTCTTATTTATGGGGTATGCGTTCTTCTGCCTCTCGTCGCGCTTATGTTGACAAAGTCTCGCGCAGGAATCGGAACAAGCTTTATCGCTTTTCTGCTGATCACGATCACATCGATTCTGAGGCCTAAAATCCCTCGCGGGACTGAGATCATGAGACGCGAAGCTGCCGTGTCTTACAAGAAGGTGATTATAGCCGTCCTAACCGCAATAGCCGTCAGCGTCTTATTCTTTTCTCTGACGGGGCGGGCTTTGCTGCGGGCGGAAGTGCAGGGGCTCGAAGACGGCCGTTTTTGTGTTTTGCCCGGAATCACCTCAGCTATTGTCGATCATTTTCCTTTCGGAACTGGTCTTGCAAGCTTCCAGGAGGTTTTCCCAGGCTATCGGGATCCGGGATGCGGAATTACCTGGGTTTGGAACCGAGCTCACAATGTATATCTTGAGGGCCTGTTCGGGCTGGGTGCTGCTGGGATCCTTCTGCCGCTCATGGGGCTTTGTTTGCTCCTTATTTTTCTAGTTCGGGGATCGAAAAGGCGCCGGCGGTTGCATGTTATCCCAGAGATCGGATTTGCTTCTCTTCTTCTGGTGCTTCTCCATTCCGCTTTCGATTTTTCCTTGCAGATCTCTGGATTCGCCATCTTTTTGGCCGCGACCTTAGGTCCGATCGTAACGATTTGCCTTGCACCCAGAACAAAAGCTTCCCAGCGCAAGCGTACCCAGTTGAATGTACAGGCGCAGGCGCAACCGGCACGCCTATGAGTCGTGCGACGCTGGGCACCAATTGAGGCGTTGCATAATCTCGTTTTTTCTGCACACGTTCCAGCGTAACACAGCATAGAAAACAGCGTTAATGTTGCTTTAGCATTGGTTAGCTATCGCTCACTAATGTTGTTACTTGGCAACAGTTGAGATTTAGCTGCACTGCAAAAAAACTCAAGCGTCTCGATTGTCTAGATTTTCTTCGGACTCCATGCATATTGGCTGCGGGCATTATACCGAGGGGACTACCTTGAGATTCAAGTCAGCGACGACGCTCCTATTGCTGTCAACGGCAGCGCTTTCCGGCTGTACGGCTCTTCCGAACGCTGGCCCGGACGCGCGCCAGGTCGAAGCGCAAGCAACTGCAAAGGTTACGACGGCAAGCAAGCCACAAGCTGTTGGGATAGACTACGCGCTTGTTGATCTTAACAAGGCCGTCCTCGCTTTTGTTGGTGATAGCACTGCATCATCATTGGCTGGCGGTTTTGGCGGTGGGCGGGGTGGTGCCCCGAGTTTGCCACTCGGTGTGGGCGACGTTGTCCAGGTTTCAGTTTTTGAGTCCCAGTCGGGTGGCCTGTTTATCCCGAATGATGCGGGCAGCCGCCCGGGCAACTATGTTTCGCTGCCGAATCAGACGATTGATCGCGCTGGTACGATTAGCGTTCCTTACGCCGGTCGGGTGCGGGCGGCTGGTCGACCTGTTGAGGATGTTCAGCGCGAAGTTGAAGATCTGCTTGCCAATCGCGCGATCGAGCCGCAGGTGCTTATCACAAAAGTCAGCAGCCGATCGGCGCAGGTTGCTGTTCTCGGCGACGTTCGGTCGCCTTCTAAGATTGAACTCACCGAGGCAGGCGAGCGTATTTTGGACGTGATTTCAGAGGCGGGCGGCCTTAGCTCGCCTGGGGTCGAAACTTATGTCACGCTGCAGCGCCGTGGCCGGTCTGCGACCATTCACTATGACCATCTTGTCGCGACGCCGGCAGAAAATATCTATGTGGCGCCGGGTGATACGATCATGGTTGATCGTGAACGTCGCACCTATCTGGCATTTGGTGCGTCGGGGCTCAATGGTCGCTTTGATTTCGAAGAATCCAATCTCACGCTGGGTGAGGCTCTGGCTAAGGCGGGTGGTCTGCTCGATTCGCGCGCAAATCCGGCGCAGGTCATGCTCTATCGCGTCGTCGACAAGGACTTCCTGGTTAAGCTCGGGGTTGATGTGAAGCGTTTCGCTGGCAAAACCGTGCCGGTTATCTTCCGAGCCAATCTGCGTGATCCTTCGGCATTCTTTGCTGTCCAGAAATTCCCGATGCAGGACAAGGATACCATCTACGTTTCCAACTCGGATTCTGTTGAAACGCTCAAGTTCCTCAATCTCTTGAATGCCGTCACAACAACTGCCGCCGGCGTGCCGTCGGATGCAGTCGCAACCCGTGACGCTATCCGGGAGCTCACGCGTTAAGGAATTCGTGGCTGCGAATTAACCGTTTCGCAACCATGCTCTTGAACAAGTTTTACTTTCATGTAATGGCTAGGCCATCGTATTAATCTGCTGGAGAAGGTCATGTTTACCCGTTCCGTGAAGAAAATTGCAGGCGTTGTTGTAGCTGGTACTGTAATGTCGGGCGCAATTGGCCTTTCTAACGCCAATGCCCAGGCTACTGCGCCTGCTGCTGGTTGTTTCGTCTCGCCGGCTCGAATGGCTGATGCCGAGATCGCAGCGTTCCTTGCGTCTCCAGACGGCCTTCTGACTCAGTTTTCGTCTGGCGGTTTGCCGCTGTCAAATCAGGCTCGTTCTCTTGCTGGATCGAGTGCTGATACGCTTGCACCACTGCTCGCGCTTGCTGGCAGGGGCAATGCTGCCCAGGCAGCTGCGATCGGTGCTGGCCTGGGGCGTGCCGCTCGCGCTTGTGCCGCAATCAATCCCCAATATGCCTCGCAGATTCAGGACGCCGTTGCCGCGAGCGGCAATCAGGCGCTTGAGACGGCATTCCTTGCAGGCGGAAATGATACGCAGACGGCAGCACTGGGTGGTGGCGCCTTGGGCGGCGGAGGCTCGGCGACGACCGGTGGCGGCGCTGCTGCGATCGGCGGTGGTGGTACGCCTGGCGGCGGGACCAATGGCGCTGCTGGTGGTGCCGCATCAACCGGCTCCGGCACGTCTAGCTTTTCGGCTGGCGGCGGTGGATCTTATTATGCTAGCGGCGACGGTGGATCCACGGTCATCCGCGAAGTGAGCAGGACGACCCCGTAAGGCTTGATTTGATCTTCGGCGGCTGATCGACTCACGGCGAGGTGGACTTGCAAATTTATAATCGGAACTTTGGAGGCGGCTCGCACGACGAAAGTGTCGATTTGCGCGAGCCGCCTGAGGGCGTTGATTTTGAGGCGCTCTTGGCGATCGCACGACGTCAGTGGTTGGTCGTTGCTGTCGCGATTGCCATCGCTGTCGTTTTAGGTATTTCCTATATATTGACCGCCGTCCCCCTATACACTTCAAGCGTCAGCGTTTTGATCGACCGTGGCAATAGCGAGGTTGTTCAACAGCTGTCGACAATCGGCGGGGTCGTTGATGATGAGGCCTCGGTTTTAAGTCAGGTTGAGCTTCTGAAATCGGATACGATCGCACTCGCGGTCGTTGATAAGCTGGATTTGAGCAATGATCCGTCCTTCATGTCCTCAGAAGGGTCGGTTTTAGGAAGTGCCCTAGCTGCTGCTCGTTCACTCGTTAACGTCTCATCTTGGTTTGTCACGGACGCGGAGACTGCCGATGAGACGGACGCGAAAAGGCGCGATGCAGCAAATAAGCTACTGGGCAATATGGAAGTGAGCCGGGTAGGGCGGACCTATGTTCTTGAGGTCAGCTACGTTTCTCCTTCGCCTAACCTTTCGGCAAGGATAGCGAACGCTATTGGTGACGCTTATCTCGTCGATAAGCTCAACTCTAAATATGAAGCTACGCGCCGTGCCAGCGATTGGCTCCAGGATAGAATTGCAGAATTGCGGCAAAAAGCCCTCGCATCCGACCTTGCTGTTCAAAAATTCCGAAGCGCAAACGGCTTGGTCGCAGCAGGATCTGTATTGGTCGCAGACCAGCAATTGTCGGAACTCAATAGCGCTTTGATTGTTGCTCAGTCCGATACCGCGAAGGCGCAAGCCAGGCTTCAGAGGATCCAGGAGATTATTGCATCCGGTCAAACGGACGCGATCGTCACGGATGTGCTTGGTAGCTCGATTTCTAATGAGCTTCGCCAGAAATATCTGGATGCTTCCAAGCGAGAGGCAGAGATCACCAGCCGTCTCGGTGCAAACCACATTCAGGCCGTCCGGCTTCGCAACGAAATGGCCGAATACAAGCGCTTGATGTTCGAAGAAGTCAATCGGATTGCCGAAAGCTACAAGAGCGATCTGAATGTGGCCATGGCGCGTGAAAAGAGCCTTAATGACTCCGTTGCTCAAGCAACCGGAATTAGTGCCAGCGCTAACGAAACCCAGGTTCAGCTTCGAGAGCTGGAACGTGAGTCTGAAACATACAAAAACATGTATCAGACTTTCCTCCAGCGCTATCAGGAAGCTTTGCAGCAGCAGTCGTTTCCAGTCACCGAAGCGCGCGTCATCACACGAGCAGTTGCCTCTCAAAAGCCAAGCCATCCTCGTAAGCCTCTGGTTCTCGCACTGTTCGTGGTACTAGGTGCCGCGGCTGGCAGTGGCGTCGGAGCATTTCGCGAATTCCGTGATCGTTTCTTCCGCACAGGTGAACAGGTCCGAGAGACACTTGGACTAGAGTTTCTTGGCATCGCTCCTCTTGTTGCGGACGGGAAAAAAGCAGCGAAAGACGAAACGGCGACTGGACCTCGGTTCATACATAAGAAGCAGTCGGTTTCAGACTATGTGATCGACCATCCACTCTCGGCTTTCGCGGAAACACTGAGAAGCTCGAAAATCGCCGCCGATCTCGCGTTATCTGGCAAGGCATGTAAGGTTATCGGTGTTGTCTCGGCATTGCCGGGGGAGGGCAAATCGACGGTCGCTGTCAACTTTGCAGAACTTCTTGCAAGTCAGGGTAACCGCACGATATTGATCGATGGTGACCTTCGAAACCCTGGAGCGACAAGGGCCATCGGACAACATGCGGAAGCCGGACTTCTCGAAGTGCTCATTGAGCGTCGAGACCCTCATGGTCTTTTGATGACAAATCCGAGGACCAAACTGGCTTTTTTGCCAGCAGTCGTCAAACATCGCGTGCCGCATTCATCTGAGCTTCTCGCGTCCTTGGCTATGCGGGAATTGCTGAACAGTTTCAGTTCGCAATGCGACTACCTCGTGATCGATCTACCGCCGCTTGGGCCGGTGGTGGATGCGAGGGCAATCGCCAGCCGCATTGATGGCTTTATCTTTGTAGCCGAGTGGGGAAAGACGGCTCGCCGTGTCGTTCGGCAGGTGCTTGAGACAGATCCTTCCGTCCGCGATAAATGCCTCGGCGTGGTTCTCAATAAGGTCGATCAAGAGCGTCTGAAGCTTTATCGTGCCTATGGGTCAAGCGAGTATTATTACTCGCGTTATTCGCAGTATTATCAAGAAGGCGCCTGAGCATGTTCCGGCTGCGCCGGGATCCGCTTCTTGCCGGCGCGGTGACCGTTCTCTGTTCAGCATGTCTGATCCTCGCGGCAATGCAGATTTCCCGCCATTTGCGATTCGGCGAGCTACGCTACGTCGCGACCCAGCTTGAGACGGATCGCCCCGTGGCAAGGAATGTACTCGAGCGGGCGGTTACGGGAGCTCTAGCTCTTCAAGATGAAGGCATTTGTCAAAGTGAGTTTCTGAAAGCCGCACTGACTGTTACGCTAACCAAACTCGATCACCAAAATCAGGATGTGGACTACGAAGCGTGGTCGAACACCTTGCTTCAAGCCGAGAGCCTCATCCGTTTTTCGCTAAGCTGCATTCCAACCGACGGCAATCTCTGGGCTCGGCTGGCCATGGTGCGGCAAGCAATTAGCGAACAGCCTGATGAGTTGGCAAAACTGGTGACATTTTCACAGCTCTACGCTCCTGCTGAAGAAAATGTCATCGACGCACGTTACCGGCTCTACAACCGGGTGACCAAGGATACGCTAGCACTGCTAGGTGATCCCATGCGGTCGGATCTTGAGGCGATATGTTCACCGCAAGGCGGAGGACTACGCAGACGGTTGCCCCCTCCAGGGCTGTTGGTCGCGGTTCAATTAATGCGCATCGCGCCGGAATGTAATATAGGCCGGTCGGTCGCTGGCAAGACCGGCCGCTAACTGTGCAGATACTGAACCCTATCAGTCCCTTGGCGCCAGAAGACTTCTTAGATTTCAAGCCAGAGTTTCGGATTATCTTCTGACTGAATCTTCAGCCATGTCAGGTCTGTCCGGTTCCAAGGGCGAATCATGTTCGTCCTATTGTCCAGAACCAAGTCGCCCTGCGAGGTTTTGACGACGAGAACGGCGTGTCCCTCGCCTTGGGCAGTTTTGACCACGGCCATCCGCAAGCTCTTAGAGGGCCATCCGGCCGCAATCAATTTACGGCGCTTAGTCAGCGCGAAGTCCTCACAGTCTCCGGATGCTACATCAGCTTCCCATGTATCGGTATTGGGACCATCGTATGTGGGCTTAATTGCTCGGTTGACGCTGAAATTGATCGCTGCAAGTTCCCGTCGATGGTCTTGGTCCATCTCCACAACAGCTTGGCCTTGACCGGCCTCACAATCTTGCATGTTGTCTCGGCAAAAACGGATAAAGGCAAAGGGAGCCAACGTATTGCGCGAAGCTGAAATGTACTGGCTTGCAGGAGCCATTCTTAGACTGCGTGCCATCCCGCCGACCGGACCGGCGCTAGCAGGGGCAGCAAGAGAAAAAAGAATGGCCGACGCCAACAATGCACCTGTGAAGACTTTTACTGTGGACATGGCTGCCTCCATCGAAATAGTCTGAATCCTGTTGTGGATCAGTCTTGTCTCGATTTAACACGGAGGCTTTTCGGGTCATTTAAGTAGATCGGTTGCTTTTTATCGATCGAATATTTTATGATCAGACTATGTTGCAGACGGCGGGTAGGCATCTACGAGACTGCGTTGGCATTGGGTCAGGAGACGCCAAGCGAATTTAGGCGAGTGGGTATTTCTGTGCTATACCGCGTTGATATGAGAGACAGGGGGTAGACATGCTGAGGATCGGAGTGACCGCCGTTCTAATTTCGATATCGAGCGCGGGTTTTTCGGCAGAGGATAAGGCAAAAATGCGGGTTGCCTCAGAATCTGAAATCCGCGACCATATCAACGAGCGAACCAAAGACATAACGACCAAGAGTAATGGATATACGTATCAAAGAGGTAATTCTGTCGGTTACAAAATTGCAAACGGACAGATATGCCTCCTTTTTCCGAACGGGCAAAAAGATTGCGCGAGCGTCGAGACAGACGGCAAAAGCTTCGAGATGATAACTCGCAATGGTGATCGTTCATCGCTTTGAAGTTGAGCTCATAGTCCACTCAGTTAAGCCTGCTGCGCGAGAGGAATTCTCCTGCAGAAGGACATTCGTTTGAGCTTGGAATTTGACCGGTGAACATTTGCAGATCAGATCTTGCAACAAAAATAATGCTATAACTTTCGATGTTCCCGAGGTCTTCTGCTATGCTCGCTTCGAAAGGAGTGTACGGGACTTATGCGTCGGGCAAGTTCCTCAGAACATTTTGGAAATAGCCTCGCGTAATTAACTACACCCAATATAAGTTGTTGCGCTGCAAAAATGAGTAAGCTACTTCATGGGAACACCGAGTGCTTTGATTAGTTATGCTTCTTCAGGGCGCCTGGAACTATCTATCATCTTCATTTATGCGCATATCCTTTAGGGGGAATTATGACTGAGCAAGTGCAGAGCAACGGCAAAGTTGCGCTGATCACAGGCGTGACGGGCCAAGATGGTTCTTATCTGGCAGAGTTTCTTCTCGCTAAAGGCTATGAAGTTCATGGGATTAAGCGCCGCGCTTCCTTGTTTAATACGGCGCGTGTCGATCATATTTATCAGGACCCGCATCTGAAGAACGCTCGGTTCAAGCTGCACTACGGTGACCTGACGGATACCTCGAACCTCACTCGTATTATTCGCGATATCGAGCCCGATGAAGTCTATAATCTCGGCGCGCAATCCCATGTGGCGGTCAGCTTTGAAGCGCCGGAATACACTGCTGACGTTGATGCGATCGGTACACTGCGCCTTCTCGAATCCATTCGCTTCCTGGGGCTTGAGAAGAAAACACGCTTCTATCAAGCCTCCACCTCTGAGCTTTATGGTCTGGTACAGGAGACCCCGCAGCGCGAGACGACGCCCTTTTATCCGCGTTCGCCTTACGCAGTCGCCAAGCTCTACGCCTACTGGATCACAGTAAATTACCGAGAAGCCTACGGAATGTATGCCTGCAATGGCATCCTCTTCAATCACGAATCACCACGCCGCGGTGAGACGTTTGTAACCCGCAAGATCACGCGCGGTCTTTCAAATATCGCGATGGGCCTCGAATCGTGCCTCTACATGGGCAACATCGACTCTTTACGCGACTGGGGGCACGCCAAGGACTATGTGCGCATGCAGTGGATGATGCTGCAGCAAGATGAACCCGAAGATTTTGTAATATCGACGGGTCTGCAATATTCCGTGCGCGAATTCATACAGTGGACTGCAAACGAATTAGGGATCACCCTTGAGTTTTCTGGAGAAGGCGTCGACGAAATCGCGACTGTGACCGCGATTGAGGGTGAGATGGCACCTGGCCTGAAGGTTGGTGACGTAATTATGCGTATTGATCCGCGCTATTTCCGCCCGGCCGAGGTCGATACGCTGCTCGGTAGTTCCGAGAAGGCTAAGCAGAAGCTTGGATGGGTCCCGGAGATCACCGCGCGGGAAATGTGCGCAGAGATGGTTGCTGAAGATCACAAATCGGCACGACGTCATGCGCTCTTGAAAGAACATGGGTTGCATTTACCCGTTACCCTGGAGGGTTGAGTATGAGCTATGACCTGAAGGGCAAAAGGGTTTATGTTGCGGGCCATCGCGGCATGGTCGGTTCGGCGATTGTCCGGAGGCTCGCCTCTGAAGGCTGCGAAATTCTGACGGCGACGCGGGCAGAGGTCGACCTCACGCGGCAGACGGAGGTTGAGGCCTGGATGGGGAAGAACCGACCGGACGCCGTCTTCCTGGCTGCCGCCAAAGTGGGTGGCATTCTTGCCAACGACACCTATCCAGCGGACTTCCTTTATGACAACCTCATCCTTGAAGCTAACATCATCCACGCCGCCCACAAAATCGGCGTGGAGAAGTTGATGTTCCTCGGATCGTCCTGCATCTACCCGAAGTTCGCCGACCAGCCAATCGCCGAGGAATCCCTGCTGACTGGCTTGCTGGAACCCACCAACGAGTGGTACGCGATCGCCAAGATCGCCGGCATCAAGCTCTGCCAGGCCTATCGCAGGCAGCACGGCAGGGATTTCATCTCGGCCATGCCGACCAATCTTTATGGTCCCGGCGACAATTTCGACCTGCAATCGAGCCATGTCATGCCGGCGCTCATCCGCAAGGCGCATGAGGCCAAGGTCAATCGCCTGCCCGAAATCACCGTCTGGGGCACGGGCAAGCCGCGGCGCGAGTTCCTGCACGTGGACGATTGCGCCGATGCCTGCGTCCACCTGATGAAGACCTATTCGGCCGACGTTCACGTCAATGTGGGCTCCGGTGAGGACATCACCATCCTCGAGCTGACGCAGCTGGTCGCCAAGGTCGTCGGTTTCTCGGGCGGCATCGTCCACGATCTCGCGAAGCCGGACGGTACGCCGCGCAAACTGATGAGCGCTGAGAAACTCAGGGCTCTCGGCTGGTATCCGAGGATTCCTCTCGAAGCAGGTATCACAAATGCCTACGAGGCCTTCCTGAAAGGCGAATATCTGGAGCGCAGGCAGGGAGATGCAGCGTGAGGACCGTCGCAGCTGAAAGCCTTGATCAAAGCGAACCGGCCGGATCTCCCTCGCGAATTGGTACCTCCATGCGGACTGACGTGAAAAGGCGTGTTGTCGTCTACGGGATGAATTACGCTCCCGAGATCGCCGGAGTAGGCAAATACACCGGCGAAATCGCTGAGCATCTGGCCGCGGAGGGGATGGACGTGACCGTTGTCACCACACCTCCTCACTATCCTGGCTGGAAGGTGCAGCCGGGATATCGAAATAGATATTCCTCATCGCGGGAAAACGCCGTGCGGGTCGTCCGCGTTCCTCTTGTCCTCAAGGAGCAGATGAGAGGGCTCTGGAGGTTGGTGGCGCCACTTTCTTTTGCCATTTCTTCTGCCCCGGTAATCTTCTGGCAGATTCTGCGCCGCCGTCCCGACACGGTCTTTTGCGTCGAGCCAACATTGTTCGCTGCCCCAGTCGCGCAACTCGCTGCAAAATTAGTCGGAGCGCAGACGGTGCTGCACGTACAGGATCTCGAAGTTGATGCCGCATTCGCGGTGGGCCATCTTGGTAAAAAGGACTGGCTGAAGAAGCTTGGGTTTGCGTTCGAGCGCCTGACGCTTCGTAGTTTCGACAAGGTCATTACCATTTCCAATCGTATGGCCGAACGGCTTGCTGAAAAGGGCATTTTCACCGACCGGCTTTCGGTGATCCGCAACTGGGTCGACCTTTCTCACATTTATCCTATGCGTGAAGTGAGCCCATATCGCGCTGAATTCGGTTTCACTGAAGAGGATTTTGTAGTTCTGTATTCAGGCAATATCGGGGCTAAGCAAGGACTGAACGTCCTACTCGACGCAGCGGAACGGCTGAAAGACGAGAAGCGCATCCATTTCGTCATTGCCGGCGAGGGGCCAGTCAAAGCTGATTTGAAGGTTCGTTACTCCCATCTCCCCAATGTTTATTTCCTTCCGTTTCAACCCTACTCACGACTGAATGAATTCCTCAACATGCCAGATTTGCACGTATTGCCGCAGGAAGCGGATGCGGCGGACTTAGTTCTTCCCTCGAAACTTGGGGGTATGCTGGCGAGCGGAAAAAGGGTTTTGGTAACGGCAGATGCAGGAACTGAACTGGCCGAATTTGTTCGCGATGCCGCAATCGTTGTGTCACCTGGAAGTGCCACGATCCTGGCTGACCAGCTTAGCAAAACTAGAAATGAACAAGATATATCTCAAGCCAGAAGGGCAAGTCTGGCCATGTTGATGGCTAAGGAGAATGGTATGGCCAAAGTTGTTGCAAATTTCACATGATTAATCAGGTTGTAGATTGGCGCCAAGCATCACAATGATAAATCCACTAAGTAAAGCACGAACTCTAATCAGCACTACGTATTCCTATTTATCGGACATGAGCCGCTTTTGGACTCATTCTCAGAATGGAAGGCCGTTACGAAACGCAGATACCGCGCGCGCCCATATGCTGCGACTTTCGCATGCCTTAGAAAAAGGGATGGTTCTACCGGCGCCTCGGCCGGGTTTCGGGCAGGATAAGATCAAGGCGCTATTGGGAATTCTACAGGAAACGTCAGAAAAATGGGGGGTGTCGCGCGTAGAGAAGATATCGCTGGCGACGATTGAACAGCTTGTAAGGTATCACGATGCAGCTGGTCTAAAGCTGCCCGACATCTCGGCTCAGATTGACCGAGTGAAAGCTTCTTTCCCTGAGCTGCTGATTGGAGACGAGATACAGGCTGGACCACTTAGCGTAAGTCGAGCCGGTGTACTGGCAACATTACCGAGCGACCCTGACGCATTTTTCCTTAGTCGCCGGAGCGTTCGGTTGTTTGATTCTCGGGAGAAGTTCGACTTTGGCTGCCTCGAACATGCTGTTCGCTTAGCTCAGCAAGCGCCCTCCGTTTGCAACCGCCAGTCTTCAAAGGCATACATCTTCACCAAACCAGCTGATATCGAACTGTTGCTACGATATCAGGATGGAAATAAAGGTTTTGGAAATACTGCTTCCGCCCTAGTGATTTGCACCTCCGATCTCAGCAATTTCTATAAGATTGGAGAGCGAAACCAAGGATATATCGACGGGGGATTATTTGCGATGGCGCTCGTTTATGGGTTCCACACACTGGGAATTGGCACCTGCATGCTGAATTGGAGTCAAGCAGCGCACACCGATCGTAAATTTCGGAACGTGTGTAGAATCCCACCAAACGAGGTGATTATTACCATGATCGCTGTTGGCCCTCTGAGAGAGGAATACGAAGTGGCACATTCTCCTCGCCGCGATGTAGGAGAGGTTCTTGTTCTTGACGACACGAAATTGCTACTTTCTGCTGGGCCTGCCCCTAAGGGTCGGTCATGAATGATCGATCTTTGAATTCTCCTATAATTGCAGTCTGTGTGAATAGTGAACGCTGCAAGGGCGAGGCAATCTTTTGTAAGTGGCACGGGCTTGTTGACACTTAAAAATTCAGTTTTTTGGCCGTTACACGTTCCGGAAGGTATATTCTCGCTGTTTGCTCTTAAATGCTCAGTTATATAGGGCGACTCAAATTCTTTCACGGCTTGGCGGTTGCTTAGAAGAAAAAGGAACAAATAATGTTTCAGGAGAAGCGACGAAGTGGACGCTCCATTGCCGCCAAGGGGATGGCATGGAGCAGTATGACTGTCATTCTCGCGAAACTAATGTCCGTAATTAGCCAAATCATATTAGGGTATTTGTTAAGCGTCGAGACTTACGCCGTATTCGCGGCAGCTACAGCCGCGCTAGCATTTGTTTCCGGATTCCAAAATTCGGGCGTCGGCAAAGTCCTTATCCAACGTCAGGACGAGTTCGATGATATTGCGGCCGACTTCGCGGGATGTGCGTTCTACATTGGTGTTGTAGGAGCAATTGTCCTTGTGATCCTGGGAGCGACGCTGTCGGCAAGTTACAATATGCCAACTTTATTGCCGGTGCTTATTATAAGTGCCGTTACGGTACCCATTATTAGTGTCAATGCCCTATACACCGCGCGCCAAAGTATAGAATTAAAATTTCGATCAATTTCGTATTACTCAATTTTATCGAATTTAATTTACTATGGATTTTTAATTTCTTCTGCGTATCTAGGTGCAGAGAGTTTTAGCGTTTCTTTGGCAACGCTGCTTTCGGCAATATTTGTCTTAATTGTTTATGTTCGGCGCTTGGGAACGTTCCATATTGCGTTTCGATTGTCGTTTTCTCGATTCGTCAAGATTTTAGGTTCGCTCAAATGGACAATATTATCGAGTTACGTATTTGGCTTTACTCAAAGCGGAGATTATTTGATACTTGGGATTTTTCTAGATAAGCAGCAATTGGGGCAATATTACTTCGGATTCATGTTGGCTGCCAATGTAGGTATTTTATTGTCGTTGTCGATTAGTCAGACACTAATGCCAATCTTCTCGAAAATCAAAGATGACAACGATCGTTTGAAGCGAGCTTTCTTGCGCGCTAGTGAGATAGTGAATTTCTTCTCGTCAATCATCTGCATTGGCTTTGTGGCGCTTGTGCCCGAAGTGGTTAGATTTCTCTGGCAAGGTAAATGGGACGCCTCAATTTTCGTGGCGGTTGCGATGGGGGCTACATTCCCAATGCGGGTGCTCGCTTCAATGGCCGCAGTAGTACTCGAGGCCCAGGGTCGGTGGGTGCAAAGGACGGTTTTGTTGCTTTACGATGCAGTGGGAATTATGGCTTTTGCCGCAATCGGGGTTATGTGGGATTCTATTACCGGTGCGGCCGTTGCAGTCGCGGCTCATAGGGGTATAACAGGTCTGGTTTCCTTCCCCATAGCGATGAAGGAGATAGACTTCGCATTTGGCGATATCGGGGAATATTTACTCCGCACAATTTTTCCCTTTGTACCGGTAGTGGCAGCCGTAATAGGATTACGGTTTTGGCTCGCTCCAATTTCCAACGAGCTAATGGGATTTGCAGTTGCCGCTGGGACCGCCGCCGTTGGAGCTTCGCTCTTCGTTTTCCTGACCTCTCTTCTCAACCCGGGTGTCTTTAGCAATCTCCGGGCTTTGGCCCGCGGGAAAGAGTGAATGTATCCTTCGAACAGCTTTACCGGATCGAAAAGCAGGCAAGAAACAAGGATCCGTCGGCCGCGAAGAACTCTGAAGGCATTGATATTCTGGGATGATTTTGCGATTTCGAGTATGGATTTCGCCAGAAACGGGGAGTTTCGGCTCTGTTTCCTTGCAATATCAGATTTCGGTTTCGCTGCGAGCTAAAGTCTGATTGTAACCGTTGCGAGCGTCCCACATTCAACACGGATTTCGCATCGCGCATAATTGCCGCCTGTTGAATACTGCAATGGTGAGGTTTCTGTGGGTGTCGAACGATAAGAGGTTGGTTTCGCATCATGCTGATGATGGTCATCAGCATGATGCGCAAGACAGCTCGTAAGCGGGTAGGCCATCCCACGTAGCGCGGCATGGAAGATCGCTCATTTTCGGCATGACTCATGCGGAGAATACTATGAGCGACAGTGTGAATCATGCTCGTGCCTTCGAGGTTTTGACGGCGACGCCGGTACGGACGAGGCGTAAGCCACGAGATTGGCCGGATGCTGAGAAGGCTCGGCTGATTGCGCAGACGATGGTAAGCGGTGCATTGGCCCCGTCTGGCGATAGCAAGGCATCGCGCTTATTCATGTGAGCTCAGGGAATGAGCTTGGTATGAATTTCGATGTCTGAAGCTATGTCCGAACATAGAACGTTCCATATGATCGAAGCCGTCGCGGGTCGCCTGGAGGGGGCGCCGCGAGAGGTCCGACGCTGGTCAGATGAGTTCAAGGCTCAGGCGGTAGCCGAAAGCATGGAGCCGGGCGCGAGCGTTTCGGCGGTGGCAAGGCGCATAGGGATCGACCCTTCGCAGTTGTTCACATGGCGGCGCAATGCCCGACTGAAAGCCGAGGCTGTTGTTGATACGGTTCGGGGCGAAAGCTCTACCGCGGACATCATGATCGGCGACGCAGTGATCCGCGTGAATGTCGGGATCGACGAGGCCTATCTCGTCAGGCTGATCCGCGCGGTGCGGTCTGCATGATCCCCGCTGGTGCGAAGGTCTTTTTGGCCAGTCATCCCGTCGATTTCCGCAAAGGTCCAGATAGCCTTTTGGCGCTGGTGCGTGATGCTGGAAGCGACCCGTTCAATGGCTCGCTCTACGTTTTCCGCGCCAAAAGAGCAGACAGAATAAAGATCGCCTGGTGGGATGGCTCAGGCGTCTGCCTGTATTCGAAGCGGCTCGAAAAAAATCAGTTCGTCTGGCCGAAAATCGGGCCGTCCCGTGTGCAGCTCAATCACGCGCAACTGATGGCGCTGGTTGATGGGATGGACTGGAAGCGCGTGCGCACGGTTGCCGTAAAGCGGCCGGAATTTGTTGGGTAAAGCCCTGCGGCAGAGTGAATCAGGCGGCTGAAACTGAGAGAAAATCTCCCCGAAATATGCTCTACATAAGGGCATGACACCAGCCGATCTCGAGCTTCCTGATGACGTTGATGCGCTGAAAGCCATGATCATGGCGATGGCAGCAAAGGCTGCGCGCGCCGATGTTCTGGAAGACGAAGTTGCTGATCTGAGGGCCCGCAATGCCGACGCGGACGAACAGATCGCCAAGTTGAAGCTGATCCTCAAAGCCTTCAATCGATACCGCTATGGCCGCCGCTCGGAAAAGCAGGGAAAGAACATCGAGGCAGACCTGGACGAACAGGGCGCGTTTGTCTTCGAAGAAATTGACACTGGCATTGCCGCGATCGAGGCCCTGGTTTCCAAGGGCCGCAATCCAGCCGCTGCAAAGCGTGCGCCGCGTCCGCGCAAGGGCTTTCCTCCGCACCTGGAGCGCGTGCATGTCGTCATTGAGCCGGACGAACTGCCCGAACATACTGGCAAACAGAAGGTCCTGATCGGGGAAGATATCTCCGAGCGGCTTGATGTTATCCCGCCAAAGTTCCGGGTCATTGTCACCCATCGCCCGAAGTATGCCTTTAAGAACGAAGATGGTGTCATCCAGGCATCGGCCCCGGCGCATATCGTCGAAAGCGGCATTCCGACAGAAGCGCTGCTCGCCTATATCGCGGTTTCCAAATATGGCGACGGGTTGCCGCTTTATCGACAGGAGGCGATCTTCCTGCGCGAACATGTCGAAGTCGACCGCGGGATTATGGCGCGGTGGATGGGTAAGCTCGGGTTCGAACTCGAGATCCTCGCGGACTACATCTTCAGCCAGATCAAGAGAGGCGACGAATATTCGCTGACGAGACGACATTGCCGACACTTGTTCCCGGATCGGGGTCGGCAAAGACAGCGTATTTGTGGGCGTACGCGCGGGACGACCGACCGTTCGGTGGCAGTGGACCGCCTATGGTTGCCTATCGCTTTGAAGACAGTCGTTCCGGTGATTGTGTTGCTCGGCATCTCGAAAGCTATCGCGGCATCCTGCAGATTGACGGATACACTGCCTATAACCGTGTTGCCCGACCTGACCGCGGAAACGACGGCGCTCTTTTGGCGGGGTGCTGGGCGCACAGTCGACGTCGGTTTTACGAGCTGCACGCAAACGACAGCTCAAAGGTCGCAACGGCGACAATCGAAAAGATGGACGCACTTTGGTCGATTGAGGAAAAGGTGCGCGGACAAAGCCCGATGTTCGCGTTGCCGCCCGTCAGGAGGCCTCCGTTGCAGTCGTTGCCGATCTCTACAAACTCTGGCAGGACACGCTGCCCCGCATCTCTGGAAAATCAAAGCTCGCCGAGGCCATTCGCTATGCCCTTAATCGGCGGGAAGCCTTCGAACAGTTCCTCCATGACGGAAGCATCGACATAGACTCCAACATTGTTGAGCGTGCAATCAGGCCTCAAGCAATTGTTCGGAAGAATAGCCTATTTGCCGGAAATGCCGGCGGCGGAAGAACTTGGGCCACGCTCTCTACGCTCATCCAGTCCGCCAAGATGAACGAAGTCGATCCGCTGGGCTGGCTGACGCAGACGCTTCAGCGTATCGCCGCAGGTTGGCCATCGAGCGATCTCGACGATCTGATGCCCTGGAACTTCAAGAAGTAACGGCCTCACGTCACCGCTTACAGACGATGCAGCCGGGGGCGAATATATCAGCGATCGCTCGTGCTGAGGGGCTTCAGCAGATCGGCTTGCATACTCAAGTCGGCATTACATCAAATTCAATCTGAAGTTGAATTCCGTAGGAGATTCCCATGCGTGGGGTACATTTCGTGGCGTAATAGTATTGCAGAAACTCCGTCAGCAAAATGACTAACATCACCGCAGTCGGCGCTCTTCAAAGCTGCCTTCGCCAGAGATCCCCATAGTTTCTCATTTTCCCCAATCAACTGCATGAAGAACGCGAAACCGTCAGGATTGTCAGGTTCAACGACAAAGCCATTAACGGCATTTCTTATAAGTAGGTCTCGCGCCCCACATACTTCAGACAAAATAGCGGGGACTCCCAGAGCCTGGGCTTCGATTACTACATTTCCAAATTGCTCTTCAACGCTTGGCAAAAGTAAACACAGCGCTCGTGCCAACTCCCTGCTTACCTCTTCTGTTTGGAGGAAGCCAAAAAAATCCACTAGGTGAGCGATCTGAAGCTCAACACAAAGTGATCTAAGATCGGCCTCAAGCGGTCCTGAGCCGCACAGTACGAGCCGTCGCGGCACTGATGCAGTCGCCGTATATTTTGCGAACGCCTCAAGCGCCACCGAAAGATTTTTCTTGGGCACGAACCGTGCGATAACAATGAAGTTGCGCTTGCTGAATGGAACCTCGTCTCCCTCCTCTACCTTCGCTTGCGTTCGGATTCTAGCGATGGATAGTGTGTTGTATTCGCTATAAATATGTTTTTCTGGGACTCCTAGAAAACGGAAATAGTCTTTGGGACGATTGCCTGATCCGAGAGCGCCCGAGTAGGGAAGCATAAACACTCGCTTCCCAACCTCTCTCCACAGCTTGCGGCGCTGGTCATCGAATTTCGTCACTCCCATAACGTAGACTTTTTTTCCCAAAAATCGAAGTATTGTGGCAGCAAGGAACGTGACAGGTTCCTCATAATTGCAGAAGAAAAAAATATCTCCTTTTGTTGAAAAGCACGATTTAATCAATTTCAATGCGTGAGTAGCGAACGTTGGCTTATCTTTTCCCCGAAATAGGGTGATCCTATCCACACCGCGAACGTTAGGTTTCGACCAATCATAGACATTACTCTTCTCTCGGATCTCAATCCCAATAATATCTAGACCAGGGAATCGATTTTTTACGGCTTCTAATCTATCAACATGCATCGGTCCCAAGTTATCCCAATAAAATGTGATAGCTCTGTTCATAACGGATCCTGATTTTCACGGTTCGAAGAGTTCTTCTGGTATAGACCCAATGAGGCAATATCAACAGTGAAACCGTTTGTCTCTGTTGCCAGAATGTGAAAGAGGCGCAAGTCATATTGGAGGTTTAATGAAAGACAAGGTGCTAGTTCTCGGACCGTTCCCCCCGCCGATTCATGGGCAGTCACTTGCAACTCAGAATCTCAGAGCACAACTTGCTCGTGCTGGCTATGGTTTGGACACCGTCGATCTTTCCGACGGGGGCCTGCGCAAGCTGTTTGCACATGGGGCAGCCTTGCTCAGAATTCTCAAACATCAGGATCATTGCTACATTTCGCTCAACTCGAATAGTGGAATGTGGCTGAGTGCATGCCTGGCGTTCGCAGCGCGCCTCAGAGGGAGACGCCTGTGGATGCACCACCATAGCTACGCTCATCTGAATCGATCGCTGCTTGCGGCGCGCTTTCTCACTGCATTAGCAGGCAAGCGAGCCGTCCATATTGTCCTAGGTCACCGGATGGATTCCGATCTACACACGATGTTCCCAGGCGTGCGCACAAGCATGGTCCTCAACAATGCTGGACTTGTGGATATCCCCTACACGCCTCGTACGGAGCGCCGGTCCGAACTCACGTTGGGATTCCTTGGTAACATCACTGTCGAGAAAGGGATTACTGCGGCGATCGACACCGTGGTCACCTGCGCAACCAAAATGAACATTCGATTCGTTGTCGGAGGCCCCGCTCAAACCCGAGAAGCTGAAGCAGAGATCCATCGAGTACGAACTATTCTAGGCGGAAAATTCGATTATCGCGGTCGTCTCGATCATCGGGAAAAGGAAGCGTTCTTCCGAGATATTGACATTCTGCTATTCCCCTCATTTTACAAGAATGAAGCCTCCCCTCTTGTGATCTTCGAAGCGCTGTCTGCGGGGGTCCCGGTGGTCGCAACCGAACGTGGCTGTATTTGTGAGGACGTGGGAAGATTAGGTGGTCGCGTTATTCGCCAGGAGTTCGCTTTAAATGCAATATCCGCCATTTCCGAGCTCTCGGAAGATATTCTGTCATCATCAAAAAATGCGCGTCGTCAGTTTGAACTAAAACTCGCGGAGCATTTCCAGCAATTTGAGGAATTCGCTGAAAGCCTCGACGTGAGAGGTCCACGGAGACGATGACTGTGTGGGGAGGCGATCAAGCAATGCGCACACTGGCGACGGTATTTATGTTCACTCAACTAGCGTCCGTTGGACAAATCGATGCTTGTCTTGCGCATGAAGATTCGGAGGGGCGCGTCGAGGTGGAAGTAGGGGGGCGCGTTCGAGCGCGTTTCAAGACCTTAGAAGATGCATTCGACTTTGCAAGAGAAAAACGAAAGGAGGCCGAAGCGTCCGTCATTCAGGTTAAGGTTGGGAGCGGCAAGTTTCAATTGCATGCACCCCTGGTCATCGATGCTTCGCTTGGATCAAGTGGTAGGTTCATTCTATCTGGAAGTGTAGATGCACCGTCTATCATTACCGGATCTATTTCTTTGCCGATAAAGAAGGAAGAGGGCACATCAAATGGACTAGGCATTGCCGAAGTGGATCTTCGCCCTTTGCCGACTAGTCTGATAGCATACTCCAGCCGCCATAACGGCTCGGACCCTAACGAGTATGGAGGGTTTCAGGTTTTTCAGGCGGGACAAAGGTTGTCTCCTGCGCGGTGGCCAACGGACAGTTACGCGTTGGGTGTTCTCAAGTCCATTACAAGCCTCGGCGATAGCAAAACGCAGTTAATAATCGAGAATTCTCAGCTTCCTCCACTTGCGAACGAACCTTATCTGTGGGTGGCAGGGTTCTTCGGTTGGGATTGGTACTTTTCTAGCCAGAGGGCCTATACTCGAACGGAAGCTACGCTTCTAACTGACGTGAGAAATTTCAGCCGTTCTCCAAATCATAAAGTACGTTTCAATGTCTTTAATGTGAGATCTATGGTCTCCCGTCGAGGAGACTTTTATTTAGACCCTGTCGGCCGGAAGCTGCAGCTGATCCCCTTAATTCCGACAGTTGAGTTTATCGACGTTCCCATTGTTTCAAATCTTCTTTACATATCAGACACCTCGGGCATAGAAATTAAAAATATTTACTTCGAAGGAAGCATAGGAGACAGTATTGTTGTAAATAATAGTAGCTACGTTGAGTTGAATCAATTGTCTATATCTGGATCTGGACGGCGTGGCATAGTAATATCTGGTGGAAACGATGTATATGTTACAGGCTGCTCAGTCAGAGATGTTGGGAGCGCGGCGATATATGCAGAGGCGGGCGACCGGCGTACGTTAAGGCCTGGAAACCTGAGCATTGGCTATTCAACAATCCAGGATTTCATGAAGCTCGATCGAGCTGGAGGTGGTGGAATAGTATTGCGAGGCGTAGGCAATGTCATTCATCATAATCATATCGAAAAAGCGCCTCATGCTGCTATAGCTTTTAGCGGTAACGATCATCGTATCTTCGGAAATGAAGTTAATGATGTCAACCGCGAAGTCAACGATGCAGGAGCTATATACACCGGACGAGACTGGACGGCGCGGGGGACCGTAATCTTTGGGAACTATTTCCACGACATCGGCATGACAGGCCCGTGGCAGACGTTGGTCGGAGGTGTTTACTTGGACGACGGCGCAAGCGGTATAACCGTCGAACGGAACATATTCATCAAAGTATCGCGGGGCATCCTGTTACATGGAGGCCGAGATAACTATGTGGCAGGCAACCTTTTTTTTCACGGAGCCTATCCGCTTATCTGGGAGAGATTGGCTTCACAGACAAGTCGATCCTCCTGGAACAAAAACAGCGTTATGAGGCAGCGATATTATGCAATGCCTGTACAAAGTCGGATATGGATGGAAAGGTATCCCGAGCTATCGGAACTCCCAAGCCAACGCTTCGAAGCAATGGAAAACAACAAGATAGTCGAAAACATAACATCCTTTGGGCCAACAGCCTACGACGCCGATAGAAAAGCTCATCGATACATCCCAGGAAATTCTGAAGTTGAAGATCTAGGGCTTTACCACTTCTTAAAGCACGTGGGCATGCGGCAAGCATTTTTCTCCACGTTTCCAGATCCGCCCTGATTACTTCAAGTTTTCATGGAGCTTTCAGATTGGTCGCTGATGAAGTCGCGATTGCGGCCGATTTACGGTCGGAAATTCGCCGATGAATATCCCCTAGGACTTGCGGGGCGGCATTTCGTTGGTTTTAGGGTTCCAAGAACGCCGATTATAAACATTGCTTTTCCCGCACTCAGGCTGAAGCTTATCTGTTGATGAACGAATGCAATTGATGCCAAGCTAACGAAGTATATCATTCCTTGAGTGTAAATCAGCTTGCCTCTCACAATCGCTAAAACGACTGCAAGTATAATAAACGCTAGTGAGAGGAGCCCTATCACGCCGAATTCTGAAGCTATTTCAAGGAAGAGATTGTGCGGGTATCCTAGTCCTGTTGCGAGATGAAATCCACCTGCACCAACGCCAAACACTGGCTGATCAAGAAAGATGTTTTCGGCGGCTTTGAATCTATATCTTCGCTCTACTGATGAAGAGTCATATTCGCCTCCATACGTCGAGAAATTTAAGAGACGGCCAGCATTTCCGTTTGGTTGGAAGGTGCTCCAGAAACTTATAGTGAGGAGTATCATTCCCGCAACGACAAAAGTCGAAAATAGCTTTCTTCCGACTGATGCACGGTAGAAGGCTATGCTGAGGTAGCAAATAAGTCCTGCTGTAAGCGCTACAACGACTCCTCTCGTTCCGTTCAATTGAGCATAGAAACTCACTATGGCAACACTTAAAATCGCGGGCAATCCAATTAATGCCCGTCTGCGCCAGTTGGCCCCGATCAGGAAAAAAGCGGAGAATAGAGCGTACGGTAAGGGCTGCGCCAGCCCGACAGCGGCTCCTTCGCCAACAATGAACCTGAGTCCAACTGGATCTTTTGGAGCGGCAAGGATTGCTAGAACGGCAAAACCGGCTCCTAAGGTAGTAAACGCAACTGCAAACTCGTAAGCGAGCCGCTCGGCACCTATGTTGAAGATAGCCAAACGGCAAATAATATAGAAGGATAGTAAAACTAAGGTTGTTTTCAATGCGTTATCAAGGCTGTAGGCGGATTCGGTAGACCACAATGGAGACAGCAATATAACACAAATGAAAAAATATACTGAGATATCTATCGCGGAAATGCGGGTTAGTGAAGCAATGCTTCGAAAATTCGTGTTAATTATGAGCTGATAAAGCATTACAACTGGAGTTATTACTCCAATCCCTACAATTGTCTCCGCCGTGTAGCAGTAAAATATTCCAACAATACCTAGACCCCGGTATCTATATGACAGTAAGCAACATACTGCTGTCAGAACGATGACAATGGCATTAATCAAGTTTTCGAATCCGTCATGATGTTGATGATGCGTTGCGCCATTTTGCGATGTGTGAAGTTGTCTAGCGCATGTTGGCGTGCCGCGGATCCAATTTCTGCTAGTTTTGGCAAATCGTAGATCAGTCGCCTAAGAGCAGCAGAGAATTCCTCTACCGTCGGTCCATGAATATGCCAGCCTGTCTTTCCATCGAGTACTGTTTCGCCCGGTCCGCCTGCTTTATGGGCCAATACAGGTTTTGCCAGCATCATACCTTCGATGACTGAGAAGCCAAACGGCTCAGGATCCAGCCGACTGTTCACTACTACATCACAAATCTTATAGTAGGATACAACATCCTGAACTGGCCCCACGAAATGAACGCGTTCCGTAAGGCCTTTCTTTTTTACCAGTTCTTTTAGCTCATCGACATATGAACCCCTCAATGGGCCTCCACAAACCAACAGATGAAGACTTCGACCAGCTGGACCAATGTCCGAAAGCGCTTGAACTAGGCGGTGTTGGCCCTTCTCCGCAATCATCCTCGCGAATACCCCAAGAAGTATCGCGTCAGTCGGTATGCCTAGTTGTCCGCGATTCACACTGCCCAATCTTTCGGGATCAAATTCGTTAGGATCAACGCCCAGATGGCAGACATGCCTCTCAAACTGTCCCGTGCCCAGAGTCTGCTCCGTAAAGCGGCTGTTCGCAATTGGGACAACGTGTAGGTAGCGAAAGATAAAAGAATAGACCTTACGGTTTAAGTTAAAAGGATAACCGTCGCTGACGGCGTTCGGCATAAGCCAGTATGCCTTTGTGCCTGTCATCCTGGCAGCGATGCCAGCTAACAGAACTTCAGCTGGGTTTCGCAGCAAAACAACGGTAGCTCCTGATTCTTTAATTTTTTGGGATACAACCTTGGCGACTTTTAGCTGTGTAGCGACCCGTCGAATAAGTCTAAGAATTTTCGCTATGCCGCCTCCTTTCAAAGACGGAAGCTGTTGCAGATCCATTCGGTCTACAGGAATTTCGCGCTCCTCTAGAAGGCTGACTATCTCGCCATCGTGAAGCACGAGTGTCGAAATCTGCACACCGCATTCTTTCATACCAGTTAATAGGCTAATCCACCCTCTCCGCACACCATAACCTTCGGATCCAAGAAGGAGACCAATGAGATGGTGATTATGATTCGTTGCTTGTGGCTCAACCATGTACTGACCGTTTCTGCAAGAGTTCTTAGAGAGCAGGGGGGGATATCTGAACACTTAACCGTCCGCCGATAGATGTTTCTAGGGCCGAAATCTAGTGTGGGCCAAATATTGCATTAGCGGCTCAGAAATTAGAAAATCCTAGAAGGCAGCCGGGACCAATGCCTGTCAAGCGCTTCGATCGAGATCCGAACCACCAATGCGTCTACTCGTGTCCGGCCAAAGTGGAAAGGAGAAGATCCCGAGAGGCCGAAACGTGACGATCGCGAATATCCGGTAGTTTTGGAGAGAGAGGCTCCGAAACTACTCGGGCAATATCCTCGCCACTCGCTGAGGGGTCGATTGAGCGAGAAGAAGCATCCATCCACTCCAATAGTGACATGATTTTCTGCTCTTTCCCTGGCGTACGGAACACGCAGAACCGGGTCTCATACTTAAGCGAAAGGGCAGCTCCATGAAATAACGAAGTGATATGATACGAAGCGTGTTTCACGAAGCCGATCCACTCCCGAGGAGTCGCTCTGACGCAAATGTTTGCGTGTCCAGGGTATTCTACCCCGACGCTTATTGGCCTTAATTTAAGTATGTCTGCTGCTTTCAACGACTGATCTACCTGAGTTTTTGTCATGCCCCCGGATAGCATTAGGTACGGAGCAATATCCGGCTTAATTGGATTTAGGTCCGTTAAGAAGGTCGGGTCAACAACCCTATCTGCTTGAAAACCAAATTTGGACACAAGTTCCAACGTAGGAGGATCCCGAACAAGAATCCGGCTAAATTGTTTTAACGCGGCTTCCATTTTTTTACTAATTGACCCCGAAGGAACGTAAGGTCCTATGGAGGCAGCATAGCTGATCTTCCGCACGCCGAGTTTTACTGGAAAATCGAGTATATAAGGGGACATATAGCCGCGAAAGTTTCCGAAATTCCATAACTCGTCGCTCCCGCAAATCAAGACATCGTATTTTAACGCAATTTGAGGTACTTGACTACTGAGGAACGCGCTATGCTTCGAGATCTTCGCCATATCGAAGATTGCATTGCGAAAATGAGTATTAACCCGCGCTTGCTGGAGAAAAGAACGGAAGTTCAGCCTAATAAGAGCTCTGAATAAAGGCATAGACCTACGAATTTCATATCGAAGCGGCCGGAAATCTATTAATTCAGCATCGAAGCCTTCAGCTGCGAGGAACTGCTGGATCGATGCCGCCTGGAGCTGCGCCCCATAGTTGTTTGTGTCATGATAGGTGAGAATGCCAATCTTCATATAATAGCCCTGACTGGATAGAAAACCATTTGGAAATCCGGTTGCTGCGCGAGTGAGGAGAGAAGTTTGCTTCTAAAACATCCGTCTTGTATCTGGTCCGCTTGCTGCTCCCGCACATTACCGTTGAGCAGATGGCCGTTACTGATCATTTAGCGGCGTGAGCGGCGCGCCGCTAGCAGGCTGTTGAAGAAGTCTCTCGTTTAGCCTTGAGGACGGCCTCGTCGCCGTTGTGATAGGCGAAAGTGATCTCGATTGCGCCGTCGTCGAGCAATTCGGCGTGACCGTCGCCGGCGACCTCG
>NZ_QJKM01000032.1 GCF_003425685.1 Rhizobium terrae
AGGTCGCCGGCGACGGTCACGCCGAATTGCTCGACGACGGCGCAATCGAGATCACTTTCGCCTATCACAACGGCGACGAGGCCGTCCTCAAGGCTAAACGAGAGACTTCTTCAACAGCCTGCTAGGGCTGATTGGTGCTGCCACTATTACGAAAGAACGGATGTGCAGCGCATTTCGTAGCCATCCGCAAGCTGAAGTCGCTGCACTGTACGGAAGTGATGCTGAACGGACCCGCCAATTTGCTGAGGATATGGAGGTACCGGCGTGGGACACGGGCCTTGATCGGTTTCTGAAGGGAAATGATCTTGATACGGTCTATATCGCATCGACAAACGATAAACATTGCAACCAGACATAGCGAGTGTGCGGCATTTGGAAATTGCTGCCTGCCGAAAGGATTTCGCGGCTCTGCTGGATGCAACTGATACCAACGAGCGCTGATCATGACTGATGCGCCCATTGGCGATGTCCAATTGACATGATTTTCCACGGCTGCTCGACGAGTTTGTTCCAGGCTCCGCAGCAGTGGGCGACGATATCGTCGTAGTCGTTGAAGATGCGGTTCGACAGCCAGTTGTCTCGCATGAATTGCCAGACGTTCTCTACCGGGTTTAATTCCGGCGATCTCGGAGGCAGGAACAGCAAGGTCATATTGTCTGGGACCTTCAATTTTGGCGTGGTGTGCCAGCCTGCCTGGTCAAGGATGAGGATTGCGTGCGAGCCATTGTCGACGGCGATGCTGATCTCGGCGAGATGCTGCTGCATGGCATCGGTATCGCAATAGGGCAGGACAAGGCCGGCACCCTTTCCCTTCTTCGGGCAGATCGCACCGAAAATATAAGCCCACATCGTGCGCTGGTCGCAGGCAGTAACCGGTCTGGTGCCGCGCCGGGCCCAGCGTCGCGTGATCTTGTTCTTCTGCCCTATTCTGGCTTCGTCGGCCCGCCAGAGTTCTATTGGAGTGCCCGGCGGGATGCGGCTGTGAACTTCCGCCACAGCGGCGGGGAAGCCTTTTTAAAAGCGTCCGCCTCCATCTCGTTTTGCGCATAATGGCGCGGACGGGCCGATAGTTTGGCAAAGCCGAGCGCCTTCAGTTCGCGGCCGACCGTCGTCTCGTCCATCGAGATACGGAACTCCTCGAATATCCACTGCACCAGGTCTTTGCGCCGCCAGCGCACAACACCGTGGATTGCCGGAATGGGGCCGCGTTCAACGATCTTGGCCAGCGCTTGCCGTTGAGTGTCGCTCAGTTTCGATTGGCCACCCGGCGCCTTGCCGTTGATCAAGCCATCAGGGCCGCGTGTATTGAACCGCTCGACCCAATCGCGGACGATCTGCACCGTCACGCTGCCAAGCCGGGCGGCATCCGAGCGCGAACCGCCATCGTAGATCGATGCGAGCGCCAACAGCCGCCGCGCCTGATTGGCATCCTTGGTCTGCCGAGCCAAGAGACACAGTGTAGCGCCATCAAAATCTTGCCGTAACGAAAGTGCCCAACCCATCGCAAACCTCCGGTTTGCAACAACGATTCAGATTCGTCCGGTCTTGGGAAGCCCGACAGAGTCAACAATGATGCTCGTTGGTATGAGGCGGTGATTCTGCTGCTTCGCAACATTCCGCAAAAATAAAGTCACTTGCCAATCGATTGTATTAAGGTTTACAAACGATTGTAGGATGGCACGAGAACATCCATTTGATGGGTACGATATAACGCAAAGGGGAACTAAAATGCAGATCAATAGACGCAATTTCATCGCGGCACCGTTGGCACTGGGAGCATCCAGCCTGGTTTCAAAATACGCTTCGGCGCAAGGCAAGCTGGAAGATACTCTCATTATCCGCACGGCGGGCGGCGAAGAAGAAAAACTCATGATCGAGTATTTCTTCAAACCTTTCTCGAAGGAAACCGGGGTAAACGTCATTCCCGTCTCTAGCTCGTACGGAGAGATGGTCACAAAAGTTAAGGCGATGTTCGCTGCAAAGCGGATCGAATGGGACATCGTCCTGCACCAACAGTCGGATATCGTGCTTCCTGCCAATCAAGACATTATTGTCGATCTTGGAAAAAAGTGCGAAGCATTGCCAAATGTTGCTTCGCAGAATATTCCGGGCGCGTGCCTCCAATACGGTGTTCCCTACAATTACGCTGCACTGGTGTTGACGTACAACACAAAGCATTTTGGCGCCAATCTTCCGAAAACCTACGCGGACTTCTGGGATGTGCAGAAATTCCCGGGTGCACGTGGTATGAACAATGACGGTTCTCCCTGGCGTAATATCATGGGAGCGCTTTTGGCAGATGGCGTAAAGCCATCGGAACTCTTCCCACTCGATGTTGACCGGGCTTTTCGGAAGCTGAACCAGATCAAACCCCATGTTTCGGTCTGGTGGAAAGTCGGGGGCCAGGGCGTCGAGGCTTTCAAATCTGAAACGGTGGTATTCTCGCCCTTGTACACTGGGCAGTCCTTCTTCCTGAAGAGAGCGGGCCTTCCAATCGATTATACGTGGAATGAAGGCCTGATGAACCGATCTGGATATTCTATCCTGAAAGGTGCTCCGCATCCTCGCGCTGCGGCTGCGTTCTTGAATTTCTGGCTTTCTCGTTCAGATGAGCATGGCGAATTCATGAAAAAGGCTGGCTTCCTGACCGGCTATGCGAAGGAAGTGACGCCGAAACTGTCGCCTGAAGAAGTCCATGCTCTCGGCGCCAGCGCAGCGATTCAGGATTCTCTCGTCAAATACGACTGGGATTGGCTCGAGCCGAAGAAGGCCTCGCTCATCAACGACTGGAACAGGTGGCTTGCGTCTTAATTCGTCCGTATGCATCGGCTCAAACACCAGCTTCGGGGTAAGATTACAGTGAATGAATCATTGCGTAAGCAAAATATAGGAAAGCCCGCCGGTCTGACCGGCATGTCCGTACTCATGCAAAATGTTTCGAAATCCTATGGAAGTTTTGAAGCAATCAAGAACGTGTCATTGGACGTAAAAGGCGGTGAGTTTATTTCGCTTCTAGGACCATCCGGTTCAGGGAAGACGACGCTGCTGATGATGTTGGCCGGCTTTGAAGTTCCCAATGGCGGATCCATAAGGATCGGCGACCGGGACATTACCAACCTCCCGCCTAACAAGCGGGAGATTGCCATGGTCTTCCAGAAATATGCTCTTTTCCCTCATCTGAGCGTCAGGCAGAACATAGCGTTTCCGCTCGAGATGCGTGGAGTTGCGAAAGATATTCAAAGCAAAAAAATCCAGGAGGCGCTGACGCTCGTCAAGCTGAATGGATACGAAGAGCGCAAGCCGCATGAGTTGTCGGGCGGACAAGCTCAGCGTGTCGCGCTGGCACGGGCGATCGTCTTCGATCCGAGAGTCATCCTAATGGACGAACCGCTCGGCGCCTTGGACCGCAACCTGCGCCAGCACATGCAGGTCGAGCTCAAACAGCTTCAGCAGAGACTGGGTTCGACGGTCGTCTACGTTACGCACGATCAAGAAGAAGCGCTGACCATGTCAGATCGCATCGCGGTCATGGATAAAGGCCGGATTGCACAAATCGGCTCACCGCAGGATTTGTACCATCGCCCGGAAAATGTGTTCGTGGGCAAATTCATCGGCGAGATGACGCTTCTGTCAGGGACAATCAGCCATGCCGATGATGCTTCTACCATTATCGATTTGGGCGGCGGCGAGAAAATTTCCTGTCGCGCTTTCGAGCAGCGCTTCACCGTCGGCGAAAAGGCCGTGCTCGGTGTACGGCCCGAGGATCTGTCGATCTCGAGGTCTGCGCAACCCTTGAAGGAGGTTAGCGGCACGGTTGTGCACGTGCGCTATAACGGCAGTGCCAGCCTTGTTTCGCTCGAGCACACGTCGGGTGCAGTTATCCTTGTGGCGATCCCGGAGAGGGAACGAGGTACGGCGCCCCAAGTAGGCAGCACCGTCGTTATTTCAATTGATACGGGCAACATTCATCTGTTCAAGTATGAGCAGTGAGGAAGCGACATGTCTTTAACGGAACTTGAAAGAGGTATGAGAGGAGAGCTTCCAAAAAGACTCTCCCTTCTTATGATAATGCCTACCGCAGCACTGTTGATCGGCGTCATCACCTTGCCGACGCTGCTGTTGCTCGCGACAAGCTTTACCTCACCTGAACTCGGGTTTAAAAATTACTATAAAGTCAACGATCCTTTGTACATACTCGTACTTTTTCGCACGATGATCATCGCCGGTGCGACGACGTTTCTTGCCGTATGCCTGGGCTATCCGGTTGCGGTGTTGATCGCCCGGAGTGGTAAGATCGTGGCGGCAGTCGCCATAGCGTGCGTTCTGGTGCCTTTATGGACACCTGTCTTGATCCGTTCATATGCATGGATCATTTTCTTTCAGCCGAACGGATTGGTAAATAGGTATCTGATCGAGAGCCAACTGATAAGCAAGCCTTTGCGCATCCTGTACACGGATGCCGCAGTGGTCATCGCGCTCACGCATGTGATGCTGCCCTACATGGTTTTGCCGATCGCGAATTCCCTCAAGGCAATTTCGCCGGATCTGCCCAAAGCAGCGCAGAACCTCGGCGCTGGAGCGTGGTCGATATTCTGGCGGATCACGCTGCCATTGAGCCTGCCTGGCATTTTCGCAGGTTGCCTCATGGTTTTCGTCCTCACGCTCGGCGCTTATGTGACCCCGGCGCTTCTCGGTGGTCCGTCGACGCTGATGATTTCGACCCTGATCGGGCAGCAAATAACGATCCTTCTGGACTGGCCGTTCGCGGGCGCCCTATCGCTGGTTCTCGTCGTGTTGTCGCTTGGAATAACAGCCGTCTTTCGGCGCCTTCTGAAGCTGGAAAGGGTTGTCGCATATGACTAATGCACGTTTAAGCCTCGGATCGTCCTGGCTTCTGTTCCCGGTTTCATGGGCAATCCTGCTGTTTCTTATATTCCCGACCGTCGTTGTTGTGGTCCTTTCCTTCAGCCCCAGTATCTTTCTTGATTTTCCGCCCAAGTCCTTGTCACTCAAGTGGTTTTACGAGCTTGCGGACGACCCGTCATGGCTGAACTCCGGGCTGTTCTCTCTCAAGATCGCCTTTCTGACAACGATTGTCTCTCTGATCGCGGGCACGGCTGCAGCAATTGCAGTGGTTAGAAGTAATCTCCCCGGAAAACAGCTGTTCATGGCATGCGTTCTGATTCCGCTGATTGTTCCGCACATCGTCGTGGCAATCGCCGTCTATCTTCAGTTCGCGCAATTGGGTCTGGTTGGAAACACATTAGGGTTTGTCCTCGTACATGCGGCTTTGACCGTACCTTACGTCATTCTCATGGTGTCAGCCGCTCTTCAGAGATTGCCCGTCACCTATGAAATGGCCGCCTTGAATTTGGGCGCGACAAGGCAGCAGTGCTTCAGGAAGATCACCCTCCCCCTGATCACCCCTGCTGTTCTTGGATCTGGCGTTCTCGTGTTCGTGACATCCTTCGATGAGAGCGTCGTTTCCTATTTTCTGTCTGGCGTAACTCAGAAGACGATCACGAGAAGGCTTTTTGAAGAAATCGACTACAACATTTCTCCGATCATTGCGGCGGCCTCAACAGCATTCATCATTATAACGGTCGGGCTCATGGCGATGCTGACAATCTTCCGCCGCCGTGAAAGTTAATCATGATTCGTGGCGCGGCATATCCAGTGTGCCTGGATATTTGCTGTATCGCGCATTAACGCAAATCGTCCTCCAAGCCGCAACTGAGCCTCATGATAATTCGTAATGTCCTCATCGTACCGGGAATATCGACATTCGTTCACTACGATATGGCGGCGCAACGGGCCGGTGCCGTCCCGGATGGTTTTTTATATCGTGGGCAACCGGTGACGCCCGGCTTCACGAAGATCGTCCAGCCCGCGGAAATATTGTCGGTCGTTCTTGTATTGGAAGATGGATCGATCGCCCATGGGGATTGCGTCGACGTGACCGCCGGAGGGTTTGCGGGACGCGATCGGGTTTTCCTTCCCCGCGAACATCTCGAACGGGTGGAGCGGGAGCTCTGCCCGCTCCTCATCGGACGCAGTGTCGCCGAGTTTCGCAGCAACCTGAACATTCTTGACGGCGGGAGCGAGGGCGCACCCTTTCATACCGCAATCCGATACGGATTCAGTCAGGCATTGCTTCATGCCACGTCGATTGCGCATCGGGAGCAACTGGTGGAGACGATTACTCGGGAATACGAGCTCGAGGGGGCCGAACTGCCCGCTGCGATCGTTCCCATCAAGGTTACGGTCCCCAGAGAAAATTACGATCTTCATGACAGGATGATCCTCAAGAAAGCCGACCTTCTTCCGCATGCGGAATTCAATGACGTGGATCGGCATGTCGGTAGGGACGGCAGCATTTTCCTGAACTATGTGAGACGGCTCTCCCAGCGAGTTCAGGAAATCGGCGCTGCGGATTACAAGCCGACTTTTCATTTCGACGTCTATGGAACGTTTGCAGATGCGTTTGATTATCGCCTCGACGAGATCGCAGCCTTTCTGGGGAAAATAGAACAAGTCGCCGCGCCTTACCCGGTGCTGATCGAAGCGCCGATCATCGCCAGGACCCAGGAAGAGCAGATAGACCTGTATGCGAAATTGACCGGGATACAGCGGGAGATGGGGATTGGTGTTAGAATCGTGGTCGATGACTGGTGCAACACGCTGGACGACATCGAACGCTTCATGTCTCGCGGAGCGGGCGACATCGTCCAGATCAAGATGCCCGACCTTGGCGGGATCGAGAACTCAATCGAGGCCGCGTTGTATTGCCGGCGCAACCAGTTCAGCTGCTACCTCGGCGGCAGCAATAATGAAACGATGCATTCCGCGAGAATATCAGCGCATATTGCGTTAGCTTGCAGCCCAGAATTCCTATCCGGGCGCCCAGGGATGGGTGGTGATGAAAGTCTCGCTTTCCTTGGCAACGAGATGAGAGTTGCGATGGCCGTCGTCGCATCCTCACGAAAAGAACGTAAGCCTGCATTCTCCAACGACCACTGAAATTGATAAAACTCGCCTTTCAAAAGATGCGCTGACAGCCACGCAATCAGTTCTGCCCGAGACTGCGATCCAGTTGTTCTCATCCACCTTGGAAAGGATGTATCGATGTAAACGAGTGTTCGCCGCGCCTACAGGAGTTCGACCGGCTTCTACATAGCCAGAGTTTAACTCGATATCGATTAGAAGGAAGCCAACCAGTTCCATGCATAGCAATTCGACTTGCGAGCCCACGTCGTTCCAGTCCTTCTCGGCGACATTGGCGGTACAAATGCTCGGTTCTCGATTTTATGCGATGCCGTTTCGGAACCAAAATTTTTTCCGAACGTGCGAACCGCTGATTACGTGAACATCGACGCCGCAATCCTTGATGTCGTAATGCGAACGATCACTGCCGCGGAATGGCCGCGCTCAACCATCTTGGCACTCGTAGGCCCCATCGACGGTGACGAGATCGAACTGACCAATTGCGACTGGGTCGTGCGCCCGAAAGCCTTAATAAGTCGGCCCTGAACAACGGCTAAATTATTGATCTTCTGGCGGTCGGAAGATCTGGAGAAGTATTCAATTTCACCATGAGAACGGTGAGCGCGGCCTTGATGAAGGCACGCCAAAGGGTCAGCTTCGCCAGGATGAGGCGCAGATTGTGACCTGCGGCCACGAGCAGTGCATTGATGGCGTCGCCAACATGCCCGAGAAGGAAGTTGCGGTCCAGCCTGCCATCAGCCTTCATATGGCCGATGGTCGGCTCGATGGCCGATCGTCGTTTCAGCTCCCGTCGCATGGTCGGCGTCAGCCCGCGCCGGCTGTCAGTACCGGATCAATATTCCCCAATAGTGGGCTCTTCCGCAATTTCGGTGCAACTTTCTGAATCCTGTTGATTCAAAACACGAATCAGCAGGAGCATGTGAATGGGAAAGCGCGTTCTACCCTTGATACCATCTTCTCTGGTGTCGATCAGGTTCATCGATCGACAGATGCGGTATCGATCCATTGCCGTTTTCGGTCGATGGGAGCAAAGTGCCCCGATTGCCGCAAGACCTCCTACCGGATTCATAGTTGCTATGATCGACGGCTTTCCGACCTTCCATGGCAAGGACGCTCCGTCACGATAACCGTCAGTGTTCGACGCTTGCGTTGCAGCAACAAGCGATGCCAGAGGCGTATATTCGCCGAGAACGATCGAGACGTGACCTGCCGCTATCGCCGGCGCACCACACGGCTGGAAGATGTTCATCGCAGCATCGGCATGGCATTGGGAGGTGAGGCAGGCATGCGGCTTGTGACCCGTCTTGGCATGCCTGTAAGCGCTGATACGATCCTGCGGATCGTGCGGTCGCAAACAGAGTCCGATGATGAAGCACCTCGTATCCTTGGCGTGGACGACTGGACTTGGCGCCGCGGCCAGCGATATGGAACGATCCTGGTCGACCTCGAGACGAACAATGTCGTGGACCTGCTACCCGATCGTGAGAAGGATACGCTTTCAGAATGGCTTGCCGGCCATCCAAGTGTTGAAATTATCGCTCGCGACAGGGCTGGTGCTTATGCGCGTGGCGCCCGCGAAGGAGCGCCGAAAGCGCAACAAGTCGCCGATCGCTGGCATCTCCTGCGAAATTGTTCCGATGCTTTACAGAATGTCGTCGAGCGGCGTTATCGGCTTATTCGTGATGTTGCGAAAACCCTTACAGCGCAATATTGCGCGCATGGTCACGTCGGCGACGTGAGTGCAAAAGATATGCATCCCGAAAGGCGAGATGGACGGCGACGAAATAATCAGCACAGAAGCCGGCGTGTTCTTTTCGACGAGGTATCCCGACTGAACAGTTTGGGCTGGAGCCAATTGGCGATCAAGCGTGAGCTCGGTGTCGATCTCAAAACCATACGGAAATGGCTGAAAGATAAACGACCGGGAACATGGGAAAGGAAGGCCTTCGCGGAAAATCCCGCCGACGTTCACGCAGACTACGTCCGAAGGCGTTGGCTTCAAGGCTGCCGCAACGCTACCCAGCTCTACCGGGAGGTTTGCGAGAGAGGATATTCCGGGAGAGCGAAGACCTTTCGTCAATGGGTAAAGGTCCGTATGCGTGATGACATTCCCGCTCCGTCGCTTTCAGGCAAGCTGTCCGAGCCAGCCTGGAGCGTACCGTCGCCTCGCAAAACCACCCGTCTCCTGACCGTAGATTCTGAAACTCTTCCGGCGAACGAGAAAGTCTTTGTCGCTACGATCTCTTCCGCCTCGCCGGACATCTCCGTCGCCGCTGACCTGTCGCGCCGCTTCCAATCCCTGGTTTGCAATCGGGATATTGGTGCGCTGCAGCCATGGTTGGACGATGCCGTTACAGGGCCGATGTCATCATTTGCGCGAGGAATCCTTCGCGACATCGAAGCCGTTCGAGCTGCGCTGACCTTGCCTTGGAGTACCGGCCCCGTAGAGGGCAAGATCAACAGACTGAAGTTCATCAAACGATCCATGTACGGACGTGCCGGCATTGATCTCCTTCGCTCCCGGATCATCGGAACATGAGCTGCACCGAAATTGCGGAAGAGCCCAATAGTGCCGTTTGAAACTTCCCCAGGTGCTGCGGCCGCCGGTCTTCCGGGGCGCGCCCCGGAAGACCGGCGGCGCGTCATCGCCGATACTCAGAGGTGGCTCGGTTTGTCTGAACAGTTTCGGGCGTTTCGCTAAGTGGATATCCGCCTCGATTATGCCGCCACCATCATTGGTGCCAGCGCGTTGAAGTAGGCCTGATCCGGCGTCTGCCGGTCAAGGGATGAATGTGGGCGTCGGCTATTGTAAAAGGTCAGATATCGGCCAATGCCGACACGGGCTTCGGACACTGTCTTGTAGGCGTGGAGGTAGACCTCCTCGTATTTGATCGAACGCCAAAGGCGTTCCACGAAGACATTGTCCCGCCAAGCGCCCTTGCCATCCATCGAGATGGCGATTTCGGCTTTCTTCAACACTGCCGTGAAGTCCATCGAGGTGAACTGCGATCCCTGGTCAGTATTGAATATGTCGGGTTTGCCATAACGGGCCAGCGCTTCCTCGACTGCTTCGATGCAGAAGGCTGCTTCCATCGTGATCGACAACCGCCACGACAGAACCCGCCGACTGAACCAGTCCACGACGGCGCAGAGATAGACAAAGCCGCGAGCCATCGGAAGTGGAGTAAGAAGCGCAGATGCGCTTCTCCTCCCCGAACCGTACGTGCACCTTTCAGCGCATACGGCTCTCTGTTCAAGCTTGGCCCATGGCCATAGCAACGTCATGGTAATGCGATGTGATGGTGCTGCGGTCTTCGACCCGGAAGATATATGGATTTTCTTCCGGATTGCGCCACCGGAATTGCGCCTTCGGGCTTGAGACAAGCCGATGTAGCGCTTTTCCGACAGGGCCGCCGCGTTCATTCCGACCAAACACGAGCCAGGTTTTCGCCTTGCCCGGTTCCGGGACCCGGTACCATTTGTGCATCAAGGGTTTGATGCGAGATCGGTACTTGTGTCCCAGCCAATGCGCCATTTTCCAGAACACGACATGGTCGATGCGCCGGAATACGTACGCCGTGAAGTCGGTGAACTTGTAGAACGCCGCCCATCCCACCAACTGGCGGTTCAGGCTGGAGATCATGTCGACCGTACTGACACTATGATTGCCGGAAAGGGTTTCGGTAAGTCTGCGAACAAACCCCTTGGCCTTTTCCTTGGGTATCGTCGTGACGACGGACATCCGTCCGTGTGCCCCTCGCTTGCGAATGATCCGGTGCCCCAGAAAGCCGAAGCCGTCATTGACGTGTGTAACATGGGTCTTTTCCATGTTCAGCGTCAACTTCAACTCACCTTCCAGAAACGCCCGGCACTCCTCGCGGATTTCCTCTGCCTGAGCCTTGGTTCCTTTTACGATCACGACGAAGTCGTCAGCGTATCGCCAATAGGCAACGGCCGGTTTCCATTGCCGGTTCTCTCGAACCGTAATGGGCCTGCCTTGCTGGATGCCGAAGTTCCATGCCTAGCGGTCCTTGCGGGCCTTGTCGCTCAGGTATTTCGCCTCCAGCCACGCATCAAACTCATGGAGCATGATGTTGGACAGGAGCGGTGACAGCACTCCCCGAACGCAAAAGGTAACTTTGCGCGGCCAGCCGCGATTTTCGGTTTGAGGTTGGCGGTCGGCTGCGATCTGGCGGTGTCGTTGGCAGCGATGGGACTGAATGCCGGATCATGATGGTATCGTTGTCGACCAACACTTCCTTGACCAGGAGTCGGACGATTTTCTGGCGCTCGGCAATGTCCAGCGATCCCGCCGATTGGCGCAGCCGCTGAAGGAAGGCGGTCAAGGTTTCGGCCAAGCGTAGGAACGACATCCGGTCGGCAGCTTGATCGACGATCGCTTGCAGTTCGGCGTGCATGGATTGCTCGCGCGTACGAAGTTCCGGCATCCGGCGTCGTAGTTCGTCGAGGGACACGAGATCCTCTTGATAGGCCGTGAGCAGGCGCTCCTTGCTTTTCCCTATCCGTGTCAGTTCGCGTTCGAGGGCCTCCTGGCGCCGCTTCGTCGGTTCGGCAGCACGGGCCGCATTGAGGCGCCGGTCGAGTTCGTCCTGAATGAGTGTGGGGTCTTCGATCAGGCGGATGACTTCCTGCCACACGACCTGATCGAGCAGGTCCTGGCGGATCGGCTTGTTGTCGCACACCGCCCCGCAAAGATGGCGCCATGCGTCCGAGCCAAGGCAGCGGTAGTAATGGATTTTGCGCGCCGAACTGCGGGTCGACGTCCGCGATAGCGCATAGCCGCATTTGCGGCACGAGACCAATCCTTGAACGATGCTGGGCTCGATGGTCCGACGAGGCGCGAAGCGTTTGTTGTCGGCCAGCCGCTCAGCCGCTACCGCGAATGTCTCGTCACTGACGATCGCCGCGACCGGTATCTCGATCCATTCGTCGCGCGGCCGTTCGTGACCGCTGCTCTTTTCCCCATGGACGGCCCGCCCTAACAAGCGAAAAGGCCTCGTCACCTTCTGCCGTGACCCGATCTGCGTCTTGTTAAAGCAAGCAGTTCCCTTGTAGGCGGGGTTGCGCAGCATGGCCCATACGACCGACCGCTCCCAACGCGTCGTCCGCCGGCGTGTCGGCACGCCCATCTCACGCAGCAGCCGGGCAATCGCGCCGATGCTCAGGCCGTCCACCGTATATTTGTCATACACCAGTCGAACGACCTCCGCTTCGGCGGTGTCGATTTCGTAACGTGCGGGCGCATCGCTGGTCTTGCGAATGTAGCGATAACCGAAGGGTGCGCCGCAGAGAACCGAGACTTCCCCGGCCTTGGCGCGATGACGCTTGCCGCGACGGGACCGTTCGAGAATCTGTGCCCGCTCGTACTCGGCGATCATCCCCTGGAACTGCAGCATCAATTGATCTTCCGGCGTATCCGAACGTGGAGCCTTAAGGAAAATCGTCTCAACGCCATGGCGGGCGAATTCCTCCATAAGCAACACCTGGTAGGCATACTTTCGGCTCAATCGGTCCGGCGAGTGGATCAGGATGGCCTGAATGTGCCCCTCTGCGGCCAGATCGCGCAATCGCTCCAGACCAGGTCGCAAAAGGCTGGCGCCGCTGAAGCCTTCATCCTCGATCACCCATTCATCGGGAACGCTGTATCCCTGATCGTGTGCGAACACCACCAGCGCCGCAGTCTGGCTCGCAATCGTGTTCTCCTCCTTCTGCTGCTCGGAGGACACTCTGGCATAGATCGCGGCGGTCTTCATCGCTATACCCCTTCAAACGTGGATTGGCGCCGATAGCACGCATCTGCTCTGGGACCAGGATCCTGTAAACCTGCTCCAGTTTGGTGGCGACAAGACGATCAAAGGCATACTCGAACTGGATATCGCGATCATGGCCACGCCGGTCAACCATGGCCGCCAGCTTCGCCGAGAAACGCTCGCAGCGCCCGGCTGACCATGTCGCTGATCGTCGTCTCCTCCGCGATCGCCCGCGCTCGGATCGAGTTGACCAGACTGGGCGGGAGCTTGAATGTGACCGCCATGTTCGGTTCGGTAACCGGCATCGGATGACTGATCGCCTGAGCCTCCTCGATATATCGATAGGCTTGACGTCGAGATATTGCGAATTGGCGCGACAACGACAACGCAGCCTCCGTCACACTCAGCCCACGCGCGAGTAACCCATGGGCAGCGTTGATCCGTTCGGTCTTCTGCGGTTCGGTCGAGCGCGGCATTTGACATATGTATATTACCTTTTGAGACGCAAATCAAGCACAGAACGAGAACGATCGAACACAATCACCCGATCAAACTCGAAGTTACCTTTTGCGTTCGGGGCGTGAGAACGCCACCTTGCGGAACGCCCTCGCTTGAGGCCGTGAACAGGCCACGGTCAATGTGTCCTGCTTTCAGGAACCGGCAGAGAAGATCGACGAACCGTCCGTCCTGCACCCGTCGCCGCACGCATCTCAGAAGCAGCCGGTGATGGACCGTGTCGAAGGAAACGTCGTCAGACTACCCATCACCATGATCTGCCGACATCGATAGTCGTCAAACGTACAGGGCATGCGTTCGAAGGGCGCGTTCTGTTGGTGCTCCGGCGAATGGTGAGCCGCGGCGTACGGTTGTTACTGGTCGAATTGCCCGATGGCAGTCGCAGCAACATTCCCGAGGCGTGGACAAATATCAGCGACACCACGGAAACTCTTTCCTGCGGCGCCCCCGCGAGCCAGGCAGGCATCTGCCGCATCGCAGATCTTCAGCGTCTTCGCTTTGTGACCGACGCTCTTCTTGAGCGGCGAGATGAGTCGCCGTCCGCTGACAAGGAGAGGCGATATGCAATTGAAGCTGACATTTGTCGAGGAAAACACCAATCGGTCTCCCGAGCCGCCCGCTTGGGAGAAGCTGGACGCCGAAGCGCGTGCAAAGGCGTTGCGCCGGCTGTCCCTGATGATCGCTCACATGCTGACAGCGAGGGGGGCCAGTCATGATTGAACACAGCAAGGTCACCGCCACCCACTTGGCACGGCAAGCCATCGTCTACTTGCGCCAATCGAGCGCGTCGCAGGTGGAGAACAACCGCGAATCGACCGAGCGCCAATACGCTCTTTCCGGCCGGGCGCGTGAACTGGGCTGGCCTGCCGAGCGCATCCTGGTCATCGACGAGGATCTCGGCCTGTCCGGCTCCGGCAGTGTCATGCGATCCGGTTTCGCCCGATTGACGAGCGAGGTCGCACTGGCCCGGGTCGGCATCGTGCTCGGCCTTGAGGTCTCGCGGTTGGCGCGTAACAATGCGGACTGGCATCGGTTGATCGAATTGGCGGGCTTGACCGACACGTTGATTGGCGACGCCGACGGGATTTATCACCCAGCTTTGTTCAACGACAGGCTTTTGCTCGGTTTGAAGGGTGCCATGAGCGAGGCGGAATTGCATGTCCTGCGCGCCCGACTGGACGGTGGCATCCGTAACAAGGCGGCGCGCGGCGAATTGCGCCGCGGATTGCCTGTCGGCTTCGTCTGGGGCGAGGACGACGGTGAGATCCTGATGCATCCTGACGAAGCGGTCGCCCATGTCATCCGCTCGATCTTCGCCCGCTTTGCCGAACTAGGCTCAGCGCGCCGCGTCTGGCTGTGGCTACGGGCACAAGATATAAAGTTCCCACTGCGCCTCGGCGAACATCAGGATCTGCGCTGGAGCGAGGCAAGCTATCATGCTGTTCACGCTGTTCTCGCCAATCCGGTCTATGCGGGTGCGTATGTTTATGGCAAGAATCGTCATGAGACCGTGCTCGACGAAACCGGTGCACGGCGCAAACGGGTGCGCAAATTGCCAAGGGACGAATGGCAGGTGCTGATCAAGGATCACCATCCGGGTTATATTGACTGGCCGACTTTTGAGGCCAACCAGCAACGCATGGGGGCCAATACCCAGCCCCGACCGCATTCCGACACCCGCGGGCATTCTGCTGGCGCAGTTCGCGAAGGGACCGCGCTGCTCCAGGGTATTGCTTGCTGTGGCCATTGCGGACGACGGTTGCGCACCCACTACCGCGGCCGCAACGCGGCGCCCGGCTATCATTGCGCTGGCAAGATCCTCGTCGAAGGCCGGGGCGTTTATTGCCTCAATGTCGGCGGCGTGCAGATCGATGAAGCCGTGGTCGCGGCATTCCTGGAGGCGCTTAAGCCGGCGCGACTCGCCGCCACGATCGAAGCCGCCGAACGCCTGGAAAGCGACCGTGAAGCGGCTCTCAAGCAATGGCGGCTTGACGTGGAGCGGGCGCAGTTCGCCGTCAACCGCACTGAGCGCCGCTATCGCGCTGTCGATCCCGACAATCGCCTGGTCGCACGCGCGCTGGAGCGGGAGTGGGAGGAGGCCCTGCGTGCCCTGGAGGCGGCCAAGACGGAGCTGGTACAGCGAGAGGCGACGCGTCCGCGCCCGCTCTCGCCCAGGGAGAGAGAGAACCTGCTCACCCTTGAAGTCGATCTGGCGAGCGTTTGGCATGCGCCTTCAACGACATCACGCGATCATAAGGAACTGCTGCGCACGCTGATCGAGGAAGTCTCCCTCCATGCCGATCGCGACAAGGCATGTGCACGTTTGATGCTCCGCTGGAAAGGTGGGGCAACCAGTCATCTCGACGTCGCGTTGCCGCGCTCACGCCCTGCAACGGTTCGTACCGACGAAGACACTCTGACGCTGTTACGGCGACTGGCACCTCTCTACCCGGACGCCGTTATAGCCGGCATTCTCAACCGTCAGGGCCGCCAAACAGCGCGCGGGCACCGGTTCGACGCCAATCGTGTCGGCAATTTGCGGCGTCACTGGAATATTCCCATCTGCAGGGCCCAATCGCCAACCACAGACGGCGACGTTCTGACTATCCATCAGGCAGCCAGCGTCCTTGGTGTGGCGCCCTCAACGCTTCACCGCCACCTGAACGACGGCCTCATTCGAGGCGAACAGATCACGCCCGGCGCGCCCTGGCGCATCCGGCTGACCAGCGAACTCAAGGCCCGCTTCCTCACGACGCCCGGCGACGGTTTCGAACCCATCCGCGATGCCATGGATACGCTCGGGCTTTCCCGCCAAAGTCTGTTGCAGCGAGTTAAATGCGGTGAGCTGGAAGCCGCCCACCTCATCCGTGGACAGAGAAAAGGTTTATGGATCAAGACCATAGATCACAATCCCACCCTCTTCGAACACATGCCATGAACCTGGGGGTATTATGAAAGTCGATCCAAGTAGCTGGCCAGATCACCTTCGATGATCCAGCGGCCCCTCGTCGTGTCGACTCCATCCTGAAGCTGTATCTTCACGGTGCGGACGGCATGATGCACGCTCCGTTCCGGCCGGAAGCCATAGGATAAGCGATGGAAATCGCTTTCCCAGATCGGCTCCATGGCCATCAGCATGGCACGCTGGACGATCCGGTCGGTCAGGGTCGGAATACCTAGCGGTCGTAGCTTGCCGTTCGATTTCGGGATATAGATGCGCTTGACCGGCTGGGGGCGATAACTCTCCTCCAGCAGGCTTGTCCGCAGGTCGTCCAGATGCTGATCCAGTTTGACCTGCAGTCGTTGCTTGTCCATTCCGTCGATGCCCGGCGTTCGTGCGCCGCTTGACGCAAGAACCATCCGGGCGGCCTCGGCAAGCCAGTCCCGATTGGCAATCAGCCGAAGAAGCCGATCAAATCTTCGGTTCGGATCGCTCTCGGCCCATGTTGCAAGCTTGTGCTGCATTTCGCTGATTATCAAAGGTCTTCACCTCGTTCGGTCAGATAGTTTGCACTTCAAGCAGTTTGAACTGTTCCCCTTCGCCATGTGGCAAGCTTTCCTGCCGCGGACTACTACGAGAACTCCGCCAGCATGATGGACATCAGGGTCAACTCCCTTGCGATGCAGAACATCGTTGGCATTCCATCATGCCTTCCCTCGTTCATATGCTGGACGTTTGCGTATTGGTGAGGCTGCCGGTCGCAGTCTTTTCCCTTGCTTTCCGCAAGTCGATGCCAATGCCATGGTCTGGCTGCATTCTCCCCATGGCCCCTTGCGAGCTTCCTACATCTACGCTCGCCTTTGGATGCATGCCGGCATACGTGTCCGGCGTTATCATCAGCATTCCGCCTGTTAAGCCGTGTAGGCGGAGGCGACATTCCAGCCCTCAGATGCGGGTGAACCGGTTCGTGTTCCTCAACCTTCCAATACTTCAGCCTCGGGAACCATCTCGGCGTAACGGCTTCGCCTCAATCCCCTTTACCTGCGGGCTACGTCACCCTGCCAGTTGACGGCAGGTTACCGCCGCTTCGGCTCATGTCCCCTCGCAGCAGGGAACAGGCAAATACTCATATCCTCCTTTCTCTTTTGCATTCCAGTCATATGCCTCCCCGACTGGGGCGAGGCGCACCATACGTTATATCCATTGCCCAGACCTGGTTGGGTCGGGTGACCGCCAGCTTTCGCAGGAGGTAGGGATAAATTTTGTGCCCTGGCGCTGGTTTGGAGGTGTTCGGGCGGCGATAGATCGCCTCGATACCCATCTTCTTCATCAGCGTGGCGACGTGTAGCCGCCCAGCTTCCAGCCCTTCTCCTCTCAAGAGCCCTTGCAACATCCGACTTCCCGCGAACGGGTAGTCGAGATGCAGTTCGTCAATCCGGCGCATAAGGGCCAGATCGCCGTCAGACACCGGACGAGGCAGATAGTAGACGCTGCCACGGCTGAAGCCGAGAAGCTTCGCCTGGCGCACGACGGATAGCTTGTGCTCGCGGTCGATCATTTCTTTCCGCCCAGCAATCCCGCCTTGCCGAGCGCACCGGACAAAAAATCGTTCTCCAGTGTCAGTTCGCCGATTTTGGCGTGCAGCGTTTTGACATCGACGGTCGGGCCCGTTGGCTCCGCTTTCGTTTCATCGCCGAACACACCCGTCGCACCCTCAAGGAGCTGGTCTTTCCACTGTTTGATCTGGTTGGCATGCACATCGAACTGCTGGGACAATTCCACCAGCGTCTGCTCACCTCGGATGGCGGCGAGCGCCACCTTGGCCTTGAAAGCCGGGCTGTGGTTCCGGCGCGGTCGTCTCGTCATGGTATCTCCTGTTCCCGGCATCTAAGCCGAAGTCAGGCAGAAATTCCACTTATCCTCCCTGTGCAGATTTCCCAAGCCACCTCTCTCCTTCTGATGGTCGGAAGGGGGATGTTGGTGATCAAGCTGAGGGAGACGATCATGATCCTGGATCTGCATCAGCAGGGCCTGACGGTGTCGGCTATTTCCAGAGAAACGGGCATCGACCGCAAGACGGTGCGCAAATACATTGAACGAGGCCTTGAGGCTCCGGCCTATGGTCCAAGAAAGCCTCGGGCAACAGTCATCGACCCGTTTGCTCCATATCTTCGGGAACGGGTAAAATGGGCTTGTCGCAAACGATTCAGCACAATGAAACTATCCCGTGAGCGGCTGCATTTTCACGCTTTGTTAACTTTTTGAAGTCCGAAGAGGCGCGCGAGCAGGTCGTTCTGATCGTTGACGGTCCAATCGCCGGAAAAGCCGAAGCCCTTCTTCAGCCAGAGCATGGCTTCGAACCCAGCGATTGTTCGCCGCGCCGTTTTGAAGGACTGGAAGCCGCCGATCTTTGGCATGTTTTTCTTCACCCGAAAATGGTCGCTCTCGATGCGTTGCTGGAGATGCTTGGTGACGTAGTGCACGGGATCAGGGTGAAGCAATCCGTCGTCAACCGATGTTGTGATCGCGGATGGGAAGGTGTTGGCACCGTCTGTACCGATTTTCTGCGGCGACATCAGAGGCTCATCCTTCAACATTTTGCGGAAGAATCGCTTGGCGGCATCGATGTCGCGCTTTGCGGTGAGCAGGAAGTCGATCAGGTTTCCGTGCTTGTCGATGGCGCGGTACAGATAGCGCCACTTGCCGCGGATCTTGACGTAGGTTCGTCGATCCCGACGGAGCCGCAATGCGGACGGCGAAACTGGCGCAGCCGTTTCTCGATCAAAGGCGCATAGGCGAGGACCCAGCGGTTGATCGTGCTGTGATCCACTTGGAAGCCGCGCTCGCGGAACATCTCTTCCAGGTCACGGTAGCTCAGCGGATAGCGCAAGTACCAAGTCATCGCCTGCACGATCAGCCATGCCTCGAAATGCCGTCCTTTGAAATCATCCGTCGGTTGGCGCTTCAGCTTCTCGGCAATGGCATTTAGAATCATCGCTACGCTCCGCTACAGGGGGCGGAACTTCTCAAGGTTTGGTCAACACCTCGTTAACCACGAAAATTTGCGACACGCCCCATATCCGTCAATTACGATACGAAGTAATCAATAACCATATAAATTAATTAACATGTGAACAAGAAACAGACATGCATACGTTTCTTTTTACAAACGTATGCATTCTACACTCACATATATCCTGAGGGGCAACCCTAACCCTAACCCTAACCCTAACCCTAACCCTAACCCTAACCCTAACCCTAACTGCAAAGGTAACTGTAATCCTAGCCCTGAACGTAAACCCAAACATAGGGTAATCGCGGCGCGATCTCCTAGGCCATTTTCTCAATTGATGCTGGTAGGGGTGGTTGCCCCCGATAAGATGGGGAATACGGGCTCTCGATTGGAACCGGGCCCAAACATCATTCGTTGGAGGCAACCATGAACCAGTATATCGGACTCGACATTTCCTTGAAAGACACCGCGATCTCAATTCGGTAAGACGGCAAACGCATCTGGCGCGGCAGGTGCCCTTCGGACCCCAAGCTTCTGGCGAGGATGATCCGCATGCACGCGCCGCACGCAAGGCGCGTTGTCTTCGAGGCCGGGCCGTTGTCGACGTGGTTCTATCACGCCCTGACGGCCGAGAGGATGCCGGCGATCTGTATCGAGGCTCGACATGCGCAAAAGGTTTTGAACGAGACGCTTAACAAGACCGATGCCAATGATGCGGACGGGTTGGCGCAACTGGCGGAAGCCGGCTTCTACAAGGTCGTCCGGGTTAAGGCATTCGACAGTATGCTGACGCGCACGCTGGTCGGGCACGCAATCAGCTCCTGAGCATCTCCGTCCAGCTCAGCAACCAGGTTCGCGGCCTGATGAAGACGTTCGGCCTCATTGTCCCGAAGGGAACAGGCCGCGTGTTCGACGGCCATGTGAAGGCACTGCTGGATGGCAATGACGACCTGGCACGGATCATATTGCCCCTGCTCGATGCCTGGCGCGACATACGCAGGCGCGCGGCCGAACTTGACCGCCAGTTGCTCGCGATGGCGCGTCAGAGCCAGGCTGTGAAGCGTCTGATGACGATTCCGGGTATCGGCACTATTACGGCCGTCTCCTACGTTGCGGCTATTGAAGACCCGGACCACTTCAGAACATCGCGTTCGGTGGGCGCTTGGCTCGGGCTGACGACGCGACGATATCAGTCCGGTGAAGTCGACTATGACGGCCATATCTCGCATCGGGGCGATAACCGTTTGCGAGGTTTGCTCTACGAAGCGGCAACGGTACTCTTGACGACAACTGGCGCCAGGGCCGAGTGCCGCCTCAAGGCCTGGGGGCTGAAGCTGCGCGAGCGGCTGGGCTTCAAGCGCGCCGCGGTGGCAGTTGCCGGCAAGCTCGCGGTCATCATGCACAGCATGCTCAAGACAGAAGAAGTGTTCAACGTATCGGCTGGCGCCACCGCATAAGCTAAGTATCAGCCTCCTTCTATCAGCGCGTCAACTCGACTTGAGGCGTTGAGCGTCCCTGCTGCGGACGTGGGTTCGATCATTCCGTTACTCAGGCGGCAGCTCATTTGAGACTGCGTCTCAAACATAGGAAGATCCTACCTGCGAAGACCCATTATGCGGCAGCATTTACCGACCGCGGAGACAACCCTGCTCCCGGCACTGGACCGCTCCGGAGGATATGACTGCTGAGAACGGCGAACCAGGAAGCCGCTCACTCGCTACAGCACGATTGGGCGCGCGTTCGCGAGCGGCTTCTCAACCATCGGGCCAGCCAGTCGGGCACGATGACAGGCACCAACCAATTTGAACCGGCTTCCTGTGTGCAAGCCGGAACGATGCTGCATAACAGGAATTCAGTTGACGGACAGTCAGCGATTAAACAACCTAAACCTAAGCCTAGCCAAGTTCGTTCTGGAGTGGTCGCATGGGAGTTCCATCCGAGTGCTGGCCGAGTTTCAGCTGATCATGCCTGTGGGTTGAACAGGTTGGAAAAAATCAATGGCTGCCATTATTCACAATTAATAGGAAAAATTCAAATTCATTCGACTTGAAAATCTCTGATGTCATGAAAGCTGTTCCCGCCCAAATCTTGCGGATGACCCCGAGTAAAGTGGACGTGCTCTAGGGCAACAGAAAGTCTGCGCTTCTGCTAAGTTTTTCCCAAGAAACCTGCACCTCCAGCCTCAGGCAAATTGAAACCTCCATGCTCCGCCACCGTATAGCTGGTCTTTCCATAAAGGTATCTGAAGTCGAGGTCCTTCTGATTTGCTTCAGCCAAGTGGCTGACGAACCTCTTCAAAGCCGTTCGCAAGACCAGCGGACCGAGCAGACCCCTCATCTTCTCCGCAATGCCCGGCATTTCCATATCGCGTGTGCTGTAGACCGCCATATTCTCCTTGCCATGGTCGGCGCAGAGCTTTTGCACAGGCCCCATCAGTGGCTGATACTTGTCCTCGCCCAAGACAAGGATGACTGTAATGCCTCTTGGAACGAGTTCCTGCGGGCCGTGCATGAAGCGCGCCGCTTCGACAGACATGGTCGTGACCCCGAGCTTCTCCGTCATGTTGCAGTCGGCGATCACGAACGAAGCCTGCTGAGCAAAACCGGCGGCGGCGAACATCATCTTGTCGTTGTCTTTGAAGCGAGCCGCATCGCACTTTGCCTGTTCGTCGCTGTTTCGGCCCGCGGCGTCACAGGCCGCGGCGAAGTGCGGGAGAGAGGCGAGCAGTTGAGGCATTCCACCCCAGCCCTCTTTGATTTCCAGAAGCTTGCCGATAAAGACAAGCATCTGGAGGCAATTGGCGACATAGGGGTCGATGGCACCGGCCGCAGTGTACACCGTGGGGGAATTTTCCGCGATCGAGGATTGGTCTTTGCCGATGAAGGCGACGGTATGGCGAACCCTGCCTTTCACGGCAGCCAGTGCCAGGAGCGCATCTTCTGTCGTTCCCGATACGGAAGTCGTGATGAGGAGAGTGCGATCACCGGTACTCTTGGGAGGTGCAATGGCGTATTCGGCGGACATGAAGGCGTAACCGCGCAGGTCTCGCGCTTCGGCGTTGATCCACCTCAGGAGAACTTCCTGCATGAAGCTGTATCCGGTGCCGGAGGATACCATCTGCACCTGATCGATGTTGGGTGCGACGCCTTCCGCGCATTTGATGATGGAGGGAACCTGGTTCAAAGCGGCCTGCAGCTTCGTGCCATACTCGGACTTGGGAGGAGAAGCCATGGTGTTGGATGAAGAAGAGCGAGGTAGAATGTGGACTGCGATTTTGCGTGGAGTGGGTGTGATGCCTTGGGGTATCCATTGGAACAATATCGGGGCAGTCGACGATGATTTTATAGCTCGGACGAACCGCTCCTCACGGTCGAAATACCTGCCGACGAGTGCATTTCGCCACCGGCATCCCGTATCGGCAAAGCCAGACCGACAGAAACTGATAACATGGTGTCATGCATATGCTGAGACGTATCCTTGCATGTGTTGGGGTGCGGTCGAACAGCGCAAGAATTGGAAACGCTTATTGGACAAGGGATTCGCCTTCGCCTATTTAAGTGAAGGCGAAACCGACAGGATGCAACCGTCTGGATCATTTCTTCCAGCTCCGCCCCTCATTCCAGAATCAAGGTTCATTTGCCTCCGGTAATCCACAATGGCTCCCTCCACAATCCAACACTTCCGGAAGCTGGGCGCCCAGCCGCTTTCAAATGCTCCCAACAAAGCTTATGGCGGTGAATTCACCGGCGAAGCAAAGCCTCCGGCCGATTTGCCCTGGTCATTCATCGTCTTCCGCCATGCACAAACCGCGTTCAACCTCATGAAGGGGCAGGATCCCACGACCGGTGAAACGACATTTTACGCTCAGGGCCGTGGCGTTGACCCTCCTATCGATGAGGTGGGCATGTGCCAAGCTCTCGCGGGCGGCTATGCGCTTCGGGGTGAGGTCATCGATCATGTTCTCTGCTCGCTAGCGAAGCGCGCCACAATGACCGTCTTCCAGTCCAGGATCAGCCGCGGCGGGGCAGAATTCACGCTTCACGACTGCCTGCAGGAGCACAGCTTCGGGAATCATGAGGGCAAGATGCTGTCGGGGAAGGGTTTTAGCGGCCCTTATCCCGGCGTTGAGGATCCTGTCAAATACACCAAAAACTTCATTGTCCCGGGACTGGATCTTGTCCGAGAGGAAAACACCGTCGTTGTCACCCATGGAGGATGGTTTAAGGGTGCCGCCGGCGTTCTGCGCGCACATCTGTTGGAAGAGCACGTCGGAAACGCAGTTCCTGTCCGTTTGAAATATGACGGTTCGGGCTGGAAGGCCACCCGCCTGAGGGCCATTGTTCTCCTCGCCCTGTGCATGGCGGACATGCGGAAGGATGGAGAGACCGTCGATCCTGGACAGGCATCCGACAAGGGTCTTGAGCCGCTCCTCGAAGAGTACGGCCTTACACTTAGCACCTTGAAGCCACGCGCCTTGGTGGTTGGAGAAAACGGGCCTGTGATCGCGGAGATGCGGCATGGTCTGACGATACCATTCGATCTCGATCTGCGCACCAACGGGCAGAAGGGCGAAATCGACACTGGCGTCATCGAAGACCAGGTGAAGGCGATATTGATCGCTAGGCCGGACATCGGCGCCTTGCGCTTGATGATCTCCTCCCACGACGATTACTCGAAACCCGATGGGCCTGCCACCCGTTTACTCCGCGTTGCGCTCGATCATTTCATCGCAATTGGCAAGGCATGGAACGTCGACTTCGAGGACGTTACCCTTCCCAAGCTCGACGAAATGATCCTGTCGACGAAAATCGGTAAACAACTGGCCCGTCCAAGGGGCGTCTCGACGACATCGGACAACCGCGTCATACTGATCAGCGGCGCAAACCGTGGCATCGGCCTTGCGATCGCGAGAGCCCTTATTCTCGCAGGCCATCTCGTCAGTCTCGGAGCCCGCGATGTGGCGGCGCTAGCGGCCATCTTCGGAGAACAAACCGAGCGCATTCAATATGCTCGTTTCGACGCGGAAGACGACACGACCTCGAAAGCCTGGGTCAGCGACGCCATGGAGAAATTCGGAAGGATAGATGGCCTGGTGAACAATGCAGGCTGTGGCGCATCCGGAAAAGCCAACCTGATGGACGGCGATCCTCGAATGACTGATCTGCTTTTCCAGGTGCATGTCACGGCGCAGGCCGACTTGGTCCGCCTTTGCATGCCCCACCTCGAAACAACGGGTGCCGGCCGTATCGTATTCATCAATTCGTTGTCCGCGATGCGGGTCCGGGGAAGCGTCAATCTTGGCTACAACATGGCCAAAGGCGCACAATTAGCCCTTGCACACACGACGCACAACCAGGCTTGGGAAAAGGGCGTGCGGGTGACGAGCATATGCCCGGGCTGGGTCAACACGGAATTGAGTGCTCACTCGAAGATCCCCAACGCAGACAAGACCCAACCAGCAGACGTGGCTGCCATCGTAGCATTCCTGATGCGACTGCCCAACACTGCGGACTTGGGGGATATTCCGGTCAATTGCGAATTCGAGCCGAAACGCTGACGACGCCGCCGCACCGGAAGCGTCCATGGGGTTTGAATGTAAGCGAGGAGCAGATCAGCGCTAGATTCAGTCTAGAGCAATTCCGGCAAAGTGGGAACCGGTTTTGCGTCCGGAATTGCGTGAAAACAAAGAGATGGAGCATTGGAGGCGACTCCGTTTTCGCCGGAAATGCTCTAGAATACACTCATGACGTACTATTGCAGGTGGTCGAGTGCTGCACCAATTTTTCGCGGCTTCGGGGGACAAGGGTTGATTGGGTGAGATGGCTGTCATGTGTGACACCGGATGTCCGACGCACCCAGTTGCCATCGAATATAAATATAGACTGCCTTCCCTCGTGCGCAGACCAGTGTGATAACCGTGCCATAAATGACGCCCCCTCTCCAGTCGTCACCGCTTCTTTACTCTCTCCATCATCTCCATCAGCTACCCGCGCCATGCCTTCTGACGCGATCACGGTCACGCCTCTTGTTGATGCGGAGGGCAATGTTTATCCGCATGATTTTGGGGCGGATATCGGAGGTGTCGATCTGGCAAACATGAGCGATAGACAGGTTAGGGCGTTCAACCAAGCAATGGTAAAGCACCAGGTGCTGCGGATCCCGACGGCCGGTCTCGACAACGATGGTTTTGTCAAGTTTGCAAAACGCTTGGGTATGTTCAAATTGGATTACCAGCAGAAAGCCGGAGGCGCTGCGGAGCATCCAACGCACCCGGAGATATTCCGTGTCAGCAATCAAGACCCGACCAACAACAGCGAAACCCCGCACCAGGACGGTCACAATGATGACAAAAACCAGCCCGACTGCTCGATGCTCATGGTTTACGAGGGACGACACAAGACGCGCTTCTACAACGGACGCCAAGCTTACTCGCAGCTCAGTCCTGAGTTGAGAGTCTTGCTGGGAAGATGTACGCTCTACATGCAGAATTGCTACATGGGCGGCACCAACGCCTTGCGTCCCATGTTCAACGGGATACATCCCGAAGGCTCCATACCGACACTCAGCCGACCGGTGTTCACACTTGATAGTTCGGGGACTCCGATCCTCGATCTTGTCGCCGACAGATCCCCGCGTTGGATACCAGGGTTGCCCGGCAGAACGAGCGATTCCGTCATTGCGAAGCTTTGGGAGGTTCAGCTTGGAACCTACGCGGATATTCCATGGGCTGAAGGGGATGTGATGGTTTGGCGCAATCGCGAGCTGTTGCATCAGGGCATCAAGGACGATCCAGCTGCAGTCAGGGAGCTTGGACGAATTACTCTTACGCTGCACAAATCCGCATTGATGACTGAGGCAGAGATTGCGAAGCTGTTGCAGTGAAGGGGCCATGGGATGGAAAGCCGGGTTTTCCATCATGTTTCATAGATGACGCCTGCAAATTTAAAATTCGGACAAGTTTCCATGTTTTGTGTGTGGCAATCCTTCGGAACAGCAGGCACCACGCTAGAAAAGCAGGCAGTGAGGCATTTACGCAAGTCGATCGGTAGCGGCCGAAGGCGCACGCATGACCTGCCCGCAGGATGGTCACCGGAAGCCGACATTCAGCGCCATGCGAGCGATTTTTCACGCTAAACGAATATCCGGCGTGGTGTGGCGCTTGCGGGATGAGGTCGCCGATGCGGGGGATAACGACGGAATCTATGTGTCATTCGAATCAGGGCAAACCACGGGATGAGAGGACGACCTCGCTTGATGAAATCTCGTCGCCCGCTTTTCCGAATGCCGCTGTGTCTGGAGCTTCACACAAAACTGTCCCTTCTCGTTCTCGATTATCCAACAGTCGCAATGGCCGAAAAAGCCATCTCGGATCGAGGCTCGACGGCCAGCCTCCCGCTTCAGTCGTCACCAGAGGTGGAAAACGACAGTAACGCCCCAACGCTCACACAAGCCGCTGGACAGATCGCTCGAGTTCGCAACGCGATACAGCAAATCGAAGACGGCACTCAGAAGAAGTTTGGCGGCCCAAGCTTCTGGAATGCGTGTGTACTGAACTTTCGCAACCCGTCGTTCCTGCAAGATATCATACGGCGAAAAGACAACGAGTTGATACCGGAAATCGCCCACTCCTCAGAGCTTCACGAGCTTCAAGCCGCCGAAGGCCATGGCATCGACGTCTTTATCACGGCGCTGTGCCTGTCACCTCCCGATGCCTGGTATCAGTACCCGTTTTACTGGATCATTGCGCTGTTCCGATTATACTTGGTATGGTACTTGAGGCTACAACATCGCTTGAGCAAAAATCAGGTCTTATCGTGGAGACAGACGGCTGCGGATATCGAAGCCCGGAAGTCAACCCTGACTTGGTATTTCAGATATTCGCCATTCAACTTCCTTGCGCATTCTGATCAACATCCCTGGTCCAGCCTCTCGATCACATTGGCTCTTGCCTCCTGGGTGTTTTTGATGGCTTGGCGCATTGAGGTCGCATGGTCGCTTGGAGACAGGGCCTACGTCCTGACAGCTGTGGTATTTCAGTCCCGCTCCCCCGGTGCGGTGTTGTCCTTTCTCCAGCGCCGCAACCTTTCTCTGATGGTTGTTCTACGCAATGTCACCAAACGCGGCTTCACGCTCCTGGCCACCTTCGTAGTGTATGGCGCTGTGGCCCATTCGAGTTATCGATATCTTTATCACGACCCCCACTTCACGCAGATCAATCTTTTCATCTCGCTCGTCTGGAACAACGCGACGTTCTTCTATTCGGAAATCTTCTATCTCGGGGCTCGATTGGCGGTTGCCCTCTGCCGAGGATGGCTTGCCCCGACGCAAAAGACCATTGACGGATTGAGGCACCAGTCCAAGAAATTGTTGGAAGTAAACGAGCTTTTCCAGAAGTTGACGGATGCATCCGAGGCAAACCTGAGCCTCATCAGCAGGGATGAAGTGGACTGCGTCAAGCAAATCGCCGGACGCACGGTGGCGCTGGTCGAGGATTACATTACCCCCGGCATGTTCAGCAAGGCTTTCTCCCTGGACTTTTGGAGGGAGACGTGGAGACGCTTCATGGATTTCTTGATCGACATTACGCTGGAGGTCACCAAAGTTACTGTTCTGGTTATCACAATTTTGTTCTTTTTGGGGCATCTCCTCCCTTTCCTGAACTTGCCGCTCATGGTTTTTGCGAAAGTCTGCTGGGGAGTCCAGGTCATCACCAAAGTTCTTCAGGGAATGAGACGCCGGCGCTCCGAATATCATCTCTACGATCTGGCCGGTTACATGATATTCCCGACACTTTACCAGATCATTGGTATATCGGTTCCCGTGGTGGTCCGACGTTCGGTTCTCGACACGAACTGGGTGTTCTATCCCGATATGGCAATCCAGGTCATCCTCACGTTCTTTCTGTCGGATCTGCCTGGACATATCATGCAATGGGTGTGCACGACGCTCGGCCTCGCCTATCTCAGGTGGCTCCTAGCCCGTTTGGAGAAGAAGGCCATCGTGCTCGACGCCGATGGTCGACATTCAAATAGAGAGATTCAAACCTAGGCGGCGGCGCCGGATCAGCCCGAATAGTCTCAATTCCATCCGCACTCGAGCGCGGGTGTCTATCTTCGTTCGCTTCCTCGTCCATGCCTGCTGTCACGAGCCTTTTACCCGTGATCCAAGGTAACATCCCGTTCTATCGATTGCGGGCATGTGTCCCACCCCCGCATTTAGGACCGGGAACCACCGATCGTGATGAGAACATCGTCTCGCGGACGTGGGATCAGATCCCTCGCGGCTACCCCACTTGCGGCTGGAACGCCCCAACCTTCGAGGAACATCCTGACAAAACAAAAGCTCAAGGAAAATCCCCCATCTCCGAGATATCGGACCTCACAAAGCCCGATGCGCTTCACAATGTGTGTAAGGGCCGTTCCCCCAAACTGGGAGATACTGCTTGCCGCCGACAGCGCTGCCAATATCGGCTGTTTCATTCAGCTGGATACGAGAATAAAAAGATCAAAATTCGGACGCCTGCAGGGATCCTGCATCGGCAAAGGTGGTGTAAGCAGCGAATTAATTGATGCGGCACCTCCATCTCTGATTGGTGCGATGCTCCTGCACGAGATAGTTCAACCCGATCGAGGCTCATTACATGCCCGTGCCGTGCGGGATGGTGGGACGGAGTGGGTCTGGCCCCGAGATCTGGACCCGCAGTGATATGGGCTTTCATTGAAGGCTGACCACCTCCGTTTCCGAGATTCCTGACACCTCCTGGTCGGCTTTTTTACCTAATTCATGACGCGTTGCCACCCCTCTGGCCACCAGTGGCACCACCTCCACGGTGATGCCGGGCATGCGCTGTTTTCCATCCGGATGCTCGTGACAATAGCGGTGATCCCTGAGAGCGCCTGCCGCGGTGCAACATCGCTTGAGGAACAGGTCCGCATCGGAAGCGTGCCTGCAGCCTGAAAGATGGTGGGGACGGAATGGGTCTGGACCCGGAGATCTGGACCCGCAGTGATATGGGCTTTCATTGAAGGCCGACCACCTTCGTTTCCGAGATTCCTGACACTTCCGGGACGGCTTTTTTACCTAATTCATGACACGTAGCCAACCCTTTTGCCGTCAGTGGCACCACCCCCGCAAGCGGAGCCGGGCATGCGCTATTTTCCGTCCGGATGCTCGTGATAATGGCGTGATCCCCAGAGCGCTTGCGGTGCAACATCGCTTGAAGAACAGGTCTGGATCAGACGCGCGCCTGCATCCTGAGGGATGAGTGGTCGGGGACGGAACGAGGTCTGGACCCGCGATCCTAACCCACGGGCTTCGTTGAACGCCGACCAGCTTGGTCCCCGACGGCTTTCTTCGCACGGCCTGTGTGAGTCTTTCTACTTCGCTCCTGATGCGTAGCATTTGCCGCTTTTACGGTGGGTGGCGCCACCTCCCCAAGCGAGGCCGTGAATGCGGGATTTCCATCAACACGCCCGTGAGATGACCCGATCCTTAGGGATTGGCTTTACCCGATCGGAGACCCCAGCCCATAGCTTGCCCAACCTGCTGCCGGATGAACTATTTTCCATGGCTGTGGCGAACACGTCCCCTCCTCCGCAGCAGCAGAGGTCCTTGGCGGGCTCTCACTCTGCTTGTGGCCCTGACGGTGACCCTCCAACTATGGCTTCGCGGTCTGTGCTTGGTCTCCCCGGGTCTGGCGTGCGGGTCATCGGATTGGGGACAGAGCATTCCCGGCCCATCCTGGGGTTGCGTCCACTGTCAGCCAATATCGCTGATACCCGGCTTCTCCAGGAGAGCGACAGCTCTTGCGAGGTCTACGCACTGTCAGCATTCGAGACGATATTTCGCTTGCGGATCATAAACAGACGCCATTTCTGCATCCGTCACGACGGGATCGCTTCTGCGGTAAAAAAATTAGACTTAGGAGCGTGGCACCTATGGAGGAAATTTCATGTCTGAAGCGTCGCAATCCCCTTCGATCGTCACCGCCGCCATGCTCGCCATCGGCGACGAACTGCTCTCGGGACGGACCAAGGACAGGAATATCGGCCATCTCGCCGATCTCCTGACGCTTTCCGGCATCGACCTCAAGGAGGTGCGCATCGTCGCCGACGAGGAGGAGGCGATCATCGAGGCGCTCAACGCGCTGCGCAGCCGCTACGACTATGTCTTCACGTCCGGCGGCATCGGCCCGACGCATGACGACATTACCGCGGACGCGATCGCGAAGGCCTTCGGCGTGCCCTGCATCCACGATCCGGATGCGATGAAGCTGCTCGCCGACATGTACAGGCGCCGCGAGATGGAATTCACCGAGGCACGCCAGCGCATGGCCCGGATGCCCGAAGGCGCCCGGCACATCCCCAATCCGGTTTCGACGGCGCCGGGCTTCATCATCGGCAATGTCCATGTCATGGCCGGCGTGCCGCAGGTCTTCCAGGCGATGGTGGACAACGTGCTCCCCATGCTGCGCTCGGGCGCGAAAATGCTGTCGCGGGCGCTGCCGTGCCCCTATGGCGAAGGCGATATCGGCACGCTGCTGGCCGCCGTTCAGAAGGCGCATCCGCAAACCAGCATCGGCTCCTACCCCAAATACGATGGACAGCGGTTCTCGAACGAGATCGTCGTGCGTGCCCGCGACCCGCGGATCCTGGATGCGGCGGCCGAGGCCGTGGCGGAGATGATCGCCGGCATCGACCGCGCCAAGATCCCCACCAACCCGACGGCGGATGCCTGATCGCCGCCGCGACACTCCGCCCACCTCACAGTCCGCGGTCGGCTCCTTGACCGGTATCAGGGCGCGACACACGTATTTATCAGACACTGGTTCCCAATCCCGCAGAGCCGGTGATGAGGGCCTCTTCGGTTGGCGAGACGGCGTCTACAGAGCGGATGGTTCGCCGGAGGCAGGGGAACTGGAGTAAAGCTAGAATTACGCGCTGCAGACAAAGTTGCTGAGGTGAAGCGATTGCGTCCGAATTTGCCCATCATGTCTCCCTCGTCCAAGTACATGATCAAGACGGATGGCAAAATGTACACGGCTAAAGAGCGTGCCACCTTGTTCATAAATCCAGCCTATTCTCTCTTCCCGCCTACCACTGGAATTTAGGCCGCGCATTTTCCAACGCCGTTCGAACATAGACATTCCAACTCGTGATCAACGCAAGGACATGGCAAATAGGCAGCTTGCCGAATTCACAGCGTTCTTACAGAGACGGCTAGAAGGTGACGATCGATCTATCACTCTCAGCGGAATCATTTAATTTTCTCCTCAGGCTATGATTTTGCACTCGATCCGGAAGGTTCAAACCTGACGGCTCTTCGCATCAAGCTTGAAGATGCAGTTACTTCCAATCGCCAGGGGCGAGCCAAGTGGGAGAATTTAGATGTTGCAGCCGACCTCGACCGGGTCGCTCAAGCTGCGTTAATTCAGATGGAGTTCCTCAACCGGACCGATGGTATACCCAAAACCCAGGGCATCGAAAGGCTCTACGAGACCTTTGAGGACTTTCGCAAGGACGCGATTTTATGTCTGTCCGGCCGAGACGGAACGGGGAAACCTTTGTCGCAATCGGAAGAGCTGGCGATCGGCTGGGCGGTGTTCAACCACGCCAGGTGTCAAAAGCCCGCGAACATTATTGGCCGCAACGAGGACCGACATCATACTGGTATCACCAGCGCACACGGTGTCACGAGCGAGTATTTCCAAGGCGGCATTTTGAACCCCAACAGATGGAGCCCATTTTTCAATCACTGTTGGGTTCTGGGCGGTATCAAGGGTGGGCTTGATTTCATGACGGTTACCGATTGTAGGTCAGTATCACGCGAGGTATGTCGGAGCGCCTCTCTATCAATTCTCCAAATTGACGGCTATTTACGAACGAGGAACTGGCGTCTTCTGCCCAAGCTCAAATGGCATGCGACATCAGAAATGACGATACAGTACTGGATCATACGGGCCGGCCATTCCACTTCATCATCACGATGACGTCCAGTGAGCTCTATGCGTTGATGGAATGTGCATACGAGCTTCAGCCGCACTCGCTGTTTGGCCTGGTGTTCAGCGCGCCTCAACGGCCAGACGTCGTCAGAAAACGCGCTAACTATACCTTTGTCGACATGCAGCTTGACATCAACTTCATGCGGCTCAGACAAGCCCGCGAGAATATTACAGGAAATCAGTCCCTTGCAAAAGCGATTGAGGATTTTGCCAATCCCAGCACCATTGCTGGAACGCCTCAGCAACAACAGCGTGTCAGTTATCTCGCCGCACTGAGAGACAAGGGAGTTCCTTTCTCAAACCTGACCAATAAGCGAATTCGCAAGACCGACCTTGCCGTCGCGGCAGCTATCAAAAAGCTGGCAGGGGGAGATCCACCGGCCGCCCTGAAGCAAAGCATGCTGCAAGCGATTTCCAGCGCTGTAGGGCACGCCGCTGGCCCATGCTTCGATAGGCTTGGAATAAGCCAACCTCACTGCGATCTTCTATTGCTGGCGATCGACAAACGCATTGCCACGGATGTCAATGGCAGAAAATTCGGTTCGAATTTCGCTTTGGGGACATACCTTTCCGTCGAACGGTCAGTTTGTTGCGATTTAAAAGACCTCTCCTGACAAAACGGCTGGTAGGTTCATAGAAGAGAATAAGAATGCCGTCGGACAGGACCGGCTGTTGACCGCGGCACAAAAGTATCTCAACGCCGTTCAACTGGAGTTCAATAAGGGTGTGCTCGATCACAGCATCAGTGGTTTTCCGTTGGAGCGCGAGAGGTTCGAACCCGCTGACCTCGATTCGGCGTGGCTGTTCTTTAAGCGAGAGCTCGGTTTTCGTTTGTCGTCGCTTAACCCGGACGATCTCTCAGACAAACTTGGTCTCCATTTCGTCGTTGGATTCTTGGAGGATTTTAAGGTCATCCGCTACGTCGAAATGCCTTAGTTCACGAGCTTCTTTAGCTAAAATCCTCTATCAGTGTAGTTGTTGGGTATGTTTCCGATGCAATGGATGTATCTATGAACGAATAGAAAGGCAGATCGAATGGGGATTTGAACCGCCCCGACTTTACCGGAGGCCGTTTGGTTTAAGTTATGCGGCCATGGCTGGCACGTCCATCATGGCGTAGTATCGTTCTTCCGCCTCGGCTGGCGGGATATTCCCGATGGGTTCAAGAAG
>NZ_QJKM01000033.1 GCF_003425685.1 Rhizobium terrae
AAAAGCGCCGCTCCGGCCTTCTGCAGAAGGCCGGAGCGGCGCTTGAAACCAACGAAACGACAAACCAGTGAAAGGGGTCAATTCCTGATGTCGGCAAAGGGGTCAATTCCTCGTGTCGCTTGACAATGCGGACCGGTGCAGCCGAAGCGGGACGGGAGGATTATAGGCACGACCATGGAGGGTGGGGATGCAGGAGGACAATATATGGTTTATGTATTTGAAAATGCGGCATGGGTGAAATAAAAACGTCCCCGCCTCCCAACGGGAGAGGTGGGGCTGCAGGAGGGACCATGGCGATCACCGTGGCGCGGCTGAAGGAGCTGCTCGCGTTCGAGGATATTTCGCTCGTCCTGACGGACAGCCTTGCCGAGAATCGTGACGGGTATATTCTGGAACGGCTGCATTTTCGGCTGCCCGGCGGCGGCGAGGTGCGCGGTCTGCTGACCCGCCCGAGCGAAGGGTTCGTCGTCCGCGGGCCGGCGATCCTCTACGCCCATGCGCATGGCGCACGCTGGGACATCGGTGCTTCCGAACTGATCGACGGCCGGCCGGCACTTCTCGATGCGCCGGGGCCGGTGCTGGCGCGGGAGGGTTACGTCACGCTGTGCATCGACATGCCGACTTTCGGGGAACGGGCGGGCGTGACCGAGGACGAGGCATCGAAGGCGGCCCTCTGGCATGGCAAGCCGCTGTTCGGACAAATGGTATCCGAACAGGCGGCGGCGCTGAGCTGGCTCGCCGGCCGGCCGGAGGTCGATCCGGAGCGGATCGGGGTGACGGGGCTCTCGATGGGCGCGACGCTTTCCTATTTCCTGGCGGCGGTCGATCCGCGGGTCAAGGCGAATGCCCATCTCTGCTGTTATGCGGATTTCGCGACGCTGGTCAGGACGGGGGCGCACAATCTGCATGGGCACTACCTCACCGTACCGGGGCTGCTGAAGGAAACCTCGAGCGGCGAGATTGCCGGGCTCGTGGCACCACGCCCGCAGCTTATCTGCGTGGGCTGGGATGATCCGCTGACGCCGCCGGAGGCGGTGGAGATCGCCTTCAGGGAGACGGAGGTGGCCTATATCCGGTCCGAGGCTTTGGGCGCGCTCGTCTTTCTGCCCCAGGCTGGGGTCGGGCACCGGGAAACTCCAGCGATGCGGCGGGCGGTGCTGAGTTTCTTCAAGGGTTTTTTGTAAGGGGCGAGGGCTGGCTGCCGGGTTGCCCGACCCTGATCCGCCTGGGTTATGCAGGCCCTTCTCCCGTCGTGGCGGGAGAAGGGTCTATGCCGCGCCGGCTTCCTTTGGCCGATACACCCCGCAAGACACGTTCCCTTGCCCCGTTTGCGGGGAGAGGGGCAATGAGAGAGCGTGAGGGCGGATCAGGCCGCCTTCACCCGCAGCCCGTTGCCGTCGAACAGATGCAGCGGAGCGCCGGCGATGGAGAAATGCACCTCGTCGCCGGGCGAGATCTGCTTCTGGCCCTGCACCACGGCGAGCAGTTTTTCGCCGTGCAAGTCGGCATGGATGACGGTTTCGGAGCCCAGCGCTTCAACAAGGCGGACCTTGACGGCGAGGCTGCCTGGGTCGCCGGCGAGCGTGATGTGCTGGGGGCGGATGCCGACTGTCAGTTTGTCGCCGACGGAGAGCTTGTGGCCGGAAAGCGGCACCAGCAGCTTATGGCCGCCGCCGATCGAGAGCGTCACCGCGCCGGTTTCGGCTTCAGAGACTTCGCCCTTCAGGAAGTTCATGTGCGGTGCGCCGATGAAGCCGGCGACGAAGCGGTTGGCGGGCGTGTTGTAGAGTTCGAGCGGCGTACCGACCTGCTCGATCCTGCCGGCGCGCATGACGACGATGCGGTGAGCGAGCGTCATCGCCTCCACCTGGTCGTGGGTGACGTAGATCATCGTCGAGCCGATGCGGGCGTGAAGGGCGGCGAGCTCGGCGCGGGTGGAGACGCGCAATTCCGCGTCGAGGTTCGACAGCGGCTCGTCGAGCAGGAAGGCGGTGGGGCGGCGGACGATGGCGCGGCCGATCGCAACGCGCTGGCGCTGGCCGCCGGACAGCTGGCCGGGGCGGCGCTCGAGATACTGATCGATTTCCAGCATGCGGGCAGCCTCGGCGATCCGCTCGGCGATCTCGGTCTTCGGCATGTTGGAGTTTTCAAGCCCGAAGGCGAGGTTCTGACGCACGCTCATATGCGGATAGAGCGCATAGGACTGGAAGACCATGGCGAGGCCGCGATCGGCAGCGGAGACTTCGTTGACGCGCTTGCCGTCGATCCTGATCTCGCCGCCGGTGATCTTTTCGAGGCCTGCGATGGTGCGCAGCAGGGTCGACTTGCCGCAACCGGACGGGCCGACAAAGACGACGAATTCGCCATCCTGGATGTGCAGGTCGATATCTTTCAGGACATGGACCGAACCGAAGGACTTGTTGACGTCGGTAAGTTTGATTTCGCCCATCGGTGTTCCTTACTTCAAACCGGTACCGGCAATGCCGGTGGTGATGAAACGCTGCAGGAAGATGAAGACCAGCACGACCGGAACCATGGTCACAACCGTCATGGCCAGGATGAAGTGCCACTGGACGTTCAGTTCGCCGGAATAGATGCTCAAGCCCACCTGCAGGGTGTAGAGTTCGCGCCGTGACAAAACGATCAGCGGCCAGAGGAAGTCGTTCCAGCGCCAGACGACCGAGAAGATCGCCAGTACCGCAAGCGCCGGCGCCGTCAGCGGCAGGACGATGCGCCAGTAGATCTGCCATTCCGACGCCTTGTCCATGCGCGCCGCGTCGATCAGCTCGTCGGGAATGGTCAGCATATACTGGCGCAGGATGAAGACGCCCGTCGGGGTGGCGACCGTTGGCAGGATGACGCCCCAGAGGCTGTTGAACAGGCCGAGCGACGAGATGATCGAATAGAGCGGCACCATGATGACCGACAGCGGCACCATCAGCGTCGCGAGGATGACCAGCATGGCGAGCGAGCGGCCCTTGAACTCGTATTTCGACAGCGCAAAGGCGGCCATGGAATTGACGACGAGGGTGATCAGCGTCGCGACCACCGTGACGAAGACGGAATTCCAGAGATAGCGCAGGAAATCGAAATGCACGAAGGGCTCGGTGTAGTTCTCCGTGGCGAAGGAGACCGTGCGCACCGGCGTGCGGTCGTTCATGTTGACACGGATGATTTCGCCGGGAGCCTTCGGGTCGACCATCTGGGACATGACGCCGATGCGGCGCACCTCGGCGAGAACGCGGGTCGAGCCATCCGGCATCTTCGTGTCGAAGAGCTGCAGCGGCTTGTCGTAACCCTCGACTGTCGCCTGACTGGTGACGTAGGGCAGGATCGAGGGCGGAAACTCGGCAAGTGCCGCCGGCGTCTTGAAGGACGAGAAGGCGAGCCAGACGGCCGGGCCGAACATGATGATCAGCCCGCCGATCAGCCAGATCCAGGTGACGATATCCGTCCAGTGCCAGCCTTTGCCACCCCTGCGGCGGAGAATGAAACGTGAGGCGACACCCATCAGCGTTTCCCCTTGTTTTCTTGTCTGCGGCCGATGCCGAGCTGGAAGAGGGTGAGCACCACGAGCACGGCGCCCATCAGGATCGAGGCTGCGGCCGCGAGGCCGGGGTTGCGCAGCGCCGAGGCGAAACCCGTCTCGTAGATATATTGCGTGAGATAAAGCGTGCTGGTGCCGGGGCCGCCGCCGGTCAGGACGTAGACCTCGTCGAAGATCTGCACGGCGCGGATCAGCGCCAGCACGACGACGACCAGGAGGTTGGGCGCGAGCAGTGGCAAGGTGATGCGCCAGAAGACGCGGGCAGGCTTCGTGCCGTCCATCTCGGCCGCTTCGTAGAGATCCTTGGGGATCGCCTGCAGGCCGGCGAGCAGGATCAGCGCGTAGAAGCCCATATGCGCCCAGATGGAGACGCCGATCGTCGCGACGAAGGTCCAGTTGCGGTCGGTGAGCCAGGTATAAGGCTCGTTGCCGAACTGGTAGAGCATGAAGTTCAGCAGGCCCTGGCGCTGCAGGATCCATTTCCAGATCAGGCCGACGACGACCGGCGACAGCAGGACCGGGAAAAAGAAGACGGCACGCCAGAAGGAGCGCGCGGCGAGATCGCGGTTCAAGATCAGCGCGGTGATGAGCGCCGTCAGGATCATCAGGGTAACCTGCAGGACGACGAACCAGAAGGTGTTGCCGACGGCGGTCCAGAAGGCATCCTCCTGGCAGGACATCGGATCGAGATAATCGGCGCAGGTGAAGAGGCGCGCGTATTGATCCGCGCCGACGAAACTGCGCTCGGAGAGGAAGAAGGCGGTGCCGCCGGTCATCGAATAGACGAAGTTGATGACGAGGGGCAGCAGTACGAAGATGCCGAAGATCAGCATGTTCGGCGCCAGGAAAAACGCCGCCATGCCGCCGAGGCCGGTCGCCTTCTGCAGACCGCGCAGCGGCACGTCGACAATGCGCATCAGGGCGTTGACGGGCGCCATGAGCAGGGCGCCGAGGCGGGAGGAAGGAGAGGTCGTGCTCATTTCGGTAACTGTCTCCCCCAGATTTGCGTCCGATCCTTAATCCAGACGGGACGAGCAGATATGGAAAAAAGGTGGTGCATTCGGCCTGCCTCCCCCCTTGCGGGGGAGATGCCCGCCCCTTGATTGTAACTCAGATGGGCAGAGGGGGGTGGTGCCCCGATCTCTTCGGTAGAGTTTGCGGAACCACGCCCCTCTGCCATCTCCGATGACATCTTCCCCCGCAAGGGGGAAGAGGGGAGCGCGCGGCTCCGCCTCATGCTTTCATGCGACGTTTTCCTCCCCATCAGGGGAAGAGAAGAATGCCCTGCCCATTGGACAGGGCAAACTTCCGATGCTGTCATCACTGACCGGCGTCCTTCACCTTCTGGGCGATATCCGCGTCGATGCGCGTGAAAGCATCGTCGATTTTCAGTTCGCCGGCCAGCGTCTGACCGACGCGGGTGACGATTGCGGCGTAGACCGTGTCCGACCAGCGCCAGCCGGGCAGCTTCAGCGCGGTCTCGGCTGTCGTCTTGGATGCCTCGACATATTTGGTCAAGGCAGCCTTGGCGAAAGCGTTGTTGCTCTTGAAGTCAAGGCCGCCCTTGTCGACCACGCCCTTGTGGCCGGGCAGGAAGAGGGTGCGCTCGGAGAATTCCTTGACGACCTTCTCCTGGGCGAACCAGTCCATGACAGCCGCGACGTCCTTGGGGTTCTTGGTGTATTTCACGGCGACGAGCGCCGCGCCGCCGGGCATGCCGGTGCAGGCGGCCGGGCCGCAGGGGCTGCCGGTCGCCACCCAGTCGAAGTTGTTGCCGATCTTGGTGGCGAGGTTCGCCACCTGCCAGGAGCCGGAATAATAGAAGGCAAGCTGGCCGTTGATGAAATCGTCGGCGGCGGCGCGGTAGGTCGAGCCGGCGGCGGAGACCCAGACGTCCTTGGAGAACGAGCCGTCCTGGTTCCAGGAGACGAACTTGGTCAGAAAGTCCTTGGCGCCCTTGTCGAGCGGGGCGGGCTTATTGTCCTTGCCGACATAGTTCGCGCCGTAGGAGAGGAGCGGAGCCGTCAGGCGATGGCCGGAGCGGTCGATCGCCATGGCGAACGGAATCTTCTGGCTTTCCTTGACCTTCCTGGCGGCGGCGGCCCATTCCTCCCAGGTGGCCTTGGGGCCGGGGATCGCGACGCCTGCCTGATCGAACAGGGTCTTGTTGGCAAAACCGCCGGTCAGCGTGATCTGCGTCATGAAGCCGGAGATCTGCTTGGAGCCGTCCGGACGCATCCAGTCGGCCTGGGCGCCGAAATTGTCGTCCCAGTACTTGGCGTCCTTGACCAGCGGACGGAGATCCAGCCAGTGCCTGGAAAGGTCCTTGATGGCGGTGACGCGGGCGATATCGGGGCCGTTGCCGGCTTCGAGCTGGACGGGCAGCTGTTCCTTGATGACGCTGTAGGCGACGTTATCGAGGATGACATTGATGCCCGGGTTTTCCTTCATGAAACGGCCGACGAGGTCCTTCATGACTTCGCCTTCGATACCGTCGGAATACCACATGATGCGGACGTCGCCGGCGAAAGCCGCCGTCGTGCTCATGAGGGCAAGCGCTGCGCCTGCCACGATGGATTTCATTTTCATGTTCATTTCCTCCTCTGCCGGGACGGGGCCTCCTCCCGTCCCTATTGGTTTATCGGTTCATGCCTTCAAGCCGGGCTCAGCATGGTAGCTTCGCCCTTTACAGTATAGTCCGCGCGCGCGATGACGCGGCCTTCCGCTTCCACGGTGCCATCGGCCCTGAAACGCACCGGGCCGTATTCGGGGTCCTCGACAACGATCGCCCCGTCGGCCTCCTGCTTCGCGACCAGGCTGCCGAAGCCGTATTCGACGGTATCGAGGTCGGCGGCCTCGCAGACGCGGACGATCCAGCGGGTCTTGCGGCCGTACTGGCGCAATTCGGAGCCGGCCGACGGGCCTTCGGTGACAGGCACCAGATTCGAGCCGGCGCGCAGCAGGACGGCGCCGTTGCCCGAGCGGGCGAGCGCAAGGCTGCCGGAGACACGGCTCTCGTCGAATTCCGCCTTCGGAAACCAGGCGTGGGTGAAGTCCGGCTGTTCCTCGTAGGTGGTGAATTCGAGGACGGCGAGGCCGCGATACTGCTGGGCGCGCGGGATGGTGCCGCAGCCGCCCCAATAGGACGGGCGGCCGTAACCGAACTGGATGGTCTCGCCCGGATGGTTGATCCAGATCGCCGCTTCCGGCTTGTCGCCGAGGCGCAGGTGCAAGACGGTTTCCTGGTAACCCCATTCGTCCCACCGGTAATGCACCGTCGAGCCCATGGCGAAATTGCGGCCCTTGTAATGATAGAGCGCGGCAAATGCGTTTTCGCCCTGGGCGAAACGCCATTCCTGGTGTTGATCGGCCTGATGGTCGGCGATCTCGGCAAGCGCGGCCGGAATCTCGAGGCCATGGTCGCGCAGGCAGACGGCCATCTGCGGCAGGCAGTGGACGCGGCGGCCATACCAGCCCTTGCCCCAGATCAAGCGGGCGACGGCGGACAGTTCCAGCGAGCGGCCGGCGCAGAGCGTGTGCTCGTAGGAGCGACCTTGCGCCGCGGTGACCATGCCGTGATGGGCCGAACGGGCGATGACTTCACAGAGGCGGACGATGCCGGCCTTGGCGCGGTCGGCGATGTCCTTGTCCGGCGAAATCGCGGCCAGTGCGGTGAGGCCCTTTAGGTCGATCGGGAAATAGGGGGCGGAGTTGAATTCCGCCATTTCCCACTTTTCGAAATGATCGAGCCAGGCGCGGACCCGTTCGGCACCGACCTTCGCCTGCTCCGAGCCTTTGCGGCCGGAACGGACGAAGGTGGCGTCTGGGAGGAGGCTGCCGGCAAGGTAGGCCGACGTGTGAAAGAGCAGGGCGTGGTTTTCGGAGAAATACCACTGCACGTCATTGCCCGGCTCGTCCATCCAGTAACGGTAGTTCAGGATGGCGGCGTCGATGCGGGCACGGGTCTTCGCATTGATGTCCCCGCCCCAGACGGTGCGCGACCAGATGAGCGGCACCAGCGAGAAGTCGGCGCAGTCGTGGCAGTCCTCGATCGAGGGCAGAATTTCCTCGATCATCGCGTCAGTATCGGGGCCGGAGCGGCCGCTTGCGAGGCGGGCGAAGGCGCGCACCGTGTCGCGTTCGGAATATTCGGAGACTTCCGAGAGCGTTTCGGTGATGCGGTCGACCAGCGAGGCCGGCGCCTTGCCCTGCCGGGCGGCGTGGCAGATCTCGACGCCGACGGAGCGGGAGGCGACGAAGCCGCCGGCATTCAAGGTCACGCGGAGATGGCGGAAGTCGGCAGGCGCCTTTTCGGAGGCGCCGACATTCAGGCTTTTTGCGCCGGCCGGAAGCGAGAAATCGAAATCGAAGCGTTCGCGGGACATGAAGTCACCTTCGACGGCGACATTGACCTCGACATCGATCGGCAAAGCTTCGGCGAAGAGAACGGTGATGTCGCCGCCGAAATAGTGCTGGCGGTCGAGATGCATGCCGTCAAGCGCGGCTTCCAGGCTTTCGGCGACGGAGCCCGCGACCGGAACCGGGATGGCGACGCTGGCGGCAGGGCCGGAAAGATAGTCGAACTGGTAGAAATAACGGGCGTCGCGTTCGGCAAGGTCGTCGAAGAACAGGACGATCTCGTTGAGGCCGGCTTCGAGCGGCAGTTCGAACTCCTGCTTGGCTTCGAGGTTGCGGCTATAGGGGGCCATCCAGCCGACTTCCCTGCCGTTCAGCCAGAGGACCGCGCCGCCGCAGGTGCCGAGGCGGATTTTTGCGGTGCCGGGGCTATCGGCTTCGATATAGGTGCGGGTCCAGGTGGCCAGCCGGGTCGGGCGGAACCAGAAGCCGGAGAGATCGAGCCGAGGCGAACCGAAGGGCAGCCACCAGCGGGCGGCTTCGAACTCGCCGCGCACGTCGGGGCGTTTTCCGCGATAGGTCTCGGCGAAGATGGTGCGGCAGGGATATTCGTGCGGGATGAAGTTCTTCACCTTGGTGAGGAAGAAGAACGGGTCCATCTCGCCCTTCATCGGGGCGTCGGGCACGTCAAAACGCTCTTCGGCGATGCGGCCGAGCTGCCAGTAGCGGACGGCTTCGCCCGGCTTCAAGGTCTTCCGCATCCAGTTCGCTTCAGGGTTCATGTCAGTCCGCTTCACTTCAATTCGCTAAGGGCCACGGGGGCCACGTCGTTGTATTCCTGGTTTTCGCCGGTCATTCCCCAGACGAAAGCATATTGGGCGGTGCCGGCGCCCATGTGGATCGACCAGGCGGGGGAGAGGACCGCGTCGAGGTTCTTGACGACGAGGTGGCGCGTCTCCTCCGGGCGGCCCATCAGGTGGATGACCCGCTCTTCCTCGGCCAAGTCGAAATAGCAATAGGCCTCCATGCGGCGCTCATGCAGATGCGGCGGCATGGTGTTCCAGATGCTGCCCTCGGCAAGATCGGTGATGCCGAGCAGGAGCAGGCAGGAGGGGGAAACCTCCGGATGAATGTACATCCGAAGATTCCTGAGATTGGCGCGCTTGGCATCGCCGAACGTCAGCAGCTTGGATTCCGCCCGCTTGATGAGGCGGTGCGGGATATCGGCGCCGGCCGGCACCGAGTTCATGTAGAAACGAGCCGGTTTTTCGGCGGAGGCGCTGGCGACCGAGATTTCCCGGGCGCCGCGGCCGATATAAAGCACGTCGCGGTTTTCCAGCGTGAAGCTCCTGCCGTCGACCGACACGACGCCGGTGCCGCCGAGATTGGCGACGCCCATCTCGCGGGCCGACAGGAGGAAAGGCGTGCCGATGTCCTCGCCGCCGCCGAAGGTCAGGGTCGAAGAGGTGGGTACCGCGCCCCCGACGATCAGGCGGTCGACATGGGTATAGGTGAATGAGACCTTGCCGTTCTGGAAGAGGTCTTCCATCAGGAATTCGGCGCGCAGGCGGGCGGTATCGTAGGTCTTGATGTCGTTCGGACCGGCGCCGTAGAGAACCTTCATCGTCATGCCGCCTGCTCCTTCGTGTCCACGTGCCGGATGGCTTCCGAGAGGCAGAGGATCGCCAATGCTTGTCCGTAACCGGTCGGCTGGATCGGGATGTCCCGGTAGAATTGCAGGTCATGGCCCATGCGCGTGCCGTAGGAAACGTTGAGCACGGTGCCGGTTTCGTCGATGTTGGCAAGCACCGCTTCGACCGCCTTCAAGCCGGCGACGCGCCATTCATGGGTGCCGAGGCCGAGGCGATAACCCTTCAGCAGGCCGTAACCGAAACCGGCGGTCGCGGAGATTTCCTCGTAGGACGAGGGGTCGTCGAGCAACGTGCGCCAGGCGCCCGAGGCGGTCTGCAGCGGCAGCAGCGCGTTCACCTGGGCCGTCAGCACGCCGAGGAGATAGTCCTTCACCGGCCTGCCCATTTCGGCGAGATCGAAGAGATCCAGCATGCCGGCCGTGATCCAGGCATTGCCGCGCGCCCAGCGGGCTTCGGCGAAATTGTGGTGGCCCTCGAACGTCCAGCCATGGAACCAGAGGCCGGTCTTCCTGTCGGCGAGGTAGCGGGTGTGGACGAGGAACTGTCTTGCCGCCTCGTCGACCAGCTCGGTCCGGCCGCTCGCCTGGCCGTAAGAGGCGAGGAAGAGGGCGACCATGTAGAGCGTGTCGTCCCAGAGCTCGTCGTCGTTGACTTTGTCGGAGACGTGGTGTTCGAAGGCGCCTTCGTTGGTGCGGCCCATCTCAGCCATGACGCGGGTCGCCCAGGCATCGAGAACCGGCTGCCAGCGCGGATCGCGCGTTTCCCGCCAGAGGACGGAAAGACCGAGCATCGGTGCGGTCGTGTTGACGTTGAGCGTCGGAAGACCCGCCTCGATGCGGGACGCGTACCAATTCTCGATGAGGGTCTTCAGATCGTCGCGGCCGGTGAAGAGCCACAGGCGGATCAGGCCATAGAGCCCGACGCCCTGCGGCCATTCCCAGCTGTCGAAAGAAATATAGTCGCCGGCGGTGCCGTCGAGATTGGGTTCGTCGAAGCGACCGTCGTGTTTCAGACCGGTCATGCCGGCCACGAGAAGGTCAAGCTTCGTGCGAATGTCCCGGGCTGACAGGCCCATTCCTCAATTCCTCCCATCGCTGCCGCTGCCATTGGCCCGGCATTGTCGATCCGTCTCTCCCGGACGGTGACCTTATGAAAACATCTGAAAATTGATTGCGCAATCTGAAAATTTTTTGCAGTTTGCGGAGAGCGAAAGGGAGGAAGAAAATGGCAGTCACGGCAGTGCCGGGCAAGCGCGGCAAGAAAAGCCGGCGGGTTCGGCTGGAGGATATCGCGGAAAAGGTGGGCGTTTCGCTGAGCACCGTGTCGCGGGCGCTCGCCGGCGAGAAGGGGGTCAGGGCCGACATCCGCCAGCGCATTCTGGAGGCTGCCAAGGACGTCAACTATGCGGTGCCGACGCCCGTCGCCGGCAAGAAGGTGATCCTGGCGGCTTCCAGCGCGGCGATGATCGACTATGTGCGCAACCAGTTCACGCTCTATGTGCTGGAAGGCCTGCGCGATCGGGCGCAGGCGCTGGGTCTCGATATCGTGACGCGCGCCATCGCCGACCAGGAGGAGGAAAAGGCGGTGCTGGAAGAGGCCAGGACCGACCCCGACGTGGCCGGGCTGCTGTTCCTGACCGTCGACGACGAGGGCATGCTGGCGGCGACCCGCGGCTTCGGCAAGCCGGTCGTGCTGATCAACGGCGACGACCCGACCATGCGGCTTTCGAGCGTGACGCCCTGCAACCGCTCGGCCGCGCATCTGGCCGCCGATTATCTGATACGGCTCGGCCACAAGCGCATCCTCTTCCTGATGCGTCCGGGGCGGCGGACGATCGACCGGCGCCGGGAGGGCTGGCAGGATGCGCTGCTTTATCACGGGCTGCCGTGCCCGCCGGATCTGGTCGTGCCGGTGGACGACTGGCTGCCGGAACTTGCCGCGCAGGCGGTCAGCGAACGGCTGCGCAAGCAGGGGCTCGATTTCACGGCGGTGCTGACCGCCGGCGACAGCCTGGCGGTGGGCGCCATGATGGGCGTGCAGCAGGTGGGCTACTCGGTGCCGGGCGACGTCTCGGTCATGGGCATGGACGATCTGCCGCAGGCGGCCTTCCTCAACCCGCCGCTGACGACGGTGCATATTCCGATGCGCGAACTCGGCGCCGTGGCGCTCGACCTGCTGCGGGAGGCGATGTCCGGCTTCGCAAGCCCGGCCCGCCGGGTGGAACTCGCCTGCCACATCGCCGAACGGCAATCGACCGGGCCGGCGCGGACAAAAGCTTAACGCCAGCCAACGGGGCGTTCATGCGCGGTTCAGCGGCACAAGGGAACTATGCCAATGTTCCGAACATTGATATGCCGTAATCATCCCGCGGCAGATCGGAAGCCGGTTCGGGTGACAAATGGTTTCTCAGGAGGAAGCCCGTGAAGAAATTTCTCATGTCCCTTGCGGCAGTTTGCGCCCTGTTCGCGGCGCCGTCGCTTGCGGAAGCGGCCGTGCGAGGCATCGCGACGGCCAATGTCAACATGCGCTCCGGACCCAGTACCGGCTATCCCGCCGTCGTCGTCATCCCGGCCGGGGCGCCGGTCACCATCTACGGCTGCATGAGCAGCGTCAACTGGTGCGATGTCGCGTTCGCCGGCGGGCGCGGCTGGGTGTCCGGCAATTACGTGCAGGCCACATATCGTTCGAACCGCGTCTACGTGGAGCCGGACCACTATCGCGGCCTCGGCATTCCGAGCATCACCTTCGACGTCGACAACTATTGGGGCCGGTATTATCGCGGCCGCGACTTCTACCGCGAGCGGGACCGCTGGCGCCGTTACGACTGGCGTTCGGAGCGGCCGCTTCCGCCCCCGCCCCCGCCGCGCTGGGACGATCGCGGCCCGCCACGCTGGGACGACCGTGGTCCCCCGCGCTGGGATCGGGACCGCGACCGTGACCGGTGGGATCCCCGCGACAGGCAGCCGCCTCCGCCGCCCGTCTGGCAGGGTGATCGCGACCGCGACAACTGGGACCGCAATCGCGACCGGGACCGCGACCGGGGCAATTGGGATCGGAACCGGGACCGCAACGACAACCGTCCACCTCCACCCCCGCCGCCGAGGGTCGATCCGCCACGCACCCCGGACGGGGCGCCGCCACCGCCGCCACCACCGCAGGTGGAGCGCCCTCAGCCTCCGGCCGGCGCTGATCCCCGGTGCCCGAACGGCGGGCCGTGCAATCCCTGGATGGGGCGCGAATAGCCGATCCTCTGTTCGAAGGGCCACCCATCCGGTGGCCCTTTTTGTATCCGCCACGATGACGCGCCTGCGCAGAGCGTACCGTTTGCCTATGTTCCGGCCATTGCGCGCTTTGAGCCTTTTCGATAAGAGACCCCGCAACTTGATGGTCCTGTCCTAAAAGGCCGGATCTCGACGTGGTTCTCAGCAGGCGCCGGGGCAATCCCAAGGTCTTGGCGAAACAGTGGTTTTGGTCGTATGGCTCGCATCGTCATGAAGTTCGGCGGCACGTCTGTCGCCAATCTAGAACGCATTCACAATGTGGCGCGCCATGTGAAACGGGAGGTGGAGGCCGGGCACGAGGTCGCAGTCGTCGTTTCCGCCATGTCCGGCAAGACCAACGAACTGGTCGCCTGGGTGCAGGACACACCGAAGGCCGCGGGCGCCAACTCGCCTTTCTACGATGCCCGTGAATACGATGCCGTCGTCGCCTCCGGCGAACAGGTGACGTCGGGGCTGCTCGCGATCGCGCTGCAATCCATGGGCATCAACGCCCGCTCCTGGCAGGGGTGGCAGATCCCGATCCGCACCGACAACGCCCATGGCGCTGCCCGCATCATGGAAATCGACGGGTCCGAGATCATCCGCCGCATGGGCGAGGGACAGGTGGCGGTGATTGCCGGTTTCCAGGGCCTCGGTCCGGACAACCGGATCGCCACGCTCGGCCGCGGCGGCTCCGATACCTCGGCCGTAGCGATCGCGGCCGCGGTCAAGGCCGACCGCTGCGACATCTATACGGATGTCGACGGCGTCTACACGACCGACCCGCGCATCGAGCCGAAGGCGCGCCGCATGAAAAAGGTGTCCTTCGAGGAAATGCTGGAAATGGCATCGCTCGGCTCGAAGGTGCTGCAGGTGCGCTCGGTCGAGCTCGCCATGGTCTTCAAGGTCCGCACCTTCGTGCGCTCCAGTTTCGAGGATCCCGATGCGCCGGGCATGGGCGACCTCTTGAATCCGCCCGGCACTTTGATTTGCGACGAGGAAGAAATCGTGGAACAGGAAGTCGTCACCGGCATCGCCTATGCCAAGGATGAAGCGCAGATCTCGCTCCGGCGCCTCGCCGACCGGCCGGGCGTCTCGGCGGCGATCTTCGGCCCGCTCGCGGAAGCCCATATCAACGTCGACATGATCGTGCAGAACACGTCGGAAGACGGATCGCGCACCGACATGACCTTCACCGTGCCTTCCGGCGACGTGCAGAAGGCGCTGAAAGTGCTCGACGACCACAAGGCGACGATCGGCTTCGACGTGGCCCAGAGCGAATCAGGCCTTGCCAAGGTCTCGGTGATCGGGATCGGCATGCGCAGCCATGCGGGCGTGGCAGCGCTCGCTTTCAAGGCACTTGCCGAAAAAGGCATCAACATCAAGGCGATCACCACCTCGGAAATCAAGATTTCCATCCTGATCGACGGTGCCTACTCGGAACTCGCAGTTCGGACTTTGCATTCTGCCTACGGTCTCGATAAGAGTTGAGAAATGAGCCGGTTCGGCGCGTCGGATGTTTGAGGCGCGGCGCTCCGGCAGGATGACCTGGTTTCGGGAGAGCTTATGCCGATGAGAGACCTGTCGGCAGGTCCGCGCGTTCTTTTGAAGCGGCTGCGCGAACTGATGGCGGAGCCGCTCGATCCACAGGAGCGCCTTGACCGGATCGTCCGGCAGATTGCCAGCAACATGGTGGCCGAGGTCTGCTCGGTCTATGTGCTCCGCTCCGACGGCGTGCTCGAACTCTATGCGACCGAAGGCCTCAAAAAGGAAGCCGTTCACCTTTCGCAATTGAAGATGGGGCAGGGCCTGGTCGGCACGATCGCCGCGTCGGCCCAGCCGCTCAATCTTTCCGATGCGCAGGCGCATCCGGCCTTCCGCTATCTCCCGGAAACCGGCGAGGAAATCTATCATTCCTTCCTCGGCGTGCCGATCCTGCGCGCCGGTCGCACCTTGGGCGTTCTCGTCGTCCAGAACAAGGCCAGCCGGAACTATCGCGAAGACGAAGTCGAGGCGCTCGAAACGACGGCGATGGTGATCGCCGAGATGATCGCCACCGGCGAGCTCAAGAAGATCACCCGGCCGGGCCTCGAACTCGACCTGACCCGGGCCGTCACCATCGAGGCGGACGGCTATAACGAAGGCATCGGGCTCGGCCACGTGGTGCTGCACGAACCGCGCATCGTCGTCACCAACCTGCTCAACGAGGACGCGGACAAGGAAATCCGGCGGCTGGCCGAAGCGCTGGGGTCCTTGCGCATTTCGATCGACGACATGCTGTCGCGCCGCGAAGTCGCCCAGGAAGGCGAGCATCGCGAAGTGCTCGAAACCTACCGCATGTTCGCCCATGACCAGGGCTGGGTGCGCCGCATGGAAGAGGCGATCCACAACGGCCTGACCGCGGAAGCGGCGGTCGAAAAGGTCCAGAGCGACACGAAGGCGCGCATGATGCGCCTGACCGATCCCTACCTGCGCGAGCGGATGCATGATTTCGACGACCTCGCCAACCGGCTTCTGCGGCAGCTGACGGGCTTTTCCGGCCGGGCGTCCGACGAGGCCTTCCCGGTGGACGCGATCGTGCTGGCGCGCGCCATGGGCGCGGCGGAGCTTCTCGACTATCCGCGCGAACGCCTGCGCGGCCTCGTCCTCGAAGACGGCGCGGTGACGAGCCATGTGGTGATCGTCGCACGTGCCATGGGCATTCCGGTCGTCGGTCAGGCGGCGGGCGTAGTGGCGCTCGCCGAAAATGGCGACCCGATCATCATCGACGGCGACGACGGCCAGATCCATCTCAGGCCGATGGCGGACCTGCAGAAGGCCTATGAGGAGAAGGTCAGGCTCAGAGCCCGCCGGCAGGAGCAGTTCCGGGCGCTCAGATCAGTCGAGCCGCTGACCAAGGACGGCAAGCGCATCAGCCTGCAAATGAATGCCGGCCTGATGGTCGACCTGCCGCAGCTTGCCGAATCGGGCGCCGACGGGATCGGCCTTTTCCGCACCGAGCTGCAGTTCATGATCGCCTCCACCATGCCGAAGCTGGAGGAGCAGGAGGGTTTTTACCGCAACGTGATGAAACAGGCGGCCGGACGGCCGGTGACCTTCCGGACGCTCGATATCGGCGGCGACAAGGTCGTCTCCTATTTCCGCGCCCATGAAGAGGAAAACCCGGCGCTCGGCTGGCGGGCGATCCGCCTTTCGCTGGATCGGCCTGGGCTTCTGCGCACCCAGCTGCGCGCGCTTCTGCGGGCTTCGGCCGGCGGCGAGCTGAAGATGATGCTGCCGATGGTGACCGAGGTTTCGGAAATTCATCAGGTGCGCGACCTGATGCAGAAGGAAGTGCAGCATCTTTCCAAATTCGGCCACAGCCTGCCGCGCAAGCTGCAGTTCGGCGCCATGCTGGAAGTGCCAGCGCTCATGTGGCAGCTCGATGAGCTGATGCAGGAAGTGGATTTCGTCTCGGTCGGCTCGAACGACCTCTTCCAGTTCACGATGGCGGCCGATCGCGGCAATGCGCGGGTTTCCGACCGGTTCGACAACCTCGGCAAGCCGTTCCTGCGCATCCTGCGCGACATTGCGCGGGCCGGCGAGCGCAACAGGACGACGGTGACGCTGTGCGGCGAGATGGCCGGCAAGCCGCTTTCCGCCATGGCGCTGATCGGCATCGGCTTCCGCTCGGTCTCGATGGCGGCGACATCGATCGGGCCGGTGAAGGCCATGCTTCTGGGACTCGACGCGGATCAACTGGCTGCGGAACTCAACGCGGCCCTGGACGACGTCAAGTCGGGCGAGCCGATCCGCGACCTGCTCGTCCGGTTTGCCGAGACCAACAATATTCCCATCTAGCTGGTCTCATGAGCGCATTTCCCCTCACCAACAAAATCTATGACTTAGCTGAGCTAAGATCATGATTTTGTAACCTCTCCCACAAGGGGAGAGGCAAGCGGCAGAGTTCGCGGCACCGTTATCTCTTCCCTTGTGGGCGAGAAAGCGACTTCAATATCTAGCCGAAGGCTAAGTATCAGAAATCGCAAGTGAGGGGAAACCATGCGGGAAACGGGCTTTCACTTTTGGTGTCGATGTTTTAGCAAGCAAAACAAAAATGGAGTTATAGGGTGGCGAAGCTTCCTGTGGAAAAGATGCGCGAGCTGGAGCGCCGTTTCGGCGAGATCGAGGCGCGCATGTCGGAAGGCCCGGCTGCAGACGTCTACGTAAAGCTGGCTTCGGAATATGCCGAACTGCAGCCGGTGGTGCGCAAGATCCGCGACTATGAGAAGACGACCGCGGAAGTGGCCGACCTGCGCGCCATGCTCAACGACAAGGCGACCGACCGCGAGATGCGCGAGTTGGCGGAGATGGAACTGCCGGAGGCCGAAGCGCGGATAGACGCGCTCGAAAAGGACATGCAGATCCTGCTTCTGCCCAAGGATGCGGCGGACGAAAAGAGCGCGATCCTGGAAATCCGCGCCGGCACGGGCGGCAACGAAGCGGCGCTTTTCGCCGGCGACCTTTTCCGCATGTACGAACGTTATGCCAGCGTCCACGGCTGGAAAGTGGAGGTGCTTTCCGCGAGCGAAGGCGAGGCCGGGGGCTACAAGGAAATCATCGCCAATGTGACCGGACGCGGGGTGTTTTCGAAGCTGAAGTTCGAATCCGGCGTCCACCGCGTGCAGCGGGTTCCCGATACGGAAACCCAGGGGCGCATCCACACTTCGGCGGCGACCGTCGCCGTGCTGCCGGAGGCGGAGGACATCGACATCGAAATCCGCAACGAGGATATCCGCATCGACACGATGCGTTCGTCCGGCGCCGGCGGCCAGCACGTCAATACGACGGACTCGGCGGTGCGCATCACCCACCTGCCGACCGGCATCGTCGTCACGTCCTCGGAAAAGTCGCAGCACCAGAACCGTGCGAAGGCCATGCAGGTGCTGCGGTCCCGCCTCTATGACATGGAGCGGCAGAAAGTGGATAGCGAGCGTTCCGCCGACCGCAAGAGTCAGGTGGGTTCGGGCGACCGTTCGGAACGCATCCGCACCTACAATTTCCCGCAGGGCCGCGTCACGGACCACCGCATCAATCTGACGCTCTACAAGCTCGACCGGATGATGGAAGGCGAGATCGACGAAGTGGTGGATGCGCTGATCGCCGATTACCAGGCGGGACAGCTGGCGCAACTGGGCGAGCAGCAGGGATGACGACGCTCGGCGCCGCCGTCGCGGATGCGAGAACCCGGTTTTCGGCGGCGGGCCTGCCGGACGCGGCGATCGAGGCCCGCCTCCTGATCGGCGGACTGCTGGGCTTGTCCGGCATCGAGGTTTTTACCGGCGGGGAGCGTCTTTTGACGGAGGAAGAAACCGTCCGGATCGAAAAAGCCGTCGGGCGGCGCTTGAAACGGGAGCCCGTGCACCGCATATTAGGATCACGTGAATTCCATGGGATGGACCTGCTGATTTCGAGGGAAACACTCGAACCACGTCCCGACACCGAAATCCTGGTGGAATGCATGGCTCCCCATGTGAGGCAGATTGTCGCAGACAAAGGTTCTGCGCGGCTTCTCGACCTCGGCACGGGGACCGGCGCGATCATCCTGGCGCTGCTGAAGGAATGTCCCGAGGCGCAGGGGATCGGCAGCGATATTTCCGAAGACGCCTTGCAGACGGCAGGGCGCAATGCAGCCCGGCTGGGCCTGGCGGACAGGTTTCGTGCGGTTTCCAGCCGATGGTTCGACGCAATTTCGGGGCGTTTCGACATAATCATGTCAAATCCGCCCTATATACGGACTGATGTTATCCCCGCACTGGAACCGGAGGTCCGCGATTTCGATCCGCTGGTTGCCTTGGACGGTGGGCCGGATGGGCTTGATGCCTATCGCGCGATTGCCGCGGGTGCAGGAGATTTCCTTGAAAAGGACGGCGTGATCGGCGTCGAGATCGGATTCGATCAGAAGGAAACCGTGGTCGCGATCTTTCGTGCGGCGGGCTTCAAGCTCGCGCAAGCAAGACGTGACTATGGTGACAATGATCGGGTTCTCGTTTTTACCGTGGATGAGTCCTGATTTTGCACAGCAAAAGAAAAGACTTGGATTCCCGGAGGAAGCGGGATAGCTTGCAAGGCACGCACTGGGACGGCTGGGAATGAACAGCGATTCGTTCGGGTTATAGGTCAACCCTTAATCCTGCTCTTTTCGAAGAGTTGTGAAGGTTGAACAATTTCCGGTGCGTGAATCAGTTAATTTGACTTTCACAAGCGGCAGGACGCTTTGGTCGGCCTGTACGCGGCACGCGAAGTCTTGTTCCGGCTCAAAGCCGGCATGGCCGCGTGGCCCTTTATCAGCGAAGACAGAGAATTGGTGAACGATAGATGAGGCCAGGACAGCAGAACAAGCGCGGTCGAGGGCGCGGCAATAACAACAACAATAATGGCGGCGGCGGCAATAACAACAACTTCAACCGCAAGGGCGGCAATCCGCTCAGCCGTACCTACGACAGTTCGGGACCGGACGTGAAGATCCGCGGCACCGCGCAGCACATCGCCGAAAAATACGCCCAGCTTGCCCGTGATGCCCAGAGTTCCGGCGATCGCGTGATGGCCGAGAACTATCTGCAGCACGCCGAACATTACAACCGCATCATCGCCGCCGCTCAGGCACAGATGCAGGATCGCTTCCAGCATCAGGACCGCGGCGACTATCAGGATCGCGACGGCAATGTTCTGGATCAGGACGAGATGGAAACGACCGATGGCGAGGACCTGGGTTTTGCCCAGCAGCCGGTCGTGACCGACGAGGCCTCGCAATCCCAGCAGCAGCCGCGCCGCGAGCAGAACGCCCAACAGAACACTCAGGACCAGCAGCCGCGCGAGCAGCGTGAAAACCGCCGCGACCGCGACCAGCGTCGCGACCGCCGGCAGGACCGTCCGCAGCGCCCGGCCATGGGTGAGGCTGTCGAGGCCGCGCCCGCACAGGCGCCGGTGCCGGCGTCCGTCGTCGATGGTTCCGGCCCGCAGCCGGTGATCGAGGGCACGCCGGCCGAAGTGGCCGTCGAGGAAGAGGCACAGGCCGAGGCCACACCGCGCCGCCGTCGCGCCGCCGGAAGCCGCCCGCGCCGTCCGCGCCGGGGTGAAAGCGCCGGCGAAGAAAGCGGCTCGGAAGGCGAAGCCACCGAGCCGGCCCTGGCGGAAGCCGCCGGCGAATAATCGCCCGGTTCAGCACCGCGCATCATAAAAACTCCGGCTCGCGCCGGAGTTTTTTTGCGTTCCGGCGCAGGATTTTCAGTTTACGGCCGAAAGGCAGGAATCTCCACCTATCTCGGCCTGGCGCGCGGTCTAACCGTTTTAATCGCCATGGATGGCGGCGAATAGCCCTGACCCGCCCGGCGATATCGCGGCGCGATACGCTATTTCGCAGCTCTTCCAAGTATTTACCGCAATGCAAAAGTTCACTAGGCTCGTTCTGGCCCGTATTCCGGACGCCCTTTCGAGCCCTGGTTTCGTATTTTCGCGACGCGGGCGGTGCAGGCGGACGGGATATTTTCCAGGTGGCATGCAGCCACCTTCGATCCGATGGTCTCGCAAGGGAGAGATGCCGATGACGACATTCGAAACCTACCTCGACAGCCACAAAGGCGGAGCGCTGAACGACGAACTCACAGTCGTCCTGCTCAACATCGCCGAGGCCACAAGGCAGATTTCGAAAAAGCTGAGGACGTCATCGCTGGCCGGGCTTACCGGCGCCACCGAGATCACCAACGTACAGGGCGAGACGCAGAAACCGCTCGATGTTCTCTCCAACGAGATCATGCTGGAAGCCTGCCGCAAATCGCGGGCCGTCGCTTTCGCCGTCTCGGAGGAACTCGACGAGGAAATCCAAATTCACGCGGACGGTACGTATGCGGTCATCTTCGATCCGCTCGACGGCTCCTCCAATCTCGACGTGAACGTGACGGTCGGCACGATCTTCTCGGTCATCAAGGCGCAGGCGCCGGATGATACCCTCAAGAACGGACGCGGCCAGATCGTCGCCGGTTATGCCGCCTACGGCCCGCAGACCAGCCTAGTGCTGACGGTCGGCAGGGGTGTGCAGATCTTCACGCTGGACGACGCCGGCGACTACGTGATGACGACGGCCGATGCGCGCATTGCGCCGGAGACGAAGGAATTCGCGATCAACGCCGCCCGCCGTCCTTCATGGGACGACGTGATCACCGCCTATATCGATCGTTCCATCGACACATCCGGCTACAACATGCGCTGGGTCGGCTCGATGGTGGCCGATGCGCATCGCATCTTCAATCGCGGCGGGATCTTTCTTTATCCGGCCGACCGCGCCAAGCCGGCTTCGGGCCGCCTGCGGCTCCTCTACGAAGCCAATCCGATCGGCTTTCTTGTGGAAGCGGCCGGCGGCGCCGCGATCGCCGGCAAGATCGACATCCTGGACATCGAGCCGACCTCGCTGCATCAGCGCGTGCCGGTGATCTTCGGCTCGAAGAAAGAAGTGACGAAGATCCGCGAAGCCTATGCCGCCGCCGAGCGGGCAATCGAACCCGCCTGACCGGATAAAAGCCGCAGGCAAGCGAAGGTTCCGCTCCGCCAGATCGCGCATTCTCGCGAAAACTCCGGCCGCAAGCCGGAGTTTTCCGTTTTGGCGACGGCGCGTTCAGCCGCGCGCCTTGCGCCGGTCGCGGGCGGCCCGTGCCAGATCCTCCAGCACCGAAACGGAGGTTTTCCAGTCGATGCAGCCGTCGGTGATGCTCTTTCCGTAGACGAGCGGCTTGCCGGGAACGAGATCCTGGCGGCCGGCGACGAGATTGCTTTCAAGCATCATACCCTTGATGGCCGCGTTGCCCGCAGCGATCTGCCCGGCGACGTTCCTGACGACCAGCGGCTGGTTCATCGGGTCCTTGCCGCTGTTGGCATGGCTGGCATCGATGAGGATACGCGGCTCGAAGCCGCGCTTTGCCGCGTCGGCGGAAACTGCCGCGACGTCGGCCGTCTCGTAGTTCGGCTTTTTGCCGCCGCGCAGGATGACATGGCAATCCTCGTTGCCGGTGGTGGAGGCGATCGCCGCCCGGCCATCCTTGGTCACCGCCGGAAAATGATGCGGCTGCGATGCGGCCAGAATGGCATCGAGCGCGATGGCGGTGCCGCCATCCGTGCCGTTCTTGAAACCGATCGGGCAGGATAGGCCGGAGGCGAGCTGGCGATGCACCTGGCTTTCGGTGGTGCGCGCGCCGATCGCGCCCCAGCTGACGAGGTCGGCGATATATTGCGGGGTGATCGTGTCGAGGAATTCGCAGCCGGCCGGAAGGTTCATGGCATTGATGTCGAGCAGCAGGCGCCGCGCGATCCGCAATCCTTCCTCGATACGGTAGGTGCCGTCGAGATGCGGATCGTTCATCAGCCCCTTCCAGCCGACGGTGGTTCGCGGCTTTTCGAAATAGACGCGCATGACGATTTCGAGATCGTCGGCGAAGCGGCGGCGCTGCTCCTCCAGGCGGCCGGCATATTCCCGTGCTGCGACCGGATCGTGGATGGAGCAAGGGCCGATGATGACGATGAGGCGGTCATCCTCACCGTGGAGTATGCGGTGGACGACGTCGCGCGTGCGGGTCACCATCGCGGTGACGGCATCGTCGCGCGGGATTTCGCGGATGATATCCGCTGGAGCAGTGAGGGGATTGATCTCGATGATGCGCAGATCATCGACGGTATTTGCGGTGGTGTTCGGCACTGGCATGGCTCCTGTTTGGTCATACCGTGCGGAACAAAAAAGCCGCCAGGTAGACCAGCGGCTGTTCGGGGTGATGTCGTCGCGTTAAAATCGGCTACGCACGGACCCGCATCCGCTGAGGACAGCGGTACGCATAAAATCGCGATGCATAAACGGACGTGAACGACATGCCGCCTATGTAATCGCGCCGCTGGCGATTGTCACGCGGAAAAATCGGCCGTCGGCGGCGCGTGATTTTGCGTGCCCGAACTCTTTAAACATCGGATTCCGCTTACCATATCTCAGGCCGAAGCCGGTCTCTCCGGCGGGGCTCGCCTTTGAGGGAGCTCAATCTCAATCATCGGCCTGTGCCTTATAAGGGCAGGGCGATTCAGGAGGTACCAGAATGAATATCGAGAAATATTCCGAGCGGGTTCGCGGGTTCCTGCAGTCGGCGCAAACGGGTGCTCTTGCATCCGGCCACCAGCAGTTCACGCCCGAGCATGTGCTGAAGGTCCTGCTCGACGACGACCAGGGCATGGCATCCTCGCTGATCGAGCGTGCCGGCGGCAGCGCCAAGGAAGCCCGCATCGCCAATGACGCCGCACTCGCCAAACTGCCGAAGGTCTCGGGCGGCAATGGCGAGATCTACCTCTCTCAGCCGCTTGCCAAAGTCTTTTCCACCGCGGAAGACGCGTCCAAGAAGGCAGGCGACAGTTTTGTGACCGTCGAACGCCTGCTTCTGGCGCTGGTCATCGAAAGCTCGGCTTCGACCTCCGCCACCCTGAAGAAGGCCGGCGTGACCGCGCAAGGTCTGAACCAGGTGATCAACGACATCCGCAAGGGCCGCACCGCCGACAGCGCCAATGCCGAACAGGGCTTCGAGGCCCTGAAGAAATACGCCCGCGACCTGACGGCCGAAGCCCGTGATGGCAAGCTCGATCCGGTCATCGGCCGCGACGACGAGATCCGCCGCACGATCCAGGTTCTTTCCCGCCGCACCAAGAACAACCCGGTGCTGATTGGCGAGCCGGGCGTCGGCAAGACGGCGATCGCCGAAGGCCTCGCGCTGCGCATCATCAACGGCGACGTTCCCGAAAGCCTCAAGGACAAGAAGCTGATGGCGCTCGACATGGGCGCACTGATTGCCGGTGCGAAATATCGCGGCGAGTTCGAGGAGCGCCTGAAGAGCGTGCTGAACGAAGTGCAGTCGGAAAACGGCGAGATCATCCTGTTCATCGACGAGATGCACACGCTGGTCGGGGCCGGCAAATCCGACGGCGCGATGGATGCCTCGAACCTCCTGAAACCGGCGCTTGCCCGCGGCGAGTTGCATTGCGTCGGTGCGACCACGCTCGACGAATACCGCAAGCACGTGGAAAAGGACCCGGCGCTCGCCCGCCGCTTCCAGCCGGTCATGGTCGAGGAACCGACGGTCGAAGATACGATCTCGATCCTGCGCGGCCTCAAGGAGAAGTACGAACAGCATCACAAGGTGCGGATCTCCGACTCCGCGCTGGTGGCGGCCGCGACGCTTTCCAATCGCTACATCACCGACCGGTTCCTGCCGGACAAGGCGATCGACCTGATGGACGAGGCGGCTTCGCGGCTTCGCATGCAGGTGGATTCCAAACCCGAGGAGCTCGACGAGCTCGACCGGCGCATCATGCAGCTGAAGATCGAGCGGGAAGCGCTGAAGAAGGAAACCGACAGCGCCTCGGCCGACCGGCTGCAGCGTCTCGAAGGCGAAGTCACCTCGCTCGAGGAGCAGGCGGATGCGCTGACGGCCCGCTGGCAGGCGGAAAAACAGAAACTCGGCCTTGCCGCCGACCTGAAGCGGCAGCTCGATGAAGCCCGCAACGAACTGGCGACCGCCCAGCGCAAGGGCGAATACCAGCGCGCCGGCGAGCTGACCTATGGCGTGATCCCGGATCTGGAAAAGCGGCTCGTGGATGCCGAAGCCAAGGACAGTTCGACCAATGCCATGGTGCAGGAAGTCGTGACGCCCGATGCGATCGCCCATGTGGTCTCCCGCTGGACCGGCATTCCGGTCGACAAGATGCTGGAAGGCGAACGCGAAAAGCTGCTTCGGATGGAAGACGAACTGGCGAAATCGGTCGTCGGCCAGGGTGACGCCGTGCAGGCGGTTTCCCGTGCCGTTCGCCGGTCGCGCGCCGGGCTCCAGGATCCGAACCGGCCGATCGGTTCGTTCATCTTCCTCGGTCCGACAGGTGTCGGTAAGACGGAGCTAACCAAATCGCTTGCCCGCTTCCTGTTCGACGACGAGACCGCGATGGTCCGCATGGACATGTCGGAATACATGGAGAAGCACTCCGTGGCCCGGCTGATCGGTGCGCCTCCCGGCTATGTCGGTTATGACGAAGGCGGTGCTCTGACGGAAGCGGTTCGCCGCAAGCCCTATCAGGTCGTGCTGTTCGACGAGATCGAGAAGGCGCATCCGGATGTTTTCAACGTCCTTCTGCAGGTGCTCGACGACGGGCGTCTGACGGACGGGCAGGGCCGCACGGTCGATTTCAAGAACACGATGATCATCATGACCTCGAACCTTGGTGCGGAGTACCTTACCAACCTGCGCGATGGCGAGGATGTGGACAGCGTCCGCGACCAGGTGATGGATGTTGTGAAGATGTCGTTCCGGCCGGAGTTCCTGAACCGTGTCGACGAGATCATCCTTTTCCACCGCCTGAAGCGGAACGAGATGGGCGCGATCGTCGATATCCAGATGAAGCGGCTCCTGAACCTGCTCGCTGAACGCAAGATCGCGATCGATCTCGGCGAGGACGCCCGCGAGTGGCTGGCCGAAAAGGGATACGACCCCGTCTATGGCGCCCGTCCGCTGAAGCGGGTGATCCAGAAATACATGCAGGATCCGCTCGCCGAGCAGATCCTCGGCGGCCAGATCCCGGACGGTTCGACCGTCGCGGTCGGCGCCGGTTCCGACCGGCTGCTGTTCCGTGTGAGGCGCGAGCGCGACGTGAGCGAGGCTGCGTAAGCCGATTGCGACATCCCAACATGCAAAAAATGGCGGCTCCGGCCGCCATTCGCATGTTGGATAAGCGGGAATTCAGCGGCTGGCGACTTCGTCGGACTGCTGGGTGTTGAGCAGGGTGTCGATGCGCTTGCGCTCGTCTTCGAAGCGGGCGAGCGCCTTGCCTGCGAGCGAACTGCCGCCGGGCAGGCGCACTTTCATCGGGTCCACCTTGGTGCCGTTGACGATCAACTCGTAATGCAGATGCGTCCCCGTCGACTGGCCGGTGGAGCCGACGTAACCGATGACCTGGCCCTGCGTGACCTTTGCGCCTTCGCGAACCGCGGGAGCGATGGCGCTCTGGTGGTTGTAGGAGGAGACGTAGCCGTTGGCGTGGCGGATGAGGGTCTGGTTGCCGTAACCGCCGGAATCCCAGCCTGCCTTTTCCACGATGCCGTTGCCGGTCGCGATGATCGGCGTTCCGCGCGGTGCCGCCCAGTCGGTGCCGGTGTGCATGAGGGCCTTGCCGAGGATCGGGTGGCCGCGCATGCCGAAGCCGGAGGTCATGCGGCCGTTCGGAAGCGGATTGCGGAGCAGGAACTGCCGGATGCTCTTGCCGTCCTCGTCGAAATAGTCGATCGACCCGTCATCCGGGTTCTGGAACCGGTAGAAGCGGTTCGTCGTATCGCCGAAATGGGCGTTGACGTAAAGCAGTTCGGAATTCTTGTCGGCCTGGCCCTTCTTGTCGGCAACCGAGAAGAAGGCCTCGATCTTGTCGGTCGGCTTCAACTGTGCCTGGAGGTCGACATTGCTGGCGAGCAGCTTGACGAGCAGGCCGGTCATTTCCTTGCTCATACCGTAGGAAAGGGCGGCGCGATAGATGCCGTCGTAGACGCGCGGCAGTTCGCGGCCGGTGACGATCTGGGGCGATTGCTCGCTGAAGGCGGAGGCGACCGCATCGAGCATCGGCGGCTCCTCGCCGTCGACGAAGCGGCCATGATCGTCGAGTGCGATGGTGACCCGGTGGCTGCCCCGCCGGTAGAGGCTGGTGCGCACGACCAGCACCATCTCGCCCTCCTGGATGACGCCGATCCTGAGCACATCGCCCGCCACCAGATCCGCCTCGCCGAGCCGGGACTGAAGATAACCGGAAATCTCGCGCGCCTTGCCTTCCGGGTAGCCGACTCCGGTCATCGCCGCCGTGACGGTTTCCGCATTGCGGATGGGAATGATGTCGTCCGCATATTCCCGCGTACGCTTGGTGATCGGCTCGGGGGCCGAAACCGAAATGTTCTCTTCGACGACGCGGGCGGCGAGCCCGGCGGTGATGTCGAGGCCGCCGCCGTCATCCCTTGAGGAGAAACGCTGCGGATCGACGTAATAGAGGGCTGAGAGCTGGCTGTTGCCGTCGGTCAGGATCGATCCGTTGGATCGGACGTTCTCCTCGACCTCCTCGAGCGTCATCGCCGGCGCGAAGGCATAGGTGCTGCCCTTTACCGGAAAGGCGACGGTCTGAAGGCTCACCTCGGAGTCGACGTTGGAGCCGTAGAGCACTCCGGCACGCGCGGCCGGCGGAGGGGGCGTCTCGCTTGACGAGAAGATCGTCAGCGGATCGAAATCCGGATAATCTTCCTGCGCCACGTGGTTGGCGGCGAGATTCATCTTTACATGCGCGAAGGGCCGGCGACGGACGACTTCCTTGTTGCCCTCGTGCACGACGGTCGAGACCTCCATGACCTTCCGGTCGGTCGGCATGGCGACGATGTTGCCGGCAAACAGACGCTTGCCCCGCGAGGCGCTGTCGCCGTCGCTGTCGGGAATGGCGGCGGAGGCTTCGGCCGGCGTGGCGAGCTGCTGGCGTCCATCGAGCGCTGCAAACAGCGCCACACCCATGAGGATGGAAGAGGTGATGCCGGTCAGGAAGGTGCCTGACAGCCAGCGAAGCGAAATCTCACGCCGGTCCGGCGCGCGACGGCCGTCGGCGAGTATCGGCGCTTCATTGCCGAGCGAGCGGATCATGCTGCGGGCCGTCGTCATGCGGATTTAAGCCAGTCCCCTGATACTCGTTATTGCCGTAGGCAGGTATTACCCTGCCTGCAGGACCTTGGGCCAAACATGTGCCCCTTTCAGCGAGGAGAGTCAAATCGGCGGGGGTTGCAAAGCAGTGCAACCTTGAAACCAGCCCACGAATCCCCATTTACGCTTTGGTAAGCATGAGATTGTGAATTTGTCGGGGCACTTTTGCGGCACGGGCCGGAAGAGCGGCTTTTCCAGCGGTTTTGGAGGCTGGAAACGGCGGTTAATCTGTGACTTTCTCGGCGCTGCGCGGAATTTAGTAGAAGAATCAGTCGTTTGCGATTTTTCTGAGAAAAACCGAAACATCGCTGTTGACGGCTGAGGGGGGGTGTGAGTATAAGCCGTGTCACTGACGAGGGCGGCGGCGCTTTTGGCGACGACGATCTTCGTTCTGGAGAAATTTTGGTTTCTTCTGCACAATCTCTGAGAAGTT
>NZ_QJKM01000034.1 GCF_003425685.1 Rhizobium terrae
TGAGATGATGTTGGTGTCGACGAGATACATTAGAAGGCCACACCGCGGCTTGGCGTTTTCGAGCGCGCATCGACCGCGTCGGCGAGTTCGTCGTCCCACGCCGGGCCGCCAAGCAGATCGTCGACCAGGGTCGGCCGCCCGGCCCGCAGCGTATCGTAGTCGTGGGCCGACAGCACGATGGCGGTGCGCTCGCCGCGCACCGTGACCACCTGTGGCCCTTCGTGCCGCGCCTTCTGGACCACCTTCGAGAACTGGTTCTTGGCGTCCTGCAGCTGCCACTCCATGCGTTTGCTCCAAACTAGCTAGACTGTCTAGCCTTATATAGTGCTTTGCCGACGGGCGAAAGCACCAAAAATTCCGCTGATCGAGGGTGGTTTTTCCCGATTCACCGGACGCCTCTCTATAATGGCAACAACGAACGATAATGCAACATTATCGGACGTTTTATCTTGCCGACAATATGTGCGGTTTTATGCGTTATCGCTGGCCTAAACCGCGCGCTTGATTTATGCTCCGTCGCATGGATTCGCTCACATCCGCCACCACAAGCACCTCGCTCTGGTCACCCCGCCTGCCAGCCTGGGCGCTCCCGCGCGGCCGCGACATCAGCGAAGCCGACGCCGCCTTCACTGCCGGTATCAGCTTGAAATTGCTTGACGATCTGATCCGCTCCGATCCGCCCTGGCTCGGTTGCTGGCGCGATCGCATCGCCCTCAAATCTGCCGCCGTCGTCGCGAAAATGGTCGGTCGCAACGAAGACGAACACGCGTTGCGTGACGCGCTTTTACTCACCGCCGCTGGCGATGATCCCGGGCCAGGTGGAAATCTGTTTTTGGCCGCACGAATGATGACCCGCCGATCCGGGACAATCACCACACCGTTCATCAAGGAGTTCGCTGGGTTATTGGGGATCCGCTGGGATGAGGGCCTTGCCTCGATCACGGATATCGTCGATTCTGCCACCCAGTCCGGGCGAGCAGCCCCCTTCGCGGTGGCCGACCTGATCACAGCCATCTCGGCGGTTCGTCCGGACGCCGAGGTTTTGGCGCTCGGCTTGGCGGATGTCGTGCTGGCGCAAAAACTGAAATGGCCGAAACCCATGCCGCTACTGTTGCCCGAACGTTTTGGGCCCGCCTTCCGCACGATCGGCGGGAGAGGCCGCGTGCGGCCCGGCGAGCTGGCTTATCCAAAAGCCATCTGCCTGGCATTGGTAGATGGTGTCGACGCCGCGTTGCGGTCCGCCGTCGACATCGATAGACGCGCCACGCGGCTGCTGGCCGTTGCTCCGAAAGTACGAACCAAAGGCGCCGAGCCGGTGATCCGCAGATTGCTTACCGAAGACGCTGTGCCGGCGTCGGCGCCAGGCAGCACCCTTTCGCGCTGGGCGGCCAACCGGCTGTTCGAGCGGCTCGAAAGTTCTGAGGCGGTACGAGAGCTCTCCGGCCGCTCCGCCTTCCGAATTTTTGGATTGTGATCATGGCCGGATCTCCTGCACTCAAACCATCTCGTCGAAAGGCAAACGCCGCAGACGAACTTCTTTATGATCGTGAACTGGATCAGTTCCCGGCGGAGATGCGCTGGCGGGAATGGATGATGCGGGTGGAGGCGGTGATCTTTGCTTCGGCCGAGCCCGTCAGCCGAGAGACGCTGGCGCGTGTGGTAGGAAAAGATTGCAGCATCGATCTGCTGATCGACGATCTCATCGAGGAGCTTCGGGATCGACCCTATGAATTGGTGTCGGTCGCCGGCGGCTGGCAGCATCGAACCCGACCGCGGTTCGCCGAGACGATCCGCGCTTCGTCGGCGCCGACGCGGGGAGGTGCGGCACCACTGTCGGAATTCGAGGCGATGGTGCTGATGGCGGTGGGATATTTCCAGCCGGTTACCCGCGGTGAACTGTCGAAGATTTTTGGCAAGGAGGTCAGTCGCGACGCCATCGGCAATTTGCGGGGGGCGGGCTTTATCGGCTCCGGGCCGCGCAGCCCGACGCCAGGGGCGCCGTACACCTATGTAACTACGCCGCACTTCCTCTCGGCCTTCGGCATGGAGACGCTACGCGACCTGCCGAACATCGAAGCGCTCGAGGACGCGGGCCTGCTGAGCCGACAGGCAGTTCAATACGAAATCGCCGCCTCGGACGGCGGCGAAAGCGAGACGGACGAAGAACCGTCCTTGATCGAGTGATGCCGGCCATCTCCAGCCGCCTTGTCATTGACAGTGGACTGACGAACATCGCCGTCGAGGCCAGCGCGACCGACTGGCCGAGCTTCATCGGGAGCAGAAGCAACTGATCGAACAACGCGCTGTCGGAATCGGCGGCCGCGGTACTGCCGAGGGCATCCTGGAAAGGCCGCATTACCGCCTCGGCAGCATCTTGAACGTCCGTGCTGCTGACCGGCTCAATACCGGGAATGGCTGCCGGGATCGGTTCACCAAGCTTCAGGTCTGACATAGTCGCGTCCTTTCGCGGTTGACGATCCTAAGTGCTGCAGCGCACAAAGTCCCGTCCATCTGGAAACACGGCGGTCCATTCGCCGTCAGAGGGTACCTATTACTCCAGGTCAAGCGACTGCTTGAGTTCGTCGATGCGTTTCGAGGCTTCGGCCTTTGTCAGATCTTCCGCATAGACGTCGGGCTGATGCGCCTGTTCCGACAGGGTCTTCAGATAGGAGCGCTGCGCGCCGGTCATCGGCTCGTCACCGCTGACCCAGTCGTCCGGGTCCTTCTGCGTATTGGACGAGGTATCGGTTTTCGGGTTGTCATTCATAACGATCTCCTGAATTTGTTCTGCAAACGTTCTTGGCCGGTTGATGGTTCCGGTGTCTGCTCGATCCGCGCACGGAACTCGGCTGTCGGCCCTTCGTTTCGCTCGTGCATTTGCACGCCGAGGAGCAGACGATTGCCGATCATTGCCACCGCCGCCTGGTCCATCCCGAAAAAGGTGGCGGACCGGTTTGCGCAGAAAGGAAGTGGCCTCACCCGCTACGCGTCGGTCTTCGACGGCGTTGAGATCAATTCGACCTTCTACCGCCGTCACAAGACGTCCACCTTCGCACGGTGGGCGGAGTCCGTCCCGGACAGCTTTCGGTTTGCGGTGAAGATTCCTAAGGAGATCAGCCACAGCCGCGCGATGAAAGACATCGCCGAGCCGTTCGAGACCTTTCTTGAAGATATCGCGCCGCTTGGAGAAAAACGCGGACCGCTGCTTTGCCAGCTGCCACCGTCGCTCGCGTTCGAAGCCGACGTGCTCGAAACCGCGTTCAAGACGATACGGAATGCCGTTGACGGGGCGATCGTCATTGAGGTGCGGCACAAGAGCTGGGCGTCGGCCGAGGCACTGGATCTGCTGAAGAGATACGCGATCGATCGGGTTCTTGCCGATCCGGCGCCGGTATGGCCAGCGAAAGAATTCAACACACCGCCGAAATATGTGCGTCTGCACGGCAAGCCAAAAATCTACTACTCGAGCTATACCGACGAGGAGATCAGGTCGTTCTCGAAACGGTCAGCACCGGATGGGTGGTGCGTTTTCGACAATACCGCCTCGGGCGCCGCGATCGAAAACGCTCTGACCATGCTTGATATGCGCTGAACTTGTCCCCTTTTCTCCGCTAGCTGATATCGAAGCAGAATCGAGGCGGTTTGTTCGGCGAAACGGATGGAGCACCAGAGCGCTCCACCCTTTCTGATCAGGCGGCTTCCCAAACCTGGTTCAAGATCTTTGCCGCGAGTGCTGCCTTGTCCTGCGGAAGGAATCGGCCGTAATGCTGCTGCACCACATCGGGCGTGTCCTGGATTGCGTAGCTTGCCTGCTCGTAGGATCCGGTCTGCTTCAGAATGTGCGTCGCGAGAATATCCCGCAAGTTATGCGGACCATGCGGCAGCAGGCCCTTGATCGCGCCGCGACCGGTATAGGGATTATAGATACCGTACCGCTGAATGATCGTCCTCCATGCTTCATAAAACTTTGTCGAGTCATAAGCCGCATCGTGGCTCGTTGTCTTCACGGTCTTGACGAAGAACGTGCCGGGGTCCTTGGCGCTGCCGAGCAACACACCGCGATGCCGGTCGATATAGGCCTCCAGGTATTTGTAGAGGTCAAGCAAGTCCGGCAGGATCAGCCGGAACGGCTTTTGCCCGAAGAAGGACGAGCCGGAATTCTTGAAGGCCACCAATGGGATCAGCACCTCCCAGCCACGCTCGCGATCGCTCCACCGCAACTCACCGCACTTCATGTCTTCCAACCTACGCTCGGACGTCGGAAAATGACCGCGCGGGCAGACGCGAAGCTGGCGGAGGTTCTTCTGCCGAAGCCCCAGATGCAATCCGAGCCGAAGCATCAGGAAGGACCGGACGGCTTCCGCGGCCGGTCGCGGATAACGATCTTCATCCGGCATCCGTTTCAGGATCTCGTCGGTGATCTTGCGATACTCCGCCAGCGGACTGTCGGCTTCCAGGATCACCATGATCGGCTCAAACGGATCGCGATGGATACGCATGACCCGTTGAACCTCCTTGGAGCGGTTGGCGGCATGCCGGTGAAACGCATCGCAAGCGCCGTGCCAGTCCCGGGCGGCGAATTCGATCTCTTCGGGCGCGATGAGGCCTTCGATCGGCCTGACATTTTTCAGAAGCTCGGGGTGCTGGCGGATCCAGCCCACCTCTGCCCGGGTAAGAGCCTGGGCCACTATCAGCATGTCCTCTTCCCACTTGGTGTAGAAGCCGCGTCGCCGCTCGCGCCATTGCAGATACCAGTCCCACACGCCCGGGAAGATCAGCAGGCCGAAGGTCAACTGGCTGAGCGGAACACCGCGACCTTTGACGATGCCCGCAGGCGAGGCGGCGAGCGCGCCAAACATCAGTCCGAGATGCTCGATCTTCTGCGAGGCCGTTTCTTCGCCCCAGACGCCATTGCGCTGGAAACCGATCGCCGTCAGCGTCGAGGTCTTGAAGCGGATCAGGTCCGCCATTTCCATTGCGAGCCGCGGCGGCGCGTCGACAACGCCAGACAGCAGGTCCGGATCTTCGAATGGAACGTCCGCGCTGCTGTTCGTGCCAGTGGTGAGAAAGGGAGATCGCGGAGACAGAGAACCTGCACCATAGGTGACACCCGGAAAGCGGATGGCATACCGTTGCTTGCTCGCCGCCGCCTGATAGCGACGATAATCGGTCGAGCCGGAAATGATGATCCGACGCACCCAGTCCAGGATCTCCTCTCGCTTGAAGAATAGCAGGCTGCTAAAATCGTCCGGCAGATGCCAGGCCAGCCTTCGCCGGTCGGCGGGGCTGATGTCGCCGAGATCATGACCGTGAAGCGATCGCGATTGGTGCGGCAGCTTCTCCTTGAAATAGCCCTGTCGCAGCTGGTACCGTCGCTCAATACGCGACAGGATATCGAAGCTAGCAATGGATCTCGGCACCCGTTCACCCTGGATCCACGACAACAGGGTCTTGTCGTCGAAGGTCTCACCGAGGCGGACGACGGCACGGTAGAGCTGCCAATAACTGTCGCCGAACCGGCGCATATGGTAGACTAGCGCGTCGCGGAAGGTTTCCGGATCGTCCGTCGCCTCGAACAGCGGTTCCGGAAACTCCTGTATCGGTTTTGGCTCTGGGCCTCTCTGTGCTGAAGCGGATTGGAAGGCAGCTCCGTCACTTCTCATTCGTTGCGGCTTGCGCGTGGATGATGTGGTCGACGCTGGCGCGCCCATACCGGGCTTGACCGCTTTGCTTTTCGGCTTTGATGGTCTGTCTTCCAAAGCTGCCGGCGCACCGAGCCAGCGGATGATGGCGTCGAGGCCGGGGCGGAGCTGCTTTTTCAGCTCGGGTGTCAAGTCAGCTTCGATCCCGCAGGCATCCGAAATGGCTGTCCAGTTGATGCGGCCATTCAGCAAAGGCGGTGACTTGCGATAAATGATTAGGCTGACGAGGTAGGGCTTGATATTCTCCAGGACCCGCGTGGATGTGGCTGGTGCAATGCGCACATCACAGAATTCGATGATTTTCCGTTGAAACTGACGTGAGGCAATATCTTGCTTTGGCATGCTAAAATTCCTTTTTCGGCCCAATGCCGAGGGCGAGCCGAAATAGAAGCTCTCGTTTAACAAAGGATGTAACGTCCAGGGCGAACAGGTAGGCAGTGACGGACGTCGCAGCGGCCCAGTGAAGCATCCACAAGCACAGGGCTAGCCTTCTAACGGAGCGACACGCCTCACTGGAAATATTGTTAGCTTCGTGCTACATAAAGGGAACTTCTGTAGCGCGAAAGTCCCATATGCCTACTCCACATCAACCACCGGCAGCCGTCCGGCGAGCCTTGCGGAAGCTTGGCGCGGATATCCAGGACGCTCGTCGCCGACGTAAGCTGCCAATGGCGGTGGTGGCAGAGCGCGCCTTTACCTCGCGTTCGACCCTACAAAGGATCGAGGCGGGCGACACGACTGTCAGTATCGGAATCTATGCGGGCGTCCTCCAGGCATTAGGGCTGCTCGACAGGCTGACCCAGGTTGCTGACATCAGCAACGACAGTGTCGGCCAGGCGCTTGCCAGTGCCGATCTGCCGAAGCGCATTCGTCTTAAGCCCGCGTCGGGATCGTCTCGCGATGGCTGACTTCGAAGTTCATATAGACCTTGCTGGAGACACCCGCAGAATTGGACTGGCGAGGAGCAATCGCATCCGCGGCTCAGAGACCATACTGTTCGAGTATGACGATGCCTGGCTGAAAGATCCTGATCGCTTCTCGCTGGAACCCGCGCTCGCATTGACCCGCGGGGCATTCGCTCCTCCGGCGGGATTGGCAACGTTCGGGTCGATCGGCGACTCTGCTCCCGACACCTGGGGGCGGCGGCTCATGCAGCGCGCCGAGCGTCGCAGCGCCGAACGCGAGGCGCGAGCTGTTCGCACCCTCGCCGAAAGCGATTACCTGCTGGGGGTTGCCGACGAAACCCGCCTCGGCGCGCTTCGGTTCCGATGGGTCGGCGAGGAGGTCTTCCAGGCTCCCATCCAGACCGGTGTCCCTGCCGTCATCGAGCTTGGTCGGCTTCTGCAGATCACCGAGCGCATTCTGCGCGATGAAGAGACAGACGAAGACCTCCAGCTCATTTTCGCTCCCGGTTCGTCATTGGGTGGCGCGCGGCCCAAGGCATCTGTCATCGATCAGCATGGCCATCTATCCATCGCAAAGTTTCCGAAAGAGACCGACGAATACAGCACGGAGACCTGGGAGGAGATCGCCCTCCGGCTCGCTGGTCAGGCCGGCATTTCCACCCCGCGCCACGAATTGATCGAAGTAGCCGGCAAAGCCGTCATGTTGTCTCGACGCTTTGATCGCAACGGCGCCATCCGCATTCCGTTTCTGTCAGCAATGGCGATGATGGGCGTTAGGGATGGTGAGCGCGGCAGTTATCCTGAAATTGTCGACGCGCTCGCCGAGCACGGAGCGCAGGGAAAGACGGATGCGCACGCTCTCTATCGTCGTGTGGTGTTCAACGTGTTGACCTCCAACGTCGACGATCATCTGCGCAATCACGGATTCCTGTGGCTGGGAAAGGCGGGTTGGTTATTGTCGCCGGCCTACGATCTCAACCCCGTTCCGACCGATCTCAAAGCTCGGGTGCTGACCACCAATATCGATCTCGATGAAGGCACCTGCTCGCTCGATCTCCTGCAGGCCGCATCGGGATATTTTGCGCTCACGCTGGCTCAGGCACGCGTCATTATCAAAGAGGTTGCAACCGTAACGGCAACGTGGCGGGAGACCGCCAAAACGGCAGGCGCGAGGACTAGCGAAATCAATCGCATGGCCAGCGCCTTCGAGCATGACGACCTGAAGCGAGCGCTTGCTCTATAGTTGTTCGGTAAATTCAGCGAATAGGCGCGCACAATGAGCTTTCTTTAAGTCTACTTCAACGCGTCTATTTTGGAGGGAATATTCGGCACCATCGGGAAAGTTGAAACTTATTTTATTGATGAGACCGAGGAAGACGAAGAGCTGAATGCAACGATCATGCTACGGCTGGGCGCCTCTAAAATCCTTGATTATCTGGAGGGCGTGACTGACATCGTTCTCGACGTAAGCTCGCTGCCTCGGATTGCTTACCTTACTATTATGCTGTCCATCTTGGCACGCATTATTCCTGCGACGGGCGATCAGGATCTGCTGACGCACGGTGGGGTGACGTTTCAAGTTCTCGTCGGCGAAGATCCAGAACTGGACAGCGAAATTGCCGCCCAAGACCCGAGCAACGACCTTGTCCTGATCCCTGGCTACTCAGAGGTCTTCCAATCCGAAACGCTGCGCGATATGCCAATGGTCTGGTTCCCGATTTTAGGGGAGAACCGGCTCGCCCAAGTGCTGAAAGTGGAAAGCAATATCCCCGACTGGGCGGAAATTTGTCCTATTCTCCCGCACCCCTCAAAAGACCCGCGTCGAGGTGACAAACTTCTTACAGAGTATGACAGCACGCTTTTCGCCAAACGACAGACACCTTTAAGCAACATCATATATGCGCATGAGGGCCACCCATTCGAGGTCTACCGACAGCTGCTTGAAGCAATGCTGCGCTTCCGGAAGACCTTATCTGTGATCGGAGGAAGCCGCCTCGTCATAACTCCGCTTGCTAGCAAGCTCATAACCGTTGGAAGTGCCCTTGCCTGTTTTGAAATGAAGATGCGCTCCGTCGACAGCAGCTCCGGGGTCGCGATCCCTTATGCCGAGCCAAAGCGGTACGTTGCGGACGTTGATGCGTTGCGATCTTCGAAGCCAGAATTATCGGTTCTAGTCTTAACGGGGGACCCCTACTTGGTTTGATTCGTGGTCGAGGAAGATCACCGAGGGGTTTCTTTGTCTCCAACCACTCTCGCCGGTAAATTGGATTTATCGGCCTTACCCGAAATGCAAACACAAGTCGATAGTCCGGGTAAGATGCGTTCTGCTCCTACGACCGTTGGGTTAGGGCCTAGGCGAGGGCAAAAATTACTCTGCTCGGGAGATCGAGGGGGAGAAGGATAAACCTTGTCAGATGTCGGGTTTTTGCATATATATGTTGTCGGGTTTTTGTAACAACGAGGTTGACCGTGAGCCAGCCGAAGACATTGAAAAAGCGAATTGAAAATCGAGTCGCCAGGACCAAGAAGACCGACGTCTTCCTGCCTCGCGATTTTGCCGATCTGAGCGGCGAGGATCAGGTTCTTCGCGCTTTGCGGTCGCTTGTCAAGGACGGCAGCCTGATGCGCCTCGGCTATGGCGTCTATGCCCGCGCGATGCGGTCGCGGATATCGGGCCGGCCGATTATTTCGAGCTCGAACGGTTTCCATAGTGCAGCACTTCAGGCCCTTACCAAGCTTGGCGTGGCCTGGGAGCAGAGCGACAGCATCAAGGCTTATAACGAAGGCCGCTCGACGCAGATCCCGGTCAATCCGACGGTCAAGGTCAAGACGCGTTTCAACCGGCGACTTTCCGACGGTCGCACGGAGCTTCGCGTTGAAAGGTAAGCCCGATCGTCAGACACTTCTCGAAGTGCAGGAGTATTTTGGACTTCCGTCAGCAGCGTTGGTCGAGAAGGACTGGTTTGTCGTTCAAGCGCTTGCAGCGATTCACGACGTCGAGGTCGATGGTCTCACTCTGGCGTTCGGCGGTGGGACCGCGCTCGGCCGCGCTTACCGCCTGCTCGAGCGAATGTCGGAAGACATTGACCTCCGCATAATCGGCGAAAAATCCACCTCGCGAAGCGTCCTGAAGCGTCTTCGGGGCGAGGTGAACGACCGGCTGGCCGAGGCCGGTTTCGTTGTCGACGGCAAATATGAGGTGAAGCAAAACGACAAATACGTCCGATACGATCTGCCTTATGAGCCGATTGCGAAAGGCGAAGGCGTCCTGCGTCCGGAGATCAAGATCGAACTCTCGTCGTTTCCGGTCGCGACAGCGCCGGAAAGACGCTCGGTGTCGTCGTTCGTAGCGGAGGCAAAGAAGGAGAAGCCGGAAGCCATCGATGTCAAGTGTGTGAGGCTGGTGGAAACCGCCGCAGACAAGTTCGTCGCTCTAGCGCGTCGGGCGGGCTTTGCCTTTCGGGCCTTGGCGCCCTCGACCACACGCTCGTGCGGCATGTCTACGATCTATCGCGGATGGATGGTCAGTACGATCCTGATGTAGCGGTCACGATCGCACTCGAGATCATGAAGGCGGAAGCCGCGACACGCGCGGGCGACTATCCTGCTTACAAGGATGATCCCAGGGCCGAGACACTCCGGACGTACGAGGTCATGGCCAGCCATACGGAGTTCGCAGCGGGCTATTCGAAATTGCTCGGTGACCTTGTCTACGGCGAGAGGCGGGATTTCAAAGCGGCCTTCGAGGCGACGCAGCGGTTCGCTGACCGACTTCGCAAGGCCTGACTTGATGACCGGAGTGCTGTAGGAAATTTTGATACAATTTCCTACAGCTTATCGAAGCCTCAGGCGCGGGTTTGCCGCTCAATTCCTATCAAGAGGAGTGACGAGATCCGCTTGTCGCTTGCAACCCACGGCCGCTAGGTCTCTTGTTCGAACGGCGAACTTTCCAAGATCTAACGGCGGGATGTAAGCGGGTAGGCCATCCCACGTAGCGCGGCATGGAAAGATCGCTCATTTTCGGCATGACTCATGCGGAGAATACTATGAGCGACAGTGTGAATCATGCTCGTTCCTTCGAGGTTTTGACGGCGACGCCGGTACGGACGAGGCGTAAGCCACGAGATTGGCCGGATGCAGAGAAGGCTCGGCTGATTGCGCGGACGATGCAGCCGGGGGCGAATATATCAGCGATCGCTCGCGCTGAGGGGCTTGATCCCTCGCAGCTTTACGGCTGGCGTCGCAAGGCATTGGCGTCGGGATCGGTTGTGCCCCTTTCGAAAGGGGCGCATGAACAGGTTCGTTTCGCACGCGTCGAAGCTGTTGCCAGTTCGCCGGTGGAGATCGTTATAGGTGACGTCGTTGTGCGCGTTGCCGGGGATATTGAGCCGGATTATCTTGGCAAGATCCTCAGGGCGGTGCGTCAAGCATGATCGCATCTGGGGTTGTCGTTTACGTCTCGTGCCAACCGGTCGACTTCCGCAAGGGGGCGGCCTCGTTGATGGCATTGGTCAGAGATGGCGGCCTTGATCCGTTCAATAGCGCCCTTTACGTGTTCCGTTCCAAGCGGAAGGACCGTGTGCGGATCGTGTGGTGGGATGGCAGCGGGGTCTGTCTTTATTCGAAAGTTATCGAAGGAAACGGCTTTTGCTGGCCTGCAGCGACGGCGGCGCGCATCCGTCTGGATCATGCCCAGCTCATGGCGCTTGTGGCCGGAATGGATTGGAAGAAGATCCGTCCCGCGACGATCAGGAGGCCGCTTTCGACGGGCTGAACCCAACAAGAAAGTCGCCGCATGTTACTGTAAACGCTAGGAAAAGATCACGATTTGTGGTCTACTTCCTGCTATGACGCTCTCTGCTTCGAACCTTCCGGACGACGTTGATGCACTCAAGGCGATGATCGTCGCCATGAGTGCAGAAGGTGCTGCTGCCCGAGCGGAAATCGCCCGACTTGAGGCGCTTAAGAAAGATACCGACGAGCGGATCGCCACCCTCACAGCGATTGTGAAAGTGCTGGAGCGGGCCCAGAAAGGCACCCGCTCGGAGCGGCTGCGACTGGGGGTCAACGACGATCAAATCGACTTCGCTTTCGAGGAGGTCGAGACCGGGCTGGCGGCGATCGACAGCGAACTCACCCAATCCCGCAAAGACAAGCCGAAGCGGGAGGCTCGCCCACGCAAAGCCTTTGGCGCCCATCTCGAACGCATCGAGGAGGTAGTTGAACCTGAAATCCCTGAAGAGTGCCGAGGCCTGGAGAAGGTTCTGATTGGCGAGGACCGATCCGAGCGGCTCGATGTCATCCCACCAAAGTTCAGGGTCATCGTTACCCGCCGGCCGAAATACGCGTTCAGAGGGCGTGACGGCGTGCTGCAGGCTCTGGCACCTGCCCATATCATCGAAGCTGGCCTGCCAAGCGAACGGCTGCTGGCCTACATCGCCGTATCCAAATATGCCGACGGTCTACCCCTCTACCGTCAGCAGGCGATCTACCTGCGTGATAGCGTGGCGCTGAGCCGCTCGTTGATGGCCCAATGGATGGGCCACCTCGGCTTCGAGCTCAAGATCCTGGCCGATTACATCCTGGAGAAGATCAAGGCGGGTGAAAGGGTGTTTGCCGACGAAACGACATTGCCGACATTGGTGCCTGGTTCGGGAAAGGCAATGACGGCGTGGCTTTGGGCCTATGCACGTGATGATCGGCCGTTCGGGGGATCAGGACCACCGATGGTCGCCTATAGATTTGAAGACAGCAGAGGTGGGCGCTGTGTGGCCCGTCACCTGAGCGGCTTCAACGGCATTCTTCAGGTTGATGGGCACGGTGCCTACACAAGCATGGTCAAAGAGCAGGCCAAGGCCGGCAGCAATGAAACCATCACGTTGGCAGGGTGCTGGGCGCATGTCAGGCGCAAATTTTACGAACTGCATATCGGTGGCATCAATCAGGCTGCGACAGCCTCGGTGAAGGCGATGGCCGAGTTGTGGAAGATTGAGGATGAGATCCGCGGCAAGGATGCCAACACCCGTGCTGTCGCACGACAGGAGAGATCCGCCGCCATTGTCGCCAACCTTTTTAACATCTGGGAAAAGGAACTGGCGAAGGTCTCTGGCAAGTCCAAGACCGCGGAAGCGATCCGCTATGCAATGACCCGCCGACAATCTCTGGAACGCTTTCTCAGTGACGGCCGCATTGAGATCGACTCCAACATCGTCGAGCGTGCGATCCGTCCCCAAACGATTACGAGAAAGAATAGTCTATTTGCCGGAAGCCAAGGCGGCGGCAATACATGGGCCACAATCGCGACCCTTTTGCAGACAGCTAAAATGAACGACGTCGATCCACTCGCCTGGCTCACACAGACCTTAGTTCGCATGGCCAATGGATGGCCAGCTCAGGATATTGAGGCTCTGATGCCGTGGAACTTTAGGCCAGACGTGGCCGCCTGACCGCTTACGATCATATTGCCGAGAAAATTCTACTTTTGAACCCCGTTAATGCCCGGGAGGATTACCGGATCAAGCCCCTCAGCGCGAGCGATCGCTGATATATTCGCCCCCGGCTGCATCGTCTGCGCAATCAGCCGAGCCTTCTCTGCATCCGGCCAATCTCGTGGCTTACGCCTCGTCCGTACCGGCGTCGCCGTCAAAACCTCGAAGGAACGAGCATGATTCACACTGTCGCTCATAGTATTCTCCGCATGAGTCATGCCGAAAATGAGCGATCTTTCCATGCCGCGCTACGTGGGATGGCCTACCCGCTTACGGCGGGATAGCGTTAGCAACCTTTGGAACCGAATGTCGGATTCTAGACGCGGGCTCTTCGACGCGATATGCTTTAACGCTTTGTCGAGCCCATTTGGGATAATGGCGCCATCCTCTGCACCAACCGTTTTATCCAGTATTGATAGCAAAGCCCGGGCTTTGATCGAAACTCGCCTTGCCCAGCCACGGATCGAGAACGTCCTGCAGATGCTCCAGTAACGGGCGGATGGGACCGGCAGTCGTCCTCACAAGGTCGATATCTTCCGAATAGCGCAACGGCTTCGGGAAATGCAGCTTGTTGAGCGCAGTGCCGCCGCGGAAGCGCAGTTCATCGCGCAGAAACGGATCAGAGAAGATGGCTACAATCGCGCGGCTGATGATAAGATCCTGCTCGACTTGCCGTTGGCTTGCCCATGGCACCACACGGTTCCAAGCAGTGATGTAGTCCTGCGGTATCATTCGTCGACCGCCGGCGGCTGGCGAACGATTACACGCCAACGTTCATCGCGTTCGGATGGCGGCGGCGACAAATCTGGATCTCCCGCCTGCTTCGGATCGAGTTCGACCCATGGCAACGGCCCGCGTGCCGATAGTGCTACGAACATCGCTCCTGTAATCTGCGAGTGCCCCAGCCTTCCAAGCAGATGTCCGAGGCGTTGTGCGACCGCCTTCTCGAAAGCACCCGACAGGAAGGCAAGCTTCTCGGATTCCAATCGTTCGGCAAGCTCGGAAAGCACCGTCGCAATATTGTCCAGACCAGCCCCGGAATGCGGATAGCGTACGAGGTCGAGCGCCGTCAGTTCCGGCGAGGATAGCTTCATATATCCCGAAGGCGTCTTGCGGTCTTCGATTCCCGCCGACACCGCTCCCATATCCTTGCGGTATGAAAACACGATCCGCGTTCGCCCGACCTCAATATCGGACAGGAGTTTGTTCGTGACGACCTGAAATTCCATGGTGGCCTGGTGGGAGGCGCCATGGGCGGCGGCGGCCGTCAGCAATCCCACATAGTAGGGTCGCTTTTCGTGGCGCATCAGGGCGTCGATATACCACTCCGGCGGTGGTGCTCCCATGATGGCGTGCTGAGGCGGCACAACCACATAGAAGCCGCGACGGGGCCGGATAAGCTGACCGCGCCGCTGCAAACGCTCGGCGGCGTCAAGGAATGCGCCGCGGCTGATGCCGATCTCCTGCTGGGCTTCATCCGCAGAAAAAACTCCCCGGCCCGCAGCAAGTAGCCCAGAAGCGTAGGAAGACAGTGTGGGTCGCCCGATTTGCATCATATCTCATTATCCGCTTTAACGCGGAAAACTCAATATGATACCCAAATTGAATCATTCTCGAAAATCCGCCCTTATTGCGGAAAATGCAATATGACTCGCTGGCGTAGTCGCCACCGATGCCGGCCGCCGGGGTAGATGACCGCCGCCATTTTCTCGAATTTTCTCACCATTCAGATCCTCAGTTAGGCCAGAAGTAGCCATTCAAATAGGCCTGCCACCCGTGGCGATTAATCAGTCTTGAACAAGCAAACCAATCAGTCCGTGCTTGGCTCTCGATCGGCAATCCTGAAGCGCAAGTTTTTGTCTCGCTTCTAAAAATTAGCACAAATAAATGCTGCTCGAGCGACAGGGTCGGCGGTCCGAATCCGTTCAAGAGCGGGCATCTCGACCGCGGTGCTATACTATATTAGAGAAAATAGTATAATGAGGATCAGAGTGGGTGGTGACTGGTATTGGAGGAGTTGAGGCGTGGCAGCAGCCAAGCTTGCTTACAGGTTGTATCTATACTAGATTTGTGAAAACGATATAGAGGCCGCCATGAGTAAGCAGATTGATCTCATGTTCCGCACCATGGTCGCCGAACTCCAGCAACGGGCATTTGATGATGATTGGGCGGAAGACTTCCCCCCATCGGGTAGATTCGTGCCGGTGGCAGTCGATGGTCCGCGTTATTGGTATTTCGACCAACCCGATGGTGAGGGTGGGCAGAGCGCCGGTACGTCGGGCCTGCCGGCGATCCCTTGATTTCGAAACGGGTCGAAACCTTCAAGGGTGAGAAGTCAGACTTTAAGGCTCGCCGCAAGTTCGTTTCCACGCTAACGCGCGAGGCCGGTTTGATTGCCGCTGATCGCTTTACCGGGGATATCGTACAGGCGCTTGCCAAGGCCGGTCTCTTCCGGTTGCGCGGTGTTCTCATCGGCACGGTCGCTTTTCAATGCTACTCGGCATATCTTGGCATCCGTCTGCCTTCGGCAGCGATCCTAACAGGTGATGCAGACCTAGCCCAGGACTTCGCGATTTCCGCCGAGGTGGCGGATTCGCTGCCGCCAAGCTTATCATTGCCAGTCGCCGCCAAAACGACGCCGGCGGCCAGGCCAAACGGGATAAAGACCTTAGACAGGCAGGAATACTATTCGACGCCCTGCCGGTCACGGGCCGTGGGCCTTCACTGGCTGACGCTCTGGAGGAGGCATGGGATCGCGGGCCTGCTTGGAAGCTGGCGATCACGGAAGGGGCCGAAACCATGCACAAGGAGTATTGGGACGCTATCAATCGAATGGTTGGCACTCTCAAGCGATAAAGATTGGGCCTCCTCGAAAAGGCGGGCTCTATGACAATGCTCATTCGCATCAGGTTGCGCTGAGCCTAAGCTTTGTCTGACTCAGCTATCCCTGCCACTTCGCAGACCTGCTTCAAAATCTTGGCGGCCAATGCCGCCTTGTCCTGCGGAAGAAAGCGACCATAGTGCTGTTGCACGACATCAGGTGTAGTTACGCGTGAGAGGCGCGCAGGTCGCAAGTTCGTATCCCATCACATTAACGGATCTGACTCTGTATAATGTGGTCTGCAGTTCAAAGAAACTCGTGACACAGCAATCGCCGTTGGGATTGACATGGCGATCCACGTCGCGGACGTTATGCGGCCCGTGCGGCAGCAAGCCCTTGATCGCGCCACGGCCAGCGGCAGATATCAAATTAGGTGCCAAATCACGAACTGCAATCTCAAATAATGTGCCCCCGGCTATATCGTTGCAATGCTTGCTTGCTGAGTCTCACGATTAACTGCAAAACGACAGGGCCTCCTGCAGCGGATTGAATGCCAATGTTGTGCTCTGGTTCTCGTTTTGTTGGGAGCTCCCAATAGCAAAGATTCTGGTCGGCTGCGGGACAGCTATTGCAGACATCCGAGACTGGGAGGGGCTTAACGGGTCTTCATGGACGAACGATGGTGGTGCTGGCAACCGCTGCTACCGGAAGGCTGATGAGGTCTCTGCTTAGAGAGCCCTTTGTTATAGATCAGTCCGATATTCGTGGGGCAGTCGGGCTGGAACGGCATGCGAAAACTTCCTTTCCAGCAGACCTTACCTCGGGATATGTCGTTGGCGACGACATATCCCTAAAACGTGCCGATGGAGTCGAAATTTATCGACATATGCCATTCTTGGCTTTGTACGAACACACCGGCGGAAGTAACCGGTCGTTTGTAAGCGTCGTGCACGAACGATCGAGCCTATTGTATTGATTTTTGCCTCCGGCGGTAATACCTTTTATAAATCTGGTATTACGAGGTGACGGAAATGACCACGACAGTCACAGCAAAAGGGCAAGTGACGATCCCCAAGGCGGTTCGAGACCTGCTTGGAATTGCTCCTGGTAGCAAGGTCGATTTCCATCGGGCTGCCGATGGCAGCGTCGTCCTGGTAAGGGCTGACAAGACGCAGCCAGCCAGCCGCTTCCAAAAACTCCGCGGCCATGCCGGGAAGGGCCTCGATACCGAGGCCATCATGGCGATGACGCGTGGCGAAGCGTGACACTCGTTGACACCAATGTCCTACTCGACCTCGTCACCAACGATCCGGCCTGGGCGGACTGGTCTGTCGCGCAGCTCGAGGCGGCCAGTCTTGCAGGACCATTGTTGATCAACGACGTGATTTATGCGGAACTCGCTGTTCGCTACGAACGCATCGAAGACTTGGATGCATTTGTCGAAGAGGCCGGCTTGGAACTAACCTCATTGCCGCGTGCGGCGTCGTTTCTCGCGGGAAAGGTATTCACACGATACCGCAGGGCCGGCGGTTCGCGCACTGGTGTATTGCCGGACTTTTTCATTGGCGCGCAGGCCGCCGTGCAGAAACTTCCGTTGCTGACGCGGGACACCGGCCGTTATCAAACCTATTTCCCGACAGTTGAGTTGATCACGCCGAATTCGTGATCAATGTGAGGTCGGGGAGGCGGCGCTGCTTCGATTATAGTCCCGCAGCCCTGATGAGATTTATCCGGAAACGATCGCGCGGGCGCTGACAAGGACGGGTCATTTCGGCGCAGACGTGGCCGAGCTGCTTTTGCACATGCCGCTCGTCGACCTCGGCCGACGAGGCGAGGCAGGCGCGCAGCGAATGCCCAGCAAATTTTAGACTCGCTCGATCTCCGGAAGATTGCCGCGCACACCGGCCGCCAGCGCCGTCTTCTTGACGAGGCGCGCCACCTCCTGATCGTTCAGCCGATCAGGCCCGACATTCTTCCCTAGCCGGTGACGCGGCGGAAGAGGGCCCTTTAGCGACCCGGGCGAACCTGATCCAGGTCTCGATGGCGATGACGGGGCAGGTGGCATCCGACGAGCCGCGCCGATTTCCACCTCGCGCCAGCCGGTTTTGCCGCTATTGGTTCTTGAAGTCGCCATGGGTGAAACGGACAGTTACGTGGCCCTGGGCGATTCGACATGAGGCGTCATGGCAGCACTGCCTATCCTCGGCAATCTGGGCGGAGCCAGCACTGTCGACTGGAAAAGGACCAGGTTGCACCACAAACTGCGCTTCGCTTGCGGAAGCAAGGAATTCCTGGCCGCGGTCCATCAGCTCATCTAAGGTGTAAACGGGGCAACGGACGACATCAGCGCCCCCGGCGCCACCTGAGAGGCCATTCCCCTGGGAAAATTCGACGGTTCCTCCGGCAAGACCCGACCCGACCCGTGTCGGGAGATGCCACAGCCCCGAGGCCGAAGAAACTGCCCGACTGCTACAATTGAAAGGCGACTGGATTTGCCACGTCAATCCGGCTGGCGAACACTACACATATTCACGAAGTCCAAAAAGGCGATAGATGCCCTATCAAATGTCACGCGAAACCGCAGCCGACCTATTTGAGACATTTGTGATGCCCGATCTGCTCGAGCATCCGGTTCGACGCGCTGCTGCCTGGCATCTTGTCAGCAAATATGACACCATGGCGCCTGACGCCCAAGCCCGTCTGAAATCGGAATTGGAAAGGTCGGCAGACCTCCGTCCGATGTTCGCTGAGGAGATCATTGAGGCCAATCCCGAGCTCATGGAGCGCTCGGAATGGAGACAGTTCGTCGGCCGTGAACTTCGCCACATGTCCGATGACCATCTGCTGTTTGCCGCAGCCGCCATGGCGCCATACGCTCACGAACTTGGTCCGGAACAGCGATCGCTGCTTATTGGCGGCTCAATAGCATATCTTGAGTCGCGCATTTCGAACCCCGCCACAGATGCAGCAAACCGGGATCCACAAGACCGGGGTATCGAGAGGACCAGCCGCGCTCTTGCGCAGATGTCGATGTACCATTCGACCAGAGACAACGATCGTCTTCAGACCCTTTTTCGTCATCCCCAGATCGGGCCGGCGCTGCAGCGCCACCAGAACGAATGGCAGCTTGAGCGGGATATGGAAGGCGAGGGAGGGAGGAGGTCGCCGACGCGCACGTCAAGTACCGAAAGGCTGGCATCGCCCTCACGGCCAGCTTCGCTTGCATCGTCCATAGGACAGGAAAATCGTGATCCCGCGCAGTACGACCACGCCATCGACGATCCGAACGCGGATATCAACATCGAGCGCCTTGTTGAACTGGGCGAGCTTTACCATGAACGCAGGGCGGATGCCTCTGACAGGCTCGCGCGCAACTATTCCGACCTGTCACGCAATCAAAAATCGCGACTGAGCGACTTGTTGCGCAGATTTAGCGAGCTGCGACCCATCTTCGCCACCAGCGTTGTGGAACACGCCCCCGGCCTCCTCCGGCAACCACAGTTCCGACAGCTCGTTGTCAACGAAATTCCCAACATGGCTTCACAGACCGAACGCGCCGAAGCGCTCACCGCAATAGAACCGCACCTGCCGCTCCTTGAGCGGCAGGAAAGACGGTTGGTCATCGACCAAAGCTTGTCCTATCTTGAGGATGCCGCGCCGCGAGGCATATCCGACGATATCCAAATCCATGGCTACGATGTCTGCCGCGTCGTTGCCGCCACGCAAGAATTTCACGAGCAGCACGACACAATCCGGGTCGAGCGGCTGCTGGGGGCAAATGACTCCATCGGCGGTATGCTGCAGGAAAGCATCGAGACATGGGATTGGTACCAGAACCATGAACGGAGCCCTGCGAACAACAATGTGATTGCGACGGGTGTGAGCAGCACGTTGCCGCAATTGTCGCCTCTCAGCAGTGAAGCCGCACAGACGATCCACTTTCCGGAGGAGAACCCTCGACGAGTCTCACAGGTCTATGCGGAAATGGCAGATGTCGCAGATAGAACTGCCCGCTTGCAGCAAGCGACATCGTCCCGCTCCGGCAGCCGGCCGCCCTCGCTGTCCGGCGGTGAAGCCGGACGGATTGCATCGCGCTCTCCAGTGGGCTCCGAAGGTTCGCGCAGCCCAGCCGGCGGGAGCGACAGCATTCCCCGAAGTTTGCAGGCCCGGACCCGTGATCGTGGCAGAGGGGGACGGTCCGACTAGGCCTCCTCGAAGAATTGCCCGCTCCGACCTTGGCCGTAGATGAAAAGGCTGCGGTATGTCTCCGGCACATTGGCCCACCCTCGCTACCACGCGAAGGTTCGATGAGCGATTCGGTGCATTTCCTTCAGGACAATCTCGACCGTCACCCTGTCGCCCGAGTCGTGCTCGTCCGCTGCGCGCAGCAGATTTATAAGGTTCGCGACGGTATTGAACGCCCGCACATTCATTGGTTGCCTTAGCCACGGTGGTGAAACCGCCTTGGGCATGTTCAACATGAGTGGGATCAGCGTTTCGAAGTCCCACGAGAGCACGGCGAAAGGCGAATCCATGCTCGACGTGTTTGCCTGTGGTGGTAAGTTGAGGTGCTTTTCGGCGGACGCGGATCTGTCGTTTTGCAGCGCGTGAACGGCCCACAGCATCGTCAGTGTGTCAGCGTCGTCTGTCTCGCTTAGCATTCTGAGCAGGTGTGGTAGCGCCATTGCTGGGTCTATATGTTCGCCCTGACCTGTTCCCCGCGCCATACCTTGCCCCGTTGGATTCGTAATCCCACCAGTAGGTGAAAATAGGCATCCATTTACGCCGTCCTTGGAGGACAAGCCGTGGTGGGCTTTTGCCCCACAGCCTTCAATGGAAATATCAGAAAGCCGCCTATCTAACTGAGTGCCCGGGTTCCGTAGCTTCCTGATGTTTGGCCGACCGCGACCTAACGTGCGTTGGCTTTGATCCATTCGGGCCAGTCTATAAGACCGTGGTCCGCAACGATTTCCATGGCGTCAGGCGGCACGCGATCGCAGAACAGGATGACGTTCATGCAATTCCATCGTGCGCTTGGAACGACGAGGCCGTCGAATTCAAGAAAATGCGCGGCTTCGGCAATATCCTGCGACCGTGGGTATTCGTCACTTGCTCGGTCGTAGGACAATTGCCCGTAACGGGAGGTATCGAGGCCAAGAGCTCGCAACGCATCAAGATCCACAAGCTGAAGCGCGCGATCAACCGTCACGTCCAGCTCATGCACCCCGTATTCCACTTTCGACGCAAAGACGGGCTGCCCGCGGCCGAGATGGAAGTACATCTCCGCTATCGCTCCATCGCGCTCCTGCGAGGTATAGAGCACATCGAAGGTCCCGTCGTCCCAACGGCCGCCAGCACGCGCGCAATCGACCGGTGATCGTCCCTTACGGACCACCCGCCATACAGTGCCTTCAAACCGAACAGGTGTAAGGGCTTCGATCGCGTCGATGAGTGCATTGTCCCGGCTTCTACGCATGTGAACCATGCTTTACAGGAAAACCTCGTTATCGAGTCGGTCGATGACCTTCAGCACTTCGATGGCACGGTCCTGATGGATAAGGTCAATCGCCCGCTCGCCGTTCAGCTGCGGATGGCGGGCATAAAGCCAGGTCCGGATCTCATCCGACGAGTAATAGTCCGTCAGACGGGTCACGACATAGTGCAAATCAGAAAGGATCAGCTCATTGCGTGGCTGAGGTTTAATATCGCCCGCGCGCCAACGTGAGACGGTGGCTTTCGACACGTCCATGATATTGGCGATGTCGGTGCCCTTCAAGCCACCGGCTTCGCCGATCTCGTTAAGAAATCTTGGTACTGCTCCTTGCATGGCAATTATCGCATCTGCTGAGTGTTATCGGAATGACCTGAAATTCGTGGGCCGGACGCCGTTTTGGCACGCGGAGCACCTTTTCCGCGAGTTTCATGCATCAGTGTCAGAGTGTCGCCAAGCTTCACGACGCGGCCGTGGTGATCCGTCAGGCGTTTCGTCAAGCTCGCAGCTCCCTTCTCGTCGATACCGAACCGGGCCGCGTCCTTGGCGTTCGGCCGGAGGTCCTTGATGGTCCTGGCAATGCGTTCGGTCTCACGCAGCGGCTTTTCCAGGAAGAACTGCTCCCTATTATGATCCGGCACGGGAGTAAACACTTCCACGGCAGCAAAGGCCTGCCGGGCCGCGTGTTGGCGCGTGTCGGATAACATATTCGTCACACCATGGGAGCAGCATACGTCCTGGCACCCAAGCGCTCGTTTACCGCCGCGAGCATTGGACAAGTATTCTAATTCGTTACGCTTCAGGGATTTCGCCAGCCCGGGAATGGGAATGTAGGTCGTCTTACCGAAGCCGCTTTCCTCGTCGCGCGGTTCAGGCTCTTTATGCCAGGATCGCGCGTCGAACTGATTGCGCTCCATGATGCCGTGCGCAAGTCCGGAAGCGGCGCCGAATGCCAACGCGGCCTGGCCAAGCAAACCGTCAAGATGGTCGATGATGATCGGGCATCCGAGATTATGTATGCCTTGCAGCGACAAAAGGAATTGCCGCGTGGTCTGCGGCTTGGCTTCATGGCCGAGGCCGGAAAGACGCAGCCACAGATTGAAGAGCAGGTCGTTCAGTGCGCCTACCACCTCGCTGCGCTGTGACCCGTCGTTGATCGCGACATGCGAATGGATGACCGGGTAATCGATAGCAATATGCTTCCCACCTTCACGATCGAGTGCTGCGCGCAAGGCAAGGCAGGAAGCGCGATCGACCGACAGCCAATCCGCGTGGTCCGGGTCGGCGAGGAAATGGGTTGGGGCAAGCACTGTGTCAATATTGTGCGCCACGGCAAAACGGGCAATCTGGCCTATGATATCGGTCGATGCGTTTGCTGCAAAATGCTGAGGACCCAGCAACTCGCCCGCGACGGCCCAGGGTGCGTGGCGAACAGCACCTGCAAAGCGCGCTTTCGCGCTCAGTTCGGCGACTTGCGTATCGAGCACGATCTCCACGCCATCACGACGAAGATCTGCGATGAAGTCTCTTTGGAAAAGAAGGCGTGATGCCTCGATGACGACCCGTCGAATGGGCAGCCTTCCTGCGGCATAGAGTTCGCCAAACTTCTTATGAGCTTCGCCGATGCGGATGAAATGCGCGATCGGGCTAACTGGATTTCGGAATGCAATGACGTTGTTTCCGGCCATCGGCCTGTTCCAAATCGGTTTCACAAAGTAAAAATATGAAACACGAATCATAAAGTCAATGACATCTTCAAGTACGTCCGCGCGTGGTATCTCAAACGTCGGTACGGGATTGAACAACCGGATAAAACTGAGGGGCACGCAGGTTGTCCTAGTGGTTACCGCCTGACATAAGAGTCCGGTATGGGATTCCTTTTGCTGGGTTGGCATGCGAGTCTGGCGCATGCGCACAGGAATATCGTTCACCGTTTCGCCAACCGATTACCAACGCCTGATGGCCTTGACCAAGGATCGCGATGCGGCCCAAAAGCACGTCTGGCGGGCCGAGATCATTCTGCTGAGTGCCGATGGCGTCGGGACTGTCGAGATTATGCGCCAGACCGGCAAATCGAAGACCTGCGTATGGCGCTGGCAAGAGCGCTTCGCCACAGAAGGCGTCGAGGGTCTATTGCGCGACAAGACGCGGCCTTCGCGCATTGTGCGGCTCGGACCCGATGTCGCCGAGCGTGTGGTGGCCCTGACGCTGGCTGATCCGCGGGGCGAGACGACGCACTGGACGGCCGACATGATGGCGACGGCCGCCGGTATCAGCGCCAGCGCAGTCAGGCGTATCTGGAAAGCCCATGGCCTCGCACCTCACCGGTGGCGGCAGTTCAAATTGTCCAACGACCCGAAATTCGTCGACAAGCTGCGAGACGTCGTCGGCCTCTATGTTGATCCGCCAGCCCACGCCATCGTGTTGTCGGTCGATGAGAAAAGCCAAATCCAGGCGTTCGACCGCACCCAGCCGGGCCTGCCGATGAAGAAGGGCCGGCTCGGCACCATGACCCACGACTACAAGCGCCACGGCACAACCACGTTGTTTGCCGCCCTCAACGTGCTCGACGGCACCGTCATCGGCCGCAACATGCAGCGTCATCGTCATCAGGAGTTCATTCGATTCCTCAACGCCATTAACGCCCAGGTGCCGGACGACAAGGCTGTCCACGTCATTCTCGACAACTATGCTGCCCACAAACATCCCAAGGTGAGAGCCTGGCTCGACCGTCACCAGCGTTTCACCTTTCACTTCACTCCGACCTCATGCTCATGGCTCAACGCGGTGGAAGGTTTCTTCGCCAGGCTGTCGAAGCGGCGTCTGAAACGCGGCATTTTCCATTCCGTCGTCGATCTTCAGGCCGCCATCAACCGTTTCCTCGTTGAGCACAACAACAAGCCAAAGCCCTTCACTTGGACCGCCGATCCCGACAAAATCATCGCCGCCGTTAAACGCGGGCACCAAGCGTTAGATTCCATCCACTAGAAACGCGACCACATGTTCGACCCGGCGTCCTCAGAAGCGTAACACCAAATGGGCTGCGACAGATTTCTCTACGGACATTGGGTAACCGGATGATCCAAGCTTTCCCTTCTTCATCACGATAGCTGTATATGGAGGTATCTTTCGCAGGACGATGGATGGGGTGAGTTCGCGTGGTTGTCTTGGTACGGTCGTTTATTGCGATCAGATCGCCGATTAGATTGTTCCGCCTCATTCGGGAGTGTCAGGAATTTCGTGTACGGGCGTGCGGTTAAACATTTCGTTTTACGCCCTCGCGGCGTGGAAGCGGTCCGCGAAGAGAACGGCGAATTGGGATTTTGCCATCGCCCATTCTTTGGGTGGC
>NZ_QJKM01000035.1 GCF_003425685.1 Rhizobium terrae
CGACATAGCTGAAGAGTTCCCCCGTCCGAACATCGCCGCCACGCATTCCATAATCCCCAAAGCCCCTCGGACGCAGTGAATCATTTCGAAGCAGTCAATGCCAGTGGCTTTTTCAACAGCCTGCTAGGGCATCGCCGGCACTTATAGATCATTACGCCGTCGTCGCTTGAAATGAGTTCCATGCTGAAGTCCTCTCATCACACAGGTAGGCAGAGGTGTGATTCGAGCACAATATGTTGCAGTTCATGTCACATGGATTCGCGGTGGGCAACTAGAAACGCTGGGAAATAGGCGGAAGTGGCTGCGACATCGATGCGACATGTCAATGCGTCTTTTTATTCGTATGTCTTTGAAAATATTGGTGATCCCAGATGGATTCGAACCATCGGCCTCAGGATTAGGAATCCTGCGCTCTATCCTGCTGAGCTATGGGACCACGTCAGGAGTTCCATACAAAAGGCTGGGCGCTAAGCCAAGTCTTTTCCGCGTTTACTCCGTCAGGCGATGTTCGACGAGCCGCACCCAATAGGAAATGCCAAAGGAAATGCTTTCGTCGTCGAAATCGTAACGCGGGTTGTGGAGTGGTGCGGTATCGCCGTTGCCGATGAAGATGAAGGCGCCAGGGCGACTGTTCAGCATGAAGGCGAAGTCTTCTCCGGCCATGCTGGGATCGACGTTCGGGTCAACGTTGGATGCGCCGACGATTTCCGTGGCGACGCCGATCGCGTGTTCCGTTTCCCTGTCGTGATTGCTGGTGACCGGACATTGACGGTAATAGTCGATCGCCGCTTCCGCCCCGTGAGCGCCGACAATGCCATGGACGATCTGGCGGATGCGGTTTTCGGCGAGATCGCGCGTTTCCTCGCTGTGGGTGCGGACCGTGCCCCAGAGCATGGCTTCGTCGGGTATGATGTTGTGCGTCGTGCCGGCATCGAAGCGGGTGACAGAGATGACGATGGAGCGCACGGGATCGGCATTGCGGGCGGCGATCGCCTGCAGGCTGCCGACCAGCTGCGAGCCGATGAAGATCGGGTCTATCGTCTTGTGCGGCTGGGCCGCATGGCCGCCGCGGCCCTTGATGGTGATGGTGAAACGGTCGGGTGCGGCCATGATGCCGCCCTTGCGGATCGCGAACTGGCCGACCGGAATGCCCGGCATGTTGTGCATGCCATAGACTTCCTCGATGCCGAAGCGTTCCATCATGCCGTCTTCGATCATCGCAAGCGCGCCGGCGCCACCTTCCTCGGCGGGCTGGAAGATCAGCGCGACCGTGCCGTTGAAATTGCGGGTCTCGGCCAGGTATTTGGCAGCGCCGAGCAGCATGGACGTGTGCCCGTCATGACCGCAGGCATGCATCTTGCCGGGCGCCTTCGACGCCCATGGCTTGCCGGTGATCTCGGTAAGCGGCAGGGCGTCCATATCCGCCCGAAGTCCGATCGTCCGGCTGCCCGAACCCTTGCCGCGGATGATGCCGACGACGCCGGTGCGGCCGATGCCGGGCACGACCTCGTCCACGCCGAACTCCTTCAGCTTCTGCTCCACAAAGGAAGCGGTGTTTTCCACCTCGTAAAGAATCTCGGGATTTTCATGGATATATCGTCGCCACTCGCTGACTTCGCCCTGAAGTTCGGCGGCCCGGTTCAAAATCGGCATAATGTTCCCTGTCGATTGTTACTCACGCGCTTATGAATCTTCCTCCGGGCGGGATACTGCCCGGCCTGATTGACGTAATCAATCTTCTTTGCCATTGCTTGGCCATAGAGGCCGCATATGCGCCACACTCGTTAAGACCAACCAACGAGGGATCACCTTGCCGATTTCCCGCATCCGATCCGCGTCCGCTTTCCGGGCGCTTTGCGCTTTGACCGCCCTCGGGCTTTTCGTTTCGACAGGAAGCGCGGCCGCCAACCCGAAAATCGTCGTCGATGCAGGGACCGGCCGGGTGATCGCTCATCAGGATGCCTTCCTGAAATGGTATCCGGCATCGCTGACCAAGCTGATGACCGCGTATGTGACCTTCAAGGCGCTGAAGGGCGGCAAGCTTTCGCTGGAAACGCCTATCGTGATGAGCAAGAAGGCGACCGACCAGCCGGCAAGCAAGATGTATTTCATGCCCGGCACGACGCTGACGCTGGACAATGCGCTGAAGATGATGCTCGTCAAGTCGGCCAACGACATGGCCGTCGCGGTGGCGGAGGCAGTCGGCGGCACACACGACCAGTTCGTGGCGATGATGAATGCCCAGGCCAAGGCGCTCGGCATGACATCGACGAACTACATCAACCCGCATGGCCTGCCCGGCAAGGGGCAGTTCACGACGGCGCGCGACCTTGCACTGCTGACGTTGCGGCTCAAGCAGGATTTCCCCGAATATCAGGGCTATTTTTCGCTGGAAGGCATCGATACGGGCACCAAGCAATATCCGAACTTCAATACGCTGATCGGCCGTTTCGACGGCGCCGACGGCATGAAGACGGGCTTCATCTGCGCCTCCGGTTTCAACCAGATCGGTTCGGCGACGCGCGACGGCCGCTCGGTCATTTCGGTCGTGCTGGGGTCGGACAGTCTGGCGGGCCGCGCCGACGACACCGCCAATCTGCTGCAGCAGGGCCTGGCCTCGGCGGCTTCCCAGGGCGTGTCGCTGACGGCGCTCGCCCCCTATGGCGATACGGAGACCCTTAACGACGTCAGCGCCGAGATATGCAATCCTAAGGCCGCCAAAGTGCGCAGCGAGACGCGGGACGACGCGGGCCGGACAATCCAGCATTCGCCCTATATCCATGAGATGACCCATCCGCCGGTCTATTCGCTTACGTCTCTCATCTCGGGCGGCGAGCCTCCGCCGCCGCCGCCCAAGGGCGCCAAGAAAGCGGCGACGGCGGCCAATGTGCCGATCCCGCAGCCGCGGCCGGCTTCATTCTGATTGGAACAACCGATGTCTTTTTCGAGCGGCCGGATTCCGGTCTCCATCCTCACCGGTTTCCTTGGTGCGGGAAAATCGACGCTTCTGAACCGCATCCTCAAGGATCCGGGCACGAGTGATACCGCCGTCATCATCAACGAGTTCGGTGAAGTCGGCATCGACAATTTCCTGGTCGAAGCCTCCGGCGATGCGCTGGTGGAGCTCTCGAACGGCTGCCTGTGCTGCACCGTGCGCGGTGAACTCGTCGATACGCTGGCCTATATGATGGACGGCATCCAGACCGGCCGCCTGAAGCCGGTCAAGCGCGTCGTCATCGAGACGACGGGGCTTGCCGATCCGGCGCCGGTCATGCAGTCGGTCATGGGCAATCCGGTGATCGCCCAGAATTTCGAACTTGACGGCGTGATTACGGTGGTCGATGCGGTGAACGGTCTTTCGACGCTCGACCGTCATCGGGAGGCGGTGAAGCAGGCGGCCGTGGCCGACCAGCTGGTGATTTCCAAGCTTTCCATGGCGGATGCCGGCAAGGTTGCGGCGCTCAAGACGCGGCTTCACGCACTCAATCCACGGGCTCCGCTCATCGACGGCGATACGGAGAGGGCCGGCACGGCATCCATCCTGGAGAACGGCCTTTACGATCCGGCGACCAAGATCGCCGATGTCGACCGCTGGCTGCGCGACGAACTGGCGAACGACGGGCACGATCATGACGACCATGACCACCATGACGGTCACGATCACCACCATCACGATGGTCACGACCATGATCACCATCATGAACCTGATGCCCATGGGCATCCTCACCATCACCATGACGTGACGCGGCATGGCGACGATATCCGTTCCTTCTCGATCATCCACGACAAGCCGATCGATCCGATGGCGATCGAGATGTTCGTTGATCTCCTGCGCTCGGCGCATGGCGAGAAACTGCTCAGGATGAAGGCGATCGTGGCGCTTTCCGACAATCCGGAGCGGCCGCTGGTACTGCACGGGGTGCAGAGTGTCTTCCATCCGCCGCAGCGCCTGCCGAAATGGCCGGTGGGCTCGGACCGCCGCACCCGCATGGTGCTGATCACGCAAGGCTTGCCGGAGGCCTTCGTCTCGGATCTCTTCGCCGCCTTCACCGGCCAGCCGCGTGTCGACCGGCCAGACCGGGCGGCGCTTTCGGACAACCCGCTCGCGGTGCCCGGCCTCAGGATGTAACAGCGACCCTTGGTTCCGGCTTGCAACAACGCCTTCCGCCAATCGGCGGCGCCCAGGGCATTCAGTTCGCGCGCTGAACGCGGCCGTTGCCTGCTACGTTTTGGCAACGGCAACTGCTGCCGATCGGGCCGAAATAGGTGGAGCAGACCTTGGCGCCGCGATCTCTGCCATTCCGATCGGGTGGCACCACGCAGACATAACGTTGCGCCAGCGATCCCCGGTCTTGGGCAAATATGGCCGGCACGTCCAGGGGCGCCGTCACAAACCAACCCGCAGCCTCGAAAGAACTGCACATAAGCAGAGTCAACAAGCCGGTCAGGGTCGCTTTCATGATCGTCATCCTCCTTCAAGGATAACTAAAGCGCGTCGCAATCTTTCAGATTCGCTTGCCGCGCTTTAGATCCTTGTTTTACGCATGTCGTCGTCGCAAAACCGCTGCACACTTTTGCGCGACATGCTTTAGCGGCATTTCCATGGGAGGAAAGGCCCGATCCGGATCCAGCTTTGCGCGGTCGACGATGGAAACCTGCAGGCCGGATGACATTGCGGCGCCGGGGCGTCCCGACGTGAATTCCGTTACCCTTTGCGGATCACGAACCGATGGCCGGTTCCGGTCTTTTCCGAGAGCACGAGCACATGGCCCTCCTGACTGCAGAAGTGCGGGATGTCGATGCCGGCCAGCGGATCGGTGGTTTCGATCGCAAGTTCGGCGCCGCTCACCATCGTCTTCAACCGGCGGCGCGTCTTCAGGACGGGAAGCGGACACTTCAGGCCGCGAAGATCGTATATCTCGGCCGTCGCCGTGATCATTACCAGAATTTCCAGAACGGCTTCTTCGCCTCCTCCACCGGGGGAGCGGCGGCATAGGCGAGAGGGTTCTGGGCGGGAACCGGCACGGCCGCGGGCTTGCCCTGGGCGCTCATGATGGCGGGCGCCGTCGAAGGCGTGGTCGCGGTGGGCAGGCGGTCCTGTTTCATGCGTTCCGCAGCCGAGGAGGAGCGCGAGGTCGGGCCAGCGGAAGCGAGAAGCACGCTGTTAGCCGGCGCGCTCTTTGCATGCGCCGCCGCCATGCGTTTTTCCATCAGTTCCTTGAATTCCGATTCGCTCATCAGCTTGCCGGCTTCGAGCGAGGTGCCGGTCGGCGCATAGGCAAGCTCGCGGCCCTTGCGTTTATCGGCGACAACGGCCTTGCGTTCGGCTTCGCTCGGCTCGTACCAGACCTTGCCGTCGTACTTGTCGAGGGCCTTTTCGTAGGCGATGTCGTAGGTCTTTTCATAGGACGTCAGCGCCGAGACGAGCGCCGGCGGCGTCGACATGGGCGGGCAGGCGGAGGCAGGGGCAAAGGTGCCGTTGCCGGTGAGCTGCTGGTTGAAGACGTATTTCTTCTCGCAGACATTCACTTCCGGCGGACGCTTGGTAACCTCGAAATTGTCGTAGCCGATCTTGATCATCTTCCAGAAGTCGAAGTTCTGGTTGTCGCGATGGCGCGCCATGTTCTCGGCCGTCATGCGGAACGGGAAGGCCTGCAGCTGCACGGCAGTCTGGCCGCCGCGGAAGGCGTCACGGGCAAAGGCGTAGATTTCCAGGACCTGCTCGTCGGTCATCGAGTAGCAGCCGGACGACGAGCAGGCGCCGTGGATCATCAGGTTGGAGCCGCTGCGGCCGTTCGCGGCATCATAGCGGTTCGGGAAGCCGGTATTGATCGCCAGGTAATATTTGGAATTCGGGTTCAGGTGGGCCGGGGTGAGCGTATAGAAGCCCTCCGGCGCCTGGCGGTCGCCTTCCTTCACCTTGGGGCCGAGCTTTCCGGACCAGGCGCAGATATCGTAGCTCTTGATGACCTCGAAGCGGTTGTCGGCCCGGGCCTTCCAGACCTCCAGCTTGCCCTCTTCCTTGAGGATGCGGATCATGATCGGTGAATTGCGCGGCATGTTCTTGGCCTGCATATCCGCCAGGATCTTGGCAGGCAGCGGCTGCTCGACCTTGTTCTTCACCGTTTTGAGATCGATCGTGGCGGTATCGAGCGTGTCATTGCAGCCCGTGAGGGCGGTCGCCACGAGAAGAGCTAGAGCGATGTGTTTCAGGCGCATCGATACGGACCACATGGACTTTGGAACGACGAACGAACTTGGTACAGTGCTTTGATAGTAAAGCGGTAATCTTTACATATTCTTAACCGCTTGTGCCGCGCTGTCCAGCAAAACTGCCCCGCATTTACTGTTATCACCAATGTGGCCAAATTTGGCTGTTCGCGCGGCGAAAGCCGATCGATCAGAGATTGCGGCCGATATCGAGGAACTTCTGGCGCCGCGCCGCACGCACTTCCTCGCCGGAAAGTCTGCCGAGATCGTCGAGCGCCGAAGCGATGACCTTGCCGGTCGCGGCGATCACCGTTTCCGGTTCGCGATGGGCGCCGCCGACGGGTTCCGGAATGATGTCGTCGATGATGCCGAGCGCCTTCAGGTCCTCTGCAGTGATCTTCATGTTGGTCGCCGCTTCGCGGGCGCGGGTCGAATCGCGCCAGAGGATCGAAGCGGCACCTTCCGGCGAAATGACCGAGTAGATCGCATGTTCGAGCATGTAGACGCGGTTGCCGGTGGCGATCGCGATCGCGCCGCCCGAACCGCCTTCACCGATCACGATCGACACCATGGGCACCTTGATGCCGAGGCACATTTCGGTGGAACGGGCGATCGCCTCGGCCTGGCCGCGCTCCTCCGCACCGACGCCCGGATAGGCGCCGGCGGTATCGATCAGCGAGATGACCGGCAGGCGGAAACGGTCCGCCATTTCCATGACACGGATTGCCTTGCGGTAACCTTCCGGACGCGGGCTGCCGAAATTGTGCTTGAGCCGCGTCTTGGTGTCGTGGCCCTTTTCCTGGCCGATGACGGCGACGGGCATGCCGTTGAAGCGGGCAAGGCCTGCCTGGATCGCGGCATCCTCGCCGAAATTGCGGTCGCCGGCGAGCGGCGTGAAATCGGTGAAGAGGTGAGCCGCGTAATCGACGAAATGCGGGCGCTGCGGATGGCGCGCGACCTGCGTCTTTTCCCAGGCGCCAAGCTTGGCGTAGATTTCCCTGGTGGCCTCCTTGACCCGGGTTTCGAGCCTGCCGATTTCCTCGGACGTATCGATGCTCTCGTCTTCAGAGGCGAGCTTTTTCAGCTCGTGGATCTTGCCTTCGAGGTCCGAGATCGGCTTTTCGAAATCGAGATAGGTCTGCATGAGATCCGGTTTCCGGTTGTTCTATGTCGGGAACACGGAGTTCCCGTTTCCACTTTGGGGGTTCTAATCCCGGTTTTTGGCCTCTTTTGCAAGAGGGTGATGCGTTTCGACCAGTTCGCGCAGCCGTTCTTCCAACACATGCGTATAGATCTGCGTGGTGGAAATGTCCGAATGGCCGAGCAGTTCCTGCACCACGCGCAGGTCCGCCCCGTTCTGCAGAAGGTGGCTTGCGAATGCATGGCGCATCACATGCGGCGAGATTGCGGCGGCTCTGAGTCCGGCGCGCGCGGCCAGTCCCTTGAGGTCGCGGGCGAAAACCTGGCGCGGCAGATAACCTTCCTTGCCGGAGGAGGGAAACAGCCACGGACTGTCGCCAGCCTTGTCTTCCCTCTGGGCGAGCGTTGCGGCGCGGACCTCCGCATAGGTCTTCATCGCGGCGATGGCGGATCGCGACAGCGGCACGAGCCTTTCCTTATTGCCCTTGCCGCGGATCATCAGGAAGCGCCCTTCCTGGTCGAGCACCTTGGCGGGCAGCGAGACGAGTTCGCTGACGCGCATGCCGGTCGCATAGAGGAGTTCCAGCAGCGCCAGCATCCTGAGGCGCGAAAGCCGGTCGGGGCCGGGCTCTCCGGCTTCCTTCGAGGCGAAATCCAGGAGGCGGGTGACGTCTTCCTCACTCATGATCTTCGGCAGCGAACGGTTCTTTTTCGGGGCGTCGAGGATTGCCGTCGGGTCGTCGCCGCGCAGCCCTTCGGCATAGAGGAACTTGTAGAACTGCCGCATGGCGGAAAGCCGCCGTGCCTGCGAGGATGCCGCAAAACCCTGTTTGCCGAGATGGGCGAGATAGGCGGAGAGGTCGGCGCTTTCGGCCGTCAATGGCGATTTCCCCGCGGTGACGAGGAAGGAATGCAGGTCTTCCAGATCGCGTTCGTAGGAGAGGAGCGTGTTGCCCGCAGCACCCCGCTCGGCGCTCATCATTTCCAGGAAGGCTTCGATATGGGCGCGGGAAAGATCGGCCATGTGTCTCTGCCGTTATTGCTGTGGGGGCGCGGGGTTCAGCCGTTCGGAGGGAATGCGCACGGTCACGTCGCGTTCACGCGGCTCGACCAGCATGACGAGCGCCACCATGCTTCCATAAACGATGCCCGCGATGACCGCCAGCACGAACAGGAAACGGAAAAGCGTCGGCATCGGGAACTCCGCAAAGCTGCGTCGCAATATATCGATAAAGGTTTACAGATCGGCAAGAACAAACAAATACCTGCAGTCTTTCAGGGTTGCGACGGCTTGACGCTGCCCGAGCATTTGTCGATACCGTTCTCGAAACGGACCAGACGATGACAGAAGCTGCAACTTCCGACGCTCCCATTCTCAGCGAAAAGGCGCGTGCCGCGCTCGGCGGACGCAACCTGATCTTTATCGGTCTGATGGGAGCCGGCAAATCGGTGATCGGCCGGCTGGTGGCGCAGAGCCTTGCCGTGCCGTTCATCGATACGGATGCGGAGATCGAAAAGGTTTCCCGCATGACCATCAGCGAACTCTTCGCCGCCTACGGCGAAACGGAATTCCGGGCGCTCGAAACCCGGGTCATCGAACGGCTGCTGAAGAGCGGACCGCGCGTCATCTCCACCGGTGGCGGGGCCTTCATCAACGAGAACACCCGCAGGCAGATCAAGCTCGGCGGCGTTTCCATCTGGCTGAAGGCGGATCTCGACGTCTTGTGGGAAAGGGTCAGCAAGCGCGACCACCGGCCGCTGCTCAAGACGGAAAATCCGAAGCAGACGCTCGAAAATCTGATGATCCAGCGTTATCCGGTCTATGCCGAGGCCGATCTTACGGTGCAGTCGGGAAATGTCCGCAAGGACGTAATGGTCAATGAGGTGCTTGCGGCCCTGGCCAATTTGCCCGGCGCCAGTTTGCCCAGCGAAGGTGAAGTGCAATGAACATGTCCTCTCCGTCCTCAGAAGGTCCGCAGGACCGGTCCCTGGAACGTCTCGTGCATGTGCCGCTCGGCGAGCGTACCTATGACATTCTGATCGGGCCGGGCCTCATTGCGCGGGCGGGTGGAGAGATCACGGCCCGGCTGAAAGGCCGCAAGGCGGCGATCGTCACCGACGAGCATGTGGCGCCGCTCTATCTCGAAGCCCTGATGGACAGCCTGCAGACGGACGGCATCGAGGCGGTGTCGCTGACGCTTCCTGCCGGCGAAAAGACCAAGAGCCTCGAACATCTCGCGACCGTGTGCGAAATGGTGCTCTCGGCCCGCATCGAACGCAACGACGCGGTGATTGCTCTCGGCGGCGGGGTGATCGGCGATCTCGCCGGCTTTGCGGCCGGCATCGTCCGACGCGGCGTGCGCTTCGTGCAGATCCCGACCACGCTCCTGGCGCAGGTCGATTCGTCCGTCGGCGGCAAGACCGGCGTCAACACCCGGCACGGCAAGAACCTGCTCGGTGTTTTCCACCAGCCGGACCTGGTACTCGCCGACAGCGCGGCCCTCGATTCACTCTCCGAACGGGAATTCCGGGCCGGTTATGCCGAGGTGGCGAAATACGGCCTGATCGACCAGCCGGACTTTTTCGCCTGGCTGGAGAAGAACTGGAAGAAGGTCTTCGAAGGCGGGCCGGAACGGATCGAGGCGATCGCGGTCAGCTGCCAGGCCAAGGCGGATGTCGTCGTCGAGGACGAACGCGAAACCGGCCGCCGGGCGCTGCTCAATCTCGGGCACACGTTCGGCCACGCCCTGGAAGCGGCGACCGAATACGATAGCAGCCGCCTCGTGCATGGCGAAGGCGTTGCGATCGGCATGGTACTGGCGCACCAGTTCTCGGCCCGCCTGAACCTCGCAAGTCCCGACGATGCCCAGCGCGTCGCGGCGCATCTGAAGGCTGTCGGCCTGCCGACCACGATGAGCGAGATTCCGGGCGAGCTGCCGCCAACGGAAAAACTGCTCGATGCCATCGCCCAGGACAAGAAGGTCAAGAACGGCAAGCTCACCTTCATCCTCACGCACGGCATCGGCCAATCCTTTGTCGCCAACGACGTGCCGTCGTCCGAAGTCCTGAGTTTCCTGGAGGAAAAGCGCCCGAAATGACATCAGAAGGAGGCCTGCTCTCGCGCATCGTCAACGCGCTGGTCCGCGGCCTTCTCCGTTCGTCCGGTGTTTCGCTTTCGCAGCAGACGCTTTCGCTGTCGAGCCATGACGACCTGCACGAGGCGCTCGACACGGCCCATCGGGAGGGCAATTTCGACAAGGAGGATCGCGACCGCCTGAGCGGCCTCTTCGAACTCGAAGAGCTGGAAGTCTCCGATGTCATGAAGCACCGCACCGTGATGCGGGCCGTGAATGCCGACGATCCGCCGGAAGTCGCGGTGCGCACCGTGCTCGAAAGCCCCTACACCCGTATGCCGGTGTGGCGGAACTCGACGGAAAACATCATCGGCGTGGTGCATGCCAAGGATCTGCTCAGGGCGCTCGCCGAGCCGAATGTCGAACCCGAAAACCTCGATATCGTCAAGATCGCCCAGAAGCCGTGGTTCGTGCCGGACAGCACCAGCCTCAAGAATCAGCTGAGCGCCTTCCTGCGGCGCAAGATGCATTTCGCCGTCGTCGTCGACGAATACGGCACGATGCAGGGCATCGTCACGCTGGAGGATATTCTGGAGGAAATCGTCGGTGATATCGCCGACGAGCACGATATCGAAATCCAGGGCGTGCGCCAGGAAGCGGACGGCTCGATCGTCGTCGACGGTTCCGTGCCGATCCGTGATTTGAACCGTGCGCTCGACTGGAACCTGCCGGACGAGGAGGCGACGACGATCGCCGGCCTCGTCATCCACGAATCGAAGCTCATCCCGGAAGAACGGCAGGCCTTCACCTTCTACGGCAAGCGGTTCGTCGTGATGAAGCGGGAGAAGAACAGGATCACGCGGCTGAGGATACGGCCGGCGGAAGAGGCTGCCTTGCCAGCGGAGTAAGGCCCCGGCACTGCGGCATCCGACCAGCCTGTCCTGCTTGATTGCAACTTCAAATTACTGTAAAACCACTTTGAGGTACGTACATCAATTTGCATGCCTTCGCGGATTGATAGTCTGCGCTGCCGTGATGAGGTGTTTGGAGGATGAGGCATGACACGGGAATTCAGTATTGATCCGGAGTTCGTCATAAAGGACGAGGCCTCTCTCCGAGGCCTGTTCGATGCGACACATGCGCTGGCCATCCAGAAATGTCAGGCCGCCCTGAGCGTGCACGCGCAGGAGTTCATCAGGCGCTCGCCCTTCCTTTGCATAGGCACGCAGGGTTCCGATGGAAAAGCCGATGTCAGTCCTCGCGGGGACCCCGCCGGCTTTGTCAAGATTATCGACGAGCGCAGGCTGATGATACCGGATCGCCCAGGGAATAACCGTCTCGATACGCTGGCCAATATTCTCGCCAATCCGAATGTCGGGTTGCTGTTCATCATTCCAGGATTTGACGACACATTGCGGGTCAATGGGCGCGCCACTCTCATGCGCGATCCGGAACTCCTTGCGAGCATGAGTGTCAACGGCCGCGCTCCTCAGCTTGCAATCCTGGTTGAAGTCCGTGAAGCCTTCATGCATTGCGCCAAGGCATTCCGTCGCTCGCGCCTATGGAATCCGGAACATTTTCAGGATCGCAGCGAGATGCCGTCGCTTGTGAAGATCATCTTGGATGAAACGACGGGTGCGCCGGACGACGAGGACAAAATGCGCAAGATGGACGAGGCATTGGAGGCCGATTACAAAAGGACACTTTATTAAACCTGTTCCAATAGGGTCGCAGCCCTTGGCCCAGTGTCCATGCGCCCCTATTTAAGTCCTGTCACCACCGTGTCGGCTCTCCCGGTGCCGCGGCCTCCACTGCGAGGGCATGCAGGCCTGCGTCGAGTTCCGGCTTCAGCAGGGCATTCACCGTCCGATGCCGGTCGAGCCGGCTCATCCCGGAAAATTTTTCCGAGACGACGCGAACCCGCATATGGGTTTCGCCGGTTCCCGTGATGTCCGGCTGATGGCCGGCATGGTGGTGGCTTTCGTCGATGACGATCAGCCGTTCGGGTGCGAGATTTTCGATGAGCGTGGCTTCGATCCGGGCTCTGACGGACATTTTTCGGCTCCCAGGAAAACGCAGGCGACGACGCAGAGAGGGGAACCCACAAACCAGCAACAAAGCGCTTTGTCAATTCTTGTCGCGCCCCGTTCGTCACCCCATAATGAAGGCCTTATGAAACTAGATTCCAAATATTTCGACCGTATCCGGACGCGCCGGAAACGGGAGGCGGATGCGCCTCCCCAGGCACCGACCTGCCAATGGGACGGGTGTGACAAACCCGGCGCCCATCGCGCTCCCGTGGGCCGCAATGCAGAGGGCCAGTTCTTCCTGTTCTGCTTCGAGCATGTCAGGGAGTACAACAAGGGCTACAATTATTTCTCCGGCCTCTCCGACAGCGAGATCGCCCGTTACCAGAAGGAAGCCATCACCGGCCATCGTCCCACCTGGACGGTCGGTGTCAACAAGGCGGCCAAGGATGCGCCGCTTCATTCGACGGCCCGTTCGGGTGCGGCAGGTCCCGGAGGCCCGCAGCAGCGCTTCAAGGACCCGTTCGGCTTCGTGTCCCATGCCCGGGCGACCGGCGGATCGCGTTTCCAGACCCAGGGGCGAAAGCTGAAGGCTCTCGAGGCCAAGGCCTTCGATACGTTGGGTCTCGGCGCCAATGCGACGGCTGCCGAGATCAAGAGCCGCTACAAGGAACTGGTCAAGAAGCACCACCCTGATGCGAACGGCGGCGACCGCGGCTCGGAAGAACGTTTTCGCGCCGTCATTCAAGCATATCAGTTGTTGAAGCAGGCGGGTTTCTGCTAAGCCGTAAAAATTATGGCAGTGAGGACGACGGCCGGGCGGGGATCCGTGCCTTGGAGAGATGATGAGTAAGATTGATCTAGACATTTCCAACCTTCCCGATACCACCATTTCGGTTCGGGAAGTCTTCGGCATCGATACCGATATCAAGGTTCCGGCTTACAGCAACGGCGACCCCTATGTTCCCGATCTCGATCCGGACTACCTGTTCGACCGGGACACGACGCTCGCCATCCTCGCAGGCTTTGCGCATAACCGACGCGTGATGGTGTCCGGTTTCCACGGCACCGGCAAATCGACGCATATCGAGCAGGTCGCTGCGCGCCTCAACTGGCCGTGCGTGCGCGTCAACCTCGACAGCCATGTCAGCCGTATCGATCTCGTCGGCAAGGACGCGATCGTGCTGAAGGACGGCAAGCAGGTCACCGAATTCAAGGACGGCATCCTGCCCTGGGCCTATCAGCATAATGTTGCGCTCGTCTTCGACGAATACGATGCCGGCCGTCCGGACGTGATGTTCGTCATCCAGCGCGTGCTGGAATCCTCCGGCCGCCTGACCCTGCTCGACCAGAGCCGGGTTATCCGTCCTCACCCGGCCTTCCGCCTGTTTGCGACCGCCAACACGGTTGGTCTCGGCGATACGACCGGCCTCTATCACGGTACGCAGCAGATCAACCAGGCACAGATGGACCGCTGGTCGATCGTCACCACGCTGAACTACCTGCCGCATGAGAAGGAAGTCGATATCGTCGCCGCCAAGGTGAAGAGCTTCGGCAGCACGGCCGAAGGCCGCGAAACCGTTTCGAAGATGGTTCGCGTTGCGGACCTCACCCGCTCGGCCTTCGTCAATGGCGATCTCTCGACCGTCATGAGCCCGCGTACCGTGATTACCTGGGCAGAAAACGCCGAGATCTTCGGCGACGTGGCGTTCGCCTTTCGCATCACGTTCCTCAACAAGTGCGACGAACTGGAGCGCACGCTGGTCGCCGAACAGTACCAGCGCGCCTTCGGCGTCGAGCTGAAGGAAAGCGCCGTCAACATCGTTCTCGGAGCGTAAGCGGAGACGGGATCATGGCAGGTCGCGGAGACAATTCGAAAGCCAAACCCGGCGGCCCGGTCGATACCGAGCCGTTGCGCCGGGCCATCACCGGCTGCGTACGGTCGATCGCCGGAGATGCGGAAGTCGAGGTCACGTTCGCCAACGAGCGTCCGGGTCTTGCCGGCGAACGCATCCGCCTGCCGGAAATCTCCAAGCGTCCCACGGCGCAGGAGCTTGCCGTCACCCGCGGACTCGGCGATTCGATGGCGCTCCGGCTCGCCTGCCATGACACCGCCACGCATGCCAGCATGTCGCCGCAGGGCGCCGATGCGCGCGTCGTCTTCGACGCGGTCGAGCAGGCGCGCGTGGAATCGATCGGCGCGCTGCGCATGGCCGGCATGGCCGCCAACCTGAACGCGATGCAGACCGAGAAATACGCCAAGGCGAATTTCACCGGCATCGAGCGGCAGGAAGATGCGCCGATCGCCGAGGCCGTTGCCATGCTGGTCCGCGAAAAGCTCACCGGCCAGAAGCCGCCGGCAAGCGCCGGCAAGGTGCTCGACCTCTGGCGCCCCTTCATCGAAGACAAGGCAGCCGGCGATCTCGACAATCTCCGCGGTGTGATCGAAGACCAGCAGGCCTTCGCCAAGCTCGTGCGGCACATGCTCACCTCCATGCAGATGGCGGAGGAGTTTGCCGACGAGGACACCGAGCCGGAGGAAATGGAAAATCCCTCCGAGGAAGACCAGCCACGCAGCAACGAGACGGACAACGAGGATGTCGAGGAAGAGGCCGGCGCCGACGCACAGCCCGCTGAGCAGAGCGACACATCCGACGACGAACTCGAAGACGGCGAGATGGACGGCGCCGAAATGTCCGACGACGACATGTCGGACGACAGCGACGAACATTCCGAAACGCCCGGCGAAACCCGCCGTCCGAACAGCCCGTTCGACGATTTCAACGAGAAGGTCGATTACAGGATCTTCACCCAGGAATTCGACGAGGAGATCACGGCCGAGGAGCTTTGCGACGAAGCCGAACTGGACCGGCTGCGTGCCTTCCTCGACAAGCAGCTCGCCCATCTTCAGGGCGCGGTCGGTCGCCTGGCCAACCGCCTTCAGCGCCGCCTGATGGCGCAGCAGAACCGTTCCTGGGATTTCGACCTGGAAGAAGGTTATCTCGATCCGGCCCGCCTGGTGCGCCTGATCATCGATCCGATGCAGCCGCTCTCCTTCAAGAAGGAGCGCGACACGCAGTTCCGCGATACGGTCGTGACGCTGGTCATCGACAATTCCGGTTCGATGCGCGGCCGGCCGATCACGGTCGCCGCAACCTGCGCCGACATCCTCGCCCGCACGCTGGAACGCTGCGGCGTCAAGGTGGAAATCCTGGGTTTTACGACCAAGGCCTGGAAGGGTGGTCAGGCGCGCGAAAAGTGGCTGGCGAGCGGCAAGCCCACGACGCCCGGTCGCCTGAACGACCTGCGCCACATCGTGTACAAGTCTGCGGACGCACCGTGGCGCCGGGCTCGCCGCAACCTCGGCCTGATGATGCGGGAAGGTCTGCTCAAGGAAAACATCGACGGCGAAGCGCTGATGTGGGCGCATAACCGGCTGATCGGCCGGCCCGAGCAGCGCAAGATCCTGATGATGATCTCCGATGGGGCGCCGGTCGACGACTCGACACTGTCGGTCAATCCGGGCAATTATCTTGAGCGGCATCTGCGTGCCGTCATCGAACAGATCGAGACGCGCTCTCCAGTCGAGCTTCTGGCGATCGGCATCGGCCACGACGTGACGCGCTACTATCGCAAGGCCGTGACGATCGTGGATGCGGACGAGCTTGCCGGCGCGATGACCGAACAGCTTGCGGAACTCTTCGCGGAAAATGGCGGCGGCGCTCCTGCAGCAGGTCGCATGCGGCGGGCCGGTTAGGTCCGTCGCCTTGAAGCATTACCGCTTCGCCCTCTGGGTTTTTCTCTTCGCCGCCATTGCTTTTCCCGTCGCAACGGCGACGCAGGACCTGCCTGTCAATGCTCGGGTGATTTCCGAATTCGGTCCGGGGGGAAAGACCCGGTTCGGATCGCTGGAATTTCTCGGCGGCATCGAGTTTTCATCTTCCGACGACCGGTTGGAATCCCTGTCGAGCATCCGCTTTCGGGCGGATGGCGAGCGGTTCGTATCGGTACTCGATACCGGCAACTGGCTGACGGGGCGCATCCGGAGGGATGCCCAGGGGCGTCTGTCCGGACTGGCCGATGTCACGGTCGATCCGATCCTCATCCGCGGCGAGCGGGTCGGTTCGAAATACAATTCGGATGCCGAAGGACTGGCTCTGCGCGATGGACAGGTGCTGGTGAGCTTCGAGCAGGTTCATCGGGTCGATGCCTATCCCGATCCGGGTTTCGAAAAGTCGGCACCGCTCAGGACGCTCGATCTTCCTATTCCGCGGCACGAGTTCCGCATGAACGCGGGCATGGAGACGGTTGCCGTCTCGCCGAAATCAGGTCCGCTCAAGGGCGCGCCGATCGCCGTGACGGAGCACAGTCTCGACGACAGGGGCAATCTCTTCGCGGCGATCCTGGAAGGTCCGCAGAAGGGTGTCTTCACGGTGGTGCGCCACGATCCTTACGACGCGACCGACGGCGCCTTCCTGCCGGACGGCGATTTCCTGTTGCTCGAACGCCGCTTCAGTTTCCTCGGCGGGCTCGGCATGCGCATTCGGCGGATCAAGGGCGAGGATATCCGTTCCGGTGCCACGGTGAATGGCGAGGTGCTGCTGGAGGCCGATATGGGGTATGCGATCGACAATATGGAAGGGCTCGATGTCATCTCCGGCCCGGAAGGCAAGCCGCATCTCATCCTCGTCTCGGACGACAACGGCAACATGCTTCAGCGAAACATCATGCTGGAATTCCGGCTCAGTGAATAACGGCAGCCCGACTTAACCGTTATGGGCGGCCTTGTACGTATCGAGCAGATCTTGAATGGAAATGCCGTCGATCCTGGCGCCGGTCATTCTGCACCCGACGAACTCCGCGCCGGAAAGGTTCGCGTTGTGCAGGCGCAGGCCGGACAGGTTGACATCGTCGATGGACCAGCCGGACATATTGCTGTCGTTGAAGGTTGCGCCCGAAAAGTTGATCTGGTTGAAGCGGGCGCCCGACAGGTTTGTATTGTGAAATCGCGCGCCGGACAGGTTCACGTCGTCGAATGACGAGCCTGAGAGGGTTGCGCTGACGGCTTCAATGACATCGACGGTGTCGCGGATCTGCATTGCGGCTCACCCGTTCAAGTTATGGTGCGCCGCAGACTGCAGGGTGCCGGCTCAATTTTCAAGAGGCGATCGCGTTTCGGCAGCCTCGATGTGTCAGGCGGCCTTGGCGACCTGCGGCATCGGCTTCAGCACGTTCATCAGAGCACCGTAGGGCAGCAGCAGGACGACGCCGACGATGACCTTCACGCCAAGATCGCCGAGCGCCCAGGAGATCCAGCGCGGCGCTTCCGTCGAGAAGGCGCCGAGGATCGGAGCCCAGCCGATCGCGAAGTCGTCGTTCGGGCCGATGAAGGCGAAAGCCGGCGCAAAGGCGATCGAGAAGAACAGGACCGTATCGAGGACGGAGCCGAGCAGCGAGCCGGCGAGCGGTGCCTGCCACCAGGTCTGGCGACGAAGCCTGTTGAAGACCGAGATGTCGAGCAGTTGGCCGATCAGGAACGCGGTGCCGGAGGCAATCGCGATGCGCGGCACGGAGGCCCAGAAGGAAAGGGTGACGCCGACGACGAAGCCGACGAAGACCACGCGGCGAGCGACGGACGGGCCGAACTGCCGGTTGGTCAGGTCGGTGATCAGGAAGGCGATCGGATAGGTGAAGGCGCCCCAGGTGAGCAGATCGCCGAGCGCCACGCCGAAAAGCGTGCCCGACAACGGGAACTGCACGAGGATGTTGGACGCGACGACGATCGCCGACATCAACAGGGCATAGACAAGCGTATGGCGAATTTTCAGCATTTTTTTATCCTGGGTGATGCCACCAGTTGGAGCGATAGGTCAGCCAAGAGAAAAGGCCTGCACGGCACTACCCGTTCAAGCCTTCCTCAAAGCCGGATGTATGAAGCGAAGCGTATTAAGCGGCTTCTGCGGTCTTCTTGGCGATCTGGCGGCGCAGCAGACGAGCGCGCATCGACAGTTCGTTTTCGTCGGACTTCAGCAGGAAGGCGTCGAGGCCGCCGCGGTGTTCGACCGAACGCAGGGCATGCGCGGAAACGCGCAGGCGGAAGCGCTGGCCGAGAGCGTCGGAAATCAGCGTGACCTGGCAGAGGTTCGGCAGGAACCGGCGACGGGTCTTGTTGTTGGCGTGGCTTACGTTGTTGCCGGTCTGAACGCCCTTGCCGGTCAGTTCGCACACACGAGACATGGATACACCTTTGTTCTTCTGCAATCGGATGGTCCTGCCAGGCAATGCCCGACGCGCCGATCCAACTGGTCCTGATTGGAAAGTTGCGGTTCTATAGTCAGTGAGACCCGGCGCGTCAAGCCAAAACCTTGGCCAGCACCCAAGAGATTCCGTTTGCGGCGCGGTAAAACCGCTATTTTCTTGCCATTATGCACCGTCTATATGTTGGCGGGAAGATGCCGTTGGACGTCTTCATCGGTCAGGACATGATTCATGAACCTTCGCGGCAGCTTCGTCAGTGCCTTCGTGCTTATCTTCGGGTTCACCACCGTTCCGGTCGGCTCCGCGGAAATTCGTCATATCAGCGAATACGACATTTCGCTCGGCATCCTGCCGATCGCCAAGGCGTCTTTCGCCAGCGAATTCAACAGCGACGACTACAGGATCACCGGCACGTTCAGGTCGGCCGGGATCGCCGACATCATCAGCCGCATCTCCGCTGAAACCAGCGTCAGCGGCCGCATGCAGGATCAGAAACTGCAGGCCGACCGATACAATCTCGTCTACACGGCCGGCCGGCGCACGCGCATCTACGATATCGAATACCGCAACGGCAACGTGACGGAAACGACCGTCAAGCCGGAGCCGAAGCGCAATCCAGAGAATTGGATTCCGGTGACCGACAAGGATTTGCGCGCGGTTCTCGATCCCTTGAGCGGCCTGATCTTTCCGGGCAATGCAAAGGTCTGCCCGAGCCGCCTGCCGATCTATGACGGCGAGTCCCGCATGGACCTGGTGCTCACGCCGAAGGGGACCAGGGAATTTTCGACCAACGGCTTCAAGGGTGAGGCGATCGTCTGCTCGATCCGCTACGTGCCGAAATCCGGCTTTCGCCGCGGCCGCAGCGATATCGAGTATTTGCGCAAGACATCGATGGAAATCTGGTTTGCCAAGGCCCAGTCGGTAAATGTATATGCTCCTGTCTATGCTGTCATTCCGACCAGGATGGGGCATGTGTATGTGACCGCCGTCAAATACGGCGGGTGAAGCCGAGTGTCGGCATCGAGGGGGCAGGGGTGAAAATCCGGGGAACGTTGATCGGCTTTACGGCGATCCTGATGTGGTCGCTGCTTGCGCTGATGACGGCTGCATCCGGAAACGTGCCGCCGTCCCAGATGAACGCGATGACGTTTGCGATCGGCAGTCTGCCCGGCATCGTGCTCCTCATCCTGAAGCCGGAGCGGATCGCCTTTCTGAAACAGTCCCCGAAAGTGTGGATCACCGGCATCGGCGGCCTGTTCGGCTATCACTTTCTCTATTTCACGGCGCTGCGCAACGCGCCGGCCGTCGAAGCGGGCCTGATCGCCTATCTCTGGCCGTTGTTCATCGTCGTCGGTTCGGCCCTTCTGCCGGGCGAGCGGTTGCGCTGGTATCATGTCGTCGGTGCGATCGCCGGCCTTTGCGGCACGATCACCATCGTATCGCGCAACGGCCTTTCCTTCGATGGCGCCTATACGCTGGGTTACGGCGCGGCGTTCCTCTGCGCCTTCACCTGGTCGGGCTATTCGCTGATGACGCGCAGCTTCGAGCGAGTATCGACCGATGTGGTGACCGGTTTCTGCCTGGCGACGTCAGTTCTTTCGCTCGTCTGCCATCTGGCGCTGGAGACGACCGTCTGGCCGGCGGATGGCGGCGAGTGGGCTGCAGTCGTCGGGCTCGGCCTGCTGCCGGTGGGCGCGGCCTTCTATGCCTGGGATTACGGCGTCAAGAATGGCGATATCCAGATCATCGGGGCAGCGAGTTATGCGGCGCCGCTGCTGTCGACGCTGATCCTGGTCGCGTCCGGTTTTGCCGGTCCGGATTGGCGGATTCTGGTGGCATGTTTGCTGATCACCGGCGGGGCGGTGCTGGCAGCGCGCGATATGTTGCGGCCGAAGCCGGTTGGCGACGCTGTTGCTGAATAAACGCCCCTGAGCACCGGGGACGTTGGGGGAAGAAATGTCCGTCTTTTTGTCCGTTGTGCTGGTCGCGTCGGTCGCGCTTGCACTTTACCATTTCCGCTGGCTTGAAAAGCCCGCGAGCCACCTGCGTGCCGCGCTGAAAATGCTGCCGGTCCTGCTGCTTGCGGCTTACGCGCTTGCCATGGGCGCACCGGTTCTTCTGGTTTTGGCACTGGCACTCGCTGCCCTCGGAGACCTCTGTCTAGCGTATGACGGCGAGGCGCCGTTCATCTCCGGGCTCATCGCCTTCCTTGCCTCCCATATTGCCTATGTGGCGCTGTTCTGGCCGGAGACCGAAACCGGGCTCATCCTTGCGAGCGCGTGGCGGTATGCCGCGGCCTGGTTCTTCATCATGCTGACAGGCCTCCTGCTCTTCATTCTGTGGCGGCCGGTCGGAAAGCTTGCCATTCCGGTGGCGATCTATGCCGCGGCAATCCTCGCCATGTCGCTTTCGGCACTGGCCGTGAAGCCGGTGCTGCCTTCGGCCGCGGCCACGCTGTTCGTCATGTCGGATACCGCGCTCGCCCTCCAACGCTTCCTGGTGAAGCCGGGCGACCCGATCGCGAAGCGGCTGAAACGTCTCGTCTGGGGCGCCTATTACGCCGCCCAACTCATCTTCGCGCTGGGGATTGCGGGCCTGCCGCGTTTCTAGCAGGCTGTTGAAAAAGCCACTGGCATTGACTGCTTCGAAATGATTCACTGCGTCCGAGGGGCTTTGGGGATTATGGAATGCGTGGCGGCGATGTTCGGACGGGGGAACTCTTCAGCTATGTC
>NZ_QJKM01000036.1 GCF_003425685.1 Rhizobium terrae
TGACCCAGGAGGTAATGTTCAGTGCCGAAAACTGGCCGGTCTTTGATCGGAACGGTGGCCGGCTTCAAATCGGAATGGTGGCCGGTCTTTGATCGGAATGGCGGCCGGCTTCACGTCGGAATCCGCAGGTCTGAATCGTTGTTCAGCTGGTAGAGACAATATTCGGCGTGCAAAAGCGCATGTTCCATATCCTTTGGGCGATCGCGCTGCTCAGCTGGAATCTCAAGTCCTGATCGGTAAGGTGCGCCCGGTTTTCGTCCGATCGTTCCACTGCGCAAGTAGTAGGTCAGCTCTTCTGATACGAGCGCCTTTTCCAGATAATGCTCTATGAGCTCATCGAGATAGGAATGCTCTCGATATGTCTTGCTGAGTGATTTGGATGACGGCAGGATATCGTGGAGCTTCAACCTGGCCAACGATGCGCGCCGAGAGACATAAAAATCGGCATTGTCCATCCCGGGCGGCACAAAACGCTTCAACGCCGAATAATAGGCGGAATAATATCTGGTGGCAGCTTCGGCCAAACCAATTCGCTCGTAGAGGTAAGCAGTCAAAAGGAGAGTACGATCAAGGGCTTGCACTACCGCACGAGCATCAACCTGCATGTATTCCGATTTGACCGAACGCAATTCGGGCTCTGGAAAATGAAACTCGAGTGAAGCAGAAGAATCATAATATGAATACCCGGAAAAAGCTTCAGCGACCTCGGATATGCGGCCGGTTATGTAGAGTCTAAAAATACTATCTACGATAGTATTTGTTTTATTGTTTGGACGCCCCTCACTTGGATCGTCGACTTCCTCTTCCGACATTATAGCAAGGATTCTATTCGTGACGTCAGCTACAGGATTAAGCAATGGATATTCGGATGAGCGCAAATGAAATTGATTAGAATTGAAATATACAACAAAATCTTTTCGAATTACCAAACTATATATCATAAAAACGCTCAAAGCCGCCAATATTGCGACTGACATACTGTATAATACGTATTGTTTTTCAATATTCCACATATCTCACCTGTAGAGACACGTATTTCTGTCTTACCTGGTCAATTTTTCGTCGATCATGGCGTCAAGAGTCGCGACTGAAATTTAAGATCTGGAGAGGATCAAGCCCCTTTTCCTCTCGAAAACTCGCAGCCCCGTCCCTATCAAGCTCTACCCAGTTCCGCAGTGAATATTCTCCATAATCAGAGCCACCAAAGCTACTCCAACTTAGGGTTTTGCCTATAGAAGCGACCACGCGGCGCTGAGTGGCTTCTGATAATTTAGCAGCAATACTCGTTCCATTAAAGTTGATCTCGCCAGCGGCATTGCAACCTGCCAGAACAATTATGGCATCCGGTGTGAATTTAACCTCACCCGCGTTGATCATTTCTTTCAGGCCGACAATGTCACGCGCGCCTGTTTCGCCATGTCTTGCGGTTGCAAAGCTTTTTTGTTTTGGAGGGACGCCGGCCATGCGTCTTTCTGCATTCACGTCCACGTAAAAACCTGCATCCTCCATCATGTACAATCCGTCGGGCCCGGAATGTCCATAGATAACGATATTGGCGATTGGTCCGACCTGAGAAGCAACTGCGAGTGCGCTCAAAAATTCACCACCAGTTTTCACGGCAAATACTTGTGATTGGGCGGCTGCGGATTTCCCATCAGCTAGACGATCAGCCAACCGGTCCGCACGACGACGAAAATAGCTGTCTTCGGCCCGCCGAAAAGCGGGACCGCTAGTTGCAGATGCGGATGAGACCAAGCCGGGTGATGTCGAGGCGTCTGAGGCTCTTTGCGTCGCGGTTTTCTGAAGTGCGATGATGACACTTACGGGTACTTCAACCTGCGCCATTTTGGAAAGCACTGGTCGGGAAAACAAATCCTCGATAGGCTTTTGGATGTTGTGCCCCCCCAACAACCAGGCTTGATAGCTAAATTGCAGAACAAACCACAATGCAACGATACGCAGTACGAGCATTTTAGACCCCGGCTGCCAACGATCGCTGACGCCTATTGCAACCACTGCTGCAAAAACGCCCTTCGGATGCAGGGTTACATTACTTCACGTATAAGTCTAGCTGCATAACTTGGCGTCCGACCAATTTCGAATTCGCGCCGGCAGCTGTTGCGACCGTAGATCCTGCATCACAGCTTAGCGGCCCGAGTGTCGCCATCGGTGTGTCAATGATATTTGGAACCTCGCCTTGGTCGCCTGCTGTTCGCCGTCAAAAATGGGCGCGGGTGCCTCTCCCCGAAAGACGGTTCCGGTTTGGGTTAAATTTCAACAATGCTTTCACTTCTATGAAGTGCTGGGAAATCTTCTCATTCGGCCGGAACGCCGGCGACCGTCCCGCCCACCTTCTTGGATCTCGTGATCGGCAGGGCATTGAGCTAGTCCTATTTGCTTAACTCGGGTGAATTGGCTTGCGGTGTCGAAAGTACGAAAAATGCCCATGGAGCCTCATCAGAGGGTTTAGGGGGAGAAGCTATGACGGAGATAATTCCTGTATCGTTCGGCGCCCGTTGGGGGAAGCCCGTTTGCCTTGTGCGGGAAAAAAGGGTCCGACAAATATCAGGCCCAGCCGAAGCGATCCGCTACATGCGAACCTATTTCAACGAGAGATGCGCGCCCGCCTATTCTCGCGCCATCAATGTCTGCTTTGCGGCGCTTCGATGCGAAACCGATCCGGATATCGCCAAGGAATTCTTCCTGGCCGCTTATCAAGGGGAGTTAGAAGCCCGGCGAGATCATTAAATCTCCCTCCTGCATTTTGGGTCCTGGGCTACTCATGTCGGTTGAATGAGCCTGGGGATGCGGGGACCGCGCCGGAGCCAAGGGACGGTAGCCGTGGCATAGCGTCCTCCATGGACGCTATGGTGAGGAGATTGCAATCCTGGGGCAAACGGCTAGCGCGTCAGTGTCGTCTGTTCGGTGATGGGTGGCGCGAGATTAAGCGAACCTTTCAGTTCATATCCGTAATCGAGTGCTTTGCTGCGCACCCAGACCTGCATCAGGCTGAACAGCGGTACACTGCAGACCTGTTCGTGTATCTTCTTTTGCGCGACGGACCAAAATTTTAACCGTTCCGCGTCGCTTGCCGTCTTCCGAGCCGCGGTAATCTCTCCATCGGCGGCGTCGCAATGCGCAAAATTCGTGACGGCCGTTGGTTTTCCGATTGCCGCATCCGAATGATAGAACTGGCTCAAATAGCTGTCCGCCACCGGATAGCGTGCGGCGCCATAAAAGACGATATCGCTGAGGTCCTTACGTGTCTGCTCCTGATAGGTGGGATGGTCGACGACCTTCATCTGCATATCGATGCCGACTTCGGCCAATTGGGCCTGGATGACTTCCATGATCGGCTGTTGCGCCGAACTTGAGGAAACAACCGCAGAGAGTTTTAGTCCTTTCGGAAATCCGGCCTCTTCGAGGAGTTTTTTGGAAAGCTCCGGATCGTATTTATAGACCCAAGAACAATCCTCGCCTAGATAACCGGTCGGCACCACGGAACAGCCGCGCGGTCCGACGCTCGCGCCGACAAACTGCACGATCTGGTCGACATTGATCGCATGGGCAATCGCTTGCCTCACCTTGATCTTTTCGAGCGGTGGATGAGCCATGTTGAGGAAGATCGTCCGGTATTCCCCGGGGGCAAAGATATCGACGACTGCGTTGTCCCATCTCTTGGCCTGATCGACCCAGCGTTGTTCGCGCTTGCCGTAGATCAGATCCAGCTCGCCCGAACGAAAGGCAAGTTCGCGGCTGGAATCAGATGGGATCAGATCAAATTGAATATCGCTGATCTTGGGCATGCCTCGGAAATGACCGGGAAAGGCTTTCAGATGAACCGCTTGTTGCGTGACTGCGCGGTCGAACATAAAAGGGCCGGTGCCAATCGGATGGCTCTTAAAATCGGCGCCCAGCTTTTCGGCAGCTTTCCTGCTGATGATATTGCCGCCGTGGTAGTTGGCGATTAGGCCGAGAAAACCCGGAACCGGTTCATTCAGACTGATACGGACCGTCATGGGGTCGACAGCTTCGATCGACTTGACCGCCGCAAAATCGCTGGAAAACGACGAGGTTTTGGGATCCTTGGCCCGGGCCAGCGAAAAAACGACGTCTTCAGCGGCAAGGGTGCCGTAGTCGCCATGAAACTTGACGTCCTTTCTTAATTTGAACGTCCAGGTCAGTCCGTCGGGGGAGTTGTTCCAGCTCTCAGCCAGATCAGGCTCAATCTTCGACGGGTCCGCAGTGCCGGGCTGAAAACGCACCAGCCCGTTGAACATCCAGGAGACCAGGGCCACGTCCGCGGTCGCAGTCGCCCGGGTCGGATCCAGAGTAGTAATGTCGGCAGCATTGATCCCTACCCTGAGTGTTTCGGCAAGCGCCCCTCTGGGAAGAGCGATCGTCGCCATCAAAGAAACCGTAAGAGCCGCCGCCAGTCTATTTCCCGCTTTTTGCATGTCACCTCCTTACTGTTTGATCGGAATTAACGGCAGAGCTCCATAAGTGTCAAAGTCGCTATTTTGGGACATCCATTCGCAGAGGTTATATCCTCGCAAGTCAACAAGGCCGACGCAGTGTTCGGGTTGCCGAGGTTTGCGGCTGCTTGCCCGCCTTTGAGCGCCAGCATTGATTGGATTCTTCAATCAATCTTCTGGAATCGCAACTTCTCTCGCAAGGAACGCTCGGCATAGTCTTTCACTCGTTACTTTTTTCCGGCTTCGCGATGAGGAGAAGAATTCATGAGAGATCAAATAAAGACGGCCGCATCGGCCTCGCACACGCGTCTTCTGTTTTGATATCGAAGAGAGACGCGCGTTATGCTTAGAATTGGCGTCGACATTGGCGGCACATTTACCGATTTCTGCGGATGGCGTGAGGGCGAGCATGAGATCTTCAGCCTCAAAGTTCCCTCGACACCACCTTGTTTTGAAAAGGGCTTTCGCCAGGGATTTGAGAACCTTCTGGAGCGTCTCTCGCCGAAGGCGGGCGAAGCAGCGATAGTGATGCACGGCACGACCGTCAGCACCAATGCGGTGATCGAACGAAAAGGTCCAAAGATCGCGTTCTTCGTCACCAAGGGTTACCGGGATCTTCTGGAACTGCAGCGCATGGGCGTGCGCAACCCGCTGAATATTTTCGAAAACCGCACAAAGCCGCTGGTCGAACGGGCGATGGTGTTCGAGGTAGAGGAGAGACTCCTGCGCGGCGGAACAGTCGAAACGGCGATCGACGAAACGGCGGTGGAAATCCTGGCCCGGCGCGCGGCGGAAGCCGGTGCTGCTGGTTATGCGGTCGCCCTTCTCCATAGCTACGCCAACCCGCAGCATGAAAAAGCGGTCGAAAGGGCCATTCAACGGGTGGTCGGCAACGATACGGAGGTCAGTCTTTCGAGCGAGATCTGGCCGCGCATCGGCGAGTATGAGCGTGCGATCGTCAGCGTGCTTAACGCGTTCGTTCGGCGCCGCATGAACGAATATATCGGCGCCGTCGAAGATTATGTCGCCGAAAGGCTTCCAGGCTCGCAGCTCTTCGTTACCCGTTCGAACGGCGGTGCGATGGCGGCCTCGGAAGCGCGTAACTATCCCGTCCACACGCTTCTTTCAGGCCCTGCATCCGGCGTAACCGCCGTTCAATATCTCGGCCGCTCGATCGGAGAGCGCAATATCCTCACCATGGACATGGGCGGCACGAGCACAGATATCTCGCTGGTGCGTGATGGAGAGGCCCTCACCTCGACCGCCGCTGAAGTCGGTGATTTCCCCGTTGTGATGCCGGTTACGGGGATCGAGGCGATCGGAGCGGGCGGAGGATCGATCGCCTCGATCGATGGAGGAGTGCTACGCATCGGGCCGCAGAGCGCCGGTTCCTATCCGGGGCCTGCCTGTTTCGGACGCGGAGGCACCGCCCCCACCCTGACCGATGCCTATTTGCTCGCGGGTTACCTGCCACAGGCGCTGCTCGGTGGTGACATGCAGTTGGACCGGGATGCGGCAGAACACGCCGTGGCCCCGATCGCCGCTGCCCTGGGCACCGACATTCTCAGCGCAGCCGAAATGTGCGTCATGGTGGCGAGTTCCAACATGGTTGCCGGTGTCCTGCCATATCTTGCTCGCCAGGGCGTTGATCCGCAAGAACTGACCCTGCTGGTTTATGGTGGGGCCGGTGCAATCCAGGGCCCGCTCCTTGCGGCGGAAATCGGCGTCGGCCGCGTGCTGGTGCCGACCACACCCTCCGTATTCTGCGCGCTCGGCGGTCTGGTTTCCGAACTCAGCCACGATGCCATGGAAACCGTACACGGTCTCGGCATCGACGGGGCGGTCATCGCAAGGAAATTTGCGGCCCTGCGGGAGCAGGCGGCCGAATGGCTATCGCGCCAGTCCCCCCCAGAACGTCTCGTCTCCCAAACCTACGAATGCTGGGCGGAGATGCGCTATGTGGGCCAATCCTTCCAGGTCGATGTCCGGCTGCCGAACCCGGCCATCGACGGGGAGGACCTGGTTGCGATGCACGATGCCTTTCACCGGGAGCACGAGCGGATCTACAGCCATGCCGATCGAACGGCGCCGGTCGAGTTCGTCGACCTGCGCATGCGTGTAAGAGGCGCGATGTTGATCCCTGAGCCGGCGTCGCCGAAGACGTCCGGCGGCATCGATGCTGTGAAGGGCGCGCGCCCGATGCGGTTCCAGGGTCAGGTTTTTCCGGAGGTCAACATTTATGACAGAGCTTTGCTCGGCTTAAACGAGGATGTGCGTGGACCGGCCGTCATCGAGCAGCCGGAAGCGACAATTGTCGTGCCACCTGATTTTACCGCACGTGTCGGCGCCTATGGCGCAATTTTCATGAGCCGGAGTTGATCTATGGACGCCGTCCGAACCGCCATTATGAGCAACCGTTTTAATGCGATCGTCGAAGAGGCGTCGGCCGCGGTCTATCGCACTGCGCATACGACTTTCGTAAAGCTCGTCCAAGACTACCAATGCGCACTAGCGACCGCCGAGGGAGATATGTTCGCCTATCCGATGATGTCGGGCGTGAACGTCTTCATCGGTTCGCCGCTGCGACCAACGCTCGATGCCATCGGGCGCGAAAACCTGAAGCCGGGCGACATCATCATCACTAACGATCCGTTTGCGACCGATGGTCTAGTAACTCATCTGATGGACGTCACGCTTCTTTATCCGATCTTTCGCGATAACAAGTTGATCGCCGTCGGCTGGTCCTTCGTGCACGCCTCCGATATCGGCGGTGCTGTTCCGGGCAGCATTTCCCCTGCCTTTACGGAAGTGTTCCAGGAGGGCCTTCGGGTCCGGCCGGTAAAGCTCTACGAATCCGGCGTCCTCAACAGGGCGATCAAATCGATCTTCGAGGACAATAGCCGCATTCCTGGCGAGCTCTGGGGCGATATCCAGGCGATGATTTCCGGCCTGAAAAGCATGGACAGGCGTCTCATCGAACTATGTGACCGTTATGGCCGCGATGCCGTCGAGCAAGGTATGAACGACGTGATCGCCTACGCGGAAAGCAAGGCGCGCGCGGTCATCAGAACCATTCCCGACGGCACATACAGCTTTTCCGACTATCTCGAAGGGATCAACGAGGGTCAGCTTGCCTATTTCAGCGTGACACTGACGGTCCGTGACGGCGAGATCCAGGTCGACTTTACGGGAACCGATCCGCAACTATCGGCCGCCTACAACCTGGTCACCGGCAGGTCGACCCACCCTTATGTCGTTCAGTGCCTGATCACCTTCATCCTAACCATGGATCCACTGACGCCGCGCAATTCCGGCATCCTGCGGGCGATCCATGCCCAAGCGCCCCGAGGCACCGTGCTGAACGCAGTCTTCCCGGCATCGGGCGGCTCGCGCGCAGCTTCCGCGACACGCGCTTACGACATCATCATGGGCTGCCTCGACCAGGCGCTGCCGGAAGGACTGGGCGCGGCGGGCGCCGGCATGGCGGGCGTCATCGTCGTCTCGGCACCGGATCCCCGCACTGGCAGGGACCGGGTGAACGTCATCAACACGATCCATGGCGGCGGTGGCGGCCGTCGTGTCAGCGACGGTGTCGACGGCACCGAGGTGCGTTATTCGCAACGTGCCGTGCCGACCGAAATCGTCGAAATCGAAACGCCGATCATTTTGCGGGCAACCCGGATTGTTCCCGACAGCCGCCGGGCAGGTCGTTTTGCCAGCGGCGCGGCTCTTGAGATGGAACTTGAAAACACCGCCAACCGTGCCGTGATGACAGTGCGTAACATGAACCGCTTTGTCTTCGCGCCCTGGGGATTTAAGGGGGGCGAACAGGGATTGCTCGGCAAGACGATCGTCAATCCTGGCCGTGCCGACGAGCGCTCGATCGGCAAGATCTCGGTCCTCGAAATGGTGCGTGGCGATGTGGTACGGATCACCAGCCCCACCGGCGGCGGTTTCGGCGACCCTCTGGAGCGCGACATTGCCGCAATCCAAGCCGAAATCGACAATGACATGCTCTCGCATGAGCGGGCGGCGCAAGCTTATGCGGTCGTATTCGGCGAGGATGGTCATATCGACGAAGCTGCGACGGCCGCGCAAAGAAACAAGCGGGCCAAGGTACGGCTGGCGGACTTTAATTTCTGCGCCGAACGGGAGCGACAGGACCATGTCTGGCCGTTGGCCATTCGACGACAGCTGGCCTCCATGGCCCTGTCGTATGACCAACGCATTCGCAGCCAACTCGTAGGGAACGTTCATCGCCAGATGATGGCGGCCGGCAAGACCGTCGATCCCGACATCCTCCGAAAGGTCGTCGAAGCCGAAGCGGCATATCTTTCCGGTATCAAACTAAAAGCTTAACAGGCCTAAGGATGGCCGGTTCCGCCTCCTTGATCGTCCATTGGGGGACGCAAGTCTGTTGCGCCCCTAATTCCTCTTGGCGGATTGTTGCGGGAAATGCCCTGAGCGTTCAGACGGGATTTCAGCCGGCAATCACCGAACGCAAAATCTCTCAAACCGGCCTGCGAAAAATTCGACTTTGACAGCCGCTCAGAAAGCGGGTCTGCTTGCCATGGAGGCTTTATCCAGCCGGTGTCGCCGGCGCGACAAACCGCGTTGGAAAACCGGCCTCGATCGGAATGGAGGTCCATCATATCGCAATGAGCCAGTCGCTGGATCTTTGGAGCATGAAGTGTTTCATCATCCTGGCCGAGGAACTGCATTTCGGTCGGGCTGCGACACGGCTGAACATGACCCAACCGACGCTCAGCCAACAAATCCGCAAACTTGAATCGCTTTTCGGCGTGCAACTGTTCATCCGATCGACCCGAAGCGTGGAACTGACGCCCTCGGGTGCAACCTTCCTGCCTCTTGCCCGTGAAGCGCTGATCAAGCTCGAAGAGGCAGTTCTGTTGTCGAAACTGGCCGCGGGCGGCATGTCACCGGGCGGAGAACAGCTCAAGATCGGTGCAATCGGTCCTGCGGCACATCGGCTATTGCCTTTGATATTGCGGCGATTTCGCAACCGTTTTCCGAAGACGCGCCTGGATGTGAAGATTTTCGATTCATCGGAGATCCTGCGCGCCCTCGAGCGCGGAGAATACGATATCGGCATCATGCGCCCGCCGACCAATGCCAACTTTATCCGTTTTCGCCCGCTCATGTCGGATCGTTTCGTGGCGGTCATTCCGAAGAACTCCCCGCTGGCGCGCAGGCCGTCGTTGCGACTATCGGATTTCATAGGACAGGACGTGTTCACGCTGAAGCGCTTCGAACTTTCGAGTTTCAGAGCCATACATGACCAGATCGTCGAGGCGGGGATCGAAGCAGATACGAGCTTTAAGGTTTCCAGCACCACGGCGGCCCTGGCGATGGCTTCCGCCGGCCTGGGAATTACCTTCCTTCCGGAATGGATCGAGAGCATTGTCGACAGCGAGGTCGTCCTGCGCCGCGTGGAGGACCTGACGGAGGAGATTTCGACGGGAATTGCCTGGAGGGCGGACAATCCGATACCTGGAATTCTCCCCTTCGTGGAATTTGCAGAACTTGTTTCACGCCGCCTGTGAGCGAAGCCTCAAACGTCAGCGTGCAGCTGCCGTCGACAATCTCCCGCCGGTCGATATTCACGCAGTCGCCATTGATTGGCCTTCGGCGTTTATTGATTGGCGATGTTTATAAATCGGGTGCATTTTCAATTGGACGGATTGTGCAATGACGCGCGACATTCATCCCGGGAACCAACAGAAACTGGGAAAAAAGTCATGAAAACACCCACAATCACCGCGGCGGCTTTATTGGCGGCAGTCACGACCGGCCGTTGCGAGCAATTGGTCGTGAATAGCTATGGCGGCCCCTATGAAGCTATCATCATGGAACGGATCATCAAGCCGTTCGAGGACAAGACCGGCATCAGCGTCGTCTACGATCCGGTGGGGTCGGCCTCTCAGGATTATGCGAAAATAAAAGCGACCAATGGCCGGCCCGGCTTCGACGTCGTCGTCATGACAGCGTCTCAATCGCTCGATGGCTGCAAGGATGGCCTGCTGGAGAAATTCACCCCGGCCAGCGTGCCCAACCTTGAAAAATTGAGTCCGGCCATCAAAAGGATCGCAGGCGAATGCGGCGCGGTCCATGAATTGCAGTACATGTCTCTTCTTTGGCGGACCGACAAGCTGAAAATTGCGCCGAACTCGTGGACCGTTCTGTTCGACAGCGAGCTTAAGGGAAAGATCATTCTGCCGACGTTTCAAAACATTATGGCGGCGAACCTCATGCAAGTCCTGTCGGTTAAGAATGGCGGCGACCTGCTGAACAACGTCGATCCCGGTTTCAAGGCGATGGCACAACTCGCGAAACAATCGGTCGGCTTTGAACAGTCCTCAGCCGTAATGGAGACCTATGTCAGGGATGGTCAGGTATGGGCGATGCCCTTCTGGAACGGGCGCGCCCAGTTGCTCGTCGATAGCGGCATGCCGGTCGACTACATCAAGCCGATCGAGGGGACAATTCCGCTTGTTGCGACCCTCAATGTTCCGGCGGGGGCAACAAACAAGGCGGCCGCACTGAAATTCGTGAACTTCTTTCTTGAAAAATCGAGCCAGGAGGCCTGGGTGACAGGCTACAAGGTCGGCAGCGCGCGTAGCGACATCGATGTGCCGGATGCCGTGCGGGCCAAGCAGATCACCACCGAAGAAGACCTGAACAAACTTCTTCTGCCTGACCTTTCCATCACGGCCGCCAAGCTGCCTGAATGGGGTGACCGGTGGGAAAGGGAAGTCGTTCACGCGGCAAACTGAAGGCAAGCCTGATGACGATAGTTGCGACCGATTCACCGGCGGCGCCGGCACGCCGCGCGTTCACATTGCGCGGATATGTTCCGCTTTTCCCGCCATTCGCCGTGCTGCTGCTGTTCTTCGCTGTGCCGATCGGCATGATGATCGGCATCAGCGTCCAGGATCCGAAGACCTCCCAGTTCAGTATGGCAAGCTATCAGCGGTTCCTCACCGACGGACTGATCATCGCCGGCCTTTTCCGCACCATACTGATGTCAGGGCTCGTCGCGATATGCGTGACGGTGATGGCCTACCCCGTCGCCTATTTCCTGGCCCGGTCGACGTCGCGCTGGCGAGCCGTCGTCTTCGCGTTGGCGATTGCTCCGGAACTCGCTGGCGTGGTTCTGCGGACCTATGGTTGGCTGATTATCCTGGAAGACCGGGGCTTCGTCAACGACGCCCTCATCTGGCTCGGTTTCGTTTCCTCACCGCTCCCCCTGGCGAAGAACCTTTTCGGCGTCGTCGTGGGTCTCACCCATGTCGTTCTTCCTTTCGGCATTCTGGCTCTTCTCACCAGCATTCAGGGCATCGATCCGAATATCGAAAAAGCGGCACAAATCCTGGGAGCATCACGCCTTTCGGTGATCCGCCACATCCTGCTGCCGCTTTCCATTCCAGGCATCGTGAGTTCTCTCCTGATCTCCTTCACCATGGCGGCGAGTGCCTACGCGACCCCTGCCCTTTTGGGCGGCGCCCGGTTCAAGGTTTTGGCGACGATGATATTTGAGCAGATCATGTTCTACATCAACTGGCCCATGGCGGCGGTCATGGCGATCGTGCTTTTGGTTTTAATGCTTGCGATCACTTTCGCCGGCGGCAGGGTTGAGACCCGCCTCCATAAAAAACTGAACATTTAGGAGGCCGGCACGATGAACCGTCTGCTCTCCGGCCTGTTCTGGATTTCGCTCTGCCTCATCTTGGCCTTCATCACATTGCCCCTGCTCGTCGTTGTGGCAGCATCGCTGAGCCCTTCGTCTACGGTGACCTTTTCGCCGGCCGACTGGACCATGAAATGGTACGCCGCACTGTGGGCATCCAAATGGCTCGACCCTTTCATCCTCAGCGCCAAGATCGCGGTCATCGTTTCGCTGGTCAGCGGTGTGCTTGGCGCACTGGGAGCTTATGCGATCGCTTATGAAAAATGCCCCGGCAGCGAGGCGATCATGGCATTTCTTTTGTCGCCCTTGGCCGTACCGCAAATCGTCAAGGGCGTGGCGATCGTGATCTTTCTCTCGTCGGCCGGGCTCTACGCGCTTCTCGGGACACCGGGGTTGATTGCCGCGCATATCGTCCTCACACTTCCGTTCGCGGCGAGAATGATCGCAACATCCATCTACAATTTCGACAAAAACCTCGATCGGGCGGCGCAAATTCTCGGCGCCAGCAAATGGCAGCGCATCCGGCACGTCCTGCTGCCGCTCATCAAGCCTGGCGTCTTCTCGGGCATGACCTTTGCGTTCATCATTTCCTTCAACAACATTCCGCTGTCGGTCTTCCTTGTCCGACCGGGGCAGACAACGCTGCCGATCACGGTCATCAACTACATGGAATATAGCCTCGACCCGGTTCTGGCCGCTGTCAACGTGGCATCCCTGATCTTCATCCTGGCAACCATATTCCTCTTTGAAAAACTGGGCGGTTTTTCCGCACAGATCCACGGTGGAAGCAAATGAACGATATCGACATCGAATTAATCTGCGTTCGCAAGACCTACGGCAACAATCTCGTCGTCAATGACATCAATCTGGCGATCCCAAAGGGCGAGTTCGTCAGCCTGCTCGGGCCATCAGGCTGCGGTAAAACGACGACCCTCAACATGATCGCCGGGTTTCAGGAGCCGACAGGGGGAGAGATCAGGATCAGGGGCAGGAACCAGGCAGGCGTGCCGCCTGAGAAGCGCAATATCGGGCTGGTCTTTCAGAACTATGCGCTCTTCCCGCACATGACGGTTGCTGAAAATGTCGGTTTCGGTCTCAAGATGAAGGGCACCCCGCGCGCCGAGATCGAGCAGACCGTAAGAACCGCGCTCAAAAGCGTTCACCTTGAGGGTCTCGAAGCACGCTATCCCAAGGAACTTTCCGGCGGACAGCAGCAGCGCACGGCGCTCGCCCGCGCGATCGCCCCCCGGCCGTCGGTGCTGCTTCTCGACGAGCCGCTTTCCAATCTCGATCTCAAATTGCGGGAGGCAATGCGCGTCGAGCTCAAGGAAATTCAGCAACAGCTTGGCATGACGTTTGTTTACGTCACCCACGACCAGGAAGAGGCCATGGCAATGTCAGACCGCGTGGTGGTTATGTCCGGCGGCGTGATTACGCAGGAAGACAAGCCGGAGCATATCTATAACGCGCCGCGCACCAGTTTCGTGGCCGATTTCATCGGAAAATCCAATATCTTCGCAGTTTCTTTGAGGCCGGCGGCCGATGACCGCCAAGAGATTGTGATCAACGGCAGCAGCATCGCTTTGGCGATCGCAGCCGACCAGCCCAAAGTCGCCACCGCCAAATTCTGCTGCATTCGCCCGGAAGACGTCAGGGTCGTCGGCAATGATGTTTCGGCAAAAGATGCCAACGTGCTGGACGGCACGATTTGCAAGACAGTCAATCTCGGTGCGCATTTGGATCTATGGATCGCCGTCGATCGCGACATCATGATCAAGGCTCTGGTCCGCTCCAGCCGCAGTAATCAATTAAAGGTCGGTAACCCCGTCAGCATTTCGATCGCTCCGGCGGCGATCCGCCTGTTGGCCGAGTAAGCTATGTCTATTTCTGGTGGTGGACGGGCCGTGCCCCTCGGTTCGGCACAATATTTAGCGAATTACATAGTGTCAGAAGGCTATGATCGTTTGCCGGCCGAGGTCGTCGAAAAAGCAAAGCTTTGCCTTCTCGATTCTCTCGGTTGCCTGATTGGGGCCTATAGGCTGCCGGCATCGAAAATAATCGCGGCATTCGTCAACGATCTTGGCGGTGCTGACGAGGTCCATGTGGCTGGCAGCCATTTGAAGACAAGCTGCGCGACCGCAGCCTTCGCCAACGCGACGCTGATCAATGCCCTCGACTTCGACGACATCTACAAGAAAGGCCATCTGGGCGCCACCGTCATCTCGACGGCGCTCGCCGTCGGTGAAAAAGTACAGTGCTCCGGTCGTGAGATGCTGGAAGCCATCGTCGTCGGTTATGAAATCAGCGGCCGCGTTGGAATATCAATGTCACATTCCAAACCAAGGAAGCTGCTGCACGGGCACGGCACCTGGCAGACTTTGGGCGCCACCGCAACTGCGTCAAAGCTGCTCAAATTGGATGCCGACCAGTCGGCACATGCTCTTGCGATTGCGGCCGCCAACGCTCCGGTCGCGTCTGTCATGAAAACCGTTTATGGCGCAAATGTCAGCATGGCGAAGAACAATTTTGGGACCGCCGCGCAGGTGGGCGTCAACGCGGCAACTTTAGCTTACCACGGCTTCACCGGGCCACTGGATATCTTCGATGGTGATACTGGCTTCTGGCGGATGTTCGGCGCCGACGCGGTTGATCGAGACATTCTCGTCGGCGGCCTTGGCGAAGTTTATGAGATTCTCGATGTGGGGTTCAAGCCTTATAGCTGCTGCCGCATTCTGCAAAGCAGTATAGAAGCCACCCTCGCCGTATTCGAAAAATCTGGAGTAACTCCCGAGAGCGGCGATTACGAGAAGATCGTGATATCAGCCCCTCCCATCGTCTGCGAATGGCCGTTTGACAATCGCACACCATCAAACATATGGGAGGCCCAATTCAGCGGTCCCTATTGCCTTGCCATGGCAATGCTTGGAAGAGAGCCTGGGCCTGATTGGTTTTTGAAGGAAAATTTCTGCGATCCCAAGGTGGCGGAATTGATTTCCCGGATCGAACTTCGGCCGAACGACACCAATAGGTCGACGTTTCATCACGCCTCATCGGTCGAGCTCCACCTACTCGATGGCGAGCTTTTCGCAGCCACCGTCGCCGTTGCAAAAGGCAACGCGGCAAATCCGCTCTCCAGAGAATTCGTAGCGGCGAAATTTTACAGCCTCGCCGCACTGCTGCTGCCGGAGGCACGACATGCCTTAATCGATGCGGTTTATCAGTTGGAACATAGCCGCGCGGTCATCGACTTAATCCGAGAACTGACACTGTGAGGTCTAGAGCATTTTTGATGAACACAGAGTCGGGTTGTGGGTTCACGTGATCTGTTTTGTCTGATTCACTGCTGCAGGTGATTTGCCGGGAGGTGAGGATGACGAGGAGCTTGAGCGGCGACCTTCGCGGTCGTGTCATTGGGGCGATCCAGGAAGGGGTCTCGACACGTGAGGCGGCACGGCGCTTCCGCATTGGGGTCTCAACGGCCGGGGCCTGGTATCGCCGCTATCGCGAGACCGGCGAGATGGAAGCACGCAAGCAGGGACAGCCGTCGCGTTCGAAGCTTGATACGTACGAGGCCTTCATTCTGGGCCTTATTGAGGAGGCGCCTGACATCACGCTTGCTGAGATCGGCGAGCGCCTTGCCGGAGAGTGCGGCGTGCGGGTGGCGCCCTCGACGGTCTGGCTGTTCCTTGACCGGCGCGGCATCACGTTCAAAAAAAGACGGCGCACGCCTCAGAGCAGCAGCGTCCCGATGTCCTGCGCCGCCGCATAGGCTGGTTCGACGGCCAGCTCGATCTCGATCCCGAGAGGCTCATCTTCATCGACGAGACCGCGGCATCCACGAAGATGGCGCGGCTGCGAGGGCGAGCGCCATGCGGCGAGCGATGCCGGGCGCCCGTCCCACACGGACATTGGAAGACGACCACCTTTACCGCAGGCCTACGGCTGTCCGGCATGGCGGCGCCGATGCTGCTCGACGGGCCGATGAACGGGCCAGCCTTCCTCGCCTATGCCGAGCAGGTTCTCGCGCCCGAGCTTTGCCCTGGCGACATCGTAGTCATGGACAATCTGCCCGCTCACAAGATCAGCGGCGTGCGCGAGGCCATCGAGAAGGTTGGAGCGCGGCTCCTATTCCTCCCGCCATACTCGCCGGACTTCAATCCCATCGAAAACGCATACGACTGGAACCTCTGAAGGTGAGTTTCCGTTGATCCCCTATGTCGGCCATAGAGCGTTGATATTACTGGCCCGATGGATGAAGCGTGATGAACCAGAAGCGCATACACATCCGATGGACGGATCTGCCGCCGGATCGGCGCCGGCGTCTTCTGGCGCTGATCGCCAGCCTGATACAGCGGCATGTATCGACGGACCGGGAGGCCAGTCATGAATGCGGAACCGAGTTCTCTCGACTTCGCGTTGACGGAAAAGATCCAGTCCCGCCATCATGATCGCCAGGCCATCGTCTATGTTCGGCAGTCGACGGTACGGCAAGTCGAACACAATCGGGAATCAACGCGACTGCAATATGCTTTGACAGATCGGGCCTGCCGCCTTGGGTGGCGACGCGACCAGATTACCGTGATCGACGACGATCTAGGCCGGTCCGGTGCATCAGTGCTCGATCGACCAGGCTTTCAACGGCTGGTCGCGGAGGTTGGACTTGGTCATGTCGGAATGGTCATTGGCATTGAGGTATCGCGTCTCGCGCGCTCGCGCCGGGATTGGCATCAGCTTTTAGAAATGTGCGCCTTGTTCGACACATTGATCGGCGATGCCGACGGCGTCTACGATCCCAGCACATACAATGACCGCCTGTTGCTCGGCCTGAAGGGCACGATGAGCGAAGCTGAGTTGCACATTCTCAAGAGCCGCATGCACGAAGGCCGCAAGGCCAAGGCACGCCGTGGCGAACTTATTCTGGGTCTTCCACGCGGTTATGTTTTGAAGCCATCCGGGGATGTTGCCCTGGATCCGGATGAAGAGGTGCAAAGGATTATCCGCCTCGTCTTCGCCCTCTTCGAAAAGCGTCGCTCGATCAGTGGCGTCCTGCGTTACCTTGCCGATCATGACATCGCGCTTCCCGATCGTATCCGCAGCGGCCCTGAGAAGGGTGATGTCTGTTGGAGCAGGCCCAACAATGCGACGATCGGCGACATGCTTCGCCACCCCAGTTATGCTGGAGCTTATGTTTACGGGCGCAGTCGCAGCGATGGCCGCCTAAGGTTGGCCGGAAAACCCCATAGCGGACGACGCATTATTCGCGATCGTCAACAGTGGATGGTACTGCACCAAAATGCTCTTCCAGCTTACATTGACTGGAAAACCTATGAGCGAAATCAGGACCAGATGGCGAAAAACCGTTCCCGATATTCTGGCCTTCCAAGAGGTGGTGCGGCGCTGCTCAGCGGTCTTGTCTCTTGCGGCCTATGTGGTCGTAAAATGGTTACGGGCTATAATGACGATGGTCGGGAGGCGCGTTATAGCTGCAGCTGGGAGGCGACCACTTATGGAGGTCGTCATTGCCAATCGATCAGTGCTCGCCCCGTGGACGCTTGCGTTAGCGCGCTAGTGCTCGAGGCTATATCGCCATCCGCGATCGACGTCAGCCTTCAAGTTGCTGAGGATGTTGAACTCGAACGACAACAGATTCACGCTGGGTGGAAGCAACGCCTTGAGCGCGCGGATTATGAGATTGCGCTTGCCCGCCGGCGATATGAAGCCGTTGACCCCGATAACCGACTGGTAGCGCGGACGCTAGAAGGGGATTGGGAAGCTGCTCTGGCGAGGAAGCAAACCCTCATCGAGGATCACCAGCGGATATTATCGAGACAACCCGAGCGGTTAACGGAGGAAGAGAAGGAGGTTATCCGTCGTCTGGCGGAAGATGTGCCATCTCTCTGGAAAGCGGCATCCACCACTGCACGGGATCGGCAAACCATCGTCCGCATCATGCTGGATCGCGTCGTCGTTCAGGTGTTCGGTGAGACCGAGCGCGCTGAGATAAAATGCCATTGGGCGGGCGGGATCATAACAACGCATCGGGAGTGTCAGGAATTTCGTGTACGGGGTGCATAATGGGTATGAAGGAGATTCCCATGGCACGACGGAAAGAGCCGGTTATCCCGGACGCGATATTGGACCAATTGCTTGGCGGGTCTGACGCCAAG
>NZ_QJKM01000037.1 GCF_003425685.1 Rhizobium terrae
TTGGCGTCAGACCCGCCAAGCAATTGGTCCAATATCGCGTCCGGGATAACCGGCTCTTTCCGTCGTGCCATGGGAATCTCCTTCATACCCATTATGCACCCCGTACACGAAATTCCTGACACTCCCCCGGCTAGCGCGTAAACGAGAGTTGCACACACAAGAAGCGGAAGGAACGTGAAGAAAGGCGTATCAAGTTCCCTACCGTTCTGGCGGACTAACAACAGAAGGCGGCTCAGCTCAATATCGCCATCCAAGACGCTTAGAGTTATTCGACCCAGAAGGCGATCACCACCAAAGCAGAGACACTGAGAGTAAAACGCCCTATTTATGCCCGAGGATAGATGGCTCTTGAGCGAGTTTTTGCCGCAAAAGCGTAACAGCTCCATCCTGCTCGTGCCATGATGCAGGAAGCCCTAGAACATCAACCAGCAGCCGCTTATCTAGCTCCGCTCGGACCTCGTCTACTGCAAGTAGATGGATAGGTTTCAGTTCCCTATTCGACAACTCGTCGAATATTTTCTCCGCTCCATTCAATTGCTCGCAGTCGAGCTTTGTCACATCGAGTACAACCAGCCGTTCGAGGGTGTTTTTGCCGATACTACCTCGCCCAGGCTGTTGCTTGTTAGCTAACCACCAATACATGAGAATTCCAAATGTGCTATTTCCCCATAACACCAAGGCTTTCTCTTCCGCAGAATTGTCCAGTTTGATTGAAAGCCACGCTCTGCCACCAAGTGACCTTCTGCGGCTAAACTGCATGCTGGTCGACTGGCTATTAAAGCGGAAGTCTCGGTTGAAATGGCAGTGAGAAGAAGTCTGCCACAGGCCCTCGATCTTTCGGTCTATAAGCTCTTGTTCGAGAGCATCTCGGCCGATCCGAGGTATACATTCGGCTTCAGCTTCAAAAGCCATTGTCCGCTCGCGATCAGCGTTGTGTTCCCATAATACAGGATAGGTGGGAACAGATCTTGGCGGTATTTCTCGTTTATCGAACGGTCCCCTGATGCCACCACTCGCATTCCGGCCATTGATGTCAGCATGATATGGCCCAATTCGCCCTATCCGACCTACCGTTGTGATGACAATTGCACCAGCAGCTTTCGGTGCTATTCCTGGCAACTGCACCTTCCCTGAAGACAAGGCGAATGCCGCCTGTGCCAGCGTCAAATCCCTGACCCGCGCCAGATTCCAACCCACACTGACCGGCGCGGTAATTGCGTGACCTACAAGCTCGTTGCCCAGGGTGATCGCTGTGCCTCCGACCGGGCCGTCTTCGATTCTTTTTATGATGCCGGCTTGAAGCGCCTGGCGAATCTTTGCGGCTATACTCGATCCTGACATCGTCGTTGCAGGACGCTCATTCAAAATCACATAGGTTCCGCGCCCGTCACTCTTTGGCACCTTTCGGCATACAAGGAGGCATTCGCCCATGTCGGTATCGGAGGAAAAGGAAACGTCTGCCCCTCCCAATCCGGCGTTTGTTACCATTATTATTTCAGAATACGAGGACTGCACTAGGTCACGGGAAGCCGCCCAGGAGTCACCGAGCATAAAGCTTAGAGGCAGGACCATCGCCAGCATGCCGCCACTGCGAAGTTTCCGGTCTCCTAGCGCCAAAAACATCGAGGCTTCCCCGGCGTTGCCATGATAGCAAGTCGATGCAGAAAGCTTCGAGGCAGCCTTAGCCATCTGCCGCTGCGTCTCATCGTCTGTCTGGAAGGCCGCAAACATCGGGTTCCGCACGCCAATCTTGTCAGACTCATGGCCTGTCGGTCGCGTGAAGGGTGGGTTCATAATCACCAGATCAAATCCCCCATGAGGGAGCGATAACCACGGCTCCAAGGTCGCTTCACCTGAACCTTGGGCGGCTTTGGCGGTTATTGCCAGGATATCGAAGCGCCGCTGGGCGTCGAGAAGGTCCCATGAACCCAGTGCGATCCCGCCGTCTTCAATGTGGCCATATGCAAGTGTGATTATCGAGCTTTCGGTGTAAGTTTCGGTAGGATGCACGCTGGATAAGCTTGCGGCCGTCAAATGTGCTGCAGCGGGAAGGACATCGCATCCAACGAGCGATCCGCCCATCATATTGCGATGTAACGCGCGAGCGTCGCCACCTGCCAATTCGTGAAACTGACCAATCCTCTGATATGCGGCGGACAAAAGTGTGCCTGTGCCACAGGCGAAGTCGGCAACTCGCATTTTCCTTAATGCGTCACCATCCGACCAGGATGATCCGGTGGGTGATGCATCTTCGTGGATTGCGAGACCAGCGAGCAATGCGGCGGAGGGCGGCGTCGTATAGTAAGCAGCAAGAAACTTTCGGTCCGCAATCAAACGCTGAAAAACAGCGCCTGTCAAATCATGCGAACGCATTAAACGATGTTCTAGAAGTTTAGCTGCTGTATCTGCCATCGTCGCCACAACAGCGTGACTTATCGGGGCGGGCGTGAGTTCTAGGAGGCGGCGGGCAATATCAAAGATGGACCAATAATTTACTGAGAGGATTTTTTTCCATTCACTGAGAATGCCCGCTTTTGTTAAGTCGCTTTGCCCTCGAAGTTCGTCGAGTGAGCGAACATCGTGGAGAGCGCCCGGTCCGCGCGCTAAGCTCTCATGGAAAACGAAGGCATTTGCGATAATGGCTGCTGCCATCCTGAGTGTCTGCTCTCCGTTTTCCTGACGAAGCTCCTCGGCTATTCTCGCAATTGAGCCAGGATGATGCTGCGCGACTTCGGAAAACAGACCTGCTGCCGCGCGTATCCCAGAGATAAGCTCGTCAGCAGCTCGGTCGATGATTTCAGGTGGGACGGACGCCGCTTGAGTAAGAATGGATAAGTCAGCGATGCCGCCTTTGAACCACTGGGTGCGAGGCCAACGATCCGCATGAGCAGGTGAGTTGCCCGTGTAGAGCGCCATTTCTAGATCAGATGCATCCGCTAAGGCATTGGAAAGATCAGAACCATCCAATAGGCGTAACCGTTTGGGAAGGCGAAGAGCAATTGACGACAGGATTACCCGGCCACTCGTCGATACGTGCGCTCCCAGCCGTGACAATGCTTCTGGCTCAACGGTTGTCGCCGGATATACTTCGGTCTCAATAACGACTGGAGAGACGTAAGGTTCTAAGACAAGGATGTCTGGACGCTGTCCTCCTCCTTTTATCATTCCGGTGTTTTCCGACCGGACAATACCTGTTTCTCTCCAAGCCCTTCTTCCTGATCGCAGTATGAGTGCCAAGGCATCATTAATTGTATGTTCGGTGGTCGCCATATCACATTCCCGCCCGCCAATTTTACGGTCAGATGCTGTAGTGATTATGGTTAATGTCGAGTGTATTAATACTAGGCGGCTGAAATCATTGAATAAAAATTCGATCTGAAGTTGTGAATATTGGCCAATTAGTCGGTTGGATGCAAATCAGTTGTGTTCTGGTTGCTGCTCTGTGGTCCTATGCGCCCGAAGCATTGAATATCGCTTGGGGTGGGTGGGCGCCATCTGCAGCAGAAGTGACATATGAAACACAGCAGAGAGAGGCGACTGGAGAAGCAGCGCATACGGTCAAAGGAGAACAGAAAGCTCCGACGGGAGGGGCGGATAGCCGACCTGGACAATATCGCCCGGGTGGCGCTACGCTGGATGCTCTCCAGAGCCGCCGGATTCGGGGATGTGAAAAGGCGGCATCGGCTGGAGAACGTCATTCTCGACGCGCTGACGCGACTGGGCGCCAAAAATGAGCGCTCTCCCCCATTACCTAATCGAACGCCGTTTGCTTCTGAATCATTTATTTCTTGTCGTCAGCTGCGAATTGCATTGGACGGCAAGCTCCACTTCAGCAATCGGAATTGACTCATTGGTTGCAATCCCCACCATTTACAGCGGTGAGTCGAGCGGGGGTGGAGAAGCATCAATGGCGGTGACGGATGCAGATATTTTGATCCTGTGCAAAACCTATCCCTCGCCAAGTGGGAAGTACACCGAGACGTCCTGTGTTGCTGGGATGGACGACAAAGGAAACCTCATCAGACTTTTTCCTGTACCGTTCCGTTTGATCGCGAAGGATCAGCAGTTCAAAAAGTGGCAGTGGGTCAAGGCTAAGATCGAGAAGGCTCCGAAGGATCACCGGCCCGAGAGCCATGTCATCAAGGTCGACACGATCAGAAGCGGCGCTGATGTCCCGTCAAAAAAGGAATGGGCTGAACGACGCGTTCACCTGGACAGGCTCAAGCTATTCACGGACTTCGAGGCCATCGAAGCGGAACGTGCTAAGAGTAACAGGTCACTTGCATTGCTCAAGCCTGCCAGGATCATCGGCCTAAATGTTTCTCCCGTCTCAAATCCGGATTGGACCGAGGAAGAGCTCGCCAAACTCGAACAAGAGCAAAAGCAGGCTGGATTGTTCGAAGAAGATGAAAAGCCGACCATTAAAACGCTTCGAAAGCTTGGGCACGATTTCTATTTTCGATATGAATGCGAGACGCCCCAGGGGACAAAATCATACAGGCACAAGATTGTAGACTGGGAGGCAGGTGCCCTCTATCTGCGCTGTATACAAACCTATGGAGATGATTGGGAGGCAGTATTCCGAACCAAGATGGAGAAGGAGTTGCCCGCCAAAGACCTTATGCTCCTGATGGGAAATATTCACAGGTTCCAAGAGCAATGGCTGATTATCAGCCTGATCTACCCGCCGCACAGGAAACAGGGCACACTGCTACTGTAGGCAGTTAAGCTGCGGCCTGCGATGCGGCTTGGATCCGATCCTTGTTCCGGATATAGCGTTGCGGATCGTCACCGTATAGGTGCATCATGGAGTAACCATACGGCTCCATTCGCTCGCCAACGATCATCCTGTGGCAGGTCTCTGGATCGCGCTCGAAGCACAGAAGGCAGACGTTCATCGTCTTCGCTTCATCAGCCAATTCAGCCACGACAGACGATACCTCTGGCTGATCAATGTGGGCGCTGTAGATCGTCCGAAAGGTCTCGTAGTCGCCTGCCTTCGCTGCTTCTCTTCCCGGCTTGGGGTCACCAAGGCTCTGCATCGGCAGATACTGGATTCCTACCTCGGCAAGCCGGTCGCGAAGGGTGTTTTTCGAGAATCCTTTTTTTCGGGAAAACGGCACGGCCCGAACATCTGCGACAGCATTGACGCCAACGGCTAGGAGCGTTCTCACGAACCGTTCGATGTCAGTGCCTTCGTATCCGATGGTAAAAATCGTCTTCATGCTCGGTCCTTTATCCGCGTTCACAGAATAGCACAACCAGTATGTCATGGAGCTGGATCCTCGGAAAATGCTTCATTTTTCGCGTCAAGCGCTTCAGCCTGGCAATGAATAACTCGGATGAATACCGGGGATATCGAGGACGGTCGCTGTCTCGCCTCTCTGTCTGCACCATCGCCTTGTCGCTTGTCGGGAGCACGCAGGTGGATATGGACCTATCCTATCACAGCCGCCACGCGGCAAGCGTGGCGCGACTTAGGAAACGGATACAACGCGAGGGCTATACCATGAGCGGAAAGAAGGTTCGGAGCCGAGAGGAAGACGACCTATTCCGCTCCCTTTTCCCGGATTACGCGGCCATCACCAAGCGCTACCGCATCGAACCTACTTCGCTTGCCGGGGACATGCGAGGAAGCTCGGTATTGTAACTGTTAGGCCCCGTTCAGGGCAAAGAAGTCTGTCTTTGGTTCGGCGGTTATATCCGGCAGCAGAAAGAGAGGAGTTGCTGGCGTTGCTCCCTGGTCGAAAGTGGGACCAGATCAAATCGCTGGCAAACAGGCACGGAGTGCATCGCGTTCCCAAATCATTCGTGCCTATTGGGGTGCCGGTCCTCAATCAGATCAGATTCAGATGCCGAGAAGCTAACTATTCGATGCCTGACCTGGACAAGCTGATCAGAGGGAAAGGCTATTTCGCGAAGGGCAATTGGCGCCACGGTCACATCCATCACCGCGATATCGGGCGAGCCGTCAGGGCATTATTCGGAGACCTGAAGGCGGACTGGAAATAGTAACCTGATCGGAACGCTTGAAAGCGGAGCATCATTCACACTCGGTGCTCCGCTATTTTTATCAATGTTCAGAACCGGCAGCCGCAACAGCTATCGGCCGCTGCATCGAATTATCGCTCGCGTTGCTTGTACTGATGCTGGACACAAGCCAACCCCGGTTTGCCAGCGTATCGAGCGCAAGTTCGATATGCTGCGGGCTGAACCTGCGTTTCCTCACGTTCCATGCGTAAACAAGCTCTTCCGCTTCCTTCGTTGTGGTCGCGCCCTCGTTTTTCGCCACCCAATAGACCGTGGCGAGCAATTCGAGGCCAAATGGACTTTCAAATCCACTCACGAGGTCCGCAACCCGATCAAATCGTTGGAGCGTTTCCGGTCTGTCTTTCAGGAAAGCTTCTGCGTCCTCTTTTGCGCCTGGTATGATGGAAAGCTGTTTTGTGGGGTCGTCCCCGCCATCCGCATAACCTGAAAGCAAATGCCCTTCGACGTCCCGGAGAACATGCCGCAAGTTTTCCGCATACGGTCCGTAGGGTGCTTTGCGATATTTCAGATCAAGTGGCTCTCCTGCCTCTTGCAGGAAGAACATCAGCTTATGAGCCTCCAGCAGTGTAACGAACGGGTCCATCAACCCATTGAGATAGCGCTGAAGAAGGGCCACGAGTGCGGCTCGGCCGGGACTCATCTTCGGAACCTTTTTATTCCTAGCAATAGCTGCAACGTCGGGGGCACCGTGAGGCTCATAGATCAACACTTGCACGGAATCCAATGGTTCAAGCGCTGCAACGATCCTCGGCCGGACATCGCTCCAATCAAGACCTCCGAGCCCAGAGCCCAAAGGCGGCACCGCAATGGATGTGATTCTGAACCGCTGGATCACCTTCACGAGGTCGATCAAACCGGAATCAATGTCTTCGATCCTGCTCTTGCCTTTCCAATGCCGCTTGGTTGGAAAGTTGATGATGTAGCGCGGGTTCAACTCGCCTGTCTCGAACACGAACATGCGGCCGGGATTTACCTCGTCGCGCTTGCATGCGGCCTCGTAGGCTTTGAAGTTTTCAGGAAAGACGTTCTTGAACTGTAGAGCAATTCCTCTTCCCATGATGCCCACACAGTTCACCGTGTTGATGATGGCATCAGCATTCGCCTGGAGGATATCGCCCTTTACGAAAGTAATCATTGAAACCTCCCTCAATAGTACCAAGCGGGAATTAATCCCACCTGGGGCTTGTGCGCCGCTGGAATGAGGTTGTTCTGCACCTGATTATAGGTTGCCAGATTTTGAGTAGCGATCCTATCGACCAGATGCCAAGGAAAAAACTTATACATGAGGAATTCGGCCTGCTTCGCTTCTTTCACGTCTGCCTGAGCCCACTGGTTAGCCGCTATATGCGGCCAATTCAGTTGGTTTAGCTGGGCGACATCATTCCAGAACGACGAGTAAGCAGCACCTGCATTGCTTCCGCTGAACGCCCAACTTTGCCCCGCCCCGTTCGCCCAGGACACCACCTTGTGAAGGTCGGCTTCCAGATGGATAATTGGTCCCTGCCCGCCCTTGTAGGCAAGTTCTGGGCTGTTCGCACAATGGATGACGTACAGCATCACAGAGCGAGGGCAGAAATAGAACGGCACAAAATCTGCAACCACCGCATTGCTGTAGCACTTCACCGGAAGCTCAAAACGTCTTTGCTTGATCGTCCCCATACCGATGGTCGTGCCAGCGGCATTCATGTTGACGATGGTGGAATCACAGAACAGCTTGCCCGACGCGATGATCGAAGGCAGCCTATCTACATTAACAATATGGTAAATCTTGGGGGCGGCAGGAGGGGGTGTCATTCGTTTAGCCTTAGGGGCTTGGCTAGACGAGCCCCTGCGCCGCCAGAGGTGGTTTCACCATCGCCGAGAAAGATTACCCCCGCGCTCTCGAAAGCGCTCTGTATGGCCTCGACGGTACGACTGTGGGCAGACAGCGCACCTGGCTGCGTCTCCAGCCGTTTCAGAGATGGTAGAGATACGCCTGATGCCTCCGCCAGATCCTTCTGCTCCCATCGTAGAAGTGCACGCGCTGCCCGCACCTGTTCACTGGTGATCATTCTTTCTCTCTAAAATAATACTCAGGGTATTGATTTTCCCTGAAGTATCATATAATACCTGAAGCATCGATTAACGCAATTCGGGAAATCGCAAATGCCGAGCACCCCTGTTCCGGTCACCGCCGAAGGCATGACCAAATTCGACCGTGCCGCCATCATGCGCAAGGCTTGGGAGAAGTACCGGGAATTCCGTGCCCGCTATGCGCCGTGGCAGATCGAGCGCCGTATCGTCGATGCCTCATTCTCCAATTGCCTGCGGATCTCGTGGCGCATCGCAAAGCGGGAGGCAGCGGAGAAGGCGGCAGCCGCCCAGGCGCTGACATCCTATAGCGACCGTGCCGCCGATCGTGTTCGCGAACTGACCGTAGAGCTGATGCGCATCGATGCGCAGCCATGGGGAATGCGGAGCCATCGCACCGCCGACACCCGCTCGGCAATCCAAGAGGAAATCCGAACCCTTCAACACGAACTCGCATAAGCCGCTAGGGGTACCTACAATATAGGTACCCCTTCTGACCTGACCTTCTGACAATCTGGAGATCTATCATGCCGAACGAACCCGTTCAGGCAGCCGCCGAAGGCTTGCCTAATACCGAACACCCATGGGAAGCGGCCCGCCGCCATTCGAAGGCGCTTTCGGAGGCGCTGTCGATCTGTAATGACAGCCGGTGGTATGCCCACGTCTTCCCCTCCGACCGTGCCTACAGCATAGCCTTTGCAGCCAAGCCCCATGACGGCGCAGAGGAAGAGCGGCCGATCGATCGGGTCAACCGCCTCGCATGGGAGCTTGCCGACGCCCTGAACGACTACAGGGATGGCATGTTTCACGCGCGAATCTACCCATCGGCGCAGGCAGGCTATGCAGTGATGTTCACGGTCACTCGTGCAGCGGAACGGAGGGCCGAGGTATGACGATCCAACACGTCGCAACCAATCGCCGTCGTTTCCTGCTCGGCTTGGCTGCAGCCTCGACGGCTGCGGTTGCTTCCCCGGCGTGTGCGGCACCGGCCGAGAACCCGAAGCTGATCGAGCTCGCGGATGCGCTGCCGGCGGTGGCTGAAGCCTATCACACAGCCTATCGTGCATATGAGGAGATGCACGAACGGCACAAAGCCGCGACCCCTCTCGCACCTGACGAAATGACCGATATCGGCATCGGCTGCCCCCGAACGACGTCACAGCCGGGCGAGGTCGAGATGAATGCGACGCTCGGCTATCTCTACCGGAAAGGGGAAAAGTTCCCGAGACGCATCGTCCGCAACTCTTGGCAAGTTCGGTGCGAAATCGACGATTATCGCCGGATTAAACGGCAGGCGAAGAAGACCGGAGATGTCGCGGAATATCTTCGCGCCGAAGAGACGATCGTCGGACTGAAGGCCCAACTCGCCGAGATCGAGGCCTACGAGGAAGCGTACCGCGCAGCACGGGCGGCGGCACATGATGATCATGAACGCCTGTATCCGATACGAGAACAGGCGCTCCACGCATTAGCTGATCATATCTCTGCATTGATGGCTGAGCCCGATTGGACCATGGAAGGCCTGATGATCAAGGCGGAAGCGCTCATCGTATGGAACCACCTCGACCGGAAGGAGAAAATCTACGGCCATCTTCTTGGGGCCGATTGGCATGCTTCGATCGCGAAATCGATCCTGCACCATGCAGAAGCAGGTGCTGCATGAACCAGCGCGTCATCATCACCGCTCGCCGGCGACTGGAGGCCAAGATCGAGGAGCTGATCGGTCTCCTTGATCTGGTCGACGGCGATGAAAATCTTGAGCCCTATCTCGCCGGCTTCGACGAGTTCAGCCTTGATGACCGCGAGGTCGAAGATGAAAACGACGAGGACGGCGGCGATGCGGAGCCGGAAGAAACCGACCAGGACGGCGACGAGGAAGACGGCGACAAGAGTGAAGACGACACCCTGCAAGGCGGCTGGTTCGTCATGGGCAAGCTGGAGGGCGGGAGTGGCTTATGACGCTGTATCTTCGGTGGCCTCCGCTTCACGTCGGATGCGCTCGTCAAGCGCTTCCGCAACCGCCCTGAGGAACTCCTTCCGGCGGTGGTCCAACGTCACCTCAGCATCATGCTTTAGCGGTTCCCGTACCCTTTCCATGAAGCCCGAGTGGTCGAAGCGATCGGAAGCCACATTGACTTCGACTTCATCCATGAAATGAGCGAGAAGAGGCGCTAGGGCAAGGCCAGTATCCTTCTGGTACTGGATAGCCATCTGCTGAGCGAGTTTGCGCATCGGTATGTACGGACCAAATTCGGCAGCCATTTAAATCTCCTGCAATCTGTCGTGAGGGATTAGATAGGTAGACGGTTGACGTCCGACGATAAAAATCTCGCGATCACTCCTAAGGATACCATCTAAAAGGGCGCCCTCAGCCTAACCTCAAGAGGTGCTGGGACAAAGGGGTATGAATTCAAGGCATAGTCGGCGTCACATGACCACCGTTGGGGTTCCGGTGCCAACCTTCTCTGCGTCCCAGCCAAGACTATAGCGCGGCGATCTGGGAGTAACTTCGACGTTGATCGTCGCGTGGCACAAGACGATCCGCCATTTCTGCCGACGACGGTTTACGCTAGTCTCGTCCTATGAGCGAAACCGAAACTCCGTTGACCGGCGGCCGCATCACACCGGGCGTGGTGCGCGTCGGCGACACGGTTCGGCGGCCCATATCGAGCGACCGTTCCTCAGTGCACCGATTGCTCGCGCACCTGGAAGCCCTCGGTTTTGATGGCGTGCCCCGATTTCAGGGCGTGGACCCGCAGAACCGTGAGATCCTGAGTTTCCTGCCAGGTGAGGTTCCGCGCGACCTGGACCATTTCAGCGATGCCCAGCTCGTGTCTGCGGCAGGCCTCCTGCGGCGCTTCCATGATGCCACGGCGGGGTTCGAGCTTGTCCGTCAACAGAATGCGGAGGTGATGTGCCACAACGACTGGGGGCCGTCCAACGCCGTCTTTCGCGATGGCGTCCCCTACGGGATCATCGACTTCGATACGGTCACCCCCGGCCCGCGCCTCTGGGATTTGGGCTATTCGGCCTTCGCCTGGCTTGACCTGGGCAGCCCGGATTACACGGGTGAGGAGCAGGTACGGCGGCTCGCCGTGTTCGCAGATGGCTATGGAAAACCGGATTGCTCCGCGGCGCAGGTGGCCGTCTACGCGGTCGCGCGGCAAACCGCCCTCGCGAGCTGGGCAAGGGCAAGAGGCGACACTGAAATGACCGAGTGGGCAACGGCAGCTGCATTGTGGACGGCACGCAACGTCACCGAACAGCTGCTGCCCACCGGCTATCCGCTCGGTCAGGGTGTCTTGGGGGTTTCCTAATCCGCATTGCCGCACCCGATCACCTTCGCCGCCATTCCAGCTCGCCCTTAAACTCGAGTGGTAACCAGCAAAGCATCAATTGCAGTGCGAGGCGTGCGCATCCGGTGCGCCCTCGGTCGAGAGTTTGGATCGGGATCTCTCTTGCCGAGATGAGTTGATCCGGAGAACTCATTGGGGTGACCGGATGCCTCTTCGCAGGACTGAACCTTGGTAACAAGGTTTTCCCGTGGCACTCTGGTCCCTCCACATGCTACTTTCCAAGAGATTCTCCATATTTCATTACGTCTGTGAGATTCTGCGGCTCAATTGTTTCCGGACCGTGGCCGGGTGCCCGCCTGAACATGGCCTCCAGCAAGGCTCCGCGGTCCTGAATGGTTGCGGCCTCCCGCTTGATGAGAAAGAGGTAGGTGTTAAGGATGGTGACGCGCTGTTGCGCGTCGTCCATCAGCAGCATGGATCGGGTGTTGAACCTGACAATCAGCCTTATGGCCCAGACAACAAACCCGACCGGCACACTGATCATCAGCAACCGGCTGATCGTAATGAAAGTCGCCGCAAAGGTAGTTCCTTGAGCCGGCTGGGGCTGCAGAGCTTCCACCTCGCGAACGAGCGCGAAGATTTCCTCGCGAAATACAATGGTCGCTATTGGCAATCCGATTAGGATTATCAGGAGCGCAGCGAGGGAGACCATGTAACCAAGCGAGGCCTGCTTGCTACGATGTTCCCAAAGATGGCGTGTTTCGCTCAGCCCGACCTGTTCCCTCATAAACGCTTTTTCTGCCTCCAGTTGCGCTTGGAGGCTAACAATATCTATTCGAGCAGCGCTGACCCCGTTAAAGACGTTTTGTGCGCTCCTTTCTATTCCCCTCCACTCCGTTTCGATGCCTTGCGCGCGGGATACGGCTTGATTTACCAGTTCGTGGGCGTCCAGTAATCGTTCGGCCGCTTCCATCAAAGAAGTCTTTTGTTCTTCTTCGCCTTGCGTGAAGAGATGCGCTGCCTGTTTCTTTTGGGCATAATTTTCCCTCTCCGCGTTAAGCCTCGTCTTCCAATTATCGATCTCGATATCACTCGACTGTTGGGAGGCGAGCAACGTCCTACCGGAAGAGTGCGGGCGACCATCGTTCGCACGTTTGTCGGTAAGCAACCGATCAAGTTCGACCAGAAAAAATGCACAGAGCGCATTTGCGTACTCGTCGGTTTGCTCCTGGTCTGCAAACTCCAGCCGATCGGTCAGCGCTTTCCGAAAATCCCGCATTCCATCCTCGCTTAGCTCTTCAAGCGGTGGGTGGAGAATGACAAACAGGCCGCGCAAACGCTCGACGTCGGCCTCGATATCCCTCAAGCGTCCGACTGCAAGCTTGAGGGAGGCAGGGATGTCGCTCGTCGAGTTTTTGTACCAGTCTTCTAACGCGTCTGCGGACTCTTTGACGTGTCTGGACCATCTGGAGTGACTTTCGTCAGCGTCGAAATGGAGAGTTCGACCAGACGCAACAGCTTTTCTCAGGAATCTGAATATCTCGTCTCTCATCTGTGTGCTCAAAGTCCGCGGCGGCTAACGGCATCTTCATCCCATCGATGGGGTGCGTATGACAAGCGGTCTCTGCCTTGGACGAGTCTGCTTGGCGCTTGCCTAGCGAGCTTGGGGATTTCCTCAACGGGGCGTCGAGCGCAAGATCGACCTCAGCAAGGCCGGGCGATAGCGTAATCAACTACGCCGCACTTATCCGCCCTAGCGTCGCATGGGGGCGGCATTGCTCTAGAGGCGGCTGAGATCGACAACCCTCTTGCCAACAACCTCGGCTACGGGACCTTGCTCGGCATGTGGGTTTCCCCCGCCAGATTGCTCAACGATCCGGACTATCAGCGCTGATATGCGACGTTGGGGACATATCCGATCCATGTTCTGGACAGTGATACCCTCTTCTTGCCGTGCACGGGCGAGGCCTGATACCCACTGGCCCCGGAATTCACCAGAGCATTGGTGGGATGCCCGGTGGCGAGTAGTGCGGCCGCGGTCGGTGTTGGCTGAAGAACCGTCAGCCGATGCCGTCTTGTTATTCCCGGATCTCCTGGTCAAATGCTATGTATCTCTTCCAGAATGGCGCGGGCAACTGCCGCTGCGCACACGCTAGCGTAAGTTTGCCAGTCGTCACTTTTTCGGTTGTCGCCATAGTCGCAAATGCCTCTGACATTCAAGTAGCCAAGTCCGGTCATCGAAGCCGCAATGGCTACACCGGCGCCCTCCATTTCATACGCGATCGTGCCGTGCTTCCGAGCAAGATCATTCCTATAGGAGGAGTCTTTAAGTAGAGTGCTCGCCGAACCAATCGTTCCTACGTGGATGTGAGGTTTGTCGAAAGTTCGCTCGTACATTAGGCCTTTCTCGTACTTCCTTAACGAGCTGTTGGGATCATTGCTGACGTTCGGCCTGTTGGCAGACCTAATAGCTTCCCCACCTCTGCTGATGTAGTCGTCCCAAGGCTTGGGCTGCGCAGGAGCGCCCTTCCTTTCCTGCAGAGAGAGCAATCGATCAACCGCATTCAGCAGTTGCTTATCACCCGGCGGCAGGTCGTCGCCGCGTAGTTCAATCTCACCGTTCGTTCGTTTGACGTGGTCGTATTGAATCAGTTTGTTGCCAATGACCACGTCGCCAAGCCTAACATCTTTCTCCATATCGCGAAGGTTTTCCTGCCCCGCCGCAATACCGATAAGGATAACCTTCCTGACGAACTCGCATCGACTTTTAATGAGTGCCGTCGCAGCCGCCGCTTGGGCGATTCCTTGTCCTGTCGTTCCAGCTACCGCTACGTAGAACCGCTCGCCTAATCTATCTTCGAGAGTCAGGTATTCGATCCTCACCGAGCTATCTCGGGGATGAGGCATGACTTCGGCCGCCCCGAATACCGCCATAGTTGACGCAAATTCATGAGGAATGGCGTTAATGATAGCGTACTTAATTTTCCGGTATATCTTGACTTTGGCGCTGGCTATTTGCCGGCGAATGCCAGCTCGTTCGTTCGGATCAAATATCTCTGCGGCCGGCTCCAAGAGATCCGTTAGGTTAGGCGCTTTTCCCATAACTGCTAGGCCGCGACTAATTTGAGAGCCGTCTGCGCGGCCCGATACTGGCCTGATCGTACAAATGCCTCTGCGGCCTCTAGCGCGAAAAGATCACGGCTCATGCCAATTCCCAGCTCATCGAAGAATTGGGCTTCAACTATCAGAAGCACACCGATATTTCTTTTGCGGTCAGCGTCACTGAGTTTTTTGACGAGCAAGTCGCAGAATTCAATGGCAACGCGGTAGCCAGCTTTCTCGCCGAGATAAAACGCGAATTCGGTGTAGAATTTGAGGTTTTTTGAAAGCAGGCTTGCCGATGGGGCAATGGCGTCAAGGGCGCCGGCAACCTGATACATTTGAAGTAAAGCTCCAAATTCACGTTCCGTGGCTGGCGTCAGGTCTTGATCAGCGGACACTTGGTGATCTCCGGTTGGAGTATTTCGCCAAAAAAATACCCATTGTTGGTTAAAGAAGCCTCAAGTTCAGAGGGTGAAAAACCGGCTATAATCTGGCGCGCAAATACGTTGGCGAGAAAAGTTCTGGGGTGAGAATGGAGCAGTATTGAGACAGACTCTGGCGAGGATGTTCACGCCAGAGCATCGGTCCCAACCGAGCCTCTCCCATATTTCTGTTTGGTGCCAACGGGATTCATGAGGGGCGCGTCACCTGAACGTCACGCAAGTGTCACACGGCCGTGAAGGCTCGCGCCGGTCCGCCAAGGCGCGAGCCCGGCCGTACGATAGACATCCCGGCAAATGGGTATCACCTTATCCGACGCGGTCTAGACGCTCGACCGGTACCCGACCCCGAGGAGGCACGAGATCCTCCAGCGCCAAGCTGCGCATTACGCTAAACAAGGCGCATTCGAGCGCGCGGCCTTCAATGAGATCTGGATTGTTGCCAATCATCGCGATCGTCCGCTTGATTAGCATTTGCTGGGAGCGTTCGTCGGGGCTGAACCTGCTGGCCCAATTCAGCAGGACACCTAGGTCTGAATCGAGTGAAATAGATGATTGCGGTTATGTCATTAGGAAACATAATCGGGCTCTTTTCGTTTCGATGCCAGCGCGGCGGTGATTCTATTTATCAGGGGGCCATATCCAGCATGTCGGCAAGTCTGGAGCCAATTTCGGCGATCGTATTAAAGTCGGCCAACAGTTGGGCGTGGAAAAGGAAGGGCTTGGAATTTTCCTCGAACGAGTGCTTCATCCACGGCCGATAGCGATGAAAACTCTGCTGTTCTGCCTTTAGTCGCGTGTAACCGCCCAGATCAAAGTCGCGCAAAGCATCTGCTGCGGCTCGCCCCAATCTCTGGTACTCCTCAAGATCGTTCAGATCGACGACAAAGGGCGGGATGTAGAGCGGGATCCTGTGTGCCAAAGAATCCCGGAAATCCGTCATCACCGCGAACCAGGTTTCGAGAGTGAGTAGATACTCACGGAAATCAAGCGGCAGTGATCGCCACATCTGTTTGTGGTTCTTAGTCATGCCGATCATCATTGGTTTTAGAGGGCTTCCGTCGGTCTGCCGTATATCCCTCTCTAACGCCCACACCCAGGCAAGATTTTCGAGCGCCCCAAACGCGTTCATCACGAAGGCTTGGATGTAGATAGCGCCGTCCGTTCTATCACTGTTGGAGGGTGGCTCCGTCCTGGCAGGGGGTAGCTTGTCGAAGACGACCTCAATGCATCGGTGCATTGTATCCAGGCGACGCGAATATCCCTGAACTGCATGTTCGGCAGCGGTTTTATTGGTCAGTGGCAAATTCAAAAAACGTTCCCGCAGGAGACGGAAACGATTGTCGATAGCCTTCCTCTCTGCAGCGAATTCCTGAAGATGGTGGGGTTGAAAATACGATCGCGCAGTCACACCAGCTCCGCCGCCGCCCGAGTCCGAAGGAGGGCAGAGGCTGCCAGACCACCAATGATCGCGCAAGCTCTGAGGTTGCCGTTATGATGACCTCGCGGGATCCACCGCTCTGGCTTCCCTTAACGATTCCTCGAAGTCGAGCCTCGCTTAGCGCCGGGCGAGGACTTTAATGAACTCCACCAATGCAGCCTTTGCCTTTTCCTCTTGAACCTCAATCGGTTCGACGTCGTCGGCGCAGCTTTGGCAGTATAGCTCCTCTCCGACCATTGTTCCTTCGTATCGGCCGCGACCGCTTTGCAGCGGCCTAGCAGGCTGTTGAAGAAGTCTCTCGTTTAGCCTTGAGGACGGCCTCGTCGCCGTTGTGATAGGCGAAAGTGATCTCGATTGCGCCGTCGTCGAGCAATTCGGCGTGACCGTCGCCGGCGACCT
>NZ_QJKM01000038.1 GCF_003425685.1 Rhizobium terrae
GAGTGGAAAAGGCTGCGCCAGGCCGAAAAAGCCTCTGCTCAGATCATCGCCTGAATCTTATCCGCAGCATACATCAGCAATGACCCGCGCACGCGACCCAGTTCCGCGGTTCCCGGCGTATGGGTACTCCGTAAACCGTGCACGCTTCATTCCGTCCGTCTCCTGATACGACGAACTGTGCTGAAATTTGGAGGAACTTCAGGGCTCAAGTCAAAGACGATCGGCCGGTGACACCATCAACGGCGATGAGACCTTCAAGTCATGACGGAAATCGGTGAATTGGTCATTGTTATTCCGTTCGAGGACATCGTAAGAGTCAATTAAGGCCTGCCTTTTGTTTTTCAGGTGATCGGCTTGGCAAAGCTGCCACCGCCTCTATGTCAGCGGCATGATCCTGTCCGCCGAGCAGAGAAAAAGATCTTCAAGGAAGGCCAGGATGCGGCCGAGCTGGGCAGAAGTATGCGCACCTGTCCGTATCTCACCGACGAGGCGCCCGAGCGCATGTACACATGGATGGGCGGATTTTGGACCCGCAAGAGGTAGAACTTTCGTTCGCGGTAGAGATATTGACGCTTCGCTGGTTGACGCTATTTTCGCGTTGCCATGTAACTCGTCTGGCAGAAGGCCCATGCTCTGGCGGACCGGTGCGGGCCTTCATGGTCGTGTGACGCTGGCGTGATGTTCGTGTGACGCACCCCTTATGAATTCCGGTTGGCACCAAGCAGAAATATGGGAGAGGCTCGGTTGGGACCGATGCTCTGGCGTCTGAACATCCCCCGCCGGAGGCTGTCTCGCTAGAGGCCGCAGAGGCATTTGTACGATCAGGCCAATATCGGGCCGCGCAGACGGCTCTCAAATTAGTCGCGGCCTAGTAGTTATGGGAAAAGCGCCTAACCTAACGGATCTCTTGGAGCCGGCCGCCGAGATATTTGATCCGAACGAACGAGCTGGCATTCGCCTGCAAATAGCCGGTGCCAAAGTCAAAATATCAAGACGATCTACCTCAAGGACGCGGCTTTCAGAACCGCCGCTTCGCCACCAAAGCCGGCTTCATGTGCGGCCACTTGCAGTACGTTATCAACCTATCGCCCTCTCTACGGAACAATCGCATCGGCGCCATCAAGGAACCTTAGCTGCATCTCTGAGTTGAAGCCACAGGACGCGCGCCAATTGGCGGGAGACCTTCGGCTGCGCTCCGAGCCCTGCCGCATGTCCCCGCGATGGGGTTTTTCGTTCCTACCCCTCTGGCTCGCCCGTCTCCATGCCTGAAACTATCCAGATCCACCATTGTTAGCCGCCTCAAATGGAGCGCATCAATGGCACAATACGCATGGCTTTTTATCATCGCCGGTGGGGCAGCCCTATTGGGCTTCGCACTGATCTTCGGTTCGATCAAGCAGGATGGGAAACGCTCGATTATTCCTATCACGGGCGCCGTCGTCGTAGGGATATTCGCGCTCCTGTTAGGTATCTTCATTTCAAGGGCGCCGACGGCGCCGATCATTGCTTCCGATCCACAGGCGTCAGAGATCAGCCGACCGGCCCGTCAGTCGGACCAGAACGCTCTTCCCGGGCTGCAGCAACCAAATCAGAGGTAACGGCATCGATGTGAATGATCCAGGGCAGTCTTCAAAGTAGTCCCCTCAATTGCCGCGGAACGGTTTCGTCCTTCAGCGGTTAGGCTTGCCCACGGAGGTCGGAAAGGCTCACGTCATCGAAGGACTGCCAGGCGGCGAGAACCTTTCCGGGAGATCGGACGCAGTGCGACCGCGCTCTACTCCCGACATGGAGCCCCGCCGGTCCGCCCTGCCGGTGGGGTTTTTACCTCAGCCGCGGCGGAGATCTAGGTCTGTGGTAACAATCGTCTTGCCAGATGAGGGATCTTGATCGATTGTGCGGATGCGCAGGCCATTTGCCCCGACCTTCTGGATCGTCATCCGCGCTTTTCGGTCTCCGTAGATCTCATTTGCCCAAGTAACATCGAGATCGATTGTATCCCCTGCCCGGGCCCCGATGAGCTTGGAAGGCTTGCCCGATATTCCGGTATAATTGCCGCTATAGGAAGCACCAGACGCGGTGACGTTCGCCTTGAAACTCCTCGAAATGACTACAAGTGCGCGACATGAACCGTCCATCGAAAGGCTCGATGCGTTCGCGTCAGATTTCATGTCGCAGGTCACCTTCACCTTTTCACCGCCTAGCTTCCGTAGGACTTCTCCGCCGCCGGTCCATTGTCCTTCGATCGATCTCAGGAAATCATCCTCCGACGCCATGGAAAAAGCGGGAAGCGAAGCGCAAAAAATCGCGGCAGCAGCGAGAGTACGCATGTTAGGTCTCCGGTTTCCGAATGTCCCAAACATCGGCTTATGTGAAACGTTCCACTTGTCGTGGCTGCCCCCCAAGCAGACACACTTCGAGCTATCAAGACGTTCTACCTAAAGGATAAACGTGGAGCCGAGCGCCAGCTCATTCAGAGCATCGGCGAAGGCATCCACTTGGTCGTCATGTTGCGCGTTCGGAAACGCGCAGATTTCATCAAGGAACGTCTCGTTCCATGGGCCGCGGACCAGCTTGACGTTCCCGGCCTCGGCCTGGGCAGACGCTGGCTTCGCGCGCACCGTCTTTTCCCCGGTGGGCCGTATGGCCTGCACGTCATAGCCGGCGAGCAATTTGATCTTGGTGGCCGTGTCCGATTTACCGGCTGCGCCAGGATCTTCCGGCATCCTGATGCGAACATCGAGCCCATCTTGGCTGGCGGTGTTCTTCAAGTTCTTCTCGACGTCGCCAGGAGACCAGCGATCGCGCCGCACATCCTCGACGTAGAAGATCCCGCCTACCTTTGCCATGCGCAGGCCGACGGTCCAGTCCGGCTGCTTCCCGGGTTTCGGTTGTGTCGCAGCGAAGTCCCACGCCCTGCAGCGCATCGCGTCGGCCGGGACCGCATCGACGATCTCGAAGTCACCCCGCTGGAACATGCCCCGCCCGATCGAGGTGCCGGCCGCTGCTGGTACTGACCGGAGTAAGCGTAAGAGCCCTTGGCCTTCTTGAGGCGTTCGATCTCTTCCGCTGGAAACCTTTCGGGGAAAAGCAGTTCCCCTTCTTCCGTCCGCGGATCCTCGAAGAATAGTTCGTGGTCGACATAGGTCCGACAGACCCTGTCCGGCTCAAACTCCATCGGCAGGTTCAGATGAACGAAGCCGATGTCCAGCTGGAGTGCCACACCGGCCACATCCTGCTCATGAAGCCTCTGCATGATGATGACGATCGCCGATGTCGTCACATCGTTCAGACGGTCGGAGATGCCTTCCCGGAATATGCGAACCGCGGTCTGCCGTTCGGTGTCGCTTTCCGCCGTCTCGGTCGAATGCGGATCGTCCACCTTCACCCGATCGCCACGACCACCAGTCATGGAACTGAACGGTCTTGCCTCACTGAACCCGTTGCCGGTGTTTTCGAACTTCCCCTTTGCGTTCTGGTCGTCACGGAGCTTCAAAGGCCACAGCGTCTGGAACTTGTCGCTCTCAATGAGGCGACTGAGCTTCAGATTGTCGCGCAGCACGTTCGGCTGGCTATACGATGTCGCCAGGACCTGGATATCGGGCCGGCCCAGCGGACCCCATTCCCATGCCGTCCAGAACACCATCAGCAGGGACTTCATCATGCCCGGCGGGACGGTCATGAGAAGGAACTGGATCCGCCCCTCGGACACCGCCTCGAGATGCCGGCACATGGCCCGCAGAGCCAACCGAACTTCAGCGGCCGCTTGGGCTCCAGGACCGGCCAGAAATCCTTGATGAAACCTTCGAGGGTCTGGCACTCGGCCCTTATGATCTCCGCATTCTGCTCTACCCGCCGGCGTTCGACCTCAGCCGCGCGCCTCGCCTTCTCCGCCCGTATCGCCCTCATCATCATCGCCGGCGGTACCGGCAAGCGGACCGAAGATAGCTTCGAGGCGTGCGAGGTCATCGTCACTCATCTGGGTGAGGTCTACTGTTTGAATGGGACCGCCGCCCCGGCCAGTATGCTGCATGCTTGCCAGCTTTGGGTGGACGTATGGGGCAGCAGCCTTGGCCATCTCATCACGGCGCCCCGAATCTGCTTTGCTGTCTCGCATGACCTGCAGCATGTAATCGAGAGGCGTGATGCCGCTCTCCGCCACCTTCCGCTGGCGCTCCTGAGTGGCTTTATTCGGCGCGCCTCTCTTGCGTCCTGCACCCTCCCTTGTGCCGCCTCTCGACATGTTTGATTTCCTGATGCAAGCTTTGATTGTTTTTCAAAGTCGGGGTGGGCGTAGGGAGGTCTCCCCGGAACATAAGGCATTGGGCGTGTCAGAACCGATAGATTCCGAGGTAGCCGACTTGAACGCCACAAGGATCTGGCTTCCAGTCACCCTCTATGGAAGCATAATCCTCTTCGCCCTTTTGGCTTATGGTCTCTACTCGTGGAGAATAAGGAACTTCCCACACGCAGTCGCCACGATCACTGAGGTCTGGGAGAAGCAAGTGCGCGTTTCCCGGGGGCGTAGTGACCTGTTACGAGATCTCGTTTCCGAGCCCGAATACAGGACCGTCACGATGGGACGCATCCGATTCACACGTGCCCAAAGAGGAAAAACTTACGATTGCGCCGCCGCCGTGCAACTTGGCGTGCCGAGCGATGTGTTTCGTGCAGGCGAAAAACTTGAAGTCGTCCCAGCAACAGGAACATGCCAAAGAGTGGATATCGTCCGCAGACTGCAATAGGCGCCAGAGGGTTTGACCCGCTTCGATTTATGCAAACTTCTCATGCCGGGCGTTTTTCAGGACTGGCATGGGTCAACCTTGGGAGGAAGCGATGGGCGAGGTCACTGACCGCGACATTGGCAACGCTTGGACAGCACATATTCTTGGGCAGCTTTTCAGCGGTTGGCCTAGGCGCCAAGACTTGAACGCAATGGACGTTGCGGTAGCCACTGGCTTTCAACCCCGTAGTGAGCCGAAAGAGATGTTCGATGATCTGGTCATGTGGCTAAACGACAACGGCTACTTGAAGATCAATTAGCTTGGCGACAGCGGTAACTTTTATGGTGTTTCCCTGACCAATCAGGGTTTTGCCGTGCTCGGAGAGCAACCCTCAGGTCTGGACCGCCCCCTCGGCGCGAAGTTGAAAGAGGCTGCCTCATCCGCCGGAGGAGAGGTCAAGTCGACACTTGTCGCCGAGCTCGTCGGCACGCTCGTAGGAGCCGCAGCTAAACAGTTCTCCTCATAACAAGACGGATCGTCATTAGTAGCGTCAAGCTCTTCCACCTGATTCATTGCGCTTTCTTAGGCTGATCGCCGCCGTGCTTTGTGAATAGCTGTGGATACTGCTTTCGCCGTTGCCGACTCATCCGGGTTCATGATCCGATGGCCTGATTCTTCGCAATGAAAAAGGCTCGAAGCCGATGTCTCCCGACGAGATCTACATCAATATTGGACACCTATTAGCCGCCGCGCCGAACTTCGATGAAAGCGATCGTCTTCGTACGGAAGAGACGGTCTGGATGGCTAAGGCATACGCTCTGCTAACTGAAGCAGGGATGGCACAGGAGGCGGTAGCCGTCCAGCTCAACATGGAACTGATTATCTCCTCCGGTCCTTACACGCGCACAGAGTATGCCAACAAGCTGATTGGCGCCATGCACCGTGCGCTAGCAATTGCCGAATTAAGGGCGCCCGCTTCTGCACGCGGAGCATTTATCAGTGCAGGCAATGCCTTTGACGCAATGACGGCCGTGGGACGGGTTCTCGGAGAGGCCAAAGTCTCGGCAAGGATCGTTGATCCCTACATGGATGAAAAGGCACTTACGGACTTCGCCGTTTTGGCGATCCCCGCTGTCAAGATTGAATTATTGGCGGATAGCGGTGCCGTTAAACCAAGCCTAAAACCAGCCTTCACCAGGTGGCAGATGCAATACACATCAGAAAGGCCGATAGAAGCAAGGCTGTCCGCTCCGCGAACGCTTCATGATCGCCTCATCATTATTGATGGCAGCAAGGTCTACACACTAACCCAGTCTTTGAACGCGTTCGCCGCTCGATCGCCGGCGTCTATCGTTCGGCTAGAAGGTGACGCCGTGCCGCTGAAGATTGCCGCGTACGACGCATTCTGGAATAGTGCCACACCGATCTAATGTGCCTGGCTTTTGCATTCTTCAGCACTGGCGCGGGTTAACCTTGGGAGGATGGGCTGGAAGAGGATAAACGTCTGGTCGAACAGATCGAAGGAGCTGCCGATGCAGCCGAGAAAAGTCGCTCAACCAACGCAAATCTAGAGGCAATGGCTGCTGCTCTGCATGGTCACTTCCCTCATCGGGACGAAGCGGACATTCTCCGGTTGTTGAAGGACATCTGACGATTCCGTAAACTGTCCTGGGACGGCATGTGATGATCCGGTTTCTGCCCTAAGAAGGGTGCAACCCCAGACATCATGCGGAGGCGTGCCGCTGTGGGCCGCGCCTCCTATTCGGGTGTGGGGGAGTATCATCCGTAGATGCCGCCGTAACTTCGGCTGTAGTGGATGCGCAGGCCGAGGATCGTGAAGAGGAAGGCCTTGCCGTATTCCCGCTCGCGCTCGAAGAACCGGGTCGCAGGCCGATCGCCAGCTTGGCCGAATAATCGCCACCGGGGACGCCGGGCGTGCCCCGTTCCCACATGAACCGGAACAGCCGGAAATGCTTCTGGATAGTATCGGATCGCAGCACTGGCTTGAACCGCAGCGACGGCGCCGAAGCAAAGACGGAATAGTGACCGTTGAGCCTGGTTTCGTCTTGCTGTCCCTAGCGCTTTTCCATGGCCATGCCCACAAATATGATTGCAAATATTATAATTACAGAGATAGCGTAGAAGCTAATCCCTGGCTTGCCACCGGCAAGGGCATAAATAAAAGCAATGACTCCGCCAAACACGATTGCCATAAGAGCTATAAGCGGAATCATACTGACGGCGTCCGCCATACCCTTAACATTCTTGTTTGAAGAAGACTCGATCCGCCGGCCAGCTCCGGTAGAAGCCTCCATCATGAAAAATCCAATAACAATAAATAAAATTATCCCGCCCCCAAGTACTACAAAAACCACCGTTGGATCCCCCTTCGAAGTATTCGAACAGAATGCTAATCTAACGTATCAAGCTTGCAACTGGATCCCGTCCTATTGATGGCGTTGCGTCGCACGAGGAATGCTACGCCCATTTCTCAATGCCACTGCCCGGGTTATCCGCGGGTCGAGTGCTCTTTCCAAAGAGAGATCAGGGAAAACGAAAACCCGCCGCGGTGAGGCGACGGGCTTGTGGAGTGGACGGCTCGGATCAAGATAGTCGATCGAGCCGATGACTGCTGCCTACCTATAAACCACCGATGCCTGAGACTTGAAACCCAGCACCTCAAAACGCTTGATTACCTCGTCGCGTAGCGCCTTGGCGTTCTTGCCATTGTTCAGGTGCGTCAGCCCGATGGCGCCGAATGGGATTATCATGGCAACGCTGATGAAACCCCATGCAAAGGGAAATGAGCTGCTTCGAGTGAACAGGAACAACAGTAAACCAAGTGCCGCGATACCGAGGCAAACTTTCGGCAGAATCGACTGATGCGCCTCTCTCGGAGCTACGTACCCCCGTTCGTCTGCGAATCCCAATATCGCGTTCTTGATCGGGAGATTGTTAAACTCCTTCGACAGGTGAACTTTGCGGTTCACGAATGCAATTGTACCAGTCCTACCCACCGCGAGGCTGGGAACCAAAAAATCATCCGTAATGACGTGCTCAAGGCGGACTACGCTATTGTCATCGCGTTGAAGCACAATGTGCGAATAGTGGTGCAGGCTTCGGTAAACGTAGCCAGCGCCGATCTCGACTATGCGCCCTGATTCAAAAACAATTGCAGACATATTACCCCCGGAGAATTTCTGGAGGCAAATTGGTCGGCTCGGGTAAACCTATTCTTACCGCTGAAGATTTGAACCGGAACACCGTTAAGAGACCGCGAAATGATTGTCGCGAATGTCACTGGATTGGCGTTGCGGTACCCCCCAACGCAAAGCCTGAAACCGTGGGCCTGGACGAGAAAACCCCGCCGTAGCTGCCGGGGTCTGTGGTTCCTTTTCCGCCTGTGGGCGGGAAAGCTACGGAAGCATTAGCTTCGGGCTGCAGCCGTACGACACGGTGTAAGCCGGATTTGGCGCCATCGCATCAATGAGTTTTTGAGCTCCGGCGTTACAAGCGCTTTCGCTAAAATATTCGGCGCTCGTCATCGAGATCGTCGACTGCGTGTTCGCGCCAGGCGTTATGAACGTTACGACGATAAGTAGTACCCAGACCATTCTGAACCTCCCGAGGTTGATTCTCGACAAGAACCACACAACTCATGGATTGTCTAGTCCGTGCGTTTATCGGTCGCGTGACCGGGAACCGGTAGACCGATTGGATGTTCTTCATCTAGGAGGATGTTGAACATGAACCGCCTGCGCCACAGCCACAATCGTCACGACTGGCTTTTATACATTGGTCTGAACGTCGCCCTCGCAGCCTTGATTGCGATAGCCATGTGGTATTCGCCAAGCGTCTGACGAGGCAGCCCCCCGGAAGGATTTGAAGCTACACCTCCCGTCCCTCGTCGGGCTGCGGATGCTCTATCCGGTTGCCGCTACGGGAGCCTGTTTGCCCTCTGTGGTGGTCAAGAAGGCGCGACCGATTCCGGATCTTCACGACTTGCGCCGCCTCACGATGGTACTTCATTCGCGCCTCTCGCCGCTCCTATCGTGTCCCTCGGCTCAAGAGTATAAGTTAAAAGTCTTCCCATCAGCTTCTCATTTCCTAAACCAGGCGCTCAGCTAAAAGAGGCAGCTATTCTTGTCATATGCTAATTGTGACAGACATCTTCGTCGGATTGAGACGCCTGGGAGAGCTAGACATGCCGAACGAGAGCCGAGCCTTAGCGAGCGCCGCTGCCACCGTGCACTGTTGGTCAGAAATTGTACCCAACAGGACGTTTGCTTCCTTGGACAAAGCTATTGCCTACTGCGAAGAAAACATATCCGAGCTGCATGCGATCGAGGTTTTCGTTCATAGCGGGCGGATCCCGGAGCCGATCAGCGATAGCGAGCTGAAGGCACTTTTAAGTCGAAAGATGCGAAGCCTAAGCTAGACGCCGGAAGTCACCGCGCCCGAGGCACACCAAGGCTTCCATTCCGTTCGCTATGCCGCGCCCGGATTTCCCGGTGGTCGAGTGTTCTTTCCGAAGGAAGATCAGGGTCGATCTGCGGCTTGCCGTCCGGTGCGATCCAGTGCATCGCGTATTTCTCGGACGATACCGTTGATGGCTGTTCTTCTACGTGATTTTGCGACACCTCGTCTAGAGGAATGTCCAGCCGAACCAACGGCTTACGGTTAAGGGCTGATGCAATTGCTTGACAGCACCCATTAATTTTCTTTCGAAGGTTTTGCGAACCATCTCATTTCTTGATAGATACTGCTCCAGAAACATCCCTTTCCGGCTCTTGATGAACCCGTAGTCATAGACGAGCTTGCGGTCTGCCTCGCCGAGGTAGCCGTTGATCCAGGTCCACGTTTCCTCCATCCGGCTCAGCGCAGCGGCAGAGATGACACGGCGGTAGGACGGCGCCCGGTCGTATTCCGTTGCGATGACCGCGGCCACCATTTCGCTGAAGGCACCTTGCTTCATGCGCGGGCCGAGCGCCGCCGGGGAGGCCACCAAGGTTTCAGCCGCCTCGATGATCCGCGCCCTCACCTGCTCGTAAGTCCAGTCCTGAAACACGGCGACGTTCATGCGGCTTCTCCTATCATGTCCAAAAGATCGCCTTGGATGGGCTTGTAGAAGCGCACCGAAATCAGCACGTACAGCGCCTTCCAATTCTCCACTGGCATCCGCATGGCCTTTACCTTGCGCCTCAGGCTGCCGAGATCGATCGCGTCGAAGTCCCTGGTGAGGCTCGGCGACTTCACCAGATCCGGGTTCTCAATGAGGATGGCAGAGACGGCCTTCATCATGTCGGCGTAGAGTTCGAGCGCATTCACCCGCGTACCGGTCATCAGCATGAACACGAGCTTCAGGTGGGCCTCGCCGTGCGACTGGCCGATCTCGCGCACCGTCGGCTTGCAGAAGCACTCGTGCGGCCGGCGGCTGGTCGGGCTATGCTTGGCGCCGTCGAACAGCTTCACGCCGCATTGGCGGGCTAACTTGTGGATGTCGCAGCGGTGATTGATCCTTCCGGTCATGCCGCCATCCGACAAGGTTGCAAGGGCTCGGCCGACTCACCTACGCTCCAAAGCGGGTAACGGGTGGACTTTAACGAATGGATCAGGACGACAAAGACCGCGGCTATTGGCTCGGCTGGTGGTTTGCCTATGGCACGCTCGGACTGCTTTTCATTCTCGCGGTCTGGAACAGCCAATTCGACGACCTTTGCACAGCGTCTGAACCGGCTTGGCTGCCTTGGGCTCAACCTGAGGAGCATTGCTTTAGGGAATGGATTTCCGCCTTGAGCGGATGGGTGGGATTTGGAGCCGCGGCTATTGGCGCTTACTTCGTCTATCACCAGCTCAACGAACAAAGGAAGCAAACAGCATTCATTCTTGGCGACGGAAATCCCTCGGTCGAAGTCTACACTTATTCCATGAACTGCAGGCGCGCGGTCTTTCGGATTATAAATTGGAATCGGCGCACTCTCACCCTCAGGAAAATCTCGTTTGGTGACGGATCGAATTTTCCTTGGAGGCCTGCTGGAATTCGCTATTTCGAAGGACCGACAAATTTTGAACCGCACCGCGGTGTCAGACGCAAATCCATCGGCGTCGATTTCAGGGGAGGCGCCGAGCATGATCGGCTCGAATATGCATGCGCAATAGATGGTTGGCTTAACCGTGCGGGCTCGCCCTTCTACATAGATATTGAGGTGTACTTTAAGCCGAGCGGGGAAGATTTCACCGATGTGTTCAATAGTAAGAATGAGAACACCCTGATCGACGTTCTTTTTCACTGTTGGTTCGATGAAACAGGCCAGGCGGTCCCGCTGAAAACCTCGCTCGCATTGATTGATTTCCTTCCGAATTTTATCAAAGCGAACAGGGCGATCGCTAGGCGGACGTCTAAGTAGTTCCTCAAGCTTGAGCTCCCTCATGCCGCCCTCTCCTCGCGCGGCTTGAAGTGCTTCTCCGCCGCAGCGCGCTTGACGTCGCGGATGCTGGTTCCGGCGATCTCGCCCGAGCAAACCAAGTTCCCGTTGAAATAGGCCAGCGTGTGGGTGAGCACAGCCTTTGTGGCCGATAGCTCGTCCTGGAATACGATCGGAGCCCCACCATCTCCCAGGATAGGCTTGGGTTTTGAATCCCGAGCAAAGCGGGTCATGGCCCACCAGCCGCCGCGGATCGGATGTGCATAGCCAGCGAACTCGTTCATTAACCGACCTCCTTTACTACAATGCAACCTGTGGCAGGCACTGACAGACCTGTTAATCGGGGAGTTTTCTGATGACTTGGGGTTTTGAGCGCGGGCAAACTTACAACCGTAGGAACGATATTCATAAGGTGTTTGGAGGACAAACCCAGGGCGGGATAATCACTCCTGCGGATGCCGCGGTGGTCATTGCGATCACCGGGGAAAAAGGCCTCGGTCACGGCTACGACGATCAAGAGCTTCCCGACAAAACTTTCGAATATTTCGGAGCCGGCAGGTTCGGGCCCATGAAACTGAAGGATCGCAACAAGGGGCTTCTCGAACATAGCCAGAGGGGCAAAAGCCTCCTGCTTTTCCGCGACGAAAAAAGAAAGCGCCTCCGATTTCTCGGAGAGTACATCTGTGACGGGTTTGAATGGCGAGATTCGCCGGACGCGAAGAAGAACATCCGACAGGCCATCGTCTTCAAGCTGATCCCTCTCGACAAGATCAATGAAACGGTCGACGACGGCCCTGAAGGCGACGAAGTTAAGCAACGCCTCTCGGAGCTTTCCCTCGACGAGCTTCGAAAGCTCGCTAAAGCCGCCTCCAAGCCATCCGTCCCCGGAAAACCTCGGGTTGGAACCGTCTATGAGCGTAGTCGAATTGTTCGAGCTTATGAGACCTGTGCGCGGATAAACCCTTCCTGTTGAATTAATTGGAGTTTTTGATAACTAGGGGTTTTCGGCCTGTCGAGTACGGGCGACTTTCGTGTCGCCCTCAATCCTCGTTCATTTGCCGTCCATTCTTCCCCTTCATTGGGCGACCATCACGATGTTGAGGCATCGCTTCAGGTTGTAGGCGATGGCTGTGAGACGAATTTGCAGGCCAGCCTTTGCCATGCCTCTCCATCGCATCCGGCGCAATCCATAGGATCGTTTCCACGTTCCGAATATCTTTTCGATCCGCCCCCGGATGCGGCGGATCGGCTGGTTGTGAGCTTCAAGGCGCGCCCGCACTTCCGCCTCATCCCGACCCCACATTCCGGTGGCGACGATGCGCGGTGTTCCACCTTTGGCAAGCACCGCTCTGCCGAAATGATCGCCGCGATAGGCGCTATCGGCATAGACGTCACCAGGATTGTCGGGAAGCGCATCAGGGCCGGCCCGTCCATCATTGATATTGGCCGGCGTCACCGCGATTTCTTCGACAAGAGCCGTATCTGCATCGGCGCCAACATGCGCCTTGTATCCGTGAACCGCCGTTTTCCCGCGGTGTTTGACCCAATGACCGTCAGTGTCGCCTTCACTGGCTGAGGCAATAATGGTCGCGTCCACCAATGTCCCGGTCTTCACCTTGATCGCCTTGGCTTTCAATTGCGCCGTGATCTCGTCAAACAGAGCCTTATCGAGGCCCGCGGCGACCAGCGCCTTTCGAAATCGCACAAAGGCCGTGCGCTCCGGCGTCGGCTCTGATCTGGAGAACCCGCAGAACCGCCGAAATGAACTTCGGTCATCGGGCGCTTCAGCCAGCTTCACGTCTGAAAGGTCGTACCAGACCGCAAGTAGTGTCGCCTTGAACAAGGCAAGCGGCGGCCAGGCGGGTTCCCCCTTGGCCGCACTTGAAATCGTCGCAAGACGCCGATCAGTCGGCGCCCAATCGATCACTCTCGAAAGCCCATCTAGCGTCGAACCGCTCTTGCTATCCTGCGCAAACCCGAACGCTTCCTGACCAATACGACGACGGCTCATTGCAAACCTCCATCATCCGACAAGAACATTGAATCATCAATGATTCCATACGTCTACAGTTATCCGCGCACAGGTCTCATTACGTCCTGGCCCGTGCCAAGGGTGTCTGCGAGTATGAGAAGAAGCCGGCGCCATTCCTCAGAGACGATGGCGAGCCATACCTTGAGCCGCACCATATCGAGCGTTTGAGTGATGGAGGTCCAGACGATCCAAAGTCGATTATCGCGCTTTGCCCGAATTGCCACCGTCGAGCACACCACGGCGCCAACCGAGCCGCGTTCAAGGCTGAGCTTATAGAGCGGATGAAAACCATCGAGCTCGAATAGCAGCATCAGAACATCTCCTGCTGTACCCTGGCGGGCTTCATGGAACGGTAGCGGGTGTATTCGGCCTCGAACTGCAGCGTCTCCTTGAGCGTCGGATCGCCGAACCAGCATTTCACGCTGCCGACCTCGGCGATGCCCTCAAGGTCCCCGACAAAGACGGAATTGATCTTCTTTCAGTCGGAGCCGGTGGCGGCCGTCGCCACGCGCTCGGCTTTGTATTTCTCCGCGCGGTAGAGGTAGAGGATGGCGTCATAGTCCGCCTTGGCACCCTCCCCGCCGTAAAGGTCGGCGGCGATCGGACGTGGATTGTCGCGTCGGGTGCCGAAACTGTTGCGCTGGTTCAGGATCAGCACCGAAGCCTGCGTCTCGTCGGCGAGCGCCTTCAGCTCGACTGTCACCTCGCCCGAGATGCGGTCTGCCGAAAGCTTCGGATCGCGCGGCTTCACCTTGCCGATGTGATCGATGACGATGAACGACGTTTTGCCGTTGGCTCGCTTCTTGATGAACCGACGGGCATAAGTCACCAGCCGGTCAACGCCCTCGCGCTGGCAGCGGATGATGTCGAAGGGCTGCTGGTTGACCCATGTGGCGAACATGACGCACTGGTCCTGCTCGGTCTGGCTCATGAGCTTCATCGGCTCTCGCTGCTGGCGAACGCTGATCTCGTGAACCTGGGCGATCATCTGGCGGACGCATTGGGCCGCCGACAGATCGTAAGAGAGGAACAGGACCGGATGGCCTTCCTTCACCGCGTGGTAGATGAGCTGCATTGTGAGGCTGGATTTGCCCTCCCCTGATGAGGAAAGGAGGCCATAGAGGTTACCGGCCTCGAACACCGGCTCGGAAAGAACCTTGGCTATTTCCTGAAGAGCGATCGGCACGCCGATAACGCCATCGCGCCGGGCCGACGCCTCGAACATGGAGAGGTCGGACGCTCCGGGAGATGCGATCGACGTAGTATCGCGGAAGCGGCTTTTCAGTTCCTTCAGCCGCTGCTCGATGTGCTCGATCTCATCCGCCAGTGTCAGGAGGGTATCCGTTTCTGGTGCGACGGCCCCTGCAAGCGCCAAATGATGGAGTGAGCGATGAGCCGTTCCGTCCCCGAATGGGTTGCCAAGCATGACGACCAGAAAGTCCCGGACCGGGTGAAGGTCAGGATCCTGGAGCGGGAGAACTTCACCTGCCACCTGACAGGCGCCAAGATTGACCCGCTGCGGGACGAATTCGACTTCGATCACAAGGTTTCCTTGATCCTCGGAGGCGAGCACCGGGAGACGAACCTCTTCCCGGCGCTCCGATCCGCTCACCGGAAGAAGACTGCCGTTGAGATGAGCGTCAAGTCCAAGATTGCTCGCGTGAAGAAGAAGCACCTCGGCATCGCCAAACCGAAATCATCTCTCTCCCACCCGCACCTGAAGCGCCAGTTCGACGGCACGGTTATCGATCGCCACACTGGTGAAATCGTTGGAGGCAGACATGAGCGGTAGTCTCACCCGGCCGATCGTCGGAATCGAAAAACGCACCGCTCAGGACGTGTTCGACATCATGGTCCAACGTTTTCCGTCGCGCCCCGGCACCTTCGACCCATCTGAGGGGACCAGACTTGGTTGACAGAGTAGCCATTTACGAGGAACCTCTCCTCGGTGACGGAGCGTATAGGAGAGCGGGAAATCCTATAGGGCAGGCGCCGGAATGTGGCCCGTTCCAATGCCAACCGGAAGCGTCGGCTGGGTTCAAATCCCACACCGTCACCACTCCATCCCCTCGATCGAATGTGCTAAGTCCAGTAGGCGTCGAATCCAGCCATCCAGATATAGGTGCGCTCCGGTGTTTCGTCGCTGAGATAGGGGCAAACTCGCCTGCTTCGTCCGAGCATCGCTGCCTGCCGGCCTTCTTTGAATATCTTCTTTCGCTGCTCGTCGCTCAAAACCATGCACCAGAACGAGAGAAGGCTGCAGGCGTTCCAAACCATCCCCTGAAACGAAAACGCCGGGGCGCAACGGCTCAAACTGGATTGGTTCGTGACAACTGCGCGGAGACGGAGCGGTGAGAAATATCAACAGCCTTATCAGCGTGCTCTTTAACAAAAAGTCGGGCTGCGTTCATGTCTCGAGGATAGGTCGCACCAATCCTGTAGTACGGGAATCCCTGCAAAATGAGTGCGGATTCCGACGTGAAGCCGGCCGCCATTCCGATCAAAGACCGGCCACCATTCCGATTTGAAGCCGGCCACCGTTCCGATCAAAGACCGGCCAGTTTTCGGCACTGAACATTACCTCCTGGGTC
>NZ_QJKM01000039.1 GCF_003425685.1 Rhizobium terrae
TGCCACCTTCGCCTTGAAAGCCGGGCTATGGTTCCGGCGCGGTCGTCTCGTCATGGTCTCTCCTGTTCCCGGCATCTAAGCCGAAGTCAGGCAGAAATTCCACTTATCCTCCCTGTGCAGATTTCCCAAGCCACCTCTGCCGAACGACAGGAGAGGTCCGCCGCCATTGTCGCCAACCTTTTTGAAATCTGGGAAAAGGAACTGGCGAAGGTCTCTGGCAAGTTCAAGACGGCGGAAGCGATCCACTATGCAATGAGCCGCCGACAATCTCTGGAACGCTTTCTCAGTGACAGCCGCATCGAGATCGACTCCAACATCGTCGAGCGTGCAATCCGTCCCCAAACGAAAGGCACCAGGCGCTGCTTGTTCTCTCGTTTAAGGAGGGGCATTTCTTTCGATTTCCATAACGCCGATAGCAGATCACGCGCCGTCAAAGCCTTATCTCTCCAGATTGCAATTGCAGCTCAAATTCAGCTGTGTAGCTCAAGTGGGTTGTCTAAACTACCATTACAGGAATGTGATCGGCCCAGGCGCAACCCGAGGCGGTTTTGGTCATCGGAGACGGATTATGAGTGCTTTCGTGCGCCAGAACAAGCAAGACAACAAGCTTTCGGCCGCAAAGCCAATCGGTAAGGTACCGCCCATCGCCAGCCGCAAGCTTCGAACAGATGCCTTCATTTCAACAATTGCAGTGGCTATCGTACTTTCTGCTAGCATGCAGCTCCTGGCGAGCTGGCAGCCTGTGCACTCGGCCGCCTACAATCTTGCTTTCCTTATTTATGCGGTTACGTCTGCCTTCGCACTCGGTAGCCTTCATTATCATCCCCATGATAGGTTTGGCTTGGCAAATATCATCACCCTGGTTCGAGCCGCGATCACTTCAGCCTTTGGCGGCTTGGTATTAACATCCAGCTTGCGTGCGGAGAACCAGTCCTTGTTATGGGCCACCGCTTCAACGGTTGCCGTCGCTCTTATCCTTGATGGGATTGACGGTTTTGTTGCAAGACGGACGGGCAAGGCTTCCCCCTTTGGAAGCCGTTTCGATGTGGAGATAGACACTTTGATGATCCTCTTCCTGTCCATCGCAGTGCTTCTTCTTCACAAGGCGGGGGGGTGGGTCATCTTGATTGGCCTCATGCGGTACGGCCACATTGCCGCTCAGGCGATTAAGCCGGCATTGAGGGCCGAGATGCACCCTTCCATACGACGGAAAGCAATCTGGGTATTGCAAGGCCCTATCCTGTGCTTGACACTACTTCCCGTCGTTCAGACACCTTATTCGAACATCTTCTCGATTATCGCGCTGATTTTTCTGGCATGGTCGCTTGTCGTGGATATCATCTTTCAGTTGGAGCCGAAGAAAAGATACTGTGTCCGACGATGATACCCCCGCCATATCGCTATGCGGCGACGAAGTCAGATAAGCCGGCGATTGAGTTGGTTGGAATTTGAATCCTCACCGCACGCTTTGCGCTGCCAGTCCCACGTATTACTCGAACTTGGCGCAGGCCGGGAGATGGCGAGGGTTACTCTCGGGAAGAGCCGGGTGCGGGAAATCCGTCCGCCCCGATCTGTGAGGGCGGAGCCGAATGGCATAGCTAGTTTCCGCCCACAAACGACAAATGTTTGATTTTGTTTAATTAATCGTGATTCTGCGCGGGCAAGGTCCGACGGTTTCAGGTATCCTGGATCATGCCACTGATTCCAAGTCCTGCCACCGCCGGAGCCGACAATGCGCCAAGAACGCACCGTCCAAGCCAGATCCTATGAGGAGGGTGGATAGCGACCTACGCTGTGGCAAAGTGCGGTTGCTTGGACACAAACATCCTACCCCTTGGAGGCAAGCATGCTCGTTGCAGCTCACCGATCCGAAGCGCCGACCGCCATCCGCACCGATCTTTGCGCAATTTTCGTCTCATTGGAATTGAGTCGCTCGAAATGGCTGATCACCTCGCTGTCGCCGGGTGGCGGCGAGAAGATGTCGAAACATATGGTGGCGGCCAGCGACGTCGCCGGCATGCTGGCGCGCTTTGCCGAACTCAAGAGGAAGGCGCGGGCGCGAACCGGACGGTGCTTTCCGATCATTGTCGTCCAGGAAGCTGGGCTCGACGGCTTCTGGATCCATCGGGTGTTGGAGGCCGAGGGGATCGAAAGCTACGTCGTCGATCCGGCATCGATTGTAACCTCGCGCCGGCGGCGGCGGGCCAAGACCGACAGGATCGACGGTGAAGCGCTGGTTCGGGCATTGCTCGCCTATCAGCGGGGTGAGCCGCGGGTATGCGCCATGCTCCGCGTTCCGACGCCCGAGGAAGAGGACCAGCGCCGCCTCTCGCGTGAGCGCCAAGCCTTGACGAACGAGCGCGTACGACACGTTAACCGCATCAAGGGCCTACTGTTCAGCCAGGGCGTATCCGACTACGAGCCGCTGCGTCGCGATCAACGCAAGCGACTGGAGGAGTGCAAGACCGGCGACGGCCGTCCGCTGCCGGGACATTTGAAGGCGCAGATCGGCCGCGAACTCGATCGGCTGGAACTGTTGCTCGAGCAGATCAAGACTATTGAGGCCGGCCGCGACGCCATGCTCGCTGCCACGCAGGTCGTCTCGCCAGCACCGACGATGCTGCTCATCTTGAAAGGCATCGGGCCGGAGTTTGCCGCCGTGCTGTGGTCGGAAGGGCTGTCGCGTCACTTCGACAACCGACGACAGGTTGCCGCCTATGCCGGCCTTGCGCCGACACCCTGGCAGAGTGGCTGGGTCGATAACGACCAGGGGGTCTCAAAATCCGGCAATCCAAGGTTGCGAACGACGCTGATCCAGATGGCCTGGCTGTGGCTGCGTCATCAACCGCACGCGGCGCTGACCGTGTGGTTCAAGGATCGGGTCAAGCAGAACGGCGGCCGTCTCAAGAAGACGACGATTGTCGCGCTCGCCCGCAAGCTGCTCGTTGCGCTGTGGAAATACGTCAATGCCGGCGTCGTTATCGAGGGCGCGGTCTTAAAGACCGTCTGATCGGTTACCCGAACTGAATTCTGCAATCCTTCAGGACCCGATCAGTCCTGGCGGATCCAGGTGGGACGAACCGAGAATATGCGTGGCCCTGAAACGGCCGTAGGCTAGAATGGTCTCGTCCTCCTGAGCCCTTGTCCGCCGCAAGCGGGATGTTGGTGCCGCTGTTTCGAACAGCGACCGTATATAAGTTGGATCTGGCTTGGCAACGAGCCGCGTCTTGCAATCGGGCTCAGACCGTGGATGCCGTAACAACCGACGGAGTGCAAGAAATGTCACCCTGACGACAGTTCCACATTGACCCTCCTCATATAAGCATATTCGATCTTTTCGCCTCGCACGAGATCGGCTGCGAACTGAAGGCGATGTCGGGCTGGTTGGACGAGCATCGCGACCTACTTGGCTTGGTGGCGCGAGAGCTGTGCCGGCATGGCGTCAAGGCGACCGGACGCCAGGGCCTGTCTGCTGAGGCGGTCTTGCGCTGCGCGCTGCTGAAGCAATACCGGCAACTGAGTTATCAGGAACTGGCCTTCCATCTGGAGGATTGCGCCTCGTTTCGCGCTTTTGCGCGGCTGCCGTGGTCATGGTACCCGCAGAAGTCGGTGCTACAGAAGACGATCAGTGCAATCCGGCCAGAGACCTGGGAAGAGATCAACCGGGCACTGCTTCTGAGCGCTCGTGAGGCGAGGCTGGAGGATGGCAGTGTCGTGCGATTGGATAGCACCGTCACCGCAGCACCGATCCATGAACCGAGCGACAGCAGCCTGCTGTGGGATGCTGTGCGGGTCATGGTGCGCCTGTTGAAGCGGGCCGACATCCTGCTCGGCGGTCTGGCATGGCGAGACCATCGCCGCGCGCCAAGAAGCGCGCCCGCAAGATTCAGTTCACACGCGGTCGGCCCAACCGGGTCCAACTTTACCGTGAGCTGATCGCAATCGCCCGCACGACTTTGGCCTATCTCGACCAGGCGAGCGAGCGCCTGGCTGTCGCGATCAATCCCTCTATCGCACCGTGGCAGATCGAAGCCCGTCACTATCGGCCGCTGATCGAACGCGTTATCATCCAGAGCGAGCGGCGCGTCCTGGCCGGCGAAACAGTGCCGGCGGGTGAGAAGCTGGTGAGCCTGTTCGAGCCTCATGCCGATATCATCGTCAAAGGCAGTCGTGACGTCGAATACGGCCACAAACTCAATCTGACCGCCGGCCGGAGCGGCATGATCCTCGATCTGGTGGGGGAGGCTGGCAATCCGGCCGACAGCGATCGCTTGCTGCCAATGCTGGAACGCCACATCGCCTTCTATGGCAACGCGCCACGGCAGGCGGCGGCCGATGGTGGCTTTGCCACGCGCAACAATTTGGTCGCAGCGAAGGCTTGGGGCGTCCACGACATCGCCTTCCACAAAAAGGCCGGCCTCCAGGTCGAAGACATGGTCAAAAGCAACTGGGGCTATCGCAAGCTGCGCAACTTCCGCGCCGGCATCGAGGCCGGCATCTCTTGCCTGAAGCGCGCCTACGGCATGGCGCGCTGCACCTGGCGCGGCCTTGATCACTTCAAGAGTTATGTCTGGTCCTCGGTCGTGGCGTACAACCTCGTCCTTCTCGCGCGCCTCAAACCGACCTGATGCCGACCCGCATCGCAGCGCAGCCGGCCTCCCGCCGGCCCCAGCACCGTGCGCGTGATTACCCCAGCAACCCCACTCTGACGAAAACCAGCGCCCCTGGTCCCGTCCACATAACCCAAGGCGATGCTCGACCGAAGGCAAGTGATTGCAAACGCTACAAAATATGCGCGTTTATGGACGGAAACTAGCTAGTCGACCACGATCTGGATCTTCTCCAGAAGCGGGCTCTTCCGCAATTTCGGTGAAATTCTCTGACACACGAATCAGCGGTGAGAGCGGCGGTGCAAAAACCTGCCACGGTAGCGGCGGAATAATCCAGCCGCGGGCGGAGTAAAATTCGGCCACTTATTTTCCTTCTGCAATGAACGCAAGAGGGGCGGGATCTACACCGTGGACTATATTTGAAGGTGCGGCTGGCTGTTTCCGAAGGGATGAGCCGGCGTCAGGCGGCCAAGCATTTCAACATGTCGCGCGACAGTGTTGCCAAGATGGTGAGGTATTTGATGCCACCCGGCTATCAACGGCAGTTGCCGATCCGGCGACCGCAGATGCGTCTCGCTTAAAGTCGCGCCCGAAAGGCCGGCTGAACCCTTCTCAAAAAATCACTGCTACAGCATGAGACTCGCTCGGGCTACGCGCTCCCAGAGGTTTCATGCGGGCGCCACAACTGGCCTGATTTTGCTCCGCCGCCTAATCGTTTTACTCCGCCATTGCTACGGAAACATGAGCAGCAGTCTGTTGGTGGAGAGGGGAAGGCGTCAAATAACCCTGAAACGGTGCAGCATGGATCGCAACCTGGCGTTTTCAGCTCGAAGTTTTGCGATCATCAGGCGCTTCAGGTGGCGATTTTCAGTTTCCAGGGTATGGAGCTCGTCCGTCAAGGCTGCTTGTTCGGCAACAATAAGATCAGTCGAGCTCGCTGACGCAGCTGGCGGCAAGTTAGTTTTCAGGCGCCATCGAGAAATCGATGCCTTCCCAGTTGGCGATGTTTTGAAGGGTATGGGATTTGCTGCAGTGTCTTCGAAGGCTTCCTGCTGGCTGGAGAGAGCGGCCCCAATATTGTCGTCGGGGGTCTCCGATGCCGCGACAGAAACATTCTGCTCACCGACCTCAAGGGGATGAAACTCGGCTTCGGCTGCGCTCTTCGCGGTCGTGACGACATTTTCCGAACCCAAGGCGCTCGGCAGCGCATTCGGTTGATCAAGGCCGGATGCGGCCTCGACCTCAAGCGCAACCGCTCGCAGATCGAGATTACCCCAGATGGACGTTGGGTGACCTTTTGTCTGCCGCCGGCTGCTCTTGTATTCGATGACGAAGTCGCGTCGTCGTGTTCTCATGATCTTGAAGCTTAAAGCCACTGATAGACGAATATTGCACAATCTCAGGTTTCAACGACCGCGTCACGATGCTTCTCTCAATAATATCGATTATCCGAGAAAATCTTCGAGATGAACACACGGTGTGTGGCCAGAAAATGGACTAACTCATGCCGAGCCGTTTGCGAAGCTCAGCGTTTTCCGCGCGCAGCTTCTCGGAAAGTAGCGCTCTCAGGTGGCGATTTTCTTCCTCGAGCTGCGTGAATTCAGCAAATTCGTCGTCTGAAGAAATTGCCGTTGCGGGCTTCTCGGCAACCGGCTGAGCGGCAGCCTTCCGCCACATATAGTAGGTTTGGTCGGAAATGCCCAATGACTTGACAGCGTCTTTCAAGGTCTTGCCGCCCGCGACCTGTACCTCAACCTGCTGGATCAGCTCCAGCTTTTCCTGGGCATCCAATCCACGGGTTTTCAGCTTTGCCGGTGGAGAAGCTATGGCGACCTGTTTGTCGGAGGGAGCTTTTCTTACACGCGACGCCTTCTTCAGCGTCGGAGCAGTCGTATGTTCGGTTTCGGCACTCCCAATCACATCCGCAATCATCTGAGCTTCTTCGTCTGACATTAGATTTCCTCATCTGTACCTTCGCTTTGTCCAACACAGGAGGGTATAAGTCAACCTGGAGCCTGCCCGAAAAAGAGTAGAGTGAAATCAGCTGGTTGTGATTCTGGCGCCAAGCAGCTCGTTGACGATAACGCGCCGGTCCCATCGACCCAGCAGCGCGTCGCGCAGGGAGGTGCCAGATGATAATAGGGAGAGGGGTTGGGAAGAGGCGGCTCGCCGTCTGTATGACGTTCCCGCTGCACCGAATTTCGTCATTCCTATCGCAAGCCTCGACGAGCCCGTTGCCGGCCAAACATGCTCGTTTCGACCGATGCGGCATGGAGCTGGGACTATGTCGATCCGTCTTCGGCAAAATCCGCCCGCATGCCGCCGGCGGGCTGACCGCCCGCCTGAAACCTGGGCGCAAATCACATGCATTACATCTGAAACGCCTTAGTGCTTAACGATTTTCTCCAGATGCGACATGTTGAATGTCGAGAACAAGAGGAGAGATTCATGCAAGACAAAAACACCATGTCTTTACGCGCAATCCTGAACAGCGATCCAGATCGTGGCCTGGGAAGGCAGACTGTTACTGTTTCCGCCTCTCAGAAGAGCGCTCAGATGGGTCAACCATCGGGAGCCAGGCGAGTGACCGTGCTCCGGAAACCGCAGCAGCAAGGGGCCTGGAACGCGCCTGAGGGCATTAGAGCCGAATTGCCACTTGCATACCCTAGCACAATGAGCCCCTTCACCCCGGTAAATCCCGTCAAAACTGCCGAGGAGTATGCCGCAGCGATGGCGGAATTCACTAAAGAAATAACAGGCGAAATCGCTCGAGCTGTGCGGGCTTCCTCCGAGCGCGGAAGAAATAGCGCCAAGCCAATGTCGGTGGCAGCCGCGGGCAAACCAACGGGTGTCACTAAGCGCCCGCCCTCAAATCAACTACCGCGGGGGAGGGTGACGACCTTCCAGCAGAGGGTTCAGCGTCTCGAGGGCGAGGACCGCGTGCCGGATCACTCTGTTGCCGATCTAATAAAGCGCTTACCAAATGGTGGCCAAGTTTTGCACGCATTGCATCTATTGCACAACAGCGGAACTCGGGTGCCCCCTCCCAGTGATTTAACAAACTCGCTCCTACCAAATGATAGGCCGATTTCGCCCGCTGCGCATCCACAAACCCAGGCTTCCCATCGTAATGGCCAACCAAGCCAATCGACGCGGCACGACGCCGAAATACTCAATGCTGCGGAAATCCTGGTCGACTTGAGCGGGAACAATCACCCAGCCTCAGCCTCCCTACCTCAGTACCGCAATTTGCCCGTCCGGGATCGAAACGCGGAGAGGGGCCGCGGTTGATAAATAGGCGAGCAACTTATCGTCTCAATAGGCCGAGCGGAGCTTTACAGGGCTCTCGCTCATAGCTGTACCTGAGGTTGGTTGGCCTAGCGACGGCGGGAGGCAGGGTTGCGCCGAGTTGCGGCGCTGATTATGCTGAGGGGAGGCGACGATCACCCATGTCGTTCTCAGCCGACACTGCCGCACAGTCCCCGATACGACCCTCTTATAGGCTGGTCTGTCTGGCGCCGGGTCGGCCATGGCCTGCAACGGCTCCGTCGACCTCTTCCCTGATCGTAAGCGGCCATTCCTCGCGATCCAGCAAGCTCGGCTGCCGCCGTCCTTCGCTCACGCCACGGTCCTACGGATGCAATCCGTCCAGTCCGTCGCCTCTCGACTGCCAGCGAGGCCGCATCGGGCGACTTCGAACAACTTCAGGAGATCAAGACAATGGCCCAGATCGGCACCTTCACCCGCGACGAAACCGGCGCATATACCGGCGCCATTAAGACCCTCACCCTCAACGTCAAGGCATCCATCAAACCCTGCGACCGCGATAACGAACGCGCACCCGACTTCCGCGTCACCGCCGGTGGTGTCGAGTTCGGAGCCGGCTGGAGCCGCACCGCCCGCGAAACCGGCGCCGAATACCTCTTACTCAAGCTCGACGATCCGTCCTTCACTGCGCCCGTATACGCCTCCCTCGTCCAGGACGACAAGGGCGAGCACAAGCTCATCTGGTCCCGCTGACCAGTTCAATGGCGCTCCGCTAACACCGGGGTGCCATTATGCGATGATATGGCCCAGCGCGCGATAGCCTAAGGGGAATGCCGGCAGGATCGTAGCTACGATGATCCGCGTCCAACGAAGGTTTTGAATCGATGGACAAAGTCCGATTCATACCGGCGATGAAAGGGCTGTTGGTCCCAGGATCTGGTCATCCGGCGTCCGACCGAATACACGGTCTTCGCAATAACGACGAGAGCGGATAATGGAAGAAGCGATCCAGATCGAGAAAGGCTGCGATTTCGGCCTCTGGGCAATCGAGGTCGCAGAACAGATCATCAGCGAACAAGGCTTCGATCTGGCAAGAGCCGCACGTGACGGCACGAAAGAAGACGCCCGGGAGGCCGGGAGAGCGCTCGGTCAAGCGATCACCGATGCCCTTCTGGAGGTTTACGACGGCCTGCTCGATGGAATAACCGACGAGCAGCCTGGTCGCTGACGGGCTTTACGGCAAGTCCGTCTCGTTGCATGCGTTAGGCTCTCCCGTTGGCGCGGTCGGTGCCTTCGGTCCATGCGCCCACGGTCGGCATAAATCAAAGAACATGCGCGGCATGCGCCGGCGGCAAGGTTCTTCAGTTCGGAGATGGTTAGCGGCTTGGAGATGAAGCTCTTCGGAGAGATTCAAAATATACCTTGTTGGAAGTCGTACTCCAGGAAAAGGATAAAATTATCTATGTTTTTTGAGAGATGCGGTTTGCACCGGTATTGCAGATTGGAGTGCCCCCCATTTCGCCGGACAGGTCAGCTATTGAGACAATGCTTTGATGAAATCCCTTGGGGAGGCCATTTTCAGCGCTGAGTGTGGATGGACTTCGTTGTAGATGCTATGGAGGAGCCACCCGGCTCATCCGCTTCATCGACAACGAGGAGGCCTCCGATGAACGAGAACGCGAAGTCCACTGTGTCAGTATATGCGGCCATTGAGCTGAGCAAGTCTACATGGCTAGTTGCGGTGCTTTCCCCAAGCTCAGATCGCGTGAAGCTTCGGCAGGTTCGGGGTGGCGATACCGCAGCGCTCGTCGGGATGTTGGAAAGCACGCAAGCGAACGCAGCGGCGGTAGATGGTCGCCCTACAGAGATCGTCGTTTGCTTTGAGGCTGGATATGAAGGCTTCTGGTTAGCGAGGTTCTTGCAGAAGCGAGGCATTCGTACATCTGTGCTCGACTCCACCAGCTTCTTGGTCAACAGGCGAAGCCGCAGGGCCAAAACAGACCGGCTCGATGCTGAATCCATGGTCAGAATGTTCCGATCTTTCGACCAGGGCGACAGAACGGTGTGCCGCGAAGTTCGTGTTCCCACGCCGGAGGAGGAAGATGCCAAACGCCTCGACAGAGAACGTCTGCAGCTTTCGGCCGAAAGGACACGCCATGTGAACCGTATTCGTGCCCTGCTCAATCTTCATGGTATCCGCGAGGTCAAGGCTCTCTGGGGAGGCGACTGGCGTAAGTGGCTACAAGTGGTCAGAACAGCCGATGACCAACCACTTGGCAAATTCCTTGCAGCAGAACTAACGAGGGAGTTCGAACGCCTCGAACTGGTCCACGCCCATATCCGTGATCTCGACCGCCAGCTCGAAGAAAGTTTGAAGGGCTGTACTCTCGGCATTCCCAACGTCGACAAGGTTCACCGCATCGCCACGCTTAAGGGTATTGGCAGACTGAGCGCGATACTGCTGGTGTCTGAGGTTTTCCACCGCCAATTTGCCAATCGAAAGTGTTTGGCGAGCTTTCTAGGTTTGGCACCGAGTCCGTATGCAAGTGGTGCTGTAAAGCATGATCAGGGGATCAGCAAAGCTGGTAACCGCTTCGCCCGACGGCTGCTCGTTGAACTTGCGTGGTGTTGGCTGAGGTATCAGCCGGCAAGCGCTTTATCCCAATGGTACCGTAGCACTTTCGGGGCGGGTTCGGGCCGATCTCGCAAGATTGGCATCATCGCGCTCGCTCGAAAGCTCGCGGTCGCCATCTGGCATTTTGTTGAAGACGGGCTTGTCCCACAGGGGGCTTCGCTGAAAGAGGAAGCTTTATAAGAGTTCCAAGCGTCGACGGGCGACTGGAAAGAAGAGCGGCTGCCGAGATTGAAGTTGGTCCGGATAACATCCGCCGTGTTGTAGTGTGACGCCGCTCTTCAGTACTGCTTGGCCCCCATGAATGGGATCGTGGTTGAGGTCTAACCCTCGCCGAATACAAGTCGATGGGCCGAGTGCGCCAGTAAGCCAAAGCAGCCCAGTCACAAGTTAAAAGGAGACGCCAATGAATGCTTGACAGAACCTTCATCATACAAATCCTCGTCGATTTTCCGGAGAGCTGTGTCGGCATCCGGAATAGGTGAGATGCGTATGTAGTCGCGTTTCAGAGTTTTGACGAAGGCTTCAGAGATGCCGTTCGACTGTGGGCTGGCAACCGGCGTGAAGCATGGGATCAGGTTGAGGGCTTGAGCAAACAGCCTGGTCTCTCGCGCGGTATAGGCGCTGCCGTTATCAGACAGGTGTTCGATGGCATGCGGGGCGCTGGTTGTGCCGAAGCGCTTTTCGATGGCCTCCAACATCATATCTCGAATGTCGGAGCCGGATATCCCGGCATTGGCGACGGCTGCCCATGAGATGATTTCCCGGTCGAACGCATCGATGATGAACGCGAGACGGACCACCTCGCCATTCCAGCAGGTGAACTCAAGGCCGTCTGAGCACCAGCGAAGGTTAGACCGCATCACCATGACCTTGCCATCGTGGACTCGGCCTATTCGCACCGCCGTGTGTTTCTCAAGGGTCATGGCATGATTGGCCATGATGCGGTGAACCCGCTTACGATTGACAACGGGTAGATCGGCGGCTCGCCGCTGTCTGTTGAGAAGGGCAGCGATCCGCCGATAGCCGTATGTCGGTCGAGCATCGACAAGCCTGCGAATGGCAGGCAGCAGCTCGGCATCGTCCGCTTTGAGGTATGAGCCACGCGGCTTGGACTTGCCTTTGAGACGCTCGGCGAGATTGGACCGTGACACACCCAGGACATCTGCCACCGTCTTCATCGGGAACCGTCCTTCGGCAACAAGATCGGCCGCGATATCAGTTTTTTTGACTGGGCTTTGGACAGGGCTTCGCGGAGAATCTCGTTCTCCAGCGTCTTGCGCCCCAGAATACGCTCAAGCTCGCGCACGCGATCTTCCAGCCTCTTCACCTCGGAATTGCCGATCACTGGTTCATCGGAATCCACGGCCACGGCACCTCCCTCGCTCAGGAGCCGACGCCAGCGGTAAAGTAGATTTGGCGCAACTCCATGCCGCCGAGCCGCAGACGAAACGGTCTCCCCAGCGGCATAACTTTCCTCGATGATCTGCAGTTTGCGGTCCGTTGTCCAGCGTCGCCGCCGGACGTCACCAATCATCAGGTCGACCTGTCGAAACTCGTTAGACATAAGCCTATCCCCAAGCCTGTGCTTGAGCCTTCCTGCTTATGCTGAGTGTCCGGTCGAAAGTGGGGGCAGTTCACACCGGTATTGCAGATGAAACGTTAACCAGCTTGTATAAGGCGAAACTGCCATTAGATTCCAGCAAGGTGATTTTTGGTTAGTTTTTTTAGCTGACACATGAGTTTGTGCCAGGTTTAATAGGACGCAGATAATGGTAGAGAGAGTTATCGTCGAGCCAGGTTCTCGAATATCCACTGAGTTCCAGCACCGTCCTATCGAATTCCCACGTCAAGTATATTCGCAGCCGTCGGAATTAAAGCGTTCGGAAGTCGTTTCCCCCAAGTTCTCGAGGCCACAGACGCAAGGGCATGTTCTTAACTTGGAGGCTGCAGCAGAAAGTTTTAAACGGGCGGGAAATCCAGATACTTCTGCTTATAATCCTGACTTCGATTTGGCGCACTGGATGAACGGTAAATTGAATTCGCTGACATCCGAATTGCCGCAGGGCGCGCCCAATCGAGATAAGATATTGTCTGCCTTAGATAAGCTATACAATGACTTAGTTCCGCCGCACGGATATTTTCATGGTGTCGAATTGGAGGAGCGTATTCCGGATATGTATCCTCCCAGAACGAAGCCAACAAATTCCCGAAGGTCGCTCAGCTCTTATTTTCAGAAGATAAAAAGTGAGACCTCGAATCTGATTAAAAGATCGACAGAAAGATCAATAAATTTCTTACGCCGAAATCTAAGTGCTCTTCCGCGCCGCGATGTACCCAATATGCTTGCATTGAGCCAGCCTGCGCGCGGCTCGGCACAAGAAAGGTCAACAAATTTCTCAAGCCGAGATCTAAGCGTTCCTCTGAGCTCCAATGCATCTGATATGACTGTGCCGTCCAAGCCTTTGCCCGAACAGGCAGGTTTCATGTTTGGCTTCAACAGTAAGCCCATTATCCCGTTGCAGGAACGTCAGGCGGCCAGCAGGCAAAGTAATTCCACTCTGTCCGGTGACGACACGCCATCCCGGTCTCCTGAATCCATCAGGTCATTGACGAGCAAGCCTCTCCCACCTTTGCCAAAAGGCTTATCCCAATTAAGGGATGAAGCGGCACAGCTTTCTAAGATCATCTCCGGTCTGGAGGTGGAATTGAAGCTGTTGGAGATCAGGATTTGGAGATCAAGAGAAGTATTGTTTCAAAGCTGAAGAGGGACATAGGCGCCCAGGCATACAATCTTCCAAAATCGCGAGCTGCGGAAAATCCTCTTGAAGCAATCGTTGTGGCCGATTTTCAAAAAGGTCGACCTCCGAGCGCCATTGAATTAGCCAACACCTTGGGTACACGATCATCTAGCTCTTCGGCTACGCTGGCCACTACCCAAGCCACCACGCCGGACAGCAACGCCCAATCAACCGGGCTTAAGCAAACACCAACAATGCCACGTGTCTTCGATGATCAAGCACGTTCGCAACGTGCTCATGACCTATGCCATATTTAGATTCGGACGGCCGGCGGCTTTACGGTCTTCCTATCGTATGGTCCGAAACAATCCAATGTCGTTTCCATTTTCTCTGTGAGGTCAGGCTGGCCGAACCAAGCCTTCAAAAACTTGATCTTGTCGAACCAGAACATCGGTAAGCTGCATTCGCGTGTTTCAAATGAAACCGGAACGCTCTCTGGGGAGGAGTGGTCTTATTATCTCTTCTTCATGATGATAGACTGCGCTGCAACCCTTGTGCGAAGGTTTCACTTTGTTCATGACATTGTGAATGGTTCTACGCCTGATGGATAGATTTGGTTGCCTTTTTACTGGGAACAGTCAGGACTGAAATCATGGCTCATCTTGAAAGTACGGTTCCTCGATATTTTTTAAGAAGTATGGTTGCTAAGAGTAGATCGCCTACTCTGCGTCTGGGCGAGAATATCCTGCGGCAGTTAACAGAACAATTGGCGCCAGGGTCCTCGGCGATATCACCGAGCGTGAAAGCCTGGTTCCCTTTAGGGTTCAAAAGTAAAGGTCCCATATCCCGTCTACGTTCCCGCGGTCGATCCAATCGCAGCACGGCGTTCCCGCTGCCCAGCCCCTTGCCAGATCGTGTGACCGAAGTCTTGTTTGCCCCACTGTATAAAAACACCGGCCCTGTACTGCGGCTTCATTCTAGCGTTTTGCGTAACATGGCAACCACGCTGGGAAGCAATTGGCCTCGTGTTACAATCGATGACTTGTTGGCTTCCCGATTCCATAGTGAAGGCCCGATACCGCGGCTCCGTTCTGGCGGTTTGGCTAATCCCAGCACGGCGTTCACGTTGGACAGCGCCGCCTTGCCGAAGGTGGCCAACAAGCCCAACCCTGTCAACGGCGGCAACGAAGCACGCACCAGGCCGCCGGCAGAGAGGTCGAGCGTACGAAATCACAACGCACTTGCGGCCCGTGGCTATGATGTCGAAAGAGACCGCGATGTTTACGGCCGCTCATAGAGCACCGTCATGCTACCCCCGATTTCATGTCCTTCCCTCCACCTAGGTTTCTGCCACGGTACGCAGTCGTCCAGCATGGTCTGCAACAAGAAAAGTTCTTCGGGGCAATGTGCTAATTGTTTCCATCCGCAACGCCGTTGCCGGCGTCGCTGTCCGGTCCAGCGTGCCGATGCTCCCGGCGATTCATAGGGCTTCCGCTTTGCCTCTTGTCATCAGTTAGAAGCTTCCGAGCGGGTTAAGGGTAACCGTTTTGAGCGCCCCACGGTCAAATTGGGTTGACGTTGTGCGGCTGGTGACGCAGCACATGCTGATTACGAGGCCGTCTATCCGGTAATGACGCTACGGGTCATTTGCTGGGGCGGCGGGGTTGAAGCGCATCGGCTTGCAATTGGCATAGATCTGCTCGACCGCAAACGGGATCGCGCGCCATGCATCCTTGAGCAGGGCCGGCGAAGGCTTTGGGAATGCCATGGAGATCATTTCGGCCAATTCGGATCTCGTGGACTGAATGAGGATGCCCATGAGGGGTTCGCCGGT
>NZ_QJKM01000004.1 GCF_003425685.1 Rhizobium terrae
GACCGGAAAAACTCAACGATGACCAGCGACGCGATCTCCTCGAGATTATCGAAGATCGCTATGAGCGGCGATCGACGATCGTCACCAGTCAGGTACCGCTGGATCGCTGGTGGGAAATTATCGCAAACCCCACGCTCGCCGATGCCATATTGGACCGCCTCGTGCACAACGCCTATCGCATCGATCTCGCCGGTGAAAGCATGCGAAAACAGCGCTCGCCCATAGTGCCTGAAACACCGCACGCTTGACCGGAAACAAAACCCGATCCAAACATCAAACAGACCCAGGATCAGTCCGAGAAATGGCCGCCTTCAAATCGGAACGCCGGCCGGAATGAAATCGGAATGACTGGCCGGCTTCAAATCGGAATCGATGGCCGGCTTCATCGGAATACGCATCCATCCGGATAAGGCAGTGATTGAGAGAGTGTCTCCGACGGCCCAATCGCGAGGCACGCTCGAACTACAGGATGCGAGCGCTTAGGCGTTCCTCGGGAAAAGCGGCTCCCGCTAAATTACGATACTGCCCGCGGACCTATTGCAGCTTATCGAGGGCCACGGTGTAGCTTGCGGCGACGAGCGTGACCGCGCCTTTTTCATTGATGTCATAATCGAGGTCGATGAACACGACTGGTGGCTCGCCTGAGCGATCGCGACAATCGAGGCAGAATAGGCCGCTTGCCATGTTGGTAAAAACGGCCGTCTTCAGCTTCTTACCATCGCCATCGCGCCGACGACGTTTGAACCACACGCCTTCAATCCCGCAGCTTCAGAACATACAGATCGGCCCCTTCATTGGGATCGCTGTCGGTAAAACTGCGAAACGCTATCAGATCCCGCTCGTCCCTTGACCAAATCGCGTTCGTGTCCAACCGGTGGTCAGAATCTGTGATGATCCGGTTGATCATTTTCTTAGCGTCCACATCCCAGATATCCAGCCTAGTGCCGATATCGCGATCTCCGGTCGCGCTGTTGATGACTGCAATGTAACGGCCGCTGAGGGAAGCCCGGACAGCGAAAGCCGTAGCGATGGCGGGAACCTGCCCCGCATCTTCCGGTGCAAGCCGCTCAGTCTCCACAGCCTCTGGAAACTTCCGCAAAATGATCCCGCCCGTTCCAGGGTCGGGATAGGCCGCGATGTTGCGGTTCGCCAGTACGGCGGCATCGAGACGGACAACTGTCCGATCTTCGTCCGGAAAGGTCCAGCTCAAGGCGTTGGCGAGAGGAAGCTCCTCCAGAACGGCACCGTTATCCGATGAAAGGATGTAGCCTTGAGGCTGCCGCTGATCACAGGCGTCACTGCTCAGGCAGATCACAGCCACTCGATCGCCGGCAAGAGCCGGGATGGCACGATAGGCCATCTGGGCGAACGGAAGCGGTTTCCGGTCTTTCTCCACCCCGGTTGTGAGATCGAAAGCAATCTGGGTAGGTACCAGTGGGCTCTTCTCGCCACTATAGCCGAAGACACGTAGCGTATAGTCGGGAGCCTGCACCATGGTTGCAAATCCAAGAGGGCGAAGGTCCCGGATCGTATATTTCGCAACGCAGGCGCTCCTGCCAAGCCATCGATCCAGCGTCTCGCACGTCCCGAGGCTCGTCCTGATCCAGAATGCTGAAATCACCGTTGCGACGGTCAGCGTGACGACGCCAATCACCGGTCGAAGTCGGTACATGATCTTCAATGTTCCCCCTCCTCCCAAGAGTAGATCCCAAGCGCAAGTCTCCGCATGCGGTTCCCAACAATGACCACCCTCCCCAATGAAATGAGATCGCCGTGGCTGTTTGTCCTACCCCGTCTGCAAGAAGGCTGAATGTCAAGATGAGGCATCGTTTCACCTATTGCCAAGTGGCAGCTGTCGAGATTTATCCCAGATGTTCCTCATAGCGGGTGTCGAGATACAGGCATGAATGGCGGACGATCAGCCTAATACTACAGTTGCGTTATCTTTGTTGCTCTTCCGTCGATGAGCGACTGCGTCGGCGGCAAAACTCTCGGGTTTCCTCAATGTCGGCACGTTGGATGGTTTCGCGGACCGATGGCTGGTACCCGGCTCCAAGTTTTCACCGCGCTCACGCCGACATAGATGTTCGCCTCTCCACATCGGGCACACTCACAGACTTCATCTGAGTTGGAGTAGATGTTGCGATCCGTTATGGTGGGGGCCGCTATGATAAGGCGGTCTCAGAGCTCCTCATGGAAGAAGACGTCTCTCCCGTTTGCAATCCGGAACTGTTGCGAGGGATACCCCCTCTGAGTACGCCTGGAGATCTAAGGCACCACAGGCTGATCCACGACAATTTTCGCATGGGATGGGCGACATGGCTTCAGGCCTCTGGGCTCGATGAAATTGACCACACAGGCGGCGTAAGGTTCGAGTCCGCAGCGTACGCCGTAGAAGCGGCCGTCCACGGCGAAGGCATCCTTCTAGGCAGGCGCGTGCTATCTCTGCCGATCTGGCTGCAGGTCGTCTGGTTCGTCCGTTCGACCTTGCTCTAAAGTCGAGATGGAGCTACCATGACGTTTATCCGGAGCGCGCTTTACGGTACAGGAACGTCAAGGCATTCCGCGACTGGCTATTCGATGAGGCCGCAGCAGATTTCCCGAACAGTAGCTAACCCACGTGGCGCAGAAATACTGCAAAACAGGAGATGGCCGGAAGCTTGCTGATTCAAGCAACCTTAATTGCCGCGGCAATGGAACAGAGCAGAGGTAATGCCGAGCTTAAACGTAAGACGGCTGCAGCCTTTTCCCCCAGACGCGCGGGGGATGAACGTGGATCTCTCAGCCATGACGCTAACAGATACCGACTTTGTCCCCGAGAAATAGAATGGGGCGTTTGTGTGAGAGAGGTTCGATCCAGGGGCCCCGCGGCAGTTGGTGTCTGCGCCGACTTTCGGGAATAGTGCCAGCACTACACGGATAGAAGCGAAGGAGGTTCCGGTGGAGGGTCATCTTGCGGCATGTCTTGTTCTGGCTCTTTTGGCATCGCCGGCAGCGGCGCAAGGTAGGGTCGCCGAGGTGTTTATGAAAACCTGCCTCGCGCAGTTTCCCGATTTCAAGAATATCGATATGTCGCCGTATCATCCCTTCCGGACTTCGACCAGCACCGATTCGCTCAGCCCGGCGAGCGTGCCGATGATGGAACCAATCAGCAAGACTTTTTGGGAAGTCGGAACGCCGGGCAAGAAATCACCGAACGATTTTCTGCTAGAAGTGAGTGAGGGCACGCTGCTGGAAAAACCTGCGAAGGGTTGTATGGTTTTGGGAATGGGCGGTGGCAGTTTTCAGGAAGAAACCCTTCTCGCAAAGTTCGAGACAAAACAGTTCGTTGGCGAGATGAAGTCATCGACAACTCCGAGCTTTCGCTACTGGATTGTCGATGGTGGCGGACCAAGGGCGTTGTTCGGAATTAGCCTTGCCAATGCCTTTGCCCCCGCGGGCGCGTTGATGTTCCTTGTGGTCATGGACCCTTCAGTCGTCCAACAACTTGGTGAGCTTCCGGTGCAGCGGTAAAATGAGATAGGTATTGGACAATGTTAGGGGAGGACGGGCCAGGCCAGCCATCGGCCCCAATCCGGTCATTCTCCATGTGAGCCCGAATAAACGCTCCGCAGGAGCCAAGCGGAATGCGATTCCGCTGTTTGCCCGAAGCGGACGCGGCGTCGCGATTCAAACCGTCGTGGCTTCGCTGCGGCAGACGTCGATAAACGCGCGTAGCGCCGAGGAAGTGAAACGGCTCGGATAATACAGCCGGGGGCCCTCCAGCTCAGCCCACCAATCGGGCAGTACAGGAATAAGCGTCCCGGCCCTGAAGTCGCTTTCAAGCCAGTTGCGGAAAGTGCCGACGATGCCCAGTCCTGCTCGCACATAGCTCAATCCCGTGTTCAACGCGTTGACGCTTAGAACAAGGGAGGTCGTAAGCTCTACTATGTTTGCCGTTTCGTCCCCACGCCGCAACGACCAGGGAATGAGCATCCCGTCGGGCAGTCGATATCTGATCGCACGATGCTCGGTCAGCTCCAGCGGGTCTCTAGGCAGTCCGTGCTGCTTCACATAGGAGGGCGACGCGGCAAGTGCAATCTGCTGCAGGCGAGGACCGATCGGGAGGGAAATCATATCCTTTTGGATGGAATCGCCATAACGGATGCCTGCATCGCATCCCGCCGCGATGATGTCGACGAGGTTGTTCTCCACCACTATCTCCACCTGTACCTTCGGGTGCCTTCGCTGCAATTCAACGATCAGCGGCGGGAGGATGTCCGGAACAACCGCACCCGGAACATTGAGTCTCAAGTAGCCCTTTATCTGGTCCGCCGAATTCGCCGCCTCGAAACAAGCTACTTCGATTTCGGTCATCAGGGGCTGAATGCGTTCCGCCAGCGTGTGACCTTGATCCGTGGCCCGGAGACTTCGGGTGGTACGCAAGAGAAGCGGCACGCCGAGTTGCTTCTCGATCCGCGAAACCGTGGTGCTGACTTTCGAAGGCGCAATGCCCAGCCGCTTCGCCGCTGCGCGGAAGCCGCCCTCGTTCAACACGGTGAGAAATACCTGGAGATCGTTCGGCGACACATTGTTCTTCATGCAGAACAGGCTATTCGAAATCGAGCGGATTATCAACGAAAGGAGTACCAATTAAGTTCCTCCCGTACTCGCTATCCGGCGGGTGCGTCGACAAAGGGAAATATGCAATGTTCATCGTCACGGGCGCTTCCGGCAAACTCGGCCGCAAGATCATCGAAAACCTTTTGCTTCACGTGCCTGCCACAAGCATTGGGGCCAGCGTCCGTGACCCGTCGAAGGTGGCAGATATCGAGGCTCGGGGCGTGCGTGTGCGGCAAGGCGATTTTAGCGATGCCGAGGGCCTGCGCCACGCCTGGGCAGGTGCCAGGCGACTTCTCCTTGTTTCCTCCAATACCGCCGCAACAGGTGGCGACCCGTTGGAGCAGCACGCGACTGCCATCCGTGTAGCGCGAGAAATCGGCGTCGAGCGCATCTTCTACACCAGCCAGGTATCGAGCGCGGCGAGTTCTCAATTTCCACCCGGCAGATGCCACGCAGCGACCGAAGAGATGCTGGCACGGTCAGGATTGGCCTGGACTGCTATACGGCACGGCTTTTATGCCGAAAGTGCGCTGATGATGAACAAGCGCGGCTTCGAGGCCGGTTCTCTGGAAGGACCGGAAGATGGCCCGGTTGCATGGGTGACCCACGATGACCTCGCTGCTGCGGACGCCGCGCTGCTGGCCGGGAGGGCGGATATCGACGGGCAGACGCCGCCCCTGACGGGAAGCGAGACCCTGGACCTTGCCGGTCTTGCGGAAGTAGCCGGAGAGCTTCTGGGCAGGCCCGTCTCAAGAACGATTGTGAGCGAGGAGACTGTGAAAGCCAGAGCATATGCAGCAGGCGCGCATCAGGGGACAGTCGCCGTAATGCTGGGATATTACCGCGCGGCCCGTGCGGGAGAATTCGCAGCCACCGATCCGGTACTTGCCAGGATATTGGGACGCGCACCCCAGACAATGAGGGATTTCCTAAAGGCAAACCTTTAGCGCCGATCGCTCTCCGACTGACTGCTCGTTACGTCTGGTGTTGGCGCATCAGCAACGTAATGGCGCCGCTGGGGGCTCTCACGCGCGAACATATTCTAGAGATTAGAGATGCGCTGGCGCTCAACAGACGCCGCCTCGTCGCATTCGACAGAGCATGTACAGATCAGTTGAGGAGACCAGCCTCAATGAGGGGACAAAGGGCCCTCATCGATGTCGGCTGTGGCATATACCCGCCTTACGATGATCGCGAGAAGGAAGAGCGTCACCGTCGCAATGACGCAGCATACGGCAAAGCCCAGCGAGAAGCCGCTTTTCGCCGTGTCCAGCCAGACAGCTGAAGCCGAACCCGGTATTGTTTGAGCTGTTTCGACCGCGCCGGCAAGAGTTGCAGAAACAGCCTCGGCTTGTACGGGATTGAGGCTGCTAAGGTCGGCGCGGTTCATCGCTATTCGATAGATCAAGGTCGCCAGACTGCCCAGCACCGCGATGCCCAATGCACCCCCAAATTCTGCACTCGTCTCGGATATCGCCGAAGCCGAGCCTGCGCGTTCGGGCGGTGCGGTCCCCACGATCAAGCCGGTCGTGGTGAGAACAACAGGGACGAAGCCGAAGCCGATGATCATGCTGGAGCCAAGGATTCCGAAAAGGCTTTCTGCGTAAGCGGCGACAGCCATGGCGGCGGCTCCCGCTGCATTGACCAAAAGTCCGCCGAGCACGGTTCTAACCGGTCCGAAGCGATTGGTGAACCGATAGGCCTGGAAGGACATCACTGCGAAGACGAAGGCCGATGGCACAGACCAAAGCGCAGCTTCCAGTGGCGACAGACCAAGCACAAGCTGAAGGAAGAGGTTCTGAAACAGAAAGACGCCAAAGACGAAGAAGACACCGGCGAGGTTTACCATCAGCGATGCCGTGAAGGCCGGCACCCGAAAGAGCGCGAGGTCGACCAACGGGTCGGTGAGGCGCCGCTGGCGCCGAACAAACAGAACGCCGATCAAAAGCCCAAAGCCGATAGGGATGAGTTGGGCAAGCTGGAAGCCGTCGGCAGCCATATGTTTGACGCCGTAAATGATCGGCAGGACTGTTGCAAGCGAAAGCACCACACTCGGCAGGTCCAGTCGGCCAGCATCGTTATTCCTGTATTCCGGCAGCAGAAACGGGGCGACGGCCAGAAGCAAGAGCATCACAGGTACGTTGATCAGGAACACCGATCCCCAGTGGAAGTACTGTAACAGAATTCCGCCGATGAGCGGGCCGACGAGACCACCCAACGCAAAGGCCGTGCCCCAGATGCCAATCGCCCTGTTTCGCTCCGCCTCGTTCTTGAAAAGATTAACGATGAGCGACAGCGTGGATGGCGCGATCGTCGCACCGGCAATGCCAAGCACAGCCCTTGCCATAATGAGCTGCCCAGCGGTCGCGGAGAATGCCGCGAGGGCGGAGGCCAAGCCGAACGCAAAGGCGCCCATCAGCAATACCCGCCGGCGCCCGATCCGATCTCCCAGCGTCCCCATGGTCACGAGAAATCCCGCGACCATGAAGCCGTAGATGTCGTTTATCCAGAGCAGTTGCGATGCGGACGGATCGAGGTCCGCAACGATCGCGGGCACGGCGAGGAATAGCACCGACAGGTCCATCGAGTAAACCAGGCACGCGATCGACAGAACGCACAGGCCAACCCACTCGCGGCGACCTGCCTGCTTAGGCGTGTGAATAGTCTCGGCCATGGTCGTCCTCCCGGAAACCAGCGGAGATTTCTCTAAACTGCATTCATTGACAAGTGCAATTTTCGAGGAGATCACCCGCGTTCGATCCTAGAACCAACCAGGCGGGCAGCGCAGCCCCAACGCCGTGGCGCACGACGCGCGCTGGATCGAACCGGGCCAATGACCATTCCGCAAGCGACGGTGCAGGTCTTCTCTGGCTTCATCGGATACCTGGATCGTGAAGGGACGGCTTTCCATCTGAGCCTGCCTAACGGTTGCGGAAGTTGCCAACTGAGAACAGCGTACCAATCTCCCGACATCGTGGCGAGAGTCGCGGCCAGATCAAAGCCTTGAATCTATAACGCGTCTATCCATGCTGTCACCGCAGCGTTCACATCGTCTTTGCGGTCGAGCATGATCCAGTGCCCCGCTCCGGTCCAAGCGTCTACCTTCGACTTGGGGTGCGAGAACCATGGCCGCATGCGGTTGGCCTGGGCCGGGTCCCGGCACAGATGGTAGAACGGGATTGTCAGTCGCTGGCAAAATCCAGCGCTCGCCTCCTCCACGCCGACCTGATCGGGTCCCGTGAAGAGTGGACCAAAGGACTCGCGCAGGACATGTCTGGGCATGCCCTCGACTCGTCGTGCGTGCCAGCGCTTGAAGGCGGGGGCCGTGGCGGAGTCGTAGGCCCCGGCGAACAGTGCGGGAACCACCGTGTCGGGATCGCCGAGGTCAAGGTCCTGAGCGACCTTGCGGAAGAGCTGCGCTGCCGCGGTATCGAAGCCGAGCGCACCGTCGATCGATACGACGGCGCGGATAAGGTCCGGCCTCTTTGCCGCGAGCCGCGCCGCAATCTGAGCACCCATCGAATGCCCGACGAGGACGAACTTGCGTCCCCGGTAACCAGCGAGCGTCAACGCCTCGATATCCGCAACATAATCGGCGGGGCTATATGCCCCCGAGGGCATGACTTCGGACCTGCCGTGCCCCCGCAGGTCGGGGGCCACCACGCGGTACTTGCTCTCAAACACCGGCAGCTGCCAGCTCCAGTCATGCGAATCACAGGTCCACCCGTGGAGCAGCATGACGTCGGGGCCATTACCCACGTCAGTGAAGAATAGCTTTGCGGTTCGGCGATCTTGCGCGACTGCCGCCGCCGCAATCGCAGTGCCGGCATCGATTGCGGCGGTGGCCGTTGTTGCCCCCATCAGCCCCAGCAGCTTGCGCCGGGAAAATTCAAGACCTTCGTTTTGCATGAGCGCCTCCTTTGCATTCCACCGGACGCGCCAGGGAAGCGCCGATTGGAATTGATAGCCTGGAGGTGTATAGATATATTATGGATATCTACGATCAACTATGCACTTCGAGGTGCGTAGATATACGCGAGGATATGGGAATGCCAAGGACCCGACCTGAGGACGTGGATATCGTCTATTTCGCCGATTGCGCGGCGCGATCTTTCTTTGACCAGGTTGCCAACAAATGGTCAGTTATGATCCTAACCATCCTCTCCGAGCGACCGACGCGCTTCAACGCGTTGATGCGCCGATTGGAAGGGATCACTCATAAGGCGCTGACCCAGGCCCTGCGACGACTCGAACGCAACGGATTGATCGCGCGCCGGGTGATCGACACGTCGCCAGTCGCCGTCGAGTATTCGATCACCAACCTGGGGCGCACGCTGCAAGCTCCCTTTGGCGCGGTCTACGACTGGGCAATCCATCACCTCGACGACATCGAGGAAGCCCAGCGACGATACGATGCAAGAGCCGGACCCTGAGCGGGCGACGTGAGACAGGGCGCGCAGAAGATATTCCTTAACTGCCACGCCGATGCCTCGTTCATGACCGCGAAGCCGACTGTCCGCTGCTTGCTTGCGTCGGCTGGGCGCGGCTGACCGTGCATGGGGGTACAAAGCTGTCATAGCCGGCTCTTGATAAGGTTCGAACCATATGCCCGCGGTACCGCCCAGAACATGAAGGATGCGATCGCAGCCGCACGCCGAAAACGACCTGAAACTCGCAAGGCTGATCTTGCGAATTGCGAAGCCGGGGGAAAGGGTTGCCCTCGGCACGTTAACCAAAATTCCAGATCCTGAGACACTATCTCGACGCGACTTTGTCGACGGTACCGGAGCAAAGTTGCCCGATGTCAGATAAACGGCCAGAAATCACACGCTGAAATCCGATTCGACCGATCTGGCGCAACGGGCCGCGCAGTATTCCAACGCGGCCGCCGGATCTTCAACCAGCTGGCGGGCTTGGTCGTCCGGTTGTATATCCTTGACGGACCAAACCGAGGATGATGATTGACGGGCATGTCAGGCACTGGTTTGCGAGCAGTGCTTTTTGGAAGGATACGGCACGACGAATGGACACGAGCGGTGGCGTGACTGACAATGAAGCCTTGAACCATCTTCCCGACCGCAAGCGTCGGGAGCTTTCGCGCGCCTTGAAGATCATTTTTGAGGAGTTCGATGCCGCGCAGCAGTCAAAGCTTTCGGAAAAACAGAAGGCGGGGCGGATCCTCAAGGTCATCCTGTTCGGTTCGTATAGCCGCGGCGGCTGGGTGGAGGATCATAAGAGCGGTTATCGCTCCGATTACGATATTCTCGTCGTCGTCAACATGCATAGTGTCGGGGAAGAAAACGAGCTCTGGCACGACGTCTCCGATCATTTTCTGCGCGAGCTATTGGTAACAAAGACGATTGAGACGCCGGTCAACGTCATCGTTCACACGCTGCAGGACGTGAACGACCAATTGGCCCGCGGACGGCCTTTCTTCATCGACATCATCCGTGATGGCATCATCCTCTATGAGAAGGAAGGGCATCCGTTTGTGGCGCCGAAGCCGCTCAGCGAAGAGGAGGCGCGGGAAGAGGCAAAAGAATATTTCGGAGAGTGGTTTCGGCTATCGCAGCAGGCACTTGAAGTAGCCAAACTTGCTCTCGAGAGGGACATTTGGCGGCATGGTTCTTTTATGCTTCATCAGGCGACCGAAGAAGCCTACCACTGCATTCTCCTCGTCCTCACCCTCTACAGCCCGAAATCGCACCGCTTGAAATCACTGCGCTCATCTGCGGAAAGACTTGAGCCACGGCTGATCGAGGCATGGCCGCGGGATACCAAGTTCGCCCGGCGATGCTTCGAGCGGCTCGATCGGGCTTATGTCGATGCCCGCTACTCTCCGCATTACGAGATCACCGAGGAAGAGCTGCGCTGGCTGATAGAACGTATCCAGGTGCTCCAGGGTCTCGTCGAGCAGATCTGCAGGGAAAAGCTGGAAAGACAGGCATCGTAGCATTCCCAGTGTTGGTTGTGTGGGAACCCTTGTGCCTCGTGGCAAAACATCACGAACGAACCGATTCCCTCAACAGCATAGCACGGTTTTATACCGTAGCGATCTTGGAAACGCTGCTCGGCGAACCCTGCCTGATCAGGCGATGGGGCCGAATAGGCGCCTCCCGCCAGTCTATGGTTCATGCGTTTTCTAAAGAAGAAGATACCGTTGGTTGTTCCTCGAGGTCGTCAAAAGAAAGCGTGCGCGCGGTATCGCCCGAAGTCGGCCACTCCATGTCGAATTTTTTGATTTCAAGGTTTCCATGGCAATTCTTGCAATGGCTGTGATGGCCTGAGCCACGCCAGCGGATGGACATAGAACATCGCATGTTCAGCGTTCGAAACGCTCCAGCATCCTCTTCAGTTGTGCGTTTTGCAGTTGAAGCTTGCTTACCAACTCATTCCGGAGCGACCTGATCTCTTCATCAAGGCTCAGCGCATCGTCAGAAACAGCGAGAATGCTTGGAAAGGGTTGCGGAACGGCTTCAAGCGACTTGATGCTCTTGCCTCGTCTGCTCGATTTCGGGGTCGCCTCTTCGCCAGTCGGCGACAGCTTCGGAGCGAGAAGAGCAGCATTTGTGGCGTGAGAGTGAGCCAGATCATCGGCCTCCACGAAGCCGGTGTTTTCAATATCTGTTGTGCTCTGAACGCTGCTTGTGGCCTCGAAATGCTGAGGATCTGCTAACCTCGCATCGGCTTGATCTTGCGCTTGCAGCTCTTCGCCTGCCAGACGATCTGCGGCGTTCTCGCTTTCCTCGCCAGCCGTTTCAGACGGCTTGACGGCAGCCAACAGTTCCGGCGTCACGTCGTCGGTAGAACCGTTTTCTTGCCTCTGCTGCCGTCGCGGCGACACCAACCGGGCCAGGAACTTCCAGGGAGACGCCATTGCTTCGACCTCTTATTCCACCCCGCATGCAGGCTGCAGGTTCAAGCATTGGCGGCAGAAGTGGCCGCCGCCAAAATGCACATCGCCAGAAAACATAAGAAAGCGGCCAGCGCTTGACCGCAGGTCAGTCGAGGTTCAGTCGCTTCCGCAGATCGGCATTTTCAGCCCGGAGCTTCTCGGCCAGAAGCTTGCGCAGTCTCCGGTTTTCCTCTTCCAGCTGCAGCAGATCCGCCATCTCATCCATCGCCGCCGTCGAGGGAGCAGTCGCCGTCGGTGCAGTCTTCGAAGCACGTTTGACAGGCACACGCTTCGCATTCGTCACACCCACATCAGACTTGGCCTTACGTCTCCTCCTCTGCTTCACAGCTGGGACGTTTGAAGCCGCCACTGGTTCCGCCGTAACTTCGGCCGGCTGCGCTTCAGCGGCCGCCTTTTTCGCGCGAGGTTTACGCTGTTTTTTTGCTACCGGTACTGCTGCGATTTCAGCGCCAGCATCAGTCATCATGTCATTTTCGTCGGCCATGTTGCTCTCCTGTAAATCCGATGCAGTTGTCTGCTGCCCGATTGGTAGTGTCAACAATGGCTGCGCCTGTTCTTCCCCCGGTAATACGACTTCCTCGACGGTTTCGCTTTCTTGAGCCCTTCCCTGCAGAAACAGCATTGCCTCGTTCTGTACATCTTGCGCAATGGACTTGAGATCGATGTCTCCCCAGATGGAGTTTGGCTTGGAGTCGGATTTTCGCCGGCCAGACCTGTACTCGACGGCAAAACTACGTTGGACTTTTTTCACTGTAAGAAGCCTTGGTGTCTGCGGTGTTTCAGCGATGTATTCGCCATCTCAACAAGTCTTGCAGATAACAACTGCCGTGCTGGCGGTCCAGACCTATCGCAACCGTGCACGAAAGCAGGGTACACCTTGCGTAATAGGCTTTGCAAACGCCTGCTCTTTTCAGGAACCCGCGCAGTACGCTGGCGGCGGCTTTATCAGCGCGGCTGATCGTCATGGTTCTTATTGATATAATCGTCGTCCAAGAAGCCGGCTTCCAGTCGTTCACGATAGCCAGTATGGCGGATCGGTTACCGCCATTAGTAAAGGATCTGCCTGCCCCAGAACCTCGTGGCCGCCGGATATAACGGATGAGGTCACTATTACGGATCCTCAGCGGCTGAGCAATTGCGAGGTGGGAGTTCGTCGGCACGCACACGAACGCCAGAATGGCATTTGACCTTGGGCGAAGCCCATTTCGATGTGTCCGGCATGGCATCGAAAGCTCAGGAACTGCGCAATGAAGGGGTGACCGTGATCTCCATGGCTGCCGATGGCGTTTTGGCCAGGCTCTTCGCCATCGCCGACCCCATCAAGGCAACCACGCCGGAAGCCGTGTGGCAGCTCGTCGCCGAAGGCATCCGGGTGGTGATGCTGACCGGCGACAACGAGACGGCAGCCCAGGCCGTTGCCCGGGAGCTTGGCATTACCGAGGCCAAGGCGGGGGTCTTTCCGAAGGCAAGAGCAAGATCGTCACCTGCCTTCGATGACCCGGCTGTTTTCGGTCGTCATATGGAAAAAGGGTCAATGATGATGCTGGTCGCGACCACAAGCGCTCGCATCCGGTCGTAACGAACGTATCCAACTCCGCCCTGCTTTCCGCTTGGACAACCGCAAGGATGACCGAGGCGCACACGATTTATGTTGCAATTCCAACATTTTTATTGTTGGAATTGCAAAACTACCCACCGATCGGAATGTCAAAGTGTTGTACGACGCAGATTTCCTAACCCGGCTTTCCACAGCCGTCAGCGCGCTCTGCCCGGTCTGGGGCGTATCGGCCCATGCAAACGTCAGGCTTCTGACAATTTCGGAAAACGCGACGTTCCTCGTTCATGAAGAAACCCCTGACCGAAAGCTGATCATTCGAGTCCACCGACCCGATTATCATTCGGAGGCGGAAATCCTATCGGAGCTTGCCTGGATCGAAGCGCTCCGGCGGGATGGGGTGGTCCCCACGCCCCGGCCGATCCCAACCGGAGATGGCAGCCTCCTTCAGAGGTTCTCCGATGGCGAAACGGTTCGCCATGCAGTCGCCTTCGAATTCATGAGCGGCAAGGAACCGGATGCGGATCTCGACCTGGCGAAGTGGTACGGAGCACTTGGCGAAATCAATGCTCGCCTGCACCAGCATAGCCGCCAGTGGACTCACCCGGACCGTTTCATCCGGAAGACCTGGAACTTCGACCGGATCCTCGGCGATGGCGCCTATTGGGGCGACTGGCGCGCCGCCCTAGGCCTGACACCGGACGGCAAGAAGGTTCTGGAGCGGACCCACGCGCTGCTGGAAAAGCAGACCCGGGCGTATGGCTATGGCGCCGATCGGTTCGGCCTCGTTCATTGCGACATGCGTGCCGCCAACCTGCTGGTCGAGGGCGACCGGCTGGGCGTCATCGATTTCGATGATTGCGGCCTCTCCTGGTTTACCTATGACTTCGCCGCCGCGATCAGCTTCATGGAGCATGAGCCGTTCATTCCGCAATTGATGGCGGCATGGCTGGAGGGCTACCGGCGCGTCGCACCGCTCGATCCCGAACATGAAGCGGCCCTGCCGATGTTCATCATGCTCCGGCGCATGCAACTCACCGCCTGGATCGCCTCGCATGCGGAAACGCCGACGGCGCAATCCATGGGCACGGCCTATACCGACGGCACCGTGGCGCTCGCCGAGCGCTATCTGGCAAAACACGGTTGAGGAAGTCCTGATGAGCACCGCCACCAAAGAAATCCTCGACCTCAACCGCTTCGATGCAACACGGACGGAAGGTTTTCCGCCGGATCTCGCCGAGCGGGTCGCCAGGCGCCAGGCAACCTTCGGCGCCTCCTCCGTTCTCTTTTACGAGCAGCCAATCGAGATGGTGCGCGCCAAGGGCGCCTACATGTATGACGTCAACGGCCGCAAGTATCTCGACGTTTACAATAACGTGCCGTCTGTCGGCCACTGCCACCCTCGGGTGATCGAGGCCGTTGCACGCCAGGTTGGTGAGCTCAACATCCACACGCGCTACCTCAATCGCGTCGTCGAGGCCTACAGCGAAACACTGCTCTCCCGGTTTCCCGATAGCCTGAGCAATGTCGTGATGACCTGCACGGGCAGCGAGAGCAACGACCTGGCCATGCGGATTGCCCGCATCGTGACCGGTGCGGAAGGTTTCATCGTTACCAGGGCCGCCTATCATGGCAACACGACGCTGGTGACCGAGATTTCGCCGTCTTCGTTGCGCAAGCGCAAGCCGGCGCCCTTCGTGGCGGTCGTTCCGGCGCCGTCGGCCCACGACGGCATGAGCGTCGGGGAGAGTTTCGCGGCATCGGTCGAAGGAGCGATCGCAGAGCTGAAGTCACGCGGCATCGGCCTTGCCGCGCTGATCATCGACACGATCTTCTCGAGCGACGGTATCTATGCCGATCCCGCCGGCTTCCTGAAGGCTGCCACCGATGTCGTGCACCGCGCTGGCGGCCTGCTGATCGCCGATGAGGTCCAGCCGGGCTTCGGTCGCACGGGCGGCGGTCTCTGGGGCTTCGAGCGGCATGGCTTGACGCCTGACGTCGTCACCATGGGCAAGCCGATGGGCAACGGCTTTCCGATGGGCGGCGTCGTCACCCGACCGGAATTCCTCAAGAGGTTCTGCGAAGAGACGGGCTATTTCAACACCTTCGGCGGAAACCCGGTGGCGGCGGCAGCCGGTCATGCCGTCCTGCAAGTGATCGAAGAGGAAGAACTCGTCGCGCGGGCGAGTACGGTCGGTGCCTATTTCAAGCGGTCGCTCACGGATTTGCGGGCGTCCCATCCGGAAATCGGCGAGGTCCGTGGCGCAGGCCTGTTCATCGGCCTCGATTTCGTCGATCCGGAAGACGGCACGCCGGATACAGTGCTCGCGACCCTTGCTATCAACCAGCTGAAGCAGAACGGCATCCTCATCGGGGCTGCCGGCGAGTATGGCGCGACGCTGAAGATCCGTCCGCCGCTGTGTTTCTCCAACGAAGATGCCGACTTCTTTACCGGCACGCTGGAAAGCATTCTCAAGATGCGCCGAGGCGCCTGAAGTCAGGTAGAAAAACCGGACGACCTTCTCGCCCGGTTTCTTCCGTCTTCAGCCCATCGCTTCCAGGGCACCAAGCGATTCCGGCAGGATCTGGCCGCCATCGACGACGATCGACTGGCCGGTGATGTAGGCGGCCTCCTCCGACGCGAAGAACAGCGCCGCGTTGGCGATGTCCGCCGGCGTGCCCAGGCGGCGCAGCGGCACGGAGGCCTCCATGGCGGCGATGTATTCCGGGCCGTTGCCCTCGAGGCCCTCCGTCATGATGTTGCCCGGCATCACGGCATTGACCGTGATGTTCTTCGGCGCCAGTTCGATCGCGGCCGTGCGCATGAAACCGAGCTGGCCGGCCTTGCTCGCCCCATAATGTGCCCACCCCGGATAGCCGGTGATGGGCCCCGTGATCGACGAGGTGATGATGATGCGGCCCGAGCCGGCCCTGGTCATCGCCGGCAGCACGGCGGAGATGCTGAGAAAGGTGCTCTTGAGATTGGTGGAGATCACGTGGTCGAAATCACCGGCTGTCATTTCGCCCAGCTTCGCAGCCGGAAAAATGCCGGCATTGACGCACAGCACGTCTACTCCGCCATAGCGGGCGACAGCTGCCTCGACCATTGCCTCACAGCCTTCTTCGGTGCTGACATCCGCGGCAAATCCTGATGCGTTCGGACCGATTCCGGCCGCCACCTTATCGGCATCGCCCTGGCTGCGCGACACGACCACGACATTCAGTCCCGCCTCCCCGAAGCGCAAGGCGATGCCCTTGCCGATACCCCGGCTTGCACCGGTCACGATGACTGTTTTCCCCTTTAGTGACTTCAACATTTCCTGCTCGCTTTATTGTTGTGGTTTCCACAAATAAGAGATCGCACCTGCACCAATTTCAAGCATCGGATCAAAACATCGCCACGCCGACTGCACAAAAGGAATGCAAGGCAAATGCGTACAAATGTGCTGATTTCATCCGGTAAGACAAAATTGGAAACGACACCGAAGATCCCCTAAGCGTCATTGCGCAACGCACAATGAACGACGAAATAAATGTTGTAAACTACACATTTTTGCGACACACTTCCAACATCAAACATCCATGAGCCGATAAAGCCGGCCAGACAAGGGGAACGACAATGATGAAAATCTCCAGGCGCAACATGATGCAAATGGCGGGGGCGGCCGCCGTCGCCGGACCGCTCGCGAGCGCGACCCGCGCCTTCGCGGCCCGTGGGAAGGAGCTCAACATCCTCTGCTGGGAAGGCTACAATTCCGCGCAGGTGCTGGATCCCTTCCGTTCCAGCCAGTCGGCCGCCGTAAAGGCCGAGAGCCTGACCAACGATCCGACCATGATCAACCGGCTCCGGGCCGGCGAGACCAAGATCTGGGACCTCATCAACGTCAACAATCCCTGGGCCCGCAAGATCATGGCGCCAGCCGGCCTGATCAAGCCGCTGCCACGCGCCGAATTCGAGCCCTACTTCGACACGATGCTGCCCGAGTTCAAGGCGCCCTATCGCTGGGCGATGAGCGACGACGGCAAGGATCTCCTCGGCATGGCCCAGCGCTTCGGGCCCTACAGCTTCGTCATCAACACCGACGAGATCAGCAAGGCGACGGCCGAAGAACAGGGCTGGAACCTGTTCAATGATGCCTCGCTCGCCGGCAAGTATGGCATCCAAGAATCTGACGACTGGAACGTCTTCAACATTTTCCTGGTCGCCGGCATCAATCCTTTCAAGCAGCATACGGAAGAGGAATTCAAGGCTTTTGCCAAAACCGCCGAAAAGGTCTTCAAGGGCGCCAAGATGGTCGGCGACATGGCTTCGCTCAACCAGGCGCTCGTCTCGGGCGAGATCGATCTCTACATGACCGGCGGTACCTATTCAGTGTCCCCGGCGCGGGCGGACGGCTATCCGAACCTCCGCGCAATCACGCCGCTCAAGGGACCGATCGATGGGAAGGGCGGCATTTCGTGGATCGAGATCACCTCGACCGTCAACAATCCCGAGCTCTCGCCGCTTGCCGTGGAATTCCTGAAATATGTCCAGGACCCGCAGGTCGCCCATACCGTGGCCTTTGCTGAAGGCACGTTCAATCCGGTCAGCCAGATGGGCAACCCCAAATGCTTCGAACGCTTCACCAAGGAAGAACTGGAAGCCATCCAGTGGGACAGCCTTGAGGAGGACATGTCCCGTTCGGCCGAGTATGACATCGTGCCCGACTACGACAAGGCACTGGAACTGATGACGGCGGCCAAGCGCCTGCGCGGCTGAGCCGGCCCTGTTCTGACGGAGCAAACGACATGAGCCTTGCGATGATCTCGCCCGCCCCGCCCGACACCACCACAAAAACCGACGACGCAGTCTTTCCGGCAACGGCGCCGGTTTTGCAACTGGTCGGTGTTCGCAAGATCTTCGGCGATTTCGCCGCCGTCGACGGCATCAATGTCGACATCAAGGAGGGTGAATTCGTCACCATTGTCGGACCCTCCGGGTCCGGCAAGACGACCCTCCTGCGCATGCTGGCCGGCATGGAATCGCCGTCCGAAGGCTATATCACGCTCCGCGGCGAACTGATCAATGACGTACCGGCCAACAAGCGGCCGACATGCCTTGTCTTCCAGTCGCTGGCCCTGTTTCCCCACAAGACCGTCGGCGAGAACATCGAGTTTCCGCTGAAGGTCCGTAAGATGGGCGCCGCCGAACGCAAAGCGCGCGCGCTCGAACTCATGCGCATGGTGCGCCTGCCCGAACATTATTACGCCAAGAACGTGATGCGCTGCTCGGGCGGTGAAAAACAACGCGTCGCGCTCGCCCGCGCCTTTGCCTATGATCCCGATGTGCTGTTCTTCGACGAACCACTGTCAGCCCTCGACTACAAGCTGAAGAAGGCGCTGGAAAAAGAACTGAAGGACCTACACCGCGAGAGCGGAAAGACCTTCGTCTACATCACCCATTCGCTCGAGGAAGCCATGGTCATGTCCGATCGCGTCGGGGTGATGAGCCGCGGCCGCCTCGTGCAGATCGGCACGCCGGAGGAAATCTACACGAAGCCGGCGACACGCTTCGTCGCGGAATTCTTCGGCGAAGTGAACAGTTTCGAAGTAAGGCGCGACGGTCGGGACGGCTGGATCCTCGGCGATGGACGATCAATTATCGTCGCTCCGACGGACGAGGCGATCGGCGACACGGCAACCGTCATCGTTCGACCGGAGACCATGCGTTTCGTCACCGGCCCATCGACCGCCGACAACCTGATCACGGGCAAGATCTACAACGAATACTCGCTCGGTTCGCGCATGCAATATCAGGTCCATTCCGGTGGCCGGATCTATCTCGTCGAAGCCGCACGGGCAGCGGTCCTCGGCCTGTCGTCAGGCGGCAGCGTCACCATCGGCTGGGACGCCCCCGACGCCATCGTGGTGGGAGGTTGACATGGCGGCCGTGACACACGCCGGAACCGCCGGCGAACGAAACTTGCTGCCTGCCATCCCTGCCGGACTTCGCGCCGCCGCGCCCGTCGCCGTCCTCTTGGTCCTCGGATTTCTCGCACCGCTGCTGACGGTGGCCGCCTATGCGTTTGCCACACCGAAGAGCTTCGAGGTTTTCCGTTCTTTCACGCTTGCCAACTTCTCCGCCGTATTCGATCCGTCCAATACGGTGTGGATGTCGTTTGCTTGGTCGCTTGCCTATGCGTCCGCAACCGTGGCGCTGCTGGCGGTGATCGCTTATCCGATCGCCTACGGCCTCAACCGAATGTTCGGCAAATGGTCGGGTCTCGTCGGCGTGCTCTTCGTCTTTCCGCTGTTCGTCTCGGAAAACGTCCGGCTCTATGGTTGGGTGTTATTCTTCATCAAAAACGGCGTACTCGACGGCGGGCTCAAATGGCTCGGTTTTTCCGGCGGTCCGGAAGTGCTCTATACCCCGGGCGCCATTCTGTTCGGGATGCTCTACGTCTATCTTCCCTTCATGTTATTCCCGATGTCGCTGGGTATTGCGATGATCCCCAAGGATCTGGTCGACGCGGCTCGCGACCTCGGAGCAAGCCGGCTCATGATCTGGCGTGAAATCGAGTTGCCGCTCGCCATGCCCGGTATCCTGGTCGGCATGTTGCTCACCTTCGTGCTCGGCGCCGGCGCCATCGCCGAATCCAAGATTCTTGGCGGCCAGTCGGTCATCACCATCGCGCAGGACATCGAGGTTGCCTTCACCTATGCGCAGAACTGGCCGCTCGGCTCAGCACTTGCTCTCCTGCTCGTCGCCATCGTCAGCGGGCTGGCGCTCTACGTCCTGTCGAAGCTCGATCTCGACCGCATTCTCGGCAAAAGGTGAGACATGGAAACCCGTTCGCAAATCCGCGCCCGCGCCTTCGTGAAGGTCTGGACCGCGTTTGTCATTCTCGTCATCTACCTGCCGATCATCTGCGGTGCGCTGGCCGGCCTGTCGAAGGGACGTTATTTCGGCTTTCCGATCCGCATCTTCTCAACCGAATGGTGGGGCAAGACCTTCGCGTCGCTTGAAATCCAGTCACTGGTGCAGAACTCCCTGCTGATCGCCTTCATCGTCACTCTGGTCTCGGTGGTCTTCGCCTTCTTTGGCGCGCTTGCCTTTGCCCGCTACGACTGGAGGGGACGCAAGCTGTTCCAGAAGGCGATCCTCTTGCCGGTCTTCTTTCCGCAGCCGGTGCTGGGGCTTGCCCTTCTCTTGTGGTTCAACGCGCTCGGCATCAATCCGAGTTGGCAGACGGCCGTCGTCGCCCATCTCGTCTGGATCGTTCCGGTCGTGACGCTGGTGATCGCGATCCAGGTCTATTCCTTCGACCCGACGCTCGAAGAGGCCGCCCGCGACCTTGGCGCGAGCCGCTGGTTCATCCTGCGCGAAGTGACCTTGCCGATCCTCTGGCCGGGCATCTGGTCGGGCGCGCTCTTCGCCTTTCTGCTTTCCTGGGGCAATTTCCCACTGTCGCTCTATACCGCCGGCGTCGACTCGACGATCCCGAAATGGCTCTATTCGAAGATGGTCGCCGGCTATTCGCCGATGGTGCCGGCGCTCGGGACGATGAGTACGCTTTCGGCCGCCGTCCTGCTTCTTGCCGGGGGCCTTGCGATCACGCTGGTGCGCCGTCGCCGGGCGGATGCATGAGGGCGGGCACATGAGCTGGAAAACCGAACGTCGGTCCTTCTACTATCAAGGCGCACCGGAGCCCGAGGATCCGGTGCTCGAAAGGGGCAAGGTGGCGCTGTTGGTCATAGACATGCAGAACACCTATCTCGATCGCCCGGATCCCGCGACCCTCACGGGGGACGACCTTGCCCGCTATCACGCCTGGACGCCTTTCCATGATCGGATGCACGGCACCGTCATCCCCAACAACCAGCGCCTCCTGGAGCGCTTCCGCGCGCTCGGTCTCGATGTGTTCTTCGCGCGCATCGCATGCCTGCGCAAAGACGGCCGCGACCGCTCGCTCAGCCAGAAGAAACCGGGCTGGAACAATCTTCTCCTGCCTAAGGAGGAGGAAGCCTCGCAGATCCTGCCGCAGATCGCCCCCCACGACGGCGAGATCGTCGTCACCAAGACCACCGACAGCGCGTTGACCGGCACTAATCTCAGGCTTGTGCTGGCCAACATGGGCATCACCCATGTCGTGTGCTGTGGCATCTTCACCGACCAGTGCGTCTCCTCGACGGTCCGCAGTCTCGCCGACGAGAGCTTCGACGTCATCGTCGTCGACGACGCCTGCGCTGCCGGCACGATCAAACTGCATGTGAGTGAACTTGAGCGGCTCCATATGATCTATGCCAACGTGATGACTACGGACGAGTTGATCGCGTACCTGCCGCAGGCGGAGGCTTGAGACGAGCGGGGATAGAACACGCATGATACTTGTTCGGCCTCGTCGTTCCTGACACAACTCTCGCGATGAACGCACCCGAAATCCATTCGATCATCGCCCGGTCTCCGACGAAGGCCAGGCCTATGCCCGCCCTCATGCAGATGTCGGCAGGGTACTGGTGGTGCGGTCTAAGATGCGGTTCTGGCCGGCGGACTGGAATGGGTGGCCGAAAAGACCTGTGGAATGCTGAGGAGCAAGCGGCGATGAAGAAACCGAAGAGCGTACGTCAAGAACGCATCCTGACCGAGCTCAACCAGGCACCGAGCCTGCGCGTGGCGGAACTTGCCCGACGGCTCGACGTTTCGACCGAGACCATCCGCCGCGATCTCGACGAGATGACCGAACAGGGCCTGCTCAACCGTACCTACGGCGGAGCCGTGCGCTCTCTCTCCACCGAACCGTCGGTGACCGAGCGCCACACTCTTTTCGTCGCCGAGCGCGAGCGGATCGCCAAGGCGGCGGCGCAGATCCTGAAGGGTGCTCAGGTGCTGATGATAGGCTCCGGTTCGACCACGGTGCACACCGCCAGGCGCATTGCGGTGGAGATGAAGAACATCACCGTGCTCACCCATTCCTTCGGCGTTGCGACCGTGCTCGCGATCAATCCGACCATCAAGGTCCTCATGTTGCCAGGGGATTATCACGCCACCGAGGGCGCGACTGTCGGCGCGCATACGGTTTCGTTCCTCAATTCCTTCTACGCCGATTTCGCCATTCTCGGCGCGAGCGGCCTCGGTCCCGATGGGCCTTCCGATGCGCTTCTCGAATGCGGGGCGGTCTATAGCGCCATGGTGACACGCGCCGCAGGCACCGTCGTCGTTGCCGACCACTCCAAGCAAGACCGGCTGTTCCCGGCCCGTTACGCGTCCTGGCGCGATATCAATCACGTGGTGACAGACAAGATGCCGGGCGATGATCTGAAGAACAACCTGGACGACAATGGTGTGAAACTCACGGTCTGCTGACCGGAAGGCGTGAAGACAAGGCAGGAAGCATGGCCACCGACACATCCGCCGAGAAGCGAAAACGCGCCCGTGATTTCGGCATCCCCTTTGACGGCACACCGGGGCCGCTGAATGCGATTACCGATGTCGGCGGCGTGCATGTCGGGTTCTCCACCGTCCGCGAGGAAACACCCCGCCCCGGCCGCAAGCTGCCTGTTCGCACCGGCGTGACCGCGATCCTGCCGCACGCGACGGCCGATGAACCGGTTCCAGTCTTCGCCGGAATCCATCGCTTCAACGGCAATGGCGAGATGACTGGCTCGCACTGGATCAAGGACGGCGGCTATTTTGTCGGGCCTGTCCTGATCACCAACACCCACAGCGTCGGCATCACCCATCACGGCGCGGTGCGCTGGATGATCGACCGGTACGCCGCCACCTATGAAGGCGACGATCACCTGTGGCTCATGCCGGTGGTGGCGGAAACCTATGACGGCCTGCTCAACGATATCAACGGCCAACACGTCACCGTCGACCATGTCTTCGAGGCACTGAACGGGGCGAGAGCCGGCCCGGTCGCCGAGGGCAATGTCGGCGGCGGCACCGGCATGATCGCCTATGGTTTCAAGGGTGGTACCGGCACCGCCTCGCGGCGGATCGCGATCAGCGGCCAGGAATCCACTGTCGCGGCGGTGGTACAGGCCAATCACGGCCGGCGGGACTGGCTGACGATCGGTGGCGTTCCGGTTGGCAAGCTGCTGAAGGAAGGTGATCTTGGTCTTTCCGAGCGCGGCTCGATCATCGTCGTGATCGCGACAGACCTGCCGCTCGCGCCGCATCAGTTGCAGAAGCTTGCCCGCCGCGCCGCAATCGGCATCGGCCGCAACGGTACGATCGGCGGCAACAATTCCGGCGACATCTTCCTGGCCTTCTCGACCGCCAATCCCCATCCGATGCGCCACAAGGCGGACGCCGTGCTGACTATCGCCATGGTCAATGACGAGATCCTCGACCCGGTCTATGAGGCCGCCGTCCAGAGCGTCGAGGAAGCTGTCGTTAACGCCATGATCGCCGCAGAAACCACCGGCGGGACGCCCCACGACCGTCACCGCATCGAGGCGATCGATGGCTCAAAGGTCGCAGATCTATTGCGACGTCATCCCGGAGAGACAACACGCTCGACGTCCGGATAAAGCACATGAACGCGCCATCAATCATCCGCCGCACCTCGCCCGAGGGCACCTGAACCCGCCGCCAGACCATGCGGCTTACGTCTTTCAAAAAGATCCGGAATTGCAGGATCATGGGAGACCCGTCTGGCGTCGATGGACTCTTCGCCAACGCCCCTTACCGAGGTTTCTTGGTTGTTGATTTCAAAACCATGGGTCTCCGCGAAATTCGTCACCCCCCATAGCCCATTCAGGCCAGATCAGGCACTGCCACACAATTCCTCATACTGTCCTCAAAAGAAGCTTCATCGGCAAGCCGCGTCCGTTCACCAGAGCGACGGGAATGTGCCTGAGAAAAAAGGGGCCATCCTCGGATGGCCCCAGTCAGGGTCGAGCCTCAGTCGGCTTTAGACCCGGGGTTACCCAAGATCACTTTACCTTCCAGACACCCCAGGCGCGCGGCTTGTCGAGCGCCCAGGATTCGTAATTCCGCAACTTCGGTGATACGGCCTCGATGACAGGATTGTAGTAGAGGCCGATCATCGGCACCTGTTCTCCCATCAGCGCATGCATCTGCTTGAAAACCGCCTTGCGCTGATCGAGGTCAACCGTGGCGATTGCCTTGAGGAAAAGCTCCTGGGCTTTTGGATCATCCCACTGGTAACTTGCCACGGCCTTTTTCGAGCCGGTAAACATTCCGTATATTACCGTAGGATCCGGCCGGGAGCCGTAGCCGAAGGCCTGCATCTGGAATTTGCCAGACAGGTAGTTGTCGAGCTGTGCGCCCCAGTCGAGCGTTTCGATCTCGACATTCATGCCGATCGCGGTCAGCATCGCCTGTGCGAGCACGGCATTCTCGTACATGCCGATATAGCGCTGATTGGCCTGGATCTTGATTGGCTGCCCCTTGTATCCCGCCTCCTTCAACAGCTTCCTCGCGGCGTCCGGATCATAGGCCGGCCAATCCTGAAAAGACCTGTCGAACAGCGCGCTTGCCTGCGGCACGCCCGACGGATTGAACTCGGTCATTCCGGCGGTTTTTACCTGCGTGATCTGTTTCAGATCCATGGCATGCGCCATGGCGCGGCGGATGCGAACGTCGGAGAGCAGCGGGTCGCTGGTCTGGATCAGGATCGCCGAAAACGACAGGCCCGGAGCCAATTGGATAACCGCGCCCCTGCCCTTCAGGTCGTCCATTCGGGAAGCCTGGATTGTCGAGACGACATCAACCTGAGCAGCAAACAGAGCCGTTTCCGCCGCTGTCTTGTCCGGGATCACCACGAAACGGGCCTCGTCCACGTAGACGCTGCGGTCGCCGGTATAGCCGTCACGTTTTTCCCTGAGCGGCACGTATCCGGCAAAGCGGGAGAGCGTGACATATTGCTCCTTCTTCCACTCCTTCAGCGTAAAGGAACCGCTGCCGATCGCCGAGCCCTCTATCCACTTTCCGTCCGCTCCGACATTCTTCGGACTGGCGACCCAGGTGTTGCAGACCGGATCGGCGATACGGATGAGAAACTGGGTATTGGGAGCATCTATGGTATAGACGACGGTGTTCTCGTCCGCAGCCTCCACCGAGACCACTTTCAGCCCGCGGGTTCCGTTGAAATTGCCGATACAGGGCCAAGGTGTCTGCGTACCGGCAGTCGCCATGCGGCGGTCCCAGGACCACTTCACATCCGAGGCAAGAACCCTGTCGCCGTTGTGAAAGACTGCGCCGGGGCGGATCTTGAAACTGTATTGCTTGCCGTCTTCCGAGGCACTCCAGCTCTGGGCGAGGACCGGGCCGATCGTCATATCGTTCCTGTACGAAACCAGCGGCTCATAAATGTGGTTAAGCACGGTTTCGGTGATCGCATCGGTGCGGCTGGCGTCAAGGCTGCGAATATCCGCCGTAAGAACGATATTCAGCGTGCCGCCTCTTTGCGGCTCTTCGGCCCGCGCGCCGCCGCATGTCAGCACACATGCGCTGAAAAGCGCAAACACTATCGGTCTCTTCATGTCCATCTCCAAACCATTCCCCTGCTTGTTGTCGATTTCACAATGGCTTTCGGCTCGGCATCGATCGAAAGCGTCCGGGATTTTCCGTGATCTGCGATCGCACAAATAAATGAACTACGGCTGCGGCAGACTGTCAATGCCAAATTCACATAACATATTGAATTTACTTTATATTTCCAAATTTCAACGCTTGTCCGCCCCTGCTTCAGTCGCCAAAAGCAGGCACGTTACTTGAGTTTTTGAAATCTTTGATGCCCCGGATGCCGGCAATGCGCTACTTACGCCAGCAGGAACGGCTCAGATGCCTCTTGCGGCCTCTGTGCGGATGAGCGTCACGATGTCCGCGACCTTGGCCGGATCGATGTCCCGCCATGGAGGAACGACCGCGATCGCGGCTGCCGCATGCACCTTGTCCCTCGGCAAGACGACCGCGAGAGACATGACATCGGTTTCATCAGCACCCGGGCGGACGGCAAATCCTTTTTCCGCTGCAAGCTGCGCTTCCGCCAGCACGCCGTCCGGCTCAAAACCGGCCGCCGTCAGCGCTGCTTCGTTTTCGGCAAGCATCGCATTGCGCGTAGCCGGGTCGAAGGTCGAGAGGATGCAGACGCCGGCAACCGAAACGCCAAGCGGGATGCGGCCGCCGACGCCGTTCAGGAGAGCACGGATCGGATAGATGCCTTCCTGGAAATCCAGGCAGACACAGTCGAGCCCGGAATGCGCCATCAGATAAGTCGACATCCGCGTAGCCGATCCGATCCGCACCAGGGCGGGCCGGACTGCCTCCACGAGGTCGGCCATCGTGAAGGACCGCTTCGACAGGGCATAGATCGCCGAGCCGAGCCGATAACGGCCGCGGCGTGATGACTGTTCCACGAAGCCGTGCTTGGCGAGGCCCTGCAATGCGCGATGTATGGCCGATTTCGTGTCGTCGAGCGCTTCTGCGATATCCGCGAGAGACATGCCTTCCAGTCCTGCATTGCCAATGGCAAGCAGGATTTCCGCGGCGCGTTCCACATTGCTCGATGATTTGCGGTCCATGGCCTGTCTATATACGAGACCCGGTGCCGCACAAGTCGCAGAGGATATGCCGCCGGGGGCGATCAAGGCATTCATCCTAAACCTCCTTCGATTGAAACACGGTAGCGTCGGCAAGGGTAAAGCTGCCTTCGCGCAGATCCTGTTGCACGACATTCGGTGGACGCCGCGTCGGATCGCCGTAACCACCTCCGCCGGGTGTGAAAACCTCGATGATGTCTCCCGCATTGACGGTACCGACGCCCTTGAGAAAAGGCGTGACGCCATCCGAGAACCGGAAGCCGCCGCTCGCTCCCGGCAGGCCGCCGTCAAGGCCCCAAGGCTGCGAGCGCATGCGCGATCCGCCATAATGCACCCGGCATGCCTGCTCGGCGCGGTAAACACGGCGAATGCCCATGCCGCCGCGAAACTCTCCGGCACCGCCGGATGAATCGATCAATTCATAGGCCAGCAAGGTGATCGGATATTCGACTTCCAGCGCCTCGACCGGCAGATTCGACGTGTTGGTCATATGCACATGCACACCATCCAGGCCATCCTTGTCGAAACGGGCGCCATTTCCACCGCCGATCGTTTCCAGATACACCCAAAGCGAACCGTCCGGCCGCTGTCCGGAAAAGGTGATGTCGAAGCAGGAGCCGTTGCCGGCAGCCGTTACCCGCTCCGGCAGGACGGGCGCAAGCGCGCCATGGATAAGGTCCACCACACGCTGGCAGGAGGTCAGGCGACCATCGACGGCGGCCGGATGCACGCAATTGAGCACGCTTCCTTCTTCGGCGATAACGGTGATCGGGCGCGCCAGCCCCGCGTTCGGCGGCATGCTCGGGTCGACGATGGATTTCACCGCGTAATAGACGGTTGCCAGCAGGGCGGTGCGGACGACGTTCATCGGGCTTCGCGATTGCGGGGGGCTGTCGAAGCGAAGTTCCATCTCATCGCCCCGCACGATGATCCGCACGCTGAAATCCCACAATGCCTCGAAAACCTCGCAATCGAAACGATCGCTGAACGTGTAGATGCCATCCGGAATGGTCCGGATGCCCGCGCGCATGCGGCGCTCCGCATAGTCTTGCAGTTCTTGTCCGGCTGCCTCGACGGTATCGGCACCGTATTTGTCGCAAAGATCGATCATCCGCCGCACGCCGAGACGGTTTGCGGCCATCTGGGCGCGCAGGTCGGAAAGGCGCTCGCGCGGTACCTGGCAGTTCAGGAGGAAGAGATCCTGAATGTCCTCCTGAAGGTCGCCCGCCCGGTAAAGCCGGACCGGGGGCATGCGCAGGCCTTCCTGATAGATATGCGCATGGCCGCGATCGACGAAGTCGGAGTGATGAGCCGTATTGATGGCCCAGGCGGTCAATCTCCCGCCATGAAAGATCGGCTCGGCGAGCACGATGTCGGGAAGATGTGTACCGCCACCTTCGTAAGCATCGTTGCCGATGAAAACGTCGCCTGGTCTGAGACCGACGAGCCCGTGTTTTTTGAGGATCAGCGGGACGAACCCGATGAAGCTTCCCAGATGCATAGGCACGTGCTCGGCCTGGCACAAGGTATGGCCGGAAGCATCGAAAAGCGCGGTGGAGCAATCACGCCGCTCCTTGATATTGGTAGAATAGCTCGACCTCACCAGCGTCTCGCCCATTTCCTCGACGATCGACGCGAAGGCGCTGCCGATGACTTCGATCGTGATCGGGTTGAGCGAACGACTTTCGGCCGTGACTGGATTCTGCTTGACCTGCGCCATTTCAGTACGCCTCCATGACCAGATTAAGGTAGACGTCGACATGGGCTTCCATTCCCGCCGGAACGACGGTGGTGGTGTCCATCTGGTCGATGATGGCGGGGCCTTCGACGATATTTCCCGGAACCAGCAGAAGCCGATCGTAGATCTTGTGGGTGCGGAAGCTCCCGGCTTGCCTGCACCAGACCAGCCGTTCGCCGATCAGTGCACCGGCCGGGTCGCTGGCGCCCATCGGCCGAGGCTTGAAACGCGCCTTACGGATTCCGGCACGCGCCTCCAGCCGGTATGTCACGAGTTCGATCTCTTCGCCGTCGGAGGTAAAGCCGTAGAGTTGGTCATGACCTGCCAGGAACTCCCGCCGAATGGCCTCAAATGTGCTCCGGTCCGTCGTGCCGCCCGGGACCGCTACCGAAATCTCGTAGTTCTGCCCCGCATAGCGCACATCAACCGTCCGCCTGGTCATACGCGCATCGAGCGGGATGTTTTCGCTTGCGAACCAGGCATCCGCCCGCCGTTCGAGATTTGCGAATACCTCCTCCAGCCAGCTGGGATCGAGCGTGTCCAGAGAAGCAAGCCGGGTGGAGGCGAAATCGGTGCGCAGGTCGGTCATCAGCAGGCCCATGGCGCACAGGATGCCCGGCGTCAGCGGCACCAGAATGCGGCGCATTTCGAGCTCTGCCGCCAGCCGTGCCGCATGAAGCGGGCCGGCACCACCAAAAGCGACGAGCGTGTAATCACGCGGGTCGTGACCTCGCTGCACGCTGATCACCCGGATGGCCTTCGTCATGTTGGCGGCGACGATGTCGAGTATGCCGTCCGCGGCTTCGGCAACGCTCATTCCGACCTGGTCGGCAATGGTCTTGAGCGCGGCTTCCGCCAAATCGCGATGGACAGGCATGCGGCCGCGCAGCAGGTAACGCGGGTCCAGGTTCTGCAGAAAAACGTTGGCGTCGGTGACCGTCGGCTCTGTCGTGCCATGTCCGTAGCAGGCCGGACCAGGAAAGGCGCCCGCGCTGCGCGGCCCGACCTTGATCAGACCGCCGCTGTCCACGTGAACCAGCGACCCGCCACCGGCACCAACGGTGTGGATGTCAAGCATCGGCGCCTTGATAGGATAACCGTGAACCACGGCTTCGCCCACCATCCGGCACTCACCGCCCTTCAATAGCGCAACATCCGTGCTGGTGCCGCCCATGTCGAAGGTGATGAGATCCTGGCCGCCGGTCATCTCGCTCAATGCGAGGGCGGCAACCACACCGGTGCTCGGCCCCGACAGCACGGTGCGGACCGGCATCTCGGCCGCAGTGTCGAAGCCGATCACGCCGCCATTCGACTGGGTGAGATGCGGGACCGCATCCAGACCCATCTCCTTCAGGCTGTTTTCGAGGTTATGAAGATAACCTTTCATCACCGGCCCGAGATAGGCGTTGACCACGGTTGTCGACATCCGCTCGAATTCGCGGAATTCCGGTGCGATCCGGTGCGAGGCGGAAACGAAAGCTTCGGGAAACTCTTCCGACAAGATACGCAACGCGGCCTCCTCATGGGCCGTATGCGCGAAGCTGTAGAGGAAGGTGATGGCGACGGATTTCACGCCCGCAGCCTTGAGCTCCTTCGCCGCGGTCCGCAATGCATCCTCGTCCAACGGCTGCTCGACGGAACCATCGTTCCGGACCCGTTCGGCCACTCCGATGCGAAGCTCGCGGGAGACCAGCGTCTTCGGCTTTTCTGCATGGATATCGTAAAGATGGGGACGCTTCTGCCGGCCGATTTCCAAGAGGTCGCGAAATCCGCGTGTTGCGATCAGGCCCGTCGAGACACCCCTTCCCTGGATCAGTGCATTGGTGGCGACGGTCGTGCCATGACCGAAATAGGCGACCGCCTCCGGCGTTGCGCCAAGCCGGTCCAGAGCTTCCGCAACGCCCGTGCTGATTGCTACGGACGGATCATGCGGTGTCGAAGGCACTTTCCAGATCTCGACCCGTCCCGTCTCCTCTTCGAAGAGACAAATATCGGTGAACGTCCCACCGGAATCCACACCAACCCGCCAGCCCATGCGCATGCCCTGATTTTCGTGAAGCGAGGCCCTTTTGGCCACGATGCAAAGCAACCGCAAAATCGCCGTGCCGTCAATATAATTCCGGTTTTTAGATTATATTTTTATCTATATTCCTACTATAGGAATATAGATAAAGGGCGGTCAATGAACAACGGCGGATTCGCGGCGCGCAGTTGGCTTGATGGTCGGAGACCCTAACGATGTCGGGAGTGTTTCGTGCGCAGATGCATCGGCTATACGCGGCCGGAATTCGGTCTGCGAGCAAGGTGACGCTATCGGTGCGTCATGCTCGCGCTGCATGTTCCGATATTTGTGGGTGTGTCACGCATCTTCGCAGCGTGCTCGACGGCTCTTGCGAAGACCGAAAACCGACTCATCCAGCAGCGGCTGCCCGCCCATAACTCGTACGGGGAGAAAGGCTTTCACGAATAACCGGAACGGGTGCTTCAGGCTGCGCCTTTCGCACCATCAAATTTCCGGTCGAGCAGCATCGCCGCATCCAGCAGGCGGCGGGTGTAATCGTGTTTCGGCCGGTCGAAAATGTCGTCCCGTTCTCCGACCTCCACGATCTTGCCGTCCTGCATCACCGCGACGCGATCGGCCACCTGTTCTACCGCGCCGAGATCGTGCGAGACAAACAGGCAGGCGAAGCCATAACGCTCCTGCAGGTCGCGGATCAGTTTCAGGATCTGCTTCTGCACAGTCATGTCGAGGGCGGAGACGGGCTCGTCGGCCACGAGGAAAGCCGGCCTGCGCACGATGGCGCGGGCAATCGCCACGCGCTGCCTTTGCCCACCGGACAATTGGTGAGGCAGGCGCGTCAGGAAATCCCGGTCAAGCCCGACTTCACCGAAGACTTCGAGCACGCGCTCGCGCCGGGCCGCCGCCGTCATGTCCGGTTCCAGCTTCAACGGTTCACCGACAATATCGCCGATGCGCTGACGCGGGTCGAGCGAGGAATAGGGATCCTGGAAGATGATCTGGATGTCGCGGCGCTGCAAGCGGGCGAGCAAGCCGGTGCCAACCTCGATGGGCTTGCCGCGAAAATCGATGCTGCCGGACGTGATGCCGACGAGGCCGACGATCGACCGGCCGAGCGTTGTCTTGCCGGAACCGGAGCCGCCCACCAGCGCCAGCGTTTCTCCCTGTCTGACGGACAGTGCGACCTGATCGACGGCACGCTTGGGTTCACTCTTGCCGAACATCGTGCGACGCCCGGGATATTCGATGACCAGATCTCTGATCGTTACCAGCGGCTCGCGCGCTGTGGTGGAGCGGGCGCCGCCTGCACTGCGACGAGGCAGGGCATCGACGAGCTGGCGGGTATAATCATGTTTTGGCGCAGACAGCACTTCGGTCGCTCGGCCCCGTTCGACCGCCCTTCCCTTGTGCATCACCACCACGTCGCGGACGTAATGCGAAACCATGCCGAGGTCATGGCTGATCAGGAGCACGGCGGTCCCGTTCTCGCGAGTCAGCTCTCTCATCAGATCGAGCACATCGCGCTGGACAAGCGTGTCGAGCGCGGTGGTCGGCTCGTCGGCGATCAGCAGCTCCGGCTTCAGGAGCATGACGGACGCCAGCATGATGCGCTGCCGCATGCCACCGGAGAACTCGTGCGGAAAGGCCGTCAGGCATCGCGCCGGATCTCTGATCTTGATGCGCTCCAGCATGGCCTGACACCGATCGCGGATCTCTCCCCTGGAAAGCTTGAGATGCAGCTTCAGACCCTCCGCCATCTGCCCGCCGATCGTCATCGACGGGTTGAGCGAGACCATAGGCTCCTGGAATACCATGCCAATGCGGCGACCGCGCACCTTGCGAAGGATATCGGCGGTCGCTCCGACCAATTCGTGGCCGTGGAACCGGATGCTGCTATCCTCGGTGACTTTCAGCGGGGGCGGCAGGAGGCCGAGCACGGCGCGGGCCGCCATGGTCTTGCCCGAGCCGGATTCTCCGACCAATGCCAGCATGCCGCCCGGCTCGATCGAAAAGTCCAGCCCATCGACGACGCGGTTGAGGCCAGGGACATAAACCGACAGATTTCTGGCTGCGACAACGGCAGAGTCAGCGCTGTTATCCATGAAAGATCCTCAAGCCTGCATTTTCGGATCCAGCCAGTCGCGCACCGCATCACCTAGCATGTTGATGCCGAGCAGCGTGAAAGCAATGAAAAGGCCGGGTAGAACGATGAGATAGGGTGCCTGCGTGATGAACGGGCGGGCGCTGGCCAGCATATTGCCCCAGCTCGGCGCCGGCGGCGGCACTCCCAGTCCCAGGAAGGAAAGTGCGCTTTCCGACAGGATCACCCAACCGAACATGGTCGTCGCAAGCACTGTGACCGGTGCGACGCAATTGGGCAGGACATGCCGCATCATAGTCACCAATTCGGTATTGCCCATGACGAAGGAGGCTTCGATATATTCACGTTGGCGGATCGACATAACGCTTGCGCGCACCACGCGCACCACGGCCGGCGCATAGGCGAGGCCGAGGGCGACCACGATCGCATCGCGGCTGGCCCCAGTGACCGCCATGATGCCAAGCGCCAGTAAAAGGCCGGGAAAAGCCAGGAGCGCGTCGTTGATCATCATCAGCAAGCGGTCGACCCAGCCCCGATAAAAGCCGGCAAGGATGCCGACGATCATGCCGAGGATGATGGCGAAGGTTACGGTGGCGAAGGCGATCCAGGCGCTGGTGCGGGCGCCGTAGGTCAGGCGGCTCAGAATGTCGCGGCCAAATTCGTCAGTGCCGAGCAGATGGCCTGGCGTGCCAGGCCCCTTGAGCCGTGCCATGAAGTCCAGCTTCAGAGGATCGTAAGGCGCTATCGATGGGCCGAAGACGGCGGCCAGCACAAGAAGGCCGACGATCGTGACGCCAAGGATGGCGCTAACACCGCGGCGGGGAAGTTTCAACGCGCGCGCGATCATTCTGCAACCCTTGGGTCAAAGATCGGATACAGCAGGTCCACCAGAAGGTTGACCATCACATAGATGACGCTGATGAACAGAATACAGCCCTGCACAACGGGATAATCACGAGCATAGATCGCATCGACGAGCAGACGGCCCAGGCCCGGTATGGTGAAGACCGTTTCCGTCACCGCGATGCCCCCGAGCAGCCCGCCGAGGATCAGGCCGATCAGCGTCCATGTCGGAGCGAAGGCATTCTTGAAAGCGTGGCGCCAGATGACGGCGTTTTCGCTCAGCCCCTTGGCCCGCGCATGGGTAATGTATTCCAGCCGCGCCACCTCGATCGTCGCGGCTCGCGCCATACGGACGATGGCGCCCAGCTCCACCAGCACCAGGGTCAGGACCGGCATGAAGATATAGGACAGCGCCGTCCAGAAATCTTCGTTGAAGGAGACGTAGCCGATGATCGGGAACCATTTCAGCCAAAGGCCGAACAGCAGCAGGATCATCAGGCCAAGCCAGAAGCTGGGGATGGAAAGAAGCAGCGTCGAGATGGCGACCACGCCGACATCGCCGAGGCTGTGCTGGCGCCAGGCGGCAAACATGCCGGCCGGCACGGCGATCAACGCAGCGAGGAAGACGGCGGCCACGACGATTGTCGCCGACACGGTGAAACGCTCGAGGATGAGCGGCAATACCGGGTCTCCGGAGCCAATCGACTGGCCGAAATCGCCGCTCAGTATATTCGTCAGCCAGAGCAGGTACTGGGTGGCGATCGAGCCGTCCAGGCCCATTTCCTTGCGGATTGCCGCCACCTGGTCCGGTGTGGCGAGATCGCCGAGCATGATCGATGCCGGGTCGCCGGGAATGAGCCGAATCATGGCAAAGACCGCGATCGATGCGATGAGGAGGGTCGGGATCGCCGACACGATGCGGTCGAGAACAAAACGCATCATCGAGGGCAGCCCCCCGCCACGCCATACAGGGCGCTGACCCGGCGACAAGTTACGAAACGCCGGCAATGTCGAGTGCATATCATCAAATTGTTCCCGCGTCTGACATTCTGCAGATCTTCGTTATCCACTACATACGATGCGATCTGAGATCGCGCAATTGAAATGAATATCAGCCGAGAAAATTCTATTTATATTCCTGTTTCTACTGCATTATTTTTTGGAGCTCGATGTCGTTTCAGAGTGAAAATTTGCATAGTTTTCAAGCAGTTTCACTCCGAGGTGAACTCGGCATTTTTCAGCAGATAGACCGCGCCCTCGCTGATGTCGCGAACGATCGCTTCGCGCGCCTTGGCTCCGTCGCCCTTTTCCAGCGCCGCCAGTGCCTCCTCGTGATAGTCGATATCAAGGATACCGCTCAGCGCGCCGTCGAAACTGCCAGCATAACGCCGCAGGAAGGGGCCAACCTGCATCCACAGCGTCTCGATCAGGAACAGCAGCGGCGCGTTGCCACAGTGACGATAGATGGCGAACTTGAAGTCGTAATTGGCGACGAGATAGCGGTTGATGTCACCGCCCTTGGCGGCGCTTGTCAATTCGTCACTGAGCTTGCGGATCGTGCGCAGGTTATTGCCATTGACAAGCCCCGCAGCGCGTTCGGTCGCGCCGCCTTCGACGACGGTACGGGCATCCATGAGCTGCGCAAATTCGCTTGCCTTGATCTGCGGCACTTCCAGACTGCCGTTCGGCAGGGGGCGAAGGGCCTGCTGTGCCTGAAGGCGCATCAATGCGGCACGCACCGGCATGTCGCTGGTGCCGAGTTCCTGGGCGAGCTTGCGGGACGTCAGCTTCTGCCCCGGCTCGAACCGGCCGGATACGAGCGCGCGGACGATTTCACGATAGACCTTTTCGTGAAGAGGCTCTGCTTCAACAACAGAGAGGCCGAACTGCGGTTTCCTTGCCATGTCTTTCCCTGAAATTCCCGGATCGCCTGCGCATCCGATGCAAAAAAGTCTTGTTTCCGAGACTTTCTAGCCATTAGTGGAAAAGAAGTCACTGCCCAGCGCGATGCATTGGCGCAAAATAATGCGATCTGCGATCGTACTATTCTCGGCGTCGGTGTCAGACCGTTTCGAGATAGGTACCGTATTCGAAGGGCGTCAGCCGGGTGGCGAAGGCTTCGAGTTCCTGCCGCTTGCAGGCCACGAGACCGGTGCGCAGGACCGGCGGAAAGATCTCTGCGACATTTGGACCGGCTTCGAAGGCATCTATCGACGACTGCCAGTCCAGCGGCAGCCGAGGCAGATCGTCGGCATAGGCATCCTTGCTGCGCGGTTCGCCGGGAGCGAGTTTCTTGCGGATGCCGTTCAGCGCGGCTCCCAGCACGGCGGCCATCACAAGGTAGGGATTGGCATCGGCGCCTGCGACGCGATGTTCGATGCGCCTTGCCTTGCCATCGCCGCCGGGTATGCGGATCGCCACCATGCGGTTCTCATAGCCCCAAGCAACGGCTGTCGGTGCGTAGGAATTCGGACGGAGCCGCCGGTAAGAATTGAAATGCGGCGCGAATATCAGGGTGCTCTCTGCCATGGCGGCCAGCATGCCGCCGACGGCATGGCGCATCATTTCGGTCCCTTCGGGGCCACCATTGTCAAAAACGTTCTTGCCGTCCCTGTCGATCAGGCTGAAATGGATATGAAAACCGCTGCCCGAGCAATGGGCGTAAGGCTTGGCCATGAAGCAGGCGGCCAGCCCGTGCCTGCGGGCGATACCCTTGACGGTACGCTTGAAGAAAAGCGCGTCGTCCGCCGCCATCAGGGCATCGGCACGGTGGTTGAGATTGATCTCGAACTGGCCGATGCCGTTTTCGGCAATCGCCGCATCCGCCGGAATGCCCTGCTCATGGCAGGCGACATAGACGTCGTGGATGAAGGCTTCGAAATGATCGACCTCGTCCATATCCATCGCGGCGGCGGTTTCGAGCCGGCGTCCGGTGAAGGGGGAGATCGGCCCGAGTGGCATGTCCGATTTCGGATCCATCAGATAGAATTCGAGTTCCGTCGCGGTGACCGGCGTCAGGCCAAGCTCCTTAAATCCATCAAGCACCGATGCAAGGACGCGGCGCGGATCGCCGAGGAAGGGAGTTCCGTGCTCGTCCCTCAGCCAGACCGGCAGCATCGCCGTCGGCTCGGCGGTCCAGCGCATGGCCATCGGCATGCGGCCGATCCAGTCGCAGCGGCCGTCGGCATCACCCGTCTCGAACACCATCGGATTGCCCTCGATGTCCTTGCCCCAGATATCGAGGCCGGGCACGGAAAGCGGCATGCGCAAACCGCCTTCGAGCACCTTTCTCGCTTGTTCCCGGGGAATGCGCTTGCCGCGCATGATGCCGTTCAGGTCGCAGATGGCGGCCCTGATGCTGGAGATCTCGGGATTTGCGTCGAGCCATTGCAATGCACCAGCTATGTCCATTCTTGCGAACCTGCCTTTTTGAAAAATGGAAGTAGTATCAGGTCCGGTAACGGACCCAGGTGGTCTTCAGGGCGGTGTATTTCTCGATAGCATGCCGCGAGAGGTCCCGTCCCGAGCCGGATTGCTTGAAGCCGCCGAACGGCACCGCGGGACTGACCGGATCGACAACATTGACGGCCACGACGCCGGCATTGAGGCGCGAAGATACGCGATGTGCCCGCGAAAGGTCGTCGGTGAAGATCGATGCAGCCAGACCATAGATGCTGTCGTTGGCCATGCGGATCGCCTCGTCTTCCTCGCGGAACCGAATGACGGAGAGCACCGGGCCGAAAATCTCGTCCCGGGCAATCGTCGCATCGGGCCGCACGTCTGCAAAGATCGTCGGTTCGATGAAGCTGCCTTTGCCGTTGACGGACGTTGTCTTGCCGCCGGTCACCAGTGTCGCGCCCTTGCCGCCCTCCTCGATAAAACGCATGACGTTGCGCGCATGGTTTGCATCGACCATCGCACCGAGCCCCGATCTGGTGTCGAGCGGATCTCCGGGCAGGTAACCCGGAATGCGTTTCAGCAGCAAGTCGAGGAAGGCTTTCTCGATGCTTTCATGCACGAACAGCCGCGACGAAGCCGAGCAGACCTGGCCTTGGTTGTAGAAAATGCCGCTGGCGACCTGATCGGCTGCCGCCTCCAGATCCTGGCAGTCGGGGAAAACGATAACCGGTGACTTGCCGCCGCATTCGAGCCAGACCTGCTTCATGTTGGTTTCGCCGGCATACCGCAGGAACAGCTTGCCGACCGCAGTCGAGCCGGTAAAAGCGAGGCAATCGACATCCATATGACGGCCGAGCGCCTGGCCCGCCGTCTCGCCGAAGCCGGGCACGACGTTCAGCACGCCTTCCGGCAACCCGGCTTCCAGCGCCAGCTCGGCAAGGCGGATTGCGGTGAAGGGCGATTGTTCGGCCGGCTTCAACACCACGCTATTGCCTGCGGCAAGCGCCGGCGCGCATTTCCACACGGCCATGTTCAACGGGAAATTCCACGGTACCACGGCACCGACGACGCCGAGCGGCACACGGCGGATCATGCCGATATTGCCTTCCGGCAGCGGAGCCATCTCGTCATAAACCTTGTCAGCCTCCTCCGCATGCCATTGCAGGATGTTGATGGCGGCCGGGACATCATTGCCGGAGGCATCGCGAACCAGCTTGCCCATATCGAGGCTTTCCATCGCCGAAAGCGCGGCCATTTCGGCGCGCATCAGTTCGGCGAGACGCAGCATGACCGTCTTGCGCTGTGCCGGCGGCCGGCGGCTCCAGCTGCCGCTCTCGAAAGAGGCTCGGGCCGAAGCGACAGCCAGGTCGATATCAACGGCACCACCTTCAGTCACCTCGGCAAGCGCCTCACCGGTCGCAGGATTGATCGAGGTGAACGACTTTCCCGAACGGGCTTCGACCCTGCGTCCGCCGATGACCGCCTGGGTAGGAAGAGTCAGCGAGCGGGCGGTTTCATGCCAGTTCCGGGTGGTCATTCAGAGCTCTCCTTCTTGAGTTTTCCAGACACACATCGACGAAATAAGAAGACAAATCACTATTCTTTTCAACATGAACATGTAGATACAAGATGTGATATTGCGTGATCTGCGATCGCACTATATGGATGGCACAGATAAAAGCCAAGCGGCATCGCGTCAATTCCGCGAAAATCATTTTCTCAGGGGGATCCCCATGACCGGAAGCCTTAGCATAAGACCCAATTTTATCGGCGGCGTGCGGGTGGCCGCGACCGGAGGAACCCGAAATATCAGCCCCTCGGATCTCTCGGATGTGATTGGCACCTATGCCGAAGGCGATGCGGCGCAGGTCGAGGCTGCCGTCACCGCGGCCCGCGCCGCCTTCCCGACATGGTCGCTATCCACCCCGCAGCAACGCTTCAACATTCTGGACAAAGCGGGCAATGAAATCCTGGCGCGGGAGGAGGAACTCGGCCGCCTGCTCAGCCGCGAAGAGGGTAAAACTCTTCCCGAAGGACGTGGCGAGGTGGCGCGTGCGGGCATGATCTTCAAATACATGGCCGGCGAGGCGCTGCGCAATCCGGGCGATGTACTGCCCTCTGTCCGGCCGGGAATTAAGGTGGAGGTGACGCGCGAGCCTGTCGGTGTCATCGGCATCGTGACGCCTTGGAATTTCCCGATTGCCATTCCCGCCTGGAAGATCGCCCCGGCGCTCGCCTACGGCAATACGGTGGTGTTCAAGCCGGCCGAGCTTGTGCCGGCTTCAGCATGGGAACTCGTCGACATTCTCCACCGTGCCGGACTGCCGGGCGGCGTGCTAAACCTCGTCATGGGTGCGGGGCGTATCGTCGGCCAGGCGATCCTCGATCATCGCGACGTCGATGCCGTATCCTTCACCGGCTCGGTCGCAGTCGGCCGCTCGGCAATTGCCACCGTCGCCGGTCGTGGCGCCAAGATGCAAGCGGAAATGGGTGGCAAGAACCCGTTTGTCGTGCTGGACGATGCCGATCTCGAGGTGGCGGTCGAGGCCGTGGTGAATGGCTCGTTTTATTCGACCGGCCAGCGCTGCACGGCATCGAGCCGCATCATCGTCACCGAAAATATTCACGACCGCTTCGTCGCTGCCGCAAAGGCAAGGCTCGCCCATGTCAGGGTCGGTCATGCGCTGAATGCCGATACGGATATCGGGCCGGTCGTCGACAGGCGGCAGTTCGAGCAGGATCTGCGCTATATCGAACTCGCCCGCGCCGAGGGCGGCATTCTGGAGACGGGCGGCGAGGTCATCGAGCGCGATACGGACGGGTTCTTCCTGCAGCCGGCGCTGTTTTCCGGCACCGACAATTCCATGCGCATCAATCGCGAGGAGGTGTTCGGCCCCATTGCCTCCGTTATCCGGGTGAAGGATTACGAGGAAGCGCTGGCCGTTGCCGTCGATACGGATTTCGGGCTTTCCTCCGGCATCGCGACGACATCGCTAAAACATGCGGAGCATTTCAAGCGCCATGCGCGGGCCGGCATGGTGATGGTCAACGTGCCGACGGCAGGGGTCGATTATCATGTGCCGTTCGGCGGCATTCGCGGTTCGAGTTATGGCCCGCGCGAACAGGGCGCCTATGCGCGCGAGTTCTACACCAACGTCAAGACCGCCTACACCGCGTGAGCCCTCGATGAGCGCAAAAATTGCCCGACTAAGCGGGCTTCGCCTTTATCCGCTGAAATCCGGCGCCGCGATCGATATCGCGACGGCGCAGGTAGAGCCGGAAGGTCTGGCCGGCGACCGTTCGCTGATGGTCGTGGATCAGGCCGGCGAGTGCATCACCTCCCGCCGCTTTTCCGCGTTGCTGACCCTGCGCTGTGTTCTGGAGGGAGACGAGGTGATCCTTCTCGCGCCCGGCCAACCCCCTTGCGTGTTTTCGCGTCGGGGCCTGCTGCCGGTCGTTCATGTCGCCACCCGCATCTGGGGTCAGGAGGTCATGGTGCTCGACGCAGGAGACCGGGTGGCGGAATGGCTTTGCGACTTTCTCGGATCTCCGCTCAGGCTGGTTCTCAAGGGGCCGGATACCGTCCGACCGCTGGGTCTGGGGGACGGCGGGATCGTCAGCTTCGCGGATACGGCGCCGCTGCTTCTGATCGGCGAAGCGTCGCTGGCCGATCTCAACGCCTATATCGAGACACCGGCCGAAATAGCCCGCTTCCGTCCCAATCTCACGGTCTCCTCAACCAGCCCTTTCGCTGAGGATAGCTGGGGACGCATCCGTATCGGCGAGGTAGAGTTCGAGGTCGCCGGCGCCTGTGATCGCTGTGTAGTAACGACGCTCGATCCGTTGAGCGGCGCCGGCCGCGAAGACCGGGAGCCGCTGGCGACACTGGCGAGGCGCCGCCGCGGCATGGACGGCAAGCTCTATTTCGGGCAGTTCCTCATTCCGCGCTCGCAAGGGCGCATTTTCGTCGGCGATACGATCGAGATACTGTCGCGCAAGCGGTCGGTGGAGCTGGCGGAGCCGCAGCCGATGCGGCGTATTTCCCGGCAGGACGCCTCGGCGCCGGCGCGGCGGCAGGCGCAAATCTCGCTGATCTGTACCGGAACGACCCGCGAGACACCCGACATGACGACATTCCGTTTCAGGGCGGAGGACGGTTTGCCAATCGTCTATCGTGCGGGCCAGTTCGTCACCCTGCATCTCGATATCGACGGAGCATCCGTTTGCCGCAGCTATACGGTGTCGTCCACGCCGTCGCGCGTCGGCATCCTTTCGATCACCGTCAAGCGGGCCACGGAGGGCCTCGTCTCCCGATGGTTACACGACACGCTGAAGCCGGGAGGCAGGATCATGGCCGCCGGACCGCATGGCCGGTTTCACATCGATGCGGCAGGCGACGCGCGAAAACTGTTCATGGTTTCGGCGGGAAGCGGCATCACGCCAATGATCTCGATGCTGCGCTACATCGCCGACATGGATCTTCCGCATGACGTGACTTTTCATCACAGCGCGAGACAACGCGACGATCTGCCCTTCATGGACGAACTGGCTGCCATAGGACGCCAAATGGACGGGCGCCTACACCTTTCCTTCAACCTCACCGGAGAGGCGGATGTCTCGGCCGCGGAAAAAACCCATGCCGGTCGCTTCGATCTGGGGATGGCCAAGGCTGTTTGCCCCGATATTGCCGAACGGGTGACGATGTGCTGCGGGCCATCCGGCTTCCGGCAGGCCGTGAAGGCGATCCACCACGACGTGGCGCCCGGAGGCCTCTATATCGAGGAGAGCTTTGGCGCCGACGGCGAAGCGTCGCCGGAAGCCGTTCCCGCGCCCTATGAGACGATTTTTGCAATGAGCGGTGTCTCCAGGCAGGGAGAGGGCACCGACACCATCCTGCAGCTTGCCCGTCAATCCGGCATCGACCTGCCGGCGGATTGCGAGGCCGGCATCTGTGGGACATGCCGGTGTCGCGTTGTTTCAGGGCAATGGCGCATTGCGCCCAATTGCGCCGATCCCGAGCGCCTGGCTCTCACTCCGGCCGAGAAGGATGCCGGCTGGGTTCTAGCCTGCAGCACGCAGCCTATCGGCCGGATCACCATTGACCTCTGATGAAATCGGTGTGCAGTTTTTTCGCCATGTAGGCAAAATCTACGTCGCCCTCAATTTTTTAGGGTCATTATTTTATCTTTATAAATCAGTCTAATAAGAAAAATACGTGCGCCGAAAATGCATTAACCGGGTTTTTTCCTGGAATCCTATTGTGCGATCTGCGATCGCGATATAGCGTTAGTAAAAACAAGTAATCGCCTTGTCAAAGGCGGAGCGACGCAAGGATTGGAAAACGATGGACGGCCTGAGCGGCATACCGGCTGAGAGCGGCAACATGAGTCTGGTAGACAGGGATCGGGAGGCGTTTTTCCATCCCTTCACATCGATCAAGGACCAGAAGACCAACGGCGCCATCGTGATGACTGCGGCGGAAGGCTGCCGTATCCGCGATGCCTCAGGCAGCGAATATCTCGATGGCGCAGCCGGCCTCTGGTGCGTCAATGTCGGTTACGGCCGCACGGAAATCGCCGATGCGATCCATGCGCAGTCCAAGGCCCTGCCCTATTTCCACACGTTCAACACCATGGCCAACGATCCGGTCGTCCGTCTGTCGGAAAGGCTGCTGGGGCTTGCGCCGGCCAACATGAAACGGGTCTTCTACGGCTCTTCTGGCTCCGACGCCAACGACACCGCCGTCAAGATGCTGTGGTCCTACAATATCTGCCGCGGCAAGCCGGAGAAGAAGAAGATCATCTCCCGCGCCTATGCCTATCACGGCGTATCCGTTGCATCCGGCAGCCTTACCGGTGTACCGATGGTGCATCAGTATTTCGGCCTGCCTCTCGAATTTGCCAGACATGTCTCGCGGCCGGATCTCTATCGCGACGCGCCGGCACGGGGCTTTTCCTCGCAAGAGGCCTATTCTTCATTCCTGGCCCGGGAACTGGAGGAAATGATTCTTGCCGAGGGACCGGAAACCGTTGCCGGTTTCGTGGCCGAGCCGGTGATGGGCACAGGTGGCGTGCTGCCGCCGCCGAGGGGCTATTTCCAGGAGATCAAAAGGGTTCTGGACCGCTACGATATCCGCATGGTCGCCGACGAGGTGATCACCGGTTTCGGGCGTCTCGGCCAGTGGTTCGCCTGTGATAGCTACGGCATCGAACCCGATCTGATTCTTGCGGCCAAGGGCCTGACGAGCGGCTATCTGCCGCTTTCGGCCGTCATTGTCGGCGAGAAGATCTGGCGGGTGTTCGAGGCGGCCTCCGATGACGGTCGCGCTTTTGCCCATGGTTTCACCTATTCCGGCCATCCTGCCTGTGCCGCCGCGGCCATGGCCAATCTCGACATCATCGAACGGGAGAACTTGGTGCAGCGGGTCGCCGAAATCGCTCCGGATTTCCGCTCGATCTTTACCGGAAAACTGCTCGATCTCGACATCGTCGGCGACATCAGGACTGCCGGGCTGATGATGGGCATCGAACTGGTGGCAAACAAGGGCGAGAAACGTGCCTTCCCAGCGGCGGCGAAGATCGCCGGCCGTGTATCGCTCGCCGCCCGCCGCCACGGCCTGTTGCTTCGCGCCCTGCCGAATTCCGACGTGCTGGCGCTGTCGCCACCCTTCACCGTGTCGCATAAGGACATGGAGATGATTGCCGAACGCGCCCGCGCAGCTATCGTAGGCATCACCGCCGAATTGAGGCAGGAAGCGTTGTTATGACCGGTATAACCTATAGATCGGAGACGATCCGCTCCGTCGCCGTTGTCGGCGCCGGGCTGATCGGCGGCGCCTGGGCAGCGTTCTTCCTTAGTCGCGGTCTTGATGTGAAGGTGTTCGATGTCGATCCGCATGGCAATGAAAAGCTGCACGAAACAGTCGCCCATGCGCTGGCTGACCTCGAGCAGCTCGGGCCGGTGAATGTAGCCGGCACTGATCGCCTGACCTTTTCGACCGATCTCGTGGCCGTGCTCAAAGACTGCGATTACGTGCAGGAAAATGCACTGGAAAAGCTATCGCTGAAGCAGGCGCTCCTGAAGGAAATCACGGATCTGACCCCTGCCGATGTGGTGATCGGCTCCAGCACGTCATCCTTCCGGCCGAGCGAGCTGCAGGCGGGTGGCGGGGATGCAGCCCGTATCGTGGTCGCTCACCCCTTCAATCCGCCGCATCTCCTGCCGCTGGTCGAAATTGTCGCCAGCCCCGCCAGCGATCCGGCGGCGCAGGATGCCGCCTATCGTTTCTTCGAACGGCTCGGCAAGGCGCCGATCCGCATCACTCGCGAGGCCTCGGGTCATGTCGCGAACCGCATGACGGCGGCGCTGTGGCGCGAGGCGGTCCATATCGTGGCGGAGGGCATTGCCAGCGTCGAGGATGTCGACAGGGCAATCCGCTTCGGGCCCGGCCTGCGCTGGGCGATCGACGGGCCGCACATGCTCTATCACCTGGGCGGTGGTGAGGGCGGCATCGAACATTATCTCAGGCATCTCGGCCCGGCGCAGGAAGCGCGCTGGCGCACGCTCGGCAATCCCTCGCTGACCGACGATGTTCGGCAACTCCTTGTAGATGGTGTGAAGGCGGAAGCGGCCGGTCGCAGCATTGGTGCGCTCGGCGCGCGGCGCGACCGCAATCTGATCGCCCTGCTCAAGGTACTGGAAGCGGAAGACCGCCGGCAAAGGGACGAGGCAGCGGAGTGAAGACGATGGAGTTGCCGCGCATCATGGTGGCGCCGACCGGCGCTAGGCGAACCAAGGCCGATCATCCGGCCTTGCCGATGACGCTGCGCGAAATCGTCGATTGCGCGAGGGCCTGCCGTGCCGCAGGCGCGGACGCCATTCATGCGCATATCCGCGACGATCGGGGCGAACACAGCCTCGATATTCGGCGCTACGGCGAGCTGGTCGAGGCGTTGAACAGGGAAGCGCCGGGCATGACTGTGCAGATTTCCACGGAAGCTGTCGGTCGCTACAGCCCTCCAGAGCAGATGGCGCTGGTGCGCACGCTCCGCCCGCCCTTCGTATCGGTCGCCCTCAGGGAACTCATCCCAGGCGATGACGGCGCCGGAACGGCAGGCGCTTTTTACCGCTGGTGCGCGCAGGAGCACATTTCGGTCCAGCATATTCTTTATGACGCCGCCGACGTCATGCGGCTCGCAAGCCTGCAGGAGGCAAAGCTGCTGCCGGCCGGAAAGCTGTCGGTAATCTATGTTCTCGGCCGTTATTCCGTCACCCAGGAAAGTACACCGGACGATCTTGTTCCGTTCATGGAGGCAGCGGAAGCCTTTGCGCAAGTGCCGGACTGGATGGTCTGCGCTTTCGGTCGCGGAGAGACGGCCTGCCTCGAAGCGGCGCTGAGGCGGAGCGGCAAGGTGCGCGTTGGCTTTGAGAACAGCCTGTGGCATTCAGATGGCAGTGTCGCCGTTTCGAATACTGAGCGCGTCGCGGCAATCCGCACCATTGCGGATCGCCTGCCACCGGGAGAGTGAACATGGATGCACGCGTTGAAACACCTTACCGCATTTTCGACGTCACGCTTGGAAGGCGAACAATCCTTTCGCCCAACATGGCCCGGTTGACCTTTGTCGGTCCGCAGGTAAGGCAGATGGCGACTTTGGCGCCGGATCAGCGCATCAAGATCTTCTTCCCGTCGCCGAACGGCTTGCCGCCGGCCATCCCGCATCGGGCCGATTGGTATGACCTTTATAAATCGACACCGGTAAAGGACCGCGCGCCAATGCGGACCTACACGATCCGATATCTGCGGGCCGACGAATGCGAGGTCGATATCGATTTCGTGCTGCATGGCGACAACGGACCTGCATCCCGCTGGGCCGGCGCCGCCAATCCTGGAGACCCGGTGCAGATTTCCGCTCCCAACCGCGCTCATCATGGCGGCAACCAGGGTTACGAATGGAAACCGCCGGCAGGTGTTCGCAACGTCCTGCTGATTGCCGATCTGACCGCCGTACCAGCTGCAATCGGGGTGCTGGAAGAGCTTGCCGGATTGTCTGCTCCACCGGTGACCCAGGCCTTCTTCGAAATACCGGAGCCGGATGATCGCCTGCCTGTCCCCGTCTGGGAAGGCTTGAGCCTGCACTGGATGGTCCAGTTGGAGGCGGCGGCAGAACACAGGGCCTATGGTGCCCTTATGATCGACGCGGCGGCCAGGGCCAACCTGCCGCAAGGCGCATTCTCGACCGAGGCTCCGCCGGACCTGCCGGAGATCGATGTCGATACCGTCCTGCCCTGGGATCGCGCCGATACGAAAAGCGATAGCTTTTACGGCTGGGTGGCGGGTGAATCAGATGCCGTCCGGCGAATTCGCAATCTTCTCGTCAAGGAGCGCGGCGTCGAGCGCACGCTCGTCAATCTCATGGGTTACTGGCGGCACGGCCGCGTTCGCGACTAGGATCCTTTTAGTGCCGGGCAATACACACATCAAGGACGGTTTCGTTTCCACGCCATCGGCGCGGACGCTCTATGCCGATCTGCTGCGCCTGTGCGCCCGCATCGGTTATTCGCCACCCCTGTCCTTCTGAAGGACCTTCGGAAATCATCCAGGACAAGGATTATCACAATGAATATCCAGAAATATTCGCTGGCAGATCTCCAGCGCATCGACTCCACTCATTTTCTCCACCCGTTTACCGATCATAAGGAACTGCGCGAAAAGGGCGCGCGGATGATCGTACGCGGCGAAGGCCCGTACATCTATGACAGCGAAGGCGCCGAAGTCCTCGACGGCATGGCTGGTCTCTGGTGTATGAATGTCGGTTACGGCCGTACGGAACTGGCAGATGCGGCTGCAGCGCAGATGCGCGAACTACCGTTCTACAATTCCTTCTTCAAATGCACGACGCCGGCGCCCGTACAGCTTTCCGCCAAACTGGCCGAACTCGCGCCGCCGAACATGAACCAGGTCTTTTACGGCTCCTCGGGTTCGGAAGCCAACGACACGGCGCTGCGTCTTGTGCGGCACTTCTGGGCGCTGGAAGGCAAGCCGTCGAAGAATATCGTGATCTCACGCAATTACGGCTATCACGGCTCCACCATTGCCGGCGCCTCCCTTGGCGGCATGCCGGACATGCATAAGCAGCTCGGCGGCGCCGTGCCGAACATCGTCCATGTGATGGCGCCTTACGCCTTCGACCTGGCGCTGCCCGGAGAAAGCGACCATGATTTCGGCCTGCGCGCGGCCCGCGCGGTCGAGGATGCGATCCTTGCTGTCGGCGCGGAGAATGTTGCCGCCTTCATCGGCGAGCCGATCATGGGAGCCGGCGGCGTCAAGATTCCGCCGGCGAGCTACTGGCCGGAAATCCAGCGGATCTGCGATAAATACGACGTGCTGCTGATGCTGGACGAAGTGATCACCGGTTACGGCCGTACAGGCGAGTGGTTCGCCGCGACGAGGTTCGGCATCAAGGCCGACACGATCACCACGGCCAAGGCACTCACATCCGGTTATCAGCCCCTCTCGGCCCTGTTCGTCGGTGATCGCATCGCCGAGACGCTGGTCGAAAAAGGCGGCGAGTTCTATCACGGCTATACCTATACCGGGCATCCGGTCTGCTGCGCCGTGGCGCTGAAGAATCTGGAGATCATCGAGAGCGAAGGGCTTGTCGAACGGGTCCGCACGGAGACGGGACCATATCTCGCACAGCAACTCAACGCGCGGCTTGGCGATCATCCGCTGGTCGGCGAAACCCGCTCCGTGGGCCTGATGGCGGCGATCGAAATCGTCAGGGAAAAGGGCACACGCGAACGCTTTAAGCCGACAGGATCGGCGGCGACCATGGTCCGTGACAATGCGATCGCCAATGGCCTGATGGTGCGCGTCGTGGAGGATACCATCATCATGGCGCCGCCGCTGATCTGGACCCGCGAGACCATCGACCTTGCCTGCGACCGGCTGGCTCGGGCACTGGAGCTTTCGGAAGCGTCGCTCGCCGCCAAGTGATAGGATGGTCGGACCGTCCGGCGCTATGCCGGCCGGTTCCGCTCCGCCACCTGACCGATCAGATATCCGCGGATCGCGTGGATTGCCGCCAGCAGTTCCTTCGTCCGGTCGATACTGGCATGTTCAGGCCAGGTCGAAAACTTCACCACCGCAAACGCATTGTCCGGATCGCAATAGATCATCTGGCCGAAGACGCCGCGCGCCATCAAGGTGCCGCGTGCTGTATCCTCGATCCAGGTCTGATTGCGATAGGCGCCATTCGGAAATACCGTTCGATAGATGCCCTGATAAAGTTCACCCGAGGCCTGGCGCGTGTCCTCGATCCACCACCGGGGGATGATCTGCCTGCCGTCACGGGCTCCGCCGTTCAGCAGCAGCTGGGCGAAACGGCCAAGATCCCGCAATGAGGCGCAGAGCCCGCCATCGGCTAGTGCCATGCCGGCCCGGTCAACGGTGATATAGGCATCCTCCTCCGCGCCCATCGGCGCCCAGATCTCCCGGCTCACGAGTTCCGCCAGCGATTCTCCGGCTGCCCGCTCCAGGATGAAGCCCAGTACATCGGTTTCGATGGAACGGTATTTGAACAGCTCGCCATGCCGGCGCTCGCGCTCGTCGAGCGTCAGGATCAGCCCCCACATCGTGTTCGGCCAGTCCGGGCGGGTATATTCCTTCCAGCCGCAGGCGAGATCGACCTTCTGCATGTGGGAACCGGGCGTGGTGTAGGATTCGTCGAAGGCCACACCGCTGGTCATGTCGAGAAGATGCCGAACCGTCGCGCCACGATACGCCGTCCCGTCCAGTTCCGGCAGGTAATCGGTCAACCGCCCATCGGTATCGAGCAATCCCTTTTCCGCCAGAATGCCCGCCAGCATGGCGATCACGGTCTTGGTCACGGACATGGCCAGATGCTGGCCGTGTGGCTTCATGCCGTTCCGATAGGACTCGGCGACGATCGCTCCCTCATGCAGGACCAGGAAGCCGTCGGTGAAACTGGCGTCGATAAACTCTCCGATCGTTCGTTCCGCGCCGGCGAACTCGTAGCGCAAGCCGGAAAGATCGACCGGCTTTTCCGGCAGCGCCATCTTCGGTCCCTCGCCGCGCCAGATCTGCGCTGTGGGCGTCATTTCCCGGATATGCTGGAACGTCCAGCGGTGGTGCGGCGGCAGATCCCAGTCATCGCGCGGAATGATCGGCGCGCCGGGCTTCAAGGGATCGCGCGGACCGGACTTTTCGGAGGCGGTATCGGACACTGTATTTTCCCATTCTGGCAGGTATTCCCTACCATCGACCCTTCTTGTTCCTATTATCGGAAAAGTGGTCTCAAGTAGGGAAGATGCAGATTTAACAATGCCTTCAAAATTGAAAGCGGCATAAATTCACGTAACATATTGCGATCTGCGATCGCAATATTCTAAGATCGGCTGATCGAATTATAGCAAGGAGACGAACCGTGACGGGAACGGCATTCAAACGCGCCGACATCGATCTGAGCAACTGGAGAGTTCGGCCCTATTCCACGTGGTCATTTCAGAACGTAGGTGAATTTGTGCCCTCTGCGGTCGTCGCAAGTACACGCCGCACTGAGGAAGCGGATCTGGATTTCGGCCATTTCGCCAGTCTTCAGGTCACGAATTTGGTAGGCTTGAACGTACCAATCCAGCAATTTCTCGTCGAGAGCGAGACCAACGCCCTGACGATCATGCGCGATGGCAGGTTCATCGCCGAATGGCATGCACCCCATTTTGCCGCCGAAAAGCCCCATATCATCTTCTCGATCACCAAATCCGTCACCGGCCTGCTTGCCGGGATTCTCGTCGAACGCGGGGCGCTTTCGCTGGATGAAACGGTCGCCACCTATATTCCGGATGCGGTTGCATCGGCCTATGGCGATCTTCCGGTACGTGATCTGCTGAACATGACGGTGGCGGTTGATTTCAACGAGACCTATCTCGACAAGACCGGCGACTACGACCGCTATCGCCGCGCGATGCTGTGGAACCCGGAGCGGCCCGGCGAGCCCACGCCGACTCTGCGCGAGCTTGTCTGCTCGCTGCCGCGCGCGGCCCGCGACCACGGTAGCCATCACGCCTACCAGTCCCCCAATGCCGACATGGCCGGACTGGTGGTGGAGGCAGCAAGCGGCAAGCGTTACGCCGAATTGCTGGAAACCGAGATATGGAAACCGATGGGAGCCCATTCCGACGCCTTCCTGACGGTCGATCGCGCCGGCAATCCGCGCGCATCGGGAGGCCTTTCGATGACGGCTCGCGATCTTGCCCGGCTCGGCGAACTGGTGCGCACCGGTGGTAACGGCGCGCTGCCGGATGCCCTTGTGGCAAGCCTTTGGGCCGGTGGCGACAGGGATGTCTGGGCGAGAGGTGAGCAGCGGTTGCTTTATCCCGGCGGCAGCTATCGCTATTTCTGGTACGAGACCGGAACCGGCGCCCTGGCCGGCATGGGCATCCACGGCCAGCAGATCTGGATCGACAAGGCATCCGGTACCGTCATCGTGCGCATGGCATCGGAATCACTGCCGGTCAATGATGCGCTCGATCAAAAGGTGATCGCCATGATGAAGGCAATTTCGGCGGCATAGCCGGGCTTGCAGCGGAAATTCTTGTCGCCGAGCGCCAGTATTTCTCGTTTGATTTCGATGATGGCCTCACGCAGTTTCGGGGCATCAAACTCCAGCGAGGAACCATGTTCACGATCAATGATATGCCGCCGCAACTCGACCCGGAACTGGTGAAGCTGCTGGAACAGGCCGAGACCGGCACGGTCGGTCATTTCTTCCATTCCGGCTTCGTGGATCGGGGCATTGCTGCCGTGCTCGGCGACAGGCGCGTTGCCGGCACGGCGGTCACAGTGCGCACGCCGCACGCGGATTCCACCATCGTCCACTATCTGGCGAAGCTGGTGCGGCCGGGCGATTTCGTCGTGATCGAACGGTGCGGCGATACGCGCCATGCCTGCTGGGGCGGCGCCGTCTCGCACGCGATGAAGATTGCGGGCATTGCCGGCGCAGCCATCGATGGCCCCTCGACCGATCTTGCCGAGATCCGGAAGATCGGCCTGCCCGTCTGGTGCCGTGGTCCCTCCTCCATCACGACGAAGCTGCTCGGCATGGACGGCGAGATCAACGTACCCGTCACCGTCGGTGGCCAAGTCATCCGCCCGGGCGACGCGATCCTTGCCGACGAGAGCGGCGTGGTGGTGCTCGACCCAAGAATTGCCGAAGCGACGGCCCGTGAGGCGATCGCCGACCAAGAGGACGAACAATTGTTGCTGGAGCGCCTCCGCAAGGGCGAGTTCCTGCCGGATATCACCGGTGCAACCCGGCTCGTCGAAGACAATCTGGCCGTGAAGCGCGCATGAGCATCGAGACGCGCAGAACCGGCTGGAATTTTCACGAACTCTATCTGTGGCACGATACCGGCAATGCCGCGAGCTGGTATCCGCCGGGCCTTTCCATCGAGCCGGGAGAGCATGCGGAAAACCCAGCCACCAAGCGGCGCTTCAGGAACCTCATGGAAGTCTCCGGTCTCGCCGACAAGCTCGTGCAGATCAGGGCCGAGCCGGTGACCGAAGACGATCTACGGCTGTTCCATACGCCGGACTACATCCGGCATATCATGACGCAAAGCGAAGCCGGCGGTGGCGATGCCAGCTATCTCACCCCGTTCGGCGGCGGTAGCTATGAGATTGCCTGCCTCTCGGCCGGCGGAACTTATGCGATGGTCGATGCGGTTCTCTCCGGCCATATTCACAACGGCTATGCGCTGGTCCGCCCGCCGGGCCATCACGCCGAGCGCGACCGGGGGCTCGGCTTCTGCCTGTTTGGCAACGTGCCCATAGCAATCCTCAAGGCCCGCCAGACACATGGTATCGAGCGCATCGCCACCATCGACTGGGATGTCCATCACGGCAATGGCACGCAGTCGGCGTTCTACAACGATCCCGGCGTGCTGACGATCTCCATCCATCAGGAGCGGCTGTTCCCCAGCGATCGCGGAGACCGGTCCGAACGCGGGGCGGAGGCCGGCGAAGGCTTCAATCTCAACATTCCGCTCCCGCCAGGCAGCGGCGATGGCGCCTATATGGCGGCTTTCGATCGCGTCGTCGTTCCGGCTTTGATGCGTTACAAACCGGATTTGATCATCGTCCCCTCCGGCTTCGACGCCTCGGCGATCGACCCCTTCGGTCGGATGATGCTGCATAGCGACAGCTATCGTAAATTGACCCGAAAGCTCATGGACGTCGCGGATGTGCTTTGCAGCGGTCGCATCGTCATGAGCCATGAGGGTGGTTACTCCGCGTCCTATGTGCCCTATTGCGGGCTGGCGGTGCTGGAGCAATTGAGCGGCATCCGCACCGGCATCACCGACCCTTTCCTGGAGGTCTTCGTCAACTATTCCGGACAATCGCTGCAGCCGCATCAGGCGGAAGCGGTGTCTCTCGCGGCAGAATTGGTCGGCCAAATGCCGAGCTGACATGCCGGGCCCGGAAATCAGGAAAGAATCTGAGCCCGCCCATGCCACAGGGCGGGCTCACTGTAGAAAGACCGAGGTTATTTCGACTTCCAGACGTGCCAGGCACGAACACGGTCGAGCGGCCAGACCTTGTAGTCATGCACCTTCGGTCCGACAGCGTCGATGATCGGCGTGTAGTAAAGGCCGAAGATCGGCAGGTCCTTTACCATCAGCGCGTGGATCTGCTTGAAGATAGCGCGGCGCTTGCCGATGTCGGTTTCCCGCATTGCCGCCACGTTCAGGGCTTCGGCCTCCTTGCTCTCCCACTGGCTGGAAGGATCGGTCGCCTTGTCGCCGATCAGGCCGACATAACGCAGGCTCGGATCGGAAAGCGGCGAATAGCCGAATGACTGCAGCTGGAATTTTCCTGCGAGGAAGTTGTCCAGCTGGGCGGCCCAATCCAGCGTTTCCAGCTGCACATTCATGCCAATGGCGGAAAGAGAAGCCTGGATCAGCACCGCATTGTCGTACATGCCGGGGTAGCGGCTGTTTGTCTGCAGCTTGATTGGCTGCCCCTTGTATCCTGCCTGCTTCAACAGCGCCTTGGCTGCTTCCGGATCGTAGGTCGGCCAATCCAGGAAGGCATTGTCGAAATAGACGCTGGACTGGGCGACGGCTGAAGGATTGTAACCGGTCAGCCCCGCCGTCTTGACCTCGGCGATCTGCTTCATGTCGATCGCCTGGACGATCGCCTTGCGGATGCGCACGTCCGAGAGCAGCGGATCCTTTGTCTGAACAAGGATGGCGGTAAACGAGAGGCCCGGCGCATAAATGATGCGGGCACCCTTGGCCTTGAAATCATCCATGCGCGCCGCCGGTACCGTCTGCATGATATCGACCTGGCCGGCGAACAGCGCCGCCTCCGCCGAGGATTTGTCCGGGATGACGACATATCTTGCACTGTCGATATAGACGCTACGATCGCCGCTATAGCCGCTGCCGGGTGCTTTCGAGGGCTTGTAGCCATCAAAGCGCGTCAAGACAATCTGTTGTTCCTTTTTCCATTCGCCGAGTTTGAACGGGCCGCTGCCGATTGCCGAATTGGCGATCCATTTGCCATCGGCGCCGACATTCTTCGGGCTTGCGGCCCAGACATTGCAGGCGACATTGGCAAGGTGGATCAGGAACATGCCGTTGGGTTGGTCGAGCTTGAAGACCAGCGTCTTCTCGTCAGTCGCCTCGACCGCAGTGACCTTGAAGCCTTGCGTGCCGTCGAAATTCGGAACGCAGAACCAGGGATTGTCGCTTTTGGCGGTCGCCATGCGCCGCTCGAACAGCCATTTGACATCGGCGGCACGGACAGGGTCGCCATTGTGATAGGTCGCGTCCGGCCGCAGGTGAAAGGTATAGGTCATCCCGTCCGGCGATATATCCCAACTGTCGGCAAGCGCCGGGCCGACGGACAGGTCATCCCTGTAGCCGACCACCTGTTCGTAGATATGGTGGAGGATCGCGTCGGTATTTGCATCGCGCCGGCTGGCGTCGAGGCTTCGGATATCCGAATTGAGCGCAATCGTCAGAACCCCACCTTTTTCAGGTGCCTGGGCAAATGTGACTTGCGGCATGACAAGGAGAGCTGCTGCGGCAGCCATGCGTAAACTGCGTTTCATCATGAACCCCATCTATTATTCTTGCTGATAATGCGATCACCCCTGCGAGGCGCGCAGGTCTTCCACGATCCTTGCGAAGAACCGCTTGACCAGCGGCAGCATGGTCTCGTCATTGTGGGCAACGTCCGGCACCACATCGAAGGTCACGTCGATACCGTTGCGCTCGAAGCTTTCCTTGAGCGAGACGATACGATCGACGCGGGTGACGCCGGCGATATTGGCATCCTCCATCCACCACCGGTCACCCGGCTTCACGGTAATTTCCCAGGTATTATGGTCCTTACCACCGATGATCATGTGAACCGGGATCTGCCGCATCGCTTCCACATTCAGCGGCTTGCCGAACACGTCATCGAAATTGCGCACGCCGACCCAGAAATCCCGCTCGAAATCAAGGAGCGTGACAGTGCCCGGCCCACCGATCGAGGCGGCGAGGATCTGCTCCGGATGGAGGTACAGGAAGCGCTGGGTAAATTGTCCGCCGCCGGAAAAGCCGTACATCATCACCTTGTCGCCGGCAATGCGGTACCGTTCTTTCATCTCGGCAATCATGTCGATCATGACCGCGTCGTAATGCAGCTCGCCGTAGCGCAGCATCTTGTAGCTGTTGATGTCGCCCGGGCGGGCGATGCTGGCCGGGAACAGCGGACTGAGAATGATCACACCATTGGCGTCGGCAAAATCCGCGAAGGCGTCGCGATAACCTTCCATATGGCGTTCGGTGCCGTGCACGACGACCAGCAGCGGATAGGTCTTGTCGGAGTCCTCATCATAGTCTTCCGGCACATAGGCACAATAGGGAAATCGCTGGTCGAAGCGCGAGGCATAAACGATGGTCGCGCCAAAATCATAAAATGTCAGCTTCTTTCCGTTACCGAGAATTTTGCGCATCCGCACACCCCTATTTAAGATTTTTTCAAACCATATATCGCGATCTGCGATCGCACAATGTGAATTTTATAGCTGCCATCGGATTTATAAATTTCCGTAAAACAAAGCTAAATCATGGAATTATATGAGACCGACATGGAATTTTCTAAATTTCGGGGCGACCGAACCAAAAATATGGAGCGAGTTTCCTGGTCGGCATATTGTGCGATCGCAAATCGCAATATAGCCTCAACATCAATTGCCGTAGCGCATATCAAAGATGGAAAGACAGAGAGGAAGAGCATGGAGCCGTTCAGCCGTTCCGACATTATACTCGCCAATTGGCGGACCCGCCCGTATTCCTCCTGGAGTTTCCAGAACGCCTCCGAACTCGTCCCTTCAGCGGTCATCGCGGGGCGGCGGATCCTGGAAAAAGCGGTGGTCGATTTAGGTGCCCTGCAGTCGCTTCCGGTGGAAGGGATGGACGGGAAGCCCCGCGCGCTCGAAACCTTTCTCGAGGAAAGCGACAGCGATGCCTTCCTGGTGATGCGGAAAGGCGAGATCGTCGCGGAGTGGTATGCGGGCCACTGCAACCCCGCCAGGCCGCACATGGTCTTCTCGATCTCGAAATCGATCACGTCGCTGATCGCCGGAAATCTTGTTGCCGAAGGGCGCATCGCGCTTGCCGATGTCATCGCCGATATCCTGCCGGCCTCCAGGGGATCGGCCTATGGCGATGCCACATTCGAACAGCTGATCAACATGAGTGTGAGCCTTGATTTCGAAGAGAATTATCTCGATCGTACCGGCGCGTTCGACCGCTATCGCCGCGCCATGCTGTGGAACCCGGACAATCCAGTGGACCCGGCGCCCGACCTCAAGACCTTCCTGTGCACCATTCCCCGCGGACCCTATCCGCATGGCAGCCTTCATGCCTATCACTCGCCGAATACCGACGTTGCCGGCATCCTGTTGGAGATCGTCTCCGGCCGCCGTTTCGGCGAGCTGCTGGAGACCCATCTTTGGCAGCCGCTTGGCGCTCTTGGCGATGTCCACCTCACGCTCGACAAGGTCGGCAATCCCCGCGCCTCGGCCGGCTTGTCGATGACTGCCCGCGACCTCGCCCGCATCGGCGAAATGATGCGACAGGGCGGCGGCGGCATGGTGCCGGAAACATGGGTCGCCGACATCTGGGCAGGCGGCAATCGCGAAACCTGGGCTACCGGCTCACAAGCCTGGCTCCTTAACGGCGGCAGCTATCGTTACTACTGGTATTGGACCGGTACAGGCGCCATCGCCGCGATCGGTATCCATGGGCAATGGCTGTGGATCGATCCGAAGACCGAAACCGTGATCGTCCGCCTCGCTTCCGAACCCGTGCCGGTCAACGACGATCTCGACCACGCCATCATCAAGATGCTCGCCGCCGTGTCGGCCGCCTGACCCCGGAAAGAAAATCATGACCGAAGCGACAGCCTTTCCCTTTATCGAGATCCACGGGTTGCCGATTGAACGTGGCCGCATGTATGGAGAACAGGCACGCGAGCGCGTCCACAAGTCCAGCGAGCTTTATCGCGAACAGCTCGGCAGGCTGGGCTATGGCCGGGAGAAGGTCGTCGGCCTCGTCGAAAACTTCCCGCCGGAAATTCTCGATTGGGCGCCGGAACTGGTCGAAGAGATGCGCGGCATCGCGGAGGGGGCGGCACTGGATTTCACCTCCGTGTTTCTGATCAACGCCCGCACGGAGCTTCTGCAGCTCGCGCGGCGCGGCCTGTCGTTCAAGGATGAGGAAAAGGATGGCTGCACCGGTGTGGTGGTGATGCCGAAGGCAGCGCGCGACGGCAAGCTGATCCATGCGCAGAACTGGGACTGGCGTGCAGAATGCGCAGAGACTTCCGTCGTGGTGCGCGTTCTGCAGGAGGATGGACCGGATATCCTGATGTTCACCGAAGCTGGCGGGTTGATGCGCAGCGGCTTCAACTCGGCGGGAGTGACGATTACCGCCAACTACCTGGAATCGGATCGCGACTACAAGAAACTCGGCGTGCCACTGCCATTCATCCGCCGCAAGGCGTTGGCCTCGCAGCATTTTGCGCAGGCGATCAAGACGGTGGCGACGACGGTCAAGTCGGGGTCCAACAACATCATCCTCAGCAGCCACGAAGGTGTTGCCATCGACTTCGAATGCGCGCCCGACGAGACCTTCCCTCTCTATCCGCAGAACGACCTGATCGTGCATGCCAATCACTGGCAGAGCCCGGTGGCGCTGTCGAAGCTTAGGGAAACGGGATTGCCGAACGTGCCGGACAGCCTTTATCGCGACCTGCGCGTACGCGAAAAGCTGGAAGGCAGGATCGGCGCCCTCGGGGTAGAGGATGTCAAGGACGCGCTGTTCGATACGTTCGGCACCCCCTACGCCGTCTGCCGACCGGCAATCCGCAACGAGGTCGGCAATCTTTCCGCAACGGTGGCAATGATCGTCTGCCAGCCGGACAAAGGCATCATGGAAGTGGCGCCCCTGCCGGCTGCCAATCGCAATTTTACGCGTTACAAACTGCCCATGGATGCCGACAAGGCGTAATCCGCCCCTGCCGGCAGGCCCGAGCGGCAAATAAAAATCGGCCGGAACGCCCCGGCCGGGCGGAGCGTTGCGGGATGGAATGATCCGCTCAACCCGTCACGACTTCTTCCACACGCCCCAGGCACGGGGTTTGTCGAGCGCCCAGGTGTCGTAACCGACGAGCTTCTCGGAAATCGCCTCGATGACCGGGAAATAATAGAGGCCGAGGATCGGCACCTGTTGTGCCATCAGCTTGTGAAGATCCTGCAACGCAGCCTGCTTCTCCTTCAGGCCGACCGTATCGATCGCCTTCAGGTAAAGCTCCAGGGCCTTCGGATCGCCCCATTGATAATTCGGCGTCTTCGACTTGTCGCCGGTAAACATGCCGTAGATGACCAGTGGATCGGGCCGCGAGGAATAACCGAAGGACTGCATCTGGAATTTGCCGGTCATGAAATTGTCGAGTTGCGCCGACCAGTCCAGCACCTCGAGTTCGACATTGATGCCGGCGGCGGACAGCATCGCCTGGATGACGATGGCATTGTCGTACATGCCGATATAACGCTTGTTGGTCTGCAGCTTGATCGGCTGGCCCTTGTAACCGGCCTCCGCCAGCAATGCCTTCGTCCTTGCGGGATCGTATTTCGGCCATTGCAGAAAACTTTCGTTGAAATAGGCGCTGCTCTGCGGAACACCGGAGGGATTGAACTCCGCCATGCCGGCCGTCTGGGCCGCGGCGATCTGCTGGAAATCGAGTGCATGGGCGATCGCCTGCCGCATCTTCACGTTCGACAGCAGCGGATCGAGATTTTGCATCAGGATGGCGGTCATGGAGAGACCCGGGGATGATATGATCTTCGCTCCCTTCGACTTCAGGTCCTCCACGCGTGACGGCTGTATGGTGGAAACGACATCCACCTGGCCGGCAAACAATGCGGTCTCCGCCGCAGTCTTGTCCGGCACGATGGTGAAGCGCGCCTCGTCGACATAAACGGTGCGGTCGCCGGCCTGGCCATTCTTCTCGCCCCCGGTGGCAAGGTAGCCGTCGTAACGGGCGAGCGAGATATATTGCTCTTTTTTCCACTCCCTGAGCCTGAAAGGCCCGCTGCCGATTGCCGAACCATCGATCCACTTGCCGTCGGCGCCGACGTTCTTCGGGCTGGCGACCCAGATGTTACAGACCGGATCAGCAAGCCGGACAAGGAACAGCGTATTCGGCGCATTGAGTTTGAAGACGAGCGTGTCGGCATCCGGTGCCTCGACCGCTTCGACCTTCAATCCGCGCGAACCGTCGAAGGTCGGCACGCATAGCCAGGGGGCATCGGTGCCGCGCGATGCCATGCGGCGTTCCCATAGCCATTTGAAATCGGCGGCCAGCACCTTGTCACCATTGTGGTAGGTAGTGCCTTTCTTGAAGGCGAATGTATAGATCTTGCCATCACCCGAAACATTCCAGCTTTCAGCCAGCATCGGGCCGACGGTCATGTCGGCGCGAAAGCCGACTAATGGCTCGTAGATGTGGTTGAGGACCGTATCGGTGTTGCTGTCGGTGCGGCTGCCATCGAGGCTGCGGATATCGGCGGTCAGCACGATCCTGATCACGCCGCCTTTTTTGGGTTCGTTTGCCCGGACGCCACCGGAAAGCATCAGCGCAGCCAGTGCCATGGCCGAAATCAGGCCGATCTTCATGAGCTTCTCCAACTGTTCCCGCCGCATTATGTATTTGACGGGCAAGCCGTGCGGTCCGCGGCCAGATCACCCCTGAAACACAGTGTGCAGATGCGGCAGGCCGAGTTCAAATGAGAAATCTTGCCTCACTGCCACAAGAAAAATCTATGGAGAAACCTCAGTTCCGGCACGAAAGAACAAGTCCTCCTCATCCACCTCGGCAGCCACCTGTAAGGCGATGCCGGCAACCGCCTTCACCAACGGATTTTCACTGAGATCGAGGTAGGAAAGATAGTGGCGGAAGATCGGGAAGGGCGGGTCCACGTCGAGGATGCGGAGAAGGCCCGACTCCAGGTGTTTGCGCAGGACCGCATGCGGCAGCGCCGTCGCGCCGAAGCCCTCGACGGCAAGATCGATCATCGTGATCAGGGCGTTGACGTTGGAGATCGAGGAGGCGCGCAGCCCCGCGTCTGAGAACTGTTTCATCAGCGCGCGGCAGGGCTCGCTGTCACGCGAGAAGGTCAGAAGCGGCCGGCCCGCAAGATCGGCCAGACTCAACCGGCCTTCCGGCAAGGAGAAATCCGGGCTTGCGGCCCATACGGATTCGAAGACGCCATATTCGCGGTTGATGATCCGGGCATCCTCAATGGCGCCCATGCCGAGCGCCATATCGATGCGACGGTCGAGCAGCGCGCGGGCGTTGGCGGAACTGGTTTCGATCTGCAGGTCGATGACGATGCCCGGATATCGCTGCCTGACCCGGGCAATGATGCGCGACAACAGCGAATGTGCGACGACATCGTTGGTGCCCAGACTGACAGAGCCCTGGATCTGGCCCGGCTCGGTGATTGCCACCCGGAAGCTCGCAACCGCGCGCAGGATTTCCTCGGCCCTGGGGATTGCCTGCTGCCCTATCGAGGTCAGGACGACGCTGCGCGAATCCCGATCGAACAGCGCCACGCCGAGTTCCTCCTCGAGCGTCGCTATGCGGTGGGAGACCGATGCCTGCGTCGCTCCCAGCCGGTCGGCGGCGGCACTGAAACTGCCCAGCCGCGCCACCCACAGGAACGTCTCGATAAATCTCAGATTCAACCTGCCGCTCCCGGGACGTTTGCGGCAGTCCTGGGTGTCAGGCTGCCGACACTGCCTTCATCATCGCGATGACACATTGGTCGAACGCATCGTTGACGGGAACCTGCTCCGCCGACAAGCGAACAATGACGGTTTCGGAAGCGCGGTCAACCCATAACCACTGCCCGAAAATACCCATGGCCACGAGCGCTCCGGTTCCGGTCTCGTACCAATAGGTGCGGTAGCTCCCGCCGGGATAGATGTAGCTCTGGTCGCCCTGCGCCCATAACGCCCGGTCGCCGCCCTGCCAAAGCCGCGCGACGAAAGCATCGGGCACGAGCCCATCGCCTCCCTTGCGGACCAGATCGCCGAACCGTGCCAGATCCCGTGCCGTCACGGAAATACCACCCGAGGTCCGCGGGCTGCCGGCGCGGTCGACCGTGATGAAGCCATCGGTATGGGCACCCATCGGCTGCCAGATCAGCATGCTGAGCAGGTCCGCATAACGCATGCCACCCGCAGCCTCCACGACGATGCCCGCCATGTCCGAATTCGGAGAGCGATAGGCATGTTGCGTTCCATGCGGGTGGGCAGCCTTGCGAAGCGAGACCAGGAACTCGCGCAGCGTCGGTGCCGGTTTTTCCGGATGCTCCGGCTGCCAGAGCACGGCACGACGGTAGCGGTCGAAATCGCCGGTCTCGTCGAGATAGCTTTCCTCGAACACGACGCTGACCGTCATGTTGAAAAGGTCGCGCACCGTGACGTCACCATAGGCGGAACCAACGGCATCCGGGACATAGGTGCCGACAAGGGCGGAAAAGTCGAGATTGCCCTGTGCTTCGAGAATGCCGGCGATCAGGCCAGTGAAGGACTTGGAAATCGAAAAGACCAGATGCGGCTGCGATGGGCCACACTCCTTGGCATACCATTCGGCGACGATCTCACCCTTCCTCATCACGACGAATGCATCCGTACCGTTCTCGTCGAGGAACCTGTCGAGAGGCAGCTGCCGATCGTCGAAATTGCGGATATTCAGTTCCGCGAAGTGACCAAGATCGAGCGGCGCCTGCTCCGCCCGGCGGGTGCTGCGAATGACGGCGGAAGGCACCAGTTCGGACATGTTGCAGAAGGCCCAGGTCGAATAGGGCCGGTCGCGCCAGTTGGCGAGGTTGATATCCGACCGTCGGAACAATGTAGTATTCATGGCCTCCTCTTCACTGCTGGAAAAACATTGCCGTTGTCGATAACCATAATTAAATTGCGATCGCAGATCGCGCAAGTATGCGGGATTACAAGTATTTTTCATGGGCCACAGTGAGGAAAATCGATGGTGGTGGACGCCGAAATTTCGCAGATGTTGCAGCGTCTGGCGGAAGAGAAGAATTCCGCACCCCGGCAGATGACACTTGACCAGTCACGCGAGATCTATCGCCAGCAGTATCTGTCCATGGGTCGCGCACCGGATCAGGACGTGGCAACGGAAACCGTCGATCTGCCTAGGACGACAGCCACCCTGACGTTGTATCGGCCGCCCGGCTTGACCGGACACGCACCGGTCGTCCTCTATCTGCACGGCGGCGGGTTCGTGCTGGGCGACCACCGCACTTATGCCGACCAGTCGGCCCGCATCGCCCTTGCATGTGGCGCGGTCATCGCTTTTCTCGATTACCGGCTGGCGCCGGAGCACCCGTTTCCCGCTGCGCTGAACGATACGCTCGCGGCGGCGCGCTGGCTGACTGAAAACGGCGCGGCCCTGGGTTTCGATCCGGCGCGTCTGGTCATCATGGGCGACAGCGCCGGCGGCAATCTGGCGATTGCGGCATTACGGCACTTCAAGCCGGAAGCCCCTTTCTGCCGCGCCGTGTTGCTCTATCCGGTCACGGATCTGCGACCCTATCGGGGTCTCGCCCCCTACTCCGCCTCCGACGAAAGTTACGCCACCGGCTATTTTCTCGAGCGACCGGCGATGGAGTATTTCTGCCGCGCATACCTGACTGATGCCGCATTGACGCTCGATCCGCGTGTATCGCCGTTGATTGCCGACGATCTCCACGGACTTCCACCAGTGGCGATCTATGGCGGCGAGATCGATCTTTTGCGCGATCAGGGCCGGCAGTTTGCCAACCGCCTGACCAAGGTCGGCGTGAACGTCCACCATACTTGCTTCGACGGCCTGATCCATAACTTCATGCAGCATGCGGGTATATCGCGACGATCCAATGAAGCCTTCATGATCGTCTGCGAGGACCTTCGGCGTGAGTTGAGCTCTGGCACTCCAGGTTGATGTCGCTGTTTCAGCGTACTAGTCGGCTCGTTGCATGATTGAGGATCCGATGGATCGAGGTAGGCGGGATAGTAAAAGGGCAAAATCGGTCGCAATCCCCGTATGGCAGCACCCAGAATTGTACAGAAGTGGCGATCTTGAGGGATACGAACCGACGACCCGCTCATTGTATCGGTCGAATCTACACAAGCGACTGATCATGCACTCATTTTTGCAAACTCAAAACTGCATTGATCACGGCGCCCCGTCTGGCGATCTTCTCGCTGCCACGACGCCAGAACACAACGTATTCATAGGTCACGGCCGGATGAAAGGAGATCGACTTCAGATCGAACATCGCACATTGCCGCGCAATGAAATCGTTCACCACCGTGATTGCAGAGCCCTACGCGGCAAACGCGGCGACAAAGCCGACGGCGTCCGTACGCACCCTGACATTCGGGCTACTTCCCTTGTGGGTGAAGGCGTTCAGCACCAGTCGGTTTGAAGAAAACTCACGATCCAGCGTGATCATGTGCTCCGATGAAACGTCCTCGGCGGTGAACCGTTCCTTCCCCGCAAGAGGGTGATCCGGCCGGACCAGGCAGACGCTGCTGCCCCTGGAAATCGTCTTCCATTCGAAAAAAACGTTCGTCGAGCGGCAACCGGGAAATTCCAATGTCCGCCTCTCCCGTCAGCACATGCTGGGCGATCTGATCTTGGCCCTGAGCCCGGATGTAGAATTCCAGCCAGGATTGGTCCGCTCGACTCCGCCACGAGTTTCGGGAGCATGGACAGGCAGACGATATGCGGCGCGGCGATACTAAGGCTATTACGGGCGACGGCGAAGGATCCGACGATCTCCCGCTCCATATGACCGAGTGCCTCGAAATGCCGTCGATCCGGTGGTAAATCTCGATGGCGCGCGTGGTGGGGATCAGGCCGCAGCGATCCCTCACGAAAAGTTTTTCGCCGACCAGCTTCTCTAAAAGCTTGAGTTGCTGGCAGCCGGCTGACTGGGTGATGTGCAGGTTTTTGACGCGCGCCGGGTCCATCCGGATCAGATGATCTCCCTGAAGGTCTGGGCTCACCTCAGCCCGTCCTCTAAATTAAATTTGGGAAACCCTTTTCTCGCCGAAAGGCTTATGTTACACGTGCTGAGAAACCGGTTTCTCAAGGAGATGTATGGTGGTTGCCGCCAATCTCGATGTTCGTATAACAATTTACGATGTGGCGGAGGCTGCGGGGGTCAGCACTGCGACTGCATCCAAAGCTTTGAATGGAACTGGGCGGGTTTCGAGTGAAACGCGCGCTCGTATCAAGCAGGTGGCATCGGATCTCGGTTTTCGCCCGAATGCGCTTGCCCGCAGCCTTACCCGAAAGCGCAGTTTTACCGTTGGTCTTCTGACGGACGACACCTACGGCCGCTTCACCCTGCCGGTTATGGCCGGGATTTCCGAAGGTTTGATTGATCACGGCGTGTCAGTCTTCCTCTGCGCGATCGAGAACAGTCCCGAGCTCGCGAAGACGCATGTGGATGCGATGCTTGACAAGCAGATCGATGGCATCATTGCGACCGGCAAGCGTGTAGACAGATCGCTGCCGGTCGATCTCGGTCATCTTCCCATTCCCGTTGTGTATGCGTTGACTGCTGGACCCGCCGATGCCGTAACACTCGTGCCGGATGACCGGCAAGGCACGAGCGAAGCCGTCGGCCATCTCGTCCGGCAAGGCCGCAGGCGGATCGTACATGTCACCGGCCCGGGTAGCTTTCGGGTCGTGGAGGAGCGCGCCGCAGCCTTTGTGGAGGCGTTGCACGCAGCCGGCCTGCCGGCGCAGACATCCGCCATCATGCGGGGTTCCTGGTCTGAGCGCTGGGGACATGAGGCGGTCGAGGCCCTCTGGTCGGGCACCGACCGGCCGGACGGCATCTGCTGCGGCAACGACCAGATCGCCCGCGGCGTCGTCGACGCGCTTCGTGAACGGGGGGTCGACGTGCCCCTCGACGTATCGGTTGTCGGCTTCGATAACTGGGAGATTGTCGCCGAGCAGACCCGGCCACCACTCACTACGATAGACATGAACTTGAAGGAACTCGGGCGACAGGCGGGACAGACGCTTGTGCGGCTCGTGAATGGCGAAGCCGTCGAGACAGGGCTTTGGAGGTTGCCGTGCACGCTCGTCGTGCGTGGCTCATGATGGTTTCGCAGGGGTACCGTAAGCCAAACACAGTTCGATAACCGGTTCCAGAGGGAGGAGACCTCACATGAAACTGCTCAAGATTGCGGCGTTGACCGCCACCATAGTCGGCGCCCTGTCATCATCGGCGCTTGCGCAACAGAAACTGACCATGTGGTCGCGATCAACCAGCGAAGCTTTCATGCCGACGCTGATCAAGGCGTTTAACGAAAAGCACAAAACGCAGATCGAACTGCAGATCGTTCCGTCTGCGGAAATGGTGCAGAAATATGCGACCGCCGCCGCTGGCGGCTCGGCACCGGATTTCGTGTCGCTCGATCTGGTCTATGGTCCGGCCTTCGCCAAATCCGGCGTGCTGGAAGACTTGACCGACATGGCCAAGAGCCTGCCATATTTCGATCAATTGTCGAAGGCCCACCTGGGTACGGGTACATATGAAGGCCGTATCTATGCGCTGCCGATGTCAGCAGATGCCTCGGTGCTTCTTTGGAACAAGAAACTCTTCAAGCAGGCCGGGCTCGACCCCAACAAGGCACCGACCACCTGGGCAGAGATCGAAGCCGCTGCGGGCAAGGTGAACGGACTGGGTAACGGCATCAACGGCTTCTACTTTGCCGGAGCCTGTGGGGGCTGCAATGCCTTCACCTTCATGCCCCTGATATGGGCGTCCGGGGGAGATATCCTGGTCGACAACGGCAAGCGCGCCAACATCGACTCGCCGCAGATGCATGATGCGATCAATTTTTACCGCGGCATGGTTGCCAAGGGTTATGTCCCCGAAAGCGCCAAGACGGATTCAGGTAAGAACTTCTTCGGCGGCTTTGCGACGGACAAGATCGGCCTCTCGCCGATCGGAGCCTTCGCGATCGGCAACCTGGTCAAGAACTATCCGACCGTCGATTTCGGCGTCACTTTCATTCCCGGCAAAGACGGCGGCAGGGCCTCGTTCGGTGGCGGCGACAATTTCGTCGTGACCGCAGGACGCGACAATCTCCAGGCGGCGAAGGAATTCCTTGACTTCGTCTATTCGCTGGAAGGCCAAACCCTCCTTGCCAAGGGCGGCAGCTTGCCGACTCGCGCCGATGTTGCCGCGGAGGCCGTGAAGTCGCTCGATGAGCGTTATCAGATCGCGACCGAGGCCATGAAGATCGGACGGACGCCCTCCTCACCCGTCTACAACGACATCATCAACAGCAGCACCGGCCCCTGGAAGCAGATGCTCAACGAGGTGTTCTTCGGCAACGACGTGAAGGGTTCGGTCGCCAAAGCGCAGGCCAGTATGCAATCAATCCTCGATGCGGCCAACTGATCATCAAGGTCATCGATGCCTGCCCTTCGAAGCGCCCGGACGGCAAACATGCCGCCCGGGAGCCTGCCCGCCCGACACTACGGACGAGATATCATGACTTCGCAACAACAACCGACAGGTGCTCAGCCTGTCCGCCGGCGCAACAGTCGCAGCCGCCGCAATCAGCTCGCCGGCCTGCTCTTCGTCGCCCCGGCGCTCGCCCTGGTACTGATCTTCTTCGTCATTCCACTGGGGATGGCGTTCTGGATGTCGCTGCACAACTGGCCGCTGCTCGGCAAGCCCCGCTTCATCTGGTTCGACAACTATTCCAGGCTTCTGCAGGACACCCAATTCTGGATCTCCTTGCGCTTTACGGTGTATTATACGGTGATCGTCACGATCGCGATTTTTGCGGTCGCTTTTCCACTTGCGCTCTACGCCGAGCGATCGCGGCCTCTCACCAAGCTCTACCGAACAGCTTTTTTCCTTCCGGTTGTCGTGGGGTTCGGTTCTGCAAGCCTGCTTTGGGCCTGGCTTCTCGACGTGGATTCCGGCCTGTTTTCCTACGTCTTCGCCCATCTCGGCCTGACGGACAAGCGCATCAACCTTCTTGCGGACTTCGACACGACCTTCTGGTCGATCGTCGTCATGGTCGTCTGGAAGACCGCAGGCTTCAACATGATCATCCTGCTGACCGGGCTTCAGGGCATCTCGACGGAGGTGCAGGAAGCCGCCCGCATGGACGGGGCCTCATCCTGGCAACGCTTCCGCAGGATTACGCTGCCGCTCATGCGCCGGACGATTGCGCTTGCGCTCATCCTGTCTGTCGCTGGCTCGATGCTGGCCTTCGACCAGTTCTACATCATTGCGGATGGCGGTCCGCAGAACCGGACCGTAACGGCTGTCTACTGGATATTCAGTCAGTCCTTCATGTCGTTCCGGCTTGGCTATGGTGCGGCGCTATCCATGGTGCTTCTTGTTATCCTCGTCGTCATCAGCGTCGTGCAGCTGAGGCTGCTGCGTAATCCGGAGGGGGTTTGATGGCCGGTAGTCGTAAATCCTCGGTGCGCGGCCTATTTGCAGATGTCCGTTACCACGGTTTCGGCATCATCGCCGGCCTGCTTTTCCTCGCACCGCTCGTCTGGAGCGTGCTCGTCAGCTTCAAACCTTCGGTCGAGGCCCGGCAACCACCGCTTCCGCCGTGGCCGGTCGACGGCTTCAGCGTACAGAGCTATGACAACCTCGCGCAGTACGGCGCGGGCATCTGGACCTATACCGGCAACAGCCTGATGGTGTCGGCGGCGACGGTGGTGGCCTCCGTCATCGTCAGCCTGTTCGCCGGCTACGGTTTCTCGCGCTTCCGGTTCCCGTTCAAGAATGCCCTGTTCGTGCTGATCATATCGACAGTGATGATCCCGTTCCAATCGATCCTCACACCGCTGTTCCTGATCCTGACGAAGCTTGGACTGCAGAACACCCTCACCGGCATTGTACTGGTATACGTCACGCTGCAGCTGCCGTTTTCGATCTTCATGATGCGCAACGCCTTCGACGCAGTGCCAAAAGAGATCGAGGATGCCGCACGAGTGGACGGGGCTTCGGTCCTCCGGGTGCTTTACCGCATCATGCTGCCGCTTGTCCTGCCGGGGGTCGTGACTGTCGCAATCTTCGCATTCCTGGCGTCGTGGAACGAGTTCCTGGCGGCACTCATACTTCTGACCGACCAAAAGAAATACACGCTCCCCGTGCTGATGGCCGCAGTCCGGTCAGGTCAGTTCGGCACGATCGACTGGGGAGCCGTGCAATCCGGCGTGACGCTGATGATGGCGCCATGCCTGATCCTCTTCCTCCTGCTGCAGCGTTATTATATCCGCGGCCTGACCGCGGGCGCCGTCAAGTAAACACCCAACCGATTGGATGAGACTGATCATGGCATCCCTGGAAAAACCTATTGCTACGGGCTTCCGTCCGCCCGCCGTCCCCGATGTCGATGTCCGAGGTTTCTGGGGCGACCGCATTGACGCCGTCGCCGACCGGACCGTGATGATCCTCTACGAACGGTGTGTTGCGGCGGGCATGTTCGACCAGATCGATCCGAAGAGACCGGTGCCCGATATCCGGATGCCGTTTCATATCCGTTCGGACGGCTCGCCGGATACGGTCAATGTCCAGATGTTCTGGGACTCCGACGTCGCCAAGGTGATCGAAGCTGCTGCCTATGTTCTTTATCGCAAGGCCAATCCGAACCTGGAGGCAAGGATGGATGCCATCATCGACATGTTCCACGACTTGCAGCAGCCGGATGGCTATCTCAACTCATGGTTCATTCGCATGCAGCCAGGCAAGCGCTGGACCAACCTTCGCGACTGCCATGAACTGTATTGCGCCGGCCATCTGATGGAAGCCGCAGTCGCATATTTTCATGCGACCAAGAAGCGCCGCTTCCTGGACGTCATGTGCCGCTATGCGGATCACATCGACAGAACATTCGGTCCGGCACCTGACCAGAAGCCCGGCTATTGTGGTCATGAAGAAATCGAACTCGCCCTCATCCGCCTTGGACGAACCACCGGCGAACAGCGATATTTCAACCTTGCCCGTTATTTCGTCGAGCAGCGCGGACAGCAACCGCATTATTTTGACCTGGAGGCCGCAGAACGCGGCGCCGATCCTCGGCAGTTCCGGCACAAGACCTATGAATATAACCAATCTCACCTGCCGGTTCGGCAGCAGACGAAGGTCATCGGACATGCGGTACGCGCTATGTACCTCTATTCCGGCATGGCCGACGTCGCGACCGAGTTCGGTGATGACAGCCTCACAGAAGCGCTGAAAATCCTTTGGGACGACCTGACCACCAAACAGATGTATGTGACCGGCGGCATAGGCCCGGCGGCGAGCAATGAAGGCTTCACCGACTATTACGACCTGCCGAACGAGAGCGCCTATGCCGAAACCTGCGCCTCCGTCGGCCTGATCATGGTGGCGAGCAGGATGCTAGGCCGCGGACCGGACAGAGTCTATGCGGACATCATGGAACAGGCCCTCTACAACGGCGCCCTTTCCGGCCTGGCTATCGATGGTGCGACATTCTTCTACGACAATCCTCTCGAAAGCCGCGGCAAGCACCATCGCTGGACGTGGCACCGCTGCCCTTGTTGCCCGCCGAACATCGCCCGGACGGTCGCAGCCATCGGCAGCTACATGTACGGCGTATCCGCCGACGAAGCGGCCGTTCATCTTTATGGAGAAAGTACCGCCAGATTGATGGTTGGCACGACGCCAGTCACGCTGACGCAACGTACTAACTATCCGTGGGATGGCCACATCGCAATCAAGGTCGAGCTCGACACGCCGGCTTCCTTCAAGCTGGCGCTGCGCATTCCCGGCTGGTGCAGGACGGCATCGCTGTCGGTAGACGGTGAATCGCTGGACGTTACGGCAATCGTGGAGAAGGGTTACCTGCGGATCGACCGTCATTGGCAAGGCGGCGAGACGATCGTGCTCGATCTCCCCATGGTGGCCCGCTTCATTCACGCCAACCCTGCCGTGAAGGCAGATCTCGGTCGCGTCGCTCTCGCACGCGGCCCGATGATCTATTGCGCAGAAGAAGTCGACAATGCCCCCGGCCTCAACAGCCTGATCGTGGAGGAGGATGCTGCAGGCGCCATTGCAGGCTCCGCGAAAGGACTTGATGGCGCGGTTGCCATCGATCTGAAGGCACGCCGCGAACAATGGGCCGACTGGACAGGCAAGCTTTATGATACGGAAAAACCGACGCTGGAGGAAACGAGCGTCCGTTTCATTCCCTATCACCTTTGGGACAACCGCGCACCGGGCGAGATGCTGGTCTGGGTCAGGACACAAAGATGACTGTCACCTCATACGAAAAGGCAAAGATCGAGCTGCGCGACGTCCGCAAGAGCTTCGGCGCGGTGAACATCATCCACGGCCTCGACCTTTCCATCGAAGGCGGCGAGTTCGTCGTCTTCGTTGGCCCTTCCGGATGCGGAAAATCCACTCTGCTGCGCATGATTGCGGGGCTGGAGGACGTGACGTCCGGCGATATCTTCATTGCCGGCCGGGATGTTACCGAACTCGATCCCGCCAAGCGCGGTATTGCCATGGTGTTTCAGTCCTATGCGCTCTACCCGCATATGAGCGTGCGGGAAAACCTGGCATTCGGACTTGAAATGGCCAGGACGCCAGCCGATGAGATCGAGCGGCAGGTGCAGGCGGCCGCCCAGATCCTGAAGATCGGACCACTACTCGAGCGCCGTCCCGGACAGCTTTCCGGTGGCCAGCGCCAGCGCGTAGCGATCGGCCGGGCCATCGTTCGCAAACCGCTGGCCTTCCTCTTCGACGAGCCTTTGAGCAACCTCGACGCCGAACTGCGCGTCAGCATGCGCATCGAGATTGCCCGGCTTCACCGGCAGCTTGGCAACACCATGATCTACGTCACGCACGACCAGACCGAGGCGATGACGTTGGCGGACCGGATTGTGGTATTGCGGGACGGGCATATCGAACAGATCGGCACGCCGCGCGAGGTCTACGAGGACCCGAGCAATCTTTTCGTTGCCGGCTTCATCGGATCGCCGAGGATGAACATCGTCGACGCGGTTTATGCAGGGGACAGTCGGATCAAGGTGGCCGATGCAGTGATACCGCTGGGCCAAGTTCTTTACGGCGTCACCGCCGGAGACGGCGTTAAGCTCGGCATTCGTCCCGAGCATCTGCGTGTGGCGGACCCGGGCGGCACCGCCTTAAGAGCGAAGGTCGATTTCGCCGAATACCTCGGGAGTACCCGCTATCTCTATTGCTACCTTCCGAGCGGAGAAATAGTCACTGTCGAGCAACGCGACGGCCGGGATTTTTCGTCAGGCGAGGAAATCTGGCTGCATTGCGATCCCGGGCGGCTGAGGCTTTTTTCAGCCGGCGGCGACCGGCTGCGCGCCGAAAGCCCGGCAAAGGTTGCAAGTGCATGACCTCTAAAGCACAGATGAAGATCCGACGCCCTCTCCTCGCCCTTGCCATGGGCGATCCCGCAGGCATCAGTCAAGAGCTTGCCGCGCGGCTTGCGTTGTCCGACAAGGCTCGCGCCGCAGCCCGCCTTGCGATCATCGGGGACAGGAGGATACTCGAAGACGGGGCGAAGGCTGCCGGTCTGCGGCTCGATATCGAGACCGTGACCGCCGATGCGGTCGGGCCTGCCGAGACGCCGGTGCTGATCGATCTCGGCAATCTCGATCCACGGGACGTCTCGCCGGGCGAGGCGACGTTAGCCGGAGGCCGCTTCGCGGCCGAGAACTTTATGCTGGCACTGACGCTTGCCAAAGAGGGCAAGGTCGATGGCGTATGTTATGCGCCGTTCAATAAGAAGGCCATGCGGCTGGCCTATTCCGGCTACGACGACGAGAGCCGCTTCATAGCAGAACACCTGACACTTCAAGGGCGGGTCCGGGAGTTCAACGTACTGGACACGGTATGGAATGCCCGCGTGACTTCGCATATCCCACTGAAGGATGTGGCTGCCAACCTGTCTATCGACGGGATACATAAGGAGATCGCTCTGACTGCGGACTGCCTGAAGCGTTCGGGAATAGAGCGTCCGCGAATTCTTGTCGCGGGCCTGAACCCGCATGCGGGCGATGGCGGCAGCTTCGGCATGGAGGAAATCGACATCATAGCCCCCGCCGTCGAGGCCGCTGCCGCGAATGGTTTCGACGTCTCCGGCCCGCATTCGGCCGATACGGTTTTCTTGAGTGCCCTTAAAGGCAAATATCATGCGGTGCTGACGATGTACCACGATCAGGGACAGATCGCCATGAAGCTGATGGGGTTCGAGCGAGGTGTCACGATGTTGGGAGGGCTTCCCTTCCCCGTCTGCACTCCGGCACATGGCACGGCTTACGATATTGCCGGCCAAGGAATAGCCAACCCATTGGCTAGCGAAGAAGCCGTGTTGCTTGCCGCCAGAATGGTCGCAAAACTGGATGAGAGAAGTGACGAGCATGCCTCCTGATGTGACCGTCGAAGACTCGTGTATGCTGGAACTGGTCGATCCAGATGCCCGGCTCAAAGAACTCGGTTTTCAAGCTTACCGGCTAGATCAGACTGGTCGCGAGCATAAAACCGTTACGACGTCTGCAAGTGGTCTGTGGGCAGACGAGACCACTTGGATGAACCCCGTGTCGTTCACCTAGGTGTTCTCGCCGCCTCTCCAGTAGTTGTCGATGATGTGCTGGCCGTTGTTGACAATACGCCGACCAACTAGGGGATCGCCGCCTTGCAGCGTATCAGGATCGCCGCCGCATAGGCGAACGAATGTCGCCTGTTGAACCGTGAACATGAAATACTCCCTGCTGGTCGGCTCGAATTCCAGCCCCGCCTCCCTGAATCCGTCAGCGACTTCCGTAACCGCGTCATCGATCGCCTTGAAGACCTTGTCTAGCATGGAACGCTCTGCCGCCTCCCGGATCTCAAGGTACTTCCGCTGTTCAGGCGTCGAAACGGAGCAGGTTGTCTCGGTCATCTCTTCTCCATCGGTCATGGTTGGCGGGCCTGGCTTCCGCACTATGTCTACCGGAAACGCAGGAGATAGCGAATGAAGGTCCAGAAGTTCAGCATTTCGGACGCAAAGCTCGTAAAGTCGCCGGGACAGGATGCCGAAATCTATGTCGGCAATCTGGTCGACGAGAAGAACGGCGGCCCGGTCACGATCGGCTACGGCCGCTATGCCCCCGGACAATCGCTCACAGAAACGATGGCGGTGGACGACACGATGATCGTCCTCGCGGGACGATTGTCCGTATCCACAAGCGACGGCACCGTCACCGCGGGACCCGGCGACATTGTCTATATGCCGAAAGGTCAATCCGTGACAATCACCACCGAAGGAGAGGGCGCGACGACGGCCTACGTCACATATCCGCACTGGGCTGAGGCTCACCGGAGCTGAGCGGGGACCGTCAATAGTCCCCACGCCTCCTTCTGATCTCTCGGAGCATTCGGAGGTTTTCTCTGGCCTGCGCCGCATTAATGAGCGCTTTCTCCTGGTTCATGAGCTGCTCGCGGTCACGACGGTGCTGCTGCATGTACATGCAGTTGCTGTAGTCTCGGTACTCGGAGCAGCGGCGCCTATCGCTGTAACGATCTTCTCCGGCGGTCGTGCAACCGGCCAGCGTCAATACAACCAGTGTCCCGCCCCAGATTGACTTAAAGGTCTTCGTTCGGTTGAACATGTTCATCATTCTCCACTTGTATCCATTCGCTTAACCGGGTTGATTTTGAGGCCCGTCCAGTGAGCGGCGAAAGCCCACATGTCGGCGTGCTGAGCAATGACCTTGTCGAGCGGCATGCCTGCGCCATGACCAGCCCTTGTCTCGATACGGACCAGCCGCGGTTTCGGCCCGAGGTCGGCGGCCTGCAGCGCGGCGATGTATTTGAACGTGTGAGCCGGAACGACGCGGTCGTCGGCATCGGCTGTCGTCGCCAGGATTGCCGGGTAATCTTTGCCCTGCCTGATCGTGTGATAGGGCGAGTAGGTCATCAGATTGCGAAAATGCCGCTCTTCGGACGGACTGCCGAATTCGCTGATCCAGAATCCGCCGGCCGTGAACTTGTCGAAACGCAGCATGTCCAGAACACCGACGCCCGGCAGCGCGACGTCGAACAGCTCGGGCCGCTGATTTGTCACCGCCCCGACCAGAAGACCTCCGTTGGATTCGCCCTGGATGGCGAGACCTTTCAGTGACGTGACGCCGCTCTTTTTCAGGAACTCGCCGGCAGCAATAAAATCATCGAACGCGTTCTGCTTTTCTTCGAGCTGTCCGGCGCGGTGCCACGCCCTGCCGTATTCTCCGCCACCGCGGATGTTGGCGATCGCCAGTACTCCGCCTTGCTCCACCCAGGCCAGCTGGATCGGGTTATAGTAAGGCACCTGCGGGATGCCGAAACCGCCATAGCCATAAAGCAAGGTCGGAGCGGCCTCGGTGACATGCTTGCGACGCACCAGAAACAGCGGCACCTCGGTGCCGTCCTTGGAGCGGTAGAATCTTTGCTCGACGGTGATCTCATTCGGGTCGATGGGAGCTTTCGGCTCCGCCCAAGGCGTCAGAGTGTTGGAGTCCGTGTCGTAACGATAGATCGCTGTCGGCGCGTCGAAACCGGTGAAGCCGAAGAACGCTTCGGTGTCGCCCGGACGACCCTGAAACCCACCCGCGGTGCCGATACCCGGCAGCGCCACCGTCCCCTCAGGGGTGCCGCTCATGCTGAAGCGGCGGATTTCGGTCTTGGCATCGACCAAGTAGCCAATGAAGAGCTTACTCCCGAGCAGGGCGGCATCGTTCAGAACCGCATTGTCGGCATCTTCGGCTACGATTTCCCTCGGTTGCGGATCGGCTTCGGCCAAGTCGAGCGACACGACGCGCCGGCGTTCGGCGCCATCGGTGGTGACAAGAATGAGCTTGCTGCCGTCATTGCCGATGACAGACCATTCAGCCTCCATATGCGGCATGATCGTCTGCGCTTTCCATTCCCTGGAGGCGAGATCGACAACGGTGAGCGCATTTTCGTTCATACCCGGCGTCGAGGAGATGGCAAGATAACGACCGCCTTCTGCACGATCGGCCACATGCAGCAGGCCCGGTCGATCGGGTGTGGAATAGATCAGGCGATCCTCGGCCTGAGGCGTGCCGAGCTCATGGAAATAGACGGCGTGATTGGCGATGGCCGCGCCTGCCGCACCTTGAACTGGTTCCGGCATGCGCGAATAGAAGAAGCCCGAGTTATCCGGAGCCCAGTTGATACGCGTGAACCGGGCCCAGTCGACGACATCCTGAAGCTCCTTTCCGCTCTCGACGTCGAGCACACGGATGGTCCGCCAGTCGGTACCGCCCTTCTGCACGCTGAACGCCACATGGCGACCGTCGTCGGAAACGCTCCATTCGCCGACGGCGTCGGCATTGTCGTCCGACCAGGAATTTGGATCGATCAACAGACGAGCTTCGCCGAAGGCGCCATGGCGGACATATAAAGAGGGCTGGTTCTCGAGGCCCTTATTGAGCGTGAAGAAATATCGATCACCACGCTTCCGAGGGACCGTATAGCGTTCGTACTCGAACAGTGCCTTCATGCGCTTTTCGAAGACGTCGCGGCCGGGAAGTGTGTCGAGATGGGCTCGCGTCACCTTGTTCTGGGCCTCGATCCAGGCGGCCACGGCCTGATCGCCGGGTGCCTCGTTTTCCAGCCATCTATAGGGGTCCACGACGGTCTGGCCAAAATGCTGCTCGATCACGTCGATGCACTCTGTATTCGGATAGGTGATCTTTGACATTCCATCCTCCAAGGGTTGGGCCGACACACTGTTGACCTGGACAACAAGCGACATGGCGATGGCGGTGGCGGTGGCGGTGGATCTCTTCATCAATGTCTCCTCGCAAATGATGATGCCAGAACTCGCGCCGGGCACGAGGAGAGCAATAGTGGCACTTAGTGTCATTATTGTGATCGAAGAAAACCCTCGTTTCCTCGCGAGATTGGTGCCTAGTTGGCTTCACGAAATGGCACTCCTTGACATATACAAGGGCTTGGTAAGCTTCACTCGGAGATCGCGATGAGCAGGACGATTCGGGAAGGCGCACATATCGACGTGGCGCGAAGCGCCGCGCGTCTTTTTCTCGAAAAAGGTGTTGCAGGCACCAGCGGCGACGAAATCGCCGAGGCGGCCGGCATCTCAAAGCGGACTCTCTGGCGCTACTTCCGCACCAAGGAGAGCTGCGTCGAGCCGTTGTTCGCTCTGACGTCGCAGCGCCTTGCCGAAAAGCTGAAAAACTGGCCCCTCGATATTTCCGTCGAGCGGTTCCTGGAACTCGCCTATGACTTCAGCAAGATCGACGCCCAGGAAATCGAGGACGGCAAACTTGTCGTGCACCTCATCGCTCGGCTGGAGGAAGAGCCCGCACTGCTTGAACCCTTTTTCATGGCGACACGAATGACGGAAATCACGATGGCGGGCGTGATTGCTTCGCGGCTTGATCTTTCGCCGACAGATTTCGAGGTGCGATTATGCGCCGCCACCGTTGTCGCAGCCATGCGGATCATCGACGAGACCATCAGCAGGGCAGCGGTAAAATACGGACAGATTCCCCCTCTTGCGGAGATTAACGACCGGCTTGCGCAGGCGATGCGCCGCGCCAGCACCTTGCCGTTCTGCGATCCGATTACACCGCGACCGCGTTGATCGGCATGGCCGTAGTACACTTTGCAGAAGTTTAATCGCTTTTCATGATGCGATGGCAGGCATGGCGACGTTGCGGCTGACGTAGAGCATAGGTCCGGCTCTATTCGGCTGCCGGCCACACCACGCCCCTTGTCACCAAGGCAGCGGACGTCCCTGCCAATCGAGATACAGGCTTCGCCCTGTTGCCATGTACGCATTCAGCACCTCCACCATTCCCTTGACGCTTTCCTCGACGGAGATCTCAGCTTCGACGGTGCCGTCCAAGGTCCCCATCGCGGTGGCCGCCCATCCGGGATGGATCGAGAGAACCGTTAGATGGGGATGATCTGCATGGAGTGTCCGCGCGAGCATGTTGAGGCCTGCCTTGCTTGCCCGATAAAGATCAAGCTTCAGTCCGGGCTCGGTGTTGAGCTCGATGCTGCCGCGGTGGGAAGACATCACGGCTATGGTCCCCTGTGGCTTTAATCGATCAAGCAAGCGATGCGCGAGCCGGATTGGCCCGAAGCAGTTCGTCAGCATGATTTTGGCAAATTCCGCGTCCGTTGCTTCGACGACTGAGCCGTGAACAGGTCCGAAGATGCCAGCGACCAGAAAGATCACGTCAAAGGGCCCATCGACTTCTTCCCTTAAAGGATCGATCTGATCGGCGCGGGTAACGTCGACATATGCAACACGCGCGACTTTCTTCAGCCCGGTCACGTCAGCGCCGTGGCGTGCAGTTCCGGTGACGTCCCAGCCGTTAGCGTTAAGCGCCTCGGCAAGACCGAGGCCGAGACCGCGTTCGGCTCCGATGATAAGAATGCTTGGCATGTTCCTGTCCTTTACAATGCAGTGAACCCACCATCCGCCATGACGAGAGACCCCGTCATGAAAGCTGATGCGGGAGATGCGAGAAAAGCAATGACTTCGGCAATGTCCTGAGGCTGGCCGACCCGCCCGATCGGATGGGCGGCGCCGTAGCTTGCCAGCGTGGCGCGGCTGTCCGAAACGATGCCCTCGAGAATGTCCGTTTCGATGACCCCGGGGGCGACGGCGTTGGCGCGAATACCGAGGGCGCCGTATTCGACGGCTATGACCTTCGTGAGTTGCGCAATCGCTCCCTTGCTCGCCGCGTAGACTGAGGTGTCTTTCATCGCCACCTGAGCCACGATCGAGGCAACGTTGACGATGACGCCCCCCTGCCCTGCGAGCATGGCCCTGACGGCTTCGCAGCAGTGAAGGAAGGTACCCCGCGCATTGACGGACATAATGCTGTCCCAGTCGGCAACGCTCATATCGGTCAGGGCACGATTCATGGTGCGACCCGCGTTGTTTACAAGAATGTCGATCGCGCCGAAGCGTTCGGTCGCAAGGCCGACGCTGCGGATAGCCGTCTCTTCTTCGGCGATGTCACCTGCCAGTGTCAGGATATCCTGCGCTCTCAGCTCATGGACTGCCTCGCTGATGTCCGCGGCAACCACACATGCGCCTCTGGACTGGAGCGTCAAAGCTGTTGCCCGTCCGATGCCTCGGGCGGCGCCTGTCACCAGCGCAACCTGCTTTTCGAATGTCTGAATCATTTCGATTTCCTTTCGCAAGCAAGGCTACGGCGGTTCCGAAAGCGTGATAATCCGGAGAATATTTACAAGATTGCGTAGCTGTGCTTCGTAATAGGCATGAGACCCGTAGACTTCGCCCGCATCCGAACATTTCTGGTGGTCGCCGAAACGCTCAGCTTTTCAAAGGCCGCCGAAGAACTCGGTATAACGTCATCAGCTGCCAGCCAGACGATCAGAGCGCTGGAAGCCGATCTCCGACAGCAGCTTTTCCAACGTACAACCCGCACGGTCGTGTTGACCGAGGCGGGCGCCTTGCTACGAGACCGGATGCGTCCGGCCTTGGCCGAGATGGAGATGGCGCTTACACAGAGCAGGAATGCCAGCGGACGACCCGCAGGCACCGTGCGCATCCTCTCGTTTCGTTCAGCAGGCGAGAAGTTCATCTTGCCCGTTCTACGCAACCTGCGTCGAGATTACCCTGAGATCCGGTTGGACATTACATTGGACGATGAACTGACTGATCCGGTTGCAGGCGGCTTCGATATCGCCCTGAGGATCGGCGAGGTCATCAACCAGGACATGATTGCGCTGCCCCTCGGCGGCGAACTCAGACAGATTGCAGTCGCATCTCCAGATTACATCGCTCGGCACGGTGCTCCCGGACAACCGCGAGATCTTCTGTCCCATGATTGCGTCTGCTGGCGATGGCCCGGCCAGCAGCATCCGTTTCCGTGGGAGTTTTTCGAGGATGGCCATTGGTTTTCAATCAGCCCTCCGGCGGGCCTGGTCGTCAATGACAGGCGCGCCGCCTTGCAATTGGCTGTCGAAGGTCTCGGGATCGCGTTCTGTATCGAGGATACCGTCAATGACCTGATCGAAGCAGGCAAAATTGTGCCTCTTCTCCTTGAGTGGAGCAAACCTTTCCCTGGATTTTTCCTCAGTTACTCGCGTCAGCGGCATATGCCAGCAGCCACGCGGGTGGTAATCGATGCAATCCGGCCCGGATATCCTTGATTCCCAGGACAGCTCGGCAAATTCGGCATCCGGTCTGTGAGACTACCGTAAACTTGATACGTGAGCCTTGACGGTATGCTCCGCCCGAATGCCGGGGCAATCGGGCTCTGCCGCCGTCGCCGGATAGAAGGCGGCCGATCCGTGATCGCGATCACCCCGATCATCGTCCATATGATCCTGCGTGGTCGGCGCATGTGCATCACGGTTCCGCTCCCTGCCGACAACAGGCCGCAGATAATTTTATTCCCGTCCACACTTCCGCAGCATCGTGAATCCTGTGTCTTGTTGTTCCGGGAGCCATTTTCTTCCAGCATGGCGCTTGACCTTCCCACAGGAGGAACCTTTAGCGGTCAAAGCGTGGCAAGCTCCTGACAAGATCGCTGCGCCATTCTTATTTCTGCCGCACGAATCGGCAATTGAAGGCGTACGGGACCGATATTGGTCCTAGGAGTATAGGCACAGTGCTTCGCAACCTGGTGAGCAGGATCGTGGTTCTCCTCCGTCTGGCGGTCATGGTATCGCTGGCTGGTTACACCATGCCGAACGCCTACGCCGCGATGCACGGCGCCATCTATTCCGGCATCCAGGTGACATCCGCCGCCGATCACCATGTCGACAGCCGTATCCAGCCTGCAGACCCAGATCATACCGGTCATTCCACCGCTCACGCGGAAGCTGACCATCATGGCGACAGCGGCGACGGACCTGCCAAGCAGGTGAAGAAGGACTGCTGCCAGGACTTCTGCTTCAGCATCGCCCTGCCCTCCTCCTGGCAGTCGGCAGGAGTCGTGACGCTATCGTCCGTGCTCGTTTTCGCCGACGACAACCGCGTCCACGGCACGCGTCCGAGCCTCCACAGGCCGCCCAACATCTGAGCATGAGCGCCCGCTCCGGCGGGTTTTACCACGCCTCTACGCTCGCCAAGAGCGTGAGCGCGAACGCGACCTCATACTCGGACATTCACCATGAAACCATCGTTCCTGGTGGCCGCGCTTCCGTTGCTCGTCAGCGGCTGCGCCTCCACCCTGCCGGAAGTCGCCGACCTCGCCGGCCATCCTGATTCCGCCTACGCGACGCCTGTCGCCTACCAGAGCCCGATCGGCGGCTACAACCATCGCGTCCCCGTCGATCCCAAGCCGTGGCGCGGTCTCAACGACGCCCAAGCCCCGAAAAAGGAAGGTACGTGATGGCGTCCTCAAAGATGAAGCTCATCTCCTTCCTTCTGCCCCTCCTTGCCAGCGGATGCGTTACGACCGACTACTCGGCGAAGGACGCCGGGTTTATGAACGCGTCGCTGAAGAGCGGCGAGGCGACCGGAAAACACACCGTGTGGATCCAGAACCGGAAGCATGCGTCCGAGGTCCGCGCCCGCGTGAAGACGCTGATGGCAAAGAAGACCATCGACGTCGAAGCCGCCGTGCAGGTAGCGCTGCTGAACAACCGGGGCCTGCAGGCCGCCTATGCTGATCTCGGCGACAGCGCGGCGGACGCATGGCAGACACAACTGTCAGTATTCCCGACCTTTTCCGTCAGCCTCACCGGGATCGGCACGCCTGGTCTTGAGGCATACCGTGTCCTAGAAGGTGCCATCGCCGCCAACATCCTGGCGCTGGCTAGTTATGACCGCAACATCAAGCTTGCTGAAACCCGCTTCCGGCAGGCGCAGCTCAATGCGGCGCTCGCAACGATCTCGCTGGCGGCGGAGACACGCAGGGCCTGGATCAACGCCGTCGCGGCCTGGGAGAACGTCGCATACCTGAACCAAGCGAAGGTGGCTGCCGACGCGGCATCCGAACTCGCCAAGAAGATCGGGGAGGCCGGATCTATGACTAAGGCCGACCAGGCTCGTGAACATGTCTTTTACGCCGAGTTGACGGGAGAGACCGCGAAGGCTCGCCTCGAAGCAAAGCTCGCCAAGGAAGAGCTGATCAGGCTGATGGGTCTCTCGGGCTCCGATATCGAGTTCGAGATCCCGAACCGCCTGCCCTCGCTCCCGAAATCCCTCATCAAGAAGGACGATATCGAGGCCGAAGCGATCCACAAGCGGATGGACCTGCAGGTGGCGCGCCTGGAAATGCAGGCGACTGCCCAGTCCTACAAGCTTGAGGACGTCACCCGCATCGTGACTGACATCGAGCTGGTTGGCACCTGGGAGAAGGAGCGCGAGCGCGAGGACGGAAAGATTATTTCCGACATCTCGAAGAGCGCTGGTTTAGAGTTCACGATTCCCATCTTCGATTCCGGCCAGGCGCGACTGCGAAAGGGCGAGCTCGCCTACATGCGGGCCGCCAACCAGTTGGCGGAGCTTGCAGTAAACGTTCGCTCCGAAGCCCGCTCAGCCTACCTTGCCTACAAATCGAACTACGACATCGCGCGCCACTACCGGAACAACGTGCTGCCGTTGCGCAATACGATCGAGGAGCAGTCGCTCCTCACCTACAACGGCATGATCACCAGCACATTCGAACTGATCACGGACACGCGCGAGAAGATCGATTCCACCATCCTCGCCGTCAACGCCAAGCGCGACTTCTGGCTTGCCGAAGCGAACCTCGCCCCCGTCGTCTACGGCGGCAGCACAAGGCCCGCCGCCGCGGAGACCGAGGTCGCGTCCGCCGAAGAAGCACCGGCCGGCGGCCACTGAGAAAGGACATGACAATGTTTAGCAGAAGACAACTTCTCGGAGCGGGTGCTGCAGGTGCGGCCCTCGTCTCCTCGCAAGCCTGGGGCCAGACGTCGAACATGGGATTGCCGGAAGCCGCGGTGATGGACTCCGCGGCGACCCAGACGCCCGTGCGGCCATCGACGGGTCTGGACTACAACCCCGTCGTCACGCTCAACGGATGGACCTTGCCATTCCGGATGAACAACGGCGTCAAGGAGTTCCATCTTATCGCCGAGCCTGTGGAACGTGAGATGGCGGAAGGGATGACCGCCTACCTCTGGGGCTATAACGGCCAGTCGCCGGGCCCGACCATCGAGGCAGTTGAGGGAGATCGCGTTCGTATCTTCGTCACCAACAAGCTCCCGGAACACACGACGATCCACTGGCATGGCATGATCCTGCCCTCGGGTATGGACGGTGTCGGCGGGCTGTCGCAACCCCACATCCCGGTCGGCAAAACCTTCGTCTACGAGTTCGACCTCGTGAAATCGGGCACCTTCATGTACCATCCGCACTCGGATGAGATGGTGCAGATGGCGATGGGCATGATGGGCTTCTTCGTGGTTCACCCGAAGGATCCGACATTCATGCCTGTCGACCGCGACTTCGTCTTCCTGCTGAGCGCCTATGACATCGACCCCGGCACTTACGTGCCGCGCGTCATGGAGATGACCGACTTCAACCTCTGGACCTGGAACAGCCGTGTCTTCCCGGGTATCGATCCACTGGTCGTCTCGAAAAACGACAAGGTTCGTGTCCGCGTCGGAAACCTGACGATGACCAACCACCCGATCCACATGCACGGATACGACTTCGAAGTGACCTGCACCGACGGTGGCTGGGTTCGACCCGAAGCCCGCTGGCCGGAGGTCAGCATCGACATTCCCGTCGGCGCGATGCGGGCCTACGAGTTCGACGCAAAGCATGTCGGCGACTGGGCGATCCATTGCCACAAGTCGCACCATACGATGAACGCCATGGGTCACGACATTCCCACCTTTATCGGCGTCGACAAGAAGGACGTCGCCAAGAAGATCAGGCAGTTCCGTCCCGAATATATGCCGATGGGCACTGCCGGCATGGCGGATATGGGCGAAATGTCGATGGAGATCCCGGAAAACACCGTTCCGATGATGACCGGATGGGGACCGCACGGCCCCATCGAGATGGGTGGCATGTTCTCCGTGGTGAAGGTCCGCGAGGGTATCTCTGCGGGCGAGTACGCCGATCCGGGCTGGTACGAAAACCCGCCCGGCACCCAGGCCTGGGAGTGGACGGGAAGCCTTCCCGACGCGACCAAGGCGAAAGACGCAAAGACGCAGCCGCCGTCGAAGCATTCGAACCACCGCTGACGACAAGTTCCCTGAACAACCACGAAGGAAATGCACATGAAAAACGCAATGATCGGCCTGCTTCTGGCCACCGCTCTCGCGGCCCCTGCCCTGGCATCCGGGAACCATGCCGGAGGACACGGCGAGGCCATGGCTGTCGGCGAACCGGGCGACAAGTCCAAGGTCACCCAGACCATCCGCGTCACCATGAAGGAGACCTCGGACGGCAAGATGGTCTTCACCCCGAACAACTTCAAAGTCCGCAAGGGTCAGACCGTCCGCTTCACGATCAAGAACGAAGGCGAGCTGGATCACGAGTTCGTTCTCGATCAGGAAGACAAGGTCATGGAGCACAAGGCCGTCATGGAGAAGTTCCCCGAAATGGAACATGACGACCCCAACGCCATCCGGCTGAAGCCCGGCAAGTCCGGCGAGATCGTCTGGAAGTTCACCAACGACGGCGTGTTCAAGATCGCATGCCTCGTTCCCGGCCACTATGACGCCGGAATGCACGGCGACGTGGCCGTCGCCAAGAAGTAATCAGGAAGAAGGAATCAAACCATGAGAACAGTTCTCGGACTTGCTGTCGTAGCGGCGCTCACCCTGGCCTCCGCCGCTGGTGCATTTGCCCAGGAATTCACCAAGGGCACCGTCAAGAAGGTCGACGCAAAGGCTAAGAAGGTCACCCTGATCCATGAGGAACTGAAGAGCCTCGACATGCCCGCGATGACCATGGTCTTCAGTGTGGCCGACGAGGCGATGCTCTCGAAGATGAAGGAAGGCGCGAAGGTCGAATTCGTTGCCGATCGCGTCAACGGTAAGCTGACCGTCACCCAGGTGAAGTGACAACACGGCCGCGCTCCGCGGGGCGCGGCCTTCCACCTAGGAGACGGGTTGCAGGCACGGCGCCTTCCAGAGGTTCTCTTTCCCGTCGTTTGTCCGCGGTGGTCCCGATAGGGCGTGGACCGAGCCTCCCACCTGGACCGTTCGTGGCGCTTCAAACCTGACGCGAACGGCGTGGGTGCCGTGATCGATGAAGATGACCTCCCCCGGTAGGCTTGTGCTTCGTCAGCCCGACGCTGACATCGACGTCAAATTCGATGTCTTCCGAAACCGCCGAGGATGTGATCGTCAGGCTAACGATCCGATTGTCGGAAAACTGCGCAACGTGGGCTGGCGTTCCTGAACCTGCGCGCTCGAAACGACAATGGCGGATGCCGCTATTATGCAGAGATGGTTCATCGGCCTCTCCCAGCGTTCGGAACTTATCATACTACGCGCGAGATGCTGGGTCAGATCAGAACGTAAAGGTCGGTTCACAAGCCGGAGTAAACGATCGGTGCAGGCGCCCTCGCGGCAGGGTGGCCAAGTTAAGATAGAGAAAGAGGTGAGACGTAGGCAATTCATCTGCATGGCGGCATCCTCGATGCTCGCGCCGTCTTAAAGACGTTTCGGCGTGACGCCGCGACTTTTCCGCGAGACTCATATGAGCAGGTGCCGACCACGTTTTCAGGCTCGAAACGCTTAGGTTCCATCCATCGAAGTCAGTCCAATATCTTGTATCGAACCGACAAGCGAGCAGGCGGGTGAGGAGGTTCTCAATCTCAAGAACGCATCCAGCCATCTGGGGGCCAAGCGCGGCACGGCGCAATATCTCTTGAGCCTCGGCCTTCTCAAACCGGTCGTGGTTGAGAGTCCAGCTAACAAGCATCGGCAGACCGTGGTGACGGTCGCTTCGCTTGAAGCCTTCTTGGAGGACCGCATCTTGGTCTCCGAGGTGGCTGCCATCTATTCCACCAGTACCAACACGATCTTGGATGCTATGCAGGGTGCGGGCATCCGCCCGATCTACGACAACTGCAACAACGTCAGTCGCTTTTTTCGGAAAGCGGACATCGTCGACGCGCGAGTAGAGACTTCCCAACTCCGAAAACCCAGAACGTAAGCTTTTTCATCGCAGCGTCAGGCCCGTCTCGACGGGCCTTTTTTGTCCTACTCACAGGCTCATACCTATCGCGGATTCTCAGGCGCATACCTACCGCGGAAAACCGATAAAACCTCGATTTCCCGAACTAAAGAAAGGGCGCGATATACTGATATTTAACAGCTTTTAGGTGCGAGACTCAATTCTTAGGCGCAAACCTACGCGGATTTATCAGCGGCCAATGGCTTAACTGTCCAGCCAGGCGGCGAGGCCGTCCAGCGTCTGCAGCCCGTATTCCACCGCGCCGAAGCCGATGACCGCCTGACGCCGCTTGGCGCTCGGGTGGAGCTGGCGCATGGTCAGCACCGTCTTGCCGTCGGTCTGCTCGTCGAACGTCACCGTGACGCGGAAACGGTCGGGGTCGTTGGGGTCGGGCGTGCCATAGTCCATCACGATCCGCTCGTTCGGCACGATCTCCAGAAAGCGCATGAGGTTGGGGAAGCGCTGCTCCCGGCCCTCGAATATGCCGACCATGTCGAACCGCCAGACCCCACCCTCACGGATATCGGCCTCGTGGTTCTCGATGCTGAGGCCGGCCGGGCCGTACCATTCGGCCAGCGCCTTGGGGTCCATCCATGCGGCAAAGACCTTGTCGCGTGGGTGGTTGAGCAGCTTCACCAGCACGATTTCGCGGTCGAGCGACCAGGTCTCAAACAGGTTTGCCATGTCCTCCATCATCCTCTTGGGTCTTGTCCAGGTAGACTTCCAGCCGATCCAGCCGCTCGGCCCAGCGCCGGCGCTCCGCTTCCATCCAGTCCGCCGCCTCGTCGAAGCGCGCCTGCACCAGTCGACACCAGCGACTGCGCCCACGCTTCTCGCTGGCGATCAGCCCGCAATCTTCCAGCACCTTGAGATGCTGGGCGAAAGAGGGCAGCGCCATGTCGAAAGGCTCGGCCAGGACACTGACCGGCAACTCACCCTCGACCAGCCGCGACACCACCGCGCGGCGGGTCGGGTCGCTGAGAGCGTGAAAGGCAAGGTCGAGCGGAGTCGAATGGTAAGGCATGTCTGTCAGTAAAATGGTCGGGGGCGCCGGTCAAGGGATAAAAAGGCACTTGCCTTAGTATCAAGCTCTCGATACAAAGGTGATCACCTTAGTATACAGGAGGACTTCATCGGTGGTTCGTGTCGATCTCAATATCTCACTCGATGGTTTCGCGACAACGACGGACCAGACGCCCGAAAACCCGTTCGGCGAGGACTGGCCGCGCCTCGTCGATGCCTATGCCGCGACAAGAACAGTCCAAGAGCGCGTGTTCAAGGACACCAGCGGTAAAGGCACGACCGGCATCGACGACAAATACGCGAAAGAGTATTTCGCTGGTGTCGGCGCGGAAATCATGGGCGCCGGCATGTTCGGGCTGCATAACTTTCCCGATGATCCGAACTGGCGTGGTTGGTGGGGAGAAGAGCCCCCGTTCCGCGTCCCGGTCTTCGTCCTGACCCACAAGCCGCGGCCCTCCGTCGAAATGGCAGGCGGCACTATATTTCATTTCCTCGACACGACACCGGCCGAGGCACTCCGGCAGGCTGTTGCCGTTGCGGATGGAAAAGATGTCCGGATTGGCGGCGGCGCCGGCGTTGTGCGCGACTTCCTCAAGGCGGGGCTCGTCGATCGCCTCCATGTCGCCATAGTTCCGATCCTGCTCGGCCGCGGCATCCGCCTCTGGGACGATCTGCGCGGCCTTGAAGCTGGCTACACGGTAAAGGCGGAAACGGCAGAGAGCGGCACCGTCCACCTTACATTCCAGCGGTGATCGGCAATCCCATGCGCGCGGTCTCTCATGCAGCACGTACTGTTTATTCAAGGCACCGGAAGCAAGAGGCTTACAAAGAAGACGAAGCTCTGGCCCGAACATCCTGCGCTTACGGACCTGAGCCAAAAGCGGTCGCCCCCTTTGCGCCAGCGATCATTGCCGAAGGCGGGATACACCCTGTCAGTTCCACGGTTTTCATCAGCAATCGCGGAGAGGCGGTACGGCTCTCCAGGGCTGTAGACTTTCCCGAAGACGCGTATCAGGTCGATTTTCTCAACCTCGGCCGCAGCCGCGCGATTGCCGCAAGGCAAGGCGGCGGGACGATCTGTTCCTGGGCGGCCTTCCCGTCAGCAAGGACTTCATGAGCGAACGTGAGCAACCGGCGACGGAAGAACGCAAGCCGCTCTGATCGCCGCCCCACATCTCTGCTCGAATCATCGGCCATGGCCCTCTCCCACCTCGGATGCCCAAAAGGCATAGGCTTTGGTGTGATCGCCATAACCGCCGACCGCCTCGCGCGCCTCGGCCATGCGACCGTACACGGCGTGCGTCACCGTGGCCTTGACGGATCTGGCATCGGCGAGGTCGGCGGCGATCTTGATGTCCTTGGTAAAGAGGTCGAGCGCGAAATTGCGGCTCTCGTTGCCGGAGATGATGCGCCTGATGGAGGTTTCGGTCGCAAAACTGCGTGCCGTGGAAACATTGAACACTTCGACCATCATGGCAGGATCGAGCCCGTATTCCCGGCCGATGATCAGCGCCTCGCAGGCGCCCACATAGGCAGCGGCGGAAACGTAGTTGTTCATCGATTTCATCACGTGGCCGGAGCCGAGCTTTCCCAGTCTGAAGATCTTCTTGCCGAGATGCGAGAGCACCGCCACTGCGCGCTCCATAGCCTCCTCGCTGTCGCCACCCATCATGAACACCAGGTTGGCGTCGCGTGCGCCCATCCATCCGCCGGAGACCGGCGCGTCGATCAGCGAAACCCCATGTCGTTCCAGCTCGCCGCCGAACTCACGCGTGCTTTCCGGCGGCGACGACGTCGTGTCGATGACAAGGCTGCCCGGTTTCAGGCCGGCGAGCAGGCTCTTTTCTCCCCCTTCGTTGAGGACCGCCCGCACGACGGCGCCGTTCGGCACCATGGTCAGGATGACGGAGGCGCGGGCAAGGTCTGCCGGCGTCTCGGGCATTGCCGTCCCGTGCTCGCTGGCAAAAGCGACCTTCTTTTCGACGTCGATGTCGTAGGCGAGAACTTCGTAGCCGGCTTTCACCAGATGCGCCGCCATATGCGAGCCCATGTTGCCGAGCCCGATAAAACCGATGATCCGATCCGTCACGTTTTCCTCCCGTCGTGATGATCACCCATAGATTGATTGGATTTTTTACGATGATGGATTGCCTTTGTCCATAATGAATAATAAGGTTTCCTGATACTCGCGTAGGAGCACTTTTCGGAAGTGGCGAGGAGGAGGAAGCATGAGCGTCAACGTTTCGATGGCGGCGATCCCTGCTGCCGTGACGGATTTCATCCGCGGGCCTCACAAGCTGCTGATCGACGGGAAGTGGGTCGGCGCTGCTTCCGGCAAGACCTTTACCACCCATAATCCTGCGGATGGCAGCGCGCTCACCGATGTCGCCGCCGCGGATGCTGCCGATGTCGATCTTGCCGTGACGGCCGCACGCCGGGCCTTCGACGATGGCCCGTGGTCGAGGATGACGCCTGCCGCACGTGCGAAACTCATCTGGCGACTTGCCGACGCGCTTGAGGCGAAAGCCGAGGAATTCGCCTTCATCGAGACGCTCGACAACGGCAAGCCGTTGAACGATGCCAAGGTGGTCGATCTGCCTCATTCGATCGAGGTTCTGCGCTACTTCGCCGGCTGGTGTACCAAGCTCAACGGGGAGTCCATCTCCATTTCCAATCCCGGTACGTGGCACGCCTATACGATGCGGGAACCGGTTGGCGTCGTCGGCTCTATCACGCCGTGGAATGCACCGCTGATGATGGCGGTTTCGAAGATCGCACCGGCACTGGCGGCGGGCTGCACGATCGTCCTGAAACCCGCCGAGCAGACGCCGCTGACCGCGCTAAGACTCGGCCAGCTCGTTCTGGACGCCGGTTTTCCCGACGGCGTGGTCAATATCCTGACCGGCTTCGGTGAGACGGCCGGCGCGGCGATCACCGCCCATCCCGGCATCGACAAGATCACCTTCACGGGCTCGACGGATGTCGGGCGCATCATTATCAAGGCGGCAGCCAAAGACTTCAAGCGCATCACGCTGGAACTGGGCGGCAAGACCCCGGTCATCGTCTTTCCGGATGCCGATATCGACCGGGCGATCGAGGGCGCGGCCCGTTCGATCTTTTCCAATGCCGGCCAGATCTGCAATGCCGGGTCTAGGCTTTATGCCCATCGCGACGTCTTCGACCGGCTGGTGGACGGCGTCTCCCGCCGGGCGGGCGAATTCCGGGTCGGTCCCGGCCTCGATGCCTCCACCCAGATGGGGCCGGTGGTTTCCCAGGAGCAACTCGACCGGATCGCCGGTTTTATCGCCTCGGGCAGGAGCCAAGGCGCGGAGATCCGCACCGGGGGTGAGCGTATCGGCACAGAAGGTTATTTTGTGCAGCCGACCGTGCTGACCGGCATGCGGCCCGACATGGACGTGGTACAGCAGGAAATCTTCGGGCCGGTGCTCTGCGCCATGTCCTACGAGGAGGCCGATCTCGACCGCATCGCTCGGGAAGCGAATGCGACGAGCTACGGTCTTGGCGCGGTGTTATGGACGCGGGACCTTTCGACCGCCCACAGGATGGCGAGAAAACTCAAGGCTGGAACCGTGCGCGTCAATGGCGGAGGGCTAGACCCTGCCCTGCCCTTCGGCGGTTTCAAGCAATCCGGCTGGGGGCGCGAACTCGGCCGCGAAGGCATCGAAGCCTATACGGAACTGAAATCGGTCGCGATGGCGCTCTGACGGATCGGCCTCATAGTGGCAGAGGGTTAGCGGAGCGATGATGGTGGGGCATGACGCCCCCGCTCCAAAGGGATCGGCACGACGGAGGAGGTCGCGCCGGTGACTGCAGCCAGTGTGTCATGCCGGTCTCCCGACCGGCAAACAAGGGAGGAGAGGACACGATGTTTCGCAGAACTTTCATGGCGCTGGCGCTTGCCGCGGCATTGCCGCTCGGTGTCCAGGCGCAAGACTACCCGAGCAAGGACATCCGCATCATCTGCACTTTCCCGGCGGGGAGCGGCGCGGACATCCTGGTCCGCTTCATGGCCGAGAAAATCAAGGCCCAGGCCGGCGGTGCGACCGTCATCGTCGAAAACAAGCCCGGCGCGGCCGGTAGCATCGGCACGCAATACGTCGCCCGCTCGCCGGCGGACGGCCATACCATCTTGATGGATGCCGGCACGACGATCGCCTCGATCATGTCGCGCTTCAAGCAGCCGCCGATCGACGTCGCCAAGGACCTGCAGATGGTGGCGACCATCAACCGGCAGGCCTTCATGATCGTCGTCGATGCCAAAAGCGACATCAAGACACTCGATCAGCTGACGGCGAAGCTGAAAGCCGAGGGCGACAAGGCATCTTATGCCGCGGCGGCCAATTCAGGCATGGTCCTCGGCGAGCTCTACAAGCAGGCCGCCAAGCTCGATACGGTGCAGGTGAAATACGAATCCGCGCCGGCGTCCTTGAATGATCTCCTGTCCGGCCGTCTGCTTTTCGGAACGCTTGATCCGGTTTTCTCACTGGCCCAACAGCGTGAAGGACGCCTGCGCGTGCTTGCCGTCGCCAGCGCGCAACGCTTGGCGTCCATCCCCGACATCCCGACGCTCAAGGAACTTGGGCTCCCGATCGATGTAACCACTTGGTTCTCCGCCGCCGTTCCGGCGGGCACGCCGAAACCGATCGTCGACAAGATCAATGGCTGGTTCAACATCGCGCTGAAGCAGGATAGCACGGTGAAGTTCCTCAATGATTCCGGCGGGGATCCATGGGCGAACACGCCGGAAACCACGCAGCAGATGCTGATCAAGGCGATCGACGACTGGCGTGAATTCATCCGGATCGCCAACATCCCGCCGGCCGGCTGATCATTCCCCGATTTGGGCTCTCGTCACGGGGCGGGAGCCTATTTTTTCAGAGAGGCGGCATGACCTCCACCTATGACTACATCATCGTCGGTGCGGGCTCGGCAGGCTGCGTGCTTGCCAACCGGCTGACGGAAGACGGAACGACGCGGGTGCTGCTTCTCGAAGCCGGACATCGCGCTCGTCATCCATGGCTCGAAATGCCGATCGCTTTCTACATGATGTCCTTCAGAAAGCGCTATACATGGCAGTTCCATACGGAGCCGGAACCCGGGTTGAACGGCCGGCGCATCCTCTTGCGCCGCGGCCGCGCGTTGGGCGGCACGTCGATGATCAACGGCATGATTTTCGCGCGAGGCAATCCGCGCGACTACGATACCTGGCGCCAGCGCGGCCTGGACGGCTGGAGCTATCGGGATGTGCTGCCCTATTTCAAACGCCTGGAAAACAGCTGGCGCGGCGAGAGCGAATTTCACGGCAGCGAGGGTCCAGTCAAGGTCTCGCAGACCCGCCATGCGCAGATGCTCTACGACGCGCTCCGGGACGGTGCGCTTGCTTGCGGCCTGTCCGATCGGGACGATTATAATGGTGCCGACACCGAGGGCGTGAGCAGGATCGAATTGGCCGTCGGCGATGGCGTGCGCCAAAGCACCGCACGAGCCTATCTCGGCCCGGCCCTTGCGCGCCCCAATCTTGTCGTCGAAACCGGCGCCGTCTTGCGCCGGATCCTGATTGAAAGCGGCCGGGCAACCGGCGTCGAATACAGAAGGGACGGCCAGCTTCACAAAGCGCATGCGGACAGCGAAGTCATTCTGTCTGCCGGACCTTACAAATCGCCGCAGATGCTTATGCTGTCCGGCATAGGCCCTGCGGACCATCTGCGGGAATTCGGCATCGATGTGGCGCATGATCTGCCGGGTGTCGGACAGAACCTGTCCGAGCATCCGAACATGCTGGCGATCTTCAAGGCCAGGAACAAAGGCACTTTCCTTGAACAATTGCGGCTCGACCGCGCCGTCGCCTCCGGTGCACGCTGGCATCTGTTCCGCAACGGGCCGTTCACCAACAACGGTGCGGCGGCCGTGATCTTCGCCAAGACCGAACAGTATCTCGACCGGCCGGACGTCCAGCTCGTCTGCTCGTCGGTTGCAAACGACGCCAAGCTCTGGTTTCCGGCGCTCACGCCCCCGGCCGTCCACTCGTTCACCGCACGCGTGGGAACGCTTTACCCTCGCTCGCGCGGCTGGGTAAAACTGGGCTCCGCCGACCCTGACGCCCCGCCCCGCATCCAGTTCAACCTCTTCACCGAACGCTCCGACATGGACGACATGATCAAGGCGATGCGGCTGACGCGGGAGATTTATAATGCAGGCAGGCAAAAGGACCTGATCGAAGATGAGATATTTCCTGGCAAGGGTGTAAAGACCGATGCCGATCTGGAAACGGTTATCCGCTCCTCGGCGCTGGTCCGACAACATGCGCTTGGCACCTGCACAATGGGCGTGAATCCGGGCAGTGTCGTCGATCCGGAACTGCGGGTGCACGGTATGGAAGGCCTGCGCGTGGTCGATGCATCGGTGATGCCGGAGGAGCCAGGCGGAAATACCAACGTGCCGACCATCATGATCGCCGAGAAGGCGTCCGACATGATCCGTGGACGGCACATATCTTGAGTGCGGCGGCGCCAGGCCGGAGCCCTGCCGCGCCGCTCCTGCCCTGAGAAGACGCTGCTCCGGTACGGCGGTTCAGCATTCGGTAACGCTCGGATTGTATATTAGGCAACCATCAAATTGCGCGAGTGCAAATGGACGCCTGCGAAATGAACCGTGACCCTGCCATCGGACCTGTTCTGCCGACATCTCACCGCGAACTTTTGGGAGACCTGTTCGAGGGGGCGCCAAGACCCACGATCATCAAGGACGCCACATCGCGTTTCCTGTTCCTCAACAGCAAGGCGTGCGAGATGTTCAACCTCAATATTGAGGACGTGCTTGGCCGCACCGATCACGACTTCCTGCCGGCCTGCGAAGCCGAACGAATCCAGAAGGTGGACGCGGAAGTGCTGACGACCGGCGAGGAACGGCTATTCGAGGAGCAGGTCACCGGGCCGGATGGTTCGACCCGGACGCTTCTCACCCACAAGCGACGGTCCTTCGTACCGGTGCCTGAAGGAAAAAAGCCAGTCCTCATTGTCGTCATTTCCGACATCACCGAACTTCGTCACGCCGAGGAGGTTCTGCGGGCAAGTGAGGAACACTATCGCTCCCTCGTCGAGCTGCATCCCCAAACACCGTGGGTCGCCGACGCGAAAGGAAACGTCGTCGAAGTTGGTCCGGGCTGGCAGAACGCTTCCGGACGAGGGATCGGCGAAGCGCTGGGGCGCGGATGGGAGAAGACTTTGCATCCGATGGACCTGCCTGAGGTGGTTGCGAAATGGGAGTCCGCGGTTAAGACCGGCGCTTCGTTCGACATGATCTACAGGATCGGGACGACGAAAGGACGCTACCGGTGGTATCGGAACCGCGCGGCACCTCGGCTCGACGCGAACGGCGAGGTCGTCCGCTGGTATGGCCTCCTTGAGGACGTCCACGACCGCGAGCTTGCCCTCAAAGCGCTTCAGTCCAGCGAACGTAGACTGCGCCAGCATCGGGACGAACTGGAAAAGGTCGTGCAGGCCAGGACAGCGGAAGTTCAGGAAAAGAATGTCGAGCTGGATCGCCTTCTCCAGCATGAACGGGGAATCAACGCGCTGCAGCGCCGCTTCGTGGCGATGATCTCGCACGAGTTCAGGACGCCTTTGGCCGTGATCGATGGAGCGGCTCAGCGGCTCACCCGGACAAAGGCGGCCGTCACACCGCAGTTCCTGGAGGACAAGGCTCTGCAGATCAAGGGCGCCGTCGCCCGGATGGTCGAGCTGATGGAAAGTATCCTCGCCGCCGGACGGTTGGAAACGGGAACCATTGCGATCAACAAGGAAGCCGTTTCGCTAGGTGCGATTCTTCGCCAATGCATCGAAAGCCGGGCGGAAATCAGCAAGAGCCACACGATCAGCCACGATCTCGACGCACTTCCGGCACTGCAGATGATTGATGGAACCGCGATAGAACGGGTCTTCTCCAATCTGTTGTCCAATGCGGTAAAGTATTCGCCCTTCAGTTCGAACATCCATGTCAGCGGATGGAAGGAGGGCAGACGGGTTCTGGTCAGCGTTGCCGACTCCGGCATCGGCATGGATGGAGACGACCTGCCAAAGCTGTTCGAGCCCTATTTTCGCGCGCGTAGCGCCACCGGAATCGCCGGAACGGGGATCGGTCTCAATATCGTGAAGGAAATCGTCGAATTGCATGGAGGGTCCGTTTCGGTCCGAAGCGTGCTGGGAAAGGGTACGACGTTCACGGTCGAGTTGCCGCTCGACGAAATGAAGCAATCGGCTTAGTGAAGCAATGATCAGTATCCTCTGCATCGACGACGAGACGGAACTTCGGCAGATCCTGGTGGAAGAACTGGAGGACGCCGGCTTCAAGACGTTCCAGGCTTCGAACGGGAGGGAAGGTCTCGATATGCTCATCGCGAAATGGCCTGATCTCGTCATCTGCGATATCTCCATGCCCGTCATGAACGGCCATGAGCTTCTGGCTGAAATCCAGGTAAACTATCCCGAGTTTGCGCGGACGCCATTCATAATGCTGACAGCGCTTGCCGACCGGGAAAACATGCTGTCGGGTCTCCAGGGCGGTGCCGAGGCTTATCTCACCAAGCCGGTCGACTTCGATCTCCTGATGGCAAAGGTTGTCGGCTGCGTCACACGTATCGAAAACGACCATAGGACGGGACACAGCCTGTGATCCCTGCTTCCCTGTCGCTCCTATAACCAAACAGAAGCGGCACGGCGAAGACGGGCGAGATGGAGGCGCGGCTGCCCCGATGACGGCGTCTCTGCCGTCCTGCATTTACCGGCAATCCCTCGTGAAGCCCCGGCGGACGGGTGGCGGCACGCTTGCAGGAATAGCATCGGGGCGCCTTGCCTATCCTTCTCCGGCCTTGGATCTGCCCTGCTCCTCCGCAAATATTCCCCAGGCGGAGATGAAGAGAGCAGCAATCAATGGACCGATCACGAAGCCGTTTATCCCGAAAAGCGAAATGCCGCCGATGGTCGAGACCAACACGACATAGTCGGGAAGTTTGGTTTCCTTTCCCACCAAGGGCGGCCGCAGCAGATTGTCCACAAGACCGATGACAAGCACGCCGACGGCAATCAGCACAATCGCCTTCGCCCATGATCCGACAAGTATGAGGTAAACCGCCGTCGGCACCCAGATCAAAGCCGCTCCTACCGCAGGCAATAGCGACAGGAAGCTCATCAGCACACCCCACAGCAAAGCCGGCTCCACGCCGAGAGCCCAGAATGCGACCCCTCCGATCGAGCCCTGGATGATCGCAATGATGATATTGCCTCTGACCGTCGCATGGACGACCGAAGTGAATTTGGTGGTGAAGCGGAGGGTATGGGCGTCACTCAGGGGCAGCGCCGTGCGAATGTTCCGGGCCAGGAGACGCCCATCCCGGAACATGAAGAACAAAAGATAGAGCATTACCCCGAACGTGACGAAAAATTGTAGGGTATTCTGGCCCAGGCTCAGAGCCCGGCCGGCGAAGAAACCGCCGCCCTGCATCAGTGCCGAGGAAATGCGATCCCGCAACGTGTCGAAGCCGTTCAGTTCGAGCGCCTGAATTCTGTCCCGGACGAAGGTGGGCAGGGCCTCCTGCAATTGGTGGAGAAACCGCCGCACGTCGATTTCACCGTTATCGATGCGTTCATAGACAAGATTGCCCTGCTGAACGAGCGAACTGAGGACAATCAGCCCGGGAATGATGACGACGCAAAGGCAGATCAGGACGGAAAGTGCCGCAGCGGTATTCGGCCGGTCGCCCAGCCAGAACTCCATGCGAGCGTGAACGGGAAAGAAGATGATCGCGAGGACGACGGCCCAGAAAATCGCGGAATAGAAGGGCAGGACGACGGCAACGAATCCGACAGTGACGAGGATGAGGAGCACATAGAAGCTGACACGCTGGAGGGGCATTGGAACTTTCCGCTTCGAACAGTGATAAATGGTAGCACAGATGCGACCGCGGTGTTCCCCCACTGATTTGCTGCCGTCTCACATGATCTTGTTTCGATCGCCGACCGATCTGATGGCCGCCGCAGGCGCGGCAACCGTCGTCTGGTGCTTGCGGCAGCGGCTTATTTGGGAGCGAAGAGCGACATATCAGGAGGCCGGACGTTTTTGGGCAACATGCCCGCTGCTGGCCGGAAACCATCATTGCGCGTAAAGATAAGCAGCCAGATGCCTCGCCTCGGCTTCAGAAATGCCGCTTCTCGGCATCGCCGTCCCGGGCGAAAAGCGTTGCGGCGAAACGATCCACCGGACAAGGTTCTCAGGCGTATTGTTGACGCCGCCGCCGACATAGATCCTCTGCCGCAGATCGACGAGCGGCCCGGCGACCTTTCCCTCCGCGCCGGAAATTCCGGGAATAGTATGGCAGCCGCCGCATCCGTATCTGCGGAAAATAACCGGAGCCAGCGACGGATTGCCGCCTGTCATCGCAACTGCCACGGCGCGACGCTGCTCCCTGTCCTTGACAAGATTGGCCCCGATCCCCGCCAGCAGCAGAGCCAGGACGACCGCCCCCAGCTGGACAAAGCGGAACTCAGGACGAGTGGAAGCGGCTTGCATGAAGGCCTCCCCTGCTTGAGCCGGCAATCCACAGCGCCAGCATCGCCAGCGCAGCGCCGGCATAGATGATACCGCCCGGCACCCACATGAGAACACCCGCGAGCTGCTGATCCTCCAGCGGCGTGAGGCCCCAATCAGTGGCACTCCTTGTCTGCGACACGTAGGCGAGTCGGGGAGAAAGGGCGATCAAGGCACCGAGAACGCTGGTATGCAGCATGGTGAGGAACAGGTGCCAGGACGCCATGCCCCGGTCGCTTCGCCAGATCATGGACCACCAGAAAATCACCGCCGCCAGAAAGAAGCTCAGGTGCTGCAGCCGATGAAGCAGGATGTTGGTCACGGTTGCATCGAAAAGGACCGGCGCATGCCAGACCCAGATGGCGAGGCCGTGCAGGATGGTTGCGGCCGCTCCTGAACTGGTCGCACGCCAGGCCCTTTCGACGAAACTCGTCTTCATGACCATCCGTATTCCATGCCGGATCGCTCTCGGCAGCCCCCAGAGCAACGGGCCGATCGGCCGGGCAAGAACGAGAAGCGGCGCCGAAACCGCAATGATGAGTTCATGCTCGATCATATGGAAGGTGAAGAGATGTTCCCCGAGAAAATGCAAGGGGGAGACCAGTGCCGCCACAAGCGTCATCCATCCGCATCCATAGGCGATGCGGGAGCGGGCAGAAAAGCACCGGCTGTTCGACCGCCGCAGCAGCCTGACCGAGCCTAGGGCGTAAAGAACGCCGGCAAGAGCGATCGGAGTGACGATCCATGGGTCGAAGGTCCATGGGAGTGTCGAACCGTGGGGTGCGCCGTCGTGAGCTTCTGCCAAGCTGGTCAACACCGGAAACAGCATGATCGCGATCAGCGTTCGCATGCGCTCAGCAGCAAAGTCGCTGCCCCCTGCAGAAGAAGCGGGAAGGCGAATGCAAAGCCGACAAGTGCGCTCAGTCTGCTGATGAACAGCATCATCCGCGATACGGTGACGGCGTGACCGCAGGAGGAGCTCAGCGCGCCGGCGGCGGCCAGGAAAGCTGCTGCAAATGTTGCAGTGAGCGTCCAGGACGTCTCGCGTCTGCAATCCACATAGGGAAGCATCTGGCCGAGCTGCATGTTGACCGCCCAGACGGCCGGCGCCCCGTCCGCCATATTTCACTGTTTCAAGGTTCATAGTCGTGGCACCCAATAGATGCAGGCATAAAGAGGAAGCCAGGTAATGACGACGAAGTGCCAATAGAGTGCATTGTCTTCGACGTCTCCGTACCGGCGGGCATTGTCGCCATGTCGGGAGAACATCAGGCAGGCCAGCACCAGCGTATCGACGAGGTCGGTGAGGATATGCACGGTATGAAGGCCAAGTATCGTCCAGGTGATGGAGCCATAGGCGCTGTCATCCCAGCGCACATGCAGAGCCGGAAACTCGAACGCACGAAATACGAGGGGCGCCATCCCGCAGAACGACATCAGGACGAGCCCGAGCCGAACCTTCTTCAGGTTTCGTTGCTGCGCCCAGCGAGATACCCATATGTTCGGCACGACGCTGGCAAGGAGCATCGCCGTTAGCGATGTCCCCGCCCACAGGTCGGCCGGAGGAGCGTCGATCGGCCAATGTGGTGCCAGGCTCATCAGGTAAAGATAGATCGCGATCACCAGACCGAAACCCGAGCCTTCGATGAGCATGAAAGCGCAGGTGCCCCACCATGTCGGGCTTGCGGTTCCCGTAGCGTGCAATGGCAATCTCGAAACGTCCAGGATCATCCGCTCCTTCATGACTCGTCCTCCGCGGCACCCTTCGGCCAAAACCATCCGATCAGCGTGACGGCGATCGGGACCGAACCCCAGACAATGGCCCAGGGCGAGAAGATCGACCAGATCAGCATGATCGATGTGGCGATCGCCGCCCAAAAGGGCCACACCGAATCCTGCGGCGACGACTCGCGTGCCTCCGGCAGGGCTTCAACGACGCTGCTGATCAAAAGTTCGCGGCGATCGCTTCTGAGGCCGGATGTCACCGGCAGTTCATCCGGTTGCGACCAGAGGGGGTCGCGCGTGTCGACGACCGGAATTGCGCGAAAATTGTAGGGCGGTGGCGGCGATCCCGTTGCCCATTCGAGCGTCGATGCATTCCATGGATTTTCGCCCGCTGGTCTGCCGGACGACCAGCTTCGGATGATATCGATGAAGAAGATGAGAAAGCCCAAAGACAGGACGACGGAGCTGAGGCTGACGAACAGGTTCAGCGTCCCCCACGGCAGGTCCGGCTGATAGGTATAAATGCGACGCGGCATGCCCTGCAGGCCGAGAATATGCATCGGGAAAAAGGTGACGTGGAAGCCGATGAAGATCAACCAGAACGCCCATCGTCCCAGCCTTTCGCTCATCATTCGGCCGGTCATCTTGGGAAACCAGTAGTAGATCGCGGCGATCAACGGAAAAACGGCGCCGCCGATCAGCACGTAGTGGAAATGCGCCACGACGAAATACGTGTCGTGGACCTGGCTGTCGAACGGCACCGATGCAACCATTACGCCCGTCAGGCCACCGATCACGAACGTGACGATGAAGCCGATCAGGAAGAGCAGTGGCACCTTGAAGACCGGGCGCCCCGCCCACAAGGTGGCCAGCCAGCAGAAGATCTGGATGCCTGCCGGAATGGCGATGGCCATGCTCGACGCCGTGAAAAAGCTCTCGCCAAGCCGAGGCAAGCCGACCACGAACATATGATGCACCCACAGCCCGAACGCCAGGACGCCGGTTGCTATCAGCGCCATCACCAAGGGGAGATAACCGAAAATGGGGCGCCGGACGAAAGTCGGCAGGATGGTGGAAACCATGCCGACGGCAGGTAGGAAGATGATATAGACCTCGGGATGGCCGAAAAACCAGAACAGATGCTGCCAGAGCAGCGCATCGCCCCCTTCCGCGGGGTTGTAGAACTGCGTTCCGACGAGCCGATCCATGATAAGGGTCGAGCTTGCAAACATGATCGCTGGCATCGCCATGATGACGAGGGATGCCATGACGAGCATGGACCAGACCAGCAAGGGTATTCGGTCGAGCGACATGCCTGGCGCGCGCTGCTTCAGCACCGTGACGACGATTTCGACCGCGATAGCGAGTGCCGACAACTCCGTGAACGTGATCATCTGCGCCCAGATGTCGGCGCGCTTGCCGGCCCCGTATTCCGGGCCGGAGAGTGGCGCATAGGCGAACCATCCGACATCCGGCGCGGTGTCAAGCGCAAAGGAGATCCACAGCAGCAACCCGCCGGCGAGGAATATCCAATAGGAAAAAGCGTTGAGCCGCGGGAAAGCGATGTTGCGCGTGCCGACCATCAAAGGCACGAGGTAGACCGCCATGGCCTCCATCACCGGCACGGCGAACAGGAACATCATGTTCGAGCCGTGCATGGTGAAGATCTGGTTGTAGCGGTCCGCATCGATGAAGCGGGCTTCCGGCCGCGCCAGTTGAATGCGCATCGCCAGAGCCAGCAGACCGCCGAGAGCGAGAAACACGAGTGCGGTCACAATGTAGCGTCGCGCGATGACTTTATGGTCCACTGACGCGACGGCGCCCCAAAAGCCCCGTTGCGAGGACCATGTCTGTGTAAGCCGCCTCTCGAGTTCGGCCTCGTTGGGACCGGCGTCCGTCGCCGCTGATCTCCCCGGTTCGATCGTCATTTGAGGCTTTCCATATAGGCGGAAAGCTGCCGCAACTCATCACTGGAAAGCGGGACGATCGGCATGTTGTTTCCGGGCTTGAGCGTCTGCGGATCGGCAATCCATGCGGCGAGAGAGCCCCGCGTATTCTCGAGCAACCCTGCCGCAATGGTGCGGCGGCTGCCGATATGGGTGAGATCCGGACCTGTCGTACCGGCGGCGGCGGTTCCCCGGATCGTGTGGCAGGCCGCACATTGCCTTGCCGCGAATACCGCCTTGCCGGCGCTCGTTTCGGCTTCAACCGGCTCCGCGCCGCTCTGCCGCTGGGCGCCGGCCCATTGCCGATAGCTTTCCTCGCTCTCCGCAATGATGAAGAAAGCCATGTGGCTGTGCTGCAACCCGCAGAACTCCGCGCATTGACCGCGGTAGACACCCGAGCGCTCGGCCCGAAAGGTCAAGACATTCTCCCGCCCGGGAATAAGATCCAACTTGCCGGCCAGACTGGGCACCCAGAAGGAATGAATGACATCGACGCTTTCGAGCCGCACGCGGACCTCTTTTCCGACAGGAATATGGAGTTCGTTGGCTGTCTGGAAATTGCGCGCCGGGTCGGTATCTTCGTAGATGAATTGCCACCACCACTGCTGGGCGCGGACACGGATCGTCACGTCGGGGTTCTTCGCCCCATTGAGACCACGCGTCGTATAGAAGCTGCCGATCGTCAGGCCGCTGATGATCAGCACGGTCGCCGCAACGGCTCCCGATACCCAGATCCTCATGCCACGATCGGAGCCCTGGCCATCGCCGGGCTCCCGGTCGCGGCGGCGTAAAAGCGCCCAGACCAATACGATCATCACCGCGAGCCACACCAGCGAACAGATCGCGACGATGACAAGGATCAGGTCCCTGAGAAGGATCGCCGAGTGACCTTGAGGATCGAGCGCCGACTGAATGCCGCCACATCCCGAAAGAAGCATGGAAATTGGAAGGGCGGCCCGGGCGGCTTTCAAGGCGATGGCCCCTGGTCGGGGTGGACGGAGGCCGACCCCTCGTTGAAGAGGATCGCCGCCGGAGCACGATTTTCCGCCGGTCGGGTTTGCGGAGCGTCGTTGCGGCTGGGAGCAGTCAGCTTGGCAGAATAGGCACCTATGCTTTTGACGTATCCGGCGAGTTGCCAGATCTGATCGATCGTCATCTTGTCGCGAAATGCCGGCATGTCATGCGGACGGCCATCCCGGATGGAGGCGACGATCGAGACCATGGATGGTCCGTAGAGCCACCATCCATCGAGGAAGGCTGGTCCTGCCCCGCCCTCTCCTTCGCCGTGGCACGATGCGCAACCGAACCAGGAATAAAGGCGCTTGCCTTGGCTGAGGTCGTATGCCGTGCCCTCATAGGGTTTGCCGAGCGCGAAATAGACTTCGGGGGGAGCGCCGCCGATCGCGTTCGGCATCAACCGGAAGCCCTCGAGCGCGGCTGATATCGGAGGATCGGTCCGATATTGCCGCGGCTCCCGCAGCCAGCCCAGGCCGATCGCTCCCGTGAGCGCTGCCAACAAAAACCCGGCACTGAAAAACAAGCCAAAGCTCTTGTTTGAGACAGCCGGCAACATCCTCACCTCCCAGCTGACACTCCTCAAACGACATGCATTTGGTCCGACCGACGGATCCGCACGGGCAGAAGCTTGTAGGACGGCGTCTTCGATTGCCGGCTGTGATAGCTCAATGGGAACAATGGATTGGTTTCAGGATAATAGGCCCCGCAGCAACCCTTGGGGATATCGTAGGCAACGATCCTGAAACCGGAAACGGCTCGCCGCGTTTGCGGATCGATTGCGGTGACAAGATCCACCATCTCTCCGTCTTTGAAGCCGAACCGGGAGATGTCCTCGGTATTCATGAACAAGACCTGGCGGGTCCCGTTCACGCCGCGAAAGCGATCGCTATAGCCATAGATCGTCGTATTGAACTGGTCGTTTGAGCGCAGGGTGGCGAGATGGAGAACATCCTCGGCCATTGCTTCCGCCGGAAGTTCGGGGAAGAGCCGATCGGGCGTGATGAAATTCGCCTTGCCGTTTCTGGTGACCCATTTTCGCTCCCTCGCCGGCAGTGGGCGCGGAATGCCTCCGGGCTGGAAGAGGCGTTTGTTGAAGTCCTTGAACGTTTCCGGGTAGGTCCGTTCGATTGCGTCGCGGATTTCCGCATAATCGTCCACCCAGCGGTCCCAGGGCACGTCGCCCCTCGTCAGCGTTGCCTTGGCTATTCCGGCGATGATCGCCGGTTCGGAAAGAAGTTCCAAGCTTGCGGGTTTCGCCTTGCCACGGGAACCGTGGAAATGCGCCACGGAACTCTCCATCGAAACAGCCTGCGGACCACTTGCCTGCTCGTCGATTTCGATGCGTCCGAGACAGGGAAGCAGGTAGGCGATTTCTCCATGAATGACATGGCTTCGGTTGAGTTTGGTGGCGATCTGCACCGTCAGTCGCAGCTTGCGCCAGGCAGCCTCCATCGCGACGGTCTCCGGGGCCGCCCGCAGGAAATTGCCTCCGAGGCTGATGAAGGCCTGGGTTTCTCCATCAAGGATGGATCGACAGGACTCGACCGTCGTGTGCCCCTGCCAACGCGGAGGATCGAAGTGATAGAGTTCCGCGAGCTTGTCCAATGGTACCAGGCCGGGCTTTTCGGTGATACCGACGGTTCGCTGGCCCTGCACGTTCGAATGCCCCCTCACCGCACAGATATTGCCGCCGGGCTTGCCGATATTGCCGCGCAGGAGAGCGAGGTTGACCACCATCTGAACGTTCTGCACACCCATGATGTGCTGCGTCAGCCCCATGCCATATACCGTCAGCACGGCGTCGGAGGCTGCGTAGATACGGGCGGCCTCGACCATCTGCTGGCGGCTCAGGCCCGAGACACGCTCGATCTCTTCCCATTGGTAATTTCGGGCCGCCGCCGCGAATTCCTCGAAACCGGATGTGTGTGCGGCGATGAAATCGTGGTCGAGGATATGTTTCTTGTCCGCTGCGGCGACCGATGCCGCAAAGGCAACCGTTGCGGCGTCCGAGGGATCGGCAGGCTCTCCGTCCGAGCCTGAAACCTTGGTGACATGAGCGTCGTGAAGGGCATCGTCGGCTTGAATGAGCGCCTTGCAGATCCCGAACAAGGCGGCAATGTCTCCACCGTTCCTGACCTGATAATAATTCGAGGAGATCGGCGTTTCCTTACCTGTCAGCATCTGGCCGATGGCCTGGGGATTGACGAACCGCTCGAGCCCCGGCTCGCGAAGAAGGTTGAACGTCACGATCCTGACGCCGCGATCGACTGCATCCTGCAGATCGTGAAGCAGGCGCGGCGACGATGTCCCGACATTCTGGGCGATATAGAAGATGCAATCGCAGTTCTGGAAGTCGGAGAGGATCGCCGTGCCGACCGAGGCGCCTATGCTTTCCGGCAGAGCGACCGACGAACTCTCGTGGCACATGTTGGAGGAATCCGGCAGATTGTTGCTGCCGAAGATCCGCGCGAAAAGCTGGTACATGTAGGACGTTTCGAGCGAGGCGCGACCTGAGGTGTAGAACTCCACCTTCTCCGGCTGCGCGGAACGCAATTCGCGGCCGATTTCCTCGAACGCCGCCTCCCAGGCCACCGGCACGTATTTGTCTTCGACCGGATCCCAGCGCATGGGATGCGTCAGGCGCCCCTGTTCTTCGAGATCGTGATCAGGCCAGCTCTCAAGCTCTGTCAACGTATGGGCGTCGAAGAAAGATCTGTCGGCCCGGCGGCTGGTCGTCTCCCACGCCGTAGCCTTGGCACCGTTCTCACAAAACTCCAGAGGATGGGTCTTTGCGGGCTTCGCCCATGCGCAACTGACGCACATATAGCCTTCCGGCTTGTTCTGCTGCCTCAGGAGAGACGGGCCGGACAGGGGAACGTGTTCACGGACGAGAATCTCGCCGACGGATTTGGCCGATCCCCATCCCCCGGCGGGACCACTCTCGAAGCCGATATCCGGCGCTTTTTTTGGATTTCCGGTCATCGAAGTGCCTCGCTGTGAGTTTGGTCGCAGCTTAACGATTAAGGCAGCACCCGGGTTTCAGCGGCACGCGAACTTTTCGCTCTCCATTTGTGAGAGCAGCTAGGCCCTCCAGCCCGCTCCGCTCTCGACTATGCCGCATCAATCTTTTGCAGTCACTTCATGCAACCCGCCGACGCATTGTTCTGATTTGTCGAAGAATTGTCTTTGGCCGCCTGCGCGGGGTCGCATTTGTTCGGCGGCTGGCTTGTCTGTCCACTCGTGCTGCCTGTGGTATTCCGGTCGAGCCGGCCGCCGGTACCGGCGGTTGGGCCTCCAGCGCCGTCAACATTTCCCGGTCCTTCGCTTGCTCCCGTTGCGCCGCCGGCGGCGTTGCCGGGGCTCGGAACTGATTGAGCTGCCGCGCTGCTTACGGCGGCAAGAGTAACGATCAGGGTTGCGGCTACAAACTTAATCATCGTGGCTTTCTCATCAATTGGTGCTGACGAACCGAACCAGCCGATCCGCGTCCGGTTCCACCAGACAGATAAATCGATAACGGCGTCCGTCGGCAGCACATCTGATGTTGATCGGGAGGGCCACGAAATCTGGCTGACAAGACGAAAGACTGAGGGCTTCGTCGCTTGCCGCGGAGATCTCATAGATTGCGTATCACATGTTGCAGCCACGAATTTAGGTGAGATCTGTCAAATCATGCGGGCGCGGACAAAGCGCGTATAGGCGATGTCGCCTTAGGCATAGACGAGTTTGGATGCGTCAGAGCAATATTTTCAGCGCGCGCCGTATGGCGCACGTCGGTGCGTTGCCCATGCGTCAGTGTCCTGTTTATTTCAGGCCGAACAGCTGGACCGCATTGTCGCGGAAGATGGCGGATCGTTCTGCCGGGGTCAGCGGCACCTTGAACGCGTAACGCGGATCGTCGAAGTCCCAGTGCGGATAGTCGGTCGAGAACATCAGCCGGTCGACGCCGATCCACCGCAGGATATCGAGGAGATGCCGGTTGTTCTCCGGCTCCTCGATCGGCTGCGTCGTGTACCAGAAGTTCTCGCGCACGTATTCGGACGGCTTGCGCTTCACGTGCGGAACTTCGCTCTTCATGCGCCTCCATTCCCGGTCGAGACGCCAGACAAGCGACGGCAACCAGGAGAATCCGCCTTCGACGAGCACGATCTTCAGCTTCGGGAACTGCTCGAACACACCTTCCAGGATCATGCTGGTCAGCACTGTCTGAAGGCTGTTGGAGGCCGCATAATGCTCCTCCAGATAGAAGGATGTCCAGCCTGACGGGGTGTTGGGCCGGTAACCGAAGGCACTGGTATGTAGCCCGATCGGCAGGCCGTAATGTTCCGCCGCCTCATAGATCGGCCAGTAGCGGCGGCGGCCGCAGGGTTCCAATGTGCGCGGCGGCATGGCGACCTGCACGAAACGGCGGTCGGTGACGCGGCGGTCGATTTCGCCGACAGCTTCCTTCGCATCTTCCTGGGCGATGCAGATCGAGGCCTTGAGGCGCGGCTCGGGCCCTGCGAATTTGTCGATCTGCCAGTCGTTGAGGGCCGCGCAGAGTGCCGCGCCAAGCTCTTGGTTGAACGCCATGCTGCCGGCCGCGAGCGGCTGCAGGATGCCATAGTCGATATTGCATTCGTCGAGCAACTGCTTCTGCAGGAAGGCAAGATCGGATGCCGGCGGACCGCCGTTCGGCGGCCAGGAATCGCGCCGCATGCCGTTGCCCGGCGTCATGCGCGGGTAAGGCAGCGTGCCGAACAGCGGGTTCGCCGAACGGACGGCATAATCCCGCACATGGGCCTTCCAGCGTTCAGGCAGATAGTCGCTGAGTTGGTCCGGCTTCGAAAAAGCCGGATGTACGTCGCAATCCACGACGCCCTGCATCTGGGCCTTGTCTTCGGTGCGTTCGAGTACGGGAGTTTCCATAATCAGCCTCCAAGTCTCGGATATGTAGCAAGAACGTTGTCGCGAAGGATCTTGTTCAGCTTCGCCTCCGGCAGCCCTTCCGGCAGCACGTCCAGTCCCTCGAAATGCCAGTGCGGATAATCCGAGGAGAAGAGCAGCATATCATCGCTGAGCAGATGGTCGAGCGTCTTGGCGACATCCGCGATATCCTCCGGCCCATCGAACGGCTGGGAGGTCATGCGCACATGCCTGCGGATGATGTCGCCCGGCGCGTCCTTCACCCAAGGCACCTCGATGCGCGTGCCGCGCCAGTCCTTGCCCATCCGCCACATCAGGGCGGGCACCCAGGTGACTCCGGATTCGATCAGCACCACCTTGAGGTTCGGATATTTGACGAAAACGCCCTCGGCGATCATGCTCGCCACCTGGGTCGAAAAGCCCTGCGGCTGCACCACATGGTCCTCGATCAGGAACGAATGGAAGCCGCTATGGCTCGGCGCGTGGCGGAAGTTCGACCCCGCATGGATGCCGATCGGCAGGCCATGCTTTTCGGCCGCCTCGTAGATCGGCCAGTAGGTGCGCCGGCCGAGCGGCAGTTCGGTCATGGCGAGTGTCAGGATCTGCACGAAACGCTTGTCGTCGGCCCGGCGCTCGATCTCTTCCACCGCCGCGTCGACATTCTGGAACGGCACCAGCATGGACGCCCTGAGCCGGCTGTCGCGATCGAGCCACTTGTCGGCCAGCCAGTCATTGGTAGCGCGGCAAACGGCTGCCGCCAGATAGGGATCGAACAGCGCATGGACGCCCGAAACCACGTTGAGGATGGCGCATTCGAGGCTGAGCGGATCGAGCAGGTTCTTCTGCATCTGCTCCAGAGGATCGCCGCCCCATTCCCAGCCGGGCCGCATATAGGGGCGGCTCCGCTCCGGATACCCCATCAGTTCCAGCACGTCGATTTCGCGCGAGGTGACGATCTCCTGCCAGTAGTCGTCAAGATAAGGAAGCAGATCAGCCCGGCGAGGTGTCGGCGGGTGGACGTCGCAATCGATCGCTCCGGCGATTTCGTATCTAGGCATCTTCGTATGCGTCTCGCTCACTGTTGACATATGCTGCACTCGCGTGGCCGGCCTCACGCCGCCTGCGCCTCCGCTTTTTCTTCCCGAATGAAATCCGCTGCCTTTTCGGCGATCATCACCGTCGGGGCCTGGGTATTGCCGGAGGTGATGACCGGCATGATCGAGGCATCGACGACCCGCAGGCCGGAAAGGCCATGGACCTTCAGCCGGTCATCCACCACCGCCATATGGTCGCGGCCCATCTTGCAGGTACCGACCGGATGGAAGGTGGTATTCAATGTCTGGCGCGCATAATCGAGCATCTCGTCACGCGTCCGAACCGCCGAGGTCGGGGCGATCTCCTCCGGCTGGAAGCGGGCCATGGCGGAACTTGCCGCAATGCGCCTCACGGCCTCGATCGAGCCGATCAGGATTTCCCGATCCGCATCCTCCTTGAGGAAGTTATGGACGATGTGCGGCTGAACCGAAGGGTCCCTACCCGCCACATGGCAATAACCGCGGCTCTCCGGCCTCAGGATGCAGGCCGACGAGGTGATGCCCGGGAACGGATGCATCGCACCGCCGAAGCTCGGCGAGGTGGAGCCGGAGACATGGATCTGGATTTCCGGAGCCGGTGCATCCGGATTGGCCTTGAGGAAGGCGCCGAGCAGCGTCGGGGAGCCGCCGAGCGGCCCTTTCTTCGTCGCAAGGTACTGCGCGCCGAGCAGCATCCGACCGAGCCGCGTACCGCCGCGCGTATTCAGCGTATGGGTGTTGGAGAGACGATGCTGGACCCGGATATGCCAATGGTCGTGCAGGTTTTCGCCGACCCCCGGCAAGTCGTGCCGCACCTCGATCCCTGCCTTGGCAAGCACCTCGGGCGCGCCGATACCCGACCGTTCGAGGATGGCCGGTGAACTATATGCCCCCGCCGACAGGATGACCTCCCGCCCGGCCCTGGCCTCCTGGACCTGGCCATCCAGACTGAAGAGGACGCCACTCGCCCGCTTGCCATCGAAGGTGACCCGGTCGACCAGCGCGCCGGTGACGACGGTCAGGTTGCTGCGGTTGCGGACCGGTTCGAGAAACGCCTTGGCGGTGGAGTGCCGCACGCCGTTCTTGATGGTGGCGACGAAGAAGGCCACGCCTTCGTTGTCGCCCGAATTATAGTCTTCCGCGGCGGGAATTCCCTGCTCGATTGCCGCCTGCCGATAGGCGACCAGAGCCTCCCAGCGCACGTTGGGATCGCAAACCGCCCATTCGCCTTCCCTGCCATGCGCCTCAAGAGGCAAGCCCTGGAAAGCCTCCGAACGCTTGAAATAGGGTAGCACGCTTTCCCAGGACCAACCACGGTTCCCAAGCTGCGCCCAGTGGTCGTAGTCATAGGCATGGCCGCGCACGTAGATGAGCCCGTTGATCGCCGAACTGCCGCCGAGCATTTTTCCGCGCGGCAATGGCATCTGGCGGCCGTTGAGATAGGGTTCGGGATCGCTCTTGTAGAGCCAGTCATATTGCGGCCGGCCGATCAGGAAGGCGAGGCCGAGCGGCATGTCGACATAGAAGCCGCGGCCCTCCCCGCCGCCTTCGATCATCAGCACCTCGACCGCCGGATCGGTCGACAGCCGATTGGCGAGAACGCAACCTGCCGTGCCGCCGCCCACGATGATATAATCATAGGTCCGGGAACGCTCGAACGCACCCATGCTTCACTCCTCCACTTCCCGCAACCGGCACATGCGCATCTTGCGATTCCCGGGCCGTACCCAGCACGGAAAACCTGCAAGATGCGATGGTCATACGATCGCAGCCTCCCAGATGATCATGGCATAGGCGGTGCTTCGAAGAAAGGCTTTTTGAAGGTAAAAGTATACACGGCAACACTCCTGTTGTAGGTTTTGGTTCGGCGGGAGGCCTGCGGCTCGGGAGGAGGACCGGTGTTGCGGACACTCATGTATGCACTCCTGCCTGTCTGACATGAATTTGTTTCAGCAATCTGTTTCATCGGGGAGGAGCCCAGAGGATGAGCGAAAAGCAGAACGGCAAACTATCCATCATCAGCAGCAGGATCGACCGGAGGACGCTTCTCGCGTCCGCGGCAATGCTCGGCGGAACAATGCTGTTTCCCCGGCACGGTCTTACCCAGGCGACCAAACCCGTGCCGGGCGGCACACTGCGCATTGCCATGCCATTCAATCCGGCTGCACTCGACCCGATAACCGGGCGTAACGTGCCGGACTTCAATGCGCTTTATGCGCTGTTCGACGCATTGATCGCCTTCGACCCGGCAACGCTCGAACTGAAGCCGATGCTGGCCAAGGATTGGAACTACTCCGACCCCACGACACTGGTGCTGAACCTCGTCGGCGGCGTGAAATTCCATGACGGCACGCCGTTCAACGCCGAGGCCGTGAAGTTCAATTTCGACCGATCGATGAATGACCCGCGCTCCAACGTGAAGTCGGATCTGGTTTCGGTGGCATCCGTGGCGGTCACCGGCCCGAGCCAAGTGACGATCAAGTTGAAGCAGCCGAACTATTCGCTGCCGACCATCCTCACCGGCCGCGTCGGCTGCATCGTTTCGCCAGCCTCGATCAAGGCGGCTGCCGACGGCAATGTCGACCGCAAGCCGGTCGGTACCGGCCCCTTCAAATTCGTGGAATGGCAGGACAACGCGCTGATCAAGGTCGCCCGGAACCCGGACTACTGGCAGGCCGGCTTGCCCTATCTCGACGGCATCGATTTCCGGATCATCAACGAGCTGAACACCGCGGCCCGGACGGTAACCGCCGGCGAGACCGATCTCGCGCTCAACATGGCTGCGCAGCAGATCGCCACTGCGCGTCGCATGGCGGACCTGACAGCCGAGGCCAATCCCTCGATGATCTTCTTCACGCTGATGATGAATTTCGCCAAGCCGCCGCTGAACGACATCAGGGTCCGGCAGGCGATGAACTATGCCATCAACCGCGACGAACTGAACAAGATCATCATGCTGGGCCTCGGCGAGCCGACCTCGACCATGTTCCCGAAGGATTTCTGGGCGGTCGATGCCGGAACGGCGCAGTTCTACCAGCACAATCCGGATAAGGCGCGCGCGCTGCTGAAGGAGGCCGGATACGCGAATGGCCTTGAGGTCGAGACCTGGAGCTGGCCGGACCAGACCTCGATCCAGCGCCTCGAAGTGGTCGCCGACCAATTGTCGAAGGTCGGCATCAAATTGAAGGTCACGCCCTCCCCGCCGCAAACGGTCAACCAGTTCTTCTATATCGAAGGCAAGGGATCGATGATCCTCAACCCGCAGGGCGGCTGGCTGGATCCGAGCCAGACCTACGAGCGGCTGTTCGGCGCGACCGGCCAGTTTAATGCCGGCAAGGTGGAAGATCCGCAATTCCGAAAACTGCTCGACGCGACCGGCACCTCCGCCGACGCGGGAGAGCGCAAGAAGGCCTTCGCAGCCCTTCAGCGCTTCGTCGTGGAACAGGCGCTCCATCTGCCGCTGGTCACCTCCGCCGCCATGTCGATCCGCAACAAGAAGGTCAAGGACTGGCACTACGACCGCCTGCACTCGCCGCGTTTCCACCGCGTCTGGCTCGACCAGAAGGCTTGAGCAAGGCGGACAGACGATAGCGGAACAGCCCGGCCTTGGTCGGGCTGTTTTCTTCTGGATAGGGGAAGCCCTCTTACCCGCGCTTGATCGTCGGATCGAGGAGCACGCGGATCGATTCGCCCAATGTATTGAACGCGAGCGCCGTCAGCATGATGGCGAAGCCCGGCGCATACATTTGTTCCGGCGCCACCTCGACATAGTGGTAGGCGCGCGCCAGCATGCCGCCCCAGCTCGACTCGGGCGGCTGGACACCGAGCGACAGGAAGCTCAGCCCGGCTTCGGCGAGAAGTGCTACGGCCAGCATCAACGTCACTTCGACGATCACCGGCTGGATCGCATTCGGCAGGATATGGCGCAGGATCAGATGCAGGCGGGAGGCGCCGAAACCCGTCGCCGCCTCCACATAGAGCGCATTCTTTACCACCAGCGTCTGCGCCCGCATCGTTCGCGCGAGCACCGGCGCGAAAGCAAAACCGACGGCGATCATCGCATTGGTGAGACCGATGCCGAGCGCGCCCGTGACCGCAACGGCGAGCACGATCGGCGGAAAGGCCAGCACGCCGTCGATGATACGGCTGCCGACTTCATCGATCCAGCCCCCGACGAAACCGATGAACACGCCGAGCGGCACGCCGATCACGATGCCGATGCCCACGGCCAGGCTTGCTGCGTAAAGCGCGTTGTAGGAACCGTACATCAGCCGGCTCAGCGTGTCGCGGCCGAGATCGTCCGTCCCGAGCCAGTGCTGCGCGCTCGGCGGCATCAGCAGATCCATCAGATTCTGCTGGTTCGGCGGATAGGGCGCCAATACCGGTGCGAAAACCGCCGCCAGAACCAGGATGGCAAGATAGGCGAGGCTGATCAGCGCCCGCTTGTCGGACCAGAGCCATGCCCAGAAACGGAAGCGCGCCGGCGCCGGCAGAGCCGGCCGCTGAGCTGGCTTGACAGGGCTTTCGGTCACGGAGGTCATGTTCGTCGTATCGGTCATGTCGAAGCTGCCACTCTGGGATCGAAGGTCGCGTTGAGCACGTCGACCAGGAGGTTGGTGAAGATCACCACCAGCACGAGGACGAGCGCTACGCCCTGCACCACCGGGAAATCCTTGTTGAGCGCCGAATAGCTGATGAGGTTGCCGACGCCCGGCACGGCGAAGACCGCCTCGATGATGACGGCGCTGGAGAACAGACGGTTGATCTGCAGGCCGGCAATGGTCAGCATCGTCGCCGAGACGTTGCGGAGCCCGTGCTTCCAGAGGATGGCGCGGGAGCTCAGTCCCTTTGCGCGCAGCGTGCGGATATATTGCGAGCCGAGCACTTCGAGCAGTGCGCTGCGCACCTGTCTTGCCAGCACCGCAACGACGCTGGTGGCGAGTGCGACTGCCGGAAGCGTGGCGTAATAGACCGCCTCGAAGGGATTTTCGAACATGGATACCGCGCCGGTGGCCGGGAACCAGCGATAACCGAGCGAGAACAGCGTCACGAGGATGATGCCGAGCCAGAAACTCGGAATGGCGACGCCGAGCGAGGCGACGCTGGTGATGAACTTGTCGAGCCGGGTGCCCTGGCGGGTCGCGGCAAGAATGCCGAGCGGCACGCCGATCATCGCGCCGAGCAACAGCGAATAGAGCACCAACAAGATCGTATGCGGCAAACGCGCCAGGATCAGCGTGAGAACCGCCTCGTTGGAAAACAGCGAACGGCCGAGATCGCCCCGCAGCACATTGGCGAGCCAAGCGAAATACTGCACCAGCATCGGCCGGTCGAAACCATAGATCTGACGGATTTCCGCAATGCGTTCCGGCGTCGCATAGTCACCCGCGATCATCAGCGCCGGGTCGCCCGGCATCAGATAGACAAGGGAAAACACTACGAACGTGGCCACGATCATCACGGGCAAAAGTTGCATGAGCCTTCGCGCAACCATCCCGGGGACGCCGTACATCATCAATACTCCGTCGATCCACAATTGATGCCAGTGGATGCAGGGCAGACGAGCCCGCCCCGCATCAATTCCGGGCGCGCCCGGAGCGATCATCGCCCCGCGGCACCGCATCGTCTTGGCTTTAAGCCTGCATCCACACCTTGTGGAAACGCGGGCGCTGCAGCAGGCCGAAGGCGAAGCTCTGCACCTTCGGCGAGCGTACGATGATGCCGGCGGATGTGAACTGCGGCAGGTGCAGCGCGTTTTCGAGCACGAAACGCTGCATCTTGTAGAGCACCGCCTTACGTTTGGCGTTGTCGAACTCGTTCATGGATGCGTCCATCAACTCGCGATAACCCGGCAGCTCGATCTTGGCGGCGTTGCGATAGGCCGTCGCGGAGAACTGCCGGTCATAGGTTGTTGCCGGATCAGGCAGACCGCCCGTCGGCGTCAGCAGCATATGGCCCTTCTTTTCGGTCAGGAAGTATTGCATCGTCTGTGCCGGCTGGGCCGGGGTTACCTTCAGCCGGATGCCGGCCTCGGCGAGCTGGGCGCTCACCACCTCCTGGCGCTGCACCGCTGCCTGGTCCGCCCAGGTGAATGTCTGGATTTCGACACCATTCGCCAGGCCGGCCTCCTTGAGCAGCGCCTTCGCCTTGTCGAGATCTTTCGTGTAGAAATTTTCGGTCGTCGGATCGTTGGCCCAGAAGCCGGTGGGGAACATGCTGCAATGCCCCCCGCCGAGACCACCCCAGAGAACCTGGTTGAGCACCGGCCGGTCGAGCGCCCAGTTCATCGCCTGACGAACACGAACATCCTTCAGCGGACCGTCGCCGTAGTTCAGGAACGAGGTATAGTAGATCATCGACGGTGAAGCTTCCGCCGCCACCTTCGGATCGCGCCTGGCGACCGCCATCTGCTGGGCGCTCATGTTGAGGACGATATCGGCTTCGCCGGCGGTCACCGTGCGGACGGCCGTGTTGAACTCGTTGACGATGCGCATTTCGATGCCGTCGAGATAAGGCTTGTCGCCCCAGTAGTTGGCGTTCTTCACCAGCTTGATGACGGTATTGTCCTGCCATTCGACGAATTTGAATGGGCCGGTCCCGACCGGTGCGCGATCGACATTGCCGCCTGCGGCCGCCTTGACCGAGGCGGGCGATACGATGCAGCCGGCACGGTCGCTGAGGACCGCCGGCAGTGTCGCGTCCGGATATTTCAGCTTGATCGAGACCTGGTACGGGCCGGTCGCCTCGGTCTTGTCGATGACTGCGAGGTCCGACTTGATGTTCGAACGCTCGTAGGTCATGGAGCGCTGCAGATGGAAGACCACCGCTTCGGCATTGAACGGCGTACCGTCGTGGAACTCGACCCCCTGGCGCAGTTCGAGAACCAGCGTCTTCGGATCGGTGAATTTCCAGGAGGTCGCCAGCATCGGCTGGAGTTCGAGCGTTGCCGGATCAAAGCCGATCAGCGCATCGAACAGCATGAAAAGCACGTTGAAATCGGGATTGTTGCGACCCGTCAGAGGGTCGAGCGCAGCCGGATTGAAGGGCATCACGGCCCTCAGCGTGCCGCCCGATCTCGGCTGCGGGGCCTGAGCGCGCGCCTTCGCCGGTAAAAGCGCCATGCCGCCTGCAGCGACCGTGCCGGCCAGCAGCGAACGACGGGTGATGTCCGGCGTATTTCCAAATAGATTTCGGGCCATGTCTTCTCCTCCATGATCATGACCGGCCGTGCCCGGCCGCTACAAACTCTGCTTTTCCCGTCTTGCCGAACCGCCCTATTCCCTTCCCCAAGTTGAAGCTCCGGCAAGAACTGCTTTACGTCAGCGCCTCCGTGCCGGATGCGCCCCGATCGGCGGTGCCGCGCCCTGCATGGCCGGCGCCCCTGCCTTCGCTCTGCGCGAGCATCTCTTCGGCGAAATGGCATGCGACATGCCGCCCGGGCAGCAGTTCGCGCTGTTTCGGCTCTTCCGTGCGGCACATATCCCGCACCCGCGGACAGCGGGTATGGAAACGGCAGCCGCTCGGCGGCGAAAGCGCACTGGGTATCTCACCCTGCAGGATAATCCTCTGCTTGGCATCGTTCGCCGCCGGGGTGATTTCCGGTTCCGCGGACCGCAGCGCCTCCGTATAGGGATGCAGCGGCGTTTCCATGACGGCATGGGCCGGGCCGACCTCAACGATCTTGCCGAAATACATCACCGCCACCCGGTCGCTGATATGGCTGACCACCCTCAGGTCGTGGCTGATGAAGACGTAGGTCAGGCCGAGCTGTTCCTGCAGCCGCGAAAACAGGTTGAGCATATCCGCCTGGATCGAGACGTCGAGCGCCGCGACCACCTCGTCGCAGACGATCACGGTCGGATCGAGCATCAGCGCGCGGGCGATGTTGGCGCGCTGTTTCTGGCCACCGGAAATCTCGTGCGGATAGCGGTTGGCCATTTCCGGCGAAAGCGACACCCGGTCGAGCATCGCGAAAGCCTTTTCGCGCCGCTCCGCCCGCGTCCCCTCGCCCGCGATGTTGAGCGGTTCGCAGACGCTCTGAAGAATGGTCATGCGCGGATCGAAGGCCGCATTCGGATCCTGCGAGACGATCTGGTACTTGCGCCGATGGCGGTTCATTTCACGGCGGGAAAACTTGAACGGGTCGATGTCACCGTGCAGCACGCCGCCGTCGCTGGGGCTCAGCAGTCCGACGAGACAGCGTCCGAGCGTCGACTTGCCTGAGCCGGACTCCCCGATCACGCCGAAAATCTCGCCTTTGCGCACGCTGAAACTGACGCCGTCGACGGCACGGATCAGCGAGCCGCGTCGCGCATTGCCGAAACTGACATGCAGGTTGTCGACCTTGAGTGCCGCCTGTCCGGAAGAAATGCCTCCAATCATGCTCCGACACTCCCGAGTTCGAGTTGTCCCCAGCGATTGCAGCGCACTTCCCTGGCGCCGGCATTTTCGATGCTCTGGGGTAATTCGCAGGGTTTGGCCGAATGACTGCAGCGCGGCCCGAAGCGACAGCCCGCCGGCATATGGCGCAGCGAGGGAACGCGACCTGCGATCGAGGGCAGCGTTCCGCGCGCCCGGTTGCTGTCCGGTATCGAGTGGAGGAGCCCGGCCGTATAAGGATGGTTTGGACCTGAGATCACGTCCCTCACCGGACCGCTTTCGACGACCTGTCCTGCATACATCGTGACCATCCGATGACAGCTCTGCGCCACCAGGCCGAGATTGTGGGTGATGAACATGATCGCCGTTCCGGTACGGTCGGCCAATCCCAGGAGGAGATCCATGATCTGCGCCTGGATCGTCACGTCGAGGGCGGTGGTCGGTTCGTCTGCGATCAGGAGGCGCGGCTCGCAGACCAGAGCCATGGCGATCATCACGCGTTGGCGCATGCCGCCCGAAAGGTTCATCGGATAGAGTTGCGCGACGCGCGCCGGCGATGCGATGCCGACCGAATCGAGCGCTGCGACGGCACGCTCCGCAGCCTCCTTGCGGCCGAGCTTGAAATGCCGTTTGAGCGTCTCCTCGATCTGGTAGCCGACGGTGAAGACAGGGTCGAGAGCACTCATAGGCTCTTGAAAAATCATGCTGATGTGCCGGCCGCGAATGCGGTTCATCTGCGATTCCGAGCAGGTCGCAAGGTTTTCGCCGCCGAACATGATCCGACCGCCGATGCGGGAATCCCGCAGCGGCAGAAGCCGCAAAATCGACAACGCGGTCATGGACTTGCCGCAGCCGCTCTCGCCGACGACGCCGAGGATCTCTTTCGACTTCACCGAAAACGAAACATTGTTGAGGACCTCGACCCAGCCCAGTTCGTCGCGCAACGACAATGTCAGGTTCTGGATGTCCAGAAGCGTGTCCTGGTCGGCCGCTGTGGCCCCGGCAAGCTGCTGCATACGGCCTCATTCCTCCCTAATCGGCCAGCTACCCGCATATCACGATGTAAAATACAGGCGACTGCTAGCTTTTCCTCGCCATGCCTCAGGACTCATCAGGGTTCCTGACACACAGCACCGGCTCCTCCAAAGCCTCGCCATGTATACAATACACTTGCCTATGGCGAAAGCCCCGGAACGACCGGAATGAAAATTGTCCGATGGGCGAGAATTGGCAATGCGGGATCCCGGCATCTCACCGCCAGTTGATCGGCCAGCTCAGCGGAAGCGGGCCGGAACATACCGTCGAAGGACGCAAACGGTATTTCCGCTCGCGGTATGCACGACTCGCGGAATCTTTCCAGCTCCGGAAACCGCATGCTATACGCTGCCACAATCGAGCCTCGATGGAGCAGGAATGGAAACTGATACCCCGGAACCGGATGAAACGGGCCAGCAGAAAAACCGGCTCTCGTCCGTTTCCATGGCGATCCGGATATTGAAGGCCTTTTCGGGCGACGAAGCCGAGATCGGCATCAGCGAGCTTGCCAAAAGGCTCGACCTCGCCAAGAGCACAGTCCACCGTCTCGTCGCGACCTTGGCCGCCGAAGACCTTCTCGACAAGAATCCCGAAACCGGCCGTTATCGGTTGGGGCTCGGCCTCTTCGGCCTCGGATCGCTCGTCCGCCATCGCATGGACTTGTCGACCGAAGCCCGCACCTTCATGATCGACCTGCGCCGGGATACCGACGAGACCGTGCTGCTCGCAGTCCCCGCCGGGCCGGAGATCATGTATATCCGCACCCAGCATTCCCGTCAGACGGTACGGATGGGCGCCGAGATCGGCATGCGCGTTCCTTATTATTGCACCGCCGCCGGTCGGGCCATCCTTGCCTTCCAGCCGGAAAGCCGGATTGCCGCGATCACGGCCGCTCCTATGCTGCCGCGTACGCCCAAAACGGTCACCGATCCGGAAAAGCTCTGCAGGCTGCTCGCCAATGTCCGCCGGCTGGGCTACGCGCTGGAGGACGAGGAAAGCGAACTCGGCATCCGCGCTGTCGGCGCGCCGATCCATGATGCGCGATCGGATGTGGTCGGCGCGATCGCCATCGCCGGCCCCGTGCAGCGCCTCTCGCTCAAGAATCTCAACGCGCTGGTCGAGCCGCTGCAGCACGCGGCTCGGCAGATTTCCCTGCGCCTCGGGTATCGCGATCGATCCGGATATCCAATCGACGAGGTGGACTGAGGCATCGGTCGTATCGGCGGGCATCAAACGGAACTCGGCGCCGCCTTTTGTAGGGAGCCCATATCGCTTCCACCGTCGGAGACTGCCGCAATCGGCCGGAATGCGCGCTGCCGCATCTCCGTCATCACACTCTCCTGACCTCTCCAATAGCCTGACGTGACGCGGAAGTAGGAAGCCACACATATGGCATTTCCTACCGTTGACATTTTGTCGACAAAGTGATGACATATTCTTGTTAAGATGGGGATCAGAGAGTGACGGAAGAACCGAAAGGAATTCGGATCCGCCATGAACGGAAGAATATGCAGGTGCCGAAAGGCATGCCTGCGAGCCGTCATTTCTTTCCTTCTTCGTTTGGTTGGGAAGTCGTTCCGCGCGCTTCGTCGGCGTCCGGAGATCGCAGCAACCCTGTTCTCGTCCTCCATTTCTTGTCTGGTGTCTTCCACCGGGCGGCCGATGCCGCTATGAACGCGTAGGAGCTGCCGCATGATGCAAACTGCTTCCAAACCTCTTCTCAAAGTCGAGGGCCTCTCGGTCGAATTCGGCGCTTCGCGCGTCATCGACGACCTGAGCTTCTCCGTTTCCTCTGGCCAGACGGTTGCGATCGTCGGCGAATCCGGCTCCGGCAAATCGGTCACATCGCTGTCGGTCATGCGCCTTGCCGACATGCTCGGCGCCAATTTCCCGGCAGGCCGCATCCTGTTCGGTACGTCGAAGGGCGAGGCTGATCTTCTTCGCCTCGACCAGAAAACCATGCGCGGCATCCGCGGCAAGGAGATCTCGATGATCTTCCAGGAGCCCATGACCTCGCTCAATCCGGTTTTCACGATCGGCGATCAGGTCGCTGAAATCCTGAAACTGCACGAAGGCAAGTCGAATACGGCTGCACTCGCCGAGGCCAAACGCCTGCTCGACATGGTGCGCCTGCCCGATGCAGCAGAGCTTCTGACCCGTTATCCGCACCAGCTTTCCGGCGGCATGCGCCAGCGCGTGATGATCGCCATGGCGCTCGCCTGCAAGCCGAAGCTCTTGATCGCCGATGAGCCGACCACGGCCCTCGACGTCACCATCCAGGCGCAGATCCTCAACATCCTTCGCGACCTGCAGAAGGACCTCGGCACCGCCATCATCTTCATCACCCACGACATGGGCGTCGTGGCCGAAATGGCCGACGATGTCGTCGTCATGTGGAAAGGCAAGGCGGTCGAGAAAGGCGCAGCACTCGACATTTTCGACAAGCCCGCGCACCCTTATACCCGCACGCTGCTTTCCGCCGTGCCGAAGCTCGGCAGCATGACCGGCCAGGATTTTCCGAAGCGCCTGCCGCTGATGGTGCTGGAAGACGGCGAACCGAGGCTCGCGGGTGTCGAACGGGTGCAGGATACCGCCCGCTACAGCGCCGATCCGCTGCTCTCGGTGCGCGATCTCGTGGTACGCTTCGACATCAAGAAAAGCTTCCTCGGCAAGGTCACGCACCGCGTCCATGCCGTGGAAAAGGTCAGCTTCGATATCCATCCGGGCGAAACGCTCGCGCTGGTCGGCGAATCGGGCTCCGGCAAGTCCACCATCGGTCGCACGATCCAGCAGCTGCAGAAGGCTACCGCCGGCAATGTCTCCTTTGCCGGAAAGTCGCTGTCGGACATGACATCGGCCGAACGGCACAGGCTGCGGCAGGACGTGCAATATATCTTCCAAGACCCGTTCGCCTCGCTCGATCCACGCAAGACCGTCGGATTTTCGATCGCCGAGCCGATCCGCACTCACGGCCTTATCCACAGCGACAAGGAGATCGCTACGACGGTCGATGCGCTGCTGGAACGCGTCGGCCTCACCTCTGCCCATGCCCGCCGCTACCCGCACGAATTTTCCGGCGGCCAGCGCCAGCGCATCTGCATCGCCCGTGCGCTCGCCTCCAATCCGAAGCTGATCATCGCCGACGAGGCGCTGTCGGCGCTCGACGTGTCAATCCAGGCGCAGATCATCAACCTTTTCATGGACCTGCAGCAGGAACGCGGCCTTGCATATCTGTTCATCAGCCATGACATGGCGGTGGTGGAGAAGATGAGCCATCGGGTCGCGGTGCTCTATCTCGGCCAGATAATGGAATTTGGTTATCGCCGCCAGGTCTTCGAGACGCCATCGCATGACTATACGCGCCGCCTGCTCTCCGCCGTGCCGATCGCCGATCCGCGCCAGAGAAAACAGCTCGCGGCCATCGAAGGAGACATTCCGAGCCCAGTCCGGGCCGTCGGCAATGAACCGGTGCGTTATGCCCGGGAGGAGATCGCACCCGGTCATTTCGTCGCACGAAGTGCATGAACATTTCGAGTTTTTAAACAGGAGCAAGACAATGACAAGAATCAAGAGGGGTCTGCGGACGGCTTTTGCCGCCGTCGCGCTCGCAAGCGCTGCGTTCATGCCGGTCTCGGCCATGGCCGCCGGCAAGCTGACGGTATCCTCGCCTCAGGATCCCGGCAGCTGGGACCCGATCGACACCTTCCTGGTGAATTGGGCCTCGGTCGCCACCAACATCTTCGACGGCCTGACCTATCGCGGTCCGGACCTGAAGCTGGTTCCGGGCCTCGCCACGTCGTGGGACGTGCTCGACAATGGCATGCGCCTCCGCTTCAAGCTGCGCGACGGCGTAAAATTCCACAATGGCGAGCCCTTCAACGCCGAAGCGGTAAAATTCACCTTCGACCGCCTGCTCGGTGCGGAAGGCGCCAAGGGCCCGCAGCAGTCCAACTACAATTCGATCGGCAGCGTCGAGATCATTGACGCCAACACTGTCGAATTCAAAATGAAAGTCGCAGACCCGGTCATCCTCACCAAGCTTGCCGGCTACGGCGCCATGATCGTTCCGCCGAAATACATCCAGGAAAAGGGCGACGCCTTCTTCAACGCCAATCCGGTCGGCACCGGCGCCTTCAAGTTCGTCTCCTATGAGCCGAAGGTGAACATCGTTCTCGCTGCGAATCCGGATTATTTCGGCGGCGCGCCGAAGATTTCGGATCTCGAATACAAGTTCATCGCCGAACCGGCGACCGCCGTTGCAGAACTGCAGGCCGGCCGCGTCGATCTCGTCATCCCGCCGACCATTCCGATCGGCATGATCCCGACGATCCAGGGCAATTCCAAGCTCGCCATCGTCACCTCGCCCGGCCCCACGGTCTATGCGCTCCGCTTCAACACCCGCGACGGCATCACCAAGGACGTCAAGGTCCGCCAGGCGCTGATCATGGGCGTCGATCGCGACGCGATCATCAAGACCATCCTCGGCGGCCAGGCTCAGCCGATCGCGAGCTTCCAGGGACCGCTGTCCTTCGGTTTCGACAAGGCCATGAAGCCGCTTCCCTATGATCCGGCCAAGGCTCAGGCTCTCTTGAAGGAAGCCGGCGTCGCTCCGGGCGCATCCGTGCAGATCGACCTTCGCGGCAACGACGCGACCTTCATCGAAGTCGCCCAGGCAATCTCCGCCTATCTGCAGACGATTGGCATCACCGCGACGATCAAGCCGTATGAAACCAACGTCCTGCTGAACGACATCATCCCGAATGGCAGGACGGGCGCGATGTTCCAGCAGTCCTGGGGCGGCTGGACGCTCGACTACGACAACACCGCTGTCTCCATGTACAAGACCAAGGAAAAGTGGAACCCCTACGACAGCGACCCGAAGATGGATGAGATGCTCGCCAAGCAGCGCACCGTCACGGATGTCGCCCAGCGCGAAAAGCTGCTGCAGGAAATCGCCCATTACGCCGCCGACCGGGCGCTCGAAATGCCGCTCTACAACTTGAACGCCATCTTCGGTATCAACAAGCGCGTGAAGAATTTTACGCCGGTGCCGGACAGCCGTTTGAAGCTCACCGAAGTCACGGTGGACTAAGGACAAGGGCTCTCGCTTGAGGGCAACGACCGCCGCACGTGGCGATTTGCCCCTCATCCGCCTGCCGGCACCTTCTCCCCGCAAAAACGGGGAGAAGGACGAAAACTGCAGCCTCCCAGTCCCCTCTCTCCGCCTGCGGGGAGAGGGTTAGGGTGAGAGCTGTCATGTGATCACGTCGCAGTAAAGCGGCTATTCACATAAAACAAAGGAACGAGAGACTTGGCCGCATTCCTGATAAAACGCCTAGCTCAGGCGATATTCGTCGTAATCGCCGTGACGCTGACGGTCGCTTTCGCGATCCGCCTCACCGGCGACCCGGCGCTGATGCTGACGCAAGGCGCCGGCAGCGTCACCGAGGCAGATCTCGTCAAGATCCGCGAAGGGCTTGGCCTCAACGAGCCGTTCTTCGTCCAATACATGAACTTCCTCAAAGGCATCGTAACCCTTGATTTCGGCCGGAGTTTTCTCGGTGGCACGCCCGTTTCGCTGCTGATCGGCAAGGCGCTGCCGGCGACTCTGGCGCTCGCCTTCACCTCGCTTTTCGTCTCGATCGTCATCTCCATTCCGCTCGGCATCAAGGCCGCCACCGCGCGCGGCAAGTGGGCCGATCAGATGATCCGCATCCTGTCGCTCGTCGGCCTCTCCTTCCCGAATTTCTGGCTGGCCACCATGCTGGTCCTGCTCTTTGCGATCGCGCTGCCGCTCCTGCCGCCGAGCGGCATGGATGGGTTCGCGAGCTTCATCATGCCGGCCGTCACCATGGGCGTCATCCTGACCGCGACCAATGTCCGCCTCGTGCGCACCACCATGCTGGAAACGCTGCGCTCGCAATACATCATGGTCGCCCGCGCCAAGGGCTTGAGCGAAAACGTCGTGCTCTACAAGCATGCGCTTCGAAACTGCGCGATCCCGCTCATCACCTATTTCGGCCTGCAATTCGGCGGCCTTCTGGGCGGTATCGTGGTGGTCGAGCGCGTCTTCAACTGGCCGGGAATGGGAACGCTTGCCTTCGACGCGGTCGGCGCGCGCGATTACCCCGTGCTGCAGGCCGTCATCACCGTTCTGTCGCTGATGATCATCGGCATCAACCTTCTCGTCGATATCGCCTATGGCCTCGTCGATCCCCGCATCCGGACGGAGGGATAACCATGGCCTCGCGCAGCGCTTCCTCAAATTTCCTGAAGCTCGAATTCGTCCTCGGCGCCCTGCTCGTCGGCGTCATCGGAATTGCCGTGATCTTCTCCGGCGTGATCTTTCCGGGTGGCGCCGAAAAGATCGACCTGATGTCCCGCCTCGTGCCGCCCTTCACCAAGCCGGCGCATATCTTCGGCACCGATCCGCTGGGCCGCGACGTGCTGGCTCGCGTCATGGCCGGCGGGAAGATTTCGTTGCTGGTCGGTTTCGTCTCGGTCGCCGGCGGCGTCACCGTCGGCGTCGTCATGGGCCTGATTGCCGGGTATTACCGCGGCATCTGGGATATGCTGGTGATGCGGTTCGCCGATATCCAGCTTGCCATGCCCTTCATCCTGCTCGCCATCACCTTCATCGCCATCGTCGGCGGCGGGCTGGCGAACACGATCATCCTGCTCGTCGTCTCTCAATGGGTGCAATACGCCCGCCTCGTGCGGGGCTCGGTGCTGACGCTGCGCGAGCGGGAATTCATCCTCTCCGCCCGCGCCATCGGCGTGAAGGACTGGCGGATCATCGTGCAGCACCTGCTGCCGAACCTGATCGGCCCGGTCATCGTGTTGATGACGCTGAACGTCGCCACCAACATCCTCCTCGAATCGAGCCTCACCTTCCTCGGTCTCGGCATCGATCCGACCATTCCCAGCTGGGGCGGCATGCTGGCCGAAGGCCGCACCTATCTGCAGACCGCCTGGTGGGTCAGCGTCTTCCCCGGTCTTGCCATCCTTCTCACCGTGCTTGGCCTCAATCTCCTCGGCGACTGGCTTCGCGACAGTCTCGACCCCACAGGCAGAACATCCGCATGACACTAATCTTCGAAAGCCAGTTCGAGCGCACGCTGGATGCGCTCGTCGCACGCTTTTCCGCAGGCGAAGCCAAAAAGGTCGAAGCCTGGGTCTTCGACGACGAAAAGAGCCGCAGGCAAGCCGAGGCGGCACTGGACACTAAAGGTGTCAAGGCGAAATTCCGCAGCGCTTACAAACCCTTGCTTCACTTCTTTCTCGAAGACGTGCAGATCGCCGACCTTGCCGCTGTTCACGTAATTTATCCGGTTTATGCGGCCTGCCCGAAGAACCGTTTCCTGCTGGAAGCCTACCCGATCGCCGGTCTTTCCGCCGACCTCAAAATGACGTTCGAGGCCGGCAGGAACGATGCCTTTTTCTACGACGTCACCCTCACCACGAAGGATGGCGCCGAAAGCACCCATAAGGTCTTTGCACCAAACCGCGTCCACACGGATTTCATCGGCGAAACCTTGCTTTCTCCAACCGGCTGGCTTTCGATCGATGGCGGCTCCGGCGAACGGCTGGAAACGGATTACGAAGCGCTCTTCCACTCTGCGGCCAATGCTGTTGCCAGCCACGAATGGGGTACGACCGAACCCTATTTCGAAGAACTGAACATTGCCGTCACCTTTCCGGCGGAAGACAAGCGCCTGCCGGTCGGCGAAGAAGTCGTCAGCCTGCGTGAGGCACTGCATGAGGATTTCTACTTCTCGCTTCTGGAAGTCTTCCAGAAGAAATCCGGCCGTCCGATCGGCGACCGGCATCTGAGGCCCGGACAGATCGTGCCGGAAATCCGTTTTGGCGAGGCGATCTCGGCGCGCGTCGAAACCCACGCTTTCACGACTTCAGAGCAAACCGCTGAAACCCAAGCGCTCGACACCGCAACCTCGCCGATCGCCGCCGGTCAGGTGCGTCAGGAGTTAACCTCGATCGAAGGCGTGCCGTTCGAAGCCCGTGCCCGCTCGGGCCGAGCCGTCGAGGCGCGTTATCATAAGGGCAGCGACAAGCCGATCATCATCAGCGGCGGCCAGCATCCCAACGAGACGACCGGCATCGTCGGCGCAATGCGTGCCGCCAAGACCCTTGCCGCCCGGCCGAATGCCCATTTCGTCATCTCGCCGCTGGAAAATCCGGACGGTTACCAGATCCACTGGCGCCTGCGCGCCGACAATCCGTTCCACATGCACCATGCGGCCCGCTACACGGCCTATGGTGACGACCTCGAATATCGTTCGGGCGCAAACCTGAACGAGAAGGCGATCAGGGTCGAGGCGGAAAAACTCAGCGGCGCCAAGCTGCACGTCAACCTGCACGGTTATCCCTCGCATGAATGGACGCGGCCCCTCTCCGGTTACGTGCCGCGCGGTTTCGCCATGTGGACGGTGCCGAAGGGCTTCTTCCTCGTGATGCGCCACCATGCCGGCTGGACCGAACAGGCGGAAGTGCTGATCGACCGCGTCACCCGCCACATCGCCGCCATTCCGGGTCTCGTGCATTACAACAACCGCCAAGTCGCGCTCTTCGAGACCCATGCCGGTGAAACCGGTTTTCGCGTCATCAACGGCTTCCCCTGCCTGATCTCCGTCGACGACCGCCATACGGTGCCGCTGACGCTGATCACCGAATATCCTGACGAGACGATCTACGGCGACGCTTTCGTCGCCGGCCACACGGCGCAGATGAAAACCGTACTGTCCGCCTACGAGGCCATCCAGACGATCGATGAACCGGTGGCTCAGTCCGAGGCCGTAGCATGAGGTGAAGGCTGGGAGATCCGGGCCGGAACGAACCAGACGAGCCGAAGCAAGCCGTATCGGCTTCCTTGGATGATCAGGCTTTCGGGGAAACCTCGACCACAGCCACTTCGTGATCCGCGACCTTGGGAATTTCGAATACCAGTTCCGTCCCCTCGATCCTGCCGGCCACCCTATCTCCGCTGACACGTAGGCTCACCCCTCCCGGCGGCTTTTTCGTGCCGATCCGGAGCCGGACCGTAACCGGGCCGATCGGGATCAGTTCGCTCTGGCGCCCCGGCACCTTGGCGGTAATGAGGCGATTGTTGAGATGCAGGATATAGCGGCCGTCCTGCTCGTAGAGCGTGGAACTGATGACGCCATGGCCGCCTTCGATCGCGACGAGGCTCTTGTCGCCCAGCACCCAACGCACCGCATTGGCGATGATCAGCGCATGTTCGGGATGTTCGTCGCGGGCGAAGCAGCGGTCGAGATCGCCAACCAGCCAGATCAGCTTGCCGCCCGAGGCGGGCTCCCGCACGGTGATGGCCGGTAGGTCGGAGCGCGGCTGGCGCATCCAGGAGGTTTCGGGGGGATAGATCGGGAAATCCGGAACGAAGGTCGCCAGCACCGCCACGTCGTCATCGACACTCACGAGCGGCAGGAAACCGCCAAACGGAATGGTATCGGTGTTTTCGAGCCCGGCAAACAGCGGATGGCGCGAACCGGCGGGCACCGGGGCGGTCGCATCCGCCGGGCCGTAAAGGCCGGAGCGCAGTTCGGGTGAAAGCCGCACATAGGTATGGCGCGCGCTGGTCTCGATATCGGCATTGGCGAGATCCTGCCCACCATGCGATCCGCCTTTTCGGTGCACACCGAAGAGGTCGGCAAGCGCGAAATCCTTCCGCCGGTCGCCCGACGCATCGTAGAGACTGGTCTCGGACGTCGCGATGACAGAACCGCTCAGCCGCGCGAAAACCTTTACGGCCGCCGCCTGATCGTCGGAAAGCGCGCCGACATTCGGCAGGATCAGGACGCCGACACGCCCGACCGCCGCCGTGATATCGTCCGCATGGATCGGCAGGTAGGTGATACCGGCCTGGTCGAGCGCCCGGATCACCCCGCGATAGGGGTTCATTGTCCGGTCGTTCGCCTTGTCCTGACCGTGGAAGTCGTGATTGTCCTGCGACCAGACCACGCCGACATCCGCAAGCGGCCTGCGGTTCACGAGGATATCCTCGTTCGCCTCATGCCAAGTGAAGATCGGTTCGGCGCTCTTATATTGGCGGCGATCCTCGTGCAGCGAACCGATATGGTGCCACCAGGGCTGGATGCCGCCGGCAAAACCGGAGGACGACCAGAGCCGCACCTCCGCAGCCGGCATGCTGGCAAGCCGGAAGGCGGGGCTGCCGAGCTGGTATTGCGGCATGCTTTCCGGAATGAGCTTTTCCCAGCCGCCCACTTCATGCAGCCGCTTGCCCGCCTCGGTATTGTCAGCGAAACCGTCGACGGCATTACGCCGCTGATGGTCGAGCATGACGATCTCGGTGCGCACCAGGATCGATTTCAGGTCGATGAAACGGTTACTGTTGTTCAAGACATCGCCGCTGATCATCCCCATCCAGCGGCAATCCTTGCCGCCGGCCTTCATGGTGACGGAGTTGTTGAACTCCCAGAGATCGGTGCGGCGCTTGTAATTCCAGCGGATCCAGCGACGGTAACGCTCGTCTGACCAGTCGTGGCCGGTCGGCAGATCGACGCCGGCATGGGCGCGAAACTGCTCGGCGCAATGCCGGCAATGGCAGATATTCTTGCGCGGAATGCCGGCCCAGCTATTGTCGGCGAACCCGTCCGGCTTGCTGTGCCCGATAATCTCGCGCATTACCTCCGGCAAATATTCCCAGTAGTAGGGCGAGTTGATGCAGGTGACATATTTGTCCGCCTGCCGATAAGGTTTGCCGGCGGCGTCGATGCAGATCCAGTCGGGATGGACACGATAAAAGTCCTCCGCGACGCGGTTCGAATCCATGCGGGCGATGACCTTCAGACCTGCCTCACGGGCTTGCCTGACGATTTCGCCATAAAGATCGCGCTCACCAAGCGTGTGGGCGCGGTGATGCAGAGGGAAACGGGAGGGATAATAGGCGACGATACCGCCGGCATTGACGATGACCCCCTGGACGCGCGTCTTTCTCCAGTGCTCGCGCCACCACGCCGCGTCGTAACGGGACGGATCGATCTCGACGAGGTTCGTCTGCCCCCAACGCTTCGCGGTCCTGTACCAGGGTTCCTTTGCCATGCCTTGTCTCCTCCCATGGGCCGCGGATCGCTCCGCGGCAAATCTTTATTCGTCCCCTGGCCGCCCCGCCCTCCCCGGCAGGTCCGCTTGAGGTCATGCCATCCTGCCGCTCCCGATCGCTGCCGGTTGCGATGCGACAAGCTCCACAACGCCCTCGCCCGCACCCAACCCGCGACGGTCGGTGCTGGCACGCTTGACGATGTCGAAGCCGACATCGACCACCCGCTCGTCATCCGGCTCGCCGTCGAGCTGCCGGCGCAGCGCCACCACGGCGTCATGCCCAACCTTCCAGCGATGCGTCCTGACGCTCGAGAGCGCCGGCGACGCGGCCTCCATGAAATCCTCGTCGTTGAAGCCGGCAATGCCGAAATCCCGGGGCACGGAAACGCCGCGGGCGTGGCATTCGAACAGCGCGCCGAGCGCCAGTACGTCATTGTTGCAGAACACCGCATCCATGTCCGGCGCCCGCCTCCAGAGCTCGGACAGCAATTCGCGTCCCATGGCGGGCGTCGAATACTGGTGCTTGTCCCAGCTGCCGCGCAGCGCCAAAGCGCCGAGGTCACCGGCTGCATTGGTGAGCGCCGGATCGAAGAACCCGGCCTCATCGAGCGCCTCCGCATAACCGGACAGGCGTCCCTTCGAGCGGCTGTTCATCCAGCCGCTGAGGAACCCGATCCGGCGATAGCCGGCCTCGATCAGGTGTTGCGTCATCGCCTTGGCGGCGTTGTGATGCGAAAAACCGATGATCTTGTTCACTGGATCGTCGCTCAGGTCCATGATCTGAATGACCGGGCAATTGGCCTTCTCCAGCATCCGGCGCCCCGCCGGGCTCTGATCGATGCCCGAGACGATCAGGCCGGCCGGCTTGTACCGGAGAAGCTCCGCCAGAAGCCGGTCCTCCTCGTCGAGATCGTAACGGGTATTGCCGACCTGGATATGCAGCCTGGTCGTGCCGATGCCGTCATAGATGCCGCGCAGCACATCGGCGAAGATGTGCTGCGTCAGCGAGGGAACGAGTACTCCGACGACATCGCTGCGAGTGGACGCCAGGGCTCTCGCGTTGAGATTGGGAACGTAACCGAGTTCGCGCACGGCGGTGGAGATCTTCTGCCGCAGCGCATCGGAAACGAGCGAGGGATCGCGCAGGGCCCTGGAGACGGTGATCGCCCCCACCCCGGCCCGCGTGGCAACGTCGGCTATCGTTGGTCTCCCGTCCGTGCGTCGTTTCGACATCTCAAAGCTCCGTCAAGTGGATACCCGGTAGCGCCATTCTCGACGTCGATGCCACCCGGCCATGTTTGCGATGGCCGTGATGATATCCGTCCTGCGCCAGACAATCCATTTGCGCCATTCGCACCATCCACTTCCTTGGTCATGGCCTCCCCGGTTCAAAAAATCGCTTCCGGCGCTTGACGTATTGTTTATGGCAGCGCTACCATCGGATTGCGTTGTTCGTCAACCGTCTTGTGCCGTGGAGGCGGAGCAGGCCGGTCTGCCCAAGGAGGAGTGGCATGGCAATATCTCGGCGCATGTTCATCGGCCGTACGGCTGCAACTATTGCCGGCGCCAGTCTGGCGTCCGGTTTCGGACCAAATGCTTTCGCTCAGACAACGGATACGTTGCGGCTGGCCTTCGCCGCCCGCGGCGTCCGCACCATCGATCCGGCCAAGTCCATCCAGGGCGCGGACGAATGGGCGATCATCCATATCCATGACAAGCTGGTCGAAGTGCCGCTCGGGCATTTTCCGGGCAGCGTCAGCGAGGTTCAGCCCAGCCTTGCGACCAGCTGGACCATGTCGCCGGATGCGAAGACCTGGACGTTCCAGCTCCGCAAGGGCGTGAAGTTCCACAAAGGTTACGGCGAGTTTTCCGCCGAGGACGTGAAATACACGTTCGATCGCCTGCGCAACGACAAGGCGCTCGGCAGCAACCGCGTCCTGTTCGACAACATCGCCGACGTCAAGACGGACGGGCCGAGCACCGTCGTCTTCACGCTCAGCCAGCCCGACCCGCTGTTCATCATGGGCCCGCTCAGCCACTATTCGTCCAGCATCATTTGCCGCAAGGCGCTGGAGGAAAAGGGCGCCGCCGCCTTCGAAAAGGATCCGATCGGCACGGGGCCGTATCAGCTCGCCAGCATCGAAGCCGACCCGTCGCAGGGCGTCAAGCTGACTGCCAACAAGGACTATTTCGGCGGCGCGCCGGTCACCCCGAACATCCAGGTCCGCTACATCGCCGATACGACGGCACGCACGCTGGCGCTGCTTTCGGGCGACGTCCACATGATCGAGGGCGTACGCGCGCCCGGCTGGGTTCCGTCGATCAAGCAGCGCAATGCCAACCTGCATTTCGACGTCGCCTCGCCGGGCAGCTTCTTCACCATCTCGTTCAATCTGACGGTCAAGCCCTTCGACAACATCAAGGTGCGGCAGGCGATCGCCTACCTCATCGACCGCGACCAGCTCGCCAATGCGATGGCGCCCGTCAGCCAGCGCACCTACGGCCTCAACCCGCCGTCCTTCCTCGGCGGCTTCACCAAGGACACGATCCCGGCTGCGGTGCGTTACGACTACGATCCGAAGAAGGCGAAGCAGCTTCTGACCGAGGCAGGTTTCCCGAACGGTTTCTCGTTCAACGCCGATACCTCGCAACGCGAAGACTATTCCTCGGTGATGCTGATCATCCAGGAACAGCTGCGCATCGGCGGCATCGACATGAAGCTCAACATCAAGGACCATACGGCATTCCATGCCGACCAGGGCAAGGGCACCAACACGATCTTCCAGCGCTCGGCCGCCTATCCGCCGGTTCCGACCCAGGCGATCATCGAGCAGTTGAGCGCCGCCGCCGAGGTCAAGCCGGACGGTTCCGGCGGTCCGAACTTCAGCCATTACGGCGTCGCGATCCCCGGCATCGACGACATGTTGAAGAAGGCGATGGAAGAGCCGAACCTCGATAGGCGCGTCAAGCTGATCCAAGAAATCGAGACCAGGTTCCTGACCGACATGCCGCTCCTGCCGATCAGCGACAACGGCTACCTGATCGTCCGGGCCGCCAATGTCGATCTCGGCTACCAGCTCAAGTCCGGCTACGCCCATTGGCGCCTGACCAAGGCCAAGATCGGCTGAAGAGCATTCGCCGCTTCATCCCTGGAAAACCCAAACCGGGGCGCGTCCCCGGCTGGTGAGACATAGTGATTTTAAGGATTCGTGGGTCGGCAAAACGGTCGGGAAAACCACCAGCGTTTGGCATACGGCCCCCGTTCTGCCCCGCCCGCCGTGTAAGACTTATTTTTAGAGGACTGACATTATGACTGCTCCGACCTCGGTCACCATCGTTCTGCCGGAAGCGGCCACCGGACCTGTCCACTGGGCCACCACCGAGCTGCAGGGCGCGCTCGCCCGGCGCAAGGTGCAGGCACAGGTCGCCAGCTCGGCGCGGTCGGGCATGGTGATCGATGTTTCCGGTGCTGGCCTGACTGGCGGCAAGCTCCCGCCGGTTGATCTGCCGCAGACGCCGGAAAGCTTCGTTCTGACTCGTGAAAGCGGCAATATCATCGCCTGGGGATCGGACGAGCGCGGTCTCGTCTTCGCATTGACCGAACTTGCCGACCGGGTACGCTTTGCACAGGGAGAAGATCTGTTCGAAGGCATGTTTCCGCTGGTCGAGCGGCCGTCGGCCCGCATTCGCAGCATGAGCCGGATGTTCTGCAGCGAGCAGGAGGACAAGGTCTGGTTCTACGACCGCCAGCAATGGCGTGAGTACTTGTCGATGCTTGCAGCCAACCGCTTCAACCGTTTCTCGCTGGCGCTGGGCTTCGGCTACAACTACCCCTACCACAATCCCTGGATCACCGACGTCTACTTCTATTTCCCCTATCCCTATCTGCTCGATCTTCCAGGCCATGGGGTGAAGGTCGCCGAACTGCCCGACGACGAACGACAGCAGAACCTCGAAATGCTGAAGTTCATCGGGCGGGAGGCGGCAAAGCGCGGACTCGAATTCCAGCTGGCGCTCTGGACCCAGCGCTACGACTTCGATGACGTGCCGCGCGCCAACTACACAGTGACCGGTATCACCAAGGACAATCTCGCCCCCTATTGCCGCCAGGCGATCACTGCGCTCTTGAAGGAAGTGCCCGAGATCACCGGCCTGACCTTCCGCGTCCATGTGGAAGGCGGCATTGCCGAAGGCGAATACGGGTTCTGGGAGGAAGCTTTCGCAGGCGTCGCCGATGCCGGCCGGCCGGTCGAGATCGACATGCACGGCAAGGGCCTCGACCACAAGATGATCGGGATCGCCCGGGACAGCGGCATGCCGATCGCCGCGTCGCCCAAATACCTCGCCGAGCATATGGGGCCGCCCTATCACATGTCGGCGATCCGCGACAAAGAATACCCGCCGGAAGTCGCCCGCAGCGAACGCGAGCAATTGAGCGAGGGCTCCCGCAAGTTCCTGCGCTACTCCTACGGCGACTTGCTGACGGCCGACAAGGACTACAAGGTCATCTACCGCATCTGGCCGGGCACGCAGCGCGTGCTCCTCTGGGGCGATCCGGAATTTGCTGCCGGTTATGGCCGCAGCTCGATGTTTGCCGGCTCCGACGGAGTGGAATGGTGCGAACCGTTGGGCTTCAAGGGGCGCATGGGCACCGGCATTCCGGGCGGCCGCTTCAGCTATCGGAAACAGGGTTATGCTCCCCGCTACGATTGGCAGCGCTACGACTACCAGTACCGCGTCTGGGGCCGGTTGCTTTATAACCCGGAAGCGCCGCGTGAAAGCTGGATGCGTTATCTCGAACAGACCTGCGGCGATGCGGCGGAAGCCTGCGAAAAGGGTCTTTCCTGGGCAAGCCGCGTCCTGCCGCTGATCACGCTGGCGCACGGCCCGTCGGCTTCCAACAACCACTACTGGCCGGAGGTTTACACCAACCTCGCGCTGATCGAGGGATCCGGACGGCGTGCCTACGGCTTCGACATGGAAGGGCCGGTCCGTTTCGGCAATGCACCGACCTTCGACCCCGCTCTCTTCGTCAACGCCCGCGAATACGCCGGCCTGTTGCTCGCCGGCAGATCGTCGCACCGCTACACGCCGCTCGACGTCGCTGACTGGCTGGACGAGATGGCGAACGGCTGCGAAAGCGAAGTGCTGAAGGCCACCGGCACAAAGAGCTTCGGCTCCATCGACGTGCAGCGCATGATCGTCGACATCCAGATCTGCGCCGGGCTCGCGCGGTTCTTCGCCGAACGCTTCCGTGCCGCCTGCTGGGCCGAACTCTTCGTCGCCACCAAGGTCACGCCGCTGATGGACCACGTCATCGACCACGCAAACCGATCGCTGATGGCCTGGCAGAAGATCGCCGACATCTCTCGCGACATCTATATGGACGATCTCACCTATGGTCCGCAGCCCTGGTTGCGCGGTTCGTGGCACACGCGCCTGCCGGAAATGCAGGCGGAACTGGGCGATCTCGAATCCCTGCGCGGCGGCGGCTCCTACGAAAGCGTTCCGGCAAGCCCGAAGGCGGAGGCGGCCATCGCGGCCCTTGAAGCGCATATTCCCGTCGCCTCCAGCCCTTCGGGCATCGTGGGCGCCGCCGCCTTCAAGCCCGGCCAGCCCTTCGAGGTGACATTCTCGGGCGAGGCCGAAGACGAACCCATCCTGCACTACCGGCATGTCAACCAGGCCGAGCGCTGGAAATCCATGCCGATGCGGCGACAGGGGGCCGGTTTCGCCGCCACCATCCCGGCCGACTACACGCAGTCGAAGTATCATCTGCAGTATTTCGTCAGCTTCCGGCAGAATGGCCGCTCGCTTCTATCGCCAGGATTGCAGCCCAACCTAGCCAACGAGCCTTATTTGACGGCCTTGCAAGATTGAGTCTGGCGGTCGGCGGCCAGTTGCACAAATATAGCGCGGTTCCGCCTTGCAGGGAGGCGAAGCGGGATGCGCGACCTGGGAGGAGGAAAGACCATGGCGCGATACCTGTTGCTGAGACTGGCGGATGCTGTCCCTACGATTCTGCTCGTGCTCACCCTTGTCTTCATCGCCATGCGCATTCTGCCGGGCGACCCCGCGATCGCCGCGCTGGGTGACATGGCGACGCCGGAGCAGCTTGAACTTTTCCGGGAAAAAATGGGCCTCAACGCCCCGCTCTGGCTGCAATACATCAATTTCGTCTGGGGCATGCTGACGCTCGATTTCGGCAGATCGCTGATGAACAACCAGTCTGTTCTCGCGCTGATCGCCTATAACCTGCCCTATACGATCGAACTCACCATCGTGGCGATGATCCTCGGCGTCGGCTTCGGCATTCCGCTCGGTGTGCTGGCTGCGACCCATCGCAACAAGGCGGCGGACAATGCCGTGCGGGGCTTCTCGCTGCTCGGCTACGCGGTGCCGGATTTCTATCTCGGCGCGCTGCTGCTGATCACCTTCTCGCTGAATCTCGGATGGTTTCCGATCAACGGCGGCGGCGAGGGCTTTTTCGACCGCATGCATCACGTCTTCCTGCCGGCGGTGACGCTGGCCCTCGTCAAGGCCGCCTTCATCGGCAGGCTGACGCGCACCTCGCTGCTCGAAGTCTTCGGCAAGGACTACATCCGCACCGCCCGCGCCAAAGGCGCCCGCGAACCGCGCGTGATCTACAGGCACGGCCTGCGCAACGCGCTTCTGCCGCTCACCACCGGCATCGGCCTCAGCACGCTCGCGACGCTGTCCGGTTCGGTCGCGATCGAACTGGTCTTTAACCGGCCCGGCATCGGCAAGCTGCTGATCAGTGCGATTTCCGAACGCGACTATGCGGTCATCCAGGGCGGCGTGGTGATCTTTTCGCTCTTCGTGGTGCTCATCAACCTTCTGATGGACCTCGTCTACATCGTCGTCGATCCCAGAATCCGGGTGCAGTGATGACCGTCGCGACCGAACATTCCCAGCTCCCTGCACCTTCCCTGGCGCCAGAACCCAAGGCGCTCAGCCGGCTCGCCTATGCGCTGTTCTCGAGGCCTTCGACGATCTTCGCGCTCGCTGTCGTACTGATCTTCGTGACCGTCGCTGTCTTCGCGCCGTTTCTGGCACCCTATGATCCGCTTGCCCAGAGCATCCTCAAGATCAACCGGCTGCCTTCGGCCGCCAACTGGCTCGGCACCGATCAGTTCGGCCGCGACGTGCTGTCGCGCATGATCTACGGCTCGCGCAACTCGCTGATCTTCGGCCTTGTATCACCGGTGCTTGCGGCGATCTGCGGCACGATCCTCGGCGTTGTCGCCGGTTATTTCGGCGGCGTCGTCGACCGCATCATCTCCCGTGTCGTCGATCTTCTTCTCGCCTTCCCCGAACTCCTGCTGGCGATCATGATCGCGGCGGTGCTCGGCGGCGGGTTCTGGAACGTCATCGCGGTCATCACCGTCGCCTTCGTTCCGGGTTTCGCCCGCGTCGCACGCGCATCGACGCTGGCGGTCAAGCAGGAACCCTATATCGAGGCGGCGATTGCGGTCGGCGTGCGGACGCCGGTGATCATCTTCCGCCATGTCATACCGAACATCGCGGCCCCGATCGTGGTGCTGATGACGCTCTGGGTCGCGTCGGCCATCCGCCTCGAAGCCTCGCTGAGCTTCCTCGGCATCGGCACGCAGCCGCCGAATCCGAGCTGGGGCAACATTATCCGCGACGGCCTCAACAACCTCTTCGGCTCGCCCTGGCCGATCATCGGCGCCGGCTTCGCCATCACCTGCGTCGTCCTCTCCTTCAACCTGCTGGGCGATGTCGTTCGCGACGTGCTCGATCCGGAGATATCGGAATGACCGTGCCGCTCCTCAAAGTGGATAATCTCGCGGTCGAGTTCGGGCCGAAGGCGAACCCCATCCGCGTCGTCGACGGCGTCAGCTTCGAGATCCCGCCCGCCGGCGCTGTCGGCATCGTCGGAGAATCCGGTTCCGGCAAATCGATCACCTCACTATCGATCCTCAGGCTGATCTCCGAGCCGCCGGGACGCATCGTTCAGGGCCGTATCGAGTTCAACGGTGTCAACCTGCTGGACCTTCCGCGCTCGGAAATGCCCGACATCCGCGGCCGTGATATCGCCATGATCTTCCAGGAACCGATGAGTTCGCTCAACCCGGTCATGACGATCGGCGACCAGATCGGCGAAGCGATCAAGCTGCACGAGGACATGCCCGGAGAAAAGCGGCGCGAGCGCGTTATCGAGATGCTGCGCCTCGTCGGCATTCCCGATCCGGCCGGGCGTCTCGATTCCTATCCGCATCAGTTTTCGGGCGGCATGCGCCAGCGCGTCATGATCGCCATGGCGCTGGTCTGCAATCCGAAACTCCTGATTGCCGACGAACCGACGACGGCGCTCGACGTGACGATCCAGGCGCAGGTGCTGGACCTGATGCACAAGCTGCGCCGCACGCTTAACACCGCGGTGCTTCTGATCTCCCACGATCTCGGCGTGATCGCCGATGTCTGCGAACGCGTCGTCGTCATGTATGCCGGCCGGGTGGTCGAGGAAGCGGATATCCGCTCGATCTTCCGCAACCCGCAGCATCCCTATACGCGCGGCCTGCTGCAATCGATCCCGAAACTCGACGACGACCGCGACCGACTCTACCAGATTCCCGGTTCCGTGCCGCTGGCGGGTTCGGTCAAGAAGGGCTGTCCCTTCTACCAGCGCTGTTCGCTGCGCATCGACAAATGTGCCCAGGAAATGCCGCCGATGTTCTCGTTCGGCCCGGACCAGCGGGCCGCATGCTGGGTGACGGCCGGACAGGCGGATGCGAAGGCGAAGGAGGTTGCGCTGTGATGACGGATTCCATCATTCGCGTCGAAGACCTCGGCAAGACCTTCAGGTCCGGCAGCAGTCTCAGCCTTGGGAAACCGGCAGACGAGGTGCGCGCCGTCGACGGCTGTTCCTTCTCCGTCAACCACGGCGAGACGCTGGCGCTGGTCGGCGAATCGGGCTGCGGCAAGTCCACACTCGGACGCCTGCTGCTGCGATTGATCGATCCGACGGCCGGCAAGATCTTTTTCGAGAACACCGAACTCACCCACCTGCCGGCCGGCAGGATGCGCGACATGCGCCGCCACCTGCAGATGATCTTTCAGGACCCTTACGGTTCGCTCAGTCCCCGCCGCACTGTCGCGCAGATCATCGCCGAACCGCTCGACGTCTTCGGCATCGTCCGCTCGCGCCGGGAGCGCCGCGATCGCGTCGCAGACCTCATGAATCAGGTCGGGCTTTCACCGAGCTTCATGGACCGGCATCCGCGCCAGTTTTCCGGCGGCCAGCGCCAGCGCATCGGCATCGCCCGGGCGATCGCCGTCGACCCGAGCTTCATCGTCGCCGACGAACCGGTCTCGGCCCTCGACGTCTCGGTGCAGGCGCAGATCATTAACCTCATGCAGGACCTGCAGAGACAGAAGAACTTCTCCTTCCTGTTCATCGCCCACGACCTTGCCGTCGTGCGGCACATCGCAGACCGGGTGGCGGTCATGTATCTCGGCCGCATCGTCGAGATCGGCCCGAAGAAGCAGATCTACGGCATGCCGCAGCATCCCTATACGCAAGCGCTTTTATCCGCGGCACCGGAACCCGATCCGGACCGCAAGGCCAGGCGCATCATCCTGGAGGGCGACGTTCCCAGTCCCAAACGTGTGCCGTCCGGCTGCAGCTTCCACACCCGCTGCCCGATCCGCCAGGACATCTGCAGCGTCGAGCGCCCTCCCTTGCGCGAAGTAGCGACCGGCCAGCTTGCCGCGTGCCATTTTGCCAACCCCTTCCCCATTCCCGTGGCCAAAGCAGTGCCGGTCGTACCCGCCTGATGGAAAAGCCACGCCTCGGGCGCGCTCGGAGGTCGGCACCGGTGCAGCGTCCGTCGGCGCAACGTTCTGCGGTCCAAAACGTTGAAGATGAGCGAATGTAGGGCGCGGCGCGCATCCATCCGCCTGGGCCCTTCGTCTACCGACTTTCGTAAGCTTCACCAAATGCGAGAATTGGAATAATAACTGCAACCAGATGCGCAATATTGCGCGGCGATTCGGGTATGCCTCCATGGAACCTCGCCCACACCATCACCAGATCCTCCGTCGGAAGACCGACGCTGAAATCATGCAACGTCTCGAGGGCATCGTCGCCTCGGCGATGGACGGCATCATCACCATCGATGACGAGCAGCGTATCATCCTGTTCAATCCCGCCGCCGAGCGGATGTTCGGCCTGCCGGCGAGCGAGGCGCTCGGTCGGCACATTTCCCAGTTCATTCCGGAGCGCTACCGCGCGGCACATGCAACGCATATACGCCGTTTCACCGAGACGGGCGTGACCACCCGGCAGATGGGATCGCTCGGCGCCATCAGCGGTCTGCGGACGGATGGCAAGGAATTTCCCATCGAAGCCTCTATCTCACAGGTCGAGGTTGGCGGCGAGCGCCTTGCAACCGTCATCCTGCGCGACATCACCGAGCGCAAGGCCGCCGAGGATGCCCTGCTGGAAAGCCGACGGCGGATGGAGGGCATCGTGGAATCAGCAATGGACGCCCTGATCACGATCGACGAAGACCAGCGGATCGTGCTGTTCAATCCGGCCGCAGAGCGCATGTTCGGCGTTGCACGCCAGGAGGCGCTCGGCTCTCCGATCGAGCGTTTCATCCCGGAGCGGTTCCGCGCCGGACATGGGGAGCATATCCGCCTCTTCAAGGAGACGGGCGTCACCAACCGGCGAATGGGCGCCTTGGGGGCCATCAGCGGCCTTCGCGCCAATGGCGAGGAATTTCCCCTGGAAGCGTCGATCTCGCAGGTCCGTATCGGCGAAGGAAAACTCGCCACGGTCATCCTGCGCGACATCACCGAACGCAAGGCGAACGAAGACTCCCGCCAGTTGCTGGCTCGCGAAGTGGATCACCGGGCCAAGAACGCGCTGGCAGTGGTGCAAGCCCTGGTCTCCCTGACCCGTGCCGACACCAAGGAAGCGTTCGTCAGCGCAGTCCGGGGTCGGGTTTCCGCATTGAGCCGTGCCCATTCCCTGCTTGCCCAGAACCGGTGGGAGGGCGGCGATCTGGCGGCAATCATCACCGACGAAACGAGACCCTATCAAAGCGTGAACCAATTGCTGATCGGAGGCCCGGCCGTCACTCTCGGCCCCAACGCGGTGCAGCCGGTCAGCCTTCTCATCCATGAGCTTGCGACAAACGCCGTCAAATATGGCGCCCTGTCGATCGCCGAAGGACGCGTCGACGTTTCCTGGCGCATCCTGCCGAGCAACGAACTGGAGATCCGCTGGACCGAGACAGGCGGACCCAAGGTTGAAAAGCCCGTATCGAAGGGATTCGGCTCCACTCTGGTGACGGAGGTCGCAACCCGGCAATTGGCCGGCAAGCTGGAGATCAACTGGCCGCTCACCGGGATGAACCTGGTTGCGACACTGCCTTCCTCTGTCTACCGGCCCGACCTTACGGCGGGCATGCCCATCGGCAAGGACGAATTACCCCAACCCTCGGAGCCCGGTTCGGCGGGCCGCATTCTCGTCGTCGAGGACGAAGCACTTATCGCCATGGAACTTTGCAGCCAACTGGAGTCGCGAGGCTGGCAGATCCTCGGGCCGGCGGCGACCACCGACGAAGCCATGCGGCTGGTCTCCGGTACGCAGCTTCCGGATGTCGCCGTGCTGGATATCAATCTCGGCGGAAAACCGGTCTACCAATTCGCGGATTGGCTACAGTCGCACGGCGTGCCTTTCCTGTTCTGCACAGGTTATGAGCAGCACGACGATCACAAACGCTTCGGTGACTGGACGACCATTCGAAAGCCTATCAGTCTTGGGGTACTGGAGACCGAACTGCATCGCATCCGCCAAATGCCGTGACGGGAGACTCCATCTCCGATCGACAGGTGCCCAAAGGAAAGCGAGCCCGGTGCTTGCCGCCGCCGTCGATGCGACCACCATCCACGGTGGAGCCTTCCAGAAGGTCAGCAGGATGAAACCCGTCAGCGCGAGGGCGAAGTCGTAGGGCCCGAGGACTGCGCCAGCCGCAGGCGATAGCCTCGATCCGCCCTGCCGCGCCGATGAAAAATATCACCACCGGAACCGCTGCGAGCGCGATGCCGGCGCGTTACCGATCGGGGTGACGACCTCGGCGAGGCTCCTGGGCATACGAACATGCGCCCGCGCAATAATGGATCACTAAATTAATTATCTCTTAATAATAAATATTCACCTTTTCTCAATGAAGAGAGTGAAGCCAGCAAAAATGGGATTGGTTGCCGCATTGGCCGCAAGCCTGATCGGGTTCGGCCCGGCGCAAGCGGGCCAGAAGCAGCCATGGAAGGATACTCGTGTACCGCTGGTCGTCGACGCCTACGAGCTGAATGTCATCGACTGGCAGAAGCTTCTGACCGACAAGCGTATTGCCGGGTTCATTCACAAGGCTTCCGACGGCCTGCCGGAAAGCTACACCTGCACCGGCCAGCATGCGGGCGATACTTTCGCGCACTGCAAGACGATGTGGCGGAAATACGCAGTCAGCAAGGAACTCTACCAGACCCGGCGTCTCGTTGCCCGCGGTGCGGGCCTGCTCTGGGGAGCCTATCACCTGGCCCGGCCGGGAAATCCGATCGATCAGGCACACCATTTCCTCGACTATGCCGAACCGGACGAAAAGGATCTGATGGTCCTCGATATCGAGGATCTCGGCAGCAAGTTCATGTCTCTCGAAGACGCCGAGATCTTCGTCCGGCACATCAAGGCCAGAACCGGCCGATACCCGATCCTCTACACGAACCACAGCGTGGCGCGCTACATCGCCGCCCTGCGAAAGGATTATCCGCTCCTGTCCCGCCTGCCCATCTGGTACGCGCGTTATAAACCCGACATCGCGTCCGTCTTCCCGATGGGCGGCTGGCCGAACTATTTCCTCTGGCAGTTCTCCTCCGCCACCAACTGCTCGAAACGGCGCTGCCCCTATCGCGTGCCAGGAACCCTGACGGACATAGACGTGAACGTCGCCGGCGTGGACCTCGATGAATTGAAGCGGATCTGGGCGAAAGGCGAACTGTTGCCCTCGGATACGCCGGAGCCGACATTGATGGCGGAAGCGACCATTCCTTACGAACCATTCTGAATAGCTGTCGCAACGGCGTTCAGCGTTCTGTCGGCAACGGCCGGCGGAGACAAAACTAGGGGCTCAGGCGGCGGCTCGGATCACAGGCGGGCGGCGGCGGAGACGGCCGCCGGGCTCCACCCCGCTTTGCGTCCGCGGCGACTTTGCGCTTTCGGCTGCAAAGACGGGAACGAAGCAATCCTCCACATATTGCCTGCGGTAGGCCTGGCGCAGATGCCAGGCGCCCCCCGCGAACATGGCTGTGAAGATCGCCAGCGGCACAAGGATCAGCAGCAGCACATACATGGAAAACTCCTCCAGCCCTGGGGGAAATCAGACACCCGTTACAACTAAGTTTTCGTTTCCCTGCCGGAGTGAAATTTCGTCGGCTATTATCTTTAGCAGGCTCTTGTTCGTCAGTCTCGGAACCGGCCGCCTATCCGGGCGTTCGCCAAAATATACCGAATGCCGGAGGACCAAGGATGGCCGAAGACAAACAAGCCCGTGACGCCGTCGAGCAAACCGAAAGGCGTGCCAGAACAGAAAACCGCCCGCCTGCCGGGCCGCATGCCAAGGAGTCCCTGATCGACCGCGACAAGACGCCGGGAACAGGCTCGCTCCCCGAGCCGGATGCGAAGGAAGCGGACGCCGGCCCGGATTGACGCAACCGAGCGGGTGGTTCGCAGCCCCTCTGCGACGCCTTGGCGCTTGCCCGCATCCCCGCTGGGAGCTAACACCGGCGAACGGAATATCGGGAAACGGACATGGCGGGCGAGACCGTTACACTCTACGAGGCGATCGGCGGCGAGGCCACCGTGCGAGCACTGGTGAAGCGCTTCTACGAGCTGATGGACACGTTGCCTGAGGCGGCTCACTGCCGCGCCATTCATCCGCCGAGCCTCGAAGGCAGCGGGGAGAAACTATACGACTATCTCACCGGCTATCTCGGCGGCCCACCTGTCTATGTAGAGAAATACGGCCACCCGCGCCTGCGCTCCCGACATTTCGGCGCGGAAATCGGTCCTCTCGAACGAGACGAATGGATGCTGTGCTTCCGCCTCGCTATGGAAGAGACGATTGAAAATCCGAAATTGCGGGAGATCATCTGGCCACCGGTGGAGCGGCTTGCCCTCCATATGCAGAACAAGGAATAAGCCGTTGGAACGACTCGACAATCTCCGGCCGTTGATTCTGTTTGTGAGCGGGCTGATGGGTGCTGCCGGCGTCGCCCTGGCCGCTGCGGCCAGCCACGGAGGCGACTTGCTTTTCCTCAGATCGGCATCGACGATGTGCCTCGCGCATGCGCCGGTTCTGCTAGGGCTTTACGTCGGCCATCGCGCTTTGCGCACGTCAACGCTCGCAGCGCTTGTGCTTGGCCTCGGCACGATCGTCTTTGCCGGCGATCTCGTCTCGCGCCATTATCTCGGTGCCCGGCTGTTTCCGTTCGCCGCGCCGACGGGCGGCACGCTGATGATGCTCGGCTGGCTTATCGTTTCGGCAGGCGCCTTTTTTCCGACGCCTGCAGTAACGGCGTTCAGGGCCTCACGGGCGGATGACGGGCCTGAATGAGCTCACGTTCTGACGAACGACAGGATGGTTCCCCGCGTGCCCCCACGCAACGGGCCTTTGGCCTCGGACACCGGTTTGCCTGGAAAGGCGACCACGTTCGTCATGTCGGGGGTGGTTTCGGCACGCGCCGTCAGCAGGGCATAGAGTTCCGGCACCAAGCCGTCGCCGTTCTGCGCAGCAAGCTTGTGCAGTCCGATAAAAAGGCTGGTGTCATGACGTTCTTCGTTCATCATTGCGTTCCTTCATGGTCTGGAGCGCCCGCTCCAGACTGGATTTCGAACCGTTTCGAAGCGGCACGAAGGCGACGCCGAACTTCTTGCAGCCGGTCTTCACCCTCAGACACGCATCGTGGCTGATACAGTCGATGGGGCAGAAGACACAGTCGACCGAGGGCAGCACGGTATCGATGCGGGAAACCGCCTCGCGCAAACCGCCGTCGTGATGGATAAGTTCCGCACCGTAATTGCTGGCGATCTCGCGCAGGTGCGCCACCTGGCAGTCCCGGCCGCCGACATAAAGGAAGCTGCGGACATCGACCGCGCCGCTTTCCCCGCGCGCCGGTGCCTTGGACGCTTCTTCCGCGCCGCTGTTGCCGCTCTTCCGCTTCTGCTTCTTCGCCATGGTGTTCCCCGTTGGCAGAATCTCTCCGGGGCGCTTACCCCTCGATGGCGGGCACCATATTAAAGTTGATTTTCGGAGTAAAGATTAAAGTCGACTCTTTTTATCAGGATATATTCGGCCACCTGAAACCCGTTCGCCTCCGCCAAAAATTTACCGTTTGATAAATTTTTTTGCTGTGTTACCTTTTCCCAATAGTTGTCCATGAATCCGATAAAAGAGGGAACATAAGATGGAACGACTGGGAAGCGGCCACCAAGGGGGCATTGCGACCGGCATCGTGGCGGGGCGCCTTTCGGAGGCTCAATACGAGACGAATTTTTCCGATCTTCACCCGCGTCTCGACAGGCACGAGGCGTTGGTCGCCGCCGACCGCTGTTATTTCTGTTACGACGCGCCGTGCATGACGGCCTGTCCCACCTCCATCGATATCCCGCTGTTCATCCGGCAGATATCGACGGGAAACCCGCTGGGCTCGGCCAAGACGATCTTCGACCAGAACATTCTGGGCGGCATGTGCGCCCGGGTCTGCCCCACCGAAACGCTGTGCGAACAGGCCTGCGTGCGAAACACGGCGGAAGACAGACCGGTCGAGATCGGCAAGCTGCAGCGCTATTCCACCGACATTGCGATGGAACAGGACAGGCAGTTCTATACCCGCAAGGCCCCCACCGGAAAGACGATTGCGATCGTCGGCGCAGGTCCGGCAGGCCTTGCCGCCGCACATCGGCTCGCCATGCACGGTCACTCGGTGACCGTGTTCGAAGCCCGTGAAAAATCCGGGGGGCTCAACGAATACGGCATCGCCGCCTACAAGGCGGTCGACGATTTCGCCGAACGCGAGGTGGACTACGTGATCGCTCTCGGCGGCATCGAGATCCAGCATGGCAAGGCGCTCGGTCGCGACTTCTCGCTCTCGGACCTCTCCGGCAGATACGACGCGGTCTTCCTCGGCATGGGCCTCCAAGGGGTGAACGGCCTCGGCATCGAAGGCGAGGACCTTGCGGGCGTCGAGGACGCGGTGGATTTCATTGCAGCCCTCCGTCAGGCGAAGGACAAGGCGTCGATCCCGATCGGCAGGCGGATCGTCGTGCTCGGTGGCGGTATGACGGCGATCGACGCCGCGATCCAGTCCAAACTGCTCGGCGCCGAGGAGGTGACGATCTGCTACCGCCGGGGCAAGGAGAACATGAACGCTTCACCTTACGAGCAGGATCTTGCCACCGCCAACGGCGTCATCATCCGCCATTGGCTGGCGCCGAAATCGATCCTCGGCAAGGACGGCAAGGTGGTCGGCATCGAAGTGGAATATACAGCCGTCAGGGACGGCAGGCTGGCCGGCACCGGCGAGACCGGCGTCATCGCCGCCGACCAGATTTTTAAGGCGATCGGCCAGAATTTTTCCGCCTCCGGCTTGGGCGCGCTGCAATTCGAGAAGGGCAAGATCGCGGTGGATGCCGAAGGCCGCACCTCCATTGAGGGTATCTGGGCCGGAGGCGATTGCGTAGGCATAGGCGAGGACCTGACCGTCTCGGCCGTCGCGCAGGGACGCGATGCCGCCGAATCCATCAACCGTGCCCTCGCCGCCGGAGCGCGGCCAGCCACCGCGGTGGCGTGAGATAGGCCCGAGGGAGAACTGAATCATGGCTGATATCCGCAACAATTTCGTCGGCATCAAATCCCCGAACCCGTTCTGGCTCGCCTCTGCCCCGCCGACCGACAAGGCCTACAATGTCGAGCGGGCGTTCAAGGCGGGCTGGGGCGGCGTGGTCTGGAAGACACTCGGCGAGGAAGGCCCGCCGGTCGTCAACGTCAACGGTCCGCGTTACGGCGCGATCTGGGGCGCCGACCGCCGCCTGCTCGGCCTGAACAATATCGAGCTGATCACCGACCGCGACCTCTACACCAACCTTCGCGAAATGAAGCAGGTGAAGAAGAACTGGCCGGACCGGGCACTGATCGCCTCGATCATGGTTCCCTGTGAGGAAAGCGCCTGGAAGGCCATCCTGCCGCTCGTCGAGGAGACCGAATGCGACGGCATCGAACTCAACTTCGGCTGTCCGCACGGCATGTCCGAACGCGGCATGGGTTCCGCGGTTGGCCAGGTGCCGGAATATATCGAAATGGTGGTCCGCTGGTGCAAGCAATACACCCGCATGCCCGTCATCACCAAGCTGACGCCCAATATCACCGATATCCGCCGCCCTGCGCGCGCGGCAAAAGCCGGCGGAACCGACGCCGTCTCACTGATCAATACGATCAACTCGATCGTGTCCGTCGATCTCGACAACTTCGCGCCGAACCCGACGGTTGGCGGCAAGGGTTCGCATGGCGGTTATTGCGGCCCGGCGGTGAAGCCGATCGCGCTCAACATGGTGGCCGAGATCGCCCGCGACCCTGAGACCTATGGACTGCCGATCTCCGGCATCGGCGGCGTCACCACCTGGCGCGACGCAGCCGAGTTCCTGGTGCTCGGCGCCGGCAACGTGCAGGTCTGCACGGCGGCCATGACCTATGGCTTCAAGATCGTCCAGGAGATGATCACCGGTCTCTCCGACTGGATGGATTCCAAAGGCCACCGCACTCTGGACGATATTACCGGCCGTGCCGTCCAGAATGTCACCGACTGGCAGTATCTCAACCTCAACTACATCGCCAAGGCGCATATCGACCAGGACGCCTGCATCAAGTGCGGCCGCTGTCATATCGTCTGCGAGGATACCTCGCACCAGGCGATCACCTCGGTGGTCAACGGCGTCCGGCATTTCGAGGTCATGGAAGAGGAATGCGTCGGCTGCAATCTCTGCGTCAATGTCTGTCCGGTCGAGAACTGCATTACCATGGAGCCGCTGGCGGCCGGCGCGACGGACAGGCGGACCGGCAAGATCGTCGACCCCAACTACGCCAACTGGACGACCCATCCGAACAACCCGATGGCTCGCCAAGCTGCCGAATAAGGGCCACGGAATAACGACCTCCAACAAATTATGACGGCCGTCATCCCTGGGCGGCGGTTTCTTTATGCATGGCCGCTGGTCGGATGAAGGCTTTGCCTTCATGACACAGCCACCGCCCGGGCAGCAGAACTTGAACGGTTAGGCCACCCATCTTTCGCGCCGGCGTCCCGAAAGAACTGGAGCGAGACGCCCTCCCCCTTCTTTCATGCCATGTCGGAAAACTGGTCCCAGGCGCGCAGCGCGTCGGCCGCATACATGACCGCCGGTCCACCGCCCATATAGGCACTCATCGCAGCCACCTCGGCGATTTCCTGGCGCGTCGCGCCAAGCCCCTGCAAGGCCTTGGCATGAAAACCAATACAACCGTCGCAACGCTGGGTGATGCCGATCGCCAACGCGATCAGTTCCTTTGTCTTCTTGTCGAGAGTTCCGTCGGCACTCGCCCCTTTGGAGAGCGCGTAGAACCCTTGCATCGCCTCTGGCGTCAGTTTCCGCATCTCGGCGGTATAGCTCGATATATCCCTGGTGATCTGACGATAATCCTTCATTGGCAAACTCCTCAGCCTTTACAATTCATATTTTCATGATATTATATAAACATGAATTGTAAAGAGATACCGATGGATCTGAGCGACGAAATGCCCGTGAAGGCCGAAGAAGTGGCAAACTTTCTCAAGGGGCTTGCAAACTCCCACCGGCTGCTTGTGCTCTGCGCGCTGGCGGAAGGAGAGCGGAACGTCTCGGATCTCATCGCCGCGACCGGTATCGCGCCGACCTCGATGTCGCAGCATCTCGCCAAGCTGAAGGAAGAAGGCATTGTCGACTACCGGCGGGAGCATCGCACGCTCTTCTATTTCATAGCCCACCCGGCGGTCAGCGAACTGATGGGCGTCCTCTACCAGCACTTTTGCAAGAGCAACTGAAATGACAGCCGAAACCGCAAGAACCATATCCGCAATCGAGGCCGCCGAATGGCTGGCTGCGGGCGACGCGATCCTGATCGACGTGCGCGAACCGGATGAATTCCGGGCCGAACATATCGCTGCCGCCGCTTCTCTCCCCTTGAATTCCATCACCGGCCTGAGGCAGGTCCTGACGATCCCGCAGGATCGCCGGATCGTCGTGCATTGCCTGAAGGGTGGGCGCGGCGAGCAGGCATGCCGCACCATCGAAAGCATCCTGCCCGGCCATGAGGCCTACAATCTCGAAGGCGGGATTACCGCATGGAAAGAGGCGGGGCTGCCTGTCGTCGGCGCGAGCAGGGACGGTGGCGGGGTGTCGATCTTCCGCCAGGTGCAGATGGTCGTCGGCAGCCTCGTGCTGATCTGTGTCGTTCTTGGGTTCCTTGGCCTGACGCCCGCCTTTGCGCTGGCCGGCTTCTTCGGTTTCATGCTGGCTTTCGCCGGCTTCAGCGGCTGGTGCGGGCTCGCCCTGCTCCTGCAGCGCATGCCCTGGAACCGGGCGGCTTAACGAAAGCCGCCAACAGGCGGATTGCCCAATGGCGCTTTCGCGCGGGCGCTGCGGATCAGGAAAGCCATGCGATCGCGCGAAAGTGCCGCCTTCTCCGGCCGGACATGCTCGCTGAATGCGACAATGCCGCCGGGCGTGGTCAGCATGCAGCGATACTGGCAGCCGCTATCTCCGTCGTCTTCCTCCTCGATCACCGGCGCCGGCAGCCGGTCCGGATCGACATGCTGTTCGTCATGCGTCCAGAGCCAGCGACGGATGACGAGCCAGTCGTGCACATCGTTCTGCCAGACCGAAACCACCGGCCGGGCAAGCGCATTGATTGCGAACCATCCACCCACGCCCCAGAAGAACAGGATGACGAACGCCCGAAACGGATGCGCAACGATGCCGCCATCGCGGATGAAAACGGAGGTGACGAGCAGGAGAATGGCAAACCAGGAAAATATGAACAGCCAGCCGTAAAGCGGCCGAAGGTTTCTAAAAAGCAGCCTTTCCATGGCACCTGCCTCCCAAGACTTCTTTCATGGGAATTATTTTAGCACAACCTTGATGACAAGGCGACGAGATTGACGGAGACCTCGGGAAGGCCCCGTCCAGTCAGAGCCGGAACGTCTTCACCTCGTTACCCCGCTCAATATTGCGGTTGGCGAGAAAACGTTTCTGCCGGGCCGCATCCGCCTTCCGATGCTCCAGCATTTCCAGCATGCCGGTCAGGCGTCGAACCGCGAGCGCCCGGTTCCGATGCTGGGAACGCTCGTCAGGGATCGCGATTGATGGCCCCCGCGTGAGAAGGAGCCGGCCGGCTCGGGCATCCGGCCAGCTTCCCGTCAAAACTCGATGACGATCTTTCCGAACGGCCCACGGTCGAGATGCGCGAACGCCTGTTCTGCCTCCTCGAAGCGGTAGCGCCGATCGATCACCGGCTTCAGGCCGATCGCATCCACCGCCCGCACGAAATCCTCGAGCGCCCGGCGATATCCGACCGCGATGCCCTGCACCACCGGCGCCTTCTGCAGCAGCGGGGCCGCCGAGCCGGAAATCTCGAAACCGTCGAAGACGCCGATCAGCGAGATCCGTCCGCCCACGGCCACCGCATTCAGGGCCTGTGCGAAACCCGAACCGCCGGCGATATCGAGCACATGATCGGCGCCATAACCATCCGTCAGGTCGAGCAGCCGTTCCAACCAGCCCTCGCGTGCCAGCAAATGATCGGCGCCCAATGTCCGCACCTTTTCGAGCTTCGCAGCGCTGGAAGATGTGATGAAGACCTCCGCGCCATGCGCCTTGGCGATCTGCAGTGCAAACAGCGCCACGCCGCCTGTGCCCTGGATCAGCACCTTGTCACCGGCCTTCAGACAACCGCTTTCGATCAGCGCCATCCAGGCCGTCAGCCCGGCACAGGGGAGCGTGCTGGCCTCGCCGGCATCGAGGCTCTTCGGCGCTTCGACGAACCAGTCCGCCGGGAAGGTCACATATTCGGAAAGCACGCCGGGATGAAAGCCGCCGAGCGTCTTATGGGGAGGGTTGCTGGCATTTCCCAGGGGCTTTCCTTCGATACGGCCGGGCATGAAGGTGGAGATCACCTTGTCGCCCGGCTTGAATCGGCTCACGCTCGGTCCGATGGCCTCGATGGTGCCGGCCATGTCCGAAGCCGGGACGAAGGGCAGCTGGAGCGGCAGGCCCATGCCGCTCTCCATGACCAGCTTGTCGCGGAAATTCAGCGATACTGCCTGTACGCGCACCAGAACCTCACCGGCAGCGGGAGGCGAAACCTCAGCCTCGCGGATACGAAAATCCTGCGGGCCGACAGCCGCGATGCTCCATTGCCTTGCCACTCTCATCAGATCACTCCTTCAAGATAACGATGAGAGATCATATCGTTGAAAATGTATCGGCAGTTGCGATACTATCTCGCCATAATGGTTCCGCTGAGGATACAATGGAGCAATTAAGAGACATTCCGGTTTTTGTCGAAACCGTGGAAGCCGGCGGCTTTTCTGCCGCTGCTAAAAAGCTGAACCTGACGCGCTCGGCCATCGGCAAAACGGTGGCAAGGCTGGAGGAAAGACTGGGCGTGCGGCTGTTTCACCGCACGACCCGTAGCCAGAATCTGACGGAGGAAGGCCGCTTCTTCTATGAGCGGTGCCTGAGAGCCGTCGAGGAAATCCGCCTAGGGGAAGCCGAACTCGAATCCGGTCGCCGCGCAGTTCGCGGCAAGCTGCGTGTCACCATGCCGGTGATCTTCGGCCGCCGATGCGTCGCGCCGATCCTTATCGGGCTGCTCGATAAACATCCGGATCTCGAACTCGACCTTTCCTTCAGCGACCGGGTCGCCGATCTTCCCGGAGACGGTTTCGACCTTGCAGTCCGCAACGGCCGGCTGAAGGACGATGCGGAAATCATGGCGCGCCGGATCGCCTTCCAGCGCCTGACCGTGTGCGCCTCGCCGGACTATCTGGAAAAGCGAGGGGAGCCGCAAAATCTCGAGGACATCCCGAGACACGAAGGCATCGTATACGGCAAGCGGGAAAGCCACGACACGTGGGTCTTCCCTTCGCCGGAAGATCCATGGCGGGTCGTGCTGCCGCGCTCGCGGCTGAGGCTCGACGATCTCGATGCGATCCTGGAAGCTGCCTGTAACGGCCATGGTCTCGCCTGGCTGCCCTGCTGGATGATACGCGGCCATGTCGCAAGCGGCCGGTTGCGGCAGGTTCTGACGTCGGTACCCTCGGTGACCTTCGAGACCCATGCGGTCTGGCCGAAATCGCCGGTCATGCTGCCGAAGGTCAGGCTGGCGATCGATACCCTGGCATCGGAACTGCCTGATCTGATGGAATAAATCCGAAAACAAAGAGGCCCGGCAAATGCCGGGCCCTCTTCGTTCTGCACGCGGCATACGTTAGAGCGGGCGGTTGGCGCCATCGAAATAGTCGCCGCTGTTGACCTGAGCCTTCGGGGCGTCGGCCTTCTGAGCGATGCTGCCGGTGCTCAGCTGATCGACCGAAATGGAAGCGGAAGCCTTGGAAGCGCCTTCGTAGTAATCGCCATCGGCGAGAGCGACGGAAGCGAAGGAAGCCGAAGCGATGAAGGCAGCGGCGATGGCGGAAGTGATCTTGGTCATTGTGGTAGTCCCTTCAGAGTTGTCCGCGGCTTGAAGTTTGCGACCTGGCCTGCGGATCTTGTTTCGGTGTCTTGAATGAGTTGCGGTTAGTTCGGACGATTGGCGCCGTTGAAATAGTCGCCGCTGTTGATGTCGCTTTGGAGCTTCTGAGCATCTGCCTTCTGGCCAATGCTGGCGGTCTGAACGTTGTCAACAGCAGTGCCAGCCTTCGAAACCCCGTCGTAATAGTCGCCTTCGGCAAGGGCGACGGAACCGAAGGAAGCCGAAGCGATGAAGGCAGCGGCGATGGCGGAGGTGATCTTGGTCATTGTCTTGGTCCTTTCGTGTGACGGGGCTGAGTATCTCGAACCCCTCTCCTATATGCGTGATCTCTGTTTTTCGAAGCACGTTGCCGTGCTTGCGAGACAGAAGATGGTGCATATCGGCGGACATCGATAGACCGTGAGTTGGGCACGTAGCGTTCAACAAAAATGAACGAGATAACTTCATATGTTCACTTGAACATCCAATTGCGGCTCCTATTCGGCCCCGTCCGCCGCCTCATCCAAAAGATCGAGCATGGCCCGGAGAGCCCGGGTGACATGCCGCTCTCCATGATAAAGTGCCGAAAACTGCCGGAGCGGCATCGCGAAGTCGGCGATCTGCAGCCGGCCGGAGAAGGAATGCGACGAGGCGGCGCGGCTCGAAAGCACGGTCGCGGCAAGCCCGGCCTCGACTGCCGCCATGGCTGCTTCGTTCGAGGGCATTTCGAGCACGACCGAAAGCGATTGTGGCTCGATCCCCAGATTGGTCAACTGCGCTTCGAAAGCGGAACGCGTGCCCGATCCTTTCTCGCGCATGATCCAGTTCGTTTCCAGAAGGTCGCTGGAGAGGATCTTGCGCCCATCCGCCCACGGGTGGCGTCTGCCGACCACCAGCACCAGCCGGTCCTCGGCAACCTTGCGACGTCTGAGACCAGGCAGGAAAACATCGCCTTCGACGACCGCCATCTCGGCTGCGCCGGAAAGCACGGCTTCTGCCGCGCTTTGGGTATTGCCGACCGTCAAGCGCACGTCCACCCGCGGAAAACGCTCGTGGTAGCTCACAAGCCGCGAAGGCAGCCAGTAACTGGCAACCGTCTGGCTGGCATGCACACGCAAGATGCCGGTAGCCGAGCCGCCGAGATCGGCGAGCATGTGCTCCGCCGACAGTGCCCGCTCCAGAACGGCGCGCGCCTCCGGCACGAAAAGCCGGCCGGCCTCGGTGAGTTCGATCCGTCGTCCCACGCGGTTGAAAAGAACGACCGCATGCCGCGCCTCAAGGGCAGAAATGGCCGCACTCACCGCCGACTGGGTGAGATTCAGCGCCTCCGAAGCTCGCGTAACGTGTTCGCGGTTCGCGACTTCCAGGAAAATCCGAAGCTGTTCGAGCGTCATTCCACCAACCATTCGATTTTAACGAATGATATCACAATACTTATCAATTGGATTTATCTTTCTACGAAATGAAGAATGATTTTCGAAAAGAATACGAATATTCGGAAAAATCATGAAGCCGATGACTCGAACGGCAGAACACGGAACCTCCTCTTCCCCGATCCGTCTGCCAGCCATCCTGGGATTTCTTCCGGGCCTCACACTCACAGCCGCGATTGCTCTCACCGCCTTCGCCATCCGCAACTTCACCGGCTGGATGACGTTGAGCCCCCTTATTATGTCGATCATCATCGGTATGCTGATCCGCAACACCTTGTCCGTTCCGGCCGCTGCCGAACCCGGCATCGGTCTTTCGCTGAAGCGTATCCTGCGCTTGGGCATCGTCCTCCTCGGTCTGCAGGTTACGGCGACTCAGATCCTCTCACTCGGGGGCTCAGGGCTTGCCATGGTCGCCTTGACGCTCGTCGCGACTTTCATGGCCATTCGTATCGCCGGCCGGATGATGGGCGTCGACCGCGCATTAACCGATTTGATCGCCGCCGGCACGTCGGTCTGCGGCGCCTCCGCCGTCATTGCGGCGAATACGGTCGTGCGGGGAAAGCAGGAACACGTGGCCTATGCCGTCGCCTGCGTGACGTTGTGCGGCTCGCTCTCGATGCTCGCCTATCCGCTGCTTTCCACGCCGCTGGGCCTCGATGCCCGCGCTTACGGCCTCTGGACCGGCGCCACCATTCATGAAGTGGCGCAGGTCGTGGCGGCCTCGTTTCAGGGCGGCGACGTCGCCGGCCAGTTCGGCACAATATCCAAGCTCGCCCGCGTGGTAATGCTGGCGCCGCTGATCATGACGCTGGCGCTGGCCATGCGATCGAGCTCAGACGGCGCAGCCAGGGCTTCCGCGCCGATGCCCTGGTTCGTGCTGGGCTTTGTGGGAATGATGCTGGTCAACAGCGCTGTCGCGATTCCGCCAGACGCAAGCAAGGGACTTGCGACGCTCACCAACTTCCTTTTGTCTATGGCATTGGCGGCAATGGGGCTTCAGGCCAATATCGGCAAACTGAAAGCGGAAGGCTGGAGGCCGCTGGCCCTCGGAGCCTTCGGCTGGCTTTTCATCGCAATATTCGGCTACGCGATGCTGAAGGTCTTCGCGCTCTGAAAGAGAAGAAGGACCAAATTGGGCCACGTCAGCAATGGCGGGGCCTTTTTATTGGTCGCTCAACAGGGTTTCGGCCGATCCGTCTTTGTGGACTCCCGAACGGCTTCGTCGTGATACCAGCAATTGGTATCGACCACGGCCGGCGCTACATCGTAGATACCGGTCGGCAAAGTCCGGCCATTGTCCAGGCGCACCCGCTGGCGAATCGGGAACTGATAGACTTTGGCGGTTTCACGATGGATGTTGGTGGTCATCCGATCGTCTCCTAACTTCATAAGTGCATTCAAACATACACGGCACAAATCTGCACATTTTTTGTGCTTATTGCCTTATTTTACATCAATTCAGCCTGATGCGCTAGGCGCTAAATTAGCCGAACCATGACATTGCGGGATCGATTTGCTCCGAGGACCCCTCATTTGCAAAAAACGTGTGCTGACGCGCTGAAGTTCCGACAAAACCTCGCGAAAGCTTAAAAACCACTGGTTTTCATGAGCCTCCGCTTATCTACGCCACTGGAAGGGCTGGCGAAAAAGGCTGCCTTCCTGTCCGTTTGCGCTTTTTCAGAAAAAAATCGGCGCGCGCATCGAAACTGGCACGGGATATGCGTTCAATCTCTCATCCCGGAGGCGCGGCGCCTGTCGTGCCGCGACCTCAGGATGGCTCAACCATGAAACTCACGGCCTGAGAGATAAAAAATGACCAAGTATAAGCTCGAGTATATCTGGCTCGACGGTTACACCCCCGTACCGAACCTGCGTGGCAAGACGCAGATCAAGGAATTCGAAAGCTTCCCGACACTCGAGCAGCTGCCGCTCTGGGGCTTCGATGGTTCGTCCACGATGCAGGCTGAAGGCCGCTCGTCCGATTGCGTGCTGAAGCCCGTCGCCGTTTATCCGGACCCGGCCCGCACCAACGGCGCTCTCGTCATGTGCGAAGTGATGATGCCGGATGGCGTCACGCCGCATCCGTCGAACAGCCGTGCGACCATCCTCGATGACGAGGACGCATGGTTCGGCTTCGAGCAGGAATACTTCTTCTACGAAAACGGCCGTCCGCTCGGCTTCCCGGAAACCGGCTACCCGGCTCCGCAGGGTCCGTACTACACCGGAGTCGGTTACAAGAATGTCGGCTCCGTCGCCCGCGAAATCGTCGAGGAGCATCTCGACCTCTGCCTCGCTGCCGGCATCAACCACGAAGGCATCAACGCCGAAGTGGCCAAGGGCCAGTGGGAATTCCAGATTTTCGGCAAAGGCTCCAAGAAGGCCGCCGACCAGATCTGGATGGCGCGCTACCTGCTTCTCCGCCTCTGCGAAAAGTATGGCATCGACATCGAGTTCCACTGCAAGCCGCTCGGCGACACCGACTGGAACGGCTCCGGCATGCACTGCAACTTCTCGACCAAGTTCATGCGCGAAGTCGGCGGTAAGGCTTATTTCGAGGCCCTGATGGCGCAGTTCGACAAGAACCTGATGGCCCACATCGACGTCTATGGCCCGGACAATCACATGCGTCTGACCGGCAAGCACGAAACCGCCCCGTGGAACAAGTTCTCCTACGGCGTTGCCGACCGCGGCGCCTCGATCCGCGTTCCGCACTCGTTCATCAAGAACGATTACCGCGGCTACCTCGAAGATCGTCGTCCGAACTCCCAGGGCGATCCCTACCAGATCGCCTCTCAGGTTCTGAAGACGATCTCGGAAGTCCCGACTACTGGCTACTCTTCGGCAGCCGCCTGATCGATATGCCGCCCTTTCGAGGGCCTCCCAGGAGAAAAACGCCGGCGAAATGCCGGCGTTTTTTGTTTGTGGGTTTCGGGAAGAGCAATGGCGGGAGCCAATCCCTTCACTTGCGATTTCCAACACTTAGCTGAAGCTAATGTGTTGAAATATCTCTCCCACAAGGGGAGAGATAACCGCGCGGCAAGCTCGGCAGCCTATCTCTCCCCTTGTAGGAGAGGTTACAAAATCCAGATCTTAGCGAGAGCTAAGTCTTAGACTTTGTTGGTGAAGGGCTCGATCCGGGTGCGGCTTCACATCACGCCACCCCTCACCCTCAACCCCTCCATGAAAAGCCCCTCCAGGAACCGCGCCGCATCCTCGAAACGGCCCTCGCCCGCATAGTGCTGCCCCAGCACCGCACGCACCTGCACGTCGAAGTCAGCATAATGCTGGGTCGTGGACCAGATCGAGAAGATCAGGTGATAGGGATCGCATTTGGCGATCTTTCCCATACGGGCCCAGGCGCGGATCACCTCCGCCTTTTCATCGACCAGTTGCTTCAGCGGGCCCTTCAGCTCGTCCTCGATATGCGGCGCGCCCTGCAGGATCTCATTGGCGAAAAGACGGCTTTCGCGTGGAAAATCCCGCGCCATTTCCAGCTTGCGGCGGATATAGGAACGGATTTCCGATTCGGGATTGCCGTCGGGATCGAAGGCCCGGAGCGGTTCGAGCCAGGTAAACAGCACCCGGTCGATGAGCTGGCGGTGGATCGCTTCTTTGGTGCGGAAATAATAAAGCAGGTTCGGCTTCGACATGCCGGCCGCCTCGGCGATCTGGTCGATGGTGGAGCCGCGAAATCCGCTTGAGGAAAACACGTCGAGCGCGGCTTCGAGGATGCGCTCCTCTTTCTCTTCTTGGATGCGCGTGCGCCTTTGTGTCTTCGCCGCCCTCGGGATGGCCATTCACGTCTCCACCCTTTTCCGCTTTGCGTCACCGCCGGCGTCTCCTCCAGAATTTCCTCTGGATTTTTCGTGATTTTCGGCTTGAGTGACAGCGCGGAAATTGTAATGTTTTACCAACCGGTCAAATTATCGGCAACAAGCCAATAAAGGCAATGCCGATCTTCCGTCCCTCGAAGGAAGGACGCAAGAGACCTCCTGGGAACGACAAGCATGCCGCCCGCAAAGGGCGGAACATGAAACAGGCGAGGATTTGAGAACATGGTGGCAGCACCGGGCGAGAACTTGCGCGTCAACGGCGACCGTCTCTGGGACATGCTCATGGAGATGGCGAAGATTGGCCCCGGCATTGCCGGCGGCAACAACCGCCAGACCCTGACGGATGCCGATGGCGAAGGCCGCAACCTCTTCAAGAAATGGTGCGAAGCCGAAGGCATGACGATCGGCGTCGACAGGATGGGGACGATGTTCGCCACCCGTGCCGGCACCGATCCGGATGCGCTGCCCGTCTACATCGGTTCGCATCTCGATACCCAGCCGACCGGCGGCAAATACGATGGCGTACTCGGGGTTTTGGGCGGACTCGAAGTCGTCCGCACCATGAACGATCTCGGCATCAGGACGAAGCATCCGATCGTCGTCACCAACTGGACCAACGAGGAAGGCGCCCGGTTCGCCCCTGCCATGCTCGCCTCCGGCGTCTTCGCCGGCGTGCATTCGATGGACTACGCCTATGCGCGCAAGGACCCGGAAGGAAAGACTTTCGGCGACGAGTTGAAGCGCATCGGCTGGGTGGGCGATGAAGAGGTCGGCGCGCGGAAAATGCACGCCTATTTCGAATATCATATCGAACAAGGGCCGATCCTTGAGGCCGAGGAAAAGCAGATTGGCGTCGTCACTCATTGTCAGGGCCTCTGGTGGTTGGAATTCACGCTGACCGGCAGAGAGGCCCATACCGGCTCCACGCCGATGAATATGCGCGTCAATGCCGGCCTCGCCATGAGCCGCATTCTGGAAATGGTGCAGGAAGTGGCTATGGCCGAGCAGCCCGGCGCCGTCGGCGGCGTCGGCCAGGTCTTTTTCTCCCCGAATTCCCGCAACGTCCTGCCGGGCAAAGTGGTCTTCACCGTAGACATCCGCACGCCCTCCCAGGAAAAGCTCGACCGCATGCGGGCGAAGATCGAGAAACAGGCGGTCGAAATCTGCGAAAAACTCGGCGTGGGCTGTTCGGTGGAAGCGGTCGGCCATTTCGACCCCGTGACCTTCGACCCGACGCTCGTCGAACGCGTCCGCAATGCCGCCGAAAAACTCGGCTACAGCCACATGAACATCATCTCCGGCGCCGGTCACGACGCCTGCTGGGCCGCCAGGGTCGCACCCTCCACCATGATCATGTGCCCCTGCGTCGGCGGGTTGTCGCACAACGAGGCCGAGGAGATTTCCAAGGAATGGGCGGCGGCGGGCGCGGACGTGCTCTTCCACGCCGTGCTGGAGACGGCGGAGATTGTGGGGTGATGACCGTAGCGCCCGGAGCCCCCTCATCCGACCCTTCGGGCCACCTTCTCCCCGCCGGGGAGAAGGGAAGTGCGGAGGCCACGGCATACTCCCCCTTCTCCCCTCGGGGAGAAGGTGCCCGCAGGGCGGATGAGGGGGCTCCGGGTACAGCGATCAAAATCATAAAGCAGGATATCCGCAAACACCGCTCCGGAAAAACATCCCAAGCCCGCCGACTCCGCCAAAACGAAACAGAAGAAGAATACCAACTCTGGAGCGACCTGCGCGCCCGTAGGCTGAACGGTTACAAATTCGCCCGCCAAGTCCCACTAGGCCCATACATCGTCGATTTCCTCTGTCGCAAACACGACCTCGTCGTCGAAGTAGATGGCGCCCAACACGCCGACAACGCCTATGACCGGCTACGTACCGATTGGTTGAACACCCAAGGCTATTCCGTCGTGCGTTTCTGGAATCACGAAATCTCGCGCGAACGCCGCTCCGTCCTTGAAACGATCCTCGCCGCGCTGTCCGGTCGGCTTGAGGCAGATCCCGCATCCGGCTTCTACGCGCCGGCCTCATTCACGAAAAAGAATAAGGAACAGCAGCCATGACCACAGTCATCAAGGGTGGAACCATCGTCACCGCCGACCTGACCTACAAGGCGGACGTGAAGATCGATGGCGGCAGAATCATCGAGATCGGCCAGAACCTTGTCGGCGACACCACGCTGGACGCCACCGGCTGTTACGTCATGCCGGGCGGCATCGATCCGCATGTGCATCTCGAAATGCCGTTTATGGGCACCTATTCAGCGGACGATTTCGAAAGCGGAACGCGCGCGGCGCTTGCCGGCGGCACCACCATGGTTGTCGATTTCTGCCTGCCCGAACCAGGCCAGTCGCTGCTCGACGCGCTGAAACGCTGGGACAACAAGGCAACACGGGCCAATTGCGACTACTCCTTCCATATGTCGGTCACGTGGTGGGGCGAGCAGGTGTTCAACGAGATGAAGGCGGTCGTGCTCAACCACGGCATCAACACCTTCAAGCATTTCATGGCCTATAAAGGCGCTCTGATGGTGAACGACGACGAGATGTTCGCCTCCTTCCAGCGCTGCGCCGAACTCGGCGCCCTGCCGCTCGTCCATGCGGAAAACGGCGACGTGGTCGCCGCCATGCAGACCAAGCTGATGGATGAGGGCAATGACGGCCCGGAGGCGCACGCTTATTCGCGTCCCGCTTCGGTCGAAGGCGAAGCGACCAACCGCGCGATCATTATCGCCGACATGGCGGGCGTGCCGCTTTACGTCGTCCACACGTCCTGCGAACAGGCGCATGAAGCGATCCGCCGCGCGCGGCAGAACGGCATGCGGGTCTACGGCGAGCCGCTGATCCAGCACCTGACGCTCGACGAAAGCGAGTATTTCAACAAGGACTGGGATCATTCGGCCCGCCGGGTCATGTCCCCGCCCTTCCGCAACAAGCAGCATCAGGATTCACTCTGGGCCGGATTAGCCTCCGGTTCTCTGCAGGTGGTGGCGACCGATCATTGCGCCTTCACCACCGATCAGAAGCGGTATGGCGTCGGGGATTTCCGCAAGATCCCCAACGGCACCGGCGGCCTAGAAGACCGCATGCCGATGCTCTGGACCTATGGCGTCGCGACCGGCCGCATCACCATGAACGAGTTCGTGGCGGTCACCTCCACCAACATTGCCAAGATCCTGAACATCTATCCGCGAAAGGGTGCGATCTTGGTCGGCGCGGATGCCGATATCGTCGTCTGGGACCCGAAACGGTCCAAGACGATCAGCGCCAAGAGCCAGCAGTCGGCGATCGACTACAACGTCTTCGAAGGCAAGCAAGTCACCGGTCTGCCGCGCTACACGCTAACACGCGGTGTGGTGGCCATCGAAGAATCGGTCGTCAAGACGCAGGAGGGACAGGGCCAGTTCGTGAAGCGCGAGCCCTTCCAGGCAGTCAACAAGGCGCTGTCGACCTGGAAGGACCTGACCGCACCGCGCAAGGTGGAGCGCACCGGCATACCGGCCAGCGGGGTGTAAGCAGGACGAGATGGCCGCGCGCAGCAACACCGCAAATTCCGGAGCTTTAACCCGGCACCAGCCCATCCAGTTCCGGCAGCAACACCACGCTCTCCTGTTCGTTTGGATCCGTCCGCGCGATTACCGCAGAGCACGGCGCGCCGGAAATATTGGCCGGCAGGTGCGGCACGCCGGCCGGGATGTACATCATCTCGCCGGCCGAGAGTTCAGCACATTCCTCCAGCCGGTCGCCATGCCAGGTGACGGCGGAACCGGAGAGCACGTAGATCGCCGTCTCATGGGTTTCATGCAGATGCGCCTTGGCGCGGGCACCCGGCGGAATGATGATGAGGTGCATGCAGATACCCTTGGAGCCGACCGTTTCCGCCGCGATCCCCTCGAAATAGCTCAAGCCCTGCTTGCCGTCATAGGCAGCGCCGGGCCTCACGACACGGCAGGTGGGTTTTGATGTACTGTCCATGGCAAAATTCCTCTGTCGAACGGGATCTGCCGCCAGCATATCATGGCGGTTCGAGCACGGGAGCCGGGGCCAACGAAAAGAAGATCCGCGCGCGGCAATGATCGATATCCTGTGCAATGGCGATGTCTATACTGTGCGCTTCGCAGACGGGCTTGAATGGGGACCTTTCGAGAAATGTCATTGAATACGATCCGCTTGACCATCGCATCTGCGGTCCTTGCCGCGATGTCGATTGCCGTTCCCGCCAGGGCCGCGACATTCCTCGACGGCGCCTATGGCAGCAAGGAAGGCTGCACCTATGCCAAGACCGGCGAATCGTCCGGCGTCGACGACTTTCTGCTGCTGAACGACGAAGGCGTGACGACTTCCGTTTCCGCCTGCGAATTCAAGGGTGCTCCGAAGAAGACTGCGAACGGTTTCACCATCAAGGCGCAATGCGATGCCGAAGGGGAAGTCGGGCCGGAAGACACGGTGACTATCACCAAATCCGCCAAAGGCTACACCGTCAGCTTCACGGACGGCACCAAACTGGGACCAATGCCGAAATGCCGATGAACAATGCCCCATCCTCCGTCGTCTCGGCCAGAAAGCTCGGCCTCACCTTCGAGACCGGCGACGGCCCGGTCCATGCATTGTCGAATGTCGACCTCACGGTGAACAAGGGCGACTTCGTTTCCTTCATCGGCCCCTCCGGCTGCGGCAAGACGACGTTCCTGCGCGTCATTGCCGATCTGGAGAAGGCGACGTCCGGCGAAATCACCGTCAACGGCATGACGCCGGAAGAGGCGCGAAAATCCCGCTCCTACGGCTATGTCTTCCAGGCGCCGGCGCTCTATCCCTGGCGAACGATCGAAAAGAACATCGCCCTTCCGCTGGAAATCATGGGCTATTCGGCGACCGACCGCAAAGCCCGCATCGAGCGCACCCTGGACCTCGTCAACCTCGCCGGATTCGGCAAGAAATATCCTTGGCAGCTTTCCGGCGGGATGCAGCAGCGCGCCTCGATCGCCCGCGCGCTCGCCTTCGATGCCGATCTTCTCCTGATGGACGAGCCCTTCGGTGCGCTCGACGAGATCGTCCGCGACCATCTGAACGAACAGCTCCTGAAACTCTGGGCTCGCACGCAGAAAACCATCTGTTTCGTCACCCATTCCATTCCCGAAGCAGTCTATCTCTCGACCAGGATCGTCGTCATGTCGCCACGCCCCGGCCGGGTGACGGATGTGATCGACTCCACGCTGCCAAAGGAGCGGCCTCTGGAAATCCGCGAGACGCCCGAATTCCTGGAAATCGCCCACCGGGTCCGCGAGGGTCTGAGAGCGGGGCACAGTTATGAGGAGTGAGGCATGAATCCCGTCTTCCTTCTCTGGCTGGCCGGCGCAATGGTGGTGTTTCTCTCCGCGGCCACCGCGTCGCGCGCCTATATCGCCAGCAGCAATATCGTCCTGCTCGTCTTCTCGCTCCTCCTCTATTGCGTCGGCAACCTGATGATGGTGCGGCTGATGCGCGAAGGCGGGCTGGGGCTGGCGATTTCGGCATCCGCCATCGCCCAGCTGCTGCTCGTCAACATCATCGCCTTTTTCATGTTCGGCGAGCGACTGAGCACCACACAGCTTGCCGGTGTCGGCCTGGGTGTGGCCGCCATGATACTGATGCTGTTTCCGCTGGAGGCGAAAAGCTGATGCAGAAGGAAAGACTCCTCCAGCACCGCATCCTGCCGGTCGTCACCGTTCTCCTGGTCATCATCGCAATATGGTATGTCGCGGCCTACGTCATGAACTCGCCCTTTCAGCGCGATCTCGATCGGCGCGGCAACGTCACGTCGACGGCCATGGAATTCTTCCAGAAGACCATGGCACAACCGAAGCCCGTCCTGCCCGCGCCCCACCAGGTGGTGAGCAACGTCTTCGAAAACACGTTCCTGCGCAGCGTGAGCTCGAACCGCAGCCTCGTCTATCATGGCTGGGTGACATTGTCCTCGACCGTCGCCGGTTTCACCATGGGCACGCTGCTCGGCATCCTGATCGCCGTCGGCATCGTGCACGTGAAGGCGCTCGACCGCAGCCTGATGCCCTGGATCATCGCCTCGCAGACCGTGCCGATCCTGGCGGTCGCGCCCATGGTCATCGTCGTGCTTGGAGCGGTCAATATTACCGGGCTTCTCCCGAAGGCGCTGATTTCCACTTATCTGTCCTTCTTTCCGGTCGCGGTCGGCATGGTGAAGGGCTTGCGGTCGCCGGAACTCATCCAGCTCGATCTGATGCGCACCTATCATGCCAGCGCCGGCCAGACCTTCTGGAAGCTGCGCGTGCCGGCTTCGATCCCCTTCCTCTTCACGTCCATGAAGGTGGCGATCGCCGCAAGCCTCGTCGGCGCGATCGTCGGAGAACTGCCGACCGGCGCGGTCGCCGGCATCGGCTCGAAACTACTCGCCGGCGCCTATTACAGCCAGACGATCGATATCTGGGCCGCCCTGATCGCCGGGTCGGTCCTCGCTGCCTTGCTGGTCACCATCGTCGGCATCGTCGGCAAGATCGTCGACCGGTCGATGGGCGGGAGGCTGGCATGACCGTTTTTCTCCGCTCCTGGCAGGGCGCCGTTGCCCTGATCCTCTGCCTGGCGGCCTTCGCCTCGCTGCCGCTGCTGGCGGCGGACGCGCCCGCGCCCTTCGGCACCGGCACTCTCCTCCTGATCTTCCTCATGATTGCCGGTACGGCACTGATCTCGTTCGCGGGGATCTCGCCGTCCCTTCTCTCGACGATCCTCTTCGTCGTCGCCCATCTCGCCGCCTGGTTGCTGCTGGCGGGCATCGCCGGCAACGAGGGCAAGGCGACGCTTGCTTTCTTCCTCATGGTCACCGCTTCCTGGCTGATCGCTTGGCGCTGCGTCGCAGTCCTGTCCGGCATCCATGCGAAATCGGCCGCCGGCAGCACATTCCTCAGACTGCTGATCCCGGCGATCTTCGGCGCCTGGATCCTGATCATCTGGGAGGCGATCACCCGCGGTTTCGGCATTCCCTTCATCTTGCTGCCGCCACCGTCGGCGATCGGCGCCCGTCTTGCAGGCTCCGTGCCGATCCTCTGGGCCGATGTGCAGCAGACCATCTTCAAGGCGGTCCTGTTCGGCTACGTGGTCGGATGCGCTAGCGGCTTTGTCGTCGCGATCCTCGCCGATCGCTTCGCTTTCCTGCGCAGGGGTCTCATTCCGATCGGCAACATGGTATCCGCCCTGCCGATCATCGGCGTCGCACCGATCATGGTCATGTGGTTCGGCTTCGACTGGCAGTCCAAGGCGGCGGTGGTGATCGTCATGACCTTCTTCCCGATGCTGGTGAACACGGTGGTGGGGCTTACGGCATCGGGCGCCATGGAGCGCGATCTGATGCGTTCCTACGCCTCCGGCTACTGGCAAACGCTGGCAAAGCTGCGCCTGCCGGCCGCCATGCCCTTCATCTTCAACGCCTTGAAGATCAATTCCACGCTGGCGCTGATCGGCGCGATCGTCGCGGAATTCTTCGGCACGCCGATCGTCGGCATGGGTTTCCGCATTTCGACCGAAATCGGCCGCATGAATGTCGATATGGTCTGGGCCGAAATCGCCGTTGCGGCGCTCACCGGATCGGTTTTTTATGGTGTCGTGGCGCTCGCGGAGAGAGCGACGACGTTCTGGCATCCGTCTAACCGTGGGGGTTAGCCGCTGAAATCCGGCCCCGGCTTGAGAGGGACCGGCAAACCACAGAGGGAAAACGACAATGAAGAAGACGATGATGGCACTGATGGCGGGCACGATGTCGCTCGCAGCCGCCCAGGCGATGGCCGCCGACAAGGTGACGTTGCAGTTGAAATGGGTCGCGCAAGGCCAGTTCGGCGGTTATTACGTTGCGAAGGACAAGGGCTTTTACAAGGAGGAAGGCCTGGATGTGACGATCAAGCCCGGCGGTCCCGACATCGCGCCGGAACAGGTGATCGCCGGTGGTGGCGCGGACGTGATCGTCGACTGGATGGGCGGCGCATTGGTTGCTCGCGAAAAGGGCGTGCCGCTGATCAATATCGCTCAGCCCTACCAGAAATCCGGCCTGCAGATGATCTGCCCCAAGGACGGCCCGGTGAAGACCGAGGCCGATTTCAAAGGCCACACGCTCGGCGTCTGGTTCTTCGGCAACGAATATCCGTTCTTTGCCTGGATGAACAAGCTGGGCCTGAAGACGGAAGGCGGCAAGGACGGCGTCACCGTGCTGAAGCAGAGCTTCGACGTGCAACCGCTGATCCAGAAGCAGGCGAACTGCATCTCGGTCATGACCTATAACGAATATTGGCAGGCAATCGATGCCGGCTTCAAGCCGGAAGACCTGATCGTCTTCAACTATACCGCCATGGGCAACGACCTGCTGGAGGATGGTCTCTATGTCATGGAGCCGAAACTCAAGGATGCGAAGTTCAAGGAGAACATGATCAAGTTCGTGCGCGCTTCGATGAAGGGCTGGAAATATGCCATCGCCAACCCCGCGGAGGCCGCCGAAATCGTCATGGACAATGGCGGCCAGGACGAGAACCACCAGAAGCGCATGATGGGCGAAGTTGCCAAGCTGATCGGCACCGGCACGGGTAAGCTCGATACCGCCACCTACGACCGCACGGTAAAGGCACTGCTCGACCAGAAGATCATCACCAAGAAGCCCGAAGGCGCCTACACGACCGAGATTACCGACGCGGCGCTGAAATAATAATCGCCTATCGTTCACTTAAAGAGAACACGCGGCTACCCGCCGCGTGTTTTTAAAATTTTTCTTACGTAAAGCATAACCAAATCTCATCCGTTCCATAACGGCCGCGGATTGATTTGTGCACCGCAAACACGTAAAAGTGCAAGCCGAGATGAATCTTTCGCTGCCGGTCTTGTAACCGTTTTGTGCGGTTACCACCTTGGACGGGGATGTCGTGCGCTGAGGGGAGCGCGGCGGGACGGGATCAAACCCAGCGGAATATTTGCCCCTAGCTTTTCATATTGGAAGTAGTCGCATGTTTCGCAAGTTCTCGAAGTCTGTCGGTATACCGGCTCTCATCATCTCGCTTGCTGCGAGCACCGCGCTCGCCCAGGATGCGGCAGCGCCCGCCCCGGCGCAGACTGAGCTCAAGCTGCCTTCCATTATCGTTACCGAAGCAGTGACGAAACCGCTTGTGGACCGCGTGATCGCCACCGGCACGATCAAACCCGTCGAGGAGGTTTATGTCCAGCCGCTCGTCGACGGTCTGTCGATCAAGACGCTCAATGCGGATGTCGGCGACGAGGTGAAGGCCGACAGCGTGCTTGCGACGCTGAATGACGACGCCCTCCTTCTGCAGAAGAGCCAATACGAAGCCAACAAGGCGAAGGCTGAGGCTGGCGTCGCTCAATATCAGGCGCAGGTCATCGAGGCGGAAGCCAATCTGGCCGACATGACGCGCCAGCGGGACCGCACCAAGCGCCTCAGCCAGAGCGGCACCAGCACCGTTTCCCAGCTCGAACAGGCCGAAGCCCAGGTCGAGGTGGCGCAGGCGCGCCTCAATGCCGCCAAACAGGCGGTCGCGGTTGGCCAGTCGGACATCAAGGTCGTGGATGCGCAGATCGACGATGTCAAACTGAGACTCGCCCGCACCGGCGTCAAGACGCCGATTGCCGGTGTGGTTTCGGCACGAACCGCCAAGGTTGGCGCGATCGCGACCGGACAGGGCAGCCCGCTCTTCACGATCATCAAGGACAGCGCGATCGAACTGGTCGCAGATTTGTCCGAGACCGATATCCAGAAGATCAAGGCTGGCCAGAGGGCGATCGTAACGATTGCCGGAGGCAGGACCAAGATCGAAGGCAAGGTTCGGCTCGTCTCCCCGACGGTCGACGCGACTACCCGCCTGGGCTCGGTGCATATCGTGATTGACGACAAGAGCGGGGCACGATCCGGCATGTATGCGAGCGCCGAGATCGTCATTGCCGAGGCTAACGCGCTCGCCCTCCCCTTGTCGGCCGTCACCACAGGCCGCAGCGGCTCCACAGCCCGCAAGGTCGAGGATAATGTGGTCAAGCAGGTGAAGATCGAGACCGGCATCCAGGATGGCGGTTTCATCCAGGTCGTCAGCGGTCTTACGGCCGGTGACATCGTTGTTGCGAAGGCCGGTGCTTTTGTCCGGGACGGCGACAAGATCGCCCCGGTTCCGGCCGAACCCGCCGCCGTTGCCAACTGAGGTCAAGCCGCATGAACTTCTCCGCCTGGTCGATCCGCAATCCGATTGCGCCGCTGCTCGGCTTTGCCCTGCTGCTTTATGTCGGCATCCAATCCTTCTATGCGCTGCCGATCACCCGTTTCCCGAATATCGACGTCCCCGTCGTTTCGATCACCGTCACCCAGAGCGGCGCGGCACCTGCCGAGCTCGAGATGCAGGTGACGAAGGAGATCGAAGATGCGGTCGCCTCGATCAGCGGCATCGACGAGATTCAGTCGACGGTGACCGATGGACAATCACAGACGGTCGTCGTCTTCCGCATCGAGAAGCCGACCGAAGAAGCCGTGCAGGATACCAAGGACGCGATCGACAAGATCCGCAGCGACCTGCCGGCCGGCATCGAAGAGCCTGTCGTCACCAAGATCGACGTCGAAGGTCAGGCGATCCAGACTTTTGCCGTCTCCTCCCCGAACATGACGCTCGAAGAACTGTCCTGGTTCGTCGACGATACCGTCAAGCGCGCCCTTCAGGGCCAGCCCGGCATCGGCCGTATCGACCGTTATGGCGGCTCCGACCGCGAAATCCGCGTGTCGCTCAACCCGGCCAAGCTGGATGCCTACGGCATTACCGCCGCCGATGTGAACCAGCAGCTTCGCGGCACCAACGTGGACCTCGGCTCGGGCCGCGGCCAGGTTGCTGGCAACGAGCAGACGATCCGCACGCTGGGCGATGCCCGCAGCGTGACCCAGCTTGCCGATACGACGATCACCCTCCCGAACGGCCAGTTCGTCAAGCTGTCGGAACTCGGCACCGTCACCGATACCTATGAGGAGCCGAAATCCTTCTCGCGCTTCAACGGTACGCCGTCGGTCACCTTCGCCGTCTTCCGTGCCAAGGGCGCCAGCGAAGTATCGGTCTCCGAGACCGTCGCGGAAAGCCTCGACCAGGTCCGCAAGGCCAATCCGAACGTCGCCATCGAGATGGTCGACGATTCCGTCTACTTCACCTACGGCAACTACGAGGCCGCTCTCCATACGCTGATGGAAGGCTCGATCCTCGCCGTCATTGTCGTCTTCCTGTTCCTGAGGAACTGGCGAGCGACGTTGATCGCCGCAGTCGCCCTGCCGCTTTCGGCGATCCCGACATTCTGGATCATGGACATCATGGGGTTCTCGCTGAACCTCGTGAGCTTCCTGGCGCTGACGCTCGCTACCGGTATCCTCGTCGACGACGCGATCGTCGAGATCGAGAACATCGCGCGGCATATCAAGATGGGCAAGACGCCCTACCGGGCGGCGCTCGAGGCAGCGGATGAAATCGGCCTTGCCGTCATCGCCACCAGCTTCACGATCATCGCCGTCTTCGTGCCGGTCTCGTTCATGCCGGGCATTCCGGGCCAGTACTTCATCCAGTTCGGCCTGACGGTCGCCTTCTCCGTGTTCTTCTCGCTCGCCGTGGCGCGTCTCATCACACCGTTGATGGCCGCCTATCTGATGAGCCCCGAAGACGGGATGGAAGACCATCACGACAACGACGGCTGGATCATGAAGGCCTATACGCGCCTCGTCACCGGCACGACCCGCCGCTGGTATTGGCGTTATACGACGCTGCTTGCCGCGATCGGCTTCCTCATCGGCTCGATGATGCTGCTTGCGCAGGTTCCCGGCAGCTTCCTGCCGCCGGATGATTCCTCGCGCGTCGTGCTGTCGGTGGAATTGCCGCCGAATGCGACGCTTGAGGAGACGGCTGCGAGCACCGACGTCATCTATGATGCGGTACGCCATATCGACGGTGTCGAGAGCGTCTTCATCCTCGGCGGCGCTTCGCCGAAGGGCGACCTCGAACTGCGACGCGCAACCGTGCGCGTCATCCTGCAGAATATCGACCATTCGCTGGTAAAGACCCTGGTCAACAAGGGTCTGGGATCGATCCCCGTTATCCGCGACGTCGTGCCGAAGATGAAGGAAAATGGCCGCACGCGTCCGCAATGGGATGTCGAAAAGGACATTTTCGCCGCCGTCCAATCCATTCCGGACGTACGGATTTCCAAGGTCAACGACCGCGCCGAGCGTGACCTGTCGTTCAACTTCCTCTCCACCAACGAGGCGGACCTGAACGAAGCCGTCAGCGTGCTGGAATCGAAGCTGCGCGCCTCGCCGGTCCTTTTCAACGTCTCCTCGGAAGGCGCCTTGCCCCGTCCGGAACTGCAGATCCGGCCGCGCATGGCGGAGGCCTCGCGCCTTGGCATCACGCCGCAGCAGATCGCCCAGACGGTCCGCGTCGCAACGATCGGTGACGTGGACGCCAACCTTGCCAAGATCTCGCTCGACGACCGCCAAATCCCGATCCGCGTTCAAGCATCGCTCGATGTCCGCCGGGATCTCGCCTCCATCCGCGCCTTGAAGATCAAGACCGCGGCCGGTGCCAGCGTGCCGCTCTACAGCGTCGCCGACATCGATTATTCGGAAGGCCCGAGCTCGATCAAGCGCAACGACCGCAACCGCGTCGTAGCGATCGGCTCCGACGTGCCCTTCGGTACGGCGCTCGATACCGCATCGGCCGAGTTCAAGCGCATCGTCGGCGAGACCGAGTTGCCGAAGACCGTTCGGCTGGCCGAAAGCGGCGACGCCAAGGTGCAGGCAGAAATGCAGCAGAGCTTCGGCAATGCGATGCTGATGGGCCTGATGCTGGTGCTCGTGGTGCTGATCCTGCTCTTCAAGGACGTCATCCAGCCGTTCACCATCCTGTTCTCGCTACCGCTTGCGATCGGCGGCGTGGCAGTGGCGCTGATCATCACCCAGAACGCGCTTTCCATGCCGGTCCTGATCGGTATCCTGATGCTGATGGGCATCGTCACCAAGAATGCCATCCTGCTGGTGGACTTCGCGATCGAGATGAAGCGCCACGGCCTGGAACGAGTCCATGCCATGGTGGAGGCCGGCCGCAAGCGCGCCCGCCCGATCATCATGACCTCGATCGCCATGTCGGCGGGCATGCTGCCCTCGGCGCTCGGCGTCGGCGAAGGCGGCTCCTTCCGTGCACCGATGGCCATCGCAGTGATAGGCGGCATCATTGTCTCGACGGTGCTCTCGCTCGTCGTCGTGCCGTCCTTCTTCCTGATCATGGACGACCTGTCGCGCCTCCTCGGCAAAATCTTCGGCCGGATGGTCGGCAAGAAGGAAGAGGAGGACTTCGGTCTTTCCAACGAGGAGCTCAGCCAGGAAGCGCGCAGAAACGCCCAGTCGATCGCATCCCTGGAAGAACGCCTCAACCAGATGGAACGGCAGACGAGCGCCAACGACGATCGTTCTCCCGGCGCCCAGGCCGGCAACAAAGTGCTCCGCCTGCCTCCCATGGCGGCGGAATAGGCGCTGCTTCCATACCCATAAGGACGACGCCGGGCCTTCAAGTCCGGCGTTTTTCGTTCCGCGCGCAAAAATTGCAGGAAAAATGAATTGAATTTGATCGACGTCAAATTCGACTTTCATAAACCTGTTATTTTAGCAGCATCAGGAGTGTGTAGCGGTTCAAACTATGGAAGAGACCACGGAGATGATGAACAGCAACCTCAAGCTCAGCAGCCGGGACCGGGCAGTGTTGATGAAGACTCCGTTTCTTTCAGGTTTGAGCGGCAATTCCCTTGTTCGCATGCTCGCGACGATGAGCGTGACAAGTCTTCCGACCCGCAAGTCTATCTTCCGCGAAGGGGAAGACGCCGATGCTTTCTACTGTGTTCTCAATGGTTATGTCCGGCTCTACCGGCTGAATCGCGAAGGTCGTGAAGCCGATATCCGCATCTGCGCACCGGGCGATACATTTGCCGAATGTCTGCTCTATGGCGGCAACAAATATCGCTATCATGCCCAGACGGCGGAGACCGCCACGGTTGCCCGATTCGAGTTGCAGGCCGTGCGCGAAATGGCGGAACAGGAGAAGGACATCGCCAAGGCCGTGATGACCTCACTCTCCAGGCATCTCCTTACCACGATGGAATGCGTCGCAAACGACAGGTTGCATACGGCGCCGCAGCGGGTGGCGAACTACATTCTGACCCGCTGCCCGGTCGACGGAGGTCCAGCGGCCATCCGGCTGCCGTTCCAGAAGAGCTTGCTGGCAGGAATGCTCGGACTCGCCCCGGAGGCACTTTCCCGCGCCTTCTCAACGCTGCGCAAGACGGGTGTCACGGTGCGGGGCCGGGTGATCCAGGTGGGCGACGTCCAGGCGTTGCGGGAAGTCTAGAAGTTCAGCGAGGCGAGGTCGGATTGGCGGATCTGATCTCTCTCTGAGCGCGTGTCGTGCCACGGGCGGGTGGAAGCGGCATGCGAAAAGGCCGGTGACTTTCGAGGGTCACCGGCCTCTATTTTTTATGGGATCGGTTCATCGGCCGGACTGCGTTTGCGCCATTCGAAGGGGCTGAGCAGCAGGCGCTTGCCGATATCGCCGCTCCATGTCGCGCGAAGGCCCTTCTTGTTGAGAGCGGCGATGATCTGCCGTGCGATCACCGGCGTATTTTCGCTTCGCTTCTCGAATGCTCCGAAGGCCAGATAAAGTTCTCCTTCAGAGAGCGCCGTCTCGACATCCTCGCCAACATAGAAGACGAAACCGGATGATTTGACGTCGACTTCCTGGCGCATCCGGAACTCTTCCGCAACTTCGGCAAATCCATCTGCTTGTGTCAGACCGGCATTGTGCAAGGCGACGATACCGGATGCCCGGAGTTCGACGAAGGCCGCATCGAGGCGATCCCAGTCGGTTCTGGCTGGCCATGTCGCCTCCTCCCGCCGCTTCTCCTCGAAAAGGCGGCTAACTTCCGTCCTTATCCAGAGACGATCGGCGTCCGACACCGCTTCAGGCCTCGGATATCCCTCGACCACGATATCGGCGATTGCCTCCTCGGCTTCGAAACCGCTCCAGATGAACCGGCGGATCTCCGTCGATGCGTCCTGGCGATCTATGGATGCTGCGGAAACATTGGTCAGCCCGTCCGGCTTCGGCGGAAACCAGCGTGCGAGCAGCATCTTGAGGAGTTCGAGCATGACGCCTCGCCTTGCGGGCCTTAAAGGCCGCCCTGCTCCTTCAGGAAGCGGACGACATGATCGACGCCTTCTCCGCGTTTCAGGTCGGTGAAGACATGCGGCTTCATTTCGCGCATGCGGGCGGCGTCGCGGTCCATCACGTCGATATCCACTCCGACATAGGGCGCGAGGTCCTTCTTGTTGATGATCAAGAGATCGGAGCGGGTAATCCCGGGTCCGCCCTTGCGCGGGATTTCTTCGCCCTGGCAGGTGGAGATCACATAGATGGTGATATCGGCAAGGTCAGGCGAGAAGGTCGCGGCCAGATTGTCGCCGCCTGATTCGATGAACACCACGTCAAGATCGGGAATGCGCTCATTGAGGCCGGCGATCGCCTGCAGATTGATCGTCGCGTCCTCCCGGATGGCGGTATGCGGGCAGCCGCCCGTCTCCACCCCGACGATACGGTCGGATGAAAGCGCCTGCATGCGCACCAGCGCCTCGGCATCCTCCTTCGTGTAGATGTCGTTGGTGACGACGGCGACCGAATAGTCCTCCCGCATCGCCTTGCATAACTTCTCCGTCAGGGCCGTCTTGCCGGAGCCGACGGGGCCGCCAATGCCGACGCGGAGCGGTCCGTTTACCGATTTCATGGGTCTTCCTTTCTCATTTTCGAAGAGAGCTTACGTCCGCCCTCAACTGCGGAAAAGCCGCGAATGCTGGGTTTCATGGCGCAGCGAAGCGATTTCCGCCTGCACCGCTGCGCCGCCGAGATGGTCCAGTGTCAAGCCGGGCGCGCGATCCGAAAGCTGCGCGATCGCCCCCTCCAATCCCGCCAGAATTTTCACCCCGTCGACCTGGCCACAGCAGCCGAGCCGTATGCCGGCCGACACCGCCTGGGACGCGGCAGCATGCAGAAAAGCCGCCAGCGCCTTGTTCGCCGGTACGCCGTGCGCCGCCGCAACCGCACCGACTGCAACCGGAAAAGGCACATCGGACGGCAGGCGTTCAAGCACCGGATCGGGCCACGCGGAGGCAGCCGCAACGAAGGCCTTGCCGAGCGACAGCGTCTCGGCGAAGCGCTCCGCCGAACCTGCCATCGCCAACCCGAGTTCCGCCGTCTCCTTCAGTGCTACCGCGTCTTCAAAACGCCGCCACGCCTCCGAAAACAAGACCGCATCGTTCCAAAAGGCGCCATGCCGCATCAGCGCCGATAGCCAGTCGCCGAGATCGACCGAATTCTTCACCAGCCGGTTGGCCACCGCGCTCTCCAGGCCGCCCGACCAGGCAAAGGCGCCGATCGGAAAAGCCGGCGACAGCCAAGCCATCAACCGCAACAGTGCCTGGGTATCGAGCACCTGGTTCATACCGACTCAGTCGTGGTGATGATGGTCGTGGTCATGGCGGTCTCCATGCCCCTGACCGTGTCCATGGGAATGGCCGTGCGAATGTCCGCCATGAGAATGGTAGGCGCCGCGGGCCGGCTGGAACCCCTCCTCTACATCCGTTACGGTGGCGCCGAGACCTTCCAGCATGGAGCGGATGACGTGGTCGCGCAGGATCAGGATTCGCCTTTCCTCGATCTGCGCCGAAAGATGCCGGTTGCCGAGATGCCAGGCGAGCTCGATCAGGTGCAGCGTATCGCGCCCCTTGACCTCGAAGAGTTTTTCCGGCGCAGCCCGAACCTCGACCGTATCGCCGTTGTCGAGCACCAAGCGGTCGCCGTGATGGAAGAGCACCGCCTCCTTGAGGTCGAGCATCACCATGTCGCCGTTCGAAAGATGCAGAAGCTTGCGGCGTAGGTGACGCAAGTCGTGCGGCAGGGTCACGATATCGACGGGAGGATCGGTGATCTCTCCGGCCGGGCGATACGAATGGATATGTTGCATGGAAAACTCGTCCGAATGTTGAGGCTCAATCATTGCCAACTGTTTGGCAGCGCACAAGCCCAGCCGTAGGAAGCGCAACAAAAAAGCCCGGCGCGGAGCCGGGCCTTTTCAAGGTCGTCGAAGAGAGCCTCAGGCGGCGATCTTCACCGACTTCAGGGCTTCCAGGATGATCTGCGGCGAAGAGACGCCATAGGGGTCCGTTTCGCAATTGTCGGAATAACCTTCCTCCTCGAACCACTGCTCGACGGTGCCGTTGTTGATGACCGCGCCGTAACGCCAGGAGCGCATGCCGAAGCCGAGATTGTCCTTGGCGACCAGCATGCCCATCTTGCGGGTGAATTCACCCGAACCGTCCGGGATCAGCTTGACGTTTTCGAGGTTCTGGCTCTTGCCCCAAGCGTTCATGACGAAGGCGTCGTTGACCGAGATGCAGTAGATCTCGTCGATGCCTTCGGCGCGGAATTCGGCAGCGAGCTTCTCGAAATCGGGGAGCTGGTAGGTCGAGCAGGTCGGTGTGAAGGCGCCCGGCAGCGAGAAGAGCACCACACGCTTGCCGGCGAAATAGTCGTCCGACGTGACATCCTGCCAGCGGAACGGGTTGGACCCGCCAACAGCTTCGTCGCGAACGCGGGTGCGGAAGGTGACGTTGGGAACTCGCTTGCCGAGCATGACTATCTCCATGAAACTGCAACGCCCCGAAGGGCCGATACAAAGGTCATAGCGATCTGCTCGCCGCAATGCAGCAAACTTCTTGCTAATATATTGCAACGCAAACCTGATATTCACAGGAAGCATCACTCCTCGAAAAAAAATCAGCAATTTTCTTTATCGATTGAAGAGCTTGAGCGAGATCTGAAGCGTCTGCGGCAGCAGGTTCCACCAACCTGTTCTGAGACCTGCGGCCCTGAGCGCCCGCGCCGTCCAGGTATTGCAGCCGATCAGGGCATTGAACGAGCCGTTTGCCTCGAAGAAGCGGTCATAGGCGCCATAACCGGCCTCCGGGATCACCGCGGCCTTGTCCCCCTCGCGCACGAAACTCGCCTGGATGAAATCGGATAGCTGCTGGAACTGCTGCGGGGCGAGATCGAAAGCGGTGACCGTCGGATGCCCTTCGTCTATGCCGCCGGCAACATCCACGTGCATGACGGAACGATCGATCGTCAGCGCACGGAAAACCGGAAACGGCTTGAGATCGCCCCAGGTGGGCGTTTCGAGGTAGAAGGCCCGACCTCCCCAGCCAAGTATCAGCCATTGTGCCGCAGGATCGGCAACCGGAACACCCGCTTCCGCCAGGAACGCGTAGACCATCCGGGTATCCTCGTTCAGAGGAATGGCGATATCGGTATGGATGGGGTTCGAGAGCACGAGAATGCGCCGTGTCTCTGCGGTTGGCGACCTCTCCGGCACCAGAAAAGGGCGCGGGATAAACGTGCCTGCCATGACGGCAAGCACGATGATCAGGATCAAGATGAGCAGCCGGCGCAAGGCTTTCTTCATGAATGGGTTCCGAAGCGCCAGCGACCTCAGAACAGGAAGTAACGCTGCGCCATGGGCAGTACGGTCGCCGGCTGGCAGGTCAGCAGTTCGCCGTCGGCGCGCACCTCGTAGGTCTCCGGATCGACTTCCACATGCGGCGTGGCCGAATTGTGGATCATCGACGCCTTCGAGATGCCGCCACGGACGTTCTTCACCGCAACCAGCTTCTTGGCGACACCGAGCCTGTGGGCAAGACCGGCATCGAGCGAGGCCTGGGAAACGAAGGTGACGGAGGAACTGGTCCTGAGCTTGCCGTAGGCCGCGAACATCGGCCGGTAGTGCATGGGCTGCGGCGTCGGGATCGAGGCGTTTGGATCCCCCATCGGAGCGGCTGCGATCGAGCCGCCGAGCAGCACCATTTCCGGCTTCACGCCGAAGAAGGCCGGGTTCCACAACACGAGGTCGGCACGCTTGCCCACTTCCACCGAACCGATTTCGTGGGAAACGCCATGGGCGATCGCCGGATTGATCGTGTATTTGGCGATGTAGCGCTTGACGCGGAAATTGTCGTTCTCGCCCTTCTCCTCCTTCAGGCGCCCCCGCTGCCGCTTCATCTTGTCGGCGGTCTGCCATGTGCGGATCGCGATCTCGCCGACACGGCCCATGGCCTGGCTATCCGAGGAGATGATCGAGAAGGCGCCGATATCGTGCAGGATGTCTTCCGCAGCGATCGTTTCCTTGCGGATGCGGCTTTCGGCAAATGCTATGTCTTCCGGGATCGATGGCGACAGGTGATGGCAGACCATCAGCATGTCGAGATGCTCGGCAAGCGTGTTGACCGTATAAGGGCGCGTCGGGTTGGTCGAGGACGGGATGACGTTCGGATTGCCGCAGACCTTGATGATGTCGGGGGCATGACCGCCCCCTGCTCCTTCCGTATGGAAGGCATGGATCGTGCGACCTCTGATGGCCGCGACCGTATCCTCCACGAAACCGCTCTCGTTCAGGGTATCCGTATGGATCATCACCTGCACGTCGAACTGGTCCGCAACCGTCAGGCAATTGTCGATCGCAGCAGGCGTCGTGCCCCAATCCTCGTGCAGCTTCAGGCTGGAGGCGCCGGCGAGGATCATCTCTTCCAGCGGCGCAGGAAGCGAGGCATTGCCCTTGCCCGCAAGAGCGAGGTTCATCGGAAAGGCATCGAAGCTCTCGATCATCCGCTCGATATGCCAGGCTCCGGTGCAGGTCGTAGCCAGCGTGCCGTGCGCCGGGCCGGAACCGCCTCCCAGCATGCAGGTGACGCCGCTCATCAGCGCCTCCTCGATCTGCTGCGGGCAGATGAAATGGATATGTGCGTCCATGCCGCCCGCCGTCAGGATCTTGCCTTCGCCGGCGATCGCCTCCGTCGAAGGGCCGACGATGATCGTCACCCCCGGCTGCGTATCCGGATTGCCGGCCTTGCCGATCGCATGGATGCGGCCGTCCTTGAGGCCGACATCGGCCTTGTATATGCCGGTGTGGTCAACGATCAGCGCATTGGTGATAATGGTATCGACGGCACCCTCGGCGCGTGTCGCCTGGCTCTGTCCCATACCGTCACGGATGACCTTGCCGCCACCGAACTTCACCTCTTCGCCATAGGTGGTGAAGTCCCTTTCGACCTCGATGAAGAGTTCCGTATCGGCAAGCCGCACCTTATCGCCGGTGGTCGGACCGAACATCGAGGCATAGGCGGCGCGGGACATCTTATGGGGCATGGCGGTCTACCTCAGGCTTTCACACGAATTCAAAAACGGCTTGGTCGATTCGGAAATTCGGCCCCGGAAAATCAATTTCCGAAGGCGTCTGTCAGTTCTTTGAGTTCTGCAGTGCGTTTCCGTGTTAGGTCCGCGGAGCACGCATAGATCAGCTGCGGCTCCATGGTCCCGCCATGCGCCTGATATCCGTAGGACTCGCAATGCGCGTCGCGATAGGCAACCCAGGCGCGCTGCGCCTTCACGAGGGCGGCGTCGGAGGCGGGAAGATCCGTGGCGGCGTCGGTATCCCACTTTTTCGTCGCCTTGCGCGCGGCCTGATACTGGATGTTCAAGGCCTTGTCGGCGGCGTTATAATCCTGTTCGGCGCAGTAGGTCATCTCCATCTGCGTCTCGGCCTTCTTGCAATTGACCTTCGGCTGCTGGCCCAGCGCCGGCTGCGCGGCCATGGCGACCACGACGAAAGGCAGGGCGAAAATGAGCCTCATAGAGCACCCATGATCTTCTGCTGAAAACCGTAGACGGCGCGTTTTCCCGATAACGGGATCAGCGTAACAGCCCTGGTCTGGCCGGGTTCGAATCGTACCGCTGTGCCGGCGGGAATATCGAGCCGCATGCCGCGCGCCTTGTCGCGATCGAAGGCTAGACCGTTGTTCGTCTCGAAGAAATGGTAGTGGCTACCCACCTGCACCGGCCGGTCGCCGGTGTTGGACACTTCGATCGTTACCGTCGGGGCGCCGGCATTCAGCTCGATTTCGCCTGCTGCGGCAATCACTTCACCAGGGATCATGACTCTCTCCTTCAAGCCGGCTCTCAGGCCGCCTTGGGCGCGCAGCCCTCGGCCTTCAGAACGCGTTTCGTGGACGCCGGGTATTTCGGAAGCTTGTCCGCCGGACGGACCGGACGGCGCACCAGTTCTCCGCCACAATTGGGGCAGGTACCGGCAAGCACGCTCGTCGCGCAATCGGCGCAGAACGTGCATTCGAATGTGCAGATCATCACCTCGCGGCTTTCCGGGGGCAGGTCCCGGTCGCAGCATTCGCAGTTGGGGCGCAGTTCCAGCATCACGGCCTCATCACCTGATCGGCTCGTGCACGGTGACGAGCTTCGTTCCATCGGGGAAGGTCGCCTCCACCTGCACGTCGTGGATCATCTCGGCAATGCCTTCCATCACCTGGGCTCGGGTGATGACATGCGCACCCGCCTCCATCAGGTCGGCAACGGAGCGGCCATCGCGGGCACCTTCGACGACGAAATCGGTGATTAGCGCGATCGCTTCCGGATAATTGAGCTTGATGCCGCGATCGAGCCGGCGGCGGGCGACGATCGCCGCCATGGCGATCAAAAGCTTGTCTTTTTCTCTGGGCGTCAGGTTCATGAGGGCACCAAGTTCAACTTCAGATGTTCCAGACTTTCGGCACTGGCGTGCCGTTGCGCAATACGGAAATTGCCGGTGTCAGGATTTTTCTCAAGGCAAATCCATCGGGCGCCGCAAGACGCACGATCAGCTTGCCGTTCCAGTGGCTCGCACCGCCCGTCCATGGGCTTGCGCCACCGGCTTCACCGTCCAGGCATTGACGGAGCCGGGGGAAAAGCGCCTCCGCAAGCGGACCGGTGTAAAAGAGCGTCGCAAAGGCGACTTGGCCGGAAAGGACCGCAGCCGCTTGGCTCAATCGCTCGATCTCGCCCTCGAATTTCATTTCTTCCGCATGGATAAGTTGGCCGTCCCGGCGCACCCGCCAGCGATCCCGGAAAAAGCCGAAGGTCACGGCTTCTCCCATGGCCTTGCGGCCAAGCAGAACGGCTTCGACCGCCAGGAATTCGGAATTTTCGGAAAGGTCGACATCGAGCCGCCGGGTCAGCGAAGCCTGGTCGAAAAGGATGGTTTCCTGCGGCAGCCAGTGGACAGAGGCACCTTCGCCGACCGTGATGTGGGTGGAGACGGAGGCGGTATCGGCAGCCGCCTTGTAGATCTTCTCGTTCGCCTGGGTGGTGATCGAGAGGCGGGTAGAAGCCGCGGCGGCGACGGACCATTCGATCACGTCGCCGCCCGTCAGTCCCCCTGACGTATTGATGAGGATCGCCTCCATTTCAGGCGAAAATGTTTCCGGAAGGCGAATTTTTGCGCAGCCTTCCTGAAAGAATTCGGCAAGCCGCGTGCGCCCGCCGAACGCCTTGGTTACAAGGCGTCCTGCACCCCTTGCCCGCTGCGGCGCATATTGATCGGCTGGCTGTTCTCGCACGTCGTTCCCTGAAGTTCGGCTTCGGTTGCGCAGTCCGATGCAACGCCCGTGCCAGACTTGGCCTTCGCAGGAGCGGCTGTGGCGATGACGTCGGTGCTGTCGGCCTTACCGAAGAACTCCCACATCCGCGACGCGGGATCAACATTCGCGTCGAAGGCAGGCTTGGCCGGAACGACCGCGGCGACCTTGGTGACGCTCGCTGCACTGTCCTTGGCGGCGGCCATCACGGCCTCCGTCGCCGGCGCCGGTTTCGGCCAGTCATGCGTGCCGTCGGCAAAAACGTAGGAGGCGATCCGCGCGCCATTCTTGCAGGTACCGTAGAGACTAAACGTCACACCCTCGGTCGTCTTAACGTCACCGTTGCCGGTGCAGCCATCGAGTTCGGTCCAGCGTTGGATCGCTGTATTGAAGCTGTACTGCCAATAGGGCTTGCCGCCACCCGCGTAGGGGTTGGCTTCGTCCTTGACGCCGGCGAAAGCCATAATCGAGATCGGCCGGGCCGGGCTGCAATTGGCTTTTTCCGGACCCCACTTGCCTCCCGTCTCGACCGGGCGGCCGGCGCGCAGCGAATGCACGAAGCCTGCGGCGGCGAATTCGTCGTGGCCGGAGCAGAGGAAGGCAGACAGCATGCGGCCGCCGCCGGAATAACCCGAGGCATAGATGCGGGCCGGATCGACGCAGAAATCTTCCTTCGTCTCCTGCACGGCTTCCTCGATATATTCGATCTCGTCGAGCCCGCCTTTCTGTTCGGTGACGAACGGGACGTTCCAGGCATAAGTGCCGGTCGAGCTTCCAGGCAGGCTGCCCTGCAGGGCGACGACGATGAAGCCGTTCTTCTCGGCGACCTTGTCCCAGGAGCTTCTGTTCAGCTGCGCTTCAGGGTTGCTGTGGCTACCATGAAGATCGAAGACGACAGCCACCTTGTCCTTGCCGGTATAGGAAGACGGGATGAAATAGACCGCCGAACGGGCAACGCCATCGGCCTCGATGGTCATCCGGTGACGGCCTGGCTGCATCGGCTGACCGCATCCTGCGAAAGCGCTACCGGTCATGGCGCCCAAAAAAACAGCTCCTACCGCGATTGAGCGAATAAGAGCGGAACGAGAGAAGGTACCGTCGACGCAAGCAAAATCCATCAACGCCTCATCATGGGTGCTGTGTGTGTCAGTGTTGTGCGGGGTATCTGCCCTGAAGCGGTCCAATCCTGGAGCGCTTCCGATGCCGCTTACCTAACACACATTAGAACCTATTGATACAATTGATGTGCTGCGGCGCACTCCAAACATTCACATATGAAAAACCCACATATCACACCGTGAGATGCTTGCGCGCTTCGGCCGTGTCCAAGGTCTCCGCCGGCCCTTCATGAACGATTTCGCCACGATCCATGATGTAGACTTGGTCGGCGAGTTCCCGGCAGAAGTCGAGATACTGTTCGACCAGCAGGATCGCCATGCCGGTCGAATCGCGCAGGTAGCGGATCGCCCGGCCGATATCCTTGATGATCGACGGCTGGATGCCCTCGGTCGGTTCGTCGAGCACCAGGATCTTCGGCCGCGTGACCATGGCGCGACCGATCGCAAGCTGTTGCTGCTGACCGCCGGAAAGGTCGCCACCGCGCCGGCCGAGCATGGATTTCAGCACCGGAAATAGCGAGAAGATCTCGTCGGGAATGAATTTGTCCTTGCGGGCAAGCGGTGCGTAACCGCTTTCCAGGTTTTCCTGCACCGTCAGCAGCGGAAAGATCTCCCGACCCTGCGGCACATAACCGATGCCGTGCTTGGCTCGGGCATAGGGCGGCAGGCCGTTCAGCACCTCGCTCTGGAAGCTGATCGTGCCGGCGCTCACCGGATGCTGGCCGGTAACGGCACGCAGCAGCGAGCTTTTACCCACACCATTGCGGCCGAGCACGCAGGTGATCTTGCCCATTTCGGCAGTGATCGAGACGCCGCGCAGAGCCTGTGCCGCGCCGTAATGAAGATTGACGTTGTTGACTGTCAGCATCCCGTTCATCCATCAGTTTCACGTCAGCGACCTAAATAATTCTCGATAACCTTAGGATCGCTCGAAACGAAATCGATCGAGCCTTCCGCCAGCACCGAACCCTCGGCCAGACATGTCACTTTGACGCCAAGGTCGCGGATGAAGCCCATGTCGTGCTCGACGACGACGACGGATCGCGTCTTGGCGATCTCCTTGAGCAGCAATGCAGTCTCGGCCGTCTCCGCGTCCGTCATGCCGGCTACCGGTTCATCGACCAACAGAAGCTTCGGCTCCTGAGCGAGCAGCATGCCGATCTCCAGCCATTGTTTCTGGCCGTGGCTGAGATTTGCAGCATATTCATCCTTGCGATGTGTCAGGCGGATCGTCTCCAGGATTTCCTCGATCCGCGCCTTGTCTTCCGGCGAGAGCGTATAGAACAGCGTGGAGAAAACGCCGCGGTCGCGGTTCAGTGCCAGTTCCAGATTGTCCCAGACCGTGTGGCTTTCGAAGACCGTCGGCTTCTGGAATTTCCGGCCGATGCCGAGCTGGGCGATATCGGCCTCGTCCTTCTTGGTGAGGTCGATCGAGTCCTCGAACAGAACGGTGCCGCTGTCGGGCCGGGTCTTGCCGGTGATGATATCCATCATCGTCGTCTTGCCGGCGCCGTTCGGGCCGATGATCGCCCGGAGCTCACCCGGCTCGACCACGAAGGACAGCGAGTTGATCGCCTTGAATCCGTCGAAGGAAACGGAGACGTTTTCGAGATAGAGCAGGCTTTTTGTTCTGGTTTCAGCAATTGTGTTCATCATGCCCCTCTTATTCCGCGGCCTGTGCGATGGATGCCGGGGCATCCCTACCCTTTTCCGCCTCGGCGGCAGCCTTGTGCGCCTTGCGGGTCCGGTAACCGTGCTGGATCGTGCCGACGATGCCCTTGGGCAGGAAAAGCGTCACCGCTATGAACAGGCCGCCGAGCGCGAACAGCCAGAATTCCGGAAATGCGCCGGTGAAGAAGCTTTTCCCCCCATTGACCAGCACCGCGCCGATGATCGGGCCGATCAGCGTGCCGCGCCCGCCGACTGCTGTCCAGACGACAACCTCGATGGAGTTGGCCGGCGCGAACTCGCCCGGATTGATGATGCCGACCTGCGGCACGAAGAGCGCTCCTGCGATGCCGGCGAACATGGCCGAGACGACGAAGGTGAAGAGCTTGATGTTTTCGACCCGGAAGCCGAGGAAGCGCACCCGGCTTTCGGCATCGCGCACCCCGACCAGAACCTTGCCGAATTTCGAACGGGTAATGGCGGAAGCGACGACAAGGCAGAGCGACAGCATGATCGCCGACATGGCGAAGAGAACCGCGCGCGTACCGTCCGCCTGGACCGGGAAGCCAAGGATGTCCTTGAAGTCGGTCAGCCCGTTATTGCCGCCGAAACCCATGTCGTTGCGGAAGAAGGCGAGCATCAGCGCATAGGTCATCGCCTGGGTGATGATCGAGAGATAGACGCCGTTGACGCGCGAGCGGAAGGCAAACCAGCCGAACACGAAGGCGAGCAGGCCAGGCACCAGCAGCACCATGGCCATGGCGAAAACGAACCAGTCGAACCCATGCCAGAACCACGGCAGTTCCTTCCAGTTCAGGAAGACCATGAAATCCGGCAGGATAGGGTTGCCGTAGACGCCGCGCGAGCCGATCTGGCGCATCAGGTACATGCCCATCGCGTAGCCTCCGAGCGCGAAGAAGGCGCCGTGGCCGAGCGAGAGAATGCCGCAATAACCCCAGACGAGATCGAGCGCGAGCGCCAGCAGCGCATAGCAGAGATATTTGCCGAAGAGCGCCATGGCATAGGTCGGGATGTGAAGTGCGCTGTCCGGAGGCGTCAACAGGTTGAGCGCCGGCACCAGGATTGCGACACCGAGCAGGATGGCAACGGCGACAACGATCTTTCCTTCGAGCGCGCGAAGAATGAAGCTGGCGATCATGCTTCCACCGCCCTTCCCTTGAGCGCGAAGAGGCCGCGCGGACGTTTCTGGATGAAGAGGATGATGAGGACCAGGACCAGGATCTTGCCGAGCACCGCACCGACCGAGGGTTCGAGGAATTTGTTCAACACGCCGAGCGACAGCGCGCCGACCAGCGTGCCCCAGAGATTGCCGACCCCGCCGAAAACCACGACCATGAAGCTGTCGATGATGTAGCTCTGGCCGAGGTTTGGCGAGACGTTGTCGATCTGGGAAAGCGCCACGCCTGCAATGCCCGCAATACCCGAGCCGAGCGCAAAGGTCAGCGCATCGACCCATGGCGTCTTGATGCCCATGGACGACGCCATGCGGCGGTTCTGGGTGACGGCCCGCATGTTGAGCCCGTAGGCGGATTTCTTCATTACCACCAGCAGCGCCACGAAGATCGTCAGCGAGAAGAGGATGATCCACATGCGGTTCCAGGTGATGGTCATGCCGCCGACAGGAAACGAGCCGGACATCCAGGACGGATTGCCGACTTCTTGGTTGGTCGGCCCGAAGATCGAGCGGATCGTCTGCTGCAGGATGAGCGAGGCGCCCCAGGTGGCAAGCAGCGTTTCGAGCGGCCGGCCGTAGAGGAAGCGGATGACGCCGCGTTCGATCACGAAACCGACCGCGCCGGTAACGAGAAAGGCAATCGGCAGCGCGATCGCCAGCGACCAGTCGAAAAGGCCGGGCGCGCTCTCGCGGATCACCTGCTGCACCACAAAGGTAGAATAGGCGCCGAGCATGACCATTTCGCCATGCGCCATGTTGATGATGCCCATGACGCCGAAAGTGATGGCAAGCCCGATCGCAGCCAGCAGCAGGACGGAACCGAGCGACAGGCCGTACCAGACGTTCTGGACCATGTCCCAGAGCTGCTGTTCGCTCTCGATCGCGGAAATTGCCGCGTCGAGATCCGGCTTGAGGCTGGGATCGATCGAACCCGAAACGCCGCTCAGGATTCCGAGCGCATTGCGTCCGCCAAGGTTCTTGATGGTCTGAATGGCGCCGCGCTTCTCATCGACCGAACGGTCCGAGGAGAGGACCGAGACGGCGCGGGCTTCCTCCATGCGAGCCTTGACTTCCTTGTCGGCCTCCTTGGCGAGTGCCGCCTCGACAAGTTCGAGGTTTTCCGGGCTCGGCGAACGCAGAACCGCGTCGGCGGCCGAGAGCCGCACCGTCCTGTCGGGGCTTAGAAGCGTAAGCCCGCCCATCGCCGAGCGGATGACGCGGCGCAGGTTGTTGTTGATCTTGATCTTGGTGACGGCGTTCTTTGCCGCCTGCCCGGCGGAGGCGCCCGTCAGCGGATCGATCAGATCGAAACCGGAACCCGCTGTTTTGCCGATAAAGACGGCATTGTCGGACTTTCGGAAATAGAGATCACCATTCGAAAAGGCGTCGAGCGCCGGCACGACCCGGGTATCGCCGGTGGCCGCGATCTGTCCCAGCAGTTTTTCGGCCTCGCCGAAATCGGCCTTGGCCAGCGCATCGATCAAAGGCTTGGGATCACCCTGCTGCGCGAAGGACGGCGCGGCGAAAACGAGAATGAAGCAGGCAAGAAGTGTCCGGAATAAAATCTTCAAAGTCATGATATCGCCCCTCGTCCAGCGACCTGCCCGTTGCGGATCCCCTCACTTGCGATTTCTAAAACTTAGCTGCACTAAGATTTTGAAATCGCTTTCTCTCCCGCAAGGGGAGAGATAGGGATGCGGCACTGCCGCGGCCTACCTCTTCCCTTGCGGGAGAGGTTACAAAATCACGATCTTAGCTTTAGCTAAGTCGTAGATTTTGTTGGTGAGGGGGTAGAATACCCCCTCCCAGCGGAGTTAACCCAATCAGCTGCCCTTGCCGCCGCACTTGCCGGAAGCGACGTTGAAGTTGCCGCAAGACATCGGCTTGCGCCAATCGGAGATCAGATTCTTGCTGTCCGGCAAGTAGTCTGACCACTCGTCGCCGACGACCGGAGCGGTTTCCTGGACGATGTCGAACTGACCGTCGGCCTGGATTTCACCGATCAGCACCGGCTTGGTGATGTGGTGGTTCGGCATGACGGTGGACGTGCCGCCCGACAGGTTCGGAACGGAGACGCCGATGATCGAGTCCAGCACGGCATCGGTATTGGTGGTGCCGGCAGCTTCGACGGCCTTTACCCAGGCGTTGAAGCCGATATAGGCGGCTTCCATCGGGTCGTTGGTGACGCGCTTGTCGTTCTTGGTGAAGGCCTTCCATTCCTTGATGAAATCGGCATTGACCTCGGCATCGACGGACTGGAAATAGTTCCAGGCGGCCAGATGCCCGACCAGCGGCTTGGTGTCGAGACCGGCGAGCTCTTCTTCGCCGACCGAGAAGGCGACGACCGGGATGTCTTCAGCCTTGATGCCCTGGTTGCCGAGTTCCTTGTAGAACGGCACGTTGGCGTCACCGTTGATGGTGGAGACGACGGCGGTCTTCTTGCCGGCCGAGCCAAACTTTTTGATGTCGGAGACGATCGTCTGCCAGTCGGAATGACCGAAAGGCGTATAGTTGATCATGATGTCGGATTCGGGAACGCCCTTCGACATCAGGTAGGCCTTGAGGATCTTGTTGGTCGTCTGCGGATAGACATAGTCGGTCCCGGCGAGAACCCACCGCTTCACGCCCTCTTCCTTCGCCAGATAGTCGACGGCAGGGATGGCCTGCTGGTTCGGAGCGGCACCCGTGTAGAAGATGTTGCGCGAGGATTCCTCACCCTCGTACTGGACCGGGTAGAACAGGATCGAGTTCAGCTCTTCGAAGACCGGCAGGACCGACTTTCGCGACGATGAAGTCCAGCAGCCGAAGACGGCGGCGACCTTGTCCTGCGAAATCAGCTGGCGAGCCTTTTCGGCAAACAGCGGCCAGTCGGAGGCCGGGTCGACGACGACGGCTTCGAGCTTCTTGCCGAGCACGCCGCCCTTCTTGTTCTGCTCGGCGACGAGCATCAGCATGACGTCCTTGAGCGTCGTCTCGGAGATCGCCATGGTGCCGGAAAGCGAGTGGAGCACACCGATCTTGATCGTGTCGTCAGCGGCGAAGGCGCCCTGGAACGCCGTCGTCGACAATGCGGCGGCAAGCAATGCGCCACCGAGTTTCATCTTGAAATTCATTGGTTCGAACCCCTCTTCTCGTTCGTTCCGCAACGAAGACCTTAACCGTTGCTGGAGCGACTATCGGTTGCTGCATCGCAAAACCACATACGCAAAATGACGTATGCGAGGGGGAGAAGGGGGAAGGTTCGTTCGGCGATTACCCGTGACGTAATCGATCTCACGGTCGGGCAGGACTAATGACTGACAAGCAAACGAAAGGATCGGCCATGCCCGTCACCTATGTCATCCGCTTCCATATCCGTCCTCGCCAGCGCGACCGCTTCATGACACTTCTCGAAGGTGTGCTGGATGCCATGCGGCACGAGCCGATGTTCCGCAATGCGGTCCTGCATGCCGATCCGGGAAATAAGAACCATATGATGCTCTATGAGACATGGGAGGATCATGCGGACGTGCTGGAAGTTCAGTTGAAGCGCCCTTATCGCGAGGCTTGGCATGAAGCATTGCCGGACCTGCTTGAAAGCCCGCGCGATATCTCCATCTGGCAACCGGTGCGCGAGGACCGAGCCGCGTAATATCCCCTCGGCCACCGCTCGGCGGGAACATTTTTGCCCCTCAGCACTTGGCTCCGCGGGAACCATCACCTGTCCGAGGAGCCTGCCCCGTGATCAACGATCTCTGGTATAAGAACGCCGTCATCTATTGCCTGTCGGTCGAGACTTTCATGGATGCCAATGGCGACGGTATCGGCGATTTCCAGGGGCTGGGACGCAGGCTTGATTATCTCGCCGGGCTCGGCGTCAACGCGATCTGGCTGATGCCTTTCCAAACCTCGCCTGGCCGAGACGATGGTTATGACGTCTCCGATTACTACAACGTCGATCCCCGTTACGGCACGCTCGGCGATTTCATCGAATTCACCCATGGCGCCAAGCAGCGCGGCATCCGCGTGCTGATCGACCTTGTCGTCAATCACACGTCCGACGAACATCCCTGGTTCCAAGAGGCACGTAGCGATCCCGATTCCTTCTACCGCGACTGGTATGTCTGGTCGGACGAGAAACCGGCCAATGCCGACCAGGGCATGGTGTTTCCGGGTGTCCAGAAATCCACCTGGACCTATGACAAGAAAGCGAAACGATATTATTTCCACCGCTTCTACATGTTCCAGCCGGACCTCAATACCGCCAACCCACATGTTCAGGCGGAAATCCTGAAGATCATGGGTTTCTGGATCCAGCTCGGTGTTTCCGGTTTTCGCATGGATGCGGTGCCGTTCGTGATCGCCGAGAAGGGCGCCGAGGTGACGAAACCCAAGCCGCGATTCGAGATGCTGCGCAGCTTTCGCGAATTCCTGCAGTGGCGGCTCGCCGATTCCATCATCCTTGCGGAAGCCAACGTGGTGCCGAAGGAAAATTTCCAATACTTCGGCGAGGACGGCGATCGCATGCAGATGATGTTCAACTTCCATGTCAATCAGGCGCTGTTCTACGCGCTGGCCTCGGCCGACGCGCGACCGCTCGCAAAGGCGATCATCGACACCTATGAGCGCCCGGCCACCGCCCAATGGGGACTTTTCCTGCGCAACCACGACGAACTTGATCTCGGCCGGCTAACCGAAAAGCAGCGCCAGAAAGTGTTTTCCGAATTCGGCCCGGAGAAGGCCATGCAGCTCTACGACCGGGGTATCCGGCGGCGGCTGGCGCCGATGCTCAACGGAGATCGTCGCAGGCTGGAACTCGCCTACAGCCTGATGTTCTCGCTGCCCGGCACGCCTGTCCTGCGTTACGGAGACGAGATCGGCATGGGCGACGACCTGTCGCTGCCAGAGCGCAACTGCACCCGCACGCCGATGCAATGGTCGACGGAGCCGCATGGCGGCTTCACCAAGAACGACAAGCCCGTCCTGCCCGTCATCAGCGGCGGCCCGTTCGGTTTCGAACATCTCAACGTCGCGGATCAGCGGCGGGATCCGAATTCCATGCTGAACTGGACGGAACGCTTGATCCGCATGCGCAAGGAAGCCCCCGAAATCGGCTGGGGTGAATGCACTCCGATCGAAACCAGCGACAAAGGCGTACTTGTGCTGCGTTACGACTGGCGCAACAACTCCATCCTCGTCGTCCATAACCTGCATTCGACCCCGGTCGAGGTCGAATTCTCGGTCGGTCTCGGCGAACAGGGCAAGACACTGATCGACATCGCCGAGGACGGCAACAGCGAGGCGGATGATAAAGGCAGGCATTGCCTAATGCTCGATGCCTATGCCTATCGCTGGTTCCGTGTCGGCGGTCTGGATTATCTGCTCAAGCGGCGGGAGGTCTGATCCGTTTCCCGTCCTGACTTCGCGCACACCACGGCCAAGCTTCTGCCTCAGCAATGCACGAAGCGTCGCGCCATCGGCGTAACCGACCAGCGCGGCGATCTCGTCCGGGCTTTTGTCGCTGGTCTTCAATAGATGCACGGCCCGCTCGACGCGCAGATCCTGGAAAAAGGAAAGCGGCGTCTTGCCGAGCACTTGCTGCAGGCGTCGCGCCAGCGTGCGCTTGCTGACAGCCACCGCCTCCGCCGCCTCGTCGAGCGAAAAGCCCTCCGAGAGGCGGCTGCGCGCCCACCGCTCGAAACGCTCCACCATGGGATCCGCATGCGCGAGGTGATCGGTAAGGACGTAAGCCGACTGGGCCGGCCGGCTGTCGACGATCAGGTAGCGTGCGACGAGGCTCGCAAGTTCGGGGCTCACCTGCCGCACCAGCCAGAGCGCCATGTCCATATGGCCGAGCGCGGCACCCGCCGTTACCAGCGAACCGGATCGCACCAGCATGTTGCCGTCCTCCAGCCGCACCTTGGGATAACGCTGGCGGAAGAGCGGCGCAAGCCACCAGGTGGTCGTAGCCTTCTCACCGTCGAGCATACCGCTCTCCGCCAGCACGAATGTGCCGATACAGGCGGCCGCGATGTTCATGCCGGCGCCTTTCGCCGCCCGGATTGCCAGCTTTGCGTCGCGAATATCCGACCGGTCCAGCGCCGGCACCAGCAATTCCGGCATCTTGTAGCCGATGCCCGGAATTATCAGCCAATCACTGCCCCGCGGATCGAAAATGCCGGAAAGCGGCACCGCGAAACCCTGAGAAGTCTGCACGCGTTCACGGGTGCCGGCCACCGAAACTTCGAAGGGCGGCATGCCGAGCGACAGCATGACGTTGAGCTCGTTCGCCGTCGTGAATACGTCGAGGATCGTGGAGAGGCCCGTATCAAACACGCCGTCGAGCGCCAGAACCTGCAGCTTCATGGCAATATCCCTATCAAGAATGTCAATATTGACAGTAGCAGACGAGCAGGGCCTGCGCCATGATGGCATATCGAAAGAGGAAACGGGCAATGACCATGGACGTCACGACGATCGGCTTCACCAAGACGACGGCTGAGGATTTCTTCGGCCGCATCAAGGCCGCAAGCGTGAAACGCGTCATGGATGTCCGCCTCCACAACACGTCGCAGCTTGCCGGCTTCGCCAAATCCGACGACCTCGCCTTCTTCCTGAAGACGATCTGTGGCGCCGGCTACCTGCATGAGCCGCTGCTGGCGCCGACCGAGGAAATCATGGCCGCCTTCAAGAAGGACAAGGGTGACTGGAGCGTTTTCCAGAATGATTTCATGAACCTGATGGCGGAACGTCAGGTGGAAAGTCACTTGAAGCCGGAGGCTTTCGACGGCTCCTGCCTGCTCTGCTCGGAAGACAAACCGCACCATTGCCACCGCAGGCTCGTCTGCGACTATCTGAATGGCAAATGGGGCGGAAAGCTGAGCGTCCGCCATCTCTGACCTGATCCACATTTCGATCTTTGAACGCTGGGGGAAGGCAAACTCCCCGCGTGGGGAGCTATTGCCATGACCTATGAGACCATTCTTGCCATCGCGCTCTTTTCGCTGGTCGGCTCGGTGTCGCCGGGGCCGAGCAACTTCATGCTGCTTGCCTCGGGCACCAATTTCGGTTTCCGGCGCACGATGCCGCAAATCCTTGGCATCACCGTCGGATTGTCTTCGGTGTTGCTGGCAGTCGGCTTCGGACTGGGCGCGCTGATCACCGCCTATCCGCCGATCGGCCTGGCGATGAAGATCGCCGGCTCCGCCTATCTTCTCTACCTCGCCTGGCGGATTGCGATGTCCCGAGCTGTTCCAAGCGGCGAATCGACCTCCGCGCGGCCCCTCACATTGCTGGAATCGGCCGCTTTCCAATGGGTCAACCCGAAAGCCTGGATTGCGGCTCTGACCGCCATGGCAGCTTATGCCAGCACCGAAAACCCTTTCGTTTCCGTGCTGTTGATCACCGGCGTGACAGCCGCCATCAACCTGCCGAGCGTCGCAGTCTGGGCAGGCTTCGGGGCAGCGCTCAGAAACTTCCTCTCCGATCCGGTTCGACTCAAATGGTTCAACATCGCCATGGGTCTGCTCCTCGTCGCCTCCCTTTGGCCGCTGCTCAGATAAACCGAACGCGGCCTCGCAGGAGGAGGATTTCGAATGACGAGCGAAGTGCAGCCATCGGCCGGTCCGCGAAACCCGACTACCCGCTGGTGCCCGGCCGGTTCCGCCAGGCTTCCGCCTGGGCGTAGAATTTCTTCTCCCACTCCTTGTGGTTATCCAGACCCTCCCTGATGAATGGCGTGAAGATCGCCATATTCATCAGCAGCCAGTTCACTAGCCGCGCCGGGAATTTCAGCGGCTTGACGAAATCGACGAACAGCACCACGCGGGTCTTGTCCGTGTGGTTCCAGGCCTCGTGTTCGTAGGCATCGTCGAAAATCAGCACCTTGCCCTCTTCCCAGTGGCAGACCTGATCCTTGACGCGGATTGCCAGCTTGTCGCGCGGTTCCGGAACGATGAGGCCCAGATGCAGGCGCAGGACGCCGTTATAGGGGCCACGATGGGCAGGCAGGTGCTTTCCCGGTTCGAAGATCGAGAACATGACGGTCGTGAGGCCGGGGATTTTCTGCATCGCCTTCCAGGTGTCCGGGCAGGCCTTGATGTTCTGCTCCGACCTCACGCCGAAGCCGAGCAGGAAGAAGGTTTTCCACCCGTTGTCGGTGGAGATCGTCTTCACGTCGGTGGAAATGTCCTGGAAGGTCGGCAATTCGTCCTTGCGGAGCAGGATGTGGTCGAGTTCGGCACGGATGGCCGGTGCCGCCTTCTCGATTTCTGCCGCCCACGGGAATGTCGCGTTGTCATAGACCGGCGGGTTGCCGAGTTTGGCATATCTGAAGTTCAGCCGCTCGGCCCAGGCAACGATGCCCATGAAGAAGCGGGTTATCGAGCTCGGACGATCCATCGGCGCGATGCCGCTGGTGCCGAAATCTTGTTGAGGTTCTGGAACGCTGGGGGAGGATGGTTTCACGGGAGCCACATGAGGAATAAAGGTTGATTGGATCCGGAAGGTTTTATAATTGCACCCCTGACATGGTTGTCGATAATCGAGTTGCAAGCCCTGGAACAATCATTGCCGCAAGCCGTGGCCTGATTGCAGCACCTGCCATATGACAATTCTGTGACAGGCATTTCGACGGAAGTCTCGGACGATCGGGCAAGAAGTCCGGACGAGCTTGATACCGGCTGCGCCGCCGGATGTTTCATAACCCCTCTGCTCGCGGCGACATTCCGCCGCTCCCCGATCAGAGGAAAAACAGATGACCGATATTACCGAAAAAGTCGTGCTGATCACCGGTGCAAGCAGCGGCATCGGCGAAGGAACTGCCCGCGTGCTGGCGGCGGCCGACGCCAAGGTCGTGCTCGGTGCCCGCCGCACCGACCGGCTCGAAGCGCTGGCCGACGAACTGCGCGCCCTGGGCGCCACGGTTCTCGTCCGCGGTCTCGACGTCACCGACCGGCAGGACTTTCAGAACTTCGCCGATGCGGCGATGGCGGAATTCGGCCGCATCGACGTCATCGTCAACAATGCCGGCCTGATGCCGCTTTCCCCCATGGCCTCGCTGAAGGTCGAGGAATGGGACCGGATGATCGACGTCAACATCCGCGGCGTGCTTTATGGCGTCGCCGCCGTGCTGCCGATCATGAACGGCCAGGGTTTCGGCCAGATCATCAACGTCTCGTCGATCGGCGGCTTCAAGGTCTACCCGACCTCGGCCGTCTACAGCGCCACGAAATTTGCCGTGCGGGCGATCTCCGACGGCCTGCGGCAGGAAAACGACAAGATCCGCGTCACTTGCGTCTATCCGGGCGTCGTCGAATCCGAGCTTGCCGGAACGATCACCGATCAGGCCGCCGCCGACATGATGAAGGACTTCCGCAGCATCGCCCTGAAGCCGGATGCCATCGGCCGTGCCATCCTGCATGTCATCGACCAGCCGGACGACGTGGATACCAACGAGATCGTCGTTACCCCCACGCGCGCCACGGTGTGACCCGATCGTCAATGATGCGGTGGGGATTTACCGCACCGCATCATCCTTCGCTTGCAAAACCTGCCGCCACAGTCGAAAGTGCCCAATCGACAGTCTTTCCTCTCAAGGTGCTGAAAATTAGGCATGGCAGCGCGGCAACGCATCATTCCCGTTCGGCGTGAATACAATCGTTGGGTCGCCAACCAGACGCTGGAAGACTATGCGCTCCGATTCACGGCGAAGAGTGCCCGCCGGTTTTCGTCGAGCCGCATCTCCCATACGGCGATCGGCGCCATCTCCTTCCTGGCGCTGGAGGCGATCGGCGGCACGATCACCCTCTCATACGGCACGACCAACGCCTTCTTCGCCATCTGTGCGGCCGCCGTCGCCATGCTGGTCATCGGCCTGCCGATCAGCCGTTACGCGATCCGCCACGGAGTCGATATCGACCTTCTCACCCGCGGGGCGAGCTTCGGTTACATCGGCTCGACCATCACCTCGCTGATCTATGCAAGCTTCACCTTCATGCTGTTCGCGATCGAAGCCTCGATCATGACCGGCGCGCTGGAGCTTGCCTTCGGCATTCCGCCTTGGATCGGTTACATCATCAGTGCCGCGGTGGTAATTCCGCTCGTCATCTATGGCGTGCAGCTCATCTCCCGCTTTCAGCTCGTCACCCAGCCCTTCTGGATCGTGCTGAACATCCTGCCTTTCGTGTTCATCGCCTTTCTCGACTGGGAGAAATTCGATCTCTGGCGGGCCTTTGCCGGCGTCGGGCATTCCAATGCGCAGATCGCAGGTCCCGCTCCGTTCGATCTCGTGGAGTTCGGTGCCGCTTCCGCCGTCATCCTGGCCCTGATGCCGCAGATCGGCGAACAGGTGGATTTCCTGCGCTTCCTGCCGGCGGAAGGAATGCGCAAGTGGCGGCACCGGCTGGCGGTCTTCCTCGCCGGCCCCGGCTGGGTCGTGGTCGGTGTGCCGAAACTCCTGGCCGGCTCGTTCCTCGCCGTGCTGACGCTTGCAACCGGCACGCCGGTGCGGGAGGCCGCCGATCCCGCGCATATGTATCTTGCCGCCTTCGGCTACATGATCCCGAACGAGACGGCGGCGCTTCTGCTGATGGCCGCCTTCGTGGTCGTCTCGCAGCTCAAGATCAACGTGATGAACGCCTATGCCGGTTCGCTCGCCTGGTCGAACTTCTTCTCGCGCCTCACCCACAGCCACCCGGGCCGCGTCGTCTGGTTGGTCTTCAACGTGGTGATCGCCCTTCTCCTGATGGAACTCGGCATCTACCGGCTGCTGGAAGCGACGCTCGGCATCTTCTCGATCATCGCCATGGCCTGGCTCTGCACGATTTCGGCCGATCTCTTCATCAACAAGCCGCTTGGCCTCTCGCCCGAAGGCATCGAGTTCAAGCGCGCCCATCTCTACGACATCAACCCTGTCGGCCTCGGCTCGATGTTCGGCTCGGCGGCGGTGGCGCTCGCAGCGCATTTCGGCCTGTTCGGGCCGCTGATGGCCTCGCTCGCCACCTACGTCACCCTGATCGCCTTCCTCATCTCGCCGGCCATCGCCTTCGCCACCAAGAGCAAATTCTATCTCGCCCGCAAGCCGCGCCAGAGCTGGAAAAGCCTCGGCTCGATCACCTGCTCCATCTGCGAACACCCGTTCGAGCACGAGGACATGGCCTGGTGCCCGGCCTATGCGGCGCCCATCTGCTCGCTCTGCTGTTCGCTGGACAGCCGCTGCCACGATATGTGCAAACCGCACGCGCGGCTGAACACCCAGGTCGGCACCGTCGCCCGCTCCTTCTTGCCGGAAACCGTCATCAGCCGCCTGACCACCCGCCTCGGCCGCTACGCAACGACGACGGTGCTCGCCATCTCGTTGATCGGCGCCATCCTCGCAATGATCGCCTATCAGGTCGGACAGGCGACACCGGCCAACGCGGATGTCATATATGGCACGGTCTTCATCGTCTTTTTTGTCTTCGCCATCATCGCCGGTATCGTGTCGTGGTTCTATGTGCTCGCCCATGACAGCCGGGTCGTGGCGGAAGAGGAATCCTCCCGCCAGAACACGCTGCTGCTGAAGGAAATCGCCGCCCACAAGAAAACCGACGCCGCCCTGCAGGACGCTAAAGAAACCGCCGAAGCCGCCAACCGCGCCAAGAGCCGCTATGTCGTGGGTCTCAGCCACGAACTACGCACGCCGCTCAACGCCGTGCTCGGTTACGCGCAGATTCTCGAGCGCGACGAGACGATCCCTGCCCCGCGCCAGTCGGCAATCAAGGTCATCAAACGCTCCGCCGACCATCTGTCCGGTCTGATCGACGGCCTCCTCGATATTTCCAAGATCGAGGCGGGGCGCCTGCAGGTCTATTCCAACGAGATCAATATCCAGGATTTTCTCGACCAGATCGTCGAAATGTTCGGGCTGCAGGCCCAGGCGAAAGGATTGGTCTTCGAACACGAGCGCGCCCGGTCGCTTCCCCAATATGTCCGGACCGATGAAAAGCGGCTGCGCCAGATCCTCGTCAACCTGCTCTCGAATGCCATCAAGTTCACCGACGAGGGCAAGGTCCGTTTCGACGTCGCCTACCGCAGCCAGGTTGCGACCTTCACCGTGACGGACACCGGCCGCGGCATAGCCGAGAAGGACCTTGCCCGCATCTACGAGCCGTTTCAGCGTGGCGAGGCGGAGAGCATTCGCCCGATGCCTGGCCTTGGGCTCGGCCTCACCATCACGCAGCTCCTGACCAATACGCTGGGTGGCGAGATCGCGGTTGCCAGCACCAGGGGCGAAGGTTCGATCTTCAAGGTGCGGCTGATGCTCTCGGCCATAGAGAGGCCAAACACCGCACCGGCGCCGGAAAAGAAGATCGTCTCCTATACCGGTCCACGCCGCACGATCGTCATCGTCGACGACAACGAGGACCATCGTGACCTGATGCGCGAAGTGCTGGTACCGATGGATTTCGTGGTGCTCACCGCCAATAGCGGCCCGGACTGCCTGACACTGATCGAGGGCGCCACACCCGACCTCTTCCTGGTCGATATCTCCATGCCCGGCATGAGCGGCTGGCAACTGGTCGAGAAGCTGCGCGAGATGGGTCAGACCGCGCCGATCGTAATGCTCTCCGCCAATATCGGCGACGGATCGGGCGCAAATGCCGGTACAGATGGCCATAACGACGCGATCGCCAAGCCGGTCGACATCCGGCGCCTCGCCGACAAGCTCGCCGTCCATCTCGGCCTTGTCTGGGTTTACGAAAACGAAACGGCGCTGCCCGCCCCTGTCGACCCCAGGCCGACGATCAAAAGTCCGGGGATGGCTGACGTTCAGGATCTTTTGCGGCTCGGCGAAATCGGCTACGTGCGCGGTATCGAGGCAAAGCTTGCCGATCTTGCCCAGGACGAGACGAACCGCGCCTTCACCGACGAGCTTGGCGCCTATGTTAAAGCCTTCGATATCGCCGGTTACATGCAATTCCTGACTCGGCTGGACACAGAGAGGACGATCGATGGCTGAGGCCCCCTTGCCGCGCGACATTGTCCTTCTGGTGGATGACAGCCCGGAGGCGCTCGGCTTCCTGACCGAAACGCTTGAAGGATCAGGCTTTTCGGTGCTGATCGCTACATCTGGCCAGGCGGCGCTCAACATTGTCGAGCGCATCACGCCCGACCTCATCCTGCTGGATGCGGTCATGCCCGGCATGGATGGTTTCGAGACCTGCCGCAGGCTGAAGACCAATGCCGTCGTGGCGCAGGTGCCGGTGATCTTCATGACCGGGCTCACCGAAACGGAGCATGTGGTCAATGCGCTCGATTCCGGTGGCGTCGATTATCTGACAAAGCCGATCAACATCGATGAACTGCGCGCCCGCATCCGCGTCCATCTCTCCAATGCTCGCTCGGCCCAAAGCGCCCGCGTGGCGCTCGATGCCGCCGGTCGGCACCTGCTCGCCGTCAAGGGCAATGGCGGCGTCCATTGGTCTACACCGCAGGCGACCCGACTGATCAACGCCGCCACCAACAGCGACGACGGACTTGATATCGTCTCCCGCCGCATCGCCGCCTGGATGGCCGAGCGCGACAAGCCGGGTTTTGCCCGCGATGCTGCCTTCTCCCTGAAGGAGAGTGGCCAGGCTAGCCTGCAGCTCTCCTTTCTCGGGGCGATCGGCGCCGACGAATACCTCTTCCGCCTGACCGCAGCCGTCAGCAAGCGCCCCGACGACGAGGTGCTGCGCCAGCATTTTCCGCTCACCCAGCGCGAATCCGAGGTCCTCCTGTGGATCGCCAAGGGCAAGTCGAACCGGGACATCGGCGATATCCTCGGCCTCTCCGCCCGCACGGTGAACAAGCATCTGGAGCAGATCTACGTGAAGCTCGGCGTCGAAAATCGCGCATCTGCCGCCGTCAAGGCCGCCCACGTCCTGCATGGCGAGGAACGGTCGGCCTAACCGACGCAACAATTCAGCGGATCGTGAGGAGCGGCGAATACCTTAGGCCACGACCAAAAGTGGAGCGGTCGCCACACTTTCCTTATCCAGGATAGCACCGCCCGATGCGCCCTGTTCGACGGATCCGACCTACCCCGCCAAGCATATGGACTTGGAAAAAAGACACTCATCCATATTTATCGCCATTCATTCTTAGTCCTTTGGGTGTGCCCGCCACCTTCATATTCTTCGATATAGTCTAATTTAGATAATTATAAAAAGAGAGGCAGATGACCGAGGCAGGCTATCATCCCATCCATGTCATTGGCGGCCAGTGTGCGGTCTCCGCAAACCCGGACACCGTATTCATGACCGTTCTTGGTTCCTGCGTCTCGGCCTGCATCTACGATCCCGTGGCAGCTGTGGGAGGAATGAACCATTTCATCCTGCCGACCGGAGGCGAGGTCGAGAATTCGGGCCGTCAGCAACGTTATGGCGACGTCGCGATGCGCACTCTCGTAGAGGCTCTGTGCAATCTTGGAGCCATGCGCTGGCGGCTTCAGGCGAAGCTCTACGGCGGTCGCTCCCGGAAATGGGGAGCCACCGATCCGGGTTCGCTCAATTCCGCCTTCGCCAGGCAGTTCCTTCAGACCGAAGGCATTGCGCTGACCGACTGCTGCCTCGGCGAAGATCTGGCGCGATGGATCGTCTTCCAGCCGGCCACGGGCATGACGCTGGTGAGGGCAAGTCCAGGCCAGGAACAACCGGGCCTCTGCGGTAGGCCGCCGCTGGTGCGAGATCGCGACAGGTCCGCCGCAGCCGGCTGTGGCCGCCGTGTACATTGCCAATGACCACCCGAGACGAAAAGAAGCCCGGCTCTGCCGGGCTTCCCTGAAAGATCATCCGATACGGGGCTCGCCCCGCACGGATTACATTTCGTTGTAGGTGTACTTGCCGTCGGAGCCCTTGCCCCACTTGTACATGACGTAGTCCGGGCGGGTGATGTCACCCTTCTTGTCGAAGCCGATGTCACCGATCGCGGTCTTCCACGGGCCGGAGGACTTCATGGTTTCGGCAACCTTCTGGCCGTCCGTGGACTTCGCCTTGTTGGCAGCCTGCGCGATGATCTGCAGGGCAGCATAGGAGTAGAGCGTGTAGGCTTCCGGCTCGAAACCGGCCTTGCGGAATTTCTCTACGAGTTCCTTCGCAGCCGGGTTCTTGCGCGGATCCGGAGCAAACGTCATCAGCGTGCCGTCAACGGCGTCACCGGCGATCGAAGCGAGTTCGTTCGAAACGATACCGTCGCCCGACATCATCGGAGCCTTGATGCCCTGATCCTTCATCTGGCGCATGATCAGACCGGCTTCGGTATGCAGACCGCCCCAGTAGACGAGCGTGACGCCAGCCTGCTTCATCTTTGCGATCAGAGCCGAGTAGTCCTTGTCGCCCGGGGTAACGCCTTCGTAGAGCACTTCCTTGACGCCGGCTGCATTCATGGCCTTCTTGGTTTCGTCGGCGAGACCCTGACCGTACGGGGTCTTGTCGTGAACGACGGCGACCTTGCCGCTCTTGAAGTTGTCGGCAATGTACTTGCCGGCAACGCCGCCCTGCTGGTCGTCACGACCGCAGGTGCGGAAGGTGTTCCACAGGTTACGATCGGTGAACTTCGGGTTGGTCGAAGCCGGGGTTACCTGGACGATGCCGTTTTCGGCATAGACTTCCGAAGCCGGGATGGAAACGCCCGAGTTGAAGTGACCGACGACGAACTTGACGCCGTCGGACGCGAACTTGTTGGCGACCGAGACGCCCTGCTTGGCGTCGGATACGTCGTCGCCGAGGACGATCTTGATCTTTTCGCCGTTGATGCCGCCGGCAGCGTTGATGTCAGCGGCTGCCTGTTCGGCACCCTTCTGAAGCTGGGCGCCGAAGGCTGCATTCGGGCCGGTGAGCGGGCCAGCGACGCCGACGATGATATCGGCCCATGCGCTGCCGCTGAAAGCGACCATGGCGGTCAGCGCAACAGCGGAAAGAAGAGACTTCTTCATTGATTTACTCCCAGTTTTTTTAAGCGGGTTGGGTTGATATGCCGGCGCGATACCCACCACGATCATGCCGGAAATTGTTCCACTCCAGGTTCCATTTAGGATTGACCAGCAGCAATCTGAGAACAGATCGGTCCGCCTGTCAATCTTTCTTCTTCCAAGAAAAAGCCGAGGTCGGCTCGTAGAGCCAATAGTAGTTCTGCACCATCTGACGCGTCCGTCGAATACGAAATCCGGCGATCGAAAAGACCAGCAGAAGCACCACGTCGATGATATAATAGAAGCCGCTGATGAACGGCCCTTGGAACAGCGCGTAATGTAGGAAACGCATCACAATGCCCAGGAGTAGCGTATAGATCACAACGGTCGCCAGACCGCCCCAGCCTTCGGCGACGGCCTTGCCGGTACGCCATGCGGTCCAGAAGCCGAGGATCACCACGGCAAAGCGCAACACCAGGTGGACGCCGTCACCTTCTTCGAAAAAAAGTCCCTGCATCTTGGATCTCCTAGTGCCTTCCGCCTTCGAGATAGGCGGCACGGACTTCCGGATTGGCCAGAAGCTCCTTGCCGGATCCCGACATCGTCACCTTGCCGTTGACCATAACATAGGCACGGTCGGACAACTTCAGGGCGGCAAATGCGTTCTGCTCGACGAGGAAGACGGTCAGCCCTTCTTCTTGGTTGAGCTTCCTGATCGCCTCGAAAATGCCCTTGACGATCAGTGGCGCGAGGCCGAGCGACGGCTCGTCGAGGAGAAGCAGCTTCGGGCGGGCCATCAGCGCGCGGCCGATCGACAGCATCTGCTGCTCGCCGCCGGAAAGCGTGCCGCCACGCTGGCTCTGGCGTTCCTTGAGACGCGGGAAGAGGACGAAGATCTTTTCTACGTCTTCCTTGAAGTATTTGAGGTTATCGAGGTTCGCACCCATCTGGAGATTTTCCAGAACCGTCATGCGCGGAAAGATGCGGCGTCCTTCCGGCGATTGTGCGATACGCTTCCGGGCAATCAGATGCGTCGGCAGCTTGGTGATATCCTCGCCGTCGAATATGACTTGGCCGCTTCGGGCCTGCGGGCTGCCGCAGATCGTCATCATCAGCGTCGACTTGCCGGCTCCGTTAGCACCGATCAGGCTGACGATCTCACCCTTGTTGACCTCGACATCGACACCCGCGAGCGCACGGATGTTGCCGTAGTATGTCTCGACACCCTGGACCTTCAGAAGGGTTTCACCGGCCATCAGTGCGCCCCTCCTTCGCTCTCGACTTCCGAAATCACCTCTTCCACCTCGTCGTCTTCCACGCCGAGATAGGCGGCGATCACCTTGGGGTCGTTCTTCACATGATCCGGCGTGCCGTCGGAAATCTTCTGGCCGTATTCAAGCACCACGACGTGATCGGAAATCTCCATGACCACGGACATGTCGTGCTCGATCAAGAGCAGCGACGTACCTTCGTCGCGGATGCCGCGCAGCAGCGCATTGAGGGTCAGCGACTCCTTCGGATTGAGGCCGGCGGCAGGCTCGTCCAGGCACAAAAGCTCGGGGCCGGTGCACATGGCGCGGGCGATCTCCAGACGACGCTGGGCGCCATAGGAGAGGTCGCCGGCGGGGTCGTCGGCGCGATCGACCAGGTCGGCCTTTTCCAGCCAGTACTGCGCCCTCTCGATCGCAGCCTTGGCGGCGTTCTTGTAAGCCGGCAGGCCCAGAAGTCCGAGGATCGTGTATCCGGACGCCTTCATCAACACGTTATGCTGTGCGACCAGGAGGTTTTCGAGAACCGTCAGGCCGGAAAACAGCCGGATGTTCTGGAAGGTACGGGCCACTTTGGCATGCTTGGTGATCTCGAAATCCTTCAGCCGCTCGAGAAGGTGATCCTTCCCGTCCCGCTGCGTCATCGTGATCATGCCCATCGTCGGTTTGTAGAAGCCGGTGATGCAGTTGAAGACGGTCGTCTTGCCCGCACCATTCGGGCCGATCAGCGCCGTGATCTCGCCACGCCGCGCCTCGAAGGAGAAGTCGTTGATGGCCATCAGGCCGCCGAACTTCATCGACAGGTGCTCGACCTTGAGGATGGTGTCGCCGCTCATATTGGACGTCATCGCATTTGTTCCGGAGGTCATCAGCCGTGCCCCTCCTTGGTGAAGCTTCCGGAGACCGCCTTGCGCTCCCTGAGGAAGGCTGTCGGTTCACGCGATCCCACGAAACCGCGCGGTTTGAAGAGCATCACGATGATCATCGCAAGGCCGAAGAGCAGCATGCGGTAGAGTTCCGGCGTGAAATCAGGCCCGAAAATCAGCTTCAGGAATTCCATTTCGCGAAGCAGTTCAGTACCGCCGACCATGACGACTGCGGCGATCGCGATGCCGGTCAGAGAGCCCATGCCGCCGAGGACGACGATCGCCAGGATGACCGCCGACTCCAGGAAGACGAAGCTTTCCGGGGATACGAAGCCCTGACGGGTGGCGAAGAAGGAGCCCGCGAAACCGCCGAACATCGCGCCGGTGGCGAAAGCGGTAAGCTTGGTCGCGACCGTGTTGATGCCCAGCGAACGGCAGGCGATCTCGTCTTCGCGGAGCGCTTCCCACGCGCGGCCGATCGGCATGCGGCGAAGGCGGATCGTCACATAGGCAGTGACGAGGCAGAGCGCCAGGATGACGTAGAACAGGAAAATCTTGTACCACGCCGAGGAGGTCGCAAGTCCCATGGCCCTCGGAAAATAGTTCGGCGATCCGACATCGAACGACCAGATGCCGAAGACCGATGCCTTGGCGATGCCGGAGATGCCGAACGTACCCTGGGTGACATCCGTCCAGTTGATGAGGACGAGGCGGATGATCTCCCCGAAGGCGAGCGTTACGATCGCCAGGTAGTCGCCGCGCAGGCGCAACACCGGGAAACCGAGAATAATGCCCCACATGGCGGCGAGGATGCCGGCGAGCGGGAGCAGTATCCAGAAGGACAAGCCGAAATTCGCCGAGAGCAATGCGTAAGAATAGGCGCCCACCGCGTAGAAAGCGACATAACCCAGGTCGAGCAGACCGGCAAGCCCGACGACGATATTGAGCCCCCAGGCCAGCATGACATAGATGAGAATCTGGATGCCGAAATTATCGACATACTTCAGCGAGCCCTGCGGCCCGAACAGCATGACGGAGCCGATCGGATAAAGCAGCAGCGCGATCAGCGCGATCTTGAGGAAGTGCTTGTGGAAGAAGCCCTTGTCCTCGGAGATTTCGAGGACGCCGCTCTTCGCCTTGGCAAGTTTGCGGCGATCGATATGCGGCTTGATGAAACCGACCGTCAGAAAGCGGCCGACCGCCGCCACCAGGACGAAGATCGCCAACAATCCCCAGCGGGTACGCCAGACGAGCCGGTTATCGATATCCTGATAGGTCTCGATGCCGACATAGAGGAGGAACATGCCGAAGGCTATTGCACCGGCGAAGATGCCTTCCTTGACGGCCTTCGCCATCAGGCCGGATTGGGTGTTTTCCGATGGGGAAGCCATGTCAGACCTTCTCCACTTCCGGCCGGCCGAGGATGCCCGTCGGCTTGAAGATCAGCACGAAGGCGAGGATCGCGAAAGTGGCGACGTCCTTGTAGGCGATCGTGAAATACGCAGACCAGAGGGATTCGATGAGGCCGATCATCAGCCCGCCGAGAACGGCGCCCGGCAGCGAACCGATGCCGCCGAGAACGGCCGCGGTGAATGCCTTAACGCCCGGAATGAAGCCGTCGTTGAACGAGGCGACGCCGTAATACATCAGGTACATGCCGCCTGCGACCGCGGCAAGCGCCGCCCCCATCACGAAGGTGATGGAAATCGTCCGGTCGACATCGACGCCGAGCAGCGCCGCCATCTTGCGGTCCTGTTCGGTCGCCCTCTGGGCGCGCCCGAGCGGCGTCTTGTTGACGATGTACCAGAAGGCGAAGAGCAAGACCGACGTGATGACCACGATGAGGATCTGCTTCAGCGAAATGCTGATCTCGCCGAGATGATAGACATCGGTGACGAGCTGCGGGATCGGCTTGTTGCGCGGCCCCTGGGTCACCTGGATGAAGTTCGACAGCACGATCGACATGCCGATCGCGGTGATCAGCGGCGCCAGCCGGAAGGACCCTCTGAGCGGCCGATAGGCAACGCGCTCGATCGTCCAGTTCCACAATCCCGTCATCAGCATGCCGACGACCAGCATCAGCAGGAGAAGCAACGCCACCGGAATGCCGGCAAAAAAAGACGTGAGGATGAGGAATATGATAAGGGCCGCGAAGCCGCCGAGCATGAAAATGTCACCATGGGCGAAGTTGATCATGCCGATGATGCCGTAAACCATCGTATAGCCGATTGCCACGAGGCCATAGATGGATCCAAGAGTCAGCCCGTTTATGAGCTGCTGGATAAAATAATCCATACGCTTTCCCCCGGATGCGATCCTCTATATGGGCCGCATCTCTTGTATATATGTCCCTTGCGGGTTCTTGAGTTCTTGGCGCATTCCATAACGTTTTCGTAAGAAATGTGAAGACAAAAAGCCGAGAGACCGGCAAAATCGCGGCACTTCTCAACAATCTGGCGCCATAAAGACCATTAATTCCAAAAAACCGGCACCTTATGTAAAAAAATTAGTCAAAACTGCGAAGATACGAAATTTAACGTTGAACTTCGGTTGACGTTAAAGTCACACGGCCCTCAGGACCGCATCCTCGTCCCGTTGTGGTCGAAGAGGGGGAGCGGCTGCAGTTTCGCCGACAGCATGTCTCCGAGCAGCTCGATCTGCCAACCGTCGATCTCGTCGGCGATCTCCTGCGGAACATAGCCCATGGCCGCTGAGACGCCTGACGCATGCGCATAACCTCCCGAAGTGACCCAGCCGCGCACCTCGCCGTGGAAATAGATCGGCTCGTCCCCGATCACGTCCGCGTCCTGTGCCTGGACGGTGAAGGTGACAAGCCTGAGCGCTCCGCCTTCTGCCCGCTCCTTGAGCGCCGGCGCCTTGCCGATGAAATCGGCCTGTTTGCCATAGGCCACGAACCGGCCGAGCCCGGCCTCGACGGGACCGTAGAGCGGCCGGTATTCCCGCGCCCAGCTTCCGAAGGATTTTTCAAGCCGCAGCGCATTGAGCGCCCTGAGGCCGAAGAGCGTGATGCCGAACCCGGCGCCTGCCTCCATCAGCAGATCGAAAAGGTAGCGCTGGTACTCCGGCTTCATCCAGAGTTCATAACCGAGATCGCCCGTGTAGCTGACCCTTCCGAGAACGACCGGCGCCATGCCGAGATCGAGTTCGCGGATCGCCATGAACGGGAAGGCTGCATCCGAAAGATCGAGATGCGTGAGTTTCTGCAGCACATCCCTCGCTTTGGGGCCGGCAACGGATAGACCGAGGAGCCCAAGGTTCAGGGCTTCGACCGCCACCGATCCGTCATCCGGTAAGTGCCGTTCGAACCAGCGCATATGATAGTCTTCCGCGATACCGGAACCGATGAGAAGGAATTCTTCGTCATCGAGATTGGCGAGCGTGAAGTCGCCGATCAGCTTGCCTGCCTCATTCAGCATCGGCGTGATCGCCATCCGACCCATTTCGGGGACCTTGCCGGCCAGGATGCCGTCGAGCCAGTCGCGGGCGCCCTCGCCCGTCACCGAATATTTCGCAAAGCCCGAGGTCTCCATCAGCCCGACGCTTTCACGCACCGCCCTCGCCTCTCGCCCGACCGATTCGAAATCCGTCGAGCGGCGCCAGGAGAATCTGTCCTCCACACCCTCTGGCGCGAACCAGAGCGGAGTTTCAAGCCCATACGACGCGCCGAACACGGCGCCCTCCGCCTTCAGCCGATCGTAGATCGGTGTCGTCAGCAGCAGTCGCGCGGCCGGCAGTTCCTCGTTCGGATAGCGGATCGAGAAGCGGCGGGAATAGTTTTCGCGCACCTTGGCATTGGTATAGGCGAGCGTCGCATAGTCGCCGTAGCGGCAGACATCCATGGCGAAGACATCGAAGCCGGGATCGCCCTCGATGATCCAGTTGGCGAGCGCGAGCCCCACGCCGCCGCCCTGGCTGAAGCCCGCCATGACAGCACAGGCAGACCAGAAATTCGTCATGCCCCGCACCGGGCCGACCAGCGGATTGCCGTCCGGCGAGAACGTGAAGGGTCCGTTGATGATCTTCCTGATGCCGGCCTTGTTGAAGGCCGGGAAGTGCCGGAAACCGACCTCCAGCTCGTTCGTGATGCGCTCCAGGTCCTCGGCGAGAAGCTCATGGCCGAAATCCCACGGCGTCTCGATCGGCGACCACGGCCGGCAGGCTTTTTCGTAAGTCCCCATCAGCATGCCGTTGCGTTCCTGGCGGATGTAGATCTCTCCGTCGAAATCGACGCAATGCTGCAGCTCGCGACCGGTGGTCCTGTTGAACTCGATGACCTCAGGCATGTCTTCGGTCAGGAGATACATGTGTTCCATGGCGAGCACCGGCAGTTCCAAACCCACCATGCGGCCGATCTCGCGCGCCCAGAGACCCGCTGCATTGACCACATGCTCGGCGCGGATCTCCCCCTTGTCGGTGATCACCCGCCAAGTACCGTCTTCAAGCTGCACCAGTTCCTCGACCTTGGTGTGGAGGTAGATCTCCGCGCCGTTCTTCTTCGCCGACTTCGCATAGGCGTGTGTCGTGCCGTAGGGGTCGAGATGCCCCTCGTTCGGATCGTAAACCGCACCGACGAACTGCGACGGGTCGAGCAGCGGCATCATCTCGTGCGCTTCCTTCGCGGACAGCAGATGCGCCTCCATGCCCGCATACTTGCCCTTGGCGAGGATCGATTTCAGCCAGTCGAAGCGCTCCGGCGTCGCCGCCAGCATCAGGCCGGAGGTCATGTGCAGGCCGATATCCTGCCCGGAATAGGCCTCGATCTCTTTATAGAGCTCGACGGTATATTTTTGCAGCTTGGCGACGTTCGGATCGCCGTTGATCGTGTGCATGCCGCCCGCCGCATGCCAGGTGGAGCCGGAGGTCAGCTCCGACCTCTCGACCAGCGCCACGTCGCTCCAGCCGAATTTGGTCAGGTGATAGAGGACCGAACATCCGACGACACCGCCGCCGATGACGACGACACGGGCATGGCTCTTCATGGAAACTGTCTCCGTTGAGGAAGGCGATCTCCGGCGAGGTTAGTGGCTCCCGCAGCCACCCAATAGCCCCTTCTGCGAAGCGGGATTTGTCGTTTCCGACATAGTCAATGTTCGGATCGCGCCACCTTCAGTCGCTGAAGCCACGCGTCAGCGCGTGTTCGCGGCCCATCTCGAGCAGTTCCTCGAAGGCGGAGCCGGCGAGCGAACGCGGCACGATGATCTCGAACGTGTCGGGGCCGCTGCGGGCTACGTTCGCGGCCACGTGGCAGAACAACATGTTCGCCGAATAGTCCTCGGCGAAAACCTCCGGATGCAAGTCCACGGCGACGCATTTGCCAAGGATATTGCGCACGCTCGGTCCGGAGATCGTCATCAGCACGCGGCCATCGCTCTGGTCGGCAAAGGACGCGCCGGCGATGTCGGAGAGAATTCCGGCAACGGTTGCCGGCCCCGCCGTCCTCGACACGAGAAGCCATTCCGACGGGCTGCAGAACCGTAATACGACGCCATGCGCTGATCCGAGCGCTTCCGCCACCGCCGTCTCCTGCCCGCGATGGGCCAGAACCGAAAAGATCACCGGCCGACGGCTGACCGCGACATGGTTCGGGTTCGGATCGGTTTCGAAGCCGGAAATATAATCCTCAAGCACATGCCGGTGAAGAAGGTTGATCGACATCGGCCGCCCTCAGAGGTGAAGCTTGGTGTTTTCGGGATCGACGAAGACAGGCGGACATACTTCCGCCGGCACCTCCGTGCCGCGCAGCCCGTCCCAGACGATGATCTTCTCACCGAAACGCTCGCGGCCGGATTTCAGCATCGCGAGCGCGATGAAATGACCCAATGTCGGAGAGAAGCAGGCCGAAGATACGAAACCCTGGTCATTGGCGAGCGACGGCTTGGCCTGGTCTTTCAGAAGATGCGCGCCGGCCCTGATCTCCTTGTCCGCCTCCACCGGTTTCAGACCGACGAGCTGCAGCCGGTCGGCGGCGGTCAGGCCGAAGCGGGTGGAGAGCCGCTTGCCGATGAAATCCGGCTTCTGCATCGCCATCATGCGGCCGAGACCGACATCGTCGGCCGTCGTGCGGCCCTCGAGTTCGCTGTGAGTCACATGGCCCTTCTCGACGCGCAGCACGTTCAAAGCCTCCACGCCATAAGCGCAGATGCCATCCTCATGGCCGGCATCCATGATCGCATCCGCCACCGCCTCCCCAAAGCCGGCCGGCACGGCAAGCTCGTAGGCGAGTTCGCCCGAAAACGAAATGCGGAAAAGCCGTGCTCTCAGCCCGCCCCGCAGTGTCACTTCCTTCGCCGCGAGGAACGGGAAGGCCGCATCGGATATGTCGTCCTGTACCACGCGGCCCAGGATGATGCGCGCCTTCGGGCCGGCCAGCGACATCTGCGCCCATTGGTCGGTCACCGATACGAATCGCACGTCGAGTTCCGGCCAGAAGGTCTGGGCGGCGAATTCCATGTGCGAGAGCACTTCGGCGGCATAGGCCGTGGTGGTTGTCATGACATAATGGTTTTCGGAAAGCCGGCTGGTCGTGCCGTCGTCGAAGACGATGCCGTCCTCGCGCAGCATCAGGCCGTAGCGCGCCTTTCCGACCGGCAATTTCAGGAAACCGTTGCAATAGATGCGGTCGAGAAACTCCGCGGCGCCGGCGCCGAAAATCTCGATCTTGCCGAGGGTCGAGACGTCGCAAAGTCCGGCATTGGCGCGGACGTTCAGGACTTCCCGGTCGACGCTTTCGCGCCAGGTCTTCTCCCCCTCACGCGGAAACCAGGCGGAACGATGCCAGGGCCCTGCTTCCACGAAGGCGGCGCCATTCTTCCTTGCCCAGCCGGCAAGCGGTGAGGTGCGGACAGGGGCAGCATGTTCCGCCCGCGCGCTTCCTGCCAACGCGCCGAAAGAGACAGGCGTATAGAAGGGCCGGAACGTGGTCGTGCCGATCTCGGCCGGTGAGACGCCGCGCATGCCGGCGACGATGCCGACGGTGTTGATATTGCCGAGCTTGCCCTGATCGGTCGCCATGCCGGCGGTGGTATAGCGCTTGGTATGTTCGATATGGCGAAAACCCTCACGCTGAGCGAGGCCGAGATCACCCACATGCACGTCGTTCTGGAAATCCACGAATGCCTTGTTCTTGGCGCCGGGCACATACCAGAGCGGTGCAAAGGACGCGTCGTATTCGCCCTCCACCCGGGGTAGAGCGAGCGGCAAGGCCCGGCGGCCGAGGCTTTCAAGCACCGTATGCGCTTTGGCGGCACCGTCCTTGAGGCAGTCGGAGAGGCCGTCGAACCCGGCCGCGGAACCCGCCGCCACGAAGGCGCCGCCGAGATCGGGAGCCATGAACGCCTGTTTTTCATCCGACCAGACTGGTTTGGCGCCGCGCTGGCACATGAGATGGACGACGGGCGACCAACCACCGGACATGGCGAGCGCGTCGCAGGCGATCACTTCCTCGAATCCAGAACGTTCGGCGATCAAACCATCGATGCGGTGCCATCCCCTCGTGTCGGTCACCGAGCCGCCGCGAATGACTCGGATGCCTTGCGGCACCGGATCGGCCGATCCTGGCCGTGCGTCGATGATCGCCGTCACATCGACGCCGCGCGCGACGAGATCGGCCGCGGTCCGATACCCCGAGCCGCCATTGGTGAAAACCGCAACCTTGCCGCCGACGGCGACGCCGTACCGGTTGAGATAAGTGCGTATCGCGCCGGCCGTCATCACGCCCGGCCTGTCGTTGCCGCCGAAGACAAGCGGCCGCTCTTCCGCGCCGGCGGCAAGGATCGCCCGTTTCGCGACGATGCGCCACAGCCGCTCCATCGGCAGGTCCGGCGAAGGCGTTGCCACGTGTTTCTGCACCCGCTCGACCGCGCCGAACACCATGTCGTCATACCAGCCGAACACCGTGGTGCGCGGCATCAGCGTCACATTCGGCAGCGTCGCCAGCTCCTCGACGGTCGTTGTTGCGAAATCGCAGGCCGGCATTCCACCGACCATGGCGCTTTCCGAAAGCATCGAGCCGCCGAGCCTGAACCCTTCGTCCGCCAGGATGACCCGTGCTCCCGCGCGCCCCGCCGCGAGCGCCGCCGTCAACCCGGCCGGCCCGGCGCCGATGACCAGCAGATCGCAATGCGTCCAGGATTTTTCGTAGCGATCGGGATCGGCCTGCATCACTGCCTTGCCGAGCCCCGCGGCGCGGCGGATCAGCGGCTCGTAGAGCTTTTCCCAGAAAAGCGCCGGCCACATGAAAGTCTTATAGTAGAAGCCCGCGCCCAGGAAAGGCGACAGCACATTGTTGAGCGCGCCGAAATCATGTTTCAGCGAGGGCCAGCGGTTCTGGCTCACTGCGACAAGCCGGTCGTAGAGCTCGACGACCGTGGCGCGCGCATTCGGCTCGCTGCGGGCGCCGGCACCGATCGTCATCAGTGCATTGGGCTCCGCCGAGCCCGCCGTCACCACGCCACGCGGACGATGGTACTTGAAACTGCGGGCCATCAGCATCTGGTCGTTGGCAAGCAGCGCCGAGGCGAGCGTATCGCCCTCGAAACCCTTGTAGGTACGGCCATCGAATGTGAAGGTGAGCGACCGGCCGCGATTGGCCGCGCCGCCTGAAGCGAGGCGATAGGAGGTCATTCGATCCCCCTCGCCTGCACGAAATCCGCCGCGTCCGTCACGCCGAAGACGTCGTGTGTCAGGTTGTCGCGGTCGACAACCAGCCATCGCCGGCAGCCGGCCGCATGATGCCAGTACTCCTGATAGCGTCCCTTGGGATTGTCGCGGATATAGACATAGGCATGCCAGGCCTCGTCCTTTGCCATCGGCGAGGGACGTGCCGGCATGGCTGCGCCGCGAACCGAAAACTCTTCCTTGGGTCTTGCGCCGCAATGCGGACAGGTGATCAGGCTTGCCATGGGATCGGTCTCAATGAAGGTTCGGCTGCGGGCCTTTGCCCGCCTCGTCGATCGTATAACCGCGCTCGAACCGGTCGAGCCGCATGAAGCGCGAAACGTGATGCGTCTCGTTCCTGGCGATCAGGTGGGCGAAACAGAAGCCCGACGCGGGCGTCGCCTTGAAGCCCCCGTAGCACCAGCCGCAGTTGAGGTAGAGATTGTCGACCGGCGTGCGATCGATAATCGGCGAACCGTCCATCGACATGTCCATCACGCCGCCCCAGCTCCGCAGCACCTTGGCGCGCGACAGGCCGGGGATCAGTGAGACGCCCTCTTCCATCGTATGCTCGACAGTCTGCAGGTTGCCGCGCTGCGCGTAAGAAGAATAGAAGTCGATCTCGGCGCCGAAGACGAGCCCGCCTTTGTCCGACTGCGATATATAGAAGTGCCCGGCGCCATAGGTGATGACATGGTCGATCACCGGCTTCAGCCCCTCGGAGACGAAGGCTTGCAGCACATGCGTCTCGATCGGCAGTTCGAGATCGGCCATGCGTCCGACGGTCGTCGTATTCCCCGCCGCCGCCAGCGCCAGCTTGTTGCAGCCGATGAAACCCTTCGTCGTCTCGACGCCGGTGACGACGCCGTTCTCGCGGCGTATGCCCGTGACTTCGCAATGCTGGATGATGTCGACGCCGCGTTGATCCGCGCCGCGCGCATAACCCCAGGCGACGGCATCGTGCCGCACCGTGCCGCCGCGCTTCTGATAAAGCCCGCCCATGATCGGGAATCGCGCATGGTCGAAGTTGAGATAGGGCATCATGCGGCGCACCTGCTCGCGATCCAGCAGTTCCGCATAGACGCCGTGCATGCGCATGCCATTGCCGCGCCGTGCATATTCGTCCCGCTGGCCATCGGAATGGAACAGGTTGATGATGCCTCGTTGCGACACCATCGCATTATAGTTGAAGTCTTTCTCGATCCCTTCCCATAATTTTAGAGAAAACTCATAGAAAGGATTGTTGCCCTCGAGCAGGTAGTTGGAGCGGATGATCGTCGTATTCCGCCCGACATTGCCCGAGCCGATATAGCCCTTTTCGACGACGGCTACATTGGTGATGCCGAACTCCTTGGCGAGATAATAGGCCGTCGAAAGGCCGTGCCCGCCCCCGCCGACGATGATCACGTCGTAATGCGGCTTGGGTTCCGGCTCCCGCCAGGCCGGCGTCCAGAGCCGGTTGCCGGAAAGCGCCTGCTTGAAGATCGAATACGCCGAATAACGCATGCTTTTTCCTGTCTCTCGCCGCGCCACATTCGCATATGCGGGATAAAGGACAAGCGCAATCAGGACATTCGGAAGCCTTGAGGAGACGGCGGGATCGATCGCCGCAGGAACTGTTGCAGATCGGGCACGCATCCTTCGTGCGGGCATGCCGGAAGACGCCGCACTCGATATTTCAAGAACTTACCCGGTTTCATATCCCCGCTTTTCCACCCGGCCTTAGACTTCGTTCCAAATCGAACGGAGAGACCCCATGACCGACACGACCGCCAACCTGGACATGCCTTTCATCCTGCCCTCGCAGGCGCAAAAACACGTAACCCACAACGAGGCGCTGCTGAGGCTTGATGCCCTTGTGCATCTGACGATCGTTGCCGAACAGGCAATACCGCCAACCTCGCCTGCCGACGGCACCTGCTACAGTGTTGCCGCCGAGCCGACGGGTGCCCGGTCGGGAAAAACCGGCTGTGTCGCCATCTGGCAGGATGGTGCCTGGAGCTTTGTCGCACCGAAAACCGGCTGGCGCGCCTGGTTTTCAGCGCTCTCGCGCCTCAAGGTATTTTCGGGAGCCGGCTGGCAGGACATCCCGCTGCCGGCGAGCGGAAGTTTCGCGGAACTCGGCATCGACGCCACGCCCGACGCGACAAATCGCCTGGCGCTCTCCTCGCCCGCAAGCCTCTTCAACCACGCGGGCGGCGGCCATCAGATCAAGATCAACAAGGCCGTCGCCGCCGATACCGCCTCGCTCCTGTTCCAGACCGATTTCACGGGTCATGCGGAAATGGGACTGGCTGGCGACAATGCGTTTTCGGTCAAGGTCAGCGACGGCGCGACTTGGAAGAACGGTTTGTCGATCTCGTCTGCCGGCCACGTATCCCGGCCGAACCAGCCGGCGGCGCGCGCCTATCGGAGCGGGACCAGCTTCTCGCCTGCCGCCGGCCAGCAGAGCGGCGTCTCCGCCTTCGGCCTCAACCAGGGCGGATTCACATTCGGAGCGGCCGTGGCCGGTGGGGGAAATGCTCTCGTGGTGCCGGCTGCCGGACCTTTTTTGGTGGCAATTCAGGTCGCTGTACTCACTTCGAGCGGCCATACGACCAGTTTGATGCTTAATGGCGCACAAACGCTTGTTTCTCTGAGCGGCACCGGCAGCGGAGCACAAACGCAGTCCTCTACGGGAGTTTTTTCCTTGTCTGCCGGGGATTTCCTCACATTCGGGCACGCCGGTACCGCGCAACTGGAACTTGGGGCGGGAAAAACGGAAATATCTTTGGCTTTGCTCTGATGCCGCAGTGCAAGAAAGATTCTATTCATCGTTAACCAGATCTTAACTAGACTGATGACTCTCGCAATAACCTGTTATATTAAGGGGCATAACTGGCCGTCAGGGGGCTCCCAGGGGTACGATGCGGGTGAGTGTTTTGAGCGTTTCCGATCTGCACAACAACGCCGTTTATATGCCGGTCAGCAGCCGGGATGCTGCGCCGCTTCTTGCCGACGTTCAGCAAACGCCCCTGCCCCGCAAGCGGCAGGCGGCCTTCCGGGTGCAGCTCGCCGTCAAGCGGACGATCGACATCGGCATATCGCTCACTGCCCTGCTCGTGCTCCTGCCGTTGATGCTGGCGGTCGCGCTTCTCATCCGCCTCGACAGTCCGGGGCCAGCGCTCTTCACCCAGGTGCGCTGGGGGAAGGACTGCCGCAAGATCCGGGTCTACAAGTTCCGTTCGATGCGGACTGATCTTGGAGATGCGACCGGCGTGGCGCAAACGGTCCAGAACGATCCGCGCGTAACGCGGATCGGCGCCGTCATCCGCAAGACCAATATCGACGAGCTTCCGCAACTCCTCAATGTCCTGAAGGGCGACATGTCGCTCGTGGGCCCCCGTTGTCATGCCATCGGCATGCTCGCCGCCGGCATTCCGTACGAGGACCTTGTTCCCGACTATCACCGCCGCCATTCGGTCAAACCCGGCATGACCGGCCTGGCGCAGATGCGCGGGCTGCGCGGCCCGACCGACCGCCCCGGCAAGGCACGGGCCCGGATCGCCTGCGACCTCCACTATATCGACAATTTTTCCGTACTGCTCGACCTGCGCATCATGTTCGGCACCGTGCTCGCCGAGCTTCGCGGCGGCAAGGGTTTCTGACCTTTTTCCCGCAGAACGGGTGAAATGCAGCGTTTTTGGAGCCGCCTTCCGCAATGAAGGCTGCCTTTTCGTACCGTTCGAGGACACGTATTGCGGTTATCGCCGATCTCCCGACAAATGCCGCACCCTATTTAGTCAAATGTTAAAACTGCGGCGCTAGGCTGACTGACGTGGTCTTGTGTTGTGTAGAGAGTCCAATGACCGAATTGATACGTCCCCGAGTGAAATATGTCATCGGCCCCGATGGCAGCCCCCTGACGATTGCGGATCTTCCTCCGGCCAATACGCGCCGCTGGGTCATCCGCCGCAAGGCAGAGGTGGTGGCCGCGGTTCGCGGTGGCCTGTTGAGCTTGGAAGAAGCCTGTGAACGTTACACTCTGACCGTCGAGGAATTCCTGTCCTGGCAGTCTTCCATCAATGACCATGGTCTGGCTGGCCTGCGCACGACCCGCATACAGCAATATCGCCACTGACGAAGAATTTGCGAGGAGAGAACTTCTCCTTCCGGAAAAGAAGGTGCCGCTGCGAAGACCGCAACGGCACCTTTCAGTTTGACCTCTTCCCGTCATAGGGCTCTTTTGGTCCGCTCCGGATCAGGGAAGACAGCAATCCGGCAATTGCCGTCGAGGCGGCATAGAACCACAGGCCGGGTTGCGTCATGGCGGTCGCCAGACCACTGCTTTTCGCCGCGAAAACCACGATCGCGACCAGCATCACATCCATCATGGACCACTTGGAAAGATGCGGCATCGCGCGGCGAAAAAGCCCTGCCTCCGCCGCCTTGCCGGAGAGCTGGACGGCCAGCCCGACAAGCTTGGCGACCGGAAACACAATCGAAAACAATCCGACCAGCAGGGAAAGCGCGACGTTCCCTTCCAAGAAAAGTCCCGATACCAGCCCCACCAGAGACGGCGCGTCGCTGAAGAAATACAGGCGCTCGAAGCGGATGATCGGCAGAAAAAGCCCGAGCACCAGAAACACCGCGGCCATGAGAAGAAGAAGCGGCCGCAGCCATTTCCTCATGTTTTCCATCGGCGGCATGGCTCCCTTCCTCATCCGGCAGCTATTTCCCTTCACCCCTTGGCGTACTACATCATCCGCAGATGCAAGGAACGGGGCAATCATGAATATCACCCATGAAGAAACGCGGTCGGGCGGGCGCTATATCGCCGAGATCGACGACGACCAGGCGGAAATGACCTATTCGCGAGCCTCGCCCGAACTCGTCATCATCGATCATACGGGTGTGCCGGAGACGCTGCGCGGCAAAGGTGTCGGCCAGGCGCTGGCGCTTCATGCAGTCGAAGAGGCCCGCAAGGGCGGCTGGAAGATCATTCCGCTCTGCCCGTTCTTCAAGGCGCAGGTGGAGCGGCATCCTGAATGGCGGGATATTCTCCGGTAAGAATCCGGTAAGAACGCGGAGCTACCCGCGGACGTTAACGAATATATTAAAACGCAAAAATGGGGCGCTGGCGCCGTGGCGCCGCCCCGCATTGCAAAATTCCTTATCCTGACGCCCGAGGGCTCAGGCCCGGGCGCGCATTCCGCCATCGCGCTCTTCGAGAGCCGAGGCCTTGGCGAGTTCGGCTTCCGCCTCTTCCAACGCCAGTTCGGCGCTTTCCTGCTGGACCCGGAGTTCGCGGATCGAGACCTGCAGATTGTCGGCACGCTGGCGCGCCGCCTTTGCAAAGGTCGGGTAAGCGAAATGATTCGGGTCGGCAATGCCGGATTTCTTCTCTTCGACGGTAATCTGATGCTCGAGCTCTTTGGCCATCCGCTCGAACTCTGCCATCATCATCTGCAGCTGCTGGAGCTGGCGGCGTTTTTCGTTAACCTGAAAACCCTTCAGGCGAACCAGACTGTCACGCGACTTCATACGCAATACTCCGTGGATAGCGAGACCCAGACCCGTGTATCCGGTTTGTTACACTCCGGATCAAAAAATTTCCGCGGCGTTAATAAAATCTGCTCCGCGTTAACCTTTCGTTTACAGGCATCATTAATGATAAGCCTGATCGTTTAAGGGTCGGTAAATGCCAGGGCCTAAATTGGCCTCGACAATGTGTGAGTCGAATGAATCATTTAGCAGAGTTTCCTCATCTGCTGATTCAATCCTGGTGATGGCCAATCCTCAAGGGAAATCAGGTTGCTACTAATTTTGCTTAACGAAATGATGCACCTTGTCAGGCTTGCTCATAATTTGTTAACCATTTAGTGGCAGCTTCCAAATCAGGCTCAGTCTGGATCCGTAACGAGTAAGGGGGCATCAGGTACCTTACGCGGCGGTAAAGGGGAAAAATATGCGGGTTCTACTCATCGAAGATGACAGCGCGACTGCCCAGAGCATCGAGCTGATGCTGAAATCGGAAAGCTTCAACGTTTATACCACCGACCTCGGTGAAGAGGGTGTCGACCTCGGCAAACTCTACGACTACGACATCATCCTTCTCGACCTCAATCTCCCCGACATGTCGGGTTACGAAGTGCTCCGCACTTTGAGACTTTCGAAGGTCAAGACCCCCATCCTCATCCTGTCGGGCATGGCCGGCATCGAAGACAAGGTTCGCGGTCTCGGCTTCGGCGCCGACGACTACATGACCAAGCCCTTCCACAAGGATGAACTGGTCGCCCGCATCCACGCGATCGTCCGCCGTTCCAAGGGCCACGCCCAATCGATCATCGTCACCGGCGAACTGATCGTCAACCTTGACGCCAAGACCGTCGAAGTTGGTGGCCAGCGCGTCCACCTGACGGGCAAGGAATATCAGATGCTGGAGCTGCTTTCGCTCCGCAAGGGCACCACGCTCACCAAGGAAATGTTCCTCAACCACCTCTATGGCGGCATGGACGAGCCGGAACTGAAGATCATCGACGTCTTCATCTGCAAGCTGCGCAAAAAGCTCGCCAATGCTGCAGGCGGCGCCAACTACATCGAAACCGTCTGGGGCCGCGGCTATGTGCTGCGCGAGCCGGACGGCGCCGATTACGCCGAGACCGCCTGATCCAGAGCCTCCCCTTTACCAAAGACGCCCCGCTGGTCCCGACCGGCGGGCTTTTTTTCGCGTGCGCCCGTGCCGCGAACGAACAACCGGAGGCGGCAGACCGACGCCTGCCGTTTTGTTCGATCGAAAAGGATGTTCGTTTCAAGCCGCTTGAGCAAGGCCTGAGAAGACGGAGGTCAGGATCTTCCTGTCGAAGGGCTTCAGGAGAAAATCATCCGCGCCGGCGCGCTTGCCGACCATCATCTTTTTGAGATCGGCCTCGATGACGCAGTAGAAGATCCGCACATTCTTGCCGTTCGGCATGGCGCGAATACCGGCGATCAGATCGAGAGCGCCTTCGAGCGCCGCGTCGACGATCATGAAGTTCGGCAGTTCCGAACGGCAGCGGGTAATAGCCTCCTGCGCGCTCCCCGCCTCCGCGACGAGAAAACCCAGTTCGGAAAGAATCCGCTTGCCGACCTTCCGGACGATGTCCGAGCCATCGGCAATCATCAAACGCTGCATCATGTTCCCCTTGATGCTACCCGCCCTGGCTGGGCTTCCTGGGAGCGCCTATGATGGGGGCATCTCGCTAAGGAATGGTTACCTTCCTGCCGCTGTCCGGCCGGATAGTTTCAGGCGGTCACGGTTTCGGCGATGAAGACGATCTTGTCTTCGGAAACGACGTGCTTCAGGTCCATGCCGGCCTCTTCCGCCAGCAGCACAGTGTAATAGGGCTGGATCGAATGGGCATCGATCGGCTCTTCCAACGTGCCGCCGACGATCTCCACGAATTTCGCAGGCACGCGCATCATGCGGCCCTTTACGGTGATGATGAACTTCGCATCGTATTCCGGGTTCTCCAGCACGACATCGACCGAACCGCCTCTGGGAATCCCGGCATAGGCGACCAGGAAGAGGTTGAGGAGCAGCTTGACCCGGTTCTTGGCGATGATCGCGCGCGGACCGCTCCACGTCACCTCGGTCTTCTTTTCGGCGGAGGCATAGTCCTTGGCGGCCTTTTCCGCCTCGCCCGTATCGATCGAGGCGCCGACCGAACCGGAGGCGCCGAAGGCAAGGCGGGCGAACCGGAGACGCACCGACGCGTTCAGCGCGGACGTGCGGATGAGATCCAGGGCGTCGCTATCCGCGGCACCTTCGTCGAGAAGTTCCAGACCGTTGTTGATTGCACCGACGGGAGAGATGACGTCATGGCAGACCCGGCTGCACAGAAGTGCCGCGAGATCAGGCCCACTCAGCGTGAGATTGGGATTCTTCGGCATGTCGTTCTCCTGTTTTTGCATATTGCGCCGGTTCCGCTCTGCCACGTTAAGGTTGCGCGGAGATGGTGCAATCTATGAGGCCATAATGACACCATATTTGGTAAACCGATTATTAAGACCATGGCAGCAAAATAACCGGGCCTTCAGCATGATGCGGGAGGTTTGGCCCTGGATGAACCAATCGATGGATTTGACAATGCGCGCCCACACATCTTCCGCCTTCGCTCGTTTCGCCGCGGCGGCGTTTGCGGTCCTCGCCGCCGCACTGTTTGCCGGTCCAGCCGCCGCCCAGCAGGGCGCCAACCAATATTCGGCGCAGGAGATCGTCGATGCCGGCCACGGCTTCTTCGGCTCCACCAGCGGCGGACTGGCTAAGGTCGTCGAAAATGCGTTCGCCCAGTTCGGCCTGCCGAACGGCTACATCCTCGGACAGGAAGGTTCCGGCGCCTTCATCGCCGGCCTGACCTATGGCGAAGGCGAGCTCTATACCAAGAATGCCGGACAGCATCCGGTCTTCTGGCAGGGTCCTTCGCTCGGCATCGATTACGGTGGGCAAGGTACGCGTGCCATGATGCTGGTCTACGACCTTCCCTCGGTCAACAGTCTCTACGCCCGTTTCGGCGGCGTTTCCGGCTCGGCTTTCGTCGTTGCCGGCGTCGGCATGACGGTGCTGCGGAACAACAACGTCGTTCTCGTGCCGATCCGCACCGGCCTCGGTGCACGCCTCGGCATCAATGTAGGCTATCTCAAGCTCACCCAGTCGCCGACATGGAACCCATTCTGAAGAACGGCATTGTCCTTTCGAAGCGCCGGTAACCGGACTTCGAAGGCATTTTATGAAATTCATCATAACTGCGATTAGGCCGGTTATCGCCCGCCGGAATGCTTGCCGGCTTCATGCAGCCATGCTTAAACATGATGCGCGTTCCAAACCAGCCTGGGAAACGGCTTCGTCGTGATCGAATTTGCTCTTCTGTTCGGCCTCGGCTTCCTCAGCGCCGCCCTTGCCACGATGCTGATCGCACCGGCAATTCATGCCCGCGTCGTCCGCTATACCGAAAACCGTATCAAGGCCACCCTGCCGATCAGCCCGCAGGAGGTGCGCGCCCAGCGCGACATGGCGCGTGCCGTCTATGCGGCTGAGAATGCCCGCACGAAACAGGAACTGATCCAGGAGCGCGATAAGACCGTCGCCCTGCAGATCAAGGCCGACGAGCTCGCCGAGGAGGCAAAGCGCCTGCACGCAGAAGCCGCGGAACTTCGCAGCCAGATCGACGATCTCGACGTTGAAGCGGCGGAGGCCCGCTCCCGCCTTCGCCAGGAAGACAGCTATATCCAGCAGTTGAAAGCGGCCCTCGAAGCTGCCGAGGAAGCCGGCGCCGCCAAGGAACTCGAGATCGAAAACCTGCGGCAACGGCAGGTGATGATGATGTCGGAGGCGGACAATTTCCGCATCGACCTGTCGACCCGCGACACCGAGGTGGAGAACCTCAAATTCCGCATCACCGCGTTACGCGACGAACGGGATACGCTGCGCAACGACGTGCGGCTGCAGACCAGCCGTGCGAAGGATGCCGAAGCGCGGCTTGCCCAGGAAGAGAACCGGGTGCAGCGGCTGGAAGACAAGCTTGCGAGGGAGATCGCCGACCGGGCGGATCGGGAAAATGCGCTGGAACGCCGCTTGGCCGAAATCGCCCGGCTGCGGGAAAAGCTCAAGACGGCGAATGCCGAGGCCCGGGAGGCAAGCCGCGCTCTGCGCGACACGACAACCGGCCGGCCGGAAATCAGGATCGCCAGCCCGAAAAAGAAGATCACCCCGGAGGATGTCACTCTGCGAGAATTGCCTTATGCCCCGTCGCCGAAACCTGCGCGGATTTCCGAACAGGCCGGCGCCAACCCTGTGATTGCGGAGATGATCGACGAAACCCACAACCGCGCCACAGCACTGGCGGAGCGACTGTACAAGGCCGACGGCGGCAATGATGAGGCGATCCGCCAGGAACTTGCGTCGATCGCCGCCAACATGGTGGCGCTGACCGCGACGGCCGAAGGCAAGTCGTCGCCGATCCACAAGATCCTCTCCGGAAAGTCAGGGGACACCAAACGGGAGAGTCTTGCGGCGAAATCCAAGAAAACGCTGGCGATCACGCAGGACGCGGCGAATTAACCTCAGAGCCTTCCCTGGGCCATGGCAATCTCATAGAGCGCAATGCCGGTTGCCGTCGCCGCATTGAGACTGTCGAGTCCCGGCGCCTGGGCAATCCGTGTCGTGTTGATACTGGAGAGAATATCGGCCGGCAGCCCCTCGCCCTCCGTGCCGGTGACCAGTACCATCCGATTTGCGGCCGGCACGTCGCGGATCTCGACCGTGCCCGCCGGCGAAAGCCCCCAGACCGAAAAACCGCCTGCCGCGAGCGCGGCCAGAACTTCGGCTGTCATGCCGCCACGCGCATAAGGAACCGAAAGAACCGCGCCGACGGACACGCGCAACGCCTTGCGATAGAGCGGGTCACAACAGGTCTGATCGAGCAGGACGGCATCGGCGCCGAATGCCGCCGCGTTACGGAAAATGGAGCCGACATTGTCATGGTTGGAGATGCCGAAGGCGGCAACCACCAGCGCCTTTTCGGGCAGGCTTCCGATCAACGCGGTAGCCGTCCGCTCCCGCCGCCGGCGGCCTAGCGCCAGCACGCCGCGATGCAGATGAAAACCGGCAATCCCGTCCAGCACCGCCTGGGACGCAACGTGGACAGGCACGTCATCCGGAAAACCGGCGAGGATATCGCCAAGTCCTGCCACACGGTTTTCAAGAAGCAGGATCTTCTCCGCCTCGAAATCGCCTTTCGCCCGGTGCGCCGCAGCCAGCATTCGCAGCACCACCGTGCCTTCGGCGATGAACCGGCCTTCGCGGCCGGTTAGGTCGCGTTCGCGGATCGAGCGGAACTCGGCGATCCGCGGATCGTCCGCGTCATCGATGCGGACCGGCTCCATTACTGCGGGATCGCCACCGTAACATCGGCAACGATGCGGCCGGCGGTAAGATCGAAGACGAAAAGCTTCTGCGTGCCGTTCAACTGGCCGTGGAACAGGATCTGGCTGCCGGAGAGCGACGCCGAGTGTATTTGGAAGCCTGCCGGCAGTTCGGCCGTCGCTGTCAGCGGCTGTCCCGCCGGCACCGAGAAGCCGCCGCTGGAGGCAACGGACGCCGGTGTCGAAGGCCGCTGTGAGACCTTGTAGACAACCGCGGCAAGGACCGCCATAAAGCAGACGAACAAGATACCGCCCGAAACGAGCTGCAGAAGCACCATTTTCCGGCGGATTCTCTCCATCGCCGGATCAAGCGGCTCTTCCTTTTCCTCGATCTCGGGTTGGGGCATCGGGTCGTCCTTGGTTCTCGGATTGCTGTCGGAATGATTGAATGAACGATCCCTTTAACGAGATAGAGCGCCCGAGGAAAGTCCTGACTGCCTCACAAGAGGCGGAAGGGCGGCTGGATGCCTGGTTGACCGCGGTGCTGGAGGGCGAGTTTTCCAGAAGCCGCATCAAGGCGCTGATCGAACAGGGCGCGGTCGTGCTGAACGGCAAGCCGGTTACCGAACCGAAGAAAAAGGTGACCGCCGGTGACAAGATCGAGATCGCCCTTCCCGAACCGGAGGACCCGGAACCCAAGGGCGAGGACATTCCGCTTGAAGTGCTTTACGAAGATCAGGACCTGATCGTCATCGCCAAGCCCGCCGGCCTCGTCGTGCATCCCGGCGCCGGCAACTGGACCGGCACGCTGGTCAACGCGCTGATCCACCATTGCGGCGCAAGTCTCTCCGGCATCGGTGGCGTCAAACGGCCGGGGATCGTCCACCGCCTCGACAAGGAGACGAGCGGCGTGATGGTCGCCGCCAAGAACGACATCGCCCACCGGCACCTCGCCGACCAGTTTGCCGACCATGGCCGCTCCGGGCCGCTGGAACGCGCCTATCAGGCGGTGGTCTGGGGTCGTCCCCGCGGGCTCAAAGGCACCATCGACGCGCCGCTCGGGCGCTCCGGTTCCGACCGCACCAAGCGCGCGGTCAAACGCGAGGACAGCGACGACGCCCGTGAAGCCATCACCCATTACGAGGTGATCGAGCGATTCCACGAAAAACCGGATGCGACCGCCCTCGCCGCGCTGATCGAATGCCGGCTCGAGACGGGCCGCACCCATCAGATTCGTGTCCACATGGCCCATATCGGCCACCCGCTGATCGGCGATCCGGAATATTCGGCGGGTTTCAGGACCAAGGCGAACCTTCTGCCCGAACCTGCCAAAAACCTCGTCAGCCGTTTTCCACGGCAGGCCCTTCATGCCTATCTGCTGGTCTTCGAACACCCCCGCACCGGCGAGGTGATGGAGTTCGAGGCCCCTATGCCGCAGGACATGGAAGAACTGATCGACGCGCTGAGAGCTTGATTCGGGTGGTGGGAGACGCCAGCGGAGCGTATATAGGGATCCTCGACAACCCGAGACATCCTGGAAACCACCATGAGCCAGTTCGCCGTTAAAAAGCTGCTCGATACAGGCCTCATCACGGTTCGCGATGTCGTGTGCGACGGCTCCTGCCGGCACCGCAGCGGGGAGGAGTGCTCGCACGCGACGAGCCTCGTCTTTCCCTATCGCGGCGTCTTCATGCGCCATGTCGGCCGCGACGATACGGTTGCCGAGGCCAATCAGGTCCTGTTCTTCAATTGCGACGAGGGCTACCAGATCAGCCATCCGGTCGAAGGCGGCGATGCCTGCCTCAGCATGGAGGTGCCGGAAGCCATGCTGGAGGAACTGGTGCCGCAGGAGCACCGCAATCCGAAAGGCTCGCGCTTCGTCTTCAACAAGCAGCGGCTCCTGATCGATGCGCGCGCCCAGGTTCTGGTGGCGCTGCTGCGGCACAGCCTCATGCGCGGCGCCGCCGAGACGCTGGAAGGCGAAACCCTTGCCATGACGCTGGTGCGCCGTGCCGTAGGCGTAAGAACGGCTCGCGCCGCGACCGCCAGCTCCGGCAGGCAGAAGCTGGTGGACCGGGCGAAGCTCGCCTTGTCCTCGGATCTCGCGCGCCGCTGGACGCTTGCCGAAATCGCCTGCGAAGCGGGCGTCTCGCCGGTCTATCTCACTCAGGTCTTCCAGCAGGTCGAAGGCACGCCGCTCTACCGTTACCAGCTTCGCCTTCGGCTTGCCCGCGCGCTCGACCTCCTCGGCAGTTACGATGACTTGACGGAACTCGGCCTCGATCTCGGCTTTTCAAGCCACAGCCATTTCTCCTCGGCTTTCCGCCAGGCCTACGGCCGCACGCCGGCGGAATTCCAGCGCTTCGCCGGGCTCAGATAAAGTCGCTAAAGATTCTGACAGCGGCGTATCCCGCAAAATGGTTCTCTCTCCCCGTAAGCTCAACTCGGGAGATGACATCATGAAAGAAAATACCTGCGCCGCCTGCGATTGCGAACTCGATGCAACGCGGATTGCCGTAAAGATCGGCGGCAAGACGGTCGAGGTCTGCTGCCAGGAATGCGCCGAGGCGCTCCGGGAAGCGGAAGCCGCGACCCGTTCCGCCCAGGCATCCGACAAATAGCCGTCGATCCGACAGATCACGAAGATGAGGCGGGCGGTCGACGCCCGCCTCCTGTGAAAACCGGCGACCGATCGCCCCTAAGGAGACAGACATGAGAAACGAAAACCGGGCGGTCTTTGACCGCTTATCGGAGCGGTACGACCTTGCCGTGGAGCTGCCGCACCCACTCCGCGCTCACCTTCCGGCAGAGGCGGCTCCGGCCGCCGAACCGTCGGACCAGCGGCACCTGATTTCGTGCCTGATCACATTCGTCGTCCAAAAAATCCGCGCGCGTCGCAACCGTATGGCGCTTTTGGAGTTGTCCGACGAGCAGTTGAAGGATGTCGGCCTTTCCCGTTGCCAGGCCTATGGCGATTACAGCCGCTATCGGCAAAGCAACTCACACGACTTGGAAAGAAAATGCCGGTAGCCGGGGTCTGAATAAGCAATCCGGTGACACACATAACATGATCATCGGTCAGGATATCCATGCTTCGCAACAGAGCGGAACATTGTCAAACTTTCGCTTGATTTATCTTCCCTGCTGCAGTGCAGAAATCATGTTCTGCATGACCCAATTCAACCTCCGGTCCGGATTGCGCCTGGCGTGATCTATTTGTGGCAGGATAGTCAGAAACGGAAGGACGCGTCGGATATGAATGCACACCTCCGGAAGTTCATTTTCAACGACCTGCAGACCATCGAAGGATATATCGATCCGCCCGACGCGCTGGTCTTCCTTTCGCTCCTGCAGGCTCAGACGAACAATGCACTGGAAGGCGGCATCGCGGAGATCGGTGTCTTCTACGGACGTTCCTACTTTCTGTTCAGGAAGATAAGCGATGACAGCGATAAGGTTCTGGCGATCGATCTTTTCGATATCGGCCAGACCGAGGACGGTGTGCCGACCCAGTACGGGCGCTTTGTCGACAATGGCCGCCGCCTCGGCTTGCCGGTGGAAGAAGATCTCATCATCAAGGGCGACAGCACTCGCCTGCGGGCGGACGAGATTGTCAGCAAGATCGGCCGCACACGCTTCTTCAGCATCGACGGCGGCCACATGCTGCATCACATCGCCGCCGACAGCACGCTTGCGACCGAGACGCTCGCCGACCATGGTGTCATCGCCTTCGACGACACATTCAATCCCGCCTGGCCGGAAGTCACGGTCGGCGTCTCCGATTTCCTGCGAGAACGGAAGGACACCTTCTCGACCTTCTGCATGACCAAATACAAGACCTATGTCTGCCGCCGCGAGTTTCACGAATTCTATCTCGACGCCATCGCCAAGGCACCGGACCTACTTGCCTTTGAGCACGTGGAAACCGAATTTCTCGGCTCGAAAGTTGCCCGTCTGCACAATCCGATGAACCGCCGCATGGTCTACGAACTAATGATGCGATCGGGCATGGGAGCGTTTTCCGAACGCGTCTATCGGTAGAATTCCAAGCGGAATACATTACCGCATTGTAATGATATAACGCCTCTGTGATCTCTTGAATCACTGTTCTGCCGCACTTATTTGTTACGTGGATTGGTGCGGGGTCGAAAATGACCCGCGCCATTTTCGGTTCGCCTTCAGCATGCAGACGCTAAATCCAGAGGGAACCGACAACGATCGGAAAGGGGTGCTTTATGGCCCGCAATACTCTGCCTTCCATTACCGCCGGCGAAGCCGGTCTCAATCGTTATCTCGACGAAATCCGCAAATTCCCTATGCTTGAGCCGCAGCAGGAATACATGCTCGCCAAGCGTTATGCCGAACACGCAGACCGCGATGCCGCCCATAAGCTGGTCACCAGCCACCTCCGTCTCGTGGCGAAGATCGCAATGGGTTATCGCGGCTACGGTCTGCCCATCGGCGAAGTCGTCTCCGAGGGCAATGTCGGCCTGATGCAGGCCGTCAAGAAGTTCGATCCGGAACGCGGCTTCCGCCTGGCAACCTATGCCATGTGGTGGATCAAGGCCTCGATCCAGGAATATATCCTGAGGTCCTGGTCGCTCGTGAAGATGGGCACCACCGCCAACCAGAAGCGCCTGTTCTTCAACCTGCGCCGGCTGAAGGGTCGGATCCAGGCCATCGACGACGGCGATCTGAAGCCGGATCAGGTGGCGGAAATCGCCACCAAACTGAACGTCTCTGAGGAGGAAGTGGTTTCCATGAACCGTCGCCTGTCCGGCGACGCGTCGCTCAATGCGCCGATCCGGGCCACCGAAGGCGAAGCCGGCCAGTGGCAGGACTGGCTGGTGGATGACCACGACAGCCAGGAAGAAGTGCTGATCGAGCAGGACGAACTCGACACGCGCCGCCGCATGCTGGCTCGCGCATTGAGCGTTCTCAATGACCGTGAACGCCGCATCTTCGAAGCCCGTCGCCTGGCTGATGATCCGGTGACGCTGGAAGAACTCTCCGCCGAGTTCGACATCAGCCGCGAACGCGTCCGTCAGATCGAAGTCCGCGCCTTCGAGAAGGTGCAGGAAGCGGTCCAGAAGGAAGCCTTGGCCCAGGCCAACGCATTGCGCGTCGTCGACGCGTGATCAGGCTTCGCAACGTGACATCGAAAGGGGCTGCCTCGGCAGCCCCTTTTCTTTTACCTGGCATGCGCAAGCGCAATGGAGAGGCAACGATGGCATCCCGCGTCACCTTGAAGGAATTGGCCGGCAGCTACGCCATAGCGCGGCTCGATCCGGGCGACCCCATGCCCCGCTGGGCGGATGGCGAAGGTTTTACCAGCATCAGCCGGACCGAAGACGAGCTCTCCGTCGTGTGCCGGGCCGAAAGAGTGCCGGCCGAGGTAAAACAGGATGCCGGCTGGATCTGCTATAGGTTTCAGGGGCCGTTTGCCTTCGAGGAGACCGGCATCGTTCTCTCGGTCATCCGTCCATTGTCGGAAAACCAGATCGGCATCTTCGTGGTCTCCACCTTCGACGGCGACCATCTGCTGATCAAGGCCGTGGATGGCGGCCCCGCCCGGGAACTTCTGCTCGCCGCGGGTCACGACGTCGTTTGAGACACGGAACCGACCGGCCTGAGGGCTTTCCGAACGGAAATACCCGAGTGGCCCAAAAGAAAGGCCCGGTGCCTTGGCAACCGGGCCTTTCTGTTTTTGATATGAAGCCTCTACGGGCCCTTACTGGCCGTTGGCGGTGGCACCGAGCGTTCCCCATTCGCGGATCGCCTCGTTGAAGGCACGCTCGCCTTCCGGCCCCTTCTGGAGCGTCAGCAGCGCCCGCCGGCCATTGCGGTAGGCGATCGGGATGTCGATCCAGTTACGGGTACGCAGCAGTTCCAGATTGGTGGTGCGCGCGTCCGGAAAATCGTTGAGGGCGATCATGTGAAAATCATCGGTGATCTTGGCCGGCACGGCGATCAGCGCGTTGCCGCGATCCTGTTCCGTAGACTTCATGGCGATGCGCTGCACGCTGTCGATCGCGCCGCCCTCGAAATCAGGAGGCACGGCGAAGACGATCTCGATCAGATGGCTTGCCGGCAGCGACGGATCGGAATTGCGCTTGAAGGTCAGGAGAGCGGTAAGACCTCGTCCAGGCACGTTGATCCGCCCCTGCACCACCGGCTCCTGCCGCCCGTTGGCAGCCGTTTCGCGCTGCAGCGACCAGGAGACCGCGCCCTCGATCGCCGTCGGCGCAGTCTGGCCGAGCCGCTCCTCGTAGAGGAACATCTTTTCGCCGGCCAGTGCCGGGGCATCCGCGGGGCTGGTCGCCGGCGCGTTGACGGGAGGCGTTGCGGAATTCGGAGCCGGCGTTGCCGTATTGGCTGCAGGCGCGGGGGCAGCCGGTGTCGACGGAGGCCGCGGATTGGCAGGCGGCGCATTGAGCTGCGCGACTGACTGACCCTCGGCGTTCTGCGCCAGGCCGCCAGCGCCCCCCGGACCGCTGTCCAACTCGCTGCCATCCGGCATCAGGCGCTGCGTGAACTTGCTGCCGGCGATCGACCCGTCCGCAGGACGCGGCGAGGCCGTCGTATTGGTATTGTTGTTTGCCGCAACGGGCGGCGGCTGAACCGGCCTTGCCGGTGCCGGCTGGCTGGATGTCGTGTTCGCGGGAGCCGGCCTTGAAGGCGCCGGGCTTGCAGGCGGCGGGGTCTGCTCGGCCGTCTGTCTGCCCGGAAGGCTCGACTGAATGAGGCCGTCCACCATGTCGTTCAGGGAGTCGCGGTTGAGCCAGATCGCGTATCCACCGCCGCCGACCAAAGCAAGGCCGATAATGGCGAGGATGATGCCGACATAGTTGCGCTTGCGGACCGGCGTGACCCGATAGGGCCGGGCCGGAGCCGACATCAGGTCGTCCGCATCTGCATCGGTATGCAGCGCGCTACGCGACGCCCCGCCGGACTGGGACGGGTCCTTCGTGAAGCCGATCAGCTCCTCCAAATCGCCCCAGGGATCGCTTTCCACCGGCTTGGCCTTGGTGTCCGCCTTGCGCTGGGAATTATCCGCCTCGGGGAGAGGATCGAGGTAGTCAGCGAAAGGATCCGTGCTCGACGGCAAAGCGCCTGCGGGCGCAGCACCTGCAACTGCAGGCGTAGCGGCAGCAAGATCCGGAAGCTCCGATACGGAAGGCATCCGCACCGTATCCGCCGCCACATGGGTTTCCGCGTCGAAATGCGCATCGACGGCTGCCGGCTTCGCGCCATGATCGATCGGCTCGACGGGGCCGGCCGGGAAAAGTTCCGGCACCTCGTCCCATGCCGCGGCAACATCTGCCTCCTTCGCTGCCGAAGGCGCCGGCGTTTCCCAACCCCAGTCTTCTTCGACCGGCTTCGGCGCTTCCACGGCCTGCGGGGGCGGCTCGACGGCGGCCGCGCTATCCCATCCGGCAAACTCCGGAACGGCCGCCGCCGCATGCTGGTCACCGCGCCCCGGATAGGGAAAATCGTCTTCCACCGGTTCTGCCGCACGGGGTTCTGCGGAAGGCTGCCGTTCGACGAAGGACGGTTCGGCCGGATGCGATGGGTCTACCGGCACTTCGGCGGAAGGCGGTTCCGGCGGAGCAGGCTCAATGGCGGGCGGCTCGGCAGCCGCCGCGGGTATCTCGGGCTCGAATACCGGCCGCTCTTCCTGCAAGGGAAGCCGGTCGACCTCCTCGTCGAAAACCGGAGAAAACACGGCGGGGGCCGGTGCGGGTTCGGGCACCCGATGGCTAGCCGGCGCGGGCATGTCGTCTTCAGGCGGCAGATCGTCTCGCCAGTCGCCGTAATGCTGCGGCGCAGGCTCTTCCGGGGCCAAAGCGGCAGCAGCCGGTTCCTGCTCAAGCGAAGGCGTGGCCGCAGGCGGCTCAGCAGCCACCGGTTCGTGGGTTGCCACAGGCTCCGCCGCCGTCTCGGCCGGCACCGGCTCTTCGTAATCGTCTTCGCGGAAAACCGGTCTTTCCGGATGAGAGACCGGAACTGGTTCGTCCCTCGCCGGCTCGAAAGCATGTTCCGCGGCAACCGGCTCCTCCGGTTGTCCTTCCGGCGCCGACACATAGTTGCGCCCCTCGGAAGCAGCCTCGGCCACGGACTCGGCAGGCGCTTCCTCGGTCGGCTGGGCGGCGGCATCATCGACAAGCGGCTCCAACGCTTCGGCGTGTTCGCTCTCGACATCCAGAATGGCGGCTTCAAGCTTTTCCATCTGCCGGCGCAGCATGTCTTCCGGCGGGCGCGGCTTCATGTTCTCGAGTTGCCGCTGGACGGCGCCACGAGCCTTGTCATACACCTTCGCGCGCATCTCCGGCGTATTGTTCGCCAGTCCGTCAACGGCGCGGCGGATCACCGCTACAAAATCAGCCATCAGCACTTTCTCATGATGGCCGGCTCCTCGCCGGCCGACTAGGTAATCAATTGTGAACCTTAATCTTCAAATGGGTCGGTCACAAGTATGGTGTCATCCCGCTCCGGGCTGGTGGAAAGTAGTGCGACGGGCGCGCCGATCAATTCCTCCACTTGGCGTACGTATTTGATCGCCTGCGCCGGCAGGTCGGCCCAGGAGCGGGCGCCGACCGTCGACTCCTTCCAGCCTTCCAGCGTCACGTAGATCGGCTCGACGCGAGCCTGGGCGCCCTGGCTTGCCGGCAGATGGTCGATCCGCTCGCCGTCCAGCATGTAACCCACACAGATCTTCAGCTCGTCCAGGCCATCGAGCACGTCGAGCTTGGTGAGCGCGATGCCGGTAATCCCGTTGGTGGCGACCGACTGGCGCACCAGCGCCGCATCGAACCAGCCGCAGCGGCGCTTGCGGCCCGTGACGGTGCCGAATTCATGGCCGCGCTCGCCGAGGAATTGGCCGATCTCGTCCTTGAGCTCGGTTGGGAACGGACCTTCGCCGACGCGCGTCGTATAGGCCTTGGTGATGCCGAGGATATAGCCGAGCGCGCCGGGGCCCATGCCGGAACCGGCGGCCGCCTGGCCTGCGACCGTGTTGGACGAGGTGACGAAGGGATAGGTGCCGTGGTCGATGTCGAGCAGCGAGCCCTGCGCCCCTTCGAAGAGGATGCGCGAACCCTTGCGGCGCTCCTTGTCGAGCAATTCCCAGACGGTTTCGCGGAAAGGCAGCACGCGCTCGGCGACCGAGGTCAGCTCCTGCATGATCGCCTCGTGCGAAACTTCCCTTTCCCCGAGACCGCGGCGCAGCGCGTTGTGATGCGTGAGGATGCGGTCGACCTTGCCCGGCAGGGTCTCCATGTCGGCAAGGTCCATCACGCGAATCGCTCGCCGGCCGACCTTGTCTTCGTAAGCCGGACCGATGCCGCGGCGGGTCGTACCGATCTTCGTGCCGCTGTTGGAAGCGGCATCCTCGCGCATGCCGTCGAGTTCCCGGTGCAGCGAAAGGATCAGCGTCGCGTTGTCGGCGATGCGCAGGTTCTCCGGCGTTACCGTCACCCCCTGCCCTGCCAGCTTGTCGATTTCGGCAAGCAGCGCATGCGGATCGAGGACCACGCCATTGCCGATGACGGCGATCTTACCCGGACGGACGATGCCTGACGGCAGCAACGACAGCTTGTAGCTGACGCCATCGATGACGAGCGTATGGCCGGCATTGTGGCCGCCCTGGAAGCGCACGACGATATCGGCGCGTTCGGAAAGCCAGTCGACAATCTTGCCCTTGCCTTCGTCACCCCATTGCGAACCAACCACGACTACGTTCGTCATCTCTTAATCCTGCCCTTCGAGCAAAAGCCCACGCGACCAAAGGCACATCGTCCGCAGATCAAATAATGATTTACGGTCGATGCGCTATTCCGATTTCCTGCACTGCGTCGGATCTCAATCCCGCAACGCCATTGCAAACGGGCGCATCTATAATGCCTTGCCCGGAGGAAAGCGACCTGTTTGTGACTCTTCCATGGTTTTTGCGTGACAAATGCACAAGGCGCGGGCTATTTCGCCCCGAAACCTGAAGATACGCGGCCGCCAGGCCGGCGTCGGAGACTGTCTTGCATAAAAAGGCCTATTTTTCCCTCATCATCGCGACACTTTGCTGGGGCGGCAATGCAGTGGCAGGCAAGCTTGCCGTCGGCCATGTCAGCCCGATGATGCTGACCTTCTGCCGCTGGCTCTTCGCCGTTGCGGTCATCTTTGCGATTTCCATGCCGCAGATCAAAAAAGACTGGCCGGTCGTCAAGAAGAACTGGCCCATTTTGATCTTTCTCGGTGTCGTCGGCTACGTCGTGTTCAACGCCGCACAATATACCGCCGTCAACTACACGACCGCGATCAACGTGTCCGTCGAGCAGGTGCTCATCCCGATGCTGATTTTCGTGCTGAACTTCATTCTCTTTCGAATGAAGGTCTCCTGGGCACAGATATTCGGTTTCAGTCTGACGTTTGTCGGCGGAGTGATCACCGCCGTGCACGGCGACTTCTACACGCTTATGACTTTGACTGTGAATATCGGCGACGCCATCATGATGATCGCCGTCGTCGGTTATGCGATCTACACGGTGGCGCTTCGCTGGCGTCCGCAGATCGACTGGCGGACCATGATGGCGATCCCTGCCCTCGTCGCCCTCATTTTTTCGCTGCCGCTGGTTCTGTGGGAATATTCCGCAGACCGCATGATCTGGCCCGACACGACCGGCTGGATCGTCGCGCTTTACACGGCGCTGTTCGCCTCGCTGGTGGCCCAGGTCCTCTACATTCTCGGCGTACAGGAAATCGGCGCCAACCGGGCCGGCCTCTTCATCAACCTTGTGCCGGTCTTCGGCACTCTGCTTTCCGTCGCCGTGATCGGCGAAGAGCTGCAACTCTTCCACATCGTCGCGCTGGCACTGGCGCTTGGCGGCATCGCGATCGCCGAATGGGGAAAGCCCGTTCCGGCGCACAAGTAACAGCAAAAAGCCCGCCTTCCTGCGAGAAGGCGGGAAAAACCTGCCCGATGGAGGCAGGCCGAGCGCAGGGCAGTCGCGCTGGGATCAGAGATCGATGAAGGCAGGCTCGCCCGGCTTGTCGTTCTTTTCGGCCTTTACCGTGCCGGTCGCGCCGGACATGTCGATGACCGGGCTGTCGTTGCCGAGGATCACGTCGCCGCGATCGGTAGCGATCACCAGGGCGCGTTCGATCTGGCCTTCCGCGCCGACCGAATAGGCGATCCTCATCGCCTTTTCCGACCAGCCGAGCGCAACGAGCTGCTCGCGCTTCAAATTGGCGCAGTCGAGACAATCCGCATTGCCGAATGCCATAGCCATCTCGCCGGCAAAGGTGTCGAGATAGCCGTCGACGTCGTCGATCGCGCTGTTGACGACCGAGTTGACCCGTAGAAGTTCGCGACGCTTGGCAAAGGTCAGCGTCACGACCGCCTCGTCATCGGTCTTCGGTTCCGCCGACGGGATCGTCGCCGTCTGGATCTGGAAGGCGCCGCTGGAGGCAAGGCCGCGGGCAAAACCGCCGATGCTGAACGCATTGGCTTCCTTGGAGGAAATGAGGGCAGCCAGAACGACCGCCGAAATGATGAGCTTCTTGATCATGGAACTGCACCCTGTTTCATATCGGACGACTTTTCGCCGTCTCGTTTCTTGATGGGACAACCATACGCCGGATGGTTTTCGCACCGCTTAAACAGAAGCATGCAATTTTATTGAAATCGGTTTTTTTCCCGGCTTGGCACAATGGCCGGGATAGGTGCGCGCAAAAAGGCACCGCACCGGGCGGAAAATGATGCTTTTCGAGATGCGGCCGATCTCCTAACCCTGTGCCTATATGGAAAGAAAGGCAGTGGAAGCATGAGCAAGCCGTTTTATTGGAACGAACTCAACACACTCGATTTCGCTCACCTCTCGCCCGAAAAGACCATCGCCATCCTGCCGATCGCCTCGACCGAGCAGCACGGCCCGCATCTGCCGGTCGCGACCGACGTGGCGATCGCCAACGGCATGCTGGCGGAGCTGAAGACGCAGCGGCCGCAAGATCTCGACATCCTCGTCCTGCCGACACAGGAGATCGGCAAGGCTAACGAACATGTCTACGGTCCCGGCACCCTCTCCTTCGGCCCCGAATTGCTCATTCCCATGTGGACGGCGATCGGTGCCAAGGTGGCGGAAGCGGGGGTGAGAAAACTCGTTTTCGTCAATTCGCACGGCGGCAATGTCGATATCATGAGTATCGTCGGCCGCGAGCTGCGCGTCCGCCATCAGATGGCGGTGATCGGCACCCAATGGGGCCGCTTCGGCAATCCGGCGGGTCTGATCAGCGAACACGAACAGAAATACGGCATCCACGGCGGCGAAGTGGAAACCTCGCTCATGCTGCATTTCCGCCCCGAACTGGTGCGGATGGAAAAGGCCGAGAATTTCATCTCCAGGGCGGAAAGCCGCTCCCGATACATGCAGCCGGCCCCACCGCATGTGCTCTCCTGGCTGGCGCACGACCTGAACCCCAACGGCGTCGTCGGCGATGCCTCCAAGGGAACGGCTGAAAAAGGCGCCGTCATCTGCCGGCATCAAGTCGCCGGCTTTATCGAGATGCTGCGCGAGTTCGAGGCGTTTTCGCTCTCCGACCTCTATTCCCGATAGCTCCCTGCGGCCCCGGCCGCACTATTCCCGCTGAGCATCCCGTGGCTGAGGCGGCAGATGACCCTTGGCCTGCAGCTCGCTCACCATGGCGGCGAGTTCCGACAGCAGGAATTCCAGAAAAAGACTGGTCGCGGTATCGAGCGCCGTGCGCGAACGCGCGAAAAGCTTCATCGGCTGGTGCCGCGCATGGGGATTGGCAAGCGGCCGAAACACCAGCTCGCCGCGACGGCATTCGGGCAGCACGTCGAGCGGATTGAGGAGCGTCAGCCCGATACCGGCCTTCACCAGTTTCTTCAGCATGTCCGAAGCATTGCTTTCCACCACCGGCTCGACAGGCACCGAAAGCGGTGCAAGCGCCAAGTTGATGACATTACGCAGGCTGGTGCCCGGCTGCGCCAGCACCATCGGCTCCTGCGCCATATCCGCCAGGTCAATCGGTCCCTCTTCCTGCGCAAGGCGATGCCCTGGAGGCAGCACGGCGCCGATCGGAATATCGAAATTGGCGAGTGTGCGAATGCCGGGCGTCGCGGCGATATTGAAACCGATACCGAGATCGACCTCGCCTGCCAGCACCGGATGAAGCGTGTTTGAAGGTCCGTCATTCCTCAGGTGAACACGCACCCGCGGATGCTGGGTGATGAAACGGGCAATGATATCTGCCAGCGGCCCGGCCGCGAGCCCAACGGTCGCCACCAGCGACACCTTGCCCGCCTGCGGCATCTTGAGGCCGCGGATGCGCGCCTCCATGCGCTCATAGGTCTTCAGTACCTCGCGGATGTGCTCGATGCAAAGCTCGCCGGCCGCCGTCAGCTTCAGGCCGCGCGGCATGCGCTCGAAGATCGGCGCCCCCAACTCCTCCTCCAGCGCCAGGATTTGCCGGTTGATCGCCGAGGAGGCAACGTTGAGCCGCGCCGCCGCCTTGCGGATCGACCCGCAGCGCGCGATCTCATCGATATACTGGAGTTTTCGCGAATGCAGCATTTCTTGCCCAAACCTCATTGCATGTTTTTTGATCATGCCGCACAATTTGGCAGAGCAAAATTCAACCGATGCCATAAAGGCATCAATGTGCACGAAATTTGATGCTTTTCAAAGAGCAACGCAACCGTACAAATGCAATAAAAGAAGTGCTCTCACGATGCCGCACGGTTTAACAGGGGAACAGCTCACCATGTCCAATACACTGATGATGAAGGGTTTTCTGGCCGCACTCGGGTTCACGGCCGCTTCGGTCGCCGTGCAGCCGGCTGCCGCCCTCGATGAAGTCTCCTACGGCACCAACTGGCTTGCCCAGGCCGAGCATGGCGGCTTCTACCAGGCCGTCGCCGACGGCACCTACGAGAGGCATGGCCTCAAGGTGAAGATCGTCCAGGGCGGCCCGAATGCCGCCAACCGTGCGCTGCTGATCGCCGGCAAGGTCGATTTCTACATGGGCGGGCCGCTCGGTGACATGGACGCCGTCAAGCAAGGCATCCCGATAGTCAGCGTCGCGTCGATCTTCCAGAAGGACCCGCAGATCCTTATGGCGCATCCGGACGCCGGCATCGAGAAGTTCGAGGATCTCGCCAAGGCCAGCACCATCTTCATGGGCAAGGAAGGCTACGTCACCTACTTCGAATGGATGAAGAAGAATTTCAAGGGTTTCCGCGACGATCAGTACAAGCCTTACACCTTCAACCCGGCCCCGTTCATCGCCGACAAGAAGTCCGCGCAGCAGGGTTACCTGACCTCCGAGCCCTATGAGATCGCCAAGCAGGCCGGATGGACGCCGAAGGTCTTCCTGATCGCCGATGCCGGTTACGGCCCCTATTCGACGATGATCACAACCACACAGCCGATGATCGACAAGAAGCCGGACGTCGTACAGCGCTTCGTCGACGCTTCCATCGAGGGCTGGTACAAATATCTCTACGGCGATAACAAGGCTGCCAACGATCTGATCAAGAAGGACAATCCGGAAATGACGGATGGCCAGATCGCTTATTCGATCGCCAAGATGAAGGAATACGGCATCGTGGTTTCCGGTGATGCCGAAACCAAGGGCATCGGCTGCATTACCGACGAGCGCTACAAGAAATTCTTCGACAGCATGGTGGCGATCAATGTCGAACCGGCCAACCTCGACTTCAAGAAGGCTTATTCGACCAAGTTCGTCTGCAAGGGCGTCGGCATGGCGCTGAAGAAGTAAGGAGCGGCCGGGCGCAGCCCGAGCAATCGATCCAGTGAATCGATTGCAGCTCCTAACCGTCCTGCGCCATAGCGAAGGGCCGGTACTTCAGCCCCTCAACCGGCTGCCGCCACCTTCTCCCTCCGCAGGGGGAGGAGGTATGCCGCCCGCTCTTCCTCCGATCGAGGCGCTGCATTTGGCAAGTCCCCTCTCGCCGCCTGCGGGAAGAGGGCTAGAGTGAGGGGCATATCGTCATGGAATTGCAAGGCCCGTAATGACCACGTACCAAGCCCCGCTGATGCCAGCCCCAGGAGACAGCCGCAGACGCCCGCTGGTCGTGATGCGCAACGTCTCGAAACAGTTTTCCAGTGGCACGCTCGCGCTCTCCGACATGTCGCTGACCGTCGAGGGCGGTGAATTCGTGAGCCTGCTCGGCCCCTCCGGCTGCGGCAAGTCGACGGCGCTCCGGATCATCGCCGGCCTCGGCGACGTCTCGGCCGGCACGATCGACTGGCCGAGTTCCCGCATCAATTCCAAGGGCCTGCCGGAAGGCGACATTTCCTTCGTTTTCCAGGAACCCACTCTGATGCCGTGGCAGACGGTGTTCGGCAACGTCTACCTGCCGCTCAAATTGCGCGGCATTTCGAAATCCGCCGCCCGCGACGAGATCATGAAGACGCTCTCGACCGTCGGCCTTCAGGATTTCGCCGATGCCTATCCGCGCGAGCTCTCGGGCGGCATGAAGATGCGCGTCTCGATTGCTCGCGCACTGGTCACCAGGCCGAAACTGCTCCTCATGGACGAACCGTTTGCGGCACTCGACGAGATCACCCGCCAGAAGCTCAACGACGACGTGCTCAGGCTCTGGCGCGAAACGGGCATCACGGTGATCTTCGTCACCCACTCCGTCTTCGAATCCGCCTATCTGTCCAACCGTATCGTGGTGATGAAGGCACGGCCCGGCCGGGTGCATGCGGATTTCCCGCTCAAGACGAGCATGAGCCGCGACGCTCATTACCGCACATCGGAAGATTATCGCCGGGCTTGCGAAAAAGTCTCGACCATGCTGCTTGAAGCGATCGGCGGGGAGGAACATTGATGGCCGACACGGTTTCCGGTGGACAATCCGCCTTCGCCCCGCCGAAGCCCGGCTTTTTCGGCCGCAATCGGGATACGATCCTGCGCACGCTGATCCCGATCGGCGTGGTGATCTGCCTGATCCTCCTCTGGCAGCTCATCATCACCGTCAACGGCATTCCGCAATATATCCTGCCGGGACCGCTGGCGGTCGCCGGTTCGCTCTACAACGACTGGGGCACTCTCTGGCCGGCTCTTTGGGTGACCACCCAGATCACCATGCAGGCGCTGGCGCTGGCGCTGATCGGCGGCGTCGGCATCGCCATCTTCCTCGTCCAGTCGAAATGGATCGAGACGGCTTTCTATCCGATCACGGTCATCCTGCAGGTGACGCCGATCGTGGCGATCGCACCGCTGATCCTGATCTACGCGCCGACGACGCAGGTGGCGCTCCTGATCTGCGCCTTCCTCGTCGCCTTTTTCCCGATCCTGTCGAACATGGTGCAGGGTCTGAAGAGCGTCGATCACAACCTGCTCAATCTTTACGACCTCTATGGCGCCTCGCGTTGGCAGACGCTGCTTTACCTGAAGCTCCCCTCCTCGCTCCCCTATTTCATGACGGGGCTGAGGATCGGCGGTGGCCTGGCGCTGATTGCCGCGGTGGTGGCGGAATTTGCGGCGGGCTCGGCGGGCGCAGGATCCGGCCTCGCCTTCCGGCTTCTGGAATCCCAATATCGCCTCAATATCCCGCGCCTGTTTGCGGCTCTGGTCCTGCTCTCGCTGCTCGGCGTGGTGATCTTCGCCATCACCTCCTTCATATCCTGGTTCTTCCTGCACCGCTGGCATGAAAGCAGCCTCAAGAGAGAAAACTGATGCCTGCCGAATTCATGACACTTCCCGACGCCGGCCGTTTTGCGCTCGTCAACGCCACCCTGCCGGCGGTCCTCGTCAAAGGTTTTGCCGCCCCGGCAAAGGAGGGCCTGATCGCCGCGGATCTGATTATCTCGGACGGCAAGATCGAAAGGATACTTCCGGCCGCCACCGCGCCCGCCGACCTGATGAAGGCGGACATGCGCGGCGGCATGGCCTGGCCCTGCTTCGTCGACATGCACACCCATCTCGACAAGGGCCATTTCTGGGACCGCAGGCCGAACCCGGACGGCACGTTCGACGGCGCGCTGATGAATGTGCGCGAGGACCGAATCGCCAACTGGTCGGCCGAGGATATCCGTGTCCGCTTCGAATTTTCGCTGAAAAGCGCCTATGCCCATGGCACGAAGCTGATCCGCACCCATCTCGACAGCATTCCGCCGCAGCCGGATATCTCCTTTCCGCTGTTTGCGGAACTGCGCGAGGAGTGGAAGGACCGGATTGCGCTGCAGGCGGTCGCTCTGCTGCCGCTGGAATGTGTGCCCGACGAGGCGGTTTTCAACGGCATCGTCGCGACGACGAAACGTTATGGCGGGCTCCTTGGCGGCGCCACCCGCATCCTTCCCGATTTCGAAAAGATCCTCGACACCCTTTTCCGGGCGGCCTCCGACAACGGCCTCGACATCGACCTGCATGTGGACGAAACCGAGGACAAACAGGTTCTGACATTGGAAGCCATCGCCGATGCCAAGCTTCGCAACCGCTTCGAGGGCTCGGTCACCGTCGGCCATTGCTGTTCGCTTGCCCGTCAGGACGACGACACAGCCAAACGCGTTATCGGCAAGGTCGCCGAGACCGGCATCTCGGTCGTCTCGCTGCCGATGTGCAACATGTACCTGCAGGACCGTCACGCGAACCGCACTCCACGCTGGCGCGGCGTCACGCTATTCCATGAACTGACCGCCGCCGGTGTCAGGACCGCCGTCTCCTCCGACAATACCCGCGACCCATTCTACGCCTATGGCGACATGGATCCGGTCGAGGTGTTTCGCGAGGCGGTGCGCATCCTGCATCTCGATCATCCGCTCGACACGTCGGCCCGCGTCGTCACCTCGACGCCCGCCGAAATCCTCGGCCGCCCCGATATTGGCGTCATCGCCGAAGGTGGCCCTGCCGATCTCGTGCTCTTCAGCGCAAGGCGCTGGAGCGAATTCCTCTCCCGTCCGCAGGCCGACCGCATCGTGATGCGGAATGGCATGGGCATCGACCGTCGCCTGCCGGATTACCGTGACCTGGACCCGCTTCTGGAAAAATAAGATGGCCGACTACGCAAAGATCAAACAGGAACTCGAAGGCATCGCGGTGGAGGACAATCCCGCCCTGGTGCGCCAGAAGAGCCGCGATTTCTACTGGTATTCGCCGATCCTGAAAGAGGAACTCGACACCGTCACCGCCGATCTCGTCGTCTCGCCGAAGACCGAGGAAGAGGTCGTCCGGGTTCTGAAAGTGGCTTATGCGCATGGCGTGCCGGTCACCCCGCGCGGCGCCGGCACCGGCAATTACGGCCAAGCCATGCCGCTCTCGGGCGGCATCGTGCTGAACCTCATCAACATGAACAAGGTCAAGGAGATCCATCCGGGCCGCGTCATCGCCGAACCCGGCATCGTCATTGCCGAACTCGACCGCCAGACCAAGGCTCATTCCGGCCAGGAACTGCGTTTCCACCCCTCGACTGCCCAGACGGCGACGATCGGCGGTTTCATCGCCGGCGGTTCGGGCGGCGTGGGCTCGATCCACTGGGGCGGCCTGCGCGATCTCGGCAATATTCTGAGACTCCGCGTCGTCACCATGGAAGCCGAGCCGCGCGTGCTCGATCTCACCGCCTGGGATCTCCAGAAGGTTACCCATGCCTACGGGACCAACGGCATCATCGTCGAGGTCGAGATGCCTCTTGCACCCGCCTATGACTGGGTAGACGTGCTGGTCGGTTATGACGACTTCATGGATGCGGTGCGCTTCGGCGACCAGATTGCCCACAAGAACGGCATTCTCGTCAAGGAAATCGCCCCGATCGCCGCCCCGATCCCCTATGACTATTTCCCGCGCCACAAGCCCTTCATCCGCCATCGCGGCCAGTCGATCTGCGTGCTGATGGTGGCGCCGCATTCCATGGATGCCTTCACCGCCTTCACCGAACGCCAGAAGGGCGAAATCCTCTTCCGCTCCGACAAGGTGGATAGCATGAAGGGCATCCCGCATGCCTACGAGCTTGCCTGGAACCACACGACGCTGCGGGCGCTCAAGGTCGATCCCGGCTTCACCTATCTGCAGGTTCAGTATCCCGGCCCGGATCATGTCGCCAAGGTGCAGAAGATGGTCGAGATTTTCGGCGACGAAGTGCCGGGCCATCTGGAATTCATCAGGTTCGACGGTCGCATGCAATGCTCCGGCCTGCCGCTGGTGCGCTACACCACCAGGGAGCGGCTGGAGGAAATCATGCAGATCCATCGCGACAACGGCTGCCCGATCTTCAACCCGCACCGCTATACGCTGGAGGAAGGCGGCATGAAACAGACGGATGTCGTGCAGCTCGCCTTCAAGAAGGAAACCGATCCTAAGGGCCTGCTCAACCCGGGCAAGATGATCGCCTGGGACAATCCGGACTTCGATTTTTCCGCCGGCAAGAACTACCTCTTCCCTGGCCTAGCGGTGGCAGGTGGTTGATGCGGGTCCTGCTCATCCACTCCCACCCGGTCGAGGAAAGTTTTGGCGCTGCCCTGCACAAACAGGCACGCGAAAGCCTGCAGAAAGCCGGTCACGAGGTGGATGACTGCAACCTTTATGCCGAAGGTTTCGATCCAGTCATGTCCCGCCATGACCGGATGATCTATCACACCTATCCAGACAACCTTGCGCTGGTGAAACCCTATGTCGACCGGCTCCAGAAGGCGGAAGGTCTGGTGATCGTCACCCCTGTCTGGAATTTCGGCTGGCCGGCCATGCTCAAAGGTTATTTCGATCGCGTCTGGCTGCCCGGCATCACCTTCGAACTGAAGGACGGTGTGCTCACACGCAAGCTGCATATCGACAAGGTTGCCGTCATCACCACTTACGGCGCCACCCGCTGGCGTGCCTTCCTCGCCGGCGATCCGCCGCGCAAGCTCGCGAAACGCGTGCTGCGGGCGCAGACCAACCCGGCGCGGTCGGTGCGATTTCTCGCCCATTACGACATGAACAACTGCACGCCGCACACCCGCGCGGCTTTCCTCGACAGGGTCAGGCACGAGATGGAGCGGTTTTAGACTGCATAGCCGAGGTGGAGGATGCCGTCGTCGAACGGCAGCACGTCGATGAGCGTCATCTGTCAGACGGAATAGCCTTGAGGGAAGAGCCGGGTGACGGGCACTTGCCGGTGGACGGCGTTCAACGACGGGACTGGTCCTGCAGGCTCCGTGCCTGCGCCTCGATTTCTGCGATCCTTGCACCGGCATCCGCAATTTTCGCGGCCGTCGCCAGCCGCTCCGAAACGAACAGAAAGCGGTTCACTTCGGCGCCGGCAGATGTCCGGGTCCGATAGGTCTCCCACCGTTGATGTACTCTGGCGGCGACCCGAAGCGACGGCGTATTTTCCGGACTGACGATCGAGACGATACGATCCAGGCCAAGCACCTCGAAAGCATGGTCGCGGCAGGCTGACGCCGCTTCGGCCGCGTAACCGCGGCCAAGATGCTCGCGCCGCAGATGGTAACCGATCTCCGGCGCGATGCCTCCCGGCACCGACTGCAGCGTGATGCCGCAATCGCCGATGATCTCGCCGCCCGCCTTGCCGACGATGGCCCAGAGGCCGAACCCGTTTTCGGCGTAACTGCGAAAGGCGAGCCTGCCGAACCATGCGGCGGTTTCGTCGAAGCTCTTGACGGCCGGATAATAGCGCATGCTTTCCGGATCGCTGAAAATGCGATGCAGCATCGGCAGGTCGGCCTCGCCTATCTCCCGCAATACCAACCGCTCCGTTTCGAGAATCTTTCGCACCCTTCCCTCCCCGATCAACGGCTTTGCCGACCGTACCGCCTTTACTTCGCAAGACTTTTTTGCGCTATTCCCATCACCATCATTTCACGTTTCCAGAAAGCATGCAGACGATGACGAATCCGGCCTCTCCGATCGCCACCATCCTTCGCCCGCTTCGTCCGCGTGACCCGGAAGAGCATCATCGCGTCGCAACCCCGCTCGAACTGCTCTTTGACCTTGTGTCGGTCATAGCCATCGCTTCCGCCGCCGCCGGCCTTCACCATGCGATTGCGGAGAACCATGCCGCACAGGGCGTCATGACCTTCATCATGGCCTTCTTCGCGATCTGGTGGGCCTGGATGAACTTCACTTGGTTCTCGTCCGCCTATGACAACGACGACGTCGCCTACCGGCTGCTCACGATGGTCGCCATGGGAGGTTCGCTGACGATTGCCGCCGGCATTCCGGCACTCTTCACCGAGACGCCCAATTTTACGATGGTGATCTTCGGTTATGCGATCATGCGTATCGCCATGATCGTCCTGTGGCTGCGTGCCGCCTATCACGATCCCGAATGCCGCCGGACCGCCATTGCCTATGCCGGCGGCATCTTCCTCTGCCAGATCCTGTGGCTGAGTTTCCTCGCCCTGCAACCGCTCGCCTTCGGTATTTCCTATGTCGTCTGGGCGATCGGCGTCCTCCTGGAAATCCTGGTTCCGACGATCGCCGAGCCGCTGACGAAGAACACGCCCTGGCATCGCCACCATATTATCGAGCGTTATGGCCTGCTCAACATCATCGTGCTCGGCGAAACGCTTCTGTCCGGCTCCACGGCCTTGCGGCAGGCGTCGGGGCATTTCGACATCATGCTGGTGCATACCGCGATTTCCGCACTGGTGATTGTCTTTGCGCTCTGGTGGGCCTATTTCGCCCGCGAGGAGCAGCTTGGCAGCCACAAGCTCAGTCGCTCCCTGCAATGGGGATACAGCCATTTCTTCATTTTCGCATCCGGTGCGGCGGTCGGCGCCGGGTTTGCCGTCCTCGTCGACATCATCACCCATCACTCGGAGATCCCGCTTCTCGCCGGCGACTACGCGGTCGCCATCCCGGTTGCGGTCTTCTATGCAAGCCTAAGGTTCGTGCGTGACCGTTTTGCCGGCATCGGGCTGGCCCGCTATGCGCTTCTGGTCTTCGGCCTCCTAGGTCTTGCCGCACCGGCTGCAGGGCTCGGCCTCGAAGGCATCGCCGCGGCAGCCGTCCTCGGCGTGGTGGTTCGCAACCGGCCCGCCGCGCGCAGACCCACGCAAACCCATAACGGTCACTAAACTTTTCTTTAAATTTTACCTGTCATTAATCTCTCGAAACCGAGAGATCGAGCGATGCGTGTTGCGTTTTTCATCGCCCTCATGGCCGTCACCCTGAGCGCTTGCGCGTCCCCGCCGAGCCGGATCACCAATGCCTGCGCGATCTTTGAGCAGCGCGACGGCCTGTTCAACAATTGGGCGAGGGACGCAAAGTCGGTGGAGCGGGAATACGGCGTACCCGTGCCGACTCTCATGGCCACCATCTACGTCGAATCCGGCTTTCGTGCCTATGCCAAGCCGCCGCGCAAATATATCCTCGGCATCATTCCGTGGGGACGCGTCTCGTCAGCCTATGGTTACGCCCAAGCGCTCGACGGCACGTGGGACACCTACAAGAAGGACACCGGCCGCTGGGCGGCAAGCCGAAGCGATTTCGGCGATGCCATTCGTTTCGTCGGCTGGTACCACTATCGGAGCCATGTCAAGAACGGCATTCCCCTGACGGACAGCTACAACCTCTACCTTGCCTATTACAGCGGCCACGCGGGTTACGATCGCGGACAGTTCAGCGGCGGCCTGAAGCAGACCGCCCAGAAATCCGCCGGCATGGCCGCGAAATACGAAGCCCAGCTTCGAAGCTGCGGATACTGATCGAACCTTCAGCGGCTGACGACGATCCGCGTGTTGGACAGGCCGTAGCGGCTCGTCAGCGAGAAGAAGGTCGCCGCATTGTCCGGGTGAAGCCGGATGCAGCCGTGGGACGCCGGCCTGCCGAGGCGTTTGGTCTCAAACGTCGCGTGCACGGCATAGCCCCCGTTGTAGAACACCGCGAACGGCATGGGCGCGTCGTCGTATTTGCGTGAGCGATGATCTCTGGACAACCATTTGGCGCTCCAGCTTCCGACCGGCGTCGAGTAACCCGACCGCGCGGTCGAGACCTTCCACTCATGCGTTACGACACCGTCCTGCATGACGGTCATGGTCTGCCCGGATAGGCTGACACTGGCAATAAGATTTGCAGACAATGCGGATGACGCGACAAACTGCGCGCAGACGAGCGCCGCCGCTCCCATTACGATATTTCGCATAGAAGACCCCGAAAATGAACCCCTGAGACCTGCTGATACCCCAATCAGCTCAAGGAACATTTAAAGGCGTTTCTGCATTTCTCCGCAAACCAAAAATATGGCGGCTGGAGCGCCAATAAAAACAATTGCGTGATCAATAAAAGATGAATCGTTTGGCCCCTGAAGATCGCAGCTGGCGATATTGGCAAGAATATCTCTACTTTAAAATGCCTCAGAACACTTTCGCCGCCGTGACTTCCACTTCCACCAGGAATTCCGCACGGGTGAAGCCGCCGACGATGATCAGCGTAGAGACGGGCTTCGGGTTCAGCGTAAAGCGGTCGCGCACCGCCATATAGGCTGGAAAATCCTCCCGGCTGGTGACGAAGCCGGAGATGCGGATGACGTCCGCATAGGTCATGCCCGCCTCTTCGAGGATCGCTCCGATCGCCTTGAAGCACAGCTCCGCCTGGCTCGTGACATCCGGCGGTATCTTCTCGTCCACCCCGATGCCGAGCTGGCCGGAGGTGACGAGCAGGCTTGCTCCCGGCGGCACGAGCAGGCCGTGATTGTAAGCGCCGAACGGCTTGCGGACGGAGGGAGGATTGAATGTCTTAGACTCCATAACCGACGATACCCTTGATCTCGAGAAAATCGTGAATGGCCCAGTCGGCATATTCCCGACCGTTGCCGGATTGCTTGTAGCCGCCAAAGGGCGCGAAAAGATCCCATTCGGGGTAGTTGATGAAGACCGAGCCGGCACGAAGCCGCGCCGCCACCTTGCGGGCATGTACAATGTCGCCGGACTGCACGTAGGCCGCCAGGCCATAGGGCGTGTCGTTGGCGATCTCGATCGCCTGCTCCTCGTTCTCATAGGAAAGGATCGAAAGAACCGGTCCGAAAATCTCTTCGCGCGCGATCGTCATGTCGTTGGTGACATGACCGAAGACCGTCGGGCGGATGTAATAGCCGCGATTGAGGTTTTCCGGCCGACCCGGACCGCCCGTGACAAGCGTCGCGCCCTCCGAAATGCCGGCTTCGATCAGCCGCTGTATCTTGTCGAACTGTACCTTGCTGACGACGGGGCCGAGGTCGGTTCCTTCCGCCCGGGGGTCGCCGGTCGTGAGTTTTTCGGCCGCGGCCTTGGCAATGCCGAGCGCTTCGTCATGACGCCTGGCCGGCACGAGCATACGGGTCGGTGCATCGCAGGACTGGCCCGAATTGCCGAAGCAGGCGGTGACGCCATCGGCTACCGCCTTTTCGAAGTCCGCATCGGGCAGGATGATGTTCGGCGATTTGCCGCCAAGCTCCTGTGCCACGCGCTTCACCGTATCGGCGGCCGTCTTCGCGACGATCACGCCGGCGCGGGTCGAGCCGGTGAAGGAAACCATCTCCACGCCCGGATGACCGGCCATCACCTGGCCGACGTCCGGACCGGTGCCGTTGACGAGGTTGAAGACGCCCTTCGGCGTACCGGCGGCCTCCATCACCTCGGCGAAGATGAGGCCGGAAATCGGCGCGATCTCGGAAGGCTTCAGAATCATGGTGCAACCCGCAGCGATCGCCGGCGCCACCTTGCAGACGATCTGGTTGAGCGGCCAGTTCCACGGCGTGATCAGCGCACCGACGCCGATCGGCTCCTTGACGATCATCGTGCCGCCACGCGCCTCGGTGAATTCGTAAGTCTTCAACGCCTCGATGGTCGCCTTCAGGTGCCCCTGGCCGGCGGCGGCCTGCGCGTCGCGGGCAAAGCCGATCGGCGCCCCCATCTCGCGGGAAACGGCCTCGGCGATATCCTCATAACGCTTGTCGTATTCGGCCAGAATGCGCTTGAGAAGCGTCAGCCGCTCCTCCTTCGGCCATTGTGAAAAAGCCGGAAATGCCGTCTTGGCGGCCGCGACGGCCCTGTCGACATCCGCCTTGGAACCGAGCGCGATCTGCGTATAGGCCTCTTCGGTAGAAGGATCGATGACATCGAGCGCGACAGGGATGACCGGCTCGACCCAGGCCCCGTCGATGAAGAATTTCAGATGGTTGCTCATGGAAGACCTCCGGGCTCACGACGGAATTGGTGGGCCACTATCGGCGATCACCCGGGAGGTCGCAAGCCCGGAAGGCGCGGTTACTCCATCGCGGCGCCGTGATCGATGGCCGGCGGCTTCGACGGTTTCCGGAGAACGAGGATCAGCGGCACGACGGCGAACGACATGATCATCAACAGCTTGAAATCGTCCATATAGGCGATGATCGTCGATTGCAGGGTGATGGTGTTGTCCAGCGACGCGGCGCCGGCAGCCGTCATCGGGTCGAGCCCGGTCGCCGCCTTGGTATGGATCGCGGGATTGAAGGGCGTTATACAGCGCGCCATGTCCGCATGGTTGCGCTGGATATTCTCCACCAGCAGCGCCGAAACCACGGCGCCGCCGCACCTTCAGCATGCGCGACCGATATTCCCCGGCGCAGATCCAGTGCCCCCAAAAATAGTTGGCCGACCGATGCCCGTGAAAAAGCAACAGAAGCATCAAATTAGGATTTTAAATATCAACCGGAGTAACGCGCTTTTGAAAAAAGTTAACATTTCACTTTAAAATCCATACATAATACTGAAATTGCAAATGTTTATCCGATATTAAACTAGCTCCGCTATAAAATGATCCGGTTTCATGAGATGCTGCGCAGAAGAGCCGCGACTCATGACTTCGCTGACAGCGAAAAACCCCATCCAAGGAAAGGCAAGGCCGATGCGACGCAGTTTTCTCCAGATCGTCCTTGCGGGCGTCATTGCCCTTGCGGCATCGAATGCGCACGCATCGACCCTGGAGGATGATCTGAAAGGGCTGAGCGAGGAGCAGGTTGAGGATACGGTCGAGTTCGCCTTCGGCAACGCGCTGTTCTTCCTGTTTCACGAAGCGGGCCACATGCTCGTTTCAGAATTCAACCTGCCGGTTCTCGGGCGGGAGGAAGATGCGGTCGACACGCTTTCCACGCTTCTGCTGCTCGAGGCGGATGACGAGGTGTTCGATACGGCGCTGATCGATTCAGTCGACGGCTGGACCTTCTCCGCCGAACAGGCCGAGGAAGCGGAGCATGAACAGATACTCTGGGATGCACATGGCCTCGATCGCCAGCGCGCCTTCAACATGGTCTGTCTGATGGTCGGCAAGGACCCCGAAAAGTTCAAAGAAACCGCCGACGACCTGGAACTGCCGGAAAGCCGCCGCAAGGAATGCGTTGGAGAATTCAAGAAGGCCCATGACAGCTGGTTCGGGATCCTCAAGCCGCATCTGAGGACAGACGGCAAGAAGACCAGGTTCACGATCGCCTACCAGACGCCGAAGAGCAAGGACCTCAAGGACTATGCCGAGCTGACGAAGGAGGCGAAGGTTCTGGACATCCTGGCCGAGCTGCTTTCCAGCCTCTACAAGCTGGAGAAGGGCATCAAGCTGACGGCGGCCGAATGTGGAGAACCGAATGCCTATTGGTCGCCCACGGAGCGGGAAGCGACCTATTGCTACGAACTGATGCAATGGCATTCCCAGGCCATCGCCAAATATTTCCGCGAAGAGGAAAACAATTCCGACGACGCGGAAGAGACTGCATCGGATGAGACGGAAGAGACAAAGCCCGTCCTCAAGAATGTCTTCGGTCAGGCCGTGAAATCTCAGAAATAACCAATCCGGGTCGAGACCAAAATTGCCCGGTTCCCGCGTGGGTGACCGGGCGATTTAGCCTTTGGCTTAGGCGTGATAGGGCGCCAGGAATTTCTTGACGGCCTCGATCTCGTTCGGGCGGATCTCGTGGCCGCCGCCATGCCATTCGAGCGTCACCCGGTCACCCTGCCGCTTGAAATATTCGGCCAGATCCGTCGTCTGAACAACGGAACTGATCGGGTCGTGCTGCCCGGCGGTGATCAGCACATGTGCCTTCTCGCCGCCCTTGCGATCCTTCGGGGCAAACGGAATCAGCGGATGCATCAGCACGCCGGCTTCGAACAGGCCGGGCTTCTCGATCATGATATTGGCGAGAATATTCGCGCCGTTCGAGAAACCGAGACCCAGCACGGTCGAAGATTCGTAGCGGTCGCGGTTGGCGGCCACGAATTCGCTCATTCGTTCGGTCGCCCGGGCAAGGTCCTCGCAATCGTAGATGCCTTCCGCCTTGCGCCGGAAGAAGCGCGCGGCACCGTGTTCGGAAATGTCGCCGCGGGGCGAGATCACGGTGGCGCCCGACAGAAGCCGGCCGCCGAAATCGAAGAACTGGTTTTCATCGCCGCCCGTGCCATGGAAGACGAACAGGATCGGCGATCCGGGCGCACCGGTACGCGCCCGGTGCACATAACTGTCGTAACTCATGTCTTTTCTCCTGAATCTGTGCGGCGGCGGATGCCCGAACCGTTTACATTTTTCGGCCCGCCGCCAACGACCGCTTAGACGATCGGTTCCAGATGCTGTTCGAGGGACTTTCTCAGGTGCTCGTGCTGCGTCGGCAGCTTCAGGGCCTCGCCGAGATGGGCGGTGTCCTCGTCGCGGTTGAAGCCGGGTTCGTTGGTGGCGATTTCGAACAAAACGCCACCCGGCGTACGGAAATAGATCGCCCAGAAGTAATCGCGGTCGATGACCGGCGTCACCTGATAACCGGTATCCATCAGCGCCTTGCGGACCTCGAGCTGCTTTTCACGGTTCTCGACCGCAAACGCGATGTGATGGACCGAGCCGGCCCCAAGCCGCGCACCACTGATGTTCGGCATGGTTTCGACGTCGATGAAGTCGGCACCGTTGCCGCCCGGAATACCAAAACGGGTCACGCCATCCTTGGAATCGACCTGTTCGTAACCCATGAACTTCAGAAGTTCACCGGTTGCTCCTTCATCGCGAAGACGGAACGAGGCGGAATGGAAACCGCGGATCGCCTGATCTTCGCCGACGCCGTTGCCGGTCCAGGGAGCGCGCTTGTCGTCCTTGATTTCCACCAGCGCGAAACCGTCGCCGTCAGGTCCTGCGAAATGCAGCCGGTTTTCCCCGAAGGCGCTGTCGGCCTTGATGCCGTCCACGCCGGCCTTGGCCAGTCGGTCGCTCCAGTAACCAAGCGATCCTTCCGGGACCGAAAACAGCGTGGTGCCGACTTCGCCGGTGCCGGGACGGCCGCGGGCGATGTGCGGGAACGGGAAATACGTCATGACGGAGCCGGGCGTGCCGACTTCATCGCCGTAGTAGAGATGGTAGACATCCGGAGCGTCGAAGTTGACGGTCTTCTTGACCCGGCGCAGGCCGAGCGTATCCGTGAAGAACTTGTTGTTGATGCCGGCGCTCGCAGCCATCGACGTGACGTGGTGGAGGCCCTTGATCTGGTCGAGCATTTAAATACCCCTTTCTGGAAACCGCCCTGGGCGGCCCGTTGTTCTGGGGCAATATTTGGTCCATGGGCGGCCGAATGCATAGACGGTCGGGCCCGAACGGATTGTTCATCTTATGTTGACGAACTATGATTAATCGTTCACAGGATCAGCCTTAGGAGGCAGAGCCCAATCGATCGGCTCCCGGTCGTGCTGCATGAGGTAATCGTTCGCCTTCGAAAAATGCCGGCTGCCGAAAAAGCCGTTATGGGCGGAGAGTGGCGAGGGATGCGGCGCCTTGAGCACCAGATGTTTCTTCGCATCGACGAAGGCCGCCTTCTTCTGGGCATAGGAACCCCACAGCATGAAGACGACGTTCTCGCATTCCTCGTTGACGGCACGGATGACCGCATCCGTAAAGCGCTCCCAGCCCTTGCCCTGATGGGCGGCCGCCCTGCCCTCTTCCACCGTCAGCACGCTGTTCAGGAGCAGCACGCCCTGGCTCGCCCAATGTTCGAGAAAGCCGTGACGGGCGGGCTGAATACCTAGGTCGCTTTCGAGCTCCTGGTAGATGTTGACGAGCGAAGGCGGGATGCGCACGCCGGGCTTCACCGAAAAGCAGAGCCCATGTGCCTGGCCGAAACCATGGTACGGATCCTGGCCGAGGATGACGACCTTCACCTCATCGAGCGGCGTCAGGTCGAGCGCCCGGAAATATTCCGAACCCTTCGGGAAAATGCGCTTGCCCGCCTCCTTCTCGGCGACCAGGAAGCGACGCAACTCGCTCATATAGGGGTTCTGGAATTCCGGCCCCAGCACGTTCCTCCAGCTTTCCTCGAGCTTGATCTCGCCTTCCGCCATCTCACTCTCCTCAAACGACGTGGTGGTTCGAGCGCGAATGCCAGTCCCAGGCGGAGCGGATGATATCGTTCAAGGTATATTTCGGCTCCCAGCCGAGCACCGTCCGCGCCTTGTCATTGTTGGCGACGAGCGAGGTGGAATCACCTTCGCGCCGGCCGACATATTCGACCGGAAACGGCTTTCCGGAAACCTCCGAAATCGCCGCCAACAGTTCCTTCACCGTCGTTCCGGTGCCGGTGCCGAGATTGAGCTCCACCGTCTCGCCGCCCGCCAGCAGATAATCGACGGCACGTACATGCGCATCCGCGAGATCGAGCACGTGGATATAATCGCGCACACAGGTACCGTCGCGCGTGTCATAGTCGTCGCCGAAGACCTTGAACCCCTGGCGTCGGCCGAGTGCCGCCTCGATGGCAAGCGGAATAGCATGCGTCTCGGGCGTATGCCATTCGCCGATCCGGCCCTCGAAATCGGCGCCGGCGGCGTTGAAGTAGCGCAGCATGACCGATTTCAGGTCCCTGTACTGGCCGTAATCCTTGAGCGCCTGCTCAATGATGAACTTGGTGCGGCCGTAGGGGTTGATCGGCGCCTGTTTGTGCGTCTCGTCCATCGGCACCCGGTCCGGCAGCCCATAGGTCGCGCAGGTCGAAGAGAACACGAAGGCCTTCACCCCGGCGTCGATCGCCGCCGACAGCAGCGTCAGAGCGCCGATGACATTGTTGTCGTAGAAGGCTACCGGATTCTTGACCGATTCACCCACCTCGATCAGCGCCGCGAAATGCAGTACCGCATCCGGCTTGTGTGCCGCAAAAACCTCATCGAGCCGGGCTCGGTCCCGGATATCGCCCCGTTCAAGCGCGCCCCAACGAATGAATTCCGCATGACCATTGGAGAGATTGTCGAAAACCACCGGCTCATAACCCCGCTCGGCGAGCACCAGGCATGTATGGGAGCCGATATACCCAGCTCCCCCGACGACAAGCACTTTCTTCTTCGACATTATGTCTCCAATGGCTGTTGAAGTGGGCCGCACTATAGCGGGCGTCGGTCAAATGGGAAGTGCGGAGAGGGAGGCGCGACAGATCGACTTCGTCATGACAGGAAGACAGGGACATCGAACTTGTCTATTCTAGTCATGATATTCAACAGGTCGTTCATGCGTCTTCTCTTTCTCACCCTCGGCTGGCTGTTCGTGGCGCTCGGCGTCGTCGGCGCCTTCCTGCCCGTACTGCCGACCACGCCCTTCCTGCTGCTCGCGGTCGCCTGTTTTGCACGCTCCTCGCCGCGCCTTGAGGCCTGGCTGATGAACCACTCGAAATTCGGCCCGCCCTTGCAAAATTGGCGCGAAAGAGGCGCGATCTCGGCCAAGGCGAAGATAATGGCCGTATCGACGATGGCGGCAAGCTATGCTATCTTCTGGTTCGGCACCTCGCCGCCCTTCTGGCGGGCGGCGCTGGTCGCTGCTTTGATGATCGGCCCGGCGATCTTCATGCTGACGCGGCCGAACGCCTGACCCGTTTATCGCATCAAGGTTCAGCGGTGTCGCGACTGCGGCAGCACGTAGGGAATATGGGCGGCCGGCAGGCGGCCGACGGCGCCGGCAATGCCATAGACGCTGCTGATGATCTCGTCGTTGACGGTTTCGGCGCAGGCGCCTTCCGCCACCACCCGGCCATGGTTCAGCACCACGAGATGGTCGGCGAATTCCGCCGCCAGATTGAGATCGTGCAGGATCGCCAGCACCATGCCGCCGGCGGAAGCGAAATCGCGGGCGATTTCCAGCACCGAGATCTGGTGGCCGAGATCGAGGCTCGCCGTCGGTTCGTCGAGAAAGAGAGCCCGCGGCACGCCGTCCGCGACTGGCTGCGGCACTTGCGCCAGCACACGGGCGAACTGCACCCGCTGCTGCTCGCCGCCTGACAGAGACGGATAGGGCCGGCTTTCGAAGCCGCGCAAGCCCACGCGCGACAGCGCCTGACGGGCCTGCTCGGTCGGGTTCAGCGCACCTTGCGCCACCGCCCCCATGCGGGCGATCTCCAAGGCGGTGAACGGAAACGCAAGTTGTGTCGCCTGCGGCAGCACGGCCCGGCGCTTGGCCAGATCGACGGGCTGGCAGAGTTCGACATCCGTCCCGTAATACGTGACAAGGCCGCTGTCCGGCTTCATCTCGCCGGAAAGCACTTTCATCAGCGTCGATTTACCGGCGCCGTTCGGCCCGATGACCACCGTGAATTTTCCGGCTTCGAGATCGATGCCGACATTGTCCAGCAGCTTGCGGCCGGAGCGCGTGACGGTGATGTGTTCGGCGGAGATCATGGCATGTCCCGCAGGCTGATGCCGTTCTTTCCCAGCAGCAGGAAGAGGAAGACCGGCGCACCGAACAACGCCGTAACCACGCCGATCGGCAGCTCGGCCGGTGCCGCAACGGTGCGGGCGACACAATCGGCGATGAGCAGCAAGGCTCCCCCGCCGAGCGCCGAACCCGGCAGCAGGAAGCGGTGCGATGGCCCTATCGTCAGACGCAGGAGATGCGGCACGACGATGCCGACGAAGCCGATCGAACCGGCCACGGCAACTGTCGAGCCGCAGGCGGCCGCGACCGCCACGATGACGACCTTCTTCAGCCGCTGCACCGGGATACCCATGTGGAAGGCGGCCGCATCGCCGAGGATCAGCGCGTCGAGCCCGCGCGCCACGAAGGGAATGATGGCGAGTACGATCGCAATGAACGGCAGGATCGACATGACGCGGCCGAAGGTGGCGCCGCCGAGCGAACCCAGGCTCCAGAAGGTGATGTCCCGCAATTGCCGGTCGTCGGCCATGACGATCAGGAGGCCCATGAGCGCCGCCGCCAAAGCGCCGATCGCGATGCCGCAGAGGATGAGCGCCGTGGTGGAGGTTCGCCCGTCGCGGGTGGCGATGACATAGAGCATGCAGGTATTGAAAAGGCCGCCGAAGAACGCCATCAGCGGCAGGAACTGGTTGCCGAGCAGCATGGCAACCGGCGCCAGAATGGAATTGCCGAGCACGATGGCCGCAACCGCGGCGAGGCCGGCGCCGGAGGTCACGCCGACAATGCCCGGATCGGCGAGCGGGTTGCGGAACAGGCCCTGCATCATCGCACCGGAAACCGCAAGGCCGGCGCCGACCAGCAGGCCGAGTGCCGTGCGCGGCAGGCGCACCGCTTCGAGGATGACGCGTTCGCGGGTGGTAAGGCTGTCGCCATGGCCCGTGGCATAAGCCCAAAGGTCACGCAGGCCAACCCCCGTCGGCCCGATGCCCAGGGACAGGAGGCAGGCCGCGAGAAGCAGGACCGCCAGCAGGCCGAGCATGACCGCGCCCTGGCGCGTCCTGTCACCATCGGCTGCCGGTCGGAAGGGCATGGCGAGCGCCTTCATCATCAGTTGATCGCTCCGGGATAGATCTGTGCCGCGAGCGCGCGGGCGGCATCCGGCGTGCGGGGACCGAAGCCGAGCAGCAGCAGGCCGTCCATGGAGACCAGCGCCTTGTTGGCGGCAGCTGGCGTCGTCTGCATCGACGGCATGGAGAATACCTTTTCAGGCGTAATCTCATGGCCGGGGCCGGAGATCATGGCCAGGATGACGTCCGGCTGTGCGGCGATCACCGCTTCGTCGGAAAGCGGTTTGTAGCCGTTGATCATCGGCGCCGCGTTGACGCCGCCGGCCATGGCAATCACCGCACCGGCTTCCGTATCCGCACCGCCGGCCATGACGCGGTTGTTGGAAAGCGACAGGACGAACAGGACCTTCTTCTTCGGCCCTGGGATTTTGGCGACATCCGCGGCGAGTTTCTTGATATCCGCCTCGGTCTTGGCAGCAAGCGCCTCCGCCTTGTCGGACAGGCCAACAGCGGCACCGACATCGCGGATCTTCTTGCCGATCTTGTCGGCTTCCGGCGGCGTCGGCACGACGACCATCGGCACTTCGCTGGCCTTCAGGATTTCGAGCACCGGCGGCGGGCCGGAACCCTCTTCCATCAGGATGAGATCGGGTTTCTGACCAAGGATGCCTTCCGCCGAAAGCGCCCGCATGTAACCGACATCCGGCTTGGTATTCGCCTCGGCCGGATAAAAGCTTGTGGAATCTCGCGCAACGATGCGGTCCTGTGCGCCGAGCGCATAGAGGATCTCCGTGACCGTGCCGCCGATGGAAACGATCCGCCTGGCTTCCGGGTTACCCTTGTCGGATGCCGCCGCCGCGCCGGCTGCCAGGCCGGCACCGAGCAGGGCGGTCGCGAAAAATCCCCGCCTCCAAAAACCGCTGAAGCTGAAGGAAGACCCCATGATATTCTGCTCCTTGTCTGCCAAAGCCGGGACCAAAAACGCCCCGCATTCCGCCTTTCCGACGGCTATAACTTGAGTTGACTACGCAAGTTTTTTGGGCTTTTCAAGGGGATCGGCCGCAGATATCTTGAGCCGAAAATGAAACTTAAAGTGAGGAACTGATCCATGTACATCGCCATGAACCGATTCCGTGTGGTGCCGGGTTATGAAGAAGCGTTCGAAGCCATCTGGCGCAGCCGCCAGGGCCGCCTCGCGGAATTGCCCGGTTACATCGAATTTCACATGCTGAAGGGTCCGAAGGCGGAGGATCACACCCTCTACGCATCCCACACCGTCTGGGAGACGTTCGAACATTTCCAGGCCTGGACGAAGTCGGAACAGTTCCGCGCGGCCCACGCCAATGCCGGCAACAATCGCGGCAAGGTGGAATACCTCTCCGGCCCGCATTTCGAAGGTTTCGAGGTAATCATCCACGAAGACAAGAACGGCGTGCGCGCCGACGCCGCATGAGGCTCGTCATGAACGCCGTTACCGATATCAAGCCGGACCGCCGCGAGCGGGCACTGGCGGCGCTGGCCGAAAAGCCGGACGGCGTCGTCGAGGCGATTGCCGGCAAGGCCGACGTTACGCCGGCCGAGATCCTCGAAATCCTTCCGAAGGGCGCCGCCGTCATTGCCGGCAAGGAACATTTCCTGGATATCTGGGCCGAGATGGCCAGCTGGGGCGAAGTGCTCTTCATCGTTCATACGGAAGACATCGTGCTGGAAGCCGAAGGCACCCTGCCGATGGGGTCGGAAGCCCATGGTTGGTTCAACATCCACGGCGACAGCCCGATCGGCGGTCATATCAAGAAGGACAACTGCGTCTCGGTGACCTTCGTCGACCGTGCCTTCCACGGCCGCCGCTCCTGTTCAGTCTGGTTCATGAATGAAAAAGGCTCAGCCATGTTCAAGGTGTTCGTCAAGCGGGACGAAAACCGTGAACTGATCGGCGAACAGCTGGCAAAATTCGAATCGCTGAAAAACCGGTATTCCATGTGAATTTTGATGATTCGGGCAAAAAAATAACGCCCGAATCGTTTTTTTGGGAACCAATCCTTCCGGTCGATGTTTAAGATCTTATGGCGTGGAGTAAGCCGGGAAGAGCGCGGGAAAGCATTTGCTGCCGCGAACTGTCGAATGTCGCTCCGCTGTCATTATGGGTTGTGCCGCCGCGCCATTGGCGGACCGGTCGCGTCCTAATTCATCTGGAAGGAAACGATCTTGAGTGGCGCGGCGAGCCACCTGGTGCGTTTGGACATTCTGGTGAGGTCACATCGCCGGAACCCATTTCCAGAAGACGCCTTCCATCCGCTCCGGGTAATATTTGAACTCGCATTCGAAACGGCGTCCATAGGCCTCGGCTGCCGCGAGGGCAGCGTCGCTGACCGGCTTCATCCCCGTGCCTGGGGCAAACCAATCCTCCATAAGGTCGTCGGGAATATAGACGCCGATCCTGAGCGGCAGGGCAATGAGCGTCGCATCCAGTTCCTCCGGCGGCATGGCTTCCTCCTCCGCGAAAAGACGTGCGTTTCGAAGAACGTCGATCTTTCCGCGAAGTTCCGGTCCGGATGCGACCTCCTTGGATCAACGGTGAGCGGCGTGTTCCGGTTTGCCCTTGCGTTTTGTCGAAGCGAAATCCTCGAGTTGCTTCTCGCTCATGGATTTTTCCATGCCTTTCGAAGCGCCCTTCAGCTCGCTCTTCTTGATGTCACCGCGCTTGGCGGCAAGTGCCGCACCGGCTGCTTTCTGCTGTGCCTTGGATTTTGCGGGCATGTCTGTCTCCTCGTCTGGATTTTCAAACCCAACCGGACAATCGGGTTTTGGTTCCCCCTGCCTTCCCTCCCTATGCCTGCGGAACCTCTCGCCGGCCGATGTGTTCTGCTGAGAGGCTTATCGACATCGGCGTCCGATATCGGTGCGCGCCGGGATTTTAAGAAAGGGACCTGACGATGAGCGCAACAGGCAAGAAGGCCGCGGATAACGGCATCACCGACGAACAGCTCGACACGACCAATCCGGAGGCGCTGAAGGAAGCGGCCCGCCTCGGCAACAAGGATGGCTATCTTGTCGATGCCGACCTGCAGGAACGCGACCAGCGCGAGGCTGGCGACCAGCCGGACGGGCGCGCCAGCCCCATGGCGAATGCCGACAATCCGGAGCGCTGAGGATCGGCCCACGGTTCGGCAAAACGACCGGTCGCGGAACCACAGGACCATTCCAGGTGTTCCCCTGCGCAACCGACATTCGGAGATTGCCGATGAACGCCGACGTCAACACCGCGCAGAACCTCGTCGCCGGGCAGAAGCTGCCCCGCGACAAGGATGCTCACCCGGTCGATACCATGCCGGGCATGGAAGTGAAGGCCGCTCCGACACTGGCCGACGCGGATGCCGAGGCTTTTGTCGCCGAAGCACTCGAGGATCTGGTCGATTGTCATATCCCCTTCCTGCTCGCTGGCACCTTCGCCATCAGCGCCTATACGGGTATTACCCGCCAGACGAAGGATCTGGACATCTTCTGCAAAGCTGGCGACTATGCCCGAATTCTCGCGCACTTCAAGGAAAAGGGCTATGAGATTGAGGTCGAGGACGACCGCTGGCTCGGCAAGGTAAAAAAGGGCCGGCATTTCTTCGACGTCATCTTTGCCGCCTCGAACGGCACCATGCCGATCAGCGACGCCTGGTTCGAAAACGCCCGCCAGATCGACATGAACGGCCACAAGGTGCGCATCATCGCGCCGACCGAACTCATCTGGTCGAAATGCTTCGTGCAGCTCCGTCATCGCTATGACGGTGGCGACATCGTCCACATGATCCTGCGAGCCCATGCCGAGATCGACTGGGAACGGCTTCTGAACCACATGGAAGTGCATTGGGAAGTGCTGTTGATCCACCTCCTGAACTTCCGCTGGATCTATCCGACCGAGCGCGACAAGGTGCCGGACTGGCTGCTGGACGAGCTGCTCGATCGGCTGAAGGCACAGCGCGAGCTGCCGCTGCCGCAGATGAAGGTCTGCCGCGGCCGCATGTTCAGCCGCGTGGATTTCGAGATCGACGTGAAGGAATGGGGCTTTGCCGATGTCGGCGGCGAAGGCGACCTGCGCGACGGCGTGCAAGAGGAAATTGCTGAAGGAGGTCCCGCGTGAGCAAAGCGCCGGAAAAGAAGGAAACGACCAGGCCCGGGACGAAGAAGGCGAGGATCGCCGCCATGGGCGACCTGCATGTCAAGGAACATGGCACGACCTCCTACAAGGATCTATTTTCCGAGATCTCCCAGGCCGCCGACATCCTCGTCCTGACTGGCGACCTTACCGACCTCGGCAAGGTCAAGGAGGCCGAAATCCTGGCCTCCGACCTGCGCTCCTGCTCCATCCCCATCGTCGGCGTGCTCGGCAACCACGACTACGAATGCGGTTGCGTCGAGGAGGTCACCCATATTCTCAAGGAGGCTGGCATCCATCTCCTCGAAGGCCAGGCGGTCGAGATCGACGGCGTCGGTTTTGCTGGCGCGAAGGGCTTTGCCGGCGGTTTTGGCCGCCACATGCTCGGCTCCTTCGGTGAACCGGCAATCAAGGCCATGGTGACGGAAAGCGTCGAGGAAACCATGCGGCTGGAAAATGCGCTGCGGCAGGTTCGTTCCGAGCGGGCGATGGTCGTGTTGCACTATGCGCCGATCCGTGAGACCGTTGCCGGAGAACCCGAGGAAATCTATCCCTTCCTCGGCTCCTCGCGCCTCGCGGAAACCATCGACCGCTTCCCCGTGTCTGCCGTCGTTCACGGCCATGCCCATCGCGGCACCTATGAGGGCAAGACCCCCGGCGGCGCTCCGGTCTACAACGTCGCCTCGCATATCGAGAAGCCGACCGGGAAACCGTATGCTCTGCTGGAACTCTAGGACGTTCCTGCATCAAACCGGCCGGATTGCGCGGCAAGCCTATTCGTCCGTCCGAGGTTCGTGCAGCTCGGGATCACGCCGGCATTTCGACAAGGGCAGTTGACGGGTGGAGAAAATCTGCCTGATGCTGCCGTCCTTGTCGCTCGAAACATTCATGCAGAAGCAGGCGTAGCCGTGACTGTAGTTGATGGTCACATGCTCGCCCTCGGCCATGTCCTTGATCTTGTCCATGCCTTTCGCTCCGTAGCCACCCTGGAGCATGATCAGCCATTCGCTCTCCGCATCAACCAGCGTCCAGTTGCGAGGGCTCGGATTGATCAGCCAGCCGCACCGCGTTTCGGCAAGCGCCGCCGCCGGCACGAACAGACAGGCCAAGCATATCGCAAACAGTTTCTTCATCATCGCCCCCGTTCAACCCACCAATACGGTGTGCGTTGATCTGCGTGTCCACGGCGACCCTGGTGCCGACACGCTCAAATATGCAGCGCATGCCCCAGCGCTTTCAGCGCCGACTCGGCAAAGGCTTCGGACTGGGTCGGATGCGCATGGATCGTTCCCGCTATATCCTCCAGCCGCGCGCCCATCTCTAGCGCCAGCGAGAACGCCGCCGACAGTTCCGAAATCCCCGCTCCCACCCCTTGGATGCCGAGAACGAGGTGGTTGTCGGCGCGCGTCACCACCCGCACGAAACCCTCTTCCGCCGACAAGGTCATCGCCCGACCATTGGCAGTGAACGGAAACTGCCCGATCTTGACCTCACGCCCACCCGCCCGCGCTTCATCCGGCGACAAGCCCACCGAAACGATTTCCGGGTCGGTAAAGCAGACGGCGGGAATGGCGCGCTTGTCCCAGGAGCGGCGTTTGCCGGAGACGATTTCGGCCACCATCTCGCCCTGCGCCATCGCCCGGTGCGCCAGCATCGGTTCGCCTGTCACGTCGCCGACCGCGTAGATGCCGCGCATCGCGGTGCGGCACTGCTCGTCGATCCTGAGGAACCGGCCGTCCATGTCGAGTTCCAGTTCCTCGCGGCCCCAGCCCTCGGTCAACGGCCTGCGCCCGATGGTGACCAGCACCTTGTCGGCGGCGATGCGCTTTTCCTCGCCCTCGCCGGTCTCGGCCAGCAACGCCTCGCCGTTCGAGGACATGCTCTTCACCTTGGTGCCGAGCAGAACTTCGACGCCCAGGGCCGAAAGCCTTTTCGCGATCGGCTGCGTGAGTTGTGTATCGTAGAGCGGCAGGATGCGGTCGAGCGCTTCGACGATCGTGACCTTCGACCCCAGCTTGGCGAAGGCGATGCCGAGTTCCAGGCCGATATAACCTGCTCCCACCACCGCCAGCCTTTGCGGAACTTGGGTCAGGGACAGAGCACCAGTCGAGGAAATCACCTTACCGCCGAAGGGTAGCGCCGGCAGCTCGACCGGTGCCGAGCCCGTGGCGATGACGATGTTTTCCGCCCGGATCACCTGCTCGCCGGTCTCCGTCTCCACCGCCACTGTCTTGCCGTCCCGGAATTTCGCACGGCCGACGACGATTTTGACACCCGCCTTTTTCAGGAGGCCAGACACGCCCATGGTCAACCGGCCGGTAATGCCGTCCTTCCAGGCCATGGTCTTCGCAAGGTCGATGGCGGGATTTTCAGCCCGGATGCCCATCGCATTTTTGCCCGCCGCCATGATGACCGTGTTGTGGAAATCGTCAGCCGCGTGGATCAGCGCCTTGGATGGGATACACCCGATATTGAGACAGGTGCCGCCGGGTTTCGCCATTTCGACGATGACCGTGTCCACCCCCAGTTGGCCGGCCCGGATGGCGCAGACATAGCCCCCCGGACCGGCCCCTATGACGAGAAGTTTGCAGGTGATATCCTTCATTGTTCTTCTTTCACCTCACTCCTCGACGAAGATAAGCGCCGGCGTTTCCAAAAGCGCCTTCAGCCGCTGCACGAAGGTTGCCGCATCCCAGCCGTCGATCACTCGGTGATCGAAGCTGGAAGACAGGTTCATCATCCTGCGTGGAACGAACTGCGTGCCGTCCCAATGCGGCCGGATCGCCATCTTGTTGACGCCGATAATGGCCACTTCCGGATGGTTGATGACCGGCGTCGAGACGATGCCGCCCATGGCGCCGAGCGAACTGATGGTGATCGTCGAGCCCGAAAGCTCTTCCCGCTGGGCGGTGCCGCTCTTTGCGGCATCGGAAAGTCGGGTCACCTCGCGGGCGCAGTCGAAGATGTCGCGTGCCTCCGCATGCTTCACCACCGGCACGACAAGCCCCGAAGGCGTCTGCGCCGCAATGCCGATATGCACGCCACCGAACTGACGGATGACGCCCGCCTCGTCATCGAAATGCGCATTGATCCCCGGCTGCTCGGCAATCGCTTTCACCATGGCGCGCATCAGGAAGGGCAGGATCGTCAGCTTCGGCTTGCCCGGCTTCTGATTGCCGTTGAGCCGCCCGCGCAGTTCTTCCAGCGCCGTCATGTCCACCTCCTCCACATAGGTGATGTGAGGGATACGCGACTTGGCGAGCGCCATCTTTTCGGCGATCCGGCGGCGCAGGCCGACGACCTTCACCTCCTGCACGCTCTTGTTCGGCTGGAGACCGGCAGCGGCTGCGCCACCACTTTCGCGACTCAGGAATGCGTCAAGGTCCTCATGGGTGATGCGTCCGGCCGGACCGCTTCCCGGCACCTGCCGCAAATCCACACCGGCTTCCTTGGCGCGCAGGCGCACGGCGGGAGGGGCCAGCGGCTTTTCGCCTTCAGCGCGCGGAGCCCCCGCCCCCTTCGGCAGGGAAGTCGCTGCAGGCTTCGCCGAAGCCGCCTCCGTCACCGGCTTCGGCTTCTCCGCAACCGGCTGCTGTTTCGGCTCGACGACAAGAGGAGTGACCTCCGGCGCCTTTTCCGGCTGAGGAGCCGCGATGTGAGGCTCCACGTCGCTATCGCCATCGTCCCCGGGAGTTCTGATCTTCAGGATGACGGTACCCGTCGCAATCACATCGCCGATCTCGCCGTGGCGGAAGGTCACCTCGCCCTCCACCGGCGACGGGATTTCCACGGTCGCCTTGCCGGTCATCACGGCGGCAAGCACCATGTCCTCCTGCACGATATCACCAACCTTCACATGCCACTCGACAAGCTCGGCCTCCGCGACACCTTCGCCGACATCCGGCAGCTTGATGATCTTCTCGCCCATCTCAAGCCTCCATCATTTCGCGCAGCGCCCGGCCGACGCGCGCCGGCCCCGGAAAATAATCCCATTCCTGCGCATGCGGATAAGGCGTGTCCCAGCCGGCGACACGCACGATCGGCGCTTCGAGGTGGTAGAAGCAATGCTCCTGCACCAGCGCCGCCAGTTCCGCGCCGAAGCCGGAGGTCAGCGTCGCCTCATGCACGACCATGCACCGGCCGGTCTTCTTCACGGATTGGACGATGGTTTCCAGATCGAGCGGCAACAACGTCCTAAGGTCGATTACCTCCGCATCGATGCCCGTCTCCTCCGCCGTCGCCTCGGCCACATGCACCATCGTGCCATAGGCGAGCACGGTCACCGCCGATCCAGGCCGGCGCACCACCGCCTTGCCGAGCGGCACGGTATAATGCTCCGCCGGCACCTCGCCGAGCGGATGCGCTGCCCAGGACGTTACAGGCTTGTCGTGATGCCCGTCGAACGGGCCATTATAAAGCCTCTTCGGTTCGAGGAAGATCACGGGGTCCGGGTTCTCGATCGAGGAAATCAGCAGACCCTTGGCATCGTAGGGATTGGACGGTACCACCACTTGCAGGCCGCAGACATGAGTGAACAGCGCCTCCGGGCTCTGGCTATGCGTCTGACCGCCAAAGATGCCGCCGCCGGTCGGCATGCGGATTGTCACGGGGCAGGTGAAATCGCCGTTCGAGCGATAGCGCAGCCGCGCCGCCTCCTGGGTCAACTGGTCATAGGCCGGATACATGTAATCGGCGAACTGGATCTCGACGCAGGGTTTCAGGCCATAGGCCGCCATGCCGATCGCAGCACCGACGATGCCGGATTCGTTGATCGGCACATCGAAACAGCGCGTCTTGCCGTATTTCTGCTGCAGGCCCTGCGTGCCGCGGAAGACGCCGCCGAAATAGCCGACATCTTCGCCGAACACGACCACATCGCCGTCGCGCTCCATGGAGACATCCATGGCGCTGCGGATCGCCTCAATCATCGTCATGCGTGGCATGAGGAGGCCTCCATGGATTTGAAGTTGGAGCAAGAGGCCCCCTCACCCGGCCTCCGCTTCGCTCGGCCACCCTCTCCCCGAGGGGAGAGGAGGAGTGGAGATGGCGCAGCACTTCCCTTCTCCCCACGGGGAGAAGGTGGCCCGAAGGGTCGGATGAGGGGGCTCGGTGTCCAAGCGTTCAACAAACTCATCCTCACACCCCCGCCTGCTGCCGCTGCCGCTTCAGATGCGGCGGCATCTCCGCGTACACACCCTCGAACATGTCCCGCATCGAAGGTCGCCCGCCGGAATGAAGCGTCCCGTGCTTCTCCGCCTCCTTCTGCGCCGCCACGACAGTATCTCGGATTTCCGCCTCCATCTGCTTGTGGCGCTCCTCGCTCCAGGCGCCGATCCGGATCAGATGGTTCTTCAGCCGGATGACCGGATCGCCGAGCGGCCAGGCTTCCGACTCCTCCTTCGGCCGATAGGCGGACGGATCGTCGGAGGTTGAATGCGCCCCGACGCGATAGGTGACATATTCGATCAGCGTCGGGCCGATATTGCGCCGCGCCCGTTCCGCCGCCCATTTGGCGACCGCATGCACGGCGAGATAATCGTTGCCGTCGACGCGCAGCGACGGCAGGCCGAAACCGAGGCCCCGCGCCGCAAACGTACCCGAACCGCCGCGTGCTATGCCCTGAAAGGTGGAAATGGCCCACTGGTTGTTGACGACATTGAGGATGACCGGCGCCCGGTAGGTGGAGGCAAATACCAGGGCCGCATGGAAGTCCGACTCCGCCGTCGCTCCGTCGCCGATCCAGCCGGCGGCGATCTTGGTATCGTTCTTGATGGCAGATGCCATCGCCCAGCCGACAGCCTGGATATATTGCGTGGCGAGATTTCCGGAAATGGTGAAGAACCCGTATTCCTTGGAGGAGTAGAGGACCGGTAGCTGTCGCCCCTTCAGTGGATCGGCATCGTTGGAATAGATCTCGTTCATCATGTCGACCATGGGGTAACCGCCGGCGATCAGAAGGCCGGCCTGCCGGTAGGTCGGAAAGTTCATGTCGCCGGGCAGCAGTGCCTTTCGGAAGGCGCAGGAGACCGCCTCCTCGCCGAGATGCTGCATGTAGAACGAGGTCTTGCCCTGCCGTTGCGCCATCAGCATCCGGCTGTCGAAGGCGCGCAGCAGCATCATGTGCCTGAGGCCCTCCATCAGTTCCTCATTGGTGAGCGACCCGGCCCAGGGGCCGACGGCCTCGCCTTCGCGGTCCAGCACGCGGATGATCGAGAAAGCGAGGTCGCGCATCGCTTCCGGATGTTCGTCCACCTCCGGCCGGCGCACCGAACCCGCCTTGGGGATGGTCACGTTGGAAAAGTCCGGCTTGCCCCCCGGCCTCACCTCAGGCTCCGGCACATGCAGGCTGAGCCTGCCCGTGGGGTTGTTGCCTTGTCCGTCCGTCATTCGCTTCTCCTCCCAAAGAACCGAGTATTTCAGCCCCGTCAACGCGGGGCCATGCGCAGTGCGCCGTCGAGGCGGATAACCTCGCCGTTGAGCATCGGGTTTTCGATGATGTCGCGCACCAGGCGTGCATATTCCGCCGGCCGTCCGAGCCGCTGCGGAAACGGCACGGATTTGCCGAGCGAGGCGCGCACCTCCTCGGAAAAGCCCGCCATCATCGGCGTTTCGAAAATGCCCGGCGCGATCGTCATCATGCGGATGCCGTCGCGGGCAAGCTCGCGGGCGATCGGCAGCGTCATGCCGGCCACAGCCGCCTTGGAGGCGGAATAGGCGGCCTGGCCGATTTGTCCGTCATAGGCCGCGACCGACGCGGTGGCGACCAGCACGCCGCGCTCGCCCTCCTCGTTCGGCTCGGCCTTCGCAATGGCCTGCGCCGCCAGCCGGATCACGTTGAACGTGCCGACCGTGTTGATCTCCAGTGCGCGGACGAAACTTTCGAGCGCATGGACGCCCTGCCTGCCGAGAACCTTCTCCGAAGGCGCCACGCCGGCGCAGCAGATCGCGCCGCGGATCGGACCATTGACCGCTTCCGCCTTCGCAACCGCCTGCTCGACCGCCTCGCCGCTCCGCACATCCGCCTTCACGAAGATAACCCCCAGTTCTTCCGCCTTCGCCTGACCGTTCTTTTCATCGAGGTCGAGCAGAGCAACCTTACCGCCGGCTTCGACCAGCATTTTAGCCGTCGCGAGCCCGAGGCCGGAGGCAGCGCCGGTGACCAGAAAGTTTCCGCCTTCGATCCGCATCCCGCCTCTCCTCAGTTCGCAAGCCCGCGGGCGATGATGATCTTCTGGATATCGGACGTACCCTCGTAGATCTGGCAGACGCGTACATCGCGATAGATGCGCTCGACCGGGAAATCGGAAATATAGCCGTAGCCGCCGAGCGTCTGGATCGCCGCCGAGCAGACCTTTTCCGCCATCTCGGAGGCGAAAAGTTTGGCCATGCAGGCCTCGTCGAGACAGGGTTCGCCGCGATCCTTCAGCCGCGCCGCATGCAGCACGAGTTGACGAGCCGCCTCGATCTGCGTCTTGGCATCGGCCAGCCGGAACGCGATCGCCTGATGATCCAGCAAGATCTTGCCGAAGGTCTTTCGCTCCTTGGCGTAAGTCAGCGCCACATCGAACGCCGCCTGCGCCATGCCGACGCATTGCGCGGCGATGCCGATGCGACCCGCTTCGAGACCCGAGAGCGCGATCTTCAGCCCCGCGCCTTCCGCGCCGATCCGCTGGCTTTCGGGAATGCGAAGATTGTCGAACATCAGCGCCGCGGTGTCGGATGCCTTCTGCCCGAGCTTGTCCTCGATCTTCGAGACGGCGAAACCCGGAACATCGGTTGAAGTCACGAAGGCGGAAATGCCGCGCTTGCCGGCCGAAGGATCGGTCACGGCAAAGATGATGATCGTCCCGGCGATCTTGCCGGAGGTGATGAACATCTTCGAACCGTTGATGACATAATCGTCACCGTCTTTCGTGGCGCGGGTGCGGATCGCCGCAGCGTCGGAGCCTGTATCGGCCTCGGTCAGCGCGAAGGCGCCGATATGCCGGCCCTCGGCGAGCGGTCGCAGGAATGTTTCCTTCTGGGCGTCGGAAGCATGGGCGTCGATGAGCGAACAGACGGGAGAATTGTGGACGCTGACCAGTGTCGAAACCGCCCCGTCGCCGGCCGCGATCTCCATCAGCGCGCTGGCATAGGCGACATAGGAACAGCCGACGCCACCCCATTCCTCGCCCGCGCGCATGCCGAGAAAACCGAGCTCGCCGAGCTGGCGCAGCACGTCCGGCTCGATCGCATGCGCCTTGTCGCGCGCGCTGGCACCGGGTTTCAGAACCTCGCGGGAAAACTCCGCGGCGGTGGAACGGATGAGCTCCTCCTCATCTGTCAGCATGCAAAGATCTCCTCCTCGAAACCGTCTGCATAGCGCCTAATTTAGGGCCTCAAACCACGGCAGGCCACTCTTTCGAACTTGTTATTTATTGCGAGTTCCAGCAATTTTCTTTCGCCAGAAAGGTGCCATGGAACCACAAAGCCATTTGATCGTTTGCCGGTCTCTTTCAATCAGGGGCAGGTGAGCATATGCCGGATCTGGACGCCGTAGCCGAGTTCCGCATCTATCCAAAAACATGGGGAGCCGAATATGTCGCTGCCGGCGAAGTGCGCTTCCGGCTCTGGGCGCCGGGCCAGAAAACGGTGGCGCTGCGCCTGAACGGCGAAGACACCGAAATGAGCCGCAGTGACGACGGGTGGTTCGAATTACTGGCAACCGGCGTCACACCCGGTGCGGAATACAGCTACGTCCTGGCGGACGGCATGGTCGTGCCCGATCCGGCTTCGCGAGGCCAGAGGAAGGATGTCAACGGCCCTTCCCTCGTCATCGATCCCACAAGCTACGACTGGCGGCATCCGGATTGGAAAGGCCGGCCATGGGAAGAGACCGTCGTCTACGAACTGCATGTCGGAACCTTCACCGAACAGGGTACCTTCCGCGCCGCGATCGACAAGCTGCCACATCTCGCCGAGCTCGGCATCACCATGATAGAGGTAATGCCGGTCGCCCATTTCGGCGGCAACCGCGGCTGGGGGTACGACGGCGTGCTGCTCTACGCGCCGCATGCGGCCTATGGCGCACCGGAGGATTTCAAGGCTTTCATCGATGCCGCCCATGGCCACGGCCTTTCGGTCGTGCTGGATATCGTGCTCAATCACTTCGGCCCGGAAGGCAATTACCTGCCGCTCCTGGCGCCCGATTTCTTCCATAAAGAAAAGATGACGCCCTGGGGCGCCGCGATCGCCTATGACGTCGAGCCTGTCCGCCGCTACATTGCGGAATGCGCGCTTTACTGGCTGGAGGAATTCCATCTCGATGGCCTCCGCTTCGACGCCATCGACCAGATCGAGGATATCTCCGAAAAGCATGTGCTGGTCGAGATCGCCGAACGCATCCGCGCCGAGATCACCGACCGGCCGATCCATCTGACGACGGAAGACAGCCGCAACGTCATCTTCCTGCATCCGCGCAACGAGGACGGTTCAGCACCGCTCTTCACCGGCGAGTGGAACGACGATTTTCACAACGCGGTACATGTGTTTGCGACGGGAGAAACGCATGCCTATTACAAGGAATTCGCCGAGGACCCCGAAAAGCTGGTCGCCCGCGTGCTGACGGAAGGGTTCGCCTATCAGGGCGAGGTGTCGCCACAGACCGGCAGGAAGCGCGGCGTCAAGAGCATCGACCAGCCGCCGGTCGCCTTCGTGGATTTCATCCAAAACCACGATCAGGTCGGCAATCGCGCCCAGGGGGAGAGGCTGATCGAGTTGGCTGGAGCGGACAAGGTGAAGGTGCTGCTCGTTGCGCTCCTGCTTTCGCCGCATATTCCGCTTCTCTTCATGGGCGAGGAATACGGGGAGACGAATCCGTTCCTCTTCTTCACCGATTTCCACGGCGATCTTGCAAAAGCAGTGCGCGAAGGTCGCCGCAAGGAATTCGAGGGGCATGCGGGCCATGAAGGCGAGACCGTACCCGATCCCAATGCCAGAAAGAGCTTCGACATCAGCAAGCTCGACTGGGGAAAAATGAAATCCGCACAGGGCCGGGATTGGCTGGACTTCACGAAGTCGCTCCTGAAACTGCGGCAGAAGATCATAGTGCCGCTGCTCGGCTCGGCAGGCGGCCGCTCCGGCAGGATCGTGAAGACCGACAAAGGTTTTGTTGCGGTGTCCTGGCAATTCCCGGGGGGCAAGTTTTCCATGGCGGTCAATATCGGTGACAAGACACAAGGCGTCCCGGACATGCCGGGCAAGGGCATCTTTGCCTATCCCAAGAAGGATCATCCCGAAAACGTGACGGAACTACCGCCCAATTCCGCGCTCGCCTGCTTCGAAGCTACGGGAGCCGCCAGATGATCCCGACCGCGACCTATCGCATCCAGTTCCGCAACGGCATGACCTTCGACCGCGCTGCGGCGCTGGTGCCCTATCTCAAACGCCTCGGCATCAGCCACCTCTACGCATCGCCCATCTTCGCCGCAACCTCCGGTTCCACCCACGGTTATGACGTGACCGATGCCAACGAGATCGACCCGTCGATCGGTGGCCGCGAGGGTTTTGAACGGATGGTCAGGGTATTGAAAGCGGCAGGCCTCGGCCTGATCCTCGATATCGTGCCGAACCACATGGCGGCATCGCTCGAAAACCCATGGTGGCGCGATGTGATCGAAAACGGCGAGACGAGCCGTTATGCGCGCCATTTCGATATAGACTGGAGCCGACGCCTGACGCTGCCATTTCTGGGCGACACGTTCGAAACCGTGCTGGAGGCGGGTGAAATCTCGGTTCGACCAGACCCGAAGACCGGAAAACCGGCGCTCGCCTATTACGAGACCTTCTATCCGTTGAACCCGGCAACTTATTCCGGCCGCGAGGCCGAAGTGTTGGAGATCGCCGACAAGCCAGCCATTGCCGAGTTGCACGACCGGCAAACCTACCGCCTGATGTCCTGGCGCGATGCCCGCCGCGAACTCTCCTACCGGCGCTTCTTCGAGATCACCGGCCTCGCCGGCATGCGGGTGGAGGACGGAGCGGTCTTCGACGATACGCACCGTTTGATCCTCGAACTCGTCCACAATGGCAAGGTGGATGGCCTGCGCGTCGACCATGTCGATGGTCTTGCGGATCCGAAAGCCTATCTGGAGCGCCTGCGTCGCGAAGCGGGACCGGACTGCTACATCACCGTCGAAAAGATCCTCGGCCAACGCGAACATGTTCCGGCCGACTGGCCGGTCTCCGGCACGACCGGCTATGAGTTCATCGCGGCGGTCAGCGATGCGCTGGTGGATGGCGAGAAACTGGATGAACTCAGCGCCGCCTATGAAAAGGTTGTCGGCCAGCCGATAGACATGCGAGCCGAATTGCGCAGCGCGAAATTGCTGATCGCGGACAATAACTTCGCCGGCGAAGTTGCGGCTCTCGTAAAGCTTGCGCTGCAGATCGGCCGGGCGGAGGACCGGCAATCCACCCTTTCCGAGATTTCGATCAGATCGGCATTGCGCGAACTGCTGGTCGCTTTCCCGGTATACCGCACCTATGGCACCCGTGACGGCCTCCCGCCGGAAAGCCGGGAGATGCTGGATCATGTCCTCGACCAGGTCCGCCGGAGCACGAATGCTCCCGACCTTCAGGCGCTCGCCTTCCTCGAACGCATTCTGGCTGGCGATGTCGAGCAACAGGCTCGAAGCCAGGCCTCGATCTTCCGTACTCGCTTTCAGCAGTTAACCGGCCCGCTGATGGCGAAATCGGTCGAGGATACGCTGTTCTTCCGCCAGCACATGGCGCTGGCCTTGAACGAAGTGGGCGCCGAGCCTCTGCCCCGGCCCTTCTCTCTCGACCGTTTTCACAAGGAAATGCAGACGCGGCTCGAAAGGCAGCCGGATGCCCTTTCCGGCACCTCCACTCATGACACCAAGCGCGGCGAAGATGCCCGCGCAAGGCTCTACACCATCACCGAAGCGCCGGATCTCTGGGCGGAAGGCGTCAAGCGCTGGCGGGAGACGAACCGTGAGGCCGTGCAGTCTCTCAATGACGGCCCTGCCCCGGAGCCCGAAGTCGAATGGATGCTGTACCAGGCGCTTGCCGGCGTCTGGCCGACGGATCTTCATCCGGAATATTCAGAAGGTCTCAAAGCACTTGAAGAACGCTTCATCGCCTATGTGGAAAAGGCAATGCGGGAGGCGAAGCTCCGCACCAACTGGGGTGATTCAGACGAGACCTACGAAAAGGCCGTGCTCGATTATGCCCGCCAGCTTCTCTCGCCGGACAATCGGGCCTTCCTCGCGGACTTCGCCGACACGCTGCGCCCTTTCATCCGTGCCGGTCTTGTCAACAGCCTCACCCAGACCATCATCAAGCTCACGGCACCCGGTGTGCCGGATATCTACCAGGGCACCGAGGGGCTCGATTTCAGCCTCGTCGATCCCGACAACCGTCGTGAACCGAATTTTGACCTCCTGCAGAAACGCCTGTCTGAAAAGGCAAAGCTTACCTCAGACGACGAAAAGGAATGGCAGACGGGCCGGCTGAAACAGCATGTCGTCGCTGCCCTCCTCCGGCTCCGGCAGGAAGTGCCGAGCCTCTTCCGCAAGGGTGATTACATACCGCTGTCGGCCACCGGCAAGCGCGCGGAAAACATCGTCGCCTTCGCCCGCGCCGAGGCGGACGACGCGCTGATCGTAATCGCGCCCCGCCTCGTCTTCCGCGCCCTCCATGCCGGCCTTGCGCCGCCCCGCGCCGAACGCTGGGCGGAAACGGAAATCGCGCTGCCGGAAAAACTCCGCAACCGCCGTTACCGCGACATCTGCACCGGCCAAACGATCGATCCGAAGGAGCAGGTGGTGGTCAACTGGGTGTTCGCCGAGCACCCGTTCGCGCTGCTTCTGGCGGAGTGATCCGCCTTCTTCGGAGCATAAGGAAAAGGCGCCGGTCGTACTCCCACCGGCGCCCTTTGATTCTCTTGCGGAGCTTTAATTCCGCTGGATTTCTTGAATGAAATCAAGCGAATCCGACAAGATTCAGAACGGCGATGACGATGACGACGGCGCCAACCAACCATACGATGCTGTTCATGACCTTCTCCTTTCGATGTTGTGAAGGGAACGGCGCCGACGAAAAAAGGTTCCGGCAAAAGACTGGGAACTGCGGAGGGAACAAATGCTCTGAACGGTGGTTGAACGCAGGTTGTCTCGCAGGGTATCATTGGCTGGAAGGCAGGGATCAAATGGCTGAAGCAAGTTTGCGAGACGGTGCGGAAAGCCAGGCGAGGTCGTCGCGGGTCGTCATCGTCGGCGCCGGTTTCGCAGGCCTTGCGGCTGCCCGGGAACTTGGCAACACCGCGATAGACGTCACCGTCATCGACCGCAGGAACCACAATCTCTTCCAGCCGCTGCTCTATCAGGTCGCAACCGCGGCCCTTTCCCCAGCCGACATTTCCGAACCGATCCGCCGCACGCTCGGGCGCTACCGCAATATCCGCGTGATGCTGGCGGAAGTGATCGGCGTGGACGCCGTGGCGAAAACCGTGAAACTCGACGGCGGCACGGATGTCGCTTATGACCGCCTCGTCATAGCCACCGGCTCGGAATACAACTATTTCGGCCATGACGACTGGCGCGCCTGGGCACCGGGTCTCAAGACCATCCACGAAGCGCGGCTGATCCGCCAGCGCCTGCTCATCGCCTTCGAGAAGGCCGAGCTCTCCCACGATCCGGAAGAAAAGAAGGCGCTGCTCACCAGCGTCATCATCGGCGGTGGGCCGACAGGCGTCGAAATGGCCGGCGCCATTGCCGAGCTTGGCCGGTTCATGATCACCCGGGATTTCCGCCGGCTGGAACCGGACCACATGCGGGTCATCCTCATCGAGGCCGGGCCGAAGATCCTCGCCGCCTTTCCCGACAACCTGACGCAATATGCGCTGAAGGCACTCGAAAAGGCGGGCGTCGAGGTCATGACCAACCTGCCCGTCCAATCCGTCACCAACGGCGAGGTCGTCGCCGGTTCGCTACGTATCCGAACCGGATGCGTCATCTGGGGCGCCGGCGTCAAGGCCTCGCCCGCCGGCACATGGCTTGGCATCGAAGGCAAGCCCGCCGGCCGCATTCCCGTCGGTGCGGACCTCTCCGTCACCGGCTTTGCCGACATTTATGCGGTGGGCGACACGTCGGCAGCGCTGGGCGAAGACGGCAAGCCGCTCCCCGCACTGGCGCAGGTCGCCAAGCAGCAGGGCGAATATCTCGGCAAGGCGCTGCGACAGGGGCTGCTCGAAGGCCGAGTGGCCAGCCCCTTCCAGTTCCGGAACCGCGGCAACACCGCCGTGATCGGCCGCAACGCGGCGATCTTCGATTTCGGCAAATGGACGTTGAAAGGCCGCCTCGCCTGGTTCCTCTGGGCGATTGTCCATGTCTACCTGCTCGTCAATTTCGAAAAGCGCCTGCTGGTCAGCATCCAGTGGATCTGGCGTTACCTGACGCGCCAGCGGGGTGCCCGGCTGATCGATGAGAATGCCGCAATCTCAGTGCCGTCTTCGACGCAAAGGACAGAGACATGAACACCGCAAATCCCCAACTCGAGGGTCTCTATCTCGCTGTCGCCGCCATCAACAGGCTTCTCGTGGATAAGGGCGTCGTTTCCCATTCAGAAATTCAGGATGCCCTGCAGGCGGTCGAGCGAGGGGTGCTTTCGGACGACAAGCAGCTCGCCATTTCGAGTTCGCACCAGAAGGCCGTCGCCTTTCCCGTGCGGGTGCTCCTTCTGGCCAACGAAGCCCATCAGCAGGGCACGAAATTCTGTTTCGACGATCTGGCGCGGGAAATCGGCCGGCGGACGTGAGCCTGAGCGGACACGAACAAGAGCTTGCAGCCTCCTGAACGGCGGCGTGCGCACACGCCGCCGCTTTGGGCGTGGAGGAGAAAAAACTCAAAGAATGGGCTTACCTCCGGTCACCGCGATCGTCGTGCCGGAGACGTAGCTCGAAAGCGGGTCGGCAAGCATGACATAGGCGGTGGCAAGCTCGGCGGGCTGGCCGGGGCGTTTCATCGGAACCTGCGTGCCGAATTCCTTGACTTTGTCTTCCGGCATCGTGGAGGGAATGAGCGGCGTCCAGATCGGGCCGGGCGCCACGGCATTGGCCCGGATTCCCTTCTCCGCCAGCAGCTGGGCAAGACCGGCGGTGAAGTTCTGGATCGCACCCTTGGTGGTCGCATAGGCAAGCAGGGTGGGGTTCGGATTGTCGGAGTTGATGGAGGCCGTATTGATGATGGCGCTGCCGGGCTTCATGTGCGGCACGGCCGCCTTGGTCAGGTAGAACATCGCATGGATGTTGACCCGGAAGGTCAGTTCCCATTCCTCGTCGCTGATATCTTCGATCGAGGAAAACGTAGCCTGGTGAGCGGCATTGTTGACCAGGATGTCGATGCCGCCGAGTTCGTCCCTGGCCCGGTCGATGATCGCGCGGCAATGGGCTGGCGTCTTGATGGCGCCGGGCATCAGCACCGCCTTGCGGCCAGCCTCTTCTACGAGGCGCCGGGTATCTTCGGCATCCTCATCCTCATCGAGATAGGAGAGCAGCAGATCGGCGCCTTCCCGGGCGTAGGCGATTGCGACCGCCCGGCCGATGCCGCTGTCGCCGCCGGTGATGACGGCCTTTTTGCCGGCGAGCCGCCCGGAGCCGCGATAGGAGAATTCGCCATGATCCGGCACCGGATCCATGCGGCCGGTAAAACCGGGCATCGGCTGCTGTTGTTCGGGAAAAGGCGGTGTCGGATACTGGGGCATGGGAGCTTCCTTTGTCGTCGCTTCGGGGGAATTGAGCTTCCAACTGCCCGGCACCGTCTATGTTCCCGCAAACCTGCCGAGCGCCCGGCGCTATCATGCCCACAGCCGCCCGCAGACGTTTCATCGGGAGCTTTTCGGGAACCTTGCGCGTCCGCCGAATTTCAGCCGCTCCGGCTCTCTCCCCGCTCGGAGCTGCTAGCCCCTTTGTCGAGTTTGCCCTGCTCGGCCTTGTAGAAATACTGGCTTGCGACCAGCCATCCCTTCAGCGGCCTGAGCGGCAGGATGCAGGTCACCAACAGGAAGGGAAGCGAAATCAGGAGGTGTACCCAGAACGGCGGCTGGAACATGACCTCGATCCACACGGCCAGCGCCACGCTCGGCACGCAGGCAAAGCAGATGACGAAGAAGGCCGGGCCGTCGGCCGGATCGGCGAAGGAATAGTCGAGGCCGCAGGCCTCGCAATTCGGACGCAGGGTCAGGAACCCCTTGAACAGATGGCCTTGGCCGCAACGAGGGCAGCGGCCACGCACCCCGGTGCTGTAGGGCGAAAGCGGAGCCCAGTTCGCTTCATAAGCCATGATGTCTGCCTTTCGTTCAGGAATGCAATTCGTGGTTCGCGATACTGCCGAACCCGGCCCGGCAGCAAGCTGTTCCCTTGACACGCGTCAATCTGCCTCGCTCCCGGTCATTTGCAAAGGCGCGGCATCATGCCCAAACGACCGTCATCGATCTATGGCAGATACCTCCGGCCATCATAAGCTCAATGCATCGAATCGCCATCCATAGACGGTACCATGACATCGGAATTTTCAGGCCTCGACATCATTCATCACGGTCACAGGACGCGGTTGAAATGGCACCGCCTGCGCCGCAGCTTCAATGATCCGCTGTTTTCCGCCGAGGTGATGGAGGAGGGCTTCAGGCTCGGCGCCTCGACCGAACTTGATCTGCGCGTACGAGGCGACGGCGGTTTCGTGGTGCTGCACGACGAGGAACTGGAGGGCGAGACGACCGGGCATGGCCTCATCCGCAACACTCAGCCACAGGACATCCGCAACCTACGCCTTCTGCAAGGTGGCCACCCGCCGATCCTCAGCGAAGACCTTGCCGCAATGCTCCGCACCGCCCATCCCGATGCACTCCTGCAATTCGACATGAAGGACAGTCTCTCGCTCATCGGTCCGCGAGGCATGGCGCACCTCGCCGAATATTTTGCCGGCGCAAGCTCCTCGATCATCGTCAGCGGCGACGACCTGGATCTCATCATCGCGGTCAAGCAGCAGCTTCCGGAGGTCAGGCGCGGCATCGATCCCACCGACAGGCTGGTGGAAATCTACCGCCATCAGGGTCTGAAAGCCGTGGAGGACGATCTGCGGGCCGATCTATCCGGCCCAACCGAGCCGGATACGATCTATCTCGCCTGGGAACTGGTGCTCCAGGCAGCGGTCGGAGGGCTTGACCTGATCGGCCTCTGCCATGATGCCGGCAGGCTGGTCGATGCATGGACCTTTAACCTCGCAAACCCCGATCGGGGTTTTGACGCCGACGAGTCGCGCGACTTTTCTGCCCTGATGGCTCTCAAACCCGACCAGATCACCACCGACGAATCCGTCGCCACCGAGCGCGCCTGGGCGTGGATCGCCGGCGACGCAGACCGGACTTGATCAGTCGTCGATCCCGAACGGATCGCGATAGACCCGCCGGCTCACGAGTTTCAGGCTGCGGTCCGGCTGAATGATGTAGGTCTCATCGACGCGCTGGCCGAGCTCGTTGCGGAATTCATGGGGCACGATACTGCCCACCGGCGCCTTGGTGAGCCGGGTGCGCGGTTGACCCCGATAGGTGATGCTGCCCGGAATGGGTTCGATCCCCGGCCCGATCTCGAGGGCGGGCGTGGGGCGGCCGGGACCGGAACTGCCATCGGCAGCACAACCGGCGAGTGCCGCGGCAAGGCCGGCGACGATGATGGTTATTCTCATGGGATGCTCCTTCCCGGCTTCCACTGACATCGGTTCATCAAACTTGGCACCAACCGGTGAAGTTCCTGTTTGGCAGAAGCAACAAACCGTCTACCCACGATCAAAATATTCGCTACACCTGTCAGCCGCCAGTAACGAATGGGAGAATGAGTGCCGTGACGAATTCCTACGGAGCGATGTCGATCGCCGAACTTTCCGCTGTGATCCAGACCGGAGCCGCAGATCCGGTCGACATCACGCAGGCGGTTCTTTCCGGCATCAAGGCCCATCCGGACAAGGCGATCTTCATCTCGCTCCTCGAAGAGCGCGCGCTTGCCGAGGCTGAAGCCTCCTCGAAGCGGATCAGGGAAGGCCGCTCGCTCGGGCTGCTCGACGGCATCCCCATCGCCTGGAAGGACCTCTTCGATATCGAAGGCCTGCCGACCACCGCCGGCTCGAAGGTTTTAAGAACCGCAAACCCCGCCGCGAAGGATGCGGCAATCGTCGATCTCCTGAAACAGGCCGGCATGATCGCGATCGGCCGCACCAACATGAGCGAATTCGCCTTTTCGGGCATCGGCATCAACCCGCATTACGGCACGCCGCACAATCCGCACGGCAAGGACCAACCACGCATCCCCGGGGGCTCTTCGTCCGGCTCCGCGGTGGCCGTCGCCGCCGGCCTCGTCCCTGTCGCGATGGGAACGGATACCGGCGGCTCGATCCGCATTCCGGCCGGACTGAATGGCATCGTCGGCTACAAGGCGACCCGCGGCCGCTACCGGATGGACGGCGTCTACCCTCTGGCGACCAGCCTCGATTCGCTCGGACCGCTCTGCCGCTCGGTTCAGGACGCCGTCTGGGTGGATGCGGCGATGCGCGGCCTTGCGGCTCCGCAGATCGCCCGCCGACCCGTACGGCCGCTCGATATCGTCGTACCGGCCAACGGCGTTTTCGACGGCGCCGAACCCGGCGTCGTAGCGGCCTTCGAGGCCGCGATCGAACGGCTCGCCAGGGCAGGCGCCAGGATCACCCGCCTCACCTTCCCGAGTTTCGACGAGCTGCCGCAGCTGATGGCGAAATACGGGCCCATGGTCACCGCCGAGGCCTTTGCCCTGCACCGGGAAAAGCTCGCCGGGCCGCAGGCTGCCGACATGGATCACCGCGTGGTCGCCCGTACGCGGCTGGGAGAGAAGACCACTTTGCCCGACTACATCGCGATCATGGAGGCCCGCGCCCGCATGATTGCCGAGACCGAGGCCCTGATCGGCGACCGTTTCGTCGCCATGCCTTCGGTCGCCCATGTCGCCCCGCCGATCGCCCCGCTCGAAAAGGACGACGAGCTCTTCTTCGCGACGAACGGCAGGACGCTGCGCAACACCGGCTTCGGCAATTTCCTGGACTGGTGCGGCGTCTCCATCCCCTGCGGCACCGGCGACGCGAACATGCCGGTCGGCTTCCTCCTGTCGGCCAAAACCAACGGCGACGAGGAACTGCTGCGGTCAGCCATCGGCTGTGAAGAGATCATAAGAGGATGAAGGAGACTGGTAGCGGGAGGCAGAATTGAACTGCCGACCTCAGGGTTATGAATCCTGCGCTCTCACCAACTGAGCTACCCCGCCACAGGGTCTGCGGTGTTCCGGAAGGCCCGGTCCGCTTCGGTCGTGCGGCTTATAAGTCCCCCGTCACCAAAGTGTCAAGCAGGGTCGGGCCAAAAATCCGGCGGCATTTTTTAAAGCCGCCGGACATGCCTGCCTCAGGCCGCGACAGGTGCGGAAAGCAGCGCCTTCAGCGAGGCTTCCGCTGCCGGCGCCCGTTCCGAGCGCTCTATGAAACCGCCGCCATAGACACGCGCGTCGGCACCTTCCGCCGAGTAGAGCACGCAGGCCTGCCCGGGCGCAACGCCCGCTTCGCCGATCGCGAGATCCACATAGATCCCCTTCTCATCGCAATGCAGCGTGGCGGGCGTCGGCGGGCGCGTCGAGCGCACCTTGGCGAAACAGGCAAAGCCATCCTTCGCGTCCTGTTCCAGCGAGCGGTCGCCGATCCAGTTGACGTCGCGCAGATAGACGCGGTGCGTATCGAGCGCTTCCCGTGGCCCGACGATCACCCGCCGCGAACGGGCGTCGAGATAGACGACATAGAGCGGTTCGCCGGTCGCAATGCCCAAACCTTTCCGCTGGCCGATCGTATAATGCACGATGCCTTCGTGGCGGCCGAGCACCCGGCCGTCCATGTGCACGATGTCGCCGGCGAGTGCCGCATTCGGCTTCACCTTGTTGATGATGTCGGCATATCTGCCCTGCGGCACGAAACAGATGTCCTGGCTGTCCGCCTTCTTGGCGACGACGAGGCCCATCTCTTCGGCCAGCTCTCGCACCTGCGCCTTCGACATGCCGCCGAGCGGAAAACGCAGGTAATCGATCTGCTCCTGCGTGGTCGCGAACAGGAACCAGCTCTGGTCGCGATCGCTGTCGGTCGGCCGAAACAGCGCGCGGCGGTTCGGGTTGTCCGGCGAGGGATTGGCGGCCGAGCGGATGTAGTGGCCGGTCGCCAGTGCGTCGGCGCCGAGTTCCTTCGCCGTCGCCAGAAGATCGGCGAACTTGACGGTCTGGTTGCAGGCGACGCACGGGATCGGTGTTTCGCCCATCGCATAGGCTTCGGCGAACGGATTGATCACGGTCTCGCGGAAACGCTTCTCGTAATCGAGCACGTAATGCGGAATGCCGAGCGTTTCGGAGACCCGCCGTGCGTCATCGATATCCTGGCCGGCACAGCAGGAGCCGGCCCGGTGCACGGCCGCACCATGATCATAGAGCTGCAGCGTGATGCCGAGCACGTCATAGCCCTGGCGTTTGAGCAGGCCGGCGACGACGGAGGAATCCACTCCCCCCGACATGGCAACGACAACGCGCGTGTCTTCCGGCCTCTTGTCAAAATCCAGCGTATTCACGAGTAACTCTCTCGGTATCTCAAGCCGCCTGTCCCAGCCCGGGAGGGCGAATTTAAAGGCCTGCGGCGGGTTCGGCCGTCGGAGACTGCTGCTGCCGGATATAGAAAGGATTTGAGGCCGGCGCAAGGAGTGCCTGGATAAGGCCGTATTCGGGAAGGAAACCGACTGCCGCCGTCACCGATATGATTAGGGATTTATGCCTCTGGTGCAGCCAATATTTACTATCGTGGCCGAAAACCAAACATTCCCGTCGTTTTTCGATTAGAAGAAAATCGAGATCCAAAGGCGGGATAGGATGGCGATGCAAGATACCCAAGTACCTCATAGCGTCGATATCTGGGACAAGCTGGTTCACGCCTCGTCGGAATATTTCCGCCGCAAGCGCGGATCGTTGTTTCGCGAAGTCTTGCCGAATTTCACTTCGCTGAAGATCTGCGACGTCGGCGGTTCCCGGCATTTCTGGGAAAAACAGGATGCGGTCAACATCCCGAAGGACCTGACCCTCGTCAATATCCGCGACGACGGCCAGGCCCGTTCGTTTACCGGCGAGATGGGCCAGTTCAAGGTCGTGCTCTACGATGGCGAGCGCCTGCCGTTCGAAGACAAGTCGTTCGACGTCGCGACCTGCAATTCGGTCATCGAGCACGTGCCGCTCCATCTGCGCGCCAATCTGGTCCGCGAGATGGAACGCATTTCGAACTATTATTTCATCCAGACGCCGGCTTTCATTTTCCCGATCGAGCCGCACTTCTTCTGCCCGGCCCTTCACTGGCTGCCCCGCAGCGTCGGAAAACATGCGGTTCGCTATTCGCCCTGGCGCTACCTCTCCAAGCCGACGGAAGAGCACATCAAGGACTATTTCAACGAGATCCAGATCCTGACGCTCAAGGAATTCCGCGGTTATTCTCCGGCCAATGCCAATCTTTTCAAGGAGATGTTCCTGGGCCTGCCGAAATCCTACACGCTCTACGGCCCCTCGCGCTCTGTCGGGGAACTTGCGAAGGCCGCGGCCTGACGAACGAGACCGAAGCCCGGCGCCTTTCCGTATCGTCCGTTCTCCTCCGGTCGCCCCTCCCTCACCTGCCGGCGACTTTTCCAAAGCCTCGGCCAAGCTGCATTGCAGCATCGAAAGATGCGGCCGCAAAAACCTCAAGATTGACAGGCTTCATGCCTGCGGGGTGATTTGCGGCAACAGGGCAGAGGACGGAAACGAGGATGGAAGTCGACCTGATGCGCTTCGTCGACGCGCAAGCCCCCGTCTATGACCGGGTGATCGCCGAACTCAAAGCCGGCAAGAAGCACTCGCACTGGATGTGGTACGTGTTCCCCCAAGTCGCCGGCCTCGGCTTTTCGATCATGTCGCAGCGTTTCGCGATCGCTTCGAAGGCGCAAGCCGCGGCCTATCTCGCCCATCCGCTGCTCGGCGCCCGACTTCTCGAATGCACGGAGGCGATGCTCTCCCATGCGGACCTCTCGGCCCACGCCATCCTCGGCTCGCCCGACGACATGAAATTCAAAAGCTCGATGACGCTGTTCGAAGCAGTCAGTAAAAAGGGCTCGCCTTTCGAGCGAGCCCTTGAACAGTTCTATAACGGTGAGCGCGATGACAAGACGCTCGCGCTGCTCGGAAGTTAAGCCGCAGCCTGGATCGCCGAGAGCTTCCAGTCATTGGCCGGCTTGCGGACGAAGGTCCAGATTTCCACGGTTTCCGTGACCTCGTTCGGATCGCCCTCAGCCACGGCCCCGGTGTTGCGGTCCTTCATGTAATCGACACTCGAGTAACGCATCGCCACCGTCGCATAATCCTGGCCGTTTTCGCGCCAGGCTTCAGCAAGGTCCCCCTGCAGCAGCTTCACGTCCTTCACCTCGTTCTTGAGGCCGTTCGTGGCGTTCTCGCCGAGTTCTTCGGCCAGATAGGACATGGCTTCGGGCGTGGTGATATTGCGCAGCTTCGCATAGTCCTCGGCCGCATAGGCGCTCTGCACGTCGGTCAACAGCTTCTCGAAATGATCGAGGTCACGGTTGGTAATGCCGATCTCGTCCGTCTCCGGGCCAGCCTGACGCGGAGCGGCGTTGTAGCCTGCCGAAGCACCACCGCCGAAACCGCCGATCTTAGGGATCTGGAAGCCGCCGGACTGGCTGTGCTGCGGCTGTTCATGGGCATTGCGCTGCTGACCGTAGCTGCCGACCGGACCGGCGGGCTGCTGCTGCCGGCGACCGAAGAAGCGGAAGGCCAGCATGGCGAGGCCGGCGATCAGGGCGATCTGCAGCAGCATACCGAAGAAACCGGCCATGCCGCCGAAGCCCGTACCCATCAGCATGCCGAAAAGACCGCCGAGGGCGAGACCGCCGAGAAGGCCGCCGAACATACCCCCGAACATGCCGGGACGGCGCTGCTGGGCGGCTTGCGCGGCGCCCGTTGTTGGGCTGGCTGCGTTCTGCTGCGTGTTCGGCGTCATCGACCGGTTGATGCCGGTCGGACCTGCGGGAGCGGTATTGGTTGTCGGCGGAGCCGAATAGGTGCGCGTGCCGCGGCTGCCGAAGCTGCTGCCACCGCCGGCACGCCGGGCTTCCGCAAAATCCACGGCGGACAAGGAAACCGCCATTCCGATCGCAACGACCGCGAACAGCTGCTTGAAGCGCCGAAGGTTGGATAACATCTCTTTCTCCTCTTGCCCGCATCGGTGCGGGATTCCCGATCTATATAGCGACGGGCCGGTCACGATTTTAGTGGCACCGTCCATTTTTCCCGCCGAAGTAGATAATAAACTTCGAAACGGGAGCCAATCCCCGCAAACACAACCACAGATAATGTTTTTACATCACAGCTCTGCGACATGCGCGCGCGGCGGCCGTTATGACCCGGGATATATTTGCTGGAGCGCGTTGCCCGCCGGGCGGGATGCGATTATTTTTAGGGGAGGCACGAACAGCAAAGGAGGTTGCCTATGTCACTGCTGGACGCCTGATCCAGCACTACCGAGACTTCTGCCTGTCAAAAGGCATAAACTTTACACGCATTGAATCCGTAAGGCCGTATGACACCACCACGCTTTTCTGCGGTGCGGGCATGCAGCAGTACAAACCCCACTTCTCCGATCCATCCTGCAAGGGAACCGTCGCGAACAGCCAGACCTGCCTGCGCCTGGGCGACCTCGAAGAAATCGGAGACGGTACCCACTTCCTCCACTTCACCATGCTCGGCCTCTTTTCCTTCAGGGAGATGAGTGTTGGCAACGCCATCGACTTCTGGTTCGAATTCCTGGCAACACTGGGGCTCAAACCGGATCACGTCACCATCCATCCCGATCGTCTGGCCGAATGGACACCGCTTTACCGCGGTCGCGTTCCCGTCGTCCCGGATCCGGAATGCACATGGAGCGACGGCAACATCCGTGGATATTGCACCGAGTTCTACAAAGACGGCGTGGAGATCGGAAACATCGTCAATCCGCTCGGAACCTGCATCGACGTCGGCTTCGGCGCCGATCGCCTCGACATGCTCATTAACGGCAGGCCGCCGGAAGATGTGCAGGAAACGTTGCGCAGCGCGATTACGAAGATCATCGAAAGCGGTTACCGGCCGGGCAACAAGGAGCAGGGCTATGTCCTGCGCAAACTGCTTCGCAGCCTGCATCGGATGGGTGGCGCGGTCGACCATCCCTTCTTCACGGAGGAAATCGCGCGACAGGAGCGACTTCGGGCCAGGTATCTGCGCCTGCGCGAAAGACATCCCGGCATGAGCCCGGAATGGTGGTTCGACACCCATGGTATCGAACTTTCCGACATGGAGGCACCGGAGGGATAAACGAAAAGGGCCTCCGGCGGGTTTCGCCGGAGGCCCTTTTCCTGTTCCGACCCTCTCGCGACCGTGACGGACGCGAGCAGATTTTCCTGATCTCAATCCACGTTGAACGCCAGCGGCTTGGCCTGGCGGATCGCCGGGTTGGCCGTAAGCTTTACAAGCACGTCCGCCGGAACCGGGCCGTCCACATAGAGGAGCGCAATGGCGTCGCCGCCTTCCTTGTCGCGGCCGAGGTGGAAGTTGGCGATGTTGACGCCGGCATTGCCGAGCGTCGTGCCGATGAAGCCGATCATGCCCGGCACGTCGGTATTGGCGATGTAGACCATGTTGGCGCCGACATCCGCGTCGAGGTTGATGCCCTTGATCTGGATGAAGCGCGGCTTGCCGTCGGAGAACACCGTGCCGGCGACCGAGCGGGTCATCGTGTCGGTGGTGACGGTGAGCTTGATATAGCCGTCGAACACACCCGATTTGTCGCGCTTGGCCTCGGAAAGGATGATGCCCTTCTCTTTGATCATGATCGGCGCCGAAACCATGTTGACGTCGGAAACCTGGCTGCGGATGAGGCCGGCGAGCAGCGCGCTCGTCAGGGCCTTGGTGTTCATCGTCGCGGTCGCGCCGTCATAAAGGATCTCGATTTCCTTGATCGCATCCTCGGTGACCTGGCCGACGAAGGCGCCGAGCACATCTGCCAGACGGATGAACGGCTTCAGGATCGGCGCTTCTTCCGCCGTGATCGACGGCATGTTGATGGCGTTGGAGACCGCGCCCTTCACCAGATAGTCCGACATCTGCTCGGCGACTTGCAGGGCGACGTTCTCCTGGGCTTCCGTGGTGGATGCGCCAAGATGCGGAGTGCAGACGACGTTTTCGAGGCCGAAGAGTGGGCTTTCGGTCGCGGGCTCCACCTCGAACACGTCGAAGCCGGCGCCCGCGACATGGCCGGACTTGATGGCTTCGGCCAGCGCCGCCTCATCGACCAGACCGCCGCGGGCGCAGTTGATGATACGAACACCCTTCTTGGTTTTCGCCAGGGCTTCCTTGTTCAGGATGCCGCGCGTCTTGTCGGTCATCGGCACATGCAGGGTGATAAAGTCGGCGCGGGCGAGCAAGTCGTCAAGCTCGACCTTCTCGACGCCCATTTCCTGAGCGCGTTCGGCTGAGAGGAACGGGTCGTAGGCGACGACATGCATGCCGAGGCCGATCGCCTTCTTGCAGACGATCGAGCCGATATTGCCGGCGCCGATGACGCCGAGCGTCTTGCCGGTAATCTCGACACCCATGAACTTCGACTTTTCCCATTTTCCGGCCTGGGTCGACGAGTCGGCGGCCGGAAGCTGGCGGGCAACCGCGAACATCAGTGCGATGGCATGCTCGGCGGTGGTGATCGAGTTGCCGAACGGCGTGTTCATGACGATGATACCGCGGCGCGACGCGGCCGGAATATCGACGTTGTCGACGCCGATGCCGGCGCGGCCGATGACCTTGAGATTGGTGGCGGCGGCGATCAGCTTTTCCGTCGCCTTGGTGGCGGAACGGATGGCAAGACCGTCGTAATTGCCGATGATCTCGGCGAGCTTTTCCTTGTCCTTGCCGAGTTTCGGCTGGAAATCGACTTCAACGCCGCGATCGCGAAAGATCTGGACGGCGGTTTCCGAGAGTTCGTCGGATACGAGAACGCGAGGTGCCATGGGTCACGGGCTCCTTGAGGGGATTCTATGAAAGGGTTCTGTCCTGAATGAGGGAATAGGCTCCGCCAGAGCGGAGCCGGTATGCGATGTCTTACGCGGCGGCCTTGGTGAGCGCGGCCTTCTGGGTGTTGAAGGCGTAAGTCAGCCAGGGCATCAGAGCCTTCATGTCGGCTTCGTCGATCGTGGCGCCGGCCCAGATACGCAGCCCGGATGGGGCATCACGGTAAGCGCCGATATCGAGTGCCACGCCTTCCTTTTCGAGGATGGACACCATGCCTTTAGCGAAGGCTTCCTGCTGATCCGCGGCAAGTGCTGCAACCTCGGCGTCGGCGATCTTCAGGCAGACGGAAGTGTTGGAACGTGTCGCCGGATCGACGGCAAGATTGGCGATCCAGTCATTGGTCTCGACAAAATCGAAGATCACCTTGGCATTGGCATCGGCGCGTGCGATCAGCGCGTTGAGGCCGCCGATCTGCTTTGCCCAATTGAGCGCATCGATATAGTCTTCGACGCAGAGCATCGACGGCGTATTGATCGTCTCACCGACGAAGATGCCTTCGATCAGCTTGCCGCCGGACGTGAGGCGGAAGATCTTCGGCAGCGGCCAGGCCGGGACATAGGTCTGCAGGCGTTCGACGGCGCGGGGCGAAAGGATCAGCATGCCGTGGCCGCCCTCTCCGCCCAGAACCTTCTGCCAGGAGAAGGTAACGACGTCGAGTTTCGAAAAATCCATGTCCTGCGCGAAGGCCGCGGACGTGGCGTCGCAGATCGTCAGGCCCTTGCGGTCGTCCGGAATGAAGCCAGCATTCGGGACGCGGACGCCAGAGGTCGTGCCGTTCCAGGTGAAGACCACGTCACGGTCGAAATCGACCGTGGAAAGATCCGGAAGCAGGCCGTAGCCGGCTTCAATCTTGCGCACGTCCTTGAGTTTCAGCTGCTTGACGACGTCCGTGACCCAGCCGGCCCCGAAGCTTTCCCAGGAAAGCATGTCGACGCCGCGCTCGCCGAGCAGCGACCAGAGCGCCATTTCAACCGCGCCGGTATCGGAGGCCGGCACGATGCCGATGCGGTAATCCGCCGGCACGTTCAGAATTTCGCGGGTAAGGTCGATGGCCTGCTTGAGCTTCGCCTTGCCGATCTTGGCGCGGTGCGAACGACCGAGCGGAGCATCGGAGAGCGCTTCGAGCGTCCAACCGGGGCGCTTCGAGCAAGGGCCAGAAGAAAAATGGGTGTTGTTCGGACGTACGTCCGGCTTTGCGGCATCGGCCATATGGCTACCCTTCCAGATAGATGGCTCCTCGTTGGGGAGGAGTGTCCCGCCGCCGTGAATATGCTTCTCCGCCTTCACAGTCAAGCGGCCGATGTCGCTGCCGGATAAATTTCTGCCGCAGGCCCGTCGAAACTCCCTTGCCGGCTAAAAGGCAACCGCCATCGGAAGGAGCAGGTCCGTAACCGCGCCATACCCCGTCAAGGTCATGGTCATCTGCTTCAGGCGCCGAAGGATGATCCATTTCAGGGGCCTGACAGCCTGCCAGAGCGCTGTGGAGCGAATCGCCCCCGCCAGACGCTGGCGCGCCAGAAACACCCTGCCCTGCAACGTCACCGGCAGCTGTTTTGCAGTCAGCCGGAAGGTGGTTTCGCAGCTTTCGAGCTTCCACGGCTCGTCGCCGATGCCGAGATCCAGCCATTCGAACTGATGTTCATGCAGCCAGCGGAGCGTGCGGTAGTAGAGCACGCCGCCGGGGGAGAACTTCGCCCATTTGCCGGCCTCGAAGGAGAGCATGATCGCATAATAGCGCCTGCCCGCCATCAGCCCCCACATGGTCGCGATGATCTCCTCGCCGGACGTCAGGTAGAAGAGTTTCAGCATGCCCTCCCGGGCGAAGACGTGCGTGCCCTCATGGAAGAAGTCGCGCTTGTCCACGTCGACATCGAAGCCCGGAACGCGCGTCTGTTCGAACCGCCACTGTTTCTGGCGAAGGAAGGCATCTGTCGCCTCACGCCGCTCGTGTTCTTCGGTCGCGATCCGGAATTCGAGCGGCGCCACCTTCTCCAGATTGCGGATCTTGCGGAACAGCGTCTTGCGCTGCGGGACTCCGGCCTCGATCTCGGGCCAGGGGCGACGCAGGTCGTTGGCATGGCAGGAAATATCGTTCGCCCGGTCGGCGATCAGGCTCAGGGGGTTGGCAAGCCCGTCTATGTCGGACGGCATCTTGGAAAACACGAGCACGTCGAAGGACGGCAGCTTCGAGACGATCGCCAGCCAAAGCCGCTCGACCAGCGTCCGCGACCAGACAATTGTCGTGGGAAACAGGATCGGCGCATTGTAGTCGGCCGCATTGGCGTCGATGAATTCCAGTACCTTCGCACCATTGCGCATCGTGATGCAGAGCGGGACGAAGAAGACGGGGCGGCCACCTCCATCGCGCACCTCCACGAAATGCAGGCTGCGCCGCCCGGATCGCCCGAAGCTGTCGGTCCAGACCTTGAGGAAGATGACGCTCTGGAAAGGATGATAGCGCGCGCCGTGCTCGCTCGTTGCGCCCCTCGGCCAATCCCGCGAAACGCTGTCGAGTTGGTCGAAAACGGCGATATTGAATACGGGCACCATCAGCAAGTCCTGTCGGATTGTCGCAAGAATACCGATAGCAATTTTGGCGCGTAGTTTGAATCCGAAAGCTGATCTATCGTTAATCGCCATCAGATCGCACAGCGGCCGAAATGCAAAAAAGCCGCCCGGAGGCGGCTTTTCCAGAAGTATGGCACTAGGCTTACTTGTAGACGATCGGCTGCGGCGGTGGTTCATAGGCCGGCGGCGTGTCGCAGCCGCCGAACGTGTAGCGCGCGCCGACGCGTGCTTCGTGACTATCGAAGCCTTTGTCGCTGCCCGGGCCGCCGCCGAGATTGTAGCCGAACATGTCGCCGCCCATGATGTGACGGTAACGATATCCGACATCGGCCTTGAGGTTGCAGGTGATGTCGATCGAAGCGCCTGCCATGAGGGCGTAGGTGAAGCGCCAGCTCTTCTCGCCGCCGTGCTCGGTCGTGTAGCAGCCGGGCGTATAGGGATCGTCGCAGATCGTGTTGCGCAGCTTGCCCCACTTGACGTAGGTGCCGCCGATACCGCCACCGACATAAGGCGTGAAGTAGCCGTAAGTGCCGAGGTCCACGTAAACGTTCGCCATCAGAGAATAGGCATGCATGTAGGACTTGTCGGTCGAGGAGCAGGGCAGTGCCGGCGTGCCGCAGAAACCGCTGGTCCCGCCGCGGAAGTCGGACGAGCCCAGGTAATCGAAGGTCAGGTCGGTGCGCAGATAGTTGTTGACCTGGTAACCGACACCGGCGCCGAGCAGGAAACTGTCCTTCAGCGAGGTGTTCTGGAAATCGGTGACGACGCCGTTGGAGCCCTGGAAATATTCCGCGCCGCGAATCTTGTTGAAGGAGTAACCGACATCACCGCGCAGATACCAGCCGCTCGCCTCCTGTACCGTCACTTCCGGCGCGTCCTGGATGGGCTCCGGCTGCGGCTGGTAAAGATCGGCGGAATTGGCGGCGCTCACTGTCAACGACAGTGCAAATACGCTGGCCAGGAACTTTTTCATGGCTTCATCTCCAAGCTCGTATCGCGTATGGCAGGCAAAGGCGCAGCCAACGGGTTGATCCGCGAAGGATGATGATCGAGAAAGGTTAAGCGCCGCTTAACCATGATTGTTTACCGCACGTTTTCCCTAATTCAGCCTTGACGGCATGCCGAATGTTGTTTGGCGTGGAGATAAACCCCGGCCGCTCGCAGGTTCCATTGGCAAATGCTTCGATGAAGCTTAAAGGAGACTGCATGTCCGACAACGTCATCAAATTCAAGCGCCCACCCAAGCCGAAACCGCCGCGGCAGACCCCACCCTGGGTCAAGCGCCTGCTGGTCGCCCTCGCGGTCGCGGCCTTCTTCGTGGCGGCCTACGTCTATTTTTCGCTGATGGGCGGGGCGTGATCCAAACGAAAAGGCCGGCATGGCTGCCAGCCCGAATTTCTCCGTCGGCTCACAGCAGAGTTCAAGCCGCGGTGCGGACGTTGGCGATGGCGCCGACCAGTCCGTCGACGATACGCTCGATCTGAGCCCGGTCGTCCCCTTCCGCCATGACGCGAATCAGCGGCTCGGTACCGGACGGACGGATGACGAGGCGGCCCCGGGAGGCAAGTTCGGCTTCGGCGTCTTCGATCGCCTGCCGCACGATGATGTCTTCGAGCGGCTTGCCGCCCGAAAAACGGACGTTCTTCAGAAGCTGCGGCACAGGCTCGAAGCGGCGGCACACCTCGCTGACCGGCCGGCCGAGACGTTTGACGCGCGCCAGGATCTGAAGGCCGGCCACGAGCCCGTCGCCGGTCGTGCCGAAATCGGAGAGTACGATATGGCCGGACTGCTCGCCGCCGACGTTGAAGTCGTGGTTGCGCATGTGCTCGACGACATACCGGTCGCCGACCTTGGTGCGATGCAGGTCGAGCCGCTTGCCGTTGAGAAAGCGTTCGAGGCCGAGGTTCGACATGACGGTCGCAACGATGCCGCCGCCCCTGAGCTTCTGGTCCTCGGCCCAGCTTTCGGCGATCACCGCCATCAGCTGATCGCCGTCGACGATCTCGCCGCGCTCGTCGACGATGATCACCCGGTCAGCATCGCCATCGAGCGCGATGCCGATATCGGCACGCACCTCATGCACCTTCTTCTGCAGGTTGGCAGGACTGGTCGATCCGCAATCGAGATTGATGTTCGTGCCGTTCGGATCGTTGCCGATCGTCACCACTTCTGCGCCGAGTTCCCAGAGGGCCAGCGGAGCCACCTTGTAGGCGGCGCCATTGGCGCAGTCGATCGCGACGCGCAGGCCATGCAGGGTGACGTCGCGCGGCAGCGTGCGCTTGGCATGCTCGATATAGCGGTAGATATCGCCCTCGACGCGCTTGGCGCGGCCGATATCGGCGGATTTGGCAAGCTGCGCGTGCAGGTCGCTATCCAGCAGATCCTCGATGCGCATCTCCAGTTCGTCGGAAAGCTTGTAGCCGTCCGGGCCGAACAGCTTGATGCCGTTATCCTCGTAAGGGTTATGCGAGGCGGAGATCATCACGCCCACATCGGCGCGCAGCGAGCGGGTGAGCATGGCAACCGCCGGCGTCGGGATCGGGCCGAGCAGGAAGACGTCGAGACCCGCGGCGGTGAACCCGGCCACCATGGCGTTTTCCAGCATATAACCGGAGAGGCGGGTATCCTTGCCGATCACGACGCGGTGGCGATGATTGCCGTTGCGGAAAATCGTACCGACCGCAATACCGACGCGCATCGCCAGATCCGGCGTCATCGGGAAAATGTTGGACTGCCCACGGATGCCATCGGTGCCAAAATAGCGGCGTGTCATATAAGCTCCTTCGTCATCGCGCCCTGCATGGCGCGGTCTTCGCAGGGGTTGGACCTGCGCTGTCTTGGACGGCTACGTCATCGGCCTGAAAATCGAGATCGATTTTCGCAAAGCACGACGCGCAGACTCAAATGTTGGAGCGACTTTTGTGCGTCCGAATGGATACACGGCGCTCCAAGCGAACCGGAAGTCTGGCTCATGCCATAATTCTCGGGCGCAAGCACATAAATTAGCGTCAAAATCGCTTATATCCCGTTACCAGCACCCGCTGGTCGGAAAGCAGGCTCACCTTCTTTCAAACAAAAACCGCCGCGGATTGCGCCACGGCGGTTTTCCAACTTGAGAGAAACGCGGCTCAGTGCGGCTGGGGTTCCAGCCCGCCCTCCGGCTCTCCGCCCTTCGTTTCGTCCTTCTTGGAACCGGCGGAAGGCACAGCCGAACCGCGGGCCGGCGGCGCATCGTCGCCGAGATCGCGCGACGGCTTTTGGCCCTTGATCAGCGCCTTGATCTCGTCGCCTGTCAGCGTCTCGTATTCGAGCAGGCCTTCGGCGATTGCGACGAATTCGTCGTGGTTCTCCGTCAGGATCTTGCGGGCTTCGGTATAGGCCTCGTCGATCAGCCGGCGCACTTCGTTGTCGATCTTCTGAGCCGTAGCCTCGGAGACGTTCTTCGACTGCGAAACGGAATGGCCGAGGAAGACCTCCTGCTGGTTTTCACCATAAGCGACCTGACCCAGTTCGTCGGAAAAGCCCCATTGAGTTACCATGGCGCGAGCAAGCTTGGTGGCCTGCTCGATGTCCGAGGACGCACCCGACGTGATGTTCTCCTTGCCGAAGGTGAGCTCTTCCGCGATGCGGCCGCCCATCATGATGACGAGGCGCGAAACCATCCACTTGTAGCTCATCGAGTAGCGGTCGCCTTCCGGCAACTGCATGACCATGCCGAGCGCACGCCCGCGCGGAATGATCGTCGCCTTGTGCAGCGGATCGGCGACGGCGACCTTGAGCGCGGTGATCGCATGCCCGGCCTCGTGATAGGCAGTCAGCTTCTTCTCGGCCTCGGTCATGGCGGACGAGCGGCGTTCCGCGCCCATCATGATCTTGTCCTTGGCGTCTTCGAATTCCTGCATGGTGACCAGGCGCTTGTTGCGGCGCGCGGCCATCAGGGCGGCTTCGTTGACGAGGTTCATCAGGTCGGCACCGGAGAAACCGGGCGTACCGCGGGCAAGAACCTTGAGGTCGACATTCGGCGCCAGCGGCACGTTGCGGGCATGGACCTTCAGAATGCGCTCGCGGCCGACGATGTCCGGGTTCGGCACGACGACCTGACGATCGAAACGGCCGGGACGCAGCAGTGCCGGGTCGAGAACATCCGGACGGTTGGTCGCGGCGATCAGGATGATGCCCTCGTTCGCTTCGAAGCCGTCCATCTCGACGAGAAGCTGGTTGAGCGTCTGTTCGCGCTCGTCGTTACCGCCGCCCAGACCGGCGCCGCGATGGCGGCCGACCGCGTCGATTTCGTCGATGAAGATGATGCAGGGCGCGTTCTTCTTCGCCTGCTCGAACATGTCGCGGACGCGGCTTGCACCAACGCCGACGAACATCTCGACGAAGTCCGAGCCGGAAATCGTGAAGAAGGGCACATTGGCTTCGCCGGCAATGGCGCGCGCCAGCAGCGTCTTGCCGGTACCGGGCGGGCCGACGAGCAGCACGCCGCGCGGAATGCGGCCGCCGAGCCGCTGGAACTTCTGCGGGTCGCGCAGGAATTCGACGATTTCTTCGAGATCCTGCTTGGCCTCGTCGACACCGGCGACGTCTTCAAAGGTCACGCGTCCATGCGCCTCGGTGAGCAGTTTCGCCTTCGACTTGCCGAATCCCATCGCGCCGCGCGAGCCGCCCTGCATCTGCCGCATGAAGAACAGCCAGACGCCGAGGATGAGCAGCATCGGCAGAAGCGTACCGAGATAGCTCAGAAAACCGGAAGACCCGTCCGTTTCCGGACGGGCCACGATGGTGACGTTCTTCGCCTGCAGCTTCTCCATCAGAGTGTCGTCGATGACGGGCGAATAGGTCTGAAAGCCCGCGCCGTTCTCGGTATAGGTGCCGAGCACGCGATTGCCCGTGACGACGACATCCCGAACCCGCCCCGAATCCACGTCTCGCAGGAACTGCGAATAGGGAATCTCACGCGAGCTGGTCTGCGTCGGCGCCGTCTGGAACATGCTGAACAATGCGACCAGCAGGAGGGCTATGATGACCCAGAGGGCGATATTACGAAAATTTGGGTTCATTGAACTCCCCGGACTGTGACGATCAGCTTCTGACGGCGACCGTCTTGCTTGCCGCATAACATAGGGTTGCGGCAAGGGCTTGCCAAGGCGAACCGGAACCTGCGCCTACCTTTTCCGCGTGGAATCCTTAACTGGCAGCGGGGGAAAAACGTCGCATCCGACCAAAACCGCAATCTCGGCTGCCAGAATAAGGTCGAACTGCGGCAAAAAGCGGTCGAATGGCGCGAGCATCGGCTGGACGCTGATCGGGGCCTCGCGAGCGGTCCCTGCAAGAGAACTTTTCCCCAACCTCTCCCCAGGAAAAAGGGCTTTATCGCCCTGCACGGCACCTGACGCAAAACCCTGCCGCGCCCTCTCTCCCTCCTTACGCTCAGCTCGGAGAGCGGGCTGAGAGGAGTGGCCCGGCCCCGGCAAGCCGGCAGGCTGGAGGGAGCCTGAATTGTTCTCTCCGGCGAGAGGGGCAATGTGAGGCGAAAAAGCAGCCTCGTCGATGCAGGGCAGCGCCGCCATCGCCCGCATCGCAATTGCCGGCAGAACGTCCGCGAACAGGGCGTTTGCCTCTTCCCGATCCGGCGCCGTCGGGCCGACGACGATCTCGGCCACCGCGCGATTGACGATTCGGTAGCGCCCGTCCCAGACCGCCGCCTCGCCGGCCGTCACGTGCAGCGGCGTCATGCCGCGGTTCTCGCGCATCAGATAAAGCCCCTCGCGGCGCAGGTCGAAGATCACCCGTCCCGCCGTGATGCGCCCCGGCCGGCCACCGTCGAGGAAAGCCATGACCCGGTCCATGCTGTCGCGGCCGAGCGCATGCGCCCGCCCCCCGAGCACCGCCGCCAGAAACGACAGGGCATAGCGGCGCACCACCGCGTCTCCCGATAATCCGGCCGGATCGAGATGAGCCAGAACACCGTTGCGGACCGTCGCATGTTGGCGGATCAGCCGGCCAGCCTCATCGGAAAGCACCGTGCGCCGCTCGGACACATCGAGCCAGACCGTCATGCCGGCAGGATGATCTGGCGAAAGGCGCCCGCGCACCCGCACCCGCTCGTAGTGGGGGTCGAGATTGCTAGGGTCGTCGATCCAGCCCTCGCCTTGACCTGCGAGGAAGGCCCGGATATCGGCGCGAAACGTCCGGAGAAAGGGTCTCAGAAGCCAGCGCCTGCGGCCAAGCAGCACCGCTTCCGCCATGCCGGCCAAGCCGAAATTGTCTTCGCCGTCGCGGCGGACGGAACGCATGAGGACCGTCTCCGCCTGGTCGTCGCAGGTATGTCCCGTCAGGATGGCGGTCGCGTCGATCTCGTCGGCCACCTCTGTCAGCAGACGATAACGTGCCTCGCGGGCGGCGGCGGAAATTCCGGTTCGCGGCTTTTCCCCATCCCAGCGGCGGATGAAATGCGGGATGCCGAGCCGCCCGCACAGCGCCGCGACGGCGCGGGCCTCATCTGCCGATTCCGGTCTCAACGCATGATCGATCGTCGCCGCGAAAAGCGAGAGGCCTGCACCCGGTGGATTGAATGTTGCAAGCGCCACGAGCAGCCCGGTGGAATCGCTGCCGCCGGAGACCGCCACCAGCAGCCGCGCCGGCGCCTCGATCCTTTCGATGAGCCGCTGCACCGCGTGTTCGGGCGAAAGGACGGGAGCGCCGACGGTCACGGTGAACCGGCCACTGCCGTCAGCAGGCCAGGCGCTTCTGCTCGCTGCCCACCTTGGCAAGCACCGCCTTGGGGGCCGTCGGATAGCGCTTGGTCACTTCCCTGAGCGTCGCGCATGCCGTCTCCGTATTGTCAAGGGCGGCGAGCGACATGCCGAGCTTCAGGAGCATTTCCGGCGCTTTGGGCGATTTCGAATAGGTCTGGTGGGCGTTGAGGAAAGTCTTGGCCGCCTCGTTGTATTTGCCCTGCGAATACTGCGCCTCACCGAGCCAGAAGCTCGCGTCGGCAATCTTGGCGCCTTTCGGATAGGCCGCCATGTAGCCGTTGAATTCCTTTTCGGCCAGCGAATAGTCGCCGGCGAGAACATGATTGTAGGCCGACTGGTAGGCGTCGTTCTCATTGCCGAGGGAGGCTGTCTGCTGCGGATCGGGCCGCGCAGGCGCTGCCGTCCTGCCTGGGACCTGCGGGCCGGTATCGACCCCGGGAAGGCCGGATGCATTGTTCGTCGGGTTGCGGGTCGCGCCGCGCGGATTGCCGTTCTGGTCGAGGTCGATCGAACCGAGCGTGGTCGGCGGCGGGGCGGTCGTCGCGCCCGGCTGACCGGCGCCGGCATTGCCAGGGGATCCGATGATTCTCGCGACATCATCCGCCGGCGGCTGGGCTGGCGCGGAGGGCTGCGAGGAAGGTGGGCGGTTGGCCGCCACGGCCGGTTTCCCGGCCGTGTCGTCCACTTCGCTTCTCTTCTTCTTTTCCAGGTCCTGGAAACGGAATTCGTTGTCTTCCTGCGTTTTGCGCATCTGCTCCTGCATCTGGAGCAGCTGATAACTCATTTCCTCGATCCGGCCGTTCAACTGCCGGACCTCTTCCTGGAGCTGCTGGATACGAACGGCATCATTGCTCTGCGCCAGGATCACCGGCCGTTCGGCCGAGGATTGCGGTGCAGCTGCCTGATTTCCCTGGAAGAGTTTCGGCAGCGAGAAAGCTTCTGCGGAAGCGCCCGTCGCCATCAGCCCCAGCATCGCTGCCAAGACAAGTTTCTTCATGAGTGTCCGTCCTGCTCGTTAGTCTTACGCCGGATTGGCGCGAGAGGAGATTTTTCCAACTGCCGCCAAAAAGCAACCAAATCGGAATCAAAAATCCCGGAAATCAGGGCTAAACTATGGAAAAAACAAAAAGGCGGCCTTTCGGCCGCCTTTTTGATGTGTCTGTAACGTTTGCCCGCCGGGCGATCACATGCCGGCGCCGCCGAGAACCGTCACCGCGCGGCGATTCTGCGACCAGCAGGAAATGTCGTCGCAGACTGCAACCGGACGTTCCTTGCCGTAGGAAATGGTCTTCATGCGGTTCGCCGGAATGCCGCGCGATGCGAGATATTCCTTCGTGGCAGCCGCACGGCGGGCGCCGAGCGCCAGGTTGTATTCGCGCGTGCCGCGTTCGTCGGCATGGCCTTCCACGGTGATCGCGTAGTTCGGATAACGCTGCAGCCACTGGGCCTGGCGATCGAGCGTCTGCTGAGCATCGGCGCGGATCGAGGTCGAATCGGTGTCGAAGAAGATGCGGTCGCCGACATTGACGGTGAAGTCCTGCTGCGAGCCGGGCGTTGCTGCACCCGCGCCGTTGAGGCCGAGGTCGCCGGCATTGTTCGGCAGGTTCTTCTTGTTGGCGCAGCCGGCGAGAGCCAGAGCCAGCGTCAAAGCGATGACGGCCGGGTTGCGGGCGAGGGTCTGCATGCGGCTCATTGCCGGGGTATCGGTGCGGCTCATAGCCGGTCTCTCCTTGATCAGTATTTCAGAGTTGCCAGAATTCACGGTTTCCAGACTCTAACCGGGCTCGGTTAACCATGCTCAAAGGGTTATGGTTAACAAATTATTCCCGTGTCCCTTTTCGTTCATTTTCAGCAGATTGGGGCGGGAAAGAGGCGCAAGCCGCCTCCCTCCCCTTAACCATCCTATTCGAGAAGCGGCGACCAGGCCGGGTCGGAGGCGTAGGACGGCGTCTTGATCTGCAGTTCGTTGTAACCGGTCAGATCGATCGAATAGAGCTGCGGGCCCCCGGAGCCCGCGGCCTGGCGGAAGAACATCAGGACACGCCCGTTCGGCGCCCAGGTCGGACCTTCGTTATGGAAGCCGGAGGTCAGGATGCGTTCGCCCGAACCGTCCGGACGCATGACGCCGATCGAGAACTTGCCGCCCGACTGCTTGGTGAAGGCGATGAGATCGCCGCGCGGCGACCAGACCGGCGTCGAATAGGAACCGTCGCCGAAGGAAATGCGGGTCTGACCCGAACCGTCGGCATTCATCACGTAGATCTGCGGACGGCCGCCGCGGTCGCTTTCGAACGCGATGCGCCCGCCATCCGGCGCATAGGACGGCGACGTATCGATCGCCTGGGTCGAGGTGAGCCGCGTCGTGGTACGCGAGCGCAGGTCCATCGTGTAGATGTTGGAATTGCCCTCCTGCTGCAGGCTCATGATGACCTTCTGGCCATCCGGCGAGAAGCGCGGCGAGAACGTCATGCCCGGAAAATTGCCGACCACCTCGCGTTGCCCGGTTTCGAGCTGCAACAGATAGACGCGCGGCTGGTTGCCTTCGAACGACATGTAGGTGATTTCCTGCCGGCTCGGCGAGAAGCGCGGCGTGAGCACGATGTCCTTGGTGTTGGTCAGCATGCGGACATTGAAACCGTCTTGGTCCATGATCGCGAGATTGCGCTGGCGGGCGTTCTTCGGGCCGCTTTCGGAAACGAACACGACGCGGCTGTCGAAATAACCGTTTTCGCCGGTGATCTGCTTGTAGATCGCGTCGGCGATGATGTGGGCCACACGCCGCCAGTTCTCCGGCTGGGTGAAGAACTGCTGGCCGGTCATCTGTGAGCCCGCATAGGTATCCCAGAGACGGAACTCGGCGCGCAGACGCCCGTCGCCCTCACGGGTGACGCGGCCGGTGACCAGCGCCTGGGCGTTGATGACCTTCCAGTCCTCGAAACGCGGCGTCCGGTTCGGATCGGCAATCTTCTCGATGAAGGCCTGCTTGTTGATCGGCGCGAACAGGCCGGAGCGCTGCAGGTCTGCGGCAATCACCTGCGAAATCTGCGGCCCCAACTCGTTGTTGGACAGGAAATCTGTGACCGCAATCGGCAGCGGCTGAACATTACCCTTGTTGATGTTGATCGTGACTTCGGCGGTGGCCGGGGTGGCAGCAACAAAGGCAGTCAACATGCCCGCGGCCACCATAACGGCGCGGAAAAAAGAGTTCTTGATCATAAAAACAAGCCTTTCAGCTTAACACGAGAGTTTCGGGGCAGGTCCCGTTTCATATCTGTCTGCATCGGTTCCGTACCTGCCGGCTCACAATGCGAACTCAGACGGATCGAAGTTCAGCACCAAAACATTCCAACCTTTTTCACCCTGATACTTTTCGGCGGGTAAATTCTTCAGCGGCGCGGACCTCAGGAGTGCACGACGCGTGCTGCCTTCCACCGCGCGCCTTGTGCCTTCCGGACCGCCCGTCGCAGTCACTTCCGGCTCGCCCACGATATTGCCGGACTGGTCGAGCTGAACCCTGATCTTCACGCGGACTTCCGCAACGCCGGTCAATCCCCCGACCAGTTGCCAGTTGCCCTGAATCTGACCCTTGACATTGTCGATCTCACTGGAGCTCAGACCGACGCCGATCGTCTTCGTGTCGCCGCGGGCAGCCACCTGCGTCGAACGCTTGGCACCGCCCGACGCATCCTGCTTGTTGAGTAGGGCAGCGATCTGATCGGCGTTGAAATCACTCGCCATGGACGAGGATGACTTGGCGGTCTCCTGCTGCTTGCCTTCCTTCTTGTCGGACGGTTTCACGGAATTGGTCGCCTTGCTGTCGGTCTTGGCCGTTTCGGTCGGCTTTGCCGTATCCGGCTTCGTCTCGGCAGGCTTCTCGACGGGCTTGGCCTGTTCCTTCGGCGGCTCGGGCTTCGGCGGCTGCGGCCTCGAAGCGGGCGTCGGAACCGACTGCGGCAGTTCGCCCGTCTCGGACGTGTTCTCGGCCTGCACCGGGGCGGGCGTCGGCTTGGCGGCCTCCGGTTTTGGCGGCGTAGGCTCGGGCTTCGGCGGGGTCGCTTCCGGTTTCGGAAGTGGCGGCGTGATCTCAGGCTTGGGCTGCGGCAGGGCGGCGACCTCGGTCGGCTTCGGCGCCGTCTCTTCCTTGACGATATCCTTGACCTGGTTCTGTTCCGGCGTCGGGGTCGGCGTCGGCCGTTCCGTCGGCTTCGGCGCCGCCGTCGCCTCCGTCTGCAGCGGCTTGGTGGCCGGCGTCGGAGGCGTCTTCAGATCGACGTCGTTCTCGCCGGCATTCTGGGCGTTCTCGACGATCTTCTGGTTTTTGGTTTCCTTCGGAGCAGGCTTCTGGCTCGGCGGCGCCTTCTTGTCGCCCTGCTGCACCTGAGTGATCGATTCCACCGGAACGATATCGACCGGCAGCGCCTCCACATCCGCCACTTCGAAGGACGCAGGGGCGCTGAGCGAGACCAGGGCGAAACCTAGCACCACCGTGTGCAAAACCAGCGATGTGCCGAGACTGGTCTTCATCTCGCTCCGATCACTTCGCCTGTTCCTGAAGCGTGACAAGGCCGATATTCTTGTAACCGGCGGCGGAAATGCGGGCCATGACCTTCATCACGACGCCATAGGCGGCTGTCGTGTCGCCGCGCACGTAGATGCGTTCGTTATAGCCGGTGGTGGCGATCGCCTGCAGCTTCGGCACGATTTCGTCGATGACGATCGGCGTCTCCTGGAGGTAGATCTCGCCTTTCGGATTGACCGAAACGGTGATCGGCTGGGTGTCCGCGTTCATCGCCTTGGCCTGTGTTTCCGGCAGGTCGATCGGCACGCCGACGGTCATCATCGGTGCGGCCACCATGAAGATGATGAGCAGAACGAGCATGACGTCGACGAGCGGCGTCACGTTGATTTCGCTGATGGCGCCGCGACGGCCACCGCGCCTGCGGCGCCCGCCACCCGATGCCTTCGATCCTCCGGCCGACATACCCATGATGCGTACTCCTTGGCCTTGGCGGGATTATTGCGCCGCCTGACGCGGCTGCAGCTTCTCGTCGATCTGGCGGGACAGAATGGCGGAAAACTCGTCCGCGAAACCTTCCATGCGCGCCGAGAGCTTGCCGGCATCGGCGGTGAACTTGTTGTAGGCAATGACCGCCGGAATAGCGGCGACAAGGCCGATCGCGGTGGCGAGCAATGCTTCTGCGATACCGGGTGCGACGACGGCGAGATTGGTCGACTTCGAACCGGCGATTGCCTGGAACGAGGTCATGATGCCGACGACGGTACCGAAGAGGCCGATGAACGGACCGGCCGAACCGATCGTCGCAAGCGAACCGAGACGCGCCTCATAGGCTTCCGCCTCGCGCGACATCGTCACGTCCATCGCCCGGTCGATACGCATCTGCAGGCCGATCGGTGAGCGGGCGCCGCGTTCGAAGCTCTTTTTCCATTCGCGCATGGCGGCGACGAAGATGGCTGCAAGGCCGTTGTTCTGCCGTTCGGCGAGCGTCCGGTAGAGCTCTTCCAGCGACTGGCCCGACCAGAAGACCTGCTCGAACTGGTCGAACTGACGTTTGGCCTTGGCGAAGTTCACGTATTTGTCGATTACGATCGCCCAGGTCCAGACCGATGCGCCGAGAAGCCCGATCATCACCAGCTTCACGACAAGACCGGCCTGCATGAACAGTGACCAGAGGCTAACTTCGCTCGCCGCGGCCGCCAAACCTACCTGTTCCATCTATCTTCTATCCCCGAATCCAAACGCCCGGCTTTTAAGGACCGGGCGGGTTCAAAAGCGCTCTCGCGAGAAATTATGCATGATCGCTGGATGCGCTCGCTTAACCCCAAGGTGCCCTGAGCTTTCAGCTTGGCTTCTCGCTTTCAATTTTGGTCAAAGGAAGGCGTGCGTTGCACAAATTCCTCGGATGCCAGTAAGACATCATTATCGTTAAGAATGTGTTACAGGAAGATATTTGCATCACACTTCCGATTGACCATGAATCGCCGCGAGGCCACGCGGTCGGCACAAACAACTTCGCGATCTCCATCTTCGAGGATAGGACGGATCGCAGCATATCTGCAGCGGCCGGTGAGCCGAAGCTGCAGCCGACCTATGGATCGACCGCCTTGCCCAAAAACTTCTCCGCCACAGTCTCCGGCAGGCGGCGCGGGCGGCCGTGCCTGTTGATGACGGCGATCACCACCCTGGCGGCGATCAGCAGGGTCTCGCCGCGGCGGATCTCCTGGTTGAGCACCATCTTGGCGCCGCCCGCCTTTTCCGTCAGGGTCCGGATCGTCAGGATATCGTCCATGCGGGCCGGCTGCTTGAAGTCGATTTCCATGCGGTGAACGACGAAAACCAGCCCTTCCTCGTCGGCCGAAAGCAGCGTGCTCTGCTCGCAGCCGAGACAGCGCAGATAGTCGGTCCGGCCGCGCTCCAGGAAATGCAGGTAACGGGCGTGATAGACGAGACCGGAAAAATCCGTGTCCTCGTAATAAACACGCTGGGCGAGCCTGTGCCCGCCTTCGATCAATTCGCCCGATAACGAAAAATTGTGTTCCTGCATGATCTGCCTTGGAAAATTGCCGTTCTTCCACTGGATGAACTTGAAATGCCCACCCAGTTTTGAAGTGCTGTCACACATCTTCCCTATCAGGAAACTTTTCGAAAACCAGCGGAGACTACGTTATGAAGATAGCAGTCCTCGGCGGCGACGGTTTCGTCGGCTGGCCGACATCGCTCCACCTGTCCGATGCCGGCCACGAGATCCATATCCTCGACAATCTTTCCCGCCGCTGGATCGATACGGAACTCGGCGTCCAGTCGCTGACCCCGATGGACAGCATCCAGGAGCGCACCCGCATCTGGCACCAGGAAACCGGCCGCCGCATCCATTTCCACCTCATCGACCTTGCCCGCGACTACGAACTCTTGAAGGCCTGGCTCGCCAGGCACCGGCCGGACGCCATCGTTCATTTCGCCGAACAGCGTGCCGCGCCCTATTCGATGAAGAGCGACCGGCACAAGAACTACACCGTCAACAACAACGTCAACGCCACCCATAATCTTTTGAACGCACTGGTCGAACTCGATCTCGACGCACATCTCGTGCATCTCGGCACGATGGGGGTCTACGGTTATTCGACGGTCGGCGCGGCGATCCCGGAGGGTTACCTGCCCGTCGGTATCAAGACGGCGGATGGCCGCTCCGTTTCCCAGGAAATCCTCTATCCGGCCAATCCGGGCTCCATCTACCATATGACCAAGTGCCTGGATCAGCTCCTCTTCCAGTTCTACGCGAAGAACGACGGCTTGCGGATAACCGACCTGCACCAGGGCATCGTCTGGGGCACCCACACTGAACAGACCCTGCGCCACGCGCAGCTCATCAACCGCTTCGACTATGATGGCGATTACGGCACCGTCCTGAATCGTTTCCTCATCCAGGCGGCGATCGGCTATCCGCTGACCGTGCATGGTACCGGCGGCCAGACCCGCGCCTTCATCCACATCCAGGATTCGGTCCGCTGCATCGAAATCGCGCTCAAGAACCCGCCCGCACGCGGCAGCCGGGTCGAGATCTTCAATCAGATGACGGAAACCCACCGGGTCCGCGATCTCGCCGAGATGATTGCCGCCATGACCGGCTCGCGGATCGCCTGGCTTCCCAATCCGCGCAAGGAAGCGCCGGAAAACGAGCTGATGGTGAAGAACGAAAAGTTCCTCGGCCTCGGCCTCGAACCGACGACGCTTGGCGATGGCCTGCTCGGCGAGATCGTCGACGTTGCGAAGAAATACGCCTATCGCGTTGATCGGACTCGCGTTCCCGCCGTTTCCGCCTGGACCCGCAACATCGCCGCCAAGGTGGAGCACGATCCGGAAGGCAGGCGGCTGAAATCGGTGTCTTGAAGAAAGTGAGGCTTGAGCCGCGTCGCGGGCTTCGACGCGCCTACGGGATGTCGACCAAGCGGATGACGGATACCGGACAATGACTTCTACCCTTGTGGACTCCTGCCCGATGGCGCCCGCCCCCTTTGCGTTCGTTACCCTCGTCACCAATTCCGACTATGCCATGGGTGCGACGGCGCTCGCCCGATCCATACGCCTGACGGGCACCGCCGCCGATATTGTCGCGCTGCATACCGGCGGCGTCGCACCTGATGATCTCGCCCCCCTCGCCGCGCTCCAGTGCCGGTTGATCGAAGTCGAGCACCTGCCGCTCTCCGATGCCTTCAACGAACGTCATGGGCGGAAGAACCTGCATGGCGCAGCTCCCTTCACCAAGGGCCGCAAGCCGGATTTCCACACGCCCCTCGACAATTTCTGCAAGCTGCGGCTCTGGCAATTGACGGAGTACGATAAGGTCGTCTTCATCGATGCCGATGCCCTGGTGCTGCGGAACATCGACAGGCTCTTCGACTATCCGGAGTTTTCAGCCGCTCCGAATGTCTATGAAAACCTCACCGATTTTCACCGGCTGAATTCCGGCGTCTTCGTCGCAAAACCTTCCTGGGAAACGTTCGGGCGAATGCTCGCCGCTCTCGATCAGCCCGATGTCTTCTGGCGGCGGACCGACCAGACGTTTCTGGAAACCTTCTTTCCCGACTGGCATGGTCTGCCGGTGTTCATGAACATGCTGCAATATGTGTGGTTCAACATGCCGGCGCTCTGGGATTGGGACAGCATCGCGGTGCTCCATTACCAATATGAAAAGCCCTGGGAGGCGGATCATCCCAAGGCGGACCTCCTGCGGCCGCTGATCGAACTGTGGCGCGCCTTCCACGAAGGCCGGGAAATACCGGCCCTGTCCTCCTTGCCGAAACCGGCGGCGCCGTCATGAAGGTCCTGGTTTCGGGGGGAACCGGCCTCGTCGGCCGCTATATCGTCGAGGGCCTGCTTTCCGCGGGTTATCGGGTCACGGTGGGCGGCCGCACCGAACCCGCGCCCGGCTTGTTCACGAAACCGGTCCGCTTCGTGCCGCTCGCTCTCGACCCGGATCTCGACCAGACCGGAGCTTTCGACGGCATTTCTTTCTTCGTGCACGCAGCCTTCGACCATGTGCCGGGAAAATATCGCGGCGGCGAGGGAGACGATCCCGGCCGATTCCACCGCCTAAACCTCGATGGTACGACAAGCCTCTTCGAAACGGCCCGTCGCGTGGGGGTGCGGAGAAGCGTCTTTCTCTCCAGCCGCGCCGTCTATGATAGTCTGCCGGCCGGAACGGTGTTGACCGAGGACCTGGTCCTCGATCCCGACAGTCTCTACGGACGGATTAAGCTCAGCGGAGAACAGGCGCTTTCGGCCCTCTCGGCTCCGGGCTTTGCGACGGCAAGTCTTAGGCTGACCGGCGTCTATGGCAATCTCCGCCCCAACAAATGGGACGGGCTTTTTGCAGATTTCCTCGCCGGCCGCCCTATGCCCTCGCGGGCCGGCACGGAAGTGCATGGCCATGATGTCGCATCCGCCATCCGGCTGATGCTCGAAACCGCGGCGGGCAGGATAGACGGCGAGGTCTTCAACGTTTCGGACCTGTTGACGGATACGCGGGAAATCCTGGGCTTTCTGCCCCCAGCCCACCGCCTGCCGGAATCAGCCGATCGCGGCGCGATCAACATCATGTCGACGTCGAAGCTGGAAAGCCTCGGCTGGAAACCGGGTGGCAAGGCGCTTCTGGCGCAGACCGTCAGGGACTTGGCGAATTCGGGTGCGACTGCCTGAAGCGCCGCATCTTCGCCTCCTGTTTCGCCGTCTCGATCGCCTTCTTATGCTCCTCGGCCCATTTCTGGCCGGCGTCGCCGCCCCAGAGCAGCCAGGCGATATAACCCGTCGAGGGATTTTCATCGTCGCCGAAATTGTCGGCGCGCTTATCCACCTTGTGACGGGAAAAATAGCTGACCATGCGCCGAATGGTCTGGTCGGAAACCGATTTGCGGTTCTTCAGGTCGCGGGCGCGGGCAACGCCCACCATGGTGCCGCCGCGGCGATATTGCGATCTGAGTTTCAACCCCTTCTCCGCCGCTTCGGCCACCTCCGCCGGCGGAATGCGGTCGGGACGTTCCTCAGCCATGGCGCTTCTCCAGTTCCGACCGGCTTTTCAGGGCCCAGCGATCGCCTTCCTGGTTCACAAGGCAGGCCGGCTCGTCGACGCTCGCCTTGCGCTTAATGACCTTGCCCTTGATGCGGCGTTCGACGTCACTGGTGAATTTCTGCGCAACTTTGCCTCGGGCTTTGCCGCGCCCCCATGTCCACTCCACTTCGTTTCCGATGCTGATCTTCTGCATGGCATTCTCCTTCTCCCACAAAGAACGGAGTGCGCATGGCAGATGTTCCAGAGATAGGCTTAACGATCGAGATCGCCGTCGCGCCAGACGATATGACGCGGACTTGCCGGCAGCGTCTCGATTTCCTCGGCGATGAAATAGGGCGGGATATCGAGCGCCCGGAGCGCCGCAGTCGTGGCCGGCGCCCATTTGAACTCCAGCTCGTGCCCGTCCATGACGCGATGCACGATATCGGTCGGATGGAAGGGAAAATGCGCAGGCACTTCCATCAGATAATAGAGCCCGAACTCGTGCCAGTCGCGACCTTCGTAGTGGAAGAAGTTCTCGACCGACCAGAGCAGCCGCCCGACCGTGACGTTGGCGCCGAGTTCCTCAACCATTTCCCGCTTCAGCGTCTCTTCCGACGTCTCGCCGATCTCCGCCCGGCCGCCGGGAAATGTCCAGAAGGGCTCGTGCACGGCCCGATGCACCAACACATAGCCGTCGCGGAACCCGAGCCCCGCCACCCGCATCTGGAATGCGTCTTTCGCCTTGGTCTTGATGCGGATGCGTGTGCGTGCCATCGGATTACCCCAGTTCGATCACGACGATTTCCGGCCTGGAGCCCACCCGGATCGGCAGGATAGAGCACCCGAGGCCGCGCGATACGATGAGATCGCGCCTCTGTTCGCGATAGTGTCCAGCAGGATAACGCCGCGAGCCCGGTGAAGCCGCAACCGGCCGCCAGCCGAAAATATCAATCTGGCCGCCGTGGGTATGGCCCGAAAGCGTGAGACTGACCCTGTCGTCCACCTGAGGAAATATGTCCGGCTCGTGCGCCATCAACAGCACCGGTGAGCCATCGGTCACTTGCGCCAGCGTTCCCGGCAGGTCGTCGATGCCGTGCAGGCCTGCCCTTCCGAAGTCCTTGCCGGGACGCAGAGCCATCTGATCGCCCAAACCCGCCAGCCAGAACCCGTGGCCGTCCTTCTCCAGCCGTACCGCTTCGTTGATATAGGTCGGAATTCCGACGGCCCGAAGCGCACCCGCCGCAATATTCTCAGCCAGGGGATCTCTCTGGAAGAGCAGGTCCTCCCAATGGTCGTGATTGCCGAGAACGGCATGCACACCGAGCGGCGCCTTCAGCCTCGCGAGCGCCTGTGCCCAATTCGATGCCGGAATATGATCCGTCACCGCATTCATGCCCGACACATAGTCCCCCAGCAGCAGAATGATATCCGCGTCCAACCCGTTGGCCGCGTCGCAGATCGCCTGGATCCGGCCGACGCTCATCCAGGGCTCGCAGGCATGAATATCCGCGATGACGGCGACGCGCAGTTTCAGTCCCGAGGTCCATCTGGTCGGAGTAACGGCATATCGCGTCAGTCTCGGCCGTGCCATTACCTCGACGACGGGGTAAGCAGCCAAGGCGAAAAGGCCCGCGACCCCTCCGACAAACGCTTTGAGGAACGTACGCCGGTTGATCACTCAATCGTCCTCGAGATTCATCCTGAACTGCGCCGCTTCGAGATCCTTGGGCGGCTGCATTCCGAGATGTTTCCAGGCATTTGCGGTCAAAACACGGCCGCGCGGGGTGCGCTGGATGAAGCCCTGCTGGATCATGTAGGGCTCGATGATATCCTCGATCGCGTCCCGCGGCTCCGAAAGACCCGCCGCGATCGTCTCGATGCCGACCGGGCCGCCGCCGAAATTGACGGCGATCATGTTGAGGTAACGTTTGTCGAGCTGGTCGAGGCCCATGTTGTCGACGAGGAGACGAGTCAGCGCCTGGTCGGCGATCTCCCGCGTCACCGCCTCTGCCCTGGCGACTTCCGCGAAATCGCGCACCCGCCGCAGGAGACGACCGGCGATGCGCGGCGTTCCGCGTGCCCGCCGGGCGATTTCGCGGGCGCCGTCGTCGGTCATCGGCAGCCCCATCAGCCGCGCGCCGCGCCGCACGATCAGTTCCAGTTCCTCGACGGTGTAGAAGGACAGGCGAACCGGAATCCCGAAGCGGTCGCGCAACGGCGTGGTCAGCAGCCCGAGGCGGGTGGTGGCGGCGACCAGCGTAAATTTGGAGAGATCGATCTTCACCGACCGCGCCGCCGGCCCCTCGCCGATGATCAGGTCGAGCTGGAAATCCTCCATCGCCGGATAGAGGATTTCCTCGACCGCCGGATTCAGCCGATGGATCTCGTCGATGAACAGCACGTCGCGCTCTTCGAGATTGGTCAGCAGCGCCGCAAGATCGCCCGCCTTGGCGATGACCGGTCCGGAGGTCGAACGGAAATTGACGCCGAGTTCCTTCGCCATGATCTGCGCCAGCGTCGTCTTGCCGAGGCCGGGCGGCCCGACGAAGAGGACATGGTCGAGCGCTTCCCCGCGGTTCTTCGCCGCCTCGATGAACACCTTGAGATTGGCGCGCGCCTCCGCCTGGCCGGTGAACTCGTCCAGCGATTGCGGCCGCAGCGTCGTATCCAGGTCTTCGCCCCGCTTTTCAGGCGATATCAGGCGAGAGGGTTCATTCATAAGGGCATTTCCGTTCGAAACTCGATCTCAGTCATACACGACGCACCGCGGATTCGCAGCCGCGATCGGCCCTACCGCGCCAATTCCTTCAACCCCAGCCGGATCAGCTTGGCGCTGTCGCCCCCTTCGCCCCCATTCTTCAGCGCGGCCGCCACGGCGTTCGCCGCCTGGTCACGCGAATAACCGAGATTGGTGAGCGCCGAAACCGCATCGGCAACCGGCGCCGAGGCGACGCCTTCGCCGATCTCCTGCTTGAGGCCGATATTGGCCGCCATCTCGCCCGCGAAAGCCGGCGCCTTGTTCTTCAGTTCGGTCACGATTCTCACCGCAACCTTGGGGCCGACACCCGGTGCCCGCGAGACGGCAACCTTATCCTGGAGGGCGATCGCGTTGGCGAGCTCGGATGGCGTCAGGGTCGAAAGCACCCCGAGCGCCACCTTGGCGCCGACCCCCTGGACGCTCTGCAGTAGGTTGAACCACTCGCGCTCCAGCGCCGTCAGGAATCCGAACAGCTTGAACTGGTCCTCGCGCACATAAGTTTCGATGAACAGTACCACCGCTTCGCCGACGGAACCGATCTTCGAAAGTACCCGCGACGAGCAGAAGACTTCGTAACAGACGCCATGTACGTCGACGAGCACGTGATCGTCACCGATTTCGTCGATAGTGCCTTTGAGCTTGCCGATCATGGAATGGTCCGCCAACGATGATTTAAGAAGGATGAGTTTCAGGTGAGAGCGTCGCCGGTCTTTGCCGGCATCACGCCCGCGTCGGACATGACAAAACCACCTCGGCCCCCGGTCCGATATTCAGCCGGTCGCGTATTTCCTTGGGAATGGTGACCTAGCCTTTCTCGGTGACGCACATGGTAATACCTCCAAAGTATTACTTACGGGCAAGCAAGAACACGTCAAGAACAAACTAGCTTGCCAGCGCTTGGCGCATCCGGTGGCCGCCGCGGTTGTGGGCGTGGCAGACGGCGATGGCGAGCGCGTCGGCCGCGTCGTTCCCTTTGAAATCGGCCTTCGGCATCAGGATCTTCAGCATCATGTGGATCTGCTGCTTCTCTCCGTGGCCGACACCGATCACCGATTTCTTGACTGCGTTCGGCGCATATTCGGCAACCGGCAGCCCGGCCCGCGCCGGCACCAGCATGACGACGCCTCTTGCCTGACCGAGCTTCAGCGTCGCAACCGCATCCTTGTTGACGAAGGTCTGCTCGACGGCTGCCTCGTCGGGCTTATAGGCGTGTACCACCTCGGCAAGCCCGTCGTGCAGCTGGCACAGGCGGGATGCCAGATCCATCTCTCCGTCGGATGTTACCGTCCCGGAAGCCACGAAGCGCAGGCTGTTGCCGAGCGTCTCGATGATCCCCCAGCCGGTGCGGCGAAGCCCCGGGTCGATGCCGATGATGCGAATCGTCTCTGTCATGAGCTGAACTCTATCCTGCCTTCCTTCTGAGTGCCACGAGAATGTGAACAAACCGGAAACGGCTTTATCGTCATTGTTAACGTTCGGCTAACCACATGGAGAAGCTTCGTCGCGCTTCAGGCCGGCGGGGGCAACGTTGGCACGTTTCTCGCGTTGGATTTCCGTGTCTTGGCACAAAGAGGAGGCAGTCATGTTGAGGAGACATAATTCCCTAACCTTCCGGATGGCCGGGCTCGTGCTGGCACAAAGCGCGACGGCTGCCGTCCTGATTTTTTACATGGTCGGAGAAACGACACCGGTGGAAACGCTGGTGATTGTTTCATTCCTGGCCGCCCTGGCCGCGGTGGCGGCATTTGCGGTCCGCCGGATGCTCGCACCCCTGATCGGCATAGCGCGCACGGTCTCGGAACTCGCTGCCGGCAAACCGGCCGAACCCGGCGAGCACGCCCTGCGCACCGACGAAATCGGCATCATTTCCCGCGAACTCGAACGGTTCTGCCGAAGCCATCTCGATCGCATCCTGAAGGACGAGGAGCGGCGCGAGCAGCGCGAGACGCAGATCGCCGAGGCTGGTGCCCGCGATGTGGAATGCGCAAGAACCGAGGCCGAGAAGCTGAGGATGGTGGTCGATGCTCTGGACGGCGGTCTCCGGCGCCTCGCCGTCGGTGATCTCACCGTCCGCCTCGACATGCCGTTTCCCGAGGAGTTCGAGGGCCTGCGGGCCGATTTCAACCATGCGCTGACGATCATAGAGGAGGCGCTCGGGCAAATCGGCGCCGGCGCTCGCAAAGTCTTTGCAGCCTGCGCGGACGTCGAGGATGGCCTCACCGAGGCGACGCTTGCCGGCGCCAGCCAGACCGCTGCGATCACCGGCCTGGCGTCTGGCATCGATGCGCTAGCCGAAACGCTGAGGAGGAGGAAGATGCAGACCGGGCATACCGCCGGCATCGTCCACAATGCCGGGCTCGACATGCGCCATCCAAAGGAAGTCATGCGGACCGTGGCGACAGCGATGGAAGCCATCCGCGCCGCCTCGGTCGAAATCCAGCCCGCCGCCAGGACGATCCAGGAAATCGCCTTCGAAGCCAACATGCTCGCCGTCAACGCCGGTATCGGAGCGTCGGAGCCCGGTGACGAAAGCGGCAGGTTCAAGGTCGTCGCGGAAGAAATCCGCGATCTCGCCGAACGCGCCGCGGAAGCCGCAAAGGAGATTTCCGGCCTCTCTCGCAAGTCGGCCGAGGCGACGGAACTCGGCAGCAAGTCGGTCGAAAGGGCCGGCAGGGAATGGGATGCCATGTCCGTCTACCTCGATGCGCTTCGCGACTGCCTGGATGCGGTCGCCGCGAGCTCGGCGAAGGAAATCGAAGCGATTGCCGGGATCAGGGCGACCGCGTTGGCGATATCCAGGGCAGGCCGGGATCACGCGGGCCGGATCGAGATGCTGACTGCGAAGATGGATGGCATCGTCCGGGAGACCGGCACGATCGATCATCAGGTCGCCCGCTTCGCGCCCGTCACGATCCTAGCGCCCGGCTGCGTGTCCGCTCCCGAAAACCGCAAGCGCCCGAAGCCCGGCTCACATCTGCGGCTGGTCAAGTCGTGAAGGAAAGGGCCGCTCGCCGCAGCCCCTTCCCGATACGCCGGGGGTCGTATTTTTGGACACGACTGCCTAAATAGGCGGGGTACCCGTCACTCGTCTCCCCAGGCGCATTCCAGGACATGCCGATGATCCCCTTTTCCATTCTCGATCTTTCACCCGTGGGTGAAGGTTATTCCGTACGCGATGCGCTCGACCAATCCCGCCGCATGGCGATCAAGGCTGAAGAGCAGGGATACAAGCGCGTCTGGCTGGCCGAGCATCACGGCATGCCGGGCATTGCGAGCGCCGCGACCTCCATCGTCATCAGTCATGTGGGTGCCGCGACAAAAACGATCCGCGTCGGTTCGGGCGGCATCATGCTTCCCAATCATTCGCCGCTCGTTATCGCCGAACAGTTCGGCACGCTGGAGGCGCTGCTGCCGGGCCGCGTCGATCTCGGTCTCGGCCGGGCGCCCGGCACCGACATGCGCACCGCGAGCGCCCTCCGTCGCAATCTCGAGGCCGGAGCCGAAAGCTTTCCGCATGACATCCTCGAGCTGCAGCGCCTGCTCGGCACACCGGAACCGAACCAGGGCCTGCTTGCCGTCCCCGGAATGGATGCCCATGTGCCGATCTGGCTGCTCGGGTCGAGCATCTACAGCGCTCACCTCGCCGCAGCCCTCGGCCTGCCCTATGCCTTTGCGTCGCATTTTGCGCCCGACATGCTGATGGAAGCGATCGCCATCTATCGCGACCGTTTCCAGCCCTCGCTGGAGCTCGAAAAACCCTATGTCATGGTCGGTGTCATGGGCGTTGCGGCGGAGACGGATGCCGAGGCGCAGAAGCTCTTCACCTCTTCCCAGCAGCAGTTCGTCAACCTGCGCAAGAACGTCCGCACCCGTTTCCCCAAACCGATCGACAGCATGGAAGGTTTTTGGACGCCGATGGAGAAGATGAACGTCGAGCATACCCTGCGCTACGCCGCCGTGGGCTCGGTGCCGACGATCGAGGCGCAGTTGACGGAGTTTCTCGGCGAAACGCAGGCGGACGAGTTGATCGTTTCCATGCCAATCCACGACGTCGAGAAACGGCTGCGTTCGGTGGAGCTGTTTGCGACACTGCCGATGATGGAAAAAGTCGCTGCCTGAAAACGGAACGGGCCGGTCAAGCCGGCCCGCATCACGCAACTTTTGAGAAAGACCTCAGGCCGAAAGCTTAGCCATGACCTCTTCGGAAACCTCGAAATTCGAATAGACGTTCTGCACGTCGTCGTCGTCTTCCAGGTTGTCGATCAGCTTCAGGAGCGATTCCGCTTTTTCCTGATCGACTTCGATCGTGTTCTGCGGCTTCCAGACCGCTTTGACCGTGGAGGCTTCGCCGAGCGACGCTTCGAGTGCCTTCGACACTTCGCCGAGGCTTTCGAAGGCGCAGATGATTGTGTGGCCTTCCTCGTCGGAGGTCACGTCGTCGGCACCGGCTTCGATCGCCGCTTCCATCACCTTGTCCGCGTCACCGACGGAGGCCTTGTAGGTGATCTCGCCCACATGGTCGAATGAGAAGGATACCGAACCGGTTTCGCCAAGCGCGCCGCCCGCCTTCGTGAAGATCGAACGGACGTTGGAAGCTGTGCGGTTGCGGTTGTCGGTCAGCGCCTCGACGATGACCGCCGTGCCGCCCGGGCCGTAACCCTCGTAGCGGACGGAATCGTAATTTTCCGCGTCCGCGCCCGACGCCTTCTTGATGGCACGGTCGATATTGTCCTTCGGCATCGACTGCGCCTTGGCGTTCTGGACAGCCAGGCGCAACGCCGCGTTCATGCTTGGATCGGGCAGGCCCGCTTTTGCCGCAACGGTGATTTCGCGCGCAAGCTTGGAGAACATCTTCGAGCGGATCGAGTCCTGCTTGCCCTTGCGGTGCATGATGTTTTTGAACTGTGAATGGCCAGCCATGGGACCCCTGACACTTTAGCTTGTTTGGAATGGCGCCTTATAATTTCGAAGCGGTGGCCGTTCAAGACCTTTCCGCGCGCCGGGAAGGAGCGTCAACCGCCACCAGCCCGGAACAAAGCCAAAGCCTTGCCGTTTGACCTCCCGAGCAGATCAGCAACGAAGGAGATATTCGATGGCAAGCCTCACCGAAGCCCGCGAAGCGCCTGAACGACAACTGTGGGACGAGATCAACAACATCCATGCCGGCATGCTCGGCATCGAGGGCTCGCACATGCATTTTCGGCCCATGGCGCCGAACGCCGATCCAAAGACCAGCACCATCTGGTTCTTCACCAAGACCGACACCGACTTGGTGCGAGCGATCGGCGCGGGCGCGATGGCGCATTTCTGCGTCGTCGGCAAGAACCACGATTACCACGCCTGCCTGGCCGGTCGGCTGGAAGTGCGCAAGGACCCCGCCAAGATTGACGAATACTGGAGCGCCGTCACGGCCGCCTGGTACGAAGACGGCAAGGACGACCCGCTCCTCACCATGCTGGCGCTGCGGGTCGAGGACGCCGAAATCTGGGCCTCCACCGACAGCTCGCTGAAATTCGGCTGGGAGATCGCCAAGGCCAACTGGAAAGACGAGAAGATGCCGGAAGTCGGCGTCAAGCAGCACCTGGCCTTCCCGCAGTTCCATTGACGGGGCGTGCCGCGCCGCAGGAGCCTTCAAAGCCCCTGCGGCACCAGGATCGTCGGCTTTTTCGGCAGGCCGCGCATCGAGACCCGGAGCGTCGCTTCCTTCGCATAGGCGATGTCGAACTTGCCGTCGAACATCGAAAGGAAGCGGTCGAGCGGCGGCCCCCAGCGATGCATCGGCAAGATGAGCGAGGAGCGCAGCCGCTGCACGACGCGGCTCATGCTGTCCGCTCCCATGGTCAGGCCGCCGTCGACGGGAACCATCAGGATGTCGAGCCGGCCGATCTCCGTATATTGCGCCTCGTTGAGCTCGAAATGCAGATGGCCAAGATGGCCGATGCAGAGACCGGCGACCTCGAAGATGAAGATCGAATTGCCGTTCTCCTCGATGCCGCCTCCCCAGTTGCGGATGTCGGAAACGACATTGCGGATATAGACGTCTCCGACTGTCAGTTGGTGCTTCGCCTTTTCGCCCGGCATGTCGCTCCAGCCGTGCAGGACATGCTGTATCCGGCTGTCGGGATTGAGCGTGTAATGGGTGGAATGCGCCTTGTTCATCGTCACCACGTCGGGAAGGCGCGACGGCTGGTATGCGCCGCTGTAGTCCGTCGCGATGCCGACGCCCTCCGGGCTCTCGATGAAATAGGTCGAGTGGCCGACGAAGGTGATCTTCACCTCTTCCTTTTCGGCAAGGCTGAGCTTCCTGTCCGCCTGGGCGAACTGCACGCCGGACGGCTTGAAGCTCGCGAACATGACGCCGGGAAGCTTCTGAGCTATCGCCTGGCATTGGCTGACGGGCATTTCCGCCTGCTGGGCAAGGGCCGCGAAGGCGGACAGGAAGAAGGTGGAAAGACTGAATGCAAGAGCCCGCAGCATCATGCCACTCCGAAGACTGAGTTCATGCTCATTCCCGGCGAAAAGATGCGGCATGGCAAAAGGCGGGTCCAGCGGGAAGTTCGACAGGCACCCTCACAATTCTGTCATTGGTCGGGCCAATAGAATTGATTATTGAAAGCATGCTGTCTCCCAAGAGGCACCCGGCGGCTCGCATTCGGTACGGATGAAAGGACATTTTCATGAAGCACGACATCGAGATCAGGACGGCGGACGGCGTTGCCAAGGCGGCCGTCGTCAAGCCGGAAAACGGCCAGGCGACCGACAAGGGCGTCATCATCTACATGGATGCTTTCGGCCCCCGCGAGGCGCTCTACCGGATGGGCCAGCGCATCGCCGACGCCGGACATGTCGTGCTCGTTCCCGACCTCTACTACCGCTCCGGCGCCTACGGCCCCTTCGACGCCAGGACGGCTTTCAGCGAGGAAGCCTCGAAAACCCGGATCCGGGCCATGATGCAGGAGGCGACCCAGGAACTAACCGCCAGAGACGGCGCGGCCTTCATCGCCGCTCTTGACGCGGAGGGCGCCACCGGTCCGGTCGGCGTCGTCGGTTACTGCATGGGCGGCGCCCGCGCGCTGACGGCGGCGGCGACCTATCCGGACCGCATCAAGGCGGCTGCAAGCTTTCACGGCGGCAACCTGGCGACCGATGCCGACAACAGCCCGCACCGGCTCGCCGACAGGATCAAGGCCCGCGTCTATGTCGGCGTCGCCGGCGTCGACAACAGCTTTCCGCCGGAACAGTCGGCCCGTTTTGCCGAAGCCTTCCGCCTCGCCGGCGTCGACCATATCGTCGAAAACTATGTCGGCATGGCGCATGGCTGGACCGTGCCGGACCACGGCGTCTATGACGAGGCCGGTTCCGAGCGCCACTTCAAGCGCCTGCTGACGCTCCTCGAAGAAGCCCTTTGACCTGCAATAAGGGCGGCAAGGACCTACCCTATTCTTTCGGAGCGTAACAATGTCGGATATCCTGGAACGGCAAGCCCGGCTGCAGGCCGAGGCCGAGACGATCGTCGCGGCGCTCGACCTGGAAAGGTTGCTGCGGATGGCGGGAAATCCGGTGCGCGTCGGCAGCTCGGTCATGGGTCTCATGGTCCGACGTGACATCGACATCACCGTCGTCTGCGACCGGCTCGACCCTGCCACCCGCCGGACGATCGCCGAGATAGCCGGCGAACTGATGCTCGACCAGAGGATCGGCGCGGTCCGCTACCGCAACGACACCGGCGTCTGGAATATCGAGCCGCAGAACTACCCGGACGGCCTCTATCTTGCCGTCACCTACCGTTCGCAAAAGGGCGAGGATTGGAATTTCGACATCTGGTTCGTCGACGAACCGGAGCGGCAGCCGGACCTGAAGCACCTGAAGACGCTCCTGCCCCGCTTGACCGATGGGGTGCGGGAAACGATCCTCGCAATCAAGACGGAACTGGCCGCCCGTGCGCCGAAAGGCTCGAAGCCTGCTCCCAGCGCACTGGTTTATGAAGCGGTTTTGGATGGAGGGATCGGGACGGCCGCCCATTTCGAAAAGTGGCTTTCGGAGCGGTCGGAATTCTGAATATATCAACCGTTGATGGAGAGGCCCGCGACCCGAACATCCGCCTCGCCTACCCGTTTCATGCCGGCAACCGCTCCAGGACTTGCCTTTCGAGACGTTCGGCTGACCATGATGAGAAAACACAAACAAGGCATCGTTTCGTGGTACCAGCAGCCGAAGCCCGAAATCTGCCCCCTGTGCGGCCGGCTGATCCCCGAGGACCAGCGCGACGAGCACCATCTCGTTCCGAAGAGCCGGGGCGGCCGACGCACCCAATACCTCCACCGCATCTGCCACCGGCAGATCCACGCCCTGTTCACGGAAGCCGAACTCGAAAAATCCTATTCGACGATCGACGAACTCCTCAGGCATCCGGAGATCGGCAAATTCGTCACCTGGGTGGCAAAAAAGCCGCCCGGCTTTTACGACGGCACCAAACGAAGCAACCGCCACCGATGAAGCTTTGCGGATTCACCGCCAGAACGACGGAATGGTTTCCGAAAGCCGGGGGCCGATCCGGAGCGGCTCGATCTTTTCCGCAAGCCCCGTCGCGTCGGAAATTTCGATCCCCAATCCGCAGATCGTCGCCGGCCCCGTCGCCGCCTCGAAACGGCCCTTCGGCATTTTCGAGATGAAACGGTTGAGCGGCTCTTCCTTGTCCATGCCGAGTGAACTGTCGTAATCGCCGCACATGCCGGCATCCGACATGTAACCCGTGCCGGCATTCAATATCTGGCAGTCGGCGGTCGGCACATGGGTGTGCGTGCCGACCACGAGGCTTGCCCGGCCGTCGACGAAATGCCCGAAACACTGCTTTTCGCTGGTCGCTTCCGCATGGAAGTCGAAGATGATCGCGTCCGCCTGTTCCTTGAGCGGCGCGGCGGCGAGGATCGCCTCGGCGCTCTTGAACGGATCGTCGAGTTCCGGATGCATGAAGACCCGGCCCATGATGTTGGCGACGAGCACGCGCGCGCCGTTTCGCGCATAATAGAGGCCGGAGCCCCTGCCCGGCGTGCCGGCGGGATAGTTGGCGGGGCGGAGGAACTGGTCGTGCCGGCCGGCGAAACCGACGGCATCCTTCTGGTCCCACACATGGTTGCCGGTGGTCACCACGTCGGCGCCGGCATTGATCGTCTCAAGAAAGATGTCTTCGGTGATGCCGAAACCGCCGGCGGCGTTCTCGCCGTTGACGATGACGAAATCGAGCTTCAGGTCGGAGACGAGGCCAGGCAGTTTTTCCCAGACCGCCGTGCGGCCCGTCTTGCCCACCATGTCACCCAGAAACAAAAGGCGCATGCTTATCCAATCTACGCGGCGTCTGGAAAGGGCCGGTAGCCGCTCTCGGTCAGGACCGCGTCAAGTCTGATGTCGTGAGGTTCAGCGGGCACAGATGCCACTTCCTGGCAGTCGAAGGCAATGCCGATGAGCTTCGGTTTCAGGCCTTTTTCGTGGAGACGGTGAATGGCCCGGTCGTAATAGCCCCCGCCATAGCCGATCCGGTGGCCGGCGGCGTCGAAGGCGGAGAGCGGCACCAGCATGACGTCCGGATCGAATTCGGCCGCCTCGGGTCCCGGCCCGAACGTCCCGAACGTGCCCGGCACCAGTTCCGCACCACGGATCAGTTCGCGGAAGACGATGGTCACCTTGTCGAGGATGACCGGCACGCAGAGCCGCGCGCTGCGGTCTCTGAGATGAGCCATCAGCGGCCGCGTATCGACTTCCGAGCGGATCGGCAGGAAGCCGGAGACGACGGCGCCGGCCTCGAACGCGATGGCATCGGCGCCGTGCGCGGCAATCGCCAGGCTCTTTTCGATGCGCTCGACCGGCGGGATCGCGTCGCGGGCAGCAAGCCGCCCGGCGCGCAGTTCCGCCTTCAGCCACGCAGTGCTCATTACGCCTTTTCCGCCGCACGGCTGACGATGAGCTTGTCGATGCGGCGGCCGTCCAGGTCGACCACTTCGAACGTCCAGCCGTGGCTGGTAAAGCTCTCGCCAAGTTCCGGCAGGTGCTTCAGCTCGTCCAGGACGAAGCCGGCAACCGTCTCGAAACCGGGGTCCTCGCCGACCGGAATGCCCATCTGCTCGGCGAATTCGTCGACCGGCATCCACCCGGCGATCAGAAACGAACCGTCGTCGCGCGGCACGATCGCCGGCTCTTCCTCCTCGTCCTCCTGGAAGACGCCGGTAATCGCCTCCAGAATGTCGCCGGAGGTGATGATGCCTTCGAAATGGCCGTATTCGTCGTAAACGAGGACCATATGCGCCTGCGCCCGCCGCAGCGCCTGGATCACGTCCATCGCGCCGGTCAGGTCGGATACGACGGGTGCTTCCCGCATCATTGAGCGGATGTCGAAGCTCCTGTCGCCGGCGATAAAATCATAGGCATCCTTGACGAACAGCACGCCGAGGATTTCGTCCGAACTGCCGTTGCGCACCGGCAGGCGCGAGCGCGGCGTGGCGCGAAGCTGCTCGCGAATTTCGTTGAGGTCGTCTTCGATGTCGATCACCTCGACGTCGCGCCGCGGCGTCATCAGGCCCCGGGCGGTACGGTCGGCAAGCCGCATGACCCCGGAAATCATCGCCGATTCCTCCGTCTCGATGACGCCAGCGCTCTGGGCTTCGGCAAGCACGGTGCGGATCTCCTCGTCGGTAACCCGGTCACCGGATTCCCCTTTCTGGCCGAGCACGCTGAGGACGAGGCGGCCGGAAATATCGAGGAACCAGACGATCGGCGCGCCGATCATCGCAAGCAGCCTCATGGAAGGCGCGACGCGGGCGGCCACCGCCTCCGGCGCACGCAGCGCGATCTGCTTGGGCACCAGTTCGCCGATGATCAGCGACAGATAGGTGATGATCACGACGACCGTGCCCACGCCCAGCCAGTCGGCCAGATTGTCCGCCATGCCCTGCGCTTCCAGCCAGACGGTCAGCCGCGTGCCGAGCGTGGCGCCCGAAAAAGCGCCGGACAGCACGCCGACGAGCGTGATGCCGATCTGGACCGAGGACAGGAATCGGCCGGGATCCTCCGCCAGCCGCAGAGCGGTCGCCGCGCCCCGGTTGCCCTGTTCGGCCATCACCTTGAGGCGAACCGGGCGGGAAGAGACGACGGCGAGTTCCGACATTGCAAGGACACCGTTCAGGACGGTGAGTGCAATGACGATGAGAATTTCGGTTAACAAAAGGGGCTCATAAGCTAGGACAATATTCCTGCACACGAAACGGACATGCCGCCTTTGACAGCGGCGGGCCTCGACGCGATCGCGCCGGAAGCGCTTCGCCGGCAAGGTTTCGAGCACAGCTCGGAAAACCGGAAACCGGTTCTCGGAGCTATGCACCTTCACTTGCCCAGGCGAATCATAGGGTCGTCACCCGGTCATTGCAATGGTGGGAACAAAATCAGCAACGGCAACTGTTGCAGAAACGGCGCACGAACGGCGCGGATCTTTAGTGCAGGCTGACCGTCAGCTCGGCCCGGGTGCCCGACGGCGAAGGGACGTAGTGAATGTTCGAGCCGAGCGTGGCCGCCATCGACTTGACGATGCGGCTGCCGAGCCCGGTGCCCTTGGGGGCGTCCCCCTCGCGCCAGCCGATCCCGTCGTCCTCGACGGCGAGGAGCGCGCTGCCCTCGCCCTGGCGTTTGAGGAGCACCCTCACCTCGCCCTCCGTTCCGGCCGGATAGGCGTATTTCAGCGCATTGGTCAGAAGTTCCGTGACGATCATGCCGACCGAGACGGCGCGGTCCGATGTCAGCGACAGCGGCTCGGCGTCAAGCCGGATCGACGGGCCTTGCTGGTCGTTGACGGAGCCCTGAACCTCACGCACCAGCGTGCCGAGATATTTGTCCATCTCCACATGCCGCACGTCGTCCGACGTGTATAGGCTGCGATGCATGCCGGCGATCGCGGTGATCCGCGCCTGCGTCTCGGAAAGCGCCGCTTTCACGTCGTCGTTCCTGCTGCTCGATGCCTGCAGTCGGATGAGCGCGGCGACCAGCGCCAGACTGTTGGCGACGCGATGGTTGACCTCCGCGAGCAGAACCTCGGCGCGCTCCTTGCCGAGGCGAATCTCCTGTTCTGCCTTCTCCTTGGCGCGGCGCAATTCGGCATTGGCGATGCCTTGCGCGATCGCGCTCTCCATCAGCGGCCAGAATTCCTCGCCGACGGTCTTGATGACGTAGTCGGACGCACCGCTCTTCAGCGCGTCGATCGCGATCGTCGCGTCGCTGGAACCAGTAACGTAAATGACGGGTATGACCGAGCCCTGATCCTTCAGCTTATGAAGAATGTCGAGCCCGGTCTCGGTCTTCAGGTAGTGATCGAGAACGATCGCGTCAACGCCGCCTTTTTCCACCGCGTCCATTGCCGATGTCGCATCGACGGCATGGACGACCTGATAGCCAGCCCGCCCGAAATGGCGTTCAGCCAGTCGGGCAAGCGCAAGGTCGTCATCGACATAGAGTATGGTTTGCGGCATCGCGTCTCGTTATTGTCCGGGTATCTGCATCACGGCAAAGAACAGCCCAAGCTGTCTGATGGCATGTGCAAAGCTGTCGTAGTCCACCGGCTTGGTGATATAGACGTTGGCGCCGAGATCATAGCAGCGCTGGATCTCGCGCTCGTCGTCTGTCGTCGTGAGGATGACCACCGGCAGACGCTTGGAGTGCGGGTTGGACTTCACCTTCTCGAGGATGTCGATACCCGACATGTCGGGAAGATTGAGGTCGAGCAGGATCAGCAGATAACGGTCGTGGTTGACGTTGCCGGTCCGGTCCGGGCCAAGAATGTAGTCGAGAGCCGAATTGCCGTTGGCGAAGGGAATGATCTCGTTGTTAACGCCGGCGCGGCGGACATTCTTCTCGATGAGACGGGCGTGGCCCTCGTCGTCCTCGATCATGACGATGGTGACTTCCTTGCCGGCAGCTTTCATGACCCGTGCCTCCTGACATATTGGGACAAATCCGAGGGCAACCGGATGATGAACGTCGCTCCGCCGCCCAGAGTGGAGGTCACCGTAATTTCACCGCCTAAATTTCTAACTAATGATCTGACATGCGCAAGACCGATGCCCTCGCCTTGCTGGTCCTGAACGCCCGAGCGGCGGAAAAGCTCGAAAACCCTCTCGTGATCCTCCGGAGCGATGCCCCGGCCGTTGTCGGCCACTTCTATGCGGATTGCCCCGCGACCCAACGGTGTAGCCCTGACCGAAAGGTTCAGCGGCCGTTCGGGATGTTTGTACTTGACCGCGTTGTCGAAGAGATTACCGAAAATCTGTTCCAACGAAAATCGGTCGGTAATAAGGCCGCGAGCCTGGCCGACCGAAATATTGATCTCTCCGCCCGCTTCATTGACCTGATGATAGATGCTGGCGGCGGTAGCATCCAGCAGTTCCCCGAGATCGATCTTCTCCGGCTTCAGTTCGCGCCTGCCGTCCCGAGAGATCTTCAGGATGGCGTTGATCAGCCCGTCCATCTTCCTGGTCGAGGAGCGGATGAAGGCGATCGCCTCCGGCAGGTCCTCCTCGACCGCAAGCCGCGCGTCCCGAACCTCCGTTTCGGAAAGCTGCTCGCCGTCGGCTAGCACATACGCGCTGATCGATTTCAGTGTCGCATCGAGTTCGCTCGTGAAGCCCATGATGTTGACCAGAGGCGCGCGCAGGTCGTGGGAGACGATATAGGCATAACGCTGGATCTCGCGGTTCGCCTGGATGAGGTCCTCGGTGCGCTCGGTGACGCGCTCTTCGAGCCCGGCATTCAGTTCTTCCACCTCCGTGCGCGCCCGCTGCAGTTCCCGCACATGCTGTCCGACGATCAGCAATGCCCCGCCGGTGACCAGGATGATCATCAGTCCGCCGCCAATCATGATCCATTGCAGCGAAGAGGCGGACTCGTTCAGTTCCTCGATGCCGGAACCGATCCGGCTGTCCATGTCCCGGATCACCTTTCCGAGGTGCGCCGTGATGCCTTCCATGATCTGCCGGCCGTAGGCGCTCTTGACGATGGCCACCGCGCCGGTGAAATCGCCCTTCTTGCCGAGACCGACGGTACCCTCCATCTCCTGCGACTTCTCGTCCAGCAATCGGTCCAGCTCCGCCATCGGGACATCGACGGAACCCTGTGCTGAAACGGCCGCCTTGAAACGGTCCCGCGCCTTGGGCAGGGCCGACATGGCGTTGATATAAGGAGTGAGAAATTCCTGGTCTTGAGTGACAAGGTATCCGCGCTGGCCGGATTCGGCGGCCCGCAGATAAAGGACCATGTCGGCGGCGGCACTTCTGACGTCGCGCAGCTTCACGACGTCCTGGAAATAGGCCTTGGTGCTGGACGTCAGAAAGAAGGAAGACAGCACGATCCCGATCATGACGGCGCCGCCGATGAGCAGCATGAGCAGGGAAGATCGGGCAAAGGTCGTCTGGAAGAAGCGCATGAAACCGGCTGGCGAGGGAATACGAAACAGGAAGGCATGAACTTGGTGGCATGGCCGCCATTGTCAAGCGCCGCATGGTGCGCGGTCTGCGGAATGGTTGGCTCCGCCTCGAAGCCGGTCTGATCGCGTCCCTCCGTGATCGCGCGCATGGCGCGCCAGCGCCTCGTCGCCGACACTCGAAATGGAATTCACTTGAAACGAAGGGATTGCAGGATCGGCCCGCCGCCTGGCGGTTGTGAATTCGCCGCTTGGGACCGCCATTGCCGCAAAGGTCGAGAGATCGTTCCAAGGAGAGTGGAGAAAAGCGCGATCCACGGCAACCGATGGAGATTTACGATCCTGGGCGCCTACAAACGTAGGTGGGCACCGTGTGTCCAAGCCCACGGGCCTGGACAGGGACAGCTCCCTTTGGATCGAGTATGGCCCCAGGGATTGTGGTTCCTGTCGAGAGGCGCAGACCGCAGCACCAATATAAGGGTGAACCGCAATTCGCGCCAGTGGCGCCGAACGCTTTTCCCGATAGAAAACAGGCGCGGCTGTCAGTTGACGGATGCCGGCGTCCGGCCGTTCAGCCTGGCCGTCAGGTTTTCGAGCCGCGCCGCCAGTTCGCTGAGCGCCGAAGCGACCTGCTGTTCGCTGTGCTGCTGGCTCTGGAGCGCGCCGTCGCGATTCGATTTCAGCGACGTGACCTCCGCTTCGAGGAGACCGATCTTACGGGTCAGTTCCGATAATTCATCCATGATCATAATGCCGGCCATGACGGTGATCCTCAGATCGCCGATTTCGCCGAACTGGCTCTTCAAATGTCCGACATAACGGTCGAAACGGCCGGCGAGCTCGGTCAGGTGCCCTTCCTGCCCCTCCTCGCAGGCCATCCTGTAGGCCTTGCCGTCGATCGTCACCGTTACCTGGGCCATGGCGTTCCCTTTGTCTCCCGGCGCCTCATCGATCCAGTACGGCGCGGATGGTTTCCATCGCCGTCACCAGCCGCCGGGAGACTTCTCGGTTCACTTCTTCCAGCCGATTGGCGCGGAATTGCGACTGGTCGAGTTCCTGTGCCAGGCGGGCCCGGTCGGCATGCACCCGCCGCACCTCGTTCTCCGCTTCGTTGCTCTCGCGCTGGCGCTCGATGCGCGCATCGACGGCACTCTCGAGGCCGCCGACGGCTGCTCTGAGCTGCGAAATCGCCATGTCGATCGTTTTTTCCGCCGGCATCCGAGCCTTCCTGCCGATAGCACTTCCCGTTGACATCAGGGCGGCCGAATCGGTCCGGTACACCCTTTCAACAAGGGCAGCAGACTATTCACGGGCCGCGGGCCGGTCAATCAACCCAACCCCTCCCGACATGCCCTAAACTGTGGATCGTCTACTATGTTTCCGCCGATATTTCGCCCCCGAGGGATCCGGCCGGGATCGGCGTCCATATTTCAGGCAGACTGCGGGAAACTTCGTCACACGTCCGTTGTTACGGGCGCGCTTTTGTTGACACAGGCGTTGCACCTGCTAAGGATCACCCGCTCCTCGACGGTCCGTGGGCCCACGTCCGGTGGTCCCGCGAGGACCGAGACCGACACCCGGAAAAAGCGGATTAGCCATGATCTCTCTCGACAAACATAACCGGATGGCGAACGCGATCCGATTCCTTGCCATGGATGCTGTAGAGAAGGCCAATTCCGGCCATCCCGGCCTGCCGATGGGCGCTGCCGACATCGCGACCGTGCTCTTCACCCGCTACCTGAAATTCGACCCGAAGAACCCGCTCTGGCCGGACCGCGACCGTTTCGTGCTGTCGGCCGGCCACGGTTCCATGCTGCTTTATTCGCTCCTCTATCTCACCGGATACGAGGATATGACGATCGAGGACATCAAGCAGTTCCGCCAGCTCGGTTCCAAGACCGCCGGCCATCCGGAATACGGCCATGCGTCCGGCATCGAGACCACCACCGGCCCGCTCGGCCAGGGCATTGCCAATGCCGTCGGCATGGCGATCGCCGAACGCAAGCTGGAAGAGGAATTCGGTTCCGACCTGCAGAACCACCATACCTACGTGCTGTGCGGCGACGGCTGCCTGATGGAGGGCATCAGCCAGGAGGCGATCGCGCTGGCCGGCCACCTGAAGCTCAACAAGCTCGTCCTCTTCTGGGACGACAACAAGATCACCATCGACGGCGCCGTCTCGCTGTCGGATTCGACCGATCAGGTGATGCGCTTCAAGGCCGCCCACTGGAACACGATCGAGGTCGACGGCCATGACGTCGAGCAGATCTCGGCCGCGATCGAAGCCGCCCAGAAGTCCGACCGCCCGACCTTCATCGCCTGCAAGACGATCATCGGCTTCGGCGCCCCCAACAAGCAGGGCACCCACAAGGTCCACGGCAATCCGCTCGGCGCCGACGAAATCGCCGCCGCCCGCAAGCACCTGAACTGGGAGGCGGAAGCCTTCACCGTTCCGGCCGACGTCCTCGATGCCTGGCGCCTTGCCGGCCTGCGCTCCACCAAGACCCGCAAGGACTGGGAAGACCGCCTCGCCGCCTCCGATAAGAAGGCGGAGTTCGTGCGCCGTTTCGCCGGCGACCTGCCGGGCAATTTCGACAGCGCCATCGATGCCTTCAAGAAGAAGATCGCCGAGAACAACCCGACCGTCGCCACCCGCAAGGCCTCCGAGGACGCGCTCGAAGTCATCAACGGCCTGCTTCCGGAAACGATCGGCGGCTCGGCCGACCTGACGCCGTCGAACAACACCAAGACCAGCCAGATGAAGTCGATCACCCCGACCGATTTCTCAGGCCGCTACATGCACTGGGGCATCCGCGAACATGCGACCGCCGCTGCCATCAACGGCATCGCGCTGCATGGCGGCCTGATCCCCTATTCCGGCGGCTTCCTGATCTTCTCGGATTATTGCCGCCCCTCCGTGCGCCTCGCGGCCCTGATGGGCATCCGCGTCGTGCATGTCTGGACGCATGATTCCATCGGCGTCGGCGAAGACGGCCCGACCCACCAGCCGGTCGAACATCTGGCGGCGCTCCGCGCCATCCCCAACCTGCTCCTCTTCCGCCCGGCCGACGAGACCGAGACGGCCGAGTGCTGGCAGCTGGCGCTCAAGGAAAAGCATCGCCCGTCGGGCCTCGCGCTCACCCGCCAGAACCTGACGCCGGCCCGCAAGACCTACGAGGAAAAGAACCTCTGCGCCCAGGGCGCCTACGAACTCGTCTCGGCGGCCGACGCCAAGGTGACGATCTTCGCGTCGGGTTCGGAAGTCGAACTGGCGCTGAAGGCGCAAGGTCTGCTCGACGCCAAGGGCATCGCCACCCGCGTCGTTTCCGTCCCCTGCGTCGAACTCTTCTTCGACCAGCCGGAATCCTACCAGACCGCGGTCATCGGCAATTCGCCGGTCAAGATCGCCGTCGAAGCGGCGGTGCGCGAAGGCTGGGATCACTTCATCGGGCCGAACGGCACCTTCATCGGCATGAAGTCCTTCGGCGCCTCCGGCCCGGCCAAGGAACTCTTCAAGCACTTCGGCATCACCGCGGAAGCAGTTGTCGCCGCAGCCGAAAAACAGCTCGCCTGAGCAAAGACCGACCATGAAAGGGGCGCGTTAAGCGCGCCCCGCCAAGACAGACCGCACATTTTCGGGAGAATGACATGACTGTGAAAGTTGCCATCAACGGCTTTGGCCGCATCGGCCGCAACGTTCTGCGCGCTATCGTCGAATCCGGCCGCACCGACATCGAGGTCGTCGCCATCAACGACCTCGGCCCGGTCGAGACCAATGCCCACCTGCTTCGCTACGATTCCATCCACGGCAAGTTCCCGGCCGATGTGAAGGTCGAGGGCGACACGATCATGGTTGCCGGCGGCAAGCCGATCAAGGTGACCGCGATCAAGGATCCGGCGACCCTGCCGCACGGCGAACTCGGCGTCGATATCGCGCTCGAATGCACCGGCATCTTCACCGCCCGCGACAAGGCCGCCGCCCACCTGACGGCCGGCGCCAAGCGCGTCATCGTCTCGGCGCCTGCCGACGGCGCCGATCTGACCGTCGTCTTCGGCGTCAACCACGACAAGCTGACCCGCGAACACCTGGTCATCTCCAACGCGTCCTGCACCACCAACTGCCTGGTTCCGGTCGTCAAGGTCCTCGACGACGCCGTCGGCATCGACCATGGCTTCATGACCACGATCCACTCCTACACCGGCGACCAGCCGACGCTCGACACGATGCACAAGGACCTCTACCGCGCCCGCGCTGCGGCGCTGTCGATGATCCCGACCTCGACCGGTGCTGCCAAGGCCGTCGGCCTCGTCCTGCCGCACCTCAAGGGCAAGCTCGACGGCACCTCGATCCGCGTTCCGACCCCGAACGTCTCGGTCGTCGATTTCAAGTTCGTCGCCAAGCGGGCAACCACGGTCGCCGAAATCAACGAAGCCATCAAGTCCGCCTCGAACGGCGCGCTGAAGGGCATCCTCGGCTACACCGAAGAACCGCTCGTCTCCCGCGACTTCAACCACGACAGCCATTCCTCGATCTTCGCGATCGACCAGACCAAGGTGCTCGAAGGCAATTTCGTTCGCATCCTCACCTGGTACGACAACGAATGGGGTTTCTCGAACCGCATGGCCGACACGGCCGTGGCGTTCTCGAAGCTGATCTGAGGATTACGGAGGCCGCCTTCGGGCGGCCATCGATAAGTTATGGCCTCCTCCCGCAAGGGAGGGGGTTTTTGTTTGTGGGTGTCGGTGACGGCAATGCTGGTTTCAAAGAACACGAATTCGGCGGCAAATTTCACCATGACACCGGGGACTTGGGTACACTACCTCCCAAGCTGATTTGGGATGTGGCGTAACTATAGATCGGGCAGATCGCCATGGCGCTGGAACACCACGGCGAGCAGACCGAGCGCGGCAATCTCTAGCGCGAAATCGTCGCCCGCAACCTCCACCGTTTCGGCGCATGGATCGCGCTCAAAAGGACGAGGTTCGATGTGGTGTGGGAACGGTTCAAAAGGGCGACAGCTCTCGGCCGCAGCAGCGGGAACGCGAGGTCAGTTGGAACGGTAAGATACGAACGCCAGCCCGCCACGGTTCACGCCCATGCAACGCGACAGGTTGCTCGGAAAGGGGAGCGCTCAGACCAAGAGAGAACGAGGAAGAGATAGATGAGCGTATTTTATCTACTCTATAAGTAATTCTTTGTCGAACCAAATATCTTCATATGATCCGTCTGTCAAAAATCTCCACCCAGGAGGTAAAGCCAAATATTTTATTACGAGAGGATTCCACATAGAAATATGAGAATAATGCAAAGGCTGGAAAAAACTATCGTCTTCCGGTGAGAAATCATCACCAGCCCAGATATACCACCCACTTGTCCCGCGACTTGGTAAATGCCTCAGCCCATTTATTGGAAGAATATCTGTTTTAACATTCAATGATACGCCTAATATACTATCCGCCTCTGGAGGCAAAAAGCCTATACCATGTGATTTACAAAACTCTCTTTGGATTTCATCCATCATCAATCGAGCCCAAAAACGCGTTTCATTTCCGTCGAAAAACCTCTTAGAAAGCCACCTTGCCTAGAAGAACATTCCGGGCATTGAGGCTGAACAGCATCGAGAGACTTCATATTCTTCTGATCGATTGTTCCAGTTCGATAGTATTCTTTGACTAAGGGTTCTTTATGATCTGCAATTTGACGTTTTGCGGTCGTGCCACAATCTACACACGGCTTCCCCTGTACAGATTCTCGTTGAGATTTTGAAGTAGCGTTGCTAGGCCTTTGGTACTTCTCGCTTATATTAGGTTCCTGGATAGTGCGAGGTGCTGCGATTGATGCCGGAGCGCTGCTCCTACCTCCGCCACCTGCACGACTTCCACTCCCTCCGCCGCCAAAAGGCCCCACCAAGTCGAACTTTTTGGAACCGGGCGGATCCGCCATAGTCGCCACTGGGGTAGACGCCGGTTCCTGTTCCTTTTTATCACGGTCGTTTACGCGTGTGTCGGCTGTTTCCGTAACCGCCTTTGATTGCTCAGACTGTTCAACGGCGCTGTCATTCCCGCTTCCGTCTGTGCCCTCACTTCCATAATCAGAGACGTCGGGGCTTACGGAGTGGCCACTTGGATCACTTTTGTTGACAGGATCATTTTCGGAGTAGGCGTATCGATTTGTCCCTACACCGGGCGCCGTTGGGTCCCAGGTATCCGGCGAAATAAATCGAGCATTTGCCACTGACCCAAATGAAACAAATATCATGCTGGAAACGAGCAGCAGGCTCAAAAACCGAGCCGCAAGCCCGATGAAAAAGGAATTCATGAAAGCCCCATACCCATAAAAGCGCGGCAGCAAACTGCCGCATGATTCGCCCCGGACTTCAACCTCTGATTTTAGGACTTGGCGGTCAACAGTCGCGATTTTCAAATCCACAATACGTAATCGGAATCGCCACAACAGAAGTGTTCCAAATTTCTGCGGCACAACGAAAAATATTCGCTCCTGATTTTCCACGTCCTCCCGGCTTCTGCCTACAATCCTCCCGCTTCCGTCGCCGGAGTGTTTCGCGAGACGTTCGCGGGCAGGCGGGGGCCGGCGCTTCTATCGGAACCGTAACGTGCGGGGATGGTGGAAGAGGTGAAAGCCATGGGCCAGGGGCAACCCGAACCCTATCAAGCCTCCCCCTGGCCGCCGGGCCGGATTCGGTTGAGCCGTCCAAGTGGCAAGGTTTCCCGAAAGGAGACCGCGAACGAAGCCATGCAGCGAGGCGAGGTTTTCATCTGTAGGGGCTGGAAGCCCCGACAAGACGCCGAAGGCCACGCGAATGCGGAGCCACCTAACTGAACTTAAATGAGGCTCCGCATTTGCGCGGGCTCTCCGATCATCCAGCGTCCCCCAAAGTGGGCACCGGTTTTGGGACAGGAGGCTGGGGCAGAAAGGTGAAAAGCCATCGGCATCAAGGGATGGAGCCATCTTTTTTCTCCCCCCGCCCTTCTCTTGCCGGAATTGTTCCCGCCTAATCATGGAGTTGTATCGATTCGCCCGGCGACTGTTGGGCTCTGCCCCATTCTGAGCGTGACCGCCTGCGCGGCACGATGCGGCACAGTTCCCGGGATCGGGGCTGCGGGCGGGGAAGATGTAACGCGAGGGGTCAGAAGGAAGGGGACTTTATAGGTGGAGGCGTTTTATCTCGTTCTGCTGGTCGGCACGGTCCTCGTGCTGGTGGCTGCCTTGTCAAGCCTCCTCGCCTTCCGCTTCGGCGCACCCCTTCTCCTGATCTTCCTGTCGATCGGCCTGCTTGCAGGCGTCGATGGGCTCGGCATCCAGTTCGAAAACTATTCCTTCACCTTCATGCTGGGTTCGCTGGCGCTGGCGATCGTGCTTTTCGATTCCGGTTTCATGACGCCGATCCATTCCTTCCGGATCGCGGCGGCGCCGGCGATCACGCTTGCGTCGCTCGGCGTGCTGCTGACGGCCGGCATCTTCGCCTTTGCCGCCACGCTGCTGCTGAACTTCACCTGGCTCGAAGGCCTGCTGCTCGGCTCGATCGTCGCGTCCACCGATGCGGCGGCGGTGTTCTTCCTTTTGCGCGTCAGCGGCATCAATATCCGCGACAAGGTGCGCTCGACGCTGGAAGTGGAATCGGGCACCAACGATCCGATGGCGATTTTCCTGACGGTGGCGCTGGCCGAACTCGTTGCCACCGGCCAGGGCTTTTCCGGGCTGAACGCCCATTTCCTGCTGCTGTTCATCGAGGAAATGGGGCTCGGCGCGCTCTTCGGCCTGTTCGGCGGCATGATGATCGTCTGGGTCCTGAACCGCTTCACCTCCGACCGGGGGCTGGCGCCGATCTTCGTGCTGACGCTGGCGCTTCTCGTCTTCTCGTTCACCGGCGCCATGGGCGGCAGCGGCTTCCTGGCGGTCTATGTGGCCGGCATCTATTCCGGCAACCGCAAGATGTTCGCCAAGCCGCAGATCGTCCGCTTCAACGAGGGGCTGACCTGGCTGGCGCAGATCATCATGTTCCTGGTGCTCGGCCTGCTTGCGACGCCATCGCAATTTCCTGCCATTCTTCTGCCGGCCATCGGGCTTGCTGCCTTCCTCATCTTCGTCGCCCGGCCCGTTGCCGTCTGGCTCAGCCTGCTTCCCTACGACTTCACCCAGCAGGAAACCGGTTTCGTCGCCTGGGTCGGCCTGCGCGGCGCGGTCTCCATCCTGCTCGCCATCATGCCGATCCTGAGCGGCGTCGAAAACGGCACGGTCTTCTTCAATACGACCTTCATCATCGTGCTCGTTTCGCTTCTCGTGCAGGGCTGGACGATCAAGCCGGTCGCCGAAAAGCTCGGCCTCATCATTCCGCCGCGGATAGGCGCGGTCGACAAGATCGAACTGGACCTGCCGGGCACCGCCCATCACGAGCTGATCTCCTACCGTGTCATGAAGGACAGTCCGATCCTCGGCGGCGAGCGTATTCCCCGCTGGGCCATGCCTTCGCTCGTCATCCGCGACGGCCGCAGCATGCGTTACCAATATGCCGGGCGATTGAAGGAAAACGATCAGGTCTACCTGTTCATCTCGCCCGTCTATTCGAAACTGCTCGACCGCCTGTTCGCGAGCCAGGTGCCGGTCGACGAGGACGATGCGGAGTTTTTCGGCGCCTTTGCCATCTCGCCGTCACGCCCCGCCAGGGAGCTCGATGCAGCCTATGGCCCCGGCCTTCTCTCCGCCAACGAACAGAACATGACGGTCGGCGATCTGATGACTTCCCGCCTCGGCGGACGGGTCGAATATGCCGACCGCATGCGCTTCGGCTCGATCGTGCTGATCGTCCGCGAGCTTGACGAGCACGAACATATCCGCTCGATCGGCATTTCGCTGGAACCGGTGGAGCCGGCGACCAACCTGCCGATCTTCATCAACATGCGCGAAATCGCCCACCGCATCCGCGATCTGCTGCGCAAGTATCGGGGCAAGAAAGTGCCCGGAAAACCCGCCGGCTGATCATACCTTCGCGCGAGGAATGCGAACGGCGGCGGCCAATCGGCTTGCGTCGCCGGTCAGGCATAGTATGGTCCGCCCGAAACTTTATCCCAAGCGAATGGATAGCATCATGCCGGCCTTCAAAACCCTTGACGACCTCACCGATATCGCAGGAAAGCGCGTGCTCGTGCGCGTCGATCTGAACGTTCCCGTCGCCGACGGCAAGGTGACCGACAAGACCCGCATCGAGCGCGTCGCCCCGACCATCCTCGAACTGTCGAAGAAGGGCGCCAAGGTCGTCCTGCTCGCCCATTTCGGCCGCCCGAAAGGCGAACCGGTCGCCGACATGTCGCTGTCGCTGATCGTCTCCGCCGTCAACGAGGTGCTCGGCCAGAAGATCCTGTTCGCCTCGGACTGCATCGGCCCTGAAGCCGAACAGGCGGTCGCCGCGATGAAGAACGGCGACATCCTGCTTCTCGAAAACACCCGTTTCCACAAGGGCGAGGAAAAGAACGATCCGGCCTTCACCGAAGCGCTCGCCAAAAACGGCGACATCTTCGTCAACGACGCCTTCTCCGCCGCCCACCGCGCCCACGCCTCGACGGAAGGCCTTGCCCACCACCTGCCCGCCTATGCCGGCCGCACCATGCAGGAAGAGCTCGAAGCCCTCGAAAAGGGGCTCGGCAATCCGGCCCGCCCGGTGGTCGCGATCGTCGGCGGCGCCAAGGTCTCCACAAAGATCGACCTCCTGCAGAATCTGGTGAAAAAGGTCGACGCGCTGGTGATCGGCGGCGGCATGGCCAACACGTTCGTCGCCGCACAGGGCATCGACGTCGGCAAGTCGCTCTGCGAGCACGATTTAGCCGAAACGGCCCGCACGATCATGGCGGAAGCGAAAGCCGCCAATTGCGCCATCGTGCTGCCGGTCGACGGCGTCGTCGCCCGCGAATTCAAGGCGGGCGCCGCCAACGAAGTGGTGGATATCGACAAGATCCCGGCCGACGCCATGGTCCTCGATGTCGGGCCTAAATCGGTCGCAGCCGTCAGCGACTGGATCTCCAAGGCCTCGACGCTGGTCTGGAACGGCCCGCTCGGCGCCTTCGAGATCGAGCCCTTCGACAAGGCGACGGTGGCAGCAGCCAAGCACGCCGCAGAACAGACCAAGGCCGGCAAGCTCACCTCCGTCGCCGGCGGCGGCGATACGGTCGCAGCCCTCAACCACGCGGGTGCGGCAGACGACTTCTCCTACGTCTCGACCGCCGGCGGCGCCTTCCTCGAATGGATGGAAGGCAAGGAACTCCCGGGCGTTTCCGTGCTTTCGCAGACCGCCTGATTGTCATATCCATGCAACGGAGCCGCGCCTATATAGCGCGTCACGCTCCGTTGTTAATCGCTTTAAAATTTTTTAGATATTTTAAACGATTGAAGTCATTTCAATCGTTTCAATCATTTAGGCATGCATTTCCCTTTAAAAAAACTTCTGTTATCCGCGTGACAGCTTAGGGAGATATGAGCGCGTTTCGCGCCAACTTTTAGGGACAGGAGTGTAGTATGGTGGATGCCAAGATGTTGAACAAGATGAGTTCCGCGCCCGGATTTATCGCGGCGCTGGATCAAAGCGGTGGTTCAACACCTGGAGCGTTGCGTCTTTATGGCGTGTCCGACACCGACTATCAGGGTGACGAGGAGATGTTCCGCCTGATGCACGCCATGCGCGTCCGCATCATGAGCGCGCCTGCCTTTACGGGCGACAAGGTTATCGGCGCTATCCTGTTCGAGCGGACCATGGACGGCCACGTCGATGGCCAGGCCGTCCCCTCTTATCTCTGGGAAAAGCGCGGCGTCGTGCCATTTCTCAAAGTCGACAAGGGCCTCAATGCTGAGGAAAATGGCGTTCAGACGATGAAGCCGATGCCCGATCTGGACGCTCTCCTGATCCGCGGCCGCGAAAAAGGAATTTTCGGGACCAAGATGCGCTCGGTGATCGCCCATGCCGACAAGGCCGGGATCGCTGCCGTCGTTGCGCAGCAGTTCGAGGTTGCACGTCAGATCGTCGGCCAGGGCCTCATGCCGATCATCGAGCCGGAAGTCTCCATCAAGAGCCCGACCAAGGAACAGGCTGAAGCCATTCTTCGCGACGAGATCGCCGAGCAGCTCGACAAGCTTCCCGCAAGCGAGACGGTCATGCTCAAACTGACGATCCCGACGGTCGCCGATTTCTACGCTCCTCTGATCGCCCACAAGTCGGTCGTCCGGGTCGTCGCGCTTTCCGGCGGCTACAGCACCGCGGACGCCTGCGAAAAGCTCAGCCATAACCATGGCATGATCGCGAGTTTCTCGCGCGCGCTGGCGGAAAACCTGCGCGTCACGATGAGCGACGCTGAGTTCGATGCGAGCCTCGCCGAAACGATCGACCAGATCTACGCCGCAAGCGTCAATAAGTCCTGATGCGATCGTGATGATCGGCTGTGGAGCATGTCGCTCCTCTTCAGAGGAGGAAGAAGGCCGCCCCGAACGGGCGGCTTTTTCGTTGGCTGAAAGCGTGGCCGGCCGGCAAAAACCGTGACATCGGCATGAACCGAACCGCATATGCAGCGTTCATGTCCATGATGGAGGCAACCATGACGGAATTGGAAGCCAAGGTCCGCCGACTGTTCGATGAATATGGCCGGACGAGCAACGATGCGTTGAAGGATGATGCAATGGTGCATGTCTCGCAAATCGCCTCGTTCTTTGCGGCCTATTTCGTCGGTTCGACGCCGAAAGCCGTGTTTGGCGGCCCGAACGACGCGGCCTTTCGCGAGTTCATCCCCCGGGGCTTCGCGCGCTATCGCGAGGCCGGCGGCAGGCGGATGGAGATTACCGGCGTAAAGGTGGTCACGCTTAACGAGCTTCACGCGCTCGCAGAAGTCGGCTGGGACTTCTGCTACGTCAACAAGGCGGGCAAGGGCGGCAATGTGCGCTTCACCAACTTCTATTTCGTCACCGTCGCCGACAGTGAACCGCGTATTTTCGCCTATATCACCGGCGACGAGGAAAAGGCGATGAAGGACCATGGCCTGGCCTGAATTGGGCCTGCCCGCCCTTTCTTTTCATTGATGGGCGCAATCAAAAACATTGGCTGGTCGCGACAGCCGTGAAAGATTTAAATCCTCGCCTCCAGCTTGAGGATCGCAGCATGCCGACCGCCGATTTCCTGACCGTCGATGTCTTCACCACCCGCCGTTTCGCCGGCAACCCGCTGGCCGTCGTGCCCGATGCGCGTGACCTGACGGCGGAGCAAATGCAGCGGATCGCCGCCGAGTTCGGTTACGCGGAAAGCACCTTCGTGCTGCCGCCCGACAATCTTGAAAATACCGCTCGCGTCCGCATCTTCACGCCGACCATGGAAATACCCTTTGCAGGCCATCCGAATGTCGGAACCGCCTTCGTGCTTGGACAACAGACCCAAATCTTCGGCAGGTCGGTTGGCGACGCGCTTCGCTTCGAGGAGATCGCCGGTCTCGTGGAGATTGAGCTTCAGCGTGAAGCGGGCGCGGTGGCGGGCGCCACGATCCGCGCTCCAAGGCCGCTCGAAATTGCCGAGGACGTGGAGCCGGATCTCATCGCCCGCTGTGCCTCGATCAACGCAGCCGATATCCGCACGACCGCTCATCAGCCGGTCTTCGCCTCCGTGGGGCTCGCCTTCGTGATCAGCGAACTGGAAAACCTGGATGCGCTCGCCCGCGCCCGGCCGAATATCACCGTCTTTCACGAGGCCGCCGAAAGACACAAAAGCGCTGTCGGCACGGACTTTCCGATCTTCCTCTATGTCCGGGATCCAAAAGACCCGTGGCGTATTCGCGCCCGCATGTTCGCTCCGCTGGATGCGGTGATGGAGGATCCGGCGACCGGCAGCGCTTCCGCTGCCCTTTCCGCCTTCCTCGTCACGCACGCGCCCGAGGCGGATGCGGATATCCGGATCACCATCGAACAAGGCATCGAAATGGGCCGTCCGAGCCTGATCGAGCTCGACGTGGCGAAGGCGGGCGGCACGGTCACCGACGTACGGATCACCGGCCGCTGCGTTTCCGTCATGCGCGGCAGCATCAGCCTCTGACTACATCTTCGTAAACTCCCTGACGATCAGCGCGGCGCTCCAGATCGCGAAGGCGAATACCGCCAGTTTCCAGAAATCGCCTCGGCGTCGAAGACCCGGCAGGCCGAGCGGCTTGATGACCTGTATCACCATGGCGAGGATCAACAGGACCGCGATTGTTTTTGTCATTGCGTTTTTCGTCTCGCTGATCGCCACAGGCTGGACATTTTTGCGCTCCACCACAGATAGATCCGGAGAGGATTCGGGGAACAGCTCATCCGCTCCGCCTTCGTTAACGCGCGGTTCATCTGCATGCAACAATGCTTGCCTGCGCAGCCGTGATCGATCGCATTCGCCAAAAAGGCCGATAGTAGCAAAGATGAGACGAAACCTCTTTCCAGTCCTCGCCCTCCTTTGCGGTACCCTTTTCCTCTTTCTCGGCAATGGCCTGCAGGGGCTGCTCCTGCCGGTGCGCGGTTCCCAGGAAGGTTATTCTAACGAGGTCCTTGGCCTTCTCGGCACCACCTGGGCATCCGGTTTCGTGATCGGCTGCTTCGTCGCGCCGAACGTCGTGCGCCGCATCGGTCATGTGCGGGCCTTTTCGGGCTTCCTGTCGCTGATCTGCCTCAACGTATTGCTCACCGCTCTTCTGGTGGACCAGAATACCTGGCTCGTCCTGCGCGCCATCACCGGCTTCTGCACCGCCGGCACCTCGATGATCATCGAGAGTTGGCTCAACGAGCGCGCCACAAGCGAAAGCCGCGGCACGATCTTCTCCTTCTACATCTCGATCACGCTTTTCGGCGTTGTCGGCGGCCAACTGATGGTGCCTTTCGCGGATATCTCGACCCCGACGCTCTTCATGGTCTGCGGCATCCTCTATTGCATCGCCGCACTGCCGACGACGCTTTCGAAGGCCGCGTCGCCACAGCCGCTGAAACGGGCGCGGCTCGATCTCAGGGCCCTCTTCCGCAACTCCCCGATTTCCTGCATCGGCATCCTGCTGATCGGCACCGCGAACGGCGCCTATGGCACGCTCGGCGCGGTCTTCGCCACCCGCGCGGGCCTCGATCACGGCGCGGTCGCCGCCATGGTATCGATCACCATCTTCGCCGGCGCCATCATGCAGTTTCCGGCCGGGCGCCTGTCGGACAGGATGGACCGCCGCTACGTGCTGGCCGGCCTTTCCGCCGCCGCGGCGCTGGCCGGCCTCGCGATCGTGCTGGTGCGGCCGACGGACGTCTACGGCATCGTCGTGCTGGTGGCGATCTACGGCGCGGCCGCCAACGCGCTCTATCCGATCGCCGTTGCCCATGCCAACGACTTTGCCGCGCCCGAAGATTTCGTCAAAGTATCGGGCGGCCTGCTGCTGCTTTTCGGGATCGGCACGATCATCGGCCCGACGGTCAGTGGCCCGGTGATGAGCTGGGCCGGCCCGCATGCCCTCTTTGCAGTCACGGCTGTCGCGCATATCGTGATCTCCACCTATGCGATCGTTCGCAGCCGGCAGCGGGCGCCTGTGCCGATGGGCGACCGCGACGCCTATACGACGGCACCGGCCTCGACATCGCCGCTCGCGACCCCGGAAAGCCTGTCGCTCGATCCTCGCGCCAAGGCCGAGGCGGCGGCAACAACGAAGAAGGAAACGCCATGAGCTCTCTCGACGACGAGCGCCCCAAGAAACCGGCCGCCCACGAAATCGGTTCCGACCTTTCGATGCTTTTCGTCGATGAACTCGACTCACGCATCCGGCTGCTTCGCGAGGAAATCACGCGGCTGGAAGCGGAGAAGGAGACGAAAGCGGCCGGCCGCCGCGCCGCCGACAGCCTCTTCCGGTCCTGAGATAAGTTTTACCGAGAATAATAAGCATTCTTTTCTTGCTTTTAAGAATATATTAATCATTAACAGAGAATATAAGCATGTCCAGGCTTCCTGGACTCAGACAGTTTCACCGTTCGGCGAATGGTCTGATTTCTCCCTGTTTTACCTTGAGAGCCGCCCTTCCGCGGCTCTTCTTTTTTCCGGCGAAGCGCTGACATGCCGGATTCTACGTCATATGCGTGTGACGACTGCGGCCGACTGTTTGCCGCAGCCAGCATCGGCGGTCTATCAACCGCCCGAAAATACATCCGATTTCAGGAGGACCACACGCGTTTACCACTTCCTGTGGGTATTAACCTTTCCTTAATAAACGTCTTGCGGATTTCCATTATAAGTATCATCTTCATGTCATTCAGACCGGCGGCGGAACTTTCAGCCGTAATGGTCATTGCCTGAAGTAATTGCGTTAGCAGGATGATTTCGATGTCCGAACAGGGATTGAACACCGTCAGTTTCGCCGGCCGCGCCGCTGCCTCGTCGCAGTTTAAGGCGCTCTACTCGGAAGGCATGGCGCTGGTTGAGGAAACCGCGAGCTATCTCGACGGGATCGGCCGCGCCGCGTCGAAGGTTCTGCCGCGCATGGCGTCGGTTCTCTATGCCGCGGAATCCATGCGGCTGACGACCCGCCTGATGCAGATGGCGTCCTGGCTGCTCCTGCAGCGGGCCGTCAACAACGGCGAGATGAGCCGTGAACAGGTTCTCTCGGAAAAGAACAAGGTCCGTCTCGACGGCTTCAACGTCGACCGCAACGCGCCGGGCTGGAACGACCTGCCGGAAGGTTTCCGCGATCTCGTGGAGCGTTCGCTGCGCCTTCAGAACCGCATCGCGCTTCTCGACCGCGAAATCTATCGCCCGGCTGAAGCCGCCGTTTTGCCGGACAACGAAAACAGCGTCCGCGCCCAGCTCAACCTGCTGCGCACGGCGTTCGGCAACTGAGCGGTTTTAAGGACCATAGCCGGTGCGGGTGCCTGCGCCGGCTTTTTCATGGCCGCAGGAAACTCTCCGCATATCCAAGGATCTGCTCCCGGCTGTACAGCCGCGCTTTCGCGCCGGCAAAGCCTTCGTAGAGCTTCAGGTGCCCGTCAAACGCGTTCCAGTTATTCTTTCTGGCCCGATATTCCGATACCCATTTTACCAACCCGTCGAAGGATTCCCGGCTTTCTCCGCCTTGGATGCCGCGCTGCCTGACATTCGCGACGCACTCCTCCTCACTCAGGTCGAGCCAGATCAACGCCGTTGTCCGCGGTAAGGCCAAGCCGACATACAAGCCGTACACCCCTTCGATCAGCCAGGCCTCGCCTGCCGCAATCCTCTTTACCTCTTCATGGACAAGCGCCCTGTCCCGCGCGATGCCGTAACGGCCGGGTTCCCAATGCACATCGTCAAGATGGACGAGCGGCAGACGGAGCGACTCCACAAGCCGCCGCGCCAGCCAGGTTTTGCCGGAACCACCGTTCCCCATGATGACGATTCGGCGATTTTCAGGCGAAATGCCGTCCTGGCTCCCCATGCTGCCCCTCCCGCGAATGCCTGAAACGAAAAAAGCCCGGCAATGCCAGGCTCTTCGAAAGTTCAGTCCGGAAGCGGATTAGAGGCCGAGGCCGCCGAAGCGCTTGTTGAACTTGGAAACGCGGCCGCCGCGGTCCATGAGCTGCTGGTTGCCGCCCGTCCAAGCCGGATGGGACTTGGGGTCGATTTCCAGGTTCATGGTTTCACCTTCCGAACCCCAGGTCGAACGGGTCTGGTATTCGGTGCCATCGGTCATGACGACCTTGATCATGTGGTAGTCGGGGTGGATGCCAGCCTTCATGTCGATAATCCTGCGCTACGAGGTCCATATGTCGCAATTGCGAGCGAGGACGCTCTTTAATAAATGAAGCCGCAGACCGGCCCGGCCACGGCTTCCCAATTGGATGCGGAGCCTATACAGGAAGGCCGAAGGAAGTACAAGTACCCGTGCGCCCTGAAACCGCGCTCCGCTTACCCGAGGACAAATTGGCCGAAGCCCCAGAAAACCAGCCGAGAGGCAAAGCCTTGAGACCGCTTACAAGGCTGCTTCCCTATCTTGCGCGCTACCGGTCGTTGGTTGCCGCGGCAACGTTTTTCCTGATGCTTGCCGCAGCCACGACACTGGCTCTGCCGCTCGCCGTGCGCCGCATGGTCGATCACGGCTTCGCCTCCTCCGACGGCAACTTCATCAACAATTATTTCGGCATGCTGATGGCGCTCGCCGCGCTGCTCGCGGTCGCAAGCGCCATGCGCTACTATTATGTCATCACCATCGGCGAACGCGTGGTCGCGGACCTGCGCCGCGAAGTCTTTTCGCATGTCACGAAGCTTTCGCCCTCCTTCTTCGACGTCAACCAGTCGGGTGAAATCGTCTCGCGGCTGACTGCCGACACGACACAGATCAAATCCGCCTTCGGCTCCTCGGCCTCGCAGGCGCTGCGCAACACCATTCTCTGTCTCGGCGCCATGGCGATGATGATCTATACGAGCCCGCAGCTTTCCGCCCTGGTGCTCGGCGCCATTCCACTGATCGTCTTTCCTCTGGTGGGTTTCGGCCGGTCGGTGAGGAAGCGCTCCCGCGCCGCCCAGGATACGCTTGCCGCGACTTCGGCCTTTGCCGCCGAAGTGATCGGTGCGGCCCGCACCGTACAGGCTTTCGGCGGGGAGACCACCGCAAACGGCCGTTATGGCAATACGGTCGAAAGCGCCTATGATACGGCGCGGGCGGCGATCAAGGCCCGCGCGCTTTTGACCGGCTTTGCCATCCTGCTCGTTTTCGGCAGCATCGTCGGCGTGCTGTGGTACGGTGCGCAAAGCGTGCTTTCCGGCACGATGACGGCCGGCACGCTCGGCCAGTTCGTGCTCTATTCGGTGATCGCGGCAAGCTCGCTCGGCCAGTTGTCGGAGGTCTGGGGCGAGCTTTCGGCAGCCGGCGGTGCAGCCGAAAGGCTGACCGAACTGCTGCAAGAGGTGCCTGCGATTCGCGATCCCGAACGTCCGGTCGCACTCTCCGTCCCCTCGCGCGGCGAAGTGGAGTTCGATGCCGTCTCCTTCGCCTATCCGGCCCGCGTCAGCGCGATCACACTCAACGCGCTGTCGTTCCGCGTCCGATCCGGCGAGACGGTCGCCATCGTCGGCCCGTCAGGCGCCGGCAAGAGCACAGTCTTTTCGCTGCTGATGCGTTTCTACGATCCGTCCGCCGGCTCGGTGACGCTCGACGGCGTCGATATCAGGCAGGCGCGGCTCTCCGACCTGCGCTCCAGGCTTGCCATCGTGCCGCAGGACGTGACGATCTTCGCCGCTTCGATCCACGACAACATCGCCTTCGGTGCGCCGAATGCCAGCCGCGAGGCCGTCCGCGCCGCGGCGGTCGCCGCGCAGGCCGACGAGTTCATCTCGAAGCTCGACAACGGTTACGACACCATGGCCGGCGAACGGGGCATCACGCTGTCGGGCGGTCAGCGGCAGCGCATCGCGATTGCCCGCGCCATCCTCAAGGATGCACCGGTTCTGCTGCTCGACGAGGCGACCTCGGCGCTCGACGCGGAAAGCGAAACCCTTGTCCAGAAGGCGCTCGACGGACTGATGCGGAACCGCACGACGCTGGTCATCGCCCACCGCCTCGCCACCGTCTTGAAGGCCGACCGCATCCTCGTCATGGAGAACGGCCGGATCGTCGAGGAAGGCACGCACCAGAGCCTGATCGCCCAAGGCGGGCTCTACGCCAAGCTTGCCCGCCTGCAGTTCCACGATATCGAGCACCGGAGCGCATCGGCGCTCTGATCTCACGCCGAAGTGTTTCCCGCCGATTTACCGCTGCCGTGAACCTGGCGTTCAGAATACCCACTTATTTTGAAGTTATTGCCGACAAGCGCGAGTCCCATGAATTTCACACCACCGTCCGCCCCTTCCCTCGAAGCCTGCCTCGACAGGATTCAGTCACAGACCTTCAGGTTCTTCTGGGAAGGCGCCCATCCGGAAAGCGGCCTGCCGTTCGACAAGTGCTTCGTCTCAGGCGATCCGTCGCCCAACATCATCTCGGTCAGCGGCACGGGATTCGGCATTCTCGCCATCGTCGTGGCGACGGAACGAGGCTGGATCAGCCGCGCCGCAGCCCTTTCGCGGCTGGCGACGATGCTCGATCATCTGGAGCGCTCGCCGCGCTTCCACGGTGCCTTTGCCCATTTTATCGACGGCGCGACCGGCGCGGCGATGCATTTTTCCGAAAAGGACAATGGCGGCGACCTGGTCGAGACCGCCTTCCTGATGCAGGGCCTGATCTGCGCAAGGGAATATTTCTCCGCGGCAACGGCGGAGGAAGAGAAGCTGCGGACCTGCGTCAGCCGCCTGTTCGCCGCCGTTGAATGGAACTGGTACACCCGCGGCGAGGATGACGCGCTCTACTGGCACTGGAGCCCGGATCACGGCTGGATCATGAATCTGCCGATTCGGGGTTGGAACGAGGCTTTGTCGACCTACGTGCTCGCCGCCGGCTCAGGAACCTTTCCGATCAAGCCGGAAAGCTATCACAAGGGCTGGGCGCGATCGGGCGAGATGAAGAACGGCACGAGCTATCTCGGCACCGTGCTGCCGCTCGGCGAGCCCTATGGCGGCCCCCTCTTCATCTCGCATTACAGCTTCTGTGCAATCGACCCTCGCGGCCTGAGCGACCGGTACTGCGGGGACTATCGGGAACAGGCGGTCGCCCACACGCGCATCAACCACGATCATTGCATCACCGTGCCCGACTACCGGCAGACCGGCGTCTGGGGCCTGACCGCCTCCGACGGCCCGGAAGGTTACGGCGCCCATTCCCCGACCTACGACAAGGGCGTCATCGCCCCGACCGCCGCCCTGTCGAGCTTCCCTTTCCTGCCGAACGAGGCCGAAAGCGCCATGCGGGCAATGCTCGGTTATGAGGACGGCAGGCTGCTCGGCCGGTTCGGTTTTGCCGATTCCTTCGTGCCGAACGCCGGCTGGGTGGCCGGAACCTACCTTGCCATCGATCAGGGGCCGATCATCGCGATGATCGAGAATTTCCGCTCGGGCCTGTTGTGGCGGCTCTTCATGAACGCGCCGGAAGTGCGCCGCGGGCTGGCAAGGCTGGGTTTCACGTCTGCGACGCACGGAATCGGGCCAGCGAGCGTCTGATCATTCAGTGCGTTCGAACACCCATTTCACGACGTATTTGCCGCTTTTCTTCAGCTTGGCCTTGGTCCTGACTGCGACCGGTCCGCCAAGCACCGCCTCGGCGTTCTCGAAAGCGAGCCGAGCATCCGCCATCGCCTTGTGATAGGCGCTGTTATCTCGTTTGGGGCTCTCGGCGACCGCCCTCAGGACCGCCGCCATGTCGGGCTTGTCGGCCATCGGTCTACCGTTCGGTCAGCTTCAGCTCGATACGGCGGTTTTGCGACTTCGCCTCCGGCGTATCGCCCTGGGCGATCGGCTGGAACTCGCCGAAACCGGCCGCAACCAGCCGGTTGGCCGGCACGCCCTTGGAGATCAGGTATTTGACGACCGAGGTCGCGCGCGCCGAGGAAAGCTCCCAGTTGTCGCGATACCGTCCGGTGCCGGAAAGCGGCGAATTGTCCGTATGCCCGTCGACACGCAGTACCCAGTTGATCTCCGCCGGAATTTCCTTGGCAAGGTCGAGCAGCGCGGTCGCGAGCTTGTCCATTTCCACCCGGCCGGCCGGATCGAGCTCGTTGCCGCCGACCGGAAACAGGACTTCGGACTGGAAGACGAACCGGTCGCCGACGATGCGGATGTTTTCCCGGTCGGAGAGAATTTCGCGCAGCCGCCCGAAGAAATCCGAGCGGTAGCGGTTCAGTTCCTGCACGCGCTGGGCCAGCGCGACGTTGAGACGCCTACCGAGATCGGCGATCTGCGCCTGCGAGGACGCATCTTTGGCTTCCGACGCCTGCAGCGCCTGCTCGATGGCGGCGATCTGAGCACGCAACGCGGCGATCTGCTGGTTCAGCAGCTCGATCTGGCTTGCCGCCCGCGCGCTCACCTGCTGTTCCTGGCTGAGCTGGTTGGTAAGGTCCCCGATGCGCGCATTGGCTGCACCGCTGGACCCAGCGCCCTGATTGAGCAATTGCTGAAGCCGCGACCGCTCGCTTTCGGCCGTCGCAAGTGACGACTGCAGGTTGGCAAGCTGGTCCTCGACGTCCTGGCTGTTGCTCTTTTCGAGCGCCAGCAACTCGGTCAGTTCGGCAATCTGGCTGTTCAGCCGGTTCAGCACCTCGTCGCGGCCGGAAATTTCGCGGCTCAGGAGGAACTGCGCCAGCACGAACACTGTCAGCAGGAACATGATGGCGAGCAGCAGCGTGGACAGCGCGTCCACGAAGCCCGGCCAATAGTCGATCCCCCGCTCGCGTCGGCGGTTCTTGCCGAGCGCCATCGCTTATTTCCCTCCGATCTTGTCGGAAAGCCGGTCGAGGGTCCGGCGCATCGCTTTCGATTCTTCCTGCTGCGCCTCGATCCAGTCGCGCAGCATCTGTTGTTCGTTGCGCATGTTCTTGACGAGCCCCTGGATGCCTTCCGCAAGATTGGCCATGGCGGAAAGCGAGCGCTCGTTCTGCGGTCCGTCGCCCGGGGCCTTCGCTTGGGCCGCGGCAAGTGCCCGCAGTTGTTCGGTCAGGGCCCGGATGTCGTCGGAAGAGCCGCTCGCGATGGTCTGCGCCACGGCCGGCATGTCGGAACCGAGATCCGTCACCGAGGAGAGCCAGTTTTCGAGTTCCGTATAGAAACGGTTCTGGGCTCGGCCGGCCTGAAGATCGAGAAAACCGAGGATGAGCGAACCGGAAAGCCCGAGCAGCGAGGATGAAAAAGCCGTCCCCATGCCGGCGAGCGGCTGGGCGAGACCGCTCTTGATCGCCGCGAGGATATCGTTCGAATCGCCGGAGTTCGGATCGAGCGCGCCGATGACATTGCTGATCGAGCCGATCGTCTCGATGAGGCCCCAGAAAGTGCCGAGCAGGCCGAGAAAGACGAGCAGGCCGATGAGATAGCGCGAAATATCCCGCGATTCGTCGAGACGCGTGCCGATCGAATCGAGGATGGAACGAAAGGCGTTCGTCGACAGCGCCATCTTACGGCGGCTGCCGATCAGCGTTCGCATCGGCGCCAGCAGCCTGGGCTCGCGTCCCACCTTGTCGGCACTGCCGGCGGCCCGGAAGGAATTGAACCAGCGCACTTCCGGAATGAGGCCGATCACCTGGTTGAAGACGAGAATCACGCCGATCAGCAGAACGCCGAGGATGAGCCCGTTGAGGCCTGGATTGGTCTGGAAGGCATGCGCCGCCTGGCGGTAGAGGATCGACGCGACGAAGCCGACGATGATCAGGAAGATCAGCATCGTCCATAAAAACGAGGCGGGATTGGAAAGTTTGTAGGCATAGCCGCCGCGGCCCGTTTCAGACTCGTCCAAATCGTCCACTGTCGCATTCGCCATGATATGCCTTAGCCTCCGGTATTCTGCCGCGCCGGAGGCTAGTGGAAAATTGCGACGAATTGAAGTGCGGAAGCTGCGGAAAACAGTCAGCTATCCAATGTCGGGGCCATAAGCAGCCCCTTGGCGTCCAAAAGCCTCAACGGCCCGGAACCGGCCGGCTCGACGCTTCGAGAAGTGCTTTCTGGATGAGTTCGTTGCCGGCGACGACGTTGCCGCTGCCGAAAATGTCGGCGGTCCCCTTCATGTCGCTTGCAAAGCCGCCCGCTTCGCGAATGAGGATGAGGCCCGCCGCCATGTCCCAGGGCGAAAGGTCGGTTTCCCAGAAACCGTCGAGACGACCGGCGGCCACGTAGGCGAGATCGAGCGCGGCAGCGCCGAAGCGGCGGATGCCGGCCACTTCGCCCATCACATGCCGGAGTTCGACAAGGAACTTGCCGTGGTTGCCGCGGCCGAGATGCGGCACGCCGCAGCCGATCACGCAATCGGACAGCACGCGGCGGGCGGCGACCCGGATGCGGCGGTCGTTCATGAACGCGCCGCCGCCCTTTTCGGCGGTGAACAATTCATCGGTGGCCGGATTGAAGACCACGCCCGCAACCACCTCGCCATTGCGCTCCAGCGCGATCGAGACGGCGAATTGCGGAATGCCGTGCAGGAAATTGGTGGTGCCGTCGAGCGGATCGACGATCCAGCGATGCGCACCGTCCGTCCCCTTCACCTCTTCGCTTTCCTCGCCGAGGAAACCGTAGGTGGGGCGCGCTTTCATCAGCTCGTCGCGGACGATCTTTTCGGCCTTCAGATCCGCCTGCGACACGAAGTCGCTCGGCCCCTTCACCGATACCTGCAGGTTCTGCACCTCGCCGAAATCTCGGGAGAGCGACTTGCCTGCCTTGAGGGCAGCCTGAACCATGACATTGAGAAGGGCGGAGCGGGCCATACGGGAAATCCTTGGACGCTGTCCCGGATGCATCTGAACGGAACGGCGGTTTTTTCATTTTTTATTGATGGGCGCTTCAAGACCACAAAACCGCGGAAAATTCAAGTCGTGCAGGGTGGGAGCCGCATTTCGGGAGAGGTGAACGCGTAGACGGCAGCGGGATTAAAAAACGAAACCGTCGCAAGTGAGTCGCCATGGGTTCGAAAACCGATCTGATATCAACGTCATCGGTCGCGCTCTTGCCTTTTTTCAAGGTTAGCGCCAACTTCTCACGCATGAGCTAGCCTTGGAGGACGGGATGGCGAATACCGACGGCCGCAAAGACGCGCTTCTCATCCGTTTGCAACGGATAGAGGACGATATTGAAAACCTCTCCGCACAGGCGCACACGCCGGAGATTGCGGCAGCTATAGCGGAGCTGATTTCCGAAGCCGGTGAACTTGAGGCCGAGATCGCCAGGCTGCGGTCGACAAATACCGTCCGCGACAAGGTAAAGGAAGCGAGGGCGCTGCGCTACAAAGGCATGTCCCTCGACGATATCGCCGAGAAGATGGGCATCGGTAAATCCTCGGTCCGGCGCTACTGCGAAGACATTCCCATCGATAGACGACGGTTTGCGTCGCCTCGGCTTGCGCCGCCGGATTGGCTGGATGCAGCCAAAGCCATGCGAGCCGAGGGGAAAACGCGGCATGTCATAGCCAGGGAATTGAGAATCCCGCTCGCGAACTTCTATCGGGCCTTCAACAGGTTCGCGGATGGTTGATGTAAGCCCGATCGCTGAGGCCGTCGCGGGACCGAAAACCCTTCACCTGCGACGGAACTTGTTCGCGGCGTCGATCGCCTTCTTCTGCGTTTCCTCGTTAATGCCGAGGTAGAAATCCTCAAGCGCCGGATCCTGCAGGCCGGCGCGGCGGGACAGCACGTACCATTTGGCGGCTTCGACCGGATCGGGTCGTGTGCCAAGCGCGTTGATGTAGAGATGGGCGAGCTTGTTCTGGGCCACGACGTTGCCGCGATAGGCGGCGACGCGCATCCATTCGAAGCCCTTGTCGTAGTCGCGCTCGCCGCCGACGCCGTTGACGAGCCAGACGCCCATATCGAGCTGGGCGGTATCGAATCCGGCCTTGGCGGCCCGCTCCAGCCATTCACGGGCGCGCGCCTTCTTTTCTCGCGGCACATCCTTCAACGCCACGTAAAGCTGGGCCACCGCATATTGGGCGTCGGCCACGCCCTGTTCGGCGGATTTTTCGTAGAAGGGCAGCGCCAGATGCAGCCCCTTCTCGCCCGGATTGTCGGAAACAACGATCTGCGCCCAGTTGAACTGGGCCGAGGAATTGCCGGCCTCGGCGGCCTTGCGCATGAACTCGTCGGCCTTGCGCTTGTCGTGAGGCACGTCGCGGCCGGTCATCAACAGCAGCGCATACTGGAACATGGCTGCCGGATCGCCACCCTGCGCCGCCTTCTGGTACCAGAAAGCCGCTCCCTTGGCGTCCCGCTTGATGCCGAGCCCCTTGGTCATCATCTCGGCAACGAGCGTCTGCGCCGCGGCGTCGCCCGTGCCGGCCCGCGTCAAAGCCTTGTCGAGCGCTGTTACGTAAAGGCCGCGCTGATAGGCACCGTATGCCTCGTCGATGGGACCGGAATAGGCTTTTTCCGGCGGGGCGGGCGGCAAGGTCGCGCCCATGCGCTGGTAGAGCTCGACCCCACCGGATGGGACAATGCCCGCCGGCCCGCCGGAGGGGTTCGTTTCGCCATTCGCACCGCCGGGAACCGCCTGCGTCTCCACCCGCTCCTTTTTCATCGGCTGAACCTCCGGCTCCACGGGGCGTGTGACAGCCGTGGAATCCACCTGCGCCAGTGCAAGGGAAGACGATAACGCCGAGACGAAGAGCGTCACCAGCAATCCGTGCGGGATCAGGCGGGGAAATCGGTTCGACGGCATGGGCTCCACTGCGGTCGCTTCTCCTGTTCAGACGCCAAATCCGGCTCGTGTCACGCTGAGAATCTTAAAGGTCGGATCAGTCCTAAGCCTCAAACCGTGGCGCTTTTTCGTCCAGAATAGCGTTGGCCGCAGCGACCGCCGCCGCACCGCCCTCGGAATGCGAAAACACCGCGGCCCTGAGCGCCACGAATTCCGCGCCGCTTTCGGCGACGGCGAGGACGGAGGAAAGATCGCTGCCGCCCATGACTATGCAGGGAATTTCGATCATCGATGCCCACCATTCGCCGAGCGCCGTGTTCTTGGGATGCGCCTCCGGCTTGATGTCGCCGTCGAGCTTGCCGAAGAAGATGTAGTCGGGACGCAACTCGCCGATTTCGAGCGCCTGATGCCGATCGGCTGCCCCGCCGGCGCCGACGATCATCTTCGGCACGAATTTCTCGATCGCCTCTTCGAGGTCGGCCAAAGTTCCGGCCATATGCAGGCCGTCCGCCTTGACCCGTCCGGCGACGCGGCTGTCGCCGGCGATCAGCGCCGCGGCGCCGGCAGCCTGGATGATCGGCACCAGCATTTCGGCGCGCTTCTGGAAGGCCTGGTCGTCGAGCCCGTATTGCGGCACGATCACCGAAGCCACGTCGCCGCCGGAAAGCGCCTCTTCGAGCCTGCTCGCCTGTTCGGCGCCGTCCGCGTTCTCCGGCACGATCAATACGAGGCGGCAGCGATCTTCCAGTTCGGTCATGTTTTTTCCGTTCGGCGGATATGAAGGAGCGAAATCCGCACTCGTTTTCTCTTCGCAAATTCGATAGACCGGACCGGTTGAAGGATCAACCTCCCCGCTTGCCCGACTCCGCTGCTGAAATCCGCCCGCCCAAAGGTCCCCGCCCCAAATCCTCCGCTCAACTATCCTGTGCCCAGCCTGATGACCGATACGCTGACCATCGCCTTTTTCTTAGCTGCAATACCGGCCGTCATGGTCGTCGGTCTCTCCAAGGGCGGTATCGGCGGGGCGGTCGGGCTGCTCGGCGTGCCGCTGATGTCGCTCGCGGTCGATCCGGTCAAGGCGGCGGCGATCTTCCTGCCGATCCTGATCGTCATGGATATCGTCGCGCTCTGGTCCTGGCGCAATTATAACGATCGCAAGACGCTGCTGATGATCCTGCCGGGCGGCGTCATCGGCATCGCGCTCGGCTGGGCGACCTCGGCCTATGTCTCCGACGATGCGCTGCGCCTCGTCATCGCGACGGCGACCATCCTCTTCACCGTCCGTTATTTCTGGCAGGTCCATGGGCCGCATTCCAACCGGCCGGTCGCCCCTCTTCCCCATCGCCCGGCCGCCGCGACGTTCTGGGGAGCCCTCTCCGGTTACGCCAGCTTCGTCGCCCATGCCGGCGGCCCACCCTTCCAGATCTATGTGCTGCCGATGCGGCTGGACCCGAAAGCCTATACGGGCGCCAGCATCCGCTTTTTCGCCATCGTCAATGCCGTGAAGGTCGTTCCGTATTTCTTTCTGGGCGCACTGGATCAGGAGAACCTGACGATTTCCGCGACGCTCCTGCCGGTTGCCCTCGTCTCCACGATGCTGGGCGCCGCAATCGTCAAGCATCTGAAGGCCGAGACCTTCTATCCGCTGACATACGGGCTCGCCTTCTGCGCCGGCCTGAAGCTGCTGTGGGACGGCCTGCCGCTCTGAGCTTTCAGCGTGTCGCCGCGCAGCTAAAAAAGCAACATAAAATAAGGCTGCGGACATTGCTGCGGCGCACAATAAATCTTGCCGATACCAAATGTTTACCGTAAGTTCGGCGCTATGACGACCGTTGATCCATTTGCAGCCATAGCTGATCCGAACCGGCGGTATCTGCTGGAGGAATTGCGGCGTGCGCCGAAGACCGTCAATGAACTCGCCCAGGGCCTGCCGATCAGCCGGCCCGCGGTATCGCAGCATCTCAAGGCGCTGCTCGACAGCAATCTGGTGACGGTTACCGCGGAGGGCACACGGCGGATCTATGCGGTCAACAGCAAGGGATTCGACAGGCTCAACCTGTGGCTGGATCAATTCTGGTCGTGAGCTTTGGAAGGTGCAAGTCACTCGGGTTTGAGGTCCATCGACCACGACCAGAATTCATGTCTTTAGGTTCTGGATTTGTTTTGCCGCCCTTTTTGCCTCCTACTGATCAATGACGTGAGGCTGGCGGCGGGTTTCTCCTTGAGAAGAAATTAGTGACGCGTAGAGGCCTTGAGGCGCTGCATTTCGTCCTTGATGCGCAGCTTGCGACGCTTGAGTTCGGCGATTTCGCGGTCGTCGGCGGAGGGGGACGCGAGAACTGCTTGGAGTTCCTCCTCCAAGGCACCGTGCTTCCTTTCAAGCGATGCGATATGAGCCTGGACGGTCATGTGGCATGTTCCTTCCTTGGTCACCTGCCCCGACTTTCCCTTAGGCCAGGGCTTCAGGTTTGCGACGGAAGTGTGACATGATCGGCCGCATTTGTCGAAGGAGAAATCGTGGTTTCAAGGGGGCAAATTCGTGACCTTGTCTAACTTCCCGTTAACGCGGTTTGGTGGTAGAGGCTTGCGCATCCGGCGGGCAATGCTGAAATGGCCGGTATGAGAATGGGGACTCGACATGGCTGATCAGGAACAGGCGGATATCCGGCTGGCACTCGCAAAGCTTCGCCAGGAGCATGAGGATTACGACGCCGCCATCAACGCCATGATTCAGGTCGGCTGCGAAGCATTGCGCGTGCAGCGCATGAAAAAGAAGAAGCTGGCGATCAAGGACAAGATGAGCCAGCTCGAGGACCAGATCATCCCCGATATCATCGCTTGAAGGTTCCGACATGTCCGAAAGACCTGCCGTCGCTATCATCATGGGCAGCCAGTCCGACTGGGAAACCATGAAGAACGCCGCCGATACGCTGGAAGCGCTCGATATCGGTTACGAAGCCCGCATCATTTCGGCGCACCGCACGCCCGAGCGGATGGTGAATTTTGCCAAGGGCGCCCGCGACGAGGGGTTTCAGGTGATCATCGCCGGCGCCGGCGGCGCCGCCCATCTTCCGGGCATGACCGCCGCCATGACGCCGCTGCCGGTCTTCGGCGTTCCGGTGCAGTCGAAGGCGCTTTCCGGCCAGGACAGCCTGCTTTCGATCGTCCAGATGCCGGCCGGCATCCCGGTCGGCACGCTGGCGATCGGCCGTGCCGGGGCGATCAACGCAGCACTCCTCGCCGCGGCCGTCCTGGCGCTTCATGACGATGACATTGCCGAGCGGCTTGACGAGTGGCGCGCCCGCCAGACAGCCGCCGTGGCGGACTACCCGATCGACGAGGCTCCATGACCGTTATCACGATCGGCATCATCGGCGGCGGACAGCTCGGCCGCATGCTGGCCATGGCCGCGGCACGGCTGAACTTCCGCACGGTCATCCTGGAACCGCAGGCCGACTGCCCCGCCGCCCAGGTGGCCAGTGCACAGATCACCGCCGCCTATGACGATCCCGCCGCTCTCGAAGAGCTCGCAAAGCGCTGCGATGTCGTGACCTATGAGTTCGAAAACGTGCCGGTCGCCGCAGCCGAGACGCTGCAGCGCGCCGTTCCGGTCTATCCTCCGGCGAAAGCACTGGAAGTTTCCCAGGATCGCCTGACTGAAAAGCGATTCCTGAATTCCTGCGGCATCGCGACTGCGAAATTCCACGCGGTCGACAGCCAGGCAGACCTCGAAAGGGCTCTTGCCGATTTCGGCGGTCAGGGCGTGCTGAAGACCTGCCGCATGGGTTATGACGGCAAGGGACAGCGCGTCTTCCGTTCGGCGGAAGAAAGCCCGGTCGGCGCATATGAGGCGCTCGGCTCCGTGCCGCTCATCCTCGAAAGCTTCGTCGCATTCGAGCGGGAAATTTCGGTCATCGCGGCCCGCGCCTGGGACGGCACGGTCGCCTGTTTCGATCCGGCCGAGAACATCCACAGGAACGGAATCCTGCATACCTCCACCCTGCCCGCCCGCATTTCCGAGGCCACCGCCAGGACCGCCCGCGAATCGGCTGAAAAGCTATTGGCCGCCCTCGATTATGTCGGCGTCATCGGCATGGAGTTCTTCGTCATGGCGGACGGAACGCTGATCGCCAACGAGATCGCCCCGCGGGTCCACAATTCAGGCCACTGGACCGAGGCCGCCTGTATCGTGTCGCAATTCGAGCAGCATATCCGCGCCGTGACCGGCCTGACGCTTGGGAACCCGCATCGCCATTCCGACTGCGTGATGACCAACCTGATCGGCGACGACATCCTCGACGTTCCCGCCTGGCTCGCCAGGAAGGACGTGCTCGTCCACCTCTACGGCAAGACGGAATCCCGTCCGGGCCGCAAAATGGGGCATGTGACGGAGCTGAAATCACCTTCACAAGGTTGACATGGAGGTTAGCTCGGGTTATCTGCACGCCCAACCTGGAGCGCGCCCCTCTTTGCAAGAAATAGGCGGCGCGCTTTTGATTGATAGAGACAAGCGGCTTTTTGAAAGCCCACAGACTGCTGGACCAGTACAATGAAGATCAAGAACTCGCTCAAGGCGCTCAAGGCCCGTCACCGCGATAACCGTCTGGTTCGCCGCAAGGGCCGCATTTACATCATCAACAAGCAGAACCCGCGCTTCAAGGCTCGTCAGGGCTGATATCGCGCATCCGGCCTCGATTTGTATCGCGGCCGATCAAATTGTCGATAACGCGACAATTCGGGTTTGACCTTCAGCGCATGCGGTTTACCTTATCCGCATGCGCTATTTTCGTTTGAGCTCCCTGATTCTGGCCGCCACCCTGGCCGCGTCCTCCGCTTTGGCCCAGTCCATCGTGCCGGAAACGACGCTTCCGGCTCCGCCGACCACGACCGCGCCGCAGTCGACGCCCGTCGCGCCGCCGGCCGGGCCGAGAACACCCAAGCCGATCGATTCCCTGTTCGAGGCGCTCAAACGCGAGCGCAACCCGGAAAGGGCGCGCGGCATCGCTTCCCAGATCATCGCCGACCTCAACGATTCGGGCAGCGCGACCGTCAATCTCCTGATGCAATGGGCCGCCGCGGCCATCAAGGAGAAGCGCAATGCCGCGGCGCTCGATTTCCTCGATCAGGTGACCGTGCTCGATCCAGGCTATCCTGAAGGCTGGAACCGCCGTGCCACGCTCCACTACACGATGGGCAACGCGCGAAAATCGATGGCCGATATCGCCGAGGTGCTGAAGCGCGAGCCGCGCCATTTCGGAGCGCTGGCCGGCATGGCCGGCATCCTGATGGAAACCGGCAAGGATGAACTGGCGCTGAAGGCCTGGGAAGACTACCTCACCATCTATCCGGCGGATCGCGACGCGCAGGAAGCGGTGGCGAAGCTTTCCGAAAAGATCGCCGGCAACCGGACCTGACCTCCCGCTCTGCATCCGTCATGCTGATCCTGCCATTTGCCCTCATCGGCATCGCTGCCGCCGCCTTCGGTTTCACGGCCTGGAAAGCCCGGGCGATCGAGGTCGAGTTCCCCAATACCGGGGAACTCATCGATATCGGCGGCTACCGGTTGAATTCGGTGCATGTGCCGGCAAAGGCCGGCGCGGACCTTCCGCCGATCGTCTTCATCCATGGCGCTAGCGGCAATCTGCGCGATCAGGAAACAGCCTTCCGCCATGCGCTGGAGGGACGCGCCGAGCTGCTTTTCGTCGACCGCCCCGGCCATGGCTATTCCGAACGCGGCGGTCCCGAGAACGACTTCCCGGACGGCCAGGCAAACGCCATCGCAAGGCTCATGGAAAAGCGCGGCATCGGGAAGGCCATCATCGCCGGCCATTCCTTCGGCGGCGCCATCGCCGCGAGCTTTGCCCTCCATCACCCGGAAAAGACTGCCGGCTTGCTTTTCCTGGCGCCCGCCACCCATCCCTGGCCCGGCAGCATCGACTGGTATTACCAGCTCACCGCGCGCCCGATCCTCGGCCAGCTGTTCAGCCGCTTTCTCTCCCTTCCCGCCGGGCTGGTGCTGATGGATGGGGCGACACGATCCGTATTCCATCCCAATCCCTGTCCCGCCACCTATCTCACCGACGGCGCACCGGCGCTCGTCCTGCGTCCGGCGGCATTCCGCTACAACGCGATCGACGTCGCAAACCTGAACGATTACGTGACCCGCGTTGCGCCGCATTACCAGGAAATCAAGGCACCGACGGTCATCGTCACCGGTGACAGCGACTCGATCGTCGCGGAAGAAATCCACTCGCTCGGCCTCGCCCGCGATATCCCCGGTTCGGAACTCGTGTGGATCCGCAGTCTCGGCCACAAGCCGGATTATATCGTCACCGACGTGGCGATCGCTGCGATCGAGAAGCTCTCCGGCCTCCCCCGCGACCTCTCCGCCGCGGCACGCCTGGCAGAGGCGAGGATCGCCCCCGAGGCCGAGGAGACGCCACCTGAAATGGACCTCTCCATCGAGCACGGCTGAGCCGGGATCCCGACCTCGATACCCTTGTCGGACCGTTTCGGCATGCCGGAGGCCGGCATCACCATCTGATCGGATTCCGGCATGGTGCTTCCGGGATATGGTGCTTCCGGGAATCGATGACGGGCGGTCTCAGCGCTTCGGATGCCTGAAGACCAGGTCCACCGGATCTTCGCGCGGCGCCGCTGCATCCACCGCTGCGCCCAGGCGTTCCGCCAGCCGGCGGGAACGGATATTGTCGGGATGAATGTAGCTGACAAGCGTCTCCAGGCGTCGCACGTCGAAGGCCCAGTCCCGCAGCGCCGTCGCGGCTTCGAAGGCATATCCCTTTCCCTCGGCCTCCGGATAGACGAGCCAGCCCAGTTCGTGTTCGGGAAACAGCGGCCCGGAATTGATTCCCACCTGCCCAAGACACAGACCGGTCTCGCGGTGTTCCATCATCAGCGCCCCATGCCCCATCAGCGCCCATTGCGCGATGTCGTGGCAGAACATTCCCCATGCGGTCTGGCGCGAATGCGGCCCTCCCATATAGACGGACCGGCCGGAAAGCATCAGGTCCGCATAAGTGGGCCAGTCCTCCATCCGCTGCGGACGGAGGACCAGCCGTTCGGTCTCCATGGTCGGTATTTCGAACATCCCGATATCCCCTTGCCCGCAAATCCCGCTTCGACGGGGACCAGGAGCAAAAAGGGCTGCAGCAGCCAGCGCCCTGCAGCCCGATCTTAACGGTCGGAACCATCCGGGAAAAAGAGCCCGCCCGGATGTTCCTCGGTCTTCGTGTGCCTCAGATGCCGGTCTGGCCGTCCGAGCCGATATAGGCGATGCGCAGCATGTTTGTAGCGCCCGGCGTGCCGAGCGGCACGCCGGCCGAGATGATGATGCGGTCGCCGGGTTTGCCGAACCCTTCCGAAACCGTAATGCGGCAGGCGCGGTTCACCATGTCGTCCAGATCGATCGCATCCTGAGTGACGACGCAGTGCATGCCCCAGCAGATCGAAAGCCGCCGCGCCGTATGAACGATCGGCGAAAGCGCGATGATGGGCACGTTGGGGCGTTCGCGGGAGGCGCGCAGGCCGGTCGTGCCCGAGGAAGTATAAGTGACGATCGCCGACAGCCGCAGCGTCTCGGCAATCTGGCGGGCAGCAAGCGAGATCGCGTCCGCGCCGGTCGCCTCGGGCGTGGCGCGCTGCGCGTAGATGATGCTCGGATAAAGCGGATCCTGCTCGACCGTCGTGGCAATCGACGCCATCATCGAAACAGCCTCGACCGGATACTGGCCGGATGCGGATTCGGCAGACAGCATGATCGCGTCGGCACCTTCGAAAACGGCGATCGAGACGTCGGAGACTTCCGCGCGGGTCGGCACCGGTGAAGTGATCATCGATTCGAGCATCTGCGTTGCGACGACGACGGGCTTGCCGGCACGCCGACAGGAACGGGTCAGTTGCTTCTGGATGCCGGGCACGGCTTCGATCGGCATTTCGACGCCGAGATCGCCCCGCGCCACCATGACGGCGTCGGAAAGCTCGATGATCTCGTCGATACGTTCCAGCGCCTGCGGTTTCTCGATCTTCGACATGATGCCGACGCGGCCGCGGGCGATCTTGCGCACTTCGGCAAGGTCGTCCGGACGCTGAACGAAGGACAGCGCCACCCAGTCGACGTCCCCGGTCGCCAGCACGGCATCGAGATCGGCGCGGTCCTTGTCGGTCAGCGCGCCGACGCCGAGCAGCGTGTCCGGCAGGCTGACGCCCTTGCGGTCGGAAATACTGGTTCCGGCGATCACAGTGCAGACGATGCTCTTGCCGTCGGTCTTTTCGGCCCTCAGCGCCAGCTTGCCATCGTCGATCAGCAGGCGGTGTCCGGGCTTCACCGCTTCGAGAATTTCCGGATGCGGCAGGAAGACACGCTTCTCGTCGCCCGGTTCGTCCTTGTTGTCGAGCGTGAAGGTCTGGCCGGGGCTGAGCGTCACCTTGCCGGCCGCGAATTTACCTACCCTGAGCTTCGGCCCCTGCAGGTCGGCGAGAATGCCGATGGGCCGTCCCGTACGGGCTTCCACGGCCCGGATGCGGCTGATCAGCGTGCGCATCAGCTCATGGCTCGAATGGCTCATGTTGATGCGGAAGAGATCAGCCCCTGCCTCGTGCAGCTTCTGGATCATCTCCTCTTCGGAAGACGCCGGGCCGAGCGTGGCAAGAATCTTAACTTTACGGTTGCGCCTCATCAATTCTGGCCTTCTTGTGTACCGGGCGTGTCCGAAAGCTGGACCATCCAGCTTCCCTGACGGCCCGTGTCATATTCCTTGAAGCCCATGCGCTGGAAGCCACGGGCGAAACAATCGTTGACGCCGACGATCTTGAACTCGTTTTCCGCGACGCACATGTTGACATTGCCGGTCCAGCGGCCGCCGCGGGCCGCATCCTCGGCATAGAGATAATAATAACGCGACTGCAGTTCGCCTTCGATCAGCGTCGCGCAGGTGGAGGCCGGAACCTGCCACCAGCCTTCGGTCGTCCAGCCTTCCGCAGCCCGGTAGCCGATCGCCACGCCGACGAGGTTCTGGGTGCCGTTGCAGACGCGGAAATCCGCATGCGCGGCACCGGCGGTAAAGAGCGGCACGCCGGCAACCACGATGGCAATCAGGGCCGGGACGGAAACGAAGGAACGGAGAGCGGCTTTGGGGGATTTTTTCGACACGGTTTCCGTCAGGACTCCATGGTTATTCGTGAAGCACTTTCTTCGCGCGGCGGAGTCCGAAAGTCAACGAAAGTCTAATCGATTAGTCTTTGTCACCCCTGCAACCGACACCGATCCCACGCCGGACACGGCTTGCGCCGCTCGGCTCCCCATGCCATCAACACTGCTCCCCGGATCACCTCCAACCCTCGACCGGCTTTCTCGACCGTCATGCAGGACTTCATTCCTTTTGAGATCATAGAAGGCGATTATGACAGCGGCATGGTGCTTGTCGCCGACCACGCGATGAACCGGCTGCCCGCCGCCTACGGCAGTCTCGGCCTGCCCGAGAGCGCCTTCCATCGCCACATCGCCTACGATATCGGCATCGAAGGATTGACGCGAACACTTGCCGCCATGCTCGGCGTTCCGGCGGTGCTCGGCTGCTTTTCCCGTCTTCTGATCGATCCGAACCGCGGCGAGGACGACCCGACCCTGATCATGAAGATTTCCGACGGAGCCATCATCCCCGGCAATCACCCGATCACCGAGGAGGAGTGGGATTTCCGCCTCGACACCTATCACCGGCCCTATCATCGCGCCGTCGAGCGGACGATCGGGAGAGCCGGTTTCGCAGGTCGCGCGCCGCTGATCCTGTCGCTGCATTCCTTCACGCCCTTCTGGAAGGGAGTTGCGCGTCCCTGGCATGCCGCGGTCCTCTGGGACAATGACGATCGGGCCGTTCGGCCGTTCCTGCGGCTTCTCGAAGCGCCCGGCGACATCGTGGTCGGCGAAAATGAGCCCTATGACGGCGCGCTGAAGGGCGACAGCATGTACCGGCATTGCATGATGGCCGGCATACCGCATGCGCTTCTGGAAGTCCGGCAGGACCTGATCGGCGACGAGACCGGTATCGCGGCATGGGCGGAAAGGCTGGCGCCGATCTTCAAGACGCTCAATGCCGACCCCACATTGCACGAATACAGGATCTTTCCGTCGCGCACCGGCCCCTATCCGGCATGATCGCGACCATCAGGAGGCTTTTCCGATGAGCGAACTTTCTAAGGAACAACAGACCGAATTCGAGGCCGCCGCCTTCCGCCGCCTCGTCGCGCATCTGCGCACACGAACCGACGTACAGAACATCGACCTGATGAACCTCGCCGGCTTCTGCCGCAACTGCCTGTCCAACTGGTATCGCGACGCAGCCACCGAGGCGGGCGTCGACCTTTCCAAGGATGCCTCGCGCGAGATCGTCTACGGCATGCCCTATGAGGACTGGAAAAATCTGCACCAGGCAGAGGCTTCCGATGCTCAAAAAGCCGCATTCGAAGTGAACAAGCCCGCCCACGGTTGATCGACCTGCCGATTTGGCTTGACCTTGAGGCACCTTTTCGGCAGTTGACGACCACTCATTCACATTTTCAGATCAGGAGGCCCCGATGTCTGATGCTCATGGCGTCGCCCGCGACCAACTCCGCGCATTTGTCGAGCGCATCGAAAGACTGGAAGAAGAAAAGAAGACGATCGCCGACGACATCAAGGACGTCTACGGCGAAGCCAAGTCCATGGGCTTCGACACCAAGATTCTGAAGAAGGTCATCGCGCTTCGCAAGAAGGACGATCAGGAGCGCATGGAAGAGGACCTTATCCTCGACACCTATCTCGCGGCACTCGGCATGATCGAGGGTCCCGGCGAGCAGGACGCCGCCTGATCCGCATCGCGCCCTGCATGCCATCCGGAACCCGCCGTTCGGCGGGTTTTTGTTGCTTCGTCGCGCACGGGCGCCAACGCGGGGAAACTTTTACGCAGATCGGGCGTTGCTTTGTCGAAGGAGGACGACATGGCCACATCCTACGACTCTCGCGCCCGGAATGCCGCAAACCTCTCCGACACTGAGGTGCTTGCCGAGGCGCACGAACGGGTGGAGGCATTCCTGGAACTGCTTCGCCGCGGGCATATCGGCAGCGACATGCTGGATACGGACGAACTCCCGTCCGGCAAGGCGTCGCTGGAAGTTGCCTTTCGGCTGGTCATCGCCACCGAGCCAAGGAAGCAGGCCCGCAGGCGGCTTGCAGCTGCGGGCATGGTCCTTGCGCAGTTTCAGCCGGGCATCGGGGCAAGGACGTCGATCACGCCGGCGCCGCATGCGAAAACCGGAAATGCGGAAAAGCCCTTTGACCGCGAATTCCGTCCGGTCGATGCGGCCCTCGCCCGGATGGCCAGCGATATCGACAGACTTCAGAAATTCTTCGTCGAGGCGGAGGCCATGGCCGAGCGCCGTTTCGAGCAGTTCGACATCGGCGCGCCCTTCCGGGAAGACGGAACCTATACCTGGTACGGGCACCACTGAAGCATTCCCGACTTTCGCGACCGATTCTCTACCGACATGATTCCTGAACGAAAAGCGTCTCGCAGATCCTGCGAGACGCTTCGAATTGTTACGGCTGACGGCTAAAAATCGGGGGTCGGCTCGGCTCAGTTCGAGGGCCCGCTGAACCGGTTGGGATCGATCGCAACCGCCGCGGCGATGGGCTTGAAACCGCCGCCGGAATAGCTCGCCGAATATTCGCCGTTAAGGGTACGGCTGACGACACGCGGAGCCTTCATGGAGGCCACTGCGTCGGCACGATTGTTGTTGAGCGCCCACTTGGCGAGCACGTCGCCCGTCAAGGCACCGGCAGTCGCGGCCTGCGGCGCGGCGGGCTGGCCCGTGCGGCTGCCCTTGCCCGGCATCGGAAGCGCGCCTGCCGAAGCGGCTACCGGAGCCTTCGGCGCGTCGAACCCGTCGCCGAACTGCATGCCTCTGGTCACCGCGGACGGCTGGATGACCTTCGGAGAGACGGCAGCGGTCTGCACCGGTTTCTGGATGGGTGCAGGTTGCGGTGCTGGCGGAGCAGCGGGCGTATAAGAGAGGACAGGCGCCGCGGCCGGAGCGGCAGGCATTGCCGGACGTTCGGTTTCGACGCTCTGCGCCAATGCCGCAACGAGGGCCGGCGTCAGTTCCTGCTGTTCCGCCGCCGGCGCGGCAGGCTGGGCCGCAACAACGGGGGCAGCCGGAGCGGCGGGGCTTGCGGGGCGATGCGCCGGAAGCGGGATGGAAGCCATTTCCTCCGGCATCGGCATGGGGCCGACGGAGGCGGTCATCACGCTGTTTTCGGCGTCGCCCTTCAGGCCGCGCGGCCCAAGCAGCGTCGGGACCGGAATGTTGTAGGCGGAAAGATCCGCAAAAGTATTGGCGTCGGGCTGCGGCGCCGGCACGGCAGGCGCGGAAGCCTGCATGGCAAGCGCTTCCTGGGCCGGATTGCGTGCCGGGGAATAGAGCGCCGTCGCAAGGCCGCCGGGACCGGCATCGGACCGGAAGGCAGGGCGCGAAAGCGGAACCGGAGCGGTGATCGCCTGCGCCTGCGGCTGCGGAGCAGAGGCGACCATGACCGGCGCATCGTCCTCGTCCTGGGGCGCGGGTTTGGCGGCCGGTGCCGGACGCTGCGCCACGGCCGGCGCGCTGCTTTCTTCGTTGTCTTCCTCTTCGTCGGCACCACCGCCGCCGAACAGGAAGGCAAGCAGGTTCGGCTGGCGACGCGGCGAAGAGTCGCCGCGGACACCGGCACCCGCCGTGCTGGCGATCTGGATCGAATCGGCGCCGACGCGCTTCTTGTAGTCCAGCAGCGCCTGCTCATAGCCCGGCAGCGGCTTGCCGTCGGCCGGAAGATGGACCGTATTGCCGTTCGGGAAGATCTGCACCAGTTCCTGGCGCGTCATGCGCGGCCAGGCACGCACGCCACCGACATCGAGATGCACGAAGGGGGAACCGGAATTCGGATAAAAGCCCACGCCGCCGACCTGCATCTGCATGGCAAGCGCGCGCAGCGTCGAAAGCTTCACGCCCGGAATGTAGAAATCCATGGCCTTGCCGAGCATGTGCTGGCTGTTCTTCGCGACGCCGGTGTTGCGCGAGCGGGTGCGCAGCATGTTGTTGGTGGCGGGAGAACGATAGGCCGAGACGACATGGATATAGTCGGTGGCACCGGAGCGGCGATAGACTTCCCAGACGAGATCGAAGAGCCGCGGGTCCATCCTCGCCGGCTCGTTGCGGCGCCAGTCGCGGAGGAACTGGTTGATCTGCTGGAGTCCCTTGGTGTCGAACCGGCCGTTGCGCTTGAAGGTGATGGTCGCCCTTTCGCCCGTATGCACGAAATAGAGCTTCAGGCTCTTGTCCTGGGCTGATGCAGCGCCCGCGGACAAGAACAGAACCGGCAACACCGCCAATGCCAGCAGAGCTGCTGCCGCAACGCGCTTGGTGAGATATCCGACAAGCCCGGCCGAACCGCCGCGCCCCTTCTCACCCGAAGGCGTTTCTTTTGCATACTGATCCGGCAAAACGATCCCCGTCCTGTCGACAACGTCCCACGTTGCCTCAAATGACTGTCAAATGCGGTCACACGATGGCAAATGTGCCACACATGTACAAGCTTCTCCGGTATAGTCAACAATTGACTAATCGAAGATTGACAGAGGGTGACAGGACATCCTTGCGTGAAAGTTAACGATTACTAATTGATATCGCTCGAATAGCGGCAAAGAATGGAGCATGCGTTCTATCGAATGTCTTGAAATTGGGCCGGCCCGTCCGTCTTGAACGCGGCCGGCTATCAGGGAGAGATCTAGGCAGCTTCCTTCAAGGGATCGTCCGGATCGATGCCATAATCCTTGAGCTTGCGGTAGAGCGTCGAGCGGCCGATGCCGAGCTTGCGGGCGACCTGGCTCATCTGGCCGCGGTAGAACTTCAGCGCGAAGCGGATCAGTTCCTCCTCCACATCGGCGAGCTTTCTCACCTCGCCGGTCTCGTCGGTGCTGACAATGATGTTTTCGGCCGTCGGATAGGCTGCGGCGAGCATCGCCTTGGGATCCGGTTTGGCCGCGCGCGCCCTTTCGCTGTTGGAAAACACCGGCGTGTCGGCAAGCGCCTCGCGTACGGCATGGTCCGATGCGGCGGCCGGCGAGGCGATCGCGGTGGCGGCAAGCTCGGCCGAATGGAATTCCGGAACCTGGGCGGCGATCTGTGGGAAATCGTCCTCCGTCAGCTCCTCGCCCTCGGCGAGCACCACGGCGCGGAAGACGGCGTTTTCAAGCTGGCGGATGTTGCCCGGCCAGTCATAGGCGGTCAGGAGCGCCAGCGCGCCGGGACCGACGGTCAGCGTCTTTGCCAGTTTCTGCTCTATGGAGAATCGCTCGGCAAAAACCCGCACCAGGTGCGGAATATCCTCCTTGCGGCGGCGCAGCGCCGGAATGGTGATCGGGAAGACGTTGAGGCGATAGTAGAGGTCCTCGCGGAAACGCCCCGCCCGCACCTCTTCGATCAGGTCCTTGTTGGTCGCCGAGATGAGGCGGACATTGACCTTCTGCACCTTTGCGGCCCCGACCGTCTCGATCTCGCCCTGCTGCACGGCGCGCAGGAGTTTCACCTGCACTTCGAGCGGCAGGTCGCCGATCTCGTCGAGGAAGAGCGTGCCGCCATCGGCTTCGACGAACTTGCCGGTGTGTTTTTCCGAGGCGCCGGTAAAGGCACCCTTCTCATGACCGAACAGGATGCTTTCCACCAGATTGTGGGGTATGGCGCCGCAGTTCACGGTGATGAAAGGCTTGCCGGCCCGGTCGCCGTTCGATTGGATGGCGCGGGCGATCATCTCCTTGCCGACACCCGATTCGCCCTCCAGCACCACCGGAATATTGGAATGGGCGGCCCGCTGGGCGAGATCGATGACGCGCAGCATGTCGGGGCTCGCCGATATGATGTCGCCGAAACCGATGGCGCCGGCGCGCTGGCGGCGGGCCTTGGCCTTCGATTCCTTCTGGTCGAGCTTCAGCGCATTGGCGATGGAAGCCGCGATCCTCTCCGGCGAGACGGGCTTGACGACGAAATCGAACGCGCCGGCCCGCATGGCCTGCACGACATATTCGATGCTGCCCTGCCCGGTCTGGACGATGACCGGCGTTTCGATGCCCTGTTCGCGAATGGCGGCGAGGAAGGTCAGGCCGTCCATTTCCGGCATCATAAGATCGAGCACGATGACGTTGATGTCGGTCGCCGTCCGCTTCAGGAACTCCAGTGCCGCCAGGCCGTTTTCGGCCAGATGTGCGGCGTGGCCATAACGCTCCACGGCGTTTTTCAGCAGGCGACGCTGAATTGGATCGTCATCGACAACGAGGATTTGCGCAATCATGCTTGGCTCCCGGCTACGGTCATCGTGCCCCCTTTCGGGCTCTTATGCCGCCGGTTGTGCCAGAAAGGCTTGAACATCCCCTTTTGAGAAAGACTTGCATTTTAACGGCTGGCAAGGAAAACAGACGCTCCGCCCAGAGTCCGGCCTATAGTCCGGATAGAGAAGGAACCACGCGATGAAGATGCCCCGCCCCGCGCTCACTGAAATTGCCGCCGCAACCGCCCCAACGGGCGTCGCCGGCGGGGCCGCCACCGACCCCGTGCTCGGCCCACTGCCAGTCTGGAAGCTTTCCGACCTCTACCCCGCCAAGGACGATCCGGCCTTCACCGCCGACTTGCAGAAGGCCGCATCGCTGTCACTTGCCTTCGAGGAAAAATGGAAGGGCAAGCTCGCCGACGCCGCGACGAAAACCGGCATGGACGGAATCGGCGAGGCGCTGAAGCAATACGAGGCCCTTGACGACCTTCTCGGCAAAATCGGTTCGTTCGCCGGCCTCACCTATTTCTCGGATACTTCGAACCCCGCCAACGGTAAGTTCTACGGCGACGTGCAGGCGAAGCTCACCAACATGTCGGCGCACCTTCTTTTCTTCGCGCTCGAACTCAACCGCATCGACGACGCGGTCATGGACGCCTGCATGGACCGCGATCCGGCCGCCGGCCACTATCGCCCCTGGATCGTCGATCTGAGGAAGGACAAGCCCTTCCAGCTGGACGACAAGCTGGAACAGCTGTTCCTGGAAAAGTCGATGACGTCGGCAGCCGCCTTCAACCGCCTGTTCGACGAAACCATGGCCGAACTGCGGTTCGACGTCGACGGCGAGAAACTGCCGCTCGAAATCACCCTCAACATGCTGCAGGAGCCGGAGCCGGACGTGCGCGCCAAGGCGGCGGCCGCCCTTTCGAAGACCTTCGGCGAGAACCTGCGCGTCTTCACGCTAATCACCAACACCCTCGCCAAGGACAAGGAGATCTCCGACCGCTGGCGCGGCTTCGAGGATATCGCCGACTCGCGTCATCTGGCGAACCGTGTCGAGCGCGAGGTGGTCGATGCTCTGGCCGAGGCCGTCGCCCGCGCCTATCCGCGCCTCTCGCACCGCTATTACGCCATGAAGGCGAAATGGCTCGGCATGGAGCAACTGAATTTCTGGGACCGCAACGCGCCGCTGCCGGAAACCCCGAACGCGCTGATCCCGTGGGCCGAGGCCAAGGAGACGGTGCTTTCCGCCTATGGCAACTTCGCGCCGGAAATGGCCGAGATCGCCGGCCGCTTCTTCGACGAGGAATGGATCGACGCCCCGGTGCGCCCCGGCAAGGCGCCGGGCGCCTTCGCGCATCCGACGGTGCCGTCCGCCCATCCTTATGTGCTCGTCAACTACATGGGCAAGCCGCGCGACGTGATGACGCTCGCCCACGAACTCGGCCATGGCGTGCACCAGGTGCTCGCCGGCGGCCAGGGCGCCCTGATGTGCCAGACGCCGCTGACGCTTGCCGAGACGGCTTCGGTCTTCGGCGAGATGCTGACCTTCCGGGCGCTTCTCGAAAAGACCAGGGACAAGCGCGAACGCAAGGCAATGCTCGCCCAGAAAGTCGAGGACATGATCAACACGGTCGTGCGCCAGATCGCCTTCTATCAGTTCGAGCGCAAGGTCCACACGGCCCGCAAGGACGGCGAGCTGACCGCCGAGCAGATCGGCGAACTGTGGCTTTCCGTGCAGGGCGAAAGCCTCGGCCCGGCGATCCGGATCTCGGAAGGCTATGAAACGTGGTGGACCTACATCCCCCACTTCATCCATTCGCCTTTCTACGTCTATGCCTATGCTTTCGGCGACTGCCTGGTGAACTCTCTCTATGCGGTCTATCAGAACGCCGCCCCGGGCTTCCAGCAGAAGTATTTCGAGCTGCTCAAAGCCGGCGGCACCAAACATCACTCCGAACTGTTGAAGCCCTTCGGCCTCGATGCCGCCGACCCGTCCTTCTGGTCGAAGGGCCTGTCGATGATCGAAGGGCTGATCGACGAGCTGGAGGCTCTGGACAAGGCGTAGGGCATAGCAGCCCCTCATCCGGCTGCCGCCACCTTCTCTCCGCTCGCGGGGAAGAAAGGACACGCTGCGCCGTTCTGCCCCGATCGCCGCGCTGGGCGTGGCACGTCCCTCGCCTCGTTTACGGGGAGAGGGTAAGGGTGAGGGGCAAGCACTCGTGAGGGGCAATTGGACATCGCAATGGAATGACAAAAGACGCCCCCTTCGCGCTCTTCCGTGACGACCCTACCGGCCGAAGCCTCGTTTTCGACCGGCCGAAGGAAATCGTCACGGCCCGGACCGCCGCCGAGGTGCTGCCCGCACTTCGGCACCTGGAAGACGCGCGCCTCGCCGGCCAATGGCTGGCAGGCTATATTTCCTACGAGGCCGGCTACGTCTTCGAGGAGAAGCTCCGGCACCTGATCGTCGACAACCGGCCGACGCCGCTGATTACCATGGGCATATTCGACGCGCCCTCCGGCAACGAACATCCGCTCGCCGAGCCGCACGGCGCAATCATCGACGACGGCTCCTCGCAGGGCTCGTTCCTCAGCGAACCGCGCGCGATGTGGGACCTCGCGACGTACCGGGAACGGTTCGACCGGCTCCACCAGCACCTGCGCAACGGCGACTGCTACCAGGCGAACCTGACCATGCCGATCACCGCCCGCTGGGAAGGCGATCCGCTGAGGGCCTTCTGGTCGCTGGTCGCGCGCCAGCCGGTGCGCTACGGCGCCTTCATCGACTTTGCCGGGGAGACGGGCGGACCGCTGATCCTGTCGCGCTCGCCGGAGCTGTTCTTTTCGGTCGACAAGGACCGCTTCATCGAAACCCATCCGATGAAAGGCACCGCGCCGCGCGGCGCAACCGCCGGAGAGGACGAGGCGATCGTCGCCGACATGCTGGCCGACGAGAAGACGCTCGCCGAAAACCGGATGATCGTCGACCTGCTGCGCAACGATATTTCCGTCATCAGCGAGGTTGGCACGCTCACGGTTCCGAAACTTTTCGAGATCGAGACCTATCCGACCGTCCACCAGATGGTGAGCCATGTGCGTGCCAGGCTGCGGCCGGAGATCGGCTTTCCCGAAATCCTCGCCGCCCTCTTCCCCTGCGGCTCCATTACCGGCGCCCCCAAGATGTGGGCGATGCAGATCCTCGACCGGCTGGAGGACGAACCCCGCGACGCCTATTGCGGCGCGATCGGCTGGTGCGACCCGTCGGGTCCGATGCGTTTTTCGGTGGCAATCCGCACGATCTCGCTTTTCAACGACGGCAAAGCCGTCTTCAATGCCGGCGGCGGAATCGTCTTCGACTCGAAGGCGGAAGCCGAGTATGATGAGTGCCTGTTGAAGGCACGCTTTGCGGTGGGCGACCAATGGATTTCTCGCTGATCGAAACGATGCGATGGGAACCCGGCACGGGCTTCCTGCGCCTGGAGCAGCACCTGCGCCGGCTGAGCCGGTCCGCGGACGCACTCGGTTTCCGGCAGCCGCCGGCCGACACGCAGAAGCAGCTCGCCACGGCGGTGGCGGCCGGCGAGACCGCGCTGCGGGTGCGCCTCGTCATGACCTATCGCGGCAAGATCGACATCACCACGACGCCCTTCGTCCCATTCCCTGCCGATACGGTCTGGCGGGTCCAGGTGGCAGAGACGAAGATGCCGTCGGACGATGCGATGTACCGCCACAAGACCTCCCGCCGCGAACTCTATGAAGCCGCCCGCGCCGAATTCGCGCCGGAGGATGCGGACGAGGTCCTTCTCCTGAACGAACGTGGAGAGATCTGCGAAGGCACCATCACCAACGTCTTCATCGAGCAATCCGACGGCACGCTTGCGACACCTGCCCTGTCGAGCGGTCTCCTTCCCGGCATCCTGCGTGCCGACCTGATCCGTGAAGGAAAGGCGAAAAGCCAGGTCCTCAAGCTCGCCGATCTCGAAGGCCGCCGCTTTTTCGTCGGCAATTCGCTCCGCGGCCTGATCGCCGCCGAACTGGTCGGCGGAGCTGCGCGGTCGGAAATACCGTCGGAAGCTCCTCCTTCTGCGACCCGCCCCGCCAAGACCGCCAAGGCAGGCCGATAGTGGCCGCGCCGCAGCCGCTCGCCGATCATCTTCTGGCGCTCGAAACCGCCTTGCAGACCCGCGAGGTCCGCAGTTCGGAACAAAGGATCCGCGAGTTGCTGGCGCCGGAATTTCGCGAATTCGGCCGCTCCGGCCTCGCCTACACTTTCGACGACATCGTCTCCCGCCTCACCGACGAGACGGGACCCGACAATACGGGCATTGCGGATTTCACCGTTTCCCTGATTGCCGAAACGGTCGCGCTCGCCACCTATCGCGGCATCCGCATCGAGGACGACGGCAGCCGGCAGTTCGCCAACCGCAGCTCCATCTGGCGCCTTGATCCGGACGGCAAATGGCGCATGGTCTTCCACCAGGGCACGGCGGCGGCGTGAAATGACGCAGTTCACCTATACGCCCTATGACGGCTCGTCCAAACCCTTCGCGATCGGGCTCATGCAGCTCGATCCGGCCCGCTGGATCGAGCCGGATGGCGACCTTTCCTATCATCTCGCGGAAAAGCGGAAACTCTTCGTCGAGCACGGCGAACAGGTGTTCCGTGCCGAGCCGGGTACGGAAGACGCCCAGCGGGAGATCCTCGACGCGCTCTCCGAATACCTTCCCTCGCAGCATCCGGCCGTCTATCGCCGCGACGGCAATGGGATGGAAATGCCCGGCCACCGCATCGACCTCTCCGAGGCCTCGCCGCCGCTCCTCCGCGCCGGTCTTCTGGTGCAGGACGATCTCGTCGTCATGCGCAGGGGCGAAAACGGCTGGCGCCTCGCCGCCGCCTTCCTTGCCTTCCCCTCCTCCTGGTCGCTTGCGGAGAAGTTCGGCAAGGTGATGGACGAGGTGCATGCGCCGGTGCCGGATTTTGGCGAGGGCAGCCGCAATGCCGGCCTTATCAACCGCATGTTCGACAACCTCTCGCCGGAGCGTTTCGTGGTGCGCTGGAATTGGTCGATCAACTGGGGCTACAAGCTCTATCGGCCCGCCCCGCAATTGGCTGCCGAAACCGGGAACGTGCCTTCGGAAGGGGCATATCTGAGGGTAGAGCGCCAGACGCTTCGGAAAATGCCGGTTTCCGGCGATATCCTTTTCACCATCCGCATCTATCTCGATCCGGTCACCGCGATCCGCTCGCAGCCGAACGCTGCGGAACTGGCCACCTCCCTCGCCAACCAGCTGGAGGAGATGACCGAGGCCCAGATCGACTACAAGGGCCTTTCCGCCAAACGTCCCGGGCTTGTCGCGATGCTCCGCGAGCTCGCCGCCACGCCGCTCGCCGTCGAATAAATCCGCAGATTTCTCCGCCGAAACCGGCAGGCTCTTTATTGTGACGCCGTTTTATGATCTAGAGCGCCGCGAAAATGCGCTTTCAGCATCACTACCATCCGTTCACTGCCGAAGAAGCGGGGCAGCGGCCCCAACAGGCCGCCGATCCAAAGGAGAAAGACATGTCAGAGACTACCTATCCGGTGTATGGCGAAATCACCGGCCCGATCGTGATGATCGGTTTCGGTTCGATCGGCCGCGGCACGCTGCCGCTCATCGAACGCCATTTCAAGTTCGACAAGAGCCGGATGGTCGTCATCGACCCGCGGGACGAGCCCGCCGACATGGAAATCCTCAAGAAGCACGGCGTCCGTCACATCAAGGAATATGTGACCAGGGACAATTACAAGGACCTGCTGAAGCCGCTTCTGACGGCCGGCGAAGGCCAGGGCTTCTGCGTCAATCTCTCGGTCGATACCGGTTCGCTCGACATCATGAAGCTCTGCCGCAAACTCGACGTGCTCTATATCGACACGGTCGTCGAGCCCTGGCTCGGTTTCTATTTCGACAAGAACATGAAGAACGCCGATCGCACCAACTATGCGCTGCGCGAAACCGTTCGCAAGGAAAAGGCCAAGAATCCGGGCGGCGCGACCGCCGTTTCCACCTGCGGCGCGAACCCGGGCATGGTCTCCTGGTTCGTCAAGCAGGCGCTGGTCAACCTCGCCAACGACACGGGCCTGAAGTTCGACGAGCCGGACCAGCACGACCGCGAAGGCTGGGCGAAACTCATGAAGAAGCTCGGCGTCAAGGGCATCCACATCGCCGAGCGCGACACCCAGCGCACCAAGCACCCGAAGCCGCTCAACGTCTTCTGGAACACCTGGTCCGTCGAGGGTTTCATTTCCGAAGGCATGCAGCCGGCCGAACTCGGCTGGGGCACCCATGAGGAATGGATGCCGAAGAACGCCAGGAAGCACAAGAAGGGTTGCCAGGCCGCCATCTATCTGGAACAGCCGGGCGCCAATACCCGCGTCCGCAGCTGGTGCCCGACGCCCGGCGCCCAATACGGTTTCCTCGTCACCCACAACGAATCGATCTCGATCGCCGACTATTTCACGGTGCGCGACAAGGACGGCGAAGTGACCTTCCGCCCGACCTGCCATTACGCCTACCATCCGGCCAATGACGCGGTTCTCTCGCTGCATGAAATGTTCGGCGCCGGCGGCAAGCCGCAGCCGGTCCATCACGTTCTCGACGAGGACGAGCTGGAGGACGGCATCGACGAACTCGGCGTACTGCTCTACGGCCACGAGAAAAACGCCTACTGGTACGGGTCTCGCCTGTCGCTCGAGGAAACCCGCCGCATCGCGCCCTATCAGAACGCCACCGGCCTGCAGGTGACCTCGGCGGTTCTCGCCGGCATGGTCTATGCGATCGAAAATCCCAAGGCCGGCATCGTCGAAGCCGACGAGATCGACTACAAGCGCTGCCTCGAAGTGCAGTTGCCCTATCTCGGCCCGGTCGAAGGCCATTACACCGACTGGACCCCGCTCGATGGCCGCCCGGGCCTCTTCCCGGAAGAGATCGACGAGAAGGATCCGTGGCAGTTCAAGAACATCCTCGTTCGCTCGTAAGGCAAAAGCGGACTGACAGATCAGAGCCGCCTGCCCCGCAGGCGGCTTTTTTTGTATGTTGAAAGTGGTCGCCTTTTCGCCGCCACATCTTGCGTTATGTAGGTCTGAGACGGCATGGTTCCGCTGCCAAGGCCGGATCGAATCGCGGGAGACAGATTATGAAATTGAAAGCGAGCTTTGCGCTCATCGCGGCAGCCAGCTTCTTGTCTGCGTGCGTTTCCTCTCCGCCGCCCCGCCAGGCGCCTCCGCCGCAGCCGCAGGGCGTTGAAGGCACCTGGGTCGATCCGAACGGCATCGTCTCCACCTTCCAGGGCGGCACATTCAACACCCGCTCCAGCGACAGCAATACGCTGCTCGCCTCCGGCACCTACGTGAGCCTCTCGCCGACCCTCGTCGAGATCAACATGACCTCGCTGGTGCGCAAGACCCAATCGCGCGTCAACTGCTCGCTGGTGTCGCCGACCCAGCTGAACTGCACGCAGGACAGCGGCGCCCAGTTCTCGCTCGCCCGCCGCAGTTGAACCGATCCGCAAGCGTGACGGCAAAAACCCCGCCCAGGCGGGGTTTCTCGTTTTGCGCGCACCTTCGAGGGCAAACGCACCTCTGTCATATTTCCCTTGAACCGGTCATCGCTTGGTGAAAACATGCCCGCCGGAACGGTTGTCATATTGAAAAACTAGAACAGATAAAGAGGCGGCATAGCCGGCCGAATAAACAGAGGAGAGATCAGATGAAGAAGACATTGGGGCTCGGGCTTTTGACCGCATCGGTCATGGCTCTTTCAAGCGGCGCGGCATTTGCCGATTTCGAGCTCAATATCCTGCACATCAACGACTTCCATTCGCGTCTCGAATCCATCAACGCGACGGATTCCACCTGCTCGGCCGAAGACGAAGGCAAGGGCGTCTGCTTCGGCGGCGCCGCACGCCTGCTGACCGCCATCAACCAGACGCGTGACGCGCTGAAGGCCCAGAACAAGAACGTCATCCTGCTCAACGGCGGCGACAACTTCCAGGGCTCGCTCTTCTACACGACCTACAAGGGCGGCGCCGAGGCCGAAGCGCTGAACGCCATGAAGTTCGACGCCATGACCGTCGGCAACCATGAGTTCGACGACAGCGACGACGTGCTCGCCACCTTCCTCGACAAGATCCAGTTCCCGGTCGTCACCGCCAACGTTGTGCCGACCGCCGCCGCCAAGATCGGCAACCGCATCAAGCCGTCGCTGGTTCTGGAAGTCGGCGGACAGAAGATCGGCATCGTCGGCGCCGTCACCAACGATACGGCCGAGATCGCCAATCCCGGCCCGAACATCACGATCGCCGACGACGTCGCCAAGATCACCGAGGCCGTCCAGGCCGTGAAGGCCCAGGGTGTCAACAAGATCATCGCGCTGACCCATGTCGGTTATCCGCGCGACCTCGCCATGATCGCCAAGATCCCGGATGTCGATGTCGTCGTCGGCGGCCACACCCATACGCTGCTGTCGAACACGGTGAAGGGCGCCGAAGGCCCCTACCCGACCTGGTCGGACAATCCGGGCGGCTACAAGGTCCCGGTCGTCCAGGCCTTCCAGTATTCGAAATATCTCGGCGACGTGAAGGTCGTCTTCGACGACAGCGGCGTCGTCAAGAGCGCCGAAGGCGAGCCGATCCTCGTCGACAAGGCCTTCACGCCGGATCCCGCCTTCGCGGCCCGCGTCGCGGAACTGAAGAAGCCGATCGAGGACATGAAGAAGAAGGTAGTCGGTGCTTCCGAAGCCGTGATCGACGGCGACCGCCGCGTCTGCCGCGCCAAAGAATGCTCGATGGGCAACCTCGTCACCGACGCCATGCTCGACCGCACCAAGGGCCAGGGCGTCACCATCGCCATTCAGAACGGCGGCGGCCTGCGCGCCTCGATCGACGCCGGCGAAGTCACCCAGGGCGAAGTCGTCAGCGTTCTCCCGTTCCAGAACACGCTCGCCACGTTCCAGCTCACCGGCGCAGACATCGTCAAGGCGCTGGAAAACGGCGTCAGCCAGATCGACGACGGCGCCGGCCGCTTCCCGCAGGTCGCCGGCCTGAAATTCTCCTTCGACAAGTCGAAGCCGGCCAATGCCAAGGTCAGCGACGTACAGGTCAAGGAAGGGGACAAGTATGTACCCATCGATCCGGCCAAGACGTACAGCGTCGCCACCAACAACTTCATGCGTGCCGGCGGCGATGGTTACGCCATCTTCAAGACGGGCGGCAAGAACGCCTATGACTACGGTCCGGACCTCGCCGACGTGACCGCCGAGTTCATCGCCGCACACAAGCCGTACAAGCCCTATACGGACGGCCGCATCACCGACCTCACCCCGGCAAGCTACACGCCGCCGGCAAAGCCCGCTCCGGCCGCTCCGCCGGCTCCTGCCGCCGCGGCCCCGGCCGCTCCGGCTCCGACCACAGCCGCTCCCGCCGCACCCGCTCCTGCTATGCCGGCAGCTCCGACCATGGCTGCTCCGGCAGCACCTGCGGCTCCTGCACAGAACTCGATGGCCGCCGCTCCGAAGCCTGCCGCCCCCGCGGCTCCGGCCACCCCGGCACCCGCCGCAGCCAAGCCGGCCGGTCCGACCAAGTATACGGTCGCCAAAGGCGACTCGCTGTGGAAGATTGCCGAGGCCACCTATGGTGACGGCGAACGCTGGACCGAGATCGCCAAGCTCAACTCGCTGCGCCGCCCGAACGTCATCCAGGTCGGCGCCGAGCTGGAACTGCCGGCCAAATGATGCCGCGTGACCCGGATCAAGGTCCAGGTTTTCGAGGAAGCCGATGAAATGGGACGTTTTGTCCCAATCCCCTATCGGTCCGGGCTTTTCCGGGCCGATTTTTATTTCTAAATATTGCGCCATATGGAGACATAGTTAAATGCCCGCAAGGGATTCAACCGAAAGCAGCCGCATGACCTCCCAATCCGCCCAGATGCCCTCCGATCACCTGTCCTCCGGACATCCGAAGGTCAGCTTCGGCAAGGTCGGCGTGCTGCTCGTCAATCTCGGCACGCCGGATGGCACCGACTATTGGCCGATGCGGCGATACCTGGCGGAATTTCTGTCCGACCGGCGGGTCATCGAATGGTCGCGGCTCTATTGGTACCCGATCCTTTATGGTATCGTGCTCAACAAGCGGCCGCAGAAGGTCGGCAAGGCCTATGAGGCGATCTGGAACAAGGACCTGAACGAAAGCTACCTGCGCACCTATACCCGCAGCCAGGGCGAGTTGATGGCCGAGCGGCTGAAGGATCTGCCGAACGTGGTCGTCGACTGGGCGATGCGCTACGGCAAGCCGTCGATCGCCGAACGCATCGACGCGCTGAAGGAAAAGGGCTGCGAAAAGATCGTCCTCTTCCCGCTCTATCCGCAATATGCCGCTTCGACCACCGCCACCGTCAACGACAAGGCCTTCGAGCACCTGATGAAGCTGCGTTGGCAGCCGGCGGTCCGCACCGTGCCGCCCTATCACGACGATCCCACCTATATCGAGGCGCTCGCCAACTCCGTGCGCCAGGCCTATGCCAGGCTCGACTGGCAGCCGGATATGTTGATCGCCTCGTTCCACGGCATCCCGCAGTCCTATTTCAAGGCGGGCGATCCCTATTACTGCCATTGCCAGAAGACCGGCCGCCTGCTGAAGGAAGCGCTCGGCCTCACCGACAAGAACTTCATGATCACATTCCAGTCCCGCTTCGGGCCGGAGGAATGGCTGCAGCCCTATACGGACAAGACCGTCGAGAAACTGGCCGAAGAGGGCGTCAGGCGTATCGCGGTGATGAATCCCGGCTTCGTCTCCGACTGTCTGGAAACGCTGGAGGAAATCGCCGGCGAAGCGGCGGAGAGCTTCCTGCATCACGGCGGCGAGAAATTCGTCCACATTCCCTGCCTGAACGACAGCGAAGGCGGCATGGCCGTGCTGGAGAAGGTCGTTCGCCGCGAGCTTCAGGGTTGGGTATAGCCGGTGCATACGGTCGGCATTCCGCAGGATATTCGCGAGAGGATCGCCAAACGCCGCGGCCGCTTCGAGATCTTCGACCGGCTGGACGCGGCAAGGACCGTCCTCATCGTCATCGACATGCAGAAAGCCTTTGTTGCCGAAGGCGCGCCTGTCGAGGTGCCGCTTGCCCGTGGCATCATTCCCAACGTCAACTGCCTGGCCGACGCGCTTCGCAAAGCCGGCGGCACCGTCTGCTGGATCACCACCGCGCTCACCGATGCGGGCGGCGCCCATCCCTGGACGGTCTTCTACGACCATTTCACCACGCCGGAATTTGCCCGCGCCCATCTCGCGGCCATGACCGAAGGCGCACCGCTGCACGGGCTTGCCGAAGGTCTCGACGTGCGGGCGGAAGACCTGCAGGTGTGCAAGGACCGCTTCTCCTGTTTCATCCAGGGCTCGTCGCCGCTCGACGGCATCCTGCGTCAACGGGGCATCGACACGGTCGTCATCGCCGGCACGCTGACCAACCGCTGCTGTGAGAGCAGCGCCCGCGACGCCATGATGATCGGTTACAAGGTCGTATTCGTGGAAGACGCCAATGCCGCCGCCACCGATGACGAACATGTCTGGGCTCTGATCAACATCGCCTCGGCATTCGGCGACGTGCGCCGCACGGACGAGGTGCTCGCCATGCTTGCGCCGTAACCGCCTGCGCCAACTGTCATTTCTTCCTCGCAAAGAACGTGCTAACTCAGCACGTCTGACGCGGCGCGCCTTTGCCGCCTGCGATGGAGGGAGATTCTCATGGACATCGGTCTGGGTGGTTTCGATATCTTCGTGATCATCGTGGTCATAGCCGCGATCCTGCTGCTCTGGAGTACGGTGAAAACCGTGCCTCAGGGATATTCCTACACGGTCGAGCTTTTCGGTCGTTATACCCGCACCCTCCAGCCGGGCCTCAACATCCTTATCCCCTTTATCGAGCGCATCGGCGCACGCATGAACGTCATGGAGCAGGTGCTGAGCATTCCGACCCAGGAAGTCATCACCAAGGACAATGCCAGCGTCGCCGCGGATGCGGTCGCCTTCTACCAAGTGCTCAATCCGGCGCAGGCGGCGTATCAGATCTCCAACCTGGAAAATGCCGTCCAGAACCTGACGATGACCAATATCCGTTCGGTCATGGGCTCGATGGATCTCGACGAACTGCTCTCCAACCGCGAAGTCATCAACGAGCGGCTGCTGCGGGTCGTCGATCAGGCCGTGCATCCTTGGGGTATCAAGGTCACCCGCGTCGAGATCAAGGACATCCAGCCGCCGGCCGACCTCGTCGAGTCCATGGGGCGGCAGATGAAGGCCGAGCGCGAGAAGCGCGCCCAGATCCTCGAGGCCGAGGGCGCCCGCAACGCTCAGATTCTCCGTGCCGAGGGCGCCAAGCAGGCGGCCGTCCTGAAGGCCGAGGGCGAGCGCGAGGCCGCCTTCCGCGAGGCGGAAGCCCGCGAACGTCTCGCCGAAGCCGAAGCAAAGGCGACCCAGTCCGTCTCCCAGGCGATTGCCTCCGGCGACGTGCAGGCCATCAACTATTTCGTGGCGCAGAAATACACCGAAGCGCTCATCGAGATCGGCAAGGCGCCAAATTCGAAGATCGTGCTGATGCCGCTTGAAGCCTCCTCGATCATCGGTTCGCTCGGAGGCATCGGCGCCATCGCCAGGGACGTCTTCGGCGATGGTTCCGGCCCCCTCGTGCAGCCCCGTCCTCCGGCATCGCCACGCCCGCCGGCCAGCCCGCGCACGACCCCGGCCGTCAACCCGTTCCAGCCATCGGCATCTTCTGACGAGACTTGACGCCATGCTTCATGATGCAGCCGTCAAACTCGGTCCCTGGGTCTGGTGGATCCTCGGTATCGTTCTCCTCGTGGCCGAACTGGCCGTGCCGGGCGTCTTCCTGATCTGGATCGGCATGGCGGCGATCGTCATCGGCGCCCTGTCCCTGCTGCTCTGGGATGCAGGCCTGTGGGTCTGGCAGGTCCAGCTTCTGCTGTTTGCTGTTCTGTCGCTTGCCTTCGCGCTGGCAGGCCGGCGTTTCTATGCAGGCCGCGGCCAGTCAAGCGACGAGCCGCTGCTCAACCGCCGCAGCGAAAGCCTGGTCGGCCGCACCGCGACCCTGCACGAGCCGATCACCGACGGCCGCGGGCGCATCCGCCTCGATGATACGTGGTGGACGGTGATGGGACCGGATCTGCCGGCCGGAACGCGGGTGCGAGTGGTCGCCGCCAGCGGCCGCGACCTGACGGTCGAGCCGGCCTGACATCTTCGGATGCGCCGTCTCAGGCGACGCCGACGCGCAGCAGGTCGTGGAAATGCACGATGCCGATCGGGCGGCGTTCCTCGTCGATGACGAGCAAGGCACCGATGCTGTGCTTGTTGAGGATGGCCATCGCGGCGGTCGCCAGCGTTTCCTTGCCGACCGTCTTCGGGTTGCGGGTCATCACGTCGTCGACCAGCGTCTGGCGCAGGTCGAGGTCGAGATGCCGGGCGATATCGCCATCGGTGATGACGCCGCAAAGGCAGCCGTCCTCGTCGACGACGCCGATGCAGCCGAAGCGCTTGCGCGACAGTTCCTGGATCGCCTCGGGCATGAGCACGCCCTTCTTGACCAGCGGCACCCGCTCACCGGTATGCATCAGGTCGCTGACGTGGCTCAGCATCGCGCCGAGCTTGCCGCCCGGGTGGTAGACGCGAAAATCGGAGGAGGAAAAACCACGCGCCTCAAGCATGGCGACGGCGAGTGCATCGCCCAATGCAAGCTGCATCAGCGTCGAGGTGGTCGGTGCCAGGCCATGCGGGCAGGCCTCCTGCTCCTTCGGCAGCAGCAGCACGTAATCAGCCTCGCGGGCGAGTGTCGAAAGCGGGCTGGATGTCATCGCGATCAGCGGGATGGAGAAGCGCCGGGTGAAGGAAACGATGCCTTGCAATTCGGCCGTCTCGCCGCCCCAGGATAGCGCCAGCACCACATCGCCGGAAGCGATCATGCCGAGATCGCCATGGTTGGCTTCGCCCGAATGGACGAAGAAGGCGGGCGTCCCGGTCGATGCGAGGCTCGCCGCGATCTTGCGGCCGATATGGCCGCTCTTGCCGACGCCCGTCACGATGACGCGGCCGTCGATATTGCCGATCAGCTCGGCGACTGCGCGGAACGTGTCGCCAAGGCCATTCTGGAGCGCCATCTCCAGCGCATTAAGCCCCTGTTTCCCAAAGGAAATCGTACGAAGGGCTGAATCGACGACGTCATGTTCGACGAGTTGCAGGGCTCTCTTGATCATGACGCAGCCTTAACGCTTTTTGTCCGGCAAGTCTATCCGGTTCGAGCCGCTGCGATCACCTGTCGCCCCTTTAATACTGTGGCAACCAAACGTTAACCACATGGCTTTACGTTTGGGTAAGTATTTCGATCGCCCGGACACGTCCATGAATATCACGACAGCAACAGGCAGGATGCGTGAGCGGCGCAGCATCGCGCTCGGCCTGCTGTTTGCCTGTTCGGCGCTCGTATCCCCGGCGCTCGTATCCATGGCGCTTGTATCTCCGGCGATCGCCCAAACCAGCACCAACACCGGCACCAGTCCCTTTCCGCCCCGGAGCGGCAGCCTGCCGTCGGTGGCCGACGCAACGGCGGCGGGCGCCAATACGAGCCTCAGGGGAAGCACGTCCACCCAGTCGGGAACCAGTCAGACCACCAATGCCGACGGCCAAAATCCGAACGATCCAAATATCGCGACCGGCACCGTGCCCGGTCGCGACCGGAACGCCAATCAGGAGCCTCCTTACGAAGAGGACCTGAACCAGCCTCCCGACCAGCCGCTCGATCCCGGCGCCGAACCGGTCGAATCGCAGGAACGGCCACGCGAACCGGGCGATCCGACCGGTATCCGCCTCGGCAGTTTCCTCCTGCGGCCCTCGGTCAACCAGCGCGTCAACACCGAGATTACCCGCTCGGGCGGCACCAAGACCCGTCGGGATTACCTCTCAACCACCATGCGCGGAACGCTGACGTCCGACTGGTCGCGCCATTCGCTGACCGTCACCGGCGAAGGCACGTTCGAGCGCAACATTCGCGGCGGCGAGGACGGCCTGCGTCCGGAAGCCAATATTGACGCCGACCTGCGGCTCGATCTCGCCAACGACACCGTCGCGCATATCACCGGCGGCTACAGCTTTACCCGCGAGGACGACTACGATCCGAACGCGATCGGCGGCGCGACGACACAGTCCGGCGTCCACGAATTTACGGCCGGAGCATCGATCGAACGGGATTTCGGCAAGGTTCGCGGCACGGCGGCACTGGATCTGACCCGCGCCAGCTATACCGATGCCAAGCTTTCCGACGGCTCGACGCTCAGCATGAAGGATCGCAACCGGACCGGCATCGACGGGCGGCTGCGGCTCGGCTACGAGCTCTCGCCGGCGCTGATCCCGTTCGTGGAGGTGGCGACCGGCCGCACCCTCTACGATCAGAGGCGCGACAATTCCGGTTATGCCCGCTCCTCGCAGAGCTACGCGGCCCGCACCGGCGTGGAATTCGATTTCGGCGAAAAACTGCGCGGTGAGATCGGCACCGGTTACGAGATCGTCGATTACGACGACAGCCGTTTGAAATCGGTCGGCGCCTACACGATCGACGGCAACGCCACCTGGTCGCCGCAGCGCGGCACCAATGTCGATCTCGGCCTGCGCACCACGGTGCAGGATTCGACCGCGCCGGGGCAGAGCGGCTGGGTGGAATACCAGCTGACCGCCGCACTTGCCCATGAGATGCGCGACGATGTCGTCGCGCGGCTGCGGACCGGCACGACGCTCCGCGATTTCTCCTCCGGCCAGAGCGACGAAACGGTCTGGGTTGCCGGCGCTGGCCTCACCTGGGCGATCAACCGTTATCTCGACCTGACCGGCGACGTGGAATATGAACGCGCTAGCGGCGGCGGCGCCGATGACCGGATCGTCCGCGCCGGCGTGGGTCTCACGCTGAAGCGCTGACCCCGGCTCGAGCGGCGATCCACTCCATCAGCGCATTCTGCGCATGCAGCAGGAACGCCTTTGCCTCCCTGCTCCAGCAGGCGGGATGGATCATCGCATCGGCTGCCACCTCGTGATCCCGCGTTACCGGGGGGCAGGGAATGAAGAACACGCCGGGTTTGCATCGATTGAGCACGGCTGCGGAAATCCGATAGGGTTCGACTTCCTCCACGGCAGCCCCGCCGGGCCAGCAGTCGGTGATGATCACATCGGCGTCCTCGAGTTCGCCCATATTGGTGCTGGTCCTGAATCTCCCGCTCAGGAGCGCCGCATCCCGCACATGCCAGGGCTCTGGATAGACCTGCACGACATCGACCGGCAGCGAGATTGACGCCTCGGCCCACGAGCGCAGGATATTGTCGTCCGGCGCCACGCCCGCGACCTTCAGGCCGTCGAGCCTGCCGCGTTTCTGCAGGATATGGGCAAGGTCGCCGAGTGTCTCGCAGGGGTGGTTCGAACGCGTGCGCGCGTTGATCACCGGCGCCTTCGCATGGGCCGCCAGCTCGCTCAACGCACCGAATTCCCTGGTTCGGACGATGATCATGTCGAACCAGTTGTCCAGATAGCCCGCCAGATCGGCAATCGCCTCCTTGCCGCCGAGGCGGACCGGCACATGCACGCAGATCCCACCCATGGCCTGGATGCCGAGATCGAAGGCGGTCGTGTTGCGCCAGCCCCCGTCATCGACGATGAGGGCGATCCGTCGGCTTTCGAGGCTTTGCGGCATGCACCGCTCACACCAGGCTTCGGCGAGCTCGCCCGCCCGTGCGAGGATCCCGATAACGACATCCGCCTGCAGATCATGGAACTTCAGAAAATCCTTGCCCGTCCCGAAAGTCATGGCCCCTTCCCCAAAATCGAAACCCCTCATAGCAGGGCCATGAGGGGTTTGCGTGACATTCGTCCCCGCCGCCGGGGCGACAGGGGAAACGATACCTATTTCAGCGAGGCAAGCAGCGCCTTCATCGGCTCTTCGATTGCCGGGCGGATATCGGCGCGCTGCAGGGCGAATGCGAGATTGGCCAGGATGAAGCCATCCTTGGCGCCGCAGTCGTAGGTCTCGCCCTTGAACGGATAGGCGGCGAAATCCTGGCCCTTGGCAAGCGTCAGCATGCCGTCGGTGAGCTGGATCTCGTTGCCGGCACCGCGTTCCTGGGTTTCCAGGATCTTGAAGATCTCCGGCTGCAGGATATAGCGGCCGTTGATGTAAAGGTTCGAGGGAGCCGTGCCCTTGGCCGGCTTTTCGACCATCTGCGTGATCTTGAAGCCTTCGCCGATCGGATCGCCGATCCCGACGATGCCATATTTGTGGGCCTGGTCCGGGTCACATTCCTGCACGGCAATGACGTTGCCGCCGCTCTGTGCGTAAAGATCGACCATGCCCTTGAGGCATCCCTTTTCAGCCGACATGATCATATCCGGCAGGAGGACGGCAAAGGGTTCGTTGCCGACGATGTCGCGGGCGCACCAGACGGCGTGACCGAGACCGAGCGGCACCTGCTGGCGGGTGAAGCTCGCCGTACCGGCCTTCGGCAGGATGTGCGAGAGAAGCGTCAGCTCGGCATTCTTGTTGCGCTCGCGCAGCATCTGCTCCAGCTCGAACTGAATGTCGAAATAGTCTTCGATGACGCCCTTGCCGCGTCCGGTCACGAAAACGAAGTGTTCGATCCCTGCTTCGGCAGCCTCATCCACCACATACTGGATGACCGGCTTGTCGACCACGGTCAGCATTTCCTTCGGAACCGCCTTGGTCGCGGGCAGGAAGCGCGTGCCCAGACCTGCCACCGGAAACACTGCCTTACGGATCTTCTGTTGTTGTGCCACTCATGCCTCCTGAAAAGCACATCATTGTGCAAACTGTACGATTTCTGGCCTCTATCCGCGAATTGCTACCGTTTCGCAAAGACTGCCTTCGATCGCGTTTCCATGGTAAAGAATTTGTTGACCCTATTTTGTTATTACATCGTTAAGCCGCATGCCACTCTCGCCGTCAGGCTTGGTTAAAAGAAGACTGGACACGACTGCCGATGAAAATGTTTCGCATCAATCTCCTGCGCGGAGCCTTTCTTTCCCTGGTTGCCGGGCTGACCGCGGCCATGCCGATAGATGCCCGGGCAGATGTCGGTTTCAAGGCATGGATCGTAAAATTCTATGATACGGCCGCCAAGGGCGGCATCACCCGCACCACCTATGAACGCGCTTTCGCGGGCATTTCCGAGCCCGACCAGGACGTACTCGACAAGGCGAATTTTCAGCCGGAATTCAAGTCGCGCATCTGGGACTATCTCGATTCTCGCGTGAACCCCTATACCGTCAGGATCGGCCGCGAGATGGCCGCCAGGCACGGTTCGACGCTGGCCGCGTTGGAGCGCCATTTCGGCGTCGACAGGAACATCCTTCTCGCCATCTGGTCTATGGAGTCGAATTACGGCGCGGCACTCGAAAAGCCGGACCGCCTGCACCATGTGCCGCAGGCGCTGGCGACGCTTGCGTGGGGCGACCCCAAGCGTGCGAAATTCGCCCGCACCCAGCTGATCGCGGCGCTGAAGATCTTGCAGTCGGGCGACATCACGCCGAAACAGCTGACCGGTTCCTGGGCCGGCGCCATGGGCCACACTCAGTTCATTCCGACGAGCTACCTGCTCTATGCGATCGACGCGGACGGCAACGGCAAGCGCGACATCTGGCATTCCGTGCCGGATGCGCTGGCCACCTCCGCCAACCTGCTTTCGAAGAACGGCTGGACCACCGGCAAGACCTGGGGTTACGAAGCCGTGCTGCCGGCCGGCGCCGAGAAATACGAAGGCCAGACCAAGACGCTGGCGCAATGGGCGGCGCTCGGCTTTGTGCGGCCGAACGGCAAGGGTTTTCCCCGCGGCGCGGACCGGGCCACGCTGAAGCTGATGGCGGGTGCCGAAGGCCCGGCCTTCCTGATGCTCGCCAACTTCTTCACCGTCAAGAAATACAACGCGGCCGACAGCTACGCGCTCGCCGTCGGGCTGCTCGCCGATGAGATCGCCGGTGTCGGCGGCGTGCAGCAGCGCTGGCCGCGCCCGGAAGGCACGCTCGACATCAAGGAAAAGTTCGAGCTGCAGCACCGCATGAAGGAACTCGGTTACTACGAGGGCGAGGTCGACGGCAATTTCGGCTCCGGATCGAAGGCCGCCATTTCGGCGATCCAGAAGCGGCTCGGCATGCAGCAGAGCGGCGAGCCCTCGCAACAGCTTCTCAAGGCTTTGCGTTGACAGGCAAGGCCTGACGGGAAAGCATTGACGGGCGAGCGTGGCGCTCCACATCGTCTTTTCGAATGGCTGCCGGAAACATCGGGCGGTGGAGGCATGAAGGTTTTGCGCGATATCGGCGAACGGAAGAGTTGGGCTCGCTGGGGCTTTACGCTCCTCGCCTTGCTGCTTGCCCTGTGGTTCCAGCCGCCGCCAGCCGTCGCCCAGGAGCCTCCACCGCGCCGCAACCTCCTCGACATGCTGTTCGGCGGGCCGCGCTACGAACGGCGTTATGATCGCAACGACCAGTACGATCCCAACCAGCGCTACGAACGCCGCTACTACCGCGACGGCTCGATCGTCGACGTCCCCACCCGCCCGCGCAACCGCTCGACCGGGCGCGCCGCCGCGCCGCCGCGCCCGCAGGCGCCCGTCGTCCCGGAAGCGCCCGAACCGGTCGCCAAGCTGGAGACCGCCCGGCAGGTCCTGGTGGTCGGCGATTTCATGGCAGGCGGCATCGGTTCGGAACTCGAGGCCGCCTTCGCAACCTCGCCGGGCGTAGCGGTGACCGAACGCAGCGACGGCTCGTCGGGTCTCGTCCGCAAGGACCATTTCGACTGGCCGGGGCAACTGCCCGGCATGCTGGACGAGGTCAAACCCACCGTCGTGGTGATCATGCTCGGCGCCAACGACCGCCAGCAGATGACGACCGGCGACAATGCCAAGGAGAAATTCCGCAGCGACGCCTGGTTCAAGGAATACGAGGGCCGCGTCGCCGAACTCGTCAAAGTCGTCACCGCCCGCAAGCTGCCGCTTCTCTGGGTCGGCCTGCCGTCCTTCCAGTCGCCTTCGATGATGGCGGATGCCGCGACGCTCAACGCCATCTACCGGAACCAGGTGGAGAAGGCAGGCGGCGAATTCGTCGACGTCTGGGAAGGTTTTGTCGACGAGGACGGCAAGTTCGTGATCACCGGCTCCGACGTCAACGGGCAGCAGGTGCGCCTGCGCGGCTCGGACGGCATCACCTTCACCAAGGCCGGCAAGAAGAAGCTCGCCTTCTATGTGGAAAAACTCGTCCGCCGCCATCTCGGCGAGATGGCGAGCCCCGACCTCGTCAAGCTCGACGGTTCGAACCTGCCGCCCCTCGCCTCCCTTCCGCCCTCGCCGACCGGACAGACGGTGCCCACCCATCCGATCAGCCTTTCCGATCCGGAACTCGACGGCGGCAAGGACCTGCTCGGCGCCGCGCCGCTGCCTGTTATCATGATGGAAACGCCGCGCGACAAACTGGTCAAGCGCGGCGAACTCCCCCCGGCACCGGCCGGGCGGATCGACGATTACCGTGTGTCGGGCGCTGCCGCGACGCGGTAGTTGGAGCGGAAGCGGGCCTCGGGGAGCTTATTCAATAAACAGGAAGCGGATTCGCCCCCTGCCGGCATCTTCTCCCCGCAAGCGGGGGAGAAGATGAGGTACAATTTGGCGTGGGCCAGAAACTGCCTTACCGCGGCAGGACCGAGCTTCCCATCAGCGCCTCGTCGATCGCGCGCGCCGCCTGGCGGCCCTCGCGGATCGCCCAGACGACCAGCGACTGGCCGCGGCGCACGTCGCCCGCCGTCCAGAGCTTGTCGACCGAGGTCTTGTAATCGCGCTCGTTGGCGACGACGTTGGTCGAGCCGCGGCGGTCGACATTCAGCGTCAGCTTGCCTTCCAGCTCCGTCAGCACGCCCTCCGTCAGCGGACCGGAAAAGCCGATGGCGATGAAGGCGAGATCCGCCTTGATGATGAATTCCGTGCCGGCGATCGGCTTGCGGCGCTCGTCCACCTCGCAGCAGCGCACGCCGGTCAGATGACCGTCCTCGCCGACGAATTCGAGCGTCGCCACCTGGAATTCGCGCACCGCGCCTTCCGCCTGGGAGGACGAGGTGCGCATCTTGGTGGCCCAGAACGGCCAGACGGCGAGCTTGTCTTCCTTTTCCGGCGGCTGCGGGCGGATGTCGAGCTGCGTCACCTTGACCGCACCCTGGCGGAAGGCCGTGCCGACGCAGTCCGAAGCCGTGTCGCCGCCGCCGACGACGACCACGTGCTTTGCCCCGGCAAGAATCGGATCGGCCGGCCATGCGACGCTGTCGATGTTCTCGCGGCCGATGCGGCGGTTCTGCTGCACCAGATAAGGCATGGCATCGTAGACGCCGTGCAATTCGACGCCGGGAATGCCGGCCGGGCGCGGGGTCTCCGAACCGCCGCAATAAAGCACCGCGTCATGCTCGGAAAGAAGCGTCTCGACGGCGAGGTCCACACCGACATTGACGCCGGTGTGGAACGTGACGCCTTCGCCCTTCATCTGCTCGACGCGGCGGTCGATGAAATTCTTTTCCATCTTGAAGTCCGGAATGCCGTAGCGCAGCAGGCCGCCGGGCTTCGACTCGCGCTCGTAGACATGCACGTCGTGACCGGCGCGGCCGAGCTGCTGGGCGGCCGCCATGCCGGCCGGGCCGGAACCGATGACCGCAACCTTCTTGCCGGTGTGGACGGTCGCCGGCTGCGGCGCGATGAAGCCGAGTTCGTACGCCTTGTCGGCGATCGCCTGCTCGACCGTCTTGATGGCGACCGGCGCGTCTTCCAGGTTCAGCGTGCAGGCCTCCTCGCAGGGAGCGGGGCAGACGCGGCCGGTGAACTCCGGAAAATTGTTGGTGGAGTGGAGGTTGCGGATCGCCTCCTCCCACTTGTTGTTGTAGACGAGGTCGTTCCAGTCCGGGATCTGGTTGTGAACCGGACAGCCGGTCGGGCCGTGGCAATAGGGAATGCCACAGTCCATGCAGCGCGCCGCCTGCTTGGTGACCTCCGCATCCGACATCGGGATGGTGAATTCGCGGAAATGGCGGATACGATCGGAGGCCGGCTGATACTTGCCCACCTGCCGGTCGATCTCAAGGAAACCCGTTACCTTGCCCATGTCTAAACCCCTACTCCGCCGCTATCGCAGCCAGTTCTCGATCTTCAATCCCGGCACGCGGGAAAACTCACTCTCGTTGTCCGTCACAAGCACCGCATTCAAGGCGAGTGCATGTGCAGCGATCAGCATGTCCATGTCGCCGATCGGTTGTCCGCTGCGGCTGAGACTATCTCTCACAGCAGCATAGTGGATATCGGCCGGCGCCTCCCAAGGCAAAACCTCGAAATCGGCCAAGACCGCCTCAACCAATTTTGTCAGACGCTCCGAGCCCTTCTTGGCAACGCCGTATCTCAATTCGGCAGCGACGATGATGCTTGTTTTGAGATCACCATCTTCAAGAACCGCTATCCGTTCGCCAGCTTTACCGCCTGGGTTTCGGATGAGATCCGAAATCATGTTGGTGTCGAAGAGATAGCTCACTCGGGAAGATCCAGATCAACCGAACGAAGAGGAAGATCCTCGATATCCGGAAATTCCTCGCCAAGTGGCTCGGCCTGCCGAAGATATGCAACCAGTTCACCCGGCGTCCGTTTCCGTGTTTCAGGACGGATGGTGATGATGCCGTCCACTTCTTGACGGATGACGACCTCATCCCCCGGAAGCTCGAAATCGCTGGGTATCCGCACCGCTCGGCTGCGACCGTTCATGAAGACTCTTGCCTTGCGCTCCTTTGCTACCGGATACATCGCTACCTCCATCTTGTGATATGACATTGTCATATCACAAGATTAGCCAAACTCCAATCATTCCGCCGCAATCCCCATCCGCATGCGTTCCATCTCCACCAGCGCGCGGCGGTATTCGACCGGCATGACCTTGCGGAATTTCGGCCGGTATTCGGTCCAGCGGTCAAGGATCTCCTTGGCGCGGGTCGAACCCGTGTAATGCAGGTGGTTGGAGATCAGCTGGTAGAGGCGCTCCTCGTCGTGGCGCGTCATGTCCTCGGAAACGTCGACACGTCCCTTGTGCATGAGGTCGCCGCCGTGATGGTGCAGCTTCTCCAGCATGTCGTCCTCTTCCGGAACCGGTTCGAGTTCGACCATCGCCATGTTGCAGCGCTTGGCGAACGTGCCCTCCTCGTCGAGCACATAGGCGACGCCGCCCGACATGCCGGCCGCGAAGTTGCGTCCCGTCTCGCCGAGCACGACGACGATGCCGCCGGTCATGTATTCGCAGCCATGGTCGCCGACGCCTTCGACGACGGCGATCGCCCCGGAGTTGCGCACCGCAAAGCGCTCGCCCGCGACGCCGCGGAAATAGCACTCGCCGGTGATTGCGCCGTAAAGCACGGTATTACCGACAATGATCGAATTCTCCGCGACGATCCGCGAGTTCTCCGGCGGACGCACGATGATGCGGCCGCCCGACAAACCCTTGCCGACATAGTCGTTGCCGTCGCCGACCAGATCGAAGGTGATGCCGCGGGCGAGGAAGGCACCGAACGACTGGCCGGCGGTCCCCGTCAGGGTCACATGGATCGTGTCGTCCTTGAGGCCCTTGTGGCCCCAGCGCTTGGCAAGCGCGCCGGAAAGCATGGCGCCGGCCGAACGGTCGACGTTCTTGATCGGCACTTCGATGACGACCGGCTCCTTGCTTTCCAGCGAAGCCTGGGCCTTCTCGATCAGCTTGCGGTCGAGAATGTCGTCGATCGGGTGCTTCTGGCGTTCGGTCCAGTAGGTTGCTTCCTTCGGAGCCTCGACCTTGTGGAAGATCTTCGAGAAATCGAGACCCTTGGACTTCCAGTGGGCGATCATCTCGTCCTTTTCCAGAAGCTCCACCATGCCGATGATCTCGTCGAACCGGGTGAAGCCGAGCGACGCCAGGATCTCGCGCACCTCCTCGGCCACAAAGAAGAAGTAGTTGATGACGTGTTCCGGTGTGCCCTTGAAGCGTTTGCGCAGAACCGGGTCCTGGGTCGCGACGCCCACCGGACAGGTGTTGAGGTGGCACTTGCGCATCATGATGCAGCCGGCGGCGATGACCGGAGCCGTCGCGAAACCGAACTCGTCGGCACCGAGCAGCGCCCCGATGATGACGTCACGGCCGGTCTTGAGACCACCATCGACCTGAAGTGCGATGCGCGAACGAAGCCCGTTCAGCACCAGCGTCTGCTGGGTTTCGGCAAGGCCGATTTCCCAGGGGCTGCCCGCATGCTTCAGCGAGGTGAGCGGCGAGGCGCCCGTACCGCCGTCGAAGCCGGCGACCGTGATATGGTCGGCGCGCGCCTTGGCGACGCCGGCGGCAACCGTGCCGACCCCCACTTCCGAGACAAGCTTGACGGAAATATCCGAAGTCGGATTGACGTTCTTCAGGTCGTAGATCAGCTGCGCCAGGTCTTCGATCGAATAGATGTCGTGATGCGGCGGCGGCGAGATGAGGCCGACGCCCGGCGTCGAATGCCGGGTCTTGGCAACCGTCGCATCCACCTTGTGGCCGGGCAACTGGCCGCCTTCGCCGGGCTTTGCACCCTGCGCCACCTTGATCTGCAGCATGTCGGCATTGACCAGGTATTCGGTCGTGACGCCGAAGCGGCCGGAAGCGACCTGCTTGATCGCCGAACGTTCGGGGTTCTGCGACCCGTCCGGTAGCGGCAGGTAGCGGTCGCTCTCCTCGCCGCCCTCGCCGGTGTTCGACTTGCCGCCGATCCGGTTCATGGCAATCGCGAGCGTCGTGTGCGCCTCGCGGGAGATCGAGCCGAAGGACATGGCGCCGGTGGAGAAGCGCTTGACGATGTCGACCGCCGGCTCCACCTCGTCGATCGAAACCGGCTTGCGGCCGATCGCTTCCGCCGGCTTGATCTTGAAGAGGCCGCGGATGGTGTTCATCCTGACCGCCGTCTCGTTCACCATCTCGGCGAATTCGCGGTACCGGTCCTGGCTGTTGCCGCGCACGGCATGCTGCAGCGTCGCCACCACGTCCGGCGTCCAGGCATGGCTTTCGCCGCGCATGCGATAGGCATATTCGCCGCCGATATCGAGCGTCGAGGCCAGAACCGGATCCTTGCCGAAGGCCGCATGATGGCGAGCAACGGTTTCCTGGGCGATCTCTTCGAGGCCAACGCCTTCGATCGAGGTCGCAGTGCCGAAGAAATACTTCTCGACCAGTTCGGACGACAGGCCGACCGCGTCGAAGATCTGCGCGCCGCAATAGGACTGATAGGTCGAGATGCCCATCTTGGACATGACCTTGAGGATGCCCTTGCCGACCGCCTTGATATAGCGGTAGACGATTTCGCTCGCATCCACTTCCTTCGGGAACTCGCCGCGCATGTGCATGTCGGTCAGCGTATCGAAGGCGAGATAGGGGTTGATCGCCTCCGCGCCGAAACCGGCAAGACAGCAGAAGTGATGGATCTCGCGCGGCTCGCCGGATTCCACGACGAGGCCGACCGAGGTTCTGAGACCCTTGCGGATCAAGTGATGGTGCACGGCGGCCGTCGCCAGCAGTGCCGGGATGGCGATCCGGTCCGGCCCGATCTGGCGGTCGGAGAGCACGATGATGTTGTAGCCGCCCTTGACCGCCGCTTCGGCGCGCTCGCACAGCCGGTCGAGCATTTCCGGCATGCCTTCGGCGCCGCGCTCGATGTCATAGGTGAAATCGAGCGTCTTGGTGTCGAACCGGTCCTCGGTATGGCCGATCGAGCGGATCTTTTCCAGATCGCCATTGGTCAGGATCGGCTGGCGCACTTCCAGGCGCTTGGCGTTCGCCGCACCCTCGTGATCGAGGATGTTGGGGCGCGGGCCGATGAACGACACCAGGCTCATGACGAGCTCTTCGCGGATCGGGTCGATCGGCGGGTTGGTCACCTGCGCGAAGTTCTGCTTGAAATAAGTGTAGAGCAGCTTCGACTTTTCCGACATGGCCGAGATCGGCGTATCGGTGCCCATCGAGCCGACCGCTTCCTGCCCGGTCGTCGCCATCGGCGACATCAGGATCTTGGTGTCTTCCGACGTGTAGCCGAAGGCCTGCTGGCGGTCGAGCAGCGAGACGTCGCGGCGTAGCGCGCGCGGCTCCACCGGCTTCAGGTCTTCGAGGATCAGCTGGGTGCGGTCGAGCCACTTCTCGTAAGGATGCCTGGTCGCAAGCTGCGACTTCAGCTCGTCGTCCGAGATGATCTGCCCCTTTTCCATGTCGATCAGCAGCATCCTGCCGGGCTGCAGGCGCCACTTCTTGACGATCTTCTCTTCCGGCACCGGCAGCGTGCCGGCTTCGGAGGCGAGAATGACGCGGTCGTCGTCGGTGACGAGGTAACGGGCCGGGCGCAGGCCGTTACGGTCGAGCGTCGCGCCGATCTGCTTGCCGTCGGTGAAACAGACGGCAGCCGGGCCGTCCCACGGCTCCATCAGGGCAGCATGGTATTCGTAGAAAGCCTTGCGTTCCTTCGACATGGACTGGTTGCCGGCCCAGGCTTCCGGGATCAGCATCATCATCGCATGGGCGAGCGAATAACCGCCGCGCACCAGGAATTCGAGCGCGTTGTCGAAACAGGCTGTGTCCGACTGTCCTTCGTAGGAGATCGGCCAGAGCTTGGAAATGTCGTCGCCGAAAAGCGGCGAGGACACCGATGCCTGGCGCGCCGCCATCCAGTTGACGTTGCCGCGCAGCGTGTTGATTTCGCCGTTATGGGCGACCATGCGGTAGGGATGCGCGAGCTTCCAGGACGGGAAGGTGTTGGTCGAGAAACGCTGGTGGACGAGCGCAACCGCCGTCTCGAACCGTGGGTCCGAGAGGTCCTTGTAATAGGCGCCGACCTGATAGGCCAGGAACATGCCCTTGTAGACGATGGTCGAGGAGGACAGCGAAACCGGGTAGAAGCCGGTTTCTTGGCCGCCGAACTGGTCGTAGATGCGGTTGGAGATGACCTTGCGGACGAGGAAGAGCTGACGCTCGAACTCGGCGTTGGTCGCGGCGTCCCGGCCGGCGCCGATGAACACCTGCAGGTGATAGGGCTCGGTCGCGGCGATATCGGGCGCCTTGGACAGCGAGGAATTGTCGACCGGCACCTCGCGGAAGCCGAGGAACTGCTGCCCCTCTTCCGCGATCGTCTCGACGATCACCTTCTTGAAATGCTCGATCTGCTCGGCGTCGCGCGGCAGGAAGAAGTGGCCGACCGCATATTCGCCAGCCTTCGGCAAGGTAACGCCTTGGCTCGCCATCTCCTCGCGGAAGAAGCGGTCGGGAATCTGCACGAGAATGCCCGCGCCGTCGCCCATCAGCGGGTCGGCGCCGACAGCACCGCGATGCGTCAGGTTTTCGAGGATGAAGAGGCCGTCCTTGACGATCTGGTGCGACTTCTTGCCCTTCATATGGGCGATGAAACCGACGCCGCAGGCATCATGCTCGTTCGCCGGGTGGTAAAGGCCCTGGGCGGCCGGCACCCCGGAGGCCACGAATGCCCCGGCAGGAGAAACGCACGCTTTCGTCTCTGCAAAGACTTGGGGCTCGGCGCCGGACATCTCGGAGATCATCTTCGTCATCGTCATTCCTCCTGTTGGCCGCGCATCGCGCGGGCAAAGTGGCTCTCTTTTATTTCCATGGAATGACATGGCTACATGCCATCCCTCACTCATGCGATGGCGCCGCGCCGGCGCGAATTACAGCTTTGCAGTGCAACATAACCCGGATCGGCGTCGGCGTCAGCGGGAAAGCGAACCTTGTTAAGCTTTCCTTTCCCGAAATTAGGACAGCACTTCTGTCCTAATTCGTATCTTCTATGACACAGATACAAAAGCTTAACAAGGGGAGAGCTGCCATTAATTTGGCGGTCGCGCGACAGGAGATTGCCATCGGCCCTACCGCCGTGAAATTTAATTACGCATCGAGGCCGCCGTCATTTCGATGATTGCCCCTTATATAGGTCCGCCGCGGCTTGTCGCCTTTCCCGTTGATTACGGCCTTAAAACCCTTAATGTCGCCTCGCTTTTCAAAAACCTCCCAAGGTGTCCTTTCATGTTTTTCGCTTCCGACAACTGGGCTGGCGCCCATCCCGCCATCAATGAACGTCTTTCCAGGGAATCGACCCGGTTCGCCGCCGCCTATGGCAACAGCGATCTCGACAAGGCGGTGGAGAAGCGCTTCAACGAAATTTTCGAACGTGACGTTTCCGTTTATTTCGTCTCCACCGGCACCGCTGCCAACTCGCTGTCGCTTGCCAGTATCGCCCGCATCGGCGGCGTCGCCTTCTCCCATTCGGAAGCGCATGTGATCGAGGACGAATGCGGTGCGCCGGACTTCTTCTCCGGCATGCGCATGGTTCCGGTCGAAGGCGAAAACGGCAAGATCGATCCGGCAAAGCTCGCCGCCGGGATTGCCGGCTTTCCGCAGGATTCGCTGCATCACGGCCGCGCCGCTGCCGTCACCCTCACCCAGGCGACCGAACTCGGCACCGTCTATACGCCGGATGAGATTGACGCGCTGACGGCGATCGCCAGGCAAAACGGCCTGCCGGTGCACATGGATGGTGCCCGTTTCGCCAACGCGCTCGTCGCCCTGGGCGTCTCGCCGGCCGAGATGACCTGGAAGCGCGGCGTCGACATCCTCTCGTTCGGCGGCACCAAGAACGGCTGCTGGTGTGCGGAGGCGATCGTCTTCTTCAATCCGGACCTCGCCAGGGAATTCGCCTTCATTCGTAAGCGCGCCGCCCAGCTCTTCTCGAAGACCCGCTTCATCTCGGCCCAGTTCGACGCCTATCTCTCGGATGACCTGTGGCTCGGCATGGCAAGGCACGCCAACACGATGGCGGACCGCCTGCGCGCCGGCATCCGCTCGCAAAACAGCGCCCGGCTCGCGTGGGACACGACCTCCAACGAGGTCTTCGCCGTGCTGAACAAGGCTTCCGCCCAAGCCGCCGAAGCCAGGGGCGCAAGATTCTACGGCTGGCCGACCCCGCTCAACATGTCGGAACCGGTGAAGGACGACGAGACGCTGATCCGCCTCGTCACGTCCTTCGCGACGACGGAAGAGGATGTCGATCAGTTTCTCACTATTTGCAAAGCGGATTGAAAAACGAAGGCGGGTGCCACGCTCTCCTTTCTCCCCCCTTGCGGGGGAGATGTCACCGGAGGCGACAGAGGGGGGTGGTTCAACAAATTCTATCGAAGAATACGCTGAACCACCCCCCTCCGCCTACCGGCACCTCCCCCGCAAGGGAGGAGGACGGATCACCGCACCGCCCATCACACCATTCCCTACGGCGCAATCTGCGCCACGATCAAGTTCGACAGCGCCTCCACCAGCGCCGCATCCGCCCCACGTCTCGGCACCAGCACGAATTCCACATCCTCCAGCACCGGCAGCCGTTCGGCCGGGATTTCCTTCAAGCCCGCCGGCGCCATGCTGCGCGGCTGCACCAGCACGCCCATGCCGGCCCGCGCTGCGGCAGTCAGGCCGCTCAGGCTGCCGCAGGTGCAGACGATCCGCCACGCCATCTTCTCCCGGTCGAGCGCTTCCTGGGCTACGCGCCTTGTAATGGAAGGTGGTGGAAAGGCGATCAGCGGCAAGGCATCGCCGCGCGACAGCACGTGGTCCGGATCGCGGGCGAGCCAGACCAGCGGTTCGCGATAGAGCAGCCGCCCCTGCGTCTCGCCGACATGTCGCTTGGCGAGCACGAGATCAAGGTCGCCGACATCCTGCATCTGATAGAGCACTGCGGAGAGCGCCACGGTGAGTTCCAGATCGACCAGCGGATAAAGCCGGATGAAGTCTTCCAGTATGGACGTGAGCCGACTCGCCACCACGTCCTCCGAAACGCCGAGCCTCAACCGCCCGCGCAGCCGGCTTTCGCCGAAAAGCGACGCCACCCTGCCGTTCAGATCCAGCATGCCGCGGGCATAACCGAGCAGCGCCTCACCCTCGGCCGTCAGGCGCACCTGATGCGTGTCGCGAAAGACGAGCTGCCGCCCGAGCGCTTTTTCCAGCCGCTGGATATGCTGGGTGACGGTGGACTGACCGATACCGAGCCGCACGGCGGTTTCGGTGAAACTGCCCGTCTGCTGCAGCATGACGAAGCTGTTCAAATGCGCGAGGTTCAGCATCGCCATCGACTTTCGTGATAACTGTTAGTGTTTGCATTCTGCTTTATGATAAGCGATGGGTAAATCCTCCAATCGAGGAATCCGCCCCATGAGCCGTTTTCTGCCGGACCGTTTCACGGTCTTCCTTGTCTGCACCGTCATTCTCGCCTCCGTCCTGCCGATCCACGGCGTTTATGCGGAATGGTTCGGGGTGGCGACCGACATCGCCATCGGCCTCCTGTTCTTCCTGCACGGCGCCCGCCTGTCGCGGGACGTCGTGGTGGCGGGCATCCTGCACTGGCGCCTGCACCTGGTGATCCTCGCAGCCACCTTCGCAATCTTCCCGATCCTCGGCCTGATGATCGGCTTCATTCCGGAAGACATCCTGGCGGCGCCGCTTTACGCCGGCATCCTCTTCCTCTGCGTGCTGCCCTCGACCGTGCAGTCCTCGATCGCGTTCACCTCCATGGCGGGCGGCAACGTGCCGGCAGCAATCTGCGCCGCCTCCGGCTCCAACATCTTCGGCATGTTCCTGACGCCGCTATTGGCCGGGCTGCTTCTGTCCACCACCGGCGACGGCGGCTTTTCCTGGGATGCGCTGGAGAGTATCCTGCTGCAGTTGCTTCTGCCCTTCGTCGTCGGTCAGATTCTGCAGCCCTGGATCGGCGGCTGGATACGCTCGAAGAAGAAGATCCTCGCTCCGGTCGATCGCGGCTCGATCCTGATGGTCGTTTATCTCGCCTTCTCGGAGGCCGTCATGGAAGGCCTGTGGCACACGTTCTCGGCGCTCGATATCGGCGTCGTCATCCTCATCGACATGGCCCTGCTTGCCGCCGTGCTGTGCATCACCATGTTCGGGGCGCGTCTCCTCGGCTTCAACAAGGAAGACGAGATCACCATCACCTTCTGCGGTTCCAAGAAGTCGCTGGCGAGCGGCGTGCCGATGGCGAACGCCATCTTCGCTCACCAGTCGTCGTCGATCGGCGCCATCGTTCTGCCGCTGATGCTCTTCCACCAGATCCAGCTGATGGCCTGCGCCGTCATCGCCCAGAAATATGCCGGCCGCCTGAAGCGCAACGACGCCGCGGCAGCGCCGGCAGCAGCCTGACGAAGACAACAAAAAACGGCCCTTCCCCCAAGTGGAAGGGCCGCCGACTCGGCTTGCAATCGTCGGCTGGCCGCTCGCGCGGCGCCGGCGCCGAGGATTAGTTGACCTGCTGCGGGGCGACCTGAGCCTCGATCGTCTTCGGAGCGACGGCTTCTGCAGCGATCGCGATGCGACGGGGCTTCATGGTTTCCGGAATATTCCGGACCAGATCGATATGAAGCAGGCCGTTCTTCAGCGAAGCCTGCTGGACTTCGACATGGTCGGCGAGCTGGAAGCGGCGCTCGAAGGCGCGCTTGGCGATGCCGCGATAGAGGAATTCGCTCTCTCCGGCGGCTTCTTCTTCGCTCTTTTCACCTTTCACCGTCAGCACGTTGGCATGGGCTTCGAGGCTCAGTTCCTTTTCATCGAAACCGGCGACCGCCATGGTGATGCGGTAGGTGTTCTCCCCGGTCCGCTCGATATTATAGGGCGGATAGCTGGGGGTCTGGTCGGCCGGGCCGCGGCTGTCGAGCAGATTGAAAAGGCGGTCGAAACCGACGGTGGACCGGTAAAGGGGGGAAAAATCGACGTGACGCATGATGTCCTCTCTTGAAGCGACGTTGCGGTTTGGTTTGGCCTTCGGCAACCCTTTGTGGCGATGCCGGAGCCCTTCGGCGGACCCATATTGGCGCCCACATTACCAAGATGGGAATTGCATTTTCCGGCTTCAAGACCTTGGTTCGAGAAACCGTTTTCGTGCCTGAACCGTATATGAACGGCAGGTTCGGGCGGCGTTCAGGCATCCCCTGTTAGAACGAAACTCATTGGAAGGCAGATTGCTCTTCAAGACTGAAGCCCATTCGTCCCTTCGCTTCAGTCTTTGGCTGCCGGAACCGAGCGACACCCCCGTCCCGCCGGTTCCGGCCTTTTTTGCCCTTCCGATGCCTGCCGCCTCGGCACGCAATAAGAGAGACAATCCTTTGACGCTCGCGTGACGCGGGTGTGACGCACCTTTGATTAACGCTGTCCTACTGGAGAGCATTCATGGATATCAAACTTTTCCTGATAGGATCAGGCCTGATCACAGCACTTTGGATCGCGGGCATCGCGGCGATTCTCCACAGCTTCTGGCCTTAGACGGCTGGACGGATAAGACGGTTAAAGGGTAGATCCTGGCACCGGCCTCATCCGTTCTCCCCGCCTGATTGGTCAAAGCCCGTAGCCGATAGACTTCCCACACCTCCCTATGGCGAGAAAGAAACGTCAATCGTTCCGGCGAATGACGCTGCTGTGACGCGCCTTGGTTATGATCGGTGATGCAAACCTCCTCCTGTCGGTTCGCCCACCGATCGTCGCACGGATTACCCCATTGTGCGGCGATCGGTATCCTTTTCACCGGCCGCCGACTGGCCGCCACCAGCCGCGCTTTTCTTCTTTTCCCTTGGCGTCTTTTCCCTTGACGTCGCGCCGCCGCTCATGTCGCTTGGGTTCATGAGCGAAGCGGCAGATTCCACGGACGACATCCTCCACCCGACCCCGAACAACCCGGCGCCGGATAATTATACGGCCGGTTACTTCACCGGCCATCGCGGTACGAAATTGCGCTACGGCCTGTTCCGGTCGCACGTCTCGCCGGCCGCCGGCACCGTCGTTCTCATGCAGGGCCGCAACGAATTCATCGAAAAGTATTTCGAAACCATCCGCGATCTGAATGCGCAAGGCCTCTGGGTCGCGACCTTCGATCTGCGCGGCCAAGGCGGTTCCGAGCGTCTGACGAAGAACCCCAGGAAAGGCCATGTGCGGCGCTTTTCCGATTATGAGCGCGATCTGGAAATCTTCCTCGAGCACATCGTGCTGCCGGATGGCCGCCTGCCCTTCTTCCTTGTCGGCCATTCCACCGGCGCGCTGATTGCGCTCTCGGCCGCGCCGCGCCTGTCGAACCGCATCCACCGTATGGCGCTCAATGCGCCCTATGTCGCGCTATCAGGCCAGGGCGTGCCCGAAGGAGTGATCCGCGCCGTCTCCGGCCTCGCCTCCTGGACCGGTTTTGGCCGTATGCAGCTCGGCAAGGACATGAGCCGCCGCCCTTTCGAAGGCAATCCGCTCACCTCCGATCCTGCCCGCTTCCGGCGCAATGCGGAGATCATCGCCGCCCATCCGGAACTGACGATCGGTGCCCCGACCGCCCGCTGGCTGCATGAGACGTTCAAGGCCATGAGCCGCGTTTCGAACCAGACGCACCTCACCCGGATCACCATCCCGACCCTCATCCTCGCCCCGGTTCTGGACGGCATCGTGCCCTACCGGGCGCAGGAGGAGCTGTCGCGCAATTTCCGCGCCGGCCAGCTCGTCACCATCAACGGTGCCCGCCATGAGCTTTTCCAGGACCGGGATATCTATCGCGCCCAGGGGCTTGCCGCCGTCGAAGCCTTCATGCCCGGACAGGACGGCGGTTTCGACCTTTCGGAAACCGCTGCCTGATTCGCGCCTTAGCGGCCGGCAAGCAGCGCCAGCGCTTCCGCATGCACCGCCTTGCTGCCGGCCGCGACGATATTGCCGCCGCCTTCCGGCCGTCCGCCGTCCCAGGTGGTGATGATGCCGCCCGCCTGTTCGATGATCGGGATCAGCGCCCCGACATCATAGGGCTTCAAATTGTTCTCGACGACGAGATCCACATGGCCCGAGGCCAGCAGCACATAGGCATAACAATCGCAGCCGTAACGGAAGAGACGCACCTTCTCTTCCACGGAGCGGTACTTTGCCAGGTCGTCGCCCGTAAAGATATGCGGCGAGGTGGTGAAGAGCGTCGCATTGGCAAGCCTGCCGCAGTCGCGCACGGAGATCTGCTGTTCGCCGTCCGGACCGGAATACCAGGACCGCGCCCCGTCGGCGAAGTAGCGCTCGCCGATGAAGGGCTGGTCCATCAGCCCCATCGTCGCCCGGCCGTTCGACTGGAAGCCGATCAGCGTACCCCAGACCGGCAGGCCGGAAATGAAGGCCCGCGTGCCGTCGATCGGATCGATCACCCAGATATGCTCCCGGTCGAGGCCTATATTCTCGTGTTCCTCGCCCAGAATGCCGTGTTCCGGAAACCTGTCCGTGATCAGCGCGCGGATCGCTGTTTCGGCAGCCTGATCGCCCTCCGTCACGGGGTCGAAACCGCCCGCCAGCTTGTTGATCACCGAAGCGCCGGTGCGGAAACGCGGCAAGGTCTCAGCCCTGGCGGCATCGGCAAGGGCATGAAAGAAGTCGCGATCGGGAAGCATAAAAACCCCTCTTTGAAATGCAGGCCTGTTCTAGAGCAGGCGGCCCGTCCGGAAAACCGCTTTCGGTTATCCACAGGGGCAGAAGACAAATTAAAGGCTGCCCCTGCTTCAAAACCGATCATTTTGGTCAAAAATGATGAAAATTTAATCATCTGAAATACATGCTTGACATTTGTGCAATGCACCGCTACCGTCAGCATACAGTCTTTGACTGTAAATACCCTCCTTGGGTGTTTCCTCCCTAGACTTAGCCGCGCCAAAAGCGCGGTTTTTTTTGCCTGCGATTCTGCTGGGGTATATCCCGCGCAACCAGGCCGCACCGCTCTGGAAACGACACGCAGCAACCGAACCTGAACGATGGGACGCACGCCCCCGAGGCCTGTGGAAAACTGGGGACCTATTCCGCTGCCAGCGCGCCGTCGCGGCTGGAGAAATCGATGACGAAATCCGCCATCTGGCGCATGAAATCGCCGATCGCCGCGGCGACGGCCGGAAATTCCGGCTGCTTAGCAAGCGTCACCTCGTCGACATAGAGGGCGCGGTTGATCTCGATCTGCAAGGCATGCAGGCCCCTCACCGGCCGGCCGTAATGCTCGGTGATGAAGCCGCCGGCATAGGGCTTGTTGCGGACCGCCGAAAAACCCATGCCGTCAAGGATTTGCAGCGCCGCGCGCGAAAGCTCGGCGGAGGCGCTGGTGCCGTAGCGGTCGCCGATGATGAAGTCGGGCCGGATGTCGGAGCCGGAAAGCCTGATATTGCCGGGCATCGAATGGCAGTCGATCAGGATGGCGAGCCCGAAACGCGCATGGGTACGGGCGATCAGCTTTCTGAGGCAGGCGTGATAAGGCTTGTAGATCGCCTCGATGCGCGACATCGCCTCGTCGACCGGCAGTCGCCGACGGTAGATTTCCATGTTTTCCGCGACGATCCGCGGGATGGTGCCGAGCCCGCCCGCAACCCTGATCGACCCGATATTGACGAAGGACGGCAGCGGGCCGTCGAACATCCGCGGATCGAGCTCATAGGGCTCGCGATTGACGTCGAGATAGGCACGCGGAAAATGGGCAAGAAGCAACGGCGCGCCGAGTTCCGGCGCCGCGGCGAAGAGTTCGTCGACATAGTGGTCGGCGGAACGGCGGATGGCGAGCGAATCGAGATTGGTTTCGGCGAGAAAGGCGGGCGGATAGAACCGGCCGCTATGCGGCGAATTGAACACGAAGGGAATGGTCTGCGTGGCGGGTTCCCTCACTTCGAAATGTTCAAAATCACCCGCGTCGCAATCCATCCTGCCTTTACCATGTCACGAACTTGTTCGGAAACCCATGTTGCCAGTTGCCCGACGTGAAGTCCATACTATCTATACCCTACCAAACCCTCTTCCACCCCCATTAAACGGATGTTTACCGTGTGTTGGCAGTGTGAGAGATATCTAAAACTCTTGAAAATTGCATTGGATGACGGTCCCGGAGATGATTCAGAAAATCCTTCTCGCCGAAGACGACAACGACATGCGCCGTTTCCTGGTGAAGGCGCTCGAAAAGGCGGGCTACAAGGTCGCGTCCTTCGACAATGGTGCGAGCGCCTATGACCGGCTGCGCGAAGAGCCATTCTCCCTGCTTTTGACCGACATCGTCATGCCGGAAATGGACGGCATCGAGCTGGCGCGCCGGGCGACCGAACTCGATCCCGATCTCAAGGTCATGTTCATCACCGGTTTTGCGGCCGTTGCGCTGAACTCCGATTCCAAGGCGCCGAAGGATGCCAAGGTGCTGTCCAAGCCCTTCCACCTGCGCGACCTTGTGGACGAAGTGAACAAGCTGCTGGCCGCCTGAGGCGCATGCCGCCCGAAAATGGAGGCCGGTTTCGGGACAACGGCATGCCAGCCAGCACCCAAACGCCTGGAAATGCGGACCTGTCAAAAAAGCTTCGTATTTCTCCTCAAAAACCAGTTGACGGCCCGACCAGTCTATGGTCTATGCGCCGCCATCGGATGGGCGTGTAGCTCAGCGGGAGAGCACTACGTTGACATCGTAGGGGTCACAAGTTCGATCCTTGTCACGCCCACCATCCTGTTTTGAAAAGGCTTTCGGGAAACCGGAAGCCTTTTTGCTTTGGTGGCTTTTGGAGTAGGCCGGAGCTGCGAAATGCAGCGGGGCGGCCGGCACCGGCAAAGGCTGCCGAAGCGCCCGCCCGTTGCTTCATCCCCCGGAAGTCGAAGGTCCGGCCGCCAGCAGCGGATGCTCCCTCAGGCGTTCCTGAAGATAGGCAAGGGCATTCTCCATCGCCGCCGCTGTTTCCTGCGGCGCGGCGTGCGCGGCCTTGACGATCTCGCGCGCGAAATCCTCGTCGGTCACGGCGGAGCGCGCATTGCCGTGGTCAAGCAGGTTTGCCATCGCCATTCCGGCGCTGTGGATGATCAGCTTACGGCCGGCTACCGCATCCTGCACCACGCCGGAGCCCTGCAGACCGTAGACCGATATGTCGTAAGGCAGGAGGACGGCATCCACGGACCGGAAGAGAGCGACGAATGCTTCAGGCGAGATCCTGTCGCCGTGCTTTTCCACGGCGACGCCGCCGCCTGCAGCCTCGAACCGGACGAGCCCGCGATAGACGCCGGCGTCGCCGAAATCCGCATCCGCCCCCTGGATGACGAACTCGATTCGCGGCGAGCCTTCCGCCCGCGCCACGCGCTCCGTGGCTTCGACGATGCCCGCCACCCTGCCGCTCCCCTTTTCGCGCCGGGGCGGACCGAAAATGCCGATGCGATAGGCGTCCCCCGCCTTCTCCGAAAAGATGGAGGGCGCCGGGGCGATGCTGCACGGCAGGTAGAACCCTCCGCGGATATCCCAGCCGAACTCGGTCCGAAGATAGGCCGCCAGTTCCTCCGTCTCGGAATAGAGGACGACCCGGTCCGCCCGCGCTTCGCAGGCCGCCTTGAGGCGCTGCCGGCGGATTTCTTCGTCAGGCTCTCCGAAATCGCCGCCAAGGAAGCGGAGGCTGACGAGCGGCACACCGCTACCCATTCGCCCTGCGAAATCCAGCGCCGCCTCCAGCGTGTCCAGTTCCGCCGTCGGGATGATGATCAGGTCGTCCCGGCCAAGACCGAGCTTCCGGCTCGTTTCGTAAAGCGTGTCCCCCATGAATGCCGCAGGGCGTCCGAACGGCGCCTTCGCCGCCGCAAGTTTCGCCCATGCGACCACCCTCTGCCCGGTACTGCCGTGTCGGGCGCGGGCGTGAAATCGCGCAAGCCTGGTTGCGTCTTCGCCGAAGCGGCCGGCCGCCTCCCCCAGGAAACCGTCATAGGAGGCGCCGGCGAGGAGATGCACGGAATGGCCGGGCAGCAGCGCGGACAAGGCGGGGACCTGCGTATGATGGTGGCCGCGATTGCCGGCGAGCTTCCTTTCGACGATCAGCATCTTGCGCTTCGGAGCCAAGCCGGCAATCCTCTCTTCCTGTGCGGGCGACACCGTCTCTTGTGGCATACCGACCTTGCGCATCTCTCTTAACATCCTGACTTTGGTATCATATAAGGACCTTTCTTGCATTCTGCGCTCGCTTGGGGTAGCGCTTTTGCACCTTAAATTCCAACGATTATGCGGACAGAAACGTGGGCATTCGAACCTGGCTCGGACTGAAGAAGAAACCCGCGTCGCCAGCACGTCCGCCGTTCTGGAATGAAAACAGCTTTTCCCAGCTGCAGCAGGATCGCTGGGCCCTGTCGGAGCTCAACGGCAAGCGCGGCGGCTTCTTCGTCGAAATCGGCGCATTCGACGGAAAACAGCTGAGCAACAGCTATCTCATGGAAACCGAATACGACTGGCAGGGGATCCTGGTCGAGCCCAATCCGGCCTTCGGCGATACCCTTCGCCAGACCCGCAAGGCGGCTCTCTGCACCCAGCCCGTCGACGCGACGAGCGGCAAGTCGGTCACGATGCGTTTCGTTACCGGCCAGCCGGAATTCTCCTCCATGGCCGAGCATGCCTTCAAGGACAAGCATGCCGAAAAACGCCGCCAGGAGAGCGTCGAGGTCACCCAGACGACAATCAGCCTCAACGACATGCTCGAACAGTATAATGCCCCGTCGGTGATCGATTTCATCAGCATCGATACGGAGGGCAACGAACCGGATATCCTGTCAACCTTCGATCTCGACCGTTTCCGGGTCCGCCTGTTCTGCATCGAACACAACAACACGGAAGCCAACGCAAAGCTCGACGCGATGCTGCTGCCCAAGGGCTACGAGCGCGTCTACCGCGACTGGTCCCGGTGGGATGCCTGGTACCGGAAACTCTGAGCAGGCGCCGCCGGCCTCGGGCGCCTGCGGATACGACCGGCCCGCACCGCCTTTCAGGCTGAAGCCCGCCATTCTCCGACCCTCGAACAATCGATCTGCCACCAGGGAAATTTCCGATGCGGGCACTGAAAAAACTGCTCAAGAAAACCCGCGGCCCGGCCCCGAGGGTCTACGCGGACCCGCGTGAACTCGGAAAGGCCGAAATCGTCGTCGAGAGATACCGCGAGATCATTTCCGACCCGCTCAACCTGATGATCGCCAAGGTCCCCGAGGCCGGTTATGTGGACGACAGGAGATGTGTCATCCTTCATAACGGCAACCGGGTGCCCGTCGAGGGCGATCTCGCCTATTACAAGGAATTCAGCGACATCCTGATCCTCAACCGGGGCATTCACGAGCCGCTGGAGGAATACTGTTTCCAGGAGACCCTGAAGAAGATCGGCTCCACCTCTCCCGGCATGATCGAACTCGGCGCTTACTGGGCTCATTATTCGATGTGGTTCATGAAGGCCTTTCCGAAGGGCCGCTGCGTCATGGTCGAGCCGGAAGAGATCAACCTCCGCTGCGGAAAGAACAATTTCGCGATCAACGGCTATTCCGGGGAGTTCATCAAGTCCTTCGTCGGCAACGACAGCTTCCGCATTGATGCCTTCGCCGCCGAGCGCGGGATCGAACATCTCGATATCCTGCATTCCGATATCCAGGGTTATGAAATCCAGATGCTGGAGGGCGCCCGGTCGTTCCTGAGCGACAAGCGCGCCGACTACGTCTTCATCTCCACCCATAGCCAGGACCTGCATTCCGCCGTCGTGGACACGTTGCAGCGTTACGGCTACCGGATCGAGGTATCGGCCGATTTCGCCCGCCAGACGACGAGCCTCGACGGCTTCGTGCTCGCCTCCTCGCCCGATGCCGCGCCCGTATTCGATGCGTTCTCGCCGCTCGGCCGGCTGGAGATCGCAAAGGCGAGCCCAAGCGAGCTGGTGGCCTATCTCGGCACGGTTCCAGGCGCCATAGGCTGAACCTTGAAACGGGATTCCGGAGCCCGCCGATTCTGCCGTCAACCGACTTCGGGATGGCGCTTGGGAACCGCATCGTCCATTGTCCATTAATGTGTGTCCGTTACTTGGCGCGAACAACGTCGCCAATGCCATGAAACCGTTCAAACGCCAGCAAAGGGCACGAATCCATTCGGCTTCTGTTCATGTCTCTTCCAATAGAGTGGGACCAGCCGAAAGTTGAAGGAGGCAAAAATGAAAAGAAAAACTGCAGCAGTTCTGGCATTCGCGATGACCGCCCTCCTGGGCGCGATGACGCTGCCGGCCGTCTCCCAGGCACAGGAGTGGGGCGGGCCGCGCTATGACGAGCGCTTCTACGACCGGAGAGAATTCCGCGACAGGGATTATTATCGGGATGATCGCCGGCGTCCGCGCGGCCCGCTCTGCGGGGCGCGGGAAGCGCTTGCCAAGGCCACCCGCTACCTCAGCGATCCGCGCATCCAGTCGGTCGACCGGCAGTATGTCGTGGTGAACGGTTACGGCCGCCGCGGCGAGTTCAACCGCGTCGTCTTCTGGAACGACGTCGGCTGCCCGCGCGCAGATAAGTAAGCCTTTCGTCATGACGGCCTCGGTGCCCCTTCGCCCGGATGGGCGGAGGGAAATGCCTGGTTCACGCCGCCCATGATCCGAAACGGCACGGCATCGATCGAGATTCTTCACCAGCCGCGCTGGGAGTTTGGTCATATGCATCCCTTATGTTGGCGGGCATCAAGGGAGGCAGGGATGGCGCAGTACAAGAATTCGGAGCATATGGTCCAGGCAAATGCCGCGGCCTTCGACAAGGAGTGGCTGCCGGGCCAGGTCGTCGTCAATGCCGGCATCTATCGATGCAAGGCCTGCGGCGACGAGATCGTCGTCGACAAGGGCGCGGCCACGCCCCAGAGCCACCACAATCATTCCATTCTCGGCCCCGTCGTCTGGAAACTGCTGGTCTTCGCCCAAAAACACCCGCCGCGCAGCTGAGGATCGGGACGCATCATGCTGCGGCCTCGATGGGGCTGTCGCACGAGGACCTTCGGCCGGGCGTGATGCCCGCACCGGGTTCAGAGGATCGCGCTGCCGGCTGCGAATGCCAGCACCAGGAAGATCAGGAAGACGACCAGGAACAGGAAGAAGAGTATTTTCGCAATCCCGGCCGTCGCGGCGGAAATGCCGGAAAAGCCGAGAAAGCCCGAAATCAGCGAGATCACGAGGAAGATGAGAGCCCATTTCAGCATGGAATTTATTCCTTGATGGTGATGGGCGGATAACGTCGGGGAACCGTTTGCGGTTCCAAACTACCGGAAGACGTGGGCCGCCCCCGATACACCGATCCTGATCTCGTCGCCGGCCGAAAACGCTTCCCGGCTCGGGATGTCCAGCCTGAAGGAAGAGGCGTCCGGCAGGGTGATCCGCACGTCGCAGGTCGGACCGCAGAAGGTGATTTCGGCGATCGTACCGACAGCGCCCTCGCCTACCCCGCCCCGCCCCTCGCGCGTCACCGAAATCTGCTCCGGCCGGAGCATGATGGCGGCCCTGCCGCGATAGGCGACATCGTCGACGTCGAGGAGCCCCAGCGGACTGTCCGCCCGCCCCTCGCCGATCGTTGCCGGCAGCACGATCGCCTCCCCAAGAAACGTCGCCGTCGTCGCATCCACCGGCCGCGAATAGACGTCTCGCGGGCTGCCCACCTGTGCGAATCTTCCCGCCCGCATCACCGCCACCTGGTCGGCGAAGGCCAACGCCTCGCCCTGGTCGTGGGTGACGAGCAGCGTGGTGATGCCGGCCGCCGTCAGCACCTCCGTCACCGCCTTGCGGGTCGCGGCCCTGAGGCCCGTGTCGAGCGCCGAAAACGGTTCGTCGAGCAGCATCAGCCGCGGCTTGCGGGCAAGCGCCCGGGCGAGGGCCACGCGCTGCTGCTGGCCGCCGGAAAGCTGGTCCGGCTTGCGCGACAGCATGGCGCGGTCGAGCCCGACCATATCCATCAGCTCGGCCGCTCTCGCCTCCTTGACGGCGCGCCCGGCCTCCATGCCGAAGCCGATGTTCTGCGAGACGGTCAGATGCGGAAACAGGCAGCCGTCCTGCGCCACGATGCCGATGCCGCGCTTGTGGGCGGGCATCTGGAAGGTGCCGTCCGCCAGCACCTGTCCGTCGAAGCTGATCGTCCCGCCATCCGGCTCGTCGAAACCGGCGACCAGACGCAGAAGCGTGGTCTTGCCGCACCCGGAAGGGCCGACGATCGCCGTCCGGCTGCCGGCCGGAACCGAAAGCGCCACGCCGTCGAGCGCGGCGACGCTGCCGTAGTTTTTCCGCAGGGAGGTCAGTTGAAGAAGCGTCATCGCCCGGCGATCTTTTTCGATTGGTGGTGGAGAAGCCATGTCAGCGGCATGGAGAAGACGACCATCAGCAGCGCATAGGGTGCCGCACCCGCATAGTCGATCTCGCTGGTCAGCGCCCAGAAGGCCATGGCGAGCGTGCGGGTCCCGTTCGGCGCCAGCATCTGGGTCGCGGTCAGTTCGTTCATGATGCCGAGCGAGGAAAGCGCGACACCTGCGGCGGCCCCCGGGGCGGCGAGCCGCACGGTGGTGGACCAGAGCGCGTTTCCCGGCGAGCGGCCGAGGCTCGCCGCCGCCTGCTCCAGCTCCACCGGCACCTGCGCGATGCTGGCGCGCAGGCTGACGAGCGCTCGCGGCAGGAACATCACCACATAGGCGAGCACGATGGTCGCGACCGTCTGGTAGAGCGGCAGGATGGCCCGCACGGTGATGGTGACGAGCGCCAGCGCCACGACGACGCCCGGCATCGAGCTCGCGAGATAATAGCAGCCTTCGAGAAACCGGCTGGCGCGGGTCGGCCGGCGCACCGAAAGCCAAGCGATCGGCACGGCCGCCGCCGTGGTCGTCAGCCCGCCGACGAGGCAGATCGCCAGCGTCTGCCACAGCGCCAGCCCGATCTCCTCCATCCGCCAGATGCCGGCGCCGCCGGCGATCAGCCAGCGGCCGAGGGTGAGTGCCGGGATGCCGAGCGAAAAGGCCGCGGTGACGAGCGGCAGGATCAGCAGCGGATATTTCCACGCGCCGAGCCTTGCGACCTTCGCCCGGCGCGCCACACCGGAGCCCAGCCGTGCATAGCGGCTGCGGCCGCGCAGCGCCGCTTCGAGGCCGAGAAGCACGAAGCAGCACAGCACCAGCACCAGCGCCAGCATATAGGCCGCCACCCCGTTATAGGTCGATTGGAACTGGTCGATGATCGCCGTCGTGAACGTGTCGAAGCGGATCATCGCGAAGAGCCCGTATTCGGCAAGCAGATGCAGGCCGATCAGCAGCGCTCCGCCGCAGAGCGCCAGCCGCAATTGCGGCAGCACGACGCGGCGGAAGACGGCGAAGGGGGCGAGCCCCAGCGAGGCCGCCTGGTCCTCGAGCGCCGGATCGAGCAGCCGGAAGGCGGCGGAAACCGGCAGATACATGAACGGAAAATACGCGACGACCGACACCGCCACGCCGGCGCCGAGACCGTTCAGTCCCGGCCAGAGCCCGATCCAGGCATAGGAATGCACGAAGGCCGGCACCGTCAGCGGCGCGACCGCCATCCACGACCAGAACCGCGCGCCGGGAATGTCCGTACGTTCCGTCGCCCAGGCGAGCGCCACCGCCAGCGCGGCGCAGACCGGCAGGGTGAGGAGGATCAGCAGCACGGTATTGATCAGGAGGTCGCCGACTCGTCCGCGAAAGATCAGCTGGATCGCCGTCTCCCAGCCGGTCACGACAGTGGCCCAGAGCACGAAGCCGAGCGGCATCAGCGCCAGCACCGCGACGAGGACCGCGATCATCAGCGTCCAGGAAGACGCGGTCGGCAGCCTGTGACGCGGGGAAGCGGAAACCATCGTGTCGGTGGCGGATGTCATCGCGGACCCAACTCGCGTGGCGTCATGGACAAAATGCAATCCCCCGCCGCCGTCATCCCCGTGCTCGCCACAGAGATCCAGCGCGAGCAAGTCCTTGCGCGCGATAGGATCTTTTCGCGGCGCAGATACGCCGTGGCTGGATTCCTGTGACATGCCTTGGGCGAAGCCCTAAGGGCACAGGAATGACGAGGAATATGACGCATCCGCCTGTCGGTCATCCAACGCTTAAACAATAGAAGACATCGCAGGTACGCCCTGCGATGTCTTCACGCAACACTTAATGCTGAGTCTCAGAGCAAACTTATCGTCGCGGCTCAAAGCAGGCCGGCCGCGGTCATCATGTCGGTGACCTTGGCGTTGTTGAGCGTTGCCGGCTCGACCTTCGGGGCTTGCAGTTCGGCGAGCGGTACGAGCGCCTTGTTGGAGGCTTCGCCCTTGCCGATCGCGTATTCATAGGAGGTGCCGTCGCGCAGCACCTTCTGGCCGCCCTTGCCGGTCACCCACTTCAGGAAGGCCTGCGCCTGTTCCTTGTGCTTGGAAGAGGCAAGCACGCCGCCGCCCGAGATCGATACGAAAGCGCCCGGATCCTGGTTCTTGAAGTAATGCAGCAGCACGTTGTTGCTGTTCTCGCCGGTCTTCGCCTGGTCGCCGAAGTAATAGTAGTGATAGATCAGCGCGCCTTCGAACTGCCCGGCATTGACCGCCTTCATCGCCGTCGAGTTGCCGCGGATCGGGGTTGCATTTTCCTTCATGCCCCTCAGCCAGGCGGCGGTCGCTTCCTCGCCCTTCAGCTGCAGCAGCGCGCCGACGATCGCCTGGAAATCGGCGCCGGACGGGGATGCCGTCCAGCGGCCCTTCCATTCCGGCCTGGCGAGGTCGAGCATCGACTTCGGCAGCGTGCTCTCATTCAGCTTGCGCTTGTCGTAGGCGAAGACCGTCGAACGGGCGGCAACGCCGACCCAGTGGCCGTTGCCGGGCTTGAAACCGTCCGGAACCTGGTCGAGGGTCGCCTTGTCGACCGGCTCGAAGAGACCCTTGCCGTCGACCAGCGCCATGGCCGGCGAGTTTTCGGTCAGGAACACGTCGGCCGGCGAGTTGGCGCCTTCCTGGACGATCTGATTGCCGATTTCGAGGTCCGAGCCCTGGCGGATGGTGACGGCGATGCCGGTTTCTTCCGTGAAGGCCTGCGCCCATTCCTTGGTCAGGCCCTCGTGCTGGGCGTTGTAGATGGTGATGCTGTCCGTGACCTGCGCCGAAGCCGGCGAGGAAAGAGCGATGACGGAAAAGGCCAGGATCGACAGGGCGGGCGCGACGCCGGCCAGGGAAGAAGTTCTCAAAATCGCCTCCGCGAATGAGGTTGACGCATCTCCTTTAGCCAAAGCAGAGATTCAAGGTCAAGTTTATCCCTGGACGCAGCAATAACGAATCCGTGATTTCATCACAAAAACAATAACTTAATTTATCAGCGACGTTTTGGCGCCGGCCGGCTCACAATAACTCGATTGTAACTTGGCAACAGGCCTCGTCCCCATCTGGGCTCCAACCAGGCTCCGGATTTGTTACCGAGAAGCTCTCCCCGCACCGTTTCATCCGCCTGTCCCTGTTCCCGAACGAATCAGCTACACCTCATCCGAACACATCGGGAACAGCGCCCCATCGGGCCTATCGGGACGAGAATGGCAGCAGTCGCCTATCTGGAAAAACTGAACGACGCGCAGCGCCGCGCGGTTGAGCATGGCTCGGACGTGCCGAACGGCGGCCCGGCCGGTCCGCTGCTCGTCATCGCCGGCGCCGGTTCCGGCAAGACCAACACGCTCGCCCATCGCGTCGCGCATCTCATCGTCTCCGGCGCCGATCCCCGCCGCATCCTGCTGATGACCTTTTCCCGCCGCGCGGCATCCGAAATGGGCAGGCGCGTCGAGCGCATCTGCGCCCAGGTTCTCGGCCAGAATGCCGGTATCATGACCGACGCGCTCGCGTGGGCCGGCACCTTCCACGGCATCGGCGCGCGCATCCTGCGCCTTCATGCGGAGCAGATCGGCCTCGACCCGGCCTTCACCATCCACGACCGGGAAGATTCCGCCGATCTGATGAACCTCGTCCGTCACGAACTCGGCTTCTCCAGGACCGAAAGCCGTTTCCCGACCAAGGGTACCTGCCTGGCCATCTATTCCCGCGCGGTGAATTCTGAAACGCCGCTCGACGAGGTGCTGAAGCAGCATTTCCCCTGGTGCGCCAATTGGGAAAAAGAGCTCCGCGACCTTTTCGCCTCCTATGTCGAAGCCAAGCAGGCCCAGAACGTCCTCGACTATGACGATCTCCTGCTCTACTGGGCGCAGATGATGAGCGAGCCGGCGATCGCCGAGGATGTTGGTGGCCGCTTCGACCACGTCCTCGTCGACGAATACCAGGACACCAACCGTCTGCAATCCTCGATCCTGATGGCGATGAAGCCGGGCGGAAAAGGCCTCACCGTCGTCGGCGACGACGCTCAGTCGATTTATTCCTTCCGCGCCGCGACGATCCGCAACATTCTCGATTTCCCGGCGACGTTCGATCCCCCGGCCAACATCGTCACGCTCGACCGCAACTACCGCTCGACCAACACGATCCTCGCCGCCGCCAACGCCGTCATCGATCTCGCTCGCGAACGTTTTACCAAGAACCTCTGGACCGAACGCCAGTCGGAGGAGCGCCCCCGTCTCGTCGCCGTCAAGGACGAGAGCGAACAGGCGAACTACATCGTCGAAAAGATCCTCGAGAATCGCGAAACCGGCATGACGCTGAAGAGCCAGGCCGTGCTCTTCCGCGCCTCGCATCATTCCGGCCCGCTGGAAGTCGAGCTCACGCGCCGCAACATCCCTTTCGTGAAATTCGGCGGCCTGAAATTTTTGGACAGCGCCCATGTGAAGGACATGCTGGCCGCGCTGCGTTTCGCCCAGAACCCGCGCGACCGCGTCGCCGGCTTCCGGCTGATGCAGCTCATCCCCGGTATCGGCCCGCAGACGGCCGGAAAAATCCTCGACGCCATCGCCGCCGATCCGGAGCCACTCGCAGCCCTTCAGGAAATCCCGTCGCCGCCGCGCTCCGGCGCCGACTGGCCGGCTTTCGTGGACATGCTCGCCACCATCCGCAAAGGGGAAAACGACAAGGGCGAAGGCTGGCCCTCCGAGATCGGCCTCGCGCGCCAATGGTACGAGCCGCATCTGTCCCGCATCCACGAGGATGCCGAGACCCGCAAGGCCGACCTTTTGCAGCTCGAACAGATCGCCTCGGGTTACGCCTCGCGCGAACGTTTCCTCACCGAACTGACCCTCGATCCCCCAGATGCGACGAGTGCAGAATCCGGCACGCCGCTCTTGGACGACGACTACCTGATCCTCTCGACCATCCATTCGGCCAAGGGCCAGGAATGGCGGTCGGTCTTCCTGCTCAATTGCGTCGATGGCTGCATCCCGTCCGACCTCGGCGTCGGCTCGACCGCCGAGATCGAGGAGGAACGCCGGCTTCTTTATGTCGCAATGACTCGCGCCAAAGACCACCTGCACCTCATCACCCCGCAGCGCTTTTTCGTGCACGGCCAGGCCTCGCAAGGCGACAAACACGTCTACGCCGCCCGCACCCGCTTCATCCCCGCGACGCTCCTGCAATTCTTCGAAACCGCCGCCTGGCCGGTCGTGCCCGTGATGTCTCCCGCCGAACGCCAGGCCCGCCATCAGGTCCGCATGGACATCACGGCCAGGATGCGCGGCATGTGGCGGTAGTTGCCACCGAAAGCATTGCCGTCACAAGCCCTTGACACCGTTGTGAGAAGAACCGTCACCGACAATCGAACCGAGGACCGGAAAATTCATGGACGTCATCGAAGTCTTCGACGGGCACAATGATTCAGTACAGTACATGGAAGATTACAAACCCGGCGGCAGGGATTTTCTCGCCCGCTCGGAAGTCGGCCATCTCGATCTTCCCCGCGCGCTCGAAGGGCATCTCGTGGGAGGATTGTTTGCCCTGCATGCCTATCCGGAGAAAAAGCCGGAAAACAATCTGACCATCACCAGCGATGGATATGAAATGCGCTATGCGGACGCGCTGGACGAAGATTATTCCCGCCGGCTCGTCGATAACCAGCTTGCAGCCCTCAACAGGCTGGTCGAGCGTTCGAATGGCCGGATGCGGCTCGCCGAAAGCGTCGATGAAATCGAAGCCGCAAGGACGGGCGGCGCCTTCTCTGTCGTGCTCCACATGGAGGGCGCCGAGGCAATCGGCCCCGACCTGGACTATCTTCATACCCTGCACGCGGCCGGTCTGCGCTCTCTCGGCCCGGTCTGGAGCCGTCCGAACATTTTCGGCTATGGCGTGCCCTTCGCCTATCCGCGCTCGCCCGATACCGGCCCCGGCCTCACCGACGCGGGCAAGGAACTGGTCAGGGCCTGCAACACGCTTGGCATCATGATCGACCTTGCGCATCTGAACGAACAAGGTTTCTGGGACGTTGCAACCTTGAGCAAGGCTCCGCTCGTCGCCACGCATGCCTGCGCCCACGCGATCTGCCCCTCGACCCGCAACCTCACCGACCGGCAGCTCGACGCCATTCGCGATACGGACGGGGTGATCGGCTTCAACCTCGCCGTCTACGACATCCGCGCCGACGCGCATCTGGACGAAAACACCCCGCTCGACACCGTCGTCTCCCACATCGGATATCTTATCGACCGCGTCGGCCCCGATCGGGTGGCGCTCGGGTCGGATTTCGACGGCACCGTCGTGCCTCGCGAGATCAGGGACGCCAGCGGCCTGCCCCATCTTTTCGAAGCGATGCGCAAAGCCGGCTTCGATGGAGAGACGATCAGAAAATTCGCCTTCGACAACTGGCTCCGCGTCTTCCGCCTCACCTGGAAATAACCGGATTTCCCAAAGCTTGTCCCCTCGCCTGTCGCATTGACCACAGGCCTGCCGGATGGGAAACAACCGGCATCGTTCAGATGGGAGGGATCGAATGACAAGCCGAAAGATCGTTCTGGTGCAGGGCGCCTGGGGTTCGAGCGCAAGCTGGACGCCGGTCGCGGATCTTCTGCGAAACATGGGCCATCAGGTCTTCGTGCCAAGCCTCACCGGGCTTGGCGAACGCACCCATCTCTTTTCCGGTTCGATCAATCTCGATACCCATATCGGCGACGTCTCAGGCCTCATCGAGGCGGAAGGCCTGGAAGAATTCGACCTCGTCGGCCATTCCTATGGCGGCATGGTGATCACCGGCGTTGCCGACCGTTATGCGGACCGCATTCGCACGCTGACCTATCTCGACGCCTTCCTGCCGGAAGACGGCCAATCGGCGCTCGACCTGCTCGGCCCGGACGTGGCGCTTGCCAACATCGCCATGGCGGGTGAACTCGGCGGCGTCGGAGTGCCGCCGCCGGCCCGCCACGCCACCCGCGTGCCGGACCATCTGCGCCACTACATGACCGGCCGCTCGCCGCACCCGATCGCCACGATGATCCAGAAGATCAGGCTCACCGGCGCTCATCGGAAGATCACCAGAAGGCTCTACGTCTCGGCCAATGTCGATCAGTCGAAGATCTTTTCCGGCATCTACGCCAGGGTGAGCACCGATCCGTCCTGGCAGTCCATGGAAGTGCCGAGCGGCCACATGCTGCAGCTCGAGATGCCGGAAGAGGTTGCCCGCATCATCCACGCATTCATCGGCTGACGACATCGGAGCCCTCAACCCTCGGAGGTTCTCTCCTTCACGGGAAGCCGATTCGTGGAACGCGCGGGCGTCGGGAGTCCTGCCGACCGGCCGAACAAGGACGGCATGGCGACCGGAACGGGCCGCCTTCGCTTCCTGTTCCAAGCGCAGGGACATGAGATCGGGCAGGCGAAGCCGATCAGTTGCCGAGCGATTGGTCACGCCGCTCCAGCAGCTCGATCTGGATCTGCTGCATCTCGGCCAGGCGCTCCCACTGCTTGGCCATCTGGTGGTCGATCTTTTCGTGCAGCTGGCGGATTTCCAGTTCGGCGCGCAGGTTGATCATGTAGTCGTTCTCCGAACGGCGCCTGTCCTTCTCCTCCTGCCGGCGCTGGCTCATCATGATGACCGGCGCCTGCAGGGCCGCGAGGCAGGAGAGCACCAGGTTGAGCAGGATAAAGGGGTAGGGGTCGAAAGCCTCCGCCAGCAGCCCGGAAATATTGACCGCCATCCACGCGATCAGCACGGCAAGGAAGGCGAGGATGAAGGTCCAGGAGCCGCCGAAGGACGCGACGTGGTCCGCCACCCGCTCGCCGAAGGTGGGATTGCGGTCGAGCATGTTGGCCGCGCTCGTCTGTACCGTCGAGGCGCCCTTCTCGAAACTGTCGAGCACTTTCCGGTCGAGTTCGGAAAGCTCGCCGCGCTCCTCCTCCAGCAGCTTCTCAACATAGCGGCGGCGATGGCGGGCCAGATCCTCGTCGCAGATCAGGCTGTCCGCCGCGCAGTCCTTCACGTCTTCGCAGATCATCTCGGAGAGCCGCGGCCGGAGCAGGCCGACCTTGTGCAGCTTCGACATCGGGAAGGTGCGTCTGCAGACGGCGCACTGCCCGGTCTTTGCCATATGCCTGCCCATGCTCAAGCCTCGTCCTTTTCCGGTTCTTCTGCCTTGGCCTCATCCGGATGGGGCCCGTCATGCGGCTGCAACGGCGCAAGGTGGAAGAGCTTCGGGGAGAACTTGTGCAGATAATCCTCCGAGCGGCCGATATAGATCAAGGCCGTCCCTGCGAGATGGTCGAGAGCGTCGAGTATCCGTTCGCGGGTTTCGGGCTCCAGGCCTTCGAGCACGTCGTCCATGACCAGCCAGTCGGGCTTGCGCAGGATCGCGTTGGCGATCGAAAGCGCCGCCTCCTCGTCCTTGTCGAGCAGCCGGTCCCATCGCTCCACCTCGTCCAGCCGGTGTTCGAGGCGGCTGAGCCCCACCTTGCCCAGGGCTTCCGTCAATGCCTTGTCGTCTATATCGGGCAGGCCGGCCGGATAGGTCATGACCTCCTTCAGCGAAGCCGTCGGCAGGTAATTGTCCTGCGGCATCAGGATCATGCTGCTCGCGGGCGGCAATCCCATCTCGCCCCGCCCCCAGGGCCAGATGCGCGCGACGGCCTGGAAGAACAGATGCCGGTCGGCACCCGGATCGCCGTTGATCATCACCCGCTCGCCGGGCTTGATGAAGCACTCGCCTTCCCGCATGCGGATGCCGTGCCCCGCCTCGCCCTTGTCCGGCTCGCCGAAGACGCGGACGCCGCAGAGGCTGATTCCCTCTCCCGGCTTCGTCTCGCGATAGGCGATCACCTCGCCCTCCTTCGCGGGCGTGTCCATGGCAAGCAGCGCATTGCGGAAGGAGGAGACGCGCGTCAGCGTCGCCCGCCAGTCGGCGATGACGCTGAAATTCACGACATACCAGCGCAGCGCCTGGTTGACCTGGTTGAAGGCGCCGACCGCCATCATCAGCCCGCCGAAGGAAAGCTCGCCGGAAAAATACATCGGCGAGGCAATGATGATCGGCGCGACCAGCGCCAGCCAGCCAAAGCCGGCCGAGACCCAGGTGAGGTTGGAGAGCGCCCAGGCAAGCTTGCGCAGCATTTCGAGCACGCCGCCGATCGCGACATGCACGCGGGTGAGTTCGCTTGCCTCGCCGCGCGCCAGCGTGATCGGCTTCAGGTTTTCGTTGGCGCGCACCAGCGCTGCGCGCAGGTCCGCTTCCCTCGCATAGCGGTCGGCGTTCAGTCGCGGCAGCAGGTTGCCGACGACATTGCTCAGAACCGACCCGAGCAGCGCATAGAGAATGGTCGCCCAGACCATGTAGCCTGGAATTGTGATCGTCCGTCCGCCGAAATGGAAGGCGAAATCCGAGGAGATCGCCCAGAGCACGCCGATGAAGCTTGCAAGCAGGATGGTGGAATTGACGAGCCCGATCGCCAGGCTGGTGGTATTTTCCGCCAGGATGCGGGTATCCTCGTGCAGCCGCTGGTCCGGATTGTTGGCGATCGCGCCCGCGCCGACCAGTTTCAGCGCGCGTCCCGGCACGAGCCAGACATCGGCGAGATCGCGCGCCAGTCCCTCGCGCATCCGCATCGCGGTGATCTGGTTCAGCCATTGCTGAACGACGTTGAGCAGCGTCAACGAGAAGGCGATCACCCCGAAAACAATGAGCTGGTTCAGGAATTCCGGCATGTCGCGCCGCTCCAGCGCATCGTAGAACGGCCCGTTCCACTCGTTGAGCTTGTAGGTCGCGTAGGTCGTCCCGAAGATGACGGCGAGCAACGCCACCGTCAGCACCAGCACGCGGTTGCGCACCGGGGCGTTCCAGAAGGCTCCTACCATCATGCGCAACTGGCCGCCCAACGGAAGCTCGTAAGGTTGAAGCGCCGCGTCAATGTTCGCCATTCTCTGTCGCTCTTTCCGAAAACCACTGTCTGCCGATGCAGGATACGCCTAACATAGTCATTGTTTGATAAAGCCGCTCCCCCGCAATCAGGATAAATCGATCGGAACGGCATGGGCGAGTTTGATCGGATACCGAAGGTCTCGCACCATCGATAGCGGACATCCGCACGAGGGCAGTTCGAATACCGGATAGGCGCTTTCGATGCTCATGGCATTTCGATGCTCATGGCCTGCCTGATGGGACCTTGGCTGAGGGTGGGCATGCCGTAAGTCGAACCGGCGTCATCGGCATGACGGCTCTCGACCTCCCCATATCGGCGAAAGCGGCTTGCCAGAATTCCGGAAATGTTATAATGACCGACCAGTCAGTCATAAATAGAGACCGCACAGTGGCCGAGAGAAAACGAGAGAAACGCGATCCGCAGCAGCGCCGGGCTGAAATCCTGGCCGCCGCCTTCGCCTGTTTTGCCGAACGCGGGTTCGCCGCCACCCGCATGGAGGATGTCGCCGCCCGCGCCGGCATTGCCAAGGGCACCGTCTACCTGCACTTTCCCGACAAGGAGCGGCTCTTCACCGAACTCGTCTCCGGCATCGCCTCCCCGATCCTCGGAGAGATCGACAGCCTCGTGCACAACGAGGCAATCCCGCCGCGGTTTGCCGTTTCGATGTTCTATACGCTCTTCAGGCGGGAAGTGCTGGAGACCGAACGTCGCCATCTGCTGCGGCTGATCCTGGCCGAAGGTCCGCTCTTCCCCGCCGTCACGGAATTCTACCACCGCGAAATCATCACCAAGGGGCTCACGGTGCTGCGAATTCTGTTGAAACGCGCCGCCGAACGCGGCGACCTGCGCAATCCTTTGCTCGCCGACATGCCACAGATCGTCATGTCGCCGGCATTGCTCGCCATCATCTGGACGACGCTTTTCGAGGCATACGAGCACCTCGACACCCAGAAACTTTTCGACACCTTCCTCGATACGCTCTTCGTGCCGGCCCGCGCCGCGCCGGAAGGAGCCACGCCATGAAACGTATCCTCGTCATCGTCATCCTGGCAGGGGCAACGCTCGCCGTCCTGCCCTTTCTGCTCGCCGAAGAAAACCGGCGCCCCTATCAGGGCTGGATCGAAGCCGACATGCTGTTCATCGGCGCCGAAGGCACCGGCCGCCTGACCGGGCTGGACGTTGCGGAAGGTCGGTCGATTGCCTCCGGTGCGCCCCTCTTCAGACTGGATTCGTCCAGCGAAGATGCCGCCATTGCCGCCGCCCGCGCCTCGCTCGCCCGCTCCCAGGCCGAACTCGACCTTGCCGAGGCTGCCCAGAAACGGCCGGAGGAAGTGGATGTGCTGCGCGCCTCGGAGCGTGAGGCCGCCGCCCGGCTCGAACTTGCCGAACAAGACCTCGACCGCACCCGCGTCCTCGTCGAGCGCGGCACCGCGACCAGGGCCAATCTCGATACGGCGACCGCCACCGAAGCCGCCAATCGCGCGGCGCTCGACAATGTCCGCAGCCAGATCGTCCTCGCCAACCTGCCTGTGCGGGAACAGCAGCTTCGCCAGGCAAGGGAAGCAGTCGCCGCCGCCAAGGCCGACCTCGCCTCGGCCGAGGCCGCTCTCGCCCGCCGGTCCGTCCGGGCTCCGGCCGAAGGCAGTGTCGAGACCGTCTATTACCGTGTGGGTGAAGTCGTGCCGGCCGGCCGGCCGATCGTCGCCCTCTTGCCGCCGGAAAACATCCGCGTCCGTTTTTTCGTGCCGGAAACCGAAATCGCGAGGCTTTCGCTCGGCCAGCAGATCCGCGTCGCCTGCGATGCCTGCAAGCCGGTGGATGCCAAGATCAGCTTCATCGCCAGGAATGCCGAATTCACCCCGCCGGAAATCTACAGCCTCGATGAGCGGGCCAAACTCGTCTACCGCGTCGAGGCGATTCCCGCCGCCTCCGAGGCGCTCCGCCCGGGCCAGCCGGTCGACGTCACCGCCGGAGCCCGGCCATGAGTGCCGCAACGGGCGATACGACCGCCGCCGCCGCCATGGCTCCGGAACACTATCGGGTCGACGCTCCCGAAACGGTGATCGACGTCCGTCACCTGACGAAGAGTTTTGGCGGCCGCAAAGTGGTCGACGACGTCTCCATGTCGGTCAGGAAGGGCCGCATCCACGGCTTTCTCGGCCCTAACGGCTCGGGCAAGACGACGACGATCCGCATGCTCTGCGGCCTCCTGACGCCCGACAGCGGCAACGGCACCTGTCTCGGCTTCGACATCCTGACCGAAAGCGACCGCATCCGCCGCCGGGTCGGCTATATGACCCAGAAATTTTCGCTCTACCAGGACCTGTCCATCCGCGAGAACCTGGAATTCGTCGCCCGCGTCTACGGCCTGCCCGACGCGCGCGGCAAGGCGGGTGCGGCGATCGAAAGGCTCGGCCTGAAAGGCCGCGAAAAACAGCTCGCCGGCGAACTCTCCGGCGGCTGGAAGCAACGCCTCGCGCTCGGCGCCTGCATCCTGCCGGAACCCGCGCTGCTTCTGCTCGACGAGCCGACCGCCGGCGTCGACCCCAAGGCCCGCCGCGAGTTCTGGAACGAGATCCACGCACTCGCGGCCGACGGTCTTTCGGTGCTGGTCTCCACCCACTACATGGACGAGGCGGAGCGTTGCCACGAGATCGCCTATATCGCCTATGGCAGGCTGCTGGCGCAGGGCACGGTGGACGAGGTGATCGCCGGCACCGGCCTCGTCACCTGGACTGTCTCCGGCCCGGACGTCCACCACCTGCAATCCGAACTCGAAAAGGTCGAGGGCATCGAGATGATCGCCCCCTTCGGCACCAGCCTGCACGTCGCCGGCCGGGATCCGGAAGCGCTGGAAAGGGCGATCGCACCCTACCGCGACAGGCCCGGGTTTGCCTGGGCCAAGGGCGAACCGACGCTGGAGGACGCCTTCATCGACCTGATGCGCCGCTCGGAGGACAATTTCCAATGACCAGCACCACGGCAGGCGGCAACGGAAACGGCGGCTCCTTCGGTCGCTTCTGGGCGATGACCATCAAGGAATTCATCCAGATGACCCGCGACCGCATCACGCTCGCGACCATGGTCGGCCTGCCGATCATGCAGCTTTTCCTGTTCGGCTTCGCGATCAACACCACGCCGCACGACCTGCCGACCGCCATCCTGATGCGCGAAAACACCGATGTCGGCCGCTCCATCGTCGCCGCCCTGAAGAATACCGATTTTTTCGAGATCAGGACCGTCGTCACCCGCGCCGAGGACATGGACGAGCTCCTGAAATCCGGCAGGGCGCTGTTCGTCGTCGAAATCCCCGAAGGTTTCGAAAGGGCGCTGCGCCGCGGCGAAACGCCGTCCTTGCTGGTCGCCGCCGACGCCACCGATCCGGTCGCATCGAGCTCCGCCCTCGGCGCCCTCTCCGGCATCGTCACGTCGGCACTCGCCAACGACCGGCAGATCGAATTCTCCGAACCGTCGAAGCCCGCCTTCTCGATCGTCCAGCACCGCCGCTACAATCCCGCCGGTTCCTCGACGCTCAACATCGTCCCCGGCCTGCTCGGCACGATCCTGACGATGACGCTGCTGATCTTCACGGCTCTCTCCGTCACCCGGGAAGTCGAGCGCGGCACGATGGAGAACCTCCTCTCGATGCCGATCAAGCCGCTCGAGATCATGCTCGGCAAGATCGCCCCTTACGTCCTGATCGGCCTCGTCCAGGCGCTGCTGATCATCTCCGCCGGCTTCTTCGTCTTCCGCGTGCCGATCCTCGGCGACCCGCTGTCGCTGGTGGCCGCCACCGCGCTTTTCGTCGTCACCAACCTGTCGATCGGCTACACGTTTTCCACCATCGCCGCCAACCAGCTTCAGGCCATGCAGATGGCGATGATGTTCTTCCTGCCGAACATCCTGCTCTCCGGCTTCATGTTTCCCTTCGCCGGCATGCCCGGCTGGGCACAATGGATCGGCGAGGCCCTGCCGCTCACCCACTATATCCGCATCGTCCGGGCGGTGATGCTGAAGGGTGCCGATATCGGCACGCTCGCCTACGACACGGCGGCACTTGCCGCGCTGATGGCCGTCGCCATGCTGATCGCCGTGCGCCGCTTCCGCCGGACCCTGGACTGAGATTTCCGCCTACGTATTTCACCGGTGTCGCCGAGGCTGGACAAGCTTGGATTCCGCCTTGCATTATTCTCGTGCAACGCACAAAATCCATGCAACGATCACCGATCGGCCAAGTACAAGGCCGGCGCAAGGGGCAGTCCCAGCAGGGCAAGTCAGGGGTAAAATGTCGATCAAGGCGAGTATCTACCACCTCACCCATTACAAGTACGACAAACCTGTCCAGCTCGGACCGCAGATCATCCGCCTCAAGCCCGCCGCCCATTCGCGCACCAAGGTCCTGAGCCATTCCCTAAAGGTAACTCCGGCCAATCACTTCGTGAACCTGCAGCAGGACCCCTACGGCAATTATCTCGCCCGCTACGTTTTCCCCGAGCCGGTCACCGAGTTCAAGATCGAGGTCGATCTGATCGCCGACATGACGGTCTACAACCCCTTCGACTTCTTCGTGGAGGAAGAGGCGACCAGGTGGCCGTTCGATTACCCCGAGACGCTGGTCGAGGATCTTTCGATCTACCGCAGGCCGGAGCCCGTAACACCGCTCGTGCAGGCATTCGTCAACACGATAGACCAGTCGCCCGACCAGCCGACAGTCGATATGGTGGTCGGCATCAATGCGCGCTTGCAGAAGGAGATCGGTTATGTCATCCGCATGGAACCGGGCGTGCAGACGCCCGAGGAGACGCTGACGGTCGCCAGGGGCTCCTGCCGCGACACGAGCTGGCTGCTCGTCCAGATCCTCCGACACCTCGGTTTCGCCGCCCGCTTCGTCTCGGGCTACCTTATCCAGCTCACCCCGGACCTGAAGGCGCTTGACGGCCCCTCCGGCACCGAAGTCGATTTCACCGACCTGCACGCCTGGGCGGAAGTCTACCTGCCCGGCGCCGGCTGGATCGGCCTCGATCCGACCTCCGGCCTGCTGACCGGCGAAAGCCATATCCCGCTTTCCGCCACACCGCATTACCGCAACGCGGCACCGATCTCCGGCGGTTATTACGGCGAGGCGAAGACGGAATTCGCCTTTGACATGAAGGTCACCCGCGTCGCCGAACATCCGCGCATCACCAAGCCTTTCTCGGACGAAAGTTGGGAGGCCCTCAATGAGCTCGGCGAAGCGGTCGACCGCATGTTGCATGCGCAGGACGTGCGCCTCACCATGGGCGGAGAACCGACTTTCGTGTCGATCGACGATTTCGAATCCGGCGAATGGAACACCGATGCCGTCGGCCCCACCAAGCGTGAGAAGGCCGATATCCTGATCCGCAGGCTGCGCGAGCGTTTCGCGCCGGGCGGGTTCCTGCATTACGGCCAGGGCAAGTGGTATCCAGGCGAAAGCCTGCCGCGCTGGACCTTCTCGCTTTACTGGCGCAAGGACGGGCAGCCGATCTGGAAAAATCCCGACCTCGTGGCCGCGGAAGGCCGCGATTACGGCATCGGCGACGACGATGCGGAAAGGCTGCTGGTGGGGATTGCCGGCGAACTGGGGCTTGCCCCGGATTATGTCGCGCCGGCCTATGAGGATCCGGCCGAATGGATCATCAAGGAAGGCAGCCTGCCGGAAAACGTCGATCCGTCGAATTCCAAGCTCAAGGATCCGGAGGAGCGCAACCGCATCGCCCGCGTCTTCGAGCGCGGGCTGACGCGCCCGAGCGGTTATGTCCTGCCCGTCCAGGCCTGGAACGCCCATGCAAGGGGAACCGCTCCCCGGAAACGCTGGGTCAGCGAGAAATGGCGCACCCGCCGCGGCAGGATCTTCCTCGTGCCCGGTGACAGCCCCGTCGGTTATCGCTTGCCCCTCGGCACGCTGCCTTACGTGCCCCCGTCGCAGTTTCCCTATATCCATGAAGCCGATCCCTCGATCCCCCGCCAGCCCCTGCCCGATACAATCGTGCCGGCCGGCCGCGCCATGCCCGAATCCTCGTTCAAGGCGGACGACCCGGCCAATCTCGGCCGGGTCGAACAGGTGCTGGGCGAGATCGGCGGCGCCGTGCGCACCGCCATATCCGTGGAACCCCGCGACGGCAGGCTCTGCGTTTTCATGCCGCCGGTGGAGAGGATCGAGGACTATCTCGAACTGATCGCCGCTGCCGAAAATGCCGCCGCGGAACTCGGCCTGCCCGTCCATATCGAAGGTTACGCGCCGCCGCATGACGAGCGCATCAACGTCATCCGCGTCGCACCCGATCCGGGCGTCATCGAGGTCAACATCCATCCGGCCGCAAGCTGGAGGGAAACGGTCGCGATCACCACGGCGATCTACGAGGAGGCCCGCCAGAGCCGGCTCGGTGCCGACAAGTTCATGATCGACGGCCGCCACACCGGCACCGGCGGCGGCAACCATGTCGTGGTCGGCGGCGCCAACCCGAACGACAGCCCCTTCCTGCGCCGCCCCGATCTTCTGAAGAGCATCGTGCTTCACTGGCAGCGCCACCCGTCGCTCTCCTATCTCTTCTCCGGCCTGTTCATCGGCCCGACCAGCCAGGCGCCGCGCATCGACGAGGCACGCCACGATTCGCTCTATGAGCTTGAAATCGCCCTCGCCCAGGTGCCGGCGCCCGGTCAGGGCGTGCCGCCGCTCCCCTGGCTGGTCGACCGCCTCTTCCGCAACCTGCTGATCGACGTCACCGGCAATACCCACCGATCCGAAATCTGCATCGACAAGCTGTTTTCGCCGGACGGCCCGACCGGTCGCCTCGGCCTCGTCGAGTTCCGCGGCTTCGAAATGCCGCCGAATGCCCGCATGTCGCTTGCCCAGCAGCTTCTCGTCCGGGCGCTCATCGCCCGTTTCTGGAAGAACCCGGCGCAGGGCAGGTTCGTGCGCTGGGGCACGGCACTCGCCGACCGTTTCATGCTGCCGCATTACGTCTGGGCCGACTTCCTCGACGTGCTCCGGGATCTGCGCGAAAACGGCTTCGACCTCCGCCCCGAATGGTTCGAGGCACAGCTTGAATTCCGCTTCCCCTTCTTCGGCGAAGTGGAATACGAGGGCTCGAAACTGGAGCTTCGGCAGGCCCTCGAACCCTGGCACGTCATGGGCGAGCAGGGCGCCATCGGCGGAACGGTGCGTTATGTCGATTCGTCCGTCGAACGCCTTCAGGTGCGGCTCGATACCTCAAACCCGTCCCGTTACACGGTTTCCTGCAACGGTCGCGCCGTTCCCTTGAAGGAAACCGGCACGGCCGGCGTCTCGGTCGCGGGGGTCCGCTTCAAGGCCTGGCAGCCGGCATCCGGCCTGCATCCGGTCCTGCCGGTTAATACCCCGCTCACATTCGACATCTATGATACGTGGTCTGGCCGATCGATCGGCGGCTGCATCTACCATGTTGCCCATCCGGGCGGTCGCAATTATGAGACCTTCCCGGTCAACGGAAACGAGGCGGAGGCGCGCCGGCTCGCCCGGTTCGAGCCCTGGGGGCATACGGCGGGGGGTTACGTGCTCTTCGCCGAAACGCCGTCGCCTGAATTTCCGCTGACGCTCGATCTGCGCCGGCCGCAAGGAGTATAAGAAGTAGAAATGTCCAAGGGACCGGCAACAGAACGCGTGGCTGAAGGGAAGGCCGGCTCCGATCCCATCCTCGGTTATGCCGCGCTGCCGGGCGTCGCCGACGAGATGCTGGACGTCAACGGTCAGATCCGGCCCGTCTGGCGCAACCTCATCAACCATCTGAGCCGCCTGACGGAAGGCGAATTGCACGAGCGTTTCGCCCGCGCCGACCGTTACCTGCGCGATGCCGGCGTTTTCTACCGCACCTACGGCGCCCAGGGCAGCGGCGAGCGCAACTGGCCGATCAGCCACGTACCCATCCTGATCGACGGCAGCGAGTGGGAGGCCGTCTCCCGCGGCCTGGTGCAGCGCGCCGAACTTCTGGAAACGCTGATCGCCGACATCTACGGCGAAAACCGCCTGGTGCAGGAAGGCATCCTGCCGCCGGCGCTGATCGCCGGCAATTCGGAATTCCTGCGTCCTCTGGTCGGCGTCAGGCCGGTCGGCGGCCATTACCTGCATTTCTGCTCCTTCGAGATCGGCCGCGGCCCCGACGGCAACTGGTGGGTTCTCGCCGACCGCACCCAGGCGCCCTCCGGCGCCGGTTTCGCGCTGGAAAACCGCGTCGCGACGACGCGCGCCTTTTCCGACATCTATGCCGAAAGCCATGTGCATCGCCTCGCCTCCTTCTTCGGTGCCTTCCGCGATGCGCTCCAGGGACACAAGCAGTATCCGGAGGATCGCATCGCGGTGCTTTCCCCGGGTCCCGCCAACGAAACCTATTTCGAACACGCCTATATCGCCCGCTATCTCGGCTTCATGCTGCTCGAAGGCGAGGACCTGACCGTCGTCAACAACCGCGTCATGGTGCGTACCGTCGCCGGCCTGAAGCCGATCGGCGTGCTCTGGCGCCGCCTCGATGCCTCCTATGCCGATCCGCTGGAACTCAATCAGAATTCCCATATCGGCACCCCCGGCATGGTGCAGGCGCTTCGCTCCGGCGCCGTCACCTTCGTCAACGCGCTCGGCTCGGGCATTCTGGAAACCCGCGCGCTGCTCGCCTTCATGCCGACCATCTGTCGCCACCTGACCGGCGAGGACCTCGTCATGCCGTCGATCGCCACCTGGTGGTGCGGCCAGAAGAGCGAGCGGGAACATGTCGCCAAGAATATCGAGCGCATGGTGATCGGCCCGGCCTATTCGCGCCTGCCGTTCTTCGACGACAACGGCCAATCGGTGCTCGGCTCCTCGCTGCGCAAGTCCGCCAAGGACACGGTCGGCGAATGGCTGGCGAACGAGGGTGCCAAGCTCGTCGGCCAGGAGGTCGTGACGCTTTCGACGACGCCGGCCTATGTCGGCGGCAAGCTCATCCCCCGGCCGATGTCGCTGCGCGTCTTCGCCGCGCGCACCGAAAGCGGCTGGCAGATCATGCCGGGCGGTTTTGCCCGCATCGGCTCCGGCGACGATGTCGCGGCGATCGCCATGCAGGCCGGCGGCACGGCCGCCGACGTCTGGATCGTCTCCGACAAGCCGGTCGCCAAGCCGACGCTGCTGCCGCCGGAGGAAAGTTTTACCCGCAACATGCCGGGTTCGCTGCCGAGCCGTGCGGCCGACAACCTCTTCTGGCTCGGCCGCTATATCGAGCGGGCCGAAGGAGCGCTGCGCATCCTGCGTGCCTGGCATCTGCGCTACGCCGAATCCGCCGATCCCGACGCGCCGCTGCTTGCCGATATCACCCGTTACCTGAAGGGCATCGACATCGAGATGGTGAAGGCGGTGCCGGCACCACTCTTGCGCAACATCGACAGCGCCATCTATTCCGCCAGCAACCTGCGCGACCGTTTTTCGCCGGACGGCTGGCTGGCGCTCACCGACCTGGCGAAAACCGCCCGCCGCTTCCACGACAGGGTGCAGCCGGGCGACGACGCAGCGCATGCCATGACCGTGCTTCTGCGCAAGCTCGCGGGCTTTGCCGGTCTCGTGCATGAAAACATGTACCGCTTCACCGGCTGGCGCTTCCTGTCGATCGGCCGTCACCTGGAACGCGGCCTGCACATGACCCGCCTGCTCGGCCACATGTCCGGCCCCGACGCGCCGGACGGCTCGCTCGACATGTTGATCGAGATCGGCGACAGCGTCATGACCCATCGCCGCCGCTACAACGTCAACACCGCCCGCCTGACGGTCGCCGACCTCTTGGCGCTCGATCCCTTGAACCCGCGTTCGATCCTTTTCCAGCTGAACGAGATCCGCACCGAGGTGGAGCAGCTGCCGAACGCTTTCGTCAACGGTCAGATGTCACCCTTCTACCGCGAGGCGATGCGGCTGCATTCCGGGCTTGCGGTGATGACGCCGGAAGCGATGAACGAGGAGACCTACCAGAAGCTCGAACAGGAGATGGAGAAGCTGTCCGACATTCTCGGCCAGACTTACTTCAGTTGAGGCGCCCGCAGCGATGCTCTACGATCTCAATCTCCACATGGGTTATGTCTACGATGTCCCGGCGTCCGGCGCCCGGCATGTGATCCGTGTCCTGCCGCTTTCGCTGCCGGACCGGCAGCGGCTGATCGCAGGTTCGATCACCGTCGCGCCCAATGCCGACGAGAAGGTCACCTTCATCGATTTCTTCGGCCAGCAGGCCACCTCCGTGCTGCTGCGCGCGCCGCATGACCGGCTGGACATCCGCATGCAGGCCCGCGTCTTGGTGGAGGCCCAGCCGCTGACGGCCGATCTTTCACCGGAACTCGATACGCTCGTGGACGAACTCGCCGACCTCTGGTCGGTCGATGCCGCCTCGCCGCACCATCTGACCGGGCCGAGCCCGCGCCTGCCCGAAGAGCCGCAGATCGCCGCCTATGCGCGGGAAACCTTGAAGCCCGGCTGGACCGTGCGGGAGATCGCGCTTGCGCTCTGCGCCCGCGTCCACAAGGATTTCACCTATGATGCGAAGGCCACCACCGTCGATACGACGCCGAAGGAGGCCTTCCGCCTGAAGCGCGGCGTCTGCCAGGATTTCGCGCATATCATGATCGTCGCATTGCGCAGCCTCGGCATCCCCGCCGGCTACGTCTCGGGCTTCCTGCGCACCATCCCGCCGCCCGGCAAGGAACGGCTCGAAGGCGCCGACGCCATGCATGCCTGGGTGCGTGTCTGGTGCGGCGAGACCATGGGTTACCTGGAACTCGACCCGACCAACAACATCCCGGCCGGCAGCGACCATATCGTCGTCGCCTACGGCCGCGATTATGCCGACATCGCGCCGGTCATCGGTGTGCTCAAGGGATACGGCAACCAGAAGGCCGTCCAGGCTGTCGACGTCATTCCGCTGAAATCGTAAATTCCTCGCCAAGGAACCGTATATTCTTGGGAATCGCTAAAATTGCAGCGGTTCGCTTAGACCTTCCTATACCCGCATGCGCTAGAGATGCCGCCAGTGAATGTTCAAATGAGTTGAACGGATCTGAAGGGCAACGACGATGCAGGCTCACTTTTCGCGGCTGATGAGGGACCGCTCCGGCAATTTCGGCATTATGACCGCCATCATGTTGCCGGTCCTCCTTGGCGTCGCCGGCATGGCGATGGACGTCACGCATGCGCTGGACGAAAAGAACCGGATGCAGGGGTTCGCGGACGCCGCCACTCTCGCAGCCGCATCTGCCATGGCCGACAAGGGCACCATGACGGCGCAGGAAGCCGAAGCCCTCGCCATGAACGCATATATTACGCAGTCCACGGCAGCAGATGCGGATGAAACCGCCGAGCAGAAAGCGGCCAAAGCCGCAAAGGAAGCGGAACTCCGGAAGGATACCCAGTTCGCCGCAACCACCACGACGTCCTCGCACACGGCCGCAAGCTACGACGTGCGCATGACGAGCAGCTATAACATTCCGATGAACGGCCTGAGCGCCGTGCTGGGTTTCAAGACCCTGCGCGTCACCATCGAGAGCAAGGCTGCGAGCGCCCGCGAAGGCAACGCTCTTTCCATGTATCTGGCGCTCGACGAGTCCGGCTCGATGGCCTGGGACACCAGCACTGTGGATCCGCTCAATCCGACCAAGCAGGAACCCTATAACTGCAACCCCAACTGGTGGGAGATCTGCTACCGCACCGTTCCCAACTACATCAGCAAGATGGCTTCGCTGAAAGCCGCCGCCGCGGTCATGTTCGGTGAGCTCGACAAGGCGGACCCGCAAGGCGAACTCATCCGCGTCGGGGCGGATTCCTACGACGACAAGACCAAGAAGGAACAGTCGATCCAGTGGGGAACGAGCTATGTCAAGACCTATGTCAACAAGCTGCCCGAGCCGCCGGATGGCGGCACCGATGCCAGCGGCGCGATCGCCAACGCATTCAACGCGCTGAAGAAGGCGAACGCCACCGAAAAGACCGCGCATGACGGGAAGAAGAACACCAGCTTCGAACGCTTCATCGTGCTGATGACCGACGGCGAGATGACCGGCAACAGCGCCAGCTGGAACAAGACGCTGGACGAAAAGGTCCGCGGCATCTGCGACCAGGCGAAAGCCGACAAGGATGCCGGCGGCAACCCGATCAAGATCTACTCGATCGCCTTCATGGCGCCGCAGAAGGGCAAGGAACTGCTGGAATACTGCTCGAGCGGCAAGGACGACTACTACTATGAGCCGAACAACATGACCCAGCTGGTCCAGAGCTTCGGCGAAATCGCCCGCAAGGCGGCCAAGACCGGCACCCGCCTGACGAACTGAACCGATTGCAGACAGGTCGCAGAAGCGCCCCGCCCTCACCGGCGGGGCGTTTTGCTTTGTGCTCCGCCCGGTAATGAGGCAAAGATAAATCGATCATTGCAACAGTGTCATAACGGTGCATAAACTGTATCTATACATCATGCCAGATGGACTGAATCGGACGCTCTTCCTCCCGCTCCCCAGAAAGTTGGCGACATATGAACAATACGTCTTCCCAGGTCGAAATTCCCCAGCCGGCTCCCCGCAGCTCCCGCCCTGAAATCATGGCGGAGGAGATCATCGAGCGCCTGACCTACCGCATAGGCAAGGATGCCAAGGTCGCCAAGCCGCATGACTGGCTGACCGCAACCATCCTCGTGGTGCGCGACCGAATCATCGACAAATGGATGGAGAGTACCCGCAAGGTCTACCGTACCGGCGACAAGCGCGTTTATTACCTCTCGCTCGAATTCCTGATCGGTCGCCTGATGCGCGACGCCGTCACGAATATGGGCCTGATGACGGAGATCCGCGATGCGCTGTCCTCGCTCGGCGTCGACATCGACGTGATCGCCGGCCTGGAGCCGGATGCGGCGCTCGGCAACGGCGGCCTCGGCCGCCTCGCCGCCTGTTTCATGGAATCGATGGCAACCGTCGATATCCCCGCCTATGGCTACGGCATCCGTTATGTCCACGGCCTTTTCCGCCAGCAGATGGCGGATGGCTGGCAGGTCGAACTGCCGGAAAACTGGCTCGCCCACGGCAACCCCTGGGAATTCGAGCGCCGCGAAAGCTCCTACGAGATCGGTTACGGCGGCACGGTGGAGACGGTCGGCGGTTACGACGAGGCGCCCCGCTACGTCTGGAAGCCGGCCGAACGTGTCATCGCCATGGCCTATGACACGCCGGCGGTCGGCTGGCGGGGCAAGCGCGTCAACACGCTGCGCCTCTGGTCAGCCCAGCCGATCGACCCGATCCTGCTCGACGCCTTCAATGCCGGCGACCATATCGGCGCGCTGCGCGACAGCAACAAGGCGGAGGCGCTGACCCGCGTTCTCTATCCGGCCGACGCCAACCCGGCCGGCCAGGAACTGCGCCTGCGCCAGGAATTCTTCTTCTCGTCGGCCTCGCTTCAGGACATTCTGCGCCGCCACCTGCAGCAGTATCCCGATTTCACCAACCTGCATGAAAAGGTATCCATCCAGCTGAACGACACCCATCCGGCCGTGTCGATCGCCGAACTGATGCGCCTCCTGACCGACATCCACGGCATGGATTTCGAGCAGGCCTGGGATATCACCCGGCATACCTTCTCCTACACCAACCACACGCTCCTGCCGGAAGCGCTGGAAAGCTGGCCGGTGCCGCTGTTCGAGCGCCTTCTGCCGCGCCACATGCAGATCATCTACGCGATCAACGCCGTGATCCTGATCGAGGCCCGCAAGAACAAGAGCTTCTCCGACAGCCAGATCCGCTCGATCTCGCTGATCGACGAGGGCGGCGAACGCCGGGTGCGGATGGGCAACCTCGCCTTCGTCGGATCACATTCGGTGAACGGCGTCTCGGCGCTCCATACCGATCTGATGAAGGTCACGGTCTTCTCCGATCTTCACACCCTTTATCCGACACGCATCAACAACAAGACGAACGGCATCACGCCGCGCCGCTGGATGATGCAGTGCAATCCGGGCCTCACCTCGCTGGTGCAGGAAGCGATCGGCAGCAAGTTCCTCGACGATACGGAAGCCCTGCGCGACCTCGACACTCACGCGGACGACAAGGCTTTCCAGGAAAAGTTCGCCGCGGTGAAGCGCGCCAACAAGGTGCAGCTCGCCAATCTCGTCGGCAGCCGCATGGGCATCCGTCTCGATCCGTCGGCGATGTTCGACATCCAGATCAAGCGCATCCACGAATACAAGCGCCAGCTGCTCAACATCGTCGAGACAGTGGCGCTCTACGACCAGATCCGCTCGCATCCGGAAATGGATTGGGTCCCGCGCGTGAAGCTTTTCGCCGGCAAGGCAGCGCCGAGCTATCACAACGCCAAGCTGATCATCAAGCTTGCCAACGATGTGGCCCGCACCATCAACAACGACCCGGCTGTGCGCGGCCTCCTGAAGGTCGTCTTCGTGCCGAATTACAACGTCTCGCTCGCCGAGATCATGGTTCCGGCCGCCGACCTTTCCGAACAGATCTCGACCGCCGGCATGGAAGCGTCGGGTACCGGCAACATGAAGTTCGCGTTGAACGGCGCGCTGACCATCGGCACGCTCGACGGCGCCAATGTCGAGATGCGCGATCACGTCGGCGAGGACAACATCGTCATCTTCGGCATGACCGCCGACGAGGTCCAGAAGGTCCGCGACGAAGGCCACCAGCCCCGCGCCATCATCGAGAGTTCGCGCGAACTGGCCCAGGCGCTGAACGCCATCGCCACCGGCGTCTTCTCGCCCGACGACCGTTCCCGCTTCACCGGCCTGATCGACGGCATCTACAATCACGACTGGTTCATGGTCGCCGCCGATTTCGACGCCTATGCGGAAGCCCAGCGCAACGTTGACCAAATCTGGTCCGACCCTAAATCCTGGTACTCCAAGACCATACGCAACACCGCCCGCATGGGATGGTTCTCCTCCGATAGAACTATTCGCCAGTACGCGTCGGAAATCTGGAGAGCCTGATGAAAAAATCGCCGCGCGTCCTCGATGACGGAAGAGCCCCGGGCGAAATTCCGTTATCCGAGATCGAGGCGATTTTGGAAGGCAGGCATACCAACCCCTTCGCCGTCCTCGGGCTGCACAAGCTCGGGGACGCGTTTCGGGTCCGTTGCTTCGTGCCCGGCGCGGAAGCGGTCACCGCTCTCGCGCTGAACGGCACCGAGCTCGGGGAATTGACCCGCCGCCACGAGGCCGGTTATTTCGAAGGCCTCGTCAACGCCTCCCATCTCCAGCCCGTCCGTTACCGCGCCCGCCGCGGCGACGACGAATGGGCCGTCACCGATCCCTATTCCTTCGGCCCCGTGCTCGGCCCGATGGACGACTATTTCGTGCGCGAAGGCTCGCACCTGCGGCTCTTCGACAAGATGGGCGCCCATCCGATGAAACATGAAGGCGTCGAGGGGTTTCACTTCGCCGTCTGGGCGCCGAACGCCAAACGCGTCTCGGTCGTCGGCGAATTCAACGGCTGGGACGGCCGCCGGCATGTCATGCGCCTGCGCGTCGATACCGGCATCTGGGAAATCTTCGCCCCCGACGTCCGGGCCGGCTCCAACTACAAGTTCGAGATCGTCGGCAAGAACGGCAGGCTCCTGCCGCTGAAGGCCGATCCTTACGCCCGCCGCGCCGAACTGCGCCCCGACACCGCCTCGGTCACGGCTCCCGAACTCTCGCAGAAATGGGAGGACGACGCCCACCGGGAATTCTGGGAAAAGGCCGACCATCGCCGCCAGCCGATCACCATCTACGAGGTGCATGCCGGTTCCTGGCGCCGCAAGCCGGACGGCTCCTTCCTTTCCTGGGACGAACTCGCCTCCGAGCTCATCCCCTATTGCACCGACATGGGCTTCACCCATATCGAATTCCTGCCCGTTACCGAACATCCGTTCGACCCGTCCTGGGGTTATCAGACGACCGGCCTCTTCGCGCCGACGGCCCGCTTCGGCGAACCGGAGGGTTTCGCCCGTTTCGTCAACGGCTGCCACAAGGTCGGCATCGGCGTCATCCTCGACTGGGTGCCGGCGCATTTCCCGACCGATGCCCACGGCCTGCGCTTCTTCGACGGCACTGCGCTTTACGAACACGCCGATCCGCGCCAGGGGTTCCATCCGGACTGGAACACGGCGATCTACAATTTCGGCCGCAACGAAGTCCTTTCCTACCTCGTCAACAACGCGCTCTACTGGGCGGAGAAATTCCACTTGGACGGGCTCCGCGTCGATGCCGTCGCCTCCATGCTCTACCTCGATTATTCGAGGAAGGAAGGCGAATGGGTGCCGAACGAATATGGGGGGCGCGAGAATCTGGAAGCGGTGCGTTTCCTCCAGAAGATGAACTCGCTCTCCTATGGCGCCCATCCGGGCGTGATGACCATCGCCGAGGAGAGTACCTCCTGGCCCAAGGTCTCGCATCCCGTCCACGAGGGCGGCCTCGGTTTCGGCTTCAAGTGGAACATGGGCTTCATGCACGACACGCTGAGCTATCTGAAGCGCGAGCCGATCCACCGCAAGCATCACCACAACGAGCTCACCTTCGGCCTGCTCTACGCCTATTCGGAAAACTTCGTCCTGCCGCTCTCCCACGACGAAGTGGTGCACGGCAAGGGCTCGCTGATCGCCAAGATGGCCGGCGACGACTGGCAGAAGTTTGCGAACCTGCGCGCCTATTACGGTTTCATGTGGGGTTATCCCGGCAAGAAGCTGCTCTTCATGGGCCAGGAATTCGCCCAGTGGGCGGAGTGGAGCGAAGCCCGCTCGCTCGATTGGAACCTGTTGGCTTACCACCCGCACGAAGGCATGCGTCGCCTGGTGCGGGACCTGAACTTCTGTTACCGCTCCAAGCCCGCGCTGCATGCGCGCGATTGCGAGGGCGAAGGCTTCCGCTGGCTGATCGCCGACGATGCGGACAATTCCGTCTACGCGTGGCTGCGCATGGCGCCGGGCGAGAAGCCGGTGGCGGTCATCAGCAATTTTACGCCCGTCTACCGGGAAAATTACCGCGTTCCCTTGCCAAACGAGGGCAGATGGCGGGAAATCCTGAATACCGACGCGGAGATCTACGGCGGCAGCGGCAAGGGCAATGGCGGGCGCGTTCAGGCTGTGAACGCGGGAGGAACCGTCACCGCCGAAGTCACCCTGCCGCCGCTCGCGACGATCATGCTCGAACTGGAACAACAGGCCTAGGGAATTTGGGAGGGAAGAATGATCGAGAAAAGAATCCAGCCCCTGTCACGCGATGCAATGGCTTACGTGCTTGCGGGCGGCCGGGGAAGCCGCCTCAAGGAACTGACCGACCGGCGCGCCAAGCCGGCCGTCTATTTCGGCGGCAAGGCGCGCATCATCGATTTCGCGCTGTCGAACGCGCTGAACTCGGGCATCCGCCGCATCGGCGTCGCGACCCAGTACAAGGCGCATTCGCTGATCCGCCACATGCAGCGCGGCTGGAACTTCTTCCGCCCCGAACGCAACGAGAGCTTCGATATCCTGCCGGCCTCCCAGCGCGTTTCGGAGACGCAGTGGTATGAAGGCACGGCCGACGCCGTCTACCAGAACATCGACATCATCGAAGCCTATGCGCCCGAATACATGGTCATCCTCGCCGGCGACCACGTCTACAAGATGGACTACGAATACATGCTGCAGCAGCATGTGGACAGCGGCGCCCAGGTGACGGTCGGCTGCCTGGAAGTGCCGCGCATGGAAGCGACCGGCTTCGGCGTCATGCATGTCAACGAGAAGGACGAGATCATCGCCTTCGTCGAAAAGCCCGCCGACCCGCCCGGCATCCCCGGCAATCCGGATTTCGCGCTGGCCTCGATGGGCATCTACGTCTTCCACACCAAGTTCCTGATGGACATCCTGAAGCGGGATGCCGAAACGGCGGGTTCCAGCCGCGATTTCGGCAAGGACATCATCCCCTATATCGTCGAGAACGGCAAAGCCGTCGCCCACCGCTTCGCCGACAGCTGCGTCCGATCCGATTTCGAGCGCGAACCCTACTGGCGCGACGCGGGTACGATCGACGCCTACTGGCAGGCCAATATCGACCTGACGGAAGTCGTCCCCGGCCTCGACATCTACGACAAGTCCTGGCCAATCTGGACCTATGCGGAAATCACCCCGCCGGCAAAATTCGTCCATGACGACGAGAACCGCCGCGGCTCGGCCATCTCCTCGGTCGTGTCCGGCGATTGCATCATTTCCGGGTCCTCGCTGCACCGCAGCCTGCTGTTCACCGGCGTGCGCGCCAACTCCTATTCGCGCCTTGACGGCGCGGTCATCCTCCCGAATGTCCGTATCGGAAGACGCGCGCAGCTTCGCAATGTCGTCATCGATGCCGGTGTAACCATCCCCGAAGGCCTGGTGGTCGGCGAGGATGCGGAACTTGATGCAAAGCGCTTCCGCCGCAGCGAGAACGGCATCTGCCTGATCACCCAGTCGATGATCGACAAACTGGACATGTAATACAAAATGGAAGTGCTTTCGGTCGCGTCCGAAGTCTACCCGCTGGTCAAGACCGGCGGACTTGCCGATGTGGCCGGTGCTCTGCCCCTGGCCCTGAAGGGCCATGGCGTCTCGGTGAAGACGCTGATGCCGGGCTATCCCGCCGTGATGCGGGTGATCGAGGACCGCAAGGTCGTCCTGAGCTTCGAGAACCTGCTCGGCGCGAGGGCCGACGTGCTTTCGGTCGAACATCGGGGCCTCGACCTGCTGATCCTCGATTCGCCCACGTTCTTCGACCGGCCCGGCGGGCCTTATGCGGATGCGACCGGCAAGGACCACTTCGACAACTGGCGACGCTTTGCGGCACTCTCCAAGGCCGGCGCCCTGATCGCCCAGGGCGCCCTCGGGAACTGGCGGCCGGATATCGTCCATGTGCATGACTGGCAGGCGGCCATGGTGCCGGCCTACATGCGCTATTCTGCCGTTCCGGAAGTTCCGACCCTCATCACCATCCACAACATCGCCTTCCAGGGCCAGTACGGCGCCGACATCTTCCCCTATCTCGAGCTGCCGCCGCATGCCTTCGGCATCGAAGGCGTCGAATATTTCGGCGGCGTCGGTTACCTGAAGGCAGGCCTGCAGACGAGCTGGGCGATCTCGACCGTTTCCCCCTCCTACGCGGAGGAAATCCTCACGCCGGAATTCGGCATGGGCCTGGAAGGCCTGCTGTCGATCCGCCAGTCCGACCTGCACGGCATCGTCAACGGCATCGACGCGGATGTCTGGGACCCCGCCGCCGACCCGGCTCTGACGTCGCATTATACGGCGGCGAACCTCAAGACCCGCGCCGACAACCGACAAACCGTCGCCCGACGTTTCGGGCTGGCGGAGGACGACAGCCCCCTCTTCTGCGTCATCTCGCGCCTCACCTGGCAGAAGGGCATGGACCTGCTCGCCGCCACCGTCGACGACCTCGTGGAGATGGGCGCCCGGCTGGCCGTGCTCGGCTCCGGCGACAGGGCGCTCGAAAACGCCTTCCATTCCGCCGCAGCACGGCATCCGGGTCGGGTCGCGGTCCTTTCCGTCTATGACGAACCGCTCTCCCACCTCATGCAGGCGGGCTGCGATGCGATCGTCATCCCGTCGCGCTTCGAACCCTGCGGGCTGACGCAGCTCTACGGCCTGCGCTACGGCTGCGTGCCGGTTGTCGCCCGCACCGGCGGGCTCAACGACACCGTCATCGACGCGAGCCATGCCGCGCTCGCCGCCAGGGCCGCCACCGGCATCGCCTTCGGTCCCGTCACCACCGAAAACCTGCGCCGCGCCCTGCACCGCGCCGTTCGCCTCTATCACGACCCGAAGGTCTGGACGGCGCTGCAGAAGCAGGGCATGAAATCCGACGTCTCCTGGAAAAAGAGCGCCGGGCTTTACGCGGGCCTCTATAAGAATCTCATTGCCAAAAAAGGTTCCTGACCATGATCAAGACCGTCAAGACAGCTCCCTATCAGGATCAGAAGCCGGGCACGTCCGGCCTTCGCAAGAAAGTCCCGGTCTTCGCCCAGGAGAACTATGCCGAGAACTTCATCCAGTCGATTTTCGACAGTCTCGAGGACTTCGAAGGCAAGACGCTGGTGATCGGCGGCGACGGCCGTTACTACAACCGCGAAGTCATCCAGAAGGCGATCAAGATGGCCGCCGCCGCGGGCTTCGGCGAGGTCACGGTCGGCCGGGGCGGCATTCTTTCGACGCCCGCCGCCTCCAACATCATCCGCAAATACCATGCCTTCGGCGGCATCGTGCTCTCCGCCAGCCACAATCCCGGCGGCCCGACCGAAGATTTCGGCATCAAGTACAATATCGGCAATGGCGGCCCGGCGCCGGAAAAGATCACCGACGCGATCTTCGCCCGCACCAGGGTGATCGACGAATACAGGATCGCCGACGTCGCCGACGTCAACCTCGACGAGATCGGCTCCTTCGACGTGGCCGGCATGACGGTCGAGGTCATCGATCCGGTCGCCGACTATGCCGAACTGATGGAACAGCTCTTCGATTTCCCGGCGATCCGGGCGCTGCTGGCGAGCGGCGTCCGCATCGCGATCGATTCGATGGGCGCCGTTACAGGCCCCTATGCCAAGGAGATTTTCGAAAAGCGCCTCGGCGCACCGGAAGGCTCGGTCCGCAATTTCACGCCGCTGCCGGATTTCGGCGGCCATCATCCCGACCCGAACCTCGTCCACGCCAAGGACCTCTATGACGACGTGATGAGCGAAGACGGCCCGCATTTCGGCGCCGCCTCCGATGGCGACGGCGACCGCAACATGATCGTCGGCAAGGGCATGTTCGTTACGCCGTCCGACAGCCTCGCGATCATCGCCGCCAACGCCATCGTGGCGCCCGGTTACGCCAAGGGCATCGCCGGCATCGCCCGCTCCATGCCAACGAGTGCCGCCGCCGACCGCGTTGCGGAAAAGCTGAAGATCGGCATGTACGAGACGCCGACCGGCTGGAAGTTCTTCGGCAACCTGCTCGACGCCGGCAAGGCGACGGTCTGCGGCGAGGAGAGCTTCGGCACCGGCTCCGACCATGTGCGCGAAAAGGACGGCCTTTGGGCCATCCTCTTCTGGCTGAACATCATGGCCGCCCGCAACGAAAGCGTCGCTGAGATCGTCAGGAAACACTGGGCCGAATACGGCCGCAACTATTATTCCCGCCACGACTACGAGGAAGTCGAAACCGAAGCCGCCAATGGCCTCGTCACCGCGCTGCGCGAAAAGCTCCCCTCCCTGCCCGGCCGGAGCTTTGGCGCATTGAAGGTCGCGGCCGCCGACGACTTCGCCTATCTTGACCCGGTCGACGGCTCCGTGTCCAAGAACCAGGGTGTCCGCGTCCTCTTTGAAGGCGGGTCCCGCGTCGTCTTCCGCCTCTCCGGCACCGGCACCTCGGGCGCCACGATCCGCGTCTATGTCGAGCGCTACGAACCGGATGCCGCCAAGCATGGCATCGACACGCAGGAGGCATTGGCCGACCTGATCGCGGTCGCCGGCGAAATCTCGGAACTGAAGAAGCGCACCGGCAGGGACGCGCCGACGGTGATTACGTGAGACTGCGATATAATGAGGATGCCAGTGCGCCGGCCACGAACGCCAAGATGATTGCCATCAAACCGATGCTGCCGGCACGGCTTCCCATGTTGAATCTGCCAAACAACAGGTGCTGGGAAACGACGGCGGCGACTGCGCATAGGAAAACGAAAAGATGCAGGACAATTTTCTGGCCGTCCGTCATGCCGCTTCCTCTTCGCGAGCAATCTTTTGGGGGAGAGCATGGCATGGAAGTCTTACCGGAATGATTCCCGTCATTTGAAACCAAAAATCTGGCGGCACAGATCGGGGTGAAGAATTTCACGATGGCAAAACCCTTCGATCCCAGACTCGGCGTAACCCTCACCACCGACGGCGCGGACTTTGCCGTCTGGTCGCGCAATGCCGAGCGGATCGAACTCTGCCTCTTCGATGGCGAAGGAAAGCGGGAAACCGCCCGCCACCGCCTCGTTCGCGGACGCGACGATATCCATCGCATCTCAGTCCCCGCAATCGGTCTCGGCCAGCGTTACGGTTATCGCGCCTGGGGCGCCTACGACCCGGATAACGGCTCCTGGTTCGACCCGTCGAAACTGCTCGTCGATCCCTATGCGCGCGAGCTCGACCGCCCCTTCCGGCACGATGCGAAACTCTCCCTGTTCGGCGTCGATACCGCCGACCTCGTGCCGAAGGCGGTCGTCACCCGCGACCCGCTCGCCAAGATCGGCAAACCGCGCCTGCCGCCCGGCGGCTTCGTTTACGAGATCGCGGTCAAGCCCTTCACCATCCTGCACCCGGCCATCCCGGAGAAACAGCGCGGCACGGTAGCAGCGCTTGGCCACCCCTCGATCATCGCGCATCTCAAGAAACTCGGCGTCGATGCGGTCGAGCTGATGCCGATCACCGCCTGGATCGACGAACGGCATCTCCCGCCGCTCGGCCTCACCAACGGCTGGGGTTACAATCCCATTGCCATGATGGCCCTTGATCCGCGTCTCTGCCCGGGGGGCGTCAGGGAACTGCGCGAAACCGTCGCGACGCTGCATCAGGCCGGCATCGGGGTCATCCTCGACCTCGTCTTCAATCATACCGGCGAGAGCGACCGCCACGGCGCGACGCTTTCCATGCGCGGCCTCGACAACCGCGCCTATTATCGCCACCTCCCCGGCGCGCCCGGCCATCTCGTCAACGACACCGGCACCGGCAACACGGTCGCCTGCGACCATCCCGCGGTCCGCCGGCTGATCGTCGACACGCTCAGGCACTTCGTCGTGCATGCGGGCGTCGACGGCTTCCGCTTCGACCTTGCGCCGGTCATCGGCCGCACCGCCGACGGCTTCGACGCCAGGGGAGAGACGCTAAGGGCAATGCTCTCCGACGAGGCGCTGAAGGACCGGATCATGATCGCCGAACCCTGGGACGTCGGCCGCGGCGGCTACCAGCTCGGCAACTTCCCTGACCCCTTTCTGGAATGGAACGATCGCGCCCGCGACGACATGCGCCGCTACTGGCGCGGCGACCCCTGGACGACCGGGATGCTTGCCACCCGGCTCGCCGGCTCCTCCGATGTCTTCGAGACGTCCGGCCGGAGCCGTTCCGTCAATTTCCTCGCCGCCCATGACGGCTTCACGCTGATGGACCTCGTCTCCAACGAGGTGAAGCACAACGAGGCGAACGGCGAACAGAACCGCGACGGCCACGGCGAGAACTTTTCCTGGAACAACGGCGTCGAAGGCGAGACGGACGACACCGCGATCATCGAGGACCGCCGCCGGGATGTCGCCGCACTACTCGCCACCCTCTTCGCCAGCCGCGGCACGATCATGCTGACCATGGGCGACGAGGCCGGCCGCTCGCAGCAGGGCAACAACAACGCCTATTGCCAGGACAATGCCATCACCTGGTTCGACTGGAGCAGGATCGACAAGGCGCTCATCGAACATACGGCCACGCTCGCGGCGATCCGCAAGCGGTTTGCGGTGTTTTCGGAGACCGCCTTCTTCACCGGCAGGGGCGATGTGGAATGGCTGAACGCCGCAGGCAAGCCGATGGCAGTCGGAGATTGGGAAAATCCCGACAATCCCGTCTTCGGCATGGTGCTGACGACGCTCGACCGCCAGACGGACAAGGAAACCCGCATTGCCGTGCTCTTCAACCGCAGCCGCGAACAGGTGAGCTTCGCGCTTCCCGGCTGGGGTTGGCGGCATTTCGCCTCCCGGGAACTCTGGAACCAGGTTCTGCCTGCCCGTTCCGTCCGTTTCTGCATCGAGGAATGATGCACTGCGAAAAACCACTCGCCAACCCTTGCAAAACGGATAAAGTCCCGCCGGTCCGAAGCAGTTCCAGGAAAAGCGCGAAGCCGTTTTCCGGCCGGAACGGCGTCAAATCCTCCAGAGGAAAGATAGTGAGGTCGCATGCGTGAAATTTCGCTCGCCGATATGCCGGGTCTGGTTGGAACGGAAGTGGGCGTTTCAGACTGGATCATGGTGGATCAGCCGATGATCAACATGTTCGCGGATGCGACGCACGACCATCAGTTCATCCATGTCGACGAGCAGCGCGCCAAGGCCGAAAGCCCGTTCGGCGGTACGATCGCGCACGGCTTCCTGACGCTCTCGCTGCTTTCCGCCATGAACTTCGACTGCGTGCCGAAAGTCCGCGAGCAGATCATGGGCATCAATTACGGCTTCGACCGTATCCGCTTCATGTCGCCGGTGAAGAACGGCACCCGCATCCGCGGGCATTTCACGCTGGCCGATGCGCGTTTCCGCGGCGCGGGCATGATGATGACCACCTACGACGTGTCGGTCGAGATCGAGAACGAGAGGAAACCGGCGATGACCGCCACCTGGGTCACCATCGTCCAGTTCGACCCCAAGGACCGCCCGGAGGGCGTATGACGCCATGGCCTCCGAAGACGAAATCCGGCAGGCGTTCCGGGAACAGGTCGTTGCCGGCCAGACCTTGGGTTCGCCCTTCACGTCCCGCCTCGGCAGGCTGATGCTGGCCCATCTCGACCGCTCGACTGCCGTCGGCAGGCGCGTCCTGTCCTGGGAAGGGGATCCCGGCACGCGCGGCGACCTCGTGCCCACCCGCCTGGCCGGAGCGCTGCACGCGCTGGTCATCGACGGCAAGGACGATCGCCTGAAAGCGGCCTATCCGCCGAACGCGGTTGACGATGACACGCTGTGGACGGCGATCCGCAGCGCTTTCGAAGCCCACGAGGCCTTCATCCTCGAACGACTGAACTTCGCGCCCCAGACCAACGAGGTGCGCCGTTCGAGCGGCCTGCTCGCGGGCTTCCTCACCGTCGCCGACCTCATCGGTAAGCCGCTGATCCTCTCCGAATTCGGCGCCAGCATGGGCCTCAACCTCAACTGGGACCGCTATCGCTACGATCTCGGCGGGTTCCTCTGGGGCGATCCCTCCTCTCCCGTACAACTCAAGCCCGACTGGCAGGGCCTGCCGCCGCCGCGCGCCGAAATCACGGTGCAGGATCGCGCCGGCTGCGACCTTAATCCGCTGGACCCGCATTCGCCGGAAGACAGATCGCGTCTTCTTTCCTATCTCTGGGCCGATCAGGCGGACAGAGTGGCGCGCACCCGCGCGGCCTTGGAGATCGCCGGCCGGCACACGGCGTTCGTGGAAAAGGGCGATGCGCTCGCCTGGCTGCGCGACAGGCGGCTGAAGGTCCTTCAGCCCGGCACGGTGCATGTCGTCTACCATTCGATCGCCTGGCAATACTTGCCGCCGGAAGCCCGCGCCCTGGGCGAGACGATCATCGCCGAAGCCGGCAGCCGGGCGACGGAAGACGCCCCGCTGGCCCGCCTGCAGATGGAAATGGACGACGATCCGGAGAGCGCGGCCCTCAGCCTGCAGATCTGGCCGACCGGCGAGACCCGGGAACTCGCCCGCATTGACCCCCACGGCCGCTGGGTGAAGTGGAAGGGGTGGCAGGGATGAGCGATCTCGACCCGGCCGAGATCGAGCAGACGAAGCTTTTGGCGAATGCACTGGATCGAGCATCCACGGCATGCGTCACGGTTGGTGTCGTTACACCGCTTGCAGGATATGTTTACAACGTTCCCGGGTTCAATGCGATCTCTGGCGACAGAGCAATTCTCTACTTCGCATGTTGGCTTTCCGGGGCGGTGCTATTACATTATCTCGCAAGACGAGTTTTAAGGAGATTAGCCTGATGGATATCTGGCTTTTCTATTCTGTCGGAATGCCGGCGATCATCGTCCTGATCGGCTACATCGCCGTACGCCTGCACGAATGGGATCTCGACCGCAAGCACAAGCACCGCCAGCTCGGCGAATGATCCGCCGCGCCTAGAGCAATTTCAGCAAAAGTGGGAACCGGTTTTGCGTCCGGAATTGCGTGAAAACAAAGAGATAGAGCATTGGAAGCGACTCCGTTTTCGCCGGAAATGCTCTAGCCGCCCATTTCCATCAGCATGAAACCGAGAAGCGGCGGCAGCGCCGCGCCGATCGCGATGTTGGCGGTGAGTGCGGGGGTCAGCCCGAGCGTCGAACCGACGATCCCCGCCGTGATGAGCCCTGCCATCGGCATGCTCAGGCTGCGGTCGATTCCGGGTGCAAATGACACAAGCACCGCGGCCGCGGCCGCGCAACCGCCCAACAGCGCGCCTTTCCATACCTCGATCTTCGCAAGCTTTGCCGCGACCGCTCCGCCGATCACCGCCGCGACGACAGCAAGCGCCATCAGTTGATATCCGATCATCAAACCCTCCCGTTTGTTTGGGGAGAGTGCGGCTTCTGCCGGCCAAGTCAAGCCAGGCGAACGTCTGAGAGCAATTCCAGCGAAAGCGCGCGGAGGCTTTGCGTCCGGAGTTGCGTCAAAGAGAGAAAGCCGCATCCCGCGCGCCTTCCGCCAGAAGGCCGAAGGCATAATCGGAAAAGGAGCGCCAGACCTCCACCCGGAAGGCTTCTTCCGCCGTCCGCAGCAGTACGATTTCCACCTTGCCGAAAATCGTCCGCGCGCAAGCGCCGACCGGGAAGGCCTTCAGCGACAGGTCCTGCGGGCAACCCGCATTGATCGCCGCCGCAGCACCCGGCCCGGAGACGAGGATCGCCGTATTGCGATGGGAGACGTCGGTCGCCGAATGCAGCACGCCGGCATTTGCCGCCGCCTGCATCAGTCCGCCATTCAGGTCGCCGACCACCAGCCACTCATCCGGCCCGAGCCAGAGCGCCGTGCGGCCGCTGCCGGAGACGGATGTCTTCGGCTTCACCGGCAGATCGAGGCCGAGCGCGCCGGAAAGCGCCGCGACATCCTCCGCCCGGGCGCGCAACGAGATGCGCCCGGCCGGCGGCGCGGCCTCGATGCGTACTGCGGATGACCCGCCATGGAAGCCGGAGAGCGGCAGAGTTCGGGTTGCCATCTCAACCATGGATGCGGCCTCCTTCCTTGTCGAAGAACACCATGTCGGTCACTTCCACTTCGATCGTCCTGTCCTTCAGCGGCACGTAGAGCGTCTCGCCGATCCGCGATCGCCCGCCGGCAACGAGCGCCAGCGCGATCGACCGGCCGCAATTCTCCGACCAGTAAGCGGATGTCACGTGGCCGAGCATCTTCATCGGCTTCGGCTGGTTCGGATCGGAGACGATCTGGCCGCCCTCCTCCAGCACCACATTCGGGTTCCTGGTAACGAGCCCGACCAGTTGCTTGCGCCCTTCGCGCACAAGATCCGGCCGCTTGAGGCCGCGAATGCCGACGAAGTCCGGTTTCTTGGAAGACACCGCCCAGCCGAGCCCGGCATCGTCCGGCGTCACCGTGCCGTCCGTGTCCTGGCCGACGATGATATAGCCCTTTTCGGCGCGCAGCACATGCATGGTCTCGGTGCCGTAGAGGCAGCCGCCCATGTCTTTCGCCCGCTCCCAGATCGCTTTCCAGACCGCCGGACCGTAATCCGCCGGCACGTTGACTTCGTAGCCGAGTTCGCCGGTGAAGGAGACGCGGAAGAGCCTGGACGGCACGCCCATCACCGCGCAATCCGCGACACTCATATGCGGAAAGGCCTCGTTGGAAAGATCGACGCCCTCGACGAAGGGCCGGATGATCTCGCGCGCTTTCGGGCCCTGCACCACGATCACCGCCCACTGTTCGGTCGTCGAGGTGAGCCACACCTTCAGATCCGGGAATTCCGTCTGGAGATAGTCCTCCATGTGGTGCAGCACGCGCGGCGCGCCGCCGGTCGTGGTCGTCACATGGAAACGGTTTTCGGCGAGCCGTCCGACGACGCCGTCGTCGTACACGAAGCCGTCCTCGCGGGTCATGATGCCGTAGCGGCTTTTTCCCGGCTTCAGCGTATCCCAGGCGTTCGTGTAGAGGAGGTTGAGGAACTTCGCCGCATCCGGGCCCACGACCTCGATCTTGCCGAGCGTCGAACCGTTGAAGACGCCCGCCACCTCGCGCACCGTCCGGCATTCGCGGTTGACGGCGGCTGCCATGTCCTCGCCGCGCTTCGGGTAATACCAGGCGCGTTTCCAGTTGCCGACATCCTCGAATTCGGCGCCTTCTGCCAACTCGAGGTCATGCATCGGCGTCTTGCGCGCCGGGTCGAACAGTGGCCCGCGCGAATGGCCGACCAGCGTGCCGTAGGTCACCGGCGTATAGGGAGCGCGAAATGTCGTCAGCCCCACCTGCGGGATCGGCCGGTTCAGCACTTCGGCCGCGATCGCCAGGCCATGCATGTTGGAAAGCTTGCCCTGGTCGGAGGCCATGCCGTTGGTCGTGAAACGCTTGATGTGCTCGATAGAATGCATGCCTTCCCGCACCGCAAGGCGGATGTCCTTGGCGGTCACGTCGTGCTGGAAATCGACGAAGGCCTTGACGACCTTGTCCGGCCCGGCTCCCTCGGCCGCACCGATCATGCCGCCCGTCCACTCGAACCGGTTCTCGCCGGAAACCGCGATCGAACCGCCACCGGCGGTGATCGCCTCGTCGATCAGTTCGGCCAGATCGTCGGTGCCGTTGCAGGCACCGACCGAGACGCAGTCCTGCGCGTAGATATCCGGCAGGAAACGCTGGTTCTGTTCATCGAAGCGCAGCTTGCCGCGCGACTGCGAGAAGAGATGGACCGAAGGCGTCCAGCCGGCGGAGACGATCAGCGCATCGACCGGGATCTTGCGGACGTTGAAGCCGCCGTTCATCACCACCGTCATCGAGGAAATGCGCAGCCGCCCATTGGTATCGGTCACCGAATGCCCGGCCAGCACGGAAATGCCGAGCGCCCTTGCTTCGGCCAGCAGCGCCTCGCCCGGCTCCTTGCGGCAATCGACGATCGCGGCGATCGAGACCCCTGCCCGCTTCAGGTCGAAGGCCGCCTCATAGGCCGAATCATGCGCCGTGTAGACCCCCACCCGTTTGCCCACCGCGACGCCGTGATGGTTGAGGAAGGTGCGCGCCGCCGATGCCAGCATGATGCCCGGCCGGTCGTTGTTGGCGAACACCATGTGCCGCTCGATGGCACCGGTCGCCAGGATGACCTTCTTCGCCCGCACCTGCCACAGGCGCTCGCGGGGCATGTCGCGCCCCGGACGGGCGATGTGATCCGTCACCCGCTCGACGAGGCCGAGGAACCCGTGATTGTAATAGCCGAACACCGTTGTCCGCGTCAGTACGGTCACGTTTGGCATGGCCTTGAGCTTCGCCGCCACGCCTTGTGCCCAGTCGTAACCGTTCTGCCCGTCGATCGTGGTGGCGCTGTCCGCATGCAGCGCGCCGCCGACTTCCGGCTGCTCGTCCACGAGAAAAACGCTGGCGCCGGTCGAGGCGGCGGAAAGAGCCGCCGTCAGGCCCGCGACACCGGCCCCGGCGATCAGCACGTCGCAATGGGCATAGCGGCTGGCATAATGGTCCGGGTCCTCCTCCGTCGGCGCCACGCCAAGGCCGGCGGCGCGGCGGATGAAGGGTTCGTAGAGCTTGTGCCACGCGGCCTTCGGCCACATGAAGGTCTTGTAGTAGAAGCCGGCCGCGAAGAAGGGCGACAGAAGATCGTTGAACGCACCGACATCGTATTTCAGCGACGGCCAGCGGTTCTGCGAGGCGATCTTTGCGCCGTCGAACACTTCCTGCACGGTCGCCCGCACGTTCGGCTGGCGGCGGGCCGCATCGCGCGACACGTCGATCAGCGCGTTCGGCTCTTCCGGGCCGGCGGAAAGGATGCCGCGCGGCCGGTGGTATTTGAACGAGCGGCCGAGCAGATGCACGCCATGCGCCAGCAGCGCCGAGGCGACGCTGTCGCCTTCCATCGCCGTATAGCTCTTGCCGTCGAAGGTGAAGCGGGCCGTGCGGGCCGGTGTCAGCCGCCCTGCGCCCTTGATGCGGAAGGCGCCGAGATTGATCGAGGAACCGCTCATCGGGCGTCTCCTTCCGTCGCCTCATAGGTCTCGACGGTCTTCTCGCTGGCCCCCGTCTGCGGCACCGGCTGTTTCGGCATTCCCGCCTTGTAGGTCGCCAGGAACTTGTCGCTCACCGTGTCACGCGCCGCGTTGAAGAACCGGCCGCAGCCGTGGATATGCCGCCAGCGCTCGTAGGTGAGGCCCTTCTCGTTGTTGCGCAGGAAGAAATATTCCGCGAATTCCTCGTCGGAGATCGCCGCGATGTTTTCCGGCCGGGCGATATGCGCCTCGCCGGCCCAGCGGAATTCCAGTTCCGAGCGATCTTCCTCGCAATAGGGACAATGGATCAGAAGCATCGTCGGTTCACCTAGAGAGATGTATCCGGAAGATCGCTTCCGGCGGGTTGATCACACAGGCGCTTTCCCATCGCAAGATAGGGAGAGAGCCGCTTTACGAGCTGTTCTAGATTGTCGAAGGGTCTAAGCGCCGAACCACGGCCCATGTTGACCAAAGCCACCATCATCATGTTCTCGTCGAGCGCGAGCGGATATCCGATCCCGCCGCCCTCCTTGTCGGGGATGAAATAAACGAACCGCTTTTGCCAGCTTGGAGCGCAAAGAAGCCGCCCCTTTTCAGCAACGAAAGGCCAGTCGTCTTCGCCTTTGGCGCGCTGGATTCTCTGAATACGAAAATCCTCGAACCCGGGTATCAATTTATCTCCGGACGCGACAGGTGTAGCGCCTGCGATACCAATGGAGAGGAGAGCCGCCGCAAACATCAATGCGCCACCGCGGCAGCCGCCGCCTCGTCGATCAGCCTTCCGGTGCGGAACCGGTCAAGCGTCAGGCCGGCGGCCAGCCGATGCGGTTCGCCTCTGGCAATGAGATGCGCGAAAAGATTGGCCGAACCCGGCGTCGCCTTGAAACCGCCCGTGCCCCAGCCGCAGTTGACGAAAAGCCCCGGAACCGGCGTGACGCCCTGGATCGGCGAACGGTCCGGGGTGTTGTCGGTAATGCCGCCCCACTGGCGCATCATCTTCACCCGCCGGAAGATCGGGAAGAGCTCGCAGATCGCATCGAGCGTATGGGTGATGATCTGCAGGCCGCCGGTCTGCGAATAGGAATTGTACTGGTCGGTGCCGGCGCCGATGACGAGTTCGCCCTTGTCGGACTGCGAGATATAGGCATGCACCGTGTTCGACATCACCACGCAGGGGAAGATCGGCTTCAGCGGCTCGGAGACCAGCGCCTGCAGCGGATTGGAATGCAGCGGCACGCGCACGCCCGCCATCTCCATGACGACCGAAGAATGGCCGGCGGCGGAAACGCCGACCTTCTTCGCGCCGATGAAACCGCGTGTCGTCTCGACGCCCTGCACCTCGCCGTTCGGCCCGCGCCGGATGCCGGTCACCTCGCAGTTCTGGATGATGTGCACGCCGCGATCCGAAGCGGCGCGGGCATAACCCCAGGCGACCGCATCGTGGCGGGCGGTGCCGCCGCGCCGCTGCAGCGCCGCCCCGTTGATCGGGTAGCGCGCCGTCTTGGAAATATCGAGGACCGGCACATAGGCCTTGGCCTGCTCCGGCGTCAGCCATTCGTTGTCGATGCCGTAGAGCGTGTTGGCGTTGATGTGCCGCTTGAAGCTCTGCATGTCGTGGGTGTTGTGCGACAACATCATCACGCCGCGCGGCGAATACATGACGTTGTAGTTGAGCTCCTGGCTCAGCCCTTCCCAGAGCTTCAGCGAGTGCTCGTAGATGTCCATGCTCTCTTCGTAGAGATAGTTGGAGCGGATGATCGTCGTATTGCGGCCGGTATTGCCGCCGCCGAGCCAGCCCTTCTCGATCACCGCGACATTGGTGATGCCGTGTTCCTTGGCGAGATAATAGGCCGCGCCGAGCCCGTGCCCGCCGGCGCCGACGATGATGACGTCATAGGAGGACTGCGGCTCCGGCGAAGTCCATTGCGCCTCCCAGCCCTTATGGGCACGCATCGCCTCGCGGGCTATGGCGAAAACCGAATATCTGCGCATCTCGCCTTCAACTCCTCGGGAATGTCGGATCCTGCTCAAGCCTTGGGTATTTCCATAGCCATCGCAAATCAATATGCGTCGCAATGGCTTCATTGCGACGCACGAGGAGATTGTTTCGACACCGCGCCGCGGCAGAGGCAAAAGCGGCAATTTCACGACCGTTTGCTCGGGAAATGGCTGGACTTCCCCGGACTCATCTGCTATCTGCAAACACCAATCGCACGGCTCACGCCGGGCGGACGTTATTTTTTCGCCTCGAATCGGTGGACGAGCGAGGCGATTGAACCAAACCAAAGGAACGGGATTCACGTGCAGGTACTTGTCCGCGACAACAACGTTGACCAGGCGCTCCGCGCTCTCAAGAAGAAGATGCAGCGCGAAGGCATCTTCCGCGAAATGAAGATGCGCGACTATTATGAGAAGCCGTCTCAGAAGCGCGCTCGCGAAAAGGCCGAAGCTGTTCGTCGCGTCCGCAAGCTGGCTCGCAAGCGCATGCAGCGCGAAGGCCTGATCGCCGCTCCTGCGCGCCCGGCTCGTTGATCGGCCGCTTTTTCGACGTTTTCATGTGCTCTCAGGGCGGTGGCGACATGGGCGCCGCCGCTCTTTTGATTTCGCCTGAACGGGTGACCGTTCTTGTGCTTGATACGAGGAAACGCGCCTGATGGCCGCCAAGACAATCGTTCTGATGAATGGAACACGAATTTCCGGTCTCTCGAGCATTGTTTCCCACGTAAGCGGCAGAACCGCACTTTCCGCCGCGATGATTGCCATGCTGGCGCTTGCCGGTTGCGCCACCAGCCCCTCCACGACCGACCTGATCACCGTCGATCGGGCCCAGGGATCGGAGGAAAACATCGCCTCGCTCTCGGCCGTCATCAACGCCAACCCCCAGGATCCGGAGGGTTACAACGTGCGCGGTTCGGCTTATGGACGGGCCGGGGAATTTTCGCGTGCGCTCGCCGATTTCAACCACGCCATCCAGCTCAATCCGCAATTCTATCAGGCCTATGCCAATCGCGCCCTGGTCTATCGCAACATGGGCAAGCCGGTGGATGCGGCCAACGACTACAATCGCGCCCTGCAGATCAACCCGAACTACGACGTCGCCTATATCGGCCGCGGCAACATCTACCGCCAGGCCGGCCGCACCAACGAGGCGTTCAACGATTTCAACCGGGCGATCCAGCTTGAGACCACCGATGGCCGCGCCTGGCACAATCGCGGCCTCATCTATCAACTGCGCGGCCAGCATGCCCAGGCGATCGAGGATTTCTCCAGGGCGATCTCGCTATCGCCGAATTCTCCCGAGCCCTATAACGGCCGCGGCATTTCCTATGTGGCGCTGAACGACGACGAAAACGCCTTCGCCGACTTCAACCGGGCCATCGAGCTCAACGACAAGCTTGCCGAATCCTGGGCCAACCAGGCGCTGGTCTACGAGCGCCGCGGCGACAAAACGCGCGCCTACAAGTCCTATTCGCACGCCCAGCGCCTCGACCCGAACTACAAGCCGGCCCAGGATGGCGCCGCGCGCACCCGCGGCACGAGCTGAGTTCGGCCGGGCTTCCGGCGCGTCATCGCCGCATGCCTGTCGCCCTTCGGCTATCCGAGGCGAGCAATTCCAGGCCATTTCAGATATAAAGCGCCGCCATCTTGCGCCAGGCGCCGGCCCGGTGGGCGCGGCCGTCCCAGACATGCATCCGATGGTCCACGCCCTTTTCCGAAAGCACGCGGCTGAGCTGCCTGTTGTTGTCGAGGAAGGGATCCGCGTCGCCGATCGTCAGCACGATCTCCATCTGCCTGAGATGCGAGAGCTTCTGGTCGCAGGCGAGCCCCGGCAGGAAATGCGACGGGGTGTGGAAATAGACGGTGTCGTCGTAATAACCGTCCAGAAGATCGCCGAAAGCCTCGACCTTCAGCGTCAGGTCGTAGCGGCCGGAAAAGGCGACCAGCTTCTTGAAGAGATGCGGATGCCGGAAGCCGAGACTTGCGGCCTGGAAGGCGCCAAGGCTGCAGCCGTGCAGGATGGTGCAGTCATGCGGGTTCTTCTGCGCCATCAGCGGCAGCACCTCGTTGAGGATATAGTCCTCGAAGGCCGCATGCCGCTGGATGCGCACCGAGGGATGGTGCTGGGCGCCGTAGAAGGTTTCCATCGCCAGCCCCTCAATGCAATAGAGCTGCAGATGGCCGGCCTCGATCTTGTCGGCAAGGCTCGCGACGATGCCGAGCTGCTCGTACTCGAAAAAGCGCCCGTCTCGGGTCGGAAACATCAGCACCTTGGCGCCGGCATGACCAAAAATCAGCAGTTCCATGTTCCGATGGAGCCGGGGACTGTACCAGCTGTGGTATTCACGGTTCATCGGACCTCAGGGAAGAGCGAAAAACTGTCGGACCTTTTCGGTTAGGATCGCATCTTGCGACGCAGCATCAGGATAATCGAAATGCCCGGCGTCGAGGATGAAGTTTTCATTAAATTTTGCGCCCGGTCCTGACCGGGGGATGGCATTGGCCACCGCGAACTGGCAGGGCGGCGCGACCGCCGGATCGAAAAGCGCGACGCTCATCAGCATCGGCACCCGGATGCGGCTCGCGGCGACTGCCGAATCATGCAGCCTGAGCGTCTTCAGGGCATTGCCGTATTGTTTCTGGTAGCGCTGGACCGAAGCCGCGCTGCCGATGCTCGGCAGTTTCAGCCTGAGTTCCTGATGCCCGAAGGTCGGCAGCGACAGATGTCCCCGGTCGATCCGGTCGTCGAAGGGAATAGCAAGCCCGCCGATGCCCCCGCCGAAACTGATGCCGCTGTAACCGATATGGCCGGCGAGCCAGGGGTAAAGTGCGATGAGCATGCTCACCGCGATCCAGAGATCGTCGACGCAGCCGCCGATGATGTAACGGTCGGGCTTGTCGATATCGTGCAGCACGTGCCATTGCGAATCCGGCGAGATCGGCGGCCTCGTGCTGCGCGACATGCCGCGGAAACAGGGGAAGAGCACGGCGGTCTCCTCGACCGGCAGTTCGAGGTCAGGCGCGTCGCGCCCTCCGTAACCATGCCCCACGACCAGACCCCGCCTGATCTCGCCCTGTTTCGGCAGAAGCAGCCACCCGCCGATCGGAAATCGGCCGGTCGACATGTAGGCGATGTCGAAGACATGCCATCTCGGATGGTCGATGCCGTTCTTGCGCAGGCCGGGCTCCGGATCGACGGAAAGCGCCCGCCGGTAGCGGTTTCTCCAGAACTCGTCGAACCCTTCCGGCGCCGGCGGCGGCACGACGGCCTGCAGCTCCTTGAGCCCCATGCCGTAGGTCGGGTCGAAATCGAAGGGGTATTCGGTGGGGACGGTCATGGGAAGCGTGTGAAAATCCGAACGATCATTACGGCTTGATCAGCCGAGACAGGCTGCGAACATGGACAACTGCGAGGATCATGACGCCGGAATCGGTTATTTCGTAGAGAATGATGTGGCGCGCATGTGTATGCCGGCAGACCGCCTCGCCGAAATCGGGAGCGGACCTTCCCATACGCGGATTTTCTGCCAAGAGTTCGAAGCAATGCGTTAAATCGTCTGCATAGCGCCGCGCCTGCAGCACTCCGAACCTCTCAATCCCGTACCGAATGATGTTGACGATTTCTGCTTCGGCTCTGGGCGTGAGCCTATATTCAGGCACGTCTGGCCTTTCTCGTCTCGACGATCCGTTCTGCCTCGGCAAACAGCTCATCTATCGTCTTCGTTCCGATGCCACTTGCCCTGGATGCCTTGACTAGCTGACGCACCTCTTCAAGCGAAAGCTCTTCGCCCTGCCGAACCCGCTCCTGTAGCACTAGCGCGCTCATATACTCGCCGGCACTGGCGTATTCACCGCTGCGAACCTGTTCATCGATCCAATCTTTAGCGGCATCCGGAAGTGAAATCGTTATGCTTGCCATCGTGGCCTCCTGATCACGATAATATCGCACGAAGCGGTTTCACAAAAAAGCCCGGCAAAAGCCGAGCCTTTTCGCTACCCGGTATTCACTGCTCGCTCAGTGCTTCATGGCCTTGACGATGTCTTCCGTCATCTTTTTGGCGTCGCCGAGCAGCATCATCGTGCCGTCCTTGTAGAACAGCGTGTTGTCGATGCCGGCGTACCCCGAACCGAGCGAGCGCTTGACGAAGAGGCAGGTCTTGGCCTTGTCGACGTCGAGGATCGGCATGCCGTAGATCGGCGAGGACTTGTCGTCGCGCGCCGCCGGGTTGGTGACGTCGTTGGCGCCGATGACGTAGGCGACGTCGGCCTGGGCGAATTCGGCGTTGATGTCTTCCAGCTCGAAGACCTCGTCATACGGCACGTTGGCTTCGGCGAGCAGCACGTTCATATGGCCCGGCATGCGGCCGGCGACCGGATGGATCGCGTATTTCACCTCGACGCCATGCTCCTTCAGCGTATCGGCAAGCTCGCGCAGCGCATGCTGCGCCTGGGCGACCGCCATGCCGTAACCCGGCACGATGATGACCTTCGACGCGTTCTGCATCAGGAAGGCCGCGTCGTCCGCCGAACCCTGCTTGACCGTCCGCTGCACGCCGTCGTCGGCACCGGCAGAAGCCGTCTCGCCGCCGAAGCCGCCGAGGATGACGGAGATGAAGGAGCGGTTCATGCCCTTGCACATGATGTAGGACAGGATCGCACCAGACGAGCCGACCAGCGCGCCGGTGATGATCAGCGCGAGATTGCCGAGCGTGAAGCCGATGCCGGCCGCGGCCCAGCCGGAATAGGAGTTCAGCATCGACACGACGACCGGCATGTCCGCGCCGCCGATCGGAATGATGATCAGCACGCCGAGCGCCAGCGCCAGGATGACGACCAGCCAGAAGTCGAAATGGCTTTCCGTCTGCACCAGGCCGAAGACGAAGACGACGATCAGCACCAGAAGGCCGATATTGATCGCATGCCGGTAAGGCAGCATGATCGGCTTGCCGGACATGCGTCCGTCGAGCTTCAGGAAGGCGATGATCGAACCGGTGAAGGTGATCGCCCCGATCGCCGCGCCGAGCGCCATTTCGATCAGCGCCTGGCCGTGGATGTCGCCGATCGCGCCGATGCCGAAGGAATCGGGAGCGTAAAGCGCCGCCGCCGCCACCATCACCGCGGCAAGGCCGACCAGCGAGTGGAAGCCGGCGACGAGCTGCGGCATCGCCGTCATCGGAATGGTGCGGGCGATATAGGCCCCTGCCCCGCCGCCGATGGCAAGCGCCAGCACGATCAGGATGAAGCCTCCGAAGCTCGGCGTGGCGAGCAGAAGCGTGGTGAGGATGGCGATCCCCATGCCGGCCATGCCGTAGACATTGCC
>NZ_QJKM01000040.1 GCF_003425685.1 Rhizobium terrae
GGTCCACATGGGAAAACAGCGAACCCGTCCGTTCGTCCAATCCGCGCATCCACATTCCCCAATCGTTCGGGGAGCAATGAATCACGTTCCAAACAACCGCGCCAGCACTTCTTCAACACCCTGTTAGAGCTGCTCCGCCTGCGCGCCGCTGTTGGGTCTTGCAGGGCCAAGCACGGGCTTCTGTCCCAGAGCCTCCGTCATCGGCATGGGCTTGAACTCGCCCTTGCCATCGACGGATGTCCCCTGCGACCAGCGGCCAGCAACGGGATCGCCGCCGTCGGCGTGGAAGCCGAGGAAGGCGTAGCTGAACTCCTGCTTTTCCTGCTCCTGCGGAAAGCTGTTCGGGATCGGAAAGGCACCTGCCGTTCCACCCAATTCTTCCAGCGCCGCCAGCCACTGGTTTTGGTGCATGGTGTCGCGGGCGATCAGGAAGGACAGCATGTCCTTCATGCCTGGATCGTTCGTCATGTTATAGAGTCGGACCGCCAACACGCGCCCCGTCGATTCCGCCGTAACGTTGGCTGTCATGTCGGCGGCGATGTTGCCGCTTGCATAGATATGCGACATGTTGAAGGGCACGCCATCGGAATCGACTGGCATTGCCGACAGCCCGGCTGAAAGCAGGTTCTTCATGTTGAGGCCACCGAGCACCGCGCCGCCAACCGGATCGGCCGCGACCTCTTCCCGTAGGCTGAGTGGGGCGCCTTCGAGGTTGAGCGCCACGGCGGTCGCGAGCATTTCGATGTGCCCGAGTTCCTCGGCGGCCGTATTGATCAACAGCTCGCGGAACTTCGGATTGCCGCGTGCACCGCAGGCCTGGAAGAAATACTGCATGGCAACCCTGATCTCGCCTTCGACCCCGCCGATTGCCTGTTGCAATGCCCTTGCGAACAAGGGATCAGGGGCCTCGACGCGTACCGGGTATTGCAACTTGCCGTCAGTATAGAACATGGAGAGCCTCCTTCTGGATGGGAAGCCGCATGAACAACCGATGGCTTCCGAAGTTCCAGACGTCGCAATTTTAACCGTCTCGGTCCGGGCGGCCGAATCGCGATCACCGCCTGCTCGACGCCGCGAACCGAACGTTGCTGGACGAATCCTTCAGCGAAGATCGCTTGCCTCTCCACGTCGTTCATTGCTTGCATGCTCTGCTGGCCTCGATGATTTTGATCGCGCTGATGGCCGTCGACTGGTCTCGCCCGCCGAAGGCTCTTCCAACGTCGAAGAACGATAAGCCGAACCTCCCACGGACCTCCCACATGAGAAGCCGGCGGACTTCAACGACTGCCTTCAACGATGAACGACCGATGACTTCACGGTAGGAGATACCGACCTGAGCACATCTTTGCTTGATGTAGCTCACTTCCGGCCGCACCATCTTGTTGGCCAGATGGAATTGATACGCCTTCACATGGGCGTCGAAGGCGATATTTGCGATCTGCCAAACAGGAGGACGGCTCGTAATTTCCGTTTTGGCCGTGCCTCTCTTGGCACGTCGAGCGGCCGCTGCGTACTTGATTTGGCGGGTTCGATGGGCTTGCCTGAGCTGTGCTTGATATGGGGTCAATTTAAGGAGTGGGCCTGTCATCATGCACCCAATAGTTATCGTCTCCGAGAGCGCCTGGTTTCGATCGGGAAGAGGAAGATGGTCTTCGACGAGGATGTGAGGTTATGAGCCGAAAAAGGCTCCCGTGATTCCTCAGTGTGGTGACGATCCAGCCGCGGGGGACTCTGCTGGTCCCGCAATCGTTGTCCAAAAGATGATGATTTTCATGCGTCATTTCAAGGACAGCGATCCTGCGTTGCGCCGCTGATCAAATTTGAGCCGCCTGCAACTTTCTTTGGCCCCAGTCGTTATTGGCGCCGGTGCAGGAGGCACTCCCAAAATGAACATGACCGTAAGAACCGGCGGGACCCGCTGGTTCTTACGGCTGTGTATGTGGGTATAGGATGATCGATCTCGATCTTCTCAGCATCGAGCAGCGCGTTTCGATATCCTGATGATTTCGAGGTTTCAATCCGGGCTTCATGCGTGAGCGCTTAGCTGATGGCGTCGGGCCTGAAGTTCCAAGGCATCAGCGACTCCAGCTCAGATACTGGCCAGCCTTGCGAGGGATCCAAGCCCTCAGACCGAGCAATTGCTGAGACATTCGGGGGCTGTAGCGTCGCGTCGATGATCTGCGCCTTTTCGTCATCCGACCAATCACACGGTTTGCGCCGTCTTCGCACCGGCTCCGCGGTCAAAACCTCAAAGGCTCGGGGATGATTCACACTGTCGCTCATAGGATTCCCTGCCTGATTCATGCAGAAAATCGCCGATCAGCAGCCTGAAAGATACGTGGGGTGGCCTACTCGCTTACTTCTAAACAGAGATTTAGCGATTGATCGTAGTTTTAGCGCTTATGGCGTGCTGCAGCGTTGGTTGCGGGGGCTCGCAACACCCGATTCCTGCGATTGATTGAGCACAAAATACCGCAGCTGGCGGCATAAAGTACCATTGGTATTCACGTAGGTCTGATGAAGCATCGTGAAATAAAATTCCACGTTCTTCAAGATTATACTTCACAATTATATTATCATGAGAACTCGGCATAAATATTTTCCATTTTACCAAAATCATTCTTCGCACAATATTTCCTGGCAATCCTATCAATCGATTGCCAGAGGTGTTATGTAATGGGTGCAGCCGCCCTATGCGCCGGCCGCAGAAAGATTTCCCATGACATTCCGTCCCCTCCACGACCGCGTCGTCATCAGACGCGCGGAAGGCGATTTCACATCCAAGGGCGGGATCATCATTCCCGATACCGCCAAGGAAAAACCGCAGGAAGGCGAAGTGATCGCCGTCGGGCCTAGCCTGCGTGACGAAAGTGGCAAGCCCATCGCGCTCGACGTCAAGGCCGGCGATTTCATTCTGTTCGGCAAATGGTCGGGGACAGAGGTCAGGATCGACGGCGAAGACCTTCTGATCATGAAGGAGGCCGACATCATGGGCATCGTCGAGAAGACCGGAGCGGCCGCCGAAAGGGCGGCCTGACAGGTCGAATCCCGATCCCGTAATCTCAAGACCGAACTGGACCCGACATCATGTCTGCCAAGGAAATCATCTTCTCTACCGACGCCCGCGACCGCCTGCTTCGCGGCGTCGAGTTGCTCAACAATGCCGTCAAGGTGACGCTCGGCCCAAAGGGCCGCAATGTCGTCATCGACAAGTCCTATGGCGCGCCGCGCATCACCAAGGACGGCGTCTCGGTCGCCAAGGAGATCGAGCTTACCGACAAGTTCGAGAACATGGGCGCGCAGATGGTGCGCGAAGTCGCCTCCAAGACCAACGACCTTGCCGGAGACGGCACCACGACCGCGACAGTGCTTGCAGCCTCCATCTTCCGCGAAGGCGCCAAGCTGGTTGCGGCCGGGATGAACCCGATGGACTTGAAGCGCGGCATCGACCTCGGCGTTGCGGCCGCGCTCACGGAAATCAAGGCACGCGCCACGAAGGTCAGTTCATCGAGCGAGATCGCACAGGTCGGCACGATCGCCGCCAATGGCGACGCGACCGTAGGCGAGATGATCGCCAAGGCTATGGACAAGGTCGGCAACGAAGGTGTCATCACGGTCGAAGAGGCCAGGACGGCCGAGACCGAACTCGATGTTGTCGAGGGCATGCAATTCGACCGCGGTTATCTTTCGCCCTATTTCGTGACCAATGCCGAGAAGATGCGCGTGGAACTGGAGGACCCCTATATCCTCATCCATGAGAAGAAGCTCGGCAACCTGCAGGCGATGCTGCCGATCCTCGAGGCCGTGGTGCAGAGCGGCTATCCGCTGCTGATCGTCTCCGAGGACGTCGAAGGCGAGGCTCTGGCCACATTGGTCGTCAACAAGCTGCGGGGTGGCCTGAAGGTCGCCGCAGTCAAGGCTCCCGGCTTCGGCGACCGCCGCAAGGCCATGCTGGAAGACATCGCCGCTCTGACGGCCGGTCAGACGATCTCCGAGGATCTCGGCATCAGGCTGGAGAATGTCACGATCGATATGCTCGGTCGCGCCAAGCGTGTGCTGATAGACAAAGAAACCACGACGATCATCGACGGCGCGGGTGAAAAACACGACATCGCCGCGCGCATCGGCCAGATCAAGGCTCAGATCGAAGAGACGACCTCCGACTACGACAAGGAAAAGCTGCAGGAACGGCTGGCGAAGCTCGCGGGCGGCGTTGCAGTGATCCGCGTCGGCGGCTCGACCGAGATCGAGGTCAAGGAAAAGAAGGATCGTATCGACGATGCCCTGAACGCCACTCGTGCGGCCGTGGAAGAAGGTATTGTCCCGGGCGGCGGCGTGGCCCTGCTACGGGCGAAGGCGGTCCTGACCGGGCTGGCCGGCGAGAACGCCGATGTGACGGCGGGGATTTCGATCGTGCTCAGAGCGCTCGAAGCCCCAATCCGGCAGATCGCCGACAATGCCGGTGTAGAGGGTTCGATCGTCATCGGAGAACTCACTGACGGCGAGGATCACAACCAGGGCTTCGACGCACAGACAGAAACCTACGTCGATATGATCAAGGCCGGCATCGTCGACCCCGCCAAGGTGGTCCGGACTGCTTTGCAGGACGCCGGCTCGATCGCAGCGCTTCTGATCACCGCCGAGGCGATGATTGCCGACATCCCAGCAAAGATTCCATCTTGGCGGCCGGCAACGGCAGCACGGGATACTGAGGACAGTGCCTGAGCCGTACGGCCGGAAGTTCCCGGGCGGCGGAACCCAACAACAATCGACAGGAGAATTCCAATGGCTATGCAAAGCAGTAGCAAGGCATCGATCTTCCAGCGTTTCGATAACTACCAGCCGTCTAAGACGCTCCTTGTTTGGGCCTGCATCATGACCGCAGCCGCAACGATGATCGTCGGCTTCACTTGGGGCGGCTGGGTGACTGGCGGCACCTCCCGCACAGCGGCTGAGGCCGCGGGCGAGATTGCGCGGGGAGAGCTCGCGTCCGCCGTATGCGTCGAGCGTTTCAACACTGCACCGGATGCAGCTTCAAAACTCATCGAGTTCAAGGCACTTTCCGATAGCTACAAGAAGCGCCAGTTTATCGAAGCCGGCGGCTGGGCGACAATGCCGGGGCAGACGTCACCGGACAGTCGTATCGCCGCAGGCTGCAGCACCGCCCTCTCCGCCTGACGCTGCCCTTCATTGCGTCCCGTCATTCGGGACGCTTCCACCATCCGCCACAAAATCGGTCTTCAGCGCTTTCCGAGATGCCGGCCGCTGCGATTCAAATGACGTAACCCGGCCAGTTATGAAGCTTGCCTACGCTTTGGCTGTTGGCGCATATGTTTCGGCGTTTAAACTGGCTTACTCAGCTTGATGCACGTCATGACGATTCTGAAACAATCCTCTGCGGGTTTCTACTTCAAGTCCATGAGTTGGCCACCAGGGAAATGGTAGAAGGTCTGGGTAAGCGGATCTCCTTGAGACCAGACTTTGGCGGCAACATCCTCTCTGCTACCGAACTTGCGCACAGGGCCGATCGTAACCTGCCTGGCGGCGTCTTCGTGGCTGTCGGCATGGACCTCCATCGGCTCGCTAAGACAGCGACCTTTGAAGTTGTAGTGGATTTGGACGCGAAATTTCATGCCTCTCCCTTTGCCTAGAGGGTTTTAGGAATTTTTATAATGATGAGGCCCGAAGCCCCTCCCCTTATCTCGGTGGAAGTATTCGCGGAAGCGAGGAAGCATCACAATCTGGGTTATTCAATAAATAAAACTGTACGCCCTTTCACCTGAGAATAAAATTAAAATTTAGAATCCATTGCGCCTCTATTAAAACATGGTTGCAAGCTAGCGAATAGTGTGACTGATATTTGGTAATATCTACATGGTTAGTGTGAGCATCTTCATAATGCGGCGCCGGTCCAGAAAGAAAATGCCTCTGAGGCCGGGGTATGTCGTTATGATGATCAGAAACGAGAGAAAAGAATTATGACCAAGTTTGCGCCAGTGTCGGCCGCAATCCTACTGCTCGCCAGCACGTCCCTGGCCCAACAAACCCATTCTACTAGCAACCATTCCGCCACCGAACGCCCGCCGGAAGAAGTTATTGATTTTGTAAGCCGCCAAGCTCTGCCCTCAAATCCGGTGATGATTCAGGGAGAAATCAGCGTTGGGCAGGTCGTTCCCAGTGAAATTATCCTTAAGCCCGTGCCCGGCAACACGCGTTATCAATATGTTGTGGTCAATCAACATCGCCTGATCATCGACGCGCAATCTCGTTCTGTAGTCCGCATCGTGAACTAAGAATTCTTGAATGTTCGCGGAGCGGATTTTGTGAGGCTGGGCCATATGCAGGTCGTTGAGCTTCCGAAGAGATGGCTCTTGCGAGTGGTCGAGATCGCTACCAAACCCAGAATAAGGCAGTGATGCACACGCTGCGCGGGCGGCACTTCATGTTGCTGGCTTGCCAGGGAGCTGGCGGCACGAGAGGATCGGGCCAGATCGCACGATCCTCTCACCATTATGGGAACGCATGGCCGCAGAATTGACCAATACAAGAGCTACTCAATTACCCCGGTCTTATTTCCACTTCCCCGTCATTACGCCTTGATGTTTAGTGATTGGAAGAAAAATAGGCCGCGTCGACAACCATCCGCCAAGGAGATGGATTATGCTAGCAACACGCTGGAAAAAGCCGCTCATCCTGGAGAAGGCTGGCCTTCGGATTACCCTTACCTCGGCTGAAGAGGCAATGAACTGGCTACTGCACGAGCCAAATCAACATAGGGGCAGTTGGCGCCATGCTTGGCACACTTGCCGTGCGGTACATGAAGGAAGATTACCGGCGAACCAAGCCAGATCCGCGGTTCAGTTGGCAGTGGAAGGGCTCCACCAATAAACGAGCTTACTTAATTGCACCTCCAAGCTCGAGGCGGGATCAAATGTCCACGTGGTACAGGTAGTCGCAGAGTTTCGCGGCTATCTATGGGACGGGCCGTGGGTTCAGTCATCAAAATTGGCTTCTCGATTGAATGGCAACTTCCTGTCTTCGTGAATCATGATGGTTTCGAAGATAGCCATATATGGCCCGGCCGAGGCTCTTCGATACCTTCATGAGAACTTTGAATGTCGATCGGGTGATCTCTATTGGATGGCGGTCGAGGCCTGTAACAAGGCACTCCGCCATCGCGATGATCCGGAAAAATCACGCGTGCTTTTTCGCCGCCTATGGTGAATACGCATGAAATTCAGCTGAGCCGTCATCAGTCAAAACGTCAGGCAAAAGCCGAGACCAGGAGATTTCCGTTCAATTTGTCCGACTATGTGATGTGACGGCGCATTGAGATCCTTCCATCCCCCCGCTCGACATCGACTGTCGAACCCACTCGTGGCGCCCCGGCGGGCCAACTTCCAAACCTCAGCTATCGAGCGTCTTGAGAAGGTCCGAAATCTTGATCGTCGAGAAATTCGAAAACGTGTCGCAGACCGCATAGGGCAGGACGATCTGGTCGTTGTGGCGCATCGCGCCGCAGGTATAGACGACGTTCGGCACGTATCCTTCCCGCTCGGAGGGCTCCGGTCGGACCAGCGGCTCCTTCGAGCGAGCGAGAACCTTGGATGGATCTTTTTTATCGAGAAGAGCCGCACCGATCGCATATCGGCGGACCGGGCCGACCCCGTGGGTCAGCAACAGCCATCCCTGGTCGAGCTCGATCGGCGATCCACAATTTCCCATCTGAACGAACTCCCATGGAAATTTAGGCCGCAGGATCAATTCTCCTCCGTCCCAGGTGTAAAGATCATCGGAATAAATGAGATAGAGGTTCTCGTTGTCCTGTCGCCCGATCATGGCGTAGCGGTCATCGATTTTGTGCGGAAAGAGCGCCATTCCCTTGTTTCTCGACGCGGTACCCTTCAGCGGGGTCATGCGAAAAGATATGAAATCGCTGGTTTCGAGCAATTCGGAGCGGATCGCCTTGCCACTATAGGCGGTGTAGGTCGCGTAGAAAGTGCTCTGTCCATTGTCCTGGAATTCCACGAAGCGGGCATCCTCGATACCGTTCGATTGCGCTGGTGTGATGGGAAAAATCACCCGCTCGCTGATGTGCTGCTGCGAGCTGAAGCTTATTTCGATAGGCTCCCCAAGCGGGTCCGATATCCGTGTGTGCAAGGTTGGAGTGGACGCCAACCGCGCGGTCGGCTCGATCTCCACGCTTCCATCCGCGGCAATCAACCCGGTGCGGAACGTTAAGGAGGATACATGTCCCTCCCCCACCGCGCGCAGGCTGAGGATAAAACGCCGGCTTCCCTGCGGCGCGCCTGATTGATCCGGATGCATGACGATACTGGGGTTGAAGAGTGCCGACGCCTCAAAGGAATATTCGTGGAGGAAATAAGCGCCTATGAGTTGACGTTGCACCTTCGAAAACTCGACATGAGCCGCGAATGCCTCCTCCATCTCGCGTGCCCGATTTTCAAACGTCGCGAGCAGGTTTCGGTGGCGCCCCTCAAAATTTTCCAGCACCTCCGCGAGCAGGCTTTCCGCCGTCTCTGAATCCAGCGCCAGGACCCGGTCGACAATATGATTCGCCCGGGTCTTGTCCGTCGGATTGAAATCCCGCGGTTCAACCGCAGGCTTGAACGGCCGTACCACGACGCGCGTGGAGTCAGGCCGCAGGAAAAGGGCTTGGCGGTTCAGAAAAGTGGCTTGTGACAAAGTAACCTCGGTTTATCCCGCGGGATTTAAAGAAGCTTCAGGCACCCAGGGCGCGAAGCGGAGTGAGCGCTGCCGGCTTGTCGCTTAAGCGTGAAAGTTGGCGAAGCTCGATGAGGCCCAAAAGATAGGACACAACGGATTCACCGCCTCTGTTCTCATTGACACGCGCGCGGTGCAGCCCGTCCCGGCAGCTTCCCGTATCGAGATCGACGAGCGGCAACGACAGATCGTTGGCGCCCAGGAACCAGGCAAATGCGCTTGCTGCGTCGGCCCTCCATTCGGCACTATGATCGGCACGCCACGCAGCAAGACAGGCGGAGATGGTTGCTGCCGCCTCCAGAGGCTGTTGGTCGAATCCTTGCGGCGGCATTCGTCTATCGCTGAAACTGTCCGTGCCGATGGCTCTGAAATGACCGCGGGGAGCGGTTTGTAAGGTCATGAGCCAACGTAGAGTTTTCAGCCCCGCGGCGGTATAGGCAGGAGTTTCAGTGGCAAGCCCGGCGAGGATGAGCGCCTGAGGCAGACGTGCATTGTCATAAGAAAGACCCTCCTCGAACCAGATCCAATCCTCCGTCTCCACACGAACAAGGAGATCCATCAAACGATCCGCGAAAAGCCGCCGCATGCGTTGGGCAAAGACGTCCTCCTCAGAAGCCTCGCAATATCCGTCCAGTCCGAGCAACGTGAAGGCCCAGGCGCGCGGCGAGCGAAAGCCTTCGGTGGTTGGCAGGGCTTCGGAAAACAAGGTGGCAGCCCAGGTCCGCCGGGACGGATCGCTATCGCTTCGGGCGCATTCTCCAAGCGCCCAAAGCGTCCGGCCATGGCTATCCTCGGAGCCCTTGTCTTCGAGCCAACGCCGGTCGAAGCCCATGAAGTTGCGAAAGTGTTTCTCGTCGGGATTCCAGGCGTGCTGCACGAAGGAGGCGAAGCGCGTTGTCAATGGCTCCGGCAGGGGCGTTTCGCCTGCTGCGTTGAGAGCGCTCGCCAGGATCAGGGCGCGCGCATTGTCATCGACGCAATAACCATGTGAGCGATCCGGCACCGAGTGGACGGCATGCTGGAACAGTCCGGTGTCGTCGCACATGGAGAGAAAATAGGTGAACTGCGGCTCCGGCGGGCCGGCAGGTTTACGCGTGGGTGCGTTCCGACTTCCCGGCAACAGCGCATTGGGGAGAGGCCTGCGTTGCGCCGCTTCCTCGAAGACAGCGAGATAACGCTCCGCCGTCCTTTGCCACGTCATCGACCGACTGCTGGCGTAAGCGCGCATACGCATGGCGTCCCGCCTTGCATCGTCGGTCAGCAATCCGGCGATCTCGTTACCGATGGCTTTCGCATCACCGAAAGGTACGAGAATGCCGCGTCCGCCGGCCAAAAGTTCGCGAGCGTGCCAATAAGGGGTCGAAACGACCGCTTTTCCGAGGCCAAAACTATAGGCCAGCGTGCCCGACGTCATCTGCGCCTCATTCAAATAGGGCGTGGTGTAGACGTCGCACATGGAAATGAAGTCCAGGAGCGTTGCCTGGTCGACGAATTGATCGAGGAACACTACATGTTTTTCGATCCCGAGATCCCGCACGTGCGCGATCAGGCTTTCGCGATATGCTTCACCCTCACGAAGGACGAGATTGGGATGGGTCGCACCAAGCACGACATAGACGGCGTCGGGCCGGCTTTCCAATATCCGGGGCATCGCATCGATCATGACTTCGACGCCCTTGTTGGGTGAGAGCAGGCCGAAGGTCAGGATGACGGACCGGCCCTCGAACCCGAGCTTTGCCTTTGCGACAGCCGGCTCACTGAAGGCAATATCCGGAATCCCATGGGGGATCACCTCGATCTTCTCAGCCGGAACCCTGTATACCTCACGCAGGAGCGCACGCCCCTTCTCTGCCATGACGACGATCTTCGCTGAACTCTCGACAATTCGTGCCAGGACTTTGCGTTGCGCCGGGTTGGGCTCGGCAAGAACCGTGTGAAGCGTCGTCACGACCGGCATATCGAGCCGCGAGAGAAGTGTGAGGATATGGCTTCCCGCTTCGCCTCCAAAAATTCCAAACTCGTGCTGGAGGCAGACGACGTCGAACCGACCGGCATTCAGGGCTTCCGCTGCGCGGATATAATCGTCGAGCCTTTCATCTGGGATCTCAAGCCAGACGCTGGGGGGATAATCATAGGCGCGGCCATGGTCGGTCATTGCCACGATCGCCGTCCCCATCCTTGCGGGTGAATTTGAAACGGCATGCTGCAGATCGGTGGTAAACGTCGCTATGCCGCAGCGTCGGGGGAGCGAGTTGCCGATGAACGCGATATTCTTGAACCTGGTCATGATTGCCCCTCCGTCGAGCGGTACGGCAAGTTTGCCGGCTTTTCATGATGAATGAGTGCCTCGACAATATCCTGGGGGGCCGGACGATCTCTGTCCCAAGCATCGAGATCGCGGAGCAGGCCCGGCTCGGGCGCACTGCCGGCGTAAGCGAGCAAAGCCGTCAGGCCATTTGTCCCGACTTTTATGGCAACTCGATCTGCGTCGGCAAAAAACGCATCGCCGACACCGGCATGCATCGGTCCGACATTTGCATCACCGGCGATGACCAGAGCCCAGGTCTCACGGTTGGCCAGCAGCTCCCAGTTCGCATTTGGAGAAAGGTCGATCCGCTCAAGGGTGAAGAAGGCACAAGATACAAGTTGCGTCCTTGCATGCGTAAGACGTATGGGGGCTGCCTCCGTTTCCGCCGGCCCCAGATCGGCCACTGCGACGGCTTGGTCCACATGCAGCTCGCGCGCACGCCCGGGGTCAAAAAGACGAAATGTAGCGTCGCTTCTCTGCTGGATTTCGGCGATGACGAGACCGGCGCCGATGGCGTGGATGGTTCCGGCCGGAACGAAAAATACATCGCCGGCCGCAGCGTCTCGCCATTGCACAAGATCAGAAATCGAACCGTCGGCGATCGCAGTCCGCAACTCCGCCTGAGTCACCGTCCGCGTCAACCCCACAGCAACTTTGGCACCGGATTCCGCCGACAGCACGTACCATGCCTCCGTCTTCCCGTTGGCCATGCCTGTCGATTGCGCGAAGGCATCGTCCGGGTGAACCTGGATCGACAGCATCTGCTTCGTAAAGAGCAGTTTGAGAAGCAAGGCGGGATCGGGCGCTTGGGCCTCGCTTCGATCAAACCTGAGTTCGCCGACTACAGCTTCGTGGTTGCCGCTGAGGTCCCAAGGTGTCAGGTCGTGGCCGCCCCACGGTTTGCGGACGACCCGCACGCTCGTGTGCTCGAATGTCATGATGAGGCCTCCTTGATCTACCGCTAAGATCGGAACGATCTGAGATCGGAGTAGCCTTCCTTTGGGCATCGGATCGCCCGAAGGTTCACGTAATCGGGCCAGGTTCTGGGCTTCGATCAGGCAAACGCCGCCAGATTCTTTAAGAAAAAGAATCATAAATATGGATACGACAACGCTTAATTACACGAATGAAGCTCACCATTCATTTAATAGATATGTGTCTGCGCCAGAAAACTGCAAGGCGCATTCTTTTAATTAGCACATTTAGGCAGGTTTAAAATTAATTCCCCTGACAAGTTTCACTGTACTCAACGGGTCACATCCTGCGGATTTTTTTCTATTCGACTTGTAATCGGGCGATCGATGCACGAGATGTATTAGTAATGGCAGCTCGTTTCACGGGCGCTGCCATCGAGGGTGTTCCCCCCGCCCCAACAAAGGAGGACGACATGTCTTCCAACCCGTCGCCGGAATACATCGACCCCGTCAACGTAGCGATGCTCAGGGATGTCTTGAGAACTGCGGGCTTCAGAGGTGTTGCGGTCGAAGCCAGCTCAGACGCCAAACGTGAAGCCTTAGTCTTCTTGAATTCGGAATTCCGGAATGGAAACCGAACGAGGGAAACCTTGCTCTTCGCCCTGGAACATCGAGATATTGGGCTTGCTTCCGATCCACGACCTGAAAGTTCACCGAAAAGCGCAGCCATCGATCGATGGCAGAATGAGGGAGGTCGTTAGTGCCACTCTCCTTTCCGAACTCGGCACGCAGTTATGATGAAGCACATAGGCGGGTCCGCTTCCTCGGGCATGATGGCATGTTCGAGGTTCACTTTTATGTGCCCGCGGAAGTGCTCGCTGGCGCGTTGTCGCAGCGAACCGCGAGCGAAGACGATTATCTCGCTTCCTTCGATGCGCTCCGGCCCCGAATTCTGAAGGTCGCAAAGGCGGCCTATGCAGCAACCCGTAACAGCACAATCACCCTTGATCTGGAACATTTCCGGTGAATGCATTTCGTGCCAAAAGGATCTCGTTATGCAATATCCCATTCCTCCAGGCAAAATCGGCCGACCTGGAAAAGAAAAGATCTGGTACGTCAGCGAGTTTGCGCAGCGATTTCGCCTTGATAAGATGGAAGAAAATCGCCTGAGGAAACTGCTGGGACCGATCGCCAAAGAGATCGACTTGCTCAGAAACGCCGGCAGATTCAGATGATGACGACCCCGGTGATTCCGATCGCCTTTTCCACATTTTGGCATCTGCCAGTGGTCATAGAGCTGGCGGGCCGTCCGAAGGTGGAAGTTCGCGGCCCTCGCGACGCTCTGCGCTATTTGACTGAAAACATCACCCATCAATATGGCCCTTGCTACAGCCGAGCGAGAAGGCGCTGTCACGCAGCCCTCCGGAACGAGATCACGGCGGAGGACATGCGCGAAGATTTCCTCGCCGCTTGCGCCGAATCTGAGATGCGACCGAGATAGCTGCGCCGGACTGTCTGTGCCGCGAACGAAGAAGCCGGTTCAGGCGATCCCGTCAGCATATTTCAGGCTGCATTGCGACATCCCTGATGGTTACGGAGCCTGAGCCGATGCAGCGCGACGCTCTGCTCACACGGTACCATCGCCCGGCTTCGACCAGGGGGAGCGGTTTCGAGACTTAGCTTCGACGGGGGTTTCGCTTTCCGACTGCTCATCAAGAGAATTCATTTCATGCAGAGCTTCGCGAAGAGCCCTACCCTCGGGACGATCACCGGTGACGTGAAGAAAGCTTGAGACAGCCATCCTGGTTTCCGTACCGCCGGAGGCAGGGTTGGCGCGGTGGATAACGATATCCTCGCCCGCTGACCAGGCACGCTCGAGGAACCTGCGTATTCCGATGAAGCCGGCCATCGATTCCGATTTGAAGCCGGCCAGTCATTCCGATTTCATTCCGGCCGGCGTTCCGATTTGAAGGCGGCCATTTCTCGGACTGATCCTGGGTCTGTTTGAT
>NZ_QJKM01000041.1 GCF_003425685.1 Rhizobium terrae
GACCCAGGAGGTAATGTTCAGTGCCGAAAACTGGCCGGTCTTTGATCGGAACGGTGGCCGGCTTCAAATCGGAATGGTGGCCGGTCTTTGATCGGAATGGCGGCCGGCTTCACGTCGGAATCCGCACATATCCGATGTTCGTCACACCCTTCATGAAAGTGGTGTGCTTGCGAACGAACTCTTCGTTTACTTTCCCGGTCGTGATGATGTGGTTGGCGACGTAGTTTAAGATGGCAAGATCGGTGCCGGGCGTAAAGATGATCGGGACGTCCGCGAGGTCCATGCTGCGATGGGTGAATGTCGAGAGGACCGCCACCTTCACATGCGGGTAACCGAGCCGACGATCGGCCAGACGCGTCCAAAGGATCGGATGCATCTCCGCCATATTCGAACCCCAGAGAACAAAGGCGTCGGCGTTTTCGAAGTCGTCGTAGCAGCCCATCGGTTCGTCCATGCCGAAGGTGCGCATGAACGCATAGGCCGCGGAGGCCATACAGTGGCGCGCATTGGGGTCGAGGTTGTTTGAGCGAAACCCCGCTCGCATCAGCTTCGTGGCCGCATACCCTTCGAAGATGGTCCACTGACCTGAACCGAACATACCGACGGCAGTAGGCCCCTTCTCCTTCAGGACTTTCTTGCACTGCTCAGCCATAACGTCGAATGCTTCGTCCCAGCTTACCGGCTCGAACTCTCCGTCTTTCGCGTACTTGCCGTTACGCTTTCGCAGCAGTGGCGTCTGCAGACGGTCTTCGCCGTACATGATTTTGGAAAGGAAGTAGCCCTTGATGCAGTTCAAGCCTCGGTTGACTTCGGCCTGCATATCGCCATGCGTTGCCACAACCTGGCCTTCCTTGACGCCGACCATTACCCCGCAACCCGTGCCGCAGAAACGGCAGGGCGCTTTTGACCACTTTATTTCGAGTGCCTCGACACCGCCTGGTATTGGCTGAGCTGCCGCAGGGAGCGCAACCCCGGCGGTGGCTGCGGCAATTGCCGCAGCATGGGCCTTGATCAGATCACGCCGTGTGAATTCTCCGATCATCGCAGATTACCTCCTCGTCTTCTGAATGCTCGAACACCATGTTGGCGGCGACCACGCCGTCCAAACCGGAAATCTCCGCGAGGGACGCGCCCAGCTCTCCACTGCTGCCACCTTCGATAACGACGACGATTTTGCGGTCCTGCACCCCGTGCACTCCCACACCAGGCATCTTCGAAAGGTGTTCAACAGTCGCATCTGTTTTGTCTGCCCGGACAACAATGACCGCGCTGGAGACAAAGTAACGTTTGCTCTGGATCGACAATGCCGCCTCCTCAGCGCTTCAGCCGCGAACGCGATCTACTCAATGTCCGGGAGGTCCCGGGGGACCAGTGATGATCTGGAACATCCAGACCAGAAAGCCGTAACCGCCGACAACCCCCACCGCGAAAATGGGCCATATGCCGAAGGCGAGCACAAGGAAGGTCACGAACTCCCGCGTCCGCTTCCCTCTCGGGGAACCGACTTTATTCCGGCTCGTCGAAAAATCAGACACATCTCTCTCCCATGAGCGTGCGACCTCCAACCAACAACATGCGTCAGCCTTTCTTCATGTCAAGGACCACCCTGGGTTTTATTGACTTCTGAGGGGAAGCGCCAATTCAGCCAGGCAGCCTAGGTTCTCTGTGGCAGATGGAGCTGTTTCCTCACCCGCTTGGCAGGCAGCCATCGATTGCGAGCAGGCTGGTGACCTGTTCATCAGCGGTAGCGAGTACCCCCGCCCTCGAGCCCTCGCGCTGGCAAGTGGTTCCGACCGAGATCGCCAGAGAAGCCGGCCGCGCACTTCCACCGGTTGGCAATGTACTTCCGGTGGAAAAGTCGAAGGCCCCCCGGGTTCTCAAGGTGGATGTGGTTTGAACGATGCTCTCGTGGCAGGGCATGTCCCGATGCCCATCGCCTCCCTACCTGGCGCATTGGCAACAGTTTAACAACGAACATAAGCGGCGTCACGCGAGCACCGAACGCTCACCATCTGCTTGTGGTTGTAAAAAATCGTCGATGAATGACTGGAGACGACGAATCGATCGTGTGTTGGTGCCGTTGCAACGACGTGTCGACAAGACGAGGAAGCTAGTGACTGCCAACACCGTCGAACTCATTCCTCACGATGGCTACTGGTTAGTCCGCCTGACCGAGAACGGATGCCAGTATGAGCGGGACTTCCGGTTTGAAGAACATGCCCTTGCCTGGGCTGACGGTCAGTACAAACGGCTGCTGGAAACTGGTTCCACCGATCGCAACTTCGGCACGACGTTCAGCAAGAATCCCGACGGGTTTCTCGGTGGGTAGGGGATGAGGGCGGGCCGCGAGACAGCGTTTGGAAAGGAGATCGTGAGGAAGACACTTGCGCTATCGCGACTTCACCGAAGCGACCAGCCCCTCGCCCTCTCCTGCCAGCAAGCTGAACAAAATCCATGCGTGTCCATTGGCAATGTCTCGACGCCTCCTTTTGCGGACTTGCTCGTTTAGGTCTAGGCAACCTTACGATCGATGAGGACCAACAATCTATCAACTGCACCCGCTGCCGTCAGTCTGAGCACTTGCCTACATCAATGAACGGTCCTGTTGGAGGATTGAGCGGCAGATAGAGACGGGGCCGAGTTGACGTGTCGCTGGAGCAGCTTTGACTTTTGTCAATTTCTCTCCAGTTCTGCTCTCGGCTCAAAAGGTGACCCAATGCGACGATACGCGATTCTGAAGACAATCGAACACTTCCAAAACCTGCTCCGGGCTGAAGCTGATCTGGAACGAAAAGAAAAGCTGACGGAGCTCATCAAACTTGAGTATGACAAGCTGGATTCGGAGGAATCCCGTGAGCAAACTGACGGCGCTGTAAAAGGCCTGGGGGAGTCGATCCGCAAGAGGGAATAGGCATTGGACGAAGAAGCCAATTAGGGCGGAAATCGATCCGTGCTGCACGCACCAGGCGTTACCCTCGTCCAAATTTGCCTCAGCAGAAAGCCGGCTCGCAGGGTAAACATCTGCGTCTTAACCAAGAGTGGGCGAGTGCTAGATGGATCAATCAGGGGGAAGACCACCCATCTGCGGGTGACATAGTGGCCACTTCTGCTCGGTGAATATCCCCCGGATGGGCGATGTCAGCACCCACATGCGTCATCACTGCAAGTAATCACCCCCAGGCGAAGGAAGCCGATCGACATCACGAGAATTCAACTTACCGGGCAGGCCAATCGCAGCTGACGATTTCAGCCATTGCGTGACCATGCCACCACAACACAGCTTCCGCAGCACTCACTTGATGCACAAAAAGAATCACTGGCAGTGGTGCAGTTGGCGCTATGGCGAGATCTCCTTTGAAACAGCAAAAAGACGCGGCTTGTAGCTAAATGCCGCCTTCCAGACGCGCTCCTGCAAAGCCCCTAAGCATCGCTTCTATCGACCCAACATCGGGCATGAGGCAAGCGGCCGTTGCCAGAGCATCTGCCACAGCAGCCGAGGGGGCAGAGATCGACACCGTGTCCCATCGTACCGGGATTGGCATTCCCGTTGCGGGATCAAGGATGTGACCATACTCTCCGCCTTCATCGAAGGTCGTCCCAAGGGGAGCGGATGAAGCGAGCGCGCGCTGGCGTAAATTCAACGACTCGCCAGTCTTGAGGACGACCGGCCAGCCGCCGCCTTCTGGCTGACCGCCAAGAGCCCGCAATTCACCTGTGTCAATCAAGATGTTGTTGAGACCTTCAGCCTCCAGCAGCGCCGCCACTCGATCGGCAACATACCCCTGTCCGATCCCGTTGAGCGACAGCGCCATGCCATGTTTGAGGGTGATCCCTGCGGCATTCAGCTCAACCATGTGCCAGCCAACATTGCGTATTGCTTGTTCGATCGCCTTGGCATCCGGTCGTTTACCGTGGACGGCAGCTTCGACCCAAAGTGCCCAGAGCGGCTGGATGGTTGGATCGAAGCGCCCGCCAGAGGCGGCATGAACACCGCCAGCCAGCGACATGCACTCCAGTAGCTCGAAAGGCGGATGGGCGAGCTGCCCTTCGCGATTGAGCATGGCGAGGGAGCTGTTCGGGCGATAGAGACTCAGGATATCCTCCAGCCGATTGATTTCTGCCATAACTCGTCGGCCAATGGCGTCGCCATCCGGATGGCTGATACGGATTGAGACGCGCGCGCCAAGCGCCTGCCCGGTCCAGAGCCGCGACGTCCGCATGGTCGCGTGTACGGCCGCCGGCAGCATGGCGAGCGCGGCGGAAATCGTGATGAGGCGACGACGGGTTATTGGCATGGATCAGCCTCCATTTTTGTTATTCAGGGCGCCCAGGCGGCCTTGATGGTCCGCGTTGCTGCTCTCTTGGTTCGGATCGCTGTCGACCGGGGCGAGGACTAAGTCATCGGTAATGTCGGCAAGCCTCAGCACCTGCCCCCCCTCGGCGCGCACGAATTCCTCCGCACGCGCTCGGCTCGAGAAGGGCACCGTCTCCGGCGCTCCCATTCCACCTTGCCGACCAGACCCGACAACATAAAAAGCATTTTCAGCAGTGATCCAGTTGCCGGCCCCGGGCTCATCCCAGGTGGCGCTGGCAGCACCCATGTCATTGATATAAAACGCGATGATGGGCGCCAATTGCTCGGGCGCGCGAGTGTAGGCAATGGCGTCGCGGATCTGACTAAAGAACAACGGCGCCGGATTGTCCTTCAGGAAGACCTGGGCTTTGGGGCCTGGATGCTCCAAGAGATTCATCTGGCAGTAATGACCGAGCGTGTCGGGCGTGAGATCCTGGGGTTTGATGTTCTGGCTCACCTCCTCCTTGCAGGCGCTCAGCAGCGCGAGCATGGCTAGGAAGAGCGCCGGGCGAATAAGGTTCATCATAGTGTCACTTTCTGAAAGGCTGCGGTGGCAAGCGCGACGGAAGCCAGCGGCCAGAGAAGAAGCGAGGCAGCCGACTGCCAGAGCGGGATAGAATTCGCCGCCCCTCCGATGCCGCCTGCCGCGGCGACCGCTGACGCCGCGGAGAGATTGAAGACGCGGAATGCATCCGCCGGATTAGCGAGCAGAGCTATGGGCAGCACCTGCGTCGTGAAGGCTCCGCCAGCGTCCGATACGATCAGCGCCAACAAGGCGAGATCGTAGAGAACCACAGCAACCAGCCAGACGGCGACGGCGAGCCCAGCCGCCCCAGAGGGCCGCCGCGCCAGCGCCGAAAGTGTGTAACCTGCACCGAGAAAGGTCGCCCCGAGCAGAACCGAGGACCAGATCAGCCGCCACAGCGAGGCCAGACCCGCGATCGCATCGGGATCCGATCTGACGGCGACCAGCGCCGCCGCGCCAAAGCCGAAGCCGACTGCAAGCGCGAGGATGGCAAGATGCGCAAGCAACTTGCCGAGCAGGATCTGCAGACGCGAGACCGGATATGTAAGCAGCAGAGGAAGCGTGCCGCGCTCCACCTCGCCCGCCAAAGCGTCGAAGCTCATCAGCAGCGTCAGAAGAGGAACGAGATAGACGGCAAGCGAGGTCAGTGACGCCACCGTCACGGACAGCCGGTCGACTCCGACATCGCCGGTCGGAGCGGAGCCAGCGGCAGCCAGTACAAGCGCGAAGAGCACCATCATGCCGGTGGCGATGGAAACCCATCGGTTGCGGAACGCGATGCGGAACTCAGAGATGGCAGTGGCAAGGATACGATTCATTGCCCATCCCTCCGGCTGAAATGGCTGTAAATGTCCTCGAGGCTCGGAGGGATGACGTCGAGATCCGCGACCTGGTGGCCCAGGGCGGCGACGCCGGCGAGGAGCGGCAGCTTGTCCGACTGGTCGCAGGCGATGCGCAGCACGCCGTCTTTGCCTTGTATGCCCAGGGGAAAGGCTGTGGCCAGCGCTGCCGCATGGCCGGCTGCTGGGCGAACCAGAAGCACGATCGGCAGCGCCGCGCGTGTGCGCAAATCGGCAAGTGTACCTTCCGCCACGAGTTCTCCACCAGAGAGAATCAGAATGCGGTCGGTGCGCGCCTCCACCTCCGTCAGGACATGCGACGAGAGCAGGATCGCGGTACCGTCCGCCGCAAGTCCGTCAAGCAGTTCATAAAAGTCGCGCCGCGATACCGGGTCGAGGCCGGATGTCGGCTCGTCGAGCACCAGGAGGCGGGGATGGCCGATCAGCGTCTGAGCGAGCCCCACACGCTGACGCATGCCCTTTGAGTAGGTGCCGATCCGCCGCCGCGCGGCATGCAAGAGGCCCACACGCGCCAGCAGCTCCATCGCCCGGCTCGGGCGTTCACCCCTTAGAGAAAGATAGTGGCGAAGCTGCTCTTCCCCGGTCAAGGCCGGATGAAAGGCGACGTTTTCCGGAAGATAGGCCACCTTTGCCCGCGCTTCAGACGAACCGGGACGCGCACCGCAGACCCTCACCTCGCCGCTTTCGAACGGGATGAGGCCAAGGACGATCTTCATTATCGTCGACTTGCCAGCACCGTTGTGACCGAGCAAAGCGGCGCGCTTTCCAGGTTCCAGAGCCAACGAGACATCTTTCAACGCCTCAAGCGACTGAAACCGCTTAGTGAGACGAGAGATCGTCAGAGTCGGCGTCATCATGATTTCCTTCGGTCCAGCGATTGGCGGCCTCGGCTTCATAAGCGAGAATTTCGGGCGGGACGGACATGGTCAGGGGGTGCATTAAGGGCGCGCTGTCGCGCACGCCTCCAGGTAGCGTGGCGGGGAAATCCCGTTGGCTCCAGCGCACGAGTTGGACCGCGGGTGAGCCGATGAGCAGGCCCGCAGCCGGTTGCGACCAGAGGATCTGGTCCATCAGGTCGTTGGGTCGATAGAAGCTGTCGGCGACGCCGTCGCCGTTGAGATCGAAGGCCGGATGGTCGGACCAGAAATTGCCCTTGCCGTCGAGGCTCCATTCCATGTTGCGGGTGCCGACATACTTCACCTGTTCCCGGTTGGTGATGAAGGCATTGTCGGTCAGCACGTTCTTCTCAGAGCCGGCGGTGAAGTGAATGCCGATGCCGCAGCCCTTAAACCGGTTGTGCCAGATGAGGTTCTTGTGCGCGTTGTAGATAAAGAGGCATTTCTTCGTGCCGCCGCGGACCAAATTGCCTGTGACATCGGCATTGTTGGCGTAATTTAGCATCAGCCCATGCTCCCGGTCACCCAAACTGAGATTGTTTTGGATCTTGGCCCGGTCGGAGAACATGATGGCAAAGCCGAGATGGTTTCCGATCGAAATATTGCCAGAAATCTCGGTATTACGAGTATACATGAAATGTACTGCAAAGCGCAGATCGCGCATGATATTGCCACGATAATAGCTGTTGGCGCTCGCATTGGAGAATATGCCGTCTCGGCCGTAGCGAATCCTGTTGCGCTCGAGCCGCGTGCCCGGGCTGTTCCAGACATAGATGCCGTTGCCGCGCTCGTTCATCCGGGGGCTGCGGGCGCCAATTATTTCGTTTGCCAAAACGGCCGCGTCGCGGCCGCCATGCACGTCGATGCCATGCATGTTCCCCGTGACAAGCAATCCTTCGATCTGGACGCGATCGGCGCCCTTGATGATCTTGATACCGGCATCAAGGTCCTCGTTCACCCGGCCGGAGCCAGTGACCGTAAAGCCGGTCAAGATCACATCAGGCGCGGCAATCGTCAGCACGCTGCCTTTGCCAAGTCCATCGACCACTGCTCCACGTGGGCCGGTGACCGTGAGGGGTCGATCAATGGTGACGGGGCCGCCATAGGCCCCGTCCATGAGCTTGAGCACGTCGCCGGGCTCGGCACCGGCGACGGCTGCGGCCAGGCTGCCCTTCCCTGGCATGACTTCACGCTCCGCGGCAGATAGCTGCGAAGAGAGAAGAAGGCCGATCAGAAGGAGAGACAGGCGCATTGTTCAAGCAGCCTTCGGTTCGACGAACATGCGACCGCGCATTTCCATGTGCAGTGCATGGCAGAACCACTGGCAATAGTACCAGTAGACACCCGGATTGGCGGCAACGAAGGTCACTGAGCTCGTCTGTAGGGGTCCGATCTCCATAGCGACGCCGTGATTGCCCATGGTGAAGCCGTGAGTCAGGTCATCGATCTCGTCGAGATTGGTGACGATGACGGTGACCTCGTCGCCTTCCTTGACCGTAAAGCTCTGCTGGCTGAAGGCAGGTGCGACTGAGGTCATGTAGACTCTGACCTTGTTGCCGTCCCGGACCACTTGGTCTGTCCACTCATCGATATTAACTCCATCGGCTTCGGCCTGTTTGCGGGTTTCGGCCCATATCGGGTCCTTGCGGTCCCAAGTCGAACGGATGTTGGGCAGGATGGAAGGCGCAACAGCGATAGCGTCATGCGGTTCGGCGAAGTTCGGGCCGTCGTGCACGAGCTTCATCTTGTCGCCGGAAATGTCGATCAACTGATCGTTCTCCGGCTTCAGAGGGCCGACGTTCAGGAAGCGGTCCTTGGAGAACTTGCACAGGCACACCAGCCAATCATTGGAGGCGTCAAGCGTCTCGCCCATGACCGTCTTCAGGTGGCCAGGCTGGTACTGGACGTCCAGCTTGTCCTTGATCGGATTGACCTTTTCGCCAGCAAACGCATTGATGGCATCCGCGATGTTCCACTTCACCACCTGGCTGTCGAGGAAAAGCGAGGTATAGGCATTGCCGCGACCGTCAAAAGCGGTGTGCAACGGGCCGAGGCCCAGTTCCGGTTCCGCTACCACAGCGCTACGCGGATCGGCATTGTTGTAGAACAGGGCAGCGAATTTGGTCACGTCGAGGACTGTGACAGTCGGCGAGAGCTTTCCCCCAATGCACAGATGCTTCTTGTCCGGCGCCATGTTGCAGCCGTGTGGATTATTGGCGATCGGGATGTAACGGGTGAAGAGGGATTTTGCCTCCTTGCGTCCGTCCAGCACCTTGACGCCGTTGATCTCCTTATACTGCCCCGCGGCAATGGCCTTTTCGATCTCGGCGATGTTGAAGACGACGACGTGGTCCATCTCTGACTTCGTCATCTCTTCCAGCGTCATGCCCATTTCTGAGTTGTAGCTGGTCGAGAAAGCCCATTTGCCCTCGTAGTCGGCATCGCAATTATCGAGATTGCCGGATACCTGCACCTGCCATGCCACGTCCCACTTTTCGGCATCGACCGCAGTGAAAATGTTCACATAGCTGGATACGTCCTTCATCGTCGAGCCGTCGTTGATCAGCGGCGCCTCATCCTCGCCGTTGCAGAAAACGTAGTTCGTCTTCGGCCATTTCTGCGGACGCATGCCGTGGATGCCCTTAGCGTTGGGAATTTCCAAGATGGCATCGGTCTTCATCACATCGCAGCGGACCCGCCCCACACGAGTGTTGGCCTTATCGTTCACGAAGAGATATCGACCGTCATACTTTCCGTTCGTAAAGGACATGTGCACGTGGTGCAGGTCGCCGTTGTCGTGGATTTTCTTGCCGTTGGCGGCAAGTTGCTTCTTGGTCTTTTCCGACATCGTGCGCTGATGGATTCGGATCGATTCATTTGTCTGACCCCAGCCGGTAGCCGAGCAGCGGTTGAAAACCGGTACCCGCATCAGTTCGCGCATGGAGGGGATGCCGAGAATACGCATTTCGCCAGTCTGGCCAGAGGACCAGAAGCCGTAATAGTCGTCAAGCTTGCCGGGCGCGACGGAGCCATCGCTTCCGGTCGCAGCGTTGGCCGGTGTCGCAAGGACGGCAGCCCCGAGGCCCATGACGGCAGGTCCTGTCATTCCAGCCAGAACAGCCCCTCCGGCGGTAGCGCTGAACAGAGCCCGGCGGCTCAATCCCTTGTTTTCATTCGGATCCATCATCGATTTCCTTCTTGGGTTAGACTTTGTTTGCGGGAACTTGAACCGGAGCGCTCCCCAGGCTTGCTGCCAGTTTTGCCCGTGATTTCATTTTCTTGATCACGACAGGGCAGACGGATTCTGACTGGTAGAGGACCTGGCAATGCAGACAGTTGATGCATTCGTTGGGGTTGATTTCCCCCGTCTTGTGAATCGCTTGCACCGGGCATTGATTTGAACAGGTTTGGCAGGGATTTCCGCATTCGTGATACCGCTTGAGCCAGTCGAACATGCGCAGCCGAGCCGGGATCGCCAGCGCCGCGCCGAGCGGGCAGAGGTATCGGCAGTAGAAGCGCTCGACAAAAAGCCCGGCCACCAGGAGCGCTACGGCATAGGCCACGAACGGCCAGGCGCGAATGAATTTCAGGACGATTGCGGTCTTGAACGGCTCGATCTCTGCAAGATGCTCGGCCTGCTCGATACTCATCAGCGACACGCCGAAGAGACCGAGGAAGATCATGTATTTTATCGGCCAGAGCCGTTCGTGCAGGCCCCATGGCAGAGTCCATTGGGGGATTCGCAGCTTGCGAGCGATCTGGTTAGTAAGTTCCTGAAGCGCGCCGAAGGGGCAGAGCCAGCCACAATAGGCTCCCCGGCCCCAAAACAGCAGGGCCGCCGCAACCGCAAACCAGAGGATGAAGGTCAGGGGATCGAGCAGGAAGGCTTGCCAGGAGAAGCCGCTGACCAAGCTGCCGAACAGGGCCATCAAATTAACGACCGAAAGCTGAGCACTGGCATACCAGCCAAGGAAGACCAAGGTCACGGCCAGGAAGCCCATACGGAAGATGTAGAAGGTGCGGGCATTCCTGGTGGCGAAGCCCTGGAAGAAGAATACGCTGGTTAGCACCAACAGCATGGTGGCGACTATGGCGATCTCGACCTGCTTGTCGCTCCAGATCCGCTTCCAGAGTTCCGCCTGCGCGGTGTCCTCACTCTTGTTGACGACGGCGGCGACCTCTTTTGCCTCCCTGGCCGGAGCGGCGACTGCGCGCAGATATCTCTGCGGCAGTTGGTAACCGAGATCGAATGTCTGAAAGACCTTCTCTACCGGACCGACCTCACGCTGCACCAGAAGCTGGATGCGGAACGGCTTTGCGGGATCGAAGCCGACGCCCGCGGGGATGCGGAACAGGTCCATTTCGGTGAATTCCGGCGCGCCTGTAAGCGCGATGCCACCAAAACGACGATGGTCGCGGTCTCGGAAGCGCACGGACACATCGTCTTGGATCAGCACGATCCGGTCGAAGATACCGCCACGCACATAGCCCGAGCCCTTAAATGAATAGAGCCCGCGTCCTGCTACGGCGATGGCATGCTCGCCTACGCCCAGCCATTGGCGGAGATTGCCCTCTTCTGCCGTCCCGAGCATGGCACCGCCGATAGCCGGAACCGAAACCAAGGCTACCTGCATATCGACGAAGGTGGTCTGCGGCGCTGCGGTCAACGCCCGATCGCGGGCGCGCGGATCGGGATGGGCGGCGAAGGCGCCGTTGACCTGTGCCACGTCAAGCGAGAGCCTTCGTACGGTTCCGTCGCCTTCTGCCTCCGACCACTCGGTGGGCTGTTTCGCCGCCGGATCGACCTCAAAACGTGGCCCAGCATCAGCAGCTTCCGGCACCAACCCACCCAACCCGAGGGCACGGGCAACCTTGAGGCTGGAGCGGATAATCGAATCGTCGATCACCATCACGGTCACGGTGGCACCGGAGATGATATTCACCTCATGGGCCGTACCGCCGGATTTCGCCTCGGCGACGAGGTCCAGACCGACATAGCCGGCAACGAGCGCCTTTATCTTCGCTTCCGGAATCCCGATAAGGACGATCGGCTCCGAGTGCTTCACCAACTGCACGCTGACGATTTTCGCATTCATATCCACGGCCACGAGCGAGTGGATTGGCTTGCCTGAATAGCCCGTGGTGCCGACGAAGTCCGAGGTGACGAAAATCCATGCTATGGTTTTACCGTCCTTCAACACCGGAGCAACGGCCAGGTCCTTCCGCATAGGTCCGAGAGCGTCTGCGCCCGGGACCAGATCAGAGATGTTTGTCTCCGGCAGATACTGTTGCAGAACCGCCGCTGAACCGGTGGACGCCGTGAGACATAGGTAGGCGCAGAGCAGAAGGATTGGACGAAGGATTCGCATTCAATTTCCCGGAAATCACTGCCGCAGCAATAAGCCGTCGCGCAACATCATCATTGCGCAAGATCAAACTGCCGATTGTTTTATTGAGAAGCAGCGCAACTAGTGGGTCGGAGCGCTAATGCGTTGGCATGTCCACAAACGGCAATTTGAACGCGCGCGATCTCGCTGAACCCGAAGGCAATCACGAGACTCTCATGGCGCTTTGCCTCGCCTTGAGCGAGATAGCTTTTTCGCTCCTGCAGAGGTCGATCGGGATCCCTGCTTGCGCGCATCGCTGATCATGCCAGAGACCTCTCCTCAATCGCCGGAAATGCATTAATGCGTTCGGTCGTCGCTTTTCGCCATTGTGCTGCATCCCTAGCTTGAAAGATCGGCATTCGCGCCGGAGCTGAGGAACCGCTGGCGCATAGACGGCGTTTGGCAAGGCGCCCGCCGAAGATGGTGCTCTCGTCAAAGCGTTCCTGAAGGACGACCGTTATCTCGTCACCTCCCCCAATGCCTATAATAGCCTGGGTGTCGGAGCGACGCAGCTCTATAACAAGACCGTTGTCTACAACCATAAGCGCCACGGCAACTTCATGCTGGGTGGACGGGAATTTGAGTTCCGCAAGAAACCGACTTTTCCCAAGATCCTGGCCAAGGAATTCCTACTGGTCGACCTGGTCAACGATCTCGACCATCTGGCCGAGGACCGCGAACAGGTGCTGGCCCGTGTGAAAGAGTGTGCTCTGCAGGGCAATCGCAGCGCCCTCATCCGTGCCGCCAAGGAATACGGCATGGTACGGACCCGCAAATTCTTCAACGGTCTCGTAGCGGACACGCATACCAACTGATTTCCTGCATAACCATAAAGATTTCGGACATTGCTGCGCATCGTCGCCGAGGAGAAGGTGCAGCCGGTGCTGGTCGAGAAAGACTACTGGATCATGCCCTGCCTATACGGCCTGCAGCAGCTGAAGATGCGGTTCGAGCTAAAGGGCGGCACCTCGCTATCCAAAGGCTACCGCATCATCAACCGATTCTCGGAAGATATCGATATCCGCATCGAACCTCCCGAGGCGATGGGGGTCAAGACCGGCCCTAATCACGGCAAGCCAGCACATCGCGAAAGCCGGAAGGCCTTCTATGATTGGCTGGCGGAGACGATCGCGATCGACGGCATAAAGAAGATCGAGCGCGATACTGCATTCGACAGCGAAAGTTATCGCAGCGGCGGTATACGCCTCGACTACACCGAGGCGACAGGAACGAAGGGATCTCAAGGATGGCGCGTTACTCGAAGCCGGTTTCGACACGGTGGCTCCCAATATCAAAGGATATCAGCTCCTGGGCCGGGAGTGTCAGGAATTTCGTGTACGGGGTGCATAATGGGTATGAAGGAGATTCCCATGGCACGACGGAAAGAGCCGGTTATCCCGGACGCGATATTGGACCAATTGCTTGGCGGGTCTGACGCCAA
>NZ_QJKM01000042.1 GCF_003425685.1 Rhizobium terrae
TGCCACCTTCGCCTTGAAAGCCGGGCTATGGTTCCGGCGCGGTCGTCTCGTCATGGTCTCTCCTGTTCCCGGCATCTAAGCCGAAGTCAGGCAGAAATTCCACTTATCCTCCCTGTGCAGATTTCCCGAGCCAGCTCTGTCGTCGGCATAGCGCACGATCACAATACGGCCTCGTGCATGGGCGACGACGCCATTGATGTACCCAGAGATCAAGGATGTAGTGCAAGAAGATGTTGGCGGGGAACGGACTAATCACTCCCCGAACGCAAAGGTAATTTCTGCTTTCCGTCGGGAATGTGCCATTTGAGTGGGACTCGCTACCACTGGGCGACATTTTTGGATGTGACGGGATTGAATGCCGGATCGTGATGGTACGCGCGAGGACGCACCAGCCTCCGTTGCTTTCGCATCGGTCGCCGTCATCTGCTTTTCCTCGTCCAGCGATTAGTCAATGTTCTCTCGCCATGAATGACCCGGCGGAAGTCTGCCCACTTTCGCGTCGAGCGATGTTTCAGCCCGCATCCCGACCGTTACAGCCGAGCGTTCGCTTTCTCCGCCATCCTTTACCCACAGGGCCAACAGCGTTCCTTACGGTTCGCCTGCCGTTTCCGGCAGCGCTGCGGGCTTACCCTGTTCCACATGCGTCTCGGAGCGGATCGGACCCTTCCTGTTCGTCGGCAGCCCGTTGTCCATGATGGCTCAGCATGAAGGAGCCATTCCTTGCTGCGTACCTTTTGGTCCAAGCCTGTCAGCACGTTTGGCTTGTTCTGCTTAACGACGTTTATCGGAAGTTCACATGTGTTGGCCGTAACCGCTCATCCCTAGCGCCTCACCGCCTTCATGCTGGCAGTTTCCACTTTGCCTCGCGGCTCGGTGTACCAGGCATCCGGTGGCTGCATTGTCCCCGAAGCTTCACACCGAATTGTTGCCAACGCCGCATGTCCGGGTAGGGAATGGCTGATGGAGCAGCCAGTTTCGTAAGGTTACCTAAAGTACTTCTCCTTTGAGACAGAGACACACGCGACTTTGAGGTCGCACCCACGCGAAGCAATTCAAGCGGGCCGGCAGGGGCGCTGCGTAAGCTGAAGACCTATCTCAGGCGGACCATCCGTGACATCGAGCGCCAGATTGCTGGGGACGAGCAGCTCAAAGCCATTTTCATCTGGCCGCTCTATCAGGCGAGGACCGCCATGGAGCAGAAGCAGCGGGAGCGCGGCCGCAAGATCTACAGCCTGCACGCCGACGAGATTGAATGCATCGGCAAAGGCAAGGCGCATAGGCCATATGAATTCGGCGTCAAGGTCTCGGTGGCCACGACGCTTTCTCGCTCGAAAGGCGGCCAGTTCGCCCTCCACACCATGGCGCTGCCCGGCAATCCATATGACGGTCACACGCTGGAGACCGTTATCCCCGACATGGAAGAGACCATCGGCAACGAGCTGTCCCGCATCCTGGCCGATGCCGGATATCGCGGCCACAATGCACCCGACAGTCACAAATTCCGGGTCTTCACCGCCGGTCAGAAGCGCCGCGTCACGCCAGCCATCAAGCGTCTGATGCGACGACGATCAGCGATCGAACCCGTGATCGGCCACCTCAAGAACGAACACAGGATGGACCGAAACTATCTCGCCGGACAGCAGGGCGATGCCGTCAATGCGCTTCTGGCTGCCGTCGGCTACAACTTCTCGCTTCTGCTCAACTGGCTGAGACAACTTTTGTGCCTGCTGATCGCTCTCGTTTCGACACTCTTGCCGAAACACCCACTATCGTCCGCATCATAAGCTCTGTTGTAAGCGGTTTTAGCCACGCCACGTCAACCAACAAAGCTATATTCACCGTTCTTCACGCTCGACGAAATCTGCACCTTGCTCCCGAACAGCGGATGCTAAGGATATGCGATCGTCGCAAAACGGAAACCGTAGGCAGAATTTCGGCAATTGGACGCTGCGACCGCGGAATACAAAAAAATTGCCATCCAGAGGGTTCTGTTTCAGCACCTCCTGCATCCGCAACGCAAGGGATGGAAATCCACACCGCATTGTCCGTATGGCCCCTTGCAATCCACACCCGCACATTTTGACCGGAAGGAAGCGTGATCACCGCAACGTCTCCATGTGCGCGTGCTCTGTCAGAAGTTTGTAAGTTCTCTTCCTACTCTTGCCAACTAATGCAGCCTTGACGATTGTCGCGCAGCAGCTCGCTCCACTCGTCCCTTGAAAGAGCAGCGTTTCGCGCCGCCATCGCCTGTCTGGCGGCTTTAATCCCGGTCGGCGGCGTTTCTTTTTTCGCTCCTGCGCCTTTCCAGAAGAGCTTGCCTCGCATTTGAGGCGTCGACGCTTTTGCTGCGTAGATGATGTTCCGCGCTCTGGCTTTCATGGCCGGCGGCATCGTCGAAATCATGAGAGCTCGCCATATCGGCTTCATCAGGTTCGAGAAAATGATCATCTGATGATTTGGTCCGCCTATTATCCCCATCAACCGATTCTCTGCTAGATTCCGCTGTTGTCGCGGCCGAGCCCTTCATCTTTTCGGCTTTGGCGACCTGCCGATTGCGATGTATAATCTCCTCTTGCGACATCGGCTCGAAATGGCCTTTTCCGCGGAAACCCAGAAAGCTTGACTGCACCCACTTATGGTTCCCGTGCGAATCAAGCGTTTCCACGCGCTTCAGCCCCCAAAAATTCCGTGTGCTCAGTTTCAAGGAGAGAGGTGTTTCTAGACTCGTCCCCGAAAGGACGGATTGGCTGACCTTCGACCAGATTTTGTAGGAAAACCGACCCTTAAATTCGGTTACTTCCTTGTTGCCATTCGAATCCTTTGTATAGTGCTCGAACCGCTCTCCCGCTTTCCAGCTTCTCCTTACGGATTTCGTGTCGTAAGGTTTGGAGGAAAAGGTGAAAATGTCATCACGGTAAGTATACGATTTTTCTTGCAGAAAGCCTTCTCGCTTGTCCAATTCGCTAATAACTTGCCGTCCGCCAAGCCGCATGATCTTGGAGGTGTGATTATCTTTCGTGCGTTTATTCTGCTCTATTAACCCTTCATCATGACGGATGATCGTGTCCTGTGTCGTCCTTCCGGTCAACGATCTATAAGATAAGGTCTCGTTACCGGTCGTCATATCCGTCGTTTTACGTCGTCTCCCTTCGTCCCAATCTCCCAGCCGGCGGGCCATTATTTGCGCCCGCCTATTTTCGAGATCGTCGTCTCCGATATAGGGACCCTCAGACACGGCTTGGCCAGCTTCCGTCAATTCATAATCTTTCGCCACAGTCCAATCTCCAACTACATCTGTTCGTTAGAACCTCACCGCAGTCCGCATCGAGGCGGGACTGCGGTGCGTCAAGAGATGCTCGCCAAAGACTCCATCAGGACTCGGCTGCTGCGACCGCGCTTCGCTTCTCTTCGCGCCTGCGCGCAAGGAACTTGGAATAGCTGTCGTCGTTACGGGATCCATGGCCTGAGGAGACGGCTGCATCAGCGCGTCTGGGAGCAAGCGCGTCGAAATAAAACAGGCTGTCCGCCTCCTGGGAATCGTAATCCTCCATTTCTTTCAGATAGAGCTCCATGTCCGCTTCGGACGGCTCCACGTATTCACCGGTTTTGGAAGTGGTCGATTCAGAATTCGGTTTCCTCGATTCGGTCAGAATGTGAAGCTTGGCCGTTCCTCGCGTTACATGTTGTGCGTCACGATCGTTGGTGTCAGCCGCCGAGCGGTCATTTTTGTTGAGGGACATAGTCTCAATCCTTGATGTATGGAAATAGTGTTTTCGGTTTCGAACGCCTATTTGAATAAGCCTACGAGCCTGCAACCCTTGCGGCAGAACGATCGTCTCGACCTTTGAAGTCTCGGATCGGCAAAGCAGCGCTTACCTGCGGCGGAACCCAACCTGGCGGTCGCGAAAGAATTCTGTCATTCCCGAATTTGTCCGTAATGAGCTGTTCTTTTCCTTCCTGCATGTCGAGCAATCTCGCCTGTTGACGGTTGGGATAAAGCCCGTCTGCCGTTAAGTTGTAAAGTGAATTACAGCTACCGGTATATCCATTAAGGCCGGTGTTTTGCGGAAAAATCTGTCGATCGGTGAGCGTGTCCCGCACTTTGCCGAATTGGGTCGGCGGCAACAATTGATGGATTCCAACCTCATCCTTGGTCATTGCAAGCACGGCCGAGATATTACCGTTGCTTCTTCCGGCCTGCGCCGACGCCAGATCGTCATCGAGGCCGTAAGTATTTTTCAAGATCTCCACGCGTTTGGCGTATGCCTCTGCATCCGTTTCGTTCGCCTTCTTAATATGCAGATGTTCTGCCGGAAGCAGTTTCCCCGATGTGGGATTATAGAATAGCATATCGGCGTCCTTCGCTGGAACGTCCACGTCCTGGAGGAAGCTGTCTCGATAAATCTGCAGTTCGTCCCACTTTCCGTCGACGCATTTGACGAAAGCGGTGTGATCTCTCGGCATTTCTTCGTGCGCAGACTGCAGCGTCGGGTTGATTTTATACAGTTTAGCATCGACTGCCGAGATACTCTCTCTCGCGATAAGGTGGTCGGCTCTCTCATCTCCAAAATTCTTATTCTTCAGGAACCATCCTTGTGGCCCGTATTTATCGTTCAGACCAGCGGCATCAAGATCCTTAACCCCCGGATAAGTCGCCGGGTTGATGGAGATGTGACGGCCATTCTCGATGATCATCATGCGAGGCGCGTCCCGACCGGCTGCCGTCGGGTTCCTGTAGACCCTTGCCTGGTATTGCTGGCCCCACGGGCTTTCGAAGAAATGCTCGCTTTGCTGGGGGGATTGTTTCTGCGCGATATACGTTTCGTTACCGAATCCTTCTGTCTTCACCCGCTCATTAAACAAACGTATGCGCTCCGCACGACGGGCATGCCCAGGCAGATGATTGAGAGGTATGGATTGGTAGAAGTCGGGCGTCGACTTGAATGTGCCGCTCGCCTCATCCCAAAACTTGGCGCAGAGCGGTTCGACATTTGGAAATTGTTTGTCAAACTCAGGTTTCGTCAGCCATCTGAGCGTGAGATTTGGGTTACTGTCCGTCGCCGCGTCCTTAATCGCCTGGAGGTCGCCCGGATGAGCGACCAGACTCGTTGGGCGGCGCTGCTCGCCGTTTCTCGCGTTCGGCGGGCTTACGAGGACAGTTCGTTGTTGTGTTGACGGCGGGGTAAATGGGCCGCCACTCATGGGGACGTCTGTATCTGCCATTGTCTTTGTCCTGTTGAGGTTGAAAAATCATCTTGTGGCATTCAGCTGATGCTGTTCCTTGGGCAGCTTTCACCCTTCCGTATTTTAGATTCAATCCTGAGATCTCTGGAGCCCGCGCGTCCGATCTTGACGGTCGCGGTCGCCTTCCGGTCGTGCGCAGTTCCATCGCGTGTGATGGCTGAAGCTAGCACCTGCCGCGGTGATTTCGCCACGTCGCGATGCCCTTGTATCCGTCTTCGCCGCTGCAGCGCTTCTCTCGCCTGACGCAATGTGCCCTGCGAATTGTCCGTTTGTATCGACCCACAGACATCGAAGGAGCCAGGTACGAAACCCTCTTCGTAATGTTCAAGATCGGTTCGCGTTCCGCGCCGGGCGGCAGAACCAGGACAATATGGGTCATGAGGGCTTATGGGCATTCCCTGGCAGGCTGACCTGGAAAGGACCGCCTCGCCCGCAGGCACCATTGCCAAGCGGACTCATGAAAATCTTCTGGCGAAAGCGTAACGTCTTGATGTCGGTGGGGATGATAAAGAGGCTTCACCGGCCCGAAGCCTGGCGCCGCCTCCGCACCGGACTTTGACGAAGCATGCTTCTTCATTCGACGCTTGGCTCTGCAGTTTTCCTGTGCCTCCGGCTCGCCGGACGTGTGCGTACCACCTCCTCCATCACGCGTACAATAACTAAGCTTTATTCTTTTCACTTCGTCGCCCCTGCGTTCTCGTCGAGATTGCGTGAAGTTCTTAGGGATCAGCCTCAGCTCGCCGGCCTGTCTAGAAAGTCTCGAGTTCACCTTCGCATAGGCGGACACTGGCCGTCCTGTATCGTTGTCGCCTGCTGGCTCCTGGCCATCTGCCATGTTCAATATCTTAGATATTCGCCGCGCATAGCACGGATGCCAAATTAAAAAACCAAACATATCGCTTTTTACAATAAGCAACGTAATTCCTAAACTTTATTAGTCAATATTATTACGGAGTATCGCATGAAAAAATGGATTTCATTTGAAATATAAGCGGTATCGCAAAATTTACATTCGGATCTTGTCCCGTTTAAAAAAATCAAATGAAGGATCCCGGTAGGGACGATGGTTACCCATGGCGCTCAGATCCGTACGTGCGGCACTACTGCATACGGCTCCTATCGGATGTTGTGACGGCAAGCCGAGCCTCTGGATGCGGATGCATTAGGCGGCACGGTGGCAGGTATTTGCGAAGCAACCTTTGGAACGCGCCCAAGACAGCCGGCGTCGTTGGCTCCGACGCATCAAAGCGTGTCGCCAAGCGCGACCAACTTCCCAATGGAACCCTCCCGATCTTCTCAGATTGTCTGGCACCTGATGTATGGAGGACAGCCGCACGTAGACGATGGCCTTGCGCGCAAGCAGCGTGTCCGTACGCCGGGAACCGCGGAACTGGGTCGCGTGCGCGGGTCGAGCAGAGGGCCTGCCTATCATCTGCATTGATGCACGACACGCCAAAGCGGCGCTCGACATGGCGGCGAACAAAACGGACGCGAATGACGCCGATGACTGGTGCACCTGGCGGAAGTGGGTTTCTTTCGCGAGGTCCGGGTTAGGGGGTTCGCCAGCATGTTAGCGCGCAAGCTTGTCGCGGCCCGCACCCGGTTGGTCCATATGACCAACGAGCTTTCCAATCAGATCCGCGGCATCATGAAGACGTTCAGCCTCGTCGTTTCGGCCGGCAAAGGAAGCGTATTCGAGAAGAACGTTCGAAATCTTCTTTCCAGCCATGATGATATCGCCCACATCTACTCACCTGTGATGAAACCGGGCTCGCTCGGCATCCGCTAGTGCCTGTCACTCCGGATTAGCCGCGGAATTCGCACTCCGATCGACCTCGACCAGCGTGCGAGATGCTTCAATTGAACCATAGGCACAACTGTGCAAGTCATACCGGATGGGTTCGTCGGCGGACGCGGGAACGTTGATAATGAAACCGTTATGACCGCCACGTTTGGTAATTTACCTCTAAGGAAGAACCCCGACGTCAACGGACGCCGCCCCGTCGCCACCCCGCTCAGAGCGGCATTGTTTAACTCCTGAACCCGTTTGCGGTTCCTAGATGTTCAGTCCCGGCATCAGGAGATTTATCCCCATGATGTTGCATTGATCTTTCCGGTCGCCGGTCATGGACGACCGCGCAAGCATTCGATCCCCGACACCCTGTCGACCTTGCAATTACATAGAGTAATCGCGGGGTTGGGAACACCGGTGCGGCTGCGATGCGTTGGAAAGGTGGTTGCCCCCGATAAGATGAAATACGGGCTCACGACTGGATAGACGGGCCCAGCATCAAACAGGAGGCAACCGTGAAACAGTTTATCGGTCTTGACGTCTCATTGAAAGATACATGCATCTCGGTGCGCGAAGGAGGTCGGCGGGTTTGGCGCGGGAACTGCCCGTCTGACCCGAAACTGATAGCAGAGGTCATCCGCAAGCATGCTGTGAATGCGGAACGCGTCGTGTTTGAAACGGGCCCCTGTCGGTTTGGTTCTATCATGCGCTGACGCTGGAGGGCTTGCCGGCGATCTGCATTGACGCCCGCCATGCTAAAGCGGCGCTGGATATGGCGCCGAACAAGACGGATGCAAAGGATGCTGACGGACTTGCGCACCTTGCCGAAGTCGCCTTTTACCGCGAGGTGCGCGTGAAAAGCTTTGACAGCATGCTGGTTCGTACGTTGGTCACAGCGCGCAATCAGTTGCTCAGGATGACAACCCAACTATCCAACCAGATCCGCGGTTTGATGAAGACGTTCGGCCTGGTCGTTCCCAAGGGTGCGGGGCGGGTATTCGAGGCCTATGTGGGCAGCCTGTTAGCGGCCAACGCAGGACTTGAGCAAATCATCAGGCCGTTGCTCGATGCCTGGAGAGGCATGCGCGCCCGTGCCGCCGAATTGAGCAGGCAGCTTGTCGTCTCAGCTCGGGCCAGTGAGCAATGCCGGCTGCTTACGTCGATCCCGGCATCGGCGCCGTGACGGCTTCCTCCTTCGTTGCCGCGATCGAGGACCCGGCAAACTTTAGAAAGTCGCGCTCGGTTGATGCCTGGATCGGCCACCACCCGACGTTATCAATCGGGCGAAGTCGACTACGACGGTCACATATCCCGGCGGGGTGACAACTATCTGCGCGGACTATTGTATGAAGCGGCGACCGTGATACTCACGCGCACCAAGGCCGACAGCGCCCTGCGTATATGGGGCCTGAGGCTCAGGGAGAAGATCGGGTTCAAGCGAGCGGCCGTTGCGGTCGCGCGAAAGCTTGCCGTGATCATGCATGCCATGCTCCAGACGGGCGAACTCTTCGAGCGTTCCACCGCTATTGAAGTCTGACATATGCGCAATAGGACACCAGTAGCGGCGCCCTGCTGAGCTGACTTTTCCATGACGTTTGCGTCTGCTGCATTGTGGACGCGCCGGTCCCTCCCTGTCGGGACGCGGACAGGATCATTCCACGATGTGGGCTGCACTTGCTGCTATTCTGGCAGCAAAGTGCGTCAATTACATTGGAAGATCCGTTCCCGAAGACCTATCCTGCGGCGGGTTGTCTCGACCGCGTAAACGACCCTGTATCCGACAAACGGCATCGCCGCACCCCGAAGCCGAAACAACGTCAAGCCGGACAAACTCTCGACATTACCGAAATAAATGGAAGCAAGAGCAAAACAGACTTGACGGAGGTGCGATTAAACGACCCATATCTGAGTGTCACTGCCATTTCGGTTTCGAGGCGAATGTCTGTTAGCAGGCTGAGGCCGCGCCAGACGACCGTTTTTCCCGGTGGCGGATCTGATGTTCTTGCAAGATAACCAAGTTTGGTGAAGATAGAAGTTTAGCGATCCCGGCGTCGCTTGCCAGTTGCCTGCGTTGCTGACTATTTGATCGAGGATTTCAATTTCCTGTTCGGTCAGAGCCGCGGTTGGCGGTGTTTCGGGCGCGGTGCGTGCGAGCATTGTCAACCAGAGCACTTCTCCAGCTCATGATGCAGAACACAGCAACGAGGTTTGCCAGTCGATCGGCCGTTCGTAATCTTGCATCTTCAGCCCGGCAACCGGACTTGAGGATCTTATGGAAGACCTCAATCTTCCAGCGCATCGCGAACCATTTGATTTTTCGACTGCCTCGTCGCAGGGATGCACGGTAAGCGACAAGCGGACCCCATCTGGCAGGGTTGATAGGTCTGCTTGTCCTTACCGCTGCTAACATGCAGGACAGCCATACCTGCATACGCCTGGCGACGATTTACCGGCCTCGTTTTTTTGTATTCTGACCCTGCTCCAGTCGAATGGGAGCACATTGCAGAATCTTACCCGGCAGCCCCGGCGGCCTGAGGAAGGAGGATGACAGGCGGGGAGCGCCCGGTGAGGTGTCCGCCTTTTCCGTCTCCAAGCAACACCAATGAGCACGCGGCGGGTTTGCGCCCGTGCTTTTTGATTATCTCCGGAACCCTCGAAGGCTGAACAGGACGCCTGAGGCATTGCATGAAACAGGTTATAGTGCGGCACCAGCACGCCCGTCCCTGCAGTGTTTGGCCTACACCTATCAGAATCAAGACGTCGCAGGTCGCGCCACTGGCCGCGGCGGCGCATCGACCTTCAGCGCGTCATGGAGGAGCGGTTCGGGGTAGAGTATCACGAGCGTAGCACCGGCAAGCTGCTCAAGGCTCCGAGCTTCTCGCATATCAGCGCCAGGCCACGTCACCCAAAGCAGGACGGGGTAAGTGGATGGTAGCAAGAAAACGGAAGGGCTAGCCGCGCGCCTCTATTCTTGACCTGCATCTAAAATGATTGCAGATGCAATACATCGCGGCTTCCAAACTTTCATAAATTGTGCTCACTAAAGAAATATTTTGAGGATTTGAAAATGGTAAGAAAATTAAACCACAAAGATTTCAGCAGTGTTGTTCGCCAGATAAACATTGCTACTCCCGAACAATCACCCAGCAAACCGGTAGTAGAAGAACATAAAAAAGTTGACTTCACAAAAATTCTTCCCGCTGAGAAAATTTATGAAATATTCAATGGACTTAATTATTATCAAGACACAGTCGTTCCGTGGATACAAAGTCTACGCCGAACGTCCAGACGCTTGAATGGAGTCGGCGCAGATGTTCTCGAAAGAGCTTATCGTCAGACTGCGCTCAACGTCTACAACGCGGTGAGATCCGCCAGTGACCCTTTCCCTACAGAGAAGCTGACTGGAACCGAATCGGGTTTGTCGGCAAGGGACGTTGTCAATAAGGTAGCGCCGATGAGCAAAATGTTACCGGAGGAAGTCGAAGCCAAATTCGTAGAAGATATTATCGCGATCCCGGACAATCTGACGAAAGCGAACGCTCTTGATGCCTATATGGCTTATGGTGACAGGATCAGACCTGCTCCTCGTTCGGCAATGATCGATGAGTCAATACGAATGCTCAATGCCGAAATTACAGGTCGGCGTGAATCCTTCGCTCAAGTGTATGTGGAAACTGCGGTTGGCAGATCCATAAACTATCGGAACGACGATCAGCAAGATAAAGTTAATACTTTCAAGAAAAATCGCCCTGATAGAACATCGACGATTTCCTACTATGAATTCCTCCCGCAACATGGCGTTCGGCCTCAAGGCCAACCTGGCAGAAAGATATTAGATTTCCTGAAGACGGAACCGGAAGCCGCGCATAATTACGTAAAGTACCATCCACACGAGGTCGAATTCTATGCAAAGGGGTTGGCTCAACTATACGACAACTTATGCAAGAGCCAGAATGCCCGTGCGGAGTTGCGCAACGACAGGCACGACAACGATTATTCGCGTTGAGATATGATTTCAATGCCGAAAATAGGCAGCAGGGCTGCTCGCACCTCCGGCCATGCTACGATTACGGGTCCTTGTCAACGAGTGAGAGACCTACCTTGGGCAGTTGAACGGCCCGAGGACGTGGAGGCTTCGGGCCGTTCGCTTTTTATTGCCCGAATCTTTGGAGCAAATTTTCCGGCACACATGCAGATAGCGCTGCGTTATGGTGCTATGCGGAGAGGTTATGGATCGCGCGCAGCGAGGTCCCCGCAAAATTGTAGGGTAGACGCGGATCGTTGTGCGGATGGTCGGTCGCGAACCGCGAGACCTGAACTGACGGGGTTGTCTTCTCTATTCGGCGTGGGAAGGTCAAGCACCTTCTGACTGTCCGTAGCTATGGTGATGTCTTCGCAGTATCGCGCTTCTCTCCGGGATCGGCCTCCGTGGCCCTCCCATTATGGGACCAGAAGAATGAGGGGGAGTGTCAGGAATTTCGTGTACGGGGTGCATAATGGGTATGAAGGAGATTCCCATGGCACGACGGAAAGAGCCGGTTATCCCGGACGCGATATTGGACCAATTGCTTGGCGGGTCTGACGCCA
>NZ_QJKM01000043.1 GCF_003425685.1 Rhizobium terrae
CATCCTCATTCAGTCCACGAGATCCGAATTGGCCGAAATGATCTCCATGGCATTCCCAAAGCCTTCGCCGGCCCTGCTCAAGGATGCATGGCGCGCGATCCCGTTTGTGGTCGAGCAGATCTATGCCAATTGCAAGCCGATGCGCTTCAATCCCGCCGCCCCAGCAAATGACCCGTAGCGTCGCTACCGGATAGACGGCCTCGTAATCAGCCTGTGCTGCGTCACCAGCCGCACAACGTCAACCCAATTTGACCGTGGGGCGCTCAAAACGGTTACCATGGAGGCGCTGCTGGGGGGTTGGACAACAACCGTCTGCGTGAATTGTTCCGCCAAGCCGAAACCCAGGCCGTCATCCCGCCGAAAGCGGATCGCAAGGGCGTTATAACCTGTGACTTCGCCATGTATCGTTGGCGGCATCTCGTCGAGAATTTCTTCTGCGATCTCAAACAGGTCCGAAGCATCGCGACGCGCTGCGAAAAGACTGACGAAAGAGTCGCCGCCTTCATCTTCCTGCGCGCAATCCATCTCGCAATCAAATGAATGTCAACGGGCCTTAATACGGAGCACGTCGCAAGACAGCAAAAATCGCGGCCATCTGCGGTAAGACCTCCAGATTCCAAGCATAACCATTGCAGGTCCCAGAGTGCCGCAGCTCTGGGACCTGCCGGGCGCATGCCAAGCTTGCGATAGCGTCACGGGAGCTCAACCACCGACCATGCTTAACGCAGCGCATCCAAACATAAGCAAAAGACAATCGTTTGTCTCATTGTGCAAACGATTGTCAAAGCGTATTTGAATCGTTATTCGTGGGATCGCTCATTAATTGAGATCCACTATTCGACATGAATATCCGAACAAACATCCAGAGCCTTGGCGCACGCAGATGCCTACCAATCGAAGACCGGCGTTGAACGGCACGCTTCGTTGACAATCGGCGCGCTCTGCAGAAGAGGAATCACTTAAAAGTTTAGCCGAACGTTGCTAGGTCGCCTTCTCGGCAAATTATCCAGCTGCAAACCCATTAATTGTCTCTGTTTGGCGCCGAAGTCTTCCCTTTGGACCGTTTAGCGCCACAGCTCTCACGAACTATAAGCTGATGTTCAACGACGATGCTTTTTGGTTTGAGGTTAGGGTTTTTTAAGTTTCGGATTAACAACTGCGCACCGAGTTCACCCATTTTTCGCCTTGGACTGCGGATAGTCGTCAACGCAGGCTCGAAAGCCGCCGCAAAACTTATGTCGTCGAAGCCGATAAAGGCAATATCTTCCGGTACTCGCAGTCCCTCATTTCGAGTGGATCGTATCGCACCCATCGCCATCTCGTCTGACGCGCACGCAACAGCCCTGGGTGGCGGACCGCTCGAAAGGATTCGCTGCATTGCCAGGCGACCCGCCTCGATATCGTAAGACTCGGCAGCCTCCACGCGAATGAAAGTGCTTAGACCTGCCTCAGTCATGGCTCTCGTGTAGCCTTGAATACGGGCGATCGCGGTTGGGCTTCGTTTGGGACCAGCTATATGCGCGATATCGGTATAGCCCTGTGCGAGCAGGTGCTTGACGGCAGCAGCGAACGCCTTTTCGTTGTCGATATTGACATAGGGAATACTGATATCTGCAACTGACCTGGATACGGCTACAATATGTCTTTCAATCCCCGCGAAATTCCGAAGAACCTCCGGGAGATGGCCCGTGAGAAGAATTATCCCATCGACCGCGCCGTTCAGCAGTTGCTGCGCCAGAGCTTCTTCCCTGACATTATCCAACTGCGTGCTGCCGATGATGACGCTCATGCCTTCCTTTTGGGCCGTATCTTCGATGCCAAGAACGACTTCCGGATAAAAGGTTGCAGCGATGTTCGGCAATATAACGAGGATCTGCCCGGCCATCTGGTTGCGCAGCATCCTCGCGCCGTGATTGACGACATAGCCCGTTTCCTCGACAATTTTTCGGATCCGCTCTTTCGTCTCCACAGTTACTCGAGGCGAATCCGCAAGCGCTCTGCTAACTGTCGAGACATCAACTTCGGCCAGTTGAGCGATATGTGCCATCGTCGGTCTTGACCTACGAGACTGCTTGTTCATTTTTGGTTGCTGGTGGGAGGGCAAGAAGCCTCTTCCTTTCAGGGCTGCGCCAGGCAATCGAGCCTTGCATGTTGCTGGTCATATCTCACAACTTTTTGCATTTTGTTACAATCCCTGTCACGCGACGAATCGAGTGTTAAACTTTTGTCCAGATACCATTTCTTTTCGACGATGCCACGCAGGCTTCCACGAAGGCGACGCCCTTGATGCCGTCGTCGACAGTCGGGTAGATGACGTCCTTGCCGATCGCCGCGCCGTTCTTCATCGCGTTGATCGCGTGCGCCGCTTCCGTATAGATCGTCGCGAAGGCTTCGAGATAGCCTTCCGGATGGCCGGACGGGATGCGCGAGACGCGGGCGGCCGCGGGACCGGCGCCGGCGCCGGCACGGGTCAGGAGACGTTTAGGCTCGCCGAACGGCGTGAACCACAGATAGTTCGGATCGGCCTGTACCCATTCGATGCCGCCCCTGGTGCCGTAGACGCGGATCTTCAGGCCGTTCTCGTGGCCCGGCGCCACCTGACTGCACCACAGCATGCCCTTGGCGCCGCCATCGAAGCGCAGCAGGACATGGGCGTTGTCATCGAGACGGCGGCCTTCGACGAAACTGTCGAGATCGGCGGCGAGGCTTTCGAGCGTCAGCCCAGTAATGAAGGCGGCGAGGTTATAGGCATGCGTGCCGATATCGCCGGTCGAACCGCCGGCACCCGACTGGGCCGGATCGGTACGCCAGACGGCCTGCTTGGCGCCGGTCTGTTCGACGGCTTCCGTCAGCCAGTCCTGCGGATATTCCACCTGCACGACGCGGATCTTTCCCAGGTCGCCGTTGGCGACCATCTCGCGGGCCTGGCGCACCATCGGATAACCCGTGTAGTTGTGGGTGAGGATGAAGAGCGCCTTGCTCTCATCCGCCACCTTCTTCAGCTTCCTGGCGTCGGCGAGGTTGGAGGTGAGCGGCTTGTCGCAGATGACATGGATCCCGCGCCGCAGGAATTCCTTGGCCGCGTCGTAATGCACATGGTTCGGCGTGACGATCGACACCGCCTCGATGCCGTCCTTCAGCCGCGCCTCGCGGATCGCCATCTCCTTGTAGGAGCCGTAATTGCGCGACGGGTCGAGCCCGAGATCGCGGCCTGAAGCGATCGCCTTCTCAGGCGTCGAGGAGAGCGCTCCCGCCACCAGCTCGAACTGGTCGTCCAACCGCGCCGCCATGCGGTGCACCGCACCGATGAAGGCGCCCGAGCCGCCCCCCACCATGCCGAGCCGGATGCGTGGCTGCCGCGCCTGTTCGTCCTTACCTTCGATTGTCATATTACCTCTCCTGAACAAATTGGTTTGCGGCCGCCCCTCATCCGGCTGCCGCCACCTTCCCTCGCAGGCGGGGAGAAGGCATGTGCCGCCCCCTCTCCGCCCATCTCGACCAATGAGCATCGCGGGTCCCCTCTCCTCGCAGGCGGGAAGAGGGATAGGGTGAGGGGCAGACTTGTTATCGGGTAGACATCTTAAAGCCCCAGCATCCGCCGGTTGGCCGCTTCGTCCGTACCGCCGGAAGCGAAGTCGTCGAAAGCCTTCTCCGTGACCCGGATGATATGCGCCTTGACGAATTCGGCGCCTTCGCGCGCGCCGTCCTCGGAATTTTTGAGCGCGCATTCCCATTCCACGACGGCCCAGCCGTCGAAATCGTTGGCGGCCATCTTGGAGAAGATCGAGCCGAAATCGACCTGGCCGTCACCGGGAGAACGGAAGCGGCCGGCGCGATTGACCCAGCCCTGGTAACCGCCATAGACGCCCTGCCGGCCGGTCGGGTTGAATTCCGCGTCCTTGACGTGGAACATCTTGATCCGGTCCTTGTAGATATCGATGTGGTCGAGATAGTCGAGGCATTGCAGCACGTAGTGCGACGGATCGTAGAGCATGTTGGCGCGCTTATGGTTCTTCACGCGCTCCAGGAACATTTCGAAGGTGGCGCCGTCATGCAGGTCCTCGCCCGGATGGATCTCGTAGCAGACGTCGACGCCGCACTCCTCGGCATGGTCGAGGATCGGCGTCCAGCGCTTTGCAAGCTCGTCGAAGGCGGTCTCGACGAGCCCGGCCGGACGCTGCGGCCACGGATAGATGAATGGCCAGGCAAGCGCGCCGGAAAAGGTCGCATGCGCCTTGATGCCGAGGTTCCTGGAAGCGCTGAGTGCCATCTTCACCTGCTCGACGGCCCAGGCCTGGCGCGCCTTCGGGTTGCCGCGCACCTCAGGTGCCGCGAAACCGTCGAAAGCCTCGTCATAGGCCGGATGCACCGCGACGAGCTGACCCTGCAGATGGGTTGAGAGCTCCGTCACCTCGATGCCGTTGCCCTTGGCGATGCCGGCGAATTCATCGCAATAATCCTTCGAGGATGCAGCTTGCTTGAGGTCGATGAGCTGGCTGGCCCAGGTCGGCACCTGCACCCCGACATAACCCTTTTCGGCCGCCCATTTGGTGATCGCGCCCCAGGAGTTGAACGGAGCGGCGTCACCCGCGAACTGACCGAGAAAGATGGCCGGGCCCTTGATCGTTTCCATCGTCAAATCCAACTCGTTTGATGCTGTCAGCATACGCTGAAGCGTTCTGACTGAATTCTAGCCGTAATCGATTTCCAACGTCTTGACAATAATACAATCGATTGTCTAAGCTGGACAAACGATTGTAGCCATCTCGAAAACTTATGCAAGGAAACGCAATGACGAAACTGTCAGTGCAACTGTTCACGCTGCGCAGCATAGAAAACGACAGCGAGATGCTGGATTCCGTCAGGGCGGCCGGTTTCGAGTTCGTGGAGCTGTATGGCGCCAAGCTCGCCCAAGGTCGGGATCTGGCTGAACTTATGGCGGCTCGAGGATTGCAGGCGACCGGTTCGCATGTTGCGTTAGCTGATCTGTCTGATAACCTAGAGGCCGTCATCGACAATACGCGAGCATTCAATATTTCCGCGTTGTTCGTTCCTTCCGTTCCCGTTCCGCAAAGAGACATGCCGGCCGCGGGTTGGAGGGATCTGGGAAAGCAATTGGCGATCCTGAGCGACAAGCTGTCCGCCCATGGCATGACGCTGGGCTACCACAACCACAACTGGGACCTGCATCTCAAGGATGGCGACAAGACGGCCCTGGATCTGGTGTTCGAAGCGGCTGGATCGGCTCCCGTACAGTGGGAAGCCGACATTGCCTGGCTGACGCGCGGTGGGGTTGATCCGGTCTTCTGGCTAAGGCGTTATTCAAGCCGGCTTTCCGCCGCTCACGTCAAGGATCTTGCTCCCGAGGGCCAGAACGAGAGTGAAGCGGGCTGGGCGGATGTGGGTTCCGGAATCCTGGACTGGAAAATCCTGTGGCCTGAGGCCATTGCAAATGGTGCGAAGGTTCTGGTGGTAGAGCACGACAAGCCTTTGAACCCGGCAGCCACGATCGCCAATAGCTTCCGCTACATTCAGGAGAGCCTGGCTTGAGTGCATATCCCGTGAAGGTTGGAATCATTGGGTGCGGTGTCATCAGCACCGCGTATATTCTCGGCGTGGGGCGCTCGCAGTCCATTCAGGTCAAGTCGGTCGCTGATATTCGAGAGGAAGCCGCCCGATCGCAGGCGGCGGCGACCGGCGTTGGATTCGCGACGATCGATGAGATATTGGCCGACCCGTCTATCGAGATCATCATAAACCTTACAGTCCCGAATGCCCATGCCGAAGTCAGCGGGCGCATCATCGAGGCTGGCAAGCACGTCTATTCCGAAAAACCGTTGACGGTTTCCGTGACGCAGGCTCGCGAATTGTTGAGTCTGGCGGATGCGCGCGGGTTGCGGGTGGGATGCGCTCCCGACACCTTCCTCGGCGCATCGCATCAAGCCTGCCGCGCTCTCATCGACGATGGAAGGATAGGAAAGGTTCTCGGTGGCGCCGCGAGCTTCCTGTCGCGCGGCATGGAGTCCTGGCATCCGAACCCCGACTTTTTCTTCAAGCCGGGAGGGGGCCCGGTTCTTGATCTCGGCCCCTACTACATCACGGCGCTGGTCAATCTTCTTGGTCCTATACGGGCTGTCACGGCCACGGCATCGACGGGATATCCCGTGCGCCGGATCGGGAGCGGTGACCGCGCCGGGGAAGACATCCAGGTCGAAACCCCTACCAGTTACAGCGCGCTTCTTACGTTCGTGAATGGCGCGCGCTTCACTCTGGATGCGTCATGGGATGTCTGGAAGCATCAACGTGCGCCCATCGAGATCTATGGGACGGATGGGTCACTGCTGGTCCCGGATCCCAACTTTTTCGGCGATGAGCCCAAGATCAGTGACAAGGGTGGAGATTGGCAGCCTGTCGACATCGCCGGATTCGCCTTCGGTGAAAGAAATAGGACATTGAGAACCGGCAGGGAGGTCGCGGATCATCGTGCGGTCGGCGTGGTCGATATGGCCGTGGCAATCAGGCGGGGCCGGCCTCACCGCGCAAATGGCGAACTGGCGTTGCATGTTCTGGATGTTCTGTTGGCTATCGGGAAGTCCGCATCAGACGCGTCAGCCATCGAAATCGAATCGAGGTGCGAGCGCCCGCTTGCGTTGCGCCAAGGTACGGACGAGAACGTTTTTCAATAGACATTGACCACCTCAGGCAGATGTGGTCCTGCCGACGTGGAAAGGGAATAGATATGCCGGGTCCAAGAGTCGTTCCTTTTCATGGCGACGAAGTGTTGCCTAAAAAAGTTGACGTCGTCGTTATCGGAGGGGGGATCATAGGTGCCGCGACGGCGCTTGAGCTTGCCGAACAGGGACTTGCCGTAGCCGTCTGCGAGAAGGGCGGGATCGGTCACGAGCAGTCCAGCAGAAACTGGGGATGGGTGCGCCTTTCCCGCCGGGATCCTCGCGAAATTCCCTTGATGATCGAAGCTGTCAAGATGTGGGAAACGCTCGATAAGCGATTGGGCCGCGACACCGGCTACAAGAGGGCAGGCATCACCTTCGCATGCGGTACCGAGGAGCAATTCAATACCTACGCTGAATGGGCCAAATATCTTGAGCCATATCAGATCGAAAGCCACATGCTCGATGGCAATGAGTTTGCAGAAATGTTCCCAGGACTTCAAATAAAGCCATTTGGTGCGTTGCACACATCCATTGATGGTCGAGCCGAACCGCAAAAGGCAGCACCCGCGATCGCTGAGGCCGCACGCGAGAAAGGTGTGGGGATTTTTACCGAATGCGCTGTCAGGGGAATTGAAACATCGGCCGGCAAGTTGAGCGGCGTCGTTACGGAGCGCGGTGTCATTCAATGCGACGCTGTTGTCATGGCGGGAGGGGCATGGACCAATCTGTTCTGCCAGCGCTTTGGCATCGACGTGCCGCAGCTCAACGTCCTGAACTCGGTCATCATGACAGAGCCGGTCGCGGGAGGACCGGACGGCGCGCTTTGGACGAAAGCGTTTGCCTTGCGAAAACGTCAGGATGGTGGCTACACTATCGCGTCAGGACATGAGAATATCGTCGATCTTGTGCCTAATTCGATCAGATACGGACTGAAGTTTCTTCCGTCGCTCAAGGAGGAGTGGAGGACCCTCAAATTCAGGCTTAGTGGGCGATTCTTTGAAGAGCTTCGCGTATCCAAGAACTGGAAAATGGACGAGGCAAGTCCGTTCGAATACAATCGTGTACTGGACCCAGTTCCTTCGAAAAAATATGCGGACGGCACGCTGGCAAAGCTGGCCGAAACCTGGCCAATCTTTGCGAACGCCGCGATCGCCCAGCGGTGGGGTGGCTATATCGACGTTGTTCCTGATGCGGTCCCAATCATCTCGGCAGTATCGTCGATCCCAGGATTTCATATCGCGACTGGCTTTTCTGGCCACGGTTTCGGAATCGCACCTGCAGCAGGTCGCTTGATGGCTGACTTGGTATCTGGACGAAAGCCGATCGTCGATCCCACCCATTTCCGATTCTCGCGTTTCTCGGATGGCTCCAAGATCGAGCTTATGCCGGACATGCGCCAGTGACATGCACGAGACGACCCATTCAAGCGACGAGCGTCCATTTGGACGCTATGCAGATGCGATCCAACATTTTTCCACGCATCGATGCGCCAGCGATCCGGTCTCCCGCTTCAGGATCACCAGATTGTTCACAAAACGCGGCGACACGCGAAAGTGCCGCGCTGCTTCCCGATGGCTATGCCCTTCCTCGACAAACGCAACAACACGACTACGCAACGCGATCGGATGTGATTTGCCCATGCCGCTTCTCCCTTCGAGCAAAGGGAATCACAGCTTCAATGATTTGAGAATCGGGAGGGTTATTTGAGGGCGCATCAGGCGGTGCGGCGAATTCGGGCGAGCTCATGTAAGCCGGATTGAACTAAGGCGCGGGTTGTTTGTCGCTGCTATGGGATTCTTAGAGCACGGCCGCTGGAGCGGAATCGGAAACGATTTCGCCACAGCCGCTCCACCGGGAATATGGGCTCGAATGTACGCCTTCGGGAGCGGTTTGCCGAACGTTTCGCGGATCTATTTGCGATATGGATCGGTATCGGCGGTCTTTTGCCCTGGCCAAGGTCAAGCGATATCGCACGCTGGAGATGCGCTGGGTCTGTGGGCGTATCACTTGGCGCAGATCGTCGGGCATCATGATGTATCGCACCGGAAGGATGACGGTCGGAGCGGCGCAACTGGGGCAACGTTGACACCTGTTTTACGCATGGGGCGCCGGCAGTCGGGGCATTCGTAGGAATTTGCGTGCTGCGATTTGGCGGAATGGGGTTGCCCGCCTGTTGGTGATGGTTGGCCCAAAAGGCTTCTGCAGAGACCGATACGAGCCCGTCGATGACAATTGGCGAGAAAGCCGAAGTGGCGCATGCGGTGGAAGCCGTCCGGAAGCACATGAAGGAGAAAGCGCCGGATGAACTCCTGGGAATGAAGGCGCATGATCTTCTCACGGTCGCGACCATTTCCCCGATAATCCTTCCATCGGAAGGTAATATGGTCGTCACCGACATCGACGATGCGGCTGTTGGCGATGGCGACACGATGGGTGTACCGACCGAGATAGGCAAGCACCTGGTCCGGCCCGCCGAACGGTGGCTTCGAATAGACGACCCATTCGATGCTGCGAGCACGTGCGAGATGGCGGGTGAACGCGTCGTCGTCGTTGAGATGGGTGAGTTCGTTGGAGAAGTGCAGTTCACCCCTGGCGAAGGCTTCAGCAAGAGCAGTCAGAAAGAGCCGCCGAAACAGGCGCGACAGCACGCGCACGGGCAGAAAGAAGCCCGGCCGGCATGCGACCCACCTTGACCTGTCCGGCGAGAGACCGCCGCCGGGCACGACGCAATGGACATGGGGATGGTGGGTCATCGCCTGGCCCCAGGTGTGAAGCACGGCGGTGACGCCGACCTCGGCGCCCAGCCATTTGGGATTGGCCGCGATCGTCTGCAGCGTCTCGGCCGAGATCCGCATCAGCAATGCATAGACGACCGCCTTGTTGTGGAAGGCGATCTCGGCGACGCCAGGTGGTAGCGTGAAGACTACATGAAAGTACGGGACCGGCAAGAGATCGGCGACGCGGGCCGCGACCCACTCCTTACGAGCGTCGCCCTGACACTTCGGGCAGTGGCGATTACGGCAGGAATTATAGGATATGCGGGTCTTGCCGCACTCATCGCAGGCATCGACGTGACCGCCGAGCCTGGGTGTCCGGCAGGCTTCTATCGCCCCCATGACGCGTCGTTCGCCGCGGCCAAGATGGCCGGCGTTCTCTCGTCTGTAAGAGGCCCCATGCCGCCGAAAGACGTCGGCGACTTCGAAGGTGGGGCGCAACCGATTACGATTCCGGCGGCGTCACCTCCAGCCGTAACCGATCGAGCGGGCTAGCGGTCGACCGGATCGTGTCGGTGGAAACCTGCGTATAGTGTGCCGTGCTCGACAGATGGGCATGGCCGAGCAGGACCTGGATGATCCGGATATCGGTGCCATTCTCCAGCAGGTGAGTGGCAAAGGAATGCCGCAACGTATGCACGGTAACGCGTTTTGAAAGACCTGTTGCCGAAACCGCCGACCGACAGGCGGCGTTTAACACTGTCGGTTCGATCGGCTTGTCAGCATCACGCCCTGGAAAAAGGAATGTCGTGGGGCGCGATAGACGCCAATAGCTGCGCAGGATGCCGAGCAGTTCGGTTGACAGCATAACGTATCGGGCTTTGGCACCTTTACCATGGCGAACATGCATCACCATGCGGGAGCTGTCGATATCCTCGACCTTCAGTCCGCAGACCTCACCGACCCTCAGGCCAGCGGCATAAGCCGTGGTCAGCGCCACGCGCGCCTTCAGACTGGAGACGGCCTCAAGAAAATGCACCACTTCGTCCGCCGACAGAATAACGGGGAGCTTCCGTGGCTCGCGCGCGTACGGGATCCGCTCGGGGACATCATCCTGGCCCAGAGTGATCCCATAGAAAAACCGAAGAGCGCATACAATCTGGTTCAACGATGCCCAGGATATCCCGGTTGAGACGAGGTAAACCTGGAAGCTACGAATATCGTCAAGATCGAGCCGATCAGGCGATCGGTCGAAATAGCGGCTGAACTTCCGTACAGCGTTGATGTAGGATCGTTGGGTTGCCGGGGAAAGATTGCGGACCGTCATGTCCTCGATCATCCGGCGGCGAAGAGGGCTTATCTCAGCCATCGGGGCCTCCTGTCTGAAGGGTGGGTTGCGACACAACCATCCTCTCAGTCAGGACGCTCTCGTCAAAGCCCGCCCCAAATCGCCGCGATTAGCGCCTTAAAGCGTGTCGCAATTATTCAGCCTCATAGCCTGCTGCTTTGAAGAAGTTTCGGCATTCGGCGACGGAGAAGAGGCTGATGATGTCGCCAAGGGCCTGTGTGATCGCATCGAAGCTGCGTGCAGC
>NZ_QJKM01000044.1 GCF_003425685.1 Rhizobium terrae
CACGACATGGGCGTCGTCGCTGAAGTCGCCGACCGCACCATCGTCATGTATCGCGGCGACGCGGTCGAGACGGGCGAGACCGGCGACATCTTCCACCGCGGCCAGCACCCCTATACGCGGGCGCTGCTTTCCGCCGTGCCGCGGCTCGGTTCGATGGGCGAGCGCCGGCTCCCCTTGCGCTTCCCGATCGTCGATATCAAGACCGGCGAGCAGACGCCGCTTGCCGACGTCACCGATACGGTCGCCAAGGGCAAGACGCCGATATTGGACGTCAAGGACCTGACCACCCGGTTCGACATCCATTCGGGTCTCTTCGGCCGCAAGAGCGGTGCGGTGCATGCGGTGGAGAAGGTGTCGTTCAACCTGTTCGAAGGCGAGACGCTGTCGCTGGTCGGCGAGAGCGGCTGCGGCAAGTCGACCACCGGCCGTTCGGTCACAAGGCTGATCACCCCGACCAGCGGCGACGTCACGCTCGACGGCTACGAGGTGATGAAGCTCGACCAGCCGAGCTTGAGAAAGATGCGCCGGTCGATCCAGATGGTGTTCCAAGACCCGTTCGCCTCCTTGAACCCGCGCATGAGCGTCGGGTCGGCGGTGATGGAGCCCTATATCGAGCACGGTCTCGGCACGAAGCAGCAGGCGCGCGACAAGGCGGCCGGGCTGATGGAGAAGGTGGGCCTGTCCGCCGACATGATGAAGCGTTTCCCGCACGAGTTCTCAGGCGGTCAACGGCAGCGCATCGCGATCGCCCGGGCGCTGATGCTCGATCCCACGGTGATCGTCGCCGACGAGGCGGTGTCGGCGCTCGACGTGTCGATCAAGGCGCAGGTCTGCAACCTCTTGCTCGACCTGCAGCAGAGTTTGAACCTCGCCTTCCTGTTCATTTCCCACGACATGGCGGTGGTCGAGCGGGTGAGCCACCGGGTGGCGGTGATGTATCTCGGCGAAATCGTCGAGATCGGCCCGCGCGCAGCGGTGTTCGAAAACCCGCAGCATCCCTATACGAGGAAGCTGATGTCGGCCGTGCCGGTCCCGGACCCGTCGCGCCGGCGGATCAAGCGCAACATGTCGACCGACGAGATCAAGAGCCCGATCCGTCCGGTCGGTTACGTGCCGCCGAAGCGTGAGTATCGCGAGGTGAGCGCGGGACATGTGGTGCAGGTGGCGTAAGGGGTGGAAAGGAAGCTGGGATGGTCGCAAATCGCCATAGCTTTTGTAGTGCCCGTGGCGAACCGAAGCGTCCCCAGAAAACGAGCGGAATGGGTCGTGCTCTCTCATATGGTTGGTGGTGGACAAGATCACGACGGACCCGAAGTCAAATATCACGATTGGGTTGGGCGGCTCGACGGCGTGGAGATGGTCCGATTAATCAAGCCGTAATGGTCTTCTTAGGATTGGCGTCTCCGAAACTGGGCTAAAGCGACCATCGACCGAGTCCAAGGCGATAGTTTGGGTCCAGCGACGGATCGCTCACCGGTGCAGCTTACCCTAATGCAAAGAGGCGTGACACTCCGATGGACCCGCCATCCATCTCGTGAGTTACATGTAACTTTTATTGGAGGAGTGCTATGGTCGGAGCATCAAGCCCAAAGCCTTCGCGCGAGAAGGTCCGCGAACATCGCGCGCGACTGCGCGAACAGGGACCGCGCCCGATCCAGATTTGGGTGCCGGATGTGCGGGCGTCGTCGTTTAAGTCGGAGGCGTACCGGCAGTCCTTGATCGTCGCTGCCAGTATCCATGCCCATGAGGATCAGGCATTCATCAACGCGGTCTCCGATTGGGACGATAAATGAAACGGGGAGAGATTTGGACCGTCGCCGGCGGCAAAGACTATGCTGGCAAGCTCCCGTCGTGGTCGTGCAGGACGACCGGACCTGAAGCTTCAAGGATGGGCGATGAAATTGCCAAAGGAATGCAGCTTGCAGCAGACGCTCGAAGCGCTCCGTGACCATTTTCGATTTTGTTTTGGCGATATTGAAATGCGCCATTCGCGAGGGACCTCGCCTCATTCACCTTTTCTGCGAAGGCCACTGCTTGCCGTGCAATAACTCTTAACAACAGAAAACCCAAGCTAACGCCAAAATCGGAATTAGTTCCGCCGGATTTAAACCTAAGGGAATCTGAGCGTGAACTATAAAGGCATGGGAACGCAGTCGCGACATGAGGCGAACAGGCTTTGGCGTCGTAGCAATATTCGCGGAAGCCTGCTGCACAGCTTGCAGGTGGTTTGATGTTTTGTCCAAACCATAAAACGTGGCAATAGGCATGCGTTGGCTACTCGCTGTTTTTATGATGGCGATTCTTGCCGGCTGCCTGGCCCCGGATCGCATTCCTTACGGACCAAAAGCCGCATCGACGGCCGATGTCGAGGGGTTCGGCGACATCCGTATTTATGCCGATGCAAGCGGGAATCTGCCCCAGGCACGTGCTTGGCTCCCCATCCCCAGGCACAAGGAAATCAATTATCTCGTATTGTCCGGCGGCGGTGCCGGAGGCGCCTTCAGCGTCGGGGCGCTGAAGGCTTGGTCCGACAAGAGACAGCGGCCCGAGTTCGATATGGTCAGCGGCGTCAGCACCGGCGCGCTCATCGCGCCCTACGCTTTCCTTGGACAGTCCTACGATCAGCCGCTCGTCGACCTTTATACAAGCGGTGTCGCCCGGGATCTGGTCGATATGGATTTTCTGCCGAGGGGCCTGTTGGGAGCAAGTCTCCTCAAGCAAGAGCCGCTTCGCAGAATGGTTGAACAGTACCTGACGCGCGACATAGTGGCGAAAATTGCCGCAGAGCATCGCAAGGGACGCCGCCTGCTTGTTCTGACCTCGAATCTCGATTCCCAAAGAGCAGTGATCTGGAACATGGGCGCCATCGCCGACAGCAACCGGCCCGATGCGCTGAAGCTGTTCCAGGACGTCATCATCGCATCGGCCAGCATTCCCGGCCTTTATCCAGCCGTGCTCATCAAGGCGAGGTCCGGCGGACAAGTGTTTGAGGAAATGCATTCCGATGGCGGTTCTGCTTCCCAGATCCTGACGATCCCGGAAGGCTGGATCGCCAATGGCGAAAAAGGCGAATGGCCCAAAGGGCCGAAATTCAACATGTACATTCTCGTCAACAACGCCCTGATGCCGGAGTTTTCCATGACCACGAACAACACGTTCATCGTCATGGCCAGGGCAAGCTCGTCCCTCATCAAGGCGCAGACGCGCGCCGCGCTGCTGGCCACCCACGCCTATGCCAAGAAGACCGGCATTCGGTTCCGGATGGCCTCGATCGACGCGCATGTTTCCTACGACATGGCCGATCCTTTCAACACCAATTACATGCGCGCCATATACAACCTCGGGTATGCAAAAATGGCAAGCGACAGTCTGTGGAAGGAGAGGCCCTCCTTCACCGACACGCTCACAGCCACGCAGACAGCGCAATGGCGATAGCTGCACCGCCCCTTCTTTATCATTCGACAGGAGAAAGAGATGTCACATTCCCGCATTGGCCTGGCAGGCATCCGACCATGTCGTCGACCGATCGTGTCCCTTCTCTTGCCCTTGTCGCTTTCGCCAATCGTTGCAGGATGCGCTTCCGTGCCGCTCGAACAGGGGAATTCGCTGACCTCCTATGAGGGGCTGACATCAAACAACGGGCGGTTGACCAAGGCGAAATACAGGGTTGCTTCCAGCGATCTCGGTTCGAACACGACGGTCTATATCGAGCCGACGGCGGTTTCATTCGCCGCCGCCCAGTCCATCAGAAAGTCGTCCGAGGCAACCTTGGTAGCGAATGTGATCAGCCGCGCGCTTTGCGTTGGCGTCAGCGACCGTTTCGAGGTCGTGGACAGGAGGGAGAATGCCGATCTCGTCGTTCACGCGACGATCACCCGCATCGTGCCGACCAACGCGACGGTCGCCGGCCTATCGACTGCGACGTCGCTCGGCGCCAACTTCGTTGTTCCCGTGCCCGTCCCGAGACTGCCGATGGGGCTCGGAGGCCTTTCCGTCGAGGCTGAGGCCACCACGAGAGACGGCAAGCAGGTGGGCGCGATGGTGTGGGCCAAGGGCGCCAACTTCGTGACCACCAATGCTCGCGTTTCACAGATCGGGGACGCCTATTCGCTTGCGGCGGGTTTCGGCAGCGATTTTTCCAAAATGCTCGTCACCGGCAAGACGCCCTTCAAGGGGTTCCCGAAAATCCCCTCCGCCCAGAAGATCAAGTCCGGCCTCGGCGGAAAGCCGAAATACCCGGCCTGCGAGAGGTTTGGCCGGTCGCCCGGTCTGGTGGATTTTGCGGCTTCGCAGGTCGGGCTGCCGCCCTCCTGGACCGACAAACAGCCTGCGGCGCAGGGCCGTTAGAAGGGAAAGCTGTACTTATGATCGAAGTAGTCAAGAACAGCGTCGCATTGCCGCTCGAAGATCCGGGCAAGGGGCATGCTCCGGTGTTCTCCAGCCATGGACGAGAACATGGATCGTGGTGGCGAGGGTTGTTGCTGGCCGGTTCGTTGCTTGGGGTCGGCATGATTGCCGGCATCTATCTGCAGCCGCTGGTGATGCGCATGGTCCTTGAGCTTGCGGGGCTCGATCCGGTTCAATCCTCGGCCGTGACCGTTCCGCAGCAGGAAGAAAGCCAACCGATGCCAGGTGCGGCTGCTTCCGACGTCGTGGCGCTCGGCCGCCTTGTACCGAATGGCGGCACCCTGGCCGTGACACTTCCCAATGGCGCAGGTGACGCTCGCATCGCACGCCTGATGGTGTCCGAGGGCGAACGGGTGGAAGCAGGTCAAACCATCGCGGAACTGGACAACATGCCGGCCCTTCTCGCCGCAAGAGCCTCGGCGGGGTCCAATCTCGCCGCCCAGCAGGCCGCGCTGGAACAGGTTCGCGCATCGACGCTGGCGAGCCTTGCGGAGGCCCGAGCCAACCATGCGGCAGCTGAAGCGACATTGACGCTCGCGAACCAGGAACTCGAGCGACAAGGCAAGCTCGCGGCCGGCAATTCCACCACGCAGGTGCTGTTCGACCAGGCGCGGGCGAACGCGGTCAAGGCGCGGGCCGAGCTGGGCCGGACAGCGGCGCTTGTCGAGCGGTATGGCGGGGCGGAGACGGGCAATCAGTCCGACATTCTCTTGGCGGCGCGTAACCTTGATCTGGCGCGCGCCAACCTCGCTCGCGCCGACGAGGACCTCGCCGCGGCCCGGGTCGTCGCGCCACGAGCGGGAATCGTGCTCGAAATTCACACCCGCGTCGGCGGCAAGCCATCGGCTGCCGGCGTGGTGACGATCGGCGATATCGCGCAGATGACGGCGGAACTGGAGGTGTATCAGGCCGATATCAAACAGGTCGCGCTCGGCCAGATCACCAGCATGACGGCACAGGCGCTGCCGGCTCCCCTGACGGGCAAGGTCACGCGGATAGGACAGATCGTCGGGCGTCAGTCGGTGATGTCCACCGAGCCGGCCGCCAATGCGGATGCGCGCGTGGTGCGGGTGACAGTCACTCTCGATGCCGACTCCTCAGCCCGCGCCGGCTCTTACACCAATCTGGAGGTCATAGGCAGAATAGGAACCAAAACCGAATGACGCTTCTGCTGCATCTCCTGCTTCGGCGCACGCCCATCGGCTGGCTGCAGCTGATGCACAACCGCATGCGGCTGGTCGCGGCGGTGGCGGGAATAGCCTTCGCCAATCTCCTCGTTTTTGTCCAGTTGGGCGTGGTGGCATCCATGAACAGTGTCATCTACCTGACCTATACGCCTTTCCGAACAGATATCATGATCTCCGCGCCAAGCCCTCAGCTCTTTGGCGGTGCGCTGCTGTCGCGAAGGATCATCTACATGGCGCTTGCCGATCCGGGCGTGGCCGATGCGACCGCCCTTCATCTCGGCAGTATGGAATGGAAAAGGCCGGGTGGCATGTCCAAAGTCCTGATCGTCTATGGCATGGCGCCTGAGGCCGGCGCTTTCGCGGGCGACACGATCACCGATCAGCAATTGGCCATGCTGGCGCTGCCCAACCGCGTGCTGCTCGACAGCGAGTTCAAGGATGTGGGGAAGGATGGGAGTGACATGGCAATCAAGCAGCTATCGCCCGAGACGCCCCTGGAGTTCGAGATCAACGGTCATGCCGTTTCGGCCGTGGGTAGTTTCAAGCTCGGCAGCGGCTTCGGTTACGATGGTGCGCTCTTCATGTCGGACCAGACATTTCAGCGGCTTATACCGGAGCGGACGTCCGGCACGCTAAGCCACGTTCTCGTTCAGTTGAAACCGGGGGCGGACCCGGCACTCGCCGTCCGACGCCTGAACGAGCGGCTGAAATCGGAACATGTCCAGGTCCGCACAGCCGCGCAGATGATCGCCGACGACGTCAACTATATGAATACCGAAGCACCGATGGGCATTATATTCGGCATCGGCGTTTTCATCGGTATTTTTGTCGGTCTGGTCATCGTCTACCAGGTCCTCGCAACAGATGTCGCCGCGCATATGAAGGAATATGCCACGTTCAAGGCCATGGGCTATCCGCATCGTTTTCTGCTCGGGATCGTTTTCGAGGAAGCGCTGATCATCGCCTTCCTCGGTTTCATGCCCGGAGTTCTGCTCGGGAGCGGGGTTTATCAGGTGATGGCGATGGCAACCGATCTGCCGCTTGGCATGACGCCCGGCCGTGCCCTCACGGTTCTCGCGGGCACGTTCGTTGCCTGCGCATTGTCGGGCTCGCTTGCAACCCTTCGCCTCAGGCGGGCCGAACCGGCGGAGTTGTTCTAATGATGAGCCGTGGCGAACCATCCATTCGTCTGGAAAGCGTCAATCACTGGTTCGGCGCAGGTGAAACCAGGATCCAGGCGATCTTCGACGCGTCGCTGTCGATCGAACGCGGCAGCTTGACCATCCTGCGCGGCCCTTCAGGCTCGGGCAAGACGACCTTGCTCACCCTCATGGGAAGCCTGCGCAAGGTGCAGGAAGGTTCGATCCGTCTGTTGGGTCAGGAATTACGCGGGGCGAGCCAACGCAGCCAGGAAGCATTGCGCCGCCGGCTCGGTTTCATCTTTCAGGCCCATAACCTGCATGAAAGCCTGACTGCGCGGCAGAATACGCTGATGGGGCTGCAGGTGCATGGCCCGGGCGGCGACGCGGCCAGGCAAAACGCGGCGGTGATCCATATTCTGGAGGTGCTCGGTCTGGGCGCGCGTATCGACTATCTTCCGGAAAAGCTCTCCGGCGGGCAGAAGCAGCGCGTGGCCATCGCCCGAGCGCTGGTATCGAACCCGGAGATCGTTTTTGCCGACGAACCGACCGCCGCGCTGGACAAGGATGCGGGGCTCCATGTGGTGCGGATGCTGAAGGCGCTTGGCAGGACGCGCGGCACGTCGACAGTAATCGTGACGCATGACACGCGCATCATCGAGCTTGCCGACAGGATCATCACCGTCGAGGACGGACGATTGCTGCCCGGCTGAGATGCGGAGGCAGGGGGCCTGAGCGATCCGAGGGCGCTGCAGCCCCCGTCATCCGGCGTCTTAGCCACATATCGTGGGTCCCCGGGGAAATGACCGAAGGATGCGCAAGCGGCCCGTCAATCGACGGGCCGCTTGTAGGGTGAGACGTCAAGGGTTTGTCGCCGCTTCGCCATCACCAACGATGCCATCCTGCCGGTCACGACAGAAGCCGTGGATAATATCGCGCCGGCGGGACAACCCCGCTTCCAATGGGTCGAAGAGCAGTCCGCGAATCCGGAAAAGGAATCGGCTCCAACTTTGGATATTGCTTGGAATATTTCAGTATTGTCTTGATTGGTATCCAAAGTGTTTTTCCGGTAAATACAGGAAACCGGATTATATATTAATAACCAAGATGAAACTGCTGAATTCGTCGACCGTGAAGAACGGCGAATATAGCTTTGTTGGTTGACGTGGCGTGGCTAAAACCGCTGTCAACAAAGCTTATGATGCGAACGATAGTGGCTGCCTTCCTGAAAGCTCAGGTGAACAAGACAGATCGCAATGATGCGCGTGGCATCGCGCAGATGATGCGCGTCAATCTGTTCCGTCCTGTGCATGTCAAGACGTTGCGGAACCAGAAGCGCCGTGCGCTTCTGACAGCGCGCAAGTTGCTGAAGGAAAAGGCGTTGGCTTTCGAGAACGATATCCGCGGCTTGCTGCGCAACTTTGGGCTCAAGGTCGGGATGATCGGGGTGGGTAAATTCGAAGAGCGGATCCACGACCTCCTGGAAGCATTGCCCGATCTTCAGGAGATCATTACCCCGCTTCTGGATGCGCGGCGCAAATTGCGCGAGGAATTCTCAAAACTGCATCGCCAGTTGCTCGACATCGTCCGAGATGACGAGGTGTGCCATCGGTTGATGACGATCCCGGGAGTTGGTCCGGTAACCTCGCTTGCTTTCGTCTGCACCATCGATGTTTCAGCGCGATTTGTCACATCACGAGCGGTGGGGCCATCCCTCGGACTGACGCCGGTCATCAACCAGTCGAGGGTTCTCGTTCCACATCGAATCTCCTTGAAGAATGTCATCATTTTGCGTACTTTGATATCAAATTCGTCGTTTATGTTAGGTTGATATCAATGCCGGCGGTCACCATTCGTAATCTTTCCGACGAAACACATCGTGCCTTGCGGGTGCGAGCGGCTCATCATGGCCGTAGCACCGAGGCTGAGATCCGTGACATTATCGAGGCGGCTGTTCGCCCAGCTGAACGCGTGAAACTTGGTTCGTTGCTAGCGGCCATTGGTCGTGACGCCGAACTTTCTAACAGTGACGTTGAAGCCCTGCAGCGAAATCGCGATGAGACACCTGCTGAGCCGATGACTTTCGAATGATCTTGCTGGACACCAACGTGATATCGGAGCCGTGGAAACCGGTGCCTGATGAGGCAGTAGTCGCCTGGCTGGATGCCCAAGCCATCGAGACGCTGTTCCTTTCCGCTATAACGATTGCTGAACTTTGGTTTGGGATCGCGGCTATGCCCTCGGGGAAACCGCAAACTATCCTCCGCGATCGCCTTGAGGGTGAAGTGCTTCCGCACTTTTCGGAGCGCATCCTGCCTTTCAATCTGGCGACTTCACAGTTCTACTCGGAACTGATGGCCCGCGCTCGAGTATCCGGGAAAGCGATCAGCAAGACTGATGGTTATATTGCAGCCACAGCAGTAGCAAACGGCCTCGCGGTTGCAACTCGTGACACAAGCCCTTTCGAAGCCGCTGGGTTGAAAGTGATCAATCCATGGTCCCCATGACGGTGGTGTCGATCTGCGTGCTGTAGGTTCGTAAATGGTTCAAGACCGACGCCAATAACTGTTCATGCTGTCAGTTTTGGTATCGCGCGCTCGATCAATCGCAGGAATCGGGTGTTGCTAGCCCCCGCCTGCCGCGCGACGATCAACGAGGAATTCCAGCCGACGTATCGCGACATGGTTTCGACCCACGCCTCCGCGAGGGAGGCGACGCGTAGTTGCATTTCAGGTTGCGCCAGACGCAATGGTTTCGACCCACGCCTCCGCGAGGGAGGCGACCTGAAGCCGTGGCCGCGTCAATGCCCGACATGCTGTTTCGACCCACGTCTCCGCGAGGGAGGCGACAACGCCATCCCGCCATCCGGAATTTCTGACAGAGGTTTCGACCCACGCCTCCGCGAGGGAGGCGACACTGAAAAACCCGACCGATCGGCCTGTTCCCATCGTTTCGACCCACGCCTCCGCGAGGGAGGCGACCAATAATCGGCCAGCGAATGGACACGTCTTCCTTGTTTCGACCCACGCCTCCGCGAGGGAGGCGACGGCATGGCACCATGCAGACGGGTTTTCCTCGAAAGGTTTCGACCCACGCCTCCGCGAGGGAGGCGACCGTCGGTGAGTGCTTTAGAAGGGGACTGATACAGTGTTTCGACCCACGCCTCCGCGAGGGAGGCGACGAAAATGCGCATGCTCTTTCCTTTCGCTGGTTGGGTTTCGACCCACGCCTGCGCGAGGGAGGCGACTCGGCAGGGTGCGGACGACCGTCCCCGCCCCACATGTTTCGACCCACGCCTCCGCGAGGGAGGCGACGACCGCTCGACGATCTGCTCTTTCTGGTTTCGGGTGTTTCGACCCACGCCTCCGCGAGGGAGGCGACGAGTTCGTCGGCGTCGAAGAGTCGTGGTTCAAGGGTTTCGACCCACGCCTCCGCGAGGGAGGCGATGACGAATACATGGCGCTCGTGCGCTTCATCGCGTGGTTTCGACCCACGCCTCCGCGAGTGCGTATTCCGATGAAGCCGGCCATCGATTCCGATTTGAAGCCGGCCAGTCATTCCGATTTCATTCCGGCCGGCGTTCCGATTTGAAGGCGGCCATTTCTCGGACTGATCCTGGGTCTGTTTGATGT
>NZ_QJKM01000045.1 GCF_003425685.1 Rhizobium terrae
CATCAAACAGACCCAGGATCAGTCCGAGAAATGGCCGCCTTCAAATCGGAACGCCGGCCGGAATGAAATCGGAATGACTGGCCGGCTTCAAATCGGAATCGATGGCCGGCTTCATCGGAATACGCATTCAGACCTGACGCAGTGCGATTTTTCGCTGCTGGAGACAGAACTTGGCAAAAAATCCTTTATGCTGGCATCTCTTCACTACAAGATCCTTCTTAAATCGATGCAGCGCGGCTTTTCTGTTCTCGATATGCTGCCCGAGCACCGGGTTGATGTCCTGGGCAATACCAGCGGAGAATCGCCGCCCCCCAAGCTTCCGTGGGAAGCCTTCGTTCGCCTGCGCGATACAGTCACCCGCCATTCCGGTCCACAAGCCGCTCATTTTGTCGATGACTTGATTGCCTTTGAATACGACGAACTGGACCCGTCTTCTGTAGAAGCCATCCAGCTATTGTGCCGATTGAGCCGCATGGATCCGGTCGCAGCAGATTTCGCTATTGTAGCGCGCGCTAAGGTCAAAGAAAATGCAGTTGAATGTAACAAGTAAGGACCTCACTTTAACTGCGCTGTTCACCGCCACGGTACTGCTCGTTGCGGAAATCGAAAAGGTTCTGGCCTTTATATCCTCGAGCCTGGCGAACTCTCCTTACGTGGCAATATTTGAGGAATTGAAGCCGGAAGTCTGCATTCTGGCCGGCGTCATTTTGTTTTCGCGAAGCGAATTTTTAGCGAAGTTCGTTGCTGACTACCCCAAACTTCGTGGTAGCTGGAAAGGGCCGATCATCCGCCTGCCTTGGGTCACGTGGAGGCTTTACCTCGAAGAACTCGTGTTTATTGCGCTTGCAGTGATTGTCTTTGTCTCATCCACATTCTACGTCGCTGACAGCGTACGAAGGTCATACTCAAGGTATGGGCTGATCTATATTGCCCGCGCAAACTGCCTGGGCGATTTCAAATCCGCGCTCGAACGTACGGAGGCTATCAGGGACAATCCTCTTTGGAGCCGTTACCAGGCCGAACTTATTCGCAGCGTACCGAGGCTGCGATATTTGGTAACTCAAAGGCCGGTCGCGGTGGCAAGTCTATTCAGAGCAACAAACACCCTCGGTTCTACCGAAAAACTTTCCGTCCTGGCTGGTGGAAAAGCTGTGTTTGGAACAATTGCGGTGGAGCGTTACCTAGATCGGCTTGAAGACGGCACCAGTGAGGTAGCTCAACGGTGGCGGCGCTACCTATCTGAAGAAACCTGTCAGTAGCCACCCCGCCTTCGAGAACTTACTGTTGTGTAACGCCCACAACAGCGATGGTAGCCGTGCCGCTGCTGCTTCTAGAGCCGATCGGCCTCAGATCGACAGGGGTATAACATACGTTCACGACTTCGGTTCGAGGTGCGTATGGAGGTCGATAATCAATCCGGAGCAAGCTGCATTCCCGTTCTGTCCTCACATAGGCGGTTCGAGGTGCAACCCGTTTTTCCCGATATCCTTCGATTAAATCGGCGGAATAGGACGGGGCGGCGCCAACCACTGCGGCAAAGACTGAAAAACAAAACGCCATGTTCTTGATCATTGTCCTCTCCATCTGTGATCACCAAAGCAACATTTAGAGCGCATTTTGGCATTCGTCGAGCCTGCTCAGCCTGTCTCCAACCGTCGTGAAAATATGGATTACGATTGAACTAATCCGAAGAGGAACGGTCGAACTCAACGCCCTCCGGCGACATCTTCGACTTTGATGCGGCAGCGTGAACCTCTTCGACAAAATCAGCGACAAGTTTGCTGTTTCGGGCCCGCACCGGCCGGATGATCTGGTTGTCGATGTTCAGGGTCGGGCGAAATGGCCGGACCGTAACGCGGCCCGCCGCAAACTCCATGGTCAATGGATCGGCGACCGTCACTCCAAGGCCTGCGGCGACAAATTCGGCAATGTTTGGAGCCGTGGACGCCTCGATGACGATTCTGGGCCGAAGCCCGTGAGCCTCGAAAACCGCATCGACCTTCCGACGTGTCAGACCCGAGGGAGCAAAGGCGATGAATGGTTCTTGGGCAAGATCCTTCGGGCCGAGTGTCTTCTTTTCGCAAAGAGGATGACCATGCGGCAGGACCGCTACCGCGGGCGGACTTTTTAGCGTTTCCACCTGGATAGAACTATGTTCAAGGCCGCTGATAACGAGAGCGGCGTCGAGACGGCGCAGCAAAACGGCTTCCGTCAGAAATTGGGAACTGCGCGCTTCGACAGAGACGAACACGTCGGGGTGTCGGGCGCGAAATCCCACCAGGACCCGGCTCATGAATGGTCCGGACAATGCAGGCAGCGTGCCCACCACCAACTGCCCGTGCTCTTCGCGACGGATGGCGTCGACCGCACGCGCCAACTGATGAACACCGCCGAAAATACGTTCCACTTCTTCGTAAAGGCGCATTCCGCGGCCGGTCGGAACGAGGCGACCGCTTTCTCGTTCGAAAAGCTGCAGATCCGTATCCGCTTCCAGATCCTGGATGAGCTTGCTCGCTGCCGGCTGAGAGATCCGCAGAATCTCCGCCGCCCGGCTGACCGTACCGGATTCGATCACCGCCATTAAAGCTTCGAGCTGCCTGAGGCTAGGGTTCCTCATGGTATAACCTGTTTGAATAGCATGGCAAAGTATTCGACTTTGACTTTCTACCGGCTCTTGCCGAACATGACAAGAACTGAGGGAGATCGAGTTGGACGCGGACATAATCATCATCGGTGCAGGAGTGGTCGGCGCGGCGCTTGCCTATGGCATTGCGAAAAAGGGGCACAAGGTCATCGTGCTTGATGGGAAGGATCGCGACCTGCGCGCCGCCCGCGCAAATTTCGGCCTAGTCTGGGTTCAGGGCAAGGGTTCCGATACGCCAGCATACACCGAACTTACGCTGCAAAGTTCCGACCTGTGGCCAACCTTCAGGCAGGAATTGGCCGAAGCGGCGGGATCGCGCGTCGATTATTCCCGCCGGGGAGGGCTGGCATTCTGTCTGAGCGAGGCCGACTACCAGGCTCGTGAGGCTCTCTTAGAGCGAACACACAACCGGCAGAGGCAAGCCTATACCGAAATGCTCGGACGGCACGCGCTCGAGCGAATGCTGCCGGCCGTCACATTGGGCAATGCGGTCGTGGGCGCCAGTTATTGCGAACTGGACGGCCATACAAACCCGCTGCAGCTTTACGCGGCCTTGCTCGCCGCTGTCTCGACACTTGGCAGTCAGGTCAGGTTCCGCACTCCCGTCACCGCCATCAAGCCCATGTCGGGCGGTTTTGAGGTCGATACCCTGCAAGGCGGCGTCCGGGCTCGGCGCGTCATCGTCGCGGCAGGACTGGCCACGCCCGGCCTCACCGATCCCCTGGGCCTCGTCGTGCCGCTTTATGCCGAACGCGGACAGATTCTCGTGACCGAGCGCCTGGCACCGATGCTACCGCTTCCGGCGAGCGGACTGCGCCAGACCTCGGAAGGCACCATGATGATCGGCGCGACGAACGAAAAGGCGTTTGATACGGGGGTGACGATCCAATCGGCCATCAAGCTTGCACACCGGGCGCAACGCATCATCCCGGCGCTCGGGTCTGTCCGGCTTGTGCGCCAGTGGAGCGGATTGCGGGTGCTTTCTCCCGACAAGGCGCCGATCTATGCCGAGTCGACACGCCATGCCGGTCTTTTTGCGGCCGTTTGCCATTCCGGCGTAACACTCGCGGCGGCGCATGCGGCGATCGTCGGGCCTGCCATGGCCGAGGGGCAGTTGCCGCAGAACCTTGCAGCCTTTTCCAATGGAAGATTCGATGTTCAAAAGTGTGCTTGAGGGGTCGGCAGCTGCGCCGGATATGATGGTTATGGTGAATGGCGTCGAAACACCCGCCTGGAATGGCGAAACAGTCGCCAGCATATTGCTGCGCGTTCCAAATGTCGGCCGGACATCGCCGGTGAGCGGCAAGCCCCGGCTGCCCTATTGCCAGATGGGTGTGTGCTTCGACTGTCTGGCCGTCGTCGACGGCATCGCCTCCACACAAGGCTGCCTGGTTGCGGTGAGGCCGGGAATGCGGATTGATATCCAGCGCGGCCCCAGGGAGATCGCTCGATGACCTATGATGTCCTGATCGTCGGCGCCGGGCCGGCCGGCATGTCCGCGGCAGTGCAGTTGAGCAGGCTCGGTCTAGCGGTTGTCGTTGTTGATGAACAGCCGGCGCCCGGCGGCCAGATCTGGCGAGGGGTTGAAAGAAATAAATCCGGTCCGCTCTCCCAAGCGCTCGGAGAGGATTACCGCAAAGGCCTTTCGCTGGTTGAGACGTTCCGGGCATCACCAGCCGAATACATGCCCGAGACCCAGGTCTGGCATATCGAGGAGGGGTGGAGCGTATTCCTGACGTCTGGTGGCCGCGCGCGCCGCGTTTGCGCAAGAGTTCTCCTCTTTGCCACGGGTGCCCAGGAGCGGCCCGTGCCTTTCCCGGGCTGGACGCTGCCCGGGGTGATGACGGTCGGCGCAGCCCAGATCCTCTTGAAGTCCGGCGGAATGCTGCCGCAAGGCCGCGTTTGGATTGCAGGGGCAGGACCCTTACCGCTGCTCTATGCGACGCAGGCGCTTGATCTGAGGGGGCAGCTTTCAGGTTATCTCGATACGTCCGGTCGACCGGGTCTGGCCGCGCTGCAAAAACTGCCTGGCGCTTGGCGCGACCTGGCGGGGCTTGCGAAAGGCGCTGGCTGGCTTCGCGCGCTTCGTCGCAAGATCGAATTTGTCCGAGACGTCAAGGATCTTCGTGCCGAAGGCGAGGGCCGCCTGCAACATATCGAGTGGAGCACGCAAGGCAGGCGCCGGCGGGTGGAAGCTGACGTGCTCCTTGTCCACCAGGGTGTCGTGCCGCGTATTCATGAGACGCTGGCACTCGGCTGTGCCCACGATTGGAGGGCCGATCAAGGGTATTTTGCGCCGAGGCTGGACCGCTGGGGGGAGACCAGCCGGCCGGGACTATTCGTTGCCGGCGATGCAGGCGGGATTGGCGGCTGGTCGGCCGCAATGGTGTCCGGTGAAATCGTCGCGCTCGCAATTGCGGCGCGTCTCGGCAAAGGCGGCGACGTCGAAGAGCTCCGTCGCCAGGCGCGGCTCGATGATCGACTTGCCAAGGCCCTTGCATTGCGGCCGCTTCTCGATGCCCTTTACCCTCCGCCTCGAGAAAGGCTTGCGGACGAGACCATCGTATGCCGCTGCGAGGACGTGACAGCGGGGACGATTCGGGCGGCCACGCGCACCAGCGTGCCCGACCCAAATGCGGTGAAGGCCGCGACGCGATGCGGGATGGGACCTTGCCAGGGCAGACAGTGCGGTTATACCGTTCAAGCGCTCCTGGCGGAGGTCCATGGCGTGCCGGCAGGTTCGGTGGCGTTTTTCAACATCCGCCCGCCGCTCAAGCCGATCACGCTTTCTGAGATCGCCTCCCTTGAGGATATGGAGACGGCCGGATGAATGCCGATGTCCTGGTGATCGGCGGCGGTTTGCACGGGCTTTCAGCCGCATTGCAGTCTGCAAGGCGAGGGGCGTCGGTGATCCTGGTCGAGCGGCATTTTCTCGGTCGGCACGCCTCGGGCGCCACGGCGGCCGGTGTGCGTACTCTCGGGCGCCATGCCGCCGAATTGCCACTGAGCCTCGAAGCAGCGGGAGATTGGCATAAGATGGGCGACCTGGTTGGCGACGATTGCGGCTTTGTCGCCTGCGGCCAATTGCAGGTCGCCGAAGACGAGGTGGCATTCTCGGCGGTGAAGGCGCGCGTCGAGCGGCTGCAGGCAAAAGGTCTCAGTCACGAGCGAATTGTTCGATCTGATGAATTGCGGACGTTGGTGCCGGACCTTGCCCCGCATTGTCTGGGCGGCTCCTGGGCAGTCGGAGATGGCTCGGCCGATCCACACCGGACGATCCGCGCTTTCCGCGATGCCGCCGTGGCCGCCGGGGTACATATCAAGGAGGAATGTAAGGTCACCGCCTTGACATGGCGCGCGCAGGTGTGGCGGGCGGAGACCTCTCAGGGCTCGATCGAGGCAAAAGTGATCGTCAATGCGGGTGGCGCATGGGCCGCGGAGGTCGCAGCACTGGCGGGCGACCCGCTTGATCACGCGATCCGCACTTCGATGATGGTCGTGACGGAGCGCACGGCGGCACGCATCGGGCCCGTCGTCAGTTCCTTCGGGCGGAAATTGTCCTTCAAGCAGACCGCGCAGGGAACGCTTCTGATCGGCGGCGGCTCGCAGGGCAGGCTCGCTGCAGATAGGCAGTCCGCGACGGTTGATGTCCTGGCGCTGGCAAGTTCGGTCAGGTCGGCAGTCCGGCTTTTCCCCAAGGTCGGGGGGATGCGCATCGTGCGAGCATGGGCCGGCATGGAGGCGATGACGGCGGACCATCTGCCCGTGATCGGCTTTTCACGCAGGGTCGAGGGGCTTGTCCACGCCTTCGGCTTTTCCGGTCATGGTTTCCAACTGGTGCCCTCAGTCGGCCGTGTCCTGGCCGATCTCGTCTGCGAGGGCCACACAAAGCATGATCTTGCTGCCTTCGACATAAACCGCGTCGCCGCAGAAAGGGCTGCCGCATGATGCATTATGCCATCCGAAGACTTCTTCTCGCAATCCCGACCTTGATTGCCATGCTGACCACGGTCTTCATCCTGGTCCGTCTGGTGCCGGGAGATGCGGCGGCCGCCATGCTTGGTGACCGGGCGAGCGACGAGGCCCTGCGGGCGTTGCGTGCCGAACTTGGTATCGATCAACCGATCGCCGTGCAATATCTGCGCTTTCTAGCCGATATGCTGAGCGGCAATTTCGGGCGCTCTTCCGTCAGCGGGCGAAATGTCCTGGAAGAGGTGGCGTTGGTTCTGCCCTATACACTCGAGCTGGCCTTTGCAGCTATTGTGATCGGCACGCTCTTCGGGATTCCGCTGGGCATCGTCGCCGCATGTCGCCGCAACCAATGGCCTGATTATATCAGCCGGCTTTTATCCCTGCTTGGGTTGTCGTTTCCCGGATTTGTTTCGGCAATCCTGATGCTCTTGGCGTTCGCGGTGTGGCTGCAATGGTTGCCGGTGATGAGCCGCGCCACGACCGATCCGATCGGTCACCTGCGCAATCTCGTCCTTCCCGCCCTCAATCTTGGATTGATCATGACCGCCTATATCGCGCGCGTCACGCGCTCCTCAATGCTGGACGTGATGGGCGAAGACTATATCCGCACCGCCCGCGCCAAAGGTGTACGCCCGTCGGCACTGATCCTGCGGCATGCGCTTGGCAACGCGCTGATCCCGATCGTGACCGTCGTCGGCCTCTATTTCGGCACCCTCATAGGCAACTCCGTTCTCACCGAGATCGTGTTCACGCGGCCCGGGCTTGGAAAACTTATCCTCGGCGCGCTGCAATCGCGCGACTACACAATGCTGCAGGGCCTTATGGTGGTGTTCGCGACCTTCGTGATCCTCGTCAACACGGTCACCGACCTCGTTTACGCCCTTGTCGATCCCAGAGTGAGTTACGCCAAATGACGGACGCGACCATTTCCCTGACCATCCCGGTACGGCAATCAAATCCCGTTCTCATGGCACTGCGGCGGAACCGGTTTTCCTGGATTGGCATCGGGCTGCTGGCTTTTATCTTGCTGGCCGCCGTGTTGGCGCCGGCCATCGCGCCCTACGATCCACTGAAGCAGAACATATTGCACAGGCTAAGCCCGCCTTCCGCCGAATTCTGGCTTGGTACGGACAGCTATGGCCGCGATGTGCTCTCTCGGCTTCTGCACGGGGCGCGAATATCGCTTTCGGTCGGCTTCCTCTCCGTCCTGGTCGCGATGGTCGTGGGATCGGCGCTGGGCATCATGGCGGGTTATATCGGCGGCATTTTCGATCAGCTGGTGATGGGTCTGGTCGACGTGATGCTGTCGTTTCCCACATTGCTGCTCGGCCTGATGGTCGCGGCAATGCTGGGCGCGAGTTTCGAAAATCTGATCATTGCGATCGCCATCACGGAGACGGCGCCCTTCGTGCGTGTTGCAAGGGCACCAACTATCGCTGTGAAGCGCCGGGAATTTATCGAGGCGGGCAAATCGATGGGTTTTTCGCCGCTACGAATTATGGGCGTCCATATCTTACCCAACATTGTGTCCGACATCGTGGTCGTCGCGTCGCTCTGGATGGCTTCGGCGATCCGTACCGAAGCCTCGCTTGCCTTCATCGGCCTCGGTGTGCCACCGCCGGCCGCGACTTGGGGCGGCATGATCCGCGAAGGTTTTGAGAATATCCTGAGCGCATGGTGGCTGGTTGTCTTTCCGTCGCTTGCCATTCTCCTCACCGTGCTCGCCTTGAACATTCTCGGCGATGCCTTGCGCGACGCGATCGATCCTAAGACGAGGAGCGGGCAATGACACTTCTTCAAGATAAAGGGCATCCGTCGTTAACTTCCCTGCGGACGGTTAAAGATAACCCGGTGCTTTCGGGCACTTCGATGGAAGAGGGCGGGGGGTCTGTGACCCCTGTGCTTTCGGTGCGCAATCTCTCGACGTCGTTTCGGGTGAACGACGAATGGCGCACGGTCGTGCGCAACATCTCGTTCGA
>NZ_QJKM01000046.1 GCF_003425685.1 Rhizobium terrae
TCGGCATCGGCCGATATCTGACCTTCTACAACACTCGACGTCCACATTCATCCCTTGACCGGCAGACACCGGATCAGGCCTACTTCAACGCGCTGGCACCAATGATGGTGGCGGCATAATCGAGGCGAAAATCCACTTAGCGAAACGCCCGAAGCTGTTCAGACAAACCGAGCCACCTCTGGCCCTGTCGATGAGTGACAATTTATGGTGATACATATCTTGAAAAAGTAGGTCGATGTCGCCTTCAGCGGATGGCGACTCCCGAGGACTCGCGCAAAGAACTTAAGCTGTCGAATCGATTTTATCGGAAAGCATACATTGACGCGCGGCCGCGCTTGCATTCTCTATTCGCGCCGATGTGATCGTGGCCAGGGAGGGCGACATGCAGGTCCTATCGAGTATTGAGGCGTTGCGTTCTGCACTTGCCGGCGCAAGGGCGCAAGGCGGAAGGGTCGGCTTCGTTCCAACCATGGGCTATCTCCATGCCGGGCATATGGAACTTGTCTCGCGAGCCCGCGCCGAAAACGAAATCGTCGTTGCCTCGATCTTCGTGAATCCGCTTCAATTCGGTCCGACAGAGGATCTCAGTCGATATCCGCGTGATCTGGAGCGCGACAAGGCGATGCTAGAGAAAGCAGGCGTCGATTTCCTGTTCGCGCCCGGCGTCGAGGATATGTACCCGCAGCCGATGAAGACCGTCGTTGATGTGCCGGAGCTTGGATGCGAACTCGAAGGCGCCGTCCGGCCCGGACATTTTGCGGGCGTGGCCACGGTCGTCAGCAAGCTCTTCAACATCGTCCAGCCGAAGAATGCCTATTTCGGCGAGAAGGATTACCAACAAGTCGTCATCATCAAACGGATGGTGGACGATCTCGCGCTGCCGGTGCGCGTCATCTCGGTGCCGACGGTCCGGGATGCGGATGGCCTCGCCCTGTCTTCCCGCAACGTCTATCTCAGCGAGGAGGAAAGGCGTGCTGCGGTCGTCATCCCTCGCGCTTTGGACGAGGCGGAGCGCCTCGTCGCCGAGGGCCTCGTCGACCCGCAGCTTCTGGAAGCAAGGCTCGTCGACTTCATTGGTCGCGAGCCTCTTGCGAGACCGGAAGTGGTTGCCGTCAGAGATGCCTCGACATTGCAGAATATCGCGGAAATCGCAGATCCAGTGATCGTCGCGCTGTTCGTGCGGGTCGGCAGGACCAAGCTTCTCGACAACCGGGTGATTGCGAAAAAAGCTCCGTCCGGAGCGGGAGAGGTACGATGAGCGCCGCGGGTTCCCAGATGCGCTTGACGCCCACTCGTATCCGCGCGATGAAGGGTGGAACACCGATCGTATGCCTGACCGCCTACACGACACCGATCGCGCGGCTTCTCGATGAACACTGCGATCTTCTGCTTGTCGGAGATTCCCTCGGCATGGTCCTCTACGGCATGGAGAGTACCGTGGCTGTGACGCTCGACATGATGATCGCGCATGGAAAGGCGGTGATGCGAGGTGTCGCCAAATCCTGCGTGGTCGTCGACATGCCCTTCGGAAGTTACCAGGAATCCAAGGAATTGGCCTATCGCAATGCGGTGCGCATTCTGCAGGAAACCGGCTGCGATGCGGTCAAGCTCGAGGGTGGGGGAGAGATGGCGGAGACCATCGTCTTCCTCACCGCCCGCGGCATCCCGGTGCTTGGCCACATCGGCCTGATGCCCCAGCAGGTTCATACGGCGGGCGGATACCGATCCGTTGGCCATTCCGACGAAGAAGTCGCGAAGATCCGGCTTGACGCCGAAGCCGTCGGCAATTCGGGAGCCTTTGCAGTCGTCATCGAGGGCACGGTCGAGACTTTCGCCCGCGAGATGACGGCGGTCATCCCCGTCCCAACGATCGGGATCGGCGCCTCGGCCGCCTGCGATGGGCAGATCCTGGTCTCCGACGACATGCTCGGGCTGTTCAACGACTTCACCCCCCGTTTCGTTAAACGCTATGACGAACTTGGAAAGAGGGCTGGGGAGGCCGCAGCAGCTTATGCGGGCGATGTTCGCTGCCGAGCATTTCCCACGGAGGAGTACACGTTCAAGCGCAGGTCGTGATGGCGCGGTTTCTTGAGCTGGAGAGAACGATGAACCGGTCCTCACCCAGTCGTCTCTCTGATGCTCTGAACTGTTTGCATGCCGATCCCGAAGAGAAACAAGACCCAACGAAGGACATCTAACGCCGGCCGGAACGCAAAGCTGGAAAGCGATTGACCTCAACCGCCGAATGGAAAAATGTTTGTACTAGGAGTTGCTGTCGTTTGTCGAAAATGCACGCGTTAGCCTTGGCTCCACAGATGACTGCGAAGACTGACCGCAAGGATGCACGAGGGGTCGCGCAACTGCTCCGCATGGGATGGTATCGTGGTCCACGCCAAGTCGTCGCCGGCCCAGGAGACTCGTGCTCTATTGGTCGGCCGCAAGCTTCTGCAGTCCAAGCTGCCCGACGTCGAGCTCAGCATCCGGGGCATCCTACGTGGCCATGGATTAAAAGTCGGCGAGGTCAGCCGTGGGGGTTTCGAGGCGCGCATCCGCGAGCTGATTGCGGGGCATTCGACATTATCGATGGTGATTGATGCGATGCTGACGGCGCGAGCAGCACTATGGGGCGAGTTTACCAAGCTGCACCGCGAGATGCTCAGGATCGCCCGCGCCGACAAGGTTTGCCAGCGGCTGATGAGTGCGCCGGGTGTCGGTGCCCTGGTTGCACTAACCTACCGCTCTGCGGTCGATGATCCTGCCCGGTTTGAAAAGTCCAGTACAGTGGGCGCCTACTCATTGACATCGGTACTCTCCTGTTCAAAGGTTGGGCTAAAACAGCCCATTCTTTCAACCAGAGGCACTCCATGCAAATCAGCCGCCACAATTGCCGCGAAAGCGGCTTCGTTCAACCCAAAAAGGCAGGCCCTGGGCCCGCTGGTATCACAAAGAGCTGTGCGCGGATAATTGTAGACGTATGGAATCATTGATGATTCAATGCCTTTGCCGAATGATGGAGGTTTGCAATGAGCCGTCGTCGTATTGGTCAGGAAGCGTTCGGGTTTGCGCAGGATCAAGAACAGCTCAACGTTAGATGCACTGTCAAAGGTGATTGATTGGGTGCCGGCAGATCGGCATCTGGCGACGATTTCAAGTGCTGCCAAGGGCGAACCTGCCTGGCCGCCGCTCGCCTTGTTCAAAGCAATGCTGCTTGTCGTCTGGTACGAGCTTTCAGACGTGAAGCTGGCCGAAACCCTTGATGACAGAAGTTCATTTCGGCGGTTCTGCGGGTTTTCCCGATCGGAGTCGACGCCGGAGCGCACGGCCTTTGCGCGATTTCGAAAGGCGCTGGTCGCCGCGGGCCTCGATAAGGCTCTGTTTGACGAGATCACGGCGCAATTGAAAGCCAAGGCGATCAAGGTGAAGACCGGGACATTGGTGGACGCGACCATTATTGCCTCAGCCAGTGAAGGCGACACTGACGGTCATTGGGTCAAACACCGCGGGAAAACGGCGGTTCACGGATACAAGGCGCATGTTGGCGCCGATGCAGATACGGCTCTTGTCGAAGAAATCGCGGTGACGCCGGCCAATATCAATGATGGACGAGCCGGCCCTGATGCGCTTCCCGACAATCCTGGTGACGTCTATGCCGATAGCGCCTATCGCGGCGATCATTTCGGCAGAGCGGTGCTTGCCAAAGGTGGAACACCGCGCATCGTCGCCACCGAAATGTGGGGTCGGGATGAGGCGGAAGTGCGGGCGCGCCTCGAAGCTCATAACCAGCCGATCCACCGCATCCGAGGGCGGATCGAAAAGATATTCGGAACGTGGAAACGATCCTATGGATTGCGCCGGATGCGGTGGAGAGGCATGGCAAAGGCTGCCTTGCAAATTCGTCTCACAGCCATCGCCTACAACATCAAGCGATGCCTCAACATTGTGGCGGTCGCCCAATGAAAGGGCAAGCACATGTGGCAAATAGGTGAGATTTGCAGGCGACCTGAAAGTCGACCGTACTCGATAGTCCGAAAAGCCTTCGCGACGGGAACATCCAATCAATTCAATAGGAAAGCCTTATCCGCGCACAGCTCTCATCACATCCGGCCCTCAGGCAGCCTTACCCAATAGCTGAAACCGTAAAATCAATGGGGCGTGGACGGCGCATACCCTACAACATGCTTCGCTATGTCTTCCACAAAGGCCGCCGCGCGGCCGCATGATGCATGGTAAGCGGTCATTTCGGCGCGCGTCGTCGTCAATGGACGTGAAGGGACTGCGGATCAGGCAGCCTGTCTTTTGAAGTTGAATGGCATGAGGTCGTCGATGTGGTCCTCGTCCGACCGCTGCGGCAGTTCGGTGAGGACGTGCTTGAGCCAGGCGAATGGCTCGACACCGCAGGCACGGCATGTCAACATCAGGCTGTAGATGACGGCGCTGGCCTTGGCCCCGTCTACTGTGTCTGAGAAGAGCCAACTCTTTCTGCCAGTTGCAAAAACTCTGATGTCGCGTTCCAATAAATTGTTGTCTATCGGCATTCGGCCATCGTCGGTGTAGCGCGTCAGATATTCCCATTGGTTGAGCGTATAGGAGACGGCATCGCCAAGTTTGGTGTCGGGTACGACCTTCGGCGCGATATCGTCGAGCCATGCTTTGAGAGCGGCCAGGACCGGGATGCTGTGTTTCTGGCGAAATCGGCGCATGTGGTCAGGCTGCGTTTCGCCATCATCCGGCTTTTCGTCCCGTGCCTGCCGTTCAATCCGGTAAAGCTGGTCGAAGAACTTGAGGGCCTGCGCCGGTGGCCCTCCTGGCTTTTCCCTGACCTTGAGAGCATTGACAAAGCGCCGCCGGGCATGGGCCATGCATCCGATATGGGTGGCCTTCTTCAATGTCCGCCAGGCCTGATAGCCGTCGGTCATGAGGATACCGCGATAGTCGCCAAGGAAGGTCTGCGGATGCACCTGCCCGCGACCGGGCTGATAATCAAACAACACAATCGGCTCGTCGCTGTCCTGGCTGCTTCGATATGCCCACATGTAAGACTCGTCGGTCGCTTTCCTGTCCTTTTCCTTCAGGACTTGCACCGTGGTCTCGTCGCCATGGATGAGGGGCTGGGACCGGAGCCGCAGTTTCAGCGCGTCATAGATACGAACGAGATGGTTCTCGCTCGACCCGATGACCCAATGGCCGAGAGCGCCACGGCTGACGGGAACGCCCGCACGCTCGAAGGCCTGCGCCAGACGGTAGAGCGGCGTGCCATCGACATATTTATGGACGAGCGCGAAGGCCAGCGTCGAGGCCGTGGCGATGCTGCCGGGCAAGGGCTGCTTCGGCATCGGCGCGATGACGACCGGCGTATTGATCCCGGTGCGGTCGCAGTTGCGACACGCATACTTAGCCCGCGCATTCTGCAAAATCGTGGCCTTGATCTCGATATGAAGCTGCTCAGTCACCAACTCGCCCATGCGATGCATCTGATGGCTACAGCACGGGCAGGCTTTCTGATCGTCGGCAAGATCATAGTCGACGCGCTGGCGCGGCAGGTTCGCAGGCAGTGGCTTGCGGCCCGGTTTCCTGCGTTCCGGCTGTTCGGTCCGCGGCAATCCCGTATCCGGAAGATCGACGCTATCCACCTCGTCGGCGAGGCCGCAGTCCTCGTCTGCGTCAACGGCAGCGCTCTGCTCGGCTTCGTTGAAGATGCGGTCCATGTGCTTTTCGCTACGCGGTGCAAACCGATGCAATCGTGCGAGCGCCAGTTCTTCCTCAAGCTTGACGACGCGCTCGGCGAGCTGACGGTTGGCCGCCTGAAGCGCGGCGATTTGCGCCATCAATTCCGCAACATCAGGAGTGCCGGTTGGATTCATCGCATTTTTGAATCTGAACCGCTTCCCTGCGTCAACTGGCCCGCATGCCGAATTCACCCGACATGTTCATATTGCCGAACCGGGTGGCGGACCATGGCATCGAGATCGATGCCATCGAGAAGCCAGTGCAATTGCTCGGTGTCGAGCGCCATCACCTTTTCCTCCCGACGGGGCCAGCGGAACCTGTCTTCCGACAGAGCTTTCAATACGAGTACAAAGCCCGAGCGGTCGAAGAACAAAAGCTTCATCCGAGTGCGGCGGCGATTGCAGAAGGCAAACACCGCACGTTCGAACGGATTGTGGCCCATATTCTGCTCGACCAAAATCGCCAGGCCGTTGATCCCGGCACGAAAGTCGATAGGATCCCGGTGAAGATAGACACGCAGATTGTCAGCCAGCCGGAACATCACAACGCTCCCAACGCTGCGATCATCGCGGACAGAGCCTGCATATCCGCACCTTCAAGCTCAAGCCGCACGCCGTTCGGAAGCGATGCCTTCAAGCGTATACGGGCCGATTTCTGCTGAGAGGGCAAAGAAGGCGGCTCCGGCGGGCATACAACAGCGGCCGCCTCAACCACCTCAACGAAGGCTGAGGCTGCAATGTTCGGCGCCACCGCAGACGCTTTTTCGGAACCCTGCCGCCGCTGACGCAGCCTGATCCAGTTCTGCAACTGATTGGCGTTGATCCCGTGCGCCAATGCAAGCCCTGCTATCGAAACACCCGGTTCAAGCGCAGCATCGATCAAGCGATCCTTATCAACCGGATCATACCGCCGCTTCCCGTTGCTCAGAACCCTGACCACCCTAAGCCGCCCCGAAATTCCAACCTCATTCGATGCCATCGTGTCCATAGTCCCGCTATGGACACAGACTCGATCACCACGGCATCAATGAAAAGGTGCGGTCTTTTGCGCGCTTACCCATAACAAACCCGGACCGATCAAAGAACAAGAGCTTCACCCGGTCACGCCTGCGATTGCAGAAGGCAAACACCGATGGAGCAAACGGGTCCAGCTCCATCACCTCTTGCACAAGGACCGCGAGGCTGTTGATGCCCGCGCGGAAGTCGATGGGTTCCCGATGGAGGTAGACCTGCAGATCAGCGCCCAGTCTGAACATGGCTCAACGCTCCTATGATTGCGTATTCCGATGAAGCCGGCCATCGATTCCGATTTGAAGCCGGCCAGTCATTCCGATTTCATTCCGGCCGGCGTTCCGATTTGAAGGCGGCCATTTCTCGGACTGATCCTGGGTCTGTTTGATGT
>NZ_QJKM01000047.1 GCF_003425685.1 Rhizobium terrae
CATCAAACAGACCCAGGATCAGTCCGAGAAATGGCCGCCTTCAAATCGGAACGCCGGCCGGAATGAAATCGGAATGACTGGCCGGCTTCAAATCGGAATCGATGGCCGGCTTCATCGGAATACGCAAAATGAGAAAGCTTGCAACTTGCCAAGCCCGACGATCGCCTGTGGGCGGAGCCTTGAAGTCGGATCCAGTTCGATAGGTCGTGCCGCCACAACGTGGGCAAATCTTTTGCGTTGTGTCGGTCGGTCGTTTCAGAACTCGCTGGCAGTTCAAACATGCAAATTTCGTCAAAGCTGTTTTCATGGGCAGACGATACCTCAAGGCTGCGCAGAAGCCACTCCCACCCCCGCACCTCGTAAGAAGATGAGGGGTAGCGAATGAGCAGCCCTGCCCTCGTGAAACAGTCGGATCTGAAGCGTATGGCTGATGTCGCCAAGGCGAAGGGCGTAACCGTGTGGATCGAGGTTAACGGCCGTCGGGTTGGAGTTTCCCCCGATATCCCCAAAATCCACAGCCCTGATGAGCTTGACGTGGTGGAAGAGGTACGCCTGTGATCCAGGACATGCCTCGCAAGCTTCCGCTCTATGTCGTCAAGCAAAAGAACCGCGCTGGGAATTGGGTCTACTATTTCCGAGTGGGGAAAGGGCCCCGCACGCGCCTGCCTGCTCCGAACGACCCAAATTTCAAAGCGACTTATGAGGCCGTCCTGAAGGGCGAGCCTTCTATCGCCCAGCCCCGGGAAGCGCCCAATACAATCGCTTGGCTCATTGGCCGCTTCATGGAGAGCGGAGACTGGCGGGACACCAGCGACGCCACAAGAAAGCAGCGCAGCAACATTCTTTGGCACGTCAAGGAGAAGCCAGACGGCAAGGGAGGAAAGATCGGGGACAAGCCGATCTCGGTATCACCACCAAGGCCATTCGCAATGGCATGGACGATCGCAGAGCGACCCCGGCCGCAGCGAACAACTACCTCAAGACGATGTCAGCGCTCTGCAAGTGGGCGGTGAAGGACGGCCACATCAAGGCGAATCCGGCTGAGGGCGTTGGGAAGACGAAGCTCGAAGGCGATGGATTCCCTGCTTGGCAGATCGAAGACGTGAGAGCCTTCTGCATCAAGTGGGAAATCGGAACCCGCCAGCGCCTCGCTATGGAGCTTGCCATGCACACCGGCTTGCGCCGCTCCGACCTGGTACGGATTGGTCGTCAGCACATGCGCGGAATCTATCTCCACCCATAAGACAGGCGCGCGAATCACTGTCGAGCGAGAACGAACTTGCCCCTCTCGATGATCCGCGTGAGGGATCGAGAGCGAATTCGTCAACAAAATCAACCGCTAAAGAACGAAGTGGTGGGCCCGGAGGCGGCAGCATACGTGAGCGAAATCAATTACTTAATGCCCCGCACCTGTGAAAAAGCGGGCATTGTATTCATTTCGTGATCTGATCTGCACCCCGCACCACTCATCTCCAAGGATGAGTGGAAATGAACATATTAATCCCTGCAAAATTCGTCAGTTGCGACACTCTCCCAGTGTCGGATCGACGCTTCCCAATCGCATCTGAAAAGAGTTCCCCTAAGCAGTTAACCACTGTGCAGGCTCTTTCGCCCGTGCCGGGTGACAGCCTCCTCTCGACAATGGAGGTGGCCCGTTGACCCCGATGGTAACCTTTCCAGAAACCTATTGGAAGCAACGCAAACTTTCCCGCCGGGAACGGACGGCCCTGCGAGATACGGCTGCATATATCCTTCAACCAGAACATGGTCGCGGACGCGCCGTTTGCGCATGTGGACATCTCGGGAAAGGTTCAGAAACCGTTGCTTTGATACTCAGGAAAGATGGAACCGCTGGAACTCTTGGCACACTTCGATGTGGTTCACCGTGGCTATGCGCAGATTGCGCCCCGCTGAAAGCCCAGCAACGTCTCGAACGGCTTCAGAAGCTTGCAGACGCCCTCGTGGCGGTGAACGGTAAAATGGCTTCCATCACGGTCACTGTCAGCCATGGAAGGGAATCCAGTTTGATGAATGTAAAGAACGCTATCGAAACGGCTTCGAGGAGTGCTAGGCAGGGAGAGCCTTGGAACCGGCAAAAGAAGTTACATGCGGTCATCGGCGTTTTGTCAGCCCCCGAGGTGACCTATTCGTATACGAATGGTTGGCATTTCCATATCCATCATTCCTTCTTGACCGAAAACAGCGGAAATCCGGAGGCTTTGGGCCATTGGTTTGTCCAGCGATACCTCAGGTACTTGGAAAAGGCTGGGTTTATTGCCGATCTCCGTAGCCAAGAGGTTTCGTTGATCCGCGACCCGCGAAGCTACATCCGCTATTTGCGAAAGGGGGTCGGCCGGATCACAAATGATGTTTGGAGCGGACAAAAGAATGCTACGAGGCAAGGTAAGCACCTATATCCCTTTGATATCTTACAGCGGGCCTCTGGCTCCGAACCTATGAAGAGGCTTTGGCGTGAATACGCCGCTGTTATGCCTGGGACCAGATCATGCGTTATCACACGGTCGATAGCCATTCGCCTGGATATTCGTCCTGACGACGACTGTGTGAAGGTAGAGCATGGTTGCATAGCCGGTAATTTGCCAGCATCTATTTGGGCCACACTCGTCAACCGGAAGAAAACCAACGTCATCCTCAGCCTTCTTGAAGATCGAGGCGTCGAGGCCTGGCAGCAAATCAATTCGCTGGCGCATGCACTTGGCGCAAAGGCTGCCCTGAACGTCGAATTGAAAGATGAGCTACCAGAGGAACAAATTCCTATAAATCAGTTCGAGTACAGGCCTAGTGCAGCACAGATCGCCGGGTTGGCCCTTCATCTCAAATGGCACCTCTCAGGAAAGGAACGTAATGGCGAAGCCATTAAAGTCGCTTTGGACAGGGAACGTGGACACGCGGTCGCAAGTGGCCTCACATTCTTTCCACCGAACATCAAAGACGTGCTGGAAATCTATGGCAATGACGGCGTCTATCCTTCAACATCCCCGCTTGCGTAGACTGCAGCCCTTGAGCGATCAAGGAGCCTCTTGACAGTTGTCGCGGCCCATTCGCCACCGCGAGCAGTCCTGACGCCGCGCTGGTTGAGAGCGTCGGCTAACGAACGCAACGTAGCTACGCCCTGGTTCTGGAGTTGCCGCACCACGGGAAGAACGTTGGCAGCGAATGCTTCGGCTCCAGCAGCGTTCTGGGCGGCACCCATCATCTGGGCTTTGGCAAGATTGGTGCGGTTTCCAAGCAATGCACCGGCTTGTTTCTTAACTTGAAGCGCTTCCCGGGTGCGCTTTGAGATCAGCGTACGTTCCTTTTCGGCCAAGGCCGCGTAGATATGCAACATGAAAGGATCGGCGTCTGCACCCAGTTCGGCCACAATGAAGGGCACGCGTTGCGCCATTAGGCCCGCGACAAAGGCTACATCGCGGGAAAGCCTGTCGAGCTTGGAGACAACAACAGGGACCTTCGCTTTGCGGGCCTTCCGCAAGGCGTCCGTGAGGACAGGTCGACGGTCTAGGGCGTCTGCCCCTTTACCTGTTTCTACTTCCTCGAACCAATCGGTGATGACGATACCTTCCGCCTCTGCAAATCGCTCGATGGTCGCCCGCTGGGCGTCGAGGCCGAGCCCGCTCTTTCCTTGAGCTAAGGTGGAAACGCGAAGGTAGGCAATGGCAAATGTCATGCCGTGCAGCCTTTGTAACAACTCTATATGCTCATTTTGTCTTGTTACGGAAAAGGTATCAAGCCAGTCATGATCATAATCCTGAGGGGCGGTGCGAACGAGGCTACCTTGAAACCTCCGTTGTTATTTATGCGAGGTCCCGGGGCCTTCCGGTTCCCTTACTCGCTCAGCCACGATCCTCGTGCGCCTTTCCCTTCCACTGAGTGCGCACGGAAACGTAGCTGCCACTTGACGATAATTGACATCATCACGTGTGTTGTGTACACACACTCCAACAGAAGCTGGAGAGCAGGATAATGGACATTAGGAAATTCAGGGAGAAGCGGGGGCTTTCCCAGCAAGAGCTGGCCGACGAACTTAGAACGACGCAGCAGACGGTCGGACGGTGGGAGGCAGGCTTAGTTGTCCCCCCGCTCAATTCAGCTGTGCGGTTGGCAGACCTCTTCAACATTACGCTCGACGAGCTGGTAGGTCGGGCCGTCGCAAATCCTCCTCCTTGGAACACTGACGAACTGATCCTCGCGTTGAGGCTCTATCTGAACAACCCGACATCACCGCCAGGAAAAAGCAGCGCGGAAGTTATCGCTCTATCAAACCTGCTAAATACACTGGCAGAGTGGCTGGGGAACGAGCGAACAGGCGCATATCGGAATCCGAATGGCGTCTATATGAAATTGATGAACTTTCGTCGCCTCGACCCACGGTTTGCAGAGAAAGGAAATGTGGGGCTTGTCAACGGAGGACAGCTCGAAAAGGTGGTCTGGGATCGCTATGCCGCCAATCCATCGCGCCTCAATGCAGTTGCTGACGCAATCACGGCATCATTGCAGATGCCTTCAACCACACTAAATCGCGGCGACGACTTGGAGGTTACTGAGGCAGAAGAAGGTCGCGTGCTGACAAGTCTTCATCGTTCACGCGAACGAAACCGCAAGCTTGTCGAACAACGGAAGGCCATGGCCCTGAGGGATGGGAAGGGCATTCGATGTGAAGGATGCGGCTTCGAGTATGCCGAAAAGTACGGCGAGCACGGACGCGGGTTCATAGAAGTGCATCACACGATTCCGCTTCACACACTGCCACAAAGCATGACGACCCGACTAGAGGACCTTGCCCTGGTCTGTGCTGACTGTCACCGGATGATCCACGCAAAGGCGCAATGGCTGACAATGGGGGCGCTCCAGGAAATCGTTAAGAAGTAGCCGGAACGGCGCGATGCTTACCAGAGAAAGGCAGCAAACCGCCATCATCAGCTACGTCCGCGCGTTCTTAAAGAGCTACAGAGGAAGAATTTTGGAAGAAATCATCATCAAGGCCTACGTCAGCCTCGCAGCTTGTTCAAACGAAGATGAGAAGATTCTTGGTGAAGCGCTGAACGCTTGCCGTGCGTTTTGGCTCGCGGCGCAAGCGCTTCCAAACTACCAAATTGAGCAAGCAAGACCACATAACCGATGTATCTACGCTGCGCTTGCTGTGCGGGATATCCTCAATAAGCGCGGAATTGTGGCGGCGGAAGTGTACACATGTGGCCTCCAGATTCGACTTTTTGACCCGAATACTGGACAGACGCTGAAGGGAATCGCCGTTGGGAACCCTGAGGGTCTTGCTGGCCCGAAGCATTGGAATGCACACCTAGTAGTCCGGGCGGGAGACTTCTTATTCGACCCAACCCTGGTGCAGGCGAGCCGACCCTGGAACGATCTTCCTCATGTCGGAGCATTCAGATTTGGCGCTCCGGAATGGCATCACGTAACAATGAGCGCGGGAACGGCAAAGACGTCTGCTGTGACCGTGACTCCAGTAGCGAACGAACAGCTTGAAATTGCCTACTTCGAACTCCCATCAGAACCCGGATTCGAAAAGAGGTCTTACAGGACGTCATCAAACTCTGGCGTGAAACAGAGGCGAGATGTCGTCTCTGCGGCTCTTAGATTGCTCGATGCTGACAGCGAAATAAAATTAACAGAAGTCGAGGCCAGGACAATCGATTTGAGCGTGATGGGGCTGATGACGACATCTTAATGTCTCTGCACAAAAACTCCATTCCCGTGCCGCAATCGACCGTCCCTCTTGAACGAAGGTTCTTGCTTCCCGGTGATAGATTGTTGCTCTACACGTCTGCTAAAGCGTTAGCAAATCGCTAAATTGTTGTCGAGGCATCGTTCCAGGTGCTTGGAAAAGGCCGTTATACAAGGTATGTGTGACCTCTTGACTTCGGGCCTTGTTCAGATCAAATGGCAGCACTTACGCGATTGGCAGATACTGCATGGTCGGGCGCTTCGCTAGACCTCACTCGATTGGTCTCATTTTTGCGGCTCGGAAGGTTCCAAAGCCTTACCGCCTCCGCCAGAGGCCGCTCCGCTCGGCAAGACTTTGAAACCTTCCGAGCCTTCGGTAAGTGATAGAAGACCTTGAAATTGAAAACATCTTGGAACTGATAGACCCGGACAAAATCCGGGTCTATCAGCCAACACATATCATCTTCATTTGCGGCGGTAAGACAGATGCTGCCGCTCATCCGCCGCTCTCTTTGAGAGATGCATTCATGAGGATCGCTTTCTCGCCTCCATTTACCAAGTACCAGCCGATGCTTGCAGAGGAATTGGACGCGTTCTTTCCGAAAGGGGACTACAAAGACTTCCTTAGCCTTGAAAGCGACATTGCTCAGATATCGACTCTTGTCCTGCTGTTTTCGGAGAGTGAACCGCACCGGGTTTGCCGGAGACCCCAACTCGTGAGAAGTAGGGTCTATGACAAGCAAAACGACGAACAAATTTTCTCCTGAAGTCCGTGCCCGCGCTGTTCGAATGGTGACGGAGCATGAAGC
>NZ_QJKM01000048.1:2500-5000 GCF_003425685.1 Rhizobium terrae
CTCTGGAAGGGCCGCCGAACGATCGGCGACGGCCTTTGGCCTGTATGGGCGAGCCTGCCAGGCGTGGAAATATCCTTTGAAGAAGTAAAAGTTTGCACGACGCGAATTGCGTTCCGTGCCTGTTCTGCAAAAATCGTGAAGAGAAGATTGATCTGGAGGCTTCCAGGTATGGGTTTGACCCATGTCCGAGCCCAGTTCTGCTGATGCCAAGGATGACCTAGCCGGTCGGATGTGGTGGAGGGGCTGGATGCGGTAGGAAGCTTGTCACTCTGGTCGGTCGTTGTTGCCAAAGCTTCGGTTTTGGTTCTGACGGCTTATTGATGTCCGATTGCTAACCGCGCGGACCCGGATTTGATCTCGAGAAGCTGGTCTTATGATCCGGCACAAGCGAGCTGCTCGGCGTAGCTCCAATAAAGTGACCGGATCGAACACGTCGATGGCATCTGACAGGCCTGGTTGTAAAAGGTAACCGGGTTTTTGTGAGCGAATAGCGAATAGCGAATAGTTGGTCTCCTTCTATTCGCTACTCACTAATCACTATTCGCTCATCAAATAAGGATGAGCATTGGCAATGAGAACGATTAAGTGTCGTAAGGGCATTTGGTGGATGCCTTGGCATGCACAGGCGAAGAAGGACGTGATACGCTGCGATAAGCCGTGGGGAGCTGCGAATGAGCTTTGATCCATGGATCTCCGAATGGGGCAACCCACCTTAGATACTTGGAAAATCTTTCTGGTTGTCGGACCTTTGGTCCGACGTTACGGCGAACGATCGCCGACGGCCTCTGGCCTGTATGGGTGCCTTGCTCAAGCTTTGAGTTTGGCTGCAATACAGCGCAGAGCGCGTCGCCGGTCGTCCGGCGCGCTCACGCAGCGCCGCACGCAAGTGCGGAACGAGCGTGAGTGAAAACCCGAAAGGTTTCCAAGTATCGTTAATAAGGTATCTGCACCTGAATCCATAGGGTGTAAGAAGCGAACGCAGGGAACTGAAACATCTAAGTACCTGCAGGAAAGGACATCAACCGAGACTCCGCAAGTAGTGGCGAGCGAACGCGGACCAGGCCAGTGGCAATCAGGAATAAAGCCGAACAAGTTGGAAAGCTTGGCTAAAGTGGGTGACAGCCCCGTAGGCGTAGAACACTGATTGTCCTAGAGTAGGGCGGGACACGAGAAATCCTGTCTGAACATGGGGAGACCACTCTCCAAGCCTAAGTACTCGTGCATGACCGATAGCGAACAAGTACCGTGAGGGAAAGGTGAAAAGCACCCCGACAAGGGGAGTGAAATAGAACCTGAAACCGGATGCCTACAAACAGTCGGAGGGCGCAAGCCTGACGGCGTACCTTTTGTATAATGGGTCAACGACTTAGTGTGTCGAGCAAGCTTAAGCCGGTAGGTGTAGGCGCAGCGAAAGCGAGTCTGAACAGGGCGTTCAGTTCGACGCATTAGACCCGAAACCGAGTGATCTAGCCATGAGCAGGCTGAAGGTTGGGTAACACCAACTGGAGGGCCGAACCCGCATCTGTTGCAATAGATTGGGATGACTTGTGGCTAGGGGTGAAAGGCCAATCAAACTCGGAGATAGCTGGTTCTCCGCGAAATCTATTTAGGTAGAGCGTCGACCGAATACCCCAGGGGGTAGAGCACTGGATGGGCTATGGGGACTCACCGTCTTACTGATCCTAACCAAACTCCGAATACCTGGGAGTACTAGTCGGCAGACACACGGCGGGTGCTAACGTCCGTCGTGAAAAGGGCAACAACCCTGACCTCCAGCTAAGGTCCCCAAGTCATGGCTAAGTGGGAAAGGATGTGAGGATCCCAAAACAACCAGGATGTTGGCTTAGAAGCAGCCATCATTTAAAGAAAGCGTAACAGCTCACTGGTCTAATCAAGGGTCTTTGCGCCGAAAATGTAACGGGGCTGAAGCCATGCACCGAAGCTGAGGATGTACACGCAAGTGTATGTGGTAGCGGAGCGTTCCGTAAGCCTGTGAAGGAGGACCCGTGAGGGCCTCTGGAGGTATCGGAAGTGCGAATGTTGACATGAGTAACGATAAAGAGGGTGAGAGACCCTCTCGCCGAAAGACCAAGGGTTCCTGCTTAAAGTTAATCTGAGCAGGGTTAGCCGGCCCCTAAGCCGAGGCAGACATGCGTAGGTGATGGGAACCACGTTAATATTCGTGGGCCTGGTGGTAGTGACGGATTGCGTAACTTGTCCGCTCTTATTGGATTGAGCGGGCGGGGAAGCGGTTCCAGGAAACAGCTCCACCGTATAGACCGTACCCGAAACCGACACAGGTGGTCAGGTAGAGCATACCAAGGCGCTTGAGAGAACTATGTTGAAGGAACTCGGCAAATTGCACGCGTAACTTCGGAAGAAGCGTGACCCCAATTTGGGCAACCATATTGGGGTGGCACAGACCAGGGGGTAGCGACTGTTTATCAAAAACACAGGGCTCTGCGAAGTCTAAAGACGACGTATAGGGTCTGACGCCTGC
>NZ_QJKM01000049.1 GCF_003425685.1 Rhizobium terrae
AGCATGATGCGAAACCAACCTCTCATCGTCTGCCACCCACACAACCTCACCATTGCAGTATTCAACAGACGGCAATTATGCGCGATGCGAAATCCGTGTTGAATGTGGGGCGCTCGCAACGGTTACGACCAAATCATCTGAGGGGTTACTCGAAATGCGTCGCGATCCGCCTGGAGCGACATGCGTCTATTTCGACGCCCAGCTACGCTTTAACTCTTTAATATATAGATCGTCTTTTGATCCAGATCATCCGAATAGAACCAGTGGATGCGTCAACCCGATCTCAAGCACGAGCTCCAACTGCAGTTTCCGAAGCGACGGTATCCTTGGCGACATCTGGATTGTTTCCGCGAGCGAGGTGACGGTTGAAATAATGTTCGATCGGCCGTCCAGCGAGCGATATGAGCCAGCAGAGTGTGAAATAAACAATCAGGATTGCACCATAAACCAGGAAAGCCGGACTGCCGCCGCGCCCTATCGTGGTCTGCTCAATGAGAATTTGCGCTGATCGAAACAATTCCGGCATTCCGATGACCGCGCCAAGGGAGGACGCCTGCACCCAGGCAGTCACAAGGCTGATATATGGGGGAAGTATGATCGGCATGGCTTGGGGAAGAACAATGAGCACTAGGCCTTTCCAGCTCTGCAAGCCGAAGGCCGCAGCAGCTTCCCTCTGGCCCTTTGGTACTGCCACCAAACCCGCTCTGATGACATGAGCACCGTTAGCACCACCCCACAGCGCGACAGCCAGCGTCGTCGAAACAAATGGGTCGAGAGACAACCCGATCTTGGGCAGCAAGAAATAAATGAGGAATACCGTAACGATTAAAGGAAGATCGCGGAAAACCTCCGCCAGAAGATAAACCGGACGGTTGAGAAAAGTGGCCCGAAGCGACATGCCTGCCGCAAAAAGAATCGCGAAAAACGTGGCGCTTGAAACAATTGCCAGGCAAAGCTTTAGCGTATTGACCAGGCCTTCTAACAAAAAGTCCTTAAATTCAAGGAGTAACATGTGAACTATCTCCCGAGATAGGGTCGTTTGAGGCGCCGCTCGAGAACATGGCCCAAACCGGAAACGGTGAATATGCAGGCGAGATAAATCACGCAGATCGAGGCAAACATCTCTACCGCACGAAATTCGTAGGAGATTTTTTCAACCGCGACATAGGTCAACTCGATCAGGCCGATCGCTTGGAGATAGGCCGAATTTTTTATCGTGCTGACTATCGTATTCATGATTGAAGGAAGCGCTGCACGAAGTGCGATCGGAAAGACCACGAAAAGACCGTGATGCAGGGGCTTGAGGCCGAGCGAAGCCGACGCATCTCTCATTCCATTCCCGACTGCAGCCAGGCCAGCGCGAAGATTTTCGATGTGATAGGCGCTGGCCCATATGCCAAGCGCCATAACACCCGACCAGAAAACCGACAGCGTTAAGCCAATCGTCGGAAAGCCATAAAAAATGAAGAATATCTGGACAAGATAGGGCGTTCCGCGAATGAATTCGACATATCCCGTGACGAGATAATGGAGCGGTTTGAACGGCAGAGAGCGCAGGAACGCACCGACGATAGCAATGGCTAACGAGATGAGGATCGCCAGCGCACTCACCACCAACGTCATTCGAACGCCTCTCAGGAGGTCCGGTAGTGCCAGCGCTATATAGTTGAAATCCATACTGTTATTCCACGGATGATGAAACACGGCGCAGGTATCCGGAGCGCTTCCGCCCCGGATACCGAAGTCTCGTTATTTATCCTCGGCTTCCGGAGGCACCGCGGTCTCGAAGCCCGAAACGATCTTTGCCTGAAGTCCCGGATTTTCGACGAACTTTTTCACCAGGGGCGATTGGAACTTGGTGGACCGCATCTTTGCGAGTGCGGCATTCAGGAAAGCCTTGAGTTCCGGCTCATTCTTCCGCAGCCCGATAGCGTTGGCGCCGAAATCAAACCCTTCCTCGACAAGACGCAGTTGAGGATTATTGCCGGCGATGGTCGCAACGACCTCTCCATCGCCGGCATAACCTTCAGCACGCCCCAGAAGGAGGGCCTGGACGCCGTCCGCAGTGCTATTGAGCTGCATCAGTCCGACCTTCGGCTGCTTCTCCGTGAACCACCTGGCATGCGTGCTTCCCTTCAGCACGATCAACATCTTACCGTCCAGATCGGCAAGTTTCTTGACCTTGCTGTCCTTGTTAACGAGTACGTTGCTGGTGCCCCAGTAATAGCTGTTTGTATAGTCGATAACTTCGGCCCGCGCCCTGGTCTTTCCAAGTGTTGCGATGATGGCGTCAATCTTGCCGCCGTTCAATGATGGAATGCGTGAATCGGCGGTTACACAGGTGAGTTGGGTCTTGTCGGCCGAGCCAAATGCGTAAACACCAATCTGCTTGGCCATCTCGACCTCGATCCCGACTGGCTTCCCGTCAGTGCCGGAGAAACCGAACGGAGGGCTGTCGCATTTCACGCCGATGCGGATGACGCCGGCATCCTTGATCGCCTTCGGAAGCGCGGGCAATTCCTGCGCACCGGAAACCGTCGGGAGAACGGCCATGCCCCCCAGAAGGCTTACTGCAGATACCATGTTGATAAAAGTTGACTTCATCTTCATTCCCCTACTTGTTTTTAAACTCTTGACATTGGCGCATCATCTCGGTGGGCACCCAGATCTCAATAGAGAATCTGTTTAAGGAACCGTCGCGTGCGGCTCTCCTTGGGGTCGTCGAAAAACTCGTCCGGTGAAGCCACCTCAACTATTTTCCCCTCATCCATGAAAATGACGCGGTCGGCGACTTGCCGCGCAAAACCCATTTCGTGCGTAACGCAGATCATCGTCATTCCGTCGGCGGCAAGCTGCGCCATCGTTTCCAGCACTTCCCGGACAAGTTCAGGGTCCAGTGCGGAAGTTGGCTCATCAAACAGCATCACCTTTGGGTTCATGCACAGGGAACGTGCTATCGCCACGCGCTGCTGTTGCCCGCCGGAAAGCTGGCTCGGATAAAAATGTGCCTTTTCAGGTATTCGAACGCGCTCAAGAAAGCGTAACGCTATGTCTTCTGCCTCCTTACGGCCGATCCCCTTCACCCACCGGGGCGCAATTGTACAATTCTCGAGGATCGTCAGGTGCGGGTACAGGTTGAAGTTTTGGAACACCATCCCGACTTCCTGTCGGACCCGGTCGATGTTCTTCTTCTGATCCGTAAGTTCGATCCCATTGACGTGGATTTGGCCCATCTGATGCTTTTCCAACCGGTTGATGCAACGGATCATCGTCGATTTCCCGGAGCCGGATGGACCGCATACTACGATTTTTTCGCTCTTTTTGACGCTGAAAGTCACATCATGCAGGACCTGTAGGTTGCCGAACCACTTGCCCACGCCGTTCATTTGCAAGAAAGGCTCTACTACAGCATCAACCATTTAATACTCCCTATGGGCTCCTGCAAAAGGTGCCACATTGCAGTTCAGTGAACTTCCAAAGCCGAGAACCGCGACAAGATCCGTGGATTCAGGCGTTATGCATGAGAAATCTGACGTGCGGCGGGCGATCATTCAGCCGACCTAGGCGACTGCCTCAATCCGCCTCTAATCAATCTGATAATCGCGCAATCTAGCTGTCGACAATCGTTTGTAATGGCTAATACAAACGATTGTCAATGCCATTGTTCGACTTTTGGAGTCGCTTTCAAGTTTGACAACCAGCGGCGCCGCTTATACAAACGATTGTCTTCGGGAAACTTGATGATTTGGGCGTCTGCACGCCGGGTTTTAGCTAGGAGAACGCATGAAATATTCCGCTGCGAGCGATCGCTACAAAAACAACATGATCTATCGTCGCTGCGGGAAGAGCGGCATCGATTTGCCGGCGATTTCACTTGGGCTGTGGCACAATTTTGGCGGCGTCGACAGCTATGAGACTGGACGGGCAGTTTTGAGGCGTGCGTTCGACCGAGGCATTACCCATTTTGATCTGGCTAATAATTATGGTCCGCCTCGCGGCTCGGCCGAGGAAACCTTCGGGCGCATGATGGCAGGCGATTTCGCTCCGTATCGTGACGAGATGATCATTACCACGAAGGCTGGTTGGTCGATGTGGGAAGGACCTTATGGGAGCATTACCGGGAGCCGCAAACACCTCATTGCCAGCCTGGATCAGTCTTTAGCGCGCATGGGACTCGATTATGTCGATATCTTCTATTCCCACCGAGTGGACCCTCGAACGCCGTTGGAGGAGACAGTCCGCGCACTTGCCGATATTCATCGTCAAGGCAAGGCGCTCTACATCGGCATTTCAAGCTACTCGCCCGCTCTGACATGCGAAGTCGCATCGCTTCTGGAAAGCGAGCGTGTGGCGCTACTTGTTCATCAACCCAACTATTCAATGTTCAACAGGTGGGTCGAGAATGGCCTGCTGGCTACGCTTGAGAGGTTGCAAACCGGTTGTGTGGCATTCTCTCCCCTGGCGCAGGGCTTGTTGTCCTCGAAGTATCTGAACGGCATTCCGGTCGAGGCGCGGGCATCGAGAGAAAAGATAAGCAGGAACCCAATATCTCCGGAGCTTATCGATCGAGTCAGAGCACTCAATGATATCGCAACACGCCGTGGTCAAACATTGGCTCAAATGGCGATCGCTTGGGTGCTTCGTGATCCGCGCGTCACATCTGCGCTTATAGGGGCTCGCAACGTAGAGCAACTAGATGACTCCCTGTGCGCCCTAGATTTGTTAAACTTTTCCCAAGAGGACCTGCGTGACATTGATCGCTATGCGACCGATGCCGAGACCGATTTCTGGGAAAGCTCGACGTCTCTCTGACCGCTGCTGAGATCCGAATGCAGCAGATTTCGGGCTCTTTCCAAAACGCCCTGATCCAAAAGCCCGAAACACGATCAAAGCTCGCCGGGATAACTTATTCATATCTGACCGCGTATCTCATCCAGGATACCCATGATCGCGACGCTTTGCTCCAATGGCATGACAGGTGACGCCATCGCACCGGTGCGGATGAGGCGCTCATTTCAAATGCTTGAAATTGCATTCCGCGACCGGATATCGGTGCTGAGAATTCCTCCAGTATGTTGTTTTGATAATCAAGGACCTTGAAGGATGCCGGCTTGTACCAGACCGGACCTATCTCGATTCTGGCCTTTGAGCCGTAGATGGACGCCCTGTTTTCACCCCCCCTCCGTCCAATGAGGAGAAGGTCGTTGAAATCGTGCCGCGATCATGTTGCATGAGCGTGGCAACTTCCGCGTCAACGCCTGTATTTTTCAGTCGCCCGGCAGCCTTGACCGATTTGGGAAGGCCTAGAATATCGACGGCAAAGGAAATCGAATAAATTCCGAGATCCAGAAGCGCGCCGCCGCCGAGTTCAAGAGCGTTGAGGCGGTGACCGTCTTCTCTAGGCAGTGTCGACGACGCGGCGACCGCTTCGCTATGCGTCATCAATATAAGTTTAGCGAAATCGAGTTGGTCTTCCGGCAGTCATAGTTTGTCGGTCGTTTCAATCACGGACCCCAGCACGGGCCGTTGCTTCCAGATGAACCGTATAGCGGCAAAAGCTTTGAAATGTACGTTAAGGAGAAACGATGCCGAGGGTTTATTGCCTAGCAGGCTGTTGAAAAAGCCACTGGCATTGACTGCTTCGAAATGATTCACTGCGTCCGAGGGGCTTTGGGGATTATGGAATGCGTGGCGGCGATGTTCGGACGGGGGAACTCTTCAGCTATGTC
>NZ_QJKM01000005.1 GCF_003425685.1 Rhizobium terrae
CACCGTGCGCGATCCAGCGGCAGGTCGCGAGCTCCCTGATCTGGCCCTGGTCCAGCGATGGCTGTGCCTCGAAGTCGAACCCGCCCAATTCGCGCACGAACGGGAACTGCGCCAGCTTGCTCGACATCGATATCCGCCGCTCGTCGCGCCGGGCAATCTCGCGCGACACCAGGAAAGCCAGCGCCTCGCGCAAGGTCATCTTCGAACGGGCCGCCTCGTCCAGCAGCGTGTCGAGCTGGTCGCGGATCGCCGTCAGCTTCAGCCGATCGAGTGTTGCGATCAGTAAATCATGGTCCACGTTCGTCATCACCAGCCTCCTCCGACCACCGCCTCATACTCCGCAAGCGGCCGCAGCAAGACAGCGGGAGCGATCTCGATGGCTTCTTTACGTACCGGCCCATCGAAGCCGGCCACGCCAACAAAATGAGCCCGGTCCACAATCCGTTGTCGTCGCCCCCGGCACAGGGGATGGTCAGCGACGACCTGGCCGGCATGCCGGATGATGACGCGGCCGGCCAGCACAACGACTTGAACGCTTTCACCGATCAGGCGCCAAGGGACCGAGTAGCTGTTGGTATCAAGGTCGATCGCGCAATCGGCTTGAACCTTGCGAACCAGATCCCGCAATTGTCCAAAGGGTGCCCGTCCGGCCAGTGGGCGGAGCGCCTTGGCTTCGTCGGCAAAACGTTCCGCCGGTTTGACACCGGTGGTACCGTGTTCACGCTGATCGGCAACTTCGCGTGTCCATCGATCCAGGTGCGCTTCGAACTCGGCCCAGCTCTCGAAGCGCCGGCCGGCGATCGCGTTCTTCTTGACGTAGCCGACCCCGCGCTCGTCTTTTCCTTTCGTTCTTGCCCGATACGGCGCGCAGGCCCGCGGCGTGAAGCCCCAATAACGGGCAAAAGCATGCAGTCGCGCGTTGAATCTCACCTCCCGCGTCACCGCATCATGATGCTCGACCAGGGCCTTCGCGTTGTCGATCAGCACTTCCGCCGGAACCCCGCCGAACCGCAGGAAAGCGCCTTCCATGCCTTCAAACCAGTCCGCCTGGCGCTGTCTCTGCGAAACCCGGGTATGCATCCGGCGCGAATAGCCAAGTGTCCCGACAAATACATGAATCCGCACCCGCTCGCCGCCGATCCATACCCGGGTGTCGCCGAAGTCGATCTGCATCTGATGACCAGGCGCAGTCTCGTAGCGCACGGTCGCTCTCTTTTGCGCCGTCAATTCCCGCCGCCATTGCCGCACCCGGCGTTCCACCGACCGCAAGCTGATAACGATCCCGTGCTCGCTCGCCAGTTCCTGGCGAATGACGTCCGCGTTGCCCTCGTGACGAAAAAAACGCTCACGCAACCAATCATCGAGCCCGTCCAGCGCCGACACGCGCGGGCGGCCACGATAAGCAATGACGCCACCTTCCCGAAGGTAACGGCGAACCGTATTGCGGGCGCACTTGAACTCCTTGGCTATCCGTTTGGCACCCCAACCATTCTTGTGCAGACGCACCATCGACATCACTTCGTCGGCCTCAAGCATCGCCTCACCCTGCATCCCTCTCGACAATGCAGGATTCACCGAAATCTCAATCGTCATCTATTGCTCCTCTCAAAACAGAGGGGTCACTTCTTTATGCCGTCCGGGGGTCAATTGTGCATGTCGCCCGACACCCTGGTCCGCTCTATCCTTCCATTCTGAACACATCTGTCATCCCACCGGCGTCGCCGAAATAGATGGTGGAGTTGAAAGCCGTGGCTGCGAGGCGTCGTCAACTGGAATGATACGTTGCTCCGGCGCTCTTCGTTTTTCGGCCCTGAGGTCAGCATCGAAGAAAAAGCTGGTCTTGCCCGTGGGTATTCCCACACCCGCTCGCTGGTTCCATTAGAGAACCGAACGCCTCCGCGCCCGCCCACCGATGCCGGTTGCGGTCAGGGCACTTGACCGGACAGATCGCCTGATCTTGTCTCGGTTCACCGCCGCTGTGGCGGCTGGAACGGCAGTGGACATTGGGTCTCCACCCAACGCCATTTGGAGATTTGATCTTAGCGCAAGCCACCTATAAGCTCGTGCAGAACATCCCGGAAGGTCACCACCTTTAGCAGTTGGCCATCCGGGCTTGTTATCTCGATTGAGCCACGTTGGACGACCTGGCCGAGCCTTATCTTCTCTGCAATGAGCGACCTTGCACCCTCCTTCGCCTCGGCGATTGCCGCGGCAATATCTGCGAGATCGGATCCATCGGGATCCTCCATCAGGATGTCGGCCTCTCGGATATGGAAGAAGTAGGTTGCCATCGCGTACGAACAAAGTCCTTCGGTTGGAGGTTCCCGAACCCTTGGAGCGATTGTCCACGCAGCGGGGACGTTCAACCATCCAATGAGCCGGTGAGTGGGACAATATTGGAAGCGTCTTCGCGAAGTTCGCCGAGTAGCCTTTCGTACTCCTCCTCTGGTTTCCCGTAGGCGTCGCGTGCGAATTCTTCAAGAGCTGCTCTGTTTCTGATCACTATGCGGCCCCTCTCGGAGCGGATGAAGTGGTTTCCCTCGAGAACGTGAAGTGAGGTCGTCACCGATGGGCGTCGAACAGCCAGCATGAGGGAAATGTATTCGTGTGTGAGATGTAGCTCGTTTCCGTCAATCCGGTCGTGGCACATCAACAGCCAGCGAGCTAGCCGCTCATCGATATTGTGGGCAGCATTGGACAATGCCGTGAAGGTAACCTGCGTGGCGAGCGCTTGAGCGTAGCAGGCGAGAATGTGGGCAAATAGCGGGCTTATATCCATCGCTTCACGAAACGCGGCAACTGAAATCCGATGCCCCTTGCCCGCCACTTGCATGACGATTTCATGTGGGCTGACGTCGGATCCGACCGCGGCTTGCACGGGGGAAAAGCCGTCGCGACCAAACAGACCGGCTTCTGCCTTGTTGCCCTCCGGCGAGATGGCGACGATCGAAGCGATACCCCTGTCAGGGAAATAGATCTGTTCTATGGAACCGCCCGCCGGTGCGATCAGGAAATCTTTCGGCAGATCGATTGGCTTCAAATGCGCACTGAATAACGAGAGCTCTTCCGGCGGAAGCCGGCGAAGAAGATCGTTCTGTATGGAAAACATGTGTTCGGGCACCATGGTGCTCCTCCCAGCGTTCGCAGGCGGGAGCACGTACCAACCCTCAGTCGTCAGCGCCTACAAATTCGGTTGCTGACGATGCCACTGAGATAGGCCGATGGTTCAGGAAGTCAATCCATTGCCCAATGTCACTATCGGTTGGGATGCTCGGCACTGCGCCTGTTGACGAGCCTGAGAGACTTATCGGCGTGGATATAGATCTCTTCCCACTGTTGGCCGAACTGGTCGCGGAAACGATGATGCACAGGGCTCTTATCGGTGCCCGCCTCAGCTTTGTTGGAGGTTGCCCGCATAGATCAGGCTCCCGGGACGGTTGAATACCATTTTCACCGGCCGCGCAACCGTGAGGATCAGGAAGAGGGTGAGGGCGAGGGGCTTCATATTCGCTGCTTCCAGTGAAATGCGCGATGGAGCGAGCCGAAGTGAATGCGGGGTTGTCTGCCGGGTGTCTCGATCTCATAGTCTGCAAAGCGGCCCGCCGGAGCGGGTCCGTCGACTGCTCATGGATTGGACGCCGCGAGAACCTCGGTTACGAAGATCTCTGCCATGGAGGCATAGACGTCGTCGCGGCGGTTCATCGAACATGGATGGCAAAGGATTGTTCGTGATCATCATAGTTCTTGCGACCCGTCATCAGGCAAATGCCACCCTGCTTCGAGCTGACCGACTTAGGCTGGGGAACCTGTACCCCTGCGGTTTGTTCGTTGCCCACATCAACTTTGTCAGTCAGTGAAGCTTACAAAAGAACCTCGGAACCCAGGTGGGACGTGTGGAACAACACGAGACTATGCGCCAGCTTCTCAATGCTCTCTCGGCCGAACTACGCCAACCGCACCGGGCATTCCCGACCGATGACTTGAGGAAAGCTGCCAACAATATGGCCACGGTCCTCACCATTCTCGCGAATAAAGTACCTCTACCGGAGAAGGAGACAGTTGAGACCTTCGTAGGAGCGGCACAAAAGATTCTCGCCCGGTCAACGGTCGTCCAGTGATGGCGAGGTGGAAATATCGGGGTTCCCGCTGAAGACTGAAGACCCTGTTCCTCACTGGTCGATTGCGTGAGGAGAAGTCGTTCCGGCTTCGTTGTTCAAGAACGCCTGGAACGGCCTCGATCCAAATATGGCGATAAGCGCCGCGAGGAAGACCACGGTCAGGATGATGATGTTGCGCTTGCCCATGGTGCAATTGTACTCCGGCTCTCTCGGGGCCTTCCCAAATCGCTGCGGTTTGAGAGGGCTTTCGGATGGGACTTCCGGCAGCACCCATTCAGCTTGCTTCAAGGCGCATTGATGCTCGGAAGGAGGTTTCGACGTCCCTGCGCCGCTTCTCGTCGAGTGGTTCGATATCGGTTGCCCAGAACTTGCTCGCCTCGGCGGGCTCATCCTCCCACAGGCGGGTGTTGACGATATTGTCGTCGATCTTTGATTTCCTGCGATCCCCAAGCCGCAGATACTCCTCCGCCAATTTCCGTGTCTCGGTCATCTCTGTCTCCTGACATCCCCAAACGGCGGGCAAGGCCGGAGGACATTGCCGTGGGAGTTTCGGTGCGGGCGTTGATGCGCCGTCGAGCGGCATTCTTGCCCTCTTTTGTCAACTCGAACGCGGCTGCGCCGGTCTCTTCTGCTTCAACCCTTCATCCGAGTGGTCGGATTTCTTCTCGGTTGACTTCTCGCGCTTCAGCTCGTTTTCGACAGTCTGCCTTGAGCCTTCCGCCGGATCCTCGTCTTTGGAATCTGCCATGTGCTTCTCCTGAACAGTTACGGCCCAACCGCGGAGGATCGCAGATGTTCCTGCGGGGGCAAGGAGCGGGCCTGGAACTATCGCCGCTCGCTGCAGTTAGTGTGCCGCCACAACCAGGGAGAAAAATCCAATGGCAGATACCTCTGAAATCCGCTCCATCTTCGTCACTGGTCTCAAGAACGCCCATGCCATGGAAAATCAGGCCCTGTCGATCATGAAGCCGCAGGTCTCCCGGATCGAAAACTACCCCGAAGTGGCGGCTCGACTTGAACAGCATATCCGTGAGACAGAGGGACAGATCAAAAGGCTGGAGGATGTGCTTGAGAGTCTCTCGGAAAATCATTCGGCGCTAAAGGATATGGCACTGTCTTTCACGGGCGGCATGGCGGCGATGGGCCACACTGCGGCCGGTGATGAAATCATCAAGAATTCGCTCGCGAATTTTGCCTTCGAAAATTATGAGATTGCCGCCTACAAAGCCCTCATCACCATCGCCGAGCATGGCGGCTTTCCGGGGCCGGCGCCTGCGCTGAAAACCAATCTCGATGAGGAAATCGCCATGGCGAAATGGCTTGACGACAACCTGAAGAGCGTGACGATGAAGTTCGCCTCATTGAAGGAAGCAGGCGAGAGCGCAAAGATCTGATCTGCCAGTCCCCCACGCGGGAAGTAGTAGCGGCTTTCTCCAATCCTGCGTTACTGGAGGGCCCTTCTCAAGCAATGGCTCATCAGTCGTCATCGCGGTTCCTATTGAACTTGGGCAAAACCTTCCGCCCGAAGGCATTGATGAATTCAGATTGGTTGCGGCCGACATTGTGGATGTAGATCTGCTCGAAACCCATGGCGGTATCGTCCTCCAGCCATTCGATGTGCCGGCTTGGGTTGGCCGAGATGCGCACATGCTGGTCCATGTCCTCCGGCCGCACCTTCGTGCAGGCGCCGTCGAATTCCTCCGGTAACCGAAGCGTCTGCGAGATCGCTGCTGGCACCGCATTGCTTCGCCATTGATCGAAGGCGTTCGCCAGGGCCTCATCCTCGGTATCGGCATAGGAGACGTGAACCTGCAGATAGAGCGGCTTTCCTTTCCCACCGCCGCGCCGGAAAGCGTCGATGATTTCCCGCAGGCTTTTCCGCGGCTGGTTGATCGTAATCAGCGCATCGGCCCAGTGTCCTGCCCATTCCGCGGTCTCGGGCGACAAGGCGCCCACCGCGAGACGAGGCGGCTCTTCGGGAAGAGTGTGAATGCGCGCCTCGTCCACCTTGATCGGTCCGTCCCGGCTGACAAGCTTGCCCGACCACAGATCGCGGATAATTCCGGCTGCCGCCTGTAGCCGTTCGTTCCGCTCCCGCTTCGAAGGCCAGCGCTCTCCGGTGACGTGTTCGTTCATGGCTTGGCCGCTGCCGACAGCCGTCGTTTGGAGATTGGCGAGAAGACGGTCGAACAGACGCGATAGTTCCGCTTGTCCCTCTTTCGAAAAATTCAATTCTCGCCGCAACCGCTTGGTGAGATGGAAGGCGATGAAGTTGAAGAATGCCGCCCAGACAACGGCATATTGGGGCCGCAGGACGCGGGTCGACACTATGGTGGCGATAGAGTTGGCGGCGTCGTGCAGGCCATTCAGGAAGTCGAAGAACAGGGCAACGACGATCAGGCCGACGAGCAGGGGCAGGGCGAGGGTGGCATCCATCAGACGTTCTCGATGACGATGCCGCTGATCTCGTTGGCGACATCCTCGAAGCGATCGACTACCTTTTCCAATTCACTGTAGATTTCATTGCCGATCATGTAGGCCATGACGTTGCCCATCGATCCGTATCGCTGGAACAGATCTTTCAGCCCCTGGTCATGAAGCTCGTCCGACCGCCCCTCTACGCGGGTAACCTCCTCGGCGATAATCGCAAGGCGCGACGCATTGGAGCCGATCTTGTTGAGAAGCGGGATTGCTTCCGCAATAAGGTTCGCCGCCTTGACGATCTCACCACCCATCTCCTGCATGAGCGGATCGAAGCTCGCCTGCTCGAACAATCGGATCGTCTTGACCGTCTTGTGCATCATGTCGATGGCATCATCCATCGACTGGATGAGGTCCTTGATATCCCCACGGTCGAAGGGCGTGATAAAGCTGCGCCGGACGGCCAGGAGAACCTCGCGGGTAATATCATCTGCCTCGTTCTCGAGTTCGACGATGCGTTCGCAATTTTTCTGAACATCATTGCCTTGGAGGAGTTGATCGAGCGCGTAGGCTGCTGCGACGACGGTCTTCGAGTGCTGGCAGAGCATATCGAAGAACTTATCTTCCCTCGGCATCAGCCTGCGAAAAATGCTCATCATGCTAAAGCGGCCTCAGATCGAACCTTCTGTCATACATGTGTCATAAACTCGCTCAGGCAATTGAAGCAACATGGAAAATCCGACAGGCTGGATTGATATGAACTCCACAAACCCAAGCCGGAAAAGCAAGCCCAAGAAGTCGCAGGGGTGATGTCAGATTAAGTTCTTGAAGTACGCCTTCGACAAGACGCGTGGCTCCTGCAGCTGTCTCGGCCACGTCCTTCCAATGCGCGATTGCCTGAGGCGGTGTAGGTGAACGGCGATAGCTGAGTGTCTCGAACGAGGCGGCATGTAGAGATTTCGGACTGGCGAAAAGACGCTTGTGAAGCGTTGCAGCGCGCCTGGCGAGCGAAACCGTTGCATGGGCCGCTCCCGTTTTCGCAGTGGTAAATGCGAATTTTCAGCGCGATTGTTCAGTCCCTTGTGTGGCCGATGCTCGACCGTAGGCATGATCTGACGCTGTGCCGCGCCATAGGAACGAAGCTTGTTGGTGACAATGCGCTTCGGCAGGCATCCCTGCTTCTTCAATCAACCGGATCAGCAGGCGTTTGGCAGCCTTGGTGTTGCGGCGGGTCTGGACGATCTCGTCGAGCACGTAACCGTCCTGGTCGACGGCACGATGATCGTCGCCGGCACCTTGTGCAACAAGATGGCGCCTGCATTGCGCAAGGTCTACGATCAGATGCCAGAGCCGCGTTACGTGATCTCGGTGGGCTCTTGTGCAAACGCGGGGGCTACTATCACTACCCTTATTCCGTCGTTCGCGGCTGTGATCGGATCGTTCCCGTGGACGTATATGTTCCAGGCTGCCCGCCGACGGCGGAAGCGCTTCTCTAGGGAATACTTCTCTTGCAGTGGAAGATCAGGCACAGGGGCACGATAGAGCGGCAAGCCGCGCTCGTATCTTTGTACAGCCTCGGCGAAGACGATCTTCCGCCTGGTTGGCGCTGGGCAAGGATACCGTGCGGCGGGCGGTGGGGGATCGTGGGCTGCGCTTTCATCTCAGGGGGTGAGCACAACCTTGATGCAGTTGTCCTTCTTGTCGCGGAAAGTCTCGTAGAGGGTAGGACCATCTTCCAGCGTTGCCCGGTGGGTAATGATGAAGCTCGGGTCAATCTCCCCGTCTTCGATCCGCCGCAACAGGTCGAGCGCGTAACGGTTCACATGAGTTTGCCCGGTACGGATCGTCAGCCCTTTATTCATCGCTGCACCGAAAGGAATCTTGTCGAGGAAACCACCATAGACACCTGGCACCGATACGATTCCGCCGGGCCGGCAGGCCATGATGGCGGTTCTCAAAACATGCGGCCGGTCGGTTCCAAGCAGGGCCGCCGCCTTGACCTTGTCGACCAAGGCATCGAAAGAGGCAGTGGCATGGGATTCCGCGCCGACAGCATCAATGCATTTGTCAGCGCCGTGGCCGCCGGTCATTTCCTTGATGCGATCCGGAATCGTCCCATCCACCTCGTCGAAATTGATGGTTTCGGAACCGGCCTGTTGCGCCAGCGCCAGCCGCTCCGGCACGTTGTCGATCGCGATGACGCGGGCCGCGCCCTGCATCAGCGCGCTCTTGATGCAGAATTGCCCAACCGGGCCGCAGCCCCAGATGGCAATGATATCGGTCGGCTCGATTTCGCAATTGGCCGCCGCCATCCAGCCGGTCGGGAAAATATCGCCAAGGAAAAGCGCCTGTTCATCCGTCATGCCGTTTGGAACAACGATCGGCGAGACATCGGCATGGGGCACGCGAACATATTCTGCTTGCCCCCCGGCATAGGCGCCGGTGAGATGCGAATAGCCAAAGAGGCCCGCCGTTGGATAGCCGAACGCTTTGATCGCATTGTCTGCATTTCGGTTGGTGCGTTCGCAGACTGACCAGTTGCCCTTGAGGCATTGCTGGCATTCGCCGCAGCAGATCGTGAAGGGAACTACGACGCGGTCGCCAACCTTGAGCTTCTTGTTGTCGCGGCCGACTTCCACGACCTCACCCATGAATTCGTGCCCGAGGACATCACCCTTTTCCATGAAGGGAATATATCCGTCCATGAGATGAAGGTCGGAACCACAGATCGCGCAGGACGTCATCTTGACGATGACGTCGCGGCCGTCCTCGATCTCGGGATCCGGAACGCTGTCGCAACGGATGTCTCCCTTGCCGTGCCAGCACAAAGCTTTCATCAGTGTCTCCTCTCGATTGATCAGGAAGCGGCGGTGTCTGGGGCCTTAACGTTGGTGGTGATGATCAGCATCAGAGCCAGCACGCCAAGCACGTAGAATGGCCAACGGAGGACTGCCGATATCCCGTAGATGGTCGGCAGAACCAGAATTAGGATGCCGAATAGAGCATCGAGCAATAGATGGAACTGAATCCTCAGGAAAACGGACGAGACCCAGCTCAGAGTCGGTGATCGCACTGTGGAGGAGAACGATCGCCCCGAGAACCACTATGGTGGCTTGGCACCATCGAGACCCAGGAGAAACGGAAGAGCAATCACGAGCAAACCGACGACATAGTCGGCGATTCCATGTGCCATAGTGGGAATGAAACGCACGGATGCTCCTGATAACCGGTAATGTGGACCGCCAAACCGCAGAGGCGACCATTTGTTCCGCCTGTGCCCTCCACCTACAACGGCGTCTGCACGGTCACACCGTCCTTTGGAGTGGCCGTCGCGAATCATGTCTTGATCCAGTTGAGGCAGCCGGCGGGGATGATCGAATCGCCGACCAACAACGCGCCATGGCGATAAAGGTCACTCCGCCGCGCGCCATTCGAAAGATCGATCGCCCATAGCTGCTCGGACTGGTCGACCCAAACTATTCGCCCATCGACGGCTTGAACTGCGGCATAAGCTTCGGCCGAGGTTATACCAGGCCGGAACATCACCATGACCGTCGACTCTTTCGGGGCAGGCAGTGCGGCGAGCGGCCCCGCCACCATCGCCGCCAGCACAAGGCCAAAAGGAGAACGGGCCGTCCGTCCCCCAGACGCTGAGCCGCCTCCGCGTATGATCCAGCCGATTACCAGGGGGACCAGCCCGAAAACCATCAACCAGAGCAAGTCCCAGAACAGAGGGTTATCGACCTCCATGCGGATGCGGTGAATGCCGAGGACCCAGTGCGAGAGAAGGGCGTCAAGAACGTGCCAGATGCCAAATCCGACGATCGCGTTCGCAAGCAACCGGCGATCAGCGCCCGCGCTGGAGAACTCTCGCCGGGTATGGGCCAACAGCCAGAGACCGACGCCGGTGATGACATACATCAGGATGTGGAAGAGGCCGTCTGTCAGGATGAGGATGCGGATATCCTGGCGCGCTTCCTCAATCCCGCTCAACAGATGGTGCCACTGCAATATCTGATGCAACAGAATGCCGTCGAAGAAGCCGCCCAAACCAAAGCCGAGTGCAAGCCCTGCCAGCTCAAAGTGCCTGGAGAATGGCCGTCCCGGATTTGCGATTGCGTCAGCCAAAATCCTTCTCCCGCAACGCTTGGCGGTTGAATCGCTTCCCGATGCGAACTGAGGTCAGCGATGGGGGAACCTGCTATCTTTAAATCCCGCCGTGGCTGCGGCGAGCATCACGTCCTCATCCCGGTCGGATTCGCTACTCGTTGAGATCCTCGGCCATCTGGAGGTGATGTTCCAGCGCTGGGCGGGTCTTGGCCGCCCACGCCTTCAGTTCCACATCCTCGCCCTCTTCGCCATATCGCTTGAAGAGATCGACCGCATCTTCGTGGACGTCTTCCTGGTCCGAATGGTATTGCTTGGTGAAGTCGTCGCCCTGCAGCTTCTTCAGATCGTCCAGCATGCTCTGATGAGCGGAGGACATCGCCGTCGGAATAGTCGCCTGAACCTTGCCGCCGATAACAAGGCTCTTCAGTTCATCCGACGTCTTCTGATGATCCGTCAACATCTGCTGTGCGAAAGTCTTCGTTTTGTCGTCCGAACGTTCGACCGCCAGTTTGCTGGACTCAATCTCGAACATGTCGCTGCTCGCCGCTTCGGTGACGAAATCCTGCGTCTTGGGTGCGACGCCCATGACCGAGTTGACGCCAGACTTTTCCGCGGCGGATTGCGCGAAAGCGGCGGAGCCTGCAGTAGCAAGGATGATGGATGCGTAGATAAATGCTCTCATGACGACCTCCTGTTGAACCAAGGGGCGAACCTTCGGCGCGTCCTATGGTTCCCGGCAAGGAGGAACTTTGAGCCGGCACCAGGACTTATGGCTTTGGCATTCCGGGAGGTTTCATGACAGATTGATCAGGGTGCCCGTCGCGGATATTGCCGCCCGACTTGAGGCGATGACACAGGACGAGGTTTCTTCCACCATGAGCGATCTGGATCTGCGAGCGAAGGCGAGGAATGCGAGGAGGCCCTGTCACGGATCGTATCGGTCGAGGAAGAAATCAAAAGGCGCTTTCCAGATCATCTGCTGGCGCCATATCGCGAGTGGAAGAGATCCGAAGCGCTGCCAGGACGCGGGGTCGGATAGCCCCCTTGCGCCGACGCCTTTCACACAGGTCGTTTAATTGGCGCTGAGAGTGACATCGGAAGCTTATGATATACTTCATCAGCGACACCCATTTTTCAGATCCGCGCGTCCTGCGGATAGACCGTCGGCCGTTTCCCGACATGGTGGAGCACGACGTCGCGTTGATCCGGAACTGGAATGCGATCGTCGACGAAGAGGATGAGGTTTGGCATCTGGGGGACTTCATGTTCGCGCGAGGAGGCGATTGCGACCAGCTCCTGTCGAGGCTGAACGGGCGCAAGCATCTGGTCATCGGCAACAACGACCCCGTGACGACTGCGACCGCGGCGGGCTGGGCAAGCGCCCAGCATTACGCCGAGATCCTTCTTGGCGGCCACCTGCTTGTCCTTTGTCATTACCCATTCCGAACTTGGAACAAGATGGGCAAGAAGTCGATCAATCTGCACGGCCATTCTCACGGCAGGCTGAAACCTATGCCTCGGCAGTTCGATGTCGGCATCGACGCACGCGGCCTGAGACCCGTCTCTCTCCAGACGTTGCTAACCTCATCGAGGCAGAGCCGACCGGACGATGGCGGCGATTCAGCCCCGATCGACCGATGACGCCTTACATGGGCTTGGCGCCGACATTTCCAGCCCGCTCGGTCTTTCGCTGCGATAGGACGTTGTTCATCCAGTCACGGCCGAACCGGTTTGTCTTCGCAGCCAGTGAGGTCGGGAACCTGTTGAAGCCATGCGGCGCTTCCGGGACGATGAGAGATTCCGCATTGCCGTTCTCTTTTTGCCATTTCGCGCTCATCTCGATGCTGTCGTCCAAGATCGGATCCAGGCTGGCGGCGATGAAGAGCGCCGGTGGAAGATCATGGAGGTCTGCATGGAGAGGGCCTCGCGCACGATCTGCCGGAAGGGAAAGGGTAAGGCGGGCAAGATTTGCCAGCGCGGACCGGTCGTCGATCAGCAGACTCCGCCGCGAGTTGGCGCGCAAGCTTGGGGAGCCGGTCAGATCGAAGCCTCCACAGACCGAATAAAAACCGAGGACGTTATCATGCTTGCCGACAGAGCGCAGATGAAGCAGCGCTTCCACCGCCAGGTGGGCGCCAGAGGATTCTCCGGAGAGAAACAAATCCTGCACGCCAAATCGCTGGAGATTGTCGGCCAGCCATTCAGTGACGGCACTACATTCCTGCACTGTCGAGGCAAGATCGTCATCGATGGCATTACGGAACTCGACAACGGCGACGACAAGGCCGCACTCCCTTGCCATCGACGCTGCAAGCCGGTCTTCGAGGCGGGCGTTCCCGAGCACCCAGGCGCCGCCATGAAAATGCACCAGCATGGCCTGGGGAACGGTATCCGGTCGGACGACACGGATACGGGTGGAAAGATCCGGAATCTCGATGACGGAAACACGGCGCCGTAACCTGCGGACGTCGGGCACCACAAGTTGGGCAACCGTCAGCACCCCTTGGACAAGGCGCGCATTCCAGCGGCGCCCGGTCTGGTAACGGGGCAGAAAGCTCAGGAGCCGATTGAGACGGCGGGCCTGCGCAAGATCGTCATCGTTGAAGATGTCGCCGACCACCGCCTTCATGATTAGGAACTTCCTGTGGAATCTCCCGGCGATCTCGGACATCTCCCCGGGTGGTGCAGTCGGGTGTAGAGGCCCGACGGCACGGTGGTGGCCCGCTGGATCTTTCGCCCTGGGTCGCCAAACACGCCCAGACTACCATACCATTGCTGCCGTCCCGACTGAAGGACTGTCCGAATCGGATCAGCAGTTCCAGACGGAATTTATGAATGATGCGGCAGACGGCGTAGGCCGAGCGTTAGTATGCGATGCCAGTCTCGTCTCCTCAACGCGGCTGAGATTATCGGAACCAAAACCAACGATCGAAACGGAATTCCGAACATCCGGCAGGCCCATACGATTTGCATCTAAGTCGTCGCGGTCGCGAAGACACCGGCGCCAATTGGGCAGAAGCCGATCGTGCCACAACGCTTTCCAGCAGCACAGTTCCCACTTAATGGGGGTAACGAACACCTCAGGGTGAGGGGTAGCACAGCCCGCCACGATCAGCCCCGGCTGTGGCCGCTCCGCGACGCCTTTTAGAATTTCTGTAATCTTGTCGCGGTTGTGGTAACCGGCCGCGGCGAAAGCGCCTTCAAGGACCCGCACTGCATCCTCGTTCGAAGAGGCTGCACAACGGTGAGTTCAGGCATGGCCCAGCGCGCTCCTTCGTTTCGTCAAATGCTCGCATGCCGATCGTCGCCGGATTCACGCAATCCATCATTGTTGCTTTTCCTCCGGCCATTCCTCCAAAAAATCGAAGATGTCGCCCAGGCATCCCATTTCCTGAATAAAGTGCTTTTTTTTCACGAAAAGAGGTCGGTTAAACAGAGTACCGGTCCTTGCGTCCTCCAACGTGATCGGTTTGATGGCCATGATCTAGAAGGACGACGTTGCGCCTTCAAGATGGTGGAAGAGCTTCAAAGGCAACAAAAAAGGCCGGGGCGAAACCGCACCGACCTTCCTCATTATCGCTAACTCACCCGTGCCAGTACATCCGTGGTCAAAAGTATTGAAGCGACGGCGGCGATTGCGAGCGGCGAATTCGCTCCAGCGCTCATCAGCAATGCCGATGGAAATGATATAGGCAGCCTTTGTGTCCAAAACAAGCCCGGTCCGGGCGCTTGATTGTCACAACACCTCTCTCCCGAACGAGGTTGACAAGACTTGGTCAACAGTCGAGCCATCTCTCTCCTTGCTCAACGGCGTCCTCAGGAAACAGCGAGTGTCTGAAGGAAAGAGGATAGTGCCGGTTGTCGTTTGAGGCTGCAAACCGGAAGCCGGTACGTATGCTTTCGTGGTACGAGCGTCTGACAGTCTTCTCCATCGTTCATCCCTCCTTGTTGGCCAAGGATGCCGGCGGCCTCCAGAAGGCCGACCGCCGGCCGGGTTGGATCGATTAGTTCTTGATGGCGATGCGCTTGACCTGCGACTGCGCCTTCTCGGACTTCGGCAAGGTCACCGTCAGCACACCGTTCTTGAAGCGGGCGTCGACCTGGTCTTCCTTGACCTCGATGCCGAGCGGGATGCGGCGCTCGAACCGGCCGTAATAGCGTTCGGAGAACTGGCGATCCTTGTCCTCGTTCTCGGAACGCTTTTCGCCCCTCAGCGTCAGCACGCCGTCGTTGAGCAGGACCTCGATGTCCTTCTCCTCAAGGCCGGGCACCTCGGCCGTCACCTCTATCTCCTTGTCGGTATCAGAGATCTCGACGTTCGGCCACCCGGCACGAAATGCGGACGTCCGGGCAAGCGGCGCAAGGCCGGAGCCGAAGCCGCGGAAGACGTCATCGAACAGGCGGTTCACCTCGCGATGAAGCGACACGAATGGATCGCGGTCGCCATCGCGCAGGAGACTCGGAAACTGGTTGCCATTGTTGCGGTTCCAGGGAATCAAATCACGAACACTCATGTTTCTTCTCCTTTGGTTCAGTCGATAAAGCTTTCCTGCTGGCGCCGAGCATCGCCCGGCGCCTTATGCGCGTATTGCGCTGCTGGAAGGCTCAAGCCGCGTGTTTCTCGGCCTCGATCTGCCTCGTCTCGGCCTTCGGCATGGCCGTATCGGTTGCGATCTCGATCTGGCGCGGCTTCATCTCTTCCGGGATCTCGCGCTTGAGATCGATGGTCAGCAGACCGTTGACGAGGCCAGCACCTACAACCTTGACATGGTCGGCGAGCTCGAACCGACGCTGGAACGAGCGGCCGGCAATGCCGCGATGCAGATACTGCACATCTTCATCATTCGCCTTCTGACCCGAGACGACGAGCATGTTCTGCTCCTGGGTAATCGCCAATTCGTCCTGCGAGAAGCCCGCCACTGCCATGGCGATACGATAGTTGTCCTCGCCGGACTTGACGATGTCGTACGGCGGCCAGTTGTCGATCGTCTCGACGCGGCTTGCGGCATCGAGGGCGTTCAACATTCGGTCGAAACCGATGCTCGACCGGAACAGGGGAGAGAAATCGAGGTTTGTCCTCATAGCCATATCCTCCTTTGAAGCAACATGGAACGAGGAGACGCCAAGAGAAACCGGCGTCTCCTGGACTTCGTCGATCCTCATGGGGCATCGACAATATCGATATAATTCAGTGGCTTGCGGTTTCAAGAGGAGTCGACTTTCATAAGTTGAAAATTGATTTTTTTTGACGGCGCCACCACATCGGAGGAGAGATGGAGAGAGGAGAAATGGACATGCCAATGACTTCAGACGACGTCATCGCCATCCTTGGACCTGTCGACGAAATTCTCGTGGCCGATGTCATCGCGACAGGCGCGACGCAGACTGAACTCGCAGAGGCATTCGCATGGGTCAGCAATGATGAAGCCTTGATAGGGGAAGGGCGGCATCTGCCGGCAGGCAGGGTGGCTGCGCTCGTCGATCTGCTGACCGCCGATGAGGAGGAGCAAGCCGACTAACCTGGTTGGCAAGGCTGCCAGCCGGTGCAATCGCCGAACCGGTTCATGCCGTCGCAAGCACCCGGACATCGCCCCTGCGGTGGATCACCTCAACCACCACATGGCGACCGGAGCGGCGAAGAGCAACGTCGGCCGAGCCGGTGCCGATCAGCAGATGCCGCAAGGTAACCTCGTCGAGAAAGGCCGGCAGGTGCGGCTCTTCGAATTTGATCTGCATACTGTGCGGATCAAATTCGAGGCCGAGGCAGGATTGCAGCAGGAAGAGCGGCGCTGCGGCTGACCAGGCTTGTGGAGAGCAGGCCACGGGATAGAAGGTCGGCCCCTGTGCGCGCTGACGTGGCAGCCCGCAGAAGAGTTCGGGAAGGCGGCGCAGGTCGATATAGGTCGAGGCGGCAAACAGCCCCTCGAAAATCCGTGCCGCTTCGGCCCGATAGCCATAGCGAGCCAGGCCGCTGGCGATCAAGGCATTGTCATGCGGCCAGATCGAGCCGTTGTGATAGCTCATGGGATTGTAGCGCGCTTCCGTGGAAGGCACTGTGCGGATGCCCCAGCCACAGAAGGACGAAGCGCTCATCAGCGTAAGGACAACTTGTCTGGCACGCTCGGGATAGGCAATGCCGGTGAAGAGCGCGTGGCCGGCATTCGATGACCGGACCCGACAGGGGCGTTTATCTCCGTCCAAAGCAAGCACATAAGTGCCCAGTTCCTCATCGAAGAAGCTCGTGTCGAAGGCGCGGCGCAGACCTTCGGCCCGCGCGAGAAAGCGTGCGGCCTGTTCCGGCCGGTCGAGCACGCGGAAGATTTCCGCCGCCGCCTGCCAGGCGCCGTGGACATAGGCCTGAACCTCGGCGATGGCGATCAGCCCCCTGGCGAGCGTTCCGTCCGCATGGAAGACGGAATCGTGGCTATCTTTCCATGCCTGGTTGATCAATCCTTCTTCGGTGAGCCGTCCATACTCGACGAAACCGTCGCCGTCGCGGTCGCCATGCTCGTCGATCCATGTCAGCGCCGCCTCGATATGCGGCAGAAGACGGTCGATGGTCGCAAGATCGCCTGTCCGCTTGAGATATTGGCCGGCCAACATCACGAACAACGGCGTTGAATCGATGCTGCCGTAGTAGCGCCGGAAAGGAACTTCGCCAAGTTCGGCCATTTCTCCGGCACGTACCTCATGCAGGATCTTTCCGGGCTCGGCGTCTGAGGCGGGGTCCACTTCGGTGGCCTGGTTCGCCGCCAGATGCCCAAGAACACCGCGTGCGATCTCTGGATCGAGCCAGAGCGTTTCCAACGCGGTGATAAGGGCATCTCGGCCGAAGACCGTGCTGAACCACGGAATGCCTGCATAAGGGTAAGGCCCTTCCGGCTTGTCGGTCATCAGCATGTAAAGGTCGGAAACGCTGCGTCGAGCCATCTCATTGAATATCTCGTTCGACGTCGCGATTGCAGCCGCGCGCGAGGACGAGGCGCGCAAGGCGCGGCGGGCATCCCGCAGAGCAAGAAAAAGCGAGCGGTGGCCCGGCCGTTGTGCGCCGGCCTGATCGCAACCTATCTCGATAAACATCGATTGGGCTTCGTGCGGCGCCAGATGGAGATTATAGATGACATGGCCGCTCCCGAGCTCGTTCGGCTGTGGATCGAAGGAAAGCCGGGTGGTTCGCTTCCGATCGTCCAGGCCGACATAGGAGAGCAAGATCGAATCCTGCTCCACGACGGCGGGAAAATGTCGCCCCCTCCTGGCTCTCGTGGTTCCCCGCACTTCGAAAAGATCTGCGAAATCTGACGCGAACTCGATCCCGATGCACACGTGCCGCGGCTGGTCGTCATAGTTCATCACGCTCAATCGCTCGTAACATCGTGCATTCCAGAGGAAGCGGGATCTGCGCAGGTGAATCAGGTCATGCTCCAGAACGAGCTTTCCCTTGTCATCGAAGAGATCGGGATTGGTGAGATCGCAAGTCAGTGTCGCATTGTCGTCGCGTAGCGTCGATGACAACAGCATCGGCCGCTTGTTATTGATCGTCAGATAAAGGTGCGAGAGATAGCGCGTATCGCGATGGAAAAGGCCTTCCGGGCTCCCGGGCCCGGAAAGCGCGTCGCCATTGTGATCGAAGACCGCGAAGGTGTCCCCGTGCTTCAGGGTGCGCGGCCGTCGCTCCTGCAGCGACGCGGAAGCTGGAATGAAGAACTGCGCTATCGGCATCCCCTGGCCTGCCGGTTCGGGGACTGAATTGCTGCCTGCAGAAGCGATCGGCATGATGGCCTCCGGTTTCTATGCCACGATTTGAAGATCGAGGGCGCGGCCGTTGGCGCGGCGAAGTTGCGCGGCCTTTGTCCGGGTGCCGGGCAACTGCCGATAGATGTCGAGATAGTCCTGCGCCATCCGTTCAGCGGTGAAACGCTTCTCGAAAGTGGCGCGTACCTTCCACCGGTCAAGCTGCAGCGCCCGTGCGACATTTTCTGCAGCCTCCGTCACGCTGTCGATCAGAATGCCGGAAACGCCGTTGTCGATCACCTCCGGCACGGAGCCGCAGCGGAAGGCGATGACCGGCGTGCCACAAGCCATGGCCTCGATCATGACCAGCCCGAACGGCTCAGGCCAGTCGATCGGGAAGAGCAGCGCGCCGGCATTGCCGAGGAAAGCCGCCTTCTGATGTTCATTGATTTCGCCGATAAATTCGACATTCGGATGGCTCTTCACCATTGGCTCGATCACCGTTTCCCAATAGGCCTTGTCCGCGTTGTCGATCTTGGCAGCAATCTTCAAGGGCATGCTGGCCCTCGCTGCGATCTCGATCGCTCGATCTGGCCGCTTCTCGGGCGAGATGCGTCCGAGGAAAGCGAGGTAGCTGCCTTTAGGTTTTGCCGTGAAGGGGAGGAGATCGGCGGGCAGACCATGATAGACCGTTCCGGACCAATTGACTGGCGGCATCGGGCGGCGCTGGTCGTTGGAGATCGATACCAGCGGAATATCGAAGAAAGCCTCGTAGAAGGGCTTTAGGTCCGGCAGGTCGAGCCGGCCGTGCAGCGTCGTGACCGTGCGGTCGGCAAAATCCCGGATCAGCGGAAAATGCAATAGATCGATATGAAAGTGCAGCACATCGAATTCGTGCGCCCGCCGTCGGATTTCCTCCAGCATCACGACCTGATGCGGCAGATGGTCCCTGACTGCCGGGTTGAGCCGCAGCGCGACGTCCGAGCAGGCCACCAGCTTGGCTTAGGTGACGGAATCGCCGCTGGCAAAGAGCGTCACGTCATGACCTAGGGCGGCAAGTTCTTCGGTAAGGTAGGAAACGATGCGTTCGGTTCCGCCATAGAGTTTGGGTGGAACACTTTCGGCAAGCGGCGCGATCTGAGCGATCTTCATCGGCAAGACCTCCTCTAATGAGCAAAGAATCGTCGGTAAAAATCATGCCCGTGTCCTCGGAAGGCACGCGGCAAGTCAGATGGAACGTCTAGATCTCGAATGGCTGTCGGCGACGCTCTCCTTTCCGGTAGCTGCACAGACCAAGGCTGCCAAACCGGCCCACTTTCGGTCTCCGGCGATGGGGCCTGTGGACATTGAAGAGAGGAGACGAGCCTTGCTCCTTGCATCGCTCATCGTCCTTATCCAACGCCTTCAGCGCTTCAATGATCTCGTCATAGGGGACGGCTTTATCCGTGCCGGGATGAAGGCGAAGGGCCGGGATGGACTCGATCGCAAAGATATCGGATGCCCACGACGCGAGAATGGCTCGCTTCTCGTCATTGTCGATGTCGGCGGCGGTAAGCACGTCACGCGGGTGATCGAAATGCTGAGCCGGATGAAGCAGATGCGCAGCGCTGATCGCTGCTGTGGCTTGCGCCGGTGCCGAATTGCTGTCGTTTTCCTTTCTCATTGTCTAGCTCCATTGATGTCAAACCGATGGATCTTGTTGTTCTTCCCGTTCAGACCGGTGCCTGCTTTTGAAAATAGCCTGCGTGCGGCCTGGACCATTGTCTCTCAGATGGCCGGAGTCGTGACCCCTGCCGGTAGAGTTCAACCACGATCACCGCGATGTGCTCCCCTTCCTCCGATTCCTTGGCGACGCCGGCGTCCTTGCGGAGATCGTCGAATACGTGCTGACAAAGGTCGTCGGCATAAAGCGGCGTGGCCGAGCGTTTGATCGTCGCCTGAACCATCTTCATCTACATGGATGAAGGCCCGCCCGTCGAGGGCCGGGCGGGCCGTTGTCGATCGACCTAGAAGTCCATTCCTGCTCCGGCGGGCATGGCCGGAGCGGCTTCCTTCTTCGGCTTCTCGGCAATCATGGCTTCCGTCGTCACAAGGAGACCGGCAACGGATGCCGCGTCCTGAAGCGCGGCGCGCACGACCTTGGCCGGATCGATGACGCCCTGGGCATAAAGGTCGCCATATTCACCGGTCTGGGCGTTCCAGCCGTAGGAGAAGTCGCTTTTCTCCCGCAGCTTGCCGACGATCACCGAACCTTCGGCACCAGCGTTCTCGGCGATCTGGCGAACCGGGGCCTCGATCGCCCGGCGCACGATCTCGACGCCGACCTTCTGGTCCTGGTTGGTGGTAGAAAGATTGTCGAGCGCCTTGACGGCGCGCAGCAGCGCGACACCGCCGCCCGGCAGGATGCCCTCCTCGACCGCAGCACGCGTCGCATGCAGCGCATCGTCGACGCGATCCTTCTTCTCCTTCACCTCGACTTCCGTCGAACCACCGACGCGGATCACGGCAACGCCGCCAGCGAGCTTGGCAAGACGTTCCTGCAGCTTTTCGCGATCGTAGTCGGAGGTGGTTTCTTCGATCTGGGCGCGAATCTGCGCAACGCGGCCGTCGATTTCCGATTTCGAGCCAACACCGTCGATGATGGTCGTGTTCTCCTTCTCGATCGCCACCTTCTTCGCCCGGCCAAGCATGTTGAGCGTGACGTTTTCGAGCTTGATGCCGAGGTCTTCGGAGATGACCGTGCCGCCCGTCAGGATGGCGATGTCTTCAAGCATGGCCTTGCGACGATCACCGAAGCCCGGAGCCTTGACGGCGGCAATCTTGAGGCCGCCACGCAGCTTGTTGACGACGAGAGTGGCGAGCGCTTCGCCTTCGACGTCCTCAGCAATGATCAGGAGCGGCTTGCCGGACTGCACGACGGCTTCGAGTACCGGCAGCATCGATTGCAGGTTCGAAAGCTTCTTCTCATGGATCAAAATATAGGGATCTTCCAGCTCGACCCGCATTTTGTCCTGGTTGGTGACGAAGTAGGGCGAGAGATAGCCGCGGTCGAACTGCATGCCTTCGACGACTTCGAGTTCGGTTTCGGCGGTCTTGGCTTCCTCGACGGTGATGACGCCTTCGTTGCCGACCTTCTCCATTGCTTCAGCAAGATAACGGCCGATCTCGAAATCACCATTGGCGGAGATCGTGCCGACCTGGGCGATCTCTGAATTGTTGGAGATCTTGCGCGCGTTGTTCTTCAGTTCCTTGACGACAGCGTCGACGGCAAGGTCGATGCCGCGCTTCAGGTCCATCGGGTTCATGCCGGAGGCAACCGCCTTCGCACCTTCCTTGACAATCGCCTGGGCAAGCACGGTTGCGGTTGTTGTGCCGTCGCCGGCGATGTCATTGGTCTTCGATGCCACTTCGCGCAGCATCTGGGCGCCCATGTTTTCGAACTTGTCTTCCAGTTCGATTTCCTTGGCGACCGATACGCCGTCCTTGGTGATGCGCGGTGCGCCGAAGGACCTGTCGATGACGACGTTGCGGCCCTTCGGACCGAGCGTCACCTTCACGGCATTGGCCAGCACATCGACCCCGCGCAGCATCCGTTCACGGGCGTCGCTGTGGAACTTGACTTCTTTCGCAGCCATTTCTTTAACTCCTCAATAGGCAGCTATCTGACTGATGGTTCGTCGTGTGGATGGTCAGGCAGCTTGTCTCTGCTCCACCTGGGCTTCGATGATGCCCATGACATCGCTTTCCTTCATGATCAGCAGGTCTTCCCCGTTGATCTTGATTTCGGTGCCGGACCATTTGCCGAACAGAATGCGGTCGCCGACCTTGACGTCGAGCGCCTGGATCTGCCCGGCCTCGTTGCGGGCGCCGGAGCCGACGGCAATGACCTCGCCCTCTTGCGGCTTTTCCTTCGCAGTGTCGGGAATGATGATTCCGCCCTTGGTCTTTTCTTCGAATTCGACCCGGCGGACGAGAATGCGATCATGAAGCGGTCGGAACGACATGTTTTCCTCCGATGGACAAACAATGATGACGTTGTTCCCCTGACCGGACCGGATGACCAGTCCGGGCGGGTGCAAAGCCTCGATCGAGCGTTTTGCGCGAAAAAATCTGGTTTTGCGATTTTCGATTTTCAAGAGGGACAGGAGAAAAAATTAGCACTCGACGTGAGCGGCTGCTAACACGCTGGAAAGGAACGATAAACTGGCATTGTTCGTTGGGAAAATCGTTGATGGCCGCAAAATTTTGCGCCACCTTTGCAATGTCATGAAACGGAGATGAAGCATGCAATTTTCGTCGGATCTGGAACGCCAGCTCAACGGCTACGGTCTTACCACCGCTCACATCCTCTACCGCATTCCTGATTTCGAATCCGTGCTGCAGACCTATGTCTGGCAGGACTACGACCTGGCTCCCGATTTTCCCGAGATGCACAAATTCCTCGATTTTTGGCAGTCCAGCCTAGAAGGCCCACTGCATTCCGTCCGCTATACGCACCAACGCCTGATCGGCCCAAATGAATGGCGCCGCGTCGAGGGTGAGTTCAAGCTGCACTGAGACTGTATCCGGATTTTTCCTTCCTAGCTCTGCGGTGGCCACGGCTTGATGAGCCGGTCGTTTTCCCACGTTTGTTCAGAGTGAGGCCTAATTGGAAGAGAAAACCCATATGATCAAAGACCTCGATGTTGAGGAACGCGAGCAGGTTTTCACGGATGTCGCCCGCGTCCTCGAAAACACGGCATGCGAGGTCTTCATCGAAGGACACAGACACTTTGCGGCGCTTCCACCGATGTGGTGATCTGAACCCTTCAAACTGGCCTAGTTTTGGGTAGAGTTTTCCGGTGCATTTTCCTGGCTGGGAAAGGAACGGAAGACGATGAAGGCATCGCAATTTTCGGACGCGCAGAAGGCGTTCATTCTAAAGCAGGGTGATGAAGGTGTGCCAGTCGCGGAGATCTGCCGGAAGGCAGGGATCAGCCAGGCGACCTACTTTAACTGGAAGAAGAAATACGCCGGTCTGTTGCCGCCGGAGATGAAGAAGCCGAAGCAGCTCGAGGACGAGAATGCGCGGCTGAAGAAGATTGTCGCGGACCTGACGCTGGACCGCGAGATGCTGCAGGATGTCATTCAGCGAAAGCTTTAAGGCCTGCTCGTAAGCGTGATGTGGTGAAGGGCATGTGCCGGGATTGGATGATCTCGATCCGGCGTGCCTGTGGAGCGTTGAACTTCGATCGATCGACCTACCACTACACCTCTCGCCGTCCCGATCAGGCCGGCCTGGAAGGTCGTATTCGTGAGATTTGCGAAACCCGTGTCCGTTACGGCTATCCTCGTATTCATGTGCTCTTGGAACGCGAGGGCTGGGGCACCAATATCAAACGCACCTATCGGATTTACAGGGACTTGGGCCTTCAACTACGGAATAAAACGCCGAAGCGCCGGGTCAGAGCTAAGCTGCGGGAGAACCGGCAAAAGGCTGTGGGACCAAACGATGTCTGGGCGATGGACTTCGTTCACGACCAACTCGCCACCGGCAAGAAATTACGGGTGCTAAAGCGCGTCGCACTCTTTCAGATTCGCTTGCCGCGCTTTAGATTCTTGTTTTTACGCATGTCGTCGTCGCAAAACCGCTGCACACTTTTGCGCGACATGCTTTAACGGTGGTCGACACCTTCTCGCGCTACGTGCCGGTGCTTGACCCTCGGCACAGCTATCGGGGTGAAGATGTCGTGGAAACCTTGGAACGGGTATGCCGGCAGGTCGGGTATCCGAAGACAATCAGAGTGGATCAAGGCACGGAATTCGTGTCACGCGATCTGGATCTTTGGGCTTATGCCAAGGATGTCACTCTGGACTTCTCGCGTCCCGGAAAACCAACGGACAACGCCTTTATCGAGGTCGCTTCCGGGCGGAATGCCTGAACCAGCACTGGTTCCTGACCCTTGCGGATGCCCGCGAAAAGATGGAGGATTGGCGTAGAGACTACAATGAGGTTCGGCCGCATGGTGCGATCGGCAACAAAGTCCCGATCTCGCTGATGAATTCCCGAGGCGCAACCAGCCCGCCTCCCTGAATGAAGCCCGAAAACTCCAGCCTCCGCTGGTCCAGTTTGAAGGGTTCAGATCAGGTTCCGGCTTGGCCGCGCTGCACCGCCACACCTATATCTTCGCGAAGTCCACGACCTGCGCCCTGATTGCGACTTCGGTCGGCAGACGTTCCATCGAACTGGCCCCATAAAAGCCGTTACAGCCCTTGCAGCGGGCAAGCACATAGGCCGCATCCGCCGGCATGGAGATCGGACCGCCATGGCAGAGCACGATGACCTCGTCGCGCACCGACCTTGCGGCATCCGCCCATTCGTTGATCTTCTCCACGCACCCGTCGAGCGTCAGCGCCGTTTCCGCGCCGATCGCGCCTCCAGTGGTCAGGCCGAGATGACAGACCACAATATCGGCACCGGCCTTGGTCATGGCGGCGGCGTCATCGCTGCTGAAGACATACGGCGTGGTCAGCATATCCTTGGCATGCGCACGGGCGATGATGTCGATTTCCAGATCAAAGCCCATGCCGGTCTCTTCGAGATTGGCGCGAAACGTGCCGTCGATCAACCCGACCGTCGGAAAGTTCTGGATGCCGGCAAAACCCATCGCCTTCAGCTCATCGAGGAAATGATCGGGCAGCATGAAGGGATCGGTGCCGTTGACGCCGGCAAGCACGGGCGTATGGCGCACGACCGGCAGCACCTCACGGCCCATCTCCTTGACGATCTCGTTGGCATTGCCGTAGGCAAGCAGGCCGGCAAGCGAGCCGCGACCGGCCATGCGGTAACGGCCGGAATTATAGATCACGATCAGGTCGATGCCGCCGGCTTCCTCGCTCTTGGCGGAAAGGCCGGTACCGGCGCCGCCGCCGATGATCGGCCGGCCCTCGGCGATCTTGCGGCGAAGCCTGCTCAGAATGTCGGTTCTGTCGATGCGGGTCAAAATTCCCTCCTTAGGCATGAATGTCTTGGAAGCTGGCGACGAGTGCCGCGGCGAATTCCGGGCTGTTGATATGGGCGTCTATCTCGATGAGACGCCTGTTCGGCGCGGCGTGCCACCCGAGGCGGATGGCGGAAAATAGCGCCTCGTCGGCTTCAGGATCGTGAAACGGCTGACCGGCCACATCGATTGCCGAAACGCCCTGAAGCGGCAGCAGAAAGCGGACCGGACCTTGCATCCGGTTGAGCCGTTCGGCGATGAAGGCGCCGATCCGGCCATTTTCCTCCGGCGTGGTGCGCATCAGCGTCACCTGCGCATTGTGGACGTGAAGCCTGCGGTCACGGAACGGTGCCGGCACGGTGTCACGCGCGCCGAAATTCACCATGTCGACGGCGCCGACCGAGCCGACATACGGCAGGCCGGTGCGGATGATGGCTCCGAAGCGATCCTCGGTCGCGGGAAAGACGCCACCGACCAGGAGATCGGGAACTTCTGTCGTCGTCACATCGATGACGCCCTGCAGCAGACCTGAATCGACAAGCTTCTCCATCGACTGGCCGCCGACGCCGGTCGCATGGAAGACGTAGATTTCATGCGTCTTGCCGAGCATCTCGCGCACCTGTGTGACGCAGGCGGTGGTGACGCCGAACATGGTCATGCCGATGCCCGGCCGGTCATCCCCGGAAGCGGGAACGGGGTTGCGGGCCATTCCGGCCGCCGCATTGGCCGCATTGCCGATAACTTTGCGCGAGATGGCATTCAGGCCGGCGACGTCAACAACCGAATACATCATGGTGATGTCGTTGGGTCCGACATAGGGCGCCACATTGCCCGAGGCGACCGTTGAGACCATCAGTTTCGGCAGTCCGATGGGGAGTGCCCGCATCGCCTCCGTCACAAGCGCCGTATTGCCGGTTCCGCCGAGGCCAAGAATGGCGCCGACGTCATCACGCGATTTCAGGAACGCCGTCAGCGCCTTGGCCATGGCCGACACCGCTGTTCCCCTGTCCGTCTGCCCGAGCACGGCCGCAGCACCTTCAGGATGAAATTCGGCGATATCGCGCGCCCGGACATCGGCGCCAGCACCTTCCCCGAGCGTCCCGACATCGATGAGCACGGCATCGGCTCCCGCAGCAAGGACCACTTCCTTGGCGTAGCTCAGTTCGGCTCCCTTGGTGTCGCAAGTACCAACAACATAAACCCTTCCCATTGGTTTTCCTCCTCCTTTCAACCCGTCGCTGACTGTCTCGATAAAATTCCTATTTTTTGTATTTTCCATATTGTATATTCTTTCGCATATTGCATACTTGGAATGCGAAAGCCAGACGGAAATGGAGACCATGAACGCACCCCGCCATCTCACTCTTCGCGAGCGGATCTACGAGGAAATCGTTCGCCTGATCGTCTCCGGTGAACTGCCGAGCGGCGTCTCGATCGACGAAAAGGAATTGACGGAACGCCTGCAGGTCAGCCGCACGCCGTTCCGCGAGGCGATCGGCACGCTTGCCAAGGAAGGGCTGATCGAGATCAAGCCCTATCGCGGCTTTTTCGTGCGCAGCTTCACGCCCAAGGAGATCGACGACCTCTACGAACTTCGCAAGACGCTCGAATGCTTCGCCGTCGAGCTCGCCGTTCCGCAGATGAGCGACCGGCACATCGCCGGCTTCGAACGCATCCTGGATGAGGCGGTCGCAGCGCTGCGCCGCGGCAACATGGAGACCTACGGCATTCGCGACAAGGAATTTCACGAGACCATCGCCGAGCTTTCGGGAAACGCGCCGCTCATCGAAACGCTGGCGCGGCTGGCGCTGCAGATCCAGATCTGCCGCTCGATCGCCAATGAGAGCCGCGATCTCGCCGAGAGGGCGGCAGAAGAGCGCGATCAGATCCTGCAGGCCTTCCGGTCGCGCGACATAATCCGCGCCAAGGCGCTGATGCACGCACATATCAGCGATGTCCAGCAGGCCGTCATGGCGCGCTTTCAGAAGGGAAATCCGGCGAGTTAACCGGGTGTATGAAGGAGAGGGAGGTCTCCTTTTCGACAAGCGAAAAACGTGGCCGTGGAGCGGCCCAGGAGGAGGGAACAATGCTGAAATTTCTTGCCCGCGGAACGGCGCTGGCGGCGATGATCGCCGCAAGTTCGCTGGCGCATGCCGAGACCCTGAAGATGTGGGGTCCGGAACAGATCACCGAACCGCTGGTCGCGCAGCTGTGGAACGGCATCAAGGCCGATTTCGAAAAGGCCAATCCCGGTGTAACTGTCGAATTCATGCCGCCGACCGGGACGATCAGCAACGGCGCGGTACAGGCAGCGATCCAGTCGGATGTCGGTCCCGACGTGATCCTCACCAATTCAGGCATCGGCCGCATCAGCGTCGTCAAGAACGCCAAACAGGTCATGCCGCTGACCGAGCAGTATGAAAAACGCGGCTGGAAGGACAAGATCTACCCCTGGCTCTACACCGAACTGAAAGGCCAGTTCGGCGGCGAGATCTACGAGGTTCCTGACGGCCTGGATGCGCTTGGCATCTGGTATCACAAGGATCTTTTCGCGCAGGCGGGCTGGAAGATCCCGGCGACCTGGGCCGAATTCGAGACGCTGATGAAGTCGATCCGTGATACCGGCTTGCAGCCGATCGCCATTGGCCCGCGCACGACCGGCAGTGCTGGCCATCTCTTCGGCAACCTCATGCAATCTGCAAGCGGCAAGGACGTGGTCGGCAAGGCGCTACGCCGCGAGATCGCTTGGGACGATCCCTCGGTCGCTGCCGGCGCCATCCGGCTGCAGAAGCTGGTCGAAGCCGGTTACATCAAGAAGGAAATGGCCGGCCTCGATCTCGACGGCGCCTCACGCCTCTGGTTCAACAAGCGCGCGGCCATGTTCGTCGCAGGCCCCTGGTTCACCGCCAATGCCCGCAAGGCAGGCTACGACCTCGCCAATGCCGGTTACGCGCCCATGCCTTCCGACATTAAGGGGGCGGCGATGCCGACCGGCGGCGTCGGCTGGAGCTGGCTCGTGCCTGTCAATTCCAAGCAGCCGGAGCTTGCGATGAAATGGATCGACTTCATGCTGTCGGATGCGGTGATGAAGAAGCGCGCGCAGGATCCTGCAAGCACGATGATCTACCCGCGCGAAATCCCAGGCCTCGAACCGCCGACCCCCGTTCTCAAAGCTATCTTCGCGACTGCAGCCGGCGGCGTCGGCTACAATCCGAGCGTCTATCTGCCCGGTACCGTTCTCGACACCTATTTCCAGGTCATCCAGGGCCTGATCTCAGGCCAAATCGGCGGCGAGGACGGCATGAAGCAGCTTCAGGCGAAGATGGCAGAGGCGAAATAGTGGTCAGTCCAGAAACGCCGGGAAGCAAGGTCATGGGTCCTCTCAGCACCACACCTGCCGTGGCGGGACATACGGGCGGCAAACCCGCCCGTATGTCCAGACCACGAACGGCCGGGTCGATCCCAGCCGATGGCGATGCCAGGACCGCATTCTGGCTGATGGCGCCGGCGCTCGCGCTCTATGCCGTCTTCACGCTGCTTCCAATTGTTGCCACCTTCTGGCTGAGCTTTAACAGTTCCGCCGGTTTCAACACGTCCGCGAGTTTCGTCGGCGTCGGCAATTACGCCAAGGCGGCGCAGGATCCGATCGTCTGGAAGAGCCTTGTCCATACCTTCATCTGGCTGGCCTACCATGTGGTGATGGCGGGCGGGCTCGGCCTTCTGCTGGCGCTTGCCGTCAGCAGGCTCAGGATCACGCAGGTCTTCTTCCGCACCGCCTTCTTCCTGCCGCATCTGGTCTCGCTCGCGGTCGTCGGCGTCATCTGGGCCAATATCTACGACCCGTTTTTCGGCCTGCTGAATACGGCGCTGACGCGGATCGGGCTCGGCGCCTTCACGCAAGGCTGGCTTTCCGACCCCGCGCTCGTGCTCTTTTCCGTCAATGTCGCAAGCTCGTGGCAGGGTTTCGGTCTCTACATGCTGCTCTTCATCGCCGGTCTGCAAAATATCGACCGTTCGCTCTATGACGCAGCCGAGGTGGACGGCGCCAACGCTCTCCAGAAGCTGATTTATGTGACGCTGCCGGGGCTTCGTGAGGTCATGACCTTCGTCGTCTCGCTGGCGATGATCAACGGCCTCAAGGGCTTCGCCACGGTCTTCGTCATGACCAATGGCGGGCCGTTCTATCAGAGTGAGCTGATCACGACCTATATCTACCGGCTTGCCTTCCAGTCCCAGGATCACGGACTTGCGGCAGTGCTCTGCATCCTGCTCAGCCTGCTTGCGATCGTCATCACCATCGTCTTCAACCGCTGGCGCGCGAGGCTTTCCCGATGAATGTGCGCTATCGCGAATGGCCGGTGGCACTGGCGCTGACGCCGGTCTTGATCCTGATCCTCGCCCCCTTCGTCTGGCTGCTGATATCGAGTTTCAAGACCGAGGCCGAGATCGGCCAGGCCGATCCCTTCACCTGGCCCGCCGACCTGATGTGGCGGAACTATTTGGACGCCTGGCAGATTGGGGGCTTCGGCGACCTCGTCGGCAACAGCCTCATCAATCTCGTCGGCGTCGTCCTCCTGTCGCTCATCACCTGCGCGCCGGCCGGCTATGCGCTCGCCAAGATCCGCTTCTCCGGCCGGGAGTGGCTGTTCTATGCCTTCATCCTGGGCCTGACCGTGCCGGTCCAGGCGATCGTCATTCCGCTCTACCAGGTGCTTTTCGGACTGAACCTCGTCAACACGCTTACCGGTATCGTGCTGGTGCAGGTCAGCAACGGTATTCCGTTCGGCATATTCCTGATGCGGAGCTTCTTCATCGGCGTACCTGACGATTTGATCGAGGCGGCCAAGATCGACGGCGCCTCGCACTTCCAGATTCTCACCAAGGTCTTCCTGCCGATCTCGACGCCGGCGGTGCAGGCGCTCGTCATCATCAGCGCGCTCTCCACCTGGAACGATTTCTTCCTGCCGCTGATCGTGCTGATCAGCCCCGACGTACAGACGCTGCCGCTGGGGCTGGTGCGTTTCGCCAGCACCTACGCTTCCGACTACCGCCTGGTCTTCTCGGGCACCGTCATTTCATTCCTGCCGATCATTCTTCTCTACATCCTGATGCAGCGCCGCTTTACCGAGGGGCTGACGCAGGGAGCAATCAAGGGCTGACCATGTCGCATCATGTCCAGCGGGAAATCCGCTACAATTTCGAATTCGACCATCGCATCAAGGCCTGCTTCATCGGCGCCGGCGGCCACGCCTACCGCAATGTCTATCCCGCGCTGCGTTATGCGCCGGTCGACCTTACTGGCATCTGCGATCTCGATCTCGGCCGCGCCGAGAAATTCGCCAAGCTCTTCGGCGCCGGCAAAGCCTATACCGACCACCGCGAGATGCTGGAACGGGAGAAGCCGGAACTGGTCTTTCTCGTCACCGCTTATCATCCCGACGGCCGGGTGCAGGCGACCGATCTGGCGCTCGACGCGCTTGCGGCAGGCGCCCACGTCTGGATGGAAAAGCCAACCGCTGCGAGCCTCGAGGATATCGAAAAGCTGCAGGCGGCAAGCGCTACTGCCCGCCGCATGGTGATGACGGGTCTCAAGAAGACTTTTTTTCCTACCATCGAGAAGCTGAAAGATCTGATCGGCTCACCCGGTTTCGGCAGGCTGACCTCGATCAATGTCCGCTATCCCCAGAGCCTGCCGAGACCGGAAGACCGCGCCGATCTGGTCAAGATGCAGAGCTTCCTCGACCATATTTACCATCCCGGCGCGATCCTCAATTTCCTCGGCGGAGAGATCGAGCGCGCGGGCTATGAATGGGAGCCACTGACGGGCGCGAGCGTTACCAGCCTGCGCTTCCGCTCCGGCGCGATCGGCACGCTGCATTTTGCCGCCGGCCAGTCGGGCGGCAGTATCTTCGAGCGGGTCGAAATCATCGGCGAAGGCGCCAACGCCATCGTCGAGAACGGCAGCCGGCTGACTTATTTCCGCAAGGCGGACCTGCCGTCTTATGGCCGCGCCGCGAGTTTCATCCAGCCGGACGAAAATGCGGCGCTCTTTTACGAACCGGAGCATTCGCTTGGCCAACTCTACAACAACAACCTCTTCTATCTCGGCTACGTGCCCGAAATCCTGCACCTGACCGACGCGATCCTTGCCGGCACGCCGATCACAAGAGGCACGCTCGAAATCGCCCGCGAGATCATGAAGCTCTTCGAATTCTACAGACGCACGGATGCCGGCGTCACTTCCAATCTCTGACCGGAGGCACAGCCTTGAGCGAGACCGACATCATTTTCAGAAAAGCCGGTGGCGAATTCATGCCGACCAGTTGGGGTGAACTCAACTGGAAGATCACCGGCGACGGTACGCCCGGTGCCGAGATGACATTCGGCACCTGCCGCATCAATCCCGGCGAGCGCAACCAGCTGCATTCTCATCCCGATTGCGAGGAGATCCTCTACGTCGTCTCCGGCAGTTGCGAACACAAGCTCGGTGACGCCCTTTACCGGCTCGAAGCAGGAGACGCGATCCGCATTCCCCGCAACATCAGGCACTGGGCACGCGCGCTCGGCACTGAACCGCTCTTCGCCCTGATCATGTTCTCCTCCGGCACCAGGACGGCGGTCAATCATGAAAGCGAAGGCGCGGCCTGACACGACGATCACCAGGGGAATAAATATCATGGCGTCGATCGCGCTTCACAACATCCGCAAATCCTACGGCAGCCTGCCTGTCATCCATGGCGTTGACGTCGATATCAAAGACGGTGAATTCATCGTGCTCGTCGGGCCGTCCGGCTGCGGCAAGTCCACGCTGCTGCGTATGATCGCCGGCCTGGAGACGATCTCCGACGGCCGCCTTTCGATCGGCGGTCGCACGGTCAATGACCTGCCGTCGAAAGAGCGCGATATTGCCATGGTGTTCCAGAGTTATGCGCTCTATCCGCACCTGACCGTGGCCGAAAATATGGGCTTTTCCCTCAAATTGCGCGGCACGGCCAAGGACGAGATCGGCCGCCGCGTTCAATCTGCCGCCAAGATTCTCGCGCTGGAACCCTATCTCGACCGTCATCCGCGCCATCTCTCGGGCGGCCAGCGCCAGCGCGTCGCAATGGGCCGGGCGATCGTGCGCGATCCGAAGGTTTTCCTCTTCGACGAACCGCTTTCCAATCTCGACGCCAAGCTACGCGTGGCGATGCGCGCCGAGATCAAGGAGCTTCACCAGCGGCTGAGGATCACCACCGTCTACGTCACCCATGATCAGACCGAGGCAATGACCATGGCCGACCGCATCGTCGTGATGCGCGACGGCATCGTCGAGCAGATCGGGACTCCGCTGGAGATCTACGATTACCCGGCAACCACCTTCGTCGCCGGTTTCATCGGCATGCCGGCGATGAACCTCATCAAGGGCCGTATCCAGGCCGATGCCACTTCGATCTTCCGCACGGACAGCGGCGTCGCCTTGCAGCTGTCGCTGCGTCCCGGCACGGCCCATCCCAATGAAGAGCTCATCTACGGCATCAGGCCGGAACAGTTCGTCCTCGCCGACGATGGAACGCCGGCACAGATCGTCGTCGTCGAGCCGACAGGAGCAGAGACGCAGGTCGTCGCCCGGATCGGCGGAGAAAACGTCAATATGCTGTTTCGCGAGCGCATTGCCGTAAGGCCTGGCGACACCATCCGCTTCACCTTGCGGGTGGCCGGTGAACACCTGTTTTCGGCCGCCACGGGCAGACGTTTTCCTTAGTTTTGTCGAGGCTCTGACGATTGGCGCGTCCTCGTCGCATCGACTGGGGGCTCAATCTCGCATCACCTGCGCTAGGGAAGACCGTCGCTCATGATCGAGACTAAGTTCGTGTAGCCGAGGAAGTGAAACCCGGGAGATTGCCTACCATCGGTAACATGTTTTACGGCCGTGGATGTCAGGCGGCAAAGGCCTGCTCATCCTCAATCGCCCGCTGTTCGGCCTTGCTAGCCGGCTTGACGGCCAGGCGGTAGCCCTTCAGGCGGGCGATCGGCGCCAGCGTCGCATACAGAGCCTTTTGCACCCAGACCGGCGGACCAGAGATATAAAGGTGGTCCGGGAAAGCATTGAGCGCCAGCGCGATCGGCAGCAGCTTCACCGAGCCATCCGGCTTGAAGTAATCCGGGTATTCCGAGGTCCAGCGGGCGATGTTCAGGAGGAACCGCAGGTGCTGCTGAGCAGCGACGAAGGTCACCGTCCGGTGGGTATCGCCGTTAAACGCATTGCGGAAGAGGTGGCTGGCCCCCCTTCGGCACGATGATCGACTGGCCCTCGGTCGCGACATATTCCTTCGTCGATCATCACCATGACGCAGCCGCTGTTGACGGTGAAGATCTCGTCGGTGCCAGGATGGATATGGGCGAGGGCATTGCCGCCGCCGGAGCCACCCTTGTCAAGCACAACGTCCATGCGGCTGGATATCCCGCTTTCATAGGGATGGGTGAAGACGAAGGTCTCACTGTTGAAATGATTGACGATACGGGTATTGGCAGGCACAAGCGCTTCGCGCATGGCGTTTCTCCTGATTCTGTGCTGATGTAGCGTGATTTGGCCCGCAAACGCGTTTCGCTGGCAATGAAAGTCGTGTGGATTATTCGCGTTTCTGCTTCAAACACCGTTATTGCCGCTGTCTTCACCGGATTTGCATAACGTGAGGGAGCCCATCAATGTCGATGATCTGCGTTTTCTGCTGTCGGTTGCTGAGACGGGATCGACGTTTTCGGCCTCCAAGGCACTGAATGTCAGCCAGAGTACGTGTCCCGACGGATCGTCGCCGCGCTTGAGGCCGATCTGTGCATCCAGCTGTTCGACAAGCGACGCACTGGCTATGTGCTGACGGAGGCGGGTGCGGCGTTGATCGCGCCTGCACAGGCGGTGCGCCAGGCGGTAGACTCCTTTTCTAGCGCGGTCGGCAGTCATTCCCGCGAGGTTTCGGGTACAGTGCGGTTCACCACCAACGATGTGCTGGCCAACATGCTGCTGACGGACCTGACGATGCGGCTGAAGCAGGTGCATCCGGGCGTGCGGCTGGAGGTGGACATCAGCAACCTGCTGCGGAGCCTCGCCAACGGAGAGGCAGACGTTGCGTTGCGGGCGGCACCGGCGCCGACGGAGACTGGGCTGGTGGGGCTCAAGATGGTGGAGGATTACTGGAGCCTCTACTGCTCGCGCAGCTATGCCGAACACAATGGGGTGCCGAAGAGCCCGGAGGAGTTATCGGGCCACGCGCTGGTCGGCATCGACCCCCATGTGCGGGATCGCCCTATTTTTGAATGGGCACGTCAGCACTTCCCGCCGGAGACGATGCTGTTGCGGCAAAACAGTGTTCCCGCAGTCTTCGCCAGCGTGCGCAACGGTCTTGGCATCGGCTTTTACTCCGAGTTTATCGCCGCAGGCGATCCCGAACTCGTGCTATGCTTCCGCCCTCCGGTGCCGCCGGCTGCGGAAATCTGGTTGGTGACACATGAGCGGTTGCGTCACGTGCCGCGGGTCAGGGCGGTGATGGATGCAATCAAGGGGTTGGTGAAGGAGAGAGCGGGGCGAGGCCTAGGTGAAGAGCGCGAAATGGCCCATGAAGAAGGCGCTGACCGCAATCATTCCCCAAGCGACCGAAGTGCGTGACAGCAGCTCCAACGGGTTGCTCGATGGTCGGGGTCTCGGGTCGCCATGGCTGGGAGCGCGAATAGCTTCCAAAAGAATACCCGCCGCAACCGGCACGATGCAGAAGAAGGTACCGCGCGACTGATGATGCCGCCGAGGTAGCTGTCAAGCGGGCGACCAGTGCCACGGCGAGGGCGTTGCCGCCATTGCGGATCGCAAGGGCCTGCGGAACCTGCCGGTCCTGCGCCAAGGGAATCGCGGTCGCGGCCTTGCCAAAGGCCGATCATATCGATCTTCTCAGCAATCCGAAATCTCTTCGTTCCCCCGTATTGGAAACGCCCGGCCCTTTCCACTCACACTCATCGGGTCCGCGCAATGGCGCAGTGGAAAGCCGTGACCGGCACAACTGTCTAACCTCAGTCGGAACCTCTCAGCTCACGCTTGAGGCTTGCCACCGTCCTCCAGGGCGGCCATGGCAATGGCCTGCCTGCGGGCGTCGCGGTAGCGGGAAAACTGCGTGTCTGCGATCACGCCGGCAAGGATGACGCTGCCCATGACGGCGAAATTCAGTGAAGAGGGGATGCCCAAGAGATTGACGAGGTTTTGCAGGACCTGAAGCAGGATCACGCCCAGCACCACGCCGATGATCGACCCCTCGCCACCCCGCAGGGAAAAGCCGCCCAGGACCGCGGCGGCTATGCCGTACAGCTCGTAGAAATTGCCATGGGACGAAGGTTGGACAGAGCGGGTATACATGGCGAAAAACACCGCCGAAATGCCCGTCAGGAAGGCGCAAAGCACATAGGCCTGGATGATGATCCTGTTGGTGTCGATACCTGAAAAACTCGCCGCCTCGGGATTTTTGCCGACGGCAAGAAGATGCCGGCCGAGCACCGTCCGGTGCAGGAGAAACCAGGCGGCAACAGCGACCAGCAGGAACGCGATGACGGAATGCGGCACGCCGGCTGTGCGGCCCGCGACCAGATATTCCAGCATCGGAAAGTCGGACCCGAAGGTAAAGCCGGCTGTGCCATCCCTGGTGTAGAAGCGAGCAATGCCGCGATAGATCAGAAGGCCGCAGAGGGTGACGACGAAAGGCTGAAGCTTGAGGCGGGTTATCAGCCAGCCGTGCAGAAGGCCGATGGCGACTGACAGCACCATCACGATTGCAAGCGCGACCGGCCAGGGAACGCTGAAGCTGGCGATCAGATCGACAAAAATGACGCCTATCAGCGCGATCACCGAGCCGATGGAGAGTTCGATGCCCGCCGTGACGATGACGAAGGCCTCGGCAATGGAGAACAACCCGAACAGGCCGATCAAATTTGCTGTGTTGGCGAGGTTGATCGGCGACAGGAACCGTGGATTCATCACGGCGACGATTGCGCCGACGGTCATCACAAGCGTGGCTAATCCGATATCTTTTTTCTGCATGCTACGGAGTTCCTATTCCACGGCCAGTTGGAGAATGGTCTCCTCGGTCAGTTGATCGCGCGCGAGCGTGCCGGCGATGCGCCCGCGGCACATGACGGCGACCCGATCGGATATCCCGATCACCTCTTCCATGTCCGACGAGATCATCAACAGCGCGACGCCATCGGCGGCGAGCGCCTGCATCAGGCGGTAAACTTCCGCCTTGGCGCCGACATCGATACCGCGTGTGGGCTCGTCCAGAATGATGATCCCGGGCTTCATTGCCAGCCATTTGGCCAAGACCACCTTCTGCTGGTTGCCACCGGACATTTCCGCCGCAGCGCGACCGAGGCCTGCCGTCTTGATGTTCAGTTTGTGCCGCGATGCCTCAGCCAGGGCGGTCTCGGCGCCTATATCGACAAATCCTGCTCGCGACAGCGCGGCATGGCTCGGCATGGCGATGTTCTCGGTGATCGAGAAATCGAGAAAAAGGCCTTCCGTCTTGCGATCCTCCGGCACCAGGCAGAGGCCCGCGGCGATGGCGGCTGGAACGGAATGGCCGACGAGCCGCTGGCCCTCGATCTCCAGTACGCCCCCTTCGATGCGGTCTATGCCAAACAGCGCGCGGGCAAGCTCCGTACGCCCCGCGCCGACCAGGCCGGTCAGGCACAGGATCTCGCCGGCGCGCAGGCAAAGGTCGAGCGGATGCTGCGGATAGGCCTTTGTGCGCAGGCCCTTCAATTCCAGGACCGGCCTGCCGGGGTCATGCTCTGCCTTTTCATAGAACTGGCCGAGATCGCGGCCGATCATCAGCCGGATCATGGCGTCCTTGGTGATTTCGCCGCAACCGAGGGTTCCCGCATTGCGGCCGTCACGCAGCGCCACGACGCGGCTCGCCACCTCCTCGATTTCAGCCAGGCGGTGGGTGATGAACAGCACCGCCACGCCGTCGGCGCTCAGCTGCCTGATCACGTCAAGAAGACGCTTGGTCTCGGACAGGGTCAGAGTGGACGTGGGTTCGTCGAGAATGAGCAGGCGCGGATCGATCGAAAGCGCACGGGCGATTTCAAGCAATTGCTGGTCGGCCAGAGACAGGCCCGAGACAGCGTCATTCGGACCGAAACGAGTGCCCAGCCTGGCGAGGATCGGCGCGACCTTGCTCTCCATGGCGGCCCGGTCGAGAAAACCAAACATCCCGCGCCTGATTTCCCGCCCCAGAAGGACGTTTGCCGTCACATCGAGATTTGAAAACGGATTGAGTTCCTGGTGGACAAGGGCGATGCCGCGCTCATGCACACGCGCCGATGTCAGCGATGTCACTTCCTCGCCATCGATGATGATGCGGCCCTCATCCGGCGCGATGGCGCCGCTTAGCACTTTCATCAGCGTGGATTTTCCCGCCCCGTTTTCTCCAACCAGGCCGACCACCTCGCCGCTACGGATGCTCAGCGAGACATTGTTGAGGGCGACTGCTCCCGGGTAGACCTTGGTAATCCCCAGAAGGTCGAGCGATATGTCTTTTTGCCGATGGGCCGTCATCGAAACTCCGGGATGGCAGGGACGGATGCTGCACGAACCACGCGAGTTCGTGCAGCAGGGACTGTTTTGGAGGCGACTCCTATTTCCCCACGCGCGCCTTCAATTCGGCGACGAAGGCATCGACATTGCCTTTGTCGATCTTCTTGGTCGGCACGATGATCAGGCCGTTTGCCGGTATCTGCGACTTGTCGCCCTTCAGGTAGGCAGCCATCAGCTTCATGCCCTGGTATCCCCATTGGTAGGGGTCCTGGACCACCGTTCCGGCGAATTTGCCTTCCCTCACGGCGCCGAGCGTGACGGGATCTTCGTCGAAGGCGATGACCTGGATTTTTCCGAGCTTGCCGGCCGCCTGCAGGGCTTCGTAGATCTTGGGCGGATTGTAGGAATAGAAGCCGACCATGCAGGTGATATCAGGGTTGGCGGCCAGCACGTCATCGACATTCGACCGGGCGCGAGCGAAATCGACGTCGTCGCCGCGCACATCGACCAGCTCTATGCCGGATCCTTTGACCGCTTTGCGGAAGCCTGCGATCCGTTCGACGGCATTGTCGGCCCCCAGGAAGCCGACGAAGCCCATGCATTTTCCGCCCTTGGGCATGGCCGCCCGCGCGATCTCGCCAGCCTGGACCCCGGCATCCGTATTGGACGAGCCCAGATAGGCGATGCGCTTGCTGGCGGGCGCATCGCTGTCGGTGGTGAATAGCGGCACCTGGGCCGCGATCCTGTTGAAGGCGTCGATCGAGTTTTTAGGATCGGCCGACGAGATCATGATCGCATCCGCCCCGGCGGCGACCAGGTCGTCCATCAGGGCATTCTGCAGGGCGGCGGTTCCCTGGGCCGGGTAACGGAACTGCAGGTCGTAACCCGGCAATTCGGCCTGGGCTGCCTTCACGCCAGCCTCAGCCAGTTTCCAGAAATCGGATGCTGCGTTGACGACGAAGGCAAGCGCCGGCTTGTCCGCGGCGGGTGACGGACTGGCGGCAAGCACCAGGCCTGCGGCAAGTATCAGCGAATTGAGACGTTTCATGTTGCTCCTCCCCGCGACCCGTTCCTCAAAGGTCGCGCTAAACACGGTTTCACATCTGGTGGCGAAATTAATGCTATTACTAATAATTCGCGTCGTGCCGGGGGCCTTGAGACGAACCGGCCCTCGGTCCCCGACATGGATCCGCATTAGTTCTTGGCGCAGAAACCCGGATCGTCGAGGTTGCAGACGTCAAGGCCCGTGAACAGGGGATCGGCCACTTTCTCGCCCTTGATCAGCTTGATCATGACGTCAGGCGCCTTGTACCCCATCTCGAAGGGGCGCTGGCCGACCTGCGAATGGCTGCGGCCTTCGCGGAAGGCCTTGGTCTGCGGCGGCAGCGTATCGCCGGCGATGATGATCAGATCCTTGCTCTTGAGCTTGGGCATCACCTGGTCCGTGACCTGCGCATAGGCCTGCGGCGCAAACTGCGCCCAGCCGCCGACAAGGATAAAGGCGTCCAGCGTGGGATTTGCAGTGAACACATCGGACATCTGCTGGTTGGCAAGGTCTGCCTGGTCATTGGTGTAAACCGGGCACCCCGCGATTTCCTTCCAACCGCCCTGTCCGGTCAGGCGATCGATGTTCTTGGCGCCGCCGATGGTGTCGCGGAAGCCCTGCGCGCGGGCATTGATATTGGCGGCTGCCACGTTGCCGAGTTGCAGGCAGACCGACCCGCCCTTGGGCTTCAGCTTCATGGCCTGCTCGGCCATCTTCACGCCCATCAGGTAGTTGTCGGTGCCTAGATAGGTCTTTCGCAGGTCGTGGTCCTTCTCGAGAAAGTCCGCATCGACAGTCATGACCGGAACGGACGGGGCGATGGCCTTGATGCGGGTCGCCATGGCCGGCGCGTTCGAGGGCGAAATGGCGATGGCCGCAACGCCTTTCGTCAGCAGGTCATCGACGATCTGGACCTCACCGGCCTCATCCGCTGACGAGGCCGGGCCGGTATAGAGGCATTCATATTCGCTGCTCGCATTCTCCGACTTCCACTTCTTGCAGCCGAGATTGATCTGCTCGAAGAAAGGATTGTCGAGACCCTTGACGACGATCGCCAGGGTCTTCTTGCCCTGCGCTGCGACCGGGGCCGCGGCAAGCGCCGCAACTGACATGGCCGCCATTGCCAATATGGTGATTTTCATTTTCTTTCCTCCTCCTCACACCGACCGGGGCCTCATGCCTCAGCCGGGATACCAGACAATGCGCGGGTCGTTGTCCGCGCGCTCGTAGCGCCATGCGCGATCGATCATCTGCTCGAGATCGACCTGCGGTGCCCAGCCAAGCAGCATTCTTGCTTTGGAATTATCGAGCCAGTTGCTGTGAAACGGGGTGTCGATCTCGATCGGCCGTAATCCATGCCGCGCCGCCAGACGTGCTCCGAGATCGCCGTAATCCACTGGTTGGTCCATTGAAATGTTGAAGAGCTGGCCGTTGGCGTGCGGGTTGTCGAGAGCAGCCAGGATCGCGTCGACCAGATCGTCGACATGGACGAAATTGCGTTTGAGGTAGCCGCCCCCGGCGTCGCGCATGACGGGCGCATAGCCGCCCTTGCGGAACTGTTCGAGCGCATCTGCATCGATCAGTTCCGACCAGTTCGGGCCGCCGAACTGGTCGTCGCCCAGAGCAAGCGTGAAGCGGAAGTCATCCTTCTCCATGACCCAGGGCGCCCGCAGGGTGGTCCAATTCACTCCATACTGGATGCCGAACTGCTCCAGCATCACCTCCTCCAGGGTCTTGGTCAGGGCATAGCAGCCCTTGTAGGCGCGGCGCGCCGAGGCTTCCGTGATCGGCTCGTCGTAGCGCTGGAAGATGTGGCCCACGGTGCAATCGCCGCTGAGAAGGATGAACTGCCGGGCGGTATCGGATTTGCGGAACGCGTCGAGCAGCAGGAAAAGGCCCTTCAGCGCCACATCGAAAATCTGTTCCGGCGTTTCCTTGACGGCGGCCATGTGGAGCACGTGGCTCGCCCCCTGAAGGGCCTCGGCGACTACGGCGGGATCCGACATGGAACCCGCGACGACGGACAGGCGGTCTGCGGGCTCGATGGTCCTGTTGTTGCAAAGCGCCGTCACCTCCCAATCCGCGAAACGGAGATCAGACAGGAACGCCGGCAGGAAAGTCTGCCCTACCTTCCCTGTGGCGCCTGTAACCAGCAGTTTCATGTCGCACTCCCCCTGCAACATTCTTGTGTGATGGATTTTGTTTACTAATAATATTAAGTCAAGTAATTAGTTATTAAATGCTCAGAATGGGGACGCCGACAGTGCGAGGAGCCGCCTGCCGGCGCGCGGGAAATCATTGCGGGGGAGGAGAACCACGTGTCGCGACTTGTCTTTTCAGGAATCTCGAAAAACTTCGGGGCCATCCAGGCACTCAGCGACGTGTCGCTGTCCATCGAACCGGGAGAAGTGCTGGGGCTGATGGGTGACAACGGCGCGGGCAAGTCCACGCTGGTCAAGATCATCGCCGGCAATTTCCGCCCGTCTGCCGGCGAACTCAGCATCGATGGAAAATCTGTCGTCTTTCACAGGCCGATCGATGCGCAGCGCGAGGGGGTGGAGATGGTCTACCAGGACCTCGCGCTCGCCGACAATCTCTCGGCTGCCTCAAACGTCTTCTTGGGCAGGGAGCCGCTGCGCAGGTTCGGGCCGATCCGATACATTGATTACAAGCGGATGAACACCGTCTCTGCCGAGCTGTTCAAGCAGCTCAAGTCCGAAACCCGCCCGCGACAGCTCGTGCGGCGCATGTCCGGGGGGCAGCGCCAGGCGGTCGCGATCGCCCGCACGCTGCTGTCGGAACCGAAGATCGTCATGATGGACGAACCGACGGCGGCCATCTCGGTGCGCCAGGTTGCCGAAGTGCTCGACCTGATCCGCCGCCTGCGGGACCGCGGCATCAGCGTGATCCTGATCAGCCACCGGATGCCGGACATCTTCAGCGTGTCCGACAAGATTGCCGTCCTGCGCCGCGGGCGCCTGGTCTGCCGCAAACCGGTGGGCGCCTCGTCGCCCGAGGAAGTGACCGGACTGATCACCGGCGCCATCGATGCCGCTTAGGAGAAAAATCGCCATGACGACACTCGACGACATCATCAACAATTCCCGGCACGACAGCTGGTTTGCCCGGCTGAAGAACCTGCAGGTCTTCTGGGTCTTCATAGCGGCCGTGCTGGCATGCCTGGCCCTGTCGCTGATGACAGATGCGTTCACCAGCGACCGCAATCTCTTCAATGTCGCCCGAAATTTCGCGTTCGTGGCGATCATTGCCATCGGCATGACGGCGGTGATCGCATCGGGCGGCATCGACCTGTCCGTTGGCTCGAGCGTGGTGCTGAGCGCGATGGTAATCAGTGTGGCCATGGCCAGCGGCATGGGTTTCTGGCTGTCTGCCGGTCTTGCGTTGGGTGCCGCCCTGCTGGTTGGCCTGCTCAACGGCATCTTGATCGCCTATGCCGGTATGCCGGCCTTTGTCGTGACGCTCGGGAGCCTGTCGGCCGCCCGGTCCCTGGCGATGGTGCTTTCGGACAACAAGATGATATGGGAGTTCGGCCCCGATCACGACCTGCTGCTGTGGATCGGCGGCGGCTCGACACTCGGGTTTCCCCATCCATTATATGTGCTGTGCGTGCTGGCCGTGGTCATGTCGCTGGTGTTTCGCTGGACGAGGTGGGGCCAACACCTCTTCGCCATCGGCGGCAACGAAAATGCGGCCGTGCTGGCCGGCATTCCGGTGCGGCGGCTGAAGGTCAGCATCTATATGTTCTCGGCCATGACCGCCGGGCTCGCCGGCATTCTGATGGCCGGCTGGCTGGGAAGCGTCACGACCAATCTCGGACAGGGAATGGAACTGACCGTGATTGCCGCCGCCGTCATCGGCGGCGCCAACCTGGCGGGCGGGGAGGGCAACGTGCTTGGCGCGGTGGTTGGCGCATTGCTGATAGAGGTGATTCGCAACTCCCTGATCCTGTTGGGCATCTCGACTTTCTGGCAAGGAATGTTCATAGGTACGTTCATAATCGTTGCTGTGGCATTCGACCGATTCCGGAATATGCGGAGATAGGTCTAAAGGTGTTACGGCAAGCGACATGGAGAACGCCTTGAAACCAACCATGATGGATGTCGCAGCGCGCGCAAGTGTGTCACAGGCAACCGTTTCCCTGATCCTCAACGGCAGTTCCGGCGCCCGCTTCAGCGAAGCCACGCGCAAGAAGGTGATGGACGCGGTTCAGGAGCTCGGCTACCGGCTCCCCAACAGGTCGCCGTCCGGCGATCTGTCCGACAGCAGGGTCATCTGCTTCATCACGGACGAGCTGACAACCGACCCCTGGATGGCGCTCGCTTTCGAGGGAGCGCGGGAAAAGGCGCTCGAATTCGGCATTATCGTTACGCTCGGTATTTTCCGCGCTGGCGAGGATCCCGACGAGGATGTGTTTTCGCTGTGCCAGCAGCAGCCCTTGCTGGGCTATATCTTCGGCACCATCCTGACCCGCAAGATCGACCCGCCGGCGGCCCTGTTCACCGTGCCTTCGGTGCTGGTCAATTGCTACGACCAGGACAGGCGACTGCCATCCATCGTACCGGGAGACGTCGCCGGCGGCCGCGCCGCCACGGAACGGCTGATCCGCGCCGGCCGCAGCCGGGTCGCCTTGATCAACGGCCAGGAGGGTCTCGACAATCCGCGTGACCGGTTGCGCGGCTACAAGCAGGCGCTGGCCAGCAACGACTTCACCTTCGACCCGCAACTGGTGCGCTACGGAAATTGGGAGCCGTCATCAGGCTATAGCGAAACCCATCTGCTGATGGACCTGCCCAATCCCCCTGACGCCATCTTCTGCGCCAACGATCTGATGGCGCTGGGGTGCGTCGAGGCGCTCAAGGAGCGGGGGAAGTCCGTCCCGAAGGACGTCTCCGTGATCGGGTTCGACAATCGCGACATCGCCCAGTTCATCCGTCCGCCGCTGACGACCCTGCACCTGCCGCTGTTCGAGATGGGCGCGATGGCGGTGGAAATGATCCACGACATCGCCGGCGGCCTGAAAAGCAGCCATGACCAGCTGAAGGTCGAATGCGCCCTCGTCGAGCGTGAATCCGTGTAATCGGCCGCTGGATATAGCCCGATTCGGCAGTGCCATGTGGTCGGCCAGAAGCATGTCTCTTCGAGATCGAGAGGGTAGGCTGTCGATTTCCACGCAGAACTGAGCCGGTTAGGCGCATAATTTCCATTTGCGCTCTGGAAGGGCCAAATCTTCTCTTCTGCGAATAGGTTTAACCCGCGTTTCCGCAAGAATTTGGCCTCGCCGACACGCAACGGCCAGCGAGAATCGGCGCCGATCACCCAGGGTTATCTCGCAAATACCCGGATTGATTATGCCGCAGCTCCCTCATGCTTTAGAACGAGCAGCAGGGAGAGCCTTATGAAAACGATCTTCGTCCTTTTTGACTCGCTCAACCGCGACGCTCTCGGTTGTTATGGCGGGACCGGTATTACGACACCCAATTTCGACCGGTTCGCGAAGCGCTGCGTCACCTTTGACAGGCATTATGCCGGGTCGCTGCCATGCATGCCGGCGCGGCGGGATCTGCATTCCGGGCGGCTGAACTTCATGCACCGGTCCTGGGGACCGCTGGAGCCGTTTGACAATTCCTTTGCCCAGATCATGAAGCAGAGTGGCGTCTATACCCATATGATTACCGACCATCTCCATTATTTCGAAGATGGCGGGCATGGGTTCCACACCAAGTTTTCGAGCTACGACTATATCCGCGGTCAGGAATACGACCCTTGGGTGCCTCTGGTGGAGCCGCCTCTCGACATGATCGCGGAGAAATTCGACCAGCGACACTATAACGTCAAGAAGCCGAGCAAGCGGCTGCAGCATGCGATCAACCGGACCGAGATGCGGGACGAGAAGGACATGCCCGGCCCACGCTGCTTTGCTTCCGCCTTCGACTTCCTGGACAGAAATCGCACAGCCGACGACTGGTTCCTGTTGCTCGAATGCTTCGATCCGCATGAACCGTTCCATGCGCCAGACCGTTTCAAGGCGATGTATGAGACGGGCCACAAAGGTGGGATTCTCGACTGGCCGCATTACGACAGGGTTGTTGAAAACCCGGAGGAGATGGCGGAAATCCGGGCTAATTATGCCGCGCTTGTCGCAATGTGCGACGACTATTTCGGCAAGCTCCTCGACTATATGGATGCCCATGACATGTGGAAGGATACCTGTGTCGTGCTGAGCACCGACCATGGTTTCCTGCTGTCGGAACATGGATGGTGGGGCAAGATCCGCATGCCCTATTATGAGGAAATTTCCCATATTCCCTTGATGATCCATCATCCAGCCTTCGGGGACCAGGCGGGAGAGCGCCGGCAGGCATTGACGCAGGCCGGCGATCTCATGCCGACATTCCTGGAGCTGCACGGGTTGCCGATCCCTGCGGAAGTCCGGTCCCGCAGCCTATTGCCGTTGCTGGAAAAGGAAGCGCCACAGCGGGATGCCGTCGTCTTCGGCGTGTTTTCCGGACCGATCGGCGTCACCGATGGCGAATGGGTGCTTTACCACTATCCGCCGGATATCCTGGCGGAGGGCCTAGTGGAATATACGTTGGCGCCTGCACATATGACCGTGCCCTTCAATGTCGAGGAGCTGCGGACCGCACGTCTTGTGCCGCCTTTCGACTTTACGAAGGGCGTGCCGGTGCTCGCCATCGATGCCTTGAAGGGCATGCCCCGTCCGCCTGGCAATGACGGTAAAGGCTTCGAGGACCTGTGTACGCGTCTCTATAATGTGGTCGAAGATCCGAAACAGGAGAACGAACTTCAGGACGCGGGCCAGCACGCGCGGCTGATCGGCCTGCTGCTCGACGAACTCAAGGCCCACGATACGCCACTCGAAGTCTATCGCTGGTACGGACTTGCGAACTAGCTCCAAGAGGCCCTCATGTGGGGCCTTTTCCGTCAGGGGCGGACGGCGGCAAAGGGCGTCGCCTTCTTCAGGAACTTCAGCATGGTCTTGATCGGCGGAAAGTCCTTCGAGGACTTGTGATAGGTAATGCCGGTCGGAATGCTCCAGTGAAATCCGTCCATATTGATTTCGCGCAGCTGCAGGGTCGAATAGCTCTGGGCGAGAGGCACCGGCATGCAGGCGATGAAATTGTGCTCCACGAGCATTTTCAGCGCGATCTGCAGCGAGTGGGATTCAAGCGCAAGCGGCGGTGCGGGCAGTTCGTGGCCGGCGAAAAAGCGGTCAATCTTGCCGTTTGCCAGCCCTCCGCTGAACAGGCTCAGCCATGGGTAGTCGAGAAGCTTTTCGGGAGTAATCTCGCGTCCATCGAAGAGCGGATGCTGATGCGAGGCAAAGAGTGAATTTGCCTGGTCATAGAGGATGTCGGTGATGAAATCGCGTCCCAGACCATCCACTTCAGTCGGTATGCCACCCGCATAGGCCCTGAGATCGCCGCGCTGCAGAAGTGGCAGCAGATCCGCGCCGACGCCGGTTGAAACAGCAACCCGCAGATTCGGAAAGTTCGAGCGCAGATCAGCCAGCATGTTCGGAAAGTAGACCGCCGAATAGACAGGGCCGCCGCCGATCCGCATCTCACCGCCAAGGCCTTTCGTCTGCACCTTCAGCTCAACCAGCGACGCGTTCCAGGCGGCTTCGATCTCCCGCGCCCGGTGTCTGAAAAGTTCACCGGCCTCGGTAAGGCGCACGCCGCCGGGAAGCCGCAGGAACAGCGCGCAACCGAGATCCTGTTCCAGAAGACGGATAGACTTGGTCAGTGCCGGCTGACTGACGTTGATCGCTCGTGCCGCCGCATGGAAGCTGCCATGTTCCGCCACACTCAGAAAGTGGTGCAGCCGCCAGATGTGATGCATCGTCATGATGCGATATCCCCAGGTTATCGACATCGATGTGAGAGGTATTAGCGCAAGCTTTGAACTGCCGCTAGTTTTCGCTCGTGGAGGATCGCTCATGCGTGCAGTTTTTGTGCTGTTCGACTCGTTGAACAGACTGGCTTTGGGTTGTTATGGCGGAACTGCGGTTCCGACCCCGAATTTCGATCGGTTCGCGGCCCGGGCGCTTACTTTCGACAATCATTATGTCGGCAGCCTTCCGTGCATGCCGGCGCGGCGCGATCTTCACACGGGCCGGCTGAACTTCATGCATCGGTCCTGGGGGCCGTTGGAGCCGTTCGACAATTCCATGCCGGAGCTTCTGAAGAAGGGTGGTGTCTATACCCATCTGCTGACCGACCATTTCCACTATTTCGAGGACGGTGGCGCGACATACCATTCCCGCTATTCGACATGGGATTTCGTCCGTGGTCAGGAATACGACACCTGGAAGGCGCTGGTGCAGCCGCCGCTGGACCGGTTCCGCAAGGAATATTCGGACAAGCACTATAACGGGCCGAACCAGGCAAACCGCCTGCAGCACCAGATCAACCGGGAATTCATCAGGGAAGAAAAGGACTTTCCGGCCGTTCAGTGTTTCGACCGTGCTTTCGAGTTCCTCGACAACAACCGCGGCGCCGACAACTGGATGCTGCATCTCGAATGCTTCGATCCGCACGAGCCCTTCTATGCGCCGCGGCGTTTCCGCGAGGGCCTCAAGACGAATTATGACGGCCCGATCATCGACTGGCCGAAATACGCTCCCGTTTCGGAAAGCGACGACGAAGTAGCCGAGATCCGCGCCAACTATGCAGCGCTTGTCGCCATGTGCGACGAATATTTCGGTAAGCTTCTGGACTATTTCGACGCGTATAATCTGTGGGACGATACCTGCCTGATCCTCACGACCGACCACGGTTATCTTCTGTCCGAGCATGACTGGTGGGCGAAGAACGTGATGCCCTATTACGAGGAAATCTCGCACATCCCGCTCATCGTGCATCACCCGGACCTCGGCGCGCGCAAGGGCACCCGCACCGATGTGGTGACGCAGACGCCGGACCTGATGCCGACGATCCTCAAGCTCTTCGGCCAGGATATCCCGGCGGAAGTGCAGGGCACCTCGGTTCTCGAACTAGCCGAACAGGAAGGCCGGGAGAGATCGGTCATCTTCGGGATGTTCGGCGGTGCGATCGGCGTGACGGACGGACGGCATACCTGCTTTCTCTATCCGCCGGATCTCGATGACGAAGACCTCAGGGAATACACCCTGATGCCGACGCATCTGCACCATTTCTTCGCGCTGAACGAGCTGAAGACGGCGGAGCTTCACCCGCCGATGGATTTCACCAAGGGCCTGCCGGTGCTGAGCATCCGGGCGCTGAACGACGCCCGCCGCCCGCCCGGCGGCGACCGCACCCATTTCAAGAGCTTCAGGACGGCGCTCTACGACAATGTCGCAGACCCGTACCAGCAGAACCCGCTCGATGCACCGGATCTGGTAGAGCGCTTCAAGGGCGCCATATCGGACATCCTCCGACAGCATTCCGCAACGCCGGAATTCTTCGACTGGATGGGTCTGGAACATCCGTAGGCGAGATTCAATTCAGGGAGGAGAACCGAAATGTCCGAAAAGAAAACTGGCAGATATACGAGAAGGACGCTGGGCAAGCTGATGGCCGGCCTTTCCGTCGCGGCATGCCTCACGGCGCCGGCCTTTGCGCAGGATGCGGGAACGATCAGGATCCTGATCAGCCAGTCGCCCTGGCTGAACTCGTTCGTGGCGCTGGTCGACCAGTACCAGAAGGACACGGGCACCAAGTTCCAGCTGGACGTGACGCCGTTCGGCGGCATGGTCGACAAGATGCGCAACTCGGTGCGCGCCCAGCAGGGCTCCTACGATATCATCAACATCAACGCTCAGGGCCTTGCGGAAATGTATGCCGGCGGCTTCCTGAAGCCGCTGAAGCAGATCGACGCCAGCTTCACGCTGCCGGACGGCGTGCTGGATTTCGGCGGCTCGGCCTACTGGAACGCCACCAAGAACAGCTTCGATCCCAAGGGAGAGCTTCTGGGCGTTCCGACCAACGGCAACGTGCTCGTGCTCTACTATCGCAGCGATCTCTACAAGCATGCCGGGCTCAAGGTGCCCAAGACCTGGGACGAGCTAATGGCGAACGCCAAGAAGCTGCACAATCCGCCCAAGACATATGGTTTCGTCTCGCGCGGAACGCGTGAATCGGTCCTCTTCGATTTCTCGCCGGTGCTCTTCAGCCATGGCGGAAGCTTCTTCGCCGATCCGGAAAACGGAGATTTCTCGGTCACGCTCAACAGTCCGCAGGGGCTGCAGGCGCTGGAAACCTTCATCAAGCTCAACAAGGAAGTCGGTTCCGGCAATGCCGGTGCGCTCGAGCAGGCCGAACTGATCCAGCTCCTCTCCACCGGCAAGGCAGCCCAGGGCACGGCTGTCATCGCCGCAGTCGCCGATCTTCAGGACCCGAACAAGTCGATCGTCACCGACACGATCGAGACAGCGCTTCTGCCGGCAGGTCCCGGCGGCAAGCATGCCTCGGTCGCCGGCCACTGGATGGCTGGCATCCCGAAGAACGTGCCGGACGCCAACCAGAAGGCGGCGCTGAAATTCCTGAAATGGTTCCTCCAGAAGGATACGCAGGTTGCCTATACGCAGGCCGGCGGCATTCCGATCCGAAAGGACCTGAGCGACACCAGGCTCGCGGGCGACCCGGCCTATCGCTTTATCAAGGCGTTTTCCGAAAATGCGGATGTCGCCAAGATGAACACGCCCCTCAAGGAAGGCGTGCGCATGAAGGAAGTCATCTCGCTTTATCTCAACCGGGCGCTCATCGGCGAGATCTCTCCCAAGGATGCCCTGAACGGAGCGGCAACCGAGGTGAACCAGATTTTGACCGCGGCCGGCTACAAGCTCACTCCTCCCAAAATGCTGTGAGCCGCAGGGTGTCCGGGATAAAAGCCCCGGACACCCCATTCATGGAGTAGTCTCTCACAATGGCGATACGTCCCATAGACGCGGCGAGAATCGAACGCGCTAATTTCTGGTGGAGGGTCGGTTCCCTTGCTCCCGCCATCATCGTCCTGGCTCTTCTGTCGATCTGGCCGGTCTTCAATCTGGGCTATCTGAGCCTTTCGGACGTCAAATGGGTATCCGGCTCTGCCGTCGTCGATTTCGTCGGCCTGCGGAATTTCCATGAACTCTTCACTGGCGAGGCGGTTTATTGGGCCGGTGTCAGGAACACGATCGTCTTTGCGATCTGCGCCGTGACGCTGCAGATGATCTTCGGCTTCACCATGGCGCTCGCCGTGCGTCGGGCCTCGAAGATCGGCCGCAGCGTGCTGACGGCGATCTTTCTGCTGCCGATCGTCATTCCGCCGATCGTCATCGGCGCGATGTGGCGCCTACTGCTCGGCCGTGATTTCGGCATCGTCAACGCGCTGCTGAGCTTCCTCAGCCTGCCGGAAGTGGACTGGCTCGGCGATCCGCGGTTCGCGCTGATATCCGTCGTCATCGTCGACGTCTGGCACTGGACGCCGTTCGTTTTCCTGCTGACGCTGGCGGGACTGGAGTCCCTCGATCAGGAAGTGTTCGAGGCCGCCAAGCTGGACGTCAAGAACCGCTGGCAGGAGCTGCGCTATATAACGATCCCGCTGATGATGCCGACCATCCTCATCACGCTGGCCTTCCGCATGATCCTCTCCTTCAAGGTCTTCGACGAGGTCTTCCTGCTGACGGGCGGCGGTCCCGGCACGGCGACCGAAGTCATCAACTTCTCGATCAACCGCGTCTTCTTCGCCCAGGACCGGGTCGGCATGGGATCGGCGATGTCGCTCCTGACGATCTTCGGGGTCGCCGTGCTGATCGTGCTCGCAAACACCGTCGTCCGCCGCCGTCGCAAGCAGAGGGAAACCGCATGAAAGCCAAGACAAGCCTCAGCGGCATCGGCGGAAACCTCATCGCCTGGGGTTACGCCCTAATCATCCTCGGCCCGATGATATGGATCCTGTCCAACTCGTTCAAGCGGCAGATCGACATCCTGATGGGCACGACCATCGCGCCCTTCACGCTGGTCAACTACCAGCTGATCATCAATTCCCGTCAGTCGCACTTCCTCTGGAATCTCTGGAACAGTGCGGTCGTCTCGGTCATCTCGACGCTGGTGGTGCTGGTCATCGCGACGCTCGCGGCCTTTACCGTCGCCCGGCTGGAGCCGCCGCGGTGGGTGACCTTCATCCTGCTCGGCTGGGCGTTGGTGTTCCACATGCTGCCGACGCTGACCTTCGTCGGCTCCTGGTATGTGATGTTCACGCAGGCCGGATTGCACGGCACCTATACGGCGCTGATCCTTGCGCAGGTCGTGCAGGGATTGCCGATGGCGCTCTTCCTGATGATCGGCTTCGTCATGAATATCCCGAGAGAGCTGGTGCAGGCGGCAAGGCTCGACGGCTGTACCTATGCACAGGTCTTCCGCCACCTGATCTTCCCTCTGTCGCTTGGCGGCATGGCGGCGGCAGGGGCGCTCTCCTTCATCTCCGCCTGGAGCGATTTTGCGATCGCACTCAACCTCTCCAACAAGGATACGATGACCGCCCCGGTCGCGATCGCGACCTTCGCCCAGGAACACCAGATCCTCTACGGGCAGATGGCGGCCGCATCCATGCTTTCGATGATCCCGGCCTTGGCCTTCATCATGTTCGGGCAGCGTTTCGTCGTGCGCGGCTTGCTTGCCGGCGCGGTCAAATAGGAAAATCCATGGCACACTTGCAACTTCAGAAAGTCGGCAAATCCTACGGCGCGGTCGAGGTCATTCCCGGCATAGATTTCGAGATCAACTCCGGCGAATTCCTTGTCCTGGTCGGACCATCCGGCAGCGGGAAATCGACCCTCCTCAAGATGATTGCCGGACTGGAGGAAACCACGTCCGGCAAGATCCTCGTCGATGGCGAGGATATCACCCATCTCGATCCGTCCGCCCGCGACCTTGCCATGGTGTTCCAGTCCTATGCGCTTTATCCGCATATGACCGTTAAGGACAACATGTCTTTTGCACTCAGGATGCGTGGCGAAGATCCCTCGGAAATCGATCGACGCGTCAAGGATGCGGTGGTCATGCTTGATCTTGGCGGGCTGGAAAACCGCAAGCCCGGCCAGCTTTCCGGCGGCCAGCGCCAACGCGTCGCCATGGGGCGCTGCGTCGTGCGTAATCCCAAGCTCTTCCTGTTCGACGAACCGCTTTCCAACCTTGACGCCAAGCTCCGCGCCCAGACCCGCATCGAAATTCGGCGCCTGCACGAGCGGCTGAACGCGACCTCGATCTTCGTCACTCACGACCAGGTGGAGGCGATGACCATGGCAGATCGCATCGCGCTCCTGAAGGATGGCAAGCTGCAGCAGATCGGCTCGCCGCAGGACCTTTATCTCCGGCCGAAAAACACCTTCGTCGCCACCTTCATTGGCACGCCTGAAATGAACTTGCTGCCTGGCCAGGTCGAGATGATCGACGGCGGACTCTGGCTTGATGGCAGCAACGGCCTGCATTTGCCTCTCTCTCCAGAGCGCCAGTCAAAGCTCGCCAATGCAATGAAGCCCGGCGTGGCGGTGAAGGTCGGCATCCGGCCGGAGCATTTTGAGATGGTTCCTGCCGGCACCAAGGGGGCGATGGAGGTCAGGGTCAATGTGGTGGAGTGGCTGGGCCACGAGATCTTCATCTTCGGCCAGGCCTCTTTCGGTCCGATCGGTGTCCGCGTTCCGGAAGGCATGGCGACGGCACCAGCGGCAAACGACGTCCTGTATATCCGGCCGATCTCCGATCGCTGGCATGTATTCGATGCCGCCAGCGGCGACAATCTTCTGGTCGAATGACCGTTCGCCGATAGTTGTACGAGGTGATGAAATGGTGATGTTGTTCGGCCAAGCCTTCACAAAGCAGGAACTCGGTCGGGTCTTTCCCGATCTCATGCACGTGGCGGGCTTCAAGAAGCTGACGGTCGACGACGGCACGGGCCGCGGCATGCGGCTTCTGCAGATCGATAGCGGAGGCGGGCTGCGCATCGATCTTCTGCCGGATCGCTGCTGCGATATCGGTCAGGTATGGTGCGACAACATTCCCTTCGGCTGGATCAGCCCGATGGGCACGCCTATGCCTCACGCAATCGGCGAGAACAATGCGCTTTCCGGCCTGATGGCGACCTGCGGCTTCGACCACATCCGCCAGCCGGAAACCGATGAAGGCCGCAGTTTTCCCCTTCATGGCAACATGATGCACCTGCCGGGCAAGATCATTGCGACCGATACAGTCTGGGATGGCGACGAATGCCTCTTTCGGGTCAAGGCGGAAGTGACTCAATTCAGCCTGAACCACGGGGCAATCCGGCTGCAGCGGCATATCTACGTGCCGTTGGGGGGGCGCTCGCTGGTCGTATCCGATCGCGCGACGGTGCTGTCCGGCAATCTGCCGGTCATGGCGATGTACCACATCAACCTCGGCTTCCCGGCCGCCACGTTTACCAGCAAGGTGTGCCTCAACGGCGAGGATATCTCACGTGATTGTCTGGCCGAGAACAATATCAAGGTCCGCCCGTCCGGTGCCGCCGTCTCGGAAGTTGAACTTTCGGCGCGAACAGCTGGCGGCGCGCGTTTCCGGCTCAAATACGACGGGCGGAAATTGCCTTTCCTGCAAACCTTGCGCAATGCCGATGAAGGTATAAACGTGTTCTGCATCGAACCTGCGACCCATGACCGCCTGCCGCGAAAGGAGTTGCGCGAGACGGGAGCCCTGGTGCCGACACCCCGCGGCGGCTCGCACATGTTCCACCTCGAAATGCTTTTCGACAGCGGCAGGTAGTTCCCCTGAAAGTACGGTTTGTCGAATGAGAAATTTCGGGAAGATACAATGAGCGGATGCTGTTCGGCAGTCAGCCGGAACAATGGAAATGAAGGATCGGGGAAGGCTCCGAAGATTTCGTCGCGCGGCAAGGCCGGGGAGGTCGTCGCCGTCAAGGGTGGCGAGACGTTTGTCGGAACACACGAAGCGATCCTGACCGTCGATGGAGAGGGGCCTGAGCGCAAGGTCACGGTCGGCGACTTTTTTCTTGAAGCCGAAACGGTGACGGTTGCGCGTTTCGCCGAGTTTGTCGTGGCGACGGGTTATGTCACCGAGGCGGAAAAATTCGGCTGCGCAGCGGTCTTCGCGGGCCTTTTGAACGACAAGGCTTTGATTGCCGACAATGTCAGGCAGACGCCCTGGTGGGCACGCGTCGATCAGGCTATCTGGAGCACGCCGGAAGGGCCGGGGAGTTCCATTGAAAATCGCATGGACCACCCGGTGACGCAAGTCTCGTGGAACGACGCGGTGGCGTTCGCTGGCTGGGTCGGAGGCCGGCTCCCGACAGAGGCAGAATGGGAGCATGCCGCCCGCGGCGGCAATCGTCGCAGGCGCTACCCCTGGGGGAACGAAGAGCCGACTGACGACAAGATTTTCTGCAATATCTGGCAGGGCCGCTTTCCGCATCAGAACACCCTGGCGGATGGCTTCTTTGGTACCTCGCCGGCGCGTGGCTTCGAGCCGACCGAAAATGGTTTCTACAATCTCTCCGGTAATGTCTGGGAATGGACGAGCGACGCTTTCCGAATCCGCTCGCTGTCCCGCCAGGCGAAGCTACGCAATGAACAAGCCAAGAAGAATGCCGACAAGGTACTGAAAGGCGGGTCGTTTCTCTGCCACAAAAGCTATTGCTACCGTTACCGGATAGCCGCCCGCATGGGTCTGTCACCCGATAGCGCATCCAGCAATACCGGTTTCCGCATCGCCTACGATGTGATGCCGGGTGCAACACCGGGGATCTGAAGCCGTGAAGCATCGGAGAAAGCGAGAGTCATGCGCCCGAACATCCTGATGCTTTTTCCTGATCAATGGCGCGCCGACTGGCTCGGCGCGATCGGCGACCTCCCGCTCCGGACCCCGTATATCGACGCGCTCATCGCGAGAGGAATTTCTTTTGGCCGCGCCTGGACACCGAGCCCGCTTTGTGCGCCGGCACGATCCTGCTTCGCCACCGGCAAAGGGTATGGCCGAGCGCCGGTAGGCAACAATCTCATGGACAATCCGCCGACCACGCCGACGTTTTATGCGCGGCTGCGCGATGGCGGGTATCAGGTCGCCAATGCCGGCAAGTCGGACCTTTTGAAAGGCGCTCATAGCTGGGGTGTCGATGGTCGTCACAGGGTGAACGGTACCGACCAGCTTGCACAACTCGGCTTCAGCCACGGTTTCGACAGTGCCGGCAAGAAGGCCGCGGAAAAGGCTTATGCCGAAGGGTTTCCAGAACCCTATACCAATATGCTGAAACACCGCGGCCTGATTGACCGGTTCATGGCCGACTACGCGCATCGTTCCATTGGCAAGGAAAAGCGGCCGATGACGGACTGGATGGAAGGCCGCATCCAAAGGCCGCCGGATGCCTATGCCAATGTGGCGCCGCTCGACTTGCCGGACGATGCTTATAACGACAATTTCGTCGGGCAGGCGGCTGACCGGATCATCCGCGATTTCGATCCGTCGAAGCCATGGTTCCTGATCGTCAATTTTCCCGGTCCGCACGAACCGATGGACGTGACGGTCGACATGGCGGAACGCTGGAAGGACGTTACCTTTCCGCTTCCTTGTCTGCGCAACAACGACGATGCCGAACTGCAGCAGGATATCCGCCGTCGTTATGCCGCGATGCTGGAAAACATCGATCGATGGCTCGGCGTCTACATCGAGACGTTGCGAGAACTTGGCCAGTTGGACGAGACGCTGATCGTTTTCACAAGCGACCATGGCGAGATGCTGGGGGACCGAAATCTGTGGAAGAAGCAGGTTCCGTACGAACCGTCGGTGCGCATCCCTCTGGTGCTCGCAGGGCCCGGAGTGTTGGCCCAGGGACATGTGCCTGACCTGCTTGGAAACCTCCTTGATTTGCCCGCAACTTTTCTTTCCTTGGCGGGTCTCACCGTCCCCAGCGATTATGAAGGCTACGATCTGACCGGCATCATGAAGGGTACCGACTTGTTGGATGGCAGGGCGGTCACATCCGGATTGGGCGGCTGGCGGGCGATCACCGACGGGCGCTACAAGCTGCTCGTCGGATTCCGTACCGACATATTCCAGGAAAGCCTGCAATTCGGCACCCTGACCGCGGAGATTTTCGAGAGCGGCTCGCTTTTTGATCTCGAAAACGATCCCCTGGAAACGGAAAACCTGTGGGACGAGGCAATCGAGATCCGGGGCCGCCTGCTGGCGAGCCTTCGCAGCGTGGTGAACCTCGCGGATTGATCCGCTGCAGCGGAATTGGCTTTCGTTTGCGCTGGCAGTTTGTGGGCGGTCTTCCATTGAAAAGTTCGATAGGCTCCTCATCCCGCTATGTTGGATTCACTGCCGCCGCCAATGGGGAAGCTTCAAGAAGTCTCTATCAGACGATATCACGGTTGAGGCCGTATCTCCGATGAAACCACCTTGGCCGCAACAGTCGGCGGATTGTGGTCCGGCATATGACACCCACTCCAGGGCGGTCGCAGTCTGTGAGCATGACCTCAGTGCGATGGCTGAGTCGGGTTAGGTTTTGTGCTATCTCAATTCCACGTGTGGTGGGGTCCCTTGCGGTTATCGTGGAATAGCTATTTTTCCGACCACACCGCCGCCGCAGATGCTTGCCTGAGCAGGCCTGTATCGCTGGCGGTCGTCACAAAACTGTAGCCCCTCCCGAACATGTCACCGAGATCGGAAGGATCTATAGCCGCGCCGCCCAAAAGCCGGCCTGATGCAAGTACACGCTCCTCGATATGGGCGATTGCATTGCTCAGTTCACTCGATCCGAGGTCACCGTAAGGCCCGAAGCCGGATGTGAGATCAAGCGGGCCAATGAACAGCATATCGATGCCTTCGACCGCCGTTATCGTGTCGATCGCTTCCGCTGCCTCTCGCGATTCGATCATTGCAACGATCAGCGTTCGGGATCTCGCCTGTTCCACGTAGGTGAGCCGATCAAGGCCGTAACGCGCCGCACGGGAGACCGTGAACTGGGCGCCGCGCCGTCCCAAGGGCGGATAATGGGCGGCCTCGACGAGCGCGCGTGCCTCTTCGGCGCAACGGACATCCGCAGCGACGATACCGTCGAACCCTGCATCCAGCAGTGGTTTGATGTCGGCGGCCTTGTGCACGCGGACAAGGACCGGCACCTCACTTATCGATCGTATCGCGCGCAACTCGTGCAGCGCGCCCGAGAGGTCGGCTGCCGCGTGTTCCCGATCGACGACAAGCGCGCCATAACCTGCGAGCGCCATGATCTCCCCCACGTCGGGAGAGGCCAGAAACAGGAATGCTCCCTGCACCTTTGTGCCGGTGCGCAACTGCGTGCGGAGATCGGAGGAATCAATTTTGAGCAATGTCGCGTCTCAAGGGAATTTCTGACGAAAAGAGCGCGCGCCGCCCCGGGATGCAATCCTGTAATTCTTTGCAGGTAGGCGGCCGATTTCAGCACTGGCATGCTGAGAGCATATTGAACTCATGTGGATTGCGTATCGATGCAGCAACAGCCTGATGTCCTGGAGGGGTATGCCCCTTTCGGGAAATATAAGACCTGGTTTCGAGTGACGGGAAACCGAAATTCTGGCAAGGTACCGCTGATTGTGGCCCATGGCGGCCCCGGCTGCACGCATGATTACGTGCTTTCTTTCGTGGACCTTGCCGAGGCTGGCCGCTGCGTCATTCATTACGATCAGATCGGCAATGGCCACTCGACCCACCTGCGCGATGCGCCCGTTGGTTTCTGGTCCGTCGATCTGTTTCTCGACGAGCTGGACAATCTGCGGCGCCATCTGGGAATGGAGCAGAGCTACAATCTGCTTGGGCAGTCATGGGGTGGAATGCTGGCTTCCGAACATGCGGTCCGGTGCCCGGACGGGCTCAACGCACTGGTCATCGCTTCCTCGCCGTCGTCCATGCCCGTCTGGGTGGCCGAGGCGTTGAGATTGCGCAAGGACCTTCCGGCCGAGGTGCAGGAGACGCTTGGGCGCCACGAAGCGGATGGCACCTACGACCATCCGGACTATCAGGCCGCGAGCTATGTATTCTATCGCCGCCATGTATGCCGTCTTGATCCATGGCCAGACGACGTTGTGCGAACTTTCCGGGCGCTGGCGGAAGACCCGACCGTCTATCACGCAATGAATGGCCCGACGGAGTTCCACGTCATCGGAAGCTTGAAGGACTGGAGCGTGGACGACCGGCTGCATCGCGTTGCCGTGCCGACGCTCGTCATATCTGGTTATCATGACGAGGCGACGCAGGCCTGCGTCGAGCCGTTTGTCCGGCTCATTCCGAACGCAAAACAGATCGTAATGCCCAACTCCGCGCATATGTGCCATGTGGAGGAACGCGCCGACACCATGGCTGCCGTCGAAGGATTTTTGAGCCAGTACGATCCGAGGATTTCCGCATGAGCACCCTCACCCGTTTTGCCGCCATTCAGATGTGCAGCACTGCCGATGTCGAGGCGAACAATCAAGCTATCGAAGCTCTCGTCCGGGAGGCGGCGGCGCTCGGAGCGACGGTTGTCAGCTTGCCGGAGGCCGCCAACATCCTGCTGAAGGATAACATGCAATATGCCGGAACCTGCGTTGCCGAGGCGGACGACACGACTTTGGCACTTTGCCGCCGACTGACGGCCGAACTCGGAATATGGCTGCATGACGGCTCCATCCTGATCAGAACCGAAGACGGTAGGCGCATCTGGAACCGCACTCACGTCATCTCTCCGGCGGGCGAAATCGTTGCGCGTTACGACAAGCTGCACACATTCGACGTGAAGCTTGGCGAGGGGCATGATTTCCGGGAATCGCGGGCCGTACAGCCTGGAGAGGGGCCGCCCGTCGTCGTCGATCTCGGCGCGCCGGGGCTCAGGCTCGGGCTCTCGATCTGCTATGACGTGCGGTTTGCCTATCTCTTCCGGGCGCTGGCCGCCGCCGCCGCAAACGTGTTGATGATCCCCGCATCCTTCTCGCCTGTCACCGGGCCGGCGCATTGGGAGATATTGCTGCGCGCGCGGGCGATCGAAACCGGCAGCTATGTCGTCGCCGCGGCCCAGTGTGGCACGCGTGACGGTGTGCGCACACATGGCCATGCGATGATCGTTTCTCCGTTCGGAGAGGTCATTTCCGCGCTTGGCGACGACCCTGGCATCATTGTCGCGGATATCGATCCGGCCGAGGTGGAGGCGACCCGGCGCCGATTGCCCTGCCTGACGCAGGATCGAGAGTTGAAGCCGACGGCCACCGTATTTGCCGGAAGTGGAGGCTGCTGATGACCGCAGCCCTGTACCGGGTCAATCCGCCCGCAGCGCCGCTTGCATCGGATCTCATCGATCTGATGTCGCGAACCGAAACTGCAACCATCGGTCATATCCTGCATGATGGTTTCTGTGACCCTGCGCTGGCCGCGGTCGTGGCCGGCAAGCGCGTGGCCGGCACCGCGTTCACGGTGCGCATTCCGGGAATGGACTCGGCGACATTGCATTATGCTCTGTCCATGGTTCGTCCCGGCGATGTGCTCGTCATCGATCGTGCTGGCGACGATAGCCACGCCTGCTGGGGAGGGGTGGTCACGCTCGCCGCCAAACTGGCCGGCGTTGCCGCCGCCGTCATCGATGGCCGGGCCACCGACTTTGCCGAAATCCGTGGCCATGACATGCCGGTCTGGTGCCGCGGCACCTCGTCGAAGACGACGAAATTCGTCGGTCTCGGCGGTGCCATCAATATCCCGATCAGTGTTGGCGGGGTAGCGGTGATGCCTGGCGACGGCATTCTGTGCGATGAAAACGGTGTCGTCGTGTTGAAGCCGGAACAAATCGTGCCGATCTGCTCGCGTGTGATCGCGATGCAGGAGAACGAAGCGTCGGTCATTGCCCGCCTGCGGAGCGGCGAGCGCCTCTGTGACATATCCGGTGCAGCCGCCATGGTCGAAGGCCGGCAGGAATAACACCCACTGCGTCATGATATTTTCTGCAAGTAAAATTGGCGCCAATTATGTTTGCATTGCTGCCGCAAATGGCTCAGACTGCCTCGGCAACAGGAGTAAGAAGCAGGTGACGTTTTATTCGACGAGCCCCATTCACGCGTTTATCGACGGGGAGCCGCGTTTCGGTTTTCTCTTTTCTCCTGCGCCGGCCTTCGACGGAGAAGTTGTCGGATCGAGCTCGACCGGAACGCCCCTGGTCATCGTCGCTCACGGTTCTGATCGCGATGCCACAGGCATGCTCGATGCCATGCGTGAAGGGCTTGCAGGAAGGCCAGTCTCGATCCTTGCGCCGCTCTTTCCATCCGAGATCGGCGGAGAAGACCATTCCGACGGCTACAAGTTCCTAGTGTCAGGTGGCATCGACTATGTCTCCGTGACGAAATCCATGATTGCCGCGGCCTCGCAAATGGTTGGAGGTTTTGGGAGCATCTATCTCTTCGGGTTTTCGGGCGGAGCGCAGTTTGCACATCGGTACGCGTTGTTTTGCGCCTCGGAACTGTCCGGGCTTGTTGTCGCGTCACCCGGAAACGTGACGCTGCTCGACGAAACGCTCGAATGGTGGCCCGGGCTCGACGGCGCTTCCGCGGTGATCGGCCTTTCGACGGATATTGCTTCCCTGCGCAGGCTTCCGGTCGAGATCATCATCGGATCGGAAGACAGGGCAGTAGGCTTGGTCGCGCGCCCTGTCGGTTCTCCGCACGGTTCACTTTATGAAGGCGTGGCCGGGGCCAGCCGCCTGGAGCGCGCCCGCAACATGAGCGCCAGCTTCCAGAGCCACGGTATCCAGGCTCTGCTCCACGAAATCGAGGGCGTGGGCCATGAACTCAGGCCCGTCACACTGAAAGCCGCAGCATTGATTGCGCGATGGATCGATGCCGAGGAATGCTAAACATCGCCGATAAAAGGGGAATGAAACCATGAAACACAGATATTTGCTGACTGCCGGCCTCTTTCTCGTCGCCGGTGCCGGCAAGGCACAGGACGTGCCGGCGGGTTATCCCGCCACCTATCCGGAACTTATCGCGGAGGCCAAGGCGGAAGGCAGCCTGCGCATCTACACGAACCTCAGCGAAGACAACATTGCGCCGGTCATCAAGGCCTTCAACAAGGTCTATCCGGACATCAAGGTCGGGAGCCTGGAAATGGGGCCTTCCGAGGCCTTTTCCCGATATCGTGCCGAAGTGGGCAGCGGCGTCGCATCTGCCGATCTCCTGATCTCCAACACGATCGTCGATTGGGTGAGCGCGCTCAAGGATGGCCTGCTGACCGACTATAAGTCGCCGGAACGTGAGAAACTGCCTGAGTGGAGCTATCCAGGAACAGGCCTCTATACATTCTCGGCCGATCCGATGGTTACCATCTACAACAAGCTGACGGTCCCTGCGGAGCTTCAGGTCGACAGCATGGAGGCCTATTTTGCCAATATCTCTGCGCATCCAGAGGTCTTTTCCGGCAAGGTCGGTACCTATGACGGCCGTTATGCCTTCGGTGGTGCGCTCAATTACGCCCTGGTGGAGCGATATGGCGACAAGGCCTGGAGCTGGTTCGAAAAGGTCGGCCCGTCCATCAAGCCGGGTGGTGGTGCAGGCGGCATGATCGAACGGACGTTGAGCGGAGAACTCTCTTCCGCCTATTTCGTCTCCGCACCGGTGGTATTCAGCAAGATCGCCGACGGACTGGGCGAAATCATCGGCTGGAATTTTCCGAAGGACGGCACGGTCATTTTTCCCCGCGGAATGGGCATAACGGCCAAGGCCACGCACCCGGCTGCGGCCAAGGTCTTCCTGGATTTCCTTCTCTCCGAGACAGGTCAGGCGGCCGTTGCCGCCGGCAAGCTTACACCGTATCGCCCGGGCCTGGTTGCGCAGGGGGACCTCTCCTATTCGCTGGACGAGGTGGCCAAGGCCGTCGGGGGAACACAAAACCTGCTGATGATCAGCTACGACCGGAAGATGATCGACGGCAACTCGGCCTTCTCGGCACGCTGGGGCGCTGCTTTCAAGATGTGATTGGCGGTTCGGCGCGGTTTGCGCGCCGGATCCAAACAAAAAGGGTGAACAGTTATGGGCAGCAGCCCTCGAATTTCTTCGGCAATGCCCCAAGAGGCGCCGCAGACCGTGTTGCCGGATTACTCGCGGCTCATTCAGCTATTGATCTTCGTCGTGACGGCGATCCTCATGTTGGCGCCGGCAATCCCGATCGCCGTCCAGGTTTTCATCGACCGGCCGCTTTATTCCGACGGCTGGATATTCACGTTCGCCAATTTCGGCAAGCTCTTTGGGTCCGCACAGCTTGCTTCCGTCCTTGGCACGACGGCGGTCTTCTCCGTGATCACCGTCGTCATCGCGCAGGTCGGTGGAGTGGCGGCTGCATTATTTCTCGGGCGGACCGATCTTCCGGGCAGGCACCTGATAGGGGGCGTTTTGATGTGGCCTCTCTATCTTTCCCATCTGATCTTCGGCATGGGATGGGTCATCATGTACGGCCCGTCCGGCTTCCTGACACAGTGGCTTGCGCGCATCCTCGGCGGGGCGCCCTGGAATCTCTATTCGCTGGCAGGCATGGGGATTGTTGCCGGCGTTTCCCAGATCCCGCTCGCCTACCTGTACTGTCTCTACGGCGCCGTTCGATCCGTCGATCCTACGCTCGAACATGCGGCCCGGACAGTGGGCGCCCGGCCCTTGAGCGTTCTGGCGCACGTGACGTTGCCGTTGATGATCCCTTCGATCATAACGTCCGCCGCGCTCAACCTCGTCATTGCGGTCGAGACCCTATCCATTCCGCTCTTTATCGGCGGGCCGGCGCGGATCGAGACGCTGTCGACGTTTCTCTATCATCAGGGCATCGCGGCAAGCGACCCGGACCACGGGCTAATTGCGGCTTCCTCCCTGCTTCTCGTCGTGCTCGTGGCGGCGACATTGTTTGTTCAGCGGCTGCTGCTCAAGAACAGCCATCGCTACGAAACGGTGAAAGGCAAGGGTAGCCGACCGGCTCTGCTGAAACTCGGCAATTTGAAATGGCCGCTTGTCATCATCATGGGGGCATCGCTTTTCTTCTTTGTCATCGTGCCGGTCTTCGGGGTTGTCCTGCGTGCGTTCACCACCTTCCTTTCGCCTCTCGTGGCCCCCTGGACCACGCTGACGTTGAAGAACTTCAATACTCTGCTGACCTCCGAGACTTTCGTACGGGCGATTCGCAACACCTTCTTCGTGTCGTTCTTTTCCGCGGCGTCTGGAACGATACTGGCGACGATGGTCGCATTGCTGATCCAGCGGTCCGACTTCCCATTCAAGCGCACGTTGGAGGCGCTTGCCTATTCGCCACGCGTCATCCCCGGGCTCATCACCGGACTGGGTATCTTCTACGCGACCGTCATCTTCTCGCCGATGGGGTGGCTGCGCGGCAGCCTGTGGATACTCGTTCTGGCGTATGTGATGGCCACGCTGCCGCTCGCGCTTGGCGCCATACAGCCGGCGGTCATCCAGATCAGCGCGGATCTGGACAAGGCGGCGCGCACGGTGGGGGCGAGCTGGTCCCGCTCAATGCGCATCGTCATGGTGCCGCTTCTGCGATCCGCCATGCTGGGCAGTTTCACGCTGCTATTCATCTTTCACCTCAAGTCCTACATCATCGCCATTTTCCTCATCGTTCCCGGCCTGGAAGTGATGGGGGTGACGATGCTCAGCCTCTGGACCAATGGCGACGTCGGAGTGACGGCCGCCTTTGCAACGCTCCAGATGGTTCTCATCGCCCTCTTCCTCGTCGCGACGCGGCTCGTTTTCCGGGTAAAACTCTATGACTGATCTCGTCCTTTCCGATCTGACGCGCAGCTATGGCGCTACCAACGCCATAGACAACATCAACATCACCGTTGGCGCCGGAGAGTTCCTCACCCTGCTCGGCCCGTCGGGCTGCGGCAAATCGACCACGCTTGCCGCGATCGCCGGCCTCGACCAGCCGACCCATGGCCGTATCAGCTTCGCCGGCCGCACGTTATTCGACGCCGCCTCCAAAACCTCGCTTCCGCCCGAAGCAAGAGGGTTCGGCGTCGTTTTCCAATCCTACGCGCTCTGGCCGCACATGACGGTGGATGACAATGTCGGCCTCTCGCTTCGGCTTCGGAAGGTCGCAGCGCCCGAACGGAACCGGCGGGTGGGGGAGGCGCTCGACCTTGTCGGGCTCACCGCGTATGCGAAACGTTATCCAGGCGAATTGTCCGGCGGGCAGCAGCAACGCGTGGCCCTTGCGCGCGCGGTGGTATTCCGCCCGGCGCTGCTTCTGCTGGATGAACCTCTGTCCAACCTGGATGCGCAGCTTCGGCAGGAGGCGCGCATCTGGTTGAAGAGTATCCAGCGCGAACTCGGCCTGACCGCGATCTATGTCACCCACGATCAGGAAGAAGCCCTGTCGATGAGCGATCGGATCGTGGTGATGCGCGGCGGCCATATAATCCAGATGGGAACTCCGCAGGATATTTATGAACGGCCTGTGCATCCGTTCTCGGCAAGCTTTATAGGTAGTGCCAACCTGATTACGGGTGGGTCCGTTTCAGAAGTTTTTGGGGGGCAGGCGGCCATCGCGTTTGGGGATGGGCAAGTTCTTCGTGGACATGCTCCATTGCCGGTTCATCCAGGCAGCCCGGCTCTCGTCGCGGTGCGCCCTCAGAATATCCAGCCGACGGAGGGAGCGGACGAAAACCGCCTTCTCGTTCGCTTCGGTGCCGCGAACTATCTCGGCGACCGATTTGAGCAGGAGGCATTTTTAGGGGAATGCCGTCTCCGTCTCCAGACAATCCGGCCGGCGCCCGAAGGGCAAGGCGCTATCTGGATCGATCACGCGGATGCGCTTATTTTCCCGCTGGACGATCGGGCGAAAGACAAGACCCGATGAACAGCGGCAAGGACAAAGATTTGGACAGACAGGAGACAGCAAAACCGGCCGAAGCGCAACGTCCGCTGACCGAACGTATCCGTTCGGATGTCCTGGTCGGCACCTATCGTCCGGGTGAGTGGTTGCGGCAGGTCGACCTGCAGGAGACCTATGGTGTAACCCGGGCGCAGATCCGCCGGTCTCTGGACGACCTGGTGCTGATGGGCATGGCGGAACATGTGCCCAATCGCGGCATTCGCTTAATGATGCCGAGTACCGAGGCAAGGTCGCAGATTTCGGAGATACGGACCATTCTTGAGCGGGAGGCGGCGCTTCTCATGGTCAAGGATATACGATCGAGCGGTATCGAGAAGATCGCGACAGCGGCGGCGGCCTTCGAAAAGGCCATCGAAGTCGGATCTTACGTCGAGTTGCGGCGTCTCAATCATGAATTTCACAGAACGATGAACGCGTCGCTTGCCAACACGATGATGGCAAGCCTGCTCAACGACCTGCGGGAACGCGATCTGCCGGGTTCCTGGTCAGGCTGGGTCAGCGCGACGACTTTGAAAGCCTCGTCAGACGACCATCTCGAGATGGTGGACGCTTTGCGCAAGCGCGACGGTGCGCTGCTTGCGGAAATCATTTGCCGCCACATCAACCGTTGGCGTGCGCACGCAACTGAGGCATAGAGAGGCGCGGCCGCAATTTTCCATTCTGTCTTTTTGAGAAGACTTATCCGGAAAGCATCCTTTCATGACCTATCAGATCTCCGTGGGCGGTCAGCGGTTTCGCTTCGTCGATCTCAAGGCTTTGATGGCCAAGGCATCGCCGCCCCGTTCCGGTGATTACCTCGCGGGGGTTGCGGCGGGTACCGCTGCCGAGAATATCGCCGCGAAAATGTGCCTTGCGGATGTTCCGCTGAAAAATTTCCTGACCGAGGCGCTTATCCCCTATGAGGACGACGAGGTCACGCGACTGATCGTCGACACGCATGACCGGCAGGCTTTCGCGCCGGTATCCCACATGACTGTCGGCCAGTTCCGGGACTGGCTGCTGTCGCCGGCGGCAACGTCCGCATCGCTTGCCGCGCTCGCCGCGGGACTTACCCCTGAAATGGTTTCGGCGACGTCCAAGCTGATGCGCAACCAGGACCTGATACTGGCTGCCCGAAAGGTCGAGGTGGTGTCCCGCTTCCGAAACACGATCGGGCTGACAGGGACCATGGCCGTGCGGCTGCAGCCGAACCATCCCTATGACGACCGGCTCGGCATTGCGGCGAGCATCGTCGACGGCCTGCTCTATGGTTGCGGCGATGCGGTGATCGGCATCAATCCGGCGTCGGACAGCATCCCGGCACTGACGGGCCTCGTTGAAATGCTTGCCGAAATTATAGCGCGTTACGAGATCCCAACGCAGTCCTGCGTGCTGACGCATGTCACCACATCCATAGCCATGGCAGAACGGGGCGTGCCCGTCGATCTGGTATTCCAGTCGATCGCCGGGACGGAAAAGACAAACGCCTCTTTCGGTATTTCGCTAGCCACGCTGCGCGAGGGCTATGAGGCCGGCCAGTCCCTCAGGCGTGGCACGATAGGCAACAATGTCATGTATTTCGAGACGGGGCAGGGATCTTCGCTATCGGCCGATGCGCATCACGGCGTCGACCAGCAGACCTGCGAAGCGCGCGCCTATGCGGTTGCGCGCGCTTTCCATCCATTGCTCGTCAATACGGTGGTGGGCTTTATTGGTCCTGAATATCTTTATGACGGCAAGCAGATCATCAGGGCGGGGCTTGAAGACCATTTCTGCGGCAAGATGCTGGGCGTGCCGATGGGCTGCGACATCTGCTACACCAACCATGCCGAAGCGGATCAGGACGACATGGATACGCTCCTGACCTTGCTGGGAACGGCGGGCATAAGCTTCATCATGGGCATTCCCGGCGCCGACGACGTGATGCTGAACTATCAATCGACATCGTTCCACGACCAGCTTTATATCCGGGAGGTCCTCGGCCTCAAGCGCGCGCCGGAGTTCCAGCAATGGCTGGACCGCATGCGTGTGACGGATATGCATGGGCGGCTCGTTCCTCAAAACCCCTGCCAATCGCTTCTGAGGATCGCAATATGAGCGCCAACAATAAAGCGGCCGTTCTCACCCTTGATCCATGGGAAAAGCTGCGGCGGCATACCGATGCACGGATCGCGCTCGGTCGCTGCGGCAATTCCCTTCCGACCGCAAGGGTGCTCGAATTCGCCTTCGCGCATGCCAGCGCCCGGGATGCCGTCAACATACCCTTCGATGCCAAGGCATTGCACGCGTCGCTTTCCGAACTCGGAGTAAAAAGCCTTGCCATTTCCAGCCGGGCGGAAACCCGCCAGATCTATCTGGCGCGTCCGGATCTCGGTCGCCAGTTGGCTGAAACGGATGCCGGACGATTGCGTGCCGAAGTTGCGACGCCCTGTGATGTGGCGATTGTCGTGGCCGATGGTCTTTCATCGACAGCAATCGCGGCCAACGCCATTCCGTTCATCAGTGGTCTTCTGCCGCATTTTGAGAAAGAGGGATTGAGCACCGGTGTGATCGTTACGGTGAGAAACGGCCGTGTTGCCATCGGCGACGAGATAGGGGCCTTAATGCAAGCCCGTCTGACGTTGATGCTGATCGGTGAACGGCCCGGCCTTTCCTCCGTCGACAGCCTGGGCGCCTATATCACGTATGCCCCGCGCATCGGTCTGTCCGATGCGGCGCGCAACTGCATATCCAATATCCGGGAAGCGGGCCTGAAGCCGCCGCTGGCCGTCGCCAAGATAATGTGGCTGATCCGTGAGGCCTTGAAACGGAAGCTTACGGGAGTTGATCTCAAGGAAGAGCAGCAGGTGGCCTTGCCGGAAAGCTAGCCCGGCCGATACAGGATGATATCGCGGGATTGCGATTCAGGGTAGCGGCGATCATGTCGCGACTTCTTCGGTCGTTCCCGGCACGGCACGCAGAAGGCGGGCGGTATATTTGTGTTCCGGATGTCTGAACAACCGGCTTGGCTCGGCGACCTCAACCAGCCGTCCGCGCTGCATGACGGCGATCCGGTCGCAGATCGAGCTTGCCACTCTCAGATCATGGGTGATGAATATCATGCCGAAACCATGCTGCTCCTGCATTCGGTTCAAGAGATCCAGAACCTGCGCCTGAACCGACACGTCGAGCGCCGAAACGGATTCGTCGGCAATCAGCAGATCCGGCTCCAGCGCGAGCGCCCGGGCAATGCAGATGCGTTGCCGCTGTCCGCCGGAGAATTCTCGCGGATATCGCATTGCCGCATCGGGACCAAGCCCCACGGCCGCCAGCAGGTCCCGGGCGCGCGCGCCGGCCTCTGCGGCAGGCATTCCGTGAATGACAGGGCCTTCGGCGATCGTGGTCCCGACCGTTTGGCGCGGGTCCAGCGCACTGTAAGGATCCTGGAAGACGATCTGTACCGATTTGCGCAGATGGCGCAGCGCCTTCCCATCCAGTCGAGTAATGTCCTGTCCGTTGATGTGGATCTCGCCTGAATCGGTCTCGACCAGCCGGATGATCGCCCTTGCAAAGGTCGATTTGCCGGACCCCGACTCCCCCACGAGACCGATCGTCTCGCCGCGGCGAAGCGTGAGGCTGACGTCGTCGAGCGCTGCGAGCCTTCGTCCTCCTGAATGGAAGGTCTTGCGCAATCGCTGCGCTTCCATGACCAGCGGCTGTGAGTTCGGCCGGGCGTCACGCGGATTGAGCTTTGGAACGGCGGCCAGCAGAGCTCGCGTGTAAGGCTCCTGCGGCTGTCGGAGCACGGCTTCAGCCGGCCCGCTTTCGACGAGCCGGCCTTTCTCCATCACGACGATTCGGTCGGCGATATCCTTCACTACGCCGAAGTCGTGGGTGATGAAAATCACTGCGGTGCGATGCCGTTGCTGCAATTCACGGATCAGGTGAAGGATTTGCGCCTGAGTGGTGACATCGAGCGCCGTCGTCGGTTCGTCGGCGATCAGGACAGCGGGCTCAAGGGCGAGCGCCATGGCGATGACCACGCGCTGACACTGACCTCCGGACAGCTGGTGCGGGTAGGCGTTGTAGATTTTCTGAGGATCGGGCAGGTGGACCTCGCCGAGCAGGTCGATGACCCGTTTGCGGACAGCTTGCCGGTCGAGATCGGTGTGAATCCGGAAAACTTCTGCGATCTGGTCGCCCACCCGGTAGACGGGGTTGAGGGAGGCCATCGGCTCCTGGAAAATCAGGGCGATCCTGCATCCGACCACACCCCGGTGGCTTGCGGCGTCGAGCGTCAGGATATCCCGGCCCTCGAAACGGATCTCCCCGGAAGCGACGCGAATCCCCGTGTCCAGCAGGCCCATGATGGCCAGCGACGTGACTGACTTGCCGGAACCGGATTCACCGACCACGCACAACGTTTCGCCGGCATGGACGGTGAAGGACAGGTCCTTTACCGCATGCGCACGATCCGCCGATTTCGGCAAGGCGATCGTCAGGTGTCGTATGTCGATAACGGGCTTGCGGACGGTATCGGCGTCGGTGCCGGAATTATGGTTCATCATCACCTGTTTGGAATCCGCTTCAGAGTTTCAAGTAGCCGCCACGCATGCGCATCTCGAATTCCGGTATGGCGACCCAGCCGTATTTCGCCTGATGAGCCCAGTTGGCGACCGATTTCCACATGTATTGGCCGGGCGTCACCCTTTGCCATTCGTCCGAGAGCTTGTTGAACAGGCGTTTGCGCTCATCGAGATCGATCGCGCTGGAATAGGCCTTTCCGGTCTCGACGAATTCCGGAGTCGGGTCCCAGGTCTTCCAGGCCGCAGAGGAGATGACCCCGGTCGGGCTCCAGTCCAGCCAGAGCGGCTGGTAGGGGTCGCCAGGAATGAAGGTCGTGCCGCCGGATACCGCAAGCATGTGGAACGGACGTGCATAGGCAAGCTGGAAGTTGTCGAGGAACTGCGCCTCGACATTGATGCCAACCGCGCGCCACATCTCCACCATGATCTCGGCGGCGGCATCGTAGTTGGTCCAGAAGCCGCGCGTGATATGCCAGATCAGTTTCTGTCCCTTATAGCCGCTTTTTTCGACGAGCGCCTTGGCGGTTGCGGGATCGAAGGGCAGACGAGGCTTTGCCGCCGGATCGTAATACCTGCCGTATTCGGGGAAATTGAACGGCACTGCGGGGAAGAAGGTGGCGTCGCCGAAGAGAGCCTTGACGATCGTATCCATGTCGACCGCCCGGATCAGCGCATAGCGCAAATCCTGGTTCTGGAGCGGATTGCCCTCCGGATCGTTTCGCGTGTTGAACAGCACGGCCGTGTAGTTGCCGACCTGCTGGCGAACGAGCTTGACGCCGGAAAGGCCCTGGACCTGTTTTTCCTGGTCCGTGGGTATGGAGCAGATGAAGTCGAACTCGCCTGTCGCCAGGCCGGCCAGACGTCCGGCATATTCCGGCACCAGTTTGAACGTGAGCGAACGAGCCGGCGGAGGTCCTTCCCAATAGTCGTCGAAAGCGTCGAGGACCGCGGCTTCGTTGCCGCGATAGCTGCGTATCTTGTAAGGTCCGGTCCCGACTGGTGCCTGACCGAAACCGTCGACGCCCTTTTCCAGATAATAGGCTTTGGGCACCACATAACCGATATAACCGGAAAGCTTTCCAGGGACGTTGATGTCCGGCTCTGCGGTTTCGATCTCCACAGTCAGCGGTCCCACCGCCTCGACGCGTACGAAGCCCGCTGCGAACGTACGGCCGCGGGGTTCGTAGGCTGTTTTTCCCCAAAGCCGTTCCTCCGACAGCGTGAAGGCCACGTCCTCGGCCGTCATGGTCGCGCCATTATGGAACTTGACGCCCGGCCGAAGCTCGACCGTCCACACGTTGTCCTTGCGGCTCCAGCCGGTCGCCAGGCGCGGAGAGAGGGTCTGGCCGGTCGGATCCTTCAGATAGTCAATCTCGACCAGCCGGTCGTAGACGTTCGGAAAAATCCGGGCGCTCGCATTGGAAATGCCGTTGATCGGCGCGATATTCTGCCACAGCGCTTCGACGGCCACCGTAAGGGCGGGCCGTGGCGCGATTTGAGGTAAGGCAACCCGAGGCGCTGCCAGCGACGTCACTCCGCCTGCAAACGCAAGTTTGCCAAACTCTCTTCTCTTCAGCATTTTCGATCTCTCCTTGTTTGCGAATGCACGGGCGATCACGCATTCTTTTCAGCCGAATTCCCGTTTCAGCGTCGGATCGAGCCGATCGCGCAGCCAGTCGCCGATCAGACTGACGGCAAGGGCTATGATGAAAATCACTGCGCCTGGGATGACCGAGATCCACCAGGCGGTAGAAAGGTAGTCGCGCCCGTCGCCCATTATCTGGCCAAGGCTCGTAAGCGGCGGCTGAATGCCGAGGCCAAGGAAGCTCAGGGCGGATTCAAGCAGGATGATCTGCGGGAAGGTCAGCGTCACCTGGACGATGAGGACGCCCATGATGTTCGGCAGGATGTGCCGGAAATACAGCCGCCAGGGTGTGGCACCAAGCGTGGTCACCGCTTCGGCATAAGGCTGAGCGACCGCCGAGAGAACCACGCCACGCGCAAGCCGGGCATAATTCTCCCAACCGTAGAGCGCCATGAGCATCACCGTCAGCGCCAGCGAATTTCCGAAGAAGGCGAGCAGGGTCAGCGCGATGAGGATGAAAGGCAAGGATGCCTGCATGTCCACGACCATCATCAGCGCTTCTTCGGCCCAGCCGCGGAAGTGGGCGGCGATAAACCCGACCGCGCAGCCGAAGACCGCGCCCATGACTGTTCCGAGCAAGGCAACAGCGACCGACACCTTGAACCCGAAGGCCAGCCTTGAGAAAATGTCGCGTCCCAGCCGGTCCGTCCCCATCGGATGGTCCGGCACCCCGCCCAGATACATCGGCGGTTTGAGGCGGGCGAGCAGGCTCTGGTCGGCTATTCCATAAGGCGTCAGGAGTGGCGCTAGAAGAGCAACCACGACAAGCAGGAACAGGAGAAGGAAGGTCAGGCGGATAGACCAGGGCATGGATCTCAGCATCAGCGGCTGCTCCTTATGCGCGGATCGAGAATCCCATACGCGAGGTCCACGACAAGGTTCGACACGATCATGAAGATCGACATCACAAGCACCAGGCCCTGTACCAGGGCAAGGTCGCGCGCGGTGACGGCTGTTACGAGAAGCCGACCGATGCCCGGCCAGCCAAACACGGTTTCCACGACGACGGCGCCGCTGACGAGAGAGCCGAGATTGAGGCCGACGATCGTCACGATCGGGATGGAGGCATTCGGCAGGGCATGGACGAAAACGCGCCGGAACGGTGCCGCCCCCTTCGCCCGTGCCAATTTCATGTAAGGCTTGTCCAGCACTTCGAGCATGGCGGAGCGCGTGAACCGCGCTAATGTTCCGGCAACGTAGATACCGAGCGTGAACGACGGCATGAGGAGGTGGGAGAACGTTCCCATGCCCGCACTCGGCAGCATCCTGAGCCCGAACGAGAAGGCGAGAATGAGCAGGATTCCAAGGAAGAAATTCGGCATGGCGAAGCCGAAGACGGCAAGTGACATCACGGCGCGGTCTATCAGGCGGCCCCTGTTCAGCGCGGCGACTATGCCGGAGGGAATTCCGATCAGGATGGCGATGAGATAGGAAAAGCCGCCAAGCAGTAAGGTGTTGGGCAGCCGCTCCAAGATGCTTTGCAGAGCCGGCCTGCCATCCTGGTAGGAGCGGCCGAAATCGCCTGTCAGCAGGTTTGCCCCATAAGAGATGTATTGCTCGATCATTGGCCGGTCCAGCTTCCACTGGATGCGGAACTGCTCGATTTCCGATGGCAGCGCGTCGGGGCTCAGCAGCGCCACGACCGGGTCCCCCGTCGTGCGAAGTACGACGAATGTGAAGGTCACCACGAAACAGATCGTGACAAGCGTCCTCAAGAGGCGAGAGATCCAGAACCTCGTCCGCATTGTTTCATGTTCCCTTCGACGCGCCGGGTGATGGACGCGAAGGTGCTTCCGCACTTTTGTTCTTGATTGAAAGTGTCGCCACGTTTCCGGGCCTTGCAACAGGTTTGGGACCGGGAGGCCGCGTCAATGCGCTGCATCCGATTGCCAGGCTATCGAGGCGGTTCCGCGTGTTCCATCTGTAATATGTTACAGATTGAGGGCGGTGGCTTGTCCCTTCATTCTCCTCGATAATAGCAAATCGTTGAGAGAGGACATCTCCTCCGAGGCCGCGGAGCGGCCGCGCCATCTTTCGAGGAGCTTCTGAATTGACCCGATCCATTCTGGTAAAGCCACATGATGCCAGCTTCGATATCGCTGTGCGGCAGTCCCTGACAAACGTTTCGAGCGCGCTTCTGGCCGATGCGGATTCCCGGGTCGTTTGCCTAGGGACGCCGATGCGGTCGTTCGGAGGCAAGTCCTCTTTTGTCGGAACGGCAGTGACGATCGGTTCCGGAAGTATGGCGCAGTGGAAATCGCTGGATACGTCGACGTCCGGTCAGGTGCTTGTCATTGCCGCCGGTGGCCGGCGCGACAGTGCGGAATTCGGCGCGATCTTCGCCGAACTTGCCCGGCGCCGGGGCGTCGCGGCGATCGTGACCGATGGGCTGCTCCGCGATAGCGAGGAAATCGGCCGGCTGGAGCTGGCCGTATTTGCTTGCGGCACGCATCCCTCTTCGCCACGGGACGATACCCAGGGTCGCATCGGAATGACCGAAACGCTGCAGGGCTTGACGATCGAGACGGGCGATCTCATCGTTGGAGACAGTGACGGGGTTGCGGTCATCCCGGCTGCTGCCACCGCTGCAGTTCTCTCTGTCGTTCCAAAACAGAGTCAACGGAAGGCGCGTCTGGTCGAGGCGCTGGCGGCGCCGGGCGGATCGCTGCCCGGCCGCATCGTCGAGGCGCTGGCGGCGATCCCGATCATCGAGGCCTGACGTTTGCGAAGGGACGATGGATATGCGACCAAAACGTCTCAACCCGCTCATGGCGAGGCTGGAAAGCGGGCAGGCGGCCGTCGGCATCTGGACAGCAGCCTATTCTACACCGCGCATCGCCAAAGTCGTCGCGAGGAGCGGTGCGGATTTCATCGTCGCCGATATCGAGCATGATCTGCTCGACCATTCGGCGCTACAGCGTTTCCTGCTGCAAACGAGTGATTTCGGATCACGTTTTGCACCCGGGCTGGCGCCGGCCGTGCTAGTGAAACTTGGCCATCGCGCCGGCTGGGAGCCTCGTTATGAGATCGCTTCGACATTGAGAAGCGGACCTGCCATGGGGATCTGGATTCCGTTCGTCGAAAGCCGTCAGCAGCTTGAGGCCGCCATATCGGCGGTGCGGCACAACGAAGCCCATGCTCATGCTGGCCTCAACCTGCCGGCGGAGCGCCGAGATCTGTGGCCACTCAATCCGGACGCGGAATATCTCGTTGTCGGGATAATCGAGTCGGCTGAGGGCGCGCAAAATGCGGAGGCCATCATTGCCACGCCCGGGCTCTCCGCAATGGAGATCGTTCACCTTCCGGATGACGATACGAAACGTATCCGCGACCTCTGCCACCGTCATAGTGTCATAGCCGCCGCGACTGTTCGGCCGGAGGACGTCGGCGCCATGCTCGACGCGGGGTACCGGCTCGTCGCCATCGGGTGAGACTATGTACTTCTCAGGCAGCAGCTGGCGCATAACGTCCAGACGACACGAGCCGCAATCACCGCGCGATCGGGCTAGGAGCGGGCCGGGGCCGCACCGGGTCGGAAGCATAGCGGGTGTCACGCACGATTTTACCGATCCTTTCCCCGCATATCCCGTCGTGCCTTTCAGAAAGGGGCCAACCCATGGAGAAATCCGTTCCGCTCGTCTGCATTACTGAGTCGTCCCCTCTGCTGCAGGAGCAGGACGCGAAGACAAGCCGCTGGGCTTTCTCGCACGGTTTCTGCGGCCAGAAAGGGCGTCTGCTTTCGGTTCCAGACGATGAGGGTGCTATTGCGGCCTGGCTATTCGGCATGGGCAAGGCATCGGAAACCCGCGATATGGCAACCGGTCTGGCTGCAATGGCTCTGCCTGAGGGGATCTACACGCTCGAAGGCGGTTTCGAGGACCCAACCGCCGCCGCGCTCGGTTTCATCCTCGGCTCTTACCGGTTTTCCAGCTACAAGATTTTTCCCAGATCGCCGCAACTGGCTTTCAATTCCGATATCGACCGGCCTGAAGTCGACAGGCTTGCACAGGCCGCTTTCATCGCGCGCGATCTGATCAATCTTCCCGCCAACGATTTGGGACCTGAGAAACTGGACGCCGCGATCAGAAGATTTGCGTACGACCACGAGATGAGCGTCACATCCTTCGTCGGTGACGAACTCCTGGTGCACGGTTTTCCTTTGGTCCACACGGTGGGGCGCGCATCGGCCGAGGCGCCGCGCCTGCTGGATTTGACCTGGGGCCATGCCAGCGACCCGAAGGTAACCGTTGTGGGCAAGGGCGTCACATTCGACACGGGAGGCCTCAACCTCAAGTCCTTCGATCACATGGAGTCGATGAAATGCGACATGGCGGGTGCGGCGAATGCTCTTGGCATTGCGCATGCGGTAATCTCTGCAAATCTCCCTGTCAGGCTTCGCGTGATCGTCCCGATCGTCGAAAGTGCGGTGGCGAGCTCGGCGTTTCGCCCAGGCGACATCATTCGCGCAAGAAACGGCATCACTGTCGAAATCGGCTTCACCGATGCGGAAGGACGCCTTATTCTCGCGGATGCCTTGGCATATGCCGATGAGGAGGCGCCGGTGGCGCTCATCGATCTCGCAACTCTGACCGGGGCGGCGGGCGTGGCTCTCGGATCCGATATCGCCGCTCTCTACTGCACGGACGACGGCTTCGCAGCGTCGCTTTGCGAGCAGGGTACGCGCTGGGATGATCCGGTATGGAGAATGCCGCTCTGGAGCGACTATGAATTCATGCTGTCTTCCGAGCCTGCGGATTGTAACAACTTCAAATCGGAGTCGTTTGCGGGATCAATAACAGCCGCCCTTTTCCTGAGGAAATTCGTCGCCAGAAGCCATCTCTGGGCCCATTTCGACATTCCTGGCTGGACAAAAAGGCAAACGAATTCGCGTCCCGTCGGTGGAACCGATCATGCTATCCGGGCCATTTACATGGCCCTCAAGCACAGGAAGTTTTACCGCAATATTCCGTAATGGGCGGCGCGGGCGATCGCCTGCGCCCTGTTGCGTGCTCCCAGCTTCCGCATGGCCGATTGAAGATGCATCACGACTGTCGAGATCGAACGGCCCAGCACGTATGCCACCTGCTTATCCGACAGGCCTTCCGCGCAAAGGCGGATGCATTCGCTTTCTCGCGGTGTCAAGCGTACGGCAACGGTTGTCAGGTCTTCTTGTTTTGCCTCCAGCAGCAGCGTTCCATGCAGCTTGTGGGCAAACAACATGAACTCGGCGACAAAGAAGCTCTCCAAAACCTGCTTATCGGGCGGCTGCCGCCAGAAACCCGTTACCGTCGCGCATCCTTTTGACGGGGTCTGGACCGGTATGGTCAGGCCTCGTGCTAGCTGGGAGTCTCGAAGATAATTTGCGACAGCGCCCTGAGCCGTCGGTGTCAGCACGGAAGGCTCATCGAAATGATAAGACCAATAGAGAGGCTGAATGGATCTCAATGCCATAATCTGGACCGGGTCTGACAGATACAGCCCCTCGTCGAACCACATAGCTTCCATATCGTTGGGCATGTTGCGCATGCTGACGATGGTCGGCGGCACCACTTGCCCGTCGGGGGTGAACGGCACGGGTGTATAGTCGTAAATCAAGCCTTCAAGCCCGAATCCCGCTGCCTGCACCATCGCGCTGTCGAAGATACTCTCGAGATCTGGCGGCAAGTTACCTCGCCTTCTGCTTTGATCCTGAAGATAGCTCTTCATTTCCGTGCCGTCAGTTGCCTAAATTCCAGACTTCTTAATCTTATGCTGAAACTTTGGCCGATCGCAATGAGCTTTGGCAATCCTGCATATCAAAAATGAAGTAGGTATATGCGTATGACGCGGGGTGGATTCCCGCTCCCCTCAGGCTCAATCGCAACAAGCTGGCGTAAACTGCTCACGTCAATTATGCTCCGTTGCATGGATTCGCTCCTGCCTTCAATCGTTATCGCGTCCATTTGGTCGCTCCGCCTGCCGGCCTAGGCGATGCCGCGACATCACCGATGTCTGATGCCGCCTTCACCGCCGGCATTGCCTTGAAATCGCTTGACGATCTCATTCGATCTGCCCCGGTATGACGGCGAGGGCGGCAGCCTGAAAATGCATAAGCCGTTCTCGGGACGTTCGCCTTTGGCACGTGATATTCCGCCATGCTCCGGAAGGCGGCAGAAACGAGCAAGACAACCTTACCAATCACATCAACCTGCTCTCCAACGCCATCAAGTTTACCCATACCGGCAGAGTTTGCTTCAGCCTGTCCTATCGCGGGCAGGTGGCGACCTTCGAGATCGAGGATACCGGCGTCGGGGTAAAGGCGAGCGATATCGAGCGGATCTTCCTCCCTTTCGAACGTGCCGAGGTTACAGTCGGACACACCAGTCCGCCCGGCACCGGCCTTGGCCTGACGATCACCAAATTGCTGGTGGAGATTATGGGCGGCGAGCTTACCTTGAAAAGCACGCCCGGGAAGGGCACGCATTTCACCATCCGGCTCATGCTGTCTTTGGCGGCCAAGCCGGACGACATGGCGGGACTAGCACTCGCCATCATCGGTTATGAAGGCCCGCGCCGGACGGTGCTGATCGCCGACGATGATCCGGTCCAACGGGCGCTGATGGAGGACGTCCTGGTGCCGATGGGCTTTTCGGTCATCACCGTGACGGATGGACCTGCCTGCCTGTCGCAATTGGCGCTTCATCGCCCCGACATCGTCGACATCGCTATGTCGACGATGTCCGGCTGGGAGGTGGCCCGGCGGATTCGGCAGCGCCTCGGCCGTGACCTGCCGATCCTCATCCTGTCCGCCGATGCCGGCACCGAGCGAACCAGGCCCGAGTACACGGACCTCTACGATTCCTACCTGATCAAACCCTTCGGCTCGAGGAACTCTTCGAACGACTGGCAGCGCTCGTTCCGTTGAGCTGGACCTACGACGACGGCCGGCCGGAGGAGGTCAGGTGACGCCGCGCTTCCTGGATGCGGAACTGCCGGACAAGCAGAAGCTGCGCCAGTTGCGCACCCTCGGGCAGACGGGTTTCATCCGCTCGATCGAGGCCATGCTGAACGATCTTGAAGTCTCCTCGCGGGAAACGGTGCGGTTCTGCAGACACATGCGTCATCTGGCCACGATTTATCGCCTGCGCGATTTCCTCGCCGTAATCGAGGAGACCAAGAACAATGCCTGAGATATCCGATTACAGCAAAGTTCTGATCGTCGACGACTCCCCCGATGCGCTTGCCATGCTCTCCGACGCGCTGAGCCTCGAGGGCATGGACGTGGTTGTCTCCAGCAGCGGCAGGCAGGTGATCACGCTTGCCAACACGACAGTCCCCGATATTGTCCTGATGGATGCGATCATGCCGGGCATGGACGGGTTCGAGACCTGCCAGATACTCAAGGCCGCGCGGGGGTTCCAGGACCTGCCGATCATCTTCATGACCAGATACGACGAGAGTGAACACGTGGTGAAGGCGCTGACTTTGGGCGGCGTCGATTTCGTCAGCAAACCGATCCTGCTCGATCAGCTCTTCGCCCGGATGCGGGTGCATCTCGGCAATGCCAGGCGCGCTCGGTCAGCCCGCAATGCGCTCGATTCCACCGGACGCTGGATCGTTGCCTGCGACGGCAACGGCCGCATCGGCTGGTCGACGCCACAAGCCAGCGAACTGCTCCTGCGGGTCGGGGTGCGGCCCGACGCCGGTGCCTATTTGCCGTGGGAGAGGGCCGGTTGGCTGAGTGAACCGCAACCCCAGGACGGACCGCCATTGCCGCAGGCATTGCGCTACTCGCGCCATTCCCAGGATGTCGAGTTCCGGCTGTTGTCGCATAGCCAGAACGGTGAAATCCTGCTCAGGCTCGTCGATCGTTACCGCGGCATCGACGAGGAAACAGCTCGTCAAGGCCTTCGGCCTGACGCTGCGCGAGGCCGAGGTGCTGCTCTGGGTTTCGCATGGCAAGTCGAACAAGGAGATCGCCGATATCCTCGACATGTCGCCTCGGACCGTGAGCAAGCACATGGAACAGATCTTCAACAAGCTCGCCGTGGAAAAACGTACTTCGGCCGCTACGCTTGCGGTCAAGGTCTTTGGCGGGAGTGATGGCGATGTCACAAAGCCGGTGATGTCGGCGTCGCGAAAGCTGAAGGGTTGATCGAAGCCGCCGTCGCGCATTGGACATGCGGTGGCAGCCTTCCGCGCCGTTGACTGCGATGAGCAGCGCAGTTCCATGCAATGCGGACTAGCGGTACGTACCCTCTCAACAGCGCAGACTCCGTCAGATCGGCCGGCCAGCCTACACACCTGAACAGCATGGCATGTCGGCAATAGACCGCGGCGCAGAATTAGGCCAAGTTGCTGCCATCAAGCAGAAGCATAGCCGCCCTTCGTCGGCCGGAGAATAAGAGGCGCGAAGACAGCCCAATTCGGCGATTGGCCGGCGGTTATCAACGACAGTAGGAGGATGAATGGCTCTTCGTCTCGACGGTAAAGTTGCGCTTATCAGTGGCGGCGCGGGTGGATGCGGTCTCGCAGCGAGCGAGCTTTTTGCGCGAGAGGGGGCGGCGGTCGGGATCGTCGATCTCCCGCATAGCCAGGGGGCAGCCGTCGCCGCCCGCATGCGGGAAGAAGGCCTGAAGGTGACATTTGCGCCCGCCGACGTTTCCGACGAATTGCAGGTAAATCAGGCGGTCGACGTGATTTCCGGCGAACTCGGACCGATAACGGTGCTGTTCAATCATGCCGGGACGATCATCGTCCGGGCGTTTCTCGAAACCACGGTGGAAGACTGGGACCGGCTGATGGCCATCAACGTCCGCAGCATGTTCCTGATGACGCGGGCCGTGCTGCCGCACATGATCGAGGCGGGCGGCGGGTCCATCGTCTGCACGTCGTCGATCTCCGCCGTTGCCGCGACGCCGATGGAGGTCCTCTACGATACGACCAAGGGTGCGTGTCACATGTTTGCACGGGCGATCGCGGTCGAATTTCGCGACCGCAACATTCGCTGCAACGCAGTCTGTCCCGGCTTCATCCAGACGCCGCATGGTCGACGGGAGGTCGAGGAACTGACCCGCTACGGGATCGACGTCTCGGATGCAGCGATCATGGCCCAGCAGGGCAGGATGTGCCGGCCCGACGAGGTCGCCAAGGCGGCACTCTACCTCGCGAGCGACGACGCCAGCTTCGTCAGCGGCACCCATCTGTTTGTCGATAATTGTTTTACAGCGATGTGAGGGGAAGACATGGCTCTGGAAAAAGGCGGCCTGTGGCGCAACTGGGTCGGCAATCAATATTGCGTCTCGCAATTCAAGGCATCGCCGGAAACGGAAGCCGAAGTGGCGGAACTTGTTCACGAAGCCGACAGGCACGATTTGGCAGTCCGTGTTTCGGGATCGGGACATTCCTTCACACCCGTCGTCGGCACCAACGGACTGTTGCTGTCGCTTGAAAATCTGCGCGGCGTGCAGAACATAGATCTTGACCGGAAACAGATTACGGTGGCAGGCGGGACGCGCATCAACGAAGTCGGCAGGACGCTGAAAGAACACGGTCTTTCACTGATCAACCAGGGCGACATCGACAGCCAGGCCGTCGCCGGCGCGTTTACGACCGGAACCCACGGAACCGGGATCAAGCTCGGAAACCTGGCCTCGTCGATTGCCGGCATGCGTATCGTCACTGCGACCGGGGATGTCCTCGATATCGACGGCCGCGACAGGGACAGGCTGCATGCAGCCCAGGTCTCGGTGGGAACGCTCGGCATCATCTCCTCGCTGACGCTCAACGTGATGGACGCCTATAATCTGCACGAGCGTCTCTGGCGGGACGATTTCGAGACCTGCATGGAGCGTCACGACGAACTGGCTTCCAGGCACCGCCATTTCGGCTTCTTCTGGTGCCCGACGCCGGAAAGCCGCCATCTGTACTGCCTTGCCGACACGTCCGCGGTATCGAGCACGAACAAGCTGGCCGACGTCTGCGAGATGAAGGTGATGGACATCACCGACGCCGCTCCGATGGAGAGCGAATTCGAAAAGATCGCCTACAGTTCCGAGGTCTATCCGATCGAATACGTTCCGAATTTCGTCGAACTTGAATATGCGGTTCCGCTCGAACATGGCAAGGCCGCGGTGAGGGCTGTCCGGGATCTGATGCTGAACAAGCATACCAACTGCATCTATCCGATCGAATACCGCTTTACCGCCGGCGATCCAGCATGGATGAGCCCCTTTCACCACCAGGACAGCATCACGCTATCGGTGTCAGGTGGTCCGGGTATCGACTACTGGCCCTTCCTGAAGGACGTCGATCAAATTCTACGGGGATACAATTCTCGTCCGCATTGGGGAAAGATGCATTTCCTCGACACGGACGACGTCACAAAGCTCTATCCTCGCGCCAAGGAGTTTCGCGCGCTGAGACGGGATCTGGATCCTAAGGGCCGGTTCCTGAACGATCACTTGAAGATGTTGTTTGGATAAGCGTCAAACCAGTTCAGCCTTCGGCGATGTTCGGGGTCGGCGCGACCATGATGGCGGCAATCCCGACCATTCAGGTCCGATTGACCGGCCTCGCCCCGGAGTCCGCCACCTTGATGGGCGCGATGAACCTTGCTTCACTCAACGTTGCCAATGCACTCGGCGCATGGGCGGGCGGCATCACGATCGGCGCGGGGCTCGGCCTTCTGTCTACCGTTTGGGCGGGTTTCATCCTGACGTCGGCAGGGCTGATCCTGTTCATCACGACAATGACCGCGGAGCCCGCCGACCGAGCCACAGGACGGTTCGGTTGAGGTGGTATCCTGTCGATTGCCGATGGCAAATGGGACGCGCCGCTTATTCACGGTGATCAAGTCTTAGGTTGTCGCGGCAACAATCGAGGGTCGCTTGGAGCATGTCCACTCCGAATTTGAGACCTTCGACCTCGGCGTCAATTGGGAGGCCCTCAGAAACAGTGTTTTTGGCATCGAGGAGCAGCTCTTTTTCAAGATCGTCGAACCAGGCTAGGTCATCCTCTGAGTGCGTGGCCGCAAGTTTTTCGATTACCGTTTGTAGTGCCGGTGCAAGCATGGTTATTACGGCGCTCAAGTTCAGGACCGTGAACTCTCCCGATGCCGGGGTTACCATTCTATCGGTCATCCTTTTCTCCTTTTGCATAAGACGGAATGCGAGGGAGTGCTTTCGCAAGAGGCTGCCCGAGAGCGTGAGGCTTGCACTCAGCTCATGAAGTGTGAATCAGTCAATGAGGTCGAAAGATTGTGGTTCCGAAGCAGCGCGTATAGGTTTACGGACCACTGCAGCCACTCTGCCATCCGGAGAACTGGGTTTCATGGAGTGTCCGAGAAACTTGGACGCCGCGTGAAAAGGGGGCATCCGCTTCCACTTCAAGGGCAACCCCCGGCAGGCCGGCGATGCAGACGAAGAAGGGTTATATCGGCGAACGCCTGGATGTCGAAACCGGCCTCATGTACCTCAACGCCAGATATTACGATCCTGCCTTCGGAAGATTCGTGCCGAGGGATGAAGGTCAAGACCTTATCAACGAGGGCTCCGTATTTGCGAAGGGGGCGACCTATGCCAGAATTCCGGTATTTGGCGCAGGACGCCTACCAGAATCGCTTATGCCTTCCACATTAGCCACATATGCAATCTGATCGGAAACAACCTGAGGCAGTCCGCTTCACGGTGGAGGTTCCGACGCGCAGGCCTTGAAGTTGATTTACGACTCTAGCCATTGATCGCCGTCAGGCTGACTCGGTTACCAGCCCTTTTGCGAGGTCAAAAGGAATTTGTTTGCCGAGAATCACGGCTTCCGGATCACGGTCGGACGATATGCGATGCACCGGTTGCTGGGTCAAGTTGAGTTCGGTGTCAGCGAGGCGGGTTGGCGGCGGCTCGGTGCAGAATGAACCGCAGTTTTCTCGTTCATTTCCCGATACGACCAGGCACTCCTGGCGATCGTGGGAAGCGCGCGTGAACGAGACGCTCGGTTTGGTTGATCGCGGGTTCTCCGATCAATCAAGAGACCACCTTAACTCGTCATCTTCGACGCTTTTTAAACATCACATCTTGATGTGATAAAAACGTTAACATGAAGCGCTATGCCGTCAACAGCTCGATGCTGAAGTCGGGAAGATCCCGCTAGGAGACGGTTCATGAAACAATCACTCATCGCCTTGGCCCTCGTTGTCGCGGGCCTCTTGCCTTTTGGCGCGAATGCGCAAACCGGCGATAGCCGCACAAGTCTCTCGGTCGCCGTCGCAGACATCCCGCCGACACTGGAACCGGCGCAGGAGCTTTCGAACGTAGGGACCCGCGTCACCTATTCAATGTTCGATACGCTGATCCGCCGCGATTTCCTGTCCTCGCCTGGCGGCGACGGCTCGAAGCTCGTGCCTTCATTGGCCGAAAGCTGGAAGCGTATCGACGACCGCACCCTTGAGGTCAAGCTGCGTCCGGACGTCAAGTTCCACAACGGCGATGTCCTGACCGCCGCCGACGTGGTCTTCACCTTCTCGCCGGAGCGTCTCAGCGGCAAGAATGCCATCATGAAGCAGGGGCCCGGCTTTTTTGGCGGGCTCGAAAAAGTCGAGGCGGTCGATCCCCTGACCGTCCGCTTCGTCACGAAGGGCGTCGATCCGATCCTCGAACAGCGTCTGGCTTCCTGGGCCTCCTGGATCGTGAACAAAAAGGACTGGACGGCGAATGCCGGCGGCAAATTCCCTAAGTTCCCCGTCGGTACGGGTCCGTTCAAGCTCGCCGAATACAAGCCGAACGAGTCCATCAAGCTGGTCGCCTTCGACGACTATTTCGGCGGCAAGCCGACGGTCCAAGCCGTGACATTCCGCGTCGTGCCGGAACAGGCCACCCGCATCGCCGGCCTCGTCAGTGGCGAGTTCGATATCATCGCCAATGTCGCGCCCGATCAGATCGCTCAGATCAACGCCTATCCGGATGTGGAGGCCCGCAGCGTCGTTCTCGCGAACGCCCACGTGCTTGTCTACAATACTGAAAATCCGGTGATCAAGGACAAGCGCATCCGCCAGGCGATGAACCTTGCCATTGACCGCAAGCTGCTTGTCGACGCGCTTTGGGACGGTAAGGCTGTCGTGCCGAAGAGCCACCAGTTTCCGGAATTCGGCACCCTCTACGACGACAAGCGCGCCGGCCTCGTCTACGATCCGGAAAAGGCCAAGCGGCTTTTGAAGGAAGCCGGCTACAAGGGCGAAGAAATCCATTACGCCACCCGGGCCAACTACTACCTGAACGCCGTTCCCGCCGCACAGGCGATCATGGAAATGTGGAAGGCCGTCGGCATCAACGGCAAGCTCGACATCGTTGAAAACACCGACACTATTACGGGCGACCTCAAGATGGTCCGCAACTGGTCGAACTCGATCCGTTATCCGGATCCGGCCGGTGGCCTCTGGAACCTCTGGGGTCCGTATAATGGCCCGCAGCAGAACAAAGAATGGACACCGGTCGGGTTCAACGCACTCGGCGAAGAACTGGACCGCACCTCCGAGACAACCAAGCGCCGCGACATCTTCCAGAAGATGCTCGATGCCTGGGAAGACGAGGCTCCCGGCACCATCCTGTACCAGCCGCTCGAAACCTATGGCGTCCGCAAGGCCGTCAAGTGGCAGCCCTATAACTTCTACTACATGGACCTGCGCCCCTATAACCTTCAGATCGAGGCCAAGCGCTCGTGACGGTTATCGATGCCGAAATCCTTTCCGCCGGTTCAGGCCGGCGGAGAACGTCTATTCCCCAGCGAGTTCAGCCGCTGGCGGAAGTCATCCTGGCCGTCGACGGTCTGACGGTCGGAACCGCTCGCGCGGACCTGGTGATCGATGTATCGCTTGAGGTCCGGGCGGGCGAAACGCTCTGTCTCGTGGGCGAAAGCGGTTGCGGCAAGAGCTTGACCTGCCTTGCCGCCATGGGACTGACGTCCGAGCCGCTTGTCGTCAGGAACGGCCATATCTCCTTCCTCGGTCAGAGCCTTTCTGCACTCGGCGAAAACCAGCTTGCCGACATCCGCGGCCGCGACATGGCGATGATCTTCCAGGACGCCATGGCCGCACTCAACCCTGTGCGCCGAGTCGGCATGCAGATCGCCGAAGTGCTCGTCGTGCATCGCGGCCTCAGCTGGAGAGAGGCGGAGCGACGCGCGATCGAGCTGATCGACTCCGTGGGCATCCCCGAACCCGAGGTACGGTCAAGGGCCTTCCCGCATCAGCTCTCGGGCGGCATGTGCCAACGCATCATGATCGCCATGGCACTCGCCTGCCGGCCGAAGCTCCTGATCGCCGATGAGGCCACGACCGCGCTCGACGTAACGACCCAGGCGCAGATCCTCGGGCTGATGCGCGAACTTCAGGCCGAGACCGGAGCCGCGATGATCTTCGTCACTCATGATCTCGGCGTCGTTGCGGAAATCGCCGACCGGGTGGCGGTCATGTATTCCGGTCGGGTGGTGGAAACTGCGACCGTCGACGAGCTTTTCGAACATCCGCTGCATCCCTACACGCGCGGCCTGATGGCTTGCCGCCTGCATGCGACGACGACAAGTCATGGCCGCATCGCCGCAATCGAGGGCACGGTTCCAAGCCCTTCACGCCGTCCGGCCGGCTGCAGTTTCCGGCCGCGCTGTTCCTTCGGAACGGACGCATGTCATTCCCCGCCCGTACTCTCGCGGGTTGTCGGCGATCATCGCGCCGCCTGTCATTTCGCCGGAGACTTCGCATGAGCGGCGAGGGCAGGCTGGTTCTTGAGGATATCGTCAAAGCCTATCGCTCCGGCGGCAGTCTTTTCGGCGGTAGGACCGTGGTGCGGGCGGTGGGCGGCGTCAACATCGTGTTGGAACCGGGCGAGACGCTTGGCATCGTCGGCGAAAGCGGCAGCGGCAAGTCGACGCTCGGACGCATCGCTGCCGGCATCGAGGCACCGACCTCCGGCAGGGTGACTTTCGACGGAAAGCCCTATGCGCGGATCGGTTCCGCTGCCTGGCGGCGGGAACGGCGCGGTGTACAGATGGTATTTCAGAACCCGTCCAAGGCGCTCGATCCGCGCATGACGATTGGTGGCCAGATCGACGAGGCCATGCAGGCGCATCGACTTTTCGATGCCGTGGGGCGCAAGGCGCGGTGCGAAGAAATGCTGGCTCTGGTCGGTCTTCCGGGCATGGGCGAACGCTACTCCCATCAGCTTTCGGGTGGACAGCAGCAGCGGGCCGTCATTGCCCGCGCGCTGGTTCTCGACCCGAAGATCGTCGTTTGCGACGAGGCCGTGAGCGCGCTCGACGTCTCGGTCCAGGCACAGATCATCAACCTCCTGAACGATCTCAAGGCCCGCTTCGGGATGGGGTACCTGTTCATTTCGCACGATCTCGGCGTCGTCCGGCATATCAGCGACCGCATCGCCGTCATGCAGAAGGGCGTGGTCGTCGAGACCGGTCCGGCGGCCGAAATCTTCGCCAACCCGCAACATGAATATACGCGCTCGTTGCTGGCGGCGGTTCCGGCGGCAACACCCGCCGAGCGTCGCGCCCGCGAGCGCCGGCTCGCATCGTAAAGTCCAAGGAAGCCCATGTCCCTACCTGCCATCATCGCCCATCGCGGCTATTCCACCCTTTACCGGGAAAACTCGCCCGCGGCCTGGATCGGCGCGATGGAAGCCAAATCCGATTATATCGAGGTAGACGTGCGGATCACCGGAGACGGCAAGATCGTCTGCTGCCACGACAAGGACCTGAGGCGGCTTGCCGGCCGTGAGGACGCGATCGCGGAGGTGACGAGCGAGGAGCTGGCTGGCATCGAGGCGCAGGGGTTCGCAGCCGCGCCGCCACTTGCGGTCTTGTTCGACATCGTGCCGGCGGATCAGCCCATTCTATTCGACGTCAAGGACGAGCGACCGGAATCGCTGGATATCCTGCTTGCCGCACTGGCGACTGAACCCGACCGCGGTCTCACCCTCGGCCTGCATGCCTCCGGCTCCGTCCAATATATGCGCGATGGCGGCTGGACCCGGCCGATCCTCGGTCTCGTCAAGACATTCGACGAGGAGGCCTTCTTCGAGGCGGGTGGTGACATTCTGCGCATTTGGGAATGGGATGCGGCGCCTGGCCGGGTCTTTTCGCATGTGGAACGCGGCCGGCCGGTCTGGATCACGACAGGCGAGGGTGCGACTGGCCGCGGCGTCGGCGATTTCGATGCCAAGGAATTGGTCCGCATGACGCGAGAAGGTGCAACCGGCTTCCTCGTCAACGATCCGGTGACGGCGCGTCAGGTGCTGGCGGAAGCCTGGGAGACGTCGCCATGATGCGACTGCAATTCATCCTTGGGAAACTGCTGCGCGGGCTGCTGACGCTGCTGCTTGCGGTAACCTTCGTGTTCGTCGTGCTGCGCGTCTCGGGCGATCCGGTCTCGATGATGTTGCCGGACGATACGCCACCGGCGATCGTCGCGGAATATCGTGTGTCTTTAGGCCTCGATAAATCGCTGCCGGAACAGTATGTCCGCTTCATATGGTCGGCCCTGCATGGCGATCTCGGCTATTCCTTCCGCAACGACCGCCCGGCGCTGACCGTCGTTCTGGAACGAGTGCCGATGACGCTGCTGCTCGGCCTTTCCGGCTTCGCCATCACCGTCGTCATTGGTCTTCTGACTGGCATCGCCGCCGCGCTGAAGCGCGGCACGAGCATAGATCACGCGGCGATGGCCTTTTCGATCTTCGGTCACAGCATGCCGAATTTCTTCCTCGCCATCCTGATGATCCTGCTCTTTTCCATGACCTGGCGCGTGCTGCCGAGTTCGGGCGGGGCGACGTGGTGGCATCTCATCCTGCCGGCGGTGACACTCGGCATCATCAATGCCGGCACGGTGGCGCGCTTCACCCGTTCCTCCATGCTCGAAGTGTTGCACCAGCCCTATATGCGCACCGCTCGTGCGAAAGGGCTTCGGCTGACGCGGAGGGTAATGTCGCATGCGATCCCCAACGCGGCGATCCCGGTTGTCACGGTTCTCGGCCTGCGTCTCGGCGGATTGATTGCCGGAGCGGTCGTTATCGAAACCGTCTTCGCCTGGCCGGGCATCGGCCTGATGCTGGTCAACGCCGTCAGCCAGCGCGACCTCCCTGTCGTGCAGACCATCGTTCTGCTCGTTGCGCTCACCATGGTCGTCACCAATTTCGTTGTCGACCTCACCTATGGCTGGCTCGACCCCCGCATCGAAAACCGCCAAAGCAAGGAGGGATGATGGCCATCGAACAGTCCATTCCCGCTCCACGCTCGCGCTGGGTCAGCCTCAAAGGCGCCGGTCGGCCACGGTTTATCATCCTGCTCTGCATTGCCTGGTTGCTCCTCGTTCTGGCGGTGGCGATCGGCGCCGATTATCTGGCGCCTTTCGCCTATACCGAACAGAGCCTGCTCAACCGTCTCAAGCCGCCGGCTTTCATGGGCGGCAATCCAAAGTACCTGTTGGGCACTGACGGTCTCGGCCGCGACGTCTTGAGCCGATTGATCTATGCGACGCGCATGAGCGTCCTGATCGCCATCGTCGGCTCGATGATCGGTGCGACCGTCGGCACGTTGCTCGGCTTCCTGGCGGCGCATTTCCGTGGGCTCGTCGAAGACATCGTCATGGTCTTCGTGGATTTCCAGGCGAGCATGCCCTTCTTCATCATCGCGCTCGCGGTACTTGCCTTCTTCGGCAACAATTTCGAACTCTTTCTTGTGGTCGTCGGTCTGTACGGCTGGGAGGTCTATGCGCGGCTGACCCGCAGCCTCGTACTGCAGGCGAACGGACAGGGTTACGCGTTTGCAATCCGCACGCTCGGCGTTCACCCGATCCGCATCTATGCCCGGCATATCCTGCCGAACATTCTTTCGGTGCTGATCGTGCAGGTGACGCTGAATTTTCCGGAATTGATCCTGGTCGAAACCTCCCTCTCATTCCTCGGCCTCGGTATCCAGCCTCCGCAGACGAGCCTCGGCCTGATGTTGGGCGAAGGGCGGAACTATCTGGCGACCGCCTGGTGGACGGGCATTCCGGCCGGTATCGTTATCTTCCTAACGACGCTATCGATCAGCCTCGTCGGCGACTGGCTGCGCGACAGGCTCGATCCGACGCTGAAGGTTACCGAAGCGTAAACGCAGGAAAAACTGGAGTTGTTCGAATTCAGCGTCTGCGGGCAGCGCATATTCCGCCACCTATCCCAAGCCGGATGCAGGCTTGGAACCTGTGCCCGAAACCACCATGCCCAATCGGACGTTCGTACCACTGCATATGAGCGGGCCTTTGTGCCAGCGGCATCAAGGCGCCGCGAGGGACAACGTGCCCTCCAAATAACCATTACTCTTTCGATGGTGACCTCTAATCGCACTCGGTGCAAAGCCGAATCGTCGCCGAAAGCGAGTTCGGCAAAGTGTGCTTGGAATTCTGATCCAATGCCGAAAGTTGCTCAATGCCTGCTATCCATCCGCGGCTGAAGCGGAAAGACGCCGACACTCGATGCCCCTCTCAACCGCTACCGTTGTGCAGGCTGGAACAGTTCGACGAGATTGCCGGACGGATCGACGAGCAGGATCTGCGAACCGCCCGGCCCCGTGACGATGTCATTGCGAAAACGGACGTCGTTTGCGCGCAAACGCGCCACCTCGGCGGCCAAATCGTCGACGATCAGATGGATGCGGTTCCAGCCTCCGGGCACCGGTTGTTCGCCATCGGGCATCGGCCGCCCCGCCGAGCTCATTGGACCACTTAGGAGCAGCCGCAATGCCCCGCGCCGGACATCTGCAAACGCCGGCGCCTGTTTTGAGATGAGAGAGAAGCCGAGATGGGTGACATACCATTCAACGGCGATTTCAACGTTGGCGACCATATAACGGACATTGACTGTTTCGTCGGCCATCTCTGCCTCGCAAGATTTGGAAGAAGCAAAGGAAGAATAACAAAACGATTCCGGTTGAGAACCATTTGCCGCGCCGCCTTCGCTGAAATCAATCGCCTCCACGGCGATCTCACTGTCGCAAATCCGCAATATCGCGCCTCTAGATTTAGAGCGGCTCTAAAAACAAGATAATTTGAGACCAGTTTTCAACCCATGGAGGCATTGGATGAGCGACCACCTTTCCCAGAAGATATTCCCAACCACGCAGCTTGAAGAGGCTGACGGTGACGGCCACAACACGAGCGCCAATCCGACGATGGGCGAAATCATCGGCAAGCGTTTTTCACGACGGAATTTCTTGCAGGGCTCGCTGGCCGTCTCGGCGATTGCCGCTACCGTCAGCCCGGTCGCTCTGATGAGCGCCGATGAGGCGCGCGCCCAGGGCAAGGGCGGTTCTGCCTTCAAGTTCACCGAAGTGGAAGCCGGTGTCGACGCCAACCATCACGTTGCCGAGGGTTATGATGCCGACATCCTGCTACGCTGGGGTGATGCCGTACTGCCAGGCGCCCCGAAATTCGATCCGATCAAGCAGACTGCCGAAGCCCAGAGCAAGCAGTTCGGCTACAATAACGACTATGTCGGCTATATCCCGCTCGAGGGTTCCAGCCAGCACGGCCTGCTCGTCGTCAACCACGAATACACCAACCCACACCTGATGTTCCCGGGCCTCGTCAAGGTCGTCGACGGCAAGATCAAGCAGGGCGCGCTCAGCAAGGAGCAGGTGGATGTCGAAATGGCGGCCCATGGCGGCACCATCGTCGAAATCCGCAAGCAGGGCGGCAAATGGCAGGTCGTCGCAGACGGCAGGTACAATCGCCGCATCACTGCCAATACTCCGATGGAGATCACCGGCCCGGCTGCCGGCAATGATCGCCTGAAGACCAATGCCGATGCGACCGGAACCCATGCCATCGGCACGATCAACAACTGTGCCGGCGGCGTTACGCCCTGGGGCACCTACATCATGGCAGAAGAGAATTTCCATGGCTATTTCTCCGGCAAGCTGCCGGAAGGTCATAAGGAAGCCGTCAACTACAAGCGTTACGGCGTTCCGGAAGGCGGCTACGAATGGGCCAATTTCTACGACCGTTACGATCTCGCCAAGGAGCCGAACGAACCGAACCGTTTCGGCTGGATCGTCGAGGTGGACGTCATGGACCCGACCTCCACGCCGAAGAAGCGCACCGCGCTCGGCCGCACCAAGCATGAAGGGGCGGAATCGATCGTCGCCAAGAACGGCAAGGTTGTTTTCTATCTCGGCGACGACGAGCGCTTCGATTATGTCTACAAGTTCGTGACCGACGGAACGTTCAACCCGAATGATCGCGCCGCCAACATGAACCTGCTTGACAGCGGTACGCTCTATGTCGCGAAGTTCAACGAAGACGGCACCATGCAATGGCTGCCGATGATCCACGGTCAGGGCCTGCTGACGGCCGCCAACGGCTTTGCCAGCCAGGCCGACGTGCTGATCGAGTGTCGCCGCGCCGGGGACGTGCTCGGCGCCACCAAGATGGACCGTCCGGAAGACGTCCAGCCGAACGGCGTGAACGGCAAGGTCTATGTCATGCTGACCAACAATACCCGCCGCAAGGCCGACCAGGTGAATGCAGCCAATCCACGGGCGGAAAACGCTTTCGGCCACATCATCGAGATTGCCGAAAACGATGGCGACTTCACCGCGACCTCCGGCAAATGGGAAGTGCTTCTGAAGTGCGGCGATCCGTCCGTAGCAGCGGTCGGCGCTACGTTCTCCACCGACACCACCAAGAACGGCTGGTTCGGAATGCCGGACAACTGTGCCGTCGATTCCGCCGGCCGCCTCTGGGTATCGACTGACGGCAACAGCAACAAAGCCACCGGCCGCACCGATGGTCTCTGGGCCGTCGATACGGAAGGTGCGGCGCGCGCCACTTCGAAGCTGTTCTTCCGCGTGCCGGTCGGCGCCGAAATGTGCGGCCCGCTCTTCGCGCCGGATGACGAGACCGCCTTCGTGGCTGTCCAGCATCCGGCCGACGGCGGTGAGGACTGGTCGGGGCATGGCCGACCGTCCTATTACGAGGACCTCTCCACCCGCTGGCCGGACTTCAAGCCGGACATGCCAGTGCGGCCGGCGGTCGTCGCGATCACCAAAGTCGGCGGTGGCAAGATCGCCGTCTGACGGTATCAACCGCAGCGTCGAGCTGCACCGAACGTGGCAGTGAGGCTGCCAGCCAGCTGTGAAGGTCGGTTAGCGGCCGGGATGAGCTTATTGTCCCGGCCTGCTTTTGAAACGCGCGGCAGCGCCCGTTCGCGCTGGGTCATCGGTGAGGTTTTCGTGCTAGAAAACGGCCGTGCCCGCCCCCGCAAGCCCCAGGCCCAATACCACCAGCCAGGGTGGCGCCTTCCAGACGACCAGCAGGATGAAGCCCGTCAGCGCCAGCGCGAAATCGTATGGGTCGAGCACAGCGCTGGTCCAAACCGGAGTATAGAGGGCCGCACCAAGAATACCGACGACGGCGGCGTTGGCGCCACGCATCGCCGCCTGTGCTATGGGACGCTTGCGGAAATTGTCCCAGAAGGGCAGCGCGCCGACCAGCAGAAGGAAGCCCGGCAGGAAAATCGCGACGAGGCAGATGGCGGCGCCAAGGATGCCATTCGGAGCAGATCCCATGACGGCGCCGAGATAGGCCGCAAAGGTGAACAGCGGTCCGGGAACGGCCTGAGCCGCGCCATAGCCGGACAGAAAGGCGTCGTTCGTTACCCAACCAGGATTAACCACCTCTGCCTGCAGCAGGGGCAGCACGACATGGCCGCCGCCGAAGACCAGCGAGCCGGAGCGATAGAAGGAGTCGAACAGGGCAAGACCTTGAGAATCGACAGTGGATGCCACGATGGGCAACCCCGCGAGCAGCAGGCAGAAAGTAAGGAGGCATCCAACCCCAACAATCGGAGAAATCCGGAAGAAAAGATGCGCCGTTCCCGTGGCGGGACCGTTGCGGCAGAATAGAAGCCCGGCCAGCCCGCCGGCCGCGATCGCGGCAATCTGTCCGATCGCGCCGGCTGCGAACACGACGATAACGACGGCGGCGAGAGCGATGCTCGCCCGCGTTCGGTCCGGGGTGAGGGTCCTTGCCATCCCCCAGACGGCTTGCGCCACGACCGCGACGGCCACCACCTTCAATCCGTGCAACACGCCGGCTCCTATGGGACCGTCGAATGCCGTCGCTGCCATCGCGAATATCACCAGCAGGATCGCAGATGGAAGTGTGAAGGCAACCCAGGCGGCCAAAGCGCCAAGCGGACCACCGCGCAGGAGTCCAAGGGCAAAGCCGACCTGGCTTGAGGCTGGGCCAGGAAGAAACTGGCACAGCGCCACGAGATCGGCATAACCTGCCTCATCGATCCACTTGCGGCGGACGACCAATTCATCGCGAAAATAGCCGAGATGCGCGATCGGGCCCCCGAAGGAGGTGACGCCGAGCTTCAGGAAGGCGGTAAAGACCTCTCCGGGCGTGCCATGCGGACGTTCGACTGCTTCCTCATGAATTGTTTCCGCCGACGACTTCACGAAACAGCTCCTTGGCCTTTTCCCTGGCCAGTTCGAGAGCTGCAATACCGTAGGGTGTTGCGTTGTAGATTCTGCGATGCGTGCGCCCCACCCGTTCCGTTCGAGAGGTGAGGTATCCCTTCTTCTCCATGGAATGCAGCATCGGATAGAGCGTGCCGGCGGAGACCTTGTAGCCGTGATGCGCCAGTTCCTCGATCATCCACAGGCCGTGGAGATCGCCTTCGGCCGCATGATGCAGGACGTGAAGCCGGATGAAGCCGGAAAGAAGGTCCTGGTGTTCCATTCATCACCATCAAAAATAAACCTCACTCTCGAAAAGCGATATCGGGAACCGAGATTAGAGGTAAAGAGTTTGGCCTTCAACCGTCAAAAGGACTGGGCGGTTCATCGAAGCACGAACCATAGGAGAATACCAATGGTCAGTGAAGCCGATCGTGATCCGCGTCACCATACGCAGAAGATGCAGACGCGCCTGCAGGAAACCATGGATCACTTACGGGAAGACATCGAAAAGGTCGACGAGCCGCAACTCAAGGCCATGTTCGAAACCGCAGCCGAGGTGTTGGGCGGTCTTCAGAAGGCGTTTGGCGATTACGAGAAGAAGAACGAGGCCGCATGGCAATAGTGCACCTCGATCGGTGGAGGCGCTGGTGGGCACGAGCAACCTAGCTGGCACACAGGGATTGGCGGAATTGATCAGCACGCTTCCAGACAGATTGCCACGACCTGTAACTGTGGGTGACCTTCTGCATGCGATGGGTGATCAGGGGATTGCTGTAATCCTGCTGATGTTCTCTATTCCCGCGATCATTCCAACGCCCGGCATTCCGGCGGGCCTGGTGTTCGGCACGGCGCTCGCTCTGTTGTCGGTTCAGGTCATGCTGGGTGCAGAGCGATTGTGGCTTCCAAAGCGATTGTCAGCCATGGGCGTGCCTCGCTCCCTTGCTGAGCGGATGGCCACGCATGGCGCGCCAGTCCTCGCCCGTCTTGAACGTCAGATGAGGCCACGCGGCAAATTGCTGTCGCAGGTGTTGATGAAACCGGTGCTTGGGCTCGTCATCTTCATGATGGCCGTCTTGATCGCCTTGCCGATACCTTTCGGCAATATGCTGCCGGGTCTCGCCGTTCTTATTACGGCTCTTGGCATGGCACAGCGCGATTCACTGGCGATTGGCGCAGGATTGCTTGTTGCGATCCTCGCAGCCACGGTCAGTGCCGCCATCCTCGCTGGCGGCTGGTGGCTGATCGCCGATTGGATCGGGATGGAACGCGCTTTCAACCGGCCGAAGGGTTAAGCGTCCTGCGCCTCGCCGATGCCTCTGACCTGGTTCTGGAGGCTCATGCGATCCAGCGAGGCGAACGGCAGGTTGATGAAGATGTTGAGGCGGCGTTCCAAGCCGGCAAGCACCTGCATGAAGGCCTGCTTGCGTTGCCAGGCTTCACCTTCAACAAGGATGGGGTCGGGGCAACGCCAGTGCGAGGTGATCGGCAGGCCTGGCCATTCCGGAAGTGCTTCCCCGGCGGCGGTGTCACTGAGCGTAAAGACAAAATCCAGATCGGCAGCCCCAGCATCGGCGAATGTCCCGAAATGCCGCGGCGTCAGCTCTTCGATTGGATAATCTGCGTTCCGGAGAAGTTCCAGCACGATCGGTTCGATCACCGGTGCGGGATCGACGGCCGCGCTGACCGCCTCAAAGCGTCCTCTGCCGACTTTGTTCAGAATGGCTTCCGCCATCACACTGCGTGCGGAATTGCGGCGCGAAAGGAAGAGTACGCGGTAAGTTTCGATCTGCATCGAAAGTCCCTCGGATAACGATATCGGAAATCGATAAAGATATGACAAGGCTCCATGACAGTTTTATGAAGCCAAGTTCGCAGAGAACACAGAGAACAATGAAGCACTGGAGAACGCCTTGGCGGTCAGTGCGCTGTTTGCGAGATAGTCAAGGACCGTTTCGCCATCACCCGGCAGCTCCGACCGTCCGCAACGGCAGCCACCTTCTCATCGACGTCTCAGTAATACCGCCCTCACGATGCCTCGATCAGCGTCCAACCGATGCCAAGTGCGGCAGCCCCAAGGAGCGTGTTGATGACAGAAAGCTCTAAGCGGAAGATGGCAACTCCTGCCAGCAGCGTCAGCACCAGGGCCGGAACGGTGAGCGAGGTCACCACCGGCACATCCATGGCCCAGGAGCCAAACGAGATGGTGGCGACCTCGTGGAACAGCACATGCACTCCGAACCATATGGCGAGGTTGAGGATCACACCGACTACCGCCGCCGTGATCGCAGACATTGCCCCCGAAAGAGCGAGGTTCCCGCGCATTTTTTCGATGAACGGTGCTCCGGCGAAAATCCAGAGGAAGCTCGGGAGGAACGTCACCCATGTCGTGAGGATGGCGGCAAGCGTGGCGGCTGTCAGCGGATTGAGACCGCCCGGATCGCGGTGGCCAGCCAAGAACCCAACGAACTGGGTGACCATGATCAGCGGCCCCGGCGTCGTCTCTGCCATCCCGAGCCCGTCCAGCATCTCCCCCGGCCGCAGCCACCCGAAACCCTCGACCGCCGCCTGCGCCACATAGGCCAGGACGGCGTAGGCTCCGCCGAAGGTGACGACCGCCATCTGGCTGAAGAACACACCGATCTTCGAGAAGACGTTGTCCGGCCCCAGCGCCAAAAGGAGCACTGCAACAGGTAGGAGCCAAAGCACCGCGAGCGCGCCAGAAGTCTTTAGCGACCAAGCTAGGTTCGGCTTCGCATGCGGGGGAATGTCTTCGCCGAGGACGGAATCCCCGTCTTCAAGGATTTTAGCCGACCCGGACTTGTGTCCGCCGCCCACCTGGAAGGCCGGGTTGCCTATACGGCCACCGAAGTATCCGATGATGCCTGCCGCGATGATGATGAGCGGGAAGGGAATGTGCAGGAAGAAGATCGCGACAAAGGCCGCCGCGGCGAGCGCCACCATGACCTTGTTCTTGAGGGCGCGGCTGCCGATCCGGAAGACGGCCTGGATTACGACGGCGAGGACGGCGCATTTCAGGCCGAAGAACATCCCTTCGATGAACGTCAGGTTGCCAAACAGGACATAGATGTAGCTCAATGCCAGGATCGCGATGAAGCCGGGCAGGATGAAGAGCACGCCGGCGATAAGCCCGCCCTTGGTCTTGTTGAGGAGCCAGCCGATGTAGATGGCAAGCTGGTGTGCTTCGGGTCCCGGCAGGAGCATGCAGTAGTTCAAGGCATGGAGAAACCGATGCTCCCCGACCCATCGCTTCTCGTCGACGACAATGCGGTGCATCACCGCGATCTGGCCTGCCGGGCCGCCGAAGCTGAGGGCGGCTACCCGCACCCAGACCTTGGCGGCTTCAGCGAGAGGGACGATGTCTTTCTCGGTCGAGCTGCGCTCGACCGTGCTTTTTGCGAGGTCGGCCATCGCTCTTTATCCTTTCCTTGGATTCGGCCAGTTATGGGTCTCGTCCGTCGCATCTCGGCACCAGCGGTAAAAGGCGTCGTAGATCGTCAGGCCTGCCTCCAGTTGCTCAAGGTCGTCGTTGAACATCCGGGAAAGTCCCAGCGAAACGGCAAGCAGGCCGGGCGCTTCGGGAGCAAGGTCCGGCCGGGCGGTATCCGCGCCCCGCACGATCGTTGCCAGGCGGAGGAGTGGGTCTGTCTTGAGGCCGAACTCCTCGACCATGACATCGAAGGCGCATAACTCGCCGCGATGGCTCCAGAACACATTCTCGATGTCGAAGGGCGTCGCACCGAACCGCTCAGCCACGGCCGACACTTCGCTCGCGGGGACAAACAGGAAGACGGCCGAAGGATCGACAAACCTGCGGATCAGCCACGGGCAGGCGATGCGGTCGATCTTCGGTCGTGACCTGGTTACCCAGACCGTTCGGCCTTGGGCATCCCGACGGGGGAGCTTTCCGTCGGGGACAAGCAGGCCCTGCGCGTCGCACCAGGCCTCAAACCCACCTTCCAGGACCTCGGTCTGCGTTCCAAGCACGCGAAGGTGGGCTGCAACCCCATGTCCGAGTTTCTGCCCTTTCTGACAGAGGACGATGGCAGAGCCGATGACTTCCGGGCCCCATTCCGCGACGCGACGGTAATCTCGCCGGATCGATCCGGGAACCAGTCGAGGGTCGCTTGCGAAGTCCTCGTCGTTGCGGACGTCGATGATCGCAGGCAAGTTGGGGGTGCCGATGATGCGGGCAAGTTTGTCAGGGGTGATTTCGAGATATGACGGCATAGCGCGTCCCTCCGTTGGCTCGGGTTCAAAGGACGCGATTCTTTAGCCGTGGCCTCGTGGGGTGATCGCAACCCCATGTCCGAGATTTTGCTACAGCCGCTTCCGTTGTCAAGGGCTGATGCCTGCATTCACAATGAGCGGAAAAGCTCCACGGCAGCGACCGTCATCAAGACAACGCCGGCGAATGCTTGGAGGGTCTTCGACGTATAATCGAGAGCCTTGGTAGGTTTCAACGCTTGCTCCGATTGTGGGGGGAAGCTGCACTTCGACACCATGAAATCGCTACGCTTCGGAGGTGGCCGGTCAGTCTCCCGATCGGCTGTCATAATCTTCGAGCGGCATGCGTAAGGTACCTCGCCTTCGTTCGCCAACCCATCCTTGCTTTGCATCAAAATTTCGTTCTTACTAAATCAAAAATGCTGATACAGAGAGTGGGCAACGGCAGTATCGAGCATGAAGCCAAACTTTCTTACCATATCAGCGAATACCGGCAGTTCAGTGCTGAAAGGTCTCGCGTCGCCCATCAGGATCAACATTCTCCAGCTTCTGCACGATCGCGGGAAAATGAACGTCAACGAGATCAGCGCTGCTCTTTCGCTGCCTCAATCGACGGTCGCTGTGAACATATTGACCTTGGAAGAGGCAGGATTGATCGATACCCAGTCCGTCAAAGCGACGAAAGGGCATCAGAAAGTCTGCAGCGCCAAATATGACGAGATCATCGTTCGCTTCGATACACCGGAAAAGAGCCCGAAAAGCAACCAGATCGAAGTCGCAATGCCGCTTGGGCTCTTCACCAGCTGTGAAGTGTCCGCACCTTGCGGCCTATGTTCGCCGGATGGTGTCATCGGCCTGCTCGACGTGCCGCACTTTTTTCTAGACCCTGGCCGGGTTCAGGCCGCGCTGATCTGGTTTGGACGCGGCAATGTGGAATACAAGTTCCCCAATAATGCCAGGCTCGTCAATTCCACGATCGATGCAGTTGAATTCTCCATGGAGCTGTCGTCGGAAGTGCCCGGTACGAACGTGAATTGGCCCTCCGACATCACGTTATGGGTCAACGATCATCGGGTCGGGACGTGGACGTCCCCTGGTGACTACGGTGACAAGCGCGGTGTCTATACTCCCAAATGGTGGAAGCTCGAAGGCTCGCAGTACGGGAAGCTCAAGACCTTTCGTATCACCAAACAGGGATCGTTTGTCGATGGCATCTCCATTTCAAACATTACCATCGACGACGTCGGGCTAGCCGATCATCATTCCATACGCATGAAAATCGGGATCGAGGAAAATGCCCCCCATCCGGGAGGCATCAATATTTTCGGACGCGGCTTCGGCAACTACGACCAGGACATCGTCATGCGTCTTTATCTGGCATGAGATGTGAGCATATCAAGCTAAAGCAACTCACGCAGCAGCATCAAAGCGGACAATGCTCCATGAGGCCGGGGGAACAGTGACCGTGGTTCCGGTGTTTTTTACCTCTACACCAGGCAACGGTCGCGGAACGATGTTGTTTGGCTCACTCTTCGTATTGCTGGCTTTAAGCTCCGGGTGATGAAGCGTATGGGCGCGTTGCACCGTCAGGCTTCCAAAACCTGTCGCTGCGATATCGACCTGCATGTCGTCGGAGAGATGCCGGTTGAGGATAAACAGCGTGACCGTCTTGTCCGTCTCCGCGTGCACGGCGGAGAACTTGAGGTAGGGCACGGGATCGATCTTATCGTAGAGATCCTCCGTGTGGGTCGGGTCGTAATAACGCGTCGAATAGGTTGGTGTATCGACCTTTGTCCTCAGGACCCGGCCTCTGCCGAGATTGCTGAAATCCGAGAACGGCCAGAAAATCGTCTGGCGCCATGCGGGGCCGCCGGTCTCCGTCATGATCGGGGCGATCGCGTTGACGAGTTGGGCAAGGCATCCGGCCTTGACCCGATCCGCATGATTGAGAAGCGATATGCAGGCGCCGCCAAAGGCGAGCGCGTCCTGCATGTTGTATTCTTCCTCCAGAATGGGCGGCGCAACGGGCCAACCTTCCTTGACGCGGTTGTGCTCGCCACGCCGTGTGCGATACCAGACGTTCCATTCGTCGAAGCTCAACATGATGCGCTTTCGGGATCGGCGTCGTGCTGCGACCGCGTCTGCGATCGCAACCACCTCTTCGATAAAGCTGTCCATCAGATCGGAACTTGCCAGGAATGACGGCGTGTCGTCGGCATAGTTGTTGAGATATGTGTGCAGCGATATGAACTCCACATGATCGAATGTGTGCTCCAGCACGATCCTTTCCCATTCGCCATATGTGGCCATCTTCCGGCCCGAAGACCCGCATGCCGCCAGTTCGATCGTCGGATCTGTCATCCGCATCATTTTGGCTGTTTCAACCGCGATACGTCCGTATTCTTCGGCTGTCTTTGCGCCCATTTGCCAGCCGCCGTCCATTTCATTGCCCAGGCACCAGAACTTGATGTCATGAGGTTTTTCCCAACCATGCTGGCGGCGAAGATCGGAAAGACGAGTGCCCGATGGATGGTTGCAATATTCGAGCAGATGGCGTGCTTCGTCGGGACCACGTGTACCGAGGTTGACGGCGAGCATGGGTTCGATATCCGCAGCCCGGCACCAGTCCATGAACTCGTTGGTGCCGAAGTGGTTTGTATCGACTGATTTCCATGCGAGATCGAGGCGGCGGGGGCGCTGGTCAACCGGTCCCACACCGTCCTCCCAGTCGTAGCCGGAAACGAAATTGCCGCCGGGATAGCGCATGATCGTGGGATTGAGCTCACGTACGAGATCCAGGACATCTCGCCTGAAACCCTTCTTGTCAGCCGTGGGATGGCCGGGTTCGTAAATCCCGCCATAAACGCAGCGGCCAAGGTGTTCAATGAAAGCACCAAAAAGGCGTTTGTCAGTTTCACCGATAATGAAGTCCCGGTCGAACCGGACTTGGGCTTTGATCATCTCAAATCTCACTCTGATAAAAAGAGAACCGAAAATTTTGCCGCTAGCGCACCTGCGGCTCTAAGTTGTCGATCTGCGGGTGCGGTGATGCCCGTGCTTGCTGGGATGCGGCGCTGTCGCCAGTCAATACGCCGCGGCCGTGCGGATCGGGAGATAGGACGGCGGACTTCAGCAACTGCGAGTAAGAATGTTGAGGGTTTTCCAGAACGACGCGTGCCGATCCGCTTTCTACGACCTCCCCCTTGCGCATGATGATGATCCTGTCGCTGACGTAATAGGCCGTCGCAAGATCATGGGTGATGTAGATGATCGACACCTTCAGGTCGTCGCGCAGCGTGCGAAAGAGATTGACGATGGACATTCTCAAGGACGCGTCGACCATCGACACGGGCTCGTCGGCGACGATCATCGAAGGACCGGGGATGAGCGCGCGGGCAATCGCGACGCGCTGCAACTGTCCGCCGGACAATTCATGAGGAAACCGGCCGCGAACCTCGCCAATCGAGAGACCGACCTTTTTCAAGGCTCTATCGGCAGCCGCTTCGAGCTGCGCGGATGATCGGGCAGGGGTGAAGTTTTTCGCAGTCATAAGGAGATAGCGATCAACGCGCTTCAAGGGGTTGAATGCCTCGAAAGGGTTTTGGAAGATCGGTTGTACGTCCTTCATGAATATTCGCCGAGCGCGTGCTCCACGCATCGAGGCCAGATCCTGGCCTTTGAAGAAGATTGTTCCCGCGGTTGGCCGCACCATGTTGAGGATCATTCTTGCCAGCGTCGTCTTGCCGCTACCGGACTCTCCGATGACCGTGAAGACCTGGGGCTCGTTATCCTCGATCCGAAAGGAGACGTTATCAACGGCCCGGAATTCTTCACGCCCGAACAGGCCACCGCGCCGATAGGTCTTCGAGACCCCCTCGAGTTGCAAAAGAGGGCCGGTCATCGCACCGTCTCCAATGCTTCCGGATGTTGGGGCTTTTCGTCGCTGGTTGGCTGCACCGTTGCACTGGCCGCAAAACAGGCCACTCGATGATCCTCCGCAAGCGTCGTCAGCGCCGGATTCTCGTGGCGACAAATCTCCATCGCCAGCGGGCAGCGGGGATGGAAGCGGCATCCTTTGGGCGGGTCGGCCAGGCTGGGCGGAGATCCGGTGAGCGCGTTGCGTGGATGTATGTCACCGATCCTCGGCAGGCTCGCGATCAGGTGGGCCGTATAAGGATGCATCGGGTTGGAAAAGACATCCGCCGTTCGCCCTTCCTCGACGAGCCTACCGGCATACATGATGCCCAGCCTGTCCGTGATGTTGGCATGAACCGCCAGGTCGTGGGTTACGAAGATCATCGACGATCCGAATTCGCTTTGCGTCTCACGGATCATTGCCAGAACGTCCTTCTGGACGACGACATCAAGCGCGGTCGTCGGCTCATCGGCGATGATGAATTCCGGTTTGCAGAGGGTGGCAAGCGCAATGCAGACGCGCTGTCGCATGCCTCCGGACAATTCGTGCGGATAGGCGCGGAGGATTTCGGCGGGAAGACGCAACCGCTCGAGATGGCGCTTCACCTCCTGTTCGAATTCAGACCGTCCCATATGCATGTGCCGGAATGCAAAATCCTCGAATGTCTTGTGGATTCGCCGAACCGGATTGAGAACGTTCATCGAACCCTGGAGGATGTAGGAGAGATGCCGCCAGCGAATGGCGGAGCGTTCCTTCGATGGCAACGCATACAGGTCATTATTGATAAAGTTGTAATTCACATGTCCGGCGACGATTTCCAGCGGCGGCCTAATTGCGGCGGCTATTGCCTTGATGAATGTTGTTTTGCCGCAGCTGGATTCGCCGGCGATGCCATAGATTTCGTTCTTGCGCACGTGCATCGAGATCCCGTCGACGGCCCGTACTTCACGGTCGATCCCGAAATACTTCATGCGGTAGTAAGCGCGCAAAGCGCGCGTTTCCAACACGTACGAATTTTCGTCCAGAGGTGAACCGGAGATCTGCGTCATCAGGAATTCCCCATCCGGTCGAGCCGGCTTCGCGGATCGATGTATTCGTTCATGGAAATGGACAGCAGGAAGAGGCCGATGAACGTCAGCGTCACGAACAGGGTGGGGAAGAAATACCACCACCAGATTCCGGACACCATCGCGCTATGCTGGTTGGCCCAGAAGATCATGCCGCCGATGGTTGGGGTATCGACATCGGTGAAGCCCAGCACCGCGAGCGTGACCTCCAGTCCGATCGACCAGTTCATGTTGTTCATGAACGTCGAGAAGACGATCGGGAGCACGTAGGGCAGATGTTCCTGGGTAACGATCCTCGGCATGGACATGCCCGAGAAAACGCTGGTGTTTGTGAACTCGCGAGTCCTTAGACTGATCATGACCGATCGGATCAGTCTTGCATCGTAAGCCCAGCCCAGCCCAGCCATGACGAGTGCAAGCACGAACCAAGTCATGTCGTCCCGCAAGACGAAGTAGAGCAGCACCAGAAGGGGAAACAGCGGGATGACGATAAACGTGTCGTTGACGGACATCAGGACCCGGTCGACGGCTCCGCCGGCATAACCGGAAATCAGCCCGATCGCCAGGGAGAGAATCCGGCTGATCAGCGCAACAATGAAGCCAAAGGCGAGCGTATTGCGAAGCGCGAAAGTCAGTTGCCAGAATATGTCCTGACCACGCGAGTTGGTGCCGAACACGTATTCAGCCGAGGGCGGGGCATCCATGGCGACGAGATAGGAATCGATCGGCGCATAAGGCGAGAAGAACGAGGTGGCGGCGACACCGAGTATGACCATCATGATCATGAAGCCGATGGCGAACTCGCCGTTATAGCGGAACAGGTCTCTGAATACGGCAATCATTGGGTCACCTGAACGCGCGGATCGATCAGCGGATAGATGATGTCGATAATGAACACGGCAGCCGATACCGCGATGATGGCGATCGACGTGATCCCGAGGACGAGCGAATAGTCGGCCGCATGAACGGCCTCGACCAGAAGGCGGCCTATGCCCGGGTATCCGAAGACCTGTTCGGTGATCACCGCGCCGTTGAAGATCGCACCGATCGACATCGCAAGACCGGTGATCTGCGGCAGGAAGGCGTTGCGCATCACATACGAGGTTACCAGCCGCCTTTCCGGTACGCCGGCGAGGGCGGCGTAGGTCACGTAGTCGTCGGTGACGATATTGGAAACCAGGGCGCGCATGCCCATGAACCAACTTCCGACGCCGACGAGGATGAGGGAGACCGAGGGCAGGATCGAATGAAGTAGAACACTGCCTAAGAATTGGGGTGTCCAGCCGGGCGCGAGGTTCATCGCATAGCCGCCGCTGCTCGGCAGGATCGGTAACAGGAACGTAAACACAATTAACAGGACAAAGGCGACGATATAGTAGGGCACCGGATGCAAGCCCATCATGATCATGCCGATTATCCGTAGGATACGGTTGCGGCTGTAGTAGCCGGCCAGCCCGCCGATGATATTGCCGATGAACCAACTCAGAATGGTCGAGACCGTAAGGAGTCCGATCGTCCAAGGAAGGGCTCTTCCGATCAACTCACTCACGGGCGTGGGGAATGCCGACAAAGACGGGCCGAAGTCGAGCCTAGCAAGCCTTTGCCAAAAGATCAGATACTCCTCCCAAAGATTGTCGCCCACTCCATAGAGTTCCCGCAACGACTGCCGGAGAAGTTCGATGGATTCAGGGCTGGAAAAACCGAAGGTGCTGACTTGTGCCACGGAATGCTCGACCGGGTCGATCGGCGTAAGATGCGTGATCAGAAATGTGATGCTGATACCGACGAAAACGACCAGCGCGAACTGCAAAACACGCTTGCCCACGTAGATGGCGTAGGATCGCATTGATGCCTCTTGTCTCGGAAAGAGTTTCCGCCCGGCGCTGATATCGCGCCGGGCGGCGGTTGCTCACTTTGCCGGCTTGGTCGGCTTCAAATTGACCATCATGTATTTTGTGTTGCCCCAGTTGGAGACCGGGTTCGTGTAGGGTTTCGTTGCGAGGCTCGGGAAACCGGTCCAGTAGGTCGTGTCCATTGTCGCAAACACGTTGTACGCCATCAGCGGAATGATCGGCATCTCCTCCGCTGCCAGTTTTAGGTAGGCAAGGCCGAGTTCGACGCCGCGAGGATCGTCGAAATCGATCGTGCGGATCTCTTCTATGATCTTGTCCAGCCTGGGTTCAGCCCAACGCTGCCAGTTTCTCGGCGGCTGCACCTTGCCGACATCCACGACGAACTGCGAGTGCCAGCTGTCGAGGAAGAAGGAGAGGTCCGGGTGACCGCCCCAGGTTTCGACGCTCCAGCCGATGAAGGTATCGAAGTCGCCGACGCCTCGCCGGTCGAGCAACGTTCCCTGGGCAACGTCTATATTGGCGTCGATGCCGAAGCGTCGCCATTGCTGCGCGATGATCGATCCGGCACGCGTCATGACAGGCCGGAGATCGCCTTCGACCATAACCTTGACGGAAAACGGCTGGCCATTGGGCTGATACCAGCGTTCACCCTGCTTGGTGAAACCGGCTCTCTGGAGAAGTTCGGTTGCTGCCTCCGGGTCTGGCTTCCACCATCCTCTGCCGAACGCGGCGGCGATGTCGACGGGGTTGGAAGGTATCTGATCTTTCAGCGAAGGCCGGAGCATATCGGCGATCTGCTTGCCTATCGTCGGGTCGTAGGGCTTGATCTTTCGTTTGCCGGTATCGAGCTCGAAACCTGTGAGCCACTGTTCCATCGGCTCGAAATAATACTTGGGATAGAGCCCGGTAGGCGGCACTCCGATTGCCGAGATCGTCGCCGCACCTCGGTAGGAAGCCATGCTGACGGCTTTGATGTCGATCAGCAGAGCAAGCGCCCAGCGCACGTCCTTGTTCTGGAACTTCTCCAGCCGATGGTTGAAGATGACCGAAGGAAGCGTGGGGTCCGGATGTGCATAGGGGAAGCCTTTGAACCAACTGACCGAAGACGGAGAGTCCTTCGCAAGCGTGAACATGCCTTCGGGGGACAGGTCGTGAATGACGTCGAGCCGATGGTTGAGTTGCTCTATGACGCGCTTTTCCGGCGGTCCCGGGTCGATATAGGCAAGATAGCCGGGACCGGGCTCGCCGTAACGGGCAACCGTGGTTCTATGCCAGTCGTCGCGCTTCTTCCAGATGAACCATTTGCCGCCACGGTCAAAATTGTGGAGCGTGTAGGCGCCCAGAGACACCGGCGGATTGAAGTCGAACTTGAGCACGTCGCCGACCTTTTCGAAGACGTGCTTAGGCATCATCCACATCGCATTCCAGCGAACGGTAAACAGGGCGTGGAAGCGCGAATTCGGCTTTTTCAGCTTGAAGAGCACTTCCGTCGGGTTCTTTTTCTCGATCGCCGCGACATTGACTTGGACTGGAGCGCTCCAGCGCAGGCCGCTGGTCTTCATGTGCGTCTCGATCGTGAACACCACGTCGTCAGCCGTGAATTCGACGCCGTCGCTCCAGAAGATGCCGGAGCGCAGCTTCACGGTCATTTCCGTGAAGTTCTTGTTGTAGATCGGCTTTTCCGTTGCAAGCGAATTATCCCAGACACCATTGATGCCGTGGTCGGGATCGATATACCAGAAGGTGTCCATCACATTCTGATGAAGACCGGTAGTCTGGCCGCCTGCGTTGATGGCCCAGATGTTGAACCAGCCTGCGTTCTTAATCGTACCTTCCGGATTTTCCAGAATCAGAAGCTGCTCGCGGGGCAAATCACTTCCCGGCGCTTGCCCAAACGCCGGCCTGGTCGCAAGGAATGTCCCTGCGAGCCACATAAATGTCCTTCTCGAAAGCATGCCGTTATCCTCCCAGTTTCCAGCGTGCTCATCGGCTATCCGAACGCGGAAATGATTGTGCAGCCCGGAAGATAAGTCAACACAAAAATTGATCTATATCACATTCTGTGATATTCATGTCCGTGTCTCGCTTGACTTTAAATCCTGTTCCAAGCTTCTGGCGCGGTGGGATTGCAATCGGAATGCCCGTGGGAGAAATGGGTGCCGCGTCGGGCTTATAGGTCAGGCCTTGATGAGCGAAAGCAGGCCTTATATCGGCTTCGGCAGCATCGCCTCTCGCCGTCGTCCGGCAAATCGATCAGGTCTATGTCGATGTCCGGCAATCTTCGATGAGCCGGGAGTTGCTCGAGGATTTGGTTTCGGGAAAGCGAGGCGGCCGGACTTCCGGTGCAAATCTTCACCGTTGCAGGCTTCCGCTACACCTTGATATCGACGATCATGGCTCCAATCGCGCTCTTGGGGAACATTCGCGGTTATGCTGGCGATGGGGTACCGTCAAGGAAACGCTCGGCGTCCTCAACGACTCCGTCATCCTCGGTGGAGAGATCATCAATCCGGGCGATATCGTCGCCGGCGACGCGGACGGGCTGGTGGTCGTACGACGCGAAGAGATACGGGAAGCAGCGAGGCTGTCGTGGGTACGCGAAGACGCCGAAGCCGGCTACATCAAAGCCTACAAGCAGGGGCAAATCGGCCATTGAAGTCAGCAAGCTCGAAGCCTTATTGAAGGCGAAGGGTCTCATCGTCGATATCTGACGTCGAAGGCTGGTCGGCTTCCAACTCTTCCCTTGCCTGTCGGAGGTAATGAATGACTTTTCCATTGTTTGATCTTTCGGGCCAGCGCGCTCTGGTAACGGGTTCGTCCCAGGGCATCGGTTTTGCCCTGGCGAAGGGATTGGCGGAACACGGCGCTGAACTCGTGCTCAACGGCCGCGATAAGGCGAAGCTCGCAGAGGCCGCCCGTCAGTTGAAGGACGTCGGTACCCCCGTATCCGTTTCCGATTTCGACGTGACGGATGCGGAGGCCGTCAAGCGGGGCGTCGATGTGATCGAACGGGAGGCCGGGCCGATCGACATCCTGATCAACAATGCCGGCATGCAGTTCCGTACGCCGCTGGAAGACTTTCCCGTCGACCGATGGGAGCAGTTGCTGAAGACCAACATCTCCAGCGTCTTCTATGTCGGTCAGGCGGTGGCCCGGTACATGATCGGCCGCGGGCGCGGCAAGATCATCAACATCGCCTCCGTCCAGAGCGAGCTCGCGCGACCGGGCATCGCCCCCTACACGGCGACCAAGGGGGCGGTGAAGAACCTGACGCGCGGCATGTGCACCGACTGGGCGAAGCATGGCCTACAAGTCAATGCCATTGCGCCTGGCTATTTCAAGACGCCGCTCAATCAGGCGCTGGTCGACAGCGCCGAATTCTCATCCTGGCTGGAGAAGCGGACGCCGGCGGCACGCTGGGGCAACGTTGAAGAACTGGTCGGCGCGGCCGTCTTTCTTTCCGGCAAGGCCTCCTCCTTCGTGAACGGACACATGCTCTATGTCGACGGCGGCATCACCACCTCTCTTTAAGGGAACCGGCCATATCGGCCCGCTGAGGGACCGGCAGCCCTCGCCCGGCGCGTTGGTGCCGGACGCCCGGGCCCTGTATCGGGGACGATTATCCCTTGGCGGCGTGGCGACTTGCACATGACAGCCGCCGGTGCCACATGACTTCAATGCTCCTGTCCCTTTCCAAGATCACCAAGTCCTACCAGACGGCGGAAGGCCCCATCCAGATACTGAAAGGTATCGATCTCCAGCTCGCCAGGACGGAAAGCGTGGCACTGACGGGCGAATCGGGCAGCGGCAAGAGCACGCTGCTCCATCTCGCCGGTGGCCTCGACCGTCCGGACGCGGGAACGATCGTCGTAAATGGCCGGGATATCGGCGCGCTCGACGACAGCGGCCGCGCCCGCTACCGCAGGAACGAGGTCGGCCTCGTCTTTCAGCAGTTCAACCTTATCCCCTCGCTCGACGTGGCGGCGAACATCTCCTTTCATGCCAAGCTTGCAGGGCGCTTTGATCCCGACTGGGAGCATGAATTGATGCAGCAGCTCGGCCTCAGCCGATTGCTCGCCCGCTATCCCGAGCAACTTTCCGGCGGCCAGCAGCAGCGTGTCGCGATCGGGCGGACGCTCGCGGCGCGACCGTCTCTCGTTCTTGCCGACGAACCGACGGGTAATCTCGACGAAGCCACGGGCGACGCGGTGCTCGACCTGATGCTGTCGCTCAGCAGAAGTGCGGGGTCAGCCCTTCTTCTGGTCACGCATTCGATGCGGCTCGCCGACAAGCTCGACCGTCGCGTCGTTCTGCGCGGCGGGAGGATCGTCGCATGAAACAGGCGGCGTTTCTGGCGCTTCTTTCCCATTGGCGGCACCGGCCGCTGCAGCTCGTCACTTTGATCCTCGGGATAACGCTCGCCACCGCGCTCTGGTCGGGCGTTCAAGCGATCAACGCGGAGGCAAGGGCAAGCTATGCACGGGCCGCTTCGATCCTGGAGCAGAATGGCCTGCCGCAGCTGTTGCCGCGCGATGGCGGCTCGATCCCGACTGCAGTCTTCGCGAAGCTGCGGCGGGCCGGGTGGAGCGTATCTCCCGTTATCGAGGGCGACTACAGGTTCGGCCCGGTCCGGATCAGGCTGATCGGTGTCGATCCCCTGACCCTGCCGAATGAAGGCCCTGCATTTCCGATATCCGGCTCTTCCGAATTCGTGGATTTCGTCCACGGGGGAGGGCAGCTTGTCGTTTCACCGGCGACGGCCGTACGTCTCAAGGACGTGGCTGCAATGCCCCTGAAGGTTTCCGGCGATATTCCCGACGATGCGGCTTTTACCGATATCGGAGTGGCCGACAGGCTGCTGAACAGGAGGGGCGCGCTGAGCAGGATCGTGATGGCGCCCGAGCAGCGGCCGGATCTGCCCGCGCTCGAAACGGTGGCTCCCGAACTTACGAGGCAGTCCGCAGGCGACAGACCGGACGTGGCGCGGTTGACCGACAGCTTTCATCTGAACCTGACGGCCTTCGGTTTCCTCGCCTTCGTGGTCGGCCTGTTCATCGTCTACTCTGCGACCGGTCTCGCTTTCGAACAACGTCGAGCCACGTTCAGGACGCTTCGTTCCCTCGGCGTCTCGCTGAGGTCGTTGACGGCGATGCTGATCATCGAGATCACATCGTTCGCTTTTGTCTCCGGTCTGATGGGCGTGGTGATCGGGTATTTTGTGGCGTCGGCACTCTTGCCGGGCGTGGCTGCCACGCTGCGGGGACTCTATGGCGCAAGCGTTCCCGGTGCGTTGTCTCTCCGTCCCGAATGGTGGCTCGCCGGGATGGCAATGGCCGTGGCCGGGACTGCTCTCTCGTCAGTCCAAAGCCTGTGGCAGGTCCGGCGCATGCCGATCCTGACCGCGGCTCAACCGCGTGCCTGGGCTCGGGCATCCGCAACCGCCTTGCAGCTTCAATCGCTGGCAGGAGCGATTCTGCTGGGGCTCGCAATCAGCATGGCCTGGGCCGGCTCCGGACTGGCTTCTGGATTTGCAGTGCTGGGCGGTCTTCTGCTCGGTTCCGCCCTTCTGCTTCCTGCCTTCCTGTCGAAATCGCTGCAGCTTGCCGAAGGTCGGTCACGGAAAGCTCTGACCGTGTGGTTCTGGGCGGACACGCGGCTGCAACTGCCCGGTCTGTCACTTGCGCTGATGGCGCTCCTCTTGGCGCTGGCGGCGAACATCGGGGTGGGAACGATGGTGTCGAGCTTCCGCCTGACCTTCCTTGGCTGGCTCGACCAGCGTCTTGCGGCGGAGCTTTACGTCACCGCCCGCGACGAGGACGAAGCGGCTCGCCTGCGGGATTGGCTGCCGCAGCATTCGAATGCCGTCCTGCCCATCTGGAGCATCGAGGGCAATATTCTCGGCGACCAATTGCAGATCTTCGGTGTGGCGGATGATTCCACCTACCGGGATCATTGGCCGCTGATCGGCGGAACGGCAGGCGTCTGGGATCGGGTTGCCGAAGGGCAGGGCGCTCTGGTGAACGAACAGCTATGGCGCGGCAAGGGCGTCCAACCCGGCCAGACGATCACGCTGCCGGGCGAATGGCCCGTTGCGGTCGTCGGTGTCTATTCCGATTACGGCAACCCCAGGGGCCAGGTCATCGTCGGTCTGGATGCTCTGGTCCGGCACTATCCGAATGTCCCCAAGCTCCGATACGGGATCCGCGTCGATCCGGCCGCCGCTGCTGATCTGAAGCGGCAGATCGTACAGGAGTTCGGACTGCCGGGAAGCAACGTCGTAGAGCAGGATTCCCTCAAGCGGCAGTCACGAGCCGTGTTCGAGCAGACATTTGCCGTCACCGGGGCGCTCAACGTGCTGACGCTCGCGGTGGCAGGTTTTGCCATGTTCGCCAGCCTTCTGACGCTCTCCGGCATCCGGCTTCCGCAATTGGCTCCGGTCTGGGCCATGGGCCTGCGCCGCCGGGACCTTGCGCTTCTAGAGATCGCGCGGACGCTGGCCTTGTGGTTGGCGACCTTCGTTGCGGCGATCCCGGTGGGATTGGCGCTTGCCTGGGTGCTGCTTGCGATCGTCAACGTCGAGGCCTTCGGCTGGAAGCTGCCGATGACGATCTTTCCGGCGGATTGGCTGCGGCTTGGGGCGGTGGCCCTCGTCGCGGCGGTGTTGTCCGTACTGCTTCCGGTCAGGCGCCTGGCGACCGTCAATCCTGCCGATCTGCTAAGAGTATTTGCCAATGAACGCTAGGTTCGCCGCCGTTGCCCTTGCCGCTCTTTCGACCGTCGCTCTTGGCCCTGCAAAGACAGATGCCCAAGGTTTCGCGGGGCTTGGCTCGAATGCGCAAGGGTTTGCCGTTCCCGAGCGTGGTTTCACGCTGTCCTTCCCGAAGGACCACGGGCCGCATAGCGGTTTCAGGATCGAGTGGTGGTATGTCACCGCCAATCTCCAGGCCGAGGGCGGCCGCCGGTTCGGGGCGCAATGGACATTGTTCCGATCGGCGCTTGCACCGGGCGAGGGCCAAGGCTGGTCCACCCCTCAGATATGGATCGGACATGCGGCGGTCACGACGGCGGAGCGTCACTACGTTGCGGAGCGGCTGGGACGGGGAGGGGTCGGGCAGGCGGGTATCGTCGCCGATCCTTTCGAGGCATGGATAGACGACTGGCAGATGAAGGCCATCGGGCCGGCGGGGAACGATCAACTGGGCCGCATCGACCTTCGAGCCAGCGGAAAAGACTTCAGCTATCGAATGACGCTGACAGCAAACGGGCCGGTAGTGCTCCAGGGCGACCAGGGTTATTCGGTGAAATCGTCTTCCGGACAAGCCAGCTATTACTATTCTCAGCCGTTCTACGAGGTCCAGGGCACGATCACGCTGGATGGGGAGCCAGTCACCGTTACCGGCAAAGCATGGCTCGACCGGGAGTGGTCGTCGCAACCTCTCGCGTCGAACCAGACCGGATGGGACTGGTTTTCGCTCCATCTCGCCTCAGGCGAAAAGCTCATGGCATTCCGGCTGCGCGATACGGGGGGAGGTTTCGTATCTGCAAACTGGATCTCTGCCGACGGCAGGACCAACCCCTTGTCCTCGCAGGACGTCCTGCTCGAACCGTTGAGAACGGCGCAGGTGAATGGCCGGGATATTCCGGTTGCATGGCGGGTGAGAATCCCCAGCAAAGGCCTAGACGTCACGACCAGGCCACTCAACGACAATGCCTGGATGAACACCTATACGCCCTACTGGGAAGGCCCGATCTCGTTCGAGGGAAGCATGTCGGGCGAGGGGTATCTGGAGATGACAGGATACTGACCTCTCGTAACCTGTAGAGCGGGGCGCGCTCGTTGCGCGCGGGATGCAGGGCTGGCAATGCCAGGAACTTTTCGCGCTACCGATGGTTCGCGACATTCCAGAGGTCTCGGAGATACACATGGTTTTCAAACCGCTTGTCGCATGCATCTTCGTTGCTGCTTCCGCCGTTCCGGCGTACGCTCAAAATTCTTCAGCCGGAGCGCCATCGCAATATGGGGCGCCCTCGCAACGGCAGGGCAATGAGCCTACTGCGGGTTCCGAAGCGGTTCCGACGGCCGATCCGGGGGTTACCAACAGCGTCACCGACGGCGAGGCTTGTACGACAGCGCCGGGAACATCCGCCCAACGGCCTAACACTCCAGGTTCACAAGCCGAACCGCAACCGCAGGCGCGCTGTAATGCCAAAAAATGATCACGCCCCAGTCAAACAGGAAGAGGCTGCTGCGGCCGGCCGAGCTGTTTTCCTGCTTGAGAAGTCACTGTTTCAGCAGGAAAAGGCCATCAGCCGGCTCATACTCCGAGGAGCGCCCATATCCGGCGAAGAGGCCAAGCTGCAGGCAACGCTGCAGGCTCTGCGTCAGCAGCGGCGCAGAACCCATTGAACGCCGGTCTGTTGAGCCGGGCGTCGCGTAAGGCGTAAGACAGGCATCTGCGGTTTATCCTGATATTCGGTCGGCTTTAAGGACGCGGAGTAGGCCGAGCCGGAAGCGACTTCACGTATCTGGCAATCGCGTCCCGGTCGCTTTGCGGCAGGGCGGCGGTGTTGGTGACGACATCCGCCATGGACGATCCTACCCGACCATGGTCCGGTGTTTGGCCAGTCTTCAGCAGGTTCGCGATGTCGGCTTCTGTCCAGCGGCCGATCCGTTCCGGAGTGATGTTTGGAGCGAAACCGGAGCCTTCGGGATCGACGCCGCCGGCAAATCTCGTCTCCGGCTTGATGGCGCCGAGCATGTTGCGGCTGGAATGGCACTCGGCACAATGGCCTAGTGTTTCGCTGAGATAGGCGCCACGATCCTGGTTCGCAGCGGCCGGCGCCTTACCCTCGTCGAAGAACATGAGCTTCCAGAGACCGATGGCCCGGCGGAGGCGAAACGGGAGAGGCAGGTCGTGCGCAGGCGGTCGGCCCGCGACGGCTGGCAATGTGCGCAGATAAGCATAGAGGTCCCGAATGTCCTCGAGGCTCATTCCGCTATAACTGGTATAGGGAAAGGCCGGATAGTAGTGCTGCCGGCCAGGCGATACGCCGGCTATCAGGGCATTGGCAAGGTCCGCAACGGACCACGACCCGATGCCATCCACCGGATCGGCGGAGATATTGGGGACCCGGAAGGTCCCATAAGGCGAGGCGAGCGCCAATCCCCCTCCGAGCTTTAGGGGATCCGTCTGTCCAGGTGTGGCATGGCAGGAGGAACAGTAGGCGGCCGCAAAAACAAGCCGACCGCGCGCGGCATCCCCGCTTCGCAAGCTCGCCTCATCCCTTGGGAAGCGCGGGATCGCGACGGTGAGCCAGAAAAGAGCCAATGTGGATGCCGTGGCTACCGCAAGAACCATCCAGCCCCAGGTGGAAACTTCGACGTGTGGCCGGGATGGGCCGGAGGTGATTTCGGCAAGCATGGCGGCCTCACCGCACCTTCTCACGGGATTCCGGGAAGATCGGCGGTGGTCTCCGATATTTCCAACTCGGCCTGCCTCGCTTCCATCATGTCGCGAAGGGGCGGGCGGGCGATGTTGGCTTCGATCGCCTCATGCCCCTGCGTCTCAGGAAGGGCCTTCCGGAAGTTCTTCGTGTAGTCCTTTGGCATCTTGGGCGGCATCATCGGCTCATATTTGTCGACGAAGGCCTGAATGATCACGGCGCCGTCCGTGGAAAAAGCCTGATCCAGAACGGATTCGATCTCGTCGAACCGGCGGATCGAAAAACCTCGGCCTCCCATGGCTTCCGCTGCCTTGGCGAAATCGATCGGGGCAAGTTCGCAGGCGAATTGCGGATTGCCGAGGAACATCATCTGTTCCCAGGCGATCTGGTTCAGCATGCCGTTGCAGATGACCAGCAGCTTGAGCGGCAGGCCGTGACGGACCGCCGTCGAGAATTCGCCGAGCTGCATTCCGAGGCCGCCATCACCCACCACCGCATAAAGCGGGCGACCCGGGTAAGCGATGCCTGCGGCGATGGCATAAGGCAGGCCGGATGCCATCGAGGCGAGCGCGCCGGAGACCGCGAACTGGTTGCCGGTACCGACGTCGATATGCCGTGCGGCAAGTTCGGTGTTTTGGCCGGAGTCGGTGACCAGTATGCCGTCTTGGGTAATGCGCCTGCCGAATGCCCGCACGACTGCAGGGGCCTTCATCGGGGTAGCCTGATCCGTCTCCATCATTTCAAGCTTGCGGCGCCAGTCGTCCATCGCTGATCGTGTCTGCTCGAGAAATGAGTGGTCGGACTTGCGCTCAAGGCGGCTATTGAGAAGTCGAAGCGTGTCCTTGGCATCGCCGACGAGGCCGGCGTCCACGGGGAAACGGAGACCGATGCGCTGAGGATCGCTGTCGATCTGGACACCGCGGGCGGCTTCGGGTCTCGGATAATATTCGATGTAAGGAAAGGTCGAGCCAACAATGAGCACGGCGTCACACTCTTCCATGATCATCTGGGACGGCGCCGTGCCGAGAATTCCGATCCCGCCGGTCGAATGGAAATCGTCGTCGGCGAGCACCGCCTTGCCGAGCAGCGCCTTGGCGACCGGGGCGGCGAGCAGGGCCGCCGTCTCCCTCAACTCCTCATGGGCGCCGAGCGCGCCGCGTCCGGCGAGGATTGCGACCTTCTCCGCCGCATTCAAAACCTTCGCTGCGCGATCCAGCTCCGCGTCGTCAGGCACTTGCCGGCCCTTGAAGTAGCGGTTCGGAACATGCTTCGGCCTGTTGCGCTTCGAACGCGACTTTGCCTCCATTTCCTGGGTATCGCTGGCGATCGAGAGGTGGGCCACGCCGCGTCTCGCCAGGGCGGAACGGCATGCTAGGCTGGCCAGGTTTTCCATATGTGCGGCATCGCTGACCTGCGCATTGTAGATCGCGACATTATCGAAGACCCGGGTCAGGTCGACATCCTGCTGGGTAAACGTCGCGATGAGGTCATGATACTGCATGCCGGTAATCGCCAGAACCGGCATCTGATCGAGCTTGGCATCATAGAGGCCCGTCAGCAGGTGCGTGCCGCCCGGTCCGGACGTTGCCAAGCATACGCCAAGCCTACCCGTAAATTTGGCATAGGCGCAGGCCATGAAGGCGGCCGATTCCTCATGGCGCACCTGAACGAAGGCGATCTCGTCCTGCCTTTTGCGCAATGCCTCCATAATGCCGTTGATACCGTCTCCGGGCAGGCCGAAAATGACCTTGACCTCCCAATCGATCAGCGTCTCGACGAGAATATCGGCGGCATTCGGCATTGTCGGCTCCTCTTGAAGCTATTGCGGAACAAGGACAGTTCGGCCAGCGGGTTCAGATCGGTCCTACGGAATGGCCTCGCCGTGAATCGCGGAGGGATCGCCAGGTGTGAACAGAAAGAACCACGCCGCGGCCAGCAGGAGGGCGACGAGCAGAATGGTCATCACGAAGCGCAGCATGTTTGTGCTCGCCGTTTTCTCCGTCTTCTGGCGTTGTTTCTCCCGATCTTCCATGAAATGTGAACCTTGGAAGGGCGCTAAAGTTTCATGGCGCCAAGCGATTTCGTTGGCCTGTCGAACTCGTCGACGAGCGAATGAAAACCGAGCTTGAGGTGGGCGAAGGTTCCGGATCGAGCGGCGAGGAAAGGAGCCGCACGGATATCTTCGGAATATGGTTGCCGACGCGAAGAGTTTTTGACCATGTCGGCCCAGCCTTTGCGCGAGCGGCAGGTTGAGTTCCGGCATGGAACGCGGTGTCATCCGGCCCTGAACGCGGCGTAGAGCGCCACGGCGAGATACAAGAGGAATGCCGTCACTGCCACACCGCCGATGAACAGCGCCAGCCCTCTTCCAAGCAGGGCTTGCTTTGTCTTCTTCTCAGGCGAAGCCGGTCCCGGCGAAACTCCCGGCTCGTCTTCCGGGCGCATGTTCACAGGCTTAACCTCACATAGACGCTGGTCGCGATGATGTTGCTCACGGCAAGGATCAGCTTGATGTAGACGGCAAATTCGCGATGTCGAGTTCTGGCTTCATCCATTAGGGTTCCCTTTCACCCGGGCGGAAAGCGGCTCGGCCGAAGGCGCGTGACCGTGCTGACCGGTGCTTGTTCCGTCCGCTCGGAGATTGTTCGTCGCACTCTTGGTCTGGGGAGCGAACTAACCGAAAGGTCGGCTCAGAGTTCCATGCGAATGAAAAATGGTGAAGACAAAGACCGGGGGCGTCGCCGGACGTTTTTGTCAGATCCTGCGCTATTTTCAATTTGGCCATGAACCTGGCGAACGCCTGCGAGTTCGCGGCGCGGGAGGGCTGAGCGACTGGAGGGGAATGCGCAGGTGAACCAACAAAGCCATATCGACCTCTTTGCGGGCAAACGAATCCTCGTGGTCGAGGATGAGTATTTTATTGCGGATGAGGTCCGCCAAAAATTGGATCATCTCCAAGCGGTTGTCGTGGGGCCGGCGTCGAGCGTGGAGGAGGGGTTGGTATTGATCGAACAGGAAAAAATAGATGCCGCCATACTGGATGTTCATCTTGGGGACGAGTTCGTGTTTCCCGTCGCCGAAAAACTCGATCAACTCGATATCCCCTTCGTTTTCGCTACCGGTTACGATCCGGCCTTCATATCGGAGGAATTTTCCGGTTTCGCCTTTTGCGAAAAACCGACGGAGCTTGAAAAGATCGCGAAGGCGCTGTTTGCATCAAGCACATCGAGCGATTGGCATTGACGCCGCCGATTACTCCAGCTCCCGGGTAAGCTGAAGTCGGGCCCGGTTGACGCGGCTCTTCATGGTTCCAACCGGGCAGCTGCACCGGTCTGCCGCGGTTTCATAACTGATACCCTGGATGAAGATGAGGTCGATGGCGGTCCGGTATCTTTCCGGCAGGCGTCCTATCGCATTTTCCAGCTCATGTCCGCGCATGCCCCAGTCCTGAGCGGGCGGAACCGATGGCCGCTCCGCAGCGTTGGCGTCGATACCCACGCGTTCGCGTTTGGCCAAGCCGAACTTGGTGCAGAAGCTGTTCCGCATGATGGTGAACAGCCATGACTTGAGGCGTGTTCCTTCCTCGAACTTCTCAAGGTTGGAAAGCGCCTTGAGAAGCGTCTCCTGAACGAGATCGTCAATGTCGTTGGGTGAAGTATGAAACCGGCGGGCAAAATTTCTGAGGGCCGGCATAAGGTCGACGAGTTCCGCTTCGATGCGCTTCTGTCTCTCGATGTGATTCATGCGCCCTTCCTCTCTTGTTTTGAGTGCAACCTTTGAAAAAGGACTCTGTTCCGAAAAAAGAGCCGCCGGTGCGGTGGCGGACGGCGCAAAACTCGATGAACTTGCGGCTGCTGACGTTCATGGTGTCTTTGGCAGGGCGTTCTGGTCTGAGGGACGTGCGGGAAGATCGTATTGCGATCCATGTACGTCCGGTGCCGTTTGAGGGGCTGTGGGTGCCTGGGTGGAAATCAGTATGCCAAGTCCCACTGCGCATCCCGCGACGATAAACGCACCGATCATGGCGCTCAGCGCACGGGATCGGTCTTCCATAAACATACCGAAGGCCAAGGCGACACCAAGAAGGGCCGCACCGCCGGCAACGACAAAGAGCCATAGCTGATTGGCCATGAGAAACCCTTTCGAGGACCAATGGTGATAAGGTTCGAAACTTTCCGGATCGGAAGGCTTCGACAGAACTTCTTCTGCAGGGTATTCGTTGTCGGCCCCACCGTGAGCGGAGATAACGGCCCTCGTTCATATCGGCCAGACGTAGTTATTTCGGTCTTCTGGCATTCGACAGGCCGCCTTTCTTCGGCTTGTTCATACTCATGAGACTGCTCCTTGCTGACGGCTAACTAAGGCGGCAGCCTATAGTTCCCGCGCCTCCCGGCGAGGGGAACATGAGGTTTCCGGGAGAAGCCGAGGAGGCGACGGCTCCGACGTTTCCGCCACACCGAAAAAAGGTGCCGTGACGGCTCCGCGCCGGAAGGCCAAATCCGCGTAAGCTGATCCAACGGAGACGGCCGGCAAGCGAAGTCTGGCCGATGGTCCCTTCAGGGCTATTTCGTCGCGCGGCTGTATATTTCATCGATGATGTCGGCAGCGTCCGCCAACTTCTCGCAAGCGGGATCGAAACCGCCGTCCTTGGCAAGCTGGCGTGCCCAGGCGAGAGCCGCACGGCCACCCCACTCGTCCGGGGGATCGACAAGCCGCTCACGGCAGGTGCCGGAAAGCCGGTCGGCGGTGAAGTCATAGAAGGAACCGTTGACGTTGCGCATGGAGGCACCGCCATTCGTGCCAAAGAAACTCGCCTCGATGACTGCATCGCATCCCGCCTGCAGGCGCCACGAGCAGGCCAGTCGCACGACGGTACCGTTTTTCAGCGTCAAACTTGCAAGGCCGTAATCCTCGACCTGATCCGAGATCGGAACGATGGCCTGTCCGGCAGACATGATGTAGCTGGAAACCGCCGTGACTTCGGGAAAATCGAGTGTCCAAAGGGCGAGATCGATCAGATGGATGCCGAGGTCCATCACGCATCCGCCGCCGGAAAGCGATTTGTCGTAGAACCATGGTTTGTCCGGGCCGTAAGCATTATGGAAGGTGAGGTCGGCGGCGAAGACGCGGCCAAGGTCGCCAGAGCGGATAAGCTCGCGGATCCTGCGCATCGCCTGCGTGTGCCGGTAGGAGAGATCGACGCCCAGGAGGCGGTCGGCAGTCCTTGCGGCCTCGATTACCCTGCGGACCTCTCCGGCCGTCCGCCCCAGAGGTTTCTGGCAGAACACGGCCACGCCTGCATTCAGCGCCCGGATGGATTGGGCGGCGTGCTGAGCGCTGGGAGTTGCGATGACGATGCCGTCAATATCCTCCGCCAGCAGAGCTTCGAGATCGGCGGCGCGCTTCGCTCCAGACGCACGTTTTGCGGCCTCCCGCGCCATTTCCTCGGAGGGGTCCGCGATGGCGACGACCTCGGCCGTTCCGCTGTTCAAGACCGCTTCCATTCGATGACGGCCGATCCAGCCAAGCCCCAGGAAGCCCAGCCGCACAGGCCTGTTCCGAGCGGCGAATTCCTTTTGCGAAACCAGTTTGTTCATCGATAGATCACCAAAGCCTTGAGGAAATTTCCAGGACGGTCGCGCGTGTCGTCGAGCGCGTGGTCGAGCTCTTCGAGCGGGTAGCGATGCGTATAGAGCGATGAAGGGTCGAGGCGCCCTTGCGCCACGGCGTGTATTGCGTCGCGGATACCCCGGATATAGATGGCCGGATCGCGCTCGTGCGCGTTGACGACGTCGAGCCCGCGCCAGTTCCACAGTTGCATGTTGATCTGACGCAGCCCGTCTTGATGATAGCCGGCGATGATGAGCCGGCCGCGTTCCATCGTCAGTTCCGCCGCGAGATCGAGCGGCCACGGTTTGCCGACCGCTTCAATGACACGGTCGCAGAAACGCCCCTCCGTCAGACGCCGCATCTCCTCAATGATCCGCCAGTGATCGTCCAAGGCGATCGTTTCTACGGCGCCCATCTTCCTTGCGACATCGAGGGAATGGGGGCGACGGGAGATTGCGATCACTCGGGCTCCGGCCTTCGAAGCAAGCTGCGTCAGAAGCGCGCCAAGAAAGCCTATGCCGATGATCGCTACCGTCTGACCCGCCTGGATATCCGCCCGGCGGAAGATATTCATGGCACAGCCAAGCGGTTCGCCGGGGAAGGGCTGACCATCGAGCGATGCCGGCAGGGGAACGACCATGTCCGCATCGGCAATGTCATGCGTGGCATAGGCATGATGGCTGAGGACGGCGACCCGGTCGCCGATTGCGACATCCGTCACGTCCTCGCCGGTCGCTTCGATATGCCCCCAGCCCTCATGGCCCAGTCCGCCGGCCTCCGTCGGGAACGTCATCCAATCGGGACCGGCCCAGGGCACCAGATTCGAAGCACAGACGCCGCAGCCTTCCAGCCGCACGCGTACCTGTCGCGGTCCGGGTTCCGTAACCGGCATGTTCTTCAATTCGATCCTGCCGGGGCCGGTGACGACGACAGCGCGCATCAACCCGGCTCCAGTCTTCGAGATGACGTTCATTCTCTGCCTTTTGCTGGAGTTGTCGGAAGGTCGGTTTGTCGAACTAAAAACCTCCATGAGAGTTCCAGAAGAAGTCAAAGAAGAAGATGATGATGAATATGACGTGCGGGATCAGCCGGATTGCTGGCGCTCGATTTCCTCCATCACCATTTCCGGGGGCACGTCCTTCTTCATCTCGTCGATCTCATGGGGCGCGACTTCGGTTTCGACGCCGAGTCTTTCTGCGATCGCCGAGACCATGGCGACGAGCCTGGTGGTTTCATGCTCGTTGAGCAACGAAATCTGCAATGCAAGGTCGGCCCGCTTGTCATCTGCCGCAGCCATGCGGTTCTGGCTGATGAGGACGAAGGTCGAGATGAAGATTGCCTCCACGGAAGCGACCATCGCAAGGATGACGAGCGATGGGTCGAATGCGGGCAAGATCGGCAGCCATCCAAGGTTTACAACGATCCAGAGGGCGAAGATCGCTGCATGGATATAGACGAAGACCATGCTTCCGGCGAAGTCCGTCATGGCCTGGGCGAGGTGCTCCTGCCGCGACAGCCTCTTCTCGTCCTTCACGCGTCGGCGGATCAGGGCGCTGATGTTTCTGTCGAGAACGGTAGAAATGGGATTTTCTTCCGCCTGCCGAGGCTCGGGGGTGGTATTGTAGGTCTGGTCTTTCTGCAAGTTCTTGTTCCTCAGCAAGAAGGCGCCTAACCCGCTTATTCGCCACCGGTTCCGGATCGCTGAAGAAATGGGATGATGTTATTGATGAAGTCAAAGATGACAAAGATGACGTAGAAGAAGGAACTTTTTACACCCAAGTCATGTTCGGCGCCTCGTTGGAAGTTCCAATTCGTGGAGACAGAGGGCCTCATGGCAAGGATTCTGGTGACTGGTGGATGCGGCTTTATCGGCCGGTACGTAACGGAAGAACTCCTTAAAAATGGCTATGAGGTGCGAAGCCTCGACGCCTTGATCGACCAGGTGCACGGCGATGCGGAAGCGGTCGTTCCCGAAGACATGGAGGTCATTCGTGGCGATGTCAGGGACAAGGCCATTGTCACGAAAGCCCTGGATGGCGTGGACGGTGTCATTCACCTGGCCGCGGAAGTCGGTGTCGGTCAGTCCATGTACGAGATCGCCCGTTATGTGGGCGCCAACGATCTCGGCACGGCGATCCTCCTGGAGACCATGATCGGCCGTTCTGTCAAACGCATTGTCGTCGCTTCCTCGATGAGCGTTTACGGCGAGGGCCGATATCAGACGCTCGACGGCAACCAGCTCGGCCTGGTTCGCCGCTGGCCGGCACGGATCAAGCGCGGTCAATGGGATCCGCTGTCACCGGACGGCCAGCCATTGGCGCCGGTCGCGACCGACGAGGAGAAGCCGGTCGATCTCGCCTCAATCTACGCCCTTACGAAATATGCGCAGGAAAAGCAGGTCTTGATTTTCGGTGAGGCTTATGGGGTCGATGCCGTTGCGCTTCGCCTCTTCAACGTCTTCGGTGCCGGACAGGCACTTTCCAATCCCTATACCGGCGTACTGGCCAACTTCGCCTCGCGCCTCGCCAACAACAAGCCGCCGATGATCTTCGAGGATGGCAAGCAGCGCCGCGATTTCGTCCATGTGCGGGATGTCGCGCGGGCCTTTCGTCTGGCGTTGGAAAAGCCGAATGCCGCAGGCCATATCATCAATATCGGCAGTGGCCAGGCCTACACGGTGGAGGAGGTGGCAATCCTTCTCGCCGAGGCCATGGGCGTGCCGGACATCGCGCCGGACATCATGAACAAGGCGCGGTCCGGCGATATCCGCAACTGCTTTGCCGACATATCCAAGGCCCGCGAATTGCTCGGCTTCGAGCCGCAATTCCTGCTGGAAAACTCTCTTGCCCCGTTTGCCGAATGGGTGCGCAGCGCCGGGGCGGTCGATCGCGGAGCGGAAATGAAGCGTCAGCTCGAAGAGCGGGGGCTTGTATCATGAACATGTCCATCCCGCCCGGGAGCGTATCGCAATCCCGGAAATCCTTTGGCTTCGTCGAATGGTTTCGTCCCGGCGAGTTCGAGCGCGTCGAGCGCGTTCTCCCCGATATTCTAGCAAGCGGTGCAGGCTATCTGCGCACCCACCTTTCCTGGGCCGAATATCTGGCGTCGGGCGGAGAAGAGTGGTTTGACTGGTTGATCCCGCAGCTTGGCCGTCAGATCGACCTTTTGCCCTGTATTCACTACACCCCGCCGTCCTTATCCCGTACCGGACGGTCATCAGGCGCGCCGTATGAGTTGAAATCCTACGCCGATTTCGTCGACCACGTGTTGACCCGCTACGGCAAGCACTTCCGCCACATCGAGTTGTGGAACGAGCCGAATAATCTCCTCGATTGGGATTGGCGCGAGGATGGCGACTTCCAGCTCTTCTGCGAAATGGTGGGCGGTGCTGCCTATTGGGCGAAGCATCGCGGCTGGAAGCCGGTGCTCGGCGGGCCGTGCCCATTCGACCCCTACTGGCTGAACCTGATGGGCGAGCGCGGCGTCCTTGGCGTCGTCGACGCAGTCGGCTTCCACGGTTTTCCCGGAACCTGGGACAGCGAGGAAGGCACTTGGGGCGGTTGGGACATGCATCTCGGCGAGATGCGCAAGATACTCGACCGCTATAATTCCGACGCCGAGCTCTGGATCACCGAGACCGGTTATTCCACCTGGCGCAGCGACGAGATGGAGCAGGCACGCCGCTTCGTGAAGGCACTGAACGTGCCTGCCGACCGGACCTACTGGTATTCATGGGCCGATGTCGCACCCGACGTTCCGGTGCAAGAAGGCCTGTGGTTCGATCCGAGGCACTATCATCTCGGCGCCGTGACCTACGATAACCAGCCGAAGCTGCTGGCCCGGCTCCTGATGGAGGGCGGCGTCTCCCGCGTCGAGGACGTGACGCGCCTTGCCGCGCCGAACGTCGCGAACGGCGCCGCGCCGATCGTCATTACCGGCGGCAGCGGCTTTATCGGGTCAAACCTTGCCGATGGTTTTCTCAGCGACGGCGAGGACGTTGTCGTTCTGGACAACCTCGGCCGCCCGGGCGTCGACCAGAACCTTGCCTGGCTGATGGATCGGCATGGCAATCGCGTTCATCCGGCGCTGGCGGACGTGCGGGACCTGCGCGGCATAGAGGCGGCGTTCAGCGATGCCAAGGCGGTCTTCCATCTCGCCGCGCAGACGGCGGTGACGACAAGTCTCGCCCATCCGATCGATGATTTCGAGGCGAATGCTCGCGGCACCCTCAACGTTCTCGAGGCAGTCAGGAAGGCCGGCAAGAGAGCCCCGGTGATCTTCGCCAGCACCAACAAGGTCTATGGCGCGCTTGACGATCTGAAGATGGTGGAGACCGAGGATCGTTATGTGCCGGGGCAGGCGGACATCCGCCTGAACGGCATCGGCGAAGACAGGCCGCTCGACTTCTGCACGCCCTATGGCTGCTCGAAAGGCGTCGCGGACCAGTATGTCCTCGACTATGCGAAATCCTACGACGTTCCGACCGCGGTGCTGCGCATGAGCTGCATCTATGGCCCGCGTCAGTTCGGCACCGAGGATCAGGGATGGGTTGCGCATTTCCTGATTCGGGCGCTCGGCGGCGAGCCGATCTCGATCTACGGCGATGGCAAGCAGGTGCGCGATATTCTGCACGTCGACGATGCGGTCACCGCCTATCGGACCGTTCTTGCCAATATAGGCAGGGTGAAGGGCAGCGTATTCAATCTCGGCGGCGGCCCCCGGAATGCCGTCAGCATTCGCGCAGTTCTTCGGGAAATAGAGGCCATCACCGAACGTGCCATCGAAACGCAGTTCGGCGAGTGGCGTGCGGGCGATCAGTATTACTTCGTTGCCGACACCCGCAAACTGGAACGGGAACTCGGTTGGCAGGCTCGCGTCCGGTGGGCGAGCGGCATCCGGCACCTTGCCGAGTGGCTGGCCGAACATCGTTTCGGCGGCAGGATGCGGCTTCAGCAAAAGCGGAAGGTTTCGGCATGACGGCCCGGTCACGAGAGGCTGATCGCCGGCGCATCCTGATGTCGGTCGATGCAGTGGGCGGCGTCTGGCGCTATGCGTTGGATCTGGCAGCCGGACTGAGACCGATGGGCTTCGAGACCGTGTTCGCCGTTTTCGGTCCTCGGCCCTCTTCCGGTCAAATGCGGGAAGCGGAAGCCATCGGCAAGCTTGTCTGGTGCGATCTGCCGCTCGACTGGATGGTCGAAGACGAGGCCGCTCTCAGAAGTGTATCGAGGACGCTTTCCGATCTGGCTGCGAGGGAAAAGGCAGATATCGCGCATCTCAATCTGCCGTCACAGGCGGCGGGGCTCGATATCGGTCTTCCGGTTGTCGCCGTGTCGCATTCCTGCGTCGCCACATGGTTTCGGGCAGTTCGCGGCTGCGGGTTACCGGAAACCTGGCAATGGCAGGAACGCCTCAACCGAAAGGGTTTCGATGGTGCCGATGCGGTTCTCGCCCCGAGCCGCAGCCACGCTGCGCTCCTGGGTTCAGTTTATGGACCGATCGACGATCTGCTGGTCGTTCACAACGGAAGCAAGGTTTCCCCGGCTGCCGGGGCGAAAGAGAATTTCGCCTTTGCAGCCGGCCGGTGGTGGGATGACGGCAAGAACGGTGCCGTGCTCGATGCGGCCAGCGAGGAAATTTCCTGCCCCGTGGTGATGGCCGGATCGAACCGGGGTCCGAACGGGCAGCGTGTGCCGCTCGAAAGAGTCCAGAACCGGGGCGAGCTCTCGCATGCGGAAACCATGGCCCTGATGGCGAGGGCGGCGATCGTGGTATCGCCGTCGCTTTACGAACCGTTCGGTCTGGCGGCGCTTGAAGCCGCGCGTTGCGGCAGCGCGCTGGTGCTCGCAGACATCCCGACCTACCGCGAATTATGGGATGGTGCGGCACTCTTTGCCGATCCTCATGACCCGCATGCCTTCGCGGCTGCGGTCAACCAGCTGGCCAGAGATTCCTCCCTGCGGACGGTGTTTGCAAACCGAGCGCGCATTCGATCGCTGGATTTCACGGCAGAAGCGCAGGCGGAGGCGGTGGCGCGCGTTTATGCCCGGCTTCTTTCGGCAAAGCAGGCTCTTACCGCGGCGGAGTAAGCATGAAATTCATCTTCTATACCCATTCGCTGATTTCGGACTGGAACCATGGCAATGCACACTTTCTGCGCGGCGTCATGCGCGATCTCATCCGCCGTGGTCACGAGGCGCTGGCCCTGGAACCGGAGGAGTCCTGGAGCCGGTCCAACCTGATTGCGGAGCAGGGCCTGGTCCCTATCGAAAAATTCCGAAAGATGTTTCCCGAGCTGACCTCTCAAATCCATGGCGCGGATTTCAACCATGAAGCGGCGATCGACGATGCGGATGTCGTAATCGTCCATGAGTGGAACGAACCCGCGCTGGTGGAGCGGATCGGGCGCGCGCGTCGCGACGGTGGCCGCTTCACGCTGCTCTTTCACGACACCCATCATCGGGCGGTTTCGGCCGAAAGCGATATCGCCGGGCTGAAGATCGACGACTACGATGGTGTCCTCGCCTTCGGTGAAACGCTGCGGCAGCGATATCTGAGGGCCGGATGGGGCAGGGCGGTCTACACCTGGCACGAGGCGGCAGATGATACATTGTTCCGGCCGCATCCGGATATCGCCAAGACCGGTGATCTGATCTGGATCGGCAACTGGGGTGACGATGAGCGTTCTGCCGAGATCATGGAATTCCTTGTCCGCCCGGTGAGGACCCTCGGCTTCGATGCGACCGTCCGCGGCGTGCGCTATCCGCAGCACGCGCTGGAGGCGCTTTCTCAGGCCGGCATCGAATATGGCGGCTGGATCGCCAATGCCGAAGCGCCGCTTGCTTTCGCGCGCCATGGTGCCACGGTTCACATCCCGCGCCGACCCTATGTGCAAAATCTGCCCGGCATTCCGACCATCCGGGTTTTCGAGGCGCTCGCCTGCGGCATTCCGCTCGTTTCGGCGCCCTGGAACGATGCTGAAAACCTCTTCCGGGCGGGCCGCGACTATCTGATGGCGCGCAATGGAGAGGAAATGACACGTCTGCTGGCCGAAGTTCTGACCGACGCCGACCTGTCGAATGCGCTCATCGCCTCAGGGCTCGAAACCATCCGCTCCCGCCACACCTGCCGCCACCGCGTGGATGAGCTGCTTTCCATTCTTGCCGAATGCGGCACGCGCCGCGTCACTGAAAAACTTGGAGCAAAAGAGGCCGCGGAATGAAGATTGCGTTTTACGGATCCAGCATCGTTTCGGCCTACTGGAACGGCGCCGCTACCTATTACCGGGGCCTTCTTCGTGCTTTGGCACAGAAAGGCTATGACATCACCTTCTACGAGCCGGACGTCTATGACCGTCAGAAGCACCGGGACATCGATCCGCCGGATTGGTGCAGGGTAGTGGTCTATGATGGGACAATCGAGGCGTTGAAGAGGGTGGGTACCGATTCCGCGCAGGCCGATATCGTCGTCAAAGCAAGCGGTGTCGGGTTCGAGGACGATCTCCTGCTGCAGGAAGTGCTCGGTAACGCGCGGCCGGGTGCCCTCAAGATATTCTGGGACGTCGATGCACCGGCGACCCTCGCAGAGTTTCGGGTGCATCCGGACCATCCCCTTCGCAAGGCACTCGGCGAACTTGATCTGATCATGACCTATGGCGGCGGAGATCCGGTTGTTGATGCCTATCGGGCACTTGGCGCCGGAAGCTGTATTCCCGTCTACAACGCGCTTGATCCGACGACCCATCATCCGGTGCCGGAAGAAGCGCGGTTCACCTCCGATCTCGGTTTTTTGGGAAATCGTCTGCCGGACCGCGAGGCGCGGGTCGAGCGCTTCTTTCTGGAGCCCGCCATGCGCCTGCCACAGCAGACATTTCTGCTCGGCGGATCAGGATGGGGCGGCAAACCCATGTCTCGAAACGTCAATTTCATCGGGCATGTCTCGACCCGCGATCACAACGCCTTCAATGTGACGCCCAAGGCAGTGCTCAACATTTCCCGCGCGAGCATGGCCGAAAACGGTTTTTCTCCTGCAACCCGTGTGTTCGAGGCCGCTGGTGCCGGTGCTTGTCTGATCACCGACCATTGGGAGGGCATCGAGCTATTTCTCAAGCCGGATGAGGAAGTGCTCGTTGCCCGGGACGGGAAGGATGTCGTCGATATTCTCGCCGGTCTTGATCGCGAGCGGGCAAAGGCAATCGGGGAGCGGGCGCTTACCCGCGTGCTGTCCGAACACACCTATGCGCACCGCGCCGAGCAGGTGGACGCCATCTTTCGTACCTGCTCGAACGCGGCACGGGAGGCGGCCGAATGACGAAGCCCCTCGACATCGTCTTTTTGGGTCTCACACTGTCCTCCTCCTGGGGAAACGGGCATGCAACGACGTTCCGCGCCCTGATCCGTGGCTTGAAGGCGGAAGGCCATCGCACCCTTTTCCTGGAGCGGGACGTGCCATGGTATGCCGGCCATCGCGACCTGCCGGAGCCGGATTTCTGCGAACTTATCTACTATTCCGACATAGGCTCGATGCTCGATACACATCGGGGCCGTATCGTCGGTGCCGATGCGGTGGTGGTTGGCTCCTACGTGCCGGAAGGCGTGAGGCTGATCGATTGCCTGGACGCGCTCGGACCAAAGCGGCTCTGCTTTTATGACATCGACACGCCGGTAACGCTGGCGAAGCTCGACCGTGGCGACGAGGAATATCTGGCGCTGCGCCAGGTTCCGCTCTTCGACGCCTATCTCTCTTTTTCCGGCGGACAGATCTTGATCCGGCTGGAACAGCAATATGGCGCAAGGAAAGCCCTGCCGCTTTATTGCTCGGTCGATGCCGAGCGCTACCGGAACACCAATGAAACTTTCCGCTGGGATCTCGGTTATCTCGGCACGTTCAGCCCCGACCGCCAACCTGCCGTCGACAGGCTGCTCATCGAACCCGCAAGGCGACTGCCGCATCTTCAGTTCGTGGTCGCGGGACCACAATATCCGGCCGATATAGACTGGCCGAAGAATGTCGAACGTATCGAGCATCTGCCGCCGGCCGATCATCCGAGCTTCTACAGCCGCCAGCGGTTCACGTTGAACGTTACCCGCACCGATATGATCGCCGCCGGCTGGTCGCCGAGCGTACGGCTGTTCGAGGCGGCTGCCTGCGGCACGCCGATCGTCAGTGACGACTGGCGCGGCCTCGATGAACTTCTGCCGGATCAGGACGCAATCATCATCGCCAGGCAGACGGAAGATGTGATCGAGGCTTTGACGGAGATCGGTGAGGTCGATCGCCGGTCATTGGCCCGGAAAGCCGAAGCTATCGTTCTCGAAGGCCACACCGGCCTTGCGCGGGCCCGAGAGCTTGCCGCCGATCTCGGACATCTGCCCGAGCGAAAGTCCCGAACGCAACACATGCTTCGGAAAGTCTCAGCCTAAGGAGAGGTGTAATGCTGCAAAAAACCCGAAACGGAAAGGGAAAGACCGTTCTTGTCGCTGGGGGTGCCGGCTTCGTCGGTTCGCATCTATGCGATGCGCTGCTTGCCCGCGGCGATCGGGTCATCTGTGTCGACAGCTATATCACCGGCTCGGAAGACAATGTCAGGCCGCTGGCGAACCATCCTCATTTCCGGCTGATCGAGATGGACATCTGCGTCCTGGAGAGCATCGATGAACCCGTAAACCAGATCTACAATCTGGCCTGCGCCGCCTCGCCACCGCAGTATCAGGCCGATCCGGTGCATACGATGATGACCTGCGTTGCCGGCACCGGCAATCTGCTGACGCTCGCCGAACGGAACGGCGCGTCGTTTCTTCAGGCTTCGACGAGCGAAGTCTATGGCGACCCGGTCGAACACCCGCAGCGGGAAGACTATCGCGGCAACGTCAATTGCACCGGTCCGCGTGCGTGTTATGACGAGGGCAAGCGGGCAGCCGAAGCGCTTTGTTTCGACATGCTGCGCGCCGGCAAGGTCGACGCCCGCGTTGCACGCATCTTCAATACCTACGGGCCGAGGATGCAGCCGCATGATGGACGGATCATCTCCAACCTCCTGGTACAGGCGATCTCCGGTGAGCCGCTGACGATATACGGCACCGGCGAGCAAACCCGCTCCTTCTGCTTCGTCAGTGACCTGGTAGCGGGTCTGATGGCGTTGATGGATGTCGATCCCAATCCTGAAGGCCCGGTCAATCTCGGTAACCCGGGAGAGTTCACCATCAACGAGCTGGCGGCCATGGTGCTGGACATGGTGCCGGCCGGCGGGCGGATCGTCCATCGGCCGCTGCCGCAGGACGACCCGCAGCGCCGGCGGCCGGATATCGCCAGAGCGCGCGAACTGCTCGGCTGGCAGCCGAAAATTCCGCTGTCTGAGGGGCTCAGGCATACCGCGGATTGGTTCGTCGCGACGCTTGGCGAGCACCCAGCCGCCCCGCATTCGTCTAAAGCACGGCGGCCGTCTCCAGTACCGGAAATTCATGCAGGAGCGTGAGCATGGATGTAAGGCGAAGAAGCGAGGATGATTTACGAAGGAAGATCGCCGAGCTTGGCCCCTGGTTTCACAACCTCGAGATCGGCGGTGTGCAGACGGCTCCGGAGCATTTTCTCGGCGATTACCCCAGGTTCAAGTGGGAAGGGTTCAAACACGTCATCCCGGGCGACCTGCAGGGGTGCAGCGTGCTCGACGTCGGCTGCAATGCCGGCTTTTACGCACTGGAGATGAAACGACGGAATGCAGGCCGGGTGGTGGGCATCGATACTGACGCCCGCTATCTGCGGCAGGCGCAATTCGTTGCGGCGGAAACCGGGTTGAATATGGAATTCAAGCAGATGTCCGTCTATGACGTCGGCAAGCTGAATGAAAAGTTCGATCTCGTCATCTTCATGGGGGTACTCTATCACCTGCGTCATCCGCTCTTGGCGCTTGATCTGCTTTACGAGCAGGTCGTCGGGGACCGCATGCTCTTCCAATGCCTGCAGCGGGGTGACGAGCGAATTCCCGATCTTCAGGAGGACTACGATTTTTCGGAATGGTCGGTCTTCGACCGGCCGGACTATCCGAAACTCTTCTTCGTCAAGGAACGATATGCCGGGGACCCGACGAACTGGTTCATCCCCAACAAGCCGGCCGTCGAGGCCATGCTAAGCAGTTCGGGCTTCGTCATCGAAGCCAATCCGGAACGGGAGGTCTATCTCTGCCGGAGGGGCGAGCGGCACTATGCGGTAGAGCCGCCTCCAGGCTCCTGAGGTTTACATTGCCCCAGCTGATCGATCGCACGAGGTTAGCCCGGCCGATATGACGGATAGACGCGAGAAGGACGATCCTGTCGAATTCGAGCACGGCAGCCGCATTATCAGGTCAACTGGCGGGCGGTCGAAGACCCATTAGCGAACAGGCGTTGAGCGAGGTCATTCGCCGCGTTTCTTCGCGCGTGAAACCGCTGTCGAGGCACAGTTTGATGACCGAGCGAAAGCCCTCCACCGGGCGCGGATTGATCGGCTGTCCGAGGTCGGAGCCGAGGATGGTGCGGTCCAAGCCGCCGGCTTCCACATAGTCGTGCAGTTCCTCGGCGGTGAACTGTCGGGAGGGACAGTCGATGAGCATACAGGCGCAATGTTCGAGATGGACATCCATCGACGCGAGTTCTCGCAGGTCGGCGAGATCGGCATCGATCCAGAAGGTCGGGTGCGACACCAGCATGCGCCTGACCCCGCGTTTTTTCGCCTCCGTGAACAGCGGGTACATTTCGCTGACATGCAGATGGCCGCCGCAGAGCACTGCGTCGTGTTCTGCGATCAGATCGATGATTTCCTTGACCTCGTCGCGGAGGATGCCGTTGACTGTCAGCACGCTGAGACCTTCCGGCGGCAGCATTCCAAGCTTGCCGGCCAGATCGTAATAATGAGCGATCCGGAGGTGGTTGGAAGAGGAGAGCGTCGGCATCCAGACCAGCCGCGCACCCATTCCGAGGCCCACCTTGACGGCTCTCGGGTTGAGGCCGCCGAGCGCATTGTTGAGCGGTACGCCGGAGAGGATTTCCAGCTCGTTGCCCGCCGGCCGGTGACGCTTGATGAGTTCCAGCACTGGGGTCGCCGAATAGAAATGGTCCTTGATCAGGATTGCATGCATGCCGGCGGCCTCCGCCTCGGCGATCTCTTCGGCATGGTTGACCTTGCGGCCCATGACCGAGGGGCCACTATGGCAATGGAGGTCCACCGCGCCGCGCAGCAACGCATCGACGGCTTGATCATCGTGGGCATGATGGAGCACCATCGGCCGAAACCCTTGCGCGACTGTTGAAGCGATGACTGGCAGCTTCCAAGCTGTGGGGGAGGCGCCTCGGCGTCCACGGGGTGCGGTATCCTATTTCAATGGTTGAAACAGATGCCCCGCCGCAATAGCCGAGGCCGTGCTTTTGTTTATGATCCGTTGCCACCGGGACAAGAAGCTATAAGCGCCACCCCCGGATCGAGGGAGGAGAAAAATGTGCAAGTTACTGACATCCATCGGTATTGCTCTGCTGGCGTTCACGGGGGTGAGCGCGACGAGCAGTACTGGCCTTGCGGGAGAATGGCCGAAGGACAAGCCGATCACTCTGGTTCACGCATTCGCGGCAGGCAGCGATTATCTGGCGCGCCTGGTTGCCGCCGCCCTGGAAAAGGGCGTCGGCCAGACCGTCATCGTCGAAAACAAGCCGGGTGCGGGCGGCGCGATCGGCACGGGTTACGTGGCACGCCAGAAACCGGATGGTTATACGCTGGTGACGGCATATCCAGGGCCGGCGGCCAATTTTACCAATACGATGCCCGGTTTGCCCTACAAGCCTCTCGAGGATTTCGAGCATATCATCCAGTTTTCGGTCGGCGACATGGTGCTGGTGGCCCGCAAGGACTTCCCCGCGAACAATCTCAGCGAGCTGATCGCCTACGCCAAGGAAAATCCTTCGCAGGTGAGTGCGGGCAACAACGGCATCGGTTCCTATGGCCACATGATCGAGACCGCGATCATGGACATGGCCGATATCGACATCAAGCTCGTCAGCTACAAGGGTAGCCCGCCGATCGTGACCGACATGCTGTCGGCGAGCCTGGATCTCTCGGTGGACTATCTCGGCGACGCCTATATCAAGCATATCGAGACGGGCAGCCTCAAGCCGCTCGCCGTGATCTCTGCCCAGCGTGCGAAAATCCTGCCGAACGTACCAACTTTGAAGGAGGCAGGGCTAGACCTTGTCGCCGTGCCGTGGGGCGGCGTCATGGCGCCCAAGGGCACGCCTCCGGCGATCGTCAAGAAAATCAACCAGGTGCTCACCGAGTATCTGAGGTCGGAAGAGGCGATCAAGAAGTTCGCCGTGGCAGGGCAGGTCGCCGCGCCGACCACGCCGGAGGAGTTCCACAAGATCGTGGTGGACGAGGAAGCACTCTGGCGGGGCATTATCGCCAAATACAAGATCCGGAGCGAATAGGCCGGCGGCTGCTCCGCGAACGGGCAGCCGCCATGTCGGCAAATTCCAGATAATCCGGGAGCATATCCGATGTCGATTGACGTCCTTGCCCGATCGCATGGGCCTGCCGATCCGCTCGTCGGCTGGCTTTCCGGATCGGTCGACATGGCCTGTGATCTTGAGGGGTTGTCGCACCGGGCAACCGGTCTCGACGCGATCGAGATCGCGGGCCAGGCCCAGGAACTGGGGATGAGGGCCATCGTGCTGCAGGCCCATGATTATTGCACTGCGCCGATGGCAGCCTATCTGGCCGATGCGGATTTCAAGAGTGCATCCATGATCTTGCATGGCAGCGTCACGCTGAATACGACAGTCGGCGGCCTCAACGTCTACGCAGCCGAGCATACGCTCATGCTTTCGGGCAAGGTCGTTCACATGCCGACGCTTTCGGCAGAGAACTTCCTCAGGAGGAAGCGCTGGCCGGCGCGTCCGCGGGCCGGTCTCGATGCAGGAGGGCCTGCTCTCAGCGTGGTGGATGCCCGCGGCAAGGTCCTGCCCCAGCTAAAGGAACTGCTGGAGATCGTGGCGGCGAGGGACGGCGTGCTGGGGGCGGGTTTTCTGCATGCCAGCGAAGTGCTGGCACTCTTCGAACAGGCGGCTGCCTGCGGCGTGATGAGGCTGCTGGCGGTGGACCCCATGCACAACAACGGGGCTCGGCCGGGGGATGTGGATGTCATGCTGGGGCAGGGGGCCTATGTCATGATCTCGGCAGCCAGCCAGGGACGCGACCGCAATCTGGCTGCCACCCTGGCGGCGACGCATCCCGACCGGCTCATCCTCGGACTGCATTCGGATGGCGAGGCCAACTCCCTTCGCCAACACTACACGGCGGCTCTGCGAAGCTGGCAGGATTTCGGGCTCGGGGAACTGGAAATCCGGCGGGCGATCGGAGAAAATCCGCGCCGTCTGCTCGATCTGGACAAGCGCGTGAAACACGGAGCGCTTCCGCATGGCTGAGCCCGGTAACGAACCACCGCTGGTGGACGCGCATTTTCACATCTACACCACCGATCTGCCGCTCTCTGCGAGCGCCTGGCACAAGCCGCCGGAAGACGCGGGCGTCGAGAAATTGATCGGGCTGCTCGACGCTCACGGTATCGCATTAGGTGTTGTCGCTGCCGCCAGCTTACATGGCGAATACAATGACCATGTGCGTGGTGCCTTACGCAGACATCGCCGGCTCAGGGCAACCGCAATCGTGTCGCCGTCGATCGGCATATACGAACTGGAGCGAATGCGGGACGACGGCTTCGTCGGGATCAGGCTGATGTGGCGGACGCTTGCGGAGGCGCCGGACATCACGTCGCTGGACTATCGTCGGCTGCTGCGGCGGGTCGCCGATCTCGGCTGGCATGTCCATCTGATCGAACGGGCGGACCGCCTGCCGGTGATGATGCGGGAGATCGAGGCGGCTGGGGCACGCATGGTGATCGATCACATGGGCATGCCCGAAGCCGGCAAAGGCGTGGACGATCCGGGTTTTCGCCTGGTCCTCGATGCCATCGACCGGGGCAATACCTGGGTCAAGCTCTCGGCGGGCTATCGGTTCAAGCCGCTTTCGGCTGCCGTGGACTGCGCACGGGAGCTTATAGAACGGACGAGTGGAGAGCGCCTGGTCTGGGCGAGCGACTGGCCGTTTGCAGCTTACGAAAATCGCGTCACCTACGGCCAGACCGTGGCGGCGCTTTCCGAATGGGTGCCGGATCCTGCCATGCGGCGACGCATCGGCGGGCGCAACGCGCTCGAACTCTATTTCATGTAGCGCGGTATCGAAAATGAATGCACTTGCGGAACTGACGGCCAAGGCGGAGATCCTGTCTCTCGTCACCGAATATTGGAACGAAGTCGATACCAACTGGGGTACGCATGCCCACATGATGTTCACAGAAGACGGCGTATTCGGGTCCGGCCCTTCGGCCTTCGTCGGCCGCGAGCAGATCAAGGCATTCTACGACTGGCGCCGCGGCCGCGGCGATCGCGTCGCGCGCCATCTCGTCAACAATCCGATGATATTAATCGAGGGCGCGGATCGGGCGACGATCAAATATATCATGACCATCTATGCGATCGACGGTCTGCCCGTCCTGCCGGTGAGTGCGCCGAACAGTATTTCGGAGGTCGTCGAAGTGCTGGCGCGCGATGGGACGGGTGGCTGGAAGATCAGGTCGAAGACTTTCACCCACCTGTTCAAGGGCGAGGAGCCGACGACGACGATGCCGGAGCATCTGCGGAATACCCTATTATCAAAAGTAACCCGACCGGACCAAAGTTAGTTTCTGCACCAGACAGATCGGATGCCGTTGAGGAGGAAAACAGCATGAGCATCGAGACGAGACAGCCCGACCGGCACTCGTTCAGTCGCCGAAACGTCACTTTTGCGGCCATCTTCGTATGTTTCAGCGCTGTGACCGGCATCTATGCCTACAGCACGCTCAGCATCGGCACTGCGGCCGAGATGGGGGCCGGCTTCTTCCCCGTCATGCTGTCGATCGTGCTGGCCCTGCTGGCTCTGGCGATCGCCTTCACCCCGATTTCGCCCGGCACCCCGCCGCTTCGCTTTGCCTCCGTCAAGTCGTCCGTTCTGATCATGGGTTCTCCCCTTGTCTTCGCGGCGACGATCCAGTCGCTGGGCCTGGTGATCGCCGTCGCGCTGACGATCTTCTTCTCCAGCTTTGCCAGCCGCTTCGCCAATCTGCGCCAATCCCTTCTGCTATCTACCGGCTTCACCGTCTTTTGCGTCGCGGTGTTCCACTTCCTCCTGAACCTGCCAATCCCCCTCTGGGGCGACCTGATCACGGGCTAGAAACGCCATGGACATCTTCGCCAATCTTGCGCTCGGTTTCGGAGCGGTTCTCGAACCTTCCAATCTGATGTTCTGCTTCATCGGCTGCCTGCTCGGTACTGCCGTCGGCGTTCTGCCGGGCATCGGGCCGCTGGGCACGATCGCCATCCTGCTGCCGGTGACGTTCGGTTTTGCACCCGAGGCCTCGATGATCATGCTGGCCGGCATCTATTATGGTGCCCAATACGGCGGTTCGACTACGGCGATCCTGATCAACCTGCCCGGCGAGGCGACTTCCGCGGTGACCGCGATCGACGGTTACCAGATGGCGCGCCAGGGCAGGGCAGGCGCCGCACTCGCCATTGCCGCGCTCGGCTCCTTCTTCGCCGGCTGCGTCGCCACGCTCGTCATCGCACTCTTCGCCAAGCCGCTGACATCGCTCGCCCTCAGCTTTGGGCCTTCCGACTATTTCGCGCTGATGGTGCTCGGCGTCGTAGCGTCGATCGCGCTGGCGCACGGTTCGGTTCTGAAGGGCCTGGTGATGATCGTGCTGGGCCTGTTGCTCGGCTGCGTGGGAACCGATGTCTATACCGGCAGCATGCGTCTGACGCTCGGCACGCTCGATCTTGCCGACGGCATTCCGATCATCGCCTTCGGTTCGGGCGTCTACGCGATCGCCGAGATCCTGCGCGGTCTGGAGGACGAGAAGGAACAGGAGCGGGATGTGCTGACGACGCGCGTGACCGGTCTGATGCCCACCTGGGCCGACATCAAGGACTCGGCCGGACCGATCCTGCGCGGCACGGGCCTGGGTTCCATCCTTGGAATCCTGCCGGGCGGTGGGGCGATGCTCTCGTCCTTCACCTCCTATGCGCTGGAGAAGAAGATCTCCCTCCATCCGGAACGCTTCGGGCACGGCGCGATTGCAGGTGTCGCCGGTCCGGAATCGGCCAACAATGCCGGTGCCCAGAGCTCCTTCATTCCGATGCTGACGCTCGGCATTCCCTCGAACGCGATCATGGCACTGATGATCGGCGCCTTGATGCTGCAGGGCGTGGCGCCAGGCCCCAACCTCGTCAACGAGAAGCCGGTTCTGTTCTGGGGCGTGATCGTCTCGATGTGGATCGGCAACCTGATGCTGGTTATCCTCAACCTGCCGCTTGTCGGGCTCTGGGTGAAGCTGCTCTCGGTTCGCAATCATCTCTTGTTCCCGGCCATCATCGGTTTCTCGGCGATCGGCGTCTACAGCGTCGGCAACAATCCGTTCGACCTTGTGGTGATGGCGGTGTTCGGCGTGGTCGGCTACGGGCTCACCAAGCTCGATTGCGAACCTGCGCCATTGCTGCTCGGGTTCGTCCTAGGGCCAATGCTCGAAGAGTACCTGCGCCGCGCCATGCTGCTGGCGGATGGCAATCCGCTGGCCTTCTTTCATCGGCCGATCACCGCGGGCTTGCTGACAGTCGCGGCGATAACGCTGTTCGCCGTGCTGTTTCCGGCAATCCGAAATCGTCGCAAGGTGGTGTTTGCCGAGGACGACTGAAGCTCGCGGGAGCGATCGCGGATAGGCGGTCCGCCTGCGGTCGGCGGCATTGCCTTTGTTTCATGCATTGAAATCGTCGGGCGCCGAAGGTGGACCGTCTATCATCCGGCGCTCTAACTGGTTGGGGATCGGAGAGGCGTTCCGCGGGCGCCTGTCGGTTCATCATCCATCCCGATGTTCACAGGTGAAGCTTGCGACGCGTGTTCAGTCTCCATCTCCGCCGGCCGTGCCCATGAGCATGGCCAAGGTTCGGCGCTACAATCCGCTGCTTGCCCTGAAGGACCTGCACTATCGCCGCTTCGCCATCGGCAGTATCGTCTCGGTGCTCGGCATGTGGATGCAGAAGATCGGCGTTGCGTGGCTTGCCTGGGAACTCAGCAGGTCGCCTTTCTGGCTCGGATTGATCGCTGCCGCCGACATGCTGCCGTCGATCTTCCTCAGCAGCTTCGCCGGCTCGCTTGCCGACGCGCATGACAAGATCAAGGTGCTGCGGTCGGCTCAGTTTGTCGCCATCCTGCAGTCCGTCGTGCTCGCGCTCCTGTCGTGGTTGGGACTGACCTCCGTCGAAGTGCTGTTCGGCTTGACGCTGATTCTGGGGGTCTCCAGCAGCCTGGAGCAGCCGGCGCGGTTGTCGCTGATCCGGGAGATCGTGCCGCCAGACTATCTGCATGCCGCAGTCGCGCTCAATGCGCTGAGCTTCAACCTGGCCCGATTCGTCGGACCGATCATTGCGGGCGTCCTGATCAGCGAGGTCAACGTCGGCGTCACCTTTGCGGCGAGCGCCGTGGCGATCGCCTTCTTCTCCTATGCGCTTGCGGTGATCCGGGTGCAGAAGGGCACAGATCGGTCGGTTGACGCCGTTCATGGGTCAGGGACCGCCGACGGTTTCCGTTATGTGCTGGGTCACCGAAGCCTGCTCGCCACGCTGGGGTTGATGGGGGCGACCGGCATCAGCGTCAACGGGATCCTGCAGATGTTGCCGGCCGTCTCCGATGCCCTGTTCGCGAAAGGCATAGACGGGTTTGTCGGATTGATGGCGGCCTCCGCGCTTGGCTCGGTCGTATCCGGCACCATAACTCTCTGGCGGCCGCCGAGCACGCGCGGTGCGCTCAGCATCGCGCTTGCCGCGCTTTGCTCCACGGTCTCCCTCGCGGTGCTCGCGCTGACACCCAGCTTCCACTTGGCGCTCATCGCGATCTTCTGCATGTCGTTTGCCAACATGTATGCGGGGATCGCCGGACAGGCCCTGCTGCAGCTCGAAAGCGAACCCGGCAAGCTGGGGCGGGTGATGGGCATCTACAGCATGATCATTCGCGGCGGACCGGCGGTTGGCAGCTTCCTGATCGGAACGGCGGCCACATTCGTGGGCATGGTTGCGCCCGTGATCGCTGTCTCTGCGCTCGCCGCCTGTTATGCCGGCGTCATTGCTCTCGCCTTTCTCCGGGCTCATTGAAGCCGGACCGGCATTTCATTCCTTGAAATGAAAAAAGAAGCCGCTGGCATAGCTGCCCCTCCCGGACTACCTTTCGTTCGGGCATCGGTTGGGAGACCGATGCAGAGGAATTCTGGGAGGAGTTCTGAATGTTGGAAAGCGAGTTGAAGGAGAGACCGGCCAAATCTCCCCAGCTACCGAAATATAACGATCTTCATTGTAGGGCGAATTCATTGCGTGGCAGCGTCGACGAACACAAGGCCTCCTATGCCCCCGTCGAGTCCGCGCGCCGGGTTCTGCTGTTGTTGCAGGCGCTCAATGCGCAACGTATCGCCACCATCGGTTCGCTGCATCAGGTGACGGGGCTTTCCAAGCCGACCATCGTGCGGATGCTCGAAACGCTGATCAGCGAAGGATATGTGGTGCGCGACAATTTCGTCGGCGGTTACAGCGTTACCTCCAAGGTCGTTTCGCTGGCCTCCGGCTTCACCGGTGCGCCGCTCTTGATCGAGGCGGCGCGATCGCGGGCCGTTGCCCTGACCAACGATATCAAATGGCCGGTAAGCCTTGGAACGCTGAGGGACGGCCATATTCTGGTCAGCTTCACGACGGCGCCGATCAGCCCCTGGGCCTATCCGTTCCCCGTGTTGCACCGTTTCCTCGACCTGGAGCTGACGGCGATGGGGCAGTGTTATCTGACTTTCTGCGACGATGAGGAGCGTGCCCTGCTTCTCAACGCGCTGACCCAGCAGCGCCGCGAACAGGGCAGGCCTTTCGATGCCGCGCGCGTGCTGCGGGACCTGCGGACGACCCGCAAACGCGGCTATGCAAGGGTGGGAGGACCGCGGAGGGTTTTTGACTTCGTGGCTGTTCCGATCCTTGACGGGCAGCGCTGCTCGGCCTGCATGGGGGTCGGCTTCTACCGCACGGCTGTTCCGCCGGATCGCATTCTGGAAACCGTGGTTCAGCCCATGATCGAGGCGGCGTCCGCCATCCAGGTGGATATGCGCAGCCTGAACAGCACCGGCTACTAAGCGACATTCAACCGATATCCGTCGAACATTGCTCGATCAGGGGCAGGTCCGGCCATGGCCACCGCGCCGCCAACCCAAGGAGAGATCCCAATGAAACGCAGGGTGATACTGACATGTGCCGTCACCGGCGGCAGCGCGCTGTCCAAGAACAGCCAATACGTGCCCATCACACCGGAACAGATCGCCAACGAGGCGATAGCGGCTGCGAAAGCCGGTGCCGCATCGGTGCATATCCATGTCCGCGACCCGCAGACCGGCGCTCCCTCGATGCAGTTCGAACTTTATGAAGACGTGATGCGGCGCATCCGCGCGTCCGGGGTGGATTTCATCGTCAACCTGACCGCCGGCCCGGGCGCGGGTTACGCGCCGACCCTGGACGAGACGGCGGTGCCGCCGGTCCGCTCGCCGAGCGTTCGCACCGACCATGTGTCGCGCCTGCGTCCCGATATCTGCACGTTGGACGTAGCAACCATGAATTTCGGCGATCGGGCCATCGTCAACACGCCGCCGCATCTGATCGCCATGGCGAAGACCATCCAGGCGGCCGGCGTGAAGCCGGAACTCGAGGTGTTCGACATCGGCCATGTCGGTGTCGCGATGCGGCTTCTGGAGGCAGGGCATCTGCCGAAACCGCCGTTCTTCCAATTCTGCCTCGGCATTCCGGGCGGGGCTCCGGCCACGACCGAAGCGATGCTGCTGATGCGCTCGCTCATTCCGCCGGGCACACCATGGTCGGCCTTCGGCATTTCCCGGTTCCAGATGCCGATGGTCGCCCAGTCGGTCATCCTCGGCGGGCATTGCCGCGTCGGACTGGAGGACAATCTCTATCTGGAGTACGGTGTCTTGTCCGAGGGCAACGTGCCGCTGGTCCGGCGCGCGGTGGAAATCATCAGGGCACTCGGTGCGGAGCCCGCGACACCGGCCGAAGCCCGCGAGATCCTGTCGCTGGAAGCGACAAGGGCGGCTGCCTGATGAACGATCTCAATCCGGTTTCCGAAGCGGTGTTCGATCCGGCCGCTGCGGGTTGGACCAAACGCCGCTCCAATCCCTTTTCCGAGCTGATCGGCCCGTTCTGGCAAAAACATGAGGGCAATCAGTTCCTTCTGGGGCTGCTGTGCACGCCGAACACGCTCAACAATGCGGGTGTGATGCACGGAGGCTGCCTTGCCACCTTCTGCGACCAGGCGCTCGGAGGCACGCTATTCGAGACGCTGTCGCGCGCCCAGGGGCCGGATGCGCCGCCCGTCCAGTCGGTCACGGTGCAACTCAACGTCCAGTTCCTAGCGGCGGTGCGGCCGTTGGATTTTCTGATCGGCCGGTGCCGCATCACCCGGCGGACGCGCATGCTGGTGTTTCTGGATGGGCTTGCGGAAGTGGGTGGCGAGGCGGTTGCATCGCTGCAGGCCGTGTTCAAGCTGGTCAAGCCGCTGGGCTAAGTAGGCCTTTGGACTTGTATTTCAGTCATTGAAATGTCGCCACGCCGACCCTCGCCCAATGCCGCCAAACGCCGCAGAGTGGCAGAAACCAAGCGGCATCGGGGAGGAAAAGAATGCCACGGACAGAGTTTACGGCGCGCTTCAAGGCGCGTCAGCAACTGCTCGGCACATTCGTCAAGACACCCACCAGCTATGCCTCGGAAATCCTCGGCGGCGCAGGGTTCGATTTCGTCGTCATCGATGAAGAGCACGCGCCGATCGATCGTTTCGCGACCGACCAGATCCTGCTGGGATGCCGGGCGAACGACATTGCCGGTCTCGTCCGGGTGCCCTCGTCGGCTCCGAGCGCCATCCAATCGGTGCTGGATTGCGGCGCGAGCGGAGTGCTGGTTCCGCATCTCGCCTCCGTCGAGATCGCCCGCGCCGTGGTAGCCGCGAGCCGGTATCGCGGCGGTGCCCGCGGCTTTTCCAATTCGCCGCGCGCCGGCGGTTATGGCGCCACCGGCATGTGGGCCCATATCGAGGCCCAGGATCGCGATGTCGCGGTACTCGCGATGATCGAGGATAAAGAAGCGATCGACGTCATCGAAGACATCGTGACCGTCGAGGGGCTCGACGGGATTTTCATCGGCCGCGGGGACCTGACGGTTTCACTCGGCGCCAAGTCCGCCGGCGAACCGGTGGTCAAGGATGCGGTCTCCCGCATCATGGCAGCTGCCCGCAAAGTCGGCAAACCCATCTGCATCATGGTCGGTTCGGTCGATGAAATAGGGCCGTTCCGCGCGGATGGTGCAAGCGCCTTCATCGTCTCGTCCGATCAGGCTCTTCTGCGTGCCAGCGCCAATCGCACCCGCGCCGAATTCAGTGCCGCGGTAAACTGAAACGATCACCTCAGGATACGAACATGTACGCAGCAAACGACCCACGGGCGGTGCTCAATACTGCGACGGCCCGCAACAATCCTGCTCCCACGGCCTACAAGGGCGCGGAATATGCCCGCTTCTACGACGCCCCGCCTCAGGAAGTGGTTGACGGCAGCGAGACCTATTATGCGCGAGGCCAGAACCTTGTTGTGGCGCATACCAGGGGTAAAGCCGGCCTCGTGCTTTCCCGGGTGAACCAACTCGACGAATATATGGTTCTGCTTCCCAATAGGGACACATCGGTGGACGTGCGCTGGAATGGTCAGAGCATCACGGCCGACGGCTATTGCATCGTCGTCGTGCCGCCAGGCGACAGCGAGGTGCATCTGAAAGGCGACGGCGAGGTGATCCGGCTAATCACCACCCGCGCCGAAGACCTCGTTGCCAAGTGCTCGAATGCGGGCTCCTATCTCAGCTCCGATCCGAACGTGCCGCCGTTTCAGGCCTGGCCCGATCCGGTCGGCGGCCATAAGCTGCGGCATTACAGCCTGGACGTTCCGCCGGAGCCCGGCCGATTCGGGATCATTTTCCGCTGCTCGACGATCATGGTGAACTTCCTGCCCGGCAGCGGTCCGCGTGATATCACCAAGATGTCGCCGCACTTCCATGACGATTTCGAACAATATTCGCTCTGTGTCGCGGGCTCCTACATCCACTACTTGCGCTGGCCGTGGATCAGCGATCTCAATGCGTGGCGACCTGACGATGCCGAACTCTGTGCGGCTCCTTCCGTTGCGGTCATTCCACCGCCGGCCATCCATACCTCCCGGTCCATGGACCCGGTGAAGAACGTGCTTGTCGACATATTCAGCCCGCCGCGGGCTGATTTTTCGGCAAAGCCCGGCTGGGTACTGAATGCAGACGAATATCCCGCGCCAGACAATATCGCGCGATGAACCAGACAAATCAGCCCTGATGGGAGTGACACACATGACCGAAGCTTCATCCGCCACCGCCGATCGCAAAGCCGAAATCGCGGATCTCCTCGTTGGTGCCGTTGACCTGCATTGCCATAGCGGGCCGGCCGTCTTCCCGCGCCTGCTCGATCATTATGAGGCGATGAAGGAGGCGTCCGACGCCGGCTTCTCCGCACTCGTCTACAAGGATCATTTCTATCCCGGTATGGCGCATGCCAAGCTGCTCGAGACGCTTTATCCGGATACCGGCGTGCGCCTCTATTCGGGCGTGGCACTCAACAACGCCAGCGGCGGCATCAACCCGCATGCGGTCGACCATGCCGTCAAGCTCGGCGGCAAGATCGTCTGGATGCCGACATTCGCGGCTGCGAACCACATCGACAAGAGCGCCAACGAGACGAAGAACTATCCCAAAAGCGTTAATCCGATGCTGCCGCCCATTCCGCTCACCGTGCTCGACGATAACGGTAAGCTGACCAAGGAGACCAACGAGGTGATCGACGTCGTCGCAGCCGGCGACATAATCCTCGCCAGCGGGCACCTTTCGGTGGATGAGCTGAAAGTGCTGTATCCCGAAGCCAAACGGCGCGGAGTGAAGAAGATGATGATCAATCATCCCACTTATGTCATCGGCTGCTCGGACGACGATATCCGGGAATTGAGCCGGCTCGGCGTCTACATGGAACATTCGATCTGCATGTTCATCCCGAACGAGCGCGGCCCCTCCAAATGGGATGCCGCGGAATTACGCCGCCTCGTGGACCTTGCCGGGGTCGAGATGACGATATTTGGCTCCGATCTCGGCCTCGTAAAGATGCCGCGCCCGGTCGAGGGGTATCGTGCCATCGTCAACGACCTGCTCGACCTGCAAATGCCCAAATCCGATATCCGTAAGCTGGTGGGTACCAATGCGGCGGGCCTACTTTAACGAAGGCCATTGATTAGGTCACGATTCCTGCATTCGCATGCACAAGCCTTGAACACGTTTTCCGTCGTTCTTACCTGTCTGCTGAGCCGGGGCTTCATGAGACCGGCGCGTCACAAGACTTTTGTAGGTGGCAGAGATGCAACAGATGGGAATGACGATCCGTGACCTCAGCGTCGATGAACGTGAGGAGATTTTTGTAAACCTTGCGGAGGAGCTCGAGGGCACCGCGCGCGAAGCCCTCGCGGAGGGCAACCAGCACTTTGCCGCCCTGTCGAGCAATATGGCGGAGGCAATCCGCATTAATGCCGGCGTGCTCGTGCATGAAGACCTCGACGCGGCCGAACAGGTGCTTCAGCAGGCGAATGCGATGATTTCGCAGTTCAATGCCGCCCATCCTTACCGAATGATCAGCACCGCCATTCATTGATCCCAGGAAAACAAAAGGTTCCCGCGGCAGGCGCCCCGAGAGCCTCGTTTGACGGCGGGCAAGAAATGGCCGCCGGATGATCGCTATTTCGCCGCCTTGATGATCTCTCCGAGGATGACGTCGAAGCGGTCGATTTCCTCGATCTTGTTGTAGTGAACCATGGAAACGCGCATGCAGCCGGTTTCCATGGCGAGCCCGAGGCGTTTCATCAGACGCGGCGCGAACATGTGGCCGTCGCGGCTGCCGACATTGCGTTTGCCGAGTTCGGCCGCGAGGTACTGCGGCGTCAGGCCGGGAATGTTGAAGCAGATGGTCGGCACGCGTTTTTCCACCTGCGCTTCGTCGGACACGCCATAGACCGTCGCGCCGTGCTTCTTCAAAACCGACAGCATCTTCTTCGAGAGTGTCTGCTCATAAGCCCGGATCGCCGTCATTGCCGAGACAATAGCCTCGCGGCGCGAGTGCTCGCCGGCGGGCAGGAAGCGGTGACCGAGCTCTTCGAGATATCGCACGGCGGCATCCATGCCGGCGACGTTTTCGTAGGTGAAGGTGCCAACCTCGATCTTATAGGGCGGCACGTCGGGGATGAAGTCCTCCTTGAAAGTCGGCAGCCTGACGAGCGCATCGTAACGGCCCCAGAGGAAGCCCATGTGCGGGGAGAAATTCTTATAGCCGGAGCAGACGAGATAGTCGCAATCCCAGGCCTGCACGTCCATCACGCCATGCGGTCCGAAATGCACGCAGTCGAGGAAGACCTCCGCGCCGGCGGCATGCGCCAGCTTGCCGACTGTCGCCACGTCGACGATCGTGCCGATCGAATGAGCGGTAACCGTGCAGGCGACGAGCCGGGTCCTGTCGTTCAGGAGCGGCTTCAGGTCTTCGGTGTGCAGCGTTCCGTCGTTGCGCATCCTCCACCAGACGATCTTGGCGCCATCGGCTTCCAGCGCCGTCCAAGTGGCGATGTCGGCATCATGGTCCATGTCGGTGACGATGATTTCGTTCCGCTCCTTCAGCATCTTGGCGATGCCCAGGCTGACGAGGCGGATGAAGGAGGTGGCGTTAAGGCCGAAGGAGATTTCCTCCGGACGATAGGCATTGACCAGCAGGCCGACGGAGACGCGGCCTTCGGCGACAGTGCGGTCTACGCCCCGGCTGTGCAGGTAGGGAGCCATGCGCTGCACGTTGCAATCGACGAGGTGGGCTGCGACCGCATCGACGACCGTCTGGGGAACCTGGGCGCCGCCGGCATTTTCGAAGAAGATGAAGTCCTTGTATTTCTGTAGCGCCGGAAACTTGGCGCGGATCTCATCCACCGGAAAGGCCTTGGCTATGTTGTCGCCCGCCGCCACATGCGTGTTCATGCTCTTCTCCCTAAATGACCGTCAGAGTTCGTTGAAGAATGTGGTGAGGCGGTCCATCGCCTCGCCTATGCGCTCGATGCTTTCGGACCCGAAGCAGATGCGCAGATGGCCTTCGCCCATCTCGCCGTAAAAGCTGCCAGCTTCGACGACCACCCCGGTCCTTTCGAGGATCAGGTCGGCGGCATCCTGCGATTTCAGGCCGGTGCCGCGGATATCCGGAAAGGCGTAGATGGTGCCTTCCGGACGGGCGCAGATGACGCCCGGCATCTGGTTCAGGCGAGCAACCACAAGATCACGCTTCTTCTGATCGTCCGCGACCATCGCATCCAAAGCCGATGCCGGCCCGGTGACAGCCGCCAGCGCGCCGTACTGGATGAAGGTGTTCACATGGGTGACCTCGGTCGAGGTGATCTTCATCAGGCCCGGGATGAGGCTTTTGTCTGCCGCGATATAGCCGAGTCGCCAGCCGTCCATCGCATAGGCCTTGGTGAAGGCATACATGCTGACGGTGCGTTCCTTCATGCCGGGCAGCGAGGCGATGCTGACGTGTTCGGCGCCGTCGAACAGGATTTGTTCGTAAACTTCGTCCGACAACACCACGAGATCGTGCTCGATGGCGAGATCGACGACGATCTGGAGTTCGGCGCGGGAATACACCCGGCCCGTCGGATTGACCGGGTTGACGAGCACGATCATCCGGGTCGCCTTGGTGATCTTCGCTTCGATCAGATCGCGGCGGATGCGGAAGCCGGTATCCCTGTCGAGCGGAGCGATGACCGTCTTGCCGCCCGCCATCTCGATCTTGCCGAGATGCTGCGGATAATAGGGCTCCAGCAGGATCGCCTCGTCGCCCTGATCGATGAGCGTCATGAAGGCCGCGAACGAGGCCTGAGTCAGGCCGTTGGTGACGATGATCTCATTTGCCGAAATGTCCATGCGGTTGTAGCCGCGCAGCTTGGCCGCCAGCGCTTCGCGCAACTGCGGAAGGCCCTGCAGGTCGCTGTAATGCACTTCGCCGCGCTTCAGCGCCGCGATCGTCGCATCCTTGATATGCTGGGGGGTATCGTGGAAGGGCCGGCCGAGTTCCAGGTGGATGAGGTCGCGGCCGCTGCCTGCGAGGCCGGCTGCCTTGGCATACATGCCGAAGCTTTTGGGAGATGTTTGGGTGATGCGGCGGGCTAGGCGGACCATACGTTCCTCGATATGCTTTCAAATAACTCGAGTTGAGCATTTGATCAAACTTGCGGATGTTTCTATGGTGAAGTGGGTGTCGGATCAAGAGGGTTTCAATGCAGCGCGACATGAATGCACAGTTCAGCCTCGACCATGTGCCCGGCCTTTCAGATATTTTCACGCGTCGCCGATTGCTGGCGGATGCGGCTTTAGTACGGCATCAGGTATTTCGAAAGGTGCCCTACGGAGGCCACGCAGATCACACGTTGAACATCTTTCCTGCCGAAGCCGCGTCCGGCCCTGGGCCAGTGCAGCTTTTCATCCATGGCGGCTTCTGGCGATCGCTGGATGCGGACCTGTTCAGCTTCCTTGCCACGGGGTTCGTGCCATTCGGCGCCATGCTGGTGGTGATCGACTATCCGCTCATGCCTGAAACGCGTATGGGCGGCGTGGTCGAGGCCTGCCGCGAGGCGCTTTCCTGGACCTACCGGAATTGCGCGCGATATGGCGGCGATCCGGACCGGCTGTTCATCTCCGGCAATTCCGCCGGAGGGCATCTGGTTGCGGAACTCGCCGATCGCCCGTCCCTTGCAAAGGCGCGGTTGCCGGAGAATGCCATCAGGGGGGTGACGGCGATCAGCGGCATTTATGACCTCGAGCCGGTAACGCGATCCTTCCAGAACGATTCCCTCAATCTCACGCCAGCGGAAGTGGCAGCTTTCAGCCCGCTCAATCGCACCTACGACCTTGCCGCGCCGCTGATCGTCACCCTCGGCAATGACGAAACGGAGGAATTCCATCGTCAGTCCGAATCGTTCGTCCAGCATTGCCATCAGGACAGATTCCCGGTTTCGCTTCTCAAAGTGCCGAATACCAACCACATTACCGTGCTCAGCGAAGCGCTTGCCGAACCGGAAAACGTTCTCAATCAGGCCGTCCGCCGCCAGATGGGGCTCCTGGTTTGATAGGGCGTGGCGGTCGTGCCACCGCCACGCGCCGTTTGTGTTCACTTGTCAATCTGGGTAATGGCGTCGGCGACGCGCTTCTTGTCCCATTTGTCGACGACGGTCAGCTTGCCGTCGCCGACGCCCCAGATGAGGTAGGGACCGGTGACGTCTCCCTGAGGATCGAAGGAGATCGGCCCGGTGGCGCCCTCGTAACGGATCGCCTTGCCGGCCTTGATCAGTTCCTTTGCCTTCCTGAAGCCTTCAGGGCCGGGATAGATGACCTCGCCGTCGCCGGTCGTGATGGCGCGGATGTTGTCGCGTATGGCAGTGCCGTCCGGCTTGCCGGCCTTTTCCATGGCGAGCAGGGCGACGGCGGCTGCGTCATACATGGTGTGCAGGCCGGGACCGTTCGGCGCCTTGCCGAATTTCGCGGTCCAAGCCTTGTTGAAGGCATCGACGGACAGGCCTTCCGTCTGAGCATTGTCGATGCCTTGCGCCTTGGTGAGGTATTGGGCGCCTACCGACTTCACGAATTCGTCGGCGCGCAGCGAGTTGCTGAGTAAGAGGTTCTGCGAACCGCCGAAGGAAATCCATTCACGAAGAGCGGTTGCACCATCCGCCGGGAAGGCGATCAGGAAGAGCGAATCCGGATCGCCCTGGAGGGCGGCATTGACTTCGGCGCGGTAGGAGGCCTGTTCCTGGTTATAAGGGGTGACGCCGGTGACTGCGCCGCCGAGCTTTTCAAAGGATGCCTTGAACGAGCGGGCGAGCGAGACGCCGTAATCCGAATTCACATGGATGATGGCGATCTTCTTGTAGCCCTTGGTCTTGGCGATGTTCGCCATGACGACGCCCTGCGGCCGGTCGGTCGGCAGGGTGCGGAACCAGTAGCCGCCGGTGCCGCCGTCGCGGGCAAGCTGGGTAAAGGTCGGAGCGGATGAGCAGCAGGAGATTTGCACGACCTTGGCAGGCACGGTGACCGAAGTCAGGATCGGCATGGTGACGCCGGACTGGATGGCGCCGAGCACGACCGGCGCTTTCTCGATCTCGACGAGGGTTTTGGCGGCATCGACGCCGACGTTCGGAGAGCCCTGATCGTCGCGCAGAATGTATTTCACCTTACAGCCGGCAACGCCGCCCGCTTCGTTGAACTGATCGACGGCAAGCTGGCCGGCATCGCCGATCGCCTTGCCGATCGCGGCCATCGAGCCGGTGATCGACAGCACGGACCCGACCGGAATTTCGCAGGATTGCGCGGCGGCGGGTAGCGCGCCCGCCATGAGGCCGAGACCGAAGGTGCCCGACAGAAGAAGGTGCTTTTTCATTTCCGTTCCCTTTTTTATCATGCGGCGGTTGACGATGGTTTATGCGCTGCTCTTGTAATTGCCCGGCGGTCGGACATCAGTCCCCGGATCAGGAAGAAGGATGGAGCGGCCCGCGCGATCTTTCGGAAAGGCACGGTTTCCGCCGGCATGAGCGGGACGGCGAGCTGGTCGAGCGGTATCGAACCGAGGACCGCATCGGCCAACACGTCGCCGAACATGGTCGTCATGGCGATGCCGCGGCCATTGCAGCCGGTAGCCCCGATGAAGTTTTGCCCGAACTTATAGAGATGCGGCAGGAAATCCGTCGTGACGGCCGCCGTTCCGCGCCAGATATAGTCTGCGCGGGGTACCGAAGGCAGCCTGAGTTCGCAGGCGAGCCGGTCGGCGATGGTGCGGGCCATGCGCCGTTCCGCGCCCAAGGGCAGGATCGCCATGCCGCCGGAAATCAGCCGGTTGTCGCGGGTCAGCCGGTAGCTGAAAATGTTGGCGCGCGTATCGGACATCGGTTCGCGACGCGGCGAGAAGCGCGCGATGACCGCGGCGTCCAGCGGTTCGGTGGCGATCTGGTAGACTTGGAGAGGAATGGTAGTCCGGCCGAGACGTTCCGCAGGGCCTTCCCCGAAGGCATTGGTGCAGAGCAGCACGTGCCCGGCCCGAACCGAGCCGGCCGGCGTGACTACACGCCAACCGTTGGCTTCCGCCTCCACGGCCGTGACCGATGACTGTTCGTAGATCCGAGCGCCGAGGGCTGCGGCGCCCCTGGCGAGGCCATGTGCATAGGCGACCGGATTGATTGTCCCGCCGGAGCGGTCGAACAGTGCACCTTGATAGAGACGAATGCCGGTTCGTTTGCGGGCCTCTTCGGCATCCAGCCATTCCACCGGACGTCCGAAGAGCTGCCAGGCTTCGACACGCTTCCTGACGACCTCCGCCATTTCCAGAGAATGGGCCGGCTGCAGCCAGCCACTGCGCTGGGCGTCCTCGATCCCGTATTGCCGGGCGATCTCGAAAACCCGGTCGCCGCCTTGGGCGACGAGGCGCAAGAGTTTCTGCCCCTTTTCCTCGCCGAGTTTCGAAGCGACATAGGTGGGATCGGCCTTGGAGAAGTTCGGCACCACGAAGCCGGCATTGCGGCCGCTGGCGCCGAAGGCGATGGAATGGGCTTCAAGGAGGACAACCGAAGCGCCTCGCTCCGCGAGCCTGAGGGCGGCGCTCAAACCCGTAAAACCGCCGCCGATGACCGCGACATCGGCGCAGGCATCCCCTTCGAACTGCGGATAGGCGGTGAGTTCCGTCGTCGCATGCCAAAAGGTAGGTGGATTGGGTTCGGGCATGGCTACCTCACATGCCGTGATACGGCTTGCGCTTCGCCAATCAGCCCGCGAGGGCGAAAAAGCAGCGTCAGCACGATGAGGAGGCCGATAATGATGACCTGGATCGCACCGCCCTGGCTCTGGTAATGCACCGGCAGCAGCCGGCTGATGGCAAAACCGCTCATGGTCCAGAGCGCCCAGACGCCGACCGCTCCGACGATTGCGCCGCGATTGTTGCCGCTGCCGCCGACGATCAGCATGGCCCAGATCTGGAAGGTGAGGAGCGGCAGAAAATCGAGCGGACTGACATAACCGATGAAGCCGACATAGAGCCCGCCGGCCAGCCCCATCAGCGTAGAGCCGAGGACGAAGGCCTGGAGCCGCACCAGCGCCGGATTCTTGCCGAGCGAGGCGGCGGCCGTTTCATCCTCGCGGATCGCCTTCAGCAGGCGACCCCAGGGAGAGTGGAGAGCCACCTGCAGGGCGAAATAAACGATCACCGTCACCGTGCCGACGAGGACGAGGTAGAAGAGATTATAGGCACCGGGCGTGCCGAAAACCGCGAAGAGCGGGCGCGGAATGCCGGTCAGCCCTTGCGCGCCGCCGGTCAGCGCATCGAAGTTCAGACCGACGAGCTGGATGCTGATGGCAATGCCAAAGGTGGAAATCGCCAGATATTCCTCGCGCAGCCTCAGCGTCGCAAGCCCGACGAGCAGGGCCGCCAGCGCTGCGAGGACCATTCCGCCGATGACGCCGACGGGGAAGGGAAGGGCGAAGCCGCCGATGAGTTCCGGCCGGTCGGGGCCGGTGAGGATTGCGGTGCCATAGGCGCCGATTGCGAAGAACCCGACCACGCCGGCATTGAACAGGCCCGTGTAACCCCATTGCAGGTTCAGGCCCATGACGACGATGGAATAGGTCAGCGCGACGATGAGGAAAAAGACGAGATAAGCGATATAGCCGCTCATTTCGCACCTCCGCGCAAACCGCCGAAAATGCCGCTCGGGCGGACATAGAGAACGGCGAGCAGAATGAAGAAAGGCACCGCCATCTTGTAACCGGCCGGAACGAAGAGGACGGAGAGGGATTCCGCCAACCCCACGATCAAACCGCCGACGACCGCACCGAAGACATTGCCGACCCCGCCGAGAATGGCGGCGGCAAAAAGCGGCAGAAGAAGCTGGAAGCCGATCTCGGGCCTAAGCTGGACGGTCAGCCCGTAGAGAACGCCGGAGACGGTGGCCAAGGCTGCGCCGATCACCCAGGTCCAGCGCACGACGATGCGGGTATCGATGCCGTTGATGCGGACGAGGTCCGGGTTTTCGGCGAGGGCCCGCATCGAAAGGCCGAGCCGGGTCTTCTGCAGGAACAGATGCAGCACTACGACGATGACGATGCTGAGGCCGAGCGTGAAGACATGGTCCGGCATGACCCTCAGGCCCGGCATGACCCGGATCGCGATCTGCAGCTCGTTCGAGTAGTATTCGGCGCTGCCGCCGAAGATCAGCAGGATGGCCATGCGCACCAGAAGCGATACGCCGAAGGAGGCAAAGACCACAGTCATGTGGTTGGTATGGCTCCGGAGGGGGCGGAATACGAGGTAATCGATCAGCAGCGCGAGCGCCGCCGTCAGCACCGCGGCGATCAGCGTTGCGAAGATCAGCGGCACGCCAAAGGAAAAGGGGGCGATCGGGCCGGCAAAGGCACCGGTTATCGCGAGCGTTCCGAGCGCCATGTAGGCGCCCCAGGTGATCAGTTCCGCATGCGCGAAATTAGCGAAACGCAGGATGCCCATCGTCAGCGTCAGGCCGATTGCCCCGAGCGCGATGATGGATCCGGTGAGTATGCCGTCTGCGAGAGCCTGAAGCATCAGCGTTTACGACCTCCGGCGCCGAGATAGATGGCGGCGACTTCCGTGTCGCCGGCGAGTTCCGACGATATTCCATCGATGCGGTTGCGGCCTTCGGCGAGCACATAAGTGCGGTCGGATATGGCGAGCGCCGCCTTGACGTTCTGTTCGACCATGAGAATGGCGACGCCGGTCGAAACGAGCGTCTTCAGCCGGGAAAAGACCTCGCTGACCATCAGAGGCGAGAGACCGGCGCTCGGTTCGTCGAGCACCAGCAGGCGCGGTTCGCTGAGGAGCGCGCGGGCGACGGCGAGCATCTGCCGCTGGCCGCCCGACAGGACTTTCGCCTTGTTGCCGCGATATCGAAGAAGAACGGGGAAGTCGTCGTAGGCTTTGGCGATGCGCCGCGCGGCATCGGCCTTGCAAAGGGTCGCGGCGCCAAGCCTCAGGTTTTCATCGATCGTCAGGCTGGTGAAGACGTTTGCCGTCTGCGGCACATAGGAGATCGAGGCGGTCGCGAGTTTGTGGGTGAGGAGGTTCGTGACGTCGGTGCCTTTAATGGCGACCGAGCCTGCCGAAATCGGCACGATGCCGGCGATCGCCTTGACCAATGTCGATTTGCCCGCGCCGTTCGGGCCGATCACGGTCACCATTTCCGCCGCGCCGACATGAATCGATACGCCGTGGAGGATCGGCAGGTCGGGCCGATAGCCGGCGGTGACGTTACGGACTTCGAGAAGGGGAGCCTTCATGCCGCAGCTCCTCCGAGATAGGCGTCGACGACCATCTGGTCGGCGCGGACATGTTCCGGCAGGCCTTCGGCAATGACCTTGCCGGCAGCCATGACGACTACCTTGTCGCAGAGCGACATGATGAAATCCATGTTGTGCTCGATGATCAGGAAGGTCATGCCGCGCTTGTTCAGTTCGACGATGCGGTCGACGATCGTGTCGAGCAGGGCCGGATTGACGCCGGCACCGGGTTCATCGAGTAGGATGATCCTCGGATCGGCCATCAGCGCACGGGCAAGCTCGACAAGCTTCTGCTGCCCGCCGGAAATAGCGCCCGCAAGCTGCTTTTCCACCGGCGAAAGGCCGCAGAATTCGATGATGGCGCGAGCCTTTCCGAGATTGGCCTTTTCCTCGCGGGCGACGAGACCGGGCCGGAACCACGTGTTCCAGAAGCGTTCGCCATGTTGCGAAGCGGGGACGAGCATAACATTTTCCAGCACCGTCATGCCGCCAAAAGGACGCGGGATCTGAAACGTCCGGGCGAGACCCTTAGAGAAGACCCGATAGGGCGAAAGTCCGTCGATACGTTCACCATCGAGGGCGATCTCGCCGCTGTCGACGCCAAGTTCCCCGGCGATCGCGTTGAAGAGGGTCGTCTTGCCTGCACCGTTCGGACCGATCAGGCCGGTGATCCGGCCAGGCTCCGCCGTAAAGGACACGCCGTCCACCGCCCGCACCGCATTGAAGCTGCGCGCGGCATTCCTGATATCCAGACGGCCCGATATCCTCCTGCCGCCAAGCGGCAAGGGTTCTTTGCTCATCCGCGTTCCCCGTTATGTTTATTGACTGAGGAGCTTATGCATGATCATGTGATCAAACAAGATGGATGGGCGAAAAATTCATGACGGATGCACGTTGGACGATCAGCTCGGGTTCGCGCTTCGAGGAAATGGCCGGTTATTCCCGCGCCGTGGTCCAGGACCCCTGGATCTTCGTGTCCGGCACCGCCGGTTATGACTTTGCGAACGGCGGCATGATTTCGAGCGATGCGGCCGAGCAGGCGCGCCAATCTCTGAAGACGATCTCGGAGACGCTGGAGAAGGCGGGGTCTTCGCTGAGGGACATCGTGCGCGTCAGGGTCTATCTTGCCAGCCGCGACGACGTCATGGCTGTCTCCAAAGTGCTCGGCGAAACATTCTCCGATCCGCGTCCCACGAACACGACGATCATCTGCGGCTTCGCCATGGAAGAGATGAAGGTGGAGCTGGAAGTCACTGCGCTGAAGCGCGGCTGATTATGCCGGCAAACGGTTCATGGACAGCGAGGCTTGGCAAGTGTAGCCGGCTGTTTGGCTTACCGTGGGCCAACCGGTTTAACGCTCCGAAAAATAACCCAGGACGGCCTGTCGCCAGTCTTTGAGGTCCAGTTCGCGCCAATGGTGGCAGGTAACGGTCCCTCCGGCGATAAGCCACCGCAGCCTTGAAAATCCGCGATATCCTCGGCTGGGAAAATGACATCGGGTGTCCCGTTGTCAAAAATCGCAGGTCATTTATCAGCGATATCTCAAAAATCGTTCACCACGTTTATTAGTCTTTTTAATATCCGTCGATGCTAATAAAAATGCGCAGCGCAAATGCGGACATGAAGTCGATCTGCAGCCCCATCCCTGGGCAATTCCATTTCTGTTCCACGGTGGCAACATGCATTCACGCGCTCCGGCCGGACGTCAGATACGTTCCGTTATCATCACTACCGCCCTGTTCGTCTTTGTTGCAGTTCTCCTGGGTTGGCTGGGAGCGAGCGTGATCAGCCATATGCGCGATGCTGCGAACGTGATCGATGACGGGCGCGCCGTACGTGCCGCGGAAGCGGCGGTCAAGGCCGTCGAGAAGCGGCTGGCATCGACGGTGCAGGACAATGCGGTGTGGACGGAAGCCTACGAGGCGATAACCCAGGGCGATGCGAAAACATGGGCCTATGAGAATTGGGGCGAGACGAGCCAGGATTATCCGCTCTATGACGGCGTCATCCTCACCGCCGCCGACGCCGAAAAGAGCATCATCTCAGCCTATCTCAAAGGGCAGGAATTCGAGCCGCTGTCCTATCTGGGGCAGGGTCTCCTGCAACAGATCGAGCGGGCTTCGATCGTAAGATCCGTTGCCGCCACAAGCTTCTTCAGAGCCGATGGAGAGACAGTCCTGGTGGCGTCCCAGGCCGTACAGCCTTTTTCCGAGAACGTGACCGACAGCGCCTACGCCACCTTGAGCTTTCTCAAGATCGTCACGCCCGAGGTGATCGATACGATGGCGGCGGATCATCAGCTTGAGGGGCTCCGACTTGAGACGGGCTCTCCGGAAAAGCTCCTCAGCATACCTCTGAACGACCTGCAAGGTGCCGAAGTCGCGCGGCTGAGCTGGCCGAGCCAACAACCCGGAGCCAAGATCTTTTCGGAGGTCTACCCGACCATCGCCGCTTCGGCGGTCGTGCTCGTGCTGTATCTCGTGAGCGTGCTGGCAGCCGGTGGTGCGGAAACGAGGCGGCTGCGGAAAATGGCGGAACTTGCTCATCAGAAGGCGACTCATGACAGCCTGAGCGGTCTGCACAACAGGTTCGGCCTGCTCGAGGCTCTCAATCACCTCCTTGTGTCCGGCAATAGGCCGCCGCTTGTATTGCATCTGCTGGATCTCGACGGCTTCAAGGCCGTCAACGACGCCTGGGGACATGCTGTCGGTGACCAGTTGCTGACCCTTGTCGCGGATCGTCTGCGCACGGTGCATGGCGAGGTTACCCATGTGGCACGTCTCGGCGGCGACGAGTTTGCGCTGGTTCAGGTGGGCCAAACCGATCCCGCGAAGATCGGTGCCCTGGTGCTCGATATCTTCAGAAGCCCGTTCCTGATCGGCGGGCGAACGATCGAGGTCGGCGCCAGCGTCGGCATCGCCGTTGAGGGTGCCGGCAATGGAGCGCAGGATCTGCTGCATCGCGCCGATCTCGCTCTCTACGAGGCGAAAGGAGCCGGGCGGGGACAGGCCGTGCACTATGACCAGCAGCTCGATCGCCAGCGGGAGGAAGTCGCAGCCCTCGAACAGGATCTGCGGCAGGCGCTGGAAAGGGACGAGATCCAGCCCTTCTTTCAGCCGTTGGCGCGGGCTGCGACGGGTGAAGTGCTCGGAGTGGAGGCCCTGGCGAGGTGGCTCACCCCTCATCGCCGCATCGGGCCCGACGAATTCATCGCGCTTGCCGAGAGATGCGGCCTGATCGATATGCTTGGAAAGCAGATGCTGCGGAAATCCATCCGTGAAGCCAAGCTATGGCCTCATCTCAATCTGTCCGTCAATGTTTCGCCGCTGCAGCTTTGCAACCCGAACTTCTCCTCCGAGGTCAAAGCGCTGCTTGGCGACGAGGATTTCGACCCTCGGCGGCTCACTTTGGAGATCACCGAAGGCGTGCTCATGTCCAATCCCGACCACGCCAGACGCTCGATCGACGCGCTTCGAGCGATTGGCGTACGCTTTGCGCTCGACGACTTCGGATGCGGCTATGCCAGCATCGGGACGCTGCGGGAATTCGGTTTCGACCGGATGAAGATCGACCGTTCGCTCGTGACGGCTGCGCATCGGGATCGCAAGGGGCTGGAAATCCTGCGTGCGACCATCTCGCTGGCCGAAGCGCTGGAGATCCCAGTGACCGCCGAGGGTATCGAGACGGCCGACCAGGCGAACGTCGTGCGGGCGGCGGGCTGTGACCAGTTGCAGGGCTATATGATCGGCAGGCCGATGCCGGCGAACGAGTTGAACGCTTTTCTTGCCGAGCAGGCCGCCGCCTGAGATATCGTGGAAGGCGATCCTGCTGCCTTATATTGGTGAAGCAGTGATCCGGCGGTGCCAATCGGCTCGATAGTTCGCGATACCCTCGATAGTTCCCCAAGGCTGTCTGACGCTTTCATGCGCGATCAAGGGGGCGCCTGCGGCCAGGGCCGCTCCATGGCTGGTCCCCGTCGTGCCGCCGATTGCAAGGACATTGCGGCCAAGGAGCGACTGCAGGGCCTTTAGGTAGGCAGGATTGGAGGAGAACGGCCCTTCCACCAGTACCGGTCCCTTTGCCCCTATTAGACCGAGGCAGGTTTCGGTCATCAATGCCAGGTATAGGCAGGCGGCGGCCCAGCGTTCGGCCGTCGCGGCACCACCGTCGTTGATCCATTGTCGCTGCCGGCCGGGAAAGGGGCCGGAGCCTGCGGCGAGGTTGGGCAGGAGCATGATGCGCTTTTCGATCGCCTGCGGTATCGCGGCCAATGCGGCCTCCGGGTCCAGGTCGCCCAACTCGGCCGCCAGCAGCTCGAATTCCCGCCCGCCCATGAACCGGGACGACGGCACGGCGCGGCCATAGGCATCCACGTTGGCAAGGGCGTCACGTTTCGGATCAAGATGGTCGAGATCGCCGCCGACCGCGAAGTTGACGACCCAGGTGCCGGTCGAGATGACCGTGAACGGCGGCTCCCGGCCGATCAGGTGCGGCAGCAACGACGCGTTGGAATCGTGGATGCCACAATAGACCGGAGTCGATCTCGTCAGGCCGATCTTTTGGGCAACGCCCGGCAGAACAGGACCGAGCGCATCGAAAGCCGAACGCAGCGGCGGCATGAGTGTGCGGATGCCGAGTGTATCGACCAGCGAGGAATATGTTCCCTCCCGCGGTCGCCAGAGATCGGTGTGGCAGCCGAGCGAGGTGACTTCGTTCGCTGCAATCCCCGTTAACCGGAAGGCCCAGTACTGGGGATAGGTCATGATCGTGCGGACGTGGGCAAACTGCTTCGGAAACCTGCTCTTCTGGTAGTGAAGCTGCGCACCAACGTTCAATCCGCCCGGCAGGGCAGGCGAAAAGGTTTCGGAAAAAGCCGGACGAAGGGAGGCGTAGGCCTCTTGAATGTCGTCCGGGTATTGGTGCTCGTAGTCGACGGCCGGCAATGCCAGGTTTCCAGCCGCATCGAGAACCACGGCGGAGGCGCCATGCGTGGTGATGGAAATCGCGTCGAAACCAGGGTTTTCGGCAAAGGTCGCCAGAGCCCCCAGTGCAAAGGTCCAGAGCGCCTCGATATCGTAACGAGGATAGGGCGGGCCGGAGAGGACGAGGTTCGGCGTTCGCCTTTCCGCAACCTCGGCACCTGTCATGCAATCGACGACGACGACCTTGGCATTGGTCTTGCCGATATCGAGGACGGCGACTTTCCGCGGTGTGCTCATGGCAGGTGGAAGACCGTCACGAGATCGGTCGCGACCGGCGAATTGTCCGCATTGGTCTCCATGATATCGGCCATATGCGCCCACCATTTTTTCATCACCGGATGATCCGGCAGGCTTGTCATCGTGTGGTTCTGCGGGCGGTTCAGCACGCCGAACAGGATATTTGTCTCGCGGTCGAGATGGATGGAATAGTCACTGACGCCCGCCTCGTGCAGCAAGGAGGCCAGTTCCGGCCAAATTTCGTCATGGCGCTTCCTGTATTCGCCCTCCATGCCCGGATTGAGCTTCATCTTGAAGGCGTATTTCTCCAAATCCGGTTTCATTTTCCGAGGCTCATTTCCTTGAAGCGTTGCGCCACGATCGGAATGGCGATGGTGATGATCAGCAGCAGGCCAACGAAGATCGACATGACGATGCCGGGTACGTTCAGGAGCCCAAGCCCGAACGTGACAAGACCCATGACGAAGGCGGCGATGACGACGCCGGCGATTGTGCCGGCCCCGCCGAGGATCGAGACGCCGCCGAGCACGACCATGGTGACCACTTCCAGCTCCCAGCCCTGGGCGATCGACGGCCGTGTCGAGCCGAGCCGCGAGGTGAGGCAGACCGCGGCGACGCCCGCCATCAGGCCGGTCAGCAGAAAGAGAATGAACTTTACCCGTTCGACCGGAATGCCCGAGAAGCGTGCAGCGAACTCGTTATTGCCGATCACATAAACGTGGCGGCCGAAATTCGTCGCGTGCAGGAGGATGGCGAAGGCGATTGCAAGGGTGATGAACAGCACCAATTCGAAGGAAAAGACCCATACGACATAGCCCTGTCCGAAAAAGGCAAAATCGGCTGGATATTTTCCGTAGGCCTGGTCGCCGAGGACGATATAGGAAATGCCGCGGAAGAGGCTCATCGTGCCGATCGTCACGACGATCGAAGGGAGCCTAAGTCCGGAAACGAGCAGGCCGTTGAAGGCACCGCAGGCGAGCCCCACGGCGATGCCGATTGCCACGAGACCCGGCGTGCCAATACCAGCCTGCGCCGCCGCGCCCATGGTGGTCGAGGCAAGCGCGATGATCGCAGCCACGGACAGGTCGATCTCGCCGGCGATGACAAGCAGCGCCATGGCGAAGGCGATCATCGCCTTTTCGGTGAAGTTGAAGGTGGCGTCGGAGAGGTTCCAGGCGTTCAGGAAATAGGGCGAGGCGAACGCGTTGAAGACGAAGATCAGCACCGCGACGCCGAAGAGCAGGACTTCCCAGCTCGCAAGGATGCGCGAAGTCCGGGTGCCGAGCCGGTCAGGGATCGCACGTTTTGTCGTTGCGGTGTCGCTCATGCGGAGCCCTCCGGAACTGCGCGGTCACGCAGGATGATGCGGCCGGCCTTCTTTTCGGCACGGGCATTGAAGACGACGGCGAGCACGATGACGATGCCGGAGATCGCCATCTGCGCGAAGGGGGAGATGCCGATGACGGGGAGCGCATTCTTGATCACGCCGAGGAAAAGCGCGCCGAGGACCGCGCCGGCGACCGAGCCGATGCCGCCGGCGATCGAAATGCCGCCGATGACGCAGGCCGCGACCGTGTCGAGTTCGAAACCGGCGGCGATATCCACATAGGCGACGGCATAACGCGATACCCAGAGGTAACCGGAAAGGCCGGCAAGCGCGCCGGACAGAACGAAGGCGAGGAATTTCGTCCAGCCGATATCGATGCCGGCATAGACAGCTGCCGTCGGGTTGCCGCCGGAGGCATAGGCGGCGCGACCGAAGGGCAGGCGGGTCAGCACGAACCAGGCGCCGATGACGATGAATATGGCGATCCAAGAGAGGACCGGCAATCCAAGCACAGGCAGACGCGGGACGTTGAGGAAGGAGGGCGTCATCTGGTGAGCGTTCACCCAGCCGCCGCCCGACAGCACGAAGGCCATGCCGCGATAGATCGTCAGCGTGCCCAGCGTCACGACGATGGGCGGGATCTGCAGCGCCCAGACGAGATAACCGTTGATCGCACCGAGAAACGCCCCGATGCCTATCGCCAGAACGATGAGGAGGGCCAGCGGCAGGTCGGGATAGGCAGCGTTGGTCATCGCCACCGCCATACCGGTGAAGGCAAGATTGGCGGCGACCGAAAGGTCGATCGACTTCGTCAGGATCACCGCCATCTGGCCAAGCGCCAGGATGATCAGGATGGACGTGTCGTTGAAGATGTTGGCGAGATTGGCCGGGCTCGCGAAGCCTTCAGCGCGGGTGGCAAAGCCTGCGATCATGACGACGATGATGGCGACCAGCAGGATTTCGCGGTTCTTGAGAAGGCGGTTCATTGTCGTGACCTCACGCATTGCCAGTCGCGGCGCGGACCAGAGTTTCGGCGCTCAGCCGGTCGCGCTCGAACATGCCGGCCATCAGGCCCTCGCGCATCACCATCACCCGGTCGGACATGCCAAGGATTTCCGGAAGTTCGGACGAGACCATGATGATCGACAGGCCCTCGGCCGCGAGCTCACTGATGAAGCCGTGCACGGCGGCTTTGGAACCGATGTCGATGCCTTTGGTGGGTTCATCGAGAATGATCACCTTCGGCCGGGTCGCAAGCCATTTGCCGATCACCACCTTCTGCTGGTTGCCGCCCGACAGCGTGCCGACCGGCACGGAAAGGGCGGCGGCGCGCAGATCCAGCCGCTCGGCATATTTGCGGGCGAGCGCCAGTTCGTTCGCCGCCTTCAGGAAACCGGAGCGTGAGGTCTGGCCGAGCGACGGCAGCGACATGTTCTGGAAGATCGGCATGGGCAACGCGAGACCGTGCCGGCCGCGCTCTTCGGGCACATAGACGATGCCGGCGCGGATCGCGTCGCTTGACGAGCGAATGTCGATCGGGCGGTCTTCCAGGAAGAGCTGGCCTGTGGAGGGCCGCGTGATTCCAAACAGCGATTGGCAGAGTTCGGAACGGCCCGCACCGATCAGGCCGTAGATGCCGAGGATCTCGCCGCGGCGGAGTTCGAAAGAAATATCGCGGAATTCGGTCGGATGGCTGTAGCGCTCGACGGACAGAACCGGCGCGCCGATCTCGACCCTCGTTTTGGGGAAGACGTCTTTGACGTCGCGGCCGACCATCAGCCGGACGATCTCGTCCTGTGGCGTGTCCTTCAACCTGCCCTGGCCGACGGCGCGGCCATCGCGGAAAACCACGAAGTTTTCGGCGATCTCGTAAACCTCGTCGAACTTGTGGCTGATGAAGAGGATCGCCTTGCCCTGCCGCTTGAGGTTCTCGACGATGCGGAAAAGGTCGTCGATCTCCTTGCGGGAAAGGGCGGCGGTCGGTTCGTCCATGATGACGATGCGCGCCTCGACCGAGAGCGCCCGGGCGATCGCCACAAGGTGGCGTTGAGCGATGGAGAGGTCACGAAGGCGGATCGTCGGATCGATCTCGCTTTCGAGCTGGCTCATGAGCGCTTTTGAGCGGTTGTTGATCTCCCGCCAGTCGATCGTGCCGAAACGTGTCCGCGGAGCGTGGCCGAGAAAGATGTTCTCACCGACCGTCAGTTCGTCGAAAAGCACGGTCTCCTGGTGGATGGCGGTGACGCCTGCATCGATTGCCGCCTGTGCGCTGTGGAATGCCGCCGGCTGGCCGTCGATGAGCATTTCGCCTTCATTGGGGCGGTAGATGCCGGTCAAAATCTTGACGAGCGTCGACTTGCCGGCGCCGTTTTCACCGATCAGAGCCGTCACCTGGCCCGGGAAAAGGCTTATGCTGACACTATCGAGCGCTTTCACGCCCGGAAAGACCTGGCTGATGCCTCGCATTTCCAGGAGGGGCCCAGTTTCGGTCGCCGACGCCTGCGCGACGGGTCTTTGGTCGGTCATGGATGCGACAGCGCTCATTGTTGTTTCATTTGTAAAGCCCTCATCCGCCTGCCGGCACCTTCTCCCCGCGTGTAGGGAGAAGGAAATATGCCGCACCGTTTCCTTCGATCGCTGACCGCGGGTGGGGCATGCTCCCTCTCCCCGCATGCGGGGAGAGGGTTAGGGTGAGGGGCAATTTACTTCCAGGATCAGAAGATCTTCGAAAACTCGTCGATGTTCTTGGCATTGTAGACGAAGGGATCTGCCATCGCGGCTTCGCCGTTGTCGCCGATCTTGATCGAGCCCATGCGGCCGGCCTTGATTGCCGAGCCCGGCTTGGCGTCGGTATCGCCCTTGACGATGTGGTAGGCGATCTGGGTGGCCGAATAACCGAGGTCGATCGGGTTCCAGATGGCGAATTCCTTCGTGGCGCCCGACTTGATGGCGCCGGCCATTTCGGACGGCAGGCCGAGCCCGGTCACGTAGACCTTGCCGATCATGCCGGCATCCTTGACGGCCTGCGAGGCGGCCAGCACGCCGACCGTGGTCGGAGCGACGATCACCTTGACGTTCGGCTGCGACTTCAGCAGGCCCTGGGCTTCGCGATAGGACTTGTCGGCAAGGTCATCGCCATAGACGGTCGTTGCGAGGTTCAGGCCCGGAAAGTCTTTGATCTGCTTCTTCATTTCAGCGATCCAGGTGTTCTGGTTCGTAGAGGTGGTGGTGGCCGAAAGAATGGCGAAATCGCCCTTGCCACCTTCCAGATGGTTCTTGGCGAGCGTCAGGCACATCTTGCCGATCAGTTCGTTGGAGGATGGGTTGAGGTGCATGATGCGGCCTTCCTTGGCGACGGCGGAATCCCAGGAAATGACCTTGATGCCGCGCTGGGCGGCTTTCTTGAGTGCCGGAATGACGGCGTCCGGATCGTTGGCGGAGATGGCGATGGCATCGACGCCCTGAGCGATCAGCGAGTTGATCACCTCGATCTGACCTTCGGCGGTGGTGCTCGTCGGGCCGGTATAGATGACCTGTACGCCGCCGAGTTCCTTGGCCGCTTCCTGCGCGCCCTTGTTGGCCGCTTCGAAGAAGCCGTTGCCGAGCGATTTGACGACGAGCGCGATCTTCATATCGGCGGCACTGGCTGCCGTGGTCATTGCGGCGAAGGCGATCGCCACGCCGATAGCTAATTTGTTGGCAAGTTTCATGGTTCAGTCCTCCCAGTTAAATCGTGAACTTTTTTCCCGCCCGCCGCTCCTCACGCGGCCGACGAGGAATCCTCCCTGGCTGCATCCGCCTGGACGGCGCCGGCGATCACGAGTGTCACGCCCGCTTCCTCGATCATCCGCGCGGCTTCTTCTGAAACGCCGTCATCGGTAATGATCGTCGTCACCCGCTGCAGCGGGCAGAGAATGAGGCTGGAACGGCGGTGGAACTTCGATGAATCCACCATGACGATCAGCTCTTCTGCCTGATGCATCAGCTTCTGCTCGCTCTGGATCACCAGCGCATCACCTTCCATGACGCCGAGTGGCCCGACGCCCTGCGCACCGATGAACATGCGGCGGGCGTAAAAATTGCGGATAGCATCGTTTTCGAATGGCGACAGGATCAGGCTCTGCTCGCGATAGATCGCGCCGCCCGGCACCGTCACCGTGCTTTTCGAATGCTTGACCAGATGTTCGGCGATTGCGAAGGAGTTGGTCATCACCTGCAGGCGGCGGGCCGAAAGGAAATGCACCATCTGGAACGTCGTCGTGCCGCCGTTGATGATGACCGAGTCGCCTTCGTCGCAAAGCTCGACGGCGCGGCGGGCAATAGCGCGCTTCTTGTCGATATTGACCGCCTCCGATACCTTGAAGGAGCGGGCGGCAAGCTGGCCGATCTGCGGCGGATGCACGGCTTCCGCGCCGCCGCGCACGCGCCGGAGCTTGCCCTGAACATGCAGCGAGGCGATGTCGCGCCGGATCGTCGCTTCCGAGGCCTCCGTCAATTCGGCGATATCCTGCACCGTGATGACGGGCTTTTCCTGGATGGCGCTCAAAATGATGCGATGGCGTTCACGTTCGTGCATGGGGTCCTCCTGAGCATCAACTATTACTTGAAAACTCACGTTGTCAATCAGAAACGATCAAATTCGATTTTATTGCGCTGCACAATGAAAGCTTATGATCGTTTTTGATTGACATTCGGCAAGGCGATGCGCGATACCGGCTGTCGGGAGATGGCAGCCGACCGGCAGCCATGAGCCGAAAAACACGTTGGGAGGAAAGCGATGTCGGGCCAAACCCGTCTTCTCGAAAACCGCTGGGACGATTCCTACGCCGCCAAGCTGGATGAGCCGGGCAAGCTGCTCTACCGCTCTAACCTCCTCGGCGCCGACAAGCGGATCACCAATTACGGCGGCGGCAATACCTCGGCCAAGGTGATGGAAACCGATCCGCTGACCGGGAGCAGGGTCAAGGTCATGTGGGTAAAGGGGTCGGGCGGCGACGTCGGCACGATCAAGCTCGACGGTTTTGCGACCCTCTACATGGAAAAGCTCGAAGCGCTGAAGGGCATCTACAAGGGCGTCGAGGACGAGGACCGCATGGTCGGCTTCCTGCCGCACTGCACCTTCAATCTCAATCCCCGTGCCGCCTCGATCGATACGCCGCTGCATGGCTTCGTGCCCTTCACGCATGTCGATCATATGCATCCGGACGCGATCATCGCGATCGCCGCTTCCAAGAATTCGAAGGAACTGACGAAGCAGATCTTCGGTGACGAGATCGGCTGGCTGCCCTGGCGGCGCCCAGGTTTCCAGCTCGGCCTTGACCTTGAGGCTTTCGTCAGAGCCCATCCGGATGCCAAGGGCGTCGTTTTGGAAAGCCACGGCCTGTTCACCTGGGCGAACGACGCCAAGGCTTGTTACGAACTGACGCTCGAAATCATCAACAAGGCGATCGAGTGGTTTGCGCGGCAGACCGAAGGCAAGACGATCTTCGGCGGTGCGGTTGCAAAGAGCCTGCCGGCACCGGAGCGCCGCGCGATCGCCGCGAAACTCATGCCGGAAATCCGCGGCCGCATCGGGAAAAGCGAACGCAAGCTCGGCCATTTCGACGATCAGGACGCAGTGCTGGAATTCGTCAATTCCAAGCACCTGAAGCCGCTTGGCGCTCTGGGAACAAGCTGCCCGGACCATTTCCTGCGCACCAAGATCCGGCCGCTGATCCTCGATTTCGATCCCGCCAAGCCGGATGTCGATGCGGTGATCGCCGCGCTCGACAAAGCGCTCAAGGATTACCGCGCCGACTACACCCGATATTACGAGAGCTGCAAGCACGACAATTCGCCGAAGATGCGCGATCCGAATCCCGTCGTGTTCCTCGTGCCGGGAATCGGCATGCTGTCGTTTGCGCGCGACAAGGCGACCGCGCGCATTGCCGGTGAATTCTACGTCAACGCGATCAACGTGATGCGCGGCGCTTCCACGGTTTCCGAATATCAAGGGCTGCCGGAGCAGGAAGCCTTCGACATTGAATACTGGCTGCTCGAGGAGGCGAAGCTGCAGCGCATGCCGAAGCCGAAGAGCCTGGCCGGGCAGGTTGCCTTCGTCACCGGTGGCGCCGGCGGCATCGGCCGGGCGACGGCTGCACGGCTGATGGGTGAGGGCGCCTGCGTGGTGCTTGCCGATATCGACGGCGGGGCGCTCGACCAGACCAAGGCGGATTTCGAAAAGTCCTTCGGCAAGGATGCGGTGCGGGGCGTGCTGCTCGACGTGACCAACGAGGACGGGGTTCTCTCCGCATTCAGCGAAGCCTGCGCGGAATTCGGCGGTGTCGATATCCTCGTCTCGAATGCCGGCATTGCCTCTTCCGCGCCGGTGGAAGAGACCACGCTTGCCATGTGGAGCAAGAACATCGACATCCTGGCAACCGGTTATTTCCTCGTCTCGCGTGAAGCTTTCCGGCTGTTCCGCCGCCAGAAGCTCGGCGGCAATGTCGTGTTCGTCGCATCGAAGAACGGGCTTGCCTCATCGCCAAACGCTTCCGCCTATTGCACGGCGAAGGCTGCGGAAATTCATCTCGCCCGATGCCTGGCGCTGGAGGGCGCCGACGCCGGCATCCGCGTCAACACGGTCAATCCGGATGCGGTGCTGCGCGGCTCGAAGATCTGGAACGGCGAATGGCGCGAGCAGCGGGCGGCATCCTCGAAGATCGAGGTTTCGGAGCTGGAGGAGCACTACCGCAAGCGCTCGATGCTGAAGCTCAATGTCTTCCCGGAGGATATTGCGGAAGCGATCTACTTCCTCGCATCGGACGCGTCGTCGAAGTCGACGGGCAATATCATCAATGTCGATGCGGGAAATGCGCAGAGCTTTACGCGGTGAACTCCCTTCTCCTTCGGGGAGAAGTGACCCGAAGGACCGATGGGGGCAATAGGGCGTTCATCTCTTTCGTCGCCCCTGTGCTTGTCACAGGGAACCAGCGGCGTTGCGTCCGCAACGGAAAAGAGCCCTCCTAGCCGAAAGGCCCGGGCTGGCGGGATTCGTGTGACAAACACAGGAATGACGGGGTGAAATAACGGGCGAAGAGAACTCAATGGGAGGGAACATATGACGGAACTGAAAATCGCCGCGGATGTTATCGCCGCCGAAAACGACAAGCGCGCATCGGCGCTGAAATCCGATTATGCCGCGCTCGGCGAAAGCCTGTCGCGCCGTGGCATCGATATCGAAGCGGTTACCAGCAAGGTCGCGGAATTCTTCGTTGCTGTTCCCTCCTGGGGCGTCGGCACCGGCGGCACACGCTTTGCCCGCTTCCCCGGCAAGGGCGAGCCGCGCGGTATTTTCGACAAGCTGGAAGACTGCTCCGTCATCCATCAGTTGACCCGGGCGACGCCGACCGTTTCCCTGCATATCCCGTGGGACAAGACCGATCCGAAGGAGCTGCGCGCCAAGGGCGATGCTCTCGGCCTTGGCTTCGATGCGATGAATTCCAACACGTTTTCCGACGCGCCGGGTCAGGCGCATTCCTACAAATACGGTTCGCTCAGCCACACGGATGCAGCGACGCGGAGCCAGGCGATCGATCACAATCTCGAATGTATCGAGATCGGCAAGGCGATCGGCTCCAAGGCGCTGACGGTGTGGATCGGCGACGGTTCGAATTTTCCGGGCCAGAGCCATTTCACCCGTGCCTTCGAACGGTACCTCGCCTCGATGGCGGAGATTTACAAGGCACTGCCGGACGACTGGCGGCTCTTTTCCGAGCACAAGATGTATGAGCCGGCCTTCTATTCGACGGTCGTGCAGGACTGGGGCACGAATTACCTGATCGCCAATACGCTTGGTCCGAAAGCCTTCTGCCTCGTCGATCTCGGCCACCACGCGCCGAACACCAATATCGAGATGATCGTCGCGCGGCTGATCCAGTTCGGCAAGCTCGGCGGCTTCCATTTCAACGATTCGAAATACGGCGACGACGATCTCGATGCCGGGGCGATCGAGCCCTATCGGCTGTTCCTGGTCTTCAACGAACTCGTGGATGCCGAGCATCGCGGCGTCCAAGGGTTTCATCCGGCGCATATGATCGACCAGTCGCACAACGTGACCGATCCGATCGAGAGTTTGATTTCCAGTGCCAACGAGATCCGCCGCGCTTATGCCCAGGCCCTGCTGGTCAACCGGAAAGCGCTCGACGCCTATCAGCAGGACAACGATGCTCTGATGGCGTCCGAAAGCCTGAAGCGCGCCTATCGCGCTGATGTCGAGCCGATCCTCGCCGAAGCCCGCCGTCGCGCCGGCGGAGCTATCGACCCCATCGCGACCTATCGCGCCAGCGGATATCGCGGGCAAGTGGCAGCCCAGCGTCCGGCATCGAGTGCCGCAGGCGGCGGGATCGTCTGACCGTTTCTTTCGAAGAAGCCGCGTCCGCGATGAGTGAAATCGGAACTCCCGGCGCCCTTGCTTGTTAGCCTCCTGAAAAGGAGAACCTAACATGGGTATCACTACGCCTAAAACCGGAGCACCCGGCACAACCGCTCAGTCCCCCCGCTGGGAAGGACCGCAGGAAAACACGCCACGGGGATATTTGCCGGCGAAGGATGATCCCGACCGTGACCGGGACGCCCTCGACGAAAACAATCAGGATCCTTCCCGGGAAAAACTGTCTCATGCGGGCAAGACCAAGGGAGACTGAGATGCAGAACCGTCATGTGAAGCCCGGCCCGGAGGCCGATGCCGAAGGCCAGTTCGCCAAATCCCAGGGCGACAGGAAAAGCAGTGGCGTCCTTAGCGCCAAGCCCACCGTCATCACCGGATCTGAGGACGCGACGGCGCATCGCAATCCCCCAGGCAAGAAACCCGAGAAGGATTGGGATCCGAACTACGATCCAGCGGAGATGAATGAAGGCAGATATCGGGGATAGCCGCTTCAGCGGATGACGGCTACCGCAGGACCTTCATGTCGATCATGTCCATGTCGGTGAAGGACTGGTTGTCGCCCGCCATGCTCCAGATGAAAGCGTAGGCGCCCGTGCCGGCGCCGCAGTGGATCGACCAGGGAGGCGAGAGAACCGCCTGTTCGTTGCGGACGATCAGATGGTTCGTCGCCTCCGGGCGGCCCATGAGATGCACGACGAAAGCGTTTTCCGGGATCTCGAAATAGAGATAGGCTTCCATCCGCCGGTCGTGCAGGTGGGCCGGCATTGTATTCCAGACGCTGCCCGTTTCCAGCCGGGTCAGGCCCATCAGGAGCTGGCAGGTTGGCAGGACTTTCGGATGGAGATACTGATAAAGCTTGCGCTTGTTGGAGGTCGCTCCGTCGCCGAGATTGTTTTCAATTGCATCGGTACGGCTGACGATCCGCGAAGGAAGGCTTGCATGAGCCGGCGCGCTGTTGACGTAGAATTTTGCCGGCGTCGACGGGTCGTCGCTCTCGAAGACGATCTCCTTCGTTCCCATACCGAGATAGAGCCCGTCCATTGGCTGGAGTTCGTAGGCCTTGCCGTCGGCGATGACGCGGCCCGGGCCGCCGACATTGATCAGGCCGAGTTCGCGGCGTTCCAGCAGGTATTCGGCGCCGACAATCTTCGCCAGTTCGTTGCCGACGCCAAGGCTTGCCTGCGTCGGCGCGGCACCGACCACCAGCATGCGGTCGTAATGGGTATAGACGGCCTGCAGCGTTCCCGCCGCAAAGAGGTCCTCGATGAGGAAATTTTCGCGCAACTCCGCGCTCGTCATGCGCTCCGACTGGCTGTAGTGAACGGCATGGCGCGTCCGGACGTCGATCGTCATGGTCTGTTTTCTCCGCGTTTCTCGGCACGAGCGCCGGGTAGTGTCTCAGTTTAAACTTCGGCTTCAATCCGAACCGGAAGTTCGGTCTGCCCGGCCTGGTTTCCGATACGGGCCTGGAACTCTGTGTGCGTCATGCCCGGCTCGCCCGAACACTCAGCCACCGATCATCTGGGCTTCCGATGTATCGATGTACCTGGCTGACAATCCAGCCGGCCTTTGTGAGTGCGGATTGCAGGGCAGGCTCGCGCCAATACGTTTCGACGTAGCGCCGAGGCGCTGCAGCACTGCCGTGTATGGATACATCCTCGCCATCACCTTCTCTAACCGAGGCGTGCAGCCGGCCGCCGGTCCGGGTCGCCTCCGCAAGCCGTCCAAGCACCACGCTCAAATCTTCACGCGCGACGTGAATCAGGCAGGCACAGGCCCAGATTCCATCGTACGGCGTGCCGGGGCGCTGCGGGTCGGCCAGGTCTTCGGTCAGCGGGTCCAACAGGTCGGCCTCGAAGCCAGTCTCGCGAAGCAGTTCAACGAAGCCCTTCGAAATGTCGGTGCGCCGGACGCTAATCCCCCGCTTCTCAAGCTCAAGTGCATCCCGCCCGCCGCCGCTTCCGATCTCCAGCACTCTCCCCGAGCCACCCAGTTCGGTCACGAACGCATCGATCTCTGTCGCGACCCATCCGGGCATCGCCGCGGCTTCAGCCGCGTATTCCGCCGCGACCATATCATAGGACCGTACAGTGTCCCTGTCGGTGCTCATCTAGCGCTCCTCCCTCAAGATGAAGACCCCGATGAGCGAGAGGCTCATGAGCCTGTTGCGCGCTTTACACTTTCGGCATTTAGTGACAACACGAGCGTTTTGCTTTCCACTCATAGCAGAAGTTCGATCTGATACCACCGAGCCCTGCTATCGGTTGACGGCGGCGCTGAACTCCGCCTGGTCTCCCGGCCGCCCAGACTGGGACATCATCGCTGGCGTGTCCAGCAGCGTTTCCGCATAGGCCATCATCAGCGGTCCGACACCCTTGATGTCGTCGGGGCGGATTTCCTCGGAGAGATAATAGCCGACCGTGCCGTCGCGATAACGGCCGTTGAAGCCTCCGAGACCTGCGACGCAACAGATGTTGTGAAGCCTCAACCGCCCATCCGCATCCCGCCGCAGCTCCTGTCCGGTCAGCGATTGCAGGCTCGCTCGGCCGGCCTCGGAAAAGGCGGCTGGACCGCCGAGCCGTGCGAGCTTCTGGAGGAAATAGGAGAACATCGCCGTGGCCGAGCTTTCGGGATAGTTCTGCACCTCTTCCGGCCGGTCGATCACCTGCAGCCAGCGGTGATCCGCGGTGCGAAGAGCAATGATCCGGAATGCCAGCGCCGCGGCGCGGTCGGTCAACTCCCGCCGCGCTACGCCGGCGGGCAGGTTTTCGGTGATGTCGACGAAAGCCATCGCCAGCCAGCCGATCGATCTTGCCCAATGGGCCGACGAAAGGCCGCTTTCCGCATCCGCCCAAGCCTGTTGCCGGGCCTCGTCGTAACCGTGGCGATAAAGATCCGCCTGCCGATCATAGGTGAGGTCGAGCGCCGTCGTGAACTGGCGGAGCGCGTCCTCGACAGCCTGTGGCTTTGAGACCGCTTGGGCGTATTCCACCTTGAACGGCAGCGCCATGTAAAGCCCGTCCAGCCAGATCTGATGCGGGTAACGCAGCTTGTGCCAATAGACGTCGCTGCCGGTGCGCGGATGCGTTTCGAGCTGCCGCGCCAGCGGGGCGGCGGCATCAAGCCAGCGGCTCTCGCCCGTCAGCCGATGGAGAAAGACGAGCGCCCGGCCAGGCAGGATGTTGTCAATGTTGAATTCGTCGATCGCGTAGCCGACAAGCCGGCCCTGCGCGTCGACCTGGCCGCTCACCAGACGGACGAGATGATCCAGCCAGAGGCGCTCGCCGGTCGCTTCGTAAAGCGCGATCAGGCCGCGATAGAGGCAACCGTCCTCGTAGCACCAGGCACCGCCTTTATAATATTCGTAATTGCGGGCGTAATTCTCGAAGTAGTCCTGAAGCATTGGAATTTCAGTCTTGAGCTGGATGAATGGAAACCGGAGAAAGTCGCGTCAGGCGGCTAAAAACGGTATTTTCCGAAACGATGCCGGCATGCCGGAGCGGTGCCAGAAGCGAGGCCATTTCGGGTACTTCGGCTTCTGCATCGGGCGCGAAGCTGACCGAGTAGTTCTCGAAGGCGATATCGTGGATCGCCGCTTCCGGCAGACCGTAGAAGACGGCAGCTGCGGTGCGCGCACCGGAGACCACTACGTTTTCGACCGATATAGACCCTATGCTCGGCGTTTCGGCGGAAACCGGCAGGGGCGCACGGGACTGAACATAGTCGGAGCGACCGTCCGCATCGCAGAAATAGAAGGAGTTGACGGCAACAGGGGTCGCGACATCCTCCATGAAACTGTCGGCAAGCCGGATGCCGGAAACGGATCCGCCTCGGCCCCTACGGGTCTTGATGCGCAGGCCGCGGTCAGTGCCTTTGAAGTGGCAGCGGCTGATCTCGATATCGCGGACGCCGCCGCTCATTTCGCTGCCGATGACGACGGCGCCATGGCCGCGCTCCATCAGGCAGTTGGAGATCGTTGCCCGCTCGGTCGGACGGTCCGGCACGCCCTCGGAGCTGCGCTTGCCGGCCTTCAGCGCGATGCAATCGTCGCCCACGGAGATGCAAAGGCCGATCAGGCGAATATCGGAACAGCTTTCCGGGTTGAAACCATCCGTATTGGGCGAATCCGGATCGGCGCTGATGTCGAGATCGGCCGCAAGCAGATTGCTGCAGAATGCGGGATGGACCGTCCAGGAGGGGGAATTGCGGATGGTGAGGCCGGTCAGCGTGACATTCTCGCAGCCGGAAAGAAAGAGCGTGCGTGCCCGCCGTGCACCGTTGCGGGTCTCCTTGGGCCATGTCCACCAATCGCCCCGGTTGCCGCCGCCATCGACGATGCCTCGGCCGGTGATCACAAGATTGCGGCAATCGATGGCGGTGATGAGGCTGGCGTAACAGGTCTCCGCCACGCCTTCCCAGGTGCCGAGTATCCGCCCGTCAGTATGACGGGCCGGCAAGATGGGAAATTTATCCCGGTCGGAAACGGCGGCAAGTTCCGCGCCGTCCTCGATGAGCAAGGTCATATCGCTTTTCAGGAAGATGGGCCCGCTCGACCAATGCCCTGCCGGTATCCTCACAGTGCCGCCGGCTGGAAGCGTGTCGATGGCATTCTGGATCGCCTGCGCATTGTTCGCGGCCTTTGGGGAGGCTGCGAAATCCCGGATGTCCAGAAGGGCGGTTTCCTTACGGGTGGCGAACTCGAGCCGGGCATCGCCTATCTCCAGGCAATGGAGGATATCCGGATCGAGACCCGTGACCGTGAAGACGACCTTCGCCGTCGTCCCCTCGGTCACGGCGCCGCCATCGATCTTCCTGACCTGCCAGGCAAGCGCCTTGTCACGCGCGTGGAGATGCCTTTCGGCATCGACACTGAAGGTCGCGCTGCGGGGGCCGGCGGTCAGGAGTTCGATGGCGGGTTTGCTCACGGCGTTCAGATCCCCGTCAGTGCTTCGTTGATGCCGGCGATGATCTCGGCGGCGGCGTCCTTGGCGGATTGCTGGCCGTAGGCGAAGGCTTCGAAATTGGTGTCGAAGACTTCCGTGACGCGCGGATGCTCGTTGAGCGGCGAGACGCCAGGGCTGGTCGGCTCCATCACCCGCTTATAGGCTTCCACCTGCACCGGTTTGATCTTGCCTTCCTTGTTGAGTGTATCTAGCGCCACCTTGCTGGACGGGATACCGCGCGTCGCGCCCATGATCTTGACCGCCTCCGGATCGTTCAGCAGGCAGTTCAGCACCTGGGCGGCCGCCTTCGGGTCCTTGCTGTTTTTCGAGATCGAGAAGAGCATGGAGGGCTTTCGGTAGACGCCGTCTGTCTTGGCGCCCTCGATGGTCAGGAGCTTGACCGGGACCAGTTCCTGGCCCTTTTCCATCGGCGTGGCGATCTTGCCGTAGGTGCTGTCCCATTGATATGTGCCGGCGATCTGGCCCTTCGCCCATTTCTGGTTTTCATGCAGCGGCTTGTTGCCGCCAGCGGCGACCGTCTTCCAGCTCTCTATGACGCCCTTGTCGACGAGGGTTTGGTAGAATTGGAGACCCTCGGTGAGCTCGGCTTCGGTCCAGGCGACCTTGTTGGTGGCCGGGTCGATCAGGTCCTTGCCGGTCTTCTGGGTGGTGCGCAGGATCACCATCAGGCGGGCGTCGAGTGCTGCCCCTTCGAACGGGAAATAGTCCTTGCCGAGCTTTTCCTTCATCTTCGGAGCGGCGGCGATCAGTTCTTCCCAGACCTTCGGGATCGGGATGCCGGCCTTGTCGAAGGTCGTCTTGTTGAACATGAAGACGCGGCCGGTCGTCGAGACGGAAATGCCGTTCAGTTTGCCCTTGACGGTGCCGCTGTCGAGATCCGACTTCGACCACTGGCTGAGGTCGATGATGTCCTTATATTGATAAAGATCGGCAAAGCCGTCGCCGTTCTTGGTGAAGAGCGGCAGCCAGGGCCAGTTCACCTGCATGATATCGGCCTCGGTGCGGCCGGCGAGCTGCGTGGCGATCTTTTCCTGGTGGCCCTGGAAGCCGGTGAACTCGGGCGAGATCGTGTGGCCGAACTTGGCGCCGCAGAGTTTCAGTGCCTCCTGCGTTGCGATGTGGCGGTCGTCGCTGCCCCACCAGGACATGCGAAGGTCGGCGGCGAATGCGGTCGAAAGGCTGGTGGCGGCAAACAAAGCCGCCGTCATGATCAAGGTTCTCATTTTGGCTCCTCCCCAAGTTGGAACGATGAAAGTTGGAACGATGAATGGTCACGCCGCCAGGCTGATGTTTTCCCCGGTCTGGCGGTCGAACAGGTGAACTCCCTTCGGGTCGGTCGAGAGCCAGACCCAGTCGTCACGCAAAGCGCTGCGGTCGTAGGTGCTGGACGGCACCACGGCGATCAGCCGCTTGGGGCCGATGTCGACATAGAGGTAGACTTCGTGGCCCATGAACTCGATGTGATTGAGCCTGCCCTTCAGTGTGCCTGGCGCTTCCGCCGCGGCGATGCGCAGGTGCTGCGGGCGGATGCCGAGGGTGACGTCGCCGAGGCCGCCGGCGGAGAGGCGCCGCGAAAAACCGTCGCCGAGAACGATCGTCTGGCCGGCGGCCTCGACACTGTTTTCGCCTTTCATTGCGGCATCCAGGAAGTTCATTTCCGGGCTGCCGATGAAGCCGGCGACAAAGGTGTTGGCGGGGCGGCTGTAGAGCGTCACCGGATCGGCGACCTGCATGATGTGGCCGTCCTTCATGACGCAGATGCGGTCGCCCATGGTCATGGCTTCCGTCTGGTCGTGAGTGACGTAGATGACCGTTGCCTGCTGGCCGGTGGCTTTCAATTGCTTGTGCAGGTCGGTGATGCGCACACGCATAGAGGCACGCAGCTTGGCGTCGAGGTTCGACAGCGGTTCGTCGAACAGGAAGACCTGAGGTTTCTTGATCAGCGCCCGGCCGACGGCGACGCGTTGAGCCTGTCCGCCGGACAGCTGTTTCGGCAACCGGTCGAGCAGCGGGTCGATTTCCAGCAGGCCGGAGACGTGCTGGGTGGCGGTCTCGATTTCGTTGCTGGGCCGGCGCTTCAGCCGCATGCTGAAGGAGAGGTTCTTGCGCACCTTCATATGCGGGTAGAGCGCATAGTTCTGGAAAACCATGGAAATGCCGCGGTCGCCCGGCGTCTTGTCGTTCACCAGCTCGCCGCCGATGCGGATTTCGCCGCCGGTCACTCGTTCGAGTCCGGCGATCATGCGCAGTGTCGTCGACTTGGCACAGCCGGAAGGGCCGACCAGAACCATGAACTCGCCATCCTCCACATCGAGGTTGATGCCATGCACGGCGCGGAACGAGCCGTAATCCTTTTCGAGGTTTCTCAGTTGCAGACGGGCCATGACGATTATCCCTTGATGCCGCCGGCCGAGATGCCGTCGATGAAATATTTCTGGGCGAGGAAGAAGACTGCGAGCGCAGGCGCCAGCGTCAGCACCGACATGGCGAGAACGCGGTTCCATTCGAAGGCCTCGGTGGTGTCTATCGAGAGTTTCAGCGCCAGCGAGACCGGGTATTTGTCGACGGATGAGATGTAGATCAGCGGGCCGAGAAAATCGTTCATCGTCCACATGAATTGGAAGAGGCAGACGGAGATCAGTGCCGGCATGATGAGCGGCACGACGATGAAGATCAACGTCTGGATCGTGTTGGCGCCGTCGACGCGGGCGGCTTCCTCCATGTCGCGCGGGATGGCGCGCAGGAACTGCACCAGCATGAATACGAAGAAGGCATCGCCCGCGAGCGCCGAAGGCACCCAGAGCGGCAGATAGCTGTCGAGCCAGCCGAGATCACGGAAGATCAGGTATTGCGGAATGCGGGTAACGACGTTCGGCAGAAGCAGCGTCGCGATCAGCGAAGCGAAGAGGATCTTTTTCCCCGGAAACTCGAAGCGGGCGAAGCCATAGGCGACCGCCGTGCAGGAGATCGCCGTGCCGATCACCTTCGGGACGACGATCCACAGCGTATTCAGGAAGAACGTCCCGAAGGAATAGGGCGTCGAGGTCTTCCAGCCCTTGATGTAGCCGTCGAGCGTCGGATTTTCGGGCCAGAAACCGGGGTTGGCGAAAATCTCCGAATTGGTCTTGAATGAAGCACCGATCAGCCAGATCAGCGGATAGAGCATCAGGAGACCAACGCCGCCGAGCAACGCGTAACGCAGCACGACGTTGATGTGGTGGCGGCGAAGCTCGCTGGCGCGGATGGTCTCGACATCGCGGACGGTGGCCGAGTTCTGGGTGAGGATGTGATCGGCCATGGTCTCAGCCCCTCTTGTCGCCGGCGTAATAGACCCAATGGCGCGAGGACCAGAAGGCGATGAGAGTGAGCGCCATGATGATGACGAAGAGAACCCAGGCGATCGCCGAAGCATAACCCATGTCGAAACGCTTGAAGGCCTCGTCATAGATGTAGATCGGCAGGAGATAGGTGGATTTCAGTGGGCCGCCTTGCGTGATGATGTAGGGGCCGTTGAACTCCTGGAAGGCCTGGACCATCTGCATGATCAGGTTGAAGAAGATAACCGGCGTGATCAGCGGCAGGGTGATGTAGACGAAGCTCGTCCATTTGCCGGCGCCGTCGATCGAGGCGGCTTCGTAAAGCGTTCTGTCGATGCTTTGGAGCGCGGCGAGGAAGATGACCATGGCCGAGCCGAACTGCCAGAGGCGGAGCAGCGTGATTGTAAAGAGCGCGTTGGTCGGGTCGCCGAACCAATTGACGGGTTCGAGACCGACGAGTTGCAGGCCCATGTTGACGAGGCCGACATCGGCGAAGATGTAGCGCCACAGGACTGCGATGGCGATCGAGCCGCCGAGGATGGAAGGCACGTAATAGGCCGTCCGGAAGACGTTGATGAACTTCAGCTTGTAGTTCAAGATCACCGCCATGAAGAGCGCGAAGGCGAGCTTCAGCGGCACGGTGGTGAACACGTAGATCAGCGTCACCCAAAGCGACTTGCGGAAAGTGCGATCGGCGGTGAAGAGTTTTATGTAATTGGCAAGCCCGGTGAAGACCGGCTCGTTCATCAGGTTGTAGTTCGTGAAGCTCAAATAGAGCGACGCCAGGAAGGGCAGGGTCGTGAAGACCAGGAGCCCGATTATATAGGGCGATAGATAGATGAGCCCGAGGAATTTGTTGTCGCCGCTCATGCCGCGTGCTCCGATTCGGCCGGCATTCCGGACCTGGCAAAGCCCTGTTGCGGCCTGGTCCGCCGGTTCGTCGCGCAGTTGAACGAACCGCTGCGGATATCGTCCATATGGAACGAAGAAACACTTCCCTTATTGTGCATCGCAATCTCTGGCGCTTCGATATGCTGATAGGTCAAAGCCCTATCAGGTCCCCGTAAAAGAAGCGCCATTTCCTCCCATTTATGTCCTGGACGTGTTGAGATCTCGGCTCCCACGCTGATATTCTCACTTTGCTTCAGAGATCAAATCGACAAATTCGGGGAAAAGGATGGAGAAAATCGAAGGTAGCGTTCTGGCCGCGATTCCCATGGGAGCACTGGCTTTGACGCTCACCCGTTCAACCATAAGAATGCAGCATTCCCACACTTGGAGCGTCGATAAATCCAATAGCGTGCATGACCTGATCATCTGCCTGACGGGGTCGGCTCGCTACGAGGTCGAAGGCGAGACGATCGATATGGCGCCCGGCCGGGCGATGCTTCTGCCGGCCAATACCTGGTTCACAGGCTATTCCACCTCGCGGGAGAACTATACCGGTATCGCCCAGCACTTCACGCTTGATCTCTTCGGCCGGCTCGACATGATTTCCCAGATGAACCTCAAGCGCGCCGTGACGCTTGCCCGCTGGGAGATGATGGAACCGCTGACGCGCCATTATTACGACAACTCGCCACCCTATTCGACGACGCTTCTCCAGCATCACCTCTTCATGTTCCTGCTGATCGAATTCATCGAGCAGGCGCATCTCGGCTGGAAGGAGCAGTCGGTTGGAAACGTCAACAACCCCGACGCGCTATCCTTTTCGGTCATGGTCGCGGCGAGCCAGATCGCTGCCGATCCCTTGAACCAGGAGATCGTCGAGCAGACGATTGCCGCCGCTCCCTACAACCCCGACTATTTCAAGCGCGAGTTTCGCAAACGAGTGGGCTGGACGCCGGACAAGTTTCAGGAATTCAAGCGGATGGAGCGGGCCATGGGACTGATGGCCGGCGGTTGCACGGTGAAACGCGCGGCGGAGCTTTCCGGCTATTCGGACGCCTATTACTTTTCGCGCATGTTCAAGCGTTACATCGGCATCAGCCCGCAGGGTTACCAGCTGTCGGAAAAGCGCAGCCGGGAAGGGGCTTTTCCGCGAGGCGAAGAAGATGGCCAGCTTATCTATCCGCTGACGCGGCAATAGCGAGGCCGCGGGCGGGACGCTGCAGAATAACACCCAGTCAAGGAAACATTTACGTCCTCTCGCGGTTTGCGGTTCATCAGCCAAATCATAGCGAGGATCATCCGATGGAACTGACACGACGCAACGTTCTTGCCGTCAGCGCCATGACGGCTGCGGCAGCCGTCTTCCCGAAACCCAATATCGCCAAGGCGGCATTACCCATCAGCCAGCCCGCATTGCCGTTCGAGGAAAACGCACTTGCGCCCTCGATCTCGGCAAAGACCGTGTCGCTGCATTACGGAAAGCACCACAAGGCCTATTTCGACAAGCTCAACCAGCTGGCGGTAGGCACCCGTTATGCGGACATGGATCTTGCCGGCATCGTCAAGGCTTCCGCAAACTCGGAGGCGGACAGGAAGATCTTCAATCAGGCCGCCCAGGCCTGGAACCATGTCGCCTATTGGGATCAGTTCAAGCCTGGCGGGCTGAACCGGCCGGAGGGTGAGCTCGGCGGCATGATCGCTGATACGTTCAAAGGGTATGAGGGCTTCATCGAGCGGGCGATCGCGGCATCGGACCAGGTGTTCGGCACCGGCTGGGTGTGGCTGACGCGTGACGACGGCAACAAGCTGGCGCTGGTCGGTTACGAGGACGGCAACAATCCCATGGCCCTTGGGCGTCCGGCCTATCTCGGCATCGATATCTGGGAACATGCCTATTATCTCGACTACGAGAACCGCAAGCCGGAGCACATCAAGGCCGTGCTCGACAAACTGGTGAACTGGAGCGTGGTCGCCGAACGTATGAAGGTTTAATCCTTTGGAAGAGTCATGACTTTTCTCGCCGCATAACCGCCCTATCTGCCGTGATCAGTGGGTTCACGAAAGGCGGCCATGAGATTAGAGGAACAGGACGCGGGTGCGGCGGATGTCTGTATTGTAGGAGCCGGCCCCGTGGGGCTCGCGCTTGCCTTCAAGCTGGAAGAACTGGGGCTGACGGTCACACTTCTGGAAATGGGGGGTAAGGGGGGCGTAGGGGTCGGTGGTGCCAGCGGCATCGAATTCGCGAACCGCCATCATGCCTCTCTTCCGGCCTTCTCCCGCTCCGGCATCGGCGGTGCATCGGCGCTGTGGGGCGGCCGGTGCGTTGCCTTCGACGATCTCGACTTCGAGACCCGCAGCCACGTTCCCTTCTCCGGTTGGCCAATCTCTCATGAGGCGGTACGCCGCTATTATCCGGAAGCTCTCGCCTTCCTGAACTGCAGCAAAGCCTCCGACGTACAACCCGGCGAGCTTTGCGAAGCCGATGGAGCGGTCACCACCCGGGCACTCGAATACTGGAGCAAGCATCCGGATCTCGGGCCGCTGTCTGCCGAACGCCTGCAAGCCTCACGGCATATTTTCCAATTGAACGGGCGGGCAACGGACATCGCACTTGATTCTTCGGGCGCGCGTGTCGACCATCTCGTTCTGCTGCGCGAGGGCGTGGAGGTCCGGGTGAGGGCGAAGGCCTACGTGCTGGCCGGCGGCGGATTGGAGAATGCCCGGCTGCTGCTCTCCCTGCAGGGGAAGAAGCCAGAGATCTGCGGAGGTCGCGAAGGGCCGCTTGGGCGTTTCTATCAAGGGCATCTCACCGGTTACATCGCCGTGGTGGAATTCGAGAAGCCCGAAACCGCAGACTTTTTCGCCTTCCGGCGGGACCGCGAGGGATACGTCTCACGCCGGAGGTTTCAGATCGCCCCGGCGATGCAGGCGGAAGAACGACTGCTCAATTGCGTCTTCTGGATAGATGCGATCTCGATCGCCGATCCGGTTCACGGATCGGGCGCGCTTTCGCTTATCTATCTGTTTTTAAGGGTGCTCGGGCTTTATCGCCACCTTTCGAATGGGCTTGCGCCGACGGCAAAGGGCGTGCGGAACATCGATCACCGGCAGCATGGCGGCAATATCCGCGGGGACCGCCGCGTCGTCAGGGATATCGTTTCGTCGGTCCGCAACCTCATGAGGCGGCGCGTCGATCGGCGGTACACGCTCATCAATCCGAAAGGCCGCTATCTGCTGCGTTACCATGCCGAACAGGAGCCCAATCGGGAGAGCCGCGTCATCCTTCAGCCGCCAGGTTCGGCGGACGGCCAAGGCATTCTGGCCGTGGATTACCGGGTCACCGAGCAGGACCTGAGGTCCGTCCTGAAGTCGCATCACATCCTCGACGGCTGGTTGCGCCGGACCGGCCTCGGGCGGCTGGAATATCTGCACGATGAAAGTGCCAGGCGGCAGGCGGTCTTCGATCAAGCCTTCGACGGCTATCACCAGATTGGCCTCAGCAGGATGTCGTCACATCCTGCCGAAGGAGTGGCGGACGCCGAGTGCCGTGTGCACGGCGTCGCCAATCTTTATCTTGCCGGCAGCTGCCTGTTTCCGACCGGTGGGCAGGCCAACCCGACCATGCCGGCGGTGGCGCTGGCTTTGCGGCTGGCGGATCACCTCAAGGATGTCGTCAGAGGCAAAAGTCGGAGCTAGGGCGGGTCGCGTTATCGGGCTGGCCGCCGCACGGGCAAGCGTGGGAAAGAAGGGCGTTTGCCCTTCAAAAGCATCTGTACGGGCCTTTCGAAACATTCGTAGCCGGCAATGCCTGCTATGGTGCCGAGCAGGACAGCCGCCAGCAGGATTGACGGCGCGGCAAGCGCCATCGCGGTTCCCGCCTGCACCGCGATGGAAATCGCGAAAGTATGCCACAGGTAGATCGAATAGGAACTGTCGCCGAGATAGGTGAGTGTGTGGAGCCTCGGCAGCCGATTGCCGGCTTCGACGGAAAGGGCGCCGAGGACAAGCGTCACCGCCAGCGGCCCGCATGTCCAAGCATCGAATTCCAGCTTCAGCAGATGAATGGCGGCAAAGCCGGCGATCGATAGCGAGACGAGCAGCAGACCGATCCAGGCGGAGGGCAATCCTCCGCGTCGCCATAACTTTGCAAGCGCCGCTCCGAGCACGAATTCGACGATGACCGGCGCCGTATAGAAAGCGAGGAGGGGAGCGGCGGGCTCCAGCAATAAACCGGTCAGGACAAGCGAGCCGAATACGAAAGCGAGGGCTGCGAGCCGCCAGCCCCGTTTCAGGAACAGGATCAGCGCGAAGACGGCATAGAAGAAAATCTCGTAGTTCAGCGTCCACCCCTGTACCAGGAGCGGCCAGAGGTTGCCATTGCTCGGAGAGGTGACGGGGATGAACAGGTAGGATCCGAGCGTGTGGGCAAATGCGAGCTTCAGATTTGGAAAGAGGCCGATCGTCGCTCCGACAATCATGAGCGTTGTTGCTGCCCAATAGGATGGCGCGATGCGCAGCAGGCGGTTTCGAAAGAAGCGGGCGGGGCTGACCGGCCTGTCGTCGCTGATCGCCATCATGATGAAGCCGCTCACCACGAAGAAGATGTCGACCCCGGCTGCCCCGATCGTGAATGGCATGCCCGCGCGTTCGCCGGCGTGAAAGATCACCACTGCAATGGCCGCGAACGCCCTCAGATACTGGATGGAATACAGGGTCTGCATCGCGGTGTCCTCCGGCGAATACCTGGCTTGTCGGTGCTCAGCTCGTCTGCGGGGTGTTCGGATCGGGAACAAAGGGGTCGTAATAGGGCGACCGGACACTCCGGGACTGCCCGAGAGCCAGTTTGCCCGCAGCGAAATAAAGAAGGAAAGAACCGACGTGATACGGATTGATGACGTCGATTTCCACGAAGGAGCGGATCACAAGCAGGCTCACAATGCCGAAGGCGAGGATCGATTCGGGCGTCCTGCCGATGGTGAGCAGGCGTTTCAGGTGGCCGCCGAGGGTCGTCAGCAGGATGGACACGAGGAGGAGCGTGCCGAACAGGCCGGTTTCCACCATCGTCTCGATATAGGTGTTGTGGAAATGAAAGCCGCTCCGCCCGGTGATGAAGAATTCCTGCCAGAGGCGTTCCGCCTCGGAGAAGCCCGGAACCCAGTAACTCTGGTAGCCGATGCCGAAATAGGGGTTCGCGGCGGCTGCCGCGATGCCCTGCTGCCAGAGATAGGTGCGGCCCGTGAGCGTCGTGTCCTTTCCGAAGACGCCGAGGATGGCATCCAGTGCTCCGGCCTGCAATGCGCCGACCCCGGCGGCGATCGCAAGCACGACGGCGGCGGAGAAGAATATCCGCCGGTGCCGCGGCGTGAAGATCATGAAGCCCTGCATGCCGAAGCATGCGGCGATCACCGCCACCGTGGTAATGACCGACGTCGCCGACTGCGATGCCAGCAGGGAATAGGCCGAGATCAGGCCGACGACGCCTGAGATCATGAACCAGAGGCCTTGCATCCGGAAGATCATCACTGCGGCATAACAGAAAAACAGGCCGAGCGAGGCATAGAAGCCGAGCTGGTTCTTGGAGGAAAACGCACCGACGAAACTGTAGCTGCCGTCGATCACGTCATAGAGGTAGGTGCCGAACAGGAGGGAGTAGATGAGCACCACCGCCACGCCGGCGATCACGCCTCGGGTCAGCGTCGTGGCGCTCACGGTGCGCATGGCGATGAGGGCGCAGACGATGTGGGTCAGATACTGGATCGCGGTGCGCAGTGACAGGCCGAAAGCCGGCGACCAGAAGGCGGAAATGAAACAGAATAGCGCAAAGCCGAATATCCAGACATGGTTCAGATAGTTGCCGAGCGCCCGCCGATAGTCGACGAGCACCAGCAACCCCCAGACGCCATAATAGGCGAGGATCGAAATCTGCCCGAACCGGCTCGAATAGGCGAAGACGAACAAGGAGAGCGCCACCGCCGCGATGCCGTAGACTTCGTTCCTTGCCGGATCGATAAGCGTGGATTTGGCGATCCGCATGCGGCCCTCACTGCATCAGGAGTTCGGAACTCACTTTGACCACGTCGCCGGGAAGCAGCCGATCATTTTCCCCGACCACGATCTCCTTCGGCCCCTTGCCGTCGTCGCGTACGACGACGTATTTGATCGTCGCGTCCTTGGCGGACGGATCGAATTTCAATGCTTCCGCCGATTGCGCCAGTGCTTCCGACATCAGCTCGCGGCTGGTGCCGAGCTGCAGGCCGAGCTTTTCGAGTTCGGCTTCCGTATCCTGCAGCTCCTTCGCGCGCTGTGCTTCCCAGTCGTTGCGAAGGTTGATCTCGTCCTGGTTCGCCTTGTTGATATCCTGCTTGGCACGAAGGGCCGCAGTGTCGGTGTCGAGCATGTTCGATTCCAGATCCGCCGCCCTTTCCTCGGCCGTCAGGCGACGGCTCGACGTCGCCAGCCCCTGTTCCGTCAGCTTGGCCATCTTTTCACGATCCGCGCTGACGAGTTCCAGCTGGCGCTTCTGGGTCTCGGATTTCTGGGCGAGTGACTGGACTTCGGTATTCAGCAGCGTCTTCAGGTCGGCCAGAGCCTGCAACTGCAATTCGTAACGCTGGCGGCGGGATTTCATCAGAGCGGTTTCGCTGGAAATCAGTTGCTCGGCATTCGAAATGTCCTTGAGCTCGGGCGGCACCTTGAGCTCGGAGTCTCCGGCGACTTCCGCCAGCAGCCGGGCGCGGCGGGCGAGAAGCCGCCCACGTTCCGAACCATAGACCTGGGCATCGCCGCGGGCATTGATGAAGTCGCGCGCGAAGCGCTGGCCGGCGTCGGAACGGCGAAGCCCGCCCGCAAGGCTGACGGCTTTCAAGACGGTGAGATTGGGCGCGTAGGGATATTCGCCCGGCGTGTGGACGTCGCCGGCCAGGAAGACCGGGCGGAATACCGCGATTTCGACGGAGGCGGACGGCAGGTTACGAAGGGCGAACTTGCTGCGCAGTTCTTCGCCGATGATCTTGGAAAGCTCGGTGGTCGTCTTGCCGGCTGCCGGCAAGTCGCCGACGAAGGGGAGAGACAAGGCGCCGGCCGGTCCGACCGTGTAATCGCCGCTGACGGCATCCCAGCTGCGCACCGTTCCCTCGGCCGGCTGCCATTCGGCCACCCGGATGCGCAGCTTGTCCATCACGCCAAGGCGATAGCCGTTGTCATCGGCGATGGCACTGCCGAATGTCGCCAGGATCATTCCGGCCAGAATGCATAAAACACGCAGGCTCCTTGCGGAGGCGGTTCGTAACTGCATGGATTCTTCCCTTAAAAGGCGCGGTCGGGGCCGCGCTCAGGACTTGTCCACGTTGCCGACCACGCTGGGAGGGGCGGGTTTAGGCTTGGTGGTGAGAAGTTGCTTGATCAATAACTGCCGCGCGCCAGGCATACGGCCGGAATGGTCCTCACGATGATCATCACATCGCCGACCAGCGACCAGTTCTGGACATAATGCGTGTCGAATGCAATGCGGCTCTCGTAGGAGACGTCGTTGCGGCCGCTGATCTGCCAGAGACCGGTGAGGCCCGGCCGGGTACTGAGATAGTAGGCGGCAAAGCTGTCGTAGAGGTTCAGTTCCTCATCGACGACCGGCCGCGGTCCCACGACGCTCATCTCGCCCCGAAGGATGTTGATGAGCTGCGGCAATTCATCGAGGCTCAACTTGCGAAGCACCGTGCCGATGGCCGTCACGCGGGGATCCACGCGAAGCTTTCGGGTCGCCTTCCATTCCTCGGCCGCATGGGGATTATCCCGCAGGTAGTTGCGCAGGATCTCGTCGCCATTGACTGCCATCGTGCGGAACTTGAGGCACTTGAAGATACGGCCGTTGTGGCCGATCCGGCGATGACCGTAGAAGACCGGGCCATTGTCGGAAAATTTCACCAAAGCCGCGATCATCAGGAAGATGGGACTGAAGAGGATGAGAGCAAGAGCGGCAGAGGTGATGTCGAAGCTGCGTTTTGCCAAGCCGCCAGTGGGTAGCAAGAATTCGGCTTGGGTCGTGGACGGAAACGGCGAGTCTGCCGAACGTGTCGCTGACTTCATAGAGTGAACTCCATTTAGGTTTTGCGATTAGGTCGGTGCCATTGCGGCGTGTCTTTCGATGCTCATCGGATAATAAGTCTGTGTTCCTAATTTGATGTAGGTCAAAATTTCCCGCAGATCCCCTCCGCCGAGCGTCCCTGGTCAGCCATGCCGACCAGCCAGGGGCGCGCGCTATACTTTGCGATATTCGCTACTGGCAAAAAAATACTGGTTTTTCCTCGTAGACTTTGAGATGGTTTCAATATTTCTGGAAGCGATCCATCTAAACTCCGCCTCCTGTTCTGGTCTTCCCCCAGCTATACTCCGGGCAGGTTCTTTTAAGGTGGGACCAAAGTAGCTTGGGGTTAGGACCAAAGCCCCATCCTTTTTGCGCCGCAATACAATGTTGCGCCGCAAAAAAACCCGGCGCGTTCCGGTGATCTTTGTAACAAAAGTTGATCGCGTTCGATCCGGGTCAAGCTCCCCGCAGCGTATGCTGGGATAAAATTGCAGGAAAACAGGCGGAAATGTGGCGAAAACATGGCAAGGGGCCTGTGGTATCGGGATAGAGAAGAGTTTTACCCGGAAGGTATGTTTGGGAACCTCTGCAACATTACGAAAGTTTCACCACTGGTCTGGCATACTTGAGGCTCTGGAACTTGCATCCTCTCCTGCTGCCTCATATGGTTGTTTCTTGGGAGAGGAGCCCCAAAATTGACGAGCCGAATAGTTTTGGTTCGGGAGGAAGGATCATGTACGCACCGCGTGTCTTTGTCAGTATGACAGGGGTCCTGATCGCGTTTGCGGTGTCCGCATATTTTATGACGGGTTCGTTCTATACGGCGTTTATACAGACGTTGATCTGTGCTGTGCTTCTTCAAGCCGGCTATTTCATTGGCGTTCTTTACCTGGTGCGGCGCGAAAAGATGCGCCGCGGCGAGACCGCTCCTGCGGAAGCGGCCAAGACTTCCAAAGATGGCAGCCGGCGCGACGGGCTGCGCGCCGATGCGGCGCCGAACCTTCCGGCCGGCGATACCTGACGCGCCTTTTTTTGCCTCTTCCACATCAGGGCCATTTTCGTGAGTCCATTGTTGCCTATCGATGCAACATGGAGTTGGCCATGGCTGAAGCTGCCGCCCAGACGATCTGTGTCATCATCGCGGCCAAGAATGCCGCGGATACGATCGGAATCGCAATCCAATCCGCCTTGAACGAGGTCTATGTCAGCGAGGTCGTCGTGGTCGACGACGGCTCGACGGACGGGACCGCCGCCGTGGCACGCGAGGCCGACGACGGATCGGGACGCCTGAGCGTCGTCTCGTTTGCGGAAAACCGCGGACCGTCTGCCGCCCGCAACCACGCGTTTTCCATATCGAGTGCGCCTTTGATCGCCATTCTCGATGCGGACGATTTCTTCTTCCCCGGCCGGTTTGCTCCGATGATGGGGGAGGAAGGCTGGGATATGATCGCCGACAATATCGCCTTCATCTACGAGCCGACCGAATTCCTGCATCCCGAGCGCTTCGAGGCGCGGGCGCGCACCATGTCGCTCGTCGAATTCGTCGAGGGCAATATCTCGAAACGCGGCGTGCAGCGCGGGGAAACGGGTTTCCTGAAACCGGTGATGAGCCGGGCTTTCCTTGATGCGCATGGCTTGCGCTACCGCGAGGAGATGCGGCTCGGGGAGGATTACGATTTCTATGTCCGGGCGCTTGCGAAAGGTGCCCGCTACAAGGTGATCGAGCATTGCGGCTACGGCGCGATCGTTCGCAACGACTCGCTCAGCAGCCGGCACCGTACAGCCGATCTTCAGAAGTTCTACGAGGCGGACGAGGCGATCATGGCCGACCCGGCGCTGCCGGAAGAAGCTCGCGCAGCCGTACGGGGCCACCGAGACCATATCCGCGACAAATACGAGTTGCGGGCTTTCCTGGATGTGAAAAGGGAGGCCGGGAAGATGGCGGCGGTCCGCCATGTGATGGCTCGGCCGAGGGCGCTGCCGGCAATCGCCGGCGGCATTTTCCGCGACAAACTCGATCTGATACGGGCGAGAACGGCGAAGACGCCGCTCAAGCCCCTCGGGGCGCGTTATCTGCTGCCCGGCATTCCTGCCGCTCAGAAATAATCGCGGCGAATTTCCTTCAGAACGGAGCGGAAGCGATGCTTTCGCTCTTCCAGCTTACCCTCGGGACTGAGCCGGGGTTCAGTCCGGCTCGCCTGCCACAGGGCCAGCACGGAAGGGGCTGCCAGCAACTGCTTGGCCACGCCCCGCAGGCCCGTCTGGGACGGTTGGGAGCGGGTCAGGAGGTCACCGTGGTCATCCTGCGCATTCGCGGGAGCCGGATGCTGGCTGTCGAAGCTGACGCCCCAGAAGCGCTCTTTCTTGGCAACCGCCTCCGCCCGGGTGGAGACTGGCACGTAACGCGGCTCATAGGTCGTTCCGACCGAGTTTGCCCAGTCGTTCCATTTGAAATTATTGATGGATCTTGAGGTGCTGACCGCTACCCACGGCACTCGGAACGCATCTGCCAAGATGGCGCCGTGCATGGATTCGGCGATGATCAGTTCCGATTGGGCGATGTGGCGGATGACCGCCTTCGCCTCGCCTCGCGGATCGAGATAGGTCAGCCCGACCGGCTCGCAGACCGCTTGCCACATGCCGAACTCGGCTGATTCCCAGTGAGGAATGAACGTCTTCCTGTGGATCTTCTGCAGGTTCTGGAATTCCGGCATGTCGGCGATCATCGCCGCCGGATCGGTGATCGCCAAATCGGCGGGAAGCCCGAGCTTTTCCGCCGTCAGCGGGCCACGCACCGCCCGCACGTCCCATTCATCCGTGTCGCAAACATCCGGCGGTGTGCCGTAGCCATAGCCGCTACCGACCACCAGCTTCTTTCGGCCGGCAGGCAACAAGGCCGGGTTGAGGACCGTACCGACGCCGACCAACAGGACATCAGGATGGACGTCGCGGAAGCCGGGCAGCAGCTCGTCCCAGAGCCATAGGTTGAGATCGTCGCCGAAATTGCCGTGATGGGATTCCCAGTAGTACGCTTGCATGCGGGCCTCCTTGGGAGAAGAGTTGAATCCATTTCCAAAAATCAGCGGGTGCTGCGACCCAACTTGCCGGCGCCGAGTTCGAAGGCGGCCCGGATAATCCCCGGATCGCGCATCACCCAGCGGGCGAGCAGGCCGAAATCCGGCGCCTGCCGCCGTTTCACCCGGCCGGCCTGGCTCCACAGCGCCTGCCGGCGGGCGGTGTTCTTGTAGGAGGCGATCGAGGCTACGTCGCCCGGCCGCGAGCGAAAACGTTCCTCCAGCGTGTCGAGCGCCACCCAGGTGTTGAACTGCTGGCGCAGGAACTGCGGCGAGCGGTTGTCGATGCTGTGGAAGATGTTGAGACCCATGCCACGGGCAGCACCCGCTTCGTCGCAGAGCAGGGTGCGTTTCGATTTCAGGATGCAGTCGACGAAGAAAAGCACGTCCTCGGCGGCGAGCCTGAGGGAGGGTTCGAAGCGGATCGTCTCGAAGACCGGCCTTGCCATGACCATGCAGGAAAGATGCAGGAAGCTCCAGTTCTTCAGCATGACGCTGGCGAGGTCCGGCATCTCGATGACAAGCGGTGACTCAGATAAGCGGGTGCCGCCTTCCGCCTTTTCGAGTTCGGCCATGCCGAAGTGGTAATAGAACTCGTCGCTCGGCTGCATCGAAGCCCAATAACACTCCGCTTCGAAGCGGATCATCGCCTCATGGGCATTTTTCAGATGGTCCGGCAGCCAGATATCGTCGGAATCGAGAAGCGCCACGAAACGTGTTTCCACGGGCACGTTGTCAAGCCCGGTATTGCGCGCCGCCCCCGGCCCCCCATTCGGTTGATGGACGACCTTGATGCGAGTTTTCCAAGTCTGTTCAATAGTTTGCAGTTCGATTTCGGCGGGAAGGGGTGAATCGTCGTCGATGACGACTATATCGAAGTCCTGATAGCTTTGATTGAAGATCGACTCGAGTGCGCGGACGAGAATGCCGGCTTCTTTCTGAAAAAATGGGATCACAACCGTGAACGTCGCCATGTTTTTGCCCCTGCTTCTGCGAAGAATTGAAAGCCGCTGATTTTCGGCTCCGGGTTTCAAGGCGGCAGATCGCTGCCGTATTCGATTGGCCTCCGACAATGGGATTTGACATATGGCTCCAAGCCAAGGCGTGAAGACCATCACGACCAACGTCGGTTGGAGCGTGCTCTCAAAGACCGCCACATTCGGGCTGAAATTTGTCACGGTACCGATTCTGGCAAGACTGCTGACGCCGGAAGATTTCGGATCGGTCGCAGTCGCGCTTACCGTGGTGCAGTTTCTGGCGATGATCGGCGGGGCAGGTTTGACATCTGCGCTTGTGGTCGATCAGGACGGTGACATGCGCACCGTCCACACGGTTTTCTGGACCAATCTCGCCATGTCCTGCCTGATGGCGGCGGTGCTTTTCTTCGGCGCAGAAGATCTTGCGGTCCTGATGGGCGCACCGGAAAGCGCCGGTCTTCTGAAGATCATGGCGCTGCTCATTCCGCTTCAGCTCTCCGGCGACGTCGCCTACTCGTTGCTCGCCCGGCAGATGAATTTCAGCAAGGATGCAGTGCTGAGCACGGTGTCCGAATGCACGGCGGCGCTGATCGCGTTGGCGCTCGCCTTTTTCGGTTTCGGCGTATGGGCGCTGGTCTTTCAACTTTTTTCTGCAGCGTTGATCAGGCTCGTCGGCCTCTATTTCGTCACCGGCTACATGCCGCGCTTCGTCATGGAGCCGCGCAGGATCGGGCCGCTGTTTTCCTTCAGTTCCGGGCTGATGGGCTCGGAAATCGCCAATTTCGTCACCTTCCAGGCGCCGATGGTTGTGATCGCCCGAATGCTGGGCATTGCCGATGCCGGCGCCTATTCGGCGGCCAACCGCTTCGCCAGCATTCCGAACCAGGTGGTGCTCTCCGCCGTCATGGGTGTGCTTTTTCCTGCCTTCAGCCTGATGGCCGATGATCGCAAGCGGCGTTCGGACGCGCTGATGCTGAGCACGCAGGTGACGACCGTCATCCTGGCGCCGGCAATGTTCGGCCTGTGGGCCATCGCCGAGCCGGGCATGCTGGTGCTGTTCGGCCCGCAATGGGCCTATGCCTGGCCGGTACTCGGCCTGCTGGCGCTCTCGAAGGGTATCGTTACGCCCTGCAGCACGTTCATTCCCTATCTCAAGGGGACCGGTCATAGCCGCGTGCTGTTCTGGTCGGCGGTGCTGCGCGCGGTTGCGACGACACTGGCGATTGCCGGTGCCGCCCATTATGGCAGCCTCGTGGATGCTATGGTGGCGCTCTGCGCCGTCAATGCTATTACTCTGATCGGCTATTCCTGGGCCGTCTTCCGCATCGACGATATTCCGTTCCTGCGCGGGCTGCTGGTGAGCAGCCGATCGATGATTACCGCCTTCGTCATGGCGCTCGGCGTGCGCGCCTTCCTGCATGTTTTCGCCGACCGGCTTGCCAATCCTTATCTGGAAGTGCTGGCGGGCGCTGCCGTTGGCGGCGTGATCTATGGGATGCTCTTCCTCATCACCGAGCGGGCGCTGCTCAGGAAGATTTTCGAGATCGTGAGGCGCCGCGGCCGCAGGGATGCGGCAGGTGCGTCCGCCGTCTGATCATGTCGCAAGTTTGCCCAAATCTTGCCACAAATCAGTATTGCGGGGACAGTTCGCGGTAATGCGATAACGGGGGCTTTGGTCCCTTCGCGCCCCCTGGAACATCTTTTTTCACAGTGCTGCAATGCAGCAATCCAGGTTGAGGTTCCGGCATCAACCGCCTTGAAATCATGAGCCTGTGACGGGGTCGTGATGGGTCGGACAAGACTATCGCAAGCCGTCGATTATTCTATGGGACAGTCGTTTTTTTCTGTGTCGCCACATTTTACCCCCAAGTCGGCATGACACTTTTGCGGATTGCGGGCTCAAGTCTGCTCTGATTGAAACGGCGGTGACGGGAGGCACGGCCCAAAAGGGGTGACTCGTTTGACTGTTGATCAGAACATCTCCTCCCGTATCAATTTGATGCGTATCCTTTTGATTTCCGGCATCGTCTTCGTGCATGTGCCGCATGATCAGGCCACGAGCCCCTATCTCGGGCCGAATGGTTTCTTCGACTGGCTCAGGGTGTTCCTTGCGGACAGCCTGTTTCGCGTGGGCGTGCCGTGCCTCAGCGCCATTTCCGGCTATCTGCTGTTCCAGCGGGGCTGGGACGGGTTCGATTATGGCAAGACGCTTCGCTCCAAGGCGAAGACCGTTTTGCTGCCGTTCCTGTTGTGGAATCTCGGGTTGCTGGCTGCTGTGCTGGTCATGCAGCGTGTCGATATCGGAGTCGGTTACTTTCCTGATCTCTGGGGCGCGACGACGCGCGAGTTCCTGAGCTATGCTTTCGCTACGGAAGATCTGCCGATCGATATCCCGCTCTATTTCCTGCGCGACCTGATCGTCTGTATCCTGCTGTCGCCGATCCTGGCGTTTCTGGTCCGCCGCCTCCCGGCACCGACGCTCGGCATCTTGTTCCTGCTCGCGATCCTGCCGGGCTTCACGCTTGTCATCGTGCTCAAGAAGACGATCCTGTTCTCATTCACCTTCGGCGTCTTCCTGGCACTCAACCGTGTAGACCTGAAGACGTTCGACCGGTTCGCAGGTGTCGGCACCATTGCCATGCTGGCGGCGGCGGTGTTGCTTTCCATCGCACAACATCGGACCGGCCCGGATTTCCCCTGGGCCGTCGATCTTGCCCGCAACGCGCTTTCCATGGTCGGGATCGGCGGTTTCTGGCTGCTTTCGGCGCTCCTCATCCGTTCGTCGGCTGGTCAGCGGCTCGCCAATACCGGCAGTCTGAGCTTCTGGATTTTCTGCGCGCATTATCCGCTCCTCGTGCTGATGTGGATGGTCTGGAACCGAGTGGCGGGCGATGCGGGTTATCCGGTCTTCTATCTCGGGGCCGTCGTTGCGAGCCTGGTCATCCTGGTGGCAAGCAACCTCTTCGTCTCGCGCACCATGCCGGGCCTCTACGAAGTGCTCACCGGCAGCCGAGGGCGCAGGGCGAAGCTCGCTGCCGCTCTTAAATCCGCATCGTCCGCCGGCCTTGCCCGTCCGGGCGAGCCGGCCCTGACGCAACAGCAGAGGTGAAACATGACGGCGGAAGCCAGACAGATTCAGCAAACCTGCCAGGTCATAGGCGCGATCTTGGCGCTTGGGCTTTTCACGACCGGGGCAGTCGCCCAGCAGGGCGCGACCGGCAAATCCTTCGTCGAGAATTTCGACACTATCGATCGCTCCCTCTGGTTCGTTTCCGACGGCTGGAACAACGGCAAGCACCAGAACTGCACTTGGTCCAAAGATCAGGTGAAGGCGGAAGGCGGCGAGCTGAAGCTCACCTTCGAGCAAAGCAAGACCAAGGATCGAGACTATGCCTGCGGCGAGATCCAGACCAGGGCGCGCTTCGGTTACGGCACCTACGAGGTGCGGATGAAGTCCGCCACAGGGTCTGGGCTGAATTCGGCCTTCTTCACCTATATCGGTCCGACTGACAAACAACCGCATGACGAGATCGATTTCGAGGTGCTCGGCAAGAATACCGGCGAAGTACAGGTCAACCAGTATGTCGGCGCCAAGGGCGGCAACGAGAAATTGGTGCCCGTCGCAGGCGGTGCAGATCAGGGTTTTAACGACTACGCTTTCGTCTGGGAGGAGAACCGCCTCCGTTACTTCGTGAACGGCAAGCTCGTTCAGGATGTGACGGACAAGACGAAGATCCCCTCCAATGCCCAGAAGATCTTCCTCAGCCTTTGGGGCACCGACACCCTGAAGAACTGGATGGGCAGTTTTGCTTATAGCCAGCCCGCCATCATGACGATCGACCGCATCGCCTTTACCGCACTCGGCGAAGACTGCAAGTTTCCTGAATCCGTGCTCTGCACGCTCGACTGAGGCGCCTTCGCGCCTCGTCGCCCGACGCTGCTGAAGAGCCCTTCAAAAGGTTCGTAGAAGGAGTTGGACGATTTGAAGCTGAATATTCTCTATCTCGCGCATGACCTCGCCGATGCGGCGATCCGTCGGCGCGTGCTGACTCTAAAGGCCGGCGGGGCGAATGTGACGGTCGCCGGTTTCGAGCGTGGCGCGAACCTGCTCGCGGAAGAACAGGATATCACGACGATCTCGCTTGGGGAGACTGCCGACGGGCGGTTCGTACAGCGGATCGGCACCGTGATCGCTGCACGCATGGCACTTTCAAAGAAGCTGTATTGGATATCGAAACCGGATGTGGTGATCGCCCGCAATCTGGAAACGCTGGCGCTTGCCGGCGCCGCCGCCTCGATGTTCGGCCGCAATATCCCGATCGTCTACGAATGCCTCGATATCCACAGGCTGCTGCTGGATGAAGGGGTTAAGGGGCGGCTGATGCGGCTCGTGCAGCGTCATTTCGGCCGCCGGGCAAGTCTGCTGATCACCAGTTCACCAGCCTTCGTCGAGAATTTCTTCAAGCCATGCTCCGGGCTCGATCTGCCGGTCATGCTTCTGGAGAACAAGGTGCTGGCGCTCAAGCCGGAGGCGGTGTCGGGCATGTCCGGCCCGCGGATGCCGAAACCGGGAAAGCCTTGGCGGATAGGCTGGTTCGGCGCGATCCGCTGCCGCAAGTCGCTTGATATCCTCATCGATTTCGCTGCCCGCATGGAAGGCAGGGTTGAGATTGTGCTGCGCGGCCGGCCGGCGTATCGCGAATTTGACGATTTCGACGCGAAGGTGAAGGCTGCGGCGCATGTGGAATTCCATGGACCGTACCGCAATCCGGAAGAGCTTGGTGCCATCTATCGCGACGTGCAGTTCACTTGGACGATCGATTTCTTCGAGGAAGGGCTGAACTCCAGCTGGCTGCTGCCGAACCGGCTCTACGAAGGCGGCCTTTATGGCGCCGTGCCGATCGCGCTGGCGGGCACGGAGACCGGTCGCTTCGTGAGCAGGCGCGGCATCGGTGCGACGCTTGCGGATGCTTCGCCGGAAAAGCTGGAAAACCTGTTCAACGGTATGACCGAGGCGCGTTACACGGATCTCGTATCGCGGCTCTCGGCCGTCGAGCGCAGCCAATGGGTGACCGGGCCGGCGGATTGCCGCTCCCTTGTCTCCCGGCTCGCCGCCCTACATCCCGACATGCCATCGCCGGCGGAAATGCCGGTCGTCTCAACCGCGCAGTCGTGAGGTGGAGCATGAATCAAGTACTTGATACCAAGACGCTTCTTGTCATCCCCTGCCTCAACGAGGCGCTGACGATCGAGCCGCTGTTGCGCAAGCTCAACGACCAGCGTACCGGCATGGACATGCTGATCGTCGTTGCCGACGGCGGCAGCACGGACGGCACGCAGGAGATCGTGCAGGGCCTCACGGCCGAAATTCCCGACCTGCTGCTGATTGCCAACGCCAAGCGCATCCAGAGTGCCGCGATCAACCTTGCGGTCGACCGGTTCGGCAAGGGGCGCGACTATCTCATCCGCATCGATGCGCATGGGGATTATCCGGATGACTATTGCCGGGTGCTGATCGAGGAAGCGCTTGCCATGCAGGCGGATTCGATCGTGGTCGGCATGGAGACGGTCGGTTTCGGGCTTTTCCAGAAGGCGACGGCCGTGGCGCAGAATTCCAGGCTCGGCAACGGTGGCTCCAGGCACCGGGCCGGCGGCGGCGGCGAATGGGTCGATCACGGCCACCATGCGCTGATGCGGATCGAAGCTTTCCGCGCCGTCGGCGGTTACGATGAAAGCTTCAGCCACAACGAGGATGCCGAACTGGATTTCCGCCTCCGTGCCGCCGCTTTCCGCATCTGGATGACGGGCAAGACCCATATGACCTATTACCCGCGGGCGAGCGCCGCGGCGCTCTTCCGGCAATATCTCGCCTATGGTCGCGGACGGGCGAAGAACCTCATCAAGCACCGATCCGTCCCCAAGCTGCGTCAGGCGATCCCGCTTGCGGTGGCTCCGGTGGTGATCGGCGCCCTGCTGGCTCTCCTTTACTGGTGGGCGGCGATACCGATGGCGATCTGGGCAGCGGCCTGCCTCGGTTATGGCTTCTGGCTCGCGATCGGGCAGAAGAACCCCTACGGCCCGCTCGCTTCGCTTTCCGCGATGATCATGCATTTCGCCTGGTCAGCCGGTTTCTGGCTGGAGCTGATCGGAATCCGACCGAGGAGGACTGCCTGATGGCGACGGAAACGCGGCCGGTCCGCATCGATATCGGCATCTGCACCTATCGGCGGCCGGAGCTTGAGGAGACACTTCGGTCATTGTTCGCGCTTGCCGTTCCCGCAGACGCGCGGGTTCGCCTGATCGTCGCCGACAATGATGCAGAGCCGAGCGCCGGAGAGCTTGTGGACGGCCTGCGGCGATATTCGCCGTTTCCGATCTCGTATGTCCATTGCCCGAAGTCGAACATCTCGATCGCCCGCAATGCCTGCCTTTCGGAATGCGATGCGGATTATCTCGCCTTCATCGACGATGACGAAACGGCGGAGCCTCAGTGGCTGGTCGGACTTTTTTCGATGATGATGCAGACCGGCGCCGATGCCGTGCTGGGCCCGGTACGGGCGGTTTATGAAAACGATAGCGCCAGGTGGATGCGCAAGGGAGACTTCCATTCAACCCGCCCCGTCTGGGTCGGTGGAAGGATCAGGACAGGTTATACCTGCAATGTGTTGCTCGACATGCGTTCGCCCGTCGTCGCCGGCCGCCGGTTCGCGCTAGGGCTTGGCCAGAGCGGCGGCGAGGACACGCATTTCTTCAGTGCCGTCACCGATGTCGGCGGCCGGATCGAATTTGCTCCGGACGCACTGGTCGAAGAAAGGGTGCCGGAAAAGCGGGCGAGCTTCGCCTGGCTTGCGAGGCGTCGTTTTCGGTCGGGTCAGACGCATGGACGCATTCTCGCAGCCAGGAACTCCGGCCCCCGCCGATTGTTGCAGACCGGGCTTGCCGCGCTGAAGTTCGGTTACTGCCTGGCGTTCAGCGGCGCGACCGCGTTCGCTCCGATCACGCGCAATCGCTATGCCCTTCGCGCGGCGCTGCATGCCGGAGCCGTTTCCGGCACGCTCGGAGTCCGCGAGATCCGCCAATATGGAGCGGCCGAAGCCACATGACGATATCCGTTGCCCCGCCCGATGTCAGCTTCGTCATCGCCGCCTACAACGCGAAGGATACGCTGGTGCGGGCCATCGACAGCGCGGTCGCGCAGATCGGCGTCGCCGTGGAGGTGATCGTGGTGGACGACTGCTCGACCGACGGTACGCGTGATATCGCGGAAGCCTATGCGATGATCGACGACCGGGTCCGGCTGATCGCCCAGCCCGTCAATGGCGGGCCGGCGGCGGCGCGTAATGCCGGGTTTGCCGCAGCCAAAGGCCGTTGGATCGCCGTGCTCGATTCGGACGATACGGTCTATCCGCTTCGCCTGCTCACCATGCTCGAATGGGCCGAAACCGCCGATGCCCAGATCGCCGTCGACAATATCGACGTCATACCGATCGCTGGTGGCGAACCGCAGGCAATGTTCTCCAAACCGGAACTCAAGCGACGGCCGTTCATGACGCTCGCCGATTTCATCGGCTCGAACGTGATTTTTCAGTCGACCTTCAATTTCGGCTACATGAAGCCGATCTTCGAACGAGCATTTATCGAGAAGCACGGGTTGCGTTTCGACGAGACCTTGCGGGTCGGCGAAGACTATCTGCTGCTTGCCTCGGCGCTCGCCTGTGGCGGCCGCTGCGCAATCGTGCCGGAGACCGGCTATGTCTACCATCTCCGGCATGGCTCGATCTCGCGGGTTCTCGAACAGCGCCATCTTGATGCGATGCTGGCTTCCGACCGGCTTTTCCTCTCCCGATACAAGCTGGATGCCCAGGCGATGGCGGCGCAGCGACGCCGCACCCGCAGCATCCTGGAGGCGGGTTCGTTTCTGACGCTCGTCGATGAGATCAAGAAAGGTTCATTCGGCGGCTTCCTGAAAACGGTGCTCGAAAATCCGAGAGCACTGCGGCACCTACGCATGCCGATCGCGGTCAGGATGCGGCGGCTGGTGGGGACGGCCAATGTCAGTTGAAACCCGACAGGAACAGGCGGGCGGGCCCATTTCCACCCAAACACAGCTCCGGAAAGCGAGCCATATGGACCAGGTAAATTACAGACCGAGAACGATTTTTCCGAGCGAGGCCCGGGACAATGACACGTTCATAGACCTCGACAGGCTCTGGGCGGCGCTTATTCGCCGTTCCGGCATCATTGCCATCTGCCTCGTCGTCACCGTTGCGCTCGCCGGCGCCTATCTCGTCATGGCGAAGCCGATCTATACGGCGATGACGCAGATCCTCATCGACGAAAACCTTTCCCGCTACGCCGAGGATCAGCAGGACAGCCAGACTGCGCAGCAGATCGACAACCGCATGTCGAGCGCGGTCGAGATCCTGAAATCCAAGGCGCTGGCGCTCAGGGTCGTCGACAAGGGCCAGTTCGGCGAGAACGAGATGCTCGTCGATCCGCCGCAATCCCCCATCGACCTCGTGAAGGGCATGATCAAGAGCGTCGTCACGATGCTGACCCCAGGTGCGCCGCCGCCTTCCGAGGAACTGGAACGGCTCGGCCGGCGTGAAAAGGCGGCTGCCGTGCTGCAACAGGCACTCACCGTCGAGCGCGTCGGCCGCAGCTCGGTGATCGCCCTTTCGGTACAGTCTCCTGATCCGCAGCTCTCGGCGCAGATCGCGCGAACCTACGCCGCCGCCTACCTGACGGATCAGCTCAACGCGAATTTCGATGCGTCCGAGCAGGCTTCGCTGTGGTTGCAGGAACGGCTTAACGATCTCAACACCCGCTCGCAGCAGGCAGCGCTCGCCGTCGAACAATACAAGAGCGAGCACGGTCTCATTTCGCCGCGCGGCGAGCTTCTGTCGACCCAGCAGCTTTCCGATCTCAACAGCCAGCTCATCGTCGCCCAGGCCGATGCCGCGACCGCTTCCGCACGTTATCGACAATATCAGGCGATCATCGACAAGGGTGCCGATGCCGCGGTCCAGAATGCTGTCGTGTCCGCGCGCGATACGGACAATACCGTCATCCAGGACCTGCGCAAGCGCTACATCGCCATCAATGACCGCGAGCAGGGAATCATCCAGCAGTTTGGCGCCGACCATCCGCAAGCCGTTGCGCTGAAAGCGGAAAAGGCCGACCTCTCGCAGCAGATCTATCGCGAGCTGCAGCAGCTGACCGGCAGTTTCCGCAATGAATTCGAGGTGGCGAGCTCGCGTGAAAAATCGCTGCGTGAAAGTATCGACAAGGTGGCTGGCCGCAATTCGCAGGCCAATGTCTCCATGGTACAGCTTGCCGAATTGGAGCAGAAGGCGAACGCGCTGAAGACGCTTTATCAGTCCTATCTCGGCCGTTTCGAAGAGGCGACGCAGCGGCAATCCTTCCCGATCGCCAAAGCGCGGGTGATTTCCGAGGCTGGCCTGCCCACCGCCCCTTCGAGCCCGCGCAAGACGCTGACCATGGCGCTTTCCGTCGTGCTCGGCCTGATGATCGGCGGCGTGGCCGCGACGCTGCTCGAGTTCCGCGAACGGTTCTTCCGTACCGGCGACGACGTGCAGGAGAAGCTGGGTCAGCGCTTCCTCGGTTATCTGCCGATGATCACCGGCGCAGGTGCGGAAGAGAAACCGGCGCCGCAGCCGACGGAGGCGGAAGTCGCGGCAGCACCGCCCGGCAATCCGATCGCTTTCCGGCGGCTGATGCGGGTGGCCGTCGAGGCGCCTCGCTCGCAATTCGCCGAGACGCTACGCAGCGCCAAGCTTGCCTGCGATATCATGCTGCAGGAGCGCCGGTGCAAGGTGATCGGCGTCGTCTCCTGCCTGCCGGGCGAGGGAAAGTCCATGGTCGCGGCCAATTTCGCGGGGCTGATCGCCTCGACCGGCGTCAAGACGCTGGTGATCGATGCGGACCTGCGCAATCCCGGCCTCAGCCGCATGCTCGCATCCGAGCCGGAGATCGGGCTGGTGGAGGTCGTGCTGCAGAAGACCTCATGGACCAATGCGGCGCGCGTCGACCGCCGCTCCCGCCTGACGATCCTGCCGATGACGACGCGCAGCAAGCAGCTCGCCCATACGAGCGAACTTCTCGCCTCGGCGGGCATGAGCCAGTTCCTCGAGAGTATCAAGGGCACGTTCGATGTCATCGTCGTGGATCTTGCGCCGCTCATCCCGGTCATCGACGCAAAGGCCTTCGAACCTTATGTCGACGGCTTCGTCTTCATTACCGAGTGGGGCGTGACCCCGGTCAAGGCAGTGCAATCAGTGCTGCGCGGCGAACCGCAGATCGCTTCGAAGACGGTCGGCGTGATCCTCAACAAGACGGAAATGTCCGAACTGCACCGCTATGCGGATCCGGGCGCTCCCGAACGCCTGAGGAGCAGCTATCTTTCCTATTACAAGGAAGGTTCCGCATCCGCGCCAAGGTGAGTGGGAAGGGGGCGGTTCTCTGCTCCTTTGATATCCCCTCTCAGCCGAAGGCGAGTTCTGTTGCAGGTATGGGTTGGGTTTCCATTGCTGTCAGGGTCTTGCCGAAGACACGGCCGATGCCGATCAAAACAGGTTCATCCACGCCGATCGACGTCATTGCGGCGGGCATGTCGCAGAGAGGGCCAGCCCAGCGCTTTTCGTTCGGCCGAGTGACGGCGCTGACGATGACGACCGGCATGTCGAGCGCCATGCCGGTCTCGATCAGCCGGTCGGTGATCTCGCCGGCGGTGCGGCCGGCCATGTAGTAGATCGTCGTGGTGCGCGGATCGGCGAGGCCTTGCCAGTCGAGATTGTCGGGCAGCACACCCTGTCGCGAATGGCCGGTGACGAAGCGGACGCCTTGGGCATGATCGCGGTGGGTCAGCGACACGCCAAGCCGTGAAGCCATGGCGCTGGCCGAGGTTATGCCCGGCACGACATCGACCGGAATGCCCTGTTCCTCCAGGCAGGCGATCTCCTCGCCGGCGCGGCCGAAGACCATCGGATCGCCGGATTTCAGCCGCACGACACGTTTGCCGGCCTTGGCGAATTTCACCATCATCTCGTTGATGTCTTCCTGCCGGCAGCTTTCGCGGCCACCGCGCTTGCCGACAAGCATGCGTTTGGCCTCGCGCCGGGCAAGTTCCAGCACTTCGTCGGAAACGAGGTCGTCGAAAAGAATGACATCGGCCGCCTGAAGTGCCCGCACGGCCTTCAGGGTCAGGAGTTCGGCGTCCCCTGGGCCGGCGCCGACCAGCGTGACGCGGCCATGGTGGCAAGAGTGGGCGGGTGCCTCCCGGAGCCGTTCGGCATCCTTGAGAAGCAGCCCGCCGACGCCCTCCTCCGGCGTATCGGAATTTGAGAAGGCCCGGTCGACGAACCGTTCCCAGAAGGCCCGCCGCAGGGCGCCGGGTGCGAGACGTTCATTGACCTTCTCGCGTAGCGACTGAGCGAGTTCGGCCCAGTTCTTCAGCGATCGAGGCAGCAGCGTTTCGATGCGACGACGGATGGCCTGTGCAAGGATGGGTGCCGAGCCGTCGGTCGAGATCGACACGACGACCGGCGAGCGGTTGACGATCGAGCCGAACTGGAACTGGCAATAGGCCGGCTTGTCGATGACGTTGACCGGCACGCCGGCTGCCCGAACCGCGCTGAAGAAGGCCTGTGCTTCGTCCTCATCCTCGCAATCGGCGATGGCGAGCGCGGCACCCGCGAACTTGGCGGAATGCCAGGTCTGGTTATGGCGAATGAAACTGCCTCGAGGATGCTCTGCGCCGCGAGCGATCGACTTCTCGAACGTGTCCGAAAGTTCCTCCGCATAGACATGCACTTCCGCGCCGCAGGCGGCGAGAAGTTCTGCTTTCCAGGCAGCCGCGTCCGAGCCGCCGGCGACGATCACCGACTTGCCTTCCAGCGCCCAGAAGACAGGGAGCTTGGCGAGCGGCGCCATGCGGGCGCCCCGGTCCGATAGCGCTTCATTCCGCTGCGGCTGCAAGACATCCATCGATGATCCCCCTGATTTCGGCGCGGCAGGAGCCGCAATTGGTGCCGGCATTGGTTTCTTTCCCGACGGCTTCGACGCTGTGGCAGCCGCCTCGCACGGCGCCGATGATCCGGTTGGCGCCGACCGAAAAGCAGGAACAGACGGTGGCGCCGGGATCCGGCTGGTCGGCCCCGGGGCGACCGGCGACGATCGCAAAGCGTTTGCGCAGGTCGGAATGGCTGATGGCGAGCTGGCTTATCGCCCAGTTGCGGGCGACTGCGACCGGTTCCCGAGCGAGGAAGAGCGCGGCAAGCAGTCTTTCGCCGTCAAAGAAGGCGAGGCGCAGATCGCCGGATTGGTGATCTGCATAACCGATCGGTTCGAGCCCGGCGGGGATTTCGAAGGTGCTGCGGCACCAGCCGGCCCAGTCTTCGACCGTCTCCTCGAAGGCAAGTTCTGTCCGCCAGCCGCTATCGGCTTTGGCAAGCGCCCAGTAGTCGGCCTTCGGTGTCGCCGGTTTGGTGGTGGAAACCGCGAACCCGTAAAAGGCGGCGCCGAAAGAACGGACGGCGATCGCAACGTTCTTGGAAGCCGGCTGGCCGGAGAACGGATCTGTGACCGGCGCGACCAGCGCATCGATGCGGGCTTTTGCAGCGAACTGATCGTTCCAGTGCATGGGTACGAAGACGTTTCCCCGTGCCTGCCTTTCCGTGACCAGGGCGCGGACGACTGCCAGGCCGTGCTCGCTTTCGATCTCGACCAGGCTGGCATTGCCGATGCCGAGTTCCATGGCATCGCGCGGGTGGATTTCGGCGAAGGGCTCGGCGATATGGCCGGAAAGCCGGGCGCTTTTGGCCGTCCGCGTCATCGTATGCCAGTGGTCGCGGATGCGGCCTGTGTTCAGCGTCAGCGGATATTGCTCGTCGGTGCGGTCGGTGGACGGGGCGTGGACAGGGATGAAGCGCGCCTTGCCGTCGGGGTGATAGAAGCCACCATCGGCAAAGAAGCGCTTGTCGCCATCTCTCCGGAGGGGGGTGACTTCGGCAGGTGCCGGCCATTGGAAGGGAGACAGGCTGTCATAGGCCGCGCGGTCGATAGCCGCGTGAGCGCCGATATCGAAATCCCGGCTGCCGTCATTTTCGAAGGCCGAAAGCGCCGCATGTTCGGCGAAGATCTCAGCCGCAGATCGATAATCGAAGCCGTCAAAGCCCATCCGGCGGCCGACTTCCGCCATCTGCCACCAATCGGGCGTGGCTTGGCCGGGTGCGGACAGGAACCCGCGCTGACGGGAGATGCGGCGCTCCGAATTGGTGACCGTCCCGTCCTTTTCGCCCCAGCCGACCGAAGGCAGCAGGACATGCGCGTGGCGGGCTGTGTCGGTGTCGCGAAGGATGTCGGAGACAACCACGAAGGGACAGGCCTTGATGGCGGCTTCCACCGCATCGGCATCCGGCACCGAAACCACCGGATTGGTGGCCATGATCCAAAGCGCCTTGATGCGTCCGTCGGCGACGGCGCGAAACATGTCGACGGCCTTCAGGCCCGGCTTTTCAGCAATTCCGGGTGAGGCCCAGAAGCGCTGCAGGCGGTCGCGGTCTTCGGTGTTTTCGATCGCCATATGGGCGGCGAGCATGTTGGCAAGCCCGCCGACCTCACGGCCGCCCATGGCGTTCGGCTGACCGGTCAGCGAGAAGGGCCCCATGCCGGGCCGGCCGATACGGCCGGTCGCCAGGTGACAGTTGATGATGGCGTTGACCTTGTCCGTGCCGGAAGCGGATTGATTGACGCCCTGACTATAACAGGTAACGGTCTTTTCGGTCGTTTCGAACAGGTGAAAGAATTCGCGGAGCTGCATCGCCGGCAGGCCGGTCCGCTCCATGAGGTCGGCCGATGACAAGGCAGAGGCGGCGGCGAAGGCCTGGGAAAAACCCTGCGTATGAGCACCGATATAGTTCTGGTCGATGGCCGGGCCGCCGGCGAGATGGGCAAGCAAGCCCATGAACAGTGCCACGTCGCCATCTGGCCGGATCGCAAGATGCAGGTCGGCGATATCGCAGGTCATCGTCCGGCGCGGATCGATGACGACGATCTTCATGGAGGGGCGGGCGGCTTTTGCCGCGGCAAGGCGCTGGTAGATGACCGGGTGACACCAGGCAAGATTCGAACCGGTCAGGACGACCAGATCCGCCAGCTCAAGGTCTTCGTAGGTCCCCGGCACCGTGTCCGATCCGAAGGCGCGGCGGTGGCCGGCGACGGAGGAGGACATGCAGAGCCGCGAATTGGTGTCGATATTGCCGGAGCCGATGAACCCCTTCATCAGCTTGTTGGCGACGTAATAATCCTCCGTCAGCAATTGGCCGGAGACGTAGAAGGCGACGGAGTCCGGGCCGTGCTCTGTGACCGCCTCCGAGAATTTTTCCGCGACGAGGTCGAGGGCCTCGCTCCACTCCACCCGCCGCCCATCGATCTCCGGAAACAGCACACGTCCGTCGAGATCGATGGTCTCGGCGAGCGCCGATCCCTTGGAGCAGAGCCGGCCGAAATTGGCCGGGTGCTCGGGATCGCCCTTTACCGTCACGGCGCCGTGGTCCGCCACCGTGGCGATGACGCCACAGCCGACGCCGCAATAGGGGCAGGTCGTCCTGGTGGTGGTTCCACCCGCCTGCATTTCCGTTTCCAGAACACCGGCCCCCATGAGCTTACTCCGCCGGAACGGCAGCAGGATTGCCGATGCGACCGGCCGACGCGCTCTGTTTGCCGCTCTTGCGGCCATGGGTCGAGTAGAGCGTCAGGCCGACGAAGGTGAGGCCACCGACAAGATTGCCGATCACGGTCGGGATTTCGTTCCAGATCAGATAGTCCATGATCGAGAACTTGCCGCCGAGCAGCAGACCCGACGGGAACAGGAACATGTTCACGATGGAATGTTCGAAACCCATGTAGAAGAAGAGCATGATCGGCATCCACATGCCGATCACCTTGCCGGAAACGGAAGTCGACATCATCGCGGCGACGACGCCGGTCGAAACCATCCAGTTGCACAGCACGCCGCGAATGAAGAGGGTCAGCATGCCAGCGGCCCCGTGCGCGGCATAACCGAGCGTGCGGCCTTCGCCGATATGGCCGATCCTCTGGCCGACCTCGTTCGGGGCCTCGCTGAAGCCGAAGGTGAAGATGATGGCCATCATGACGGCGACGAGGAACGCGCCGGCGAAATTACCGACGAAAACAAGCGTCCAGTTGCGCATCACGCCGCCGGCGGTGACGCCCGGCCGCCTGTCTATCAGGGCAAGCGGGGAGAGCGTGAAGACGCCGGTCAGCAGATCGAAGCCCATCAGATAGAGGAGGCAGAAGCCGACGGGGAAGAGGATCGCGCCGGCAAGCGCATTGCCGGTCTGCACGGTGATGGTCACGGCGAAGGCGGCGGAAAGCGCAAGGATTGCGCCCGCCATGAAGGCCCGGATCAGGGTGTCGCGCGTCGACATGAAGATCTTCGCCTCGCCGGCATCGATCATCTTCGTCACGAATTCCGTTGGATGGACATAGGACATTTTTTTGCTCGTCTCCCTAGAGTGCATGTCGTCTGGTAGTGGTCACGCCGGTTACTCGGCTGCGACCAGTTGTTCTTCGAGGGCCATGAAGATGTCTTCGCCGCGCAGTTCGAGCCGGATTGTCCGGACCGAACCCTCGTCGGCGCCGAGTGCCTTGCCGGTTTCGAGCGAGATCACCCAGTTGTGCAGCGGGCACGTCACCGATGTACCGTGCACGATGCCCTGGCTCAGCGGCCCGCCCTTGTGGGGGCAGTGGTCCTCGATGGCGAAGACCTGGTTGTCGGCCGTGCGGAACACGCCGATCTTGCCTTGCGGGGTCTTCACGCAGCGTGCGCCCCGGAGCGGAATATCCGTCAGTTTGCCGATCGCGATCCAGTTCATGTCCATCTCCTTATTCGGCCGCATGCGAATAACCGACCGTCGCCATCGGCCGGAACTCGTGTTTGTCCTTGCCGGAGACACGCTCCGACCAGGGGTCGATCTGGGCGAATTTCTGGGAGAAAACGAAGCGCTCGTAATAGGCCTGGCGCTTCTCCGTATCGGTCATGATCTGCCGGCGGATCTCGTCGAGACCGATGCGCTTTGCCCATTTGTAGATGCGCTCGAGGTAGCGGCCCTGTTCGCGGTACATCTGGGTGAGCGCGACGATATGCTCGAGCGCCTCGTCCTCGGTCTTGACCAGCCCCAGCACTTCCGTGCCCTTGATGTCGAGGCCGGCGGCGCCTGCAAAATGGATCTCGAACCCTGAGTCCACGCAAATGACGCCGATATCCTTGCAGGTCGCCTCGGCGCAGTTGCGCGGACATCCGGAGACGGCCATCTTGAGCTTGGCCGGCGTCCAGGAGCCCCACATGAATTTCTCGATGCGGATGCCGAGGCCGGTCGAATCCTGGGTGCCGAAGCGGCACCAGTCCGACCCGACGCAGGTCTTCACGGTGCGCAGGCCCTTGGCATAAGCTTGGCCGGAGATGAAGCCCGCCTTGCCTAGGTCGGCCCAGACTGCCGGCAGGTCTTCCTTCTCGACGCCCAAAAGGTCGATGCGCTGGCCGCCGGTCACCTTCACCATGGGGATGGCGAACTTGTCGACCACGTCGGCGATGGCGCGCAGTTCCTGCGAGCTGGTGACACCGCCCCACATGCGCGGGACGACGGAATAGGTGCCGTCCTTCTGGATGTTGGCGTGGACACGTTCGTTGATGAAGCGCGACTGGTAATCGTCGGCATATTCATCCGGCCAGTCGCAGACGAGGTAGTAGTTGAGCGCCGGGCGGCATTTGGCGCAGCCGCAGGAGGTCTTCCATTCCAGTTCCTGCATGACCGCGGGAATGGTCTTCAGGCCCTTCGCCTTGATCAGGCGGCGGACGTCGTCGTGGCCGAGCTCGGTGCAGGTGCACATGGGCTGGACGGCCTTCGGATTGTAGGCGTCGCCGAGGGTCAGGCTCATCAGCTGTTCGACGAGGCCGGTGCAGGTGCCGCAGGAGGCGGACGCCTTGGTGTGAGCCCGCACGTCGTCCAGCGACGTCAGGCCCTTGGCCGTGATGGTCGAGGTGATCTTGCCCTTGCAGACGCCGTTGCAGCCGCAGATTTCCGCATCATCCGGCAAGGCTGCAACGGCCGCCATAGGGTCCAGCGGGGCACCACCCTGATAGGCCTGGCCGAAGATCAGCGTGTCGCGCATCTCCGAGATGTCGGTCGCCTTCTTCTTCAGGTCGTTGAACCAGGCGCCGTCGGAGGTCTCGCCGTAGAGAACCGTGCCGATGATGCGGTTGTCCTTGAGGACGAGGCGCTTGTAGATGCCGGCGGTGGCGTCGCGCAGCACGATTTCCTGCCGATCGTCGCCATCGGCGAAATCGCCGAGCGAATAGAGATCGATGCCGGTGACCTTGAGCTTGGTCGGGGTATCGGAATGCACGAAAGCGGGCTTCGTATCGCCAGCGAGGTGGGCGGCCGCGACGCGGGCCATCTCGTAGAGCGGTGCGACGAGGCCATAGACCATGCCGCCCACCTCGGCGCATTCGCCGATGGAATAGATGTCTCCGTCGGAAGTCTGCATTCCCGCATCGACGACGATGCCGCGGTTGACCGCAAGGCCGGCTTCCTTGGCCAGGCCGGCGCTCGGGCGGATGCCGACGGCCATGACCACCAGAGTCGCCGGAATGATCGTGCCGTTGTCGAGCTCGACGCCCTCGACCTTGCCGTTGCCGATGATCTGCTTGGTGTTGGCCTTGCAAATCACCTTGATGCCGCGTTCCTCGACGGCCTTCTGCAGCAGGTAGCCGGCGGCCGGATCGAGCTGGCGTTCCATCAGCGTCGGCATCACGTGCAGAACGGTCACGTCCATGCCGCGCTGGGCGAGGCCTGCCGCAGCTTCGAGGCCGAGCAGGCCGCCGCCGATGACGATCGCCTTTTCGCGCGACTGGGCGGCGAGCAGCATGGCCTGCACGTCGTCAAGGTCGCGATAGGTGATGACGCCCGGCAGGTCCTTGCCCGGCACCGGAATGATGAAGGGCACGGAACCGGTGGCGATCACCAGCTTGTCGTAGCTCTCGGTGACGCCGTGATCGGAGGTGACGGTCTTGGCGGCACGGTCGATCGAAACGATCCTATGGCCCTTGTAGAGCGTGATGCCGTGGTCGATGTACCAGCCGTCGCCGTGGATGACGATCTGCTCGAAGCTCTTTTCGCCCGAAAGAACCGGCGAGAGCATGATGCGGTCGTAGTTGACGCGCGGTTCGGCGTTGAAGATCGTCACTTGGTAGCGACCGGGCGCCTGTTCGAAGAGATGTTCCAGCATGCGCCCCGGCGCCATGCCATTGCCGATGATAACGAGTTTTTCTGTCATGGTTCTTACTCCGCGGCTTCGACGAAGCGGTGGCGTTCGTAGAGGAATTTCAGCACGGCCTCGCGGCACTTGAGGTATGTCCGGTCGGAAGCGAGCTCGATGCGGTTGCGCGGCCGGGGTATGGTGACGTCAAGGACTTCGCCGATCCTGGCGGCGGGGCCGTTGGTCATCATAACGATGCGGTCGGACAGCAGCACGGCCTCGTCGACATCGTGGGTGATCATCACCATCGTGTTGCCGAGGCGCGAGTGGATCTCCATGACCGCGTCCTGCAGGTGGGCACGCGTCAGCGCGTCGAGCGCGCCGAAGGGCTCGTCGAGCAGCAGGATCTTCGGCTCCATGGAGAGTGCCCGGGCAATGCCGACGCGCTGCTTCATGCCGCCGGAGATTTCCGAGGGACGCTTGTCCTTGGCATGCGCCATCTGGACCAGGTCCAGATTGGCCATGACCCATTCGTGCCGTTCGCTCTTGTTTTTCGCCCGGCCGAAAACCTTGGAGACGGCGAGGTTGACGTTTTCGTAGACCGTCAGCCAGGGCAGCAGCGAATGGTTCTGGAAAACGACGGCGCGTTCCGGACCCGGTGCGTTGACCTCGCGGTTTTCAAGCAGGACAGCACCTGCCGAAACGGGCGTCAGGCCGGCGATCAGGTTGAGCAGGGTGGACTTGCCGCAGCCGGAATGGCCGATAATCGAGACGAACTCGCCTTTCGCGATCGTCAGGTTGATGCCCTTCAGCACCTCGGCGCGGATGCCGCCGCGGTCGAAATATTTGTCGATATGGTCGAGCTTGAGGTAGGCGTTCATGTGTCGGCTCCTTAGCTGGCCATTGCGCCGCGGGTCACGAGCTTGCCGAGTGCCGCGACCAGCTTGTCGAGCGCGAAGCCGACGATGCCGATATAGGCGAGGGCGACGATGATGTCGGGCAGGCGCGACGAGTTCCATGCATCCCAGATGAAGAAGCCGATGCCGACGCCGCCGGTCAGCATCTCGGCCGCGACGATCGCCAGCCAGGAGAGGCCGATGCCGATCCTGAGGCCCGTGAAGATGTAAGGGGCGGCGGAGGGCAGCATGATCTTGAAGAAGAATTCGAACTGGTTGAGCCGCAGCACCTGGGCGACGTTGCGGTAGTCCTGCGGGATGTTGCGCACGCCGACGGCGGTATTGATGATGACCGGCCAGATCGAGGTGATGAAGATCACGAAGATCGCGGAGGGGTTGGCGTTCTGGAACGCGGCGAGCGACAGCGGCAGCCAGGCGAGCGGCGGTACGGTGCGCAGCACCTGGAAGATGGGGTCGAGTCCGCGCATGGCCCAGACCGACTGGCCGATGATCGCGCCGACGACGACGCCGGTGACGGCGGCAAGGCCGAAACCGTAGGCGACGCGCTGCAGCGAGACCAGCACGCGCCAGCCGAGCCCGATATCCTGAGAGCCGTAATTGAAGAAGGGATAGGCAATCAGGTCATAAGCTTCCGTCCAGACCACGTGCGGCGAGGGCAGGGAGGCGTCCGGTGCCGAACAGAGGACCTGCCAGACGAGCAGGATCAGCGCCAGCACGACGACCGGCGGCGCGACGTTGAGCAGGGCGGTCTTGCCGATCCGCTTGAAATCGATCTTGGACACGGGCTTTCCGGAAAAGCGGAGGATATTGGCCGCCGGCTTTGCGGCAGCGACTGCGGGGACTTTTTCTTTTTTTGCCAGGGCGGACATCAGCGCGCTCCTTAGAAAGGGAAAAGGCCGGCGCGTGCGTCCACGCGCCGGAGGTGGGGAAATCAGGACGCCGCCTTGATTGAAAGGCTGTCGAGATAGGCCGAGGGGTTTTCCGGATCGAAGACCTTGCCGTCGAAGAAGGCCTCTTTGCCGCGCGAAGAGGAAGCCGGGATGTCCGCCGCCGCGACGCCGAGATCCTTGGCGGCGTCGCGCCAGATGTCCTCGCGGTTCACCTGGTTGACCAGCGCCTTGATGTCGGTACTGGCCGGCAGGTAACCCCAGCGGATGTTCTCGGCCATGAACCAGGCGTCATGGCTCTTGAACGGGTAGGATGCGTGATCCTTCCAGAACTTCATGAAGAGGTCGGTGCCCTTCACGTCGCGGCCGTTGCCGTAGTTGATATCGCCCTTGAGACGGCCGAGCACGTCCTTCGGCGGTACATTGAACCACTGGCGGCGCCCGAGGATTTCGGCCATCTCCGCTTTGTTGTCCATCTTCTCGCACCATTGCTGGGCTTCCATGACGGCCATCAGCAGAGCCTTGGCGGCGTTCGGGTTCTTTTCGATCCAGTCGGCGCGCAGGCCGAGCGCCTTTTCCGGATGCCCCTTCCAGAGCTCGCCGGTGGTCGCGGCCGTGAAACCGATGCCCTGGTTGACGAGCTGCTCGTTCCAGGGCTCGCCGACACAGAAGACGTCCATGTTGCCGACTTTCATATTCGCCACCATCTGCGGCGGCGGCACGACGATGGTCGAGACGTCCTTGTTCGGATCGATACCGCCGGCGGCGAGCCAGTAGCGGATCCATAGATCGTGGGTGCCGCCGGGGAAAGTCATGGCGGCCTTCACTTCGCCACCGGCCGCCTTCTTCTTGGCGAAGACTTCCTTGAGCTTGGAGGCGTCGAGCTGCACGCCGGTCTCGGCATATTCCTTGGCGACCGAAATGCCCTGGCTGTCGAGGTTGAGGCGGGCAAGGATCGCCATCGGCACGGGCTTGTTGTTCTGGGTCACCTTGCCGGTATGCATGAGATAGGGAAGCGGCGAGAGGATATGCGCGCCGTCGATGCCGTTGGCGCCGCCACCGAGCACGAGATTGTCGCGGGTGGCGCCCCAGGAGGCCTGCTTGGCGACATCGACCTCCGGCAGGCCATGTTTCTCGAACAGGCCCTTTTCCTTGGCGACGATGAGCGCTGCGGCATCGGTGAGCGCGATATAGCCGAGCTTGACGCCCTTCACTTCAGGCCCTTGGGCGGCAGCAAATGCGCCGGAGGGGAATGCGGTCTTGACGGCGCCGACGAGAGCGGCGGTTGCTGTGGTCTTGAGCATGCTGCGGCGGGTGATGCCGGTTGTCAAAATCTTGCTCATGCGCAGGTTCCCTCTGCTGGTTGCTCGAATTTCGGGCATAAAAAAACGCCGCTCGGAGATTGCGCCTGCGGGATTGGGAGGGCCCCGGGCAGCAAAAACCTTGCGACGTCGATGTCTTTCTAAGCGCTTATCACGCGCCCGTTTACGCCAGTCGCCGTTGACTGGTGCGTTTTATACCAAGCAAGCTCCGTGCCAGTTTCGATGATTTCTGTTATACATTTGAAAAATAACCGAGATTTCTTTTGGTTGGTTTTGGCTTAAATTATCGGCAGCGCATTGCGCTGCAATATTTTTATGCGACTGCCAAATTAAGAGCGGCAACGAATTGGGCAATAGCGGCCCGGTCTTCAGATTTCATGGCCGTTCGAGGGGGTTGCGGGATCGCTTCGCACCGCAAAACCCTGAACATAGTCCGCCATCTTCGAGGGATCGAAAACGTGGCCGTCCATGAAGCGGTCACCGTCGCGATTGCCTTCGATACCGGTGTCGGCTTCCGCGGGGCCTGCGCCGAGTGCCGTCCGGTACAGATCCGGTCGATAGGCGCTCGCCGCTGCTCGCAAGCCGTCTTCCCTGAATTCCACCTGGCCCCAGCGGATCATCTGGCTATAGAGCCACAGCGCATGGCTCGGGCGCGGATAATTGGCAAGACCGCGGTGGAACATGAAATAGTCGGCGATGACGCGGCGGTTACCCTTGGCGTCGAGGCTGAATTCGCCGGAAAGCACGTGCCTGATGATATCGACGGGGGCGGCGATGAAGCGCGAATCGGCCAGCGTCTCGGCCAGCGCGTCGTGATTTTCCGCCTCGTCGCACCACCGGGCTGCGGCATCGAGCGCGACGATGAGGCGGGAGACGGTTTCAGGATGCGTTTCGGCCCATTCCGGCCGCATGGCGATCACCTTTTCCGGCGCCGAGGGCCAGATATCCTGCTTGGCGGCGACGATGCGGCCGACGCCGCGCTCGGAGGCGACCATGTTCCATGGGGCGCCGACGCAGAAACCGTCGATCGCGCCGGCGGCCAGCGCATCCGAGGTCAGCGGCGGCGGCACGACGACGAGTTTCACGTCCTTGTCCGGATCGATGCCCCCCGCGGCAAGCCAGTAGCGGAATTCGTAGTTATGGGAAGAGAACGGATAGGTGACGCCGAGCATGGGCAGCGGCTCGCCGCGCGCCTTCATGACCTGCAGCACCTTTGCGAGCGCCTCGGCATTTTCCAGCGCGGTCGCATTCTCGGCAATCCCGCCCACTTCGCGCATGCGGTCGAAGAGGCGGGTCGAGAGTGTGATCGCATTGCCGCCGCGGCCGAGCGAGAAGGGCGTGATGGTCGGCGACGGGTTGGAGCCGAGGCCGAGCATGGAGGCGACCGGCATGGGCGAAAGCATGTGGGCGATGTCGAACTGGCGGAAGGCGAGGCGGTCGCGGACGTTTGCCCAGGAGACATCCTTCACCAGATCGAGCGTCAGGCCCTCCTTCTTCGCAAACCCGAATTCGGCGGCGGCGATCAGGACGGAGGCGTCGACCAGCGGAATGAAACCGGCGCGCAGCACTTTCGGGCCTTCGCCGCTGGTGCGCACGGGCGCGGCGGGATTTTTTCCGGATTTGCCGATCTTGCTCATCATATCCACTCCGGCTCTCTCCCGGACATTTCACTCGTAACCATCACATCAAAAGCCCGGCTGCCGTCACCACGCTCTGGGCGATATCCGACATCTTCTTCTTTTCGTTCATTGCGGTCTGGCGCAACAGCGCGAAGGCCTCTTCTTCGGAAAGGCCGCGCATCTTCATGAGGATACCCTTGGCGCGCTCGATCACCTTGCGCTCTTCCAGCGCCGATTTCGCTTCCGCCAGTTCCCGTTGAAGCCGGCTGAAGGCATTGAAACGGCTCACCGCCATGTCGAGGATAGCCTTGACGCGCTCCTTCTTCAGCCCGTCGACCACATAGGCAGAGACGCCGGCTTCCATTGCCGCTTCGATCAAGGCCGTATCGGAGCGATCGACGAACATGGCGATCGGCCGGCTCACCGTGCGGGTGAGCTGGAACAGATGCTCCATCATGTCACGATTGGGGTTTTCGATATCGATGACGATGACATCCGGCTTCAACGTCTCGATGATCCGGGCGACGCCCTGGACCTCGTGGATGACTGTGACATTGCCGTGCCCGGCCTCCCTCAGCCCTTCCTCGATGATGGAAGCGCGGATGGCATTTTCATCGATGACCAGAATGGTGAGATCGGGAGCCGGCATTCCTATAGTGATGACGCAGTGCAGCAATCTTGGCAAGCGGCCTGATGCGTCCGCAGGGATCTGTTCGATCATGAGGCGGCGGAAAGAACCAGTTAACCTTTATTTTCTACTTCATGGGTTAATGTGCCCTTCTCGTTTCTCGTACGGTTCTCATGCAGTTCACACGCAATAATATTTCCCAGAGTTCCGATAACGCCGGCGCCGAAGACGATGCAGTCGATACGGCGCGGCAGTCCGTGCGTCCCCAGAGCCTGGCTGATTTCAATCAGCCGGTGCTGGAGCAGGCGCCCTGGCAGGCAGCCTTCCGGCTGGCACCCAACGTGCGTTTTACCCGCACGCCCGAAAATGTCGTGAGCCGCAAGGCCAATGGCAGGCCGGCGCCCATCGAACGGGCCGCCGCGCGGCTGGTCGAAGCCGTCACCGAGGAAATCGAGGTGATTCCTTCGGAGGTGCTCGCGGCGGAGGCGGCAAACGATTCGCAGGCTGCTTCCGCTCCGCTCGAACAGGTTGCCGGCCTTCAGCAGCTTGCCGCCACGATGCGCCATCACGTGCCGGAGATCCGGAAGTTCGTACCGCCGCAACCTGTTCCGGCACAGCCGGCGCCCGCCGCGCCGCGTCCGGCGGCTGAAACGCCGCGCCAGGACATTGCGATCTCCGATTTCGCCTTCTGGGACGCCATGCCCTTCGATCTGGAAGGGCCTCCGGCCGCCGCGGTTCCCGTCACGCCGGTTCATTCGGAAATCCCGCCGGTGGCGGCGCAGCCTGGCGCACCTGTTACCGATCTCTATCGCGAAGTGCCGCGCAGGACCGTTGCCCGGACTGTGATCGTCGCGCCGTCTCCGAGACCGGAAGCTGTGAAGGCGCCGGAACCCGCGACGTCCGCTCCGCCCGTCTCCGAGCCAGTCGTGACAGTTGCGGCACCCGTTGCTGTCGAAGCCGTGCAGCCGGCACCTTCCGTCACCCCGGCCCCTGTGACCATGCCCGCTCCGGTGCCCCAGGCCGCGCCTCAGGCCGTCAACCTGCCGGGCTCCGGCCGGCCCCGAAGCGTCCGCCCGGCAGACGCCGAATACGAATTCCCGCCGATCTCGCTGCTGCAGGAGCCGCAGGGGGAGCGTGGTCAGGCCATGCAGCCGGATGCGCTTCAGCAGAGCGCCGGCCTGCTCGAAAGCGTGCTGGAAGATTTCGGCATCCGCGGCGAGATCATCGACGTGCGGCCAGGCCCCGTCGTCACGCTCTATGAATTCGAGCCGGCGCCGGGTGTCAAATCCTCACGCGTCATCGGCCTCTCCGACGATATCGCCCGCTCCATGTCGGCGCTCTCGGCTCGCGTCGCGGTCGTGCCCGGCCGCAACGTCATCGGCATCGAACTGCCAAACGCGACCCGCGAGACCGTCTATTTCCGCGAACTGATCGAGTGCGAGGATTATTGGGAGACCAAGCAGCGGCTGGCGCTCTGCCTCGGCAAGACGATCGGCGGCGAACCGGTGATTGCCGAGCTTGCCAAGATGCCGCATCTGCTGGTCGCCGGCACCACCGGTTCGGGCAAGTCGGTCGCCATCAACACGATGATCCTGTCGCTCCTCTACCGGCTGCGCCCGGAAGAATGCCGGCTGATCATGATCGACCCGAAGATGCTGGAACTCTCCGTCTATGACGGCATCCCGCACCTGCTGACCCCCGTCGTCACCGATCCGAAGAAGGCCGTGTTGGCTCTCAAGTGGGCGGTGCGCGAAATGGAAGAGCGCTATCGCAAGATGTCGCGCTTGAGCGTCCGCAATATCGACGGTTACAACCAGCGCGCCGCGGCTGCCCGCGAAAAGGGCGAGGTGATCACGGTCAGCGTGCAGTCGGGCTTCGACCGCACGACCGGCGAGATCGTCTACGAAGAGCAGGAACTCGATCTCTCGCCTATGCCCTACATCGTCGTCATCGTCGACGAGATGGCCGACCTGATGATGGTGGCCGGCAAGGATATCGAAGGGGCGATCCAGCGTCTGGCGCAGATGGCGCGTGCCGCCGGCATTCACCTGATCATGGCGACGCAGCGTCCTTCGGTCGACGTCATCACCGGCACGATCAAGGCGAACTTCCCGACCCGCATTTCCTTCCAGGTCACCTCGAAGATCGACAGCCGCACCATTCTCGGCGAGCAGGGTGCCGAACATTTGCTCGGCCAGGGCGACATGTTGCACATGGCGGGCGGCGGGCGCATTTCCCGCGTTCACGGGCCGTTCGTCTCGGATGCCGAAGTGGAACAGGTCGTTCGTCACCTCAAGGCCCAGGGCCGGCCGGACTATCTTGGCACAGTCACCGAGGACGAGGAAGGCGAAGAGGACGACGACGCCCAGCAGGAAGCGGTGTTCGATAAGAGCGCCATGGGCGGGGACGACACGGATGACCTTTACGACAAGGCCGTCAAGGTGGTGATGAAGGACCGCAAGTGCTCGACGTCCTATATCCAGCGGAGGCTTTCCGTTGGCTACAACCGCGCCGCGTCGCTGGTGGAGCGCATGGAGCAGGAAGGCCTGGTGGGGCCGGCCAACCATGTGGGCAAACGGGAGATCATTTCCGGTGGACGTTCCGCTATCGCGCCGGATGGGTTTGAGGACTGACGCCGGCAGCTTTGTCCGGAGTCCAAAAAAGGGCGGATACGATCGTCGAAATAATTTTTTTATCCCCGCTTTTCCCCGCCCCTCAAACCCGTGCCTATAATCTGCCCGCTTCCGTCGCCGGAGTGTTTCGCGAGACGTTCGCGGGCAGGCGGGAGCCGGCGCCCTGGTCGGACCTGTAACGTGCAGGAAAGGCCAGGGAGGTGAAAGCCATGGGAGAGGGGTCGCAAGACACTTTTCCCTATCAAGCCTCCCCCTGGCCGCCGGGCCGGGTTCGGTTGAGCCGTGCAAGTGGCGGAAATGCCATGCAGCGAGGCGAGGTGATCACCTGTAGGGGCCGGAAGCCCCGACAAGACGCTGAAGGCCACGCGAATGCGGAGCCATATTATAAACTAAATGAGGTTCCGCATTCGCGTGAGCTCTCCGATCTTTGACAAAACCACGGCAGGAAGCTGCGCGGGGCTCCGGAGTGTTGGCCGAAGCCGTTGATGGCGCGCTCGGTTTTATCCGGCCTGCAGCCGGCGCTACCGGCTGCGGATATAATCGCCGAGCCGTTGCGCGGCGTCCTCGATCTGCCTCGGATCGCGCAGATAACAGGCGCGCATGAAGGCAGCGCCGCCAGGACCGAAGGCGGTGCCGGGCGCCATGCCGACACCCGTCTGATCGACGATCCTGAACGCCTCGTCGCGGCTGTCGGTGACACCGTCGATCTTCAGGAAGGCGTAGAGAGCGCCCTCCGGCTTGCGGGTCTCGACCCGGTTTGTGGCGATCAGCGCATCGCAGAGGATGTCGCGGGAGGTGCGGGCGCGCTCGATATTGGTGCGGACGAAATCGTCACCGTGGTCGAGCGCGGCGATCGCGCCCTTCTGCATGAACTGCGCGACGCCGGAGGTGGAATACTGGATGAGGTTGGTCAGCGTCTGGCCGATCTCCGCCGGAGCGACCATCCAGCCGACGCGCCAGCCGGTCATGCACCAGTTCTTGGAGAAGGAATTGACGAAGATGATCCGGTCTTCCGGCTCCATGACGTCCATGAAGGACGGAGCGCGGGCGCCTTCGAAATAATAGAGGCCGTAGATCTCGTCGGCAATGATCCAGAGGCCGCGTTTGCGGGCGAGTGCGAGGACCGCCTTCAGGTCGTCATGTGTTGCCGTCCAGCCGGTGGGATTGGAAGGCGAGTTGATGAAGAGCGCGCTGGTCTTCGGGGTGATCGCCGCTTCGAGGCGTTCGATATCGAGCACCCAGCGGCCATCGGCAAAACCGAGCTCGACGGTGACGGGCTTGGCTTCCGAAACGGTGATGGCGTTGACGACATTCGGCCAGGCGGGCGAAAGATAGACGATCTCGTTGCTGGCGGAGGCGACCGTCTGGATGGCCAGCACGATCGACTGCATGCCGGAGCCGGTGACGTAGATATTGTCGGTCCAGAGGTTTTTGCCATAGTGGCGCTGGTAATAGCGTATGATCGCCTCGCGCAGCGCCGGGATGCCCTGCGTCCAGGTATAGAACGTTTCGCCGGCCAGCAGCGCCTCGCTCGCGGCGCGGGTGATGAAATCCGGGGTTGGAAGATCGCCTTCGCCAATCCAGAGCGGCATCAGGTTTTCCCGGCCCCGGGCATAGGTGACGATTTCGCCAATGCCGCTGCGCGGCGCTGCCGCGGCGCGGGCGCTGATATCCGGTCTGATGATGGTCATGGAGGGCCTGTCGATGCTGGAATGGTGCTTTCCTGCGTAGGCCCGACCCATGCGCCGGTCAATATGTTTCCGGCGTCAGTGGCTCTGAAAACGGCCGAACGCGCCACGCGAGAAACATAGGGGATCGCCTTCGCGATGGGCTGCACGCAGCACGCGGCCAAGGATCAGCGTGTGATCGCCCGCATCGTGCATCGAAGAGAGTTCGCATTCGAAGCGAGCCAGCGTGCCGGGTATGACCGGCACGCCTTCGAGATTTTCCAGCCAGTCGAGACCGTCGAAGCCCAATCCGCCTCGGGTGAAGCGGGCACTGAGCGGATTTTGCTCGGCACTCAGCACATGGACAGCGAAATGGCTGGCAGTGGTGAAGGCCGCGTAGCGTGACGAGCTTTTGGCCGGAGACCAGAGGACGAGGGGCGGATCGAGCGACACCGAGGTGAAGCTGTTCACCGTCATGCCGATCGGTCCGGCCGGCGTTCTTGCCGTCACCACAGTCACTCCGGTCGTGAACGCGCCGAGAGCCGTGCGATAATGCCGGGCGGTCGATGCATCGGGAATGAAAACATTCTCGCTGGGGGTATGCGTGGTGTCGGCGGATATCGTCATGGTACCGGCTTTCCAATCGCTGCAGTGTAGAGTTCGAACCAGGTTTCGCGGTCGATCGACACCTTTGCGGCGTCGCCGATCTTCCTGATGCGGTCAAGATTATTAGTGCCGAGCACGGGCAGGATGCTGGCCGGATGGGCAAGTAGCCAGGCGACAGCGACGGCGGTTGGATCAACGCCCTGTTCGCCAGCGATGCGCTCCAGGATCGCCATGAGACCGGCGTTCTGGAAGAGCTTGCCGCCAGCGAGCGGGGACCAGGCCATCGGCGCAATGGCGCGTTCTTGCAGATAGGCAAGATCGCCATTGGTAAAGACGTCTGCGGCCAACAGGCTGATTTCGATCTGGTTGGTCACCAGCTGCTGTTCCATGGAGGACTGCAGCAGCGAGAAATCCCAGGGGCGGAAGTTGGAGACACCGACGGCACGCACCTTGCCAGATTCGACCAGCGCATCGAGCGTCGAACCGGTAACATCCGGGTCCATGAACGGGTCCGGGCGGTGGATCAGCAGGAGATCGACATAGTCGGTCGCCATGTCACGCAACGAAGCTTCGACCGAGGCGGTGATGTGTTCTGCACTGGTATCGTAGTGTTTGCCGCGAACCGCGGAGTGCCGGCCCGCCGGCGCGACGATTCCGCATTTGGTGACGATTTCGATTTTGGCTCGCAGGGAAGGCGAAGCCTTCAAGGCGGCGCCGAAGATCGCTTCAGCCGCGTAGCCGCCGTAGATATCGGCATTGTCCATAGTCGTGATGCCCTGCTCCAGGCAGGCTCCGATCTTGGCATGAACGTGCCTGGCCGAGGTGTCGGCATCGTCGCCGATACGCCACATGCCGTAAATCAGGCGGCTGAGTTCAAGGTCGGGTGAAAGCTGGATGCGGTCCATCAGGGGCGTCTCCCATTAGCGGCGTATGCCTGTGCCGAGCGGGGTTGCAGGGGTGCCGGCCGGCACGCGACCGTAGGCGTGCGGCAGCGAGCAGGTCTTGAGCTGCGGCAGCACCTTCTGGCCGAAATGTTCCGCTTCGTCGAGATGGGGATAGCCGGAAAAGATGAAGGCGCGGATGCCCATTTTTTGATAGGCCTCGATTTCCGAAAGCACCTGGTCGGCGGAGCCGACCAGTGCGGCGCCGCAGCCGGAACGGGCGCGGCCGATACCGGTCCAGAGGTGCGGCTCGACGTAGCCGAACTTGTCGGCGAGTTCTCGGGTGCGGGCCTGATGCGCGACGCCGAGCGAATTGCTGTCGTGGGCGCGGCCGCGGATCAGCCGGCCGTATTCGTCGTCGAGCTTCGAGACGAGATGCTCGGCATACTCGCGGGCCTCCCGCTCGGTGTCGCGGACGATCATGTGGACGCGCAGACCGTAATCCAGCGTGCGGCCATGGGCTTCGGCGCGGGCGTGGACCGCCTTCATGCGTTCGGCGATCTCTTCCTTCGGTTCCGGCCACATCAGATAGACGTCGCACTGGGCGCCGCAGAGCTCCAGCGCATCCGGCGAATAACCGCCGAAATAGAGCAGCGGGCCGCCGTTCTGCTGATAGGGGCGAGCGGGATCGGCGGGAACGTTCCTGAAATTGTAGACTTCGCCCTCGTGGTCGATCTTGTCGCGCGTCCAGGCCTGGCGGAGGATCTGCACGACCTCGTGGCTGCGGCGGTAACGGAAGGCGCTGTCGGCGACTTCGCCCGGGAAATCCGAGCTGATGACGTTCAGCGTCAGCCGGCCTTTCAGCATATGATCCAGCGTGGCAATCGTGCGCGCCAGCATGATCGGCTGCATCTCGCCGCAGCGGATGGCGGCCAGCAGGTTGATCTTCTCCGTGACCTGCGAGGCGCCGGCGACGAAACTCAGCGTGTCCTGGCCGACCTGGTACGAAGAAGGGCAGAGGATGTTGCGGAAGCCGAGCGCCTCACTGCGCCTGACGATGTCCGAGCAGTGCTCCCAGCTGGATTTCAGCGCGCCATCCGGCACGCCGAGATAGGCGTAGTCATCCGAGCAGAGTGCCGCGAACCATGAGACTTCGGCCGCATCGAGATCGGGCGACGTAATCGGTACAACGGTCATCAGTTCCTCCTCATGGTCTTCCGCATTCCCTCTTGCATATCATCCGGTTTGATGTAGATCAATGATGTATCAATTTTGTTCGTGGTTCGCAGGAGGAGGCGAAGCGAAATCATGGAAAGCCGTCCCGGTAGCCTGCCCATCTATCTGCAGATCACCGAGCTTCTGGTGCGCGACATCGCTGCCGGGCGGTTGGTGGATCGAGAGAAGCTGGCACCCGAGCGGGATATGGCGGCCCAGCTCGGCATTGCCGTCGGCACCTTGCGCAAGGCACTGGCGGAATTGCAGAGCCGGGGCCTTCTTGAGCGGGTGCAAGGGTCGGGGAATTACATCAGGGCGATCAGCGACCCGAAGAGCGTCTATGCGATGTTCCGGCTGGAACTGATCCAGGGCGGCGGCTTGCCGACGGCAGAGGTCATCGACGTGGCGCGGCTCGACAAGCCGAAAGATCTTCCGAAATTCGGTTTTTCGCCGGAAGGGCACCGGATCCGCCGCGTCCGCAGGCTTTCCGGACAGGTGGCGGCATTGGAAGAAATCTGGCTCGATGGCTCCTATGCGCCGAAGATCCTGCAGGAGGACCTGTCGGAGTCGCTCTATCTCTACTACCGTACCCGCTTCAATCTCTGGATCGGGCGGGCAGAAGACCGGATCGATCTCGACACCGTACCCGATTGGGCGCCGCCGGTCTTCGGCCAGAAGCCCGGGGCGCCGATCGCGCATGTGCTGCGCGTGAGCGAAGCCCAGGACGGCGCAGTCGCCGAAGTTTCCCACACATGGTTCGACCATTCCGTGGCCCGTTACGTATCACGCCTGAGGTAGGCCGATGGATTTGAGCGCCCGAAAGATGAAATTCGAAACCACGCCTGACGGCTTTTCCCTCTCGCTCGACGGCCGGACCATCCTCCGGCACAGCGCCGCCTCGCCCGCGATCTTCGTCGGCCAGGGCCAGGAGCGGATGGACATGTACCGCGGCAATTTCGAGATCGAGGATTACATTACCGAGCGCAGCGCGCTCAAGCACGCTGTGATCGAGGGGCAGACCATCAGCCTCGCCGAATTCGAAGGCAGGGCGGTGCGGCTCGAACTGACGGTGGCCGGCACCAATATCCATTTCCGCGCGCTGGATGATAGCATCAACCGTTTCTGGATCCGCATTCATGCGGAGAGCGACGAGCATGTCTGGGGCGGCGGAGAGCAGATGTCCTATTTCGACATGCGCGGAAGGCGTTTCCCGCTATGGACCTCGGAGCCCGGCGTCGGGCGCGACAAGTCAACCGAGATCACCTTCAAATCCGACCTGGCCAAGGCGGGCGGCGACTATTACACCACCAACTATCCGCAGCCCACCTACATATCCTCGCTGAGGTATGCGCTGCATATGGAAACGACGGCGTATTCGGTCTTCGACTTCCGTCGCAAGACGTTTTACGAGATCGAAGCGTGGGCGGTGCCGGAGCGGATAGAGTTTTATTCCGCTCCGACCTTCATCGAGCTCGTCGAACAGCTTTCGTCGCGCTTCGGCCGGCAGCCGGAACTGCCGGATTGGGTCTACAAGGGCGCGATCATCGGTCTGAAAGACGGCGTCAATTCCTTCGAGCGGCTGGAAAAGATGCGCAATGCCGGAGTCCAGGTTTCGGGCCTCTGGTGCGAGGATTGGGTCGGTCTTCGCCAGACCTCGTTCGGCTCGCGCCTTTTCTGGGACTGGCAGGCGAACGAGGAGCGTTATCCGGACCTGCGCCGGCGCATCGCAGAGCTGAACGGCGAGGGCATCCGTTTCCTCGGTTACATCAATCCCTATCTCTGCGTCGATGGTTCGCTCTTCCCCGAAGCGGAGGCGGCGGGCTATTTCGCCAGGGATCAGCTTGGCCGCACCGCGATCGTCGATTTCGGCGAGTTCGATTGCGGCGTCGTCGATTTCACCAATCCGGAGGCCGCAGACTGGTTTGCCGAGGAGGTCATCGGCCGCCGCATGCTGGATTTCGGGCTGACCGGCTGGATGGCCGATTTCGGAGAATACCTGCCGATCGACGTGGAGCTTGCGAACGGCATCGACGCCAAGCTGATGCACAATGCCTGGCCGACGCTCTGGGCGGAGGTCAACGCGAAGGCAATCGCCAGCCGGGACAAGACGGGGGAGGCGCTGTTCTTCATGCGGGCCGGCTTCACCGGCGTGCAGAAACACTGCCCGCTGCTCTGGGGCGGCGACCAGTCGGTTGATTTCTCCCGTCACGACGGCCTCGTCACAGTGATGTGTGCCGCACTTTCATCCGGCCTGCTCGGCAATGCCTATCATCACTCGGATATCGGCGGGTACACGAGCCTGTTCGGCAATGTCCGCACGCCGGAACTCCTGATGCGCTGGGCGGAGATGGCCGCCTTCACCCCAGTCATGCGTACCCACGAGGGCAACCGGCCGCGCGACAACATCCAGATCGACCAAGACGCGGAGGTGCTGGAGCATTTCGCCCGGATGACGCGGATCTATGTGCATCTGGCGCCGTATCTGAAGACGCTGTCCACTGAGGCCGCCGCGCGAGGACTGCCGGTGCAGCGGCCGCTGTTCCTGCATCATGAGCATGATCCGAAGACTTATGCGGTTCAGGATGCGTATCTCTACGGCTCGGAACTGCTGGTGGCACCTGTCTGGCATGCGGCGCAAGAAATGCGTGTCGTCTACCTGCCGGAAGGGGCCGATTGGGTGCATGTGTGGAGCGGGGTGGAATATGCGGGTGGGGAAGAGGTGACGGTGGCATCGCCGGTTGGCAGTCCGCCGGTGTTTTATCGCAAGGGGGCGGGCTTTGCGAAGATGTTTGCGGCGTTGAAGGGGATGTGAGGGGAGCGGCATCCACCCTCTTCCCCCTTGCGGGGAAGATGTCAGCGGAGCTGGCAGATGGGGGTGGTTCAGCGTACTCAACTGGCGAGGAGGATGTTGAACCACCCCCCTCTGCCTGCCGGCATCTCCCCCGCAAGGGGGGAGATCGGACTGCCGCACCACTGGCGATCCCAGACTCACCGCGCCGCCCAGTTCGCCCCACGCCGGAAAATCGTCTTCATCTGCGGCACGTCGAACTCCTTCGCCTGATGGCCGAGCGAGGAGTAGAAAACCCGACCCTTTCCGTATTTGCGTTTCCAGACCACCGGCATGACGACGCCGTCGATCCAGTAGGCGTGGTCGCCGGTGAACGTGGTCGTCGCCAGCACCTCGTTCGAGGGGTCGACATGCATGTAATATTGCTCGGACGTGTAGGGAAAATCGGTGATCCCCTCCATCAGCGGATCGTCCGGGCGGGTGATATTGACCGTGTAGTCGATGATATTGCCGGGATGGGCCACCCACTGGCCGCCGATGATGAACTGGTAATCGACCGACTCGCGGAACGCGTCACCCGCGCCGCCGTGATAGCCGGCAATGCCGACGCCGTTCTTGACGGCTTCGGCGAGGTTCTTCACCTCCTCCTTCTCGATCTTCGACATGGTCATGATCGGCACGATGAGGCTGAGATCATGGATGGAGGGATCGGCGAAGGCCTCGGTCGAATGCTCGAGATAGACCTTGAAACCGTCCTCTTCGAGCATGTCCTTAATGATTTCGGCGCATTCCTGCGGTTCGTGGCCGCTCCAGCCGCCCCATACGATGAGTGCTTCACGCATTTATTCGTCCTCCAGATTATTTCGCGAGCTTGCCGTCGACCAGCGAGTCGGAAAGCGGCGCCGGCCGTTCGGTGGCGGTGGTGATCTTGACGGTGCGGCCTTCGGCGGCAGCGACATGGAAGGCTTCCATAACTTCCAGCACATGCAGCGCCAGGTCGCCATTCGCCCGATGCGGGCGGTTGGAACGGATCGCATAGGCCATGTCGGCAACGCCGATGGAACGGAAATTGCCGTCCGCATAGGGCGCGGTGACGGGCAGATCTTCGAACTGGCCGCCTTTCCTCAGATATTCGACAGGGCCGGTAAAACGGTTGGGGTCAGGCACGATCAGCGTACCCTCGGTGCCGTAGACTTCGATCGGCATATGCTTGTGGCCGGCGACGTCGAAGCTCATGGCGATCTGCACGACCGCGCCGTTGGCAAAGGCCATGACGCCCGCCACATGGGTCGGAACATGCACCGGAATGTGCTCGCCATTGCGCGGTTCGCTGGTGATGATGCGCTCCTGGCGGGGCGTGATCGCAAAACCCGCGACCTGCGAGACGGGGCCTAGCAGGTTGACGAGGTCGGTGATGTAATAAGGACCCATATCGAGCATGGGGCCGCCCCCGACCTCGTAATAGAAGGCCGGGTTCGGGTGCCAGCGCTCGTGGCCAGGGCACATGAAGGTCGCAGTGCCGCCGACGGGGATGCCGATCACGCCTTGGTCGATCAGCGCACGGGCGGTCTGGTGACCGCCGCCGAAGAAGGTATCGGGTGCCGCGCCGATGCGCAGGCCCCTGCTTCTTGCGGCATCCGCCAATTTTTTCCCTTCGGCGAAATTAATCCCGAGCGGCTTTTCCGAATAGGTGTGCTTTCCGGCATCAAGCGCCTGCAGGCCGACGGCGACATGTGCCTTCGGAACGGTGAGGTTGACGATGATCTCGATCTTCGGGTCGACAAGCAGTTCATCGATGCTTCTGGCGGCCAAATTGAACTCGGCGGCTTTCGCCTCGGCGATCTCGCGGTTCAGGTCCGCCAACCCGCGGATATCGAGGATCGGGAAGAATTCGGTCATCGCCTTCAGATAGGCGCCCGAAATATTACCGCATCCGATGATGCCGATACCGACTTTATCCATTCTTTCCTCCCGATGAATGCTGGATTTCAAGCGCGTCAAAGCGCCGGCCCGGTGGTGCTCCAGGGCGATTCGTAGAGTTCGTAAAGCGCGACCGCTGCTGCCCCCTGAGCCCAGAAATCGTCGGTCGAATCGTCGAAGACGAGCTCGCTGACGCCTTTCAGCGATGGCGGAATGGCGAGCGCATAGGCGTCGCGCAAGCTGTTCAGGAACGGTTCGCCGAGCGCCAGCGAGGAGCCGACGAGGATCACCCGCGGCGGCGCGAAGAGCGTCACGATATTGGCGATGGTCAGGCCCACGGCCTCGCCGGCGCGAACGGCTGCGCCGATCAGCCGGTCATCGTCGGCCTTGATCAGCGCCTGGACATGGGTCATGCCGCGGCCGAGCCGGACCGCTTCGGCGAAGCGCCCGTCCGTCTGCTGTTCGCCGAGGATCGCGCTTTCTCCGGCCTGGCTCGACAGGCGTATGACGCCCTGCGGCCCCATGCCGAGCACAAGGTCGCCGAGATTGTGGCTGAGGCCGCCAGCGCCGCGGAAAAGCCGGTTTCCATGCAACACGCCGAGACCGAGCGTTTGTTCGAGCGAGATCAGGACCATATCCTGCAAATCGCGGGCCTTGCCGAACCAGTGATGGCCGAGCGTTATCGCATGAGCATCGCTCTCGACGATCGTCGGCGTCGATAGGCGCGTGGACATTTCGGCGGCAAAATCGATGTTGATCTCACGAAAAATCGGGCTCGAACGGATATGTCCGGTGCGATGTTCGATGACGCCCGGCAGGCCGAGGCAGACGCTGTCCACATCCTCCAGCGACAGGCCGGCATCGACGACGCAGCGGCGAACGCCATCCTCCACGAGATCGGCGATGACGGCGATCGGCTGGCGGTCGATGCGGATCGGCAAGGTGAGCTTGGAGAGAACATCGCCGCGGAAATTCGTCACGACGAAGACCATGCGGCTCGCGGCGATCTTGGCACCGACGACGCGGGCGGCATCCGGATTGACCTCCAGCATGACGCGTGGCCGGCCGCGCACCGTTTCGTTGCGGATATCGCCTTCGTGGCGGGTCAGGATCAGCCCATCGTCGAGCAGCGAACCGGTTATAGCCGAAACGGTGGTCGTCGAGAGCTCGGTGCGCTCCGAAATTTCCACGCGGGAGATGGGGCCTCGCCGCCGGATCGTATCCAGCACGCTGAGACGGTTCATCGCACGCATGAGTTCTGGATCGGCGGTTTTCATCTCTTCTGCGCGCTCGTCGGCTTCTGCACCAAACCATTATTTAATACGAGGTGCAAATTAAATTCGGCTTGTTCTAAATCTGATTTTATGGGGTATGCAAGAGATAAAAGCACCAAATGCCGCAATTTTCGCCAAAATCCAGCGATGTTATGCAAGGCTATTGACAGATGCGCTAGCCTTGCCGATTATTTAATTCGGATACAGGAATAAAGCTTTGGGAGGAGCGCCTTCAATGTCCAACAGATATCACAGGATGCGTTTGATTTCCGCGACCGCCGTGGCCCTCGCGGGTGGCGTGTTTACGGCCGGCGCCGCTGCAGCGGACAGCGTCATTCGCTGGATGCATGTCGAGCAGGTGCCTGCGAACCTCGCGGTCTGGAACCAGATCGCCCGAGATTTCGAGGCCAAGCGCCCGGGCGTCAAGGTCGAGCTGCAGTTTCTGGAAAACCAGGCCTTCAAGGCGAAGCTGCCGACGCTTCTGCAATCGAATGATGCGCCAAGCATCTTCTATACCTGGGGCGGCGGCGTCCTCAAGGCGCAGTCCGAAACCGGCGCTTTACGGCCGATCAATGCTGCGATCGACGCGAACGGAGGGGAGTGGCGCAAGTCGATCAACGCCTCTGCCGTCGATGGCCTGACCTTCGACGGCAAGGTCTGGGCTTCGCCCGTCAGAACCGGCCTCGTTTCCTTCTATTACAACAAGGAACTGTTCAAGAAGGCGGGCGTCGATGCCTCGAAGATCGCCACCTGGGACGATTTCCTCGGTGCCGTCAAGACGCTGAAGCAGGCCGGCGTGACGCCTATCGCCGGCGGCGGGCGGGACAAGTGGCCCCTGCATTTCTACTGGAGCTATCTCTCGATGCGTGAGGCGGGGCAAAAGGGCTTTGCCGATGCCAAGGCCGGCAAGAACGACGGTTTCGCCGGCAAGCCTTTCGTCAAGGCCGGCGAGCGCCTCGCCGAGCTCGGCAAGCTTGAGCCGTTCCAGAACGGCTATCTGGGTGCAACCTGGAACGATGCCCTTGCCACGTTCGGCGACGGCCGTGCCGCGATCATCCTGAGTTTCGAAAACACGCCCTCGACGCAGGCGTCGAATTCGACGAGCCGCAAAGGCCTTGCCGACGACAATATCGGCCGCTTCCCATTCCCCGTCGTCAGCGGAGGGGCCGGTGTGACCACCGACAGTTTCGGCGGTCTCAACGGATGGGCGGTCACCAAGAACGCGCCGCCCGAAACCGAGGAATTCCTCCGCTATATGGCAAGCCTCGACGTCCAGAAGGTGCTTGCCAGGGATACGCAGATCATGCCCGTCGCCAAGGGGGCGAGCGAATCCATATCCAAGCCGCTGCTGAAGGAAGTTGCCGAAGCTCTTGCGAAGGAAACCTGGCACCAGAACTTCCTTGACCAGGACCTCGGTCCCAATGTCGGTGCGATCGTCAACGACATCAGCGTTGAAGTTGTTTCCGGTGGCATGAAACCGGCTGACGCAGCGCAGCAGATCGAAGACGCTTACTCTCTCGAGCGAAAGTAAGCGCAGCGCCGGCGCTCCCGCTCCCCTCAGGTTCCAGCAACCCTGGAGCGCCGGTACCCGCCCCGCCTGACGCCGTTTTGCGCAGCCCGAAAGGCTCGAAAATCGATGAGCGATATGCTGATGTCCGCCAATGCCGTCCCATCCGGGAATACACTTGCGGTATCGCGGCGCCGCAAGCGGTCCCTTGCCAACAGCAAGTGGCCGGTGCTGATCCTGTTCCTGCCGCCGGCGCTTCTTCTGTTCACGGTGCTGGTCATTCTGCCCATGGGCGAGGCGGCCTGGTATTCCTTCTACAACTGGAACGGCTATGGCAGTCCGACGCAATGGGTCGGCTGGCGCAACTACCAGCTCATCTTCCGCAACAGCGCCTTCACCCAGGCGCTGATCAACAACGGCCTGATTGTGCTCGCTTCGCTCTGCGTGCAGGTTCCGCTGGCGCTCTGGCTGGCGACGATGATCTCCAGCCGTATCAAGGGTGCGCTGTTCTTCCGGCTGATCTTCTTCCTGCCCTATGTGCTCGCGGATGTCGCCGCCGGCATGATCTGGCGTTTCGTCTACGACGGGGATTTCGGCCTCGTCGCCGGTATCTCGCAGATGCTCGGTGTCCAGGCGCCCTTCTGGCTGGCCGATCGGGACGCGGCGATGTACGCGATCCTGGGGGTCGTCGTCTGGAAATATTTCGGCTTTCATATGATGCTCTTCATCGCCGGTCTGCAGGCGATCGACAAGAGCGTGCTGGAAGCGGCCGACATCGACGGCGCGACCGGTTTCCAGAAGTTCCGGCTGGTGACGTTGCCGCTGCTCGGCTCCACCGTGCGTCTCTCCGTCTTCTTTGCGGTCGTCGGCTCGCTGCAGCTCTTCGACATGATCATGCCGCTCACCGGCGGCGGTCCGTCGAACTCGACGCAGACCATGGTGACGTTCCTCTACAATTTCGGGGTGACTCGCATGCAGGTCGGGTTCGGCAGCGCCGTCGGCGTGGTGCTGTTCGTGATCTGCGTGACGCTCGCCTTCAGCTACAAGCGGGTGTTCATGCGCAATGACTGAGATCTCGACAGCACAGCCCATCGATGCCGCAAGCGCCCCGTCCTCCGGCCAGCGCATCCGCGCCGGCACGAAGGTCTATATGTACGTTTCGCTGGTCATCGTGGCGGCCATCGTGGTGGTGCCGCTCATCAGCACCGCCCTCGGTGGCTTCAAGACGCTCGGCGAACTGCGCGGCAACCCATTCGGCCTGCCGACGGAATGGCAGTGGTCGAACTACACGGACATCATCGTCAGCAAGCGCTACTGGCTGCAGATGAGCAATTCGCTGATCATCGCGCTGCTGACGGTGTTCCTGACATTGACCTTTGGGGCCATGGCCGCCTTCTGCTTCGCGCATATCCGCTTCTTTGGCGCCGATTATCTGGTCAACTATTTCCTGATCGGACTGATGTTTCCGGCCGCGACCGCCATCCTGCCGCTCTATATCCGCATCCGCGATCTGGGGCTTATCGATACGTACTGGGGCGTGGTGCTGCCGCAGGTGGCGTTCGGCATGGGCATGAGCATCATGCTGTTTCGAAACTACTTCCGCAATCTGCCGACCGAACTGTTCGATGCGGCTTTCGTGGATGGCTGCGGCTACATGCGTTTCTTCTGGCATATCACGCTGCCGCTGTCGCGGCCGATCATCGCCACGGTCGGCATCATCTCCTTCGTCGGCAGCTGGAACAGCTATATCGTGCCGCTGATCATGCTGAATTCCGAGAGCCGTTACCCCTGGCCGCTCGGCATCATGATCTACCGGGGCGAGTTCAGCACCGAATGGCAGCTGGTGCTGGCCTTCATCACGCTCACCATCCTGCCGACCATCATCGCCTTCTTCCTGGCCCAGAAGCACATCATCGCCGGCCTGACCGCCGGTGCGGTGAAATCCTGAGCCCCGACCCGGAGTAATTCGCATGGCATCCGTCGAACTCAGACAAGTCCGCAAAGCCTATGGGGCACTCCCGGTCATCCATGGAGTGTCGCTGGCGATCGAAGACGGCGAATTCGTCGCGCTGGTCGGCCCCTCCGGCTGCGGAAAATCCACGCTGCTGCGCATGATTGCCGGGCTTGAGGAAATTACCGGCGGCGAGATCGTTATCGACAATGCGGTGGTCAACGAGCTGACCCCGCGCGAGCGCAACATTGCCATGGTGTTCCAGTCCTACGCGCTTTACCCACATATGACGGTCGCCGAAAACATGGGCTTCAACCTGCGGCTCTCCGGCACCCCGAAGCCGGTGATTGCCGAGCGGGTCAACGAAGCCGCACGCATGCTCGACCTGATGCCGCTTCTCGACCGCAAGCCGGCGCAGCTTTCCGGCGGTCAGCGCCAGCGCGTCGCCATGGGTCGGGCGATCGTTCGCAACCCGGCCGTCTTCCTGTTCGACGAGCCGCTCTCCAACCTTGACGCGAAGCTGCGCGTGCAGATGCGCTCCGAGATCAAGCAGCTTCATCAGAAGGTCGGCACCACGTCCATCTACGTCACCCACGATCAGATCGAGGCGATGACGCTTGCCGACCGCATCGTCGTTCTCAACCAGGGCCGGGTAGAGCAGGAAGGCACGCCGATGGAGCTCTACCGGAAGCCGGCCAACCTCTTCGTTGCCGCCTTCATCGGGTCGCCGGCAATGAACCTGCTCGACGGCACGGTGGACGGCGAGGGCGGCGAGGCTGCCGCACGCCTCGGCGACGGAACCGCAATCCGGATTTCGCCGGACCGCAAGGTGAAGCGCGGCCAGTCGATCAAGGTCGGCCTGCGCCCTGAACACCTGAGCCCCGGCGCGGGCGGAACGGCGCTTGCCGGCCAGACGCTGCTGGTCGAGCCGACCGGTGCGCAGACCCATGTGGTTTTCGATCTTGCCGGCCAGCCGGTCGTGGCGATCGTCGACGGCGAATATCCGGCCCGTTACGGTGCTCGTTTCGAGGCCAACATTCCCGTCGAACAGGTACATGTTTTCGACCGCGAAAGCGGCGTTGCCTTGTAGCCGCTGCTTTGAGGGCGGTTCGATGCCGTCTGCGCCTGCCCTCCCGGCACGATACCCGCAGCCGAGGTTCCCCTCTGTCCCCCCAGCTCAAGCGGCTTCGGTTCCCCGGGCCGCTTCTTTTTTGGATTCGTCCGGTTTCTTCGAATGTGGTGGTTTGTGCGTCTTTGTTGGAGTGACAATATAAGTTCAAAAATGTGTCACGCTGCTGAAATGTTTGCGCCCTAGAAACCTGCCCGACAGCAGGGGCGACCGTTCATGTCCAAGATTCCGGCAGCCAGCCGACACCAGACCATCATCCGCCTGATCAATGGCGGCAGCGGCATGTCGATCAGCGCGATTGCGGAAACCTTCGGCGTTTCGACGGAGACCATCCGCCGCGATCTGGTGACGCTAGAGCGGGGCGGCTCGCTGCAGCGGGTCTATGGCGGCGCCATTCCCTCCGGCCGCGAGGCGGCGCTTGACGAGCGCATCAACATGGAACGGGCGGAGAAGCAGGCGATCGGCAATCTCGTCGCGGCGATGATCCAGCCGGATCAGTGGATCTTCATGACCGGCGGCAGTTCGGTCCTGGCGGTGGCGCAGGCGATGCGCAACGGCCCACCGGTGACGGTCATGACCAACATGCCGGCGATCGGTGACGCATTGCAGGCCGGCCAGCGACACAAGGTGATCCTGACCGGCGGCGATTACGATTGGAATGCCAAGACGCTGTTCGGAGACGAGGTGTTTTCCGCGATCCAGAAATGCAGCTTCGATCTGTCCATCATCGGCGTCTACGGGCTCGATGCGGAATACGGCCTGGTGGAGCGCACCAAGCACAATATGGAGCTGAAGACCCGGCTTGCGGTCCAAAGCCGCGCCAGCATCTATGTCGGCGACCATACCAAGATCGGTGCCGTCGGCCGTTATCGCAGCATTCCCTTTGCCGATATCGAAACCTTCGTCACCGACATGCCGCTGGAAGAGCCCTTTGCAGGTCTCCTGACCGAGGCCGGCGCCAGCGTTCTCTATCCGGACCAGTCCGGCGAGAAATCCGAGATTTCCGAACTTCCGTATCTGCCAGAAAAGGTCAATGACAATGGCTGACATCCGTCATGTAATCGTCGTCGGTATCGATGGTCTGCGCCCCGACATGATCAACGAAACGACCATGCCCAACCTCGCAGCCATGCGGGCGCGGGGCGTTTCGAGCAAGGATCACCGCACCGTGTTTCCGAGCGAGACACGCGGCGCCTTGACGGCGCTTGCCAGCGGCGCGCGGCCGGAGACCACCGGCATTCTCGGCAACGAATTCTATTCCCGCGACGGCTCAGGCAGGCTCACCGGCACGGATACGATCCACGACTGGCGCTCGGGCGACAAACGGATCGTCGGCGGCTTCGTGACGGCGACCAATCTCTCCGAGACGCTTGCCAAGAACGGCAAGTCCTTCGCCGTGGTGAACTCGAGCGGGCAGGGTTCGTTCACCGCGCTCAACTGGAAGGGCGCCGATCATGGCCAGACCGGCTACAATGTCCGTCATCCGGCCATCGCCTTCCCGCCGGAGCTGGCCGTCGACGTGGCCGAGCAGCATCGCATGCCGGCCGGCGGCCTCGATCGCGGTGCGGAGCGCCAGGCGGTTGCCGTGTTCACCGATACGGTCTGGCCGGCGCAGAAGCCGGATGCCGCAATCATCTGGCTGACCGAAGTGGACAGCGCCTCGCACCGCTACGGTCTCGGCGCCGAAGGCATGCTTGCCTCCATGAAGGATTGCGACGATGCGATCGGCAACCTTCTCGAATGGCGCGAAAAGCAGCCGGAGAAGGACGGGATTGTCATCTTCGTCACTTCGGATCATGGTCATTCGACGATCAACCGGTTCATCTCCGTCGGCGATGCGTTGAAACAGGCCGGCATCTCCGCCGACACCAGCCTGCGTGACGGGATCGACGTGCTGTATCGCCGCGGTCGCGCGCCGGGCTTCTGGCTGAGAAAATTCGACAAGGGCCTGCTGCAGGGCGTCTTCGATGCGCTCGCCGCCCAACCCTGGTACGGCGCGACCTTTACCCGTGCAGCCGAGCCGGGTTCGCACGAGGGCATCATTCCCGGCACGTTGGCATTGGACCTTACCGGCGCCGGTCACCGCCGCGCCCCGGACCTTTATATCAACCTGCGGGGCGATAGCGCGGAAAAGAACGAATTCGGCGTGTCGGGCACCTCGATCTGCGACGCCGGCAGCTATAGCGGCATCCCACTCGGCGGCGGTTCGCACGGCGGCCTGCATTGGACCGAACTTGCGGCCGTACTGATCGGCGAGGGCGCCGGCCTGAAGCGTGGCGGGCAGGTGATCGCATCGCGCACCGCGATCTACGATATCGCCCCCACCATTCTCGAACTTCTCGGCGTCGAGCGGGCCGCGACCATGACCGGCCGGCCGATGAGCGAACTCTTCGAGAACGGCGAGATCGTCGAGGCGCCCGTCGTGACGGAGTTCACGGCTTCGGTCGACGGCAAGACGTCGCGTATCGTCATCGGCCATGTCGCGGGCCGCGCTTATGTCGACGAAGCCAATCTTCTGACCGAAGAGGCGGCCGTGGCCGCCGCCCAACCCAAGGTCGCGGAACTGCTGGCCTGACCTTTCTTGCCATGAAACGCCCGGCCTGACCGGGCGTTTTCGCAGGATACCAAGACATCGGAAATACCGAACGACGGCAGGAAGACTTCCGCCGGCGCGCGGCGAAGCCATGCCGTCCCGAAGACGGTTTCATTTTCCACTGCGCTTTCCTTCGAAGGAGATTTTGCAATGACCATGAATATCAGGACACTGTCGCTTGCGGGCCTCACACTCGCCGGCACCTTCCTTTCCACCGCGGCCCTTGCCCAGGAACGCCCCAACATCACGGTCGCCGTCCAGAGCATGGGTACGGCCGGTTCGCTCGACACGTCCGATAACGGCGGCACGGCGGCCCGCAAGTATCAAAATATGATTTTCGAGCAATTGATCTCGCTCGATCTCTCCGACCCGAACCTTGCCGCCAGGCCGGGTCTCGCCACCGAATGGAAGTGGCTCAACGAGACCACGCTGGAACTGAAGCTCCGCAAGGGTGTCAAGTTCCACAATGGCGACGAGATGAAGGCCGACGACGTGGTCTTCTCCTTCTCCGACGAACGCTACGGCCGCCTGCCGGAACAGGTGAAGGCACGCGAAGCCGGCCAGCCGACCTTCACCCGCGCCGACGGCACCAAGGGTATCGTTCCGCCGGCTGTCACCGCCGCCAACCGCAAGTCGGAATGGCCGCTCCTGAAGACCGTCGAGAAGGTGGACGACTACACCGTCCGCTTCATCATGGAAAAGGCGACGCTGGACACCGAAGCCCGTCTTGCCCGCGTCAACTATGCGGCGATCATCTCCAGGCGCGGTTTCCAGGAAGCCAAGTCCTGGGCAGACTACGCCCTGCATCCGGTTGCGACCGGTCCCTACAAGGTCACCAGCGTCGACCAGGGTGCCGCCATCCATCTTGTCTCCAACGACGACTACTGGGGCGGCAAGCCGCCGATCGCCAAGCTCGACATCATGGTCGTTCCGGAAGCAGCGAGCCGCATGAACGGCCTGATGTCCGGCGAATACGACATCGTCAGCGACGTCGGCCCGGACCAGGTTCCGTTGATCAAGAACTCGGAAGATTTCGACGTCGTCGGCGGTCCGGTCGCCAATATCCGCTTCATCGCGCTCGACACCAATAACGGTCCGCTGAAGAACAAGCTGATCCGTCAGGCGCTGTCGCATTCGATCGACCGCGACACGATCGTCAATCAGCTCTGGGGCGGCCTCACCGCCGTGCCGCAGGGTTTCCAGCACAAGCTGTTCGGCGATCTCTTCGTCGAAGACTTCAAGTCGCCGGTCTATGATCCGGCACTTGCCAAGAAGCTGCTCGCCGAAGCCGGCTACAAAGGCGAGAAGATCACCTACCGCGTTCACAACGACTATTATCCGAACGAACTGACGGTCGCCCAGTTCGACCTCGACAACCTGCGCAAGATCGGCTTCAACATCGATTTTGCGGTCATGGACAACCCGAACGATCCGGCTCCGGATCGCATGATGCAGGACCTGTCGAACACGGCCTATTTCGCCTTCCCAGTCGCGCTGCTCGCCAACAATTGCCCTTATGGTTCCTACAACACCAAGACCAACCCTAAGGGCGGCATGTGGCAGAACGACGAGTTCGACAAGCTGTGCAACATTCTCAACACCTCGACCGACAAGGCCGAAGTGAAGAAGTCCTTCGCCCGCGCGCTGCAGATCATCGAAGCCGAAGACCCGGCAATGCTGGTTCTGCATCAGAACGCCATCCTTTACGGCAAGCGTGCTGACATCCAGTGGAAGCCGTCCGCCATGTTCGTGATGGATTTCCGCCCGGGTTCCTTCTCGATCAGCAAGAAGAAGTAATCAACGATGGCGGGGCGCCTTCGGACGCCCCGCCTCGCTATCCGGGATTTTTGCATCATGACCGTTCACCGCCGCGCGCTCGCCACCGAGAGCTGGCCGGAATTTAAGGATGCCGACGAGGCCGGAACCGCTGGCCGGCGCATCTATGCCGTGGGGGATATCCATGGTTATGCAGGGCTTCTCGCGGCGATGCGCAATGCGATCGTCGAGGATATGCGGCGCTACCCGGCGGACCGGGCGCTGGTCATTTTCCTCGGCGACTTCATCGATCGCGGCCCGGATTCCTTCGAAGTGGTCGAGGCGCTTGCCCAGGCACAGGACGACGGCGTGGACGGCGTCGAGACGCTTTGCTTGCGCGGCAATCACGACGACTGGCTGGCGACCTTTTTGGCCGACGCCTCCGTCCTGTCGCGCTGGGCGATCAAGGGCGGGCTGGAAACGCTGGTCTCCTATGGGCTGAAAGAGGGCGACATTCTCGCGGGCGTTGCCGATATCGACCGCGCCATCGCCCTCCAGAAGGACTTTGCAGCCGCAATCCCGGACCGTCACAGGGAGTTCATGCTTTCCTTGCCATTGTGGCATGGCGACGGAGACTATTTCTTCGCCCATGCCGGTGTCGATCCCGATCGCCCGCTGGATGATCAGCGGATCGAGGACCTGACATGGATACGCGACAAGTTCCTGCTCTCGCGGAAGAATTTCGGTAAGGTGGTCGTTCATGGCCACACGCCGCGGCCTGCCGTCGAAAGCCTCCCCAACCGCATCAATGTCGATACCGGCGTCTATCTCCGTCAGGTGCTGAGCTGCGTGATCCTCGAGGGAACGCAGCGGCATCTGCTGCAGGTGGGGGCATCTCAAACAGCCGATCTGGCGATGGAGACAGGCGCATGACCACTGGCACCAATCCCATACAAACCTCCAGCCTGATGGAGATCCGGGGGCTGACCGTCGAATTCGAAAGCCGCCGTCGCTTCACCCGCGCGCTGCACGGTATCGACATCACGCTCAGACGCGGCGAGGCGCTCGGCATCGTCGGCGAATCCGGTTGCGGCAAGTCGATCACCTGGATGGCAGTGCTCGGGTTGCTCGGCCGCAATGCGCGGGTGAGCGGTTCGGCGAAGCTGGACGGCCGGGAAATCCTCGGCGCCGACGACCAGCGGCTCAGCGAGATCCGTGGCGGCCGCATCGCAATGATCTTCCAGGATCCGTCGAGTTCGCTCAACCCGCTGCACAAGATCGGCTGGCAGCTCGGCGAGGCACTCAGGCTGCATCAGGGGCTGACCGGCGAGACGGCCCGCAAGGAAGCGGAACGGCTGATCGACCGGGTGGGCATCGCCAATGCCCGCCAGCGGCTCGACGAATATCCGCACGAGTTTTCCGGCGGCATGAACCAGCGGGTGATGATCGCGATGGCGCTTGCCGGCAAACCGGACCTGCTCGTCGCCGACGAGCCGACCACCGCGCTCGACGCGACCATCCAGGCGCAGATCCTCGATCTTCTCGACGACCTGCGCCGGGAGCGCAACATGGGGCTGGTGCTGATCTCCCACGATCTCGGCATGGTGGGCGAGATGACCGAGCGGGTGATGGTGATGTATTGCGGAAGGGTGATCGAGGACAGTCCGACTGCCGACCTGTTCGACAATCCCGCGCATCCCTATACGCGTGGACTGATCGATGCCATTCCATCGATCGACGGGCCGCGCCAGCGTCTCCTCGCCATCCCCGGCTCCGTGCCGCCGCCGGACCGGTTGCCGGCTGGCTGTACCTTTGCCCCGCGCTGTGCGGTCGGCGGACCGGAATGCCGGCGGGCGGTGCCGGAAATGACGGTTTTCGGCCAGGACGCGAGGCATGGCGCCGCCTGTTTCAAGCTCGACGACATTCTGCCGCCTGTCGGGGGGCGGATGCCGGCTTCCGCCCTCGCGGGCGTGGGGATGGTGCCATGAAAGGCGAGCTTTCCGTCAAGAACCTCGCGCGGCATTTCAAGCTCCGCCAGCGCGGCACCCTCTTTGCCCGCACGAAGATCCTGAAAGCCGTCGACGGGCTGACCTTCAATGTGGCGCCGGGCGAGATGCTCGGCATCGTCGGCGAGAGCGGCAGCGGCAAATCGACCACTGCCCGCCTGCTGCTCGGGCATATCCCGTCCACATCGGGCGAGGTCACCTTCGGCGGCGAGAAAATCGGTGCGGTGCCGAATCTGGCCTGGCGGCGGATGCGCCGCCGCATGCAGATGATCTACCAGGATCCGCTCGGCGCGCTCGATCCGCGCATCACCGTGGCGAGGCAGATCGAGGAGCCGCTGGTCGTGCATTTTCCCGAGCTGACGCCGGATGCGCGCAAGGCGCGGGTGAGGGCGGTGATGGGGGATGTCGGGCTCTCGTTCCATCACGGCGAGCGGTTTCCGCACGAGCTTTCCGGCGGTCAGCGCCAGCGCGTCATTATCGCCCGCGCCCTCGTCATGGAGCCGGAACTTCTTGTGTGCGACGAGCCGGTTTCGGCGCTCGACGTTTCGGTGCAGGCGCAGGTGCTGAACGTCTTCCAGGATATCCGGGAGCGCAACAGCTTTACCGGCGTCTTCATCAGCCACGACCTGAAGGTGGTGCGGCAGATCGCCGACAAGGTTGCGGTCATGTATCTCGGCCGGATCGTCGAGATCGGCCGGCCGGACGAGGTGCTTCACCAGCCGCTGCACCCCTACAGCCGCGCGCTCGTTTCGGCCGTGCCGCGCAAGGGGCGTCCGGCGAGAGAGAGAATCATCCTTTCCGGTGATCCGCCGAACCCGGTCGACGTGCCTTCTGGCTGTCCCTTCCACACCCGCTGCCCGGAGGTGAGGCCGGTGTGCCGGGCGCTTCGTCCGGAACTCATTTCCGATGCCGGTCGCACGGTGGCCTGCCATCTCATCAACGACCCATCGTTTGCCGGAGTGCCGGTCACCAAGGGGGAGGCCGCCTGATGCTGCAATTCGTTTCGACGCGCCTGCTGCGCGCCCTGGTCACGCTGTTCATCATCGTCACCTTCGCCTTCTTCGTGCTGCGGCTTGCGGGCGATCCGGCCGAGCGCTTCTTCGATCCGTCGCAGACGCCGCCGGAGGTGATCGACGCTTTTCGCCGCGAATGGGGCCTCGACCAGCCGATCTGGGTGCAGTTCTACCGTTATATCATCGCGGTGCTGCACGGCGATCTCGGCAATTCCATGCGCGAGAACCGCTCGGCGGTCGAGACGGTGTTCGCCCGCCTGCCGGCGACATTGTGGATCATGGTGCCGACGCTGTTCCTGAAGACGGCCATCGGCGTTGCTGCCGGCATGCTGGCGGCGCTCTACCGGAACTCGGTCTTCGATCGAGCGATCATGTCCGCCTCGATCTTCGGTTTCACCGTGCCGCCGTTCGTGCTGGCGCTGGTGCTCGCTCTCGTTTTTGCGGTGCAGCTCCGTTGGCTGCCGTCCGGCGGCTATGCGACGCCCTATCATATGATCCTGCCGATCGCGACGCTGAGCATCGCGGGTGCGGCGGTCGTAGCCCGCTATACCCGGTCGGCCATGGTCGAGGTGCTCGGCCGGCCCTTCGTGCGTACCGCGGCCGCGAAGGGCGTGCGCTCGGGGCAGGTGGTGACGAAACATGTGCTGCCGAATGCTGCCGTGCCGATCGTCACCGTCTTCGGCTTCATGATGGGCAACGTGGTCGGCGGTGCCGTTGTGGTGGAGAGCGTCTTCTCCTGGCCGGGCATCGGCCGGTTGCTCGTCACTTCGGTTCAGTCGCGCGATCTCGCGGTGGTGCAGGTCATCCTGCTTCTGATCGGGGTGATGATGGTGCTCTCCAATCTTCTCATCGACCTTCTCTACGGTCTCATCGATCCACGCATGCGCAGCCCCAAGGCCCAGACGGCTTAACAAGGCGGCGTAAGGAGTTTCCAGATGGCAATCGAACAGGACGGACTCTCGACCTCGACCGAGGGCAGCGTCTTCACCGAGAAAGGAAAGCTGCAGACCTTCCTGCAGGCCTGGCCGCCGCTGGTGATCCTGGCGCTCGCCTGGCTGGCACTGATGATCTTCATCGCGATCTTCGCGCCGCTCCTGACGCCGTACGACTTCATGGCGGTGGACGTGCTGGCACGGCTGAAGCCACCGGCCTTTTTTGGGGGCGCCTTCAACCATATCCTCGGCACCGACCAGCTCGGCCGCGACGTGCTCTCCCGCACGCTGACCTCGATCCGCGTCTCGATCACGGTAGCGATCTGCGCGACGATGATCTCGACCGCCATCGGCGTCATGCTCGGCTTCCTCGCCGCCTATTTCCGCGGCTGGGTCGACCAAGTCATCCTGACGATCGTCGATGCGCAGCTCGCCATGCCCTTCATGATCATCGCCATCGCCGTGCTCGCTTTCCTCGGCAATTCGCTGACGATCTTCGTGATGCTGCTCGGCCTTTATGGCTGGGAGCAGGTGACGCGCATTGCCCGCGGCCTGGCGATCTCGGCCAATACGCAAGGATATGCGGCGGCGGCACGGGAGATCGGCGCCTCGCCCTGGCGCATCTATCTGCGCCACATCCTGCCCAACATATCCGCGACGATCGTGGTGGCCATGACGCTGAACATTCCGGGCGTCATCCTCTTGGAATCGAGCCTCTCCTTCCTCGGCATCGGCCTCCAACCGCCACAGACCAGCCTCGGCAACATGGTCGGCTACGGCCGCGATTATATCCAGTCGGCGCCGTGGATCATGCTGATGCCATCGGCGATCATCGTCATCACCACGTTGTCGGTGTCGATCATGGGCGACTGGCTGCGCGACCGGATCGATCCGACGCTGAAATAGGCTTCAGAAGGTTTCGAGGCGGATATCGGCTTTTCTGGAATTGGCGATGATGAAGCGGCCGTTCGGCAGGTCGTTGCCGTCGAGCTTCCAGGCGATGCCGGCTTCGTTGAGGCCGTAATGCACCCAGCGTGCGGTCAGCCGTTCACGCAGCACATCTTCCTCGGGGCCGACAAAGATGGTGAGATCGAACATCTCGAACAGCCGGGACCAGGGGGCCTGGTCAATCAGCAGATAATTGCCCTCCGCCAGAACGATATGCGTATCCGGTGAAATCGGTCGGGCCGAGGCGATGGCGATCTCGCGTGAACGGTCGAAGACCGGCACGAGCACTTCCTCATCCGCCTGTCGGACGGCGCGGAGGATATCGGCGAAACCCCGAACGTCGAAAGTCTCCGGCGCACCCTTGCGCGGCAGCAGGCCGCGCGCTTCGAGAACGCCGTTGTCCATATGGAAACCGTCCATCGGCAGTACTTCCGCGGACTTGCGCCGGGCGACCAATGCCTCTCGCAAGGCATCTGCCAATGTCGACTTGCCGGCGCCCGGCGGTCCAGCAATCGCTACGATGACGCGTCGCCTGTCATTGGCCTTGTCGATGACGGTTTGGGTGATCTCGTCGAGTGTCATTATCTGCCTGCCTCTTGATCCGGCAGGCATAGCAAACAAGGCTTGGCGAAAAAAGCCGGCGCAGGGTTACCACTCCGGTTCCGATTGTGCTAACTCGCCTCAGTTCTTCGGAATATCGGCGATCTTGATATATTCGCCCCATTCGACCAGGGAGTGCTTCAACAATTCCTGGCCCTTTTCCGGTGCGTTGACGAACACGTCGCCGCCATTGTCCTGCACGAACTTCACCGTGTCCGGCTGGGCGAGGATTTCCTTGAACCAGCCGTTGATCTGGTCGACGATCGGCTTCGGCGTCTGGGCTGGCACCATGGCGGCGAACCAGCCGATCAGGTTGATGCCTGCAACCCCGCCTTCAGTCATGGTCGGCACGTCGGGCGCCGATTTCATGCGCGTGCCGGAGGCAATCGCAAGCAGCCGGCTTTCGCCGTTGCGCTGCTGGGCAAGTGCCAGGACCGGGTCGATGATGGCGAAATCGATCGTGCCGCTCTTCATGTCGTTGGTGGCGTCCGAGCTTTGCTTGTAGGACACCTGAATGGGGCTGATGCCGGCTTTGGTCGAATAGAGAACGCCGAGGATCTTGCCGGTTGCCGTGGCGATGCCGTAGCTGGCGTTCTCCTTCTTCTCCTTCATCGCGGTCGTGAGATCCTGCAGGGTGCTATAAGGGCTCGCCTTGTCAACGGCGATCATGAAGGCCTGCTGGTTGATGGTCGCGGCGACCTGAAGGTCCTTCGCCACGTCATAAGTCGGTGCCTTCATCAGCATCTGGCTGGAAGCGACTGAACTGCCGGAATGGATGTAGATCGTATAACCGTCCGGCTTGGCGCGCACGGTGTATTCAGTGGCGATATTGCCGCCGGCGCCCGGCTTGTTGGTAACGAATGTGGTCGCTCCCGTCAGCTGGCCGATCTTCTGGGCGAAGTAGCGGACCAGCACGTCGGCGCCGCTGCCTCCCGGAAAAGCGGCGACGAACTCGATCGTCCTGCTCGGATATTTCTCTTGCCCCAGCGACGGAGCGGCTGTGCCGCCCAGCGCAAGCGCGGAAGCGATGACAAATGTCGAGAATCTGTTGATCAAACCCATGTTCCCCTCCTCTGGAAATCAGGTTCTTGCAGCTGTGTTACCGGCCGCCCTCCCTGGCCCGCCGAAGGGCCTCCCAAACCCTGTAAGGCGTCGCCGGCATGTCGAACTGTTCCACGCCGGCCGGCCGGAGAGCGTCGAGAACGGCGTTCATCAGCGTCGGCAGAGCACCGGTCGTGCCGGCCTCGCCACCGCCCTTGACGCCGAGCACGTTGGTCGGCGAAGGAACGGGCCTGTCGAGAAAGCGCGGCGTCGGCATGAAGTCGGCGCGCGGCATGAAATAGTCCATGAAGGTGGCGGTCAGCATCTGGCCGCTGTCGCGGTCGTAGACGATGTGTTCGCCGAAGACCTGGCCGGCACCCTGCGCCAAGCCGCCATGCATCTGGCCTTCCAGCATCGTATGGTCGAGAACGCGACCGGCATCGTCGACGCCGATATAGGAGATAACCTTGGTCTCCCCGGTAGCGGGATCGATCTCCACTTCAGCGACATGCACGCCACCGGGAAAATTGCGCTCCGGCTGGATCGAGGACAAGGTATCGAGGGCATTGCCTTCGACCGTCGTATTGCGGGCGGCAAGCTCCAGCAGGGTGATCGAGAGGTTTGTACCTGCCACCTTGTAATGCCCGTGATCGAACTCGATATCGCTTTCCGAAGCTTCCAGCGCTTCCGCGGCCAGCTTGAAACCCTTCTTCACCACCTCGCGGGACGTGATCGTCAGCGCGGCGCCATGGGAGGCCATGCTGCGCGAGCCCATCGTGCCGGCGCCCTTCAGCTTGTGAGGCGCCTTCGGACTGTTGGCACGCAAGTTGATGAGGTTTTCGTCGATGCCGAGTTCCTGTGCGACCAGCCGCGGCATGATCGTCTCATGGCCCTGACCGGCGGAGCCGGAGAGCGTGTAGAGCGTAATCGAACCGTCCGCCTCGAAGCGGATTTCGGTTTCTTCCGGCACTACGCCGCCGCCGGACGGCTCGATGAATATGCCCATGCCGATGCCGCGGAGCGCGCCGCGATCTTGAGCCTCCTTGCGCCGGGCTTCGAAACCTTTCCAATCGGAAATGGCGACAGCCTCTTCCAGCATGGCGACGTAATTGCCGCTGTCATAGACGGTGGTCGGCGTTTTATAAGGAAAGGCGTCGTCTGGAATGAGGTTCCGGCGGCGGATCTCGATACGGTCCATGCCGATATCAACGGCTGCCTGATCAACGAGACGTTCGACGAAATAGTTGATGTCCGGCCGCCCTGCGCCACGATAGGCGGCGATCGGCGAGGTATTGGTGAAAGCCAACCGGTTGAGGCCGAAAACTGTCGGGATACGATAGCAGCCGGTGCCGGTCAGCATCGGGTTCAGCACGTTGATCAGCGCGCCCGGCGGCGAATGGTAGGCGCCGAGATCACAGACGACGTCGATGCGGATGCCGAGGAATTCGCCGTCTTCGCCGAGGGCCAGTTCGCCGCTCAGCTTCACCGCGCGGCCGTGGTAATCGGCGAGGAAGCTTTCGGTGCGGCTGCCGGTCCAGCGGACCGGCCGACAGAGCCTTTTGGCGGCCAGCATCATCGCCGCATATTCCGGATAGGGCGCACCGCGAATGCCGAAACTGCCGCCGACATCGCCCATATGGTGACGGATTTTTTCCGGCGGATGGCCCGTGAAACGGGCGAGCCCGTCCGCAAGGCCGGTGCCCTGGCTGGCGGAGTGGATATCGAAGACATCCGTCTCCGGATCGTAGATGACCATGAAGGATTTGAGCTCCATGGGGTTGGCGGCGACGCGCTGGGAATCGACGGTAATGGTCGATACATGTGCGGCTCTGGCGAAGGCCTCGTCCGTCCCAGCCTTGTCGCCGAAGCCGTGATGGAAGACGAGATTGCCCGGCACCTCGTCGAAAAGCTGCGGCGCACCGTCTTCCAGAGCCTCGCGCGCATCGACCACCATCGGCAGGTCTTCGTATTCGACGGCGATCAGTTCGACCGCATCGGCAGCAGCTTCGGCGCTATCGGCAACGACCAGCGCAACCGGCTCGCCGACGAAGCGCACCCGGTCGGTCGAAAGTGCGTAACGTTTCGGCGCCTTGATCATCATGCCGTCGACGCCGGGGAAAGCGACGAGCGGGCCGGGAGCAATAAGGCTCGCTTCCAGTGCGTCCTTGCCGGTCAAGACGATATGCACGCCCGGTGCCTGGCGGGCGGCCTCGATATCGATCGAGAGAATGCGTGCATGCGGCTGGTCGGCTCTCAGGAATGCCGCATAGAGCTGGCCTTCTAGGGATTTGTCGGCGGTATATTCGCCACGTCCGGTAACAAGTCTTATGTCTTCCCGGCGACCGGTGAAGACCTGATGATCCATGCTCAAAAAACTTCTCCCAATGCCAGACATGCCGCTGCCGGATGCGAGGCGCGCAAGCGAAGCGGCGAATCACATTCCGGGTCGATGGTATCCCATCCTGCTGTCCTGCACCTCTCCCAGTCGCAGACGCTAAAGCAAGAATTCAACTTTGACAAATGCCATTTTATACTGTCACTATGATTTCAGGGTGGCTGACGAGCTCGGCCACGAGGAGAAGTTCAGAGGTACCGGAACGGGGAGGAGAGGCCGTCCGAATGTCGGAGCGGCTTGCCCGTTTTTGCGTGCCGGCGGGAGGAAACATGACAGAAATCAGCGCTATCGAGCAGCCGGCCAATGTCGGGAATCCGAGGATGGGCTGGGGGAGCGACGTGGCGGCGGAGATGATGCGCCGCACGGGTCTCAAGTATGTGGCGCTCAATCCGGGCGCCAGCTTCCGCGGCCTGCATGATTCCATCGTCAACTATCTGGGCAATAACGGCCCGCAGATGCTGCTCTGCCTGCACGAGGATCATGCGGTCTCGATCGCCCACGGTTATGCCAAGGTAACCGGTGAACCGATGGGATGCATTCTGCATTCGAATGTCGGCTTGATGCACGGGCTGATGGGCATTTTCAATGCCTGGTGCGACCGGGCGCCGGTGATTGTCTTCGGTGCGACCGGCCCGGTGGATGCCGCCGCCCGCCGCCCGTGGATCGATTGGATCCATACCGCCAAGGACCAGGGCGCACTGCTGCGAAATTACGTGAAATACGACGACGAACCGCGCTCGGCGGCGGCGCTGGTGGAGAGCATGCTGCGCGCCAACATGATTGCCCGCACCGAACCGACCGGCCCGGTTTATGTCTGCTTCGATGCCGGCCTGCAGGAAGAGGCGATCGGCGAGATCAAGATCCCGGACCTCCGGCGTTACGAGGTGCCTGCGGCGCCTAGCGCTTCGCCGGAACAGGTGGAACGGGCCGCCGACATGCTAATTGCCGCGAAATCGCCCGTCCTCCTGATCGGCCGGGTTTCACGCGAGCAGTCGGACTGGGACAACCGCGTCAGACTGGCCGAGCTGCTCGGCGCCAAGGTATTGACCGATCTCAAGAACGCCGCCGCCTTCCCGACAGAGCACGACCTGCATGCCGCGCCGCCGCAAAGCTTCCTGAGCGACAGGGCGAAGACCGTCATCAGGGAGGCTGATGTCGTCCTGGGGCTCGACTGGGTGGATATCGGCGGCGCTTTCCAGCAGGCGCTCGGCAGGAAAGACGCGATCGCCGCCAAAGTCATCAACTGTTCGCTCGATTCCTACCTGCACAACGGCTGGAGCACCGACCATTTTTCGCTGCCGCCGGCCGATCTGCAGCTGCTTGCCGCGCCAGATGGTTTCGTCGCGCAACTGCTGCCGGTCGTCGAAGGGAAATTGAGCGGCAAGCCGCGTTTTGCAGGCGGCGCTCCGGCGAAGGCGCCTGCCGCGTGCGATGCCGGCGAGATCATCCGTCCGCGCGATATCGGCGTGGCGCTGCAGGAGGTGAGGGCGGATTACAACCTGACGATCTGCAAGGTGACGATCGGCTGGGCGAGCGACAGCTATCAGTTCCGTTCGCCGCTCGATTATCTTGGCTCGGAAGGCGGCGGCGGCCTCGGTTCCGGCCCCGGCGCTGCGGTCGGTGCGGCCCTGGCGCTGAAGGACAGCGGACGCCTGCCGGTCGCGGTGCTCGGCGACGGCGATTTCATGCAGGGCGGCACGGCGCTCTGGACGGCGGCCCATTACCATATTCCGCTGCTCTTCATCATCTCCAACAACTTGTCGAACTTCAACGACGAGGTGCATCAGGAGGCCGTCGCCAAGATGCGCGGCCGGCCGCCGGAGAACAAATGGATCGGCATGCGGATCGACGATCCGGCGCTGGATTTCGTGGAGTTCGCGCACTCGCAGGGTGTCGAGGCGATGGGTCCTGTGGATGCCCACAAGGACCTTGCCGCGGCGATCCGCAAGGGGCTCGACGTGGTGGCGAGCGGCAAGCCTTTCCTCATCGACGTCAGGGTGCAGCCGGGCTACAGCGCGCCGCTGCTGGTGCGTTCGAGCGGGGAGAGTTCGACGGGTGGTTGAGCGCGACAGGGGGTGGCGACTTAATGTCGGGGAGTGGGTGAGGGCCGGTTGGTGAGCCGGCGCTTTCATACACTCCGTCATCCCGTGCTTGTCACAGGGATCCAGCAGCGCCGCGTCCGCGGCGCGAAGAGAGTCTTTTCACGCGAAAGACTTCGCGTGGCTGGATTCCTGTGATTTTACCTTTGGCGAAGCCATAAGGGCACAGGAATGACGGGAAGGTTGGGTCTCCGCTCTCCTTCCGAGTCAAGCCAAAAAGAAACCGCGCCGACAAGGTCGACGCGGTTTTGTCATTTCGAAAAGTCCTAAACTTCGCCGGATCAACCCGCCGAACGCACCAACTCTTCCGCCTGGCGCAGCGCCGAGATCACGCGGTTCTGGCCGCGGACGAGCTGGGTCCTGGCGAAGCCGAGTTTTTCGGGGCCGAGCTTGTCGAAATCGGCGGCGGCGGAAAGGGCCGGCAATTCCGGGACCGGCAGGGCAGGGTCGTGGCGGAAGCGCTGTTCGCGGGTGTAATTGAGCGGCACCAGGATGCGCGCCAGCTTCTGGATCACGTGGTTCGCCTTCCTGGCCTCGATCTTGCCGCTGTCGATGCCGGCATAAAAGTCCGCCAGCGTCGCGGCGAGCTGTTCCACCGCCTTGCGGGCCGGCGAAAGGTCGAAGCGGTTGCCAGCCTTTTTCTGGTAGCTGTCGACCGTGTGAAGGAATTCCTTCGCAGTCGCACGCCAGTCGAAAGGCAGGATCCTGGCGTTCGCATTGCGCAGCACGGCCAGCAGATAGACCTTGATGTCGCGCAGAAGAATATCCTTGTCGGCGATTTCGAGCGTATCGTTTTCGGTGTGCCAGGCGATGTTGCCGCCGCAGCCTCCGACCGTGTAATAGCCTTTCTCCTCGCGGTCCCGTTCCGTCATCGTCGAGGAGAGCATGAGGTAGCTCGATAGGCCGATATTGTTGAAGGAATAGTCGCCGGCGCGGTGGGGGCGTTCGGCTTCGGCGGTCTTTCCGGCCACTTCCCGAATGACGTCGGAGAGGAAAGCTTCCGTCTCGGTCATCATGCAGAGGTTGATGAATTCAGTCGCCCAGCGGCAGCCGGGGCTGTCGCAGTTCACCGAAGCGACGCAGTTCTCGTCGAGATCCAGTGCGAAATTGTCGGAGAACCATGTGGAGCCGGCGTAGCGGCCGGTCGAGTGGCCCGGCCACCAGCAGATGCGTACCGAGCGCTTCAGCTTGTCGCGGTTCGCCCAGAGGACGCGGGCGATTTCCAGGAGCGTCGCATCACCGGTGGCATTATCGCCGACGCCGACATCCCAGCTGTCGAGATGGCCGTGCAGCAGGATGTATTTTTCCGGCTCGTCGGTGCCTTTGATAAAGACTTCCGGCAGTTTCGACTTGAACCAGCCCTCTTCCATATCGGCGAATACAGTCACCTCGGCGCCGGACTTGGCAAGCTCGATCAGCTCGTCGCCGCTCTGGCGGTTGACGGCGACCGCCGGGATCGACGGCTTGCGCGGCAGATCATCGAGATCGGGCGTGCCCCAGACGGTGGTGCAGGTGCCCCAGTGGATATCGACGCCGGGGTTGATGGCGATGACGCCGGTCGCGCCGAGTTCGGTGAACTGCGAGACGAGGCCGGGATTGGCGAAACCTTCCGACAGCACGATCTTGCCACGGACGAGGGCGGCGAGTTCGCCGGTGCCGTCGACAGTCTTCTCGAACATGGTCGAGATCGCCTTCGGCTGCAGGCTCGGTATGTAGACCAGCTTGCCTTTCGCGCCGCTCTTTGCATCGAAGGAATAGGACGGCGGCTTGGCGCGGAAGGTCTTGCCGTTGGCCTCGACACGGGCCAGCGCCGGCAGGCTGAGGTAGAGGTCCGCCTCGTGCATCTTGACCTCGACGCCGTGCTTTTTGAGGCGTTCGGCAACCTCGTCCATGGCGCGGTTCACGTCGGTCGGATGTTCGCGCTTGTAGGTCGAAAAGCTTTCGATCAGCGCCCAGGGCTCATCCAGTTTCACCGCTCCCAGAACGGCGGATTCGATCTCGTTCATCTCCGGTACTCCCCATTGTTTTATCAGATGAAACATCGTTTCATAAAACTCAGGGACGCTAACAGAGGTTTTTCAGGCCCGCAAGCCGGTTTGGAAGGCAAGAAATCGCACTGACCAAAACGGGCGCTAAAGCGCCCGCGGATTTTCGTAAGGCCGATTTGGACTTCCGTCATGCTCGGGCTGGTCCCGAGCATCTATCCGCGTTCGCGATGACGAGACGGCTTAGATCCTCGGGACAAGCCTGAGGATGACGGAGAAGGCTCGTCCGCGGCTTCTCAAGCCGTTGATTTCATACGGCCGCTTTCGCCCGGTCCATGGATCGACAGGCGTTCGGAAATTTCCGCGGCGGCTTCCAAGGCCGCCTTGAGATAGGCCTCGCGGCGTTCCTCGTCGAAACGCACCACGGCGCCGGCGACCGAGATCGAGGCGATCACGCTACCGTCGGCACCCCGGATCGGTGCGGCAACCGAGAAAGCGCCTTCGTCGAGGTCGTTGACGACGATGTTGTAGCCGTTTGCCCGGATGCGTTCCAGCATCTGGCGCAGTCTGGTCCGGTCGGTGACGGTGTGTGGCGTAAAAGCTTCGAGCGGCTGAGCAAGCGCTGCATCGACCACCGAAGGCTCGGCGAAGGCAAGCAGCAGCAGCGAGCCGCCTCCGGCATGCAGGGGGCCGTTGCGGCCAGCCTGGGCGAAGAGTCGGATCGAATGGCGGCCGGCGCGGGTCGCCAGAACGTAACTCTTCAGCCCCTCGCGCACGACAAGGTTGATATTTTCCGATGTCCGGTCCCGCAGGTCGTCCATGACCGGGCGGGCGGCATAAAGCAGCGCACCGTCCTTGCCGAGACGCTCGCCGAGCACGCCAACGCGGTAGCCGAGTGAATACTCGGCACGCTCCGGGTCGCGCGACACGAAGCCACGCTCCTCCAGCGTATGCAGCAGGCGGAAAACCAGGGATTTCGTCATGCCAAGCGACTTCGCAAGCGATGTGACGCCCTGTTCGGGGCGGTCCGCCAAGGCTTCGAGAAGGGCAAGGGCGCGGTCAACCGCCGCGATCTTGTAGTCTTTCTGTTCGGTCACAGACCGTCTCCTCCGTGTTCCCGAAACGGATTGCTTCAAGCTTCTTGCAATCTTCTGGGAATGTGATTTACTCGTTTGCAATGCGAAACGATGTTTCACAGAATAAAACATTGCGTGATGCGTTGCAACTGGTCCCGCTCCGCCTGCAATGAAATCTGTGGATTTAGCTTAGTTTCCTAATGCGCGCTGGGCGTGTTCGGTGAGCGATTTCGGATTTGCGATGCGAAGGGAGCCAACCCTTTGCCAACAAAGAGAATAGTCAAGCTATTCAGAGGAGAACGATCATGAAGTCCGTCTTGAAAAGTGCATTCGCAGCACTTGTGGTAACGGCCGTCGCTCTGCCCGCCTGGGCCGGCGATCCGATCCGCAAGATCACCATCCTGTCCCGTCCGCAGGCCGGCCAGCAGGCAGAATTCCAGTCCGTGCAACTGATCGCCCAGGAATGGCGCAAGCTCGGCCTCGATGTCGAGGTCCGTGCGATCCCGTGGGAGCAGATGTCCGACGTCGTCTGGTACAAGCGCAACGAATGGGACTCGACCGCATGGCAGATGGTCGGCCGCCCCGAACGTTCCGATCCGGACGAGCTCGTCTTCAATCTCTTCCATTCCTCGACCGCCGAAAACGGCTATAATTTCGCGGGCTACATCAACAAGGATTACGACGCGACGGCAGAAGCCCAGCGCGGCGAGATCGATCCCGCCAAGCGCAAGGCGCTCGTCTACAAGGCGCAGGAAATCCTCAGCAAGGACCAGCCCTACATGATGCTGGTTCATCCGAAATCGACCTTCGCCTTCGACAAGACCGTCTGGAAGCCGGAATCGGTCGTCAACCAGAGCGGCATCGGCATTCGCAACACGTGGACCTTTCTCGGCATCGAGCCTGCCGGCGCCAAGAAGGACCTGATCATCAACTCGTCCGACAACATCAAGGCGATCAACCCGCTCTACATTTCCGGCGGCGTCGATAGCTGGATCACCGAACTGGTCTGGGACCGCCTGCTGCGCGTCGGTCCGGATGGTCTACCGAAGCCCTGGGCTGCGGAAAGCTTCACCTGGAAGGACGCGACCACGGTCGACGTGAAGCTGAAGTCCGGGATGAAATGGCATGACGGCAAGCCGGTGACCCCCGAAGACGTGAAGTTCTCGTTCGAAGCGGCTGTCGGCGGCGAAGCCCCGATGTACAAGCCGTTCGGTACGAACATCGATACGATCACCATCAACGGCGACGTCATCACATTCAAGCTGAAGAAGCCGGCCGCCTCCTTCGTCACCTCCAGCCTCGCCAAGATCAACCTGATCCCGAAACATGTCTGGGAGCCGATCCTGAAGGATCTCGCCGCCAAGCCGGAAACGGCCGAGAGCTATCAGGAACAGATGCCGATCGGTTCCGGTCCCTTCAAGTTCGTCTCCTGGGCGAAGAACGAGTCCGTGACGCTTGCCGCCAACAAGGATCACTTCAACGCGCCGAAGGTCGACCGCTGGATCCTGCGTATCGTCCCGAATGCGGAAGCGGCGCTCGGCATGCTGCGTTCCGGCGAGACGAACTTCATGGGCGAATGGACCGGCGATCCGCAGGTTCTGCTCGATGCCGCCAAGAAGGACGGCGATCTGGAAGTCGTCTCGACAGTCGACATGGGTTTCCGTTACATCGCGTTCAACGAACGTCGTCCGCCCTTCAACGACCCAGCCTTCCGTCGCGCGCTGTCCGAAGCCGTCGACCGCCAGCTGATCGTCAAGGCTGCCTATAAGAGCTTTGCGGTTGGTTCCAACTCGATCGTCTCGCCGGCGCTCGAATTCTGGCACGACAAGTCGGTCGTCGATAGTTTCAAGACCGGCCAGGCGGTCGCCGCCAAGACCCTGAAGGATGCGGGCTATACGCTGGAAGGCGGCAAGCTCCACTATCCAGGCGACAAGAAAGAAACCGTCGCCGTCAAGTAGTCCTGACCCAGGATTCTCCAGGGAGGCGGCTGCTTCCTCCCAGCGTCGCCTCCCATTTTGCCTGATGCTTGACGTCGGCCTCCTTCCTCCCGAGGGGCCGAGCCAAGAAAAAGGATTTTTTCAGATGAGCAATTTCAAGGCTGTGGGCAGCAGGTTGCTGCAGCTCGCTTTTGTCCTGTGGGCCGTGGTGACCATCCTCTTTCTGATGTTCCGGCTCATGCCGGGCAATCCGATGGCCGCCTATATCGACCCGACGTTCACGCTGGAACAACAGCAGCAGCTCATGGCCCAGTTCGGCCTCGACAAGCCGCTGTGGCAGCAATACCTGATCTATCTCGGCAACTTGTTGCAAGGAGAGCTCGGCCAGAGCTTCCGTTATCGCGCGCCGGTCGGCGAGCGCATTTTCGAACTTCTGCCGAACACGCTGATCCTGACATTTTCCTCGCTGATCGTCGCCTATGCCTTCGGTATTCTCGCCGGCGCCTATCTGGCCTGGCGGCGCGGCAGCTGGGTGGAGCAGGCGGCCATTCCGATGGTGCTCACCACCCGGGCCATGCCGGAATTCTGGCTCGGCATGGTGCTGCTTGCGATCTTCTCCTTTTCGCTCGGCTGGTTTCCGGCGGGCGGCACGCGCAATCCCGGCGCCGAATATTCCGGCCTGCTCGACCTCTATACGTCGCGCGATTTTCTGGCGCATCTGGCGCTGCCGGCCGCGACGCTCGCCATCTACAGCCAAGGCCTGCCGCTTCTCCTGATGCGCTCCAACATGCTGGACGTGATGAAGGAGGATTTCGTCACCATGGCCCGCATCAAGGGTCTCTCAAACTGGACCGTCGTGGTGCGCCATGCGGCGCGCAACGCGCTGCTGCCGGTCATGACATCGTTCGCGATCGCCGTCGGCTACCAGTTGCAGGGCAATGTCGTGGTGGAATCGGTCTTCTCCTGGCCGGGTCTCGGCCGCGAGCTGGTGAATGCGGTTGCCGCCTCCGACTATCCGCTGGCGCAGGGCGCCTTTCTGATGATCGCGCTCGTCGTCATCTTCATGAACCTGCTGGCCGACCTGCTTTACGCCTTCCTCGATCCGAGGATCTCCCATGCCTGAGGTCGCCGCCGTCAAGACGTCCGTTTCCGAAGCGGTGGTGCCCGAAGTCGCCGCGCCGAGGCGCCCGAACATCATCGCTCGCTTCTTCCGAACATTGCGACTGCCGGTGAATGATCCTTTCGCGGTCGCCGGCCTCGTCATCTACCTGATCTTCATCGCGACGGCGATCTTCGCCGATAGCATTGCAACACATGATCCGACCGAGATCCTCTATACGCCTTCCTATGATCTGGCGGCGGACCTCCGGCCGGGGCAGGATGGTTTCCTTATGGGAACCACCAGCCTCGGCCGGGACGTGTTTTCGCAGCTCATCCACGGCAGCCGTTCGGCGCTCTTGATCGGCGTTACCGCGGCCTTCATGGTGGCGCTGATCGGCTCGATCATCGGCCTCGTCGCCGGTTATTTCGGTCGCTGGGTGGATGCGGTGCTGATGCGGCTGGCCGATATCGCCTTCGGCATTCCGTTCCTGCCCTTCGTCATCGTGCTCGCAGCGTTCCTGAAACCGTCGATCTGGAACGTCGTCCTGGCCATGGCACTGGTACTCTGGCGCGATACGGCGCGCGTCATCCGCAGCCAGGTGCTGACGCTCCGCACCCGCGGTTACGTCGAGGCGGCGCGGGTGGCGGGATCGTCGGACTTCAGGATCATCCTGCGCCACATCGCCCCGAACATCCTGCCGCTCTCCTTCCTCTACGGATCGATCGCAATCGGCTGGGCGATCCTGACGGAAGCCTCGATCAGCTTCCTCGGTTTCGGCGATCCGGATTCGATCAGCTGGGGTTACATGCTACAGGACGCTTTCGCCAGTCAGGCGCTCGCCAAGCAGGCCTACTACTGGTTCGTACCGCCGGGCGTCTGCATCATTCTCGTCGTCAGCGCGGGTTTCTTCATCACCCGCGGATATGAAAACATCCTTTTCCCGAAGTTGAACCGATGACAGAGCCGCTTCTCTCAGTAAGGGATCTTCGCGTCAGCTACCAGGTCGGACGCAATTTCGTCCATGCCGTGGACGGCGCGAGCTTCGACATCCCGAGGGGCTCGATCACGGGCCTTGTCGGCGAATCCGGCTGCGGCAAGACCACCGTTGCTCGCGCGCTCACGCGGGTGATCGCCGACAATGCGACGATTTCCGGCGGGCAGATCCTGTTCGACGGCAAGGACCTCGCAAAAATCCCGGAGAAGGAGATGAATGCGCTACGGTGGCGCGACATCGCGTTCATTCCGCAGAGCGCCATGAACTCGCTCGATCCGGTCTATACGGTCGAATACCAGCTCGGTGAAGTGCTGCGGCGGCGCGGCGGCATGGATCGGAAGCAGGCGAGGGCGCGTTCCGAAGAATTGTTCGACATGGTCGGCATCGACCGCGGGCGGCTCACCGATTATCCGCATCAGTTCTCCGGCGGCATGCGCCAACGCGTGGCAATTGCGCTGGCCCTGGCGCTCGATCCCAAGCTGATCATCGCCGACGAGCCGGTGACGGCGCTCGACGTCATCGTACAGCGGCAGATCCTCGACCAGCTGAAGGAGCTGCAGACGCGGCTCGGCCTGTCGGTCATCCTCGTGACGCACGACATCTCAGTGGTTGCCTATATCTGCGACCGCACCGTCGTCATGTATGCCGGCAAAGTGGCCGAGTCCGGCACCATGCAGCAGACGCTGACGGCGCCCTCGCATCCCTATTCCATGGGTCTGCGCAACGCCTTCCCAGATCTGCAGGGTGCTGCATCCGGCATCCTGACGCCGATCGAAGGGGCACCGCCGAACCTCGCCAATCCGCCGGCCGGCTGCCGCTTCAGGCCGCGCTGTCCCTTCGCGCTCGATCTTTGCGGCTCGGAGCCGCCGGTAATCGACGTCGCGCCCGGACATCCGGTGCTATGCCATCGGGCATCAGAAAGCGAAAACTTACGTATCGAAGCCGCCAAGACGGAGACTTGGATGGCCCGCGCATGACGATTTTGACCAAGATGGGCGCGACCAAGAAATCCGACGTTCTCGTCTCCGTGCATGACGCCAAGCTGCACTATCAGGTCGGTGGCGCCTTCGCCGCCATGCGCGGCAAGTCCACCGTCGTGAAGGCGGTCGATGGCGTCACCTTCGATATCCGCCGCGGCGAAAGTGTCGGCCTGCTGGGTGAATCCGGCTGCGGCAAGACCTCGATGGGCCGGCTTCTGCTGAAGCTTGAAGACATTACCGGCGGTTCGATCCATTTCGACGGCGAGGAGCTTTCCAAGGTTCACCGCAAGGGGTTGAAGAAGTTCCGCTCCAAGGCGCAGCTGATCTTCCAGAACCCGTTCGACGCGATCAACCCGCGTTTCACCATCCGTCAGACGCTGTCGGAGCCGCTGGAGAATGCGGACATTCCGCGCAGCGAGCGCGAGGACTTGATCATCAAGGCGCTGGAACTCGTAAAGCTGCCGGAGCCGGCGCAGTTCCTCGACCGTTATCCGCACCAGCTTTCCGGCGGCCAGCTGCAGCGTGTCGTCATGGCGCGCGCGCTGATCCTGCAGCCGGAATTCGTGGTGGCAGACGAGCCGGTCTCGATGCTGGACGTCTCGGTGCGCGCCGGCGTGCTGAACGTGTTTCGCGATGTGCGGGACAGGCTGGGGCTGACTGCCATCTATATCAGCCACGATCTGGCGCTGGTGCGCTACGTCTGCGAGCGGACGATCGTCATGTATCTCGGTCGGATCATGGAAGACGGGCCGACCGAGGATATCGTGCGCGAGCCGCTGCATCCCTATACCAAGGCGCTGGTCGCCGCGGTGCCCGTACCGAACCCGGACCAGAGCCACGATCCGTTGCCGATCGGCCGTGGCGCGCCGGATCCGCGCAACCCGCCCTCGGGCTGTGTTTTCCGTGACCGGTGTCCTTCGGCGCATGCGCGCTGTGCGGCGGAAGTGCCGCAGCCGCGGCCTGTCGGGTCGCGCCTCGTAGCTTGTCATCTTTTCTAATGGGCCACCTGTTCTGATCGGAGTTCTGAGAATGTTAGCCGCCACCTACACACGCACCGGTCCCGCCGCGGAGGTTCTCTCCGTCGGCGAGATGGTTGCGCCCGTCGCCGGCCCCGGCGAGGTGCTGGTGCGCGTGTATGCATCCGGCATCAACCCGGCGGACGTCAAGCGGCGCGGCGGGTGGCGCGGCATTGGCATGGATCATCCGCTGGTCATTCCGCATACGGACGGCGCCGGCCAGATCGTTGCCGTCGGCGAGGGCGTCGATCCTGCTCGCGTCGGCGAGCGGGTGTGGATGTGGAATGCGCAAGGCGGATACGGCGAAGCGGGCCGTGCTTTCGGCACTGCCGCCGAATTCATTGCGATTGCCTCGCATCAGGCGGTGAGGCTTGCAGATGGCCTGACCTATACTGATGGTGCCAATCTCGGCGTGCCGGCGATGACCGCCTATCGCTGCGTTTTCGCCGATGGTCCGGTCGCCGGTCAGACGATTTTCGTCAATGGTGCAGCCGGCTCGGTCGGGCATTTCGCCGTGCAGATGGCGACCGCCAGCGGCGCGCGGGTGATCGGCACGGTCAGCAATTTAGAGGCCGCCGCACATGTGATGGATGCGGGTGCTTTCGCCGCCATCGATCGGAAAAAGGAGAATGTTGCGGCGCGTATCCTCGAACTGACGGAAGGGCAGGGCGTCGATCGCATCGTCGAGGTGGATTTCGGCGCCAACCTGGAACTCGACGCGGCGGTCCTGAAGCGCAACGGCATCGTTGCCGCCTATTCGTCGAGCAGCAATCCGACGCCCGTGCTTCCATATTACGCCTTTGCCAGCAAAGGCGCCAACTTGCGTTTCATTCAGGGTTTCTTGATCCCCGAAGACCAGCGGCTGGCCGGCGAAAACATGATCGCCGAGATGGCCGGCGCCGGCAAACTCAAGGTCGCGATCGGCACGACATTTCTACTTCACGACATCGCCAAGGCCCATGAGCGCGTCGAGCGCGGCAGCCTCGGCAATGTCGTCGTTCTGATCGGAGGTGCCGCATGACGCCTCCTTCCACCTCTTCCAAGGCATTCACAGAGGGCATCAACATGTACAATCCTCAAGAGCGTACGAAACCGGAAGGGACCGTCTGCGATCCCGTCTCGCTCGAAATCATCCGGGGCGCTATCGCCGCCGCCCAGTCGGAAATGGAGGCGCTGCTTGAGCGCACCGCGATTTCCGCCTTCATTCGCGAGAAGAAGGATTTTTACACCGCTCTTTTCGACGGCGAAGGCGTGATGGCGGTCGGTTCGATGGTGCCGGTGTTCGGTGACATGACCGGGCCGGTGTTCGACAAGTTCCCGGCCGACACGATGAAGCCCGGCGATCTCTACTGGTATAACGACTGCTACGGTTCGCGCGGCGCCGTCTCCCACTCCAACGACCAGGTGCTGCTGGCGCCGGTCTTCAAGGACGGCAGGCGATGCGCCTTCGTGATGAGCTGGGCGCATTTCGCCGATATCGGCGGCATGCGTCCGGGTTCGATCAGTCCGGATGCCACCGACATCTATCAGGAAGGCATCATCATTCCGGTCACCAAGCTGATCGACGGCGGCATCACCAACGAGGCGACGCTCGATATCTTCCACCGCAATTCGCGTTTCCCAGAACAGAGCATCGGCGACATGCGGGCGCTGATGGCGAGCGTCGACGTGGGCGTGAAGCGCATCGGCGAAATCCTTGACCGGTTCGGTTCCGACGTCGTCGGGGATGCGCTGGCGCAGTTGCTCACCCGCACCCGCAAGCTGGTGCGCACCAAGCTTGCCGAGACCTTTGACTACGGCACGCATCGTTTCACCGACGCGATCGATACGGACGGCCATGGAAACGGCCCGTTCAAGATGCGTTTCGCACTGACCCGCGAAAAGGGTGCCGATGGTGAGGACTGGTTCACCTTCGACGCGACGGAGAGCGACGACCAGGCGCCGGGTCCGGTCAATTTCCTGATGAACCGTGGCGTGCCTGGCATGGCGCTCGGCCTGTTTTATCTCGGTGGCGATCCGGCGCAGGTCTGCAATGCCGGCGGTCCGCAGGCCCTGCACGACGTGAAGCTGCGTCAGGGTTCTTTCCTGCAGCCGAATTTCCCGGCCTCGCTCGGCATGCGCGGTCTCACCATGATGCGCGTGCTGTCGGCACTGAACGGCCTGATTAATTCGGCGGGCGGCAAGGCGCCGGCTGCGAACTCGGCCTATGTCATCACCATCATGCGCGGCAATTACAGGGATGATGCCGGGGATCTGAAGCGCTTCCTGCTCGCCGACGGCATCGGTGTGGGTTACGGCGCGCGGCCGAACGCGGATGGCATAGATGCGGTCTATTTCGTGGCGCAGGAGAACTATCCGGTCGAATTCCTGGAGGTCGGTTATCCGGTGCGGCTCAGGACCTATGGTGTCGTCAAGGATTCCGGCGGCGCGGGCCAGTATCGTGGGGGTTGCGGCATCATCCGCGAATACGAGATCCTCGCCGAGGATATGATGCTTGCCGTGCGCATCGACAGCGTCAAGAACCCGCCCTGGGGCATCCATGGCGGCATGGGCGGCGGTACCGGGCGTGTCACCATCAATCCCGGCAAGCCTGATCAGCGCATTCTCGCGCCGCTTTCGGACGGCAACAAGCTCGTCAAGGGCGACATCCTGCGTATGGAGACCGGCGGGGGCGGCGGCTACGGCCATCCGTACGACCGCAAGCTCGATGCCGTCTTGGAAGACGTGCTCGGCGGTTTCGTCAGCGCCGAAGCGGCTCAAAAACTCTACGGCGTCGTCATGAACGGCAACAAGATCGATGAAGCGGCGACAGTGGCACTCCGCGCCAATCGTCCCGCGACCCGTGCATTCCATCGTCAGGAGTATGTCGATGTCCTCGCTTGAGAATTCCTTGTCTGTCGCAGTCGATATCGGCGGCACTTTCACCGACGTCGCCCTTCTCGACCGCGCGACCGGCAAGGTCTGGCGGGCGAAAACGCCGAGCGTGCCATCGGATCCGTCGGAAGCCTTCCTCAACGGCATCCGGTTGGCGCTGGTCGATGCGGGCCGCGAGGCGGCTTCATTGGGGCAGGTTCTGCACGGCACGACGGTCGCCACCAACATGATCCTGGAAGACAAAGGCGCCCGCACAGCGCTCGTCACCACGCGCGGTTTCCGCCATGTGCTGGCGATCGGCCGTCAGGACATTCCCCGCAAGGCGAACCTCTATACCTGGGTGAAGCCAGAGCGGCCGGTGCCGGCCTCGCGCATCGTCGAGGTCGATGAGCGTATCGCCGCCGGTGGCGCCGTGGTCGATGCGCTGGACGAGGCAAGCGTTCGCAAGGCGGCCGAAGCTATCCGCGGCATGGATGTCGAAGCGGTTGGCATCTGCCTGCTGCATGCCTTCGCCAACCCGGCGCATGAAAAGCGTGCCGCAGAAATCCTGCGCGAGGAACTGCCGCATCTCGCCGTCACCACTTCGACCGACGTTCTGCCGGTCGTTCGCGAATTTGAACGGACGCTGACGACGGTGCTGAATGCCACCGTCATGCCCGGCGTCACCACCTATGTCGGCCGGCTGGAAAAGCGGCTTGAGGACGAGAAAGTCGCCGCGCCGCTGCTGCTGATGCAGTCGAACGGCGGCGTGGCGGGCGCCTCGACCATCCGCCAGGCGCCGGCGCTGACGGCGCTTTCCGGTCCTGCCGCCGGCGTGGTCGGTGCGCGCTCGGTCGCGGCGGCCTGCGGCATCAAGGACATCATCACCGTCGATATCGGCGGCACGAGTGCGGATATCTGCCTCATCAAGGACGGCAAGATCGGGCTCACCCAGAACGGCAAGGTCGGCGAATGGCCACTGCCGCTGCCGATGGTCGACATGGTGACGATCGGCGCCGGCGGCGGTTCGATCGCCAAGGTGGCCGACGGTACGCTGTCCGTCGGCCCCAAGAGTGCCGGTGCCCGTCCGGGGCCGGTGGCCTATGGTCATGGCGGCCAGAACCCGACGGTGACCGACGCGCATGTCGTGCTCGGTCATCTGCCCTCGAAACTACTCGGCGGCCGCATGGCGCTCGATGTCGAGGCGGCCCGCAAAGTGGTGGACGACAAGGTCGCAGGCCCGCTCGGCCTTTCGACGGCGGCTGCCGCCCGCGGCATCCTCGCTATCGTCGACAACAATATGGTGGGCGCCGTGCGGGTCGTTTCCGTCGAACGCGGCCATGACCCGCGCGACTTCACGCTGATGCCCTTCGGCGGCGCCGGCCCGCTGCATGGCTGCGCGCTGGCGGAACTGCTCGGCATCACCCGTGTCCTGATCGCTCCGGCCCCCGGCATTCTCTGCGCGGACGGATTGCTTGCCGCCGATCTCAAAGCCGAGTTCAGCCGCACCATGCCGAAGGCCGGTGCGATCGATGTCGGCGTGGCGAACGGCATCATCGCCGATCTCAAGAGCCAGGCGACGGCATGGTTCGAGACGGAAGGCGTTTCCGAAAAGGACCGTCGTGTGCAGACGGTGGCGCTGCTGCGCTATCACGGCCAGGGCGGCGAACTTGCCGTTGCGTGGGGCGAGACCCGTGAGGCGATCGAGGCTGCCTTTGCCGCCGAACACAAGGCACTTTACGGCTTTACGCTGGATACGGCGATAGAACTCGTGACGCTGCGTGTCGAAGCCGCCGGTGTCACCATCGAACCGCCGCCGGCAAAGCTGGAGGCTGGCACTGATGTCACGCCGTTCGACCACGCGCCGGTGCATTTCGAAAGTGGCATCGCCAGCGTTCCGGTCGTCGACCGTTCGACGCTCGGTGCGGGTGCGACGTTCGAAGGCCCGATGATCCTCACCCAGCTCGATACGACGACGCTTGTCGCGCCCGGCTGGACCGGTACTGTGCATCAATCCGGTGCCCTTCTTCTGACCCGCAAGCAGGATGCGTAATATGACCGAAGTCAAAACCGATCTGGAACGCGTCTTCGCGCATATCGAGGAAAACCGCGAAAGCTTCATCGAACGGGTGATGGATTATGTCCGCCATCCCTCGATCAGCGCCCAGAACAACGGCATCAAGGAGGTGGCGGCCATCCTCGTCGACATGCTGAACGGCATGGGCATGGAAGCGACGACCATCCCGACGAGAAACCACCCGATGGTTCTCGGCCGCATGGAAAAGCAACCGGGCAAGCCGACCGTGCTGCTCTACGGTCACTACGACGTTCAGCCGCCGGAGCCCTATGATCTGTGGGATAGCCCTCCCTTCGAACCGACCATCCGCAATGGCCGCATCTATGCGCGCGGCATCGGCGACAACAAGGGTCAGCATTTTGCCCAGCTCATGGCGCTGGAATCGCATCTGAAGGTGACCGGCGAGCTGCCCTGCAACGTCATCTTTCTGCTGGAAGGCGAGGAAGAAATCGGCAGTCCGCATATCGCCGAGTTCGTCGCCGAGCATGCCGACAAGCTCGATGCCGACCTTGTCGTCACCTCCGACGGTCCGCTGCATGAATCGGATATGCCGATCATCACTTTTGGCGTGCGCGGTGTCGCGTCCTTCGAGCTGCGCTGCAAGACGGCCAATCGCGATGCCCATTCCGGCAATTTCGGCGGCGTGATGCCGAATGCGATCTGGAAGCTGGTGCATCTGCTGGCCACCATGAAGAACGACCGCGGCGAGATCACCATCGACGGGTTGCATGATGTCGTCGTGCCGCCGACCAATATGGAACGCGATGCGGTGGACAAGCTGCCGCTCGACCTCGATGCGATCAAGGCCGATCTCGGCATCAAGGAACTCGACCAGCCGCTCGACCGCGGTTATTTCGACCGGCTGATGTTTTATCCGACGCTGACGATCAACGGTCTGCAGGGCGGTTACGGCGGGCCGGGCCAGAAAACGGTTCTGCCTTGCGAGGCGTTTGCCAAGTGCGACATCCGCCTCGTCGAAAGTCTGACGCCGGACTACGTGTTCGAGAAGGTCAGGGCGCATGTCGCCGCTCACGCGCCGGATGTGGAATTCGTGCCGCAGAACGCCATGCTGCCGTCAAAGACGCCGATGGACAATCCGTTCGCCGCGGTCATCCGGGACGCGATCGTTGCGGCCCGCGGCGTCGAACCGCTGCTTTATCCTACCGTCGGCGGCTCGCTGCCGGATTACGTCTTCACCAAAATCCTGAAAAAACCTGCCTTCGTGGTGCCCTATGCCAATGCGGACGAGGCGAACCATGCGCCGAACGAGAACCTGAAGATCGGCCTCTTCATCGACGGCATCAAGACGGGAGCGGCGCTACTTTCGAAGTTGGGGGAGATGAAGGTATAGCTGATATGGCTCCTTAAAGCTGCAGTTCATGAGCTCTTCCTCTCGTGACGTGCGAAAGCATGTGCTTCCCAAATCCAGGCCCGATGGCTGACTGCAAACGCAACTGCGCTTGCAAGTCGGCCGAATAAGAGAAAAAGATGCGGGCAATCAGTCGGCGCACAGCGTCGACGATCCAGAAGACATGTTATGGAGAAGTCCTTGTCCGATCGCGTCAGCCAATTTATCGCCCGTCTCGAAGGCAAGCTGGATGCTGCCGGAATCCTTGTCGGCAGCGCGATTTCCGAGGGTTATGCAGCCGATGCGACGGCACGCGGTGCGCTGCCGCTGGCGGTGCTGCGTCCGCGCAATACGGAAGACGTTTCGATCATTCTCGCCGCAGCCAGCGAGATCGGGCAGCCGATCGTCGTACAGGGCGGCCGGACCGGCCTTTCCGGAGCCTCCCGCCCCTTGGCCGGCGAAGTGTCGCTCTCGCTCGAGCGTTTGAGCGGCGTGGAATCGATCGATGCCGCAGCGCAGACGCTGATTGCCGGCGCCGGAACGCCGCTGCAGCTCGTCCAGCAGGCGGCGGAGGATGCGGACCTCTATTTCGGCGTCGATATCGGCGCCCGCGGCACGGCGACCGTGGGCGGTAATATCGGCACCAATGCCGGCGGCATCCGTGTGCTGCGGTACGGCATGTACCGGGCGCAGGTCATGGGTGTCGAGGCGGTGCTGGCGGATGGCACGATCCTGTCTTCGCTGAAAGGCCTGCTGAAGGATAATTCCGGCTATAACTTGAGCCCGCTCTTCATCGGCACCGAAGGCACGATCGGCGTCGTCACGCGCGCCTGCCTGAAACTGCATCCGAAGCCGAAGATCGAGCGCAACGCCTTCGTCGCGTTGCCCTCGCTTGCGGCGGCGCAGCAGCTTCTGGCACGGCTCCGGGTCGAACTTTCCGGACTTCTCTCCGCCTTCGAGGCGATCTTTCCGAATATCTACGAAAAGACGGTCGGCTACATGGGCATCCGCCCGCCGGTCGAAACCGGCGCCGGCATGTATGCGATGATCGAGATTCAGGGCCAGTCGCCGGAACAGGATAACGAGCGTTTCGAGGCTGCCTTGGCACAGGCGCTGGAGGATGGGCTTGCGACCGACGTCGTGCTTTCTAATTCGATGCGGGAATCTGCCGCTCTCTGGGCGATCCGCGACGGCATCAACGACTTCCTGTTCAGTAACGGCGTGATGGTCGGCTTCGATATTTCGGTGCCGCTCGGCCGCATGCAGGAATTTCTCGATACGGTGAAGCCGGCGATCCAGGAGATCGACCCGGATAACCAGACCTATGTCTTCGGCCACCTGGGCGACGGCAACCTGCACTACTGCATGTTCACCAATGCCTACGAGAAGGTCGCGGAGGTGATCTTCTCAGGCATCGCCAGGGTTGGCGGAGGGGTATCAGCGGAACACGGTATCGGTACCGATAAGCGCCGTTATCTGAAATACGCTCGCAGTGCGGCAGAGATCGCCACGATGCAGCGGATGAAGATCGCCTTCGACCCCAACTACATCCTCAATCGGGGCAGGGTCTTCGAAGCGCCGGCTTCTATTGTCGATCAGCCTTGCTGAATGCCGCCGCGTATCGTTCGGGCCTTCGATTTTGCGATGCTCGTCCGAGGCGCTGGCGAATTTGAGATCGGGGCATTCGATCGTTGGCAGGCTGCTGTCGACCGAATGGGCTTTCAGGCCCGCATCGCAGACGGCGCGGCCGAAAGGCGGATTGGCAGGTCCATGAAAGTATGCCGGGACGATAGGGGCCTTGGCAGACGAAGGCAATCGCCTGCCTGCAATTTCGTTCAAGATCATTGCGGCTCATTTCGGTAGGTCCGGACGAAAACCCGAAAGGATCGAATATGAGTGTGGAATTCCTGATCACGTCCCTCATCGTCGTCGCCTCGCCGGGCACCGGGGTGCTGATCACGCTCGCTGCGGGCCTCTCGCGCGGGACACGGGCGAGCATTGTCGCCGCCTTCGGCTGCACGCTGGGCATCCTGCCGCATATGGCGGCGGCGATCTCGGGGCTGGCGGCGCTACTGCATGCCAGCGCGCTCGCCTTCGAAGCCATCAGATATCTCGGCGTCGCCTATCTTCTGTTCATGGCCTGGCAGGTGTTGAAGGAAAAGGGCGCGCTGACCGTCGAGACCGAAAACGTGCCGAAATCCGCATGGCAGGTCATCGTCTCGTCGATCCTCGCCAATGTGCTCAATCCCAAACTGTCGATCTTCTTCTTTGCCTTCCTGCCGCAGTTCGTCGGCCCAGGCGAAGCGGCGCCTGTTATTCGGATGACCGAGCTCAGCCTCGTCTTCATGCTGATGACTTTCGGTGTCTTCGTGATCTACGGACTGTTCGCCGCTGCGGTGCGCAATCACATCATCTCGCGACCGGCTATCCTGGCCTGGATGCGGCGCGCCTTCGCCGGTGCCTTCGTTCTCCTCGGCGCCCGGCTTGCGCTTGCAGAGCGCTGATGTGCGGGTTTATGCCGGATTTCCGTGACAGAGGGAACCGTGAGGCCCGGATCCGGCCCCGACCCGAGAAGACGACATGATTCCGCCACTGCGGCTCTCATTTTTATTACCTGCCGCATAATTGAGACCATGCCGCTCCTCCCGCATGATCGCCCTGCCTGAACGAACAGGACGACAAAGGAGATGAAGACATGACCGATGCGAACATCAAGGCCGAACATTATCTCGCCATCTGGAACGAGACCGATGCAGAGCGCCGCAGGACAATGATTTCGAAGGCGTGGACGGAAGATGCCGTTTATGTCGATCCGTTGATGCGCGGCGAGGGCCACGAGCATATCGGCGCCCTCGTCGAAGGCGTGCAGGCCCGCTTTCCCGGTTTCCGCTTCACGCTGATCGGCAGAGCCGACGGGTATGGTGACAACCTGCGCTTTTCCTGGGGGCTCGGGCCCGAGGGTGCGGAACCGATCGTCAAGGGCACCGATTTCGCCGTTTTGGAGAACGGTCGCCTGAAGGCCGTTCACGGTTTCCTCGATCAGGTTCCGGCTGTCGCATGACGGTGCTCGCCTCCGCCCGCCCGTCCGTTCGTCCCCTTGGGGATTTCCTGCGCGAATGGCGACGCCGCCGGCGCATGAGCCAGCTCGATCTGGCGCTCGAAGCTGATATTTCGCAGCGGCACCTGAGCTTCATCGAGAGCGGCCGGTCGGTCCCGAGCCGGGACATGCTGCTGCATCTGGCGGAGCGGCTCGGCGTACCGCTCCGCGAACGCAATCCGATGCTGATCGCTGCCGGTTTCGCGCCCGCTTTCGTGGAACGCCGCCTGGACGATCCGATGCTGGCTCCGGCCCGGCGGGCGATCGACATGGTGCTGAAGGGACATGAGCCGTTTCCCGCGCTCGCCATCGACCGGCACTGGACGCTGGTGGCGGCGAACGGTGCCGTCGCGCCCCTGCTCGCCGGCGTCGCCGATCTCTCTCTGCTCGAAGGGCAGGTGAACGTCCTGCGGCTCAGCCTGCACCCCGGCGGGCTTGCCTCGCAGATCGCCAATCTTCCGGAGTGGCGGGACCATCTTCTGGAGAACCTGCAGCAGCAGATCGCTGCAACCGGTGACCGGTTCCTCGAGAGCCTGCTGAAGGAACTGCGCGACTATCCGGTGCCTGCCGGATCGTTGTCGATCTCGAACCGGGATTATGCCGGTATCGCGGTGCCGATGGAACTCAGAACGGAAAAGGGGCTTCTGTCCTTCATTTCCACGACCACGGTCTTCGGCACTCCGGTCGACGTGACGCTTTCGGAACTGGCGATCGAATCCTTCTTTCCCGCCAATGACGAAACGGCCCGGCTCCTGCGCCAGATGGCAGAAGCCGGGCCGCCGAAAATCGAGGATGAGTTCAGCGGGTGAAATTCAATCCGCTCAGAACTCGGTCCATTGGGATTCCGTCGGTGCGGCGGCAGCGGCTGCAGCACCGCCGCCGAAGGACCTGCCGACCCGCTGGGCCAGGCGCCGAGCCGGCGATTCCTGCGGAGCGGCGTTGCGCGGAGCTGCTACCGGACGAGTGATGGTGCGCTGGCCGGTCTCGGAGAGCTTGAAGCGGGTGATGAGCTCACGCAGCTTGGTGCTTTCCGAAGCGAGGTTGGCGCCGGCGGCGTTGGTCTCTTCCACCATCGCTGCATTCTGCTGGGTCACCTGGTCCATCTGGTTGACAGCCGAGTTGACCTCGGCGAGGCCGACCGACTGTTCGCGGGCAGCGGTGGCGATCGCGTTGATATGCTCGTTGATGGTGACGACGTGGCCTTCGATGGTCTTCAGCGCGTCACCCGTTTCGCGAACGAGCTTCACACCGTTCTGAACCTCGGCGCCGGATTTGCGGATGAGGTCCTTGATCTCCTTGGCGGCATTTGCGGAGCGCTGGGCGAGTTCCCGGACTTCCTGGGCGACGACCGCGAAACCCTTGCCGGCTTCGCCGGCGCGCGCCGCTTCGACGCCGGCATTCAGAGCGAGGAGATTGGTCTGGAAGGCGATTTCGTCGATCACGCCGATGATGTTGGAGATCTGGCTGGACGACTGCTCGATGCGCTGCATCGCATCCACCGCATTCGCGACGACGGCCCCCGACTGGGCGGCGCTGGCATTGGCTTCCAGGGTGATCGCCTTGGCCTCGTCGGCGCGCTTCGAGGAATTCGAAACATTGGCGGTGATCTGGTCGAGCGCGGCGGCGGTCTCTTCGAGCGAGGCAGCCTGTTGTTCGGTCCGTTTGGAGAGATCGTCGGCACTCTGGCTGACTTCGCGCGAGCCGCTGTCGATCGAATGGGCCGATCCGGCGACTTCCGAAAGGGCGGCACCCAGGCGGGAGACGGCCGAATTTAAGTCTTCGCGCAGCGCTTCGAAATCCGGCGCGAAAGGCTCGGTCAGCTGGAAGGCGAGGTCGCCGGCGGCGAGGCGGCGCAGACCCGCGGCAAGACCGGAGGTCGCCTCCTGAAGGCGGGCTTGGGCGGCAGCTTCTGCTTCCTGTTGCAGATGGACGCGATCGGCTTCCGCCTGGGCACGGGCTTCTTCGGCTTCTTCCTGGAGTTGCCGGTTGGAGATCGCGGCCTGGCGGAAGACTTCCACGGCACCGGCCATGGCGCCGACTTCGTCCTTGCGGCCGGCGAAGGGAATTTCGGTCGCCGTGTCACCAGAGGCAAGATTGCTCATCGAGGCGGTGATCTTCTGGATCGGACGGGCGATACCGGTCAGCACATAAACGGCGGCCCCGACGATCAGCAGCGAAACGATGCCGAGGATGATTTCCATCGTGGTGAGCGCGGTCGAGTAGGTCACCTCAGCCTTCGCCGATTCGACGGCAGCGGCGTCGGCGTTCAGCGCCACCAGCTTGCCCACGGCTTCCATGACCGGCTGAATGGTGATGCGCATCTTCTCCATCTCGACACGGGCGCGGGCATCCGACGCCTTGCGGGAGAAGTCCAGCATCTTCTTGCCGGCGACCACGTATTTCTCGACGCCGCCGGTGATCTGGTCGACGAACTGGCGCTCCTGGTCGCTCGAGATCAGCGGCTTATAGGTCTCGATAGCTTTGTTCAGCGTGTCGGACTGCTGGGCGATCAGTTTTTCAGCCGTCTCCATGCCGAAATCCGAAGTCGTCGTCAGATGTCCCATGTAGGCGACCGTCATGCCGAGAATGGCCGTCTCGATATTCTTGGACGCCTGAACGCTCGGCAGCGAATCCTTGGATATCGTATTGAGATTGCCGGCAACGTTGGAGAGCGAAGAGATAGCCGCCCAGGCAAGAACGGCGATAAGCGCCGCGATCGCGCCGAAGACGGCGATGAGCGAGCTGCGAATGGAGAGACGGGACATGAGGTTCGGCTCCGGAATGATGAAGCCTCGGATGAGGCAACGCGTTTTTCACGCGCAGATCTGATATCTGGCAGTGTGGGAAAAAGAACCGGCATCATACCGGCTCCTGCGCTCACACCGGACGGCGATTGCGCGATGCCCTGAGGCTAGGTGAAACTCTTTAACGACAGATTGAGTTTTTGATATTATAAAATGGATTTCGATAATTTCAGCGGTCGAAATGCCATAAATCTCCGCCGGTATGCTGTTATTTTCCAACGGAAATATTCAGAATCGCGATCGACAGGTGGCAGGCTGCCTGTCAATCTCAGACAGATTAATTTCCCGTTCAGGCTGTATGCGAAATCTTGCCTTCGGAGGCCTCCGCCGCCTGTTTTTCGCCGGCGCGCGCACCTTGTTCGAAACGCTACCTCGCGGCGCGCAGACCATCCATCAGCAGCCCGATCAGTCGATAGGATCGATCGCGCCATTCCGGCGATTCGGGAATGGAATAGATGCTCGAGAGGGCGTGCATAAGGTCTGCCGTATCGATGTCCGTGCGGACATAGCCCTTTTCGCCGGCAGCCTTCAGAAGGCTTTCGAGGGCGCCGCGCACCTGGCCGAAGCCCTCGGCGAAAAGCGACGAATTGGATGTCATCAGAATGCGTAAGCTGTTCGACATACCGCGTTTTGTGGCGATATAGCCCACGAAACGCCGCATCCATTCCTCCAGCGCCACATCCGGCGGGTGTTTTTCGGAAAGTTCGGCTGCAGCCGCTCCAAGGCTTTCGAGCTCGCGGCGATAAACCACCTCGACCAGATGCTCGCGGGTTGGAAAATGCCGGTAGAGCGTGCCGATGCCGACGCCCGCCTGCCGCGCTATATCCTCCAGCGAGGTCTCGACGCCCTTTTCCGCAAAGGCGGCCGCCGCCACTTCAACGAGCTTGTCGCGGTTGCGGCGGGCATCGGCGCGAAGCCTGGTCGGTGCGGACGGTATCGTCTTGGGTTCGGCCGAGGCCAAAATTCTGCTCCAATGAAAGTCGGGGCTTGACGAAAAGCAACAAGCCATTAGTTTAATCGGAGGCGCCTCCGTTTATCTGGAGTGCCTTCCACTTCTTAATCCAGAAGCTTGCAGGATGTCATGCCGAAATCGTCTCGGCGCGTCCCGTGGAGAAAAACCGATATAGCGCTCGGTCGGCCGTCGACCAGGGGCTTGTAGAACCAGAATACCTCATTTCCGTGACGATGGCAGGAGCCTGATCCATGACACGAACCATCCATCTTTCGCTCGATATCAACGGGCGGCGGCACGAACTGGACGTCGAGCCGCGCGTCACTCTGCTCGATGCACTGCGCGAGCATCTGGCGCTGACCGGAACCAAGAAGGGCTGCGACCAGGGGCAGTGCGGCGCCTGCACCTGCCATGTCGACGGCAAGCGCGTGCTCTCCTGTCTGACGCTCGCAGCCCAGGTCGAGGGCCGGGAGATCACGACGATCGAGGGCATAACCGGGGAGAACGGCGATCTTCACCCGGTCCAGGCCGCCTTCATCGAGCACGACGCCTTCCAATGCGGTTACTGCACGCCGGGCCAGATCATGTCGGCGGTTGCCTGCATCCGCGAAGGCCATGCGGGATCCGACGAGGAAATCCGCGAATACATGTCCGGCAATCTCTGTCGGTGCGGAGCCTACAACAGCATCGTCGCGGCAGTCCGCGAGGCAGCGCAGGCGACGGTGAAGGAAAAGATGGAGGTGGCCTGATGCGCGATTTTTCCTATCTCCGCGCCACGTCCGCCGATGACGCCCAGAAGGCTGCGCTTCAAGCCGGCGCTGTGCTGCTTGCCGGCGGCACGACCTTGCTCGATCTCGCCAAATGCGGCGTGACCGAGCCCGAAACGGTCGTCGATATCACTCATCTCTCCAGTCTTGACGGTATCGCCGTCGATGAAGGCGGCGCGACGATTGGTGCGCTTGCCCGGATGAGCGAGGTCGCCGACCATCGCGAGATCAAGGCGGCATTTCCGGCGGTATCGGAATCCCTGTCGCTCGCAGCCTCGGCGCAGTTGCGCAACATGGCGACGATGGGCGGCAATCTCCTGCAGCGGACCCGCTGTTCCTATTTCCGCGAACCGGGCGTGTTTGCGGCCTGCAACAAGCGAAATCCCGGTTCCGGCTGTTCGGCGATCGGCGGCGTGACCCGCAACCATGCCATTCTCGGCACAAGCGATGCCTGCATCGCCACCTATCCCGGCGATCTGGCGGTAGCGCTTGTCGCTTTCGACGCGACCGTCGAAATCGGCAGCCGAAGGGTTCCAGTCGATGATTTCTTCCTGCTTCCCGGCAATACGCCCGACAGGGAAACCGTGCTGGAAAAGGGTGACATCATCACTGCCATCAGTATTCCGGCTTCTGCCGCTGCTCGAAATTCAACTTATTTGAAGGTCCGCGACCGGCAATCCTACGAGTTCGCGGCCGCGAGTGCCGCGGTCGGCCTCGAATTCGAAGCGGATGGCAGAACGGTCCGCGATATTCGCGTAGCCCTCGGCGGTGTCGCCACCAAGCCTTGGCGAGCCCGTGCCGTCGAGCAGGCACTTGTCGGCAAGGCTCTCGATGCGGAGACCGTCGAAAAGGCCAGCAGCCTCGCCATGGAGGGGGCCGTCAGCCAAGGCGGCAACCATTACAAGATCGAACTGGCGCCGCGCGTCATCACCCGCGCAATCGAGCAATTGGGCCTGAAAGTTGGAGGTCTCGCATGACCATTATGCCACCCCGCAAACATGGCGACGCTTCCGACGGCGTCGTCGGAGGCCGCCAGACCCGTTTCGAAGGCAGCCTCAAGGTTACCGGTGCCGCGACCTATGCGCTGGAATATCCGGTCGAGAATGTCGCGCATGCGGTTCTGGTGCAGAGTACCATCCCGGCGGGCCGCGTGCTGAACGTTAATGCCGAAACGGCGCGCGCCGCGCCGGGCGTGCTTCTGGTTCTGACTCCCGAGGACGATCTCGGCTTCACGGTTGCGTCGGACTGGGGAGGCAACAGGCCGGAAAATCAACCTTATTATCCTCTGCCGCGTCACGTGCAGTTCAATGGCCAGCCGATCGTCGCGATCGTGGCCGAGAACCGCGAACAGGCTTTCGAAGCCGCCAAGCTCGTCAGCATCACCTATGAGGAAGCGCCCCACGTCGCCAGCCTCGACGATCCGAATGCCGGCGAAGGCAAGCTTATGGGCAACCTCGTCTTCAACTGGGGCGATGCCGAAGCAGCGCTCGCAGCCGCGCCGGTTCAAATCGAAGGCACGTACAGCACACCGCGCGAATATCACGTCGCCATGGAGCCGCATGGCCTCACGGTGAAATGGGACGGCGACCAGATCACCGTCTGGGAGCCGAGCCAGTGGTCGCACGGCATGGCGCGCACCTATTCCGAATGGTTCGATATCCCCTACGAGAATGTCCGGCTGATCTCGCCGTTCATCGGTGGCGGTTTCGGCTCCAAGGGTGCGGCGCTCGCGCATGGGGCGGTGGCTGCCTTCGCCGCGCGCAAGCTTGGCAGGCCGGTAAAACTTGCGCTTACCCGTCCGCAGAATTTCACCAACTACGGCGGCCGCGCCGCGACCCGCCAGACGATCAGGCTCGGCGCCACCGAAGACGGCATCCTGCAGGCGATCGTCCATCGCGGCGCCAGCGAAACCTCTACCTATGCGGACTGGCCGGAGCAGACCGGCGCCGCGACGCCGATTCTCTACAAGGTGGAGAACTTCTCCTCCGAACATCGCGTCGTGCCGGTCAATACCGTGACACCCGGCGCACTGCGTGGCCCCGGCAAGAATCCCAGTTCCTTCGGCATCGAAAGCGCCATGGAGGAGCTTGCCTACAAGCTCGGCATGGATCCGCTCGAACTTCGGCTGAAGAATTATGCCGACCACGACTATCAGTCGGGCAAACCCTGGTCGACACGCCGGTTGCGCGAGGCATTGACCGAAGGCGCCGAAGCCTTCGGATGGTCGAGGCGTAGCCACGCGCCGCGCTCGATGCGTGACGGCAGGACGCTGATCGGCTGGGGCATCGGCTGCGGCACGTTTCCGGTTCTCCAGGCTCCGAGCGAAGCCCTGATCCGCGTTCTCGCGAACGGCCGCGTCGAAGTGGTCAGCGGCGCGATCGACATGGGGCAGGGGACCTACACGGTGCTTGCCCAGACCGCTGCCGAAGTGTTCGGCATCCCGGTCGATCAGGTCGAAGTCCATCTCGGGGATTCCCGGCTGCCCGGTTCGGCGATCGCCGGCGGTTCCATGCTGGCAGGCTCCATCCTCGGCGCCGTCCACAAGGCCGCCACGGCCGCCCGCGACGAACTGATCGGCCTCGCGCTCAACGACGAAAACTCGCCGCTGCGCGATACGGGCGCCAATACACTGACCTTCAGCGAAGGGCGGATTGCCGTGCCGCGCGGCGAGGGACCATCGCTCAGCCTACCGGAACTGATGGCGGCGCTCGGCCGCGACGAAATCGAAACCCGCCGCAACACGCTGCCGGATGGCGCGAGCGCCCAGGAGCATCACCAGGCCTGGACGACCATGGCGAAGGTCCAGGGGCCGACCATGGGCGAATATTCCATGCACAGTTGGTGCGCCCATTTTGCGGAAGTGCGGGTGGACGAGGACTTTGGAACGGTACGGGTTTCCCGCATCGTCTCGGCCTTCGATTGCGGCCGTCTCTACAATCCCCGCATGGTCGAAAGCCAGTGGCGCGGCGGCATCATCATGGGCATCGGCCAGGCGCTGCTCGAAGAGGGTCTCGTCGACATGCGCAACGGCCGGACGGTCAACAACAATATGGGCGACTATCTGGTGCCGACCAATGCCGACGTGCCGGACATTCAGGTGATTTCCGTTGGCGTACCAGACTACGGCGCCTCGGCGCTCGGCGGCAAGGGGGTCGGAGAAGTCGGCATTGTCGGCGTCGCGCCGGCCATCGCCAACGCCGTCTTCCATGCCACCGGCAAACGCGTCCGCGACCTGCCGATCACGCTGGAAAAGCTGATCTGAGAAAACGGCGCATCCGGTTTAACCGGGTGCGCCGCGTCTGCTTCTGCATGTTCAGGCGCGCGGACGCCCGTCGAAACGTTCGGCGAGCTTTTCCTTGCGGAAGTGCTCGGTGACGAAGTCGACGAAGACACGCGTCTTTGCCGGCAAAAGTGTCCTGTTGGCATAATAGATCGATATCGGCCCGATATCCGCATACCAGTCCGGTAACAATCGGATCAGTTCCCCGCTCCGGAAATGCGGCAACGCGTCCGGAACCGTGATCATAGAGACGCCGAGACCAAGGCGGGCGGCGCGAACCATCGCCGCAGGATCGTTCATCACAATCCTTTCGGAAAGCGATGTCTGCACCTCTTCACCGTCGATCCTGGGCATGACCCATTGGCGGATGCGGCCTGTATTAGAGGAGCGCAGGTAGATGCCGTCCCAACCTGCGAGGTCGGCGGGGTCGGCCGGCATGCGCCTGTCCTTCATGTATCGCGGGGAGGCGACCGCGACGACATGCGCTGGCCCAAGGATTCGCGCGACGGTGCCGGCCGCCAGTTCGAACCCGCCACCGATCGCCGCATCATATCCCTCGGCGATGAGGTCCACCTGTCGGTTCTCGAAGGTCCATTCCGGGCGGATCAGCGGATAGCGAGCCAGGAAGTCCGGCAGGAGCGGCAGGATATAGTCGGCGCCGAAATGCGGGCTCATGCTGACCTTGAGCAGGCCGGCCGGTTCCGGGCCTTGCGAAGCTGCGCCGACGATGGCCGCCTGAAGCGCCTCGACGTGATCGCGGATCTCGGACAGAAAACGTTCTCCGGCTTCGGTCAGCGCCAGCTTTCTTGTGCTGCGCTGGAAGAGGCGGATGCCGAGTTTTTTCTCCAGGATCGCAACATTGCGGCTGACGGCCGCGGGCGTCAGCGACAGGCGCCGCGCGGCCGCCGAAAAACTGCCGAATTCGGCGCTGCGGATGAAGGAATCGAGGTTGGCAAGGTTTTCCATCAGCGGATCATTTTCAATGGATGCTTGAAGATGATCCGCATTATTATGGGGTTATTGCGGCATGATCCAGACACGATATCTCGGTTATCGGAACACGAAACGGAGTAGCACAATGTCCATCGGTATCATCGGCGCCGGCAATATCGGCACGGCTTTCGCCCGCATCCTTGCCCGCAACAGCATCCGCGCAACCATTGCGAACAGCCGCGGCGCCGCCTCGCTCGAAGCGTTGACGACGGAGCTTTCACCCTGGATTTCCGCGGGTACCGTCGAAAATGCCGCCAACGCCGACATTGTGTTGGTTGCCGTTCCCTGGGGCAATCTGCCGGTGGCGCTGTCGGGGCTGCCGGCCTGGAATAACAGAATCGTCATTGATGCCAACAATCCGGTGGTGATGCCGGGCTATCAATTGGCCGAACTCAATGGCCGTACTTCGAGCGAAGTCTTCGCCGATCTCGTGCCAGGCGCCCGCGTGGTCAAGGCCTTCAACCATCTCTTCGCGAAACTGCTTGAAGCAGACCCCGCCGCCGAAGGTGGCAGGCGGGTGGCATTTTACTCTGGTGACGATATCGCAGCGAAGGCGGATGTTGCGGCCCTTATCGACAAGCTCGGTTTCTCAGGCATCGATCTCGGCGTGCTGTCGGTGGGCGCAAGGCTGGCGCAGTTCCCCGGCGGGCCGCTGCCGGGGCTCAATCTGGTGAAGTTCGGCTAGTCGTCCGAATACCGTTCCTCGACCCAAGGGTCGCCGCGCATGTGATAGCCGTTCTTTTCCCAGAAGCCGGCCTGATCGCGGCTCAAGAACTCGATCCGGTTCAGCCATTTGGCGCTTTTCCAGAAATAGAGGTGAGGCACGACAAGCCGTACCGGCCCGCCATGCTCCTCGGTCAGCGGCTGGCCTTCCCAATGGGTGACGAGGATCGCATCCGGCGAGGCGAAATCCGAAAGCAGCAGGTTGGTGGTGTAGCCGTCGTAACTCGTCAGCATCACCGCCACCGCTTCGTCCTTGGGATCGACGATATCGAGGAAGTCGTGGGTGGAAACCCCCTTCCAGGTGTTGTCGTAACGCGACCAGGTGGTGACGCAGTGGATGTCGGAGCGCATCTCGCTCTGTGGCAAGGCCTGGAGAGCGGCCCAGTCAAAGGTCTTCGGGTTGTTGACGAGGCCGCGTATGTCGAGCTTCCATTGCTGGGTCGTGACGCTCGGCTGCTGGCCGAGATCGAGTACCGGCCAGTTCTTGACGAGATGCTGGCCGGGCGGCAGGCGATCCGTCTCCGGGCGGGTGGTACGGCCGGTCAGGAACTTGCCCTGTTCGGCCCATTTGCGCTTGGTGACGGTAAGCTTCGAATCCGGTGTATTGCCCGGGGGCTGGATTTCGTCGGCCATATGCGATCCTCATGTCCTTGCGTTTGCAGATAATCTGTTAAACAAGGAGGCCAATCAATCGTTCTGCCTGGATATATCGATGCCCGCCTTCAATCCGCGTTTTAACCCCTTGGTCGAAAAGCTCTCGCCGCCGCCGGTGCCCTCCGTCGCCGCCTGGGGGCGTGCCTATGACGGATCGAGGGGGCCGCTGATCGATCTTTCGCAGGCGGTGCCCGGTTATCCGGCGCATCCGGACATGCTGAAACTGCTCGGCGAAACGGCATCGTCGACAACCTTCACCGGCTACGGGCCGATCGAGGGTGAGACGGAACTGCGGCGCGTCTATGCGGAGCATGTTTCCGAGGTCTACGGCGCGTCGCTCGGGCTTGAAAACATCCATATCACCTCCGGCTGCAATCAGGCCTTCGTCTGCGCCGCAATGACGGTCGCAGGTCCAGGCAGCACGGTGCTGATGACTGAACCCTTCTATTTCAACCACGAAACCACGCTTGCCATGCTGGGCATCAAGACCGCTTTCGTGCCCTGTGCCGCAGAGAACGGTTTTCTGCCGGACCTCGTTGGCATCGAGGCGGCCATCACTCCGGAGGTCCGGGCTCTGGCGCTCGTCTCTCCCAACAACCCGACCGGGGCGATCTATCCGCCGTCGCTGCTCGAAGCGATCTTCAAGCTCTGCCGCGAGAAGGGCATCTGGCTGATCCTCGACGAAACCTATCGCGATTTCATGCCCGCCGCCGGCCCTGCTAAGGGAGGAATGGCGCCGCATACGCTCTTCAGCCTCGACGGCTGGCAGGAAACCTTGATCGACCTTTACAGCTTTTCCAAATCCTTCTGCATTCCCGGTCACCGGCTGGGCGCGATCACGGCGGGTGCAGCGGCGGTCCAGCAGATCGCCAAGATCATGGACAACTTGCAGATCTGCGCTCCTCGCGCCGCCCAGGGTGCCGTCGCCAAGGCGTTGCCGATTCTGGCAGACTGGCGGGAGGAAAATCGGCAGGAGATCGGCCGCCGGGCCAATGCACTGAAGGCTGTGATGCGCGCCGCGAACGACTGGAAACTCGATGCGATCGGCGCCTATTTCGCCTTCGTGCGCCATCCCTTTCCCGGCAAGGGCTCGGCGGAAGTGGCGGAAAAGCTCGCCAGAGAGGCGGGTATCATCTGTATTCCAGGAGCCTATTTCGGCGAAAGCCAGCAGAACTATCTGCGTTTCGCCTTCGCCAATGCGGACGTGCCGACGATCGCGCTTCTGGAAGAACGTTTGAAGAACTTTTCCCTGTCGTAAAGCCGATCGCCCGTATATAAGCGGGCCATGGTTCAAAGAGCAGGCAGTGCCGATCTTCCGCTGCACGGCGGCCGGGTTCCCCGGTGGCTCGGAGAGCGCATGACCAGGCTCGGTGCGATCATCACGCAGGCGATCATCATCGAATATGGCCGTGACGAGCTGCTCAGGCGGCTGGCGCATCCCTTCTGGTTCCAGTCCTTCGGCTGTGTCATGGGCATGGACTGGCATTCGTCGGGCATCACCACCAGTGTCATCGGCGCATTGAAACGCGGTTTGACGCCGATGGCCGGCGAACTCGGCGTCCATGTCTGCGGCGGCCGCGGCCAGAACTCGCGCAAAACACCGGACGAACTGATCGCCATCGGAGACCGGGTAGGCATCGACGGCAGTGGCCTGGCAAATACCAGCCGGCTCGTCGCCAAGGTGGACAGCGCGGCGGTGCAGGATGGTTTCGACCTCTACTTGCACGGCTTCATCGTCACCGACGATGGCAAGTGGGTGGTGGTGCAGCAGGGCATGAACGGCGACAGGCGGCAGGCGCGGCGTTATCATTGGCTGTCGGAAGGCATCACCAGTTTCGTGGATTCCCCGCATGCGGCGATCGAGGGACGCAGGCAGGGCGAGATCGTCAATCTCGCAGACCACCGCGCCGATGCCTCTCGCAAGGGCCAACTCGATCTTCTGGCGACGCTCGGGCCGGATCGCATCGTCCGCGAGGTGATCGCGCTCGATCCGTCTTTGAAGCCCAAGAAATTGGCGCAGCCGATGTTGCCGCATCTCATCATGCCGGCGCATCACGATGTCCGAGAGGAGGACGTCAACATGAAGCGACTGCACGGCACGCTCGCTGCCGCAGCTGATCGCGGACCGGAGGATTTCGAGCAGCTTCTATTGATGCCGGGCGTCGGCGCCCGCACCGTCAAGGCGCTCGCCATGGTGGCGGAAGTGGTGCATGGCGCGCCGTGCCGCTTTTCCGATCCGGCGCGCTTTTCGCTCGCCCATGGCGGCAAGGACCGCGAGCCGTTTCCGGTGCCGATCAAGGTTTATGACGAAACGATCCGGGTGATGAAATCAGCGGTCGGCAAGGCAAGGCTTGGCCGCGAGGAGGAGATGCAAGCGCTCAAACGGCTGGATGATCAGGCGCGGCAAATGGAAAAATATGTGACCGGCCCCGATCTCAAGGAAATCGTTGCCGGCGAATACCGCCATTCGCACGAATGGGGTGGCCGCAGCGTCTTCGGTTTCGAGCCGCCGCCGCAAGGTATCGAGAAGTGCAGCGGCTGATCCGGGAACGGTTTCAGATGCGATCGGACGCCGGCCTTTACGCGAAAAGGTCCGCGAAAAAGGACACGCGATGAAGCGGCTCACTGGATCCCAGTCCTGGGATGCGGTGCAGGATCTTCCGTGCACCGAGAGTTAGGCATCTCCTTGGGCGTGCGGCTCAGGCCGTTGCGCCGATAGTCTTCGTCTGGTGGATCTCGATCAGCGACGGCCCTTTGTGGCGTCGGAATCCCTGCAGTGCGGCCGGCAGTTCCCCGACATCGGCAAGCCGCACCGCCGGCAGGCCGAAGGCCTCGGCAATCTTCAGGAAATCCGGTGCGGAGGGTTTGACACCTTCCGGCGCGATACCGTTTTCGAGCATGTAGGTCTCGATTTCCTGGTAACCGTCATTGTTCCAGACAAGGAAGACGACGTTCGCGCCGGCATCCTTCGCCGAACCGATTTCAGCTAACGTGAACTGCAGCCCGCCATCGCCGGTAAGGCAGACGACGGGGGTATCGGGCTCGGCAATCGCTGCGCCTATGGCGGCCGGCGGGCCATATCCGAGCGCGCCGTAGCCTGTCGCGGCATTGAACCAGCCATGCGGACGGCCGGCTTCGTAGTAGAGATTGCCCGCGTAGACGGCCTGGGTGCTGTCGCCGACGATGATCGCGCCGGGCAGCGCATCGCGAACCTTGTCAAGAATACCGATCTCGACCCGCATTTTCGGCGTGAGTTCGGCCTGGGCCGCTTCCCGCGCTTGCGCGGCACGCACGGCGCCGCCGGACTGCAGTCGGTTGCCCGCGCCGACGGCTGCGCAGAGGTCGGCTGCCGCGTTTTCCGCCGAGGAGAGAACGGAAAGCACCGCCCTGGGGCCGCGGGCGAGCTGGGCGGCGTCGATGTCGATACGGATCAGGCTGTCGAGTTCGGGGAAGCCGCTGTCGGCATACATGTCGTAATCGGTCTGGCCCATCTGGGTGCCGAAGGCGAGAACCAGATCGGCCTCGGCGATCAGCCTGCGGACGGATCCGAGGCTCGGGCTTGCCGGCACGGAGAGCGGAGAATGGGCGAAAGCGCCGCGGGCATTGGTCGTCGTCACAAGCGGCGCATCGAGCCGTTCGGCGAGCGCCAGGATATCCTTTGCGGCAGGCACGGCACCGCCGCCAACCAGAATGACCGGTTTTCGTGAAGAAAGGCAGCGGGAGGCGGCCACGTCGATCGTCGCCGCATCGGCACGCGGCCGGGGGGGCGCGATGTTGCGCAGGCGCGGAGGTTTTATTTGCGCAGCCATGACGTCGATCGGGATTTCGATATGCACCGGCCCCGGCCGGCCCGAGCGCAGGATTGCGAAGGCGCGCTCCATGACGTCGGCCAGGTCCTCGGGTTCGTGCAGCGTGTGCGACATCAGCGCCAGCGTCGCCATCATGCCGCGCTGGTCCGGCAGTTCGTGCAGGCGCCCACGGCCGTGGCCGAGCGTGGCGCGGGCGTTGACGCCGGAGATCACCAGCATCGGCACGGAGTCCTGATAGGCCTGCGCCATCGGCGTGATGATATTGGTCAGCCCCGGCCCGGTGATGACGAGGCAGACGCCCGGCTTGCCGCTGACGCGGGCATAACCGTCCGCCATGAAGCCCGCGCCCTGTTCGTGCCGCGGCGTGACGTGGCGGATCTTTGAGGCGGCAAGGCCGCGATAAAGCTCGACGGTGTGGACGCCGGGAATGCCGAAGACGACGTCCACGCCGTTGACCTCCAGGAGGTCGATCAACGTTTCGCCGACCGTCTTCAGCCTATCGGACATGCAAGGGGGCCTCCTTGCGCGAGACGATACGGCTCGCCAGGTCGCCGATGCGGCCCATAGCGGTCGCAACGACATCCTCCGGCACCGTCAGCGAGATGCGCAGGAAGCCGGCGGCCTGGTCGCCGAAGGAGGTGCCAGGCATGACGGCGACCTTTTCCTCGCGCAGCAGCTCCCAGGCGAATTCCTCGCCGTTCAGGCCGGTGGCGGTGACATCGAGCAGGATGAACATTCCGCCTTCAGGCGCCATCGGCTTGATCAGATTGCTGCCGGCAAAGGCTTTTTCGACGATCGCGGCCCGGCGGCGGTAGTTTTCACGCATGACGTCGGCAGTATCGAAATGCTGCGTCAATGCCATGGCGGTCATGTCGGAAATGAAGGGCTGCACGCCGAAAAGCATGGTTTCGGAAACCGGTAGCAGCCTTTCGCAGAATTCTTCCGGCCCGGCGGCCCAGCCGCTGCGGAAACCCGGTGCCGCGTGGGATTTCGAGATCGACGAAACGACGATCGTACGCTCGGCGAGTTCCGGAATATCGAAGGGCGAAGCGAAGGCCGTGCCTTCGAAGATCAGCTGTTCATAGACTTCGTCGCAGACGATCCAGAGATCATGCTTGCGGCAGACTTCGCCGATCGCCGCGATCTCGGCGGCCTTGAGGACGGCGCCTGTCGGGTTATGCGGCGTGTTGAGCAACAGGACGCGAGCCTCCGGCGTGATCGCTCGTTCGAGGTCGTCCGCCTGCAGATGGAATTTCCTTTCGGGGCGCAGCGGCACGGGAATCATATGTGCGCCGGTCGAGGCGATGACGCCTTCATAGGTCGCATAAAGCGGGTCGCCGACCAGTACGCCGTCGCCGGCTTCGACCAGGCCCGTCATGACGCCGTAAAGTGCGGTCTGGGTGCCCGGAAAACAGAGGAAATTGCGTTCGGTGACGCCTGGCCGCCGCTTCGAATATTTCTCGACCAACGCCTTCAGCACCGGCGGTTCGCCGCGGCCGTTGGAATAACGGGTGCGGCCGGCATACATGGCGCGGGCGGCCTCGTCGAGCAGCGCCTTGTCGGGTGCGACGTCCGGCTCGCCGATGGTCAGCTCGATGATATCCTCGCCGGCGCCCTTCATGCGCCGGGCGGTGAGGTGAAGCGCCCAGCGGCCGGAGCCGAGATGGGCGAGACGGTCGGTGATCGAGGCATAACGCATCGGCTTCGTCCTTTTGTTATCGTTGTTCTTTTTGTTGCTGTTCGGCGGAAAGCTCGCCGGGCGCCAGGCGCAGCAGCGCCTCGACGGAGGTGAGGGCATTTTCCGCCAGTTCCCTGTCCGCGAAGAGATCTGCGGCCAGCGTTCCTTCAAGCCAGAGCCCATCGACCAGCGCGTTCAGCGCGATCGCGTGGCGGCGGCATTCCTGCGGGCCGACCGCCCGCTTCTCCTCGCGGAAGAAGGCGGTGAGCAGGGTTTCAAGCGCCTCCAGAAAGGCGAGGTAGTTTTCGCGATGGACAGCCGCAAATGTCGGATCGGTTTGGATATGGCTGATGAAGGCTGCCCAGAGCGACAGCGTGCGCGGGTCGGTGACCGGTGGCGTCACATTAGCAACGATGAAACGACGTAGGCGCGACCTGGCGTTTTCCCCTTCAATAGCCGCCGCGATCGCCGTTTCGGTCATGCCGGTCATGACCTTGCGGTAAGCTGCCTGCAACATCTGGTCCTTGCCGGCGAAATAGTGGCGGATCAGCCCTCCGGTGACGCCGGCGCGAGTAGCGATCTGGCGCACCGTGGCTCCCTGGATGCCGAATTCGGCAATGCAGTCCAGCGTGGCGGCGATCAGATCCTCGCGCCGCTCGGCCTCGCTGGCACGGTGATAGGAGCGGCGGTTCACCGTCATCTCCTCAGGACCGGCCGGGTCAGGCAGGTCGGTCCGCCCTCGCAGGCGATGCAGAGCGCGTCGCCTTCGAATGTTTCGACCACGCAGCCATGCGCTTCCATCAATTCCTTGGTGATGGGAAAACCATCGACCATGATCACGTGGCCGGGGCTGGTGGGAAGAACGTTGAGATTGAGGCCGAAACTCTCGTGGAATTCCTTCTCCGATCCATGGATCAGCGTATAACCGCGCTCCCGCAGCATCATGTAGAGCGCGGCCGGCATCAGCGGTGCATGCACCAGTGCCAGTTTTTCGGCGAGCGGGCTGATCACCGACATGAGATGCAGGCAGGCCTCGACTCCCTGCCAGAGCGGCAAGTCGAAGCCGAGCACGGTGACGCCGATCGGCTTCAGTATCGCCGAAAGCTGGTCGATGCCAGCCTGGTTGGTGCGCACACCGCGACCGATGGCCAGCGTATACCGGTCCACCCAGACGCAATCGCCGCCCTCGACGGTGCCGGGGGCCGTGATGCGGCCAAGAACCGGCACACCTGCTGCGGCGTAGGCCTTTTCATGCAAGTCGGGCTCGGAGGCGCGCAGCGTTTTGCCCATCCGCAACAGCACCGCCCCGTGGTCGGTCATCAGCGAAGGGTCATGGGTGAACATGGAGTCGGCAAGCCCGTCGCCGTCATCTTCCATCCAGATGATCTCGACTCCGGATCTTTCGATCAGCCCGCTGAACTGTGCGTGCTGGCGGATCGCCTTTTCGGCGTCGAAGCCCGGGCCGTAATGCCATTCAGCGGAATTCGCCTTTCTGAGGCTGTCGCCCGGGCGCCGCATCAGAACGCGCAGGAGGGGCGTCGACATGGCCTGAGAGCCGTAGGCGGTCATGAGGTCTCCTCGGGAAAACGATGCGGACGGATGCCGTTCTTTTTTCGGATTTGAAGCTTATTATACGCTTGAATAATTCCTGCACAAGTGCCAGACTTCTCTCCACAGGGCCGCGAAACCAGCGTCGCGCGCACCAAAAACGACAAGCTGGGGGAACAGTGCAAATGTGTGGATCGGCCTTGGATACGAGGCTGGCGGACGGTGTCCATGACGGATTCGGCGCAAGCCATCGAAGTCTCCAACCTGCATAAACGTTTCGGCCCTCTGGAGGTCTTGAAGGGCGTATCGCTGACGGCCCGGCAGGGCGATGTGATTGCCATTATCGGCGGCTCGGGTTCCGGCAAGTCCACGTTTCTCCGTTGCATCAACATGCTGGAACTGCCGAGTGCCGGCACGGTCACCATCCATGGCGAGACGATCGCGATGAAGAAGGACGGGCATGGCGGCCTGATGCCTGCCGACCGCAAACAGGTGCAGCGCATTCGCTCCCGGCTCGGCATGGTATTCCAAAGCTTCAACCTGTGGCAGCACATGACGGTGCTGCAGAACGTGATCGAAGTGCCGGTGCATGTGCTGAAGGTGCCGAGAGACAAGGCAGTGGAGACTGCCGAGACGCTGCTGCGCCGCGTCGGGCTTTACGAGAAGCGCGACGCCTATCCCGCCTTTCTTTCAGGCGGTCAGCAGCAGCGCGCCGCGATCGCCCGGGCGCTCGCCATCCAGCCGCTCGTCATGCTGTTCGACGAGCCGACCTCGGCGCTCGATCCGGAACTCGTCGGCGAAGTGCTTTCCGTCATCGGCGGCCTGGCGCGCGAGAAGCGCACGATGATTCTCGTCACCCATGAAATGAAATTTGCTCGCGAAGTCTCCAACCACGTCGTCTTCCTGCATGGCGGCGTCATCGAGGAACAGGGGCCTCCCGAGCAGCTCTTCGGCGCTCCGAAATCAGAACGGCTGAAGAAATTCATCAGCTCCATTCATTGACTAAAACCAAAATAGAAAAAGGGGAAAAGATCATGAAGAACATCATCAGGACCGTGGCAATGGCGGTCGCAATCGGGATTGCCTCGTTCGGAGCCGTGCAGGCACAGGAACTCAAGGTCGGTTTCGCCGCCGAGCCCTATCCTCCCTTCACCTCGCCGGATGCGAATGGCAAATGGATCGGCTGGGAAGTGGATTTCATGGATGCGATCTGTGCCGAAGCAAAGCTCAAATGCGTCATCACCCCGGTCGCCTGGGACGGCATCATTCCGGCGCTGACCACCAAGAAGATCGACATGATCATCGGCTCGATGTCGATCACCGAGGAGCGCCTGAAGACGATCGATTTCTCCGATAAATATTACAACACGCCGACCGGCATCATCGGCCAGAAGTCGGAGAAGTTCGCCGCCACGCCTGAAGGCCTCAAGGGCAAGATCATCGGCGTGCAGGTGTCGACCATTCACCAGGACTACGCCAACAAATATTTCGGTCCCGGCGCTGCCGAGATCAAGGAATACCAGACACAGGACGAAGCGAACCAGGACCTTGCAGCCGGGCGCGTGGATGCGGTGCAGGCGGACGCGATCGCGCTCGATGCCTTCCTGAAATCCGACGCCGGCAAGTGCTGCGACCTGAAGGGCAATGTAAAGGACGATCCGGCCATTCTCGGCGCGGGTGTCGGCGTGGGGCTGCGCAAGGGCGAGACGGATCTGAAGAACAAGATCAACGCGGCCATCAAGGCGATCCGCGCCAACGGCACCTACGACAAGTTCTCCAAGAAGTATTTCGACTTCGACGTCTACGGCGGCTGACCGGCCTGACCCCGGATGCCGTCCGGCCTCGAACTCCTCTCGCTCTCGCCGCCCGGCTGGGGCGGCGTCATGCTCGCCGGGCTTGTGGCTTCACTGGAGCTCGCCGTAGGCGGATACCTGCTTGGCCTCGCGATCGGTGTCGGCGGCGCCTTCGGCAAGCTTTATGGCGGGCCGATCCTGCGTGATCTCCTGGAGGTCTATACGACCGTCATCCGCGCCGTGCCGGAGCTGGTGCTGATCCTGCTTCTCTATTATGCGGGCACGGATGCGGTGAGCCAGCTCTTCCTGCTCGTCGGTCTGCCGGCGGTGGATATCAGCGGGCTTGCGGCCGGCATCTTCGTGATCGGCGTGGTGCAGGGCGCCTATTCCACGGAGGTGCTGCGCGGGGCGATCAAGGCCGTGCCGTCCGGCCAGATCGAGGCGGCGCGGGCCTATGGCATGTCGCCCCTGCTGACGCTCCGGCGGGTGACGCTGCCGGCCATGTTGCCCCATGCCATTCCCGGGCTTGCCAATCTCTGGATGATCGCCACCAAGGACACGGCGCTGCTCGCCGTCGTCGGTTTCAGCGAGCTGACGCTGGTGACGCGCCAGGCGGCAGGTTCCACCAAGGCCTACATGACCTTCTACCTTGCCGCCGGTATGCTCTATCTTCTGGTGACGCTCGTCTCGAACATCGTGATCGCGTTGATAGAACGGCATGCCCGGCGCGGCATGCCAAGGACGGGGTGGACATGAGTAAAGAGACATTCATCATGCCGGCCTATATCCCGCCCAAGGCGCGCAGCCTGTTCGAGCCGCACCGGCTGTTCCTCATGACGGTCTTCGTGGCGATCGTATTCTGCGCCGCATGGTTCATGCGCTGGGACTGGCTGCCGCGCTATGGCGAACGGCTCGCCTATGGCGTCTGGCAGACGCTGATCCTGCTGTTCTGGAGCTCGATCGTCGGCTTTCTGTTTGCGGTGCCGATTGGGCTGGTGCAGGTCACGGGACCTCGGCCGCTTGCGTGGCTTGCAAGGGGGTTCTGCAGCATCATCCGTGGTACGCCGATCCTCTTGCAACTCTGGCTGCTGTATTACGGGCTCGGATCGATCTTCGCCCAGTATCCGGAACTGCGTTCTTCCTTCCTGTGGCCTTATCTGAGGCAAGCTTGGCCTTACGGCTTTACGTCGCTGATGATCTCGTTTGCCGCCTATGAGGGCGAGGTGATGCGGGGGGCCTTCGCCGGCGTGCCGCGGGGCGAGCTGGAGGCGGCGCGCGCGTTCGGCATGGGGCGCTTCACCATGTTCCGGCGTATCTGGCTGCCGCGGGCGATCCATCGGGCATTGCCGACGCTTTCCGGCGAGACCGTGCTGCAGCTCAAGTCCACGCCGCTGGTCGCGACGATCACGGTCATCGATGTCTATGCCGTGATCTCCAGGGTCAGACAGGATACCTTCCTGACCTACGAGCCGTTGCTGCTGCTGGCGCTCATCTACCTGTGCCTCACCGGCATCCTCGTCGCTGCTTTCCGCTTCCTCGAAAGCCGGGTTCCCACGCGCGAAACCTGACAAATGTAATCTTTTTTGGGTCTATTCCAAGACTCTGTCAGTTCTCAGGGCACCTTATTAAGGGATCCTATACCTTAACATCCACAATATAGATTTCCACGCGCAGGGGGCTGCGCGGCTGCGGCGAATTTGGGGGCTCATGATGTCGTCGGCTGAAGAGAAACGGGAACTGCAGAAGCGTCTGGACTTCATCGGTCTGGATCAGGAGTCGCGGGCGGTGCTGAAGCGCCTTGCCCCCATGATCGACGCAAGCCTCGCGACCGCGCTCGGAGCGCTTTACAAGAAGATCCAGTCGACGCCCGATACGGCCCGCTTCTTCTCCAGCCAGTCGCATATGGAGGCTGCGAAGAAGCGGCAGGCGAGCCATTGGAACGTGCTGGCGGAAGCCAGGTATGACGAGCGTTATGTCGAAGGCGTCAGGGCCGTCGGTGCCGCACACGCCCATGCCGGCCTTGATCCGCGCTGGTATATCGGCGGTTATGCGATCGTCATGGAACACCTGATCCATACCGTGATGGCGGCGAACTGGCCCTCGCGTTTCGGCCGCGGCAATTCGCAGAAGCTTGCCAAAGAGATCAGCACGCTGGTCAAGGCGGCCATGCTCGACATGGATTATTCGATCTCCGTCTACCTGGACATCCAGGCGGAGGAGCGGCGGCGCGCCGAGGAGGATAAGCGGACCGCCGATCAGGCGCAGGAGGTCGCGCTCGAAGCTCTCGACGATGTGCTGAAGGGACTTGCGACGGGCGATCTGGAAGCCCGGCTGTCCAATGACCTGCCGGTCAATTTCGGCCGCATGGTGGAGGATTATAACAACAGCGCGGAGAAGCTGCGCATCACGCTCGCGACCGTCCGGCATGCCGGAGAAGAGATATTGGTCAGCACGAATGCGATCACCAAGGCCTCGCAGGATCTCGCTCGCCGCACGGAAGAGCAGGCGCAGGGACTGGAGGAAAGCTCGGCAACCTTGCATCAATTGACGCAGAGTGTGTCGGGAACGGCGGGAGGCGCCAGCAAGGCGGCATCCGCCGTGGATGTGGCCCTTTCGGAGGCGCGCGCCTCGGGACCGGTGGTCAAACAGGCCGTGGCGGCCATGGGTGAGATCGAGCGGTCCTCGGACGAGATTTCGAAGATCATCGGCGTCATCGACGAGATCGCCTTCCAGACCAACCTTCTGGCGCTGAATGCCGGCGTCGAGGCGGCGCGTGCGGGCGAGGCGGGTCGCGGCTTTGCCGTGGTGGCACAGGAGGTGCGGGCGCTCGCCCAGCGCTGCGCCGATGCCGCAAAGGAAATCAAGGACCTGATTTCAGACAGTTCGCGCCAAGTCCAGGCTGGCGTCGACCTCGTTAACAATGCGGGCACCGCGCTCGGTCAGATCACGACGCGCATCGACGACATCAATTCGATCGTCCGGACGATCGCCACCGAGGCGGGCCATCAGTCCGTCGGCCTCCACGAGGTCAATGGCGCGCTGAGCCGCATGGACACGCTGACTCAGGAAAATTCGGCGATGGTGCTGGAAAGCGCCAAACAGACGGCCGACCTGCGCGACGCCGTGGAGCGGCTCGTCACGGCGCTGCGCGGCTTCAAGACGCGGAGTGCGGAACGACTTGCCCGCGACCGTCAGGCACGCGAACAGGATGTCCGTCGCCGGGTTGCGTGATCAGCGTCTTCCGCCGGCCAGTCGCGCGGCCTCCGGCCTGCGTCTGAGGATCAGCATCGATGCGGCGCCGAAGGCTGGTCCGACCGCGAGCAGCACGAAAGTCCAGCGCCAGCCGCCGAGAAGCTCGGCGATATGCGGCATCAGCCAGATCATGAAGATGGTCAGCGCAAATCCCATGCCCATTTGCAGCGACAGCGCCGTGCCGACATAGTTGCGGTCGGCAAGTTCGGTGACGGCAGCGGAAAACTGCGCCGAATCACCGATGATCGAAATGCCCCAGACGATCACCACCAGCGCCAGCAGCCAGAACGGGCCGTCGAAGACGATACCGATCAGAAGCGCGCAGACGCCGGAAACGATCATCAGCCCCGCAGTCGTGGCCGTACGGCCGAAACGATCGGACAGCACGCCGCCCGCAAAACAGCCGGCGACGCCCGAGGCGACAGCGATGAAGGTGAGGAGCGATGCGTCACTGCTGATGCCGGTACCGCTCGTGTCGAGCGCGGCGGTCAGATAAGCGAGCAGCCAAGCCCACATGGCATAGAGTTCCCACATATGGCCGAGGTAGCCGCCGTTGACGAGCAGCAGGTTTCGGTCCCTCAGGACCCGGCCGACCTGGCGCGGGTCGAACAGCGCCTTGCCGAAAGGGTAGGGGCCTTCGCGGGTGAAAAGAAGGAAGACGACCGCGCTGCCGAGCGCAGCCGCGCTCGACAGGGCCACGGCGAAACGCCAGTCCATGGCGGACGACATGCCACGAAAGAGATGCGGCAGCGACGAGCCGGCGGTGATCGCGCCGATGACGCCGGCAAGCGCCAGCCCCCGGCCGGAGATGAACCAGGTCGACACGAGCTTCAACGCCGGCGGATAGACGCCGGCCAGGGCAAAACCCGTGACCATGCGGAGAAGGACGGCACCGGCCGGTCCCGGCTCCAGCAGCAGCGCGGCATTGGAAAGCGCCGCCAGCAGCGCGGATGCCGCCATCAGCCGGTTCATGCGGACAAGGTCCGGCAGGTTGAACAGGCTTGCCGACAGCGCGCCGATGACGAAGCCGATCTGAACGCCGTTGGTGAGCCAGGCCGCCGCGCTTTCCGAAAGCGACCAGGCGCGCTTCAGTTCCGGCGCTATGGCGTTTGCGGAGAACCAGCAGCAGAAGGAAAGCACGACCGCGAGGCAGAGGAGCGCCAGCATACGCCAGCGACCGTAGGCCCGAACATCGGAGGCGGCTGCCGTCATGGGTTGATACCGAAGTCGAATACGAGGCTCATCCTGCCGTCCGGTATTTCGCCGCAATATGCCTCTCGGGCAGGCGCGGTGATCCGAACAGCTTTTCACGAAGCGGGCCTTCGCGATAGCTGGTTTTGTAGATTCCGCGCTCCTGCAGGATCGGGACCACCAGTTCGATGATGTCGTCGAAACATTCCGGCACCACGGTGCGCGACAGATTGAAGCCATCGACGCCCGCCTGATCCATCCAGGCGACGAGATTGTCGGCGATCTGCTCCGCCGAACCCACCATCGGCGCCTGACGGCTTCCCAGCACCATCTGTTCGAGCAGTTTGCGCTTCGTCCATTGCGGGCCGGCGGTGCGGGTCATCGCTTCGACATTCGAGACGATCGCCGAGCTTTTCCCCGTTTCGATCGGTTCGTCGAGATCGTACCTGGCGAAATCGATGCCGAGCGAGGCGGCAGCATGTACGAGCGCGCCTTCCGAACTTGCATAGGCACGGTAGTCCTCGAATTTCTCGCGGGCTTCCTTCTCGGTGCGGCCGGTGACGATGGTGGCGCCGACGAAGACCTTCACATCCTCCGCCAGACGGCCGTATCCGACCGCGCGGGCGCGGATATCCTCGACGATGCCCTTCACCCCTTCGACCTTCTGGCCGTTGACGAAGACGCATTCCGCGTGGGTCGCGGCGAACTGCCGACCGCGCGTCGAGGAGCCGGCCTGATAAAGCACGGGCGTGCGCTGCGGCGAAGGTTCGCAGAGATGCAGCGCGTCGAGGCGGTACTGCTTGCCCTGGTGGTCGATCTTGTGAACTTTGGCCGGGTCGGCATAGATGTGGTTCGCACGGTCGACGACGACCGCGTCGTCCTCCCAACTGCCCTCCCACAGCCGGTACATGATCTCCATATATTCGTCGGCAAGATCGTAGCGGTCGTCGTGGGCCGCCATGCCGTCGAGGCCGATCGCCTTGGCGGCGCTGTCGAGATAACCGGTGACGATATTCCAGCCGATCCGCCCACCGGTGAGGTGGTCGAGTGTCGACATGCGCCGGGCAAAAAGAAAGGGCGGCTCATAGGTGAGGTTGACGGTGACGCCGAAGGACAGATGCTCCGTCACCGCCGCCATGGCCGGCAGCAGCATCATCGGATCATTGACGGGCACCTGTACGGCGCCCTTCAGCGCGGCAGCACTGCTGCCGCCATAGACATCGTTGACGCCCACCACGTCGGCGAGGAAGATGCCGTCGAAGAGACCTGCCTCCAGTTTTTTCGCATAATCGGTCCAGTAGCGGAGTTCGGCATAACGATGCGACTGGTCACGCGGGTGCGCCCAGAGCCCTTGCTGGATATGGCCGACCGTATTCATGTCGAAAGCGTTGAAACGGATTTCGCGTCCAGTTTCGTTCCCCATGTTATCTTCCTTATTCGATTGCAAACGGATGCCGTCTCTTATAGGGTTATTTTGTCCACTATAGAAGACGATTGACGAAAGGCAAGCGGCCTGCAGCAGATGGAAAAGGATCCGGTTCAGGCGATCGCCACCCGATTGAAAATCGAGCGCGAGGCGCGAGGCTGGTCGCTTGCCGAGCTTGCCGAACAGTCGGGCGTCTCGAAGGCGATGATCAGCAAGATCGAACGATGCGAGGCGAGCCCAACGGCCACTGTCCTCGGCCGGCTTTCCGGCGCCTTCGGTCTGCCGCTGTCGGTGCTGATGGCCCTCGCCGAACGGGCGCAGGAGCAGGTGGCGCTTGCGGCGGAACAACCGGTTTGGACCGATCCGGAGACGGGCTATACCCGGCGCGCCGTCTCACCGCCGAATTCCCTGCTGGAATTGCTGGAGGTTTCTTTGCCGCCCGGCGTGCGCGTGCCCTATCCCGCAGCCGCCTTTGCCTTTCAGCATCAACAGATCTGGGTTTTGTCCGGACGGTTGGATTTCCAGGAGGGCCGGACGCTGCATCATCTCGCCGAAGGCGATTGCCTGCTACTCGGCCCACCGGCGGATTGCGTCTTCTTCAATCCGGGTTCGGAACCAATCCGTTACGTGGTCGCCCTGACCCGACGGTAATCGGCCCTCCGGAACAGGCGGGCGGCCAGCAGATTCCGGCCCCGTCTTCCAAACAGAAGAACCTCATGGCCCTCATCGCTGCCCTGAAATTGCGCGGGCAACGACCCTGGGTAACAACATTCTTCGTGAAGTCGACCGTGCCCGGCAAGTCGTTCGAGCCTGATGTCAGAAAGAAAAGACGCTTCCCGGGAGGGGAAGCGCCAGTTGGGGAGGGGGTACTTATGACGCGCCGGACGCGTGGAGGTCAGGCGTCCGACACGCTGTGAACACGTAATCGTGAGTTTTGTTCCCGACGTGATCTCAATCTCATGTTTCGGTGAGGAACAATCGGTGATCGATCCGGTTCTGCAATTATATGCAGAAAGGAGAATGCGATCATGAGCAAGGCAGTCGAGACCACGGATCACAAGCAGATCCGCCAGTGGATCGAAGAGCGCGGCGGCCACCCGGCCCGCGTCAAGGGCTCCGGAGAAGGCGGCATCCTGCGCGTCGATTTCGGAAAACCGGAAGAGGCGCTGGAGGAAATCGAATGGGACGATTTCTTTTCGATCTTCGACGCGAACAAGCTTGCCTTCCTTTTCCAAGACGAGACGGAAGCCGGCAAGACCAGCCGCTTCAACAAGTTTGTGTCCCGCACGAAGCATTGAGGCCGCAGTTCCCATTGCAGCTCATCCCGAACGAAGGAGGACGACCCATGTCCGCATCCAAGCATTTCAAGACCCGCCAACCGAACGATGCCGATCTCAGGAAAGATCCGGGTATCGGGCAGTCCAAGGGGCTCGATCGTTTCACCGGTCTGGACGAGATCGCCGGCGACAATACCGAGGAAGGAGACGTCGCCAATGATACGACCAGTTTCGGCGGGGTGGACCCCAATCAGCGGGGCCGGGTCAACAAATAATCTGCCGAAGGAGAAATATCATGCATGCCGAAAAGAAAATGCAGGGCAGCAAGACCCGCCAGCAGCAGCGCGACATTATCAGGAAACAGGTGAATACCGCCAATGCGGACAAGGATTTCGACCCCGGTCCGGACCTCGCGCGCAGCGAAGCGGCCAAGGAGGCCTTTCGCCGAGGTGACAATCTCAACATGCGAGCGGCGGATGTTTCCCTTCATGACGATCCGTCGATCGTCCGCGGCGTCAATCAGGAAAGCGAACATCGCAAGGGCCGCGGTTCCTGATCCACCCTAGAGAATGGAACCAGAACCGTGTCCTTGAGGTTGTCGGATGTCTGGCCGATGGTATGATGCCCTGAAGGGCTGGACAAGGAGGGCGCGGCTGCGGGCTGCGCCGCTATCGTGTGGGAGGATGGCATGTTCGATTCGAGCCCTACTTTTTCCAATCGCGAAGACGCCGGTCGGCAGCTTGCGGAAGCCATGCAAGCGGCACCGCTCCACGATCCGATCATCATGGCGCTGCCGCGCGGCGGTGTTCCGGTCGCATTCGAGGTGGCGCAACGGCTCGGTGCACCGCTCGATCTCCTGATCGTCCGCAAGATCGGTGCGCCCGGCCATCCGGAATATGGCATCGGCGCGGTGGTGGACGGCAAGGAGCCGCATGTCGTTGTGAGTGAGGCGGCGGCCCGTCATTTTCACGTTCCCCCAGGCTATCTGGCGACCGAGCGCGACCATCAGCTCGCCGAAATCGAACGCCGCCACCGCATGTATTTCGGCGAGGACGAACCACGCGATCACGACCATGCGGGCCGCGACATCATTCTCGTGGACGACGGCATTGCCAACGGGGTCTCGATCCGTGCCGGCATTCATGCGCTGAAGGAGATGGGCGTCGGATCGATCCGCGTCGCGGTGCCCGTCGCTCCGCGCGAACTCCTCGAAACGCTGCGGGAGGAGGTCGACGAAGTCGTCTGCCTTTCGGCCCCGGAGCACATGGAAGCGGTGAGCATGCACTACCGCGATTTCGCCGAGACGACCGATCAGGATGTGGTCCGACTCCTGAAGGAGGCCCGCAGGCTCACCCGGATGATCCATTAAAAGCTCAGAGCTCCACCGTTGCCAGCAGCGGCAGGTGATCGGAGGCGCGGCGCGCCAGCGGTGTCGAAATCACTTTTGTTTCCACGACTTTGATCTCCGATGAAACGAAGATGTGGTCGATCCGGAGGAGTGGAAATCGCGACGGGAAGGTGGCTGCCGGCTTTCCGCCGGGTTGGCGCTGCGCATCGGCCAAGTGACGGGCGATGGCTTTGTATGTCGCGGTCAGCGGAATGGCATTGAAATCACCGATCAGAATCCGGGGATTGTCGTGGCAGGCGGGATCCCCCATCCACGAGGGGCCGAGAAGCTCGCCGATCTGCTGCATCCGGTCGCCGCTCATCAGGCCGAGATGCGTATTGAACACCTGCACTTTCTTGGCCCCGATCTCGATCTCGATCCACACCGCGCCACGTTGTTCGCCCGTCGACGGCAATCCGTCGCCCTTGACCATGCGGGCGGGAAGCGCCGTCAGGATAGCGTCGCCATATTTCTCCTCCGCGACCTTGAGGGCCGGATGAAAATGGAACCCCATTTCGAGAAGCGAAGCGATGGCGTGAGCCTGATCCACCCCTCCGGTGCGGCTGCGGCCGACATCCAGTTCCTGCAGGCCGATGACGTCCGGTTCCAGAGCCGAAATCACTTCGGCAATTCGGGCGGGATCGAGCCTGCGATCGGTGCCGATGCAACTATGGACGTTGTAGCTCAGGATTTTCAGGCGGTGCCTTGCGGGCGGCGGCGAACCGGCGGAGGGAGATGCGGGATCGTTCATAGCGCAGGGAACACCTTTGCCGCGTTTTCGTTCCCGTTCATATACCGCCGCTTCTGAGAGGAACCATGACTGCCAGACGCTATTTCCTGAAGTTCCTCGTCGGGGTCGCGATCTGTCTGGCAACCGTGCTGATCTACCGCAGCCTTGCACGTTATACGCTGGACGAGATCGAGGAGGCGGTCCGGTCGATCACCGGCGCCAAGCTCGCTTCCGCGTTTTCCTTCGTTATTCTCTCCTATCTCTGCCTCACCGGTTTCGACACGCTTGCCCTGCGCTATGTCGGTAAACCTCTCGCCTATCGGCAGGCGGCGCTTGCCTCCTTCACCGCGCTGTCGATCGGTCACAATGTCGGGCTCGCGGCGCTGAGCAGCGGTGCGGTGCGTTACCGCTTCTACTCCCGCTGGGGGTTGACGGGAGAGGACATCGCCAAGGTGATCGTCTTCTGCGGCGCGACCGTCGGTCTCGGGCTCGCGACGCTTGCCGGTCTGGCGCTGCTTCTCCGTCCCGTCGATGCCGCCGATCTGCTTGGTCTCGGCGCCCCGGCACGGATTGCGATCGGTCTTCTCTGCCTTGCAATCCCGGCTGCTTATCTGATGATCTGCATTTTCCTCCCTCGGCCCGTCGTTCTCCGCCGCTGGCGTTTCGAACCGCCCGTGCCGAGGCTTGCGCTCGGCCAGATCGTCGTCGGCACGCTGAATTTCGCCTGCGTCGCGGCTTCTATCCACCAGTTGCTGGCAAGCTTCACCGATGCCGGCTATCTGGAGGTGGCGAGCGCCTATGTCACCGCCAACATGGCCGCGCTGATCAGCCATGTGCCGGGCGGACTCGGTGTTCTGGAAGCAACGATGCTGAGCATCCTGCCATCCTCCGCGTCGATCGGGGCGCTGGTGGCGTTTCGGGCACTTTATTTCTTTGTTCCGTTGACGATCGGCATGCCGACCTTTCTCGTGAGCGAAGCCTATTATCGACATCGCGGCGGACGTTATTCAAAGCAAACGGTGATGTGACAGACGGGAGAATAGCCGCCGAAAGCCGCCCTTTATTTCCGGGATCGGCCAGAAAGGCTGTTTCGGATCGATGATGCCGGTACCGACGAGCGATTCCGTCTCTCCCTTTTCCGTATCCACGTCGAAGGCCCGCAGGCCGCGCGGCTTTATGTTCAGGCGGTCGACGGCTGCTACCATCGATCCGGTTTCCGCGATGATCCGCGCCACTTCGGACGGCTCGGCATCCAGGTGTTCGGCCAGAAGATCGTTGCGCAGCGCCGCAATCGCTCGTCGACCGGCCGGGTCGTTGGTTTCGGCGGCAAGGTCGGCTTCCGTGTCCAGCCCTTCCGAACGGTTGTTGAGGTTGGACGACCCGACGCGCACGAAACGGTCGTCGGCGATGATCAGCTTGGAATGGACGATGATCTCCTGCTCGCCGCCCTTTCCGTCGGGCACGGCGGCGTAGAAGACGCGCAGGCGACCGTGGCGGTCGGCCCGTTTCAGGCGGCGGATCAACCGGTTGCGATTGTGCCCCATCATCAGCTTTTCCAGGAAGCCGTGAGACTCGCGAGTGACGATCACGACGATCTCCGGCCCGTCGGACTGCCTCAACCGCTTGGCGAGCGTGCGCGCCACACCAAAGGAGGCCAGATACTGGGTCTCGATATAGAGATGATGTTTGGCGGCCCTCAGCGCATCATGGGTAAGGCGAATGGCTTCGCGATGGCCGCGGTGGCCTTTCCATTTCCAAGCTTCGGTCAGCGCAAGGCCGGTATTGCAGTGGATCAGCGCCGGTTCGAGATCATCCGGCCACAGTCCTTCGCCGGGCGGGCCAACGGGTTTCACAACCTCCCTGGTCGCCCTCTGCCAGCGCCGGCGGGCGACATCGCCGATCAGCCTGGCGCTCTCGCCGGCGACGACCGTCTGCATGTCGTGAACGGGTCCGTAAGGCGTGCCGTCCGGCGAGCGACGCAACGGATTGGCGGCCGCATGGGTCCGGTCGTCCCAGCGGCGCGCGGTCAGATCTATGCCGCCGAGAAATGCGGTACGGTCGTCGATCGCGACGATCTTCTGGTGGTGGCTGGCGCGCAGGGGATGGCCGAAATCGAATTCGAGGCGGATGCGAGGATGGTCGCTCCACTCCATCTTACCGAACATCTTCAGGCTCTTGCCCGAATAAACCGGCCCCATGCCCCAGACAAGGATGCGGATTTCGAGTGCCGGTTTTTCGTCCGCCAGTCGGCGCAGCAATGCGCCCAGGGTCTCATCGCCCGCGTCGCGAGGTCGCAGACGGATTTCGGGGTTGAAATCCCAGCCGATGATGAAGATCGAACGCTCCGCCTGCCGCAGGACCTGGTCCAGGCGGCGAAAATAATCTTCCGCGTCGATCAGGAAGGCTAGCTTTTCAGCTTTAGCGCTGCGCCAGGCATTGCGGCCGGGTCGAATGATCGGATCGAATTGAACTTCCTGCCCGTAAGGGATCGGCTGCGTCGTCGCGTCCACCTGCGCCACCTCGTCATGCGATGATAGGGGAACGCAGGAATTTTGCAATTTGTTCCCACCCGTGAGGCTGCGGAACATCGAGCCGCTCCGGCCGGCCTATTGGACGATCGTCTGCGGCTTCGGTGCTGTGAAATCGCTCGTGCCGTCACCGAACAGCCCGACGATGAGGATCAGTCCCAGCAAGATCATCGCCGCGGCGACCAGCAGTTTCCCGAGGCCCGCCTTGGCTGGCTGATCGCGCTTCGTGTCCTGCAAGTTCCTCTCATGGGAATGCGTGCGGGAATGCGTGCGGCTGTGAATGTTCATGGCAAACTTCCCGGTTCTGGTGAGGATCGCTATCTCTCACGCGGCCTCTCGGTGGAGAGCCAAGCTGGCGGGCGGCATATAAGCCGGCGGGTTGGGGTTTTCGTCGGGATTGGGCAGCGGTGTTTCGTCCGGCAGTCTGTCGGGTTCCGGTTCGTTGATCGGCGGTTCCGGCGTCCAGATGGGCGCCGGCATCGGCGGCTGTTCGCTCGGTTCGCGAGGATTGGGCATCATGGATCTGCTCCCTGTTACTCTACCCACAACAACCCGATATGGCGATTGTTCCTCGCAAATTGCCGTCTCAACGGTTCGTGGAACCGGTACTCGTCGGATCCGTCCCCGGGGTGGGGGCCGGCGACGGTGTCCGCGCCGTGTCGGTCGCTGCGGGGTTGTTCGGAGCCTGCGCCGTGTCGGCCGAAGGGCCGGCGACGTAATATCCGATCGCGAGCAGAAGGAACAACAGGATGATCCCTCCGAGAATCGAATTCGCCTTGGTCGTCCGCGTCATGGTCTTGCCTTCCATGGCTGGTGAATTTGCAAGGATGACAATTCGCAGAAGGCTGTAAAAGTTCCGCCCGGATGGGTGAAGAGGAACTTCCGATGCCTTCGGGGGTTGAAATCCTGCATCGCGCCATCTGCTGCCGGAGAGACACATCGAATTTGCGAGGAGATGCGAATGACACATGCCCGAGATAATTTCCTGGCCTGGCTTCGCGCGGCGCATGCCATGGAAGAGCAGGCGGTCACCATGCTAACCGATCAGGCACGGCGGATCGAGAGCTACCCGGATCTCAAGGCCAGGATCATCCAGCACCTTTCCGAAACCGAGGCGCATGCCCGGGCTCTGAAGGATCTCCTCGATCAATTTGCCGGCAAAGGCGGCGTCCTCGCCCTCAAGGACATTGCCGCCAAGCTCACGGCGAAGGCCCAAGGGGTCAGCGGCATGCTGACCAGCGACGAGGTCGTGAAGGGAGCGATGGCGGGCTACGCTTTCGAGCATCTCGAAATCGCCAGTTATCGCGTCCTGATCGCCGCAGCCGATGAGCTCGATGAGGAGGAAGCAAAGGTCGTTTTCGAACGCATTCTGGCGGAGGAAATCGCCATGGCGGGTTGGCTCGAGGCCAATCTGGACACGATCACCCGAATCTTCCTGATGCGGGACGAGCGGGATCTTATGGCAAAACGATAAGCGGGAAATGGGCCAGCCGCCTCCGAGGCGGCTGGCATGAAATCAGCTTTTGGGCGCCACCGAGGCGCTGAGTTGGAAGTGGAGGTTCTTTTCGTCCCGCACTCCCTGCTGATAGAGGGCGATGATCCGGGCAGCCAGGTCGTTTGCTCCATGGCTGCCGCCCGCGAGCCCATGCTCAGCACAGAAATCATCGAAAAAGCGCTGCAAGAATGCCAGCTCGCTCGGTTCGAAGGTATTCGTCAGGACTGCCGCATTCATAGTCTCGGCCTCCTTTGGGGCGGAAGCGCTTCACGTCTTCCGGTCGCCGACTGTGCCTTTTCGATTGCCGACGATCAACCAAGACTACTCTTTATCCTTCCTTTTGCAAGGGAGGAACCGGGTACCGCCGTCGCAGAGACCGCTTTGTGTCCTTCTCTCACTCAGCCGTGAAGGGGGGCGTGTTCAGTCGTTCAGTCGGTTCGATTCGTGATCGTGAAACTGCTCCGTCTGAATCGCCTTGCCATCCAATCCCCGCTCCCGCGAATGCTGGGCCTTGTCACGGTTGGAAAGAACCATATTGTCCGGAAGAATGTCCTTGTCGATATCGGTCATGGCGCCGTTGCCGCTGCCTTTCCCGGAGGTTGCCGAACCCATGTGTTTCGAATTCGCATTGGCCATGAGATCTGCTCCTTGTCTTTCTTCCATCGGGAAAGAAACCCGCGAAACAGGTTTTTGATCCGAGGCCGGATCAATCTGTTTCGACAAGGAAGAAGGTCGTCGGCCCGGCGGGGGTGTCATTGGAGAGATCGAAGCGCAGCGGCCCGTTGGCGCTCTGCAACGGCGCGTGCACCACGCCGTCCAGTCCGACCGGCGAAAGCCGCCAGCGGCCGCTGCGGTTCTTGAATTCCACCGAAAGCCTGCCCTTTCGCAGCAGTACCGGCAGGGAGCCGAAATCCTCGATCACCTTCTCCTCACTATCGCGAAAGCGCATATTGGTGTTGCGGGCATCGGTCGCGAAGATCAGCAGCATCCGCTTCGCTGCTTCAAGCGTCGAAGCCCCGTCGAGGACTGAAACCGCGAAAAGAGCGCTCCGATCTCCGCGCGCTATCCGGACCGTCCCGAGATCGATCGGATCTTCGAGTGAAGCGAAGGCCGCGGCCTCGGTATGCGCCGTCGACAGCGTCAGGCGAAGCTTTTGCCGATCCAGCAGCAATTCGCCCGTATCGCTCTCGAAAATGCCTTTTCCGGGGTCGGTGCGGTTGTTCCTCGGCAGGGAGCCGGCTTCCTTCAGTGCGGCGAGGAGTTTGACCGCATCCACCTCGCCGCGCGGCTGATTGGCGGCCAGCGGCCGACGCAGTCCGTCCGACCTTTCGAGGCCGATACGGGAAACCAGCGACAGTTCGGTCAAGGCATCCGGCTCGGCGGCCTGCACGTCCTCCGTCAGGTCCTCCTCGCCGCGCACCAGCAAGGGAATGGTGTTGGGCGACGAGGCGACGTCGCCGCGCCGGTAGAGGAGGGCCGCAAGCGTCTCCCCGGCGCGGGCGACGGGATCGAGCGCGATCGCATAGGGCAGCATGGCGCGTTTGTGGGGGTAGGGCTCGCCATATTGCAGCGCGATCGGGCCATGGCCGTGGCGGCAAAGCATGTCCCAGCCCTGCAGTGCCGCATAGGCCGGCATCATCAGCCCTGCCTCATAGCGGTAGCGGCTCCAGAAGAGATGGTCGTATTCGCTGAGCACAAACGGCTTGCCGAGCCAGCGCGCCGCCGCCGCGTAACGCATATAGGCGCCGGCATCGCCGATCGAGCTCTTGTTTTCGATCTTCGAGCCCGGATCGTAGCCGCTCACCCAGTCCTGGTAGGTGTTCATGGTGACGGCCTGAAGGCCGGCACGGCTGAGGCTGGTCTGTATCGTCGCCCAGTTGTTGTAGGTGCTGACGATGCCGCGATAGCCGAGATCGCGGATGGCCCTGGTCAGCTTTTCGGCCGACTTGCGTTCGGTCTCGACAAAAAACGCCTGCAGATCGCGATGGCGCGGGCCGTCGTCGTATCGGTTGGCGGGCGGATATACGGAAGCGTTTTCCAGCCGCTCATTGGCCTTCAGGTCCGGCCAGGCGGCACGCAATTTCTGCGTCGAGCCGTATTTCGCCCTGAGCCATGCGTTGAACGGCCGGCGCAGCATGTCGCTGTAGTTCGGCTTGCCCGGCTTCTCGTTGAGGACGCTGTCGAACTCGATGCCGTTCTCGTTGGCGAGAATGACGACTGCGAGCGCCTCGTCGCGGATCGGCGCGACGCCGGTATAGGGATTGACCTTGGTGAGGATCTCCTGCTGCAGCCGCTTCCAGTGCGCAAACGCACGGTCGTCGAAATAGAGCGCAAGTTTTCCGCCTTCCGACGGGTCCCAGCGATCGTCGTATCCGCCATACCCGCCCCGCCAGGAGGTCAGGCCGTCGACCATCCAGGAAATGCCGTTCTTCTTCAGCGCGGCCATCAGATATCGGATGCGGTCGAGCACGTCGGGATCGAAGTCAAAATCCCGGTTGCGCCCGTTCATCAGGCTTGCATCGAGGAAGTAGAAGCGGGCGATGTTGTAGCCGCGCATGGCGAGCTGTTCGGCATAGATGTCGGCCTCCGCATGATCCGGGAAACCGCCGGACGCCGGGCTCCATCCGAGCGACGCGCAGAAAAGGCGGGCAGGCTTGTCGGGAGTGCTCGCCCTTGCCAGATGCCCGTTCGCCCCCACGACGATCCGGTTGCCCTGACCGGTGAGGTCGTTCGGCAGGAAGCCCGAAAAATCGAGGGGGCTACCCGGCGCAATGATGAGCGCGGTTTCGCGGAGGGGTAGCCAGTCAGCCGGCCAGGCTTCGGGCGTCGAGACTGCGAGCGCCAGGGCCGCTGCCAGTATTCGGACCAGTCGTCTCATCCGTATCTCCGAATTGCCAGCTCTCGACCCATTCGCGCGGATCACGCCGGGACGCAAAAAAGCCGACGGGCACGGCCGCGGCGTGGAACAGCCAGGCCACGACCGTATAAAGCCCCATCTTCAGGCCGCCCTTGCGCCAGGACATCAGCGCGACGATTGCGGCAAAGATGCCGGCGACGAACGCGAGGGCGGCGGGCTTGTCGGGTATGACGATCAGCAGCGCCAGCGAGAAAGCGATCCAGGCAAGCACGAGAGCCCAGAGCTTGAGCTCGGGCAATTCCCGCAACATCTGCCGGAAATAGGGTTTGCCGGTCGAGGCGCGCAGCACCTCGCCGATGCCGAACAGATACTTGGTCTGCCAGCGGCGGACAAGCAGGCGATAGGAATTGACGCTGTGGCCGTAATGCCGGACGAAGCGCCGATCGAGCCGGTGGAGGTCCCAGCCGGCGTGGCGCAACCGGATCCCAAGGTCGAATTCCTCGTAGCCGTGCAGGTTCCTGTCCGTCAGGTAACCGACGCTTTCGATTGCTGCCCGGCGATAAAGCCCGCCACCGTTCATCCGGTCTATGGCGCCGATTCGGTTTTCCGGCGCGTTGCGCTGGACGCGGCGGGCATATTCGAGATTGTCGAGCATCATCTCTTCGACATGGCCCGTCACGCCGCCGGTCTTCGGATGCCGGTCGAGAAAGGCCAGCGCTTCGGGCAGGAATTCCGGATCGAGATCCATGTCCCCGTCGAGCAGGCAAACGAAGTCGTAGCGCGCATACTGAAAGCCGAGCTGGGGGCCGATGCCGCAGCTCGGTCGTGCCGGACTTTCGATCTGCACGATCCGCACCGGGTAGCGGGATGCGATTTCGATCGTCGCATCCCTGGAGCCGCTGTCGGCGACGATCACCTCACCGCGTCCACCGGGCAGGCCGGCAAGCGCGAATTCGATCGTCCGGGCGATCCTTTTCGCCTCGTTCAGCGTCTTGATGATGATCGATACGCTCACCGCCGTTCCTTCCTGCTTCCGCGGGCCAGTACCGATTTATAGACTGCCAGAGTGCTTCGCGTGATGGAAGGCCAGGCATAGGTCTGCTCCACCTCGCGAATGCGCGCCAGCGCGATTTCCTGGCCGAAAGGCTCGTCGAGCTTGCGGGCCAGCGCCTTGGCAAGCGCATCGACGTTTCCGGCCGGGAAATAGTCCTCCGGCGGCAGGTCGACCTCGTGGTTGGCGACGATGTCGCTTGCCAGCACCGGCAATCCGTAACTCATCGCTTCGAGAAGCGAAATGGGCATGCCCTCGTGAAGGGATGGAAGGACGAAAAGACCCGCCTGAGAGAACAGCGCCGCAAGGTCCTCGCCGCTCTGGAAACCCGTCAGCACGACGTTCGGGACGCGCGCCGCCATGGCCTCGATCTCCTTGGCATAGGGCGTGCCATGGTGATCGGCGCCACCGACCAGGGCGAGTTTCCAATCCGGCCGGTCAAGCTTTTCGAAGGCGGCGATCAGATCCGTCTGGCGCTTTTCCGGCACGAAACGGGCGACCATAACGATGTAACGCCGGCGCTGCAGGCCGAAGCGGTCGAGCGTCGCCTTGCCGACGAGGCTCGGCCTTACGGTCACGCCGTTCGGGACATGGGCGACTTCCCTCCCATATCTCTGCTTCATCGTTTCGGTGACGTCGCGCGAGACCGCGATCCTGGCGTTCGAAAAGCGCATCGACAGCCGCTCGCCGAGCCTCAGGACGCGCTTTGCAAGCGGGCTCCATTTTTCCCGGTCGTAGTCGTAACCGTGGTGGGTCGCGACCACCTTGAGCCCAAGGAAGCGGGCGAGCGGCGCCAGGAGGCCGGGACCGATGGCATGGATGTGCAGGATGTCGGGACGCCGAAAAGCCGCGTAGAACACGCCGAAAAGCGTGTGCGTGAAGGCTTCCAGGAACATGGATCTCGGCGCCCAGAGCGGCGTGATGCGGATGCCGCGCCAGGTGGCGGACGCCTTGTCGGCGAGATAATGGCGGCGGGCGATAATCTCGACATCCCAAGCCCGAGCGGCGAGTTCCTGTGCGAGCATCTCGACATGTTTTTCGACACCGCCCTGTATTCCGGGAATGCCGCGCAGGCCGAGCATCATGACCCGGCGGCGGGTGTCGCGGCCGGCAAGGGTATCGTGACCCTGGACGGTATCCGGCAGGGCGGGGGACAGTCGCGGCAGTTGGCTGAGGATAACGCGTTCGATGCGCTCCTGCCCGGCAGGGCTCGGATGCGGAAGAGCCTGGGCCTGCAGCAGTTGGGCGGGGATCTGCTCGATCGACGTCAGGTTGTCCGGAAGCTTCCGGGCAGACTGCGGGTGACGCTTGTTCGAAACGTTGGTTTTCTTGTCCATCTGCCAGGGTCCAGAAATCATTTCCTGGAGCCTTTTCTACGGAAGGAACCTTCCTAACCCCGTAAGTAAAACATTAGGATTTTAGGGAAACTGTCCGGTTATTGGGCAAACGGGCGGAAAAATTTGCGGGACACCGCCCTATTTCGGGAAATGCCGATTTCAGCCGTCAGCGGCTGCTAAGAGATTGGTAAAGATCAAGCATCCGCTGCCGGTAGGCATGCCGCGAAAACTCCTGGAGAACCCAGTTGCGGCCTTTCAAGCCCATTGCCGCGCGCTCTGCGGCTGGCCGAGAGGCGAGGTCGGCAAGCCTTTCTGCCAGATCCTCAACCGAACCTGCTTTGGCGGTCAGGCCCGTTTCCCCTTCGTAGACCATTTCCGGAATGCCGCCGATCGCAGCGCCGATCACCGGCCGGCCGAGCGCATAGGCTTCCAGAATGCTGATTGGCGCGTTCTCGTACCATTCCGACGGCAGCACCAGCCCGCGGGACTGTCCGATCAGCTGGAAAAGTTTCTCGCCGGAAAGATAACCGGCAAAGGTCACGTCGGCGCCGGTGGATTCTGCGAGACTCTTCAGCATCGCCTCTTCCTCGCCGGTGCCGGCGATCACCAGTTTCTGCTTGGCTTTCGCCGCGGCCCGAATGAGCGTCGCGATGCCCTTTTCCGGCGCCAGGCGACCGGCGAAAACGAAGTAGTCGCCCTCCGCCCAATCGGTCGAGAAGCGCTCCGCATCGACGAAATTCGGGATATGCACCAGCCTTTCCGCCGGCCAGCCCCATTCGATCAGCTTCTCGCGATAGAAGCGGCTCGGCACGACGATGCGGTCGATGGTGTTGCGGTAGAGACCGAGCGTCCGGTGGATGATCGTCTCGCCAAGCACTACGGTGCTGAGCGTCAGCGAATCCTTGACGCAGCGATGGATCGCGACGTTGTGAATGCGGCCGCCCCTGCAGGCCTCGCAGATCCGGCCGTCGCGCAGCATCTTGTAGGAAGGGCAGGCGAGCTTCAGGTCATGCGCGGTCATGATCAGCGGAATGCCGGCCTCTTTCAGGACCGGGAAGATCGCCGGAGAAATGTGGTGATAGATATTGTGGGCGTGCGCGACATCCGGCCGTGCCCGGTCGATCAGCCGCCTTATCTTGTCGCGGGCTTCGAAGGAATAGATCACCTTGGCCGCCTGCACGACCTTGTCCTTGAAGCCGATCTCGCGGCCGTATTCGATCTCCGAGACGAAATAGTCGGACCAGGGGGAAGGCAGGTTGTTCTCGTGCTCCATCGCGAAAGGCACGACATCCCAGCCGATCTCCTCGAACAGCGCCGTGTGGTCGAAAAACACCGTCTCGGCGCCACCGCGCCGGTAGAAGTAGTTGTTGATATTGAGGAGGCGGCGCGTGTCCGCCGCTGCCGCCTTGATCGCTACCGGAGCATTCATCTTGGATCGACCTCCCAGCCGAGGGCACGCGTCGCAGCATCGACGGTCAGGATCTCGCAGCCGCGTTCGCGGGCGTGACGGACCAGATGTTCGAAGGTCGCCGGCGTGCAGCCGTAGGGCGTCGGCCTGTCGGCGATATCGTGGGTGAAGAATACCAGCCAGCCGGGATTGGCCGCGACGTCGTCGATCCAGCCGGTAAGCCTCTTGGCGTGGTCCTCCGGCTGGCGGATCTCCACCGATTTCAGCATCAGCGGATCCACGGGGCCGCGATTGATCGCCTCGCCGGCGCCGCGGCAGGTCCGGTAGCGGCGGCCGAGCTCTTGCCGCGCCAGGGGCCAGGCGGAATTGTAGGGAAAGGCGAAATTGGTTGCGGCCCGGGTGATGCCGGCCTCGTCGAGATAACGTGCATTGGCGTCCAGGTCCGCCGAAAGCGCTCCGCCATAGGAGCGGACGCGGTGATGCGCAAACGTGTGGCAGCCGATCTCGTGGCCGCGCCGGAAGAGATCGAGACAGCCCTCCCGGCCGATCAGCGTACGGTCCGATTCCACCCGGGCTTCGAGACCGCCTGCGATGTAGAATGTACCTTGCGCTCCGTATTTTTCAAGGATCGCCGCCCCGTTGGTCAGCGCGGTATCGGGCACGTCGTCGAAGGTGAAGGAAACGATCGGGCGGCTAGTCGCGACGATCCGCGTGCGCGATGCAATCTTCCAGATCAGCCGGTTGCTCGCCCGGTCGATCAGGCCGTCAAGGTTCTTCAGCAGGTCAGGCATGCGCCGGTGCCCTTCTGGCGGTCGCCTTCGGTGCGTTCACCAGATCGGCTCCCCGCAACCTGAACGAATAAAGCGCCACCGCAAACATGAACCACATGAAGCTGCCGCTATCGAAGAAGATGGCTTCCAGCCCGGCATTGAAGAGCACGTAGAGCCAGATGCGCATGAACAGTCTCGTGACGTTCGACTGGCTGCCTTCCGGATCGGCTCTGGACAGATCGCGCAGCGGCAGGAACAGCACGAAGAAGAGCGTCAGGATCAGGCCGGGCAGGCCCGTCTGCAGCCAGATATCGAGATAGGAATTGTGGCCGTTATAGGCGGCGGTGGCCCAGGTGGCGATCGAGTCGCCGCTATAGACGATCTCCTTCGTCTGCCAGAAGCTGTTGATGCCGTAACCGGTGATAGGCCGTTCGGAGATCGCCGAAAATGCGAAGCGCCAGATATCGGCGCGGTTGGTGAAGGTCGGATCGATCCCGAAACTGTTCACCAGTTCGCGAAAAGGCTTGATCACGGCCGAGCCGACCGCGATCAGATTGAAAGCCGCGACGCCTCCGACGGCAATCGGAATGCGCAGCATCCGGTAGCGCTCGAAGAACCAGGCGATCAGAAGCACGGCAGGCAGCATGGCCGACGCGGTCTTGCCGCCGGTATGCATCAGGAAAAAGCAGGAGAGCACGACGATCGCCAGACCGATGACGCGCGACCATACCGACATGATGAAGAAGCCGGAGAAGGAGGCGATCACCATGGCGGCGGCGGCGCTGTTCTTGTGGGCGAAATGGCCCCTCCAGAAACCCGCATTCGTCGGTTCGCGCAGCTCCGATGCCTGATGGATCGACAGTTCCGGCCGAAACATCACGCCGAAATAGGCAAAACCCAGCATGATCAGCGTGCCGATGGCGAGCAGCTTGCCGAACTGCCGTTCGGAAGCGGGCAGGAGGAGGAAGATCGCCGCATTGACGATGGTGATGATCGCGAGGATCAGCGCCTTGATGCCGAGGAAGGGATAGTTCGACAGAAGCGACGTGAAGAGGAACCAGCCGAAGGTCAGCCCGAGCAGCCCGCGCGGCTGCAGGATGATCGAGCGCAGCGGGTTGAGGAAGCCGAAGATCATCATGCTGCCGGCCAGCGCCAGGGTGACGATCTGGTTCAGGCGGTTGGAATTTCCGGCCGACGGATCGAGGATGGCCTCGCCGCGCAGATCCACATAGGGGTTGGTGGTGACCCAGAAGAACAGGAATATGCCGAGGAAGAGCAGGGCGCCGACCACGTTCCTGTCGACATCCGGCGCCGCGACCTCCTGAGCTACCATGCTGCGCATGTCCAGCTCCTATGCGTATCGCTGCCGGTAGGCAAAGCGGCGGCGCGCGGCGGCAAGATGCCCGTTAAGCCCCAGGACGAGCGCAAGGCCGGCACCGAGCATCACGCCGGCGACGCCGCCCGCTGCAAGCAGGATGATGGTGCGCGGCGGCCAGCTTTTTGATTTCGGCGGCACCGGCGGCGAAATCACCCGGACGTTGCTGGTATCGATCTGCTGGCGTTCGGTGATCTGGTGGGTACGGCCGAGGTAGGTCTCGTAGACGGCGGCCTTGGCGCGCGCGTCGCGCTCCAGTTCCCTCAGGCGCACCTGCGCGTCGTTGTTGGTATAGACGGTGGTACGCTCCGCATCCGCCTTGCCGCGCAGCTGGGCAAGCGCCGCCCGCGCCTGGTCGGCATCGGTCTTGGCGGTTTCGAGGATGCGGTTGGCCTCGTCGCCGATCGCCTTTTCGAGCGCTGCTTTTTCCGACTGCATCGAGATCAGCCGCGGGTGGCGTGCACCGTATGTCAGGGTCAAGGAGCCGATCTGCTGCTGCAGCGTATTGTAGCTCGTCCGCAGTGTCTGCATGCCGGGGCTGTCGAAGATCGTGGCCGTCACGGCGCGCCGATCGGCCACGGCGGAGCGCATCTGATTGTAGCGGGCCTCGGCCTGGATCAACCGCTGCTGGGCATCGAGAACCTGGGTGTCGAGCGCGCTCGAAATGCGGCTGCTGGCGAGCTCGCCGGTATTGGACGCCTGGATATTGTTGTCGCGCTTGAACTGCTCGACCTTTTCCTCGGCGTCCGTCACCGCCTTGCGCAATTCGTCCAGCCGGCCGTTGAGGGTCGCGGCGATGCGGCCGGCGCTTTCGGCGGACGAGGTGAAGAGCTCCATCTCGAAAGCACGCACGATCGCCTCGGAAAGCTTCACCGACTTTTCCGGATCGCCGGTCCAGACCCCGAGAGTAACAACGAAGGAGCGTTCCTCGCGGCTTGCACCGACGCGGTCGCCGAGTTCCATCAGCACGGCGAGTTCCTTGTCCTGGGGCGGCCGCTTGCCGGAAATCATCCGGAAGAGTGGTTCGAGCGGACTCGGCCGGGTAAATTCGGGATCCTCGGTGAGGTTCATGTCGGCGATGACCTGTTTCAGGACATTGCGGGAGGTCAGCACACGCAATGTGCTTTCCACCTGGAGCAGCTGCGAATCCCGCTGAGGGTTCGAGGCGAACACGTCGTCATTGACGACATTGAGGTTCTGCGGATCGATGATGATGTCGGTATAGACCGTGTAGCGCGGTGTCGCGGTGGCTGCATAGACGAAGGCGGCGATCACGCAGAGCACGGTGACGAGGATGATCCAGCGCAATCCGCCGCGCAGCCAGGACAGGATGTCGCCGATGCCGATTTCCGAAAGGCTGGCGATCTGAGCCTCCAGAACGCCGTCGAGTGCCGATCTGCGCGGCTCGTCGGACTCGGCGAAGCCTTCGCGGGGCGCTGCATTGCGGGTCGTGGGCTGGGCACGGCGGTCGCCGTAGATGTCGTCCTCGTCGTCGCCGTGATCTTCGAAACGACGTCGGTCCATCGCTCTATCGTTGAAACGGTCTTCGTCTATCCGATCGAGAAGGGAGCCGCGATAGGTCATGCCGGTGCCGCGGCCCGCAGGCGCAGGATAGGCCTCGGGTCGTCGGTTTTGAGGCTCCTTCGGCCGGTACATAGACACCTCCAGCCCTGCAGGCTATGCATTGCAAAGACCGCAATTCACCAACATTTTCACTCCCCATCTCTAGGCGAGTAGGGTGAATATCGGGTTAACTCGGCGCCGCCGGCATTTATGGCGGGATCCATCATCCGGCAACGGCTTCGGTCGCCAGGCTTCTTGCCCTGCTCCGGCTGACGACGCGGAAATAAACGGCCCAGGCGGCAACCGCCATGGCGATCTCGATCAGGTAATAGGAGACGAAGGTTCCGGCGGGCGGCGCGTACCAGGTGCCCCAGGCCGCGACGCCGGCACCGATGAGGCTGCCGAGCCCCATGACGGAGGCGCGGGCGCCCTGATGGCCGGACGCGCCGAGCGCTTCCACCGCGATCGCCCAGCAGCCGACCGGGATCACCACCCAGCAGAGAGTGCGGACGAAGGACACCAGCGACGTGTAGTCATGGCCGAAGAGATAGGGCAGGATCGGTGCGAGGATGAAGATGGCGACGGCAGCGCCGATGCTGATCGCCAGCGCCGCGGCGAATATCTTCGAAACGCGTTCGGTTGCGAGGTGCAGGCCGCCCTGGCTGGCCTTGGCTGTGCCCGGGTAGACGATCCGGTTGAGAGCGTCCACCGAAAGGTAGCTCGAATCGATGATACGGCGCGCGACGCTGTAGCTTGCGACGATTTCGGCGCTGGTGACGAGGCTCAGAACCAGGAGGTCGGCGTTCTGACGGGCGGCTTTCAGAATGAAAGGAATGCTGAAGAACAGGCCAAGCCGCAGCTCTTCGCGGACAAGCTGGAATTTCGGCCGTCCGAGCCGTCTCAGCGCCAGCAGGCAGAAACCCAGCATGACGAGATGGGCGGTAAACTGCCAGACGATCCAGCCGGAGAGCGTCGACACGCCGAAGACGATGCAGGCGAGTACCGCGGCCGTGGTGCGGATCAGCGCGAAGCCCATCACCACCTTGTTGGCCGCCCCGAAATCCGAAAAGGCGATGAAGACCTGTTCGGAGAAGAGGATGCAGCGGACGAGGATGATGTTGGTGATCAGCATCATCATGATTTCGACGATGTTCACCGCCCCGTTGGACGAGATATCGAAGAAATAGGGCAGGATGACCGCTCCCACGACGATCAGCAGGATGCCGCTCGCCGAAATCAGGATGATGTTGTGTCCCAGCATGACCGGATACATGGAATGGTCGCGGGCGACGCGCCGGACGAGGCATTCGGTGCCGCCGATGCCGCAGAGGAACACGGCGATCGTCGAGACGGCGGTGATCGCCACGAAGAGGCTGAATTCGTGAACGCCGAGGAAACGGGCGAGGATCGCGAAGGTCAGGAGCTGCGCGGCCGAGGAGACGATCAGGCTGCCGCCGGACGCCGCATAGGACAAGACCCGCGGCAGGAGGTCGCGATAGCCCGGCAGCTTTCCAATCGAACTCGGCAGGGTCATGCCCGGCCTCCCGCCGCGGCTGCCTTCGTGCTCGCGATGTCACGCACGCCGAAATTCTTCAGCCAGAGCTGGGTCGAAAGAATGCCGACGAAGGCGGCATTGTCGCGGAAACCTCCGACTGCCTGGATACGGCACTTCTGGTGCAGCTTCGCGACCGCGCGGGCATTGAACAGGCCGGAGGCGCTGATTGCCCGCTCGCCGAGCATCTCGCCGACATATGCCAGTTCACGATCGCCGGCGAAGGACCGGCTGTCCGGCGCGCGATAGGGCTGTTTCGGCCGCTTGCTGATGATTTCGGGCAGCACGTTCCGCGCGACGCGGCGGAGGATATGCTTTTCCTCGAGGCCCTTGAGCTTCATTTCAGGCGAGAGGGTGTTCGCGAATTCGACCAGCCGGTGGTCGAGGAAGGGGAAACGGCCTTCGATGCCATGCGCCATTGCGACACGGTCTCCCTGGCTCGACAGGATATAGCCCGGCAGCAGGAAGCGGGTTTCGAGATATTGCGCCTGGTGCAGCGGATGCCAGCGGCGGAAATTATCGGGCAGCCGCGATGCCAGCTCTTCGGCCGCATCGTAGTTTCCAAGCACCTCGCGCAGGTCGTCCGAATAGAAGATCTTCGCCGCCGCCGTGGAACGGAAGCGCGGCCGATGCGAGAACAGCGGATCGTCCATCAGGTCGTTGCCGGCGCCGAAAAAGGCCGCGAGATATTCCGCCGACTGCTGTTTCAGGCCCGGCAGGTAGGGATAGAGCTTGCGGAAGAGATGCGGCCTGATCTTCGAACCGGGCTGGCGGGCGCAGAAGCGGCGCACGCGCGCCTCCCGGAAAATGTCGTAGCCCGCAAAGATCTCGTCGGCGCCTTCACCCGTCAGCACGACCTTCATGCCTGTTTCGCGGACGAGGCTTGCCAGACGATAAAGAGGTGCCGGCGCGGTACGCAGCACCGGCCGCTCGGCAAAGCGGATGACATCCGCAAAACTGCCGGCGATATCGTCCGGGCCGCTGGCGACGGCGCGGTGACGGGTGCCGAGTGCGCGGGCGACTTCCATTTGGAAGGCGCTTTCGTCATGCTCGGCGCTGTCGAACGTGACGGAGAAGGTGTTCAGACCGCCCGGCGCCATCGGCGCTGCGAGCGCGGTGATCAAAGAGGAATCCAGTCCGCCGGAGAGATAGGAGCCGACCGGCACGTCGGCGCGCATCCTGAGCCGCACCGCGTCGGTCAGGAGGGCGCGCAGCTCCTCTTCCTTTGCCGGCTGTTCGGAGCCCCCGGGTTCACCTGCATCCGGGAAATCGAGCGTCCAGTAGGGCCTGATATCGGTCTGTCCACCCTTCGCGACCATCAGGTGTCCGGGTTCCAGTTCGAAAATCCCTTTGAAGGCAGTGCGAGGCGGGATCGGGGCCCAGAGGGTGAATATCTGGTCGAGTGCGACCGGATCGAGCTCCGCCTCGACGCCAGGCACCTGCAGCAGGGCCTTCACTTCGGAGGCGAAATAAAGCGTGCCCTTGTGGTGAGTGTAGAAGAGTGGACGCACGCCCATGCGGTCGCGGGCGAGGATCAGCCGGCGCGCCAGGCCATCCCAGATGGCGAAGGCATAATCGCCGTTGAGACGCGAGAGGCAGGCTTCGCCATAAGTCGCATAAAGCTGCAGCAGGACCTCGGTGTCGCTGCCGGTTCTGAATACGACGCCACGCGATTTCAGCTCGTTGCGCAGTTCGACGTAGTTGAAGATTTCGCCGTTGAAGGCGATGGTGTAGCGGCCGCTCGCCTCGGTCATCGGCTGCTGGCCGTCGGCTAGCCCGACGATCGAAAGCCGCACATGCGCAAGCCCTATGCCGGGTGTGGCGAACACGCCTTGCCCGTCCGGTCCGCGATGGGCAATCGCATCCGCCATGGAGGCCACCAAAGTTTCCGGAGAACCGGAAAAACATGCTTCACCAAGGAAGCCGGCAAAACCGCACATCTGTTTCCATCATGAACAGGGACATTCAATCCGTTCATAGACCGAAAAGCTTGCCGTTCCCCTTAAACGACCGGTAAAATTTGAACTGTGTGCAAAAGAGGTTCAGGTCGCCTGCATGCCGAGGATGACGGTCGGCCAGAATTCCGAGACCGTCGGATGGATCGGAACCGCCCAGCGCAATTGGTCGTAGGTGGCCCCCGCATTCATCATATCGAGTACGCCGTGGATCGACTCGTCGCCGCCGGTGCCGAGGATTGCGGCGCCCAGGATTTTTCGCGTTTCCGCGTCGGCGATGAATTTCATCAGGCCCTGCGTCTCGCCCTTTTCGACGGCGCGGCCGACCTTCGTCATCGGCAGCCGGCTGACCAGAATCTTCCTGCCGGATTTACCGGCTTCGGTCTCGCTCATGCCGACGCGACCAAGCGGCGGGTCGATATAGAGCGCGTAACCGAGCAGCCTGTCGGACACCTTGCGGTTCTCGCCGTCGAAAAGGTTCGCCGCGACGATCTCGAAATCGTTGTAGGCCGTGTGGGTGAAGGCGCCCTTGCCGTTGCAGTCGCCAAGCGCCCAGATGCCCTGGACACTGGTGGCGAGATGGTCGTCGACCTTGATATAGCCACGGGCATCCGTCTCGACGCCTGCCTTGTCCAGGCCGAGATCGTCGGTATTGGGGCGGCGGCCGACGGCGAGCAGCAGATCGGAGCCGATCACTTCGGACTTGCCGGCGCCCACATGGACCGCGACACCGTCTTCGTGCTTGCGGAACCGGATGTCGTCCGCGCCGGTGATGACCGTCACGCCTTCCGCTTCCAGAATGCTGCGGATCGCGTCGGAAATGTCTTCGTCCTCGCGACTGACCAGGCGTGGACCTTTTTCCACGACGGTCACTTCGGCGCCGAAACGCCGATACATCTGCGCGAATTCCAGCCCGATATAGCTGCCACCGATGACGAGCAGGTGCTTCGGCACCCGATCGAGCAAAACGATATCGCTGTTGGTCATGTAGGGAACGTCGTTTATGCCCGGGAAATCCGGGATCACGGCCCGGCCGCCGACATTCAGGAAGATCTGCGGCGCGGTCAGGATTTCGTCGCCGACGCGCACGGTATTCCTGTCCTCGAAACGCGCGTGGCCGCGGATCAGCGCGCAGTTCGGCATGCCTTCGAGCCAGCTTTCGTTGCCGTGGCGGGAATCAAGCGTCACCTTATGGGAACGCTGCATCACCGTCTTCATGTCGATCTTCACCGGGCTTTCCAGCATCACGCCGTATGCGGCGCCGCGGCGGGCGAGATGGGCCGCATAGGCGCTGGCGACGAGCGTCTTGGTGGGCTTGCAGCCGGTGTTGACGCAGGTGCCGCCCACATGCTTGCGCTCGATGATCGCCACCGTCTTGCCGGCGTCGTTGAAACGCCCGGCGAGCGAGGGACCGGCCTGGCCGGCCCCGATGATGATCGCGTCGAAGGTTTTCATCGGATGCCTCAAGCGGGAATGGAGGCGATGATGAGATAGGCGCCGATGATGGCGACGGCGTCTTCGATGAAGGCGGCCGGCGGATCCTTGCCGAAGCTGGCGGCCAGCTTGGCGCGGGCGGCAGCGCCACCATAGGTGCCGATCGCGGCGCCGATGATGCCGGCGATCACGCCGATGATGAGGGAGGTCATCCCCATGGCCGCTAAACCCGGCACGCCCAACGCGGCACCCGTGAACGCCCCCATGAGCAGGCGGGCGCCGAACTGCTGCGGCACCTTGCGGCTCGGCGTCGAGGGAAGCTGGTCGGTCACGAGTTCGACGATCGCCAGAATGGTGAAGATGCCGACGGCCCAGACGGATCCCATGAAGGCGAGCCAGGAGCCGGCGAGGGGAAGCCAGCCGAGATAGGCGGCCCAGGCGATGGCGGCGGGTGCCGTCATGGCACGCAGGCCGGCGATGATGCCGATGAGAAGTGCAAGCAAATAGATCATCAAACCCCCTATGCCGCACCATTGCGGCTTACCCCGCTGTTGCACCCCAGATCGAAATCGTGATCGGTTTCGAAGTCAAGCGGTACGGGAACATTATTACGGGAATACGAGCCCTGCTTGCGTAATTCCACCGCCGGTGGGAAAGGCTCCGCGAAACCCGAGGCCGGTTGCACCGCTCTCCCGCGGCAATACGCAAGATTTGATGGAAATCGCCGGGACAGCATTTAGAATGCATGAAGTGCCAGCAAGGCGAAGGAAGAGCCGCATCTGTTGAAATACCGTATCCTATTGGCATTGATCTTAGCCGTTGCGATCGGCCTGGCGCTGACCCTCAAGGGCAGCGAGGTGGTTGCGCGCGGCTACATGAAGGAGGCGGCCGCGCAGGCGGGCACCACGTTGAGGCTTGCGGTCTCCGCGCTCGACGGCCACCTGAAACGATACGAGGCGCTGCCCGCGCTGATCGCCGACCAGAACAATATCGAAGCGCTCATCTTCGACCCGAAGAACGAGGGTCTGCGCGCCCGCACCAATGCCTATCTCAAGGAAATCAACGCGCTTCTGACCTCGTCGGACATCTACGTGATGACGATGGACGGCGAGACGATCGCCGCCAGCAACTACGATTCCCCGGTCTCCTTCATCGGCGAGAATTTCATTTACCGCCCCTATTTCCAGGAGGCGGCGAGGGGCCAGCAGTCGCGGTTCTACGCGCTCGGTACGACGTCGCTGAAGCGCGGCTATTATTTCGGGTCGCCCATCGAAATCGACGGCGTCATCCGCGGCGTCATCGTCTTCAAGGTGGATATCGACTCGATCGAGGAGAGCTGGAAGGGCGGCGACGACCGGATCTTCGTTTCCGACCCGGAAGGCATCATCTTCATGACCGGCAGTCCGGAATGGCTCTATGCGAGCATCAGGCCGCTGACGGCCGATCGCATCGCCCGGACCGAAGCCTCGCGCCGTTATGCAGACGCGAAACTGCGCGAACTGCCGGTCAGGCCAGGCTCGTTTGCGGGCTACGACGTCATGAGCATCGCCGATGGCGGCGCGGAAAAAGAATATCTCGTCCTCTCGCAGCCGATGCCGGAGGCGGGCTGGACCGTCAACGTGCTGATGGACACGAGTTCGGTGCGCATCCAGGCCAACACGGCGATCGTGGCCATCCTCCTGACGCTCTGCCTTGCGGGTCTGGCGGCGGCGATCATCGTTCAGCGCCGGGCCCGGCTCAGCGAGCGCATGCAGCTGCAGGCCGAAGCCCGCAACGAACTCGAACGGCGGGTGATCGAGCGCACCGCCGATCTCGCCCGCGTCAACAGCCGCATCGAGGAGGAGATCGCCGAGCGGCGACTTACCGAACAGCGCCTGCGCCAGACCCAGGCGGATCTCATCCAGGCCGGCAAGCTCGCCGGGCTCGGGCAGATGTCGGCCGCCCTTTCCCACGAACTCAACCAGCCGCTCGCCGCCGCCAAGACCTATGCGGAGACGACCGGCGTGCTGATCGATCTCGGCCGCACGGAAGAGGCGAGCGACAATGTGCGGCGCATTTCGGCGCTGATCGACCGTATGGCCTCGATCAGCAGGCACCTGCGCAACTTCGCCCGCAAGCCGAACGAAAAGCTCGGTCCGGTCGGCATCGAGGATGTCATGCGCGACACGCTGGAGATCGTCGCCGTCCGCCTCAAGGCCGCGGACGCCATTCTGGAAATGGAGATCGATCCTGCCGTTCCGGCGGTGAGGGCGGGTGCGGTCCGCCTCCAGCAGGTTCTGGTCAACATCATCACCAATGCGGCCGATGCGGTGGAAGGCCTCGACGACCGGCGTATCACCGTCTCGGCCAGACAGGTCGGCGACAAGGTGCTCGTTTCGGTACGCGATCGCGGCCCGGGCGTAGCGGCCGCCATCCGCGAGCGGATCTTCGATCCGTTCTTCACCACCAAGGGCGTCGGCAAGGGTCTCGGTCTCGGACTTTCGATCTCCTACAACATCATCAAGGATTTCGGCGGCAGCCTTTCCGTCCAGGATCATCCGGAGGGCGGAGCGGTCTTCCTGATCGAACTCGACATCGCCGACGGCAGTCTTCTGGAGGCGGCGGAGTGAGCGGACAGAGGGTTCTCCTGGTCGACGACGAAGAGGAACTGCGGCGTTCCACCGCGCAGGCGCTCGAACTTTTCGGCCTCGACGTCCAGACCTTCTCGAATGCCGACCATGTGCTGGAACTTGCCGGCTTCGGCTTCGACGGGGTGGTGGTCAGCGACATCCGCATGCCCGGCATGGACGGCATGACGCTCTTGCAGAAGATCCGCGAGCTTGACGCGGAAATCCCGGTCATCCTGGTGACCGGTCACGGCGACGTGCAGCTCGCCGTCAAGGCGATGCGGGAAGGGGCTTACGACTTCCTCGAAAAACCGTTCACGCCGCAGCATCTTGCCGGCATCATCCGCCGCGCGCTCGACCGCCGCGGCCTGGTGCTCGAAAACCGCAGGCTTCGGGCTGTTGCTGGAAAACGCGACGACGTCGAGGCCCGGCTTCCGGGCCGCACCCAGGTCATGGTCGACCTCAGGTACCGTATCCGTGCCATCGGCGCGGCCGATGCGGATACGCTGATCATCGGCGAAACGGGCGTCGGCAAGGAAGTGGTGGCGCGGGCGCTGCACGACATCAGCACGCGCGCCAACCGGCCGTTCATCGCCATCAACTGCGCGGCGCTGCCGGAAAACCTGATCGAGAGCGAGCTTTTCGGTCACGAGGCAGGCGCCTTTCCGGGCGCGATCAGACCGCGCTACGGCAAGTTCGAGCATGGCCGTGGCGGTACGATCCTGCTCGACGAGATCGGCTCGATGCCGGTCGACCTGCAGGCGAAATTCCTGCGCGTCCTGCAGGAGCGGGTGATCACCCGCCTCGGCTCCAACGAGACCGTGTCGCTCGACGTGCGCTTCATCGCCACCAGCAAGGTGGACCTGGAAGCCGAGGTGGCCGCAGGACGTTTCCGTGCCGACCTCTTCTACCGGCTCAATGTGGCGACCATCCATGTGCCGTCGCTCATGCAGCGGCGGGCGGACATTCCGCTGCTTTTCCTGCAGCTCGTCAGGGAAGCCGCGGCACGTTACGGCCGCGAGGACATGGACGTGCCGGCCGACGTCATCTCGGCGATCGCCCAGCGCGACTGGCCGGGCAATGTGCGCGAGCTCCGCAACGCCGCCGACCGCCTTGTGCTCGGCCTCGATCCGAAACCCGGCGAAACGGGCGGTTCGGGGAAGGACGGTTCCAGGGATGGGGCAGGGCGGTTGGCCGATAAGGTCGCCGCCTTCGAACGCAACATCATCGCCGGCGAGATCGCAGCACATGGCGGCGCGCTCCGTCCCGTCTACGAATCCCTCGGCATTTCTCGCAAGACGCTTTACGAGAAGATGCAGAAATACGGACTCGACAAGAAACTGCTCGGTTTCGAAAACTTGCTGCACGACGACCGGGACGGTTGATGCCCGGGACGAACCTTTCCCGCCGTCATTCCTCTGGCAAGCACGGCGATGAGATCATTTTCGATCCGCTTAGAGTAGCGTGATTGCGGGAATGGGTGGAAATCCACCCACGCTTTTCCCGCATTGTTTCCGAATCCACCCATGCTGCGGCGCGGCATTTGCAGAAAAGCTCAAATAAGACTTTCGCAACGATTGCGCGTGTTTCGCGCCTGACGGCAAATGGCCCGCAGGCTGGCGCCGGAGGAGACTTGCGCGCCTGCTGTGCCATACGTTTCATCCAGGAGGACCCCGATGAAAATCCTGAACGCCATTCTCGGCGCAACCGCCCTTGCGGCGCTTTCGCTGGTTTCCACCGTTGCCAATGCAGCGGGTTTTCCCGAACGCCAGATCACCATGATCGTGCCGTTTGCGGCCGGCGGTCCGACCGATACGGTCGCCCGTCTCGTCGCCGAAGCCATGTCGAAGGACCTCGGTCAGCAGGTCATCGTCGAAAATGTCGGCGGCGCCGGCGGTACGCTGGGCGCTGCCCGTGTCGCGAATGCGGAAAAGGACGGCTATACGATCCTGCTCCACCACATCGGCATGGCGACCAGCAACACGCTCTACCGCAAGCTGCCCTACAAGACGCTTGAGGCTTTCGACTATATCGGTCTCGTCACCGACGTTCCGATGACGCTGCTCGCCCGCAAGGATATGCCGGCCGACGACCTCAAGGGCCTCGTCGAATATGCCAAGGCCAACAAGGACAAGGTCACCGTCGCCAATGCCGGCATCGGCGCCGCTTCGCATCTTTGCGGCATGCTGTTCATGAGCTCGATCCAGACCGCGCTCGTCACCGTCCCCTACAAGGGCACCGGCCCGGCGATGACCGATCTGCTCGGCGGCCAGGTCGACATCATGTGCGACCAGACGACCAACACGACGAAGCAGATCCAGGGCAAGACGGTGAAAGCTTACGCTGTCACCTCGCCGAAACGCCTCGACGTCCTGAAGGACCTGCCGACCGTCAAGGAAGCCGGTCTGCCGCAGATGGAAGTCGGTATCTGGCACGGCATGTATGCTCCGAAGGGCGCGCCGAAGGAAGCGATCGACAAGCTCAACAAGGCGCTGAAGGTCGCTCTCAAGGACACCAATGTCGGCGCCCGCTTCGCCGAACTCGGCACGACTCCTTCGCCGGATGCCGATGCCACGCCGGAAGCGCTGAAGGCCAAGCTCGAAGGCGAGATCGCGCGCTGGAAGCCGGTCATCGAAGCTGCCGGCCAGTACGCGGACTGAAACGCGATCCTTAACCCCTCACCCTCTCCCCGCTTGCGGGGAGAGGGGACGTGCCCCACCCATCGTTTGTTGCCGAGGGAGCCGGTGCGGCACGCTCCTTCTCCCCGCGAGCGGAGAGAAGTTCCCGGTAGCGGGACGAGGGGCATCTTGCACGCCGAATTTGCATCTCCATCCTCTACGGAGACACCATGAATTCCCTGAAAGTCGATACGACCAATCTCATCTGCGGGCTGCTGCTGATCGCCACGGGCCTCTTTTTCGCCCTCGAATCCCTTGATCTCGAACTAGGCACGGCGCTGCGCATGGGGCCGGGCTATTTCCCGTTCATTCTCGCCTGCGTGCTCATCCTGCTCGGTGGGATCGTCCTCGGCCAGGCGGTCAGGGTACAGGGCGAACCGATCGGGGCGATCGCCTGGCGCGGCATGGTCTTCATCCTGCCGGCACCGATCATCTTCGGGCTCACCGTGCGCGGGCTCGGCTTCGTGCCTGCGGTCTTTATCTGCGCGCTCGTTGCCGCCTTCGCGTCGCAGCGCATGAAACCGCTGACCGCTGTCGCGCTTTCCGCGGCGCTGACCGTGTTTTCGCTGCTCGTGTTCAGTTATGGCCTCGGCCTGCCATTCCGCACCTTCGGGCCTTGGCTGGGCTTTTAGGCTCGGCTTCTAAGGATTTTGAGCCATGGATCTCTTCAGCAATCTCGCGCTCGGCTTTTCGACCGCGACCTCCCTTGAAAACCTGTTCTTCTGCCTGATCGGCGTGCTGCTCGGAACGCTGATCGGCGTGCTCCCCGGCATCGGCGCGACGGCGACGATCGCCATGCTTCTGCCGATCACCTTCCAGCTCGAGCCAGTCTCGTCGCTGATCATGCTGGCCGGCATCTATTACGGCGCCCAATACGGCGGTTCGACCACGGCGATCCTCATCAACATGCCGGGCGAATCCTCGTCCGCCGTTACCGCCATCGATGGTTACCAGATGGCCCGCAAGGGCAAGGCGGGCGCGGCGCTTGCGATCGCCGCCATCGGCTCGTTCTTCGCCGGCACGGTTTCGACCTTCCTGGTGGCGATCTTCGCGCCGCCGCTGACGCAGATCGCGCTGCAGTTCGGCGCCGCCGAATATTTCTCGCTGATGGTCGTCGGCCTCGTATCGTCGATCGCCTTGGCGCATGGTTCGATCGTCAAGGCGCTTGCCATGGTGGCGCTCGGCCTGCTGCTCGGCCTTGTCGGCACCGACATTTATACCGGCACGCCGCGCTTCACCCTCGGCATCCGCGAGTATGCGGACGGACTGAACTTCGTCGCGGTCGCCGTCGGGGTCTTCGGCATCGCGGAAATCCTGCGCAACCTCGAAAGCGAAAAGACCCGTTCGGTGCTGATGTCCAAGGTCAGCGGACTCCTGCCGTCGAAGGAGGATTTCAGGGCGATGATCGCGCCGGTGCTACGCGGTACGGTAATCGGCTCCATCCTCGGCATCCTGCCGGGCGGCGGCGCGATCCTTGCCGCGTTCGCGTCCTATACGGTCGAAAAGAAGGTCTCGAAGCATCCGGAGGAATTCGGCCACGGCGCCGTCGCCGGCGTTGCCGGCCCGGAATCGGCCAATAACGCCGGCGCCCAGACCTCGTTCATCCCGCTGCTCACACTCGGCATTCCGGCCAATCCGGTCATGGCGCTGATGGTCGGCGCGATGATCATCCAGGGCATCGTGCCCGGCCCGAACGTTGCCACCGAACAGCCGGCGCTCTTCTGGGGTATCATCGCCTCGATGTGGATCGGCAACCTGATGCTGGTCGTGCTCAACCTGCCGCTGATCGGGCTGTGGGTAAAGCTCCTGACGATCCCGTATTATGTCCTCTTCCCGATCATCATGGCGTTCTGCGCCATCGGGGTCTACAGCGTCAATTCGAACGTCTACGACCTCTATTCCGTCGCCTTCTTCGGTCTCATCGGCTACGTGCTGTCGAAACTGCGCTGCGAGCCCGCCCCGCTGCTGCTCGGTTTCGTCCTCGGCCCGCTGCTGGAAGAGAACCTGAGACGGGCGATGATCCTTTCGCGCGGCGATCCGAGCACGTTCGTTACGCGTCCGATCAGCGCGGCCCTCCTCTTCTTCGCTGCACTCGTTCTTGTCATCGTCTTCCTGCCGAGCGTCAAGAAGAAGCGCGAGGAAGTCTTCGTGGAAGAGGATTGAGAAGCCGCGGACAGCGTCGCGCGACCAAGTCCCGCGCGACGCTGAAACCTTTCGCAATCTTCCTGACGGGATTGCGCGACAACGCTTCAGGCGGTCATACCGTCTGGAGCGCTTGCAGTTCAGCCACCGGAGCCCGCCCGGCTATGTGCTTCAGAAGCAGCCGGCCCATCAGAAGACCGGCCTCGGTCAGGTCCTCGTAGATCGTCTCGACACGAGGCCGGATCTGGTCGAACAGGCCGGACGTCTGTTTGGCGACCAGATGCACGTCGCTGCCGAGTTCAAGACCGCGGTCATAAGCGGACGCCATCACCGCGAGCGCCGATACCTCGCCGCCGCAGATATAGCCGTCCGGCCGCTCCGGCTCTCCCATCCTTTTATAGACATAGTCGCGAATGTCGTCGGACTTGCTGTCCAGCGTCACGCCCGTGGCGATTTCGAACCCGACGCCTTCCTCGCGCACGGCCGTCATGAAGCCGTGGCGCATATGATGGGCGAAGGTAAAGCGGTCCGGCGGCAGGATGATCGACAGCTTTTTCGCGCCGGCGGCGATGAGTTTGCGGGCCGCCTGATAGGCGAAGCCGTAATTGTCGTAATCGACAAACGGGTGGGCGGTCGCGAGCTCCGTGCGGCCATGACAGATGAACGGAAAATTGTTTTCCATCAAAAGCTTGACGCGTTCGTCGGAGGGCTCGGTGCGGGTGAAGATGATGCCGTCGGCCATGCGGTTGCGCATGATGTGGCGCACCGGATCGATCTGCGGCGTGTTCAGAAAATGCGGGGTGATGACAAGGTGGTAGGCGGTGCCGCGCAATGCCTCTGTCAGCCCGTTGATCATCGAGGTGGCGTAACCGAGGATTTCTTCGTGCGGATCGAGCACGAGGCTGATGACATTGGTGCGGCCGGTGCGCAGGCGCTGCGCGGCGCGGTCAGGCAGGTAGCCGATCTCTTCCGCCACCTGCCTGACCCGCAGCCGCGTCTCAAGCGCGATCTGCGGCGCGTCGGCCAGCGCGCGCGACACGGTGGTGACGGCAAGCCCCGTCAGTTCGGCGATCGTCTTCAGGGTTGGCTTCGCACCAGTGCCGGCCTTTTCGGTTCCCCGGGCCGGCATCGCCCGCCGACTCTTGTTCTCCCCCTTGTCCTCTGGGTCCTCCAGCGACATATCCTCATCTCCTCCATGCAGGCTCCGGAACCGGAGCGAGCCTCATCTATATCGTTGCAAATTTTTTCAAAGGCGCCAGAAATTTTTCTCGCTTCCCGAGGAAAATTTGGAAGCGTTTTAAATTTGCGATATTTTTCATGATGTTAATGGGAAATTTCGACTCTGTAAAAAACTCCCTGGGCGGGTTGACACTACCCGCATTTATATCGTTATAAATCCCGATATCCGGAGAGGAGCCCGGATGCAAAGGGAGATTCTCAATGAAGATTCGAATGATTGCCAAACTCGCCGCCGGTGCGGCTCTTATCGCGATGACGGCCGGTGCCGCCAAGGCCGCCGAGCAGGTCGAAGTCCTGCATTGGTGGACTTCCGGCGGTGAAGCGGCCGCCCTCAACGTCTTGAAGGAAAACCTGCAGAAGCAGGGCGTCGCCTGGAAGGACATGCCGGTTGCCGGCGGTGCAGGCTCCGCTGCCATGACCGCGCTTCGCGCCCGTGTGACGGCCGGTGATCCGCCGACCGCCGTCCAGCTGCTCGGCTTCGACCTCCGCGACTGGGCGGAAATGGGTGTTGCCGCAAACCTCGACGACCTCGCCAAGAAGGAAGGCTGGGACAAGGTAATTCCGATCGCCCTCCAGAACTTCTCGAAGTATGACGGCCACTGGATCGCCGCTCCGGTCAATATCCACTCCACCAACTGGCTGTGGATCAACAAGGCGGCTCTCGACAAGGCTGGCGGTAAGGTTCCGACCAATATCACCGAACTCATCGCCATGCTCGACGCCTTCAAGGCGCAGGGCCTCACCGCTCTCGCTCACGGCGGCGTTCCGTGGCAGGACGGCACGCTCTGGGAAGCCGTCGTTCTGTCGACCGGCGGTCCGGACTTCTACAAGAAGGCCGTTCTCGATCTCGACCCGGCGGCTCTTTCCGGCGACACGATGAAGAAGGTTTTCGACACCATGTCGAAGCTGCGCACCTATTTCGATCCGAACTTCTCGGGCCGCGAATGGAACCTGTCGACGGCCATGGTCATCGAAGGCAAGGCCGGCGCACAGGAAATGGGCGACTGGTCCAAGGGTGAGTGGCTGCGCGCCAACAAGAAGCCGGGCGCCGACTTCGTCTGCATCCGCTTCCCGGGCACCCAGGGGTCCGTCCTCTTCAACGCCGACCAGTTCATGATGTTCGACGTGGGCGGTGACGCCGAAAAGGCGCAGATGAAGATGGCGTCCGCCGTCGAGGATCCGGCCTTCCAGATCGCCTTCAACACGGTCAAGGGTTCGGTCCCGGCCCGTACCGACGTCTCGAACGAAAAGTTCGACGATTGCGGCAAGAAGGGCATGGCGGATCTCGCCGAAGCCTCTTCCAAGGGCACGCTGATGGGCTCGCTTGCCCATGGTTACGCTCAGCCGGCGGCCATCAAGGAAGCCATGCTTGACGTCATCACCCAGCACCTGAATGGCCAGTTGACGACCGACGCAGCGCTGAAGCGCTTGCCGGAAGCAGTCAAGGCTGCGAAGTAAGTAGCTTTGCATGAATGGGTGAGGGGGTTGCCTGACGGCGATCCCCTCACTTGCAATTTCCAGCACTTAGCTTTCAGCTAAGATGCTGAAATTGCTTTCTCTCCCACAAAGGGAGAGATAAGGATGCCGCGCCGCCGCCGTCCTACCTCTCCCTTGGTGGGAGAGGTTACAAAATCAGCATCTTAGCTGAAAGCTAAGTGCTAGATTTTGTTGGTGAGGGGGTAAGCTTGGCTTTCTGATAGCTGTTATTTCTCCTGCCCCCACCCGGAGGTCATGATGACGACAATCGAGCCGGTGCCCGCCCTGACACCCGAGGGGACGCCGCAGAGACAGGGCCGCACCTTTGCGGACGGGTTGCGCAATGCACTGCCGAAGATCGTGCTGGCGCCCTCATTCGCGGTGATCCTGGTTTTCGTCTACGGCTTCATCCTCTGGACCGTCTACCTGTCGTTCACGACCTCGCGCATCCTGCCGGTCTACAAATGGGGCGGGTTCGACGCCTATTATCGCCTCTGGTCGCAGCCGAACTGGTATGTGGCGATGCAGAACCTGGCGATCTTCGGCATCCTTTATATCGGTATCTGCATCGCGCTCGGCCTGTTCATCGCCATTTTGATGGACCAGCGCATCCGTGCTGAAGGCGTGCTCCGTCCGATCTTCCTTTATCCGATGGCGCTGTCCTTCGTCGTCACGGGTACCGCTTGGAAGTGGTTCCTGAACCCCGGTCTCGGGCTTGAGCACACGATGCACAATCTCGGCTGGACGAGCTTCAAGTTCGACTGGCTGGTGAACCCGAACATGGCGATCTATACCGTCGTCATCGCCGGCGTCTGGCAGGCGTCCGGTTTCGTGATGGCGATGTTTCTTGCAGGCCTTCGCGGCATCGATGGCGAGATCGTCAAGGCGGCGCAGATCGACGGCGCCTCCAACATCGCCATCTACCGCCGCATCATCATTCCGCTGCTGCGGCCGATCTTCCTGTCGGCTTTCATCGTGCTGGCGCATATGGCGATCAAGTCCTACGACCTGGTCATCGCGCTCACCGGCGGCGGGCCGGGCAATGCGACCGAACTGCCGTCCACCTTCATGTATTCCTACACGTTCAACCGCAACCAGATGAATGTCGGCTCGGCGAGCGCGGTGATGATGCTGATGGGCATTACCGCAATCATCGTGCCCTACCTCTATTCTGAACTGCGGGAGAGGAAGCAATGAGCGCCGCAAACGAAACCGTCAGCGCCGGCCAGGCCCGCACCGCCCGCTATTTCATCTATGCGGCCTTGATTGTGCTGGCACTGGTCTATCTGTTGCCGCTCTACGTCATGCTGACGACGTCCTTGAAATCGCTTGACGAAATCCGCGGCGGCGACATGCTGGCGCTGCCGAAGGACCCGTCGATCGCCGCCTGGGTGAAGGCCTGGGGCGAGGCCTGCATCGGCGTCTCCTGCGTCGGTATCAAAGGGTATTTCTGGAACTCCATCAAGATGGTGGTGCCGGCGGTGATCATCTCGACGCTGCTCGGCGCGCTGAACGGCTACGTACTCACCAAGTGGCGCTTCCCGGGCCACAAGATCGTCTTCGGCATGATGCTGTTCGCCTGCTTCATCCCGTTCCAGGCCGTGCTCATCCCGATGGCGCGCCTGCTCGGCCTGATGGGCCTGTCGAACTCGACGACCGGCCTTGTCATGGTGCACGTGATCTACGGTCTCGGCTTCACGACGCTGTTCTTCCGCAACTATTACGAAGCCTTTCCGGACGAACTCATCAAGGCGGCGATGATCGACGGCGCCGGCTTCTTCCGGATCTTCTGGCGCATCCTGCTGCCGACCTCCGGGCCGATCATCGTCGTCACGATCATCTACCAGTTCACCAATATCTGGAACGACTTCCTGTTCGGCGTATCCTTCTCGGGCGGTGCATCCTCGCCGATGACGGTAGCGCTGAACAACCTCGTCTCCTCCTCCACCGGCGTCAAGGAATACAATGTCGACATGGCGGCCGCCATCTTCGCCGCCCTGCCGACCCTGTTCGTCTATATCGTCGCCGGACGCTATTTCGTGCGCGGCCTGATGGCCGGCGCCGTGAAGGGATAACCGCACATGAGCTTTCTTGAAATCAAGGATATCCGCAAGAAGATCGGCAATAACGAGATCCTCAAGGGGATCAATATCGGCCTCGAAAAGGGCGGGTTCCTGGTTCTGGTCGGTCCGTCCGGCTGCGGCAAGTCGACCTTGTTGAATGCGATCGCGGGCCTCCTGCCGCCGTCTTCGGGCGACATCGTCATCGATGGCCAGGTGGTCACGGATCTCCATCCGTCGAAGCGCGATATCGCCATGGTCTTCCAGTCCTACGCGCTTTACCCGAACATGACGGTGGAAGAGAACATCGCGTTCGCGCTCGAAATGCGCGGTGTCGAGAAGGCGCAGCGTGAGGCGGAGGTGAAGAAAGTCGCCAAGACCCTGCAGATCGAGCATCTGCTGAAGCGTCGTCCGAGCCAGCTTTCCGGCGGACAGCGGCAGCGTGTCGCGATGGGCCGGGCGCTGGTGCGCCAGCCGCGGGTCTTCCTCTTCGACGAGCCGCTCTCCAACCTCGACGCCAAGCTGCGTGTCGAAGTGCGCGCCGAAATCAAGGCGCTGCACCAGAACACCCATGCGACGATCGTCTACGTCACCCACGACCAGATCGAGGCGATGACACTCGCCACCAAGATCGTCGTCCTCAAGGAAGGCACCGTCCAGCAGGTCGGCACGCCGGCGGAAATCTACAACCGCCCGGCCAACCTTTTCGTCGCCGATTTCATGGGTTCGCCGGCCATGAACATGCTGAAGGGCCAAGTTTCCGGCGCCGATGGTCAGCAAAGTATCGCGCTGTTCGGCAACGACGGCGTCAAGGTCGCCATGCCGCCCTCCGTCACCGCCGGCCTCGCCGACGGCAAGGAGGTCATCCTCGGGCTGCGTCCGGAGGCGATCACCGATACCGGCCTTCTCGATCCGCAGGTACGTTCGGTTGCCAGAATCGAGGCCGACGTGACCATGGTCGAACCGACCGGCTCGGACACCTTCGTCACCGGCCGGCTGGATGGGGCGAGCTTCACGGCCCGCACCCGTGCCGACGTTCACGTGGCGCCGGGAGAGAAGTTCTCTTTCGCTTTCAATCTGGACAAGGCCGTCGTTTTCGATCCCCAGACGGGAAGCCGTATCGATTGATGCGGCCCGAGCGGCACTTCACGTAAGATGCTGCGCCTTATTTTTAACAAGCGATAACAACTGCTTATAGATCCGTGGGGAACCAATCCTCACGGACTGGTGTTCCCTTGGACCTGTTGGAACCAAGGAGATGTCATGTCCCTGACCCGAGATTTCACGCAGTTCGATTCACGCAACGAAGCCTCCGTGCGCCCTTTCGAGCGTGCTTTCCCCAAGTTCTGGGGCGCCGAATATCTAGGTAACGGAGAGGTCACCTTTCGTTTGTGGATGCCTGAGGCGGAACGCCTGCGTGTGCGGATCGCCGACCGCAATCGGGAAATGCTGCCAGCCGGCGACGGCTGGTTCACACTGACCACGGAAGATGTTGCGCCGGGCACATCCTATCGGTTCGTGATGCCTGACGGCGTCGCCATGCCGGATCCGGCTTCGCGCGCCCAGCATGGCGGTATCGACGGACCTTCGATCGTCATCGATCCCACCTTCTTTCGCTGGCATGCGACCGACTGGCAGGGCCACGCCTGGGAGGAGGCGATCCTCTACGAGATCCATATCGGCACTTTTACGCCTGAAGGCACCTTTCTCGCCGCGATCGGCAGGTTGCGGGAACTGGCGGACCTCGGCATCACCGTGCTGCAGCTCATGCCGGTCAATCAGTTTCCGGGCGAGCGCGGCTGGGGTTACGATGGCGTGCTGCCCTATGCACCGCATCATGCCTACGGTTCGCCCGACGACATGAAGGCTTTCGTCGACGCTGCGCACCGGCATGGGCTGTCGGTGATGCTCGATGTGGTCTACAATCATTTCGGTCCGCTCGGCAACCTGTTCGATCGTTATGTGCCGTCCTTCTTCGATCCCGAGCGGACGACGCCCTGGGGGCCGGCGATCAATTTCGCCCAGCCCCAAGTGCGACGTTTCTTCATCGAGAACGCCCTCTACTGGCTGGAGGAATACAATCTCGACGGGTTGCGCCTCGATGCCGTCGATCAGATCAATGACGACGCTTCGGACGTTCACTTCCTGACCGAGCTGGCGCAACGGGTCCGCCGCGAAGTGGCGGGACGCCGGCGGCATCTCGTCATGGAGGACCACCGCAACATCACCGGTTATCTGGAACGAAACCGCACTGGCGAGGCACTTCTTTATGAGGCCGGATGGAATCACGATGTCCATCATGCGGCGCATGTGATCGCCACCGGCGAGACGACGGGATATGTGGAGATTTTTGCCGAGCGGCCGGTCGCAAAGCTCGCGCGGGGCTTGGCGGAGGGTTTTATCTATCAGGGCGAGGCATCGCCAAAGGGAGAGGCGCGTGGAGAGCGCAGCGGTCATCTGCCGCCCTCGGCCTTCATCAATTTCCTGCAGAACCACGACCAGGTCGGCAATCGCGCCGAAGGCGAGCGGCTGATTTCGCTTGCCGATCCGCGGATGCTGCGCGTCATGACGGCGATGCTGATCCTCTCGCCGCAGATTCCCATGCTGTTCATGGGCGAGGATTACGGCGAGGTTCGCAGCTTCCGCTTCTTCAGCGATTACGAGGGAGAGCTGGCCCGGGCGGTCTGGCACAACCGGATCAACGAGGCCGCCAGTTTCGGCGGCATTCCGGCGGGCGTTTCGAACCCGGAAGATATAGCCGATCCCAATCGGCCGGAGACGTTCGAGCGTTCAAAACTCGGCTGGGACCACGCCTGGTCCCTGGAAGGACAATCGTTCCGGGATCGTCTCGCCGTCCTCATCGCCAAGCGCCAGGAACATGTGGTTCCAGGCCTGCGTTTCGCGCCCCCCCATTCGGGCCAGACGCTGCAGGCCGAGGAGGGCATCGTCGCGATCGACTGGCGGCTGGGAGACCGGCTACTTCAGCTTCGAGCCAATCTGTCGACGGCGGCCAAGCCGGTTCCGTCCGTTTCCGGCATGGTCTTTCATGCCGAAGCGTCCGGGCTCGAGGACGGGAGACTGCTTCCGGGCCTCTCGATGGCGATGGCAGTATCGGTCGATTGATTGGCCGCCGATCCCAAAAGGCCGGAACAAACCCTGCTGGCCGGGGTTCGGATGGTGTCCCGTCGGCGCGGGATTCCATCCAGTCGAGGGACCAATCCAGATTGAGGAGACAGACAATGGCTAACGGAAATTATTCCCAGTCAGGCGGGTATCGCAATGACCGCAGGCGCGACGAGCGCGATTTCTCTCGTGACGATTCCACATTCTCTCGCGAAGGTGGCCACGAGCCCTCCAGCGAATACCGGCCGGGCGACACCGGTTATGTACGCGGTTTCGGCGACCAGCAGCGCGATGGCGACAATACTTTCGGCGGCCGCGAGGAAAGCGACCGCTCGCGCTTCTCCCGTTATGGCCGCAGCGAACAATGGGCGGGCGACGATTTCGGATATGGCGATACGGAACGGTCGCGCGCCTGGGCCCGCGAATCCTACAGGGGCAACCCGTCCTCGTTCAGCTACGAGCCCGGCCGCAATCGCTCCGGACAGTCCTTCGGCGACCGCTACGGTTATGGTTCCGACCAACGCGACAGCTTTGGAAACCGGTATGGTTATGGCGGCGAGAATCGTTCCCGATCCTCGGATGAGCATGGCCGCAAGCGCTCGTTCATGGAGCGGGCCGGCGACGAGGTCTCCTCCTGGCTTGGCGACGAGGAAGCCGAACAGCGGCGCATGATGGATGCCCATCGCGGCAAAGGCCCCAAGGGCTATCAGCGTTCCGACGCCCGCATCGAAGAAGATGTCAATGATCGATTGAGCGACGATCCCATCCTCGACGCGTCGAACATCACCGTGACGGTGAAGGAAGGAGAAGTGACGCTCGACGGCTTCATTTCGAGCCGTTGGGACAAGCGTCGGGCAGAAGATCTGGTAGACGGCATTTCCGGAGTTCGGCACGTGCAGAACAACCTGCGTGTCAACAATATTTCCACCAATACCCTGAGCGGATCGACAACCATCTGATCTCCGCGCCATCGGTAACCAGGGTCGCCCTTTCCGGGGCGGCCCGGTTGTGCACGAAATGACATTCCGCCTGTTGCCAAGACATATCGCAGGCAATCAATCCTTGGCCCGGCTCCCAAAACCAGTTAGAACAGACCCGCTATTTATATTAGCAAAGGGCGGGATACTGATATGAGCATACCGGCAGGTGGCACGGGCACCTGGGTGTTTCTTTGAGGTAAATGCGCGGAATGTTTAGGATTTCGCGTTTTTTTCCAACGGCGCCCATCGGCGCTTACCTGGTCGCCCTCACGGCCGGCGTCGCACTGCCTTTGCTGATCTTTGTCGGTTATCTGATGATGGAGCTGGAGTCCAACGAGCGGGAAATCCTTGCGAACGAGACGGCCGAGGATGCCCAGCTCATCGCGCGTTCGGTTGATCGCGAACTTCAGGACATGGCAACCACCCTCAGGCTGCTGGTGACGTCGCCGGAGCTCGAACGGGGCGATCTGCGGGCCTTCCACAACCGGACGCAAAACAGCCTGCGATCCAATTCGCTCTACGTGCTTGTCGTCAATCGGGACGGTCAGCAGCGGCTCAACACCCGCGTTCCCTTCGATACGCAGCTCGGCAAGATGTCCAATGTCGCGTCATTGGAATCTGTCCTCAAGACAGGCGTCACCGAAGTTTCCAACGTCTTTTTCGGCGTGACCAGCGGCAAGCATGTGTTCAACGTCACCATGCCGCTGCCCAAGGAGATTTCGTATTCCGGCTCTGCGATGATCATCACGCAGAATGCCGAGGACCTGCAGAAGCTCATCTCGACGGAGGGGCTTCCAACAGGCTGGACCATGGCGGTCGTCGACGGCTCCGGACATGTGGTGACGTCGCTCGGCGCAGGTGCGCTGCCGCCCGGTACGGCTTTTCCCGCCAACACGCTGAAGCTGATGACCGGTTTCAAGGGTACGATCGAGGATGTGGATGGCGATCTGAAGCAGATGTACGGCTATGCGCAGATTACCGGCTGGACCTGGAAGGCCGTTGTCTGGGGGCCGATCGACGCGGCGCAGGCGAGCATCCTGACCACCTGGCGGCAGTTGATTGCCGGCGGAGTCATCTTCCTCGCCGTCGGCATGCTGATCGCCTGGCTGGTCGGGCGCCAGCTTCGCATTCCGATCCGGCAGATCGCCGAGATGGCCGAGCGGATCGGCCGTGGCGAAATCGTTTCTCCGGTGCAGACCAAGATCCGCGAAGCCAACCAGGTGGCGATCGCTCTTTCGAACGCATCCTTCGACCGCAGCCAGGCAGAAGACCGCATCCATCTCATCCTGCACGAACTCGTCCACCGCACCAAGAACATCCTGACGCTGGTGCAGGCGATGATGCGCCAGCTCGCCCGGCAAGACACGACGATGGAGGAGTTCCAGAAGGCGATCGGCAACCGCCTGCAAGGGCTCGGAAAATCGATCGAGGCGCTGGCGAAGGAACAATGGGCGGGCGTTTCGATCCGCCGGGTGGTAGAAATCCACATGAGCACGTTTGCGGAAGTCGCCGATCGTGTCGAATTGCAGGGCCTGGATTTCACGCTCAAGGCGGAAGCGGTGCAGAACCTCGGCCTCGTCCTGCACGAACTCGCCACCAATTCCGTCAAATACGGTGCGCTTTCCGTGCCGCAGGGCAAGGTGCACATCACTTGGAAGGACGTGGTGGACGAAAAGGAAGAGGAGCCCCTGCTTCGCCTCATCTGGGAGGAAAGGGACGGGCCGTCCGTGCGCGAACCTTCCCGTACCGGTTTCGGCACGACGATCATCAAGCGTCATGCATCGGCCGCCTTCCGGGGGCATGTGGATGTAAATTTCCATCCCGCAGGTCTTTGCTGGATCCTGACCGCTCCCCGCGCCGCATTCGAACGCGGGGAAGGCGGCGACACGCTTGCGGATATAGCAATCTGATCTCAATGGCCATCGGTGCCGGAACGAAGCAGCGTTCCCGCCGTTAAAGCGCCCATGGACGCACTGATTAGCCCGATCGATGTCGATCAAAATTCCCTTGAAATCATCGGCCTCACCTACGTTTCCGATACGGAGCCCGGCATCCGGCGCCTGCGTCGCGGCAAGGGTTTCTGCTATCGCCTGCCAGATGGAAAGCTCCTTGCCGATGAGGAGGAAAGGCGCAGGATCGCGGCGCTCGGTCTGCCGCCGGCCTACGAAAATGTCTGGATCTGCCTCGATCCGCGCGGCCATCTGCAGGCGACAGGCTATGATTCCCGCGGCCGCAAGCAGTATCGCTACCACGCGGACTGGCAGAATTTCCGCAGTGAGCGCAAGTTCGATCAGTTGCTGCGGTTTGGCGAGGCACTGCCGCGCATTCGCAACAAGGCGAGACGGGATTTGGCCGCCGGGCTCGACAAATCCGATGCAGTGATCGCCGCCCTCGTGTCGCTGATGGATGCGACGCACCTGCGCGTCGGCAATCGGGCCTATGCGCGGGAAAACAGGACCTATGGGGCGACGACGCTGCTCAAGCGTCACATGATGCTGTCCGGCGACGCGATCATGCTGCGCTTCACAGCCAAGGGCGGCAAGCGGGTACGGCATACGTTGAAGCATCCGCGCCTGCAGCACATTCTTGAAGAGATCGCCGACCTGCCGGGGCGGCAGCTGTTTTCCTGGCCGGACGAGCAAGGCGTACCGCGCCCGGTCGATTCGGGACGTCTGAACGCTTATCTCGCCAAGGCGGCCGGATTTCCGGTATCGGCCAAGACTTTCCGCACCTGGGGCGGCAGTCTGGCGGCCTTTATGGCAGCCTGGCATCACGTGAAGGCGGGAGGCGGCCGTCCCAGGATCCGGACGATGGCGAAAGCGGCGGCGGAAGCCTTGCACAACACGCCGGCCGTCTGCCGGTCGAGCTATATCCATCCCGCCATTCTCTCGCTTTCGCAAGACATATCGCTGCTGGAGAAGGTGATGGCGGAACGGCCGATGGTGAACGGCTCGAAAGGATTGCGCGCCGACGAACGGCGCCTGCTGGCATTTCTGCGGGAGGTCGCCTGAACTCTCGCGACAGCCGCCCGCGAGGAGCAGCGGGCGGCCGGAGCCGGGCCTCCGAAATCAGGCCGCCCGGCGGTTATGGCGCCCTTCCTTCACTTCCTCCACGATCTTATCGACAAACTGCTTCAAGTCCTTGGGAGAGCGCGAGGTGATGATGCCGTTGTCGACGACGACTGCTTCGTCTTTCCACGAGGCGCCCGCATTGCGGACATCGCTGCGGATCGAAGGATAGGACGTGGCCTTGCGGCCCCGCAACGCATCGGCCTCGACGAGAAGCCAGGGGCCATGGCAGATCGCTGCCACCGGCTTGCCGCTTTTGACGAAGTCGCGCACCACTTTCACCGCATCCTCGTTGACGCGCAGCAGATCGGGGTTGATCTGACCGCCCGGCAGTACGAGCGCATCGAATTCTTCGGCCTTGACGTTCCTGGCCTCGATATCGACCGGAACGGTATCGCCCCAGTTCTTTTCGTCCCAGCTCTTGATTTCGCCGGCTTTGATGGATGCGATCTTCACGTTTGCACCGCGCTTTTTGAGCTCCTCAAGTGGAACGCGCAGCTCCGAGCGCTCGTAACCGTCCGTCGCGAGGATCAGAATGGTGGCGGACTCGATTGCGGTCATGCTTGTCTCCTTCGCTCTTCAGTTTCTTGCTCCGGCCCGGGAAGTGCCGTGAGTCCGGGTGGACGCGCGGCACTTCAATGCCTTGAATCGTCTCACTGTGACTTCGGGGCCGTACGTCAGAGGCGGCCGGTAGAAAGGTCCCGGCCGTTGATCGAGGCCGGCACGCTGATTTCCTCACGGGGCGACTTGGGCAGCGGCAGAACCACTGCTTCAGGCACGACGACCTGCAGCTCTTCCGGATGGGCCACGGCAAAGGTCTTTTTCTGGTTCGTGCCGATCAGCCTGTTTCTCAGCATCTTGAAAAAGTGTCGCATGATGAAATCTCCCGTCGCGAAACGAGGGCATCCTGCCCTCTCACACAGGGGCAAACCCGTCGCCTCCGGATTCGTTCCAAGTTTTTCTCCTTCCGTTACACAAAGTTATGCGCCTTTTGGAACAAAACCCTGGGTAGGGCGTTTGGCGCCGAATGTTCTCGCGGCCTGCGGCTGCGGCAACCAACGGGTCGGGCCGAATGAATAATGACCGCTTGACCGGCGCCTGCCGGCCAATCCGATCAGAAAAAAATTGCGGCCCTCCGGCCTTCCAGAGCAGATGCCGGCGTTTCATCCGTCCATTCATTTCAAGCCTTCTTTCCTGTCCGTTTCTTATCGCCTGTTCGGGCGTCCAGTCGACGCTTGATCCGGCCGGCCGCGAAGCGGCGGATGTGGCGGCGCTGTTCCTCGCCATGCTCGCCGGGGCGGTCGTGATCTGGGCCGGCGTCGCCGGCCTGCTCTTTTATGCCGCCCGCCAGAAACGGGGCCATTCGGAGAAGGGTGCGGGCCAACTCATTCTGTGGGGCGGGGCGATTTTTCCGACCGTCGTGCTCGCCGCGCTGCTTTCCTATACCGTCTGGCTGATGCCGAATGTGCGGCCCTGGTTCCAGGGAGAGGAGGGCCGTATGCGAATCGAGGTGACCGGCGAACAGTTCTGGTGGCGGGTACGCTATCTGGAGGAGGGTGGAAATGTCGCCTTCGAGACCGCCAACGAGGTGCGCCTTCCGATCGGCGAGCGCGTCGTCTTTTCCCTGAAAACGCCCGATGTCATCCATTCCTTCTGGATTCCCGTGCTCGGCGGCAAGATGGACATGATTCCCGGCCGTGAAAACCGGCTGACGCTGCTCGCCGAAAAGCCCGGTACCTATCGCGGCGTCTGCGCCGAGTTCTGCGGCGCGTCGCATGCGCTCATGGCGTTTACCGTGCATGCCGTGGAGAAACCGGCCTTCGAGACGTGGATGACGGCGCGTCGGGCATCGTCCGGAGCGCAGGACGCGGAAGGGCTGGCGCTTTTTCTGAAACACGGCTGTTCTGCCTGTCATGCCATCTCAGGCACCGAGGCGCAGGGCAGGATCGGCCCTGATCTCACCGCCTTCGGCGAACGCGGTTCGGTTGCAGCCGGTACGCTGCCCAACCTTGAAGAACATATCGCCCGGTTCATCCGCGATCCCGACCGGATCAAGCCGAAAGTGCTCATGCCCCATTTTTCTATGCTGCCAGAAGCGGAAACCGATCGTATCGCCGCCTACCTGAAAGGGCTCAAATGACAGTGGAGCTCGGCAATTTTTCGCCGGAAGAAAGGGCAGCGCAGGAGGAACGGCTCCGCAAGGTGTGGCAGACGCCGAAAGGCATCCGCTACTGGACCTCGGTCAACAACAGCGAGATCGGCCTCTGGTACGGCGTCACCGCGTTTGTATTCATGCTGTTCGCCGGTCTGCTCGGGCTTTTGATGCGCGTGCAGCTCGCGGTACCGGAAAACGACTTCATCTCCGCCGAACTCTTCAACCAGGCCTTCACGCTGCACGGCACGGTGATGATGTTCCTGTTCGCCGTGCCGATCTTCGAGGCGGTGGCGATCTTCCTTTTGCCCTCCATGCTCGGTGCCCGTGAACTGCCGTTCCCGCGGCTTTCCGCCTTCGGCTTCTGGAGCTTTCTCATCGGCGGCATTTTCGTCTGCGGCTCGATCTTCTTCAACGCGGCGCCGAATGCCGGGTGGTTCATGTATCCGCCGCTTGCTACCGACAAGCAATATTCCGGCATCGGCGCGGATATCTGGCTTCTGGGCTTGTCCTTCATCGAGGTGGCGTCGATCGCCGCCGCCGTCGAGATCATCGTCGGCATCATGAAATGCCGGGCACCCGGCATGCGCATCAACCTGATGCCGATGTTCGCCTGGTATCTGCTGATCGTCGCCGGCATGATCCTCTTCGCCTTCCCGCCGCTGATCGCCGGCGACATCCTCTTCGAGATGGAGCGGATGTTCGACTGGCCGTTCTTCGATGTGAGGCGCGGCGGCGATCCGCTCCTCTGGCAGCATCTTTTCTGGATTTTCGGCCATCCGGAAGTCTACATCATCTTCTTACCCGCAATCGCGCTGATGGCGATGATCGTGCCGACCTTCTCGCAGCGGCCGATTGTCGGATATTCGTGGATCGTGCTCGCCGCCGTCGGCACCGGGTTCCTCAGCTTCGGGCTCTGGGTCCACCACATGTTCACCACCGGACTGCCGCAGATCTCGCTCGCCTTCTTTTCGGCGGCATCGGAGGCAGTGGCGATCCCGACCGGCGTGCAGATCTTCGTCTTCATCGCCACCATGCTGGCAGGTCGGGTGATCTTTTCCGTGCCGATGCTATTCGGCACCGGCGGGCTGATCATCTTCGTGATCGGCGGGCTGACGGGTGTCATGGTGGCGCTGGTGCCGTTCGACTGGCAGGCGCATGACACCTATTTCGTCGTCGCCCACCTGCATTACGTGCTGATCGGCGGCATGCTCTTTCCGGTCGTCGCCGGCATCTATTATTATTTTCCCTTCGTGACGGGAAAGAAGCTCAGCGATGCATGGGGCAAGGTCGCCTTCTGGCTGATGTTTGCCGGTTTCAACATCGCCTTCTTTCCCATGCATTTTTCCGGCCTGCGCGGGATGCCGCGGCGCGTCTTCACCTATCCGGAAAATATCGGCTGGGATTGGTTCAACCTCGTCTCGACCATCGGCGCTTTCGTCTTCGCCGCCGGTATCGCGACCTTCGTCGTCGACATTCTTCGGCCGAAACCGGAACCCAAGGAACGCAATCTCAACCCGTGGAACTCGGGCACGCTGGAATGGACCAACGACCCTTCCGAAAGCTGGGGCATGCGCTCGGTGCCGATCATCACCAGCCGCTATCCGCTTTGGGACCAGCCGGACCTGCAGGCGGATATCGAGGCCGGGCGCTATTATCTGCCCGACGCCAGATCTGGCAAGCGTGAGACACTTGTCACCTCCGTGCTGGACGCCGAGCCGATCCAGTGTCTGCGGGTCGGCGGCGTTTCCCATGTGACGATCATCGCGGCCACGGCGCTCGGCGGCGTGTTCATCGCGCTCACCTTCCACTGGTGGATCACGACGGTTATCTGCGCCGTCATCACCTTCGCCGCCATCATCATCTGGCTCTGGACCGGCACCGCACCGATCCCCGAAGCGCCGGAAACGGATGTCGGGCTCGGCCTGAAACTGCCGATCTATGTCTCCGGCCCGGCCTCGGTCGGCTGGTGGGCGATGTTCATCACCATGGTCGGCGACGGCACAGCCTTCGCAAGCCTGATCTTCGGTTATTTCTTCTATTGGACGATCCACGACGATTTCGCCGTTGCCGCCGGGCCGGGCGTCTTCTGGCCGATGGTGGCGCTGGTGCTCTTCGTCATCGCCTGGGGCCTCACGCTGCTGACCCGTGAATTGAACGAGCGGTGGCCGCTCGGCGCTCGTGTCGCGCTGGTGGCTGCTTTCCTCGCCACCGTCGCCGCGTCGCTGGCGGGTCTTGCCGGCCCTTATATGTACGGCATGGATCCCACTTCGCATGTCTATCCGGCGATCGTCTGGATCGTGGCGATCTGGACCGTCGCCCACGGCGCTGTCGGAGCGATCATGCAGGCCTATTGCCTGGCGCGGAGCCTTGCAGGCCTCATGACCGCCGAATACGACCAGGATATCCGCAATGTCGCGCTCTACTGGCATTTCATGGGCGTCACCGCCGTCGTCACCTTCGCCGTGATCGGCCTCTTTCCCTTGGTGGCGTCATGAAGAGCTTCATCCCGAAGGAAGTCGAAACGCTCTGGACGCTGTTCACGGCGCCGACCGTCTGGGCGCTGCATTTCGTCGTCTGCTACGCGACGGTGGCGGTGTTCTGCGCCAAGCGTCTGCCGGCCTCGTTCACCTTCGACGACGTTCGCGTCGTGCTTGTCGTCGTGACTTTACTGGCGCTGGCGATGATCGTGCTTTCCGCCTTTCTCGCCTGGCGGCAATGGGGCTTCGGTTCCGGAGATCCCCCGCATGACGAACCCACGCGTGAGGACCGGCGGTATTTTCAGGGCTTTGCGACGTTGCTGCTCTCCGGCCTCAGCTTTGCCGCCGTCGCCTATGCTGCAATCCCGCTGATCTTCATCGCGGAGTGCCAGCCATGAAGGAAGATGGACAGGAGGCGGGGCCATCATCCATTCTCCTCCCTTGCGGAGGAGATGCCGGCAGGCAGAGGAGGGTGGTTCCATACACTCTATCGTCGGACTCGCTGAACCACCCCCCTCTGTCGCCTCCGCTGACATCTCCCCCGCAAGGGGAGAAAGGAAGGGCGCATGCTGCTCCGCCTCGATCTCCGACGCCGAGGCAAGCTGTTCTGATTATCGGCTTGATCGTGCTTTTCGCCCTCTGGCTAGGCCTTCTCCCCTTGGCCGACCGAACATCCTTCTCCGTCCATATGATCGTCCACATGGGCGTCGTCGCCGGCGCTGCTCCGTTGATAGCGATTGGCCTTTCCGGAACCCGTTTCGATTTCACCGACGGCCGGACCTGGCTCACCCCCATCACCGCTTCTGTCATCGAACTCTTCGCCGTCTGGACCTGGCATATCCCCGCGCTCCGAGCCCTGTCAGAAACATCCCCGATCATCGCCGTCCTGGAGCAGGCCATTTTCCTCGGCGCCGGCCTCACCCTCTGGCTCTCCTGCCTCGGCGGGGCCGCATCCGGCCGCAAGGAGCGGCGGCTGGCCGGTACGTTCGGCCTGATCTTCACCTCCATGCACATGACGCTGATCGGCGCGCTGCTTTCCCTTTCGCCGCGCCCGCTTTACGGTGAAGGGGAGGTGAGCTGCCTTGGCGTGCCCCTCTCCGCCCTGGCGGATCAACAGGTCGGCGGCGTAGTGATGCTTTTCGTCGGCGCGATCGTTTATCTCGCCGGCGGCGTGGGGCTTCTTGCCCGCATGCTGAATGCACCGGTTCCGGACCGATAGGAGGAAGGGCGATGACGATCCGCTGGAAATATCTGGCCATTTTGGTGATCGTGGCGCCGCTCCTCGGCTTCGGCTTCGCCTGGTCGGGGCTGATGAGCGTCAGGGCGAGCACCGGCCACTGGGCGGCGACCGACTGGTTCCTGCATTGGGTGATGGGGAATTCGGTGCGCACCGCCGCGCTTTCCGTGGATGCTCCGCCGCTCGACAATCCGGCGCTGGTGCCGCCCGCCGCCGGCCATTTCGAGACAGGCTGCGCCATCTGTCACGGTTCGCCGTCGCAGGCGCGTTCGGCCGCCGTACTCGCCATGCTGCCGCCACCGCCGGACCTGAAGACCGTCGTGCCGACCTGGAGCGACGCGCAGCTCTTCGAGATCGTCAAGCACGGCGTCCGTTTCACCGGCATGCCCGCCTGGCCGGCGCAGATGCGCGACGACGAGGTGTGGGACATGGTCGCCTTCCTGCGCAAGCTGCCGGACATGGACAGCGATGCCTATCTGCGGGCCTCCGGCCTGCACGGCATCGGCAAGGCCGGCGAGGTCTCGCCGCTGCCGATCACCTGCGAGAGCTGTCATTCGGAAAGGCGGCTCGAGGCCGCGAGCGTCATCCCGCGGCTCGCGGGCCAGTCGGAGGCCTATCTGCTGAATAGCCTGCGGGCCTATGCCCATGGCGAGCGGGCGAGCGGCATCATGCAGGTCGCTGTCGGAACGCTGCCGGAAGAGAGTTTGCCGGAACTTGCAGCCTACTATGCCAAACAGGCGCGGCCGCAGAGGCCGGCCCTGCCGGCGGATGCACAGCTTACGGAAAAAGGCCGCGAGATCGCGGAAAAGGGAAGAGCGGCAGACAAAATTCCCGCCTGCCTCAGTTGCCACGAAAAGCCCGGCGGCAATCCCGCCTATCCGCGCATCTCGGGTCAGAGCGCTCCTTATCTGGAGCGCCAGCTTCGCCTCTTCCATGCAGGGGTCAGAGGCGGTTCCTCGTTCAGCCATCTGATGACCGAGGCGGCGAAAAACCTGAAGGAGGATGATTTTGCCGTTCTCGCGGCCTTTTTTGCCAGCCGCGAGAACGGCGGACCCTGACCCGTCAAATCGTGATCAAGGCCACGCCTCCTCCCCAGGAGCCCGAAACCAAGCCCTGTGTCTAGACGGGGATGACCATCATGTAACAGGCCGCGATCACCAGCACGAAGCCTGCCGCTTCCACCCATTCTCTGACCATCGTCGCCTCCATCGCTTCGGTCGTGAATGAACGCAGGAGCCACATACTAGTTCCACGAAATGGCCATAAACGTGGCGGGCCTGCCTTAAATGTGATCGAGCATGGTTAACGTCCTGTCTACGGGCCGTCGGCCTCGGCTCTGGCGCGGGCCGCTTCGAGTATGGCACGCACCTCGCGCGCGGCGGAGTTCTCGATCGCGAAGGCTCCTTCGGGGTTGAGGCCCGGATCCTCCTCGTTGTCCTTGAATGTGGCGTCGTCGCGGAGTCTTCTCAGGAAGGAGGTGATGGTCACTTCGCCGCCGATCATCGCCGCCAGCATCTCGATCAGCAGTTCGCGATGGGCATTGAGCCTGCCCTCCAGTTCATGCGGTGTCATCGTCGACATGGAATCTCCTCCGCTGTTTGCCTGTTCTCCCCGGTTAAAGAGATAGGGGACGGTTTCGGGGAGGGAACAATCCACCCGACCGAAAGTTGAACTTCCATCAACGAGATGGAGGCAGTCATGGCGGAGTTTGCCAGAACAGACGGCGACAGACCGGAACGCGATGTACGCGATCGGCTGATCCTTGCCCTCTACGCCCAGCTGAAAGCCGAGCGACAGACACGCGAGGCGCTGGAATATGCCATCCGCAACGGCGCGCTTGCGCCTGAAGTGCTGGAGGCGATCGCCAGCGACCCCATTCCGGCGGCAGCGGCGGAAGATGTCGCCGCGGTCGAGAAAGTCATCGCGCTCGACGCCCATCGGCGGCAGGCCGCAGTCGGCAGGTTTACCGGAGAAGACAAGCCATGAAGCATTTGATCATGATCCTTTCGACCCTCGTGCTGTTGAGCGGCTGCAGTGACGACAGCGAAAAACAGAGCGATCCCATCAACAACACGCCGCCGCCCCAGCCCAGCAATACGGCGCCAGTCGACCGCAGCCCGACGCCGCAAAGCGGCACGGGCGGACAGAGTCCGACGACCTCGCCCTCCGGCACGACGAATACGGCGCCGGGCAACAACCCACCGCCGGCAGCCACCGGAAAACCATAATTTCATCCGCTCCCGGGAACGAAATGCTGTGCCGCACCATTATCCCGCGAATCTTTCAATCGGGTGCGGCATGGACACAAAATCGAACCATTTTGTCATCGAACCCGGCTCCTGGCTTCGGCTCGGAGCCAATTTTGACGGTGAGGGCGTCAATTTCGCGATATTTTCCGCGCATGCGGAACGTGTCGAACTCTGCCTTTATGATCCAAGCGGGAAGATAGAAATCGCCCGGCTGGAGCTTCCGGAATATACCCACGAGATCTGGCACGGCTATATCCCCGGCCTGAAGCCGGGGGCGCTTTACGGCTTCCGTGTCCATGGCCCCTACGATCCGGAAAACGGCCACCGGTTCAATCCGAACAAATTGCTGATCGATCCTTACGCTCGCGAACTGGTCGGCGACGTCGAGTGGAACGAGGCGCATTTTGCCTACGACCTGCTGCATCCGGACAAGGATCTCACGTTCGACGAACGGGACAGCGGTCCCTTCTTGCCGAAATGCCGGGTAATCGACCCAGACGAATTCGACTGGCAGGACCAGAACCGCCCGAATATCCCCTGGCCTCATGCGGTCGTCTACGAGACGCATGTGAAAGGTTTTACCCAGCTCAACCCGGCCATTCCGGAGACGCTGCGCGGCACGTTCGAAGGCATGAGCCACAAGGCCTCCGTGGATTATATCAAGAGCCTCGGCATCACCTCCGTGGAGCTGATGCCCGTCCATTATTTCCCCGACGACCAGCACCTGCTCGACAAGGGTCTCCGTAATTTCTGGGGCTACAACACGCTTGGCTTCTTCGCGGCGGCTCCGCGCTATTACGGCCCGCGCGGCATCCAGGGTTTTCGGGACATGGTGCGAGCCTTCCACGACGCCGGCATCGAGGTGATCCTCGACGTGGTCTATAACCACACGGCGGAGGGCAACGAGCTCGGGCCGACGCTTTCGTTCAAGGGCATCGACAACTTTTCCTATTACCGAACGATGCCGGACCAGCACCGCTACTATATCAACGACACGGGCACCGGCAACACGGTCAATACCTCCCATCCGCGCGTGCTGCAGCTCATCATGGACTCGCTGCGCTACTGGGTGGAGTCCATGCATGTCGATGGTTTCCGTTTCGATCTCGGTACCATTCTCGGCCGCGAACCGCAGGGTTTCGACCAGCGCGGCGGTTTCTTCGACGCGATGACGCAGGACCCGGTACTCTCCAGGGTGAAACTGATCGGCGAGCCCTGGGATATCGGCCCCGGCGGTTATCAGGTCGGGGGATTCCCGCCCGGCTGGGCCGAATGGAACGACAAGTACCGCGATACGGTGCGCGAATACTGGAAGGGCACCAATGTCTCGACCGATTTCGCCGCCCGCCTGCTCGGTTCCGGCGACCTCTACGACCAGCGCGGCCGGCGCCCCTGGGCGAGCGTCAACTTCATTGCCGCCCATGACGGTTTCACGCTGAACGACCTCGTCTCCTATAACGAGAAACACAACGAGGCCAACGGCGAGGACAACAACGACGGTCACAACGACAACCGCAGCTACAACTATGGCGCTGAAGGTCCGACCGAGGACGAGGGCATCAATGGGGTGCGCGACCGCCAGAAGCGCAATTTCCTCGCCACGCTGTTCTTTTCGCATGGCACGCCGATGCTGCTTGCCGGCGACGAGTTCGGCCGCAGCCAGATGGGCAACAACAACGGCTATTGCCAGGACAGCGACATTTCCTGGGTCCATTGGGAGAACCTGCCGGAGACCTGCGAGGAATTGCGCGCTTTCACCCGCCATATCATCAAGCTGCGCCGCGAACAGCCGCTCTTGAGGCGGGAGAACTGGCGCGACGGGCTCGACATCAAGTGGTTCAACGCCGGCGGCGGCTTCCAGACGCCCGAACAATGGGATGAGGGTTCGACGCTCGGCCTCTATATCGGCCGCCCCGATCTGCGGGAAGAGGAAGGCATCTGGCATGACGTGCTGATGCTCTTCAATCCCTTCGAAGGCACCGTGCCTTTCCGCATCCCGCAATTCGGCGAGGGCGGCTGGGTGCTGGAACTGACCACGTCCGATCTTGCAAAGCGCGGGTTGCGGATTACCAAGGAAAAGGACTTCGAGCTCGAAGGCCGCAGCCTGGTGCTTTTCAGGCGGCCGTGAAGTGGTCTTCCCGTTGCAAAAAAACCGGCCGTTACGGCCGGTTTTTTCGTGGATGTCCGAGATCGAAGAGGGGTTACAGCACTGCCCGGCGGATATCGGCGGCCGGCGCGACGACCTGTCCCGACTTGCGCACGAGGTTTGCGTAGACAGCGGCATATTGCTGGGCGCTGCGCTCCCAGGAAAATTTCGCCTTCATACCCTGGTTCTGCAGCCGCGCCCACATTTTGGGATCCTGGTAGGCGTGCAGTGCGCGGCGCAGCGCCAGCCGCAGCCCGTCCGTCGTCACCGGGTGGAACTGGAAGCCGGTCGCGACCCGCGCCGACATTGCCGCGTCATTGGCGTCGATGATCGTCTCCGACAGGCCGCCGGTGCGCGAGACGACCGGCACGCAGCCGTAGCGCAGGGCATAAAGCTGGGTGAGGCCGCAGGGCTCGAAGCGCGATGGCTGGACGATCGCGTCCGAGCCGCCATGAATGAGATGCGCCGTCGGTTCGTCGTAGCCGACATGCACCGCCATGCGGCCCGCAAAGCGGGAGGCGGTGTTCAGAAGCGCCTGCTCTATGTCCTTGTCGCCCTGGCCGAAGACGATCACCATGCCGCCGTTGTTGACGACCTCGTCGGCCGTTTCCGCGAACATGTCGAAACCCTTCTGCCAGGTCAGCCGGCTGACGGCTGAAAAAACCGGCCCTTCATGAGATGCGTCGAGGCCGAACAGTTCCAGCAGGACGGCCCGGTTCTCGCGCTTGCGGCGCAGGCTGCCGACGTCGTAGTTGCGGGGCAGATGCGGGTCGGTGGAGGGATCCCAGATATCGAGGTCGATGCCGTTGACGATGCCGCGGAGCACCGAAACGCGAGCGTTCAGCACGCCGTCCATGCCCATGCCGAAACGCGGTGTGAGGATTTCGCGGGCATAGGTGGGGCTGACGGTGGTGATCGCGTCGGCCGTCTGCAGCCCTCCCTTCAGAAAGCTGATGTCTCCGAAATATTCCAGCCGGTCCATGGAATAGGCATGCGGCGGAAGACCGAGATGATCCAGCAGCTCGGCGCCACACTGGCCCTGGAAGGCGAGATTGTGGATCGTCAGCACGACGGGCGTCATGCAGTTCCGTTCGCGCATGTAGACCGAGGTCAGCGCCGATTGCCAGTCGTGGGTATGGACAAGTTCGGGAACCCAGCCGGGTAGAACGCCGTCGGCGATCTCCGCGGCCGCCAGCGACAGCGCGGCAAACCTCTTCCAGTTGTCCGGATGGTCGGCGCCACGCTCATCGACATAAGGACCTCCCGGCCGGTCGTAAAGAGACGGGGCATCGAGCACGAAGAGGCTCAGTCCTTCGAAGCGGGTGTGCAGCAGCGAGGCCTTTTCGCCCAGCAGGTCCTCGAACGTGACAAGCGGCGTGGCGCTTTTGAGCTGTTCCATCACCTTGGGATAGCCGGGAATGAGCGTCGTCGTTTCTATACCCAGCGCGGCAAGCGCCTTGGGGAGGGAGCCGGTGACGTCGGCAAGGCCGCCGGTCTTCACGAGCGGAAAGATTTCCGAAGTTACGGACAGAACCCTCATCTGCGGCAAGGCTCGCTTTTCGGGGCCTATCCCCACTTCCCGATCCGGCGTTCCGCGCTGGGCATCGTCAATCGAGACGTAAGCGTTCATCATGCCTTCCTCCGCCACGGGTCATTGGCACCCTTCCGAACGTTCAGGCCTTGGGCAACGTTCCAACGGTGGCGCGGATTCAGGCGGAGATCAAACACGCAAGCCATTTTTTATTTTTCCAGGCAAAGAAATCCGTCATCGCGGCAAGACGTGCCACCGCGATTGATAAAACCGGTTTTTGATACAATGGTGCCGGGGCTTCTACTCGCCGACCGGAACCTTCTTGGAGCGTCGCTTGGCCGGCTCGACGGATTCGGGCATCGCCGCCGGAGGCTTCGAATTCGTCTTTGCTGATGATGCGGCCTTAGCCGGCGCTTTCGCAGTCAGCGTTTTTACAGCCGGTGCCTTCGATGAAGACGCAGCCTTTGGCGCTGTTCCCGGAGGTTTTATCGCGGCTGAGGTCTTCCTGCCCCTGGCAGCGCCTGAAGAAGGAACCGGACCGAGCGTCGCGTATTCGAGCTTCGCCCTTTCCCAATGCTCCCTATCTTTGCCGGCAGGATAACCTTCCTCTTCCCACAAAGCGTAAGCACGCTTTCTGATCCACTCGTCTTCGGATTCTGCCATTATTGTCTCCATTCGCCCGGTCGTCCAAACGGATGCCACGCGGAAAAGTTCCATGAAGAAAACGAAAATCACAACACGGCCAAGGGGGAACGCGGCCACTCAAAAAAACGACTTCCCATGCGGAACTTTTTGCAGTCCAGAAGGTTTATCGCCGCCGGGAAGGAGACACATCCAATGGAAAAATACTGCGATATCGTTCCGCACGCAACCGGCTGGGTCTATGTAATCGACGGAGTTCAGTCTGCGTCTTATTACCACACCTATGACCTCGCCATGAACGCCGCACATGCACATCTTGCCCGGATCGGTGCATCCGGCGACAAGGTTTTCCGACGCCAGGCGCCGAACGGGGAGATGCTGCCCGTGTCGATGCTTGCCAAGGGCCTGCCGGGATCGGTTTTGAGGGTTTCGCTTTCAGCCTGACCCTGTCGGGTCGATTACGTCGGACAGACCGTCCGGTGATGCAAGAAGATGATGCAAGGTGATGCAAGAAGAAGCCCGGTCGAAGTCCGGGCTTTTCCGTTGGGCGCATTTTCCTTGCTTGAAAAGAGGCGCGGGCTTGGCCGCGCCTCCTCCGGCACGAGGCGTCAGGCGGCCTTCTGGGCCGCGACGTTGACGGCGGATTTTGCGAGCGCGGTCAGGCTTTCGTCGGTCTTGCTTTCCTCGGCGAGCGTCTGTTCGAGGAGGGTGACCGCGTCCTTCAGGCCGAGCTGCTGGGCCCAGGAGCGCAGTGTGCCGTAGCGGCTGATCTCGTAGTGCTCGACGGCCTGGGCGGCTGCCAGCAGGCCGGCGTCGAGGGCCGGATTGCCCTTGAATTCTTCGAGAATTTCCTCGCCTTCCTCGATGATGCCGTCGATTGCCGGGCAGGTCTTGCCCTGGGCGCGCTTGCCGATGATCTCGAAGACCTGCTTCAGACGTTCGATCTGGCCTTCGGTCTCGTCGCGGTGTTTTTCAAAAGCAGCCTTGAGCTTCTGATCCTGCGCGCCGCGTGCCATCTTCGGCAACGCCTTCACGATCTGGCGCTCGGCGTAATAGATGTCCTTGAGGGTCTCGTGGAAAAGATCGTCGAGGGTCTTCGTGGCCATTGCTCTCTCCTTGGTTTTTGAAATATCGAGGCGGGGATCTCCCGCCGCATTAACAACCGAAGGGCGTTTATGGTTCCCGACCCATCGGGTTGTCGTCAGCCGGAGGTCGCCATTCCCCGACACGGTCTGCCCGTCCGGTTCATTCCTCCCACCAGTTCAGGAGGCCTTCGGTATCCGTCAGCCGAAGCTGGTTGGAGAAACGCCTGCCGAACAGCGCAAGCGAGGCGTCGTGGGTTTCGTCGGACGTGCTGCAGATCGCGTCGCTGACGACGATGATCGCATAACCGAGATCCACGGCGCCGAGCACCGCCGCCAGGACGCAGACATCCGTTTCGCCACCGCTGACGACCAGCGTGGTGACGCCTTGCGCCTGGAGGAAGTGGTGAAGACGACCGTCGAGCCAGGGAGAATAGGTCATCTTGTCGAAGACCGTGGCCGGAGGCACCAGCGCGCGCAACTCAGGGAGGATATCCACCATCGGATCGCCGAGTTCGCTCCGCGTCATCATCGACCATTTCTCATAATAGCCCCGCCAGCTGCCGTTGGCGTCCGACGGTGTCTTCGGCGTCACGAAGCGCGTGAAGACGGTCTTTTCCGGATGACGGCCGGCAATTACCGCAACGGTCTCGCGGACCCGCTGCATCCAGGGAATGTGCCAGGGCGTAAGTTCCGCGAACATGCGCTGCATGTCGATGCACAGGTGCCGGCAACGACGGGGATCTTCCATGCTTTTCTCCGCTTCTTCCCCCTTCGTTCCAAGGGCGGAGGAGGAACTGGCGGGCCGATCGAAATGTTCCGGCGCGCTAATACGGAACGGTCGCCTCGGTCATCGCGTTGACGCTTCGACCGGAGCATCGTGCTCTAAGGGAGAATGACATGCAGGACAGGTTGAAGGTCTATCGGCTGGTGCCGATCGCGCGGGCGGACGACCCCAATTGGCAGAACGCCCGAGCCCGTGGCGAGGCGCATGGCGAAGTAATCGTGAGGGCGAAGACCACGGGCGACGCCCGTCTCGTCGCCAGCCAGGCGGAACTCGATTTCATGGAAATCGACGCCGCGCCGTCCGAAGGCAATTCCACCGAAATGGCAAGCGCCTTCCGCAGCGAAAAACTCTATACGGTGATCGAGGACAACAGCGGCCGGTTCGCACAAAACGGACCACGAGGCGTGATCGGCGGCCGGGTGCCTGTCGACAACATTATCTCGACCCAGCTGTGAAGATTGGCGGTCGGCCGATTGCCGTCAGCCAGCCGTGCCGTCGGCCTTTTCGTTGAGAGCCTTCTGCAGTTCGCGCGCCAGTTCAAGCAGGCGGTCGGGAACGTCTTCCTTCTCGATCTCGCTCAGCAGGACGGAAACCTGACGGTTGACCCGCCGCCCAAACCTGATTTCCTGTTCCGCAACCGGAGTGCTGTCTTTCGCCATCCCGACCTCTGACGTAATCGATGTTCGGCTACCCTTGCCGAAGCCATTATCCGCCCTGCCAAAAACCTATTCCGTCTCCTTACAGCAATATGGTCCACTTCGGGTATCCCGAAAAAGTCACAGAGGACAATGAATAGGCGACTTCCTATCCAGGAAGCCGCCTCATTTGTTCCCGATCGATTTTCGGCAACAGGCTGAAACTAGTGTTTTGGCGGTTTGGGCGTACCGGTCGGGATGGACGTCACGGTCGCCGAGACGGGATCGCTGGCGGGGAAAGTATCCTCCAGCCCCTCGTCGAGCTGTTCTTCCAGATCCTGCGCCCTGCCTTTCTCACGCGCAGACTGCTCGGCCTTTTTGTCCAAATTCCTGTGCGGTGAATGCGGGGTGTTGCTCATCATGGCCCTCCTTGGTGTTCTTGTCCGATCGAAAACGGTTTGCTGCGCGGCTTTGTTCCGGAACCGCCGCGCTTCGCGCGGGTTATTCAGGGAAAGAGGGAGTTCTGCCGTGGCGCCGCGCGTTTTTTGGAAGGGTTATCTGAAGCTGTCGCTGGTGACCTGCCGGGTGACTATGACGCCGGCGGTTTCGGAAGGCGCCAAGGTGAGATTTCACAACCTCAACCGACAGAACCATAACCGCGTCGTCAGCCAATATGTGGATGCCGTGACCGGAAAACCCGTGGAAGACGAGGATCAGGTCAAGGGATATCCCAAGGGCGAGGACGACTATGTGCTTTTCGAGGACGAGGAAATCGACGATGTCGGGCTGGAAAGCACCCGCACCATCGATATCGAAACCTTCGTGCCGGCAGGGTCGATCGGCTGGATCTGGTACGACCGGCCGCATTATCTCGCCCCCGACGACGAGGTGAGCGCAGAGGCCTTTGCCGTCATCCGGGAGGCGATGGCACAGACGAAGACCGGCGGCATCGCACGGCTCGTCATGTACCGGCGCGAGCGGGCCGTGCTCCTGCTGCCGAAGGACAAGGGCATCGTCGTCTGGACGCTGCGCTACGGAGACGAGGTGCGCGATGCGGAGGAATACGCCGCCGACGGGCCCAAGGAGAAACCGCAGTCCGACCAGCTCAAGCTGATGAAAAAAGTCATCGACGAGCGCACCGAAGCCTGGAAACCGTCGATGGCCGACGATCCGGTCCAGGACCGGCTCCTGGAGATCATCGCCAAGCGGAAGAAAGGCCGCAAGGCCGTGAAGAAAGCGGAGGAGAAGGCGCCGGAACGGGCCGGCAACGTGATCGATATCACCGCGGCGCTGAAGAAGAGTTTGGAAGCGGAGCGTAGGCGGTGAGGCAGGCTCGCTTATCGTCCATATGCGACAGGGCTATCGCATATGGACGATAGCCCTGCCCGCAAGAGGAGATGGGAGCAAGGCGCGCCGCCTACTTCTTCCCCTTGAATTCGATCGGCCTTTCCGCCTTGCGAAAATCCCCCCATGGGTCCTTCTCCTGCTGGGCAATCCGCGCCACGGCGTTGCCCACCGTGAAGTAATTCGGCCCGATCGCGCCGCCGAGTTCGTCCCATTCGACCGGCATCGAGACCGGGGCACCGGGGCGGGCGCGGGTGGAGTAGGGGGCGACGGCGGTGTTGCCGCGGCCGTTCCTCAGATAATCGATCAGGATCTTGCCCTTGCGTTTCGACTTGGTGATGGTCGAGACGTACCTGTCCGGATCGTCGCCGGCCATGCCGTCGGCGAGCGCCTTCATCGCCGCCTTCACCTCCGGCCATTCCGCCTTGGGCTTCACCGGGGCGACGACATGCAGGCCCTTGCCGCCCGAGGTCTTCACGAAGGCGACGAGGCCCATCTCCTCGAAACGGCGTTTCACCTCGTGCGCGGCGGCAATGATATCCGTCCAGGAGACGCCTTCGCCCGGATCGAGGTCTATGTTGACCATGTCCGGCTTTTCCCAGTCGCCGAGGTTCGATCCCCAGGGATGGATTTCCAGCGTCCCGCCCTGCACGAGGCCGAGCAGTCCGTCGAGATCGCGGATGGTGATATCCTCTTCGGCGGGATCGGCCGGGTCCTTGACCAGGACCGCGTTCCTGGTCATGCCTTTCCAGCCGTGCTTCTGGAAGAACAGTTGACCGTTGATGCCGTCCGGACCGCGGATCAGCGCCAGCGGCCGGTTGACCACGAAAGGCGCCATCAGCCGCCAGACCTCGGTGTAATAGTCGGCAAGGCCTGCCTTGGTCACGCCGGCATCCGGCCAGTAGACCCGGTCGGGATGGGTGAGATTGACCGTCCGTTTCGGCGGCTTCGGCGCTTCGGCTGCATTCACGGGTACGCCCTCCCGGACGATATCCTTTGGGTCCTTGTCTTCCCGCAGGCCCCGGAAGGAGGCGTGCCGGATATGGGCGTCCGCCGTCCAGCCGCGGAACTCCACTTCCGCCACCAGTTCGGGCTTGATGAACACCACATCCTTCTTTTCCACCCCGGCGAGCTTTTCGTCAAACGGGCTCTTGTCGGTTCGCAGATCGTCGAGGCGCCTGAAGAGCGATTGCGCCACCGCATTCGAATACCCGGTGCCGACCCGCCCGGCATGCCGCAGCTTGCCCTTTTCGTAATAGCCCATGACCAGCGAACCGATAGCCTTGGAATTGACGGAGGAGGGGACGTAACCGGCGACCACGAATTCCTGCCGTGCGGAACATTTCGACTTTACCCAATCACGACCGCGGCCGGATCGATAGGGGGCGTCGGCGACTTTGGAGATGATCCCTTCCAGGCTGAGGCGGCAGGCGTGTTTCAGCACCAGCCCGCCCTCGTCGCCGAAATGTTCGCTGTAGCGCAGGGCAGGGCCGATGCCGGTCAGGAGCTTCTCCAAAGTCTCTTTGCGTTTGAGAAGCGTCATCCCGGTCAGGTCATAACCGTCGAGATGGAGCAGATCGAAAGCATAAAAGGTGAACCGGTCATCGCGGCCCTCGCTCAGGTCCTCCTGCAGGAGCGAAAAATCCGTCGCGCCGGAACCGGCCTCGACTGCGACTTCGCCGTCGATGATCGCCTCCGAGACGTCGAGTTTTTCGAATTCCGCGATGATTTCATCGCCGAATTTGTGCGTCCAATCGAGGCCTGTGCGGGTGAGCAGTGTCACCCTGCCGTCGGCGATACGGGCCAGCAGGCGATAGCCGTCGAGCTTGATCTCATGGATCCAGCGCTTGCCGGAGGGCGCATTCTTCACCAGCGTCGCCAGTTGCGGATCGACGAAATCCGGAAGTCCGGCCTTCCTTGCGCCCTTGATCTTCGAGACCGGAATATCGGCCCTTTCAGGCTCCGGTGCGGTCTTGACGCTGGCCTTCACCGCTCGTTTCTTCGCCGCCGGCTTGCGGCCCCAGATGGCGTCGAGCGTCCTGCCCGATTTCACCGAAAGCGGCAGCTCGTCCAGAATGTCCCTGTCGCCTTCGGCACGGGCGAACTCGTCCTCGCCTTTGATCAGCAGCCAGTTCTCGCGCTTCTCGCCTTGCTTCCGGCCCATGCGGATCAGGTGCCAGCGGCCTTCCAGCTTCTCGCCCTTCAGCTCGAATTCCATATGCCCCTTCTTATAGGCCTTGTGCGGATCGCCGACCGGCTCCCAGCTGCCGCGGTCCCACAGAAGCACGGCACCGGCGCCGTAATTGCCTTCGGGGATCGTGCCTTCGAAACCGCCGTAATCGAGCGGATGGTCCTCGACATGCACGGCCAGCCGTTTTTCGCCGGGCACCAGGCTCGGGCCGCGCGTCACGGCCCAGCTTTTCAGCACGCCGTCCATTTCCAGCCGGAAATCGTAATGCAGGCGGGTCGCGTCATGTTTCTGGATGACGAAACTGTTGCCGCTCGCCTTGGCTTTCTTCCCGCGCGGTTCGGGAGAGGCCTTGAAATTCCGCTTCTGGTTATAGGTTTCGAGCGCCATGATCAGCCGGCCTTTCTGTGAGCCGCCTTTCCGGAGGCGGCGGTCTTACGCGATACGGTTTTCCCGGCTCGGGCCTTCGTTCCAGCAGTCTTTTTTTTCGCCGTTTTCTTCGAGGACGCCGAACTTCCGGCGCTCTGACGCAGGGCATCGAGGAGGCTCGAAACCGTCTGCGGTTGCGGCGCCGGCTTCCTGCGGATCTTGCGGCCTTCGATCTTCGCCTTGATCAGTTCGGCGAGTGCCGCCTCGTAGCGGTCGTCGAACTCCGTCGGATCGAACGTGCCCTTCTTCGTGCCGATGATATGCTCGGCGAGATCGAGCATTTCGCCTTCGATCCTGAAGGTCTTGATGTCGGAAAAGATCTCCTTCGCCGGGCGCACCTCGTAGTCGTAGTTCAGGGTACTGGCGACCATCCCCTCGTCGCTCGGGCGGATGAGCAGGGTCCTGAGGCGCCGGAAAAGAACGGTGCGGGCGAGGGCCGCGACATCCTTTTCCTTCAGGCTCCGGCGGATCAGGTCGAAAACGTCGGCGGCCGCCCTGTCGGCCGGCGCCAGGTAATACGGACGGTCGAGATAGATCGTATCGACCCCGTCGCAGGGAATGAATGTTTCGAGCTCCAGCGTCTTGTCGCTCTCCGGCAGGGCCGCCTTCACCTCGTCCGGCTCCAGGACGACGTATTGCCCGCTGGCAACCTCGTAACCCTTGACGATGTCGTCGCCCTCGACCACCTTGCCGGTGTCGGCATCCAGCATTTCCCGGTGAACCCGGTTGCCGGTCTTGCGGTTGATGATGTGGAAGCTGACGCGGTCCGACGTGGAGGCCGCCGTATAGAGGGCCACGGGGCAGTTCAGCTCTCCGATCTTCAGGAAGCCTTTCCAGTTTGCGCGCGGTGTCACGATCATAACTCCGTGAAAACCCTATCAACCGGCCATCGGGCGGCTTTGTTCCGTCACGAACCTGAACGGCCGTTCATCTTGCGGGAACCAAATGCGCAAGGCGTGCGTTTGCCACCGAATTCCAGCCATGAAGACTTTGGGAGAGGTAGGCAACGGTGTCTGAATCACAGTTGAATGGTGATCCTGCACGTGCAGACATAGTGAGGCTCATTCCGGCTCTCCGCGCATTTGCTCGTACTTTCTGCCGCAATCCGACCGATGCGGACGATCTCGTACAGGAAACGCTGATGAAAGCGCTTGCGAACCTCGACAAGTTCGAGCCGGGCACCAAGCTGAAGAGCTGGCTCTTCACCATCATGCGCAACACGTTCTACACGCGTGCAAAAGTGCTGGGCCGCGAGGCGCCGGGCATAGAGGAAAACGTGTCGGGCGACACGCCGATTGCCGCAAACCAGGAAACGGCGGCGCGGGCGCGGGAGGTGCAGCGGGCGCTGCAGAAACTGCCGCCGCATTACCGCGAGGTTCTGACCCTGGTCGCGATCCTCGGCGAGAGCTACGAGGCGGCGGCGGAGATCTGCGATTGCGCGGTCGGAACGGTCAAAAGCCGGCTCAACAGGGCACGCCATCAGATCCTGCAGGAATTGGGAGAAGAGGCGAACTGAACCATGACGGTCCAGCCGCCCACGCATGTGGAGGTCACGATGAAATTCACCTTGATTGCGGCAGCAATCGTCCTTGCGACGATCGCGCCGGTTTTCGCGTTTATCTGAATCCGGCTCACGCCGGGTCCTCGTCGAGTTCCGGATAATGCCGGAATATGCCCGACTCGTTGAATGCGAGCCGGCGCTTCGACGCGAGATACGCCTCGATGTTGGGCCGCTGGCGAACTTCGTCCCGCAGTTTCGCAAGCCGGGGGTAATCTCCGTCGAAATTCCGCATGGCACGGGGAAACGCATAGGCGAGGCCTTCGGCGAGCTGGAAGAGCGACAGGTCCACATAGCTCAGCCCGTCTCCCACCGCATGGCCGCTCTTTGAGGGATTGGCCTCGATGATGCGGTTGAAATACCTCATGAATTTCGGCACCCGATGTTTCAGGAACGCCGCCGAACGAGCCTTCGCCTCGGGCTTCTGGTCCTCATAATAGTCGTTGGTGCTGATCGGGTGATGCGTATCGTGAACCTCCATGACGAAGTCCGCGATCGTCAGCTGCAGGCCGTGGGCGAAGATGCGGCTCTTCTCGTCTTCCGGCACGAGACCAAGTTTCGGGCCGAGATAATGCAGGATGTTCGCCACATGCGAGACGATGAGGTCCCCGTCCTTCAGGAAGGGCGGCGCGAACGGCATGTCGTGGCCGTGCCTGCCGTGAATATAGTCCATCATCTTCGGCGTGCCGCGGTCGCCGCGGGCGACATCGACATAGTCGGCGCCGGCTTCTTCGAGCGCCAGCCGCACATATTCGCCGCGGCCCTGAAGGCCGTCCCAGTAATAAAGCTCGTAAGTCATTTTCACTCCAGAAACTCTGCAATCTTTTCCAGGTCCTCGACAAAACGGGCGCGGTTCATCTCCGCATCCGGCTGATCGAGGGTCCGCAACAAAGCGGAAGGGTGGATGGTCACCAGAACCGGCAAGCCGTCCGGCGATCGCAACACCGTGCCGCGGTCGCGGGTGACTTTCGCCTGCCGCCCGAGCAAGGCATAGAGCGCGGTGGCACCAAGCGCCACCGCAAGCGTCGGTCTCACGAGGCGTAATTCCGCCGCCAGCCACCAGGCGCAGGCCTGCACTTCGCCGGCATTCGGCTTGGAATGGATGCGGCGCTTGCCGCGCGGCGTGAACTTGAAATGTTTGACCGCGTTGGTGACGTAACAGAGGTCGCGGTCTATCCCCGCCTCGTCGAGGCAGCGGTCGAGCAGCTTGCCCGCCGGCCCAACGAAGGGTTTTCCCGCAAGATCTTCCTTGTCTCCCGGCTGTTCCCCGACGAACAGCACTTTCGCCTTGGCCGGCCCTTCGCCGAAGACCAGATGCGTGGCGTTCCTGTAGAGATCGCAGCGGGTGCAGCCTTCCGCCTGCCGCTGGACTTCCGGCAACCTTCCGCCGTCTGCGCCCGGTGTCTCGAAGGCCGGTCCCTTGCGCGATGTCAGCATGATTTCAGCTCCTGTCGAAGCTTCAAAACCGGCTTGCCCGTGTGACGGTTCCTTTAAATTTGCATGGCGGGAACAAGAGCTGGAACTTTTGCGCAAATCTTTTTGTTGAAGGCGCGGGTGCGAGGGTTCCCGCGCGCCGAAATCCTCGTTCGGGACAAGGTTCTTCCAATATGGCGATCAAGATCACCGCGATCCTCCTTACATTGATCGGGCTCGCGCTGGCGGTCGGCGGCGGCCAGCTGCTGCTGCTCGGCGGCGGCCCCTATTATCTCCTCTGCGGTCTCGGGTTCCTGCTGACGGCCATTCTGCTCTTCCTCCGGAATGCCATCGCGCTCCGGGTCTATGCAGTGCTGGTGCTGGCATCGCTTGCCTGGGCGATCTGGGAGGTGGGCTTCGACTGGTGGCAGCTCGGTCCGCGCGGCGGGGTGATCATCGTGCTCGGCCTCTGGCTCCTGACGCCCTGGATCCGCCGTCCCCTTGGTTTTTCCAGCCCAACCGGAATGCGGTATGGGGCAAGCACCACGCCGCTGGCGCTCTCGCTCGTCATCGCGATCGCCGTTGCGGTCTTCTCGATGTTTATCGATCCGCTCGATCAAAGCGGCGAACTGCCCAATCAATCCGTCGCTGCGGCCCCGCCGATGGGCGGCAACGTGCCGCCCGGCGAATGGCACCAGTACGGCCGCACTCCCTATGGCCAGCGCTACTCGCCGCTCGACCAGGTGAATGTCGACAATGTCGCCAGGCTGACCGAGGTCTGGCGCTACCAGACCGGCGACGTGAAGCGGCCGGACGATGTGGGCGAGACCACCTATCAGGTGACGCCGCTGAAGGTCGGCAACTCGCTCTATCTCTGCACGCCGCACAATCTCGCCATTGCGCTCGATGCGACGACCGGCAAGGAGAAATGGAAATACGACCCGAATTCCGGCATGAACCCGGACCGGCAGCACCAGACCTGCCGCGGCGTCAGCTACTATAAGGATCAGGCGGCAGCGCCCGGCAGCCCCTGTGCCGAGCGCGTCTACCTGCCGACCTCCGATGCGCGGCTCATCGCGCTCGATGCCGCGAACGGTCAGGTCTGCCCCTCGTTCGCCGACAAGGGCACGCTGCTCTTGACCGCCGGCATGCAGTACAATCCGGCCGGTTATTATTATTCCACCTCGCCGCCGGCGATCACCGGCAACAAGATCATCATCGGCGGAGCGGTGAACGACAACTATTCCACCCAGTCTCAATCCGGCGTCATCCGCGCCTATGACGTGAATTCCGGTCAGCTCCTCTGGAACTGGGATTCCGGCAACCCGGGCCAGACCCAGCCGCTCCAGCCCGGCCAGACCTACACCACCAACTCCCCGAACAGCTGGTCGGTGTTCAGCGTCGACGAGGAACTCGGCCTCGTCTACATCCCGCTCGGCAACCAGGTGCCCGACCAGCTCGGCATGGGTCGCAGCGAGAATGTCGAGAAATACTCGTCGTCGATCGTGGCGCTCGACATCCATACCGGCGCGGACAAATGGGTGCGCCAGACGGTGCATCACGATCTCTGGGACATGGACGTGCCGGCCCAGCCCGTGCTGCTCAACCTCACAAGACCGGACAATACGGTCGTGCCGGCGCTGGTCGGCCCCACCAAGCAGGGCGATATCTACGTGCTCGACCGGCGGACCGGAGAACCGATCATTCCGGTGACCGAAGAGCCGGCCCCGTCCGGCGCGATCCCCGAGGACCGCACCGCACCCACGCAGCCGACGTCGGCGCTGACCTTCAAGCCGCGGCCGCTCCAGGAAAAGGAGATGTGGGGCATTACCATGTTCGACCAGATGGTCTGCCGCATCCGGTTCCACCAATATAATTATCTCGGCCGCTACACGCCGCCGTCGCTCGGAGGCTCGATCATCTATCCCGGCAATTTCGGCACGTTCAACTGGGGCAGCGTCGCGGTCGACCCGGAACGGCAGGTGATGTTCGGCATGCCGACCTATCTCGCCTTCACTTCCAGGCTGGTTCCCCGTGCGGATATACCGCCGAGAAGCCAGGATCAAAAGGGCAGCGAGCAGGGCCTCAACCGCAACGAGGGTGCGCCCTATGGCGTCTATATGGGACCGTTCCTCGGTCCCCTGCAGATCCCCTGCCAGGCGCCGCCCTGGGGTTATGTCGCGGGTGCGGACCTCAGGACCGGCAAGATCGCCTACAAGCACCGGAACGGCACGGTCTACGACATGACGCCGCTGCCGCTGCCCTTCAAGGTGGGCGTGCCGGGCATCGGCGGTCCGATGATCACCAAGGGCGGCGTTGCCTTCCTCGGGGCCGCGGTCGACAATTACCTGCGGGCCTACAATCTCACCGACGGCAAGGAACTCTGGAGGGCACGGCTTCCCGCCGGCGGCCAGGCGACCCCAATGACCTATGCGGTCGAGGACGGCCGCCAGTTCGTCGTGATGGTTGCCGGAGGGCACGGTTCGGTCGGCACCAAGCCGGGAGATTACGTGATCGCCTATGCCCTGCCGCGGTGATCATCCGGCCGGTGGGAAAGGCTCGGGAGTTCTCCGCCCGGGCCTCTTTGCCTTTCGTCGGTCGTCGAAACCGTTCGTGGCGGTAGTTATCGTCACAGCGGCCTTGGAGCATTATTGAAGAAGGACGGCGCCATGGACCGGACTTCGTTGCGGACCGACGTGACACCCGCGACGCCGCGTGCCACCTCTTCGGCCCGATCGATTTCCTCCGGCACCTGAACCATGCCGGCGAGCGTCACCTCGCCGCCTTTTGCCGTCACCGTCACGTCGCTGGCATCGACGCCGCCTGCCGAGGCAAGCGCATCGGAGACGGCGCCTTCCAGCGTGGCGCGGGCAGGGAATTCCGCCTCCACCTCCGGCGGCGTCTCGTGAAAATGCTGATGTTTGAAGACCATTGTCGTTCTCCGTTTTTGACGAGCGGACAACGTGCAAGCAGCGGGGATTGTTTCAGGGCGCGCCGTTCAGCACGGCGTTGATGATGTCCTGAAGCTGGTTCTGCGAGAAGGGTTTGGGCAGCCGCGGCAGGCGGTTGTCGCCGCCGACGGGCAGTTCGGCGTAGCCGGTCGCCAGCACCACCGGCAGGTCCGGCCATTCCTCCTGGATCTTGGTCGCCAGTTCGGAGCCGGTCATGCGCGGCATCGAATGGTCGGTGATCACGAGATCGATCCGATGCGCCCCGCTTTTCAGTTCCTTCAATGCGTCGGCGCCGCTATAGCTTTCGATCACCGTGTGGCCGAGATCCTCGAGCATCAGCGCCGTGTTCATCAGCACCAGCGCATCGTCATCGACGGCGAGGATGGTGAAATTCCGCTTGGGGGCTTCGGCGGCGGGTGTCGGCATGGAGGTCTCCGAAGACTGCGGACAGTCGCTTTCATCCGCGGCGGGGAGGTAGAGCGAAACCGTCGTGCCTTTCCCCTTCCTGCTTTCGATTTCCAGCTTGCCGCCGGATTGTTCGGTCAGGCCCTGGACCATGGAAAGGCCGAGTCCGGTTCCCTTGCCGACGCCTTTCGTGGTGAAGAACGGCGTCGTTGCCTGGGCAAGCGTTTCCTCGTCCATGCCTTCGCCGGTATCGGCGACCGAAAGCCTGACGTAGGGGCCGGGTTTCAGCTTCTCCGATCGTTCGTCCGCTACATATTCTTCGGCACCGATAGTGATGGTGCCGCCGTTCGCCATGGCATCGCGGGCATTGACGACGAGGTTGAGAAGCGCGGTTTCGAGCTGCACCGGATCGCTGACGATACGTTCCATGCGGTCGGGGAGGCGATTTTCGAGATGCGTGGTGGCGCCAAGCGTCGGCTGCACGAAATCCAGCATGCCCTTCACGAGGCCCGGCACGTCGATCGCCTGGATGTTGAGTTCCTGCCGGCGCGAAAAGGCAAGCATGCGCTGGGTCAGTGCCGCGCCGCGTTCGGCGCCCTGGATCGCGTTGTCCAGCAGGGAGGTCAGCGTCGGGTCGGCCGGAAGCCGTTTTCTCAGGATTTCCAGGCTGCCGAGGATCGCCATCAGGAGGTTGTTGAAGTCATGCGCTATGCCGCCGGTCAGCTGGCCGATCGCCTCCATCTTCTGCGATTGAAAAAGTTCTTCCCGCGCCTTTGCCAGCGCCTGCTGCGTTTCGACCTTCTCGGTGATGTCGCGGGTGATCTTGGCGAAGCCCAGCAGTTCGCCGTTCTCGCCGTGGATGGCGTCGATGATGACGTGCGCCCAGAAGCGGCTGCCGTCCTTGCGCTGGCGCAGGCCTTCCCTCTCGAAGCGGCCTTCGCGCCTTGCGGTTTCGAGGCTGCGTCCCGGTTCGCCGCGCTCGCGGTCCTCGGGCGTATAGAATTGCGAGAAATGCCTGCCGACGATTTCGCTCGCATCATAACCCTTGATACGTTGGGCGCCGACGTTCCAACTGCTGACATAACCGTCCGGATCGAGCATGTAGAGCGCGTAGTCGGTGACGCCCTGCACCAGGAGCTGGAACTGCTGTTCGCTGCGCCTCAGGTCCGCTTCCGCGGCCTTGCGCTCGGTCAGGTCGCGGGTCACCTTGGCGAAGCCCAGAAGTTCGCCGGCCCGGCCCCAGATCGGATCTATCACCGCATGCGCCCAGAACCGGGTGCCGTCCTTGCGGATGCGCCAGCCTTCGCTTTCGAAGCGGCCTTCGGTCGCAGCCAGCCGCAACGCAGTTTCGGGTGCTCGCGCCAGCCGTTCTTCCGTCGTGTAGAATCGGGAAAAATGCTCGCCGAGGATTTCCCAGGCCTCGTATCCCTTGAAGCGCTGGGCTCCGGGATTCCAGCTTGCGACCCTGCCGTCGATGTCGAGCATATAAATGGCATAATCTGTAATCGCATCGACCAGGAGACGATAACGCTCCTCATCCAGTAACGATACGTCGTAACTTTGCGGCACACTCATGAACTGTCCCCGGCTGCGTCATACGCAGTTCAACGCAGTATAATCGTCGTATCCCATTTTGGTTCCAAAGGGACGCAGATTTTTTACGCTATCCGATGCCGAGTCGGGACGGATTGACAGATGACGCTTTTTGCTTTACGACTGACGAAAAATGAAAATCGTCACACATTAAACGAAAGTCATCAACATTATGGACGCGAACGAGCAGACCCTGGATTCGACGAGGCAGGACAACGTCAACCGCATCCTCGATGCGGCCGAGCGCCTCTTCAAGCACTACGGCTATACCAAGACCAACGTCGCCGACATCGCTAAGGACCTCGGCATGTCGCCGGCCAATATCTACCGCTTCTTCTCTTCCAAGGCGGATATCCACAAGGCGCTGGCGCATCGGATGCTGGAAGCCAGCCGCGCCGTGGCACGTGCCAATGCGGCTCGTCCGGTCAGTGCGACGGAGCGCCTGCGCGACCATTTCCTGCAACAGCACCGGATCACGGTGGAAACCTTCCTGCATGAAAACAAGGTCCACGAGATGGTGGTCGTTGCCATGGAGGAGCAGTGGTCCGTCGTCGAGGATCATATCAAGCAGTTGCAGGCGATCGTCGCCGGCATCATCCGCGAGGGTATCGCCGCCGGCGAATTTCGTGAGCAGGATGCCGTTCTTGCCTCGGAATGCATGTGTGCCACCGTCGTCACGCTCTGCCATCCGCAGATCGTCGCGGAATGCCTGATCGAAGACCGGCGCATGACGCCGGCCGATCTCGTCGAATTCGCCCTCAGGGCCCTCAAGTAAACACCGGCGCCCGCTCCCACTGTTTGACAGGGGGCGCCTTCATCGAAAACCCGCCATCAGGAGTGCGGAGCCATGTCTTTCGAAAAGACCAGACGTCATGCATCGTTCGTCATCAAGGGCCTTCTCGCTGCCGCCGCGCTCGGCGCGCTGACGGCGTGCTCGGAAGAGAAGAAGGTCGAAGCCCCGGAAATCATCCGTCCCGTCAAGGTTATGCAGGTCGCCGCTCCGGACCAGGGCCGCAAGCTCGAATATTCCGGCTCCGTTCGGGCTCGCACGGAAATGAACCTCGGCTTCCGCGTCGCCGGCAAGATCACCGAACGGCTGGTGGATATCGGCGAACGCGTGAAGCCGGGCGATGTGCTGGCCCGGCTCGATTCGGTCGATTATCAGCTCGCGGTGCGTCGCGCCGAGGCCGATCTCGCCTCCGCGACCAAGCAGGTGGAAATCTCCGGCCTTGCACGCCGCCGCGCTGAAGCGCTGGTTGCCAAGGACGTCGCCTCTCAGGCGCAGCTCGAACAGGCGCAGCTTGCCAGCGATCAGGCCGTCTCGGTGCGCCAGTCGGCCCAGTCGGCGCTCGACCAGGCCCGAAACCAGGTTGCCTATACCGAACTCAAGGCCGATCAGAACGGCATCGTCACGACGATCGGCGCCGACGTGGGCCAGGTCGTCAGCGCCGGTACGCCGGTCGTTTCCGTCGCCATCGACGGCGAAAAGGAAGTGCAGGTCGCCGTACCCGAAATGGACGTCGCCGATTTCAAGCCCGGCAAGACCGTCAAGGTCCGCTTCTGGTCCGCGACCGATCTCGTGCTCGACGGCAAGGTCCGCGAGGTCGCCGGCAGTGCCGACGCGCAGTCGCGCACCTTTGCGGTCCGCGTCAGCCTGCCGGAAGATGGCCGCGTGCTGCTCGGCATGACTGCTACCGTCGCCGCCGTGCAGGACAATTCGGTCCCGACCTGGTCGATACCGCTCGCAGCACTCGCCAAGAAGGGCGAGCAGCCGGTGGTCTGGATCGTCGATCGCCAGAAGAGCGTGGTGAATTCCCGCGCCGTCAAGGTCGCCGACTTCTCCGAGGAAGGGGTGCGTGTTTCCGAAGGTGTGGCCAAGGGCGACCTCGTCGTCTCGGCCGGTACGCAGTTCATGAAGGAAGACATGAAGGTCAAGCTGCCGGAAACCGTCGCCTCCCGCTTCGGAGCCGTCAGCAGCCAGACCACAGCCTCCATCCAGCCCTGAGCCCCAAGCGCCTCTTCGTTTTTTCGCAATTCCTGATGGAAACCGCCATGCGCTTTCCGGGAATTGCTCCAGAAGGACCACGACCATGAGTTCCTCTCATCAGGCCAATCCCTTGGACAAGGGTGGATTCAACCTGTCCCGCTGGGCGATCGGCCATCCCAGCATCGCCCGCTTCCTGTTCGGTCTCATTATCGTCATGGGTGCGCTCGGCATCATGAACATGGGCCAGAAGGAAGATCCGGACTTCACCTTCCGCGTCATGGTCGTGCAGACCATCTGGCCGGGCGCGTCCATTCAGGACATGCAGGACCAGGTCGTCAACAAGATCGAGCGCAAGCTGCAGGAAACGCCGCATCTCGACTGGGTCAAGTCGTACACCCGCGCCGGCTTCGCGATCACCACGATCCAGATCAAGGGCGACACGAACACGGCTGAGGTCAACGACGCCTTCTACCAGGTGCGCAAGAAGATCGGCGACATCCGTCAGGACCTGCCGTCCGGCCTGCTCGGTCCCTATTTCAACGACGAGTTCGGCGACACGTATATCACGCTCAACGCGATCGTCGGCGACGGCTACAGCTATCCGGAACTCAAGCAGTTCGCAATCCAGGCGCGCGACATGCTGATCGCCACGCCCGGCGTCGAAAAGGCCGTCATCCTCGGCGACCAGCCGCAGAAGATCTTCATCGACGTCTCCTCCAAGGCGCTCGCCGAGCGTGGGCTTACCGTTCTGAGCATCCGCGACGCGCTTGCAGGCCAGAACGACGTGGATCCCGGCGGCACGGTCCAGACCTCGGACCGCTCGGTGCGGATTTCCGTCGAGGGCGGGCTGACGACACCGGAGGACATTCGCGAGCTGCGGCTGAAGGCCGGCAACCAGGTCATCCGTCTCGGCGACATCGCTACCGTCAGGCAAGGCCTCGAAGACCCGTTCCAGCGCAAGTACCGCTTCAACGGCCACGACAGCGTGCAGCTCGGCGTCGTCATGGCGAAGGGCTTCAAGGTCACCGATGTCGGCCATGCCGTCGAGGAGACATACAAGCGCTTCGAGCAGACCCTGCCGGTCGGCGTCGAGGTCCAGCAGATCTCCAACCAGCCGGAGGTCGTCACAGAAGCGGTCGGCGAATTTACCCAGGCGCTAACGGAAGCCCTTGTCATCGTGCTCATCGTCTCGCTGATCTCGATCGGCTGGCGGTCGGGCATCGTGATTGCGATCGCCATCCCGCTCGTCCTCGCCGCGACGCTCGCCATCATGTACTACATGGGCATCGAACTGCAGCGCATCTCGCTCGGCGCTCTCATCATCGCGCTCGGCCTGCTCGTCGATGATGCGATGATCGTGGTCGAGATGATGGAAAGAAAGCTGGAAGAGGGGCTGCACCGCCTCGATGCAGCGAGCTTCGCCTATTCCTCGACGGCCTTCCCAATGCTGACCGGCACGCTGATCACCACCGCCGGCTTCATCCCGGTCGGTTTCGCCGAATCCACTGCCGGCGAGTACGTGCGCTCGCTGTTCTTCGTCGTGGGTATCGCCCTCGTCGTGTCGTGGTTCGTGGCGGTCTATTTCACGCCATGGCTCGGCTATATGATCCTCAAGCAGCGGCCGCATGCCGGCACCCACCATGACGCCTACGACACCCGGTTCTACAGGCGGCTTCGCTCGACGGTCGGCTGGGCCGTCCGCCACCGGATCATCGTGCTCGCCCTGACGATCGCCGCCTTCTTCGGCAGCCTCTGGTCCTTCCAGTTCATTCCGCAGAGCTTCTTCCCGCAGTCGTCGCGCCCGGAAATCCTGGTCGACATGTGGCTGCCGGAGGGAACCGCGATCGAGGAAGTCGAACGCCAGGCGAAGGCGCTTGAAGACAAGATCCTGCCCGATCAGGACAAGACCTTCGTCGCCACCTATATCGGCGAAGGCGCGCCGCGCTTCTTCCTGCCGCTCGACCAGCAGCTCCGCAACCCGAACTATGCGCAGCTCCTCGTCATGGCGAAGGACGTCGAGGCCCGCGAACGGCTGATCGTCAAGCTGCGCGACACGCTTGCGAAGGATTTCCCGACCGTGCGCGGCAAGGTCGACCGCCTCTTCCTCGGCCCGCCGACCGGCTGGGCGGTGCAGATGCGCGTCACCGGTCCGGAGAAGGCGGAAGTGCGCCGCATCGCCGACCAGGTGAAGGAACGTTACCAGCAGCAGCCGCTGTTCGGCGCGATCCACGACGACTGGATGGAGCCGGTCACGGGCATGAAGCTCGTCATCGACCAGGACCGCGCCCGCGCGCTCGGCGTCACCTCGCAACGCATCCGCCAGGTGCTGCAGGCCGCCACCAACGGCGCTCCGGTCAGCGACTTCCGCGATGGCGAGGAGACGGTCTCGATCGTCGTCCGCGAGCCGGACGCGACCCGTGACCTGCTGTCGGCCGTGCAGTCGGTCTATATCCCGACGGATTTCGGCGGCTTCGTGCCGGTCTCGCAGGTTGCCAAGGTCGAGCCTGTGCTGGAGCAGGGCATCGAATGGCGGCGCGACCGCCTGCCGACGATCACCGTCAAGGCGACGCTGCCGGACGGCGTCGAGCCGACCCAGGTGGCGCTCAACGTCTACAACAGCATGGCAGATCTGCGCGCGGCGCTGCCTGCCGGCTACAGCGTCGAGATCCAGGGCGGCGCGGAGGATGCGGCCGAAAGCCAGAACTCGATCGCCGCCAAGGCGCCGATCATGCTGCTCGTCATCCTTGTTCTCCTGATGGTCCAGCTGCAGCATTTCGGCAAGGCGATGCTGGTGCTCGCCACCGGCCCGCTCGGCATCATCGGCGCGGCGATGGCACTGCTCATCACCGGCGCGCCCTTCGGCTTCGTAGCGATCCTCGGCGTCATCGCCCTGCTCGGCATCATCATCCGCAACTCGATCATCCTCGTCGACCAGATCGACCAGGACATCGCGGCGGGCATGGACCGGGCGGAGGCGATCGTCGGCGCGGCCGTCCGCCGTTTCCGGCCGATCACGCTGACGGCGCTCACCGCCGTGCTGGCGCTGATCCCGATCTCCCGCGGCGCGTTCTGGGGCCCGCTCGCCTATGCGATGATGGGCGGCATCCTGGTCGCGACCGTGCTCACCATCCTCGTCCTGCCGGCCGGTTATGCCCTGTTCTTCGGCCGCGACAGGAAAAAGAAGACGGACGACAAGGACGACCGGACGCCTGCCAATCAGGCCGACCTGTTCGAAAGCCGCCCCGACCTGCCGATCGCGGCAGAGTGACGGCGAGCGCCTTCCTCGGGAGCCTGGTAACTCCTGAGGAAGGCGTCCTGATTGTTCCTGACAGCTTCGAAAATATAGTCCGCCACCATGCGGACGCGCGGTATCTGGCTCAGGTCCCGATGGCACATCAGCCAGTAGGCGCGCCTGAGTTCCACCTCGTCCGGCAACACGATCTCCAGATCCGGCTGCGAACGGGTGATGAAGTGCGGCAGCACGCAGAGGCCGAGCCCGTTCAAGGTCGCGGTCAACTGCGCGAAAATGCTGGAGCTCTGGAAGCGCGCCTTGATGCCCGGATGGACATCCCCGAGATAATCGAGACCCGGCACGAAGATCATGTCCTCGATATAACCGATGAAGGGATGTTCGAGCAGGTCCTGCCGGCTGCGAATCGGCGCAGCCTGGGAAAGATAAGATTTCGTCGCGTAGACGTTGAGGCTGTAGTCGGTGAGCTTCTCGGTGAGATAGGGGCCGTCTTTCGGCGGATCGAGGGAGACGGCGATATCCGCCTCCTTGCGCGATAGCGACATGATCTGCTGGATCGTCACCAGTTCGAGCGTGATGTTCGGATGGCTGTCGCAAAAACTGCGGATCTTGTCGGCGAAGAAGAAATTGGCAAATCCTTCCGGCGTGCTGAGCCTCACCACCCCGCGCTGCGCCGTCGTACCCGACATGAGATCCGCCTGCAGCCGGTCGGCTTCCGCCTCGATCCTTTCCGCCGCCTCGATGAAGCGCTGGCCGATCGCCGTCAGCACGTAGCCGCGCGGGTTACGCTCGAAAAGCTTCACCTTGAGGGAGAATTCCAGCCGGTCGATACGCCGCGAAACAGTCGCATGGCTGGTCCTGAGCTGGCGCGCCGCCGTCGACAGCTGTCCGGTGCGGGCGACTGCCAGGAAATATTGGAGGTCGTCCCAGGTGAAGTTCTGGTTTGTGCTCAAAGGGTTCCCGTCTGTTCAAAAACGCACAGATGCTGTTTGCAATTAATTGCAGCGGCATGCTTGCGTCAACGGCAGTTTTCCTGAACCATGCGGTTCTGGAGCTGCCGCTATGAGGAGAGCGGCTCACCAATTTTGAACAGATTGTTTGGCACATTCTCTGGGAGGAGAAACCATGCGCAAGATCATTTTGACGTCTCTGGTGACATCACTGGCGGCTCTTCTCGCAAGCAGTGCGGCATTCGCCCAAAGCGCCTCAGGGGGTGCGTCCGACAACAAGGTGAAGATCGGCATCCTCAACGACCAGTCGGGCGTCTATGCCGATTTCGGCGGCAAGTCGTCCGTCGAAGCCGCCAAGATGGCGGTCGAGGATTTCGGCGGCAAGGTTCTCGGCCAGCCGGTCGAGATCGTCGATGCCGACCACCAGAACAAGCCGGACATCGCCTCCAACATCGCCCGCCAGTGGTACGATACCCAGCAGGTCGATGCGATCATGGAACTGACGACCTCGTCCGTGGCGCTTGCGGTTCAGGCGATCGGCAAGGAAAAGAAGAGGATCGACATCGTCACCGGCGCGGCGACGACCGACCTCACGGGCAAGGCCTGCTCACCCTACGGCTTCCATTGGGCCTATGACACCCATGCATTGGCGGTCGGCACCGGTGGCGCGCTGGTCAAGCAGGGCGGCGACAGCTGGTTCTTCCTGACGGCCGACTACGCCTTCGGTTATTCGCTCGAACAGCAGACCGGCGATTTCGTGAAGTCCTCCGGCGGCAAGATCGTCGGCGCGGTCCGACATCCGCTCGCCACCACCGATTTCTCGTCCTTCCTGCTGCAGGCCCAATCTTCCGGGGCGAAGGTCGTCGGTCTGGCGAATGCCGGTCTCGACACGTCGAACGCCATCAAGCAGGCGGCCGAATTCGGTATCACTGCCGGCGGGCAGCGCCTCGCGGCGCTGCTCTTCACGCTGGCCGAGGTGCACGGCCTCGGTCTCCAGGCGGCGCAGGGGCTGACGCTGACGGAAGGTTATTACTGGAACCTCGACGACAAGAGCCGCGAATTCGCCAAGAAATTCTTCGCCCGCACCAAGAAGATGCCGAACATGGTCCATAGCGGCACCTATTCGGCGGTCACGCAATATCTGAAGGCGATCCAGAAGGCCGGCACCGACGACGCGGACGCCGTTTCCAAGGCGCTGCACGAAATGCCGGTGGACGATTTCTTCGCCCGCGGCGGCACGGTCGCCAAGAACGGCCGGATGATCCACGACATGTACCTGCTGCAGGTCAAGAAGCCCGGCGAAAGCAAGGAACCCTGGGACTATTTCACCGTGCTCGCCACCATTCCCGGCAAGGACGCGTATATGGATCCCGCCAAGAGCGGCTGCGATCTGGTGAAGTGATGGCGGTCACTGCCACAGCGAAACAGGAAGAGCCGCGGGTGGTGTTGTCCGCCCGCGGCCTCTCGAAAAGCTTCGGCGCCTTCATGGCGGTGAAGAACGTGGACCTCGACGTGCATCACGCGCGCGTCCATGCATTGATCGGCCCGAACGGTGCCGGGAAGACCACCGTCTTCAACCTGCTCACCAAGTTCCTGCAGCCGACGGCCGGTTCGATCACACTGATGGGGACCGACATCACCCGGACGCCGCCGGACAGGGTGGCGCGCATGGGCCTCGTGCGCTCTTTCCAGATTTCGGCGGTTTTCCCGCATCTGACGGTGCTCGACAATGTGCGCGTCGCGCTGCAGCGGCCGAGTGGGCTTTCGACCCAGTTCTGGCTGCCGGTCTCCTCGCTCGACCGGCTGAATGCCCGCGCCGACGAGCTGATCGAGACGGTGGGTCTCAAGCGCGAGCGCAATGCGCTGGCTGCCGACCTTTCCTACGGCCGCAAGCGGGTGCTCGAGATCGCCACGACGCTCGCGCTCGATCCGAAGGTGCTGCTGCTGGACGAACCGATGGCCGGTATGGGGCAAGAGGATATCGGCACCGTCGCCAACATCGTCCGCGAGGTGGCGAAGACCCGCGCCGTGCTGATGGTCGAGCACAATCTGTCGGTCGTTGCCGACATCTGCCACCACGTGACCGTCCTCCAGCGCGGCGAAATACTCGCCGAGGGCGACTATGCCGCCGTCAGCGCCGACCCGCGGGTTCGCACCGCCTATATGGGCACGGAGGAGGCCTGAGATGGCACCGTTGCTGCAAGTCTCCAATCTCAATGCCTGGTATGGCGAAAGCCATGTGCTGCACGGCGTCAACATGAGCGTGGGCGAGGGCGAGACCATTACCATTCTCGGCCGCAACGGCGTCGGCAAAACGACCACCCTGCGCACCATCATGGGCATCATCCGCGAGCGCCAGGGCGAGATCCGCTTTGCGGGCAGGGATATGCTCGGCGTGCCGCTGCACAGGACCGCGCATGCCGGCATCGGCTTCGTGCCGGAGGAGCGCGGCATCTTCTCGACGCTGTCGGTCGAGGAGAACCTGATGCTGCCGCCGGTCGTGGCCGGGGGCGGCATGCCGCTCGACGAGATCTACGATCTCTTCCCGAACCTCAAGGAGCGCCGCTCCAGCCCCGGCACGAAACTTTCCGGCGGCGAGCAGCAGATGCTGGCGATCGCCCGCATCCTGCGCACCGGCGTAAAGCTGCTGATCCTCGACGAGCCGACCGAAGGCCTCGCGCCGGTCATCGTGCAGCGCATCGGCGAGGTGCTGAAGAAACTCAAGGAGCGCGGCATGACCGTGCTCCTGGTCGAGCAGAACTTCCGCTTCGCAAGCCGCGTCGCCGATCGGTTCTATCTGATGGACCATGGCCAGATGGTGGCGGATTTCCCGGTCGGCGAACTGCCGGGGAAGATGGACATGCTGCATAAGGTTCTGGGGGTGTAGGTGATGGTCAGAGATGTGGAGTTTGCCCATAGGACACCGGCGGCTGATATTTTCTCCGTCATCCCTGTGCTTGTCACAGGGATCCAACAACCGCGCGTCTGCGCGGTGAATGACTCCTTTCAGCCCAAGGACTTGGGCTGGCTGGATTCCTGTGACAAGCACAGGAATGACGGAGGGAGAGGCAAGCTCCCAATGATCTACCCCTCAAGGGGGGAGATCGGCACGCTGCGCCGTCTTCCCCACATCGCGGCGACATTGCTCGGGAGCCCCGCGCCATGACGATGATCTTCGGCATACCGCTCCAGGCCTTTCTTGGGCAGCTGCTGATCGGCCTGATCAACGGTTCCTTCTACGCGCTCTTGAGCCTCGGCTTGGCGGTCATCTTCGGGCTCTTGCGCGTCATCAACTTCGCACACGGGGCGCAATACATGCTCGGCGCGTTCGCGGCGATGCTGATGCTGCAGTATTTCGGCGTCAACTACTGGTTCGCGCTGATCTTGGGACCGGTCGTCGTCGGCCTGTTCGGCGCCTTCATCGAACGCACCATGCTGTCCAGGCTCTACGATCTCGATCCGCTCTACGGCCTGCTCTTCACCTTCGGACTGGCGCTGACCATCGAGGGCACGTTCCGCTATCTCTACGGCGCTGCCGGCCAGCCCTATTCGGTGCCGGCGCAGCTTGCCGGCGGCACGAACCTCGGCTTCATGTTCCTGCCCATCTACCGCGGCTGGGTGGTCGTCGTGTCGCTGGTCGCCTGCATCGGCACCTGGCTGCTGATCGAAAAGACCAAGCTCGGCGCCTATCTGCGTGCGGCGACCGAAAATGCCACCCTCGTCCAGGCGTTCGGCGTCAACGTGCCGATGCTGCTGACCTTGACGTACGGGCTCGGCGCGGCGCTTGCCGCATTCGCCGGTGTACTGGCGGCGCCGATCTACCAGGTCTCGCCGCTGATGGGGTCGAACATCATCATCGTCGTCTTCGCGGTGGTCGTGGTCGGCGGCATGGGCTCGATCATGGGGGCGATCCTCACCGGCTACATGCTCGGCATCGCGGAGGGCCTGACAAAGGTATTCTACCCGGAGGCCTCGAATATCGTCATATTCGTGATCATGGCGATCGTACTCCTGCTTCGGCCGGCAGGCCTTTTCGGACGGGATGCGTGAGATGAGCGAGATGACCCAAACCGCTGCCAAACCGCGTATCGAGCGCTCGGCTACCGCTTCCAGGACCTACACGATCTTCGTGATCATCGGTCTCGCGGCTCTGATCCTCGCGCCGATGTTCTTCTATCCGATCTTCCTGATGAAGCTGCTCTGCTTTGCGCTCTTCGCCTGCGCCTTCAACCTGCTGCTCGGCTACACCGGGCTCCTCTCCTTCGGCCATGCGACCTTCTTCGGCGGGGCGGCCTATTTCACCGCGCATGTGGTGAAGGAATGGGGCTTTCCGCCGGAACTCGGCATCTTGACCGGCGTCGCCGGTGCGGCACTGCTCGGTCTGGTCATGGGCTTCTTCGCGATCCGCCGGCAGGGCATCTATTTCGCGATGATCACGCTGGCCCTGTCGCAGATGTTCTTCTTCTTCTGCCTGCAGGCCAAGTTCACCCAGGGCGAGGACGGCATCCAGTCGGTGCCGCGCGGACACCTGTTCGGCTTCATCGACCTCAACAACTCGACCAACATGTATTACTTCGTGCTGGCCGTGTTCGTCATCGGCCTCATCGTCATCTGGCGCTTCATCAACTCTCCCTTCGGCATGATCCTCAAATCGATCCGCGAGAATGAGAACCGCGCCGTCTCGCTCGGTTATTCGGTCGCCCGCTACAAGCTCGGCGCGTTCGTCATGTCGGCGGCGCTGGCGGGGCTTGCCGGGGGGCTGAAGGCGCTGGTCTTCCAGTTCGCGACGCTGACGGACGTCGCCTGGCAGATGTCCGGGGAGGTGATCCTGATGACGCTGCTCGGCGGCATCGGCACGCTGATCGGGCCGATCTTCGGTGCGGGTCTGGTGGTCACCCTGCAGAACTATCTGGCGACCTCGGATTTCCCGGTGACGATCATCACCGGCATCGTCTTCATGATCTGCGTGCTGCTCTTCCGGCGGGGCATCATTGGAGAATTCTACGCCTCCCGGCTCGGGCGGAAGCTCGGTTTCGAGCATCGGCGGTGATTTACGGAGAGCGGGTGTTGCCCCTCACCCTGGCCCTCTCCCCGCCGGCGGGGAGAGGGGATTTGGAGTTCGCGGCTTGCGTCCTTCTCCCCGTCCAAACGGGGAGAAGGTGGCGGCAGCCGGATGAGGGGCGGTTTCGGAGTCGCATACGGGAATGGATATCTACGACTACATCGTCATCGGCGCGGGCAGCGCGGGATGCGTTCTGGCCAACCGGCTGTCGAAGGATCCCGGCAACCGGGTCCTGATCCTCGAAGCGGGCGGCAGCGACAATTACCATTGGGTGCATATCCCCGTCGGTTATCTCTACTGCATCAACAATCCGCGCACCGACTGGTGTTTCACCACCGAGAAGGAAGAGGGGCTCAACGGCCGCTCGCTCTCCTATCCGCGCGGAAAGATCCTCGGCGGCTGCTCGTCGATCAACGGCATGATCTACATGCGCGGCCAGGCTTACGACTATGACATGTGGCGGCAGATGGGCTGCACCGGCTGGGGCTGGGACGACGTGCTGCCGATCTTCAAGCGATCCCAGGATTTCTACAAGGGCGCCGATGACATGCATGCGGTCGGCGGCGAATGGCGCATCGAAAAGCAGCGCCTCAGCTGGGCCGTGCTCGACAGTTTCCAGAAGGCGGCGGAAGAGGCCGGCATCCCGATCGTCGACGACTTCAACCGCGGCGACAACGAGGGATCCAGCTATTTCGACGTCAACCAGCGCTCCGGCATCCGCTGGAACGCGTCGAAGGCATTTCTTCGCCCGGCCATGAAGCGCGCGAACCTGACGGTGCTCACCAAGGCGCATGTGCGCCGGCTGATCATCGAGAACGGCGAGGTGAAGGGCGTCGAATTCCAGCACGACGGCGTGACGAAAAAAGCCCAGGCGAGGAAGGAAACCGTGCTGAGCGCCGGGGCGATCGGCACGCCGCATATTCTCGAACTCTCCGGCGTCGGCCGCGGCGAGGTGCTGCGACAGGCGGGCGTCGAGGTGGTCAAGGAGGTGAAGGGCGTGGGCGAGAACCTGCAGGATCACCTGCAGCTGCGGCTCGTCTACAAGGTAACCGGAGTGCCGACGCTCAACGAAAAGGCCTCCAGCCTGATCGGCAAGGCTTCGATTGGCCTCGAATACGTGTTGAAGCGTTCCGGGCCGATGTCGATGGCGCCGAGCCAGCTCGGCATCTTCACGAAATCCGGACCGGACAAGGAGACGGCGGATCTCGAATATCACGTCCAGCCCGTGTCCCTCGACAGGTTCGGCGAGCCGGTGCACGCCTTCCCGGCGATGACGGCGAGCGTGTGCAACCTTCGTCCGGAAAGCCGGGGCTCGGTGCATCTGAAAAGCCCGGATTTTGCCGCGGCACCCGGCATTCACCCCAACTACCTCTCGACTCCCGGCGACCGGGACGTCGCCGTCAAGTCGATCCGGCTCACCCGCGAGATCGTCAGGAAGCCGGCATTCGCGCGGTATCATCCGGAGGAATACAAGCCCGGTCCCGCTTACGAGACCGATGCCGACCTCGAAAAGGCGGCGGGCGATATCGGCACGACGATCTTCCATCCGGTCGGCACCGCCCGCATGGGCGCCGATCCCGACAGCGTCGTCGATCCGCGGCTGAAAATGCGCGCGCTCGGAAAATTGCGTATCGCCGATGCTTCGATCATGCCCAATATAGTCTCCGGCAACACCAATTCGCCGACGATCATGATCGCCGAGAAGGCGGCCGAGATGATCCTGGCCGACAATCGCTAGACGGGGCGTTCGACAGACGCCGATCCGGAGACCCGCATGACCGATATTCCCATTGAGAGCGATGAAGTCCTTCTCGACCGCGTCGGCTCGGCGGCCGTCATCCGGCTCAACCGGCCGAAGGCGCTGAACAGCCTGAACCTCTCCATGGTGCGGGTGATGAAGGCGGCGATGCAGCATTTCGCCGATGATCCGGAGATTTCCTGCGTCATTCTGAAGGGTGAGGGCGACCGGGGGCTCTGCGCCGGCGGCGATATCCGAGTGATCCACGAGGCAGGCAAGTCGGGCGATCCGGAGGTGACGCGGTTCTGGCGGGAGGAGTTTCCGCTGAACTATGCGGTCTCCCACTATGCCAAGCCGTATGTGGCGCTGATGGACGGCATCGTCATGGGCGGCGGCGTCGGTATCGCCTCGCATGGAAAACACCGGATCGTCACGGAACGGACGAAGCTCGCCATGCCGGAGACGGGTATCGGCTACGTGCCGGATGTGGGGGCCACATGGCTGCTGCCGCGCGCGCCGGGCGAGGCCGGCACCTGGATAGGGTTGACGGGCGAGGTGATCGGCGCGGCCGACGCCATCCATGCCGGTCTCGCCGACGCATCGGTACCGTCCGAACGGCTCGGCCCGCTTGTCGAGGTGCTTGGAGAATTGAAGGGGGGTGCGTCGGACGAGCAGGTGCGGGCGGTGATCGACCGTTTTGCCGTCTTGCCCGGCGAAAGCCAACTCGAGGCGCATCGCGAGATCATCGACCGGGTTTTCCGTTTCGATACCGTCGAGGAGATTGTGCGGGCGCTCGACAGGGAGGATGATGAATTCTCCAGGAGGACGCGGGACATCGTCATCAAACGCTCACCGACCAGCCTCAAGCTGGCGCTCAGGATGCTGAGGCTCGGGCGGGAAAGTTCGAGCCTCGTCGAATGCCTGGAGCGGGAATTCACCGTGGGCTCGGAAATCCTTCGCAACCACGACTTCTACGAAGGAGTCCGGGCGGCGATCATCGACAAGGACCGCAATCCGAAATGGTCTCCGGCGACGCTGGAGGAGGTCGGGGATACGGACCTCGACCGCTATTTCGCTACGCGGCATCCGGTGCTGTTTCCGGACCATCGGCTTTGAACGACACAAGAACGACGAGGGAGGAAGACATGACCAAGATCGCTTTCGTGGGGCTCGGCAATATGGGCGGACCGATGGCCGCCAATCTGGTGAAGGCCGGTCATGACGTGCGCGGCTTCGACCTCTCGGAGGCGTCGGTGAAGGCCGCGGCCGCGACCGGCGTCAAGGGCGCCGGTGCGCTTGCCGAGGCCGTCAGCGATGCCGAATGCATCATCACCATGCTGCCGAAAGGCCAGCATGTCACGGCGGTCTGGACCGATCTCACCACGCTGATCCCGGAGGGCACTCTCGTCATCGACTGCTCGACCATCGACGTGGAAAGTGCGCGCAAGGCGCATGAACTGGCGGATGTCATGAATTGCATCTCGCTCGACGCGCCCGTCTCCGGCGGCACCGGGGGGGCTGCGGCCGGCACGCTCACCTTCATGGTCGGCGGCACGGAAGAGGCGTTTACGATGGGCAGGCCGATCCTGGAGGCGATGGGCAGGAAGATCGTCCATTGCGGCGGCGCCGGCGCCGGCCAGGCGGCCAAGATCTGCAACAACATGATATTGGGCATTTCGATGATCGGCGTCTGCGAAGCTTTCGGGCTTGCCGAAAAACTCGGGCTTTCGCATCAGGCATTGTTCGACGTCGCCTCGACGTCCTCCGGCCAGTGCTGGTCGCTCACCACCTATTGCCCGGTGCCGGGCCCGGTGCCGACCTCACCCGCCAACAACGACTACAAGCCGGGTTTTGCCGCAGCCCTGATGCTGAAGGACCTGACGCTTTCGCAGGAAGCGGCAAGGCAGTCGGGGGCGGCGACGCCGCTCGGGCGCTATGCAGCGGAACTCTATGCGGAGTTTGATAGAGCCGGCCATGGGGCGGACGATTTTTCTGCGATCATCCGGATGCTGCGGGAAAAGGCAGTCGTTTAAGTCTTGCCGGCAACACGTTTGTCCACGTCCGGCCGACCGGCGTGGTTGGGAGTGGGGCAGGCAGCGGTATGGGGTTTGGGAGGTAGGATTTTCTGCCTGCCCCGGCCGTTTGATGCGATCCTTGGAGATTTGTCAGTTCCCGTCAGACCGCATTTTGCGACCATCACCGGAAACCGAGGTCCAAGAACCTTGAAGAGGAGGCCGGTTCGCGAACCCGGTTTCCCATCCGATGACGTGAGAATTATCGCTCCGGCCGGGAGGGTGGGGACAAACGGCACAGGCCACTCGGTCCAAGCCGTTGACAAATAAGCGGTTTATTTTTCAATGACGCCGAAATCGTCCCCGCATGCGGCCTGCCCGGCGGGGCTTTTGTTTGCGTTTGTCTGTCCCGAGCAACGGGAGTAAAATCCACGTCCCCTGGCCGGCCGGCCATGGACTTGTGATGGAGGAGAACATGGGCCGCAAATTTATCGACTGCCGCGAATTTCCGAGCGAGATGAACTGCACCATAGCCATCTCGGCCGACAATACCGATGAACTCGTCAATGCAGCCGTGCAGCATGCCATGACCGTGCATGGTCATCAGGACACTCCGGAATTCCGCTCCGAGATCAGAAAAGCCATTCACGAGATGGAAGCTCCGCGCAGTGTCGCCTGACAGAGGCACGCTGGAATCCGGTCACTTCATGACGCTGCCTTCCTTCAGGGGAGGCGGCGTTTTCCGATCGATCCTCGGCTCCCGGACAGGGCATCCCGGCCGCACGAGGGAAAAGCTCCGCCGAACGTGCCCGAAAATGGACAAAATTTCTAAGAGCGCCTGCAAGCAGGGTGGCCGGTTCCTCGCGATCGGACGCATGTCCCGATAGTTTTGCGATCACGATCCAACACCGGAGACTTGCATGAACCGCCTCCCGATCCTTGGGCTTGCTCTTATTGCTCCCTTGGCCGCGCTTTTCACTACTCCCGCGCTGGCCCAGTCGCCGACGAAACTCCTCAATGCGTCCTACGACGTTTCGCGCGAGCTTTTCGCCGCCGAGAACGAGGCCTTCATCAAGAAAAACCCGGGCGTCACCATCGACCAGTCGCATGCCGGCACCTCGAAGCAGGCGCGCTCGATCGTCGAAGGCCTGGAAGCCGACGTGGTGACCTTCAACCAATCGACGGATATCGATTTCCTCGCCAAGAACGGCTTCGTTTCGAAGGACTGGACGAAGACCTTCCCGAACAACGCCTCGCCCTTCTATTCCTTCCCGTCCTTCCTGGTGCGGGCCGGAAACCCGAAGAACATCAAGGACTGGGGCGATCTGGCGCGTGACGACGTGCATGCCGTCTTCCCGAACCCGAAGACCTCGGGCAATGCCCGCTACACCTATCTGGCGGCTTATGCCTGGGCCCAGGAAGCCTACAAGGGCGATGCGGAAAAGATCGAGGCCTATATCACCAAGATCTTCGACAACGTTCCGGTCTTCGACACCGGCGGCCGCGCCTCGACGACGACTTTCGTCGAGCGCCAGACGGGCGACGTGCTGATCACCTTCGAAGCCGAGACCCGCGGCATCGTCAAGCAGTATGGCGCCGACAAGGTGACGAGCGTCATCCCGTCGGTCAGCCTGCTCGCCGAATTTCCAGTCGCCGTCGTCGACAAGGTCGCCAGGAAACACGGAACCGAGGCGCTTTCCAAGGCCTATCTCGACTTCCTCTACACGGAAGAGGGCCAGCGCATCGCCGCCCAGTTCGGCCATCGCGTCAACAACGAAAAGGTCGCTGGCGAATTCCGACAAGAGTTTCCGGCCATCCGCCTCGTGAAGGTGGAAGACACGTTCGGCGGCTGGGACAAGGTGCAGAAGGAGCATTTCGCTTCGGGCGGCACTCTCGACAAGCTCTACGGCAGCCGTTAATCGGCAACCTGACGTCGCTTTTGATCTCGCCCGGCGGATTTTCATCCGCCGGGCATTGTCGTGCCGATATGGGCTGTGAGAAGAGGAAATGACCGCTTGAGACGCAATGTCCTGCCCGGATTACGCCTGTCGCTGGGTGTGACGCTGTTTTATGTCGGCCTGATCGTCGTGCTGCCGATCGCCGCACTCGTCTTCAAGGCGGCGAGCCTCGGCCCGGAGGATTACTGGCGGATCGTCTCCTCGGCCCGTGCGCTGGCGAGCTACCGGGTCACCGTGCTCGCGGCGCTGGGGGCCACGCTCTTCAACCTCTTCTTCGGCCTGGCGCTCGCCTGGGTGCTGGTGCGCTACCGCTTTCCCGGCTGGCGCCTCGTCGATGCGATGGTGGATCTCCCCTTCGCGCTGCCGACGGCGGTCGCAGGCATTTCGCTGACGGCGCTCTTTACCGCCAATGGCTGGTTCGGTTCCATCCTCGCCGATTTCGGCATCAAGGTCGCCTACACGCCGCTCGGCATCATGATCGCCATGTGTTTTACCTCGCTGCCCTTCATCGTGCGCACCGTTCAGCCGGTTCTGGAGGATCTCGATCCGGCGCTGGAGGAGGCGGCGCAATCGCTCGGCGGCTCCGATTTCGCCATCTTCCGCAAGGTCATCCTGCCGCTTTTGACGCCCGCGCTGCTTGCCGGCGTGTCGCTCTCGTTTGCCCGCTGCCTCGGTGAGTTCGGAGCGATCATCTTCATCGCCGGCAACCAGCCCATGTCGACGGAAATCACCGCGCTCCTGATCTTCATCCGGCTTGAGGAATATGACTATCCGGCGGCTGCGGCGATTGCGTCTGTGCTGCTCATTACCGCCTTGGTGATGCTTGCGCTCACCAACTGGATGCAGTCGCGCGCCCTGCGCTATACGGTGAGGAGTTGATCATGAGCGCAACCCGCACAGGCCGCAAACCGCCGCGCGTCGGCGATGCCCCCGTTTTCCGCCGCCTGCTGATCGGCATCGTGCTGGTCTTTGTCGCGCTTCTCATTCTCGCACCGCTCGTCATCATCGGCGTCGAGGCATTTTCCAAGGGCTGGGCGGTCTATCGCGATACGATCCTGCATCCGGACACGCAGCATGCCATCATGTTGACGGTGCTGGCGGCGCTCATCGCGGTGCCGGTCAATACCGCCTTCGGAGTGGCCGCCGCCTGGGCGATCACCAAGTTCGATTTCCGCGGCAGGCGTTTCCTGCTGGTGGTGATCGAAATCCCGTTCTCGGTATCGCCGATCGTCGCCGGGGTCGCCTATCTCTTCGTCTACGGCCTGCAGGGCATCTTCGGGCCGACGCTGGATGCATGGGATATCAAGATACTCTTCGCAATCCCCGGCATCATTCTCGCCTCGATGTTCGTCACGGCTCCCTTCGTCGCCCGCGAGCTGATTCCGCTGATGCAGGCACAGGGCCGCGATCTGGAAGAGGCGGCCACCTCGCTCGGCGCATCCGGCTGGCGCACTTTCCTTTCGGTCACCCTGCCGAACATCAAATGGGCGCTGCTTTACGGCGTGGTGCTGTGCAACGCCCGCGTCATGGGCGAGTTCGGCGCGGTCTCGGTCGTTTCGGGCAATATCCGGGGGCAGACCAACACGCTGCCGCTGCATATCGAGCTCCTCTATCACGACTACCAGGCGGCGGGCGCCTTCGCCTCCGCCTCGATCCTGGCGCTCATCGCCGTCTTCACCATCATCGCCAAGGTGGCGCTGGAACGCCAGGGCGCAGGCCGTGTCCGCGCTTCTGACCCATCTGCCGCCAATCCTGCGGAGAAAGCCCTATGAAAATCCGCCTCGACCACGTCGTCAAAACCTTCGAAACTTTCCGCGCCGTAAAAGACGTCTCGCTGGAGATCGAAAGCGGCGAACTGGTCGCGTTGCTCGGGCCGTCCGGCTCCGGCAAGACGACCATCTTGCGCATGGTCGCCGGGCTCGAATATTCGGATGGCGGTCAGATCTACTTCGGCGATCAGGACGCAACCGACATTCCGGTGCGCGACCGCGGCGTCGGTTTCGTCTTCCAGCACTACGCGCTCTTTCCGCACATGACGGTTGCGGAAAACATCGCCTTCGGCATGAAGGTCTCGAAGGTGAAACGCGAGAAGGCGGCGATCGAGGCGCGCGTCGCGGAACTGCTGCGGCTGGTGCGACTGGAGAACCTCGGCGGCCGTTTCCCCGCACAGATTTCCGGCGGCCAGCGGCAGCGTGTGGCGCTGGCCCGGGCGCTTGCGGTCGATCCCAAGGTCCTGCTGCTCGACGAGCCGTTCGGTGCGCTCGACGCCAACGTGCGCCGCGACCTGCGCCGGTGGCTGCGCGAGATCCATTCCGAACTCGGCATCACCACGCTGTTCGTCACCCACGACCAGGAAGAGGCGCTGGACCTTGCCGACCGTGTGGTGATCCTGAAAGACGGGCAGATCGTCCAGCAGGGCACACCGCAGGAGGTCTGCCGCGATCCGAAATCCGCCTTCGTGATGAAGTTCCTGGGCGACGCCAATGTCATCGCGGCGGAAGTGCGCGACGGCAAGGCCTATGCCAGCGGGGCGACGATCGCCGTGTCCGGTCTCGCGGACGGCAAGGCGGAGCTTTATGCGCGTCCAGCCGATCTCGACTGGTCGCTGCAGGGGCCGGGCATTCCGGCCAGCATTACCCGCGTCCTCGACCGGCCGGACGGAAGGCGGGTGCTGGCGACGGTGGAAACCGGCGAGCACCTGGAATTCGACGTCGAGCCAGAGCGGGCGGTAAAGGCCGGCGACGGGGGTTTCGTGACGCTGAGGCGGGCCAAGGTGTTTGCGATCGGGTGAGCGGTCGGCGGGTGCCTCTTCACCCGCCTGAAAGTTCGAACGCTTCCGTCGCCAGCACCTCTCCGTTGACGACCAGCTCGACGACATGTCGGCCGGGATAATGTATGCGGGTCGTGAAGTCGCGGATGGCGCGGCTGATCGAAAGCGCGCAGGCTGCGCCGGGCGCCAGTGTCAGTTCTTTCCATTTGAAGACCTTCTTCGACGTGCCGCCGGCCTTCTTCACGTAGTGGACGGCGTAGTCGATGACGAGCTTCTGCGGCTCGGCGGCGGTGGACGTCAGTCCCATGCCGATCTTCACCGCGCCGCCGAGCTTCAGCGACGAGGGCGTTACGGTGAAGGCGTCGACCTTTACCTCCGCCTTGTGGCCGGCGCCGAAGAGATGGAGGGCGCGGGTATCGCCCTTCTTGATCAGGGTGCGGAGCGCCTGTTTCATGATCCAGGCCGTGCGCGGGTCGTTCGGGTCCCAATGAGCGATCCTGTCGAAAACCCAGGCGGGATGGTCCTTGGTGATGTCGTTCAGGTGGTTGGCGACGGATTTGCGGACGTAGAGGCTCGGGTCGCTTTTCAGGTTTTCGAGGATCGCAGCGGCCGGCGAGGGATCGGCGATCAGTTCCCTGAGCTGGAAGGACCAAGGCAGGCGCGGACGGCAGCCTTCGCTCGCAAGCCGGCGCACATGCTCGTTTTCGTCCTTCGACCAGCGCTCCATCACGGCGAGCGTACGGGACAGGTCCTTCAACAGGAAATGCCGCACGGCGAATTCCGACGAGCCGAAACGGGTAAAATAGGCCAGGGCGTCCATCGAAAGGTCGAAATGGTCCTGACCGTAAAGCGCCACATATTCCGGCAGGACCATGGAGGCGAAGCCGTGGTTGATGCGGGGCGCCAGCTCCCGGAGGATTTCGAGATTGGTCGCGAAGCCGCCCGGCAGCACTTCGTGGTAGGCGAGGGCGATCTGGCGCAGCCGCTGCATGATGCTGAGATCATCAAGATCGTTCGAGGCGAGCGCCAAAAAGCGTTCGCCACCGAAGCCGGGATGGATGGCTGTCGTCTCCACCGCGAAATGCCTGAGGCGGTCGCGGTTGAAGATTTCCTTGAGCAGCGGGGCGGCTTCGGTCTCGGCCATGGGATCCATCTGAATGTTCATGGTTTGTTTTCTTGTTATTCGACTCGGATCAGGCCGGCAAGGATAAAAGAAAACCGGCCGGAGCGGCGTGCCCCGGCCGGTGTCAGGCAATTCGCGAATGACTGCGATCAGCTCATCTGGCTGACGAAGCGGGTTTCCAGATAGGCTTCGGTGGCTTCCGAGCCGCCTTCGGTGCCGTAGCCAGAGTCCTTGATGCCGCCGAAGGGCACTTCCGGAAGGGCGAGGCCGTTGTGGTTGATGGTCAGCATGCCGGCTTCCACCTGGCGGCTGAGGGCGTGCGCCGTCCTGACCGAACTGGTGAAGGCATAGGATGCAAGGCCGAAAGGCAGGCGGTTTGCCTCTTCCACGGCATCTTCATAATGCGAGAAGCGGTTGATGATGGCGATCGGGCCGAAGGGCTCGTCGTTCATGATCCTGGACGAGATCGGCGCGTCGGTGATGACGGTCGGCTCGAAGAAATAGCCCTTGTTGCCGATGCGCTTGCCGCCGGTCTTCAGTTCGGCGCCGCTCGACACGGCGTCGTGCAGCAGGTCTTCCATGGCGGGAATGCGGCGCTCGTTGGCGAGCGGCCCCATGGTGACGCCGTCTTCCAGGCCGTTGCCGACCTTGAGCGCCCGTGCGGCCTTGATGAAGCCTTCCGTGAACTTGTCGGCGACGCCGTCCTGCACCAGGAAGCGGGTCGGTGCGACGCAAACCTGGCCGGCATTGCGGAATTTCGCCAGCGCGGTGACTTCGATCGCCTTCTCAAGATCGGCATCGTCGAAGATCATCACCGGCGCATGGCCGCCGAGTTCCATCGTGGCGCGTTTCATGTGCTTGCCGGCGAGCGCGGCGAGATGCTTGCCGACCGGCGTGGAGCCGGTGAACGACATCTTGCGGATGACCGGATGGGCGATCAGGTATTCGGAGATTTCAGCGGGCGTGCCATAGACGAGGCCGACGACCCCGGCCGGAACGCCGGCATCGACGAAGGCGCGGATCAGTTCGGACGGCGAGGCCGGGGTTTCTTCTGGCGCCTTGACGATGATCGAGCAGCCGGTGGCGAGCGCTGCGGAAAGCTTGCGAACGACCTGGTTCAGCGGGAAGTTCCAGGGCGTGAAGGCGGCGACCGGGCCGACCGGCATCTTGATCGCCATCTGCTGCACGCCGCCGAAGCGGGCCGGGATGATCTGGCCATAGGTGCGGCGGGCTTCTTCGGCGAACCAGTCGATCGTGTCGGCGGCGCCCATGACTTCCATCCTCGATTGGGCGAGCGGTTTGCCCTGTTCGCGGGTCATCATGTAGGCGATCGGCTCGACCCGGGAACGCAGCAGGTCGGCGGCCTTGCGCATCAGCTTCGAACGGTCGAAGGGCGAAGTGTCGCGCCAGACCTTGAAGCCTTTTTCGGCGGCCTCGAGAGCGAGGTCGAGATCCGCCTTGCGGGCGTGGGCGATCTTGCCGATCACCTCTTCCGTTGCCGGATCGACGACCGGAATGGTCTCGCCGCCGATGGCATCGCGCCATTCGCCGTTGATGAAAAGCTTGACGTCGGGATAGGTCTGCATGAGATCCACTTTCGGTTTGAAAATCGCGGAGGGTGGGCCAAAAGGCACCCCAAGGGCGCAGTTGGGCCGCCGGCAGATGCGCGGAGAATTCCGGTGCCTGAGTTAGGATATCTGGCACCGGTAATCAACGCCGTATGCGCTGTTAAAGCGAATTTTGTGCGTTAAAGCTGCCTCGGGGATGCGGCGGCGTGACCGTGCTGCGCGGGCGGCGGTGGATCCAATTTTTTTCCGGCTGAATGTCGGATCGCCGAAAGCTCCTGCGTCTTTAAGGCATGGCCGCGGTCGGCGGCCTCGTAACCAGGATGAAAGGGAGAACTGCAATGGCGAAGAACACGATATGCTTATGGTTCGACAAGGATGCCGAGGAGGCTGCCCGCTTCTACGCCGAAACTTTTCCGGATAGCGCGGTCGGCGCCGCAATACGCGCGCCCGGCGATTATCCGGACGGCAAGCAAGGAGATGTACTCGTTGTGGAGTTCACCGTTGCGGGCGTTCCGTGCATCGGGCTGAATGGCGGCCCGACTTTCAAGCACAACGAAGCTTTTTCCTTCCAGATTTCGACCGAGGACCAGGAAGAGACCGATCGGTACTGGAACGCCATCGTCGGCAATGGCGGTCAGGAAAGCGAATGCGGCTGGTGCAAGGACAAATGGGGCATCTCGTGGCAGATCACGCCGCGTGTGCTCATGGAGGCCATGTCGGCCGGTGGCGCTGAAGCAAAGCGCGCCTTCGACGCGATGATGAAGATGCAGAAGATCGACGTCGCGGCGATCGAAGCCGCCCGGCGCGGTTAGGAGAAACGGTCCTCGGCAGACTTCGGTCGCTCCGGGAGGCGGGCCAGCCTGCGCCTGCCTCCGGGCATTCCCGTCGAAATGGGCGGCCATCGAAACAGGGTGCAGGAGAGGAGGGTACCAGCATGATCACCGTATATGGGGAAGGGAGAGGGTTTAGGGTCGTCTGGCTGCTGGAGGAAATGGGCCTGCCATACCGGTTGAGGCGGGTGGACCTGATCGCCGGCGTCGAGCACGACACGGAGTTTCTGGCCATCAACCCAGCCGGGTTCATCCCGGCGCTTCGGGATGGCGACGTCACCATGGTCGAGTCGATTGCGATCATGGAATACCTGATGGCCCGCTACGGGCCGACGCCGCTCGCGCCGCAGCCGTCCGATCCCGCTTTCCCCGCCTACCAGCAGTTCCTTCATCTCGGCGAAGCGGGGCTGGCAGCCTCCATGTATTTCGTCTCCGGCGCCCGCAATCTCGCGCCCGAGGCCGAGCGGCACAACTGGAGCGCCGGTCAGGCACTGGATGTATTCGAGAGCCGGCTGGGCCTGGTGACGCGGCAGCTCGCGCTTTCGCCTTATCTTGCCGGCGAGACATTCACGGCGGCGGACATTTCGGTGACCTACGCGCTGGAAATGGCGCGCAGGAACGTGGGCTTTGCCTTTGGCGAGGCTGAACGCGCCTATGTGGCACGGACCACCGGCCGCGAGGCCTACAGGCGGGCGATGGAGATCTGTATGGACACAAAGGCCTGGAACGAAAAAGCGTCGAGGCTTTGAAACCTAAGGAGAAAATCGATGGATAAAAGAATGAGTGACAGCCACACGGCGGTCGAACGGAGATCGGAACGCGAACTCGCCGTGACGCGGACCTTCGACGGTCCGGTCCAACTCGTGTTCGACGCCTGGACCACGCCCGAACTGTTCAAGCAGTGGTGGGCGCCGAAATCGAGCGGCGTTCCCCTGCTTTCCTGCGAGATGGATGTTCGCACCGGAGGCGGCTATCGCATCGCGTTTGGACATGACGCCGATAGCTCCATGGCCTTTTTCGGCAAATATCTCGAAGTGTCGCCGTCTTCGCGTCTGGTCTGGACCAATGACGAAGGCGATGAGGGCGCCGTCACGACGGTTACCTTCGAGGAAGAGGACGGCAGGACGCTGCTGGTCCTGCATGAACTCTATCCTTCCAGGGAAGCGTGCGACGAGTCCTGCGCTGGCATGGAAGGCGCGATGCCCGAGCAGTTCGGGCAGTTGGACGAACTTCTCATCACGTTGCGCGCAAGCGCGTGAACAAATAAGCCCGGCGCGCTGATAGCGGCCGGGCCGATTTGCCGAAGAGGCGAAACGCTCTTCTCAGAAAAACGCCTGAATACCCGTCTGCGCGCGGCCGAGGATGAGCGCGTGGACGTCGTGCGTGCCTTCGTAGGTGTTGACCGTTTCCAGGTTCTGCGAATGGCGCATGACGTGGAATTCGATCTGGATGCCGTTGCCGCCGTGCATGTCGCGGGCTGCCCGAGCGATGTCCAGCGCCTTGCCGCAGTTGTTGCGCTTGACGATGGAGATCATTTCCGGCGCCATCCTGTGCTGGTCCATGAGCTGGCCGACGCGCAAGCTGCCCTGCAGCCCGAGGGCGATTTCGGTCTGCATGTCGGCGAGCTTCTTCTGGTAGAGCTGCATGCCGGCGAGCGGCTTCCCGAACTGCTTACGATCGAGGCCATATTGGCGGGCGCGGAACCAGCAGTCTTCCGCAGCGCCCATGACGCCCCAGGAAATGCCGTAACGGGCGCGGTTGAGGCAGCCGAAGGGTCCCTTGAGGCCGGAAACGTTCGGAAGGAGCGCGTCTTCCGACACTTCGACACCGTCGAGAACGATTTCGCCGGTGATCGAGGCGCGCAGCGACAGCTTGCCGCCGATCTTGGGCGCGGAGAGGCCCTTCATGCCCTTTTCCAGCACGAAGCCGCGGATTTCGTTGTTATGGGCTTCCGATTTCGCCCAGACGACGAAGACATCGGCGATCGGGGCGTTGGAAATCCACATCTTGGAGCCGCGCAGGCGATAACCGCCCTCGATCTTCTCGGCACGGGTCTTCATGCCGCCGGGATCCGAGCCGGCGTCCGGCTCGGTCAGGCCAAAACAGCCGATCAGGTCGCCTGAAATGAGGCCGGGCAGGTACTTCTTTTTCTGCTCGTCGGAGCCGTAGGCATAGATCGGGTAGATGACCAGCGAGGACTGGACGCTCATCATCGAACGGTAGCCAGAATCGATGCGCTCGATCTCGCGGGCGACGAGGCCGTAGGCGACATAGGAGGCGTTGGCGGCGCCGTATTCTTCCGGGAGGGTGACGCCGAGCAGGCCGGTCTGGCCCATCAGCTTGAAGAGGCCTGCATCGGTCTGTTCGTCAAGATAGGCTTCCTGGACGCGCGGCAGCAGTTCGGACTTGGCGAAGGCGGCGGCGGAGTCGCGGATCATCCGTTCGTCTTCGGTCAGCTGGTCGTCGAGAAGAAAAGGGTCGTTCCAGGAAAAGGCCATGGGGAGCAGTCCTCCGCTTTTGAGCTAGGCAATTTGAAGTTTGAAGAATTATCGCGAGCCACGCGCGAAGAGCAAGCACCGTTTACTCATCCGGCCATGATCTATAGTAATAGGCCATGGTCAGTCTCTCGCGAAAACTGCTTCCCTCCACCTCGGCGCTCGCCGCCGTCGATTCCGTCGCGCGGCTCGGCAGCTTTTCCGCCGCGGCGGAGGAGCTTTCGCTGACGCAAGGGGCGATCAGCCGGCAGGTTTCGGGGCTGGAGGAGCAATTGGGCATCCTGCTTTTCGACCGCACGAGCCGCGGCGTGATGCTCACGACGGCCGGCTCCGACTATGCCAAGGCGGTGGCCGCGGCGCTCACTCAGATCCGCTCTGCCTCGCTCGCCGCCATGACCAAACAACATAGCGACCAGCTGAACCTCGCAATCCTGCCGACCTTCGGCACCCGCTGGCTGATGCCGCGCATCCCGCAATTCGTCGCCCGCCATCCGGAAATCACGCTGAATTTCGCGACCCGCATCGGCATGTTCGATTTCGACCGCGACGGCATCGACATGGCGATCCATATCGGGCCTATGGGTGAAAGAGGGCCGGACTGGCCGGGTGCGGAATGTACCTTCCTGATGGAGGAAATGGTGGCGCCGGTCGCATCGCCGGCTTTTCTCAAGGCGCATCCGATCGGCCGGGGCGAGGACCTGCTGCGGCTGCCGCTTCTGCATATGGCCTCGCGGCCGGGTGCGTGGGCGCATTGGTTCGAGAGTCTCGGGGTCACCGGCACGCCGTCACAGGGCATGCGATTCGAGCAGTTCGGCAACGTGGCACAGGCCTGCATCGCGGGGCTGGGGGTGGCCCTGATGCCGCTCTTTCTGATCGATTCGGAGCTGGCGGCGGGGCAACTGGTCGAGGCGTTTCCGCATCAGGTGAGGAGCCCGAGTGCGTATTATGCGGTGGCGCCGGCGAGCAAGGCGGGGTTCAGGCCGGTCGTGGCGTTTCGGGCGTGGCTGCTGGAGGAGGTCGGGCGGTATAAGGAAGAGGTCGTGGGGTGGTAGGTAAAGCCCTCAACTCCCTAGACACCCGCGTGTGAAGTTACTTAACTCGCGGGGCTGCCTACCGCCCTTCACCGCATTAACTGATCGGCAAAATCCAACTCGACTTATACAGGAATATTTGCCAAATCTCCCTTCGCGGGGAGCCGCATGGAAGTGTATGCATCAAGATATTTGGGGGATTTATGAAGTCGATTTTTTTGATCGCGTTTGCCGTCTTGTCGTGTGGTTTGGCGTCATGCGCGCCCACGCGTGGCGAATATGACGCTCAGACTACTGCGTTACAAGGAAGTTCACGACTGCGAGCTGAGGCTTACGACCGGTGCTTTAAGCGGGAGCGGTCGCCCGAGTGGATCAAGCATGGCTCAATGGTCATGGACGTTCCAGAGAGTAGGGTACGCTCGCTTTATTGCCGCCGGCTTGTTGACGGCCACGTAAATGGAAAACTTGGCTACGAAGATCTTCCGGCTAACAATGGTAGCAAAATGAATGCAAACGTGATCAAGGTCGTTCAAGGTCGCCGATAGGGCTGCCATTTGCGGGAAGCACCTGTCCCATCGGTTTCTAAAGAGCTCGGCAACGATCACGTCGGTTGCCGAGCTTTACTTCATCTAGCCAGGAACTCTTTCTGAGCGGCTCTGATTTGATCTTCTTGATAACAGGCTTTCAAGAAAGAATAATCAATTGCGCCAGCATAAAGCTTGCCTTGGAAGTCATCGATACTCCATTGCAGAAGAGAGCCACCCAATAGCGGCATCAATCCCTGATTGCTGCAGCTGAACCGCACGCACCGAAACTGAGGTGAATCGGAATCTGTACAATCGAACCCATGACGGCGGAACTCGACAGCCATTTGCTCTCTGTTGCCATGCTTTCCGATTGCATGTCCGTCGACCCAGTCCTGAAATTCGACCGCCTTCAATGCCAAGGCGTCTTTCTTGATGGGGCTCTCACCATATGCTGAAGTGAAGCTCGCTAAAAAGCCAATAAGCAGAACCGGGTTGATCTTTGAAAACTGTGACATTGGACCTCCAAAAGAATTTGGTAGGCATTGTTGCATAACACTTTTTCGTGCTCGGGTAGCAAACTTGAGGGTCCTTCTCGAAATCTACCTCGGATGGATTGCACGCGGCGTCACACCAAGGGCGGTGGGTGTGTATCACTAAAGCCGCGGCCTCCTGTCCAACCAATCCGTCGCCGTCTCATACGCAAGCGCCAGTTCCAGCACCGCCTTATCGCCGCGCGGGCGGCCGATGATCTGGATGCCGTTCGGCACGCCGTTTAAGTTGAAACCGGCTGGCATGGCGGCGACCGGCAATCCGGCCATCGAGGCGGGGATCACCACTTCCATCCAGCGGTGATAGGTATCCATCGTCCTTCCGCCGACCTCTTTTGGCCAGTGGGTGGTCGCGTCGAACGGGAAGACCTGGGCGGAGGGCAGGATCAGGTAGTCGTAGCGCTCGAACAGCGTCAGCAGGTAGCGATACCAGGCGCTGCGGCGCCTGGAGGCGAAATGCACCTCGCGGGCCGACATGTCGAGGCCGCGTTCGATCTCCCAGACGATTTCCGGTTTCATCAGGGCGCGCTTGGCCGGGTCGTCGTAATTATCGCGCTGGCCGTTGGCGGAGAGCCAACTCCGGAGTGTGGTCCAGGAGCGCCAGACATCGGCCATGTCGTAATCCGGCACGACATCGTCCACCTTGCAGCCGATCTTTTTGAAGACGGGCAGGGTGGAGCGGCAGAGGTCCAGCACGCCTGGCTCGAAGGGCAGGTAGCCGCCGAGATCGCCGAGCCAGGCGATGCGGGCGCCGGAAAAGTCGCGGCCGGCCTCCGGCATCAGGTCCTCCGTCGGCAGCGACATCGGATCGCGCGGATCGTAGCCGGCCTGGGTGGCGAAAAGTGCGGCGGCATCGGCCACCGTGCGACCCATCGGCCCGAGCACGGAAAGCTGACCCATATACATTTCGAGCTTCAGCGACACCGGGATGCGGCCATAGCTCGGACGGAAACCGACGACATTGTTGAAGGCGGCAGGGTTGCGCAGCGAGCCCATCATGTCGCTGCCGTCGGCGATCGGGAGGAGATGGGCGGCAAGCGCCGCCGCGGCACCGCCGCTGGAGCCGCCAGCGGTCCTGGTCAGGTCGTAGGGGTTCTTCGTGGTACCGTGGACAGGATTGTAGCTCTGCGAGCCGAGGCCCTGTTCGGGGGTGTTGGTCTTGCCGATGATGATGGCGCCCGCCGCGCGGATGCGCTCCACCATCACCTCGTCCTTGTCCGGTACGAAATCGGCGAAGATCGGGGAGCCGTAGGTGCAGCGGATGCCCTTCACCTCGCAGAGGTCCTTGATGGCGATCGGCATGCCATGCATCCAGCCGCGCGAGGTGCCGGCGGCGAGTTCCGCATCGCAGGCCGCGGCTTCGGAAAGAAGCGCATCGGCGTCGCGCAGGCTGACGATGGCGTTGATCGCCGGATTGAATTTCCCGATCCGGTCCAGATAGGCCTGCATCGCCGCGACCGCGGTCATCCGTCCGTCGTGGATCGCTTCCGAAAGCCCCGTGGCGGAAAGGGCGATGATCTCGTCGTTCTGCATTTTTCTCTCCTCGCGAGCCTGCGATTTCCACTGGGCATGGAGACAAAGTCAAGGCAGGATGTGGGGATATCTGTCACCTGGTGGTTACAAACGACTCGACAAAAGCTTTTGACCAAAGTATGGATGCTTAAACGTTTAATCAGAGCATTGCATGGCCATAAACCGTTCCGGACCGAATATGAGCGCGATCGCTGCCGCCCTCGGCGTGTCGGCCGCGACCGTATCCAACGCGTTGTCCGGCAAGGGGCGCGTTTCGCCGGAGCTGATCGAGAAGGTGCGCGCCAAGGCGGCCGAGCTCGGCTACGTGCCGAGCCTGACCGCGCGGGCGCTGCGCACCGGCCGTTCCGGAGTGCTGGGCCTCGTCCTGCCCGATATCGCCAATCCGCTTTTTCCCCAGATCGCCCAGGCGATCGAGAATGCCGCGTCGAATGCAGGGTATGGCGTGCTGATCGCCGACTCGCGCGGTGATATCGCCAGGCAGACGGAAGCGATCGGCCGGCTGATCGAGCGTGGCGTCGACGGCATGGTGATCGTGCCGCGGCGCGGTACCCGGATCGCCGATGTCGGTTGCCCCGTCGCGGTCATCGACACGCCCTCCACCCCCGGCAACACGGTTTCCGCCGACCATTGGGAGGGCGGTGCGGAGATGGGCCGGCATCTTTCCTTGCTCGGCCATCGCAAGGTGCTGCTGATCGGCGCCAGTCCCGCCTCAAACGTGCAGAACGACCGCATCGGTGGGCTGAAGGCGGGGCTCGGGCCGGGGGTCGAATGCGACACGCTGTGGATCGAGAAGGTCGAGGCGATTGAGGGCGAGGGTTGCCCGCTGGGGCTTGCTGCGCGAGCGGCGGCGGGTTTTACGGCCTTCGCGGCGGTTTCCGATCTTTCGGCGCTCCGGGCGCTCACCGAATTGCAGCGCGCCGGCATCGGTGTGCCGGAGGCGGTCAGCGTCAGCGGTTTCGACGACCTCATCTGGTCTCCGGTGGTGACGCCGGCGCTCACCACCGTGCGCATGGACATGACGACGATCGCCGATCTCGCGATTGCCGCGCTGATCCGGGCGATCGAGCCGGAGGACGAGCCGGAAGACGCTGAAAAAACCATCGCCGGCAAGGTCGCCTCCGGGCAGGACCGGGTGCCGATGCAGCTCATCGTGCGGCAGTCCACGGGGGCGCCGCCCTCCGCCAGTTTGCATGCCCCCAACAAACCGACAGCAGGAGAACTCGGAACATGAAGAAGGTCATTCTCGCATCGGGCACCGCCCTGATGCTCACCATGGGCGCCGTACAAAGCCCCGCTCTGGCCCAGGAAAAGACGCTGACGATTTCCGTCTATGCGCTGGCCCAGGACGAATACAAGCAGATCGTCTATGAACCCTTCCAGGCCATCTGCGGCTGCAAGCTGGTGGTCGAGACCGGCAACAGCGTCGAGCGCCTCGCCAAGATGGAGGCCAACAAGGCGAACCCGGTCATCGACATGGCCGTCGTCTCGATGGCCGATGCGCTGGCCGCCTCGCGTGCCGGGCTGATCGACAAGATCGACACCTCGAAGCTCGCCAACTTCAACAAGCTCTACGACGTCGCCAAGGACCCGAACAAGGACGGCATGAGCGTCGGCTATACGTTCTACGCTACCTCGATCGCCTATCGGTCCGACAAGATGAAGATCGAATCCTGGGCCGATCTCCTGAAGCCGGAATATGCAAGCCATATCGCCTGGCCGAACGTCACCACCAACCAGGGTCCCCCGGCGCTCTACATGCTGGGTCTTGCGCTCGGCAAGGATACGCCGGACCTGAAGGCCGCGATCGAAGCGGTCGGCGCCAGGAAGAGCGAGATCGTCACCTTCTACGAGAAGTCCTCGCAACTGGTGCAGCTGATGCAGCAGGAAGAGATTTGGGCCGCGCCGATCGGCCGCTTCACCTGGGCCCCCTTCACCAAGCTCGGCAAGCCGGTCGCCTGGGCGACCCCGAAGGAAGGCCAGACGGGCGGCATGAACGTCATGATCGTCCCGAAGGGCGGCAAGAACCAGGAACTCGCGCTGAAGTTCATGGACTTCTGGCTCTCGACCGAAGTCCAGACCAAACTCGCCGAAAAGTTCATCGACAGCCCGGCCAACAAGGACGTCAAGGTTTCTCCCGAAGTCGCCAACAACCTCACCTATGGCGAGGAAACGGCAAAGAGCCTGAAACTCATCCCGTCGGCGGTAGCCCTCGACAACCGTGCCGGCTGGGTGAAGAGCTGGAACGAGAAGGTGGGACAGTAAGGGCTGGCATCATCACTGGACGCTGCCCCTCACCCTCACCCTCTCCCCGCAAGCGGGGAGAGGGGATTGCCCCGATCAGGCGAAGTGGGTGCGGCATAACACCTTCTCCCCGTCCCGACGGGGAGAAGGTGCCGGCAGGCGGATGAGGGGCGGACATCCGCCACAACCCCGCCGGACAACCAACGACTTTGGAGAAAGACCACCATGTTCCAAAACAGGGCCGAAGCGCTGGCGCTTGCGCTGCCCGCCGCGATCTTCGCGGCGGCGGTCTTCCTCGTGCCGGTGGTGATCCTGCTGTCTGACGGTTTTCGTACATCCGGCGGCGGATGGACGATCTCCGCTTATACCGACTTCTTCTCCAATTCGCTGAACCAGGCGGTTTTCCTGCGCACGCTGAAGCTCGGGGCGCTGGTGACGATTGCTTCCGCAGTCATCGGTTATGCGGCTGCGTTCGCGATCGTCAATCTGGAGCCCGGCATGAAGGGCAAGATGACGGGGCTGGTCGTGCTGCCGCTGATGATCTCGCCGGTGGCGCGCACCTATGCCTGGATCGTCATCCTCGGCCGTACAGGGATCGTCAACGAGGCGTTTCAGGCGCTTGGCATCACCGAGGCGCCGCTGCGCATCCTGTTTTCGGAGACGGCGATCTTCATCGGCCTCCTGCAACTCTTCCTGCCGCTGATGATCATCTCGCTGATCTCGGCGCTCGAAAACATGCCGAAGGACGCGGTGCCGGCCGCACGCGTCCTCGGCGCCAACTGGTTCCAGGTGTTCTGGAAGGTGATCCTGCCGCTTACCAGGGAAGGTCTCGTGGTCGGCGGCACGCTGGTCTTCACCGGCTGCCTGACCGCCTATATCACGCCGGCCATCCTCGGCGGCTCCAAGGTGCTGATGCTGGAAACGCTGCTTTACCAGCAGGTCTCGGTCTCCAACAATTTCGTCTCGGCAAGCGTCATCGCCTTTATCCTGATCGTCATGAGCTTTGCCGCCAACATTCTCCTGAAGCGCGTCGCGACTGCGCGCAACAAGCGGAGGAAAGCGGCATGACAATTCGCAGCCTTTTTATTCCGCTCATTCTCTTCCTGGTGATCACCTTCCTGATCGGGCCTTTCCTGATCATCGTCGCCGCCTCGTTTTCGGCGGGCGAGACGTTGGCCTTCCCGCCGCAGGGCTTTTCGCTGCGCTGGATCGGCAAGGTCTTCACCGTCGAAAGCTTCCGCGCCTCCTTCGGCATGTCGCTGTTCCTGGCGGTCGGCGGCACGGCGGCGGCGCTGGTGCTCGGCATTCCGGCCTCCTACGCGCTCTCCCGCTACAAGCTGCCGGGGGCAGAAATCGTCCGCACCATCGTCTCCGCGCCGATCATCGTGCCGGGCATCATCGTCGGGTTGGCGCTGCTCCGCTATATCGTCGTGCCCTTCCAGGTCGGTATCACGCCGGCGCTGTTCCTCGCTCATACGGCGCTCGTCCTGCCCTATGCGGTGCGGGTCGTCTCCGCGAGCCTCGACAACCTGCGTTCCGATATCGAGGAGGCGGCGGTGCTGCTCGGTTCCTCGCGGCTCGGGGCCTTCTTCCGGGTGGTGATGCCGAACATCCGCGGCGGCATCCTGTCCGCCTTCATCCTCGGCTTCGTCACCAGTTTCAACCAGGTGCCGGTGTCGCTCTTCCTCTCCGGGCCGGGGGTCCGGACGCTTCCCGTCGATATGATCGCCTATATGGAGATCGTCTTCGATCCATCGGTCGCGGCACTCTCCTCGCTGCTCGCCTTCCTTTCCATCGGCATCGTCTTCCTTGCCGAACGTTTCCTGGGGTTCTCCCGCTATGTCTGATGCGTCCTATCTCTCACTTCGAAAACTGACGCTCGCCTATGGCGATTCCGTCGCCGTGCCGGATCTCGATCTCGACATCCGGCGCGGCGAACTGATCGCGCTGCTCGGCCCCTCCGGCTGCGGCAAGACGACGACGATGCGGGCGATCGCCGGCCTCCTGCCGGTCAAGTCCGGCCACGTGCGGCTCGACGGCGCCGACATCACCCGCGTGCCGGCCAACAAGCGCGCGGTCGGGCTGGTCTTCCAGTCCTATGCGCTTTTCCCGCATCTGTCGGTCTACGAGAATGTCGCCTTCGGCCTGAAGCTCAAGGGCATGCGCGGCGCGGAACTGGATGCGAAGGTGCAGTCCGGCCTGAAATCGGTCGGCCTCTCCAGTTTCGCCAACCGCAAGCCGGCGGAGCTTTCCGGCGGCCAGCAGCAGCGCGTGGCGCTCGCCCGTTCCATGGTGATGGAACCTAAGGTGCTGCTGCTCGACGAACCGCTTTCCAACCTCGATGCCCGACTGAGGCTCGAAATGCGCACCGAGCTGCAGCGGGTCCAGAAGGAGACGGGCGTGACGATGATCTTCGTCACCCACGACCAGGCGGAAGCTCTGGCGCTCGCCGACCGTATTGTGGTCATGAAGAGCGGTAAGATAGAGCAGATCGGCTCGCCGGAAGATATCTACAACCGGCCGCTTTCGTCCTTCGTCGCCGACTTCGTCGGTTTCGAGAACATCTTCCCGCTCGTCGAGGGGAAGCTCAAGACGAGCGGCGGCCTCGTCGACCTTTCCAGCCAGGCCCCTTCAGCGGCGGGCCTGGCCTGGCGGCCGCGTATGGTGACCCTGGGAACAGGTCCCTTCAGGGGCACCGTGCGCGGCACATCCTTTGCCGGCGACAGCCGCGAATATCTTCTCGACACATCCATGGGGCCGATCAAGGCCGAGGTGGAGGCGAGCCTTCCCGCGCATGCGATGGGCAGCGACGTTTCCTTCAACCTGCCGGCCGAAAAGGCCGCGCCGCTTTCAAGGTTTGCCTGAGTCATGGGCATCTGGATCGATACGGACATGGGGTTCGACGACATCGCGGCGATCATGGTTGCGGCGCATGCGGGCCTTTCCATCGACGGCGTCTCGCTCTCCTTCGGCAATGCGCCGCTGGATCACGTCCGGCGAAACGCGGCGGGCGCCGCAGCGGCGTTTGTCTGGCCGTTTCCAATCCATGCGGGGCGTGCCATGCCGGTGCTCGGGCAGTTGCAGACGGCGACCGACGTGCTCGGCGATACCGGCATTCCGACGGTCGGGCAGACACTTCCCGAAGCGAACGATATGTTCCATGCCTATGCCTTCGAGGCGCTTTGCGCCTGGCTGGAAAAAAGCGAAGGCGAGCGGCGCATCATGGCGCTCGGACCGCTGACCAACATTGCGGCGGTGGCGCTGGCGCGGCCCGATCTCGCGGCGAAGATCACCAACCTCACCTGGATGGGCGGCGGGGTGACGACCGGCAATCACACGGCCTCGGCCGAGTTCAACGCCTTTGCCGATCCGGAAGCGCTGGCGATCGTGCTGGCCCACAAGATCCCGTTCCGGATGGTCGATCTCGATCTCTGCCGCAAGGTTCTCTGCGGGCCGGAAGACGTGGCGCCGGTGCGCGAGGCGGGCGGCCGCAACGCGGAACTCGTCGCCGATCTTCTGGACGGTTTCGTTGCGATCGCCACCAGCCGCGGCCGGCCGGCCATGGCGCTCTACGATGCGGTGGCGGCGGTGGCCTTCGCCTATCCGGATCATGTGACCTGGCGCGAGGCGCGCCTCGACGTCGAGCTTTCCGGGGCGCTGACGCGCGGCCGGACGGTGATCGAGGTGCGGCCCGGACGGGCGGAGTTCAATGCGGCCTATGGCGTCGAGATCGATGTCGACAAAGCGAAGGCAGTCATTCTGGAAACGTTGCGGGCGGAGGCGAGCTGGTGAAGAACATCATTGCAACGGTGCAGGAGTTTACCGAACCGGTCTTTCGCGACCGCGTTGTGATAGCCGCACGTGGCGACGGGCCTTTCGACATCCTGATCACCGGCGGCACGCTGGTCGACATGGTGACGGGCGAGCTGCGACCGGCCGATATCGGTCTCGTCGGACCGGTCATCGCCAGCGTCCACGCGGCGGGCTCCCGTTCGGATGCCGCCGAGATCATCGATGCGACCGGCACCTTCGTTTCGCCCGGCCTGATCGACACCCACATGCATATCGAAAGCTCGATGGTGACGCCGGCGACCTATGCGGGCGCCGTGCTGCCGCGCGGCGTCACCACCGTGGTCTGGGATCCGCACGAATTCGGCAATGTGCATGGGACGGAAGGCGTCGCCTGGGCGCTGGAAGCGGCAAAGCCGCTGCCGCTGCGCGCCGTCGTGCTCGCTCCGTCCTGCGTGCCGTCGGCGCCTGGCCTCGAAGTGGCCGGCGCCGATTTCGATGCCGCCACGATCGAGGAAATGCTGTTCTGGCCGAAGATCGCCGGGTTGGCCGAAGTCATGAACATGCGCGGCGTGATCGACCGCGATCCGCGCATGAGCGGCATCGTACAGGCCGCCCTCGTGTCGGAGAAGCTCGTCTGCGGCCATGCCCGCAGTCTCGCAGGCCCGGATCTTGCGGCTTTCATGGCGGCGGGCGTCACCTCCGACCACGAGCTGGTTTCCGGCGACGACCTGATGGCGAAGCTCCGTGCCGGCCTGACGATCGAGCTGCGCGGCTCGCACGATCACCTGCTGCCGGAATTCGTCGAGGCGCTCAATACGCTCGGCCATCTGCCGCAGACGGTGACGCTCTGCACCGACGACGTCTTCCCGGACGATCTCGTCGACGGCGGCGGTCTCGACGACGTGGTTCGGCGGCTGGTGCGCTACGGGCTCAAAGCCGAATGGGCGCTGCAGGCGGCGACCCTCAACGCATCGGTGCGGATCGGCCGCGCCGATCTCGGCCTGATCGCCGCCGGCCGCCGGGCGGATATCGTTCTCTTCGAGGATCTCAAGAGTTTCCGCGCCCGCCAGGTGATCGTCAGCGGCACGCCGATTGCCCGCGAGGGTGTGATGACGGTGCCCCTTCACCCGACAGATTCCTGGCTGCTGCAGAATTCCGTCAAGCTCGCGCCGGTCGCGGCGGAGAGTTTCAAACTGCCCGCAACCGGCAAAAAGGTTCGCCTCGCGACCATCGATCGCCCGCGTTTCACGCGCTGGGGGCAGACGGATGCGGATGTCGCCGACGGTTATGTGGTACCCCCGGAAGGCACGACGCTGATCGCCGTGACCCACCGCCACGGCCGCGCCGACAGCCGCACCCGTCTTGGGTTCCTGACCGGCTGGGGCAAATGGAAGGGTGCTTTCGCGACCACGCTTGCCCATGACAGCCACAACCTCACCGTCTTCGGTTCCGATCCCGCCGATATGGCCGCCGCCGCCAATGCGGTGATCGAGGCCGGCGGCGGCATGGCGGTGGCGACCGGCGGCAAGGTCGAGGTGCTTCTGCCGCTGCGGCTTTCCGGCCTCGTATCCGATGCACCGATGGAAGAGGTCGCCGAAGGTTTCCGGAAGATCCGCGCGGCGATGGACCGCGTCGTCGACTGGCAGCCGCCATATCTGGTCTTCAAGGCCTGTTTCGGCGCGACGCTCGCCTGCAATCCCGGTCCTCACCAGACCGATCGCGGCATTGCCGATGTCGCCAAAGGCACGGTATCGGAGTCTCCGATTCTCGATATTCTCGAATAGGGCGAAGCGATGCAGCCGCATGATTTCTGGCAGGAGGTCCACCCGCCCGGCACGTTCGACCCGGCCGGGCCGTTTTCCGGCTTCTATCCGGCGGCTCTTGACGATGGCAGCCAAATCCGCCTGCCGATCCGGCCGCTGGCCGATGGCGAACACGCGCTTGCCTCGCTCATCATCAACCAGGCGAGTTTCGACGTGCAGGATGCGCTGGCCGCCGATCTGGCGCCGAAGCTGGCGGCGCACCGGCCGGAAGTGATCGTGGGCCTGCCGACGCTCGGGCTGACGCTTGCGGCAGCCGTCGCGCGATCGCTCGGCTTCAGCCGTTACGTGCCGCTCGGGACGTCCAGGAAATTCTGGTACGACGAGACGCTTTCCGTGCCGCTTTCCTCGATCACCACACCGGAACAGCAGAAGCGGCTTTATGTCGATCCGCGCATGCTGCCGCTTATCCGCGGCAAACGCGTCGCGCTGGTGGACGACGTGATCTCCAGCGGTACCTCGATCGTTTCCGGCCTTTCGCTGATGGCTTCGCTCGGCATAGAACCGGTGGTGATCGGCGCCGCCATGCTGCAGTCGGAACGCTGGCACGGCAAGCTCGACGCCTTCGGGCCGCAATGGTGGCCGCGCGTGGTCGGCGCTTTCCGGACGCCGATGCTGAAGACGGCAGGCGAGGGTATCTGGACCGCCTGAAGGGGGCTGCCTGAGGCAATTTGAGCCTTGCGAAAGGCGGTCGGCTGACTAGGATCGCACCACCACTCACCTCGGGAACTTTCAAAAAAAATCGGGAATGGATTTCATGGAACTGGTGTTCGACGGCCATAACGACGTGCTCCTAAGGCTCTGGCGGAACATGAAGGCGGGCGGCGATCCGATCGCCGAGTTCATGAACGGCACCACGAGCGGTCATATCGACGGCCCGCGCGCCAGGCAGGGCGGTCTCGCCGGCGGTCTCTGCGCCATCTACATTCCCTCCGGCGATCTCGTGCTCAAGGAACCCGATGCGGACGGCCATTACGTGACGCCGATGTCGGCGCCCCTCGATCATCTGCCGTCGCTGACGGTCGCGCTCGAAAAGGCCTCGATCGCCCTTCGTCTCGACCGGGCCGGCGGCTGGAGGCTCTGCCGCTCGACGGCCGACATCCGCAAGGCCATGGGAGACGGCATCTTCGCCGCCGTCATGCATATGGAAGGCTGCGAGGCGATCGATCCCGATCTCGACAATCTCGAAGTCTTTTATGCCGCAGGTTTGCGCTCGCTCGGTCCCGTCTGGAGCCGCCACAACATCTTTGGTCACGGGGTGCCTTTCGCCTATCCCATGTCGCCGGATACCGGTGCCGGTCTCACCGATCTCGGCTTCGAACTCGTCAGGGCCTGCAACAGGCTCGGCATCCTGATCGACCTTGCGCATATCACCGAGAAAGGCTTCTGGGATGTGGCGAAGACCACCGATCAGCCGCTGATCGCCAGCCATTCGAACGCGCATGCGCTGACGCCGGTCGCCCGCAACCTCACCGACCGCCAGCTCGACGCGGTCAAGGAAAGCGGCGGCCTCGTCGGCCTGAACTACGCCGTGACGATGCTGCGCCCGGACGGCCGCGACAATGTCTCGACGCCGCTTTCCGACATGGTGCGCCATGTCGACCACATGGTGAACCGCATGGGCATCGACCACGTGGCGCTTGGCTCGGATTTCGACGGTGCCTCGATTCCCGAAGAGATTCATGACGCTGCGGGAAATCAAAATCTGGTTGCGGCACTCAGGAACGCGGGCTACGGTAGCGGAGAACTAATAAAGCTTTGCCGGGAAAACTGGCTCAGAGTTTTGGGGAAGGCCTGGCACGAATGAGGGTCGGCTTTCCTCAAAGGTCCAAAGAACCAAAGGGGAAAACCAGACCATGCTCCATTCATTCAAGGGACGAATCCGTCTGCTGACCACGGGCGCCGCACTGGCAGTCATGCTCGCCGTCGCGCCGCAGGCGTTCGCCATCACGCCGAAGGATACGCTCGTCATCGGGCTTGCCTTCGACGACATCATCACGCTCGATCCGGGCCAGGCCTTCGAATTTTCGGCCGGCGAAATCGGCGGCAACAGCTATGACCGTCTCGTCCGGCTCGACATCGCCGACACCTCGAAAGTGAAGCCGGATCTTGCGGAAAGCTGGACGGTATCCGACGACGGCCTCACCTATACGTTCAAGCTGAAATCCGGCCTGAAATTCGCCTCCGGCAACCCGATTACCGCCGAAGACGTCGCCTATTCCTTCGAGCGCTCCGTCAAGATCGACGGCCCGCCGGCCTTCATCCTCAACCAGTTCGGACTGAAGAAGGACAATATCACGAGCAAGGCCGTCGCCAAGGACGCCAATACCTTCGTGCTGACCGTCGACCAGCCCTATGCGCCGTCCTTCGTGCTGAACTGCCTGACCGCGACCGTCGCGGCGGTAGTCGACAAGAAGCTCGTCTCGCAGCATGTCACCAACGACGATTACGGCAACGCCTGGCTGAAGACCAATTTCGCCGGTTCCGGCCCCTACAAGGTGCGCGAATGGCGTGCCAACGAAGTAATCGTGCTGGAACGCAACGACAATTACTGGGGCGAGAAGCCGAAGCTCAACCGCGTCATCTATCGCCACATGAAGGAGAGCGCCGCGCAACGCCTCGCCCTCGACAACAACGACATCGACGTGGCCCGCAACCTCGAGCCCAACGATATCGACGCTGTCGCCAAGAAGGGCACGACGATCACCAGCCAGCCGAAAGGCTCGGTCTTCTATTTCAGCCTCAACCAAAAGAACCCGAACCTGAAGAAGCCGGAAGTCGTCGAGGCGATGAAATACCTCGTCGATTACGACGCGATCGGTGCGACGCTGATCAAGGGCGTCGGCGAAATCCACCAGACCTTCCTGCCGAAGGGCATCCTCGGCTCGATCGACGACAAGCCCTATAAGCTCGACGTCGCCAAGGCCAAGGAACTGCTCGCCAAGGCCGGCCTGAAGGATGGGTTCTCGGTGACGATGGATGTGCGCAACACGCAGCCGACCACGGGTATCGCGGAGTCGATCCAGCAGACTTTCGGTCAGGCCGGAATCAAGATGGAGATCATCCCGGGTGACGGCAAGCAGACGCTGACCAAGTATCGCGCCCGTACGCACGACATCTATATCGGCCTGTGGGGCGTCGACTACTGGGACCCGAACTCCAACGCGGAAACCTTCACCTCGAACCCGAACAATGCCGACGACGGTACCACGAAGACGCTCGCCTGGCGCAATGCCTGGGATATTCCGGAGCTGACCAAGGAGACTAAGACCGGCTTCCTGGAGCGGGATTCGGCCAAACGCGCGGCGATCTACGCGAACCTGCAGAAGAAGGTTCTGCAGAGCGGGCCGTTCGTTCTCGTCTACCAGCAGACGGAAGTGGCCGGCGTCGGCAAGGGCGTGAAGGATTTCAAGCTCGGCCCGACCTTCGACACGAACTACGTGTTCAACGTCTCCAAGGACTAAGGTCGGTTCGTTGACCCTTTCTGAAACAAGCGTGGCGACACGGCGCAATCGGCGCCGTGCTTCGTCTGCCATGGCCTCCGTCCTGCGTTTTGCGGTGACGGTGGTCACGACCATTTTCGGGCTGTTGCTCGTCACGTTCTTCATCGGCCGGGTCGTGCCTATCGACCCCGTGCTGGCGATCGTCGGCGACCGGGCGCCCGCCCATCTCTACGAGCGGACCCGCATCGAACTCGGCCTCAACCTGCCGCTCTACCAGCAGTTCTGGATCTACACGAAACAGGCGCTTTCCGGCGATCTGGGCACCTCGGTGCTGACCAGCAATCCGGTGCTGGAAGATATCAAGCGGGTCTTCCCGGCGACCATGGAGCTTGCGACGATCGGTACGCTGATCGGGGCGATCCTCGGCATTCCGCTAGGTGTTCTCGCGGCCGTCAGGCGCGGCAGTCTCGCCGACCAGATCGTCCGCGTCATCGGCCTGATCGGTTATTCGGTGCCGATCTTCTGGCTCGGGCTCCTGGCGCTTGTGCTCTTCTACGCGCAGCTGCGATGGGCCGCCTTTCCCGGTCGCGTCGATGTCGTCTACGAGTACAGTTTCACGCCGCAGACCGGCTTCTATCTCCTCGATGCCGCCATGCAGGGCCAATGGGAGGTGGTGTGGGATCTCTTCCGTCACATCGCGCTGCCCGGCGCGCTGCTCGGTTACTTCTCGCTCGCCTATATAAGCCGCATGACCCGCTCCTTCATGCTGAACGAGCTTTCCCAGGAATATGTGGTCGCGGCGCGGGCGAAAGGCCTCTCGGAACCCCGGATCATCTGGTTCCACGCGCTGCGCAACGCCGCCGTGCCGCTGGTGACCGTCATCGCACTTTCCTATGCAAACCTTCTGGAAGGCTCGGTTCTGACCGAGACCATCTTCTCCTGGCCGGGGCTCGGCCTCTACATCACCAACTCGCTGCAGAATGCCGACATGAATGCGGTTCTCGGCGGCACGCTGGTGATCGGGGCCGTCTTCGTCGGCATCAACATCTTCTCCGATCTTCTCTATCGGACACTCGACCCGAGGACGCGCAGCCGATGAGCAACGCGGAAGCAACATTGAAACCCTACAGCCGGGCCTGGCTGCTCTCCGACCGGCCGGCCTCGCGCAGGCAAGCCCGGCTCGGCCGTGCCTATATCGTCTGGCGCCGTTTTGCCGAAAACCGGCTGGCGCTGGTGGGGCTCGCTATCCTGATCCTGCTTCTCCTGGTCGCCGCCTTCGCGGATGTGCTGGCACCGCATGATCCGGTGGTGGGGGATCTGCGCAATGCCCGCCTGCTGCCGATGGGCTCGGAAGGTTATCTGCTCGGCACCGACGACCAGGGCCGCGACATCCTCTCGCGGCTGATCTACGGTTCGCGGTTGACCCTGCTGGTCGTGGTGCTGGTGGCGATCATCGCAGCACCCATAGGCCTCGTGGTCGGCACGGCTTCCGGTTATGCGGGCGGCTGGCTGGATGCGGTTCTGATGCGCGTCACCGACATCTTCCTGGCCTTCCCGAAGCTGGTGCTGGCGCTGGCGCTGGTCGCCGCCCTCGGACCCGGCATCGAAAACGCGATCCTGGCGATCGCCGTCACCTCCTGGCCGCCCTATGCACGCATCGCCCGGGCCGAGACGCTGACCTTCCGCAATTCGGAATTCATCGCCGCGGTAAAGCTGATGGGTGCCTCGCCATTCAGGATCGTGCTGCGCCACGTCATGCCGCTTTGCGTGTCCTCGTTGATCGTGCGCGTCACGCTCGACATGGCCGGCATCATCCTCACCGCCGCAGGCCTCGGCTTTCTCGGCCTCGGCGCGCAGCCGCCACTGCCCGAATGGGGGGCGATGATCGCATCGGGCCGCCGTTTCATCCTCGATCAGTGGTGGGTGGCCGCGATGCCCGGATTTGCGATCCTCGTCGTCAGCCTCGGCTTCAACCTGCTCGGCGACGGCCTGCGGGATGCGCTGGATCCGAAGGAGGCCGGCCAATGAGGACTTCTGGGGCACCTCTTCTGACCGTCGAAGACCTTCGCGTCACCTTTCCGACCCGCACAGGCGAGGTGCAAGCGGTGCGCGGCGTCTCCTTTTCGCTCGGCAAGGAGCGGCTCGGCATCGTCGGCGAGAGCGGTTCCGGCAAGTCGCAGACCGGCCGTGCCATCATGGGCCTGACCCCGTCGCATGCGAAGATCACTGCACGAAAACTGGCCTTCGGCGGCCATGACCTGCTGACCATGCGGAAGGCCGAGCGCCGCGGCCTGCGCGGCAGACAGGTTGCGATGATCCTGCAGGACCCGAAATACTCGCTGAACCCGGTGATGACCATCGGCCGGCAGATCGTCGAGACGCTGAAGACCCATGAGAAGGTCTCAACCTCCGAGGCGAAGCAACGCGCGCTCGCCATGCTGGAGGCGGTGCAGATCCGCGATCCGCAGCGCGTTTTCGATCTCTATCCGCATGAAGTCTCCGGCGGCATGGGCCAGCGGGCGATGATCGCCATGATGCTGGTCTGCGGCCCGGACCTGCTGATCGCCGACGAGCCGACCTCGGCGCTCGACGTCACCGTGCAGCTCGAAGTGCTCGGCATTCTCGACAAGCTGGTCTCCGAGCGGGGCATGGGGCTGATCTTCATCTCCCACGATCTCAGGCTCGTCTCGTCCTTCTGCGACCGCGTTCTCGTCATGTATGCGGGCCGGATCGTCGAGGAACTGCCGTCTGCGGATCTTGCGAATGCGCAACATCCATACACGCGCGGGCTCTTGAACTGTCTGCCGACCATCGGCTCCGACCGGCATCCGCTGCCCGTGCTCGACCGCAAACCGGAGTGGGCGCTATGACCTCGGCACTTTCCATCCGCGACATGGTCGTCACCTATGACGAGTTCAAGGCGTTGAACCGTGTCAATCTTGATGTCGGCCAGGGCGAATCCTTCGGTATCGTCGGCGAATCCGGCTCGGGCAAATCGACCTTGCTGCGCGCGGTGGCGGGGCTTGCGTCGTTCGAGGAGGGGACACTGACCGTCAACGGCCGCGCCTATTCCGGCCGCAGCCGAGACAAGCAGTTCTACCGCACCGTCCAGATGGTGTTTCAGGACCCCTATGGCTCGCTGCACCCGCGCCAGACCGTCGACCGGCTGCTGCTCGAACCGCTGGTGATCCATGGGTTCACGGATGTCGAGCCGCGCATCACCCGGGCGCTGGACGAGGTGGGATTGGGCGCCGGTTTCCGCTTCCGCTATTCGCACCAGCTTTCCGGCGGTCAGCGGCAGCGTATCGCCATTGCCCGGGCGCTGATCCTGGAGCCGAAAATTCTGCTGCTCGACGAGCCCACGTCGGCGCTCGACGCCTCGATCCAGGCGGAAATCCTGAACCTGCTCGAACAGGCGCGGCGTGACCGCAACCTCACCTTTGTCATGGTCAGCCACGATCTCGGCGTCATCAGCCACATGTGCGAACGGCTGGCTGTGATGAAGGGCGGCGAGGTGGTCGAGACGGTGCCGGCAAAAGCTCTGGAAAAGCGCGAGTTTTCCGCCGATTATACGCGTCAGCTGCTCGTCGCCAGCGAAGGTTTTCGCCGCGGCTGAGCTTTTTGTTGATTTTCTGCGCAATTTCCGACGGAAACCGCTACACATTTTCCCGGAGTTGGCTCAACGCAGTGGGATGGCATGCAGCTTCGCGCGCTTATGTATTTCGATGAACTGGTGCGCACGAATTCCATGCGGGCGGCGGCGGAAAACCTCAATGTCGCCGCCACTGCCGTGTCCCGGCAGATCGAGAACCTCGAACATTATTTCGGCACGCCGCTCGTCGAGCGCAGCAATCGCGGCATCAAGCTGACGGCGGCGGGAGAGCTGCTGGCCGCCCGCGCCGGCAAGACGCTGCGCGAACTCGAACACGTCCACCAGCTGATCGACGACCTGCAGGGGCTGCAGCGGGGCAGAGTAGTGATCTACGCCAACGGCGCGACGGTTGCGAACCTGCTGGCGCCCGTCCTGGCGGAATTCAGCCTGCGGTATCCCAAGCTCCGCTTCGAGGTGGCGATTACCAGCGCCCGTGAGGCGGTGGAGGCGCTGGCGGCGGCTGAGGCCGATCTCGTCGTGACGCTGTTTGCACCAAAAATTTCCGGCGTCAAGGTGCGGGTACGCTCCGAACTCACCTATGACGTCATCATGGCGGCCGACCATGCCGCCGCAGGCGCGAAGGAATTTACTCTGCGCGATCTCGTGCAGATGCCGCTTGCCCTGCCGGACAAGAGTTTCAGCGCCCGGCAGGCCTTCGAGGACGTGTTTTCCAAAGACGGGCTGACGCTCGACCCCGTCTTCGTCACCGGTTCGCTGGAAATGCTGAAGGAACTGGTGCTGCGCCGCGCCACCGTGACGCTGCTTCCGGCGCTTGCGGTGCAGCGGGAGATCGAGGCTGGGCAGCTCGCCGCCGTGCCTGTCGTTTCCGGCAGGGCGGTTCGCACGCCGATCGACCTTTGCGTCGCTCCCGACCGCCAGCTTTCCTTCGCCGCCGGCAAGCTGGTCGATTTCATCGAGGGTTTCATGCGCGGCGCCGACACGCGAAAATCCACGCGGCGGAAAGCTGCCGGATAAATCCGTTCGTGTAGCGTTTTCGGCTACACAGAGCACACAAAATTCTGCATTGTGTGTGCACCTGCGAAATGACACACTTTTGGCAATCGACGATCCCGCAGGTGCCGATCAGGCTGGGTCGTATTCCAAAAAAGGGGATTTTGATGGGCAGGATGAGATTCTGGGGTTCGGCGACCATGCTGAAGGGGGCCACTTTCGGCCTTGCGATGGCAGCCGGTGTTCTTCTCGCGCAATCCGGCGCCGAGGCCGCGCCGAAAACGGCGGTAACGGTCGGCATGGCCGTCGAGCCGAGCGGGCTCGACCCGACGATCGCGGCACCCGTGGCGATCGGGCAGGTGACCTGGCAGAACATTTTCGAAGGCCTGACCACCATCGACCGCGCCGGCAAGGTGCAGCCGCAGCTGGCCGAAAGCTGGCAGATCTCGCCGGACGGCAAGACCTATACGTTCAAGCTGCGCCAGGGCGTCAAATTCCATAACGGCGTCGCCTTCGACAGTTCGGTGGCGAAATTCTCGATCGATCGCGCCCGCGGGGCCGACAGCGTCAATCCGCAGAAGCGCTATTTCGCTTCGATCGATACCATCGAGACGCCGGACGCGGCGACGCTGGTGCTGAAGCTGAAGCAGCCCGCTGGCAGCCTACTCTACTGGCTCGGCTGGCCGTCCTCCGTCATCGTCGAGCCGAAATCGGCGGCCGACAACAAGACGACGCCGGTCGGCACCGGTCCGTTCAAATTCGTCGCCTGGGCCAAGGGGTCCAAAGTGGATCTCGCCAAAAATGCCGACTATTGGAACAAGTCGGTTTCGGTGAAGCTCGACACGGCCGCTTTCCGCTTTATCGGCGACCCGCAGGCGCAGGCCGCGGCGCTGAAGGCCGGTGATGTCGATGCCTTCCCGGAATTCGGGGCGCCGGAACTGATCAAGTCCTTCGAGGGCGACAAGAAGCTTGCGACCGTCATCGGCAACACCGAGCTCAAGGTCGTTGCCGGCATGAACAACACGCGCAAGCCGTTCTCCGACAGACGAGTGCGGCAGGCGCTGATGATGGCGGTGGACCGTGCGACCGTCGTCGAGGGGGCATGGTCGGGCTACGGCACGCCGATCGGCAGTCACTACACGCCGAACGATCGCGGTTACAAGGACCTGACCGGCGTCTACCCCTTCGATGCGGCGAAGGCCAAGGCTCTGCTTACGGAAGCCGGTTATCCGAACGGCTTCACCTTCACCATGAAGGCGCCGCAGATGGCCTATGCGCAGCGCTCCTCGCAGATCCTGCAGGCGATGTTTGCCGAAATCGGCGTGACGATGAAGATCGAGACGACCGAATTTCCGGCCAAGTGGGTGGCGGACGTCTTGAAGGCGGCCGATTACGACATGACCATCGTCGCGCACGCCGAGCCGATGGACATCGACATCTACGCGCGCGATCCCTACTATTTCAACTACAAGAACCCGGCCTTCAACGACATCCTGGCCAAGGTCGAGGCGACGTCGGATGCCGCCGAACAAGAAAAGCTCTACGGCGAAGCCCAGACCATTCTGGCCCACGACGTGCCGTCGCTGTTTCTGTTCGTGATGCCGAAGCTTGGCGTGTGGGATGCGAAGGTGAAGGGGCTTTGGGAGAACGAGCCTATTCCGTCGAACGTCCTGACGGATGTTTCCTGGGCCGAGTGACGATTTGATGGGGCAGGGCGGCGCGGCACACCAGTCTCTCCCCTTGCCGGAGAGATGCCTGGCAACGCAGAGGGGGGTGGTTCCACATATTCCATGGGCCATTGTTCCATGGGTCATTGAGTTCGCTGCCCCATCCCTCTCTGTCAGCTCCGCTTACATCTCCCCCGCAAGGGGGGAGAAGGGAGTTCCGGGGTTATGATCTCCATCCTCATCCGCCGTATTCTCTCCCTCATCGTTACGCTTCTCATTGTCTCCCTATTGATCTTCGTCATCATGGACCTGCTGCCCGGCGATCCGGCGGCGATCATGCTCGGGACCTCGGCGAGCCCGGAGACGCTGGCGGCGCTGCGCAGCCAGCTCGGGCTCGATCAGCCGCTGCCGGTCAGATATCTCGCGTGGCTCGCGGGTGTGTTCCGGGGCGATCTCGGGCAGTCCTATACCTATGGGGTGCCGGTCGCGGGGCTGATCGCCGAACGGTTGGCGGTGACGCTGCCGCTGGCGCTGATGGCGATCGTGCTGTCGGTTTTGATCGCCATTCCGCTCGGCGTGCAGGCGGCGCGAAAGCACAATGGCGTCTTCGATTTCGTCGCGGGCTTCTTCTCCTATGTCAGCATCGCCGTGCCGGCCTTCTGGGTCGGGCTGCTGCTGATCATCGCCTTTTCCTCCATGCTCGGCTGGATGCCGGCGGGCGGTTTTCCGGGGTGGAATGCCGGACTTTTCGCCGGCTTGCAGGCATTGCTGATGCCGGCAGTGGCGCTGGCCCTGCCGCAGGCGGGCGTACTCACCCGCGTTGCCCGCACGGCCTTACTGGAAGTGATGAACGAGGATTTCGTCCGCACCGCGCGCGCCAAGGGCTTGAGCGATGGCGTCGCCATCTGGCGGCATGCGGTGCCGAACGCGGCTCTCCCGGTCGTCACCATGCTCGGCCTGCAGTTTACCTTCCTGATCGCCGGCGCGGTGCTGGTGGAAAACGTCTTCAATCTGCCGGGGCTCGGCCGGCTTGCCTATCAGGCGCTGTCCCAGCGCGACATCATCGTCATGCAGGATGTGGTATTGTTCTTCTCGGGCTTGGTCATCGTCATGAACTTCCTGGTCGATCTTGCCTATCTGGCGATCGATCCGCGTCTGAGGGCCAATGCCCAATGACGAAAGTGTTGCGTCGCCCCGTCTTTTTCATCGGCCTCGTCGTCACGCTGGCGCTATTTGCCGTGGCGCTGCTTTCACTCGTCTGGACGCCGCTGCCGCCAAGCAGGATGAACATCGTCCACAAGCTCAAGGCGCCGTTCGATTTCGGTTTGCTCGGCACCGACCAGTTTGGCCGGGACGTCGCCTCGATGCTGATGGTCGGGGCCTGGAACTCACTTTCGACCTCGATCCTTGCCGTAGCGCTGGGTGCTTCCGTCGGCACGGCGGTCGGCGTCACCGTCGCGATGCGGCGCGGCTGGGTGGAACTCGTGGTCATGCGCGGCTGCGACATCGTCTTCGCGATTCCACCGATCCTGTCGGCGATGATGCTCGGCGCCTTCATCGGGTCCGGCCGCTTCACCGCGATCATCGCGATCGGCACGTTCATGGTGCCGGTTTTCGCGCGGCTGACGCTTGGGGCGGCGCTGCAGATCTGGACCCGCGACTATGTGATGGCGGCGATCGGCATGGGCCGGTCGAAGGCGAAGATCACGCTGGCGCACGTGCTGCCGAACATATCCAACCAGATCATCGTGCAGGTGACGATCCAGCTGGGGCTCGCGATCCTCACCGAAGCCGGCCTTTCCTTCCTCGGCCTCGGCATGCCGCCGCCGAACCCGACCTGGGGGCGGATGCTGGCGGATGCCCAGACCTTCCTCGGCCAAGCGCCCTGGCTGGCACTGATGCCGGGCATGGCAATCGCGCTCGCGGTGCTCGGCCTCAACATGCTCGGCGACGGGTTGCGCGATTTACTTGATCCGCGTGATGATTCCTGACTTTTTGAACACGAAGACATTCCCATGAACGATCTCCTGAAGCTGACGATTCGCGAAATTCTGTTTCTCTACGCAGCGAAGAAACTCTCGCCCTCGGAATACTGGCTGGCGGTCGAGGAGCGGATTGCCGCCTTCGAGCCGCATGTCAGGGCGCTTTACCTCTACGATCCCGAGGGTGCGCGGGCGCAGGCCGCGGCTTCCACCGAGCGGTGGATGAAGGGCGCGACGCTCGGCACGCTGGACGGCATACCCGTAACGTTGAAGGAGCTGATCGCCACCAAGGGCGACCCGGTGCCGCTCGGGACAGCCGCCGTCGAACTCCTGCCGGCCGCGGAGGACGCCCCGATCGCAGCCCGCTTGCGGGAGGACGGCGCGGTCATCTTTGCGAAAACGACCTGTCCGGACTACGGCATGTTGTCCTCTGGCCTGTCGAGCTTCCATCATCTCAGCCGCAATCCATGGGACCTGACGCAGAACCCCGGCGGTTCCAGCGCCGGGGCTTCGGCTGCCGGTGCGGCGAGTTTCGGACCCTTGCACATCGGCACGGATATCGGCGGCTCGGTGCGCCTGCCGGCCGGCTGGACGGGGCTGTTCGGCTTCAAGCCGAGCCATGGCCGCATCCCCGTCGATCCCTATTACGTCGGACGCTGCGCCGGACCGATGACCCGCACTGTCGAGGACACCGCGATCTCGATGGCGACGCTGTCGCGGCCGGACTGGCGCGACGGCACCTCGCTGCCGCCCAACGATTTCAACTGGCTGGATTTCGATATCGACGTGAAGGGCATGAAGATCGGCCTGATGCTGGACGCGGGGATCGGACTGCCCGTCGACGACGAGGTCCGCGACGCCGTCGTGGCGGCTGCGAAGCGTTTCGAGGCGGCGGGGGCGGAGATCATTCCGGTCGGCCCGGTGCTCAACCGCGTCATGCTGGACGGGCTCGACAATTTCTGGCGGTCGCGCTTCTGGGGCGACATCGAGAAGATGCCGGAGGAGCGCCGTGCCCTGATCCTGCCCTATATCTACCAGTGGGCCGAAGGGGGTACCTATATTTCCGGGGTCGAGGCCGTGCGTGGCTTCAACCAGACGATCGAGATGCGCAAGGCCTGCGGCAGGCTTTTCTCGACCGTCGATGCGGTCATTTCGCCGACCAACCCGATCGTCTCCTATCCGGCGGAATGGGCTTCGCCCACCAACGACCCGGCGAAGCCGTTCGAGCATATCGGCTTTACCGTGCCGTGGAACATGTCGGAACAGCCGGCCTCGTCGATCAATTGCGGCTTCTCGCGCTCCGGCATGCCGATCGGGCTGCAGATCGTCGGCCCGCGCTTCGGCGATCTTCTCGTGCTGAAGCTTTCCCGCGGCTTCGAAGAATGGACCGGCGGCATTGCCATCTGGCCGGAGCCGCCCGTCGCCTGACATCAAGGCTCTTGGGCGCATTCCGAAGCATTTTTTTGAGCCCTGCGGCGATCGAGCCGGGAACCATCACGCTTTTGCCGCGTTCACCGGCCGCAGCTTGAAAGAGGCGCGCTCGTCACGCGCCGAGCGGGGAGGTTCCGGATGGGGGCGTTCTGTTGCTGGGTGTCCTGATCCCGGCAATCAGCCCTCTCCCTATCTTCCGCGCCATTTGATTTTTCGCAAGGTGGGCACACCGCGGTGCGCCCAGGATTTATCCGAGCAAAGGAGATAGACATGCCCGCTACCACTACCGGCCCGCAGACCGAATTCACCCGCAACCGTAATGGCGTCACTCCGCCGAACGACATCGAAACCCAGCTGCAGCAGCTTCGCGAAGATATCGCCAATCTCGCCAGGACGGTCGCCGCGGTCGGCAACGAGAAGGCAGGCGAAGTGAAGGGCAGGGCCCGCCGGGCCGCCAGCGAGGCCGCCGACGCGTCCATGCATATGGTGGAAGCGGCGCGCGAGCAGGCCGTTTCGCTGGAACGGGACCTGGAACGCCAGATCCGCACGAACCCTATCCAGGCCGTCGCCATCGCCGCCGGCGTCGGTTTCCTGTTCGCGCTGATGACGCGTCGCTGATAACGGGACCTTTTGTGATGATGACGGGATTGGGACCGCTTCTGGCCTCGCTCGCCGCGATGGACATCGCGGCGTTCATAAGCAAGCTGAAAAGGAACGCGATCCTCTATGCCATCGCGCTCGTTTTCCTGCTGACGGCCTATGCCCTGGCGGTTGCGGCCCTCGCCGTCTATCTCGGCCAGATCTGGGGCCTGCCGGTCGCCCTTCTTGCGGTCGCCGGGGGCGCTCTGGTGCTGGGTCTGGTGATAATCCTCTGGGCGGCTTTGGCCAACCACGCCGAAGAGCGCCGCAAGCGGGAAGCCGCGGCGTCCAACAGCAGCAAGGCTCTCATGCTGACCGCGGCGCTCTCCGCACTGCCCCTGGTGATCAAATCGCGGCCGCTGCTCATGGCCTCGGTCGCTGCCGGTCTTGGTTTCCTCGTCATGAAGAACATGGGTTCGGCCAGCCGTTACAACGACCCGGCCGAGTAACCGGCCTCGGGGCCCGAATGCATGGTCGTCTGCCTTCCGCAGGCGCCGCGATCCCGCGACACGATGCAGCCCCTGCACGGTCCAGCCTTTCGCAGCCGCGGCCAAGCCGGCAGATTAACTCCTGATCGACAAGTTTCCTCAGCGTCTTGGTCGTATGGCCGAGCGTATCGGCGACGTGCTGCTGGTTCAAAGACAGAGTGAGGGATTGTCCGGCCGCGCATCCGCCGCCGCACGAATCCGCCTGTCCGGAACGCGAGAAGACAGGCCGAGCTTCGCCTGTCGATGCTGAGCAGGTGCCCGTCCGAATGGATCCCTCCCATGCCGCCAGCCGATGATTGTCGCAGGTAGGCGCGACGGATGTCATTTTTAAATGACCAGGGATTCTTTCGGTGATCTAGCCGGATTGCATTGTTGAAAATCACGGGCTGGGTTTGTTGCGCATTCTTATCGTTGATCAGGAGTTTCTTGTCGCCATGGAGGTGGAGCGGGTCCTCGCCGAGGCATTTGCATGTGAGATCCAGATCGCCACGCCGCGGAACTATCCGGTGGAACTGGAACGTCGGGAATTCGACGTGGTGGTGATCGATTCAACACTCATCGATGGCAAAGGGGAGGCGGCCCGGCGGTTGCGCGCCGCCGGCGCCGGCCTTGTCTTCACCACGCTCGGCGAGGAGGACATGGCCGGCATGGACGGATGGGCAGGTGTTCCGGTCGTCGCCAAGCCATTTAACGACCACCATCTGGTCGAGGCGGTCAGGAATGCCGCCCGGATCTGAGCGGCATTCGAGGAACGCGATCAGCTTCCGAATGCTCTCGCGGTGATCGCCGCATTGTCCGCATCCGGTCCGTAGTCGCCCTCGCCGGTGACGCCGAGAAGCTCCTGAAGGCGAGTGCGGGCGCGGCTGACGCGGCTTTTGATCGTGCCGACGGCGCAGCCGCAGATCGCGGCCGCTTCCTCGTAGGCGAAACCGGCGGCACCGACGAGGACGATCGCCTCGCGCTGGTCGTCCGGCAGCTTATCGAGCGCCTTGCGGAAATCCTGCAGGTCGAGCCGGCCATATTGTTCCGGATGCACCGAAAACCGCTCGCTGAACAGACCGTCGCTGTCCTGCACCTCGCGGCCGCGCTTGCGCATCTGGCTGTAGAATTCGTTGCGCAGGATGGTAAACAGCCAGGCCCGCATGTTGGTTCCGGCGGTGAAGCTCGACTGGTTGGCCCAGGCCTTCATGATCGTGTCCTGCACCAAATCGTCGGCCTTGTCATGCCGCCCTGTCAGGGAGACTGCGAAGGCGCGCAGGTTGGGCAGGGATGCAAGGAGGTCGCGCTTGAAGCCGCGATCGTCGATCTCTTCCTCCTTACTCATTTTACATTCACCGGTTTGGCGTTCTTTTCAGCCTGTTCGAGGCGTTCGAGAAGCTCCAGAAAGCGATCTGGAATTCCCTCTTCCTGCACGGCGTCGTAAAACTCGCGCAGTTTTCGGGAAATGGACGCGTTCGGCTGCACCGCTCCTGGCCTGACTTCGTGGGTTTGAATTGTCGTCATCTCATCTTTTTTTCTATTGTCGTCGTCACTCATCACGCGGGCAGCCTGTTGCGATATCGTCGGGCAGAAAAATTCGCGGCGGCAAAAAAAGTTCCCTCCTTGCGGAACTTTTTTTGCGAGTCCACGTTGATAACTGGTCAATTGCCCACCGGGCATCAGGGGAGATCTTGTATGTCACTCACCACACGCGTTGCGTCTCACCTTCCATATCTGCGTCGGTATGCGCGCGCCGTCACCGGTTCACAGACTTCGGGAGACGCGTATGTTGCGGCGGTCCTGGAGGCTCTGATTGCAGATGTTTCCATATTTCCGGAAACGTCCAAGGACCGTGTTTCGCTTTATAAACTCTTTGTCGCGATTTTTGGTTCCACCAACATCGAGATCAGGCCGATCGAATCGCCTTTCGCCTGGGAGCAGCGTGCCGCTGCCAACCTGGCGACACTGCCTTCGCAGGCACGGCATGCATTCCTCCTGATTTCGGTCGAAGGTTTCTCCCTCGAAGAAACTGCAGAAGTCCTCGACGTCGGCATCGCCGAGGTGAACCGCTTGCTCGATGAAGCAACCCGCGAAATCTCAAGGCAGGTCGCCACCGACATCATGATCATCGAAGACGAACCTTTGATCGCTCTCGATATCGAGCAGATGGTGCAGGATCTCGGCCATCGCGTCACCGGCATCGCCCGCACCCATAAGGAAGCGGTATCGCTCTTCAACTCCTCCCACCCGAAGATGGTGCTCGCCGATATCCAGCTCGCCGACGGCAGCTCCGGCATCGACGCAGTCAATGAAATCCTGAAATCCTCCAGCGTGCCGGTGATCTTCATCACGGCCTTCCCGGAACGGCTCCTGACGGGTGAACGACCAGAGCCGGCCTTCTTGGTGACCAAGCCGTTCAATCCGGACATGGTAAAGGCGCTGATCAGCCAGGCGCTGTTCTTCAACGAGGCCGTGAAGGCCGCAGCTTGACGACCAAGGATAAGGTGCGGGCCGGCGAAGCAGGACAGGAACAAATGGCTGCAGGCAGCGTTTTGGCGCATCCGAGTGGAGAAAAGCCATGTTGTACTGTGCTCTTGTCTTCCTGCTTGCGGTAGCCGGCGCTTCTGCCCTCCGTTTGGGCAGTATTGCCGGCGTACCGGCTGGTATAGGCGCAATCCTGCTCTTTCCATTCCTTATCGTGCTGCCGATATCTCTCGTCGTCGGGTTGTTCCGGCGCGCGTGACGTCTTATAAACGGCCAATGCTCATGAATATCCCCGGGAGTTCACTTCGAGGACACCCGGTTTTCCCCGGAAGCACGCAGACGGAGTGAGGAAATTGGTGCATCCCCTGACATGGCAGCAAGCTGGTCAGAGTGATGACAAGTTACGCGAATTTTTCATGCCCGCGCTGGTGGATCTCGGTGCCAGCGTCATCATCCAGGATGCACGCGGCAATTATCTTTTCGTCACCAACCTGCCCGAACTCTGGGCCATCGAACATGTGGCAACCCCGAGCGACCTCACCCTCTTCGGCGAGGAGGTCGCCTCCAAGCTCTCGACCCTGAAGCAGGCCATGACCGAACCCGGCAACAAGGGGCATATCGAAATCATCATCGGTACCGAGCAGGTCTACGAGTTTCGGGTGCAGGCCGTGGAATTCGCTAGAGGCGGTGTGCATCTGGTGACTACGATCGTCGACCGCTCCGAGGAGCGGCATCGCGAGCGACTTCTGCGGGCGCTTCTGCGAGAGGTCAGCCACCGTTCGAAGAACCTGCTCGCCATCATCCAGAGCATCGCGCTGCAGACGGCCCGCTATTCCGGCTCGCTGGAGCTTTTCCTGCACAAGTTCCGGGGACGGCTCTATTCGCTGTCGCAGAGCCAGGACCTGATTACCGATTCCAGCTGGCGTGGCGCCTATTTCTTCGAACTGGTACAGCAGCAGACAGAAAAATACCTGCCGGAAAACAAGCATCTCGTGCGGGTACATGGCGACAACCTGCTCTTGACGCCCAATGCGTCTCTGCATCTCGGCCTGGCGCTGCACGAGCTGATCGTCAACGCCGTCAGCCATGGCTCACTGCTTCGGAGCGGCCGGATCATCAACGTCACCTGCACCCGCATGCCGGTGAACGGCCACGACACGCTCGAAATGATCTGGGACGAAATCCTCGATCCCAACGCCAGACCGGACCAGCAGGACGAGGCGCTAAAGGCACATTTTGGCAGCACCGTACTCGAAAGGGTCGTGCCGGCCTCGGTCAACGGCAAAGCCAATTATACCATCTCGAACGAGAGGATCAGCTATCGGCTGGTGTTTCCGCTGGAGACAGGAGGAGATTAGGGAGGGGTGTTAGTCGGTAGTGAGTAGTGGCTTGTAGGTTAAAGCGCGTCGGGATCTTTCAGATTCGCTTGCCACGCTTTAGATTCTTGTTTTTCCGCATGTCGGTGTCGCAAATTGATGGACACGTTTGGGACATGCTTCAGAGCGGGCTTGAATAGGCTGTCTTCACAACAAAATTACCACTCACCACTCACCACTCACCACTCACCACTCACCACTCACCACTCACCACTCACCACTCACCAAACCTGCGCCCAAAACTGAGCTGGGTCGGTTCCGGTTTGACGGAGCCGACCCAGTTCGTCTCTTCGAGGGGGATTGAAGAGTCTGTCCGAAGGCTTTTGTAGGGCGGGGGACGGGGGGTCGCCTTCGAACAGTGGTATAACGGGCACCCCGGAAATAGGTTCCAAGGGTTTCAAAAAAAATTCAATGGCGGCGCAGCCAGTCGTCAACTTCGCGGTCGGCCTCCTCCTCCGCCTTGCCGTAGCGCTCCTGGATCTTGCCCGCGAGCTGTTTGCGGCTGCCGGCAATCACGTCGAGATCGTCGCCGGTGAGCTTGCCCCACTGGGTCTGGACCTTGCCCTTGAATTGTTCCCAATTGCCTTCAACCTGATTCCAGTTCATCTGCGTTTCCTCGTTGGCTGGTGACGAACGGCTTTTCCGTTCCGCAACCTAACTGCGAGCGGCCCCTGCCGTTCCTGGCACGGCAATGCAAATGGCGGCCGGAGCCGCCATTTCAGAGAGTTTCGGGATCGGCCGATCTCAGTGCTTGAGCGCGCGCGGATCGAGCGCGTCGCGGATGGCGTCGCCCATGTAGTTGACGCTGAGCACGGTCATCGAAATCGCCAGCCCCGGCCAGAGCACGCGGGAGGGCGTGAGCTGCAGGAAGTTGGCGCCGTCGAAGAGCAGGCGGCCCCAGGTGGGGAAGTCCGACGGGAAACCGAGGCCGAGGAAACTCAGCGCCGATTCCGTGATGATCGCTGCCGCGATGCCCAATGTGGCCGAGACCATGATGGAGGAGAGCACGTTCGGCAGGATATGCTTCAGGATGATCCGGTATTCCCGCATGCCGCTCGATTTCGCCGCCAGGATGAATTCCTGGCTTTTGACAGCCAGCACGTCGCCGCGCACGATGCGGGCGGTGTGCATCCAGCTGGTGATGCCGATCACGAAAACGATCAGGATGAAGATGCCTGTCTCCGGCCCGAAGGCAGCCCTCAGCGTATCGCGGAAGAGCATGAGGATGACGAGCAGCAGCGGCAGCAGCGGCAGGGCCAGGAACAGGTCGGTGATGCGCATCAACGGCCCGTCCAGCCGGCGGAAATAGCCGGAGAGGACGCCGACCAGGGTTCCGAGGAAGAGGGCGAGCAGCATGGCGGTGATGCCGACCGCCAGCGAGATGCGGCCGCCGGCGAGCACCTGGGCCAGCATGTCCTTGCCCAGGTTGTCGGTGCCGAAGGGATGCGCCCATGAGGGCCACTGGTTCTTGTCCCTGATGTTGATGGCATTCGGCGCGACGCGGTGGATATAGGGGCCGACAAACACCGCCAGCACGATGAACGTGAAGACGACGAGCCCCGCCACGCCACCCTTGTGGGAGCGGAACTGGCGCCACATGTCGGCAAAGGCGGATCGGGCAGGGGTAGCCGCCTTGACGGGAGGAGCCGTTGTGATCGTCGCATCAGTCATAACGGATCCTCGGGTCAAGAATGCCGTAAAGCACGTCGGCGATGAGGTTGAAGAGCACGATCAGCACAGCGAAAATAAAGGTCAGGGTCTGCACGAGCGGGATATCGGCCCCCTGGACGGCGGTGATCAGCAACTGGCCGAGGCCGTTCACGCGAAAGATCTGTTCGGTGATGATGGCGCCGGAGAAGATGGTCGGCACGCCAAGCGCAATCACGGTGACGACCGGGATGAGGCTGTTGCGCAGCACGTGGACGAGCAGCACGGCCTTTTCCTTGACGCCCTTGGCACGCGCCGTGCGCACATAGTCCTGATGCAGGTTGTCCAGCATCGAGGCGCGCACGAAGCGAGTGATCTGCGAGGCGTTGAACAGCGCCAGCACGGTCACGGGCAGTGCCATCTGCTTAACCTGCTGCAGGAAGCTCGAAAAGTCCGTGATCACCAGGTTGGTGTCGTAGACGGACGGGAACCATTGCAGATAGGAGGAGAAGATGACGATCATCAGCACGCCAGTGAAGAAGGTCGGCACCGAATAACCGACCATCGCCAGGAAAGTGCCGACCTGGTCGAAGATCGAGTATTGCTTGTAGGCGGAGATGACGCCGATCGGAATGGCGATCAGCACGCCGAACAGATAGGCGAGGCCGACGACCCAGAGCGTCTGGGGGAGTCGCTGGACAATCAGGTCCACCACCGGGCTGCGCGTCGCCCAGGAAAGGACCCGCATCCGGTCGCCATCACCGATCTGCCAGCCGGTGAGCCGTTCGAAAATATTGAGCGGCTCGTTGATGAAGAACTGCTGCAGCCAATAAAGGTAACGGAAGAAGAACGGCTGATCCAGGCCAAGCGATGCGCGAATCTGTTCGCGAACCTCCGGCGGGATCGTCAGCGGCAGGTCGCCGGTGGGATCGTTGGGCGCAAGATCAAGAAGCGCGAAGATGACGAAGCTGATGATCAGCAGCGTCGGGATTGCGAAGAGCAATCGCCGCAAGGTGTATGTAAACATTCAATCGTCTCCGGACTACGCGGGAGAAAAATGCGGCCGCCGGGCCTGCCATGGAGCAGGCCCGGCGATCGTCATTACTTCGCGCGCGACCAGTCGGCGACGTTCCACAATTCAGAGTCCCAGGCATTCATCTTGACGCCGGCGAGCTTCAGAGAATGCGAGGAGACGCTGCCGCGGTGGACGAGCGGGATATGCGCGCCCTCTTCGGTCAGCATGTCGTTGAGCTGCTTGGCAAGCGTTGCACGCTTGTCGAGTTCGGCGGTCTTCGAGAGTTCGCCGACCAGCTTGTCATAGGCCGGGTTGCAGTAACGCGGAATGTTCTGGCCCTGCCAGCCGTTCGCCGGACCGGGAACCTTGTCGCAGAGCCATTCCGCCAGGTATTTTTCCGGGTCGGTGCCGTCGAAGTTGTTGGTGTACATTTCGACGTCGGCATAGAATTTCTGGAAGGTATCCGGGCTTGCCGGGTCGCCGCCGAAGAAGACCGAGGCCGAGGCGTTGCGCAGTTCGGCGGCGACGCCGATCTGCGACCACATGTCCTTCACCAGTTCCTGGGTCGCCTGGCGGACCGAGTTGGTGGAGGTCGCGTAGAGGAAGGAGAGCTTCACGCCGTTCTTGGCGCGGATGCCGTCCGGGCCCTTCTTCCAGCCCGCATCGTCGAGCAGCTTGTTGGCGGCCGCGATATCCTGCTTCAGGCACCAGCTGTCGTTCTTGGTGGAAGCGACGGCGGCCGGCGCGGGAACGATGTTGCAGGTCGCCTTGCCGGCGGCACCGTAACCGGCCTCGACGATGATGCTGCGGTCGATGGCGAGCGAGAGCGCGCGGCGGACGGCCGGATCCGAGAGCGACGGATGCGGGCCGGCTTCCTTGGTGGAGCGCTTTGCGCCGAGCGCCGGATCGGCATTGTAGTGGTTGAGGTTGATACGCTCGACCTGGGTGCCGAACGCGGTTTCGAGCTTGCCCTTGCCGGCGGCGACCATCTTGGCGAGGATTTCCGGCTCTACCTGCATGTTCCAGGCATAGTCGTATTCGCCGGTTTCGAGAACGGCGCGCGCTGCGGAGGCTGCGTCGCCGCCGCCCTTGAGGGTAACACTCGCGAAGGCGGGCTTGGCCGCATCGCGATAGTTGGTGTTGGCCGTCAGCGTGATGACGTCGTTCGGCTTAAATTCCTTGACGACGAACGGGCCGGTGCCGATCGGGCCGAAATTGGCCGAGGTGCAGCCCGGAGCCTTGGCGCCAACGCAGTTTTCGAACTGCTTCTTCTGGATGACCGGCGACTGGGCGCCGACGAAGGCGCTGTAGGGGTAGGGCTTCGGTTCGGTGAAGGTGATCTTGATCGTGTCCGGGGTCGGCGCCTCGACGCTCTTCACACCTTCGTATTGCGCAGCCTGGGCGCAACCGCCGTCCGGTGCGATGCAGTATTTCCAGGTGAAGATCACGTCGTCGGCGGTAAACGGCGTGCCGTCCGACCACTTGACGCCCGGCTTGATCTTCCAGGTCATGCTCATGAGGTCCTTGGCGACGCCGCCGTTCTGGACGGTCGGGATCTCGGTGACCAGCGTCGGCACGAGTTCGCCCTTCTCGTCGTAGCGGGCGAGCGGCTCGATGACCATCGAGGACGCGTAGACTTCCTTGGTGCCGCCGGAAAGGTAGGGGTTCATGGTTGAAACCGCCTGCCAGAACAGGATCTTCAGATCCCCGTCGGTGCCGCGTTCGGCATGCGCGGCGGAGCCGGCGAAGGCCAGCGCGGCAACGGTGCCGGCCAGAAGAAGTTTGAGGTTTTTCATGCTGCTATTCCCCTTGTCGTTCTCTTATGAGTTGTGGTTGGGCCTGCCGGTCAAGCCGGCTTTTGTAAGCCTCGGGACTGCGAAGTCGCCTTCCTCAACTTATTGACTTCGCAGCGTATTTCTCGCTTCTTCCTCCTCGAAAACCATCTTGATAACGGGTTACACCTCGCCGCCAATGGCGAGCATGATCAAATTTTGAGCCATCTAAGCATAGGCCTATTTTCCGTTCAAGACTGAAAATTGAAGCTTGCAAAATCCTCGCGCGGCATCGCAATATCGGCCCGACATCCATCTTGGCCAGAGTGGAAACAGCAAAAAAACAATGGGGTTATCGCAATGCCGGTCATCAATCGCGTCGCCGAAATGCAGGATGAGATCGCAGAATGGAGGCGCCATATCCACGAGAATCCGGAGCTGCTCTACGACGTTCACCAGACGTCGGCCTTCGTTGCCGGAAAGCTGAAATCCTTCGGTGTGGATGTGGTCGAAACCGGCATCGGCAAGACCGGCGTGGTCGGCATCATCAAGGGCAATCAGGGCGAGGGGCCAGTGATCGGCTTCCGCGCCGACATGGACGCGCTGCCGATCTTCGAGACCTCCGGCAAGCCCTGGGCCTCGAAGACGCCGGGCAAGGCGCATTCCTGCGGTCATGACGGCCACACCGCCATGCTTTTGGGCGCCGCGCAATATCTTGCCGAAACGCGCAATTTCAAAGGGGCGGTGGCGGTGATCTTCCAGCCGGCCGAAGAGGGCGGCGCCGGCGCGCTCGCCATGATCAACGACGGGCTGATGGAAAAGTTCGGCATCGCCCAGGTCTACGGCATGCACAACGAACCGCGCCTGCCGGTCGGCAATTTCGCGATCCGCAAGGGCGGCATCATGGCGGCGGCGGACACGTTCGAGATCACCATCAACGGCCGCGGCAGCCATGCCGCCCAGCCGCACAATTCCATCGATCCGATCCTCGTCTCCTCGCATATCGTGCTGGCGCTGCAATCGATCGTCTCGCGCGAGACGGATCCCCTGAAGTCGCTGGTGGTCACCGTCGCGTCGATCCATGGCGGCGAGGCGAGCAACGTCATCCCGGCCTTCGTGAAGCTCGCCGGCACGGTGCGCACGCTTCTGCCGGAAACCCGCGACTTTGCCGAGAAGCGCCTGACGGAAGTGGCGCAGTCGACGGCGATCGCGCACGGGGCGACCGCGGACGTCATGTACCGCCGGGGCTATCCCGTCACCTTCAACCACGACGACGAGACCGATTTCGCCGTCGAGATCGCCGCCAAGGTCGCCGGTCCGAGAGCCGTCAATACCGGCATGGCGCCGCATATGGGGGCGGAGGATTTTTCCTACATGCTGGAAAAGCGCCCGGGTGCCTTCATCTTCATCGGCAACGGCGAGACCGCGAGCCTGCACAATGCGGCTTACGACTTCAACGACGAGGCGATCCCCTATGGCGTCAGCTATTGGGTGACGCTTGCCGAAACCGCGCTTGCCGCCTGATAACGGAAGGAGAACTCCATGCTGCTTTCGGGCACTTCGATGGAAGAGGGCGGGGGGTCTGTGACCCCTGTGCTTTCGGTGCGCAATCTCTCGACGTCGTTTCGGGTGAACGACGAATGGCGCACGGTCGTGCGCAACATCTCGTTCGA
>NZ_QJKM01000050.1 GCF_003425685.1 Rhizobium terrae
TGATTGCCAATCCGCTGCAGGTCAAGGCGATCGCACAGGCCCATGTAAAGACCGACAAGATCGATGCGGGCACTTTGGCGAGCTTGCATGCTGCGGATTATTTGCCGGAGATCTGGACGCCGGACGCAGCTACCGAGCGGATGCGGCGCCTCGTGGCGCGGCGCTACCAGGTTGTTCGGCATCGGACACGGATCAAGAACGAGGTCCATTCCATCCTGCATGCCCATTTGATCCCGAAGTGCCCGCATGCCGATCTGTTCAATAACCGGGGGCGGGACTGGCTCAAGCGCCAGCCTCTGCCCGCCGATGAGCAGATTGCAATCGAGAGGCATATACGCGAACTCGGCCGGCTTGGCGAAGACCTTGCAATCCTCGACCGACAGATCGCCGAAGGGACGACGGATGATCCGGCGGTCAGGCGTTTGCTCACGATCACCGGCGTCAACCTTACCGTGGCGACCGGACTGATGGCGGCCATCGGTGACATCGGACGCTTCAACAGTCCCCAGAAGCTGGTCAGCTACTTCGGGCTCAACCCTCGGGTTCGCCAGTCCGGACTGGGTGCCGCGCACCACGGACGCATCAGCAAAATTGGCCGTAGCCATGCGCGCGCCATGCTTGTCGAGGCAGCGTGGGCAGCGGCGAAGGCACCAGGCCCCTTGCACGCCTTCTTTGTCCGGGTCAGGGCCAGACGCGGCCATCAGGTCGCGGCTGTCGCGGTCGCTCGCAAACTCACTGTTCTGGTCTGGCATATGTTGACCAAGCAGACCGACTATCTTTGGGCGCGCCCGAGCCTCGTCGCACACAAAACGCGCGCAATGGAATTGCAGGCCGGCAAACCGCAGAAGAAGGGGAACAAGCCGGGGCCGGCCTACGCCTACAACGTCAAGAAGCTCCGTGACCAGGAGATGCGCGTCGCTGAGCAAGCACAAAAGGGCTACGAACGCTTTGTCGAGACCTGGCGTCCGCGCCCGCCAAATCAAAAGGCGCGCGGACGCCTCAATCCGGCAAGGCTCGAATGAGGTGGCCCGGCGGCGCTTTCAGCCGATGCACCACGCTTCACCACGAGGTCGCCCGCGCAAATGTATCTTACCACGTCTGCAAGGAAAGCGCTTGTCGATCTCATCCGTGGTGTAAATGATGCGGCGGACGCCTTCCGGGAAAGCGAAGAAGGGAACGACGTGTTCCCAGTTACGCCGCCAGCTTTGCGAGATGGCGGGATATTTCTGGCCCCAGTATCCGGCCTCGAAAGCCTCCAGCGCCTTCAGGCCCGCCTCGGCATCTCGGGCACGGTAGATGGCTCTCAACGCCGGCACGACAGGTTTGCGATCCTTATAGGAGACGAACTCCAACGAGTGCCGGATCAGATGAACAATGCAGGTTTGGACGATCGTTTGCGGAAAGACCGCGTTGATGGCATCGGGAAAGCCCTTCAGCCCGTCCACGACAGCAATCAGGATATCGTCCACGCCCCGGTTCTTCAGCTCGTTCATGACGCGCAGCCAGAACTTTGCCCCTTCGGTTTGCTCGATCCAGAGCCCGAGGATTTCCTTGCTGCCATCGGCCAGAACGGCGAGCGCGACATAGACGGCCTTGTTGCGAACAAAACCTTCGTCCCTGATCTTGACCCGGATAGCATCGAAGAAGACGAGAGGATAGCAGAGCTCGAGCGGACGGTTTTGCCACTCGCCAACGGCCTCCAGAACCTGGTCGGTCACTGCCGAGATCAGGTCCGGCGACACCTCGATGCCGTAGATTTCTTCGAGGTGTCCCTGGATTTCCCGCACGGTCATGCCGCGGGCGTACATGGAAATGATCTTGTCGTCGAAATCAGGAAAACGGCGCTGATATTTGGCGATCAGCTTCGGGTCGAACGTGCCGGCCCGATCGCGCGGGATGGTCAACGTCATCTTCGATGTACCGGTCAAAACTGTCTTTTTCGAAGACCCGTTGCGACGGTTGGCGGTCGACGTCCCCTCGCTACGTTCCACATCGAGGTGTTCGTCGAGCTCGGCATTCAAGATACGCTCAGAGAGCGCCTTCTTCAGGTCGTCCAGCAAGCCGTCCTTGCCGAAAACCTCGGACGGGTCACGACCGGCGAGAAGCTGGTCCAGAAGTTCCTTTTCGATAGCCATGTGATGATTCGCTCCTTTTCATCATCATGGCTCCCGGCACAGAATTCCTCACAGTCCCGTTTTCGCCGACTTCCATGTTGATAGGTGCCGGCTAAAGGTGCACGGCCCTTACTGCGAGATGTGGTCATCCTGAAACTGGGCAAGCGACGCAATACACTCGCCAGAAAGTCGCTTCAGATTGGACAAAAGTTGCGGCAGGATATATAGACATGTAGGCTAACCCTAACCCTAACCCTAACCCTAACCCTAACCCTAACCCTAACCCTAACCCTAACCCTAACCCTAACCCTAACCCTAACCCTAACCCTAACCCTAACCCTAACCCTTGCCGCCAGCAGTGGCTGATGGCCGCGACTGAAATTTCCCGGTGCAGCACTCGCAGGCGACCAACCGGTGTCAAGGACTGGTCCATAACTGTATTAACCGATCCGACGATACTGAATTCAAAAAACAACCTATCTGCCTGAGAACCACCGGCTGACCCGACTGTCGAAATTCCCCTCCTAACACATTGTTCAACCAATCGCCGGCTTACATCTATCTTTTGTACCAAGAAGCAATGATCTTCTCCTGCACCTCTTCGCTCCAGGTGCGGAACTCCCTGTTCTGCTGGACAATCCAACTGTCCGACTTGTCCCGCAGATTGGCCAATACGCGATCGGCCTCATCAATTTGTGCTTGCCAATCGGCGGGTTTTTCCAGTGCAAATTCTTTGACACTGAATTCGACAATATCTGAAAGGGTTCGATTTGGCGCCGGTCTCCGCCGAGATGTTGAATAGCTTCGCATACTCGTGGTCCTGAGATGGGGCCAATACGGGTATTCCAATAAATCTCTCCCGTCGTCAATGATGAAAACGACAGCTATATCTTCCTCTTGCGAACGTATTATCCAGTGTTCCCATTCTTCCAGGGTGGGGAGAACAGCCCGGAAATGAATATGTAATGTTATTTTCTTTTTATCTTTGAATTCAAATTGGAGATTGACTAGATCGGTTTCGTAGAATTGCGCCATGATGATGTTTGAGGGCCGGAAAAAGGGCCAGGCGCGGAGGAGGATCAATGGCCGGCGGTGAAAGTGATGCCGTTCGCTGACTGGGACGCTGAACAGACATGAACTGGACTTGCCCCGGAGACCTCTCTCTTTCTCTCCCCTTTTATGCACGGCAATCTGCCAGCTTGGTCTGCCATGACCAGAGCCGCACGACCGGGGCCGGTGAGGCGGCAGCCTCGCGGGGACGTTCCGGCCGCTGTCGTGCAATGCCAGCTCAGCCCCCCTTGCTTGTTGACAGCGCGTCCCGCTCGCCCCAGGTCTCCGGTTGTGGCCCCGGGTTTCGAACCCCGGGAGACCAGGTGGCCGCATGGTACACCGAAGCTCTGCGGGCGCTTTGCAGGGTTCCCGGCCCAGGTCGTGTCTGATGGTTGGCTCCGTGTACGGTCTGGAGCACCTCATAGCCTCACGCGGGCGAGGCGGTTGCCGCAAGGGGAGGACACGTTTCACGCACTCCGCAAACGCGGCCAGCAATATCAAGGATGGAACCGATGTCTGTATTGACCGAACTGACGATACGGAATGTAACAGAAAACAACCTATCGACCTGAGAACCACCGGCTGACCCGACTGTCGAAAATCCCCTCCTAACACATTGTTCACCCTTGAATGGCGGAGGATCCTCGATAACGAAAAAGCCCTAGTAGCCATGCCCGGATCCTATAGTATAGAGGGCTTGATATTCGGTTCCCTCTAGGGTCTCGGCGATCTCCTGCTGCAGTTGCTCAGTTTTATATCTATTATATCGCCTGTTCTGTTCGGCGACCTCTGCAGGCGGCGATATTGCAATCCTGCCCAGATACATGCCGGCTTCTTCTGCGACTTCTTCGGCCCTACGTTCGGTAAGCTGGAATCCGGTCCAGGCCAAAACGTCGCTGATAATATCTTCGATACTTCGGTTGTTGACGCCGATGATTTTGACGTGAGGTAGGGAGGGATATGTTGTGCCCCAAGCCTGATCCTCTTCTTTCATGCAGAACGTCCACTTCATTGCGGTCGAATTTTGGGATGCGCGAAAATGCCTGAATATCCATTCTGGCACGGAAGGGGGGTCTTTTCGGAACTGGAGGACTACTTGCTCTCCACCGTCGCAAGTGAACGGAAAAGTGAAGCATTCACGACCTTTTTCGAAGAAGATCCCAGGTGGTGCTGGATCGCAGAGAACTACGGGCGGTGAAAAGGCATTGGGATTCATGACGGGCGGTGAAAAGCAGCTTTCACAGACTAATGACGTTGAACAGAAGTGGGTTGGCTCAGCACGATCTTTGCTTACCCCGGGCGGCCAACTGGCCTGCCGGGGTTTAAAACATGAGGGCGCAAACAGAGGCCTGCGTGCCGCGACGAATGAAACTGTCGTGGACATGTTGAGGCTCTGCGAGCCGCGACGAATGGAACGTGTCGTGGACAGTTGAGGCTCTGCGAGCCTCGCCGGTTCTGCACGCGGTTGCTGCTTGACCACTCTCAGGCCCGCCCGCGGCCATGGCTGCCACCTGACCAATCTCTGGTGGAGGGGCCGCTTAGGCAACCGTGCATGCGGTCCGCTGGATATTGCGGCTCTTGAGATGACCATGGGGGGCAGCTGCGGAGCACTTGCACCCGGAACGGTTGGAACGATGCCCGCGAAGCTGTGAACCTACGGTCCGCCGGCACCTCGAATGACCGGAAGGCTCCTCAGCGTCGCAGTGCCCACAGTACACGACAGTCAGGGTGAGGCCGGGATGATGAGGTGAAATTGCAGATTCTTCGCCAAAAGGATCTTCGCCATGTCGCCGCTCCATACCGCCCTCATTGAGACGTTAGGTTGCCACTTTGTT
>NZ_QJKM01000051.1 GCF_003425685.1 Rhizobium terrae
GAAAAGCGCCGCTCCGGCCTTCTGCAGAAGGCCGGAGCGGCGCTTGAAACCAACGAAACGACAAACCAGTGAAAGGGGTCAATTCCTGATGTCGGCAAAGGGGTCAATTCCTCGTGTCGCTTGACAAGGGTACGGTGATAATTGCCGGTAGCTTCAAAGCCGACGACGATTGGTTGTGCCATGGAAGCGAGTTCCTCTACCAAGCGGTCATAGTCACTCTTGGTCGCCATCACCGTCTTACGTCGGCGCCGGCCACCCTCGGGCCGCTCGATAAGAATCTCCTGACGGTGCTTCGACATATCGATCGCGACCAGCACGGCGTTTGTCGGAGTAGAAAGATATTTGGTCATGGCTTGTCGCCTCCAAAGTGTTGCCTCGACAACTTCACTTTAGAGACCTGTGGACTAGCCATGACCACCAGTACGGCGCGCTGCGCTACGTACGGCTTCGCGCGCCGTCGGCCATGTCAGAGCAAGATTCCCGATGTGCTACGGCACGGAACTGACCTCAATGGCAGTCCTCAGGTGGTGCCAGCAGACCCGTGTCGAGTGGCATTACATCGCGCCGGAGAAGCCGATGCAAAACGGCTTCGTGGAAAGCTTCAACGGCAGTTTCCGCGACGAGTGCCTCAACGAAACACTGTTCTCGTCACTGCCTCACGCCAGAGCCGAGATCACGGCATGGAAGGAGGATTACAATCCTGTTTCATAACGCCCATCTTTCTATGTTGTTGAAGGAAATAGGTTCTCCTGACCTGGATGTGATCCTGCGGGGTGTCGCGGGTTCTGCCGGGCGCGCTCGAGGATCTGGCATGCTTCTGGCGTTGCCAGTTTTGAACGGCTGAAGATCCATGGACCATCGGGCAGCGGGTGAGAACCGTCAATCTCGCCGGCCTCGGCTGCCAGAGGCAGCGTTTTTGGCGTGATCCCGAGCAACTTCGCCGCACCGCCCAGATTAAGCCAAGGCTCGACCCCGTCGATCTGCGGACGGAAGACCGGAATCTTGCGATATGACCTCAGCGCGGTGACCCTCTCCCGTGTCCAGCGATTGCCGTTGCCGGTCGTCAGTCCGTTGCGATTGAGGACGCCGGCAATCACATCATCATTGGCGATCAAGACGAGCTGTCTCACCGCGTCGACAATATCCTCAGGGGTCGCGTTTCTTTGGCCACGGCGCCGCTTCGGCAGACGCAGCTCGGTGTGGACGCCTCCAACCCAATGCATGATGAGGACGATCTCAGAGGTTCCATCATCGAGATCGGCGACCACTTCATTGATGAGCGTGCGCACGATGCGCTTCTTCAGCCTTGCATCGGTTGTCGGCGCCGTCCAGACAGTGCGAAGGTTTCCCGCAAGTGCGGTTACCTGTGATGCGGGCATGGGGAACGGCTGCGGCGTAACTGTCCGATGCTTGGCAATCTTGGCCTCGATCTCACTGACGCCTGTCAGCGCCTTGTTCCAGCGTGCTTCCAACTCCGACGTCACCAGCCTATTCTCCGGATCTGCCGCGTCATATTGCCGGAATGCCCGGTCGGCTACATAGCGCGCTGCCTCGAGATCGCGCAGCAGGGCATCCTGAACCTGGTCGCGTTGGCTGGCCACATTACGTTCCGCCTCGATGGCGGCGGCAATGGCTCCTGGTTCGACCACGCCGAGCAGTGCCTCTTCGATCGCGTCATCGACCCGCAGATCGCCGAAAGCAATGCAGCGAGGCTCACCATTATCGAGTAGACCACGCCAGCAGGAATAGCGCGGAATGTTATGCTTGTTTCCGGTGTACCGGACGGTCAGCTTTCGACCGCATCTCTTGCAACGGAAAAGGCCGGCAAGCAGAGCGTCGCCGTGCTTCGGCGCCCCGTGATGGCGGCTGGCTGGCACATTGTCGCTGACCATCTTGCGGATCTCCTCCGCCCGTTCCCAACTGATGTAGCCTTCATGTGCATCCGGGATCAGCGCCAGCCATTCATCACGCGCCTTGCGACGAATTCCAGACCGGCCATCGTATCGGGGCACGGAGCGACTCTTACTATAAGCATAAGCGCCGCCGTAGATCGGGTTCGCAATCATCCGGTGGATGGTGGCATAATTTGGCCTGCGCCAGATGACGTCACCATTGGTGTACCTGACAGGCAGGTCCAACCCCTGCTCAAGGAACCATAGCAAGGCCTGCCGGGCACTGCCGAGTTCGGTGACCTTGTTGAAGACGAGTGCGATGGCTTCCTGGATGCGTCGGTCTGGATCCTTCTCGATCCTATCACCGGCCTTTACGAAGCCGGCCGGAACACTGACGACGAGTTCACCGCGGCGAGCCTTCTCATAGCGGGCGGAAAGGGAACGCTGACGCAAGAGATCGAGCTCATACTCGTTGAGGCTGCCCTTCAAACCCAAGAGCAGGCGATCGTTGCCCTGACGAGGCGCGTAAACTGCTTCCTGGTCGACCAGGACGGTATCGACAACGCGGCACATCTCGATGAGTTGCTGCCAATCGCGGCTATTGCGGGCGAAGCGCGATACCTCACGCGCGGCCACGGCGCCGACCTTGCCCAGGCAATACTTCCGCCACCATCCGGTCAAATCCAGCGCGGGTCACGCCGCCGGCGGCCGAACGACCAAGGTCGTCATCCACTGTCTCTATATGTGACCATCCAAGCGCTGCCAGACGGTCGCGCATGGCGTACTGGAGGGCGCTGCTTTCTCGATTGTGCAGAACCTGGTGAGCCGAGGACTGCCGAACATAGAGGATGGCCTTCCGCTCCAGATGATGCGGCCCGATCTTCTCATGCATCATGGCCGGTCTCCTTCTGTTGGGAGGCACGCCCGCACCTTGCGTGATCGACGAACAGCCGCACGATGAGCACCGTCAGCGCTTGGCGGGTCTCCTCCGGCAACTCCGGCCATTGCGGCATCCCTGCCGTCTTCCCCCGCTGCGGGGCCGAGAACAGATCGAACTGGTATGTCATGGACTGGCGAGGCATGGACATCTCTCCGACTCGTTTCGTGAGAGACCAATGCTGCGCCCATTACCGAAGATTGCGATGAGGCATCAGCGTCCTTCAGCAATCTTGCCAAAGTATGCAGGCTTGCGAGATCGACGTGCGGGACCGCAAGGCTGCGCCAACAACCACTCACAGATCGGTCGAACATCCACGACGGGACTTCAAGAAGTCGGTCAGAGGAAGCACCAGAAAGGCTGCAGCGGAAAATACCCGTCCCTTGGGACAGCGCCTCATGGACGTGAACGAGCCGCCCCGACCAGGGATGCCACGGATACAAAAGCTCGCGAACCTCGGTCCCGTGGGTGTTCTGTCGTCGTGTTGTACAACAGGCAACGACCCCATTCTCGCTGGGCAACATCACGCCCACCGAATTCGCTAGGAAAATGACTATGGAAAAACAGGCCGCATGAGGCCAGATTGAAAACCCAAGACTCTCCGAAACGCTGGAGGAAACTTGGAGCTCAGGTCAGTCTTTCTCCCCGCAGCCCTTTTCGCAGTTGGTTGCGGGTTACGGCACCCCGGATTTGATCCTCCGATTTAAGTAATTGATTTTGTTGATATGAACTTTGTGGCAGAAACATACTCTGCCTAGTAACCTATTTGATTACCAGGGTTTTTCGAGATAGGTTTGGTTGCGGGGGCAGGATTTGAACCTGCGGCCTTCAGGTTATGAGCCTGACGAGCTACCGGGCTGCTCCACCCCGCGCCATCTGGGTAAGCCGCTGTGCGGCTTATCCGGTTTGTGCAAACCCGAGGGGTTTGTCACGGTGATGTAGGTGCGCAGCACTTACATCTACTGCCGGAGCAAATTGCCGGCGGCGATTTGTCTCCTGTAAGGGGCGCACCGAGCAGCTCGGTGAGCGATCCTTGGCATTTCATTGTCTGCAATGTGCCTTAAACGACAAAAGCCGCCTTTGTGGGCGGCCCTTGGGATCGGCCAGGGGCCGTAGGTTTCGTGATCGAGAAGATTATCCTTGTTTTCGCATGCCGCTTTCCGAAGCTTTACGCTTCGGGCGCATGCGTGTTGCGTTTTGCAGACCTGGCAGCGACCTACTCTCCCGCGTCTTGAGACGAAGTACCATTGGCGCAGGGGTGTTTCACGGCCGTGTTCGGAATGGGAACGGGTGCAGCCACCCCGCAATGACCAC
>NZ_QJKM01000052.1 GCF_003425685.1 Rhizobium terrae
GACCCAGGAGGTAATGTTCAGTGCCGAAAACTGGCCGGTCTTTGATCGGAACGGTGGCCGGCTTCAAATCGGAATGGTGGCCGGTCTTTGATCGGAATGGCGGCCGGCTTCACGTCGGAATCCGCACCTATGATTGCCGCCAGACCATCGACATCGCTGCATTCCAGCGTCAGGCTGACCCCGTTCGGCAGCACCGCGCTCAGCTTGGATGCATGAGATCGCTTGCCCACCGGCTCCACCTTCGTCAGTGGACCGCTGGCAGAAGACGAGTGCATATCCGTAGCTATCTGAACCGGAACGAACGTAGATACCGCAGGCATTGCACTATCTTCTTTGGCTCTCTTCACCCACTTGCGAACGAGATTGGCGTTGACGCCGTGCTCCAGAGCTAGACGCGAAACCGAAACGCCGGGCTCTAAACACGCTGCGACAAGCTGATCTCGGGAGGAAGGGTCATATCGACGGCGACCGTCGCGGCCAACAAGCCGCACCTGCAGTTTAGGAGCATCGTCCATGATTTGGTGTCCACCTGTTTTTGGTGGACACTTCATGCATCAGAGCACTCCGCTTCAAAAGGCGCATAGAAATTCGCGCTTACAGGCAAAAGTAGCCAACAGCCGTTAGGCCGCGCCGCCGATCACCAATTCAGCGGTAATTCGAGGTCTCCAGTTGATTGGGAAATATTGGGGCGTGCCCCGATGCGGGGCATCCATCTGCGTGTGGAGGGTTTGTGGGATGTGAACCGTTGAAACTGGGTTCTTCAAATCGACCCGGGCAGTGGGCGCTGGCGCATACTCTCACAGCGCAAATTGGCGTGATTCAGGCGAATGCCGTGCGCAGCGAGAGCGAAACCAGCAATGAGATCTGCCAGAAATACGCTGCTTTTGACGTGAACAGAATAATGGGATGTCAGTCCCTACTGGAAAACCGGGTCATCGAACGATCTCTGCTATCATCCCAGATGAAGTCTCGGAGGGAGCGCGAGACGACTGATGGAGAGCGTGGTTGTCGCGACGCTATTATTGGCGTGGGTGACAGCAGCTCTTCCGTCCTCGGCCTTTTCGCCGGATCCTCAACAGCGGCCGTTTCTCGTCCGCGTTTGCCCAGAAGAGTGATCGGGCTTCTGCCGCCACTCCCACGCCGCGGGTCGGTGTACGGCTCAGGCGATGCGGGGCTTTCCCGAGAAAATCGGCCGGAATTAGTTTCTGATCCGTCACGACTGTCACGGTCAGGCGTGGACACCACGTTCTTATGACCACCGAAGATATTCATCTTATATGTGACATGGTCCTCCTGAACAGGGACATCCGCCAGACCAAAATATGGATCGCCAAGCAGCTCGGCAAACGCCTTCTCGTCCTCCTCCGGTGGGTTCTCTCGTAGCTGCTTGAGAAACTCGTCGGGCAGCTTTTCCGTCCTCAGCCTCTTCGCCGGATCCTCGAAAACGGGAGGTGTTTCGCGTCCACGCTTGCCCAGAAGAGTGATCGGGTTTCTGCCGCCACTCCCACGCCCCGAATCCGTGGAAGACACAAACGATGCTGGGCTTTCCCGAGAAGATCCACCGGTGTAAGTTTCCGATCCCTCGCGACTGTCACGGTCAGGCGTGGACGCCCGGCTCCCATAGTGATCGTACCCCGTCATCAAAAGTTCCAAATGGTCATCTTGATCGAGGGCCTCTTCCTGACCAATATGAGGACTCGGTAGTCTTTCGGCAACCAAAAGTCGGTGCCTTTCTAGCTGTTCGAAATTCTCTCGGTGGTACCGGGCGGACATCAAGGCTGAATCTTCGTCATGCGCATTTTCACCAGCCGCCCGATTCGATCCCTCCGACAGGGGTGAAACTCCAATCTCCACCGGCCGTTCAGGGCTCCCCACAGCCTCTTGTGTTTCCGGAGTAGGGGAAACCTGAGCGGCATCCCGGTCTTCACTGCGCTCATCTCTGTCAGCCGGGCTCGACCTCTCTAGCGCATGATCCGCCTGGTCTCCGGCAACCTCTAGCGTTTCTATAGCGTCAGCAGTGTTTTTTTCTTTGCCCTTAGTAGTTTCTCCTTTTCGCCCGTCGGAAACCCTCTTCTGAATCACTGCTTGAAGGCGGCTAGCTTCACTGAGAAAATTACGCTTCCTTTCAAATGTAGCTTCAGGCGTGGCTTCTGTGTTTTCAAGCGTGGCTTCAAAAATCGCGAAGAGCTCGCGAGTCGCGTTTGGGCGGTTTGATTTCTGCTGATCCCTCACGAATTGTTCACGCTGGGTTGGTGTTTTTATTTTCCGCTTCTCAATATCATCGGCAATAATATCATTTCTAATTTCCTCTACTTTATCCGCCAGACTGCCTGAAAGAGAATAATAACCACCAGTTTTTCCGTTTGCTAGATACGAAAAGAAACTATCCGTTAGCTTATTTCTATCTATTTTCTTCAAAGGCTCAATGATGCAATTATACAGAAAGTATCTTTGCACAAAACTCCTTGAAATACGATATTGCGCTTGACTTAATTTTTTTTGACGCTCACGAAAATCCCCAGGGGTACCCGGGTCTTCTCTGTGCTCATCTTCAGCAACCGAGCTGGACCGCTCTCGCGTATGACCAGCCTCTTCTCTCGCAACCTTCGGCGCTTCTATACTCTTCGTGCCTCGTTTCCTGCTGCGATCAATAGTAGCCTGAGTTGCCTTTATAACAGCTTCAGGATTTTTGAAAATATTGTTTCCATCTTTAAGTTCGGCATAAAAAATCTCAAATGCTTGGCGAGTCGCGTTTTGAGAATCTTCTTTCAGCTGATCATCCAAGAATTTATTACGCTGCTCAAATGTTATCGCCTTGGAACTTAAGATATCTTTTTCAATTTTCACCACTTTTTTGTAAATATCATCTTTGAGAGCATAAACTCCATGAATTGCTCCGCTCGACAAGTATGATATAAAGCTATTTTTTAATTCATCGTCGCTGATTCGAAATTTTGATGAAACCTTACCTATGACAGCCAAGTATTTCCGCGCGAAGTTTCGTGTAAATTTACCTGATTCAGACATATCTAGCCGAAAATCCTGCATTGTAAGTTTAATATAGTACACGTTCTAGGTCATGGAAATTTGATTCTATATTTAATAGTAATAATTGTTTGAGAGGCAAGGCGTGAAAGGCTTCGATTGTAACCGCCTGAGCACACTTTCAGTTACCCATAAGTTCGGCTCCGATGGTCATGCCGATCCTGATATCTGTGAGGCACGATAAGCCTCGCCACATGACGGTGTTGCCCGGTGGCGGATCGTGTGCGCGAGCCAGATAGCCACCGAGCTTTGCAATCTTGATCACATAACCGGACAAAGTACCCGCGCGAGATGCGGGCGGCTCGCCCTTATCGGGCAGCAGATGGTCGAGCAGCTTCATCTCGATCGGCGTGATCGCGACGGTGGGGTCGGCATCCGGTGTGGCTCGGTTGAGCATGGTCATCCAGAAGATCCGCCAGGCCAGAATACAGAAGACGGCAATGAGCTTTACAAGGCGCTCAGCGGTTTGCAGTCGGGCCTCTTCAGCCTTGCAACCGGATTTCAGGATCTTGTGGAAGATCTCTATCTTCCAGCGCATGGCGTACCAATCGAGCTTCTCGATGGCGCCTTCGTGGGAAAGGACGGGTAGATCGGTGATCAGCTTCCAGTCGATCCTTGGCCGATGCGTTGGTTCCTGCCGTTCCTGGGCGTGAAGCACTGTCAAATCAAGCGCTGGATAGCGCTTCTGCTTGCCGATCGGCGGCAGAACATGGATGCGGCGGAATCTGATCTCGACAGCAAGGGAGTGTCAGGAATTTCGTGTACGGGGTGCATAATGGGTATGAAGGAGATTCCCATGGCACGACGGAAAGAGCCGGTTATCCCGGACGCGATCTTGGACCAATTGCTTGGCGGGTCTGACGCCAAGACTGCCTTTGATGGCGGCGGGCTGATCGACCAGTTGAAGAAGGCGCTTGCGGAACGGGCTCTGAACGCGGAGATGGATCACCATCTCTCCAGCGAAGGTTCCCAGGGCAACAGCCGCAATGGCTATGGCAAGAAGACGGTTCTGACGGATGACGGGT
>NZ_QJKM01000053.1 GCF_003425685.1 Rhizobium terrae
ATCCCATAATGGGAGGGCCACGCAGGCCGAGCCCGGAGAGAAGCGCGAGACTGCGAAGACATCAATCACCATAGCTACGGACAGTCAGAAGGTGCTTGACCTCACCACGCCGAATAGAGAAGACAACCCCATCAGTTCAGAATGCTTCATGCTGCGCTTCCTTTCTGATGCTTGTGGCTGTTTGCGATACAGACCACGTTTTATCATCCCTCGAAGCGCAGCACCCCGCCTACGATCCCAAATCGCCTGAAGATGAGGCGCCAAGCCGAATACCCTATCTATGGAAAGTTGGTCGTGCAGGAATTCAGCATCGGCGATGACGTGGTGGAGCACGTCAAGGTGTTTTCGCCGTAGGCGGTCAGAATGCCCTGCGCGACATCATCCTTGGGCAATGACGAATAGCCGCCTCTGCAAGATTCTCGGTGGCTTCGTCGTTGTGGAAAACGGCAAGGTGACCGGCAAGATCGCCGCACTGCACCACTTGAGAAGGCGGGATATGTGCTTGGAGCGACCTTGGAATCACCTTTCCCGCAGGTCGCGTTCCTGCCGCTGCGGTCATCCTACACCTGAAGATTTTCGACAAGGGCATGATGGATGTTGATAGGTTCAGGCTGATCTGAGGCGTCTTTCGCAGGCTGCAAGAAAGAATGGGCGCGCTACATCTGAAACCCGCTCAGGCTTAGTATCTCGACAAAGATGCGGTATGGTCCTGAAATAAAACGGGAGAAGCATCGGTGACCGAGAACATTCCTCTTAGCGCAATACTCCAGGACCCTTCTGTCCTAAATACGGGGGAAAATGGCCGTCGGGAAACACACAACGTCGCTGCGCCCGCTTCGCAAAATCGAGCTCCGACAACGCCTCCGTCCAGGATAGAGCATTATTCCGCCACCGCCCAGCAGCAGGCTCGGATCTCGCGTCCACCGATAACCCGGCTGGGCGTAGCTAGGAAGCCGCCAAATCAGGACATAACCAATGTAAACCCCGCGCACGGCGGTGGATGGGTCGCCCATGACCCAGTGCTTTTCGATGCAAATGTCCCAAAATTTGCCACAGAATTGGCCGCGGAGATTCAAGCAGGAGCTTCCGCGCCACCACCTCCTCGCCAACAAGGCAGGAACGCGGGCAATGGGAGAGGACTGGCAGCGGCCAACGGCCCGAAAGGCGTCGTTAAGCCCGGTTCAAATCGATCTGACCATTGGAGAGCAGCCTCTCATCAGAAAGGGCTGAGGCAGACCAGGCCTGGTCCCAGCAAAACGGCTTCGCGCTCGACATCCGCAGTTAATGAGTTGTACTCAAGATATCCCCATGCTTATGCCGGATATGATAGGGCACTGAGGGCACTCGAGGCTTCGGCGGCGGTTTGGCAGATTGAAGCGTCCCCTAATGACGCGAAATCAAACCGTACATCAGTTGCAGTTCCCCTATCCTCGCCCCGGGCTTTCAATCGGGACGACGGTGGCCATGGTCGGTGAAATTTAATCCGCCACGAAGATGATCCACGCTGGCTCGTTGAGAAGAGTGCTAATGCCGATTTGCTGCGCGAGATGATCGGCTTTGCCGCTGAAAAGCTGATGGAATGGGAGGTCGGCGCGAAGACGGGCGCGGGGTATGGCGAGAAGAACGCCTTGCGCCTCGCTCGACGTAATGCTATCGCGATCGCGGTTGGGAGCCACGAGTTGGCACCGTCGAGCTTCGTATTCCCAAACTTCGCACCGGCAGTTACTTTCCGAGCTTTCTGGAACCACGCCGCGTGGCTGAAAGGCTCTGACTGCGCCCACCCGGATCCTCGGCCTCCTGCTTCAGAACGGGTACTGTCACTTTGTTTGACGTGCGGGCGCATGAAAGCCGCAAGGTGGATTTCAGGCGAGTTGCAACGCGGCCATCCTCCATTTTACCCAATCGGCGACGGAGTCCTGCAGAGGAGCACCTTGGAAAGACGATTGCGGAGCTTCCTCGAAACCGCGGTTTTCGGAATTCGAGGGCTTTTCGCGCGACGAAGAAGGGGATTTTTCGGCGGTCTGGCTATGCCGCGAATATGGAGAGAGTCCGCGCGAAATGGAAGGGGTAGAGGGTGCAAAACGGAAACGGGGGTGTGCTCAGCTTTCAGTTACCCACATTTCATGCCGGTGAGATACCTTGATGTTTTGCCCTCTTGCGTAGCAGGAATCGCTCGTGATTCGTTGTTTGGCACCGAATCGCACAGGAGCGGTGCCATGGACGCAGGAGTGAACGCGTGGTTTGATGACGAGCTTGCCGGCTCTACCTTCGCAGACGAGCGCCTTGGCAAGCGCTTACGTCAGCTTGTGGAGAGGTTGAACGGTGCCATGGGAGCGAGCATTCCACTGGCGTGCCAGGACTGGGCCAATACCAAGGCGGCTTATCGGTTCTTTTCCAATGATCGGGTCAGCGAGGGCGAGATTCTCGCTGGTCACTTTGAGGCGACGCGCAGCCGTTTTGCTGCGGCGACCGGTCCTATTCTGGTCCTGCAGGATACGAGTGAACTCATCTATCAAAGGAAGCGACCCGAGCAGATCGGGCTCACCGGCCGGACTAATAAGGGCAAGGCTGATCGTTCCCGGGCACAGCCCGTTTGCGGGCTTTTGATGCATTCGAGCATGGCCGTCACGCTGGACGGTTTGCCGCTTGGCCTTTCGGCCATCAAGTTCTGGACGCGGTCGAAGTTCAAGGGAACCGCTGCGTTGAAGAAAAAGGTCAACCTGACGCGCTTGCCTATCGAAGAGAAGGAGAGCTTCCGCTGGCTACAGAATATGCGGGAGTCGATTGCGCTGTTCGGTGATGGCGCGCGCTGCATCCATGTCGGTGATCGCGAAAGCGACATCTATGAGCTTTTCTGCATGGCCCATGAACTCGGCACCCATTTCCTGGTAAGGACTTGCGTCGACCGGCTGGCGGGCGACGGCGAGCATACGATCGCCGCCGAGATGAATGAGGCCGAAATCAGCGGAATGCACGAGGTCGAGGTCCGCGATGCAAATGGCAAGCCTGAGACGATTGCTGTCGGGGAGTGTCAGGAATTTCGTGTACGGGCGTGCGGTTAAACATTTCGTTTACGCCCTCGCGGCGTGGAAGCGGTCCGCGAAGAGAACGGCGAATTGGGATTTTGCCATCGCCCATTCTTTGGGTGGCATTTTCCACGCTTTCTCCGATCTGTTCAAGACCAGATACAGGGTAACCGTTTTGAGCGCCCCACGGTCAAATTGGGTTGACGTTGTGCGGCTGGTGACGCAGCACAGGCTGATTACGAGGCCGTCTATCCGGTAGCGACGCTACGGGTCATTTGCTGGGGCGGCGGGATTGAAGCGCATCGGCTTGCAATTGGCATAGATCTGCTCGACCACAAACGGGATCGCGCGCCATGCATCCTTGAGCAGGGCCGGCGAAGGCTTTGGGAATGCCATGGAGATCATTTCGGCCAATTCGGATCTCGTGGACTGAATGAGGATGCCCATGAGGGGTTCGCCGGT
>NZ_QJKM01000054.1 GCF_003425685.1 Rhizobium terrae
CGACATAGCTGAAGAGTTCCCCCGTCCGAACATCGCCGCCACGCATTCCATAATCCCCAAAGCCCCTCGGACGCAGTGAATCATTTCGAAGCAGTCAATGCCAGTGGCTTTTTCAACAGCCTGCTAGTCTTACTGCGTCACAAGTTTGTGGATTTAGCGGGCATTGTCCTGGTGCAGCATGGACATCGCTGAAGGCTGCGACTGAGTGCGACGGTCAAGTGCCTTCTGACGGTGGCGATCGAATTTGGCGCGTGTCGCTCGGGTCGGATCGGAGGATCCGCGGGGTCGATAATCTTGGGGAACGGCAGGTTGCGGGCGGTTTTTGGTTTCGGTCGGCGCTGAGGGGGGAATAGCCTGTCTCTGGGAGATGAGGAATCCGTAAGCGGCGATGCAGAGGCTCGCATGATGATGGAAACCTCGCCAGCCTCGCCCTTCGTAATGGCCGAGACCGAGTTCCTGTTTGAGTTCCTGATCGTCGCGCTCGATGCGCCATCGCAGCTTGGCGGTGCTGACGAGCTTTCCGACCGAAGCGTCGGCATCGAGGTGGAGAGCCAGTATTTGAGCGGCTCGGTGTCGCCCTCGGGCCATTCGATCAGCAGCCATTCCTCGGCGCGGGGCTCAGTCAAATTGTAATCCCTGGACGCAGGCCTCACGCGCACGGCGGCGAAGCGGGAGGCAAGGTCAGTGTTCGTGCCTTCCCGCCAGCCAATGGTCTGCCAAGCATCCTGCGGCAGTTCCTGAGCCAACACCTTCACCGATACCGGGCTGTGCTCGGGACTGCGGCGCATCAGCGAGGTTGGTCGCCCCTTTCCACGCCAAGGCTTGGGCGGCAATGGTTCTTCGCCGGGTCGCCAGACACTGAGTGTCGGTTGCACGCCCACGACATAGTCGAGGCCGAGCGCCGACAGGCCGGTGCGGAATGCGCCGTCCGCTCCATAGCCGGCGTCGGCCAACACCACGCCGGGTGCAACTCCGGCCGCTTGGGCGGCGCGGATCTGGTCGAGCGCAATTGCAGGCTTGGTCTGGAACGCGACGCTATCCGGGATCTTCGCCTTGTGCCGACGCTCGGGATCGGCGGCCCAGATCTCGGGCAGATACAGCCGATAGGCAATCGGTAAACTCGCCGCGACGTTGGCGATCGAGAGGCTGACTGCGACCTGGCAGTTGTCCTGCTTGCCGAGCTGGCCGCAATATTGCCGCGTAACCCCGACCGAATGCTTGCCCTTCTTGGGAAATCCGGTGTCGTCCACGATCCACGCCTCAATCGGCCCATGCCGCTCTATCCGCGGAAGCACCTCGTCGCGAACCCGCGCCAGAAGCGCCTCGTCCGACCACGGCGCTTGTCCGACGAAATGCAGTAGCGACTGATGCTTGGCCGATACCCGCGCTGGCGCCGTCACCGCCGCCAGAGGCTCGACACTCTTGCGCTCCACCGGCAGCATTAGTCCGAGGCAGTAATCGTTGAGCGGCTCCGCCCGATCGGCGTGGCCGATCACATCGACCAGCCTATGGACATAATCCGCAAAGGCTGCTTCACTTCCCGCACTCAGGCCATCCATCTCAGCTTTCTCCTGCTGACCACGAATCGCTTACGCTAGCACATCATTACCAAGCCCGAATCCCCGGATTTTGTGACTCAGTAAGACTAGTTGGTCCGAACGGTAGCGGTAAATCTCGGTTCGCAGCCGCGTTGAAGTCAGTGTTGCCGAAGGCAAGGCTGCTGGGTACCGACAGATTAACGGATATGGGATTTCAGGGATTTGGTTTATTTGGTGATAATCTTTCGGGTGGATACCAAAAGATGTACTTTCCGCAATTCAAGAACGCTGGGGAGACCTATGGTTCCGGAATCGACAGTTTCATCATTTTGGAAGAGCGTCCTGATATCAGAGTAAAAGTCGAGGCTACGCTTACCGACTTATTTGGCCGAAAAATAAGTATTGAGTGGGATTCTGGGAACCTCGTTCCAAAGGCGACTTCATCTGTGAGTGGCGAGAAGTATAGACTTGATCGCGAGGAATGCCACGGCATACGAGAACTGTTAGTTTTACTGACGAATTTGTATAATGATGAGCATAAATATCTAATAATTGATGAGCCAGAACTTAATCTTCATCCACAGTACCAAGCATTTTTCATGCAGGAAGTGCGTAAAGTAGCAGGTAAACCTGAGGCGGGGAAAAATCGAAAAGTCATTTTCCTGATCACCCACTCGCCTTTTATCATCGATGTGCGGAATTCTGATGACTTGGCTTCAGTCATATCATTTTCTTCCAACCACGATGTGCCCGTATCGATTTCCGATGCCTCAAAGCGACTGGTTTCGCTCATCCCTCGTCTTAATGTACATCACAAACAGCTTTTCTTTTCAGACAATCCAATATTTGTCGAAGGAATCCTTGATGCGCAGATGATTGAAGCGATCCAGGAGCGCCGTAACTTCTCCATAACATCTGCGGGAAGCTGCTTGATTGATGTTGGCGGATGCGAGGAGGTCACGAAATACGTGGAATTTTGCCGATCACTGAAAAAGTCAGCTTATTTCCTCTACGATCTGGACAGCTTATTTATTGGAAATCTTCGGCAATGCATCCAGGCGGACGGCACTGTATCGGATTTCTTGGCCCAACTCGGGTTAGGCTCGAAGTTCGGCCAATATTGCGGCCAGCTAGATCAAAGACTTTCGGAGGCTGTGCAGAAGATCAGGGAATCGTCTGACGCTTCACCGGAAATTGTTGGATTAAAAACTTACATCGAAGGCTTGGCAACGGGAGATGGCAAGCTTGTGGATAGGAATTTGGCGAAGGCGAGGGTTGCACTTTTAATCGACCTCCGCGAGCGCCGCGATATGATTAGCAATATCATCGGTGCCACATTGGCGGCGGACATAGACGGCAGGTTAAACCAAGTTATTGAGCTGTTACGCACGAAGAATGTCTTCGTCCTCTCAGGAGGTGCGCTGGAACATCACCTGCCGTTGTATGTCGGGGATCGATATCACCTAGCGGATGCCTCGAAGGTTGCAGCAGTAAGTGCTGAGGTTGCCGAGCTTTCACTGGGCGCACATGATGGGGAACTTGAAGCGCGATACGGTGAATTATTCGAGAATATTGCGAGGCTACCCGCCAAAGCTCCGGTGGATACGGACAGTGTTCTGATTGGATATCTCGCTGATTACGTACACGACGTTCAGGGGCGAATTATCTCTAATCCCGATTGGGGAGCAGAACAGTTGAATGCGTTCTTCGCTGCTTCCAGCTCTGGGATAGCGAAATTATTCCAGGTTTCAGACTTTAAGAAAACAGGTGAAAAGCAGTTCGTCGCGACGGTAACAGTTCAGGGAGCAGACGGAGGGAGTGTCAGGAATTTCGTGTACGGGCGTGCGGTTAAACATTTCGTTTTACGCCCTCGCGGCGTGGAAGCGGTCCGCGAAGAGAACGGCGAATTGGGATTTTGCCATCGCCCATTCTTTGGGTGG
>NZ_QJKM01000055.1 GCF_003425685.1 Rhizobium terrae
GACATAGCTGAAGAGTTCCCCCGTCCGAACATCGCCGCCACGCATTCCATAATCCCCAAAGCCCCTCGGACGCAGTGAATCATTTCGAAGCAGTCAATGCCAGTGGCTTTTTCAACAGCCTGCTAGGTATTCTATGGATACTCAGCCACTAGATCACCTAGTCCCCGTGTAACTCAATGATACGCTACATATGTTACTATAGGTTAAATATTTGTGAGGCGCTGCGCGTTTTCCTGCATCCGTTGATTATCCAAAGTCATAAGTACATTGCTTTTGAAAAATCGCAGATAATTAATCTGCTGTTTTGTATTTATCCCGAATGAGGCCGTAGCATTATTGATCTAGCGACCGCATTTATCGCATGCCGCTGAAGATGAATTCCGTCAACTTGCATCAGCCCGCCTGGCACGACCCCGCGCATAATATCAAGCTCGTCTTTCACCGGATCTCCGACAGCAGCGAGTATGGCTTGTGCGTCCATATAGTTAGATATGTAATTTTGAGAGAAAAAATTTTGCACCTCAGTACATCGTTCATGCCAAAAAGGCGCGCGTGAAATCCTTACCGGCGGAAGAAATAGAAGAACTGGGCCAAAATATTCTATGAGGCTTGAGATGAGATCGATATAATCCCTTGTTTTAGAATTATTTGGGAAACCATCCCAGATGATAAGGCGATCGCAACCGCGAATTAAATCGCGGTTGGATTGAATCCGCTCGTAGATTGACTTGATAGAAGAGTCTCCCGCTGAGGTATCGCGAATGAAGGCGCCACTAAATATTTCAAGCTCGCGTGAAAGCCCTGCTCCCGACGCGCCAGCCATATAGCTGTCACCTTCCGTCCAATAGATCGCCCTGCGGTTTTTGTCTGCCGGCAAAATAATCCCGTCGATCGCGGTATAAACAAACGTTGTTATAACGTCTCTTCGATTAAGCATTCTCTGGACGACTTGGTGGTTCCTTGTTAAGCAGAGCTGGCTTATAAGGATTGCTGATTTCTGGATGTACTTCTTTCCTAGAATATTAAAAAGACCGGTGAGGCGCAATGGCTGGGATTGTAATGAGTTTGAAAGGGCGAGAGACCGAGCTAGATGTCGTCAGAGGTGTGGCGATCTTCCTCGCGATGGGGTGGCATTTGAATGGTGGGGCATTTAGCACATCTCTGACCTCCCTATTCGCCGCTCCTGGTCGGTTGGTGGGGTGGGCTGGTGTCGATCTGTTTTTCGTCCTGAGCGGATTCCTTGTCGGTGGCATCATTCTAAAGGAGCTAGATGCTGAGCATTCTTTCAGTGGCAGACGATTTTTGATCCGCCGAGCTTTCCGACTATGGCCCGTCCTTTATATTTATCTGGGAGCTCAACTTCTTTCTGGAAGACCTTGGCAAGATTTTTTGTTGCAGAATGTGTTTCACGTACAGAATTATCTGGAGACGCCGCTTGATCATCTCTGGTCTTTGGCGGTTGAGGAGCATTTTTATCTCACTGCAGCTTTGCTGGTTCCAATTGCAATCAAAACCGGATTGCGACCTAGACATGCTGTATTTGCGCTAGTTGCGATAATCCTGCTCACTTGGGGGGAGCGGGTTGTTGCGTCTTGGAATGGGATTGCTGATCGAGCAATCCAGTGGCAAACGCACTTTAGAATTGACGGTTTAGCCCTTGGCTTCTTGATGGCGATCTTGCGCCGCTATTATCCCTTGACCTTTATATCCATTTGTCACCGCCGTTTCGAGAGCTTACTAATTTTTACTCTTGCCTTCGCTTCGCTTGTTTTTTTTCGTCAGGGGGAGTTACGTTCTTCTTATGGTTACACCATCGCTGCTGTAGGTTCTTCGGCGCTAATATTTTCTTTTTACAGGGTTGGCATTCCAAAATTCCTTTCATATCCTTCAAAATTAATGCAAATGCTGGGCGTGTATTCATACTCAATCTATATATGGCATAATTTTCTGGGGAACAAAGTTGCGGTGACTTTAGCTGGGCTTCTGCGTATCGAGAGTGTCGATATAATTCTTTTTCTGAAGTATCTAGTCTCGATTGCCGGTGGGGCTATGATCAGTGTTTTGATTGAACGCCCAGCGATGAACTTACGTGATCGCATTTTTCCACCTTCTCACAGAGTCGAGATATACTCGGTAGCACAGCCAGTCGTCGCAGGAGGCAAGAGATAGGCCGATCCAGCCTCTCTCGGACATGGAGTTTCACCGGGTCAGGGATGGTGGCCGGAAAATAATGTCTCGTCGGCGAGCACGGGTGTGAATATTGTGCAGATTTAGACAGTGTAGCCGTTCAGGTTGTGTTTGCTTTACCGATACGACAAATAAAGAGAGCTGTAATGAATAATAAAATTCGGAGAATGGTATCTAAGCTGAAGAAGCGGCTTATCCACAACCCCGCGGTTTCCATTCCATTTACCTATCTGGGATCCGCATACGGAGGGTGGCCAGTTGTTGAGGAACTGTTGGACGAAGAGGCGTTGGTTTTGTCCTTCGGCCTTGGCACGGACATCTCATTTGATTTGGCCATTATCGAGCGGTTGGGCTGCACAGTAATCGGGTTTGATCCTACTCCTAAAAGCATAGAATGGATAATGCGGCAGAGCTTGCCAAATAGGTTTAGCTATCACCAGTGGGGTATCGCCGCGATGGACGGCGAAGCCGAATTTTTCCCGCCGGAGCGGGACGGGTTCACTTCATTTTCATCGAAAGTCGACCCCGCACGTACACAGGCCGTGCCCATCAAGGCACCCGTGCGGCGTCTTGCCACAATTTTGAAGGATCTCTCATTGCCCACTCCCGACGTCTTAAAGATGGATATCGAAGGCTTCGAGTATGATGTTCTTAGAGACATTTTATCGACACCTATCCGTCCCCGCCAGGTTTTGGTTGAATTTCACCACACTATGTATGGCATCCAGGGAGAAGAGACGAGAGCGGCAGTCTCTCAGCTCGAGGCATCAGGATACAAACTATTCTACGTTTCTGATGGTGGGTTAGAGTACGGTTTTTTAATGGATGCATAATCAGCTTCTATAATAGTAAGCGCGCTTTTCCATGTACATTGGTAATCCTCCCCGTGAGTAAGGGGCTTCAAAAGTAGAATTTTCTCGGCAATATGCTCGAGGAGATTTTGATGAAGAAGAGCCGATTTAGCAGGCTGTTGAAAAAGCCACTGGCATTGACTGCTTCGAAATGATTCACTGCGTCCGAGGGGCTTTGGGGATTATGGAATGCGTGGCGGCGATGTTCGGACGGGGGAACTCTTCAGCTATGTCGA
>NZ_QJKM01000056.1 GCF_003425685.1 Rhizobium terrae
TGGGGCCAGAAATTCCCGGCCATCGGGAGCATGTGGCGGCGCGCCTGGCAGGAGGTCATTGCCTTCTTTGCCTTTCCCAGGGACGTGAGGCGGATCATCTACACCACCAACGCAATAGAAGCCTTGAATTCCAAGCTGCGACGGGCCGTTCGAGCCAGAGGGCACTTCCCTTCTGACGAAGCTGCGACGAAACTCCTGTATCTGGTCTTGAACAGATCGGAGAAAGCGTGGAAAATGCCACCCAAAGAATGGGCGATGGCAAAATCCCAATTCGCCGTTCTCTTCGCGGACCGCTTCCACGCCGCGAGGGCGTAAAACAAAATGTTTAACCGCACGCCCGTACACGAAATTTCTGACACTCCCGGGCATGTTGGCGACGCCATCAATGCACCGCTCGTGGCCGCAGGTCACAATCTGCGCCTCATCCTGGCGAAGCTGACCCTTTGGCGTGCCTTCATCAAGGCCGCGCTCACCGTTCTCATGGTGAAATTGAATACTTCTCCAGATCTTCCCACCGCCAGAAGATCAATGATTTAGCCGTTGTTCAGGGCCGATTACTTCTGTTCATCGCCCCTCATTCATGGCTGTCTACCTCCGTTAAGTGGACACCTCAAGCCAAACTCACTCAATGCAGAAAGGTGCGCTGAAATTCGCGCGTGCATCGCTCGCGTCTTTCTGAATCAGGTGGCCGTGTCGTCGTAGGCTTCTACTTCACGGCGCATCAGGTCATGAAGGGTACCTCGGCGCTCGATGACACGCGTATACCCGCTTTCTTCAATCAAAACGGACGCCGGAAGATTCATTGAGTTATACTCGCTTTTCATTGAGTGTGAGTAAGCGCCAATTCCACCCATCACCATAACATCACCAAGTTGCACTTCAGGAAGATACCGCGGGACGAGTACGCCTGCTTTATCGACCGTAAAAACATCCCCCGATTCGCAAAGGTAACCCGCAATAACATAGGGTTTCTTGTCTGCCCGTGGGACACCATCGCGTGGTGCAAAGCGGATTGGATGGTAGGCGCCGTATAGCGAAGGGCGGATGTTGTGATTTAGCCCGGTATTGACGATGGCGAAGTTGTAGCCAGTTGAATTCTCATCGGGATCAGTCGCCTTAACCGCCTGCACTTCTGCGAGGAGAACGCCCGAAGAGGCGACCAGAAATCGGCCCGGTTCAATCTGAAGCTCAATTTTCCGACCGAGTTCACGTGAAAATTCCTCCATCGATTTTGAGAGAGCTCTTCCCCATTCCTCCAAGGGCATCCCGCCATCATTCTCATCATTGTATATGACTGGAAAGCCGCCACCGAGATTGACAATCTCAAGGTCGGGAAATTGCTTGGCCATCTCCAATGTCTTGTCTTTGATGAAGAGCCAACGGCTGAGATCCGTGCCCGATCCGATATGAGAATGCACACCAACAACTTTAATGCCATTATCGGTGGTTACTTTTTTGACTTCGTCGATTTGCGTGAAATAGATGCCGTGCTTGCTGCTGGGCCCACCGGTGTTGGTCCTGTTGTTTGCTCCGTCCCCCTCTCCTGGGTTGAGACGGACCGAGCAGCGTACACCGCCCGCGCGACCGAGAAGGCTGATCTGGTCAATTGATGTACAATTGACGAGAATTCCACGCTCAACTAGCCGTTGATATATTGGAAGTGTCGCTCCTTCGCCAGTATAATAAATTTCGGAGGGCTTGAAACCGGCAAGAATAGCTCGGTCGACTTCGTTCATGGAAGAGGCGTCGATCCAAAAACCCTCTTCGCGGACGATTCTCAGGATTGCGCCGATGGTAAGTGCTTTGCAAGCGTAACGGGGATGGAAGGGTCGGTAGGCAATTGCCGAGATGATCTCCTGGGCATTGGTTCTGATTGTCGGCTCATCGAATACGTAAAGAGGCGTGTGATATTTATCTGCCAATCTTAAAGCAAGCTCGTGATCTTGATAGACGGGATGGTCAGTTACTCGATTTTTTCTGGCCATGATTGTCCCTCTCCTAGAAATTAAAGAATTTATATCTGACGGCTTGATTATTGTAAGCCGCAATTATGAATGATCCAAATTGTATATTATGACATCTTGAATATTCGTCTGAGTGAATTTCCAGAAGTAGTTCTCTTTCGATTAACCATACAAACTCTGGTGCAGATCCTGTGATCGCTCTGAGCTAGAATCGTAGGTCTTTTATATGCTTTAAGACTATCCCGATCTCAAGGATCTTTTACGTTACGTTAGTAATACACAGCTCGATTGCGTCCTTTCTAACGGCAGGTCATGCCGCTGAGGTTTCAGATTAGGAGAGATCTGGATTTTAGAGAACCTACCCGAACCCAGACGGCTGGGCAGTCCGCAAAGCGCGACGATTGTCGATGTCGAGATTGTCCGCACACTGAAGCGTCAGATCGGAATTGCCGGTCATTCAAGTGTGAGCGCGACGAACAGCCACCTTTTCTTTTGTGATTGAGGCCGTGAGATAAACTCCTTCATCGATAGTCTTACTGCGTCATAAATTTGTGGATTTCAGGGTGGATTGGTCCTGTTGCAGCATGGACATCGTTGAAGGCTTCGACTGAGTTTGACGGTCAAGTGCCTTCGGACTGTGGTGATCGAATTTGGCACGTGTCGCTCGGGTCGGATCGGAGGATCCGCGGGGTCGATAACCTTCGGGAACGAGAGGTTGCGTGCGGTTTTTGGTTTCGGTCGGCGCTGAGGGGGGAATAGCCTCTCTCTGGGAGATGAGGAATCCGTAAGCGGCGATGCAGAGGCTTGCAGGATGATGGAAACCTCGCCAGCCTCGCCCTTCGTAATGGCCGAGACCGAGTTCCTGTTTGAGTTCCTGATAGTCGCGCTCGATGCGCCATCGCGGCTTGGCGGTGCTGACGAGCTTTCCGACCGAAGCGTCGACATCGAGAGTGGAGAGCCAGTATTTGAGCGGCTCGGTGTGGGAGTGTCAGGAATTTCGTGTACGGGCGTGCGGTTAAACATTTCGTTTACGCCCTCGCGGCGTGGAAGCGGTCCGCGAAGAGAACGGCGAATTGGGATTTTGCCAT
>NZ_QJKM01000057.1 GCF_003425685.1 Rhizobium terrae
CGTAACCGTTGCGAGCGCCCCACATTCAACACGGATTTCGCATCGCGCATAATTGCCGTCTGTTGAATACTGCAATGGTGAGGTTGTGTGGGTGGCAGACGATGAGAGGTTGGTTTCGCATCATGCTGATGATGGTCATCAGCATGATGCGCAAGACAGTTCGGACAGATCGGGAAGGTCACCCCGTCGTGTCGAAGTGATCATTGGCGGCAACCAACGGCGCCGATGGACTGAGGAAGACAAGGCCAGGATCACGGCGGCGAGTTTCGTGGCTGGCGCCAATATCGCCGCGGTGGCGCGCGAGCATGGTGTCAGCCAGGGCTTGCTGCATTACTGGCGCCGTTGCGCCCGCGAGCGGGTCTCGGACGAGCAGGAGATGCGATTTGTGCCCGTTGTGACACGTGATGACGAACAACCGGTTGCCCTTTCGGACGAGAGGTTGACGATGCGCGTTGAGGTCGGTGGCGCCTGTGTTCTCATCGAATGCAGCGTTGACGAGCGAGCGCTGCGAACGGTGTTCAGCGCGTTGCGGGGCTCGGCTTGATCTCGTTGCGATCAGGGTTGCGGGTCCTGATTGCTTCCAGGCCGGTTGACTTCAGGAAAGGTATGAACTCCCTTGCTGCCCTGGTATCGACGACGTTGGGAGCGAACCCGTATTCAGGAGACATCTATATCTTCCGCAGCAAGCGCAGCGACCGGTTGAAGATCGTGGTGTGGGATGGCAGTGGCATGGTTTTGCTGACGAAAATTCTGGAAGATCGCCACTTCACATGGCCTCCTGTTGGAGACGGCGCCGTTCATCTCAGCGCGAGCGAAATGGCACTTCTGCTGGATGGGCTCGACTGGACAAAGGTTGACCAGAAGCCGGTCAAACGCCCGACAAAGATAGCCTGATCCTGTTGTAATTCATGGACAATTGCGGGCAGTTCGGCTAGTGTTGGCCATGCTCGAACGTGGCCAACACCTGCCTCGGGATCCTGACATTCTGGTCGGCATGATCCTGGAAAGAGACGCTGAGATCGAGCGTCTGCAAGCGCTGTTGAAGGCCGCCAACGCCCAGCCATACAGGCAGAAATCCGAGACGTCACTGGCGGTTCTCGACGGCCAGACCCGTCTGGATCTCGGAGACGAAGAGCTGATGGCCGAGGCCGGTCTATGCGACGGCGCGCCAGAGCCTGCCAGAGCTCAACGCAAGGCCGGCGCCTCGTCAAAGCGGCGTCGCAATATCGGCGCTTTGCCTGAACATCTTGAGCGTGTCGTTGAGGTGATCGAGCCGGCATCCCTGGACTGCGCCTGCTGCCATGGACAACTGCATCGCATTGGCGAAGACGAGAGCGAGGCGCTTGCGTCTCGTCCGGCCACTCTCTACGTGCTGCGCACCGTGCGCCCCAGATATGCCTGCCGGACCTGTGAGGCGGGGATCGTTCAGGCCAAAGCCAGGCCGCGTCTGTTCGACGGGGGACTGGCAACGACGGCGATGATCAGCAATGTCGTGGTTTGGCGTTATGCCTGGTATCTGCCGCTTCACCGTCAGGTCCAGATGCTCAAAGGACAAGGTGTCCGCTTGGACACATCAACTCTTTGCGGGTGGGTGAAGCGCTCAGCCTGGTGGCTTAAATCGCTCTACGACAAATTGCTGGCCTACATTCATAGCCATTCCCGGGTGTTTGTGGACGAAACCCGAATGCCCGTTCTCAGACGGGACCGAAAGCGAACGAAGGTTTGCCAGTTTTGGGCTCATGCGGTGGATGATCGTCCATGGAGCGGGCCTGCCTATCCGGCGGTTGCCTATGTCTTCGCGCAAGGTCGTGGAAAGGGCGAGATCCAGTCGCAGCTGGCGAGCTACCATGGGCTTTTGCAAGTCGATGCCTACAAGGCTTACAAAAGCCTGACACGACCTGGTCGCAAGGCGGGTCCGATTACGCTCGCCTATTGCCTTGCCCATGCACGGCGCAAATTTGTCGATGTCTATAAGAAGTACAAGTCAGAACTGGCGAGGATGGTGATCGAGCGATTTGCTGAGATCTATGCGATCGAGGCTAATATCCGTGGCACAAGCGCCGAGCATAGGCGAGCCGTTCGCCAGGCGACCACCAAAGGTCTGATGGCCGGTCTCAAGACGCTGTTGATGGATACGCTGAAGGCGATATCCGCCAAGGATCCGGTGGCCTCAGCCATCACGTACACGCTTGGGCTCTGGTCCGGGCTGACACTCTTTCTCGATGATGGTCGGCTGGAGGTGGATTCCAATACCGTCGAGCGCACCATGCGCGGGGTTGCACTTGGGCGGGTCAACAGCCTGTTTGCCGGCAGTGATGGCGGTGCACAAACATGGTCCATTCTGGGATCCTTGTTGACGACAGCCAAGTTGAATGATGTCGATCCCTATACGTGGCTCAATGACGTGCTCGAGCGCCTGGTGTCGGGAGAGATCAAGTCGCCGTCTCTTGAGCGTTGCCTGCCTTGGAACTGGAGACGGGAACGTGCCGATTTGAACAAGGCGATTGCAGCGTGAAACGGCCCAGGCGTGCAAAACCCCTGTCGCTTGAGCAGCTGGAAGTCTGGTTCGACAAGGCTGAACCAGAACCGCCTTGCGGCGGTGTCTCCATGATGAACGGCTTCCTGACCGGCTTGGCGGTCGGACCAGTCTTCCTGTTGCCGAACGACTGGATGTTCCATGTCATCGGCGATCACGAGAAAAAAGCATTCATCGGAACCAGGACCCAGGCGGTGATCGATACGATCGTCGATCATTACAACCTTGTCGCCCACCAACTGACAACACCGGGCCGCTATGCTCCGCTCCTGATGCGCACTGACGATGACGAAGTTATTGCGGGCCATTGGGCGGATGGCTTCTTTGGCGCCATAAGCCTGAACCTGAACGAATGGGCACCCCTGTTCGCTGAAAAGGAGACCGGCGAACCCCTCATGGGCATCCTCATTCAGTCCACGAGATCCGAATTGGCCGAAATGATCTCCATGGCATTCCCAAAGCCTTCGCCGGCCCTGCTCAAGGATGCATGGCGCGCGATCCCGTTTG
>NZ_QJKM01000058.1 GCF_003425685.1 Rhizobium terrae
AGGCCTGCCGTCGCTATCGACAACACGCTCGACGGCAATTTGACGTAGCGGCTCCGGACAAGGCCTGGGTCACGGACATCACCTACATCCGGACCTGCGAAGGTTTTGCTTATTTGGCCATCGTCATCGATCTCTACTCCCGCAGGGTCATCGGCTGGGTGATGCAGACCGCCAAACCACGGACGTCGTATTGCAGGCCCTGCTCATGGCGGTTGGGCGACGCAAACCGAAGGACAAGGTACTGATCCACTCGGATCAGGGTTCGCAATTCACCAGCATGGACTAGGCTTCGTTCCTCAGGCATCACAATCTGGTTCACTCGATGAGCCGACGCGGCAACTGCCATGACAATGCGGTAGCCGAGAGCTTCTTCAATCTTCTGAAGCGAGAAAGGATACGCCGCAGGGTTTACCATTCACCCGATGAAGCTCGCCAAGACGCATTCGACTACATCGAAATGTTCTACAACCCGAAACGCAAACACGTCAGGAACGGGATGCTGTCGCCCGTCGAGTTCGAGAAGCAGCAGAAAATCTAACCCGAGGGGGTCTACGAAACGCGGGGCTATTCATGGTACCGGTGCAGAGATGCATTGTTAACCTTGACAAACCACGGTCATCTTGCGTAGCTATCTATAAAATGGACGCAACGCCCATAATATGGGCCAAGAATGACGATATGGGTTTTTGCGAGAGGAAGCGCCTTGGACGTAGTCAATTACCTGACGACAGTGAACTTTGGGGCGGGGGCAGCAACCACACTTCCTCAGGTGATGTCAGAGGTTGGCCTGTCAAAGCCACTGATCGTAGATGACGCCGGGAATTGTTGCCGCGGGTTTGTGAGCGCGCCCTGGCTGACCATAGCCATACGACCAATCCCCGCCCCTTGAGCGCCGCCGACTACGCGGAGATCATCGAGGCGGTTTACTAACTAAGCCTGGTAGTCCCCTGTGGTGGCTATCAAGGTACTATTTATTGGGAGTCTTCAGATGAGACCCATCTGTATCATCACTGGCGCAAGCCACGGTATCGGCGCTGCTACGGCAAGGCTCTTTGCATCAGAGGGATACGACATCTGTATCAGCTACCTTTCTGACGATGCAGCCGCGGCCGAGGTTGTCGAAGCCTGCGAGGGTCAAGGTGCCCGTGCCATTGCCGTGCGTGGCGATGTTGGCAATCGGTATGACGTTCTCGAGCTCTTTGCACAATGCGACGCGCGGCTCGGGAGGGTTTCGTGCCTCATCAACAATGCCGGCATCATCGGCAAGGCTGGAAAGCTTTTGGATCTGGAGCCAGAAGCTCTTGAGAGGACCTTCCAGATCAATGTCTTCGGGTTGGTCTATTGCATCCAGGAGGCAACCAAGCGCATGTCTACAAGGCAGGGCGGCACGGGCGGGGCGATCGTCAATATGTCGTCCCTCGCGGCATATCTCGGTAGTCCGAACGAATACATCCAATATGCCGCCAGCAAGGGCGCGGTGGAGTCGATCACCTATGGCTCCGGCAAGGAACTGGCTCCGGAAGGGATTCGCGTCAACGCCATTCGAGTTGGCACGACCAACACGCGTATTCACACCGAAGGCGGCAATCCCGAACGGCCAGCCCGTATCGCCGCCATCACGCCTATGGGGCGTATTGCCGAGCCAGTCGACATCGCACGAGCGGCGCTGTGGCTGGCGTCGCCTGGCGCAGGCTTTGTCACGGCAACAATCACAACCGTTTCAGGTGGGCTTTGAGCCCCTCTTTGTTGAAAAGTAGCTACCAGCGTTAGAGGCTGTCGATGATTTCTGAACGTCGTCAGCCATCTTGCGCCGCCTCGATATCCGTCGGGGCAAAGCCCTTGCCCATGAAAGGCAGCGGTTCGTCTGCGCGTTCTGCCAAAGCGTAGGAGCGGCGACTGGCAAAGTTCAAAGCGGCCGGATGCCGACCCTTGCCGTAGGTCAACCAAGCCAGTGTCACCAGATCCACCAGGTCGGCGTCAACGGGACTGGTGTCCGCCTCCATCTTGCGCAGCCAAAGATCGATCCTGCCAACGCGTGGTCGGTGAGCATCCTGGTTGCTTTCGGGCGAGACGATCTACGATCCCTGGCATTATGTCCCCGTTCTGGCTCGCAAACCCGGTGCTCTGCGCAACGGTGCGCCTTTCCGGGAATGGGTTTTCCCGGCCCCGATGGAGAAAGTGCGCCGGCGGCTGAAGAGCGTTCTTGACGGTGATCGGCAAATGGTCACCATCCTCGGCTGTGTTCCCGACGACGGTCTTGCGGCCGTCGAGGCTGCCTGCCAGGAAGCGCTCGATCATGACGTCTGAATAGCCCCGCGTTTCGTAGACCCCCTCGGGTTAGATTTTCTGCTGCTTCTCGAACTCGACGGGCGACAGCATCCCGTTCCTGACGTGTTTGCGTTTCGGGTTGTAGACATTTCGATGTAGTCGAATGCCTCTTGGCGAGCTTCATCGGGTGAATGGTAAACCCTGCGGCGTATCCTTTCTCGCTTCAGAAGATTGAAGAAGCTCTCGGCTACCGCATTGTCATGGCAGTTGCCGCGTCGGCTCATCGAGTGAACCAGATTGTGATGCCTGAGGAACGAAGCCTAGCCCATGCTGGTGAATTGCGAACCCTGATCCGAGTGGATCAGTACCTTGTCCTTCGGTTTGCGTCGCCCAACCGCCATGAGCAGGGCCTGCAATACGACGTCCGTGGTTTGGCGGTCTGCATCACCCAGCCGATGACCCTGCGGGAGTAGAGATCGATGACGATGGCCAAATAAGCAAAAACCTTCGCAGGTCCGGATGTAGGTGATGTCCGTGACCCAGGCCTTGTCCGGAGCCGCTACGTCAAATTGCCGTCGAGCGTGTTGTCGATAGCGACGGCAGGCCT
>NZ_QJKM01000059.1 GCF_003425685.1 Rhizobium terrae
TAGGCGACGTCGGCCTGGGCGAATTCGGCGTTGATGTCTTCCAGCTCGAAGACCTCGTCATACGGCACGTTGGCTTCGGCGAGCAGCACGTTCATATGGCCCGGCATGCGGCCGGCGACCGGATGGATCGCGTATTTCACCTCGACGCCATGCTCCTTCAGCGTATCGGCAAGCTCGCGCAGCGCATGCTGCGCCTGGGCGACCGCCATGCCGTAACCCGGCACGATGATGACCTTCGACGCGTTCTGCATCAGGAAGGCCGCGTCGTCCGCCGAACCCTGCTTGACCGTCCGCTGCACGCCGTCGTCGGCACCGGCAGAAGCCGTCTCGCCGCCGAAGCCGCCGAGGATGACGGAGATGAAGGAGCGGTTCATGCCCTTGCACATGATGTAGGACAGGATCGCACCAGACGAGCCGACCAGCGCGCCGGTGATGATCAGCGCGAGATTGCCGAGCGTGAAGCCGATGCCGGCCGCGGCCCAGCCGGAATAGGAGTTCAGCATCGACACGACGACCGGCATGTCCGCGCCGCCGATCGGGATGATGATCAGCACGCCGAGCGCCAGCGCCAGGATGACGACCAGCCAGAAGTCGAAATGGCTTTCCGTCTGCACCAGGCCGAAGACGAAGACGACGATCAGCACCAGAAGGCCGATATTGATCGCATGCCGGTAAGGCAGCATGATCGGCTTGCCGGACATGCGTCCGTCGAGCTTCAGGAAGGCGATGATCGAACCGGTGAAGGTGATCGCCCCGATCGCCGCGCCGAGCGCCATTTCGATCAGCGCCTGGCCGTGGATGTCGCCGATCGCGCCGATGCCGAAGGAATCGGGAGCGTAAAGCGCCGCCGCCGCCACCATCACCGCGGCAAGGCCGACCAGCGAGTGGAAGCCGGCGACGAGCTGCGGCATCGCCGTCATCGGAATGGTGCGGGCGATATAGGCCCCTGCCCCGCCGCCGATGGCAAGCGCCAGCACGATCAGGATGAAGCCTCCGAAGCTCGGCGTGGCGAGCAGAAGCGTGGTGAGGATGGCGATCCCCATGCCGGCCATGCCGTAGACATTGCCCTTGCGGCTGGTGGTCGGGTGGGACAGGCCCCGGAGCGCCATGATGAACAGCACGCCGGACACGAGATAGAGAAAGGCTGCGAGATTCTGCGACATTATTCCCCCCAGAACCCGTCAGCGGTCTTTTTTCTTGTACATGGCGAGCATCCGGCTGGTCACCAGGAAGCCGCCGAAGATATTCACCGAAACGAGCACCAGCGCGACGAAGCCGAAGCCCGTCGCAAAACCGCTCGCCGAGATGCCGACGGCGAGCAGCGCGCCGACCACGATGACCGAGGAAATCGCATTGGTGACGGCCATCAGCGGCGTATGCAGCGCCGGCGTCACCGACCAGACGACGTAATAGCCGACGAAGATCGACAGCACGAAGATCGCCAGCCGGAAGACGAAGGGATCGATCGCCCCGCCGGAAAGCCCGTGCGCGGCAGCCCCTGCCGCTTCCGGCGCCTGGGCGGCAGCGGTCATGACGGCGTTCACCGCCTGGTCGAGCTGCTCCAGCGCCTTGTCCATAGCTTCACTCGCCATCACAGCTCCTCCTGTTTGGCGGCGGCATCGTCGGCTGCCGCCGTCTTGCCCGCCTTGGCGGCTCTCTTCGGTTTTGCGGCAACGGCCTCGCTCGCGGCGGCCGCAACGACAGGCCCATCCGCCGGGACCTCCGCGACGGCGGCAGCCGCAGCGGCCGCGAAGGCCGGATGCACCACCGCGCCGCCATGGGTCAGCATGGTCGCCTTGACGAGTTCGTCCTCGAGGTTGACGGCGAACTCCTTCGAATTCCTGTCGACCATCGTCTCGATGAAGGCATAGAGATTGCGTGCATAAAGCGCCGAGGCGGATGCGGCGATGCGGCCGGCGACATTGGCGTACCCGATGACGGAAACGCCTTCGACGGTGGCGATCCTGCCCTTTTCCGACCCTTCGATATTGCCGCCGCGCTCGACGGCGAGATCGACGGCCACCGAGCCCGGCTTCATCGAGGCGAGCATCGCCCGCGACACGAGCTTCGGTGCCGGGCGGCCGGGAATGAGGGCCGTGGTGATGACGATGTCCTGCTTGGCGATATGCTCGGCGACCAGCGCCGCCTGCTTCGCCTGGTAGGCCTCCGACATCGGCTTGGCGTAGCCGGCGGCGGTTTCGGCGGCCTTGAACTCGTCGTCCTCGACGGCGATGAACTTGGCGCCGAGCGAAGCGACCTGTTCCTTGGCGGCGGGGCGGACATCGGTTGCGGTGACCACCGCGCCGAGACGGCGGGCCGTTGCGATCGCCTGCAGGCCGGCGACGCCGGCGCCCATGACGAAGACCTTGGCGGCCGGAACCGTACCGGCAGCGGTCATCATCATCGGCATGGCGCGGCCGTATTCGTGGGAAGCGTCGATCACCGCGCGGTAGCCGGCAAGGTTCGCCTGGGAGGACAGCACGTCCATCGACTGGGCGCGGGTGATGCGCGGCATCAGTTCCATGGCGAAGGCGGTTACGCCAGCCTTGGCCATCTCCGCCAAGGCGGCATCGTTGCCGTAAGGGTCCATCACGGCGAAGACGACGGCACCGGACCGGTAGGCGGCGATCTCGGCGGCGGTCGGCCGATTGACCCTGA
>NZ_QJKM01000006.1 GCF_003425685.1 Rhizobium terrae
CCTTCTTGAACCCATCGGGAATATCCCGCCAGCCGAGGCGGAAGAACGATACTACGCCATGATGGACGTGCCAGCCATGGCCGCATAACTTAAACCAAACGGCCTCCGGTAAAGTCGGGGCGGTTCACCCAAAATCACATCGTCTCAAGGACCTGCGTCGTCGGGCCGAAGAGATTGAACCCCGCTTGATAGAGGCCTGGCCACGAAACACCCGGTTCGCGCGCCGTTCTTTCGAGAGGCTCGAGCGCGCCTACGTCGAAGCGCGATATTCGCCAAAATTCGAGATCAAGGAGGAAGAACTCGCCTGGTTGGTGGAGCGGATCAAGGTCCTGCAACAATTGGTCAAGACCGCATGCTTGGAGCGGTTGGCATAATAGTCGGAACTCCATCGAATGATAACTACGGGCTTGGATTCGGGCTCAAACGTAAGCAGCGTCCAGGTCGCACCCAAGCCGAAATGCTTTATGTGGTTGGGTTTGTTCTGATGGGGCTATTTCTTTTGAAATCCATATCGACCGCAAGGATCAGATTACGCCCTCCCAGCAAATGCCGCTCGACGCGAGCGTCTTGGTCGCAAAAGTCTTTATTACACGGCTCATACCAACAGATTGCTGCCAAGCCTCTCACGATGTGCCGGATGCCGATGCGATACGGCCGCTTTGACCGGCGCCGACGGCTTTGATTCCCGTTGGCATCATCGTCCTCATCCTTATTTCCAGAATTTGATAGGCCGTCGTGAGCTTCTGGCGTTGCTCGGCAATGGATGTCTTACGGCTCTCACCAAATTTGCGGCCGACTGTTTGGTGCACCACGATCTCAACGTCCCGACGCCCATCAAGCGATGAGAAGCGGGCAAGGGGAAAGGCCGGGCTGCAGCAGTCGAGCCTCTTTCTCGATTAGTCAGTATCGGCCCGGACGTCCGATCAGATCTGTGCCGCTCTCAATCCCGGCATTTCCTAGATGCCTATTCCATCAAAGCCGAGTCAATACGGCTGGCCAATGTGTTTGTTCGGCGCTCTGGTCCGGATCGCTGTTTCGGAGTGTGGCGATGTAGCCGAAGAGGGCCGGCGGGTGCTCTATTTAATTCTGTTCTGCAGCTGCTGGGCGGCGTTGGGGATCGACGATGTGGCCCGCGGCGTGGCTGTCGCTGCTTCATTCTGCAGGAATGAAGCGATCTCGTTCAGCAGCTTGGACTCGGTTGCCGCGTAGGCGGGATCGCCTGCGAGATTCATGATTTCCTGGGGGTCGGCCTGAAGATCGAACAGCTCCCTCTGGCTCAAGCGGTCGCTGGTGTAGAGCGTAAGCTTATAGCATTGGGTGCGCGTCATGGTCGCCTGCATCGCCGGGTCCCAGAAGATGCCACCGTCGTTGACGCCGGAATTGCGGTAGGTGCAGATCGCGCTGCTGCGCCTTGCTGCGTTTTGCGATGCCATGGTGACAAGATCTTCGCTCTGGGGGCATGAGTGGGTATGGAGCCCCGCCGCCGAAAGGCATGTGGCCGCCACGTCGCGGCCTTGTGCAAGGGCGGTGCATCTTGTGCCCGCGGCGATGTGGCCGGGCCAGCGCAACAGCAGCGGCACCCCGACCGTCGGCTCATAGAGCGCCACGCCTTTGACGAAGAGCCCGTGGTCTCCAAGCTGGTCGCCGTGATCGGATATGAAGATCACCAGCGTATCCTCGGTCAGTCCCGCATCGTCCAATGCCGTCAGGACGCGGCCGATTTGCTCATCGAGGAAGGCGATGGAGGCGGCATAACCAAAACGGATCTTGCGGATTTCCTCAGGCGAGAAATCAGCGAAGCGTCCGAGATAAGAACCCTGCTGCTCGCGCCGGACGCATTCGGGCTGGGGTGTGCGCGAGACGATCGGCTCTGGTATTTTTACCTGTTCGATGCGATCCCGCAACGTCAGGGGGTAGTCCTCATAAGGGTCGTGGGGATCGAAGAGGCTCATCAGGCAGAAGAAAGGCTGCTTTTCCGCCTTCATCGCCCGGATGAAGTCGATTGTCCGGTCCGCCGCCCATTTGCTCATATGCACGGCTTCGGGATGATGAAGCTCCTTTCGGCCGTTACTCCGAAGGGCGGCGAGGAAGTCCGGAGCAGTCTGACGAAGCCAGGCCGCATAACCGTTGAAGGGGCTGTGCATCGAAACCGATGGCTCCAGGCACCATTCGTAGATGTCGAAACCGTCATGCGGATGCCGCTCTTGTTCTTCCCGGACGCGGCTGCTGACATGCAGCTTGCCGAAAAGCGCGGTCCGGTAGCCGGCTTCCTGCCGCAGCCGTTCGGGGAACAACGTTTCGTCCGGAGGGAGGTTGTCATGCACCCGTTTCACCGCATGGCCCGGCACGGGCTTGCCGGTGAAGATGCTGGCGCGTGAAGGAGTGCAGATCGGATTGTCGGCCGTGCAGTGTTCGAACACTGTTCCGGCTTTGCCCAACCGGTCGAGATTGGGGGTTGGGATCCAGTCGCAGCCGTAGACGCCGAGCGTATCCCGGCGCTGCTGGTCCGTCATGATCATCAGGATGTTGGGTCGTTTCACGATGCCTGCTCCACGATCACGGCATGATTTCGGGAAGGGCGGCTTTGGCTTTCTCACGGAGCTCCGGAACGACCGCGGGGTCGATCCAGCGATACGGTCGACGCAGGCGGGTGCCGATGTCCGCCCATCCCCCGATCGCAGCCAGCAGCTTGTCCAGCGCTGCATTGGAGTAGCTTTGTGTCTTGGCGAAGGGCGCTACGTGGTCATCCAGAAAGATTCGCAGCCGTTGCTCTATGCCGAGCGCCTGGTTGAGGCTGTCGGCCATGGATGCAGTCCATCGCTGTGCCCCGGACGGGCTGAGACAGGCAACGTTCGAGAACGCCCCGACCGCGACGCCCTGTTCGACGCCCGTCGCAAGATGATGCCCAGGGACATAGATTCCCCAAGGTCCGAGGTGCTGGCGGGCCTGCTCGTACCAAACGGAATCTCCATCTGCGAGCTTCACGCCGACAACCTGAGGGACGGATTTGAGGAGGACCGCCAGTTCGGCCGGCGCAAAGACGCGCTTGGCATGCGGCGGATGGTAAAGAACCAGCGGCACGGGACCGGCTGCCTCTGCGGCCATCGTCAGGAAATCCGTTGCTTCTGGGATCGTCACCGGCCACCAGTCCGGGAGGATCACCTGGATCGCCTCCGGCCCCAGCCCTGCCGCCCGGCGCCCCCGTTCCAGGGATATGCGGGGATCGGGCTGGCAGGCGCCGATCACGAAAGGCATTTGCGCGGCTCTGCAGCGATCTGCAAGCAGTTGCTGGATTGCGTCGAATTCCGCCTCCGTCTGATTGTGGAACTCGCCGGCCGTGCCGTTGGAATAGATGCCATCCACCCCTGCGGCGATCAGTCGATCTATCTCATCGGCGAGCCGGGAAAAATCGATCGAATCGTCATCATTGATCGGCAGCAACAACGTTGCCCAATTTCCCCGGATATGCCCCCAGCGGCCATCCCGCCTTTCGAACTTTGTAGTTGCCAATAACTGCCTCCCTTTGTGTGCATCTAGGCCCTGCGCGGCACTGCCGGCGACAGGCGGTTTTTCCGCTCAGATCCAATTCTTCATTTATAGACTTGCTAGATATCCTACAAGTCGATATATCCAAATCAATTGGAAGCAGAAATGCGCAAGGAGTCATTCTTGGCCAAGCCGATCAAGCCGTTGGAGCGTCCGCCGCTCCTGCATGTCAGCGTGCAGGAGAGCTTGCGCAGCTATATCGAAGACAACGACTTGACGGCTGGTGCGGCCCTGCCGCCGGAAACATTCCTGGCCCAGCAGTTGGGAGTCGGGCGCAATTCGGTACGCGAAGCGATCAAGGCGCTGGAATCGGTCGGCATTCTCGAAACGCGGCGCGGCATCGGCGTTTTCGTCAAGGAATTCTCGTTTGCGCCGCTCCTGGACAATCTGGCTTATGGGCTGCAGGCGTCATTGCGCGATGTGGAGGAACTCCTGGAAATACGCCGGGTGCTGGAAGCCGGTCTCATCGAGAAGACCATTGCGATGATCGATGATGAGGATGTGGCCGAGTTGCGGCGGCTCACGGACCGCATGCGTCAGCGCGCCGAACGGGGCGAAAGCTTTGCCGAGGAGGACCAGCAGTTTCATCAGCTTCTGTTTCGCTGTCAAAACAACAAGATGCTGAGCGCGCTGATCGATATCTTCTGGTCTGCCTTTTACAAGGCTTCCGGCTTCGCGAACCTGGCCAGCCCGACCCCCTTGGCCACCTGGCGCGATCACCATGAGATCGCCGAGGCCGTTGCGGCGAGAGATGTCGAGGCCGCCCGCAGGCGTCTGAGCGACCACTATTCGGGAATCGGGAGGGTCATTGCGAAGAACCGGCCGGAGGAGGTCGAGCCGCTCTCGCAATAGACCAAGAAACACAAAGAGGAGGAGAACATGCATCGACGGAATTTCGGCCGCCTTCTGGCGGCGGGTACCCTGTTTCTTGCTGCCACCGCAATGATGCCGGTGCCGGCCATGGCGCAGGCGGGCAAGACCATTGTCGGCGGCTTCGATGTAGGCCCCGGCGGTTTTCAGGGTAATTTCAATCCACTGACGGCCACGGCCGGCTTCACATGGCTCAATACCTACTTCGAGCCACTGGTCATCTACACGTCCGACCTGTCGAAGCTTACCGGTGCGCTGGCTTCCGAGTTCACTGTCGGCCAGGACAATCTGACCTACACATTCAAGTTGGTCCAGACGAATTGGCACGACGGCAAGCCCTTCACCTCGGCGGACGTCAAATTCACCCTGGAACTCGCCAAGAATGCCGAGAGCGGCAGCATCTTTGCCGCGCGGCTTGGCGATATCGCATCGGTCGAGACGCTGGATGAACGCACGGCGGTCGTCAAGCTCAGCAAGCCGAACTCGGCATTCCTCTCCGTCCTGTCGCAGGTGATGATGCTGCCCCGGCACGCGCTGTCGCCCGTGCCCCTCAAGGAAGTCGCCAAGAGCCAATGGTGGTCGACGCAGCCGATCGGGACGGGACCGTTCAAGTTCGTGAAATATGTCAGCGATCAATATGTCGAGATGGCCGCCTATGAGGGTTATCGGGGCGGCAAGCCGAAAGCGGATCGCCTGATCAACCGCTATTTCGCAAATGCTGCCGCAGCTGTCGCCGCGCTGAGGGCTGGAGAAATCCAGTTCACCTTCGCCGAGCCCGACGATGCCAAGACCTTCAAAGGCAACGGCAATTTCCGGATCATCGAAGGCGACTCCTATGTGGTGAATTACATAGGCTTCAACCACAGGGCCGGGATTTGGAACGATCCGCGCGTCCGTCAGGCGGTCATGTATGCCATCGACCGAAACGCCATCGTGTCGAGCCTATATGGGGGTGCGGCCAAGCTCGCCAATTGCGGTTATGTCGCCCCGCAGCTCCTCCCGAAGGGGCTGAGCGATTACGCCTATAATCCGCAGAAAGCGAAAGACCTGCTGGCCGAGGCGGGCTGGGACAAGATCAATGGCGACAAGCCGATTCCGTGGCTGACCTACTACAACACGCCGCAGGTCGCCAATGTCATGGCCGCGATCCAGGCCATGCTGGTGCAGGTCGGCATCAACGTGGTTCCGCGCGCGCTCGACGTCCCGACCTATAACGGGATCGCGCGGAGCGAAAAGTGGCCGGATTTCCCGCTGGTCTATGCGGGACTGCAGAACGGGCCCAACCCGGCATCGCTCAACATTGGATTGAATGCCGCTCAGATACCGCCGGCGGGCAACAATATCATGCGTGTCGAAATGCCTGCGCTCACGCAGGCACTGAATACGGCAATGGGGGAAACCGATCCGGCCAAGGCGGATGCCAAGTGGCAGCAGGTCTGCAAGGAAATGAATGCCCAGCTTCCCTGGGGACCGATGTGGGTTGCGAGCCGTTATGGGGTCGTCTCCGGCAAGCTCAGGGACTTCTTCTGGACACCGGCTCCGGCCGGCGGCCCGTTCGTTTCCCATCCGGAGAAGTGGGATATCGCTCCCTGAGGCACGGGTGAGCCGGGATGCGGCCGGACGATCAGTTCCGGCCGCGTCTTCCGCGAACCCTGTTGGTGAAACATGCTGCACTACATTCTTCGCCGTACCGCTGTCGGCCTGTTGATGCTGCTGGCTTTAACGGTTCTGATCTTCACGCTGCTGCGGCTCACGCCCGGCGATCCGATCGATGCCTATGTCAATCCGTCGGTGCCGATGTCGGCCGCCGACCTGGAGATGCTCCGCACGCGCCTCGGCCTTGATCAGCCTCTGCCGGTACAATATTTCGCTTGGCTCGGTGCGGCTTTGACGGGCGATTTCGGCTATTCCATCCAATATAACGGCGAAGCTGTCCTGCCGCTCGTCCTCAGCCGCATCGGGCCGACCATCCTGCTGATGTTCAGCGCGCTCGCCATCTCGGTCGTCATTGGGATTGCGACCGGCATTTTTGCGGCGGTCCGGCGCAACCGGTTCGCCGACCTTTCGCTTTCGACGGCTGCTTTTGTCGGGATTTCGAGCCCTGCCTTTCTGACGGCCCTGCTGGGTCTCTATGTCTTCGCGGTCATCCTGCGGTGGGTGCCGGCCGGCGGCATGCTGACGCCGGGCGCTCCCTTTTCCATCGGCGACCTGCTGGCGCACCTCATCCTGCCAGCCACGCTGCTGTCGATAGGCCATGGCGCGCTGATCATGCGCTATATGCGTTCCTCCCTGCTCGAAGTGCTGTCGCAGGACTATGTGCGCACGGCGCGCGCCAAGGGCGTCCGCGAATTCTGGGTCATCGTCAAACATGCGGTACGCAACGCGCTTCTGCCGGTAATCACGCTGATCGGATCGACGATCGGCATCGCCATCGGCGGCGCGATCTTCATCGAAAGCGTGTTCGACTGGCCCGGCATGGGCCTTCTGATGATCAATGCCGTGGCCCGGCGCGATTATCCCGTCATCATGTGCGCGACGCTGCTGACCGGCGCCTGTGTCATCCTCGTCAATCTGTTGACCGACATCGCCTACGCCGCTGTCGATCCGCGAATCAAGGTGGCGTGAGATGGCGGCTCTGGCGCATAACCGCTCGGCCGGTCCCATCCGCCGCGCACTATCCCGCTTTTTCGAAAACGGCGCGGCCGTGGCCGGTCTGGCCATCCTGGTTCCGATCCTGCTGCTTACGCTCACTTACGATCTCTGGTGGCCTTATAGGCCCAACGACATCGATCTCCTGGCGATGAACCGGGGGCCGTCACCGACACACTGGCTCGGCAGTGATGGCGTGGGACGGGATATCATGGCGCGGCTGCTGCAGGGCGGACGGACTTCGCTTCTGGTGGCGACCGTATCGATGGCGATCTCCACGTTCATCGGCTTCTTCATCGGAGCCATCGCCGGTTTTGCCGGGCGTCTCGTCGATGGCGTCACGATGCGCTTCGTGGATCTGGCCATGACCTTGCCGCCGGTCATTTTCCTCCTCGTGCTCGCCTCGATCGTCGGCAGCGGCATAATGCCGACGATCTTCGTGATTTCGCTGCTGTCCTGGCCGGTTCTCTCGCGCATGGTGAGGGCCAGGCTACTGGAACTGCGCGAGCGCGATTTCGTCGTCGCTTCCCGCGGCATGGGCGCGGGCCTCTGGCATCTGCTGATCCGGCACGGCCTGCCCAATACGATCGATATCCTCGTCGTCTACGCCACGCTGCAGGTGGCGAGCGGCATCCTGCTGGAGGCGGGCCTCTCATTTCTCGGCCTCGGTGTCACGCCTCCGGAAGCGAGCTGGGGCAACATGCTGAATGCTGCCCGGGCGACGCATGTGCTCGAAAACTATCCCTGGCAATGGATGTTTCCCGGCGGAGCGCTCGTCGTGACCGTTCTCGCCATCAACTTCGTGGGCGACGGGCTTCGCGATGCCTTCGACCCACGCTCCGAACTCAAGTGAAAGGTCGCACATGCCCCTGTTTACCGGCGTCATCCCACCCGTCGTCACCCCGCTCACCACTGCCTTCGAGGTGGACTACCCTTCCTTCACGCGCGTCATCGACCACCTGCTGGATGGCGGAGTGCACGGCCTATTCGTGCTTGGCTCGACCAGCGAGGTCGTGTTCCACGACGAAGCCACGCGGCGCCGCATCATCGAACATGCGGTGAAGCAGGTTCGTGGCCGCGTCCCGATCCTTGTCGGTGTGATCGATCCGACGACGGAACGCGTGATTGCCCATGCAAAGGCGGCGCAATCGGCAGGCGCCGACGCCATCGTTGTGACCGCACCGTTTTACGCACGCACAAATCAATCCGAGACGATCGACCACTTTCGTTACATCCGGGAGGCCGTCGACATCCCTGTCATCGCCTACGATATCCCTGTCTGCGTCCACATCAAGCTCGAACGCCGCACCACCGTCACGCTCGCCCGCGAGGGCACGATCATCGGCGTCAAGGATTCAAGCGGCGACGACGGCAATCTTCGTTATGTCATGGCCGATACTGCCGATCTGCCGGATTTTTTCGTCATGACCGGATCCGAGATCGTTGCCGACAGCGTCGTCAACATGGGCGCCCACGGCATCGTGCCCGGCCTCGGCAACGTCGATCCGCATGGCTATGTGCGCCTCTGGGATTTCTGCCAGGCGGGCGATTTCGCCGCCGCTCGCCGAGAGCAGGAGCGGCTTTGCCGGCTTTTCGAGATGGTCTGGGTGAGCCTTCCGCGGACCAGCGCGGGTTCTGCCGGAGTAGGCGCCTTCAAGACCGCCATGCGCAGGCTCGGCGTGATCGACACCAATATCATGGCCCGCCCGCAGCGATCCCTCAATGACGAAGAGGCGGCGGTCATCGATGGCATCCTGCGTCAAACCGGCCTTCTGGATTGACGATGAGCGCAGAGCCGATCCTCGACATTTCCGGATTGACGACGGTGTTCCGCATCGGCGATCGGGAGATCGCTGCCGTCCGCGACCTCAGTCTCAGCGTGGCGACGGGAGAAACCGTGGCGCTGGTCGGCGAGTCCGGCTCGGGAAAATCGGTGACCAGTCTGTCGATCATGGGCCTCCTGCCGCGCGGTATCGGCCGCATCGCCGCGGGGACGCTTCGTCTCAGGCGAAAATCGGGAGAGACTGTCGAACTGCAGAACATCGGCGGCGAGGCGCTGCGCCGCGTACGCGGCAATGATATCGGCATGGTGTTTCAGGAGCCGCTGACCAGCCTCAATCCGGTCTACACCATCGGCGAACAGATTGCCGAACCGATCCGTATCCATCTCGGCAAATCCCATCGGGAAGCCCTGTCGGATGCCATCGAGCGACTGGAGGACGTCGGCATTCCCGATCCTAGCCGGCGCGCCGGGCAGTATCCGCATGAATTGTCCGGCGGCATGCGGCAGCGGGCGACCATCGCCATGGCTCTGGCCTGCAACCCGACCCTTCTCATCGCCGACGAGCCGACGACGGCCCTCGACGTCACCATTCAGGCGCAGATCCTCGATCTGCTCGGACGGCTGCAGAAGGAGCGCGGCATGGGCATGTTGTTCGTCACCCATAATCTCGGCGTCGTCGCCGAGATCGCCGATCGCGTCGTCGTCATGTATGCCGGCTCGGTGGTCGAGATCGGCAGCGTGGCGCGGGTTTTCTCCCGCCCGCGCCATCCTTACACCCAGGGGCTGATGCGTTCGGTGCCGCGGCTCGGAACGGCGACGCTTCTCAAGGAGGCGGGAACGCCGTTGCCGACCATCGCGGGGTCGGTCCCGAGCCTCATGAACCTGCCGCAGGGCTGTCCGTTCGCACCCCGATGTCCCCATCGGCTAGAGGCTTGCGAGCAAGCCTATCCGCCGCTTGCCGACGCTGGCGAGGACCAGTTCAGCCGTTGCATCCGCTGGCAGGAGATCTGACCCATGTCACACAAATTTTTTCTTGAGGTCAGCGAGCTCGGAAAGGACTTCGCTCCGGTGGCGTTCGGGCGCGGACCGGTTGTGCGCGCCGTCCAGAACGTCTCGTTCAACATCAGGCGCGGTGAGGTCGTCGGTCTTGTCGGCGAATCCGGCAGCGGCAAGACCACCATCGGCCGCATGGTGGCGCAGCTGATCGAACCCACCTCCGGCAGCATCCGTTTTGACGGCGTCGAGACGACGAGCCTGACGCGTCGCGAGCTCCGCCGCATGCATGCGCGCGTTCAATACATTTTCCAGGACCCCTTCGCCAGCCTGTCGCCACGCATGACGATCGGCGAAATCCTCGTGGAAGGGCTGGATATCCAGCGGATCGGCAGCAAATCCGAGCGGGTCGCGAAGGCCGCCCAGGCGCTCGCGTCGGTGGACCTCCCGCCCGATGCGATTTCCCGCTATCCGCACGAATTTTCCGGCGGCCAGCGCCAGCGCATCGGCATCGCGCGAGCTCTGACGCTGGCGCCCGAGCTGATCGTCGCCGACGAGCCGGTATCGGCTCTCGACGTCTCGATCCAGGCCCAGATCGTCAACCTGCTGCGCGACCTGCAGATGCGGCTCGGCCTGACCATGCTGTTCATCGCGCATGATCTTGCGGTGGTCGAATATGTCGCCGATACGGTGATCGTGCTCTATCTCGGGCGCATCATGGAAATGGCGCCGAGCCGCGAGCTCTATGCCAGCCCCCAACACCCTTATACGCGCGCCCTGCTTTCGGCCGTTCCGTCGCCAGATCCCTCCCGGCACACCGCCCGGCAGATCCTCAAGGGGGATATCCCGAGCCCGGCGAACCCTCCCAGCGGCTGTGTTTTCCGTACGCGCTGCCCAGTCGCGATCGAGGCCTGTGCGGGCGCCGTGCCGGCGCTTCGGGAAGGGGCAAAAGGGCATTTCAAGGCATGCATTCGCGACGATCTCGATTGATCCGACACAACAGAAAGGCTCTCCACCATGGAGAGCGTCTCCCTTGTGGGCTTCGATCAGCTTCGGCGGGCTGCCTCCTCGCCGACATAGATGAGCTTGCCCGGCTAAATTCACTGGCACGCCAGCCTCTCGGCATGTCCTCCGAGTCCACCAACCAATTGCTACGCAAGCCCACTTAATCAGAAAATATTCGCTTTACCGACGCACGGGAACTCGCACATTTCACGAGCCGCTCTAAATAGAGCTGCGGCCTATCTTGTTTCTGTCCAACCCGCGCGGGCCTCACCCGCGATCCGCAGGAAGTTTCTGTCATGTCCTTGAAAAAACAGCTCTTGGGAATTGCTCTGGCGCTCGGCGTTTCCGCCACGATGGCCCAGGCGCAGGTCGTCGTCTCCTCGAAGATCGATACGGAAGGCGGCGTCATCGGCAATATCATCCTCGCCATGCTGAAGGCGAACAATATTCAGGCCACGGATCGCATTCAGCTGGGCGCTACGCCCGTCGTGCGCAAGGCGATCACGGCCGGCGAGATCGACATCTATCCGGAATATACCGGCAACGGCGCCTTCTTCTTCGAAAAAGGTGACGACCCGGCCTGGAAGGATCCGAAAAAAGCCTACGAAACAGTCAAGAAGCTCGACTACGATGCCAACAAGATCGTCTGGCTGACGCCGTCTTCCGCCAACAACACCTGGGCGATCGCGGTCCGCAAGGACGTTGCCGATGCCGCCAAGCTGAAGACGCTGAGCGATCTCGGCAAGTATGTCGCGGGCGGCGGCAAGATCGTGCTTGCGGCCTCTTCCGAATTCGTCAATTCGGCGGCCGCGCTGCCGGCCTTCCAGACCACCTATGGCTTCAAGCTGAAACCGGAGCAGCTCATCACGCTCTCGGGCGGCGATACGGCTGCGACGATCGCGGCGGCGGCCAACCAGACCAATGGCGCCAACGCGGCCATGGTGTACGGTACGGACGGCGGCATCGCGCCGTCCGGCCTCGTCGTCCTCGATGACGACAAGGGCGTGCAGCCCGTCTACCAGCCGGCGCCGATCATCCGTGAGGACGTTCTGAAGAAGAACCCGACGATCGAGGCCGTGCTGAAGCCGGTCTTCGAGAAGCTCGATCTCGTGACGCTGCAGGATCTGAATGGCCGTGTCCAGGTGGGCGGCGAGCCTGCCAAGGCGGTGGCTGAGGATTTCCTCAAGAAGAACGGCTTCCTGAAATAATTCCTACACGGTCGGATTTTCGTGCCACTATAGGGCCGGGCACTCGGATTGCCCGGCTTTTTATCCCCTTTCGTCCCTTGGGGCGCACAGGAGGCGGCTTGAGGATCAGGTTCGACAAACTCGGCATCGTGATCGCGCTCATCGCAGCCTGCGGCGTATTTTTTTCCGCCTTCGCCGTGCTGAAGCCCAACCGCATCCTGCAGGGGCAGGCGAAGACGATCCTGGAGGCGTTGCCGGCGTGGGCCGGGTGGGGGCTTCTGGTTCTTCTCGCCGTTGCAACCGCCATCGCGCTTTTCCGCATGTCGCCGTGGCTGAAACTGACTGCCGCAGCCGCAGCGCTTGCGGCATTGACGATCGCGATCGGCTATGCCGCAAGTTTCCTGACGCCGGCCGGAAACAGCTACGCTCGCGTCTCGCCGGCTTCGGGTTTCTGGATATTGCTCTTCGCCTTCGCGCTTCTGGCGGCCGATGCATTGACGCGGCTTCAACCGCCGCCGTGGATGCGTGTCCTGTTCCTCGCCATTACCGGGGGCGGAATTGCCCTCCTGCTGATTTCCGGCAGCTGGGACGGGCTCTCGATCATGAAGGAATATGGAGGCCGCGCCGATGTGTTCTGGATCGAAGCCGGCAAGCACGTGACGCTGGCGCTCGGCTCTCTGTTTGCCGCCGTGCTTGCAGGCCTGCCGCTCGGCATTCTCTGTCATCGGGTGACATGGCTGAGAACCGGCGTCCTCAATACGTTGAACCTCGTCCAGACCATTCCTTCGATCGCGCTGTTCGGCATTCTGATCGGGCCGCTCGCCTGGATCGCTGCGACGGTGCCCGGAGCGGCTGCGCTCGGCATCCGGGGCATTGGTGCTGCTCCGGCCTTCGTGGCGCTTTTCCTTTATTCGCTTCTGCCGGTGGTCGCCAATACGGTGGTGGGGTTGGCGGGCGTACCCCCCGAGGCAAACGACGCCGCCCGCGGCATCGGCATGACCGACCGGCAGCGGCTGTTCCAGGTCGAATTTCCGCTGGCCCTGCCGGTGATCCTGACGGCGATCCGCATCGTGCTGGTACAGAACATCGGCATGGCGACGATCGCGGCATTGATCGGCGGCGGCGGGTTCGGCGTCTTCGTCTTTCAGGGCATCGGTCAGACGGCAATGGACCTCGTGCTGCTGGGTGCCGTACCAACGGTGGCGCTCGCCTTTGCGGCGGCCGTAATGCTCGATGCGCTGATCGAAGCAAATTCCCGCGTTCCAAACGGAGTAAGCGCCGCATGATCGAGATCGACGCCATCACCAAGCGCTATGACGAAAACACCGTCGTGGACAATGTCTCGATGGTTATCGAACCGCGTACCGTCACAGTCGTGGTCGGTACCTCCGGCTCCGGCAAGACGACGCTGCTTCGGATGATCAACCGACTGGTCGAGCCGACCGAGGGGATGATCCGACTGGACGGCGAGGATAACCGCGCCATTCCCGGCCACGAGTTGCGGCGGCGGATCGGTTATGCCATCCAAGGGCACGGGCTCTTTCCGCACCGCACGGTGGCGCAGAATATTGCGACGGTGCCGGGCTTGCTCGGCTGGGAGAAATCGCGCATAGACGCCAAGGTCGAGGAACTGCTGACGCTTTTTCAACTCGACGCAAAGACTTTCGGCCCCCGTTATCCGCACGAACTGTCCGGCGGACAGCAGCAACGTGTCGGAGTTGCCCGGGCGCTGGCAGCCGAACCGAACGTGCTCCTGATGGACGAGCCATTCGGCGCGCTCGATCCGATCATCCGCGCCAAGGCTCAAGAGGATCTGCTGGCGATCCAAAGGCATTTCGGCACGACCATCGTGCTCGTCACGCATGACATGAACGAAGCCTTCCATCTGGCTGACAAGATTGCGGTCATGGACAAGGGTAGGGTGCTGCAATACGGGCCGCCGGTGGAACTCGTGCGCGCCCCCGCGGCGCCTTTCGTCGAGACGCTGATCGGCGACACGGAACGGCCCTTCCGGCTGCTGGCGATTGCCAAAGCCGGCGCCGCCGCCGAACCGGGGGATGCGGATGGCGAACCCATCCACGAGGACCGCAGCCAGCAGGAGGCGCTTGCGGATCTTCTATGGAGCGGCCGCAACGCTCTGCCGGTCATCTCGGCGACGGGGGTTCCGATGGGACGCGTGACCCTTGAGGCTCTTTTGAAGCATGCGGCGAGGCCGCAATGAAAGCCTGGATGCCGGTCATCCTGCGCGGCCTGCTCCTGGTACTGCTGGTCGCCTTCCTGCTGTCGCCGGGAAGTTTCGAGCCGCTGCTCAAACCTCTGGTGCAGCAGAACGCGCCTGCCATCTACAACCAGGGAAGCCTGCTCGATCTGACGCTGCAGCACTTACGGACGGTCTTTGCGGCAACGCTTGCCGCAACGATCATCGCCATCATGCTGGCAATCCTCGTCACCCGGCCATTCGGGGCGGAGTTCCTGCCGCTGTCCCGCAGCCTCGTGAATATCGGTCAGACATTTCCGCCGGTCGCCGTGCTGGCTCTGGCGGTGCCGGCCGTCGGGTTCGGGGAGAAACCGACGCTGATCGCGCTGTTTCTCTACGGTCTGCTGCCTATTTTCGAGAACACCTTGACGGCGCTGACCAACCTGCCGCGCTCGGTCATGGAGGCTGCGCGGGGAGCCGGGATGACCGACCTCCAGCGGCTCATGAAGGTCGAGTTGCCGCTTTCCCTGCCGGTCATGGTCGCCGGCATCCGGCTTTCGGTCACTATCAGCCTGGCGACGGCGACGATCGGTTCTACGGTGGCGGCGAAAACACTGGGCGAAGTGATCATCGCCGGGCTGCAGTCGAACAACCTTGCCTTCATTCTGCAAGGCGGGCTGATCGTCGGAGTGCTGGCAGTGCTGATCTATGACGGGCTTTCGGCCATCGAAAGGCTGCTCACGCGCCGCCTTGGCATAACCTGACCTTGCTGCCGAGCAAGACCTGGCGAAAAACCGCCGACACCTTCTTGAGATTATTTCAGCCGTGGCTTGAATCGGTCGGCACGACCGGTTCCGCATCCTGTTTCAGGTTGCCGCGGTGGAAGATGAACAGGCCGGCGATGACGATGATGCCGGCGCCGATCAGCGTCTGCGCGTCCGGGAGATCGCCGAAGAACAGCCAGCCCAGCACGACGGCCCAGATGAGCAGCGTGTATTGCAGCGGTGCGAGAACCGAGGCGGGCGCAAGCTTTAGCGAGCGGGTGATCAGCAGATGCGCGATGCAGGCGACGATGCCGAGCAGCAGCAGCGCCAGCAACTGGCCGAAATTGAACGGGCTCCAATGGCCGATGCTTAGAACAATACCCGCGATGAGGCCCGCGATCGTCTGCCAGGTGACCAGCGTCACATCCGAGGTGGCGCGCAGCCAGCGGTTCAGAACCAAGGTCAGCGCGAAGGAGAAGCTGCCGATGAGGCCGAAGATCGATGGCCAGGACAACATTTCGGAGGAGGGGCGCAGCGCAATCACGACACCGGCGAAACCGATCAGCACGGCCAGCCAGCGGCGCCAGCCGATCCGCTCGCCGAGCAGGAAATGCGACAGCGCCGCCACATAGATCGGTCCCGCCATGTAAAACGTCATGACGTCGGCAAGCGGCAGGTAGGTGACGGCGGCATAGAAAAGCGCCAGGTCGCCGGTGGCGAAGACGACGCGCATCACCTGCAATGCCGGCCTTTCCACTTTGTAGAGGGCGGAAACCGGCTGGCGGACCAGCATCGGGCCGAGGATGAAAAAGGCGCCGAAGGAGCGGATGACCAGAACCTGGCCGACCGAGAAACTGGCGACCAGCCATTTGCCCATGGCGTCGTTCAGCGAGAACATGAAATCGCCGAGCAGCATCAGCAAGACGCCGATCAACACCGCATTGCCGCCTGCCGCGTAAGCTGCTCTTTTGGTCATGATGTTCGAGTGCTCCTGGCGACAAGTATTTGAAAGCTGGGGCTTACCCCGCGAGCCGGCCGCCTTGCAAGGGTTTTGGCGCACCGGTGGTTGTCGGGAAGCTGATCGGCATGCCGCGCAGAACGCGAACCGCAAGGAAAGCGAAGCATTCGGCCTCCACTGCATCGCCGCGCCAGCCGAACTGGTCGGCGGAAACGGCGGTGACGCCGGCACGGCTTTCGAGCATCGACATGATCGTCGGATTGTGCCGGCCGCCGCCGCTGACGATCAACCGCTTCGGACGGTGCGGCAGCATGTCGAGCGCCTTGCCGACGGCAGAGGCGGTGAAAGCGGAAAGCGTGGCGGCACCCGTTGCATCGTCAAGGCCGTCCGCCATGGCGGCGGTGAAATCGAAACGGTCGAGCGATTTTGGATAGGGCGCGGTGAGATAGGGGTGCTCGAGCAACTTGGCGAGGCGTTCCTCGTCCACCTTGCCGGAGGCGCCGAGTGCGCCCCCCCGGTCCATGTCGCCCAGGCTGCGGGCCTTCATGAAATCGTTCAGCGGCGCATTGGCGGGGCCGGTATCGAAGGCGATGACGAGGTCCTTGCCGTCCCACCAGGTGATGTTGGCAACGCCACCGAGATTGAGAACGGCGGTATCGCCGGACGTATCGAGGCCACGAAGCAGGGCCGCGTGATAGGCGGCAGCAAGCGGGGCGCCCTGGCCGCCGGCGCGGACATCCGCCGAGCGGAAATCATAGGCGACCTTGCAGCCGAGGATCGAGGCCATCAGCGCGCCGTCGCCGAGCTGACGGGTGGCACCGATGCGCTCCTTTGTCGGGGCGCGGTGCAATACGCTCTGGCCGTGGAAACCGACGATGCCGATATCGGCCATGGCGAGGCCGGCGGTCTCCACCAGTTCCCTAACGGCCTGCGACTGGGCGCGGGTCAATGCTTCCTCGGCTTTCGCGAAGATCGCCGGATCTGCGCCTTCGAAGTTCCACACGCGGGCCTGCTGCAGCGTCTCCTCCAGCAGCGAGCGGATTTCCTGCGGATAGGGGGCGAGCGTGTAGGCGCCGAACGTCTCGATCGTCTCGCCGTCCGTTTTCAGGAGCGCAACGTCGATATTGCCGTCGAGAACCGTTCCGGTCATCAGGCCAACGGCCCAGATTGGCTGCATAGTCCAGCTCCTCTCAAGACTGATAGGCGAGATCGCCGACCGCTTGCCGCAGGGCAAGGATGCCGCTGTCGAAATGGCGGGTCGGATGAACGCGGTTGGTGAGTAGGGTGACCGCGCGGCCCCTCTTGAAATCGATCAGCAGGCTGACGCCGGTGAAGCCGGTATGGCCGATCGTGTTACCGCTGCATTGGCTGCCGCCCCACCAGTCGGCGAAGGGATGCTCCCAGCCATGGGTGCGGCGGTTGGAGAGCGGCGTCTGCATCAGCTTCAGGGCGTTCGCGGAAGCGCCGGTGCCGTCGAGAAGGCCTGTTGCGAAGTCGAGAACCGAGGTCACCGTACCGAACAGGCCGGCATGGCCGGAACCCTGAAGCGCGTAGCAATTCTCATCATGCACTTCGCCGGATATGACGCGGTGGCGGAAGGCACAGTTTTCCGTCGCGGCGGTGTTTTGCGGATCGGCGGACCAGGAGAAGCCTTTGCCGGGATCGAGTTCTCGGACGGTCTTCACTTTCGCAAGCCGTTCCAGCACGAAGCCGAGCAGGATGAAGTTGATATCAGAGTAGACCGGCGGGCCGGCACGCCATTCGCGCTGCAGGATGAAGGCGCGCAGCAGGTCAGGGTCGCGGTCATAGGTGTAGATAGGTTCAACACCGGGGAAGGGCGTCTGGTGGCCGAGGCACTGGCGGAAGGTGATTTTCCGCTCCCAGGCGTCGGCATTGTACTGGCGGAAATCTGGCAGGTGCGTGATGATCGGCGCGTCGAGATCGATAACGCCCTCGTCCACCAACTTGAGGATGCGTGTCGTGGTGAAGATGACCTTGGTCAGCGAGGCTAGGTCGAACCAAGTATCAGGCGTCATCGGTCGTTCGGCCGGGACGATCTGAGCCGCGCCCATAGCGCGGGTCATGCGGCCATGGTTCAGATCAACCATGCCCAGAATGCCGCCGGGGATGCGCTTAGCGGTGATCGCCTCTTCCAACGGTTTGAAGGTGCGGTCGAAGACGGCGGTCAATTCGGCGTCTGCGGTCTGGTCTTCCATCGTCATGCCTCCGCCCGTGCTCTGTGATCCGGGCCGAATTCCCGCCACTGTGCTTCCGGTGGTTCATAGCCCGGCGGGCGGACGAGAGAGGGGACTTGTCGGGTGTCGATTTCGAAACGTTGGTTGCGGCGGTCGATGCTCGGCACGGCGGAAATCAGCCGCTTCGTGTAGGAATGCTGTGGGTTGGACAGGATGGAAGCGGCATCGCCAATCTCGACGATCTGGCCTGCATAGAGCACCGCGATTCGGTGGGCGATGCGTTCCACCACCGCCATGTCATGCGATACGAAGAGATAGGCGAGGCCAAATTCCTTCTGCAGGTCGACCAGCAGTTCCAGCACCTTGGCCTGAACCGAGACATCGAGGGCGGAAACCGCTTCGTCCAGTACGACGACCGACGGGTTCAGCATCAGCGCACGGGCGATGCAGAGACGCTGGCGCTGGCCGCCGGAAAACTGGTGCGGGTAACGGTCGAGGCTGTCTTCCGGCAGGCCGACGCGTTTCAGGAGCGCCTTCATCTTTTCGCGAGTCTCGGCAGTCACCCGGCCGCCGCCGGCGATCACCGGTTCGGCGAGGATACTATCGACACGCAGGCGCGGATTGAGGGAGGCATACGGGTTCTGGAACACCATCTGCACGCTTGGGTCCGTCGCATCGGCGATGCTGCCCATATGTGTCGCGAAGCTGCCCCGGGTCGGCCTGACGAGACCGAGAATGGCGCGGGCGGTGGTGGATTTGCCCGAGCCGCTTTCGCCGACGATCGCCAGCGTCTCGCCAGGCATGAGCTTGAAGCTGACATTTTCGACGGCGTGGACCGAGCCCTGGGCGCGGCTGAAGAAGCCGCCCTTTACCTTGAAGCGCACGACCAGACCCTCGACGTCGAGGGCCGGCGTTTCCTTCTCCTTGCGGGTGAAATCGGTGCGGGCCGCCCGGCCGGACTCGAAATGAGGCACGGCGCTCAGGAGGTGCTGGGTATAGGGGTGCTGCGGGCGGTCGAGGACTTCCCCGAGGGCGCCCTGTTCGACTGCCTGGCCGGCCTGCATGACCATGACCTTGTCGGCAATTCCGGCGACGAGGCCGATATCATGGGTGATGAAGATCATCGCCATGCCCGTCTCGCGCTTCAGTTCGCCGAGCAGCGCCATGATCTGCGCCTGGACGGTGACGTCCAGCGCCGTCGTCGGTTCGTCGGCGATCAGGAGGCGCGGGTTGCAGGCAAGCGCGGTGGCGATCATCACCCGCTGCAGCATGCCGCCGGAGAGCTGGTTCGGCGCGTATTTCAGACGACGTGCGGCGTCCGGAATACGCACGCGGTCGAGCGCATCCTTGGCGGCGGCGATCGCCTGCCTGCCGGTCAGGCCGCGATGCAGGCGAAAACTTTCCTCGATCTGGGTGCCGATCGAAAGGACCGGGTTCAGCGAGGTCATCGGCTCCTGGAAGATCATGCCGATCTCCGAGCCGCGGATCTTTTCCAGCATCGGCTCTTTCGCCAGGGTGATGTCGAGGATGCTTTCGTCGGCGCGAGTGAGCTTGATCGAACCGCCGATGATCCTGCCGCCGCCGAAATCGACGAGGCGGTTGATGGACAGCGCCGTCACCGACTTGCCGGAGCCGCTTTCGCCCACGATCGCCAGCGTTTCGCCTGCCGCGAGATCGAAGCTGACGCCCTTGACGATCTCGTTCCTGGCGGGATCGCGCCCAAAGCCGACGCGCAGGTTCGAAACGGAGAGGAGGGATGTCATGCAGTCCGACTCCTTGTCTTCGGGTCAAGGATATCGCGCAGCGCATCGCCGAGCAGGTTGAAGCCCAGGATGCTGATCATGATGGTGATCGCCGGGAAGATCAGCAGCCAAGGTGCCGTCTCCATCAGGTTGCGGCTGTCGGCGAGCATCAGGCCGAGCGAAGATGACGGCGGCTGAGTGCCGAGGCCGAGGAAGGAGAGGCCGGCTTCAGTGAGCAGCGACCATGCCAAAGCCAGCGTGACCTGCACGGTCAGCGGTGCGACGAGATTGAGCAGCAGGTGGTGAGTGAGGATATAGCGCCGGCTCGAGCCGAAGGTGCGGGCGGCGTCGACGAATTCGCGCGACTTGATCGAAAGCGCGGGGCCACGCACGACACGGGTGAAGATCGGCATGTAGACGATCGCAATCGCCGCGACGCTCGTCCAGGTGCCGGGGCCGGCAACCGCGATGATGAGAAGCGCGAGCAGGATAGCCGGGAAGGCAAGCAGCACGTCCATGACGCGCATCACGATGCCGTCCCAAGCCTTGCCGAACCATGCGGCAGTGAGGCCGAGGACCGTGCCGGCGATGCTCGCCAGCGCCACGGCCGAAACGCCGACGAGGAAGGACTGGCCGACGCCCTTCATCAGGCGGCTTGCGACGTCGCGGCCGAAGAGGTCGGTGCCCATCCAGTAAACCATGCTTGGGGCATGCAGCCGGTCGATACGGTACTGCTGCAACGGGTTATGCGGAGTGATGCCGAACATACCGAGCATGGCGACGACGACATAGATCACGACGATCGTGCCGCCGATCCGGCCGCTGGGGTGGGAGAAAATGGCACGCAACATCGACATCAGCCGCCTTCTCCGAGACGGATGCGCGGATCGAGCGTCACATAAAGGAGATCGACGAGCAGATTGACCACCAGGAAGTTGAAGGCAATGAACAGGACGCAGCCCTGCACCAGCGCATAATCGCGCTGCAGGATCGCTTCGAGCACGAGGCGGCCGAGGCCGGGCAGCGCATAGATCTGTTCGACCAGAACCGCGCCGCCAAGCAGATAGCCGAATTCGACGCCGGAAAGCGTCACGACGGGGATCAGCGCGTTCGGCAGCGCATGGCGCCAGATGACGCTCATCTTTGGCACGCCCTTAGAGCGGGCGGTTCTGACATAATCGTCGGAGAGCACGTCCAGCATGGCGGAGCGCGAGATGCGGGTGACGGAGGCGGCGAATGCAAAGCCGAGCGTCACGGCCGGCAGGATCATCTGGCCGAGATTGCGGAGGGGATCGGTGAGGAAGGGCGTGAATTCGCCCATCGTAGGCAGGACGCCGAACCCGGCCGACAAGGCGTAGATCAAGAGCAGGCCGACGACGAAATTCGGCGTCGACTGGCCGATCATGGCGAAGATGCGTACGCCGAGATCGGAGAGTTTTTCATTGCGGGTCGCGGCAAAAATACCGGCTGGCAGGCCGACCGCGAGCGCTACGCACATGGACATCAGCGCAAGCTGCAGCGTCAGCGGGAAACGTTCGAGTATGATCGAGAGAACCGGCTTGCCGTGGGTGACGGAGATGCCGAGATCGCCCTGAAAGACGCCGAGGAGCCATTTCCAGTATTGCACGAGGATCGGTTGGTCGATGCCGAAATAGGCGGCGAGTGCCGCCCTCTGGGCCGACGTCAGCAGGCCGGCCTCGGTGCCGAGCATGGCGGTGATTGCGTCGCCCGGCACCATGCGGATGGCGACGAACACGAGGATGGAGACCCCGAGCATCACGAGCGGAAACGTCAGGAGGCGTCGCGCCAGATAACTCATGAATTCTTCCCCGTTCGTGGCGCGGTCATCGCATGCAGGCTGCTCCTCACCCTAACCCTCTCCCCGCACGCGGGGAGAGGGGCCATCGGCGACAGCGGCGTCACCGTCGACGCGCACCCTCTCCCCGCACGCGGGGAGAGGGGACGTGCCATACTCAGCCGTTGAGAGCGGGCTGGACGGTGCGGCATAACCCTTCTCCCCGTGTGCGGGGAGAAGGTGCCGGCAGGCGGATGAGGGGTAAAACCTGCTATGCGATCGTTCCGTCAATTCAGCTTCACCTTCGTCAAACCGAAGAGCGAGCCTTCCGGAGTCGGTTCGAAACCGGAGACGGTCTTCTGCTGGGCGGTGTAGTTGTAGGACGTGTAGAGCCAGACCCAGGGCGCCATTTCGACGATGTGCTTTTCGAAATCGGCGAAGATGATCTTGCGTTTGGCCGGATCGGTCTCGACGCGGCCCTTCTGCATCAGGCTGTCCAGTGTGTCGTCGCTATAGTTGGCGACCTTCTGTAGGTTGCCGGTCTTCGTCCAGTAACGGTTGTACATCGGATAGGGGTCGGCACGGCCGCCGTTCAACGCCACCGCCATGTCGAAATCGCCCTTCAACCAGGCGTCGACGTAAACGTTCAGCTCCATCATCTTGATGTTGAGCTTGACGCCGATTTCGGCAAGCTGCGACTGGATGACCTGCGCTTCGGCAGCCGCCGTCGCCGGTTCGCCGTTGGCTGCGATGACGGTGGCGGAAAAGCCGTTCGCAAAACCGGCATCGGCCATCAGCTTCTTCGCCTTGGCGATATCCTTCTTGTAGCAGAACAGCGTCGAGGTATCGCTGGTGTAACCCGGCATGGTGAGCGGGCCGGTGACCCTGCCTTCGCCGACAGAGGCCGTATCCAGCACGTCCTGGCGGTCGATGGCGCAGGAGATCGCCTGGCGCACGGCGAGATTGTCCATCGGCTTGCGCGACGGATTCATCTGCAGCACGTGATAAGCGAGAACCGGAGTGCGGTTCAGCACCAGGCTCGTTTCCTTCGGAACGAGGGTCGCGACGAGCGGGTCGTTGATCAGCGCGAAATCGACCTGCTTGGTGCGCAGCGCCGCAAGGATCGCGGTCTCATCCGGCAGGACGCTGATGTCGATACCGTCGATGCCGACCTTGCCGCCGGCCCAGTCCTTGTTGGCGGACAGCGTTTCCTTGGAATTCGGGACCCAATTGTCGAGCTTGAACGGGCCGGAGCCGAGCGCCTTGGTGCCGATCGTACCGGCGGCGATTTCCGCGGCGGGAACGATCGAGGCGTTGATGCTCGCCATCGCTGCCAAAAGCGGTACGTCCGGCTGCGACAGCTTGAAGACGACCGTCTTGTCGTCGGGGGTCTCGATCGAGGCGATCGACAGGTAGTTGGCGCGCGCCGCCGCGGCGGTCTTTTCGTCGAGGATGCGCTCGAACGAGGCCTTCACATCGGCTGCGGTGACCGGTTTGCCGTCCTGGAATTTGGCAGCGGGATTGAGTTTGAAGGTGAGCTGCTTGGCGTCGGGAGCGAATTCCCACGACGTGGCGAGGGCCGGAACGATCGTCAGGTTCTTGTCGAAACGGACTAGCGGTTCATAGATGAGTTCCAGCAGGCGGATCGAGGAGAATGCCGTCTGCTTATGCGGATCGAGGCCGGTCGCATCCTGCTTCCAGGCCATTTTCAGCGATGCGGCGGAAGCCGGCACGGCGATGCCGGCCGCACCAAGCGTCACGGCAAGTGCGAGGCCGGACAAGAATTTCGTCGAAAAATGCCTTCCCATTTCATTCTCCCTCTGTCTTGAGATTCGTTGCCTTCGATCCGGCGTGTGGTGAGCCTCGACCGGTCATTTCCGCAGCTTTACGCTGTCTTCCCATTAATTGCCTTGCGAAGAAAGCCTCCGGCTTCACTCAATGCGGTGCGGGCCGCGTCCACATCCATGCCGGTGACCACGATCAGGATGGCAAGCTTGACGTCATTGCCCGTCAGGTCCAGCGCGCGGCGCGCCTCATCGATGTCGCAGCCCGTTGCCTGCATGACGATGCGGGCGGCGCGGGCGACGAGTTTCTGGTTGCTGGCGTGCAGATCGACCATCAGGTTCTGGTAGCTCTTGCCGATCTTGATCATGCTCGCCGTCGTCAGCATGTTCAAAACAAGCTTTTGTGCCGTGCCGGATTTCAGACGGGTCGAACCGGTGAGGATCTCGGGGCCGACGACAGGGGAAATGGCGATATCGGCAATGGCGGCGATCACCGAATCCGGATTGCAGGAGAGTGCGGCCGTTTTTGCGCCGAGCGATTTGGCATAGTTGAGCGCCCCGATGACGTAGGGCGTGCGGCCGCTGACCGCGATGCCAACCACAACGTCGTCTGCCGTTAGGCCGATATCCATCAGGTCCTGCCGGCCCTGGACCGGATCGTCCTCGGCCCCTTCGACCGCGTGCCGCAATGCATGGTCACCGCCGGCGATCAGGCCGACGACCATGCCTTCCGGCACGCTGAAGGTCGGTGGGCATTCCGAGGCATCGAGCACGCCGAGCCTGCCGCTGGTGCCGGCGCCTATATAAACGAGGCGCGCGCCTTTCCGGAATGCCTTGACGATTTCGTCGACCGCTTCGGCGATTTGGGGAATCACCTTCCCGACGGCGGCAGGGACGCCTTGATCCTCGTCGTTGATCCTTCGCAGGACGTCGACCGTCGGCAGAAGATCGATATCCATCGAGCGGGGATTGCGGTCCTCAGAGACCAGTCTTTCCAGTTCGGATATCAGCCTTGCGTCGCTCATGAGCCTGCTTTCGACCTCAGGCCGGAAATTCGCGCCCGGCAGCGTCTGCGCCTTGGCTTTTAATCCCGCCTGTTCGTTACCTCTCGTTAAAGGATTAGGTTCAGCCATTCCGTGAGTCAATGAGGATCGGAATATATTATTCCAAATCAGCCATGATTCTTCGATCCGCCATGGCCAGGATCAGGAAGCGCTTACGGCCTTGCGGGCAAGAATGATGGCGCCTGAAACGGCATCGCCATCGGCGGGTTTCAGCCGGCGGCGGACATCCGGCGAAAGCCAGGCTTCGAGCGGGCTCGACAGGCCGCCGAGCAGAGTGACGCGCGGAGCGCCCTGATCGAACAGGGTACGCACCAGCGTATCGATCTGTTCGGCTGCTGCCTGGACGATGCGGCGGCCGGCGGCATCGCCCTGATCCGCATGGCGCATGACCATCGGAGCGAGCGCTGCATAGTCTGTCGCGGACGAACGGTCCATCCAGGCGACCGCTTCCATCGGGTCTGCATAAAAGCGCTGCATGACCTCGGTCAGAAGCGCGGTCTTTTCGATGCGGCCGTCATTGGCGCGGAGCGCCAGTTGCACGGCCTTCAGGCCGAGATCGGCGCCGCTGCCTTCGTCGGAGATCGGAAAACCGTAGCCACCGATCCGCAAGTTGCGCCCTTCCACGAAACCGAGCCCGATCGAGCCGGTGCCGGCTATGACGATCCCGCCGTCGCGTCCTGAATGTGCGCCAAGGCAGGCACCCATGCCGTCGCTGGTGAAATCGACACTGGCGAATGGGTGGGGGATTGCCCGCAGAGCCTCGATCGCGCCGATGCGATTGATCCCGGCAAGGCCGATACCGACATGGATGCGGGAAATCTCATCCGCCCCGAGCCCCGCCTCATCGATTGCTGCGTTGAAGGCGCGGGCGATCGAAGCCCAGGCTTCCTCGATGCCGAGGCGCGTGGTTGCCGGACCGGAAAGACCCTGTCCGAGCACGGCCCCGGAACCATCCTCGATGCGGGCCCGGCAGCCGGTGCCGCCGCCATCGACGCCCAGAAAATAATGATCGCCGCCGGCCGTCATTCGCTGATCCGCTCGATATCGGCGCCACAGAGTTTCAGCTTGCGGTCAAGCTGCTCGTAACCGCGGTCGAGATGGTAGACGCGGTTGACGACGGTCTCACCCTTGGAGACGAGCCCGGCAAGCACCAGCGAAACGGAGGCGCGCAGATCCGTCGCCATTACCTGGGCACCCTTGAGCGGTGCTCCGCCGCGCACCAGCGCCGTAGTACCCTGAAGGGAGATGTTCGCACCAAGCCGCATCAGTTCCGGCACGTGCATGAAGCGGCTTTCGAACACGGTTTCGCGGATCAGAGAGGCGCCTTCCGCGCAGGCGGCGAGCGCCATGAACTGCGCCTGGAGATCGGTCGGGAAACCTGGATAGGGTTCCGTGGTGATATCGGTCCCTCTCAACGGACCATCGCGCGAGACAACGAGGCCGCGGTCGCTCGGCCAGATGCTGACGCCCATGGCTTCCAACACCTGCAGGACCGAGGCCATGTTTTCGAGCCTGGCATTGGTGAGCTCCAGCATGCCGCCGGTGATCGCCGCTGCCACTGCATAGGTGCCGGCTTCGATGCGGTCGGAAATGCCATGGTGCTTCGCCGGCCGCCAGGTGGTCGAGCCTTCCACGAGGATGCGGTGCGTGCCGGCACCTTCGATCTTCGCGCCCATGGCGATCAGGCAGGCGGCAAGATCGGCAACCTCGGGCTCGCGGGCGGCATTGAGGATTTCGGTCTCGCCGTTTGCAGCGGTCGCGGCCATCATCGCGGTTTCGGTAGCGCCGACGGAAGGCGAGGCGAGCACAATGCGCGCGCCCTTGAGGCCGCCCCTGGTGGAGGCGACGATCAAGCCGCCCTCGACGCCGATATCTGCTCCGAGCGCGGCAAGAGCCTTGATGTGCATGTCCACCGGCCGGGCGCCAATGGCGCAGCCGCCGGGGAGCGAAACCTTCGCCTCGCCGCAACGGGCAAGCAGCGGCCCGAGCACCAGCACGGTCGCGCGCATCTTGCGGACGGTGTCGTAGGAGGTTTCCGTCGAGACGATGTCCTTCGCGTGGATCGTCGTGGAATGACTGGCTCGGCCGACTTCCGCGCCGTGCAGGCCGATGACGCCGAGCATGTTCTCGACATCGCTGACCTGCGGAAGATTAGAGAGTTCCACCGGATAGGGGCTGAGCAACGTCGCCGCGATCTGCGGCAGGGCGGCGTTCTTGGCGCCAGCAATGGTCACGGCGCCCTGAAGCCGATGACCGCCGACGATGCGCAATCTATCCATGACGAACCCGCCGAAGAGACAAGATGGAATCTCCATGCATCCATGCTGTGCCGGAAACTAAACCTGCCAGCGCTCCTGTCAATCATTCGGAATTTTTTATTCCTGATTGCAATACGATTTGTGATAATCAACCGTTGCAGACGCGTGATGCGGTGTTATCTTCGCATTCCCCGAGAGGACGGAACCTGAGGCTTCCGAAGGAACGCATGTCAATCCTGAAAAAGATCAATGCGCAGCTCGAGATCATGGCGCCGGCGGATCGTCAGATCGGTCAGTTCATCCTCGACAATCCGGAGCAGATGCTTAGGCTTTCCTCCGCGGCCCTTGCCGCCGAGACCGGCCGCAGCCAGTCGAGCGTCGTGAAGTTCAGCCAGAAGCTCGGTTTCGCCGGCTATCAGGAATTGAAGCTCGCCGTCAGCGAGGCCAAGGCGCAGGAGCGGCACGCGCCGCCCGGCATGATCCATGGCACGATCGAGCTCGGCGACAGCTATCTGACGATCCTGCAGAAGCTTATCGGCAGCAAGATGCTCGCCATGCAGCAGACGCTTGCGGTCAACAGCGAGCAGGAGATCGAGCGGGCGCTGACGGCACTCGACACGGCACGCCGCATCCACATGGCCGGCGTCGGCGCCTCCTCGCTCGTCGCTCGCGATTTTTCCTACAAGCTGATGAAGCTCGGCCGCAACGTGCTGCATGATAGCGACAGCCATGTGCAGATGGCGAATGTCTCGACGCTGCGGGAGGGCGACGTGCTTCTGGCGCTGTCCCATTCCGGCGCCAGCATCGAGACTTTGAGGATCGCCGAACTCGCTCGCGAACGCGGGGCTACGGTGATCGGCGTGACCGGCCTCGCCGGCGGCCAGTTGGGGCAGGTGGCGGATATCCGGCTCTACACCGTGGCGGACGAAGAGCGCGTCCGTTCCTCGTCGATCACGGCGCGCGATGCGCAGCTGATGCTGACGGACCTATTGTTCATTCTTCTCGTGCAGCGCCAGCCGGACGCCAACGACTACGTTCATAACAGCGAGATTGCGGTCTCGGTTTTGAAGATGAAGTAGATCTGCCCTTCAAGCTCACGCGTCGAGACGGTGCTTCAGGCGCATGACCTTGAAGAAGCCATTCGGAAAGACGCGGCGGATTTCGGCAACCCGGAAGTCGCCGCGACGCTCCGCCCATTCGGCTATCCGTGAAATGCGGAAGGCCGAACTCCATCCGACCCGATGGACGATCGGTGCGACCGCTTCCTCTATGGCGCCCTGGATGCCGCGTCCGTCGCCGAGCTTGCTGGCGACGATGATTTCGCCGCCCGGCCGCGTCACGCGGGCGCATTCGTCGAGCGCCCGTTCCGGATCGGGAATAAGCGTAATGACGAAGGGCAGGCAGACCGCATCGAAGGAGCGGTCGGCAAAATCGAGATGATGGGCATCCATCACGTGCAGGGCCTGTACGTGGCCAAGCCGGTGGCGGGAAACCTTTTCGCGCGCCTTGGCGATCATGTGTTCGGAGAGGTCGACGCCGACGACCCGGCAGTGCTCCGGGTAATAAGGCAGGGCGAGGCCCGTGCCGACCCCGACCTCCAGGATGTCGCGCCCTGCTTCGGCGGCGAGCCTTGCCGCGGTGCGATGCCCATCCCGCAACAGGCCCCGATAGACGCGGTCATAGACCGGAGCCCAGCGCTCGTAGACCTTCTGCTGATGTTCGGTGCTGTTGCGGATGGTCGCCAAGATCGTTCCCCCCCTGATACCCGGATGCGTCCAGAAACTCAGGATAGAGACCATAGTTCCGTTTTTCGAATCTTTTGCGATGCCGGGCCGATGACGGTATCAGGCGGCGCGCATCGCTTCGATGAATCTTTTCGCCTGATCGGCAATCGCGGCAAGGTCCGCGCCCGGCTTGTAAAGCGACGAGCCGATGCCGAAGCCGGCCGCACCCGCTTTGATGTAATCGGTCATGTTGTCCGGCGTCACACCGCCTACGGCAAGCACGGGAATATGCTTCGGCAGCACCGCCTTCCAGGCCTTGATGACATAAGGCGGGATAGCTTCGGCCGGAAAGGCCTTGATGCCGGTGGCACCGGCTTCGATTGCCGCGAAGGCTTCGGTTGGAGTGGCGACGCCGGGAAGGCTTACCATGTCCGCGGCACGGCTGGCTTTGATGACATCGACATTGGCATTCGGCGAGATGATGACTTTTGCGCCGGTTGCCGCGACATCGGCGACCTGTGCCGGCGTCAACACAGTGCCGGCACCGATGAGCGCTTGTTCGCCGAAACGCCTGACCAGTTTCTCGATGCTCTTCAGTGGCTCGGGAGAGTTAAGCGGCACTTCGATGATGCGCCAGCCGGCCCCGACCAGCACGTCGCCGACGGCTTCCGCTTCCTCGGGCTTGATGCCGCGCAGGATGGCGACGAGATTGCAGGCCTTGAGCGCCTCTTCGAAGGTCATCTCGGAACTCCTTGTTATTCGGCGGCTGCGGCCGCGATCAGCATGATGCCGCGCTTGGCGGCGTTTTCGGGGCCCGCTTCGACCGTCAGGTCGAAGAGCGGTGCGATGCGGCCATAACGGCTGTTCAGGATATTGTTGCCGACGATGCCGATCGCATCGCCCGGCTTGAACCAGCCGGTGGCCCGCGCCTGGCGGAATTCGGAGCCGATGACGAGGCCGGAGACATAGTCGAGGATGTCTTCGGGCTTCAGTTTGCCGTCGAGGATGCCGGTGCGGGCGCTGAAGATCGCCGACAGGAAGGCGTCGGCGGCGATGCCCTCGCTTGCCGCGAATTCCGCGCCGCGATCGAAGGCGCTCCAGTTCGGTTCTGCGCCGGGGACGGGATCTTGGGCTTTGGCGATGAAGGAGTGTTTGGTCAGCAGTGCGAAAACCTCGCCCGTCGCGTAGGTTTGGAAACCGGCGATGCGGCCTGCCTCTATCCGCGCCCATTTGCTGTGGGTGCCGGGAAGAACCAGCGTACGGTTCTTGTCGAGGCCGAAGCCGACGATCTGGGTTTCCTCGCCGCGCATGACGTCCGGAAACGGCCTTGCCGCCGGATTGCGCATGCCGGGCAGGAAGGTGATGACGGCGCCGTTGCCAAGTGTCAGTTTCCGCGTTCCGGCCGCCAGTTCCGAGATCCCGCCGGGCGTGTCCACGTAAGGCACCTCGATCCAGCCGTTGCGGCTGGTGATCATGCCGCTCGCAAGCACCGGGAGAGGACCATGCGCCGAAAACCAGGCGCCGACCGCTTCCATAAGAGCCGCTTCGAAGGCGCCATCCTTGACGAATTGGATACCGCCGCTGGAGGTCTCGCGAGTATCGGTCGTTTCGCCGTCTTCCGACACCAGCATGGCGCGCAACGAGCTCGTGCCCCAATCGAGGATGATCGAGGTCGGTCTTGGCATGATGAGAATCCTCCGGAAACGCTTCGGGCCCTTCGATAGCCCGGCCCACCTCCCGATGTCGAGAGGCGGTTGGCGGTATGTTGGACTTCAGCAGGCAGGGATGCCGCGAAATTTCGGCTGCCTGCCGCGGCGGTTCACCGATGCGTCATGACTCAGCGTGAACCTCACTTAACGGAAGCGCTGTGGCCCATGGAATGTCGGCACGCGGCAGGCGTCGGTTTTCTTCGATATTGAATATTCGGCTGCGGAGCGCCATTTTAGTCTCAAATCCAACACCGAAGGAGGAAAGCATGACGACGTCTACCGAACGGGCCGTCCTGGCCGGCGGCTGTTTCTGGGGCATGCAGGACCTGATCCGGCGCATGCCGGGGGTGTTCTCCACCCGCGTCGGCTATAGCGGCGGCGACGTGAAGAACGCCACCTATCGCAATCACGGCACTCATGCGGAAGCCATCGAAGTGATCTTCGATCCGGCGAAGATGAGCTATCGCGATTTGCTGGAGTTTTTCTTCCAGATTCATGACCCGAGCACGAAGAACCGCCAGGGCAACGATATGGGCACGAGCTACCGTTCGGCGATCTATTATGAAAACGACGAGCAGAAGCGCGTCGCCGAAGATACGATCGCCGATGTGAACGCATCCGGCCTGTGGCCGGGGAAGGTGGTGACGGAAGTCGAGCCGGTCGGCGATTTCTGGGAGGCCGAACCGGAACATCAGGATTACCTGGTTCGTTATCCGAACGGCTATACCTGCCATTTCCCGCGTCCGAACTGGAAGCTGCCGAAGCGTTCCAGCATTGCTGCCGCCGAATGACGGCGCCTCAATCCGATGATATCGTGCCCGGCAGGCTGTCGTGCCTGCCGGGCATTTTTTTGCCGTTACCAGCGAAGCAGGCGGGGGCCTGTCAGAGCGCCAAGTGCGCCGGTCAAGAGAATGCCGATCGAGTACCAGATCAGCACGAAGGGCATGCCGTTTTCGGTGCAGAACCAGGAATAGACCCAGGCGCCGGCAGCCCCGGCCGCGAGGCCCGCAACGAAGCCCGTGAGACGCAATTTCGTCGGAGCGCCATGGCGTAGCACCCAGGTGGTGCCGGCGAAGACGGGGAGCGCAAACCCGAAGATCAGCAACGGGCAGTGAAGTGCCGAAGAGCCGACGATCAGAACGCGGTAGTTTTCCGGCGGCGCGATGGCGAGCTGGATGCACGCGATGGCCGCCATGGCGGCGAAGATCGAGACGAGCAGGCTGAAGAACCGTCCCTCGGAACCGTCGGGGCGCGCCAGTTGATAGACGGTAAGGAAGGCGGTCAGCGCGATCAGCGCATTGTAGGCGGATTTGATCCAGAAGACCGGCAGCATGAGGGCCTCGGCCATATCGACGCGCAGACCGACGATCACCAGCATCAGCAGCAGCGAAATGCAAAGGGCAGGCAGGATGCCGAGCGCGAAACGACGCCGCAGCGCCTGGCGCGGCACCGGCTCCAGATCGCTTACCAGGCTATCGATAACGTCGTCGGTCTTTCTCACGATCCGCCTCGCAATCTTTCTCCGAGTGCCTTGAGTGCCCGGTGGATGCTGACCTTCACCGCTGATTCCGACTGGCCGGTAAGGCTTGCGGTATCGGCGATCGACTGGCCCTCCAGTTTCACCTGCCGGATCAGGTCCTGCTGTTTCGGCGATAACCCGTCGAGCAGCCGTTCCACATCCAGGCGGGCGGTCAGCGCTTCTTCGCTAAAGCCGCTTTCGATCTTCTCGTCGAGTTCCGTCTCGGCCAGTCTCCGTCTGCCGCGGCCGCGGTGATGGTCGATGAGTTTGTAACGGGCAATCGAGAAGAACCAGGCTGTGAAAAGGCGGTCGCGGTCGTAGGTCGATCGGCGCGAATGTAATGCCAGCAATGTCTCCTGAACCAGGTCTTCCATGTCCGCCTTCGTCGCCGCACCCATGCGCCGGCTGTAATATCCGACCAGCAGGACGCGCAGCGCCGTCAGCAAACGCCGGTAGGCTGCCTCGTCCCCGTCAAGGGAAAGAAGCATCAATGCTTTCAAGGCTTCTTCCGAAGGGGCGCTGGTCATGCTGTCACAGAGGTTATTCGGAGAAGCACGTAATCGGTTACAGGCGAAAAGAAAAACAATGCGGGTATCACAGCTCTATCACATGCGTGTGAGGCTGTAACGTATCTCGGTAGGCCTTCGAATGGTGGGATGTGAGCCTTCGGCGGGCAGCCGGCGGACACGACACTCAATCCGAGGAGAATATCCATGACCAAGATCCTTTCCGCCCTTGCAGCCTGCACCTTCGCGATCGGCCTCTCGCTTGCCGGTGTCGCTTCCGCGCAGGACGCCATGAAGTCCGACACGATGAAGAAGGACAACATGCAAAGCGGCGCGATGTCGAAGGACGCCATGAAGACCGATGCCATGAAGACCGATGCCATGAAGACCGATGCCATGAAGACGGGGAGCACCAAGGCCGACTGCATGCACAATGCCGGCATGGAGAAGGACGCGATGAAGAAGTCCGACATGATGAAGGCCTGCGACACGATGAAATAAGAATTTTCGCACTTTGCGCGGCCGCTGAAACTTTATTCGCAGTGGCCGCGTCCTCTCCTGCGAAACGTCCATTCATCCGGAGAACAATCATGGCGACGATCGATGCCGATATGGAAACCGGCCGCACGCTTGTCTACCGTCACAGCCTCTTGGTGCGCCTGTCGCACTGGATGAATGTGCTGTGCTTCACGGTGCTGCTGTTCAGCGGACTGCAGATATTCAATGCCCATCCGGCACTCTATTGGGGCCAGTACGGCGCCGATAACGATCCGTCCTTCATTTCGATGGAAGCCGTCGAGGACGGTGGCAGCGCGAAGGGCCTGACGCGTGTCGGTCCGTTCGCGTTCGACACGACCGGGTTTCTCGGAGTTTCGAATGTCGACGGCGAAGCGACGGCGCGGGGTTTTCCGGACTGGCTCACCATTCCGAGCTATCAGGATCTTGCGACAGGCCGGCGCTGGCATTTCTTCTTCGCCTGGCTGTTCGTCCTCAACGGCTTTTTCTATCTCGTCTACGGCCTGGCGAGCCGGCACTTTCGACGCGATCTCGTACCCGCCGCAGAAGAATTGATGCCCGCTCATCTGAGCCACGAAGTGGCCAATCACGCGCGGCTGCGTTTTCCGAAAGGGCAGGAGGCCAGGCACTACAACACGCTGCAGAAGCTGGCCTATCTCGCGGTGATCTTCCTGCTTCTGCCGCTGATGATCGGGACGGGGCTCACCATGTCGCCGGGGTTCAACGCCGTGGCGCCCTGGCTGCTGGATGTCTTCGGCGGCCGGCAGTCGGCCCGTACCATTCACTTCCTGACGGCCTTCTCGCTCGTCGCCTTCGTCGCCGTGCATCTGGCGATGGTCGTCCTGTCGGGCGTCTTCAACAACCTGCGTTCCATGATCACCGGCTATTACGCCATCGAACCGGAGGACAAGCCGTGAGCCGTCTCATCACCCGCCGCCGTTTCCTGATCGGTTCGACATTGACCGCCTCCGCGCTGGGCCTCAGCGGCTGCGATGCGCTCGTCGAAAGCGACCGGACGAAATCGGTCCTCAAGATCGCTGAAGGTTTTTCCATGAAAACCCAGCGCTTCCTGCTTGGCGACGACGCGCTCGCCCGCGAATTCGGAGAGGCGGATCTTTCGCCGGTTTTCCGCGCCAACGGCACCAGCATGCCGGACAATCCGCACTATCTCGAATGGATGAACAGCCAGTTCTCCACCTGGAAGCTGGAGGTCGGCGGACTGGTCGAAAAGCCGGCGCAGCTTTCGCTTGCGCAACTCAAGGCCATGCCGTCGCGAACCCAGATCACCCGGCATGACTGCGTCGAAGGCTGGAGCGCGATCGGCAAATGGTCCGGCCTACCGCTCGGCGCTCTGTTGCAGTCGGTCGGTCTGAAGCCGGAAGCGCGCTACATCGTCTTCCACTGTGCCGATGAATACGAAAAGACGCTGGACGGCAGCGGCTGGTATTACGAAAGCATTGATCTGGTCGATGCTTTCCATCCGCAGACCATCCTTGCCTATTCGATGAATGGTCGGGATCTGGAGGTTGCGCATGGCGCGCCGCTGAGGCTCCGGGTCGAGCGGCAGCTTGGTTACAAGCAGGCGAAATATCTCACTCGCATCGAAGCGGTCGCCGAACTCGGCAGGCTCTATGGCGGCAATGGCGGGTTCTGGGAAGATCGCGGCTACGAATGGTATGCCGGGATTTGAAAGAGGCCCGGCATGTTACGCCGGGCCCAGTCCTGTTACGCCAGCGTATAGGCGGTCTTCACGACGGTGAAGAATTCGGCGGCATATTTGCCCTGTTCGCGGGGGCCGAAGGATGAGGCCTTGCGGCCGCCGAACGGCACGTGGAAATCGACGCCGGCGGTCGGCAGGTTGACCATCACCATGCCGGCTTCCGAGTTGCGCTTGAAATGCGTCGCATATTTCAGGCTGGTGGTGGCGATGCCGGCGGAGAGACCGAACGGCGTGTCGTTGGCGGTAGCGAGCGCCTCTTCATAGTTTTTGACGCGAATGACCGATGCGACCGGGCCGAAGATTTCCTCGCGGGAGATGCGCATCTGGTTGGTCGCTTCGGTGAACAGCGTCGGCTGCAGGTAGAAGCCGGGCGTTTCGCGCTTCACGAGTTCGCCGCCGAAGGCGAGCTTGGCGCCTTCGTTCTTGCCGATCTCGATATAGTCTGTATCCGTCTTCAGCTGCTTCTCGTCGACGACCGGGCCGATATGGCTGCCGGCCTTCATGGCGTTGTCGACATTGAGCGACTTCAGCTTTTCGGTTAGCGCGGCGACGAACTTGTCATGGATGCCTTCGGTGACGATCAGGCGCGAAGACGCGGTGCAGCGCTGGCCGGTCGAGAAGAAGCCGGAATTGGCGGCAGCTTCGACGGCGACGGTGAGATCCGCGTCATCGAGGACGACCATCGGGTTCTTGCCGCCCATTTCCAGCTGGAACTTGCGGTTATGCTCGATGGAGGCGAGGGCGACGCGTTTCCCCGTACCGGTGGAGCCGGTAAAGGTGATGCCGGCGAGATCCGGACTGTCGAGCATCGCCTGGCCAACGACCGAACCGCGGCCCATGACGAGGTTCAGCACGCCCTTGGGCAGGCCGGCGCGGTGCAGGATGTCGACGATCGCCCAGGCGCAGCCCGGCACGAGATCGGCCGGCTTGAAAACGACGGTGTTGCCGTAGCAGAGCGCCGGCGCGATCTTCCAGGCGGGAATGGCGATCGGGAAGTTCCAGGGCGTGATGATGCCGATGACGCCGAGCGGCTCGCGGGTGATCTCGACGCCGATGTTCGGGCGGGCGGACGGGACCACCTCGCCAGTCAGGCGCAGCGTTTCGCCGGCGAAGAAATCGAAGATCTGCGCGGCGCGGATGACCTCGCCGGTTGCTTCGGGAAGGATCTTGCCCTCCTCTCGGGCGAGAAGCGCGCCGAGTTCGTCCTTGCGGGCGAGGATTTCGTCGGAGGTCTTCTTCAGGATCGCATGACGCTCGAGGATGCCCGAGCGCGACCAGGCCGGAAAGGCGGCCTTGGCTGCGGCAATCGCGGTCTTCGCGTCTTCGGTCGAACCTTGGGCGTACATGCCGACGACGTCGTTGGTATCGGACGGGCTGATGTTCTTGGATGCCTCGGTGCCGACCCATTCGCCGGCGATCAGGTTCTGGTAGATGGTCATTGACCTCTCCTTTCATGTGAAAGGTCCCGCCATGGGAGCGGGACCGTCAGATAAAGCTTGTTCAGTCGCTCATCGGAAAATGCTTGGCAGCCAGAGCGACAGGGCCGGGATGTAAGTCACGAGCAGCAATACTGCGACGCTGGCTCCGAAGAAAGGCCAGATCGTGCGCATCGCTTCACGTATCGTGATGCCGCCGACCGCGCAACTGACGAAAAGCACGGTGCCGACCGGCGGCGTGTTGAGACCGATGCCGGCGTTCAGGATCATCACGACGCCGAAATGGACAGGATCGATGCCGAAGGCTTTCACGACCGGCAGCAGGATCGGGGTCGATATGATGACCATCGGGGCCATGTCCATGAACGTGCCGAGGATGAGCAGGATGACGTTGATCATCAGGAGCACGATGATCGGATTGTCCGAGATCGCGCCGATCGCGGCAATGATCAGCGACTGAACCTGCAGAAATGCCATCAGCCAGCCGAACGCGGCCGCGGTGCCGATGACGAGCAGAACCATGGCGGTGGTGCGCACGGCGCCCATGACCGCCTCGACGAAACCTTCCCAGTTCAGTTCGCGATAAACGAGCATGGCGACGAGGAAGGCGTAGAGGACGGCAATGCAGGAGCTTTCGGTTGCCGTGAACACGCCGGAGCGGACGCCGCCGAAGATGATGGCGATCAGCAGGATGCCCGGCAGCGAGGCCAGCAGGTAATAGGCGACGCGGGCGAAGCCGGGGAAGGGGTCGGCCGGATAGCCGCGCCTGACGGCAACCCACCAGGCCGTGAACATCAGCGCTCCGGCCAGCAGCAGGCCAGGAATGATGCCTGCGGTGAAGAGGTCGGCGACGGAGACGTTGCCGCCTGCTGCGATCGAATAGAGGATCATGTTGTGCGAGGGCGGGATCATCAGCGCGATGATGGCGGCATTGGCTGTCACATTGACTGCATAGTCCCTGTCGTAACCGCGCGCAGCCATCTGCGGGATCATCAATCCGCCGACCGCCGAGGCATCGGCAACCGCCGAGCCGGAAATGCCGCCGAACAGCGTCGAGGCGACGACGTTGACCTGGCCCAGGCCACCGCGCATGTGGCCGACAATGCCCGCCGCGAAGCGGATGAGGCGATAGGCGATGCCGCCACGCACCATCAGGTCGCCGGCGAAGATGAAGAACGGGATCGCCATCATGGCGAAGACGTTCATGCCCGAATTCAGCTGCTGAAAAACGACGATCGGAGGGAGGCCCATGTAGAGGACCGTTGCGAAGGATGCTATCCCCAGGCAGAAGGCGATCGGCATGCCGATCAGCATCAGCAGCGTGAACGAACCGAAAAGAATGGCATAGGCCATTACGCAGCCTCCTGCACGAGGACGTCGGCGGCGACTTCGACACCGATCACGATATCGGCGAAGCGCTCCAGAGCGAAAAGAGAAATCATCGCGCCGCCGACGATCATCGGGAAGAAATCCGTACCGCCCGGCCAGCCGAGGACGGGAATGGTCGCGGACCAGGTGCCGATGGCAAGCAGCGTCGAATAATAGGCCATGCCGATGCCGAAGAGCACGATGAGGCCGAGGCTGACGAGATCCATCGTCTTCTGAATGACCGGCGGCATGACGTGGCGGACGATATCGAGGCCAAGATGGACGCTCTCACGAACGCCGACGGCGGCGCCAAGCATGATGAACCAGGACATGAGGTAGAGTGACAGCGGCTCGGACCAGCTCGGCGAATCGTTCAGGACGTAACGGCCGAACACCTGCCAACCGACGATGAGCGTCATGGCGACGATGCCAATGCCGGAAATATAAAGTGATAGGCGGCTCAATCCGCCGAGAATCGGCCTGATGGCCAGCACGAAACTTTTCATGAATCTGTCCTCCACGACCCGGCATGCGTTCCCAGTGCCGGTATGAAAAAACCGGCCCTCGTTGGAGGGCCGGTTCATTGTTTTTTGATTATTTGGTGGCCTGGATCTGCTCGAGCAGGGCCTTCTGCTTCGGGTCGGTGACGAACTTGTCGTAGACCGGCTTCATGACGGCCGAGAACTCGTCCTTGTTGACGGTGATGACGTTGGCGCCACCGGCACGGACCTTGGCTTCCGACGTCTTTTCACGGGCAGCCCAGAGTTCGCGCATCTTGACGACGGAGTCCTTGGCGGCCTGGCGGAAAATCTTCTGGTCTTCCGGGGTCAGCTTGTCCCAGGAGATCTTGGACATGACCAGGATTTCCGGATTCAGCGAATGTTCGGTCAGCGTATAGTTCTTGGCGATTTCATAGTGGCGAGCCGATTCATAGGATGGCCAGTTGTTTTCCGCGCCGTCGACCACGCCGGTTTCGAGCGAGGAATAGACTTCGCCCATCGGCATCGGCGTCGGGTTGGCGCCGAAGGCCTGCATCATGGCGATCCAGAGGTCGGATTGCTGGACGCGGATCTTCATGCCCTTCAGGTCGGCAAGCTTGGTGATCGGCTTCTTGGTCGTGTAGAAGGAGCGTGCGCCGGAATCGTAGTAGGCAAGGCCGATCAGGCCATGTGGTTCGAAGGCTTTCAGGATTTCGTCGCCGATCGGGCCATCGACGACCTTGTGCATGTGCTCGGTCGAGCGGAACAGGAAGGGCAGGCCGAGAACGGTGGTTTGCGGCACGAGGTTGTTGAACGGTGCAGCATTGACGCGGTTCATATCGATGACGCCGAAACGGGTCTGTTCGATCGTATCCTTTTCACCGCCCAGTACCGAGTTGTTCATGACCTGGATCTTGATGCGGCCGTTGGTGCGCTGAGAAACCAGTTCACCCATATACTTGACCGCATCGACGGTCGGATAGCCGTCCGGATGGATGTCGGCCGAACGCAGGGTGACCTGGGCATGGGCGGCGGTCGCACCGAGGGCGAGGCCGAATGCAAGGCCGAGGAATTTCGTGAATTTCATTTTGTCCTCCTCAGGTAAATCGCCGGAGCCTCCGTGCTCCGGTCGTTTGGTTTGGCAGTCCCCTCAAGCCTGCTTTGCCGTTTATTGGGTGGGCAGGCCGTAAAGCTCTTCCGGGTTTTTGACGAGCGCGAGTTCGCGTGCGGCATCGTTCGGCAGCCAGCCGAGCACGGTATCGGTCAGCGCCGCGTCGTCCGGATAATCCTTCTGCTCGCGAGCCAGATTGTGCGGCCAGTTGGTGCCCCAGACGATGCGTTCCGGCGCGTATCTGGCTATCTCGCGCGCTACGGCCGCGACGTCTGCATAGTCCGGGCCGCCCGCCTTCGAGGATTCGTAGACGCCGGCGAACTTGAACCAGCATTTGCCGCCATCGATCAGCCGCTTGACGGCATCGACCTGCGGGCTGTCCGGTGTGACGCCTGCGAAGAACTTCCCATGATGATCGAAGACCCAGCGGGACTTCATGGTTTTGAGCCGCGCCTCGTGGTCGAGGATGTTGCTGCCGTCGAACTGCACGGCCACCATCCAGTCGCGCGAGGCAGCCTTGGCGTCGACCGCTTCCAGTTCGGACAGGCTCACCGCGCCGCCCGGCAGATCCATGATGCGGGCGCCGACATTGCCGGTGGCGGCGAGGCGGTCGAGCTCGGCTTCCGGCGTCGTGCCATCGATGACGCAGACGCCGCGGGCTATCGGGCCGAATTCCGCAAGGCAGGCGTTGAGATTGGAATTGTCGCGCTGCTGGGCATTGCCCTGGGTGACGATGACCCGATCGATGCCGATCCAGCGCATGAACTGGAGATACTGGGCCGGTGTCGGCAAGTCTCCAGCCGGAAGGCCAGGGCCACCGGGGAGCGAGGGAAAGCCCGGCAGATAGGCATGCATCTGAGTGTCGACCGCGCCCTTAGGCAGCCTGGTCCTGGGTGGGGTGCCGGAAAGGGTGCGGACGAGCATCAGATGTCTCCCATGCGGAATTCTTTGAGCGCATCGCGGTTGATCTCGATCCCGAGGCCAGGGCCGTTCGGGATCTCAACCACGCCGCGCTCGTGTTCGATCGGGGTTTTGATCACCGCCTGACGGAACGGATTATCGGTACGGTCGAATTCGAGGATCGGTTCGATCGGGTTGACGCGAACTGGGCTCGGGACCATCGCCGCCATGAACTGCAGCGCGGCGGCGATATGCACGGCCGTCCCCCACACATGCGGCACGACGCGGACGCCATGCAGCGCCGCGAGATCGGCGATGCGCTTGGCCTCCGTGAAACCACCGACGCCGGCGAGGTCAGGCTGGACGATGTCGACGGCGCGCGTTTCGATCGGCTCGCGCATGCCCCAGCGGGTGTGCCAGGTCTCGCCGCCGGCAACCGGGATCGGCTGTTTGGCGCGGATTTCGCGATAGGCGGCCAGCTGTTCGGGAACGACCGGTTCCTCGAACCAGTCGATGCCGTATTCGGCGGCGGCATTACCGAGCCTGATCGCTTCTACGGCGTCATAACCATGGTTTGCGTCGATCATCACCCGCATGTCGGAACCTGCCGCCTCGCGCACGGCGCGGATGACGCGGAGGTCCTCCTCGACGCCGAAACCGATCTTGATCTTGGTGGCGTGGAAACCTTCTTGCCGATAGCGAGCGACATCCGTCGCATTGTCCTCAACGCGGTCGACGCCGTCACGCTTGAAGCTGCCGGTCGCATAGGCCTTGACACTTTCGCGGAATCTGCCGCCGAGCAGGATCGAGACAGGCGCCCCGAAATGCTTGCCCTTGATGTCCCAGAGCGCGATGTCGATACCGGAAAGCGCGGTGATTGTCAGGCCGCGCTGGCCCTGGTCGCGCAGCGCATTATAGAGTGTCGCCCAGATCTTTTCGGTTTCCAGCGGGTTCTGGCCGATCAGCCAGCTCGTATAGGCTGCAACGATCGCGGCATTCGGACGGGCAGGGCCGAGGCATTCGCCCCAGCCGATCGTACCGTCGTCGCACTCGATCTCGACGAGCACATGGGCGCGGCGATCGAAGCGCATCGAGGCGCTTTCGAAGGCGACGTCGAGCCTGTGTTCGAGAAGATGGGTGCGGACCGAAACGATTTTCATAGGAGCTACGCCCTTGGGTTACCGCTTGTGGCTGCCGATAAGCTTCAGGAGCATCTGCTCTTCCTCGGCCGTCAGGTCGTCGAGCGGCGGACGGACCTTGCCGGCATTGAAGCCCTGCAGGCGCACGCCGGCCTTGATGGCCGCGACGGCGTAACCTTTGCGGCGGCTGCGTAGCGCCATGAAGGGGTAGAAGAAATCCTTGAGTATCTCTTCGCAGCGGGTGCGGTTGCCGGCGCGCAGCGCCTTGTAGAATTCGACGGCGAGGCCGGGAACGAAGTTGAAGACGGCGGAGGAATAGGTGGTGAAGCCGGCGCCGAGATAGGCTTCGGCGAACAGTTCGGCGGTCGGCATGCCGCCGAGATACATCAGCCGGTCGCCCATGGTGGCGGTGATCTGGCGGACGAGACCGATGTCGCCGGTGCCGTCCTTGAAACCGACGAGATTAGGGCATTCATCGCAAAGACGCTTCAGCGTGTCGACCTGCAGAACCGAGTTGTCGCGGTTATAGACCATGACGCCGATGCCGACCGACTGGCAGATGCGCTTGACATGCTGGTAGAGGCCTTCCTGCGGCGCATCGATCAGGTAATGCGGCAGGAGCAGGATGCCGTCGGCGCCGGCTTTTTCGACGGCCCTGGCGAGTTCGACGCCGACATGGGTGCCGAAACCGCAGCCCGAGACGATCGCCGTCTTGCCGGAAGCTTCCTTGGCTGCCTTGACGATGCCGGGAATTTCGTCGGGAGAGAGCGAGAAGAATTCACCCGTGCCGCCGGCGGCGAACAGGACCGGCGCTTCGAAACCCGACAGCCATTCGATGTGACGCTGATAGCTTTCCTGTTGGAACTGGCCTTCCTTGTCGAAATGGGTCACGGGGAAGGACAGCAGGCCGGTGCCAAGCACGGCCTTGATCTCTTCAGGCGTCATCATGCGAATTCCTCTGTAAACAACTCCTCCGGGTGAAATTGTCGTACAGATCGTGCTGACTTGTGTCAACAAGTCATCTTACAGATTCGCGGAGCTCCCGCAGGAGGGTGCGATAACGCAGCTGGCTGCCGCGCAGATGGCGACGCATGGCGTCGCGCGCCTCCTCCTCGTCGCCATCGGAAATCGCCACGACGATGGCATTGTGCTCCTCGTCGAGCAGCTTAATATAGGCGGCCTGATCAGTTTCCGAATCGTCCGGGCGCAAGGCTGCGCGGGGGATCAGGTTGCGGCCGATCATCGTCAGGAATTCGCGGAAGCGGGGGTTGTTGGTCGCCTCGGCGATGGCGAGATGCAGCGCGAAATCCGCCTCGCTGGTGGGTTTCGAGGCTTCGAGACAGGCCCGGATCGCATAATGGCGGTCGAGAATGACTTCTTCCTGAGCAGGCGAGCGGCGGAGCGCCGCAAGCCCAGCGGCTTCGACTTCGACGGCCGTTCTAAGCTCCAGGAGCTCGATCATCGAGGAAACCCGGGCCAGATCGAGGTCGGAAAGAGACAAGGGCGTGGGTTGAGGGGCGGCGGAGGCTTCCAGCACGAAAACCCCGGCGCCCTGTCGTGCTTCCACCAGGCGATCGGCGCGCAAAGACGCGATCGCCTCGCGCACCACGGTGCGGCTGACGCTGTAGGCTTCCGTCAACTGCGCTTCGCTCGGCAGGCGGGATCCCGGCGGAAACTGCCCCTTTGTAATTGCCTGGCGCAACGTGTCGCCGAGCTGCGAAACAAGCGTCCTCGATCCCCTGCCGGTATCGAGTTTTGTTTCAACGCTCATTTCACTCTCCCTGATAAAGCCAGCGCATCACAGCGCCCGCCGACTCATATGTCAAGTTGGCCTTGATCATCGGGCCGGCTCTGACTTATTGACCGGTCTCGACCAAGATGTATGATAAGTGATGACGCTTGTCACGAACAAGTTGGGCCCATAGCTGGATTGCCGCGGTCGCCCCGCGCCGCTTTCGGAGGACGAATTTTGAAAAGACTTTTGATCACCGGCGCCGCAGGCGGCCTCGGCCGTGCCATGCGCGCCCGCCTTGCGGGGTTTGCCGACACGCTTCGCCTGTCGGATATTTCCGATCTCGGCGCCGCCGGCCCGAATGAAGAGCTGGTCCAGTGTGATCTGGGCGATGCCGATGCCGTCACGAAGCTCGTCGAGGGCTGCGACGGAATTCTGCACCTCGGCGGCATTTCAGTCGAGGACAAGTTCTCGAAGATCCTCAACGCCAACCTGCTCGGCCTCTACAATCTCTATGAAGCGGCCCGTGCCCATGGGCAGCCGCGCATCCTTTTCGCCAGCTCCAACCATGTCGTCGGTTTCTATCGGCAGGACGAACATATCGACGTGAAGGCACCGATGAAGCCGGACGGCCTCTATGGCGTCTCGAAATGTTTCGGCGAGGCGCTGGCCCGCATGTATTTCGAAAAATTCGGTCAGGAGACGGCGCTGGTGAGGATCGGCAGCTGTTTCGAAAAGCCGATGAACCACCGCATGCTGTCCGGCTGGATGTCCTACGACGATTTCGTCTCGCTGATCGGCTGCGTTTTCCGCGCACCGATGCTCGGCTGCCCGATCATCTGGGGTATTTCCGACAATGACAGCAAGTGGTGGGATAATTCACACGCGTCCTATCTCGGCTGGAAACCGAAGGACAACGCGGAGCGCTATCGCGCCGAACTCGAAGCAAGCCAGGAGCGACCGGCGCCGACTTCGGCCATGGCGGTCTATCAGGGCGGCAAGTTCGTCGAGGACCCGATCTTCGCGGAGGACTGAGCCGGTCTTGCCGGTTCTTGTTTCCGGGTTTTGAACCCACCACATCAGCTCCTTCTTCGCTCCTTCTTCCGAAGGGCGCTTTTCGGAGTTCTTGTCATGGGATTCATCGATATCAATCCTCCCGTCCCCGAGGATGACGTTCTGCTGGACGTCTATTCGGAGACGGTCGCCGGCGCCGTCGATCGCGTCGGCCCCGCCGTCAGCCGCATAGAGCGGCTCGGCGGCGTTGCTGGCCAAGGGGGCCATGGATCGGGCTTTGCCATTTCGCCCGACGGCCTGATCATCACCAATCATCACGTCGTCGCGGATGCCAAGACGGTTCGCATCCTGAGCGCCAATGGCGCGGTCGGCCAGGGTGCCGTGCTCGGCCGCGATGCCGATACGGATATCGCCCTGGTGCGCGCCGATATGGACGTGCAGGCCTGGGCGAGGCTTGGCAATTCCAAGAAGCTGCGCCGTGGCCATATCGCGATCGCGATCGGCAATCCGCTCGGTTTCGACTGGTCGGTCACGTCGGGCGTCGTCTCGGCACTCGGCCGTTCGATGCGGGCTTCCACCGGCCGTCTGATCGACGACGTGGTGCAGACGGATGCGGCGCTCAATCCGGGCAATTCCGGCGGGCCGCTGGTATCCGCTTCCGGCGAGGTGGTGGGCGTCAATACCGCGGTCATTCGGGGCGCACAGGGCATCGCCTTTGCGGTCGCCTCCAACACGGCCAATTTCGTCGTGTCGGAAATCCTGCGGTTCGGCCATGTGCGGCGCGCCTTCATCGGCATCGTCGTCGATACGACCGCGCTCCCGCGGCGCGTCGCGCTCAAGGCCGGTATGCAGCAGGACACGACGGTGCGCATCCGCCGCATCGATCCCGGCAGCCCGGCGGAAAAGGCGAGGCTCAAGGAAGGGGATTTCATCCTGGCGATCGATGGTCAGCCCGTCGCGGGCGCGGATGATCTGATCCGGCTCCTCGATGGAACACGGATCGGCAAGGAAACACCGATCACCGTCTATGATCTCGATCAGCAGGTCGTCGATCGGGTGCTCGTTCCTGCCGCGCGCCCCAAGGGCTGATCGGCCGGATCCTGGGAGAGACGATCCCTCAACCGTCGCTTCCCGGCTTCGTCGAAACCGAGCTTCGCCAGATATTCCGGCACGCCGCCATAATGCAGGCGGATATGATCGAGCGCCTGGCGCATGCTATGCGGCTCGGATGCGAGGACGATGTCGGCCAGTGCGGCGGACGTGCCGCGCCCGAGCGCGCGTTCACGAAGTCGGGCGATCAGCGGACCGGAGATCGTGGCGGTGAGCGCGTAGTCCTCGATGATCGTCGTGTCGTCGACGCCGGCATTGGCGAGCAGCAGGGCAGAAATGACCCCGGTGCGGTCCTTACCGGCACTGCAGTGGAAGAGGACTACCCCGTCCGGCGCGTCGGCGATCGTGTTCAACACTTCGGCTATTGCGGGCTGGCAGGCGTCGAGCGCCCGGCAATAACGGTCGCCCATGTCGAAGCTCATGCTCGCCCCCGCCATCATCTCGACCGGCGCCAGCGCCGAAAAGACCGGCGTGTTGTGGTAACGCACCCGTTCGTGCCCCGCGAAGGGATTGGCTTCGGCGGCGATCTCATGGGCATTGCGCAGGTCGATGACGGTCGTCAGGCCGTGGCCCAGCAGCGCGTCGATATCGGCCGAGCTCAGGCGGTGCAGGGCGTCGCCGCGCAGCAATGAGCGCCAGCGTGTCGAGCCTCCGCTCGCGGTCCTGTAGCCGCCGAGATCGCGGACATTGTGGGCGCCTTCGAGCGCGATCAGTCGGTCGTGGATAATCATTTCAGCGGATTCCGGATTTCATGAAGGATTCGATGACGTGGCGCTGGAGGATCAGGTAGATGAGCAGGATCGGCAGGCTGGCGAGCGCGGCCGCCGCCATCAGCGGTCCCCACAGATTGCCTTCCTGGGTCATGAACATCTGCAGACCAATCTGAACGACCGAGTTCTCCGGCTTGCGGGAAAGCAGCAGGGGCCAGAAATATTCGTTCCAGGCCGAAATGAAGGCGATGATCGACAGCGAGGCGATCGGTGCGCCCATGTTCGGCGTGACGATCTGCCAGAGGATCTTCCAGCTTCTCGCGCCGTCTATGCGCGCCGCTTCCAGAATCTCGGTCGGGAAGGAGCGCATGGCGTGGTAGAGCAGCAGCACCGCGAAGGCATGGCTGGCGTTCGGCAGGATGAGGCCGGTCAGCGTGTCAAGGAGGCCGAGCCGGGAGGCCAGCACATAGTTCGGGATCATCGTCACCTGGAAGGGAACGAGCCAGGAAAGTGCGATCAAACCATGAATGACGCCGGAGAGCCGCATGCGCCAGCGCACCAGGGCATACGCCGCGAAAAGGCCGGTCACGACCTGGAGAGCCGCCGTTGCCGCAGCGACGATCGTCGTGTTGGCAAGCATCTGCAGCATCGGAATGCGGGTCAGTACGAACACATAGTTTTCGAGGGTCGGGCTGGCCGGCCAGAAGGCCGTCGAGAAGATCTCGTTTTCCGGACGCAGCGAGGTGACGATCATCCAATAGATCGGGAAGATCGACAAGATCGACAGGAGGACCATCACCGCATGTACGGCCAGGCAGCGCAGACTGCCCATATTCGATGCAGACGAGGCGAGCGGCGGGTGGCCCTGGGAAATATCCGGGGAGGCGTCAATTGTCATAGACTGCGAACCTCCTGGTCAGCCACATGCAGCCTGCGGCGACGACCGCAAAACCGGCGAAGGCGATCATGCCGGCGGCCGAACTCCAGCCGGCCGACATGGTCTGGAAACCGTATTCCCAGAGCAGGTAGAAGATGTTGGTGGTCGATTTCAGCGGACCGCCATTGGTCAGCACATTGATATAGGCAAAGCTCCATTGCGCGCCGAACAGGATCGTCATCATCGACAGAAGCAGGATGGTCGGCGAGAGGAGCGGCAGGCGGATGTCGCGGATGATCCCCCAGCGGCTAGCGCCGTCGATGCGGGCCGCCTCGATATAGGAGGGATTGATGCCGGCATTGGCCGCCGAGAAAAGCAGGGTCGAAAAGCCGATCAGTTTCCAGCCGGTGATCCAGGTGAGCGTTGCGAGCGCATAGTTCGGATCGGTCAGGAAACCGATGCGGCCCAGGCCCATTTGCTCCAGCCACAGGGTGATCAGGCCCTGGTCCTCGTTGAGCAGCCAGCGCCAGAGGATCGCGGCGACGACGGGGGCGACGATCATCGGCACGAAGATCAGCCCGCGATAGATCATCCGGGCGCGGCCGGTCAGATCCTGGGTCCAGATCGCCACGAAGAGCGGGATGATCACCGACATCGGGAAAAGGCCGAGGATGTAGTAAAGCGTGTTCCAGAGCGCGTTGCGCATCTCCGGCAATGCCATGAGGCGCTCGTAGTTCTTCAATCCCACATAACGCTGGGGCGCCGTCGGCAGCATGTTCCACTGGTAGAAGGAAAGCTGAAATGCCTCGACCAGCGGAATATAGGTCCAGACGAACAGCAGGATGAGTGCCGGTGCGAGGTAGGCCCAAGGCGCGACGGTGAATGTCTCTCGCTGGCGCCGTGTTTTGGCCGGGGTTTGGGCTGTCGCAAGCGGTCTGGCGAGGTCAGCCTGGATATCGGTCATGATGCGGGTCCCGATGGATTTCAGATGCCGGGCGATGGAGCGAACACGCCCGGCATCCTTCCTCGTGATGTCATGCCTTGGCGGGCAGGGTGCCCAAGGCGCGTGTCGCGGTTAGAAGCTTTAAGGCATCAGCTCCTGGCCCTGCTCCTGAGCGGCCTTGAGGGTTGCGATCGGGTCGCCGTTGCCGAAAACGGCTTCACGCACCGCGTCCATCATCATCTTCTCGACCTGGCGGTAGTTCGGACCGGGGAAGGCCATGTTCGGCGTCAGGCGATTGAGTTGTTCCAGATTGGCGCGGAACATCGGGTTTTTCTTGACCCACGGGCCGAGATAGTTCGGATCGTCGACGATGTCGAGGCGCAGCGGCAGGTAGCCGATTTTGCTGGTGATGATCGTGTAGGCTTCCTTGCTCGTCAGATATTTCAGGAGCTCATACGAAGCACGCTGCTTGGCCGGATCCCTGCTGAAGACGAAGAGTGCGCTGCCGGAATTGGTCGGGGCGGTCGGCTTTTCGCCGAAAGACGGCATCGGGGCGATGCGCAGGTCGAACTTGCCTTGGGCGGCCTTCTTGTAGGAGCCGAGGACCGCCGTCGTATAGACGAACATGCCGAGATTGCCGGCGGCGAACGTGTCCGAGCCGCTGGCCGGATCGATCTTGGCATGGGCGCCGCTCGTTACCATATCGCGCATCGTCTTGACCGCTTCGGCGGCATCCTTGTCGGCGAAGGTCAGCTTGTCGCCTTCGCGCACCTTGCCGCCGTTCGACATGACAATCGCCTGGTAGACGAAGGTACCGTCGCTCGGGCCGTAAGCTCCCGGGAAGAAGCCGTTTTTGCCAGTCTTTTCCTTGATCGCCTTGCCGGCGATGTTGACGTCGGCCCAGGTCTTCGGCGGATTGTTCGGATCGAGGCCGGCCTGCTTGAAGAGGTCGCCGTTGTAATAGAGAACCGGTGTGGAGAAGGTATAGGCGAGGCCGTATGTCTTGCCGTCCACCTTGCCGAGCTCGAGCCCCTTGGGGATCATGCCGGCGAGATGCTCCTTCAGCTCGGCGGGGCTTACCATGTCTTCGAGCGCGTTGCCGCCGAGATCGGAAGCGATGAAGATCAGGTCGCGGAAAGTAAGCTGGGCAACGTCCGGCTGCTTGCCGGCGACAATATCGGCCTGCACGCGGTTGATGATCTCGTTCGAGGGCACAGCGATCGTTTCGACCTTGACGTTCGGGAACTTCTTTTCAAAACCGGCGATCAGCTCCTTGGTGGCCTCGGAGCCGATGCCTGCAGAGGCGAGATTGTAGTTGTAGAAGCTGATGGTGACCGGCTTGTCGATCGTCTTCGGCATTTCCGCGAGGGCGCCGAGGGGCAGGATGGAGGCGGCGGCGAGCGTCGCCATGAGCTTGAGCGTGGTTCTGCGCAGCATTTGCGTGTCTCCGGGTGGGGATTTATTCGGCAGCGACGGGCATAGCCCGGGCCATCAGCAGTTCGAGGGGATAGGTGTTGAGTTCGGCGCGGTCCGACGGCAGCGGCACGAAGGCCATGGTAAGGCCGGAGGGGCGGATCGTGCCGATGCCGAAGGAGGCGCCGCGGACCATGCGCAGGATGTCGGTGCGCAGGATATCGGTCGCCGCATGCTGGCCGGTGCCGACGACGACGGGGATGCCGTGCCAGACGGAGACGCGGTCGTGATGGATATGGCCGCTCAGGATGCCGACGATGTTGCGGCCCCCGAGCAGTTCGCGGAAGCGCTCCGACTGCGGGAAGTGGATCGTTCGCCAGTGTGTTGCATCGGCTTCCTCACCCAATGCAGGAGGATGATGGACGACGATCAGTTTCGGCAGGTCCGGATGGCTGTCGAGCGTCGACGCGAGCCAGTCGAACTGTTCCGGATCGATCGTGCCGCCGATCAGGCCCGGCGTGGAGGAATCGATCGTGACGATATGGATGCCGTCGATGACCGTGTCATGGTCGTAGGGCGCCTCCGGATCGGCCGTCTCGACGCCCATGCCTTCGTAGAAGCCGGGGCGGGTATCGTGGTTGCCGAGCGCGTAGATCACCGGCACGTCGAGCTTGGCGTCCATGATCTCCTTCAGCCGGCGAAAACTCTCCGCATCGCCGCGGTTGGTGAGGTCGCCGCTGGCAATGACGAATTGCGGCTTCGGCGTCACGGTCGCCACGAGGTCCAGGACCTGATGGAGCGTTTCGGTCGTGTCCGAATGCAGATGGCTGTCGTCGGCGGTACCGATATGCAGGTCGGTCAGATGGATGAAAGTGGTTTCGCGGCGCATCGGATACCTCCTGGGGGACAGTCTGGGACGGTTTCGTCAGGAAGATCGATAGAAGCGGTTTGTTTCCCGGTCGTGACGGATTTCGAATGCCGTTCGAATCGGCGGGATCAGGCCATGCGCCGGAACATCGGAGCGATCACTTCGACCATGCGGGCGATGACGAGTTCCGGATCGTCAAGGTTCATGCGGTAATTGGTGAGGACTTCGGTGCGCGGGCGGCTTCGGGTGACTTGCGAGCGGATGCCGAGCGCGCAATTGAGCCGCCAGCCGATATCCACCTCGTCGAGCCAGGGCGCAATCCGTTTCAGGTGAGGAATGAAGGCGCGGTGGTGTTCGACATCGTCGATGATCCGCCGGTAGTGCGGCGCACGCTCCCGGTGCGTCTTCGCCATCGAGGTGAAATGCGAAAGGACCGGATAGCTGGAAGTGGGATCGAGGCTCCACCGGATCGAGGGTCCGACAAGCGCTGCGATGACTTCTTCCAGATCCGGCGGGTCGGGCGCCCGGCGGTCGGCGGCCTTGCGCAGCAGGCTCAGGCGCTCGGCATTCAGCCGCCGGTAGACCCGTTCGGCGACAGCCGCGATCAGCTCTTCCTGCGAACCGAAATGATAGGCGATGGCAGACGGCGTCGCATTGGCCTCGACAGCGATACGCCGCGCCGTCAGATCCTCCAGAGCCTCAGCTTCGCAAAGCAGGTTCTCGCAGGCGTCCATAAGCCTGATGGCGGTGAGATTGGTACGGCCGTGCATGGATCGATCACCCTCGACAGAGCCAGCCTAGACGCGGTTTATGTAGAGTGGATGACAGGTTCAGGCTAAGTCGGCGCGGCTGCTTTCCTCGTCGGCGCGGCGGGCAAAGGGAGCCGGCCATTGGTCACGATCACCTTCGTCATTGCGAAATTCGTGCATGCGATGCTTGATCGCCAGCGCATAGATCGTGTCGAGAATATTGCGATCCCGCAGGTGCGGGTCGGTAAGGCCAAGCAACGCCGCCCGAACGATCTTCTTGCTCGATGTCCTGGGGCAGCGTTTCGCGACGAAGTCGAACAATACCTTGTCCGTCAGTCCTTCCATCGCACCATCTACCAGTGCCTCGTAGATTTTGCGCTTCTCCCCCATCGGACCCTTCCCATGCCCTTGATTCAATCGTGTCATGTAAATGTCATCTAATTGTCATCATCCATTTTGCGCGAAATATGGCAAGGGGCGAGCATCTGTCTGATTGGCCGGACCGATCAGAGAAGCGCCGGCCAGCGATTGAAACCGGGGGACTTCATCTCTAGTTTCTCGCCGAGCGCCACCCGGAGGAACAACGTGAAGACAGGCATGAAAGTTTTCTGGCAGGTCGCCTGTCTTTTGCTGATGCCTGCTGTTTTCGCTTTGGCACAAAGCCAGTGGCAGGCGACCGAGCAGGTGGAGACCTATCCGATCACCGGCGACTCGGGCGTTGACCTCTATGCCTCGATCGGCGAACGGGGACCAAAGGTCGGCAGCGAAGTGCGCGCCATCGCACATACCAATTTCAAGCTGACCTGGACGCGAAAATACGAACCGCAGGCGAACGGGGCTTGCACGCTGACGACCGCGCGGCCGCGGCTGATCATCATCTACACGCTGCCCAAGCCGGCGATCAAACTTTCGGCGGAGCTTCAGAAGAAATGGGACGTCTTCATCGCCGGCGTGCGCAAGCACGAGCGGGTGCATGCGGTGATCATCACCGACATGGTGAAGGAGATCGAGCGGGTGAGTGTCGGCCTCAGCGTCGCCAATGATCCCAAATGCGAAAAGATCAGGACCGAACTGCAAGCCAAGCTCGGAGAAATCTCCAAGGCCCAGCGCCAGCGCAATGCGGATTTCGACCGCATGGAGATGAGCGAGGGCGGCAATGTTCACCAGTTGATCCTTCAATTGGTGAACGGTCGCTGAGGCGCCCGCCGTCTTTTGCGGCTTTATCGCCTGCGCATCAGATTGACGACCAGCACTCCGAAGATCGCCATGATGCCGCCGATGGCACTGATCGCGGTCGGCACTTCGCCAAGCCAGAGGAACCCGATCACAGTGGCTGTCGGAGGCACGCCGTAGAGGAAATTGGCGGCTCGCGCTGCTGAAAGGCGCTTCAAGGCAATCGCCCAGGTGACGTAGCCGATCGCCGTCGGGAAGAGCACCAGATAGGCGACGCCCCAGTTGACCTCCGCCGGTGCGGCTGCAAGCGCCTGAAGAGTGGCGGGCACTGCCGGCACGAGCGGTATGGAGCCGATCAGCATCAGCCAGGCGGTGACCGCGAGCGCCGGCATGCGACCGAGGATGGGTTTCTGCAGGACGCTCGCCACCGCCGAGCAGAGTGCTGCGCCGAGGATGAGGATCGCGTTCGGATCAAGATCGAAGCCCGAGTCGGAGGAAAGGGCGATCAGTGCGACGCCGGCAAAGGAGATCGCTGTGCCGATCCAGCCCCAGCGGCCGAACCGTTCTCCAAGCGCAAACGTGGCGATGAGCGCGGTGAAGACCGGCATGGTGTTGATGATGAAGCTGGCAGGTCCCGACGCGACGGTGCGTTCCCCCATGTTGAGGAGCACCGCGTAAGCCGCGATGAAGAGCACCGCGGCGACCGTCAGGCGCAGGATGTCGCGTCGTGCCGGAAGGGCGGGGCGGGCGACCGCCAGATACACGGCGGCGATCAGCGCGGCTGCGACATAACGGGCGGTGGCAAGCTCGATCGGCGTCAGCGGTCCGAGACAGATCCGGATGACCGCGAAGGAGGACGCCCAGAAGACGATCGTCACCAGGATCGCGATGAGCGCGATCATATCGAAGTTGCGGCTCCGATTCGTTGTTCTTTCTTCCATCGCCATCGTGCTCATGTCTGCCTCCGTCGAATTCCGTGAGTTGACAGTTACGCTTCCGCTCCGTGCTTGAAAAGCATCGCAATCGATGATCATATGTGCGTATGGTTCACAGCTCGCAGACTCTGCCGCCGCTCGATACGCTCGAAACCTTTGCGCGCGCCGCACGTCTCGGGTCGTTTTCCGCGGCTGCGGAAGAAGGCGGCGTGACCCACGGCGCCGTGTCGCGCCAGATTTCCCGCCTCGAACGCTGGATGGGCGTGCGTCTCTTTGCGCGGGAGGCGCGCGGCGTGGCGCTGACGCCGGAAGGCATGCGGTTTTTTGCCCGGGCCGAGGAGGCGCTGGCCCTGCTCGGCAACACCGACGAACGGTGGCTGCCCCGGCGCAACAAGGCCGTCGTGCGGCTTTCCGTAACGCCGTCGGTTGCCTCGCTCTGGCTCTTTCCGCGGCTTTCGAGACTGGAAGCGAACGACATCCACCTCGATTTCGTGCTGGAACATCGGCTGGCCGATTTCAGCGAGGGGATCGATCTGGCGATCCGCTGCGGCAGAGGCCCTTGGGCCGGCGTGCGCAGCTTGCCGCTCTGGCATGAAAAGCTCTTTCCGGTCGCCTCGCCGGCGCTTGCTGAGCGCCTTGGCGGACGGACCGAGGCACAGTCGCTGCTCGACCTGCCGATCCTGCACGATTCCAATATCGAGGCCTGGCGGCGCTGGCTGGCGGGTGAGGGCATCGATTATGTGCCGCGCGGCCAGGATCGGCGCTTCGAGGACTACAATCTCGTCATGGATGCCTGCGTCCAAGGTCTCGGGATCGCGCTTGCGCGACCGCCGCTTGCCGATGCAGCAATGGAATCCGGCCGCGTGGTTGCAGTCTCCGGAAGGGTGATCGATCATCACGTGGCGTTCCACCTGATCCGGCCCAATGATGCTCTCAAGGCATCCACGGCGGAATTCGCGAGGCGCTTCCTGCAGGATGCAGGTCAGGATGAGGCCACGATTGCCGCTTTCGTGGCGCCGGGCCGCGGCAAGGGATAGGGACGAGCGGCACTTGCCGGCACCGATGCCGCTTCTACTTGTTCCGGCAAACGGAGGTCGAGGAGCATCTGATGGATAGCAGGGCAACGATCGCACGCATCTGGCGGGGCAAGGTGCCGGCGTCACGCGCCGACGAATATGAAGCCTATCTTTACGAGGAAGGCATTCCGCCGCTCGTCCGGACGGCGCTTGCGGTTCAGCTTTTCCGGGAGGAGCAGGGGGACGAGACGGAGTTCGTCACCACCTCGTACTGGCTGGATTTCCAAGCCATGGCGGCGTTCACCGGAGGTGACCCCGGTCAGGTTCATCACCTCGAGCGGGATGCGGAGTTCCTCATCGAACTGCCCCAGCGGGTCGCCGTGATGAGGATCCTCATCGACCGGGAGAGTTGACGGCTCTTATTGGCAAGGCGGCAAAATGTCTTTTGTGATGCCTGGGCCTCTCCCAGGCACCTGCAAACGTCCGGTTTTGTGAAGGCGTCGCCGGACCCCGGCGGGTACGCGCGGCTTTTTCTCTCCTCTGCCCCGACTATTCCGCCGCCTCCCGCGGCTTCAGCACGCCGCGACGGATCTGGTCTTCCTCGATCGATTCGAAGAGGGCGCGGAAATTGCCTTCGCCAAAACCTTCGTCGCCCTTGCGCTGGATGAATTCGAAGAAGATCGGTCCGATGACCGTCTTTGAGAATATCTGCAGCAGGATCTTCGTCATGCCGCCATCGACCACACCTTCGCCGTCGATCAGGATGCCGTGTGTCTTCATCCGTTCGATCGGTTCGTCATGTCCGTTCACGCGATCCTTCGACATCTCGTAATAGGTGTCCGGCGGGCCGGGCATGAATTTCAGGCCGTTTTCGGCGAGCTTGTCGGTCGCTTCGTAGATGCCGTCCGTGCCGACGGCGATGTGCTGGATGCCTTCGCCCTTGTACTTCTTCAGGAATTCCTCGATCTGGCTGGTCTCGTCCTTGGATTCGTTCAGCGGAATGCGGATCTTGCCGCAAGGCGAGGTGATCGCCCGGCTCATCAGGCCGGTGATGCGGCCGTCGATATTGAAGAAGTGGATCTGCTTGAAGTTGAAGAGTTCGCGGTAAAAATCCCACCACTTGTCCATGTTGCCGCGATAGACGTTGTGGGTCAGGTGGTCGAGGTAATAGAAGCCGACGCCCGCCGGCTTCGGGTTCCTTTCGCCGAGCCATTCGAATTCGGCCTCATACGCCGAGCCCTTCTCGCCGTAGGTCTCGATGAAATAGAGAAGCGAACCGCCGATGCCGAGGATGGCCGGCACGTCGAGCGTCTTGTCATTGCCTTCGTAGGGCGTCGCGCCTTTGGAAACGGCGTGATCGAAGGCGTGTTTGGCATCGACGACGCGCCAGGCCATGGCCGGTGCGCAAGGGCCGTGTTCATCGACGAAGCGCATCGCATGGCTGCCGGGCTCGGCATTGACGATGTAGTTGATATCGCCCTGTCTCCAGACGGTGATGTTCTTCGTCTTGTGCCGGGCGATCGGTCTGTAGCCCATGCGGGTGAAGAGTTCTTCCAGCTTCTGCGGCTCCGGATGGGCGAATTCGACGAACTCGAAACCGTCAGTGCCAGCCGGATTGTCGGCGGTGATCTCAGAAACCGGTGCATCGTGCGGGAAAGGACCCATGGCAAACTCCTCCTGTCGGTCGATCATCATCATGATGCAAGGAAGGTGCATTGTGCTTGCAATATCGCTCGCCTTCCGCTCCTATCGTGCATGATGTGTGCGCAAACAGGAGGTGAGATGCACGATGGAAGCTTTAGACGGATACGACCTGAAAATCCTGACTCAGTTGCAAGACGATGGGCGGCTGACGAACAACGAGCTCTCCGAACTGATCGCGCTGTCGCCATCCCAATGTTCTCGCCGACGGGCGCGGCTGGAGAGCGAGGGCTATATCCAATCCTACCGCGCGCATCTCGATCGGCAGAAGCTCGGGCTCGACCTTCTCGTCGTCATCGCGGTGACGCTCGCCACCCACAATCGCGACAATGCCAAGCGTTTCCAGCTGCTCGTCGAGGACCTGCCCGACGTCCTGGAATGTTTCTCGCTGACTGGCGAGATGGATTATCACCTCAAGGTGGTGACCCGCGATCTCGCGGGCCTTTCGCATTTCGTCAACGATGTGCTTCTGCCGCACGAGAGCGTGCAGCATGTCAAAACCTCCATCGTGCTGAATGTACTCAAAGATTTCAGCGGGCTGCCGATCCGGAAGTCCGGTCGGGCCTGAGGCTCAGAGATCATCCGGCTCGGGCAACTTCTTGCCCCTGGTCGAACTGCGAATGACCTTTTCGATACCTGCGAGCCCGTCGGTCAGCGCGCGAACGCCGCTATCGCCGATTTCCGCCTCCAGTTCGGTCTGGTATCGCCGTGCGAGTTCGATCAGCTCTCTATAGGCATGTTGACCGGCCGGGGTGAGTTCCAGGTGTTCCAGCCGCCGGTCGGCGTCGTCCTCCATTCGCTTCAGCCAGCGGCGCTGTTCCAGCGCAAAGACGGCGCGGCTAACCTTGGTCTTGTGCATGGCCGAATGCAGGCCGATTGCCTTCGATGTCATGCGGCCCGAACTGCCGAGGGCGGCGAGCGTGCGCCATTCAGGCCGGGTCATGCCGTATTTCGCCTTGTAATGGGCGGCAAAACGCAGGCCGACGAATTCCGCGGCGCGGTTCAGGCGATAGGGAAGAAATTGCTCGAGTTCAAAACTGTCCATGATCCTATCATTCTTGGTTCATATATTGATGGTTACAAAATGGATGGTTACATATGCAACTATATCGGAAATACGGGAGGAAATGCCATGCTGGACAAGGTCGATCCGAAAGCCGCACAACTTGCCGTCGATAGAGATACGCTATCGTATATGCCCGGATTCGGGAACGATTTCGAGACGGAAAGCTTGCCTGGTGCTCTTCCTCAAGGGCAGAACAGCCCGCAGAAATGCAATTATGGGCTTTATGCCGAGCAGCTGTCCGGTTCGCCCTTCACCGCCCCGCGCGGCACCAACGAGCGCTCCTGGCTCTACCGCATTCGCCCGAGCGTGCGCCATACGGGCCGCTTCCAGAAGATCGAATACCCCCTCTGGAAGACGGCGCCGCATGTTGCGGAAACTTCGCTGGCGCTCGGCCAGTTGCGCTGGAGCCCGCTGCCGGCGCCGACGGAAAGCCTCAACTTCCTGCAGGGTATCCGCACCATGACAACGGCTGGCGATGTGATGACCCAGACCGGCATGGCGACGCATGTCTATGCCTTCAATGCCGACATGGCGGACGACTATTTCTTCAATGCCGACGGCGAGATGTTGATCGTGCCGGAGGCCGGGTCGATCCGCGTCTTCACCGAACTCGGCAAGATGGACCTGGAGCCCTCGGAAATCTGCATCGTCCCGCGCGGCACGATGTTCAAGGTGGTTCGCCTCGGCGATGAGAAGGTGTGGCGCGGCTATATCTGCGAAAATTACGGCGCCAAGTTCACCCTGCCGGATCGTGGCCCCATCGGCGCCAACTGCCTTGCCAATCCACGCGATTTCAAGACACCGGTCGCCGCCTACGAGGACAAGGAAACGCCCTGCCGGGTACAGGTGAAGTGGTGTGGTTCTTTCCACGTCACCGAGATCGGTCATTCGCCGCTCGACGTCGTCGCCTGGCACGGCAATTACGCACCCTACAAATACGACCTTCGGACCTTCTCGCCGGTCGGGGCCATCCTTTTCGATCATCCGGACCCGTCGATCTTCACGGTGCTGACGGCGCCGTCGGGCGAAGAGGGAACCGCGAATGTCGATTTCGTCATCTTCCCACCGCGATGGCTGGTCGCGGAGCATACGTTCCGCCCACCCTGGTATCATCGCAACATCATGAGCGAGTTCATGGGGCTGATTTGCGGCCGCTACGATGCCAAGGAAGAGGGGTTCGTGCCGGGCGGCATGAGCCTGCACAACATGATGCTGCCGCACGGACCGGACTTTTCCGGTTTCGAGAAGGCGTCGAACGGCGAGCTGAAGCCCGTCAAGCTCGACAATACCATGGCCTTCATGTTCGAGACGCGCTTTCCGCAGCAGCTCACCAAATTCGCGGCCGAGCTCGACACGCTGCAGGACAATTACATCGATTGCTGGACCGGTCTCGAGCGCAAGTTCGACGGCACGCCCGGCATCAAGTGACACAATCCGCTGATCTGACGATCCAATGAGACGATGTGGCGTTGCCTTCTTAGGCAAACGCCACACATTCTGACATGCTGCCTTGAGGAGCAGGGCAGGCGAGAGGGGGAGACATATGAAGCTTGCGACGCTGAAGGATTCCACACGCGACGGCCGCCTGGTCGTGGTCTCGAAAGACCTGACCCGCTGTTCCGAAGTCGGGCATATCGCCCGCACGCTGCAGGCCGCGCTGGACGACTGGGCGCATGTGGGGCCGCGGCTTGCCCGCGTCGCAGAAGGCATCGAGACCGGGGCGCAGCCGACCCATCGCTTTCACGAGCACGATGCCGCTTCACCGCTGGCGCGGGCCTTCCAGTGGGCCGACGGTTCGGCTTACGTCAACCACGTCGAGCTGGTGCGTCGCGCCCGCAATGCCGATATGCCGGAGAGTTTTTGGACCGATCCGCTGATGTATCAGGGCGGTTCGGACAGTTTCCTCGGGCCGCGCGATGCGATCCTACTGGGTAACGAGGCCTGGGGCTGCGACATGGAAGGCGAAGTGGCGGTCATCGTCGACGACGTGCCGATGGGCGCGTCCGTCGATGAAGCGCGCGAGGCCATCCGGCTTGTCATGCTGGTCAATGACGTGTCGCTGCGCGGGCTGATCCCGGCCGAGCTCGCCAAGGGTTTCGGGTTCTTCCAGTCGAAGCCGTCGACCGCCTTTTCGCCGGTCGCGGTTTCGCCGGACGAGCTGGGCGAGGCTTGGGATGGCGGCAAGCTCAATCTGCCGCTCAAGGTCGATCTGAACGGCAAGCCCTTCGGACGGGCGAATGCCGGTGTCGACATGACCTTTGATTTCCCGCAGCTGATCGCACATGCGGCGAAGACGCGGCCGCTTGCCGCCGGCTCGATCATCGGCTCGGGGACGGTGTCGAACAAGCTCGACGGAGGACCGGGCAAGCCGGTCGCGGATGGAGGCGCGGGTTATTCCTGTATCGCCGAGATCCGAACCATCGAGACGATCAATCTCGGGGTGCCGAAAACGCCCTTCCTGCATTTCGGTGACACGGTGCGCATCGAGATGAAGGACGCCAAGGGCCATTCGATCTTCGGGGCGATCGAACAGACGGTCACGAGATACGAGAAGGCGTGATGAGCGAAGCGATTCTCTACGATTACTGGCGGTCTTCGGCGAGCTTCCGGCTGAGGATCGCCCTCAACATGCTGGCCGAAACCTACAGCACCGTGCCGGTCGATATCCTTGCCAAGGCGCATAGGTCGGAAGAACATCTGGCGCGCAATCCGCAGGGGCTGGTGCCGGTTCTGGAGATCGACGGGCAGATGTTCACCCAATCGCTCGCCATCATCGAATATCTCGACGAGACCCGCGGCGGCGCCTTCCTGCCGGGCGATCCCGTCGGGCGGCAGCGGGTGAGGGCGCTTTCCTACATCATCGCCATGGAAATCCATCCGGTCTGCAATTCGCATATCGGCGCGCATGTCATGGCGATCACCGGTGGCGACGAGGAGGCGCGTACCACGTGGATGCAGAAATTCATCGGCGAGGGGCTGGCAGCCTTTGAAAAGTCGCTGGAATCACCCGAGACCGGAATGTTCTGCCACGGCGATCGGCCGACGATGGCGGATGTCTGCCTCGTGCCGCAGGTCTACAATGCGAGGCGCTGGGGCGTCGATCTTTCCGCCTGTCCGAAGCTGCTCGCGATCGCTGACCGGTGTGCCGAACTGAAGCCCTTTGTACTCGCCCATCCTGACAGCGCCGCCAGATAGGACGCGGCTTTTTCGCCGGCTTGGAAACAGTCCATTGCCGTTTTGAGCGGTATTCGCCGGTGCCGTTTTCTGGCATAGCGGGTCCAGCGGTGTAGGGCGACAGTCCAGTTCGTGGAGGAGAATTTCATGCTGACCATCAAGCGTCTTAGCCTCGAGGATGCGCGAGTGCTGATTGCCGGCGCCCGCGCCAAGGCGGAGGAATTCGGCGTGCCGATGTGCATCGCGGTCACCGATGAATCCGGTCAGCTTATCGCCTTCGAACGCATGGACGGCGGCAAGATCACCAGCACGATCATCGCCCAGGACAAAGCCTATACGGCGGCCGGTGCCAAGCGCACGACGGAAAGCTATGGCACCGCGAGCCAGCCGGGCAGCCCCGCCTACGGCATCAATTCGGCGATCGGCGGACGGCTTCTCGTGGTTGCCGGCGGCCTGCCGGTCGTTATCGACGGCGATGTCGTGGGCGGCATCGGCTTGAGCTCCGGCACGCCGGCACAGGATACGCAATGCGCCGAGGCCGGCATAGATTTCTTCCTGAAATCGCTGAAGGCCTGATCTTCCCCTTGTCTTAAAGCCGAAGGAGCCTTGATCTCAGGCATGAGGCCGGTAGTGTCGCGGTGGCCAAGGTTGCCGGGATGGAAAGGGACAGGGAGGGCTTGTCGATGAAGAAGCTGATCAACGATGTGGCACGGATCGTGCCGCAGATGCTGGAGGGCGTCGTTCGGCTCAATCCCGATCTGGCGTTGCTCGAAGGCGAGACGGTGGTGATCGACGCGGCGTCCGCGGAGGCTCGCAAGGCCGGTCGTGTCGCACTGATCTCCGGCGGCGGGGCGGGGCACGAACCGGCGCATGCGGGTTATGTCGGCGACGGTATGCTGAGTGCGGCCGTTTCCGGCGACGTCTTCACGTCGCCCAGCACGGACGCGGTTCTTGCCGCGATCCGCGCCGTCGCCGGGCCGGCCGGCGTGCTCCTCATCGTCAAGAATTACACGGGAGACCGGTTGAATTTCGGCCTCGCTGCTGAGATCGCCAATGCCGAAGGCATTCCGGCCGAGATGGTCATCGTCGCCGACGATGTCGCGCTCGCCGACACGGCCGCAGTCGGCCGGCGCGGCATTGCGGGTACCGTTTTCGTCCACAAGATCGCTGGCGCGGTCGCTGCGGCGGGTGGCTCGCTGGCGGAAGTCAAGGCGGCCGCCGAATTCGCCGCCGATGTCGGGACGATGGGCGTGGCACTCACCCCTTGCATCGTGCCGGCGGCCGACAGTCCCGGTTTCACGCTGGGGGATGACGAGATCGAACTCGGGCTCGGCATTCACGGTGAGGCGGGCATCCGTCGCAGCAGCATTGAGCCGGCAGACCGTCTGGTCGACGAGATCATCAATGTCATTGTCGCCGACAAGGGACTTGCATCCGGCGATCGCGTTGCGCTGATGGTCAACAATCTCGGCGGCACGCCCTCGATGGAAATGGCGATCCTCGCCCGACGCGCCCACGAGAACCTTGGGAGGCGCGGCATCGTTACCGAACGCGCCTGGGCCGGTACTTTCCTGACCGCGCTTGAAATGGCCGGTTTTTCGATCTCCGTCCTCAAGGTCGACGACGCGGCAATCAGGAGCCTCGATGCGCCGACGCGCGCCATGGCCTGGCCGGGGCCGACGACGGGGCGCGCAGCGGAACCGAAAGTGGTCGCGGCGCCGAAGGTTGCTGTCAAGACCGGCAGTGCGGCGACCCCGCTGGCGGCCGAAATCCGTCGTGCCATCGAAAAGGTCGCGGCAACACTTACAGCCGCCGAATCGGAACTTACCCGTCTTGACCAGATCGTCGGCGATGGCGATCTCGGCATCAGCCTGGCGCGGGGGTCGGCGGCCGTGCTCGCCGAGATGGGCGGATATGATCTCGACCGGCCGGCCGAGACGCTGCGGGCGCTCTCCGGCACGCTCAGGCGAGCGCTTGGCGGCACGTCGGGACCGGTCTACGCCGTGCTTCTGATGCGCATGGCGGCGGTGCTGGAGGGGAGGGCTTCGCCTACCGTTGCCGATTGGGCGAAGGCGCTTGGGGAAGGCTGTGGCGCCGTCTCCGCGATCGGCGGGGCGCAGGAGGGTGATCGCACTGTGCTCGATGCGCTTCTCCCGGCCGTCCGGGCGTTGAAATCAACCGGTGATCTGAAGGCCGCCGTTTCGGCGGCGGAAGAGGGATGCGCGGCAACCGCGAAGATCGCCGCGCGGCGCGGCCGTGCCAGCTATCTCGGCGATCGGGCGGTCGGTCATGTGGATCCCGGCGCCCGCGCGGTGGTCATCTGGCTGTCGGCGCTGGCCGATTGAGGCCGGCAGCTTTTTAATAGGCAGTGATTTTTCCCGCCCCTTCCCTGGGCATTTCGGATGGCGATCCTTGCCCCACCGGCTATAGTGACGGGGCTGCGCCGTTCCGGTGCCGCTCCTGCCGCCTTCAAACACCCCAAGGTAATTTCCATGACGCTTGCCATTTCCGCCAGAGACGTCGACGACAGCGCAATCATCGAAGAGCTGAAGCGCTGGGTCGAGATCGAGACTCCGACGCTGAACGCAGGCGCGGTGAACCGGCTTGTCGATCGGGTCGAGGCGATCGGCAAGGTGGCAGGGCTGGAGACCGAGCGGCTGCCGGGCACGCTCGGCTATGGCGATGTTCTGGCCGTTCGTTCTCCACGTCCCGAGGGCAGCAACGTGAAGACGGTGCTCGTCCTCGCCCATCTCGACACCGTTCACGCGGTGGGTGTGATCGGCAATCAGCTTCCGCTGCGTCAGGAAGGCGACAAGCTTTACGGCCCCGGTATCTACGACATGAAATCCGGCGCGCTGATGGCGCTCGAAGCGATGAAACTGGCGGTCAAGCATGGCAGCCGAATGCCGGTCGACCTGATCTTCGTGCCGGACGAGGAGATGGGAAGCCTCTCGTCGCGCGCCTACATGGAGGAGGCGGCGAGGACGGCAGGTTATACGCTCGTCGTCGAACCCGCCCGTGACGGCGGCAAGGTGGTCGTCGCCCGCAAGGGCGTGGCGATGTACGATATCACCGTCAGGGGACGCGCCGCGCATGCGGGCGCAAGGCCGCAGGATGGCCGCAGCGCCATCCGCGCCGCCGCCCGGCTGGTGCTGGAACTCGAAGCGCTCAACGACACCGCTCGCGGCGTCACCGTGACCGTCGGCACGATCCAGGGCGGAACGGGCCGCAACACGGTGCCGGCCGAATGCCGCCTGCAGGTGGATGTCCGTGTGCCGGACGATGTGATCGCCGGGGAAATTACCGCCGGGATCGAAGGCATGAGGCCGGTCGATCCGGATATCGTCTTCGAGATCGACGGCCGGATGAACCGCCCGCCCTTCGCCCAGTCGGAAGAGGGCAGGCGCCTTTTCGATGTTGCGGCGGAAATCGCCGGCGGCCTTGGCATCACGCTCGAAGGCATGGTGACGGGCGGCGGTTCGGACGGCAATTTCACCGCCGCGCTCGGCGTGCCGACGCTCGACGGCCTGGGCGCAGACGGTGCCGGCGCGCATACGTTCAACGAGCATATCTTCGTCAGCAGCGTCGGGCCGCGCACCGCGCTGCTCGCCAATCTGATGATCTCGCTCGAGCCGAAATAAGACCGCTCAGGCCGGCAGGTTCACTTCGAACGAATTGCGGATGCGGCTCTTGCCGACCTCGATGACGTGGCGCATCGCGGAGATCGCTTTGTGAGGATCGCGTGAGGCAATCGCGTGGGCGATCCTCAAGTGATTGGTGGCGACTTCCTCGATCTTTTCCGGCGAGGAAGCAGGTGAGGAGAGCTGGAAGGAGATCGCTAGCGCCGCCTCGATCAGCGCACTTGCCGAACGCATGAACGGATTGCCGGACATGCGGGCGATGGCGAGATGGAATTCCAGATCCACCTTGGCGATGGTTTCCGGCGTGTGCGTCAAGTCGTCGAACCGGGCGGCGATGGCATAAAGCGCGACGATGTCGTCGCTCGTCGCGCGCAGGGCCGCTGCCGCCGCTGCCGCCGGCTCCAGCGCCATGCGCATCTCGGCAAGGTGCTCGATGAACTCGAAATCGAGGCCCGCTTCGAAACGCCAGCCAAGCACGTCCGCGTCGAAGAAATTCCAGCTCGCCTGGTCGAGCACGCGGGTGCCGACCTTGGCCTTGGCCTCGACAAGCCGCTTGGCGGCCAGCGTCTTCATCGATTCGCGCAGCACCGTGCGGGAGACGCCGAAACGGGCGGAAAGTTCCGCATCGCCCGGAAGCAGCGAGCCTTCTGGTATCTTGCCGGAAACGATCCCGCGGCCGAGCTCCGCGACCACATGCGCGTGGTTGCTGCGGCGCTTGCGCCCACTGATCGTTGTTTCCAGAAGACCCAAATCAAACCTCCTTGGAGCGCCGTGCCTCCCTTCGGACACACGAAGGACGCTCCAAATCTTTAAGTTTACGCATCGGTGTTTTCCAAAAATGGGCTACGATTTTTGGGCCGATGCGGTAAGCCGGCTTTCGGCCAATTTCCTGTTTGAATACCAGATGATCCCGCGCTGCAAGACGATGAACACGAAGAGCAGGACGCCGATGACGATTTTCGTCCACCAGGACGAAAGAGTCCCGTCGAAGACGATGTAGGTCTGGATCAAACCCTGGATGAGAATGCCGACAAAGGTGCCCGCCACCAGTCCCACGCCGCCGGTCAGCAGCGTGCCACCGATGACGACCGCGGCAATCGCATCGAGTTCGACGCCGACGGTGGCCAGCGAATAGCCCGACGAGGTGTAGAGCGTATAGGCGATGCCGGCGAGGCCGGACAGGAAGCCGGAAAGTGCATAAATGCCGACCGTGGTCGAGCCGACCGGAACTCCCATCAGTTCGGCTGACTGCTGGCTGCCGCCGATCGCGTAGACGTTAGCGCCGAAGCGGGTGCGTCCCGCCACGAAGGCGCCAATCAGGAAGACGGCGAGCATCAGCATGGCAAGCGCAGTCAGCCGTCCGCCGCCCGGAAAGCGGAAATAGAAGCCCTGGATGGCGTCGATCATCTCGTGCGAGATTGGCACCGATTCCGTCGAGATCAGATAAGCGGCGCCGCGGGCCAAGAACATGCCGGCCAGCGTCACGACAAAGGGCGGGATGCCGAGATAGCGGATCATCGCCCCCATCAGGCTGCCGAACAGCGTCGAGATGACAAGCACGGCCGCAAACGCGATGAGCGGGTGAACGCCGAGCGAGCCGACCATGACGGCCGTGAAGACGCTGGTGAAGGCGATGACCGAGCCGATCGAAAGATCGATGCCGCCGGACAGGATGACGAAGGTCATGCCGACCGCGGCGATGCCGAGGAATGCGTTGTCCGTCAGAAGATTGCCGATGACCCGGGTCGACAGCATGTTCGGAAACTGCATCACACAAAGCGCATAGGCGACGACGAAAATGCCGAGCGTCGTCACGAAGGGCAGGTTACGGGAGTGGATCATCGTACCGTCCCTTCTGCATTATTGGCCGCATTGCCGGCCGGTTTGGTGGCAGTCGTCTCGGTCCGTCTCTTCGGCGCTTTGATGAAGCCGAACAGGGAGAGGATCGCCGGAGACTGGAGCGTCAGCACGACGATGATGATGCCGGCCTTGATGATCAGGTTGAATTCCGGCGGAAAACCGGAGACGAGAATGCCGGTATTGATCGACTGGATGATCAGCGCGCCGATCAGCGAAGCGGCGATCGAAAAACGTCCGCCGTTCAGCGACGTGCCGCCAATCACCACCGCGAGAATCGCATCGAGCTCCAGCCAGAGGCCGGCATTGTTGGCGTCGGCGCCGCGGATGTCGGCGGTGACGATGAGGCCCGCGATCGCTGCGCAGATACCGGAGATGGCGTAGACGAAGAACAGCAGGAAGCGGGCGCGCACGCCGGCAAGCGTCGCGGCGCGGCGATTGATGCCGGTCGCTTCGATCAGGAAGCCGAGCGCCGAGCGGCGCACCACCAGGCCGATGATGAGGGCGGCGCAGACCCATATGAGGATGGGGATGGGAATGCCGGCGAAAGACCCTGAACCCAGGGCCGCGAAGCTGTCGTTGTTGAAGGTGAGGATGACGCCTTCGGTGACGAGCTGGGCGATGCCGCGGCCCGCCACCATCAGGATCAGCGTCGCGATGATCGGCTGGATGTCGAGAAGCGCCACCAGCACGCCGTTCCACAGGCCGCAGAGAAGCCCGACGCCGAGCGAGACAAGGATCACGGTCGGCAGCGGGTAGTCCTTGCTGATCAGGGTTGCGGCCACGGCGCCGCAGATGGCGATCACCGCGCCGATCGAGAGGTCGATGCCGCGGGTGGCGATCACGAGCGTCATGCCGACCGTCAGCAGCGCTACCGGGGCGGCGCGGACGAGGATGTCGATCAGGCTGCCGTAGAGGCGGCCGTTCTGGACGGAAATAGTCAGGAAGCCGGGCGCGATGGCGGTGATCAGCGCAAGGATGATGGCGAGCGCTACGATCTGCGGGGCAAGGCGTTTCAGGCGGCGGGTGATACGATTCATTCCGCAGCCTCCATGCGAGCGGACGAGGCAATCGCCTGCATGATATTGTCGGCAGTCAGCCGGTCGCCGGAAAGTTCCGCCACGTGCCTCCGGTCGGACAGCACGATGACGCGGTGGGCGACGGCGGTCAGTTCCTCCAGCTCGGAGGAGATGACGACCAGCGACATGCCTTCGGCGCAAAGCCTTTCGATCATCTTGAGGATTTCCGCATGCGCCCCGATATCGATGCCGCGGGTCGGTTCATCGAGGATAAGAAGGCGTGGGTTCGTCGCCAGCCAGCGGGCAAGGATCGCCTTCTGCTGGTTGCCGCCGGAGAGGAATTTGATCGGCCGCTCGGCATCGGCGGGGCGGATATCGAGCGACTTGATGAAGCTTTCCGCCAGTGCCGCCTTCTCGCGCGAGGAGATGGGCTTCGACCAGCCTTGGCGGGCCTGCAGCGCCAGCGCAATATTATCGGCGACCGAAAAATCTCCGATGATGCCGTCGGTCTTGCGCTCTTCGGGACAAAAACCGAAGCCGTTGGTGATCGCGGCTTCCGGAGAAGAGAGGGTGATATTCCTGTCGTCCACCGTCGCGGTTCCGCTGTCGGCGCGGTCGATGCCGAAGAGCAGGAATGCGGTTTCCGTGCGCCCCGAACCGAGCAGGCCGGCGACGCCGACCACTTCTCCGGGGCGGATATGGAGGTCGAAGGGCGCGACGCTGCCGCGCTTGCCGTAGCCGGAGAATCGGATCGGCGCTTCGGCCGTGGAGGCGACGGTTTCCTCCTGCGCCTGGTGTTCCCGGGTGATGTGCTGCAGCTCGCGGCCGAGCATCATGGAGATGAGTTCCAGTCGCGGCAGCTCGGCAAGTTTCTTCGTGCCGACCAGCCGGCCGTTGCGCAGCACGGTGACGCGGTCGGCGACGGCATAAACCTGATTGAGGAAATGGGTGATGATGATGATGCCGAGGCCATCTTCCCTGAGCTTGCTCAGTACCGAGAACAGCATTTCGACTTCGTGGGCATCAAGGCTGGCGGTCGGTTCATCAAGGACCAGGACCTTGCCGGAAAGATCGACCGCACGGGCAATGGCGACGATCTGGCGCACCGCGACCGAATAGGACGAGAGCAGGGCGTCGACATCGATATCGAGCCCGTAACGGGAAAGCAGGGCCTGCGAACGGCGGCGCATCTCGCGGCGGTCGATCAGACCGAAACGGCGCGGCTGGCGGCCGAGGAAGAGGTTTTCGGCCACGGTCAGATTTTCCAGGAGATTGACTTCCTGGTAGACGGTGCCGATGCCGAGTGCCTGGGCTTCGGCGACATTGGCCGGGGTCACTTCGGCGCCATCCAGCCACATATTTCCGTGGTCGCGGCTGTAGACGCCGGTCAGGATCTTGATCAGCGTCGATTTGCCGGCGCCGTTTTCGCCGAGCAGCGCATGGATTTCGCCGCGCTCCAGCGTGAAGTCGACGCCGTCCAGCGCCGTGATGCCGAGGAAGGATTTGCCGATGCCCCGGGCTTCCAGAAGAGAATTCTTATCCGACATTTACGCATCCCGCAGGTTGGCAGACCGGAGGACCGGGGCGATGTGTGCCGCCCCGGTACCGGAGGCACCCGGCCCAAAGGAAGGAGAGGCCGGGTCGCGGGAGATCAGTAGCCGAGACCCTTCTTGGCTTCGTAGACCTTCATCGGGTCATCCTTCTGCGTGTAGAGCTTGGATTCCGTCTGGATCCACTTCGGCGGCGCCTTCTTGTCCTTGAGATAGGCGTTCAGCGCTTCAAACGCAGGGCCTGCCATGTTCGGGGTCAGTTCCACCGTCGCATTGGCCTCGCCCTTCGCCATGGCCTGGAAAATATCCGGCACGGCGTCGATCGAGACGATCTTGATGTCGGTGCCGGGCTTCAGGCCGGCTTCCTTGATCGCCTGAATGGCGCCGACGGCCATGTCGTCGTTATGGGCATAGACCGCGCAGATGTTCTTGCCGCCGCCTTCGGCCTTGATGAAGCTTTCCATGACTTCCTTGCCCTTGGTGCGGGTGAAGTCACCGGTCTGCGAGCGGACGATCTTGATATTGCTCTTGCCTGCAATCGCCTGATCGAAACCTTTCTTGCGGTTGATGGCGGGCGAGGAGCCGGTCGTGCCCTGAAGCTCGACAACCTTGCAATCCTTGGAACCGACCTCCTTGGCCAGCCACTCGCCGGCAACCTTGCCTTCATAAACGGTGTCGGATGTGACAGCCGTCAGATAGAGATCCTTCGGCGCATCGATTTCACGGTCGAGCAGGATGACGGGAATCTTTTCTTCCTTGGCTTCCTTCAGAACCGCATCCCAGCCGGTGGCGACCACCGGTGCGATGAAGATCGCGTCGACGCCTTGAGCGATGAAGCCGCGGATCGCCTTGATCTGGTTTTCCTGCTTCTGCTGCGCGTCGGCGAATTTCAGCGTGACACCGCGCTTTTCGGCTTCCTGCTTGGTGACGGTCGTTTCAGCCGCACGCCAGCCGGATTCGGAGCCGATCTGCGAGAAGCCGACCGTCAGCGATGCTGCGGAAACGGTGGAAGCAAGCGATAGGGTAAGAACGGCCGCAGCCGTCGCGAATGCTCTTTTCATCTTTTATCCTCCCAGAGATGAGAAAGCGAACTGACGGCTGAGAGGTTTGGCATATAATATTACTTTTTCAAGCGCTAATTTCGCCGATTTTGGAATTATGGAGTTCCCGCGGGGCGATAAGGCCAAGTCAATCGATTGAATCTCCGAAATAAATCAGGTTCGCGAGAAAATTCTGTGAGACGGAAGACGTATTTCGCGATCCTTGACAAGCGCCATGCCGATCCAATAGTCGTATTATTGACTGCATCGGAGACCTCTGGCATTCCGATGGGAGGAGAGCGCGGCGACGGGAGATGCCGCGAATATCGGATAAGCATTGGGTGACGAAATCGATGTTGCGTATTCTTCAGGTTCGGGATGGCGCCGGCGCGCTGAATGTTGTCGCGTGGGATGGCGAGGGCGTTGCGCGCATCGTCAAGGGCGTTTCCTCGACTTATGATCTTGCCAATCAGGCAATTGCCGCGGGCCAGACGCTTCAACAGCGGATCGATGCTGCCGGTTTTGGCGACGCCGTCGACCTGGAGAGGGCTGCGGCGGAAGGCCGGATCGCCCTGCCGATCTCTCATCCGGACCCCGCGCATTTCGTCGTTGCCGGCACGGGTCTGACCCATCTCGGCTCCGCCGATGGTCGCGACAAGATGCACAAGGCGGCGGCTGCCGCCGAAAAGCCGACTGATTCCATGCGCATGTTCCTGATGGGCGTCGAAGGCGGCAAGCCGAAGGCGGGTGAAGTCGGCGTGCAGCCGGAATGGTTTTATAAGGGCAATGGATCGCAGCTTCGTGCGACCGGCGAGGACCTCGTGTCGCCGGCCTTCGCGCTGGATGGCGGGGAAGAGCCGGAACTGGCGGCCATCTACCTGATCGGCCCCGATGGTACGCCCTTCCGCCTCGGCTTCTGTCTCGCCAACGAATTTTCCGACCACGTGACGGAGAAGGGCAACTATCTCTGGCTCGCCCATTCCAAGCTGCGCCACGCGGGCCTCGGCCCGGAACTTCTGGTCGGCGAGCTGCCGGCGCATGTGGAGGGCACGTCGCGTGTGCTGCGCGACGGCAAGGCGATCTTCGAAAAGCCCTTCCTGTCGGGTGAGGCGAACATGTCCCACACGATCGCCAACCTGGAGCACCATAACTTCAAATATGAGCTGTTCCGCCAGCCGGGCGATCTGCATGTGCATTTCTTCGGCACCGCGACGCTTTCCTTCTCGGATGGCGTCAAGACGGAGCCGGGCGACGTGTTCGAGATTGTTGCCGCGCCCTTCAAGCTGCCCCTCGTCAACCGGCTGGCCGTCGCGGCCGACAAGCCGGTCGCGATCAAGTCGCTCTGAGGGACGGCCATGGCTTCCATTCGCCTCGCCATCGTCGGTCTCGGAAAGATCGCCAGGGACCAGCATCTCGGTGCGATCGCCGCGACGGACGGCATCGATCTCGTGGCGGTCGCGAGCCGCCATGCACAGCTCGATGGTGTCCGCTGTTTCCATGAAATCGGTGACCTCCTGGCATCCGATGTCGGGATCGATGCCGTGTCGCTCTGCACGCCGCCTCAAGGCCGTTTCGAGCAGGCCAAGGTCGCGCTCGATGCAGGCAAGCATGTGATGCTCGAAAAGCCGCCGGGTGCGACGCTGTCTGAAGTCTATGCGCTGGAAGCGCTCGCCGGTGCCAGGAGCCTGACGCTGTTCTCCACCTGGCATTCGCGCGCAGCCGCCGCCGTCGAGCCGGCGCGGACGCTGCTTGCCAGGCGGAAGATCAGAAGCGTTTCGGTCGAGTGGAAGGAAGACGTTCGTCACTGGCATCCGGGTCAAGCGTGGATATGGGAACCGGGTGGCCTCGGCGTCTTCGATCCCGGCATCAACGCGCTGTCGATCGTCACCCGCATCATGCCGGAGAAATTCCATCTCGTCCGTTCTGACCTGACTTTCCCGGCCAACCGCGCGGCGCCGATCGCGGCATCGCTCGCTTTCGAGACCGATGGCGGAGTGCCGGTCTCGGCTGAGTTCGACTGGCGCCAGACGGGGCCCCAGACCTGGGACATCACCGTCGAGACGGACGAAGGTCGGGTCGTGCTGACGCATGGCGGCAGCCGTCTTTTTGTCGACGGCGCGGCGCAGATCGTCGAAGAGGACCGGGAATACCGCAATCTCTATCGCGATTTCGTCGCGCTGGTCGCCGCGAAAGAAAGCGATACCGACTTTTCGCCGCTGGTGCATGTTGCGGATGCCTTTATGTTGGGCCGACGCATCCAGACAGAGGCCTTTGAGGACTGATTATGAGCAATTCAGAGAATGCACCGTCGAACGAAATAGCCAAGGCCGGTCATAGCCGGAGCGAGGGCCGCAAGCTTCGCTCGCGCGCCTGGTTCGACAACCCCGACAATATCGACATGACCGCGCTCTATCTGGAGCGCTACATGAATTTCGGCTTGAGCCAGGCGGAGCTTCAGTCGGACCGGCCGATCATCGGCATCGCCCAGACGGGTTCCGATCTTTCGCCTTGCAACCGGCACCACCTAGAACTGGCGCATCGCCTGCGCGAAGGCATCCGCGAGGCGGGCGGCATCGCGATCGAGTTCCCCGTCCATCCGATCCAGGAAACCGGCAAGCGCCCGACCGCCGGCCTCGACCGCAACCTTGCCTATCTCGGTCTCGTCGAAGTGCTCTACGGTTATCCGCTTGACGGAGTCGTGCTGACGATCGGCTGCGACAAGACCACCCCGGCCTGTCTGATGGCCGCGGCCACCGTCAACATCCCGTCGATCGCCCTGTCGGTCGGCCCGATGCTGAACGGCTGGTTCCGCGGCGAGCGCACCGGCTCCGGCACGATCGTCTGGAAGGCGCGCGAGCTGCTGGCGAAGGGCGAGATCGATTACGCGGGCTTCGTGAAGCTCGTCGCTTCCTCGGCGCCGTCGACCGGCTATTGCAATACGATGGGCACGGCGACGACGATGAACTCGCTTGCCGAAGCGCTCGGCATGCAGCTTCCGGGTTCGGCCGCCATTCCGGCACCTTATCGTGATCGTCAGGAAGTCGCCTATCTCACCGGCCTTCGCATCGTCGAAATGGTCAAGGAGGACCTGAAGCCTTCGGACATCCTGACCAAGGAGGCCTTCATCAACGCGATCCGCGTCAACTCGGCGATCGGCGGCTCGACCAATGCGCCGATCCATCTCAACGCGCTCGCCCGTCATATCGGCGTCGAACTGACCGTCGACGACTGGCAGACCTATGGCGAGGAAGTGCCGCTGCTCGTCAACCTGCAGCCGGCCGGAGAATATCTGGGCGAGGACTATTATCACGCGGGCGGTGTCCCCGCCGTCGTCAACCAGTTGATGGAACAGGGCCTGATCAACGAAGGCGCGATGACTGTCAACGGCAAGACGATCGGCGAGAATTGCCGCGGCGCGATCATCGAAGACGACAAGGTCATCAAGCGCTACGCCGAGCCGCTGAAAGCGCGGGCCGGTTTCCGCGTCCTGCGCGGCAACCTGTTCTCGTCGGCGATCATGAAGACCAGCGTCATCTCGCCGGAATTCCGCGAACGCTATCTCTCCAACCCGAACGATCCGGAAGCCTTCGAAGGTAAGGCGGTCGTGTTCGACGGTCCGGAGGATTACCATCACCGGATCGACGATCCGTCGCTGGAGATCGACGAGCATACGGTGCTGTTCATGCGCGGCGCCGGGCCGATCGGCTATCCGGGAGCGGCTGAAGTCGTCAACATGCGCGCGCCGGACTACCTGCTCAAGAAGGGCATCTCGTCGCTTGCCTGTATCGGCGACGGCCGGCAATCCGGGACTTCGGGCAGCCCGTCGATCCTCAACGCGTCTCCGGAAGCCGCAGCCGGCGGCGGTCTTGCCATCCTGAAGACCGGCGACCGGGTGCGCATCGATCTCGGCCGCGGCGAGGCGAACATCCTGATTTCCGATGCAGAACTTGCCGAGCGCCGCAAGGCGCTGGAGGCGAATGGCGGCTATCATTATCCGAAGCACCAGACGCCGTGGCAGGAAATTCAGCGCGGCATCGTCGGGCAGATGGAAACCGGCGCGGTTCTCGAACCGGCCGTCAAATACCAGCGTATCGCCCAGACCGAAGGCCTGCCGCGCGACAATCACTGATCCAAGGGTCGGTCGGTTCACCGGCCGATCCCCGATCACCCAGGGGCGGGGGAGGCCGTCCATCACATAGAATTCGGTGGCTCGATGGGAGCCGCCGCAAAGGAGGAGCAATCCATGCGAATGTTCAAATATCTCGCCACCGCAACGATGTTGATGGGCCTCGCCCTCGGTTCGACGGCATCCGCCGCCGACAAGGGCCTCGTCGGTGTCGCCATGCCGACCAAGTCCTCGGCCCGCTGGATCGCCGACGGCGACAACATGGTCAAGATTCTGAAGGAACGCGGTTATTCCGTCGACCTGCAGTATGCGGAAGACGACATTCCGAACCAGGTCTCGCAGATCGAGAACATGGTTACCAAGGGCGCCAAGGTTCTGGTGATTGCATCGATCGACGGCACGACGCTGTCCAACGTTCTGCAGCAGGCTGCCGATCAGAAGATCAAGGTCATCGCCTATGACCGGCTGATCCGCGATACGCCGAATGTCGACTACTACGCCACGTTCGACAACTTCCAGGTCGGCGTGCAGCAGGCGACCTCGCTGGTGAAGGGCCTCAAGGCCGATACCGAAAAGGGTCCGTTCAACATCGAACTGTTCGGCGGTTCGCCGGACGACAACAACGCGTTCTTCTTCTACAACGGCGCGATGAGCGTTCTCCAGCCGCTGATCGACAAGGGCACGCTGAAGGTCGGTTCCGGCCAGGTCGGCATGGACAAGGTCGCCACCCTGCGTTGGGATCCGGCAACCGCCCAGGCCCGCATGGACGCGATCCTCTCTTCCACCTATTCCGACAAGAAGCTGAACGGCGTCCTGTCTCCTTACGACGGTCTGTCGATCGGTATCCTGTCGTCGGTCAAGGGCGTCGGCTATGGTTCGGGCGGCCAGGCCATGCCGATCGTCACCGGTCAGGACGCCGAAGTTCCGTCCGTCAAGTCGATCATTGCCGGCGAGCAGTATTCGACCATCTTCAAGGACACCCGCGACCTCGCCAAGGTCACCGTCGACATGGTCGACGCGGTGATGAGCGGCAAGGAGCCGACCGTCAACGACACCAAGACCTATGACAACGGCAAGAAGGTCGTTCCGTCCTACCTGCTGAAGCCGGTCGTGGTTGACAAGTCGAACTGGAAGCAGATTCTGGTCGACGGCGGCTACTACAAGGAAGCCCAGCTCAAGTAAGGTCGTCTAAATGGTTGGCGTGCGCGGCGGCAAAACCGCCGCGCCGTTTAGTTATCTGGGAGCTGTCATGCTTGATCCCGCACCGAATACCGTCCCCCATCCTGTCCCACCGGCCGGGAAGCCGCCGATCCTGGAAATGCGGGGCATCTCTAAAAGTTTCGGCGCCGTGAAGGCGCTTTCCGATGTCAGTTTCGCAGTGCAGGAAGGCGAGATCCACGCGCTTGTCGGCGAAAACGGTGCCGGCAAATCGACGCTGATGAAGGTCCTGTCCGGCGTCTATCCGCACGGGTCCTATGAGGGTTCGATCCTTTTCGGCGGCGAAGAGCGGCATTTCCGTGACATCAACGATTCCGAAAAGCTCGGCATCATCATCATCCATCAGGAGCTCGCGCTCATTCCGCTGATGTCGATCGCCGAAAACATTTTTCTCCACAATGCGCCGTCGAAATTCGGCATCATCGATCGCGATGAACGCCGCCGCCGCACCAAGGCCCTCCTCGAAAAGGTCGGCCTCAGCGAGCCGCCCGAAATGCTGATCACCAATATCGGCGTTGGCAAGCAGCAGATGGTGGAGATCGCCAAGGCGCTGTCGAAGGACGTGCGCCTCTTGATCCTCGACGAGCCCACCGCGTCGCTGAATGAGACGGACAGCGCGGCCCTGCTGGAGCTTCTCAAGGAATTCCGGCGCCGCGGCATCACCTCGATCATGATCAGCCACAAGCTGAACGAGATTACCGAGATTGCCGACCGCATCACCGTCCTGCGCGACGGGCGCACCGTCGGCACCATGGATTGCCATGCCGGCCCGGTCGACGAGGACGAAATCGTCCGCCGCATGGTCGATCGCGATCTCGACAGCCGTTATCCGAAGAGGGATCCGAAGATCGGCGACGTGGTCTTCGAAGTCGAGAACTGGTCCGCCTATCACCCGCTCCATTCGGATCGACAGGTCGTCAAGAACGTCTCCATGAAGGTAAGGGCAGGCGAGATCGTCGGCATTTCCGGCCTGATGGGTGCGGGACGCACCGAATTCGCCATGAGCCTGTTCGGCCGCTCCTGGGGGCGCCATATCACCGGCACCGCCAAGCTGCACGGCAGGGAGCTCGACCTTTCGGACGTCCACAAGGCCATCAAGGCCGGCCTCGCCTATGTGACGGAAGACCGCAAGCAGCTCGGCCTCGTGCTCGCCGAGGACATTCGCAAGAACATCTCGCTTGCCCATCTCGGCGGCGTTTCCTCGCGCGGCGTCATCGACGATATCGCCGAGATGAAGGTGGCGCAGGAATTCCGTGGCCGCATGCGCATACGCAGCCACAATGTCTATCAGGAAACCGGCAAGCTCTCGGGCGGCAACCAGCAGAAGGTGGTGCTGTCCAAATGGCTGTTCACCGGCCCCGAAGTGTTGATCCTCGACGAACCGACCCGCGGTATCGACGTCGGGGCGAAGTACGAAATCTATACGATCATCAATGAACTTGCGGATGCCGGAAAGGCCGTGATCGTCATCTCCTCGGAAATGCCGGAACTGATCGGCATCTGCGACCGGATCATGGTGATGCATGAGGGCGAATTCGTCGGCGAGGTTGCCGGCGAACAGGCAACGCAGGAAAATATCATGCGCGCCATCATGCGCCGCAAAGTGAGGGAACAATGAGCAACCCGTCGAATACCACGGCTGCTCCGCAGCAGCAGCGCGGAACCGGCTTCTGGAAGGAGAACCTTCGCGAATACGGTATGTTGATATCGCTGCTCGCGATCGTGCTGATCTTCGCCTATCTCACCAACGGCGTCATCCTGAGGCCGCTGAACCTCACCAACATCATCCTGCAGAACAGCTATGTCGTCATCATGGCGCTCGGCATGCTGATGATCATCGTCACCGGCCATATCGACCTGTCGGTCGGTTCCGTTGCCGGCTTCATCGGCGGCTTCGGGGCGGTGCTGATGGTGCCGTATCACATCAATTTCGCCGTGGCGGGCATGATCTGCCTCATCCTCGGCGGAATCATCGGGGCGGCGCAGGGCTATTTCATCGCCTATCTGAAGATCCCGTCCTTCATCGTCACGCTGGCGGGCATGCTCGTCTTCCGCGGGCTGATGATCACGGTTCTCGGCAGCCAGGCGATCGGCCCGTTCGATGCGAGCTTCCAGAAACTGTCTTCCGGCTTCATTCCGGAACTCATTTCCTCGGAAGGCAGCTTCTACGTCACATCCTTCATCATCGGCATCCTGCTGGCGGTCTTCCTCGTCTGGCAGAGCTTCCAGACCCGCGTCCGGCATTTGTCGCACGGTGTCGAAACCGAGCCTTTCGCTCTCTTCATCGGCAAGAACGTCGTCGTCTTCGGCATCATCGCCTATATTGCTTATCTGATCTCGTCCTATCGCGGCATGCCGAACGTGCTGATCATCATGGGCGTGCTGATCGCGGCTTACGCATTCTTCACCAACCGCACGGTGATCGGCCGCCAGATCTACGCGGTGGGCGGCAATGCCAAGGCGGCCGAACTCTCCGGCATCAAGACCCAGCGGCTGGTGTTCTGGACCTTCGTCAACATGGGCGTGCTCGCAGCGCTTGCCGGCCTCGTGGTCGCCGCGCGTCTGAACAGTGCGACGCCGAAGGCCGGTACGGGTTTCGAACTCGACGTCATCGCAGCCTGCTTCATCGGTGGCGCGTCCGCTTACGGCGGCGTCGGCAAGGTGACAGGTGCGGTCATCGGCGCGTTCCTGATGGGCGTGATGAACAACGGCATGTCCATCCTCGGCATCGGCATCGACCTGCAACAGGTCATCAAGGGTCTCGTTCTGCTCGGCGCGGTCTGCGTCGATGTCTACAACCAACGGCGCTGAGGTGCTGCAAAGGAGGGGCTGCACAAAAACGTCAGCCCTTCTCTTCGCCGTGATCCCCGGCCTTGTTCGCCAGGGATCTGCAGCGGATGATCCTAAACAGCGACGCAGATCCTCCGCCAGAAGGCCGAGGATTACGAAGGAACCGTCGGCGTTCCTTTGGGCGGCTCGTATCGCGGGAGCGGCGAACCCCGGAACCTTACGAACTCACGTCGCGGAGTCGGTGACCGCTTCCTCGATCACATCCTCCGGGATGTCGTCGAAGGATGAGTAGTTGAGATTGTAGAGCTTGGAATAGAGCTTGCCGTTCTTCATCAACTCGCGGTGGTTGCCGCTTTCGATGAGCTCGCCGTTCTGCAGCACGATGATCCGGTCGGCCTCGCGGATGGTGGCGAGCCGGTGGGCGATGACGAGACCGGTGCGGCCTTCGAGCAGTTTCACCAGCGCCTTCTGGATCAGCATTTCCGTATAGCTGTCGATATTGGCGGTCGCCTCGTCGAGCACGAGGATCTTGGCATCGGCCACCAGCGCACGGGCGAAGCTGATCAACTGCCGCTGGCCAAGCGAAAGATTGCCGCCGCGCTGGCCGAGCTGGGCATCGTAGCCGCCCGGCATGCGCATGATGAAGTCATGGGCGCCGACGGCTTTCGCCGCTTCTATCACATGTTCACGGCTTGCATCCGTCTTGTGGTAGCGGATGTTCTCGAAGACCGTGCCGGTGAAGAGGAAAGGTTCCTGCAGCACCATGGCGATCTGCCGGCCGAGCGACTCCTGGGTGAGGTCGCGCACGTCGTGGCCGCCGACCAGAACCTGGCCGCCTTGGACCTCGTAGAAGCGATGAATGAGCGACATGCAGCTCGACTTGCCGGAGCCCGTCGGGCCGACCAGCGCGACCGTTTCGCCGGGGTTCACCTTGAAGCTCACATGTTTCAGTACCGGGTGCCTGGGATTGTAGCCGAAGACGACATCCCTGAACTCCACCGATCCGTCCATTTCGGGCGAAAGCACCTTGGCGTTCGGCGCGTCCTTGATATCGACGGGCACGTCCAGCACTTCCGTCAGCCGCTGGCCGGAGGCCATGGCGCGCTGCATGACCGAATATTGCAGGGTCAGCGAGCGGATCGGATCGAAGAAGCGCTGGATGTAGAAGAGAAAGGCGACCATGACGCCGACGTCGAGCGCCTGGTTGAGGACGCGCGAACCGCCGACGACGATAACGAGGGCCATGGCGAGGCCGGTCAGCGAGTCGACGATCGGCACCATGACCTGAGCGTATTTCGCGGCTGTCAGATGGGTTTTCAGGTTGGCGCGGGCCTTGTCGTCGTAGAGCATGAAGTTGACGCCCTGCCGGTCCATGCTCTGGACGGCGCGCACGCCATGGATCGCTTCGGCCAGTGCGCCGTTCGCCACCGAATTCGTTTCGTGCGCCGCCATGAAGGATTTTCGCGCCCGCGGCAGCCAGAAGAGGCGGACGATGAACAGGACGGGGAGGGCCGAAAGCGTCAGCAGGCCGAGCTTGAAATCGAGCGTCAGCATCACGACGATGATGCCGAAGAGAAGCGCGATATCGCCGACCGACAAAACCGAGGTCTCGAGGAATTCCTGCATCGAATTGACGTCGCCCTGCAGGCGCGACATCAGCCGGCCGACTTCCGTCTTGTCCATCCAGGACAGCGAGACGCGCTGCAGGTGGGTGAACATCGCCTTGCGGATATCGAAGAGCACGTCTTCGGCGACGCCGCCGACCAGCATTTCCTGAGCGTAGCTGGCAACGAAATTGATCAGGATCGCCGCCAGGAAGGCGCCGATCGTCCAGGTCAGCACCACATGATCGGCGCCGCCCGGCTGCATGCCGTGGTCGATCGCATAACGGATGATCAGCGGGATCAGCAACTGCATCCCCGTGAAGGTCAGCACGGCGGCGACCGCCCAGTAGATCTTCACCTTATAGGGCCGCACGAAGGCCCAGATGCGCTTGATGATGTTGCCATCGAACACCTTGCCGAAGATTTCCTCTTCGATGCGGTGGGAGCCGACTACTGCGCGGGGTGGGCGCCTGCCGTCGTCGCGAACGTCGGCGCGTTCGGTTTCCAGTTCTTCGGCCATGAATTCCTCCCTCAGGCGCTTAGGGCGTCGTCGCCGGGACGCACCTGCAGATCGTAAAGCGCCTTGTAGCGGCCGCCCAGGGCAAGCAGTTCCTCATGCGTGCCGCTTTCGACGATCCGGCCGTTTTCCAGGAACAGGATGCGGTCCGCGTGCATCAGCGAACTCAGCCGGTGGGCGACGATGATCGTCACCCGGTCGGCGGCATATTTGCGCATGGCGCTGCGGATGCGCTGTTCCGTGCCGGCGTCGATCGCCGCAGTCGAATCGTCGAACACCATCACGGCCGGGCGCAGCATCAGGGCGCGGGCGATCGACAGGCGTTGGCGCTGACCGCCCGAAAGCGAGACGCCGCGCTCGCCAACTACCGTCCCGTAACCGGTCGGCAGGCCGAGGACGTAATTGTGGAGCTGGGCGCTTTCGCTGGCGCGCTCGATGCGGGTTTCCTTGGCCCAGGGATCACCGTAGGCGATGTTGTTCTCGATCGTGGTGGTGAACAGGAAGCTGTCCTGCTGCACGACCGCGACCGAGCGGCGCAAGGATTGCAGCGTCGCGTGGCGGATGTCCTGGCCGTCGATGGTGATCTTTCCGCCCGTGACATCGTAGAAACGCGGGATGAGGTGGGCCAGCGTGGACTTGCCGCTGCCGGGCGGGCCGACGATGCCGATCGTTTCGCCGCGCCTTGCCTCGAAGGAAACATCGGTCAGCACCTGGTGCTTTTCGGCGCTCGGATAGGCGAAGCCGACATTCTCGAACCGCAGCGTGCCTTCGGTGACCTTCAGTTCCTTGGCATCCTTCTCGTCCTTGATGGCGATGTCGAGGTCGAGAAGCTCGAAAAGACGGGCGCCGCAGGTAGACGCACGCGCAAAGGCGTTCACCATCAGGCCGAGCTGGCGCACCGGCATCTGCAGGATGGTCATGAAGGTGAGGAACGAAGTCAGGGTGCCGACCGTCATCTCGCCGGCCATCACCTTGGTGCCCCCCATCCACAGCACGAGGCCCATGGCGACGAAGAAGGAAAAGGTCATGGCGCTGGTATTGGCAACCCTGATTCCGACGCGCTGATGCGCCAGCGAGACGGCGCTTTTCGAGGCCGTCTCGAACTTGTCCAGCTCGTGGTCCTGGGAAGCGAAGGCGCGCACGACGCGGATGCCGCCGAGATTTTCCTCCATGACGCGGGTCAGCACCTGGAGACGTTCCTGAAGGTCGAGCCAGGTGGCGCGCAGCCGCAGTTGGGTGGTGGACGACCGCCAGCCGACGAAGGGAACGAAGCTCAGTGCCAGAAGGCCGAGCAGCATGTCCGTCGAGAGGAGCAGATAGGCGCCGAGGCCGATCAGCGTCGTGAGCAGCACCATGCGCACCAGCGCGGTCGAAAAATACATGCGCACGCCTTCTAGATCGAGCAGGCCGACGGTGATCAGGTCGCCCGAATGCATGCTGTCGTGAAAGCTGAAGGAAAGCCGCTGGATCTTCTCGTAACAGGCAAGCCGGAGGCGATAGCCCATATGGTGGCCGACCGCTTCGCTGTAGTAGTTCTGCACGAGCGTGAAGATGCCGCGCAGCACGCTTGCGCCGAGCAGCAGCAGCGCCGTCGTCAGAAGCGCGTCCTGAGCCGCCTGGCCGGCGTCGCCGCCGGTCAGCACCACCTGGGTATCGTCGACCGCCCGGCCAAGCAGCTGGGGGATCACCAGCTGGAAGGCGGACGCGATAAGCGTCGCGCCGATCGCAAAACTCGATTGCCAGGGGTGACGGAAGGCCATGACGGTGATGCGGGTGAGGATCGATAAGCCCTTGCCCCAACCTGCCGCATTCACCAGCGCCAACGAAGCCGACGGCTTCGCGACGCGAACTGTTGCATCGCTGCTCACGGTTTTATTCCAAAATGAATCAATGGGCCGGATAAAAATATCCGGAAAGACGGCCATTCTGAGATGAAGATTCGACCGTAAGCTAGACTGCACGATGAGCATGATCAGTCAACAGATTTGACCGGAAAACCTGCCGATCCGTGCCTATTTTCTGGACGGTGTGGCGATGAAATTTCCACGGTGGAGGCATTTTGGGCATTTCCGTGCTTGAGGAATTTTCCCGGCCGGGCGAAAAGGCTGTGCCGGCAAGCGCCTTTCCACTTGCGTCGGCGGGTTTTCCGATCGCGACATGCGGTCGGGTGTTTTTGCTCGTGCCGGAGTTGGGATAGTGGCAGCCAGCCAACCGGAAATCGCTGCGCCGGTTTTCCGCCCCCGCTTGGTTTCCGCGGTGTTGATGGCTGTCGAGGCCATGCTGGGCGCCGCCGTCGCGGTGCTGCTCGCCGCGCTTCTGGCGGTGGTGCTCCTCAACGTCTGCCTGCGCTATGTCTTCAATACCGGCTTCATCGGTGGCGAGGAACTCGGCATCTGGCTGCATGTGGCGCTGATCTCGGCCGGCGCGCCGCTCAGTTTCAACGGCGCGCTTGCGATGCGGCTCGACGCTTTTACGCGCATGCTGCCCCTGCGTCTTCTGCCCGCGGCGGAGGTTCTTGCCGATGTCATCACGGTTCTCGCCGGCCTCATTCTCACCTTCGGCGGAGCCGATATCATCCGCATGCTCGGCGGGACGTCGCCGACGCTCGGGCTGCCGGAATGGGTCCGCTTCGGTTTCCTGGGAGCCGGCGGCATCTTCATCCTTTTCGTTCTGGTGCTCCGGCGGACTGCCGACGGCAAGGCGTTCGCGGTCCTGACCTCCCTCGTTCTCGGCGTCGTGCTTTATGCTGGCGTGTCGGAACTGGAGGTCGATGCGAACCTGCCGCCGAGCCTGTTCCTCGGGTTGACGGCCATGATCGGCCTGCTCCTGGCGGCTCCGCTCGCGCATGCCTTCCTCGCCGCCGCTTTCGTGGCGGTCGGTTTCGGCAGCAGCCTTCCGGAGCCTGCGATCGTCTCGACGACCGTAACCGGCATGTCGAAATTCCTGCTGCTCGCCATTCCTTTTTTCCTGTTGGTGGGCGTGCTGCTCACTGCATCCGGCGTGGCCAACCAACTGGTGCGTTTCGCCGCCTCGATGGTCGGGCATCGCCGGGCGGGGCTGGCGCAGACGACGCTGCTCACCAGCGTGCTCTTTTCCGGCGCCTCCGGTTCTTCCGTCGCAAACGCCGCCTTCGGCGCCTCGACCTTCCAGCCGGAACTGGTGAAGCACGGTTATCCGCTGGCCCAGGCGGGCGCGATCATCGCGGCAACTTCGGTGCTCGACAATGTCATTCCGCCGTCGATCGCCTTCCTGATACTGGCGGCGGCGACCAATCTGTCGGTCGGCTCGCTGCTGGTCGGCGGTTTTTTCGCGGGCGGGCTGATGGCGGCCTGCCTCGCCGTCGCCATCCATCTGACGGTGCGCGAACAGGTGGCGCGGCCGAAAACCACCGGTGCTGAACGCCGGCGGGCAGCGATCGCCGCCATTCCCGCTTTCGGGCTCGGGATCATCGTCGTCGTCGGCATCAGGCTGGGCATCGTTACGACGACGGAGGCGGCGGCACTCGCTGCGTTCTATTCGTTTGTCCTCGCTTTCCACGCCCGGCTTGGCTGGCGTGCCGTTGGCGAAGCCTTTCGCCAGGCGGCGACAGAGGCCGCGGCGATCGGCCTGCTGATCGGGACGGCCGCGCCTTTTGCCTTTCTGCTGGCGGTGGACGATGTCGCAGGCCTCGTTTCGGATTTCGTGACGATGCTGGGCGGCAGCGCGCTTTCTGTCATCATCCTTGCCAATATCGTTCTGCTGCTCGTCGGCCTGGTGCTGGATATCGGCGCGGCTATCCTGCTCTTCGGGCCGATCCTGCTGCCGGCAGCGATCGCCGCCGGCGTCGATCCGATCCATTTCGGCGTCATCCTCGTCGTCAACCTGATGATCCACGGCTTGACGCCACCGCTCGGCATGCTGATCTTCGTGGTCAGCGGCGTCACGCGCATCCCGGCCTCGGCCTTGTTTCGAGCCGTCGTGCCCTATCTTCTCGCTCTCCTCGCGTCCCTGGCGATCCTCTGCGCCTGGGCCGTCATTTTCTGATCAGGATTTCTCCATGCAAAAGCTCAATCGCCGCCAGATCCTCAAGACCGCAGCCGCAACGGGTATCACTTTGGCTTCGCCGGCCTTGATGCGAAGCGCCTTTGCCCGCACCACGACGATCACCGTCGCCTCGCTGCTCGGCGATGACAAGCCTGAAAGCAAGATCTGGGTGAGGATCGGCGAGATCGTGGAAGCGAAGCTGCCGGGCCGGTTTAAGTTCAACGTCGTCAAGAACGCCGCGCTGGGCGGCGAGAAGGAGGTGGCGGAAGGCGCGCGTCTCGGCTCGATCCAGGCGAGCCTTTCGACGGTTTCCTCGCTCTCCGGTTGGGTACCGGAACTGCAGGTCCTCGATCTGCCCTTCCTGTTCCGTGACGCCGACCATGTCCGCCGCACCGTGGATGGCAGAACCGGCGCGGATCTCAAGGAAAAACTTGCCGCCCAGAACTTCGTGATCGGCGATTTCATCAACTATGGCGCCCGGCACCTCCTGACCAAGGAACCGGTGACCCGGCCGGAGCAGATGAAGGGCAAGAAGATCCGCGTCATCCAGAGCCCGCTGCACACCAAGCTCTGGAGCGCTTTCGGGACCGTGCCCGTCGGCATCCCGATCACCGAGACCTATAATGCGCTTTCGACCGGCGTGGCGGACGCCATGGACCTCACGAAATCCGCCTATGCCGGGTTCAAGCTCTATGAAGTCGTGCCCTCGATGACCGAGACCGGCCATATATGGGCGTCGGGTGTGATCTTTTATGCCGCGAGCTTCTGGAACCGGCTCGATGACGCCGAAAGGACGGTTTTCCTCGAAGCGTCGAAAGAAGGCGCCGCCTATTTCAACCGGCTGATCGTCGAGGACGAAGCCGCGTCCGTTACCCAATCACTGAAGAACGGCGGCAAGCTTCTGAAGCCGGAAGCCTTCGAAGAATGGCAAAGAGGCGCTCAAGGGGTGTGGCAGGATTTTGCGGACGTCGTAGGCGGCATGGACCGCATCAAGGCGATCCAGACGGCCTGAACGTTCGCGCATATTTCATCCCTCAGGATGTTCCCGGATATCGCTAGGAACGGCCGGGCCTGCTAACGTCGTCTCATGACTGATGCCAGACTCGACCTTTCCCGTTCGCCGATCGCCATCCCGGAGCGTTTCCGGGACGTGCCTTACAATCCCAATCATTTTCCCGGCGCGCCGGGTATCTACGAAGTGGAAGGCGGAGCGAACTGCCAGCAATATGCGTTTTCGCTGCTGCGGCATCACGGTTTCGCAATCCCGGATTTCCGTTCCAGCGAGCTGTGGAGCGATACGCAATATACAGCGGTCTCGGAAGCCATGCAGCCGTTCGACCTGGTTCTCGTCCACGACAAGCCGGAGAGCTTCGGAGCCCATGTGGGGCTTTGCATCGGCGGGGGATTGATCCTGCATCTGTCGCGACGGATAGATGCGCCGGCGATCGAAACGTTGAACGAGATGCAGGCGCGCGACGAATACCGCTGCCTGATCGGCTTCAAGACGGTGCTTGTCCGTCGTCAACACAAGGCAGCACACGCATGACCAGCGGCATTCACCACATCACCGCCATCACCCGGAAGATCCAGGCGAATGTCGATTTCTACGTCGGCTTCCTGGGACTGAGGCTCGTCAAACGCACCGCCGGTTTCGAGGATGCGCAGCAGCTTCACCTTTTCTATGGCGATGGGTCAGCGTCGCCCGGTTCGCTCGTTACCTTCCTCGCCTGGGAGGACGGATCGCTGGGGCGGGTCGGCCACGGTGCGCCGAGCGAGATCGGTTTCGCGATCGCGCCGGAGGCGATCGGCTTTTGGCTGACCCGGGCATTGCAGTTCAACGTCAAGCTCTCAGGTCCCGCTCAGGAGTTCGGCGAGCCGGTGCTGCGGCTGACCGATCCGGACGGCATCATCGTCAAGCTCGTCGGGGTCGAAGGCGCCGAAGGGAGTCGGCCCTGGGTCTGGTGGGAAGGCGGCGGCATTGCCGAGGCGGATGCGATCCACGGGTTGCGCGGCGCGACGATCCTGTCGGAAAAGCCGGATGAGACCGCGAATTTCCTGACCCGCCACATGGGCCTTGTTCGCGGACCGGCCGAAGGGGCGATCCAGCGTCTTTTGTCCGATGCTGGCGACATCGTCGACGTCCGCGACGCCGGCGGTTTCTGGACGGCGGCGCCAGGCACCGGAACGATCGACCACATTGCCCTGCGCGCTCCCGATCGGGGGCGCGTGGAGGCGGTGCAGGCAGCACTTCTCGCCGAAAACGCCGGCGAGATGAACATGCACGATCGCCAGTATTTCTATTCGCTTTATGTGCGCGAACCGGGAGGCACGCTGATCGAATTGGCGAGCGACGGACCGGGGTTCGTGACCGACGAGCCGCTGGAAACGCTCGGCACCCGGCTTTTCATTCCGAAGCATTTCAAGGCGGATCACGATGCTCTCCGGGTCATGCTGCCGCAATTCGGCCTGCCGGGCGAAGAGCGGGTGACCTATCGAGACCTGCCTTTCGTTCATCGCATCCACATGCCCGAGAACTGGGACGGTTCGACGCTGGTTCTGCTGCATGGCACGGGAGCCAACGAAACGAGCATGCTGCCGTTCGGGCGCAATGCCGCGCCGAACGCCATGCTGATCGGCATTCGCGGACGCTCGACGGACGAGGGGTATCCGCGCTTCTTCCGCCGCTTCGACCAGGTGACGTTCGACCAGAAGGAAATCGTCTCCGAGACGGAGGCATTCGCGGCCTTCGTGGAGGAGATCGGGCCGGCCTACGGAGCCGATCCCAAGCGGACGGCCTTGGTCGGATATTCGAACGGCGGCAACATGATCGGCGCGGTGATGCAGCTCCATCCGGAACTGATCCGCAAGGCGGTGCTGCTCAGGTCGATGAACGTCCTTGAGAGCAGGCCGTCGGTCGATCTTTCCGGTGCGCAGGTCCTGTCGCTCAGCGCGACCGACGATTTCTACGGACCACTGGCGCAGGAGCTGGAAAACCGGCTTCGTGCGGCGGGCGCGGAACTCACCGCCCGGACGCTGGAGGCAAATCACGGAATCGGCCGCGAAGACGAGATCATCACCCGTGACTGGCTGATCGAAAAAGGGCTTTGATCAGTCGCCGTAATGCAGCGCGATCGCATCGACGGCGGCGGGAATATCCGCCTTCACCCCAAGCCTTCTCAGGCCCATGCCGAAGGCGGTGACATTGCCGAGGACGCTGTCGAAACGGGCGCGCCTGCCGGTATGGTTCAGCCGGATCAACCGTTCCGCGCCCGGGCCGACGCCGGCGGAAAGCTCCATGATGCGCGGGGCGACTGCAAGAAGGGCGTCGGTTTCGATCCCGTCCGGTAGTTTTGCGGTCGTCACCAGGTTGGAGCCCCTGGTCGGCCCCATCCACAGTCCGGCTCCCATGGCGGAAAGTGCCGCGCGCGTCGCCCTCGCAGCGCGGACGTGGCGTGCGACGATCTGGTCGATGCCTTCTGCTTCCGCCCGATCCAGCGCCGCCTCCAGCGCGAAGAATTCCAGCGGCGCGGTGGTGCCGGGCAGTGTTCCACGCCCCGTGTCCAGCCAAGCCTTCTGGTCGAGAAGCGAAAGGATCGAATACCTTGGTCCACCGTCTCGGGAAATCATTTTCCAGGCCGGGGCACTGACGGAGACGGCCGAAAGCCCGGCGGGGCCGGCCAGTGATTTCTGAGGGCCGATCACCGCGATGTCGATGCCGAGCTCGTCGACATTCAGGGCATGGCCGCCGACCGACGCGACCGCATCGACCACGGTCGCGATGCCCCGGTCGCGGGCCAGGGCGACAATCTCCTCGAGCGGATTGCGGATGCCGCTCGCCGATTCCGCATGGACCAGTGCGAGGACTTCTGCATCCGGATGGGCATTCAAGACCCGAACGACGGCCTCCGTCTCGACCGGCCGCGCCGGCTCCGCCACAAGCTCGGCCACTTCGGCGCCGCCGCGCCTCATCCAGTTGCCGAACCAGCCGCCATACATGCTGGTGACGATGTTGATCGCCTTGAGGCCTGGCCGGGCGAGGCTTGCCGCGACGGCCTCCAGCGCGACCACCGCTTCGGCCTGGATCAGCAGCACGTCGTTCCCAGTCTTCAAAAGCTTGCCGAGCCGGTCGCCGACCGCAGCGTACCGTGCGGACGGAAAGGCGGGCGTATCGTGCAGCGGATGCCAGGGGTCAGAATTCATGCTTGTGTCCTTGCGGTGGTCCGGTCATCAGGCGGGGCACGGCCGCGATCAGCGCCCGGGCGGTCGGAGACTGCGGATTTTCGATCATCTGGCGAGCCGTGCCGGCCTCCACCAGCTGCCCGGCATCCATGACGGCGATCCGATGCGAGACGGCGCGCAGCACGGCGAGATCGTGCGAGACGAAAAGATAGGCGATGCCGCGCTCCCGTTGCAACTCCACCAGCAGTTCCAGGATTTTTCCGCGGATCGAGACATCCAGCGCCGAAACCGCCTCATCGAGCACGATCAGCGACGGGCGCGTGGCAATCGCGCGGGCGATCGCGATCCGCTGCCGCTGGCCGCCGGAAATTTCGCGGATGGAGCGGTCGGCGTAGCTTGTCGGCAGGCCGACGCGATCGAGCAGGGCGGCAACTTCTCCCCGGCGCTCGGCCTTCGGGACGACGCCGTGGATGCGCAGCGGGTCGTCGAGCACCGAAGCGACCGTGGCGCGCGGATTGAAGGCGCCGAGCACGTCCTGGAACACCATCTGCATTCCTGCGCGGCGGCGGCGCAGACCTGCGCCTGAGAGCGCCAGCCAGTCTTCTCCCCGGAAGCGGATCGAACCTCTATCAGCCGGCAGGAGCCGCATCAGGATGCGCGCGAGCGTGGACTTGCCGCTGCCGGAGGCTCCCGCGAGGCCGAGGGTTTCACCGGGCTCGAGCGTCAGGAATATATCGGTCAAGGCCGCGACGTTGCGGCCGCCTGAGGCAAAATGCTTCGAAAGGTTGCGGATTTCCAGAAGCGTCATCCGACCGCGTCCTCGATCAGCGGCCGCGTGGTCAGGTCGCGATGGCTGGCGAGCAGCGTTTTCGTATAGGTTTCCCCGGGTGAGGCGAGAACGGCGGTGGTCGAGCCGGTTTCAACCAGGCGGCCGTCCCTGAAGATCGCCACCCGATCGGCAAATCCCGATGCCAGCGCGATATCGTGGGTGACGAAGATCAGCGTCATGCGCGCATCGCGAACCAGATCGTCGAGTAGCGAGACGATGTCCGCCTGAACGACCATATCGAGCGCGCTGGTCGCTTCGTCGGCGATGAGGATGCCGGGTTTTGCCGCCAGCGCCGCGGCGATCGCCACGCGCTGGCGCTGGCCGCCGGAAAGTTGATGCGGAAAGGCTTTCAGCGTCTTCTCCGGCTGCGGCATGCGGACCTTTTCCAGCATTTCCCGCGCGCGGGCCTCGGCTTGCTTCCATGAAAGGCCGAGATGCCGCCTGGCGCCTTCGGCCACTTGTTCGCCGACCGTCAGCACGGGGTTCAGGCTTGACGAAGGGTCCTGGAAGACGAAACCGAGATCGCGCCCGGGCAGCGGTCGGCCGCCCGGCCAGCATATCTCTCCCGAAACCTTTGTTCCAGGCGGCAGAAGGCCGGCCAGCACCCGGGCGAGGGTGCTTTTTCCCGAGCCGCTCTCGCCGATGATCGCCAGTCTTTCGCCGGCAGCGATACTGAATTCGATCTCTTTCAGGGCCGGAATCGGCTGGCCGCGGTAGAGGACCGAAACGCCACGGATATCGCAGAGCTCGCTCATTCCTCCGCCCTCCGGCCGGCAAGCGTCTTGGTCAACCCCTCGCTGAAGAGGTAGACGCCGACGACGGTCACGATGAGCGCAATCCCGGGGAAGATCGAGAGCGACGGCGAGGAGCGAAGGATGTTGCGGCCTTCGGCGATCATCGAACCCCAGGTCACGACGTTCGGGTCGCCGAGGCCGAGGAAGGAGAGCGCGGCTTCGGTGAGGATCGCGGCGGCGACGATGATCGCTGACAGAGCCAAGACCGGCGGCAGGGCGTTGGGCAGGATTTCCTTCAAGGCAATCTCCACCGGGTGCATGCCGATGACGCGCGCCGAAGCGACATAATCCCGTTCGCGGATGGAAAGGACCTGTGCCCGCGTCAGGCGCGCGGGATCGGCCCAGGCGCCTAGGGAAATGGCGATCACCACGACCGGTGCGGAGGCGCCGATGACGCTGACGAAGGCGAGCGCCAGCAGGAAGCTCGGGACGATCTGGAAGGCGTCGACCACGCGCATCAGCGCCTCGTCCACCAGGCCGCCGGCAAAGCCTGCCGTCAGACCGATGCAGAACCCGAAGGCGATGGCGGCGAACGCGGCTGCGATGCCGACCGCAAGCGAGGTTCGTGCACCGTGGATGATGCCGGCAAGCACGTCGCGGCCGAGGCGGTCGGTACCGAGCGGGAAGCTTGGATCGGTAAAGGGCGCCAGCAGCGGGCGGGCGGCAATCCTCAGCGGGTCTCCCGGCGACAGGACCGGCGCAAGGAGTGCGACAAGAGCCAGCAGAACCAGAATCCCCAGCCCGATGGCGCTTTCCGGCGTTCTGATCAGATGTTGAATCACCTTCATCCGCCGCTCTCCGAAGCGCCGACCCGGGGGTCCAGGGCGGCGTAGACGATGTCGATGACGAGATTGACGCAGATGACCAGAACGGCGCTGACGATGATGATGCCCATCAGCAGCGGTGCGTCGCGGCCGCTGACCGCCTCCTGCGCCAGCCGGCCGAAACCTGGAATGGAGAAGATGCTCTCGATGACGACGCTGCCGCCGAGCATGGCCGCGGATTGCAGGCCGAGCATGGTGACGAGCGGCAAAAGGGCGTTGCGCGCCACATGGCGGAGCACGATACGGGTGCGTGAGAGACCCTTGGAGCGGGCGAAGAGTACGAAATCGAGCTGCCAGGCCTCCGCCATGCCGGAGCGCATCACACGCAGGAAGAGCGCCATGTAGATCAAGGCCAATGCGCCGACCGGCAGGACCAGATGCCTTGCGATATCGGCGGCGCGGGCAAGGCCGGCCTTGCCGGAAGCGATCGTCTCGATGCCCGAGGTCGGCAACCAGCGAAGCTGCACGGCGAATATGATCGACAGGACGAGACCGAGCCAGAAGCTCGGGATCGCATAGAGAATGAGGGAAATGGTGGAAAGCACCCTGTCTCTTGGACTTTCGGGCCTTGCGCCGGCGACGATGCCGAGCGCCGAGCCGAGCCCGAAGGAGAGGGCCGTGGCGCTGCCCATCAGAAGCAACGTGTTCGGCAGCCGTTCGACAACGAGGTCGAGGACCGGCCGGTCGAAAGCGATCGACCAGCCGAGATCGAGCTTCATGAGCGAGGAGAGATAGAGCCAGAGACGGGCGGCCATGGACTGGTCGAGGCCATAGGCCTGCCGCAGCGACCGTGCGACTGCGGCATCCCCGCCGCCGATCGAAAGCAGATAGGCATCGACCGCGTCGCCCGAGGCGGATTCCAGCAGAAGGAATGTCAGAACGACGACGATCAGCAGCACGGGAATGCTGCTGATCGCGCGTCGTCTGATCAATCGGAGGGCACGGTTCACGCTACGGAAGGCCTTGGGACTGGGATTCTGGAGCCGAAGCTATCACGATTTCAGGGCGGTATCCGCCCAGTTCGACACCGCCCAGCGCGGATTGTTGGAAACGTTCAACACACTGTCGCGCGCGACGGTAATAAAGCCCCATTCCGCGACGTTGATCAGCGGCAGGTCTGTCGCCACGAGCTTCTGGAACTGCTTGTAGAGATCGGTACGCGCCGCCGTATCGACCGTCACCGCCGCCCTGGCGATGATGTCGTCGAGTTCCTTGCTGGCATAGCCGCCCTGGTTGGAAAACGGAACGCCCGCAGGAATGCCGGACTGGACGAGGATGGTGGTCGAGATCGCCGGATCGCCGCGGAAGACCGGAGGGCCGACAGCGAGGTCGAAATCGTGATCCGTATAGACCGCCTTCTGGTGGGCGGCGGAATCGGCGTTGACGAGCTGAGCGTCGATGCCGACGGCCGCGAGCGCCTGGCGCAGATAGTCGCCGAACTGCTTCGTTTCGTTGAAATAGGGTGCCGGTCGGAGTTTCAGCGAGAAGCGGGTGCCGTTGGCGCCTTTCTTGTAGCCGGCCTCGTCGAGCAGCGCATTGGCCTTGGCCACATCGAAGGCATAGGTCGGCACGCCGGCATCGTAGAATTCCGGCGCATTCTTCGGCACCGGGCCTGTCGATGCAGAGGCGTAACCGAGGAAGATCGTATCGACGACGAATTTCCTGTCGATCGCATGGGCAATCGCCTGACGCACCTTCAGGTCAGCCAGTTCCTTGCGACGGTGGTTGATCTCGACGACGAGCTGATAGGTGAGCGCCTCGTAGCCCTTGGAAATGACCTTGATACCCGGCACCTTGGAAATGCGGGCGAGATCGGTGAGCGGTACGGCCGAGAAGGCGGCAAGCTGGATTTCTTCGGCCTCCAGCGCGGCTCCGGCGCCGGCACGATCGGGCAGCACGCGGAAGATCACCTCGTCGAGCTTGGGTTCGCCCTTGTTCCAGTAATCGGCATTCTTCGTCAGGCGATAATATTCGCCCGGCTTGTATTCGGTGAGTTTGAACGGGCCGGTGCCGACGAGCTTCACATTGGCCGGGTTGCCGGCAATATCCGTGCCTTCGTAGACATGTTTCGGCACGACGCTGCTGACGACCGGCAGCGCATTGCGGATGAGCTGCAGCGGGGTCGGCTTGGAGAACTTGAAGATGGCCGTCGCCGCATCCGGCGTATCGACAGCCTCGAGATTGGCGAAGACGACACGGCCAAGATTCTGCAGCGGCTTCCAGATGCTGAGGGCGGAGAACGCGACGTCGGCTGAGGTGAACGGCTTGCCGTCGTGCCACTTCACGCCTTCGCGCAGCTTGAAGGTGACGGACTTGCCGTCGGCCGAACCTTCCCAGGAGGTGGCAAGCCGCGGCGAAAGACCGTCCTTGCCGTCGAACGATGCTTCGGCGAGAGGCTCGACCACTTTGCTCGCGATGAAGAAGACGCCGTTCGAGGCAACGATCGCGGGGTTGAGGTTCTTCGGTTCGGAATCGGCTGCGACGATCAGCCTTCCGCCGGAAGGCGTGTTCTGGGCGCGGGCCAAGACCGGCAGCGCCGTCGAGGCAAGCAGAGCCGAACCTGCCTGCAAAAGAGTACGTCGGGATAGATGGGCGATCGTCATGCTTGCCTCCTGGGCTCTTTCCTGAAGCTTTTGTTGCAGGGAATATTGCCAGCGAAATCAAGGATCGCACAGGCAGGAAATTTCACTTCCGCACGATCGGGAACAAATTCTCAGCGAACGAATGTCGGGGAGCGCATTTCCGTTGCCGGGCAGGCGGTTAATGGCGGGTTTCCAGCTCGTCGCGAACGGAATTGAGGATTTCCGCCGCAAGAGGCGCGTCACCCACCGCGCGGGCGAGCGTCATCGCCCCCACCATCTGCGAAAGGATGGCGATGGACTTGCGGCGCCGATCTTCGTCGCCATTGCCGTCGACGATCTCCTGCAGGAGTTGCAGGTGGTTTTCGATGCCTTCTGCGAACACCGTCTTCACCATCTCATCCTGCCGGGCGGCATCCGCGCATAAGGAGGCGAAGGTGCAGCCCTTGGCCCGGAATATCAGGTTGGGTCGGGAAAGATACATGCCGATGACCGCGTTGAGAGCCTTGTCGCGGGTGCGGCCGATGGTCTCCCGCCAGAGCGCGGCATTGGCGGCAAGCGCCTGCCGGGAGGCCTCGGCAGCCAGATCCACCTTGGATTTGAACTGGCCGTAGAATCCTCCATGCGTCAGGCCGGCCGCCTTCATCAGGTCGGCTATGCCAATGCCGTCGAAACCGCGCTCGCGAAAAAGCTCGCCGGCGATCGCGATGACGCGAAAACGGTTCTCTCCAGCCTGTTCGCGGCTCACCCTCATCTTTTGCTCCTTCCGATGTCTTGACACTTATATGGCGATCATCATCTAAAAGGAAATACATGATGATCATCATTTAAAAGGAATGCCGCATGCCGAAGCAGGCGAGAGACAGGATAGTCATCACCGGAATGGGCGTTGTTTCGCCGCTCGGAAGCGGGACGGAGGTCATGTGGGAACGCCTGATCGAGGGGCGTTCCGGCCTGCGCCGGCTCTCCGAAGATGTGGTTCCCGATATCGATGCCAAGGTCGGCGGCGTGGTTCCCTCTATCGGCGAGGACGAACGGGGTTTCGATATCGAGCAGGCAGTGCCGCAGAAGGACCGCAAGAAGATGGACCGGTTCATCGCCTTCGCGCTGGAAGCCTCCCGGCAGGCGCTCGAACAGTCCGGCTGGGTTGCGGATACCGACGAAAGGCAGGAACGCACCGCAACGATCATCGCCTCCGGGATCGGCGGTTTCCAGACGATCACCGAAGCGGTGCGGACGGTCGATACGCGCGGTGCCGGAAGGCTGTCGCCGTTCACCGTGCCGGCCTTCCTGGTCAATCTCGCTGCGGGCCACATCTCGATCCGCTACGGCTTCAAAGGACCGATCGGTGCTCCGGTGACGGCTTGCGCTGCGAGCGTTCAGGCGATCGGCGACGGGATGCGGATGATCCGTTCCGGCGAAGTGGATGTGGCGGTCTGCGGCGGTACGGAGGCCTGCATCAACCGGGTGGCGCTCGGCGGCTTTGCGGCGGCGCGCGGCCTTTCGACTGCGTTCAACGACAACCCAGAAAAAGCATCGCGGCCCTTCGACGGCCGGCGCGATGGTTTCGTCATGGGCGAGGGGGCCGGCATCGTCGTCGTCGAGACGCTGGAACATGCGCTGGCACGCGGCGCCACGCCGCTTGTCGAAGTTGTCGGTTACGGCACGAGCGCCGACGCCTATCACCTGACTGCTGGTCCTGCCGACGGTTCGGGCGCGCAGAAGGCAATCCGCCGGGCTCTGCAGATGGCCGAACTGCCGCCGGAAGCGATCGGTTACCTCAACGCCCATGCGACCTCGACGCCGGTCGGCGATGCGGGCGAACTGGCGGCGATCAAGACGATTTTCGGTACCGGCCGGGGACCTGCGGTGTCGTCGACCAAATCGGCGACCGGCCATCTGCTTGGCGCCGCGGGCGGCCTCGAAGCGATCATCACCGCCCTTGCGCTGCGCGACGGCATCCTGCCGCCGACCCTCAATCTCGAGGATCCCGATCCGATCGCCGAAGGTCTCGACCTCATCGGGCCTCAGGCGCGGCGCAGCCAGGTCGAATACGCGCTCTCCAACGGCTTCGGCTTCGGCGGCGTCAATGCGAGCGTCATCCTGCGGCGGTGGAACGCCAGCGCAAACTGAGGAGATTTTCAATGGCAGAGGCAGTCATCATTGCGCCGGTCCGCACCGCGATCGGCAAATACAACGGATCTCTCGCCGGCATCCCGGCCGTCGAACTCGGCGCTGCCGTCATCCGCGAGACGGTCGCGCGAGCAGGGCTCGATGCCGGCGATGTGGCATCCGTCATCATGGGCAATGTCGTGCAGGCCGGCAACAAGATGAACCCGGCGCGGCAGGCGGCAATCCACAGCGGTCTGCCCGTCTCGGTGCCGGCGGTCACCGTCAACCGCGTCTGCGGTTCGGGCGCGGAGGCCATTGCCAGTGCCGCCCGTGATGTCTGGCTCGGTCATGCCAGGGCCGTCGTCGCCGGCGGCATGGAGAATATGGACCGCGCGCCCTATCTGATGAGCGGCGGCCGCTGGGGTTACCGTATGGGCCATGCGGAGATCTTCGACAGCATGCTGCTCGACGGTTTGCATGACGCCTTTTCCGATCGACATTCCGGCTGGCACACCGAGGACATGATCGTGTCGCAGCAGATCGGCCGGGCGGATCAGGATCGCTGGGCGGCCCGTTCGCAGCAGCGTTTCAGCACCGCACAGGCGGAAGGCAGGTTCGCAGACGAGATCGTCGGCATCGATATTTCCGTGAAGGGCGGTGCGAAGCCTTTTGTTTCCGACGAGACGCCACGCCCGGACACCACGGCCGAAGGGCTCGCGAAGCTGAAACCCGCGTTTCGGGAGGACGGCACGATCACCGCCGGCAATGCGCCGGGGCTCAACAGCGGCGCCTCGGCGATGATCATTGCCGATCGGGCTTTTGCCGACGCCGAAGGTCTGCAGCCGATGGCGCGGCTCGTTTCCTACGGCGTGGCGGCGGTGGAACCCGGCATGTTCGCGCTCGGGCCCATCCCCGCCGTGCGCCAGGCCCTGGAACGTGCCGGCTGGACGATCGGCGATATCGAGCGGATCGAGATCAACGAAGCCTATGCGGCGGTGCCGCTGGCGGTGCTGAAAAACCTCGGCCTGCCGGAGGATATCGCCAATGTCGAGGGCGGGGCGGTGGCGCATGGCCATCCGATCGGCGCGACAGGCGCCATCCTTGCGACACGGCTCCTGCATTCCATGCGGCGGGACGGACTGAAGCGGGGCGTGGTGACGCTGTGCATCGGCGGCGGGCAGGGCATCGCGCTGGCGCTCGAAATGTTCTGATCCCCGTAAGATCGTTTCCGTGTTGGCGGCATCCAACAAAAAGCGCGGCAAGAGGGATTGCCGCGCTTTCCGTCTATCCAGGCAGAGGGGACCTTTTCGGATAGATCTTGGGTGGAATATTAGCCCTTACCTTCGGCCTCTTCATATCTCGACGACGACATAGTCTTCGTCGATCGAGACGGGAAACGTTTCGGCCTGATAGGGGCCTTCCGTCAGCGTCCCGCCTTTTGTCACCGTCACGTCGAAGCTTTTGACGCGGGTGCGGGCCGGGTCGCACCAGGATTTGCCGGTACGAATGTCGAATTCCCAGCCGTGCCAGGGGCAGCGGACGAGTTCGCCATGGCGGGTCATGCGCACCTTGCCGGGCTCCTCGGCTTCGGCAAGCCCCACTACCTGACCGCGGCAGAGATCGGCACCCTCGTGCGGGCAGCGGTTGGCGATGGCGAAGAATTCGCCCTTGACGTTGAAAAGAGCGATGTCGCGGCCTGCGACCTTCACCAGCTTGGACTTGCCGATATCGAGTTCATCGACCTTTGCGACGACGTGACGGGCCATTCTCAGTTCAATCCATATAAGTTGTCGGCGTTTCCGGCTTTGACTTCCCATCAGGGCAGGCGGTAGACGGATTTTGCATTATCCCGAAAGATCTGGGCACGTTCGGTCGGCGACAGCGGCACCTTGAAGGCGTAGCGCGGATCGTCGAAATCCCAGTGCGGATAGTCGGTCGAAAACATTAGCCGGTCGGTGCCGACCCAGCGCAGCGTATCGAGCAGGTGGCGGTTGTTTTCCGGCTCCTCGATCGGCTGGGTGGTGAACCAGACGTTCTCGCGAATATATTCGGAGGGCGGCCGCTTCACATGCGGGAGTTCGGAACGCATCCGCTCCCATTGCTTGTCGAGCCGCCAGGCAAGCGGGGCCGCCCAGGCAAATCCGCCTTCGACGACGACGAGCTTCAGCTTGGGGAAGCGCTCGAAAACGCCTTCGAGGACCATGCTGGTCACGACGCTCTGCAGACTGTGCGAAAAGGCGTAGTGCTCCTCGATATAGAAGTTCAACCAGCCTGCGCCGCTGTTGGTATGCTGGCCATAGGCGGCCGAATGCATGCCGATCGGCATGTCGTAGTGTTCGGCGGCTTCGTAGATCGGCCAGTAGCGGCGGCGGCCGGCCGGCTCGATCGTGCGTGGCGGAATGGCGATCTGCACGAAGCGATCATCGCCGATGCGCGCCTCGATCTCGGCAAGTGCGGAGGGCACGTCTTCCTGGGTGACCGAGATCGAGCCCTTGAGCCTCGGGTCGGGCGCCATCCACTTGTCGATCTGCCAGTCGTTGACGGCGGCGCACATGGCGGCGCCGAGTTCCTGGTTGAGCGTCGAAGAACCCGCCGCGAGCGGCTGCAGGATGCCGTATTCGATGCCGAGCGGATCGAGCAGTTGTTCCTGCAGATAGGCGAGATCGGAGGCCGGCGGTCCGCCGCCCGGCGGCCAGGAATCCCGGCGCATCCCGTTGCCGGGCGTCATGCGCGGATAGGGCAGCGTGCCGACCACCGGATTGGCGCTGCGCGGCCCGTAATCCGCCAGATGCTGTTTCCAGCGCGCGGGCAGGAATTTCGCGAGCTCGGCCGGATTGGTGAAGGCCGGATGGATGTCGCAATCGACAATGCCAAGCTTGGCTTCTGCCTCGGTTTCCTTTTCCAGAACGGCCTGGTCCATGGTCAGTCCTCCAGTCGCGGGTAGGTGGCGAGCGCATTTTCCCGAACCAGCCGGTCGATCAGACGTTCCGGGAATCCGGCGGGAATGGCCGCTTCGCCCTCGAATTGGGGATGCGGATAGTCGGTCGAGAAGAGCAGCATGTCGTCGGAGTCGAGATGTTCGACGATGCGCTCCAGTTCGCCGGGATCGCGCGGCGCGTCGAAGGGCTGAGTGGTCAGGCGGATCTGGCGGCGGACAAGCGCCGATGGCGGTTCCTTGACCCACGGGATTTCGATGCGGGCGCCGCGCCAGTCCTTGCTCATGCGCCACATCTGGCCGGGCAGCCAGGAAACGCCGGATTCGATCAGCACGATCTTCATATCCGGGAATTTGCCGAGCACGCCTTCGGCGACGAAACTGCCGACCTGGGCTGCAAAACCCTGGATATGATGGACATAATCCTCGGCGAGGTAGGACGGGAAACCGCTCTGGCTCGGGGCGTGGCGATAGGCGCTGCCGGCATGGACGCCGAGCGCGAAGCCATGGCGCTGGGCGGCCTCGTAGATCGGCCAGTAGATGCGGCGGCCGAGCGGCATTTCACCCTGGCAGAGTGCCAGGATCTGCACGAAACGCTTGTCGCCGGCGAAGCGTTCGATTTCTTCCACGGCCGCTTCCGGGTTCTGCCATGGCAGCACGAGCGAGGCACGCAGACGCGGGTCGCGATCCAGCCATTCCGCTTTCAGCCAGTCGTTGGTGGCGCGGCAGACCGCGGTCGAGAGATAGGGGTCGTAGATCGCGTGGACGCCGGTAACGCAGTTGAGGATCGCGTATTTCAATCCGTAGGAATCGAGCAGGTTCTTGCGGAGCTTGTCGACGCCGCTGCCTTCCGTCGCTTTCCAGTCCTCGCGGAAGAAGGGTCTGGTGCTGGTCGGGAAACCGGTGAGCTCAAGCCGGTCGACATCCCGCGAAATGACGATTTCCTTCCAGTACTCGTCGAAATAGGGGAGGAGATCGGCACGCTTCGGCGCATCCGGATGAACGTCGCAATCGATCGCGCCGAGCTTCGAAAGTGCCACGCGCTGCTGGGCCACGGCAGTGTCCACTGCGCAAACCTCCCTGTCCTGCGGGCCGAATTCAATATTCCGGCCGTAATCCAATTCCCGGACGATGCCGCCTTGCGGCAACCGCCCAACGCATCGCCGACGCGTCTCCTCGATGAGGAATGTAAGGACGGCTGAGACGGCTGGGAATACCCTTTTTCATCCGAGCGGCTTTCTCAAATCGAGAAAGCTGAACCGCCTTCGGCTTTTCTCCAGCGGCAAAGATGCGCTGCTCTATGCAATGCGTTCGCCGCTCACCAGGGCCGCATTCATATGGACGCGCAGCCACTCCATCAGCGCCTTGACGCTCGGCTTTCGGGCCTGCGTCTGCGGTATCAGCGCCTTCAGCCAGAGTTCGGCGACGGGATATTCGGGCAGGAGCTCGATGAGTTTGCCGGAGCGGATCGATTCTTCCGCGACATAGCTCGCCACCATGGCAACGCCGCGTCCGCGAAGGGCGAGATCGTGCAGGATCTGCGTGTCGTTGGCGCTGAAGGCGGACCGTACCTCGACGTCGATCGGGCCGCCGGGGCTCAGGAAAGACCAGGTCGAACCGGTGGCATGAAAGGTCAGGCAGATGTGGTTGACGAGGTCGCGGGGATGTCTCGGCAGGCCGCGGCTTTCCAGATAGGATGGGGCGGCGCAGAGCCTGCGCGGATAGGGACACAGCGGCTCGTCGATGACGTTGGAATAGGAGGCGGGGAGCGCTCCGAGCGCGATGTCATATCCCTCCTCGGCCGGATTGACGGAGCGGTCGACCAGCGCGAGGTCCATGGTGACGTTCGGGTTCTCCTGCTGGAAGTCGCTGAGGATACGGGCCAGGAAGGCGATGGTCACCGTGGTCGGCGCCTTGATGCGCAAATGGCCCTCGATCCGCTGGGCGACAGCAGCTGCACCGCTGATGGCATCGTCGATCTCCTTCACCAATGCCTGGTAGCGAGGCAGGTAGCGCTCGCCGATCTCGGTAAGAATAAGCTGGCGGGTGGAACGGACAAAAAGCTTTACCCGCATCTGGTCTTCCAGCCGGCTGACCCGTTTGGTGACGACGGAGGGTGCGACACCCAGATGACGGCCCGCCGCCGAGAAGCTGCCCGAGCGGGCAACCGCCAGGAATGTGCGGATGTTGATTAACGTATCCAAGGATTTAGTCCTCCCAAGCCAGCATCCTGACACTCCTCCAGGCGGAATCTAGCACGATTTATCTTTCTATTTTCGAGAAAAGTGAATGTAAAAAAATGGTGCTTTTCGACTGCATGGGAAAAGGTCAATGTAATAGCCGAGGAATTCCAACGCCTTCGAAGCGTACTACGCTTCGCGTCAGGACCCGGGTTCGGGCCCGGAATTCGGAGGATGAGGGAGTATCCGCTGGCACAGGCCGCCCGGCCAGGAAACAAGGTTGCGATGTCGCATTTTGCGTTGCGTATCAGGGACCTTGTCAAACGCTGGACGAGCACCAGATCGCCTTTAGGGCGGGACGGTGAAGACCTGGAACAACGGGCAGATCCGCGATGCCGTTCGGGAAAGCGGTGCCGCTGAGGTTCAGAAGGAGATTGCGGCCGGCTGGCCGCAGGAAAATGGGCGCCGCGTGAACGGGAAAGACCCGGCCACCGCGCCGATATCGTCAGTTCCAGGGAGGAGAAACAGGTGACGAGCAAATCCATGACATCGGCCATTCAGAAATGGTCGCGACGGCTTTTCATGGCGGCCGCGGGCGGCGTCGCCATTGCAGCGGCCGCAGGCCTGTCGGCCCATGCGCAGGATGCCGAATGGCAGAAGGTGGTTGAGGCCGGCAAGAACGAAGGCAAGCTCATTCTATACACCGCACTCGTCGGCCAGCCGAGCACCAAGCAGATCGCCGCCGCCTTCACCAAGCAATACGGCATCGATGTCGAGATTCTCGAGGCGCGCGCCAGCGAAATCCGCGAGCGCGTCCGCGTCGAGCAGGCAGCCGGCCGCTTTGCCGCCGACGTCATGTTCACCAGCGAAGGGCAGACGATGCTCTACGATACGCAGGACAAATCGGTCGATCCGCTGCCTGTGACGCCGAATTCCGGCAAGATCAACGACAGGTTCAAGCTCAAGGTGCCGATGGCCTCGGTCATGACCATTCCTTATGGGATCATGATCAATACCGGCCTCGTGAAGCCTGCGGACGAGCCGAAGAGCTGGAAGGATCTCGCCGATCCCAAGTGGCAGGGCAAGATCCTCTCCGACGACCCGCGCGCCATCGGTGCCGGCTATCTCTGGTTCTTCTCGACCTATACGAAGATCGGCGAGGATTATGTAAAGAAGGTCGCCGAGCAGAAACTGGTCTTCACCCGCGACCAGCGGGAATCGCAGCGCCGGACGGCGCGTGGCGAATATTCGATCTACATGCCGGTGATCATGACCGACTTCTCGGATCTGAAGGGCCTGCCGGTCAAATTCATCATTCCCGAGGAAGGCGTTCCCTACGTGCTTTACGGCAACGTCCTGCTCAAGAAGGCTCCGCATCCGAATGCCGCGAAGCTCTATCTCGACTTCATGCAGGGTCCCGTCGTGCAGAAAATCTACGCGGGTCTGGGGTACGGTCCGGTGCTCGACGGCATGACCGAAGGTCTGCCAGCCGACGTCAAGGCGATCTCCGAAGCCAAGCTCTACGGAACGACGGATACGACTCGCCAGAACGAGATGCTGGCCAAATCCAAGGACATCTTCAAGTAAGCCGCCTCCCTGCCGCTGCCGGCCATCGGGCCGGCAGCGGTGCCGTTTTCTGCCCTGAGCAGCGAGGAGCCCATGACGATTATCCCTAATCGCTCCCTAGACGATATTGCCGAAACCACGCCCGCCCTTGGCGGCAACGCCATCAGCCGGGCTTTTTCCGGCGGCTCCCTCGGCCGATGGATCGGCCTTCTGCTGCTGATCCTGCTGCTCGGCTTCCTGACGATCTATCCGCTCGCCATGCTGCTCTACGGCAGCCTGCATTCCACGCCGCCCGGCATGGCAGGCGAATTCAACCTGAACGGATACCGGTCGATCATGACCACCCAGAACCTGATCGTTCTGGCCAATACCGTCGGCATTTCGCTGGCGAAGACCATTCCTTCGCTGACGATTGCGGTATTTCTCGCCTGGATCGTCGCGCGCACCGACACGCCCTTCCGCGGCACGCTGGAAGTCCTGATCACGCTGCCCTTCTTCATCCCGCCGATCCTGACGGCGATGGCCTGGGGCATGCTCGCCAATCCGCAGGTCGGCGTCATCAACATGCTATGGCGCGGGATGACGGGCGCCCAGGAGCCGCTCGTCAACATCTATTCCTATGGCGGCGTCATCTGGCACATGTGCCAGTATTCTATCCCGTTCCTCTTCCTGTTCATGGTCGATGCCTTCCGGGCCATGGACCCGTCCCTCGAGGAATCGAGCCGCATGTGCGGCGCCTCGCGGCTCATGACCTTCCGCAAGATTACGCTGCTCCTGATGCTGCCGGTGCTGACCAGTTCGTTCATGCTGAGCTTCATCAAGGGCATCGAGACCTTCGAGTCGGCACTGTTCTTCGGCCTGCCGGCCGGGATCAAGGTGATCACCACCGACATCTACGAATCCATCAATCACCGTGCCACGCCCGACTACCAGTACGCGACGTCGCTTTCCTTCGCGATCCTGGGGCTGATGCTGCTGCTCGTCGTGTGGCAGTGGGCCCTGCTGCGCGGCAAGAGTTTCCAGACGGTCACGGGCAAGGGGTTCCGCCCCAATGTCATGGAACTCGGCCCCTGGCGCTGGGTGACCTTCGCGGTCTGCGTGCTCTTCTTCCTCATATCGGTGGTGCTGCCGGTCGGACAGCTGCTGCTGGGCTCGTTCTTCCGCTTCTTCGGTTTCTACACCTACGACATGCTGACGCTGGAGCATTACAAGGCGGTCTTCAACAATTCCGAGTTCTGGCGGGCGATGGGCAATACGATGCTGCTCGGCCTTCTCGGCGCGACGGCGACGATGGTGCTTGGCGCGGTGGTCGCCTATATCTCGATCCGCACGCGCTGGCGCGGCCGCAGCCTGATCGACGGCATGGCCTGGCTGCCCTGGATGATGCCGGGCATGGTGCTCGGCGTCGGTTTCCTCTGGGCCTTCGCCATGCTCCCCGGCCCGCTTCCGATCTACGGCACCATCTGGGCGCTGCTGCTTGCCTATATCGCGCTCGGCACGCCAGTCGCGGTGCGCGTCATGACCGGCGCCTATCACCAGCTTTCCTACGATCTGGAGGAGTGTTCCCGCGTCCATGGCGCGAGCTGGTTCCAGACCATGTGGCGCATCATGGTGGCGCTCGCCTGGCCGGCTTTCGCCGTCGGCTGGGTGCTGACCTTCTTTGGCATCATGCGCGAACTGTCGGCCTCGATCCTGCTCTATTCGGTCGGCTCCGAAACGCTGGCGGTCGTGCTGATGAAGCTCTGGGCCAACGGCAATGCCGAACAGGTGAGCGTGATCGGCCTGATGATGATGCTGCTCGTCATCGTCTTCCGCTGGGTGCAGCTGAAGTTCATCAAGGCGCGGCTCAGCAAGCTTTGAACCCGGCGGTCCGCCCGCCGGTACGATCGAATGTTTCAATAAGGCGGACTTTGCCGTCCGCACTCGACAAGGATGAAAAGCATGGCTTCGGTGACGCTCGAAAACGTGAGCCGCATGTATGGGGCGGTGACCGCCGTGGATCACGTGAACCTGAAGATCAAGAGCGGCGAATTCGTCACGCTGCTCGGCCCGTCCGGCTGCGGTAAAACGACGACGCTGCGCATGGTCGCCGGTCTCGAAAAGAATACCGGCGGGCGCATATCGATCGGCGACAACGTGGTCTCCGATGCCGACAAGGGTTATTTCGTGCCGTCCGAGCGCCGCCGTCTCGGCATGGTCTTCCAGTCCTACGCGATCTGGCCGCATATGACGGTGTTCGACAATGTCGCCTATCCGCTGCGCATCCGCCGCCGTCCCGACCAGGAAATCCGCGACCGAGTGATGAATGCGCTTCGTCTCGTCGAGATGGAGCAATATGCCGATCGGCCGTCGCCGGCGCTGTCCGGCGGCCAGCAGCAGCGCGTGGCGATTGCCCGCGCGCTCGTTTTCGAACCGGAGGTGCTGCTGCTCGACGAACCGCTTTCCAACCTCGACGCGCGCCTGCGCACCCAGATGGGCGACGATTTTCGCGCGCTCCAGCAGCGCCTGAAGATCACGGCGCTTTACGTGACCCACGACCAGGCCGAAGCCATGGCGCTGTCCGACCGGGTCGTCGTCATGCACGGCGGCAGGATTCTGCAGGTCGGCGCGCCGGAAGAAATCTATCGCCGGCCGGAGAACCGGCAGGTGGCGGCCTTCTTCGGCACGCCGAACCTGCTCGACGCCAAGGTCAAGGAATGCCGCCCGAACGGCGGCACCCATTACAAGCTCGAAGTGGAAGGCCAGGGCTGGTCGGGCGAGTGCCATGCCGCCACGGAAATGCCGAAAGGCACCGACGTCACCGTCATGCTGCGTCCCGAAAACCTGCACCTGCGGCAGTCCGGCGAGGCGAATGGCGGACTTTCCTGGGCCGGCGAGGTATCGCAGGCGATCTTCCGCGGGTCGCATCGCTCGGTCATGGTCAAGACTGAGGCGCAGACGCTGCATGTGGAAGCGTCGTCGCTCGAAAATGTCGATATCGGCCGGCCCGTCACCGTCGCGGCCCCCGCTGAAGCCGCCTGGGCCGTTCGCGCCTGAGCAGGTGGCGGCTTGCTCATCTTGCGCCGAATGATCGGTGGAAAATGCGAAACCTTGCGTTTTCCTCCCAATATTTCAATATGAAGCGATGTTCCGGACTCGCTCTTGCAGGTCTGGAACAGGGACGTTCCGGTGGCGCAGGTGAACCGATCATGACGACAGGCACGCGATCCGCGACCGCTTCAGGCAGTGAAAAGCCGGAAACCCGCCAGAAACACGTCATCGACAAGCTCAGAACCTGGGCGAGCAACGGCACGATCGATCCGCGCAGGAAACTGTCGGAATCGAGCCTGGCCGAAGCGCTCGGCGTTTCCCGCACGCCGATCAGGCACGCGCTGGCGGTGCTGGTCGAGGAGGGCGTCCTACAGCGCGTCGGCGCGCGCGGTTACCGGGTGAGGGCCTACAAGGTCGCCGACGTGATCGAGGCAATCGAGCTGCGCTCGATGATCGAGGGTTATGCGGCGAAGAAGATCGCCTCCGATGGTCCGTCACCGGAACTGCTTGCCGCGCTGAAGCAATGCCTTGCCGAGGGCGACGACATTTTCGAAAACGGCGGTATGGACGATCCGGTCAACGAAGAGCGTTATGCGGCGATGAATCTCCGCTTCCACACGCTGATCATCGAGGCGGCCGGCGGCAGCCTTCTGCACCAGCTCACCAGCCTTTTCGACCGCGTGCCCTTCGGTGCGCCGGATTCGATCCGGTTCGACAATATCGGCCGGAAGGACCGCGAGCAGCATCTGCATTACGCCCACTGGCAGCACCATCACATGGTGTCGGCGCTGATCGCGCGGGATGGCGCGCGTGCGGAAAACCTCTTTCGCGAGCACGGGGAGGGCGTCAAGATCAGTCTCGGCATCAGCAAGGGCCTGTTCGCCATCGACGGCTCACGCATCCTGCCGATCGTCGATCCGGACAGTCCGGCCGGCCAAATCAATGCTCCGATAAAGGACGAAGCCGACGATTGAGAGCGGCTGCGTGTCTTGTCGACCTTGCGATTTGGTATCCCAAGTCGTGATTTTCATGAAAAAACGATAACAATCCTGACGCGGATTGTTTTTCCGCACTGCATCAATCCGTGACCAAATATTATGGCCTCAGTTCACTTCGAATGGCCCTCCATAGCGCTTTTTGCCAATGAGCGACGGAGGGGTATTGTATCCCAAAAATGGTTGTTCTATGAATTGCGTGCACCTGGGGAGGGGCCTTGATTTCCGCCGGGCCGTCGAGGCGAGGCTTTGTCCCCGGGCTTGTAGGAGGAGATGGCGGGAGGAGACCGCTGACCTCGTCTGCATGAGACATCCTGAGACGATGCATGTCGTATCCCGAACCGATTTTCCGGCGGGCCGCATGCAGGAGAGAGCAACCGAGGGAAGGTAGGCAAATGGCCAAGAATCTCACCCAGATCCTGAAGGAGAAGGGCAATACCGTCGAGATGCTGCGCAATTCGCGCATCGGCATGTACATCTATCCGGTCGTCGCGCCGGAATTTTCGAACTGGCGCACCGAGCAGGTCGCGTGGCGTGAATCGGCGGTCCTGTTCGATCAGTCCCACCACATGGATGAACTGATCGTCGAAGGCCCGGACGCCGTCAGGTTCCTCGAAGGCCTGGCGATCAACAGCTTCGCCAATTTCGGCGTCGACCGCGCCAAGCACTATGTCCCGGTCACGCCGGCCGGCCATGTGATCGGCGACATGATCATCTTTCGCGAGACGGAGGAGAAGTTCGTGCTCGTCGGCCGCGCCCCGACCGCCAACTGGCTGCGTTACAACGCCTCGCTTGGCAAGCACAACGTCAAGCTGACCCACGACCCGCGCTCGCCGTCGCGCCCGGACGGCAAGGAAGTCAACCGCGTTCATTACCGTTTCCAGATCCAGGGTCCGGATGCTCCGAAGATTTTCGAGAAGATGAACGGCGGTCCGATCCCCGATATCAAGTTCTTCCACGTCGACTGGATCAATATCGGTTCCAAGAAGGTGCAGGCGCTGCGCCATGGCATGGCCGGCGCTCCCGGCCTCGAAGTCTGGGGTCCTTATGCCGAGAAGGACGAGGTTCGCGAGATCATCGTCAAGGCCGCCAAGGATGCCGGCGTCGATCTCTATCTCGTCGGTGCGCGCGCCTATTCGACCAACACGCTGGAATCCGGCTGGATTCCGTCGCCGCTTCCGGCAATCTACACGGGCGACGAACTGCAGGGTTATCGCGACTGGCTGACGGAAGACAGCTATGAGGCGACCGGCTCGATCGGCGGCAGCCTCGTCTCCGACAATATCGAAGACTATTACGTCAACCCCTACGAACTCGGCTACGGCATCTACGTCAAGTTCGACCACGAGTTCGTCGGCCGCGCGGCCCTCGAAGCCATGAAGGGCAAGCCGCACCGCAAGAAGGTCACCTTCGAGTGGAACGCCGAGGACGTGATGAAGGTCATCGCCTCCAACTTCGTTCCGGGCGGTGAGGCCTATAAGTGGATCGACCTGCCGCAGCCGAACTATGCCTCGTCCAGCGCCGACAAGATCATGCACGGCGACAAGCTCGTCGGCATGTCGATGTTCAACGGCTACAGCTACAACGAACGCTGCATGCTCTCGCTCGGGGTCGTCGATGCCGACATCCAGGAAGGCGACGTCCTGACGCTGATCTGGGGCGAACCGAACGGCGGCACGGATAAGACCTCGATCGAAAAGGGGCACAAGCAGGCCGAGATCCGGGTGCGGGTCTCGCCGACACCTTATGCGCGGGAAGCGCGTGAGAACTATGCGGAGAGCTGGCGGACGAAGAAGGACTGAGTTTGCCCTCCCAGGCAGAAGACGGAAGCGGCGTCCGGGAGGGCGCCGTTTTTCGTTGGGGTGAGGGTGGCGCGTGAACTTAAAATTGTTCGCTGTCGGCCCGGAACGGTCATTCCAGAATTTCGGCAGCAGCCCTTGACGGTTTGTTAGTTACCATACATAATTGTTTGGTAGCTAACAAATTAGGATGATTGCTGTGAATAACCGAGTGAACTCGGAATTCTCATCTGTCGGTGGGTGGGCGAAGCGTTGCTATTTTGCCGGCCGGGCTCTGATGGAGACGACCTTACGTCCATACGATCTCGGGTCGACCCAATGGTACGTGCTTTGGCATTTGGCAACTAATGGACCGACCGCGCAACGCGACCTCGTACGCTTGCTCGATCTTGAAAGAGCTACACTGAGCGGAATCGTAGCGGCTCTGGTGCGCAAGGGGCTGGTCGACCAGTCAGCGGGCGGCAAGGATCAGCGTCAGCGCACTCTGCAACTGACCGAGGCCGGGAAGACGCTGTGGAGCGACCTCCCTGACCTTCATTTCATTCACGACGCGGCTTTTGGCGATATCGACCCAGCCGACCTCGCAATTGCAATCCGCGTGCTCCAAACCGCGACCGGGCGATTGCATGATCTTCTTGGGAAAGGAAACAACGAATGACAATTCTGATAACCGGAGCGACCGGACTTGTCGGCGAGCGCCTGGTGCCTCGTTTGGTGGAAGCAGGCTTCACGTGCCGCGTGCTTCTACGCCCTGGAAAGCGGGCTCCTGCGAATGTCGAGGTTGTGACCGGCGACATTCTCGATGTCTCGACGCTCGAACAGGCGGCGCAAGGCCTGTCGGCGGTCATTCATCTGGCGGCAGTCTTTCGCACGCAGGATATGGATATGATCTGGAAGAGCAATCTCGACGGCACCCGCAACCTCATTGCTGCGATAAAGGCCCATGCGCCCGAGGCTCGCTTCATCATGGCCAGTACCGCGCACGTCTATTCCATCGATAATTCGCATCCGGGGCGGGAGGACGACGTTGTCAATCCACAGCATGCTTATCCAGCGAGCAAGCTGGCGGCGGAGCGGGAGTTGCGAGCGAGCGGCCTGACCTGGGCCGTTCTCAGATTTCCATTCGTCTATGGCGATGGCGACGGACACCTTGAAGCTTTACCTGGACATATAGGCACATGGCATCCAGCTCAAAGAATGAGCACGATTCATCACCAAGATATAGCAACCGCGATGCATATGGCACTGGACGGTGCGATGGACGGCCGCGTCGTCAACATAGCGGACGACGCGACCATGTCTGTTTACGAGCTTGTTGGCGTGACCGGAGCAAAGGTGCCTTCATCTTCGGTGCCGCTGCCAAATCCCTGGTACTTGACAATGGATGTCTCTCTCGCCCGCAGCCTTGGCTTCACGCCGGTCGTAAGCACTGTGTACGAAGCTCAGCGAAACGGGCTGATTTAAGCCGACCGTCCATCCCCCATCTTCCCCGGGTTCATGATCCCCTTGGGATCCAGCGCCGCCTTGATGCGGTTCATCACATCCACCGCCTTGCCATGCTCCTTGCGCATGAATTTCAGCTTGGCCATGCCGATTCCATGTTCGCCGCTCGCCGTGCCGCCGACCTTGAGCGCCCGTTCGACGACGCGATCGGCCATCTCCTCGGCTTCCTTCAGGTGCTCCGGATTGTTCGGGTCGATCAGATAGGCGGTGTGGAAATTGCCGTCGCCGACATGGCCGATGATCTGGCCTTTCAGTGTCGAGGCGTCGATATCGGCGCGTGCCGCGACGATGCTTTCGGCGAGCCGTGAGATCGGCACGCAGATATCGCCCGTATAAAGCTCGTAGCCGGGGATGATCTGCTTGGTCGCCCAATAGAGGTCGTGGCGGGCCTGCCAGAGTTTTGCGCGCTCGTCGGCATCCGCCGTCCAGCGGAAGGAGATCGCGTCGTGCCCCTTGGTGATCTCCTCGACGAGCCTTGCCTGTTCTTCCACCCAGGCCGGCGTGCCGTGGAATTCGAAGAACAGCGTCGGCGCGACCGGCATGTCGAGCTTCGAATAATTGTTGACGCCGGCGATCGCCACCTCGTCCAGGAATTCGACGCGGGCGACCGGAATGCCGTATTGCACCGCCTCGATGACCGCTTCCACGGCCTTGGCGACGGTCGGGAACGGGCAGAAGGCGACCGACACCGCTTCCGGGATCGGGTGCAGGCGGACGGTGAGTTCGGTGATCACGCCGAGCGTGCCTTCCGCACCGACGAAGAGATGCGTCAGGTCGTAACCCGTCGAGGATTTTCGCGCCCGCGAGCCTGTCCGGATCGCCGTGCCGTCGGGTGTCACCACCCGGAGAGCCAGCACGTTTTCGCGCATCGTGCCGTAACGCACGGCGGTCGTGCCGCTGCCGCGCGTCGAGGCCATGCCGCCGATCGAGGCGTCCGCGCCGGGATCGACCGAGAACATCAGGCCGGTCTCGCGCAGTTCCACATTGAGCTGCTTGCGGGTGACGCCGGGCTGGACCACGGCAAGCAGGTCTTCAGGGCGGATCTCGACGATCCTGTTCATTTCGCGGGTATCGAGCGAAATGCCGCCGTGGACAGGGATCGTGTGGCCTTCCATCGAGGATCCGGCGCCGAACGGCACGACGGGTATGCCGTGGTTCGCGCAGGTCGAAACGATCGCCGAGACTTCCTCTTCGGTTCGCGGAAAGGCGACGGCGTCGGGCAGGTGGGGGGCAAGGCGCGAGGTATCGTGGCTATGGTGATCGCGGACGGCGGCCGATGTCACCAGCCTGTCGCCCAGAACGTTTTTGATTTCCGCGATGGCCCTGCCGACCGGCGTGACGAGATCGTCCATATGCTTCTTCCTCCCTGATGTTCACGACAACGACTGCATGCCGTCACCGCAGTTCGCCCTCCATGCCGCAACTCCCAAGGGCGGGAACGATGCTTCCGCCGGGTCTTACGGGACGGTTTTGGTGCTCCGACGGCATTCTATCAACCGGTCGCGGGCCGCCATGGGGACCGGTTCTCCTCTCCTCCTCGCGCCACAGATCCGCGTCGGCCGTATTCCCCATACGACACTCTCCGTGTATGCACCGAATGCGCGCTGCGGCATTCTAGACGGTTTGAACCGCGGGTGAAGAGCCTATCGCAAAAATCTCAGGGAACCTGACTTTTTGTATCCCAAAATGAAAAGGCAGCTTGTCGTTTCCGGCCGGATGTGTTGAAATTCCAAGGCTCGGATAGGCGGTGCGGTGGAGGCCGGCATCACCTTGGGAGACCGGGCGTGGGAGGAAATCGGTGTATACACAGCTGTTCCTTACAGTTGCCGCTGCCGTCGACAAGTCAGGGTCGGTTTCGGCTGCGAAGGCATCGTGCCGCCGGCATGTCACAAGATCTTCAGCGCATCGGATCGCCGCTGGTGGGCTGCATCCGGCAATTGCTGACCTCTTCGACATTTCCAAGCGCCGGGAGCCGTCGGCGGCCTGAGTCGCCGTCGCGCATGAGGAGGATATTATGCCGGCCGGAGGGTAGGGAGCCCCGAGGCCTTTTTTCCAGCAAGACCTGGTTTCAACGGGAGGAGAAACACATGAACCTGAAGGCATTGCTCGCTTCGGCCGGCCTTGCGGCGCTTGCCGCGACGGCACCGGTTGTTCCGGCTCAGGCCGCCGAGGTGGAACTGACGCTGTCTCACTGGGTACCGGCGACGCACGCGCTGCAGCCGGGCGGCATGGAACCCTGGGCGAAGTCGATCAAGGACGCGTCCGGCGGGCGCATCCAGATCACGATATATCCCGCATCGCAGCTCGGCGCGGCGCAGGACCATTACGACATGGCGCGCGACGGCATCGTCGATATCGGTTTCATCAACCCGGGTTATCAGCCGGGACGTTTCCCGATCATCGCGGCCGGCGAAATTCCCTTCCTGATCTCGAATGCCAAGGGCGGGTCCCGGGCGCTTGACGAATGGTACCGTCAATATGCGGCCAGGGAGATGAAGGATGTCTATGTCTGCATGGCGATTATTCACGATCCCGGCACGCTGCACGGCATCAAGGGGCCGATCCAGGTTCCGGCCGACCTGAAGGGCAAGAATATCCGCCCGGCTCACGCCACGATGGCCCGTATGGTCAATTCGCTCGGCGCCGCTTCCGTGCAGGTGCCGGCCGGCGAAATGCGCGAACTGATCTCCAAGGGCGGTGCCGACATGACCGCCTCGCCCTGGAATTCGATCTACACGTTCGGCCTGCAGGACGTCACCAAGCACCATCTCGACCTGCCGTTCTACGCCACGACTTTCGCCTTCGTCATGAACAAGGCGAAGATCGACGGGCTTTCGGCCGCCGATCGTAAGGTGATCAACGATCATTGCACGCCGGAATGGGCGGAGAAGATGGCGAGCAAATGGGCCGATGCGGAAGCGGCCGGCCGCCAGAAGATGATCGATGCCGGCGGCCACACGCTCTACAAACCGACGCCGGATGAAGTGGGTCTCTGGAAGAAGGCGACCGGCTCGCTGCAGGGCGAATGGGAAGCCGCGGCCACCAAGGCAGGCATCGATTCGAAAGCCGCCTGGGCAAGCCTCAGCGACACGCTGAAGAAATACGGCGCCGACGTTAAGTGATCCTCCCCGAGTTCCTGACGGGCGCTTCTTAGCGCCCGTCTTCCTTATCCGCTCATCGAGTGCTTCATGAACCGCTATCTCGAACGCTTTAGCGATATCGTCGATCTGGTGGCCGGTGTCCTGCTCGGGCTCTGTACGCTGCTGATCGTCGCCTCGACGATCGGCCGTTATGTCTTTGCCTGGCCGATCCCGGATTCCTTCGACATTTCCCGCTATCTGATCGGCGCCTGCCTGATGTGGGGCTTCGCCTCGCTTGGTTATCGCGGCGGCCATATCGTCGTCGATCTGCTTTACGAGCCCCTGGGGCCGACCGGTCGGCGCATCCTGAATTTCATCTCCTGGGCGCTGCTTTTGGCCTTCACGATCATGCTCGCCTACATGATGTTCTTCCGCCTCACCAGCGCCTATCGGAGCAACGAGGCGACGTTCGACCTGCGCATCGAGGTCTGGCCGCTGATCGGGCTGATCTGGCTCGGCTGCGCATCGGCTGTCGTCACGACGGCGGTGGCGCCTTTCGTCCGGCGGGAGCCGGAAAAAATCGATCCGCTCGAGGGCCATGGCGTATGAGTACCGCTGATCTCGTCGCTATTGGCGGCTTCATCGCCATGTTCGTGCTCATGGGCCTGCGCGTGCCGCTCGGCGTCGCCATGGGTCTTGTCGGCATTTTCGGTTTTGCCGCCATGCGCGGCATCAATCCGGCGCTCAATCTTCTCACCACCTCGCCGATCCGCGTGATCACCGATTTCAATCTGACGCTGGTGCCCTTTTTCATCCTGATGGGCGCCTTCGCCACCAATTCCGGCATGTCGCGCGAATTGTTCCGGACCGGCAATGCCTGGCTTGGCCAGTTCCGCGGCGGCCTGGCGCTTTCGACGATTGCCGCCTGCGCCGGGTTCGCGGCGATCTGCGGCAGTTCGATCGCCACCGCCGCGACCATGACCCGCATCGCGCTGCCGGAAATGCGCAAGGCCGGTTATGCCGATGCGACCTCCACCGGCGTCATCGCCGCCGGCGGTACGCTCGGTATCCTGATCCCGCCTTCGGTCATGATGGTGGTCTACGCTTTTCTGACCGAGACCGATGTCGGGCAGTTGCTGATGGCGGGCATCGTGCCCGGCATCCTGGCGACGCTCATGTATATGGCGACCGTGTTGATAGCGCATGGCAAGCGCCTGCCGCCCGGCACAAAATTCGACCTCAGGGAAGCGTTGGCCTCGCTGCGCGATGTCTGGGCCGTGCTGCTTCTCTTCCTGGCGGTGATCGGCGTGATCTACCTCGGTATCGCGACCGCGACGGAGGCGGCGGCGGTCGGCGCGCTGCTGACAATGGTAATCGGCGTGGTGCGCAAACGGCTCAACACGAAACTCATCATGCGGAGCCTGGTGGAATCGCTCCGCACTTCGGTTTCGCTGTTCAGCGTGCTGATCGGGGCGATCCTGTTCGGCTATTTCCTGGCGATCACCCAGTCACCGCAGAAGCTGACGGCCTTCCTCGTCGGGATGGATCTCGGTCCATACGGCACGCTGACGCTGATCCTCGTGATCTTTTTCATTGCCGGTGCGCTGATGGACGAGATGGCGATGATCATCCTCCTCGTGCCGATCGTCTTTCCCGTCGTCACGCATCTCGGCTTCGACCCGATCTGGTTCGGCGTCATCATCGTCGTCGCCTGCGAGCTCGGCATGATCACCCCGCCGGTCGGCATCAACGTGTTCGTCATCAATTCGATCGCCAAGGACGTGAAGATCACGACGATTTATGGCGGGGTGATGCCATTCATCCTGACGGACATCATCCGCCTGATCCTGCTGATCGTCTTCCCGATGATCGCGCTCTGGCTTCCACAAACCATGCGATAGCGCCCATGCAGATACCAGGTCTGAAACCGTTTTGCGAAGTCCGCGCCGAACTCGGCCCACCGATTGAGAAGGGAGGCGGACCGGGTGTCCGCTGGCGGATTATCCCGATCATCGGCGGCACGGTCGAGGGGGAGCGGCTTTCCGGCCGCGTCCTCAATCTCGGCGCGGACTGGCAAAGCAATTACGATGCAGGTTATTCGGAACTCGACACGCGTTATGTGATCGAGACCCATGACGGGGCGCTGGTCGACATCCGCAATTTTGGCCTGCGGCACGGCCCGCCGGAGGTCTTGGCGAGAATGGCGGCGGGTGAGCCGGTCGATCCGGCGCTCTATTACATGCGTACCACGCCACGTCTCCAGACGGGCGACCCGCGTTACGACTGGCTGAACCGTACCCTTTTCATCGGCACCGGCGAGCGCCTGGCAAGTGCGGTGCACATTTCGATCTTCGAGGTGCTCTGAACCACGATCCACCTGGGCACGGAGGGGAAAAAGGCCGCCGGACTTCCATCCGGCGGCCTTTTTGTCGAGACGTCAATCGAATGGCGATCAGGCCATGTGGATCGTCTTGACCTCGAAATAATTCTCCAGTCCTTCCGGACCACCTTCGCGGCCGACGCCCGACTGCTTGAAGCCGCCGAACGGATGGTGGATATCGACGATCATGCCGTTCACCGTGACGCTGCCGGTGCGCATGCGGCGGGCAAAGGCGTAGCCGCGCTCCGGATTGGCGGTGAAGACGGCGCCCGAGAGGCCGTACATCGTATCGTTGGCGATCCTGACCGCCTCTTCCTCATCCTTGTAGGTGATGATCGACACGACCGGACCAAAAATTTCTTCCTGGGCGATTTTCATGTCCATCGTGACGCCGGTGAAGACGGTCGGCTCGATGAAATAACCCTTGTCGAGGCCGGCCGGGCGACCGCCGCCGCAGGCGATCGTCGCACCGCCGTCGCGGCCGGCGGCGATATAGCCTTCCACGCGGGCAAGCTGGCGGGCCATGGTGAGCGGGCCCATCTGGGTGGTCGGATCGGCAGGGTCGCCGACCTTGATGTTCTTCACCGCGCCGACATAGAGATCGGTGAATTCCTTGGCGCGGGATTCCGGCACCAGGATGCGGGTCAGCGAGAAGCAGACCTGGCCGGTGATCGGCATGGAATAGACCATCAGGCTCGGCAATGCCTTGGCGAAGTCCGCATCGTCGAGAAGCACGGCCGCGGACTTGCCGCCGAGTTCCAGGCTGTAGCGGGCAAGGCGCTCGGAGCAGGCGGCCGCGATCGTGCGGCCGGCAATCGTCGAGCCGGTGAAGGAGACCTTGTCGATGCCCTTGTGGCGGACGAGATAGTCGCCGCCTTCGCGGCCGGCCGGGACGAGATTGAAGACGCCCTTCGGAATGCCGGCCTGCTCGATGCATTCGGCAAGGATATAGGCATCCAGCGGGGTTTCGGGCGAGGGCTTGGAAACGACGGTGCAGCCGGCGGCAAGCGCTGCGGAGACCTTGTAGTTCAGTAGAACCATCGGCGCATTCCACGGCGTGATCGCGGCGCAAACACCGACCGGCTCGCGCACGACGCGGACATTGCCGCCATCGGCGCGCTTGCGGTGGCTGACGAAATCGTCCTTCTCGATCAGGTCCGCATAATAGGTGTAGAGGCCGGGGTTCTGGCCGACGAGCTTCTTGGTCAGGAAGATCGGCGCGCCGACCTGGGTGGTCCAGGCATTGGCGATGTCGTCGAGGCGGGCGGTGAGCAGTTCGGCGACCTTGCGCAGATAACCGGCGCGTTCCTTGTTGCTCATGCGCAGCCACGGGCCGTTGTCGAAGGCGTCGCGGGCGGCGGCAACGGCTTTGTCGATATCGGCATTGGTCGCTTCCGGATAGCGCAGCAGCACTTCCTCGGTCACCGGCGAGATGACGTCGAGCATGTTCGTGCCGGATGGGGCGACCCATTCGCCATTGATGAAGAATTTTTCCGGTGCCTTGAGGACTTTGTCGTTTCTTACAGCGATGTTCATTTCAGTCTTCTCCTCCGACAGAATGATTTCCAGCAGGCGCGGCCCCTTCATGCCCAGAACGTATTGGAGGCATGAGGACAGCTCTTCTCCTTTTTCGCAGCGCACGGCCTTGCAGCCCTGTGCTTCGGCGATCTTGACGAAATCCATGTGGCCGATGTCGACGCCGTCGATGCGACCCGAGCCGCTCCGCTCGGCGATCGCCTTCAGCACCTTGTAGCCGCCATTGTTCAGGATGACGATCAGGAGGTTGGCGTCGTATTCGACCGCCGACCAGATCGACTGGATGGAATAAAGGCTTGAGCCGTCGCCGATCACGGCGATGACCGGCTGCTGCGGGTTTGTCAGCGCCGCGCCGACCGAGCCGGGCAGGGCGTAACCCAGGCCGCCGCTGGCGGTGGCGAAGAAACCGGTCGGTCGTTCGATCGGGAAGAAGTCGTGCAGTGCATCGCGGCCGCCCGGCGCTTCCTCGAAGACGATGCTGTCCGGCGAACGGACGTCGGCGAGCGTCTGGTAGAAGAATTCCTGGGTGATGCCCCTGGGCGTCTTCAGCCTCGGAATGGTGCGGGCCGGCAAGTCGCTCCGCTGCGGCCGGCTGCGAACCCGCTGGACCAGACCTTCGGCCGCTGTGCGCAGATTGGAGATCATCGCATTGCCGGCGATCGCGCCGGCCGCCTGGGCCGGATCGTCGGTGATCAGCCAGAGTTCGGCGCCCGGCGGAATATCCGGGCCGGAGCCCGCGAAATGATAGGTGAAGGCAGGTGCGCCAAGTACCAGCACGAGGTCGGCATTGCCGAGGCAGTTGGTGAGCTTCGGCTGGAAGGCGGGCAGGAAGCCGGCAAACAGCGGATGCCGTTCCGGGAAACTGCCGCGCGAAGATAGCGGACTGACCCAGACCTTGGCCTGCAGGATTTCCGCAAGCCGCACCGTCGCATCCCAGCCGCCGTCGATATCGACGCCGGGGCCGACGACCAGCACCGGTTCCTTCGCATCGTTGAGCCGGGCCGCCAGATCATCGAGCGCGGAGGCCGGCGCGCTGATCACCGTCTCGACGTCGCGGATGGCGATCGGCCGCGCCGGCGCCTGCCAGTCGCTGAGCGGCACCGAGACCATGACCGGGCCGCGCGGCGCCTGCATCGCCATATGATAGGCGCGGGCGATCGCCGCCGGCACGTCTTCGGCGCGCGCCGGTTCGCAGGCCCATTTCACATAGGGTTTCGGAAAGTCCGTCGGGTTTTCGGCGAAGAGGAAAGGATCATGCGGCAGAAGATCGCGGCTCTGCTGGCCGGTGGTGATGATCAGCGGCGCGCGGTTGCGATAGGCCGTATAGATATTGCCGAGCGCATGCCCAAGGCCGGCGGCAGAGTGCAGGTTCACGAAAGCCGGGCCGCGCGTCACCTGCGCATAGGCATCCGCCATGGCGACGACGATCGATTCCTGCAGGCCGAGAACGTAGGAAAAGTCTTCGGGGATGTTCATGAACGTCGGCAGTTCGGTCGAGCCCGGATTGCCGAAGATGCGGTCCATCCCCTTCCGGCGCAGAAAGTCGAACACCGCCTCGGCCACTGTCTGCTGGCGCAGCGCGGTACTGCCGGAGATGAAATCCAGCGACATCTTGTTCATGGTCAGAGCCTCCTCCCGGCCCCTCGGATACGGTCCGAGTACACATGGTCTGCCGGGAGTGTCGCAGATCGCGCCTTGTCTTGGAATTGAAGAATTTCCAAGAATCCATTACATGAAGGCATGGCTTTGGATGTGCGATCGGCTCAAATTGTTCTGGAATGCGCCCGCCGCGGCAGTCTCGGCGCAGCTGCGACGGCGCTCAACATGACCCAGCCGGCGATTACCCGCATGCTGAAACGGCTGGAGGACAGCTATGGCGTGCCGTTGTTCGAGCGGACGACGCGGGGCGTGATGCCGACCGTGTTCGGCGATGCGCTACTTCCTTATGCCAAGTTGGTCCTCTCCGAGATCGGCAACGCGAGTGACGTCATTCAGCAGATGCGGGGCGCAAGCCGGGGCGTGGTCAGGATCGGCGGCGTGGCGAGCGTCGTCAGCGGCTTCATCATCGCCGTCATCGGCGACATGCGCAGCCAGTACCCCGAAGTGCAGTATCAAATCATCGAAGACCTTGAAGACCGCGTGCTGGAAGGTTTGAAGGGCGGCATGATCGATGTCGCCATCTCGCCGGAACCCTATCTCGACGACGATATCGTCATCGCCACGCCGGATGTCATGCACGATACGGTCTCGGTGTTTGCGAGAGCCGACCATCCGATCGTCGCGCGGGAGCATGTGCCGCTTGCCGAAGCGGCAGGGTTCGGCTGGGCCATGCCGCCGCCCGGAACCCCGACGGTTCGGGAATGGCAGCGCCGCTTCCACGACAACGCGCTGGAGCCGGACGCGCCGTCGATCATCTCCCGTTCGGTGCCGGTGCTGAAGGCGGCGGTACTGTCGGAATCGTTGTTCTGCTGGATGCCGCTACCCTTGGTGCGGGACGAGGTGGCGAGAGGCGACATGGCCCGGGTCAACGTGCCCCAGCTCGACTGGCAACGGACATTTCGGGTCTATCGCCGCAAGAAGGGTCTGATGACGCCGCCGACCGCGAACCTGCTGCAGGCCATCCGCCGCGTCAGCGAGACATGGAGCGGCGAAAGCCTCTGAGCGGTTACTGCGTCAATACTGCTTGTCGCCTGCGCTCTTGCCGTCGGAACTCTTCGCGCGTTCCTCGAAGCGGTCGGCGCCCTTGGCAAGATCGGAGCCTTTCTGCGCCTCGACCTTTTTCTCTTGCCTGCGGGTTTCCTGCTTGAAACCGCGTGCGGCCTGGCGGCCCTTTTCGGTCGGTGCCTGTTCGATAGCCATTGGCTCTCCTCCATCGTGCAACTTCGGAATGACCGAACCTGTAAGAGCGGCCAATGTTCCTTAGACAGACGTTGTACGTCCTAAAAGGAGGGATATATGACAACCGCGACGCGGCGACCCGACGCAACGCCCGCGCGGCCGCGTCACATGGCAGGCTTCGCCGGTCAGGCGGTTTTGCCGATCCGCTGCAACGAAGACACTTCCTTCATGTAGGCGCGCCAACCGCCAAAGCCGGTAATGTCGACCGCGCCCTTCAGTGCCAGCGGCTCGGCGAGGAAACCCTTTGCCGAACTGCCGTCCGAGAGCGTGACGGTGCCGATGCCAAGCGGAGCGGGGATCGCCGCGACGAACAGGCCGAAGGCCGCCGGCGTCAGCTTCCAGACCTCCACCTCGATCTCGCCGCCTTCGCCCTCGTCGACGCGCAGCATGCCGGGTTTCGGCGGTACTGTGCCGGCCAGCGCATAAAGCTTGTAGGCAGCCGATGTCCTGGCGGTGCGGGCGAATTTTCCGTCGAGATCGGTAAGCTGATGATTGAGCGGCATGCCGGAAAGATGAGCGCCGACCACGACGATATCGATGAGATCGCCATCGTCTGATATCACCTCTGTTTCAGCGGGGGCGGGGAGAGCCCAGCCGGTCGCGCCGAGCGTCAGCCCGCTTGCCTGATGCACGTCGCGGGCAAGCGTCGCCGTCAATCCGTCCTTGCCGGATGCTGCCAAAAGCGTGACGCTCGCCGGCAGGCCGTCGGTGCGGGTGCCGGTCGGTACGGCGATGCCGCACATATCGAGCAGGTTGACGAAGTTGGTGTAGGTGCCGAGGCGGGAGTTTTCGCGGATCGGCTCCGCTTCCAGATCGGCAACCGTGTAGTGTGCCGGCGCGGTCGGCACGCAGAACAGATCGACCGAGGCGATCAGCGGTGCGAGCTTTTTCTTCAATGTCTGCAGCGCGTAGAAACCGTTGAAGGCATCTGCTGCAAGGAGCGCCTTGGCGCCGCCATAGATCTTTCGCGTCACCGGATGGAGACTGGTTTCCTTCTCGTCGAAAAACGGCTTGATCGCGGCATAACGTTCCGCCACCCAGGCGCCTTCATAAAGCAGGCTGGCGACCTTGTAGAAATCGCCGAAAGGCACTTCTACCAGCCTGTGGCCAAGCTTCGTCAGCATCGACAATGCGTCGGCATAAGCCGCCTCCATTGATATGTCGCCGAAGAACTGAAGATCGGTCTTGGCCGGAACGCCGATCCTCACTATGGGCGGGGCGGCACGGAAACCGGTGGCCGGAATGGAATTCGAATAGGCGTCGGACTCGTCATATCGCGAGGCGACCGAGAAGACCTTCCAGGCGTCATCCACCGTCAGCGCGAAAACCGAGACGCAGTCGAGCGTGCGGCAGGCGGGAATGACGCCGGTCGTCGACAAGGCGCCGACGCTCGGCTTCAGCCCGACGATGTTGTTGAGGCCAGCCGGGATGCGGCCGGAGCCGGCGGTATCCGTGCCGAGCGCGAAGCTGACTATCCCTCTGGCCGTCGCCACCGCCGAACCGGAGGACGAGCCGCCCGGCACCAGTTTCGGGTCGATGGCGTTCTTCGGGATAGGATAGGGCGAGCGGACGCCGACGAGGCCCGTGGCGAACTGGTCGAGATTGGTCTTGCCGACGACGAGCGCGCCGGCCTCCTTGAGCAGGCGAACGACGGTCGCATCCTTTTCCGGCAGATAGGCATAGTCCGGGCAGGCAGCAGTCGTCGGCATGCCGGCGACATCGATATTGTCCTTCACGGCAAAGGGAATGCCGAAGAGCGGCCTTGCCGGGTCGAAGGCGCCGAGCTTTGCGGCTTCTGCAAGCACGGCGGCCCTGTCCGCCAGGTGGATGAAGATGCCGGGATCGTTCACCTCCGCAATGCGCGCAAAGACCGTTTCGATGATCTCGGTAACACTGCCGCCATCCCGATAGAACGCATGCAGCGAGGCGATATCGAAGGCCGGTGTGGTCGAATTCATGCCATTTCCTCTTCCAGTATCTTCACGGGCCGGTCCCATTGGATCAGCACGACGCAGCCGGTATCGCTCCAGACGGAGTGTTCGGTGCCGGGCGCATTGACGATATAGCTGCCGCGCCCGTAATCGCCGGCCTCGTCGGATTGCACGCCGTCCAGCACCAGGATGGTTTCGAGGCCTTCGTGGCGGTGGCGCGGCACGGAAGCGCCCGCCTCGTATTTCAGCAGCGCCACGCCCGGCTGATCGCCGTCGAAGGGTCTGATCCAATGGATCGTGACATCATCACGGAAGGGGGCGAATTCCAAATCCTTCCAGCCGCCCGATGTCAGCAGTTCGCGGGTCGATTCAGGCATCTGCAGTCTCCTTTGGGGCAATCCCCTCCAGGATGTCGTCCACATGGGCTGTCCAGCCGACGATCGCGCCCTGGGCGCGGATCATCGCGATGGCGGCGGCCTTGAACTCGGGAAAATAGCTCTCCGTCGCCTCTTCGGCGAGCAGGCATTCGTAGCCCCGGTCGTTGGCCTCGCGCATGGTCGTCTGGACGCAGACTTCCGTGGTGACGCCGGCAAAGACGAGCTGCGTGATGCTCTTTTCCTTCAGCACATCGCTGAGTTTGGTGGCATAGAAGGCGCCTTTGCCGGGTTTCTCGATCACCACTTCGCCGTCGATGGGCGCCAGTTCGGCCAAGATCGCCGTGCCCGGTTCTCCGGATATCAGCACCCGGCCCATCGGACCTTCGTCACCGATGCGGATCGAAGGACTGCCGCGGTCGCGCTTGGCAGGCGGCAGATCGGAGAGATCGGGCTTGTGGCATTCCATCGTGTGGATGACCGGCAGGCCGGCATCGCGAAAACCCTGGATGAGGCGTTTCACATCCGGCACGATCTTCGTGATGCGGCTGACGTCGTTGCCGAGACTCGCGCCGAAACCGCCGGGCTCGGCGAAATCCCGCTGCATGTCGATGACGATCAGTGCCAGCGCTTCCGGCTTTGCCGGAAAAACGAAAGGTTCTGCCTTGATGTCACCCATCAGTGATGCCCCGCCATGTGGGCGCCGATGACGCCGATATCCGCCCCGCGCGCCGGCGTCTCGTAGACCAGCTTGCCTTCCGAAATCACCATGATGCGATCGGACATTTCGAGCAGTTCATCGAGATCTTCGGAAAGCAGCAATACGGCGGTGCCGGAATTGCGGGCCTTCATGATGCGGGCGCGGATTTCCGCCACGGCCGAGAAATCGAGGCCGAAACAGGGGTTGGACACGATCAGTAGGTCGACATCGCCGGTCAGCTCGCGCGCCAGAACGGCGCGCTGCACATTGCCGCCGGAAAGGGCCGCGATGGGTGAGGAGGACGATGCGGTCTTGACCTTGAAATCGGAGATGAGGGCGGTTGCCCTCTTCTTCATCGAGCCCTTGGAAAGCCAGATCGCATCCTTGCCGTCCGATTTCAGGTCGAAGGTGCGGAAGGCGAGGTTTTCGCTGACCGTCATCTTCGGCGCACAGGCGTTCTGCAACGGTTCTTCGGGGATGAAGCGGACGTTGTTCTTGCGGGTCTCTGGCCGCGTAGCGCCATAGGTTTCGCCATTAACGACGACGCGGCCGGTATCGGTCGGCCGCTGGCCGGCGAGGATTTCGGTCAGTTCCTTCTGGCCGTTGCCGGAAATTCCGGCTATGCCGACGATCTCACCGGAACGCACCGTCAGGTCCTCGATCTCGATCGTCTTCAGGCCGGAACGATCCGGTGCCTTGACCTGCTCCACCTTCAGCACCGGCTTGGCCGCCTCCGGCACCGGCAGGCGGCTGTCGAGTTCGGCGAGTTTCACATCGCCGATCATCATCGCCGCCATGTCCGCCGTGGAAAGTTCGCCGACATTGCCGGTACCGACCAGCTTGCCGCGCCTGAGGATCGAGACCGCGTCGGCGAATTTGGTCACCTCGTGGAACTTGTGGCTGATCATCAGCACGGTCAGCTCGCCGCGTTCGGTCATGCCGCGCACCAGGCCGAGCATCTCGTCGGCTTCCGCCGGCGTCAAAACGGAGGTCGGTTCGTCGAGGACGAGGAAGGAGCGGCCGAGATAAAGCTGCTTGACGATTTCAAGCTTCTGTTTCTCGCCGGCGGCAAGCTCGCTCACCGGCCGGTCGAGCGGGATCTGGAACGGCATGCGCTCCATGAAAGCCGCCAGTTCCTTGCGCTCCTTCGCCCAGTTGATGACCGCCGGCACTTCGCTCCGGCTGATGACGAGGTTTTCGGCACCGGTCAGCGACGGGACGAGCGTAAAATGCTGGTAGACCATGCCGAGCCCATAGGTCGCGGCATCCCGGGGCGAGCCGATCGCCACCTCGCGGCCGTCGACCGACAGCGAACCGGCCGTCGCGTGGTAGAAGCCCATGATACATTTGACGAGCGTCGACTTGCCGGCGCCGTTTTCTCCGAGCAGCGCGTGGAACGAACCGGCGGGCACCGAAATCGAGACGTTGTCGAGCGCGGTGAAGGAACCGAAGCGCATGGTCATGCCGAGCGTTTCGATGCCGACCGCCTTGCCGGTCTGCGGGAGTGGGGTGTCGCGGACGATCGTGCTCATGGAAGCTGGCCCACCAAGGTCTGCGAATTGGAGACGGAACCGAAGACGCCGCCCTGCATCTTCACCATCTTGATGGCGGCGAGGTGATTGCCGTAGTCGGTGGCGCCGCAGCAGTCTTCGAGAAGCAGGCATTCGAAGCCGCGGTCGTTCGCCTCGCGCATGGTGGTCGAGACGCAGACATCGGTGGTGATGCCGGTCAGAATGATGTTCTCGATGCGCTTCTGGTTGAGGATGAGTTCCAGATCGGTGGCGCAGAACGAACCCTTTCCGGGCTTGTCGATGATGACCTCGCCTTCGACCGGGTAGAGTTCCTCGATAATGTCCCAGCCCGGCTCACCGCGCGTCAGGATACGGCCGCAGGGGCCGGGATCGCCGATGCCCGCGCCGATGCGCTGCGAGCGCCATCGCTTGTTGGCCGGCAGGTCGGCGAGGTCAGGGCGGTGGCCTTCGCGGGTATGGATGATGTGGTAGCCTTTTTCACGCATGGCGGTCAGCACGCGCTTGATCGGCTCGATCGGCGCCTGCACCAGCGAGAGGTCGTAGCCCATATGATCGACATAACCGCCCTTGCCGCAGAAATCGGTCTGCATGTCGATGATAATCAGGGCCGTGTTGTCGGGGCGAAGCGCGCCGTTATAGGGCCATGCGTAAGGATCGGCGTCGATAAAATGCCCTTTGACCTCTACCATCGCGTCCATCGTCGTTTCTCCTATTCAGCAGCGGATTTCAGGGTTTCGCCGTAACGGCGCACGGGCTTGTCGAAGCCGCAGGAGGTGCCGTCGGTCACCTTTACCTGCGCTTCCCATGGCAGGCGGTATTTCCCGGCGGCGAGATCGTGCATGTAGCTGTAGGGCGCATCGCCCGCGCCGCCGGCGACGGCGACATAACCGCGATGGCCGAACTGATAGATATTGTTCTCGACGCCCCAGCCGAGCCGCGCCTCGCGCACCAGATCGGGCCTGACTTCGGCGGTGATGATCTCGTTCACCCGGCCGGACGTGCCATGGGCGATGATCGTGCCGTCGAAATTGCAGATCATGCCTTCGCCCATCGAATCGAACGTACCGTCCGAGCCGCACATGCAGACATTGGCCGTGACCATGAGGTTGCAGAAGGCGTTCGACTGGTTGGTGAAGCGCCAGGCATCGCGGATCGGCGCGGTGTAGCCGGCGGTACGGATCATGATCTCGGCGCCCTTGTAGGCGCATTCGCGCGCCATTTCCGGGAACATGCCGTCATGGCAGATGATCAGCGCGAGCTTTGCGCCCTTCGGCCCGTCGATCACCGGAATGCCGAGATCGCCCGGCTCCCAGGGCTCGACCGGCACCCAGGGATGCATCTTGCGGTAATAGAGTTTCAGTGCGCCCCGGTCGTCGATGACGATGCCGGAATTGTAGGGCATGCCGCCTGGGTTCAACTCCATGATCGAGAAGCAGCCCCAGATCGCGTTGTCCCGGCAGGCCTTTTTGAAGGCCGCAACCTCCGGCCCGTCGAGCGTGCACATGATCTCCGGGTTGATGTCCATGGAAAGGCCATGCAACGCGTATTCGGGAAAGACGACGAGATCCATGCCCGGCTGATTGCGCCGCGCCTTGCCGACAAGATCGACGATCACCTGCGTCTGCCTGGCAAGATCCGTCCTGGTTACGGTGACCGGCAGTTGAAGCTGCACGAGACCGATGCCGACGCCGTGTTCGGATTTGTTGAGACCGCCAAGTCCGTTCATCGGATTGCTCCTTTTATTTCGTCAATGAAAGCGCGCCCGGTGCGCCGGCCAGCGAGCGGGTCGGCGAGGACGTCATGATCAGGATGATGAGGGTCAGCACGTAAGGGGCCGCGTAGAAGAGATAGTAGCCTTGCGTGACCCCGACCGATTGCAGCGCCGGCCCGAGCGCGCCGGCGCCTCCGAAGAGAAGGGCGGCGAGGAAACAGCCGATCGGGTTCCAGCGGGCGAAGATGACCAGCGCCACGGCCATCAACCCCTGGCCGGAGGAAATGCCTTCGTTCCAGGAGCCCGGATAATAGAGTGAGAGATAGGCGCCGCCGATCGCTGCCAGCGATCCGCCGACCGCCGTTGCGAGCAGGCGGACGCGGTCGGGATTGATGCCCATGGCGCGCGCCGCATCGGTGCTGTCGCCGACGACGCGCAGGATGAGGCCGAGGCGGGTATTCTTGAAGGCCCAGAACAGGAAGAGGGCGAGGGCCGCGCCGATGAAGAACAGGACGTTGATGTTGAGCGCCGCCTGGACCTGTGGAGTGCTCGACCAGCCGCCCAGCGGAATGGACGGCAGTTTCGGCGCGACCGGCTGGATGAAGGGCTTGCCGAGGAAAAACGCCATGCCGAGGCCGAACTGCATCATGGCGATGCCGATTGCGATGTCGTTGACCTTCGGGAACTTGCAGATCCAGCCGTGGATGAGGCCGAAGACGGCACCCGCCGCCATGGCGGCGAGCACGCCAAGCGTCGGCGAACCGGTCAGGACCGCGACGGCATAGGCCGTCATGGCGCCGAAGACGAGCGTGCCTTCCAGCCCGAGATTGATGCGGCCGGAGCGCTCGGTGATCGTCTCGCCGAGGCTCACGAAGATGAAAGGAGTGGAGACGCGGATGGCGCCCGCGAAGATCGCCAGCGGCACGCCCCAGAGGCCAATACCGTTTTCCATCGTCAGTTCCTTTTCCAGAGGTCGGGATTGAAGATCTTGAAGCGGCCGTAAAAAGTCTCGCAGAAGAGGATGACGATGAAGAGCGTGCCCTGCAGCACCAGCACCGTCGCATCGGGAAGACCCATGCGCCGCTGGATGAGGCCGCCCGACGCATCGATGCCGCCGAGCAGCACGGCGACCGGGATGATCGCCAGCGGATTGTGCCGCGCCAGGAAGGCGACGAGGATACCGGTATAGCCGTATCCGGCGGCGAGCGAGGCGTTGGCGCTGCCCTGCACGGCCGCCACCTCGATCATGCCGGCAAGACCTGCGAAACCGCCGGCTATCGCCGTAAAGCCGACGATCAGCCTGCCGACCGGCAGTCCCTGGATCTGCGCGGCACGGACATTGCCGCCGGCGATGCGGGCTGCGAAACCGTAGCTCGTCACTTCGATCAGAACCCAGGAGACGATGCAGGCGATGACGCCGATGACGAGACCCCAATGCACGTCCATTCCCGGGATGTCGCCCATCATGTAGTCCGCCGGCAGCGGCTTGGTGGACGGCTTGTTGAGACTTGCCGGATCACGCAACGGCCCTTCGACGAACTGGTTCATCAGGGCGATCGCGATATAGGCGAGCAGCAGCGAGGAGATGGTTTCGTTGACGCCGCGATAGTGGCGGAGAAAACCGGCAAGGCCGATCCAGAGGCCGCCGATCACCATGGCGGCGATCCCCATGAAGACGAAAAGCACGATCGGCGCCACGACGCCGACGAACGGCATGGCTGCCGCCGCCGCGGCAACGCCGCCCAGTACGACTGCGCCTTCGCCGCCGATGATGACGAGGCCGAGGCGGGCGGGAAGGGCGACGCAGAGCGCCGTCAGCAACAGGGGAGCGGCGCGGGAAAGGCTGTTCTGGATCGAGAACCAGCTTCCGAACCCGCCGGTGTACATCAGCTGGAAGAGGGTGACCGGCGACTTGCCGATCACCAGGATGAAGATGGAGAAGAGGGCCAGGCCGATCAGGATCGCCACGAGCCCGATCGCCACGGGCTCGGCCCGCCGCGCAAGCCATTCGAGGAGGGGTCGGAGCGAGGCCCCGTTTCCCGCTGCTATGGATAGTCCGGGATCGTTCGCTTCAACCGTCATGGCGCTCTTCCCTTCACGTTACGTCAGGCCCGCCGGGTCAGGAGGTCGATCCGACTACGCCTTCAACCAGATAGGCCATGCTTTCGAGATCGATCGCATCTTCCGCGTAGGCCTTGCCGGCGGTGATCACGACATTGCCCTTGTTGTCCTTCAAAGGTCCCTTGAAGACGGAGAGCTTGCCGGCCATGGCTTCGGCGAGCGTCGCCTCGAACTTCTTGCGCGCCTCGGCGGATACGGCAGAACCGAGCGGGCTCATCTTGACGAAACCGTCCTTCAGGCCGCCGCGGACGAAATTGCCGAGTTTTTGGCCACCTTGGGCGGCTTTAATGAAGTTCGTATAGACATTTCCCCAGGCCCATTCAGCGCCGGTCAGGTACTTGTCCTTGGCGAGCGCGGACTGGTTGGCGTGGTAACCGCAGACGAAGGCGCCGCGTCCGGCAGCCGTCTCGGCGACCACCTTCGGGCTGTCCACATGGCAGGTCACGACATCGGCGCCCTGGTCGATCAGCGCGTTGGTGGCCTCCGCTTCCTTGACGGCAAGCGACCATTCGCCGGTGAAAATCACCTGGCAGGTGATGGCCGGATCGACGGAGCGGGCGCCGAGCAGGAAGGCGTTGATGTTCTGCAGCACCTGCGGGATCGGCTTGGCGGCGACGAAGCCGATCTTCTTGGTCTTGGAGGCATAACCGGCGGTGATGCCGTTCAGGTACTGACCCTGATGGATGTAACCGAAATAGGATCCGGTGTTCATCGGATGCTTGCCTTCGGTCCACAGGCCGCCGCAATGACGGAACTGCACCTTGGGATATTTGGCAGCCATGGCCAGCATGTGGGGATCGAAATAACCGAAGGAGGTCGGAAAGAGCAGGGTCGCGCCGTCGAGATTGATCATCGACTCCATCGTCTTCTGGACGTCGACGGTTTCCGGAACGTTTTCTTCCTCGACCAGCGTGATACCCGGCATCTTCTTGATGACGGCGGCGCCCTCGGCATGCGCCTGGTTGTAGCCGTAGTCGTCCTTCGGGCCGACATAGATGAAGCCGACGGTAAGAGCGGTCTGGGCCGCGGCGGGCGAGCCGATCAGGCCGGGAGCGACGCCGGCCAGCGCACCGGCGGCGGAGGCCTGGAGGAAGTTGCGGCGGTTCATGGTGCGATTCGGGGAAAGGAGTTTGGTCATCGGAATGCTCCTTGCGGCACATGGCCGGTTACGACGGGTACATCAAAAGTGCATGCAATGCGCATGCCAGAATTCAACCCATTGTTTTTACTTGTTAGTTTTTACCGCGAGAATATGCCGCATAAAAAGTGCATGCAGATTGATCGTCTTTCTGATTAAGGAATAATCAATATGTATTATTTGTTCATCTCGAAGAGAGGGTCGGCAATACGGCAATTGCCGGTTCTTCTCCAACAACCTGGAAAGCAAAAATTTACCAATATCTTGGCGGCCGGATTTGACTTATTGAATCCCGACCTGCATCTGTATGCAGAGTTCGAACAAGCAGATTGGTATCGTGAAGCAGGTCAAGCGCAGAGAGGTCATTCGTACCGGAACCACCGTCGAACAGATGGTCAGGGCGATCGCCGACATGATCGTCACCGGCGCGATTCTGCCGGGGGAGAAGCTCGACGAAATCTCGCTCGCTTCCCGTTTCGAGGTCTCCAGAACGCCGGTGCGCGAGGCGCTCCGGGAACTCGGCGCGATGGGGCTTGTGGGTCGCGAACCAAACCGCAGTGCCATCGTCACCAATGTGACCGGCAGCTATCTCCATTCGATGTTCGAGGCTATGGCCGAGCTGGAGGGCATCTGTGCGCGGTTATCTGCCGAACGCATGACCGTGGACGAACGGCGGGCGCTGGAACTCGAACATCGCGGTTCGATGAGGCTGGTGCATGCCGGAGCGGAAGAGGAGTATTCCGCCCACAACACCGAATTTCACACCCGGCTCTATCGCGGCGCCCATAACGACCATGTCCTCGAAATGGTGATGCAGACCCGGGCCAGGCTCGCGCCTTTCCGGCGGGCCCAGTTCCGCCTGCCGGGCCGACTTGCGAAATCCTATCAGGAGCACGATGTGATCGTTACGGCGATCGTCCGGGCGGACGGTCAGGCAGCCGGGCAGGCGGCCTATGCACATGTGGAGATCGTCAGCGATGCGAGTGCGGTCTTCGCGACGCCGGGAGAGTGAAGAGCGTTCAGGCGGAGCCTGCGATTGATCCAGTGTGTCGATTGCAGTGATGAGTGCCTTGAGCCCAAGCGAAAGGCCGAGCGGTCAGGCTGCAGAAGTCCGAGCAAGCATGTTCGGCCGCACGGGCACGGGCCTCTGCGGTTGGCTGGCATGATCCATTCTTCCCTTGAAGAGGGAATGGGGCAGGCGGGGTATTTCAAGGTATGGTGTATTCAGGCTTTCCGCCTGCCCCGACCGTTTCGGCGATCTTCGGAGGATTTCCCAGCCCTCGTCGTCCGCCTCTGCGACCATCATCGGAAACCGAGCGTTTGCAAGCCCGTAGATGCGACCGGTTCGCGAACCCGGTTTTCCCATCCGATGACGGGAGGATTGTGCGGTCTTTCCGAGTTGCGGGGATGGATGGGGAAGAGGGAAATTACTAAGTAATTGAATAATCTGAGAGGAATCTTTTGAGGGTGTCGAAAACGTCCCCGACTCGCGGGCGTGGTCCAACCTTCCCTCCGTCATCCCTGTGCTTGTCACAGGGGTCCAGTCAGCCCAAGTCATTGTTCTTGAACTGAAAAGATCCCTTCGCCGCGCAGACGCGCGTCGGCTGGATTCCTGTGACAAGCACAGGAATGACGGAAGAGAGAGGAGCGTTCTCATCGTCGGAACCGTACGGAGCCGACAGGTCCGACAGAACCAGAGGTGCCGTCACTTGGACCGCGCCGACAGAAACACCTGCGGCTCATATGCAAAGCCCTTGTCGAACGGATAGATCGGCCGCTTGCGGCGCACGTTGCCGATGCGTTCGACGAACTGGTCGACCACGCCGGTCGACAGGGCCATCAGGTTCGGGTTGGCGATCGGCGCGAGTTCCGGCGAAAGGTAGCCGGATTTCACGACGATGATTTTTGCGCCATGCGGATCGAGGCCGAGCCGGGTGAAGTCGACGATGTTGTGGTAGGGCCGGCGTTTTGCCGACAGGACGAGTTCGATACCGCCGATCGCGACCACGGCCTGACGGTCGGCGAGGTCGGTCGTTTCGTGCAGGAACTTGACCTTCGCCTTGACCCTGATCGGCTTGCTGTTGATCGAATCCAGCCAGGCGCCGATCGAGAGGTCCAGTTCCGCGCCGACGCCGGCGGCATAACAGGCCTCCGCCGCAGGCTTGTCGGCGATGCCGGCGAAGACGACACCGGTGGCATTCTTGGCAATCAGGGCGGCGAGGACCTCGGCGCGGTCGCCGACACCGCCGCCGGTCGGGTTGTCGCCGGATTCGGCGAGCACGACGGGGGCGGTCTTCGAGGCGACCGCCTTGTCGACACACTCCTCGATCGAGCCCGTCTCGCAGCCGAACACGAAATCTTCTCGCGCATCCCAATAGGCCTTGGCGACACGCTTTGCCTCGCGCTCCAGCACGGCGCGGTCGGTGCCGGTCAGGATCGCGGCGGCGGTGGCGCGCGGCTCGTCGGCCCAGACGTAACCGACCATCAGCGAGGCGTCCCAGACGCCGTCGATCGCGTCGATTTCCGGCATCATGGCGTAGAGGCTCTTTGCCGGTTCATCGACCGTCGAGGTGCGCTCGCCGGGCAGGACGACCGGGATCGGCGCCCAGAGGAGGATCGGTTTGACGCCGGTCTTGAGGCTTTCGGTGAGCATCTTCACCGAGCGGCGCATCGTCTCCTCGACGTCGATATGCGGCGCGGTGCGGTAGGTGGAATACATGTCGAGCGCGTCGATGATGCGCTGGCTGACATTGCCGTGCAGGTCGTAGCTGGCGGACACCGTGCAATCCGGCCCGACCAGTTCACGGGCAGCGGTGATCCAGTCGCCTTCGGCATCTTCCATGCCTTCGACATACATGGCGCCGTGCATGGCGAGGTAGAGGCCGTCGAGCGGCAGGAGCGGCTTCAGGCGCTCCAGGAATTCCGACTTGAACTTGTCGTAGGTGGCGCGGGCAACCGGGCCGCCGGCGATGGCGCGGGCATGGATGGTCGGCAGGAATTCCGCATCATAGTCCTTCAGGAAAGCGAAGTACGGCGCTGTGGTCAGTTCCTCGCCGCGCGTGACGCGAAAATCCTTCTCTTCGTTCAGGACCGGATTGTAGGTGCTGCATTCGATATGGATGCCGCCGACAGCGATGCGCAAGGGCCTGGACATTGAGAGAGAAACCTCAGTTGGAGTTGGGACCGATCAGGAAATTATGGGCCGCGATGCTCGCGGCACCCCGCGCCCAGACATCGCCGTCGACGCGCTTGATGCGGATGGGCGTCTGGCCGGCGTAACGCGGCAGCACGTTGGTTTCGATCGCCTGGTTGACCACCGTGCCGAACAGGCCGTCGAACGAACCTTCGACATGGGTGATCAGGATCATGCCAGGGTCGTTCATCTGGATGAGGTTGGCGATTGCGAGCCCGAGTGCCGAACCGGCGCGGTGGAGGATGCGGATCGCCGCGGCATTGCCCGTAGAGGCTTCATGCTCGATATCGGAAAGCGACGTGCACTCCAGGCCCTCGGCGCGCGAAACTTCCTTGATCGCCTTCATGGAGGAAACGGTATCGAGACAGCCGCGCTTGCCGCAGCGGCAGGGCGCGCCGCCGGGCTCGATGGTGCAATGGGCGATTTCGCCCGCGCCGCCATGATTGCCGCGATAAAGCTTGCCGTCGATGAAATGCGCGCAGCCGATGCCGTCGCCGAGCGAGACGACGCTGAAATTCTGGATTTCGCGGGCGCTGCCGAACAGTTTTTCGCTGACGGCGACCGCCTTCGCGTCGTTTTCGATGAAGGTGTCGATACCCGAACGTTCGCGGATGATCCTTGCCAGCGGCACGTCCTGCCAGTTCAAAAGCGTGGACTGGACGCAGTTCGACTGGGTTTCGTCGACGAAGCCGGACAGCGCGACGCCGATGCCGGAGAGCTTTTCCTTGGCATCCGGATGCGCCTTCAGCAGATCCGGCAGGCTTTCGGTGATCGCATCGGCGATGACGTTCGGATCGCGCGACAGCGGCATGGCGCGTCTGGCGATGATCCTGCCGTTCAAATCGCTGAGGATCATCGGCGCCGGGTCTTCGAGCAGCGAAATGCCGACGAAGAAGGCGCATTCCGGATGCAGGTCGAGGCGTACCGACGGGCGGCCCTGGCCGTAGACCGTCTCGGTCTCGTGCAGCACGCCGAGGTCGATCAGCTCGCGGGCGATGCCGCTCATCGCCGCTTTGCTCAGGCCCAGCATCTGCGCCATCTCGGTCCGGCTGAGCGGTCCGGATGTGCTGATGACGCGCACGAGCTGGCGCTGGGAGGAGGTGAGCAGAGCGTTCAAGGCGGCTGTTTTTCTGTTTGTGAATGTGGCTTGACACTAAGTTCAGAAAATGAACAAATCAACGCCAATAAATTATAAAAATGATCTAAGGCGCTTCAAAGCGCTTTCACGTCAACAAAACCAAGGGTGAACAAACATGACCATGTTCCTGAAAAGCCGTCATTTTGCGCTTGCCTGTGCCGTTGCGGGCAGCCTCGTGTTCCCGCTCGCGGCCAGTGCAGCGACGCTTAACGTGATGCAGAGCGAAGCGCCGCGCTCGATGGATCCGGGCGACCAGACCGCGACCTATACGGCGGCGCTGCTCGACCCGATGTACGAGGGCCTCGTCAAGCGCGATACCGATCTCTCCCTGAAGCCGGCGCTCGCCACCGAATGGTCGGCGGATGCGTCCGGCCTCGTCTGGACCTTCAAGCTGCGCCCGAACGTGAAATTCCATGACGGCGCCGCTTTCGATGCCGACGCCGTGGTCAAGAACTTCGCCCGTCATCTCGACACCAAGCGCGGCCTTGCCGCCTCCGGCCGTCTGCGCACCTTTCTCGACAGCGTCACCGCCGTCGAACCGATGACCGTTCAGTTCAAGTTGAAGACCCAGTATCCGGCCTTCCTGGCGCTGCTGACCACCGGCCCCTGCCTGATGGTCAGTCCCACGGCGGATGCGGCCGGCACGATCGGCTCCAAGGCGGTCGGCACAGGTCCCTACAAGCTTCAGGAATACAAGTCCGGGGAATACGTGATCCAGGCCAAGAACACCGACTGGTGGGGCGGCGCGCCGAAGGGCGAGGATCAGATCAAGTGGACCTGGACGGCCGAGCCCTCGGTGATGAACATGGCGCTGCAGACCGGCGACGCCGATGTCATCAACCCGTTCCCGGCGGCGTTCGCCGCGCAGGTGAAGGCGAACCCGGAGATGAAGCTTTCGACCACCGATGGTTCCGCCGTCTTCTGGGTCTCGCTCAATACCAAGCTGAAGCCGCTCGACGACGTGCGTGTCCGCCAGGCGCTGAACTACGCGACCGACCGTGAAGGCATCGTCAAGGCGTTCATGAACGGCTTCGCGACGCCGGCCAACTCGCCGCTTGCTCCGGTGACGCCCGGTTACGACAAGTCGCTTTCGCCCTATACCTATAATATCGAGAAGGCGAAGCAGCTCCTGAAGGACGCCGGTTATCCGGACGGCTTTTCGATGAGCACGATCGTACAGGAGCAGGAAGCCCGTATCGGTGAACTGCTGCAGGCGATGTGGGCCAAGGCTGGCGTCAAGCTGGAAGTCCGCAAGATGGAGGGCGGCGTCTGGTCGAAGGCGGCTTTCCTCGATCCGGCCGGCAAGGAGAAGGACAATATCGGTTCGTCGATCGCCTCCTGGTCTTCCGGCGTCAACGGCGCGGACCTGCAGTTCCGTCCGCTCTACTACTCGAAGAGCGCATCCCCGGCCGGCGCCAATCTCGGCTTCTTCGCCGATGCCAAGCTCGACGAGCTGATCGACAAGGCGGCCTCGACGCTCGACGAGAAGGCCCGCAACGCGATCTATGTCGATGCCCAGAAGCTGGTCAACGAGCAGGCGCCGCATGTGCTGCTCTATACCAAGCAGGACCTCTTTGCGACGCGCGCCGGCGTCAAGGGCGCCTGGGTCATTCCGGGCGGTCTGATCGTCGTCAAGGAAGCGAAGAAGCAGTGAGTCATTGGCGGCGGGTGGAGCGATCCGCCCGCCTTTTTCTATTTTCGTGGATGAGGCAATCCGGCCTCGAGAGATAGCGGGCGGATGAAAGCCTATATCGTCAAGAAACTGCTGGCCCTGCCGCTGATCCTGATTGGCGTGTCGCTGCTGGTCTTCGTCGCGATCCGCGCGCTGCCGGGCGATCCGGCGCGGCTGATGGCGGGGCCGGAAGCGACGCAGGAAGCGGTCGACGCCATGACGGCGCGGCTCGATCTCGACCGCAGCCTGCCGGAGCAATATGCATCGTTTGCCTATGATGCCGTGCGGGGCGATCTGGGCCTATCGATCAAGTCGAAGCTGCCAGTGACGGCCGAAATCGCCGAGCGTCTGCCTTTCACCATCGGGCTTGCCATCACCGCCTATCTGATCGCCATCGGTATCGGCGTGCCGGCGGGCATGATCGCCGCCATTTACCGGCACGGCTGGCCGGATCAGGCGGTGATGATCCTCGCGATCGCCGGCGCGTCTATCGCCAATTTCTGGCTGGCGCTGATGGCGATGAACACGTTTTCCGTCCAGCTCGGCTGGCTGCCGCTGCTCGGCGCCCAGTCCTGGAAGAGTTTCATCCTGCCGTCGATCACCCTTGCCGTGCTGCCGACCGCCGTCATCGCCCGCATGACGCGCTCCAGCATGATCGAGGTGATGAGCCAGGATTATATCAGGACCGCCTATGCCAAGGGTGTTGCGCCCGGCAAGATCTACTGGAGCCATGCGCTGAGAAACGCGCTGATCCCGATCATCACCATCGTTGGGCTGAATTTCGGCAGTCTGATGGGCGGGGCTGTGGTCACCGAGTCCGTCTTCAACTGGCCGGGTATCGGCCGCTTCCTCGTCGATGCGGTGCGATATCGCGATTATCCGGTCATCCAGGGCGTGACGCTCGTCGCGGTCACCGGCGTCGTCCTGATGAATTTCCTGGCCGAACTGCTGATCGCCGTCCTCAATCCTAAGATAAGGTTCGACTGATGGCATCGATCGAGACCGATAACGCCGCACGCCGGCCGATGGTTCTCAAGGCGCTGCGCTGGGTCAACGGCCATCGCAGCGTGGCGCTCGGCGGCTTCCTGGTCGGCATCATCGTGCTGGCGGCGATCTTCGCACCGTTCATCGCGCCCGCCGACCCTTACGTGCAGGATCTGCTTGCGACCATGGAGCCGCCGTCCTTCGCGCATCCGTTCGGCACGGACGACAACGGCCGCGACATCTTCACCCGCGTCATCTACGGCGCGCGCATCTCACTTATCGAAGTGGTGCTCAGCGTCGGGCTGGCGGTTCTCGTCGGCGTCCCGCTCGGCATCCTGTCGGGCATGAGCGGCCGTTACGTCGATCAGGCGATCATGTGGACGATGGATATCCTGTTCGCCTTTCCGGGCATCGTGCTCGCCATCCTCATCGTCAGCGTGCTCGGCACGAGCCTGATCAATCTCTTGATCGCCATTGCGATCTTCTCTGTGCCGGTCTATGCCCGCCTCAGCCGAAACCTGACGCTGGGCTTGAAAAACATGGAATATGTGGAGGCGGCCCATTCGCTCGGTATCTCGCGGCGGCGCATCATGACCCATTATATCCTGCGCAACGCGATCGGCCCGATCATCGTCCAGTCGACGCTGACCGCAGGCACAGTCATCCTGTCGGCCGCAAGCCTTTCCTTCCTCGGCCTCGGCGCCCAGCCGCCGTTGCCGGAATGGGGTGCGATGATGAGCGACGGCCGCAACTATCTGGGACTCAACATCTGGATGTCGCTCTTCCCCGGCCTCGCGATCATGATCACGGTGCTCGGCTTCAACATTCTGGGCGATGGCCTGCGCGACCTCCTGGATCCGCGCCGATGAGCATTCTTGCCCCGACATCTCGCACGACAGGCCAGACGGATTCTGCCAAACCGGTCTTTTGCGTGGATATCGGCGGGTCGTTCATGAAGTTCGCCGTGTCGCCGGCCCCGGGTGCCCTGGTGCCGCTCGAGAAGGTCGCGACGCCGGCTGCGAGCTGGGAGGAGCTCGCGAATTCGCTTTCCGCCCTGATCGAGAGCAATGCACATGCCGGCGCTCCGGCATCGCCGCTGGCGCTGTCGATTGCGGGCCTCATCGATCCGCGCGACGGCGTGGCGACTTCGGCCAACATCCCGTGCATCACCGGGCGGCGGATCGGCGACGAACTCGCGGCAATCCTCGGCCGGCCGGTGCTGGCTGCCAACGATGCCGACTGTCTGACGTTGGCCGAAGCCAATGAAGGTGTGGGCCGTGGCCACTCCGTCGTCTTCTGCGCCATCATGGGGACCGGTATCGGTGGCGGGCTGGCGATCGATGGGCGGCTGGTGCGCGGCGCCGGCGGCGTCACGGGCGAGTGGGGCCATGGACCTATCCTCAACACGACGGTCGAACTCGATGGCGAAACGCTGCATGTTCCGCGCTTTTCCTGCGGCTGCGGGCAATCGGGCTGCGTCGATACGATCGGCGGGGCGCGCGGCATCGAGAGGCTGCATTCCTTCCTGCACGGATGCGAGGAGACGAGCTACCGGATACTGGAGAATTGGCAGTCGGGCGAAGCGCGGGCTGCAAGAACCGTTGCCGTCTATCTCGAACTGATTGCCGATCCGCTGGCGCTCTCGGTCAATGTCACCGGTGCCTCGATCGTGCCGGTCGGTGGCGGGCTCGCCTCCGTCACGCCGCTGATCGATGCACTCGACCGGGCGGTGCGGAAGCGCATCCTCAACCGTTTCGGCCATCCGCTGGTCGTGCCGGCGCTGCGTCAGGAGGATGGCGGGCTGGTGGGGGCGGCCGTGCTCGGCCACCAGAGCGGCGCCGGTGGCGCGGAAGATGTTGCCGCCGTCGGCCGCAAGGGAGGCTGAATGTCCATTCTGCTGGAAGTCTGCGTCGATAGTCCCGAAGGGGTTGCCGCGGCAATCGCCGGAGGCGCGAACCGCATCGAACTCTGCGCGGCGCTCGATCTCGGCGGGTTGACGCCGCCGCCCGGCATGATGGCTTTGGCGGCCAGGGCGCCGATCCCGGTCTATGCTATCATCCGGCCACGCGCCGGCAATTTCATCTTCGATACCGACAACGAAGCCGCCATGCTGGCCGATATCGACGCGGCCCGGGCCTTTGGGCTCGCCGGCGTGGTGATCGGCGCGAGCCTGCCCGACATGACGCTCGACCTGCCGATGCTGAAGCGGCTGAGGGACCATGCCAAGGGGCTCGGCGTCACGCTGCATCGCGCCTTCGATCTGGTGCCGGATCCGTTCGAGGCGCTCGAACAGGCGATCGATCTCGGCGTCGAGCGTGTGCTGACGTCGGGGCTGAAGGTGACGGGGCCGGAGGGCATCGATCTCATCCGGCAGCTCGTCGAGCGGGCAGGGGATCGCGTCTCGATCATGCCGGGCGGCGGCATCAACCTCTCGACGGTCGCGCGGATGGTGGGTGAGACCGGCGTGCACGAAGTTCACAGTTCGTGCCGGAGGCCTGTCGAAAGCACCGACCAGCGGGCGATCGCCTTCGGCTTCCAGGCGCCCGTTTCCTACGCGACGGACAGCGGGATCGTGCGTCGGATGCGCGGCCTGCTCGATGAGATCGGCGCCGCCCGCCGGCCATCCTAGGCGGCCGCTTCCATCCGCTCGATCAGATTGACGACACCGTCCGCAGCCGTTCCATCCGTTTCACGCAAAGCTCTCCGGCAAGCCGGCCGTTGCGCGTCTCGATCGCGGCCATGATCGCGTCGAGTTCGGCGAGCCGCTCCGGATAGGGGATATTTTGGAAGAGGACTTTGCGGCAGGTCGTGAGGGGGATACGACCTGCCGCAGGTGGTCCGGGAGGAGAATGATGGGATATTTCGGTATTACGATAGGCACTTCATCCGGGCGATCACTGGCATTCCCGCCGGATGTCATTTCATGTCATGCACTTACGATCATTTCATGCTTCATGCGCAGTGGCTGCGGAGTGCTTCGAGCTTCTTGATTTCGACGCAGCGAATGCTCCGCAGTTTGATAAGGCCCGCGGAACGGAGTTTCGCGAAAACGCGCGACACCGTTTCGATCGTCAGGCCCAAATAATCGGCGATGTCCAGGCGGGTCATCGGCAGGTCGAAATATTCCAGCCCGCCCTGGCGCTCCGCCATGTCGAGGAGAAAGCCGGAAATCCGTTCCACCGCCGTCTGGCGGCCGATCATCAGAATGTGTTCCTGGGCGCGCAGCATTCCGCGCAGCGCCAGAACCAGAAGCTCCGGGGAGGCTTGGTCGTTGGCCGGGCGGCTGAGGGCGCGCAGCCCGGTCGGGATAATGGCTTCGGCGAAGAAGCTATGGGTCCGGTCCGCCTCGAACCCAAAAGTCTCTCCAGCCAGATGGAAGGCGATAACCTGTCTCCGTCCATCCGACAGCAGGCGGTGTATGCGCACGGCGCCGAATTCGATCTGGAAGAATGTGCCGGCCTTGTCGCCGGGAGCGTAGATTTCCGCACCCGCATTGAAGGTGGTCACCGAATGCGACCGCGGGAAACCAGCGGTCGGAGAGGAGATCGCCATCGGCTGACTCGGAGCGAGCGCCCTGTCGGTGGCATAAGCGGTTGCGGTCTGCATCTGACTTTCTCCCCTTGCTGTGATCTCAAGATGCCTCAAGACGTGGGTGGGAGAAATTCGGTTGTATCACTAGGGGGATTTACGTAGCGGCAGGCGCCAGCCGGCCTCAGGCCGTCAGAGCCAACTTCCTGACAAGGCTGAGAAGCTCGGCGCCGTCAAACGGCTTCATGAGGGTCAGGCCGGGATTTTCCAGGATGGGCGGGGAAATGCCGTCGGTGAGCAGGATGACCGCGTGGCTTGAATTGCGCAGGCACTGCCGCGCATCGCTGGAGCGCAGGACCTGATCGTCGATGATCATGCATAGGGCAGGGAGGGCCGAGTGGCGGCATTTGCGCCAGGTTTCGTAGGCTTCGACCTGGTATCCTTCCACTTCAAGCGCAAACGTCAGCGATTGCCGGAGGCCGAGGTCCGGCGCAATGACAACGATATGTTTTGAAGGTGACTGCACAAAAATTTCCGCGCGAGTAAGGCGGTTGAACGTTCGCTTGAAACCTTCGTCTAGCCCTCAAAAAGGACGTCCGCTTTGCTCTAGATCAAGAAATCCCAAATAATCTGCAAGAATATTAGGGGCCGAAACCGGCGGCGATCGCCATCCGGACGAGCTGGGGCAGGCTCTTCGCCTTCATCTTGGCCATGACGTTCGCCCGATGGACCTCGACCGTCCTGGGGCTTATGTCGAGATCATAGGCGATCGATTTATTCGGCAACCCGGCGACGACGGCGGACAGCACCTGTCGCTCCCTGTCGCTCAGGCTTTCGAGGCGTATCTGCACCTCTGCCGTGTCGTCGGTCTCCACGGATTTGTCCGAAAGCAGCAGGGCCGCCCGCTGGATTGCATCGACGATCACCGTGTCTTCGAAAGGCTTCTCGATGAAATCGACCGCGCCGGCCTTCATCGCTTCCACCGCCATCGGCACGTCGCCGTGGCCCGTGATGACGATGGCCGGTACGTTCAATCGGGTCGTCGTCAACCGGCGGATGAGCTCGACGCCCGTCATGTCCGGCATGCGCAGGTCGGTTATCAGCACGCCGTTGCGGATGCTCGGTGCGAACTGCAGGAAGGCCGACGCCGTTTCATGCATGCGGACGGCAAACCCGTTCATGGTCAGCATGAAGGCGAGCGACTTCCTGACCGGTTCCTCATCGTCGACGACATGGACCGTATAGTCACCCGTCTGCATTCTCGCGCTCCTCCTTGTCTATCGGAAGCGTGAAGCGGAAGGTGGCGCCGCCAGCTGCATTGCGCGACACCGTCATCTCTCCGCCATGCGCTTCGACGATGCGTTTTGAAATCGAAAGGCCTATTCCCATGCCGCCCGCCTTGGTGGTGACGAAGGGCTTGAAAAGCTGCTCGGCGATCTCTTCTGCGATGCCGGGCCCTGTGTCCTGGACAATCACGGCCAGCATGTCGTCGTTTTCCTGGACCGTCCGGATGACGAGTTCGCGGCGGGGGCAATCACGCATCGCCTCGATCGCGTTGCGCATCAGGTTGGTCAGGACCTGCTGAATCTGGATTCGGTCGGCAACCACGATTTCCGGTCCGGGGGTGAATTCGAAAACCGCCCTTACGCCTTTTTCGCGGGAACCGACAAGCGCGAGCGCGCCGGCTTCCTCGATCAGCCGCCGGATGTTCTCGGGCGCCTTGTCGGTTTCGCCCTTGGTCACGAATTCGCGCAGATGTTTGATGATCTGGCCGGCCCGGAGCGACTGGTTGGCGGTCTCCTCCAGGGCCTCGCGCATGCGGACCGCCAGCGCCTCGTCCATATCGCGCAGGAGCCGGGCACAGCCGTGGACATAGTTGGCGATCGCCGAGAGCGGCTGGTTGAGCTCGTGAGCCAGCGTCGAGGCCATCTCGCCCATTTCGTTGAGGCGGGCGAGGCGGGCGAGTTCCCCCTGGATTTCCTGCAGGCGGGCGGCGGTTTCCTGGCGCTCCGTCAGGTCCCGCACAAAGCCAGTGAAGAAGACCTCGCCGCCGGAATGGCTCTCGCCGACGGCGAGCTTCATCGGAAAGGTTGAGCCGTCCTTGCGGCGCCCGACGACGACGCGGTCGGTGCCGATGATCCGCTTTTCGCCGGTTCTCAGATAGCGCTCCAGGTAGTTGTCGTGTTCCCTGCGATAGGGTTCGGGCATCAGCATCCGCAGGTTCTGGCCGATTGCCTCTTCCTCGGTATAACCGAACTGCCTGACGGCGGCGGCGTTGAAGGAGATGATCGTGCCGTCCTTGGTGCTGACGATGCTGGCATCCAGTACCGTATCAAGGACGGAGCGGAGATGTGCCTCCCGGGATTCCGCCCTGGCCTGGGCCCGCTCGATTGCCTTGCGGGCGGAATGAAGGATTTGGCCGATCAGGGCCACGATCACCCCGACGATCCCTATGGAGACCATTTCCGAAGATATGGCGCCCTCAGGCGAAGCCTCCCTGATCCCATAGATCGTAAGCAGCGAAAGAATGACGGCGAAAAGAGACGAACGCATGCCGCCGATAACGGCGGCAATGAGAATCGGCGGCATGAAGAAGATGAATATCGGCCGGCCGCTGACCAGGCCATAAACGGCAAGACGCAACAGGAAGGCGACCAGCACGCTGGCAAAGGCAATAAGATAGACCTCGGCGGCAGAAAACCGACGACTCAAGAAAGACTGGATGACCTTATCTATTCTATCGGCGATCACCTGCGTGTTCATAATGCTCATCCGCCGCTGACCGCTTTCAGAAAATCCCTTCCGTTCGTCCATATGAGACCCGACAGCCTGTGCTGGAATGCGTTTCTAGCACGATGCAGGACACAACGTCCAATGGTGGAAGCGGTTGCACGCATAGAATGCACATGCTTTTGCTCGATTACTTAAATAAGGGTTCAACTTTCTTGATCTTTTGGGCGGAAGAAGCGGCGCACCGGCGCCGCTTCGGTTGATGAGGCCCGATCATGCGGAGCAGGACGATTCGCGGTCGGCGTCACTGCTGCGGAATGTTGGCGATCTTGACATAGTTCGCCCAGGCGGCGACTTCCTTCCTCAGGTAGTCCTGTCCTTCTTCCGGGGTGCTGACGAAAACGTCGCCGCCCTGATCGGTGACGAACTTCCTGACGTCTTCCTGGGCGAGGACTTCCTTGGTCCAGCCATTGATCTTGTCGACGATTTCCTTCGGCGTGGCCGAGGGAACCATCATTGCGAACCAGCCGACCTGGTCCATCGGGTACCCGGATTCGGTCATGGTCGGGACATCCGGAGCGCCGGGGATACGCTTGGCTGAACTGACCGCGAGCAGGCGGTAGCGGCCTTCGCGGAGCTGCGAGAGGGAGAAGACGGGGTCCTGGGCGGCAAATGCCATTGCACCGCTCATGATGTCGTTCATCGAGTCGGCGCTGCTCTTGTAGGAGACTTCCACCGTATCGAGGCCCGCTTCCCGTTTGTAGATGGCGGCGAGAACCTTGCCCGACGTGTTGTTGATGGCGTAACTGGCGTTCGAGCCTTCCTTCTTCAGGAATTCGGTGAGTTCCTTCATCGTCTTGATCGGGCTCGACACCGGAACGGCGATCATGTGCGGCTGCTTGTTGACGGTCGCGGCGACCTGCAGGTCCTTCACCACGTCGAAGGGCGGGTTCTTGAACATATGCATGTTGCCGGCAACCGCGCTGCCGGTATGGAAGAAGATCGTGTAGCCGTCCGGCTTGGCGCGGGTTACGTACTGGCCCGCTATGTTGCCGCCGGCGCCCGGCTTGTTTTCGACGATGATGGTGGCGCCGGAAAGCTTGGCGATCTTTTCGGCGAAATAGCGGACGATGACGTCGGCGCCGCTGCCGGCCGGAAACGCACAGATGAAGCTGATGGTCTGGCTCGGATAATTCGCCTGAGCCGCAGCCGGCGACAGGCCGAAGGCACTGCCGGCGAGCGCAGCGGATGCGGCAAGCATGAATCGACGCGTGATATTCTGCATGAAAACCCTCCCATGGAATGACCCGGTCTGCGACGGACGCTGGTCGGTCGCGCCTCCCGATGCGACCTGATGAAACATTGTATAATTATATTTGATTTAATCAACTGATCTGCGATAGAAAACACCCACCGCAGGAAACGCGCCATCGGGGAGAGGAAAGATGACCCTTAACACCACCACCAAATCCGCCGCCGCACTCGATCTTGATCGTTTTCGGTTACGGAATTTTGTCGAGAGCCTCCGCGCCGACGAATTGGAGATCCGGGAAGAGAAGGTCGATCTCGCCGACGTCGCGGCCATCCTGCAGAACAATCCGAAAGCCGTCTGGTTCAAACAGGCCGGCCCGGAAGGCCAGCAGCTGGTCGGCAATGTCGTCGGCAGCCGCTCCCGCCTCGCCAAGGCTTTCGGCGTGCCCGCAGCCGACGTGGCGCGCGAAATGCGCCGCCGGCTGTCGCTGAAGCCGGAACTGGTGAAGCTCTCCGGAGAGGAAGCCCCGGTTCAGCAGGTCGTCCTGACCGGTGCCGATGCCGATCTCCTCAAGCTGCCGGTTCACGTCCAGCACGCGCTCGACGGAGCGCCCTACATCTCGGCGACGATCGACTACACGATCGACCCGAAGGACGGCCGCTACAATTGCGGCATGCGCCGTCTCATGCTGCGCGGGCCTCAGGAAGCAGGTGTCGACCTGATCGCGCCGAGCGACCTGCGCGTCATGTATATGGCGGCCTCCGAGCGCGGCGAGCGTCTGAACGTCGCCTACGTGGTCGGCTGCCACCCGATCGACATGGTTTCGGCTACCATGAAGGAGCCGGTCGACGAGCTCGAGTTGATTTCCTCGCTGCGCGGTGCGCCGCTGCCGGTCGTCAAATGCGTGACGAACGACATCATGGTGCCGGCCGATGCGGAAATGGTCATCGAGGGCTATTTCGACGAGCGCGGTTATGTCGAGAAGGAAGGGCCTTACGGCGAATATCTCGGTTACTACGGCGTCGTGAAGACCAATCCGGTCTTCCATGTCACCGCCATCACCCATCGGAAGGATGCGCTTTTCCAGACTGCGACGATTTCCGGCAACCGGATGGATTTCACCGACACGTCCAATCTCGAAGCGCTGCGCATGGAAATGAATGTCTGGAAGACGCTCGGCGACGTCGTGCGCCAGCCGGTCGCCGTCTATGCACCGGTCGCCGCCGGCGGTTCGATGAGCATGCGCTTCTCCATCCGCCAGACCTATCCGGGCGAGGCGCGCTCGGCGCTCTATGCGGTTCTCGGCGCCGTCGGCGTCAAGAACGTCTTCGTCGTCGATCCGGATATCGACATCTTCGACGACAGCCAGATGGAATGGGCTTTCGGCACCCGCTTCCAGGCGGACCGCGACCTCGTCATCGCCACCGGCGTGCGGCTCTCGCCGCTCGATCCCTCGCTGCATGGCGCGCGTTCGGGGGCGAAGGCCGGTTACGACCTGACCTGGCCGATGCAGCATGCCCAGAGCTGGGAACTGGTGACGCCGCAGGCTCCGTCCTATCCCGGCAAGCGCTTCCCCTCGCTCGAAGCGGCGCTCAGGGACGGTCCGAAACATTTCGAGGAACTGATGGCCGCGGTCGGCAGCCGCGACGGCCGCGAAGTGGTCCGCGAACTTGACACGTTCCGGGCCAGCGGGCTGGAGCGCGACGAACGCGGCCGTTACTATCTTCCGAAATGACCGATGCCCGAAATCGGACATCGATCTCGATTTCACGCAGCCTTCCGGGCGTCCTGCCCGGGAGGCTGTTTCGTTCTGGATCGTCTCCCGGTCGTCACGAACCGTTCACCATGATTCCTGCGGCCAAATACCCTTCATTTCTTGGGGTCGGGTTGTTATGGTTTTTCTAATTGATGAATTTCTATGGTGAGGGCGCAGCCGCCGGTTACTGGAGCAGAGATGTCTTACGCTGACAGCATGGAGTTTGCGGAGCGCGGGCGTCTTCATGCCCTGGATCGCTATCGCATCGCCGGCACTGCGGCCGAAAGCCGTTTCGATCGCATCTGCCGTTTTGCTTCGGAACTTTTCTCCACCCGCATGGCCTTCGTCACTCTGATCGAAGAAGATCGCCAGTGGTTCAAATCCTGCTCGGGCTTTGAAATCGAGCAGACGCTCCGGTCGGAATCCTTCTGCGACCATACGATCAGGACCGACGAGGTGCTCGTGGTGCCGGACGCGCAGCTCGACATGCGTTTCTCCGACCTGCCGATCGTCACCGGTGAGCCGTTTATCCGGTTCTATGCGGGGGCACCGCTGACGACGCCCGATGGATACCGGATCGGTGCGCTCTGCATTGCCGACACGCGGGTGCGCGAACACTTCTCGGAACGGGAAAAGAGAACGCTTGCCGGGCTCGCATCGATGGTGATGGAGCAGATGGAGCTGCGCCGTGAAGGCCTGCCCCAGGCGACGGCCGCGAATTTTGCCGATGCCACCGATCTCTCCATCATCACCGCCGATCCGACCGGGCGCATCGAGTTCGTCAATCAGGCCGCGCTCGCCATGTTCGGCTTCACCCCTGAGGAGATGATCGGCAGTTCGCTGAACCTGATCGTCCCGGAGCGCTTCAGAGCTGCCCACAATGCCGGGCTGGCGCGGGTCGCGGCCGGCGGAACGTCGAGGCTCAAGGGCAAGACCGTCGAAATTTCCGCCTGCCGCAAGGACGGCACGGAATTCCCGATCGAGATGGCATTGTCGATCTGGAAGGACGAGCGCGGCGTCGGCATCGGCGCCATCATCAAGGATATTTCCGAGCGGCGCGACCGCGACGTCCGGCTGCTGAGGCTCGCAAGCCAGGACACGCTGACGGGCCTCTGCAACCGGTTTCGATTCGAAGACCTGCTGCGCGAGGAACTCGGGCAGGGCAGGCCGCTTGCGGTGCTGCTCTTCGATCTGGACGGGTTCAAGGACGTCAACGACCGGCTGGGCCATGCGGTCGGCGATTCCCTCCTGCAGGCGATCGGCGTGCGGTTGCCGGCGGTGCTCGACCGCAATGCGACAATGTCGCGGTTCGGCGGCGATGAATTTGCGGTCCTCCTTCCCGGAACCGGGGATCCTCGCATTGCACACGAAGTCGCCGTGACGGTGATCGAGGCGTTCAAGAAACCCTTCGAGGTGGCCGGCCATACGTTCCATGTGGGTGCCAGCGTCGGCTTCTCGCTCGCTCCCGGGCACGGGGCGGATGCGGACGAACTGATCGCCAGCGCGGATTTTGCGCTCTATCGCGCCAAGCAGGCCGGCGGTCGTGTCGTGCGCATGTTCGAGCCGGCCATGCGCAACGAGACGATGGCGCGGCGGGCTCTTCGGGAAGAATTGCTGCGCGCGCTCGACAGACAGGAACTCGTGCTGCACTACCAGCCCCAGGTGATCATCGAGACCGGCGAAGTATTCGGCGTCGAGGCGCTGATCCGCTGGCGGCATCCGCAGCGGGGCCTGCTGACGCCGGGTGCCTTCCTGCCGGCTCTGGAGCAGAGTTCGGTGGCGCTCGATGTCGGTTTCTGGGTGCTGGACGAGGCCTGCCGCCAGCTGGCCGCCTGGAAGGCCGAGGGGTATCCGCCGGTCAAGATGGGGGTCAATCTCTTCCCGGCGCAGGTGAAGGCCGGCGACCTGCCGCAGGTCGTCGCCGACCTCATCGCCCGTTACGATCTCGATCCCCGCCTTCTGGAAATCGAGATCACGGAAACCATCACTCTCAACGACGACGACCAGTCGCTCGAAACGATCCAGGCGCTGCGCGAGCTTGGCGTCGGCATCGCCTTTGACGATTTCGGCACCGGCTATGCCTCGCTCGGATCGCTCCAGCGTTATCCCCTGACGACGCTGAAGATCGACAAAGGGTTCGTGCGCGACCTTCTGACCAAGCCCAGGGACGCCGCGATCACCCGTACGCTGATCATGCTGAGCCGCGAACTCGGGCTCGAAACGGTTGCCGAGGGCATCGAGACGCCGGAGCAGGAAGAGGCACTTCGTCTCATGGGCTGCGAGGCCGGTCAGGGGTATCGCTACGGCGGGGCGATGGCGGCCGAAGAGGTCTCGCAGCTCTTCGTCCAGCCACGCCGCAGGCTGCGGTCGGGCACCTCGTAATCCGTTGGCCGGCCTGCGGCCCCTCCGGAAGCGGAAGCAAAAACGCGACGTTAGATGTTTTTTAGAATAATGAGATAATCCACCGGGACTTTCCCGGACGCCCCTGATTTCAATTGTCAATGGAGAGGGAAAGCTTATAACCTGATGGCGTATTGGCATCAGGGACGAAGCATGTTCCGACTGACGGAGCTTTCCGACATCGATCTGGACCAACTCTTCAATCTCTCGCCCAACCCCTATGTCATTCTCGACCGGGAGTTGCGGCTCGTGGGGATGAATGATGCTTATCTCGCGGTGACGCACCGCACGCGTGAAGAACTCCTCCGCCGGCCGATGTTCGAGGCCTTTCCGAGCGATCCGGAATCGGTTCCCGGACGACTTCTGCGCCAGTCCTTCGCCAAGGTCCTTTCCCATGGCGAAGTGGATCACCTGCCGCTCATCCCCTATCCGATCGCCGGGCCGAACGGGGAAATCGAGGATCGGTACTGGAGCGCCACGCATACGCCGCTCAAGGATGAGGCGGGGCAGACCGCCTTCATCTTGCAGCATACCGTCGATGTGACCGAGATCCATCTGCTGCGGACCCGGTTTACCGGCGGCAACATGCTGCAGATGCATACCGACCTCATGCGCCGCGCCGACGCGGTGGCGGGACAGAACATCGCCCTCGAGCAGGAGCGCGAATACTTGCGCATGCTGTTCGAGCAGGCGCCGGGCTTCATGGCCGTGCTGCGCGAACCTCAGCATGTCTTCACTATCGCCAACAGGGCCTGCCGGCAGCTGGTCGGCCGCGAGGACCTGATCGGCAGAACCGTGCGCGAGGCTCTGCCCGATATTGCCGGGCAGGGGTTCTATGAACTGCTCGACGAGGTCTACAAGACGGGCATTCCCTACAGCGCGCACGGCGCACGCATCTTTCTTCAGCCGCGTGAAGACCAGGAGCCGGAGGAGCGGTATCTGGATTTCGTCTACCAGCCGATCCGCAACCGTGACGGAATGGTGGAGGGGATTTTCGTGCAGGGTCACGATGTGACCGAGCTGCGCCGGGCGCAGGAAGCGGCCCGCGACAACGAGGACCGTTTCCGCACGATGGCGCAGGCGATGCCGACCCATGTCTGGACGGCGACCCCGGACGGCCGCATGCAATGGTGCAACGACCAGATCTTCTCCTATAGCGGCCTGGAGTCCTTCTATTTCGACAGGAACCGGCCATCGGGAATGTTGCATCCCGACGATTCTCCGCGCCTCGCAGCAGCCTGGGGCGAGGCGCTGAAGAAAGGCGATCTCCTGGAGACGGAGATCCGGCTGCGGCGCCACGACGGCGTCTACCGCTGGTTCCTCTCCCGCGCCGTGCCGATCAAGAATGCCGAGGGCGAGATCACGATGTGGGTCGCCACGAATACCGATATCGATGCGCAGAAGCAGACCGAAACCCAGCTGTCCAATCTCGCCGTGACGCTCGGCCATCGCGTCGAAGAACGGACGATCGAGCTGGAACGGACGCAGGAAGTGCTTCGCCAGAGCCAGAAGATGGAAGCGATCGGCAATCTGGCCGGCGGCATCGCACACGACTTCAACAACCTTCTGCAGGTGATCACCGGCAACCTCCAGCTTCTCGGCCGCGAGGTCGCCGGCAACGAGCTCGCCGAGAAGCGGCTGAACAGCGCGCTTGCCGGCGCTTCCCGCGGGGCGCGGCTTGCCTCCCAGCTCCTGGCCTTCGGCCGGCGTCAGCCGCTTTCACCCAAGGTGATCAATCTCAGCCGGCTGATCCGCGAGATGGATCACCTGCTGCGCCGCAGCCTCGGCGAGGCGATCGAGATCGACACGATCGTCGGCGGAGGGCTGTGGAACACGCAGGTCGATCCGAGCAATGTCGAAAACGCGCTCCTCAATCTGGCGATCAATGCCCGTGACGCGATGAACGGTCAGGGGAAGCTGACGATCGAACTCGGCAACGCCGTGCTGGACGATGCCTATGCCCGGCATATTCTCGATGTCGAGGCGGGGCAGTATGTGATGCTTGCGGTGACCGATACCGGCGTCGGCATGCCGGCCGACGTCTTGGAAAGGGTCTTCGACCCGTTCTTCACCACCAAGCCGGAAGGCAAGGGCACGGGTCTCGGCCTTTCCATGGTCTATGGTTTCGTCAAGCAGTCGGGCGGCCATATCAAGATCTACAGCGAGCCGGGCAACGGAACCACGGTGCGCATCTATCTGCCGCGTTCCGTGGAAGAGGAGGATGCGATTGCCGAGAGCCAGAGCGGACCTGCATCTGGCGGCAGCGAGACCATTCTCGTCGTCGAGGACGACGACGCGGTTCGGGAAATCACGGTCAGCCTGTTAGCCGAGCTCGGCTATCGCGTGCTGCGGGCGCGGGATGCCGATAGCGGGCTCGCGATCATCGAAAGCGGCGTGCCGATCGATCTTCTCTTTACCGACGTCGTGATGCCCGGCCGCTTGAAGAGCAGCGATCTTGCCAAGAAAGCCAAGGAGCGGCTGCCCTATCTCGGCGTCCTTTTCACCTCCGGTTATACGGAGAATTCGATCGTGCATGGCGGTCGGCTCGATCCGGGCGTCAATCTGCTGAGCAAGCCTTATACCCGCGAGGCGCTGGCGCGAAAGATCAGGCAGGCCATAGAGCAGAGCCGGGAAGGAATGTCGTCGCGCTGGCCGGAACGGGTTCCGGTTGCGCCGGCCGCGACCGCAGCCGCGGAGCCGCCCCCCATGCCGGATCAGCCGATCTCGGTGCTCCTGGTCGAGGACGAGGCGCTGATCCGCATCTCGACTGCCGATTTCCTGCAGGATTCCGGCATGAGCGTCGTCGAGGCCGGATCGGCCGGCGAAGCGCTCGACGCCGCGGGCGGACAACCGCTCGACATCCTCGTCACCGATGTGCATTTGCCGGAGATGAGCGGGCTCGAGCTTGCGGTGAAGATGCGGCAGACATTCCCGGACCTGCCGGTGATATTCGCGACAGGCGACCGCAACGTGCCCGGCGCTGAAGATTTTGCGCAGGCGGCGCTGATCATCAAGCCCTATGATTACGAACAGCTCGTCAACCGCATCCGGGCCATGGTGACACGCCCGGCCTCCTGAGCGTCATTCGTCCTTGAGGCCGGCCGCAACCTGCGTCTTTCGCAGCAGCCACAGGATGACGATGCCGCAGACGGTGGCGGCGATGGCGACGATCCACATGCCGAGCCCGGCGCAGAGGCCGATTGCTCCGGATAGCCACATGCTGGCGCCGGTCGTCAACCCCTTCACGTCTCCGCGCATCTGGAAAACGACGCCCGCCGCGAGGAAGGCGATGCCGGCAGTGACGGCTTCGATGAGGCGGATCGGGTCGATCTGCACGGTGTCGGGCTGGTTGCCGAATTCATGCATGATCTGCACGCCGACCAGGGTGAAGACGGCGGCGGCAAGTCCGATCAGCATGTTGGTCCGGAGGCCCGCGGCGTTTTTGTTGTATTCCCGTTCCAGGCCGATCAATCCGCACAGGATTGCGGCGCCGGTCAATCTCACCAGCAGAACTTCAATCGCCACCGGGGCATGGTAGGAAAACTCATCGGCAAGGGCGTTCAGCATAGTCTCGACATTTCGCTGTTACAAAGCTGTGACAGCGGAAACTGATCCCGGTTCGGATGGTTCCCTCCTCGACCGACGCGGAAACGAGATGCGTGTCGCAATCCATCAGATTCGCTTGTCGCGATTCAGGTTCTTGTTTCACGCAAGTCGCTGTCGCAAAACCGCTACACACCTTTGCGCGACATGCTTCTAGAAACGCCCTTCCGCCTCGACGATGACGCTGGTCAGGCTGCCGGTCGCGGGGAAGAGCGGGATGAGGCAGGCCTGCAGCGCGTGATAGATATCGCCCTTGCCGGGGAAGAGCGTGTGGGCCGGGGCCATGTCTTCCGTCAATTCCTCGTGCCAGCCGCCGTTCCTATGGTCGATGAACCGGTTGGCGATCGTGCCCCAGATCAGCCGGTAGCTGTCCTCGTAAAAGCTGTCGGCCGGCAGAAGTTCGTTGAGGAAGTGGGCGGCACCCGCCGCCTCGCACATCGGCCACCAGAGCTTGCTCACCTTGGCAGGCTTGTCGGCCCAGTCGAGCGTGTAGAAGAAGCCGCCCTTCTGCTTGTCCCAGCCGAGTGACATGGACTGAACGAACAGCGCCTTGGCGGCTTCCGGCATCCAGGCGTGCTTCCGGCCGCCGAGCGACCAGAGCTGCAGGACGAGGCGCGACCATTCCAGCCAGTGGCCGGGCGTGGTGCCGGCCGGGCGGAACATCTCGTCGGGATGGTAATAATCCTTGTCGATCGACCAGTCCGGATCGAAATGCTCGGCAACCCGGAAACCGACGCTGCCAGCGGAGCGGCGGATGACGAGGTCGGCAATGCTTTCCGCCTTGTCGAGATAGGCGGTTTCGCCGGTCGCCTCGTAGGCGGCCATCAGCGCTTCGGTCAGGTGCATGTTGGAGTTCTGGCCGCGATAACCGCCGCCGTCGATCGGCGACCAGTCGCGGGCGAATTCCTCGGCGATCGCGCCGTGCTTCGGTTCCCAGAACCTGGTTTCGAGAACCTCGGTGATATCGGCCAGCATCCGGTCGGCCAGCGGATGGCCGGCGACTTTTGCGGAGGCGGCGGCAAGCAGCACGAAGGCATGGCCGTAGCCCTGCTTGTTGGGGTCGGCGGCGCCCTCGTCATTCACTTGCCAGAAATAACCGCCATGCTCCGCATCGCGATGGCATTCCCAAAGGTATCGCATGCCGTGGTCGATGATGTCGCCCGAGCCGGGGCGGCCGAGAAGATAGCCGATCGAATAACAGTGAACCATGCGGGCCGAGGCGTGGATGCCGCGAACTGGATTGGCGCCGCCGAGCGGGTTGCCTTGATCGTCGAGATCGAAGAAGCCGCCTTTCGGATTCATCGCCCGGTATTGGAAGAAGTCGAACAGACCGTTCGCCTGATCCATGAGCCAGCCTCGATGGTAGGGAAGGTTCGCCCAATGGGGCCCCGTGGTGGCCGCAGTCTGACCGTCATCGCTCATGAAAACCTCGGAATCGTCGGGGTGGGTACGTTACTCAGAACGGCTATAACGTCCGGTCCGTTGCCTGTCATCGGCATTTTTAAATCGATTATCTGCCAGAGGCTTATCTGAGCGAGATGGAAGGTTATATATTGACATAAAGATATCTTTATGCGGTTATTGAGGGAAATCGAAACGATGGAAGGGCGTGTCATGTTCGACGAACTGTTTGGTCCCGAAGCCGCCAAGCGTGATGGCGCGGAGATCCTGGCCGCGCTGAAGGCTGCGGCGCGCGAACGCATCCTGGTCATCGACGGCGCCATGGGCACCGAGATTCAGGGTCTCGGTTTCGACGAGGATCATTTCCGCGGCGATCGTTTCGCCGGTTGCGCCTGCCACCAGCAGGGCAACAACGACCTGCTCATCCTCTCGCAGCCCCAGGCGATCGAGGAGATCCACTATCGTTACGCCATGGCCGGCGCCGACATCATCGAGACCAACACGTTTTCCTCGACCCGCATCGCCCAGGCGGACTATCAGATGGAGAATGCCGTCTACGACCTGAACCGCGACGGCGCGCGGCTGGCGCGGCGCGCGGCATTCAGGGCTGAAAAGGAAGACGGACGCCGCCGTTTCGTCGCCGGCGCCATCGGCCCGACCAACCGCACCGCCTCCATTTCGCCCGACGTCAACAATCCCGGTTACCGGGCAGTGACATTTGACGACCTGCGCCTTGCCTATGGAGAACAGCTCGACGGCCTGATCGACGGCGGCGCCGACATCATCCTGGTCGAGACGATCTTCGACACGCTGAACGCCAAGGCGGCGATCTTCGCCTGCGCAGAGCGGTTCGAGGCGAAGGGCATCCATCTGCCGGTGATGATCTCCGGAACGATCACCGACCTTTCCGGCCGCACGCTGTCCGGTCAGACGCCGTCGGCCTTCTGGTATTCGGTGCGGCATGCCAAGCCGTTCACGGTCGGCCTCAACTGCGCGCTCGGCGCCGATGCCATGCGGCCGCATCTGCAGGAACTGTCTGCCGTCGCGGACACCTTCATCTCGGCCTATCCGAATGCCGGCCTGCCCAACGAATTCGGCCGTTACGACGAGACGCCGGACGACATGGCGCGCCAGATCCGCGGCTTTGCCGAGGAAGGCATCGTCAACGTGGTCGGCGGCTGCTGCGGCTCGACGCCGGAGCATATTCGCGCCATCGCCGATGCCGTCGCCTCTTTCGGACCGCGCGAAGTGCCGGAACACAAGTCGTTCATGGCGCTTTCGGGCCTCGAACCCTTCGTCTTCACCAAGGACGTGCCGTTCGTCAACGTCGGCGAGCGCACTAACGTCACGGGTTCGGCGAAATTCCGCAAGCTGATCACCGCCGGCGATTTCACGGCCGCGCTGGCGATCGCCCGCGACCAGGTGGAAAACGGTGCCGCCGTCATCGACATCAACATGGACGAAGGCCTGATCGATTCCGAGAAGGCGATGGTCGAGTTCGTCAATCTGATCGCTGCAGAGCCTGATATCGCCCGCGTGCCGCTGATGCTCGACTCATCGAAATTCGAGATCATGGAAGCGGGCCTCAAATGCGTCCAGGGCAAGGCGGTCGTCAACTCGATTTCCATGAAGGAGGGCGAGGAGAAGTTCATCGCCCAGGCGAAGCTCTTGCGCAACTACGGTGCGGCCGTCGTCGTCATGGCCTTCGACGAGCAGGGACAGGCGGACAGCTACGAGCGCAAGGTGGCGATCTGCGAGCGGGCCTACAAGCTCCTGACGGAGGAGGCGGACTTCCCGCCGGAAGACATCATCTTCGATCCGAACATCTTCGCGGTGGCGACCGGTATCGAGGAGCATAACGCCTATGGTCTCGCTTTCATCCAGGCAACCAAGACGATCCGCGAGAAGATGCCGCTGGTGCATGTTTCGGGCGGCGTCTCGAACCTATCCTTCTCGTTCCGCGGCAACGAGCCGGTGCGCGAGGCGATGCATGCCGTGTTTCTTTACCACGCCATCCAGGCGGGCATGGACATGGGCATCGTTAATGCCGGTCAGCTGGCGATCTACGAAAACATCGAGCCGGAGCTGCGCGAGGCCTGCGAGGATGTCGTCCTGAACCGCCGTGACGACGCGACGGAGCGCATGCTCGAAATCGCCGAGCGTTATCGCGGTGCAGGCAACAAGGAGAGCAAGGAAAAGGACCTCGCCTGGCGCGAATGGCCGGTCGAAAAACGCCTCTCGCATGCGCTCGTCAACGGCATCACCGAGTTCATCGATGCGGATACGGAAGAGGCTCGACTGATCGCCGACCGGCCGCTCAGCGTCATCGAAGGTCCGCTGATGGCCGGCATGAACGTGGTCGGCGATCTCTTCGGATCGGGAAAAATGTTCCTGCCGCAGGTGGTGAAATCCGCCCGCGTGATGAAACAGGCCGTCGCCGTGCTCCTGCCTTACATGGAGGAAGAGAAGCGGCTGAACGGCGGCGACCAGAGAAAATCGGCCGGCAAGGTGCTGATGGCGACCGTCAAGGGCGACGTCCACGATATCGGCAAGAACATCGTCGGTGTCGTGCTCGCCTGCAATAATTACGAGATCATCGATCTCGGCGTCATGGTGCCGTCGACGAAGATCCTCGAGACGGCGGTCACCGAAAAGGTGGATATCATCGGGCTTTCCGGCCTCATCACCCCGTCGCTCGACGAGATGGCGCATGTGGCCTCGGAGATGGAGCGCCAGGGTTTCGACATCCCGCTGCTGATCGGCGGCGCCACCACCAGCCGTGTCCATACCGCCGTCAAGATCCATCCGCGTTACGATCGCGGCCAGGCGGTTTATGTCAACGATGCGAGCCGTGCCGTCGGCGTGGTCTCCTCGCTGCTGTCGCCGGATGCCAAGGCGGGCTATGTCAGCACCGTCCGGGCGGAATATGCCAAGGTGGCTGCGGCGCATGCCCGGTCGGAGGCGGAGAAGACCCGCCTTTCGATCGCACGGGCTCGCGGCAATGCCGAAAAGCTCGACTGGTCGGATTACAAGCCCACCAAGCCGCAGTTCCTCGGCACCAAGGTTTTCGAGACCTACGATCTGGCGGAACTCGCCAGATACATCGACTGGACGCCGTTCTTCCAGACCTGGGAGCTGAAGGGCCGTTTCCCGGCGATCCTCGAAGACGAGAAGCAGGGCGAGGCCGCGCGCCAGCTCTATGCCGACGCACAGGCGATGCTGGAGAAGATCATCGCCGAAAACTGGTTCCGTCCGCGGGCGGTGATCGGCTTCTGGCCGGCCAATGCGGAGGGCGACGACATCCGTCTCTTTGCCGATGACAGCCGCGCAGAAGAGCTTGCGACCTTCTTCACGCTGCGTCAGCAGCTTTCGAAGCGCGACGGTCGTCCGAACGTGGCGCTGTCGGACTTCGTCGCGCCGCTCTCGACCGGCCTCGACGATTATGTCGGTGGTTTCGTCGTCACGGCGGGCATCGAGGAGGTGGCGATCGCGGAGCGCTTCGAGCGGGCGAACGACGACTATTCGTCGATCCTCGTCAAGGCGCTGGCCGACCGTTTTGCCGAAGCCTTCGCCGAATGCATGCACGAGCGGGTCCGCAAGGAGTTCTGGGGGTATGCGCCCGACGAGAATTTCTCCGCCGAAGAACTGGTTACCGAAGCTTATGGCGGCATTCGTCCCGCTCCGGGCTATCCGGCCCAGCCCGACCACACGGAGAAGGCGACGCTGTTCCGGCTCCTCGATGCGACCGCGGCGACGGGCGTGGAACTGACGGAGAGCTACGCTATGTGGCCGGGCTCGTCCGTCTCCGGCCTCTATGTCGGCCATCCGGCATCCTATTATTTCGGGGTGGCCAAGGTCGAACGCGATCAGGTCGAAGACTATGCCAGGCGCAAGGGCATGGCGATCGAGGAGGTCGAGCGCTGGCTCGGCCCCGTGCTGAACTACACGCCTTCCTCTCAGCAGGATGTGGTGGACGACGCGGCGTAAGGCAGCGGGCGGGGTCGGCAACGAAACAACGAACGGGCATCTCGGGCGCCCTTTCCGTTTTTTGCTCGACCCAAAAATTTCTCGTCATGCTCGGGCTGGTCCCGAGCATCTATTCGCGCTGATCGTATTGGACTGGCTAAGATCCTCGGGACAAGCCCGAGGATGACGGCAGGAGTGTAAGAGGCTTCCCGCCCGATGATCACTCGCGCCGCCTGACGCTCAATCCCGGACGATCAGGAAATCGCTCGCGTTGAAGCGCAGCGTCACCGTTTCGCCCGGCTGCGGCAGGACGGCGTCGGGCGCGTTGAACATATCGAACGCAATCTGGTTGCCGCCGATATCGATCTTGGTGCGGATGACCGAGCCGAGGAAGTGCGACAATACCACGGTACCCGTCAGCGAAGTGTCGCCCTTGGCGCTTTCCGACAGCGAGCCGGCTTCCGGACGCAGCGCGATGGAAATCTTGTCGCCGCCTTTCAGCGCGCCGATCGATTCCTTCAGCTTGACGATGTTCTCGCCCACCTTGACGGTGTTCGCAGCCGGATCGGCGACGGTTGCGTCGATCATGTTGAGCGTGCCGACGAAGGAGGCGACGAAGCGGGTGGCCGGACGGTTGTAGATTTCCGACGGCGTGCCGATCTGGTCGGCGCGGCCGGCATTCATCACGACGATGCGGTCGGAGATCGACAGCGCCTCTTCCTGGTCGTGAGTGACGAATACCGTGGTAATACCGAGCTGGCTCTGGATCTGGCGGATCTCTTCGCGCAACGACACGCGGATCTTGGCGTCGAGCGCCGAAAGCGGCTCGTCGAGCAGCAGGACCTGCGGCTTCGGGGCAAGCGCCCGGGCGAGCGCCACGCGCTGCTGCTGGCCGCCGGACATCTGGTAGGGATAGCGGTCGGCCAGGTGGTCCAGCCGGATCAGAGCCAGCATTTCCTTGACGCGCGCATCGATCTCGCTCTTCGGTTTGCCGGCGACCTTGAGGCCGAAGGCGACGTTATCGAAGACGTTCATGTTCGGGAAGAGCGCATAGGCCTGGAAGACCATGCCGATATTGCGCTGGTTGGTCTTGAGCGTGTTCTGGTTCTTGCCGGCAATCGAGATAGCGCCGTCGGTCGGATTCTCGAAGCCGGCGATCATCCGCAGCACGGTGGTCTTGCCGCAGCCCGACGGACCGAGGAAGGAGACGAACTCGCCCTTCTCGATCGACATGTTGAAATCCTTGACGACCTGGGTCTGCCCAAAACTCTTTTTGATATGTTCGAGAACGAGGAACGACATTTTCGAAAATCCTTAAAGCTCGGGCTTAGGGCCGGGAGGAGGCCATCTTGCTGAAACGGGTGACGAGCTGCAGCAGGCCCATGGAGAACCAGGTTACCGCAAAGGCGATGATCGCCAGCGCCGAGGGCTCATAGGCCTTGTTGGCGCCGACGAGCTGCAGGTAGGGGCCGAAGGCCGGGCGGTTGAGAAGGGCGGCCATGGTGAACTCGCCCATGACGATCGCGAAGGTGATGAAGGCGCCGGAGAGCACGCCCGACATGACGTTGGGGAAGATGCAGCGGAACAGGATGGTCGGCCATCTGGCACCGAGAATTTCGGCAGCCTCCGTCAGCGTCCTGACGTCGATCGCCCGCATGGCGGTATCCACGGAGCGGTACATGTAGGGGAGCGACAGCGTGATGTAGGAGAGCACGAGCAGCATGTTGGTGCCCTGGATCGAACCCGTGAAGGGGATCCAGGACGAGGAATTGTAGAGGCGCAGGTAACCGAAGACGATGACGATCGCCGGGATGACCAGCGGCATCAGCGTGATGAACTCGACGACCGGGCGCATCTGCGGCAGGCGCAGCCGGACCCAATAGGCGGTCGGCACCACGAGCAGCATGCCGAAGACGATGGTGAACAGCGCCATCAGCATCGAAAAACCGAAGGTCTGCTGGAATTGGACGTCGGAGAAGACCGACCGGTAGGCGTCGAAGGAATAGACGCCGCGGCGCATGCGCAGCGAAAATTCGAACGTGCCGATCAGCGGCACGAAGAAATAGATGCAGCCGATGGCGATGGCGAACCAGGCGAGTGCCTTGCTTGTCTTCATGTCTGCCCCCTCACTTCTGCCCCTCACTTCTGCCAACGTTCGGCGCGCCTGCTGAGCAGGATGTAGAGGATATTGGATACGCCGGTGATGACGATCATGCCGAGCGCCAGCGCGTAACCGAGATTGGCATTGTGCAGCACGTCGCCACGGATCTGGGCATAGAGCAGGATCGGCACGATGTTGAGCGAGGAGCCGGTCAGCGCATAGGCCGTGGCGATGGCGCCGAAGGCATTGGCGAAGAGGAGCAGCGACGTGCCCATCAGGCTCGGCCAGAGGATCGGCAGCGCCACCATGCGCCAGTATTGCCAGGTCGAGGCGCCGAGGATTTCGGAAGCCTCGCGCCATTCCTTCTTCATTCCGTCCAGCGCCGGCGTCAGGATCAGCACCATCAGCGGGATCTGGAAGAACATGTAGGTGATGGTGAGACCGAAGAAGGACAGGATGTTGAAACCGGTCGCATAGAGATTGAAGCCGATCCAGTCGCGTAGCAGCACGGTCACGAGGCCGGTGCGGCCGAGGGTGGCCAGAAAGGCGAAGGCGAGCGGCACGCCGGCGAAGTTCGAGGCGACGCCGGAAAAGGTAAGCAGGCCGGAGCGGACCCAGCTCGGAACTCCGCCGAGCACGATCGCCCAGGCGAGGAAAAAGCCGATCAGCGCGCCGCCGAGGGCGGATGCCACCGAAACCCGGATCGAGATCCAGTAGGCGCTCATGATCGAGGGCGTAAAGAGATCGGCGATGTTCTTGAAGGTGAACTGGCCGTCCGGGGTGAAGAAAGCGCCGGTCACGAGATAGAGCGTCGGCACGATGAGGAACATCAGCGCGAAGATCATGAACGGCGCGATGCCGAGCCAGTCGACGACGGTGCGGCGGTCGATGAAGGACGTGGAGGCGGTGCTCATGAGGCGCTGGTTTCTCGGGTGCAGGCTTCCGCCGGAGAGGGAAAACCTCCCCGCCACCGAGGGCGGGGAGGCCAAATCTCAACGCATTACTTGACGTTGGCGCCGACGGTCGCGTCCCACTTGGTGGTGATCGCGGTCTTGCCCTTGTCCTGTTCGGCAAGCGTCGGGAAAACGGCCTTTTCGTAAGCCGCTGCCGGCGGCAGGGCGTCGAGCAGGTTCTTCGGGATCTTGTTGTTCTTGGCAAGATCGTTGAAGCGGATCGGATGGCAGTAGCCCTTCAGCCAGCCGAGCTGGCCTTCGTCGGAATAGAGGAACTCCATCCAGAGCTTCGCAGCGTTCGGGTGCGGAGCAAACGCGGAGATCGCCTGGACGTAGACGCCGGCGACGACGCCCGAGGCCGGTACGACGACTTCGACCGGCGGGTTGCCCTTGAGCGAGTCGCGCCAGGAAAGACCGTTATAGTCCCAGGCGACGACGATCGGGGTGGAGCCTTGGGCGAGCGAAGCGGACTTGCCAATGACCGGAACGAAGTTGCCGGCCTTGTTGACTTCCGCGAAGTACTTGAGACCTGCTTCGCCAGCCTTTGCGGCGTCCTTCTCACCGGCGGCGAGGCCGGCGGCGTAGACGGCCTGAACGGCCTGGTTGGACGCGCGCGGGTCGCCGGCGAGCGCGACGGAGTTCGCGAATTCCGGCTTCTTCAGATCGGCCCAGTCCTTCGGGACGTTCTTGACGATGTCGGTATTCACGACGAAGGAGAGAACGCCGTAGTAGTCGCCGTACCAGTAACCTTCGGCATCCTTGGCGTCGGCCGGGATCGAATCCCAGGTGGAGACCTTGTAGGGCATCAGCAGGCCTTCGGCCTTGGCGGACGGGCCGAAGGAGAGGCCAACGTCGATCACGTCGGGCGCCTGCGGACCCTTGTTGCCCTTGTTGGCCTTGATGGCTTCGATTTCGTCGCCCGAACCGGCATCCGGGTTCAGTTCGTTGACTTCGATCCCGTACTTCGCCTTGAAGGCAGCGATCACTTCGCCATAGCCGCACCAGTTATGGGGCAGGGCGATCGTGGTCAGCGTGCCTTCCTTCTTCGCGGCAGCGATCAGCTCGGCGCTCGGCGCAGCGGCGGCAATGGCCGTCGAGGCAATGACGATGGCGGTCGTCAGGGAAAGAAGACGTTGGGTCCTGTTGAGCACGGTATCCTCCTAAGGGTTCAGGTCGTGTGCCTGCGGTCGGTTCGGGGCGACTCGTAGAGCCAGTTTATGTATCGTATGTGACAGCTCGGAGCTTGAGCATTTGCTCATGAATCGCCCGGTTTGCCGGCATATTCGGGATCGCCCCTGATTCACTCGGAGCGTGTTTGTCGGCCCGGCCGGCGGAAGAGACGGCTCCGCTCGAAAAGGCCTTCCAGAGAATTCATGCGTTCGCGGGTCTCCTCCCAGGTGGCGCTCTGGACCGCTTCGATCAGCGCCTCGACGACGAAGAGCGTGATGACGGAACTGTCCCAGGCGGATGGCGCTTCGATGCGCATCTTGAAGGTATGCTGCGCGTGTTTTGCGACGGGCGAGGCCCATACGTCGGTGAACAAGACGATGACGACGCCGTTGGCCTTGGCGGCCTCCGCAAGCGTCGCCATCTCCTGCTCGTAGCGGCGGATATCGAAGATCACCAGCACGTCGCCTGCAGCCATGTTCAGCACATGCTGAGGCCAGGAGCTGGAATTGTTGGAGATCAGCGTCGTCTTGGGACGGATGACCTGCATGTGCGTGAAGAAATATTCGGCCAAAGCCCCGGTGATGCGGCCACCGACGAAATAGATGCTGCGGCTGCGATCACGTAAAAGTGTGGCCGCACCCTCGAAAGTTGTCGTGTCGAGATCCGACAGCGTGTCGCGCAGGTTGGCGGTGATCGCATCGGCGAAGCGGTTGAGGATATGCGTGCCCGGCGCATTGGAAGCCCAGCGGTCGTGCTTGGCAATGGGGCCGGAAATCGTCGCCTCAAGTTCCTGGTGCAGATGCGACTGGAATTCCGGATATCCCTTGTAGCCAAGCTTCTGCACCATGCGCGCAACCGTCGGCGTGGAAACGCCGGCGTTCTCCGCGATCACAGTGATGCTGCCGAGCCCCGACACCGGATAGTTCTCCAATAGGCTGTCGGCCAACTGTTTTTCCGCGCGCGTCAGGTTGTCGTAACGAACACGGATGACATCCGATACGGTGCGTGCTGTTGTTGGCACGAAAGCTGTTCCCTCCGGTCTTCGCCGGTTTATGACACGAGTTAAAAGTCCTTTTATGACAGGTGTCAATGGAGGCCTTGAAGAGAAATTTTCAGATGCGCATTGACGGCAGACGGAAAGTGAAGAATTCTCTTCTTCATTCAAACTCAATCAGATTTCCGGAACGCGTTCATGCTGGTGCAGTCGGAATTTTTCACGGAGGCGGATGGCGAACCCGTTGCCGTGGACAATCCCGAAGCCCGCGGGGAGGTGCTGCTCGTCTGCGAGCATGCATCGCGCCGCATTCCGGAACGTTATGGCGATCTCGGCCTCTCGCAGGAGGCGCTCAACTCGCATATCGCCTGGGACCCAGGGGCGCTTGCGGTTGCGCGGCTGATGGCGAAAAGCCTTGGCGCGGCGCTGATCCACCAGCGTTTCTCGCGCCTCATTTACGACTGCAACCGCCCGCCGAACGCGCCTGACGCCATGCGGGAAGTTTCGGAAATCTTCCGCATCCCCGGCAACGAGAACCTGTCGGACGCGGAGAAATCCCGCCGGACGACGGCGCTCTATCTGCCGTTTCACGGCCGGATCCGCCAGGAGATCGCCGCGCGGCGGGCGAGGGGGCAGGCGACGGCGCTCGTCACCGTCCACAGCTTCACGCCGGTTTATTTCGGCAGGGAGCGGCCGGTCGAAATCGGCATCCTGCACGATAGCGACAGCCGGCTTGCCGACCGGATGCTGAAGGCTGCGGCGGATACGCGTCTCTACCGCGTCGAACGCAACGAGCCTTACGGCCCGGCGGACGGCGTCACCCATACGCTGGAAGTCCATGCTCTGCCGGCGGGGCTTCTGAACGTGATGATCGAGATCAGGAACGACCTGATAACAGACGAAACCGGCCAAGGGGTCGCGGCCGATTTCCTGACAGGTCTTCTGCGGGAAAGCCTTGCGGAAGACCAAGGATAACAAGACCCGGGGAGCAGTTGTTCGCATGCCGCGGCGAAGGTCGCGGAAAGGACGAAACCGAGAGGCCGCATGAGGCGGTCCGTCTGCTGAGAGGGGAAGTCGATGTCCGATTATACGGAACTGGACAAGAAGCAGGATGTGCATATCCTGCATTCGATGGGTTATGCGCAGGAACTCGAGCGGCGCATGAGCTCGTTTTCCAATTTTGCAATTTCATTCTCGATCATTTGCATTCTGTCCGGCGGCATCAATTCGCTGGGACAGGCGACCTCGGGGGCCGGCGGTGCCGCGATCGGCATCGGCTGGCCGCTTGGCTGCCTGATCTCGGGCATTTTTGCGCTCGGGCTGGCGCAGATCGGCTCCGCCTATCCGACCGCCGGCGGCCTCTATCACTGGGGTTCCATCCTCGGCAACCGCTTCACCGGCTGGCTGTCCGCCTGGCTGAACCTGCTCGGCCTCGTCACCGTGCTCGGCGCGATCAACGTCGGTACGTTCTACTTCTTCTTCGGCGCCTTCGGGACGATATTCGGCGTCGAGGATACGCTGACGCATCGCGTCGTCTTCGTTGCGGTCATCACTGGGCTGCAGGCGCTCGTCAATCACTTCGGGATCGGCCTGACGGCCAAACTCACCGACTTTTCCGGCTATCTGATTTTCGCGACGGCGATCCTGCTGACGATCGCCTGCCTCGTGGCAGCTCCCGGCTTCGATTTCGCACGGCTCTTCACCTTCGCCAACTATACCGGCACGGAAGGGGCTTCGCTCGTCTGGCCGAACAGCACCTCCGGCCTCATGGCGTTCCTTCTGGGCCTGCTTCTGCCGATCTACACGATCACCGGCTATGATGCATCGGCGCATACGTCGGAAGAGACCGTCAAGGCGGCGCAGTCGGTACCGCGCGGCATAATCTCCGCGGTCGTCTGGTCGACGGTTTTCGGCTATATCATGCTGTGCGCTTTCGTGCTGATGATCCCCAACATGGACGACGCGGCTAAGCAAGGCTGGAACGTGTTCTTCTGGGCGATGGACGCGCAGATGAACCCGACCGTGAAGAATATCCTCTATTTCCTGATCTTCATTTCGCAGCTGCTTTGCGGCCTTGCCACTGTCACGTCGGTATCGCGGATGATCTTCGCCTTCTCGCGCGACAAAGGCCTGCCGGCGTCCTCCTTGCTCGCGAAGGTCAGCCCGAAATACCGCACGCCCGTTGCGGCGATCTGGACAGGGTCCATTCTCGCGGTCCTGTTCGTCTGGTTCACGTCGGCGATCACCATTGCCGGCACACCGGCCTATTCGATCGTCGTCTCGTGCACAGTCATTTTCCTGTTTCTCTCCTTCGCGCTTCCGATCGCGCTGGGACTCTTCACGATCGGCACGGCGAAATGGCCGAAAATGGGACCGTGGAACATGGGAATTGCGACCTACAAGCTGGTCGCCGTGCTGGCGATCATTTCGATGATCGTCATCTTCTTTATCGGCATTCAGCCGCCGAACGACTGGGCGCTCGAAATCACGGTCGGCTTCTTGATCCTGACGGCCATCGTCTGGGTCGCGTTCGAGAACCGGCGCTTCATGGGACCGCCGATCGGCGACGCAATCGCCAAAAGGCAGGCTGATATCGCGGCTGCGGAAGCGGCCGTCGGAGAAAAGTAAAGACTGGACCGGGCAGAGGCCCATGTGATCCCGCCGCCGCGACGCTCGTTGCGGCGGTCCCCCCTTTTTTCAACGGATGTGAGGCATGACCCCGATTTATTCCTTCGACGATCTGAAACGCGATGTCGCCGATGGGCGAATCGATACCGTCATCGCCGCCCTCGTGGATATGCAGGGCCGGCTGATGGGCAAGCGGTTCCAGGCGGAATATTTCGTCGAGAGCGCCCATGAGGAAACCCATAGCTGCAACTACCTGCTCGCCACCGATATCGAGATGGACACCGTGCCCGGCTACAAGGCATCGAGCTGGGAAAAGGGCTATGGCGACTACACGATGAAGCCGGACCTTTCGACGCTCAGGAAACTGCCGTGGCTCGAAGCCACGGCCCTCGTCCTCTGCGACGTGTTCGATCATCACACGCATGAGGAAGTGCCGCATTCGCCGCGCGCCATGCTGAAGAAGCAGGTGGCGCGGCTGGAAGCCATGGGCATGAAGGCCTTCATGGCGACCGAACTCGAATTCTTCCTGTTCGACCAGACCTATGAGAGCGCCCGGGAGGGCGGTTACCGCAATCTCAAGCTCGCCAGCGGCTATAACGAGGACTACCACATCTTCCAGACGACCAAGGAAGAGGATGTGATGCGGGCGATCCGCACCGGACTTCAGGGGGCGGGCATTCCGGTCGAGAACTCCAAGGGCGAGGCGTCCGCAGGGCAAGAGGAAATCAACGTCCGTTATGCCGACGCGCTGACCATGGCCGACCGGCACTCCGTCATCAAGAATGCCGCCAAGGAAATCGCCTGGCAGAAGGGCAAGGCGATCACCTTCCTCGCCAAATGGAACTACAGTGCTGCCGGCAGCTCGTCGCATATCCACCAGTCGCTGTGGAGCATCGACGGCAAGACGTCGCTCTTCTTCGACAAGAACGGTGAGTACGGCATGTCGGAGACGATGAAGCATTATATGGCCGGACTTCTGGCCCATGCGGGCGAGATCACCTATTTCCTGGCGCCCTATATCAATTCCTACAAGCGTTTCGTCGCCGGCACTTTCGCGCCGACCAAGACCATCTGGTCGAAGGACAACCGGACGGCCGGTTTCCGTCTCTGCGGAGAGGAAACCAAGGGCATCCGCGTCGAATGCCGCATAGGCGGCTCGGACCTCAATCCCTATCTCGCCATGGCGGCGCTGATTGCCGCCGGCATCGACGGGATCGAGAAGAAAATGGCGCTGCAACCGGCTTTCGTCGGCGACGCCTATGTCACCAGCGGCATCAGCGAAATTCCGAAGACGTTGAGGGATGCGACGGCCCGATTGAATGATTCGAAATTCCTGCGATCCGTCTTCGGCGAGGATGTCGTCGACCACTATGTCCGCGCCGGCCTCTGGGAGCAGGAGGAATATGACCGCCGTGTGACGGATTGGGAAGTGGCGCGCGGATTCGAGAGGGTGTAGACCTCTCCGCATAAAATCATAAAACAATGGGAAGTGAGATCATGACGATGATCCAATGTATCTCGCCGGTGGACGGTTCGGTCTATGCCGAGCGTCAGGCCATGTCGGCGGAAGCGGCGGCGGAGGCCATCGGGCGTGCGCGGAAGGCGCAGAAAGCCTGGGCGAAGCGGCCGCTCGAAGAACGCGTCCAGCTGGTATTGAAGGGCGTCGCGCGGCTCAACGAGATGGCCGACGAGGTGGTGCCGGAGCTTGCCTGGATGATGGGCCGGCCTGTGCGTTACGGCGGCGAGTTCAAGGGCTTCAACGAGCGCTCCAACTATGTCGCGTCGATCGCCGCCGATGCGCTGGCGCCACTGCGCATCGAGGATAGCGCCACGTTCGAACGGCGCATCGAGCGCGAGCCGCACGGCGTCGTCTTCGTCATCGCGCCGTGGAACTATCCTTACATGACCGCGATCAACACGGTCGCGCCGGCGCTGATGGCCGGCAATACGGTCGTGATCAAACACGCTTCCCAAACGCTGCTGGTCGGCGAGCGGCTGGTGCGCGCCTTCGTCGAAGCCGGCGTGCCGGACGACGTCTTCCAGAACCTCTTCCTCGATCATGATACGACGGCGAAGCTCATCTCCGAAGGGCTGTTCGACTTCATCAACTTCACCGGGTCCGTCGAAGGCGGCCGGTCGATCGAGAGGGCTGCAGCCGGTACCTTCACCGGTCTCGGCCTCGAACTCGGCGGCAAGGATCCCGGCTACGTGATGGAGGATGCCGATCTCGACGCGGCCGTCGACGTGCTGATGGATGGCGCGACCTACAATTCCGGCCAGTGCTGCTGCGGCATCGAGCGCATCTACGTGCATGAATCGCTCTACGACCGGTTCGTCGAGAAGTCGGTCGCCTGGGTGTCGAACTACAAGCTCGGCAATCCGCTGGACAAGGAAACGACGCTCGGCCCGATGGCCAACAAGCGCTTCGCGAAGGTGGTGCGCGAGCAGATTGCCGACGCGGTCTCGAAAGGCGCCAAAGCACTGATCGATCCGAAACTTTTTCCGGCCGATGACGGCGGAGCCTATCTCGCGCCGCAGATCCTCGTCGATGTCGACCATTCTATGCCCTTCATGCGGGAAGAAACCTTCGGCCCGGCCGTCGGCATCATGAAGGTCAACAGCGACGAAGAGGCGCTCGGCCTGATGAACGACAGCCGGTATGGTCTGACCGTTTCGCTCTGGACCAAGGACGCCGAACGCGCCGGCCGCCTTGGCCGGGAACTCGAAACCGGCACGGTGTTCATGAACCGCGCCGACTATCTCGATCCGGCGCTGGTCTGGACCGGCGTCAAGGAAACCGGCCGCGGCGGCTCGCTCTCGGTGCTCGGCTTCCACAACCTGACCCGTCCGAAATCCTATCACCTGAAAAAGGTCACCCAATGAATATCGTCGCGAACTGGAGCTACCCGACCGCCGTCAAGCTGGGCCGCGGGCGGATCAAGGAACTGGCGGATGCCTGCAAGACGCTCGGCCTCAAGAAGCCGCTTCTGGTCACCGACCGGGGACTGGCTTCGATGGCAATCACCGGCCATGCGCTCGACGTGCTGGACGAGGCCGGCCTCGGCCGGGCGATCTTCTCCGACGTCGATCCGAACCCCAACGAGAAAAACCTCGAAGCCGGCATCAAGGCCTTCAAGGATGGCGGCCATGACGGTATCGTCGCCTTCGGCGGCGGTTCGGGCCTCGATCTCGGCAAACTGATCGCCTTCATGGTCGGCCAGACCCGGGCGGTGTGGGATTTCGAGGATATCGGCGACTGGTGGACCCGCGCCGATGCCGCGAAGATCGTGCCGATCGTCGCCGTGCCGACGACCGCCGGTACCGGTTCGGAAGTCGGCCGGGCAGGGGTTCTCACCAATTCCGCCACGCATGTGAAGAAGATCATCTTCCACCCGAAGATGCTGCCGGGCGTCGTCATCTGCGATCCCGAACTGACGATGGGCATGCCGAAGGCGATCACCGCCGGCACCGGCATGGACGCGTTTGCCCATTGCCTGGAAGCCTATTGTTCGCCCTTCTATCATCCGATGTCCGGCGGCATCGCGCTCGAAGGCATGCGACTCGTCAAGGAATTCCTGCCGCGCGCCTTTAAGGATGGGCAGGATCTCGAAGCTCGGACGAACATGATGGCCGCAGCCGCCATGGGTGCCGTCGCCTTCCAGAAGGGACTTGGCGCGATCCATTCGCTGTCGCATCCGATCGGGGCGGTCTACAACACCCACCACGGCATGACCAATGCCGTCGTCATGCCGCCGGTCCTGCGCTTCAACCGTCCGACGATCGAAGGAAAGATCGCCCGCGCCGCCGCCTATCTCGGCATCTCCGGCGGTTTCGACGGGTTCTACGATTATATACTGGCTTTGCGTGCCGAACTGGGCGTGCCGGAAAATCTGACCGCGATGGGAATCACCCCGGATCGAATCGACGAACTCACGGCCATGGCGATCGAGGATCCAAGCTGCGGCGGCAATCCTGTACCGATGACGCTCGAAAATACGAAGGCTCTTTTCCTCGACTGCTTCTGATTGCCGCCCGAAAACGGGACGTCAATGCCGGCCCGGAGGCCAAAACCTCCGGGTTTTTCCGCATTTTAGCGCCGGAACTAAATCTCTTGATTGATATTAATGCCCCCTAAATTTGCAATTCGTTAACCATGTTTGGAAAGGATGCATCCATGACACCATGCTTCCCGGTGTCCTCGCGAGCGATGTGGCTCAAGTCTCCTTCGAGGACCGAAAATGCCTGTAATTTCTTTTGCCAATGCCAAGGGCGGTGCCGGAAAAACGACTGCTGCGCTGCTGCTTGCCACTGAACTCGCCCATCAGGGTTTTCGCGTCACTGTCATCGATGCCGATCCGCAGCGCTGGATCAGCCAGTGGGCCGAGACCTCCGGCAATGTCCGCAATATCGAAGTCATCTCGGAAGTCACCATCGCATCGCTCCAGTGTCACCTGCGTGAAATGGGACCGCGTACCGATTATTTCATCATCGATCTCGCCGGCGCCCGCGATGCGCTGGTCACCACGGCGATCGGCCTTTCCGATCACGTGATGATCCCGGTCCAGGGCTCGGCCATGGATGCCAAGGGTGCGGCGCAGATCCTCGATCTTCTATCCTTCCTGAAGGAAAAGGCGAACCTCAACATCGCTCATTCGGTCGTGCTCACCCGTGTCACCTCGATGGTTACCACCAAGGCGCTCCTGACGATCAAGGGCCTGCTCGCTGCCCGCGGCGTCAACGTCCTCAACACGCCGATCGGCGAGCGCATCGCCTTCAAGGAACTGTTCGAGATCGGCGGCACGCTGCACACGCTCGATCCGGCCAAGGTCAGCAATGTCGACAAGGCCAAGGAAAACGCCAGGTCCTTCGCCGAGGAAGTCATGCGCATGATGCCGATGAAGGTCATCCGTTCCGGGGCTCCGCGCATCTTCAACTTCAGCCGCAACGCGGCCTGATCACCCATTCGGATCCTGTTCAGCCCAGGATTTCGCTAGGAGGCGGTCGCGCGCCGTGCGCTGGCTGCGATGCCGATCAATTCCGGCTCTTGCTGATTGGCAGGCGCGTCGCGCGCGGCAAGGAGCCGGTCACGCATCCGTCGCCAGGTCTCCTGGGCAAGGCTGCCGATCTCGGCCGGCTCCCTGTCCGATGTCGTCAGGATTTCGACCGTCAGCAGATCGAACCGGTCCTCGGAATGCATATAGCTCCAGCCGATCAGCCTGCTTTGCGGAAGCGAAGCGGCAAGCAGGGTCAGCATCTGTTCGAGCGCGACGCGCTCGGGAGCGCCGAGCAGGACTTCGTCGTGGCCGAGCACGATCGACATCGTCTTTTCATGCCCCTTTTCGGCACGACGCCTGAACTGGGGCGGGCCGGCGTTTTCGAGCATGACCTGAGTGCAGACGATGACGCAGCGGTTACAGATCGCGGTCGATGCCGGGCCGGCAATGATCATTTCGACGGCGCGGCGGTTCTGGCTGCAAAAGGAACAGACGGCACCGTCGTCTCCCCGTCCGAAAAGAAGCGACCAGGCGCCCTTCAGTCTCGTTGAAAAATCCATTCGTCCCCGCCGATGTGCGACATGCCCAGCGGGGAACTAGCGCTGACTTCTTCCGAAGGCCAGATCGCGGGCAAACAAAAAGCCCTCGGCACGGGTGCCGAGGGCTCGACTGTTCTCGCGGCGCAGGCCTTATTCGACGAATTCGACCGTCGTGCCGGGCTTTACCATCTTCGCCAGTTCCCGGGCATCCCAGTTGGTCAGGCGTACGCAGCCATGGCTGTTGGTCTTGCCGATCTTCGAGGGGTCGGGCGTGCCGTGAATGCCGTAGGTAGGCTTCGACAGGGCGATCCAGACCGAGCCGACCGGGCCGTTCGGGCCCGGCGGGATCTGCAGGATCTGGTCGTTGCTGCCCTGCCTGAAATTGATCTTCGGGTTGTAGGTATAGCCGGGATCGAGCGCGATGCGCTCGACGGTGTGATTTCCTGTCGGCGAAGGCGTGTCGCTGGAACCGATCGTCGCCGGATAGGCCGCTATGAGAGCGCCGTCGGCGCCATAGGCAAAGATCTGCTTGCGGCCCTTGTCGGCCACGATCCGCGTGACCTGTCCGACCTTCGGCTGGCCGGGATTGATGACCTTGATGGTCGAGCCCGGGATGGTGAAATCGATGTTCGGATTGAGCGCCTTCAGGTAGTTCTCGTCCATGTGGAACTGTTCGGCGAGCTTTTCGGTCACCGACGTATAGGACATGGCCGGAAGCTGCGCCTTGTGAGCGTAGTCTTCCGGGATCGAGGCCACGTAAGGTCCGGCCGCGTCGGCGGCGGTGATCGTGTAGTCGACGATCGGCAGGCCGCCCGAATAGGTCAGCCGCTGCATGATGTCTTCCGAATTGTTCGGGTCGAGCGTCTCGCCGGTCATTTCCTGCCAGGCGGCGATCGCCTTGTTGACGTTGTCCCCGAGATGGCCGTCGATCACGCCGGGCGAGATGCCTTCGCGGTCCAGGAAGACCTGAAGTGCCGCGACTTCGGCCTGCGGCTTCTTGGTGACGGTGATGATCGGCTTGGTGGGGTGCAGGACCTCCGGCTGCTGCCGTCCGATGTCCGGTTCGATCGAGGCTTCCTGCGGATACCCGTTGTCGAGCCCCGGCAGCGGCTGGTTTTCGAGCGGCAGGCGGCTTACGGAGCCGGGAATGGTACCCGTGATGGCGCCCGGTTCTCCCCGATAGGCCTGGCCCTGACGATATGGGTCGGCCTGCGGGTAGGGGTCGCCCGGCCGGTATTCGCGATAGTCCCGATAACCCGATCCCTGCGGATAACCGCCGACGTCGCGGGAGTTGCGATAACCGCCGGGTGGCGGGGGATAATCGCTCGCGCGTGCCGGCCGGTAAGCCTCCTGGCGAATCTCGGTCGCCAGCACATTGCCGTACCGGTCGATGAAGATGCGGCGGCCCATGCCGTCGCGGCTGATCACGACATCGCCGTTATTGGGGACATAGTCGAGAATTGCGCCGTCGGGTGCGATAAGCATCGTCTCGGTCGGATACCGCTGGTATCGTGTCTGCGCCCCGGCAGGGGAGATACCCACTGCTGCGGTCAGAGCGGCGAGGCAGACGCTTGTCAAAAATAGGCGCTTCACGGTGTCACCGACTTCCTTGTGTTCTCATCCACGTAATCGGGAAATCGGTCATTCGTTCCCGCGCGTGCGTCTGTCGTCACAGACAAGGTAAATTTGACGGTAGTGTGGAAAAAGTGAATTCGTCATGAATGCAAGATTAAATTCGCATCACGATCCGCTAGAACTCTCCACGAAACCGTGAAGGGGATGATTATGAAGGCGTTTTCCGCTCGGCTCGGGCCGAAGCTTTTCCTGGACGAGACGTCGGTTCTCGATATCGGCGGCTGTTTCGTCGGTGATGTGGACCTGTCTCCGGGCCGTGCCATACCCGATGACGGCGATCCGCGAATCGATCATTCGCTCGAAGGCTTCCTTTTCACCTGCGGACCCGACCATATCCGCCATCCGGAACCGATCGAGGGCAGGGCGGACGGCGGGAAATATCCATTGCACGGCTCGTTCTCCTCGCATCCGGCCGAAATTCTCTTCTGGGACGCGCAGGGAGACGATGCGGAATGCCGGGCGCGCGTGCCGGTGACCACGGCGACCGGCGAGCCTGCCCTTCTCGAACGGCACTGGCGGATCGACGGTGCGACCGGCGAGGTCTGCCTGTCGGACAAGCTGACCAACACAGGCACCCAGCCTCTCGCGCGCGTTCACATGTATCACATGAACATCGGCGCCTGGCTGTTCGACGACAACGTGCGGCTTTCCGGCCGGATGCTGGAAGGCGGCGGTTTTCCCTGGACTTTCGGCAAGGAGACGGGCGGCATTTTCTGCGTGCCCGCGGCACGGGAGGGGGATCCGTGGGCTGAGATTGCGCTCGGCCCGATCGCTGCGATCGGTGGGCTGACGCTCAAGGTGAAGTTCAGGACCGACACGCTGCCGCATCTGCAGGTCTGGCGAAACCAGAAGGCGCCGGCGCATGTGCTCGGCATCGAACCGGTATCGCACCGGCTCGCCGGCCGGGCGGAGCTTGTCGAAACCGGCGAGATCGGCTGGCTGAAACCCGGCGAGAGCGTGGACTACGGGCTGCGCTTCAGCTTCGTCTGAACTCCGAGCGTTCCGCGATTGACGCTCCCCCTGCAGCATCGTAATGCTTCCGCCTCGATAAAAACGGAGGGCTTGAGCCATGGATATCCGCCAGATCAACGACGAGTATTCCGTCAGCGGTCAGATCACCGTCGATGACCTCGACCAGGTCAAGGCGATGGGTTTCAAGTCGATCGTCTGCCATCGTCCGGACGACGAGGAGCCGGGCCAGCCGCACTTTGCGGAGATCGAGGCGCGCGCCCGGGAACTCGGCCTCGATATCCGCCACATCCCGGTCGGTCGCATGGGCGTCGATGAAGAGGGCGTCAGGGCGATGGTCGATGCGCTCGACGAATTCCCGCGCCCGATGCTTGGCTTCTGCCGGTCGGGCGCGCGCTCGACGGCGATCTATGAAAAGAGCCAGCATCTGCGCGGCTGATTTTCTCCGCGCGCCGGGCTTTCGCTTCGGCGCGTCTTTCCGCAGCTCAACAGGTTTAGGAGCATATCCATGAGCATCAAGCGCATCGAAACCGGCGCCCGCATGAGCGGTGCCGTCGTCCACGGCAACACCGTCTACCTCGCCGGCCAGGTTGGCGAAGGCGAGACCGTCAAGGAACAGTGCGAATATGCTCTGCGCGAAGTCGACCGCCTCCTGGCCGCAGCCGGTTCCGACAAGTCCAAGATCCTGCAGACGCTGATCTATCTCTCCGACATGTCGTACTTCGCGGAGATGAACGCCGTCTGGGAAGCCTGGGTCGATCCGGCGAACACGCCGGCACGCGCCACCAGCGAAGCCAAGCTTGCAGCACCGAAGTACAAGGTGGAGTTCACCGTTACGGCGGCGATCTGATTTTCAGAACACGTCAAATTGAAAAAGCCGGCCGTCGGGCTGGCTTTTTTGTTGTCTGAGCGCTGCCGGCGTCATCTTTGGGCCGGTCCCAAGGATCTAAGCCGGTTCCACAAAGTGGACGTGAATAGATGCTCGGGACAGGCCCGAGCATGACGGCGGAGAGGCTGGGCGTCCCTCTCAACTCCTGTTCCTGATCTGCGTCAGTGTCCTCGTCGGCGTCAGAGCCTCCACGTCAAGCTTCACCTCGATGATCGCCGGCTTGCCGCTCGCCCGCGCCCTCAGATAGGCCGGGCCGAAGTCCTCCGTTTTCTCCACCAGCTCGCCATGCCCGCCAAAAGCCCTGGCGTAGGCGACGAAATCCGGGTTGACGAGGTCGGTGGCGCTGACGCGGCCGGGATACTCGCGCTCCTGGTGCATGCGGATCGTGCCGTAGGTGCCGTTGTTGACGAGCACGGTGATGATTGGCAGTCCATAACGGACAGCGGTGATGAATTCCTGCCCGTGCATCATGAAGCAGCCGTCGCCGGCAAAGCAGACGACTTCGCGTTCGGGAAACAGCTGCTTGGCTGCGACCGCCGCCGGCAGGCCGTAGCCCATCGAGCCGGAGGTCGGGGCGGACTGGGTATTGTATTTCCGGAAGCGGTGGAAGCGGTGCAGCCAGGTCGCGTAATTGCCGGCGCCGTTGGTGAAGATCGTCGTGTCCTGGGTGTTTTCCTCGATCCACCGCATGATCGGCCCCATATGGACATGACCGGGACCGGTCTCAGGCGGCGTCGACCATTTCAGATAGGCATCATGCATCGCCGCGGTGCGTTCGGTCCAGGTGGGCGAGGCGGGGGCTTCGAGTTCGCTGAGGGCGGAGATGAACTCGGCAGGCGCGGCGCAGATCGCCAGGTCCGGGCGATACATGCGGCCAAGCTCTTCGGGATCGGGGAAAATGTGGACGAGTTTCTGCTTCGGATAGGGGATGTCGAGCAGCGTATAGCTGGAGGAGGGAATTTCCGACATGCGGCTGCCGAGCAGCACGAGGAGATCAGCTTCCTTGATCTCCTTCGCCAGCGCCGGATTGATGCCGATTCCGACATCGCCGGCATAGGACGGATGCAGGTGATCGAACAGCATCTGGCGGCGGAAGGAGCAGCCGACGGGGATTTTGAAACGCGCCGCGAAATCGGCGAAATCCCTGTGCGCCTCGGCGCTCCAGCGGGTGCCGCCGACGACGAACATCGGACGCCGGGCTTCTTTCAGCGCTTGTTCGAAAGCGGCGATCTGGCTCTTGCCCGGGTGACTTTCGACACGGGTATAGGCCTGCGCCTCAGGCGCCTCGACCTCTTCGATCAGCATGTCCTCCGGCAGCGTCAGCACGACCGGACCGGGGCGGCCGGAGGTGGCGACCGCAAACGCGCGGGTGACGAATTCCGGAATGCGGCGAGCATCGTCGATCTCGCCGACCCATTTGGCGAATTCGGTGAAGGCACGCCTGTATTCGACCTCCTGGAAGGCCTCGCGCTCCTTCATGTCGCGGCCGATCTGGCCGACGAAGAGGATCATCGGGATCGAATCCTGCCTGGCGATATGCAGGCCGGCCGACGCATTGGTGGCGCCCGGGCCGCGCGTCACCATGCAGATACCGGGCTCGCCGGAAAGCCGGCCCCAACTGTCCGCCATCATCGCGGCGCCGCCTTCCTGCCGGCAGACGAGGACCTCGATTCCACTCTCATAAAGAGCGTCGAGGACTGCGAGATAGCTTTCGCCGGGTACGCAGGAGATGCGCCTGACGCCGTTCGCCTTCAGCGCCTCGACGATGAGCTGCCCTCCGGTTTTCATGGCGGTCGTCATTTCCCATTCCCTCTGTTTTCGATTGACTGCAGTTCGGCCAGCACTTCGGCCGTATGCTCGCCGAGCGCCGGGCTCGGCCGGTGATAGGCAAGCGGCGTCTTAGAGAGCACGATCGGGCTGCGTACGCCCGGGATCACCGTGCCGTCTGCTGCCTCGAGGTCGATCCTGAGGCCGCGCGCCTTAACCTGCGGATCGTCGAACATCTCGGCGATCGAGTTGATCGGTCCCGCCGGCACGGCGTTCTCACCGCAGGCGGCGAGAAGCTCGGCCTTTCTCCATTTCGTCGTTTCGGCGAGAAGCAGCCGGCGTAGCTCGTCGCGATGGGCGACACGTGCCCTGTTGGTCGAAAACCGTTCATCGTCGGCGACCGCCTCGATGCCGAGGATGCGGCAGAAACGGCGGAACTGACCGTCATTGCCGACGGCGAGGATGAGATGGCCGTCCCCGGTCGGCACGACCTCGTAAGGGCTGATGTTCGGATGGACGTTGCCGAGCTTTTTCGGCGCGATGCCGGAGATCAGGTAGTTCATGTTCTGGTTGGCGAGAATGCCGGCCTGGACGTCGAGCAGTGCCATGTCGACATGCTGGCCCTCGCCGGTCTTCATGGCGTGAATGAGCGCCCCCTGGATCGCCGTCACGGCATAGATGCCGGTGAAGATGTCGGCGATCGCAACGCCCGCCTTCATCGGCTCGCCGTCGGGCTCTCCGGTGATCGACATGAAGCCGGACATGCCCTGGACGATGTAATCGTAGCCGGCGAGATTGGCGTAGGGGCCGTCCTGTCCGAAACCGGTGATCGAGCAGTAGATGAGTTTCGGATTGATCTTCTTCAGGCTCTCGTAGTCGAGGCCGTATTTGACGAGCCCGCCGAGCTTGAAGTTCTCGATCACCACGTCGGCGGTGGCGGCGAGGCGGCGGACGATTTCCCGGCCTTCCCCGGTCTTCAGATCGACGGCGATCGAGCGTTTGCCGCGATTGGTCGAGTGGTAATAGGCGGCCGAGAGGTTCTCGCCATTCGCACCCTCGACGAAGGGCGGGCCCCAGGCGCGCGTGTCGTCGCCGCCATCGGGATTTTCCACTTTGATGACGTCGGCGCCCATGTCGGCCAGCATCTGGCCCGCCCAGGGGCCGGCCAGCACGCGGGCAAGCTCGATGACGCGGATGCCGGCGAGCGGCGGCTTCTTGAATGTCTCGTTCATGGTGCCACTGAAGTCTCGGAGGTGCGCGTCACGGGCTTCAGCGACGCGACGCGGCGTTCCCGCCAGATGATGTAGAGGCCGGAGCCGATGATGATGGAAATGCCGAGCCATTTGAGGGGTTCGGGAAAATCGCCGAAAACGAGCCAGCCGAACAGGGTGGCCGAGACGATCTCGAAATATTGCAGCGGCGCGATGACCGAAGCGGGTGCCGCCCGGTAGGCATAGACCGCGATGATGCCCGACAGCGAAGCGGCGACGCCGACCCCGACGAGCCAGGCGAGCGTGAGCCAGTCCGGCATCACGGGCTGCAGGAAGGCGACGCCCGTACGGTTGCCGATCACCAGCAGCATGCCGGAAATCGGGATGCCCCACAGCGCCATCTGGAACTGCATGGCCCACGGGTCCTCCCGGTGAGCGAGGGCGCGGGTCATGAGCGCGAAGACCGCCACGCAGAAGGCGGTGACGACCGGCAGTATCGCGACGAGACCGACTTCCTGGAAACTCGGACGGATGACGATCATGGCGCCGAGAAAGCCGACGGCGCAGGCCGTGTAGCGCCGCCAGCCGATCGTCTCCTTGAGGAAGATGCTGGACAGCACCGTCAGGATGATCGGTTCGACGAAGAAGATGGCGATCGCATCCGCCACTTCCATGACCGCGAGCGCCGCCACCAAACAGACCATCGAGAGGGTGATGATGGCGGCGCGGATCGCATGGAATATGCTGAGCTTCAGCGAAAAGCTGCGCCACGACCCGTTCCACAGCACGATCGGCAGCATGCAGAGCGCCTGAAAGAAAAATCGCGCGGCGGTAATGAAGGTCGGGGAAGCGGTCTCGGTCGAAAGCTTGGAAAAGATGTCGATCAGGGGGGCGATCAGCATTGCGACGATCATCAGGCCGAGCCCGTGGACGATGCGGGTCTCGGACTGAGGCTTGGCAAGGCTGGCGGACGGCGAATTCATGATTGACCTATAGTCGCGCCGCGGGATCGAAGCACTTGAATAAATGTCATGAACTCATTCCGTTTAATGCGAGGGCCGTTTAATACGAGAGCCTTTCAACGATCAGTCGCCGTTCGAGACGTGCAGTCGTTTGCCGTCACGGTCCCTCACGCCATCGCCGGCGAGGCGATGGTGGCCTTCGCCCAGGCGGCGAATTCGGCGATGGCGCGGGCGCGCACCGTGTCGTTCAGCGTTTCGTGGCGGGTTGCCGGCCAGACCTTGGTGGTGACGTTCGAAAAGCCGTTCTTCCTGAAATGCTCGGATAGCCAGAGGATTTCGCGGCCGCCGTTGGTCGCCGGATCCTCGGCTCCGCCGATCAGGTGGATAGGCAGGTTTTTCGGCAGACGGCCGATCATCTTCGGGCCACGGAAGGTCAGTTCGAAAAGATCGAGCCACAGCGAAACGCTGGCGCCGAAACCGCAGAGCGGATCGGCGATATAGGCGTCGACGACATCCCGGTCATGGCTCAGCCAGTCGAATTCGGTGCGGTGGCCGGGAATGGATTTTCCCCAGGCGCCGAAGGTGAGTTTCGGCAGAAGGCCGCTCGGGACGTCGGAGCCTTTCAGCGCTTTTTCGGCAAGCAGGATCGCCTGCGCGGCACGACCGGCCGGACCGGGATGAAAATTGGAATTCCAGACCGCGAGGGCGTCGAAACTCTCCGGATAGTCGATGGCGGCGTTGAGGGCGATCAACCCGCCCATGGAATGGCCGAAGAGCAGCACGGGAAGGCCGGGATGGCTTGCGGCCGCCATGTCGCGCATGGCCTTCACGTCCTGCAGCACGAGGCGCACGCCGTCGCGGCGGGCAAAACGGCCGATCGGCGCATCCGGAGCCGTCGTCTCGCCATGGCCGCGGTGGTCGAAGGCATAGACATGGAAACCATGCCCGGCCATGGCTTCGGCAAAGGTCTCGTAGCGCTTCGAATGTTCGGTCAGTCCGTGGCTGACCAGAAGGATCGCCCTCGGCAATCCGCCGGCCGGCACATGGTGGAAGGCGAGGTTTGCCCCCGTCGGGCTCTGCAGCCGTCGTGTTTCCCTGAACATCTCCGCTCTCCCGCCGGTTCTCGCATTGCCCCCGGCCATCAATTCGCCTACATAGCGGCAAACCGAAATTCCCCCCCGGAGCACCTTTATCCATGGCACGTCAGTTCATCTATCACATGTCGGGGCTGAACAAGTCCTACGGCGCCAAGAAAATCCTCGAAAACGTCAACCTGTCTTTCTACCCGGACGCCAAGATCGGTATCCTCGGCCCGAACGGCGCCGGTAAGTCGACCGTGCTGCGCATCATCGCCGGCAAGGACAAGGAATATACGGGCGAGGCCTGGCTCGCCGAAGGCGCGACCGTCGGTTATCTGGAGCAGGAGCCGCAACTCGATGCGAACAAGACCGCGTTCCAGAACGTCATGGAAGGCGTGGCAGACAAGCAGGCCGTTCTCGACCGCTACAACGAACTGATGATGAACTATTCCGACGAGACCGCGGAGGAGGGCGCCAAGCTCCAGGACATCATCGACAGCCAGAACCTCTGGGACCTCGAACAGCAGGTCGAGATGGCGATGGAAGCGTTGCGCTGCCCGCCGAAGGATTCCGAGGTCACCAACCTCTCCGGCGGTGAGCGTCGCCGTATCGCGCTCTGCCGTCTGCTTCTGTCGCAGCCGGACCTGCTTCTGCTCGACGAACCGACCAACCACCTCGATGCCGAGACGATCGCCTGGCTCGAAAAGCACCTGCGCGATTATCCGGGCGCGGTGATGATGATCACCCACGACCGCTACTTCCTCGACAACGTTACCGGCTGGATCCTCGAGCTCGACCGCGGTCGCGGCATCCCGTACGAAGGCAATTACTCCGCCTACCTGACCGCCAAGGCCAAGCGCATGCAGCAGGAAGCCCGCGAAGAAGCCGGCCGCCAGAAGGCGCTGTCGCGCGAGCAGGAATGGATCGCCTCCAGCCCGAAGGCCCGGCAGGCCAAGTCCAAGGCCCGTATCAAGGCCTATGAACAGCTGGTCGATGCAGCCGAGAATATCCGGCCCGGCGATGCGCAGATCATCATCCCGGTCTCCGAGCGTCTCGGCAACGTGGTCATCGAACTGGAAGGCATCAAGAAGGGCTTCGACGGCCGCACGCTGATCAACGACCTTTCAATCAAGCTGCCGCCGGGCGGCATCGTCGGCATCATCGGCCCGAACGGCGCCGGCAAGTCGACGCTCTTCAAGATGATCACCGGCCAGGAAACGCCGGATGCCGGTTCGATCCGCATCGGCGATACCGTGCATCTCGGTTATGTCGACCAGAGCCGCGATTCGCTCGACGCCAACAAGACGGTCTGGGAAGAAATCTCCGGCGGCGCCGAAGTCATCAAGCTCGGCAAGTTCGACATGAACTCCAGAGCCTATTGCGGCGCCTTCAACTTCAAGGGCGGTGACCAGCAACAGAAGGTCGGCAACCTTTCGGGCGGCCAGCGCAACCGCGTGCATCTCGCCAAGATGCTGAAGGCCGGCGGCAACGTGCTGCTGCTCGACGAACCGACCAACGACCTCGACACGGAAACGCTGGGTGCGCTCGAAAGCGCGCTCGAAAACTTCGCCGGCTGCGCCATCATCATCAGCCACGATCGCATGTTCCTCGACCGTCTCGCAACGCATATTCTTGCCTTCGAAGGTGATGGTCATGTCGAATGGTTCGAAGGCAACTTCGAGGACTACGAGCAGGACAAGGTCCGCCGTCTCGGCCCCGATGCCCTCAACCCAGGCAGCCAGGCCTACAAACGCCTGACTCGGTGACAATTTTAGTCGCATCTTAACAAAAGCCCCGGTTTTCCGGGGCTTTTGCGTTATGAAGGCGTGAATGAAGGGTTAATTGCTCACCCTTAGATTTGATTGGGATTTTTAGCCGGGGCAGGTCAAGACATTCAAAACCTTCCGCGTGCAGTTTCCCCTTGGGGCGGTCCATATTTTTGGGACCTTAGGCGCCGTCACGGGGACGGGCTATTTTTTTGAGGGTTAATTCATGCTGCGTATGATCCAACGTCTGTCATTTAGAACGTCGCTGGCGCTCGTGGCCATCATTCCGACATCGGCCATGGTTGTTCTCGGCGTCGCGATGGCGCTCGATGCAAGCGAAGGCTACAGACAGCTCGACAAGGCGAGAACCCTGATGACTGTGGTTGCGCCTGCCGCCAGCATGATGAACGCGATCTCGGGCGAAAGCTATTCCACTCCGACCGACCGCGTTGCCGCGCGCAGCCGTGTCGATACCGTTGAGAAGAGGCTTGTCGACAACTATGCGCGTATCAAGGCGCAGGGCATGTCCGATCGCGGCCTGGACGAGACGATCGCCGGCCTGCAGGAGCGCTTCGGCCGCATGAGCGAGTTCCGCGCCAAGATCGATGCGGGCGACAAGAACCCGCTCCTGACCGCTCAATATCTGACGCCGCTGTCGCAACAGACGCTGGATGCGGTCGCTCGCGTCGGGCACCTGACCGAGGATCGTGCCCTGGCGCGGGCTGTGGACGGCATTCATGCTCTCGTGCAGGTCAACAACGGTTACGCCATCGTGACGCGCATGGGGCAGCAGTTCGCCAAGAACGGTACGCTCGCCCCCGACGAGATCGCCCGCTACGTCCAAGGTCGCCAGCAGGTCCGTATCTATGAAAAGGTCATGCGCGCCGCCTTGCTGCCGTCGGCGGCTTCCAAGCTTGAGGCATTCTGGGGGACTGCGGACGGCGCGTTCGCGCTCAATCTTCTAAAGACGTTCGACGAGATCAAGCCCTATACGCCGGCGGCCGGTGATTACGACCGCTGGACGGCCGCCATGGAAAAGCGCCGGCTGCTGGCTGCCGACATGGTCGATGAGGCCTCCACCGGGCTGCTGAGTGTCGCCGACGACATGGCATCGCAGACCCTGAACCATCTCTGGTTCATCAGCGGTGTCCTGGCTGCTCTGCTCGTCGTCGTCGCATGCTTCAGCTTCTTCGTCGCCCGCAGTCTTTCGGGCTCCATCCGCCGGATCGGCGACCGTATGGCAAGTCTGGCCTCGGGCAATACGGACGACGCCATTCCCTACGCCGATCGCAAGGACGGCATTGGCGACATGGCCCGCTCGGTGGAAATCTTCCGTGAAGCCGCCATCCGCAACCACCAGCTCGAAGCGGAGGCGGATGCCAGCCGTCGCCGTTCCGAAGCCGAGCGCATCGAACTGCAGCGCCAGGCAGAAGCCGAAGCCGAGGCGCGCCTCAATCAGGCCACCGGCGCGCTTGCAGCAAGCCTTAGGCGGCTTGCTGCCGGCGACATGCTTTGCGAGGTCGACGATGCTCTCGCGCCGCAGTTCGAGGGCTTGCGCCATGACTTCAACACGTCCGTCCGCCAGCTTCGCGACGCGCTGCTGAGCGTTGGTACCTCGGTCGCGACGGTCAACAGCGGTTCGAGGGAGATTTCCGACGCCTCGGACGATCTGTCCAAGCGCACCGAACAGCAGGCCGCATCGCTCGAAGAAACCGCAGCGGCACTGGAGCAGATCACCGCCAACGTGCTTGCCACGTCGAAGCGCACTGCCGAAGCCCGCGATGTCGTTCGGGATGCCCGGACCCGCGCCGACCAGTCCGGCCATGTCGTCCGCAACGCCGTTGCCGCCATGGAGCGTATCGAGAAGTCGTCGCAGCAGATCGGCCAGATTATCGGCGTGATCGACGAGATCGCCTTCCAGACCAACCTGCTGGCGCTGAATGCCGGCGTCGAGGCTGCCCGAGCCGGCGAGGCCGGCAAGGGCTTTGCGGTCGTCGCCCAGGAAGTCCGCGAGCTTGCCCAGCGTTCCGCCAACGCGGCGAAGGAAATCAAGGCGCTCATCTCCAACTCGGCGGTTGCCGTCGGCGAAGGCGTCAAGCTGGTCAGCGACACGGGTGAGGGGCTGACTGCCATCGAGCAGCTCGTGCAGACCGTCAACAGCCACATGGACGCGATCGCCACCGCGGCTCAGGAACAGTCGGCAGGCCTCGCGCAGGTCAATACCGCCGTCAACCACATGGACCAGTCGACCCAGCAGAATGCCGCCATGGTCGAGGAGATGAACGCGGCCGGTGCCGGCCTCGCGCAGGAAAGCGCCAAGCTCAGCGATCTGTTGTCGCATTTCCAGCTCGGCGGCGGCAGCGCTTCGAGCCAGCTCCATCAGACGGCTGCCCGCATGCGGGCTCCTTCGGCACCTGCGGCCTCTCACGCACCGGCACGTGCCGCGACGCACGCACCCGCAAGCCGTCCGGCCGCGCCCAGCCGTCCGGTACCGTCCCGCGCACCCGTCTCGCATGGCAATGCGGCGGTCGCCCAGTCTTCCGACGAATGGGAAGAGTTCTGAGCCGGAGAAAATCCGGTTATCGAAGGGCGGCTTCTGCAGCCTGTGTGAGAAGTCCGGCAAATCAGTTAAAGTGGCCGCATTGGAAACGATGCGGCCATTTTCATGGGATATATTTCAGGGACTGATCGGGGTCAGACGTCGCTGTTGCCGGCTCGGATTGAGGATTACGTTGCCGCGGATGCTGCGGTGCGGGTGATCGATGCCTTTGTCGATGGGCTTGATGTCGTGCAGCTCGGGTTCAGGCGGGCGGTTGAGGCTTCGACAGGTCGTCCCTCCTACGATCCGCGTGATCTGCTGAAGCTCTACATCTACGGCTATTGCAACGAGGTGCGCTCGTCCCGGCGGCTGGAGCGGGAATGCCGGCGTAATGTGGAGACGATGTGGCTGCTGCGTCAGCTTGCGCCGGACTTCAAGACGGTCGCCGATTTCCGCCGTGACAACGGGCCGGCGATCATCGGTGCCTGCCGGGCTTTCGTACTGATTTGCCGCGATGCCGGTTTGTTCAGCGCCCGCCTGGTGGCGTTGGACGGGTCGAAGTTCCGCGCCGTGGCCAGTGGCAAGAGGATCATGGGACGCCGTGAGATCGAAGAGGAGCGCCTTCGTCTCGATCGCAAGATTGCCGCTTATCTCTCGGGGCTGGATACGGCTGACGCCAGCGAACCGGACGATGCTGCCGATGCGGTTGCAAGCGCTATCGCATCGCTTGAGAGCCGCCAGGGTGAACTGGACCGGATGGCAAGACGGCTGGACGACGAGGGCCGTACCACGCTTGTCGATGGCGAGGCGGATGCGCGGCCGATGGGCAAAGGCAAGGGGGCAAAGCCGCCCGCCTACAATGTGCAGACCGCCGTCGATACCGATACCGGCCTGATCATCCACCATGAGGTCACCGACGAGGCGACCGACAACCGCATGCTTCATCCGATGGCAAGCGCGACCAAGGACGAACTTTGCCTGGAAAGCCTGACAGTGATTGCCGATGCCGGTTATTCCAATGGCGCCCAGGCAAGTGCCTGTGAGGACGACGGCATCAGGGCCTGCGCGCCGTCAAACCGCGCGGTCAACAATACCGGCGACGGCACCTTGTTCGATCGTCGCGCGTTCTCATACGATGCAGAGGAGGACCGCTTCATCTGTCCGGCAGGCAAGGAACTGCAGCGCAAGCAGGTCATCAGCAAGGAACGCAGCGTGCTCTATGCTGCACAGGCCGCCGATTGCGCCGCTTGTCCGCTCAAGCAACAATGTACCACGGCCACCCGAAGATACGTCCAGAGGCATCTCGATGAAGATGCGCTCAGCCGCATGCATCAACGGGCCATCCCCGACATGATGCGATTGCGTCGATGCGCCGCCGAACATCCGTTCGGCACCATCAAACGGAGGATGGCAGGCGGACGCTTCCTGACCAGAAACCTCAAGGGCACCAGAACCGAAATGGCCCTCTCCGTCCTCGCCTACAACATCATGCGCACCATCAACATGACATCAAAGCCCGCCTAGACCCAAAAACCAAAGAGGCCCCGGTCAAACCGGAGCCTCCATACGTTTTCACACAGGCTGGAAAGGCCGCCCTTTCTTTTGTCCTTTGCTTCCATTCAGTTATGGCTTGCATATCTCGCGAAATTCATATAAAGATATGTTTATATGTTGATCAGATAAGGATGCGACCGGATGGGTCTGGCGCTCGACAGCTTGGTGGATGTGTTGAAGACCGCAGGGGAGCCGACCCGCTTCCGTCTGCTTGCCTTGCTCGGTGCCGGCGATCTTACGGTCACGGACCTTACCGAAATCCTCGGTCAGTCGCAGCCCCGCATTTCCCGTCACCTCAAACTTCTTGCGGAAGACGCGCTGATCGATCGCTATCAGGAGGGTGCGTGGGCCTATTTCCGCCTGAAGCAGGAGGGCAAGGCTGCTACTCTCGTCCGCACGCTTCTGGCTGCATCCTCCGAGGATGATCCGGTGCTGCTGCGCGACAGCGAGCGGCTTGCCACCGTCAAGCGGCTCCGCGCCGAACGCGCCCAGGCCTATTTCAGCCGCAACGCCTCCGAATGGGACGAGCTGCGCCGCCTGCATGTCAGCGACGAGGCGGTCGAAGCGGCGCTGCTGAAGCTGATCGGCACGACGCCGGTCGATGCGCTTCTCGATCTCGGCACCGGCACGGGCTGGATCCTGCAGCTGCTTTCGAACCTCTATCGCCGCGCCGTCGGCATCGATGCCAGCCGGGACATGCTGGCGGTGGCGCGTGCCAATCTCGACAAGGAAGGCATCGTCAAGGCATCGGTGCGCCATGGCGACATCCTCAACCTGCCGCTGGAAGGCCAGGATTTCGACCTCATCACCATCCACCAGGTGCTGCACTTTCTCGACCAGCCGGAACTGGCGATCGCCGAAGCCGCCCGCGTGCTGCGCCCGGGAGGCCGCCTGCTGATCGTCGATCTCGCCCCGCACGGCCTCGAATACCTGCGCGACGACCATGCTCATGTGCGCCTCGGCTTTTCCCACCAGGTCATGGCGGAATGGCTGGAGAAATTCGGGTTGGAAGTCCAGGAGGCGATCGATCTGCGTTCCGGCAAGGAAGGCGGGCTCACCGCCACCGTCTGGCTCGCCCGCGACCGCCGCCTGCTGATCGCCGCGCATGCGGCGGCCGAATCTCAGACCGTCCTTTAAGGGAGCTGAACCAATGACCGCAAAGAGCGAACCTTTCAGCGTTTCCTTCGAATATTTTCCGCCGAAGTCTGACGAGATGGAGCGCCAGCTCTGGCAGACCGTCGAGGAGCTTTCGGTCTGGGAACCGGATTTCATCACCATGACCTACGGCGCCGGCGGCTCCACCAAGGAACCGACGCTCACCGCCGTCAAACGGATGATCGGCGAACTGCATCTGCCGACCGCCGCCCATCTCACCTGCGTCGATGCCTCCCGCGACGAGACCCGCGCGGTGATTGAGGATTTCCGTGCCGCAGGCGTCCGCCGCATCGTGGCGTTGCGCGGCGACCCGGCAACCGGCATCGGCACCGCCTATGCGCCGCATCCGCAAGGGTATTCCCGCACGGCCGATCTGGTGCGCGCGCTGGTGGAATACGGCGATTTCGATATTTCCGTCTCGGCCTATCCGGAAAAGCATCCGGAAAGCCCGGATATTGATGCGGACATCGAAACCCTGAAGAGCAAGGCAGATGCGGGTGCACATCGAGCGCTGACCCAGTTCTTCTTCGATAATGACGTTTTCGAACGTTATCTCGAAAAGGCGCGTGCGGCCGGGATCGCCATACCGATCGTGCCGGGCATCATGCCGATCCAGAATCTTGCCCAGCTGAAGCGTTTCGCGCGGCGCTGCGGCGCGTCCGTGCCGCCTTTCCTGGATGCCCGCCTGGAGGGGCTGGACGAGAAACCCGAGGAACGCGCGGAGGTTGCCGCCGATATCGCCGCCGAACAGATCGAGGATCTCATCCGCCGCGGCATCCACGATTTTCACATCTATACGATGAACCGCGTGCCGCTGGTCGAGGCCGTCATGAAGCGGCTCGGACGGGGCCAGGCCGCCGCTCCCCGCATCGCAGCCGCCTGATCGACGACATTAAAAACGCATGCTCCTGTAACAGGAGCATGCGTCTCATTGGAAGTGCTGATTATCAAACGGTCATGGATGCGAGAGTTATGACCGGGTAGTGGGAACTGTGGCGCTCAGATGAAGAGCATGGATGCCACGAACACAAACGCTGCACCGACTACCAGGACATTGAGAGAGTAGGTACGTCCCATTGTCTGCCTCCTTGCGTTGACCGTTAAAGTGTATGTCGGTTTCGTGGCGATTGGGAAGCGGATTCTATGCTGCGGCGCCGTCGAATCTGAAGCCGGCTTCTGGTCATGCCCTTCCAAGTTTCTGATTTTTATCAATAAACTTCTTGTTAATCTTGATGCGCAGAACGTTAAAAAGTCGTGTATGACTGTTAACTTGTGACATATTTCGTGATGGTTTCGTTCTTAATCAGGCCATTTTGCTGCGGTTGCGAAGGAGGCGCCCGTCGAGCAGGACGAGGCCGAAGCCGATCAGCAGCATGCCGATCATATCGGTCGCCTCCAGCCTTTCGCCGAGGAAAACCGCACCGAGAAGGATGGCGCTCGGAGGCACGACGAGGGTGACCAGCGAGGCGTTGGTGGCCCCCGCCACGGCGAGGATGCGGAAATAGAGCAGGTAGGCGAAGGCGGTCGACAGAAGCGCCAGGGCGAGGATCGCCAGCACGGCATTCGTGGATGGGACGGGCAACATCCAGGGCTGGTCGGCCATCAGCGACACGGGCAGCATCATCAGCGTCGAGGCCGTCAGCTGGCCGGTCGCGCTGACGGGCGCGGCGAGGTCCCTGAAACGCTTGCCGAAGATGCTGGCGATGCCATACGAGACGGCTGCGAGAACCGGCAGGACAAGCGCCCAGAAGGGCGCCGAGGCGGCCGCCGTGATGCCCGGGCCGATCAGCACGGCTGTACCCGCGAGGCCTGCCAGGCAGCCGGCAAGTTTGGCGGCCGTCAGCTTTTCGTCCGACGTAAAACTGTTGGCGATCAGCACCGTCCAGATCGGCGTCGTGGCATTGAGGATGGAGGCAAGGCCGGCGCCGATTTCTGTCTGCCCGAAGAAGATCAGCGTGTGGGGCAGGGCGTTGTTGAGGAAGCCCATGACTATGAAAGACCGCCAGCGGGCGACAAGCGTCTCGTAGAGACCGAAGCGCCCGCGCAGATAGATGTGCAGGGCCAACGCGGCGATGAAGAGGCGCAGGAAAACCAGCGTGAAAGGCGGCACTTCCAGAACCGCGACGCGGGCGAAGAAGAAGGAGCCGCCCCAGATCAGGCCGAGCAGGAGGATAAGCGCCCAGGCGGCGGCGCTGGGTTTTGTGACGGCGGTTGTCATCTGAACTATCCCTCGGGTTGAGAATGCGGGATAGCCGGAAGTCGAAAGAGTTGCCACCCGAAACTTGTCGGATGGCGATTTGGGCATCGTCCGCAGAGGCGGGACGGATTGTCGTGTGCGGGCCGCTTCAGAGCGCCGAAAGCAGGGCCTGGGTCGGCCAGCCGTCCGCCGGCAGGCCAAGGCGGGCCTGTTCCTTCTGGACAGCGGTGCGTGTACCCGAACCAAGGATCCCGTCAACCTTGCCGATATCGTGACCGAGCGCCTCGAGCTTGGTCTGCAGCGCCTTCATGCCACCGTCATCCAGGCCCTGGTCCGGCGTACCCTTCTGGTAGGTCGGAGCGCCGGAAAGCCGGGTGGCGAAATAGGCGGCCGACGTCGTGTATATGAAGGACTGGTTCCACTCGAGGTAGACGCCGAAATTCGGGTAGGTGAGGAAGGCCGGCCCCTTGCGGCCCTGTGGCAGGATGAGGGCGGCCGGAAGATTGCCGAAACCGGTATTGCCGTCGCGGGGCGTGACGCCCAGCTTGAACCACTCGCCTGCGGGAATCTCGTTGCCGAGGCCGCTCTTTTCCCAAGGCAGGTTTTCCGGCAGCGTCACTTCCTGAATCCACGGCTGGCCGGCCCTGAAGCCGAGACTCTTGATGAATTTCGCAGCTGTGAGGATGGCATCCGGGCTGCTGCTCTTGACGTTGACATGGCCGTCGCCATCGCCGTCGACGCCGTAGGCGATGATGTCTTCCGGCAGCATCTGGACCTGACCGATCTCGCCGGCCCAGGCTCCGGTATTGGTGGACGGGTTGAGGTCGCCGTGCTGCACCATCTCGATCAGCGCGATGAGCTGCGGGCGGAAGAGTTCGGGCCGGCGGCAATCGTGCGAGAGGGTCACCAGTGCATTGCGGGTGTTGAAATCACCCTGTACGGCGCCGAAATCGGTCTCCATTGCCCAGAAGGCGGTAATGACGCCGGCCGGCACGCCGAATTCCTTCTCGGCGCGGCCGAAGACGTCGGCGAGCTGCTTCATCTTCTGGCGGCCGATATCAAGGCGGGCCTGGCTGACGGTGCGTTGCGAGAATTCGAGGAAGGTCTGGCGGAAGACGCCCTGGGCACGATCCCGGGAAAGAACCTTCTGGTCGATCTGCGCACCGGCCAGCGCCTCGTCGGCGGCGCTCGCGGGAATGCCCTTCGAAACCGCTTCCGCCTTCACGCCGGCCAGGAAGGTAGCGAGATCGCCGCCACAAGCTGGTGCAGGCGTTTGTGCAAGCGCCGTTGAGGCGAGGCAGGCGGTGATGATGGAGGCGAAGGCGAGGCGGCGGGCGAAGGCAGCGGACATTAGGCGTTCCTGAAGTGAATGGGCACCGCCTCATGTCCGAAAGGTTTGTGACGGAAACGTGGGCGGCAAAGCGGTTGGCGCAGTTTTTATCGCAACCGCTTCGATATTGCCAGACCGCTGTTTGCCGCAACCGGGACGCTTATTTGCCGGCGGCCGCCACCCAGGCATTCCAGTTCTTCGTCGTGCCGGCGAAGACGTTGATGTCCATCTCGCCCTTGATGCCCGGGACGAGGCCCGTCGACGTATATTGCCAGAAGGCCCAGCGGCGATCCGCATAGATCTTGCCCGGATGTGCCGCGACCGACCGCAGCCAGAAATGATGGTTGTTGAAGGCGCCGACGAGGTTGTCGCGATGGAAGTCGACCGAGGTGTAGATGATCGGCTTCTTTCCGTAATGGGTTTCGATGCGGTTCATGAAGCGCTGCATGCTGGCTCGCACCGTCTCCGGGTCGGGGCGCAGCTTGCAGGTGGGTGAAGCGTGGTTCCATTCCATGTCGAGCACCGGCGGGAGCATGTTGGCTTCCTTCGGCACGTTGGCGATGAACCAGTCGGCCTGTTCGTCCGGCGTCGAGCAGAAATAATAGAAATGGTAGGCCGCATGCGGGATGCCGGCGTCGGCCGCGTTGCGCCAGTGGGTCACGAAGGCGGGGTCGATGCGGTCCTTGCCCTCCGTCGCCTTGATGAAGACGAAGGCTATCCCGGACTTCTTCACCGCCGCCCAGTCGATATCCGTGCTGTTCCACTTGGACAGGTCGATGCCGTGCACCTCATGCAGGCCCGGATGGTTCCTGCCGAAATCCTGCGGATCGTTGTCCTTGAAACGCATCTTCTTGACGGAAGAGGTTTCCATCAGGTCGTAACTGGTGGACGAGCAGCCGGTCACGGCGATCAGGGTCGTCGCAAGAAGGGCGATAAGAAGCCGTGGCATGAATGTCCCGCGCTGGTGACGATCGGAAGGGCCTGCCTACCATGCGAGGCATGCGTGAACCCTACGTTCACCATAACGTCGTAAAAATTCAGTTAGGGCAAGAGGGCTGACGCACCCGATCGGCCGAAAGCCGGCTTCAAAACAAACCTCAGCCGCGCCGGCGGATGACCGCATGCCAGGCATACCCCCCGCCGATCTCCTCGAAGATCATGTCGGCGTTCGCAGCAGCAAGCTTGCTTTCCAGCACTTCGTGCAGGTTCGGGCGCGGCGTGACATGGAAACGCTTCAACCACGCTCTCAGAAGCCTGCCGAACCAGCCGGGCAGCCTTTCCTGCTGGCCGAAATCGACGATATGCAGCGAGCCGTTCGGTGCGAGAGCCGCAAGGGCGGCGTCGACCGCCTTTTCCCAGTCCGGGATCATCGACAGGGCATAGGAGATCAGAATGCGGTCGAAGCCCGGGACGCCGAATTCACCCGGCGTGAAATCGGTGGCGTCCGCTACCCGGAAATCCGGCATGACCGGCTTTCCGCGGAAATTGGCGCGGGCGCTTTCCAGCATTTCGGCCGAGATGTCGAGGCCGTGGAGTTTCGCAGCCGGATAATTCCGGTGGGCGAGCAGAAGGTTGCGGCCCGTGCCGCAGCCGACTTCCAGCAGCGTCGCGCCAGGCTGAAGGTGAAGCCCGGCGATCGTCCGGTCGCGGCCGAGAAGGTAATATTTGCGGGTGATGTCGTAGATATGGCGCTGATACCGGTACATCCGGTCCATACGCTCGGCATGACCGCCGGAGAGTGAAGCACCCGCCGTCTCCGCCGCCATCAGGCTTTCTTCACGTAGATATGGAAGCCGCCGTAAATGGCGGAGCGGTCCTGGAGGTTGAGTTCGCTGGAGCGCTCCTTGAGATAGGTCCACTGATCAAGGAGAGCCTGGGAGAGGCGGCCATCCAACACGCTCTTTTCGGCAGCGGTGCGGAAGATCACGCGGGCGCCGGGGGCGGCGGTCCGGGTGATCTCGGTCCACAGGTCGTTCAGCTGTTCGTCGGTCATCCAGTCCTGCGCGTCGAGCAGCACGTAGCGGTCGACCGTTGCCGCCGCCTTCTGGGCGAGAAGTTCCGTGAAGCTCGCATGATGGACGGTGACGCGCTCCGCGTTGTCGCGGATGGCGCGGTAGTTCTCGGCCTTCAGATAGGTCGGCAGCGTGCCTTCCTCGGGCTTCGGATAACGCCGCGCGAAGGCCTGCCAGGCGAAATAGTTGTCGCGCAGCGGGAAATGGCAGGCGAGCTTTTCGAGACGCTGGCGCAGCACCGGCGCGATCGAGCCGTCGGAGGCGAGGCTTGCCAGCTCGTCATATTGCTGTGGCGGAATGCCGAGGCCGAACAGCGAGCTCTTGCGGCTGGTGATGAAGCGGATCAGTGGCTTGTCGAACAGCGGCGCGATGCGATCGTCGAAGAACTGCCGCTGTTCGCGCAGCGATTTCGCATTGGCCATCTGCGTGAGGTCGATGCCGTGCAGGCGGGCGATCAGGTGACCGGCGCCGATGAAACGGCCGAGCAGACCGGTCTTGTAGATGTTGCGGTTGAAGACTTCGACACGGCGGCGGCCGGTGAGCGAACGCCTGTCCCAATAGGCGCGGGTGGCGACGTCGAGATTGGGCGCGATGAACGTGTCGTAACCCTTGCTGTTGGTGCCGATACCGTCCATGCCGAAATGGCGGACGACGTCGCCATGGCCCGGCAAATGCCGGAAGGCGGCGAGCTTCAACCGGTTCAGCGCCACGTGATGGGGGTTCAGATCGACGACGTCGATCTTTTTCGGCGAACGGGAGAGATAGGCGAGCATGTTGCAGCCGCCGGAGCCGATCGTGACGATCGAATGTCCCTCGGAAAGCTCCATGGCGACCATGTCGATTTCCGGATCCTCCCAGATCTGTGGATAGACGAGGCCGGAGAACAGGAGGCCGAAAAGGCGTTCCGAAAAACCCTGACGCGAGAGCGCTTTATGCTGCAGAAGCGCATCCTTCAGCTTCTGGTTTTTCCGAAAACCGGCTTCCTGTGCAATGTCCGCCATGGTCGAATCCCGCCTTGTCCAGAGTTTCAGCGCGTTTAAACCGCTCATGCAACAGATTGATGACGCCGCCTGTGGCCTCTTGGCCAATGCTTCACCGGCAAGCGAAAACCCCTTCCGCCGGGTGAAGAATCCTGATTGCATGCGGCCGCGGAATGGGAGGTTTGGATGCGGCTGTTCATCAGGATTGTGAAGATTGTTTTCGCAACGCTTCTCGTGGCGTTGGTCGGGCTCGGGGTCTGGCTTTACGTCGCGCCGCCGCAGCTCCTGAGGGTCGGTAGCGGCTATGCCGCAAAAATTGTCTGTTCGAATGTCTTCCTGGCCGGCCGCAACGACAGGGAGGTGCTGGAAGTCGACGTCCAGGCTCCCGGCCATCCGCTTCTGCGCCTGATGCAGGTTTCCGTCGATCGCGCCGAGAAGCGGGTGCATGCGGCGTTGCTGGGTTTCCTTGCCGGCAATGAGGCGGTCTATCGGGAAGGGCTCGGGTGCTCGGTAACGCCGGACGGCAGCGCGACGGCGGTGCCGCGCCTTGCGCTCGGCGCCGCCCGGCCCGTCGACCAGACCATTCTCTGGCCGGATGGAGGAAAAGTCGAATCCGACCCGAAGATTGCCGCGGTTCTTTCAGATCCCGCCGTTACCGGCCCCGGCATGCGGGCCGTGGTGGTGGTCAGGGGCGGCCGGATCGTCGGCGAGACCTACGCGCCGGGTTTCTCCAGGGATACGCCTCTGCTTGGCTGGTCGATGACCAAGACCGTGAATGCCGCCATCATCGGCACGCTGGTGCGCGACGGGCGATTGTCGCTGGAGGACAAAGGCCTTTTCCCGCAATGGAAGAACGATCAGCGCGCCGATATCCGTGTCGCCGACCTTCTCGCCATGGAGAGCGGGCTCGCCTTCAATGAAAGCTACGGGACGGTCGCCGACGTGACGCGCATGCTCTTCCTGGAGCCGGATATGGCGAATTTTGCCGCCGACCAGCCGCTGGAAGCCGATCCGGGCAGCCGTTTCAACTATGCGTCCGGCACGGCCGTCATGCTCGCCAAACTGTGGATGGACCGGATCGGCGACCGCGCCGTGGCGCTCGCATATCCCAAAAAGGCATTGTTCGGACCGCTTGGGATGCGCAGCGCCATCATGGAAACGGATGCGAGTGGCACGTTCGTGGGCAGTTCCTACCTTTACGCGACGGCGCGGGATTGGGCGCGGTTTGGCCTGTTGCTCGTCCGTGACGGCATGTGGAACGGCTCTCGCATTCTTCCCGAGGGTTTCGTCGCCCAGATGCATCAGCCGAACCGGACGTCCAATGGCCGTTATTCGAAGATGCAGACCTGGCTGCCGGGCGGGGCGGCCGGCATTCCCGCCGATACGTTTATCCTCGACGGACATGACGGACAGAATGTCATCGTCATTCCATCCCTCGACCTCGTAGTGGTCAGGCTTGGATTGACGCCGGACTGGCTGAGCTACAGGCCGACCGCGCTCGTGACGGCCATCGCCAAAACGACGGCGGCGCCCTGAGGCGCCGCCGGTCGACCCGTCGATCCTATTTTTCGAGAACGTGCAGCATGTCCTTGCGCTTGGCATCGTAATAATAGCCGCGCGCATAAAGTTTGATGGCATTGTCGTTCTTGTTGTCGGCGACGAGCCAGGCGCCGCGCAGGTATTTGATCGCGTATTTGAGATTAGTCTCCGCGTCGAGCAGCCCCTGCGGCGAGCCTTCGTAGCCCATCGACTTCGCGGTCGAATACTTGATCTGCATGAGGCCCCAATAGCCGTTCTTGTGATAGGCCTTGGGATCGTATCTGCTTTCGCGATGAACGACGCGGTGCACCAGCGATTCGGGCACACCATAGAGACCGGCGTAACGCTTGATGAGCTTGCTGAGTTCCGGCGGCGCGTCGGCTGCGGTGGCGGGCATCGGCTCGCCCGGAGCGGGCGGAAACTCCATGGCGCGCAGTGCCGCGACGGCGTGCGGCTGGGCCGCGTAGGCAAGCGTGGTGGTGGACGTGGCGGATTGCGGAGTAGCCATGATCACCGGCCGGTCCGGGCGCGGTGTCGGTATCACCGATTGCAACGCCACCATATCCGGCGTCAGTTCGGGTTCGTCGAGCGCGATGGCCGCGGCGGCAGCCGGCTGGATGCGGCCTTCCGTAACGGCAGGCGCAACGCCCGGCGATACGAGACGGCCGACCTTGGCCGAGCTGGACGCCTGCTGGCGGGTGGCGGCGAGGATCGTCGAGGTTCCCGGGGTGTTCCATTCCGCCGTCGGTGCCGTCGAAGCGACGAGCGTCGAGGTGGTGCGGGCGGCCGGCGGCGGCATCATCGCCGGGCCTGGTGCGGGAGCGAAAGCGACCTGCGGCGCCATGGCCGGCGAGGCCATCGCCGCGGTCTGGACGGAGGCGGCTTCGGCGGCCGGCGGCACGGGAAGCGGAAGGCGGGTGGTCTTGGCGAGGGCTATGGTCGGCTGAGCGCCGGGTGCCTGAACTGCCGCGACCTCGGTGGCCGCCGGTGCCGTTGCCCCCACGGCGGGGGAATTGACAGGCAGATCAGACCGGTACTGGATCGTCAGTCCCTGGGCCGATGCCGTCTGCACCTGACCGGTCTGACCGCTTGTCTGATTGTTCGCGAGTGTCGATTCGCGTTCGACGCTCGAACACCCGGCGAGAGCCGAAGACATCACGCATGCCGCAGCCGTGCCGCGGCCGAGGAATCGGATTATCGCCATTGGGTCGCTTTCATAAAAAATGGTTACCCCAGTCCGCCCGAATGCCGTCCAAAGAGATTTTCCATTAACTTATTGGGCGGCGTCCGACAAGACGGTGCCGGCGGGTCATCGACCCGGACGTGGTTCAGGCCGCAATGCGACGGTAACCAGCGGACACGGCGCGCCGGGAAATAAATCGCGTATGAGGCTTGCGCGAGGCCGGATTAAGTGTAGCGGCACTGCGCCTGCGGCCGAGAACACGGCGAGGGAAGAAGACGTGGGGGGTCATTCCGGCCGCCGCGCAGACAAGGAAGGTTGCCTGCATTTCGAGGAGTTGCGGCAGGAGAGGGAGCCGGGGATCGATGAACTGGGCGAGAAGGGCTGCAAGCACTACGGCGTAACGCGGCGCGAAGGCGGACCTGCGGAAAAGACAGATGAGGATCCGGGCGGGCCGGCATTCCGGAAGATTGTCGTTATCGGCAATAGGCCCCGCGATGCGCGGGTCCTGGAAGGACCAGATCACATAGAGCGCCAGATAGGCGATGCCGATCCAGGTGAGAGTGTCGAGCACGCGCGGCAGATAGGCCGCGAGGAGCGCAAGCGGCACCATGGCGAAGATGAGCGCGACGGAAAGCCCGACGGCGGTGCCCGGAACCGTGGCGATCGCCGTGCGGCGGCCGCGTTGCAGCGAAAAACTGGCGGTGAGGCACGCAAGCGGGCTCGGAAGGAGGACGAGAAAGGTCGCTGCCGCGGCAAAAGCGAACCAGATGTCAGCCGTCATTCCATTTCCTCCCGGACCGCTTCGCCGCCGTCCGTTATTTCTTTTTCTGTTAGGCCGCTTCGAAGGGCTGGCCGATATGGTCCATCACTTCGCCGAACCATTTTGCCGTCAGATCGAAATGTTTTCCACCCTTAATGCGGGGGAATTCGATCGTCCGGAGTTTTCCGTTCTGATCCTCGTCGTGGCCGGTGACGCCCGACACCTTGTTCAATGCACTTTCCACGGCGAGGTCCACCATGCTCTGGATCAAACGCAGGTCGTTTCCATTGGCGGCGGCGGAGCGGGCGAAATAACCGGATTTCTGCACCATCGAGCGATCGGCGCCGATCAGGGCCGCGAACTGCTTCTGAAACCAGCCGCCGACATTGATCGTGTCGATCTTCACATGGCCGAAGGCGTCGCGCTTGATGGTGTCGCCGGCGGCTTCGCGTTCGGCGACGATCGCGTCGAGGCCGGCACCTTCCGAAACGAAGATCGTTACATGGCCGCGCCTGTCCATGAGGTCCCTGAGGCGGGCGGCCTCCTTCTCCAGGTCGAAGGCCATTTCCGGCAGGTAGAGGCCGTCGATGCTCTTCAGCGGCGCGTTCATCATCAGACCTTCGACATATTGGTTGCCGGCGATCTTCTGAATATAGGCTCGTGCGGTTGCCGCGGTAAGCCAGCCGCAGTGACGTCCCATCACTTCGTGAATCACAAATGTGCGAGGAGCGGCCGTCTGCTCGTTGGAAACGTTGTCGAAGAAATGCGCGCCGACTTCGGCCGCCGTCCAGGCGCCGAGCGACTGGCGAATCGGCACGACGTCGTTGTCGACCGTTTTCGGCAGGCCGACGACGGTCAGGTCGTAGCCGTTGGCGCCGAGATAGGCGGCAAGATCGGCCGCGGTGGTGTTGGTGTCGTCGCCTCCGATCGTATGCAGGATGGTGACACCGTCGGCGGCCAGTCGTTCTGCCGCGACACGGAGCGGATTTTCGCCTTCCTTGACGAGGCCGCGCTTGACGCAGTCGGCGGCATTGGTGAGCTTGACGCGGCTGTTGCCGATCGGCGAGCCGCCATAGCGGTGCAGGAGATGCGCCTTTTCGCGCATGTCCCGGCTGATCTCGACCTTGTCGCCGAGGAGCACGCCCTGATAACCGGACTTGTAGGCGATCAGTTCGATTTCGGGCGCGATATCGCTATAACGTTCGATAAGGCCGCCGACGGCGGACGACAGACAGGGCGCGAGACCGCCAGCGGTCAGCATTGCTACTTTGTGTTTGGCCATCGATCCTCCTTGACGCGCATTCCGGCGTTCAGCTCAAAGCCGGGGAATGGATGCGACACCGCAAGGCCACTGTAAAGTGAACTTCTCAAGAAAACGGACAGTTCGGATCCGGTCGCAGGCAGGGTGCATGCGGGATGATGAATATAATCGATTCAATATCAAACGCGTGCCCGGCCCCTATGGAAAAGCCGGGGCGGCGATCCCATCTCTCTGGCAGACCGGTTTTCGGCAGGAGGCCGGTTCTGCGGCGCTCGATGAGGACCGGAGGGTAGATCGATTTGGTTGCAGGCAGTGATCAACTGCCCGTGAACGCTATTGATTGTTCGGGAAACATGAACATAGTTTAATCCGATCTGGACCGTCCACCGCCTTGCAAAGGCGGGGATTATCTGGTCCATTGCCCTCATGATATTCGATTTTGCCTGCCTGCAGTTTTCCTCCCTTTGGGAACGTCTCCTCGGCGCCATCGGCGACGCGGCGAGCGGTGTACTCGGCCGCGTGGTCGAGGCGATCCGCACGGTGTTCGAAGGCGACCCGGAAACGCGCCGGAAAGTATCATTCTCCGTGGCAATCATCGCGCTTTCCGCCAAGATGGCGAAAGCCGACGGGATCGTCACAGAGGCCGAGGTGAAGGCCTTCCAGCAGATCTTCGACTTTCCGGACGAGGAAGCGCGCAACGTCGCCCGCCTCTACAATCTTGCCCGGCAGGATGTCGCGGGTTACGAAGCCTATGCGACGAAGCTCGCCGGCCTGTGCAGCCCCGGAGCCGGCAAAGCGGAAAACTGCCCGATGCTGGAAAACGTCGTGGACGGGCTTTTCCATATCGCCAAGGCCGACGGTCTCGTCCACGAGAAGGAACTGGTGTTTCTCGGGCGGATTGCGGAGATCTTCCGCATCGACGAGGCGCATTTCCGCCGCATCATGGCCCGCCACGTGCATCTGGATGGCGTCGATCCGTATCTTGTCCTCGGCGTTTCACCGCAGGACGATTTCGCCAAGATCCGCAAGCAGTATCGGTTGCTGGTCTCGGAACATCATCCGGACAGGCTGATCGCCCGCGGCGTACCGGTGTCGTTGCATGCGGCCGCGAATGAGCGTATGGCAGCGCTCAACGCCGCCTACGCGGCCATCGAGAAAGAGCGCCGCGCTGCATGATCCTGTTTGCCGCCGATCATTCCGGCGCAACCGTCAGACCTTCTCCCAATCACGGTGAACGTGCCGGCGGCCGCCGGCCGGACATGATCATCCTGCATTACACCGGCATGCCGAGTGCCGAGCAGGCACTTGCGTGGCTCTGCAATCAACAGAGCCAGGTCTCCAGCCACTATTTCATTCACGAGGATGGACGGATCGTGCAGCTCGTGCCGGAGGAACGGCGCGCCTGGCATGCTGGCAAAAGCTTCTGGGCGGGTGAGACCGACATCAATTCCTGTTCTATCGGCGTAGAGATCGCCAATCCCGGGCATCCGGGTGGTCTGCCGGCCTATCCGGAAGCGCAAATCGGCGCGGTCGTGGAATTGTGTCGAGATTGCGGCGAAAGATGGAGCATCGCGCCCGAAAGGGTGCTCGGCCACTCGGATGTGGCCCCGGTTCGCAAGGTCGACCCGGGCGAAAATTTCCCCTGGGAAAAATTGCATCTTGACGGGATAGGCCACTGGATCGATCCAACCCAAATCAGTGGCGGTCGTTTCTTCCAGTACGGCGAAAGCGGCCAGCCCATCGAGGCATTGCAGTCGATGTTGTCGCTTTACGGCTACAATATTGAGATCACAGGCGATTTCTGCGAGCGGACGAAGGGCGTGGTGGAGGCCTTCCAGCGTCATTTCCGTCCGGCCCTGATCGACGGGATCGCCGATTTCTCGACCATCGATACATTGCACCGGTTGCTGAAGGCCTTGCCGAAATACAACCAGTCATAACGCGCCGCCCGCGTTTCGGTTCTGTCCGGATGCTGCGATTTTTTACGGTGCCACATCATCTCCTTATTAGCCCGTTCTAAAGGATGCGTTAGCGCAGCCACCATGTAGGACGGGGGTTGCAGAGATGAACGCTCAGGTTTCGTGAAGCTCCGTGCCGTCTATCCGGCGACACGGTGAGGGGATGTCTGCGTATCGACTTCCGCGGGCCTGTTGTACCGGAGACATTCTTACTCAATGAAAAATGTGGTTCTTGCTGCCGCGGCCGGCCTTGCCATGCTGGTTGCGGGAGGTGAAATCGTGTCCGCTCAGGACATCAACTCGACGACTGACTATGCAAGTCTTACCACCGACGCCCATCCGGATGTGAACGTCGAGACGGAAGAAACCGTCAGAATCTATACCAAACCGCTCATCATCCCCTGGGAAACCCGCGAAACCGGTTTTGCCGCCCCTACCGCCAGCGACCGGCGCCTTGTCCGCAAGCTTCACTATACCAGGCTCATCTCGCAATATGCCGACGAGTATGGCGTGCCGGTGGAACTCGCGCATGCGGTCGTGCAGGTCGAGAGCAATTTTCGCCCGACGGTGAAGGGCCGCGCCGGTGAGATCGGGTTGATGCAGATCAAGCCGGCGACCGCCCGGCTGATGGGTTACAAGGGACCGGACTACGGTCTCTACGACCCGGAGACCAATATCCGCTATGGCATGAAATACCTGGCCGGCGCCCATGATCTCGGCGACGGCAAGGTCTGCGGCACGATCCTCAAATACAATGCCGGCCATGCGGCGAAGAGGATGAACCCGGTCTCGAAGCGGTATTGCGAGAAGGTCGAGGCGATCCTCGATACGGACGATCTCGAAACGCCGGGATCGACCTCCGAACCGACCCTGGCATTCCAGGCGACCGCGCTCAGCTATCCGCCTGCGGCGCCGTTGATATTTTGATTCCAGAGGCGGCCCGAACCTTCTAGAAGATCAGTCGAATTGACTGAGAAAACGGAAGGGGCGGGGCATGGCGTCACGGTTCAAATATATCGTCGTTGGCAGGGGCATGATGGGCGCTGCGGCGGCCCGTTACCTCTCCAAATGGGCCGATGGCGTCGCGCTGGTCGGTCCCGGTGAGCCGGCGGATTATGGACGCCATGAGGGCGTCTTCGCCAGCCACCACGACGAGGCGCGCATTACCAGAACGATCGATCCAGATCCCGTCTGGGCGCGCCTCGCCAACCGTTCCATCACCCGTTACGGCGAGATCGCCGCCGAAAGCGGCGTAGGTTTCTATTCCGAATCCGGCTGCCTGCTGGTCGGGCCGACGCGTTCGAACGGACCCTCCGGCGGCTCTTCCTACGTCGGCAGTATCCTCGATGCGGCAGGCAGGCTCGGCGTTTCCATCGAAACCCTTTCCGATGCTTCGCTTGCGCAGCGTTTCCCGCTCTTTGCCTTCCCCGGTAACAGCGAGGGCGTCTGGGAGGAGAAGAATGCCGGCCATATCAATCCGCGCGCGCTGGTGAAGGCGCAGGCGCTGCTTGCCGAACGGCAAGGCGCAGCCATCATTTCCGAGACCGTCGCCTCCGTGCGCCAGGAGGGAGATTCGGTTACGGTCACGACCGTCGAGGGCAGCAGCTATTCGGGAGAAAAGGTGCTGGTCGCCGCCGGCGGTTTTTCCATCAACGAAAATCTGTTGCCGCGGCGTCTTGATCTGAAGGTTTATGCCCGCACCGTTGCCTTCTTCGAAGTGGACGAGGCAGCGATGGATGTCTGGGGCGCCGTTCCGTCACTGATCTGGAAATGGAAGGAAGGTGAGGACGGCATCTACCTCCTGCCGCCGGTGCGTTATCCGGACGGCAGGATCTATCTGAAGATCGGCGGGGATCCGGACGATCTGCTTTTGCCGACCGAGCCCGAGATCCGGGCCTGGTTCCGTTCCGGCGGTCGGGAAAGCACGAAGCAGCGGCTTACCGAGATCATGAGAACGCTGATGCCGAGGCTTGACCTGTCGCGGTCGTCCATGGCGGCCTGCGTCACGTCATTCACGCCGACCGGTTATCCGGCGATCGCCATGACTGGCGCAGAGGCTGCGGCGAGCCGCATCGGCATCCTTTCCGGCGGCTGTGGGGCGGCAGCGAAAAGTTCCGATGAAATCGGCCGGCTCGGCGCCGAACTGATCTTCCACGGACGAATCATCGATGACGCCTATGTGACGGAGACGGATTTCCGCGCCGATTATCTATAGCTTTCGCCGCCCATCTCGGTTATTCACCGGCTGCCAGTTGGCCGGGCAGCCGCGCTTTACCAATGCCGAAAGGCGGTAGGGTGAGGAAAGTCCGGGCTCCACGGAAACACGGTGCCGGATAACGTCCGGCGGGGGCGACCCCAGGGACAGTGCCACAGAAAGGAAACCGCCCCGCTTGCTGTTCCGCTTCCTGAAGAAGCGGCAGAGCTGGCGGGGTAAGGGTGAAAGGGTGGGGTAAGAGCCCACCGCGCTTCTGGTAACAGCGGCGGCAAGGTAAACCCCACCGGGAGCAAGACCGAATAGGGATGACGCGGGGTGCGCAAGCACTTACAGCCTGTTTCCGGGCCAGTCATCCGGGTGGGTTGCGCGAGGCGATGTGCAAACATCGTCCCAGATGAATGGCTGCCACGTTCCGGTGCCCAGCACTCGGGGCCATACAGAACCCGGCTTACAGGCCAACTGGCTCTTAACCTTTCTGGCCGCGGGTGGAGCCGCTGGGCTGATGGGGCGGTCACGGGCTTCCTTATCCGCTTGTTTTGCGCCTCGCGGTTTATATGAGCGAAGCCGAAAGCGCCGCTAATTTCCGTTGCTTAGAGGGTGTCCCAAATCCACTTGTGGCATCGAGCCAAGGCGGTTTCTCCGCTTTGGTCGATAACCCTTTGTTAAACTTAACAGCTTATAAATAAATCTGGATTGGGAGTGGCTAGCGGGGCTTCTCCCATTGACGCCCATATGGTCCCATGGTATCCCAAAGTTGCACTGCACAAGGGCGAATGAGCGCCCGCAAATCCCAGAGTTTCGGTCTGTCGGCCGGGCGGATTTCCGACCCTGCGAGGAGCGGAGCCTTGTCTGGCGCGGTGCGGCGGGATGGGCAGGCTTTTGCCCTGAATTGCAACGGGGCGGATGTTTGGCGTCATGAGCCGCTTCCTGTCGAATGCGACGAACAGGATCGACGCGAAGGGGCGGGTCTCCGTCCCTGCGAGTTTTCGTTCGGTTCTTTCGGAGCGCGGGATCCAGGAGCTTTATTGTCTCCAGGATTTCATATTTCCGGCGGTGAGCGTCGGAGGGCCGGATCTGCTCGATCGCTACGAGCGGCAGATCGCCTCCGCCGATCCGTTTTCGCCGGAAGCGAACAGGATGTCGCTGCTCGTTCATGGCGGCGGCGTCTTCATGAGGCTCGATGCGGAAGGCCGGCTGATGGTCACGGATTTCATCCGCGACTTCACGGGAATCAGTTCGGAAGTCACGTTCGTCGGGCGCTCGGATCATTTTCAGCTGTGGCAGCCGCAGGCGTTTCACGAGGCGCAGGCGGCGGCAAGGGAGGGGCGCTTGGGTTTGCGTTCCTTGTGAGGCAATTTCGGGAAAAGCGTGAAGCGGTTTTCCTCGCGAAATTGCGTCAGGGCATAAAGGCAGAGAGGAACAGGATGGCGGCGAATCCTGGCAACGGAACGACAAGTGAGTCGGCTGGGGCCGAAGGCGGACCGGTTCGTCATATTCCGGTTCTTCTGAAAGAGGTCATCGAGGCGCTCGAACCTCAATCCGGCAAGGTCATCCTCGATGGCACATTCGGGGCGGGCGGATATACATCCGCCCTCCTTGCCGCCGGCGTGCAGGTGATTGCGCTCGATCGCGATCCGACCGCGATTGCCGCCGGGCAGGCGCTGGTCGAAGCGCATAAGGGCCGTCTGAAGCTCATTCAGTCGCAGTTCTCGCAATTGGGCGATCATGCTCCCGAAAGCGGGCTCGATGGCGTCGTGCTCGACATCGGCGTTTCCTCCATGCAGATCGACGAGGCGGAGCGCGGCTTCTCCTTCCAGAAGAACGGCCCGCTCGACATGCGCATGTCGGGCGAGGGCGTTTCGGCCGCCGATGTCGTCAATCGCGCCAAGGTCGGAGATCTCATCCGCATCTTCGGTTTCCTCGGCGAGGAAAAACAGGCCGGCCGCATCGCGCGCGCCATCGAAAAGCGCCGGGCATCGGAGCCTTTCGCGACGACCCGCGATCTCGCGAATTTCATCGAGAGCGTCAATCCCCGCAAGGCGAAGGACAAGATCCATCCGGCGACGCGCGTCTTCCAGGCGCTGCGCATCTTCGTCAACGACGAGCTCGGCGAGCTGGCCGAGGCGCTGTTTGCCGCCGAGCGCGCCCTGAAGCCGGGCGGCCGCCTGGTCGTCGTCACTTTCCACTCTTTGGAAGACCGCATCGTCAAGCAGTTCTTCTCCGATCGTTCCGGCAAGGCATCGGGTTCGCGCCACATGCCGATGGTCGAGGTGAAGCCGGCGATTTTCGAAACGCTCGGCAAGTCGATGGTCGCTGCGAGCGACGAGGAGGCGGAGGCCAATCCGCGCGCCCGCTCGGCAAAGCTGCGCGCGGGTGTCCGCACCGGCGCCGCGTCGCGCCCCGCCGACCTTTCGATCTTCGACCTGCCCGATCTCGCCAGCCTCGCAAAGATGGGAGCCTGAGACATGCTGCGTAGCTTCGATCTCGTGCTGATCGGCATCATGACGGCGACGGCCGTCGTGACGTACACCATCAAGCATCGCGCCGACGAGAAGCTCATCGAGGTGCGCCGGCTGGAAGCCGAAATCAAGCTGGAGAAGGATACGATCGATCTCCTCAAGGCGGACTGGGCCTTGCTCACCCAGCCGAACCGCCTGCACCGGCTGATCGGCACCTACAATTCGGAACTCAGCCTCGCGCCGACCGAACCGACCCAGCTCGCCATGCCGAAGGAACTGCCGATGCTCAAGTCGGCGCTGCCGCAGCCGGAGACGACGATCGAGGACATCATCGCCGGCAAGAACAGCGAGGTGGCGGCCGCGCTGAAGGGCGTTGCCGCCGCCAAGGCCAAACCCGCTCCGAAAATTCCGGTACCGCTCGCGCGCCGGCCCTCCGTCGAAGTCATCTCCACTGGATCGGTGAAACGCTAATGTCTTTCCTTTCCCGCATCATGGTGCTCAAGAGCCGGGCGCATTTTTCCACCGGCAGCCGCGGCCGCGCGCCTTCCGGAAATGCTTCCTTCGAGGGCACGCGCAAGCGAAAGTCGGCCCAGGCGAAGAACCGGGTCGGTCTGCTGATCGCCGGCTTCACCGCGTTCTACTGCGTGATCGGCGGCAGACTGGTGCAATACGGGGTGGCGCAGCCGCTGACGACGTCGAGCATCCTGCCGGCCGACCGGCTGCTCGCTTCGCGTCCCGATCTCGTCGACCGCAACGGCGAGGTGCTGGCGACCGACATCCGCACGGTCTCGCTGTTCGCCGAGCCGCACAAGATCGTCGATGCGGACGAGGTGATCGAGAAGCTATCGACGGTTTTGAACGATCTCGACGTCAAGTCGACCTATGCGAAGCTCAAGTCCAACTCGCGCTTCCAGTGGCTGCGCCGGCAGCTGACGCCGAAGCAGCAGAGCCAGATTCTCGCGCTCGGCGTCCCCGGTATCGGCTTCCGTCCGGAAAAGCGCCGTTTCTATCCGGGCGGTCCGACGGCCGCGCATGTAGTCGGCTACGTCAATATCGACAACCGTGGCGTTTCCGGCATGGAACGTTACGTCGACAACCAGGGCCTTGCGGACCTGACGGCCGTCGGCATGACGTCCAGCCAGCCGCTCGAGCCGGTCAAACTCTCCATCGACCTGCGCGTCCAGGCGATCGTCCGCGAAGTGGTCGTCGAGGCGATCGACAAATACAAGGCGATCGGCGCCGGCGCCGTCGTCATCAACGTCCATACCGGCGAAATCCTCGGCATGGCGTCGGCGCCCGACTTCGACCCCAACAATCCCGCCGAAGGCGGCGAGCAGGGCTGGTTCAACCGCATGTCGAACGGCACGTTCGAAATGGGCTCGACCTTCAAGTCCTTCACGCTCGCCATGGGGCTCGATGCCGGCAGGATGAACCTCCAGAGCACCTTTGACGCGCGCTTCCCGATCCGCATCGGCGGTTTCACCATCAAGGATTTCCACGGCAAGGGCCGTGTGCTCAGCGTGCCGGAAATCTTCCAGTATTCCTCCAATATCGGTACCGCGAAGATCGCCGATTCCGTCGGCATCGAGGGCCACAAGGATTTCCTGACCAAGCTCGGCCTGCTCACCAGGATGCACACCGAACTGCCGGAGGTCGCGCAGCCGAGCCAGCCGCGGCAGTGGAAGAAGATCAACTCGATCACCATTTCCTTCGGCCACGGCGTCTCGACCACGCCGCTGCAGACGGCGGTTGCCGGTGCAGCTCTCGTCAACGGCGGCAAATACATCCCGCCGACCTTCCTGCCGCGCTCGCGCCAGGATGCCGACAAGATCGCGACACAGGTTCTCAAGCCTTCGACCAGCAAGGATATGCGCTTCCTCTTCGAGTGGAACGGCGCCAACGGCTCGGGCCGGAATGCGCGCGTTGCCGGCTTCAATGTCGGCGGCAAGACGGGCACGGCCGACAAGGTCGTCAACGGCCGCTATGCGCATGACAAGAATTTCAACGCCTTCCTCGCCGCCTTCCCGATGGACAATCCGCAATATGTGGTGCTGAGCTTTGCGGACGAACCGAAGACTGACAAGGGCAACGGCGCAGCGCTTGCGGCAACGTCCGCCGCACCGATGGTCAAGGAGATCATCACCCGCTCGGCGGCCATTCTCGGTGTAAAGCCGAAATTCGGCAATGACGGTTCTGCCCTGCTTGTGTCTTATTGAGCGACAACAAATCGGCGAACGATTCGTGGGGACGATTGTCAGATGAATGAACAGCCGAAGAAACTCAGGGACCTGGTCGGTCGGGATTTTCCGGAAATCGCCGGTATGATGGAGGGTCCGGCAGGCGATCTCGACGTGACCGGAGTTTCTTCCGACAGTCGCAAGATCAGGCCCGGCATGTTGTTCGCGGCTCTGGCCGGCTCCAAGGCGGATGGTTCCAGCTATGTCGGCGACGCTGCTGCTCGCGGCGCTGTTGCTGCGATCGCCGCCCATTCGGCCGATGCCGGCATTCCGGTGCTCGCCGTTTCCGATCCGCGCCGGCTTCTGGCCTTGACGGCGGCCCGGTTCTACGGCGCCCAGCCGGAAACCATGGTCGCCGTCACCGGGACGGCCGGCAAGACCTCGGTTGCCTCCTTCACGCGGCAGATCTGGGCCTTTGCCGGACATGCCGCCGCGCAGATCGGCACGACCGGCGTCGTCTCGCCGACCCGCAACGACTACGGCTCGCTGACGACGCCTGATCCCGTCGAACTGCAGAAACTGCTTGCCGAACTCGCTGCCGAAGGCGTCACCCACGCCGCGATGGAAGCCTCCAGCCACGGCCTCGACCAGAGCCGACTCGACGGCGTCCGCCTTGCCGCCGCCGGCTTCACCAATCTCGGCCGCGACCACATGGACTATCATCCGACCGTCGAGAGCTACATGGCCGCCAAGATGCGGCTCTTCGATACGCTGATGCCGAAGGGCTCGCCCGCGGTGATCTTCGCCGACGACGCCTGGTCGCAAGAGGCGATCCGGGTCGCGGCCGCCTCCGGCCTCGACGTCCGCACGGTCGGCCGCAAGGGCGATTATCTCAGCCTCAAGCGGGTCGAGCATTTCCGTCACAAGCAGACGGCGGAAATCCATGTCGGCTCCGAGATCTTCGAAGTGGACATTCCGCTCGCCGGCGACTTCCAGGTGGCGAATGCGCTCGTCGCAGCCGGCCTTGCCATGTCGACCGGTGTGGCGGCCGCAACCGCGATGGCCGCCCTCGAAAAGCTCGTCGGCGCTTCCGGCCGGCTGGAGCTCGTCGGCCAGACGAAGGAAGGTGCGCTCGCCTATGTGGATTATGCCCACAAGCCGGATGCGCTGGAAAACGTGCTCGCCTCGGTGCGTCCCTTCACGACCGGCCGCGTCGTGGTGGTGTTCGGCTGCGGTGGCGATCGCGACAAGGGCAAGCGGCCGATCATGGGCGAGGTGGCGACAAGGCTCGCCGACGTGGTGATCGTCACCGACGACAATCCGCGTTCCGAAGTGCCCGAAGTCATCCGTTCCGAGATCATGGCGGCCGCACCCGGCGCGATCGAGATCGGTGATCGCGCGCAGGCGATCCGCGCCGCGGCGATGATGCTGCATGCCGGCGATACGCTGATCGTCGCCGGCAAGGGCCATGAGGAGGGCCAGACGATCGGTTCGACGGTCCTGCCGTTCTCCGACCACGTCGAAGTCCGCAAAGCGCTGGAGGAACTGGGATCGTGAGCCTTCTGTGGACCTCCGAGGAATTGACTTCCGCCATCGGCGGCCGGCCGATCGGCAACCTGCCGGCCGGAGTGACCGGACTTTCCATCGACAGCCGGTCGATCGGCCCGAGGTCGACCGAGGGAGGCGAGGCATTCTTCGCCATCAAGGGCGACCGGGTCGACGGACATGATTTCGCCAGCATGGCGGTCGCCAACGGCGCAGCGCTGATCGTCGTCGCGGAGGGAAAGCTGCCGGCGCTCGGCAAGCTGACCGTGCCGATGATCGTCGTCGACGACGTGCTTGCGGCGCTCGGCCGGCTCGCGCTCGCGTCGCGCGAGCGCAGCCGTGCCAGGATCGTCGCCGTCACCGGTTCGGTCGGCAAGACGACCACAAAGGAGATGCTGCGCCAGGCGCTGGAACCCTCCGGCAAGGTGCATGCCGCCGTCGCCTCCTTCAACAATCACTGGGGCGTGCCGCTGACGCTCGCACGCATGCCAGCGGATGCGGATTTCGGCGTCTTCGAGATCGGCATGAACCATCCGGACGAGATCCGGCCGCTGGTGAAAATGGTTCGCCCCCACGTGGCGATCATCACCACGATCGCTGCCGCGCATCTCGGTCATTTCAGGAACCTCGAGGAGATCGCTGCCGCCAAGGCCGAGATCTTCGAAGGCCTGGAGCCAGGCGGTTCGGCCATCCTCAACCGCGACAACAAGCAGTTCGGCTTCCTGGAAAAACAGGCGCAAGCGGCCGGCGTCTCGCATATCTACACCTTTGGCCAGCATGCCAAGGCGGATTTCCGCCTTGCGGACTTCGATGGCAATGCGGAAAGTTCGATCGTCTGGGCCGTCTTGAACGGCGACACCTCGGAAATCCATATCGGCGCGCCCGGCCGGCATATCGCCGAAAACGCCATGGCGGCGCTTGGCGCCTGCTTCCTGCTCGGCGCCGACATGGGCGGCGCCATGCGCGCGCTGGCGGGATTGAAGCCGGTCAAGGGCAGGGGCGAACGCCACCGTCTCGGCATTGGCGAGGGCCATCTGACGCTGATCGACGAAAGCTATAACGCCAATCCGGCCTCCATGCGCGCGGCGATCGCGCTGCTCGCCTCCGCCACGCCGGAACTCACCGGCCGGCGTATCGCAGTGCTCGGCGACATGCTGGAAATGGGCGAGTTTTCCGCCAAGGTGCATGAGGAACTGGCCAGTCCGCTCCTCTCCGCCGGCATCGAACATGTCTGGCTCGCAGGAAAAGAAATGGCGGCACTCAAGGATTCGCTGCCGGGAAACGTCGAAGTCACGTATTTCGAAAAAACGGCGGATCTCTCCGAATACGTGGTGCGTTCGGTGATCCCCGGCGACGTGGTGATGGTGAAGTCCTCGCTTGGGCTCGGCTTCGGCAAGATCGTCGCAGCGCTGCTTGACAACTATCCGGCATTCTCCGACACGGAGCGCCAATCATAAATGAGATGCGGCTTAGGAAAGGGCGCTGAATGCTGATCTGGCTCGTGGAACTGGCGGACAAGGTCCAATTCTTCAACCTGTTCCGGTACATCACCTTCCGGACGGGCGCCGCCCTGTTCACCTCGGCCTTCATCGTCTTCCTGTTCGGGCCGAAGATGATCGCGTCGCTGCGCGTCCGGCAGGGCAAGGGCCAGCCGATCCGCGCCGACGGGCCGCAGACGCATTTCAAGAAGGCCGGCACGCCGACCATGGGCGGCCTGATGATCCTTGCCGGCATTCTCGGCGGCTCGCTGCTCTGGGCCGATCTTTCGAACATCTATGTGGTCGCGACCCTGCTCGTCACGCTCGGCTTCGGCGCCATCGGCTTTTACGACGATTACCTGAAAGTCACCAAGCAGACGGAAAAGGGCTTTTCCGGCAAGGCGCGGCTCGGCATCGAATTTGTCATCGCCGGCATCGCGGTTTACTTCATGATGCGCATGGCGCTCGCGACCGGCGCCTCCACCAATCCGACGCTCGGCACCTCCATCGCCTTTCCGTTCTTCAAGGATTTCCTCGTCAATCTCGGTTTCTTCTTCATTCTCTTCGGCGGTTTCGTCATCGTCGCCGCCGGTAATGCCGTCAACCTGACCGACGGTCTCGACGGTCTTGCGATCGTGCCGGTGATGATCGCCGCCGCCTCCTTCGGCGTCATCGCCTATCTTGCGGGCAACGCCGTCTTCGCGGGTTATCTGCAGATCAATTTCGTGCCCGGCACCGGCGAGCTCGCCGTCATTCTCGGCGCCGTGATCGGGGCGGGGCTCGGCTTCCTGTGGTTCAATGCACCGCCTGCGGCGATCTTCATGGGCGATACCGGCTCGCTGGCGCTCGGCGGCCTGATCGGTTCGGTCGCCGTCGCCACCAAGCACGAGATCGTCATGGCGATCATCGGCGGCCTGTTCGTCATGGAAACCTTGTCGGTCATCATCCAGGTCGGCTTCTTCAAGATGACCGGCCGGCGCGTCTTCCTGATGGCGCCGATCCACCACCATTTCGAAAAGCTCGGCTGGACGGAAAGCCAGGTGGTGATCCGCTTCTGGATCATCGCCGTCGGCCTTGCGCTGCTCGGCCTCTCGACGCTCAAGCTCAGGTAAGAGCGATGATCCCGGTCACCACATTCAAGGACAGGCAGGTCGCGCTCTTCGGTCTCGGAGGCTCCGGCCTCGCCACCGCCAAGGCGCTGGTCGCAGGCGGCGCCAAGGTCATCGCCTGGGACGACAATCCGGACAGCGTCGCCAAGGCGGCAGGCGAGGGCATCGCGACCGCCGATCTCAGAACCATCGACTGGCCGGCGCAGGCCGCCTTCGTGCTGTCGCCCGGCGTGCCGCTCACCCATCCGAAACCGCATTGGAGCGTCGATCTCGCCCGTGCGGCAGGCGTCGAGATCATCGGCGACGTCGAGCTTTTCGTGCGCGAGCGCCGCGCGCATGCGCCGGACTGCCCGTTCATCGCCATCACCGGCACCAACGGCAAGTCCACCACCACCGCCCTGATCGCCCATATCCTGAAAGCGAGCGGCCGCGACACCCAGCTCGGCGGCAATATCGGAACCGCGATCTTGACGCTCGATCCACCCAGGGATCAGCGCTTCTTCGTCGTCGAATGTTCGTCCTACCAGATCGACCTCGCCCCAACGCTCAATCCGACAGCAGGCATTCTCCTAAACCTGACGCCCGACCATCTCGACCGCCACGGCACCATGCAGCACTATGCCGACGTCAAGGAACGGCTGGTCGCCGGCAGCGAGACGGCCGTCATCGGCATCGACGATTCCTTCTGCGCGCTGATCGCCGACCGGGTGGAGCGGGCGGGCGTGACGGTGCGCCGTATTTCGAAGCGCAATGTCGTGGCCGACGGTCTCTATGCGGAAGGAAGCCGGATCATCGAAGCCCATGGCGGGACTTCGGCGCAGCTCGTCGATCTCGACGGTATCGAGACGCTGAAGGGCAGCCACAATGCCCAGAACGCCGCCGCGGCGATTGCGGCCTGCCTCGCCGTCGGCGTGTCGCGCGACGAGATCCGCGCCGGTCTCAAATCCTTCCCCGGCCTCAAGCACCGCATGCAGCCGGTTGGACGTCGGGTGCAGGTCGTGTTCGTCAACGATTCGAAGGCCACCAATGCGGATGCCGCGGCGCCTGCGCTTTCCAGCTACGACCGCATCTACTGGATCGCCGGCGGACTGCCCAAGGAAGGCGGCATAGTCAGCCTCGCTCCACTCTTCCCGCGTATCGTCAAGGCCTATCTGATTGGAGAAGCAGCTCCGGCGTTTGCTGCGACCCTCGGCGAGGCCGTGCCCTACGAGATTTCGGGCACGCTGGACAGGGCCGTCGCGCATGCCGCCGCGGATGCGGGTTCCGATACCATCCCATCCGCGGTGATGCTGTCGCCGGCCTGCGCCAGCTTCGATCAGTTCAAGAATTTCGAGGTTCGCGGCGATGCCTTTGTCGGTCTCGTCGCCAGCCTCGATGGGGTCGCCATGTTGATCGACGTGAATTGATGGGGACGGAAAGGAAAAGAGACCGATGGTAAGCCGCGCAGACCGTGGGCCGCTCGCAGACTGGTTCTGGACGATCGACCGCTTCTTCCTCGTCGCTTTCGTGCTGCTGATGGGCATCGGCTTCATGCTTTCCTTCGCTGCCTCGCCGGCGGTCGCGGAGCGCATCGGCCTCGATAGTTTCCACTTCGTCGAAAGGCACGCGCTCTTCCTCCTGCCGTCGCTGGTGGTGATGATCGGTCTTTCCTTCCTGACCCCGCGCCAGGTGCGCCGCACCGCGATCATCCTTCTCGTCGTCTCGCTCGGGTTGATGGTGCTGGCGCTGTTCTTCGGTGTCGAGGTCAAGGGTTCGCGGCGCTGGATCGGCGTCGGCAGCTTTTCCATCCAGCCTTCGGAATTCATGAAGCCGGCCTTTGTGGTGGTCTGCGCCTGGCTTTTCGCCGAACACGCGCGCCAGCCGGAGATCCCCGGCAATCTTTTCGCCATCATCCTGTTCGGTATCGTCGCGGCGCTGCTCGTCGCCCAGCCCGACCTCGGCCAGACGATTCTCACCAGCGTCGTCTGGGGCGGCATGTTCTTCATGGCGGGCATGCCGTGGCTGTGGATCTTCCTGCTGGGGGGCGTCGGCGCCGGCGGCATGGTAGCCGCCTATTACATGCTGCCGCACGTCACGGCCCGTTTCGACAAGTTCCTGACCGGCGAGGGCGACCGCTTCCAGATCGAGACCGCCCACGAGGCGATCCTGCAGGGTGGCTGGTTCGGCCAGGGCCCGGGCGAAGGCATCGTCAAGCGCATCCTGCCGGACAGCCACACCGACTTCATCTTCTCCGTTGCAGCGGAAGAATTCGGCATTATCTTCTGCATGGCACTCGTTGCGATCTTTGCCTTCGTCGTGCTGCGCGGCCTCAACCACGCCTTCAAGGAAGGCAACGACTTCAACCGGTTTGCGGTCGCGGGCCTGGTGCTGCAGATCGGCATGCAGTCGATGATCAATATCGGCGTCAACCTCGAACTGATGCCGGCGAAGGGCATGACCCTGCCGTTGATCTCCTATGGCGGATCGTCGATGATTGCCATCTGCGTCACGGCGGGCTTCATTCTGGCCCTGACACGCCACCGTCCGGAAAAGCGGGCGCAGGAACGCAGCCTGTTCCGAGTGGCACAGGGCGTGCCGGCGGAGTAAAGAAGACCCATGACAAAAGGTATCGTCCTGCTCGCCGCCGGGGGAACCGGCGGCCATCTGTTTCCCGCGGAAGCGCTGGCTCATGAACTGAAAAGCCGGGGCTATTCCGTCCATCTTGCCACCGACAGCCGAGCCGAACGGTTCGCCGGCACGTTTCCGGCCGACGAGATCCATGTCGTGCCGTCTGCCACGCTCGGCTCGAAGAACCCGGTTGAGGTCATCCGCGCCGGCTGGAAGCTCTGGACGGGACTGCGCACCGCGCGCCGTCTGATCGCCCGGCTGAAGCCGCTCGCCGTCGTCGGTTTCGGCGGCTATCCGACCGCCCCGCCGCTGATGGCGGCGACCTCGATGGGCGTGCCAACGATGATCCACGAGCAGAATGCCGTGATGGGCCGTGCGAACAAGGCGCTGGCACCCAAGGTGCAGGCGATCGCCGGCGGCTTTCTGGCGGAGAACAACGGTCCCTATGCGGCAAAGACGGTGACGACGGGCAATCCGGTGCGTCCCGCCGTGCTGGCGGCATCCAACGTCCCGTATGTCGCCTCGCGCGGCAGCGATCCGTTCCGGCTCGTCGTCTTCGGCGGCAGCCAGGGCGCGCAGTTCTTTTCCTCTGCCGTCCCCACCGCGCTCAGCCTTCTCGATCCTGCCGAACGCGACCGGGTCGTCGTGACCCAGCAGGCGCGCCCGGAGGACAAGGACCGGGTGACGTCCTGCTTTGCCAAGCTCAAGGCACCGGCCGACATTTCCTCCTTCTTTTCAGACATGGCGGAACGGCTCGCGACCGCCCATCTCGTCATCTGCCGCTCGGGCGCCTCGACGGTTTCCGAGATCGCGGTGATCGGCCGTCCGGCGATCCTCGTGCCTTATCCGCATGCGCTGGACCACGACCAGGCGGCCAATGCCGAGGCGCTGGTGGCGACCGGCGGCGCCAAGGTCGTGCCGCAATCGGAACTTTCGCCGGAAAAGCTCGCCTCGATCATCTCCGGCGCGATGAAGGATCCGGACCGCCTCGAACGGATGGCCGCCGCCGCCAAGTCGGTCGGCCACCCGAATGCGGCAGAGGTGCTTGCCGACATGATCGCGGTCATCGCGGAACGCAAATCGATATCGGAATTCAAGGCGTCGCTGAACAAGACGCCGGACAATAAAGGAGTGCAGGCATGAAGATGCCGAAGGCCATCGGGCTCGTTCATTTCATCGGCATCGGCGGGATCGGCATGAGCGGCATCGCCGAAGTGCTGCACAATCTCGGCCACAAGGTGCAGGGCTCCGACCAGTCGGACGGCGCCAACGTCCAGCGCCTGCGCGACAAGGGCATTCCGGTCTTCGTCGGACATCAGGCGGAGAACCTCGGCGATGCGGAAGTCGTCGTTGTCTCCACCGCCATCAAGAAGAACAATCCGGAACTGATGGCGGCGCGCGAAAAGTCGCTGCCGATCGTCCGCCGCGCCGAGATGCTGGCCGAACTGATGCGCTTCCGCAACGCGATCGCGATCGGCGGCACGCACGGCAAGACGACGACGACCTCGATGGTGGCGACGCTGCTCGAAGCCGGCGGGCTCGACCCGACCGTCATCAACGGCGGCATCATCAACGCCTATGGCACCAATGCCCGCATGGGCGAGGGCGAATGGATGGTGGTCGAAGCCGACGAATCGGACGGCACCTTCCTCAAACTTCCCGCCGACGTCGCCGTCGTCACCAATATCGATCCGGAACATCTCGACCATTACGGCAATTTCGACGCCGTGCGCGCCGCCTTCCGGCAGTTCGTCGAGAACGTGCCGTTCTACGGTTTCGGCGTGCTCTGCCTCGACCATCCCGAAGTCCAGGCGCTGGTCGGCCGCATCGAGGACCGCAAGATCGTCACCTATGGCGAAAATCCGCAAGCGGACGCCCGTTTCTTCAACGTCCGCATGGAAGGCACCAAGTCCGTTTTCGACGTGGAGATCCGCCGCCGGCGCACCGGCAGGGTGTTCACGTTCAAGGATCTGGCGCTGCCGATGCCGGGTCGACACAACATTTCCAACGCCACCGCGGCGATCGCGGTCGCCAACCGGCTCGGCATTTCGGAAGAGGGCATCCGCAAGGGGCTCGCGAACTTCTCGGGCGTCAAACGGCGCTTCACGCTGACCGGCACCGTCAACGGCATCTCCGTCTTCGACGATTACGGCCATCATCCGGTCGAGATCAAGGCGGTGCTGAGGGCCGCGCGGGAGGCCTGCCAGGGCCGCATCATCGCCGTCCATCAGCCGCACCGCTATACGCGTCTGTCGAGCCTGTTCGAGGATTTCGCCAACTGCTTCAACGATGCCGACAGCATCATCCTGGCGCCGGTCTATGCGGCGGGCGAAGAACCGATCGAAGGCGTCAATTCCGAGGCATTGGTGTCGCGCATCCGTTCGGGCGGACATCGCGACGCACGCTATATGGAATCGCCCGCGGAACTCGCTTCGATTGTATCGGGCATTGCGAAGCCGGGTGATTTCGTGGTTCTTCTGGGGGCAGGCAATATCACGCAGTGGGCGGCGGCATTGCCCAGGGAACTGGAAAGCATTTTGGGACAGTGAGAATGAAACAGGTGAATGGGGAAAAGCTTCTGGCTTCGTTGGGGGATGGCGTCGAAAAACTGCGCGGGCGCCTGACGCCGGATGCGCCGATGGACCGCGTGACCTGGTTCCAGGCCGGCGGGCTCGCCGAACTCATGTTTCAGCCGCACGATGTCGATGACCTCGTCACCTTTCTGAAGATCCTGCCGGAAGAGGTGCCGCTGACGGTGGTCGGCGTCGGCTCCAACCTGCTGGTGCGTGACGGCGGCATTCCGGGCGTCGTGCTGCGCCTCTCGGCCAAGGGTTTCGGCGGGCTCGATCTCGTCGGCGACAACCGCATCCAGGCCGGCGCGATCTGCCCCGACAAGCACATCGCCGCCATGGCCATGGACAACGGCATCGGCGGCTTCGCCTTCTATTACGGCATTCCCGGTTCGATCGGCGGCGCGCTGCGCATGAATGCCGGCGCCAACGGCACCGAGACGAAGGACCGCGTGATCGAGGTTCATGCCGTCGACCGCAAGGGCGAGAAGCACGTCTTCTCGAATGCCGAGATGGGCTATACCTATCGCCATTCCTCGGTGCCGGCCGAGATGATCTTCACCCACGCCGTCTTCGAGGGATATCCGGAAGACCGGGCGAAGATCCGCGCCGAGATGGATGCGGTGCGCCAGCATCGCGAGACGGTGCAGCCGATCAAGGAAAAGACCGGCGGCTCGACCTTCAAGAACCCCGAGGGGCATTCCGCCTGGAAGTTGATCGACGAGGCCCACGGCCGGGGGCTGATGAGCGGCGGCGCGCAGATGTCCTCGCTCCACTGCAATTTCATGATCAATATCGGCCATGCCACGGGCTACGATCTCGAATATCTCGGCGAGACGGTCCGCCAGCGCGTCTTCGAGAATTCCGGCATCAAGCTCGAATGGGAGATCAAGCGCCTCGGCATCTTCATGCCCGGCCGGGAGGTCAATCCGTTCCAGGGCGTCACCAGCGAGTGACCTGGATGGTAGAAGCCGAAGGGCGATCGCATGATCGCATCTGCCCGCTTTGATCGAGTCGGATCAATCCGGTAGGCTTCTTTCCTCTTAAAGCTGTTCAATCCCGGTCCGCGTCCGTCCGCGGATCGTATTTCAGTTTTTTTGCATTCATTGAACATTCAGGACGCTGAGCCGCATAATGATCGGGCATCGGACGCGTCATATCTCGTCGGCAATTTGGGCCGCAGGCGCTTTCAGGGGGATTGAAATATGTTCAAGAAACTTGCAGCCGAGTTCCTCGGCACATTCTGGCTCGTCTTCGGCGGATGCGGCAGTGCCGTTCTGGCGGCGGCATTTCCCGATCTCGGCATCGGCTTCACAGGGGTTGCCCTGGCATTCGGGCTCACGGTTCTCACCATGGCCTATGCGGTCGGCGACATTTCCGGCGGCCACTTCAATCCGGCGGTGTCCGTCGGCCTAGCGGTGGCCCGCAGGTTCCCGGCATCCAGCCTCGTTCCCTATATCGTCGCCCAGGTGGCGGGCGCGATCGTCGCGGCGGCAGTTCTCTACCTCGTCGCTTCCGGGAAGGTAGGTTTCCAGGCCGGTGGCTTTGCGTCGAACGGTTACGGCGAACATTCGCCGGGTGGTTATTCGTTCGTCTCTGCCCTGGTCATGGAAGTGGTGATGACGGGCTTCTTCCTGTTCATCATCCTCGGCGCCACCAGTCACCGATTCCCGGTCGGCTTCGCCCCGATCGCCATCGGCCTGGCGCTGACGCTGATCCATCTCGTGTCGATCCCGGTCACCAACACCTCGGTCAATCCGGCCCGCTCCACCGGCGTGGCGCTGTTTGCCGAAGGCTGGGCGCTCGGGCAGTTGTGGCTCTTCTGGGTCGCCCCGATCATCGGCGCCGTCCTCGGGGCGGTTGTCTGGAAGGCGGTCGGCGAGACGGAATAATCGCCGATTCTCCAGGGATGGAACACCCGCCGGTGGCCTCGCCGGCGGGTTTTTCTTTGTCCGCACACTTCTTCCTTCACTGCGGGGGAAGGGGTTAGAGCCCTGTTTTCGAAAGAAAAATCTCCGGCCCTCGGAGATCGGGTTAATCAAAGTTAACGGTCCGTTAACCATGTTCGGGCACTAATGCAGTCATGCCTGATATCAGGAGAGTCGCCCGGTAAAGGGCGGGGCCAAAGGAAAAGCCTCGCGCAAGCGTCCAAGTTTAGAGTGAAATCATTTTTGCAGGAGTGAGCGATGACCGACAAGCACGTGGCTGTTCTGATGGGAGGATTTTCCTCCGAGCGGCCTGTCAGCCTGTCGTCGGGCAATGCCTGCGCCGATGCGCTCGAAGGCGAGGGTTATCGCGTAACCCGCGTTGATGTCGGCCGGGATGTCGCCGCGGTTCTCTCCGACCTGAAGCCCGACGTCGCCTTCAATGCCTTGCACGGGCCGTTCGGCGAGGACGGTACGATCCAGGGTATTCTCGAATATCTGCAGATTCCTTATACCCATTCCGGCGTGCTGGCGTCCGCGCTTGCCATGGACAAGCAGCAGGCGAAGCATGTCGCCAAGGCTGCCGGCATTCCGGTTGCCGAGGCCAAGGTGGTGAACCGGTTCGATATCGGCAATACGCATCCGATCAAGCCGCCCTACGTGGTGAAGCCGGTGCGCGAAGGCTCGTCCTTCGGCGTGGTGATCGTGCAGGAGAATCAATCGCATCCGCCGCAGGTGATCGGCTCCTCGGAGTGGCGTTACGGCGAGCGCGTGATGGTCGAGCGGTACGTCTATGGCCGTGAGCTGACCTGCGGCGTGATGGGCGACGTGGCGCTCGGAGTGACCGAGGTGGTACCCACGAACCACGCCTTTTACGATTACGATGCGAAATATGCCGAGGGTGGCTCGAAACACGTCATTCCGGCGCAAATTTCACCGAATATTTACCAAAAGATTCAAACACTAGCGCTCAAGGCGCATCAGGCGATGGGCTGCCGTGGCGTCAGTCGCTCCGACTTCCGTTACGACGACCGTTTCTCCGAGAATGGCGAGGTCATCTGGCTCGAGATCAATACCCAGCCGGGCATGACCCCCACCTCCCTGGTGCCTGAAATGGCTGCGCATGCCGGTCACTCGTTTGGTGAGCTCGTCCGGTGGATGGTGGAGGACGCTACGTGTTTGCGTTGATCGGCAATAGAGCGGGCAGACCGCGCGGCCGTTCTCAGGCTCTTTATCTCGGTGCCGATGAGCGCCGGGTTCTTCCGCGTCCGCTTCGCCGGGCAGTCCGCTTCTGCGTCAGCCTTGCGACCGGCCGCATCCATATTCCGGCCCATACCGGCACCGTCTCGACTTTCGGTTTCCTTGCGGTGGTCGGTCTTTACGGCATGTCGCTCGGCGGCCACGGCCATACGGTCGCCCAGGCGACGACGGCAGCTGTCGGCTTTGCGATCGAGGACGTCCGGGTTTCCGGCAACGACCAGACCTCCGAAATCGACATTCTCCAGCTTCTCGGCCTCGACGGCACCACGTCTCTGGTCGCGCTCGATATCGATGCGGCCCGCCGCAAGCTCTCCGATCTGCCCTGGGTCCAGTATGCCGAGGTTCGCAAGGTCTATCCGCGGACGATCGAGGTCATGCTCAAGGAACGTCAGGCTTTCGGTATCTGGCAGCATGGCTCGGAACTGTCGCTGATCGAAAAGAACGGCAGCGTGATTGCGCCATTGCGCGACAACAAATTCGCGTCGCTGCCGCTGTTCGTCGGTCGGGACGCGGAGACGGATGCAGCTTCCTTCGAAAACGAGATGTCGGCCTGGCCGGAACTCAAGGGCCGGGTCAAGGCCTATGTGCGGGTCGCAAGCCGCCGCTGGGACCTGCATCTCGACAACGGCGTCGTGCTCAAGCTGCCGGAGGCGAATGTCGGCAAGGCGTTGAGCGTGCTCGCCAGGCTCGAAAAGGAGCAGCGCGTGCTGGAGCGGGACATCGCCTCGGTGGATCTGCGTCTGGAAGACCGCACGACCATCCAGCTCACCGAGGCCGCCGCCGCGCGTCGCAGGGACGCGATCGATGCACGCGCCAAGGCGCTGAAGAAGGCAGGAGAGCAGTCGTGAGCATGTTCGGTTCTTCCCATTTCGGTCTGCCGCGCATGAAGCCGCTCTCCTCGAAGCGCAGCCACGTCGTGTCGGTGCTCGATATCGGTTCGACCAAGGTCGTCTGCATGATCGCCCGGCTGACGCCGCGCCAGGAAAGCCAGGTCCTGCCGGGCCGCACCCACAATATCGAGATCATCGGCATCGGCCATCAGCGCTCGCGGGGCGTGAAGTCCGGCGTGATCGCCGATCTCGATGCGGCCGAAAGCGTCGTTCGTCTGGCGGTCGATGCCGCCGAGCGGATGGCTGGCCTTACCGTCGACAGCCTGATCGTCAACATTTCCGCCGGACGGCTTTCGAGCGACGTCTACACGGCGACGATCGATCTCGGCGGCCAGGAAGTCGAGGCGGCCGACCTCAAGAAGGTGCTTGTATCGGCAAGCCAGCAGTCGCTGCGCCAGGATCGCGCCATCCTTCACTCCCTGCCGACCGGATTTTCGCTCGACGGCGAGCGCGGCATCCGCGATCCGCTGGCGATGTTCGGCGATGCGCTGGGCGTCGACATGCATGTCGTGTCGGCCGAGCGCGCGACGCTGAAGAACCTCGAACTATGCGTCAACCGGGCTCATCTCTCGGTCGAAGGCATCGTCGCCACGCCCTATGCCAGCGGTCTTGCGGCCCTCGTCGACGACGAGGTCGAACTCGGCTGCGCGGCGATCGACATGGGCGGCGGCACCACCACGATTTCGGTCTTTGCCGAAGGCAAGCTGGTTCATACCGATGCCATCAGCCTCGGCGGCCATCACGTCACGACCGATCTTGCGCGCGGCCTTTCGACCCGGATCGAGGATGCCGAGCGCATGAAGGTCGTGCACGGTTCCGCTCTGGCGAACGGCGGCGACGAACGCGACGTGATCTCGGTTCCGCCGATCGGCGAGGACGACCGCGATCAGCCGACCCAGGTGCCGCGCTCGCTGGTCACCCGGATCGTCGGCGCCCGCATCGAGGAGACGCTGGAGCTGATCCGCGACCGCATCCAGAAATCCGGCTTCAGCCCGATCGTCGGAAAGCGCGTCGTGCTGACGGGCGGCGCCAGCCAGCTGACCGGCCTTTCGGAAACCGCCCGCCGCATCCTGGCGCGCAATGTCCGGATCGGCCGTCCGATGGGTGTCTCCGGCCTGCCGCAGGCGGCCAAGGGACCGGCCTTTTCGACCGCGGTCGGCCTGATGATCTATCCGCAGGTCGCGGACATGGAGACGCATGCTTCGCAGAGCGGCCTGATGGCTTCGCTCGGCAATGGCAACGGCAGGCTGGCCCGGGTCGGCCAGTGGCTGAAGGAAAGTTTTTGACGGCCGGGTGAAGCCCGGCGCGTCAGGGAAGAATTGGAATGAATTGGCCGGCGGCGATGCGGCCAGAGAGAGAAGGAACTGGTGCAATGACCATCAAGCTGCAAAAGCCTGACATTACCGAGCTCAAGCCTCGGATTACCGTGTTCGGCGTCGGTGGCGGCGGCGGCAACGCCGTCAACAACATGATCACTGCCGGGCTCGAAGGCGTCGATTTCGTCGTCGCCAATACGGACGCTCAGGCGCTGACCATGACCAAGGCCGAAAAGGTCATCCAGATGGGTGTCCAGGTCACCGAGGGTCTCGGCGCCGGTTCGCAGCCGGAAGTCGGTCGCGCGGCGGCCGAAGAATGCATCGGCGAGATCGTCGATCACCTGCACGGCACCCATATGTGCTTCGTCACCGCCGGCATGGGCGGCGGCACCGGCACCGGTGCTGCGCCGGTCGTCGCGCAGGCCGCCCGCTCCAAGGGCATCCTGACCGTCGGCGTCGTCACCAAGCCGTTCCACTTCGAAGGCCAGCGCCGCATGCGGCTTGCCGAATCGGGCATCCAGGAACTGCAGAAGTCGGTCGATACGCTGATCGTCATCCCGAACCAGAACCTCTTCCGTATCGCCAACGACAAAACGACCTTCGCCGACGCCTTCGCGATGGCCGACCAGGTTCTCTATTCGGGCGTCGCCTGCATCACCGACCTGATGGTCAAGGAAGGCCTGATCAACCTCGACTTCGCCGACGTCCGCTCGGTGATGCGCGAGATGGGCCGCGCGATGATGGGCACCGGCGAAGCCTCCGGTCCGGGCCGCGCGATGCAGGCGGCCGAGGCGGCGATCGCCAATCCGCTCCTCGACGAGACTTCGATGAAGGGCGCCCAGGGCCTGCTGATCTCCATCACCGGCGGCCGCGACCTCACCCTCTTCGAAGTCGACGAAGCCGCGACCCGCATCCGCGAGGAAGTCGATCCGGACGCCAACATCATCCTCGGTGCGACCTTCGACGAAGCGCTCGAAGGCCTGATCCGCGTGTCGGTCGTCGCGACCGGCATCGATCGCGGTGCCGCCTCGGTCGATCTGCGAGCCGCTGAAATGCGCGCCGCAGCCAAGCCGATCATCCGGCCGTCCGCCGCCGTACCGTCCGCACCGGCCCTTCAGCCGGCTCCGGTCATGCAGCAGCCCGCTCCGGTGATGCAGGCCGCTCCGGCACCGCAGCCGGTCGCCCAGCAGCCCGCCATCGATCCGATCGCCGAGCAGATCCGCCTGGCCGAAGCCGAGATGGAACGCGAACTCGCCATCAGCGAGCCGCCGCGTGCCGCACCGGCTCCGCAGCCGGTCATGCAGCCGATGCAGGAAGAGTTCCGCCCGCAGAGCCGGATCTTCGCATCCGCTCCGGTCGAGGCTCCTGCTCCGGTCGTCAACCGTCCGGCACCGCAGCCGGCGCCGATGCAGGCTCACGTCCAGCCGCAGCCGGCTCCGGTCATGAGTCAGCCGGCGGCTCCGCGTCCGGCCGCTCCGGTCTTCCGCGAACCGATCGCTCCTTCGGTTTCCTCCGTCGTCGAACCGGTCCGCATGCCGAAGGTCGAGGATTTCCCGCCGGTCGTGAAGGCCGAGATGGATCACCGTGCTCAGGCCGTGCCGCATGTCCAGGAGGAACGCGGCCCGATGGGCCTCCTGAAGCGGATCACGAGCTCGCTCGGTCGCCGCGAGGAGGAAGAGCCGGTGAATTCCGACATGACCGCTTCGGCGCCCGCTCCAGCCTCGCAGCAGCGCCGTCCCCTGTCGCCGGAAGCGAGCCTCTACGCACCGCGCCGCGGCAATCTCGACGACCATGGCCGTGCCGTCCCGCAGGCTCACCACGACGACGACCAGCTCGAGATCCCGGCCTTCCTGCGCCGTCAATCGAACTGAGAGGCGAACTGAGTTAACGGCGGTTAAGAAAAGTGACGAAGGCCCGGATCAACGATCCGGGCCTCTCGGCGTTTTACCAACAGTCCCTGAGGGTTAACAACGTAACAATCCGAAACGAACAGTGATTTGGAATGTACCGGAAGGCTGCGTATGAAGGATACTGGAAAGACGCCGAAAGGGACCGGCCGACGCAACGTTCGGCTGAATAAGAGGCGCAAAAAAGTTCGGATCCTTTTCCTTCATGGGTCCGATGAAAAGAAGGCAGCAGAATGACAATCGGATTACTCGGTTTCCAGACCACCATCGCCGCTCCCGTGAGCCTGAAGGGCATCGGCGTTCATTCTGGGGCCGATGTCGGCATCACCTTCCAGCCTGCCGAAGCCGGAACCGGCATTGTCTTCAGCCGTGCTTTCCCGGATGGCAGCTCGGTTGAATATCGCGCCCTGTCCGCGCAGGTCGGTCCGACCGATCTCTGCACCGTTCTCGGCACCTCGCCGGCGAAGTGGGTCGCGACGATCGAGCACGTCATGGCGGCGCTCTATGCGCTCGGCCTCGACAATGTCGTGGTGGAAGTGGACGGCGCGGAAATGCCGATCATGGACGGCAGTTCCCATCCTTTCATCGAAGCGATCGAGCAGGTGGGGATCGTCAATCTCGGCGCCAAGCGCCGTTACATCCGCGTGCTGAAGCCGGTGCGCATCGATTCGGGTGCGTCCTGGTCGGAGTTCCGGCCGCATGACGGCACCCGCTTCGAGGTCGAGATCGATTTTGCCTCGCCGCTGATCGGCCGCCAGAGCTGGAAAGGCGAGCTGACCGCCGGAACCTTCAAGCAGGAACTGTCGCGCGCTCGCACCTTCGGTTTCATGCGCGACGTCGAACGCCTGTGGGCCGCCGGTTATGCACTCGGCTCGTCGCTCGAAAACTCGGTCGTCATCTCCGACGACGACACGGTCGTCAATGTCGAGGGCCTGCGCTTCAAGGACGAGTTCGTCCGCCACAAGACGCTCGATGCCGTCGGCGATCTGGCGCTCGCTGGCGCGCAGTTCATCGGCTGCTACCGCTCCTATCGCGGCGGTCATAAGATGAACGCCAATGCGCTGAAGGCGCTGATGAGCGATCCGACGGCTTACGAGATCGTCGAGGCCCCGTCTTCCCGTTCCGCCCGCGTCAGGGCCGGCGAATTCGTTCCGGTCAGCGTGCCGGAACAGACGCCCTGGTTCGCGTGAGAGAGTTTTGACCCGGTCGGCTCCGCCGATTGCCCTGGCCGCTTCTTCGGAAGCGGCCTTTTTCTTTTTGAAAGAGGGCGATGACGGCGAGGGATGCCACAAAAATGTATGAATGGGACAGCATTGCGTTGCTCTCCCTTTGCTTTTATGGCTAGAACGGCCTCTCGGGGCAGCGGGCTTTTCACGCGCGGGACGATCAGGAACTGTCGAATGAACCATGTAAGGTCTGTTGGGATGCGTAGGACGGCAAGGATGATGCTTGTCTCGGCGGCGCTGTTGGGCGCCGGCCTTGGCGTGACGGCCTGCCAGTCGGACCCGGATATCGACATCACCAAGCTCGGTCTGGAGACCGAGCAGCCGGAAGTGCTCTACAATCAGGGCCTTGCCAATATGAAGGCGGGCAACCTTTCGGAGGCGGGGCGCAAGTTCGACGCGATCGACCGGCAGAACCCGTTCACCGAATGGGGCCGCAAGGCGCTCGTCATGAGCACCTTCACCAAATACCGGCTCGGCCGCAACGACGAGGCCATCGCCACCGGCAACCGTTACATGAGCCAGTATCCGCAGTCGCAGGATTCGGCCTATGTGCAGTATCTGGTCGGGCTTGCCTATTCCAAGCAGATCGCCGACGTGACCCAGGACCAGCGCGCCGCCAACCGCACCATCGAGGCGATGAACAAGGTCGTGAAGGACTATCCGAATTCGGAATATGTCGAGGACGCCCAGGCCAAGATCCGCTATGCGCGCGACCAGCTCGCCGGCAAGGAAATGCAGATCGGACGTTATTACCTGGAGCGCAAGGAATATCTTGCCGCGATCCAGCGTTTCCGGACCGTGGTCGAGCAATATCCGAATACCAATCAGGTGGAGGAGGCGCTGGCCCGTCTCGTCGAAGCCTATTATGCGATGGGCATCGTCGAGGAGGCGCAGACCGCGGCAGCCGTTCTCGGCCGCAACTATCCGGACAGCCAGTGGTATTCCGATTCCTTCAAGCTTCTGCAGGGCGGCGGCGTCCAGCCTCGTGAGAATCGCGGCTCGTGGATTTCGCGCGCCGGGGCGAAGCTCATCGGTGCGTAAGGGCCTGGACGGGTGAGACCAGGGGCGCATAAGGTTTAGACAGCGCGAGATCGAGGAACCATGCTGATCCAGTTGTCGATCCGCGATATCGTTCTGATCGAGCGGCTGGATCTTGCCTTCGAGACCGGCCTTTCGGTGCTGACCGGGGAAACCGGGGCCGGCAAGTCCATCCTGCTCGACAGCCTGTCGCTGGCGCTCGGCGGCCGCGGCGACGGCGGCTTGGTGCGTCACGGCGAGGACAAAGGCCAGGTGACGGCCGTCTTCGACGTCGCCGGCGATCATGGCGCCCGCAGGCTACTGCGCGAAAACGGAATCGACGATGACGGCGACCTGATCTTCCGGCGTATCCAGTCGGCCGACGGCCGCACCCGCGCCTCGATCAACGACCAGCCGGTGAGTGTGCAGCTGATGCGCCAGGCAGGCCAGCTTCTGGTCGAGATCCACGGCCAGCACGACGACCGGGCGCTGATCGACACCGATGCCCACCGCATGCTGCTCGACGCGTTTGCGGGCCTCGGCGACGAGGTGCAGCGCTTGTCCGGCCTCTACCGGACGTGGAGGGACGCCGAGCGCGCCTTCAAGGCGCATCGTGCCAAGGTCGAAGCGGCCGCCCGGGAAGCCGATTACATCCGAGCTTCGGTCGAGGAGCTGGAGGCGCTCTCGCCGCGGGACGGCGAGGAGGACGAGCTCGCCGAACAGCGTTCACGCATGCAGAAGTCCGAGCGGATCGCCGGCGACATTTCGGAAGCGTCGGAGTTCCTGAACGGCAATGCCTCGCCGGTTCCGCTCATCGCCTCGCTGGTGCGGCGGCTGGAGCGAAAGAGCCACGAAGCGCCGGGCCTGCTCGAAGAGACCGTCGAATTTCTCGACCAGGCTCTCAATCATCTTTCCAACGCGCAGATGGAGGTGGAGGCCGCGCTCCGCCGCACCGAGTTCGATCCGCGCGAGCTGGAGCGCGTCGAGGAGCGGCTGTTTGCATTGCGCGCCGCCGGCCGCAAATATTCGGTCGCTGTCGCCGATCTTCCCGCGCTCGCCGAGAAAATGGTGGCCGATCTTGCTGATCTCGATGCCGGCGAGGAAAGACTTGCCGAACTGGAAAAGATCGCCGCCGCGGCCAAGATCGAATACGATCGTGCCGCCGTCGAGCTTTCCGAAAAGCGCCGTCACGGCGCCGAAGGCCTGGCCGCCGCCGTCATGGCCGAGCTGCCGGCGCTGAAGCTCGAACGCGCCCGTTTCATGGTCGAGGTCGCGAGCGATGCGGATGCGGCGACGGCCGAGGGCATCGACACGGTGGAATTCCACGTGCAGACCAATCCCGGCACGCGCCCCGGCTCGATCATGAAGGTCGCTTCGGGAGGCGAACTCTCCCGTTTCCTGCTGGCGCTCAAGGTGGCGCTCGCCGACCGTGGCTCGGCCCCGACGTTGGTTTTCGACGAGATCGACACGGGGGTCGGCGGCGCGGTCGCCGATGCGATCGGCCAGCGCCTCAAGCGGCTTTCCGACAAGGTGCAGGTGCTTTCCGTCACCCATGCGCCGCAGGTCGCGGCGCGCGCCGCCACGCATCTCCTGATCTCGAAGGGACCGGCGGGCGAGGGCTCCGACAAGATCGCCACCCGCGTCGCGACCATGGAGCCGGAGCATCGCACCGAAGAGATCGCCCGCATGCTGGCCGGGGCTTCGGTGACGGACGAGGCAAGGGCGGCCGCCAAGCGGCTGCTTTCGGGCAATGGCTGATCGGCCCGTGCGGCTTTTCCATTTCAGTGACGATCCGGCCATTGCGCGTTTCGACCCGCGGCCGGTCCAGGTTCCGTCTTGCCGGCCGCCCGGCCGGGAATGGCTGAACGGCCCGCTCGTCTGGGCGATCGATGACGCCCACGATTTCATGTATCTTTTTCCACGCGACTGTCCCCGCATTCTCGTATGGGCGAAACCGAACACGCTCGCGGACGAGCGGCGGACATGGCTCGGAGAGTGGCGGGCGGCTGCCTATATCGAACGCGCCTGGCTCGACCGGCTGCTGGGCGAAACGATCCACCGCTATGAATTGCCGCCAGGCGATTTCGAAGATCTTGACGATGCCGGCATGTGGGTGGCCCGGCGGACGGTCGTTCCGCTGCAATTGGTCAGCCTGTCCCGGCTCGATCATGAATTTGCCCAGCGCGGCGTCGATCTCAGGATCGTTGACAGCCTTGGGCCGTTGAAGCCCCTTTGGGAGACAAGCCTGCATGTCAGCGGCATTAGGCTTCGCAATGCGTCGAGCTGGGACAAGGCGTGAGGGCCACTTCTCCCGCCGCTTCTCTTCCCATCCCCCAAAAATGCTCTAAAAAACGACTCCGCCATGTCCGAGGAGCCGATCACCATGCCCGCCGAAAAAACGCCCGTCGATAACCTCACCGAGGAACAGGCCGCAGCCGAGCTCGCCTTCCTCGCGGCTGAAATCGCCCGCCACGACGAGCTTTATCACGGCCATGACACGCCGGAGATTTCCGATGCGGACTATGACGCCTTGAAGCGGCGCAACGATGCGATCGAGAAGCGCTTTCCGCAGCTCATCCGCGCCGACAGTCCGTCGATCCGCGTCGGTGCAGCACCGCTGCCGACATTTGCGCCGATCACCCATTCGCGGCCGATGCTGTCGCTCGACAACACGTTCTCCGACGAGGACGTGCGCGATTTCGTCGGCTCCGTCTATCGCTTCCTCGGTCAGCTTCCGGACGGTTCGATCGCCTTTACCGCCGAACCCAAGATCGACGGTCTTTCCATGTCGATCCGCTACGAGCAGGGCCGGCTGGTGAACGCGGCGACCCGCGGCGACGGCACGACCGGCGAAAACGTCACGGAAAACATCAAGACCATCAGGGAGATCCCGAACCGCCTGCCGGCCGGGGCGCCCGATGTCGTCGAGGTGCGCGGCGAGGTGTATATGACCAAGAGCGACTTCCTGGCGCTCAACGAGAAGATGGCGGCGGAAGGCAAGCAGACATACGTAAACCCGCGCAACACCGCCGCCGGATCGCTGCGCCAGCTCGACGCGAAGGTGACGGCGAGCCGCAATCTGAAATTCTTCGCTTACGCCTGGGGGGAAATGTCGGAAATGCCGGCCGATACCCAGATGGGCATGGTGGAAAAATTCAGGGAATGGGGTTTTCCGGTCAATCCGCTGATGAAGCGGCTCACCTCCGTCGAAGACATCATCGCCCACTACACCGATATCGGCCTGAAACGCCCCGATCTGGACTACGAGATCGACGGTGTCGTCTACAAGGTCGACCGGCTCGACCTTCAGGCCCGGCTTGGTTTCCGCTCGCGCAGCCCGCGCTGGGCGACGGCGCATAAATTCCCGGCCGAGCAGGCCTTCACCCATGTGGAGAAGATCGACATCCAGGTCGGTCGCACGGGCGCGCTGACGCCCGTCGCGCGCCTGACGCCGGTCACGGTCGGCGGCGTCGTCGTCACCAATGCGACCCTGCATAACGAGGATTACATCAAGGGCATCGGCAATTCCGGCGAGCGCATCCGCGAGGAGGAACACGATATCCGCATCGGCGACACGGTCATCGTCCAGCGGGCAGGGGACGTCATCCCGCAGGTGCTCGACGTCGTGATGGAAAAGCGCCCGCCGGAAGCCGTGCCTTACGAATTTCCGAAGAAATGTCCGGTCTGCGGCAGTCATGCGGTGCGCGAGAAGAACGAGAAGACCGGCAAGCTCGATTCGGTCACCCGCTGTACCGGCGGTTTCGTCTGCCGGGCGCAGGCGGTCGAGCACCTCAAACACTTCGTTTCACGCAACGCCTTCGATATCGAGGGCCTCGGTTCCAAGCAGATCGATTTCTTCTTCGAAAGCGACGACCCGGCCCTGCAGGTGCGTACGGCGCCCGACATTTTCACGCTGAAGAAGCGGCAGGAAGATTCGCCGCTGACGAAGCTCGAAAATATCGAAGGTTTCGGCAAGGTCAGCGTCAAAAAACTGTTCGATGCGATCGACGAGCGGCGCACCATCGCCCTGCATCGCTTCATCTACGCGCTCGGTATTCGCCATGTGGGCGAAACGACCGCCAAGCTTTTGGCGCGCGCCTACGGTACCTATGAGGATTTCGAGAAGGCCATGAAGGAGGCGGCGGAGTTCAGCGGCGACGCCTGGGCCGATCTCAACAATATCGAGGGCATCGGCGAGATCGTCGCGCGCGCCATCGTCGAATTCTTCAAGGAGCCCCGCAATGTCGAGGTGATCACCGAGCTCACCCGCCAGGTGACGCCGCAGGCGGCCGAGCAGATCGCTGCATCAAACAGCCCCGTCGCCGGCAAGACGGTGGTCTTCACCGGCTCGCTCGAAAAATTCACCCGCGACGAGGCGAAAGCGAGGGCGGAAAGCCTCGGCGCCAAGGTTGCCGGTTCGGTCTCCAAGAAGACCGATTACGTCGTCGCCGGCCCTGGCGCCGGCTCCAAGCTCGACAAGGCGAGGGAGCTCGGCGTTGAGGTGATGGACGAGGACGAATGGCTGGCCTTCATCGGCGGCTGAGCATCAGGCCCTCAGCCGCGCCATCTGGTAGGCATCGATATATTCGCCGTCGCGGAAACCGAACATCTTGAGATGGCCTTCGACTTCGAAGCCGAATTTCCGGTAGAGCGCCAGCGCGGGTTCGTTGTCGATGTAGACCGTCAGCTCGACCCGCTTGAGGTTCAGCCAGCGATCGGCAATGGCGAGGGCTTCGCCTATCAGTGCGCTGCCGATGCCGCGGCTCTGATAGGCGTCATGGACGCCCATTCCGATACTGCCGGTGTGGGCGCGGCGGGGATTGGTAAAACGGGTCAGCCCGCAATCGCCTACGATCCGGCCATCCAGTTCGGCGACGAGGCTGAAGGAGTTGCTCGCGGGATTTTCCAGCACCTTGCGGATCTCTTCCGGCGTGTGGTGCGGCGTGCGCAGCGTGCCGTATCGATAACCGGGCAGATTGTGAAGTCCGGCGATCGCCGCCGCATCGGCGGGCGTGCGGGCGCGGATCGACAGGCCCTCCGGCCATCGCGCCTCGGGATCCAAAGGTGGACTATCCAAATCCGACATGTTTGCTCTCCTTGGTCTTGCGCCGAGGCAGAGCGGAGCGATCCAAACCCTGCCATTTCTTCGGCAGGGTGGGTGACGGATGATCGGCTAACGCGCCAAACCCGCCACGCGCCCTGCAGGGCGAATGGTCGTGGTAAGCTGCATATGGGCGACGAAGCTGATCATGGCTCGCAGGCTCTCAGACAAGCACCGTGCCGTCAAGAGGGGCTCGTCATCTTTGCCGAATCGAATTCCGGTTATAGAAGGTCTTCGACACTGATTCGGGACCAGCCTTTGAAAACCATCGCCATCGATTTCGAAACCGCCAACGAGCAGCGCGGCAGTGCCTGTTCGGTGGGGCTTGCCTGGATCGAGGACGGGCAGGTGGTGCGGGTCGAGGAGCGGCTGATCCGGCCGAAGGACATGCGCTTTTCGTCCTTCAACGTCGCCATCCACGGCATCCGGCCGGAACATGTGGAGGATGCGGACGAATTTCCGGACGTGATGGACGAATTCGTCGACGAATTTCGCGGCGCGACGATGATCGCCCATAATGCGGCCTTCGACTTCAGCGTCTGGCGCGCCTGTCTCGATGTCTATCGCCAGAGCTATCCGGAGCTTTCCTATCTCTGCAGCGTCAAGATGGCCCAGAAGGTCTGGCCGCATCTCATCTCCCACAAGCTGAATATCCTGGCGAGCCATCTCGGGCTGAGCTTCCTGCATCACAATGCCGCAGAGGATGCGGCCGTCTGCGCCGAAGCTTCGATCGCCATTGCACGGGCGCTGGACGTGGCGCATGTGCGGGATGTTGCGCCCGCGATCGGCATGCGGGCGGGCCGGCTTTACTCCGATGGTTACGCGCCCTGCACGTTCCGGAAGACGTAGGTTCGCCGCCGCAGCATCGGCGCCGCTTGTAACCGCGCCGGCGCATCTTATCTCAGATCACGGATCGTTTACCGGAGCTTTGCCCCCCATGAAACAGCCCGTGCCCCGTTTGACTTCGTCTCTCTCCGCTGCCGCCCTTGCCGTCGGCGTCTTTGCCGCGCCCGTTTCCGCCCAGGTGGTGGGCGAGGTCGGGGTCGACTGGATCGGCAACGACATCATCGTCGAGGCGGTCGCCGATCCGCAGATCAAGGGCGTCACCTGCCATGTCACCTATTTCGAGCGCGGCATCATCGACCGGCTGAAGAACGGCAACTGGTTCGAGGATCCGTCCAACAATTCGATCGCCTGCCGCCAGACCGGCCCGATCGAGATCGGCGAGATCGAGCTCGGCAAGGCCGGCGAAGAAGTGTTCCGGCAGGGGCGGTCGCTGATCTGGAAGGACCTGCTCGTCAAGCGCATCTATGACAAGGCGAACGATACGCTGATCTATCTCGCCCATTCGCGGCAGGTGGTGGACGGCTCGGCCAAGATGGCGATCTCCACCATCCCGCTCTACGGCCAGAACGTCGCCTGGAAAAACGGCAAGCCGAAATAGTCAGCCGGTGGCTTCGGCCGCCGCGCGGCCGGCGGTGCGGCCGGAAAACAGGCAACCGCCGAGGAACGTGCCTTCCAGCGAGCGGTAGCCGTGCATGCCGCCGCCGCCGAAACCCGCTGCTTCTCCGGCCGCATAAAGGCCGGGGATGGTTTCGCCGTCGGTCCCGAACACCCGCCCGGCAAGATCGGTCTCCAGCCCGCCCAGCGTCTTGCGCGTCAGGATGTTGAGTTTCACCGCGATCAGCGGCCCGTGCGCCGGATCGAGGATGCGATGCGGTCTCGCGGTGCGCACCAGCTTGTCGCCGAGCGAGCGGCGGGCATTGCGGATCCCCATCACCTGCGCGTCCTTGCCGAACGGATTGCCGATCTGGCGGTCGCGGGCGACGATCTCCCGTTCGATCTCGGCGACATCCAGCAGGTCGCTGCCGGCCAGCCGGTTCATGCCCGCGACGAGTTCGGCAAGTGTCCCGGCAACGACGAAATCGCTGCCGTGCTCCTTGAAGGCCTCGACCGGGCCGGTCGCCTTTTTGCCGATCGCGCGCCGCGCGGTGAGCTTCCAGTCGCGGCCGGTCAGGTCCGGGTTCTGCTCGGAGCCGGACAGCGCGAATTCCTTGCGGATGATGCTCTGGTTGAGGACGAACCAGGAATAGTCATGACCCGTCCGCATGATGTGCTGCAGCGTACCGAGCGTGTCGTAGCCGGGGAAGAACGGTGCGGGCAGGCGCTTTCCGGCCGCATCGAACCATAGGGAGGAGGGGCCGGGCAGGATGCGGATGCCATGGTTCTCCCAGATCGGGTTCCAGTTCCTCAGCCCTTCGGTGTAATGCCACATCCGGTCCGGATTGATGACGCGCCCTCCGGCGGCCTGCGCGATACCGATCATCCGCCCGTCCACGTATTTCGGCACGCCGGAGACCATGAAGCCGGGCGGCAATCCCAAGCGCGTCGGCCAGTTCCTCCGCACGAGGTCATGGTCGCCGCCGATGCCGCCGGAGGCAACGACGACGACGGGAGCGCTCATCTCGAAATCCCCGACAGGGGTCCGAGACGTTTCGGCGCCGCGCACCGCCCCGCTCGGCTCCAGAACGGTCCCGGAAACGCCCGTTACCGCGCGGCCGGTCGTGATCAGGTGATCGACCCGGTGCCGCCAGAGGAAACGTATCCTGCCCTTGCTCTCGGCCTCGCGGGCACGGTTCGCAAAGGGCTCGACGACGCCCGGTCCGGTGCCCCAGGTGATGTGAAAGCGCGGCACGGAATTGCCGTGGCCGGTCGCCGGCCCGCCGCCGCGTTCGGCCCAGCCGACGACCGGGAAGATGCGGTGTCCCATCTGCCGGAGCCAGGAGCGTTTTTCGCCCGCCGCAAAGGCCACATAGGCCTCGGCCCAGGCGCGGGGCCAATGATCCTCTTCGCGGTCGAAGCCGGCGGTGCCGAGCCAGTCCTGCCAGGCAAGGTCGAGCGAATCGCGAATGCCCATCCGCCGCTGCTCCGGCGAATCGACGAGAAAGAGCCCGCCGAGCGACCAGAAGGCCTGTCCGCCGAGATTCTGTTCCGGTTCCTGGTCGAGGATGATCACCGAGCGGCCGGCATCGGCAAGTTCGGTCGCGGCCACAAGCCCCGCGAGGCCTGCGCCAACGATGATGGCATCCGCCGCCTGACTCAATCCCGCTCCTCCCAAAGCCCGACCGACAGCAACCCGTGCTGATCTTTTCCGACTGAGATACAGTCATGCGGTGTGGTGCAAGTCAATTGCCCTGCCCGTAAGAAACCGGGCTCAAGAAAACCGGGCTCGCGGCGCGAACCCGGTCGTGAATGGGCGGGCGACGTCTCTCAAAGCGCGTCGCGATCTTTCAGATCCGCTTGCCGCGCTTCAGGTTCTTGTTTTTATGCATGCCGTTGTCGCAAAACCGCTGCACACTTTTGCGCGACTTGCTTTAGCGGACGTAAACGATCTTGCCGCCATCGGCGGCGGTTTCGATGCCGGCGACGTTCTGCAGCTCGACATTCTTTGCGGCAAGGGCGGCCAGGAGCTTGGGATCGGACTGGATCGCGTCCTGCGCCGCCTGTGCGGCCTGAGAATTCGGGACTGTCAGCGTCGGCGGCACCTTGTTGGTGGAAGAACGCGTCTCGTCGGTCTGGTCGATATGGACGACAGTCACTTTATCGACCGAGGGCGCCGGAGCGGTCGGGCCAAGATCCTGCGCGAACGCGCCGCCGATGCCGGCGACCGAAATCATGGATGCAAACACGATTGCCTTTTTCATAGAGGTTCTCCTTGTTCGTCCCCGGGGCGTCGCTTCGTCCCGGGTTCTCGTCCCGGCCGGCACTGGGGAGGATCTGCCGCCCGGGGGTATCATGGGGGAACTGCCAAGGAGTCGCTGTTGTTCCGCCGGAAATGAAGATTATGCCCGGATACAGAACCGTTATTCTTCAATCGCACCGGCATTGGGGGCGGGCCCGGAGGAAAGGGCCGGGCCCGTCCCGTCACGGGCGGTCAGCGGACATAGACCGTCCGGCTGCCATCGGCGGCGGTGTCGATGGCGACGACGTTGTTGAGTTCGACGTTCCGGCCGACAAGCGCTGCGCGCAGCGAGGGATCATGCCGGATCTCGGCCTGGGCCTGATTGACCATGGCCTGGGTCGGATGGACGAAGGACTCGGGTATGTCGAGACGTTTGGCGCTGTTGTCGATTTCCGGATCGGTATAGACGATGGCGACGTCGGTGGCGGGTTTGGCCATCGCGCCCATGTCGCGGGCTTGGGCCATACCGAGAGCGGCGGCGGACATCAGGACTGCGAGAGCAAAAGCCTTGTTCATGGTCATTCTCCTATCTTCGTAACCAGCCGAAGAGTTTTGAAGCGGTTCGGTTGGGCGTTTGCGACAGAAGAACTCGGACCGTAACGTGGCGGTTCCGTGGCTTTATTCTTAAATTTATGTAATTATTACAACGCGTTAATCTTCCGTCACATTTACGTGTGACGGAAGATCGGCACACAATTCTGCGCCGTTTCGAGGCTCACGATCAGGCGGCTTCGCGCGCCAGTTCGTCGGCGATGACGGTGTCGAGGTTCAGGAAGCAGACCATGGTCTTTTCGAGCGCCACGATGCCGCGGCAGAAGGCGCGCTGCGCTTCCGGAATGATTTCCGGAGCCGGCTGCAGGTCCTCGCCGCGGATGGTCATCATGTCGGAAACCTGTTCGACCAAAAGGCCGACCAGCTTGCCGGCGATGTCGGTGACGATGATCGCCGAACGCTCGGACGGCTCGGTCATCTTCATGCCGAGGCGGCAGGCCATGTCGATGACCGGGATCACCGCGCCGCGCAGGTTGATGAGACCGAGCACGTAGGGCGGCGTGTGCGGCATCGGGGTGACCGGCGCCCAGCCGCGGATTTCGCGGATTGCCATGATGTCGATGCAGAATTCCTGGTCTCCAAGGTGGAAGGAGACGATTTCGAGATAGGCGCCGGACTGTTTGATGGCATTCGTCATGTCAGAACTCTTCCCATTTGTCTGTGGATCCCACGGCCTTCGGCTTGGCGGAGGTCGGGCTGTTGCTGAAGGCTCCCGCGAGCTTGTTCATCAAGTTCAGTGCGGGCGAGGGTTTTGCTGACGCGGAGGCGTTCGCGACATCGACGACGCGCGGGCCATTGCCACCACGGATCTGGAACTGGCTGATCAGCCTGTTGAGGGTTTCCGCATCGCTGGCAAGCGAATGACTTGCAGCGTTGCTTTCCTCCACCATGGCGGCATTCTGTTGCGTCGAGTGGTCCATCTGGCCGATCGCGGTGTTGATCTCTGTCAGTCCGGTTGATTGTTCGCGCGCAGAAGTGAAAATCGCGTGAACGTGACCGTCGATTTTCAAAACGTCGTCGCCGATGCGCGTCAACGCTTCGCCGGTTGCCCTGACCAGATCGACGCCCGTGCGGACCTCGTGGCTCGAACGGGTCACCAGTGCCTTGATGTCCTTTGCGGCTCCTGCGGCACGTCCGGCGAGCTCGCGCACTTCCTGCGCCACGACCGCAAAACCTTTGCCGGCCTCACCAGCGCGGGCCGCCTCGACGCCGGCGTTGAGAGCCAGGAGATTGGTTTGAAAGGCAATTTCGTCGACGACGTTGATGATCTTGCCGATCTCGGCGGTGGCGTCCTCGATGCGGCCCATGGCGGCGGTCGCGTCGCGGACGACGGCGACGGACTGTTCGGCATAGGCCTTGGTCTGGCCGACCATCTCGCTCGCCTCTTCGGCGCGGGCGGTGGAATTGCGGACCGTCGAGGTGATTTCCTCGAGCGCCGCGGAGGTCTGTTCCAGCGCCGCCGCCTGCTGTTCGGTGCGCTTTGCCAGGTCATCGGCAGCCGAGCGCATCTGATTCGCATTCGCGCCGATCGAACTTGCACTGGTCGCGACTTCCGACATCGTCTGGCGCAGCCGTTCGACGACACGGTTGAAATCGCCCCGAAGCCGTTCGAGGTCTTCCCGGAAGGGGCGGTCGAGCGATGCCGCAAGGTCGCCTTCGGAGAGGCGGTTCAGCGCTGCCGCCAGCGAATCGACGGCGAAGTGAAGCGCCTCGGCTTCGGCTTTCTGGTCGGCCTCGCGCGTCCGCCGGCGCGTTTCGTTCTCGCGGCGTTCGTCGTCCAGATTGGCTTCGAGCGCCTGGCGTTCGACGGCCGAAAGGCGGAAGACGTCGGTCGCCCTCGCCATGTCCCCGATCTCGTCGCCCCGGTCGATGCCCGGCACGGCCGTCGCATAATCGCCGCCGATGATCCGCTGCATGCTGAGGCGAACGCCGTCGATCCCCCGCCGGATGGCCCCGCCGTGGATGGTCTGCAGAAGGGCCATGACGGCGAGCGCCAGGAGACCGCAGCCGAGCTGGACATACAGAGACATGGTCGAGAGCTCGTTGGCCTCCCGGACGCGGGCGTTGACGATTTTTTCGCCGCCGTTCGCCAGATCGGTCAGCAGGTCGGTCAGCCGCTCGCCCGCACCGTCGATGGCGTCGTCGAGCTTGGCGTATTCCGTATCGGGAGCACCGCTTTCGACGAGGTGCTTGAGGTCGACCTGGATTGCCTTGCCGACTTCCGCGACGTCCGCGTCATAGGTGGCCATGCTGGTCGGTTTGCCGATTTCTGCGGCGAGCGAACGCAGGCTGGCGCCGCCGCCGGAAAGCTGCTTCACCGATTCGTTGATCGCCTGCAGGCGTTCCGGCTGGACCTGCTTTTCATCCGCGTCGATGATGGTGTCCATCGCAGCCAGCACGAGCTGCAGGTTGGCGATGCGCATTTCGTTCGCCACGTCGACCTGGTTCTGGATTTCGGTCGCGCGCTCCAGGGCGGCACTCACCTGCCGGCCCTCGTACCAGCCGACGGCGAGCATTGCGCCGATGCCGGCAAATGCCGAGCCTCCCAGCGTCCACAGGCGCTGGTTCACCGAGAATGTCTTGCGTGTGGACTGGGCCGTCATGCTTTCGGATTCCTCGCGAGGCCGGAAGGATCCGGCGGGTCTTGCAGATGATATGAAGAGGAAGGCGGGCTTTGCCGGCGACGTCATGTCGGCCCAGATCGGGATCATCCCCGGCTTTCGCCGGAAGGTCCGCTGCAATCGCATCGGTTTTGGCTTGCGAAACGAATCCCTAAACCACCTTCGTCTTTATAAGGTCTCAGAGAGGTATTAATCTTCCGCTAAGCCTGCCCGAAGGTTGCAAGGGGGCTTTGCCAAATGCGGAAAGCCTCGTAGAATAAGCTGCATGAACCAGAGCATGTCCGCCGGTCTGCGCCTGCCGCTCGTTGCCGCCGTAAGTCTTCTCTTACTGGCGCTCGGCGGCGTTGCGTTTTTCGGCTGGCTCCGTTTCGGCGCCTCGATCCTCCTGACGCTCGGTGAGACCGGTCTTTCCTGGTGCTTCTGAGTTTGCCCGCGGCGTGGGACAAATCAGCGCGATCCTCTTTTAAAACGACTTGTTGAATTGCGCCGTCCCCGCGCCGGGTCTATCGCTCGTCCATCGATTGGTGAGGCCGGACCTGCCGGCAGGAGACCTGAAGAGAAGTTCCATGAAGACCTTTCGCATCATCCTCTGGGTTGCCGTCGTCGCGCTGGCCGGCGTGCTCGTTTTCCTGACGCTGACGATCACGAAGTCGAAACAGCAGCTCGCCGAAGGCCCGTTCGGCGTCCCCTTCCAGCTCGTGGCGCAGAACGGCCAGCCGATCACCGAAAAGGCCTTCCAGGAAAAACCGACGGCATTGTTCTTCGGCTTCACCCATTGTCCGGAAGTCTGCCCGACGACGCTTTTCGAACTGAACGGCTGGCTGCACAAGGTCGATCCCGACGGCACCAGGCTCAACGGTTTCTTTGTCAGCATCGATCCGGAGCGCGACAGCCCGGAACTGCTCGGCCAGTATATCTCGAATGTCACCGACCGGGTGAAGGGCATTTCCGGCCCACCGGAAAAGGTCCTGGAGATGGCCAAGGGCTTCAAGGTCTATTTCAAGAAGGTGCCGGTCGACGAGAAGGATCCGAACGGCGACTACACGATGGATCACACCGCCTCCGTTTTCCTGCTCGACAATGGCGGCCGTTTTGCCGGCACCATCGCCTATGGCGAAAATCCGGACGTGGCGGTCAAGAAGCTCGAAAACCTGATCAAGGGCTGAAAGCCTTGAAGCAGGCAGGGCTTCTGTGGCAATCCTCTCCGCTCCGATCGAATAGCTGAGAGACATTTCCTTGAGTGAAATTCGCCTTTACGTCACGTCCACCGAAAAGGGTGCGGCCGAGATCCTCGATATTTTCTCGGAGATTTTCGGCGAGGAGGATTTTGCGATCGCCACGACCGAGGTGGACGAGAGAAGGGACATCTGGGAAGCCTCGGTCTACATGATGGCCGAAGACGAGGAGGCGGTACGCGAGCGCATCGTGGCGGGCCTCTCCCGGGCCTTTCCGGATCTTCCGATCCGGAAGGAGGTCATTCCCGACGTCGACTGGATCGCCAGGTCGCTGGAAGGCCTCAAACCCGTCAGGGCGGGGCGGTTTCTCGTTCACGGCTCGCATGACCGCGACAAGGCGAGGATCAACGATCTGTCCATCGAGATCGAAGCGGGACAGGCTTTCGGCACCGGCCATCACGGCACCACCGCCGGCTGCCTGGAGATGATCGGGAAGGTGATGCGCGCCCGGCCGGTCCGCAATGCGCTCGATCTCGGCACCGGAAGCGGCGTTCTGGCGATTGCGGCGCGCAAGCTTGGCAATATTCCCGTGCTTGCCACCGATATCGATCCGGTCGCTGTCCGTGTCGCCAGGGAAAACGTCCGCAGCAACGGCATCGCCACCGGCATCCGCCTGGAGACTGCGCCTGGTTTTCATTCGCCGGCCTTCGATCGGGAAGGACCGTTCGACCTGATCATCGCCAACATCCTGGCAAGGCCGCTGATCCGGATGGCGCCGCAGCTTGCGGCCCATCTGGCGCCCGGGGGGTCCGTGATCCTGTCCGGAATTCTTGCCGAACAGCGATGGAAGGTGCTCGCCGCCTATAGCAGCGTCCGGCTCAGTCATATCCGCACCATCTGGCGCAACGGCTGGGTGACGATCCACCTCATGAAGGATCAGAATTTCGCAGTGCAGCATTGATCATGTTGCATGGCTTTGAAAAGCGTGCAGCAAAAAGGCGGCACCAAAAGTGCCGCCTTGCGATCAGTGTTCGACACTGACCGTACCCGCGAGCCGTGGGAGGAACTGCTCGAGCGGGCCTCGTATCCTGAAGGCCGGGCGGATGAGGGAGGAGATCTCCGCGCGGCCTCGAATAATCAGAATACGCAGCTTAGAATACGTAGCCTTGGGCGCCCTTGCGGCGCAGTTCTTCACGGCTGGTGCCGAGACCCTTGAGGGTTTCGTCGTCGAGGTTCATGAGCGCGCCGTTGACGTAGCGGGCAACCTGACGCTCGCGGGCTTCGATCATCCGGTTGAAGGCATTGCGGAAGAAGGAGCTTGCCATCGAAGTGATCCTTTTGCGGTCGGGCCTTGTTCGGCGCCCGTTCGATGTCTGATATATAGCGAATGCTGCACTGCACGGTGAGAGGGATTCCCTCATTGGTGATATGCGCTGTGCGCATGGGTTGCGAACCTGTGGCCGTCAACCGTGAGCAGGCGCACAATCGCTGAGCATCCGGCACCGATCATCACGGCCCGGCTGGCATTGTTCCTCGGAGATCGGCTAACATGCGGCTCCCCATCGGAATCAAGCAGCCCGGAAATTTGAGCCCATGTTCCAGTCTTTCGAAGTGAAGTCCGCTCCGCAGTTCGGCCGTGACCGCGTCACGGCGCTCAGGGCGGGATTTTCCGATCTCGGCATCGACGGTTTCCTCGTCCCCCGGGCCGACGAATACCAGGGCGAATATGTGCCGGCTTGCGCCGAGCGGCTTTCCTGGCTGACGGGCTTTACCGGGTCGGCGGGGATCGCCCTCGTCACGCGGCGTGAGGCGATCGTTTTCGTCGACGGACGTTACGTGACCCAGCTTGCCGAGCAGGTGGACGGATCGGTGTTTGCCGGCGGCGACCTCGTCAACGAGCCGCCGCATGTCTGGCTGGCGCGGCATGGGGCAAAGGGTTTTCGTCTCGGCATCGACCCCTGGCTGCATGCGGGTGCGGAAGTGCGCCGGCTGGAAAAGGCGCTCGCCGAAATCGGCGGCTCGCTCGTGCTGCTCGATGCCAATCCGCTCGATGCGCTTTGGGCCGACCGGCCCGCCGAGCCGCTCGGCGCCGTGTCGATCCAGAAGCAGGAGTTTTCGGGCAGGCTCGCAAACGAAAAGATCGCCGAGGTCGCGGCGCAGGTGAAGGAGAAGGGGGCGACCGCGGTGCTGGTCGCCGATCCGTCCTCCGTCGCCTGGATCTTCAACATCCGCGGCGACGACGTGCCCCACACGCCGCATCCGCTGTCCCGCGCCATCATTCCCGCCGAGGGCAGACCCGAGATCTTCCTCGACCGGATGAAGACCGGCATCGAACAGGCCGCCTATCTCGCCCAGCTTGCCGTCCAGCGCCCCCCGTCGGAGTTCCTGGAGCGGCTTTCGGCCTTTGCGAAGGACGGCGGCAGGATCATCGTCGATCCGGACCTGACGCCGCTTGCCGTGACGCGGGCGATCGCGGCCGCAGGCGGCGAGGCGGTCGAAGGTTCCGATCCCGCCAAACTGCCGCGCGCCTGCAAAAACCCGCAGGAGCTCGAAGGATCGGCCAAGGCGCATCTGCAGGATGGCGCGGCGATGGTCGAATACCTCTATTGGCTCGACCGGCAGGCCCCCGGCACGATCACCGAAATCGACGCGGTCGAGGCGCTGGAGGCGGCCCGCACTCGCGTCGGCCAAAACCTGCAGAACCCGCTCAAGGACATTTCCTTCGATACGATTTCCGGCGCCGGCGAACACGGTGCCGTCATTCACTACCGGGTGACGACGGAAACCAACCGGAAGCTGGAAGCGGGCGATCTCTTCCTGATCGATTCGGGTGCGCAATATGTCAACGGCACGACCGATATCACCCGCACCGTGGCGGTCGGAGCGGTCCCGGAGGATCGCAAGCGTTTCTTCACGCTGGTGCTGAAGGGCATGATCGCCATCAGCACCGCGCGTTTCCCGAAGGGTACGCGCGGCTGCGATCTCGATCCGCTCGCCCGCATCGCGCTCTGGAAGTCCGGCGCCGATTATGCCCACGGCACCGGCCACGGCGTCGGCTCCTATCTCTCCGTCCATGAGGGACCGCAGCGCATCTCGCGGCTCGCGACCCAGGAACTCCTGCCCGGCATGATCCTCTCCAACGAGCCCGGTTATTACCGTCCCGGTTCCTTCGGCATCCGCATCGAGAACCTGATCTACGTGAAGGCGGCCGAAGAGATCGAAGGCGGCGACCAGCCGATGCTCTCCTTCGAGACGCTCACCTGGTGCCCGATCGATCGCCGGCTGGTGATGGCGTCGCTGATGACGGGGGAAGAGCTCGCCTGGCTCGACGCCTACCACGCCGCCGTGCGCGAAAAGCTGCTGCCGCTGATCGAGGACGCTGCCGTGAAGGACTGGCTGGTGAAGGCGACCGAAGCGATCGCCTGACGCTTTGAAGCTGCGGTTCCTAAGGCGCGGCAAGCGAATCTGAAAGATCGCGACGCGCTCTAGAAACCCAGGAGGTGGCGGCAGATCATCGCTGCCGCCCAGCCGGCGCCGAGCATCAGGAGGCCCGGATATTTCAGGCTGGCGACCAGCGCCACCAGCATGGCGATCTTCACGTCGAAACCGCTGTTGAAGAAGGCGGGGGCGACGAGCGTGGTCAAGACCGCCGCCGGCACGGCATTGAGCGCCTGTTCCATGCGTGGCGGGATCGTCCTCATGCGGGTGATCAGCACGTAGCCGCCGATCCGCGTCAGGAAGGTCGCGACGGCGGCCGCAAGAATCAGCCACACCGTTTCCATGGAGATCTGTCCGGCCATCTCAGCTCTCCACGTCGCTTGCGGCGGTCACCGTCGCCGGTTCCTTCGGCAGCGGCAGGAGGGCGGCGACCACGACGCCGATCGCCGCGCCGATGCTGACATGCCAGGGCGAGCCGACGAAATGATAACCGAGCACCGAACCCAGCGCGCTCGCCGCCACCACGGGATAAAAGCCCGGCTTGCGGCGGAACCCGACGACGAGGCCGAGGAAATAGATCGGCAGCAGGACGTCGATCGCCAGCACCTGCGGATCGCCCATCATGCGGCCGAAAAAGGCGCCCACGACGCTGAAGAAAAGCCAGGGGAAATAGACCGCCGCACCGAAGGCCGCGTACCAGGTGAAATCGATGCCCCGGCCGCTGCTCTCGGCGCGCCTGACGCTTTCGGCGAATTGTGGGTCGGTCAGCAGGAAGAAGGCGAAGAATTTCTGGACCGGCGTGAAATGGGTGATGAGGCGGGCAAGTGCCGCCGAATAGAGGATGTGTCGGAAATTGACCGCGAAGACCGAGAGCACGATCAGCCACGGCGCGACGTGATGGCCGAAAAGCTCGATGCCGACGAGCTGGCTTGCGCCCGCATAGACGGTGGCGCTCATCAGGCCGGCTTCCGCGACCGAAAGGCCGTTGTCGACGGCCACCGCCCCGAACAGCACCGCAAAGGGTGCGGACGAGAGGGCGATGATCAGGCCACCCTTCAGCCCTTCGTTGAATTCGCTGCGATTCATCTAAAGATCCTTTTGGCAACGGCTTTAGAGCCGAGCAGGATGCGGCGCAATTCAATTGGGCTGATGGAACTATCGATTCCGCTGAACTGTCGCGGGCGAGGTGAACCGCGCAGCGGTCAGTCGGCAAGGATATCCCTGCTCGAAACGATGCCGATGCCCTTCGCCTTCATCTCGGCGACGGCGTTCCTCACGCCTTCGGGGTCGATGCCGCGGCTGGCATCCTCGATGAAGCGGACCCTGACGTCCGGCAGCATGTCGACCGCATCAAGGGCGGAGAATTTCACGCAGTAGTCGGTCGCCAGGCCGCAGACGTCGAGTTCCGTCACCTGCTGCGCCTTCAGGTAGCCCGCAAGGCCTGTGAGTGCCGCCTGGTCGTTGTCGCGGAAGGCGGAATAGCTGTCGACCGCCGGGTTGTCGCCCTTCTGCTGGATGTAGTCCACCGCGTCGATGTCGAGATCCGGATGGAACTCCGCGTCCGGCGTGCCCTGCACGCAGTGGTCGGGCCACAGCACCTGGGGCCTGCCGGAAAGCTCGCCCGTCTCGAACGGCTTTTTGCCCGGATGCCGCGACGCGAAGCTGCCGTGGTTTTCCGGGTGCCAGTCCTGCGAGGCGACGATCACATCGTAGCCGCCATCGCCGATCAACCGGTTTGCGATCGGCACGATCTCGTCGCCGTGCGGGACGGGAAGGTTGCCGCCGGGGCAGAAACCGTTCTGGATATCGACCAGGAGCAGCGCTTTCATATCAGGCATCCTCGCAAATCACTTTCCGAAGGATGCCAAGCATGGGCGGCCGGATCAAGCCGGCAGGCGCCAGAACCAGGAAAGGCGTCATGTGTTTTCCGTCAGGTCGGGATGGCCGGTCCCCGATCGAGACCCGGCAACCGAGGGATTCTCCCGAGATCGCCGCCATCGCCGCGGAGTTCGGGCTGCACTTCCTGCCGCCTCAGGAAGTCGGGCAGGCGGCCTGAGCTCGCGACACCAATGGAGATGGCGCCAGCGCCATTTCCGATACGGCCTCAGGGCATCCCGGTGGCCACCTTCAGCACATCGGGCTTGTCGAGGCGGCTGTCGTTCGGCGCGACGATCAGCCGGTATCCCATCAGCCAGGCGATCGGAGCAAGGGCGGCGTAGATCAGTTTCTGTACCCATATCGGCGGACCGGCGATGTAGAGGTGGTCGCGATAGGCGTTGAGCTTCAACGCGATCGGCAGGAGTTTCGGATCGCCTGCCGGCGAAAAGTTCTCCGGCGTCAGCACGGTCGAGGCCGCGAGGTTCAGGAAGAACCGCAGGTGTTTTTGGCCGGGCGTGAAAGAGACGGTCGCATGGGTCTCGCCGTCATGGGCGTTTCTGAAGAAATGTGCCTTGCCGCGGGGCACCATGACGGTCTCGCCGGCATCGGCGACATGCTCGATGCCATCGATCATGATCATCAGCCGGCCCTTGCGGACGTGGAAATATTCATCCGCCTTCGGGTGAATATGGGCGATAGCGTTGCCGCCCCCCGAACCGCCCTTTTCGAGCACGACGTCGAATTTGGCGAGCGCCTCGCTTTCCATCGGGTCGGTAAAGACGAAGGTCTCCTTGTTGAAGTGATTGACGATCTTTGTATGGGCAGGCACGAGCGGTCTCGGCACGGCAATGTCCTCCGGCAATCTGTTGAAAAGGGAAAGGCGCGGGAGGAGGGGGCAGGAAGGGCCGTTCCGCCAGCGTTGAAAGGCGTGTAGATTGCCGGCGAAATAACCGCAAACACCGTTTTTGCTCTCATGCTCACCGTTTTTGCATAACCTCTTCCGCGCACCCCATGAGCCAGTTGAACTACGACGACCTGCGCTTCCTTCTCGCGGTGGCCGAGACCGGTTCGACGCTGTCGGCGGCGCGCGCCATGAACGTCAGCCAGAGCACGGTGTCGCGGCGCATAGCCGGACTTGAACAGGATCTCGGCGTCGAGCTCTTCGACAAGCGGCGTACCGGCTACGTGCTGACCGATATCGGCCGTGCGCTGGTGGGACCGGCCGAGGACGTGCGCGATGCCATGGCGGCGTTTTCGAACGTGCTTGCTTCCGCCTTCCGCGATATCCGCGGCACGGTCCGGTTCACCACCAACGAGGCGCTGGCGAGCCGCTTCCTGCCGGCGCTGATCGGCAGGCTCAAGGTCAGCCACCCGAATATCAGCCTTGACGTGGTGACCGGCGATCTCCGGCTGGACCTTGCCCGCGGCGATGCCGATATCGCCTTGCGGGCCGCCGCTCGGCCGGTGGACGAGGCCGGTCTCGTCGGCGTGAAGATTGCCGAGGATGTGTGGGCGCTTTATTGCAGCCGCGCCTATGCCCAGCGAAACGGGATCCCCGGGAGCAGCGGCGAGCTCGGCCGCCACGCGCTGATTGCCCTCGATCCCCATATCCACGATCACCCGGCGGCCGTCTGGGTGCGGGCGAATTTCCCCGACTCCGCCGTGGTCGTGCGTCAGAACACCATCACCGCCACGCTCGCGAGCATCCGCAGCGGGCTGGGGGTGGGGCTGTTTTCGGAGTTTCTGGCGGCCGGCGATAAAGATCTCGTATACTGCTTTCGTCCACCAATGCCGCCCGCCGCGGAGATCTGGCTGCTGACCCACGAGCGGCTCAGGCACGTGCCGCGGGTGAGGGCGGTGATGGATGCGGCGAGGGCCCTTCTGCTCGAACATTCGGCTTCCCCGGTCGGTCGAAACGAAGCCGAATCCGCCTAAGATGATGATTCGCCTTGAACACCCGGTCATTTGTGGTAAACAGCGTGTCGTTGCGGGGATTTGCCTTAATCAGGCGCGGGACGGTCATCCCGCCGCCGTATTTTGGTTAAACTTCCGACGGCATGCGCTTTTATGTGCACCACCGAAAACCAAATCGGGGCGGCGTAAAGACATTGGTTACCATAATCGTTCATCCTCACATGCGGGCTGACGGCAGCAGTGAGCGGAATATTTCCCTGCTCGCATTTCGCCAAGGCTCTTGTGTTGGCGGTCGCGCTCAGGCGGCTTCCGCCGGTGTGAGTAACGGTTCGGGTAACGAGTGATGGCGCGTTCGGTCCATACGGCAGTGCAAGGCAAGCAGGCGCGCAAGGCGCCGCAACGGCGCAAGAAATCCCGCTCCCTTTTGACGAATGTCGCGATCGGTGTCGGCCTGACGGTCGCAACCTTGATGTGCGCTTCGATCGCCACCATGGCGACTGCGGTCAAATCCACCTCCGACGTGAAGCTCGACCTGACGCTCGCCCGGCCGATCGCTCCCGTCGCCGTTGCTGCGGCGGTTTCCGACGATCGCGAGATCGACGTCTCGAAATTCTCCCGCCTGCCGGGCAGTGCCCCCGCCGATCCCAAGGGCGGACGTCTGGCTGGCGCGGAAGCTGCCGCGCTGACCGCCCGCCGCCCCGTCGCGTCCGATATCCGGCAGGTGCTGCACGTCGCGCTTTCCAAGGCCGCCCGGCATGCCGAGAGCGAACAGCGGTTCGCGGCGCTTGAAAAGGCCCGTCCCGACGCGAAGGCCATCCGCGCCATTCTGGCACCTGCCATGGAAAGCCTGGTGGTCGTTGCGCCGCGCGGCGGCCAGGCCTTGCCGGACCTGATCCAGGATGCCGCCCCGGCCACCACGGTCGCCGAGCTCAAGGACATGAAGCCGGTGGAGATGGCCGCTCTCGAGGAGACGGCCCTGGAGGACGACGCCGAGGGTCGGCAGGAGATCGCGATCGTCGAGGAACCGGTTCCGGCGCCTGCCGCTCCGGCCCATGCGCTGCCGACGGCCGGCCCGCTGCCGGTGATCCGTCCCTCGGCGGCGACCGCGCTTGCCGAAAAGCCGTCCAAGCCCAACGCGCTTGCCGCGATCGCCGCCGTCGCGCCGCAGAAGCCGGCCCGTACCGGCGGCGACGATGACAAGCCGACGGCGCTCGCCTTCGCCAAGCCCGACAATCCGATGCGCGAGGCGCCGGTTTCGCCTGCGCCGAGCTGGCCGGGCATCGGTGCCAAGGTCGCCGTCTACGACATTACCAATGCGGTCGTGCACATGCCGAACGGCACCAGGCTCGAAGCCCATTCCGGCATCGGCGGCATGCGCGACAACCCAAAGTTCACCCATGTGAAGATGCGCGGACCGACCCCGCCCGGCACCTACAGGCTGTCGATGCGCGAATCGCTGTTCCACGGCGTCGCCGCCATCCGCCTGACCCCGGTCGACGGCAGGGCGCCGCAGGGCCGCACCGGGCTTCTCGCCCACAGCTTCCTGCTGCGCGTCCGCGGCGACAGCCACGGCTGCGTCGCCTTTGCCGAATACGACCGCTTCCTGAAGGCCTTCCAGCGCGGCGAGATCACCCACATGGTGATCGTGCCCCGGTGGGACGGCAAGCGCCCCGGCGGCGGCACGAACGGCAATTTCCTCGCCAAACTCTTCGGCGGCAACGACGCCTGATCCGCACCATGGCTCGATGCGTATGTCCCGCATCGAGCCATGGTGAGGCTGGACTGCCGTTCCTCGTCGTCTTCAATCAAGCGGTGCGGCGGTCAATAGTCATGACCGGCGTAACGATGCTGCAGGGCGGTGTCGTCCTGGTGACCGATAAACGCCGCCCAGGCGCCGCCCGGCCGCCAGACCGTTTCCATGACTGCGGCCGCCTGTTGCGGATCCTCTTTCGATACATCGCGCCGATAGCGGTACAGGAAGGCGGTCACGCGCGCATTGCGGATGCAATGGACGTGGACCCGGTCGTTCTGCACTGCGCCCATGATCCGGCAGAAGCGATCGAAGTCGCTTTCGGTTGGGGCCGCGAAATCGACGGGCAGATGGATGTAGGTCATGCCAAGGCTAAGGACCGTTGCCTGCTCGTCTTTCAATGCCTTTTCGTGCTCATGAATTCCAAGATTGACGATGTGCGTGATCCCGAGCCGGCCGATCGCTGCCAGCTGATCCTCGCTCGGCTGGCCGGATGTCGTCAGCCTTTCGCTTAACCGCCGCCAGTTCAAGATATCGACCGGGTCGTCAGCGAGGTTGTGGAAGCCGGCGGTCACGGACATGGGCATGCTCCTTCGGTTGGAGGGTGCCCAGGCGAGCGGCTCAGGAAATCCGTGCTCCCCGATGGTGTTCCATCTCTCTTCGCCAGTCACACGGTCGCCATATCGTCGTCCTGCTCATCCGGGTTGTCAAGCATGGGCCGGCGCCGACCGCTGCTCGCTCCGGCGTTCCACGCACCGGATTTTGCAGTTCTCATCACCCCAGGATCTCGCGCGCCACGCGCATGAAAATCTTGGTGCCGATGGGGATCAGGTCGTCCGGAAAGTCGTAGTTCGGGTTGTGCAGGTTGGCGATGTTTTCGCCCGAGCCGAGGAAGAACATGGCGGATTTGGAGACCGTCGCGAAACGGCCGAAATCCTCCGAACCGCGCATGGCCTCGCCGGCCTCGTGCGGCACGCTTTCCGCGTCCATGGCGGCGCGCAGCAGGGCGGCGGCTTCAGGGTCATTGTCGCAATGGCCGAAGATGTCGTGATATTCCAGCGCGTATTCGAGCCCGCCTTCCGCCGCCGCCTGCGCCACCAGCGCCTCGGCGGCGCCCGTCAGCGCCTCCATCCGGGCGTCGGTCATGGTGCGCAGCGTCACCCAGACTTCCGCGTAGCCCGGCGCGATGCCGAAGGCCGGTTCGCCGACCGAGGCATGCGTCAGCGTCGCGAGAACGAGGTCGCCGGTGGCGATGCTGCCGCTGCTCAGCGCCGTCAGCGCCGGCATCAGCTTCGCCACCGCCGGCACCGGCGAAATGCCGGTTTCGGGCATGGAGGCATGCGCGGTGCGGCCGGTCAACATGATCCTCAGCCCGCGCGAGGCGCAGTTGACGATGCCGTCCTTCAGCCAGGCATGGCCGAGCGGCAGGCCGGGCATGTTGTGCAGGGAGAAACTGTAATCCGGCTTCAGGGCCTTGAATTTTTCGTCGGCGATGACGGCGGCGGCTCCCGAACCGTCCTCCTCGGCCGGCTGGAAGAGCAGCACGACGCGGCCGCGCTTCGGCCTCTGGCGGCCGAACTGGCGTCCGAGCGCCGCCAGTATCGTCATGTGCCCGTCATGGCCGCACATATGGCCCTTGCCCGGCACCCGGGAACGGTATTCGAGATCGCCGATTTCGGCGATCGGCAGGCCGTCCAGCTCGGCGCGGAACATCAGCGTCGGGCCGGGCGCGCCGCTGTCGTAGATCGCCGCGACGCCGGTTCCCCCAAGCCCGGAGATCACCGCGTCCGGCCGCGTCCCGGCCAGGAAGGCCTGCACCTCGGCGGCGGTCGCCACTTCCTCGCGGGAGATTTCGGGCATGGCATGCAGCTTGCGCCGCCACGCGGTGAGTTCGATGACGTCCTGGTTGGTGAGATACATGTTGGTGAGATACATGCGGCCGCTCCCTCGTCTGGCAGTCTCACCCTGAGGTAGCCGGGGCGGAGGAAATCCGCAAGGAAAGCTCTGCAGCGACCCCTGTCCGGACGGCCGATTTCACCGCCGGCCTACCACGCGACGCCGATCTTGCCGAAATGGTGGCCGCTCATCTCGTAGCGGAAGGCGTCGGCGAGTTCCTCCAGCGGAAAGACCTTGTCGATGACGGGCTTGAACAGCCCGTTGTCGAGCGCCCGGACGAAATCCTGCTGCTGGCGGCGGCTGCCGACGATGAGGCCGGAGAGCGTGATCTGCTTGCCGGCGAGCGCCGCCGTCGGCACCTCGCCGCGGGCGCCGGTCAGGACGCCGATCATCGCGATGCTGCCGGCCATGCGGCATGCCTGGATCGACTGGCCGAGCGTGCCGGGGCCGCCGACTTCCACCACATGATCGACGCCGCGGCCGTTCGTCCAGTCGAGCACGTTCTTCGCCCATTCCGGATGGGCCTTGTAGTTGACGGTGAAATCCGCCCCAAGCGCCTTTGCCCGTTCCAGCTTTTCGTCGGAAGAGGAGGTGATCGCCACCCGCGCGCCCATGGCTCTCGCGAGCTGCAGCGCATAGATCGACACGCCGCCGGTGCCGAGCGCCAGCACCGTGTCGCCGGCCTTCAGCCGCCCGATCTCGACCAGCGCCCGCCACGACGTCAGCCCTGCCGTGGTGATCGTCGCCGCCTCCACGGCGCTGAAACCTCTTGGCGCCCGGGTGAAGGCGGTCGCCGGCCTGACCGCGTATTCCGCCGCGAACCCGTCGATGCCATCGCCCGGCACGCGCGAAAAACCGCCGGCGACAGGAGGGCCGTCCTGCCAATCGGGGAAGAAGCAGGACACGACCTGATCGCCGGCTGAAAACTCCGTCACCCCTTCGCCGACCTCCTCGACCGCGCCCGCGCCGTCGGCCATCAGCACCCGCCCATCGGTCGGCGTGCGGCCGCTCGCGACCCCGAGATCGTGGAAATTCAGCGAACTGCCATGCAGCGCCACCCTGATCTCGCCGGGGCCGGGCTTTCCGGGGTCCGGCAGGTCGGCAAGCTTGATGGCATCCAGCCCACCCGGCGCAGTCACGATCGCCTTCATGAATTCCTCCCTAAGCTTCCTCGAAAACCGTCGAATAGGTAACGGGAGTCAGGGAGGCTGACAAGCGTATCGCCCGCAAAGGATGGGCCGCATTCCGGAGGGTGGAACCTTGCCCGCGTTCATGGATTTCTTTTTCAAAGCGAGGAGGCACCCATGCATGTCATTCTCGGCGGAACCGGACATGTCGGTTCGGCGACGGCCGAAGCGCTGCTTTCCCGCGGCGAACCCGTAACCGTCGTCACCCGCAACGCCGAAAACGCGGAAGGCCTGCGCAGGAAGGGCGCTCGCGTGGCGGTCGCGGACATCGCCGACACCGAAGCGCTGCGGGCGATCTTTCGCAGGGGCAGGCGGCTTTATGCGCTCAATCCGCCGGCGTCCCCGGATGGCGACACGGATATCCGCGAAAAACGGACGATCGCCTCGATCCTTTCGGCGATCGAAGGCTCCGGCCTCGAAAAGGTCGTCGGTCACTCGACCTACGGCGCCCGGAAAGGCGAGCGGATCGGCGATCTCGGCACGCTTTTCGAACTGGAGGAGGGCCTCAGGCGCCAGCCGGTCCCCGCAAGCATCCTGCGCGCCGCCTATTACATGACCAATTGGGACATGAGCCTCGAAACGGCAAAGAACAACGGCGTCCTCACGACTTTCTTCCCGTCCGATTTCCGTCTCGCCATGGTCGCCCCGGAAGACCTCGGCGAAGCCGCCGCCGACCTGATGACGGAGCCTGCCAGCGAAACGCGGCTCGTCCATGCCGAGGGACCGGAACGATATTCCTCCGCCGATGTTGCGGCCGCACTCTCGCAGCGGTTTGGAAAGCCGGTGGAGGTCAAAACCGTGCCGCGCGAGCAATGGGAGGAGACTTATCGCAGTTTCGGTTTCTCGGATGCGGCTGCCAAATCGTATGCGGGAATGACGGCGCTTGCGATGGAAAGTCCTCCGCCGCCTCCGAACGAAGCAAGGCGAGGCAGAGTGACTCTGCGTCGGTATCTGAGCGGGCAAGACGTCCAATGAGGCCTGCCGTCAGGCAGATCGCGGGCGCGCCCAATCCAAATTGGCCAGAATATCGAGGGCGATTTCGGAAACGGAGCGCCCGTCCGTATGGATACGCAGCATATCGCCGCCGGTTTCCGTCGTCATATGGTTCAACTGCCGAAGAGACCGTTGAAACTGGGCGTCAAGGCCATCCTCCGTTTCCCGGCGCGCCAGGCGGTCGGCTATGCTCTCCTCTGTCGCCATCAGGCGCACGACGATGATTTTGGCATTCGGTATGGCCGATGTGATCCATCGACGGTCGAACGCCAAATGCATCATCACTCCCGACATGATGAGGCGCGTTTGCTTCAGCTCTCGATAGACCGACCATATCGCCTTGAGATTGAGTGCGCTGATATCGATGGTGCCGGGTGCCAATCGCTCCAGGTCCTGACGCGAGGGACGCGGGAAGACGCGGTCGAGTTCGTCGGTTTCGATAGCCGCATGGGCAATTCCGGCTTCGGCGAGACGGGCTGAAATTTCCCACGAAAGGGTCGATTTTCCAACGCCTGCTGGCCCGGTCAGCAAGAGGATTTCGACTTGGTCCTCAGCTTCGGAACAATGATCCTGGCTCACACCCGCTCCACGAACCCGTCCAGCACCCGTTTCTGCCCGGCCCTGTCAAAGTCGATCGTCAGCTTGTTGCCCTCGATCGCCGAGATATTCCCGTTGCCGAACTTGACATGAAAAACCCGGTCGCCGACGGCGAACTGTGATGGCGTATCCGCCACCGATTTCGCCACAAGTTCCCCTTCGATTGTTCGTGTCCGCGGCCCGCTTTCGCCGTAGCCGATGCGTTCCACGGCGTGGCCGGAGCGGGTGCCCCAGTTGTCGCGGGTAGCATCTGTCTTGTTGGCCTGGGCACGTTTCCAGCCGGGGGTGGAATAGGTGTTGGCGAAGGGATCAGTCTTGTCGAAGCGGGACTGGCCGTAACCGCCGCGTCCTCCGCCGCCGTAACCGCCGTAGTTGGACTCTCCCACCGCGACATCGACATGCGCCTGCGGCAGTTCGTCGAGGAAGCGCGACGGCATGGTGGATTGCCAGAGCCCGTGGATGCGGCGGTTGGAGACGAACCAGATGTGGCAGCGGTGTTTTGCCCGCGTGATGCCCACATAGGCGAGGCGGCGTTCTTCCTCCAGTCCGGCGCGGCCGCCTTCGTCGAGCGCCCGCTGGTGCGGGAACAGGCCTTCCTCCCAGCCGGGCAGGAAGACGGTATCGAATTCCAGGCCCTTGGCCGAATGCAGCGTCATGATCGAGACGGCATCGAGGTTCTCGTTGTTGTCGGCGTCCATGACGAGCGCCACGTGTTCGAGGAAGCCGCGCAGCGACTCGAAGGCTTCCATCGAGCGCACGAGTTCCTTGAGGTTTTCGAGCCGGCCCGGCGCTTCGGCGGATTTGTCGGCCTGCCACATGGCGGTATAGCCGCTCTCGTCCAGGATCTGCTCGGCGAGCACGGTGTGAACCGTGTTTTCGAGCAGGCCCTGCCAGCGGCGGAAATCCGTCACCACGTCGAACAGCGCCTTGCGCGCCTTGGGTTTCAGTTCGTCCGTCTCGATGATCTCGGCGGCGGCGGCGAGCATCGGCACGTCGCGGGCGCGGGCATAGTCGTGCAGATAACGAACGGTCGTGTCGCCCAGGCCACGCTTCGGCGTGTTGATGATCCGCTCGAAGGCCAGATCGTCGGCCGGCTGGCAGACGAGGCGGAAATAGGCCATGGCGTCGCGGATTTCGAGCCGCTCGTAGAAGCGCGGACCGCCGATGACGCGGTAGTTGAGGCCGAGCGTGACGAACCGGTCTTCGAATTCGCGCATCTGGAAGGAGGCGCGCACCAGGATCGCCATGTCGTTCAGCGCGTGCTTCCTGCCGTCCGAGCCGCCGCGCTGCAGGCTTTCGATCTCCTCGCCGACGGCGCGGGCTTCCTCTTCGGAATCCCAGGCGGCATGCACCATCACCTTTTCGTCATCGGGGTTCACCCGGTCGGTGAACAGCGTCTTCCCAAGCCGGCCTTCATTGTGCGCGATCAGATGTCCGGCGGCCCCCAGAATATGTTCGGTGGAGCGGTAGTTGCGCTCCAGCTTGATCACCTTGGCGCCCGGAAAATCCTTCTCGAAGCGCAGGATGTTGTCCACTTCCGCGCCGCGCCAGCCGTAGATCGACTGGTCGTCGTCGCCGACGCAGCAGATATTGATTTCGCTCGCGCCGCCGCTGCGCGGCTCGCTCCGCAAGGGCGCGCCGTCAGGCGCGACGGCCGCTTGGCCTTGCCGGCCTACGGCCGGGACCGTGCGCGTGCCCTGCGGCCGCTGGGCCAGGAGCCGCAGCCACATGTATTGGGCGGTGTTGGTGTCCTGGTATTCGTCGACGAGGATATAGCGGAACCTGTCGTGATATTCCCTGAGCAGGTCCGGGTTCTTGCGGAAGATGGCGATCGGATGCAGCAGAAGGTCGCCGAAATCACAGGCGTTGAGCGTCCTCAGCCGCGCCTGGTAGGCGGCGTAGAGCTCACGGCCCTTGCCGTTGGCGAAGGCGCGGGCATCGCCCTCGGGAATGTCGGCCGGCAGCAGGCCCTTGTTCTTCCAGGTATCGACCATGCCGGCGAACTGCTTGGCCGGCCAGCGCTTGTCGTCGAGACCCTCCGCCTGGATGAGCTGCTTGATCAGCCGCACCACGTCGTCGGTGTCGAGAATGGTGAAATCGGAGCGCAGGCCGGCGAGTTCCGCGTGGCGGCGCAAGAGTTTCACGCCGATCGAATGGAAGGTGCCGAGCCAGGGCATGCCCTCGACTGCGCCGCCGACGAGAACGCCGATGCGCTCCTTCATCTCGCGCGCCGCCTTGTTGGTGAAGGTGACGGCGAGGATCTGGGAAGGAAAGGCGCGGCCGGTCGCGAGAATATGGGCGATGCGGGTGGTCAGCACGCGCGTCTTGCCGGTGCCGGCGCCGGCGAGCACCAGGACGGGTCCGTCGAGGGTCTCCACCGCCTCGCGCTGTTCCGGGTTGAGGCCGGAGAGATAGTCGGGGGCGGCGCGGGACTGGTCGCGGGCGGCCATGGCGCGCGCGGCGATCCCCAAACTCCCGCCGGCGGCCGCGGCCGGGTTCACGGGCGTCCTGCGCGGCGCGGGTTCCGGCTCGTCGTCGAAGAACGGAATGTCGTCGAAACTGTTACTCATGCGGCCAATGTAATGATTCGGACCCGAAAGACCAGAAAATGTTCTTCTTTTATTCCCAATCTCTCCACAAGGTCCGGCTAAACTGTGGCGCCATTGGGCAGACCGCCTCGAAAAATGCAGCCGGTGCCCGGCGCTCAGGCAGTCCATTGTCAAATTCTTTTGAAATTTCCGTGAGATTACAAATCCGTAAGAATACGTGCTGCCCATTGCGCAGGGACCCTGAAATAAACGATACTTCATTGCGCATATTGGCCAGTGCATGTCTCGCCCGGAGTAGTGAATGCGGATTTGGAAACAGCTTTTCCTGTGTCTCGTGGTGCTCGCCGCGGCATTGGGCGTGTGGGTCTACACGGTGCCGAGTGCGGCCGATACGCTGGCGAAATACGGCGTGCCCGAGAAGGCGGTCGCGATGATCCGGCCCGCGGCGCAGAAGCCCGCCGGCGAGGCGCAGGGCCAGCGCCAGGCCCAGGCGGGTGGCCAAGGGGTCGCTCAGGGGGCGGGGCAGGGCAATCCGCGAGGCCAGGGCGGCCAGGGCGGCAACCGCGCGGTCCTCGTGGTCGCGCAGCCGGTCAGGATCGGCACGGTCAACGACCGGCTGTCGGCGATCGGCAGCGGCCAGGCGATCCAGTCGGTCGTCGTTATGCCGCAGGCTTCCGGCACGATCCACGAGATCATGGTCACCTCCGGCCAGAAGGTCGTGAAGGGCCAGGTTCTCGCCCGCCTCGACGATGACGAACAGGTGATCGAGCGTGACAAGGCCCAGGTGGCCCTGAAGAGCGCCCAGGAAAAATCCGCCTCCTACAAGAACCTGCAATCCTTCTCCCGCCTCGACGTCTTCGATGCGCAGATCGCCGAACAGGCGGCCAGGCTCGCGCTGTCGACCGCCGAACTCAACCTCAGGCGCCGCGATATCGTCGCGCCGATCGACGGCATTGCCGGCATCGTCGCGGTCAACGTCGGCGACAACGTCACGACCCAGACCAGCATCGTCCCCCTCGACGACCGCTCGGCGATCCTCGTCGATTTCTGGGCGCCGGAGCGTTTCGCCGTCGCCATCGAGCCCGGCCAGCCGGTCGAGGCAAGCTCGATCGCGCGGCCGGGCCAGGTCTTTTCCGGCAAGGTGGACGCGATCGACAACCGCGTCGACGCCGCGAGCCGCACCATGCGCATCCGGGCGCGGGTGGAAAACCCCGGCGACGTGCTGCGCGCCGGCATGGCGTTCAGCGTCGGCATGCGCTTTCCGGGCGAAAAATATCCGTCGGTCGATCCGCTCGCCGTCCAGTGGGATGGCGAAGGTTCGTTTGTCTGGCAGGTCAGGGACAACAAGTCGGTCAAGACCCGCGTCAGGGTGATCCAGCGCAATCCGGATGCCGTGCTCGTCGAAGCGCAGCTCGGCGAAGGCGACCGGGTGGTCACGGAAGGTCTGCAACGTGTGAGGGAAGGGGCGCCCGTGCGGATCTTCGGCGCGCCGGAAACGGCTGAGGTGGCGCGCCAATGAAGATCGAACTTCCGGGCTTTGGCGAAGAGGACGGCAAGCGGCGTGGCGATCCCAATAGTGGCCCCAATGGCGGCCCCAATGGCGGCGATGACAAATCGGGCCACGAGAAATCCGGCCAGACCTTCACCGCCCTCTTCGTCCGCCGACCGATTCTCGCCGCGGTCCTCAACACGCTGCTCGTCGTTGCCGGCCTCGCCGCGCTCGCCGGCGTCGAAGTGCGCGAACTGCCGGACGTCGACCAGCCGGTCATCACGGTGCGTACCAATTACGACGGCGCCTCGCCGCAGACCATGGACCAGGAAGTCACCCAGGTCATCGAAGGCGCGGTCGCCCGCGTCTCGGGCCTCAAGGCGCTTTCCTCGCAGTCGCAGTTCGGCTCCAGCCGCGTGACGATGGAATTTTCCGACAGCGTCGATCTTTCGGAAGCCGCCAACGACGTGCGCGATGCGGTCGGCCGCGTCGTCAACCAGCTGCCCGACGATGCGGACGAACCCCGCATCGTCAAGGCCGATGCCGATTCCGACGCGATCATGCGCCTTGCGGTCACCTCGTCGAAAATGTCGATGGAGGACCTCACCCAGCTCGTCGACAACGAGGTGGTCGACCGGCTCGCCGCCGTCGAGGGCGTCGCCGACGTCGAACTTTATGGCGACCAGGACAAGGTGTTCCGCGTCGACGTGAACCAGGCGGCGCTCGCCGGCCGGGGCCTGACCGTCGCCGACGTCTCGAAGGCGCTGTCGAGCGCCGCGCTCGACGTGCCGGCCGGGTCGCTGAAGAGTACGACCCAGGACATCGTCGTGCGCACCACCGCCAGCCTCACGACGCCGCAGGATTTCGAGAACGTGCTGATCGGCCCGAACGTGCGCGTCCGCGACGTCGCGACCGTCTCGCTCGGCGCCGACGACGGCACCACCGTGTTGCGTGCCAACGGCGTGCAGGGCGTCGGCCTCGGCATCATTCGCCAGGCACAGTCGAACACGCTCAACATTTCGGAAGGCGTGAAGGCCGCCGTCGCGGAAATGTCGAAGACGCTGCCGGAAGGCACGCGCATCGCGATTACCGGCGACGACGCGATCTTCATCCAGGGCGCGCTGCACGAGGTGGAAATCGCGCTGATCCTGTCGGCGACGGTCGTCGTCGCGGTCATCTGGCTTTTCCTGCGCGACTGGCGCGCCACGCTCATTCCGGCGCTCACCATGCCGGTGGCGCTGATCGGCACGCTGGTGGCGATCTATCTGGTCGGCTTCTCGATCAACATCCTGACGCTGCTCGCCATCGTGCTGGCGACCGGTCTCGTCGTCGACGACGCGATCGTGGTGCTCGAGAACATCGTGCGAAGGCGTGCCGAGGGCATGGGACCGCGCGCCGCCGCCGTGCTCGGCACCCAGGAAGTGTTCTTCGCCGTCATCGCGACGACGGCGACGCTTGCGGCCGTCTTCATTCCGCTCTCCTTCCTACCCGGCCAGATCGGCGGCCTGTTCAAGGAGTTCGGCTTCGTGCTCGCCTTCTCGGTGGCGCTGTCGTCGATCACCGCCCTGACGCTCTGCCCGATGCTGGCATCGCGCATGCTGACGAGGCCGATCAAGGAGGAACATGGCTTGCTCGGCGTGTTCGGCAGCGCTTTTGCAAGCGTCTACGCCTCCGCCCTGCGCTTCTGCCTCAACGCGCCGCTGGTGGTTCTTGTCGTCGCCGCGATCTTCTCGTTTGCCGCCTACAACGTCTTCGGCCTGGTCAAGAGCGAGCTTACCCCGCGCGAAGACCGCGCGACGATCATGCTGCGTATGACGACGCCGCAGGGCGTCAGCCTCGATTTCACCCGCGACCAGATGCAGCGGGTCGAGGAGAACCTGAAACCGCTGCGCGATTCCGGCGAGATCGCCAACATCTTCTCGATCTCCGGCTTCGGCAGCAGCACCAACAGCGGCTTCATGGTGCTCACCCTCGCCCCCTGGAGCGAGCGCGAGCGCAGCCAGGACCAGATCGCCGCCGACGTCAATGCCGCTGCGCTGCGTGTCCCGGCATTGCGCGGCTTCACCATGCAGTCGAACAGCCTGAAAATCCGCGGCGCCGGCAACGGCCTGCAGATGGCGCTGGTCGGCAACGATTACGACCAGCTGACGTCGACCGCGCTGAAGCTCGTCTCGGAAATGGAAAAGAGCCGGTCCTTCGATACGCCGCGCCTTACCAACGAACCGACCCAGGCGCAGCTTTCCGTCTCGATCGACCGCGAACGCGCCTCCGACCTCGGCATCGACATCACCGGGCTTTCGACCGCCATGCAGTCGCTGCTCGAAGGCCGCTCCGTGGTCGACGTCTTCGTCCATGGCGATGCGCTGCCCGTCAAGCTCACCTCGACGACCCGGCCGCTCGACGATCCGACCGACCTCGAAAACATCTTCCTGAAATCCGGCGACGGCAAGATCGTGCCGATGTCGACGATTGCGACGCTCAAGGAAGGGGCGGTCGCGCCGCAGCTCAACCGCGAGCAGCAGCTCGCTTCGGTGTCGATCTCGTCGAACCTTCGCGACGGCGTGGCGCTCGGCGACGCGGTCAGGGAAGTGACGGCGCTCGCAAAGCCGCTGCTGCCGGCCGGCGTCCGGCTGATCCCGATGGCGGAGGCCAAGACGCTGGGTGAAAACTCGAACGCCATGCTGATGACCTTCGGTTTTGCGATCGCCATCATCTTCCTGGTGCTGGCCGCCCAGTTCGAAAGCGTGCTGTCGTCGATCATCATCATGTCGACCGTGCCGCTCGGGCTTGCCTGCGCGGCGATCGCTCTGGTGCTCACCGGATCGAGCCTCAACGTCTACAGCCAGATCGGCCTCGTGCTTTTGGTCGGGGTCATGGCGAAGAACGGCATCCTGATCGTCGAATTCGCCAACCAGTTGCGCGACCATGGCGCGAGCGTGCGCGAGGCGATCGAAAAGGCCTGCGCGCTGCGCCTGCGTCCCGTCATGATGACGATGATCGCGACGATCATCGGCGGCGTGCCGCTGGTGCTTGCCCAGGGTGCGGGCGCGGAAGCGCGCATCGCGCTCGGCTGGGTCATCGTCGGCGGCCTCGGCTTTGCCGTCGTCGTGACGCTTTTCATCACCCCGGTCGCCTATCTCCTGATCGCCCGCTTCGCCAAGCCGCATGTCCACGAGGAGGCGCGCTTCCACGAGGAGCTCGCCCACGCCTCGGCCTCGCGCCGCAAGGAAGAGGCGAAAGCCGAGGAGCAGGAGGACAAGGAACCGCCGCTGCTGGCTGCTGAGTGAGGAGCGGTCGGGCGGAGCCCGAGCAATCGATCCGGTGAATCGATTGCAGCGACGAACGCCCGGAGCGTAAGCGAAGGGGCAGGGCAATCTATGAAAAGCACGGAAACATCGGCGCCCTGTGCTTTTCCTTTGCCGGCAACCGGTGGAATATCGGGCAAAAACGGCCCGGCTTACGCCTCGATCGTTCCCTTGCGGAACAGGAGGTCGAAGTGCAGCACCTCCTTGGTGCGCGGGTGCCGCCAGGCCGGCCACGCCTCGATCAGCACGAAGCCCATCTGCGTCATCAGGGTGATGGCTTCCGGCACGACCATCTCGCCGGCATAGACTTCCGAAACGGCGACTTCCATCCGGACGGAGTCGATGCGCTTGAGGGAATTCGCCGCCCCCAGGATGACGTTGCGCTCGAACCCCTGCGTGTCGATCTTCAGATGCACTACGTCGTTTGCGGATGCCAGCCGGTCGAACAGGCTGTCGAGCGTCGTCAGGGCGACGGTCGCCTTCGCCTCGTAGCGAATGGGCTGGTGGATCGCCACCAGCAGGTCGGTCGCGGCCCGCAGCGAGCTTGACGCGCGGTTCTGCGAAATGCCGATCTCCGCCTGACCGTCCCGATCGCCCACCGCATAATTGAACGTCTGCCAGTCCCGGCCGGATGCCGCAGCGGCGGCCAGCTTCTCATAACATTCGGGGATCGGCTCGAAGGAGCAGATGCGTCCTTCCCAGCCCATGTCCCGCAGGCGCCTGCCGGTCTGTCCGGTATTGGCGCCGACATCGAGGTAAAGCGTGATCCCCCGCTTCCGCAGGAAATCGACCTCCTTTTCGAATTCGGTTTCGTCCCTTCTCTTCTTCCTGCGCCTGAAAATGCCGCGAAATAACGACCTGGCCGCCATGGCTCCCCGCAATGATCGAAATGGGTTGCGGCCGCGACTATTGGAACGCCGGTCCCGCGTCAAGCGGCTTGTCGCTTCACTGCGGCGATTGCGTCGCGCTTGTTCACGGGGCTTTTCCGGCCCTCTCCGTCGCCGGCCCCAGCAGCGCATCCAGCTGTCCCGCGAGCTTGCCGCCGTCCTCCCGGTCCTCCGCCATCTTCCGAAAAAGCCGCGCCATGCCGCGATAGATCAGCGAGGCGGGATCGTCGTCGCCCAGGAAGGCGGCGATCTCCTCCATCTCGGCGACCCAGCGATAGGCTTTCGGATACATGTCGGGCAGGGCATGGGTGAACTTACGGTCGAGGTCGGGCAGGCTCTCGGCGATCTCGCGCTTCAGGCTCTCGTCGGCGCCGGAGCGGATCGAGGCGAGCAGCATGGCGGTGCCGAGGCCCGTCAGCCCCTTGTTGATGCCGGCATAACACATCTTCAGCGCGGAAGCGGCGCCGATCGGCCCGTCGATCCGGCGGACTGACAGCCCGTGCGCGCCGAGCGCCGCGCTGCGGTTTTGAACGTCGCCGCTCACATAGATGCGCGGGCCGGCATCGCCGGGCTTCGGCGGCATGCCGATGATCGAACCGTCCAGAACCTCGACCGGGCTGCCGTCGAAGGCGCTCGCAACCTCCTTCATCGTGGCGGGAGAAATGGCGTTGCAGTCGATGACCACCACCGGCCTGCCGCTTTTGCGGGCCGCTTCCGCAACCTGCCGCGCGACGCTCACCGCCTCGGCCGGCGGCACGATCGACAGGACGATATCGGCGGCGACGATATCCTCCAGGCCGGCGGTTTGCATTCCGGCGGTCCGGGCCCGGTCCTTGGTGGCCGCGGAGCGGCCCTCCAGATAGGTCAGCACGGTCGCGCCGCCTTCGACGAGCCGCGCGCCGATGCCGCTGCCCATGGCTCCGGCTCCGATGACTGCGATTGTCGGCATGATCGAACTCCCTGAAACGAGGTGAAAAACGGGGAAGAAAAAAAGATGTAGGGCACGCGCCGATGACCGGCGAATGAAATAGTCATGATTATAATCAACAGGCTAGCACTTGCGTCGCCTTTTTCGGAAAAAACTTTCGTACTCTCTCATCCCCGCTCTCAGGACCCCTGCCTATACTGTGCCCGTCCCGCATCGGATACGCTGGCAGGCGTGCCAGTGAGGCGGGGCCGGCGCGGTGCGGGAGGATAGGACGCAAAGCCTCCCGCATCGGGTTCGCGGAACATGGTTTCCCTCCGGCGACACGGGAGAAGCGATGCGGTTACGGACCGGCCTTTTCGCTTCCGATGCCCGAAAAAGCGCGCCGGGCGTGCCTGTGCGGCACACATGAGGGCTGACCCGGATGGTTTCGCCGGTTTCCGGTCTCAATTCCCGGATCAGGTCCGGGAACGAAACCGGCGGCAAAGGACCGTCCGGTCCGGCCTTCGCAGAGGAACCGAAGTCGCGGGCACAAATAGCTGAACGGGGCGCTGAGAGGTGTCACCTACTACTTAACTACGAGGCAGCTTTCAGCGCCCCGTCCGATCCTCGGGTCACCCTCGGGTTTAACCCGAGGGCGAGGATGACGAAGACCGCCTCGTCCTCCTCGGGAGAGCGAAGCGAAAACCGAGGATCACCCGAGGGCGACCAACGAAAAAATGCAGATGGCGCCAAGGGTGGAATCCGTCTTGCGGCATGACGTTAATTTCTGGACAAAGCCGACCCCGTCGCCTAACCAATCCCTTGAAAAGACTGAGGGAGAATGGGGCATGGCGATCAAGGACGTGAAGGCGGGCCTTCGCAACGAGGAAGGCATCAGGACGGTGCTCGGCATCCTCAAGCAGGCCTTGGGGGAACGTTTCCAGACCGGCCAGTCGTTCCGCGAGCAGCATGCGCACACCACCACCTACCTGCCGGCCCAACTGCCGGACGGGGTCGTCTTCGCGGAAGGCGCCGATGACGTGAAGACGGTCGTCAAAGCCTGCGCCGCGCATCGGGTGCCGATCGTGCCCTTCGGCATCGGCTCTTCGCTGGAGGGCCAGGTCAATGCTCCTTCCGGGGGAATCTCCATCGATTTCAGCCGCATGAACAAGGTGCTCCGCGTCAGCCCGGCGGATCTCGACGTCACGGTGGAGCCCGGCATCACCCGCGAGGAGCTGAACCGGGAACTGCGCGATACCGGCCTGTTCTTCCCGATCGATCCGGGCGCCAACGCCTCGATCGGCGGCATGGCGGCGACGCGGGCGTCCGGCACCAATGCCGTGCGTTACGGCACGATGAAGGACAACGTGCTGTCGCTCACCGTCGTCACTGGCGACGGCGAGGAAATCCGCACCGCACGCCGCGCCAAGAAGTCCTCGGCGGGCTACGATCTCACCCGGCTTTTTATCGGTTCGGAAGGTACGCTCGGCGTGATCACCTCGATCACCCTGAAACTGCAGGGCATTCCGGAAAAGATCGGCGGCGGGGTCTGCGCCTTTCCGAGCGTCAAGGCAGCCTGCGATGCGGTCATCATGACCATCCAGATGGGCATTCCGGTCGCCCGCATCGAACTGCTCGACGACGTGCAGATGCGCGCCTGCAACGCCTATTCGAAACTCTCCTATCCGGAGCGCCCGACGCTCTTCCTCGAATTCCACGGCACGGAGGAAACGGTGGCGCTGCAATCGGCGCAGTTCGCCGAGATCGCCGCCGAATGCGGCGGCGACGAATTCCAGTGGACGGCGAATGCCGAGGAGCGAGCAAAACTCTGGAATGCTCGGCACAATGCCTATTGGGCGAGCCGTGCGCTGGCGCCGGAACTCGACGGGCTGTCGACCGATGTCTGCGTGCCGATCTCGCGGCTTGCCGAATGCGTCGCCGAGACCCAGGCCGACATTGCCGCGCAAGGCCTGCTCGCGCCGATCGTCGGCCATGCCGGCGACGGCAATTTCCACGTCCTGGTCCTCTTCGACGGCAAGGACCCGGTATCGGTCGAAAAGGTCGAGGCCTTCATCGCGCGGCTCAATCACCGGGCGCTCGCCATGGACGGCACCTGCACCGGGGAACACGGCATCGGCCAGGGCAAGATGGCCTTCCTGGAGGAGGAACTGGGCGGCGCGGTCGGCCTGATGCGGTCGATCAAGGCAAGCCTCGATCCGCAGAATATCTTCAATCCCGGCAAGATCTTCCGGCCGGAAGGCCCGAATGCCGAATGACGGGCTCCCGGAAGCTTGACTTGCCTGGCGGGCCGATGGAACTACTCTTGCTGGGCGGATAAAGGAAACGAAGACGGTGCTCGGACGCATCCTTGTGGCGATCGGTGGTCTGGTGGTGGTGGCGCTGTTTTCGGCGCTGCTGGCGCCGTTCTTCGTCGACTGGTCGAGCTTCCGCGTCGGTTTCGAGGATCAGGCAAGCCGGATCCTCGGCAAGAAGGTTTCCGTCCACGGCAGCGTCGATGCGCGCATCCTGCCGTTTCCGTCCGTCACGCTCCACGACGTGCGGGTGGGGGCCGATACGGATGGCCAGCCGCTGGTACAGGTGGCACAGTTTTCCATGGATATGGAGCTTGCGCCCTTCCTTTCCGGCGAGGCGCGGATCTTCGACATGCGCATCGAGCAACCGAAGGCGCGCATCCGCATCCTCAAGGACGGCACGCTCGACTGGATGAGGGGCGGCCGCGCTTCCATCCCCGCCCGCACCGTCGTCATCGAGGACGTGCATGTCAGCGGCGGCGAGATCGATGTGATCGACGAACAGTCCGGCCGGTCGCGAAAACTGACCGCCGTCTCGGCCGATCTTTCCGCCGCATCGCTGCGCGGGCCCTGGCGGGGGGAGGGCAATGCGACCCTCGAAGGGTATGAAGCAAAGTTCAGCCTGGCCAGCGGTACCGCCGATGCCGAGGGAAAACGCGTGCCGCTGCGTTTGAGGCTCTGGCCGGATGCGCAGCCCGTCGAGGTCAATCTCGACGGAGAACTGGCGATCGCCGACAACAGGCCGACCTATAACGGCACTTTCACCTTAGGCTTCCTGCAGGAAGAGGACGAGACGGAGCCGGTGAAACCGCCGCCGCCCGGCCCGCGCGCCAAGGGCGGCTTCGAACTCACCAACGAGCGCATCCGCATCCCGCAATACCGGCTGGAAGTGGGGGCGACCGACAATCCATACGTGGTGACCGGCGAGGCGACGCTCGATACTGGCGACAAGCCGGAATTCCTGCTGACGGCCGATGGGCAGCAGATCGACGTCAACCGGCTCGGCGAAGGCACGCAGGCCAAGACGGGCCGCGATGCCGCCGCGTCCGCCCACAGGCGCATCAACAATTTCATCCGCATGGCGGCTTCCATCCCGATCCCGCAGGTGCCGGGCCGCGCCAGCCTCAAGCTGCCGGCGATCATCGTCAACGATACGACGATTCGCGACATCCGGCTGGACATCCGGCCTGCCGGACGCGGCTGGGCGGTCGATAACGTCGTGGCCACCCTGCCGGGTCGCACCCAGCTCGAAGCGAAGGGCAGCCTCGCCCTGCGAGACCGGGTCGCCTTCGTCGGCGACATGCTGCTGGCGTCCAGCCAGCCGTCCGGGCTTTCCGACTGGCTTTCCGGCCGCGTCGATCCGGCGATCCGGCAGCTCCGGTCCGCCGGTTTTTCGGCGCGCGTCAACCTGACGCCGGACCTGCAGCGCTTCGACAATCTCGAACTGGCGATCGGGCCGGCGACGCTGAAGGGCAGGCTGGAGCGCCAGTCGCCGCAGAACCAGACGCCCAATCTCTCGATGGCGCTTGCGGGCAACGAGATCGATATCGACGCCATGCGGGCGCTCGCCTCGCTGCTGACCGGTGACGACGCGGGTCAGGACGTGCTCGATCATCGCATCGCGGCGAGCCTCAAGGCGGATCGTTTCACGGCCTTCGGCGTGGCGGCCAACAATGTCGACACGGCCTTCACCATGGCCGGCGGCGTGCTGTCGCTTGAACGCCTGACCGTCGGCAATGTCGAGGGGGCGACGGTTTCCGCAAGGGGGCGGATCGAAGGCTCGCTGCTCGCCTATGTCGGCAGCGGCAGCCTGAATTTCCGCTCCGCCGATCCCACCGCATTCCTGGCCATGCTGCGCGACCGGCTGCCGCCCCATCCGGTCCTGCAGCGGCTCGCCGCCAATGCCGGCTGGTTCGCCAATACGGATGTCGGCGCCAACCTGACCGTCGGTGGAAATGCCGGCGGGGTGGAAGTGGCCGTTAACGGCAAGTCGAACGGCAGCGCGGTGAAAGCCGACCTGAAGCTGCCCGGCCTGTTCGACCTGACGGGCAGCGACAACATGACGTTTACGACGTCCCTCGAAAATCCCGATCCGTCGATCCTTCTCGGGCAGGCGGGCCTCGATCCGCTCCTGCCCGGCGGCGACGGCGCCGGCCGGCTCGCCTTGAGCCTGCAGCAGGGCTCAGGCGGTGCGGCGAGGGCGGATCTCACCTTCAGGACCGAAAAAACCTCGCTCGAATTCAAGGGCGACGTGAACATCCAGGACCAGGGTTTCGGCGAGGGCAGCGGACACCTCACGCTGAAGAGTGCGGATCTCGAACCTTATCTGTTCATCAACGGAGTCAGCCTGCCGGAATTCGGCATCGGCCTGCCGGTGGCCCTGGACGCCGATATCGGCGTGCTGCCGGATGCGGTCAGGATTTCGAACCTGAAGGGCACGGCGGCGGGCAACAATTTCAGCGGCGGCATAAGCGTCGACCGCAAGGCGCCCGGCCTGCCGGCAACCGGTTCGATGAATGTCGATACGCTCGATCTTGCCTGGCTTGGCGAAGCGATCTTCGGTTCCGTCAGCGATCCGAAAAGCGGTTCGTTTTCGGCGAAACCCTTGCAGCAGCCGATCTTCGGGAGCACCGATGTCGCGCTCGACTTGCATGCCCGGGCGTTCCGCACCGGCGCTTTCGGCACTATCCAGGATTTTTCCGCCAGAATGACCCATCGCAGCGGTGGCATCACCCTTGAGAACGGCGCGGGCACCTGGCGGGGCGGCAGGCTGACGGGCCGGCTGATGATGTCGAACGGCAATGGGATCGGACTTCTGCAGGTGCGGCTTTCCGGGGAGAATGCCGATCCGGCGCCTCTGTTGTGGACCGCCGCGGGACAACCGGTTGTCAGCGGAAGGCTGGGCTTCGACCTCTCGGTCGAATCGACGGGCAAGAGCGTTGCCGAACTGCTGGGCGCGGCAAGCGGCTCGGCCGAACTGCGGACGAAGGGGTTGAGTGTCGCGGGTCTCAATCCGGACGCGCTGAAGCCCCTCATGGCCGAGGTGGACAAGCTGAAGGGCGAGGTGACGGAAAACCGGGTGAGGCCGCTGGTGGCCGGTCTCATACATCGCGGCACCGTTGCGTTCGGTGATGTCACCATTCCCGTGACCATCACGGCCGGCGAGGCGCGGGCGCAGAATATCGCCGCGGCGGTCGGCACGACCAGATTTGCCGGCGAGGGCCGTTTCGATCTTCTCGAAGACAGCATGACTGCCGATCTCGCCATCACCTATGATGCCGGCGAGGAAGCGCTTGCCGGCGGCGATCCGACGATCCGGCTCAATTATTCCGGCGACCTCGGCGGGCCGATGGAGCGGCTCGACATCGGGGCGATGACCAACTTCCTGTCGCAGCGCGCCTTCGAGCAGGAGCGCCGGCGGGTCGAGACGCTGCAGGCAAGCGTGCTCGAAAAGCAGCGCCTGCGCCGCGAAGTCGTTCTCTACAATTTCCAGGTCGTCGAACGCCAGGCGGCGCGGGCGAAAGCCGAAGCCGAGGAGCGGGCCCGCCAGCAGGCGGCGGAAGCGGAACGCCAGAAGCAGCAGGCGGCAGAAGCCGCCGCGCGCGCGGCGGAAGAGGAACGGCAACGGCAGATCGGCCCGCCGCCGCTCATCCTGCCGCCGACGGACGGCGCGCTGCGCCCGAACCTGCCCGGCATTCCGCCTGCGGACGGATCGAACCTGCCGGGCGTCCAGCGGTAGGTGTGGTCCGCGCGGTGATCCTTGGACCGGAGCCTTCGCGAATACGGAAATCCGACGTACGAAGTCAGCCGGTCGCTGCGGTTCGGCCGATGGGCATAGCTATCTGGAGGACCTGAACGAATTCAGCACATGCACCCGCAATGCCGAGGAGAGATTGCTGCCGGGCTGCCGCCGGTCGTCGATCTCGGCGATCAGGTTGGCGAGGCTGACGCCACGCGCCGCAGCGATCGCCTTCAACTCGATCCAGAACTCGTCTTCAAGCGAAAAACTGGTGCGATGACCGTGAAGCGTCGCGGAATGTTTACGGATCACGAAGCTCTCCGGACTGCGGAACAGGTTGGGCCTATTCAAACCGGCGGGTCTTTCGCGTCAAGCCGGCCATCCTTCAATGCCTAACGAATGGTTTACATCCACAGGCGGGTGTTTCAATCGTCTTCGGTCGATTTTTCCAGCCGGCCCTGATCGAGCGTCTTTTCGGCTTTTTCGTTCAGCGTGCGGGTGAGGGATTTTTCGGCCTTGCTGCGGCCGAACGAAAGGCGGTTCTGCTCCGCTTGCTTTTCCTTCTCAAGCCTCGCCTTGTCCTTGCGGAACTGGCGCAGGTTGACGATCTCGGCGCTCATGGCTGACGCGCCTCCCGGCGCTATTGTTTCTTGCGGAAGGAATCGAGCGAGATGACGGAGCCGGGCTTCTTCTCTTCACCGGGCTTGCCCTCGGTCTCGGCGGGTTTCGCGACGGCTTCGACCGGAATGGCGGTGATCTCCGCCGAGGCGTTCTCGTCCTCGTCGGCGAGCGGCACTTCGAATTCGAGTTCGAAATTGACCGACGGATCGTAGAAGCCGCGGATCGCATTGAAGGGGACGACGAGGCGTTCCGGGGTATCGGAGAAGGAGAGACCCACTTCGAACTGGGTGTCGGAAACCTTGAGGTCCCAGAACTGGTGCTGGATGACGATGGTCATCTGCTCGGTATATTTCGCCTTCAGGTGCTGCGAGATGCGCACGCCCGGGGCACCGGTCAGGAAGGTGATGAAGAAATGATGATCGCCCGGCAGGCGGCCGGTGGCCGCAACCTCGGACAAAACCTTACGGATGACGCCGCGCAATGCGTCCTGCGCCAAAATGTCGTAACGGATGTGATCCTGCCCCATACGGTCCTGTCTTTCCATTCTCTCGTCTTTTAGTCAGACGCGTTATGCCATGCCGGCCCGGCGCGGGGAAGCCCCGCGAGCTGTTCCGAGTCAGCACCATAGTATTCGACTGAGGCGGGAAGGTGAAGGCTTCTGTTGCCAGGTGCCTTCGGACCCCGCCTTACGGGGCTAACCGTAAGGACTTCAGAGCGGAATTCCCGCACCGCCATTAGGCAGCGAGAGCGTATTCCTTAGCGTTGTTGTCGTTTGCAACTACACTTTTTGACCCGATAACGGTGGTATCATGCCGAGCAAAAGTTCGATCTTTACGCCCTTGTCGATCCTATTTCGCCCCCATCAAAAGCCGGTCCGCAAGGTTTTCCAAGACGACCGACCGGTTTTTGGTGGAGGCGCCGGGTACCGCCCCCGGGTCCAATAGGTTTATTACACCGACCGTTTATTGCCATAGCCGGACGGGTGTCCGGCATCCCTCATATAGGCGCTTCCCGTGCTTATGAAAAGGGGTTGCGCAACATTCGAAATCGCTTCTACAACATCGTCTCGTTAAGTGTTCCCGTCACGGGCGCTCAAAAGAGGAGTGGGAGATGAGTGAATATTTCGACGACGTGAAGAAATATGACGGCGGCGCCGACGAGGCGGTGGTGGACAGGATCGTCAAGCACCTGGGGATCGCGCTTCGCAACCGGGATTCCGCCAATGTCGCCGCAAGCGACAAGACCGAACTCGACCGCGTCGTCGCCAACTGGTGCGGCAAGAAGCTCGGCGTGACGGGCGAGGCTGCGGAAAGCGCGGTTGCCGCCGCGGCCAAGACCATGGCCGCAGACCGCTCGAAGTCCCGCGTGACCTTCTATTACCTGGTCGCCAAGGAACTGGGCAAGCTCGAGACGCTTTGACGTCAAGGGGTCGGGTGAGCGATCTCGCCCGGCCCTCTCCAACCAAGCAGTGACCGGAATTTCACGAACCCGGAGTTCCGGTCATTTTCGGCAGATGCGTCGGGATGGTTTTTCCGACTGGCCACCCGTCCGGTCGGTCAACAGTTGAGCAAGGCATGCCGGGGACGCGCAATGCGCAGGCCAGTCCGTCCGGCGCATCCGGGACCGAGGAGGCGACACAATGGGCAAACGGATCGTATTTACCGGAGGCAGCGGCAAAGCGGGGCGGCATGTGGTGCCCTATCTTCTCGACCAGGGACACGAGGTCTTCAATCTCGACCTGAAGCCGTTCGACCATCCCGGCGTCAACACTCTCATCACCGACCTGACCGACAGCGGCGAAACGTTCAACGCGCTGTCCATGCATTTCGGCTTCAAGGGACTGGAAAGCGGCAAGGGGCCGGCGCCGGTCGATGCGGTGGTGCATTTCGCCGCCGTGCCGCGCATCCTGATGCGACCGGACAATGCAACATTCGCCGCCAATACGGTATCGACCTACAACGTCATCGAAGCGGCGATGAAGCTCGGCATCCGCAAGGTGATCATTGCGTCCAGCGAGACCACCTACGGCGTCTGCTTCGCAGAAGGGGACAAGGATTATCACTCCTTCCCGCTCACCGAGGACTACGACGTCGATCCGATGGACAGCTACGGGCTGTCGAAGGTCGTCAACGAGAAGACGGCGCGCGCCTTCTCCATGCGCTTCGGTGCGGACATCTACGCGCTGCGGATCGGCAACGTGATCTCGCCCGAGGACTATGCCCGCTTCCCGGCTTTCCTCGCCGATCCACCGTCGCGCAAGCGCAATGCATGGAGCTATATCGACGCCCGCGATCTCGGCCAGATCGTCCATCTCTGCGTCGAAAAGGACGGGCTTGGCTATCAGGTCTTCAACGCCGTCAACGACACGATCACGGCCGACGAGCCGACCGGAGCTTTTCTCCGAAAGTGGGCTCCCAACACGCCGATCACGGGCGAGCTCGGCGAGTTCGAAGCGCCGATCAGCAACCGCAAGATCCGCGAAGTGCTGAACTTCGCGGAGAACCACAACTGGCGGAAATATGTGACCCGATAGGTCGAGGTTTCCAAAATCACGGGCTGAAAATACCGGGGAAAGCCAACGCGGCGAGATTGGTCGGGCGGCGGCATGCTATTATGTAGCCGACGACCATGGAATCGGCGCACTGTCCTCGCCGGGCGCGAACATGCCCGAGAACGGACATCGCGGAAGGACATAGCCTTGACCCTGAGACATCCGGAATATCAATATCTCGACCTCATGGCGCATCTCCTGGAGAACGGTGACAAGCGGATCGACCGCACCGGCGTCGGCACGCTTTCGATGTTCGGAGCGATGATGCGCTTCGATCTTTCGGACGGCTCGTTCCCGGTCTATTCGACCAAGCGGGTCTACTGGAAGACCGCCGTCAAGGAGATGCTCTGGTTCCTGACCGGCCAGACGAACATCCAGTCGCTGCTGCGCGAAAACGTCCGCATCTGGACCGACTGGCCGCTCGCCGCCTACCGCAAGGCGACCGGCACCGAAATCTCGCAGCAGGATTTCGAAGACAGGATTTTGGCGGACGACGGTTTCGCCGAGGAATGGGGTGATCTCGGCCCGGTCTACGGCAAGCAGTGGCGCCGCTGGAAGGGCGCCGACGGCAAGGAATACGATCAGGTGGCGGAAGTCATCGAACTTCTGCGCAAGAACCCGTCGAGCCGCCGCATGCTGTTCCATGCCTGGAACGTGCCGGAACTCTCGCAGATGGCACTGCATCCCTGCCATATGACCTACCAGTTCCACGTCTCCAATCTCGGTGGCGACGGCCTGCCCAAGGTTTCCATGATGGTCAGCCAGCGCTCCTGCGACATGGGGCTCGGCAATCCCTTCAATATCTGCCAGCAGGCGGCGCTGCTTGCCATGGTGGCGCAGCAGGTGGACATGCAGCCCGGCGAACTCGTCTGGGTCGGCGGCGACGTGCACCTCTATCTCGACCATCAGGATCTTGCGAGGACCGTGCTGGAAAGGGAACCGCGGCCGTTTCCGAACCTGAAGCTGCTTCGCCGCCCGGACAGCATCGACGGGTATACGATCGACGATTTCGAGGTGACGGGCTACGATCCCTATCCGGCCATCGAGGCGCCGGTTGCCGTCTGAGGAAGAAAGACGGCGTGATCGGCCACGACTTTTTCATCGTGCCCGCCCGCGGGTTTAACCCGAGGATGCCCGGGCATCTGCGAACGTCGCGCTTTTTTGATACATGGGCAGATCCTCGGCACGAGGCCGAGGACAACGTTGGATAAAAGGGGAAGGCCGATCAGCCCGGCCATTTCCAGTTCCGGATTTCGGGCATGTCCTCGCCGTGTTCGCGGACATAGCGGGTGTGCTCTTCAAGCCTGCCATTCAGCATGCCGATCACGGCGGCGGCCTTTTCCTTCAGGCCCGGCACGCGTTCGATCGCCTCGATGGCGAGATGGAACCGGTCGAGCTGGTTCAGCACCGTCATGTCGAAAGGCGTCGTGGTCGTGCCTTCCTCGACGAAGCCGCGCACATGGATGTTGCGGTGGTTGGTGCGCTTGTAGGTCAGCCGGTGGATGAGGTAAGGATAGCCGTGATAGGCGAAGATCACCGGACGGTCGGTGGTGAACAGCCGGTCGAAGGCGTCGTCGCTCAATCCGTGCGGATGCTGGTCCGGCGACTGCAGTGCCATCAGATCGACCACGTTGACGACACGGATTTTCAGCTCCGGAATTGCCGCGCGCAGCAGTGTCACCGCCGCCAGCGTCTCCATGGTCGGCACGTCGCCGGCGCAGGCCATGACCACGTCGGGCGCCACCGCGCCGTCCTCGTTGCCCGCCCAGTCCCAGGCGCCGATGCCGGCCTCGCAATGCTTCACCGCCTCGTCCATCGTCAGCCATTGCGGTTCCGGCTGCTTGCCGGCGACGATGACGTTGATGCGATCCCAGGTCTTCAGGCAATGATCGCCGACCCAGAGCAGCGTATTGGCATCCGGCGGCAGGTAGATCCGCACGGTATCGGCCTTCTTGTTGGCGACGAGATCGACGAAGCCCGGATCCTGGTGGGAAAAGCCGTTATGATCCTGCCGCCAGACATGCGACGTCAGCAGATAGTTGAGCGAGGAGACGGGTTTGCGCCAGGCCAGCTCGCGGGAGACCTTCAGCCATTTGGCATGCTGGTTGAACATCGAATCGATGATATGGATGAAGGCTTCGTAGCAGGAGAAGAAGCCGTGCCGGCCGGTCAGGAGATAACCTTCGAGCCATCCCTGGCAAAGGTGTTCGCTCAGGACTTCCATGACGCGGCCGTCACGCGACAGGTGCACGTCGTAGGGCTCGATCGCCTGCATCCAGACACGGTCGGTGACTTCGAAGACGGCCCCGAGCCGGTTGGATTCCGTTTCGTCCGGCCCGAAGATGCGGAAATTCGCATTCGCATCGTTGAGCTTCAGGATGTCGCGCAGGTATTGCCCGAGGATTTCGGTGGTCTGCACCATGGCGGCGCCGCGTTTCGCGACCGGTACCGCATAATTGCGGATATCCGGCACGACCAGCTCCTTGCGCAGGAGGCCGCCATTGGCATGCGGATTGGCTCCCATGCGCCGTTCGCCGCCCGGCGACAAGGCGCGCAGCTCCTCCTTCAGGCGGCCATTGGCATCGAACAGGTCCTCCGGGTCGTAGCTTCTCATCCAGTCTTCGAGGATTTTCCGGTGGCCTTCGTTCTCCCGGCAACCGGCGACCGGCACCTGATGGGCACGCCAGAAATCCTCGACCTTCTTGCCGTCCACCTCCCTGGGGCCGGTCCAGCCCTTCGGGCTTCTCAGCACGATCATCGGCCAGCGCGGGCAGGCGTCCGGCGCCTTTCCGTCACGAGCCTGCGACTGGATGGCATGGATGCGATCGAAGACCTGGTCGAACATCGCCGCCATCTGGCGGTGCATCTGCTCCGGCTCGTGGCCTTCCACGAAGAAAGGCTCGTAGCCGTAACCGCGGAAGAGATGGTCGAGGTCTTCATCGCTCGTCCGGGCAAGCAGGGTGGGGTTGGCGATCTTGTAGCCGTTCAGATGCAGGATCGGCAGGACCGCCCCGTCGCGGACCGGATTGATGAACTTGTTCGACTGCCAGCTTGCGGCGAGCGGACCGGTTTCGGCCTCGCCGTCGCCGACGACGCAGGCGACAATCAGGTTCGGGTTGTCGAAGGCGGCGCCATAGGCGTGCACCAGCGCATAACCCAGTTCGCCGCCCTCGTGGATGGAGCCGGGCGTTTCCGGCGCCGCATGGCTCGGTATGCCGCCCGGAAAGGAGAACTGCTTGAAGAGCTTTTTCATGCCCGCGGCGTCCTCGGAAATCTCCGGATAGATTTCGCTGTAGGTGCCTTCGAGATAGGTGCTGGCCACCATGCCGGGGCCGCCATGGCCGGGGCCGCAGACATAGATCATGTCGAGATCGCGTTTGCGGATGACACGGTTCAGGTGGGTGTAGATGAAATTCAGGCCGGGCGTGGTACCCCAGTGGCCAAGCAGGCGCGGCTTGATGTGTTCGGCCTTCAGCGGCTCGCGAAGGAGGGGATTGTCGAGCAAATAGATCTGTCCGACCGAGAGGTAATTGGCGGCCCGCCAGTAGCGGTCCATGAGCGCCAGCTCTTCGTTGCCGATCTCCGGCGTCGCGGGCGAGGGGGTGTTCGGCTGCATGTTAAAGCTCCTTCGAATGATCCGTCGAAAAATCTGTTGCGGTTCTACCCCGGGGTGAAAGGCATGGTGATGATCTAGGTCAGGAAGGGCCGGTCTTTCTTCTCGATCACGGAGAGGCATTCCTCGGCGATCACCTGCTCCTCGTCCGTCGGAATGACGTGGACGGCGATGCGGCTGGCGGGCGTGCTGATCTTCGAGGCGTTCCTGTCGTTCTCCGCGTCGTCCAGTTCGACGCCGAGCCAAAGCAGGCGGTCTGCGATCTGCCGGCGGATCTTCGGCTGATTTTCCCCGATGCCGGCAGTGAAGACGAGGGCGTCGAGCCCGCCGAGCGTGGATGCCAGCCGGCATATTTCTCCCGCGATCCGCAGCACGAAGAGATCGATCGCCTGCCGCGCCTCCTCGCTGCCGTCGTCGAGAAGTTCGCGGATGTCGCCGCTCGATCCCGAGACGCCGAGCAGGCCGGAGCGATGGTAGAGCATGTCCTCGACCTCTTCGAACGATCTGCCGAGAGGTCCCAGGAAATGCAGCAGGGCGCCCGGATCGAGCCAGCCGGGGCGGGTCGCCATCGGAATGCCGTCCAGCGTCGAGAAGCCCATGCTGGTATCGCGGCTTTGGCCGTCTTTGACGGCGCAGAGGCTGGCGCCGCTGCCGAGATGGGCGATCACCACCTTGCCGAGAGCGATGTCCGGCGCCTTCCGTGTCAGTGCTCCCGCCACATGGCGGTAGGAAAGCCCATGGAAGCCGTAACGCTTGATGCCTCTGTCGTGATAGGCGCGCGGTATCGCGAGCCGCCGCACGAGGTCCGCCTGGGTGGCGTGGAAATCGGTGTCGAACGACCCGGTCTGGAAGAGGGCCGGGCGGAGATGCCTGAGCGCCTTTACCAGCCGCAATGCCTGCGGCTGGTGCAGCGGCGCGAGTTCCGTGAGCGACCTCACCTTTTCGATCGTCGCCGTGTCGAGCGCGGCCGGTCCGTCGAAGATGTCGCCGCCATGGACGATGCGATGGCCTGCCGCGGCGACCGCATCGAGGTCGAAATGGGCGCCGAGCTCGCGGAAGACCTCGTCGATGAGTTCGGCGAGATCCTCGCCGGCCTCCTTCTTCAAGGGCAGGTCGAACTGCGCCGGGCCTTCCTTGAGATGCAGGGTCAGGGGCCTTGCGGCGAGATCGACGACCGCCTTTCCGATACGCTCCGGCTTTCCCTCGGCCAGCCTGAAAATGCCGATCTTCACGCTGGAGGAGCCGGCGTTGAACGTCAGGAGAAGCTTGTCCGTCATGCGACGCCCCTTGTCTCGTGGCCCGGGCCGATCCGCGTTGCAGCCTCGGCCGAGGCCGGCGCCGCTGCAAGGCGGCCGGGGATCGACGGAAGGATAGGGGCGCGGGCCGCAAGAACCAGTGCATTCGCGCCGGCAAAATTGACCAAATGTTGGGCGAGCATAAAACGGGCCTCGCGTGAAGACGATTTTTTGCCGGGCAGGCCGGCTGGCCGTGCCTTGTTGCCCTCGGCGGCGGCGCCTTTCCTTGACGTAACGCAAGGCGGGCTCCGGCGTCATGAAGAATTGATCTTGCCGGTGCAGGCTCGACAAGACCTCAATACGGGAAAGAGACGATGTTGGAACCAGTCGAAGATACTTCCGGTGTTGCGGGCGGTCTTGCCGGTCTCGGCGAGGAAATTGCAGCGCTCCGCAACGATATATCCATCCAGGGTGCTTCCCGGTTCGAGGCGTTCGTCGGGACCGGCAGCCCGGCGGAAGACAAGCGGGCCAGCCTGGACAATCTGTGCCATTACCTGTCGCTGCGGCAGCACGATCTCAGGGATCTGCAGAGAAAGCTGATGTGGCGGGGATTTTCGTCCCTCGGCCGGCTGGAGAGCCGCGTCCTTCCGACGATGGATGCCGTTCTTGCGGCAATTGCGGCCATGCGCGGCGTCGATCCGCCATTTCCGCCGCCTTCGGAAGAGCAGTTCTTCCGGGGCGAGCTCCTGCTTAGGCAGGCGACGGACGAGCTTTTCGGACCGCCTCGCGCCGGGCGGCGCGGCCGCATCATGGTGACGCTTCCGAGCGAGGCCGCCGGCCAGCCGGACTTCATTCTCGATCTCGCCCGGCGCGGCATGGACGTGGCGCGGATCAACTGCGCCCATGACGACGAAAAGGCCTGGGCGGAAATGGCAAAGCACATAAGGGCGGCGGCTGGGACCCTCGGCCGTCCGCTGACGATCCTCATGGACATCGCCGGACCGAAGATCCGCACGGAAACGGTGGCTGCGGAAAAGGGCGCCAAGCTGCAGACCGGCGATCTCCTGCGGCTGGTCGCGAGCGGCGCGCCATATGCGACGCCCGAGGCGCCGTTCTGCGCCGCCGTTTCACTGCCGGAGATCGTCACCCGGCTGTCGGTCGGAGACCGCCTCCGCTATGACGACGGCAAGCTGGAGGGGGTCGTCGAAAGCGTCACGGACGGCGAGGCGCTGGTGCGCATCGGCCATACGAAGACGGGCGGCGCCAAGCTGAAGCCGGAAAAGGGGCTCAACCTGCCCGACACGGCGCTCGGGCTCTCGCCGCTGACCGCCAAGGACCATAACGATCTCGCGACGATCATCGGGCATGCCGACATGCTCGGTTATTCCTTCGTCAGCCGGCCCGAGGATATCGACCTCCTGGAGGAAGCGCTTGCCGAATTTCCCCGTCGGGACCGGGCGCTCGGCCTGATCGCCAAGATCGAACAGCCTGAGGCGGTCACCAACCTGCCGGCGCTCATCGCCCGCGCCCGCTGCCGCAACCGGCCCTTCGGGGTGATGATCGCCCGCGGCGACCTGGCGGCCGAGATCGGCTTCGAGCGCGTCGCGGAAATGCAGGAGGAAATCCTCTGGATCTGCGAAGCGGCGGCGGTGCCGACCGTATGGGCGACGCAGGTTCTGGAAGACCTGGTGAAGGACGGCCTGCCCTCACGGGGCGAGATGACCGACGCCGCCATGGCCGCCCGGGCCGAATGCGTGATGCTCAACAAGGGGCCGGCGGTGGCCGAGGCCGTGACACTGCTGGACAGCCTGCTGGCCCGCATGGACGGCCATATCTTCAAGAAGACACCGACCCTGCGGGCGCTGAAGTCGTGGTAGCGCGGTGACGGCCGTGCCCGTTGACCCACGTCAAGGTCGCGAAGCGGGCAGGGTGGCTTGCTTCGGACAGGCGGTTTGGCGAGGACGAACAGGATGATGACCGAAGAGCAGGACGGCACGATCGCCTTTCTGGCAGATCCGGCCACCCACGGCGGGTTGGAACCGATAAACATAATCCATACTCACATTTCTGTGATCGTTCTCGTCGGCGATCGTGCTTTCAAGATGAAGAAGGCGCTGAAGCTGCCCTATGTGGACTTTTCCACCGCGACGATCCGTGAGGAGGCCTGCCGCAAGGAAGTCTCCTTCAACCGGGAAACCGCCCCCGGCCTTTATCTCGGCGTGCGGCGGATCACCCGCTCGGCCGGCGGCGCTCTGGAATTCGAAGGAGACGGGCCGCTGGTCGATGCGGTCGTCGAGATGACGCGGTTCGAACAGGAGCAGCTTTTCGACAGGATGGCCGTCGCCGGCCGGCTGACGCCCGCTCTGATGACGGAGGCCGCACGGATGATCGCCGAATATCACGGCAAGGCGCCGGTCGTTGCCGCCGGCGGAGGCGCCGACAATATCGCCGCCGTGCTCGACATCAATGACGCGGGTTTTGCCACCAGCAGCGTTTTTGCTCCGGAGACGATCGCCGCGCTCGGCGCGCGATTTCGCTCGGTGCTGCGCCGCCATGCGCCGCTGCTCGATCGCCGGGCCGAAGGCGGCAGGGTGCGCTGTTGCCACGGGGATCTTCATCTTCGCAATATCTGCCTTCTGAACGGAAAACCCTGCCTCTTCGACTGCATCGAGTTCAGCGCGCAGATCGCCACGATCGACGTTCTCTACGACCTCGCCTTCCTGCTCATGGATCTCTGGCATCGTGGCTTTCCCGAGTTCGCCAATCTTGTGATGAACCGCTATCTCGATGAGACGGGCGACGAGGAGGGGTTTTGCCTGCTGCCGTTCTTCATGGCGGTGAGGGCGGCCGTTCGCGCCCATGTCACGGCGACGCAGGCCGAGGAGCCCGGCCAGGACCTCGACAGGCTGTCGGGGGAGGCGAAATCCTATTTCGACCTGGCGCAGGCCCTACTCGGGGACAGTGCACCGCTTCTCGTGGCGATCGGCGGCCTGAGCGGTTCGGGCAAGTCGACGGTCGCCGACTGCCTGGCGCCGCGGATCGGCGCCGCGCCCGGCGCAAGGATGGTCGAAAGCGACCGGATAAGAAAGGCGCTGCACGGCGTGCCGGCGGAAACGAGGCTGCCGGTCACGGCTTATAGTCCCGAGGTTTCCGCGAAGGTCTATCAGGAGATGGTCCGGCGCGCCGAAACCATCCTTGCACAGGGCGGTTCGGTGGTAGCCGACGCCGTTTTCGACGATCCGGCCAAGCGCCATCTCATTGAGAATGCGGCCGCGGGTGCCGGCAATGTGCCGGAGTTCCTCGGGATCTGGCTCGATGCCGACCCGGCGCTGCTGATGCAGCGGGTCAGGCGCCGCGTCGGCGGCCCTTCGGATGCGAATGCGGACGTGCTGGCCGGTCAGCTTGCCCGCAATCCGACGGACGTCGCATGGCGGCATGTCGATGCGTCGCAGCCGCCGGACGCGATCGTCGCCGCCATCCTTTGCCGTTAAGAGGCGCCACACTACCGTCCGGCGCCCCATTCCGATCAGGCGGATGCGAAGTCCAGCACCATGCGGCCGTCGATCTTGCCGTCCTTGAGGTGCTTGAAGATGTCGTTGATGTCTTCGAGCGGCGCCTTGTGGATTTCGGTCCTGACCTTGCCTTCGGTGGCGAAGGCGATCGCCTCGTCAAGGTCGCGGCGGGTGCCGACGATCGAGCCGCGCACCGTGATGCGCTTCAGCACGACGTCGAAGATCGGTGTCGGGAATTCTCCGGGCGGCAGGCCGACGAGGCTTACCGTTCCCTTCCGCCGCACCATGCGGATCGCCTGGGAGAACGCGGGAGGAGAAACGGCGGTCACGAGGATGCCATGCGCGCCGCCGCCGGTCGCGGTGAGGACTTCTTCGACCGCGGTCAGAGCACGGGCGTCCACGGCGAGGTCCGCTCCGAGGCTGCGGGCAAGTTCGAGCTTTTCGGCACTGACGTCGAGGGCGGCGACCTTCAGTCCCATCGCCTTGGCATACTGGACGGCGACATGGCCGAGGCCGCCGATGCCGGAAATCGCCACCCATTCGCCGGGACGGGCTTCCGTTTCCTTGAGCCCCTTGTAGGTTGTCACGCCGGCGCAGAGAATGGGCGACATCGCCGCGAAATCGACATCCTGCGGGAGCCGGGCGGCGAAGGCCGCGGAAGCGATGACATATTCGGCGAAACCCCCATTGCAGCTGTAGCCGGTATTGTGCTGGTGCTCGCAGAGCGTTTCCCAACCGGTCTCGCAATATTCGCAGCGCAGGCAGGCATCGTGGAGCCAGGCGACGCCGACCGCGTCGCCTTCCTTGAATTCCGTGACGCCGGGGCCGAGTTCGACCACCACGCCTGCGGCTTCGTGCCCGGGGATGAAGGGCGGCGTGGGCTTGACCGGCCAATCGCCATCGGCGGCGTGAAGGTCGGTGTGGCATACGCCGCAGGCCATGACCTTGACGAGGATTTCTCCCGGCCCTGGAACCGGTACCGGCACGCACTCGATTGCGAGAGGTTTGCCGAACTGATGCACGACGGCAGCTTTCATCATCCTGGCCATCTCTGTCTCCTTCCTGTGGGAACAACGGTGTCGGCCGGGACTTTTCGACAAAACCGGCGCCCGCTCATTGACCCAGCGCAATGGTCAAGACTGCCTGCATCGGATGCCATGCGGGGCTTTTGACAACGGTCAATGCGCAGGTGGCGAAACGTGGCAGGCTGAAGGACCGACGACCGGCGGGGCCGGTCTCGGCAGCTTTTCCGGCGGAGTGATGGGATGGAGATGGAATGCGATGCAAGAGAGCTGAGCGAAGCGGATGTCTATCGCGCCTTTGCGGTCATTCAGCACGTCATGCCCGGTTTTGATCTGGAAGCCTGGAAAACCCTGACGGCCACGCCGGCCCTCCGGTACAACTGGCTGACCGTCACCGACCCGCAGGGCTACATACGCGGCCTCTGCCACGTCTTCCTCAGCCAGCATCCCGCCCTGGGACGCCAGCTCGAAGTGCCGATCTTTGCATCCGTCAGCCTCATCGACGAACAGGGTGTCGTCAAACGACTCTTCGAACTGGCCGAGAGGCGTGCAAGGCAGGAAGCATGCGATTCGATGCATTTCTGGCCGGCCGGTTCGCTGGACTGGAACAACGTCCTGAACCTCAGGCAAAGCGGCTCCTGGAGCCAGGGGCTGGTCTATCGCCTGCCGGCCGAGCGGGGGCCGGTCATCCACTGATCTTTCCGGTGAATACGTAACCGACCCCGCGGACGGCCTTGATGAGTTGAGGCTGGCTCGCGTCGGCTTCGATCTTGCGGCGGAGCCTTACGATCTGGGCATCGACGGTCCGGTCAAAAGCCTCAAGCTGGCGTCCGCGGGTGGCGTCCATCAGGAATTCCCGGGTGAGCACCCGGCCGGCATGCTGCACGAATGTCGCCAGCATGTCGAATTCGCCGGTGGTGAGCTCCACCTCGGCGCCTTGGGACAGCAACTGGCGGCGTGCCAGATCGAGCGTCCAGCCTTCGAACCGGATGAGCTTGTCGTCGTCGGCATTCTGCTTCGGAGCCGCAGGCTGGCGGCGCCGGAGAATGGATTTCAGCCGGGCATGCACTTCGCGCAGGTGAAAGGGCTTGGCGATATAATCGTCCGCGCCGATCTCGATGCCGATGATCCGGTCGATGACGTCGTCGCGGCCCGTCAGCATCATGATCGGCACGTCGGACGTGGTCCGCACCTCTCGGGCAAGGTCCAGTCCGTCCTTGCCGCCGGGCAGGGAAAGATCGAGAAGGATGATGTCGACATTCCGCAGCTTCAACTGCGAATGCATTTCGCTGCCGTCCGCGGCGCCGCTGACGGTATAACCTTCGCCCTCGAAATAGCGGGTGAGCATCTGGCGGATCCTGTCGTCGTCATCGACGACGAGAATATGTGCGGCGTCTGGTGGGCGAAATGACATGGATAAGGAAACCGCGTCGTTACAATCTGTTGCACAAACGAACCGTCTCGAATACCGCTAGCATTGGCCGGCCTGGCCGTTCCGGTCAACCGGCTTCATCCCGCAAACGGAGACAATGCTATTTTTTCACAAGTGGTTCGAACGCACTCCATAAGCCGAATTCTGCATTTGCCTATGAGACATATTGCCTATTGGCGGCAGCTTGCCGGGAGCTGACATGACAAAACCTACTCTTGCCGTCATCGTCGCGGTGTCGCGCAACGGCGTGATCGGCCGCGAGGGCGAGATGCCGTGGCGGCTTTCGACCGATCTCAAGCGTTTCAAGGCCTTGACGCTCGGCAAGCCGGTCATCGTCGGGCGCAAGACCTTCGAAAGTTTCGGGGGCAGGCCGCTGCCCGGCCGGCCGCACGTGATCATTACCCGCAACCGCGAATTCTCCTTCGACGGCGTCGAGGTCGCCGAATCGCTCCGGGACGCCATCCGCCGCGCTGAGCACAAGGCCGCCGAAACCGGCGCCGATTCAATCTACGTGCTCGGCGGCGGCCAGATCTATGCCGAAGCGATCGGGATCGCCGACACATTGTACGTCACGCATGTCGAGACCGAGATTTCCGACGGCGATACGTTCTTCCCGGCGATAGATCCGAGCGCGTTCGAGCTGATCAAGGAAGTTTTCGTTCCGGCAGGCGAGAAGGACAATTATCCGACGCGCTTTGCCACCTACCGCCGCCGAAGCGCGGCAAACTGAAACATTTCGTTACCAAACACCGGGAAGTTATTGACGCCGCGTTGAAAGCGGCCCGCGTCATACCTATAACGGGCAATGGCGCGGCCCCCCTTCACACGGCAGGGTCGAGGCCCGGGAGAGATACGAACAAAGAGGTTTTGATGCCCTGGAGCAATCAGAATGGCGGCGGCGGTCCTTGGGGCGGCGGCGGCGGCAATAATCAGGGGCCCTGGGGGCAGGGACCGAACCGCCCGCGCGGCGGAGGGAGCGGCGGTCCGCCCGACCTCGAGGACATCATCCGGCGCAGCCAGGACCGGCTGCGCGGCGTGATGCCGGGCGGGTTCAACGGCGGCGCGTTCGTCATCGTGCTCTTGGTGGTCGTCGCTTTCCTGGCCTTCCAGTCCGTCTATACCGTGCAGCCGGACGAGCGCGGCGTCGAACTGAGGTTCGGCCGCCCGAAGGACGAGATTTCCATGCCGGGCCTGCATTTCCATTTCTGGCCGCTGGAAACCGTCGAGATCGTCAAGGTCACCGAGCAGCAGCAGAATATCGGCGCGTCGCGCGGCTCGAGCTCGAATGCCGGCTGGATGCTGACCGGCGACCAGAACATCGTCAACGTGCAGTTCTCGGTGCTGTTCACCGTCACGGATCCTAAGGCCTATCTCTTCAACCTGGAGGCTCCCGCCTCGACGCTGCAGCAGGTCTCCGAAAGCGCCATGCGCGAAGTGGTGGGCCGCCGCCCGGCGCAGGACATCTTCCGCGACAATCGCGAAGGCATTTCGACGGAAGTGCGCAACATCATCCAGGGAACGATGGATACCTACGGATCCGGCATTTCGATCAATGCCGTGCCGGTCGAGGACGCCGCGCCGCCGCGCGAGGTCGCCGATGCCTTCGAAGAAGTGCAGCGCGCGGAGCAGGACGAGGACCGGTTCGTCGAAGAGGCGAACCAGTATGCGAACCAGAAGCTCGGCCAGGCCCGCGGCCAGGCGGCCCAGGTCCGCGAAGAGGCTTCCGCCTACAAGGACAAGGTGGTCAACGAGGCGCAGGGTGAAGCACAACGCTTCGTGTCGATCTATAACGAATATGCCAATGCGCCCGACGTTACCCGCCGGCGCATCTTCCTCGAAACCATGGAAGCGGTCCTGAAGCACTCCAACAAGATCATCCTGGATAGCAAGGACGGCGTCGTTCCCTATCTGCCCCTCAACGAGATGATGAAGCCGCAGGGGCCGGCCCAGCAGGGAGCCGTCCGATGAATTCCAGCCGACTTCCCGCATTCCTCATCGGGCTCGCCGTCGTCCTGGTGCTGCTCTATTCGTCGATCTTCGTGGTCAACGAGCGCGAACAGGCGATCGTCGTCCGCTTCGGCGAGATTCAGGACGTGAAACGCGAGCCGGGCATCTATTTCAAGCTGCCCTTCGCCTTCATGGATGCCGATCGGGTCCAGTATGTCGAAGACCGCGCCCTGCGCTTCGATCTCGACAATATCCGGGTGCAGGTCCGCGGCGGCGCCTTCTACGAAGTCGACGCCTTCGTCGTCTACTCGATCACCGACCCGCGTCTCTTCCGCGAAACGGTATCGGGCGACCGCGATTCGGCCGAATCGCGCCTTCGCACCCGTCTCGATGCGGCGCTGCGCCGTGTCTATGGTCTCAGGAACTTCGATGCGGCACTCTCCAACGAGCGGTCTTCGATGATGCAGGAGGTCCGCACGGACCTCACTTCGGCGGCCGAGACCCTCGGACTGGCGATCCGCGACGTGCGCATCCGCCGGACCGACCTGACCCAGGAAGTTTCGCAGCAGACCTTCCAGCGCATGAAGGCCGAGCGTCTCGCCGAGGCCGAACTGATCCGCGCCCGGGGCAACGAGCAGGGCCAGCGGCGACGGGCGATCGCCGACCGCCAGGTGGTCGAACTGGTCTCCGAAGCGCAGCGCGATTCGGAAATCCTGCGCGGTCAGGGCGATGCCGAGCGCAACAAGATCTTCGGGGAGGCCTTCCAGCGCGATCCGGCCTTCTTCGAGTTCTACCGCTCGATGCGCGCCTATGTGGCAGCTCTTGCCGACAACGGCACGAGCCTCGTGCTTTCGCCGGATTCGGAGTTCTTCAAGTTCTTCAACTCCTCGGGGGGCGACCTGCCCGGGCCTCGGCCCGCGCCGGCTCAGCCGGCAGCGCCCGCAGCCCCGGCCAACTGACGCGACGGCTTCGGGGCGGCGGAGAGCCGCCCCTTTTATGGGAAGACGGTCCACAGGCGTGACGAGCAGAGGGCGCAATACTCACGAAAAGGTAATTTCCTCCGCCGTCATTCCGCCTTATGCTCTGCCGAAACTCCGCCCGATTCAACGGTTCCAATAGCGTGCCCGGGTCGAGCGCCGCTCTCCGGTGTGACGCGGACAATCCAACAGCGAGGATGCCAGATGGCCCATTCGGCTCGATCGACCTTCAAGCGCACCGTCACGCTGACGGCCGTCCTAACGATGCTGGGCGGGCCCTTGGGCGGACCCTTGCAGGCGATTGCGCAAACCCCGGTGCAGCCGGCTCCGCCCGCGGCCGGCCCGAACGCCAATCCCGCTGCGCCGAGCACGCCCGGCCCGATGCTGCCGGCGCCGCCGACGCCGTCGCCGACGATCAATCCGCCTCCGCCGCCCGGGCCGATGGTCTCGGCCGGCCCGACTTCGATCGCCGACCTGGCGGAAGGGCTGCTCGACGCCGTCGTCAACATTTCTACCTCGCAGAGTGTCAAGGACCAGGGCGCCGGCCCCCAGCCGCAGATCCAGGAAGGCTCGCCCTTCCAGGAGTTCTTCGAGGATTTCTTCGACGGCCAAGGCAACCAGGGCGGCAACCAGAAGGTCTCGTCGCTAGGCTCCGGCTTCGTCATCGATCCTTCCGGTTACGTCGTCACCAACAACCACGTCATCGAGGGCGCCGACGACATCGAGGTGATCTTCCCGAACGGCACCAAGCTGAAGGCCAGGCTCGTCGGCACCGACACCAAGACGGACCTTTCGGTCCTGAAGGTCGAGCCCAAGGCGCCGCTCAAGGCCGTGCGGTTCGGCAACTCGCGCCAGATGCGCATCGGCGACTGGGTGATGGCGATCGGCAATCCGTTCGGCCTCGGCGGTTCCGTCACGCTCGGCATCATCTCGGCGCGCGGCCGCAACATCAATGCCGGCCCCTACGACAATTTCATCCAGACCGACGCGGCGATCAACAAGGGCAATTCCGGCGGTCCGCTGTTCAACATGCGCGGTGAGGTCATCGGCATCAACACGGCGATCATCTCGCCGTCGGGCGGTTCGATCGGCATCGGTTTTGCCGTGCCGACGGAACTTGCGGGAAATATCGTCCACCAGCTGATCGAGTTCGGCGAGACGCGGCGCGGCTGGCTCGGCGTGCGCATCCAGCCGGTGACCGACGACGTCGCCAACAGCCTCGGGCTCGACAAGGCGCGAGGAGCGCTGGTTTCAGGCGTCGTCAACGGCGGTCCGATCAGGAACGGCGAGATCAAGGCCGGCGACGTCATCCTGACCTTCGACGGCCAGCCGGTCAACGAAATGCGCGATCTGCCGCGCATCGTGGCGGAGAGCCCGGTCAGCAAGGAAGTCGACGTGCTGATCCTGCGCGACGGAAAGCAGCAGACCGTCAAGGTGACGCTCGGCCGCCTGGAGGACAGCGCGGACGAGCCGGAGGACGATGGAGAGCCGGCCAAGCCGCAGGAGCAGGGCGAGAACAAGACGCCGAACAACGGGGCGCCGAACGACCAGAAAAGCCAGGCCGAACAGGCCCCCGCCGCGACCTTCGGCATGACGCTCGCGGTTCTCGACGAGGAAAAGCGCAAGAGCTACAGCATTGTCGAAAGCGTCGAGGGCGTGGTGATCACGGCGGTCGAACCCAATTCGCCGGCAGCTCAGAAAGGGCTGAAGGTCGGGGAGGTGGTCGTCGAGGTTGCGCAGGACTTCGTGGAAAATCCGGGAGACGTGGTGAAACGCATCGCGATGCTGAAGTCCGAAGGCCGCCGCAACGCGCATGTGATGGTATCCGACCCTTCGGGGAACCTGCGTTTCGTGGCCCTTCCGCTGGAGTAGGCAGCCCCATCCGCCGGATCGTCATGCCTTCATATCGCATGCTCCTGCCAGTGCGAGCCGCTGGCGGGTATGCTTTTCAGCTCGTGGCGGCCTGTCTCTGCTGCCGCCATTCGTCGCGCGTGATTGCGTAGACGATATGCGGCTTCAGTTGTGGATGTGTGTCCGGCACGCGTGGATGATCGAAATCCATCTCGGCGGCGCGGTGGAGGCCAAGCCGTTTCATGACCGCCGTGGAGCGGTGATTTTCGGTGACCGCGAAAGACACGACGGCGTCGAGTTCCTTCCGGCCGAAAGCAAAATCGAGCAAGGCGCGTGCCGCCTCCGTCACATAGCCATTGCCCCAAAAACGCGTGGCCAGCCGCCAGCCGATCTCCACCGTTCCGATCGGGAAAACATCCGGCATGTTGACCAGGGACAGCCCGCAGAACCCCATCGGTTCGCCGGTCTGCTTCCGTTCCATGCAATAGAAGCCAAGCCCTGTTTCGGTAATGGTGCCGTTCAGCTTATCGAAAAGTGCATCCGCCTCTTCGTACGCCCCCCGGAAGGGGAAAAACTCCATCACCTTCGGATCCGAATTGATCTCCCGGAACAGATGGCGATCGCTGTCGAGCCAGCTTCTGAGTCGCAGGCGTTCGGTTTCAAGGATGATCATCGGATGAGGCATCATAGATCTTATGACGCTTGAGGAGACATCGAATATACCCATTCCTGCAACGATCTTCAATGCGGCTGGCGGTGGTTTTGGCAGCCGCCCGCCGATCAGGCGGGTTATGACTGCGTCGCCACGATATCTGTCTTACGGTAACCCTGGATATAAAGGAGGGCGGTAAGATCGCCGTAGTCGATGCGCATCTTCGCCTGAGCGGCAACGGTGGGCTTGGCATGCAGGGCCACCCCGGAGCCGGCGATACCGAGCATGCCGAGGTCGTTGGCGCCGTCGCCGACGGCGATCGTATCCTCTGGCGAGATGTCGAGCTTTTCGGCAATGGCAAGAAGTGCGTCCACCTTGGCCTGCTTGCCGAGGATGGGTTCAGCCACTTCTCCGGTCAGGTATCCATCCTTGTCGATGAGGATATTGGCGCGGTTTTCATCGAAACCGAGCGTTGCGGCGATGCGGCTCGTGAAGGCCGTGAAGCCGCCGGAGACGAGGGCGGCATAATGCCCCCTGGCCTTCATGGTGGCGATCAGTTCCGGTCCGCCGGACGTCAGGGTGATGCGCTTGGCGATGACATCGTCGACGACGGTGATCGGCAGGCCTTTCAGAAGCGCCACACGTTCGCGAAGGGCGGGCTCGAAAGCGATCTCGCCGTTCATGGCCCGGGCGGTGATCGCCGCAACCTTCTCCTTCAGGCCGACGACGTCGGCAAGTTCATCGATGCATTCCTGGCCGATCATGGTCGAATCCATGTCGGCGATCAGGAATTTCTTCCGCCGCGTTTCCGCTTCCTGGACCACGAGATCGATCGGCGCGCTGGCGATGACGGCGCGCAGATTGGCTTCGGCAGCCCGCACATCCGTGCCGTCGCGCAGTGCAAGGTCGCAGGCAATTCCGTCCGCCAGCCAGTAGAGGCCGGAGGCTTTCACCGCCTCGGCCGCTTGTTCTCCGAGGCTGGCCGAGAGAACGGGGTTTGACGGATGGGCAATGAGCGTGGCAACGAAAGCCATATGAAGACCGACCTTATGGAAACTGTGGACGCGATCCTGATAACCGGGCCGACGGCGAGCGGCAAGTCGGCGCTTGCGCTTACGCTGGCCCGTGAGGCCAATGGCGTGGTGATCAACGCCGACAGCATGCAGGTTTACGATACGCTGAGGGTGCTGACCGCCCGCCCTTCGGACGAGGAAATGGAGGGCGTGCCGCATTTTCTCTATGGGCACGTGCCGGCGACGCGCGCCTATTCGACGGGCGAATGGCTAAGGGACGTGGCGGCGCTTCTGTCGCAGCTGAGGGAGGAGGAACGACTGCCGGTCTTCGTCGGCGGCACTGGGCTCTATTTCAAGGCGCTGACGGGGGGGCTTTCCGACATGCCGGAGATTTCGCAGGAGATCCGTTGCGCCGTGCGGCTGCGGTTGAAGGAGGAAGGAGCCGAGGTCCTGTATGCCGAGCTTGTCCGGCGCGACTTCCGGGTTGCGGAAAGTCTGGAGCCGAAGGACGGCCAGCGGATCGTCCGCGCTCTCGAAGTTCTCGATGAGACGGGGCGTTCCATATCCGAATTCCAGGGCCGGCAGGGGCCGGTGGTCATCGATCCCGAGCGGGCGAGGAAGATCGTGGTGCTGCCGGATCGCAAGATCCTGCACGAGCGGATCAACCGGCGTTTTGAAAAGATGCTGGAAGGAGGCGCGATCGATGAGGTGAGGGCGCTTCTCTCGCTCGATCCGGCGCCCGACGTGCCGGTGATGAAGGCGATCGGCGTGCGCGAGATCGCCGATATGCTGGAGGGCCGGATGAGCCGCCGGGAGGTGATCGAACGCTGTTCCGCGCTGACGCGGCAATATGCCAAGCGGCAGATGACCTGGTTCCGCAACCAGATGGACGAAAGCTGGGAACGGCTCGGCTGAAACGCTTGCCGGACGCGCTCAATCCTTGTCGTAGAGACTGCTGAGCGGCTTCTTGAGGAGGCTTTCGCGCAACGAGCCTTCCCGGCGGAGGAGCGGATTGGGGCGCGGGGCGCTTTCCGGCTGCGGCGGACGCTGGAAGACCGGTGGCGGCGCGTCGGAAGGGCGGTCCCGGCGCAGGTCGGCAAATCGATCGGGACGGGGAGCAAGCGGCGGCTCCGGCGCAGGGCTGCGCGGCAGCATATCCGGTCGATAGGGTTCCGGTTGCGGGGCCTGCGAACCCATCGAGGTTGGCGAGGCTTGCGAAGCCGGCGGAGCTTGCGGCGCCTGTGCTGCAGGTCCCGCGTTCAGATTGACATGGCCGGTCGTGCGCAGTTCGCGGTTCCAGCGTTCGAGTTCGGCATCGCTTGCTGGCGGAAAATCGTCGTCGGTTTCGTCATCGGGGGCGGCCGCGTTCTCCGCAAAGCCCGGATTGGACGCGCCATAGCTCTGCTGGAAGGCGGAAATATCCGGTCCGCTGATGGCGCGCATGCGCGCCACGACCGTGCGCAGATCGACGGTATCCGGCGTTTCCTCGGAGCCCTTTTCGGCAACGCCGTTGGCCTTCGGCAGATATTTCTTTTCGACGCGCGCGAATTTCATGCGCATCGGCACGGAAATGGCCTCGCCGAAGGCGATCGCCTCGCCATTGCCGATCGAGGAGAGGAAGCTGGTGGTCGAGATCGACGAGTTGGGGATAGCCGACTTGATGATCTCCTGGTCGCGATCGTTGGACAGGCGCATGGCGAACAGCGTCGAGCACTGTGACAGGATGGTCTGGTCGAGTTCGCCGGGGCGCTGGGTTATGACGCCGAGCGAGACGCCGTATTTTCGGCCTTCCTTGGCGATGCGGGAGATCGCCTGGCGGGTCGGGAAAAAGCCGAGTTCCCGGTCGGCCGGCACGTAGCGATGCGCCTCTTCGCAGACGACCAGCATGTGGATGGCGCCGTTGCTCCACAACGCCAGTTCGAAGGCCATGCGGCACAGGATGGAGGCGACCGAGTTGACGACTTCCGAGGGGATGCCGGCGAGCTGGAAGGTGGAGATCGGCCGGTCGCCGCCCGGGATGCGGAAGATATGCGCGATCGTCTCCATGATCGTGTCGTTGATCGTGTTGTTGGAGAACATGAAATGATAGCGCGGGTCGTTGATCGCCGACATGATGCGCATCTTCAGCGACCGCAGGAACGGCTTTTCGCCGCGCCCCTCCAGACGGCCGATACGTTCGTCGATCAAGGCGAGCAGATCCGCCATTCGGTAGGGAACGGGCGTATCGGCCGTGACCGAGCTTTTTTCCGTCGTGCGGCGCATCAGCGAGGAATCGCTGCCGCGGAAGGCGCGTTTCGCCTCAGGGATGACATCGCGCAGGATATCAAGCTCTTCAGCCACCGCAGGACGGCCACGGAAGACCACTTCGGAAAACTCTTCGAGCCGCATCAGCCAGAAGGGCAGGTCGAGCGTATCCGTATCGATGACGACAGCGTGTTCCGGAAAGGCGGCGGCGAATTCGTTGTGCGGGTCGAGGATAAGCACGCGCAGCTTAGGATCGGCCTCGATCGCCTTGTGGAGAAGCAGCGACACGGCCGTCGACTTGCCGACGCCGGTCGAGCCGACGATGGCGAAATGCTTGGATAGCATGGACGGGATATGGATGGTCGCGTCGATCGACTCGTCCTGGGTCAACTTGCCGATGACGCAGGTGTCGCTCTTGCCGGTATCGTAGATGCGCAGCAGGTCGGCAGCGCGGATGCGATGGGCGACGGCGCCGAGATAAGGATAACGCGAGATGCCGCCGGAAAACGCATCGCGTCCATCGGGGCCTTTATAGACCTCGCCGAGAAGCTCGCACTCGATATGGAAATGGGTGTTTCCGCCTTCGGTCCAGTTCTTTTCGCCCGCCTGCATTGCATAGGCGAGCGCCACGACGCGGTTTTCGCCGACGCTGATCGAGATCAGCCGGCCGACGGACCAGAGTTCGGTGAGGTCGGTATCGCCATTCTCCGCCACGGCCGAGATGGTTGCGTGAGAGCCGTTGCAGGCGACGACCCGGCCAAGCAGACGGTTGCCGGGCTTGTGGAGGTCCCGACGATCCTGTTCTCCTGCGGAAGCGGAACGGTGGAGATCGTTATTCAACAAACTTCGGGCCCCTGTCATTGGGGTGGCGGATCGGGTCGCAAGTTCATCCGTCGGGCGCTACTCCAAACGGTGCGACTATATGCCGGGGGACTTAACAACTGGTGTAGGAAAAGAAGGCTTGTCAGGGCGCCTGAGCGCAACAAAATCAGACGCATGGCGTTTTTTGGTGCAGGACGACGTTGACGGATGCCATTTATGTGGCTAACAATCCGCGCCATGAAAATCTCGATCGCTCTTATTGTGGTGGGAACGCGCATGGGCAGGACGGTGTAACCGTCCGGCGACAGCCACCCATGCGCGGAAAGACAGGCTCCTCGAAGGGGCCTTTTTTTATGCCTTCAATCCGGCTCGGAGGAGCCGCCGGTCAAAAATCCAGCAGCGAATGGAAGAAGCACAATGACGGATGACAGCAACAAGATGCCAGACAACCAGATGACTGGCGCGGAAATCGTTCTGAAAGCGCTGAAGGACAACGGCGTCGAACACATCTTCGGTTATCCGGGCGGTGCAGTCCTGCCAATCTACGACGAGATTTTCCAGCAGGACGAGATCCAGCACATTCTCGTGCGCCACGAGCAGGGCGCCGGCCACGCGGCCGAGGGTTATGCCCGCTCCACCGGCAAGGTCGGCGTCATGCTGGTGACGTCCGGTCCGGGCGCCACCAATGCCGTCACGCCGCTCCAGGATGCGCTGATGGACTCGATTCCGCTGGTCTGCCTGACCGGCCAGGTTCCGACGACGCTGATCGGCTCCGACGCCTTCCAGGAATGCGATACCGTCGGCATTACCCGGCCGTGCACCAAGCACAACTGGCTGGTCAAGGACGTCAACGAGCTCGCCGCCGTCATCCACGAAGCCTTCCGCATCGCCCAGACGGGGCGGCCGGGGCCTGTCGTCGTCGATATTCCGAAAGACGTCCAGTTCGCGACCGGTACCTATACGCCGAAGCCGGAAACGGCCGCCAATGTCAGCTATCAGCCGAAGACGCAGGGCGACATCAACGCCATCCGCGCCGCCGTGGAGCTGATGGCTTCCGCCCGCCGGCCGATCCTCTATACCGGCGGCGGCGTCATCAATTCCGGGCCGGAAGCCTCGAAGCTCTTGCGCGAGCTGGTCAAGCTTACCGATTTCCCGATCACCTCGACGCTGATGGGGCTCGGCGCCTATCCGGCCTCGGGCGAGAACTGGCTCGGCATGCTCGGCATGCACGGTTCCTATGAAGCCAACATGGCGATGCATGATTGCGACGTGATGATCTGCGTCGGCGCACGCTTCGACGACCGCATCACCGGCCGCGTCAACGCGTTTTCGCCGAACTCCCGCAAGGTGCATATCGACATCGACCCGTCCTCGATCAACAAGAACGTGCATGTGGATATCCCAATTCTCGGCGATGTCGGCGCGGTTCTGGAAGACATGGTCCGCCTGTGGCGTGCACTGCCCAACAGGCCGGCCAAGGCGCAGACGGAGGATTGGTGGACGCAGATCCACCGCTGGCGTGCCCGCAAGAGCTTCTCCTACAAGCATTCCAGCGACGTCATCATGCCGCAATACGCGCTGGAGCGTCTCTACGAACTGACCAGAGGCCGCAATACCTACATCACCACGGAGGTCGGCCAGCACCAGATGTGGGCGGCGCAGTTCATCCATTTCGAGGAGCCGAACCGCTGGATGACCTCGGGCGGCCTCGGCACGATGGGATACGGTTTCCCGGCCGCGCTCGGCGTGCAGGTGGCCCATCCGGACGCACTCGTCATCGACGTCGCGGGCGACGCCTCGATCCAGATGTGCATCCAGGAAATGTCGACGGCGATCCAGTACAATCTTCCGGTCAAGATCTTCATCCTGAACAACCAGTATATGGGCATGGTGCGCCAGTGGCAGCAGCTTCTGCACGGCAACCGCCTGTCGAACTCCTATACGGAAGCCATGCCCGACTTCGTGAAGCTGGCGGAAGCCTATGGCGGCGTCGGCATGTATTGCGACGACCCGAAGGAACTCGACCAGAAGATCGAGGAGATGATCGCGGTCAAGAAGCCGGTGATCTTCGACTGCCGCGTCGCCAACCTCGCCAACTGCTTCCCGATGATCCCGTCGGGCAAGGCCCATAACGAGATGCTGCTGCCCGACGAAGCCACCGACGAAGCGGTTGCCAACGCGATCGACGCCAAGGGTCGGCAGCTCGTTTGAGGACGGGTCGCCACTTTTAAACAGAATTCTGAGGAAACGGACCCAAGACCATGAATGCGCATCAGCAGCCGACGGGATCGGCCTATTTCATCGCTCCGGAAACGGCCAAGGCCGAAAGCCATACGCTATCGATCCTCGTCAACAACGAACCGGGCGTGCTGGCCCGGGTGATCGGCCTCTTTTCCGGCCGCGGCTACAATATCGAAAGCCTGACGGTTTCGGAAACGGAGCATGAGGCGCACCTATCCCGCATCACCATCGTGACGCGGGGCACCCCGACGGTGCTCGAACAGATCAAGGCGCAGCTGGAGCGCATCGTGCCCGTGCACCGGGTGGTCGATCTGACGGTTCGCGCCCGCGATCTCGGCCAGGAACGGCCGATCGAGCGTGAGGTGGCGCTGGTCAAGCTCGTCGGGCAGGGCGAACGTCGTGCCGAGACGCTGCGGCTGGCGGATGCTTTCCATGCCAAGGTCGTCGATGCGACGGTCGAACATTTCATCCTGGAAATCACCGGAAAATCCTCCAAGATCGACCAGTTCGTGGCGATCATGAAACCGCTCGGGCTGATCGAGGTCTGCCGTACCGGGATCGCGGCGATGAACCGCGGGCCGCAGGGGATGTAATGCGGCGCGTGTAACGAAGGGAATGCAACGCAGTGTGTTGCCGGGTGAAGGCGAGGGACGAGCGATTGCAGAAGGACTGGCTTCCTCCGCCCGGCGCGCGTCTCGGCGCGACCTTCTACGTGCGGCAATCCCAGCCCTGGCTCAGCCATTATTTCGGCGTCGACAGGCTGGAGGCGACACTTTCGCCGGGCATCGGCGGCGTCATTCTCTGGGGCGGCCGCATTCCGGCGAAGGCGGCCCGGGTCATCGCCCGGATGCGCGGTCTGCCGCGCTGGTTTCTGGAAGACGGCTTTTTGCGATCAGTCGGGCTCGGCAAGGAAAATGCCTTGCCGATCTCGATCCAGATCGACGATCTCGGCATGCCGGTGAAGGCATCGACGCCCTCGCGGCTGGAGCGGCTGATCGCGGGGTCCGTCGACAGGGACGTGGCCTTGTTGGGTGCGGACATCCGCGAGGCGCTCGTCCGGGAAAAACTCACGAAATACAACAACCTGCCGCACAGGGCGCCGAAGCTCGAGCCGACGACGCGGCGGCGTATCCTGCTGATCGACCAGGTGTTTGGCGATGTTTCCGTACCCATGGCGGGAGGATCGCCGGGAAGCTTTGCACGGATGCTGGACGACGCGTTGGCGAGCGGCGCGCAATGCGTGGTGCGCACCCACCCCGACGTGATGGCGGGTTTCCGCAAGGGCTATCTGACAGAGAAAGCGGCGCAGACGCCGGGCGTGATCCTGATGGCGGATGCCATTTCGGTCGCGTCGATTCTCGGCGTCGTCGATGAGGTCTGGACGGTGTCGAGCCAGTTCGGCCTCGATGCGATGCTGCGCGGCATCCCCGTGCGCTGTTATGCCGGGCCGTTTTATGCGGGCTGGGGGCTGACGGACGACCGGCTTGGCGAGCGCTCCAAGGCCATGCTTTCGAGACGGACGGCGCGGCCAAACGTCGATCAGTTGACCGCCGCCGCTTTCAGTCTCTATCCGGTCTATCGGGACACTGCAGGCTGGAACGAAATCGATGTCTTCCAGGCGATCGATAAATTGGTTACCGAACGGAGACAGCTCGATCTCGACTAGGGCCATCCGCTTCCATGGCCCCGCCGTTCGCTCCGGCGTTCCGAGCCGACGTGTCCTGACCGACTTAATTCCTTATCCAATCCTGCCTGTGCAGGCTGGTCAGGACCTCATCTTTCCACGATCCGTCCGCAATGCACCGGCGCCGACGCGGCTCCTCGGCTGTGTGTTTGTAACCAAATCGCTTCTGCAAATCCCATGACGGCTCGTTTCCGACAAAATAGCCGTTGCGAATTTCAAGCAGATTCAACGTGTCAAAAGCGAAACGGATACGTTCGCCGAATGCTTCGCGTCCATAACCTCGACGATGGTAAGCCGCGTTGATCCAGATTCCACCGCCCGCACGACTGCGCCCTGGATCGATGTTGTTCAGGCTGACGCCGCCGATGACTGCGCGGTCGGCTTTCCGCTCGATCGCAAATTCGTAATCAGGATGCTCGCCCTCATCAGGCGAAAGCCGCCGGCAATGTTCAAGCCATTTCAAGCCGTCCGATCGCTGGTATGGGTGCGGGACGAATGCCAGCCAAGGCGAGACCCTGAGGTCATTCAGGCCTTCAATCAGCTGGTCGAGGTCGGCGAGCCTCCAGGGGCGCAGGACGAGTGCCTCGGTTTCCAGTATCGCTTCCATATTCACCTGCGTTTTGGGCTACGAAGAGACTATAACATTTCCAGCGGGCGCTTGCGGTCCGGCGGCGGGAAGGCGGCGTCGAGGGCTGCCCAGTCCTCGTCGCTGAGTTCCAGGTCGGCCGCTTCGGCATTTTCCCCGACGCGATCGGGATGGGCAGATTTCGGAATGGCGATGACACCGTCGCGCTCCAAGAGGAAGGCGAGCGCCACCTGGGCGGGGGTCGCCTGATAGGCCTTGGCGATGCGGATCAGTTCTCCATTGCGCAGGATGCGGCCCTGCTCGATCGGCGAATAGGCCATGATCGGGATACCGCGCTGCTGGCACCAGGGCAGGAGATCGTATTCGATGCCGCGGCGGGAGAGATTGTAGAGCACCTGATTGGCGGCGCAGTTCTGCCCGTTCGGTACGTCCAACAACTCCTGCATGTCGTCGAGATCGAAGTTCGAAACGCCCCAGGCGCCGATCCTGCCGGCGCGGCGCAGCTCTTCGAACCCGGCGACGGTTTCGGAAAGCGGGTGTTCGCCGCGCCAATGCAAGAGGTAGAGATCGAGGCGGTCGGTCCCGAGACGCTGCAGGCTGCGTTCGCAGGCATCGATCACGCCGCGGCGGCTGGCATTCCAGGGATAGACCTTGCTGACCAGAAACACCTCGTCGCGGCGGCCGGAGATCGCTTCGCCGGTGATTCTCTCGGCGCCGCCCTCGGCATACATTTCCGCCGTATCGATCAGCGTCATGCCGAGGTCGAGGCCGCATTTCAGGCTCTCGACCTCGATTGCCGCCTTGCGGGCGTCCTCGCCCATGTTCCAGGTTCCGAGGCCGAGCGAGGGCACGGAAATGCCCGAGGGCAGGGTGACTGTCGGGATATCGGGCATGGTCGACCTCGATCGTCGCATCGGGAAGGGCATGGCCATAGACATATGGCTTTTATCGAAGGTTCCAAGTTCTGCTTGAAGATCGTCCACAACGATCCTATCACCGAAGGACAAGCCGTCCGCGACACGAGACGGCAGGCACAATGGGGTGGTTTGGCATCCGGGGAGATCACATGCCGCTGGAAACATTTCTGGCCCTCGTCCTGTTCGCCTTCACGACCTCGATCACGCCGGGGCCGAACAACATGATGCTTTTTGCGTCTGGCGTGAATTTCGGCTTCACCCGCACCATTCCGCACATGCTCGGCATCGGCGTCGGTTTTTTCACGTTGCTGCTCGCGGTCGGGCTCGGGCTTGGCGCGCTGCTGCATACCGTACCGCTCGTCTATACGATCCTGAAATTCGCCGGCGGCGCCTATCTCGTGTGGATCGCCTGGAAGATCGGCATGTCCCGCAGCCTCTCGGACGGCAAGACGGGCGCACGGCCGATGACCTTTCTCGGTGCCGCCGCCTTCCAATGGGTCAATCCGAAGGCCTGGATCATGGCTGTGACGGCGATGGCCACATATACGAACCCCGAATATTACCTGGCGACCGTGCTTTTGGTCGGAATGGCGTTTGCGCTCGTCAACGTGCCGAGCGTTTCCACCTGGGCCGGCTTCGGTTCGGCGCTGCGCGAATGGCTGTCCGTGCCGGCGCGGCTCAAGTGGTTCAACATCACCATGGCCGTCCTGCTTGTCGCAAGCCTCTGGCCGATGTTGAAGTAAGGAGACCGCCATGTCCGAAGACCATCATCACGATCACCACCATGGCCACGACCATCACCACGACAACCGTTACAGCGACATGCAGGCGCGAGTGAGGGCGCTGGAGACCGTGCTGACGGAGAAGGGACTGATCGATCCCGGCGCGATCGACGCGATCGTCGAGACCTACGAGACGAAGATCGGGCCGCGCAACGGCGCGCACGTGGTGGCGAAGGCCTGGAGCGATCCGGAATTTGCGGACTGGCTGAAGCGCGATGCGACGGCGGCGATTGCGAGCCTCGGTTACAGCGGCCGGCAGGGCGAGCATATGCGGGCGGTCTTCAATACGCCCGATACCCATAACCTCGTCGTCTGCACGCTCTGCTCCTGTTATCCCTGGTCGGTGCTCGGCCTGCCGCCCGTTTGGTACAAGGCGCCGGCCTATCGCTCGCGAGCCGTCATCGATCCGCGTGGAGTGCTTGCCGAATTCGGCCTGACATTGCCTCACGACAAGAAGATCCGGGTGTGGGATTCCACGGCGGAGCTGCGTTATCTCGTCATTCCCGAGCGGCCGGAAGGCACGGGCGGGATGGGCGAGGAGGAGCTTGCAAATCTCGTCAGCCGTGATGCGATGATCGGCACGGCGGTTGCGGGAGTTCAGCCATGAACGGGCCGCACGATCTCGGGGGGCAGATGGGGTTCGGCCCGGTGGCACCTGAAAAGGACGAGCCGTATTTCCATGCGGAATGGGAAAAGCGGGTGCTCGGGATCACGCTTTCCTGCGGCGCCTTCGGCGCCTGGACGATCGACGAGAGCCGGCATGCCCGGGAGAATATTCCGCCTGCCGATTATCTCGCGGCGAGCTACTACGAAATCTGGACACGCGCCCTGGAAGTGCTGCTCGAACGGCATGGGTTCGCGACCAAGGCCGAGGTCGATGCCGGCGCCCGGCAGATGGCGCCGGCGACGCCGAAACGCGTCCTGAAGGCGGACATGGTGGCGGATGTGCTTGCCCGTGGCGGTCCTTGCGACCGGCCGGTGGAGACTGAGCCGCTGTTCCAGCCGGGCGACAGAGTGAGGACGCGGAATTTCAATCCGGAGACCCATACGCGGCTGCCGCGCTACGCCCGTGCGAAGACGGGCGTGGTCGAGGCGGTGCAGGGCTCCTACGTCTTTCCGGACGACAATGCGCATGACAAAGGCGAGAACCCGCAATGGGTCTACACGGTGGTCTTCGATGCGGCGGAGATCTGGGGCGAGGGCGCCGATCCGACGCTGACAGTCTCGATCGACGCGTGGGAGAGTTATCTTGAGCGCGTGTGAGCTTCCGTCGCCGCTGGCGTCGTCGGTCGGCCTGCCGAAGTCCCCGGAGGGTGACCCGGTGTTTCCGGAACCTTGGGCGGCGGAAGCCTTTGCGATGACGGTGCATCTGCACGAGAAGGGCCTGTTTACCTGGAGCGAATGGGCCGAAGCGCTGTCGCGGGAAGTGCATCGGGAAGGTCGTGCGGAGGACGGCAGCGACTATTTCGACTGCTGGGTGACGGCGCTTTCCAGCCTATTGGTGGAAAAGGGCGTGGCGGATGCGGATGCGATCCTGGCGCTGCAGCAAAGCTGGCAGAGGGCGGCGGAGGCGACGCCGCATGGCAAGGCGATCGAGTTGGCGAATGATCCGCTACGGTGAAGATTTGCTGCGGCCTCTGTGGGCCGCCATGCTTGGAAATGTTCCTCATCCGGCTTCGTCCTGCGGACCCTTTTTCCCCGTTCTGACGGGAAAAGGGATATGTCGCACCGGTCTGTCTCATCTCCGAGGTTTACTGCCTTCGGTGACTGGAAATCGGAACTTGCAGCTTGCGTCCTTCTGCCGGCGTGCCGGGACAAGGTAACGTGAGCCGGACGAGAGGCGGCTAAGCAGGTGAACTCCGTCACGACGGAAACTGCCGGTAACATTCCTCGGCGATCTTCTGCAGCAGGTCGCGGGAGATTTCGCCGGTGACAGCGTAACCCAGTTCGCCGTCGATCCAATAGAAGGTTTCCACCTTGCTGGCGGAAGCGAAACGGAAGCTCGTCGTGCGGTTTTCCTTGTTGCGGCCGACCATGACGGTAATGCGCTGGCCGGTCTGGTCCTCGTACATGAACATCGCCCCCGGTTTGCCGGCAACGGGGAGCAGGCGACCGCCGACCAGCTTGAAGCCGAGCGTCTGCAGGTTCGGCACTTTCAGGTCGGCGATCGACAGGCGCTTGCCGAGCCAGGTAGCGAGATGCGCTTCCTCGTTGGCGAAGACCTCGACCGGATGGCGCACCTCGCCGGCATAGACGAGGAAGGCGGTGCGCGCCTCGCGCGGGAGGATTTCCGTGTAAGCGAGCTGGATATCCGGGCGCTGGAAAAGCGGCGGGACATAATGGCCGCCTGCGGCGCCCAGTGCGAAGATAACGACGGCGGCAGCGGCAAGCGCAACGCGGCGCTGCGGCCGGACGCGAGGGTGCCGGGAGGCGCCGGCAAGAAGCTGGATGTCACCGAGTTTCGACTTTTCGTAGCCGGCGAAGGCGCTGCGAATCTCGTCGTTCTGCGCCTGCCAGTCGGAGACCATGTCTGCGGCTTCGGGGTTTTCGGCCAGGAAACGTTCCACGCGGATACGATCGACCTCGCCGAGCAGGCCGTCGGCATAGGCGTGCAGGTCCGCTTCCGAAACGGAACGGGCTTCGGTCATCGGGGTCTCCGCAATTGAATGACGTTTTCCTCCCGCATCTTTTCCCGCAAGGACCGGCGCGCCCTGGAGAGCCGCGACATGACGGTGCCGAGCGGCACGTCCAGCATGTCGGCGACGTCCTGATAGCTGTGGCCCTCCACGACCACCAGCATCAGGACGGCGCGCGCCTCTTTCGGCAGCGTTTCCAGCGCCCCGACGAGACGTCTCTTTTCCAGCGGATCGTCGGAAACCGGGCTTTCGGCCAGATTTTCCGCCTCCTCGATCCCGACGGAAGGCCGGCGCGCGATCGAACGGCGCGCGTTGAGGTGAAGATTGGTCATGATCCTGTAGGCCCAGGATTTGAAATTCGAGCCGCGCCACTGGCTGCGGTTTATCAGCGCCTTCTCGACGCAGTCCTGCAGCAGATCCTCGCATTCCGAATCCGACCGCGTCAGGCTGCGCGAATAACGCCTGAGCTGGGGCAGGAGGGCGAGGATCTGCGCCTCGAAGGAGAGCGGCGCGGGAGCCTGTGCCTCGCGCGCCGTTTCCATCGGGGAGCCTGTCTGATCAGGGTTTTGCAAGGTCCCAAACACCGTTCACGCCGTCGCCGGTGATGTCGCCTTCCTTGGTGTCCTTGACCCAGTAATAGAGCGGCATGCCGTCCTTGGCCCACTGCTTCGACCCGTCCTTGCGGGTGACGAGCGAGTATGCACCATCGGCCTTAGCATCGGAAGCGGCCATGACGGGCGGCCAGTTCTTGGCGCAATTGTCGTAGCAATTGGAGGTGCCGGGCTTGTCGTTCTTGAAGGTGTAGAGGGTCATGCCCTTTTCGCCGGCAAGCACGTCGCCCTTGGCGGTCTTGACGGTCTTGAACGGACCGGCGGCGAAGGCAATACCGGTCATCGCTGCGAACGCGATCGACGCGAGAATGAGCTTTTTCATGGATCGTCTCCCTGGTTGACGGCCTCCCGGAACTCTCCCCCGGGGTTACCAAAGCCAAGACACCGGAGGATGCGGATTTATTCCGTCGTCTTCGGAAGATTCTTCAAAAAATCGATAGTTATCTCTTGAGCTAAGTGTTTGCAGATGATACTTAGCCTTATGGAAAACTATTCGGAACAGCTGGACGGGCTGTTCCAGGCGCTGGCGGATCCGACCCGCAGGGCGGTCCTGGTACGGCTCGGCACGGGACCGGCGAGCATCAGCGATCTCGCGGCACCTTTCGACATGGCGCTGCCTTCCTTCATGAAGCACATCCGCTTCCTGGAGGAGAGCGGTCTCATCCGCACGGAAAAGGAGGGACGGGTCAGGACCTGTTCTCTCCAGCGATCGAGGTTTGCGATGGTCGAGGGCTGGCTTTCCGAACAGCGGGCCATCTGGGACGGCCGCACCGACAGGCTCGAACAATTCGTTCTGGCGAAACAGGACAGGGAGAAAGGCAAATGATGCAGGGTTTCAATCCGGATCTCGACCTCACTATCTCGCGGGTCATCAAGGCGCCGCGTTCGGCGATCTGGAATGCCTGGACGGACAAGGCGAGTTTCGAACAATGGTGGATTCCCGCACCGGCACTCTGCCGCGTCGTGGCGATGGACATCCGGCCGGGCGGCGCCTTCGAGACGCAGATGAGCGAGAACGGCGGAGAATTCGGGCCGCACCTGAACGCCTGTTTTCTGGCTGTCGAGGAGGGGCGCAGAATCGTCTTCACGAATGCCCTGACCGGCGGCTGGCGGCCGGCGGAGCAGCCGTTCATGACGGCGATCGTTTCCTTCAACGATCATGCCGAGGGAACGGAATATCTGGCGCATGTCATGCACAAGAGCCCGGACGACCGGAAGATGCATGACGAATTGGGATTTTTCGACGGCTGGGGCACGGTGATTAGCCAACTGGCGAAGATGGTCGAAAGCAGGCAGTAGCGCTAGACCAGCCGGATGTCCGGCTTCGTCAGCATCAGCCAGAAGATGCCGATAACGGCGAAGAAGGCCGGGAAACCGCAGGCGAACCAGATGCGGTAGAGCCTAAACCATTCTGGCGGCAGGGGCGATGCATTCGCCTGGGCCGTGCGGGCGATATCTCGCAGGCGGATCTGGATCCAGACGACTGGCAGCCAGAAGAGGCCGGTCATCACATAGAGAATCAACGAAAGCACGATCCAGCCGTCCGTCAGCGACCAGCCGGTGGTCCTTGCCATCAGATAACCGGTGACCGGCTGCAGCACCACGGCGGTGGCGGTGAAGATCGTGTCGGCGAGCACCACCGTATTGGCGGTATGGGCTATGAGCTTCGGGTCTTCGGTGCGGCGGGCGATCACCATGAAGAAGGCGATGCCGGCGCCGGTTCCCAAAAGCACGGTGGCGCCGATGACATGCAGAAGGCGAAGGATGCTTTCAACTTCCATCAGCGTTCGTCCAGCGTGGCAAGCGCCGTCAGGGTGAGGGCGAGTGACGGCAGGACCTTGACCATTGGCCCGAGCGGATCAAGCCAGAGCTGAGGTTCCATTATGCTGCCGCCGGCGAGATATGCGAGGCTGACGGCGATCATGCCGAGGAACGCTTTTCTCGCTGCCGGACGCAGGAGAACGGCAAGGCCAAGCAGGATATCGACGAAGCAGGTGCCGATCGTTACAGCCGTTGCGGCCGGAATCGGCATGAAGGGCAGGAAATGTGCGGCTGCGGCGTCGAGGCTCATGAGCGGGATCAGGCCGGACAGGAGCCAGAAAAGGGAGAGCGTTAGGATGATCACAGGCTTCAGCAGATAGAGGCGGGCGAACCAGAGGTCCTGCACGCCGCTCGGATATCCGGCGAGCGTGGCGGCGGCATCAGCGAGGTAGAGGCCGGCGGGCGTGGGCCGCGTGCTCAGGACGCCTTCGGACATGGCGGTTATTGCCGTCGAACGGAGCGGCGAACGCCAGCCGAGGTTTCCCGCGAGATCGGCGGCCCAGGCAACGGGTTTTGCCAAAACAGGCGGCAGCAGGACTAGAGCCGCTGCATCGAGGCCGAGCCACGCGCGGTGCAGCCGCACCAGATCGGCGAGCGTGGTGGTTCTTTCCGACGCGAGATCGAGATCGTTTGCCGGCGGAATGGAGCCGTCCACCGCACGCGACACAGCCTCGGCGACATCATCGACCGAAACCGTGGCGACCGGGCTTTCCGCATGGATGAGTGGCAGGACGCCGGGAAAACTTGCCAGAGATCGCAGAAGCGCCGTGCCGCCATGGGCATTCCGGCCGATCACGAGGGCCGGCCGCAGGATGACGAAGGGAAGGCCGCTTGCCGCGAGCGCCTCGTCCGCCCGGCGTTTGGTGGCGAGGAAGGCGAGCGTGCCGGCTACGCCGTCGGTACGGGCTGAAATCTGGACGATTAGCCTGCCGCAAGCCAATTTCGCAGCTTCATAGAGCGCCAGCATGGCGTTCTGTTGGGTGGCAAGAAGATCATCAGACAAACCGTCCTGCAGTGCACCGGCGCAATTGACGATGACGTCCTGGTCCTCGATCAGGGGCCGCCAGCCGGCAACCGACAGTGTCGCAAGATCGGCGTTGAGCCATCGGGCGGTCGGCCATTTCAGGCGGGCCTTTTCCGGGCTGCGACCAAGGCCGGTGACCGCATGTCCATCGGCGACGAGCCTTTGCAGGATCGCCGAACCGATAAAACCCGTTGCGCCGAGAATCAGAATCTTCATGATTCGAGCATAGGCGCTGCGCGTGACGAGAGAACAGCCTCCCCGGTTTTGATTCATCTTTCGTTCTTTTTCTGTTGCGCTTGCCATTCGAATCCTGCCAAGTCGCGGCCATGCAATTTGCACCGCAACAGGATGAGGCCCTGAAGGCCGTTTCGAACTGGCTGAAAGAGGGCCGCAGCCAGGTTTTCCGGCTGTTCGGTTATGCCGGCACCGGCAAGACGACGCTTGCGAAATATTTCGCCGAACATGTGGACGGCGATGTGCTGTTTGCAGCTTTCACCGGCAAGGCGGCGCAGGTGCTTCGCTCGCGCGGCGCGCGCAACGCCAAGACGATCCACTCGCTGATCTACCGGCCGCGCGGCGAGGAGGCGGTCGAGGACGAGGAAACCGGCAAGACCTCGATCGCGCCGATGTTTTCCATCAACCGGCAGAGCCCGGTCGCCAAGGCGGCGCTGATCATCATCGACGAATGCTCGATGGTGGACGAGGCGCTCGGCAAGGACCTGATGAGCTTCGGGACGCCGATCCTGGTGCTCGGCGATCCCGGCCAGTTGCCGCCGGTCTCAGGCGGCGGGTTCTTCACCGAGCAGGAACCGGATTACCTGTTGACGGAAATCCATCGCCAGGCCCGCGACAACCCGATCATCAAACTTGCCATGGACGTGCGCGAGGGCAAGGAGATCATGTACGGAGACTACGGCACCGCCCAGGTGATTTCCCGGAACGAGGTGACCCAGCCGCTGGTGCTGGAGGCCGACCAAGTCCTGGTCGGCACCAACAAGACCCGCAAGCGCTACAATCAGCGGCTTCGGGAGCTCAAAGGGTTCACGGCGGAATATCCGCAATCCGGCGACAAGCTTGTCTGCCTCCGGAACGACCCCGCCAAGGGCCTGCTCAACGGTTCGCTGTGGCAGGTGATGAGTTCGTCGCGAGAGACCGTGAAACCCGGCATCAACCTGATGATCAAGCCGGAAGACGACGACATGGATCGTGGCGCGGCCAAGATCAAGCTTCTGAAGCAGGTTTTCGAGACCGAGGAGGAAATCCCCTGGTCGACGCGCAAGCGCTACGACGAGTTCGACTACGGTTATGCGCTGACCGTGCACAAGGCTCAAGGTTCGCAGTGGAACCGGGTCGTGCTGTTCGACGAGAGCTGGGCCTTTCGCGACACGCGCGAACGCTGGCTTTATACGGCGATCACCCGCGCCGCCGAGACGCTGACGATCGTCCGCTGATTTCTTGCAGTACAGTTCGGCAGGATCAGTTCGGCACGATGCCGAGCAGAACCGCCTTGGCGACTGCCTGAAAACGGTTGGTGGCCTGGAATTTGCGGATGATGCCGTCTTCCATCTGCCGCAGGTCTTCGAATTCGAGGTTGAGCGTGCGGGCAAGGCGCGGGGCGGAATAACCTTCCGCCATCAGGGCGAGACACTGCTTTTCCCGATCCGTCAGAACAAGCTGCATCGGCCTCGCCGTTTCGGGACCGTCATCCGTTTCTTCGCCCGTCAGCAGGTTTTCGATCTGCTGCATCTGCCGGCGGATATTGGAAATGTCGGAGGTCAGTTCGCGCTTGCGCCGGGCAAGCATGGCGTGGAACAATTCATCGGCTTCTTCCTGGCTGCTGGCGCCGGCGAGCTCCTCCATCAGATCCTGGATGGCGGCGACGGAAATTCCGATCTCGCGGCAGGCGTTGATGACCGCCATCTGCTGGATATTCTCGCTGTTGTAGACCCGCATCGTCCCGGAGCGCTTGGCCGTGATCAGGCCCTTTTCCTCATAGAAGTGCAGCGTGCGATGGGTAACGCCGAACATGTCCGCCATCTCGGCGATCGCGACCGGCTGTTCGGGAATTTCGAATGGCAGGGTGATCTGGGGGAGGAAACTGAATGGTCCGGGGCTCCCAATGGGAGTGTCGCCTCCGGTTATCCTATGCATTACATCGCTCCGCATCGGGTCTCCTGCGAAATGGCGTGTCAGTCACGCTACATCCTGGGGTTGCTATTTCGGCAAGACCCCCAATGGATTGTCCTCGGTACGGAAAATGCGGATCCGATCGACTAGGTGGCAGAATTCACCGTCCAGGCCCTAATTTCCGCCGCCTTGGACCCTTCCGGCGAATTCTGTTAGCAATACGTTACGTAAAATTTTAGAAAATGGTAGCCCCGCCTCCCCCGTGAATTCTTGTCCATCAAAACTCTTTATGAGTGCAATTTTCCAAGGCTGGTGGCCTTCCGGCAGCGCATGGCCTAAAAGCAGGGCGATTTCTTCGAGCCCTGGGATTTGCCATGCCGACCAAGCTTTCCGTCAATCTCAATGCCGTCGCCATGCTGCGCAACCGACGCGATCTTCCCTGGCCGAGCGTCGAAGCGCTGGGGCGTATCGCGCTTCAGGCCGGCGCTGCCGGTCTTACCGTGCATCCGCGGCCCGACCAGCGGCATATCCGCTTTTCCGACCTGCCGGTGATCCGGGCGCTGATCGATGATGAATTCCCGCATGCCGAGTTCAATATCGAAGGTTATCCGAGCGAGGATTTTCTGGCGCTTTGCGAGAGGACCGAACCCGAGCAGGTGACGTTGGTTCCGGACGATCCTGCCCAGGCGACCTCGGACCACGGTTTCGACTTCCGGGCGAGCGGAGAATGGCTGAAGCCGATCGTGGCGCGGCTCAAGAAAGGCGGCATGCGGGTTTCGCTGTTTGCCGATGGCGACGGCGACGTGGAAGCGGTGAAGCTGGCCAAAGCAACGGGCGCCGACCGGATCGAACTTTATACCGGGCCTTATGGCGGCTGTTTCGATAATCCAGAGCTTGGCACCGAGATCCTCGAAAAACTCGGCCGGACGGCAGATGCCGCCTTCCGCGAAGGGCTGGACGTCAATGCGGGCCACGACCTGACGGTCGCCAACCTGCCGGCGCTGGTGAAGCGCATTCCGAGGCTCGCCGAGGTCTCGATCGGTCACGGACTGACGGCGGATGCGCTGGAATACGGCATGGCGGAGACGGTTCGCCGCTTCCGGCGCGCCTGCGGGCAAGCGGTGTGATTGCGGCCCGACCTCGCTCTCAGGCCGCCGAAAGCTTCGCTTCGCCGAGGTCGAGTTCCCAGGTCTGCCCGACGCATTCCGGCCCGAACATCGCATGTCTCTCCTCGGAGACGAGCCGGAAGCCGGCGGTCGTGTAGATCCTGAGCGCCGCCGTCAGGCAATCATTGGTCCACAATGACAGCTTTCTGTAGCCGACTAAGGTCGAGAACTTGATGCACTGGTCGACGAGCGTGCGACCAAGACCGAGGCCGCGCGCGGCGGGATCGAGATAGAGAAGCCGCAGCTTGGCGGTGTCGCCGCCGCCATCGGCCACAACCACCGAGCCAACCCGCCGGCCGTCGCGTTCGGCAATCCAGCAGCGCTCCCGCTCCGGGTTGAAATTGGCGATGAACCTGCCGGCGACCTCGGCGACGAGGCCTTCGAATTTTTCATTCCAGCCGTATTCGCGCGTGTAGGCGACCGCCTGGGTCTCGATGAGCCAGCCCATGTCGCCGATGCGGTGCGGACGGATGACGAGCGGCGCCCGGGCCGCCTGACCCGGATCGAGAAGGGCGCGGATGGTCTGCATCGAACCGATCAGGTTTTCGCGGCCGGCTTCGTCCACATGCTGCAATTCCTCGGTCAGCTGCCGGCGGGAGAGGGCGCCGAGCATTTCGTATTCCGCTTGTCCCTTGTCGGTGACAACCAGAATCTGGCTGCGTCCGTCGACGGGATCGGGTTCGCCGTCTATGAAGCCCGCCTCCCGGAATTTCTTGAGGAGCCGGCTGAGATAGGCAGGGTCGAGACCGAGATCCCGGTTGAGCTCGGTCGCCGAGACGCGCTGCCTTGCGCCCATCTCGTAAAGGATGCGCGCTTCGGTCAGCGTGTAAGGGGTTTCGAGGTAGCTCTTGGAAAGCAGTCCGAGCTTGTTGGTGTAGAAACGGTTGAAGGCGCGGACGGTATCGAGAAAGGCGGGGTCGGTCATGAGCTGAATCTCCTGTGGGGAGATTCAGTCCACTATTTATTGGACTGAGTCAAATAAAATTATGCCGCCTGAACTGCCACATGACCGGCAAGTGCGAAATCGACGGCAGCCTCGGCATGGACCGCGGTGGAATCGACGCCGGGAAGCGGCAGGTTTGCGGGATCGAGCAGAAGGCAGATTTCGGTGCATCCGAGGATGATGCTGTCGGCGCCTGCCGCCTTGGCCTTCTCGATCATCGCGATGGCGCGTCTGCGGGAGGCATCGAGCACGGTGCCGGCGCAAAGTTCGTTGAAGATGATGTTGTGGATGTCGGTGCGATCGTCCGCCTCCGGCACGACGACATCGATGCCGAGCGCCTTCATGTGTTCCGCATAAAAGCCATGTTCCATCGTGTAGCGGGTGGCGAGCAGGAGGGGGCGTTTCAAGCCCTGCGCCTTGAGCGCCCCAGCCGTTTCATCGATGATGTGGACGAGCGGAACGTCGACGGCCGCCTGCACCTCGCGCGCGATGAGATGCATGGTGTTGGTGCAGATCAGCACACATTCGGCACCGGCTTTTTTCAGGTTTTCGGCACTTGCTGCCAGATGTGCGGCCGCCAGATCCCAGCGGCCGGCCTTCTGCATTTCGACGATCTCGGCGAAGTTGACCGAGTGGAGGAGAATATCGGCGGAAGCGAGCCCGCCGAGGCGATCACGGACCATTTCGTTGATGAGCCGATAATACACCGCAGTGCTTTCGAAACTCATGCCACCAATCAATCCGATCCTGCGCATTTTTTCTCCAAATAAGACAGAATTTAGCAACTCCATCTCAATATCGTGAAATTTGGAGATTTGCAATCCTTCTTGAATCTCAGCCGGCGAGGGCAGCCTTCTGCTCTTCGAAATAGCTGGCGAGCGATTGCGGTTTCCGACCGGTCAGGGCTTCGAAATCGCCCGTGACCAGATCAAAATTGCCGGCGCGCATGTTGGCATCGGCCGAGACCAGCATCTTGACCACGAAATCGGGCAGGCCGGCGCCCGTCAGGCCCTGGCCAAGCTGTTCGTCGGTGACGTGTACGACGTCCAGCGGCTTTCCGGCGGCGGCGGAAACACGGGCGGCGATTTCCTCGGCGGTCAGCGATTCCTGACCGGTCAGCGTCAGCACCTGGCTGCCGGCCGGAGGGTTGGAGAGCGCGGATGCGGCGGCACGGGCGCAGTCGTCACGGCTGATATTGCTGAGCTTGCCGGCGCCCATGGCAGTATACCATTTGCCGGCCTGCAGGTTGTGCGGCATGCCCAACAGGTAATTGTCGTGGTACCAGGAATTGCGCAGGATCGTGTAAGGGATGCCACTCGCCTTGATCGCCTCCTCGGTGCCAAGATGATCGGGAGCGAAGCTGACCAGCGATCTGTCCGGGTTGGGCATGGAGGTGTAGACGAGATGCTTGACGCCCGCCTTCATCGCGGCAGCGACCGCCGTCTTATGCTGCTTCAGCCGACCACCCGGTGTGGCGAGGTCGTCGGTGGAGATGATCAGGACACGATCTGCGCCGGCAAAGGCTTTTGCGAGGCCCTCCTCGTCCTTGAAATCGGCGGCGCGGGTCTCAACACCCCTGGCGGCGATGTCGGCGAGCCTGCCCGGGTCGCGGCTTGCGGCGATCAGATCGCCGGGCGCGACCTTCTGGGTTTCGAGCAGGTGGTGGAGCACCGCGCGGCCGAGTTGTCCGGCAGCACCGGTGACGAGAAGTCTGGTCATGTCCTATCCCTTTCCTTGGGGCATGCTCGCACACTTGCCTGTGGCGAGATGGTTGTTGGTCTCAAAAAGAGACTAGCACTAGAATAAGAATTGACTTCGTGCTGTAAAGGAGGCAGTTTTGAGGGAGATCGTTACCTCCAAGGAACCACCCATGGCCATTTACCTGATGGAAAAGCGCATGCTGAACGGTCAGGAATGCGACACGCAAACCTGGGACATGGGCAATTGCCCGGTGCGCGACGTTCTCGACCGGATTGCCGGCAAGTGGTCGACGCTGCTGCTCGAAGCGCTGGCGCACAAGCCTTATCGCTTCGGCGAACTGCGTCGGCTGGTGCCGGACATTTCCCAGCGCATGCTGACCCAGACGCTGCGCGACCTGCAGCGCGATGGTTATATCGAGCGCGAGGTTTTCCCAACCAAGCCGCCGAGTGTCGAATACCGTATGACCGATCTCGGCCGCTCGCTGTTCGAGCCGCTGTCGAAAGTACTCTTATGGGCGGGGGAGAACCATGCCTCGGTGAAGGCGGCGCGGGTGAAGTTTGACGAAAGCGAACTCGCCTGATTGCGCCGAAGACGCAGGCCGGTACGGAGCAGGGCCTGTCCGGCACGTTGATTGCGGGATCCCCATGTCGGCAAGAGCACTCTGAGATAGTGCGGCGTTGTTCATCGTGGCGTTCGGCCAGATTCCAGGCTTTGGCAGCAAGGCTCGAACCGTAAAAGGGCGGCACGCAGGCCGCCCTTTCCCTTTGACGGATCGAAAGCGGTGTCAGGCCTTCAGGGATGCCATGTCGATCACGAAGCGGTAGCGCACATCGCTTTTCACCACCCGTTCGAATGCATCGTTGATGTTCTGGATGTCGATCTTCTCGATCTCCGAGACGATGCCGTGCTCGCCGCAGAAATCCAACATTTCCTGGGTCTCCTTGATCGAGCCGATCATCGAGCCGGAAAGGCTCCGGCGGCCGGGGATGAGCGAGAACGCGTGGACCGGCACGGCGTGCTCCGGAACGCCGACAAGGACCATGGAGCCGTTGACTTTCAGAAGGCCGAGATAGGCGTTCCAGTCGATCGCGACGCCGACCGTGCAGATGATCAGGTCGAATGTGCCGGCGAGCTTGGCGAAGGTCTCCGCATCGCTTGTGGCGTAATATTCCCTGGCGCCGAGCTTCAGCCCGTCTTCCTTCTTGGACAGCGTCTGGGAAAGCACGGTGACATCCGCACCCATGGCGGCGCCGAGCTTGACACCCATATGGCCGAGGCCGCCCATGCCGACGATCGCGACCTTCTTACCGGGGCCGGCATTCCAGTGCCTGAGTGGCGAATAAAGCGTGATGCCGGCGCAAAGCAGCGGGGCTGCTGCGTCCAGCGGCAGATTGTCTGGGATCGACAGGACGTAACCTTCCTTGACGACGATCGAGTCGGAATAACCGCCATGGGTCGGCGTCTTGCCATCGGCTTCGACGTCGTTATAGGTCTGCACCAGGCCCGGCATATACTGTTCGTTGTCGAGGTCGCGGGTGGCGCAGCCAACGCAACTGTCGACGAAGCAGCCGACGCCGACCTTGTCGCCGACCTTGAATTTCGTCACGGAAGAGCCGACGGCCGATACCGTGCCGACGATTTCGTGGCCGGGCACCATCGGGTATTTCGAAAAGCCCCATTCGTTGCGGGCCTGGTGGATGTCGGAATGGCAGACGCCGCAATATTCGATCGAGATGACGACGTCGTCGGCATTCGGTGCGCGGCGCTCGAAGGTAAAGGGCGTCAAGGGTTGCGACGCGTCGGTCGCGGCATAGCCTCTGGCAATGGCCATGAAGAGCTCCATTCAGCTGATGGTTGGGAGGGAATTGAACGGGGCGGACTATGCCGGCAAAGAACGCAAGGGCGTTAGACCGATCCTGTCAGCTTTTTGCACGATCCTGCAAAAGTCCGTCGTCGGGGCCTTTGCCGGAGGCCGAACGCATTCTAGATAAGGCTCATCGAGCCCCGGGCCTGTTTCTCATTCGAAAGCCATCTGCATGACGCTGCCGTTCAATCGCTATCAGGAGATTGCCTCGATCGCCGCCCGCTTTGCGCCGGACGAGGGCGAATTCCAGACGGGGATCGAGGGCCTGGCGATCAGCCGTCGCTCGACGCCGAGCGCCCCGTGTCACGGCAGCTATCGCCCCTGTTTCGCAATGGTCATCCAGGGGCAGAAATGCGTGCAGTTGGGCTCAGATACGATCAATTACGGTCCGGGTTCCTATCTCCTGACCTCGCTCGATCTGCCGGTAACCTGGCGCGTGGTCGAGGCTAGTCCCGAATCTCCGCATTTCTGCGTGACGCTTGCCATCAACAGCGAAAAGCTTCTCGACCTGCTCAACCGCATCGACATGCGCAAGCCGGTGATGACTGGCATTGCCCAGCGCGGCATCGTCGTCAACGATGCGACGCCGGAGCTTTTCGACGCGGCGCTGAGGTTTTTCCGTTTGCTCGATAATCCGAACGACATTGCCGCCATGGCGCCATTGATCGAGCAGGAACTCCTCTACCGGATTCTGACCGGACCTGCCGGAGACCAGCTGATCAGCATCGCGATCGCCGACAGCCACGGCAACCGGATATCCCGTGCCATCGCCTGGCTGCGGGAGAATTTCGCGCGGACACTGCGGATCGAAGACCTCGCCGAACACGTCAACATGAGCGTGTCCTCGTTCCACCATCACTTCAAGGCGATCACCGCGATGACGCCCGTCCAATATCAGAAGCAGTTGCGCCTGCACGAGGCGCGGCGGCTGATGCTGTTCGAGCGGCTGGATGCCGGGATGGCCGGCCACCGTGTCGGTTACCAGAGCCAGTCGCAGTTCAGCCGCGAATACAGCCGTCTTTACGGCATGTCGCCGGCGCGGGATGTCGAAACCCTGCTGGAAGCGGCTGCCGAATAAGCCGACCGTCAGCCCTTGGATAGCGACTTGTCGTTACGGCATTGGGAAAGCTTGAGCTGTTTGAAGGAGAGGATCCTGGTGATCCGTTCCTCGCCATCCGTTTCGACCGACAGGCAGGCGCAGGCATAACCATAGTAGCCGTTGGTCTTGACGAATTCCTTTTCCGAAATGTCAGGGATGAGATCCATGCCTTCCGGCTCCTCGTCGTCAGGCCCCTGCGTCATGATCGTCCAGGTATTGTCGCGGTCTTCCAGCCACCAGTTGCGCGGCGTCGGATTCTGAATCCAGCCGCAGCGGGTTTCCGCAGCCTGGGCAAAAGCCGGAAGAGCGGCGAGGACAAGCGCGGCCGGCAGGCCGGATATGCGTTTCATGGTTGATTCCCCCAACACGGTGTGCATCCAGAATAGCCGTATTTCTTGAAAGGACCATGATTTCGAAACCGGCTTGACGGCTGCGACGAATGGTTTATACGAACGGAACCGTACCGTACGGTACGCAATAAGGATTAAAACCGTGAGACCCGACGCGACCGACATGCCGGAATTTTCGCCCCGCCAGAACACCGTTCTGGAACAGGCGCTTCGGCTGCTCGTGGAAGGTGGCGAAAAGGCGCTGACGACATCCGGCCTGGCGCGTGCCGCCAACTGTTCGAAGGAAAGTCTCTACAAGTGGTTCGGCGACCGCGAAGGTCTGCTTGCCGCGATGATCGCCCACCAGGCGGCCAAGGTGCGCACCCATGAACGTTCCGGCGAACGGCTGACGGCGGATCTGCTGCGCGATCACCTGGAGCTTTTTGCGCGCGATCTGCTCGAAGTGCTGGCCGGCGACGTGTCGCTGGCGCTCAACCGGCTTGCCATCGGCCAGTCGCATCGCGACGGTTCGAAGCTCGGCAAGCTTCTGCTCGAACACGGCCGCCGGCAGATCGACCGCCGCGCCATGGCGCTGATCGACCAGGGGAAGAGGGCAGGGCTGCTGCGTTTCGACAGCGCGGATGCGGCCTATCACACGCTTTACGGCCTGATCGTCTCCGACCTGCATGTGCGCATGCTGCTTGGCGAACCGGGCCTCAAGGACAATGCGCGCCAGGCGCAGAAGGCGGTCGAAGCCTTCCTGATCCTGCACGGCACGCAGAAACAATCGGCGGATGCGCATCGCGCTTCCGCAGGACGATAACCAACACCTACGAACACACGCATAGGGAAGGAAAAACGATGCGCGTCTATTACGATCGGGATGCCGATATCAACCTCATCAAGGCCAAGAACGTCGCCATCATCGGCTACGGCTCCCAGGGTCGCGCGCACGCGCTGAACCTGAAGGATTCGGGCGCCAAGAACGTCGCGATCGCGCTCAAGGCCGGTTCGCCGACCGTCAAGAAGGCCGAGGCCGACGGTTTCAAGGTGATGACCGTCGCCGAAGCCGCCAAGTGGGCGGATCTCATGATGATGGCGACCCCGGATGAACTGCAGGCCGACATCTACAAGTCGGACATCGCTCCGAATATCCGCGACGGCGCGGCGATCGCCTTCGCACACGGCCTCAACGTCCATTTCGGCCTGATCGAGCCGAAGGCTTCGGTCGACGTCGTGATGATCGCGCCGAAGGGCCCGGGACACACCGTCCGCGGCGAATATCAGAAGGGCGGCGGCGTTCCCTGCCTCGTCGCCGTTCACCAGAACGCTTCCGGCAATGCGCTTGAGCTCGCGCTTTCCTACGCCTGCGGCGTCGGCGGCGGTCGTTCGGGCATCATCGAGACCAATTTCAAGGAAGAGTGCGAAACTGATCTCTTCGGCGAACAGGTCGTTCTGTGCGGCGGTCTCGTCGAACTCATCCGCGCCGGCTTCGAAACGCTGGTCGAAGGCGGCTATGCGCCGGAAATGGCGTATTTCGAATGCCTGCACGAAGTGAAGCTGATCGTCGACCTGATCTATGAAGGCGGTATCGCCAACATGAACTACTCGATCTCCAACACGGCCGAGTGGGGCGAATACGTCACCGGTCCGCGCATCATCACCGACGAGACCAAGGCCGAGATGAAGCGTGTGCTCAAGGACATCCAGACCGGCAAGTTCACCTCGGAATGGATGCAGGAATACCGTTCCGGCATGGCCCGCTTCAAGGGCATCCGCCGCATGAACGACAGCCACCAGATCGAAGAAGTCGGCGCCAAGCTGCGCGGCATGATGCCCTGGATCGGCAAGAACAAGCTGGTCGACAAGAGCGTCAACTAAGTCTCAAATATACAGCGAAATGAAAAGGCTCGGGTGAATTCCCGGGCCTTTTTACGTATGTCGTGTTTGTCGGACTTAATTGGTATGGCGGTTTTTTGGCCGCTGGACATCGGTCATGTTTCCGGGGATATCACGCCCTTGGTGAGGAGGAAGCAGCCGTAGAAGCGGGTTTCCCCCGTTGCGATGACGCAATAGGCCTTCTTTGCCTTTTCGTAGAAGGCAAAGCGCTCGATGCCGTACATCGGCGCCGATTTTCCTTCGACGGCGTCGATCTCAGCCTGAACTTCCTGTTGGGTGAGGGGGATTTCTTCCGGATTCCCCATGACTTCCATCCGGCCGACGGAAGGCTGAAGAGGCGTGTCGAGGGGCAGTACGGACAGGATTGCGCGCATCGCCCGCGCCGCGGAGATATTGTCCGTCCTCAGCAGTTTGCCGAGCACCGTCTGTCGGGCAACCGCATCGGCCGGAAAATTGGTGTCTACGAGCGCCAAGGTATCGCCGTGGCCCATGGAGCGCAGGGCATGAAGCACGTCGGCGTTTAATATCGGGTCGATGTTCTTGAGCATACTGTTCTCCTCAGGCGCACTCCGTCGCTTCGTGCCGAACCTGTCTTTTCTTCGGTCTTCTGGCAAGCCTGTCCGGGTGGTGCTAAACAAATGAAATCAGAAAAAACACGATAGGTCAGCCTTGCTGACCTATCGATCGTTGTGTAAAGATGGCTCATACAAAATTGAAATAAGAGGAAACATCCCGTGCTTGATTGGGAACAAATCTTCGCGACACGCTCCAGCCGCATGCGCGCCTCGGAAATCCGCGAACTGCTGAAACTGCTCGACCAGCCCGACATCATCTCTTTCGCAGGGGGGATTCCGGATCCGGCGCTGTTTCCGGATGCGGCCTTCAAGGAAGCCTATTCGGACATCTTTTCGAGTGCGCAGGTGGGATCGGCGCTGCAGTATTCGGTCAGCGAAGGTTACAAGCCGCTGCGCGAATGGATCGCCCGCGACGTTGCCAAGATCGGCATCGACTGCACGCCCGACAACGTCTTCATCACGTCGGGTTCGCAGCAGGCGCTCGATTATCTCGGCAAGCTCTTCCTGTCGCCGAAGGATACGGCGCTCGTTACCTGGCCGACCTATCTCGGCGCGCTCTCGGCCTTCAACGCATACGAGCCGAGCTACGACAAGCTGTCGCTCAACGGCAACCGTACGCCGGAAGCCTATCGCGAGACGGCCGCCAAGGCCGGCGGCAGCGTCAAGTTCGCCTATCTGTCGTCGGACTTTTCCAACCCGACCGGCGAAACCGTCGACCGCGCCGGCCGTGAAAAGCTGCTGCAACTGGCCGACGAACTGGATATCGCTATCCTCGAGGACGCGGCCTATCAGCACCTGCGTTATGACGGCGAGGCGATCCCACCGATCATGGCGCTCGACATCGCCCGCAACGGCGGTGACATCGAGAAGACCCGAACGATCTACAGCGGCAGTTTCTCCAAGACGCTGGCACCCGGCCTGCGCGTCGGTTTCGTGATCGCCGCCATGCCGGTGATCCGCAAGCTCGTTCTCATGAAACAGGCCGCCGACCTGCATTCCTCGACGATCAACCAGATTGCCATCGAGCATGTCGCCTCGCGCGGCTTCGACGCGCAGGTCGCGAAAATCCGGTCCGTCTACAGCAAGCGTCGAGACGCCATGCTGGCGGCTATGGACAGGTACATGCCTAAAAATGCCAGCTGGACACGCCCCGAAGGCGGCATGTTCGTCTGGGTCACGCTGCCGGAGGGCATCGACGGCGCCGAACTGCTCGCCAAGTCGATCGCCACCGAGAAGGTCGCCTTCGTGCCGGGCAAGGCCTTCTATGCGGACGGCAGCAATGCCAACACGCTGCGCATGAGCTTCTCGTGCGCCAGCGAGGCGATGATCGAGGAAGGCATCAAGCGGCTCGGCCGCCTGATCGCCAACGCCATTCCGGCTGCGGCCTGAGTGTGACCGGGTGAGGGCGACGATCAGAAGATCGTCGTCCAGCCTTCGTTTGCCGTCTCGCTCTTGCCGTAGCCGACACGGTCGGCCACGGCGCCATCCGCCGTCAGCAGAATGATGTCGCCGCCCTTGTTGGCAAGCTGCGGCCCGCCGTTTTCCGGGTCGAGCGGGAAGGTGCGCAACTCGCCCGCCGCAAGCGAACCCGACAGGATCTGGCCGCGGCCTTCGCCATCCTGGATCTTCCAGCCGTCAAGGGTCACCGCTGCGTCCGAACGATTGATCAGCGTCACCGTCTCGTCCTCCGTTCGGTCGGCGCGGTTCACCGGATTGATCATCGCGGCAAGGATGCGCAGCGACGAGGTGATCGCGGTCTGCGGCCGGCGGGTGCCTTCGCCGCGGCCTTGGCCGCCGCGGTTTTCGCCGATCGGGTGGCCGGTCGCGGCGTCCGTATTCCAGTTCTGGGACTGGAAGGCGAGGAAGATCGCCAGCCATTCATCCGTGTCGGTGAAATGGACCAGCAGCGCGCCGTCCTGGTTCGGGCCGTTGGTCTGGCGGAAGTCGCCGGTATTGCCCTGGTTCATGTGGATGTCGTGGATGCCGTTGCCGGGCTCGAAATCGAAATACTGGTCCGGCTTGTTGTGTTCCGGTCCCCATGCCTCGCCGAAGGCATAAAAATGGATCTCGTCGTTTTCCATTCCTTCCTGCACCAGAGGCTCGATGAAGTCGCGCAGGTCGTTTTTCGGGCCGGTCATCTGGAAGGGAGCGACGCTCATGTCCTCGCGCTCGATGAAGCCGCCGCGCACGTAGTCGAGGGCGAGATCGGGGCGATCCTTGCGCAGATCGGTCAGACCCATGGGCAGGGCTGCAAGTTCTGCGGTCAGCGTCGGGTCGCGGAAGTCGACGACATTGGCGTAGAGCAGGTCGTGCGGCGAAACCTTGGAACGGACATTGACGGCGATGCGATAACTGACGCCGGCGGCTTCGATACGGATTTCGATATGCGGATCTTCGTCCTCGTCGAGTGTCAGATCCGACGCTATCCCTTTGAGTACCTTGTAATTGCGGAGCATGCCAAACCCTCGTCCGGTTACGGAGCCACTGCCATATCACGGTTTTGCAACCACCTTTGTGACGGGTCTTCGGCCTGCTCTCGCCTTATATCAGTCGACCGCGAGCACGATCACCATGTCCTTTTCGCTGTAGGTGACCGTCTCCTTTCGGGGCGGATTGACCACTACGCCGCCGAGATTGCGGATATCTGCGTCGTCTTCCCGCTGGCGGCGATGGCCGAGCGCGATTTCGCCGCGACGCAGTGCCGCGAGCGAGACGGTGAAGAAGTTCAGCGGCTTTGAGATATCCACGTAGTCGCTCATCGGCCGCATGTAGATTTCGGAACCCGCCTCGTCGAGCAGTTCGTCGAAGATGGCCGCCATGGATTCGTTTTCGGACGCCTGGGCGAGCATGAGGCTGACCAGCTTGTTGCTGACGACGAAATCCTCCGCGCGGGTGACTTCAGCAAGCTCACGGTTGCGCACGTCGATCATCTCGCTGACGACGCTGATGTGCTTGCCGGCCTTTTCACCGATCTTGCGGATCTGCAGAAGCGTGATCAGGGTGCGCGTATCGGCCGTCTGAGCCGCCATGTGGTCGCTGTAGCCGAGCACCAGAACATGGTCGAAAGAGGGGATATCGAGCGCGTCGAGAGCCGGCCGGCTGCTGGTATCGATGATTTGGTGTTCCACGCGGAGCGTGGCGGCGTCGAGGCCGAGTGCTGTGACCTCCTGCTCGAATTCGGGCGTATCTGCGGCGATCGTCAACCTGGAGCCTGGCGCGACGTAGCGGGCGAGTTCCTTGACGATGATCGGGCCGCGGCGGTTCCAGCCGAGGATCAGCGTGCGTTCTGCAGTCTTGCCGCGCTTGAGGATCGGCTTGATGGCACTTTTGTCGATGCCCATGTCGCCGTTCCAGGTTTTGATCGCTCCGTCGTCCTCGGAGATGATCACGGCGCGGTCGCCGGCAACGATCACCTGGTTGGGGTTCGGATTGAGATGGATCTTGCCATCCTTGTCGCAGAGGCCGATCAGCGTGCTGTTCTCATAGGCGAGCACGGCATTGCCGAAGGATTTCCCGATGAGATCGGGCTGTTCGATCGTGTAGATTTCGCAGCCGTCGAAATCGAGGAGCTCCGAATAGACGGCGCTGAGGCCCGCCTGACGGCTGGTATGCACGACGATGCGGGCAATAAGATCGTCGGCGAGGATGAGCTGCATTTCGCCGCCGCCGACGATCCTTGCCACGTCGGCATTGTCAGCATCGCGGATTTCGGCGGCGATCATGTATTTTTCCGGGCGGCGGTTCGGATCGTTGACAAGAGCGAGCACGGTCTTGATGACCTGACTGTCCGCGTCGTCACCGTCCGGAGACAGAACGATGATCGACCGCGAGGTCTGCGGATTGACGATGCCGAGGTCGTAGAGATCGGTCGGATCGCCACTGCGGCAAATGATCTTGGTGTTCTTGAGGTCGCCGACCTTGGCGGCGATCTCGTCTTCCATCTCCACCTTGTCCTTGTTCGCCATGATGACGATGCGCGGCGTCTTGCGGCTCTGGTTGGCGATGACCAGTTCGGAGATGACGTCGAAGATCGACGGGGACCAGTTGAGAATGATCGTGTGTTCAGTTTCGAGAACACGCGAACGGCCCTTGCGCAGCTCGTCGAGCTTCTCTTCCAGGCCGGAGGAAATAACGCCGATCAAGGCGGAAAAGACGAAGATGCCGGCCAGCGTCACCAGCAACATGACGATGCGGAAGCTCCAGCCCTGGTCGGCGCCCATCGTGCCGGCATCGAACGTGCGCATCAGCGATTCCCAGGTGCCTTCGATGAAGCCCATCGGTTCGGCGCCTTCGGGCGCGATGCCGGTAACCGACAATATCGCGCCGGCAATCATGATGACGATCAGCGATATCAGCGCCAGCCAGCCGATCAGCGCGATCGCGCCGCCCGCCATGCTCTTGTCGAATGCGTAACGCAGGCGCGAGCCCAAGTTTTCCCGGCTTTTCATCTTAGTCCCCGAAATATATCCCCATCCATCTCATTGCAGGATTTGTTCGCATTTACAATTGATTGCCGAACCGCAACGGGCCGTTCACCATGGAAAACTCGCGGTAAAGTAAATTTCGGCGCACGTTGCGCGATGCTAAGCCGGATAAAGATAACCGGCGCGAACGGCGACTTGTCACATGGCTGTCAAGCAGGAATGCTTATCGTCCGCAGCTTATCTCGAACAGGGACACTCCGATGACGAAGCTTCTCTCCGCCTTCACCGCCCTCGTGGCCTTCGGCATGATTGCCGGTGCAGCCCATGGCGCCGATCTCGTGCTCTATACCAGCCAGCCGAACGAGGATGCGCAGGCGACCGTGGACGGGTTCAAGGCCGCCAATCCGGGCCTCGACGTGCAGTGGGTGCGCGACGGAACGCCACAGATCATGGCAAAGCTCAATGCCGAGATCCAGGCCGGGAACCCCGCCGCCGACGTGCTGCTGATCGCCGACATCGTGACGCTCGAGCGCATGAAGCAGGCCGGCCAGCTGATGGCCTACAAGTCGCCGGAAGCCGCCAACTACGACAAGACGCTCTACGACGCCGACGGCTACTATTACTCGACCAAGCTGATCACCACCGGCATCATGTACAATACCCAGGCCGCCATGAAGCCGACGGGCTGGGCGGACCTCGCCAAGCCGGAAGCCAAGGGCCTTGTGACCATGCCGAGCCCGCTCGCCTCGGGCGCCGCACTGATCCACACCCAGACGCTTGCAGGCGTTTCCGGCCTCGGCTGGGACTACTACAAGAACCTCAAGGCCAACGGCGCGGTTGCCGCCGGCGGCAACGGCGCGATCCTGAAATCGGTCGCCACCGGTGAGAAGGCTTACGGTTTCGTCGTCGATTACCTGCCGATCCGCGAAAAGGCCAAGGGTGCCCCGGTCGAGTTCGTCTTTCCGAAGGAAGGCGTTTCCGCCGTCACCGAACCGGCTGCGATCCTCGCATCCACCAAGCATGCGGACGCCGCCAAGAAGTTCATCGACTACGTGCTTTCCCAGAAGGGGCAGGAAGGTTTCCTGAAGCTCGGCTACATCCCGGCGAGAAACGGCATGGCGGTCCCTCCGGGTTTTCCGGCCCGCGAGACGATCAAGGTCCTGCCGATCAATGCTTCCGAAGCGCTCAAGAATTCCGAGAAGGACGTCAAGGCCTTCGCGGATATCTTCGGCATCAAAGGCTGATATAAGCGCCTGATGACGCGGTCTCGGAATCGGGGAAACAGCCAGCCACGCTGGCTGTTTCCTTTTGTCGTAACGGTGATCTTCTTTTTGAGCGTGCTGCCCCTCGGGCGGCTCGCGGTGACCGGCATTTCGTCGGCGCTGCAGGGACGTACGGCCGAGCTGCTTGCGGATGCGGCAGTCTGGCGGGCGGTCTACGATACGCTGACGACCTCATTTTTCGGCATGATCGCCGCGGTCGTGCTCGGCGGCGGCTTCGCGCTGCTGCTGACGCTGTTCGATATCCGCGGCAAAACGGCGCTCGGCTTCCTGTTCATGCTGCCGACGATGATCCCGCCGCAGGTGACGGCACTTTCGTGGATCGGCATGACCGGACCGTCGAGTGCGCTTTTGAAGGCGCTTGGACTGGCGCCGCCGCTGGGCTCCCCCCAGCCGCTCTATTCGGTCAGCGGCATCGCGTTGCTCTATGGCGTCCAGAACGCGCCGCTCGTCTATCTTTCGCTGCGTGCGGGGCTGCTTGCCCTGCCGCGGGATGGGGTGGAGGCGGCAAGGCTTGCCGGCGCCTCCTCCTGGCAGGTGCTGAAGGATGTCATCCTGCCGCTTTCCCTCCCGGGTTTCGCGGCCGGAGCGGCGATCGCTTTCGTCTCCTGCGTCGGCAATTTCGGCATTCCGGCGATATTGGGCATTCCCGCCTCGATCTATACGCTGCCGACGCTGATCTATGCCAAGTTCGCGACGTTCAATTCCGGCACGTTCGGAGACGTCTCCGTCCTGTCGGCGATGATCGCCATTCTGTCTATCGTCGGGCTGACCGTGGAGGAGCGGGTTCTGCGCGGGCGGGACTATCGGGTCATCGGCCTTTCCGGGCAGGTGGCGGTCTTCCGGCTGCGGAACTGGCGGTGGCTGGCCGAATGTACGCTGTCGCTTACCATTTTCCTGATCCTCGTCATGCCGCTGACGGCGCTCGTCGCAAGTTCGCTGGCGCCGGCCTATGGCGTGCCGCTGAGCCTTTCGACGGTGACCTTTCACGCCTATGAGGAAATCTTGTTCCGGCAGGCGACCACTCGCACCGCCTTCACCAACTCGATCGCGCTTTCGATTGGTACCGCGCTTGGTCTCCTGGTGGTGACAGTATTGACCGGTTATTTCATCGTGCGCGGCAAAAGCCGGTTTGCGCCGCTCATCTCGGCACTGACCGAGATACCCTATGCCCTGCCGGGCATCGTCCTGGCGGTCGCCTTCATCCTGCTTTTCGCCGCGCCCATTCCGATCGTCGGCGTGTCGATCTACGGAACGATCTGGATCATCCTGATCGCCTATTTCTCCAGTTTCTTCGCCGTCAGCCTCAAGCCGGTCGTGAGCGCCTTCAGGCAGCTCGACCCGTCGCTGGAAGAGGCAGCCAGGCTTTCGGGCGCCCGTTTCGGACGGCGGCTTGCGGATATCGTCGTACCGCTGGTGGCGCCGGCGGCGGGGGCCTCGGTAATCCTCGTTTTCCTGATCGCCTGCAACGAGTTGACGGTTTCGGCGCTGCTTTGGTCGGCCGGTACCCAGACGCTCGGAGTGGCGATCTACAATCTCGATGACAGCGGCAGTTTCAATCTCGCCTCGGCGCTGTCGGTGCTGGTGGTCGTGATGGTGGTGGCGATGATGCTGGTGCTGGAACTGATGGCGAAACGACTGCCGAAAGGTGTGGTGCCGTGGCGAAGCTGATCCTCAACCGCTTATCCAAGACATTCGATACTGGTGGCCGGCCGGCGGTTCACGACGTTTCGCTGACGGTGCGGGAAGGCGGCTTTCTTGCGCTGCTCGGCCCTTCCGGCTGCGGCAAGACGACCGTGCTTCGTATGATTGCCGGCTTCGAGCAGCCGACCGACGGTTCGATCCTGCTCGGCGAACGGGTGCTGGCGGATGCCAACGATATGGTGCCGCCGGAAAGTCGCAATATGGCGATGGTTTTCCAGTCCTATGCGCTCTGGCCGCATATGAGCGTGGCGGACAATGTCGGTTATCCGCTGAAGGTGCGCGGCATTTCTGGCGAGAAACGACAGGCGAAAATCAGGGAGGCGCTGGCGGCAGTGCGGCTGGGGGCCTATGCGGAGCGGCGGCCGGCCGATCTTTCCGGCGGTCAGCGTCAGCGCGTGGCGCTCGCCCGCTGCCTCGTCACCGAACCGGACGTCGTGTTGCTCGACGAGCCGCTCGCCAATCTCGACCGGCATCTGCGCCAGGAGATGGAAGAGACGTTTCGCGAATTCCATGCCCGCTCCGGCGCAACGATGATCTATGTCACCCACGACCAGGCAGAGGCGATGGCGCTGGCGACCGATGTCGCGGTGATGTCCGAGGGCCGGCTTCTGCAGATCGCGACGCCGGAGGAGATCTACGCGCGTCCGGAAGGTCGGCTGGTCGGCGGGCTGGTGGGGCTGGGCGCTATTCTGTCACTTCCGTCTCCGGCCGGTGACATGCGCGTTCTCGACTGGCAGGCCATGCTGGCGGCACTTGCCGCTGGTTCCGAAGGCCCGAAAGCCGATATTCTGGTTCGCCCGCAGGATGTCGAGATCGCGCCGGAGGGAGCACCCGCCACCGTCCGTTCGGTTCTTTTCGAGGGTGAACGTTATGCCCTGCGGCTGGCGCTGCCGGACGGGCAGGCGTTGCGGGCGTTCAGCCGCCATCCGGTGAAAGTCGGCGCCGACGTGGGCGTCGTCATCCGCTCAGCCTGGCGGCTGTAGACACGTGTCAGAGCCCGGAGCACTGCCAGCGGACGACCCTGCAGCGGGTCGTATGCTGACGGCATGCCTGCAGCGCGAGATATTCGGCAGGGCCACGATCGGCGCCCCAATCGGCACCCCAGCCGCCGCCATCGCCGCGGGCGACGGCGCCGCAGCCGTTCTTGAACCATATTGCGATGCGGCAATCATTAGCGTTCTGAAAACAACCGTCTTGCGCGGTGCGTTCCGCGCTCCGGCGGGAGCCATGGTCGTAGGACCAGCCCGTCGCGCCGGTGCTCGGCGAATAGGAGATAGCGCCGAAACTGTCCGCCAGAGCGCCGCCAGCGCTAAAAAACACAGCGCATAGCGTGGCGGTTCTTAGCAATGAACGTCTCATGAAATTCCCCGTCGATCGTCTATCTCGTCCCAAATTAAGCCACCGAAATGAGCATGGCACTGCTGCCATGCCGTTTCAATCGGCCTTGCATCATCGGAGCTGACCATTTTTAAGTTTATCGATTCGTTCATTTTTCCTGCAGGTTACGGCAGATAAGATGGCGCTCTCGAAAGGGTGGATGGATGTCTCTGCGGCTTGGCACGTTCAATATCGAAAACCTAATGACTCGTTTCGATTTTTCCGGCTGGCGTAACCGGCTCCGGCAGGACCGCGTCCTGCAGCTTTACGACGTGCAGGACAAGGCCGTCTACCAGCAGCTCGAACAGGCCCGCATGATCGCCGAGACGGACGACACGCGCCAGCTTTCGGCGCTCGCCATCGCCGAAGCCGACGCGGACATCCTCTGCCTGCAGGAGGTCGACAACATGCCGGCGCTGCAGGCCTTCGAATACGGCTATCTCTACCGGATGGTGGGCAACGGCTACCGCCAGAAGTATCTGGTCGAAGGCAATGACGGCCGCGGCATCGATGTCGCCGTTCTGCTGCGCGAAGAGACCCGCGGCGGCGAAAGGATAGAGGTCGTCGACGTGCGCAGCCACGCGATGCTGACCTATCAGGATCTCGACCTCTTCAACGAGGAACTGGCGCTCAGCAACCGGCCGTATGACAAGATCTTCAAGCGCGATTGCCTGGAACTGGAGTTGAAGATCGGTAGCAAGCCGCTCTTACTCTACGTCGTACATTTCAAATCGATGGGCAATGCGCGCGAGGGTACGGACGGGCGTACGGGCACGATGGCAATCCGGATGGCCGAGGCGAGGGCTGTGCGCCGGATCGTCGAGCGCCGTTTCGGTGAAGGCCAGACGGCGGACAGGAATTTCGCCATCTGCGGCGACATGAACGATTATCAGGAAAAGGTCCAGGTGATCGGCAACCGGCGCGAAGGTTATCGGTTCGAGCCCCGGCGCGAGGAGAAGAGCGCACTCGACGTCTTCAGCGATGACGCCTTTGTCGTGAACCCCGTCACACGCAGGGATGTGATGGACCGCTGGACCCTCTATCACGCCCGCGGGCCGGAAGAGCAGCATCTTTGCCAGCTCGACTACATCTGGCTGTCGCCCGCGCTTGCCGCGCACAATGCAGGGTCCGTTCCGGAGATCATCCGCGGAGGCCAGCCCTATCGTACGATATTTCCGCCGGTCCAGGAGGTGGAGCGGTTTCCAAGGATCGGCTGGGACCGTCCTAAGGCATCGGATCATTGCCCCGTCGTGATGTCGCTGGAGATCGCATGACAGTCGAACCTCACCAGGACCTTTCCGGATTGCCCGGGGAGAGGGTGGTCTTCCATGTGCCGACGGTCCGGATGGACATCCTGTCCGGGGACCATCCGTTCTACGTCTCCGAGCGCAAGGCGATCGACGCGAACTGGCAGGAGGAGATTGCCGCCAATCCGGCGCTTTTCGACGGGCGTATGGTGCTTCAGAGGCGTGTGTCGCTGACGGCGGATGGCCTTGTCGGCGAAGGACACATCATTCCATTCCGTGCCTTTCTCTGGTGGCGCAAGCAGAAGACGCGGGCCGGCGGCCTGCATATCCACGCTTATCCGGTGCTCGAATCCTCGGACGGAGCGTTGATCGCGATCCGCATGGGGGCGCATACGGCGAATGCCGGCCTGGTCTACTTCGCCTGCGGGTCCTTCGAAGCTCAGGACGTCTTCGACGGGGTGTGCGACGTGGAATACAACATGCAGCGGGAGGTGATGGAGGAAACCGGTCTCGACCTCGGCGACGCGAAAACCCATTCAGGATATTGGGTCGCACATTTCCACCGGGCGGTGACGCTGTTCCGGCTCTTCCGGTTCGATCTGACGGCTGATGACATCATCACCCGGATAGAGCGGCACATGAAGGTGGCCGAAGACAAGGAAATCGCAGGCGCGGTGGCGATCCGTTCCGCCGACCATTCGGCGCAAAATTATCATGTCGGCATGCTGCCGGTCCTGGACTGGTATTTCGCCGACGCGCCAAAAGCGCGCTGAACGGGGTTGCGCCGGGCGGATCGCTCGGGCAGTTTGGCGCCATCGAAACACGGGGGAGGTGCCGTTGGCCCGTCGCTACTGCATCTATGACGTCTTCACCGACAAACGACTTTTCGGCAATCCGCTGGCGGTGATCCTGGATGGCGACGATCTCGGCGACAGCGCGATGCAGGCGATCGCCCGGGAGATGAATCTTTCCGAAACGGTCTTCGTCCAGACGTCCGGCAATGCCGCCTATGCGGCGCGGTTGCGCATCTTCACACCCGGCAGGGAACTGCCCTTCGCAGGCCATCCGACCGTCGGCACGGCGGTGGCGCTGGCCGAGCGCAATCACGGGATCGGCGCGCTCGACAAGGACCTCGTCTGCGTCTTGGAGGAAAATGTCGGGCCGGTGCGCTGTGCGGTGCGATTGCGGCACGGGGAGGCAGGTTTTGCGGAGTTCGACCTGCCGCGCAAGCCCCTACGGATCGAACTTGCGCTCGACCGGCAGGGGCTTGCCGATGCGCTGAGCGTCAAATCCACGGATATCGGCTTCGAAAATCACGTCGCGTCGATCTGGAGCGCCGGCGTACCCTTCGTGATGGTGCCGCTGCACAATCTGGCTGCCGTGCAGAGCCTGGAATTCGATACGACTTTCTGGGAAAAGATCGCGCCCTTCGTCGAAGGTGCGCTGACTTCGGCCTATATCTATTGCCGGGGCGGCGTGCATCACCAGGCGAAGTTCCACGCGCGCATGTTTTCTCCCGACATGGGAATTCCGGAAGATCCGGCCACAGGCGCAGCAGTCGCCGCGCTGGCCGGCGCTATCCGCCATTTCGATGCGCTGCCGGATGGCCATCATCCGATCCTCGTTGAGCAGGGGGTCGAGATGGGGCGGCCCTCGTTCATCCACCTGCATATCGATGTGAAGGACGCGGAAATCTTCAAGGCGCGCATTGGCGGTCAGGCCGTGAAGGTGGCGGAAGGTACGCTCGATCTGTGATTCTTCGGCTGTTGCGATCAGGATTGCGATATTGTGACGCACTAAATCGTTGAAATTTCTCTACTATGTGGCGTCTTCACGGTTAGGGCAGGATATTTGGGACCGTCCGGATTTACCATCCCGATTTTTTTGATGCTTCAGGCAGATAATTTTCGGAGAGACGCTGGACAAGCCGGACGATCCCCTTTATACGCCCCTCACACCGCTGGCGAGCACGCCTTGCACCAGACGGTTCTTGGGTGATTAGCTCAGTTGGTAGAGCAGCTGACTCTTAATCAGCGGGTCGTAGGTTCGAGCCCTACATCACCCACCATCTTCTCTTGATGACAAGATGCTTTTGCCGGTGAATGTCGGCTTGTTATCACCCGTGAATTAAAAGTGAGCCGCTTTTGGATTTCTTCGGGAACTTCATCCCGTGAATCGGCATTGGACCGCAAATGGATTTGGAGTGCGGTCGTGAAACCTGTCCTCATGCTTTTGGCGAGTTTTGTGCTGCTGGTTCTGGTCTTCCTGAGCGGAGTGATCATTACCGCAAATGTCATTGCCGAGCCGGAACCCCACAAGTTCGCCCACATGGATACGCCGGATCTGTGGACATCTCATCCGGAAGCTGTCGATCCGGGCAAACAGGCTTATCAGCGCGTCCCGGCGGCGACCTCCTCCGATTCCGACACGATCGCTGCAACGAAGCCCGCCGATCCGGCGGCCGCCAGCGACTCCGCCGCCTCGACGACCCAAACGGCGGCGGTTGGCGGTCCCGCCGGCATATCCGAGGCGAATGCAGACAACGGGGCGATCGACGCGACGACGACGGCGTCCATCGCCCCGGGGTCGAATGTTCCTCCGGCCATCAATCCGCTGACCGGGCAACCGGCGTTAGAACCGGAAAACCAAGCGCAGCCGCAACCGATGGTCACTGCAGCGCAGGCACAGTGGTGTTATGCCCGCTATCGCTCCTACCGGGTCGAAGACAACAGCTATCAGCCCTATGACGGCGGTCCGCGCCGTCAGTGCCAGGCTCCGGGAACCATTGCCGTGCAATCGGCCGCACCGATATCTCGGGATGTCGCCGCAGCCCCGCGGGAGCAGATGGTGCCACCGGATGACGCCCAGCCTGTCCGGGAACAGCCACTCCCCGAGGAAGAGCCGGTTTATGGCGCGCAGGCCGATTATGCCAATTCCGAAGCCGTCGACAACGGTGTTCCCGTCGGCGCCCACGAGGAGTGGTGTTTTGCCCGGTATCGCTCCTACCGGGCCGAGGACAACAGCTATCGGCCGTTCGAAGGCGGCCCTCGTCGGACGTGCCGGTCTCCCTATGGATGATAAGCCGCGAACAGCAGCGACCCTTGCTGGGCATCAGGCAGCCGAAGCGGTCATCGCCGATCGGCTGGAACGAGTCGGGTGGCGAGGTGAACGGCGCGCCGCACGAGCCGCTCGCACCTTTCGGCGGCTTCAAGCAACCGGGGACCGGTCGCGAATACGGCGTCTTTGGGCTGGATGCCCTGTTGGAGCCCCGCGTGGTGCCGATCTGAAAAGCGAGGCGGCAGCGCCGCCGTTCTCACACTGCCTTGGGATGGGCTGCCGCGATGCGGCGTTCCGTCTGACGCAGGCATAACGCCAGGACGATTCCCAGTCCGCCCATGGCCGCGATATAAAGGGATGCGCCCGACCAGCCGGATGTAGCAACGATCGATGCGAGCAGCATCGGTCCGAAGACCTGGCCGATATTGGAGCCCTGCATGACGAAGCCGCTGAATGTGCCGACCAGATCGCGGCGCGGTGCATAGACCGGCAGCGAGCCCATGATGGTTGCGGGCAGGACGCCGCCGCAGACGGCGTAGAGGACCGAGGAGGCGTAACGCATCCAGAGCGGAAAACCGTGGCCGAAGACCAGGTAGGAGGTCAGCGCCAGCATGACGCAGGGGCCGGCGATCAGCACCCAGCGCGGCGCACCCCAGCGGGCGAAAACACCGCCGAGCACGTTGCCGGTGCCGTTCATCAGCACGGCAAGCGCGGTCATGACGGAGGCTGCCGTCAGGCCGATCCCCATTTCCTCGATCAGCAGCGTCGGCAGGAAACCGAAGATAGCCATGAAACTCGCGCTGTAGGCGAGGAAAATGGCTGAAAGGATCCAGGAGACCTGACGCGAGGCAGTGAGCTTGACGGCGGTCAGCAGCGACGTCGAGCGGTGGCCGGACGCCTGCGGTTTTTGAACCTTCATCACCACGAGCGCAATCAGCGGAATGAGGCTGAGGGCGGCCGCGAACACCCAGGAGCCCTGCCAGCCGAAGCTCGGCAGCAGGAAGGGCGAGATCATCATCATAACGGAGACGCCGACCGGCATCCAGACGCCCCAGAGTGCGAAGGCAAGGCCGGTGTCGCGCGGGTCGATCGACGACGCGATCAGGCCGGGCGCGGCGACGGAGACCATGATCAATCCAACGCTTTCGAGTGCGCGGCTGGCGAAGAGAACCATTTCGACATGGGTGGCGGCGCCGATCAAGCTGCCGGCGATCAACAGGGCGAGGCCGAGGATCATGGCGCGGCGATGGGTGAGATAGTCGGTGAAACGGCCAATGACGAAACCGCAGGCGGCGCCGAGCGCGCTCGCCAATCCCATCAGCCAGCCGGCCGCCACAAGATCCATGCCGAGTTCGGAGCGCAGGAGGGGAATGGCGGGCGGTACCTTTCCAACATGCAATGCGGCTGCGATGCCGCCCAGCACGGCGATTGCGACATGTCCCCAACGTGTCATGCTCAGCGTATTCCAGTCTTGAACAAGCAAACTCTTACGAATCCTTACCACCCCCGCATCAGTCGAGGCATAAATTCCGTCGCCGATGGCATGATTTCTTGGTCGGCGAGTTCGGCGGCCTCCGGCGTGAGCCGTGCCGCAACAAAATCTATAAAGGCGCGCACCTTGGCAGGCGGCAGATGGCGCGACGGAAAGAGAGCATAAAGCGGGAAAGTTTCCCCCTGCCAGTCTGGCAATACTTCCATCAGCGCGCCCCGGTCGAGCAGGTGCTGCACGCCGATCGCCTTGACGCGGGCGATGCCGACGCCTTCGAGACACGCGCCAAGCATGCTGCCCCATTCCGCAACCATCAGCCGGCCGGAAATCCGGACTTCCGCCACTTCGCCGCCGCGCCGGAACTGCCAGTCCTCGATCGGCTGGCCGGTGAGTGAGTCCCGCACCAGGATGCAGGAATGGCTCTTCAGATCCTTGGGTGAGGCAGGAAGGCCGCGCGCCTGGAGGTAGGAAGGCGAGGCGACTGTGATCGTCCGCGTTTCGAGGAGTTTTCTGGCGACCAGCGATGAGGTCGGCGGGGTTCCGAACCTTACGGCGATATCGAAACCTTCGCCAACGAGATCGCCGAGCTGATCGCGGGCGACCAGCTCTAGTGACAGTTCCGGATAGAGCGAGAGGAACTCGCCGACATGCGGCGTCAAGAGAAGCCGTGAGAAGAAGGCATCGACATTGACGCGCAACCTGCCGCGCACTGCGACGGATGCGCCGGAGGCGAGGCTGACGGCATCCTCGATGCCACTCAGAAGAGGGGCCACTTCGGAATAGAGCCGGCGACCTTCGTCGGTGAGCGCTATTACGCGGGTCGTCCGGTCCAGAAGCCGTACGCCGACCTGCGTTTCGAGCCTCGTGACGGCACGGCTGACACCGGAGCGGGTAAGGCCGAGCGCTTCCCCGGCGCGGGCGAAGCTGCCGGTTTCGGCGATCGCGGCCAGCACGCCGATATTCGAGACGACACGGGCATCGAAGGTCATCTTCAATCCTTTGGTGATTTTTCGTCATCAGTCATATGATTTTTTGGCGCTCACGGCAACGTCTGCCGATGCGGTAAGCCTATTCTGTCTTCAGAAGCGAAAGGACAGGATCATGTATGCAATTACCGGGATCACCGGAAAGGTGGGCGGGGAAGCAGCAAAAGCGCTGCTTTCCCGAGGTCACAAGGTGCGCGCCGTCATGCGCGATGCCGGCAAGGCGGCGCAATGGGCCCGGCAGGGATGCGAGATCGCCATCGCCGAGATGAACGATGCCGCGGCTTTGGCGGAGGCATTTCGCAAAACGGCGGGTGTCTTCATTCTGCCCCCACCGGTCTTCGATCCGGAACCGGGTTACCCGGAAGCGCGGAATGTGGCGCAAGCCGTCGCCAAGGCCCTGGAGGATGCGGGGCCGGCGAAGGTGGTGCATCTCTCGACGATCGGCGGCGATGCGACCGAAGACAATCTGCTGTCGCAGCAGACGATCGTGGAGAAGGCGCTGGCGGAAATCGATCTTCCGGTCACCACGCTGCGCGCCGGCTGGTTCATGGACAATGCTGCGTGGGACGTGCCGTCCGCGCGCGAAGGGGTGCTCTACAGTTTCCTGCAGCCGCCGGAAAAGGCGTTTGCTATGGTGGCGTCACAGGATGTCGGCCGCACCGTTGCGGAGCTGCTTCAGAACGATTGGGCGGGCCATCGTCTCGTCGAGCTTGAAGGCCCGCGCCGGGTCTCGCCGAACGATCTGGCGGAAGCTTTCGCAGCGGCGCTGGGCAAGCCGGTCAAGATCGAGACCATCGCCCGGGGGACCTGGGAGGAGCTTTTCCGCTCGCAGGGCATGAAGAACCCGATGCCGCGTATCCGCATGCTCGACGGCTTCAACGACGGCTGGATCGCTTTCCGGGACGATGGTGCGCATGCCCGCAAGGCGTCGACCGACATCCGCCAGGTGATCGCCTCGCTGGTTGCGAACGCCTAACCGACCTTGCGGATCTGCTCGCGATTGTCCTCAACCTTGAGGTTCTGGACGAGTTTAGCGAGCCAGTCGACGAAGACCCGCACCTTGTTCGAAAGGTGGCGGGTCTGCGGATAGACGATGTAAAGGGGCAGGCTTTCGCAGCGCCAGTCCGGCATGACCTCGGCGAGTTCGCCCTTCTCCAGCGCATCGCGCACCATGAAGCGCGGCGACTGCACGACGCCCATGCCGGCGATCGCCGCGTTGACATAGGAGCGGGCGTCGTTCATCGAGACCACGTAGCGCGGGTTGATCTCGATCGTTTCCTCTTCACGTTTGAATTCGATCGGCATGACGCGGCCGGCCGTGGCGTTCAGATACCCTACCGAGAAATGGTCGTTTTCCAGGTCCTGCGGATGGGTGGGCGCGCCGAAATTGCGGAGGTAGAGCGGAGCCGCATAGGCCTGCATGCTCAATTCGCCGACCTTGCGGGCAATCAGCGACTGGTCCGTGGGCGTGCCGCCGCGTAAAGCGCAATCGACGTTTTCGGCGATGTAATCCACCAGCCGGTCGCCGACGCCGATATCGAGCCTGATCTGGGGGTATCGGTTGTGGAAGTCGCAAAGGTTCGGAATGACCAGCATATCCGCAAAAGCGCCGGCCATTTCCACCCGCAGTCGCCCCGAAGGCTGGGTCTGCGAATTCGAGAGGCTGCCGTCGAGTTCGTCGAGCTCGGATATGATCTGCTGGGCCCGCTCGTAATAAAGCGCGCCGTCGGTCGTCACCATCACGCGCCGCGTCGTGCGGTTGAGCAGCGTCGTGCGCAGATGGCCTTCAAGGCTTTGCACCAGATTGGTCACCGTCGTCTTCGGCATGTTGAGCGTTGCGGCGGCCCGGGTGAAATTCCCGGTTTCCACCACGCGAACGAAAACGCGCATCGCTGAAAGCTGGTCCATCTTAGCGTCCCCTACTGCGTTGCAGCATTATCCCGGAATTTGGAATAGTGTTGTCATATGTCGCGAACTTGTGTGATTGCGTCCGAACAATAATATCAGGTTCGAAGTTGACGGCAAGTACCTCCTTCACTAGGGGTCGGCCAGAGGATTTTTCAATGTCGGTGCAATGGGAAAATATCAAGTTCGACCAGGTGGCGAAGCCGCCGGTCCCCATGCGCCTTTATGAAGGCGCCGCCAAGAGCAAGGCTCCGCCGCTGGTGCTCTACCTGCGCGGCGGTGCTTTCCTCAATGAAGGCCGGAACGAACCGGAGCGACCGATCGGCAAGGCGCTCGCCGAAGCTGGTGCGGTCGTGCTCGAGGCGGATTATTCCAGCGTCTCGCGCAATCTCTTCCCCCAGACGATGGAATGTGCCTTCATGGCGCTTCATTGCCTGGCCGGCCGGCGCAAGCAGTTCGGCAGCGCCAAGTCGCGGATCTTCGTCGCGGGCGACGAAGCCGGCGGCAATATCGCGGCGGGCATTGCGCTGAAGGCACGCGATCAGATGCCGGGCGAGCTTTCCGGCCAGATCCTTCTGTCGCCGATGATCGACCCGATGATGGCGACCGCTTCCTTCCGCAAGGCGGACAAGATCGGCATGGGCGAGCGCTGGGCGGAGGGCTGGAGCCATTATCTGGGCTCCCATTGCGGTTTTCAGCATCCTTATGCGGCGCCGTGTCTCTGTTCGCGGCTTTCGGGTGTCGCGCCGGCTCTCGTCGTGACATCCGAGGACGATCCGTTGCACGACGAAGCGGTTGCCTATGCCGAACGGCTGGCGGCATCCGGCGTAAGGGTGACGCAGAAAATTTTCCCGGCCGGCTGCGGCTGGACGGGCATTTACAAGGACGGCGGCGGCAAGTGGATGGACGCACTCTGTGCAGAATTCACCGGCTTCGTCGGAAAGTTGAATTAGTAGCATGATGTATTTGAAGGCAAATAGCGGCCTGCTCCCGAGGCCGTAAGGAGAATATCGAATGATATCGAAGATCAAAAACTGGGCCCTGTGGGGCACCGGACTGAGCACGGCCGCGTTGATTGTCGGCGCTTCCGTCTATCTGGATCTGCCGCAGGGCGCCAATGCCGCGCCTGCGACGGCGGCTGCACCGGCACCGGCCGTTCCGGTCACGGTCGCGACCGTCAATCCGCGCAATGTCACCACCTGGCAGGAGTTTTCCGGCCGGCTGGAAGCCGTCGACCGCGTGCAGATCCGCCCGCGGGTCACCGGCATCATTCAGTCGGTGCATTTCCGCGAAGGCGGACTGGTGAAGGCGGGCGACCTGCTCGTCACCATCGATCCGGAGCCTTACAAGGCGGCGGTGGCACAGGCGGAAGGTCAGGTGGCTTCGGCCGAGGCCAAGGTCGAGCTCGCCAGCACCGAGCTCGAGCGCGGCAAGACCTTGGCATCCAAGAACACCATCTCGCAAAGCGATCTGACCCAGCGTCAGAGCGCCCAGAGCGAGGCGCTCGCCAATCTGCAATCCGCCAAGGCGGCGCTGAGAACGGCACAGCTGAATCTCGATTATACCGAGATCCGCGCGCCGATCGCCGGCCGGGTCGGCAAGCTGGAAATCACCGTCGGCAATCTCGTGGCGGCAGGTTCCGCGTCCGCTCCGTTGACGACGCTGGTCTCCAGCGATCCGATCTATGCGAGCTTTGATGCCAGCGAAGAGCTGGTGACCCAGATCCTTGCCGATCTTCCGGTCGAAAACGGCCTGCCGGCCATCCAACAGGTTCCGGTGGAGGTAAGCACGCTCGCCGCCGGCGGCACGCCGATCCGTGGCAAGCTGCAGCTGATCGACAACGAGGTGAATGCCGCGAGCGGCACGATCCGCGTCCGCGCCGTGTTCGGCAATCCGGGCGGCAAGCTGATTCCGGGCCAGTTCGTGCGGATCCGCATGGGCCAGCCGAAGGCTACCGACCATCTGATGGTCAGCGAAAGGGCCGTTGGCGCCGATCTCGACAAGAAGTTCGTCTTCGTGGTCGATGCCAACAATACCGTCGGATACCGGCAGGTGGAGCTGGGGTCTGCGGTCGACGGTCTCCGGATCGTCGAGAAGGGCCTGAACCCGGGCGACCGGGTGGTCGTGAACGGCCTGCAGCGCATTCGTCCCGGCGCGGTGGTTGCGCCCGAGGAAGAGGCCACGCTCGCCAACAAGTGATCACGTGAAATGACTGCATGACCGGCGGCAAGTCCTGCCGGTCACCCCCAACCATTCCAGTTCCGGTTTCTTGGAGCTTGCGGCCGATCGGCTGCGAGCCGGGACCGCTTCGCTTCTTGTTAACCCCGGAGAGAGGGCTTTGACATGAATATTTCTCGCTTCTTCATCGACAGGCCCGTCTTCGCGGCCGTGCTGTCGATCCTCATCCTGATCGCCGGCCTGATCGGTCTGCGCTCGCTGCCGATTTCCGAATATCCCAATGTGGTTCCGCCTTCGATCGTCGTGCGCGCCACCTATCCCGGCGCCAACCCGACGGTTATCGCCGAGACGGTCGCGACACCGCTCGAAGAGCAGATCAACGGCGTCGAAGACATGCTCTACATGTCCAGCCAGGCGACGTCCGATGGTGTTCTGAACGTCACTGTCACGTTCAAGCTCGGCACTGATCCCGACAAGGCGCAGCAGCTCGTGCAGAACCGCGTGAGCCAGGCCGAACCCCGCCTGCCGGAGGAAGTGCGCGCTCTGGGTCTGACGACGGTCAAGAGCTCGCCGGACTTCATCATGGTGGTCAATCTCGTTTCCGATACCGACCGCTATGACATCACTTATCTGCGCAACTATGCGACGCTGAACGTCAAGGACCGGCTGAACCGTATTCAGGGCGTCGGTCAGGTGCAGGTTTTCGGCGCCGGCGACTATTCCATGCGCGTCTGGATCGACCCGCAGAAGGCGGCCGAACACTCGCTCGCGGCAAGCGACATCTCGAATGCGATCCGTTCGCAGAACGTTCAGGCCGCGGCCGGTATCATCGGCGCTTCGCCGAGCCAGCCGGGCGTCAACCTGCAGCTCAATGTCAATGCGCAGGGGCGTCTACGCACCCCGGAGGAGTTCGGCAACATCATCGTCAAGAGCGGTGAGAACGGCGAAATTACCCGGCTGCGCGACGTCGCCCGCGTCGAACTCGGCGCTGCCGACTATACGCTGCGCTCGCTCCTCGATGGACGCCCGGCGGTTGCCGTCGCGGTTCTCCAGGCGCCCGGTTCGAACGCCATCGAGATTGCTGACAACGTCAAATCGACGATGGACGAACTGCAGAAGGCTATGCCGGAAGGCGTGAAGTACGAGATCGTCTACGACACGACCAAGTTCGTGCGCTCCTCGATCGAAAAGGTCGTCGATACGCTGCTCGAAGCGATCGCGCTCGTCGTGCTCGTCGTAATCCTCTTCCTGCAGACGTGGCGCGCCTCGATCATCCCGCTGATCGCCGTTCCCGTCTCGATCATCGGCACATTCGCGGTGATGTATGCCTTCGGCTTCTCGATCAACGCGCTGACGCTTTTCGGCCTCGTCTTGGCGATCGGCATCGTCGTGGACGACGCGATCGTCGTGGTGGAAAACGTCGAACGCAATATCGAGAACGGCCTCAGCCCCAGAGCTGCGACCTACAAGGCCATGAAGGAAGTCTCCGGCCCGATCATCGCGATCGCGCTGGTGCTGGTCGCAGTCTTCGTGCCGCTCGCCTTCATCAGCGGCCTGTCCGGCCAATTCTACCGGCAGTTCGCGCTGACGATCGCGATCTCGACCGTCATCTCGGCGATCAATTCGCTCACCCTGTCGCCGGCGCTCGCCGCGCTGCTGCTGAAGGATCATCATGCCAAGAAGGACTGGCTGACCCGGTTCATGGATGCGATCTTCGGCTGGTTCTTCCGCGGCTTCAACCGCGCCTTCGGGGCGGCTTCGAACGGCTATGGCCGCACGGTCGGCGGCCTGCTTTCCCGCAAGAGCCTGGTGATGATCATCTACCTCGCTCTCGTCGGCGCGACGTACAGCATGTTCAATGCGGTTCCCGGCGGCTTCGTGCCGGCGCAGGACAAACAGTATCTGATTGGCTTCGCACAGCTTCCGGACGGCGCAACACTCGACCGCACGGAGGATGTGATCAAGCGGATGAGCGACATCACCATGCAGCAGCCCGGTGTAGAACACGCCATTGCCTTCCCGGGCCTGTCGATCAACGGCTTCACGATCGGCTCGAATGCCGGTATCGTCTTCGCGGTTCTCGACGATTTCGAAAACCGCAAGACGCCGGAGCTTTCGGGCGGCGCCATCGCCATGCAGCTGAACCAGAAGTTCGGCGCCATCCAGGATGCGTTCATCGCCATGTTCCCGCCGCCGCCGGTCAACGGTCTCGGCACGACAGGCGGTTTCAAGCTGCAGATCGAGGATCGCGCCGGCCTCGGTAACCAGACGCTCGACGAGGCCACCAAGGCAGTTCTCGCCAAGGCCTACCAGACGCCTGAGCTTGCCGGCATATTCTCGAGCTTCCAGATCAACGTGCCGCAGCTCTACGCCGATCTCGACCGCGCCAAGGCCGAACAGCTCGGCGTCTCGGTGACCGACGTCTTCGAAACGCTGCAGATCTATCTGGGCTCGCTCTACGTGAACGACTTCAATTCGTTCGGACGCACCTACAGCGTCCGGGTCCAGGCGGATGCGAAATTCCGCGCCAAGCCCGAGGATATCGGCCAGCTGAAGGTACGTTCGCAGTCGGGCCAGATGATTCCGCTCTCGGCGCTTCTCAAGGTAGAGGCGCAGACTGGTCCGGAACGCGCGACCCGCTATAACGGCTTCCTGTCCGCCGACATCAACGGCGGTCCGGCACCGGGCTTCTCGTCCGGCCAGGCGCAGGCCGCGATCGAGAAGATCGTCAAGGAAACGTTGCCGTCCGGCATCGATTTCGAATGGACGGATTTGACCTACCAGCAGATCCTTGCCGGCAATTCCAGCATCGTCGTCTTTCCGCTCGCCCTGCTGCTCGTCTATCTGGTACTGGCCGCCCAGTACGAGAGCCTCTTCCTGCCGCTCGCGATCATCATGATCGTGCCGATGGGTGTCCTAGCCGCCTTGACCGGTGTGTGGCTGACCGGCGGAGACAACAACATCTTCACCCAGATCGGGCTTGTGGTCCTCGTGGGGCTGTCGGCGAAGAACGCGATCCTGATCGTGGAATTCGCCCGCGAACTGGAATTCGAAGGCCGCACGCCGTTCCAGGCGGCGGTGGAGGCAAGCCGGCTGCGTCTGCGTCCGATCCTGATGACCTCGATGGCCTTCATCATGGGCGTCGTGCCGCTCGTCTTCTCCACGGGTGCGGGTGCCGAAATGCGCGTCGCCATGGGCATTGCGGTGTTCTCCGGCATGATCGGCGTGACCTTCTTCGGCATCTTCATGACGCCGGTCTTCTACATGCTGGCCCGCTTGGTTACCGGCAGCCGTCCTCTGCGGCAGCACGGTACGGAGGAGGCGGCTCCCGCTCTCTCTCCAGCGGAGTAAGGTCTACCTCCGGGGCCGCGCGGGCTCTTTCCACCGGGAGCCCGCGCGGCAATTCTTTGCTTCCTTGTTTTGCGCAATTCCAGGAAAACCTCTCCAGGTTTCTTGGAATTGCTAAAGAGCACCGCCGTCGATGACGACCGTCTGGGCCGTCATGGCGGCGGACGCGTTTGAAGCGAGAAAGAGGCAAGGACCGACGAGGTCTTCCGCCACGAGTACGCGCTTCAGGGCCTGACGGGCGACCATTGCAGCGATGCTATCCTCGTTGAGCCACAGCTTCTTCTGCCGTTCGGTGACGATCATGCCGGGCAGGATGGCGTTGACGCGGATATTCTCCGGCCCGAGTTTGCCCGCAAGGCTCTTCGTGAGGCCGATGATGCCGGCCTTGGCGGTCGCATAGGCCGGCAGGCCACCCATGTTGAGCAGGTAGGCGATCGAAGAGAAATTGACGATCGCGCCGCCGCCGGCCTTGCGCAGATGCGGGACGGCGGCCTGCGAGACGAAGAAGATCTGCTTCAGGTTTATCGCCTGGCTTTCGTCCCAATATTTTTCCGTCACCGCTTCCAGCTCGTGCCGGTCGTCCCAGCCGGCATTGTTGACGAGCACCGACAGCGAGCCGAGCTTTTCCGCCGCCTCGCTCACTGCCGCCTGGGTCTCGGCGACGTTTCGGAGATCGGTTTTCAGATAGAGAACGGGGTGAGGGGATTTCTCATTCACGCGTTCGGCAAGTTCACGGCTCGGCGCCTCGGCAATGTCGAGGAAGGCGACCTTGGCGCCCTGCGCAGCAAAGCCCTCGACGAGTGCCGCGCCGATGCCCGAGCCACCGCCGGTGATCAGCACGCCGCGGCCGGCAAGATCTTGATGACGGACGGATAGTTCAGCCAAGACGTCCTCCCTCCATGGCTCGGTCAGCCAGTTCTAAGCTTGCGGCAAGAGAAGACAAGGATGGCCGCGAATTTCTTTCAATCGATTTGCATCGGAATGCAGGACGGGTTAGTCGAAAGCCCGTTGCCAGCCATCCTCCCACCAATCCCGAAGGACCTGACCTTGTCTTCCTCCGCCGAGATCATCCTGCCTAAAAACACCTATGCGGCCTTCCTGTTCGACATGGACGGCACGATCCTCAATTCGATTGCCGCCGCCGAGCGTGTCTGGGGCCGGTGGGCCGCGGGCATGGGCCTCGACGTGGAGGAATTCCTGCCGACCATGCATGGCAAGCGCGGCATCGACACGATCGGCGGTCTGAACCTGCCGGGCGTCGAGCCGGTCGTCGAAGCCGAAAAGATCCTGCGCGGCGAGATCGAAGACGTGGAAGGCGTGGTGCCCATCCCGGGGGCGGTGGAATTTCTCTCCGCACTGCCGCCGGAGCGCTGGGCGATCGTCACCTCGTCGCCGATCGAGCTTGCAAAGGTAAGATTAGCAGCGGCCGGCATCCCACAGCCGCTCTACATGGTGACGGCAGAGGATGTGACGATCGGCAAGCCCAATCCTCAGGGCTATATCCTGGGGTCCGAGCGGCTCGGCGTCAGCCCATCGGACGTGCTGGTGTTCGAGGACGTGCTTGCAGGCATCCAGGCGGGTGAGAATGCCGGAGCGGATGTGATGGTGATTACCGCCACCCATTCCCATCCAGTCGAAACCGGGCATCCGAAAATACCCGGTTATCTCGATGTCGTGCCGCATATCGGTGATGACGGGCGGCTGTCGGTGCGCCGGAAGGGCTGACGGTCAGGCCGTTGCGGTCTTCATGATCCTGACGGTCGCGAGCCACAGCACGACGCCGAGGCCGATCAGGCAGGCGGCGATCAGATACTGCACCGGGTTGCGACCGGTCCAGGGGCCGGCGAGGAAGGTGCAGGAAATGGCGCCGAGCACCGGCAGGATGGTCGGCGTGCGGAAATGCTTGTGCTCGACCTTGTCCCTGCGGAGTACCAGCACCGCCACGTTGACGATCGCGAAGACGCAGAGGAGCAGCAGTGCCGTGGTGCCGCCGAGCGCCGGCACGCCGCCGGCGAAAAGGATCAAGGCAACCGCGAGAAGCGAAGTGAAGCCGATCGCGACATAGGGCGTGCGGCGGTCGGCATGCACCTTGCCCAGCACGTCAGGCAGCACGCCTTCGCGGCTCATGCCGTAGATCAGGCGGCTTGCCATCATCATGTTGATCAGTGCGGAATTGGCGACCGCGAACATGGTGATGATCGCGAATATGCCGATCGGGAAGGCGGGCGCGCCTGCCTGCACAACCTTCAGAAGCGGCGTCTCGCCCTGACCGAGTTCATTGGCCGGAACCAGCGTGATGGCCGAGATCGCCACGAGCACGTAGATCGCGCCGGTGATCGCGAGTCCTGTCAGCAGCACCTTGGGGAACATGCGGCTCGGCTCCTTGCATTCCTCGGCCATATTGACCGAATCTTCGAAGCCGACCATGGCGAAGAAGGCGAGGGTCGTCGCCGCGATCACCGGCCAAAAGACGCCGCTGCCTTCCGGCGTCGCGAAAGTCCAGGCGCGCGAGACGTCGCCCTGGCCGCCGGCGATCGCCCAGAAGCCGATGCCGATGATAATGAGGAGGCCGGTCAGTTCGACGACGGTCAGCAGCACGTTCATCTTGACGCTCTCGCCAACGCCGCGGAAATTGATCGCACCCACCAGCGCGATGAAGCCGACAGCGATTAGCGGTACGCTCCAGGCGCCGAGTTCAAGCCCGAGGGAGGCGGAAAAATTCGAGGCGAAGGCGCGCGAAGCGGTGGCAGCCGAGGTGATGCCCGAGGACATGACGGCGAACGCCACCAGGAAGGTGAAGAAATGCACGCCGAAAGCCTTGTGCGTATAGAGTGCAGCACCCGCGGCGCGCGGATATTTGGTGACCAGTTCGAGATAGCTGCAGGCCGTCAGGAGCGCGACGACGAAGGCGATCAGAAAAGGCAGCCATACGACGCCGCCCACCTGGGCAGCTACCTGACCGGTCAGGGCATAGATGCCGGTGCCGAGGATATCCCCGATGATGAAGAGGAGCAGCAGGCCAGGCCCCATGACTCGATGCAGTTCCGTTTTTTCGTCTCCCGCCTCCGGGACCGCTTTTTCCATGACTTCCTCCTCCTAAAATGTTCCAGGCAATCCCATCAATGGCAATCGATGCCGGGTGGTTCCCGGAAAACCCGTACGCCGTTGACCTCTATCCGCGTCTGCACACATTTTTGTGATAATGTTGCACTTGATGCAAATATTCACTAAATGCGAACCCGTCGAAAGCGCGGTGAATAGGGCATCTCGGCCCGTTTTTTTCTGCAATGGAGGTTTTCATGCCTTGGAATTGCCATGCGGGCTGTGAAGCTCGGCGGAATACTCGATCGCATTTTCAAACCGGTGAGTCTCTAACCATGACCACAGAAGCCGCATTTTCCGATTTCCTGCATTTCTTCCGTTCCTGGATGAGCAACCCGCTGCGTGTTGCATCCGTCGCGCCCTCCGGCGAGTCGCTGGCAAAGCTGATGACCCAGGAGATCGCGGCGCTTGATGGTCCGGTGATCGAGCTCGGTCCAGGCACGGGCGTTTTTACCCGCGCCCTGCTTGCCCGCGGCGTTGCCGAGTCCGATCTGACGCTGATCGAATACGGGCCTGAATTCGTGCCAGGCCTGCAGCGGCGTTTTCCGCAGGCGCGGGTGCTGCAAATGGATGCGGCGAAGCTGGTCCAGAACGAGCTTTTCGACGGCGAACCGGTCGGTGCGGTGGTCAGCGGCCTGCCGCTGCTGTCCATGTCGCCTCGCAAGGTGACGGCGATCCTCGGTGGCGCTTTTGCCTATATGCGTCCGGGCGGTGCTTTTTATCAGTTCACCTATGGGCCGCGTTGCCCGGTGCCGCGGCCGATCCTCGACAGGCTCGGGCTGAAGGCCGTGCATATCGGCCATACCGTTCGCAATCTGCCGCCGGCCGCCGTCTACCGGATTTCCCGCCGCAAGCCGCTGGAGCTTGCGCGGCATCGTTCGAGCGCGGAAGCGGCAAACCAGAACGTGGATATCGATCACGCGGATGGCTGAAGAGAAGCCGGAAGGAATGGGAAGAACCAGCGACGGCCACACGGAGGGCCGGCGTGAGCGCAAGCGCCGCCAGACCCGCGAACGCATCGAGCAGGCGGCAATGAGCCTCTTCCTCGAACGCGGTTTCGACGCAACCACGATCGAGGACATCGCAGCGCGCGCCGATGTCTCCAAGCGCAGTTTCTTTGATTATTTTCCCAGCAAGGAAGAGGTCGTCTTCGCCTGGCAGGACGGCTTTGCCGACCGAATGATGACGGCGATCGCCGCACGTCCGGCCGACGAGCCGGCGGTCAAGGCGGTGCAACATGGTCTCATCAGCGCCATCGTTCTGGCGGCGGACGAGAGGGCCATGGCGCTCGGCGAATTGGTCCGCAACACGCCGACTTTGAGGGCTCGCGACCAGCTTAAATATGCCAAGCTCGAAGGCAAGCTCACCGAGGCATTGCGGCTGCGGGCACGCAGCGAGGAAGAGCGCAGGCGCATGCGGCTTCTGGCCGCCGTTGTGATGAGCGCTTTGCGCGTCGGCGGCGAGGTGTGGAACCAGGAACCGCCCGGCACCTCGCTTGAAGCCTTTGCTCACCGGTTCTTCGGGAGTTTCTGGAAATCGCTCGGCGAATTCAGCGACGAAGCCGAAAAAACTGATCAGAAGATCCCGAGCGTGATGGCGGAAAGCGCAAGATAGCGGCTTGCCTTGCCGATAAAGACGAGGATCAGGAATATCCACAGCGGTTCCCGCATCACGCCGGCGGCGACCGTCACGGCATCGCCGCCGACCGGCAGCCAGGCGAGCAGCAGCGACCATTTTCCGTATTTCCGGTACCAGGCCTGCGCCTTTTCAAGCTTCTCGGGCGTTACCGGGAACCAGCGGCTGTCGCGAAAGCGTTCGACGCCGCGGCCGAGGGCCCAGTTGACGGCGGCACCCAGCGTGTTGCCGACCGACGCCACCAGCAGCAGGCCGGCGAGTGGATAACGATCGCTGAGGATCAGTCCGACAAGGATTGCCTCCGACTGCATCGGAAAGATCGTCGCGGCGATGAAGGCGGCGGAAAAGAGCCCCGCATAGGCGGCGAAATCGAGCATGAGCGTCAACGGTCACAGGCAATGGAAAAGGGCGGATTTTCATCCGCCCTCCGGTTTCCGGCCAAGGGTTTGACCGGCGAAGGTTCACGCCTTGCCGAGGCGTTCGGCATCGTCCGAGGCGGCTTCGGCTGCCGCTTCCGCCTGGTGGGCGCGGTGGCGCGTGCGCCAGTCGCCGAGGAAGAGCAGGATCGGAGCTGCGATGAAGACGGAGGAGAGCGCCGCGACCGCGATGCCGAATACCATCGGCACAGCGAAGCTTTCCACCGCGCTGCCGCCCCAGATCGCCATCGGCAGCAGCGACAGAAAGGCCGTTGCGGAGGTATAGAGGCTTCGGGCGAGCGTTTCGTTGATCGATAGGTCGATCACGTCTCGCAGCGGCATCTTCTTGTAGAGACGCATGTTTTCTCGCATGCGGTCGTAGACGACGACCTTGTCGTTGACGGAGTAGCCGACGAGCGTCAGCAGCGCCGCGATGGCGGTCAGGTTGAAGTCCAGCCCGGTGATGGCGAAGAAGCCGATCGTCTTCGTGACGTCGAGAACGAGCGTGGCGATCGCACCCACGGCGAAGGGCCATTCGAACCGCGCCCAGATGTAGATCATCATGGCGATCGAGGCGAGGAAGACCGACAGGAAGCCGGCGGTCGCCAGTTCCCCCGAAACCTTCGGGCCGACCACTTCGGTGCGTTCCACCTTGGCGGTGTTATCGATCTTGACGACTTCGGCCTTCAGCTTTTCGACCGCATCGGTTTGGGCCTGTTCGCCGCCGGGCTGGCGCTCGACGCGGACGAGGACGCGGTTGTTGCCGCCGAATTCCTGCAGCGCCACTTCGCCCAAGCCCAGTTCGCCGAGGCCGGATCGGAAGGCTGCGAGGTCCGTCTCGTGCGCAGTGGTGACTTCCATCTGGATGCCGCCGCGGAAGTCGACGCCGTAGTTGAGGCCCGGCGCGAAGAACAGCACGACCGATGCAACCGACAGGATGACCGAGACGCCGATGCCGATGAAGCGGCCCTTCATGAAGTGGATATGGGTGCCGTCCGGAACGAGGTTGATCGGCAGGAGCGGCTTGATTTCGATCTTCTTCAGCTTGCGGCGGGCGGCAATGAAGACCATCACGACGCGAACGACCGAAACGGCGGTGAACATCGAGATCATGATGCCGAGGCCCATGGTGACGGCGAAGCCGCGCACCGGACCGGAACCGAACCAGAAGAGCAGCACGGTGGCGATCAGGCTGGTGACGTTCGAATCGACAATGGTCGAATAGGCGCGCTGGAAGCCTGCATCGATCGCGGCAAAGGCACTCTTGCCCTTGCGGGTTTCTTCCTTGATGCGCTCGTTGATGAGGACGTTGGCGTCAACCGCAAGGCCGATGCCGAGCACGACGCCGGCAATGCCGGGCAGCGTCAGCGTCGAGCCGATCAACGTCAGGCCCGCAAAGGTCAGGATGACGTTGATGAACAGCGCGATGTTGGCGAGGATGCCCCAGGCTCCGTAGAGGAACAGCATGAAGCCGACCACGAGGCCGAAGCCGATCAGGCCGGTGAAGATGCCCATTTCGATGGCGTCCGAACCGAGGTCGGCACCGACGGTGCGTTCTTCGATGACGGTCAGCTTGGCGGGCAGTGCGCCGGCGCGCAGCAGGGCGGAAAGCGTGTTGGCTTCCGAAACCGAGAAGCCGCCGGAGATCTGGCCCGAGCCGCCGGTGATCGGTGTACGGATGACCGGCGCGCTCAGCACCTTGTTGTCGAGGACGATCGCGAAGGGGCGGCCGACATTCTGCTGGGTGATCTGGGCAAAACGGTTGGCGCCGGCCGAATCGAAGCGGAAGTTGACGACCGGTTCGTTGGTCTGCTGGTCGAATGCGGCGCGTGCATCGGTAAGGCGGTCGCCGGAAAGCTCGACGCGGTCGAGGACCGGATACTGGTTGCCGCGCTCGTCGGAGAGCATGGTGACGCCGGTTTCGCCCTGCTGACCGAGCAGGTGGAAGCTCATCTTGGCGGTGGAGCCGAGGAGTTGGCGCAGCCGCGACGGGTCCTGTTCGCCCGGAAGCTGGACGAGGACGCGATCGGAGCCGACGCGCTGGATGGTCGGTTCGGCGACGCCCACCTGGTCGACACGCTGGCGGATGATTTCCAGCGACTGATCGACGGCTGCGGTGATGTGCGAATTAATGCCGGCTTCGGTCTGGGCGATCGAGATCGTGTTGTCGGTCGGCGTCGTGATGTTGAGATCGCTGCCGCCGACCGTCGTGCCGAAGCCGACCGGATTGGCGAGCGTCTGCAGTTCGGTGACCGCAGCACCGCGCTGGGCGGGGTCGCGGAGCGCGACAGTCACCGTCTCGCCGGCGCGGCGGATGGCGGTCGTGCTGATGTTCTTGTCGCGCAGCACGCGGCGGGCGTCCTGCAGGAGGCTCTGGACACGTTCGTTGATCAGGTCGGCACGGTCCACTTCGAGCACGAGGTGGGAGCCGCCGCGCAGGTCGAGACCGAGCGAGACGCGGTTATGCGGCAGCCAGCCGGGCAGGCGGTCGAGCGCCGACTGGGGAATGACGTTCGGAAGCGCGATCAATATGCCGACCAGGATGACGATGATGTAGGTCGTCACCAACCATGGGGAATTTCTCATGTATCTAATCCTGCTGAGCCCGCATCAAGCTTCGTGAGCGACGGGCGGGAAATCTTGTCGTCTGGGCGCCGAAGCGCGGTCTCTCAGGCAGCAGCCGGCGGGGCGCGCGGCAGCGGGGCGGGCCAGTGGGAAAGGGCCGGGTGGATGATGGAGAGAGCCGGCGCGATCGCCGCGGCATAGACGGGAAAAGTGGGGCTGATCGTGCCCGCGAGCAGGGCGCCGTCGCTGCTCGATGCATAAGCGCCCGCTCCGTCCTTGCGGTCAGCGGCGGCGAGTGCCCTGATCGGCTCGCGTTTCGAAAGATGCGGGGTTTCCGTTCCCTTGCCGGCCGACTGCAGGCCGCGCGGAAACTGTGCGTCCTTGACGGCGCCGGAAAGAATTCCGAAGAGGGCGGCGATCAGCAGGGCGGCGGCAAAGACCGGCCAGCGCGACCAGAGGCGATCCTCTTCGCGTTCGCGTCTCATCCGCTTGTCCCGCGGAAACGGCGCCATCCGCATCAGCTCCGGAGCTTGAATGTTCCGAAGCCATGCCTTCGGAACGAATTGCCGCCTTCTAAAGGAGAGGCTTGAGGCGGTCAATCGCAAGTCGTCGCGAACTTAAACGCCGATTGCGGCGGCATTTCAGACGGTCGCGGCCTTTCCCGCCGGAAACGGCGGTTACCGGTGGATCGGGTCCTTCCACAGGACTGCCTCCGGCTTTTCGACCGGCTCTATGTCGAGGTTCACCACGACCGGCTCCTGGCCGGAACGTACCAGCACGCATTCCAGCGTCTCGTCGCGGCTGGCGTTGATTTCCTGGTGCGGCACATAGGGCGGTACGTAGATGAAATCGCCGGGACCGGCCTCGGCGACGAATTCCAGGTTGTCGCCCCAGCGCATGCGCGCCTTGCCCTTGACGACATAGATGATGCTTTCGAGATCGCCGTGATGATGAGCACCGGTCTTGGCGTTGGCATGGATCGTCACCGTGCCGGCCCAGATCTTTTCCGCCCCGGCACGGGCATTGTTGATCGCCGTCGCACGGTTCATGCCGGGGGTCTGCGCCGTGTTCGGATCGAGCGAATTGCCGGGAATGACCTTCACGCCGTGCTCGCGCCAGTCCACGTGATGGCCGTCATCGTCATGATCGTGGGAATGATGATCGTCGTCGTGGCTATGGCTCAAGGTCCGCTCTCATTCGCTTGGACGGGGCTCACCAACTCTCGCGAGAAGGGGGTCCGCGAGCCCCTGACCGGCTTCATGCCGGCTGGGCGCCCACGTAGCTTTGCTTCCCCCGCATGATCAACGGGAACCTGGCGAAAGTCAAAGACTTGGTAAGAAAAGGTTGACCTTGCCGTTCCGGATCGGCACAGGCCGGAGGGTGTGGGACAGGTTCACCGATCAGCTCCGGGCTTGTTCTTCATGCGTTGCCGGCCCCCAATGGAAAGACCCTGCCGATGCAATGGGCATCGGCAGGGTCCAAAGAGGGGCCTGAGATTGGTTTGTGGGGCTTGTTTCGCTCAGATGTTTCGAATGAGCGGCAGGACTTCAAAGATGCCGTGATAAATCATTTCGACGGCTACGTAGACGATGACGGCAAGACCGAGATAGGCGATCCAGCGGAATCGGGAGAGCAGCTTGGCGACGAAGTTGGCAGCGACGCCCATCAGCGCAATCGAAACGATCAGGCCGATGACAAGGACAATCGAATGTTCCTTGGCGGCGCCGGCGACCGCCAGAACGTTGTCGAGAGACATGGAAACGTCGGCGACGACGATCTGGGTCGCTGCCTGGAGGAAGGTTTTCTGAGGCGTATTCTCTTCCGCGACGGCGACGGCATGGGCGTCGCCGTCCTGGCCTTCGCGCAACTCGCTCCACATCTTCCAGCAGACCCATGAAAGCAGAAAGCCGCCGGCGAGCTGAAGCCCCTTGATCGCCAGAAGGTAGGTGGCGACGACCGCAAACACGAGGCGCAGCACGGTGGCGGCGGAAATGCCGAACAAGATTGCTTTCTTTCGCAGCGAAGCGGGAAGACCGGCTGCGGCGAGACCGATGACAATGGCATTGTCGCCGGAAAGAACGAGGTTGATGGCAATGACCTCGATAAGGGCAGCAAAGCCGGCCGCTGTGAAAAGTTCCATCATGAAGCTTGAACCTGAAGGCGTGAATGGACGAAATGAAGGCTGGAATTCTAGTCACATTTTAGTGGCGATTGGTACAGGATGTTTCCAGACGTTTCGCAAGATAATTTTGCATTCTATCAAATCGCATTATCCATGATCGAAGAGAAGATCGCGGCATCGGGCCTCGCCGCCGGCGTGACGGCGTCCCCGCTCCGCAACCGCCTATGCTTGCCGCCGACTCACCAGTCTCCTATATGGCCGTCGGTAAAGCAGGACGGGGTTGCTCGTCCGCTGCGATCTGCAGGGAGACTTCCATGCCGCAAAATGCCGTGGTTCTGATCGTCGAAGATGAGCCGCTGATCCGATTTACGACGCTCGACGCTCTGGAAGAGGTCGGGCACAGGGTTCTGGAAGCGGGCAATGCCGATGAAGCCATGGTGTTGTTCCGCAACCGAACGGATATCGACATCGTCTTCACCGACGTCAACATGGCCGGCTCGATGGACGGCATTCAGCTCGCACAGCGCATCCGGGCCATCCGTCCAACGGTCGGCATCATCATCACCTCTGGTGTCGTCAATCTCGATCCCATGCTGTTGCCGGCCAATACCGTTTTCCTGCCGAAACCCTATCGGCACGACAGGCTGCTGTCGTCGATCCACGAAATGATGCCGTGAAGAGGCCAAGGCGGCGGAACCAAGCGGGGCCGATTTCGGTTATCGTCCGATCAACCGGAGGCATCAAAAGATGTTCATGAGGTTTGCCGTATTTTCTCTCATCACGCTGGCTTTTACCGGCGCTGTTTCGGCGCAGACGTCGGAAGGAGATCCGGCGACATTGCCGGGAGCCGCTCCGACCGCCCCCGGCGCCGGTCCGACCCGTTCGAACGCGCCCCTTCCGCCCGGCGTGACCGACCCGATGGCGACCAACAGCACGACGGGCACTGTCGATCAGGAAGATCACTGTCAGCCGCCGGGCACAGCCGCCAACAGCAATCCGAGCGCCGAGGCGCCGACGCTGCCGCGGCCTGAGCCGGCCTGCAACTGAGGTTCTCAAAAACCTCTTTACTCTTCGGTAATCTCTAGTAACTTAGTAGAGATTGAAGCGATGCCGGGGGAAGCATGTGTCCCGCGTCCCGGCGGCTTGCAAGACGACCCTTTCGCCCAATCTGAAACGGACGAGGAGTGTGTGCTTGATGACCTATGATGTCGCAGTCGTCGGTTCCGGTTTTTCCGCGATCGCCCTTACCATCAATCTCCTAAGGTTCCTGCCGTCATCCGCCTCGATCGCGGTTGTCGGAGACGATCCGGGTTTCGGCCGCGGCACCGCCTACCGCACCGAATTCTATCTGCATCGGCTCAACGTGCCTGCGGCGCGCATGAGCGCCTTTCCGGACAGGCCTGACGATTTCGTCGAATGGCTGCGGCGCCAGGGCAGGGCGGTCTTTGCGGAGGATTTTGCCTCGCGCGGCGATTACGGGCTTTATCTGCGCGATACGCTGGCTTCGCTGCTGAGGCCGCGTGAGCGGCGGGCGCATGTCGATTTCATCAAGGCGAAGGCGACGGCCTGTGTCGAATGTGAACGCGACGGCCTTGTCTTCTGTCTCGACAATACCGGAGAGCTGAAAGCGCGCAACGTCGTCCTGGCGCTCGGCGTCGGCAATGCCGACCTACCCTTGCCGGCGACGCGCATCGATCGGGACGTCCATTCGAGGATCGTCGAGAACCCCTGGCGACTCGGCTGGCTGTCGCGTGTCGGACGCGAGGACGAGATCTGCATATTCGGTTCGGGCCTGACGATGATCGACCAGGTGCTGTCGCTGCGCGCCCAGGGCCACCGCGGCCGTATCCACGTCCTGTCGCGCCGCGGGCTCGTGCCGCATGCCCATCCCTTGCGGCGCGCGGCACCGGTGCCCCCTGAATTGGCGGAAAGCCGGGAGATCAGCGCACTGCTGCATGCCCTGCGCCGGCAGGCGAGAGCGGGTGCCGACTGGCGGGGTGTCGTGGACGGGCTGCGGCCGCAGACCCAGGCTTTGTGGCAAAGTCTCAGCCGGGACCAGCGTTCAAGATTTCTGCGCCATGCGCTTGCCTGGTGGAATATCCATCGCCACCGGATCGCACCGGACGTTTCTGCCCGCTTCGACGCATTGCTGAAGGATGGTACCGTCACGGTTCATGCCGGTTTCCTGCAATCCCTCGATCGCGAGGGCGAGGGGGCCGGTATCCGCTACCGCAAGCGCGGAACGAAGGAGATCGTTTCTTTCCGCGCGGACTGGATCGTCAACTGCACCGGCATGGAGCGGGCCGGCATCGGCCATTCGCCGCTTCTGCGGGCCATGCGAGATCGTGAGATGATCGCAATGGACGATCTCGGCCTCGGCATTTCCGTCGATGCTCAGTCGCGTGTCGTCGATCCGCAGGGAAAACCGCAGCCTGGCCTTTTTGCGGCAGGCGCGCTGACTGCGGGGCAGTTCTGGGAAATCACGGCAGTGCCCGATATCCGCGTTCAGGCCAAGGCACTTGCCGAGACGATCGCCGGCGATATCGCCCGGAACTTGCCGTGGCCGGCCCGTATCGCGTGATTCTTCGCCTGTATAGGATGATTTTCTCCCAAGCCGATGCAGGCGGCAGGTTCCTTGCTTTCATATAGCAATGTGCGCGCTAATCTTGAGCAAGTCATTGCGCAGAAAGGAATTTTCATGGCTCTGAAACTCATCGGCCTCGCGGGTAGCTACAACCGTCCCTCCAAAACCTTTGCGCTGGTCAATCATGTCGCGGCAATCGCCGCCGATCACTATGGTTTCGATGCAAAGATTTATGATCTCGCCGATGTCGGACCGTCGCTCGGACAGGCCCAGCGTCAGAGCGATCTCGAGGCGGACGCCAAGAGCGTGCTGGCGGATGTCGTCACCGCGGATTTCCTGATCGTCGGGTCGCCCACCTACAAAGGCAGCTATCCCGGCCTCTTCAAACATTTCATCGATCTGATCGACCCGGAACAGCTGCGCGCCAAGCCGATCCTGATCACGGCGACAGGCGGTGGCGACCGGCACGCGCTGATGGTGGAGCACCAGCTTCGCCCGCTCTTCGGTTTCTTCATGGCGCATACGCTGCCGACCGCGATCTATGCGTCCGACCGCGATTTCACCGATTACCGGGTCGCATCGGAGGCTCTGCAGCAACGGATCGGCTTTGCCGTAAAGGAGCTTGCCGCCTTCTTTCCCGGCCGTGCCCTGGAGGCGGCCGAGTAACTTTACTTTCCCCCGCTTTGCCGTCATCAATGCCCGCGCAATGGTGAGCGAGAGGGGAAGTCGATGACGACAGCTGAAGAACGGGATATGGCCAAGATCGCCGAACAGGAGAAGGCGCTCGTCTTCGACCGGTTCGATCTGACGACCGCCTGGGAACTCGGGTCGATGCTGCGCGACATGGCGCTGGAACGAGGGGTCGGCATCGCCATCGATGTGAAGCTGCATTCCATGCCGGCTTTTTATCTCGCCATGCCGGGCACGTCCGCCGACAACGAGGGCTGGGTGCGCCGCAAGCGCAATCTCGTGCTTCGCTTCTTCCAGTCGAGCTACGCGATCGGCCGCAAGCTTGCCCATTTCCAGGATACGGTGGAAAACCGCTACGGCCTGTCTTCGGCGGATTATGCGCCGCATGGCGGCAGCTTTCCGATCACCGTGGCGGGCGTCGGCTGCATCGGCGCCGTAACCGTCTCCGGGCTGCCGCAGCGCGAGGACCACAATATGGCGGTCGAGGCGCTTGCCCGTTTGCTGAACAAGGATATTTCCTCCCTTCGTCTCGATTGAGTGAGGTGGATGATGGCCGGCCCGAATATAAAAACACCGAGGGAAGTCTTTTCCTTCTGGTTCAAGGAACTGACACGCAAGGACTGGTTCGAGAAAAACGACGCGCTCGACGAGGCGATGCGCAGGCATTTCTCAGCCACGCATCTGTCGCTCGCCCGCGGCGAACTCGATGCCTGGCGTGGATCGCCCGAGGATCGGCTTGCCGCCGTCGTCGTGCTCGATCAGTTTTCCCGCAACATGTATCGCGCGACGCCGTTGGCGTTTGCGGCAGACTGGCTGGCGCTGCGAGAAGCCAAGCTTGCGATCGAAGCGGGGGCTGACATGGCGGTTACCGCAGATGAGCGCTGCTTCTTCTATCTGCCGTTCGAACATTCCGAAGTGCTCGCCGAACAGGACCGCTCGGTCGAACTGTTCACGCTTCTGGGGGATGCCGATTATCTGGATTACGCGGAACGTCACCGGGCGGTGATCCGCGAATTCGGCCGCTTCCCGCATCGCAATGCGGTCCTCGGCCGGGAATCGACCGGCGCCGAGCTGGAATATCTTTCGAAGCCCGGCGCCGGTTTTTGATGCTTGTAATTTAGCGTCTGAACATTCGCGCAACGGCAATCAGGATGCAGGCGCCGATGAAGCCGGCAATGAGATAGCCGATCCAGCCGCCGAGCACGATGCCAAAGACGCCGAGAATGGCGTTGGCGATGATGGCGCCGACGATGCCCAGAATGATGTTCATGATGAGCCCCATGTTGCTCTTCATGAACTTTTCGGCGAGCCAGCCGGCAATGCCGCCGATGATGATGGCTGCGATCCAGCCGATGCCTGCTTGTTCCATGATCCTGCCCTCCATTTTGTTGGCACAAGGAAACGCGGGGAAATGTTCCCGGTTCCCGATTTTGTTCCAATTCCGTCGAGCGCGATAGTGGTTTCCTTTTCTTCGCCCAGAAGTCACTCTATTTTTGCCTTGCGAATCCGATCGAAAGACAAAGAGCAGACAGTTGGCAAAACCTTTCACGACCGGCCCTTCCTCCATATTGCGCCAGTTCCGCATCGCTTTCATGACCGTCGTCATGGGAGTTTTCGTCGCCGCGCTCCTGAATGCGGCCCCTGCGGTGGCGCAGGCTCAGGCGCCGCAGCAGCAGGCTGCGGATGTGACGATCGACTCCATCAACATGGAGATGAAGAACAAGATCGACGTCATCCGCAAGCGGCTCGATTCCTTCAGGAACCGCATCCAGAGCGACACGCAGGACGATGCGCGGCTTGCCGAACTCAGGGTTCAGGCGGAAGAGATCGTCGCCGAAATGCGGGCCGCCTCGGATGCGATGAAAACCCGCGTCGAGCAGATCCAGGCGCGTCTCACCAGTCTCGGCGACCCCCCCAAGGAAGGGCAGCCGCCGGAGGCGCCGGCCGTCGTAGAGGAGCGCAACCGGCTTCTCAACGAAAGGTCGGAGCTCAATCTCATCGTCGATGATGCCGGCAGCCTGTCGAACAGCGCCACGCAGATCGCCAACACGATCACCAATCTGCGCCGTACGCTGTTCACCCAGACGCTTTTCCGCCATACCGAACTGACGGGCGAGCTGTTTTCCGATGCCGGCAAAGCCTTCGTGGTCGAAGTGCGCAATTTCGGGGCGACGTTCGGAAGCTGGATCGGCTTCGTCTGGAAATTCAAGAAGCTGCAATTGCTGGGCGCGATCGCGTTGTCGATCGCCGCAGGCATGCTGTTCCTCTCGGGCGGCTATCGCCTCTTCGGGCGGTTCATCCGCCGCAACGGCCAGGAAACCCCGTCCTATATCCGCAGGCTTTCGGTCGCCTTCTGGTCGACGGTCATACAGACAATGTCGCTTGCGGCGTTCCTGCTTGCGTCCTTCCTTTTCCTCGACGGCTTCAACGTCCTGCGCGCGGACGTGTCGCCGATCGTCGCGACATTCTTCGGTTTCGTGTGGTTCGTCTATTTCGTATGGAAGCTCACTTACGGTGTTCTGGCGCCGGGTGAGCCGGAATGGCGGCTGGTGCGGATCACCAATCGCGGCGCCCGCCTGCTGACGGTCGCAGTGCTTGCGATGGCCATCGTCAACGGACTCGACTACCTTCTCGGAGCCATCAGCGAGGCGCTCAATTCGCCGCTGGTACTGACCATCGTCAAGACGCTGTTCGCCTCTGTCATCATCGGCCTCATCCTCATCGCGATCTCCTTCGTCAAACCGCGGCTTGTCGAAGGCGAGGATCCGGACGGGCCGGGGCATCAGTGGCCGCGCTTCTTCCCGCTTCTGCTGCGGCTCATGGGCGGATTGCTGATCCTTTCGGTCCTGACGGGCTATGTGGGCCTGGCGCGCTTCGCCTCGACCCAGATCGTGCTGACCGGCGCCGTCCTCGTCCTCATCTATGTCGGGCTTCTCTCCGGCAAGGCGATCTCCAAGCAGGGGGCGTTCACCGACACGTCCGCGGGGCGGAGGCTTGCGGAGCGGTTCAAATTCAACGAGGTGGCGCTCGATCAGGCGGGCCTTGTGGCGGGCCTCGGCATCTATGCCTTCGCGCTTCTCTTCGGCATCCCGCTGATCCTGCTCACCTGGGGGTTCCAGATCGCCGACATCGAAGCCTGGATCTATCGCTTCTTCACGGAGATCCGCATAGGTAACATTTCGATCTCGATCGTCGGCATACTTGGTGGCGTGCTGCTCTTCGGCGCAGGTTTCGTGCTGACCCGCTGGGTACAGAAGTGGATCGACGGCAATGTGCTGGCCCGCAGCCAGGTCGATCTCGGGGTCCGCAATTCGGTCAAGACCGGCATCGGTTATCTCGGCGTGGGACTTGCCGTGCTCGTCGGCGTTTCGGCGGCCGGGATCGATCTGTCGAGCTTTGCGCTCGTCGCCTCGGCTCTTTCGGTCGGCATCGGTTTCGGCCTGCAGAATATCGTGTCGAATTTCGTCTCCGGCCTCATCCTGCTCGTCGAGCGGCCGTTCAAGGTCGGAGACCACGTGGTGACGGGGGCGACGGAAGGCATCGTCAAGCGCATCTCCGTGCGCGCGACCGAGATCGAGACCTTCCGCAAGCAGTCGATCATCGTGCCGAATTCGGACCTCATCAATTCGCCGGTCGGGAACTGGACGCACCGCAACAAGATCGGCCGTTCCGAAGTGCCGGTTTCCGTCAGCGTTCATGCCGATCCGCAGAAGGTGATGGACATCCTGCTCGAGCTCGTGGATCAGGTTCCGGAAGTGCTGCGCAATCCCGAGCCGCATGTGGAATTCCTGAGCTTCGGTCCCTCGTCGCTGAATTTCGAGCTGCGCTTCCATCTGGCCGACATGGGGGACGGCTTGCGCATCCGCAACGATCTCAGGATCGCCATCCTGAAGCGCTTCCGGGAGGAGGGCATCGAGATTCCGTTCCCGCAGCAGGAGATCGTCCTGCACCGCGGCAGACCGATCCTGCCGGAGGAGGGCGACAGGCGGGGCGGGGCGTGAGCGCTTCCGTTTCCACCATTGTCACGGTCGTCGCGGGCGGGCTTTTCGCATGTCGTAATCAGGCGTTTGGACTGCCTGCCGGAATTGCATAGTCCCCAAAAGTTTTCGACATGGCCCGCAAGGCCGAAAAGGGGTTCATTCCATGAAGACACATGCACGGGCGGTGGTGATCGGCGGCGGCGTGGTCGGTGTTTCGACGCTCTATCATCTGGCCCGAAAGGGCTGGAACGACGCGGTGCTGATCGAGCGCAAGGAACTGACTTCCGGCTCGACTTGGCATGCGGCAGGCCTTCTGCCGCTTTTCAACCTCTCCTATTCGGTCGGCCAGTTGCATAAATATTCGGTGCGGTTCTATCAGGAACTGCAGGAGGAGACCGGCATGAATGTCGGTTTCTCGAAGGTCTCCAACATCCGTCTCGCCCGTACCAAAGATCGCTGGGACGAATACATGTATTATGCCGGGATTGCCGAGACGATCGGGGTCAAGGTGAACCTGCTCACGCCGGACCAGGTGAAGGAGATCTGGCCGCTCTGCGAGACCGACGGCCTGCTCGGCGCCATCCAGCATCCGGACGACGGGTATATCCAGCCGGCGGATCTCACTCAGGCGCTCGCCAAGGGTGCGCGTGATCGCGGCGCCACGATCTACCGCAACACGACCGTCACGGCGATCGAGCAGCAGCCGGACGGCCTCTGGAAGGTGACCACCGACAAGGGCGAGATTACCGCCGAACACGTCATTTCCTGCACCGGCAATTTCGCCCGCAGGACCGGCGAGATGGTCGGCATCAATATCCCGGTCATTCCCGTCGAACACCAGTATATCGTCACCGAGCCGCATCCCGCAATCCAGGCGCGCAAGGCCCAGGGCCTGCCCGAAATGGGCGTGCTGCGTGAATCGGACAGCGCTTGGTACATGCGCGAGGAGGCCGGTGGTCTGATCCTTGGGCCCTACGAAGTCGGCGCGCCCGTGTGCTACGTCGACGGTCCGTCCGACGAGAGCGAATACGAACTTTTTCAGGAAGATCTCGATCGGCTCATGCCGCATATCGAAGCGGCGATCGCCCGCGTCCCGGCCTTCGGCGACGTCGGCATCAAGAAAGTCTACAACGGTGCGATCGCCTACACACCGGACGGCAACCCGATCGTCGGCCCGGCGCCAGGCCTCAAGAATTTCTGGCTCAACGAAGGCCATTCCTTCGGCATCACCGCCGCCGGCGGCGCCGGCTGGCAGCTCGCCGAATGGATCATCGACGGCGAACCGACCGTCGACCTAATGGGGGTCGATCCGCGCCGGTTCGGGCCTTACGCAACGGAAGGTTATCTCATCGCCAAGAACGAGGAAGCTTATTCCAACGTCTTCACCATGCACTATCCGGACGAGGAGCGGTCCGCTGCGCGGCCGCTGAAGACCACGCCGATCTACGACCGTCTCAAGGCGCTCGGCGGTGTGTTCGGATCGGTCTATGGCTGGGAGCGCGCCAATTGGTATGCGCCGGCCGGTTATGAAGTACCGAAGGATCAGCTAGGGGTCGGGGCCGACGTCATCACCAATCACAACTACGCCGCTCCGCTGGAGGACGGTCGTATCGTCGAAAAATGGTCGTTCCGTCGTTCGAACTATTTCGAGCATGTGGGCAACGAGGTGAGACACGTGCACGAGAATGTCGGCGTGCTCGACATGTCGCCCTTTGCCAAGATCGAGGTCTCCGGTCCCGGTGCGCGGACCTGGCTGGACTCGATCTTCGCCAATGCCATTCCGAAAAAGCGCGGCCGCATAGCGCTCTGCCACATCCTGACGCCCGCGGGCGGCGTCAAGGCGGAGTTTACCGTCTACGAGTGGGCTCCCGGCCGTTTCTACATGGTTTCCGCCGGTGGCCTCGAAGCGCATGACCATGATCTCCTTTATCGCCTGGCGCCGAAGGACGGCGGCGTCATCCTGCAGCCGATCACCCAGAAATATGGGGTATTGGTTCTCGCCGGCCCGAAATCGCGTGATCTGCTCAGGAAGCTGACCCGCACCAGCCTGGACAACAAGGATTTCCCCTGGTTGACGGCAAAGCAGATTTCCGTCGGCGTGGCGACCGCCCATGCGCTGCGGGTCAATTTCATCGGCGAACTCGGTTGGGAACTGCATCACCCGATCGAGATGCAGACCTATATCTTCGACAGGCTGATGGAAGCGGGCGCCGAGTTCGGCATCAGGCCGTTCGGCATCCGCGCCATGAACGCCATGGCAGTCGAGAAATCCTATCGCAACATGGGCCGCGAACTGTCGATCGAATATAACGCCTATGAGTCGGCTCTCGATCGCTTCATTCGCCCGGAAAAGTCCTTCATCGGCCGCGATGCATTGCTGGCCTACAAGGAAAAGGGCCTGAAGTGGAATTTCGTGACGCTGGTGGTCTCCGGCAACAACGATGTCGATGCGCGCGGGTCCGAGGCGATCTACAACGAGGACGGGGAACTCGTCGGCCGGGCCACGGGCGGCGGCTTCGGCTGGCGTATCGGCAAGTCCGTGGCGCTCGCCATGGTCAAGCCGGATTATGTCGCGGCCGGCACCAGACTGAAGATCAAGATACTCGGTACCCGCTACGATGCGACGGTCGTGCCCGAAAGCCCCTTCGATCCGGACAACGCGGTGCTGCGTGCCTGATGTCCTCCGGCAGGGCTATATCCGGCTAAAAGTAAGAAATCATTGACGTTAACGGGCGGTCTTCAAGCCGCCCGTTCTATTTCGGGACCGGAGGCGCCCCCGATTAACGGTTCTGCAAATCGTTTGCATTACGGATGTTCCAGAGGGGATAATATCTGATCGATAGGGGCACCATGACATTCCTCGGCATTTCCGGGATGCAGTATTCCGGCCAATCACTGGCAGACTCCCGCATCCTGCTTGCGGAGGATTCCAACGTCTTCACCTCGATGATCGGCACCCGTCTCAAGGAGCTGTTCGGTATCAGCGTCGAAATCTGCCGGAATTTCGAGGATTTGCAGCTTGCCTACGACCACTCCTCGGAGCCGGTGACGCTGGCGATCTCCAATATCAACCTGCCTGGCGCCGAAAACGGCGAGGCCTTGGAATACCTGGTCGATCTTTCGATCCCGACGATCGTTTTTACCGGCACGTTCCATCAGGAAACGCGCGACAAGCTTCTCGCCAAGGACATCGTCGACTACATCCTGAAGGACAATGTCTTTGCGGTGGAGATGCTGGCCGAATCGGTTTGCCGTTTCCTCACCAACCACCGACATCACGTGTTGATCGTCGACGACAGCCCGACTGCGCGGGCGCTGCTTTCGAGCCGCCTGAAGCGCTACAATTTCCGCGTCAGCGTCGCCGAGAGCGGAGCCAGAGCCCTTGAGATTCTCAAGAAGAGCCCGGATATCGGCCTCGTCGTCACCGACTACAACATGCCCGACATCGATGGTTTCGAACTGACGCGCCGCATCCGTTCGGTGCGCGGCTCCCACGAACTCAGGATCATTGGTGTGTCGTCCTCCTCGAACCGGCTGCTTTCAGCCCGTTTCCTGAAGGCCGGCGGCAACGACTTCATGCTGAGGCCCTTCATCGACGAGGAATTCTACTGCCGCGTCAATCAGAACCTGGATACGCTGATCCAGATCTGGTCGATGCAGGCCAAGCGTCCCGAGTCGGTGGTCAAGAGCGTCGCCTGACCCCGAGGAAATTCGCATGCCCTATCTTCAGAGCCAGCATTTTCGCGACACGGAACGTCTGGCCTATGGCTGGGCTGCACCTTCGCCGGTGCAGATGGAAGCAGCGAATCTGACGGCCGATCCGCTGACGGGATTCCCCAACCTCAAGGAGTTTTATCGGCTTGGACCTCCCATGATCGCAGAATGCCTGACGGAGGAAACGCCCTGCGCCGTGGCGATCATCGATATCGACCACTTCCGGCGACTGAACGACAGTCACAGCGAGGAAATGGTCGGCCGGGTGCTGAAGGCGATCGCCGGAAAGCTCAGCGCGGCCTGTGCCGGCAGGCGCCATCTGCTGGCGCGTCTCGGTGACGAGGAGTTCGGCTTGATGGTCGTCGGCCTCGACGGCGCCTCGGCCACGGCATTGTGCGAAAAGCTGAGGCTGGAGATCGCCGCCATGCGGATGGAGGGCGGCAACACCGATTTCTCGATCACCGTCTCCATCGGGCTGGCGGATGTGTACGGTCCGGAAAATTTCGACAATTACCTCAACGCCGCCGAACAATTCCTATTCATGGCCAAGAACTACGGCCGCAACCAGGTTTTTTCGGATCACACGATCGTTTTGCAGGCGGCCGACTGAACCGCCGCCCTTGGTCTGAACCGCTTCCGCTCAGACGACCACGCCGGTCCGCGACGTGTTCATGTTGAGCTTGCGTTCGGCGCGCTCCTGCTGGGGCGAGCGGTTATAGACCTCGCGATAGCATTTCGAGAAATGCGAGGCGGAGACGAAACCGCAGGCGACCGCCACCTCGACGACCGGCATGGAAGATTGCACCAGCAGGTGACGAGCCCGATCCAGCCGGATTTCCAGGTAATAGCGAGCCGGCGAGCGGCCCATTTCCTGGCGGAACAGACGTTCTATCTGGCGGCGGGAGAGCCCGGCATCGTCGGCGATCTCCACCAGCGACAGCGGCTCGGACAGATTGTTTTCCATCAGTTCGATGATCGACAGAACCTTGGCGTTCTGCACGCCGAGGCGTGCACGCAACGGCAGGCGCTGTCGGTCATGCGGGTTGCGCACCCGGTCCGTCAACTGCTGCTCGCAGACGCGGTTGACGAGGTTTTCGCCGAAATCCTGGCCGATCAGGTTCAGCATCATGTCGAGCGAGGCCGTGCCGCCGGCGCAGGTGTAGAGGTTCGAATCGACCTCGTAGAGGTCCGCATAGACTTCCGCCTGCGGGAAGGCTTCCGCAAAACCCGGCAGGTTTTCCCAGTGGATCGCGCAGCGCTTGCCGTTGAGCAGGCCGGCCTGGGCGAGCACGTGCGCGCCGGTGCAGAGGCTGCCGACCGCGATGCCGCGATTGTAGGTCTCGCGCAGCCAGGCGTTGACGGACTTGTTGTGGAATTCCTCGACATAGATGCCGGAGCAGACCAGAACCATATTCGGCCGGTTCTCGCCGGAAAGGTGGCGGCGCTCGTCGGCCAGCGAGGAGTTGACCTCGAGGCCGATGCCGCTCGATGAATAGACCTTCTCGCCGTCGGCGGAACAGAGACGCCACGTATAGGCCGAATAACCGAGCATCCGGTTGGCGATGCGCAAGGTTTCGACGGCTGCCGCAAACGGCAGCATGGTGAAATGCGGAACGAGGAAGAAGACGAGGGAACGCTTCTTCGCCGGGCTTTTGCTCATCAAGTCCATGCAGTCTTCCCCTTCGCCATGGCCGTACATCGCGGCCTGCTTCTACTTCAAAAGCGACACTGGCACGAAAAAAGACAGGGGTGAAGGACTTTTGGCGACGAGCCGATGATATTTTTGCGACATCGACGTGTCGCAGGCATGTGCGGCGGCGAAAAGCTGGACAGAGCGGAGATCGGCTGGAGGCTACATGGCCCGCAGAACATTACAATCGGCGGACCATGTTCGGGAGGATATTCGCATAGGCTTATTTGCGGTGCGTGGCCACGTCCGTCGTCGGCCAGCCGATATCCTTGCGAATTTCCGGATCGAGGCCTTCGAGCATTCTCTCCGTCTGGCGGCGACGCCATTGATCGCGAAGCTTCAGGATCGGCAGAAGGGCCGAGCTGGGGAACGAGGCGAACGAGGACGACTGATGCCGCGAGCGGTCGCTCTCCTGATAGGTGATCATGGTCATGACAGTTCTCCTTGGGTCTTCATTTGAGGGGTTTCATGGCAGCGCAGACTGGGAGAATGAGCGCCACCAATCCATCAATCAATCGAATGCATGGAATGCGTCTCATGAAATTATGTTGCGTATCGACGCCTGCTTCCGATGGTTTGGACTATGCTCCGTATTTGACATTCAATCAAACGAAATGATATGGTCTTTAAGTTCAGATTTTTTGAATGGAGACTGTCATGACCATTCCGTTCCGTCCGCCGCTGCCGCTGCTCGACAACGACGTGCTGCGCACATTCGTGGCGATTGCCGAGACCGGCAATTTCTCGACCGCCGCCGATGCGGTGCTGCGCACCCCCTCGGCCGTTTCGATGCAGATCAAGAAACTCGAAGAGCAGTTGAAGACCACGCTCTTCCTGCGCGATGCCCGTTCGGTGTCGCTCACCCAGCATGGCGAAATGCTGCTCTCATACGCGCGGCGCATGCTGGCGCTCTCCAACGAGGCCGTGTCGCGCTTCGTGATGCCAGAGCTTTCCGGCGTCGTGCGCCTCGGTGCGCCGGACGACATCGCCGAGCGGCTGCTGCCGAAGGTGCTCAAGGATTTCGGCGAGAGCTTTCCGGGCATCATGGTCGATGTCACCGTCGACATGAGCCTCGCGCTGAGGAAGCGGATGGACGAGCAGAGGCTCGACCTGGCGCTGATCAACTGCGCGACGCGGCCGTTCCCGACGGTCGGCGAGATCATTCATACGGAAAGGCTTGTCTGGGCAGGCGCCAAATGCGGAACCGCCTATCTGCGCGATCCGCTGCCGATCTCCATTTGGGAAGACGGCTGCATCTGGCGCCAGGATGCCATCGCGCAGCTCGAAAAGCACAAGCGGACCTATCGGGTCGCCTATGCCAGTGCGCACACGATGGCGCAGCGCGCGGCCGTCCTTTCCGACCTGGCGATCGCGCCGTTCCCGCGCTCCTATGTCACCGAGGACATGCAGGTGCTGGGGCCTAAGGAAGGCCTGCCGGAACTGATCAGCTTCGACATCCGTCTTTTGACCGCACCCCAGCTTTCGATCCCCGCCAAGGCGGTGGCCGAAAGCATCCGCGAATCCTTCGGATCGCTGGTCGCTGCCGCCGCCTAGTCGCGGCTTCTGCGACGCCGGCGGCCGCCTTCACCGGAGGCGTCCGCAATCACCTTGCGCTCGGGCAGGGTGACGACCGTGCTCAGCTGCGGGAAAGCGTCGACCTTGTTGGGCAAGGCCATGGCAGCCACGAAATGCTCCTGAAATTTCGGCTCCAGTGCCGTCTCGATCTTTTCGATCTTCCGCACCGTGTCCTCGATCTCGCGACGATAGCCCCGGTTCAGCAGGCACATGCGCGCGCCGGTTCCGGCCGCGTTGCCGACGGATTTGACGCGGGCGAGATCGCAATCGGGAATGAGTCCCAGCACCATCGCATATTTCGGATCGATGAAGGTGCCGAATGCGCCGGCAAGCCCGATGCGGTCGACATTGCCAATACCCTGCTTGTCCATCAGCAGCTTCACGCCGGCATAAAGAGCTGCCTTGGCCAATTGGATGGCGCGGATGTCGTTCTGAGTCACCGTGATGCGTTGCTCGCCGTCGTGGACCAGATAGGAGAAGGTGCGCCCGTTTGGCAGGATGCGCGGGCTACGCGCGGCCAGCGAACCGTCCACGACGCCGTCTTCCGAGATGATGCCGGCGAGATACATTTCGGCCACGACCTCGATGATGCCGGAGCCGCAGATTCCGGTGACGCCGGTCGCAGCGGCGCCTTCGGCAAAGCCGGTTTCGTCCGACCAGGGCTCGACCCCGATGACCCGGAAACGCGGCTCCAGCGTCTCGGGATCGATTCGGACGCGCTCGATGGCGCCCGGAGCAGCCCGCTGACCGGAGGAGATTTCCGCGCCCTCGAAAGCCGGGCCGGTCGGCGAGGAGGCGGCCACGACGCGGGCGGAATTGCCGAGCACGATTTCCGCATTGGTGCCGATGTCGACCATCAGCATCATCTCGTCCTGACGGTGCGGGCCTTCCGAGAGGGTGGCGGCCGCGGCATCGGCGCCCACATGGCCGGCAATGCAGGGCAGCACATAGGCGCGGGTGCCTTCGTTCATCGGCAGGCCGATATCGGCGGATTTCACGTCGACCGCTCCGGAGACCGCCAGAGCGAAGGGCGCGCCGCCGAGTTCGGTCGGGTCGATGCCGAGGAAGAGGTGGTGCATGATCGGATTGCCGACGAAGACGCTGTCGAGAATATCCGTGCGCGAAACGCCACCTTGCTCGCACACCCTGTCGATCAGGCCGTTCAGTGCCTCGCGCACGGCCGCCGTCATCGCCTCGCGCCCGTCCGGGTTCATCATCACGTAGGAGACGCGGCTCATCAGGTCTTCGCCGAAGCGGATCTGCGGGTTGGACGTGCCGGCGGAGGCAACCGTGCGGCCCGAAAGCAGCGAGGAAAGATGCATGGCGATGGTCGTAGAACCGATGTCGCAGGCGATCCCGTAAGCCTCGTTCTTGAGACCTGGATAAAGGGCGATCAGGCGAGGGCGATCGTCATCGCGATCCCGATGGATCGCCGCCGTCACCTTCCACTCGCCCTTGCGGAGGATCTGTTGGACCTTGGGAATGAGATGGAAATCGACATCGATTTCATCGAAATGCCAGTCGGCGGCGAGTGCCGCCTTCAGCCGGTCGAGGTCGCCGAGCGGCTTTTCCATGTCGGGCTCTTCAACCTCGACATAACACATGCGGACCGCGGCATTGCGATCGAAGACGCGTTCGTCGGCCGCCTTGCGCACCACCTGCGCGTTGATCACCGTATCCTGCGGCACGTCGATGACGAGATCGCCGAGGATCTGCGCCGAGCAGGAGAGGCGGCGTCCTTCGGGAAGGCCGCGCACGCGGTCGTACCGTTCTTCCTTCGGACCAACGGGCGAGAGATGATCGTCGGAGGAGGTGATGCCATGCTTGGCGAAATTACCCTCCTGCACCGACACCTGACAGCGCCCGCAGGTCGCCCGGCCGCCGCAGACGCTCTCCACATAAACGCCGAGCTGGCGCGCGGCATCCAGCACCGGCGTGCCGACCGGAAACCGGCCGCGCTTGCCGGACGGCATGAAGAGGACAAGGGGATGGGCGGTGTTGGCGTTCATTCTATCGGTTCACGCGGGATTCATGGCCGGTTCTACTCCATTCTCGCAGCAGCGCCAGCCCGTGCTGCGCGACCACCACGGCGTCCAGCGGATGCAGCAGAGGCCGGCGATACCGCTGCAGGACCGCCTTCGGCCGACTTGTAGTCGCGATAGGTCATGATCCAGGTGCCGCAGTTCTGGTCGGTGCCGTTCAATACGTTGGCGGCGCGGACCGCTTCCATTTCCTGCGGCCGGCAGGGGTTCATGATGGCGCTCGTCATGCCGGCGCCGATCACCATGGGGATAAAGCCGGCATTGATGCCGTGGCGGTGCGGCAGACCGAAGGAGATGTTGGAAAGGCCGCAGGTCGTGTTGACCTTCAGTTCCTCGCGAAGGCGCCGCAGCAGCGCAAAGACCTGCAGGCCGGCCGAGCCGAGCGCACCGATCGGCATGACCAGCGGGTCGACGACGATGTCGTGCGGCTTGATGCCATAGTCGGCGGCGCGCTCGACGATCTTCTTCGCGACCGCGAAGCGCACGTCGGGATCCATGGAAATGCCGGTCTCATCGTTGGAGATCGCCACGACCGGCACGTCGTATTTCTTGCAGAGCGGCAGGATGGCTTCGAGCTTCTCCTCCTCGCCGGTGACGGAGTTGATGAGGGGCCGGCCTTTCGCAACCTTCAGCGCTGCCTCGATCGCCGCTGTTACCGAGGAATCGATCGACAGCGGCACATCGACGAGGTTCTGGACGATTTCCAGCGTCTGCACGAGAAGCGGCGGTTCGGTTTCATTGGGATTGACCGCCGTCACCCCGGCATTCACGTCGAGCATGGTGGCGCCGGCGGCCACCTGTTCCAGCGCATCCTTGATGACCGTGTCGAAATTGCCCTCGATCATTTCAGCCGCGAGCTTCTTGCGGCCGGTCGGGTTGATGCGCTCGCCGATCACGCAGAAAGGCTGGTCGAAGCCTATCACGACCTCGCGGGTTGCGGATGCGACGATGGTGCGGGTCATATGTTCCTGGCTCCCTGGTTCCTTGGGCGCTCCCTGCGGCGCCGAAATTCTTGTTGTCTTGCCTCAGGCGGCTTCGCGGCCGCCGGCCTTCACCAGCGCCACGAGCCGTTCCTTGTCATAGGCGGCTTCAAGTTCCGTCATCGCCTTGTCGGCCTCGGCCTCCAGATCGTCGGAAACCGGCACCGGATCGGCCTTGCGCCATTCGGCGAGATAGTCGTCGGTCTCGGACGCGCCGGTGCGCATGGCACACATGTCGATCGCTTCGGTGAAGCGCAGCGACAGTTCCCGCTTGGCGGTCTGGCGACCTTTTTTGATGATCACCTGCGCCGGGATATCCCGCCAGTAGACGACGATGCGGTCAGCCATGAAATCCTCCGTGTCGAGAACAAGCATGCACGGCCGGGAGGCACGGGACTGCGCTTGCCACGACGTCGCACAGAGCAAAAAGCGACGTGCTTCGCCATGACCGGTTTTATAGAATGTGCCCGGTCACCAGACGCGCTTGGTGAAACCGTGATAAAGCCAGGTCCAGATCGGCGGCGGATAACGCAAAGTGGAGAGACCTTGCGGCTGGTAAGGTTTCAGCGTTCCGCCGACTGCGTCCCGCAACGCCTGGACGCTGATGTCGATGCAGGCTGCCGTCATCAGGAGCGGATAAGTGGCGAGGCTGTCGGCACGTGATGGCGTCAGGCGCTTTTCATAAAGCGTGCCGCCGGTGTCGATGCCCTTGTCGACGAGATGCACGGTGGCGCCGAAGTTTTTTTCGTCGCGCTCCACCAGCGACCAATAGCCGCCCATCTGGCCGCGGTACATGGGATTGATCCCGGCGTGAAAATTGATGACCGGGCAGGGGATGACGGCAAGCGTCGCCGGAGAGAGGATGCGGCAGGAAATCGTGAAGACGGCCGCCGGTTTCAGGCTTGTCACCATGGCGTGACAGGCAGGGTCGTTGAGGGAGGGGACGTGGGTCACGGAAACCGCTCCGTCGGGCTCGGCGGAAAGACCGTAGTCGCGGATGATCTCCTCGGATCGTTTCGCCGCGACGCTCTTGCCGAGCCGCGAGGCGATCATGGTGGCCAGCTGGCCGAGGGCTACGAACCAACCGAAACGTCTGGCGCGGCGTTTCAGCAGAACGCCTTTCGATTCCGGCTCTTCCTGAATGACGTGCAGGTCGGGGAAATGTTTGGCCAGTGCGTTGATCATCACCTGCGGGTTCACCCCGCCGGCCGTCATTACCACGATCCGAGAATTCTGGTCCGGCATGTGCCACCCCGCTCAAGCGTCGTCGGCACTCTTCTCCCGAAGATCAAATAAACGGTTAAGCCGACTGTAACGCCTGCGTGAGGTCGCCATAGCCGGTGAAGCGGTATTCGTAAGCGAGGCCGAGGTAGCTGGCGGCGGCGCGCGCCTTTTCCTGCAGGGTCTCGTCTTCCTCCTGAGAGAGGTAGACGAGCTTCCGGTAATTGCCGAAATACATCTCCTTCAACTCAGGATGCCGGTCGAGCCCGAGCGGTTCGATAACGAAGGCCTCGAACTGGCGGGCGAGGAAATCTGTCAGGAAGAAGGAGAAGATGTCGTCATCGCTCGTCTTTGCGAAGGCCTCGTTGCCGGAGAAGAAGGAATAACAGTGCGGGCCTTCGATTCGCGCTATGCCTTCGCGCTCACAAAGCCTGTCGATATCGCCGCCCGTGCCGCAATCCGCATACGCGAAGAAGATCTTTCGAAAGCCCGCGGCGCGGGCCTCGGCAACGGCCTTTTCCAGCCCGGGAACGATTTTTTGCGGATAGGCATGCCAGATTGCCGGCAGGCAGTTCAGGTCGATATGGCCGAGCCCGCCCTGCCTGCAGACGGCAAGGATTTCCCGCGCGATGGCGCCGCAGGCGATCACGTGAACTTTTTCGTGATTGGCACGTTCCTCAGCCGGGAAATCGTCTTCCGCCGGAAGCGGGTTTTCCGGAGCCATTCGATCCATATCCATCGGAGTATTCTATCATGACGGCCAAGACAGTCACGGTGATCGCCGCGCTTTTCGCGACGGTGGTTTCGCTTACCTCCTGCGGCAACACGATCCGCGGCATGGGTCAGGACACGGCGAATGCCGTCGACGCAACGCAGTCGGCAGGCAAGAGGGTCGATCGCGCCGCCCGGAACTGACCGGTCGTCGACATCTCGGCCGGCGGCGCGCTCAGGCGCCGGCGGCGAGGCTGTTGTGCTTGCGGCGAATATATTCCTTCGCGGTTTCGACCGCCACCGCCGCATCGCGGCAATAGGCATCCGCGCCGACCGCCTTGCCGAATTCCTCGTTCAAAGGCGCGCCGCCGACAAGCACGATGTAATCGTCGCGCATGCCCTTTTCCTTCAAGGTGTCTATGACCACCTTCATATAGGGCATGGTCGTGGTCAACAGCGCGGACATGCCGAGGATATCCGGCTTTTCCCGTTCGATCGCGTCCAGATAGTTCTCGACCGGATTGTTGATGCCGAGATCGACGACATCGAAGCCGGCGCCTTCCATCATCATGCCGACGAGGTTCTTGCCGATATCGTGGATGTCGCCCTTGACGGTGCCGATCACCAGCTTGCCGAGTTTCGGCGCACCGGTTTCTGCGAGCAGCGGTCGCAGGATCGACATCCCGGCCTTCATCGCATTGGCCGACAACAGCACTTCCGGAACGAAAAGAATGCCGTCGCGAAAATCGATGCCCACGATGCGCATGCCTTCGACCAGCGCCTGAGTCAGGATGTCATAGGGCGTCCAGCCGCGTTCGAGAAGGATGTTGGTCGCCTCCTCGATCTCCTCCTTCAAGCCGTCGTAAAGGTCGTCATGCATCTGCTGCACAAGTTCCTCGTCTGAAAGTTCCGCCAGGATGATTTCGTCGTCGGACATGGAATGCTTCCCTTTGGGTTCGAGGGGGCAAATCGGAAAATTGTTGCGCCTTCGAATATCTGTACCTTCAATTCGTTTCGCAATTTCTTTCGTATGCGACAGAGGCGCGTCGGAAAAACGACGGAGACCAATCGCGAAATGTCTGTCCTGTACAAACCCGTGACGCAGAAAGGCAGGGCTCGGCTTGCGCTTGCGCCTAGCATGGCGCATCAGAATGACAGGCGCGGGAAGGCGCGAGACGAGGAACATCATGGACGATCTGACCCAGCAGACGGAACCGGCAGGCGGCGCGGGACGACGCGGCCGCGGCGAACGGGGGGCAGCGGGCCGCCGGGCGGCCCGCTCCGGCAGCGGACCCGGCCCTTCGCTTCCCTATATCACCCGCAGGATCAACGTCTATGAAGTGCTGGACGAGGAAGGCCTTCAACTCATCGAGCGGAATGCCGACCTGATTCTCGAGGAGATCGGCATCGAATTCCGCGACGACGAGGAGGCGCTCGACCTCTGGGCCAAGGCCGGCGCGGATGTCAGGGGCAGCCGCGTGCATTTTCCGAAGGGGCTGTGCCGCGAACTCCTGAAGACCGCACCGAGGGAGTTCACCTGGCATGCGCGAAATCCCGAGCGCAGCGTGCATATCGGCGGCAAAGCCACCGTCTTCGCGCCGGTCTACGGTCCCCCCTTCGTCCGCGATCTCGACGGCAACCGCCGTTACGCGACGATCGAGGATTTCCGCAATTTCGTGAAGCTCTCCTACCTGGCGCCGTCCATGCATTCTTCGGGCGGCACGGTCTGCGAGCCGGTCGACGTGCCGGTCAACAAGCGGCATCTCGATATGGTCTACAGCCATATCAAATATTCCGACAAGCCGTTCATGGGCTCGGTCACCGCGCCGGAACGCGCCGAGGATACGATCGCCATGGCAAAGCTCGTGTTCGGCGACGAATTCGTCGAGAACAATTGCGTGACGCTCAACCTCATCAACGCCAACTCGCCTATGGTGTTCGACGGCACCATGCTCGGCGCGCTGAAGGTCTATGCACGCCACAATCAGGCATCCGTCGTCTCGCCCTTCATCCTTTCCGGTGCGATGAGCCCGGTGACGGTCGCCGGTACGCTCACCCAGATCCTTGCCGAGGTTCTGGCCGGGGCCGCGACGACCCAGCTCATCCGCAAGGGTTCGCCGGTTCTGTTCGGCACGTTTGCGGCCTCGATCTCGATGCAATCGGGGGCGCCGACCTTCGGCACGCCGGAGCCGTCGCTGGTCTCCTATGGCGCGGCCCAGCTTGCCCGGCGTCTCGGCCTGCCGTTCCGGACCGGCGGTTCGCTCTGCGCTTCCAAGGTGCCGGATGCGCAGGCGGCGCATGAATCGGCCAACACGCTCAACATGACGCTGCTTGCCGGCACCAACTTCGTGCTGCACGCGGCCGGTTGGCTGGAGGGGGGCCTTGTTTCCTCCTACGAGAAATTCATGATCGATCAGGACCAGCTCGGCATGATGCAGAAAATGGCGCAGGGTGTCGATCTTTCCGAGGAAGGCCAGGCGCTTTCGGCGATCCGTGAGGTCGGGCCGGGCAGCCATTATCTCGGCTGCACCCATACCCAGGCGCATTTCCAAACCGCCTTCTACCGCTCGCCGCTCGCCGACAACAACTCCTTCGAACAGTGGGAGATCGAAGGCGAGAAGCGCATCGAACAGCGCGCCAATGCGCTTTGCCGCGCCTGGCTCGACAACTATGAAGCACCGCCTCTCGACCCAGCGATCGACGACGCGCTCATCGCCTATATCAAGGCGCGCAAGGATTCGATGCCCGACGCGTTCACCTGAAGAGAGCCCGAGGCCGCCAGGGAGCAAGGCGGCGCCAGACTGGTCGCCGACTTTATCCAGGAAGGGGTCTGGCGCCCGCACTACAAATATGAGGGGCCACGTTGATCGGCCCTTTATCCCATTTGGAGCGGATATCCGAGGCGCTCGGACCATACGGCATTCTTGTGCGGGGCGTCGTGAATTTCGACGCGGGCGAAGGCCCGATGCTGGCAGATGGCTCCCGAGCCCTTTCGGTCGTTCTGCTCGGCAATGCCGGGAGTTCCATCTGGCCTGCTTTTTCCCGTTGGCGAAAAACATACCAAGGCACCGATCCGCTTGATACGTGGTCGAAGCAGCTGATCCGTCCACTGGCAGGCAAACTCGGAGCCTCTGCCTATTTTCCCTCCGATCCGCCCTGGCAGCCGTTCCAGCAATGGGCGACGAAGGCGGAGGGGCTGAAACCTTCACCGCTCGGCATCCTCATCCATCCGAAATACGGGCTCTGGCACGGTTATCGCGGCGCATTGGGTTTTTCGTTCGAGATCGAAGCTGCGCCGGCAGAGGCCAGCCATCCCTGCGATCGCTGTCTGGAAAAGCCCTGCCTTGCTGCCTGCCCGGCGGATGCAGTCGGCATTGTGGGTTTCGATGTCATGCGCTGCCGCACTTATCTGAAGCGTGGATCGGAGGGCGTGTCCTGCATGATCTCCGGCTGCCTCGCTCGAAGCGCCTGTCCGGTCGGTGCAACCTATCGCTATGAACCCGAGCAATTGCGCTTCCACATGCAGGCGCTGTTCTAAAAGCGGGTTTTGCCGGGTTGCCCATTTTTCGCGCCGACCTATCCTATAGGCGGCAGATCGCAGCGGCGGGGCAGGGCATGGCGCGGGTACCGGAAATCTGGAAGACGGCTTCAACAGCGGACGACCGACAATTCAACGCCAATTTCACAATACTCTTTGAGGACCAATATGCCGCCCGGCATTTGCGTGCCTCGGAGTTCACGTTCCGGAAATATCTTGGGGCGATCGGCGCTTTGGTTCTGCTTATGGGGCTGGTTGTCGCCTATCAGCAATGGAAGGCCGGGGAGCACCTGTTTGCCGTCGGTGCGATCCTATTGGTTCTGCCGGCAAGCTATCTGCTGGCGCGGTTGACGTTCGGTTTCGTCAAAGGCGTCGAACAGGGGTTCTGGCGCGGCTTCTATGAAAGGCGGGGGATGATCAACCGGCCGATTGCGCTGCATATGAATGCCGGCGGCTATTCGATGGATGCCGTATCCCACAAGATCAACAGCGGATGGGACAAGGTCCTCGCCGTGGAAGAGGATGCCGAGCGCTACTTTCTGTTTTACGAGCAGGATTACGTCTACATCGTCCCCAAACGCGCCTTTGAAGGGAACGATCTGCAGGCCGTGGATGAGGCCTTGCGCGACTGGTGCAGCGGCAAGTTCCGTCAGACCAGGCGGGACTGAATTTTTCTCAAATCGACCCAAGGATCTTTCCGCTTCGAACGCCTAAGGTGCAGTCGACGGAAATGCGGACACGACATTGAGCGCGGAACTGGTTCAAAGAGCTTGTGACGGCGACCGAAACGCCTTCGGTGCGCTGGTCGAGGCGCATTACGATTTCATTCACTCCGTCGCGTGGCGCTGGTGCGGCACGCAGATCGATGCCGAGGACATTGCCCAGGAGGTCTGTATTCGGCTTGGCAAGTCGATCCGCACCTTTCGGGGCCAGTCGGCATTCCGCACCTGGCTCTACACGCTGACGCTGAACGTGGTGCGCGATCACCAGCGAAAACTTGCCCGCCGGCGGCGAGACGAGGACCGGATCGCCAACGATCCCATCTTTTTTGCGCATGTGGCGCAGGAGGAGGACGACCGTGGCGACTGGCTGTGGGCGGCCGTGCGCCGCCTGCCGGACAAGCAGCGCGATGCGGTGCTGCTGGTCCATAGCGAAGGTCTCAGCCATGCGGCCGCGGGAGAAATCCTCGACTGCAGCGAAAATACGGTCTCCTGGCATCTGCACGAGGCACGCAAACGATTGAAGGACCTTCTGAAAAAGGAGGCGGTCTGACCATGACGGACGAATTCGACACTTTGAGGCGCATTCCGTCTCCGCCGCCGGCGTCCGGCGCGGCGCGTGCCCGCGCGCTTGCCGCCGCCGTTCAGGCATACGATGCGGAAGAAAAAAATGCGGCCCGCGCCCAAGGAAAATTCCGGTGGTCGCGTCCAAGCTCCATCTTCAACCGGATTTGGAGCAACAAGATGGTTACCCAGCACCGCTATCTCGCCGGCTCGGCGCTTGCGACGATGCTCATCATTCCAACGGCGGCCCTGCTTACTTTCGAACTGACCCGCGGCAACCTGCCGAATTCCGGGCAGGTGGCTCTGCCGCAGGTCGCGGATGCGCCGCGCGTCGAGCCTGTTGCGCCGAAGACGCCGGCCCAGCCGACGGGTGCCCGGCCGAGAAACGAGCAGAGCATGGCGGCTCCCGAAGCCGAAAAGAAGCTCGAATACACTCCGTCGGACGTTGCGCGTCTTTCGAATGAATATCGAGTATCCGGCGCTGCGGCAAAGCGTGCGGCTGAACCCGCTCCACCGCCGGTCTTGGCCCCGATGCCAGCACCTGCGGCTTCCGTGCTTGCGGAGCGTGCGCCGCCGCTTGCCGCCGCGCCGCGTTACGCTCCGGCTAAACCGGAACTCCTGCCGCCGCTCGAGCAGAGCCGCGACCGGTTCGCCAATGCAGACACCAATCCGGTGAAGAGCGTGACGACCGATCCGGTCTCGACCTTTTCGGTGGACGTCGACACGGCATCTTATTCCTTCGTCCGTCGCTCGCTGATGGATGGGCGGCTGCCGGAGCCCGACAGCGTGCGCGTCGAGGAGATGATCAACTATTTCCCCTACGACTGGCCGCGGCCGCAATCCGCATCTGAGCCGTTCCGCACGACGGTCACCGTCACGCCGACGCCCTGGAGTACGGGTACCCGGCTGATGCAGGTGGCAATCAAGGGCTACGAGACCGCGCCGTCTGCCGCACTGCCGGCCAATCTCGTCTTCCTGATCGACGTGTCGGGCTCGATGAATGCACCGGACAAGCTGCCGCTCCTCAAGAGCGCCTTCCGCCTGCTGGTCGGCAAGCTGAAGCCGGAGGACAAGGTATCGATCGTCACCTATGCCGGCAATGCCGGCACGGTGCTGGAGCCGACGTCGGCGCGGGAACGTGAGAAAATCCTGGCGGCGATCGACAACCTGCAGCCGGGCGGTTCAACCGCCGGTGCGGAGGGCATCGACGCGGCCTACCGGCTCGCCCGCCAGGCCTTCATCCAGGGCGGCGTCAACCGGGTGATGCTCGCGACCGACGGCGACTTCAATGTCGGGGCATCGAGCGACGAGGAGTTGAAGCGGATCATCGAGCGGCGCCGGAGGGACGGCATATTCCTGTCGGTGCTGGGTTTTGGCCAGGGCAATCTCAACGACAGCCTGATGCAGACGCTCGCCCAGAACGGCAACGGCACAGCCGCCTACATAGACACGTTGGCCGAGGCTCAAAAGGCACTGGTCGACGAGGCGGGTTCGACGCTTTTCCCGATCGCCAAGGATGTCAAGATCCAGGTCGAGTTCAATCCGCAGCAGATTTCCGAATATCGCCTGATCGGCTACGAGACCCGCGCCTTGAGGCGCGAGGATTTCAACAACGACAAGGTGGATGCCGGCGACATCGGCTCCGGCCATGCGGTGACGGCGATCTACGAGGTGACCCCGAAAGGCAGCGCCTCGGCGTTCAACGACCCGCTTCGTTATGGTCCTGCTGCCACCTCGGCTCCGGCTTCCGTTTCGGACGAGATGGCATTTGTGAAGATCCGCTACAAGCAGCCGGACGGCGAGACGAGCAAGCTCATCACCACGCCGGTGACGGAGATGAATGCGGTGCGTGATTTCGCTTCCGCGCCGCAGGATGTGCGCTTCGCGACGGCTGTCGCGGCTTTCGGGCAGAAGCTCCGCGGGGCCAATGCGCTGGATGCCTATCCCTATCGGGCAATCCTCGATGTGGCGCGCAACGCCCGCGGCGAGGATGCCTTCGGTTATCGCGGCGGTTTCATCGACCTGGTAAGGCTCGCCGAAGCGCTCGACCGCCGCTGACGCAATTCCGGCCAGGGCAAGAAACGTTCCTGAGGTGCTATGGCGTCAAGGCACCTTCAGATCTTTGCCTGAGGGTAGGCCCGCTCCAGACCGCCGGAGCGGGTCAATCCGTCCTTGAAGGCCTGGTAGGCGGGATGCTGGCTGGATTTCGCCGCTTCCATCAGCCGGATCTGCAGCCGGGCGGGGGCGTTGTTGCCGACCCACTCGCCGCATTTGCCGAGCTTCAGCGAGTTCAGGAATTTAGCCTCGGACGCCTGGTCCAGATAGAAATGCAGGCCTTCGAGCAGAAGATCGTCGGAGGTCGGGTTGTCCATCAGGAGCTTCAGCCAGGACTGGTTTTCCGGCGCAAGACCGGCAAGGCTTTCGGCTACTGTTTCGCGGCTGCCGATCGGCGATATGTTCGACATCTTGTCTTCCTCGGCTTGAAAAAATTCAGCCTCGGCGGCGGCGCCGTTCCCGGCCTGAATCGCCGCCCGATTCGCTGGCGGTCTTATTGCGCAGCGGTCCGATCTTGTCGACGATTTCCTCGATCGTCGGCCGAGGGCGCGGTGTGTAATTGTCGAGTGCCTGCCGCATGGCCGCCAGATGTTCGCAGGACGTGCCGCAGCAGCCGCCGATGATTTTCGCGCCGGCATCGCGGGCGAGACGGGCATATTCGGCCATCAGCGGCGGCGTGCCGGAATAGAAAATCTCGGCACCGCGATATTCCGGGATGCCGCAATTGCCCTTGACGATGGTGACGGCGTCCGGATCGGCGGCTGTCATGTCGAGCAGGCTGGACAAAATGTCCGAAGCGCCGACGCCGCAATTGGCGCCGACTGCGACAGGGCCTTCGCCGACATCCTTCGCGACGCCGTGAATATCCTTCGGGTCGAGGCCCATCATCGTCTTGCCGGCGGTATCGAAGGAACCGGTATAGGTATAGGGAAGACCGACCTTCGCGGCCGCTTCCGCCGCGGCGCGAATCTCTTCCGGCGAAGACATGGTCTCGATCCAGGCAATATCTGCACCGCCTGCCTTCAGGCCTTCCATCTGTTCGGCAAAGGCGGCGACCGCTTCCTCATAGGACATGGCACCGAGCGGGATCAGCAGCTCGCCGGTCGGGCCGACGGAGCCTGCCACGATGACCTTGCGGCCGGCATTGTCGGCGACCTTGCGGGCGATCTCGGCGGCTCGCCTGTTCAATTCGTGTACCCGGCCTTCCGCCTTGTGCAGCTTCAGCCGCTGGCGTGTGCCGCCGAAGGAATTGGTGAGGATGATATCGGCCCCCGCATCGACGAAATCCTGATGCAGTTTCTCGATCTTTTCCGGTGCCGCCTCGTTCCAGAGCTCCGGCGCTTCGCCGGCCTCCAGGCCCATGGCAAAGAGGTTGGTGCCGGTTGCGCCGTCGGCGAGCAATACGCCTTTTTCATTCAGAAGTTCGGTCAGCACGTTGGCGGTCGGCATGGTGGCACTCCTTGCTGCAGGATTCGTCATATAAAGATTGCTTTATATGATTTCAAGCCACGCCGATCCGCCTCTGCGCGACACTCGGAACCGGTATTGCGGCTCCTAGTCTATTCCGCAGCCATCTTCTCGGCACTGTGGCTCGCCGGCGTCACCATAGCGGCGATGATGGTCGGCAGATCGAGCAGGCCGACCGGCGCGCCATTCTCGTCGGCCACGATCGCCCGCGACTGGCCGGCCTCCGTTATCTGCTTCGCAGCCGTTTCGAGCGTGGCATTCGCTGCCAGCCGCACACCGTCCATGATGCCGTCGAACGGCCGCATCACCGTGCGCGCCTGGATGACGCGCCCGCGGTTCACTTCCTTGACGAAGGCGGTGATATAGTCGTCCGCCGGCGACAGGACGATTTCCTGGCCGGTTCCCTGCTGGATGACCTTGCCGTCGCGCAGGATGGCGATCTTGTCGCCGAGCCTCAGGGCTTCGTCCAGGTCGTGGGTGATGAACACGACCGTCTTCTTCAATTCCGCCTGAAGGTCGAGGAGAACGGTCTGCATATCGACGCGGATCAGCGGATCGAGCGCCGAATAGGCTTCGTCCATCAGCAGGATGTCGGCGTCGTTGGTCAGCGCCCGGGCAAGCCCGACACGTTGCTGCATGCCGCCTGAAAGCTGGTTCGGATAGTGGTTCTCGAAACCCGACAAACCCACCCGCTCGATCCAGTAACGCCCGCGCCTGGTGCTTTCGGCACGCGGCACGCCCTGTATGTCGAGGCCGTAGACGGTGTTCTCGATCACGGTCCGATGCGGCAGGAGCGCGAACTTCTGAAAAACCATCGCCGTCTTGTGGCGGCGGAACTCACGCAGGTCCTTTTCGTTCATCCGGCAGATATCGGTGCCGTCATAGACGACCTCGCCGATGGTGGGTTCGATCAGCCGGTTGATGTGGCGGATCAGCGTCGATTTGCCGGAGCCCGAAAGTCCCATGACCACCGTGATGCCGCCGGCCGGCATGGAGATGCTGATGTCCTTGAGGCCAAGCACGTGGCCGTGCTTCTCGTTGAGCTCGGCCTTGGTCATGCCGGCCTTGACGGACTCCACATAGTCCCGACCGCGTGGGCCGAAAATCTTGTAGAGGTTCCTGATTTCGATCCCGTGGCTAGCCATGCACGACCTCCGAGTGTTTCTGCAGCCGTTTGCCGAAGGCCTGGCTCGCGCGGTCGAAGATGATGGCGATCGCCACCAGCGCAAAGCCGTTCATGAAGCCGAAGGTGAAGAACTGGTTGTTGATGGCCTGCAGCGTGTTCTTGCCGAGCCCCCCGACGCCGACCATGGACGCGACGACGACCATGGCGAGCGACATCATGATCGTCTGGTTGATGCCGGCCATGATTGTGGGAAGGGCGAGCGGTATCTGGACGTTCCACAGCTTCTGGCCGGGCGAGGAGCCGAAGGCATCGGCTGCTTCGAGGACTTCCGCATCGACCAGCCGGATGCCGAGATTGGTCAGCCGGATCATCGGCGGCACGGCATAGATGACGACGGCGATCAGGCCCGGCACCTTGCCGATGCCAAAGATCACCACGACGGGGATGAGGTAGACGAAGCTCGGCAGGGTCTGCATCACGTCGAGGATCGGATTGACGGCACCCTGGATGCGGTCCGAACGGGCCATCAGGATGCCGATCGGCAGGCCGATGACGATGGCGATCAGGGTCGCGACGGTGACGATCGCAAGCGTCACCATCGTGTCGGCCCAGAGTCCCATGACGCCGATCAGGAGCATGCCGACGACCGTACCGATCGTGATGCGCATGCTGCGGCTGGCAAAATAGACGATCACCAGCATGACCGCGAGCACGACGATCCAGGGCGAGCTGGTGAAGAGCCGTTCCAGATAGTTCAGGAACCATTGCAGCGGCTGGGTCACCACATCGATGAGGCCGGCATATTCGCGCACGAGGCCTTTGAAGCCATCGTCGATCACCTTGCGGGCATCGCGGATATATTGGTCGCTCATCGCCGGGAATTTACAAAGAACGCCCGGCAGAAAATCGCAGCTTGCCATGCTTTTCCCCTTGTCGATTCTATTTTTGGCGGCGGCGGGCCGGCATGGCTTTCCGGGCGCGGGAGGCAGATTTTAGCAGTCTCTGCGATGGAAGTATCGCGTCATGGCGACCTTTGCATCCGACTGCCTGCGACATCGCCAGACGCCCTCGACATATCCGCCGAGCGGAAGGCGGCGCCGAAACGCCGCCTTTGGGCATCGCTTCAGAGCGATGCCTTGATCTTTTGGGCGATCTCAGGGGTAACCCACTTCGTCCAGACATCCGGCATGGTTTCGAGGAAGTGCTTGGCGGCATCCTCGTTGGTGCCCTGGTTGTCTGTCTGCCAGGCAAGAATGCTGTTGACGGTGGCGTTGGTCCACTTGCGCTTCTTGACGTAGTCCATCGCCACGCTCGCCTTTTCGGCGAACTGCTTGGTGACGACGGTGAAGGCCTGGGAGGTCGGGTAGGAATTGACCTTGGGGTTCGGGCAATCCGGCACGGCGGTGCAGGCATCCCAATCGCCCTTGTCGTGCGGCACGTCGAACGAAAGCTTGACCATCTCGTATTTGCCGAGGATGGCGGTCGGAGCCCAGTAATAGCCGAGCCAGCCGGTTTTCTTTTCGAAGGCTCCAGCGATCGAGCCGTCGAGGCCGGCTGCGGAACCCGTGTCGATCAACTCGAAATTCTTGTCCTTCGCGCCGAGCGCCCTGTAGAGGTTGGCGGTCGAGACCTGGCAGTTCCAGCCCGACGGGCAGTTGGTGACGGCTCCCTTCGACTTGTCCTCCGGCGCAGGGAAGAGCTCGGGATGGGTCAATGCCTGCTGCACCGTCTTGATGTCCGGATGAGCGTCGGCCAGGAATTTCGGGATCCACCAGCCTTCGACCGCGCCGTCCGCCAGAATCTCGGCGGCGATCACCAGGCGGCCTTCGGCAACTGCCTTGTCGAGCGGCGTGCGAACCGCGTTGACCCAGAATTCCGGCGCCATGTCCGGCTGGCCCTTTTCGTTCATGGAGGTAAAGGTCGGCATGGTGTCGCCGGTCACCAGTTCGACGGTGCAGCCATAACCTTCTTCCAGGATGATCTTGTCGACATTGGCCGCGACGCCCGCAGAGGCCCAGTTCATTTCGGCGATCGAGACCGAGCCGCAGGCTGCCTGCGCGGCAGAACCGCCAAGCGCATAAAGACCGGCGGCGAAGACGGCGGAGCAAAGGAGCTTTTTCATTTTAAGACCTCCCAGTCTTATATTGTTGCAGTGTTCATTTCGGTGGATGCGGCAACCGTATCCGATGGCTGGGGACGCAAGGTGATCAACCATGAGATGTAGTCACGCGCGGCCTGCTGAGACAATGCGTCTTGTTCGCATCCACGAAACCCTGTCACGGATACTGCGCATTTATATGTCAGCTTGAGGCAGGGTACGGTTTCCGCTTCAGAAATCAACAGGCGGTGGGTAAACGTGGCCCGCGCGGGCAAATATCAAGTGCCTGGAAGCGCGGGACTTCCGGTCGAAAAATCATCATTTGCCGCCAATCTCGGCGCCGATTGCAGCTTATGGTGGATATGGTTCACCAACCGCAAAAAAGTCACGCCTCAGGTTTGACGTTTTCTAGCCGATTAGCGGCGGTTTCTCCGAACGGATTTTTTTCGAAAAAAAAGCGAAAAAAGAGAAATTCGGATGGCTTACTCCCGGCAATAACCATCCGGTAAGAATGTCGCGTTATTGATTTTCCTGCGAGCGGTTGAGCTCGTCCTCGGCACCGGATCAGGTAGTGCGTACCGGTTGCCTTTGTCATCCCATGTCGGGTCGTGCGTTCGATCCCGGGATGTTTCATCTTCCGATTGTTATCGTATGGAAGCTGCCGCGCGAGATTGGGCTGCGGCATAGTGTCGGCTGGCCTGGTTGGTCAGCCGATGCTGTTCGTGCGGATGAAGCCCAGGAGAGAGAAGCGCGTGTCGAGCTGCCGGGAGCGGTTTTCGGCGGCGCGGTGAGGGGCCTTTGCGTTCCAGGCGATCTGAACGCCGTTCCGGTTTCTGAAAATGTAGAGCATCTGTGTATTTCCGAGATGACCGGCAAAGGCCGGCCGCTGTTCTTGTCGGACGCGGAAATAAGATCAATCCGCCTCCCGTTCAACCGAGGCGGCCGCCGTCTTATGTCGCAAACAGAATATCTGTCGCGAACGGTGAACAATGTCCTGTCGCGGCTTGCGGCCGCGCCGATTGACACCCATATGCAAAGCCTGCACCATCGTCGTGCAATGCGAATCCAGAGTTATCACCGCCAACAGGGCCGGACGCCTCTTCTCTCTACGAATCGTCCGGTCCCCTCTGGTTCAGGTCAAACTTTTCCATGACACGCACCGGCCACGTTACGCTCGTCCTCGGCGGCGCCCGCTCAGGCAAATCCGGCTTTTCCGAACGCCTCGCGAAGGAGAGCGGCCTCGAACGCCATTACGTGGCCACCGGCCGCGCCTATGACGACGAGATGCGCGAGCGTATAGCCCGTCACAGGGCCGATCGCGGCGCCGGCTGGACGACCTACGAGGTGCCGGTCGATCTCGTGTCGCATCTGGAAGATACCGACGGTCGGGGCAGGGTGGTGCTTGTCGACTGCCTGACGCTGTGGGTCACCAACCTGATGATGGAGGAGCGGGATGTCGATGCGGCAGGCGGGGCGCTGGTGCGCGCGCTCGGAACGCTCTCCTGTCGTATCATTCTCGTGTCCAACGAAGTCGGGCTCGGCATCGTGCCGGATAACAAAATGGCGCGAGAATTCCGCGACCATGCCGGACGGCTTCACCAGCGTATCGCGGCGGAAGCCGATGAGGTGTTCTTCGTGGCGGCCGGCTTGCCCCTGAAGATGAAAGGCTAGAAGCCGAGCCAGACGCGTACGGGATGCGCAGGATCGGCGATCAGCTTCAAGGCAAGCGCCAGGCAGGAAAGGACAAGCAGCGGCTTGATCAGCTTGGCGCCGTTCTTCATCGCCAGCCGCGAGCCGATCTGGGCACCGAGGAACTGACCGACGCCCATCAGAAGCCCGATCTTCCAGAGCACCGAGCCGGTTGCCGCAAAGGCGAGGAAGGAACCGAAATTGGAGCCGAGATTGATAAGCTTGGTGTGAGCCGTCGCCTTCAACATGCCGAAACCCGCGAGCAGGACGAAGCCCAGCATGTAGAAAGAGCCGGCGCCCGGTCCGAACACGCCGTCGTAAAGTCCGATCAGCGGCACGATGGTCAGTCCGAACAGGAGAGGCGTCACCCTGCGGTGACTGTCGACATCGTTGAGGTTCGGCTTCAAGGTGAAGAATATGGCGATCGCGATCAGCAGGAAGGGGATCGCGGCCGCCAGAAACGTCGCCGGAACCATGGAGGCGAGGAAAGCGCCGATCGCGCCGCCGATCAGGGCCACGCCGGCCATGGGCAATTGGCTTTTGAGATTCACATGTCCGCGTCGGGCATAGGCGATCGTTGCCGACGCCGCGCCGAACTGCGACTGCAGCTTGTTGGTGGCAAGCGCCTCCAGTGGCGGAATACCGGCGATCAGCATGGCTGGGATGGCGATGAGGCCACCGCCGCCTGCGATGGAATCAACGAAGCCGGCGAAGAAAGCGGCAAGCAGGAGAAGCAGGACGAGATGGGTGGCGAGATCATGCAAGGGAGAAAACTCGGTAAGCGTCAGGTCACGCTCACGTAAAGCGCGGGGTGCTTCTCGCACCGAACTGTCCTGGCCGCAACCGTTTGCTTTGATCGGCAGCCATGTCGCTTCCGGGATTGCACATGCGGTGTTTGGCGCTATTGTGCGCGGCTTTCAAAAGAACCGATACAGGGATGAAGCTGATGCACAAGGTCATTTTCGACACGGATCCCGGCGTTGACGACGCCATGGCGCTGCTCTTCCTGCACCGTCACCCGGAAGTCGATCTCTTGGGCGTGACGACGGTCTTCGGCAACGTGGCCGTCGATCTCACCACCCGCAACGCGCAGTTCCTGCATCGGGAATGGAAAATCCCCGCGCCGATCGCCAAGGGAGCCGGCGAGACCATCGATCCGTCGCGCCGCGATGATCGTGCGGCTTCCGTGGTGCACGGCGCCGACGGGCTTGGCAATATCGGCGTGCCGGAAGCAATCGACTGGCCGCTCGACCCCCGCCCCGCCCACGAATTCATCATCGATACCGTGCGTGCTCATCCCGGCGAGGTGACGCTGGTGGCCGTTGGGCGCATGACCAACCTTGCACTGGCCGTGAAGGCCGACCCCGAGCTTGCCGGTCTCGTCAAGGACGTCATCGTCATGGGCGGCGCCTTCGACGTCAACGGCAACGTGACGCCGGCGGCGGAAGCCAATATACATGGCGATCCGGAGGCGGCCGACCTCGTCTTCATCACGCCGTGGAAGGTGACGATCGTCGGTCTCGACGTGACGATGAAGACCATCATGTCCGCAGACTATCTGGCCGAAATGGTCGAGGCCGGCGATCAGCCGGTCAAGCTGCTCTCGGATCTTTCTCAATATTATATCGACTTCTACAGGAGCCGGGTCGGCATAGCCGGGATGGCGGTGCATGACAGCACGGCCTGCGTCTACCTCGTCCGTCCCGATCTCTTCACGGTGCGCAGCGGGCCGGTCAGGGTCGTCTGCGGCGGGCTTGCCGACGGCGGGACGATTCAGGCGCCCGACCGCGGCCGCAGGTTCGTCGGCACGCCCTGGGACGGCCAGCCGAGCCAATGGGCCTGCACCGGGGTCGAGGCCGAAAGGGTGCTTGAGGTGATCCGGGCAGCCATCGTTGAAAGCCAGGCAATCCCGGCGTAAAGAGCCCTGATCCTTCGCTCCGGGACTGCGGTTCGGGACATCTGACAAGGGGCGGCACGCGGCGGGCAATTGCTGTTTGGGCAACAGTTCGCACGCAAATTTTTGCCCGAGAACACGAGGCCATTGGCATTTGAGATCGATTTGCCTATGTGGAACCTTGATTTTGATATTCTCTAGAGGACATGGGCGTGACTGCTACATTCGACAAAGTTGCCGACATCATCGCTGAGACCAGCGAAATCGATCGCGAGACGATCACGCCGGAAAGCCATACGATCGATGATCTCGGCATCGACAGCCTGGACTTCCTGGACATCGTCTTCGCGATCGACAAGGAATTCGGCATCAAGATCCCGCTGGAACAGTGGACGCAGGAAGTGAACGAAGGCAAGGTTTCGACCGAGGAATATTTCGTTCTGAAAAACCTCTGCGCAAAGATCGACGAGCTGAGGGCGGCGAAGGGCTGATCGTCGCTGATCGCCCGGCCGGCAATTTCATGCTGCTCGAATACTTCCAGATGATCGATCGCGTCGAAGCGGTCGATCTCGGGACAAAGGTCTTGAAGGCGCGATCTGTCGTGCCGTCGAAGAGCCCGGTCTTTGAAGGCCATTTCCCCGGCATGCCGCTGGTGCCGGGCGTGCTTCTGATCGAAACCATGGCGCAGGCCTCCGGCTTCCTCGTACTGGCGGCCACCGATTTTGCCGCCATGCCCTTCCTGATGTCGGTCGACGGAGCCAAGATGCGCACCTTCGTGGAGCCGGATGCCGTGCTCGACATCGAGGCATTCCTGGAGCACGAAGGGTCGGGTTATGCCGTCACCAAGGCAAAGATATCGAGCGCCGGCAAGAAGGTTTGCGACGCCCAGCTGAAGCTGCGGACCATGCCATTCAGCGATATTCCGCTGGCGCCGATCGTCCGCAAGCGCGCCGAGGAAGTCGGCCTTATGGACGCGATTGCCGCAAGCGCCTAAAACCGGTCCGGAGAATCCGGTGGGTATCAAGAGGACATGATGAAATCTGACAATGACGTCGTGATTACCGGCATCGGCATCGTCACCTGCCAGGGCGTAGGCAAGGAGCCGCACGTGGCGCTGCTGTCGGCTGCCGACGCGGGTGCACCGAAGGTCGAAACCGAGCGTTTCAAGCCCTATCCGGTCCATCCGATGCCGGAGATCGACTGGTCGGCGCAGATCGCCAAGCGCGGTGATCAACGGCAGATGGAGAACTGGCAGCGGCTCGGCGTGTTTTCCGCCGGTCTGGCGCTGGACGATGCGGGACTAAAGACGGATGCGGAAGCCTGCGCCTCGATGGACATGATCGTCGCGGCGGGCGGCGGCGAGCGCGACATCAAGGTCGATTCACTGATCGTCGACGAGGCGCTGAAGCGCAACGACCGCGAGATGCTCTTGAACGAGAAGCTGACGACGGAACTGCGCCCGACGCTGTTCCTCGCCCAGCTTTCCAACCTCGTCGCCGGCAATATCTCGATCGTCCACAAGGTCACCGGCTCTTCGCGCACCTTCATGGGCGAGGAGGCGGCGGGTATTTCCGCCGTCGAGACCGCCTTCCACCGCATCAAGTCCGGCCAGTCCACCCACAGCCTCGTCGGCGGCGCCTTCGTTGCGGAACGCGCAGACATTATCCTGCTGGTCGAAGGCATCCGCGCCCATGCGACGGGCGGGTGGCATCCACTCTGGTCCCGTTCGCCGCATAATGGGGGCGGCATGATCATGGGTTCGGTCGGGGCGTTTCTCATCCTGGAGTCGCGCGCGCATGCGCAAGCCCGAGATGCGCATGCCTATGCCACGATCGATGCGATCGAAGGCGACCGCGGCAACCGCGACGAGGGCCGTCTGGAAAAGCGGCTCGCACGTCTTGCCGCGCATGCATCCGGCATTTCGAAATCCGATACGGTCGTTTTCTCCGGCGCAAGCGGCCTCGTGGACCTCGCTGCCCGCGAAAAGTCGGTGCTGGAAGAACAATTCGCCGGGGCCGCGATCCGCGGTTACGGCGGCGTGACGGGCCACGGCATGGAAGCACAGTTCCCGCTCGGGCTGGCGCTTGCCGCGCTCGCCTTGGACGGGGCTGCCCGCGTGCCTGCGTTCGATGCTGAGAACGAAAAGCCGATGACGGCTGCGGCGAAACACGCCGTGGTGACGACGGTCGGTTACACGCGCGGCGAGGGCCTTGCGGTCCTGTCTGCCGCGTAAGGAGATTTTGATGAGCGACAACCGCTTCAAGGATCATCTCGGCCGGCCGATCGTGGCGGTCACCGGCATGGGCGTCATCACCTCGCTCGGCCAAGGGCTTGCCGACAACTGGGCCGCGCTGACCTCCGGCACGTCCGGCATTCACAAGATCACCCGCTTTCCGACCGAGGGCCTGTCGACCCGCATTGCCGGCACGGTGGATTTCATCACGGTGCCTGCCAACAATTCCGTCGAGCGCTCCTTCGCGTTCGCCCGCGAAACCACGAGGGAGGCGCTGGCGCAGGCTGGGCTTTCCGGCGATTTCGATGGTCCGTTATTCCTCGCCGCACCGCCGGTCGAGCCGGAATGGAGCGACCGTTTCGCGCTTGCCGACCGCGCGCCGCCATCGCAGGTCGAAGGCGATGCCTATGACCGCTTCCTGGCGGCCATGCGCGAGCGTCCCGATCCCGTCTTCCTCGAAGCCGTGCAGTTCGGTTCGATCTCCGAACGCCTCGCCGACACCTTTGGCACACGTGGATTGCCGGTGACGCTGTCGACGGCCTGCGCCTCCGGCGTCACGGCGATCCAGCTCGGCGTCGAGGCGATCCGCCAGGGTCGCACGGATCGTGCGCTGACGGTTGCGACCGACGGTTCGGTCAGTGCCGAGGCGCTGATCCGCTTCTCGCTGCTGTCTGCGCTTTCCACTCAGAACGACCCGCCGGAAAAGGCCTCCAAGCCGTTCAGCAAGGATCGTGACGGTTTTGTCATCGCCGAAGGGGCGGCGACGCTGGTGCTCGAATCGCTCGAATCGGCGATCGCCCGCGGCGCGAAAATTTTAGGCATCATGAAGGGTTGCGGCGAAAAGGCCGACCATTTTCACCGTACCCGCTCGTCGCCGGACGGAGGACCTGCGATCGCCACGATCCATGCGGCGCTTGCGGATGCCGGCGTGGACGAAAGCGGCATCGGCTACATCAACGCGCATGGCACATCCACGCCCGAAAACGACAAGATGGAATATGGCGCGATGCTGGCCGTCTTCGGCGACCGATTGAAGGAAATTCCGGTTTCCTCCAACAAGTCGATGATCGGCCATACGCTGACCGCGGCCGGCGCCGTGGAAGCGGTTTTCTCGATCCAGACGATGCTGACCGGCACCCTGCCGCCGACCATCAACCATACCAATCCTGATCCGACGATCATGCTCGACGTAGTGCCGAACAAGAAGCGGGACGGGCAGCCGAAGGCGGTGCTTTCCAATTCATTCGGTTTCGGCGGACAGAACGCTAGCCTTGTCATGACGCTGGAACCGGCGTAAGGCCAGCGCCATTGATCGGGACGTCATCCTCGGCCTTGTGCCGAGGATCTACCAACGTCGGTTAAATGAAAGTTAGCAGATGCTCGGGACAAGCCCGAGCATGACGGCGGGGCTGTGGCGAGGTCCTCGTCAGCTTGGTGGATCTGGAAGGAAATATAAAATCATGCGCGCTCTGCAATTGATCGACGACCGCAAGCTCGAGGCGGTGGATATTCCGGAGCCCGAGGCGCCGGGTCCGGGCGAGGTGACGCTGCGTGTCAAGGCGGTTGCGCTCAATCACATCGACGTCTGGGGCTGGCGCGGCATGGCATTCGCAAAGCGCAAGATGCCGCTGACGATCGGCGCGGAAGCTTCCGGCGTCGTGGAAGCGATCGGCCCGGGCGTTTCCAATGTGCTGCCCGGCCAGCTCGTGTCGATCTACGGTGCGCGCACCTGTGGCCTCTGCAAGCCCTGCCGCGAGAAGCGCGACAATCTCTGCGAACACGTCTCCGGCGTGCACGGCTTCCATCTTGACGGTTTTGCGCAGGAAAAGGCCAACCTGCCGGCCCGTCTGCTGGTTCCGGCTCCGCCGGGCGTCGATGCAGTGGCCGCAGCCCTTGCACCGGTCACGTTCGGCACTGTCGAGCACATGCTGTTCGACAATGCCAAGCTGCAGCCGGGCGAAACCATTCTCGTGCATGCCGGCGGCTCCGGCATCGGCACGGCGGCCATCCAGCTCGCCAAGAAGATGGGCTGCACCGTCATCACGACGGTCGGTTCCGACGACAAGATCGAGAAGGCCAAGGCGCTCGGCGCCGATCACGTCATCAACTACCGCACCGACCGTTTCGAGGGCGTCGTCCGCAAGCTCACCAGGAAGAAGGGTGTCGACGTGGTCTTCGAACATGTCGGCAAGGATACCTGGGCCGGTTCGATGCTCTGCATGAAGCGCGGCGGTCGTCTCGTCACCTGCGGCTCCACGTCCGGCGTCTCCACCGAGATGAACCTGATGATGCTTTTCCAGCAGCAATTGAAGCTGCTCGGCTCCTTCGGCTGCCGGATGGAGAATATGGCGGACGCGATGCAGAAGATGGCGCAAGGCATCGTCCATCCGGTCATCGATACGGAAGTCACCTTCGACGAGATCGACAAGGCCCTGGAACGGATGGAAGGCCGGCAGATCTTCGGCAAGATCATCCTGCGCATGGACTGAGGTTATCCCGGTGAAGATGTTCATCACCCGGATCGTGCTTTCGCTGCGGAATTTCCAGCAATGGCTGGTGGCGCAGCTTGCTTTCGGCCTGCTCAATTTCCTGAAGATATTCCCGGCCGATCCGGCAATCCGCTTTGCCGACCGCATGGCGCGCCGCATCGGCCCGAAGCTTGGCCGTCACAAGCTGATGCTGGTCAACCTGCGCAACGCCTATCCGGAAAAGACGGACGAGGAACTGGAGGAGATCGCCGTCGCGAGCTGGGGCCATATGGGGCGGCTCGCCGCCGAATACGTCTTCCTCGACAGGCTTTTCGACTTTGACCCCGAGCGGACCGGGCCGGGCAGGGTGGAGGTCTCCGGCATCCCGATCTTCGTCGATCTGCGCGACAACCCCCGTCCATTCATCGTCTTCACCGCCCATACCGGCAATTTCGAACTGCTGCCGGTGGCCGGCAAGGCGTTCGGCCTGGAGGTCATGGTGATGTTCCGGCCTCCGAACAACCCCTATATCGCCCGGAAGATTTTCGATTTCCGGGCTAGCCGCATGGGTCAGCTCGTACCCTCGCACGCCGGCTCCTCCTTCGCGCTGGCGCGCAGATTGGAAGAAGGGGGCGGCGTCGGCGTGCTGGTCGACCAGAAATTCCGGAAAGGTCTTCAGACCTCTTTTTTCGGACGCCCCGTACAGACCAATCCGCTGCTGGCCAAGCTCGTCCGGCAGTTCAACGCGGAAGTCTATCCAGCCCGCTGCATTCGCTTGCCCGGTAACCGCTATCGCCTAGAGATCGAACCCAAGATCGAACTGCCGCGCGATGCCAAGGGCAATATCGACGTTCAGGCGACGGGTCAGATCCTGAACGACAAGGTGGAGAGCTGGGTGCGGGAATATCCGGAGCAATGGCTCTGGTATCACGACCGCTGGCATATCAAACGCTACCTGTAGCGCCGCCTCATAAAATCTGATTACATCTCGGGATTGTAGAGCCGAAATTTACGTTAAGTCATCGGCCACAAATTGGGTCCGATTTTGTAAAAAGAATTAATGTGAATCGGGTTTCATTGCGGAGGCACGGTCCTTGGGAAGGATCGCCGGCATGTCTCCGGCAAGCGGGAGAGGGTGGTCTTTTGGAAGCGCTGATCGATCTTTTCTGGTCCAAATATGCGGATTTGCGTCAGGCGGTCGAGCGCAACGACACGCCCGCGACCGCGGTGCTCGATCGCGAACTCGATCCGCTGCTGCTGGCGATTTTTTCGAGCCAGGGAAAGGATCCGGCAAGCATTCAGGCGCAGTTCCGGTTCGCTCTCGATCTTCTGAACGAGGAGGCCGACGACCGCGGTTGCGTACGCCGCAACGCACATCTGCTGCAGATGCTCGTCGAACGCTACGTGGCGCCCGAAACAGGAATACCGGCCAACCGGCGGCCTGATCCGGACCTAAGCGACAGTGCCGCGATTGCCGACGCGACAGCCGACGGTTTTCTGGATGACGCCCTTCTCAACCGGCTCTCGGATCGTATCATGGTGATCGCGCCAGGTTACCGCATCTTCTACACCAACGAAACGAATGCCCGCCGCCTTGAACTGCCACGCGACGCGCTGATCGGCCGGCATTTCGCCGAGTTCATCGGCATTCACCGTTTCCGCAACGAGTTCAAGTCCAGCCTCGACCGCTGCTTCGACGGCGAGAGCATTTCGCTCACCTATGCCGACCAGGTCGACGGGCAGACAGTAGTCATCCGTTGCCGCATGTCGCCTTGCGTCTCGGGATCGTCGCAGCTGATCGGAGCGCTTCTCGTCATGCAAGAAACCGCCGACCGCCGGCGGCGGCCAGCCGCCTGACCCTTTATTTGTCCGACCAGACAGCCAGCTCATACCCTTCCGGATCGGCGAAATGGAATCTCCGGCCGCCGGGGAAGGTGAAGATCGGCTTGACGATCCTGCCGCCCGCCTTCTCGACACGCATCAGCGCGTCCTCCAGATCATCGGCGAACAGAATGATCAGTGCGCCGCCCATGGCGGATATGTTCGTCGATTTGGCAAAGCCGCCTGTCAGGCGACCGTCCTGAAACTCGCAATAATCGGGACCGTAGTCGGTAAAGGTCCAGCGGAAGGCGGAGCCGTAAAACGCCTTGGCGCGCTCCACGTCGGCCACGTTGAATTCGATATAGTCGATCTTGCGATCCGCGCCGCGATTTCCCATCGAGGCCTCCTCTTATTTGTTTTCCAACAGGTCCTTCAGCGTCTTCAGATCCTTGGAGACATGGGCGGCGTCGGCTTCAAAGCCGGCGTCGTCCATGTCCGGACGCTTCAGGAGCATGAACGAGATTTCGGCCCCGTCGCCGTTTGCCACGACGCGCATCGAGTTCTCGACCGTGAGGCCGTTTGCCATCGTCACCGTGTGGTCGAGGATGCCGAAAGGATTTTTCTGCGAAAACCGCACGCGAATCTCGCCCAGCGGCCCACCATCGCCGACCCAATCCTCGCCATCGGGCCTGAGGCCGCTTGCGAGGCCGGATGCCCATCGGACCATGTTTTCCGGCTGTGCGGCGAAGGCATAAACCTGCTGCCACGGCCTATTGATGCCGATATGAATGAAGCGTGCGGGAAGAATGGTCATGGAAAACCTCCATCGATTTTTTCCGAATCTAGCCTAAGTCGATCCGCGGCTCTTGAAGAAAACGGACAATCAGGCGGAAAGCTGCCTGCGGATGTCGAGCGGCGTCATGGTCGTGAATTCGCGCACGTCCCGTGTCATGTGGGCCTGGTCCGCATAACCGGTATCGAGCGCAAGAATGGCGAGGCTGTTGGCTTCGGGGTCGCGGGCGCGTTTCAGGAACCGCTGAAGGCGGAGGACGCGGTCGAGCGTCTTCGGGCCGTAGCCGAAGTGGTCATGCGCCCTGCGACGCAGCGTCCGTTCGCTGAAGGCAGAGCTGATATCGCCGGCAGCCGCCCGCCCGTCCAGCAGGAAGCCGAAGAGCGATTCCATTTCCTGCGGGGCGTCGGTAGCCGTTAAGGCTTCGCGTATCGCCCAGCCTTGCAGAAGCCTCATCCTCGCTGCGGTTTCCGGCACGGCCGCAAGCCGTTCTTCGATGTCCCGAACGTCGTCGCGCAAAACGCCGAGCGGCACGGCCTGCCCGACGAGCTCGCAAAGCGGCAGGTCGAGCCAGCCAAGCGCAGCACCCGGCCGGAAACGCAAACCGAGAACCGTTTCTCCGGGCGCGAGACGCGGAAAGGCCGCGGTGCGATCCGGCCCGATGACCATCAGCCGCCCGCCCGACCAAACGAGTTCGCTGCATCCATCGGGAACGACCGCCAACCGGCCTTTGAAATCATGCGGCATGCGGTGCATCCAGGCACAGCAGAACAGCCGGCAGAGCGCGCCAGTCAGCCGCCGTTCCCGGTAGATCCCGAAGCGCGCGGCAAGCAGGGTCGCGTCATTTCTTGCGAGCGGGTTCAGAGCATCCATAAAGGCATATCTAGCATCGAAAATCGGCGCTGCCATGGCATGCCGGTTGGAGGTAGGAGAACGCCGCACGGCCATGCGGCGGAGACGGAGTGTCATGGAAATTTAATCGTTTAGCGTCGCCTCCGCCTTGCCGTTTACCTATATGAGTGCGACAACATCCCGCGAATCTTCAAATGGAGGCACATCCGTGGAACAGGCAGAAATCGGCCTTATCGGGCTCGGCGTCATGGGCTCTAACCTCTCCCTCAACATTGCCGAAAAAGGCAACAAGATCGCCGTTTTCAACCGATCTCCGGAAGCGACCCGCAAATTCTACGCCGAGGCCGGCGACCTGCAGGGCCAGATCGTCCCCTGCGAGACGCTGGAAGAATTCGTTGCCGCCATCCGCCCGCCGCGGCCGATCATCATCATGATCAAGGCCGGCGACCCGGTCGACCAGCAGATGGAGCTGCTGAAGCCTTATCTTTCAGCCGGCGACATCATGATCGATGCCGGCAACGCCAATTTCCGCGACACGATGCGCCGCTTCGACAACTTGAAGGATTCGGGTTTTACTTTCATCGGCATGGGCGTGTCGGGTGGTGAGGAAGGGGCCCGCCATGGACCGTCGATCATGGTCGGCGGCACCGAGGACAGCTGGAAGCGCGTCGAGAAGGTGCTGACCTCGATCTCCGCCAAGTTCAACGCCGAACCCTGCGTCGCCTGGCTTGGCGAAAACGGCGCCGGCCATTTCGTCAAGACTATCCACAACGGCATCGAATATGCCGACATGCAGATGATCGCCGAAATCTACGGCATCCTGCGCGACGGCCTCGGCATGAGCGCGTCGGACATCAGCGAGGTCTTCGGCAAGTGGAATACCGGCCGCCTCAACTCCTACCTGATCGAAATCTCCGAAAAGGTGCTGAAGGCCGTCGATCCGATTTCCGGAAAGCCGATGGTCGACGTGATCGTCGATGCCGCCGGCCAGAAGGGCACCGGCAAATGGTCGGTCATCGAGGCGCAGAACATGGGCGTCGCCGCGACTGCCATCGAAGCTGCCGTCGCCGGTCGTATTCTCTCCTCCCAGAAGGGCGAGCGCGAAGCGGCTGAGAAGATCTTCGGCCTTCCGAAAGTCGCCGCCGTGCCGGGCGACAAGGCTGCCTTCATCGACGATCTCGAAAACGCGCTGCTCGCCGCCAAGATCGGCGCCTATGCGCAGGGCTTTGCGGTCATGGCCGCGGCATCCGCCGAATATAGCTGGAACCTGCCGATGCCGACCATCGCCAAGATCTGGCGCGCCGGCTGCATCATCCGCTCGCAGTTCCTCGACGAGATCACCTCGGCCTTCACCAAGGATCCGCATGTGGCGAACCTGATCGTCACGCCTGCCTTCGCCCAGATGGTCAAGGATACGGACGCCCCGCTGCGTCGGGTCGTTTCCTATGCGACGCTCTCCGGCCTGCCGGTTCCGGCACTCGCTTCGGCGCTTTCCTATTTCGACGCCTATCGCCGCGGCCGCGGCACGGCGAACCTCATCCAGGCACAGCGCGACTTCTTTGGGGCTCATGGCTTCGACCGTCTCGACGGCGTCGACAAGCATCACGGCCCGTGGGGCAGCGGTCTTGCCGACTTCGCCTGATCGGCTCGTCCTTCTGGGAACCAAGGGCGGCCCGGCCATCCGGCCGGGCGGTCCGTCTCCGACCTCGATGCTGCTCGATCTCGGTGGACGCCGGATCATCATCGATTGCGGCCTCGGTGTGACGCGCGGGCTCGTGGAAGCCGGCATGCGGCTTTCCGAACTCGACCTCGTCTTCGTCACCCACCTGCATTCCGATCACGTGCTGGAACTTGGGCCGCTCATCCATACGGCATGGACCACAGGGCTCGCCAAGCCGGTCACCGTTTATGGTCCGGCGGGCACGCAAGCAGTCTGGAAGGGTTTTCTGGCGTCGCTCTCCTACGACATCGCAACCCGGATCGCGGACGAAGGGCGGCCCGATCTCGAACGTCTTGCGACGGTCCGGGAATACGGCCCGGGTGCCGTGATCGAAACGGAAGGTCTGAGGGTCACGGCGTTTCGGGTCGATCACCCGCCGGTGACGGATTGTTTCGCGCTGAAGGTGGAAGGCGAGGGGCGTTCGATCGTCTTTTCTTCCGATACAGCCTATTTCCCGCCGCTTGCCGATTTCGCGCGGGGCGCGGATATCCTCGTCCACGAGGCCATGCTGCCGGAGGGCGTCAACAGCATCGTGGCCCGCACGGGAAACGGTGCTCGGTTGCGCGAACATCTCGTCGCCTCCCATACCTTCGCCGCGGATGCGGGGCGGATCGCAACCGCCGCCGGCGTCGGTCGGCTGGTTCTCAACCATCTGATCCCGGCTGACGACCCGGTCTTCGATGAAGGACACTGGCGCGCGGCGCTTGCGGATACGTTTGCCGGCGAACTGATCGTCGGCCGCGACGGCCTTTCGATTTCGCTCTGAAACGGCCCCTTCTTGCCCGTTACCGGTCCCTCGGCGCCATCTTCGAGGGTACGGGTTTGGCAACGCTCTGCAGCAGTTCGGATCCGACGCCGTCGATCCGGGCCATCAGCGCCTTGGCGAGTTCGCGTCCGGCCTGGCGGATGTCCTCGCTCACCGCATAGATTTCCGGACGGATCCAGTTCAGCACCTCGGCGGACTGTTTCGAAACCATGTCGACGTCCGTGCCGAGTTTCTTTCCGGCGGCCTCCAGGCCTGCGACCAATGCTATCGTCGCCGAACCGCTGATCGACATGATCCCGTCCGGCGGCTCGACGGAACGCATCATTCGCTCGGCATAGGCGCGAATTTCGTCGAGCGGCGTCTCGCTCGTCACCCGGCCCATCGGCACCTCGGTGGCGCCGAAATCCGCCAGCCCGCGTTCGAAGCCGATCCGACTGTGGACGTAGAAGGCGAAGCGGCTCTGCGGCGCCAGGAAGGCGATGCGCCGGCGGCCCTTTTCCACCAGCTTCTGGACGGCCTGGTAGGCATAGGCCTCGTTGTCGTAGTCGTGATAGGGGTGGACGATCCCCATATCGGTGCGACCGTGCGTAACGAAGGGCAGGTTGCGTTCCGTCATCAGCCTGACGCGCGGATCGTCGGGTTCTATGCGCGAGATGATCACCCCGTCGGCCGAGCCGGTGTCGAGGATGTAGCGCACCGGCACCATGGGATCCTTCTCGAAGGAATGCGGCGTCACCACAAGGTGATATTGCGTGCCGCCGAGAACTTCCGAAATGCCGCGCACCATCTGGCTCGTGAAGCCCATCAGTTCGTCGTCGATACTGAGAACGAGAGCGATGACGTTGGTCTTGCCGGTTCTCAGGCGCACGCCGGCGCGGTTCGGCTGGTAGCCAAGCTGGTTGGCGACGAGGCGGACGCGTTCCTTGGTGTCGGCGCCGATATCCGGTGCGTCCTTCAACGCCCGCGAGACCGTGGTGATGCCAAGTCCCGTCATGTAGGCGATCGTCTTCAAAGTGGGGCGCTCTCGGACCGCCGTCTGCGTTCCGCCCGCCCTTGATCTTCCGTTGTCGTCCATTATCTGCCGTCGCTGCCCCCGAGTCAGTGGCCACTATAAAGAGCCGAAGCTTGCCTGGAAACGTTGCGACACTCCCTTCTCCTCCATCGCAAATTCAATAACTGAAACGATACAGGTAAAATGTCGAGGGGAATTTTTGAGCCTGCGTAAAATCCGTATCCGAAAGTTGTACAACGCAGGTGCGAAATCACTATATGCAGCTGCGAACGTCAGGTTGCCTTAATCGCCGAATCTTCTCCGAAATTCTGCGATCTTTTTGCGATTGCACGCGTAACGCCGGCTACTTGGCCGGCATCCCATTTTCTTCCTAGAATTGTATTTTCTCGACTCTCGAATTTTTTCATGCAAATCCGGTTGCGTGTCTGGAGAGATTGGCTTACGTTTTTACGGCAACGTTTCAGTGAGGGAGGAGACTCATGAATATCCGTTCAATCGCGGCTGTATTGGCCGCCACCGTGGCGCTGCCGCTCGGCGCGGCGCATGCAACCGATCTCGAAGTCACGCATTGGTGGACCTCCGGAGGCGAGGCTGCGGCGGTCAAGGAACTCGCGACAGCCTTCGACGCGACGGGCAACAAGTGGGTCGACGGCGCCATCGCCGGTTCGGGCGGCACCGCCCGCCCGATCATGATCAGCCGCATCACCGGCGGTGCGCCGATGGGCGCCACGCAGTTCAACCACGGCCGCCAGGCCGAGGAACTGGTCCAGGCCGGCCTGATGCGCGATTTCACGGATCTCGCCAAGAAGGAAGGTTGGGACAAGATCGTTCGCCCCGCGAGCCTTCTCAAATCCTGCACCTTCCAGGGCAAGATTTACTGCGTGCCGCTGAACATCCATTCCTGGCAGTGGCTGTGGCTTTCCAACGACGCCTTCAAGAAGGCCGGCGTTGCCGTCCCGAAAAACTGGAATGAATTCGTCGCGGCGGCTCCGGCCCTCGAAAAGGCCGGCATCGTGCCGCTCGCCGTCGGCAGCCAGGCCTGGCAGTCGACTGGCTTGTTCGCCGTGCTGACGGTCGCGATCGGCGGCAAAGACCTCTATCAAAAGGTCTATGGCGACAAGGACGCAAAGGTCGCGGCCGGTCCTGAAATGGCGAAGGTGTTCAAGGCAGCCGACGACGCCCGCAAGATGTCGAAGGGCACCAATGTGCAGGACTGGAACCAGGCGACCAACATGGTGATCACCGGCAAGGCCGGCGGTCAGATCATGGGCGACTGGGCGCAGGGCGAGTTCCAGCTCGCCGGCAAGAAGGCAGGCGTCGACTATACCTGCCTTCCGGGCCTCGGCGTCAACGAGGTTATCTCGACCGCCGGCGACGCCTTCTACTTCCCGATCCTGAAGGATCCGGCGAAGACCGCGGCTCAGGAGCAGCTCGCCTCGGCTCTGCTCGCTCCGAAGACCCAGGTCGCCTTCAACCTGAAAAAGGGCTCGCTGCCGGTTCGTGGCGACGTCGACCTTGCCGCCGCCAACGATTGCATGAAGAAGGGTCTCGACATCCTCGCCAAAGGCAATGTCGTCACCAGCACCGACCAGCTCATCACGCAGGATACGCAGAAACAGCTGGAAGACCTGATGTCGCAATTCTTCGCCAACGCGTCGATCACGCCCGAAGACGCGCAAAAGCGCTTCGCCGCGATCTTCTCCAAGGCCGACTGATTGGCCTGAAGAGTGTTCCGACAACCGGCTCCGTCCTCATGGAGCGTCCTTGGGGACGGAGCCGGTGATGGCTTGTCTGAAGCAGGCTTTGCGAAGAAGAGGAGTTGACCATGGCGGCGCATACTCAGCCCGGCCGACCCAACCAATTGTTCCGCAATCTCAATTCGAAGGTTGCCTCGATTCCGATGATCCTGACGGCCGTGGTGATCTTCCTCGGCGGCACGATCTGGACCGTCACCTATTCCTTCACCAATTCCAGGCTCCTGCCGCGGCTTTCCTTCGTCGGCCTCGACCAATACGAACGCCTCTGGGATACGCCGCGCTGGGTCGTCTCGATCCAGAATCTGGCGACCTACGGTTGCCTTTCGCTGATCTTTAGCCTGACGATCGGTTTCATCCTGGCGGCGCTGATGGATCAGAAGATTCGTTTCGAAAATACCTTTCGGACGATTTTCCTCTATCCCTTCGCGCTCTCCTTCATCGTCACCGGCCTTGTCTGGCAGTGGATCCTCAATCCGGAATTCGGCGTGCAATCCGTCGTGCGGTCGCTCGGCTGGACGAGCTTCACCTTCGATCCGCTCTATAATTCCGACATCGTCATCTACGGCATCCTGCTTGCCGCCCTCTGGCAAGGCACCGGTCTCGTCATGTGCCTGATGCTCGCGGGGTTGCGCGGCATCGACGAGGATATCTGGAAAGCTGCGCGCGTCGACGGCATCCCCATGTGGAAGACCTATCTCTTCATCATCATCCCGATGATGCGGCCGGTCTTCATCACCACGCTGGTACTCATCACCAGCGGCATCGTGCGCGTCTACGATCTCGTGGTGGCGCAGACGAGCGGCGGGCCGGGCATCTCCTCCGACGTGCCGGCAAAATACGTCTACGACTACATGTTCTTCGCCCAGAACCTCGGCCAGGGTTTTGCCGCATCCTCGATGATGCTGCTCACCGTCGCCATCATCATCGTTCCCTGGGCCTATCTCGAATTCGGAGGGCGCAAGCGTCGTGGCTAACACTTTCACCATCACCGCCGATCCGTCCGGCACAAGGCTACAGCCAGGCCCGCAGGGCGCAAGACCGCGCAAGGTGCTGTCGCCCCGCAATATTATTGTCTACGGCACGCTCACCGTCGCGGCGCTCTATTACCTCGTGCCGCTCTATGTGATGGTCGTGACCTCGCTCAAGGGCATGCCGGAAATCCGTCTCGGCAACATCTTTTCGCCGCCGATGGAAATCACTTTCGAGCCTTGGGTGAAGGCCTGGGCGCAAGCCTGCACGGGCCTCAACTGCGACGGGCTTTCGCGCGGCTTCTGGAATTCGGTGCAGATCACCGTGCCGTCGGTTCTGCTGTCGATTGCGATCGCCTCGGTGAACGGCTATGCGCTGGCCAACTGGCGGTTCAAAGGTTCGGAGATCTTCTTCACGATCCTCATCGTCGGCGCCTTCATTCCCTATCAGGTGATGATCTATCCGATCGTCATCGTGCTGCGCGAAATCGGCCTCTACGGCACGCTTTACGGTCTGATCCTGGTGCATTCGATCTTCGGCATGCCGATCCAGACGCTGCTGTTCCGCAATTACTTCGTCTCGCTGCCGGAAGAGCTCTTCAAGGCGGCACGTATCGACGGGGCAGGGTTCTGGCAGATCTATTTCCGCATCATGCTGCCCATGTCGCTGCCGATCTTCGTCGTCTCGATGATCCTGCAGACCACCGGCATCTGGAACGATTTCCTGTTCGGCGTGGTGTTCACCCGGCCGGATACCTATCCGATGACCGTGCAGCTCAACAACATCGTCAACTCGGTCCAGGGCGTGAAGGAATACAACGTCAACATGGCGGCGACGCTGCTGACGGGTGCGGTTCCGCTGATCGTCTATTTCGTTTCCGGCCGGCTTTTCGTCCGCGGCATCGCGGCCGGCGCAGTCAAAGGGTAAAATCTGATGCACGACACCGTTTCCACGCGCACTCAGAACAGTGTTTCCATTCGCGACCTGTCGCTCTCCTTCGGCTCGGTGAAGGTTCTCGAAACCCTCAACCTGGATATCCGCGACGGCGAGTTCCTGGTCCTGCTCGGTTCCTCCGGCTGCGGCAAGTCCACGCTGCTCAACTGCATCGCCGGCCTTCTGGAGCCGACGGAAGGGCAGATCTTCATCAAGGACAAGAACGTCACCTGGGAGGAGCCGAAGGACCGCGGCATCGGCATGGTCTTTCAGTCCTATGCGCTCTATCCGCAGATGACGGTCGAGAGGAACCTTTCCTTCGGCCTACGGGTCGCCAAGCTGCCGAAGGACGAGATCGACCGCCGCGTGGCGCGCGCCGCTGGCATCCTGCAGATCGAGCCGCTCTTGAAGCGCAAGCCGTCGGAACTCTCCGGCGGTCAGCGCCAGCGCGTCGCGATCGGCCGCGCGCTCGTGCGCGACGTGGACGTCTTCCTGTTCGACGAGCCGCTTTCCAACCTCGACGCGAAACTGCGTTCAGAGCTTCGCGTCGAGATCAAACGGCTGCATCAGGCGCTCAAGAACACGATGATCTACGTGACCCACGACCAGATCGAGGCGCTGACGCTCGCCGACCGCATCGCCATCATGAAAAGCGGCGTGATCCAGCAGCTCGACGATCCGGTGACCATCTACAACAAGCCGAGGAACCGTTTCGTCGCCGGCTTTATCGGTTCACCTTCGATGAATTTTTTGAAGGGCGAGCTAGCAGAGGAGGGCGGCCGGACCGTCTTCAGGACGAACGGCGTCAGCTTCTCGCTGGACGGGTATGACGCGTCGGAACCGCTGAAACCCGGCCGCAAGGTCATTCTCGGCGTCCGTCCGGAGCATATCAAGGTGGATGGCGACATTTCCGGCGGCGAGGTGCATGAAGCTGTAGTCGATATCGAGGAGCCGATGGGGGCGGATAACCTCCTCTGGCTGAAACATGCCGGCCATGTGATGTCGGTCCGCATCGGCGGCGCGCGGCGTTATGCGGTCGGTGCGAAGGTGCGTCTTGCCTTCGACATGTCGATGGCTTCGCTATTCGATGCGGAAACGGAAGAGCGCATCTGATGTCTGCCGCATTCCGGCTACCCCCATCTGTCCTGCCGGGCATCTCCCCCACAAGAGGAGAGATCGGCTTGTGGCTAGGTTTCGCCATGCTCGACATCTGCGATGTGACAGGTGACGATGCGTCTATCCGATCTCTCCATGTGTGGAAGGGATGCCCGGCAGGGCAGAGGGGGGCGGACACGGGACGACGTGAATTGTCTGGGCCGATCCGATGACCGCCACCAGCCTCTCCGGCCTCTGGCAGCTTTCCTCATCCACCGGACCGCATCGTACCGATATACCCATTCCGGGCGACATCCATACCGCGTTGAAATCCGCCGGCATCATACCCGATCCCTATTTCGGCCGAAACGAAAACGAGGTGCAATGGGTCGCCAAACAAGACTGGATCATCGAACGCCACTTCACGCTCGATGATCCAGCCGGTTCCTGGTATCTCGACATCACCTATCTCGATACGGTCGCTACCGTCTTCGTCAACGACATCACCGTTCTGCGCGCAGACAATTGTTTCCGCCGCTACCGTCCGGATGTCTCCAAGGCGCTCAGACCGGGCGACAACACGATCCGCATCCTCTTCCGCTCCTCGATCGCGGAGGGGGCGGAGCGGCAATCCCGCCAGCCTTTCTACATTCCCTACCACGCCGGCAACTCGCCTATTCCGAACGGCAACATGCTGCGCAAGCCGCAATGCCATTTCGGCTGGGACTGGAATATCGCGCTTGCGCCTCTCGGCCTCTATGGCGAGGTCGCGCTGAAGAGGCTCGAGACCGCCCGCATCGAGCACGTCGTTACCAGCCAGAGGCATGAGGAGGGCGCGGTAGACCTGACCGTTTCCGTGACGCTATATGCCGAGGGACAGGGTGTTGTGCCCATTCATTTTTCGCTCGGCGACGAGCGGGTGCGGCTCGATTGCGGCGTGCGCGGCGGCGAAACCACCGTCACCCATGTCTTCCATATCGAAAATCCAAAATTCTGGTGGCCAGCCGGCAGCGGCAACCAGCCCCTCTACACGCTGACGGTCGAAATCCCGACCGAGGCGGTCACCCGCCGGATAGGTCTCAGAACCGTCGAACTCATCACCGATCGGGACGCGGCCGGCAGCCGCTTTGCCTTCCGCATCAACGGCCGCGAAATTTTCTGCCGCGGCGCCAACTGGATCCCGGCCGACGCGCTTTTCTCGCTCTCCAGCCCGGAGAAGACCGAGGATCTGCTGCGCTCGGCCGTCGATGCGAACATGAACATGATCCGCGTCTGGGGCGGCGGCTTCTACGAGCCGGACTGGTTCTACGACCTCTGCGATCGGTTCGGTCTGATGGTCTGGCAGGATTTTCAGTTCGCCTGCAACCTTTATCCCTCGACACCGGATTTCCTCGAAAACGTCGAGGCGGAAGTCGAATATCAAGTCCGCCGGCTCGTCTCGCATCCGTCGATCGTGCTCTGGTGCGGCGACAACGAACTGGTCGGCGCGCTCACCTGGTTCCCGGAATCTCGTAAGAACCGTGACCGTTACCTCGTTTCCTACGACCGGCTGAACCGGACGGTCGAACAAACACTCAAGAAAGCCGCGCCGGAGGCGCTCTGGTGGCCATCGAGCCCGGCTTCCGGTTATCTCGACTATGGCGACGCCTGGCATGCGGACGGTTCCGGCGACATGCATTACTGGTCCGTCTGGCATGAGAACAAGCCGTTTGACGATTACCGGTCCGTCCGTCCGCGCTTCTGCTCCGAATTCGGTTTCCAGTCCTATACGTCGCTGCCGGTCATCGAGACCTATGCAGCCCCGAAGGACATGAATATCGCTTCGCCCGTCATGGAGCATCACCAGAAGAATGCCGGCGGCAACGAGCGAATTGCCGGAACGATGTTCCGCAATTTCCGCTTCCCGAAGGATTTTCCGAACTTTGTCTATCTGAGCCAGGTACAGCAGGGGCTGGCGATCAGGACCGCCGTCGATTTCTGGCGCTCACTGAAACCGCATTGCATGGGCGCGCTCTACTGGCAGCTCAATGACACGTGGCCTGTCGCATCCTGGTCGAGCCTCGACTACGGCGGAAGCTGGAAAATCCTGCATTACATGGCGCGGCGTTTCTTCCAGCCGATTTCGGTTGCGGCCATTCCATCCGAGGATGGCGAGGACATCCGTTTTTCGGTCGTCAACGATACCGCCGAGGATGTGACGGTGACGCTCAACCTCTCGCTCCTGGCGCTGAAAGGTGAACGCAGCTCGCTTCAAAGCGTCGAGGCCGTCTGCCCGCCGGATGCCGCCGTCACCGTGCTAATCCTGCCGGCAGCCCAGATCCCTGGCCAAGCGCTGCTTGCCTGGAGCTTCACCGCGTCGAACGGCATGGGCGGCGAGGGACATCACGTCAATGGCACCTACAAGGCGCTGGAGCTCGAACCGCCCGGTCTGGAATATTCCGTGTCGCCTGCTGGTGACGGCGGGTTCGATATCCTGGTCAAGGCGCACGGTCTTGGGCTTTTCGTGCTTGTGGAAAGCCCAATGCCCGGCCGATATTCCGACAATGCCTTCGACCTTGCGAGCGGTGAAAGCCGTCTCGTCCGTTTCATCCCCGCAACATCGACCCACACGATCCCGCAATTCAGAATCTACGACCTCTATTCCTGTCAGGCGGCAGGTTGAGGTTTTATCAAGGAGGACCATCATGACGAAACTTTCGTTCCAACTTTATTGCGCCCGTAATTTTCCGCCGCTTTCCGATGTGCTGAAGAAGGTCGCCCAGGCGGGATATACCGAGGTCGAAGGTTTCGGCGGCATCTATGCCACCCTGGATGAAACGGGTCTGAAAGCGCTGCGCGCCGATCTCGATGCCAACGGGCTCACCATGCCGACCGGCCATTTCGGCATCGACCTCCTCGAAAAGGAACCGCAGCAGGCGTTGCTGATCGCCAAGACGCTCGGCCTCGACGCGATCTATTGCCCCCATCTCGTCGCCGACCAGCGGCCGACCGATGCCGCCGGCTGGTTCGCTTTCGGCCGGCGTCTGCAGGACGCCGGCAAACGGTATCAGGATGCCGGCTACACGTTCGGCTGGCACAATCATGACTTCGAATTCAAGACGCTTGCTGACGGTTCGACGCCGCAGGAGCAGATCCTCGCCGGCGGTCCGGACCTCGCTTGGGAAATCGACGTCGCCTGGGTCATCCGCGGCGGCGCCGATCCGTTCGCCTGGATCGAAAGCTACGGCAATCGCATCAAGGCCGCACATGTGAAGGATATCGCGCCGGCAGGCGAGAACATGGACGAGGATGGCTGGGCCGATGTCGGCCACGGCACCGTACCGTGGAATGACCTGATGGCGGCGCTCCGCAAAACCTCGGCGAAATACTACGTTCTCGAACACGACAACCCGAAGGATCTCGACCGGCTGCTCACCCGATCGATCGCTTCCTTCAAGACCTATTGATCCAGTCAGATTTCGGAGTTTTCCATGTCCAAGGAACTTGGCGTCGGCATCATGGGATGCGGCAACATTTCCACCACCTATTTCAAGCTCGCGCCGCTCTTCAAAGGCCTGAAGATCCTCGCCTGCGCCGACCTGAACGATGCCGCGGCCGAGATGCGCGCCGAGGAATACGGCATCAAGGCGCAGTCGATCGCCGATCTTCTCGCCAATGACGAGATCGACGTGATCGTCAACCTGACGATCCCGGCGGCGCATTTCTCCGTTTCCAAAGCGATCCTCGAAGCAGGCAAGCACGTCTATTCGGAAAAGCCGCTGACCATCACGCTCGAAGAAGGCAAAGCGCTGCAGGCGCTCGCCAAACAAAAGGGTCTTTCGGTCGGCTGCGCGCCCGACACTTTCCTCGGCGGCGCTCATCAGCTTGCCCGCAGCTATATCGACAATGGCGGTGTCGGGCGCATCACGTCAGGCACCTGCCATGTCATGAGCCCGGGCATGGAAATGTGGCATCCAAACCCCGGCTTCTTCTTCCTGGAAGGCGGCGGGCCGATCCTCGATCTCGGGCCCTATTACATCGCCAATCTCATCAACCTGATCGGCCCTGTGAAACGGGTCGGCGCGCTGACCTCGATGGCGAACCCGACCCGCACCGTCACCAGCGAGCCGCTGAACGGCCAGGTCATCCCGGTCGAGACGCCGACCAACATCCATGCGCTTCTGGAATTCGTCAGCGGTGCCACGATCACGCTGTCGGCAAGCTGGGATGTCTGGTCGCATCGGCACGCCAATATGGAACTTTACGGTACCGAAGGCTCCATTTTCGTGCCCGACCCGAACTTCTTCGGCGGCACCGTCGAGGCGAGCGGCCGCAACAAGAACATTCAGCCGCTCGACGCCTGGGATCATCCCTTCGGCATCAGTAATCAGGAACATCCGCAGGGGCCGCGCGCCAATTACCGCACGGCGGGCCTTGCCGACATGGCCATGGCGCTGATCGAAGGCCGGGATGCGCGCTGCTCGCTGGACCGGGCGCTGCATGGCGTCGACGTGATGACCTCGATCCTGAAATCCGGTGCGGAGGGGCGCTTCGTCGAGATGACCACCACCTGCACGCAGCCCGCCGCCCTCGGCGTAGAGGAAGCGCTGGCGCTTCTGCGCTGATCGGCTATGAATGCGGCGCGTGCGTCATACATCGGCGCGCCGCATTTCATTCAGAGGATTTCGATCATGACCTGGCAACCGGCGCCTGACCGCTACGAAACCATGAAATATAACCGCTGCGGTCGTTCGGGACTGAAACTCCCGGCGATCTCGCTCGGACTCTGGCACAATTTCGGTGACGACACGCCGCATGAACGCAAGGTCCCGATCTGCCGCAAGGCCTTCGATCTCGGCATCACCCATTTCGATCTCGCCAATAATTACGGTCCGCTGCCGGGCAGCGCCGAAACTGCCTTCGGCCAGATTCTCCGGGAGGATTTCAGGGGCTATCGCGACGAACTGATCATCTCTTCCAAGGCTGGATACAATATGTGGCCGGGGCCTTACGGCGAATGGGGCAGCCGCAAATACCTAATCGCCTCCTGCGACCAGAGCCTGAAGCGCATGGGCCTCGACTATGTCGATATCTTCTATTCCCATCGCTTCGATCCGGATACGCCGCTCGAGGAAACCTGTGGGGCGCTGGACCATATCGTCCGTTCGGGCCGGGCGCTTTATGTCGGTATTTCCTCCTACAATTCAAAGCGCACGATCGAGGCGATGGCCATCCTGAAAGAGCTCGGCACGCCGATCCTCATCCACCAGCCGAGCTATTCGATGATCAACCGCTGGGTCGAGGAAGACGGCCTGCTCGACACGCTGGAAGACCTCGGCATCGGCTCGATCGTCTTCTCGCCGCTCGCACAGGGCATGCTGACCTCGAAATATCTCGGCGGCATTCCGGAAGACAGCCGCGCCGCCCAGGGCAAGTCGCTGCGCCCGGCCTTCCTCAACGGAAAGAACATCGCCAACCTCAGGGCGCTCAACGTGATCGCCGAAAAGCGCGGCCAGACGCTGGCGCAGATGGCGATCGCCTGGGTGCTGCGCGGCGGCCGCGTGACGACCGCCCTGATCGGTGCCAGCCGGCCGGAACAGGTGGAGGATTGCGTCAAGGCGCTCGACAATCTGGAGTTCACCGCAGTCGAACTTGCCGAGATCGACACCTACGCCAGGGATGCCGATATCAATCTGTGGGCGAAGTCGGCCGAGCGGGCAGGGCCGTCGCGTTGAGAATATAAACTGGAGGACTGGAGCCGCCCCTCATCCTCCTGCCGGACCTTCTCCCCGTAAGACGAAGAGAAAGGAGTTGTGGCGAGGCAGTGCTCCAGCATCCTTTTCCCCGCGAGCGGGGAGAAGGTGGCGGCAGCCGGATGAGGGGCATTCGGTGCGCAATCTATTTGGGAGGAGATCATGATCCGCAACCCGATCCTGCCGGGCTTCAATCCGGATCCGTCCATCTGCCGTGTCGGCGAGGACTATTACATCGCCACGTCGACCTTCGAATGGTATCCGGGCGTTCAGATTCATCACTCACGGGATCTGGTGAACTGGACGCTCATCCGCCGGCCGCTGGAACGGGCAAGCCAGCTCGACATGCGCGGCAATCCGGACAGCTGCGGCATCTGGGCGCCGTGTCTTTCCTACGCGGATGGGCAGTTCTGGCTGGTCTATACCGACGTCAAACGTTTCGACGGCAATTTCAAGGACGCGCACAACTACATCGTGACATCGCCGACGATCGAAGGCGAATGGTCCGACCCGATCTACGTCAATTCTTCCGGCTTCGACCCGTCGCTTTTCCATGACGACGACGGCCGAAAGTGGTTCCTCAACATGCAGTGGAATCACCGCACCGAGAGTTATGGCGGCGCCCCGAAGCATCCGGCCTTCGACGGGATCCTGCTGCAGGAATGGGACCCGAAGACGAGGGCGCTGAAAGGGCCGATCAGGAACATCTTCGCCGGCAGTCCGCTCGGCCTCGTCGAAGGCCCGCATCTCTTCAAGAGGAACGGCTGGTATTATCTTACGACCGCGGAAGGCGGCACGGGATACGATCATGCGGTCACCATGGCCCGGTCTCGGTCGATCGACGGCCCTTATGAAATGCATCCTCAGATATACCTCATCACATCCAAGGATCATCCGAACGCCGCGCTTCAGCGCGCCGGCCATGGGCAGTATGTCGAGACGCCGCAGGGAGAAGCCTATCACACGCATCTCTGCGGCCGCCCGCTGCCACCCGGCCGCCGTTGCACGCTCGGCCGCGAGACCGCGCTACAGAAATGCATCTGGGAAGACGACTGGCTCTATCTCGCCCAGGGCGGCACGGTGCCGGATGTCGACGTGCCGGCGCCGGCCGGTGTCGAACCGGTCGCCAAGCCCGCGCGCACCGAGGAAGCTTTCGATGACGCGGAGTTGCCGATCGAATTCCAGTGGCTGCGGACGCCTTATCCGGAACGGATTTTCAGCCTTTCGGCACGGCCGGGCCATCTGCGGCTGTTCGGCCGCGAAAGCATCGGCTCCTGGTTCGAGCAGGCGCTCGTTGCCCGCCGCCAGGAGCATCATGCGTTCCGTGCCGAGACCGTCGTCGATTTCGCGCCCGACACCTATCAGCAGGTCGCCGGCCTGACGCATTATTACAATCGCCACAAGTTCCATGCCCTCGTCGTGACGCTGCATGAAAAGCTCGGCCGCGTAGTGACGGTCTTTTCTTGCCCGGGCGATTTCCCGCATGGCCGCATGAGCTTTCCGGCGGGTAGCGGCACGCCGGTACCGGACGGCCCCGTGCATCTCGCCATGGAAATCCGCGATAACGACCTGCAGTTCCACTGGCGCGGCGGCGGCTCCAGCGACTGGCAGGAACTTGGTCCGTCGCTCGACGCGGGCGTCATCTCGGACGAGGGCGGCCGCGGCGAACACGGCTCCTTCACGGGTGCCTTCGCCGGCATCTTCGCCTTCGACACGTCGGGGCGAGGGAAGGCGGCAGACTTCGACTATTTTGTTTATGAGGCGCTAAAACAATAAATTTGAAACTTCAGAAAATTAACGGAATTATATGAATCCATTACGAAAATGTAATTTTGGATTCAGGCAGGGTTCATCATTGGGAGCCTAGTTTCCGCACGTGGTCAACACGAGGAGACACCCTAATGAAAAAGTTCTTTGCCGTTCTTCTTTCCGCAACCGTACTCGCCGCGCCGCTTGCCGCGCAGGCGCAGGACCGCCACCATGGCCCGGATCGCACGCGGACTGTGACGCGCACCGTAACGATCGAGAAGAAAGTCGTGGTGAAGCCGCGCTGGGTCAGGGGTCATCGCATGACGGCCGCCGAGCGCCGCCGCATGGCCGAAATCCGCGACTACCGCCGCTACCGCCTGTCGGCACCGCCGCGTGGTTATCACTGGGTCAAGGTCGACAACGACTTTCTGCTGGTCGGCGTCGCCACCGGCGTGATCTCGAGCTTCATCGCCGCTCGTTAACGAGGATCGGCCTGCGGGCGCGTTTGCCTTCCCGCCCGCAGGCCTCGCAAAGGCCGCCGCTATGCGAACCGGCGACCATGCTAACTCCAGCTCTCTGCGGGCTACTCCAGCTCTTGGGGAGCGGTTTCAGGCGCCTTTGGAGAGGCAATCCTTCATCGATTTCGCAAGGCCGCGCATCAGCTCGAAATAGAGGTTCGGTCCCGCCTTCAGCGTCGCGGCCTCGGGGTCGAGCGTTCCGGATCGGGCGACGGTTCCTTCGGTGACGACCTTGATGAGCTTGGGCTCGAATTGCGGTTCTGCGAAGACGCAGGTCGCGCCGAGATCCTTCACCTTCTTGTGGATTTGGCCGACGCGTTCGGCACCCGGCATGTTTTCGGGGCTGACGGTGATCGAACCGGCGACGCTGACGTCATAACGATGCTCGAAATACTGATAGGCATCGTGGAAGACGATGAACGGTTTGTCCTTGACCGGTGACAGCGTTGCCTTCAGTTCGCCGTCCAGCGCATCGAGTTGCTTCAGAAGAGCAGCACCGTTTGCCTGATAGGCAGCCGCATTGGCCGGATCCGCCTGCACCAGCCTCTTTTCGATCTCGATCGCCATCGCCTTGGCATTCATCGGATCGAGCCAGAGATGCGTATCGAAACCTTCGTGATCGTGATCGTCGTGATCGTCGTCGTGCCCGGCATGGTTTTCGCCCTCGTCGTGGTGATGATCGCCATGATCGTGCGCCTCGAAGGCGCCGCCTTCGCGGAACGGCAGCTTTTCCAGTCCCGGCGCGTCTTCGAGCGTCACGACGGTCGCTTTGGAGGCCAGCGCTTCCAGAGGCTTCTCCATGAACGCTTCCATGCCATGCCCTACCCAGAAGACGAGATTGGCGCCTTCGAGCGCCTTCGCGTTGGATGGTTTCATGGTGAACGTATGGGGCGAAACCGCACCGTCGACGATCAGTTTCGGCTCACCGACGCCCTTCATGATCGAGGCTACAAGCGAGTGGATCGGCTTGATGGAAACGATCACGTCTGGCGCCGCGAAAGCGCTGGATGCACCAAAGAGACCGGCGGACGACAGAAGGAGGGCGATCGATTTCATGTGCGGGCTTCCTTGTTTTAGGTATGTAATGTTATTACATCAATTGCGTTATGCTATAACGTGTGCCATGACGGCTGACAACAGGATTTTCGGAAAAAAGAATGTTGATGACCAACCGGGCCGTCGAGGCTCCGAACCAGGACAGCCAACTCGTATCGCTCGCCAACGCCGGCATCCGCCGGGACGGCCGCTGGCTGGTGCGGGGCGTCGATTTCTCGATCCGGCGCGGCGAGGTTGTGACGCTGATCGGGCCGAACGGCGCCGGCAAGTCCACCACTGCCAAGATGGCGATAGGCGTTCTGCGGCCGGACGAAGGTTCGGTCGGCCGTTCGGTCGGCCTGCGTGTCGGGTATGTGCCGCAGAAACTCGCCATCGACTGGACCATGCCGCTTTCCGTGCGCCGGCTGATGCGGCTGACCGGTTCGTTGTCCGACGCGGATCTTATGGCCGCCCTGGACGCGACCGGCATTCCGCATCTCATCGATTCGGAGGTGCGCCATCTTTCCGGCGGCGAATTCCAGCGGGCGCTTCTGGCGCGAGCGATCGCTCGCAAGCCGGATCTTATGGTGCTGGACGAACCGGTGCAGGGCGTCGATTTCGCCGGTGAAAGCGCGCTCTACGACCTGATCCGCTCGATCCGCAATTCGACCGGCTGCGGCATCCTGATGATTTCGCACGACCTGCACATGGTCATGGCCGGCACGGATACCGTCATCTGCCTCAACGGCCATGTCTGCTGCCGCGGCACGCCGGAAACGGTGAGCCAGAGCCCGGATTACCTGAAGCTTTTCGGCAATACCCGGTCGCTCGCCGTCTACAGCCACCATCACGACCATACGCATCTGCCGGACGGCCGGGTCATGCATGGCGACGGATCGATCACCGATCATTGCCATCCGGACGACGGGCATCATCATGGCGGGCATCATGACCATGACGTCCTCCGGCACGCCCAGACAGCCGATCACCGCCATGATCCTCATGATCACCACGGGCATGATCATCATACATCTGGCGGGGCAAGGGAGGGCGGCCGTGCTCGATGACTTCTTCGTCCGTGCGCTGCTTGCCGGCATCGGCGTGGCGCTGACCGCCGGGCCGCTCGGTTGTTTCGTCGTCTGGCGGCGGATGGCCTATTTCGGCGATACGATGGCCCATTCCGCGCTGCTCGGCGTGGCGCTGTCGCTGTTCTTCGAGATCAACCTGCTGATCTCCGTTTTCGGCGTCGCGGTGCTCGTGTCGCTGCTGCTTCTCATGCTGCAGCGGCGCCAATCACTTTCGGCCGATGCGCTTCTCGGCATCCTTTCCCATTCGGCGCTGGCGATCGGCCTGGTGCTCGTGGCCTTCATGACCTGGGTGCGCATCGATCTCATCGCCTTCCTGTTCGGCGATATCCTGGCCGTCACTCCGGCCGATATCGCGCTGATCTGGGGCGGCGGTGCGCTGGTGGTTGCGGCGCTCGCCTTCCTCTGGCGTCCGCTGATCGCCTCGACCGTCAGCGAAGACCTCGCGGAGGCCGAGGGCATGAGGCCGGCGCAGGCGCGGCTTTTCTTCATGCTCCTGATGGCGCTGGTCATCGCGATCGCCATGAAGATCGTCGGCATCATGCTGATCACGGCGCTGCTGATCATTCCGGCCGCCACGGCGCGGCGTTTTTCCGCAAGCCCGGAAGTGATGGCAGTGCTCGCCGCAGTGGTCGGCGCACTTGCGGTGGTCGGCGGTCTTTTCGGCTCGCTCCATTACGACACGCCGTCCGGGCCTTCCATCGTGGTCGCGGCGCTATTACTTTTCATATTGAGCCTGCTTCCTGCGGCGGGAAAAAACACGGCCGACAGGGCCGGCAACAAAGGAGTGCGATCATGAACGCACCGGTATCATCGCCCGTATCTTCTCCGGCGCTCACCAAGAACCAGTCGCTCGTCTTCGACGTGCTGACCCGGTCCGACCAGCCGATGAGCGCATACACGATCCTCGACAAGCTGCGCGACCAAGGATTTCGCGCGCCCCTGCAGGTCTACAGGGCGCTCGACAAGCTGACCGAGTTCGGCATGGTGCATCGATTGGAAAGCCTGAACGCCTTCGTCGCCTGTGCTCACAGGGCAAGCGACTGCTGCGGTGCCCATGGTCACGGCCACGGCACCGTGGCGTTCGCGATCTGCGAGAGCTGCGGCCACGTCTTCGAGTTTCACGATCACGAGGTCGATCATCGGCTGGAAGGCTGGACGAAAGGCAAGGGTTTCAAGGCAGCCAAGACGACGATCGAGATCCGCGGTCTCTGCGACGCTTGCGCCGCCTAACAGGGTGTTGAAGAAGTGCTGGCGCGGTTGTTTGGAACGTGATTCATTGCTCCCCGAACGATTGGGGAATGTGGATGCGCGGATTGGACGAACGGACGGGTTCGCTGTTTTCCCATGTGGACC
>NZ_QJKM01000060.1 GCF_003425685.1 Rhizobium terrae
CCACTCTCGTGAAGAGTTTCGGGCGCCGGAGGCGTACGAAAGTCCCCGAGGAAGGAACCCGCGGGCCACGGTCGGGGGCTATGGAGATTTCGATCTGCGGCCGATGACTGCGATGGCGCGACCGCAGCCAGGGAGTGGGGCGATGGATGCGGACAGGCCGCTTCGTTGCGCGTTTGCGTGGTTTTGCTGGCCCGGCACCTGGCTCGTCGCGACCCTTCCGGCGGCGATAATCACCATGAGCGCGTGGGTGTCGGTTGCCGTAGGCGGGGCGCCTGCGGCTGAAGTCTTGGCCATGCCATGCCGGGTCATGAAGCCGTCTCCCGGTTTGTCGCCGTCGCATCCGGCGGTCCGCGCGGCTGCCTCCAGCGTTCGAACATCTCGATGACGATCATTCGTCCGCCGCAGCAGGGGCATGGCGGGCGAAAGTCATCCGGTTCGCCTGGTGTGTCGTCATCGGCTGGTGCGGCGACGTGCATCAGTTCGCGAGCGAGCGTGAGGCTGGTCTTGCGGGCTGAGCCGGCGAGCAGGCCGTAATGCCGGATGCGGTGGAAGCCGCGCGGCAAGACATGGAGGAGGAAGCGGCGGATGAACTCATCGACCGCGAGCGTCATGATCTGCTGCCGGTCGCAGCCGTCGCGGCGGTAGTCCTTGTAGTGGAAGGTGACACCCGTCTCGTGGAACGAGATCAGGCGGCGGTTCGAGATTGCGACCCGGTGGGTGTAGCGGGACAGGTAGGCGAGTACTGCCTCTGGCCCCGCGAACGGCGCCTTGGCATAGACCACCCAGCGCTTCTTCCGGACCGGTGACAGATGCAACAGGAATGCCCGCCGCTCGGCGAGATGAGCAAGTGCGCCGAAGAAGCCGAGCCGCCCGGCGTCGTGCAGAGCGACCAGCCGGACGAGGAACAGCCGTCGAAACAGTTTGCCGAGTACGCGTACGGGAAGCAGGAAGGCCGGGCGCGATGATATCCATCGGCTTCCGTCTGGCGTGATGCCGCCGCCCGGAACGATCATGTGCACATGCGGATGGTGCGTCATCGCCGATCCCCAGGTGTGGAGCACGGCGGTGATGCCGATGCGCGCGCCGAGGTGCTTCGGATCGGCCGCGATGGTCAGCATCGCCTCCGACGCCGCCTTGAACAGCAGGTCGTAGACAAGCGCCTTGTTTTGGAACGCTATGTCGGCGACCTCGGCCGGCAGGGTGAACACGACGTGGAAGTAGCCGACTGGAAGCAGATCAGCCTCGCGTTCGGCAAGCCATGTGCGTGCCGCTGCGCCCTGGCACTTTGGGCAATGCCGATTGCGGCAGGAGTTGTAGGCGATCCGCCGCTGGCCGCAGTCCTCGCAGGCCTCGACGTGACCGCCGAGGGCAGCAGTGCGGCAGTTCTCGACCGCCGACATCACCTTCAGTTGCGGCAGGCTCATATGTCCTGCATGCGCGCGCCGGTACGCCGCGCCGGCAGCACGGAAGATGTCGGCGACCTCGATCGAGGCACGCAAGGCTCAACCGTCGGGGAAAGCTTCTTCCGGCTTGAACAGGCCGAGTTTGTCGAGCGGACTCGTAACCCTGCGGACCGTCTTGGTCGCCACCTTGGCGTAGAGGGCGGTGTTGTTGAGTTTTGCGTGCCCGAGCAGGACCTGGATGATCCGAATGTCCGTGCCGTCCTCCAGCAGGTGGGTGGCGAAGCTGTGGCGCAGCGTATGCGGCCCGACCCGCTTGGCGATGTCGGCGGCCTGGGCCGCCTCAACGACGATCCGATAGAGCTGCCGCGTGCTGATCGGCTTCATTGCGTGTTGGCCAGGGAATAACCAGCCGTCGCGATGCATCACACCCTGCTGCCGCCCCACCTTCCACCACTGGCGCAGCAGGGTGAGCAGGTCCTCCGAAAGCATGGCATTGCGATAGCGCCCGCCCTTGCCACGCTCGACGCGCAGCAACATCCGCTCGCTGTCGACGTCGGCAACCTTCAGCATCGAGACCTCCGCGACACGTAGGCCGGCGCCATAGGCGACCGACAATGCCGCTTGATGCTTGAGGCAGGTGGTGGCATTGAGTAACCGGGCAACCTCGTCGCGGCTCAGCACCACAGGCAGGTTACGCGGATACGCCAGCCGGACGAGCCTGCGCGCCAGGTCCGGGCGGTCGAGGGTCTGGGTGAAGAGGAAGCGTAACGCCGACACGATGCTGTTCATCGTCGGAACGGGAACGCCATCGTTCTGCTGCTCGATCTGGAACCGGCGCAGGTCGTCGGCGGTCGCCGTGTCTGGTGACCGCCCGAGGAAGGTCGCCAGGCGTCCGATGTCGCGGAGATAGTTGCGCTGCGTTTCGCGTGAGAAACGTCGCATGTTCATGTCGTCGATCAACCGCTGGCGCAGCGGGCTGACGGGCGTGTCGAGATGGGGGTACTGCATGGTCAGGCTCCTTGTTGAAGAAGCTCGTCATGCTCCGCCCTGGCCGGACGACGTTCAACCCAGGCGCAACCTCCAGCCTGTGCCCTCTATCTCAACCGCAGACGCCCTCCCGCGCAGCGGGTTCGTTCCTCGGCTC
>NZ_QJKM01000061.1 GCF_003425685.1 Rhizobium terrae
GCGATGTCACGTACCCTTGCACGGACGAGGCGGACCATACATTTTTTCCGAGAGCCTCCTTCAGCAGATCGGCTTGCATGCTCAAGTCAGCATACATCCGCTTCAATGGACGATTCTCTTCCTCAAGAACCTTCATCTGGCTCATCATCGAGGCGTCCATACCGCCATACTTCGATCGCCATTTATAAAAACTGGCGCTGCTGATGCCATGCTCCCGGCAAAGCTCAGGCACGGGCATTCCGCCTTCCGCCTGGCGCAACACCGCCATGATCTGGGCTTCACTAAATCGGCTCTTCTTCATCAAAATCTCCTCGAGCATATTGCCGAGAAAATTCTACTTTTGAAGCCTCTTATTCACGGGGAGGATTACCAATGTCCGCTTGAGAAAATCACGAGGCGGCTCGTACGAAGCCAAGCTCGGCTTGGTGCTCAACAACCGCTCGACCAATGCCGCTTCAGGGGAAACCACAGCATCGAACCCAAACGACGCGACGGCCGAAAAATCTATGAGAAATGGTTCGATGCCGTGAGACACCAAAACTCCTGGCCCTATGGGCTCTTCTTCTATTCGTTCTTCAAGTTCATATACGAGAGCTAAGTTGTCTCTCAGCGAATCGGTGCCGAATAACGTGCCTGCGGCGGTTGCGATTGAATCGTCCTTTAAATAGAGATTCGAATACAGGACACCTCTCAGACGGTTTGTTCTACCAACGCCGCGTGTAAAGAGTTTCCCTGTGTTTATTTGCAGCATTCAGAAATCGCCTTCTATGCGCTCTACTTTATCAGAGTTCAGGCGACGAGGCGAAACGTCAAACGCGATTTTCCCGCCCATGCCAGATGCGGACGACAACGAGCGTATCGGCCTCTTCATGGATGCGGTAGCGGAGAACGTAGGCGCTCTTGCCGAACGGCACAAAGAGCTGACGATAGTCCGTCCGCCCTTCCATGCGAATACCGATGTAAGGCGTTTCCAACAGCATCTGAATACCCTCGTCGATGGCGAGCATGGCTTTTTGAGCGGCCAGCGCATTGCCTTGGTTCATCAGGAAATCGAAAAGCCGCTCGATATCGTTTTCCGCCTCGGGCAGGAAAACGAATTTCATTGAGGGTCCGCCTTACCCGCGGCATCGGCAGCAAAGCCACGCAGCTTTGCTCGAACCGTATCGAACGAAACGGATGTGCCGGTTTCGATATAACGCTGCCAGCGGCTTTCGTCTTCGGCATGTTCGCTGATCGTCCGTTCCGCCTCATCAGCATAGGAACGTAGAACGCTTTCAGCGAAATCAGCGAGGGACGCCCCCTGCTTCCTCGCAAGAGCGCCAAGACGGTCTTGAAGCTGCGGGTCAATTTCCAGCGGTTGGGTCTTCGATGTAGCCATAAGGCAATGTTACCACCTTCCCCGGCTCAAGAAAAAGCTTTTTGGTGCTGGTTCCACATTCCAATGCGGGCCTGAAAAGTGAGAAGTTGGGCGGCGTCTCACTTTTCAGGCCCGCACGCCGTGGCTGGTAGCCTCCGGCGAGCGGTAAGAGAGCTTTTATCGACTGGCCGACGCGCGCTTTCAAATTGCGCCGTAGCTAGGCCGGTCGATAAAGGCGGGCGGTGGCTCGGTGCCGGTGGAGAGCCGCGATCTCCAAGCCCGGCGCGCTGGATTTCAAAGGGGTGGCAAGTGACCCCTTTGACCGCCTTCAGGCGCGGGAGCCTGATGCGAGTTTCCAAAGGCGGCAGACGCCTTTCGGTCGTGGTCCAGCGGCGAATACGTTTGGCCCGGGTGGGTCTCGTGGAGGGGCAAGAACGCCCTTCCTGAGTGCTGATGAAACGGGCAAACGTTTCGATGATGCGGATGGGGCTCAATGCCTCAGAAGCATCAAAGGCCGGGAGGGTCCACGGGAGGCGCGCAGCGGGCCTCCCTGGCAAGATGTGCGCGGTATTACCGCGCACATCTTGCAATCATCGTTAAGCTACATTCGGAAGCGTGTCGTCGTTATTGGGTGGTTTTTCGACCAATTCGAAGCGGCGCATTCCGGCATTTGTCTCGTGCGAGATAATTGCTTGCCTTCCGTCTGGGGAGTGTCAGGAATTTCGTGTACGGGGTGCATAATGGGTATGAAGGAGATTCCCATGGCACGACGGAAAGAGCCGGTTATCCCGGACGCGATATTGGACCAATTGCTTGGCGGGTCTGACGCCA
>NZ_QJKM01000062.1 GCF_003425685.1 Rhizobium terrae
CAGCCGTCGAAACAGTTTGCCGAGTACGCGTACGGGAAGCAGGAAGGCCGGGCGCGATGATATCCATCGGCTTCCGTCTGGCGTGATGCCGCCGCCCGGAACGATCATGTGCACATGCGGATGGTGCGTCATCGCCGATCCCCAGGTGTGGAGCACGGCGGTGATGCCGATGCGCGCGCCGAGGTGCTTCGGATCGGCCGCGATGGTCAGCATCGCCTCCGACGCCGCCTTGAACAGCAGGTCGTAGACAAGCGCCTTGTTTTGGAACGCTATGTCGGCGACCTCGGCCGGCAGGGTGAACACGACGTGGAAGTAGCCGACTGGAAGCAGATCAGCCTCGCGTTCGGCAAGCCATGTGCGTGCCGCTGCGCCCTGGCACTTTGGGCAATGCCGATTGCGGCAGGAGTTGTAGGCGATCCGCCGCTGGCCGCAGTCCTCGCAGGCCTCGACGTGACCGCCGAGGGCAGCAGTGCGGCAGTTCTCGACCGCCGACATCACCTTCAGTTGCGGCAGGCTCATATGTCCTGCATGCGCGCGCCGGTACGCCGCGCCGGCAGCACGGAAGATGTCGGCGACCTCGATCGAGGCACGCAAGGCTCAACCGTCGGGGAAAGCTTCTTCCGGCTTGAACAGGCCGAGTTTGTCGAGCGGACTCGTAACCCTGCGGACCGTCTTGGTCGCCACCTTGGCGTAGAGGGCGGTGTTGTTGAGTTTTGCGTGCCCGAGCAGGACCTGGATGATCCGAATGTCCGTGCCGTCCTCCAGCAGGTGGGTGGCGAAGCTGTGGCGCAGCGTATGCGGCCCGACCCGCTTGGCGATGTCGGCGGCCTGGGCCGCCTCAACGACGATCCGATAGAGCTGCCGCGTGCTGATCGGCTTCATTGCGTGTTGGCCAGGGAATAACCAGCCGTCGCGATGCATCACACCCTGCTGCCGCCCCACCTTCCACCACTGGCGCAGCAGGGTGAGCAGGTCCTCCGAAAGCATGGCATTGCGATAGCGCCCGCCCTTGCCACGCTCGACGCGCAGCAACATCCGCTCGCTGTCGACGTCGGCAACCTTCAGCATCGAGACCTCCGCGACACGTAGGCCGGCGCCATAGGCGACCGACAATGCCGCTTGATGCTTGAGGCAGGTGGTGGCATTGAGTAACCGGGCAACCTCGTCGCGGCTCAGCACCACAGGCAGGTTACGCGGATACGCCAGCCGGACGAGCCTGCGCGCCAGGTCCGGGCGGTCGAGGGTCTGGGTGAAGAGGAAGCGTAACGCCGACACGATGCTGTTCATCGTCGGAACGGGAACGCCATCGTTCTGCTGCTCGATCTGGAACCGGCGCAGGTCGTCGGCGGTCGCCGTGTCTGGTGACCGCCCGAGGAAGGTCGCCAGGCGTCCGATGTCGCGGAGATAGTTGCGCTGCGTTTCGCGTGAGAAACGTCGCATGTTCATGTCGTCGATCAACCGCTGGCGCAGCGGGCTGACGGGCGTGTCGAGATGGGGGTACTGCATGGTCAGGCTCCTTGTTGAAGAAGCTCGTCATGCTCCGCCCTGGCCGGACGACGTTCAACCCAGGCGCAACCTCCAGCCTGTGCCCTCTATCTCAACCGCAGACGCCCTCCCGCGCAGCGGGTTCGTTCCTCGGCTCAAAGCGGACCCTCAGCCTAAGATTGACAGGCAACAGACCTTATGTGCACAATCGATGCTCGGTAGATACAGCCTGCTGCTTGCGCCCCGTTGGGGTACGGTGAATGTATCGAGCCACTTATGGCTTCCTTTGCCCGGACGAACGGGTCAGCAACGCAAGCTCCTGACGCTCTCCGTTCGTTTATGCAAAGGATCATCTCATGCGCGATTTCCGCGATGCCAAAGCTATGGCGAAAACTCTACGTGAAGCGCTTCATGCCAAGTCGTTCACTCTCACCAACAGTGAGAGCCAGGAACTCATCGCTCGAATTCTTGGCTATCGAGACTGGTGTCAAGCGACACGAGGAATTGACCCCTTTGCCGACATCAGGAATTGACCCCTTTCACTGGTTTGTCGTTTCGTTGGTTTCAAGCGCCGCTCCGGCCTTCTGCAGAAGGCCGGAGCGGCGCTTTTC
>NZ_QJKM01000063.1 GCF_003425685.1 Rhizobium terrae
TGGAAACCCACACCGCATGTCCGTATGGCCCGTTGCAATCCACACCCGCACATTTTGACCGGAAGGAAGCGTGATCATCGCAACGTCTCCAGCCCTCGCATGATCCGTAGCAGCGCCTCAACGTCGACGCTGCCGTCCACGACCACGCGACGGCCGTTCGCCGCGACAATCTCCATGCGACCGGAAGAAGACGCCGCCGGATGCTCCATCGCAGCAGGTGGAGTGGCCTGCTTCACCGGCACAAAAGTTTCCGGCATGACGAACGCCGGCACAAAACCATCGGTTTGTTTCTGGCCGTGCAAACCCTGGCGAACCGACTTGCGCCAACGGTTCAACAGCGAGCGGCTGATGCCGTAATGACGGGCCGTGGCCGACGCCTGGCCTCTCCCCGCAAAGCTTTCTGCGACAATCCGCAGCTTCTCATCTTCCGTAAAGCGACGCCGCCGTCCGGTGTTGATCACCTCAAGACGGCTCACCCGAGACCCACTGTCTCCTCTCAAAATCTCCATCCGTCCAACTGTCCTTATGCATGGGAATAAGGACAGGGTCTGAACTGTTTTAATCAATATTCACAGGCGGTCTCGCTCGGACGGATACTTTACGGACGAGCAAATCATCGGAATGCTGAAGGAGCAGGAGAGCGGTCAGAGGACGGCCGATGTCTGCCGCAAGCACGGAATATCCGAGGCGACCTTTTATAAATACAAGGCGAAGTATGGCGGCATGGATGTCTCCGATGCCCGGAAGCTGAAGGCCTTGGAAGATGAGAATGCCAAGCTGAAGAAGCTGCTCGGTAAGCGCGATTTTCCGGTCCTGCCGCAGAGATGGATTGAGCAGGCTTATGTCCATTACGGAGGTTATGGACATAAGCGTGGCGCGGCTATCGGCTCAGGAGGCGGCTTGAGCCTTTGCGAAGTTGAAGGGTAGTAGGTCGGCGTTGTTCGGACGCGGGGGCAGTTCGGTAAGAGCGTGGCGCAGCTAGACGTAGGGATCGATACCGCAGGCGCGGCAGGTTATATTAAACCCTACCCTATGTAGGCCAGCTCGACCATGGTACTCTTTTAGACGATTGGCGAAACGGGTGGGCGTCTAATTGATGGAGCCGACCGCGACATCTAATAATTTTCATGCCGCTGATCACATATCGGGTGCTAGAGCCAACTCGACACCGGCATGATCGAGACAGTATAAGAAGGCGCTATAATGGATACCGTTTTGCATGACGGACTGGATTGGGCCGAGACTGTGAGCGATCTTTTGGAGCACCTGCCCGACAGAAAGCGGCGTGAGCTCATCCGTGTCGTCAAAATCCTCAGCGATGAATTCGAAGTCGCCTTGCAGGGAAAGACGTCGGCCAGGAACCAGGGCGGCCGCATCCTGAAGCTGATTTTATTCGGATCCTATGCCCGTGGTGACTGGGTCGAGGATGTCAAAAGCGGTTATCGCTCCGATTATGACCTGCTGGTGGTGGTCAATGCTGACCGTTTTACCGATCTCGAATTCTGGTATCGCGCCCAAGAACATTTTACCCGTGAGCTTGTCCTTTCCCGACAGATCCAGACACCGGTGAGCTTCATCGTCCACAGCATTCATGATGTAAACGATCAACTGGCACATGGCCGACCATTTTTCGTAGACATCGCCCGTGATGGGATCACGCTTTACCAGGATGATGACCATCCCCTGGTCGAACCGAAGCCGCTTGCGCCTGAAGCCAAGAAGGCTGAAGCGCAGAGGAATTTTGATCAATGGTTTGATCAAGGCAAAGCATTTCTGAAGATAGGTCTGTTCTGCATTCAAGAAGGAGACTTAAAACGCGCGGCTTTCATTCTTCATCAAGCTACGGAAGCATTCTACCACTGTGCGTTGTTGACGTTGAAGCTTTACAGCCCTGAACCGCACCGGGTTTGCCGGAGACCCCAACTCGTGAGAAGTAGGGTCTATGACAAGCAAAACGACGAACAAATTTTCTCCTGAAGTCCGTGCCCGCGCTGTTCGAATGGTGACGGAGCATGAAGC
>NZ_QJKM01000064.1 GCF_003425685.1 Rhizobium terrae
CAACGACACGCTCACGCAACTCGATCGGATGCGGCTTGCCCATGGTTCTTCTCCTTCCATGGACAAACGGAATCACAAATCAGCTCAAACAGGAAGCCCGAATCCGGTTAACCGCGACACGCTTTAGCCATCTCAGTTCGGATCGTTGCTACTGTAATACAGAAAAAATTGCTTAACGATCGGGCATTCATCAGTCTTGGCAATGTTTTCATTTTCGAGCAAGGAGCGTGATGACCGAGGAAAGCGATAAGAACGGAGGGCTGTCCGCAGACGTCAAGGTCGGATGGCGCCGTCTGTCCACCGAATTGCAGCACAAAATCATCGCCCACGCGGTCGACGACCCTGACAGATGGAGAGCGATTAAAACCTTCACAAGTCTGTTGGGCACCAGCCGGTGGGTCCGCGATCTGGCCAACTCAAGGCGCTTTCGAGAATATAAGGAAAATCTTGACGGCGCACGGCTTGTCTCTGATGCCGTGATCGAAACCGCCTTTCCGGACAATAACTTTTCTGACAACCTAATCTGGGGGAATGATCGGCACATTGGGAAAGAAGCTGCGGCGGTGACGCCTGCGCTCGAATTTCAGTCTCCTAAAATGAGATCGAAAATCTTCTACAACATTGCCGCGAAAACAGTTGCGAAAAGGATGTTGGGTTACTCACATATCGCAGAGCGTGCCGATCTTTTCCAGGATCACGAAGCCAGTTTTATGGACCGTGACGCCCTGAACACCTTCCTGGGTCCCGATGTCCTTGGGAGATATCAAGCCGCCGAGGTCCTGGCGAAGAGATACAATGATATCGCCTCAGAAACTCGCGCCGAACTCGAGGAGGCGCTCTCGAACAGTGAAAACCAAGTCCAGCGTGAGGACTTTAGCGACGCAATCGTATACTGCAATCCGTCCTTGCTCAAGGATGACGGGTTTAGGAAAATGGTATACGAGAACCTTGACTCTAGCGAGGATCCGCACGAGGCTCTTGCTCAGTTGGCATCGTACGTCGACAAAAACTCGCGAGCTCATACCGATTTCTTTATTGAAAAGTCATTTCAGCTCTTGGGCGGTAAGTTTTTTCATGGCGGTGAGCATCAACTTGAAGCGCTGTCACGCGCCATCGCGAGGGTCTTTGATGGGAACATCAGCGAGGAGAATAGGGCCCGAATAGCAGAATTAAGGCAATCTGACACCGAAGACGGGCGTGCGTTAGCATCCGCGTTCAAGGAGCTTGAGCGTGATCGGCCTGTGGAAGCTTCAATGGACAGCGGCGGTATGAGAGGGTCGCTAAAGCTGATGCGCGAAATGGTCAGGAGCCAAAATATCTCCGACGAAGTTGCTGCTATTGACGGCGTACGCGAAGTTGCGACATCCAATGAAAAGCAGGTGAATGCAGCGCGCAAGGCTTTGATGAAGTTCGATCGTGACGATCACGTAAGGTAGAACGACGACAATAACCACTCTCAATATGCTTCTGAGTGACCTTACCGCCATCCCGGATAATGGGTGTAATGCGCCATCGGAATTACAACGGTCACAGTAGAAGCCGAAGCTTGGAAGTTCCGTCTCATGATACTTTGCTTCGAGGCAAGTCTCACGGAGTTGCGGTGCGCGGAGCGAGCTGTGACGCACTTTTAAGCGCAGGGATTCGCCCGCCTCCTCCGTCTAGGACTCGACAGACCGGTCACGGGTACGGCTGCTGCGGTAATTGAACTGATGGGGTTGCATCGCTGTCTCAGCTGAATGCCTCGTCCACATTGAAGGCTCGTGCTGCGTAGCTCCATCATGCGGCGCCTGATGTCGACCGCGAAGACAACCATGCACCCGGCAGAGCGATGCTTCCACAAAACTTCCTATTGACGCCCCGGCTGCGATTAGATGGGATATTCGGCTTTGCGTCTCAGCGTTGACCATTTTGGATTGCGGTGCTGCGCTTCTGGCTGATGGTAAAACGAGGTCATGTCTTTCAACGGCCTCAAACATCAAAGGGAGAAGCGCAGCA
>NZ_QJKM01000065.1 GCF_003425685.1 Rhizobium terrae
CATCAAACAGACCCAGGATCAGTCCGAGAAATGGCCGCCTTCAAATCGGAACGCCGGCCGGAATGAAATCGGAATGACTGGCCGGCTTCAAATCGGAATCGATGGCCGGCTTCATCGGAATACGCAGAGCATCTTGCGGGCGTTTCTGGACCGTAAGATGGTCGCTCGGGACGCAGGCAAGCCTTCAAGGCTCCGACCAATTCATCTGGGTCCGAGGGTTTGCAAATCCATTCGCCGTGAAGAAATATGCGATGACTTTCACCGGCCGCTTTTCTGCGTGCACTATGGACGATGAAGGGTACACCTCGCGCGACGAGGGTCTCAGCTACCTCCGCGCATTCGCCGTCCCTCAGGAAGATATCGATAATGGCAGCATCCGGAGTATTATCGGAAAGCCAATTCAATGCGGCGACGCAGGAGGCGAGGGTGACGACCCGTCCCGCCTGGGCGTCGCCCAGGATTTTCTCGATGTCCACTGCAATGAGGGCTTCATCTTCCAAAAGCAAAATAGTGGGATGCGATATCGTCACCATCATGTTCTCCGCAAGATGATCTCCGCAAATGACGCTCGATTATATATGCTCGCGCCGTTGGCGTCCGGCTTGGTCCGAAAACGCACCGTCTTACTGGAGGAAGGCGGAGGCCGTGACGTTCCGGCGCAAACGGCAGAAGATAAGTCTTCGTCTTTTTGACGGTACACGCGCTGACGAAGGCGATGTGGGTTGACATCGATGTGCGAGGTCGCCCCGAATGTCGCGCTGCTCACTTTCACGAGCAGTCTATCGATCGGCACCTCGCGAGGGATGTACGATAGCGGACAAAGTCAATCCATCGGACGTTTACCAGGAACGATAGGACCAAGGTCTGGTTCTGGCGATATAGCTCACACCGGAGACCGCCAGTGCCAACCACGACCCGCCGAGACCGCCTGTGCGATGAGATCGTTGCTCTCCTCCCAGCATTAAGAGGGTTCGCCCGCCGATTCGAACCAAATTCCGACGCAGCAGATGACCTTGTCCAGGAGGCTATCGTGAGAGCCCTTGCGAACCTTGACAAATTCGAAGAGGGCACGCGGCTACGGTCGTGGCTCTTCACGATCATCCGCAACACGTTTTGCACACAATATGGGTTGCGGAAGCGGGAGCCAGTCGGAGTTGACGATTGCGTCTCATTGCATCGTTCATGTGAGCCCCAGCAAGAATGGGCCTATCGCATGGTTGAGTTTCAAGCCGCATTCCAACAGTTGGCCTATCACTATCGCGCGGCGATCGATGCGGTGCTGTTTCAGGGGATGAGCTATGAAGATGCAGCGAAATATTGCGGATGCCCTCCGGGCACACTGAAGAGCCGGGTCAACCGCGGCAGGCTCATCCTGGCGCGTTCAATCTGTGCCGACTCTTCAGCAGGAGGACAAGATGCTTTGCGCTACGATGGTGGGGTAGCCAAATCGCGGCCAAGCCTACTATAGGCTCGCCAGTTCCGTGACCGAGGTCATTGATTGAGCACGGCGCGATTGGATTGAGCCGCGAATCCTAGCCGCCGGTGGCGCCACCTGCAGGTGTTTGCCCCCTGCACAAGTCAGGTGGGTGGCGTTTCCTGTTATGCTCGACCGCGGCACCCCTAGCCCGGTCGAAATCGTTTCGCCGGAGGGTATTTTGGATATGACGACCGGCACGGATTTTGCTGCCGGTCGCCTCACTGCTCGCAATGGAGCAGCGATAGCAGGTTCTTCTGGATAATTGGCGGACAGCAGTTCTTCGGCAAATCATAGCGGCAAACGTAAGTCGGACGCCGCCCTTTGTCCCACCAGGTGCTGCCAATGCGGACGCAGCGGTCGACCTCCACTCACCCTGTGTCAAGCGACACGAGGAATTGACCCCTTTGCCGACATCAGGAATTGACCCCTTTCACTGGTTTGTCGTTTCGTTGGTTTCAAGCGCCGCTCCGGCCTTCTGCAGAAGGCCGGAGCGGCGCTTTTC
>NZ_QJKM01000066.1 GCF_003425685.1 Rhizobium terrae
CTTCCCTTCTGACGAAGCTGCGACGAAACTCCTGTATCTGGTCTTGAACAGATCGGAGAAAGCGTGGAAAATGCCACCCAAAGAATGGGCGATGGCAAAATCCCAATTCGCCGTTCTCTTCGCGGACTGCTTCCACGCCGCGAGGGCGTAAAACGAAATGTTTAACCGCACGCCCGTACACGAAATTCCTGACACTCCCAACGCATCCCATTATCCGAACCGTAAGGCGATTTGAACAGCTGGAACATCACGACGAGATATTAGCCCGGATCACGGCGTTACGTGCCCAGGGCGCAACGGCTCAACAAATCGCCGACGATCTTAACGCCCAGGGCTGGTCACCGGCGAAGAAATCCAGATTCGATGCACTGATCGTCCAGAAGCTCCTCGTGCGAAAAGGCCTCGGGAAGAAGCGACCGATCTGGTCGAGCCATATCCCGCGGCACAATGACGACGAAGTGACATTGCAAGAGCTTTCCGAGAGGCTCGGTGTTCATCGACAGACCGCCTACGGTTGGCTCAGACGCGGCAAATTGAAAGGGCGTCTCGTTGACGTAGGAACACAACGGATCTGGCTTGTCAGCCTATCACAGGCCTCAACAGGAACCTGAACTGGAGAGTCATCATGGCAAAGCAATTGAGATGGCTTTCTCGAAGCTCAAGGCCCTGCTCAGAAAGGCGGCCGCCAGAACCGTCGACGATCTTTGGTCCGCCGTCGCCGATTGCCTCTCCGCCTTCACCGCCGAGGAATGCCGCCACTACTTCGAGGCTGCGGGATATGACCCGGATTAAATCGAATCTGCTCTAGCTTCATGCATGCCTTGGTAATCCTCCCCGTTTTAACGGGGTTCAGCGGTAGAACTTACGCGGCCATTTTCAGTTTCTGAGCGGGTGTAATGCCGCCAATGCCCATGTTGGGCCGTTCGTGGTTATACGTCCAAAGCCATTCCGTGGCGATCTCCTGCACCTGCGTTATGCTGTCAAAAATATACAGATCGAGCCATTCATGCCGAACAGTTCGGTTGTAGCGCTCGACATAGGCGTTCTGCTGAGGCTTGCCGGGCTGGATGTAGTTCAATGCGATCCCTTGCTTCTCTGCCCATTCGACCAGCTTCGAACTGACGTATTCGGGGCCGTTATCAACCCTGATCGCCAGTGGCTTGCCCCGCCATTCGATTATCTGGTTGAGGCTTCGCACGACCCGCTCGGCAGGCAGTGAGAAGTCAACCTCGATCCCCAGTCCCTCTCGATTGAAGTCGTCCAACACGTTCAGAAGCCTGAACTGGCGACCGTCCGCCAGGCGATCCGCCATGAAGTCCATCGACCAGACCAGGTTCGGCGCATCGGGCACCGCCAGTTCCTCTGGCTTCTCGCGCTTCAGCCGCCGCCGGGGCTTGATCCTGAGGTTCAGCTCAAGCTCCCGGTAGATGCGATAGACGCGTTTGTGGTTCCAGTGATGGCCTTGGACATTGCGCATATACAGGAAGCAGAGACCGAAACCCCAGGTCTTCTTCACCTTCACAAGCCCAAGCAGCAGATCGGCGATATCATCGTTATCGGCATTGCGCTTTGGGCTATACCGAAAACACGTCTCGCTGACGCCAAATGTCCTGCATGCCAGCGCGATACTCACACCGCGTTGCGCCACTGCTTTCTCGGCGTTCGCCATCGAGCTCGAACCAGTGGCGCCACGATGGCTCACCTCAGGCGCTGAGATGGCCGCGTCATTAATGGGATGGTCCGCCTCGTCCTCCTGCCGCATCATGAGGCGGTCAAATCAAAGGAGGTTGCTATGCCTAAACGCAATGCGCCGCTTCCCGCAGCGGTCTATGG
>NZ_QJKM01000067.1 GCF_003425685.1 Rhizobium terrae
GCTGCACGCAGCTTCGATGCGATCACACAGGCCCTTGGCGACATCATCAGCCTCTTCTCCGTCGCCGAATGCCGAAACTTCTTCAAAGCAGCAGGCTATGAGGCTGAATAATTGCGACACGCTTTAACCTCCGATAAGCAGAAATCCTCTCACGGTTCCGCCCTGGATAGGGGAGGGACCGACTGGAGTCGGCAGCCCTGGTGAGATGACGCGGAATACTGGTGCGCGCTTGAACCGTAGAAGAGGGAAGGGGAATGTTGTCGGGAGCGTGTCGATCGTGACATCGCTCGGGCTGGGAAGTCCAGGTCTATGTCCCGCGATTTCGGATCGGTCACTGGTCCGCTCATGCCGGCCTATCCCACGGATTGATCACAGCGGCGTCGGTGTCCTCGAAATCGTTGACATTGCGGGTGACGAGGATCAGGTCGTGGACGATTGCGGTGGCGGCGATCAGCCCGTCGACATCGCCGAGCGGCCGGATCGCGGCGAGACGGCCCATTCGGCGGCGATATGGTCGGTCACCGGCAGGATGCGGCCGCCATGGTCGTGACGCAGCTTGCGCAGCCATTCGGCGAGGTGGGCCGCAGCCTTGGGATCGGATTTCTGCTTCAGTGCAATGCCGCGCATGATCTCGCCAAGGGTGAGCACGCTCAGGTGGACGCTAAGCGGATTGACCGAGCGCAGCCAGGTTATCGTCTGCGGTGTGCCGCGGCGCGCCTCCGAGACGATATGGGTGTCGAGCTGGTACATCAGAAGGCCACGTCGCGGTTTAGAGTCTTGGCGCGTACGTCCACCGCGTCGGCGAGATCGTCATCCCAGGAGGGACCGCCGAGCAGATCGTCGACCAGAGTCGGGTGTTCGGCGCGTAGGGCATCATAGTCGCGGGCGGCTAGGAACACGGCGGTGCGTTCACCGCGCACTGTAATTTCCTGCGGCCCTTCGTGGCGTGCCTTCTGCACCACCTTCGAAAACTGGTTCTTGGCGTCCTGCAGCTGCCACTCCATAATTTTGCTCCTCCCTGGGAGATCGCCCGAAATTATAAATGCAATGGCAACTGGCTTGCGATCTGTCGTGGAGTAAAAGATCATCGCCAATAGTGCTATCTAGTGAAACGAACTCACTTTAAGCGGTTGCAATTAGCGGCAGCTTGTACGAATTCACCAGTGCTAGGGACCCATCCACCTGTATATTGCGGGAAATGGTCACTTCACCTTCGATGAGAGATGGTTGGTTGGCCCAAGTTGGCGGAACTCACGTGAATCGAGCGAATCAGGACAACGCAAGGCTGTATCGTGAGACTGTTCCCGAGCTCCTGTCGTTAATGATCAACAGACGCCGTCAAATCATCGAACTACTTGAAGCAGAGACACTGCGGGAGCAAGTTCTTGCCGACGGCGATCTCAAGGAAAGTGTAGCTCGGCTGAGGGCGATTCTTACCCATGAGCTTCTAAATAATGACATCAGCATTGATAGACAAACGCGTACGGATTAAGCGCCCTCTCTATTGGGGTCTTTGAAGCCAAGCTGCTCCTGATCTAAATTTCGGATCATACCTCCCTCTAGTCTTACTGAGTCACACAACCCTGGGATTGTCGCTTTGTCATTAGGTGCTAGGGTCCACGATTCGTGGTCAGCGGGAGAAAGCTGGGATGAATGGCCTTAGCGGGGGAAGTGAAGCAGCCTTTGCGGATTATGTCCATAGGCTGGTCGATGTGATCGGCCATGCCGATCGGGCTGAGCCACTCAATGATTACTGCCTCGGCCTCATGTTGCC
>NZ_QJKM01000068.1 GCF_003425685.1 Rhizobium terrae
GGCGCTGAGATGGCCGCGTCATTAATGGGATGGTCCGCCTCGTCCTCCTGCCGCATCATGAGGCGGTCAAATCAAAGGAGGTTGCTATGCCTAAACGCAATGCGCCGCTTCCCGCAGCGGTCTATGGAGTTGATATTGGTAAGAACATCTTCCACGTCGTCGCGTTGGGGAACGACGGTACGGTTGTCCAACGGGTTAGGTTCCGACGGGACACGCTGCTTCAATTCTTCCAGCGTGCAGCACCGGCGCTCGTCGGGATGGAATCCTGCGCAGGGTCTCAGTGGATCGCGAGGAAGATCCAGGCGCTCGGTCACAAGGTCCGGCTGATCCCAGCCCAGTTTGTGAAGCCTTACGTTAAGTCGAACAAGAGTGACACCATCGACGCGGAGGCGATCGCTGAGGCCGCCACGCGACCAACGATGCGATTTGCTGCACTCAAGACTGAGGAACAGGCCGACCTTCAAGCCTTGCACCGGGTCCGTGACCAGATGATCGGCACGCGAACCCGCCTGATCAACCAGATGCGCGCCTTCTGCCTCGAATACGGTGTGGCGCTACGCCAGGGTGCAGGTCTGTTCAAGCTCGACCTGCCCGAGGCTCTCCGAGATCCAGCAAACGATCTCTCGCCGGCAATGCGCAAACTGCTCGGCGAGCTGTTTGCCGATCTGCGTCAGTTGGAAAAGCGGATTGCTGATGTCACACGCGAGATCGAAGCGATCGCTGATCGAGAGGATTCTGCGCGCCGGCTCATGACAATCCCCGGAATAGGAGCTCTCGGTGCGACAGCACTGCTTGCTGCTGTCGGAAACGGCGGACAGTTCCAGAAAGCCCGTGATCTGGCCGCATGGTTAGGCCTTGTGCCGCGAGAATACTCGACCGGAGGAAAGCAGAAGCTTCTCGGGATTAGCAAGCGAGGCAACCGATATGTCCGTAAACTGCTGGTTCATGGTGCACGATCCTGCTTTCGACACCTCGACCGAACAAAGGATCGACTGGGAAGCTGGCTGGATGGTCTCCAAGCCCGAATGCATCCAAACAAAGCTGTTGTCGCACTTGCCGCCAAAATGGCCCGGATCGCCTGGGTCGTCCTGACAAAGCCGGGAGCATTCTACGAGCGCAGAGATCCTGCATTCGCCTAGTGCTCCTGGTTCGATTGCAAGGCTCGGGAATAGTGATGACGAAACAGTGGATCAACATGCCGTAAGCCCTGGGTAAAAAAATGGGCTATTTGCCCGTGTCATTTATTGGGAACGGCGTGTGCGGATCTCATCATGGCCTGGCTGCAACCGCAGTTTACTCGCGAGAGGCCGGATACATTTATGCAACTGGAATCGTCATTTGCGATGTCACGTACCCTTGCACGGACGAGGCGGACCATACATTTTTTCCGAGAGCCTCCTTCAGCAGATCGGCTTGCATGCTCAAGTCAGCATACATCCGCTTCAATCGACGATTCTCTTCCTCAAGAACCTTCATCTGGCTCATCATCGAGGCGTCCATACCGCCATACTTCGATCGCCATTTATAAAAACTGGCGCTGCTGATGCCATGCTCCCGGCAAAGCTCAGGCACGGGCATTCCGCCTTCCGCCTGGCGCAACACCGCCATGATCTGGGCTTCACTAA
>NZ_QJKM01000069.1 GCF_003425685.1 Rhizobium terrae
CCACCCAAAGAATGGGCGATGGCAAAATCCCAATTCGCCGTTCTCTTCGCGGACCGCTTCCACGCCGCGAGGGCGTAAAACGAAATGTTTAACCGCACGCCCGTACACGAAATTCCTGACACTCCCGCTAGCCGGCGTTCTTCCTCTTCACGCTCTTCGCGCCGCGCCTTGTTGAAGGCCAAAAGGTAGAGGATCCCGTCTGCAATTATTGCAGCCTGACCAAAACTTCACCAGAGCTATCGGCAATTCCAGCCCGCTTAGGCTCTTCTGCAATCGATCTGACGTCTTCCAGCCTATCTTCCGCATCCCATTAGAGGCTACCGACAGGTATAGATCGGAAGGAATAAATTTCAGTCCCTCGCGCGCGTGCGCGTACTCGTCGCTAAACACCGTGCGACATGGTAGGTTCTATCGGCATCTGGGAAGCGATCTGGCATGACTATTCAGACAAATGATATCTATTACGAGGATCGGAAACCCTACGCGGTGACAGCGACACCCCTGGAAGACCTTCTTTCCAAACACTCTGTCGACGCACGCGACTTCTGCGATTCGTGGTCCACAAGCTGCTATCGCGGATATCGGGCCTATTGGTTCATCCAAGATGAGCAGTTGTTCCTACGGCGATTGGTGGTGCCGACGTCGAAAGAACCATATTGGCTTTCCGCACCGGCGGCGCTCAATCACGAAGTGAAAGCGTTGGCTGGCGCTACGAAATTTCCGATACCTGCAATCTGGTTCACCGGGGAATTTACCATCGGGATCGGCGAGCCCATTCCATCGGGGCACGCTTTTGGCCTCTATCCCTCGGAACAGGTTTTCAAGGTGAAGGGCGGCCTCGTTTTGAGCAAGAGGCGTCGGACGAATGTTGCCCGATCATGGGTGGAATTGGCCCAGAGCACCGGTGGCTGAGAACCCTTGACGCCAGTTGTTCAAATGGGCAGCACGGATGGCCAAGTCATTCAAAATAAGTGAAGGATTTCTCGCGCGCGCATGCGCGTGCCCCCGCGCGTATTGGTCCGCGAATTCGGCAACGTAGCCGGTTTTTACCGGGGATAGCGGCAGTAGCGAGACCCTTTGACGCCGTTGCCGATTGGCTGCCTAAGATTGGCATAGACTGCATGAGCGCCATTACGCTGTTGTCTGCCGATAGCACTGCCTCCGTGTCGGCACTCTTCCGGTCCATCAATCCAAGCTCACGGGCGATGAAGCTGGCATTCAGGAGATCGGCGGCAGCCAGTTCGAACTTCCAATTCCAGATGACATCCCGCGCGCGCATAGAGATGTCCGAAAAGCCTTCGGCCTGCGCATACTGGTCCCATGTGCTTCGGGAGATGCGGAGGTACAGGCAAAGCCCTTTCAGCGTCATGGCTCGTGGCCGGGGAACCCGTACCGTCTGAAATTTCCCAGCGTGGTGAATTGTCTGGCCCTTGTGGAGGGGATGACTTTCCACCCAGTCGAAATTGTCGGGCGACATGCACAATTGACCCCCGGACGGCATAAAGAAGTGACCCCTCTGTTTTGAGAGGAGCAATAGATGACGATTGAGATTTCGGTGAATCCTGCATTGTCGAGAGGGATGCAGGGTGA
>NZ_QJKM01000007.1 GCF_003425685.1 Rhizobium terrae
GTGGTCATTGCGGGGTGGCTGCACCCGTTCCCATTCCGAACACGGCCGTGAAACACCCCTGCGCCAATGGTACTTCGTCTCAAGACGCGGGAGAGTAGGTCGCTGCCAGGTCTGCAAAACGCAACACAATCTTCTCGATCACATTCTCGGCCCAAGCCGAACTTCGATTGGGCCGCTCATGCGGCCCTTCGCTGTTTGCAGGACATCTGAAATGCAAGGCAAACGCACCTTCCTATCGCCGGTGCGCCCCTTACAGGAGACAAATCGCCTCCGGCAATTTGCTCCGGCAGTATGCATCACAGCGCAGCTGTGACGCAGTCGCGACAAACCTCATAGAGGTTTGCGCAAACCGGATAAGCCGCACAGCGGCTTACCCAGATGGCGCGGGGTGGAGCAGCCCGGTAGCTCGTCAGGCTCATAACCTGAAGGCCGCAGGTTCAAATCCTGCCCCCGCAACCAAAATTTAAGAGCCCATCAGGCTCGAAGCGAATCCCGGAAAATACCCCCTCCCGCAACCACTGAAACTGTAACCGTCGCCATCTCGCCTCCTCCTCCTCGGCAAGGACAGCGCGGAACCGCTTCAGATAAGCCAGCCCGATCATTGAACGCGCCCGCCCTAATCCGGCGGGCGTATTCGTTTGGATGCCGCGTGCGCAAGCCGCCGCTGTAGTCTCGGAACGTCAGCATCGAGGCGAGCATCCCGGCAAGACGGCCATGGATCGTGAGGTCAGCTGATTTGCGATCGGCCGACGGCGCAACGACGACCTTCCGGATCAGCTCCCTGAGGAAGTCGAAATGACGCTGGACGTCACCTGTTCGCTCGCACCGGCGCGGACGATCACCGTCAGCGTGCCGATGGCTGCCGCGTACATGGAGGGGTTGGTGATGAACGCGCCTTGGGCTCGCCGCGATGTTCGCGGGTCGAGCTGGCAAGAGAGGCCTCGATCTCGTCACGCTGTTTCCGCAGGTCGCCGAACTTCCCGTTCGGACCGCCCGTCGCTTTCATTATAAAGCTGCGCACAAGATCGCGCAGCCTATCCGGCGACTCTGAACCGTTTTCCGCTCTCAATGCCTGTCCCCTGGTTCGCAGCAATCGAAGGCGTTGACAGGGACAGGAGGGAGAGATATGTCAATGTCGTAACTGATATCTTAGTTGTAGAATTGATATGTTGAATACGGTCGAGTTCACATCGTTGCCCCTTTCCGATCTGGTCTCTCCGCAGGATTTGCCCGCCGGCGGCAATATGACCAACCGTATCCACGCGCTGTTGCGCAAGCTGATCGTCGAGGTGAAGCTGTTGCCGGGCCGCGCGCTGTCCGAAAAGGAGATCGCGGCGCTGCTTCACGTGAGCAAGACGCCCGTTCGGGAAGCCATCATCAGGCTTGCGGAGGAAGGTTTTGTCACCGTCGTCCCGCAGGGTGGCACTTATATCGCGCCGATCGACGTGCAGCGCTACATGGAGGCCTGCTTCATCCGCTTCAAGCTGGAGGAGGGGGCGGTTATCGAGGCCGCCAAACGGCATTCGCTGGAAGATGTCGCACGCCTGAAGACCTGCCTTGCCCAGCAGCGCACCGCGGCCGAAGACGAGCAATTCGCCGATTTCTTCCTGCTGGACGAGGAGTTCCATCGCACGATCTTTGCCGCGGCCCGTCTTCCCGGCGCCTGGAGTGTCGTCAACCAGGCAAAGGGCGAGATGGACCGGATGCGGCATCTGAAGCGCGTATTTGCGGTTCGGCGGACCGAAAAAGTGATCGAGGAGCACGAGAACATCGTCGCCGCCATCGAGTCCGGCGATATCGAGCGGGCGCGCGAGGCGGTCCAGCTTCATCTCGGATCGCTCGAATCCAAGATCGCCGAACTCTCCAAGGATCCGAAAATCTGGACCTATATCGAACAGGTCAATACGCGCGTCACCAAGAAGCGCGTCTCAAGGGGCTCCAAATTGCCTGCCTGAACATCCAAGGCTTTTGAGGAGGGGCCTTTCATGTCTGCAGTTCAAATCAACGATGTCGTCAAGCGATATGGCGCTCTCGAAGTCGTCCATGGCATCAATCTGGCGATCCAGCCCCGGGAATTCGTGGTCCTGGTCGGGCCGTCGGGATGCGGCAAGTCGACGACGTTGCGTATGGTCGCGGGGTTGGAGGATATCTCCGACGGTACGGTTTCGATCGGCGGGCGGGTGGTCAACAAGGTCGCGCCCAAGGACCGGGACGTCGCGATGGTGTTCCAGAACTACGCGCTCTATCCCCACCTGAACGTCGCGGAGAATATCGCCTTCGGCCTTCGCGTCAGGGGCGAGAAGCGCGACGTGATCGACAAGGCGGTCGCGGAGGCCGCGCAAATCTTGGGGTTGACGGATTATCTGGCCCGCAAACCTGCCGATCTCTCCGGCGGCCAGCGCCAGCGTGTCGCCATGGGTCGGGCCATCGTTCGCAGGCCGAAGGTTTTCCTGTTCGACGAGCCGCTCTCGAACCTCGACGCCAAGCTGCGCACCCACATGCGCGCCGAGATCAAGCAGCTGCACAAGCGCATGCAGGCAACCAGCATCTATGTGACGCATGATCAGGTCGAGGCGATGACCCTGGCAGACCGCATCGTCATCATGAACGGTGGCAAGATCGAACAGGTCGGCTCGCCGATGGAGGTGTTTCTCGAGCCGGCGAACACCTTCGTTGCCGGCTTTATCGGCTCGCCGCCGATGAACCTTCTGGACGCCGTGATTGCCAAGCGCGACGGCGGGGTAAAGGCCGTCCTCACGGGTGATGCCGGCCAAAGTCTCAGCATTCCGGACGCCTTTGCGAAGGCCGCAACGGAAGGCCAGCCGATCAAGCTGGGACTGCGGCCGGAGATCATGTCGGTGCGGACCGGCGACGGGCGCGAAACTCTGGATTGCGCCATTGAGCTCGTGGAGCCATTGGGTGCCGAGGCTTTGCTTCACGGCAAGGCAGATGGACATTCCTTCATCGCCAAGGCGGAAACGCTTTATTCCCATCATGAACTGAATGGCGTGGCACGGCTCGGGATCGATACGGCGCGCATCCATGTCTTCGATGCGGCAACCGGCCGTTCTCTCCAGGCAGGCGGCGGATTGCGGCCATGAAGCACAATCTCCGCGAAAGCCTGCACGATTTTTGGGAGGACCTGCGCCGGGATTGGCAGCTTTATCTGCTGCTGGCGCCGACGGTCATCTGGTTTGCGCTGTTTCTTTACAAGCCCATGTACGGGCTTCTGATCGCGTTCAAGGATTTTTCGATTTTCCGCGGCATCGAAGGAAGCGCCTGGGTGGGTTTTGCGAACTTCGCGGAACTCTTTCAGAACGACATGTTCGTCAGGGCCTTCTGGAACACGATCACCATCAGCGGCCTCGGGCTGATCTTCGCGTTTCCGGTGCCCATCATCCTGGCGCTGATGTTCAACGAAGTCCAGAGCGCGGCGGCACGCCGCTGGGCCCAGACGGTGGTCTATCTGCCGCACTTCATCTCTGTCGTGATCGTTGCGGGCATCGTCATCAATTTCCTGTCGCCGTCTACCGGCGTCGTCAATCTTCTCCTGAAGGGCCTTGGCTTCGAGCCGGTCTATTTTCTGACCCAGCCTGAGTGGTTCCGGCCCGTCTTCATCGGTTCGTCGATCTGGAAGGAAGCGGGGTTCGAATCGATCGTCTATCTTGCGGCGATCGCCGGCGTGAGCCCGACGCTTTATGAGTCCGCGCGGGTGGACGGCGCGTCGCGCTGGCAGATGATGTGGCGCATCACGCTACCCTGCATCCTGCCGACCATCATCATCATGCTGATCATCCGCATCGGCAACCTGGTCGAAGTCGGTTTCGAATACATCATCCTGCTCTATCGCCCGTCGACCTATGAAACGGCCGACGTCGTCTCGACCTTCATATACCGGACCGGTCTGCAGGGAACCCAGTACGATCTGGCCACCGCCGCCGGCCTGTTCAACGCGGTCATCGCTTTCGTCCTCGTCTATTCGGCCAATCGCATCAGCCGAAAAGTCTCTTCGACATCGCTTTGGTGAGGAGCCGAAGATGGCAAGTTTCAACCTCTATTCCCGCGGCGACAGGATCTTCGGCTGGACCAACGCCGTCCTGCTGGGCCTGTTCGTCCTTTCGACGCTCTATCCCTTCATCTATGTCCTGGCGGTTTCGGTCTCCTCCGGTGCAGCCGTCACGGCAGGCCGTGTGACGCTGTGGCCGGTCGATATAACGCTCGCCGCTTACGATCGGGTGCTTTCGGACAGGATGTTCTGGATCGCCTACGGCAACACCTTCATCTACACCTTCGGCGGCACGCTGATGAGCCTGGCGATCATGATACCCGGGGCCTATGCGCTGTCGCGCAAACGCCTGCGCGGCCGCACCTTCTTCAATCTCGCGATCGCCTTCACGCTCTGGTTCCATGCCGGCATGATCCCGTTCTTCCTGAACATGCGGGACCTCGGGCTTCTGGACAGCCGTTTCGGCATCATCATCGGCTTTGCCGCGAATGCCTTCAACGTCATCCTGCTGCGCAACTTCTTCGAAGCCGTGCCGAAATCCTTCGAGGAGGCGGCAAAGATGGATGGCGCGAGCGAATTGCAGCTCCTTTGGAAGGTCTTCATTCCGCTCTCCAAGCCGGCGATCGTCACCGTCGCGCTCTTCTGCATCGTCTCGCGCTGGAACGGTTACTTCTGGGCGATGGTTCTCTTGCGCGGGGAGGAGAAAATCCCGCTGCAGGTCTACCTGAAGCGCGTGATCGTCGATCTCAATTCGAACGACGAGTTCGCCTCGAGCCTGCTGACGGCCCGGTACTCGTTCGAGACAGTCACCTCGGCGATCATGATCGCCTCCATCATCCCCGTCCTCATCATTTATCCCTATGCGCAGAAATATTTCACGAAGGGAATTCTGCTGGGCGGGGTCAAAGAGTAGCAACACAAGGGAGGAGAACCTGTGAAAGCACTGCACAAAGGAGCGCCCCTGCTGGCGCTGATGACGGCCGTCATGATCGCGTCGCCTGGCCTGGCTCAGGATACGGGCAGGATAACCAAGGAGCCGCTGGAGCTGACGATCCATTTCCACTTCCGCGACAAATATGTCTATTCGGAAAAGTGGCCGGTGGAGCGGAAGGCGGCCGAAATCACCAATATCCATGTCCGCAACGTGGCATCGCTTGCGACCACCAGCAGCCGCGATGCGTTCAACCTCCTGATCGCCTCGGGTGATCTTCCCGATATCGTCGGCGGCGATGCGACGGGAGGGCTGAAGGAAGATTTCATTCGCTACGGGCTGGAAGGCGCGTTCATCCCGCTGGGTGATCTGATCGAGAAACACGCACCTCATCTGAAGGCGTTCTTCGACAGCCACCCTGAAATCCGCAACGCGATTTCCGGACCGGACGGCAAGTTCTATTTCATTCCCTATGTGCCGGACGGGAAATTTTCGCGCGGCTGGTTCATTCGCCAGGATTGGCTCGACAAGCTCGGGCTGAAGCGACCCGAAACGCCGGAAGAGATCCATGAAGTCCTCAAGGCCTTCCGGGACAAGGACCCCAACGGCAACGGCGTCAAGGACGAAGTGCCTTATTTTGCCCGCGAGGAAGTCGATGCCGTCCGGTTGATCAACCTCTGGGACGCCCGCGTGTCGGGTTCCGAGCGCTATGGCGACTTTGCGGTCTACGACGGAAAGCTGCGGCATCCCTGGGCTGAGGAAAACTACAAGACCGGGATTTCGCACGTCGCGCAGTGGTACAAGGAAGGGCTGATCGACAAGGAAATATTCACCCGCGGCGCCCGCTCGCGGGAATATCTCCTGGGCAACAATCTCGGCGGCATGACGCATGACTGGTTCGCCAGCACCTCGACCTACAATGACGCGTTGTCGCCGAAGATCAAAGGGTTTGCCCTAAAGCCGATGCTGCCGCCCAAAACGGCTTCCGGGGACCGGTTTGAGGATGCCCGCCGACTGCGGGTCCAACCGGTGGGATGGGCGATTTCGGCGACCAACGAGCACCCGGTCGAGACGATCAAGTATTTCGATTTCTGGTTCTCCGAGCAGGGTCGCATCCTGTCGAACTTCGGCGTTGAAGGCCTGACCTACGAAATGGTCGATGGCAAACCGCAGTTCAAAAAGGAGGTTCTGGAAAGCAAGGACCCCGTGAATGCGCAGCTCTGGGCCATTGGCGCCCAGGTCCCGCGCGGTTTCTGGATGACCTACGAATACGAGCGCCAGTGGACCAACAAGATCGCGCTTGAAGGCATCGACATGTACGAAAAGTGCAACTGCCTCAAGGACGAATTCATGGGCGTGTCGCTCAATGCCGAGGAAAAGGCCGTCTTCGACCGCTACTGGCCGAGCATTCTCACATACATGACTGAGATGCAGCAGACATGGGTGCTTGGTGCCCAGGACATCAACACCGGCTGGGGTGCTTACAAGAAGCGCCTGACCGACCTCGGCTATGACAAGGTCATCGAGACCATGCAGGCTGCCTACGACCGCCAGTACAAGGTGGCGCAATAAGCCTTCCTCGATTGGGATGGCGGCGCTGGCCGCTGCCATCCTCTTTTACCGCTTTTTACAGGAGTTCGAGCCGCGATGCGTCACTCTGCGCCGGCCATAGTCAGACAAACTCGCCTCGATGAACCCCGGCCGGGTTCATTGACCATCGGCTACGTGCCGAGCGAGCAGAACCCTCCCAAAGAAAACCCGCCTCGCTTCTCCTGGTTGCCCGATATCGACGACGGCGCGCGATACGTCCTGCGTATCTCGACCGATCCTGGTTTCGCCGATGACAAGACACGAACTTTTCCGGACCTCGCCTGGAATTTTTTCACGCCGGATGAAACGCTGCCGGAAGGCCGGTATCATTGGTCCTACGCGCTCTGGGACCAAGAAACCGCAGCGTGCAGTTCCAACTGGAGTGCCGTGCGCAGTTTCGAGATCCTCGAAACACTGCCGCAGACCCCGCTGCCCGGCCGGACCGCCCGGCATGCCGCCTCACAGACGAGCCATCCGCGGCTGTGGCTCAATCCCGACCAGCTCAAATCATTCGCTGCAGCCGTTGCAAAGGATCCTGACCACTGCGGCTGGTCGGATTTCTTCGAGAAGTCCGTGAAACCCTGGCTTGAACGGCCGATCATGGAGGAGCCCAGGCCCTATCCCGACAATGTCCGTGTCGCGACACTCTGGCGGCAGATGTATATCGATTGCCAGGAAGTCATCTATGCGATCCGGCATCTTGCCATCGCTGGCCGTGTCCTTAGGCGCGACGATCTGCTGGATGCCTCCCGCGACTGGCTGCTCGCCGTTGCGGCATGGGACCCGAACGGGCCGACCTCGCGCGCCTATAATGATGAAGCGGCTTTCCGTGTCGTCGTCGCATTGGCTTGGGGGTATGACTGGCTCCATGACCACTTGAGCGAAGAGCAGCGCGGCGCCGTGCGGTCCGTTCTTCTGCGCCGGACGCGCGAAGTGGCCGATCATGTCATCGCCCATGCGCGCATTCATGTATTTCCTTACGACAGCCACGCCGTGCGTTCGCTTTCGGCGGTGTTGACGCCGGCCTGCATTGCGCTTTGCGGCGAAAGCGACGAGGCGGTCGAATGGCTCGACTATACCGTCGAATTCCTGGCCACTCTCTACTCCCCCTGGGCGGGAACGGATGGCGGATGGGCCGAAGGTCCCCACTACTGGATGACCGGCATGGCCTATCTCGTGGAGGCGGCCAACCTCATCCGGTCCTATATCGGCTTCGATCTCTATCGGCGGCCGTTTTTCCAGAATACCGGCAGGTTTCCCCTCTACACCAAGGCGCCCGGAACCCGGCGTGCCGGTTTTGGCGATGATTCGACCATGGGCGATCTGCCGGGCCTGAAGGTGGGCCATAACGTGCGTCAATTCGCCGGCGTCACCGGCAACGGCCACTATCAGTGGTATTTCGATCGTATCAAGGCGGATGCGGCCGGCACGGAGGCCGCCTTCTACAATTACGGTTGGTGGGACCTGAATTTCGACGACCTGGTCTATCGCCACGATTATCGCGAAGTGGCTGCGACCTCGCCTGCCGATCTTCCCGCACTTGCCGTCTTCCATGATATCGGCTGGGCGGCAATCCAGAAACATATGAACGATCCCGACCGGCACCTGCAGTTCGTCTTCAAATCGAGTCCTTACGGGTCTTTGAGCCACAGCCATGGCGATCAGAACGCGTTCGTCCTGTATGCCTATGGCGAAGATCTCGCGATCCAGTCAGGCTATTACATCGCCTTCAATTCCAGCATGCACCTTCACTGGCGGCGTCAGACCCGGTCGAAGAACGCGGTGCTGATTGGCGGCAAGGGCCAATATGCGGAGAAGGACAAGGCGCTTGCCCGTCGCGCTGCCGGCCGCATCGTGAATGTCGAGGAAAAACCGGGTCATGTGCGTATGGTCGGCGATGCGACGGCTGCCTATCAGGTCGCCAACCCGCTGGTTCAAAAGGCCGAGCGCGAAATCCACTTCGTCAATGACAGCTATTTCGTGATCGTCGACCACGTCGAATGCTCCGAACCCCAGGATCTGCAGTGGCTTTGCCATATGACGGGGGCGCCGCAGACTGGCCGCTCGGGTTTTCGCTACAACGGCCGTAAGGCCGGTTTTTACGGCCAGTTCGTGTTCTCCTCCGCCGGCACGCCGCACATCACAGCCGTCGAAGGCTTCCCGGGGATCGATCCGACGGAATTCGAAGGGCTCGATATGCATCATCATGTCTGTGCCACGATACCGCCGGCAACGAGCCACCGCCTTGTGACCCTTCTCGTTCCCTACAGCCTCAAGGAACCGAAGCGCATCTTCAGCTTCACCGACGATCAGGGCTTCTCCACCGACATCTATTTCACCGATGTCGATGACCAGCGTTTCAAGCTTTCCATTCCCAAGCAATTCTAGTGCATGTGAGGTTTCCAAATGCAGCGTTTCACCAACAAGACTGTCATCGTGGCCGGTGCCGGGCGGGATATCGGGCGTGCCTGCGCCATTCGTTTCGCCGAGGAGGGCGCCAATGTCGTCCTCACCTATAACGGCGCCGCGGACGGGGCGGCCATGGCGGTTGCCGAGATCGAGAAGCTCGGTCGTTCGGCAGTCGCAATCAAGGCCGATCTGACCGATGGGGCCGAGGCCGAAGCGGCGATTGCCGTTGCCGCCGAAAGGTTCGGCATCATCCATGGCCTTGTCCATGTCGCCGGCGGCATGGTCGCCCGCAAGACGATGGCGGAAATGGACGAAACCTTCTGGCACCAGGTCCTTGACGTGAACCTGACCTCGCTGTTCCTGACGGCAAAGGCCGTCCTTCCGAGGATGGCAAAGGGTGGCGCGATCGTGACCTTCTCCTCCCAGGCGGGCCGCGACGGCGGCGGGCCGGGCGCCATCGCCTATGCCACGTCGAAAGGCGCGGTCATGACGTTCACCCGCGGTCTTGCAAAGGAAGTCGGCCCCGATATCCGTGTCAATGCGGTCTGCCCCGGCATGATTGCAACGACCTTTCACGATACCTTCACCAAGCCCGAAGTTCGCGAGCGGGTGGCCGGCGCTGCATTGATGAAGCGGGAAGGAGCAAGCGAGGACGTCGCTGCGCTGGTGGCCTTCCTCGCCTCGGACGATGCCGCCTATATCACCGGTGCCTGCTATGACATCAACGGCGGCGTCCTGTTCTCGTGAGGCGCTGGTAAACCCAATGTCGGTGTCTCTCCCAAGGGCAGGTCGGATTGCCATCCTCGGCACCTCGCTCGTCCAGCAGAACCATGTCGGCGATGCGACGTCGCTTGCCACCTCGGCACGCGGCTGGATGAGCTGGGCCGAGGTGTTATCGCACGGCAGGCTTGTCTGTCCCGTCCATCACGATCCAAGTGTCGTGCCTGGCTGGGAGCCCAGCAATCGCGAAGGCGTCAGCCGTTTCTTCTCGGGCCTCAATTTCGGGGTTTCGGGGCAGAAGGCAATCGAGATCGAGCGCCGCCTGCCGCGGCTGCTCGCATCCGATTTCGACCTGATCATCGTTGATGCCGGCACCAACGATATGATGGTGGAGACACGCCAAACCATCGCGCAGACGCGCGCGCGGATCGCTTCGGCGCTGCTCGAAGCCGGCAAGACGGTCATCCTGCTTCCGATCCTGGCGCGCGGCGTCCAGAAGTGGCCGGCAGGCGGCGCGGAGCGGGCGAAAGCGCATTGGATCAACCGGCACGGCATCGATTTTGCGGCCAATCACGCCAATTGCCATGTCTTCGATTGGAATGCCGCCTGGGTCGATACCGAGAGCGATTTCGGCGAACCGCATCCGGGCTATTCCAATGACGGGACGCATTTTTCCGTGCTTGGCGGTTTTGCGGTCGGCGGCCTTCTGGCGCGGTATCTCGAAAACATCGTGCCATATGCACCGGCCCGCACGCTTTCGAGGGACGATCGCTTCGATCCGGCGAACAACCCTCTCGGCAATCTGGCATCGAGGCTGTCTGCACGGACAGTGACGGAGAGAGGGAAAGCAAGCCATCGTCTGGGCGGAGAGATGGCCCATCCCGGAGTGGGTGCCTGGGTAGAGGCGATCTGCGACGTGGAAGTGCCCGCCCATGAGGGTGTCCTCGGCATATCGCTTCGGCTGAAGGATGTTGCGGACGATGGGCAGGAGGCACTTGCGCTCGCACCGCTTTACGCCGATGACGGCTCGCTTTCTCCGTTCCCGGGCACGTCCTGGCGCGGTGCGTTGAGGACGCCGCCGCTGAAGCTCAAGCCCGGTACGAAGGCGCCCGAACTTTATCTCGACGTGATCTTGCGTGCGGATGCGATGCCGATCGAAATCGACATTGCCCGCATCGATGTTCGGCCTGTTCCGAGCCCCGTGCGCGCATGAGGGGAAACCACAACAAACCAAGACTTCTCATCGCCATGCGCGACGAGCTGCCTGAAGGTTTCTTCGGGCCGTGCGAATGGGCAAGATTGAAGGCGGCGACGGATATCGTTTCCGGTTTTCCCTATACGGATTTCGACGCGCCGGCCGGTGCCGAAGCTCTGGCCGAGGCGGACATTCTTCTGGCGGCATGGGGGACGCCCTCATTGACGAAGGAGCGCCTCCGGCGTGCGCCCCGGCTCAGGATGGTCGCTTACGCGGCGGCGTCGGTGCGCACCGTCGCGCCCGCCGAATTCTGGGAGGCGTCCGATATCCTCGTCACCACGGCCGCGGCGGCCATGGCCATTCCCGTCGCCGAGTTCACCTTTGCGGCAATCATCATGTGCGGCAAGGATGTCTTTCGGCTGCGCGACGACCATCGCGCAGAACGCGGGGCAGGCGGCTTCGGCAGCAGGCGCGGCCTGAACCTACCCTATCTCGGCAATCATTCTCGTCGGGTCGGGATCGTCGGTGCCTCGCGGATCGGCCGTCTGGTCATGGGGATGCTTGCGCACAGCAAATTCGAGATCGCGGTCTATGATCCGTTCCTGACGGCGGACGAAGCCGCAGCGCTTGGTGCGATGAAGATGGATCTCCACGATCTGCTCGCATGGTCCGATACGGTTTCGCTCCATGCGCCGATCTTGCCCGAGACCCGCCATATGATCGGCGCCCGCGAATTGGCACTGATGGCGGATCATGCGGTGCTGATCAACACGGCGCGAGGCTGGCTTGTCGATCATGACGCGCTGCTGGCCGAAGCCCGGTCGGGGCGGCTGCGTATTCTGATCGATACGCCGGACCCCGAACCATTGCCTGCCGATAGTCCGTTCTACGATCTTCCCAATGTCGTGCTGACCCCGCATATCGCCGGCGCCTTGGGCAATGAGTTGAGGGCGCTTTCCGACCTTGCCATTACCGAGATCGAACGGTTCGTCGGCGGTCTTGCGCCGCTCCACCCTGTGCACAGTCGCGATCTGGAGCGCATCGCATGAACGAGTTCGAATATTGCTTCTCCACGCTCGGCTGCTCGGAATTGAGCTTGCACGAGGTCGCCGATCTCGCGGAACGACACGGCATCGAGGCCGTGGAACTGCGTGCGCTGTCCGCAACGCTCGATCTGCCGACGGCACTTGCTGCGGAGTTCGGGGAGCCTTCCGGCTTGGCGACTTTCCTGTCCCGTCAAAAGGTAAGGGTCGCTGCACTCAACACGTCCATCCGTCTGTTCGAGGCGGCCGATCTGTCCGGGATCGAGCCGTTCATTTCCTGGGCCGAGGCGGCCGGCGCCGGATATCTTCGTGTCTTCGATGGCGGCAACAGATTGAGCGAAGCCGATCTGGAGCAAGCTGCAGACATGCTGGATGCCTGGCAGGCGATGCGGCGTTCGCGACGCCTGAATGTCGACCTGATGATCGAGACCCACGACGCGCTGGCGGATTTTGATCAGCTCGTTGCATTCGTTGAACGGGTGCCGACGGCGCGGATCTTGTGGGATACCCATCATACATGGGCGAGAGGGACCGACATCGAAGCCCTCTGGCGACGCATCGCAGGAAACGTCGTTCATCTGCACGTCAAGGATAGTGCGCCTGATGGCAGTGGGCGCCGACGTTATGTGCTGCCGGGGCAGGGTGATTTCCCGATAGCAAGGCTGGTCTCGCTTCTCCGGTCGAACGCGTGCCGCCTCCCAATCAGCCTGGAATGGGAACGCCACTGGCATCCTGAATTGCCGCCTCTGGAAGATGCATTGAGGGCGGCGCGCACATGGTGGCGACAAGGAGTTCTCTGATGCGCATAGCCGAAGTCCACCTCACGCCCGTCGCGATTCCCGACAAACCCTTGCTGAATTGCAAGGGCGTCCACCAGCCCTATGCATTGCGCACCGTCATCGAGGTCATTTGTGATGACGGGACGGTCGGATTGGGCGAAAGCTACGGAAGCATCAAGGCGCTGGAGGGCTTGCGGCGCGCGGCGCCCGCCTTGATCGGGCTCGACCCGTTCCATCTTCACGAGCTGAAATTGCGCGTCATGACGGCGCTGCCCGAAGGCGGCGGCATCAACGCGAAGTCCGCCGTGGCCGATCACAAGCTGACGGATGTGGTAACCTCCGCCTTCGAGGTTCCCTGCCTTGACATCCAGGGGAAGCTGCTCGGCCGCCCGGTGGTCGATCTGCTCGGCGGGCCGGTCCGCGGCAGCATCTCCTTCAGTGCCTATCTTTTCTACAAATTCGGGGCCCATATCGGCCAGACACAGGACGAGTGGGGCGAGGTGCTCACTCCCGACCAGATGGTTGCCGAAGCACGGACCATGGTCGAGACCCACGGATTCCGCTCGCTCAAGCTCAAGGGCGGCGTGCTGCATCCCGATCTTGAGATCGAGACGATGTTGAAGCTGCGGGAGGCCTTTCCCGATCACCCGCTGCGGATCGATCCCAATGGCGGCTGGACCGTCGAAACGGCGATTCATATTGCCCGCAAGCTGGAGAATGTCCTCGAATATCTGGAGGATCCGGTGATCGGCATGGATCAGATGGCGGAAGTCGCTGCCGCCACCTCGATCCCGCTTGCCACCAACATGATCGTGCTGGAATTCGACCAGATCGCCGAAGCCTTCCGAAAGAAGGCGGTGCGGATCGTGCTCTCCGACCACCATTACTGGGGTGGCCTGCGGGCTTCCACGCATCTCGGCAAGATATGCGAGGCCTTGGGGCTTGGCGTCTCCATGCATTCGAATTCGCATCTCGGCATCACGCTTGCGGCCATGCTTCACGTGGCGGCGGCGACGCCGAACCTGGGTTACGACTGTGACACGCATTATCCCTGGACCGGTGTCGATGTGATCGAAGGTACGCCGTTCATTTTCCGCAACGGCGCCTTGGCGGTGCCGGATGGGCCGGGTCTCGGTGTTACCCTCGATCGCCGGAGGCTTGCCGAATTGGCGGGCTTCTACGAGCAGGCGGGTGTGAAGGAGCGTGACGACACCGCTTACATGAGGCGGTTTGATCCGGGCTACGAGCGACGAGTGCCCCGGTGGTAGTCTGTGCCGCACCATTCCAGATCCGAAACCCCGGACGGTTTGCGCTGCCAAATGGTGCTGCTTTCATAGCGCACTTATGGAGAACTGAATCCTGAGAACGGAACGAAGGGCGCAACCTCGCGCTGCGCCCCTTTGCTTCAGGCTCGCCGCGCGCCGTCGATGATTGCGCCGCCATCGGGCGTGAGGCTGCAACCCTTGCTGAATTGAGAATTCTTGCCAAGCTCCGGCGTGTGTCTTGCATATCACCCGGCCTTGCGCTGAGGTATCGAAATACACCATAGGAGCAGTATCAGCGGCGCCGAAGAGCGCGCGATTTCGAAGCTCTGCGAGCTCCAATCGAACTGATAAAGATAAAAAGCGCCGCCCAGCCGCGCCGCAAGGATATCGAGGCAGGAGATCAGTCCGAATTTCGAGGAATCGACAAAGGAAAATGCAAGGGCGGTCGAGGGGATGTTCGCCATCGCCATGGCAATGCCCACCGTAAACATTATGCCGAAAGCCCCCGCGGCCGAGTTGGACGGAAGCTGGACAAAAACGACAAGTCCGCAGCCGGCCAGGATCGCGGCGAAGACGAGGCATCGGGGAAAGTGAACACTGTCGACCTTGCGCATCGCAAAGGATAACGCAGTGAACGCGATCCACGGAGAGGCTCCCAGAAGCGCCATTTGGGTATCGGAATACCCTTCACGGATCGCCCTGAGAGGGACGGCGTACATGAGCCAGGTCAGTTGGCCGTAAACGATGAATACGATGCCGAGGACTGACAGCAACCCTACCAACGAGTTTCCGCTCGAAGCAACAGCCTGCGGAGAGGCTTGCGCACCGGAGGCGGTGGCGGGGGCGGTCGCGATCAGGGAAAATGCCAGGACCGACAGTCCCAGGATCAAGGCCACCGAACTGCGAAGAGCGGAAAACTGGGCCACAATGATCAGGAACAACGGCGCGATCACGCAAACCGCACCTGTGGTGGTCGCCCAATAGGAAAGATATCTGGTCTTGTCTTTGAACGTAACGGAGATGATGGAAGGAATAAGGGGCGAAAAAACGCCAGCTCCCAAACCCATGAGAACCCTGGCGAAGAGCAGGCCGTGGAAGGCGTTCAACGTCACCAGCAGGACCGCGCCGAGGGAAAACATCACCAGCCCCGCGCGAAACAGCGCCAGCAGAACGCGGGGATTCTTGGCGAAGTAGGAGGGGATGATTCCTGCCACGAGGGCAATGTTGTAGGCGTATGCCAGAAGAACGCTGTTTTCCGAATTGAGCTCGAAATTCTTCGAAAGGCTCGCGAGGACGATCGGGAAAATCGATATGTCTGCCGTGTAGGATGACGCGGCCGATAGGACCGATAGGAAAAGCCTTCGGTTCGGTTCCGCTTCAGTCATTCTTTCTGGTCTTCCGTGATCGCCGTGCGTAGCTGCCTTTTTCCCTCTTCGGGCCGACGCGATCCACGATCGTGCGTTTGTACGCGGTCCAATCGTCCTCCTGGAAAGCATCGAGGGATTCGACGAATTCGAAATCCCTGACGCCCCCAAGGGTCAAGAAACGAACATCCACGGGGTAAATCTGCAATATCGGCTCGTTCCGGTGGAATATGACTTCCGTGTCGGTCTTCAGAATCTTGATATTGGTGAAGAGCGGGCCGAACCACTCGTCCGTCTCGATGATACCTTCATATGTAAAGGTGTGGTGGTTCTGCTGATAGTTTATGGGAGGGCGGACATAGGCGAAAATGCCGGGCGTGGTCTTCAGGACCAGTCCGCTCCATAGCTGAAATGAACCTGGCTCCGGCACCGAGGAGATGAACGGCGGAGAATATCCCTGCACGTCCGCCGGGGCGGAGGCGTTGAACTGGTCCTTGAACTTTGGAAACTGCAGGGTGTCCGCCTGGATCCAGTCGTCGATCCCGGCGCATTTGAAGAAGATCACCTTGCCGTCCCACATGACGCGGAAGTCGAGAGGCGGAAAAACATACCACCCCAGCTGAGAGGCAAGCCTTACAGGTTCGCAATATCTGTATGCGCGCACGGGCAAGGTGCCGGATGCGGATGAATCTGCAGGAATCGGCCTCACCGCCGAGGGAACCATGCGCAGAAAAGTAACACCCACGTCAGTGCCTGACTTGGCTACGTCTGAGCTGCGCATGGCTGGATTGTCCCGTTAGGCTGCTTCGTCCATCGAAATAACGTCGAACGCCGGGCTCTTGTTCGCGATATGGACCCTGCCGTCATCGATAAAATCGGCAATGTCGAAAGCAGGGCTCTTGTTGGCAATATGCACTTTACCATCGTCGACAAAATCGCCGATGTCGAACGCCGGGCTCTTATTGGCAATGTGCACATTGCCGGCATCAGCGAAATCGGTATTTGTGAATGCTACGCGCACGTTGGCGAGAGAAGCGTCATGTTTCATATCACCACCTATGGTTAAAGCGGCGGGAATGCCGCAGGCATCAGCTAGGGCCGGACACGCGGTTGTCAATGGGCGGTCGCCCGATTGGAAAATCTTGATGCCGATGATTACGTCGTCCAGCCTCCATTGGAAGGATGCGCCGAAGGATTGGGGGCCGCACAAGACGCTCTATAACCGGTTCATCCGCTGGAGCAGGCCAGGTGCTTCGATCGCATTTTTTGCGGCATTGGCCGGCAAAGGTCCGGTGCCGGCCGTATCATGATCGATACTACCCGTTCGAAAGCGCACCGGACGCAGCAAGATTGCTTGGAAAGGGAATGTTCCCCACGTCGTATCGGGCGACCCAAAGGTGGATTGAACTCCAAATTTCACGCCATGTGTGAGGGCAGGAGGCGCCCGATCATCACGCTGCTCGCGACAGACAAATGCGCCATCAATAAGACCGGCATCTCTCCGATCGCGGCTGCCGCCAACGCCGGCGACAGTTCAAGCCATTCATCTCAGCGATCTTCGGAAACCACCAAGCGAGAAACCGAAGAACACCGCGGCGATCACCCCAAGCCACAGAAACTGCGGCCATACAACCGAAAAACCACCACCCCGGTAAAGTATACCCTGCGCCATCAGGATGAAATGCGTGTTCGGGGCCGCAAACATGATCGTCTGGATCACCTCCGGCATGCTTTCGCGCGGCGTCGTCGCGCCCGAAAGAATCTGCAGCGGCAGCAGGACCAGCATCAGCAGCAGGCCGAACTGCGGCATCGAACCGGCCACCGTGGCAAGCGCGATCCCCATCGCGGTCGTGGCAAGAAGATGCAGCACCGCGCCCGCCATGAAGAGCACCAGCGATCCCTCGATCGGGACCTGGAGCAGGCCCTGCACCATGATCACCAGCGAAAACAGCGTGGCGCAGAAGACGACAAGGCCCATCGACCAGACCTTGGCGAGCATGATCTCCGCCGGACTGACCGGCATGACCAGGAGATGTTCGATCGTGCCGTGCTCTCGCTCGCGGATCAAGGCGGTTCCGGTCAGGATGATCGACAGCATCGTTACATTGTTGATGACGTTCATCACCGATGCGAACCACATCTGGTTGAGTTCCGGATTGAAGCGGGAACGGAGCGCGAGGTCCACGTCCGGGGTGTCGCCGGCCGTACTGGTCCGTGCGAAATCCGAGACCTCGGCGGTCACGATGCTCTGTACGTAGCCGGACCCGGAAAAGGCCTGGGTCATGCGGGTTGCATCGACGTTGAGCTGTATGACGGGCGCTCCACCGGCAATCAGGTCGCTCTGGAAATTCGGCGGGATGTCGAGCGCGAAGGTGTCGACGCCCGCATCCATCCGGTCGTCCATATCTTTCGCCGTGATCATGACCGGCCGTTTGAAATAGGGTGCCAGGAAGGAATCGCCGATGCGCCGTGACAGCGGCGAGTTGTCCTCGTCGACGATCGCGATCGGGGCGTTGTTGAGCGTCTCCGGAACCGCCTTTGCCTCCGTATAGACGGCAATGGTGAAGGCATAGATGATGAAGCCGATGAGGGCCGGGTCGCGCATCAGGCCGCGCAGTTCCTTGATCCCGAGGTGAAGGATGGTGCCGGGTCTCATGGTCAGCCTGCCTGCTTCTTGAGGAAGACGGCCGCGGCCGCGATGAGCAGCGGCGCAGCGGCCACCAGCGGCAGAAACGCGCTGCCGAGGTCTTCGAGGGAAAGTCCTTTCGAAAACGTGCCGCGCGAGATGATGTTGAAATAGGTCGTTGGATAGATCTCCCCGATCAGGGCGCCGAAACCCTGCAGCGAGGAGACGGGATCGATCATGCCCGAGAACTGGACGGCGGGAATGATGGTCATCAGCGTCGTGCCGAAGATCGCCGCGATCTGGCTCGACAGGAAACTGGAGACCAGCAGGCCGAAGGCGGTCGAGAACGCCACGTAGAGGACGGCGGCCAATGCGAATGCGGAGAGGCTGCCGGTGAAGGGGACCTGGAAGACAAAGACGGCAAACAGCCAGAGCAGCACGGCATTTGCGATGCCGAGCGCCAGGTAGGGGGCCTGTTTGCCGAGGAGGAATTCGAGCCTCGTGACCGGCGTCACGTAGAAGTTGACGATGGAGCCGAGCTCCTTTTCCCGAACCACCGAAAGGGCGGCCAGCATGGCCGGGATCAGCAATAGAAGCAGAGGGATGACCGCCGGCACCATGGCGACGAGGCTTTCTATTCCCGGATTGTAGCGAAAGCGCGTTTCGATGGAGAAGGAACCCGCGGCGGCATCTCCGTAGATCTCGCGGGCATGCCGGGCAATCCAGCCTGCATGCATGCCCTGGACATAACCGCGGATGGTTTCCGCCCGCTGCGGCATGGCGCCGTCGATCCAGGCGCCGATCTCCACATCGCTGCCGCGCGCGACGCGTTCGGCAAAGCCCGGCGGGATCTCGATCGCGAGCTTCAACGAGCCGTCGCGCATGCGGTTGTCGAGATCGTCATAGTTCCGAAGCGGCGGCTGTTCGATGAAATAGCGGGATCCGGCGATGTCGGCGACATAGTCGCGGCTGGTCACCGTATCGTCGCGGTCGAGGACGGCAAAACTCAGGTTCTGCACGTCCATGTTGATGCCGTAACCGACGACGAACATCAGGATGACGCTGCCGATCAGGGCAAGCGTGGCGCGGATCGGATCGCGGCGCAACTCCAGCGCCTCCCGGCGACTGTAGCTCCAGAGGCGGCGCGGATCGAAGTTGCGCCGGTGCCTGCGGCTCGCAGGAACGGTCGGCATGGCCGGCTCGTCCTGTTGCCCGGGCGAGGGTGCCGGTTCGCGGATTGCGCCCTCGAGATAACCGATGAACGCTTCTTCCAGCGTCGCGGCCCGTCGCCCGTCGCGGATTGCGGCCGGCGTATCGCTCACCAGAACCCGGCCCGCATGCATCAGCGAAATGCGGTCGCAACGTTCCGACTCGTTCATGAAATGGGTGGAGATGAAGATCGTCACTCTGTCCTTGCGGGAGAGCTCGACCAGCATCTCCCAGAGCTGGTCCCTGGCGACGGGATCGACGCCGGAGGTCGGTTCGTCGAGGATCAGAACCTCGGGAGAATGGACGAGGGCCACGGCGAGCGAAAGCCGCTGGCGGACACCGAGCGGCAGGGCGTCGGGCAGCCAGTCCATGACGTCGAGAAGCCGGAAACGCCGGCCCATCTCCTCGATCCGGGCCGGAATGGCGTCCGGCGGCAGCCGGAACAGCCGGGCATGCAGGTCGAGGTTCTGCCGGACCGTGAGCTCCGTGTAGAGGGAGAAGGCCTGCGACATGTAGCCGACGCGCCTTCGGACATCCATGTCGCGCGGATCGACCTGCCTGCCGAACAGCCTGGCGGTGCCGCCGCTTGCCGGCAGAAGCCCCGTCAGCATCTTCATCGTCGTGGTCTTGCCGCAGCCGTTGGAGCCGAGGAAGCCGAAAATTTCTCCGCGGCGTATGCGGAAACTCACATTGTCCACGGCCGTGAAATCGCCGAAGCGCATGGTGAGGCCGTCCGCCTCGATGGCAAAATCCGAATCGTCGAAGACGGGTGGGGGGAGCCGAACGGCGTGATGTGCCGCCCGCTTTTCTGCCGGCATGAGCGCGATGAAGGCATCGTCCAGCGTCGAAGCGCCCGTTTTCGCCAGGATCTCGTCCGGCGAGCCGGTGGCGAGTATCTTTCCGGCATCCATGGCGGCCAGCCAGTCGAAACGCGCCGCTTCCTCCATATAGGCGGTGGCGACCATGACGCTGAGCTGCGGTCGTTCGGCGCGGATATCGTCGATGAGGTTCCAGAATTGCCGGCGCGACAGCGGATCGACCCCCGTGGTGGGTTCGTCGAGGATCAGAAGGTTCGGGTCGTGGAGAAGAGCGCAGCAGAGGCCGAGCTTCTGCTTCATCCCGCCGGACAGCTTGCCGGCCGGCCGATCCTCAAAACCGGCGAGCCCCGTCCGCTTCAGGAGCGAGCGAATGCGGGCCTGCCTTTCGTCGCTCCGCTGTCCGAAGAGGCTTCCGAAGAAATCGGCGTTCTCGAACACCGAAAGCGTCGGATAGAGATTGCGGCCGAGCCCCTGCGGCATGTAGGCGATCGCCGGGCAGACGCGGCTGCGGTGTCCGCTGCCGCGCATGTCGCCGCCGAGCACCTGAACCTCGCCTTTCTGGATGGAGCGCGCGCCGGCGACCAGCGAAAGAAGGGTCGATTTGCCGACGCCGTCCGGACCGATGAGCCCGACCATCCGGCCTTCGGGAATGTCCAGCGACACGTCGTCGAGTGCGATCCTCTTGCCATAGGAATGGACCAGGCTTTTCAATCGCGCCACATGGGTCGTCTCCGCCGCATCGGCCATGGCAGCATGCTCCCTATGGGGTCAGCGGTTGCGAGAGTGCCGCAGGCCATTGAGCATCGGGGTCGACCCTCACATAGGCACGACCGGGAAGCCCCGTCTTCACCTGGGCCACATATTTCTGCAGCAGTTCCCGCGGCACCTGGGCGCGAAGCCGGAACATCAGCTTCTGGCGCTCTTCTTCCGTCTCGACGGTCTTCGGCGTGAACTGGGCGACGTCCGAAACGAAGGATATCCGGGCTGGAATGACATATTGCGGGGCTGCGTCCAGCACGATCCGCGCCTCGCTGCCGATCGCGATGCGGCCCGCATCCGCCGTCGGGAGGAAGAAGGTCATGTAGACATCGCTGATGTCCAGCATGTTCAGGACGCGTCCTCCGGCTGCGACGACCTCGCCCGGTCTTGCGACCAGATATTGGATACGGCCGCTACGCGGTGCCTTGAGCTCGCAGTCGCGCAAGTCGGCTTCGATCCTCGCGATCGTCGCCTGTGCCGCCTCGACGGACGCTTCCGCGTCGATCACCTGCGATTGGGCGGCACCGATCGCCGCATCGGTGGCCGCAAGCTGGGCTTTGGCGGCGGAGACGGTCGCCTTGGCGGTTTCGACGCGGCTGCGGTCGTCATCGAGGGCCTGATCCGACACCGAACCGCTGCGGGAAAGCTGCTCGCTCCGCGCGAGCCTCCTCTGAGCCGATTGAAGCGCGACTTCATTTTGGGAGACGGTGGCTGCTGCCGCCTCTTTTTCGGCCCGCCGCTGATTGACCAGGCTCCTTGCCGTATCGATGCCGATCCTTGCGCGGGCGAACTGTGCCTCCGCCTCGCGTTTCTGGGCGGTCAGCTGCTCGATATCGATACGGGCGACGACCTGACCGATCTCGACGAAATCGCCCTCTCTCGCGAGGACGTCGGACAGGCGTCCGGCGGTGCGCGCCGCAATATCGATTTCCGTTGCTTCGATGCGCCCGTTGCCGCTGGCAATGCCCTGCATGGCCTGCTCGGCATTCCAGTCCTTCACATATTTCCAGCCCAGAGCGCCCCCGGCGACGGCAACCGCGAGGACCGCGGCGATTTTTCCGATGCGATTCACTTGCTGCTCCAATTGCGGATCGGTTGCTGTTCAGTCCGGAAGGCAAAAATCTGAAGTATGGGTTGTGGGCCTGCCGATATTCCCCGTCGCATCTCTCGGCGACCCGATCTTGATTGCCCTGCAAGGCGCCCGCCAACATTGATAAGGATCAACGATGCCGCCGCAAGGTCAAGCCGGTCGTGATCATCGCTCATTTCTCCTTCCGCCGTTTCCCGATCGCTTGGCGAAATCGGCGAGGATCGGCGCCTGACCCTTCAATATCTTCCGGTCCGCCTTGTCGAAGCGAAACCATTCTGCCCGATCCACCTCGGGAAATTCCTGGAATCGTCCGGAATGGGGCGGCCATTCCAGCGAGAACATGTTGCTGGCGACATGACCCTGGTCGACCGCGGGATTTGCCTCCACCGTCCAGACAAGCACCTGCTTTCCACCCGGTTGCCGGTATTCCCCGAGCCATTCGAACGGCCCGTCGAGGGTATTTCCGATTTCCTCCGCGGTCTCCCGTATGGCGGCGGAGAGTTCGTCTTCGCCCTTTTCCACGAGGCCCTTGGGGATCGACCATGCCGCCTCGTCCTTGTTCTTCCAGAACGGGCCGCCGGGATGCACGAGGAGCACCTCCGGCTCCCCGTCGGCATATCGGAATATGAGAAGGCCCGCGCTGCGTTTCGGCATCGGTCACGCTCCTGTTGCCGACATTCCGGCCTGCCCCCGGCATCGAGCGGATGCGACTGTTGTTTGACAAAGATCATCGCTGCCCGCTTCCTGGGGAATAGGCTCCTTTTCATCGGACCGATCAAGGTCCATTCGACAGGGAGCGTGTCATGCAATTCAAAACAGTACTTGCAATCGTCGGCGCCACGGATGCGGACGCCGACATCGGCAAGGCCATAGAACTGGCCGCGGAGCAGGAAGCGCATCTTTCCATCATCGTCGCGGGCCTTGCCCTGCCACCCAGCGCCGGCGATTTTCCCTCTACCGTCTGGCTGGACCAACGTTATGAGGACCTGAAGATCCTCGATGACACAAAGCGGAAGGCGGAGACCGCCTGCGCGGCAAGCGGCCTGTCGTTCGATGTCGATGAACTCTATACCGAGGCAGGCATTTTGAGCGGCGAGATATTCCGGCGAGCTTTGTACGCGGATCTCGTCTTCATTGCCGGTGGAGTGCGCGGCGATCGCGAACTGACGAGGGCGGTTCTCGATGGAAGCGTCTTCGATGCACGCCGGCCGCTTCTTGTCGCGCCGGAAAAGGGCAATGCGAGCCTCAGGCCGCAGCGCGTCCTGCTTGCCTGGAATTCGCGCGTGGAAGCGGCCCGTGCGGCCCGGGAAGCACTTGACGTGCTTGTCTCCGCCGGAACGGTCAACATCGTGATTGTCGATCCGGACAGTTCCTATTGGGAGAATGGCGGCGAGCCGGGTGCGGATGTCGCCGTTCATCTCGCGCGCCACGGTGTTAATGTCGTCGTCGAGCAGTTGGCAAGCGGCGGACGGCCGATCGAGGATGTCCTGCAGCGGCACGCGCTGGAAAGCGGTTGCGATATGATCGTCATGGGCGCCTATGGTCATTCGCGGCTTCGCGAACGGATTTTCGGCGGTGTCACCGCTTCGATCCTGAAGGATTGCGCAGTGCCGGTCTTCCTCGCGCGATAATGCCTGCGGCAGGCAGAGCAATTCCGGCAAAAGTGGGAACCGGTTTTGCGTCCGGAATTGCGTGAAAACAAAGAGATGGAGCATTGGAGGCGACTCCGTTTTCGCCGGAAATGCTCTAAGCCAACCCGCCCCGGTTCCGCGGAAAACGGAGCCGGGGCGGTTTGTTTGGCGGCGGTTCTTCAAAGAGGACGCCTGCGGCAGCGCCATTTGTCCAGTTCGGTCACCAGCAGGATGGAGGCGGCGGCGAGCAGCATCGATGCCCATTCCATGAGCGAGGGCGGCGCAAGCTGTAGCGTATCCCGCAGCCAGGGAACGTACATTGCCGCGATATGCAGGGCCTGCGCCGAGAAGACGGCGAGAAGCAGCAGCGGATTGCCGAAGAAGCCGAGCGAAAGGACCGAGCGGTGTTCCGAGCGGCTGGTGAAGGTCTGCACGTTCTCGAACATGACGAAGAGCAGGAGCAGCAGGTTGCGTGCCTGGGCGACCTCGTAACCCTGTTGCAGCAGCCAGTAGAAGACGGCAAATCCGCCGCCGCCGATGACCAGCGTCGACTGGATGACGCGGCGGATCATCAGCCGATCGAAGATCGGCTCCTGTGGGCGCCGCGGCGGTCGCGCCAGTTCGTCGCCTTCGGGCTTCTCCCCGGCCAGCGCCACGTCCTGGATGCCGTTGGTGACCAGATTGAGCCAGAGGAGCTGCACCGGAAGCAGCGGCATGGGCAGGCCGAGCGGGATCGCCAGCAGGAAGAGCAGCATTTCCGCAGCACCCGTGGCCATCAGCATCAGGGTGACCTTGCGGATGTTCGAATAGGCCGTGCGGCCCTCCCGGATGCCGCTGACGATGGAGGCGAAATTGTCGTCGGTCACCACGATGTCGGCGCTCTCCTTGGCGACCTCCGTACCCTTGCGCCCCATTGCCACGCCGACATGGGCATGTTTGAGGGCCGGAGCGTCGTTGACGCCGTCGCCGGTCACCGCCACGAAATGGCCGTTGCGGGCGAGCGAAAGCACGATCGCCAGTTTTTGGGCGGGTGCGACGCGGGCATAGATGCGGGCGCGCCGCGTAAGCTTGTCGAGTTCTTCCGGACCCGCCTCTTCCGCCTCGCGAACGCCATCGCCGGTGGCGATCTGATCCGGGCGGAATTCGAGCCCGGCTTTTGCGGCGATGGCGGCGGCAGTCTTCGGATCGTCGCCCGTCACCATCGCCACTTCGACGCCGGCGGCGCGGCAATCGCGGATTGCCGCGGGTACCTCGGGCCGGATCGGATCCTGCATGCCCGCAAGGCCGAGGAAGGTGAGGTCGACGAGATGATGGTAACCGAAGGTCTCGTCCGGAGCGTTGCGGATCTCCCCTTCGGCAAAGGCGAGCACCCTGAGCCCGCGCTCCGCCATTTCCTCCTTGTGGGCGAGCATCGCATCCCGGTCGATCGCCACCGCGCGGTCGCCGGCATCCATGCGGTCGGCCATGTCGATGAGCGTCTCGGCGGAGCCTTTCACGAAGATGCGGACGCGATCGCCGCGGCGATGGAAGGAGGCGGCGTATTTGAGATCGGGCTCGTAGGGGATCCGCGCGATCAGCGGATAGTCGTTCGCGACCGTGTCCTGGGCGAGGCCGGCCTTGCGGGCGGCGGTCAGCAGCGCGATGTCCACCGTGTCGCCGATGCCTTTCCAGCCGTCGTTCCCGCGTATCAGCGAGCCTTCGTTCGGCAGCGAGGCGGCCCGAAGCAGCCGCGCTGCGCGCTCGCGCGCCTGCGCCGGGCTCATGCCCGTTCCTCGGATCTCGCAGGCATCGAGGTCCGCGTGCGCGTCGAGGGCGAGGTCCGTGCCGTCCGGAAGGCGGATATCGGTGACCGTCAGTTCGTTCAGCGTCAATGTGCCCGTCTTGTCGGTGGCGATCATCGTGCAAGAGCCGAGCGATTCGACCGCCGGCATGCGGCGCACGATGACATTTCTCCTGGCCATGCGCCGCATGCTGATCGCCAGCGCGATCGAGATGGCGATCGGCAGTCCTTCCGGAATGGCGCTCACGGCAAGCCCGACCGACATCAGGAAGAGATCGTTCCACGCGATGCCCCGGAGGAAACCGACCGCGACGAGCAGAAGCGACGCGGCGCCGACGATCCAGGCGATGACATTCGAGAAATGCGCGAGCCGGATCATCAAGGGTGGCTGCGAGATGGCCGCCTTGCCGATCTCCGACGCGATGCGGCCGATCTCCGTCGTCGGCCCGGTTGCGGTCACGATGCCTTTTCCGCGGCCACGCGTGACGAGCGCGCCGGCAAAGGCCATCGCCGCCTTGCGATCTTCCTGCGGAGCGCCGGGAATGGGCGCCGCCTTGCGCACCGGCAGGGATTCCCCGGTCAGCAGCGATTCGTCGCACAGAAGATCGGTCGTCTCGATCAGCATCATGTCGGCCGGAACCCGGCCTCCTGCCTCCAGCATGACGAGATCGTCCGGCACGAGGTATCGCGCCTCGATGTCCTGCACCCGCCCCTCGCGGATGGTCGTCGCGTGCAGCTGCTCCAGTTTGCGGAGTGCGGCGGCGGCGCGGCCCGCCGAATATTCCTGCATCGAGCCGATCACGCCGTTCAGGAGCAATACGATGCCGATGAAGGCTGCGTCTTCCGGTTCGCTGACCATCAGCGACACGGCGGCCGCAAGCAGCAGGATGTAGATGAGAGGGCTGCGGAACTGCCGCAGGAATATGAAAAGCGGCGAAGGTGCCTGCGGTTCCGGAAGCAGGTTGAGGCCATGTCGCGCCAGGCGCTCCGCAGCCTGCAGGTCCGTGAGCCCTTGCCGTTCCCCCTCGTCGCGACGATCGTCGGATGGCCGCGGGGAGGTCGTCGTCATCGAAGGTGCTCCAGGTTCTGGCCGCTCGTCGGTATTCTCCGAGCCGCATTGCAACCCCGGCAGGATCGGCCGGCGAAGAGCTTCGATCATTGACGTTCATCAATCCGCCGGCAACCGGCTTCGGAAGCAGCAGGCCGGGGCGGCGCATATGGAGATCGGCCTTTCATCTTATCAATTCGTCTAGAGGTGCGTTCCCCGGTTTCCTCATGCCCCGCGAGGCGCTAGATATTGCAGGAAAATACCGGGAGTGATCATGCGCGCAGTTCTGGGTGAGGTTGAAAGACGCCGTGCGGAAGCAAGGCTCGGCGGAGGTGAAAGGCGTATCGACGCACAGCATGCCAAGGGCAAGCTGACGGCGCGCGAACGCATCGAGGTTCTGCTCGACGAGGGCTCCTTCGAGGAGTTCGACATGTACGTCACCCATCGCGCGGTCGATTTCGGCATGGCCGAACAGAAGGTGGCCGGCGATGGCGTGGTGACCGGCTGGGGCACGATCAACGGCCGCCAGGTCTATGTCTTCTCTCAGGATTTCACGGTTCTCGGCGGCTCGCTCTCCGAAACCCATGCGCAGAAGATTTGTAAGATCATGGACATGGCGGCGCGGGTCGGTGCGCCGGTGATCGGATTGAACGATTCGGGCGGCGCGCGGATCCAGGAAGGCGTCGCCTCGCTCGCCGGCTATGCGGAAGTCTTCCGCCGCAATGCGGAAGTGTCGGGCGTCATTCCGCAGATCTCGGTGATCATGGGTCCCTGCGCCGGCGGTGCGGTCTATTCTCCGGCCATGACCGATTTCATCTTCATGGTGCGGGACAGTTCCTACATGTTCGTCACCGGCCCGGACGTGGTGAAGACGGTGACCAACGAGATCGTCACGGCGGAAGAACTCGGCGGCGCGAGGACCCATACTCAGAAGTCGTCCGTCGCCGATGCCGCCTTCGAGAACGACATCGAGGCCTTGGAGGCCGTCCGCCAGCTTTTCGATTTCCTGCCGCTGAACAACCGCGACAAGGTGCCGGTCCGGCCCTTCCACGACGATCCGGCCCGTATCGAAAACCGCCTCGACAGCCTCATCCCCGATAGCCCGGCCAAGCCCTACGATATGAAGGAACTCATTCTCGCGATTGCCGACGAGGGCGATTTCTTCGAGATCCAGGAAGCTTATGCCCGCAACATCATCACCGGTTTCATCCGGCTCGAAGGCCAGACGGTCGGCGTCGTCGCCAACCAGCCGATGGTCTTGGCCGGCTGCCTCGACATCGACAGTTCACGCAAGGCAGCGCGCTTCGTGCGTTTCTGCGACGCCTTCTCGATCCCGATCCTGACGCTTGTCGACGTTCCCGGCTTCCTCCCCGGCACCGCACAGGAATATGGCGGCGTCATCAAGCACGGCGCCAAGCTGCTCTTCGCCTATTCCGAAGCGACCGTGCCGATGGTGACGTTGATCACCCGCAAGGCCTATGGCGGCGCCTATGACGTGATGGCCTCGAAACATATCGGCGCCGATTTCAACTATGCCTGGCCGACGGCCGAGATCGCCGTGATGGGTGCCAAGGGCGCTGCCGAGATCCTTTACCGTTCCGAACTCGGAGATCCGGAAAAGATCGCCGCCCGCACCAGGGAATATGAGGAGCGCTTCGCCAATCCCTTCGTGGCGGCCGAACGCGGCTTCATCGACGAGGTGATCATGCCGCATTCGTCGCGCCGCCGCATCGCCCGCGCCTTCGCCTCCTTGCGCAACAAAAAGGTGACGTCGCATTGGAAGAAGCACGACACGATCCCGCTCTAGAGGGAGTGAGCAACGACCATGGCCAATCTTCCCGACATGACGAAACATCGCGGTTTCCCGTCCGGCATGCCCGGCACCGGGATACAGTTCACCATCCGCCGCGCCAACCCGAAAGGCGTGACGCCGATCAAGGCGCTGCCCCGCCGCGCCCGTCCGGGATCCCAGGAACATCTGGTGGATGCGGCCTTCCTGCACGCGCTCTGGCATCATTTCGGGCTCGAGCCTTTCGAACGCGGCAATCTGGATGCCGCCCGGCTGAACCTGCTCTTCGGCCGCGAGGTGGTCGCTGCGGAAAAGGATTTCGATCCGACCTCCTACGAGGCGCTGCTGGTGATCGATGAGAAGGTCGCCCGCCAGAACTTTCCGGAATCCTTCGAAGACGTGATGGAGGTCTAGGCAATGTTTGAGAAGGTCGCGGCCGCTTTTTCTCTTCCTCTCCCTATGAAGATGAGCCGGCTTTCCGATCTGGAGCGCTGGCTCCGGAAAAAGCTGGAGAGGCAAAGAGGGAGCACGGCTTTCCGACCAAATCACCGCAAGCCCAGGCTGACGCCGGAGGAGGCCCGCCGCGATCATTGGCAGATGCTGCGGTTCATGGCTTTCCATGCGCTTGCGGGCGCCCTGATCGGCGCGAGCGTGGGTGTCGCCCTCATCCTGCTCGATATCGGCGGGCTTGGTTCCCAGGTCTTGCGTGCCGCCAATCCGGTTCTTCCGGTTCTGCTTGTGATCGTTCCCTTCGCCTCGATCTTTGCCGGGGCGGCCGCCGCCTCCGCGATCCTCACCCTGCCTTATGAAAAGAAATACCGCGACGACGAAGACGATCGCGATTCGGGAAACTGATGTGATGTTCAAGAAAATCCTGGTCGCCAATCGCGGCGAAATCGCCTGCCGGGTCATCAAGACGGCGAAGAAGATGGGCATCGCGACGGTCGCGGTCTATTCCGACGCCGACCGCGAGGCGCTGCATGTACGGATGGCGGACGAGGCGGTGCATATCGGTCCTGCCCCGTCGAGCCAGTCCTATATCGTCATCGACAAGATTCTGGATGCGATCAGGCAGACCGGCGCGGATGCGGTACATCCCGGCTATGGTTTTCTCTCCGAAAACGCCGCCTTCGCGGCCGCCTTGGAAAAGGTAGGCGTCGCCTTCATCGGTCCGCCGGTCGGAGCCATCGAAGCGATGGGCGACAAGATCACCTCGAAGAAGATCGCGGCGGAAGCCGGCGTCAACACGGTGCCCGGCCACATGGGCCTGATCGAGGACGCCGACGAGGCGGTGAAGATCTCGGCCTCGATCGGTTATCCGGTCATGATCAAGGCATCGGCCGGCGGCGGCGGCAAGGGCATGCGGATTGCCTGGAACGATCGGGAAGCCCGCGAAGGTTTCCAGTCCTCCCGCAACGAGGCGAAGAACTCCTTCGGCGACGACCGGATCTTCATCGAGAAGTTCGTCGATCAGCCGCGCCATATCGAAATACAGGTGCTGGGCGACCGGCACGGCAACACGCTTTATCTCGGCGAGCGCGAATGCTCCATCCAGCGGCGCAACCAGAAGGTCATCGAGGAGGCCCCGTCCTCCTTCCTCGATGACGAGACCCGGAAGGCGATGGGCGAGCAGGCGGTCGCGCTGGCGAAGGCGGTCGGTTATGTCTCGGCCGGCACGGTCGAGTTCATCGTCGATGGCAGCCGCAACTTCTATTTCCTCGAGATGAACACCCGCCTGCAGGTGGAACATCCGGTCACCGAACTGGTCACCGGTATTGATCTCGTCGAGCAGATGATCCGTGTCGCAGCCGGGGAGGCGCTGTCGTTCGGTCAGGACGACGTGAAGCTCCATGGCTGGGCGATCGAAAGCCGGCTATACGCCGAAGACCCCTACCGCAATTTCCTGCCTTCAATCGGCCGGCTCACCCGCTATCGCCCCCCCGCCGAAGGAACGAAGGACGACGGCACCGTGGTCCGCAACGACACCGGCGTTTTCGAAGGCGGGGAGATTTCCATGTATTACGACCCGATGATCGCCAAGCTCTGCACCTGGGCGCCGGATCGGGAAAAAGCCATTGAGGCCATGGGCGCGGCGCTCGACGATTTCGAGGTGGAAGGCATCGGCCATAACCTGCCCTTCCTCTCAGCAGTGATGCAGCAGGAGCGCTTCCGCTCCGGCAAGCTCACCACCGCCTATATTGCCGAGGAATTTCCCGAAGGTTTTGCCGGTGTGCAGCCGGATAAGGCTGCCGCCCGGAAGCTCGCCGCCATTGCGGTGCTGGTCAACCAGGCGATTCAGGAACGGGCGGTGCAGATTTCCGGCACGATCGGCAACCACCGCCGCACGGTCGGGAAAGACTGGGTCGCGACGCTCGCAGGTTTCGAGGAGGCGGTTAGGCTTGAAATGTCCTCTGACGGCGCTTCCGTCGTTTTTGCCGACGGCACCCGGCTGTCCGTCGCAAGCGCCTGGCTGCCGGGGCAGAGCCACGCGGCCTTCCGCCTGGGCGGTCCGGAAAAGGCGAGCGAAGTCATGGGTGTGAAGGTGAACCTGATCGGTTCCGCCATCCGGCTGCGCTGGCGCGGCATGGATGTGACGGCCCGGGTCCGTTCGCCGCGCGTCGCCGAGCTTTCGAGGCTGATGCCGGTCAAACTGCCGCCCGATACGTCGAAATTGCTGCTCTGCCCCATGCCCGGCGTCATCACGGGGGTCGCGGTCAAGGCGGGCGATGCGGTGGAGGCGGGCCAGACGCTGGCGACGGTCGAGGCGATGAAGATGGAAAACGTGCTGAAGGCGGAGCGCAAGGGCATGGTGAAGCGCGTCGCTGCGGTGGTCGGCCAGAGCCTCGCGGTGGACGAACTGATCATGGAGTTCGAGTGAGGATCTGCCGCAGGACGCAGGCGGACGAGGGCAGGAAACGGGGACGAAGTCGGGATGTCTCGTGATATGAATCAAGGACTTGCTCGAAATTTCGGCCCTCATCGTCCCCGCGATCGTTTTGCATGCCATGCTGTGTCCGTCCCGCATCGGATACACCGGAAGGCGTTCCGGCGAGGCGGGGCCGGCGCGGGCGTTGAGGGTAGGACGCAGAACCTCATCGTCCGGGTCCGCGAAAGGATCGCGGCCATCGAGGGATCTCCTTGGCCTGGGTTTCGGCCCATGGAAATGTGCGGCGGCGGGTGAAACACCGCCGTCCTTTAAAACCCGTCGGAAACTGCGTCGACAAAGCCGCGCGGGAGCCGTCGGACGAGGCATCGGGTCGAGCCGGTGTCGTCCATTTCCAGCCGATCAGGCTGCGGGCATAAACCGCCGAACGGGGCGCTGAGAGGTGTCACCTATACTTAAAATACAAGAGGCAGCTTTCAGCGCCCCGTCCGCCACATGCTTCGTCATCCTCGGGAGAGCGAAGCGAAAACCGAGGATCGCCAAGGGCGGACTCCGTCCCGCCGAAGGAGAAACGAAACGTGAGATCAGGAAAATACTTTCTGCCGCCAACATGGCCCGGATCATTCGGCGGTCAGCCGCCGATGCCGGCCAGTCCGCGTTCGGATGGTGTGCGGGCCGCCAATGCCAGGCTGCGCCTCGAGATCAGGGCCGCGATGGCGACAGGCGAAGCACTCATCGAGGCTATCCGGATGAGCGTTGAACAATATGATCTGACAAAGGGAGAGACCGATGTCCGATAAGACCGTCAAGACCCGAAAGGCAGATTGGGAGAAACTGGCCGAGAAGGAGCTGAAAGCCTCGCCGGAAACGCTTGTCTGGCACACGGCCGAGGGTATCGACGTCAAGCCGCTTTATACGGCCGAGGATCTGGCGGGGATCGATCATCTCGATTCGCTGCCGGGCGTGAAACCCTTCGTGCGCGGCCCGCGCGCCACCATGTATGCCGGAAGGCCCTGGACCATCCGCCAATATGCCGGTTTCTCGACGGCCGAGGCGTCGAACGCCTTCTACCGCCGCAATCTCGCCGGCGGCCAGAAGGGCCTCTCGGTCGCCTTCGACCTCGCCACCCATCGCGGCTACGACAGCGACCATCCCCGTGTCGAAGGCGATGTCGGCAAGGCGGGCGTGGCGATCGACTCGGTCGAGGATATGAAGATCCTGTTCGACGGCATCCCGCTGAAGGAGATGTCGGTCTCGATGACCATGAACGGGGCGGTCATTCCGATCCTCGCCTCCTTCATCGTCGCCGGCGAAGAACAGGGCTGTTCGCGGGCGGAGCTTTCCGGGACGATCCAGAACGACATCCTCAAGGAGTTCATGGTTCGCAACACCTATATCTATCCGCCCGAACCTTCGATGCGGATCGTCGCCGACATCATCGAATACACGGCGAAGGAAATGCCGAAGTTCAATTCGATTTCGATATCCGGCTATCATATGCAGGAGGCGGGCGCGACGCTCGTCCAGGAACTCGCCTTCACGCTGGCCGACGGGCGCGAATATGTGCGCGCGGCGCTCGCCAAGGGCTTGAATGTCGACGACTTCGCCGGACGGCTTTCGTTCTTCTTCGCGATCGGCATGAATTTCTTCATGGAGGCGGCGAAGCTGCGTGCCGCCCGCCTGCTCTGGTCGCGGATCATGGAGGAATTCGAGCCGAAGAAGGCGTCGTCGCTGATGCTGCGCACCCATTGCCAGACGTCGGGCGTCTCGCTGCAGGAGCAGGATCCGTACAACAACGTCATCCGCACCGCCTACGAGGCGCTGTCGGCGGTGCTCGGCGGGACGCAGTCGCTGCACACCAATGCGCTCGACGAGGCGATGGCGCTGCCCACCGATTTTTCCGCCCGCATCGCCCGCAACACGCAGCTCATCCTGCAGCACGAGACCGGCGTGACGAAGGTCGTCGATCCGCTGGCCGGCTCCTATTACGTCGAAAGCCTCACCAACGAATTGGCGGAAAAGGCCTGGAGCCTGATCGAGGAGGTCGAGGCCATGGGCGGCATGACCAGGGCGGTTGCCGAGGGCCTGCCGAAACGGTTGATCGAGGAGGCCGCGACGCTCCGACAGGTCAAGGTCGACCGCGGCGAGGAGATCATCGTCGGCGTCAACAAATACCGGCTCGAAAACGAGGACGAACTCGAAATCCTCGCGATCGACAACACCGCCGTCCGCAACGGCCAGATCAAGCGGCTGGAGGAGGTGCGACGGCAGCGCGATCCGAAGCGGGTCGCGGCCGCCCTCGCGGTTCTGGAGGAAGCCGCTGAAACCGGCGAGGGCAACCTGCTGGAAGTGGCGATCGAAGCCGCCCGCGCCCGTGCCACCGTCGGCGAGATATCCGACGCGATGCGCCAGGCCTTCGGGGGTCATTCGGCGGTGCCGGAGGTGGTCGGCGATATCTATGGCCCTGCTTATGAGGACGATCCGGAATACAGGACGATCGTCAGCCGCTTATCCGGTTATGCCGAGAAATCCGGCAGGCCGAAGATCATGGTGGCCAAGCTCGGCCAGGACGGGCACGACCGTGGCGCCAAGGTGATCGCGTCCGCCTTCGGCGATATCGGCTTCGACGTTCTGGCCGGCCCGCTCTTCCAGACGCCGGACGAGGCGGCCGACCTTGCGATCAAGGAAAGGGTCCAAGTGGTCGGCATATCCTCGCTCGCCGCCGGCCACAGGACGCTCGCCCCGCAGCTCGTCGAGGCGTTGAAGGCGAAGGGAGCCGGCAATATCGTCGTCGTGGTGGGCGGCGTCATTCCGCGGCAGGACTACGATTACCTGATGGAAAACGGCGTGGCGGCCGTGTTCGGCCCCGGCACCAATGTGCTGGACGCCGCCAACTCCATCATCGACATCCTCGAAGGCAAGCGAAGGAATATCTAGAGGACGTCCGGCGGCGTGTGTCTTCCGCCGCCGCCGGCAAATGCCTCAAAGGTCACAGGCAAATCACGACACCCTCAGAACCGCACGCGCGCTGTCGGCATCGGTGATCAGGACGTTGACGAGGCCGCTTCGGACGACCGCCTGGAGAATCCTGTGCTTGTGGGCGCCGCCGGAAGCGACGATGCGGCAGCCGATCTTTCGGAAATCCTCCATCTCCGGCGACAGGACCTGCCGGTTCAGCGGATGGTCTATCTCCTTGCCGGAAAGATCGAGATAGCGGCCCATCAGGTCGCCGACGGCGCCTGCCTTCTGAAGGATCTGCTCGTTCATGCCATGCGGCAGGCCGTAGCGTACCTGCAGCGACTGCTGCGACACGTCGCCGACGCTCAAATAAGCGACATCCACCTCGCAGATTTGCCGGAACGTGTGCTGGAATACCGCCTGGGAGATGATCGCATCCCGCGATTCGGGGCTTTCCGCATAGATCGGTGCCGCAAAATACCGGCATTGGGCGTTCAGCACCTGCGCGAAGCCGCGGACGATCTCGAACGTATTGATCTCCGAGCCATGCGTCAGCCCGCCCATCATCGAGCGCACCTTGATCTGGGGTTCGTTGAGCGAGGGCATGTGCTGGATCGTCTCGCGCAGCGTCGAGCCCCAGCCGACGCCGATCGAAGCCGGTTTCTGTGTCTGGATCATCCGCCCGAGAAAGCCGGCGGCGCCGCGGCCCATCACCGAATGAAGCAGGGCCGGATCGTTCGGGCTCGGGACCACGACCGCATCCAGGAGGCCGAACCGGTCGCGCAGCTTCGCTTCCAGCTCGACGCTTTCGGCAAGTGGGGACTCGAAGCTGACCCTCACCACGCCCGTTTCCAGCGCTTCAGACAGGATTTCGTTCACCCGCCGCCGGGTGATGTTCATCCGCTCGGCGATCTGCTGCTGCGTCAGGCCTTCCACGTGATAGAGCCACGCCGCCCGCACCATCAATTCACGATGTTCCATTTTTCAGCCACCCGATATCATTTGTCACACTGACGTAACATATGTAACTTAACCCCGTCATGTCATGGCTAACCCAGACCGATGGAGATAGCCAGAACCGAAACAGGGCGGGTCATCTCACGACCCGGTTACCAAGGGATCGAAACATGGCTTCGACATATGTGAAATCGATAACCGGCCTTCTCGCCGCAGGCGCGCTGTTCTTCGGCGCGACGGGTGCTTCGGCCGCCGAACGCGTCAAGATCGAATGGTGGTACGCGATTTCCGGCAAGCTCGGCGAGACCGTCCAGCAGCTCATCGCCGACTTCAACAAGTCGCAGGACAAGTACGAGGTCGTCGGCACGTTCAAGGGCAATTACGAGGAGACGATGGCGGCCATGGTCGCCGCCTACCGCGTCAACCAGCAGCCGGCCATCCTTCAGTCCGCCGAGCGCGGTTTCATGACCATGCTGAATTCCGGCGCGATCATTCCGGTCGACCAGCTGATGGCGAAACAGGGCTACAAGGTCGATTGGAACGATTTCATCAAGCCCGTCGCCGGTTTCTACATCGTCAATGGCAAGCCGGCGGCACTGCCCTTCAACTCCTCGACGCCGATCCTCTGGTACAATGCCGACGCCTTCAAGGCCGCAGGTTTCGACGCGCCGTCGAACACCTGGCAGGGCCTCGAAAAGCAGCTCTACGCGCTGAAGGAAAAGAAGGTCACCGATTGCCCGATGGCGCTCGCCGGCGACTTCCAGTGGAGCCTGATCGAAAACTATTCGGCGATCAACAACTATCCCTTCGGCACGAAAGCCAACGGTTACGCCGGCCTCGACACGGAATTCGTCTACAACAAGACGGGCGTCGTCGGTCAGGTCGCGCGGCTGAAGAAATGGGTCGATGACGGCGTGCTGAAGATCGCCGGTCAGGGCGTGGCGCCGATCAGCCTCTACACATCCGGCACCTGCGCCACCATCATCAATTCTACGGCCAGCCATTCGGCGGTGGAGGCGGATGCCAAGTTCAAGTGGAGTGCAGCCGTCATGCCGCATGAGGAAGGCGTCCAGCCGAAGAACGGCACGATCGGCGGTGCGTCGCTCTGGGCCGTCAAGGGCAAGTCGGAAGAGGTGCAGGCCGGCGTCGCGGCCTTCTTCAACTACGTCGCCCAGCCGGCCGTGCAGGAATGGTGGAGCAAGTCGACCGGCTACGTTCCGGTGACCAACGCCGCCTATGTCAAGATGAAGCAGGAAGGTTATTTCAAGGATCATCCCACCCGCGAAATCGCCATCGAACAGCTGTCGCGCGGCGAACCGACCGACAATTCCCGCGGCTTCCGCTTCGGCAACCACAACCAGTCGACCGCCATCCTGATCGAGGAAATGCAGGCCGTCTGGACCGGCAGGAAGACCCCGCAGGAGGCGCTCGACTCATCCGTCAAGCGCGGCAATGAGATCCTGCGCCAGTACGAGAAGCTCCATGCCGGCAAGTGATGCCATGAGATTGAGCGGGGGCGCGGCGACGCGCCTCCGTTTCCCGTTGCGGCGGAGCCTGGGCCTGGCTCTCGGGTCGTCGGAGGTGGGGCTCAAGGCCGCCCACTTCCGGCGGCCCTGGCTGGCGGCCGGGCTTCTTGCGCCGCAGCTGCTGATCCTGCTCTTCTTTTTCTTTATCCCGACCTACAAGGCGCTCTCGCTTGCCTTCGTGCAGGTGGATCCTTTCGGCGGCACGTCGATCTTCGTCGGCCTGGACAATTTCACCACACTGTTTTCGAGCCCGGAATACCGCGACAGCGCCATCCTGACGCTCTGGTTCACGCTGGTGCAGTGCGTCGTCACTCTGTTCATCGCCGCCCTGCTGGCTTTCGCCACAGACGTCGTCATCCGCGGCCGGGCGATCTACAAGGGCGTTATCCTGCTGCCTTACGCCATCGCGCCGGCGATCTCGGGCGTGCTCTGGGCTTTCCTCTTCAACCCGACCGTCGGACCGCTCGCCCATATGCTGCACGACCTGGGTTATGCCTGGGACCCGAACCGCCGGCCGTTCGATGCGCTGCTCCTGGTCTCCGTCGCGGCGATCTGGAAACATGTCTGCTACGATTACATCTTCCTCGTCGCGGCATTTCTTGCCGTGCCGGCCTCGGTCATCGAGGCTGCGGCGATCGACGGCGCCCGGCCGGTCCGGCGATTCCTGACCGTCACCCTGCCGATGGCCGCGCCGACCGTCTTTTTCCTGGTCGTCATGAACTTCGTCTACGGCCTGTTCGAGACTTTCGGCATTATCGACACGATCACCCATGGCGGTCCGGCCGGCAGCACCAACACGCTGGTCTACAAGGTCTACCAGGACGGTTTCCGGCTGCTCGATCTCGGCTCGTCCGCTGCCCAGTCCGTGGTGCTGATGGCGATCGCGGTGCTCTTCACCGTCCTGCAGTTCCGCGCAGTCGAGCGCAAAGTGAATTATCAGGTGTGATGATGGTCGAACGGCATGTCTGGCTTTCCGTCTTCTGCCATGTGGTTCTGCTGGTCGGCGCCGCCGCGGTCTGCATGCCGCTCTATTTCGCCTTCGTCGCTGGTTCGCTGACGGTTGAAGACGTGCAGCAGGTGCCGTTCCCGCTCCTGCCGCGCGATCATTTCGTGCAAAATATCGTCACCGCGTGGAACGAGGGGGATTTCGGCCAGCTCTACATCAACTCGATCATCGTTACGGTGGGCATCGTGGTCGGCAAGCTGGTCGTGTCCATCATCGCCGGCTTTGCGGTCACCTATTTCCGCTTCCCCTTCCGCATGACGGCCTTCTGGCTGATCTTCATCTCGCTGATGCTGCCGGTCGAGGTGCGCATCATTCCGACTTATGAGGCCGTGGCCGATGCCGGCGGTCCGCTCCGCTCCTTCTTCGAAGCGATCGGCCTGACGGGCTTGCTTGCGAACACCACCGGTTATCGGCTGGACGCCGCGCTGCAATGGAACATGGTCAATACTTACAGCGGGCTGATCCTGCCGCTGATCGCTTCGGCCTCAGCGACCTTCCTGTTCCGCCAGTTCTTCCTGACGATCCCGGACGAGCTCTGCGAAGCCGCCAAGCTCGATGGTGCCGGTCCGATGAAATTCTTCTGGGACGTGCTGCTGCCGCTGTCGCGGGCGAATATCGCCGCCCTCTCGATCATCCTCTTCCTCTATGGCTGGAATCAGTATCTCTGGCCGCTGCTCTTCACCACCGAGAAGGGCATGTATACCGCGATGATCGGGCTCAAGGACCTGATTCCGGTGGCCGACGCCCGGCCGGCATGGAACATCGCCATGGCCGCCGCCTTCTTCGTCATGGCGCCGCCTGCAATCGTCATTCTCCTGATGCAACGCTGGTTCACCAAGGGCCTGGTGGATTCCAGCAAATAAGAGGTATTTCCAATGACCAACCCGATCATCGTCGGCCATCGCGGCGCCCGCAATCTCTGGGCCGAGAACAGTCTTGCAGGTTTTCGCAACCTTCTCGGCCTGAAGGTGGAGGCCGTCGAATTCGACGTGCATCTGAGCAGCGCCGGCGAGCTTCTCGTCATCCATGACGCCACGCTTGACCGCACGACGGAGCGCACCGGCCGGATCAGCGATCTTTCCGCCGGCGAATATCGTTCCGTCATCCTCAAAGGCACGGACGAGCGCATCCCGACCTTGGAGGAGGTACTGGAGATCTACGCGCCGACCGGCCTCGAACTGCATGTGGAGCTGAAGGCCGATGCCGACTCCAGGCCCTATGAAGGCCTGGAAGCCAGGGCAGCGGCCATGCTGGACCGTTTCGGCCTTGCCGGCCGCTCCTTCCTCACGAGCTTCAACGGCGATGTGCTGAAGACGGTCGGCGAAGTGGCGCCGCATATCCGCCGGCTCTCTTCGCTGAACCTCAAATCGGTCCAGCCGAAGGGTCTGCGGCAATCGGTCGAAACCATGTTGCGGGTCTCCGACGTGCTTGCCGTCGAAAAGGCGCTGCTCTTTGATGAATGGGAACTGCTGTCGGCGCTGATTCCCGCCGAAAAGCTCGGTGTCTGGGTACCGAACGAGGCCGATGATCTCTCCGTCTGGCTGAAGCGGCCGCTCCGCCAGATCACCACCGACCGGCCGGACCTGGCGGTGAAGGCCCGCGAAGGACTGTTCGATGCCGCGCATTGACCGGCGAAGTTTTCTGACGAGCGGGCTTGCGGCGGCAGCCATCTGGCGGCCGCTCGGTTCCGCACGCGCGGAAAATTTCAGGACCGATCCATTCTCGCTTGGCGTCGGTTCGGGTTCACCGAAGGCGGACAGCGTCGTGCTCTGGACCCGGCTGATCCTCGATGATGCATCGGCGGCAACCTCGGCCGATCCCTTCGCGCCGGTACCGAAACAGGTGGCCGGCCCGATCGATGTGGAATGGATGGTCGCGGAGGATGAGGCTTTTTCGAAGCCTGTCCGGTCGGGGCTTTATCGGGCGGTGCCGGAATTCGCCCATTCGCTGCATGTGGAGGTGAAGGGCCTGCAGCCCGGCCGCTGGTATTTCTACCGCTTCCGCTCCGGCAATGCGCAAAGCCCCATCGGCCGCACCCGCACCGCGCCGGAAGGAGTCGACGGTTTCCGGTTTGCCTTCGCCTCATGCCAGCAATACGAACAGGGTTTTTACAGCGCCTATGGGGATATGGCGAAGAAGGATCTCGATCTCGTCGTTCATCTGGGGGATTATATCTACGAACGGACTTACGGCGCCGGCCTGGTTCGCAGGCACGGCGCAGGCGTGCCCTCCATGCTCTACGAGTTCCGGGATCGCTACGCGCTCTACAAGTCCGATCCCGAGCTTCAGGCGGCGCACGCAGCATTTCCCTGGCTCGCAGCCTGGGACGACCACGAAGTCACCAACAATTACGCGACCGACCGCGCGCCGGATGCCCCGAACCCCGCGGAGTTCCTTGCCCGTCGCCGCGCCGCCTATCAGGCCTGGTTCGAGCACATGCCGGTTCATCCGGACCTCGCCGCCGGCTTCGATGCGTTGCGGATCTTTGGTCACCATCGCTTCGGCAGCCTGCTCGGTTTGACGCTGTTGGATACGCGGCAATACCGTTCGCCGCAGCTCGAAACCTCGGCTTCGGACGACCGGCCGGAGCGGACCATGCTCGGCCCGGCGCAGGAGGAATGGCTGGCCAGGACACTCGGCGCGTCGCAGGCGAAATGGAATATCATCGCCCAGCAGACGCTGCTTTCCGAGCGCGACACCAGAGCCGGACCGGCGACGGGTTACAATCTCGACGGCTGGGACGGTTATCGCGCCGCCCGGTCCCGCCTGCTGGATGCCGTGCAGATTTCGAAAGCCGCCAATCCGATTGTCATCGGCGGCGACCTGCATGCCTTCTATGCCGCGGATGTAAAGCGCGACTTTTCCGATGAAAAGGCCGCTCCGATCGCCACCGAATTCGTCGGTGGTTCGATCACCTCGGATTCTCCGTCGGAAGCAAGCCTTGCGGCCGCGCTCGCGGAGAACCCGCATCTCAGGTTTGCTTCGGACAAGCATGGTTATGCGATCATGCGCCTGAACGACCGGTCGGCCGAGGTGGATTTCATCGGCGTCGCCGACCGCAAGCAGCGGAATTCGCCTGCCTCCGTCTTCCAGAGTTTCGCCGTCTCCGACGGCATTGCCGGCGTCAACCGGTTGTGACGCCTCATTGACATTGGATTCCCATGCAGATTGACCTCCTGATTTTCGATTGCGACGGCGTGCTGATCAACAGCGAGCCGATTGCCAGCCGCACGCTCGCCAAGGCGCTGCAGGATGCAGGGGCCACGGTGACGGCGGAGGAGGTCCTGGTCCGCTTCACCGGCAATTCGGAAAGCGCCATCCGCCGCATCTGTACGGAGGAATACGGGGTCGAGGACCTCGACTCCGTCTTTTCCGCCTGGCACGAGGACATTTTTCCGGAATTCGCCCGTTCGCTGGAGCCGATGCCGGGCATTGAAAAACTGGTGCGATCACTGCCGCAGAGGAAATGCGTGGCTTCCAACAGCACCACCGAACGGCTTTCGAAAAGCCTCGGCCTGCTTTCCCTCTGGCACGACTTCGCGCCGTTCGTCTTCAGCGCCGATCGGGTCGCGCGGCCGAAGCCGGCGCCCGATCTCTTCCATTTCTGCACTGAAACCTTCTCCGCCGATCCTGCAGATTGCGTGGTGATCGATGACAGCGCCCATGGTATCACAGGCGCCAGGGCCGCAGGAATGCGGGCGATCGGCTTCGTCGATCCCGCAGATCCGCGGCCCGGACGTGCCCGGATACTTGAAGAAGCAGGTGCGGTTCTGGTGGCGACCGGTGCCCGGGAGTTGGGGGAAGCGCTCGCAAGCCTTCAGGCAGCACAGGTCGCGGAAGCCTGATCCTTCCCGCATGTGCTTATAGTGCGTGCTATAAATCTCGGATAAAAGTGAAAGGTGTCATTCGCCTGTAAAAAACGGGACATAAGAAACGCTCAGCAATGTTGCACGGCTGTGCAACAGGAGGAATTGATGGAGCGGAACGGATTCTTGTCATTATCCGGTGTCGCCAGCCGTTATGGCTCGACGCAGGTTTTGACCGATATCGATCTTTCGATCGCCAAAGGCGAGTTCGTCGCCCTGCTCGGCTCGTCCGGCTGCGGCAAGACCACGCTTTTGCGTGTGCTCGCCGGTTTTATCAGCCCGTCGGCAGGTGAGGTGCGGGTGCGCCATCGCGACGTGACCCACCTGCCGCCGGACAAACGCGGCATGGCGCTCGTCTTTCAGTCCTATGCGCTCTGGCCGCACATGACCGTCGCGCAGAACATCGGTTACGGGCTGAAGCTGAAAGGTGTTCCCCGTGCCGAGATCGCCGCCCGCGTCGCCGCCATGCAGTCCCTGCTCGGGCTGGATGGGTTGGAGGCGCGCAAGCCGGCGGCGCTTTCCGGCGGCCAGCGCCAGCGCGTCGCGCTTGGCCGGGCGCTCGCCATCGATCCGGAAATCCTGCTGCTCGACGAGCCGTTGTCCAACCTCGATGCCCGCATCCGCCTGAGCGTCCGGCACGAACTGCGCGCGCTGCAGAAGCGGCTCGGCATCACCGCGATCCACGTCACTCATGACCGTGAAGAGGCCATGGTGATGGCCGATCGCATCGTCATCCTCGACAAGGGCCGCATCGCCCAGGCCGGCACGCCGGAAGATGTCTACAATCGTCCGGCCTCCGCTTTCGTGGCAGCCTTCATGGGCGCGGAAAACGTGCTTTCGCTCGCCGGAACGCCATCGGGGGACGAGTTCGCGATCGAGGCCGGCCCGGTCAACGCGGCGGGCAGCGTGCCACTTGCAGGCCGTCCGCTTGCTGCGGGGACCGTGGAAGCCCGCTTCCGGCCCGAAGCGACCAGGTTGTTTTCCACCGACGAGGTCGCCTTGATCGGCTCCGGAATCACGTTCCGTGGCGAGGTCGCTGCCGTCAGCTATCCCGGCGGCCATTGGCGCCATGTCGTGCGGCTCGGCGAGACGGAGATCATGGCCGATGCGGAACGCGCCTTCGAACCGGGCAGCCGCGTCGGCGTCCATGTGCCGGCGGACGCGCTTTTCCTTTTCAACTCGTCGGCCCCTCAGCCGGCATCCTCCATTTCCCGGGCGACCTCCGGGAAAGTTCACGCCTGACCTTTTGAAATTCGACTTTTCAACTCACGGAGAACACCCATGAAGAGAATGTCTTACGCGGCTTTCGCTGCCGTTTTTGCTGTCCTTCCGGCCCATGCCGCGGAGCTGACGGTTGCAACCGCCGGCGACCAGAACATGGTCGACTACATCAATCAGTATCTCGGCCCGCTGTTCGAAAAGACCTATCCGGGCAACACGGTCCGCGCCGTCGGCACCGGTCCCGGCGACGCCGGCTCGCAGAAGATCCTCGAGCGTTTCGATGCACAGGCTGCCGCCAAGTCTGAAAAGTGGGACGTCGACGTCGCCGTCGTCCACGAGAAGTTCGTTGGCCCGATGGTTACCAAGAACTATCTCGACAAGTACCGCGGCGATATCGAAACCGGCAAGCTCGTCACCCGTAACAATGCCAAGATGGCTCTCGGCACCAATGTCGAAGGTTACGTCATGCCGATGTTCAACAGCCAGACTGCGATCGCCTACAACCCGGCGCTCGTCCCGAACCCGCCGAAGTCCTATAGCGAACTCGCTGCCTGGGCCAAGGCTCATCCCAAGCAGTTCGGCTACAACGGCATCAAGGGCGGCGCTTCGGGCGTCTCCTTCGTCATGGGCTGGATCTACGCCTTCGGTGGCGGCGATGCCAACACGCTGATGAACGGCCCGTTCAAGGAAGAGGAAACCAAGAAGTGGGATGCGGCCTTCAAGAGCCTCGCCGACTTCACCACCAACGCCACGCTGACCCCCGGCAATGCCGGTACGCTCGATCTCCTGTCGCGCGGCGAAATCGCCATGGGCCCCGTCTGGGTCGACATGTTCTATTCCTGGCAGGCCAACGGCCAGCTGCCGCCGACCATGAAGCTCGTCCTGCCGGCCCCGGGCATGCCGGGCCAGCCGATGCACTATGTCGTTCCGGAAAAGGCCGCCCAGAAGGACCTGGCGGAGAAGTTCATCGCTCTCGCCACCAGCCCCAAGGTTCAGGCCGAAGGCATCGTCAAGCGCTTCAACTGGTATCCGGGCATCGACGCCGACAAGGTGAAGGCCGAACTCGACGATGCCACCTGGAACAAGCTCTTCGTCGACATCTCCCCGGCCGACCTCGCCGCCAAGGGCAAGCCTTTCCCGATCGCGCCTTACAACAACGCGATCCTGGAAGCTTACGAGAAGTCTGTGAAGTAAGCTCGATACTCCCCTTCTCCCCATCGGGGAGAAGGTGGCCCGAAGGGCCGGATGAGGGGGTGTGCGGCGGACAGGCCCCCTCATCTGTCCTATCGGACATCTTCTCCCCGATGGGGAGAAGAAACTCCAGCGCCAGCCGCCGCCTCAAGTTCGAACGAACCCATGTCCAGACGACTCCTCGGCCTCGCCCTTGTCTTTCCCGCACTCGCAGTGATCGCCTCCCTCTTCATCCTGCCGCTGATCATGTCGGCGGTCGGCGCCTTCCAGGTGGAAGGGGCTTTCGGCTGGGGCAATTTCATCAAGACCTTCGATCTCTATACGAAGGACATCTTGTTCACCGTCGTCATCATCGTGCTCTCGACCGTGCTGATCGGTATCGCTTCGATCGCCATCGGCGGTTACCTGACGCTCGGCGAACATCCGGTGGCCGTCGCCATCCTTCGCTGGCTTTACCGCTGGCCGATGTTCATACCCTTCATCGTCGTCGGCCAGATCCTGCGCACTTTCCTCGCCAAGAACGGCATGATGAACAATACATTCGTCAGTCTCGGCCTGATGACGCCTCTGGATGCCCAGAGCTTTCTCGACTGGCGCGGCATCGTCATCGCCTTCGTATGGAAGCAGACGCCCTTCGTGGCGCTGCTCGTCGCCGGCGCCATGGCCTCGATCAACCGCGACACGATCGAGGCGGCCCGCAATCTCGGGGCTTCCAAGCTCCGCGTCCTGCTGGAGATCGTCGTGCCGCAGGTGGCCGTCACCCTGACGGTCGGTCTCATCCTCTCCTTCGTCACCATGATGTCGGTGCTGTCGGTGCCGCTGATGATCAACGCCCAGTCGCCGACCATGCTGACCGCCGACATCGCCTTCCGGGTCAATTCCTACGGCGATTATGGCGTCGCCAACGCACTCGGCCTGATCTCGCTGGTGCTTGCCTCCTCCGTCGCGTGGATCTATCTCCGCATCAGCCTCAAGGAGCGCGCATGACCGGGCCTCGCAATCCTCTGGCCGCTCTCTGGTGGGTGCCACGCGGCATCATCTTCGGGCTGATGGCCTTTTTCATCTTCGGCCCGCTGTTCAACATGCTGCTCTGGACGGTCGCGGAGAAGTGGTATTTTCCCTACAGTTTTCCGCTGGAATACGGCTTCAGTTCCTGGGCGAAGGTGTTCGCTCCACGTGGCGGCGCCGTCGAATCCCTCGTCAACTCGCTGATCGTCGCGCTGCTGACGGTCGTTGTGTCGCTGGCCCTGGCGATCCCGGCGGGTTATGCGCTGGCGCGGCTGAAACTGCCGCTCCGCAGTGTCATCCTGCTCGCCTTCCTCATTCCGCAGGCGTTTCCGAACCTCACCGTCTACGTCAACATCGCCCGCATCTTTTACGAGATCGGCCTCAACGGGACGATCCCCGGCGTGGTTCTGGTGCACGTCTCGCATGGGCTGGTCTATGCGGTCTGGATCGCCACCGCCGCCTTTTCGGCGATCGACGTGGAGCTCGAACAGGCGGCGCGCAATATCGGCGCGGGGCCACTGCGCACCTTCCGGGACGTGACCCTGCCGCTCGCAGCCCCCGGCCTGATGGCGAGCGCCATCTTCGTTTTCCTGGAATCGCTGGACGAGTTCACCGGCAGCTATTTCGTCGGCGCGCCCGACGTGAACATGCTGCCGCTGCTGCTTTATACCGCCGGTGCCGGCGGCAATTATCAGATCGCATCGATCACTGCCCTCTTGCTCCTCGTACCATCCTTGGTCTTCATGTTGATGGTGGAGCGATTCCTGAAGGCGGACGTCCTTTCGCGCGTGGGGCATTGAGGGAGAGCATGAAGGACGAAAAGAGAATGCGCTTCGTCAGCGCCGAACAGGTCGCCCGGCTCGCCGGCGTTTCCCGCTCGGCCGTCTCGCGGACCTTCACGCCGGGCGCCAGCGTTGCGCCTGCAACGCGCGAAAAGGTCCTGAAGGCGGCTGAAGAACTGGGTTATCACGTCAACGACCTTGCCCGCGGCGTGCTCGCCAACCAGAGCAGGCTGGTCGGCATCGTCGCCACCAAGCCGGAACTGGGCTTTCGCGCCCATCTGACCGCGGCACTCGCCAAGGCGCTGATCCGGCGCGGCAGCATCCCGATCCTCATCAATACCGGCCAGACGGAAGACGAGCTGCTCGCGGCACAGAAGATGCTGATCGGCCACCGCGCCGAGGCGACGATCATCCTCTCCGGCTCGCCGCCGGCCAGCTTCTTCGAGCTTGCGCAGCGCAACGGCCAGCCGCTGGTGGTGATCGGCCGTTCGGAACCGGATGCCGACCATGTCCGCGCCGGCAATTCCGAGGCTTCGCGCAATGCGGCCAACGCCTTCTTCGCCGCCGGTCGCCGCCGGTTGGCCGCCGTCGGTTCGCAATCCGGCACGCCGAGCATCGCGGAGCGCGAAAGTGCCTTCCTCTCGGCGGCTCGTGCGCTTGGCGCCGAGGCAATGGCGGCCAGAGGGCCGGATTCCGATTATGACGGCGGCATCGCCGCCGCCCGCGAACTGTTCCTGGCCGGCGAAAGGCCGGATGCGGTCTTCTGCGCCAACGACCAGATCGCCTTCGGCGTGATGGATTTCGTCCGCGCCGAACTCGGCCTGCGCGTTCCGGAAGACGTGGCGGTGATCGGCTTCGACGACGTGCCGGAAGCGGCCTGGCTGAGCTACGATCTCACCACCTTCCGCCAGGATCCGGCGATCATGGCGGCAAGCGCCGTCGAGCTTCTGGAACGGCGGCTGGAAAACCCGGACGCGGCGCCGGGTTACGAGCGGGTCATTCCCGAACTGGTCGTGCGGAAGAGCTTTGTGCCGGCCTGAGATCGGCTCATTTTGAGAGGTAGATGCGCCTTCTGAACGAAGCAGGACCGCTCAATGTGCTTGGTAGGCGCTTACCACTGACCTGACCTCGATCGGAATCAGATCGATGCTGGTCCCATCCGCAAAGGAAAGACTAAGCTCACCCTTCGTCAGGTCAACGGTAATACGGTCGCTCTCGTTGTCGGTAAAGCTGATCGTTGCTATCGCACCATCATATTCGATCTTGGTCTTACCGGATGTAATCTCGGGTTCGAACGCCAGCAAAGCCGATCCGCGAATGGCGATGCTGTCCATTCCGTGACCTATGCCATAGCGCATGATGGCGCTTCCGTTGATATTGATCTTGTCGTCGCCTCGGCCGCCGTGGATCTGGTTTCGATCCCGGCGTGCGTCAATGACATCGTTTCCTTCCCCGGCCTCGATGACGCTGCTGAAAGCGACGATGCGATCATCGCCGGCGCCTGAGTCGATCACCGAGTCTCCGCTCTGGATCCAGTCGCTGCCGCGCCCTGTTTTGATCTGGTTCTCAAAGCTGCCGAATATTTGGTTGTCGCCGTCACCAGCATCGACAGTGTTGCGAACATGAACGTTGATCAGATCATTTCCGGCACCGGTAATAATCGTGTTGTAGGCATTGGCGGAGATTGTGTTGTTGCCATCGCCTCCATCGACGGAATTTCCGTGATTGACCAGGATCGCATCGTTACCTCCGCTGCCTCTGATGGAGTTTTCGGCGTTGGCGGCGATGCGGTCATCACCTTCTCCAGCGTCAATGGAATTGCTGCTGTTTAAAAGGATGACGTCGTCGCCATTACCTGTCTGGACGGAATTGTAAGCATTGGCCCAGACCGTATCTTTGCCGCTTCCGGACCTGACCTGGCTGTTGAAACTTGCCAACACTGTATTGTTTCCATCGCCTGCATCGATGACGGTTCCCGAATGAGCGAGTACGTGGTCATCCCCTTCGCCTCCCTCGAAGGTTTTTCCGCTCAGAACGATAATATCTACGATCGCTTCCAGCGCGGCATAAGGTGTGGCTGTCGTGACTATATCCACCGGATTGACGGGATGGCTGGAGGTTGCCGATGCGGGCGTCGCAATACTTCTTAAAATCGTCAATGCCGCCGATTGTCCGACCGAAGAAATCGAAGTCATGATCCGCCTCTCGCACTTGGAGCACGACCGGGCGTGAGCACGCGTCTCGCTCATCAATCTATGATCTCATGCGGATGCAACCTTAAATTAGCATGGTTAACGCATGTCTAAGAACGTATCCAAGATTCTGCCCTGAAGCTGCATGTAGGCGAACCGCGATATTGAGCTTGGAAAGCCCAGATATCAGATCTTCAAAAGCCTGCGGGCGTTTTCCTTGAGGATCAGCGGCCGCACTTCGTCCTTGATCGGGATGGCGGCGAAATCCGCCATCCAGCGATCCGGCGTGATCGCCGGCCAGTCCGAGCCGAACAGCATTTTGTGCTTCAGCAGCGAATTGGCGTACTGGACGAGGATCGGCGGAAAGTACTTCGGCGACCAGCCGGACATGTCGATATAGACGTTCGGCTTGTGGGTTGCGACCGACAGCGCCTCCTCCTGCCACGGGAAGGAGGGATGCGCCAGGATGATCGGCATGTCGGGAAAATCCGCCGCCACGTCGTCCAGGTAGATCGGATTGGAATATTTGAGCCGCATGTTCATGCCGCCGCGCATGCCGGCGCCGACGCCCGTCTGGCCGGTATGGAACAGCGTGATCGCGCCCTCCTCGGCAATCGCCTCGTAGAGCGGATAGGCCATCCGATCGTTCGGATAGAAGGCTTGCATGGTCGGGTGGAACTTGAAGCCCTTGACGCCGAATTCGCGCACCAGCCGGCGCGCCTCACGGGCACCCATCTTGCCCTTGGCCGGGTCGATCGAGGCGAACGGGATCATGACGTCGCTGTTTTCGGCGGCGATCATCGCCACTTCTTCATTGTTGTAGCGCCGGAAGCCGGTCTCGCGTTCCGCATCCACCGGAAAGATCACGCAGCCGATCTTGCGCTCGCGGTAATAGACGGCGGTTTCGTTCACCGTCGGCAGCATGCCCTTGTGGCCGGCCGGGTTCTTGAAATATTTCGCCATGCCGGCCTGGAATTCGTCATAGCCGTCGTCGCGAGGCCCGCAGCAGGGTTCCTCCGCATGGGTGTGGATATCGATGGCGAGCAATTCGTCGACGTTCATGGTGCGCTCCTCCCCGTCCTTGTCTCAGTCCAGCCCGATGAATTTCCGCAACAGGGCCGTCAGTTGCTGCCGTTCCGCGGCAGTGAGATTGGAGCCGATCGAACCTTCATAAGCGAAGAACCAGTCGGCCGCCTGCTGCACCATGGTCACGGCGGACGGCGTCAGAGTGATCTCGACGGCCCGGCGATCGTCGTCGGGAATGCGGCGCGAAACGAGTCCCTGGTCCTCCAGCGCACGGATCAGCTTCGTCATGTGCGCGCGCTTGATCATCAGCCGCTGGCCGAGCACGCTCTGGCGAATGCCGGGATTGTGGAGAATGACCCAGAGAACCGAGAATTCGCCGGGTTTCAGGCCACGTTCGCCGCATTCCTCGAAGAAATGCTCGTAGACCTTGATCTGCGCAAGCCGCACCAGGAAGCCGAGCGCCGTATTGAGACGGTCGAGATCTACCTCGTCGGTCGTGCGGATCGGCATATCCATGGACGATATCCTCTCAGGCCGAACCCGGCGCCTTCAGACGCGCGGCGCGCTTTTCCAGAAAGGCGCGCAGCCGCTCTTCCGCCTCCGGGCTGGTGGCGGTGAAGGAGGCGATGAAGGATTCGACGAACAGCCCGTCTTCCTTCGCCATGTCCTGGATGCGCGGCAGAGCGTTGATGACGGCGTAGTTGGAGATTTCCGCGTTGCCGGCAGCCGCTTCCGCAAGCTGATGCGCCTTTTCGCGAGCCTGGCCTTTTTCGACGACGTATTGCGCGAGGTTCCAGCGCTCCGCCTCCTCCGCAGAAGCCACGCGGCCGGTCAGCATCATGTCGGTCATCCGGGCGACCCCCATCAGGCGGGCGGCGCGTACCGAACCGCCGCCGCCGACAAAGATGCCGCGCTGGCCTTCCGGCAGCGCGAAGAAGGCGGATTTGTCCGCGACGCGGATATGGGTGGATGCCGCCAGTTCCAGGCCGCCGCCGACGACGGCGCCATGCAGGGCGGAAATCCAGGGGATCGTGCCGTGTTCGATGCCGGCGAAGACCGCGTGCCAGCGGCGCGAGCCGTGAACACCCTGGATCGGCGTCTTCTTGACGTGTTCGGCAAGGTCGAGGCCGGCGCAGAAATGATCGCCGTGGCCGAAGAGCACGACGGCCTTGGCCTCGCTTTCGGCGCGCGCCACGGTTTCCGCAATCATTTCGACGAAACGGTCGCTGACCGCATTGCGCTTTTCGGGGCGGTTCAGGCCAATATGGGCAATATTACCCCTGAGCTCGTAGGTCACGAAGCTGGTTGCCGTCTGGTCGGCCATTTTCTGCATTCTCCTCCGATAGAGCGGGCGCCGAAAGGCATAAGCGGTTTTCGGCCAAAATTCCGCTCTAAATTCTGCCGGCGGACGCTCCTCCGCCCGCCTTGAGTTTTTGATCGTTTACAGGGAGATTGTTTCTTTGTAAACAAATTTTGGGAGTTTAAGGATTGCTGACATCTGGGAGGAAGGTCATGGCCGACAAAGCTGTGCGTGATGTGAAGCTGTGGTCGCCTGTGGTCGGCTGGGAAGAGCGGCCGAACGGCGAATTCGTGGTCTGGCGGGAAGATCCGCTCGGACCTTACCCCGACAAGATCAACGAACGGCTGGTCCATTGGGCGAATGTCGCGCCGGATCGCACCTGGATGGCGGACCGGGAGGGGACGGGACAGTGGCGCGAGGTGACTTATTCGCAAGCGCTCGACCAGGTGCGCCGTATCGGCCAGTTCCTGCTGGATCTCGATCTCTCGGCGGAAAATCCGCTTGTCATCCTGTCCGAAAATTCCATCGAACATGCGCTCATGGCGCTTGGCGCCCAGCATGTGGGAATCCCTTCCGCGGCAATCGCGCCCGCCTATGCGACGATTTCTTCCGACTTCGGCAAGCTGCATGACATCGCAAAACAGATTACGCCGGGCCTGATTTTCGCCGACGACGGGAGCGCTTTCCGCAAGGCCGTCGATACCGCCTTCGGCGCCGAAATCCCGTTTGCGGCAATGCGCAACCTGCCGGAAGGCCGGCCGAACACCTATCTCTTCGATACGATCCTCAAAACCGAGCCGACGGAAGCCGTGGACAAGGCTTTCGACACGGTGGGTCCGGACACGGTCGCGAAATTCCTGTTTACCTCGGGCACGACCGGCTCGCCCAAGGCCGTCATCCAGACGCAGCGCATGTTGTGCTCCAATCAGGAAATGGTGGCGGACTGCTATTCCTATTTCCGCGATGAGCCGCCGATCCTGGTTGACTGGGCGCCGTGGAACCATACGGCGAGCGGCAACAAGGTCTTCAACATCGCCATCTATAACGGCGGCACCTATTATATCGATCGCGGCAAGCCCTCGCCGGCGCTGATGGGGCAGACGATCGCCAATCTTCGGGAAATCTCGCCGACCTGGTATTTCAATGTGCCGGCCGGTTACGAAATGCTGATCCAGGCGATGCGCGAGGACGAGGCGCTTCGCAAGACCTTCTTCAAGGACCTGAAACTGCTGATGTATGCCGGTGCCGGCATGGCGCAGCACACTTGGGATGCGCTGATCGAACTGTCCGAAATGACGATTGGCGAACGCGTGCCGCTCGGCACCGGCATCGGCTCCACCGAGACTGCGCCCTTCGCGATCTTCTGCACCGACCCGCAGGAGAAGCCCGGCAATATCGGCGTGCCCGGCCAGGGTGTCGTCGTCAAGCTGGTGCCGATCGACGACAAATACGAGCTGCGCTTCAAGGGACCGAACGTTACGCCCGGTTATTGGCGCAACGAAAAGCTCACCAGGGAAGCCTTCGATGAGGAAGGATTCTACCGGATCGGCGATGCGGTGAAGTTCGCCGTTCCCGGCGATCCGCGCAAGGGTTTCTATTTCGATGGCCGCACCGCGGAAAACTTCAAGCTGCAGACCGGCACCTGGGTGGCCGTCGGCGTGTTGCGTGCACAACTCGTCAACCAGTTCGGCGGGCTTATCCGCGACGCGGTCATCACCGGCGAAAACCGGGCGGAGCTCGGTGCGCTTGCCGTGCCCTTCATGCCGGCGCTGAGAGAACTGGTCGGCGGTGGCGAAGGCCTGTCCGACGAAGCGGTCGTCGCGCATCCCAAGGTGAGGGCGGCTATCGCCGAACGCCTGAAAGACCACCAGAAACAGGCGAGCGGTTCGGCCACGCGCGTGATGCGCATGATGCTGATGACCCAGCCGCTGCGTTTCGAAAAGGGCGAGGTCACCGACAAGGGCTCGATCAACCAGCGCGCCGTGCTCGCCCATCGCGGCGACCTGGTCGAGGAACTTTATACGGATGCACAAGGGGTGATCCGGGTCGGCAAGGAGCTGGCGGCATGAGGATCGAGGGTTCGAGCGCTTTTGTCACCGGCGGCGGGTCGGGGCTCGGCGAGGCGACCGCCCGCATGCTCGCCGGACTTGGAGCCGTGGTTCATGTCTTCGACCGCAACGGTGAGGCAGCGGCAAAGGTCGCCAGGGACATCGGCGGCGTGCCACTTGCCGGCGACGTGACGAGCGAAGAGGATGCATCGCGTGCATTGGATGTCGCCGCCAAGGCGGGTGACGGCCTGCGTATCCTCGTCAATTGCGCCGGCATAGGCACGGCGGGGCGCATCGTCGGCAGACAAGGCCCGATGCCGCTCGGGGATTTCGAAAAGGTCATCCGCATCAACCTGATCGGCACCTTCAACATGATGCGGCTGGCGGCCGACCGGATGGCGAAGACGCCGGAAGGGGAGGACAAGGCCCGTGGCGTGATCGTCAACACGGCTTCGGTCGCGGCCTTCGAAGGACAGGTCGGCCAGGCGGCCTACGCGGCCTCTAAGGGCGGCATCGTTTCGCTGGCCCTGCCGGCGGCGCGCGAATTTTCCCGCTTCGGCATCCGCGTCAACACCGTGGCTCCCGGTATCTTCCTGACGCCGCTGCTTTACGAACTGCCCGAGGAAGCACAGCAAAGCCTTGCCGCCGCGATCCCCTATCCTTCCCGTCTCGGAGATCCGGGCGAATTCGCCGATGCGGTGCGCTTCCTGATCGAGAACCAGTATGTCAACGGCGAAGTAATCCGGCTGGACGGGGCGCTTCGCATGCAGCCGCGGTAGTTTCATGTCTTTTGCGGATCAGGCGGATCGGACACTGGAAATCCTGGCGCTGACGCCTGGCTGGCACCGCCTGCGCGACCTGCGGCCGGATTGCGATGACGAAACGGTCGCGGCGATCGTCCTCGAGGCTGCCAATTTCGCCGAAGGCGTACTGGCTCCTCTCAATCCGGTAGGCGATCGGCTCGGCGCCCGGGTCGTCGAAGGCCGCGTGAAGACGCCGCAGGGCTTTGCCGATGCTTTCCGTCAATATGCCGAGGCCGGCTGGCTCGGCATGGACGTGCCGGAAAAATTCGGCGGCCAGGCCGTGCCGCTTACCCTGCACGCCGCCTGCGCGCCGCTTTTCGAACGGGGCTGCGTGGCGCTGATGATGGCCGCGGGTTCGACCCGCGCTGCGGCGCATCTTCTGGCCGAGGTTGCCGATCAGGACACCGCGAATGAATGGGTGCCGAAGCTCGCGACCGGCGAATGGGCTGCGACGATCTGCATTTCCGAGCCGGAAGCCGGGTCGGATGTCGGGCGGCTGCGAACCAGGGCAGAGCAGCGCGATGGCGAATGGGTCGTCACCGGCCAGAAAATCTGGATCTCCTTCGGCGACCACGACATGACAAGCCGCATCGGCCATTGCCTGCTCGCCCGCACCAACGATCAGCCCGGCACGCGCGGCATCAGCCTTTTCCTCGTTCCGAACGAGATCGATGGCCGTTCCAATGGCGTTTCCGTCGATCGTATCGAGGAGAAGATGGGCCTGCACGGGTCGCCCACCTGCGCCATGCGCTTTGATGGCGCCAGGGGCATCCTGCTCGGCAAGGAAGGTCGCGGCCTGCCGCATCTCTTCACGATGATCGAGCTGATGCGCCTGCTCACGGGTTGCCAGGGACTGGGGCTCGCCTCCGCTGCTGCCGACGTCGCCGAGGACTATGCACGGGAACGCCGCCAGGGCGGCCGTCCCGACCAGCCGCCGGTGCCGATCTCAAGCCATCCGGATGTCGCGCGGCAGCTTCATGAGCTCCGCAGCACGACCGAAATCCTGCGGGCTGCCATTCTGGAGCTTGCGACCACCATGGATATCGCCCGGCTGGAGCCGCAATCCGGCCTCGACGATTTCACAGGCTGGATGTTGCCGCTGATCAAGAACTTCGGCGCCGAGACCGGCTTCAACGTGGCCGGCGCGGCGATCCAGGTGCTCGGCGGCGTCGGTTACACCCGTGACTGGCCGCTGGAGCAATATCTGCGCGATGCCCGGATCATGACCATCTACGAGGGTACGACCGGTATGCAGGCGCTCGATTTCCTGACCCGCCGGCTCTGGCGCGACGAAGGCAGGGGGTTGGCGATCTTTCTGCAGAAGGCGCGCGACGAGATCGATGCCTATGCAACCGAGCATCCCGGCGCTTCGGAGGCGGCGCTGGCTGCGCTCGACGAGTTCGAACGGCTGAGCGCAGGGATGATTTCGATGCGGGACGACGATCCGGATGGCGCCCTCTATCGCGCCGATGCCTATATGCGCGCCGCCTGGTCGGTGGTTTCCGTCTGGATGGCGCTTCGGCTCTCGGAAACGAATGCCGTGGCCGGTCTCGCCGCGCAGTTTGCATTTCATAGCGCGCGTTGTGCCTGATCTCGACGGCGGCGATCCTTCGCGTTTTGCGAAAGGAGAGCGGACCGTTCCGTGCATTCTCCCCGGATCCTGGAGTTGCTAGCTTTTCCGTCGAGGAAGGTATCGGGAGGAGATCGGACGATGACGAAAAGACAGCTGCGCAGCAATTTCGAGCCGGGCACGTCGCGCTGGGCGGTGCGCCGGGCGCAATGGCGGGCGCTTGGCCTTACCGACGAGGATATGGAAAAACCGAAGATCGCGATCGTCAACACGTCTTCGGAGCTTTCCATCTGTTTCAGCCATCTCGACCAGGTCTCGGCCCGGGTGAAGCAGGCGGTGCGGGCTGCCGGCGGCATTCCGTTCGAAATCCGCACCATCGCGCCGAGCGATTTCATCATCAGCGCCGGTCGAGCCGCGACCTATATCCTGCCGAGCCGCGATCTCATCACCAACGATATCGAAGTGGCGGTCGAGGGCGCCCAGCTCGACGGCATGGTCTGTCTTGCCTCCTGCGACAAGACGACGCCCGGCCAGATCATGGCTGCGGCACGCATCGACCTGCCGACCATCGTCGTGCTCTGCGGCTATCAGGCGAGCGGCCGGTACCGAAACCATCATATGGATATCGAGGAAGTCTTTCTCCATGCCGGCCATCATGCCGCCGGCAGGATCAGCTTCGAAGAGCTGAAGGAGATGAGCGAAAACGCCATCCGCAGCCCCGGCGTCTGTTCCGGCATGGGGACGGCCAATTCCATGCACTCGGTCTGCGAGGCGCTCGGCATGTCGCTGCCGGGCGGCGGACCGGTGCGGGCGATGAGCGACAAGATGATGGACTGTGTCGACCAGTCCGGCCGTCGCATCGTCGATATGGTCTGGGAAGACCTGCGGCCGCGGACGATCCTGACCGCCGGCGCCTTCCGCAACGCTGCGGCGACGGTGCTGGCCGTTTCGGGTTCGATCAACACTATCAAGCACTTGCAGGCCATCGCCGTGGAGGCGGGTCTCGACATAGACGTCTACAAGATCTTCGAGGAACTGAGCAGCCGGGTGCCGATCCTCGCCGCCGTGCGGCCGATCGGCGCGAATTCGATCGAGGAATTCGAGGATGCCGGCGGTGCCCGCGCCATCATGAAGCGGTTGGAGCCGATCGCCGATCTTTCGGCCGTGACCGTTACCGGCAAAACCTGGGGTGAGGAACTGGAGAACATCGAGGTCGCCGATCCCGAGGTGATCCGCCCGCTCGACAAGCCGTTCGCGGTAAAGCCCGGCATCGTTCTCCTGCGCGGCTCGCTGGCGCCGGACGGCGCGATCGCCAAGGTGGGTCTGCGCGGTGCCGGCCGTCCTATGAGCTTCGATGGTCCGGCACGCGTCTTCGACAATTCGCCGTCTGCCGAAGCGGCCCTCAGGGAAGGTGCCGTAAAACCTGGCGAAGTGCTGGTCCTGCGCGGTATGGGTGTCAAGGGCGGCCCTGGCATGGGCGGCGCTTCCCGCCTCGTCTTCGCACTCGACGGCACCGGCCTCGGCCCGGAAGTGGCGGTGGTGACGGACGGCCAGCTGAGCGGCCTCGTCAATGTCGGCCTTGTCATCGGCGAGGTGAAGCCGGAAGCCTTCACCGGCGGCCCGCTGGGGCTCGTGGAAGATGGCGATCGTATCACCATCGATATCGACAGCCGCTCGATCGAACTGCATGTACCGGAGGCGGAGCTTGCAGCCCGGCGCGAGGCCTTCGTGCAGAAGCCGCTTTCGGCCGAAAAGGGCTGGCTCAATCTCTACGGCAGCACGGTGACGCCGCTGGAAAAGGGGGCGACGCTCTCGACTAAATAACTGCAGGCTATGGATCGCTGCAGGAGTTGCTAAAGCGCTGAAAATATGCGCCTGATGTGCGCCTCCATTTTCTCGAAACGAGAAAGACAGTGAACATACTTCTCGATATAGGCGCATTTCTGGCGACCGCCCGGGCGGGCAGTTTTTCCGCCGCCGGCCGCGATCTGGGCGTCGCGACATCCGTCATCACCAAGCGGGTCAAGCGGCTGGAGGAGCACCTGAACACCCAGCTTTTCGTGCGCACCACGCGGCGTCTGGCGCTGACGGTGGACGGCGAGCGGTTGCGTCCGCGCCTGCAACTCCTGGTCGGGGAGATCGAGGATACGCTTGCCGCGACCCATACGCATGAACTGGGGTTGACCGGTTCCTTGCGCATCAAGGCGCCGACGACGCTGACTTCGATGTTCTTCGGAGATATCTGCGCCGCCTTCCAGGCGGCCAATCCCCGGGTGAAGATGGAGATCGTGCTGATCGACCGCTCCGTCAATCCGTTGGAAGAAGGCTTCGACGTGGCGATCGGGGCGCTGCCGCAATCCTACGCCTATGTCATTGACCACCCGCTCTGCCCCTATCCGCGCATACTCTGCGCCGCCCCGGGTTATCTCGAAAACCGCAAGCGGCCGAAAACGCCGACGGAACTCGTCGGCCATGAATGCATCACCTTTCACACGATCGGCACGACCTGGACTTTCCAGATGGAAACCAGCGCGCTCAATGTGGAGATCACCTCGAATTTCACGGCAAACGACAGCCGTATCCTGCTGGCTGCCGCCCGGCAGGGGCTCGGCCTTGCGATCCTGCCGCGTTTTCTCGCTCAATCGGATCTCGACAGCGGCGCGCTGGAAGAGGTCATGCCGGAATTTCCGGTGGAGCCGCTCTGGATCAAGGCATCCGTGCCGCGCATCAAGATGAACAAGAATGTTGTTTCGGAATTCGTCGCCTATCTGCAGAAACGCTTTTCCGAAGGTGTGCCGGAGCAGGTCATCCCATCTTTCTGAGGCGAGGTGACACCCTAAGGCGGGACTGAGCTTTCGCAAAACAAGAAAGCTGATCGCCTCACTTGCCGGGTTCAAGGCCTGGCTGCTTAGGTTACGATCCTCGTCCATGCGGCCCGGGAGGGTGCAGGCATTCGCAAGGGAGGGTCCGATGGCGGAAACGCTGAGCAGGGAAACGCGCATCGTGCGCCGCGAAAAGGGCACGCCCTTCCGCAGGCTGAAAGCGGATATCTGCGTGGTCGGTGCCGGCATCGCCGGCATTTCCGCAGCACTTGAAGCCGCCCGTCTCGGCAAGAAGGTCGTCATCGTCGATGGTCAGGCAGCACTCGGCGGCCAGGCCGTCAATTCGATCATCGCCACCTTCTGCGGCCTCTTTTCCAACGGCACACACGGCTACCAGTTCACCTATGGCGTCGCGGACAGGCTACTTGCCCACCTCGAAAGCCAGGACCGGTCGATCTATTACCGCCACGGGCCGAACACCGTCGTCGTCTATTACGACGAAGTGGTTCTTGGCCGCTGGATGGAGCAAAGCGTGCTGGAAGCCGGCATCGAAGTGGTGCTCGGCGCGCAGATTCTGGATGTACATGTAGAAGGCCGCCGCGTCGTCCAGACGGATTTCATGACCCGCTACGGCGGCGTGTCGATCGAGGCGACCGGCTGGGTGGAGGCAAGCGGCGATGCCGCCCTCGTCTGGCAGGCGGGCTTTGCCTGCCGCCAACCGGAGAAGGGCGGCGTCTTCGGCACTCAGATGGTGGTGCTGGAAAACATCGACGAGGCGAAGCAGCCGACCCGTTACGAAATCGCCGACCGCATGAAGGAAAAGGCGACCGATTACGGCCTGCTGCGCCGCGAAGGCCTCGGTTTCACCATCCCCGGCCGCGGCATCGCCGCCATGAACATGACCCATGTGGAAACGCCGCTCGATCCCGTCGAGGCGTCGAGGAAGGCGCTCGAAGGCAAGGATCAGGCGTCACGCGCGGTGGAATTCCTGAAGGCCGAGTTCCCGGAATGTTTCGGCAACGCCCGCATCCGCTCCTTCGGCCTGCCCGGCATCCGCCAGACGCGCTGGATCGCCGGCAGCCACCATCTGACGGTGGACGAGATCCGGGCCGGCACCAAGTTCGACGACGCGGTCGCCCGCACCGCCTGGCCGATCGAGCTGCACGATCACGGCGACGGCCATCACTGGATCACCTTCGACAAGGAACATGCCCATTACATCCCGCTCGGCAGCCTGACGCCGGACGAGTGCGACAACATTGCCGCCGCCGGCCGCTGCGTCGATGCCGATTCCGCGGCGCTTTCGAGCATCCGCGTCATGGGTCCTTGCATCGCCATGGGCATGGCCGCCGCCAACGCGCTCGACCTTGCCGGCACCGGCAGCGTGCACCAGATCGATCTCGCGGCATTGCGGGAACGGGTTTCCGATAACGTCGAAAAGAAGCATTATCGATGGACGGACGAAGAGATGCGTGCCGCATCGTGAGGAGGACGCGATGAAGCTGACGGATTATGAAAAGGCTATGTATGACGGCGAGTACGGCCGCGCCAAGGCGCGCGCCATGGATCTGCTCCTGCGTTATGGTGAAGCACTCGGCGCCGAGCGGCTGGTCGAGACCAACAATGTCGCAGGCGCCTTCAACGCCTCGACCCCTTCTGTGCAGCCGATCGCACAGAAGGGCATGGAACATGTCTATTCCGAGCTCAACCTCGACAGCGACGAGGTGGTGGACGTGCCGCATATGGTGGCGCATACCTGCCAGCTGATCACCGGCATCGACAACGACAATTGGGAGCTGCAGGGCGTCGACAAGTCGCTGGTCGACATGCAGCGGGAGAACGAGAAATTCCTCGGCCGCCGCGGCGTCAACATGTTCGCCACCTGCACGCCCTATCAGGTGGGCAACGTGCCGGTGAAGGGCGAGCACTGCGCCTGGATGGAATCCTCCGCGGTCATCTACTGCAATTCGGTTCTCGGCGCCCGCACCAATGTCGAGGGCAAGGAAAGCACCGGCGCCGCGGCACTCACCGGCCGCATTCCCTATTGGGGTTTCCACATTACCGAAAACCGCCGCGGCACGCATCTGGTCGAGCTCGATATCGAAGTCGACGACATGATGGACTGGGGCCTGCTCGGTTATTACATCGGCGAGGTGATCGGCGAGGACATTCCGGTGCTGAAGGGAACGAGCCGTCAGCCCGACCTCGTCAAGCTCAAGCATTTTGGCGCGGCGGCGGCTTCGTCGGGCGGCGTCGAGATGTACCATATTCCGGGCATCACGCCGGAAGCGGATACGATCGAGGAGGCTTTCGGCGGCCGCAAGATGAAGGGTATGTTCCGCTACGGCGCGGCCGAGCGGCGCGAGACCTATGAGAAGCTGCAGAGCGCGACCGAGAAAAAGGTCGATTTCATCATGCTCGGCTGTCCCCACAATTCGATCGATCAGGTGGCGCTGATCGCCCATCTGCTGGAGGACAGAAAGATCCATCCGGACGTCCAGCTCTGGGTGCATACGCCGCGCGCCATCAAGCAGGTGGCGGAACGCAACGGTTATCTGGATGTCATCCGCGAAGCCGGCGGCGTTGTCATGAGCGATACCTGTCCCGCCATTTCGAGGCGTCTGCCGCAGGGTACGCGCGTCATCGCCACCGATTCCGCCAAGCAGGCGCATTACCTGCCGGCGATCACCGGCGTACAGGGCTGGTTCGGCTCGGTCAGCGATTGCGTCGATGCCGCTTTGACCGGCCAGTGGAACGGGAGGGCCTGATGGATATCGCGACCGAAGCAAAACCCGAAACCATCGTATTCAAGGGCCGCAAGGTGGTGGGCGGCCGCGCCGAAGGCGAGGCGCTGGTGACATCGGAGACGATCTCCGGCTGGGGCGGCATCAACGAGCGCACCGGCACCGTCATCGAACGCCGGCACGAGATGCGGGGCGTTTCCTTCGCCGGAAAAATACTTGTCTTCCCCGGCGCCAAGGGCTCGTCCGGCTGGTCCGCCTATTTCCATATGACGCGATTGAACGGCGTCCAGCCGCAGGCGATGATTTTCACGCGTATGACGACCAAGATCGCGCTTGGGGCCGTGGTCACCCGCGTTCCGGCGATCACCGAACTGGATCGGGATCCGCTCTCGGTGATCGAAACCGGCGACTGGGTGGTGGTCGATGCCGATGCCGGCACGGTGACCGTGACCAAGAAGAAACCCGCCTGACCTCATTTCCAGGCGCCGCGGGCCGCCGCGTCTCTTGCATAATCGGCAAAGTCCTTCGGCGGTCGGCCGAGCGCGCGCTCGATGCCGTCGGTCAGATATTCGTTGCGGCCGTCCAGAACGACGGTGAAGAGTTCCACCAGCAATTCCGCGACGTCGCCCGGCACTTTGGCCGCCGTCAACCCCTTCACGAAGTCTTCGGTCGGAATCGTTTGAAATACGACCTTCCGCCCGCTCGCCTTGCTGATTTCGGCGATCGTCTCGGCAAAGGTCAGAAGCTGCGGTCCGGTCACTTCGTAGAGTTCCCCGATATGCCGCGGATCGGTAAGCGCCGCGACAACAACGTCCGCGATATCATTGGCATCGATGAAGGGCTCGCGCACGTGGCTCACCGGCAGCGCCATCTCGCCTTCCAGGATCATCGGCTGAAATTGGCCTTCGTCGAAATTCTGGTTGAACCAGCTGGCGCGGACGATCGTCCAGTCGGCGCCGGAGGCGATCAGCCGCTTCTCGCTTTCCTGCGCCGCCGGCTCGCCGCGGCCCGAGAGCAGCACCAGCCGCTTGACGCCCAACGAGACCGCCAGCTTCGCGAACGCCTCGACATCGTCCGGCGCAGTCTTCACGGCGAGGTCGGGATAATAGGTGATGTAGGCGGCCGAGACGCCATCCAGCGCAGCCGCCCAGGTCGAGCGATCCGTCCAGTCGAAGCCGGTGGAACGCGATGCAAAGTGGATTTTCTGGCCTCTTGCCCGCAGGCGATCGGCGACCCGCGATCCCGTCTTGCCTTTGCCGCCGATGATGAGAATTGGGTTTTCCATGTTTTCTCTCCCTTAACATGAATTTTCCTCATGTTTAAAGTGATAAACCTTCGCATTGCATCCGTCAACAAAAAATGCGAATATTCCTCGCGTTATAGATCAAGGTATGGAAAAATAATGGAGATTTCTGCATCCACACCCCGCCAGCCGCAACAGAAGCGCAGCCGCGAGCGGGTGGAGCGCATTTTGACGGCCGCGAAGGAACTGATTGGCCGCGGTGGCAGCGACGCGATGAAGATGGGCGAGCTGGCCGAAAAGGCGGGCGTGCCGATCGGCTCGCTCTATCAGTTCTTCCCGGACAAGGGCTCGGTGGTGCGCACGCTTGCCGAGCGCTACAACGAGGAGGGACGGGCCTGCATCCGCGAAGCGCTCGAGCCCGTGCGGGACGTGACCGCCTTTTCGGAAGCCTTCCGGCAACTGATCGATATCTATTACGGCCTGTTTCTGGCAGAGCCGGTCATGCGCGACATCTGGTCGGGCACGCAGGCCGATAAAGCATTGCAGGATATCGATCTTGCCGACTCCCGTGAAAACGGCGCAATCGTTGCTGCGGCGCTCAGGCATGTCCAGCCCCAGGCGGACCCGGAAGAACTGTTCAACCGTGCCATGCTCGTCATGTATCTCGGCACGTCCACCATGCGGCTCGCCATCTCGGTCGATCGCAGACAAGGCGATGCGTTGGTCGAATCCTACAAACGGCTGGCGCTGCGCGAACTGCTTGCGATGGAATGACTTCGAGCGGATTGAATCTCCTCGCCGAATGGGGGTTTTCTGCCCACAGCGACTGATCCTCAGGCAGGAAGATAATATCCGCCTATACGGTCTGCCCCAATTTCCGGGTCGCACCGCGGCCGAAGCCCCCTATGCCGACCCGGATTATCGGGAAGCTTCGAAATTTCGCCGCGCCTCGTTTTCAATCCGGTACGGGCCCTCAACGGAGACAGCCTGTCGCTCGATGCCAACGTGCTCTTCATGGCCAGTCAGATGCCGTTCGTCGGTCACGGCTGGTAGATCCCGCGCTTCAACATGACGCCTTGATCCCGTTGCAAATCTCGGCGAACATTTGCCCATACCGAGAAAAAGCATCGAAGGAAACATCCCATGCCGCAGGCCCTCGTTCTTGAAAAGAAAGGCCTTCTTGCCCTGAGGGAGATCGATCTCCCGACCATAACCGGCCCGGGCGACGTGAAGATCGCCATCGATACGGTCGGCGTCTGCGGCAGCGACGTACATTATTACACCCATGGGGCGATCGGTCCCTATGTGCTGCGCGAGCCCATGGTGCTCGGTCACGAGGCGGCCGGTGTCGTCGTCGAGGTCGGTTCCGACGTCGGGAGCCTCAAGGTCGGCGACCGCGTCTGCATGGAGCCCGGGGTGCCGAACCTTTCGTCGCGGGCCTCGAAACTCGGTCTGTACAATGTCGATCCGGACGTGCGGTTCTGGGCGACGCCGCCGATCCACGGCGTGCTGACGCCTGAAGTCATCCACCCGGCTGCCTTCACCTACAAGCTGCCGGACAACGTCTCCTTCGCCGAAGGCGCGATGGTCGAACCGTTTGCGATCGGCATGCAGGCCGCGACCCGCGCCCGCATCCAGCCGGGCGATGTCGGCGCCGTCATCGGCGCCGGGCCGATCGGCATCATGGTGGCGCTGGCAGCCCTTGCCGGCGGTTGCGCCCGTGTTTTCATCTCCGATCTCAGCGCTGACAAGCTCAAGATCGCCGGCCGGTATCCCGGCATCATTCCCGTCAACATCACCGAGCGGCCGTTCACCGACGTGATCGCCGAAGCGACCGGCGGCTGGGGCGCGGATGTCGTGTTCGAAGCAAGCGGCAGCCCGAGAGCCTATCAGGGCGTGTTCGGTCTTGTGAGGCCGGGAGGCGCCTTTGTGCTGGTCGGCCTGCCGGTCGAACCGGTTGCTTTCGACGTTGCGGCCGCGATTTCCAAGGAAGTCAGGATCGAGACCGTGTTCCGCTACGCCAATATTTTCGACCGGGCGCTGGAGTTGATCGCGTCCGGCAAGGTGAACCTGAAGCCGCTGATCACCGGCGTATTTGATTTCAAGGATTCGATCGCCGCGTTCGAACGGGCTGCGGCCGGCAACCCGTCGGATGTGAAACTGCAGATCAGGCTTTAAGCGCGATGGCTAAAGATGTGAGCGGTTTTCGCCAAAATCCTACGTTCGAGCCCGCCGATCACGCGGCGCGGATGAAGCGGCTGGAAGGCGAGGCCGACTTCTGAAGTGGTACGCGACGCAGCATTTCGAGCGCGAAGAGGCGGGCGTTCTGGCGCGCCTTGTCGAGATTGCTGATGCGGCTTTCGTCCATCGTGTAAAGCGTGCCGCCGAGATCGAAGATGTCGCGGAAGGCGGCGCGTTCGATGATCGGCGTGTTGAGCACGTCGACATTGCGCTCCGCGAGCAGCATCTTGACGGCGAGCAGCGCCCGGGTCGTCACCATCGAGTTGACGCGGGTCAGCACGACGGAATGCGGCACGCGCAGGTTCGCCTTTTCTTCGAGATAACGCAAAAGCTCGAGCACGTTGGCGCCACCCTGGGCGTCCATGGCGCAGCCCTGGATCGGGATCAGCACATGGTCGGAAAGTCCGATCGCCTTGGCGAGCAGCGGGCTCTGGGCGCCCGGCAGGTCGAGGACGAAATAGTCGGTCCTGTAGCGATTCTCGGAAATGTGCCGGTCGATGGAGGCCTGCGTCACATGCGAGATGACGTTGAGCTTGTCGTTCGGGGTCGAGAGCTGATGCCAGCGGGAGATCCAGTATTGCGGGTCCGCATCCAGGATCGTGACGCGATAGCCTTGCTCGACCAGTTCGGTGGCAAGAAGGAGAACGGCAGTGGTCTTTCCTGCTCCGCCCTTGGTGTTGGCAAAGGTAATGACTGGCATCTTCGGGTCCCTGTCCGGCTGCGAGCCTCGATCGCTCTCACCGCACCCTCATGATGCGTTGTCTTATTCTTTCCAAACATGGTTAACGGCAGGTAAACGCCGTTATGGCAGATCTTACCGCCGACGGTCGGCGGCAAGGATTTCGCGGGCGATATGGTCGAGCGGCACGACCTTGTCGACGCCGCCATGGGCGATGGCTTCCTTTGGCATGCCGAACACGACCGAAGTCGCCTCATCTTGAGCCACGGTATAGGCGCCGGCCTGGTGCATCTCGTTCATGCCGCGGGCGCCGTCGTCGCCCATGCCGGTCATGATGACTCCCATGGCGTTGGCGCCGGCGGAGCGGGCGGCGGAGCGGAAGAGCACGTCCACGGACGGCCGGTGCCGGCTGACCAGCGGGCCGGAGCGGATCGAGACCTCGTAGCGGGCGCCGCGCCGTTCGAGCAACATGTGCTTGTCGCCGGGGGCGATCAGCACATGGCCGCGCAGAACCGGATCGCCCTCGGCCGCCTCCTTCACCTCCACCTCGCAGAGGCTGTTGAGACGCTTGGCAAAGGCGGCCGTGAATTTTTCCGGCATGTGCTGCACGATGACTATGCCCGGCGAATTGGCGGGCAGCGCCTCGAGCAGTTCGCGGAGCGCCTCGGTGCCGCCCGTTGAAGCGCCGACGCAGACGACCATTTCAGTGGTCTTCGCCATGGCTCCGACCTTGGGAGGCGGCAGCACGGCGTCGGCGGTGAGTTTCGCCGTCGTGCTTCCCTCCGCAAGCCGGGAGGCGCGCAACTTGCCGACGCGGGCCCGCGCCGCTCCCTTCACGACGGTGCGGATGCGGTCGCCGGATTCGGCGAGATGGTCTGCGGCACCGATCTTCGGCTTCAGGATGATATCGACGGCGCCGGCCTCCAGTGCCTGCATCAAGGTTTCCGAGCCGCTTTCGGTTAGTGACGAACACATCACGACGGGTATCGGATGCTGAGCCATCAGCTTGCGCAGAAAAGTGATGCCGTCCATCTGGGGCATTTCCACGTCGAGCGTGATGACGTCGGGGATTTCCTCCCGAATCTTGCGCGCCGCCATGAAAGGATCGCTGGCTGCCGCCATGACTTCGATATCAGGGTCTGCCGAAAGCACGGCCGTCAAGGTCTGACGCACGCTGGCGGAATCATCGATGATCAGGACACGGATTTTGCCAGTCATGCTTCATACCCGTTTGAAGACCGTGTTGGCGACCTGTTTCACCGGCAGATCGAAGCCCGTCACGGTCTCGGAATGGCCGATGAAGATGTATCCCCCCGGAAGGAGATTGTCGCAAAGCCGTGTCAGCACATGCTGTTGGGTCGGCTTGTCGAAGTAGATCAGTACATTGCGGCAGAAGATCAGATGCATCGGATCGCCCACCGGATAACTGTCGTCCATCAGGTTCAGCCGCGCGAACCCGACGCGCGAACGAAGCTTGGGGCTGATCCGCATTTCCTGCCTCCGTTTGTCGGAAGCCTGCATGACATATTTCCGCATCATCTCGGAAGGAACGGGCTGCAGGAGCTCGTTCGGGTAGACGCCGCGCTGAGCCTTCTGCAGGACATCCGTCGAGAGGTCGGTGGCGAGCACGAAATAGTCCCGCTCCGGCGCATTCGCCGCGAGATGTTCGGAGAGCACCATGGCCATCGTGTAGGGCTCGGCACCCGTCGAACAGGCGGAACTCCAGACGCGAAGGCGACGATCCGGGTAGTTGCGCAAAATGTCTGGCAGGGCCGTGCGGACCATGTATTCGAAATGCTTCGGCTCGCGAAAGAAGTCGGTCTTGTTGGTCGTGACCGCATCGATCAGGAAGATCGACTCGGCTTCTATTCCGCCTTGCTTGAACAGGTAGTCGCAATAGCCGTCGAAAGTCGACATGCCGGTGACGCGCAACCGCCGCCGCAACCGTCCCTCCAGCATCGTCATTTTCGTCTGCGGCATCTTGATGCCGCTGTAATCATAGATGTATTTCGCCAAAAGATCGAAATTGCGTTTGCTCAGCCGATCATCGAGCGGCTGGCTTCTGACTGCCATGTTCACGCGCACCCCCGTACAGACAACGTCTCAATCGGCCGAAATTCCTTTTGCAACTTCAGGCGACCTGAGACCGAGGTTCGATCCCCGCCAGAGCCGGACCCGAATCCGAAAACAGCCGGGCAAGATCGACGATGACGACGAAGCCGCTCTCTCGGCGGACCACTCCGGCGATATAGTCGGAGCGCCAGCGCACGCCGATGTCCGGCGCGGTCTCGACCTGTTCGCGGCGGAACGGCACAACCTCGAAGACCCGGTCTGCGACCAGCCCGAGCGCCAGGACACGGTCGGCGACCGGCACGTCGAGCACCAGGATGCGCGTATGCGGGGTCTTCACCGTCTTTGTCATGCCGAGCCGGAGGCGAAGGTCGATCACCGGCACGCCCTGACCGCGCACGTCCCTCAGACCCAGAAGATATTCCGGGCCATGCGGGATTTTGAACGGCTCCTCGTGGTCGAGGATCTCGCGGACCACCTCGACGGGGACCGCGAAGACCTCGTCACCGAGGGCGAAGGTTACGAACTGTGCTTCTGAGGATGTGCCTGCCATCATGCGGTCTCCCTGAAATCGTCGTCATCTGCGTCCGGTCCGCCCATCGACATGTCCAGGGCAAAACCCTTGGCACGGGCCTGCTGGGCGGCGACCGTGTGTTCCGGCTGGCGCGCCGTATAAGCCTTCTGGCTCTGCTGTGGCCAGGACTTGGCCGGGGCCTGTCGCGTAGGCGCCGCCTGGACGGCACGCTGCTTGTTGCCGGCGCGGTCGACCTTGAAGAAGGCGATCGAAGCCTGCAGCTCTTCCGCCTGGGCGGCCAGTTCTTCCGAAGTTGCAGACATCTGTTCGGAGGCGCCGGCATTCTGCTGGGTCACCTTGTCGAGCTGCTGGATTGCCTCGTTGATCTGGCTGGCGCCGATATCCTGCTCGCGGCATGCGGCGGAGATTTCCGAGACGAGCTCCGCAGTGCGCTGGATGTCCGGCACCAGCCTGTTCAGCATCTCGCCGGCTTCGGTCGCGACCTGCACGGTATCGCCGGAAAGCGCGCTGATTTCGGCCGCCGCAGCCTGCGAACGTTCCGCAAGCTTGCGGACTTCGGAGGCGACGACCGCAAAACCCTTGCCGTGTTCGCCGGCGCGCGCTGCCTCGACGGCGGCGTTCAGGGCGAGAAGGTCGGTCTGGCGGGCGATTTCCTGAACGATCGAGATCTTCTCGGCGATCGTGCGCATGGCGCCGACGGCACGGCTGACGGCCTGGCCGGAGGCTTCCGCATCCCTGGACGACTGGCGGGCGATCTTTTCGGTCTGGGCGGCGTTGTCGGCGTTCTGCTTGATGTTGGCCGCCATCTGCTCCATCGAGGCAGAGGCCTCTTCGGCGGAAGAAGCCTGTTCGGTGGCGCCCTGGGAAAGCTGTTCGGAGCTTGATGAAAGTTCCTGGCTGCCGGAGGACACATTGGTCGAGGCTGCCAGCGCATCGGCGACGACGCCGCGCAGGCGCTCCACCATGCTCTGCAGCGAGAGGCCAAGGATGTCCTTGTCGGAAAGCGGCTTCGGCGAGATGGTCAGGTCGCCGTTGGCGATCTTGTCGGCAACGCTTGCGGTCGTGCGCAAGTTGGTGACCATGCTCTGCATGGCAAGCCCGAGCGTATCCTTGTCGGAAAGCGGCTTGGCGTCGATCGAGAGGTCGCCTTCAGCGATACGGTCTGCGACCGCTGCGGTGGCCCGCAGGTTTTCGGTCATCACGTTGACCGTGTCGATCAGGTCCCTGATCTCGTCGTTGGTCTTGACCTCGACCTTCTGGTTGAGATCGCCGATGGCCACGGCGTCGGCGACGGATGCGATCTTCTTCAGGCCCTTGCTGATACCGACCGTGATCCAGAAGGCGGCGCCGATGGCAATCACGACCGCCATCACCGACGCGACCGTCAGCACCATCATGGTTGTGTCGAAGAGATCGCCATTGGCCTTCTCCGTTGCGGCCATGCCCTTGCGCTGGATGTCGAGAAGCACCTTGATTGCTTCTCCCATATCGGCGGTCATGGTGCGCAGGTCACCCATGGACAGCGCCATTGCGCCGGTCATGTCACCCTTGGCCTGGAGGGCCTGCAGATCGTCGGACTTCTGTTGGAACTGCTTGCCAATGGTCAGCAGCTTCTCCCAATAGGGTTTGCCCTCGACGGATGCGATCGACAGGCCTTCCTGGGCTGCCTTGAACATCAGCTCCGTATTGTCGTCGGCTTCCTTGTGGAACTTCGTCGCGTCCGCCGGATTGGTGGCGAGCAGTGCGTTCTTCTGCGCCCGCACGGCATCCACCGAGGTCACGTTGGCGGTCAGCGCCAGTTCGAGACGGCGGACCGGCCCGTCGATCATCTTGACGCTCGCGTCGTTGAGGCCGCCGAGACTCATGCTGCCGTAGACGGCGATGCCGACCAACAGAAGCGTCATCAGGGCAAAAGCCAATCCGAGTTTCAGTTTAATTGTAATCCGCATCTCAAAATCCCCAAATTGCTTCAAACTCAGGTTGTTCCAGTCCCAGCGATCCCAAAATACCTGTCGAGGGCGCACCCATGGCGGGAGTCAGAGATCGCACCGACGCTGCACGTTCATGCGGCGGGCCGCCGAAACGGCTTCGCCTCGTTCGTGGGGAAGCCGTCAGGCGCTTTCCCGAAAGTCCTCGTCATCGTGGTCGGGTCCACCCATCGACATGTCGAGCGCAAACCCCTTGGCCCTGGCCTGTTGTTCCCTGACGGAACTCTCTGCCGCGCGGCCCCCGTAAGGTTTCGCCGTTGGGCGCGAAGCGGCGCCCTTCGCTGGCGTTGCTCCCTTGGGCTGCGACGGGCGCGCCTTGGCTTTGGCGGCGCCGGCGCGTTCGACCCTGAAGAAGGCGATCGACGTCTGCAGCTCTTCTGCCTGGGAGGCCAGTTCTTCCGACGTTGCCGACATCTGTTCCGACGAACCGGCATTCTGCTGGGTCACCTTGTCGAGCTGCTGGATCGCCTCGTTGATTTGGCCAGCACCAACGTCCTGCTCACGGCAGGCGGCGGAGATTTCCGAGACCAGTTCGGCGGTCTTCTGGATTGCCGGAACAAGCTTGCTGAGCATCTCGCCGGCTTCGGTCGCGACCTGCACGGTATCGCCGGAAAGCGCGCTGATTTCGGCCGCAGCGGCCTGCGAACGTTCCGCGAGCTTTCGGACTTCCGAAGCGACGACGGCAAAACCCTTGCCGTGTTCACCGGCGCGCGCTGCCTCGACGGCCGCGTTCAAGGCGAGAAGGTCGGTCTGGCGGGCGATTTCCTGGACGATCGAGATCTTCTCGGCGATCGTGCGCATTGCCGAAACGGCGCGGCCCACGGCCTGGCCGGATGCCTCGGCGTCCTTGGAGGATTGACGGGCGATCTTTTCCGTCTGGGCGGCGTTGTCGGCGTTCTGCTTGATATTGGCCGCCATCTGCTCCATCGAAGACGACGCTTCTTCCGCGGCGGAGGCCTGTTCCGTTGCGCCCTGGGAAAGCTGTTCCGAACTTGCCGAAAGCTCCTGGCTGCCCGAAGACACGTTGTCCGCCGCCGAAAGCGCATCGCCGACCACGCCGCGCAGGCGTTCGACCATGCTTTCCAGCGCAAGGCCCAGAATATCTTTGTCGGAAAGCGGCTGCGGCGAAACCGTCAGATCGCCGCCGGCAATCTGGTCGGCGACGCTTGCGGTGGTCCTGAGGTTGGCGACCATGCTCTGCATGGCAAGCCCCAGCGTATCCTTGTCGGAGAGCGGCTTTGCGTCGATCGAAAGGTCGCCCTGGGCGATGCGGTCTGCGACGGCCGCCGTGCCGCGCAGATTGATAACCATGTTCTGCATGGCAAGCCCGAGCGTATCCTTATCGGAGAGCGGCTTTGCGTCGAGCGAGAGATCGCCCTGGGCGATGCGGTCTGCGACGGCCGCCGTGCCGCGCAGGTTGGCGGTCATCACGTTGACCGTATCGACCAGGTCCTTGATCTCGTCGTTCGTCTTGACTTCGATGGTCTGATTCAGATCGCCGATGGCGACCGCATCGGCCGCAGCCTTGATCTTGCGGAAGCCGGCGTTGATGCTGAAGGCGATCCAGAAGGCCATGGCCGCCGCCAGAACGACGGAGACCGCGGTGAGCGTGATCATCAGCAGGCGCATGGAATGATAGCTATCTTCCGCCTCTTCATTCGACTTGGCCATTCGGTCACGGTTGATCTGAACGGCCTCGTCGAGCTTGGGCAGAAGGGCGTTGATGGCCTTGCGGCTCTCGCCGGAGGAAAGCGCCAGCGCCTCCCGGGTATCGCCGCGCCGGATTGCCGCATCCACTTTCTCGTTCGCGGCGTGATTGGCTGTGGCCAGCGCAAGCGTCGCGTCCCAGGACTGTTTCTGGTCCGCCGAAGCTGTCTTGGCCAGATTTTCAAGCAGAATGTTGAACTTCTGTTCCAGTTCGTCGCCGCGGGAATAGAACATGTCGATCTCCTCCTGCGAGGTCGCGAGCAACATGTTCTTCTGGGCACGGACGCGGTCGAGCGCGAGGTTGTTCAACTGCTGGATCTGATCCAGCCTCCGTGCCGCGATTTCCGTGACATAAATCATCGCATCGTTGGCGGCGCCCAGGCTATATATTCCGTAGCCTGCCGTTCCGACCAACATGGCAAGAAGGAAGCCGAACGCCAGTCCCAGCTTCAGTTTGATGGTTATCCGCATAGCCTTATCCCCAGGCAACGAGTGAAATGTAGAGCTCCCGACCGAGCGGGAAACGATGAGAGCGAAGACGGTCGCATCCACTCTCCTGAATGATCTGGTCCTGAAATATCCCCTTGCGGGGAACCCATTTCCCCGCCTTTTCAGGCCGGGAAATATTCGTGGCGGGCCTCAAGCGCTTTCGCGGAAGTCTGCGTCGTCCGCGTCCGGACCCCCGATCGAAAGATCAAGCGCAAAACCCTTGGCGCGCGCCTGCTGCGCGGCAACGGTGTGGCCGGTCTGTCTGGCATGAGAGGCATGCGATGCCGGTTTTGCTGCAGGTTTCGGAGCCGGCCTTGCGGCTGTCGGAACCTTGGCGGCAGGCTGGCCGCGGCCCTTCATCGCGGACGAGTCCACTCTGAAGAAGGCGATCGACGCCTGCAGCTCTTCCGCCTGGGCGGCCAATTCCTCGGAGGTCGACGACATCTCCTCGGAGGCGCCGGCATTCTGTTGAGTCACCTTGTCGAGCTGCTGGATCGCCTCGTTGATCTGGCTGGCGCCGATATCCTGCTCGCGGCAGGCAGCGGAGATCTCCGACACCAGTTCGGCGGTCTTCTGGATGTCCGGCACCAGTTTGTTCAACATCTCGCCGGCTTCGGTCGCGACCTGCACGGTTTCACCCGAGAGCGCGCTGATTTCGGCCGCCGCAGCCTGCGAACGTTCCGCAAGCTTGCGGACTTCGGAGGCGACGACCGCAAAACCCTTGCCGTGTTCGCCGGCGCGCGCTGCCTCGACGGCGGCGTTCAGGGCGAGAAGGTCGGTCTGGCGGGCGATTTCCTGAACGATCGAGATCTTCTCGGCGATCGTGCGCATGGCGCCGACGGCACGGCTGACGGCCTGGCCGGAGGCTTCCGCATCCCTGGACGACTGGCGGGCGATCTTTTCGGTCTGGGCGGCGTTGTCGGCGTTCTGCTTGATGTTGGCCGCCATCTGCTCCATCGAGGCAGAGGCCTCTTCGGCGGAAGAAGCCTGTTCGGTGGCGCCTTGGGAAAGCTGTTCGGAGCTTGCCGACAGTTCCTGGCTACCGGACGAAACGTTGTGGGATGCCGCGAGCGCGTCGGCGACGACGCCCCGAAGGCGCTCCACCATGCTTTCGAGCGCTAGGCCGAGCGTATCTTTATCCGACAGCGGCTTGACGTTCACCGTCAGGTTGCCATTGGCAATCTGATCCGCAACGCGGGCGGTCTCCCGAAGATTGGTGGTCATCGTGCGGACGCTCTCCACGACGTCGCGGATTTCGTCATTCGTCTTTATGGCAATGTCCTGGTTGAGATCTCCAACCGCGACCGCGTCGGCAACAGACTTCACTTTTTTCAGGCCGCTGTTGATCCCGAGCGCGATCCAGAAAGCAACGCCGACGGAGAGTACGAAAATCACCGCAAGAGCTGAAATCAACAGATTGCGGGACCATTCGTATTGGTCACTGGTAGCCTGGTCTGTCGCCTTCATATCCGCCGCGATCGCCTCGCGAACGGCATTCAAGCTCACAAGCATTTCGTTGAAGGCTTTGCGGCCTTCACCCATCGACAGTTCGCCACCCTTGCGGTTGGACTCCTCGGTATTTTCCATCCCATAAGCCAGCACCTTTTCGTCCAGCTGCTTCCAAGTCGCCAATTGGCGGAAAAGCTGGTCCACTTTTTCGACCACAGCAGGATTTTTGCTCTGCTTGAGCAGTTCCAGTGCCCGATCTGCCTGCTGCAGGTTGCTTCTGGCGGAGTTCACAAAGCCATTGATCTGCTGCGGATCGGTGCTGATGACGACATTCTTTTCATCCCGGATTGCGTTCAGGATTGCCGTCGACATGTCCGAAGAAATACGCAGGTTCGTTGCCGGACCCTGAACAATGTTCGTTACCGCCAAATTGAGCGATGCCAGGTTCATGATCGCGATGATTACGGTGGCGCTTGACAGCAGGATGAGGAAGCCGAATGCCAATGTCAGCTTGAGTTTGATAGTGAAGCGCATCAATTGATCCCCCGATGCGTATGCGGTGATCCTGCGTTCCCGAGATTGGAAGCGCTGTGAAGCCAGACAGGCGATCATTCACCCCCTGGCGGCCGTTGCCGGCCAACGTCGTCGCATACACACGGCGGCGGTATGCCGGGCTCGGGGCCCGGCATCGATCTTGGAGCGCCTCAGGCGCTTTCGCGAAAGTCCGCGTCGTCGGCGTCCGGTCCGCCCATCGACATGTCGAGAGCAAAACCCTTGGCGCGAGCCTGCTGGCTGTGCACCGATTGATCCTGTTTGTGGAACTGCTGCATGACCGGGTGATGGGCCTGGGCAGGCCGGCCGGCCGGCTTGGCGGCCGGTTTGTGGACGGCCGCGGCCGGTGCGCGTCTGACTGGCTTGTGACCGCCCGACTGATCGACCTTGAAGAAGGCGATCGACGCCTGCAGCTCTTCCGCCTGGGAGGCAAGCTCCTCGGAGGTCGCCGACATTTCTTCGGAAGCGCCGGCATTCTGCTGGGTCACCTTGTCGAGCTGCTGGATCGCCTCGTTGATTTGGCTGGCGCCGATATCCTGTTCGCGGCATGCGGCGGAGATCTCCGATACCAGTTCGGCGGTCTTCTGGATGTCCGGCACCAGCCTGTTCAGCATCTCGCCGGCTTCGGTCGCGACCTGCACGGTATCGCCGGAAAGCGCGCTGATTTCCGCAGCCGCAGCCTGGGAGCGTTCCGCAAGCTTGCGGACTTCCGAAGCGACGACCGCAAAGCCCTTGCCGTGTTCTCCGGCGCGCGCTGCCTCGACGGCGGCGTTCAGGGCGAGAAGGTCGGTCTGGCGGGCGATTTCCTGAACGATCGAGATCTTCTCGGCAATCGTGCGCATCGCGCCAACGGCGCGGCCAACCGCTTGGCCGGAGGCCTCCGCATCACGCGACGACTGGCGTGCGATCTTTTCGGTCTGGGCGGCGTTGTCGGCGTTCTGCTTGATGTTGGCCGCCATCTGCTCCATCGAGGCAGAGGCCTCTTCGGCGGACGAAGCCTGCTCGGTGGCGCCCTGGCTGAGCTGTTCGGAGCTTGCCGACAGTTCCTGGCTACCGGAAGAAACGTTGTCGGAAGCGGCGAGCGCATCGCCGACCACGCCGCGCAGGCGCTCGATCATGGTGTTGACGTAGCCGAGCAGTTCGCCGATCTCGTCCTTGGTAGTGACCGTCGCAAACCGCGTCAGGTCGCCCTCGGCGACGTTCTGGACGGCGCTCACGGCGTTGCGCAAGCCTCTGTTGATCGAAAGCGCGATCCAGACGGCGGCCAGCACGGCAATCAGGAAGGCGCTCACTGCGACCGAAATCATGATCAGGCGCGTCTGCGCATAATCGGCCTCCGACTGGGTACCGGCGTCGACGAGGCGGCTTTCTTCGAGCTTGACCACCTCCGAAAGGAGGGCATCGATGTCGTTGGTGACTGCCCGAGCCTCGTTGTTGGAGATGTGCAGAGCCGCGGTCGCGTCGCCGCCCAGCATCAGCTGGCGGATACGGTCGTCCTGCTTGCGGAATTCAGCGGTGAAGCCGGCGAGCTTTGCCCAGAGGACCTTGCCCTGCTCGGTTGCTCGCGCTTCAACCAATTTGAAGGTTTCGTCGAAGGTACGCCGGGCTTCATCCGACTTCGAGATATAGCCCTGCATTTCTTTGGGCTCTGTGGTCAGCAGCAAGTTCTTCTGCTGGCGAATCTGCTGAAGCTGTTCGTTGTTCAGGGTCTGGGCGAGCTTGAGCCGCATGGCCGGCCCCTGCAACACGCCTTCCAGCGTATCGTTGAGATTGCTGAGGCTCAGAATTCCATAAGCGGCAGTCGCCAAGAGCATGAGGATGACGAAACCGAAAGCGGAAGCCAGCTTCAGCTTGATTGAGGCACGCATTTTACGTCTCCATCGAAAGGGTGATCAACCGTGGGGGCTCCCGGTCGAGGAATGGTCGTGTTGAGCGGAGAAGATCACCTGGAGATTGGGGATGATGATGAACTCTGTTCCCCGTTTTACCAGGCAATCGATGAAGTCCGGCCGCCACCGCATGCCGACGCTCGGCGGCGGCTCGCCTGCGGCACGCATCAGGGTCGTGACTTCGTGGACTTTGTCGGTACGGATGCCGGCAAGCACAGGCTCGCCGTCTATGTCGAGGGCGATGACGATGATCCGGCTGTCTATCGTCGGTTTTGTCGCTTCCATGCCGAATGCCAGTCGGATGTCTGCGAGCGGAATGACCTTGCCGCGGAAGTTGATGACGCTGCCGACGAAGGCCTTGGCGCCGGGCACCGTCGTTTCGGGCAGGAGATCGAGGATTTCCTGCACGATGAAGGCTTCCAGCGCAAACATCTCGCCGGCGATGTCGAATGTCAGGACTTCCAGCTCGTCGCGGCCGTCCCAGATATTTTCGGAAATCTTTCTGACTGCCTCGTTCATCCCGCCGCGCGCAGATGCGCCTCCTGTTGTTGTCCTTCCGCCACCAGATGGCCGACATCGAGGATCAGGGCCACGTCGCCGTCACCGAGGATGGTCGCGCCTGAGAAGGTCGCGACGTCGTGATGCAGCTTCGACATGGCCTTGATGACGGTCTGATGGTCGCCGATGATCTGATCGACCACCAGGCCGACTCTTTCCGAACCGGTGGAAATGACGACCACCTTCTGGAAGGGATCCGGCTTGGTGCCGGTGCGGAAGAGATCGCGCAGCCGCAGGAACGGCACGAGGCTGTCCCGCAGCGAGATGAAGCTGCGGCCGCGCGAACGCATGTCTTCCTCGATTGAAAGCTCGAGGCATTCCTCGACCGCCGAAAGCGGGATGACGTAGCGGCCCGAGCCGACGCGGACGAGCAGGCCGTCGATGATGGCGAGCGTCAGCGGGATCGCCAGAGAGATCTCCGATCCCTTGCCGGAATGGCTGGCGACGTTGATCGTGCCGCGGAGCGCGTCGATCGTCCGCTTGACCACGTCCATGCCGACGCCGCGACCGGAAAGGTTGGTTACCGTCTGGGCCGTCGAGAAGCCCGGCTGGAAGATCAGCTGGTAGATTTCCTGGTCGGTGAGGCTGGCATTCGGCTGGATGAGGCCCGAGGATTCCGCCTTGGCGCGCACCCGTTCCTTGTTGATGCCGCGTCCGTCATCCTTGATGGTGATGATGACTTCGCCGGCCTGCTGGCGGGCGGAGAGCGAGATGTGGCCGGCTTCCGACTTGCCCGCCGCGAGGCGTTCTTCCGGAGTTTCGAGGCCGTGGTCGCAGGAATTGCGCACCAGATGGACGAGCGGATCGGCAAGTCGCTCGATGACGCTCTTGTCGACTTCCGTCGTTTCGCCCTCGGTAACGAGTTCGATCGTCTTGCCGGTTTCATGGGCGAGGTCGTGCACCAGGCGGCGGAAACGGCTGAAGAGATGCGCGACCGGAACCATGCGCAGCACCATCATCGTGTCGCGCAGTTCGCCGGAAAGCCGCTCCACGTCTTCCGAGACGGCGCGCAGCTGCAGGTCGCCGCTGCCGCCGGCAAGCTGCGAGAGCCGCGACTGGGCAATGACGAGTTCTCCGACGCGGTCCATGAGCTCATCGAGCTTTTCCGCCGGCACACGGACGTTTTCGGAGGCCTTGTTCGCCTTGTTGTCCACGGGAGCCGGCGCTGCCGGGGCAGGGGAGGCGGCGCGCGAGGCCGGAACTGCCGGGGCAGGCGATACTACTTCGTTTGGCGCCGCTGCCGTATCCGTGGCGGGCGGCTTGGCCGCCGGAGCCTCGATCGCGGAAACGTCGAGCTGCATCTCGTCCATGACGAAGATGAAGACGTCGTCGATCGCCGAGCGCGGCTGGGTCGTCAGGAGTTCGACGTCCCAGCTGACATAGAGGTCGGTCGGAGCAAGGAGATCGAGAGAGGGGATGGCCGAGCGATCCGCGACGATCTTGCATTCGCCGAGTTCGCGCAGCTCGTCGAGCAGCGGCAGCGGATTTGTGCCGTTGGCCATGGCATTCTGCGGCAGGCTGAAGCGGATCTTGAAAAGCGTCTGGCCCGGAGCGACCTTGAGGGCCGGCGCCGAGCCAGGATTCTTGGCGGCTTCGACGGCCGACCTCAGATTGGCGAGAAGCATCTCGCTCATCGCGCCGTGGTCGCCTGACGGCGTCTCGACCAGTGCACGCATATGGTCTTTGGCTTCGAGAACCGCCGTGACCAGTTCCTGGGTTGCCGGCACTTCGCCCTTGCGAACACGGTCGAAGGCCGTTTCGCAGTGATGGGTAAAGGCGGCCAGGGCTTCGAAGCCGAACATGGCGCCGGAACCCTTCAGCGTGTGGAGGCCGCGGAAGACCGCGTCCACCTGATCCTTGTCGCCGAGGTTGACGTTGAGGTCGAGCAAGCCCGCCTCGATCTGTTCGAGAAGCTCGGCCGCTTCCGTTCTGAAAACCGCGATAGGATCGGGAAAGCTCATTTGCCGAGCACCTTCTTGACGATCTTGACCAGGCTCTCCGGATCGAAGGGCTTCGTCAGCCAGCCGGTCGCGCCGGCGGCCTTGGCCTGCTGCTTGAGGTCGTTGTCGGATTCCGTCGTCAGGAAGATCACCGGAACGCCCATATGGGCCGGCATCTTGCGCAGTTCGCGGATCATCGTCAGGCCGTCCATGTTCGGCATGTTGAGATCGGTCACGATCAGATCGAATTGGCCGCCGTTGAGCTTGGCAATGCCATCCATGCCGTCGACGGCTTCGGTCACCTGATAACCGGCATTGCTCAGCGCGACGCGTGTGGTTAGCCGGATACTCGCCGAATCATCGACCGTGAGGATACTGGCGCTCATTGAATTCCCCCTTGATGAAGCCAGAATTTCGCGTCTTCAGCGGATAGTCCCTCAAGGAAACCGCTGCGTTGCAGAACATCAAGCATCGGGCCGCTGGCAGGTTTTTTGAGCGCGATGCGTTTACCGGCTGTGCCGGCGTAGATTCGTGCCGCTTCCATGAGCTGAATGAAGCTGATGTCCACCTGGCAATCGTCCGAAAGCTCGATGGCGATGGACTGGTTTTTGTCGATGAATCGAAGCACTTCCTGCTGCACGGTTGTGATTGCGCGCACCGTCAGGTTGTCCGGCAGGCAAAGGTAATCCTCTTTAACATTGGAAGCAGTCATTTTGACCCCAATATAATTCCGAAAACGCTGAAATAGCTGTCCGAATTTGGACTTACATCCTTAACGAGAGATTAATGGCGCACGGCCATTTCTAGCGACGCAATATTAACAGGTTGTATTTCGCAGCCCGCGAGATTGGGAAAATTAACTACAAGTCGCAAAACCCTTGAGTTGTTCGGCGGGAATTAACACCTGTCCCGCACTCTGCCCCTCGCATAGGACGAGATCTTGCCACGATCTGGCTGGCGCGAGGCTGTCCCAAAACAACACAGGCGAGTTTATCGCCGTTCATTTTAGCAGGCAGAGGCCCTCATCGGGCCTGAAAGGTGAGACGAAGTGGCTGTCAGGGCATCCATTTTTGACATCGCGCAGGGATCTCCGGGCGTACTGCCCGTTGTCGATCGCCTGGAAACTGCGCGGTCGCGTATAGAAGAGCGCTTTCTCGAAGGCGGCGCCGCCCTTCTGTCGATTCTCGACGTGCTGAACAAGCTGATCGCTTCCCTTGACCAATTGACCGGTTCTCTGGACGAGGGGACGGCGAACGCCACGATGGCCGAACTGACGAGCACGGTGGATCGCCTGTCGCGCTTGACCCGCATCGAAACCGAACGCCAGGCCGGATTCCAGGAGATCGCCTGCGCGGAACGCAAGCTTGAGCCCGAAATCGAGGAGATGCAGGAGACCCTGCGTTACCTGCGCACCTTCGCGGTCACCGCCAAGATCACCGGCGCCGGTATTGCCGATTTCTCCGGCTTTGCGGAAGAAATTCTCGAAAGGATCCAGGAAGGAACCCGGCAGGTCAACGATTTCGCCGGCAAGCTTTCGACGCTTGGCCATGGCCTCGGTCCCGTCATGACCAAGGGCAAGGCGATCCTCGCAAGTTATAACGAGACGGTGCCGCAAATCGTCGCCGGCCTGTCGAAGGGAGCCGCCGAGATCGGCAAGCATCGCAAGCTGCTTGGCGAGCGTGCGGCAAAAGTACGCAGCGTTGCCGGCGGTATTCAGACGAAACTCGCCTCGACCCTTTCGGCCATGCAGGTGGGCGACATCACCCGTCAGCGCATCGAGCATTGCCAGTCCAGCCTGCAGATCCTGTCGGAATATCTGGAATCGCCCGCAGGCAGCGCGCTCGACACCGGCCAGCGCGAAAGCTTGTCGCTGATCATTCGCCAGCTCGTGTCGCTGCAGCTCAACCAGTCGATTGCCGATTTCGACCGCGATACGGCCAAGATCGTCGCGACCGTCGCCAGCTTCCGCTCCGATCTCGCGCAGATCGAAGCCCTGCGTGGCGCGATGACCGAGGGCGACGACGAAAGCGACAATGCAATCCGCCAGCTCGAGAACGGCGTGGCGGCCGCCCGCGTCGCCGTGCGCGAGATCGAGGATGTCGCCAGCCAGGCTGGCGCGCTCAGCCATTCCACCGTCACCATCGTGCGTGAACTTCTCGACGGTATCGGCATCGTGCGGGCAGTCCGCACCGATATTCATTACATGGCGCTCAATACCAACCTGCGCTGCGGCAAGATCGGCGAGGAAGGCAAGGCGATCAACGTCGTGACCGCCGAGCTCCGCAACTTCGCGGGCAAGCTCGACGAGACGGCGGAAGAGATTCTCGCCCAACTCCAGACGCTGGAAACCGCCGCCAACAAGCTGGTCGGCGTGCAGGGCGAGGAGAACGAGGAAAGTCTCGACAGCCGGCTCGAACATGCGGTGGAGAACATCCGCGCCGTCGGCGACCGCATGGATGCGCAGATGGCCGGCCTCCGCGACCAGAGCAAGACGGCCGTCAGCGAGATGGACATTTCGCTTGCCCGCCTGAACTTCAACGCCGAACTCGGCGAAGTGCTGCGTACCTGTGCCGGGGAGATGGAAATCGGCGAGGACGTGTTCGAAGCGCCCGGCCTCGAAGAGGTGCTCGCCGATATCGGCGGCCGCATCGGCCGGCTTTACACGATGGTGGCCGAACGCGAGCTGCATGCCGCGGTGATGGGAACCCAGCCGCCTGTGGAAGCAGCTGCGGTCGCAACGGTCATGTCCGACGAGGATATCGAGGATGCTCTGTTCTGATCCGCCTCAGGGGCTGAACAGCAGGTTCGGCATGTAGAGAACGATACCCGGCATGAAGATCGGCGTCAGCATGACGATCAGCACCGAGCCTTCCATGACATCGTTTCATGTCTCCGGCTCTTCCGGATGCCGGCTCCTCCGCCGGATCGCCGTCATGGCGCCGCGGCGGGCCTTTCGGGCCCATAGCGTTCCGCGAGTTTTTTGAAGGCCTGCTGCGTTTCGGGATCGAGCGGAACGCCGCGTGTCTTACGTTCCTCGGCGATCAGCCATTCCCGGTCGCCCGGCGCCATGACCTTCAGGCCCTCCCTGGCAGGCGACGAACGCAGCACCTCGACATAGCGTTGCATGCCCGTCTGGAAGACATCTTCGGAAACGAAGGCGCCCGGCTTCAGCGCCAGTACGAAGGCGCCAAGAGCGCGGGGCGTGGAGAAATCCGGTCCGTTCATGGGCAGGAGGTCGAAACTCAGGCGCATGCCGGACAGAACTGCACTCAGGATCTCCACGAGGCCCGCCAGCCCCGCGCCCTTGAACCCGAACTCGCCGCCCACAGGGGCCAGCATTTCCACCAGGGAAGGATCGCGCGTATCAAGTCCCTCGGCATCCGACGCGACCCCTTCGGGAAGCTTCCGGCCGAGGCTGCGGTAGAGTTTTACCCGGTTGTAGGGGATGGCGCTGGTCGCCATGTCGAGGAACCAGGGATTCTGGCCGCTGATCGGGACGGCGAAGGCGATCGGGTTGGTGCCGTGAAACCGCATCGCGCCGTCATGCAGGCGCACGAAACTGTCGGAATTGCAGAAGGCGGCGCCGATATAACCCTTCGTTGCCGCATGCAGGGCATAGGCGCCCGCCGGTCCGAAATGCGAGCTGTTGCGGATGGAAACCGCGCCGATGCCGAACTGCCCGGCAAGCTCGATCGCCTTTTCCATTGCCTCATAGGCCGCAAGCGCCCCATGGCCATGGTCGGCGTCGAGCGTGCCGAGCGCCCCCGCCGTCTGCGTGAACCGGAGTTTCGGGGCGGCGTTGACCCGCCCGCCGGTCATGGCGGCGATGTAGTGGTCGAGAAGCCGAACGCCGTGGCTGTCGACGCCGAAGCGCGATCCGTGCATCATCGCCCGCGTTGCGGCTTCGGCGGTTGCTTGATCGGCGCCGGCGGCCAGGAAGACGGCGCGGCAGAACCGGTCCACATCCTCGATCGACGCGTGGAGGACGCCTTCCTCGATCGGCTGCATGGTGCTCACAGGGTCTGCCCTCCGTCGACGATCAGGATTTGGCCGGTCATGAAGGCGGCCTCGTCGCTTGCGAGATAAACGGCCGCCGCAGCCATTTCCTCCACCGTGCCGAGCCGGCCCATCGGTTGGCGGGATATGAAGGTGCGGCGCATTTCCCCGAGGTTGTCGCTCGCCTCGATCCGCCCCTCCAGGCCGGGCGAAAGAGACACGGTTCTGATCGCTGCGGAATGGTCCGCAAGATCGGCCATCTTGCCGGCCGAGCGGCTTGTCGCCACCACTTCCGCACCCTCGGCGGCAAAGGCTATCGCGATGGCGCGGCCGATGCCTTGGCCAGCTCCCGTCACCAAGGCGCGTTTTTGCGCCAGTCGACCGACCATCCTTGCTCCTCCAAAGATCTGGCAACTTTGAGTACAATAACGTATAATGTGTACACTAGACGAATTTCCGTTTTTGACAAGAGTTTTTTCACGCCGACAACGGCTGACCCAGGACCCCGGAACGCCCGAATTGAACGGACTCGGCCTTGCTGGTATTTCTCCGCCATGATGCATCGTTCTTTGTGAAGGGTGGTGGCATCGAAAATTCAGGGAGAAGACATGACGGCAGGACGCACGGCCGATGTGGACCGACCGCGGCCCAAGGTGGCGGGAGGGGTTGCTCCGCGCCTCTATCAGCAGGTTTTCGAGATCGTCGCCGGGCAGATCGCCCAGGGCAACCTGCCGCCGGGTGCGCGCCTGAACGAATCCTCGCTCGCCGAACAGTTCAAGATCAGCCGTGCGCCCGCTCGCCAGGCCCTGACGGAACTCGAGCGGCACGGGTTGCTCGAAAAGTCCTCCGGCCGCGGTTATGCGGTGCGCTCCAACGTTTCCGGCGGTGACGCCGCAATCCCTTCACTCGAAGCCTCCGACGAGCTGCGCCTGACCCAGTTGTCGAGCTGGGAAAAGATCTACGGCGAGGTGGAAAGCGAAATCGCCGCCCGCTGTTCCTTCGCGGGCTGGCGTGTCAACGAGACGGAACTCGCCCGTTTCTACGATGTCAGCCGCACGGTGGCGCGCGACGTCGTCGGCCGCCTGCAGCAGCGCGGCATCGTGCGCAAGGACGATCGCTCCCGCTGGGTCGCACCCGCCATGACGCCGGACCATGTAGGCGAACTTTACGAGCTTCGCTGGCTCCTGGAGCCGGTCGTTCTCGAAAAGGCGGCCGCAAAGGTCCCGCCGGAGTTTGTCGCGGCCATGCGTGCCAATCTCGAAGCCGCCGTCGAGAACGCAGCCGAACTGACAGGACCCGACCTCGACAGGCTGGAAGAAGAGCTGCACGTCACCCTGCTCGGATATTGCGACAACCGCACGCTCATGCAGGCGATCAGCCTGCCGCAGGCACTGCTTGTGGCGCACCGCTTTCTTTACCAGTGGATGCCGCGGCTTTTCGGCACCGAACCCTTCCTGCCGGAGCATATCGAGATCGTCGAGCGCCTGCAGGCGGGCAGGGTGGAGGATGCCGCCCGGTCGCTGAAGCGCCATCTTCAGGTGTCGCGCGAGCGGGCGATCGACCGCATCGTCATGGTCACGAGACAGGTGCATCCGCACGATCTGCCCTATCTCGAGAAGCTCGACTAGATCTCTCGACGTCGCACGGCGTTAAGATAAATCATGGGTGGCGCCTTGACCTTTGGGCGGGTCTCAGTCATTGGACCGCCTTTATCCGATGCGGCGCTCGATGCGGGACGAACCCCGGCGGCGCCCTGAAAGAGAAAACAGGAAATGACCAAGGCAACATCCTCGGCGCCCTCCCAGCGCATGCTTCGCGTTGGCGAACAGGTCCGCGCCGCCATAACCCAGGTCCTGCAGCGCGGCGAAGTGCGCGACGACCTCATTGAAAAGACTGTGATCTCCGTGTCCGAAGTGCGCATGTCGCCGGATCTGAAGATCGCCACCGCCTATGTGACGCCGCTCGGCCTGCCCGACCACGGGGCGGTCATAGAAGCGCTCAATCGCAATGCCAAATTCATCCGCGGCCGTCTCGGCGGGCAGCTGAGGCAGATGAAATACATGCCGGAAGTGCGCTTCCGCGACGATACGAGCTTCGACAACTACAAGAAGATCGACGATCTCCTCCGGTCTCCCGAAGTCCAGCGGGACATCGAAGCCGATCACAAAGACGACGAATAACAAAGAGTACGCCCAAGACTGCCTATGTCCAAACCAAAGAAACCCAAGGGCCGCCCGGTTTCCGGCTGGCTGATCCTCGACAAGCCGGTGGATTTCGGCTCGACCGAGGCCGTCTCAAAGATCAAGTGGCTGTTCAACGCCCAGAAGGCCGGCCATGCCGGCACGCTCGATCCGCTTGCCTCCGGCATGCTGCCGATCGCATTGGGAGACGCGACGAAGACCGTTCCTTATGTCATGGACGGCCGCAAGATCTATGAGTTCGCGGTCACCTGGGGTGAGGAACGCTCGACCGACGATCTCGAAGGCGAGGTGACCGTCAGGTCCGACAGGCGCCCGACCGAAGAGGCGATCCGCGCCCTCCTGCCGAACTACACCGGCACGATCACGCAGGTCCCGCCGCAGTTTTCCGCGATCAAGATCGCCGGCGAGCGCGCCTATGATCTCGCCCGTGACGGCGAGACGGTCGAAATCCCCTCCCGCGAGGTGGAGATCTTCCGACTGACCTTGCTCGGCGTAACCGCCGACAAGGCGCATTTCGAGGTGGAATGCGGCAAAGGCACCTATGTGCGGGCGCTGGCGCGGGATTTCGGCCGCGATCTCGGCTGCTACGGCCATGTCTCGGAACTGCGCCGCACGTTCGTGGCGCCGTTTGCGGAAGACAAGATGGTGCCGCTCGCCGATCTCGTGGCGCTCGAGACGATCGAGGACCGCGACGAGCGGCTGGCGGCGCTCGACGAATTCCTGATCGATACCGCCGAGGCGCTGTCCAACCTGCCGCACCTGCCGGTCTCCGACGATCAGGCGCATCGCCTCAAGATGGGCAACCCGGTGATCCTGCGCGGTCGCGACGCGCCGCTGATGGAAGCCGAGGCCTATGCGACGGCGCGCGGAAAGCTGATCGCCATCGGCGAGATCGGCCAGGGCGAATTCCGCCCCAAGCGGGTCTTCGGCTAAGCCGAACGCGCTCCGACCACGCCGCAGGCGATTGAAAGCCATCCAATCGGCCCATTTGCCGTTTAAAGCCGATTGTCTCACGCAGCCACCGGCCCGATGCGGTGGCTGTGCTCCTGCTTTTGCCGGCCTCAAGACCGGGAGGTCTCATGGCTACCGACAAACGGGCATTGCCGGATCGTGATCCTGCAGTCTCCACGTTGCTGAGCCGCAGCCCGCATGATCTTGCCGAGGTGATGGATGATTTCGGCCATATCGTCCGGCGCCGCCCCCAGGCCGTGTTCAGGCCCGCATCCGCCCGTGACGTTGCCGACCTGATGCGGTGGGCAGCAGGCCGAGGCTTGAAGGTTGCGGCGCGGGGGCAGGGCCACTCGACCTATGGCCGCGCGATGGCGGAAGATGGCATCGTCATCGACATGCGCGCGCTGAATGTGGTTCGGCAGGTTCTGCCGGACCGGATGGTCGTCGATGCCGGCGCGACATGGAACGTGGTTCTCGACGCCGCGCTGGTGAGGGGCCTCACGCCGGCGGTGCTGACCAATTATCTCGAGCTTTCGGTCGGCGGCACGCTTGCGATCGGCGGAATCGGCGGGACGACGTTCCGGTACGGCCTGCAGACGGACAACCTCCTCTCCCTGGATGTCGTGACGGGCGATGGCCGGGAGCTGACATGTTCGGAAAACGAGAACTCCGATCTTTTCGATGCCGTCCGTGCCGGGTTGGGCCAATGCGGAATCATGACGCAAGCCACGCTGCGCCTGGCGCGTGCGCCTGAGCGGGTCCGCCGGTTCCATCTTTTCTATGCCGATCTGCATTCCTTGACGGTGGATCTGCGGACCGTGCTTGCGGATGGCCGTTTCGACTACCTGCAGGGTGCGATTCTTCCGGGCGGAACCGGCGTATGGCGCTATCAGCTTGAAGGTGTGGCTTTCTACGATGGCGCCGCGGTTCCGGACGAAAGATCGCTTGTTGCCGGCCTGTCGGATCAGCGCCGCGCCGCGGAGGTTTCGGATCTGGCCTATATCGAGGATGTCAGGGCATTCGCACGTCTTGAAACGCTGCTCCGGTCCAATGGTCAATGGTTCAATCCGCACCCATGGCTGCTGACGTTCCTTCCCGGCTCCAGCGCGGAGCGGATCGCCGGCGATATCCTGGATGGATTGACCGATGCGGATGTCGGCCCCTTCGGCCGGATCACCTATTATCCCGTGTTCACCGCGGCGATGCGCACCCCGTTGCTTCGGCTGCCGGACGAGAGCATTGTTTTCCCGTTCAATCTGGTCCGGATTCCGGCCTCCGACGAGGCTGCTCAAACGGCGGACTTGATCGCCAGGAACCGCTTGCTCTACGAGCATATCCGCAGCGCAGGCGGCATTCTCTATCCCGTCAGCGCCTTTCCCATGTCTCGGGACGACTGGAGAGACCATTTCGGGCCGAGATGGTCTTTCTTCTCCGATGCCAAGCGACGTTATGATCCGCTGAGCATGCTTGCGCCGGGCTACGAGCTTTTTTGACCTCGGCCGATATGCTTTGCGAAAGACGGCCGTCTGCGATGCCGTTGCGGCCGTCGATATCGGCTCTTCCAATCCGGATATGAATAGTTTATAGGCAGCGCCAGCATGAAGGACCGCGCTAGGCGTTGCTTTTGCTTTTAACGGCCAAGGCTGGACGACATCCCGGCTTTTGGCGTCCCTTACTCCTCTTCAACAGAAAGGATCGTCCGATGTCGATCACTGCCGAGCGCAAGACCGCGCTGATCAAGGAATATGCCACCTTCGAAGGCGACACCGGTTCCCCGGAAGTCCAGGTCGCGATCCTCACGGAGCGCATCAACAACCTGACCGAACATTTCAAGGACCACAAGAAGGACAACCATTCCCGTCGTGGTCTTCTGACGCTGGTCTCCAGCCGCCGCTCGCTTCTTGACTACCTCAAGAAGAAGGACGAAGGCCGTTACACCAAGCTGATCACCGGCCTGGGTATCCGCCGCTAAGAAATCTTCCGGCGGGTCTGGAAACAGAGCCGCCGGATGCCTTTTCGGGCCTCGATTTTTCCCGGGGTGCCGGATGACAATGCTTCAGGCGCACCGGATTGGCGCGGCAGGAGTGCATGGCAATTCCAGCAAAAGCGCCGAGCGGTTTTGCATTCGGAATTGCGGTAGACAAAGAGATGGAGCAGTTTTGCATTTCGAAGAAATGCTGAACGGCTCTGGACGGAGCCGGATGGGCCGGAGCCGTCAACAACCACCGACCTGTCATGGGGCAGGATTGCCGGATGCTTTAGGCCAGAGCCCGCGGGAACCCCAAGGTGCTTTGGCCAGGTTCTCCAAGCAGAACCTTGTTCGAGAAGCCTCCCGTTGTCTTGCCCATGATTGAGTCACAGATCGCGGTCTCTCACGCTGCGCCGAAACCGGCGATGCGTGGTTTTCCGTATTGAAGGACAAGACATGTTCAATACTCATTCCGTCGAAATCGAATGGGCCGGCCGCCCGCTGAAGCTGGAAACGGGAAAGATTGCCCGCCAGGCTGACGGCGCCGTCCTCGCCACCTACGGCGAAACCGTGGTTCTCGCCACCGTCGTTTCCGCCAAGGCGCCGAAGCCGGGCCAGGACTTCTTCCCGCTCACCGTCAACTACCAGGAAAAGACCTATGCCGCCGGCAAGATCCCCGGCGGCTATTTCAAGCGCGAAGGCCGTCCGAGCGAAAACGAAACCCTCGTTTCCCGCCTGATCGACCGCCCGATCCGCCCGCTCTTCCCGGAAGGTTACAAGAACGACACGCAGGTCGTCGTCACCGTCGTCCAGCATGACCTCGAAAACGATCCGGACGTCCTGTCCATGGTCGCTACCTCGGCTGCGCTGACACTGTCCGGCATCCCGTTCATGGGCCCGGTCGGTGGCGCCCGCGTCGGTTACATCAACGGCGAATACGTCCTGAACCCGCATCTCGACGAGATGGACGAGTCGAGCCTCGACCTCGTCGTTGCCGGCACGGCGGATGCCGTCCTGATGGTTGAATCGGAAGCCAAGGAACTCAACGAAGAAGTCATGCTCGGCGCCGTCATGTTCGGCCATCGTGGCTTTCAGCCGGTCATCGACGCGATCATCAAGCTCGCCGAAGTGGCCGCCAAGGAGCCGCGCGACTTCCAGCCGGAAGATTATTCCGAACTTGAAGCCGAAATGCTGCAGCATTTCGAAGCCGAACTGCGCGAAGCCTACAAGATCACCCAGAAGGCCGACCGCTACGCCGCAGTCGACGCCGTCAAGGCCAAGGTCAAGGCGCACTTCCTGCCGGAAGGCGCCGTCGAGCTGAAGTACACGGCCGAGGAAGTCGGTGCGATCTTCAAGCACCTGCAGGCCAAGATCGTCCGCTGGAACATTCTCGACACCAAGAGCCGCATCGACGGCCGCGATCTCGAAACGGTCCGTCCGATCGTCGCCGAAGTCGGCCTCCTGCCGCGCACCCACGGTTCGGCGCTCTTCACCCGCGGCGAGACCCAGGCGATCGTCGTCGCCACGCTCGGCACCGGCGAAGACGAGCAGTATGTCGATAGCCTCACGGGCATGTACAAGGAGCAGTTCATGCTCCACTACAACTTCCCGCCCTATTCCGTCGGTGAAACCGGCCGCATGGGTTCTCCGGGCCGCCGCGAAATCGGCCATGGCAAGCTCGCATGGCGCGCCATCCATCCGATGCTGCCGACCGCCGAGCAGTTCCCGTACACGCTGCGCGTCGTTTCCGAGATCACCGAGTCCAACGGCTCGTCCTCCATGGCGACCGTCTGCGGCACCTCGCTTGCTCTGATGGATGCCGGCGTTCCGCTGGCAAAGCCGGTTGCCGGCATCGCCATGGGTCTGATCCTCGAAGGCGACCGTTTTGCGGTTCTCTCCGACATCCTCGGTGACGAAGACCACCTTGGCGACATGGACTTCAAGGTTGCCGGCACGGAAAACGGCATCACCTCGCTGCAGATGGACATCAAGATCGCCGGTATCACCGAAGAGATCATGAAGGTCGCGCTCAACCAGGCCCAGGGTGGCCGCAAGCACATCCTCGGCGAGATGGCCAAGGCCATCACCGAAAGCCGCGGCCAGCTCGGCGAATTCGCGCCGCGTATCGAAGTGATGAACATCCCGGTCGACAAGATCCGCGAAGTCATCGGTTCGGGCGGCAAGGTCATCCGCGAAATCGTCGAAAAGACCGGCGCCAAGATCAACATCGAGGACGACGGCACGGTCAAGATCGCCTCGTCCTCCGCCAAGGAGATCGAAGCGGCCCGCAAGTGGATCCACTCGATCGTCGCCGAGCCGGAAGTCGGCCAGATCTACGAAGGCACGGTCGTCAAGACCGCCGATTTCGGCGCCTTCGTGAACTTCTTCGGCGCCCGCGACGGCCTCGTTCACATCTCGCAGCTCGCCTCCGAGCGCGTTGCCAAGACCCAGGACGTCGTCAAGGAAGGCGACAAGGTCTGGGTCAAGCTGATGGGCTTCGACGAGCGCGGCAAGGTTCGCCTGTCGATGAAGGTCGTCGACCAGGCTACCGGTCAGGAAATAAAGAAGGCAGAAGGCGAAGCCGCCGAATAAGCTTCCTTCCTCCTTCAAAAGAAACGAGGCGCGGAAGCTCTTCTTCCGCGCCTTTTCTGTATTCGAGCCCGCAACCCTCCGAGATCCGTCCAGGGGACAAAAATGAGCCGCGATGCGCTGAAAACCCTTTTCCATCCCTTCGCCACGGAAGCCGTGTCCATGCCGACCGCGGGCGACCGCGTGCTTTTCCTCGGCGCAGAGGGCGGCAACGTGCTGCCGGATGGGTTTGAGGCCGAGATCATTTCAATTCAGCCTTTCCGCCCGCTGTTCCGCACCCTGCGCGAAGGTGCGTTCCCGGAAGTCGAGGGGCAAGACTATGACGTTGCGCTGGTTCTCTGCGGCAAGCACCGCGGTGAAAACGAAAATCGCATTGCAGACGCTCTGGAACGGGTCCGCGCAGGCGGCCTCATCGTCATCGCCGGCGGCAAGGAAGACGGCATCCAGCCGCTGCGTACGGCACTCCTGAAGCTTGGCCTTCAGCTCGACTACACCCCGAAATACCACGGCGTCGCCCTATGGTTCGCCCGTCCGAAGAACGTTGATGACGCGATCGCAGCCTTTAAGAAATCCCCGGTCATGGTCGAAGGCCGCTTTGAAGCTGCACCCGGAATGTTTTCCCACGATCGCGTCGATGGGGGTTCGGAACTGCTTGCCAGCCGCCTGCCGACGGATTTCGACGGCAATGCCGCCGATTTCGGCGCTGCTTGGGGATATCTCTCGATCATGCTGACCGAGAAGTCGCCGCGCGTGAACCGCATCGATCTTTATGAGGCAGACCATCAGGCGCTGGAATTCGCCAAGAAGAACCTGGCCCGCAACTGCCCCGACCTCAACGCCCGATTCTATTGGCAGGATTTGAGTGCCGAGCCGGTGAAGGAAAAATACGATCTGGTGATCATGAACCCGCCTTTCCACGAGGCGCAGGCTGCCGATCCGGAACTGGGCCGCGCCATGATCCGCGCCGCAGCCTCCGCCATCAAGAACGGCGGCCGCCTGATGCTCGTCGCCAACCGCGGCCTGCCTTACGAGCCGGCGCTGGCCGAAGGTTTTCGCGAGCATGGTGAAACTTGCCGCAACGCCCGATTCAAGGTTCTATGGGCGAAGAAATAGCGCTCAGGCTGCTTCTATATCTTTTCGGGCCGCACTGGCGAGAAATGCGGAGCGCCTAAGCCCACGCTCTTTCGCGGCTGCATCGAGGGCATCCAACATGCCTTTTTCGAACGTTACATTGGCCCGGACGATCCGGGTATCGTCTTCGATAAAGGGAATGCGCACAAGGAAGGCGCCCTCGGCAAGTTCGGCACGGACATCTTCTCTGACCATCAGATCGTCATAGGAGGAAGGATGAGGCAGAGCCTCATCCTCCGCCCAAAGGCGAAGCGCTTCGATCGCGTTTGCTGTGAGATCGTCTTCCGCGTCCGCCGCCGAGAAGACGGACGGCAGGTCCGGAAAGCTGATGCCGAAGGCGCTGTCCGAGTCCTTGTGTACCAAAGCGATGAAATGCTTCATCGACGTCACCTCGGATTCATCCTGCCTGTTTGGCGATCGCCAAAGCGGTGCCAACCGGCAAATCCTTCTTGGGATGCGGTACGATGATCGTCTGCGCACCCTTCCGCAGCTTATGGTGCGAGCCCTTGATGGATATGAGTTCAAAGCCTTCGCGCTTCAATCGCGCGATGATCTATGGCTGTTGCGTTCCACGGGCTTAATCTCCTTGCCCATGGATAACAGCTCACCGATCGCAGATAAATAATATGCGCACTATAATGCGCATATTATTCCGAATCCGCGTTCCTCAGCCGGTCGAGGCTCGGCAGCGAGGTGATGTTGTACCCCGCATCCACATAGTGAATCTCGCCGGTTACGCCGCGGGAGAGGTCCGAGAGCAAATAGAGCGCGGAGCCGCCGATGTCCTCGATCGTCGCGGTGCGGCGCAGCGGCGCGTTCTTCTGGTTCCACGAATAGATGGCACGGGCGTCCGAGATGCCGGCGCCTGCCAGCGTCCGGACCGGGCCTGCGGAAATCGCATTGACACGGATATCCTTCGGGCCGTAGTCGGCGGCCAGGTAGCGCACCGAGCTTTCCAGCGCCGCCTTGGCGACACCCATGACGTTGTAGTTCGGGATGACGCGCACCGAGCCGCCATAGGTGAGCGTCAGCAGCGCACCGCCATCGGTCATCAGGTTGGCGGCTCGCTTGGCGATCTCCGTAAAGGAAAAGCAGGAAATTACCATCGTGCGGCTGAAATTGTCGCGTGTCGTATCGGCGTAGAGGCCCTTCAGTTCATTCTTATCGGAAAAGCCGATGGCGTGCACGACGAAGTCGAGCTTGCCCCAGCGTTCCTTGATGGCCTCGAAGGTCGCATCCACGGAAGCGATGTCCTCAACATCGCAAGGCACGACGAAATCCGAATTGAGTTCGGCCGCGAGCGGCTTCACGCGCTTGCCAAGGGCCTCGCCCTGGAAGGTGAAGGCGAGTTCCGCGCCCTGTGCGGCGACCGCCTTGGAAATTCCCCAGGCAATCGAATGATTGTTTGCGACCCCCATGATCAGGCCGCGTTTCCCCTGCATGATTCCCGTCATGGAGTTATCCGTTGTAGCGCTGGAAGACGAGCGTGGCGTTGGTGCCGCCGAACCCAAAGGAATTGGAAAGAACCGTATCGATCTTGGCGTTGTCGATCCGCTTGCGGACGATCGGCACGCCTTCGAATTCCGGATCGAGGGTCTCGATATGGGCGCTTTCGCCGATGAAGCGTTCCTGCATCATCAGAAGCCCGTAGATCGATTCCTGCACCCCCGCGCCGCCGAGCGAATGGCCCGTCAGCGACTTGGTGGACTGGATATGGGGCATCCTGTCGCCGAAGACGGTGCGGATCGCGCCGATCTCCTTCGAGTCTCCCACGGGCGTCGAGGTGCCGTGGGTATTGATGTAGTCGACCTCACCCTTCACGGTCGCAAGCGCCTGGCGCATGCAGCGCACCGCGCCTTCGCCTGAAGGGGCGACCATGTCGTAACCGTCCGACGTTGCGCCATAACCGACGATCTCGGCATAGATCTTCGCGCCGCGAGCCTTGGCGTGCTCCAGCTCCTCGAGAACCAGCACGCCGGCGCCGCCGGCGATGACGAAGCCGTCGCGATCGACGTCATAGGCGCGCGAGGCCTTGTCGGGATTATTGTTGTACTTGGTCGACATGGCGCCCATGGCGTCGAACAGGTTCGACATCGTCCAGTCGAGGTCCTCGTGGCCGCCGGCGAACATCACGTCCTGTTTGCCCCACTGGATCATCTCCGCGGCATTGCCGATGCAATGCGCCGAGGTGGAGCAGGCCGACGAGATCGAATAGTTGACGCCGTGGATCTTGAACCAGGTGGCGAGCGTTGCGGATGCCGTCGACGACATAGCCTTGGGCACGGCGAACGGGCCGATGCGCTTCGGGCTGTTGTTCTTGATGGTGATCTCGGCCGCCTCGATCAGCGTGCGGGTGGAGGGGCCGCCCGAACCCATGATGATGCCGGTGCGCTCGTTCTCGCCGATATCCTTGTCTTCAAGACCGGAATCGGCGATCGCCTGCTTCATCGCCACATGGTTCCAGGCGCCGCCCTGGCTCAGGAAGCGCATGGCGCGGCGGTCGACGAGATCGGTCGGGTCAAGGTTCGGCTTGCCCCAGACCTGGCATTTGAAGCCGTGCTCGGCAAAATCGGGCGAAAAGGAAATGCCGGATTTCGCCTGACGCAGGGACTCGGTGACTTCCGCGGCATCGCTTCCGATCGAGGATACGATACCCAGACCTGTTACAACTACCCGTCTCATGTCTCGGACCTTCTGATGATTGAGATTGGACAAGAGTGCCGGTCAGGCCGTCTTGTCTTTCGACAGACCGACCCGCAGGTCGGCCGCCTGATAAATGGTTTCGCCATCCGCCTTCAGCCAGCCGTCCGCCGTGCCGAGCACCAGACGGCCACGCATGACACGCTTGAAGTCGATACCATACTCGATCAGCTTCGTATGCGGGCGGACCATGCCCTTGAACTTCACTTCCCCTGTGGAAAGCGCCATGCCGCGGCCTTCCTCGCCGAGCCAGCCGAGGAAGAAGCCGGTCAGTTGCCACATGCCGTCGAGACCGAGGCAGCCCGGCATGATCGGATTGCCTTCGAAATGGCAGGGGAAATACCAGTCGTCGGGGCGTACGTCGTATTCGGCGCGAAGATATCCTTTGTCGAACGCACCGCCCGTCTCGGAGATGTCCGTGATTCGATGAACCATCAGCATGGGCGGCAGCGGCAGCTGCGCGTTGCCAGGCCCGAAAAGCTCGCCGTGTGCGCAGGTTAGGAGTTCCTCATACGAGAAGCTGGACTGTCTGGTGGCCATAAGTTTCCGTTCCCCCCGTTGAACCTTTTGTTTCCGAAGCTTTATTGCAAGATCGGATGGAATTGAAGCACTACGATGATCGCACGCTCCGCCTGGGGATGGCACTGGGGCGCTGGAACATCCTGCCGTTCAGGTCCGCATATAGGAAGCGATGGGCGCAAACCAGAGGTAAAAGGCCGAAATAACGCGATTTTGCCGAAGCGGCGCCGGGTATCCTCCGGAAACTATTGAAAGTGCTGGCTGTAAAAGTTATATCCGAAAGTCAAGATACCTGACATGCGCATGAACGACGGGAGCTGACGGGCAATATGGCAGAAGCCATCACGAACATCGAGGCGAGACTGCGTCATTGTGGCCTGCGTCCGACGCGGCAACGTGTGGCCCTTGCCGACCTTCTGTTCGCCAAAGGCGACCGTCATCTGACCGTCGAGGAACTGCACGAAGAGGCTGAAACGGCTGGCGTTCCCGTCTCTCTGGCGACCGTCTACAACACGCTGCACCAGTTCACGGAAGCGGGCCTCATCCGGGTGCTCGCCGTCGAGGGTTCGAGAACCTATTTCGATACCAATATCTCCGACCATCACCATTTCTTTGTCGAAGGCCGCAACGAGGTGCTCGACATCCCGGTCAGCAACCTGGAGATCGGCAATCTTCCGGAAGCGCCGGAAGGCATGGAAATTGCCCACGTGGACGTCGTCATTCGCCTGCGCGAGAAGAAGTCCTGACGTCCCCTATTCCTGCCCCTTTCGTCCCTTGATCGCCTCATCCTGCGGCCGGCCGGGCCTTGGCCTGTAGCGCGACAGCGTCCAGCCATAGTGGATCGCACCGCCGCGCAATGCAAAGGCGACCGTCATGCCGAGGCCTGAACTAACATAGGTCGGCATCTCCAATGCATGCGCGCCGGTAAAGGCGATGGCACCGAAAAGCGCCGCGGTAATGTAGATCTCCGACCTGAGAAGCACCGAGGGTTCGTGGGCGAGCAGGTCGCGCAGGATGCCGCCGAACGCAGCGGTCAGCGCGCCGGTGACGATGGCGATCGTCGGCGATCCGGTGGCGGCGAGCCCTTTGGCGGCGCCGAGCACGCTATAGGCGGCAAGTCCCACCGCGTCGAGCCAGATAAGCAGTCGGTAACGCCATTCGACCCTGTGCGCCGTGAAGAAGACGAAGGTACCGGTGATGACGCAGATGAGGATATAGGTCGGATCCAGCACCCAGAACACCGGCGTACGGCCGAGAATGATGTCCCTGAGCGTGCCGCCGCCGAGTCCGGTCACCGCCGCGAAGAACAGGAAGCCGACGAGATCGAGTTCCTTCCGCGAGGCGGCAAGCGCGCCTGTTGCGGCGAAGAGCGCAATACCGGCATAGTCGAGAACGTTCAGCGGTGACATAGAGATCCTTGGGTCGTGCGACGTCCAGCGTCGCACAAGTGCGGGCGGTTAACATAACCGCCGATTGTCGCGTGCGTCATCCGTGGGCGCGCGCCGTGAACAGATGAATTTGCGGAGACCGGCTCGTGAAAAAGCTTTTGATCGTTCTTGCCCAAGCGCTTGTTCTTGCGCTGCTGCCGGCCTTCGCGCTCGCCCAACAGCAGATCGTCAGCGATCCGGAGATTTATGAAAAGAATCACTTCCGGGAGGAATGCAAGATCGCGCAGTTCGATGCCGACTTCATCAAGCGGTTCGACATCAACAACGACGGGATCATCGATCTGGTTTCGGATCAAAGCAGGCTGGTTTGTGATGGGAAAAGAGGCCCCGCCTGCAACGCGGAAGGCTGCCCCTATAATTTCTATGTCCAAGTCAAGGAGGGCGGCTATGTCATGGTCGCCACCGCGAAACTCTATCGCTATGATTTCGTGCAGTATTTCGGCAACATGGTTTTCAATTTGACGATGCATCCCCGCTACTGCGGTCGCACCGACGCCGTGCCCTGTGAAATGCGCGTCAGGGTGCGCGGCCTTGATTTCAATATCCTGTCGAAAAAATAGAACGATTCCGAGGGAGAAGACGAGAAGGCTCACTTCGGAAAGAGCGAATCGATGCGCCCGGCGAGGTAGTAGGCCGTCAGGCTTATCCATTCTCGCGCCGCCGTGGTGGTGATCTGGGCATTCAGCGCCGGCTGGGTAAAATCGAAAGAGAGGCCGGCCACGCCGCTCGTCCGGTAGTCCACCGGCCAGGGCGTCACGGCAATACCCGCCCTGCGGAACAGGCCGATCGAGCGCGGCATATGGAAGGCGGAAGTGATCAGCAGGCAGTTTTCGAGCCCCTTCGCCTTCAGGAGTTCGGCTGTGTTCACACTGTTCTCGTAGGTCGTGCGCGAGGTGTTTTCCTTCACCAGCCTTTCCGGTGGAATGCCGAAAGTCGAGAAGAAGCGTTCGGCCGCTGCGCCTCGCCCTCATAACCGCCGCTGATCGAGCCATCACCGCCCGAGATCAGAATACGCGCCTCCGGATGATTGCGGGCGAGCCGCAATGCCTCGACAAAACGGTCCGCCGCCTGGTTGAACTCGATACCGCCGCGCGCTGTGTTGATCTCATTGTCGAATGCGCCGCCGAGCACGATCATGCAGGAGATCTCGGCGGGGTCTGATGCCGGCCTTGGGAGCCGCGCCTCCAACTTCTGCAGTGCAACGGTTCCCGTCGTGGTGAAGAGCGTCACGAAGAGGATAAGAGCCGCCAGCAGCGCAGAAAAGCCGCCGAGCTTTCGCCAGCCGACGAAAACGAGAAATGCGGCGAGGAGCGAGAACAGGAAGGCGGCGGAAAGCGGCTGGGCGAAAACCCAGAAGAGCTTCGAAATCAGGAACATGCATCTTTCCAGAAAGGATCACGCGCGGCGACGGGCGGGCAGGATCGGCTGCTGGAAGTGAAGTTGCAGCGGGCGCGGCAGGAGTGCCGTTGCCAGAGCCACCGTCAAAGCCAGCATCGACACGACCCAGAGCGCATCGCTGCCAGCGTATTTTGTCAAAAAAGCGCCGGTTACCGCGCCGCAGGCCATTCCGGTCCAAGGAACGGTCTGGATGACCCAGCCTGCCGGGTTTCGGTCCCCGATCAGCCAACGCCCGATGCCGCGGCCGAAGCGGGAGAGCGCGCCCGTTACATAGGTGAGGCCGATCGGCAGGCCCTCGATATGCTCGACGGTGGCGTTGATCATGCCCATCGATAGGACCACAAGATAGAATTGCAGCCTCGGATAGCCGATGCTAGGCACGGTCGAGGCGAGCCCCAGGACGATCGAAACGCCTGCGAGCACGACAAAGGTCCGTCGCGCGGAGACCGTATGCGCCAGCACGATGCCAAGCGCGTTGCCGATGATGAAGACCCAAAGCGCGGCGAACAGGATGAGCGCGTGAGCGTAATCGCTAGCTGAAAAGGCAAGAGCCGCACGGGTCGTGTTGCCCGTCATGAAGGAGACGAAGTCACCGGAAAGAAGCAGGCCCACAGCATCCGTCATGCCCGCCACGAAGGATATGGCGGCGACGAGAGCCAGCCCCGTCAGGGTTCGCCGTTTGCGAATGATACGTCTTCGTCTGTCTCGTGTCATGGAGGCTCCGTCCTCCTCAAGTTTCGAGCGGGTCAATTCCTCGGCATTGATTTGGAACAATGCCCGACAAGTTGAAAAGAAATCGCAAATCCGGCAGTGGACTACTTCGACTGCAGCCAGGCTTCGATGCCCTTTGCAGCAGCACGTCCCGTGGCAAGGCAGGCAGTCAGCAGGTAACCGCCGGTCGGCGCTTCCCAGTCTAGCATTTCGCCGGCGGCGAAGACGTTCGGGAGAGGTTTCAGCATATAGTTCGGGTCGAGTCCATCCCAGGCGATTCCTCCGGCGGAGGAGATCGCTTCGGCAATCGGCCGAGGCCGCAGGAGCGGAACAGGAAGGGTCTTGATGAGCCCTGCCAGAGCCTCAGGCGCCATGCGGTTGGAATTGGGCGAAAGCTCGCGCAGCAGCGCCGCTTTGACGCCATCCAGTCCGGCGCCCTTGCGCAACCGGTTTGAAAAGCTCGCCTTCACATCCTGGCGCGACAGGTCGCGGGCTAGGCGCTCCGTCGTGCGGTCGGGCATCAGATCGATGGCGAGCGACGCCTGGCCGGTCGCGAGGAGCCGGTCCCGCAAGGCTGCGGAATGGGCATAGACGAGACTGCCTTCGATCCCATGCCGGGAGACCACGAACTCGCCTCGGAAGATGCCGGCATCGGATGTCGCGGAAACGGATTTCAGCGGAGCTCCGGCAAAACGCTCGCGAAACGTCTCGCTCCAGCCGACGTCGAAACCGCAATTGGCAGGCCGGAAATCGGCGATTGCCACGCTTTTTTCCCTGAGCCACGGCACCCAGGCGGCATCCGATCCGAGCCGCGGCCAGCTGGCGCCGCCAAGCGCCAGAAGGGTCGCGTCGGCCGGCACCGCGATTTCGCCTTCCAAGGTCGCGAAACGATGGCCCTCCTCGGCAAATCCGGTCCAGCGATGCCGCATCCTGAGCAAAACGCCCTGCGTCTCCAGCCGCCGTAGCCAAGCGCGCAGCAGCGGTGAAGCCTTCATCACCGTCGGAAAGACCCGGCCCGACGTGCCGACGAAGGTTTCCGCGCCGAGGCCGAGCGCCCACTCCCGGACATCCTCCGGATTAAACGCGTCAAGCGCCGGCCGCAGCCGTGCGGATGCGGCGCCGAAACGCTCCGCAAAGCGCGAAAACTCCTCAGAATGGGTGATGTTGAGACCGGATTTGCCGGCCAGCAGGAATTTCCGCCCGAAGGTCGGCATGGCTTCGTAGACGGTCACGGCATGGCCGCTTGCGGAAAGCACCTCCGCCGCCATGAGTCCCGCCGGTCCACCGCCGATGATCGCGATCTTCCTGCTCATGGGCACGGCTGCGTCGTTGCGGGAAGCGGCGTGCGATTGCGCCGGATTTCCACGAAGATATGCCCGAAGAGCGCGAGGAGCACGATCGGCCCGCCGATCAGCGTCGCCTGCGGCGGCACTTCGGCCATGAAGATCCACACCCAGAGGGGCGTCAGCGGCACTTCCAGCGCCGTGATCAGGCTGGCGTCCGCCGCCGGAATACGCTTGGCTCCGAATGTGTAGAGGATCAGGCCGAGTGCATTCTGCACGATGCCGAAGAGGAAGATCAGCCCGATATCCTGGATCGTCGCCATGCCGGGGCTCGCGAACCAGAACGTCGAAAACGAGCAGAGATAGGCCGAAAGAGCCATGGCGGGCAGCATCTGCACACCGCGGTACTGCCGCATGACGACGGAGAGGGCGGCGACAGTTAGGGTCATGATCGCCGCCATGCCCTTGCCGAGCAGCGAACCGCCGCTGCCTGCATCCGTCAGCATGACCGCGACACCCGCGAAGGCGACGGCGCTGGCGATCAGTGTTGCACGGCTGGTCCGTTCCCCGATGAAAAGAAAGGCGAGCCCGGCGGTGACGAAGGGTACCGTCGCATAGATGACCATCGCGTCGGCGACCGACGTGTAATAGAGCGAACCGAGGCCGGAAATCATGCTGCCGGCGCTGAAGAGGGTGGCGAGGATCGTCGGCCAGCGGATCGCCTTCAGGATGGGCCAGGCCCGGCCGCGTTCCAGATAGAAGAAGAACAGCAGCGTCGTCGTGCCGGAAACCAGCCCGCGCAGAAAGATGATCGTCGGCAGGTCGGCCGAGATCGACCGCATGAAGATGCCGGACAGCGACCAGGCCAGCGCCGAAAGCGCAACATAGATCACACCCAGGCGATACTGGCTGTCTTCGCTGGACATGTCTCAGGTTCCGAAAACGAAAGAAGGCGGGACGTTAATCCCGCCTGCGAGTCGTCACAAGTGCAACTTGCGGATTCTCATGCCGCAAGCAAAGGCGTCACGCTTTCCCATAACCGCCGGCCGTCGGGGTGATCACGGTCACCGCCTCGCCCGCCTCGATGGTGGTCTGGGCGCAGCCGCCGAGTTCTTCGAACGTGCCGTCAAGACGGCGCACCGTCGTGCGGCCCATCTCGCCCGCTTCGCCGCCGCCAAGCCCGTGGGGCTTGATCGTCCGGTGCGAGGAGAGGATGGCGCAGTCCATCTTTTCCAGGAAACGGATCGTCCGCTTCGTGCCGTTACCGGCCGAGAACCTGCCTTTGCCGCCGGAATTTTCGCGGATATGGAAGTCCTCCAGGAGGACCGGATAACGGGTTTCCAGGATTTCCGGATCGGTGAGGCGCGAGTTCGTCATGTGGACGTGAACCGCATCCGTGCCGGTAAAGCCCATTCCGTCGTTGAACCGGCCGGCCGGCGAACCGGAGCACAGCGTTTCGTAATACTGGTAGGTCGCGTTGCCGAAAGTCAGGTTGTTCATCGTGCCCTGGCTCGCCGCCATCGCGCCCAAAGCCCCGAACAAGGCATTGGTGACGTGTTGCGACGTCTCCACGTTGCCGGCAACGACGGCTGCCGGATATTGCGGCTTCAGCATCGAGCCTTCCGGTACGACGATGCGGATCGGCCTCAGGCAGCCGGCATTCATCGGGATCGAGCTTTCGACCATGACACGGAAGACATAAAGCACCGCAGCGCGCGTCACCGGTTCCGGCGCGTTGAAATTGTTTTGTCTCTGCGGACTGGTTCCGGTGAAATCGACGGTCGCTTCGCGCTTCTGCTTGTCGACCGTGATCTTCACCTTGATCGTGCTGCCCTGATCGGTGGCGTAGGAGAACTCAGCGTCGTTCAGCTTCTCGAGAACCCGGCGTACGCTTTCTTCCGCATTGTCCTGCACGTGACCCATATAGGCCTGCACGACGTCCAAACCGAATTGCGCGATCATCTTGCGCATCTCGTGCACGCCCTTTTCGTTGGCGGCGATCTGGGCGCGCAGGTCTGCGACGTTCTGGGCGACGTTGCGGGCCGGGTAGGGATGCTCGGAGAGAAGCCTGGTAATGCCCGCCTCGTCGAACCAGCCGCGATCGACCAGGAGCACGTTGTCGAACAGCACGCCTTCTTCATCGACGGTGGTCGCAAGCGGCGTCATCGAGCCCGGAGCCGTGCCACCGACATCCGCATGGTGTCCGCGCGAGGCGACGTAGAAGAGAATATTCTCGCCCTTCTCGTCGAATACCGGTGTCACGACGGTGATATCCGGCAGGTGCGTACCACCATTGTAAGGCGCGTTCAGCGCAAAGACGTCGCCTGGACGGATCTTGCCCTGGTTTTGGGCGATAACGCTTTCGACGGAACGATCCATGGAGCCAAGATGGACCGGCATATGCGGAGCATTGGCGACCAGCGCGCCGTTCTCATCGAAGACGGCGCAGGAGAAGTCGAGCCGTTCCTTGATGTTGACCGAAGACGCGGTGTTCTGCAGCGTCACGCCCATCTGTTCGGCGATCGACATGAACAGGTTGTTGAACACTTCGAGCAGAACCGGATCGGCCTGCGTGCCGATCGGCTTGGCGCGCGAAAGCGCGGCGACGCGCTTCAGCACGACGTGGTTCAGCCTGGTGATCTCGAAGGCCCAGCCATCTTCAACGACGATCGTCTGGTGCGGCTCGACGATCAGGCAGGGACCGTTCGCACGCGCGCCCGGTTTGATGTCCGCACGGCGGTAGACCGGCGCCTCGCGCCATGTCCCGCCGGAGAAAAATTTCGTCCGCTCGGCAGCATTTGGCGCGGTGCCGTCCAGCACAAATTCCGGCTCGGCCGAATCCGCACCGCCGCCGATCGCCTCGACCTCATAGGCCTCGAAAATGATCTCGCGGTTCTCGAAGATGAAGCCGAACTGCTTTTTATGCGCGGTCTCGAAAGCCAGCGTCATGCCGGTGGCATCGGTCACCGTCACCGGCAGGGTCGTATCCGTGCCTTGATACCGCAGGTGAGCGCGATGCAGCACATCCATTTCGGTTTCGGTAACACCTTGCGAAGCCATTTCCCCGACGACGCTTGCGGTCAGTTCGTCACGGATCGGACCAAGCGTCCCGAGTGCCGCGGCAAGCTCCTGCGAAATCGTCCGCTGGCGCGTGGCGCGAATATCGGCAAGACCCATGCCATAGGCGGAAAGAATGCCTGAGAACGGGTGGATCAGAACGGTCGAGATGCCGAGCGCGTCAGCCGTCAGGCAGGCATGCTGGCCGCCGGCGCCGCCGAAACAGGTCAGTACGTAATGCGTGACGTCGTAACCGCGCTGGACGCTGATCTTCTTGACCGCATTCGCCATGTTCTCGACCGCGATGGCGAGGAAACCGTCCGCCACCTCTTCCGGGGAACGGCCGTCGCCGATCGTCTTGGCCATGTCTTCGAAAGCTGCGCGCACCGCGTCCGCATCGAGCGGCTGGTCGCGGTTCGGGCCGAAAATCGCCGGGAAAAGCTTCGGCGAGAGCTTGCCGAGCATGACGTTCGCATCGGTGACGGTCAACGGACCACCACGGCGATAGGCCTTCGGGCCGGGATTGGCACCGGCAGAATCCGGGCCGACGCGGAAACGGCCGTTCTCGAAATGCAAAATAGAGCCGCCGCCGGCGGCAACCGTGTGGATCGACATCATCGGCGCGCGCATACGCACGCCGGCCACCTCCGTTTCGAAGGAGCGTTCAAGCTCGCCGTCGTAGTGCGAAACATCGGTCGACGTGCCGCCCATGTCGAAACCGATCATTCGCTCGAAACCCGCAAGCCGCGAAGTCTCCACCGCGCCGACCACGCCGCCGGCCGGGCCGGAGAGGATCGCGTCCTTGCCCTGGAAAAGCCGCGCGGCGGTAAGGCCGCCGGAGGATTGCATGAACATCAGCTGCGCGCCGCTCTGGCCTTCATCGAGCCCCGTGCCGAGTTCGCCGGCCACCTGCTCCACGTAGCGGCGTAGGATCGGCGAGAGATAGGCATCGACAACGGTCGTATCGCCACGGCCGACGAGCTTGATCAGCGGCGACACCTCATGGCTGACGGAAACCTGGGTGAACCCGATCTCGCGGGCGATCCGTGCAACCAGCTGTTCGTGCGCCGGGAAACGGTAGGCATGCATGAAGACGATCGCGATGGCCCGGAAACCGGCATCGAACTGCGCCCGCAGCTCGGCACGGATCGCCTTCTCGTCCGGTGCCGCCTCGACGGCGCCGTCGGCGCGGACGCGCTCGTCCACCTCGACCACGGCGCTGTAAACCAGTTCCGGCTTGATGATCTTCTTGGCAAAAATGTCGGCGCGCGCCTGGTAGCCGATCGCCAGCGCATCGCGGAAGCCGCGTGTGGTGACCAGCAGGGTGCGCTCGCCCTTGCGTTCCAGCAGCGCATTGGTGGCGACGGTGGTGCCCATCTTCACCGCGCCGATGGCGTCGGCGGGAATCGGCATTCCGGCGGAAAGGCCCAGAAGCTCGCGGATGCCCTGCACGGCCGCATCCCGGTAAGCCTCTGGATTTTCGGAAAGAACCTTATGGGCAACCAATGAGCCGTCCGGCTTCCTCCCGACGATATCGGTAAACGTACCGCCGCGGTCGATCCAGAAGTCCCACTTGTTGCCGGCCATATCCCGCCCCTGTTTTCGGAAATTTGAGTTGCAATAACGAAAACATTTCGTCGATAAAACGTCAATGATTAGTTGACAGGAAAATCACTGTTAAGCATCATGCCGACCAGAACGGGCAAAGGTAGCCGGTATTCAGAGAGCTCCCACCCGTGCAACCGGCAACCGAGGGGAGCCGACCATGTCTTTTTGCCGCCTTGCTTTGCGGAGGGCAGTCCGTGTCCGCCGCTGATATTCGCCATAGCATATTTCCCGATTGGCTCCGCCGCGCGCTCGACGGACTTTATCTCGTCTCCGGCTGGATGGCCGGGCTTTTCCTCATCGCCATCTTCCTTTTGATGATGGCGCTGTCCGCCGGGCGCCCGCTCGATATAGACGTACCGGCCGGCGATGATTTCGCCTCCTGGTGCATGGCCGCCAGCGCTTTCCTTGGCCTTGCCCATACATTCCGCTCCGGCGAGATGATCCGCGTCGGCCTGCTGGTCGAGCGTATCAAGGGGCCGGCTAGGCGGGTGGTCGAGGTGATCGCGCTGATCGTCGGCACGGTCGCGCTCGTCTATTTCGCCTGGTTTGCGCTCGACATGACGCTGACGTCCTACCGCTTCAACGACCTCTCCCAGGGCGTGATCGCCGTGCCGCTGTGGATCCCGCAGCTCGGTTTTTCCGGCGGCCTGATCATCCTCGCCGTCGCTTTCGTCGATGAACTCCTGCACGTGCTGTTCGGCGGTTCGCCGCGCTACGAAAAGCCCGAGCCGGTGACCGCCGAGGAAGTCATCGAACGCGCCATCCAGAGCGGGGCCTGATGCATGGGAACGATCGAACTCGTTGAAATCGCGGGCATCGTCCTCGTCGCCCTGCTCGCCCTGTTGGCCGGCGGCGTGTGGATCGGCATTTCGCTGCTGATCTGCGGCTTTATCGCCATGCTTTTCGTGCCGGGCATCCCGGTCGGCGCGGTGCTGGCCACCAATTCATGGAGCGGCGGCGCTTCCTGGTCGCTCGCCGCACTGCCGCTTTTCGTCTGGATGGGGGAAATCCTGTTCCGCACGCGGCTTTCGGAAGAGATGTTCCGCGGCCTCTCGCCCTGGCTCGGCTGGCTGCCGGGCCGGCTCATGCATGTCAACGTGCTGGGCTGCGGCCTGTTCGGCTCGATTTCCGGGTCGTCCGCCGCCACCACGGCGATGATCGCCAAGATCGCTTTGCCGGAATTGAAGAAGCGCGGCTATGACGAAATGGTCAGCCTCGGCTCCCTTGCCGGCGCCGGCACGCTCGGCATTCTCATTCCGCCGTCGATCACCATGGTCGTCTATGCGGTGGCCGCCAACGTCTCGATCATCCAGATATTCCTCGCCGGCTTCCTGCCGAGCCTTATCGTCATGGTGCTCTATTCCGGCTACATCATCGTCTGGTCGATGCTGAATCCCGACAAGCAGCCGCCGGCCCCGCCGAAGATGAGCCTCAGGGAAAAGTTCAAGGAAAGCATGAACCTGATTCCGGTCATGCTGCTGATCGTTCTTGTTTTTGCGACTTTGCTGCTCGGCTGGGCGACGGCGACGGAATGCGCCGCCTGGGGCGTGCTCGGCTCTCTCGCCATCGCCGCCTGGTCCCGCACGCTCACCTGGAAATCCTTCTGGGATAGCGTCATGGGCGCCACAAGGCTCACCTGCATGATCATGCTGATCCTGACCGGCGCCGGCTTCATGTCGATCGCCATGGGTTATACCGGCATTCCGAACGCGCTCGCCGCCTGGGTCGACAGCTTCAATCTGAGCCCCTACGCCCTGATCGCCGTGCTGACGGTGATGTATATCCTGCTCGGCACCGCGCTCGACGGTCTCTCCATGATCGTGCTGACCACGGTCGTGGTGCTGCCGATGATCCAGCAGGCCGGTTTCGATCTCATCTGGTTCGGCATCTTCCTGGTGCTGATCGTCGAGATGGCGGAAGTCTCGCCGCCGGTCGGTTTCAATCTCTTCGTCCTGCAGACGATGAGCGGCCGCGACAGCCTGACGGTCGCGAAAGCCTCGCTGCCGTTCTTCTTCCTGCTTGTGGCGACCGTCGCCATCATCACGGTCTTCCCGGAAATCGTGATGGTCCTGCCGAAAATGGCATTCCCGGGTTAACCAGAGAAAGAAAAGGGAACTGATAATGAGGAAATTGCTCTCCACCCTCGTTCGCGCGGGGCTTGTCCGTGCCGGCGTGGCCGGCGCGGCCTTGCTGGCCGCCACCGGCGCCTGGGCTCAGACCGCCTGGGTCCTGCCGTCCGCCTATCCGCCGGCGAATTATCACGTCGAAAACCTGATGCAGTTCGCCAAGGAGGTCGAGACGGCATCCGGCGGCAAGCTGAAGATCACCGTTCATCCGAGCGCCTCGCTCTTCAAGGCGCCGGATATCAAGCGCGCCGTCCAGACCAGCCAGGCCCAGGCCGGCGAAGTGCTGATCTCGCTGCACGAGAACGAAAACCCGGTTTTCGGCATCGACGTCGTGCCCTTCCTGGCGACGAGCTTCGACCAGTCGAAGAAACTTTATGCCGCCTCCAAACCGGCGATGGAAAAGGCGCTCGACGCCCAGGGCCTGAAGCTTCTCTATGCGACGCCATGGCCGCCGCAGGGCATCTTCACCAAGAAGGACGTCGGCAGCGTCGCCGACCTGAAGGGCCTCAAGTGGCGCGCCTATAACGTCGGCACCGCACGCATCGCCGATCTCGTCGGCGCCCAGCCGGTCACCGTCCAGGCGGCCGAATTGCCGCAGGCGCTCGCGACCGGCGTCGTCGACGGCCTGATGACGTCGAGCGCCACCGGCGTCGATTCGAAGATCTGGGAATCGCTCACGCATTACTACGACACCCAGGCTTGGATCCCGAAAAACGTCGTCTTTGTCAACAAGGCCGCCTTCGCTGCGCTCGATCCGGCGGTTCAGAAGGCCGTCACCGATGCCGCCGCCGCTGCAGAGACTCGCGGCTGGGCGCTCGGCGCCGAAAAGACCAGTGCCTACATGGACACGCTCAAGAAGAACGGCATGAAGGTTCTCGAACCGAGCGCCGATCTCAAGAAGGGCCTTGCCGATGTCGGCGCCAAGCTGACGGAAGACTGGTCGAAAAAGGCCGGTGCCGATGGCGCCGCCATTCTGGACGCCTACAAGAAGATGTGATTTGAGAAGCGTCGCGGCCAGTCGGTCGCGGCGCACTCGTTCCCGGGAGGAGAAATCATGTCATCGGAGAAGAATGAATTCGGCCCGATCGTGTCCTCCGGCCACCTGGCCACGGGCGCCCTGCCGGCCCTGTCCGAGATCGAATTCGGTCTCATCATGCTGAACCATGCCTTCAGCCGCTGGATGGTGCGCTGCATGGCGGCTGCCGGCGTGCCGGACCTGTCGGCGATCGATATCCTCGTGCTGCACAATATCAACAGCCGCAACAAGCCGAAGACACTGGCCGACATTGCGCTCGTTCTCAACATCGAGGACACGCACGTGGTCACCTACGCGCTGAAGAAGCTGGAGCGCCTGAAGCTCATCAAGTCCGGCCGGCGCGGCAAGGAAAAGCTGGTCATGGTCACCCCGGCCGGTGCCGAGGCCTGCATGAAATACGCGGCCGTGCGCGAGGCGCTGCTCGTCAAATCGGTGTTGGCCACCGAGGTGTCGGGCGAGACGCTGTCGGCAATGGCATCCCGCCTGCGGGCGCTTTCCGGCCACTACGACCAGGCTGCGCGTGCGGCTGCCTCGCTTTAGGAAAACAGCACCGAAGGTGCGAAACAATTCTAGGAAAGCAGCGCGTCCATCAGCGGATGGGCCGGGTCTTCCATGCCGTCGAGCACGTTGAAATGGTGCCGGTCCGGCTCCTCGATGACTTCGGTTTCGGCGCCCAGGCCTTTCCAGATATTGGCCAGCAGCGCGTTCTGGCGGATGAATTCCGCACGTTCGCCGGCACCCACCCAGCAGGTCACCCGTGCATTCGGCATCGGTTCCAGAAGGGCAGGGCTTTCGCGATGGGCCTCCTCCCGGTCTATCCGCTGCTTCTCGTTCATCTTCGTTGCGAGCAGGGGCCTGAGATCATGAACGCCGGAGAGCGAGACGACATTGGCGATGCGGCTGCGCACCCCGTCCGATAGCGGTGAGGTCGCGCAGATCATCCGCGTCACCAGATGGCCGCCGGCGGAGTGCCCGATCAGCCGGATCGGTCCAGGGACTTTCCTGGCCGCAGCCTCGATCGCCTTGCCGATCTCCAGGGTGATTTCGGAAATTCGGTTTTCCGGTGCCAGCGTATACATCGGCATGGCGACCGCATGACCGCGCTCCACGGCGCCCCGCGCGTAATGCGACCAATAACTGTTGTCGAGCCCGATCCAGAAGCCGCCATGCACGAAGACAACAAGGCCTTTCGGCGTGCTTTCCGGCATGAAGAGGTCGAAGCGGTTGCGAGGCTTCTCCCCGTAGACAAGCCCTAGCTTCGCGCGACCCGCGGCGCCCAGCGTCTCGCGAAAATGCCGCGCCGGCTCCACCCATGCGGCCGGCCAGCGATCGCCCTGAGGAATGTTGATGCCGTTGGCATAGGCATTGTCCCAGTCGCTGATCCGATGGCGCATCGTTCTTGTTTCCCTCGACGCATGCATGATTGCAGGCGCATACTGTCATCGCCGCCGCCCGCAGGAAAGTCGCATGCGCTCGAAAATGGCCTGCGGAGAAAATTATTACAAACTTAAAATTTCTCTCTTGCAACCGAGGGGAAGCAGTGCTTTTCTGGACGAAAGGCAAAAAGCCGCATCGATAAAAAAAGACCTGGGAACATGACAATGCTGGGACCGTCAGGCCATCAGGATACGTTTGCCCGCGACAATCTTCCGCCCTTCGATCAGTGGCCGGAGATCAAGCTGGACAGCTTCCAATACCCGGAATGGATGAATGCGGCGGTCGAGTTGACCGATCGCATGGTCGAAAAGGGTTTTGGCGATTACACCGCGTTGATCGGCAACGGCCGCCGCCGCACCTACAAGGAACTCGCCGACTGGACGAACCGCATCGCTCGGGCGCTGACCGAGGATTACGGCCTGAAGCCCGGCAACCGCGTGCTGATCCGCTCCGCCAACAACCCGGCCATGGTCGCCTGCTGGCTGGCGGCGACGAAGGCGGGCGCCGTCGTCGTCAACACCATGCCGATGCTGCGCTCCGGCGAACTCGCCAAGATCATCGACAAGGCCGAGATCTCCATGGCGCTTTGCGATACGCGCCTGATGGACGAATTGGTCGCCTGCGCCAAGGAAAGCGCATTCCTCAAGCAGGTCATCGGCTTCGACGGCACCGCCAACCACGACGCCGAGCTTGACCGGGCTGCGCTCAACAAGCCTGTGCGCTACGAGGCGGTGAAGACCGGCCGTGACGACGTTGCCCTGCTCGGCTTCACCTCGGGTTCGACCGGCATTCCCAAGGCCACCATGCATTTCCATCGCGATATCCTGATCATCGCAGATGCCTATGCCAAGGAAGTGCTGGACGTGACGCCGGACGACATCTTCGTCGGTTCGCCGCCGCTGGCCTTCACCTTCGGCCTCGGCGGTCTCGCCGTCTTCCCGCTGCGTTTCGGCGCCGCCGCGACGCTTCTCGAACAGGCCACACCGCCGAAGATGATCGAGATCATCGAGACCTACAAGGCGACGATCAGCTTCACCGCGCCGACCGCCTATCGCGCCATGCTGGCGGCCATGGATGCCGGCGCGGACCTCTCCTCGCTCCGCATTGCCGTTTCCGCCGGCGAGACTTTGCCCGGCCCCGTCTTCGAGGAATGGGTGAAAAAGACCGGCAAGCCGATCCTCGACGGCATCGGCGCCACCGAAATGCTGCATATCTTCATCTCCAACCGGCTCGGCGATTCCAGACCCGCCTGCACAGGCAAGCCGCTGACCGGCTACGAGGCGATTATCGTCGACGACGAGATGAACCCGGTAAAGCCCGGCACGATCGGCCGGCTGGCGGTCAAGGGCCCGATCGGCTGCCGTTATCTCGCCGACGAGCGCCAGAAGGACTATGTGAAGAACGGCTGGAACCTGACGGGCGACAGCTTCGTCGAGGACGAGGACGGCTATTTCCACTTCGCCGCCCGCTCCGACGACATGATCATCTCCGCCGGTTACAACATTGCCGGCCCGGAAGTCGAAGCCGCTCTTCTGAAACACGAGGCCGTGCTGGAATGTGCCGTGATCGGCGCGCCGGATGACGGCCGCGGCACGATCGTGCAAGCGCATGTGGTTCTGGCCAAGGGATTCGAGGCGAGCGAGTTGCTTGTCAAGATTCTCCAGGATCACGTGAAGAGCATCATCGCGCCCTACAAATACCCGCGCTCGATCGTCTTCACCGAAGCCCTGCCGAAAACCGAATCCGGCAAGATCCAGCGCTTCCGGCTGAAGCAGAAGCTGTCCGCGTAACCATACCTGATTTTGGGTAAACTCCGCGGCACAAGCGGAGTGGAAGTTTCCGCGCAAATGTGGAAGACAGAAAAGACGGAAGCGGGCGGGAGACGTCGGCTGAAGGTCATGGGAACACAACAACAAACGGGAGTTCGTCACATGAAGAAAATGCTTGCTGCTGCCTCGCTGGCGCTGAGCCTCAGCGCCTCCGGCCTCGCATTCGCCGAGCCGCTGAAGATCGGCATGATCACCACGCTTTCGGGCGGCGGCGCCGGCCTCGGCATCGATACGCGCGACGGCTTCATGTTGGCGATCAAGAACGCCGGCAACAAGGATATCACCGTCGTCACCGAAGACGATGCGCAGAAGCCGGAACTCGCCGTGCAGATCGCCGACAAGATGATCCAGTCCGACAAGGTGGATATCCTGACCGGCATCGTCTGGTCGAACCTTTTGATGGCGGTCGCCCCGAGCGCGGTTGCCCAGGGCAAGTTCTACGTCTCGACCAACGCCGCGCCCGCAGCGCTTGCCGGCGCCAACTGCAACAAGCTTTATTTCAACGCGGCCTACCAGAACGACAACCTTCATGAAGCCATGGGCGAATATGCCAACAAGGGCTACAAGAAGATGTTCATCCTCGCCCCGAACTATCCGGCCGGCAAGGATTCGCTGACCGGCTTCAAGCGCTATTACAAGGGCCAGCTCGCCGCCGAGGTCTATACCCAGGTCGGCCAGACGGACTACGCCGCCGAAATCGCCCAGATGCGCGCGTCCGGCGCCGACGGCATCTTCGTCTTCCTGCCCGGCGGCATGGGTATCGCCTTCATGAAGCAGTTTGCCCAGTCGGGCGTAAAGATCCCGGTCATGGGTCCGGGTTTCTCCTTCAGCCAGGACGTTCTGCCGGCCATCGGCGACGCGGCTCTCGGCGCCAAGGCTTCCGGCCAATGGGCTCCGGACTTCGACAATGCCGCGAGCAAGAAGTTCCTGGCGGATTTCCAGAAAGAATATAACCGTCTGCCGTCGATCTACGCGGTCCAGGCCTATGACGCCGCCCAGCTCATTCTCGCCGCCGCTTCCAAGGCCAGCGTCAAGGATGCGGCCGCTTTCGGCACCGAGCTGAAGAAGGCCGACATCCAGTCGCCGCGCGGAAAATTCAAGTTCAACACCAATCAGCATCCGATCCAGGACATCTATCTGACGGAAGTGGTGAAGAACAACGGCGTGCTGACCAACAAGACGGTCGAAAAGATCTTCGCCGACCACGGCGATGCCTACGCCAAAGACTGCAAGCTCTAAGGTCGCCACGTGACCATTGCACTTGCTCTGGAGCAGTTGCTGAACGGCCTGCAGCTCGGCGTCATGTTGTTCCTGATGGCCGCCGGGCTGACGCTGATCTTCGGCGTCATGGGCCTCATCAACCTTGCTCACGGCTCGCTCTACATGGTCGGCGCATTCGCCTGCGCCACCGTGGCGGCCTGGACCGGCTCCTTCTGGATCGGTCTGGTCGCGAGCCTCGTTGCGGCCGCGGCGGCCGGCGCGATCGTCGAACTCGTCGTCATCCGCAGGCTCTACGATCGTGATCACCTCGATCAGGTTCTCGCCACCTTCGCGCTGATCCTGATGTTTTCCGAAGGCACCCGCTGGCTCTTCGGCTCGTTCCCGCTCTATCTCGATATCCCGCCGCTCCTGCAGGGGGCCGTCGGCCTTCCCGGCGGCACGGAATATCCCGTCTACCGGCTGGCGATCATTGCCGCCGGCGCGCTCGTGGCGTTCGGCCTCTACATGCTGATCTCCCGCACCCGTCTCGGCATGCGCATCCGCGCCGGCGAGAGCGACCGCGAAATGATCGGCGCACTCGGCGTCGATATCCGCACGCTTTATACGGTCGTCTTCGCGCTCGGTGCGGCCCTTGCCGGTTTTGCCGGTGCCATGGTCGGCGCCATCCAGTCGGTGCAGGTCGGCATGGGCGAGCCGGTGCTCATCCTCGCCTTCGTGGTCATCGTCATCGGCGGCATCGGCTCGATCAAGGGCGCGCTTCTCGGTGCGCTGCTGGTCGGCGTCACCGATACGATGGGACGGTTCCTGTTGCCGAAGCTTATGCTCCTCTTTGTGCCGCCTGCTCAAGCCGGCATGATCGGCGGCGCGATCGCTTCGATGCTGATCTATATCGTCATGGCGGTCATTCTCGCGGTCAAGCCGCGCGGCCTCTTCCCGCCGGCGCATGCGTGAGGTCATCATGTTGACCCGCGAAAACCTCGTCAATCTCATTCTGGCCCTGGGCCTGCTGGCGGTGCCGCTCGCCGCCAATGCGCTCGGTCAGCCGTTCTACATCACGCTCGCCACCCGCGTGGCGATCCTCGCGCTCGCCGCGACCGGCCTCAATCTTGCGCTCGGCGTCGGTGGCCTCGTTTCCTTCGGCCACGCCGCCTTCTTCGGCATCGGCGGATATGTGGCAGGCATTGTGGCTGCCCATAACTTCTCCGGCGATCCGCTGCTGTTCGGCTTTTCCGGCACCAACCAGATGTGGATCATCTGGATCGTCGCCGTGGCACTTGCCGGCCTTGTCGGCCTCGCCATCGGCGTGATCAGCCTGCGCACCTCGGGCGTCTATTTCATCATGATCACGCTCGCGTTCGCGCAGATGGTTTATTACTTCGCGGTTTCCTGGCCTGCTTATGGCGGTGAGGACGGGCTCTCCATCCTCGTCCGCAACCAGTTCCCCGGCGTGATGACCATGGTGCCGCTGAACTATTTTCTTATCTGCTACATCATCCTGCTGCTCGGCATCGCCCTCTTTGCGATACTCCGGGCCTCGCGTTTCGGTGCCGCGCTTCAGGCGGCGCGACAGAACGAGGTGCGAGTCGCGACCGTCGGCATCCAGCCCTATCGCATCCGCCTGACCGGCTTCGTGCTCTCGGCAATGATCACAGGTCTCGCCGGCGCGCTGTTTGCCGATCTCAATCGCTTCGTCAGTCCCTCCATGCTCTCCTGGCACATGTCCGGCGAACTGATCGTGCTGATCATCCTCGGCGGCACCGGCCGGCTGTTCGGCCCGCTGGCGGGCGCAGCGCTTTACGTCGCCTTCGAATATGCGCTGGGCGGAGTGACAGAACGCTGGCAGTTCTTCCTCGGTCTCATCCTGTTGCTGGTTGTTCTTTTTGCCCGCGGCGGCCTGCTGGGTGTTCTCGCCGGAAAGGCGCGACATGGATAAAGTCATGGTTGAGCCGGTTCTCCAGATCTCCAATCTCGTCAAGAATTTCGGCGCTCTGCGGGCAACCGACGGCGTTACGCTCGATCTCCGCCCCGGCGAAATCCACGCGCTGATCGGCCCGAACGGCGCCGGCAAGTCGACGCTCATCCACCAGATCTGCGGCACGCTCAGACAGGATTCCGGTTCGATACGGTTCGCCGGCCAGGATGTCGGCGCCCTGACGGTGGCAGAGCGCGCAAGGCTCGGCCTCGGCCGCACCTTCCAGGTCTCTTCGATCGCGCCGGAATTTTCCGCGCTCCGCAACGTCATGCTGGCCGTGCAGGCGAAGGAAGGGTCGAGCTTCCGGTTCTTCAAGCCGGTCATGCGCGACAAGAGCCTGATCGATACGGCCATGGCCATGCTGGAGCGCGTCGGCCTGACCGCTCGCGCCCGCGTCCCCGCCGCCGAACTCTCCCACGGCGAACGCCGCCAGCTGGAAATCGCCATGGCGCTCGCCCTGCGATCCAGGACATTCCTGCTCGATGAGCCGATGGCCGGCATGGGGCCGGAGGGTTCGAAGTCGCTCACCCGCTTCCTTGACGGGCTCCGCAGGGAGGCTCCGATCTTGTTGGTCGAACACGATATGGATGCCGTCTTCGCGCTCGCCGATCGCATTTCCGTGCTCGTCTACGGCCGTATCATTGCGACGGGACCGGTGGAGGAAATCCGTCGCGATCCGGCTGTGCGCACCGCCTATCTCGGAGACCATGCCTGATGCTGCTCGACGTCTCCGGAATTCTGGCATTTTACGGCGCAAGCCAGGCCCTCTTCGGCGTCGATCTCGAAGTCGCCGAAGGCGAGGCCGTGGCGCTCATGGGCCGCAACGGCATGGGCAAGACCACGACCATCCGCGCCATCTGCAACTTGAACCCGCCGCGCGCCGGCGCGGTCAGGATCGGCGGCGTCGATACCAGAGGCAAACGGCCGCATCACGTCGCAAAACTCGGCATCGGCCTCGTGCCGGAGGGCCGCCGCTGCTTCCCGAACCTCACGGTGCAAGAAAATCTCGTAGCCGCCGCCCGGCCCGGTCAGTGGACATTGGAGCGCGTCAACGCTCTTTTCCCGCGCCTCCAGGAACGGCACGCCCAGATGGCGCGCTCGCTCTCGGGCGGCGAACAGCAGATGCTGGCGATCGGCCGGGCGCTGATGACCAATCCACGTCTTCTCATCCTCGACGAGGCGACAGAAGGCCTAGCCCCTGTCATCCGCCAGGACATCTGGAAGGCGATCCGGCAGTTGAAGGCCGAAGGACTTTCGATTCTAGTGGTGGACAAGACGCTTTCGGAGCTTTTGCCGGTTGCGGACCGCTGTGTCATTCTGGAAAACGGAAAAAGCGCCTGGAGCGGCAAACCTGCCGATCTGACGACCGAACTGCAGGATCGATATCTCGGGGTGTAAGGTATGGAAGCGGCGAGCGCTGATCTGGAACTGATCGTTCATGGCCCGCACGGCAAGAACAAGCCGGAGACGCGGCTTTGGCTGCGCATGTTGTCCACCACCAAACTCATCACCACGGAAATCCGCCGGCGCCTGCGCAACGAGTTCCGTGCGACGCTGCCACAATTCGACCTTATGGCGCAGCTCTATCGCGAGAAGGAAGGCCTGCGGCTCGGCGAGCTTTCCAAGCGCACCATGGTCACCAATGGCAATGTCACCGGCCTCGTCGAACGGCTGGAGGCGGACGGCCATGTGCAGCGCATCACACCGGAAGGCGATCGCCGCGTCACCGTCGCGGTCCTGACGCCGGAGGGCATCGCGCTCTTCGAACGCATGGCGGCGGCCCATGAAGGCTGGCTGCGCGATATCATGGCGGATGTCGATCCGGCGATGATCGCGTCCCTGTGGTCTGAGATCGGCGCGGTGAAGGCTTCCGCCAGCAACCATCTTTCCGGCAGCGCCTTCGAATAGTAAGACCCGGTCAGGGCAAAGGTTCGAGGTTGAAAGATGGCAGACCTGCAGGCGATCGTCGACGAGATCTACGAAAAGCTGACGCCGCGGCTCGGCGAGGGCAAGGTCGCCGACTATATCCCGCAGCTCGCCCATGTGGACCCGAAGAAATTCGGCATCGCCGTGATCGGCGTCGACGGCCAGGTCTGCAAGGCCGGCGACGCGGACGTGCCCTTTTCCATCCAGAGCGTCTCGAAAGTCTTCACCCTGACGCTGGCGCTCGGCAAACACGGCGAAACCACCTGGAACCGGGTCGGCCGCGAGCCGTCGGGCTCGGCCTTCAACTCGATCGTCCAGCTGGAGCACGAGGAAGGCAAGCCGCGCAATCCTTTCATCAACGCCGGGGCGATTGCCATCAGCGATCTGGTCCTGGCCGGCCATACGCCGCGCGAGGCGATCGGCGAGATCGTCCGCTTCGTGCGTTATCTGGCCGATGACGAAACCATCGCGATCGATCCGGACGTGGCGAAATCGGAACAGGCGACGGGTTTCCGCAATTTCGCGCTCGCCAATTTCATGCGGTCTTTCAACAAGCTCACTCATCCGGTCGAGCATGTGCTTGGGGTCTATTTCCATCACTGCGCGCTGGCGATGACCTGCACCCAGCTCGCCAAGTCCGGACTTTTTCTCGCCGCATCCGGACGCAATCCGCTAACCGGTCACACGGTCGTTTCGAAACAGCGGGCGCGGCGCATCAATGCGCTGATGCTCACCTGTGGCCATTACGATGGATCGGGCGATTTCGCCTACCGTGTCGGCCTGCCCGGCAAGAGCGGCGTTGGCGGCGGGATCATGGCGGTGGCGCCGGGCAAGGCTTCAGTTGCCGTGTGGTCGCCGGGGCTCAACCATAACGGCAATTCGCTGCTGGGGTCGTTGGCACTTGAGATGCTGGCCACCAGAACCGGCTGGTCGGTGTTCGGGCAATAAAAAAGCCCGACGGGGAGCCGGGCCTCTGAGTTTGACGGCAGCGTTCTGATCAATCCTCGCTGGCTGCCATTTGCGAGAGCACGTTGCCGCGTCCGCGGAAGCGCAGGATGAGCGGCAGGATGAGGGCGATTGCGGCGAGCGCCAGAAGCACGGCAGCGATCGGCGACTGGACGAGCGTCGTGACGTCGCCCTGGCTGATGGCGAGCGCGCGGCGAAGCTGCTGTTCCGCCAACGGCCCGAGGATCAGGCCGACGATGACCGGCGCGATCGGGTAGTCGAAGACGCGCATGACATAGGCGACGAGGCCGAAGACCAGCAGCATGCCGAGTTCGAAGACCGACGGGTTGGCGCCGATCGTGCCGAGGGTGGCAAACACCAGGATGCCCGCATAGAGCCACGGCTTCGGAATGGTGAGCAGCTTCACCCAGAGGCCGACGAGTGGCAGGTTGAGCACCAGCAGCATCAGGTTGGCGATCAAAAGCGAGGCGATCAGGCCCCAGACGAGCTGTGGATTGGTCGCAAACAGCAACGGCCCGGGCTGCAGGCCGTATTGCTGGAAGCCGGCGAGCATGATCGCCGCGGTCGCCGACGTCGGCAGGCCGAGGGTCAGCAGCGGTACCAGCGTGCCGGCGGCCGATGCGTTGTTCGCCGCTTCCGGTCCGGCCACGCCTTCGATCGCGCCGTTGCCGAACTCTTCCGGATGCTTGGTGAGCCGCTTTTCCGTCGCGTAGGACAGGAAGGTGCCGATTTCCGCTCCGCCGGCGGGCATAGCGCCGATCGGGAAACCGATCACCGTGCCGCGCAGCCAGGCCTTCCAGGAGCGCGCCCAGTCGCTGGCCGTCATCCAGACGGAACCGCGGATCGCCTCGACCTTGTCCGGCGCCTGTTCGCCCTGCGCGGCGATGAACAGCGTTTCGCCGATCGCAAACATGGCGACCGCCATGGTCGTCACCTCGATGCCGTCGAGCAGGTCCGGAACGCCGAAGGAAAGCCGGTTCTGGCCGGTCAGCTGGTCGATGCCGACGAGCGATAGCGACAGGCCGATGAAGAGAGAGGTGAGGCCGCGCAGCGCCGAGTTGCCGAAGGCGGACGAGACGGTGATGAAGGCGAGCACCATCAGCGCGAAATATTCGCGCGGCCCGAAGACCAGCGCCAGCTTGACGATGTAGGGAGCGACGAAGGCAAGCGCCAGCGTCGCGATCAGGCCGGCGACGAACGAACCGATCGCCGCCGTCGCGAGCGCCGGGCCGCCGCGGCCGGCGCGGGCCATCTTGTTGCCCTCGAGCGCGGTCACGATCGACGAGCTTTCGCCCGGCGTGTTGAGGAGAATCGAGGTCGTCGAACCGCCATACATGCCGCCGTAGTAGATGCCGGCGAACATGATCAGTGAGCCGGTCGCGTCGAGTTGGTAGGTGACGGGCAGAAGCAGCGCCACCGTCGTGGCTGGACCGATGCCGGGCAGCACGCCGACCATGGTGCCGAGCGTCACGCCGATCAGCGCATAGATGAGGTTCATCGGCAACATCGCCGACGCCAGACCCTGAAGAAGGAATTCGAATGTGCTCATGATCTTACTCTTCGAAAGGTCCGGTCACTGGATCAGGTGCTCGAGCGGGCCTGCGGGCAGCGAAAGCTGCAGCACGACGGCGAACAACCAGTAGATGGCAAGACAGATGACGATGCCGGCCGGGATGCTGATCCAGATCCTGCGGGCGCCGAAACCGGCTGCCGCGAGGCCGAAAAGCACGCCGGTGGCGATCGAGAAGCCGAGCAGGCGGATGAGGACCATCTGCGCGATCAGGCCCGCGACCACCCAGGCGACCGGGCCGATTTCCTGCTTCTCCCGCTTCGGAAAATCGCGGCGGAAGGCGGCGAACACGGTCCAGATGGCAAGGCCGACGAGACAGAAGGCGATCCAGTCCGGAACCGTGGCCGGACCGACCTGGCTGTAGCCGCCCATGTCGCGCAGCCGCGAGACGTCGAAGAAGATGACGCCCGCCATGACGACGAGCACGGCGGCAATAACAAGCGCCGCCCAATCCGGGCGGCGCTGTTCGGCGGTCGTTTTGTTGTTGTCGAGGCTCATTTGACCAGACCGATGTCCTTCAGGATGCTTTCGGTCGCGGCTATGTCCTTGGCGAGCTGCGCTTCGAATGCCGGACCGGAGAGATAGGTGTCGATCCAGCCCTTGGTCTTCAGGCTGTCCTGCCAGGTCTTGGACTTGGCAAGCTTCTCGATGTCCGCGGCGATCGCCTTCTTCTGATCGTCGGAGAGGCCCGGCGCTGCGGCGACCATACGCCAGTTCTGGATCACGACATCGAGGCCGGATTCCTTCAGCGTCGGAGCGTTGATGCCTTCGATCTTCTTGTCGGACGAGATGGCGAGCAGGCGCAGCGCGCCGGCCTTGATCTGGCCTTCGAATTCGCCGTAGGACGAGATGCCGGCTGTGACCTGGCCGCCGAGGATGGCGGCGAGCGCTTCACCGCCGCCGGAGAATGCGATGTAGTTGACCTTGGTCGGATCGACGCCGGCAGCCTTGGCGATCAGGCCGGCCGTGATATGGTCCGTACCGCCGGCCGAGCCGCCGCCCCAGGAGACCGAACCCGGATTTGCCTTCAGCTTGGCGGTCAGGTCGGCTACCGACTTGATGTCGGAAGACGCAGGAACGACGATGACTTCGTATTCGCCGGTGAGGCGGGCGATCGGGGTGACGTCCTTGAGGGTCACCGGGGACTTGTTCGTCAGGATCGCGCCGACCATGACGTAACCGCCGACCAGCAGCTGGTTCGGATTGCCCTTCTGCTGGCTGGCGAACTGGGCGATGCCGATCGTGCCGCCGGCGCCGGGAACGTTCATCACCTGCACCTTGTTGGAGATCTTCTCCGTCTGCAGGGCGGTCTGCATCGTGCGGGCGGTCTGGTCCCAGCCGCCGCCGGGCGCAGCGGGCGCCATGATGGAATAGTCGGCCGCAGCGGCCGGAAGAGCGATTGCACCCGCAAGAATGGAAGCGAGGAAGAAGTGTTTCAAGGGTATGTCCTCCGTTGGCGTCTGGATCCGACGCGAAAGTTTCTTTGGCTGTGCGACAGGAAAGACGAGCCCGGCGAGAACCGCCTGCTCCGAACCCTCCCATCCTCTCGGGTCCCCGCCTCCAAACGGGGGCCGAATGCGCCTAAGCCAGCATAAGAAGCTGACATTTACCTGACATCTCTCGCGCTCAATGGATTTGGCAAGGGTCGGATGCCATGAAAATGCCTGAATTGCGCAACGCTCGCGCCCCTATTGAAGCCGCAGCACTTCGTTCCAGCGGGAAATCAGCCTCGCCCGCTTCACCTGGTCGAGATAGACCATCAGGCCGAGGCTGACGGGAACCGGCTTCAGCTGCCCGCCAAGCATCTCGCGCAGCGTCGTCGCGGTGTTGCTGCCGGCGACTTCCGGGCTGACCGCCGGGATCTGCAGCTCGCGGGCCATGATGGTCTGGCCTTCCTTCGACATGAAGAATTCGAGGTAGCGCTTGCCGAGATCCGGCGCGGCTGCGGCCTGCGGCACCAGGCCGATGCGCGACATGACAACCGTATAGTCCTTCGGCAGCACGATGCCCACATCCGGATGACGCGAAGCCCAGTCGGCGGCGTAGGAACCGAGAATATTGTAGCCGAGCAGGAATCGTCCGTCTGCCACGCGTTCCAGGATGCCCTGGCTGGTCGAGTAGAGCTTCACGCCCGCGGCACCCATCGCCCGGATCACCGACCAGATATCGCCGAACTGCTCCTGGTCGCGCGCCATGAACAGGAAGCCGACGCCCGAGCGTTCGATGTCGTAGGTGCCGATCCGACCGTAGACCGCATCGCCCCGCTTCTGCAGGAATTCGACCAGTTCTGCCCGGGTCGAAGGCGGCGGGGAATCCTTGAAGCTCGGCTTGTGATAGACGAACACCGCCGGCTCGAAGGTCAGCGCATAGGCGGTATTGCGCCAGTTTGCCCAGCCTGGCCATTGTCCGCTCATCGACAGGTCGCTGCGCTGGGCGTAACCGTCGTTGGCAAGTTTCACCTGCAGGTCCATGGCCGAGGAAAAGGCGAAGTCTGCCGTCTTGTTGCCGGCATCGGTTTCCCTGACGATCCGGTCGTAAATCTCCCCTGTGAGCATATCTTCGTAACGTACCGCCACGTCCGGGTTGGCGGTCTGGAAGCCGGCGATCATCGGCTTGGCGAGCGGTTCGTCGAGTGAGGAATAGACGGTCAGCATCGGGGCGTCGTCGCGCCCGGAAAGCGCCCGAAACAGCGTCGTATCCGCTGTGGCGAGGCTAGGCGGAAGGGCAAAACAGAGGAATGAGAAAAGCAGCCTTTTCATGGTTCCACCATGCCCCAGAGCGGCAGTCGCGACAAGTCGGGAGGCAAGGGCGTCACCTTGCCGCCACAGGGTTCGAAATGCCGATTTTAGAGGCTTGCTTTCCGATATCGGTTCACTACCTGTGGGCGGTCTTTCCGCGCCGGAAGTCCGGCGTTCCCGTCCGTCAACAAAGGTCTCGCCCATGTCGCTCACCCTTTACGATATCACGGTGCCGGTCTTCATCCGCGCTTTCGGCAACCTCACGGAAATCCTGAAGAAGGGCGAAGCTTTCGCCGACGAGAAGGGCATCGCCCACAAGGAACTGCTGGAAACCCGGCTGGTCCACGACATGTATCCGCTGACTTCCCAGGTCCAGCGTGCCAGCGACACGGCGAAATTCGTGCCGGTTCGCGTCGGCCAGATCGAAAACATCCCGATGGCCGACGAGGAGGTCACCTTCGCCGACCTGCATGCCCGCATCGAAAAGACCGTGGCCTTCCTGCAGGGCGTCGATCCGGCCAGCATGGCCGACCGCGAAGAGGCCGAAGTGATCATCAAGACCCGCAGCGGCGAGACGAAGTTCACCGGCCGCAACTACGTCCTCGGTTTCGCGCTGCCGAACTTCTATTTCCACGTCACCACGGCCTACGCGATCCTGCGTCACAAGGGCGTTCCGATCGGCAAGATGGATTACATTGGCCGTTCGCAATAACCGTCGAAGTAACCACGACATCACCACATCCGTGACATCCCCGCTCCCGCGTTTATAATCATCTGCGGAAGCGGGGAGATTTCGTGCGTATTCTTCTGGTCGAGGACAATCAGGCGCTGGCCGAGGGGCTGACGACCATCCTGCGCGGTAGCGGCTACGCCGTCGATGCTGTCATGGACGGCGCCTCCGCCGAGGCGGTCGTCGCGGCCGAGACCTACGACCTCGTCATCCTCGACCTGAACCTGCCGGAAATGGACGGGCTCGACGTGCTGCGCGCCATGCGGGCGCGGGCCAACAAGGCGGCGGTGATGATCCTGACGGCCCGCGGTACGCCCGAGGAACGGGTGAAGGGGCTCGATCTCGGCGCCGACGACTACATGATCAAGCCCTTCGACATTTCCGAATTCGAGGCCCGTATCCGCGTGCTGCTGCGCCGTCAGGCGGGCCTCAGAAGCTCGATCGTCAATTACGGCGGCGTCACCTTCGACCTGACCTCGCGGACCTTTTCCAGTCAGGGCGTGCCGCTCGATATCCCGGCCCGCGAGGTGGCGCTCCTCGAACTGCTCTTCCTGCGCGCCGGCAAGGTGGTTTCGAAAGAGGCGATCGTCGGTTCTCTGACCGGCTTCGATGACGATCTCTCCGCCAACGCCATCGAGCAATATGTGAGCCGGCTTCGCCGCCGCCTCGGCGCGCATGGACTGACGGTCAGGACCGCGCGCGGCATCGGTTATTATCTCGAAACCGTCGCGCCCGCGCCATGACCTCGTCCCTGGTACCGGTCGTGACGCCGTCCGTCTCCTATTCGCTGCGCCGCCGGCTGCTCGCATGGCTGCTCGCCTCGACGGCCGTCATCGGCACCGTTGCCATGATCGATACCTGGGGCGAGGCGGTGGATACCGCAAACGAGGTTTCGGACCGGGTGCTTGCCGGTTCGGCTCTTGCGATCGCCGAACGGGTGATCGTCGCCGAAGACGGCTCGCTCGAAGTCGATATCCCGTATGTGGCGCTGGAAATGCTGACGTCCGCCGCGCAGGATCGCGTCTTCTACCGCGTCGACGGGCCGCCGGGAAAATTCATTACCGGCTATCAGAACCTCCCCTCCATTCCGCGCCGGGAAGGCCAGGCCGCCGCCTTCGAGAATTCCACCTTCCGGGGTGAGCCGATCCGCGTTGCGGCGCTCGCCCGGTCCGCTTCGACAGGCATCAATTCGGTGCCGTTCACGGTCACGGTGGCGGAAACCACGATCGCCCGCCAGCAGCTGACGCGAACCATCCTGATCCGTTCGGCGTTGCGCCTGCTGTTCATGATCGTCGGCGCCGCCGTCATCGTCTGGGTCGCCGTCACCTTGTCGCTCCGGCCGCTCTATCGCTTCAGCGAAGCGATCGCCGAACGCAGCCCGGACGACCTCCACCCGATCAGCGAGCGCGTGCCGAACGAGGTCCAGGGCCTTGTCGACACGGTGAATTCCTTCATGGTGCGGCTTGAAAACGCCCTGGAGGCGCTAAGGCATTTCACCGGCAATGCCAGCCATCAGCTCCGCACGCCGCTTGCCATCATCCGGACGCAGCTGACGCTTGCCGACCGCGCGACCGGGCTGGATGAGGTGAAGGATGCGGCCCGCAAGGCGGACGAGGCGGTCGCGGATGCCGAACGAATCCTCGCCCAGCTCCTGCTGATGGCGAAGATCGACGCAGCCGCGCGCTCCGCCTCGATGCGGCGGATCGACCTGACGGCGCTGGCCCAGCAGGCGACTGCCGACCACATACCGCTGGCTGCCGATGCCGGCATCGACCTCGGTTTCGAGGGGGAGAACGAGGTCTTCGTGGAGGTCGAGCCCTTGCTGGTCGGCGAACTCCTGAAGAACCTGATCGGCAACGCCCTGCTTTATGCCGGCAGCGGCGCGGAGGTCACCGTTCGTGTCGGACAGGAGGGCGCGCGTGCGGTTCTGGAGGTCGAGGACGACGGGCCGGGCATCCCGCTGGAAAAACGCGCATCGGTGCTGAAACGCTTCGAGCGCGGCGACCGGACCGACAAATCCGGCACTGGCCTGGGCCTGCCGATCGTCGAGGAGATCGCCCGTCTGCATGGAGCGGAGATGACGCTCGGGGATGGTCGCGGGGGCCGCGGTTTGAAGGTCGAGATCAGATTTCCGGTAGCTGGCTAAACACGAGGGTGTCGCAGTCGTTCTTCCCTTGCGGGGGAGATGCCGGCAGGCAGAGGGAGGTGGTCCCCATATTCCATAGCCCGTCGAATTCCCTGCACCACTGCCCTCTGTCATCTCCGATGACATCTCGCCCGCAAGAGGGGAGAACGGCCGCCGCGATGCCCCTATTCCTGATGCACCTTCATGCCGCCGATCCAGGTGCTCTTCATGCCGAGATCATCGCTCAGCAGCACGAAATCCGCATCGAACCCCGCCTTCAACGCACCCTTCCGCCCGTCGAGCCAGGCCGCTTCGGCCGGATAGGTGGATGCCATCCGCAACGATTCCTCGACGGGCAGGCCGAGTGCCCGATGTGCGAACCGCACAGACGAGATCATGTCGATGTCGGCGCCTGCAAGCGTGCCGTCGGCGAGCGTCAGGCGCCCGTCCTGACGCAGGATCTCGCGGCCATTCAGCGTAAAGCTCTTCATGTCCGTGCCGATGGTCGACATGGCGTCGGTGACGATGAAGATCTTTCCCGGACCCTTCTTGGCGCGCAGAGCCACGCCCATCGCCGCCGGATGTACATGGATGCCGTCGGAAATGATCCCCACGTAAAGCGAGCCGATGTCGAGTGCGGCTCCGACGACGCCCGGCTGGCGGTGGCCAAGCGGGCTCATGGCGTTGAAGAGATGCGTCACGGTGCGGGTGCCCGCTTCGGCATAATCCTTCGCGGTTTCGTAAGCCGTGTCGGTATGGCCGAGGCTGACCATGAAGCCCGCTTGCGAAAGGCGCGTCACCTGGTCCGCCGTCACGTTTTCGGGTGCGATCGTGATCATCATCGCGCCGAAGACGCCCTTGCAGGAGAGCATCAGCTCGATGTCCTTCTCCTGCATCGGCCGGATCAGCTGCGGGTCGTGCGCGCCCTTGCGGGCGATCGAGAGATGCGGGCCTTCGAGATGCAGCCCCAGAAAACCGGGAACGCCTTCGGCCTTCGCCCGTTTGCCGGTCTCGACGGTCTTCGAGGTGATCTCATAGGTATCGGTGATCAGCGTCGGCAGCAGCGCCGTCGTACCGAACTTGGCATGGGCGGCGCAGATCTGCCTCAATCCCTCGACGGTCGGCTCCTCGTTGAGCAGCACGCCGCCGCCGCCATTCACCTGCAGGTCGATGAAACCGGGTACGATCATGCCGCCGCCGGCATCGATGGTTTCGATGCCGGAGGGTAGGCTGGCCGCGGGCCGCAGGGCTTCGATCCTGCCGTCGGCGAGGATCAGCGCCGATTCCTGGTGCCAAAAGGTGCCGTCGAAGATCCGGGCGCCGGTGATAGCCTTCCTGCTCATAGCGTTTCGGTCACCTTCTTGAGTGCGACGGGCGCGTCGGGATTGAAACCCTTGGAGCGCGACCAGGCTTCGACGAAACCATAGAAGGGCAGGATCAGCGTCAGCGCATCGGTGATCGGATGGCCGGTCGCCACGAAGGGAAGCCTGCGGGCCTCCTTGACGTTGTCGGACGTGGCAAAGGCGAGTGCGCCCTTGGCCGCAAGATCGTCGGCGATCTCCACGGCCGAGGCCTCGCCGGCGTCGCGCGCCGCGAAGGTCACCACCGGAAACCGCTTTTCGACCAGCGCGACCGGGCCGTGCAAGACTTCCGCGGCGGAGTAAGCCTCGGCATGCATGTTGGAGGTTTCCTTGAATTTCAGCGCCGCTTCGCTGGCGATCGAAAGAGCCGGCCCGCGGCCGAGCATGTAGAGCGATTCCGCATCGCCCAGTTCGTTGGCAAGCTCGCTCCAGTCGAGCTTGACCGCCTTTTCGAAATGCTCCGGCAGGCCGCGCACGGCCGCCTTCAGGCCGTCGTCATCGACCCATTCGGAAAGCAGGGCAAGGCCGGCGACGATCGAGTTGACGAAGGATTTCGTGGCCGCGACGGCGAGTTCCGGACCTGCGTTGATATCGATCGCATATGCGGAGGCCGAGGCGATCGGTGAAGGCAGCGTATTGGTGAGCGCGATCGTCAGCGCGCCGGATTTGGTCGCGGCATCCGCCATGGCGACGATATCGGGGCTCTTGCCGGATTGGGAAATCGCGATTGCGGCACCGCCGTCGAGCTTCAGCGTCGCACCATAGATCGAGGCGAGCGACGGACCGAGCGACGCGACCGGCCGGCCGGCCGTCAGTTCCACAGCATATTTGATGAAGGTCGCCGCATGATCGGAGGAGCCGCGTGCAATGGTGATCAGGAACGCCGGGTCCTTCTCGCGCAGGGCGCGGCCGGCGGCGGCGAGCTGCGCGGCGGAACCGTCGAGCAGCCGTGCCGCCGCTTCCGGTATCTCGTCGATCTCCTTGCGCATGTTCGTCATGTTGGTCAGCATTTCTTCATCCTCGAAGGTCAGTTTTCGCCGAGCGAGAGCTCGGCCACGAAATCATAGGCGTCGCCGCGATAGAGCGAGCGGGTCACTTCCACCACGCGGCCGGATGCCAGGTAGGAGACGCGCTCGATCGAAAGCCCGGCAGAACCGACCGGCACGGCCAAGAGGCCGGCATCCGGGCTCTTCATATTGCAGGCGGATATCCGCTGTATGGCGCGCACCGGCCGGGCATTCTTTTTTTCGAGTTCCGCATAAAGGGAGCCGGTGACGGCTGCCGGATCGGGCAGGAATTCGGCCGAAATGCTGGCATGCTCGATCGCCAGCGGCAGATCGTTGCCGAGACGCAGGCGCCCGAGCCGCGCCACGCGCGCGCCGGGCGCAAGTCCCAGCATCATCATCTCCTCCGGCGAGGGATGGAACAGCCCGCGCTCCAGCCATTCCGATCGCGTCACCAGCCCGCGTCGGGCCATGTCCTCGGTAAACGAGGTAAGCTTCGTCAGCGGCTGCTCGACCCGCGACATCGGTTTCACGACGAATGTGCCGGAGCCGTGCTTGCGGGTCAGCAGCCCGTCCCGGACGAGGTCGTCCACCGCCTTGCGGACGGTCACGCGACTGACATTGGCATAGTCGGCGAGATCGCGTTCGGCCGGCAGGGCATCGCCATGCTCCAGCTTGCCGGACCGGATCGCGTCTTCGAGGCTCTGGCGCAACTTGACATAAAGCGGTCCGCTGCCGGCGGATTGCAGGCCCTCGAGCGGCAGGATGGCGGCAAGCGTCTGGTTCATGCGCCGATTTTCACCTCTCCGCCATGGGCTTTGACGGCCAGCGCGACGGCGCCGGTCAGTGCATCCGCCAGCGGCTCGGAAAGTCGTGCGCGATGCCGCTCGGCGAGATAACCCGGGTAAAGCGGCGCCAGTCCCCCGAGCAGACAGAGCCTGCCTTTGCCCTTGGTGATGCCGTTGACCGCGTCGAGCGCCTCGTCGATCCCGGCCGCTCCGATCCTGAGGATGCGGATCGCCGCTTCGTCGCCCTGTTGTGCGAACTCGAACACTTTTGGAGTATGCCGCCCGAAATCCCCGGGTTTGGCAAGCCGCGCGAAATCGACGATCGCCTCCGGATTGCCGCCGAATTCAGCGAGGATCGCCCTTGAAAGCCCGGTCATCGGATGGATGTTGTCGTAGGCGAGCAGGCTTTCCTGCAGCGCCAGATGTCCGAGCCGCGCGCCCGAGCCCAGATCGCTGACCTGGAAACCCCAGCCGGCGACCGAATGAAGCTCGCCTTCGTGCCGGGCGATATAGACCGTGCCGGTGCCGACGATGCCGATCGCGCCGTCCTCGTCGCCGATCGCGCCCTGCAGCGCGATCACGCCGTCGGAGACGATGTCCGACTGCCTGAACGGCAGCCGCGCCTTCACGTAGCTCACCGCGTCGCCGACATTGTTTCCGGCAAGCCCCAGGACGGCGGCGGCGGCGGTAAGGTCGGGCTCGATTCCCGCTTCCTCGAAGGCGAGGCGGGCAGCCTCCGCAATATGTCTCAGCGCGTTGTCGGGATCGGTGAGGATATTCGAGGCGCCGCTCCTGCCGCGGCCGAGTATGGTGCCGTTTCCGTCAGCCAATGCCGCCCGGCAGCTCGTTCCGCCGCCGTCTATTCCAATAAAATAACCCGTCATCGAGACCTCCAGAACCGATAATACCAAAAAGGTACCAATAACCAAGCTGGATTTCGAAAATTTAAGACGGTGGACTTTATATCATTGAATAATATAGATTTATTTCCGTTAAATTTGCGAAAATTATCGATCCGTTCATAAAAGTTAATTTTCCTTCTGGACAATTGGTATTTTTTTGGCATCATTTTTGGATAAGGGAGAACAGCGGATGAGCAGCAGTGCCACCGAAGCGCGACATGGGAAGGCGAAAGGGCTGGATCGGCTCGCGCCCGTGGAGATCCTTGCTCTTCTCGCGTCAGGGCAGCAGGATGCGGCAAAGGCTGTCGACCACGCCGTGCCGGCCATTGCCAGGGCCGCCGATCTCGTCGCGGCGACGCTCAGGTCCGGCGGCCGGCTGGTCTATGCCGGCGCTGGCAGCGCGGGTCTCGTCGCCGCAGCCGATGCGATGGAATTGCCGGGCACCTACGGCATCGCGCCCGAACGGATAGCCATTCTGTTCGCGGGTTCCCTTTCGAAGGTTGCCGATCTGCCCGGCGGCCCGGAAGACGATGCGTCGCTCGGCAAACGGGACGCCGGCATCGTCGATGCGGCCGATTGCGTCATCTGTGTCTCCGCCAGCGGCTCGACGCCTTATACCGTGGCGATCGCGGAGGTGGCGAAACGGCGCGGTGCAAGGCTCGTGGCGATCGCCAACAATGCCGGCGCGAAATTGTTCGAGGGCGCCGATGCGGCGATCCTCCTCGAAACCCCGCCGGAAGTCGTTGCCGGTTCCACCCGCATGGGTGCCGCGACGGCCCAGAAGATTGCCTTCAACATGCTTTCGACGCTCGCGGCGATCAAACTCGGCCATGTCCATGACGGCCATATGGTCGACCTGCGCGCCGACAACGAAAAGCTGCGCGCCCGCGCCGCCCGCATGGTGGCCGAGATCGCCGGCATCGGTTTCGACGAGGCGCGCGCCTGGTTCGGCACCGCGGACGGTTCGGTAAAGGTCGCCGTCCTGCTTGCGGCGGGTGCGGCCGACGCGGATGCGGCGCGCGCCCTGCTGGCGCGCTCCGGCGATGTCCTGCGCGGCGCAATCGGCGAGCTGCAGGCAGCCAAGAGTTCCATGAAGCGCGCCTGAAGGCGCAGAAGAAGAGGGAGAACGTCATGACCCGCATATTGAAAGGCATGCTTTTCGCCACGACGGTGCTTGCGCCGGCGGGCCTTGTCGCCACGGAAGCGGCCGCGCAGACCGCCAATCTGACGATCGAGAGCTGGCGCAACGACGACCTGCCGATCTGGCAGCAGAAGATCATTCCGGCCTTCGAAGCCAAGAACCCCGGCATCAAGGTGACCTTCGCGCCGATGGCCCCGACCGAATACAACTCGGCCGTCAACGCCAAGCTCGAAGCTGGCACCGCGGGCGATCTCATCACCTGCCGTCCGTTCGACCTGTCGCTCGCCATGTTCCAGAAAGGCCAGCTTGCCGCGCTGACCGACCTCTCCGGCATGTCGAACTTCTCCGACACGGCGAAGTCCGCCTGGACCACCGACGACGGCAAGACGACGTTCTGCGTGCCGATGGCGTCGGTCATCCATGGCTTCATCTACAACAAGAAGGCTTTCCAGGAAGCCGGCGTGCAGGTGCCGAAGACCGAGGACGAGTTCTTCGCGGTGCTGGAAAAGTTCAAGAAGGGCGGCACCTATATCCCGATGGCCATGGGCACCAAAGACCAGTGGGAAGCCGCGACCATGGGCTATTACAATATCGGCCCGAACTACTGGAAGGGCGAGGAAGGCCGCAAGGCGCTGATCGCCGGCTCCCAGAAGTTGACCGATGCTGCCTGGGTCGAGCCCTACAAGACGCTCGCCAAGTGGAAGCCCTATCTCGGCGACGGCTTCGAAGCCCAGACCTATCCGGACAGCCAGAACCTGTTCACGCTCGGCCGTGCGGCGATCTATCCGGCCGGTTCGTGGGAAATCGCACCGTTCAAGGCGCAGGCGGATTTCGAAATGGGCGCCTTCCCGCCGCCGGTGAAGAAGGCAGGCGACACGTGCTATATTTCCGACCATAACGACATCGGCCTCGGCATGAACGCCAAGGGCAAGAATCCGGAAGCCGCCAAGAAATTTCTCGCCTGGGTCGCTTCGCCGGAATTCGCAGAGCTTTATGCCAATGCCCTGCCGGGCTTCTTCAGCCTCAACTCGACGGCCGTGAAGATGAATGATGCGCTTGCCCAGGAATTCGTCTCCTGGCGCCAGAACTGCAAACCGACCATCCGCCCGAGTGCTGCGATCGTCGGCCGTGGCAAGCCGAACCTCGACCTCGAAATGTGGCGCGTCTCGGCCAATGTCATCAACGGCACGCAAACCCCGGAACAGGCCGCTGCCGAGACCCAGAAGGGTCTCGACAGCTGGTACAAGCCCGCGAAGTAAGCGTCCGTCGTCCAGGACTGCCCCTCACCCTAACCCTCTCCCCGTAAACGGGCGAGGGGACGTGGGCCACGCAGCCCTGGAGAGGGACGGAGACGGCGCGGCATATCCCTTCTCCCCGCGCGCGGGGAGAAGGTGGCGGCAGCCGGATGAGGGGCAATTGCCGCAGAGTCATTTGAAGAGCAAACAACCGGAACCCAAACCTATGAGCGATACCGAAATTGCCGATATCGAACCGGTTCCGGTGAAACGTCCGACCCGCTGGCATATCGCCGTTTTCCTGGCACCGGCCTTCCTGGTCTATACGGCGGTGATGATCCTGCCCCTGATCGAGACGCTCCGCCTCTCGCTCTTCAATATGATCGAGGGCCGGCTTGCCTTTGTCGGCTTCGACAATTTCGCCAGGCTGTTTTCCGATCCACGACTCTCCACCGACTTCTGGAATGCATTGAAGAACAACGTCATCTTCTTCATCATCCACATGCTGGTGCAGAACCCGGTCGGCATTGCCATCGCCGCCATGCTCTCGGTGCCGAACCTGCGTTTTGCCGCCTTCTATCGCTCGGCAATCTTCGTGCCGACGCTTCTGTCCTTCGTCATCGTCGGTTTCATCTGGAAGCTTATCCTGTCGCCGATCTGGGGCATCGCGCCCAACATGATGGATTGGGTCGGGCTGAAATGGGCCTTCGCCCCCTGGCTCGGCAAGCCGGAAACGGCGCTCGTCACCGTCTCGCTGATCTCCGTCTGGCAATATGTCGGCATCCCGATGATGCTGATCTATGCGGCGTTGCTCAACATTCCCGAAGAGGTGCTGGAAGCGGCCGAATGCGACGGTATCACCGGCTGGAGCCAGTTCTGGAAGATCAAGCTGCCGCTCATCCTGCCTTCGATCGGCATCGTTTCGGTGCTGACCTTCGTCGGCAATTTCAACGCCTTCGACCTGATCTATACGGTGCAGGGGGCGCTTGCCGGCCCGAACGGCGCAACGGATATCCTCGGCACGTTGCTATACCGCACCTTCTTCGGTTTCCAGAACCAGATGGGCGACCGCTCCATGGGCGCCACGATCGCTGCCGTGATGTTCCTGATCATCCTCGCCGGCGTCTCGCTGTATCTCTTCGTCATCCAGCGGCGCATGCGTCGATACCAGTTCTGAAGGAGCGAATCATGTCGAAAGCCCGCTCCGCACCCTTGCGTGCCGCGCTCATCCATCTGGCGTTGATCGCCTACACGCTGGTGGCGCTCTTCCCGGTCTTCCTGACGCTGGTGAACTCGCTGAAGAACCGCAACGCGATCTTTCGCGAACCGATGTCCTTCCCGACGCCCTCCACCTTCAGCCTGATCGGTTACGAGACTGTGCTGAACCAAGGGGATTTTCTCGGTTATTTCCAGAACAGCCTGATCGTCACCGTCGTCTCGATCGCGCTCGTCCTGCTCACCGGCGCCATGGCCGCCTTCGCGCTCTCCGAATACCGCTTCCGCGGCAACACGCTGATGGGGCTTTATCTCGCGCTCGGCATCATGATTCCGATCCGATTGGGCACGGTGGCGATCCTGCAGGGCATGGTGGCCGCCGGTCTCGTCAACACGCTGACTTCGCTGATATTGGTTTATACGGCGCAAGGCCTGCCGCTGGCGATCTTCATCCTGTCGGAATTCATGCGCACGGTTTCCGACGACCTGAAGAATGCCGGCCGCATCGACGGGCTGTCGGAATATGCGATCTTCTTCCGCCTCGTTCTTCCTCTCGTCAGGCCCGCCATGGCGACGGTCGCGGTCTTCACCATGATCCCGATCTGGAACGACCTCTGGTTCCCGCTGATTCTCGCTCCCGGCGAGGCCACCAAGACGGTGACGCTGGGCGCCCAGATGTTCATCGGCCAGTACGTCACCAACTGGAACGCCGTGCTGGCGGCGCTCTCGCTCGCCATCCTGCCGGTGATGGTTCTGTATGTGATTTTCTCGCGGCAGCTCATTCGCGGGATTACGTCGGGGGCGGTGAAGTGATGGGTGCAATGTTCGTCGTGCAACGCCACCCCCTCATCCGCCCTTCCGGCACCTTCTCCCCGAGGGGAGAAGGGAATATGCCGCAGCGTCGCCGTTCCCCCTTTACCCAGCGGGGAGAGGGTGGCCGAACGAAGTGGAGGCCGGGTGAGGGGGCCACGCGGTACGTCATTCAAGGAATAAACACATGACCGCCGCAAATCCCATCCGCGTCCTCGTCGCCGGCCTCGGCAATATGGGCAGGAGCCACGCTCTCGCCTATCATAACGAATCGGGCTTCGAGATCGTCGGCCTCGTCAATCGCTCCAGACGCGACCTACCACCCGAATTGGACGCCTATCCGCTCTTCACCGATTTCGAAGACGCATTGAGGCAGACCAGGCCGGACCTCTGCTCGATCAATACCTATTCCGATACGCATGCCGACTATTCGGTCATGGCCTTCGAAGCCGGCTGCGACGTCTTCGTGGAAAAACCGTTGGCGACCACCGTCGCCGATGCCGAACGTGTCGTCGCGGCGGCGAAGAAGCACGGCCGCAAGCTGGTGATCGGTTACATCCTCCGCCATCACCCCTCCTGGATGCGGCTGATCCAGGAAGCGCGGAAAATGGGTCCGCCTTACGTCTTCCGCATGAACCTTAACCAGCAGTCCTCCGGGCCCAAGTGGGACGTCCACAAGGCATTGATGCAGACGACCTCGCCGATTGTCGATTGCGGCGTGCATTATGTCGATGTCTGGTGCCAGATCACCGATGCCAGGGCCGTCGAAGTGCGCGGCATGGGCCTAAGGATGACGGACGAGGTGGCGCCGGACATGTACAATTACGGCCACATGCAGGTCCTGTTCGAGGATGGCTCGGTCGGCTGGTACGAGGCGGGCTGGGGGCCGATGATGTCGGAAATGGCCTTTTTCGTGAAGGATGTCATGTCGCCCAGAGGCTCCGTGTCGATCCTCGTGGACGCCAAGGCGAAGTCCGACGATCTCGACACGCATACCAAGACCTCGGTGATCCGCGTCCATTCGGCCGAAACCGGCGCTGACGGCCAGTTTGTCCGGCGCGACGAGGATCTCGCCATGACCGGTGAGCCGGATCATCAGAAACTCTGCGATCTCGAACAGGCCTATGTCCTGAAGGCTATCCGCGAAAACATCGATCTCACCCGGCACATGAATGACGCCGTCCAGTCGCTGCGCATCTGCCTCGCGGCGGACGAAAGCGTGCGCAGCGGCATGCCCGTAAGACTCTAGAGGATACGCCCTTGGGTTCCCTTCAACTGAAATCCATCCGCAAGGCCTTCGGCACCCATGAAGTGCTGAAGGGCATCGATCTGGATGTGAAGGATGGCGAATTCGTCATCTTCGTCGGCCCGTCCGGCTGCGGCAAGTCTACTTTGTTGCGCACGATTGCCGGCCTCGAGGACGTCACCTCCGGCTCGATCAGGATCGACGGTCAGGAAGTCGCGAGCGTACCGCCGGCAAAACGCGGCATCGCCATGGTCTTCCAGTCCTACGCGCTTTATCCGCACCTGACGGTGAAGGACAACATGGGCCTCGGCCTCAAGCAGGCCGGCACCGAAAAGGCCGAGATCGACGCGCGCGTCTCGAAGGCCTCCGGCATGCTGTCGCTCGATCCCTATCTCGCCCGCCGCCCGGCGGAACTGTCCGGCGGCCAGCGCCAGCGCGTCGCAATCGGCCGCGCCATCGTGCGCGAGCCGAAACTCTTCTTGTTCGACGAACCGCTTTCGAACCTCGACGCGGCGCTGCGGGTCCAGACCCGCCTCGAAATCGCCGGCCTGCACCGGCGGCTGAAGGCGACGATGATCTACGTCACCCACGATCAGGTCGAGGCTATGACGCTTGCCGACAAGATCGTTGTGCTCAATGCCGGCGCGATCGAGCAGGTCGGTTCGCCGATGGAGCTTTACAACAAGCCCGCCAACATCTTCGTCGCCGGTTTCATCGGCTCGCCGCAGATGAATTTCATGCCTGCCGAAAAGCTCGGCGATACATCAGCCAAAACCCTCGGCATCCGCCCCGAACACATCTCGCTCTCCCGCGATAGCGGCGATTGGAAGGGCAAGGTGATTCACGTGGAGCATTTGGGCGCCGACACGATCGTCTATCTGGAAACGGAAGCGACCGGCCTGCTCACGGTCCGCCTGTTCGGCGAACATGCCTATGCGCCGGATGACGTCGTGTTTGCCGTTCCCGACCGGGCGCGGCTGCATCGGTTTGATGCGAACGATCGGGCGATTGGCTGATTATTCGCCGGCTGTCAGCAGCTTCGCCCCACCGGCAGCCTGTACTGCCAGGCTGCCGAACCGGATGCCGGCCTTGAGGCTGGCCTCTTCGGCTGCCCCGCTCAGCCAGGTGTCGATGAAACCGGCATTGAAGGCGTCGCCGGCGCCCGTCGTGTCGATCACCGGCACCGTTTCGGCCGGCGCATGGATCAGCCGGCCCCTGGACATCAGCCAGGCGCCCTCCGCGCCACCCTTCAATGCGACGGTGGGGAATGCGAGTGAAAGTTTGCGGATCGCCACCTGCGGATCGGCGGAACCGGTGATGGCTTCCGCCTCTTCCAGGTTGGGTAGGAAAAGATCGACGCCGGCGCAGGCGCGTAGCAGGCCCCGGTCATAGATCAGCGTCGGATCCCAGCTCGGATCGAGCGAAACGGTGAGGCCCTTTTGCTTGGCGCGGGAAACAAGATCGGGAATTTCATGCAGCGTCGCATATTCGGCGATGTGGAGGTGTCGCGCCTCTTCCCAATCGAACGCCTCTTCCAGCGTTGCCGGCAGGGCGGGTCCGGCGCGGCGCGTCAGGAATGCGCGATCTTGCCCGACGACCGCCGCCACCGTCACCTGCGGACCGGCATCTTCCGCATGTTCGACGAAGCGAAGATCGACACTGCTCTTGCGGATCTGCTGCTCGATGCCCCTGGATAGAGAATCCGTCCCGAGCCGTGCCACAAGCGCCACCTTGCGCTTGGCATACGCCAGATGCGCCGCGGCGATGAAGGCGCCGCCGCCGGCTGCGATCTCCATGCCGTCGGCATAGATTTCCCGCCCCAGCACGGGCAGATGCCCGAGCCCGGTGAAAATCAGGTCGCAATAGACCCGCCCGATGCTGAGCACCGCGGATCTCGTCGCTGTTTGTGTCATCATGAACGGCCCAGAAATGTCTCTGTGCTGGCGTCGAAAAGATAGAGATCACCGGGCGCCGCCTGGCAGGTGAGCTGGCTGCCGATCGCCGGCACGAATTTTTCCCGCGCGGTGGCAATCACGGAATTGTCGGCGATGTCAAGGTGTACCAGCGTTTCCGGGCCGAGCGGCTCGACGGCGGTAACCGTTCCCGTGATGCTGAAGCCGCCACCGTCGGTGATGACGGAATGGGCAATCAGGTCATGCGGCCGGACTCCGATCAGGACATCGCCGCCCGCCGCCATTTCCACGCCTGTGCCGTTGCGCTTGCCGCGCACGAGGTTCATCGAGGGGCTGCCGATGAAGCGGGCGGTGAACACGTCGACCGGGCTCTCGTAGAGTTCCGACGGCGTGCCGACCTGCAGGATATTGCCGTCCTTCATGACGACGATCCGGTCGGCCATGGTCATGGCTTCGATCTGGTCGTGGGTCACATAGACGGTGGTTGTCTTCAGCCGCTGGTGCAGCCGCTTGATCTCGATGCGCATCTGGGCGCGAAGCTGGGCGTCGAGGTTGGACAGCGGCTCGTCGAACAGGAAGGCGGAAGGATCACGCACCATGGCGCGGCCGATCGCGACGCGCTGGCGCTGGCCGCCGGAAAGCGCCGCCGGCCGGCGGTCGAGCAGGGCTTCGAGTCCGAGTATCCTGCCGGCTTCCTCGATCCGCTTGTCCTTCTCGGCCTTGTCGAGCTTGGAGGTATAGAGGCCGAAACCGATATTCTGGCGCACCGTCATATGCGGATAGATCGCATAGTTCTGGAACACCATAGCGATGTTGCGCTGCTTCGGCTCGCGCTCGTTCACGACTTCAGGGCCGATCTTCAACGTGCCGCCGGAGATCTCCTCGAGGCCGGCGATCATTCGAAGCGTCGTCGACTTGCCGCAGCCGGAAGGCCCGACGAAGACGACGAATTCGCCATCGGCGATGGAGAGGTCGATGCCCTTGACGACCTCCACCTTGCCGTAGCGCTTCACGAGTTTTTCCAGTTCGATCGTCGCCATCAGCGGGCTCCCGTCAGGGCGGTGAATTTTTCCTCGAGTTCTGCTGCAGCGGCCGCTTCCTTGTCGGCGGCCGTCTTGGCGGCAGCATCAAAGGCGGCAAGCGTCTCGCGATAGCTTGAGAGCGCCGCGTTCATCGGCTCCGGCGCCGGTCCGCCGAAGCGGGCGCGCACGGAAACGAAATGTTCCGGCGAGACGATCTCCTTGAACTTGTCGAGATCGACCGAGGGCTTGCGGCCCGTCAGATGCTCAAACGCCTTCAGGAAAGGCTCGTAACCGTCATCGGTAAGGCTGCCCTTGGCGGCGACGACGCTCTTTGCCGTCGCGGCGGCGATCTCGTGCGCCTCGCGGAAGGAAAGGCCCTCGATCCTGACCAGCGAGTCGGCAAGTTCCGTAATGGTGATGCACGAGCGGCGTATGTTCTGATCCACCCGCTCCGGATCGATGCTGATCTGGCCCACAAGGGCGGTCAGCAGATCGAGCACCCGGGAGGCGGAGGCGAAGGCTTCGTAGCCCATGCCCTGCGTTTCGCCCTCGCTGTCGTTCATGTCGGTAAACGGCGTGTTGTGCATCACGTCGAGCACGGTGCGTGCCCGGCCCATCGTCTGGCTCGCGAGGTGGCGCAGGTGTTCGATCGGCACCGGATTGCGCTTCTGCGGCATGATCGAGGAGATCTGCACCAGCGCGTTCGGCACGTAGATCTGACCCACTTCGAAACTCGTCCAGAACTGGAAATCCTGGATGAGGCGGCCGAGATGCAGGAACATCAGCTCGATTGCCGAATAGGTCGAGGTCGTGTAATCGACCGAGGCGATGCAGCTGTAGGAATTCCTGAGCGGCGCCGAGAAGCCGAGCAGATGGGCGACGCGAGCCCGGTCGATCGGGAATCCGGACGTGGTGATCGCGGCGGCACCCATCGGGGACAGATCGACGATCCTGCGCGCTTCCGCAAACCGCTCCATGTCGCGGATCAGGATTTCGATCGCGGCCGAGAGATAGTGCCCGAAGGTGGTGGGCTGGGCCGGCTGGCCGTGCGTATAGGCGACGATCAGCGTCGCCTTGTTGCGCTCGGCCGCATCGATCATCGCGGCGAGCAGCTTTCGCGCCTTCTCCATCAGCGTGTCGATCTTCTCCTTCAGGCCGAGTTTGAAGAGCGTGTGGTCGATGTCGTTGCGGGAGCGGGCGGTGTGCAGGCGGCCGGCGATATCGACGCCGATACGAGCCTTCAGCTCCTTCTCGATCAGGAAGAAGAAATCCTCTACCTCGCCGGTATAGACGAGCGTCGAGGGATCGATTTCCCTGTCGATCGCCTCCAGCGCGCCAGCGATCTTGCCGGCCAGTTCCTTGTCGAGAATGCCCGTCTCGACCAGCATTACCAGATGCGCGCGATCGATCTTGCGAAAGCCGTCGACGTGGTGGTTCTTCGCGCCGTCGAAGAGCGGGCGCAGCACGGTTTCCTTGTAGATCGGATCGGGGAACTTGCTGGTGTCGGAAAGGCGCGGGTTGATGTCCGCCATGGCATTATCCCTTTAGGCCCGCCAGCATCACACCGCGGACGATGTAGCGCTGCAGGACGATGAAGACGATGAGCGTGGGAATGGTGGCGATCGCCGCCCCCGTCATGATCATTTCCCACTGGATCTGCTGTTCCACGGCGAAGCTCGAAAGCCCGACGGGCAGCGTATAGAGTTCCTTGCTGGTGGTGACGATCAGCGGCCAGAAGAACGCCGTCCAGTTGCCGAGGAAGGTAAAGATGGCGAGCGCCGAAAGCGCCGGCGTCACCAGCGGCAGCGCCACTTTCCACCAGATCTGGAATTCGTTGAGGCCGTCGACGCGCGCCGCCTCGATGAAGTCGTTCGGCACGGTTTCGAAGAACTGCTTCATCAGGAAGGTGCCGAAGGCCGTCATCATGCCGGGGAACATGATTCCCCAGTAGCTGTCCAGCCAGCCGAGCTGGCTCGACATGAGATACCACGGGATGACCAGCATCTCGGTCGGGATCATCAGCGTCGAGAGGATCGCCAGGAAGATGAAATAGCGGCCGCGGAACTCGAACTTGGCAAGCGTGTAACCGACCAGACTGTCGAAGAAGCAGTTGGAGACGGTGACGATCGTCGCGACCAGCATCGAGTTGAAGAACCAGCGCATGAAGCGCCCGTCCGCCAGGACGGCAATGTAGTTCGCAAGTGTCGGCGCCGCCGGAATGAGGCGCAGGTCGTAGACCTGGTCCGGCGTCTTGAACGAGGTCGAGAACATGAAGGCGAGCGGCGAGATCATCATCAGGCCGCCGATGAAGAGCAGCGTCCAGGCGATGATCCGGCCGGGGCGGATATTGGCCTTGTAGAGCGGAGGGGAAAGGGCCGTGTCGCTCATTTCTTTTCCCTCAGGATGAAGAGTTGCAGCAGCGAGACGATCAAAAGGATGGTGAACAGCACCACCGTCTGCGCCGCCGCATAACCCATGGCATAGGAGTTGAAGGCAGTCTGGTAGATCATCAGCACCAGCGGCTTGGTCGAGCCGAGCGGACCGCCCGGATCATTGGTGGTCATGTTGTAGACCTGGTCGAAGATGCGGAGGAAACCGATCGACGAGAAGACCACGAGGAAGACGGTGGTGGGTTTGAGGAGCGGCAGGGTGATCTTCCTGAGGATCGCCCATTCGCCGAGCCCGTCGATGCGCGCCGCTTCGTAGAACGTGTTCGGAATGGCGCGCAGGCCGGCCATGAAGATGATGATCTGGAAGCCGAGGCCCGCCCAGATCGCCGTCACCATGATCGAGTAAAGCGCCTGGTTCGTGGAGCGGATGAACGGCTGCTGTGGAATGCCGATCAGGGCCAGCACGTCGTTGATGATGCCGATCGGCGGCGGCTGGTAGAACCAGCGCCAGACCCAGGCCATCGCGGCCGCAGTGGTCAGGAACGGCAGGAAATAGAGCGCCCGGATGAAATTATGCATGAAGCGCACGCGATCCAGGAAATAGGCGATCGCAAACGCCAGCACGAGGCTGATCGGCGTGCCGACGATCAGATAAAGGAAGGTGTTCCTGAACACCTTCCAGAACTGCGGGTCCTTGTAGAGCTTGATGTAGTTGGCGAACCATACGAGCTTCGGCGGCCGCACTAGGTCCCAGTTGGTGAGCGACAGGTAGAAGGCCTGGAAGGTCGGGTAGAAGCGGATGATCGTGTAGAACAGGATCGGGACCGCCAGGAAGCTCCATACCCACAGGAGCCGCTTCGTCCGCATGGAGAGGCCGCTGCCCGAGATGGGGCGGCCGGATGCCGCCTCCCGTTGTTCAATCGCTGCCATGGACAGCTCCACTCGGCTGGATCAAGGAATTACGGCCCAAGGGATCAAGGCTTGGCCGCGTCGATCATTTCCTGCTCGGCTTCGGCGGCCTGGGCGAGCGAATCCTTGGTCGACTGGCCTTCGAGCAGCACGCGGTTGACCATGTCGATCGCGTTCTGGCGCTGGCCGAGCTCATCCTTGAAGAGCGTCGTGTGGGCGTACTCCAGACCCTTCAGGAACGGCGCATAGATCGGATCCTTGAGGTTGGCCTCCGTGAGCGCCGCAGAACGCAGCGCCGGCAGTTCGCCGACCGTCTTCAGCCAGATGTCCATGGCGGCAGGCGAGGTGATATAGGCCAGGAACTTCTTGGAAGCTTCCAACTCCTCGCCCTTCGTCTTGGCACTGATGCCGTTGGCGAAATAGCTCGCATAGTTGGAGCGTACACCCTGGGCGTTCGCCGGCAGTTCGGTCACGCCCCATTCGAAATCCTTGATCGTCTTGAACGAGCCGAGGCGGAAGGTGCCGTCGATCGTCATGCCTGCCTTGCCGCCGCGGAAAGCCGCCTGGCCTTCGTCCATGAAACCGGCCTTGCCGATCTTCTTTTCAAGCTGCAGACTGGTATAGAAGTTCAGCGCCTTCAGGCCCGCTTCGCTGTTGTAGGCGACCTTCGTGTCGTTGTCGGTATAGGGCGTTCCGCCGAACTGGCGGATCAGCACCTCGCGCCACCACTGGTGGTCCTGCCCGCCCATGTCGACCGTCGAGCCGGCGACGACGATATTGCCCGCACCGTCGAGCTTGGCGATTTTCTGTCCGGCGGCGACATATTCGTCGAGCGTCTTCGGCGGGTTGTTGGGGTCGAGCCCGGCCTCGGTGAAGAGCTTCTTGTTGTAGAAGAGCGCCAGCGAGCGCACGGCGGTCGGCAGGCCGTAATATTCGCCGTCGCGCTTCATCGCGGTGACGATCGGGAAGAAATCCTTCTCGATCTTGTCATGCGGGAAAGCGTCCTTCGGCAGCGGCTGCAGGAGGCCGCCGGCCACGAACTTGTCGAGCCAGCCATAGAAGAGCTGCATCACGTCGGGCGCGTTACCGGCCATGTTGGCGGCAATCACGCGGGTCTGGTAGTCGGCATAGGGGAAGGTGACCTGCTTGACGGTGATGCCGGGGTTGGCCTTCTGGAATTCCGCGATCAGCTGGTCCATCGCCTTCACGCGCGTGTCGAAGACATACTGCCAGTATTCGATTTCCACCGCCTGTGCGGCATTGACTGCAAACGTGCTGAATCCGGCGAGAAGACCGGCGAACAAAGCTGCCTTGCGCATGTAAGCCTCCATTTGCCCTGCCGGCCCCTTATGAGGTCTGCCGGTCGAAGGGTCCGATTGTTCCCTGCATTCAGCCGCTTCAAGCGGTCAGATGCGTTTTTTGTTTTTGCGGAGAAACGTTTTCCCGTGCCCTCCGCCTGAAGCGCTGCAGCCTTGGCCCAGCCCTTCTCCTAGGCTTTCCTGACTGGTGCCGTTTGTCAATAAGATAATTTACTTGAATTATTCTATTGCCCGGATGGGTTTTCCGGCGTTATGAATTTGCCGGCAACGGAATTTCTGCGACATGACGCTACAGACGGTCGGCACGCACCCGGTGGCCATCGGGAAGAACCCCGAGCGAAGCCGTGATCACAACCGCCGTGTTGTATTGGATGTCGTGCGCCGTAACGGTTCGCTCGGTCGCGCCCATATCGCCAAGCTCACCCATCTCACGCCGCAGGCCGTCGCAAACATCGTCGATGAGCTGGCGGGCGAAGGTCTTCTCATGGAAATGGGCCGGCTGCGCTCCGGCCGTGGGCAGCCGCCGATCCAGTTCGCGGTCAATCCGGAAGGTGGCGCGACGATCGGCGTGGAAATCGCCGCCGATCATATGGTGACCGTCGCGCTCGACCTCGCAGGCCGGCCGAGGGCAAAAAGGATCACGGCGCTCAAGGACAGGACGCCGGAACATATCCTGGCGGCCTTTGCCGCCGAACTTTCGACCGTCGAGAAGTCGGTGGGCTCCAGGCTGTTCGGAACCGGCGTCGTCATGCCCGGCCCGTTCGAGATCGACGGCATGACTTCGGTCGGCCCCACCACGCTGCCCGGCTGGGCCGGGATCGACGCGGCGCAGGCGCTGAGCGAGGCATGCGGCCACACCGTCCTGGTCGAAAACGATGCCACCGCCGCGGCCGTCGGCGAGCGGCTGTTCGGCGCGGGCCTCACCATCTCCAATTTCTGCATGATCTATTTCGGCGTCGGCATCGGCCTCGGCATCATCCAGGACGGCGCGCCCTATCGCGGTGCCTTCGGCAATGCCGGCGAGATCGGCCATGTCACCGTGGTGCCGAAGGGCAGGCCCTGCCCCTCCTGCGGCCAGCTCGGCTGCCTCGAAGGCTACGCGTCGGTCTATGCGCTGAAGGAAAAGCTCGAATGCGCCAGCATCGACGAGAGTGAATTCGCCGATCTGGAAGCGCTGCATGCCGCGGGCCATCCGGTCGTCGAGGCGTGGATCGACGAGGCCGCGACCTATCTCGGGCCGATGGTGGCGATGCTCGAAAACATCCTCGATCCGCAGACGGTGATATTGGGCGGCGCTCTCCCGGATGCGATCATCGACGACATCATCGCCCGCATGGGCACTCTCCCGACCTCGGTTGCAAGCCGCAGGCAGCGCGATCTGCCCCGCGTGCTGCGCGGCAAGACCGGCCAGCTGACGGCGGCGCTCGGTGCCGCGGCACTTCCGCTGTTCGACATGGTCACTCCCAAGCTCGAAACCTCTCTGCCGGGGCTTTCCGATATTCCTGCCAATATTCCCGCATGACATGACATATTGAGGAGAATTTTCATGCTGACCGCCCGCGAACGCATCGAACGGCAGATGGCCGATCCCGCGCTCATCCGCCTGCACCGCAAGCTGACGCGGCTGAAATCGACGGTCACGATGATGAATACCGGTGCCCATCCCGACGACGAGCGCAACGAAATGCTCGCCTGGTTTCGCCTGGGCCTCGGCATGCGGGTGATCATCGCCTGCTCGACCCGCGGCGAGGGCGGCCAGAACGCGCTCGGGCCTGAACGGCTCGGCCCGCTCGGCGTGCTGCGCTCACGGGAACTGGAAGAGGCCGCCCGCGTCATCGACAGCGACGTCTCCTGGCTCGGCCACGGTCCGGCCGACCCGGTGCATGATTTCGGTTTCTCCAAGGATGGCGACGCGACCTTCACCCGCTGGGGCGAGGCCCGCATTGTCGAGCGCCTGGTGCGCGCCTATCGCATGGAACGGCCGGATATCGTCATTCCGACCTTCCTCGACGTCCCCGGCCAGCACGGCCACCATCGCGCCATGACCCGCGCCGCCGAAACCGCAATTACGCTCGCCGCCGATCCCGGTTACGAGACCGAAGGCCTGCAACCCTGGAACGTCGCCAAATATTATCTTCCGGCCTGGTCGGGCGGCGGCGATACCTATGATGACGAGGTCCCGCCGCCGGACGCGACCGTCACCGTCCGGGCCGAGGGACGCGAGCCGGCAACCGGCGCCGAATATGGCCGCATCGGCGAATGGTCGCGTTATTACCACGCCTCGCAGGGCATGGGTCATTGGCCGAAACAGCCGCAGAGGGCGTGGCCCCTGCACCTGAAACTGTCCGCCGAAGGTTCGAAGGCGGAACGATCCATCCTCGAAAATCTGCCGGCCTCGCTCGCCGTGCTTGCCGGTTTTCCGGGCCTGCCCGATAATGTGGCGGAAGCCCTGCGTTCTGCAGACAGCGCTATTGCCGTGGCGATCGCCGCCTTTCCGGATCGTGAAGCGATCGTCAAGGCGCTCACCGAAGCTGCGGGCTGGCTCGATATCGCCTCTTCTTCCGCGCCGGAAGAGTTCGTGGCCCTGCATGGCCACCGCGTCACCCGCAAACAGGTGGAAATCGATGCGGCGATCCTCGATGCGGCGGCGATCCTGGAAAGCGCCCATGCCGATCCTTCCGTCATTTCGCCGGGCGGTGCCGCGACCCTGATGGTCGAACTCGGCGAGGGTGCTTTCGGCCGCAAGGTCGATGTCGTCCCGATCCTGCCCGAAGGTGTCTCGTCTTCCGTCCAGTCGCTTGGCCCTGAGCGGGTCTTCACACTGACTGCGCCATCGGACACGCCGCTGACGGCTCTCTATCTGCCGGCCTGGTCCGCACTCGGCGGCAACGGCCATGCGCATGTCAAAGTCTCGGCAGAAATCGGCGGCCGCACCGTCTCCGGCGCCTATGATCTTGCGGAACCCTTTTCCGTCTCGCCGGCCCAGTCGCTGACCCTGCTGCCCGATGCGCTGCTCGTTCCGCTCGGATCGAAACAGACCGATTGGGTCATCAAGGCCGATATCCTCGGTGGAAAGGCACCAGTCTCCTTCAAGGCACCTGCCGGCTGGACCATGAAAAAGACGGATGGCGGCTGGATCGCCTCCGCCACCGATGCCGCCAAGCCGGGCCTGATCGAAAGTGAACCGCAGATCGACGGCCGCCCGGCCTACCAGATCACGCCGGTCGCTTATCGTCACATCGGCCGCACCAGTTTTCGCGCGCCTGCCGCCCTGAAGATCTTGTCGCTCGACCTGAAGCTGCCGGAAGGCGCGCGCGTCGGGTATGTCGGCGGTGGAGCGGACCGCGTCGGCCTCTGGCTCGCCCGCATGGGTCTCGATGTCACCGAACTCGATGCACAGGCGCTTTCCGGCGACCTCTCGCGCTTCACCACCATCGTCGTCGGCATCTTCGCCTTCGGAATCCGCAAGGATCTCGCCGCCGCGACCGAACGCCTGCACCGGTTCGTGGAGGAGGGCGGCCATCTCGTCACCCTCTACCACCGCCCGAGCGACGGCTGGGACCCGATGGAGACGCCCGTCCGCCGCATCGAGATCGGCGCGCCCTCGCTGCGCTGGCGCGTTACGGATCCGCGTTCGGAAGTCACCGTGCTCGTGCCGGATCATGTGCTGCTGAACGGTCCAAACCTCATCGGCCCCGGGGATTGGCGGGGATGGGACAAGGAACGCGGCCTTTATTTCGTCTCCCGCTGGGACGACGCTTACGAGCCGCTCCTCGCGATGCACGATCCGAACGAGCAGCCGCTCAAGGGAGCGCTGATTTCCGGTGCCATCGGCAAGGGCCGCCACACCCATGCCAGCCTGGTGCTGCACCATCAGCTCGACAAGCTGGTCCCCGGCGCCTTCCGGCTGATGGCCAACCTCGTGCAGCCGGCGTGACGGCGGAACAGGCGCCGGAAACGGAAAGCGGGCGGGCTTCCGATGCCCGCCTCGGCATCGGCTGGCTGCTTCTCGACATGACGCTGGTCTCCGGCGGCATGACGGCGCTCGTCAAGGCACAAGGGGCGACCTATCCCGCCTTCCAGCTCGTCTTCATCCGCGCCATGATCGGGCTTCTCTTCATCCTGCCGCTCATCTGGCGCCACCGGGCGGAGATGACGCGGATCAGGCACCCATGGCGCAACGTCTTTCGTATCTCCTGCAACGCGATCGCGCTCACCAGCAATTTCCTCGCCATCACCATGCTGCCGCTCGCCATGGTCAATGCGGTCGGTTTTTCCCGGCCGCTGATCACCATGGCCATGGCGGTCGCGATGCTCGGCGAGACGGTGAGCCGCATCCGTTGGCTGGGCGCCGGCCTTGCCTTCGTCGGCGTGCTGATCGTCATGGCGCCCGGCACGTCGGGTTTCGACATGGCCGTTCTGGTCGTCCTGGTCTCGGTCGTTTTCGGTTCGCTAGCGATCATCCAGACGCGGGCGCTGAGGGACGAGAACACCACCGTGATGATGGTCTTCTACACGGTCGGCCTCGCCGTGATCACCGCCGTGCCCGCCGCCTTCACTTGGCAGCGGGTCCTGCCCTTCGACTGGATTCCGCTGCTCGGCATCGGTTTCCTGGCCCAACTCGGCCAGTACTGCTTCCTGCGCGCCTACCGCATCGCCGATGCCAGCGTGCTCGCACCCGTCGGTTACCTCTCGATCGTCATGGTGACGATCACCGGTTACGTCTTCTTCGGCGAAGTGCCGGAAAGCCGGGTGGTGGTCGGCGTCATCGTCATTCTTGCCGCCCTCCAGGGAGCGGCATGGCTGGAGCGCCGCGGAAGCATCGGCTGAGCAAGGTCTTTTGAACGAATGTGATCCGGATCAAAGCGCATCGCCGAACTTTTCGCCATTCTGGGCGTTATTGACGCACAAGGAGGCGCTCATGGTCGCTCTTTCAGTCATTGTCGCGGTCGTCACGGTTCTCGCAGGCGTGTTCGCGGTCGTCACGCGCCAGATGGCCGTCGCACACCGGCAGCAGTACCTCGAAGAGATCGCGCTCAACAACCTTGCCTGCGCCACCGTCGAACTCGACCGCAAGGCCTGCCGCCACGAGCCGGTGAGGACACCGGCGCCGATTGCCCCGCGCAAGCGCATCCGGCACACTTTGACGCGCCATTCGCACGCGCCGCTGCTCGCCCGCTGAATACGCCACTGGCGATCAACCCACACCGAACTTCATTTCCTGGATAGGTTTGGTGGAGCTAAGCGGGATCGAACCGCTGACCTCTTGCATGCCATGCAAGCGCTCTCCCAGCTGAGCTATAGCCCCATCAGGGTGGTCCGGCATTCTTTCCGGTCCTGGGAACTCCGGGGAGGACGCTGCGCCTCGCGGAGTGGCGGCTTATTACTTCCGGTTTTTGGAGAGTGCAAGCCGAAATTTTCGAACCCCGGCAATTTTTATTGAATTGCCGGGTCTTGATCGCGAGACGATCAGACTTCGTCGTCGTCTCCACCGACACCGATGATGCCGGAAACGTCGTCGTCGTCATCGTCTTCGTCGGCTTCGAGGAAGGTATCGTCGTCGTCATCGCCGAGATCGACGTCGTCGTCGCCCATATCGGGCAGGTCGTCGCCGCCGGCTGCGTCGTCGCCGTCTTCCAGCGAGACGAGCTCGACTTCCTGGTTTTCGGTATCGACTTCCTGGACGTCCTCTTCCTCGGCCTGTTCCATCTTCACGGCCGCGCTGTTTTCTTCGAAGAAGGACAGCGGCCAGGACTTGCCGGTGTAGGGAGAAACGACCGGATCGCGGTTCAGGTCGTAGAATTTCTTGCCGGTATCGGGGTCGGTGCGCTTGGTGCCGAGTTCCGCTTTTGCCACAGTCAGAGCCTCATGGAATGGCCGAATAGATCGGCATGCCGCCTAAAACGGCCTTATTTGGTGAAAAATCTAAGCCGGTCCCCATAAGGCTTGGCGTCCTTGATGTCAAAGGCAAACTTTCATGGAACCCATCAATGCGTCGCAGGTGATCGCCGACAAGGTTTGTGATAAGGACACGCCCTGCGATCGAAGGAGCCGTCCGATGTACCAGCCGCCGCATTTCAGGGAAGAGGATCTCGCGACCCAGCATGCGCTGATCCGCGCCCATCCGCTGGGCCTGCTGGTCACCGCCGGCGCGTCCGGCCTCCTCGCCAATCCCGTGCCCTTTCATCTGGACGCCCAAGCGTCGGAAAAGGGAACGCTGCGCCTGCACCTCGCCCGCGCCAACGGCCAGTGGAAGGATATTCGCGATGGTGCTCCCGTCCTCGCCGTCTTCCAGGGCGCCGATTCCTACGTCACCCCATCCTGGTACCAGACCAAGCGCGAAACCGGCAAGGTCGTGCCGACCTGGAACTACGCGATCGTCCAGGCGAGAGGCGCGGCCCGTATCGTCGAGGACGCCGACTGGCTGCTCGCCCAGGTCAACGCCATCACCGGCCAGCACGAAGGCTCGCGCGCGATCCCCTGGTCCGTCGGCGACGCCCCGGAGGATTTCATCCGCGCCCAGCTGAAGGGCATCGTCGGCATCGAGATCGAGATCGCCGGGATCGAGGGCAAGTGGAAGGTCAGCCAGAACCGGCCGGTCGGTGATCGTGAAGGCGTTGCGGCGGGGCTTGATGAAATTCCCGGGCAGGGCGATATGGCGGAACTGGTTCGCCAATACGGCGCCATGCGGAACGCCTGAAGCCAAGAGACGAGTGGGAATAATTGACGCCAGGAATGATCATCGCCATCGATGGACCCGCCGCTGCGGGAAAAGGCACGCTGTCCCGGCAGATCGCCGATGCCTACGGCTTCCATCACCTCGATACCGGCCTGACCTATCGCGCCACGGCCAAGGCGCTGCTCGATGCCGGCCTGCCGCTCGATGACGAGGCGGTCGCCGAAAAGATGGCTCGCGAGGTTGAACTTGCCGGCCTCGACCGCGATATATTGTCGAGCCACGCGATCGGCGAGGCGGCTTCGAAGATCGCCGTGATGCCGGCCGTGCGCCGCGCGCTCGTCGAGGCCCAGCGCGCCTTTTCGCTCCGGGAGCCCGGTACGGTCCTGGACGGCCGCGATATCGGCACGGTCGTCTGCCCGGAAGCGCCCGTGAAGCTTTATGTGACGGCCTCTGCCGACGTGCGTGCCAACCGCCGATATGAGGAAATCCTCGGCAAGGGCCAGTCCGCCGACTACGCGGAAATCTTCGCCGACGTGAGAAAACGCGACGAACGCGACATGGGCCGCGCCGACAGCCCGCTGAAGCCCGCCGAGGATGCGCACTTGCTAGATACCTCGGAAATGAGTATAGAGGCCGCGTTTCAGGCGGCCAAGGTCATCATCGACGCCGCCCTGAAGAAGAAATGACGATGCGCGCCGGCTTTGGCCGGCTGTGTCCCTGATAAAAGCCGAAGTCTGGAGATCGGTCCCCGCGCCGGATTTGCCTCTTGAAACAGAGAGAGGCGGACATGATGCCCAGGCATGAACAACGCGAACCCCCGGCGCATATGTGCCTTGAGAACAAGGCACTCTAGGAGATTTCATGGCAGTATCTAACCCCACGCGGGAGGACTTCGCAGCCCTCCTCGAAGAATCCTTCGCTTCCAACGATCTGGCCGAAGGTTATGTCACCAAGGGTCGCGTCACCGCGATCGAAAAGGACATGGCCGTCGTTGACGTCGGCCTCAAGGTCGAAGGCCGCATCGCGCTGAAGGAATTCGGCGCCAAGGGCAAGGACGGTTCGCTGAAGGTCGGCGACGAAGTCGAGGTTTATGTCGAGCGCATCGAAAACGCGCTTGGCGAAGCAGTGCTCTCCCGCGAGAAGGCACGCCGCGAAGAAAGCTGGGTCAAGCTCGAAGCCAAGTTCGAAGCCGGCGAGCGCGTCGAAGGCGTCATCTTCAACCAGGTCAAGGGTGGCTTCACCGTCGATCTCGACGGCGCCGTCGCCTTCCTGCCGCGTTCGCAGGTTGACATCCGTCCGATCCGCGACGTCACCCCGCTCATGCACAACCCGCAGCCCTTCGAAATCCTCAAGATGGACAAGCGCCGCGGCAACATCGTCGTTTCGCGCCGCACGGTTCTCGAAGAAAGCCGCGCCGAGCAGCGTTCTGAAATCGTTCAGAACCTCGAAGAGGGCCAGGTTGTTGACGGCGTCGTCAAGAACATCACCGATTACGGTGCGTTCGTCGACCTCGGCGGCATCGACGGTCTGCTGCACGTCACCGACATGGCATGGCGCCGCGTCAACCATCCGTCGGAAATCCTGAACATCGGCCAGCAGGTCAAGGTTCAGATCATCCGCATCAACCAGGAAACCCACCGCATCTCGCTCGGCATGAAGCAGCTCGAGTCCGATCCGTGGGATGGCATCTCGGCCAAGTATCCGGTCGGCAAGAAGATTTCCGGCACCGTCACGAACATCACCGACTACGGTGCGTTCGTCGAACTGGAGCCGGGCATCGAAGGCCTGATCCACATTTCCGAAATGTCCTGGACCAAGAAGAACGTCCATCCCGGCAAGATCCTGTCCACGAGCCAGGAAGTCGACGTTGTCGTTCTCGAAGTCGATCCGTCCAAGCGCCGTATTTCGCTCGGCCTCAAGCAGACGCTGGAAAACCCGTGGCAGGCATTCGCCTACTCGCATCCGGCCGGCACTGAAGTCGAAGGCGAAGTCAAGAACAAGACCGAATTCGGCCTGTTCATCGGCCTCGAAGGCGATGTCGACGGCATGGTTCACCTCTCCGACCTCGACTGGAACCGTCCGGGCGAACAGGTCATCGAGGAATACAACAAGGGCGACGTCGTCAAGGCTGTCGTTCTCGATGTGGACGTCGACAAGGAGCGCATCTCGCTCGGCATCAAGCAGCTCGGCCGTGATTCGGTGGGCGAAGCTGCCGCTTCCGGCGAACTGCGCAAGAACGCTGTCGTTTCGTGCGAAGTCATCGCCGTCAACGACGGTGGCGTCGAAGTGAAGCTCGTCAACCACGAAGACATCACCTCCTTCATCCGCCGCAACGATCTGGCACGCGATCGCGAAGATCAGCGTCCGGAGCGTTTCTCGGTGGGCCAGGTTTTCGACGCCCGCGTCGTCAACTGGTCGAAGAAGGACCGCAAGGTCATGCTGTCGATCAAGGCTCTCGAGATCGCCGAAGAGAAGGAAGCCGTCGCTCAGTTCGGTTCGTCCGACTCGGGCGCTTCGCTCGGCGACATCCTCGGCGCGGCCCTGAAGAACCGCGGTAACAACGAGTAATCCTCGTTAGCCGAGTAAATCGAAAACCGCCGGGCGCAAGTCCGGCGGTTTTTTCATGCCCGCCGCATCCGTCGCGGTTTGGCCTTCGGGGTGAACCCCGGCGCGACGGGACGATCTGGGAATCAGGTCCAGCCGGCCATCCGCCAGTAGAGATCGTTGGCCCGGTCGGCCTCCTGCTTGTCCTCGTCGGAGGCCTCATCCTCCGGTTCGCCTTTGCGATCTTCGCCGGATGCCTCCTCGCCGAAGCTCTGCTCGCCCGCCGAATGCTGCTGCTCGCCATCCTCGTCGGTCGCCGATATGGCGCGGGTCTTCCGCTCCTCCGGATCCCGCTCACGCTCCTCGGGCGGATAGGCGACATAGGGAAACGGCACGCCCTCGCGAAGCACCGGCGGCAAGGGCAGGGGCAGCGCCAGCTGTTCGGCAAGTTCCGTGGAGCTGGCGGCTGAGCCAGCCTGCCCCGCCGGGTTCGGCGAAATGTTCCCGGTGCGGCTCGGCGCGGACTGGTCTTCCGGCTCGGAAATGGCATGCTGGCCGGCCTGACGGGCAGCCTCACGCATCTGTTCATTGTCTGGCCCCGGCTTTGTCAGGGGCGCGTGGTCCATCAGTTCTTCCAGCGCCTGCTGTTCCGGCAGGGTTCGCGCCGCAGCCGGCAGCGGCGTCAGAAGCTCGTCGCCGCCCTCCGCGAAGACATCCGCCAGCCATTCGGTCAGGGCCGGAACGGCCATCTTCTGGGCGGTTGCCGAACGGCTCGGCTCGACCTCTCTTTGCGAGAGGCGCGCAAGCGCGGGTCCGTCGTAGAAGACCGGAACGGCCATGCGCCGGTCGCTGTTGAGCGGGCTGCGGATGTCATGCTCGGCCGCCTCGAAATCTCCCGTGGCGGCCGCATTTTCCGGCGCTTCGTCCGACATGGCGGCGTCGAGCTCCGGTGTCTCCCCTTGAGGGGCGTCCGGGCCGGCGGGGGTCGCAGGGGGCACGGCTTCCTGCCCGGTTTCGCCGGCATCGGCCGCTTCAAGCTCGGTGTTTTGGGAAACGGCCGAGAAGGCGGGTTCCGTAACCTCCGTCTCGGATGCCGACGGTGGCGTATCGGCCTCGCCGGCGGCTGTCGCCGGTGGGTTGCCATGCTCCGTATCATCGGCTGGAACGGGTTCCTTCGCCTGCGGGGCCGGCTGTCCTGCCGCCGCGGCCGCTGTCCTGCCCGCATTGCCCGGGGCGGGCGCGGCAGGCGTGGCATTGGCGGCGCGGGGCGGAAGGTTGAGGGCCTGCTCGGCGCCGGCGTTCTGGCGGTAGGAGCTGACGACCGCCTTGGCGGCGAGGTCCCGGTCGAGAAGCTGCGCGGTTTCCAGCCGCATCGCCAGGCGCGCCGCATTCGGCCCGGACGGATTGTTGAGGACTTCGGTCAGCAGCCGCAGGGACATGCCCTTGACCAGCTGGTTGAGGGCGCGTTCCAGCGCCTGACGCTCGGCCGGGTTCATCACCTTGACGGCTTCGAGAAGCCGGCGCGCATATTCGAGCAGCGCTTCCCCTTCCCGGCGGGGAAGCTTGATCAGCTTGCCGATGGTTTCGGCAAAGATCGAAAATCCCTGGGCGAGCTGCAATTGCGCCGACAGCGACAGGATATCCAGCCGGCCGCCGGACAACGGCGCCGAGGCGATCGTCTCGGTGCTGGCGGCATTGGCGGTGACATCGATCCGCTGGCGCAGCAAGGGCGCCTGCGGCTGGGCCTGATAGTCTACGAATGAGCTTAACGTGGCACGAACCGGGGGCAGCATCGTCCGCTCCAACCTGATTGCGACGATAGGACAGCTCGGCTAAGCGATTGTTGTGTTTTCGCAACGAAACGGCGCTGCGACCGTAACGCCTCATGGCGTACCCGATGCCGATAGATGCAGTCTACTCTGCGGCAAAAAGGTTAACGCTTCGCTAACGAGCGAGCGATTTCGCCAACGAATTGGCGAAAGTGACCCAGAACGACACGGATGAGGGGAAATTCGAACTACAAGGTCACGCAGCCAACTTCTTCTTCAGTAACTCGTAGATGCCGATGTCGTCGACACGAATGGGCAGGATGTCGGCGCTGGTTTCCAGGGCATTGTCGCTGATCTCTTCGATAGCCGCATTCGCTGCGGCTTCGCTTGTCGGCGCTTCGTCCTTCAGCGCGGCTTCCGTGGCGGAAGAGCTCCCGTCGGCAGTGGAGGCTTCGCCGGAGGCGGAGCTTTCCGCCGTGTCCCCCGTATCGGAATTGGTGATCTGTTCGGCCGCTGCCGCAAAGACGGCGAGCAGGGTTGTGGTCTCGTCCGATCCCGCCGTCGGCTGGGAACCATCGCCGTTCGGCTTTTCGGCGGCCTTGTCGTTCTTCTCTTCGATGACGTCCTGAACCTTCTGGACGTCTTCGAGCTTCTTGCCCGCTTCGGCCGCCACGATGTCTTCCTGGCGTTCCGCGCGGGTCTGCGCATCCTCCACCCGGGTCGGGTCGTAGCCCTGCGGGCCGAGTTTCAGCTCCTCGAGCGTCTTGGGGTCGGCGACGTCTTCGAGACGCTGCACGACGCGCTCCACCTCGGTATCGAGCTTGCCGCCGTTGGCCTGCTTGATCAGCGCGTCGGCCAGCCGCTGGCCGTCGTCGCCGTAGGGGTTCTTGATGGCGCTGAGCAGCGTCTGCATCGAGATGCCGAGATCGTCGAGGCCGAGATCCTTGGCAAGCTGCGAGGCCTGATCGGGACGCATTTCCTTGAGCGCGTCTTCGAGCGCCCTGCCGAGGCGGTAGGACGAGCGGGCTTTATCGACGTCGATGCCGAGCTTGTCGGCCAGGCGCTCCATGAGATCGATCTTGAGCTGGTCCGGATCGACCCGGCTTGCGTCGAAAAGGGCGGAGGCGATCTTGTCCTTGGCGCGCTTGGCCTCTTCGCTGGCGCTGATGCGCGCTTCGGCGATCGGGTCCTTCTCCTTGCCCGTGCGCTTTTCCTCTTCCCGCTTGCGCTGCTCCTCGATGCTGTCGAGCATCGACTGCATCGCGTTCGTTGCGGCAAGCCCGTAGGTCTGCTGGGTGGGAAGCAACATGGGCCGGATCCGGTCTCGTTGAGGTGTTCACCGCAGGAGAAAATAGGCGCGGAGGGTTAACGGGATGTTAATGCCCCGTTGGAACTTATCCCAAGCGGTCTTCCGGCGGCTGCGGCTTCACCACCAGCGTCACCAGCACGAAGCTCACGTAGAGCAGCAGATACCAGGAGCCGAGCTTGCCGAAGGAGACCATGTGCCAGGTGGTCTGGCTCGGATAGATCCAGGTGCCTGTCAGCGTACCGATGTTTTCGGCGATCCAGAGGAAGATGGACGACAGGAATGCCGCCGCGACGAGCGGCATGTTGAGCGTCGTTTCATCCGTAGTGAAATGGATGCTGACGCGCCGGAAGACGATCACCGTCGCGGCGAAGAGGATGTAGCGGATATCCGGCAGATAATGGTGGCTGAAGAAATTGACGTAGATCGCCGCCGCCAGCAGGCTGGTCTGCCAGAGCGGCGGATAGTGGGTGAAACGCATGTCGAAGACGCGGATCGTGCGGGCCATGAAGGAGCCGACCGAGGCATACATGAAGCCCGAGAACAGCGGCACGCCGGCGATCTGGATGACGGAAGGTTCCGGATAGGCCCAGGAGCCCATATGGACCTTGAAGACCTCCATGATCGTGCCGGTGACGTGATAGACGAGGATGACCCGCGCCTCCTCCCAGCTCTCCATCCTGAAGCGCAGGAAAAGCATCTGGATGGCGAGCGCCGCGACGAACAGGAAATCGTAGCGATAAAGCGGCCAGTCCGCCTGCCAGGCGAATTTCGTGATGAGGATCAGCCCCAGCATGATTGCCGCAAAGAGGCAGGACCAGGCCTGCTTGAGGCCGAACAGGATGAATTCCGAAAGCCACCAGGGAAGCGGCGCCAGCGCCCTGCGAATGGCAAGCCTGAGCGGCTCCAGATAAGGGCCGGTCTCATGGCTCGGCGGATGATGCGGATTGCGCTGTTCCATCTGTCCCCGCCGATTGCCCGCTCGTCCGTCAGCCGCCCTTATCAGCTATGTGCGAAAATGTCGGCCTCTTCCCAGCCGAGCAGGTCGAGCTTGGCGCGGGTGGGCAGGAATTCGAAACAGGCCTTGGCGAGTTCGGCACGGTTGTCGCGCGTCAGACGCTCGTTGAGCTTGTCGCGCAGCGCATGCAGGTGCAGCACGTCGGAAGCGGCATATTCGAGCTGCGCCGGGGAAAGCACCGCGGCCGCCCAGTCGGACTGCTGCTGCGCCTTCGAGACGTCGATGTCGAGCAGCTCCTTGAGATTGTCCTTGAGCCCGTGCCGGTCCGTATAGGTGCGGGCCAGCCGCGAGGCGATCTTGGTGCAGAAGACCGGCGTGGTCGTCACGCCGAACGTATGGAACAGCACGGCGATGTCGAATCGGCCGAAATGGAAGATCTTCTGTTTGGACGGATCGGCGAGCAGGGTGACGAGGTTCGGCGCCTCTTTCTGCCCGGCCGCGATGCGGATCACGTCGGCGGAACCGTCGCCCGGCGAAAGCTGCACGACGCAGAGCCGGTCGCGGCGCGGCACGAGCCCCAGCGTTTCCGTGTCGATCGCGATCGCCCCGGTGTAACGGACCGCGTCCGCCGCCGAAATGTCGCCCTCGTGATACCTGATCTCTGCCATGACCGTCTCCATGCCCTGTGTCGGGAACCGCTATAGACCACGTTTTTCTTCAAGCATATGGGCGATCTTCGGATGCCGGTGCCGGAGATCCGGAATTCTCTGCCTTTGGGCGGCGCATTTTCCCTTGGGCATTTGCTCAGCTTTGCGTATAGCGCATTGCTGCATTGCAGCAGGGGGGATTGGCGTGCTTAAACGATTAGCCTATATCTCGCTCATCGAACGACGCACTCCTCCTCCCAGCGTCGTTGGGTACGGATCGACAACATCCTCCTCCTCCCAGTTGTCGATCAAGTTTAAAGCCTGGCGCACCCTCCTCCCGCGCCAGGCTTTTTGCGTTTTTGGGCTCCGCCACGTCTTCAGGGTGCAGCCAAGCCAGGAGATCGAAGTCTGCGGCAAAGTGGAATTCGGCAGCTGGGCGGATCCGAAACGGGGTTCGTTAGCCTGCTGTGCCTGCGCCGGGCAGAATACGCAACCGTCTGATATGCTCGCGCTTTCTGTCGATGGCCTGGTGGTTTCCTTCGCCGGCATGATCCGTGCCGCGTGACGGCATGCCTGGAAACAACGGCATCATACGTGCCGGGCGGGACCCAGGACTTCCGGCTCGATTTACGCCAGCGCTTTGATCGCTGCCATCACCTCGTCTTCGATATCGAGGCCGTTTTCGATCGCCGCCCGCCGGGCGTTCTGGCCGCGCCGGCCGGGCAGGCGCACACCGTCTTCGGAAGCCATTTGATGGGCCAGTTCGGCGATTCGCTCCGTGGCCGAGACTGTCCCCGCGCCTGGGTCTATGACGATCAGCGTCTGGCCGACGGAAGGTGGCGGCCCCTTGTCCTCCATGAATGAGCTTGCCTCGTAAGAAAAGTTCGAACCCGTCAGGCCGGCTGCCAAAATCTCCACCATCAGCGCCAGCGCGGCGCCCTTGGCGCCGCCGGAGGGCGCCATCAGGCCTTTCGCCGCCTCGTGCGGGTCGGTGGTCGGCCTGCCTTCGGCATCGAAGGCCCAGCCCTCCGGAATGCCTTCGCCTTTTTGCCGCGCCGCCATGATCTTGCCGGCGGCAACGGTGGAAAGCGCCAGATCGATGACCAGCGGCTCCTCACCGGCAACGGGCGTTGCAAACGCGATCGGATTGGTGCCGAACAGCCGCTTCCGGCCGCCCCAGGCGGCCATGGAAGCGGGCGCATTGGCGAACATCAGCGCCGCCAGCCCCTGTTCGGCAAACCGCTCGACGGTGAGCGCCATGACGCCTGCATGGTGCGAACGGTGGATGAGCCCGAGCGCGATGCCCTGCTCGCGGGCAATCTCCGGCAGCATCTCCACGGCGATATCGAAGGCGGGATAGGCGTAACCGAGTGCCGCATCGATCGTCAGCACCGCCGGCCGCGGCCGCGAAGCGAAAGCCTTGGCCTTGCCGTCCACCTTGCCGCTGCGCGCCTGGCCGACATAGGCGGGAACCCGCCGGAGCCCATGCCCGTATTGTCCGGCGGCTTCCGCATGGACGAGCGCGCGGGCGACGGAACGGGCGGTTTCAGGAATAACGCCATTGGCTTCGAAAACGCCCGTCACGAGCGTTTCGGCGTCTTGGAGGGTCAGATGCATGCTGGAGATCCGGATTAGTTAAAGGCGAGGGCTGCAAATCAGGCAGCTATTCGCACTTTACCGGCTGGCTGAGTGAACTTCCAGCACCGGCCGGTGGCGCCGGGATCGGAGACGCACGCCGGACGGCGGATACAACATATTCGTCGATGGCTGAATTTCCCGACGAGCCGGCCACCGAGACGCTGCCGATGTTGCCACCGCCGTCAAAGCTGAAACGGACCGTCACGATTCCGGTCTCGTTTCCCGGGCATTTGCGGGCATACCGGGCGATCTTCGTTCGTACGCGCGTCATCCACTGCTGTGGCGAAACCGACGGCGAGAAGAAGCCCGTGGAATTTTGGCTGGCTGCCGTGCGGTCCGATTGCTTGGCCTCGATCTTCGCCTCCGCCATGTCCCGTTGGGCCTGCTGTTGCTGCTGCTTCGGCTTGGGCTTTTGGGTCTTCTTGACCGGCTCCTTCTTGGGCTCTGGCTTCTTTTCTTCCGGCGGCTTTTCGGCGACCGGCGGCGGCAGGGGGCGGATGGCCGGCAGCGGCACCTCGACATTCTCCAGCATGGCTGTCTGCTGCTGTTCGACGGGCTCCGGCTCCTCGATCGGTTCCGGCGGCGGTTCGGGAATGGTTTCGGTGACCTGCGGCTCCGGCGGTGCCTCCTGAACGGGCTCCGACATGGGCGCGGGTTCTACCGGCTCGGCGACTTCCTGCGGCGGCGGTTCGACGGGCTCCGGAAGAGGTTCGGCAACCGGTTCCGGCATCGGCTCGGGTTCGGGCTGCGGCTGTTCGACCGGCTCCGGCTGCGGTTCTTCGACCGGCTTGGTCTCTTCGCTCATCACCTGCTCCTGATCCTGCATGTCAGGAGAGATCTGTTCTTCCTCGGTATTGGTGGCTTCCGGCTCGGCGGCAAGCTCGATCATGATCGCCGCTGGCGGCGAATTGTCGGCCGGCATCTCGGGCGTCTTCTGCATCAGGTAATAGGCGGCGCCGAAATGCACCGTCAGCATGACGAGGCCGGCGGCGCTCCAGAGCGCCAGCTCGCCGACGCGTCCGCCCGGACCTGTCTGCGAGACGACGAGGCTCATGGACCGTTCCCCGCGGCGGGTACGGCCTGCGGCGCGGCGACCGGCGCCTGGCCGTTCTGAACCTGACTATTCTGGACCTGGCCGGCGGGAGCGGCCGGAGCCTGCGGCATCGGCAGGGTTTCGAGACCTACCAGCGCGATCTTGAGATAGCCCGCATCGCGCAGCAGGTTCATCACGTCCATGAACTGGCCGTAATCGACGGTCTTGTCGGCGCGCAGGAAGACGCGGGTATCCTTCTTGCCTTCGGTCACCCGGTCGAGCCTTGCGGCAAGCTCTTCGCGGGCCACTGCGTCATTGCCGATATTGAGGCTGAGGTCGTCCTTCACCGTCAGATAGAGCGGCTCGTCCGGCCGTTCCGCGGGCTTTGCGGTCGAGGCCGGCAGATCGACATTGACGTCGACGGTCGAAAGCGGGGCGGCCACCATGAAGATGATCAGCAGCACCAGCATGACGTCGATGAACGGCGTCACGTTGATTTCGTGGTTTTCGGCAAGCTCGTCGCCGTGGTTTTCGCGGATGCCGCCGGCCATGGTCGATCAGCCTCCGGCCACCAGCGACATCGGCGTCTTGCGGGCGTCCGGCGGCACCTTGCGGAAGTCGAGGTCGCGGCTGACCAGCCGTTCGACACCGGCGGCGGCGTCCGCAAGCAGCTGCCGGTAGCCGGTCACCGAACGGGCGAAGACGTTATAGATGACGACGGCCGGAATGGCCGCTACGAGGCCGATCGCGGTCGCCAGCAGCGCTTCGGCGATGCCGGGCGCCACGACGGCAAGATTGGTCGTCTGGGTTTCGGAAATGCCGATGAATGAGTTCATGATGCCCCAGACGGTGCCGAAAAGGCCGACGAATGGTGCCGTCGAGCCGATCGTCGCCAGAACGCCGGTACCGCGCGACATGCGCCGGCCGGCATAGGCCTCGATCCGCGAAAGAGCCGAAGCGACACGTTCCTTGACGCCGTGGCCGCCTGCATGGTCCAGCGCGGCTTCCGAAAGCTGCACTTCCTGGGCTGCGGCGCGCAGCATCGATGCTGCCGGTCCGCCGCGGCCGCCGGCGGCACGGAAGGCTTCGGAAAGCGTGCGGGAAGAGCGGATCACCTTCAGCGTCCGGCCGGCGCGTGCGCGTGCGCCCGCAAGTTCCAGCGTCTTGGCGAGCCACACGGTCCAGGTCACCAGCGAGGCAAAGGCAAGCCCGATCATCACGGCCTTGACCACCCAGTCGGCAGCCATGAACATGCCCCAGGGCGAAAGGTCGTGCGGCAGGTCGGCGCGCTTTTCCGGGTTGAGGAACTGCGTAAGCATGTGGGTCGGCTGGCCCGCCGCGAGCGGCGTGGCGGGATCGACCGGCATCGGCTGAGCCGCGGTGTTGCCCGGTGTCGCGGCCGGTGCGGAGGGCTGCTGCGCGGTGGCGTCCGGCTGCGGAACGGCCGGGCCGGCCGGCTGCGGGGTGGGAGGCGCGGCCTGCGTCGCGGGTGGCGTTGCCGGCGCCAGGGCCGGCTGGGTGGCCTGCGGAGCGACCGGCTGTGCCGGTTGCAAAGCTTGCGGCGAAGCCGGCGCCTGGGACGGGGCATTCGGCGCGGGAGCCTGTGCCACCGCCACGGAAGCCGTCATCGCCAGAACCGCGAGAGCAACAGGAAACCGGCTCCCGATCGGCTGGCGCATCGAAAAAGCGGGCTTCAGGGCAGCAGGCATTGGCGGTACTCCGGACTGTGTTCGTCATGGCGGATGGCGCAGGGCACCGATCGACGATGACGGAAACGGGACATGGGGAACGCCGCCGGCCGTGGCCGCCGGGTTCGCGATGTTGCAGCTACCGGATAATAAACATGAGTAGAAATGGCAACTAATAAATCTTGAGAGCCGATCAAATTGATGCGCAGGCGGGAACCGCTATCCCGCCTGCGCATGGATCGGGCTGCCCCTGCCTGAAAATCGGGCGGAACGGCGGTTACCGCGCCAGCCAGCCGCCGTCCACCGGCAGCACAATGCCGTGCACGTAGTCGGAGGCCGGCGCCGCGAGAAACACGGCGGCGCCCCCAAGTTCCTCCGGTTGCCCCCAATGCCCGGCCGGAATGCGGCCCAGGATCGCGCTGTTGCGGTCCGGGTCGTTGCGCAGCGCCTCGGTATTGTTGGTGGAGAAATAGCCAGGTGCGATCGCGTTCACGTTGATGCCCTTGCCCGCCCATTCGCAGGCGAGCAGGCGCGTCAGGCCGGCAAGGCCGCTCTTCGAGGCCGTGTAGGAGGGAATGCGGATGCCGCCCTGGAAGGAGAGGAGCGAGGCGATGTTGATGATCTTGCCGCCCTTGCTCTCCGAGATCAGGTTTTTCGCAAACGCCTGCGAGAGGAAGAAGACGGTTTTGAGGTTCACGTCCATCACCGCGTCCCAGTCCGCCTCGGTGAAATTAATCGCGTCGGCGCGGCGGATGATGCCGGCATTGTTGACGAGGATGTCGGCGCGGCCCGTGAACGCGAGCGTTTCCTCGATGACGCGGTTTACCGGCTCGATCGTCGAAAGGTCGGCCTGGATCGTTTTGGCGCGTCCGCCGGCGGCGCTGACCGCCGCTTCCGTGTCGGCCATCGAGGAGCGGCCGACGAGCGCCACATCCGCGCCCGCGCCCGCCAGCGCCACGGCGATGGCCTGCCCGAGCCCCGTATTGGCACCGGTGACGATCGCCGTCTTGCCCGTCAGGTCGAATGAAGCAGCCATGTTGTCCTCCTCGGAAATTGAAAATGCGGATAAGGCGTAGATGCTTAGCGCCGCACGCTCTCCGGTAGAAGCTGAAAATTTTTGCCATCTTCAGACCGCGCCAGTGGCCGGCACCGGCGGGAAGACGGATTCAAAGATCCGAAGCACCCTTTGCGCGTCCCTCCGGGCGCATGACACGCCAGCGGATGCGCCATGAGCGGCGGATCAAGCGGCGGACAAAGACTATGAATTGGTTTGCGGTCTCGTCGTCGGGAAAGATGCGCCGCGGCAACAGGACCGGTCCGTCGGTGTGGAGAAGCAGGAGCCAGCCCTCGAGTTCGACGATTTTCTCAAGACCTCTCGCATCGAGTTCCACGGCCATGCCGTCGGCCTGCGAGCGAAGTGCCGTGGCATCGGTCACGGCGCTGACATGATAGACGTCGCGCTCCTCGTGCCGGATGGTCGGCGGCGAAAGCGCCGTACTGCGCGGTTTCATCATCAGCAGGATCAGAAAGACGAGCCCGGCGATGGCGGGAAGGGAAGGCATGACGCCGCCGACCAGGCTCGCTTGCCACTCCTCCGAGAGCCACCGGAGAAAGTCATCGATATAGGTCATCGCGATGAGGACGAGAAACGGCACGAAAAGAAGGCTCGACGTCAGGAGCGCCTTGACGAGCCGGGGCCAGGCCCGCCGTTTGCTTTCCCCGTACCGGGCCAGAAGCTCGGTCCCGGCGGCCAGTTCCTCACGAGAAATCGAATACTCGAAATGCCAGGAGCCGCCCGTGAAGGTCACGGACGGCTCCCGAAATTCTGTTGGCTGTGCGCCGGGCGTCACAGCGTGCGTGTGATATGCTCCACGCGGAAGCATTCGATGATGTCGCCGGCGCGGATGTCTTCGTAGTTCTCGAAGGCCATGCCGCATTCCTGGCCCATCGGCACTTCGGTGACTTCGTCCTTGAAGCGCTTGAGGGTCTTGAGCTTGCCTTCGTGGATGACGACGTTGTCGCGGATGAGGCGAACACCCGCCCCACGCTCGACCTTGCCGTCCGTGACGCGGCAACCGGCGACCTTGCCGACCTTGGTGATGTTGAACACCTCCAGGATTTCGGCATTGCCGAGGAAGGTTTCGCGGCGTTCCGGCGAGAGCAGGCCCGACATCGCCGCCTTCACGTCATCCACGAGGTCGTAGATGATGTTGTAGTAGCGGATCTCGATGCCGGAGCGGTCGGCGGCGGTCTTCGCCTGCGCATTGGCGCGGACGTTGAAGCCGATGATCGCCGCATCGGAAGCCTCAGCGAGCGAGATGTCCGACTCGGTGATGGCGCCGGCGCCCGAATGCACGATGCGGGCCCGGACTTCGTCGGTGCCGAGCTTTTCGAGCGCACCGGCGATCGCCTCGATCGAACCCTGCACGTCGCCCTTGATGACCAGCGGGAACTCCTTCATGCCGGTGTTCTGCAGCTGGCTCATCATCTGTTCGAGCGAGCCGCGCTGGCCGGACTGGCGGGCAGCCGCCTTGTCGCGGGCAAGCCGCTGGCGGTACTCGGAGATCTCGCGGGCGCGGGCCTCGTTTTCGACGACGGCAAACCGGTCGCCGGCGGCGGGCGTGCCCGAGAGGCCGAGGACCTCGACCGGCATGGCCGGACCCGCTTCCTTGACGTGCTCGCCCTTGTCGGTGACGAGCGCGCGCACGCGGCCCCACTGGTCGCCGGCCACGATGATCTGGCCGGGCTTCAGCGTGCCCTTCTGGACGAGGACGGTCGCCACCGCACCGCGGCCGCGGTCGAGCTGCGCTTCGATGACAGTGCCTTCGGCGGTCCGGCTCGGATCGGCCTTGAGGTCGAGGATTTCGGCCTGCAGCAGGATCGCTTCGAGCAGCTTGTCGAGGTTCACCTTGTTCTTCGCCGAAACCTCGACGTCGAGCACTTCACCGCCCATCGATTCCACGAACACTTCGTGCTGCAGAAGCTGCTGGCGCACCCTGGCCGGGTTTGCCTCATGCTTGTCGATCTTGTTGATCGCCACGATGATCGGCACGTTGGCCGCCTTGGCGTGATTGATGGACTCGATCGTCTGCGGCATCACGCTGTCGTCGGCCGCGACCACGAGGACCGCGATGTCCGTCGCCTGCGCACCGCGGGCACGCATGGCCGTGAAGGCGGCGTGGCCGGGCGTGTCGATGAAGGTGATCTTCTGGCCGTTCTGTTCCACCTGATAGGCGCCGATATGCTGGGTGATGCCGCCGGCTTCGCCGGAGGCCACGTTGGCATGGCGGATGGCGTCGAGCAGCGAGGTCTTGCCGTGGTCGACGTGACCCATGATCGTCACGACCGGCGGGCGCGGCAGCATCTCGCCTGCGTCGTCGGCCTTGTTGAAGATGCCTTCTTCGACGTCGGATTCCGAAACGCGCTTGACGGTATGGCCGAATTCGCCGGCGATGAGTTCGGCAAGGTCGGCGTCGATGACGTCGCCCGGCTTCATCATCTGGCCTTCCTTCATCAGGTACTTGATGACGTCGACGGCGCGTTCGGACATGCGCTGCGACAGTTCCTGAATGGTGATCGTCTCCGGCAGGATGACCTCGCGCATGACCTTCTCGCGCGGTTCCTGCATCTGGCTGCGGCGGAATTTCTCCTGCCGGCGACGCATGGAAGCGAGGGAGCGGCCGCGTGCGGGTGCGCCTTCTTCATCCACGTCGGCGGTGGTCACCGTCAGCTTGCCGCGGCGGCGGTCGTCTTCCTTCGGACGGGCCGGAACCTTGGCCGGAGCGGGGGTTGCCACGCGGCCACGTGCGGGCGCGCCGCGCGGCGGACCGCGATCGTCGTCATCGTCTTCGCCGCCCCTGCGGCCGCGGCCGGTAACGGGCGGAGTGCCGGGAGCCGGTGGCGTGCCGGGACGCGGAGCCTGCGGGCGGGCTTCCGCCGGACGCGCAGCCGGAGCTGCGGCACGTTCGGCAGGCTTTTCGGCGGCGGGAGCGGGAGCTGCGACCGGAGCCGGCTGTTCTTCGACGGCCGGCGCGGCCTTGGCCCTGGCCTCCGCTTCGGCGGCCAGCCGGGCGGCTTCCGCCGCTTCCTCTACCCTGCGGCGCTCTTCCTCCACCTTGCGGCGGGCGTCTTCCTCGGCACGGCGCTTGGCGTCCTCGGCGTCGCGCGCCTGGGCTTCCATCAGCGCGCGGCGGCGGGCTTCCATCTCGCCGGCGGAGAGGTCGTGCAGCACGGTGCCCGTAGGCCGCTGCTGCGGACGCTGCGGCTGCTGCGAGGGAGCAGGGCGATGGCCCTGGTTCTGCTGGGGCCGCTGGCCCTGCGGCGCGGGCTGGTGAATGCGCGGCGGCGGGCTGGACGGCTGCGGGCGCTGGGGCGCCGGCTGTGCGGCAGCCTCGACCGGCCGCTGCACCGGTGCCGCGGCAGGCGCGAACGCCGGCTTTTCGTCCATGGGCCGCGTCGGGCGCCGCTTCACGGTCTCGACGACGACTGCCTTGGTGCGGCCGCGCCCCATGTCCTGGCGCACAGTACCCTGGGTTACGCCTGAGGGCTTCAGGGTAAGGGTCTTCTTCACGCCCAGTGTCTTGTCGTCTTTGTTATCGGTCATTCCGTTCCTGTTCCTTCGGACGGGAACGGATGGCGACCATCAGCTCCCGTCAATAATATGCATTAATCCGGTACGGCGGCCGGCTGTCGCCGGTGACCGCATCATTGTTCTGGCCGGCCAGCGCCGCTCCGTGCTCCGGATTGACCGCCATGGCGGTACCTTTCGAGCATGTTTGCGCGCTTCACTACACCCTCACCCGCCTGCCCTGCAAGCGCGCAAGCATGGATAAAAGCATTCTGGCCCATCACTTCGTCCATTTCGGCTCCGGTGAAGAGCGAAAAGGACGGAATGTCTTCCCTTGCATCCGTTCCGAGCGTCCAGGCCTTGCGGGCCTGGTCGATTTTCCTGACGCCGTCGGCCGCCGCATCCGCCGCATGAAAGACGGCGAGTGCGGCACCCGAGCGCACCGCGGCATCCACTTTCATCGCCCCGGTGACGAACTGTCCGGCCTTGCGGGCGAGGTTCATCATGCCGGCGAGATCGGCTGCGATCAGCCGGTCGACGAGCGCGCCGAGATCGGCATCCGCCTTCGCCTCGGTCTTCAACGCCCGGGCGAAAAGCTTTTTCTGAACCGCCCGGTCGACAAGCGCCCGTTCGGGTTTGATCCAGCAGCCGCGGCCGGGAAGCTGGCGCTTCAGGTCGGGCACCACCTTGCCGTCGGGCGAGGCGACGAAGCGGATCAGCGTTTCCGGAGATGCGGCCTCGCGGGTGACGATGCAGGTACGGTCGTTCACGATGCTGTCGTCCCACCCGTCGTCGTCATGTCCGTCATCACCGATGACCGGCTCGTTGACGAGCGGCATCATTCCTGCTCTGCGGTATCCGCCTCCTCGGCTTTCGGCTCGACCTCTTCCTGGGCGAGGTCTTCCTCGGTGATCCAGCCTGCCAGAAGGCGGGCCTGGACGATCATGTTCTCGGCCTCGACGCGGGAGACGTCCATCTTCGAGAACAGGCCTTCGAACTTCTTCGTCTCGCCGTCCTTGCGCTCGCTCCAGCCGACCAGATCGTCGGCGGCGCAGCCCGCGAAGTCCTCGATCGTCTTGATGCCGTCCTGGCCGAGCGCCACCAGCATCTGGCCGGTCAGGCCGTTGATCTGGCGAAGCTCGTCCTGGACGCCCAGTTCCTTGCGCTTGGCGTCCATCTCGGCTTCGATCCGCTCGAGATATTCCTTGGCGCGCGTCTGGATCTCGTTGGCCGTGTCCTCGTCGAAACCGTCGATCGAGGAGATTTCGTCGAGATCGACGTAAGCCAGTTCCTCGACGGCCGCGAAGCCTTCGGAGGCCAGAACCTGGCCGACCATCTCGTCGACATCGAGGGCTTCCATGAAGAGGTTGGTGCGCTCGTTGAATTCCTTCTGGCGGCGCTCCGATTCTTCGGCCTCGGTCATGATGTCGATGTCCCAGCCGGTGAGCTGCGAGGCGAGGCGGACGTTCTGGCCGCGGCGGCCGATGGCGAGCGACAGCTGCTCGTCGGGGACCACCACTTCGATGCGCTCGGCATCCTCGTCGAGGACCACCTTGGCGACTTCGGCCGGCTGCAGCGCATTGACGATGAACGACGCCGGATCCTGGGACCACGGAATGATGTCGATCTTTTCGCCCTGCAGCTCGCCGACGACGGCCTGGACGCGGGAACCGCGCATGCCGACGCAGGCGCCGACCGGATCGATCGACGAGTCGTTCGAGATGACGGCGATCTTGGCGCGCGAACCCGGATCGCGGGCGACCGACTTGATCTGGATGATGCCGTCGTAGATTTCCGGCACTTCCATGGTGAACAGCTTCACCATGAACTGCGGATGGGTGCGCGACAGGAAGATCTGCGGGCCGCGCTGCTCGCGGCGCACGTCGTAGACATAGGCGCGGACGCGATCGCCATAGCGCATGTTCTCGCGCGGGATCATTTCGTCGCGGCGGATGATGCCTTCGCCGCGGCCGAGGTCGACGATGACGTTGCCGTATTCGACGCGCTTGACCGTGCCGTTGACGATCTCGCCGACGCGGTCCTTGAATTCGTCGAACTGGCGGTCGCGCTCGGCCTCGCGCACCTTCTGCACGATCACCTGCTTGGCCGACTGGGCGGCGATGCGGCCGAAATCCATCGGCGGCAGCGGATCGGCGATGAAGTCGCCGATCTTGGCGTCCGGGTTGCGGTCGCGGGCAAGCGTCAGCGGGATCTGCGTGCCGTAGTCCTCGGCGGCCTCGACGACTTCCAGCAGGCGCTGGAGGCGGATTTCGCCGGTCTTGGAATTGATGTCGGCGCGGATATTGGTTTCCGAACCGTAACGGGAGCGGGCGGCCTTCTGGATGGCGTCGGCCATCGCAGCCAGCACGATCTCGCGGTCGATGACCTTTTCGCGGGCCACAGCATCTGCGATCTGCAGAAGTTCAAGCCGGTTTGCGCTCACTGCCATTGTCGTTGGTCTCCGTAGATCGAAATCTTGTCGGCCCTCTCCCTGGGACAAAGGCCGGTTCGGTTGTTCGGTTATTCGTCGTCTTCTTGTTCGTCGTTCTGGTTCGCAGCCTGCTGCTTGGCGAGCTTGTCGGCTCGAAGCGCGTCGCGGATCAGGTCGTCCGTCAGAATGAGCTTTGCCTCGGCCAGAGCCGAGAACGGGATCGTGACCCTGGGTTCCTCGCCATAGGCGACCTGGTCGCGCTCGAGCGTGAAACCGTCTTCGTTTGCTTCCGTGATCCTGCCGCGGAACCGCTTGCGGTTGTCGATCATGATCGACGTCTCGCATTTGACCAGATGGCTCGTCCAGCGGGTGAAATCCGACTTGCGGACCATCGGGCGGTCGATGCCCGGCGAGGACACTTCCAGATGATACGCCTTATCGATCGGATCTTCCACATCGAGAACCGGCGAAATGGCCGTCGATACGGCTTCACAGCCTTCGACGTCCATCGTGCCGTCGTTGCGTTCGGCCATGATCTGCAGCGTCGCGCCGTTCTGGTTGAGCATTCTCACCCGCACCAGCCGGTAATCCATGGCGGTAAGCACCGGCTCGATGATTTCGGCGATCCTGAGGTCAAGCCCGGTCTCGACGATGAGGCGAGGCTCGTTTTCGGTCTGGTGCATGAGCTCTCCGGCAATCATTGCCCAAAATCCGGCACGCCGGACCAGGGATAGAGAGATCGCCTAACAAAAAAGAGCGGGTCCGGGAGGGCCCACTCTTCATCGGACGATCAAGAATATGGCCTGCATATACGCTTTCGGGGCCTGCATTGCAAGGGTTCGTGTTCGCGCGGGCGCCGGGCCTGCGTCCGGATCGCCCGACGTGACCCGAAGATCCGGGCGCGGTCGGTCACCGGATGCGTCCAATCCGCTGGAATTCCCTCTTCAAAAGCCTATAACCGTTCGCAGCGACGCACGAATAACGAGGACGCAAAGTGCCTGACCGCATATCGACCCTGGCTCCCTTCCGGCACCGGACGTTCAGGACGATATGGATCGCCAGCCTTGCCTCGAATTTCGGCGGCCTCATCCAGGCCGTCGGCGCCGCCTGGATGATGACGTCGATTTCCGATTCGGAAGACATGGTAGCCCTCGTCCAGGCGTCGACAGCCGCGCCCATCATGCTCTTTTCGCTGATTTCGGGCGCGCTCGCCGACAACGTCAACCGGCGCAGCCTGATGCTCACGGCCCAGGCTTTCATGCTGGTCGTGTCGATAACGCTGACGGTCTTCGCCTATCTCGATCTCCTGACGCCCTGGCTGCTCCTGGCCTTCACCTTCCTGCTCGGCTGCGGCGTGGCGCTCAACAATCCCGCCTGGCAGGCATCGGTCGGCGACATGGTCCCGCGCGAGGTCCTGCCGGCGGCTGTCACCATCAACAGCGTCGGTTTCAACATCACCCGCAGCGTCGGCCCGGCGGTCGGCGGCGCGATCGTCGCCGCCGCGGGCGCCGCTGCTGCCTTCGCCGTCAATGCCTGCAGCTATCTGGCGCTGATCTTCGCGCTGTCGCGCTGGAAACCGGAAGTGCGCGAAAACCCCCTGCCGCGCGAAACCCTGCTGAGGGCGATCTCCGCCGGCCTCGGTTATGTCGCGATGTCGCCGAACATCACCAACGTGCTCTTCCGCGGGCTCGTCTTCGGCCTTTCCGCCAGCGCCATCCTCGCCCTTCTGCCGATCGTTGCGCGCGATCTCGTCTCCGGCGGCCCGCTCACCTACGGCGTCATGCTGGGGGCCTTCGGGGTCGGCGCCATCGGCGGGGCCATGGCCAATTCGCGGCTGCGCGAAAAACTGTCGAGCGAATCGATCGTCCGCCTGTCCTTCCTCGGCTTCGCGGCAAGTGCGGCGGTCATCGGCGCGAGCTCCAGCACGGCGCTGACGGCGCTCGTGCTCCTTGTTCCCGGCGCCTGCTGGGTGCTGGCCCTTTCGCTGTTCAACACCACCGTGCAGCTGTCCACCCCGCGCTGGGTGGTCGGCCGGGCGCTTTCCTTCTATCAGACCGCCACGTTCGGCGGCATTGCCGGCGGCAGCTGGCTCTGGGGCGTCCTGTCGGATGCTTTCGGCGTCTCGATCGCCCTCACGCTGTCGAGCTTGGCGATGATGTTCGGCGCCCTGATCGGCCTGCGGCTTCCGCTGCCGCAGTTCGCCGATATCAACCTCGATCCGCTCAACCGGTTCAACGAACCGCTCCTGAAACTCGATCTCCAGCCGCGCAGCGGCCCGATCGTCTCGCTGGTGGACTATATCATCGCCGACGAGGACGTGCCGGAATTCCTGACGCTGATGTCGCGCCGCCGCCGCATCCGCATCCGCGACGGCGCCCGCCAATGGGCGCTGATGCGCGATCTCGAACATCCCGAGATCTGGACGGAAACCTATCACACCGCCACCTGGGCCGATTACGTGCGACACAACCAGCGCCGCACCCAGGCGGATGCCGAGGCCTGGGATGCGATCCGCGCCCTGCATCGCGGCGAGGAGGGGCCGCGCGTCCACCGGATGATCGAACGCCAGACGATACCGCCGGCCGACGACGTTTTCCACAAATCGCCGCCCGATCTGCATCACTGAGCCGGTACTGAGCCGATGACCTCGTTCCGGAAAGCCCGCCACGCCGATCTTCCCGCCATCGTCCGCCTTCTGGCGGACGACATGCTCGGCCGGTCGCGCGAAACCGTCTCCGATCCGGTCCATCCGCGTTACGAACAGGCGTTCGCGGCGATCGAGGCCGATGCCAACCAGCTGCTTGCGGTCGCCGTGGATGGGGAAGGCGGAATTGCCGGCTGCCTGCAGCTCTCCTTCATTCCCGGCCTGTCGCGCACGGGCATGTGGCGCGCCCAGATCGAAAGCGTGCGGATCGCCGAAGTCCATCGCGGCGGCGGGCTCGGATCGCGCTTCATCGAATGGGCGGTGGAACGGGCCGTCGAACGTGGCTGCCGCCTCGTGCGGCTCACCTCCGACAAGACCCGGCCGGACGCCATCCGTTTTTACGAGAAACTCGGCTTCACCGCCGACCACGAGGGTCTGAAGCGGAGCCTCTGAGGCCCCGTCAGCGGATCTTTCCTTTCAGCGAAGGGTCCGGAAAGCAGGTCGGCGAAAGTCCGTTCTTCGCCTGCCAGTCGCCCAGCGCCCGGCGTGTTTTGTAGCCCGGCAGCCCGTCGACATTGCCGACATCGTAGCCCTTGGCGACGAGCGCCTTCTGCATGGCGAGCACGTCGGAGCGCAGCATCTTGCCGATATCGCCCCATGGTGCTCGGAACGGCCCGGCGCCGGAGGCGATCCGGTCGGCGAGATTGCCGATGAACAGAGCGTAGAGATCCGAGTTGTTGTATTCCTTGAGCACGTAGAAATTCGGCGTGACGATGAATTCCGGTCCGTGCCGCCCGGCCGGCACCAGCATCATCCCGTCGGCCTTCAGGTCGCCGCTCGGAAACGGCTTGCCGGAAATGCGGCCGATGCCTTTCGACGCCCAGGCGGAAACCGGCTGCGCCCTGTCGGGCCCTTCCTGCGCGCAGGTGATATAAGTCGGAATGCTGACTTCGAACCCCCAGTCGCGACCGCGCTGCCAGCCTTCCTTCTGGAGGTAGTGGGCGATCGAGGCGAGCGCATCCGGCACCGAGTTCCAGATGTCCGGATGGCCGTCCTTGTCGAAGTCGACGGCGTATTTCAGATAGCTCGAGGGCATGAACTGCGGCTGGCCGAGCGCGCCGGCCCAGGAGCCTTTCATCGCCGCCGCGTCCACGTCGCCGCGTTCGATCATCTTCAGCGCCGCGATCAGTTCCTCGCGGAACATTTGCCTGCGCGTCGACATGAAGGCTTTGGTGGCGAGCACCTGCACGGCGGAATAGGGCAGTTTTGCCCTTCCGAAGCCCGATTCGCGCCCCCAGATCGCAACGATGATCTCGCCCGGAACGCCATAGGCGGCCTCGATCCGCTTCAATGTGGCGGCATGGGTCGCGGCCAGTCCGCGGCCGGTCGCGGCGAGCGTCTGCAGCCGCTTTTCGTTGAAATAGGCGCCCGGCGAGGAAAATTCCGCCTGGGTCTGGTCCTGTTCCTTCGGCGGGCTTGTCCCCGGCGGCACCAGATCTGGCAGGCTCCAGTTCAACGTCACGCCCTTGAACGCCGCAGTCAGCGTCTTCTCGGAAATCCCGGCTTTCCCGGCCTCGGGTCCCAGATCGCCGGCGATCCATTGCTGGAATTGTTTTTCCACTTCGGGCCTGTTCTGGGCGAGCGCGGGGAGGGGAAGGAGGGCCGTGAATATGGCGAAAACCAATGCGGCGACTCGCCTGAAGGCACCCCCGAACGTGCTCATCGTCATCCTCCTCGATATTCCACCAGACAAACCGGAGGAGACATGTCTCAACATGCTTCAGCCTCCTCGAAACTATATCGCCGTCCGCGCCCGCAGCGCCGCCGTCAGCGTGCCCTCGTCGAGATAGTCGAGCTCGCCGCCCACCGGCACCCCGTGCGCCAGCCGCGTGATCTTCACGGCGATCCCCGAAAGCTGGTCGGTTATATAGTGCGCTGTCGTCTGTCCCTCGACGGTCGCATTCACCGCGATGATGATCTCGCGGACCGTCCCCTCGTTCACCCGGTCGATCAGCCCGCGGATGTTGAGGTCGTCGGGGCCGATGCCGTCGAGCGGCGAGAGCGTGCCGCCGAGCACATGATAGGCGGCGTTCATCGCGCCGGCGCGTTCCAGCGCCCAGAGATCGGAGACGTCTTCCACCACGATCAGCACGGATTGGTCGCGGCGGATATCGGTGCAGACGGTGCAGGGATCGGTCGTGTCCACGTTGCCGCAGCGCGAACAGACCTTCACTTTGTCATACGCCTCGCCCATCGCGTGGGAGAGCGGCCCGAGCAGTTGCTCCTTCTTCTTGATGAGGTGCAGCGCCGCCCGGCGGGCCGAGCGCGGCCCGAGGCCCGGTACCTTTGCCAGAAGCTGAATGAGTTTTTCGATTTCGGGGCCGGTGACTCGCTTTGCCATATTCTCCCTTTAGCCCATATGTTTGACGAACGGAATCACGGAAGGACCTGTCCGATGAAACTTGTCGCGATCTGTCTCGGCCGTCCCGAAAAGCTGCCGGGCAAGAGCTTCAAGACCGGCATCTATAAGGCGCCGGTCAATTCCGCCGTGATGCTCGACCACCTTGGTCTCGTCGGCGATGCGGTTTGCAACACCAGGCACCACGGCGGCGAGGATCAGGCGGTCCTTCTCGAAGGCTCGCTGACGCTGGACTGGTGGGCGGCGGAACTCGGTCACCCGCTGACACCGGGCACGTTCGGCGAAAACCTGATCATCGAAGGCCTCGACAATCGCGACGTCGGCGCCGGCGACCGTTTTCATATAGGTGATGTCGTGCTGGAAGCCAGCTGCGCCCGCTCGCCCTGCAACACGCTGGCGGTAAGGATGGGCGATCCGAAATTTCTCAAGGCCTATACGAAGGCCGGACGACCGGGGATTTATTGTCGTGTCATAGAGCCGGGTATGATCGGGCCGGGTGATCCGGTTCGGCATGAGACTTATGCAGGCGACCGTGTGATGATCGCGGACATGCTGGCCGCGGTGGGCAAGGACCTGTCGGCTGCCGAAAAGGCCCGCTTCCTGGCCGCACCCATCGGCAGCCGGTGGAGGCCGACGTTCGAGGGAGCGTGAGAACTCCCGGCTTCCTCTCCGTCATCCTGTGACAAGCACAGGAATGACGGGAGAACAATTTCACCCACAGCAATTCATGCCCCGACAATTCCAACCTACCGCGTAGCGATCGCAGCCGCCGCGCTCGCCATGGCGCCGGCCGAAACGCGGTTTGCCATCTGCACGGCACGGCGGCTTTTCAGGAAACCTCGCGCTTTCCCGGCGAGCAGCATCCAGGAAACATTCACCGTCATCAGCACGAAGAACTGGCAGGCGACCAGTTCCAGCCAGCCGACGATCGTCACCGCATGGATGTCGATGATCGAAGGCAGGAGCGCGATGTAGAACATCATGATCTTCGGGTTGCCGAGCGCCACCGAGATCGCGGCGAGGAACAGTTTCAGGCTCGACCGCGCCTCGGGCAGTTCCGCCTCCGACTGATCGGGCGAAGAAGTCCACATCTTCCAGGCGAGATAGAGAAGATAGGCGACGCCGAGCCATTTGATGGCGATAAAGACGTGATTGAAGGTCTCGGCGATCGCCGAAAGGCCCGCCACCGCCACCGTCAGCCACACCGCATCGCCGATCCACATGCCGAACAGGAAGGGGAAGACGCCGCGCGTGCCCTTCGAAATGACGCGCGCCACGAGCGCCGCGATGCTCGGCCCCGGCGTGCCGGCGGCCACGAACAATGCGCCAATAAACACGAGCAGCGATGTCAGCGTCATCGGACCCTCCCTTTTCCGGTGATAGAATAGTAGCCTTGCAAGGGGTCAGGCAAGGATTTCCGTTGCCGGCGTGGTGCGGCCGGCCCGCACCAGCACCCGCGCCGCTTCCCCGGCGGTCCGGAAATAGGACGGATCCCGGTGCAGCATGGCGACCGCGAACGATCCGTCGAGCAGCAGCCGGATCTGCCTGGCCAGCGCTTCCGCGTTTTCCATGCCCTCTGCCGAAATGCACGAGGCGAGCCAGTCTTCGATCTTCTTCTTGTGCGCCGCCCCGACGACGATCGCCGGATGTCCCGGCATGTTGGCAAGCTCGGCCGAGGTGCGCAGGAACCCGCAGCCCTTCCATTTCGGATGTTGGGCGGCCTCGGCGAGATTGTCGAAGATCGCGCCGATCCTGTCCTCCAGCCGGCCGGCCGCGTCCGCAAACCAGCGCCTGAAGGCTTTCAGGTTGGGCAGGTCGCGATAGTCGAGATAGGCGGCGACCAGATCGTCCTTGCTCTTGAAGTGGTAGTAGAGCGAACGCTTGGTAATGCCCGCTTCCTCCGCGACCGCATCGACGCTGACGGCGCGGATCCCCTCCCGGTAGAACAGCTTGTTGGCGGCCGAGACGATCCGCTCGCGGGTCGAAATGTTGTCCATCTAACAAAGGTATACCGACCAGTGAGTGTACACAAGCGGAAACTCCAGCCATTCTCGGAGCATGAGGCGTCCTGGAGGGAATGGGAAATGCAGCCGGTCGCAACGGAAATCGTCGCAGCCGATGGGGTGAGCCTAACGGGTCACTGGTGGCCGGCGACGACGGCTTTCGTGCATGGCTCGGTGGTGATCAACGGCGCCACCGGCGTCCTGGCGCGGTATTACCACCGCTACGCCGCCTTCCTCGCCGCGCACGGCTTCCACGTCCTGACCTACGACTATCGCGGCATCGGCCTTTCGCGGCCGGCAAAACTCTCAGGCCAAAAATACGGCTGGCGGCAGTGGGGCGAGCTGGATGTCGATGCGGCTCTCCGCCATGCAATCGACGAGGGAGGGATGCTGCCGGTGCTCATGGTCGGCCACAGCATCGGCGGCTTCCTGCCCGGTTATGCCGAAAGCGGCGCGAAAATCCACCGCATGCTGACGGTCGGCGCCCAATATGCCTACTGGCGGGATTACCATGCGGCGCAGAAGCTGGAACTCGTCTTCCGCTGGCATGTCGCCATGCCGGGCATCACCACGCTCTGGGGGTATTTTCCGGGCCGGCGGCTGGGCTGGCTGGAGGACCTGCCGCCCGGCGTCGTCCATAGCTGGAGTTTCGGCAAGAGGCGTTTCGAACTCCGGCTGAAGCCCTCCGACCGGCAGAAGACGCTTGCCCGTTTCGCAGCCGTCACCGCGCCCATCCTCGCCGTCAGCGTCTCGGACGATCCCTTCGCCACCAAGCCGGCGATGACGCGGTCGCTCGATTATTATAGCGGTGCCGAGGCCATCAAGGTCATGCTCGAACCGGCCGATCTCGCCGTGGAAAAGGTCGGGCATTTCGACCTCTTCCACGATCGCCATGCATCGGGCTTCTGGCTGGACACGCTGTTGTGGCTGCGGGACGGCATCAATCCCTGGCCTGGGAGATGTTTCGCGTAAACCTCAGAACGGCATCTTGAAGCCGGGCGGGATCGGCAGGCCGGCGGTGAGTTCCTTGGTCTTTTCGGCGGCGATCGCCTCGGCGCGCTCCTTGGCGGCCTTGTGGGCGGCGATGATCAGGTCTTCGAGGATTTCCACCTCGTCTTCCTTGAAGAGCGAAGGATCGATCCTGAGGCCGAGCATCTCGCCCTTGCCGTTCATGCGCACCGTGACCAGGCCGCCGCCGGACGTGCCTTCGACTTCAAGATTGGCGATATCCGCCTGCATCTTTTCCATCTTGGCCTGCATTTCCTTGACCTTGCCCATCATGCCCATGATGTCGCGCATGTCGAAATTCCTCTTCTCTTCTTATAGTTCGATGTCGTCGGCCGGAATGTCATCCCCTGGCAGGATGTCGCCCTCGGCGCTTTCCGCGGTCGCCGGTGGCGGCAGTTCCTCCGCGTCGTTTTCCTGTTCCGCGGCGCGGATGCGCACGTCGGTGATCCTGGCGCCCGGGAACTGGGCAAGGATTGCCGCCACGTCCGGATCGGCCCGCGCATCGGTGAGACGCGCCTCGCGGGCGTTGTTGTCCGCCTCGACCAGCGTCGGCTCGCCCTCTTCCTTGCTGATCGAGACGACCCAGTGGATGCCGGTCCATTCCTTGAGCTTGACGCCGATCTCGCCCGGAAGCGTGTTCGGCCCGCCGTCCGTCAGCCGCATCTCCAGCCGCCCGGGCTCCAGCTTCACCAGCCGTACGAAATTGCGCACCAGCGCCTTCAGCTTAGGATCGCGGTTTCTGGTGCAGAGCTCGACGATATCGTCGAGCGAATTGACCGGCACCTTGGGCGCCGGCTTCTCGGCGGGCTGCTCTTCCGCGCGGCCGACCGGCATCTCGCGGGGTGCGGTGTTGGGCACGGCCTGCAGCATCGCCGTCGGTCCGCCCGAGGGGATCGGCTGGCCGGAGATTTCCGTGCCGCGCGCATTCACCGGCGGTTGCGGCGCGGAAACCGGCCGACCGCCGCCATTGGCGCCATTGCCGTTCGCAACGGGCGCCCGCTGGCCGTCGCCGCCGGAAAATTCCGCCAGCCGCCGCGCCGCATCTTCCGGCGAGGGCAGATGCGCGGCATGCGTCAGCCGGATCAGCACCATTTCCGCAGCACCTGCGGGCCGCGAGGAATTCTCCGCTTCCGGAATGCCCTTGAGCAGCATCTGCCAGATGCGCGACAGCGTGCTCACGGCGACGTTTTCGGAAAATTCCCGACCGCGCACCCGCTCCACTTCGCTCAGCGAAGGGTCGTTCGCCGCATCGGGGATATATTTGAAACGCGTGACGAGATGGGTGAAATCCGCGAGATCCGTCAGCACCACGACGGGATTGGCGCCCGCCTCGTATTGCGCGGCAAATTCCGAAAGCGCCGAAGTCACGTCACCGCGCACGACATGGTCGAAGAGATCGACGATCCGCGCCCGGTCGGCCAGTCCCAGCATGCCGCGCACGGTCTCGGCGACGACGCTGCCGCCGCCATGCGCGATCGCCTGGTCGAGCAGCGAAAGGCCGTCACGGGCGGAGCCCTCGGCGGCGCGCGCGATCATCGAGAGCGCTTCGGCCTCGGCCGGAATACCCTCTTTTTCGAGAATGCTGGTGAACAGCCCGACCAGATCGGCCGCGCTGATCCGGCGCAGGTCGAACCGCTGGCAGCGGGAAAGCACGGTGATCGGAACCTTGCGGATTTCGGTCGTCGCGAAGATGAACTTCACATGTTCCGGCGGCTCTTCCAGCGTCTTCAGGAGGCCGTTGAAGGCCTGCGTCGAGAGCATGTGCACTTCGTCGATGATATAGACCTTGTAGCGCGCCGAAACCGGGCGATAGCGCACCTGCTCGATGATCTCGCGGATATCGTCGATGCCGGTATGCGACGCGGCGTCCATCTCGATGACATCGACATGCCGGCCTTCCATGATCGCCTGGCAGTGTTCGCCGGGAATGCGCAGATCGATCGTCGGTTTGTCGATGTCGGGCGTCTTGTAGTTCAGCGCGCGGGCGAGAATGCGGGCGGTCGTCGTCTTGCCGACGCCTCGAACGCCGGTCAGCATATAGGCCTGGGCGATGCGGCCGGTCTCGAACGCGTTGGTCAGCGTGCGGACCATCGGCTCCTGGCCGACCATCAGGTCGGAAAAGTCCTTGGGACGGTACTTTCGGGCGAGCACCCGGTAGCCGCTGCCGCCCGGGGCCGGGGAAGAAGGATTGGAAGATGTCGGCCCGCTGTCGCTCATAAGGTCCTGACTATAGGCCTGTTCAGCCTGTACGGGCCATTCCGGCTGCCAAAAGATCCAGACAGGACCTGATCTTGACCGGACCGGATCTTGACCAAGATGAGAAGGTGGGAGGCTGGCACGGCGACCCGTGCCGGGCTCGTTAGGGCTGCTTCCTTCCGGACCTGACCCGGTTGGCGAGTGGCTCGTCCACCACCAACCTCCCGCCGCACATATCGTCAATAACGCTTCCAAATGCAAGCCAACCCTGTAAAAAACTGCTATCGAAATAAGAAAGACGGGAGGAGCGCTTGAGCGAATTCGAACTGGACGGGCGGATCGACCGGGATTCCTCTCTCGTGAAAAAGCTGGATCTGTGCCAGCTCCGAATCCAGAACGACAGCCGCTGGCCCTGGCTGGTCATGGTGCCTGAGCGCGCCGGCATGATGGAAATCTTCGACCTGTCGCCCGCCGACCAGGCCCGTCTCCTTGCCGAAGTCACGTCGGTCGGCGCCGCGCTGAAACAGGCGACCGGCGCGACCAAGATCAACATCGCCGCGATCGGCAATATCGTCCGCCAGCTGCATGTGCATGTCATCGCCCGCTTCGAGGGAGATGCGAACTGGCCCGGTCCCGTCTGGGGTTTCGGCCAGGCGGTGCCCTATGCGGATGCCGATCAGAAGAAGATTTTCCTCAACAGACTGGTTGAAGCCCTTTCATGACCGCGAACCTATTCGACATCTATGTGCCTCATCTCGAACCGAGCGAACTCACCGCCTTTTCCGGCAATAAGCTCGACCGCCAGGCCGAATACCGAAAGGACGACTGCGTCGAGAAGGCGCTGGCCGTCGAGGGCACCCATATCCTCGCCTTCACCGGCAGCCGGCTGATCCTCAAGCATGACGGCCAGATCCTCGATCCGCTCTTTTCGGCCTATGAACTGGCCGAGCTGAAGCCGGATTTCGACAATGCCGTGCTGCTCGGTTACCGCGAAAACGGCGAGCCGCGCATCGCCGTGCCCGTGCTGATCCCGTCCGAAAACCTGTCGGCCCATTACAAGCCGACCGAACCGCGCGCCCTCTTCCGCGATTCGCTCATCGAAGGCGAGCTGCAGGGCGAGGTGGCCCAGGCCGTGGCGCTTTTGAACTGGAATGCCGCCAACAGATTCTGCGGCAAGTGCGGCTCCCCCACCGAAACGAAGATCGGCGGCTACAAGCGGGTCTGCACGCAGTGCCAGCACATGATGTTCCCGCGCACCGATCCGGTCGTCATCATGCTGACCATCGATACCGAGCGCGACTGCTGCCTGCTCGGCCGCAGCCATCATTTCCAGGAGGGCATGTATTCCTGCCTGGCCGGTTTCGTCGAGCCGGGGGAAACGATCGAGAATGCCGTGCGCCGCGAAACCTTCGAGGAAGCCGGCATCGAGACCGGCCGCGTCCGTTACCATGCCTCGCAGCCGTGGCCGATGCCGCATTCGCTGATGATCGGCTGTTATGCCGAGGCGAAATCGACCGAGATCAGGATCGACCCGCAGGAAATGCAGGACGTCCGCTGGTTCACCCGCGCGGAGGCGGCCGCCATGCTGGATGCCGGTCCGGACAGCCCCTATTTCGCGCCGGTGAGAGGCGCGATAGCGCATCGGCTGCTGAGGGACTGGATCGAGTGGAAGTGATGCATGCGCCGGATATACGAGTGAGAGTTCTGGTGGACGGTGGACGAATAACCTCTTCCGTCATTCCTGTGCTTGTCACAGGAATCCAGCCAGCCCAAGTCCTTGGGCTGAAAAGCTCCTTTCGCCGCGCAGACGCGCGTCGGCTGGATCCCTGTGACAAGCACAGGGATGACGAGGAGAGGGGTTCCACCATTTCCCCACCATGACCATCCCCCGCTCGGAACGCCTTCTGACCCTTCTCCAGACGCTCCGGCGTTATCGCCAGCCGGTCAGCGGCGCAAAGCTCGCCGCCGAAACCGGCGTCAGCCTGCGCACGCTCTACCGCGATATCGCCAGCCTTCAGGCCCAGGGCGCCTTCATCGAAGGCGAGGCGGGGGTCGGTTATATCCTGCGGCCGGGCTTCATGCTGCCGCCGATGATGTTTTCGCAAGAAGAGATCGAGGCGCTGGTGCTCGGTTCCCGCTGGGTGGCGAGAACGGCCGATTCCCGGCTTGCCGCCGGCGCCGTCGACGCCCTTGCCAAGATCGCCGCCGTCCTGCCGCCCGACCTCAGGGAGGATCTGGACAATTCGACCCTGCTTGTCGGCACTCCGCGCCGGAATGAAGGCAATGCCGATTTGGCCCTGATCCGCAAGGCGATCCGGGCCGAACACGTCCTCGAACTCGCTTACGAGGATGAGAGGGGCGCTTTGACCCACCGCCGCGTCTGGCCCTTCGCGCTCGGCTTCTTCGACAGCGTCAGGGTGATGATCGCCTGGTGCGAGCTGCGGCAGGATTTCCGCCATTTCCGCACCGATCGCATTTCTTCCGCCGTTTCGACCGAAAAACGCTATCCGCGCCGCCGGCCGGTGCTGCTCAAGGAATGGCGGGAAAAGGAAGGAATTCCGCCCCAGCCATGATCGCTGCTGCCATTATCTGACAGTAGACCGCGATAATCTCCGGTCAGTCCCAACCAAAGGAGCACTGACATGGTCCATCCCGATTTTACCATTCTCTTCGTCGACAACCCGCTCAAAAGCGCCGATTTCTACCAGTCCATCTTTGGCGTCGAGCCAGTCGAAAGATCGCCGACTTTCGCGCTTTTCGTGCTGAAGACCGGCATGAAGTTCGGTCTCTGGTCGCGCCACACGGCCGAGCCTTCGGTAACGGCGGGTTCCGGCGCCTCGGAGATCTGCTTCAAGCTTGATCATGCCGCCGGCGTGGACAAGACCTATACCGACTGGACCGCCCGCGGCCTCACCGTGCTGCAGACGCCGGTAGAGATGGATTTCGGCTATACGTTCGCCGTCGCCGACCCGGACGGACATCGGCTGCGGGTCTATGCGATGAGCGCAGCTTAGGCTTGCGAACCGGCGCGCGCGCCTCATCCGCCTGCGTCCTTCGGACCCTTCTCCCCGTTGAAACTGGGAGAAGGACCGCGCCGCGCTGCCATCGGCAACTTCGCGATCTGCCGTCGATGCCGGCGGAACACCCGAAATATGCTTGTCACCCTCGAATTGTACAGGGTATCCGCCCTGCAACATCGCGTGGCAGGGTGCTTGGCCGTCGCCGGAGAGCGTGCGGGTTCATCGAACGAGAGCGAAATGGGCGTCAGGAACTATCTGATCGAAGGCGTTTCCGGGACCGGCAAGACCTCGGTCGCCACGGAACTGCAGCAGCGCGGTTATCACGTTGTCCATGGCGACCGAGAACTGGCTTATGAAGGCGACCCGCAGACAGGTGAACCTCTGGACGGCTCTGCGCGTGGCGAGCACATTCCGGATGCGGCTTTCAGGCACAGGCACCATCTTTGGGACGTCGACAAAGTCAAAGCCCTGATGGCCGATCGAAGCCACCCGATCTCCTTCTTCTGCGGCGGTTCCAGGAATTTCCATCGCTTCATTGATCTTTTCGACGAGGTCTTCGAGCTCGACGTCGATTTGGAAACCCTGAAAAGGCGGCTTGCCGGCAGGCCTGATGACGAGTTTGGCGGAAAACCCGACGAACAGGAGCTGGTTGTGCGGCTGCATGCGACGAAGGAAGACATTCCCGGGAACGCGACGACCATCGATGCCACTGCGCCGCTCGCCGCCGTTGTCGACGCTATTCTGTCGAAATGCGGAAAGACCGACTGAAAGCCGGCTTGCCCCAGACGAGTGGCTCAACCCCGAATGGGTTGGGGTGAGGGGCATGATCTGAGCTCGGCCGTCCACCTTTTCAATGACTTGTTCTCTTTTTCATCCCCGCCCTCCGAAGCCGTGCCATCATCTCCCCGTCCCGCTTCGGCTACACCGGTCCGCATAACCGGCGAGGCGGGACCGGTGATCCGGCGGACTGTCCTTATGCAAACGGGCTGCCGGAGGCTGCGCAGAAAATGGTCTCCCTCCCGCCTCAAGGCGGGGCGTGCGTGTGTCGCACACAACCCGGTATGGCATCCGTGCTCATCTCCACGGAGTTAAATTCCATACCGCCGCAGAGGGACCGGAGTTGCGCGGATAAACACACCGAACGGGGCACGTCGCGTGTCACTGTTAAAATTTCATTCGAGGCACACGACGTGTCCCGGCCGAAACGGAAAACCGCCCGCAGCACCAAGGGGGTAATATGTCCTGTTGCGCACGTCAGTTCTTCTGCAGCGCCCCGCGCATCGGGTGGCCCTTGTACGTGCCGAGGATCCGCACCTTCTCGGAAAAGAACCGCAGCTCTTCGAGCGCCCGGCGCACCGGGCCGTCGTCCGGATGGCCTTCGATATCCGCATAGAACTGGGTGGCCACGAACTTGCCGCCGAGCTGGTAGCTTTCGAGCTTGGTCATGTTGATGCCGTTGGTGGCAAAGCCGCCCATCGCCTTGTAGAGCGCGGCCGGAATGTTGCGGACGTTGAAGACGAAGGTGGTGACGATCACGTCGTCGGGATTGTTCCGCTGCACCCATTTTTCGTCGCGGGAGAGCACGACGAAACGGGTGACGTTGTCGTCCCGATCCTCGACGTTTTCCGCCAGGATTTCGAGGCCGTAGAGATCGGCCGCAAGCCGCGGCGCAAGCGCGGCCATCGTGCGGTCGCCCTTTTCCGACACCATCTTGGCGGAACCGGCCGTGTCGCCGGCGACGACCGCCTTCCAGCCGTTCGAGCGGATGATCTTGCGGCACTGGCCGAGCGCATGGATATGGCTGTGCACGGTGCGGATGTCCTCGCGCTTCACGCCCGGCAGCACCATCAGCTGGAAGCGGATCGGCATGAAATATTCGCCGATGATATGCAGCCGCGATTCCGGCAGAAGGTGATGGATATCGGCGACGCGGCCGGCGATCGTGTTTTCGATCGGGATCATCGCGAGATCCGCGTCGCCGTTTTCGAGGGCCTGGAACGCATCCTCGAATGTCGGGCAGGGCAGCGGCTCCATGTCCGGAAACATGTCGCGGCAGGCCATGTCGGAATTGGCGCCGAAGTCGCCCTGGAAGGCGATGCGATTGGTGGGTGCGTTCATGGCTGAGGTCCGGGAATGTCCGTTACGAGGAAACGCGGGAGGAAAGGATGGCGCGGGCCTTTTCGAGGTCGGCCGGAGTATCGACACCGAGCGGCACCGAGTCAACGATCTCGACGTCGATCCGCATGCCGGCTTCGAGCGCCCGCAGCTGTTCGAGCGATTCGCGCTTTTCGAGCATCGAAGGCCCCATCGACACGAATTTTTCGAGCGCGGCGCGGCGATAGGCGTAGAGGCCGATGTGGTGGTAGAGCGGCCCGTTGCCGTAGGGCGCCGTCGTGCGGGTGAAATAAAGCGCCTTCAGCCGCGTGGCGGAAATGGGCGAGCCGACGACCTTGACGACGTTCGGATTGGCCTTTTCGTGCTCGTCGGTGATCTCGACGGTCAGCGTGCCGATATCGGTCGAGGGGTTTTCCTGCAGGGGACGCAGCGAGGCGCGCACCGCCTCCGGTTCGATGGTCGGCAGGTCGCCCTGCACGTTGATGACATAGTCCATCCGCGCATCCGGATCGGCCTTCTGCACCGCTTCGAAGATGCGGTCGGAGCCGGATTGGTGGTCCTGCCGGGTCATCACTGCCTCAAAGCCCGCGGCGGAAACGGCGTCATGGATGTCCTGATGGTCGACCGCCACGATGATTCGTCCGACCTCCGCCTCCTGAGCCCGTTTTGCTACCTGGACGATCATCGGCAGGCCGGCAATATCAGCCAGGGGTTTTCCCGGCAGCCGCGTCGATGCCATCCGCGCCGGGATCAGCACCAGCGTCCGGTCAAAAGCCGAATTCTTCATGGGAAGACCCTTCTATTCCCGCGTAAACAGTGTCAAAAAGTCTCACGCGCGGGGCGATAATCGTGTTGCAACAAACATGCAAAAGACATAGGTTCCGCGCAATTTCAAGATGGCCCGCCTTTTGACAGGCGGTTGCGAAGGAGCAGTTGCGGATGAACCCCTATGTCAACACGGCGGCAGGCGCCCTGCTTGCCACGGTTTTCGTCATGATGTCGGTGTCCATTGCCTCGGAAGGCATTTTCCACTCTGAAGTCCCGGAAAAGCCTGGCTTCGCCATTGTTGCAGCCGAAGAGCCGGCCGCCGGCGAGGCCGCCGCACCCGCCGCTGCCGCCGTGCCGATCGCCCAGCTGCTCGCCAAGGCCGATGCGAAGGCCGGCGAGACCGTTTTCAAGAAGTGTCAGAGCTGTCATTCGATCGAGAAGGGAGGGCCGAACAAGGTCGGCCCGGATCTCTGGAGCCTCGTCGACCGCCCGGTCGCTTCGCATGAAGGCTTTGCCTATTCGGCCGGCATGAAGGAATTCTCCAAGGGCGGCCAGGAGAAGTGGACCTTCGACAACCTCAATCACTTCCTGACCGCGCCGAAGGCTTTCGTGAAGGGAACGGCCATGGGCTTTGCCGGTCTGAAGAACGACACGGAACGCGCCAACCTGATCGCCTATATCCGCGAACAGGCCGACAGCCCGGTCGCGCTTCCGGATCCCGCTGCCGCTCCTGCTCCGGCCACCAACTGACCGGCCGCATCGGATAGTCGAGACAAACAGAAATGCCCGGCCCGACCGGGCATTTCTGTTTTCGGAGCAGGTTTTCGGGGCCGCTCAGCTCAGGAGCCAGGCCCAGAGGCCGACGGTGAGAACGCCAAAGGCGGTGGTGATGCTGATCACCGACGCTGCCAGGCTGTGGCCGGAGCGGAAGCGCTGGGCGATCAGCCAGGCATTGATCCCGGTGGGCACCGAGGAGGTCAGCACCAGCGCCGCCGTCCAGCCGCCGGGAAGTCCGAAGAGATGGCTCATCAGGAAGACGAGCGCCGGCAGCAGCAGCAGTTTCAGCGCGGCCGAAGCGCCGGAAAGGCCGATATCGCCGCGGATCGGATATTTCGTCAGCGCCATGCCGATCGACAGCAGCGCGACAGGGCTCGCCGCCGCCGCGAACTGCTCGACGACGATGGCGATCGGTCCCGGCAGGTGCAGCCCGAGCAGATTGAAGATGAGGCCGACGAAAAGCGCCGAGACCAGCGGATTGCGGGCGAGGTTGGAGCCGACCTGCTTCATGACGGCCGCAATGCCGCGCCTCTCGCCGCCTTCGACCTTGGCGACGGCCCCTTCCATCAGGATCGTGCCGGCCACCATCATCAGCGGCAGGTGGATGGCGAGCAGGATCGAGATCGCCACCAGCCCCTCCTTGCCGACGACATGGGCGACCAGCGGCAGGCCGATGAAGACGTTGTTGGCGAAGGAGGCGGACATGCCGGCGATGACGCCGACCTTCGCATCCCGCCGGAAACCGTAGACCGCCACGACATGCCCGACCGCCCAGGTGATCGCCACCCCGAGGAAATAGGCCACCCAGAGCCGGAACGGCGAAGCCCCCTCGAAATGCGCATCCGCGAGTGTGCGGAAGATCAGCATGGGTACTGCGATCTTGAAGACGAATTCGCCGAGCGCGTCGCCTGTCTCCTGCTTCAATATCCCGGTCCTTGCCGCCACCCAGCCGATGAGGATCAGGATGAAGACGGGCAGCACGTTTGCGAAGACGGAAGACAAGGGCATGCTTTCGATGGGAAGGATTTCATGCGTCTAGCGCATGCCGAACGATCATACAAATGCGTTTCCCGCAGGATAGACCGTTCGGTGTCGGGATGCCCTGCCGCAAGACAACAAAAAAGCGGGGCAACATCCCCGCTTTCCCACCTGGTCTCGTCCAGGACATCCGGTGATCCGCCGCCAGTTCATCCGTGGTCGGCGATACAACCGGATCGATATGCGTATAACCCTGGATCGTGACATTACGGTGACGAGCGGCAAAAGTCTTGGTCCGGCGGGCGCCCAGGTCTGATTTCGCTTCCAATCATTTCCAAACCCGAATACCGGTTCACCGATCAAACCCTTGAGAAGAGGATCAAGACCGGATGCCCAAATTCGACGTGCTGACCATCGGCAATGCCATCGTGGATATTCTCGCCCGCTGCGACGACAGCTTCCTGACCGAGAATGCGATTACCAAGGGCGCGATGAACCTGATCGATGCCGAGCGTGCCGAACTTCTCTATTCGAAGATGGGTCCGGCCGTCGAAGCCTCCGGCGGCTCGGCCGGCAACACGGCGGCCGGCATTGCCGGTTTCGGCGGCAAGGCCGCCTATTTCGGCAAGGTTGCGGAAGACCAGCTCGGTACGATCTTCCAGCACGATATTCGCGCCCAGGGCGTCCACTACCAGACGAAGCCGGAAGGCACCCATCCGCCGACCGCCCGCTCGATGATCTTCGTGACGCCGGATGGCGAGCGTTCGATGAACACCTATCTCGGCGCCTGCGTCGATCTCGGTCCGGAACATGTCGAGGAAGACGTTGTCGCCGAAGCCAAGGTCACCTATTTCGAAGGTTACCTCTGGGATCCGCCGCGCGCCAAGGAAGCGATCCGCGAATCGGCCCGCATCGCCCACGCGAATGGCCGCGAAGTCTCCATGACGCTGTCCGATCCCTTCTGCGTCGGCCGTTACCGCGCGGAGTTCCTGGACTTGATGCGCTCCGGCACGGTCGATATCGTCTTCGCCAACAGGCAGGAGGCGCTGTCGCTCTACGAGACCGAGGATTTCGATCTGGCGCTGAAGAAGATCTCCGAGGATTGCAAGCTCGCCGCCGTGACGCTCAGCGAGGAAGGCGCCATCATCGTGCGCGGCGACGAACGCGTGAAGATCGCCGCCTACCCGATCAGGGAACTGGTCGACACGACCGGCGCCGGCGATCTCTTCGCCTCCGGCTTCCTCTTCGGTTACACGCAGGGCCGTTCGCTGGAGGACTGCGGCAAGCTCGGTTGCCTCGCCGCTGCGATCACCATCCAGCAGATCGGCCCGCGCCCGATGGCGTCGTTGACGGAAGCCGCCAGGAAGGAAGGCCTCCTCTGAGGCCGCCAGCGTCTTCTGGCAGACCTCGCCCCTGCTCTTCGCCGTCCTCCGCCTTGTGCCGGGGACCTGAGCCGTCTCATGGAAACGGATCGCTGCAGATGCCCGGACATGCCCGGGCTGATGACGGCGGCCGGCCGGCCGGCCCGTTCGCCCGACCGCCTTATTTGAAGGCTTCACCCGGATAGGCGCCCCAGATTTCTGCCTGTGCCACCCAGCCCTCGGTGCCGTGCGCTTCGGCGCGGCACCAGTCGCCGTTGCATTCGCCGATCTGCAGCACGACGCCAGGCTCCAGCTTGGCGATGACGGCCGCCGTGCTTTGCGGGTCGCGCCGCATGTTGACGTAGATGTCCTTGCCCTTGCCGCGCATCCAGGGCGCGGCGACCGCGGTGCGATCGCCGGAAAGCAGCGCCTGGTTCACCCAGCCCTCGGTGCCCTCGGCATCGCGCACCCGCCGCCAGTTCTCGTATTCCTGGATGATCTCCATCGGCGTGCCGGATTTCATGTACATCCAGGAAACCGGATAATCGGTGCTCGGACCGATGCGGATGTTCACCTTCCTCGACTTGAGGCTGACGAAGCGCGGCAACGGCAGGCCGCTGGCGCCTTTGGCGCCCTGGGCGTAAGCCTGCGTCGACAGGCAGGCGACCAGGCAGAAGCTGAGGACGATGAAGGAGCGAAGAATGAGGCGATGCATGGTCTGGTTCCGGCTGACGAATTCCGGGCCTTCCGAAACCTCGCGAGGTTTTGTTTGTCTTCGCCGACGGGTCTGGTAGAAAACGCCCTGGATGAACCGAATATCGCGCGACTTGGTTAAGGACCTCCTAAAAGGCGTCAGATAGCGAAGCTCATGACAGCAAAGAAAAAACCCAGGGTCTATATCACCCGCAAACTGCCGGACGCGGTGGAAACCCGCATGCGCGAGCTTTTCGAGGCCGAACTCAACATCGACGACACGCCGCGTTCGCGGGACGAGCTGGCGGCGGCGATGAAGACGGCCGACGTACTGGTGCCGACGGTCACCGACCGCATCGACGAAACGCTGATCGAGGCAGCCGGGCCGCAGCTGAAGCTGATCGCGAGCTTTTCCAACGGTTTCGATCATATCGACATCGAGGCCGCTGCAAGAAAGGGCATCACCGTCACCAACACGCCGAACGTGCTGACCGAGGACACGGCCGACATGACCGTGGCGCTGATCCTCGCCGTCAACCGGCGGCTCGCCGAAGGTTCGCGCATCCTGACCGACAAACCGGGCGAGTGGAGCGGCTGGAGCCCGACATGGATGCTCGGCCGCCGCATCTGGGGCAAGCGGATCGGCATCGTCGGCATGGGGCGGATCGGCACCGCCGTCGCCCGCCGCGCCAAGGCCTTCGGGTTGTCGATCCATTATCACAACCGCAAGCCGGTCAGCCCGGCGACGGAAGAGGAACTGGAGGCGACCTATTGGGACAGCCTCGACCAGATGCTCGCCCGCGTCGACATCGTCTCGGTCAACTGCCCCTCGACGCCGGCGACCTTCCATCTGCTCTCGGCCCGCCGTCTGGCGCTGATGCAGCCGACGTCGATCATCGTCAACACCGCCCGCGGCGACATCATCGACGAGGCGGCGATGATCCAGCTCCTGCGCGACAACAAGATCGCCGGCGCCGGCCTCGACGTCTACCAGAACGAGCCGGTGGTCAATCCGAAGCTCGTCAAGCTCGCCAGGGAAGGCAAGGTCGTGCTGCTGCCCCACATGGGCTCGGCGACGATCGAGGGCCGCATCGACATGGGCGACAAGGTGATCATCAACATCCGCACCTTCTTCGACGGCCACCGACCGCCCAACCGGGTCCTGCCGGGCCGGAACTGAGTTTACGCGAGCCGCTTCTGCATCTCGATCGAGGTCACGCGGGTGAAACCCGCATGGGAGTTTTCCGCCGTTTTCTCGAAACCCCAACGGGCGAAGGTGGCATGATTGCCGGCGAGTTCGATGCGGGTTTCGAGCCTGAGCGCCGACAGTTCCCGATCCCTGGCGATCTCCTCGGCGATTGCCAGCAGCCGCCGGCCGACGCCCCTGCCCTGATGTGCCGGCGCGATGGCGAGCTTGCCGAGATACAGGAAGTCGGTCTCTGGCTTGCAGAAGACGCAGCCGACCAGCCCGCCGTCTTCGACAGCCGCGAAGGCGATTTCGTCACGAGCCTTCTGCGCCAGCGAGGCGAGCGTCAACCGATGGGCTGAGGAAGGCGGCTCGATGACGCCATCCATATAAGCGAAGGAGGAAAGAATGAGCGCCAGTAACTCGTCCCAGCGGCCAAAGCGTTCGTCGATCCGGATGATGTCGATCATTCGGCGGCGGCCTTAGCCGCGCGGCGCTTGTATTTGATCGTGTCGAAATGGGCCGAGAGCGAATCGTAGAGCATCAGCCGGCCCACCAGGGGTTCGCCTATGCCGGTGACGAGCTTGATCGCCTCCATGGCCATCAGCGTGCCGATGACGCCCGTCAGCGCACCGACGACACCGGTCTCGGCGCAGGCGGGGATCAGGCCTTCCGGGGGCTTTTCCGGAAAGAGATCGCGATAGGCCGGGTTGAGGACGCCGTCCGCTCCGGCCTCGTAGGGTTTCAGCACCGTCACCGAGCCATCGAAACGGCCGACGGCGCCGGTGACGAGCGGAACCCCGGCGATTTCCGCCGCGTCGGCGGCGGCATAACGCGTATCGAAATTGTCGGACCCGTCGATCAGCAGGTCGAAACGGCGAAGGTGCCGCGAGGCCCATTCCAGCGAAAAGCGCTCCTCGAAATCCATCACCCGCACATGCGGATTAAGCCGTGCGATCGCCTCCCGCGCGCTCCGGGTCTTCAGTTCGCCGATCGTTCCGGTATCGTGGATAACCTGCCTTTGCAGGTTGGAAAGCGAAACGATGTCGTCATCGATGATGCCGAGCGTGCCGATGCCGGCGGCGGCGAGATATTCGAGGATCGGCGCGCCGAGCCCGCCGGCGCCGATCACCAGCACGCGGGCATTTTTCATCTTCTGCTGGCCCGCACCGCCGATTTCCGGCAGCAGGATATGGCGGCGATAACGCTCGATTTCGTCCTGGGTCAGTTTTTCCGGGGTCTGGTTTTCCATCGGGTAAGCATAGCACCAGCGATCGGAGCGGGTAAGACGGATTCAGTCGCTGGCGGCTTCGGGAAGCCCGCCACCTCTCTTTCGTCGGTCTTGTGCCGAGGATGGCGAAGAGCGGCGATATTCAGCCAACGCACGGGACTCAAACGGTAATCCCACCCTGCGAAACCGTAAAAAACTGCGCCCTTTCTGCGAGCGCCGAAAACATGTGCCGGTCCGTACCGGTCATGAAGGACTGGCCGCCGAGGCCGTGCACCAGATCGAAAAGCGCGGCGCGGCGGCCCTCGTCGAGATGGGCGGCGATCTCGTCGAGCAGCAGGATCGGCGCGTAACCGGTCATGTCGGCCGTCAGCCGCGCATGGGCGAGCACGAGGCCGATCAGCAGCGCCTTTTGCTCGCCGGTCGAGCAGCGCTCGGCCTCCATGTCCTTTTCGCGGTGGCGGACCAGAAGGTCGGAACGATGCGGCCCGTCAAGCGTGCGGCCCGCCGCAGCGTCGCGGCCGCGGCCGACCCGCAGCATTTCCAGGTATTCGTCTTCGAGATCGGCTGCCGGACGATCCATCGCCCCCTCCATGAACCCTTCGAGCGCCAGCACCGGCGTCGGGAAGGGCGTTTCGCCGGAGCCGGCCGAAAGGGTGCGCAGAAGCCCCAGCATCTCGTGCCGGGCGGCGGCCATGGCGATGCCGAGACCCGCCATCTGCGCCTCGATCGCCGAAAGCCAGGCGGGATCGAACCGCCCTTCCGACAACAGCCGGTTGCGGCTGCGCATGGCCCGCTCGAAATCGCTCGCCCGGCGGCCATGGGCATGGTCGAGCGACAGGACCAGCCGGTCGAGAAAACGGCGGCGGTCGGCAGAGGGACCCGTAAACAGCCCGTCCATGGCGGGCGTCAGCCAGAGCACGCTCAGATGGTCGGAGAGCTCCTCGGTCGATTTGGCCGGCGTTCCGTTGAGCCTGAGCCTGCGGGACACGGTCTCGCCATCGCCGGGTTCGATGCCGGTGCCGACGGCAACCTCACCTTCCATGCCGTCGAGATCGGCAAAGATGGTGAAGCCGCCGGAGGCGCCGACACGGGTGACGTCGGAGAGCACTGCGCGGCGCAACCCGCGTCCCGGCGACAGGAAGGAGACGGCTTCGAGCAGATTGGTCTTGCCTGCCCCGTTCTCGCCCGTCAACACAACATGCCGACCGTCGAGCGAAAGCGCTGCTTCCACATAGTTGCGGAAGTCGGTAAGCTTCAGCCGGGAGAGGAAGGTTTTCTGGGCCATGGGGGAATCTTGCTCGTCTTGAGACTGGAGCTAAGGATTTCCCGCCCTGAAGGCAAGCTCTGCGTTCATGCGGCGGGTTGCAGGCTCATGCCGAAGGGCTGATCCGAGGAGCGGCTGCGTGCCTTCGACCTGTCTGCCCGGAGCGTTTTCAAATCCTAAAAGAGGCAACTCCAATTTATGATTACTCAAAACCTAGGGGATATAGCTAACAACACGTTAAAGCTTACACTTTAGGCAGGATCTGCACGCATACGCATCTACGTCCGATGGTCGCGTGGGCAGTGAAATCCTGGAGACCTCAATGAAAGACCAGAACCCGAACGCCGGCCTTAACGAACGTCTCGATTTCGTGGGGCTGGGCGAAGAACAGCGCCGCCATCTGGCCGAAGTCCGGCCGGTCATCAAGGAGGCGGTGGGCGGCTCGCTCGATGCCTTCTACCGCAAGGTCAAGGCCAATCCGCAGACGGCCGGGTTTTTCTCCAGCGACGACCACATCGCCAAGGCCAAGAACCGTCAGGCGACGCATTGGGATGGGATCGCATCCGGCAAGTACGGGAGCGAATATGTGGAAAATGTTTCCGCCATCGGCCGCACCCATGCCCGCCTCGGCCTCGAACCGCGTTGGTATATTGGCGGCTATGCATTGATCCTGGACGGCATTGTCCGCGCCATCGTTCAGCAGGAGCTGAAGGGTTTTCTGCACGAGAAGAAGGCGAAACCGCTTTCCGAACATCTGTCCGCGATCATCAAGGCTGCGCTGTTGGACATGGACTATGCCATCTCCGTCTATCTGCAGGTGCTGAGCGACGAGCGCCAGCAGATCGAGACGGAGCAGCAAGCGGCGCAGGAGGCCCAGGAGGCGGCTCTCGGAGCCCTTAACGAGGCGCTGAAGAACCTGGCGGAAGGCGACCTGACCTCCGAGCTCCGGCAGCAGCTCGCCCCGAACTTCGCAGGGCTGCAGCGGAACTACAATTCCTCCTTGGCCGAACTCGACGCGGCCATGCTCGAGATCAGCACGTCGGTCGAACAGGTGCGCGCCGAAGCCGGCGGTATTTCCTCGGCCGCCGGCAATATGGCGAAGCGCACCGAGCAGCAGGCTTCGGCTCTCGAACAGACGGCTGCCGCGCTCGAAGAGATCACCACCATCTCTTCGCAGTCCGCGCAGCGTACCCGCGAAGTGCAGGCGATCGTCCGTGAATCGGCCGCCGAGACCGTCCGCTCCGGCAAGGTCGTCGAACAGGCGGTTGCCGCGATGGGCGAGATCGAGCAGTCCTCGCAGAAGATGACCCAGATCATCGGCGCGATCGACGAGATCGCCTTCCAGACCAACCTTCTGGCGCTGAATGCGGGCGTCGAGGCCGCGCGCGCCGGCGAGCAGGGCAAGGGTTTTGCGGTCGTCGCCCAGGAGGTGCGCGAGCTCGCCCAGCGCTCCGCCGCAGCCGCCAAGGAGATCAAGGAACTGATCGACCAGTCTTCCGCCGACGTGCATCGCGGCGTCGATCTGGTCAACAAGACCGGCGAGGCGCTGGTCGGTATCGGCGCACGGGTGAAATCGATCGACGAGCATATCAGCTCGATCGCTCAATCGGCGCAGGAACAGGCCTCCGGCATCGGCGAGATCAATTCGGCGATCCGCAGCATGGACCAGATCACCCAGCAGAATGCCGCGCTGATGGAAGAGACGAACGCCTCGACCGAGAACCTCGTCGGCATCAGCGGCCGGCTGGCTTCGCTGATGGCCCATTTCAAGACCAAGGGGGCACGCGAGGCCCGTGTCGAGCGGACACGCCTCAGGGCCTGATCTTCTGTCGCAACATGGACCGCGCGGTTCCGGTCGGTTAATGTCGCAGCTTCAAGAGGAGACGCGACATGACCGACCCGAAAAGCGTGGGGGACCGCCCTTCCCATATCCGCCACTGGACCGAGGTGGAAAAGCCCCAGGAGAAACATTATCGCGGCGATGACGAGCTGATGGGCTTCGGCGCGGCGCTCGCCCGGCAATTCGGCCTCACGCGGCTCGGCATTCATCATCATCGCCTGCCGCCCGGCCGCCGCACCTCTTTTCCGCATGCGGAGGAACTGGAGGAGGAATTCGTCTACGTGATCGAAGGCAATCCGGACGTCTGGCTTGATGGCGAGGTCCATCCGCTGAAACCGGGCGATTCGGTCGGGTTTCCGGCCGGCACGGGGATCGCGCATACCTTCATCAACAATACGGATGCGGAAGTGCGCCTGCTGGTGATCGGCGAGGCAAACAAGGACGAAAACCGGATCTTCTATCCCAAGAACCTCGCCATGAAGGCGGTCCGTGCGGACTGGTGGGACGATGCGCCCCTGCGCCGGCTTGGGGACCATGACGGGATGCCGGACGCGGTGCGGGCCTGGAAAGCGGAAAAAGCGGCGAAGGAAACCGCAGGTGAATGACAAGGTGAGCGACGAGGAAAGGCTGGTCAGGCTCGAAGAACTTGCCGCCCATCAGGCCAAGGTGATCGAGGAGCTTTCCGACCAGCTCGCCGAGCAGTGGAAGGTGATGGAGCAGACGCGCGCCAAGCTCGACCGGCTGACAGAGCGGTTTCTTTCCCTGGAAGAAGCCTCGCTGGAGGCGCCGGCCATCACCAGGCCGCCGCATTACTGACGGGATCAGGATTAACGGGATCAGGCTGCGGCCCGGCGGAAGCGTTTGAGGGCGATATATTCCGACGCGGAGACGATCAGCAGGATCGCTCGCAAGAAGCCGGATGACGAAATTCGGGGCGAGCGGCACCGGCAGGAAACAGGGGACGGCCGAGACGGCCTCGATGGAAAACGCTCCGGCCGCCTTCGCGCAGGATTTCTTCCGCCGCCATGAGGATCGCTTCTTCCGGGCCATTGATGAAGCAGCCGACGAAACGGCTTGACCGACGTCAATCCGGATTGGAGAAAAGTCAGCTAGGAGAGGAACGATCCAATCCCGCCTTCCGGACCGAAGCCTCGTGACCCATCTCGAATTCACCCTCGCCATTCTCCTGCTGCTCGGCACGCCGGGACCGACCAATACCCTGATGGCGCTCGGCGGTTATTCCCGCGGATGGCCGAGGGCGTTGCCGCTGATCGGCGGAGAGCTGGGCGGATATCTCGTCGTGGTCGTACCTGTCGCGACGCTGGCAAGTCCCTTCTTCGAAGCTTATCCGCAGGCGGCGCTCTGGGCGAAGCTTCTGGCGGGAGTCTGGCTTCTTTATCTCGGCTACCGGCTCTGGACCTCGGAGCGGAAGGATGGAGGAGCGGCCGAGGTTTCCCTGCGCCAGATCTTTGTGACGACGATCCTCAACCCGAAGGCGCTGATCATCGCGCTCGTCATCATGCCGCACGGCGCGCCGCTTGCCGTTCTACCCTGGCTCGGCCTGTTCGCAGTCCTGGTTCTGCTTGCCGCCAACGGCTGGATCCTGTTCGGCGCGCTGATGCGGCAGACAAGCAGGTTGGAGGTGAAGCCGGTCGTCATCCACCGCACCGCCGCCGCCTGCCTCCTCCTTTTCTCGATGGTCCTCGCCGGTTCCTCGATCCAGTCGCTGGCCTGAAACCGCCGGTTTGGCGAGTTGACGAATCGGATGGCCATGGGCATCCTACCTTTCGCGTGGCCCACGCCGAACCTCCCGGGACCTTCCCCCAGCATGGTCTTTTAACGGAGGCAAAGGGACTTTCCGTCTCGGGTCGCTGTCTTGATCCGACCGTTTCGGATGTGGTTGCTGGGGAACTCCGTCCGGAACGCGAGAGGTTCAAGATGACCCGGAATGGAAACTTCAAACGCCGCGTCCGTGCCCGTGCCGCAAAGACGGGCGAATCCTATACCGCCGCCCTCAGCCATATCCGCGGGAGTGACCTCATCGATCCGGTGCCGCAGATAAGGTCGGTGCGTCTGGCGGTGGCGCAAAGCAGCCCCCGCGTCGACCCTCGCAACACGGCAGAGCTTCGCGCCGGCGGAGAAGAGATGCGCCGACTGATGCGGGAGGCGCGGAAGGCGGGTGCGAGATTGATTCATTTCCCCGAGGGAGCCACCTGCTCCCCCAGCAAGCGCATCATGTCCACGGTCGGCCCCGACCCGATCGGGCCGTCCGACTGGAGCCGGTTCGAATGGGCAGTGCTGCGCGAAGAACTGGATGCCACGCGGGCGCTGGCCCGCGAACTCGAGCTCTGGGTAGTCGTCGGATCCGTGCATCAGCTCACCTGGCCGCATCGGCCGCATAACAGCCTTTATGTCATCTCCGACCGGGGAGAATTGGCGACGCGCTACGACGAGCGCCTGCTGTCGAACACCAAAATCTCGTTCATGTACACGCCGGGTGCGATACCGGTCACTTTCGAGGTCGATGGGCTTCGCTTCGGACTGGCGCTGGGCATGGAAGTGCATTTTCCGGAAATCTTCGACGAATACGAAAGGCTTGACGTCCATTGCGTCCTCTTTTCGACGACGGGTGGCGTGCCGGCCAGTGATCCGGCCTTCGCCGCCGAGGCCCTCGGACATGCGGCGAGCAACAGATATTGGGTTGGCTTCTCCGTTCTTGCCTACGGCATGGCGGCCCCGTCGGGAATAGCAGCGCCTTCCGGCCAATGGGCGGCGCAGTGCCCGGTGGGCGCCTTGCCGTCCATAACTGTCGCCGATATCGACAACAATCCGGGCGACCTCGCCCGTCCATGGCGACGAAAGGCACGTGCCGGTATCTACGAGCCGAACATGGCGAAGGACGACCCGCGCAGTGGCGCTCGGAATATGTTCTGAGGACAGAATAAAGCCGCCGCAATGATGTCTTGCGGCGGCTTCAAGTCATTCGACGTCATCCTCGGGCTTGTCCCGAGGATCTGCTGTACGTCAATAATATCAACTGTTTGCAGATGCTCGGGACAGGCCGAGCATGACGGCGGAGAGCACCAACCTCTCCGCTGAAAGTCAGCGCCAAAGCCTCAGTTCTCGAAGAATTCCTTCATCCGGGCGAAGAAGCCGGTCGATTCGGGATTGTTTTCCTTCGAGGAAAGCTGCTCGAATTCCTGCAGCAGCTCGCGCTGGCGCTTGGTGAGCTTCTGCGGCGTCTCGATCTGGATCTGGATATAGAGATCGCCCGTCTGAGACGATCTGAGCACCGGCATGCCCTTGCTCTTCAGGCGGAACTGCTTGCCCGGCTGGGTGCCTTCCGGCACGGTCACGCGGGATTTCGTTCCGTCGAGCGTCGCCACGTCGAACGTGCCGCCCAGTGCCGCCGTCGTCATGGAGATCGGCACGGTGCAGTAAAGATCGGCCCCGTCGCGCTGGAAGAACTGGTGCGGCTTTACCGACAGGAAGATATAGAGATCTCCCGCAGGTCCCCCGCGCGTGCCGGCCTCGCCTTCGCCCTGCAGGCGGATGCGGGTGCCGTCCTCGATGCCGGCCGGGATGTTGACCGACAGCGAACGTTCTTCGGTGACGCGGCCTTGGCCGTGGCACTTGGTGCAGGGATCGGTGATCGTCTGGCCGCGGCCGTGGCAGGTCGGGCAGGTGCGTTCGACCGAGAAGAAGCCCTGGGAAGCGCGCACGCGCCCGGAACCCTGGCAGGTGCCGCAGGTCTTCGGCTGGGTGCCGGGCTTGGCGCCGGAGCCGGAACAGACGTCGCAGGTGATCGAGGTTGGAACCCTGATCTGCGCCGTTTTACCGGAAAAGGCTTCTTCCAGCGAGATTTCCATATTGTAGCGAAGGTCGGCACCGCGTTCCCGGCCGCCGGACGAGCGGCGGGCTCGCCCCCCACCCATCATTTCGCCGAAAATGTCTTCGAAGATATCGGAGAAGCCGCCGGCCCCGCCGGAGAAGCCTCCCGCGCCGCCCCCGAAACCGCCGCCGCCCATTCCGCCCTGTTCGAAGGCGGCATGACCGAAGCGGTCGTAGGCTGCGCGCTTCTGGGGATCCTTCAAGGTCTCGTAAGCCTCGTTGATCTCCTTGAACTTCTTTTCGGCTTCCGCATCGCCCGGGTTCTTGTCGGGATGATACTTCATCGCGAGCTTCCGGAAGGCGCTTTTGAGCTCCTTCTCGTCAGCCGTCTTGCCGACACCCAGCGTTTCGTAAAAGTCTGCTTTTGCCATGGAGGTAACCGGCTCCGGAAAGGATTCCGGCTGCACGAAGGCAGCCGGATACTAGAAGTCAACTATGGGTTAGGACTTGCCATCAGGCAACCGGCTATCAGGCGGACTTCTTGTCGTCCTTGACTTCCTCGTAGTCGGCATCGACGACGTCGTCGTCCTTGCCGCCCTCGGCGGAAGCGCCTTCGGCCTGCTGCGCCTCATAGATGGCCTGACCAAGCTTCATGGAAACTTCCATCAGGGTCTGCGTCTTCGCCTGGATATCGTCGGCATCCGGCTCTTGAGCCTCGACGGCGGTCTTCAGCGAAGCGATCGCATCCTCGATCGCCTTGCGGTCGGTCTCGGAAACCTTGTCGCCATATTCCTTCAGCGACTTCTCGGTCGAATGAACGAGGCTTTCGGCCTGGTTCTTGGCTTCGACGCCCGCACGGCGCTTCTTGTCGGCTTCGGCATTGGCCTCGGCGTCCTTGACCATCTTCTCGATCTCGGCGTCGGAAAGACCGCCGGAGGCCTGGATGCGGATCTGCTGTTCCTTGCCGGTGCCCTTGTCCTTCGCCGAAACCTGAACGATGCCGTTGGCGTCGATGTCGAAGGTCACTTCGATCTGCGGCATGCCGCGCGGTGCCGGCGGCAGGCCGACGAGGTCGAACTGGCCGAGCAGCTTGTTGTCGGCTGCCATTTCGCGCTCGCCCTGCGACACGCGGATCGTCACGGCCTGCTGGTTGTCCTCGGCGGTCGAGAAGACCTGGGACTTCTTGGTTGGGATCGTCGTGTTGCGGTCGATCAGGCGGGTGAAGACGCCTCCAAGCGTTTCAATTCCGAGCGACAGCGGGGTCACGTCGAGCAGCAGGACGTCCTTGACGTCACCCTGCAGAACGCCGGCCTGGATGGCGGCGCCCATGGCGACCACTTCATCCGGGTTGACGCCCTTGTGCGGTTCCTTGCCGAACAGCTGCTTGACGACTTCCTGGACCTTCGGCATGCGGCTCATGCCGCCGACGAGAACCACTTCGTCGATTTCGGCGGCGGTGACGCCGGCATCCTTGAGGGCCGCCTTGCACGGAGCGACAGTGCGGCTCACCAGGTCGTCGACCAGGCTTTCGAACTTGGCGCGGGTCAGCTTCAGCGTCAGGTGCTTCGGGCCGGAGGCGTCGGCGGTGATGAACGGCAGGTTGATTTCGGTCTGCTGCGAGGACGACAGCTCGATCTTGGCCTTTTCGGCAGCTTCCTTGAGGCGCTGCAGGGCAAGCTTGTCGTTCTTCAGGTCGATGCCGTTGTCCTTCTTGAACTCGGCTGCCAGATATTCGACGAGACGCATGTCGAAGTCTTCGCCGCCGAGGAAGGTGTCGCCGTTGGTGGACTTCACCTCGAAGACGCCGTCGCCGATTTCGAGAACGGAGATATCGAAGGTGCCGCCGCCAAGGTCGTAGACGGCAATCGTCTTGCCTTCCTTCTTGTCGAGGCCATAGGCGAGAGCGGCAGCGGTCGGCTCGTTGATGATGCGCAGGACGTCGAGACCGGCGATGCGGCCGGCATCCTTGGTGGCTTGGCGCTGGGCGTCGTTGAAGTAGGCCGGAACGGTGATGACGGCCTTTTCGACCTTTTCACCGAGATAGGATTCAGCCGTTTCCTTCATCTTCTGAAGGACCATCGCGGAGATCTGCGACGGGGAATAGGCCTTGCCCTGGGCCTTGACCCAGGCGTCGCCGTTGTCGCCCTTGGCGATCTCGAACGGAACCAGGCCCTTGTCCTTCTCGACGGTCGGATCTTCGTAGCGGCGGCCGATCAGGCGCTTGACGGCAAAGAGGGTGTTGGTGGGGTTGGTGACCGCCTGACGCTTGGCCGGCTGCCCGACGAGGCGCTCGCCGTCATCGGAAAATGCAACCATGGAAGGCGTGGTGCGCGCGCCTTCGGCGTTCTCGATCACCTTTGCGTCCTTGCCGTCCATGATGGCGACGCAGGAGTTGGTGGTTCCGAGGTCGATGCCAATTACTTTAGCCATTTCTTCTCTCTCCTTTAAGCGAACTATCGGAACCCCTCTGAGGCATTCCCTTGACAGTTCCTCGACTGGGATGGTTTCGCAGCATCGGCTGCGCTATGCGGCGTATATAAGGACGGGATTTTCCGACTGCAAGGCGAGAAATCGCCTGTATCTCAGCAAAAATAAGAGTTTGCTGTTTCCTCTCAAGGAAATGCTTTACTGGCCCATGAGGATGTCGAAAAGCGTGGTCTGGCGCGGCTCCCGCGCGGAGGTGGCAAGGCCCACGTCGCCGGGGGGAATGGGGCCTCGTCCGACCTCGCCCGGAGGCAGCGGAACGGGGGAATCATAGGGTCCGCGATACTGGCGGTAATCCCTGGGAGCGCCGATATCGGCCGGCGGTACGACATTGCCGGAGGTGCGCCGGTAATCGGGCGGCGGCGGAGCATTGTAGACGGGTTCCCCCGGAACAGGGCGATTGCGGGAGGGGACCGGCTCGATCGAGGCCGAATCCCGTGCCGGAGGGATGTTCTGCACCGGCGGACGGGGCGCCGGCGGATATTCCGTCGAGGCGGGTTCCTGGGCGCGGCGGCCGCCACCCGGCAGGATGCCGGAAATGATATCGCCGATCGTCGTCGGGCGGGAATCCGGTTCGACGGCCGCGGGCGGCGGCAGATCGAGGCCGCGGCCGGTGCCGAACAGCGGCGTCGGCGTATAGCCTTTCATGGCGGCGGTCATGTATTCCCTCCAGGCTTTGGCCGGAAGCCCGCCGCCGGTCACCTTCTTCATATAAGCGCCGTCGTCGTTGCCGAACCAGATGCCGGTCGTCATGATGCTGGTATAACCGACGAACAGCGCGTCGCGGAAAGATTGGGTCGTGCCGGACTTGCCCGCCGCCTGCCAGCCATCGACTTTGGCGGCCTTGCCGGTGCCTTCGTTGATGACGCGGTTCATCATGCCGTTCATCGTCGCGGCGACGGGTTCGCTCAAGACGCGCGGCGGGTTGGAATAATCCGCCTCGTAGAGAACCTTGCCGTCCGTATCGGTGATGCGCTTGACGATATGCGGGGTTGCCTTGTAGCCGCCGTTCATGAAGGCGGCGTAAGCCGAGGTGAGCTCGACCAGCGACACTTCCGACGTGCCGAGCGCGATCGAGGCGTTCTGCTGGATTTCGGAATCGACGCCGAGCCGGTGGGCAAGGCTCACCACCTTGTCCGGCCCGACCTGCATGACGAGCTGCGCGGCGATCGTGTTCAGCGACTGCGCAAAGGCCGAGGCGATCGTCACCGGCCCACGGTATTTTTCGTCGAAATTCTCCGGCGACCAATTCCCGATCTTGACGGGTGCGTCGTTCACGACGGTATCTGGCCGGTCGCCGGCCTCAAGGGCCGCGGCGTAGACGAAGGGCTTGAAGGCCGAGCCCGGCTGCCGCTTCGCCTTGGAGGCGCGGTTGAACTGGCTTTCCGCATAATCCCTTCCGCCGACGACCGCACGGATGGCGCCCGTCGCATCGACGGAGACGAGGGCGGCCTGCGAGGCGTTGAGTTTGCCGCCTTCCTTCTTCAGCACGTCGTTCAGCGCCTTTTCGGCAGCACTCTCGAGTTTCAGGTCGATGGTCGTTTCGACGACCACGTCGACCTTAGGTTCGCCGATCAGGCCCTTCACCTCATCGACCACCATGTCGGCGGCATAGTGCTGGGCGCCGGTCCAGTAGCTCTTCGCCTTGGTCGGCGGCTGCGACATGGCGGTCTTCAGGTCGCTGTCGGTGATATAGCCCTCTTCCCGCATGGTGCCGAGCACCACCTGGGCGCGGGCCTCGGCGGCGGCCGGATCGCGGGCCGGCGAGAGGCGCGACGGAGCCTTGAGCAGGCCTGCCAGCGTTGCCGCCTCGCCGAGGTTCACGTCGCGGGCGGACTTGTTGAAATAGCGCCGCGAGGCGGCCTCCACGCCATAGGCATTCGAACCGAAGAACACCCGGTTCAGATACATGGCAAGGATCTGGTCCTTGGTGAACTTGTGTTCCAGCCAGAAGGACAGCAGCACTTCCTGGATCTTGCGCTCGAACGTGCGGTCGGGCGAGAGGAAGAGGTTCTTGGCGAGCTGCTGCGTAATCGTCGAGCCGCCCTGGATCGGCTGGCCGGTCAGGTTGTTGAGGAAGGCGCGCGCTAGGCCGAGCGGATCGACGCCGAAATGCGAATAGAAACGGCGGTCCTCGATGGCGATGACCGCCTGCGGCAGGTAGGGCGACATTTCCTCAAGCGCCAGCGCCTCGCCGCCCGTCGAGCCACGATTGGCGACGACGGAGCCGTCGATCGCGGTGATCTTCATGTTCGGGGGGCGGTCGGGGATCGCCCAGGAGCTGGCGGCGGGCATCTTGGCGCCGTAATAGAGGACGAGACCGCCGACGCCGATGCCGGCCCAGATGCCGAGAACGAAACACCAATAGACGAGTTTGCGCAGCGGCGCGAAGAAGCCGCCGCTGCGCTCGCGGCGTCGCGACGATTGCCTGCTGCGGGAGGGGCGGGCGCGCTCGGCGCGTTCCGTCCGTTCCGGGCGTTCGTCCTCCTCATATTTCGGAACGCGCCTGGACGGCCGTCCGTTGCCCGCGATCCGTTCATCCGCATCGAGACGGAAATCGTTGTTCGCCCGCGAGCCTTCGAAGGAGGGTTCGACGCGCCTGTCTGATTTGCCTCTGGATGCCATGATGAGCCGGCATACCCCCGTGTGCTTCGCCTGCCCGAAACAGGCTGTTACTCGAATATCTCATCGCCCGGGCATTCGCTGGACTCTAAATGCGGCGATTTAAGGAGGCGTAAAAACAGGTTCGGCTGTCTTGCCTCTGGAAAGGCTTGACTCTCGTTCCTACATATGAGAACAAATAGGGAACAAACGGAGGTGCCGATGACCAGGACCGAGCAGGTGATTGAACGCGCCATGGCTGCCGTGGCCGCATCCAGGGCTGTCCGCGAGGCGGAAGCCGAGCGGCGACGCGAGATCTTTCAGAAGATCCAGATTGCCAACCAGCGTCGCCCGAACATACCCAAGGGCATCCAGCTGCCCCTGGATCTGCACTGAACTGACGGATTGTTATATAAGGCGTCGCTTGACAAAGCGCAGCATGTTGATTTCCTTACCTTAAAAAAATCCGATTTGCGTGGAACAGAGGGATAATGTTCTGCGTTATCGCGGATTCCACCTTGGAGGAGGGGAGGACATGCACAAGATTGTCGAGGCAGTAGTTGTGCGTAACGGTGACCAACGCGTGCCCGTTGGGCTGGTCAGCATCAAGCAAGCCCTTGAAATGCCTGAAAGGGAGCGGTTTGAGTTCAGTCATCCTGCCTATGAGGCGGGTAAGACGGATATTTTCGTGAACCGCGAGACCCTTTCGAAACTGATGTAGGGGATTGTGCAGGCGGCCGGCGGCTTCGTGACGCCGAAACGCGAATTCGTGATTTCGGGTTCATCGCGCTGCGGGTTACCTTGCGCCCGCAACCGTAGCGAAGGAGAATGACATGAAGACATTTCTCGTACTCGCCGCCGTCCTCGGCTTCTCGTCTTCCGCAGCCCTTGCGGATTGCGCGGGCCATGTGACGGCTTCAGCCAAGGTGGACAAGGAAATCACCACCGCCAGCATTGCAGCTCCGGCAACGGAGAAACGCAGTGAGGATGCGATGATCCCGAAGCGTCAGCAGGCCGAAGGGCAGACCGCCGTCACCGAATGATCGTTTACCCGCGCCGGACCCGCGCCGGCGCGGGTTTCGTTCCGGCGCTTTCCTCGGACGGCTCATAGACCGTGCGGAACCTCGTGTCGGGCTCCGGGTTTTCTTCTCCGAAAAAGGAGACGACCATGGCCAGAAAACCTCTCAATGCCGGCTTTACCGGGGACGTGACAGCGCAAACCGGAGTTGCGACCAAAGCGAAAACGGCAGTTCACCGGGCAAAGGACGAAGCGGGCATGGTCGCGGCCCATGCCGTCGATCATCCGGCGGCCACCGGTTCTGCAATTGCGGCCGTCGGACTTCTCGGGCTTGCGGCGGGATATATGCTCGGTGTCTCCGCGGCCGCACGCCGCCGCTGGTATCGTTGATGCAGGTTGCCGCGCGATCATCGCGGTTGACCTGCGGTGTCCCGCCTATTTCCGGCCCGTCCATTTCCCGAAGAAGCGGCATGCCATCAAGAACGATCCGGAAATGGAACCGGGAAAGGCCGCGACCGTTCGACTCCTTGAACCATGAGGAGAAAACCATGCCCAATCGCGATCCGATACAAAACCCCGGCTCCGAAACGCCACGCGGTCCCCAGCCGGAAGGCGGCATTCCGGACCGCACCCAGGAAAAGCCGCCGTTGACGCCGGTTCAGGACCGGGGAGACAGCAAGAATCCCCAGGACCCCACTCTTGATCCCGCGCTGCTGCCGATCGGCGATCCGGCCGGTATGGCCTGATCATATCGATCTCCGGACCCGTAGCCCCGTCGGTGAGGTCGGGCGGACCGCCCTTAGGTAGAAATCCCTACGGGTCCACCCCTATATTGTACCCCTCCTAAGTTGTTGTTGCTAATTTATTAAGGAAGCCTCACACTGAGGCACCTGTGGTCGACAGACCCTGAAGAAGCTCGAGCGCAGGCAAGGTCGGCGCAAGACTGCCGCAATAAACAGCCGCTGGTCATTCCCGGCTCTGGTTGCGAGAGCAAGGGATAGTCTGCCGATCGGGCGCGATATGATCGGGAGGGTTATATGCCTGCACAATTGGTCCGCAATCCTGTCCACCCCGAGCAGCTCACCTTGCTGCAGCAGGTATTCGATCGTGCCTGCGCCGAACATCGTATCGACAAGGCGAGCCCCGACGCGGAAGCGCTGGCCCTGATTCTCGTGAACTCCCTGCAGAAGGGAAAGGACGACGAGGAGAGGCTGGCGGCGATCGCCGCAGCCCTTGCCAGCAGCCGCTAGGCCGAGCCCTCGTCCCGCGCCGAGCCCGCGGCTTCGGCGGCGGGAGAGCAGCGGGCGGATTGCTCAAATCCCTTCACCACCTTCGATCTCTCCGGCCCGCCTCCGTTCGCCTGCCGGAAGGATCGAGAGCTTTGTCACCTTGCCAGGAACCTATCAGGCCTTCGGCAGTTGACCGATCTCTCGATCAACGCAAGGAGGCCGACATGGCAGAACCCATCCGAGACCTGAAGACGCCGCTCAAGCCCGACGCTCCATCGTTCGATCAGGAGCCGAACCAGAATGTCAGCGGTGAAATCGCCACGCTTCGCTCCGAGATCGCCAGCCTCCGCGAACTCCTGGCGGAAAAGACGGGCATGGCCTACGACAAGGTCGCCGAGCGTGCGGGCACCGCCGTCAGCTATGTCCAGAGCGAAGCTTCGTCGGTCGCCGGCACGATCCGCGAACACCCTGCCGCAACGACCACGCTCTTTACGCTGATCGGTGCGATCGGCTTTGCGATCGGTTATGTCGTGGCAACGGCCTCCGCCGAAAGCAAGCAGGCCTGGTACCGCCGTTATCTGAGCGATCGCTTCTAAAGCATGTCGCGCAAAAGTGTGCAGCGGTTTTACGACAACGCCATGCGAAAAAACAAGGATCTAAAGCGCGGCAAGCGAATCTGAAAGATCGCGACGCGCTGCTTTAGCGGCGATTCGCTGGCGCTCATCCGGAGGGCAAGGAGCGGGACCGCTCCTTCATTCTCCCCGTCTTGTTTCAGGGGTCGGTGCGCTACCCGGCGGCCGAAGCCGGATCCTGACCGACATCGATCCAGGCCGCGCCGGTCAGGTCGGCGATCCGGTCGGGGCTGATGCGGACGGCGGCATTCGTGGCGCCGGCTGCCGGCACCACCTCCGCGAATCGCTTCAGGGAGACATCGCAATAGACCGGCAGCGGCGCCGCAAGGCCGAAGGGGCAGACACCGCCGACAGGATGGCCGGTGATCGCCACGACATCGTCGCCGCCCAGCATGCGCGGCTTCGGGCCGAAGCGGTCCCGGAACTTCCGATTGTCCAGGCGGCTCAGGCCCGACATCACCACCAGCATGGTTTCATCGCCGGCCTTGAGGCAGATGGTCTTGGCGATCTGATCGGGCTCGACCCCGTGGGCGGCCGCAGCAAGCGGCACGGTGGCCGAGCTTTGTTCGGTCACGATGATATCGATATCTGGAGCGTGGGTGGCGAAGAAGGCGCGGACGGATTCGAGGCTCATGGCAGGAACATGGATCAGGAAAGGGCCAGCCGCAAGCATACAGTAAAGCTATGCGAAAAATGCAATGCTGCACTGCGATATCTTGGCTGTTTTTTAAGCTTTGGCCCTGTATATTCAACTCATCGCAGGGCGCACTCCTCCTCCCAAGCGCTCTCGATGGGACCGACAACACCTCCTCCTCCCGGTTGTTGGTCAGTTTCAGAAGCCCGGCGCACCTCCTCCCGCGCCGGGCTTTCTGCTTTTACAGCTTTGAAATCGCAAGTGATTCCGAGACGGGTCGCCGCACCCGTTTTTCACGATCTTGACCTTTTCGCCCCAAGCCCCTAGATGGTTTGCCATCGATATTTGTTTGATAGCCAGCACGACCCGCCACCGGTGTTTGCGACGATCTTTCTTCAAATACGAAACTCACCGTTCCGAGCGATTGTCGTGAGGAACACGTCGGTCTATTTGCAAGGAAAGGCATCGTTATGGCGACCGGTACTGTAAAGTGGTTCAATGCAACCAAGGGCTATGGCTTTATTCAGCCGGATGACGGCGCACAGGACGTTTTCGTTCACATCTCCGCCGTTGAGCGCGCTGGCCTCGGCCAGCTGAAGGATGGTCAGAAGATCTCCTACGAACTCGTCACCGACAAGCGCTCGGGCAAGGTTTCCGCAGACCGCCTTCAGGGCGCATGATCTGCTGAGATCAGTCCGCGAGATGGGAAGGCCGGCTCGACCGGCCTTTTTCTTTTCCGGGATCTGATGTGGGTTTCGGCGAAATCACGCCCTTGCAAATCCTGATCGGCGTTCCCATCTTTCGTTCATCAGCATTTCCGGCGCACCGCAGGACCGGGGTGAATGCCCGGCGGGACTGCGTGTAACGGCAAATACGGGCGACCGTGCCGTTTCGAGACGGGTTTCATATCCGTATTTACGGAATGTTTACCTTTCGGAGAGACGATGACCGCTAGAGCCGCGTGGGTCTCAGGGAGATCGAAAGCGGCCGCGTCGGAAATGCTTGTCCCATTTCGAGTGACCACGGATGTACTGGCACCAGTGAATGGGAGTGGAAAGGTCGGGCTTGCCCGGCCTTTTTGTTTTTGTGCCCGGAAAGTCGAAGCCCTGCCGTTTTGCGGCAGGGCTTTTGCATTTTAGACGTTGTCGTCCGGACGATTATCCGGCGAGGGCCGCCATGATGCGCGCCCAGGAGCGGATGCCTTTGTGGAAAGACTTCAGGTCGTATTTCTCGTTCGGCGAATGCACCCGGTCGTCGCTGAGCCCGAAACCGACCAGCAAGGATTCCATGCCGAGCATGTTCTGGAAGTCGCCGACGATCGGAATGGAGCCGCCGATGCCGATGACGAGGGCCGGCTTCGGCCATTCGTCCGAAAGCGCGTCCTTCGCTTTGGTGAGAACGGGAGAATCATAGGCAAGCTGGATCGCCGGCGAGCCGCCGTGCTGAAGGAACTCGACGGAGCAGTCGGCCGGGATCTTCGACGTCACATAGGCGCGGAAATTCTCGCGAATCTTTTCCGGGTCCTGGTTGCCGACGAGGCGGAAGGATACTTTCGCAGAGGCCTTGGAGGCGATGACGGTCTTGAAGCCCTGGCCGGCATAACCGCCGCTGATGCCGTTGATCTCGCAGGTGGGCCGCGCCCAGAGGAGTTCGAGCAGCGACCGGTCCCTTTCGCCGGCTAGTTCGGAAAGCCCCACTTCTCCCAGAAAATCGTTGCGGCCGGCGGTGAGGCTTTCCCAAGCCGCCTTGATGTTCGCCGGCGTCTCCTCGACACCATCGTAGAAGCCTTCGACCGTCACCCGGCCCGTCTCGTCGTGCAGGCCGGCGAGAACCTTCGAGAGGATCTGGATCGGGTTGGCGGCGGCACCCCCGTACATCCCGGAATGCAGGTCGCGGTTCGCGGCAGTGACGATGATCTCCTCTCCGACCAACCCGCGCAAGGAGGCGGTGATGGCCGGCGTATCCGCATCCCACATGCCGGTATCGCAGACGAGCGCGCAATCCGCCTTGAGTTCGGCCGCATTGGCTTCGAGGAAGGGTTTCAGCGACGGCGAGCCGGACTCTTCCTCGCCTTCGAACAGCACCGTGACGCGCACCGGCAACTTGCCATGCACATCCTTATAGGCGCGGCAGGCTTCGACGAAGGTCAGAAGCTGGCCCTTGTCGTCGGAAGAGCCGCGGCCGGTGATGATCTTGCGGCCGTTACCGAGATCCTTGATCCTCGGGTCGAAGGGACCGTCTTCCCAGAGTTCGATCGGATCGACCGGCTGCACGTCGTAATGGCCGTAGAAAAGAACATGCGGAGCGTCCGGGCTTGGCCCCGGATGATGCCCGACGACCATGGGATGGCCCGTGGTATCGCGTACCGAAGCCTCGAAGCCGAGCGCCTTGAGATCGGTCGCCAGCCATTCCGCCGCCTCGCGGCAATAGGCCTTGAAGGCTGGATCGGTCGAGATGGACTTGATCCGCACCAGTTCGAAGAGGCGCTCGACGCTGGCATCGAGATTCTGATCGGCGCGGGAAAGGACGGAGGAAAGATCGGTCATGGAAACATCCTGAACTGAGACGAGCGACGGTACCTGGCTTTGGGAGGAAAGAGCTGGCTTCCCATCCGTAAACGGGATGCCAGATGGCGCCCGTCACCTTGTTAGCAAGCCTGGGCGGCGTTGAACACTTGAAATCGATCGGGGCAGAAAGCGGTGCCGCCGCGGCCTACAACTTGCGCGCGTTGTCGACGATCATCCGCATATATTCGATCATCAGCTCGCGTTCGAACCGGCGGAACCCTGAGAAAAGCGCCGCGTCGGCCTCCGCCGCCGCTTCCACGGCACGACCCTCGAGTTCGCGCCCGAGCGCCGTCAGCGTGATGATCTGGGCGCGCCGGTCGCTCGGATGGGGCGTCCGCTGGATAAGCCCGTCACGCTCCATGCGCGACAGCGTGTTGGCGAGCGTCGCCTGCTCCACTTCCAGCTTGTCGAGAAGCTGTTTCTGGGTCAGCCCGTCCTCCTGCCAAAGCTCCAGCAGCACCGGAAATTGGCCGGGCGAGAAACCGAGCAGGGTGGCCCGCTTTTGCAGGGAGCGCGCAAAACCCTTGGCCAGCTGGCCTGCGAGATAGGTGGCCGAATGCGAGCGGTCGAATGCCATGGCTTCGGTCTCCATCCTCCCTGCACGAGCCCTTTCGCGAGCGCTGCCCGCCAAGATATATCGCACGCCATGCTTTCGCCAAGCCTGTGCGAATCCGCGTGAAATGACAAGTCTTTCCGCAGCCGGGACAATAAAAAACCGCCACGGCCGGGAGGGGACAGCCGTGGCGGTTCTGATGGAGGGACAAAGGCCCGGAGAGGGGGATAGGCCTTTGTCCGGTCTGGTGCGGCGGGGGACAGGCCGGCTGCCAGACTGCGGCGTGATCAGTCGCCGGTAAGGGTGAGATATGAAGGCGAATGCGGCTTTTCAAGGAAGGCGTCTATTACAAATCAGTAACGTTCCGGTGAGATGCCGGAGACTGCCGGAAACGCGGCCGCAGCGAAGTTTTCGTGGACGGATCAAATGCCCCACGCTATTCCTTTGGCCCATGAAAAAAGGCGATCATCTCTTCCTTGTCGACGGCTCCGGCTTCATCTTCCGTGCCTTCCATGCGCTGCCGCCGCTCACCCGCAAATCCGACGGTCTGCCGGTCGGCGCGGTCTCGGGTTTCTGCAACATGTTGTGGAAGCTCCTGACCGATGCCCGCGATACGTCCGTCGGCGTCACGCCCAGCCATTTCGCGGTCATCTTCGATTATTCGGCAAAGACCTTCCGCAAGGACCTTTACGACGCCTACAAGGCGAACCGCTCCGCCCCGCCGGAGGAACTCGTTCCGCAGTTCGGGCTGATCCGCCAGGCGACGCGCGCCTTCAACCTGCCCTGCATCGAGACGGAAGGTTTCGAAGCGGACGATATCATCGCCACCTACGCCCGGCAGGCTGAGGCGGCCGGTGCGGATGTCACTATCGTCTCGTCCGACAAGGACCTGATGCAGCTCGTGACGCCGAACGTCCACATGTACGACAGCATGAAGGACAAGCAGATCGGCATCCCGGACGTCATCGAGAAATGGGGCGTGCCGCCGGAAAAGATGATCGACCTGCAGGCCATGGTCGGCGATTCGGTCGACAACGTCCCCGGGATACCGGGCATCGGGCCGAAGACGGCCGCCCAGCTTCTGGAGGAGTTCGGTGATCTCGACACGCTGCTTGCCCGCGCCGGCGAAATCAAGCAGGTGAAGCGCCGCGAAAATATCGTCGCCAATGCCGATCTGGCACGGCTGTCGCGCCGGCTGGTGTCGCTGAGGACGGACGTACCGCTCGACCTGGATCTGGATGCCCTGGTGCTGGAGCCGCAGGACGGCCCGAAGTTGGTGGCTTTCCTGAAGGCGATGGAATTCGGCACGCTGACCCGCCGCGTCGCATCCGCCTGCGATTGCGATGCCGAGACGATCGAGCCCGCCGTGGTGCAGGTCGAGTGGGGTGAAGCCGCTCGCGGCCCGGACCTCGACGCTGGCGTGGCCGCCCCGGTCGATACGGGCGAGCGCGCGGCCAAGGCGCCCGCCAGCCCCGCCAAGGCGCCGGTCGCCAAGGGTACAGGAGAGGCTACGCCTGCGGATTTCGCCCGATCTCGTATCGAGGCCTTCGCCGGCGCAAAGCTCGATCCGAGTTGTTATGTGACGATTCGCGACATCGAGGTGCTGGACGACTGGATCAGATCCGCGCAGGAGACCGGCCTCGTCGCCTTCGATACCGAGACCACCTCGCTCGACCCGATGCAGGCCGAACTTGTGGGTTTTTCGCTGGCGCTGGCCGACAATACCGAAAACCCTTCGGGTCTTTCCGTGCGCGCTGCCTATGTGCCGCTGATCCACAAGACTGGTGTCGGCGACCTGCTCGGCGGCGGGCTTGCGGAGAACCAGATCCCGACCCGCGAGGCGCTCGCCCGCCTGAAGCCGCTGCTTGAGGATCCCTCGGTTCTGAAGATCGCCCAGAACCTGAAATACGACTACCTGATCATGAAGCGCCACGGCATCAGGGTCGAGGGTTATGACGATACGATGCTGATGTCCTACGTGCTGGAAGCCGGCAAGGGCGCGCATGGCATGGATTCGCTTTCCGAGCGCTGGCTGAACCACAAGCCGATCGCTTTCAAGGACGTCGCCGGCAGCGGCAAGGCGGGCGTCACCTTCGATTATGTCGATATCGACAAAGCGACGGCCTATGCGGCGGAGGATGCCGACGTGACGCTGCGCCTCTGGATGGTCCTGAAGCCGCAGCTTGCGGCAATTGGCCTGACGCGCATTTACGAGCGGCTGGAGCGACCCATGGTCGAGGTTCTGGCGCGCATGGAGGAGCGCGGCATCACCATCGACCGGCAGATCCTGTCGCGGCTTTCCGGCGAACTCGCCCAGAAGGCAGCCGCCTTCGAGGACGAGATCTACGAGCTTGCCGGCGAAAAATTCACCATCGGCTCGCCGAAACAGCTCGGCGATATCCTGTTCGGCAGGATGGGGCTGCCCGGCGGCGCCAAGACCAAGACCGGCCAGTGGTCGACCTCGGCCAGCGTGCTGGAAGACCTTGCCGCCGCCGGCCATCCCCTGCCGCGCAAGATCGTCGACTGGCGCCAGCTGACCAAGCTGAAATCCACCTACACGGACGCGCTGCCGGGTTATGTCCATCCCGAGACGAAGCGGGTCCACACGTCCTATGCGCTCGCCTCGACGACGACCGGGCGTCTGTCGTCGTCCGAGCCGAACCTGCAGAACATTCCGATTCGCACCGCGGAAGGCCGCAAGATCCGCACCGCTTTCATTTCCATACCCGGCCACAAGCTGGTATCCGCCGATTACAGCCAGATCGAACTGCGCGTGCTCGCCCATGTGGCCGACATCCCACAGCTCCGCCAGGCTTTTGCGGATGGCATCGACATCCATGCGATGACGGCGTCCGAAATGTTCGGCGTGCCGGTGGAAGGCATGCCGAGCGAGGTGCGCCGCCGCGCCAAGGCGATCAATTTCGGCATCATCTACGGTATCTCGGCCTTCGGCCTTGCCAACCAGCTGTCGATCGAGCGGTCGGAGGCGAGCGATTACATCAAGAAATATTTCGAGCGGTTCCCGGGCATCCGCGACTATATGGAAAGCACCAAGAATTTTGCGCGCGAGAACGGTTACGTCGAGACGATTTTCGGCCGCCGGGCGCATTATCCGGAAATTAGGTCGTCCAACCCATCCGTGCGCGCCTTCAACGAACGCGCCTCGATCAACGCGCCGATCCAGGGGTCGGCCGCCGATATCATCCGCCGCGCCATGGTGAAGATGGAGCCGGCGCTTGAAAAGGCCGGATTGAGCGAGAAGGCCCGCATGCTGCTGCAGGTCCACGACGAATTGATTTTCGAGGTCGAGGACGAGGAAATCGAGCGGATGCTGCCGGTGGTCATCTCGACCATGGAAGATGCGGCCATGCCGGCCATTTCCATGAAGGTGCCGCTCAAAGTGGATGCCCGCGCCGCCAGCAACTGGGACGAGGCACACTGAGCATCGGCCCGAGCGTCAATGCGCGACTGACGAGTTCGGATAAAGCGAAAGAAGCGCGGTCGAGAGAAGCTCGTCTGCGTAGCTGCAGGCGGAAAGCCGTGCTTCCTCCTCCATGCCCATTTCGTCGCATCGGTGGCGGACCGTTTCCAGGATCAGCGTCGCTATGCCCTTGGCATCTTCCACATCGGCATTCTCTGACATGTCCATCGCGAGCGCCAGCGCTGTCATGGACACGATCTCGAGCACGACGACGCGTGCCTCGATATCGGTTGCCGCGGCCTCGATCCGTTCTCCGTCGCGTCGGTTGGTCTGGTTCATGACCTGTCCTTTTCCAATATAAGAAAAGGCAAATAGAGCCCGCATTGTAACTTTAAAGCGTAACGCGATAGATTTCGACTGATCAGGGCCTGGCGGACAGGCAGCCGGAAAGCGCATCGACCATGGCTTTGCCGGCTTCTTCTATCGAGCCGCTGTTGTCGATCGTCACAACCTTGTAGCCGTCTTCGATGCTGAGCGAACTACGTTGCAGCCGGCGGAGAATTTCTTCCCGTGACTCCCGTCCGCGCGCTTCGAGGCGTGCGGCGAGAACGTCGAGGCTGGCGGTCACGTTGATGACGACCAGCGAAGGAAAGGCCGCCCTGAACCGGTTAAGCGCCGAGCGGGAGCCGTTGGCGATCACCAGCCTGCCGTCCGCGACGGCGTCCCGGGTTTCGTCCGGAATGCCGTAACGCAGCCCGTGCGCCCCCCAGGAGACCGCGAAACGGCCGGCCTTTTCGAGCGCCTCGAACTCCGCCTCGGAAACGCCGTCATGGTCTTCGCCGCCGGCTGCGGCATCGCGCGTGATCACCCGGCGCACGAAGACGACATCCTCGCGGCCCTCGAAAAAGCGGGCGGCATGGGCCATCAGCGTATCCTTGCCGGCGCCGCTTGGGCCGACGACGGCCACCATGCAGCCCTGGTGTCCCTCTGCCGGAGCGGTATCCATATCAGGCCACCCGCCGGCCTTCACGCCAGACCGCGCGGGCGACCGGTACACCCTCGACGCGATGGACGCGAACGAGATCGGCACGCAGCCCGACGGCGACCCGGCCGCGGTCGTCGAGACCGACGGTGCGGGCTGGCGTCGAGGTGACCATGGCAAGCGCTCTCGGCAGCGAAATGCCGTCGACATCGTCGGCGAGCACGAAGGGCGCGTGCAGCAGGCTGAGCGGAACATAATCCGAGGAAAGCACGTCGAGCACGCCGCGAGCGGCGAGATCGCGGGCGGCGATGTTGCCGGAATGGGATTTGCCGCGCACGATGTTCGGTGCGCCCATCAGAACGCTCATGCCGGCCTCGTGAGAGGCCTTGGCAGCGTCGAAACTGGTCGGGAATTCCGCCAGCCGCACGCCGTTCCCGATCGCTTCGTCCACATGCGCGAGCGTCGCGTCGTCATGGCTCGCCACCGTGATGCCCCGTTCGGCACAGACCGTGGAGATCGCGGCGCGGTTTGGGGGCGAATTGCGGGCGGATTCACCCTGGCGCCTGGCGACAAAGGCCGCGAAGGCCTGGTCGCTCAGGCCGCGCTTCGTTTTGTAGTAGAGCGTGTACTGATCCATGGTCTGGAACTGCCGCTGACCGGGTGCATGGTCCATCAACGAAACCAGCCGCACATGCGGATCGTTTTCGAAATCGGCGAAATGCTCCAGACAGTTGTCGGCCGAGACTTCGCAGCGCAGGTGCAGGAAATGCTCGGAGCGCAGGCGGCCCTGGCGGGCCGCAGCCTCGATGGCGTCGGCCATGGCGCGCATTTCGCCGTTCTCGAAACCGCCGTCCTCGTCGGCGCCCATCCGCAGGCAATCGAACACCGTGGTAATGCCGGAGCTTGCCACCTGGGCGTCATGAGCCTGGATCGCCGCCGTGGTGTTCCAGCGTACGCCGGGACGCGGCGAATAGTGCTGCTCCAGGTGGTCGGTGTGCAGTTCGACCAGACCCGGAACCAGGTAATCCCCTTCGAAATCCTCGCCGGTGTAGACGCTGCCCTCGGAAATGTCGGCGATCTTGCCGTCACGGATCTGGACGGAGCCGTGCATCACGCTGTCCTCCAGCACGATGCGGGCGTTGGTGAAGACGAGTTCGGTCATGATGCGGTCTTTCTGTTTGCGGCTGCCGGCGCGAATGCGTGGCGGCTATGGGCGGTGAAGGGTGCGCCGCGTTCGGGTTCGATGAACAGTGCCAGCCCGTCGATGGTAAGCGGAATGCCGGTAAAGGCGGCGAAACGGTGGTCGAGTTCGGCGCGCATGAAAGGTGCCTGTTCCGGCGGCACCTGGCCGGTGAGCGTCATGTGGAAACGGAACTCGTCCATGACGTAGGGATAGCCCCAGCGCTCGAGATTGGCGCGATGGGGCGCACTCAGCGTCTCCGGCTTGCGCCGGGCGATATCGGCTTCGGAAAGCGGCGCGCGGAAGGGCTCGAAATCTTCGACGATACGGGCTGCGAATTGCTGCAGATCGGGATAGACCCTGTCCGGCACGATTGCGAAGAAGCGGCCGAGCTGGCCGACGATGACGTTCGGGATATCGAAAACAGGCGTCTCGTCCGCAAAGCGCTCGACAGCCGCGACCAGTTCCGCCTCGGTCCTGCCGGGCGCAAGTTCGAACGGTGCCTTCAGGGTTGCATGGAAGGCGTAACGGCGCGGATCGGCGGTCAGGTCGTGAACCTGCTCCATCGAAAGACCGTCCACGTCAGGCGTCGGAAAGATCTTGCCCGAAAAGGCGTCGCGGCCGAGCCAATGCGCGGCCGCTTTCGTCAGCGGATGGTGTTCTGCGGGCGAAAAATAAAGAGCGTAGCGCAAGGCGGGATTCCGGAATCAGAAGAGGCCGGCGGCAGATTAGCCTGCTGCCGCGCCCCGAAACAGGACCTTCGGCTAAAAGATTTCCATGACAGAATGATGATGAAAACCCGGTTATTTGACCGGCCTTGACGGTTATTCCGAAACCCGCGGGCTGCTTTCAGTAGCCGGCTAGCGACCCTTCTTGCCCATGACGCGGGAGCGTAGCGCGTTCGAGACGTTGTCGAAAACGAAGACCACGAGCAGGATCAGCAGCACCATATAGGCGACCTTGTCCCAATCGGCGTTGGTCTTCATGGATTCGAGCAGTTTGAGGCCGATGCCGCCCGCGCCGACGGCGCCGATGACGGTGGCCGAGCGCGTGTTCGATTCCCAGAAGTAGAGGGACTGCGAGATGAAGATAGGCAGGACCTGGGGCACAACGCCGTAACGCTGCACGATCACCGGCGCTGCGCCGACCGATTTCACGCCCTCGCGCTGCTTGTCGTCGACGTTTTCCAGTGCTTCCGCATAGACCTTGCCGAGTGCGCCGGTGTCTGTGAAGAAGATCGCAGCGATGCCCGGGATCGGCCCCGGGCCGAAGGCGCGGGTGAAGAACAGCGCCCAGATCAACATGTCGATCGACCGCAGGAAGTCGAAGAGCCGCTTCATGCCCCAGTTCGCCGCCTTGCTCTGGGTGATGTTGCGGGCGGCGATGAAGGCGAGCGGGAAGGCGATCAGCGTCGCAAGCAGGGTGCCGACGAAAGCCATGACCAGCGTCTGCATCAGCTTGGAGAGAATGTCGCCATGCTGCCAGCTGGCGTTGTTGAGGAAGTTGTCGAGCGCCAGCGAAGCGTTGGACTGGGACGGGTCGATCCGCTCGCCGGCAACCATCAGGCCCGCGACCTCGGTAATGCTCCTGCCCCAGAAGGGCGACTGTGTATCGAAGAAGAAGTTCGCCCAGCCGAGGAAACGGCGCTGGATATAGACCTGCGTCGGACGGATTTCCGCCTGTCCGGCAAAACCGAAATAGACGTTCACCTTGTTGCCGTCCTGCTCCATGCGCGCCGGTGCGCCGGCGGGAAGAAGGGCATTGTCGGCGCTGATCGCGACCGGATAATACTTGCCGTCGAGATAGACATCGACCTGGGTCGGCGTGACTTCGAGGCGGTTGTCGCCGCCGAAGAGGACGGTATAGCCGCCCTTGGCCGTTGGCTTCAGCCAGTCGATCTCGGCGCCCTGCGGATACTGGCCGCGGCTTGTCCATTGCGGCACGACCTTGCCGTTCTGGAAGCGCAGGCGCGGCTGGGCGCGCCAGGAATACCAGTCCTGGACATAGACGGCGGCACGGTCCCAGTTGCCGTTGGCGAAGGTTGGGATGATCTTGAAGAAGGAAAAGCAGAAGGCGATGTAGACGACGACGCAGACTGCGACGATCAACAGGCCCCAGCGCTGCATGAACGAGCGATGGAAGACGTCCGGATAGGTGGAAAGCAGGCGCTCGCGCTCGGCGGCGTTGACAGTGAGGACCGACATCAGGCTGCTCCCCGGCCGAATTCGAAGGACTGTTTTCCGATCAGCCGGCGGCGCAGCCAGGCGGAGAACTGGTCGACGCAGACGACGGTGACCAGCAGAAGGATGATGATCGCGTAGGTTTTTGCAGCATGGTCGCGGCCGATCGACAGGCTGAAGACCTCGCCGATACCGCCGCCGCCGACCGCGCCGATGATGGTGGAGGCTCGTACGTTGATCTCGGTCCTCAGCAGCGTGTAGGAAACGAAGTTCGGCAGGACCTGGGGCAGGATTGCGAAGCGTACCCGTTCCAGCCAGTTGGCCCCGGAAGCGCGCAGGCCTTCGTCCGGCTTCATATCGGCGTTCTCGACCACTTCGAAGAACAGTTTTCCGAGCGCCCCGATCGTGTGGACCGAGACGGCGATGATCGCCGCGATCGGGCCGATCGACAGGATGGCGGCAAGCAGGCCGGCGACGACGATCTCGGGGAAGGCGCGCAGGATTTCCATGATGCGCCGCACGACCCAGCGCGTCACGCCCGCGCCGACGAGATTGGTCGAGGCGAAGAAGCAGAGAAAGAAGGCGCCGCTCGCGCCGAGAATGGTCGAGAGGATGGCGATGTTGATGGTGATCAGCAGCTGGTAGAAGAAATTCGGAATGTAGAAACTGTCGGTGATCCAGATGCGGTCGCTGGTATAGTCGTATTTGATCGAGCCGTCGGAATAGGGCGACGGCAGGTCGAACATGGCGCGGAAGATTTCCAGCGGGCTGTCCGGTACGAAACTCTTGATGAAATCGAAGAAATAGGGAAGGCGCTCGAAGAACTTGCCGGAATTGGCATCGTTGGCGAAATCGAGGGAAAGCGCGAGCACGATCACGAAAACGACGATCGAGACGACGGTGTAGATCCGCCGGGTCCGCACCTGGCTCTGATAGTGATCGAGGATCGTGCGGGAGCTTTCAGCAAGCCCGCCGAGCTGGGAGGGTCCGGCCACGTGCGCCATTCGGGCATCCTTGTTGAGCAAACGGCGGCATCATCATGATGCCGCCGCAGGATTGTTCGGACTGAAGATCAGCCGCCGATAACAGCCTTACGGGCGTCGATGATCGTCTGGTAGAAGCTCTGGTCGACCGGCGACCAGTCAACGTAGCCGCCACCGGTGAACGAGTCGAAGCAGGCCTTGTCAGCCTTCGGCAGACCGGCGAAATAGGCGGTAACCTTCTTCTGCATGTCAGCCGGCAGCTTCTGGGAAACCATCAGCGGGCCGTTCGGGATGAGCGGCGACTTCCAGACCTGGACGATGTCGTCCATGTCGAGCAGGCCCTTGGTGACCATCTGGTGCAGGTTGCCGGAGGTGTAGCCCTGAGCCCAGTCGCCCTGGGCGGAGCCGAAGGTGGTGCCGACGTCGAACTTCTTGTCGAGAACGCCGAGAACGAGGTTCTCATGGCCGCCGCCGAAGCCGGTTTCCGAGAAATACTGCTTGACCGGCATGCCGATGTCCTTCGGCAGGGCGACGTTTGGGACGAGATAGCCCGAAGTGCTGTCAGGATCGGCGAAACCGAGCTTCTTGCCTTTGGCGTCGGCGAGCGTCTTGATGCCCGAATCCTTGCGGGCAACCATGATCGAGTAGTAGCCGGTCGAGCCGTCAGCCTGCTTGGTGGTCAGGACCGGGGTAACGGCCTTCGGGTCCTTGATGTAGATCGCGGCGTAGGAAGCGGCGCCCATGACGGCGAGGTCGATCGTGCCGCCGAGCAGGCCCTGGATGACGCCGTTGTAGTTCGGCGACGGGAAGAGCTGGACTTCGGAAACGCCGGTTGCCTTGGCAAGGCCGTCCTTGACGCACGAGGTGCGGCGAACCTGGTCGGCTTCGTTCTCACCGCCGTCGAGGCCGATGCGCAGAACCTTGACGTCCTGGGCGGCAGCGTTGCCGGCGAGAGCAGCGATGGCGAGCGAAGCCATCAGGATCTTGCGGATTGCAGACATGGGAGTCTCCTTTGGTGACAGGTTTTGTCAGTCTGTGGACTGTCGGTTACTCCGGCCGCTTCCCCCGCGGCCGGAAACGGGTCAGCGCATGACGGCGGCTTCGGCCATCATGCCGGATGCGATGGGCTCGGCGCGGCGTATCGATTCGAGGCTGGTCGAGGTCATCGTCTCGTCGATGCCGGCGCCGTCCCTGTCGGAGCCGTAGATTTCGCGCACGGCCGCAGCATTGAGATCCTGCGGAGGACCGTCGAAAACGACGCTGCCCGCCGCCATGCCGATGATTCGTTCGCAATAGGCCCTCGCGGTATCGAGCGTATGGAGGTTGGTGATGACGGTGATCCCTTCACGCTCGTTGATGTTGCGCAGCGCATCCATGACGATCTTCGCGTTGAGGGGATCGAGCGAGGCGATCGGCTCGTCGGCCAGCACCATCTTCGGTGCCTGCATCAGCGCGCGGGCGATTGCGACGCGCTGCTGCTGGCCGCCGGACAGCGTGCCGGCGGGCTGCAGCGCAGTCTGTTCGATGCCGAGGCGCTCGAGGGCAGCGATCGCCATCACGCGCTCGTCGCGATTAAAAATTTTCAGCAGGCTCATCAGCGTCGAACGATGATTCAGGCGGCCGAGCAGCACATTGGTCATCACGTCGAGGCGCGGAACCAGGTTGAACTGCTGGAAGATCATGGCGCAGTCGCGCTGCCAGTTGCGCAGCGCCGCGCCTTTGAGAGACGACACTTCCACGCCGCCGAAATGGATGGAGCCGGAACTCGGCTCCTGCAGGCGGTTGATCATGCGCAGGAGAGTGGACTTGCCGGCGCCGGAGCGGCCGATGATCCCGACCATCTGCCCTTGAGGAATTTCGACGTTCACGGAATTGACCGCGATACGATCGCCGAAACGACGGGTGACATTCCTCAGTTCGAACTTCATGCTCTCTCGCCCGTCCAGACACATTCCGGGGTCTCGATTAGCGATGGTTGATGAAGCCTGAATGTCCGTTTTGTGTCGGTTTCATTACAATCGTGACAACCATGTAACGAACGCGTTACGTGGCATGGCGCGACAGGAACTCCTCGGCCGAAAGTGCCCGGAAATCATCGAGAGCGGTGCGGAGCCTGACATGGTCCCAGTCCCACCAGGCGAGCCTGTCCATGGCCTCGCCGACCTCTTTTGTGAAACGCTCGCGGATGAGTTTGGCCGGCACGCCGCCGACGATCGTATAGGGAGCCACATCCTTCGAAACGACGGCACCTGCGCCGATCACGGCGCCGTTGCCGACGGTAACGCCGGGCAGCACGGTGGCCCCATGACCGATCCAGACGTCATGGCCGATGACGACGCGATGGTCGCGCCGCCACTTGAAGAATTCCTCTTCGTTTTCGGCATCGTCCCAATAGTTGGCGGCACGATAGGTGAAATGGTGGAGCGTCGCCCGCCAGGTCGGATGATTGGTGGCGTTGAGGCGCACGGAAGCGGCCATGTTAACGAACTTGCCGACCGTCGCGCACCAGATCGAACCGTCCTGCATGATGTAGGAATAATCGCCGATCTCGGCTTCAGAGATGCGGCAACGCTCGGCGATTTCCGTGTAGCGGCCGAGCGTCGTATTGGAGACGCTGGCCGTGTCGTGGATCAGCGGTTCGATTCCGAGCTTCTTGCTCATGCTGCCTTGGCCTTTCGGGGAGAAAATTGCATGACGTCGAGGATGCGGTCGGCGACGGCCTCGCGCACTTCCTCGTCGTGGAAGATGCCGAGAAGCGCAACGCCCTCCCGTTTCTTCTCGGCGATCATCTCCACCACCACGCGCCGGTTGACGGCGTCGAGCGAGGCGGTCGGCTCGTCGAGAAGCAGGATGCGGTGGCTGGTGATGAAGCCGCGGGCGATGTTGATGCGCTGCTGCTCGCCGCCCGAGAAGGTGGCTGGCGGCAGACCCCAGAGTTCGCGCGGCAGGTTGAGCTTCGCAAGAAGTTCGGCGGCCTTGTCCTTCGCCTCGGTGGAATCGGTACCGCGGGCGACGAGCGGTTCGGCGACCACGTCGAGGGCGGCGACACGCGGCACGGTACGCAGGAACTGGCTGACATAGCCGAGCGTATGGCGGCGGACATCGAGAATGGTGCGTGGGTCCGCATGGGCGATATCGACGATGCGGTCCTTGTGATCGACGAGGATCTGCCCGGCATCGACGGCGTAGTTGCCGTAGAGCATTTTGAGGATCGAGCTCTTGCCGATGCCCGACGGGCCGCCGAGCACGACGCATTCGCCGCTCGCGACGGAAAAATTCACGTCGTTGACGACCGGCAGCTTGATGCCGTCGCGTAAGTGCATGGTGAAGCTCTTGAAGACTTCCGAAACGACGAGGGGAGTGGCCATGGGTTTATCCTTGTTTTCGCATGGTCCTGTCCGAAAACCGGAGACCATTTTTCGGGACCATGCAGTCCCTTCAGACCTGGAGAATGGAAGACACGAGAAGCTGGGTATAGGGCTCACGGGGGTCGTCGAGCACCCGGTCGGTCAGGCCGTGCTCGATCACATGGCCGTCCTTCATCACCATCATCCGGTGCGACAGCAGGCGGGCGACCGCAAGGTCGTGGGTGACGACGATGGCCGACAGGCCGAGATCGTTGACGAGGCCGCGGACGAGGTCGAGCAGGCGCGCCTGGACGGAAACGTCGAGACCGCCGGTCGGCTCGTCCATGAAGACGAGGCGCGGGCCGGTGACCAGGTTGCGGGCGATCTGCAGGCGCTGGCGCATGCCGCCGGAAAAGGCGCGCGGCTGGTCGTCGATGCGGTCGGTGGATATCTCGACGCGGGTGAGCCAGTCGCTCGCCGTCTCGCGGATATTCCCGTAATGCCGGTCGCCGATCGCCATCAGCCGCTCGCCGACATTGGCGCCGGCCGAAACCGTCATGCGCAGTCCGTCGGCAGGATTCTGGTGCACGAAGCCCCAGTCGGTGCGCATCAGGAAGCGGCGCTCGGCCTCGCTCATGTGATAGAGGTCGCGGAAATTGCCGTCCCGCATCCGGTACTCGATGCTGCCGGTGGTCGGCATCAGCCGGGTGGATAGGCAATTGAGCAGCGTCGTCTTTCCGGAGCCGGATTCGCCGACGATGGCCAGCACTTCGCCCGGCCAGAGTTCAAAGGAGACGTCCTTGCAGCCGATGCGGCTGCCGTAGAATTTCGAGACGCCGCTGACCTTGAGGAGGGGAGTATCGGTCATTCCGCAGCCTCCTTGTTCGGCGCAAGCATCTCGCCCGCATGCCCATGCTCGCGTCGATCCTCGCAATGGTCGGTGTCGGAGCAGACGAACATGCGGCCTCCTTTGTCGTCGAGCACCACTTCGTCGAGATACACGCCCTGGGCGCCGCAAAGCGCGCAGGGCTGTTCGAATTTCTGGATCTCAAACGGATGGTCCTCGAAGTCGAGGCTCACCACCTCCGTGTAAGGAGGCACGGCATAGATGCGCTTTTCTCGGCCTGCGCCGAAAAGCTGCAGGGCTTCCGACATATGCATTTTCGGATTGTCGAACTTCGGCGTCGGAGAGGGGTCCATCACGTAGCGGCCCGCCACCTTCACCGGATAGGCGTAAGTGGTGGAGATGCGGCCGTGCCGGGCAATGTCCTCGTAGAGCTTCACATGCATGAGGCCGTATTCTTCCAGCGCATGCATCTTGCGGGTCTCGGTCTCGCGCGGCTCGAGGAAACGCAAGGGTTCCGGGATCGGCACCTGGTAGACGAGGACCTGGCCCGCGCCGAGCTTCTGCTCGGGGATGCGGTGACGGGTCTGGATGATCGTCGCATCCTTGGTATGCGTGGTGACGGCGACGTTCGCGACCTTCTGGAAGAAGGCGCGGATCGACACCGCATTGGTCGTGTCGTCGGCGCCCTGGTCGATCACCTTCAGCACGTCTTCCGGGCCGATGATGGCCGCGGTCACCTGCACGCCGCCGGTGCCCCAGCCGTAGGGCATCGGCATTTCGCGGGAGGCGAAAGGCACCTGATAACCGGGAATGGCGATCGCTTTGAGGATTGCGCGGCGGATCATCCGCTTCGTCTGCTCGTCGAGATAGGCGAAGTTGTAAGTGGCGAGGTCCGTCATCTTGGAGTATCCTGTGACTGCATGAACCAACTAGAAGCAGAGGCCGTCATGGACGCCATCACTTCGAACGGATTGCTCGGCGTCGCCGTCCTTGCGGCTTTCATCGCCTTCGGGGTCATTCTTCCCTTTTATGTTTTCAAGCCGCGGAAGCGGGCCGCAGTGGGCGGCAGCTCCGGAGATGCCGGTTATGTCGGCGGCACCGCCGATGGTTGCGACAGCGGCGGCGATGGCGGCGGTGATGGTGGAGGGGGCGGCGACTGAGCCGTCTCCGGCGCCGTAAGGCGCCTCGGCGGCGTTCATTCGGCCGCCTCCTGCATTTCGCCTCTGTCGCCTTTGCGGGCGGCCTCGATGTCGGATCGCATCTTGCGCACCAACGCGAGTTCCGCCTGGAAATCGACGTAATGCGGCAGTTTCAGGTGTTCGACGAAGCCCGTCGCCTGGACATTGTCGGAATGCGAGATCACGAATTCCTCGTCCTGCGCCGGCGCGATGATATCCTCGCCGAGTTCTTCGGCACGCAGCGCCCGGTCGACCAGCGACATCGACATCGCCTTGCGTTCGCTCTGGCCGAAGACGAGGCCGTAACCGCGGGTGAACTGCGGCGGTGCCTTCGACGAACCCTTGAACTGGTTGACCATCTGGCATTCGGTGATGCGGATGCGGCCGAGCGATACGGCAAAGCCGAGTTCGGCGACCTCCAGCTCCACCTCGACTTCGCCGATGCGGATTTCCCCGACGAAGGGGTGGTTGCGGCCGTAGCCGCGCTGGGTGGAATAACCGAGCGCCAGCAGGAAACCCTCGTCGCCGCGGGCGAGCGCCTGAAGGCGCAGGTCCCGGCTCATCGGGAATTCCATCGGCTCGCGCGTCAGGTCGCCCGCCTGATGGTCTTCGGCAAATTCGCCGTCCGGCTCGATCAGACCCTCGTGGGCGAGGATGTCGGAAACGCGCACGGCATGTTCGCCGGTCGTGTCCTTGCGGGCCGGGCCCTCGACCGCCTCGTCGGTAAGCAGCGAAGGATCGAGAAGACGATGGGTGTAATCGAAGGTGGGGCCAAGCAGCTGCCCGCCTGGCAGGTCCTTGTAGGTGGCTGAGACGCGCCGCTCGATCTTCATGTTCGCCGTATCGACCGGAACCGATGTTCCAAAGCGCGGCAGGGTGGTCCGGTAGGCCCGCAGCAGGAAGATCGCTTCGATCAGATCTCCCCGCGACTGCCGTATGGCGAGTGCGGCGAGCGACCGGTCGTAGAGCGAGGCTTCCGCCATGACCCGATCGACCGCAAGACCGAGCTGCGCGACGATCTGCTCGATCGTGACCGAGGGGAGGGACCTGTCGCCCCGGCGCCGGTCGGCCAGCAGCCTGTGGGCGTTGTTGATGGCGGCCTCGCCACCCTTGACGGCTACATACATCGTTCGTTCTCCTGCCCGTCAAACCGCATCCCCAGGGGATGCGGGAGAGTTTGGGTCATCTGGCCGAGGGGGTGTCCGGTCTCGACATGGCGATCTTTACGGTGCGGGGCAGGCACAGCAGGTTCCTGCCGGCAGTCAGGATGACGTCCACGCCGCGGGGGAAGAGAGCGCGGTTGTCAGCCCACAGGCGCGGAAAAACCTCCGGCAAGCCTTTCAGCATCACTGTTGCGGCGTTTTGAATGCCGGGGCCGCTGAGTGTCAGCGGTTGGCCTTCGCCCAAGGCGGCGACCTCGATGATCAAAGTCGTGGAACGGTCCGGATATTCCTGCGTGCCGGAGGAAAAGAGGCCGAAAGAGGCCAATGTCGCGCCGGCCTCGACAAAGGCGAACCGCGCCTCCGCCTTTTCCCGCGTGATCGGCGCGCTGGTATGGAATCTCACCCATTCGCCGACGGCGGATTTCGAAAGGCCTGGGCTGAGCCATACGGGCGTCTCGTGGTCGCAGAGCGTCAGCGCGATCGCCCCAGCCGCTCCTCCAAGCGGTTCGGGCTGGCCGACATCCGGTCCTACGGTCCGCATCGTTCCCGGCCGCGCCATGCCGTCCATGAGCATGCGGAACACGCTCTGGGATTCGAATACCGGCTCACCGAATCCACCGGAAAGCGCCTCGGTCTTTATATTCATCAGTCATCCCCCCGTACCATGGTGAAGAAATCGACGCGGGTGGCCGCCGTTTCCTCCGCCTTTTGCCTGTCCTCCACCGCGATGCGCGCCTCGATGGGTGCTAGCAGCGCGGCCTCCACATAGTCGCGCGTGCCGGGCTCCTGCCAGAGCGCGTCGAAAATGGCGGCGAGCCGGACATTTTCCTTGGCCGTGCCGAGTGCATGGGCATGACCCGCAGTGCCGCTGCCGAGCAGCACCGTGGCGCGCGTCACCGTCGCCTCGCCGAGATTGAAAGGCGCACCGCCGCCGCCGATACGTCCGCGTACCATGACGAGCCCCGTTTCCGGCCCCCGCACGGGCGTCACTTCCGGTCTGCTCGGAAGCCTTTCCCAGGCGGCATGCAGTTCGTCCTTCGTCGCACGCGCGAGAAGGCCCGCGGCACGGCGGCGCGCGGTGTCTGCATTCGGCTCGATTTGTTTTGCCAGGTCCATTGCCAAGCTCCAAAATGTCTATTAATATAGACAACCATACAAATCATATGTACTATTAACTTCCGGATATAACAAGCGTGTGACATGGATACGGGGCAGATAAACGTTCAGAGACAAAACGGCGTGGCGCTCTGGCGGCAGATCGCCGATCGTATCCGTGCCTCGATCGCCAACGGCGACTATGACGCGACCGGAAAAGTGCCTCCGGAATTCACGCTTGCCGCACAGTTCGGCGTCAACCGCCATACGGTGAGAAGCGCCCTCCAGGCCCTGGCCCAGGAGGGAATCGTCCGCTCCGTGCAGGGGCGCGGCACGCTGATCGAGCGCAAGGAAAGGCTGAACTTTCCGATTACCAAACGGACGCGGTTCAGCGAGGGGATCGGCGATCAGGCGCGTGAAAAGGAGGGGTTGCTGCTTCATTCCGCCGAGGAGCCGGCCTCGGCGGATCTCGCCGCCCGTCTGGGCATCGGCGAAGGCGCGCCGGTCATCCGGCTGGAAACATTGCGAAAGGCAGACCGCCGGCCCGTCTCCCGATCGACCACCTGGTTTCCGGCGGAGCGATTTGCCGGGATAGAGACAGCCTATCGGGACAGCGGTTCGATCACCCTGGCCTTCCGGGCCGTGGGGCTTGCCGACTATCTGCGCGTCTCGACCGAGGTCACCGCCATCCACGCCGACGGCGCCGACCTCGCCGACCTGCAGCTCTCCCCCGGCGCGATCATCCTCGTTACCAAGGCATTGAATACCGATCCGGACGGCGTGCCGGTACAATACGCGGTCACCCGGTTTCCGGCGGACATGGTGCAGTTCACGATCGAGAATTGAACGGTCGGAACCTGATGCGCTTCGATGGGACCGCACAAAGGCGGAATTGAACATCCGGAAGCATCGCGTGAGCTTCGAGATCGCCGCGCGTGTCTTTGCCGACCCATTCGTCCGTATCGAACAAGATCGCATCGAAGACGGAGAGCTGCGTTGGCAGGCGTTGGGTGCAATCGATGAGTTCACCATCCTCGTCGTTGCTCATACAGTTTATGACGAAGATGAAGATGGTCAGTTCGTGGAAGTAATCCGCATCATCTCCGCTCGAAAGGCGGATCCGAAGGAAGGCGGCGATATGAAAAAGAACGCTGATACTGTTCGCTACGAGGTCGATCTGGATAGTTTGCCGCCGCTGACCGATAAGCAGAAGGTGGAACTTGCGGCCCTGTCCGAACTGCCGGATGACCAAATCGACTATAGCGACATTCCGTTTTTGACGGATGAACAGCTCGAAAACGCCGGGCGAGGGCGATTCTATCGCCCCATCAAGCAGCAGATCACCGCACGCGTCGATGCGGATGTACTGGATTGGCTGAAGTCGCAAGGCAAAGGTTATCAGGCTCGCCTGAACGCCATTCTTCGCAAGGAAATGCTGGCGTCGATGAAATCGCAGAAACGAGCCAGATAAGTCCCGCGCTCAATGCGCGCCGGACATGTCGCCGAGGACTTCCTTGGAGGCGACTGTCGAATCCGCCTTGAGCGTGTAGACCATCGGCACGCCAGTCGCGAGGTTGAGTTTGAGAATCTCCTCCTTGCTCAGGCGGTCGAGCACCATGACGAGCGCGCGCAGCGAATTCCCGTGGGCGGCGACGAGCACCTTCTGGCCGCGCAGCACGCGCGGCAGGATTTCGGTCATGTAATACGGCCAGACGCGGGCGCCCGTGTCGCGCAGGCTCTCGCCGCCCGGCGGCGGCACGTCGTAGGAACGGCGCCAGATATGCACCTGTTCCTCGCCCCACTTGGCGCGCGCATCGTCTTTATTGAGGCCGGAAAGGTCGCCGTAGTCGCGCTCGTTGAGCGCCACGTCGCGGATCGTTTCGAGGTTCGGCTGACCCACCTTGTCGAGCACGATCTTCAGCGTGTTCTGGGCGCGCTTCAGGTCCGAGGTGAAGGCGATGTCGAACTTGATGCCGGTTTCCGCCAACGCCTGCCCGCCGGTTTCGGCTTCCTGAATGCCGAGCGGCGTGAGGTCGACGTCGCGCCAGCCGGTGAACAGGTTTTTGAGATTCCATTCGCTCTGGCCGTGGCGAACGAGGACGAGGGTTCCGCTCATGAAATGCATTCCTCCAGGGATCTAAGAAGGCAGGGAGATTTTTAGGAAAGCCCGAGCACGTCGAGCATGGAATAGAAACCGGGCTTCTTGTCGCGCGCCCAGAGCGCTGCGGCGACCGCGCCGCGGGCGAAGATCGACCGGTCGCGGGCGCTGTGGGAGAGCGTCACGAGTTCGCCTTCCCCGGCAAACAGAACCGAATGATCGCCGACGACCGAACCGCCACGCAGCGTGGCAAAGCCGATCGTCCCTGCGGGCCTCGCGCCGGTATGGCCGTCGCGCACGCGCACCGACTGGCTGGCGAGATCGATGCCGCGGCCCTGGGCGGCAGCCTCGCCGAGCAGCAGCGCCGTGCCCGACGGAGCATCCACCTTGTGCTTGTGGTGCATTTCAACGACCTCGATATCCCAGCCAGACGCCGGCAATGCCTTCGCCGCCTGCCGGGTCAGGACGCCGAGCAGGTTGACGCCGAGGCTCATATTGCCGGATTTGACGACACGCGCGTGACGGGCGGCGGCCTTAAACTTTTCCTCGTCCTCGACCGAGCAGCCGGTCGTACCGATTACATGCACGATGCGCGCCTGGGCGGCCAGACCGGAAAAGGTGACGCTTGCCGCCGGGGCGGTGAAATCCAGCACGCCTTCGGCATCGAGAAAAGCCTTCAAGGGATCGTCGGTGACCGGTATGCCGAGCGTGCCGGCGCCGGCGAGCTCGCCCGCATCCCTGCCGACGAAATTGGAACCCTCGCGCTCGATGGCCGCATGCAGCGTGACGCCCGGCATTTCCTGGATCACCCGGATCAGCGTCTGGCCCATTCGCCCTGCCGCGCCGACCACGACGAGTTTCATGTCATTTGCGGTCATGGGCGACATCCTCGGCTTCAGAAACTCGTCTCGGGCGATTGCAGATTGTTGAGGCGAGCGTAAAGACCGTCCTTGCGCTGCGCAAGCGCCTCGTGCGTGCCTTCTTCCACGACGCGGCCCTCATGCATGACGATGATCTTGTCCGCCTTGACGACGGTCGAAAGCCGGTGGGCGATGACGATCACGGTGCGGCCCCGCATGGCGGTATCGAGCGCCTTCTGCACGGCGGCTTCGGATTCGTTGTCGAGCGCCGAGGTCGCTTCGTCGAGGAGCAGGATCGGCGCGTTGCGCACCAGCGCGCGGGCGATCGACAGGCGCTGGCGCTGGCCGCCGGAGAGCGTCACGCCGTTTTCGCCGACCGGCGTCTCGTAGCCCTGCGGCTGGGCTAGGATGAAATCATGCGCATAGGCGAGCCTTGCCGCTTCTTCCACTTCCGCATCCGTGGCGTCCGGCCGTCCGTAGCGGATATTGTCCCGGATCGTGCCCTCGAAGAGATAGGGCTGTTGCGAGACATAGGCGAGGCTGTGCCGGAGCGAAGCCTTGGTGACGTCGGCGATATCCTGCCCGTCGATGAGGATCCGGCCCTCGGAAGGATCGTAGAAGCGCGGGATGAGATTGATGATCGTCGATTTTCCGGCGCCCGAGGGGCCGACCAGGGCGGTCGTCGTACCGCCCTCGGCGACGATGTCGACACCGGCGAGAACGGGCGCGCCGCCGGCATAGGCGAAGGCGATACCTCTGAACTCGATGCGGGCTTCGGTGACGACGAGGTCCTTTGCATCCGGTTTCTCGCGCTGGGCCGGCTGCAGGTCGAGAAGCTCGTAGATCATCCGGGCATTGACGACGGCGCGTTCGATCTGCACCTGCAGCTTCGCAAGCCGGCGGGCCGGATCGTATGCCATCAGCAGCGCCGCCACGAAGGAGAAGAAGGCGCCGGGCGGTACGTCGTTGTAGATCGAGCGGAAGGCCGCATATGCGATGACGCTGGAAATCGCAAAACCCGCGAAAGTCTCGGTCAGGGGCGAGGTTCGTTCGGAAAGCCTGGCGATCCGGTTGCCCCGCCGCTCCGCCACGTCGATGATGCCCGCCACCTTGCGGTCGAGCTCCCGTTCCATGGTGAAGGCCTTGACGACGGCGATGCCCTGGATCGTTTCCTGCATGGCGCCGAGAACGCGGCTGTTGACCTCGATCGACTCGCGGGTCGCCGAGCGCAGGCGGCGGGAGACGTAACGCAAGGCATAGAGAAGCGGCGGCGCCACCGCAAAGACGATCAGCGACAGGATCCAGTCCTTGCTGACCATCACGGCCACCAGCGAGACGAGCGTCAGGAGATCGCGGGCCGTGGAGGTGACTGTGAGGTTGAGCACGTCGCGGATGCCGGCGACGTTCTGGTTGATCTGGGCGGCAAGATGCGCCGACCGGGCCTGCGAGAAGAAGCCGACCGAAAGCGTCATCAGATGCGAATAGAGGCGCTGCTGGTAGCGCGCGACGATGTTGTTGCCGATCTTCGACAGTGCCACCGCCTGGCCGTAGGTCGCAAATCCGCGCAGCACGAAAGCGACGAGGATCGAGCCGCAGATCAGCCAGACGACGTCGGCACGCTTGTTGGCGAAGGCCTCGTTGACGACCGATTCCATGATCCAGGCCGTGAACGCGGTGGAAAGCGCCACGGCGATGAGGCAGGCGATCGCAAATGCGTATCCGCGGATATGATCCCGGCCGTTCTCTGCGATCACCCGCCGCAATATGGCGGCGACCGTATTCGAATCCACCTGTCGTTTTTTGTCCTTGGCTGCTTTCAAAGGCTTTTCCGCTTCGGCACGATTGCCGGCATTCTCATGTGCCGGCGTATTAAACGCTGGACGAGGCTTTTAAAAGCGGGAGGACGACGATTCGGCCGGGCTGTTGCATTCCGGCATGAGCGGCTGGGCTCGAGCGCCGCTCGATTCGGGAGCTACGAACCGCGAAGAACGCGCGCCATCGTGGGAGTGAGCTCGCCCTGCCCTAGGCTCTGAACGTCCTTATAGGTCAACCGGCCGGAGGCGATCGCATTGACATATCGCTGGCAGACGATCTTCAGATTTCTTGCGTCCGCGGCATTAGCGACCCATCCCAGCGCCTCGCGCATTTCGGCGTTCCAGTCGAGCGGTTTGCCGATGCATTTCTCGACCGCTTTGGCGCGCAGGGCAGGGCCCGATTTCAATGCCGCGGCGAGTTCCTTGTATTCCTTTTCCGTAGTGCAGGCGACGAGACCGACGGATATGACCGAGATGGCGGCTACGCGTAAAATATTGGAAAACATGTAAAATTCCCCCGGCAATGCCTGCGGTTTCGTCCAAAAATCGAAATGAGGCAAGGGGCTTATTTCTGCCAGCGGCGGCCGTCCATGGAAATGCCGTAGGCGGACGGCGTGCGAGCAAAGCTGGCAAGGCCTGCAAGGGCCGCCTGCGGATGGGTCACCACGAAGGTCGGGATCGTTCCCATCAACTCCGTATGCGGCGCCTTGTCCTCGAAAGCGGTGCGGAATTCCGGGCCCTTCAGCGCCGGAACGATCTTCTGGGAAATGCCGCCGGCGAGATAGACGCCGCCACGCGCCATGAAGATCAGCGCCATGTCGCCCGCAACCCGGCCAAGATAGGCGGCAAACAGCGAAAGTGTTTCGACGGCTTGCGGATTGGTACCGCCGAGGCCATGAGAGGTGATCTCCGCCGGATCGGAAAAAGCAGGCTGCAAGCCATCGGCGGCGCAGACGGCCTGATAGATGTTGACGACGCCGCGGCCGCTCAGGATTTCTTCCGCGGAGATACGGCCCTCGATCCGCCGCAGGTGCGGGAAGATCTCGAAATCCCGCTCCGATCGCGGGCCGACATCCACATGCCCGCCTTCGCCGGGGACCGGAAACCACATATGGCGGGCATAGACGAGGCCGGCGACGCCGAGCCCGGTGCCTGGGCCGAGCACGACGCGGGACGCCATATGCGGTTCGCTGTTGCAGCCGAGCGTCTCTCGGAACTGATCCGGCAGGGCGGCGACGGCGAGCGCCTGCGCTTCGAAGTCGTTGACGACCAGCACGTCCTCGAAGCCGAGATCGGAGATCATCCGCTTCGGCCGCACGACCCAGTCGCAATTGGTGAGGTCGATCTCGTCGCCGTCGATCGGTCCGGCGATGGCAAGGATCGCCGATCGCGGCTGCACGGAACTCGTGTCGAGGACGACTTTCTGGATCGCTTCGTCAATAGTCGGATAGTCGGCCGTGCGCACGTTGGGAAACGGTTTCGGTTCCGCATAGGCATCGATCAGGATGGAGAAACGGGCATTGGTGCCGCCGATATCGCCGATCAGGATCGGAAAGGGCAGCTTGTCGGTCTTCATGCTATCGGCCATCGCGAACGCTCAGTCCTTCTGAAAGTCGATGAGTTTTTCGGCTGTGGCGCGATTGAGCGCCATCGGTATGTCGTAGACGGTAGCAAGCCGCGTCAGCGCCTTCACGTCCACATCATGGGGAAGCGCACTCAGGGGGTCGATGAAGAAGACCAGCATATGGACTTCGCCGGTGGCGATCATCGCGCCGATCTGCTGGTCGCCGCCGAGCGGCCCGCTTTTGAGCCGCGTCACCTCAAGCCCCGGACAGGCATCCTGCACCCGGCCGCCCGTCGTGCCGGTCGCGACGATGCGGAAGCGGGAAAGCGAGCCCTGATGATGGCGGGCGAAATCCGCCATGTCGTCCTTTTTCTGGTCGTGCGCGATCAGCGCGATACAGGGCTTGGGCGACATGAAAGGAGCCTTCTCCCAGGAATGTTTCAATCGATTTACACGCTTCTAGCGTGCCCGATTGTTCTTGGGAAGGTGGGAGAACCACCGACGCTTTCAAGCGTCGGCCTTGTCCATTGTTATTGCAGCGGCCGGGGCGTTGGGAGAGGAATTTCGGCAGTCGGCACAGGCGGATCGTTGATGATGGCTTCGATGTTGCTGGCCGGCGTAGCGGAGGCCGGCTGGGAGGTGAAGGCCATTGCGCCGCCGAAGGTCGCCTCCTCTTCGCCGCGCGCAGGGGCCGCAAGCACGGCTGCGCAAGCCTTCGGCAGGTCCGACAGCATGACGGGACGCGGCTTCACCGGCTTCTTGTCCGGATCGGGTTTCGGTGCCGCCCAGGGTTCCTTGGTAAACCACCAGGCAAGCGACTTATCGCACCCGTCGCCGGCCGTGACCGGCGCCTGCTTCTGACAGCCGGACGCTCCGGCGGGGCAATGGATGCGGATGTGGAAGTGCTCGTCGTGGCCGTAGATAGGCCGCACCTTGCCGAGAAGCGAGCGGTCGCCCGTCCAGGTGTCGCAGAGCTTCTTCTTGATCGCGGGGTTGACGAAGACGCGCTCCACCTGCGGATAACTCGCCGCCTGCATCACCACGCGGGCGTGGGTGGGCGTCCATCGTTTCGGGTCAACGGTCAGGAACTTGCTCTTGTCGAGCATGGAGGTAAACGGCATATTCTCGCGCTCCTGCGGCGAAAGCGGCTGGTCGGGTTTCGGCGTGAACCAGACATCCGCGTCGAGGCCGATCTGGTGCGACGAATGGCCGGACAACATCGGCCCCCCGCGTGGTTGCGAAATATCGCCGACGAGGATGCCGGATCCCCAGCCGAGCTTCGTCGCATCGCGAGAAAACTGTTCGAGGAGCGCGATCATTTCCGGATTGCCCCAGCGGCGATTGCGGGAAAGCCGCATGGCCTGCCATGTCGGACCGTCGGTCGGAAGCGCTACTGCGCCCGACATGCAGCCTTTGGCATAAAAACCGACCGGCTGGGGATCGGCCTTGCTCGGCAGCGCCACGCCGCCGAAAAGCTGCTTCGCCGGAGTGCCTTCCTGCGCCGCCGCCGGCCCTGCGAAGGCGCCGCAAAGGAAGGCAGCCGCCGTCAGCCGCAGAATTCTACCCGAAATCGATCTCATGCCCATTCCGCCGCAAATCACCTGATTATTCCAAAACTACCGTGAAACAGGATTTTGGTGAAATGGAGATCGAGGCAGGCCCCGTCGATTCCCCCGCGATTTTTTCCGCGTGATAACCGCCGGATAAAACGGATGTGAGCGCGGAACTCCTGTTTTTTGCCAGCTTTTGCCCTATGCTTCGCTGCAACAACAAACTCTAGGGGTGAAGAATGATCTTGGCTCGGCTGAAGGCAGGTTTGGCGATTGCCCTTGCGGCGACGGTGCTCGGCGCGGCGGTGACTTCGGCCCAGGAGCCGAAATGGCGGCATGGCATGGCGGTCGTCGGTGACCTGAAACTGCCGGAAGACTTCAAGCAGCTTCCCTATGTCGATGTGAACGCGCCGAAGGCAGGCGAACTGCGCCTCGGCGACGAAGGCACGTTCGACAACCTCAATCCGGTGATCGACCGGGGCGCCGTGGCTTCCGGTGTCGGCATGATCTACGATTCGCTTATGAAGCGGTCGGAGGACGAGGTCTTCGGCACTTACGGCCTGCTGGCCGAGGCCGTGTCCTATCCGGACGACATGTCTTCGGTGACCTTCAGGCTGAGGCAGGAGGCGAAATGGGTGGACGGCCAGCCGGTCACTCCGGAAGATGTGATCTTCAGCCTGGAGAAGCTGAAGGAATACAGCGCCCTCTATTCCGGTTATTATCGCCACGTCACGGCTGCGGAAAAGACCGGCGACCGCGAAGTGACCTTCCGCTTCGACGAGAAGAACAATCGTGAACTGCCCCAGATCGTCGGCGATTTCCCGGTCCTTCCCAAGCATTGGTGGGAAGGCAAGGATGCACAGGGCAAGCAGCGCGACATTTCCCGCACCACGCTCGAACCGCCGATGGGATCGGGGCCTTACAAGATTGCCGCCCTCCAGCCGGGTTCGACCATCCGCTACGAATTGCGCGACGATTATTGGGGCAAGGACCTGCCCATCAATCTCGGCCAGTACAATTTCCGCACCATCAGCTACACCTATTTTGCCGATGCCGACGTGGAGTTCGAGGCTTTTCGCGCCGGCACGATCGATTACCGTCAGGAAAACAGTTCGAGCCGCTGGGTGACGCGTTACGATTTCGATGCGGTGAAGGACGGCCGGGTGATCAAGGAAGCGCTGACCAATCCTTTCAGGGCCGTCGGCGTCATGCAGGCCTTCGTGCCGAACATGCGGCGCGACATATTCAAGGATGCGCGGGTGCGAGAGGCACTGAACTATGCCTATGACTTCGAGGATCTCAACAAGAACCTTGCCTATGGGGGGCTGAAGCGCGTCAACAGCTTCTTCTGGGGCACCGAGCTCGCCTCGTCCGGCCTGCCGCAGGGGAAGGAACTGGAGATCCTCAACGGATTGAAGGACAAGGTACCGGCAAGGGTCTTCACCACCCCGTTCACCAACCCCGTCGGCGGTGATCCGAACAGGGTGCGCGACAATCTGCGGACAGCCGTCGGCCTGCTCAAGGACGCCGGCTGGGAGCTGAAAGGCAACCGGATGGTCAACGCCAAGACCGGGCAGCCCCTGGGCTTCGAAATCCTCCTGAACAGCCAGTCGCAGGAGCGTACCGTTCAACCTTACGTGACGAGCCTCAAGAAGATCGGCATCGATGCAAGGATCCGGACGGTCGACGCGTCGCAATACGTCAATCGCATCCGCAGCTTCGATTACGACATGATATACGGGATCTGGGCCCAGACCATGAACCCCGGCAATGAGCAGGGGGATTACTGGGGATCGGCTTCCGTCAATCGGCCCGGATCGCGCAACTATGCCGGTATCGCCGATCCGGCGGTGGATCAGCTGATCGACATGATCACCTTTGCTTCGAACCGGGAGGACCAGGTGGCGGCTGTCAAGGCCATGGACCGCGTGCTGCTTGCCAACCATTACGTCGTTCCGATGTTCTATTCCGGCGAGGCGAAGATCGCCTATTGGAACCGCATCACGCATCCCGCCAGATTGCCGGAATACGATATCGGTTTCCCGACCATATGGTCGGCCAGGACCGCCGGGAAGTGAGGGAGTGGAGCGCGGGCTTGCGCCGCGCACCGCCACCTGTTCCAAATGAGTGCATATGATTCGCACCGAGAAGAGAGGAAAGCGCCATTTGATCGGCATCGGGATATGCGGTGAGACGAAAACCGGCCCGGAAGGCAGGAAGTTCTGATGGGCGCCTATATTCTCCGCCGCCTCCTGCTGATGATACCGACCATCGTCGGCATCATGGGAATTTCGTTCCTCGTCGTGCAATTCGCCCCCGGCGGGCCAGTCGAGCAGGTGATCGCCCAAATCCAGGGCCAGGATACCGGCGACCGGCTTTCCGGAGGTTCCAGCGATCTTGCGGTCCAGGGGAGCGGCGAGGAAAGCCGTTACCGCGGCGCCCAAGGTCTCGATCCGGAATTCATCAAGAAGCTCGAACAGCAGTTCGGTTTCGACAAGCCGCCGCTGACGCGCTTCCTCGACATGATGTGGAACTACATCCGTTTCGATTTCGGCGAGAGCTTCTTCCGCAACACCTCGGTGCTCGATCTGATCATCGACAAGATGCCAGTCTCCATCTCGCTCGGCTTCTGGATCCTGATCGTCTCCTACGTGATCTCGATTCCGCTCGGGATCCGCAAGGCAGTCAAGGACGGCTCGAGCTTCGACGTCTGGACCTCGGGCGTCATCATCATCGGTTACGCAGTGCCGAGCTTCCTGTTCGGCATCCTCCTGATCGTGCTTTTCGCCGGCGGCTCCTTCTTCGATTGGTTCCCGCTGCGCGGCCTGGTCTCCGACAATTTCGCGGAACTCTCCTGGTGGGAGAAGATTATCGACTATTTCTGGCATCTCACCCTGCCGTTGATCGCCATGTCGCTCTCCGCCTTCGCCACGACGACGCTCTTGACCAAAAATTCCTTCATCGACGAGATCAAGAAGCAATATGTGACGACGGCGCGCGCCAAGGGGCTCAACGAGCGGCAGGTGCTTTACGGCCACGTCTTCCGCAACGCCATGCTGATCGTCATCGCCGGCTTTCCGGGCGCCTTCATCTCCGCCTTCTTCACCGGCTCGCTGTTGATCGAGAACATCTTCTCGCTGGATGGTTTGGGCCGCCTCGGTTATCTCGCCGTTGTCAACCGCGACTATCCGATCGTCTTCGGCACGCTCTACATCTTCTCGCTGATGGGCCTGATCGTCGGCCTGATCTCCGACCTGATCTACACCTGGATCGATCCGCGGATCGATTTCGAGCGGAGGGACGTCTGATGGAAGCGTCCACCGCCAAGACCATGCCTCAGGTGGCGCCGCCGCAGAAGCGGCCCTGGATTTCGCCGACCAACAAGCGGCGCCTCGCCAATTTCCGCGCCAACAAGCGCGGTTACTGGTCCTTCTGGATTTTCATGATCCTCTTCGTGCTCAGTGTGCTTGCGGAATTCATCGCCAACGACCGGCCGATCGTCGCCTCCTACAAGGGCGAGATCCTCTCCCCCGTCTTCATCGACTATCCGGAGGAGAAGTTCGGCGGTTTCCTGGCGACCACCGACTACCGCTCCGACTATATCCAACAGGAGATAGAGGCGAACGGCTGGATGATCTGGCCGCCGATCCGCTATTCCTACCAGACGGTCAATTCCAACATCCCCCATTCGGCCCCGACCGAGCCCTTCTGGCTGATGAAGGCCGAAGACCGTTGCGCCGCCTATCCGCAGAAGGATCAGGATCCGAACTGCGTGCTCGGCAACCTCAACTGGCTCGGCACCGACGACCAGGCGCGCGACGTCACTGCCCGCATGATCTACGGTTTCCGCGTTTCGGTGCTCTTTGGGCTTGCACTGACCGTTTGCTCGGCCATCATCGGCGTCACGGCCGGCGCCGTGCAGGGTTATTTCGGCGGCTGGACGGACCTGCTCCTGCAGCGGTTCATCGAAATCTGGTCCTCCATGCCGGTTCTATATATCCTGCTGATCATCGCGGCGATCCTGCCGCCGGGTTTCTTCGTTCTGCTCGGCATCATGTTGCTCTTCTCATGGACCGGCTTCGTCGGCGTGGTGCGCGCGGAATTCCTCCGCGCCCGCAATTTCGAATATGTGCGGGCGGCCCGCGCGCTCGGTGTCGGCAACTGGACGATCATGTACAGGCACCTCCTGCCGAACGCGATGGTGGCGACGCTGACCTTCCTGCCGTTCATCCTGTCGGGGTCGATCGCGACCCTCACGTCGCTCGACTTCCTGGGCTTCGGCATGCCGCCCGGCTCGCCCTCGCTCGGCGAAATGATCCAGCAGGGCAAGAATAATCTTCAGGCGCCGTGGCTCGGTTTCACCGCCTTCTTCACCATGTCGATCATGCTGTCGCTCCTGATCTTCATCGGCGAGGCGGTGCGCGATGCCTTCGACCCCAGAAAGACGTTCGGATGACAGAACCGCTTCTTTCCGTCCGGAACCTGTCCGTCGCCTTCCGCCAGGGTGGCGATGCCACGCTTGCGGTCGACAAGGTCTCCTTCGAGGTGCATCCGGGCGAGGTGGTCGCGCTGGTCGGTGAATCCGGCTCCGGCAAATCGGTGACGGCGAATTCGATCCTCAGGCTTCTGCCCTATCCGGCGGCGAGCCATCCGAGCGGCGAGATCCTGTTCGACGGCAAGAGCCTGATGAACGCTCCGGAAGCGGAACTGCGCCACGTGCGCGGCAACGACATCACGATGATCTTCCAGGAGCCGATGACCTCGCTCAACCCTCTCCACACGATCGAAAAGCAGATCGGCGAGATTCTCGAACTGCATCAGGACGTGGTCGGCGAGGCGGCGCGGACCCGCACCCTGGAGCTCTTGAACCAGGTGGGCATCCGTGAACCCGAAAAGCGCCTGAAGGCCTATCCGCACGAACTCTCCGGAGGCCAAAGGCAGCGCGTGATGATCGCCATGGCGCTCGCCAACCGACCGAAGCTCCTGATCGCCGACGAGCCGACGACCGCGCTCGACGTGACTGTCCAGGCGCAGATCCTGGAGCTTCTGCGCAGCCTCAAGGGCGAGCACGGCATGTCCATGCTGTTCATCACCCACGACCTCGGCATCGTCCGCAAATTTGCCGATCGCGTCTGCGTCATGACCAAGGGCAAGATCGTCGAGACCGGCAAGGTCGAGGATGTTTTCGCCAATCCGCAGCACGCCTACACCCGCCACCTGCTGGCTTCCGAACCGCGCGGCGAGCCGCCGGTCGCCGATCCGTCGAAGCCCGTGGTCATGGAAGGCAGGGACATCCGCGTCTGGTTCCCGATCAAGGCAGGGTTCCTGCGGCGGGTCGTCGACCACGTCAAGGCCGTGGATGGCGTCGACCTGACGCTGCGTGCCGGCGAGACGCTCGGCGTGGTCGGTGAGTCCGGCTCCGGTAAGACGACGCTCGGGCTGGCGCTTGCCCGGCTCATCTCGTCCGAAGGCCGCATCGCCTTCATCGGCAACGATATCGGCAAATTCTCCTTCAAGCAGATGCGGCCGTTCCGCGACCGGCTGCAGGTCGTTTTCCAGGACCCATACGGGTCGCTCAGCCCTCGTATGCCGGTCGGCGACATCATCGCCGAGGGCCTCAAGGTCCATGAGCGCTCGCTTTCGGCAGACGAACGGGACGAGCGCGTCGCCTGGGCACTTGAGGAAGTGGGGTTGGACCCGGCAACCCGCTGGCGTTATCCGCACGAGTTTTCCGGCGGCCAGCGGCAGCGTATCGCGATCGCCCGCGCCATGGTGCTCAAGCCGCGTTTCGTGATGCTGGACGAGCCGACTTCCGCTCTCGACATGACCGTGCAGGCCCAGGTGGTCGATCTGCTGCGCGACCTGCAGAAGAAGCACGATCTCGCTTATCTCTTCATCAGCCACGACCTCAAGGTGGTGAAGGCGCTGGCCAACCACGTCATCGTCATGCGTCTCGGCAAGGTGATGGAGGAAGGTCCGGCCGAACAGATTTTCCGCGCGCCGAGAGAGGCCTATACCCGCGCGTTGATGGCCGCCGCCTTCAATCTCGAAGCGGTCGAAACCGCCGCCATCAATCAGTAATCCCGGAAGGTCCGTTATGTCTGTCAAAAGCCCGGTCGTCATCGATCTCAAGTTCGAGCGCAGCGAGGTGGATGCCGCACTCGCCGATGCCTTTGCCGGCCGCACCGTGCTCCACGCCTCCGATCCCGCCTCCGATCTTTCCGAAGCCCGTTACGCCGTGATCTGGAAGCCGGATCCAAGCCTTTTCCAGCGCGCGCCGAACCTGAAGGTCCTGTTTTCGGGCGGCGCCGGCGTCGACTATATCCTCGCCATGGCCGGTCTTCCCGATATCCCGATCGTGCGTTTCGTCGATCAAAGCCTGACGACGCGGATGAGCGAATGGGTGGTGCTGCAGGCGCTGAGCCACCTCAGGCAGGTGCCGGCCTATTTGAAACAGCAGCGCGATCATGAATGGCGCGAACTTCCCCAGCCCGAAGCCAAGGACCTCACGGTCGGCGTCATGGGCCTCGGCGTGCTCGGCATGGACTCCGTGAACAAGCTGAAGATGATGGGCTTCGACGTCATCGGCTGGTCGCGCAGCAGGAAGACGGTCGATGGCGTCGAGACCTTCGACGAAGGCCAGCTCGATGCATTTCTCGCCAGGACGGACATTCTCGTCGGCCTGCTGCCGCTGACCCCGGATACGCGCGGCCTCTATGACGCCGCGCTGTTCTCCAGACTTCGCCAGGGCGGCGCGCTCGGCCGTCCGGTCTTCATCAATGCCGGCCGCGGCGGCAGCCAGGTTGAGGCGGATCTGATCGCGGCACTGGAGAGCGGTGTCCTCGGAGGGGCCTCACTCGATGTCTTTGAACAGGAACCGCTGCCGGCGACAAGTCCTCTCTGGGACATGGAGAACGTCATCATCACCCCGCATGCCGCATCCGCATCCGATGTGCGGGCCCTGTTCCGCAATGCGGATGCCCAGATTCTAGACTATGAGGCCGGCCAGTCGCTGAAGCACGTCGTCGATCGCAAGGCCGGCTACTGAGCCGGGCACACGGAACATTCGCATCTTCAGGCCGTTTGTTGTTCAGGAGCCGGGGTGTCCGGCCCGAACAAGGAGCGAAATCATGAATACCCGTTTCGATCCCAAGGAGGCCGGAAACCATCATCCCGATCCGACCGGCTCTCCGCCGGTGGTGGAGACCGCGACGGAAGCGCGCCAGGGCCGTTGGGGAGCCCCGGTCCTCAGGGTGCTGATTGCCGGACTTGTGCTTGCGTTCATCGCCTGGGGTGCCGCCGAATGGTGGGGCGAAGCCACCGACCCGCCGGCAGAGCAGACCGCGACCCCGCCCGCAGGCAGTACGACGCCTGCCAATCCCGATGCGGCACCGACTGCCAATCCGGCAACTCCGCCTGCGGCTACGCCGCCGGCGACGAATTCCCAGTCGGGAAATTGACACTCCGGGGATTGGCGGTCCGGCAATATACAAATCGCGTCTTTCGGGATGCCTCATTCGGTCGCGGGTCCGCCGCGGCCGAATTGCGTTCTGGACTTCCGTTGCATTTTTTTCGATAAAACTGCCCGGAGGTTGTTCGGCCGTTGCCTCCGAGTTCATCTCATTCGGCAGAGCCGGTCCTTCCGGGATCGGGCAGGGGCAGGGCATGACCAAGACCGATATTGCAACCAGGGTCTACAATCACACCTGGAAGCTCGACCCGATCATCCGCAGTCTGATCGATACGGATTTCTACAAGCTCCTGATGCTGCAGATGATCTGGAAGCTCTATCCGAATGTCGAAGCGACCTTCTCGCTCATCAACCGCACGACGAGCGTGAAGCTCGCCGAGGAGATCGATGAGGGGGCGCTGCGCGAGCAGCTCGACCACGCCCGTACTGTCGGCCTTTCCAAGAAGGAGATGATCTGGCTTGCGGGTAACACGTTCTACGGCCGCAAGCAGATCTTCGAGCCGGAATTCCTGAACTGGCTTTCCACCTATAAATTGCCGGAATACGAGCTTTCCAAGCATAACGGGCAGTACGAGTTGACCTTCCACGGTAAGTGGATGGAGACGACGTTGTGGGAAATCCCGGCGCTTGCGATCATCAACGAGCTGCGTTCCCGATCCGCCATGCGTTCGCTCGGCTTCTTCACGCTGGACGTGCTCTATGCCCGCGCCAAGGCCAAGATGTGGGAGAAGGTGGAGCGGCTGCGCACCCTTCCGGGCCTGCGTATTTCCGATTTCGGCACCCGCCGACGGCACTCGTTCCTGTGGCAGCGCTGGTGCGTCGAAGCGTTGAAGGAAGGCATCGGTCCGGCCTTCACCGGTACCAGCAACGTACTGCTCGCCATGGATTCCGATCTCGAAGCCGTCGGCACCAATGCCCATGAACTGCCGATGGTCGCCGCAGCGCTTGCCGATACAGACGAGGAGCTTCGCGCCGCCCCCTACGAGGTGCTGAAGGACTGGAACCGCCTCTACCACGGCAACCTGCTGATCGTCCTGCCGGATGCTTTCGGGACGGCCGCCTTCCTGCGCGACGCCCCGGACTGGGTGGCGGACTGGACCGGTTTCAGGCCGGACAGCGCACCGCCGATCGAGGGCGGTGAAAAGATCATCGACTGGTGGAAAAAGATGGGCCGCGACCCGAAGAGCAAGCTGCTGATCTTCTCCGACGGGCTCGACGTCGATGCGATCATCGATACCTATAAACATTTCGAAGGCCGCGTGCGCATGAGTTTCGGCTGGGGCACCAACCTTACCAACGACTTTGCCGGCTGCGCACCGCGCGAGATCGCCGGGCTGATGCCGATCTCGATCGTCTGCAAGGTGAGCGAAGCGAACGGCCGCCCGGCGGTCAAACTTTCGGACAACCCCCGCAAGGCGACCGGCGATCCGGCCGAGGTGGAGCGGTATCTGAAGTTCTTCGGCCGGGAGGACCGGATCGATCAGGCCGTTCTCGTTTGATCTGAAGGAATTCCGCAAACAGGAAGGCCCCGCCGATATGGCGGGGCCCCACTTCCCGAATTGGTGCAGGTATCTTACTGAATGACCTGAACGACGGTGTGGGTCCGCGGATCGACGATCACACGCTGATTGTTGACCACCGTATAAGCGTATTTCGGATTGCTCGGCACCGGGGTCACTACGACGCTCTGCGGGATCGGCTTGCCGACGACGATCGGCTCCTCGACGGTAACTGCCGTGGTCGGGGCCGGCTGTTCTTCCACATAGGTGACGACTTCGCGCGGCGGCGGATCGATCGCGGTGCCGGCGATCGCACCGGCCACGCCACCGACCGCGGCCCCAACCGGGCCGCCGACGATCGCGCCGGTCACGGCACCGCCGGCGGCACCGTTGACGGTGCCTTGCTGCGCGCCGGCCTGGGTGGCGAGGGAAGCGGCGAGAATGGCGCAGGAAGCAAGGATGATCTTTTTCATGGGTCTTCTCCCTTCGTTGGACTTCCGAACGGATAACCTCTTGCATTTCTAATGGTTCCCCCTTCCGGGTCACCTTTCGTAAGCGCCTGAAACGTCCGGGGAGCTTGGCCTTCCGGGCAAAATACAACGGAACCACCCTCAATGCGAAAGGTTCCGAAGGCTTCAGTCCTGACTTATGCGAGGCATAAAGAACCCTGTCCTGCGCTTGTATTGACGGTATTCGTTCGCCAGCGGCGAAGCCTCGAAATTGCGTTCCTCCTTCCTGGCCGCCATCACATAGGCGGTGGCGAAGAAGATCACCGGCAGCGCCGACCAGATGGACCAGGAGGCGAGCGCCCAGCCGGACCAGAACAGCAGATAGGAACTGTAGAACGGGTGCCTGAGATAACGATAGGGTCCAGCGGAGACGATGCCATGCGGCAGGGCGGGATCGAAGGCGAAGCGGAGCCGCGCCTGGCGGGAGGCCCATATCGCCCACCAGAAGAGGATGGCTGCGGCGATCTCCACGGCAAGGCCGACGATCTGTGCCCAGAGCACCTGCGGCCGCGTCCAGTGCAGATAGAGAAAAAGTGCCGCCGTGAGGATGACGCCGAGCGAGATCAACCGCGCTTCCCACGTCATTTTCTGCGAATTGAAGTGGTTCTTCAGCGACCAGGTGTAAAAGCCGATGATCGTCAGGCTGACGATGGAGATAGTCGCGTCGAGTGTGGCTTGCATCGTTCTTCATCCTCCCCGAGCGGCAGAACTAACGCTCCGTTCATCGTGTTTCAAGACAACGCGCGCGTAAAGCCCGCATTTAAGGGATTCTTGGCGAAAGAGGCTCAGGCTTCTGCCAACAAGAGCCGATGGAACAGGGGCGGCAGAGTGAAGGCGACCGAACGAAGAATCGATACCCGGAACGGCCGCATCCGCGTCAGCGACACTGAGGGACAGGGCCTGCCTCTCCTTTTCCTGCATGGTTCGGCAACATCTCGGAAGGTGTTCGAACGGCAGTGCCGTCCTCGGCTCCTGGAAAAGACCCGTATCCTGGCGCTCGATCTGCCCGGTCACGGGGAGTCGGACGATGCGCCGGATCCCGACACCGCCTACACGCTGATCGGCCTCGTCGACACGATCGAAGAGGTTCTCGGCAAGCTTGGCATTCATCGGCTGGCCGTTTTCGGCTGGTCGCTCGGCGGGCACCTTGCCATCGAAATGCTCGCCCGCAGCCGGGCGGTCGAGGGAATTCTGGTTGCCGGCGCGCCGCCGGTTCCGCCGGGGCTCATCGGCATGCTGCGCGGCTTCCAGCCGTCCTTCGACCTCATGCTGGCGTCGAAACCGAACTGGTCGCAACGCGATGTGGAGCGCTTCGAACATAATTGTTTCGGACACCACGGTACCACCCCGGATATCCACAACGCGGTCCTGCGCGCCGACGGGCGGCTTCGGGCGGTCTTTTCGCAGAGCCTGATGCGCGGCGACGGCCACAACCAGCGCCGCGCCGTTCTGGATGCGGAGGTACCGGTCTTCCTCGTGAACGGCGTCGAGGATCCCTTCATCCGCCGGAGCTACATTGCTGGATTTGAGGATCCTTCCCGCAATTGCCATGTCGAGTTCGTCGACGGCGCCGGCCACGCCGTGTTCCGGGAAAGGCCGGAACCTTTTAATGCGGTCCTCGAATATTTTGTGGACACCGTTCTTGCCCACCGCCCCGTCCGGATGCCGCGGGTTGCATCATCAAGCTGATGGGGTCGCATCAAAAAATGATCGATCGATCCGCGGGATCCTATTGCCAAGCGACGAAGCGAATCTATTTGCATCTTGGATCTGGAGGATGGAGCCCGTGGAATATCGTTTCCTGATCGTCGAAGACAGCCTGCTGGTGGCAATGGATATAGAAGATGCCGTCCACCGCAGCGGTCATGACGTGGTCGGCATCGCCCCCGACATGACCGTCGCGCTGAACTATACCCGCGATACCGACATCGCCTTCGTGGATGTGCGCCTTGCCGATGGCGAGACGGGTCCGGAGATCGCCAAGGCGCTCGCGGAATACGGCATCGTTGTGATCATGATCACCGGTAACCCGGGCCTTGTGGCATCCGGCGTCTCCGGTGTGCTCGGCGTTATGGCGAAGCCGCTTACCGACCAGGCTTCCATGGACCTCATCCAGTTCGCCGTCGACCGCAAGAACGGTCGGCAGGGGACGCCGCCCGCGAGACTGCGGCTTTTTCACTGAAAATCCGCCCCGGATCATCCCGAAATCGCTGTCCAATATGCCGATGACGCGTTAATGGCATGCGGTGCCGCGAAAATCGGCCTAAGGCGAGAACGGGTCCAGACATGCGTTATTTCATTACCGGAACGGCAGGCTTCATCGGTTTCCATCTGGCGAGGCGTCTTTTGGAGGATGGTCACGAGGTTCTTGGCTTCGACGGCATGACGCCCTATTACAGCCTGCGCCTCAAGGAAGCGCGCCATGCGGCGCTCGCGCAGTTTCCTGCCTTCCGCCCGGTCATCGGCATGCTGGAGGAGAAATCCCTGCTGGAAGAAGCTATTGCAGGTTTCCGCCCGGATGTCCTGATCCACCTCGCCGCCCAGGCGGGCGTCCGCTACAGCCTCGAAAACCCGAAGGCCTATCTCGATTCCAACCTGGTCGGTTCCTGGAACATCCTGGAGATCGCCCGCGCCCATGCGGTGGGCCATCTGATGCTCGCCTCCACCTCATCCGTCTACGGCGCCAATCCCGACGTTCCCTTCCGGGAGACCGATCGGGCCGACGAGCCGCTGACCTTCTACGCGGCGACCAAGAGGAGCATGGAACTGATGGCGCATTCCTATGCGCATCTCTACAAGCTGCCGGTGACGGCATTCCGCTTCTTCACCGTCTACGGCCCGTGGGGCCGGCCGGATATGGCGTTGTTCAAGTTCGTCAAGGCGATGATTGAGGATCGCGAGATCGAGATCTACGGCGAAGGCAAGATGAGCCGCGACTTCACCTATATCGATGACCTCGTGGATTCGATCATCGACCTCTCTCGTATCCTGCCGGGGGAGGACAACCGGGTTGCCGACGTCGATACGCTCTCGCACCAGGCACCGTTCCGGGTCGTGAATATCGGCGGCGGCCAGCCTGCGGGACTACTCGATTTTGTCGAGACCATCGAGCGGATCATGGGCAGGCCGGCCAAACGCAAGATGCTGCCGATGCAGAAGGGCGACGTCCCGAGAACCTTCGCAAGCCCCGATCTTCTCGTCGCGCTGACCGGCCGCAAGCCGGAGACGGGCCTCGATGAAGGCGTCGGCGCCTTCGTCCAATGGTATCTGGATCACCGGCACGAAATCGACTGATCGCCCGTGCCGATGGCAAAGCCCGCATAGTGCGCGGACCTCAGCCCCTGCCGAATTCGTCGACGATGCGGATGATGTCGTCTTCGCCGAGATAGGAGCCGGTCTGCACCTCGATCATCTCGAGGACGATCTTTCCCGGATTGGCGAGGCGATGCACTTCGCCCTGCGGAATATAGACGGACTCGTTTTCCCGAACGATCTTCACCTGATCGCCGACCGTCACTTCCGCCGTGCCCTTGACGCAGATCCAGTGCTCGGAGCGGTGATGGTGCTTTTGCAGCGACAGCTTCTTGCCCGGCGTCACGAACAGCCGCTTCACCTGGAAGCGGTCGCCGTTGAGGATCGAGGTGTAGCCGCCCCAGGGGCGATAGGAGGTCGGATGCGTCTCGGTCAGCGCCGCGGTCGCCTTGGCGGCGGCGAGATGCTTGACCAGCTTGCCGACATTCTGGCTGTCGTCCAGCCGGCCGACATAGACGGCGTCCTCGCTGGCGATCACTGCGACGCCCTCCAGTCCCTGCACGGCGAGATGGCTGGTGCGCGACATGACGAGCGAGTTCTTCGTGTTGATCAGTGTCGCGTTGCCAGAGGCGACATTGCCGGCCTCGTCTCGGGCGCCGAGCTTCCAGACCGCATCCCAGCTGCCGAGGTCGGACCAGGTGAAGGAGGAGGGTACGACCGCCGCATTGGAGGTCTTCTCCATGATCGCATAATCGACCGAGATGTCCGGGCTGGCGCCGAAGGCCTCCGCATCGAGGCGGATGAAGTCGAGATCGCCGGACGCCTTGGCGAGCGCGGCGCGGGCAGCTTTCTCGACGTCGGGTGCGAAGGTCGCCATCTCGCTCAGGACATGGCCGGCCTGGAACATGAAGATGCCGGAGTTCCACGCAAATCCGCCGGCTGCCAGCATTCTTTCGGCTTCCGGCAGCGCCGGTTTCTCGACGAAACGCTTCACCGCATGGGCGCCGGTCTTCAGCTTGTCGCCGATCTCGATATAACCGTAGCCGGTGGCGGGTTCCGTCGGCGTGATGCCGAAGGTGACGAGCTTGCCGGAAAGAGCGGTCCTGGCGGCGGTCTCGATGGCGGCGAAATAGCCGGCATCGGCAATGATTTCATGGTCCGAGGCGAGTATCTGGAGGACGGCGTCTTCGCCGAACCGGTCCGCGACGAACGCGGCCGCCACGGCCACCGCCGGCGCGGTGTTGCGGGCGACGGGTTCGAGCAGGATGCCGGAAAGCTGGATGCCCAGTTCGCGCGCCTGCTCGGCGACGAGAAAGCGGAAGTCCTCGTTGGTAATGACGACGGGCGCTTCGTAAAGCGCCTCATCGGCAACCCTGGAAAGGGTCGCCTGGAAGAGGGTGCGGTCACCGACGAACTGGATGAACTGTTTGGGGGCAGTGGCGCGCGATAGTGGCCAGAGCCGGGTGCCCTTGCCGCCGGCCATGATGACGGGGATGATCTTGCTCTTCAATTCCATATCTCCAGCTCATTCCTTGTCGGCGCGAATTAACACGGCCGGTTCGATGCCCATGCGCGGATGAGGCCGAGGCCCTGGTCGAGCAGGGCTCTTGCCTCGTCCTCGCCTCTCGCTTCCACATAACAACGCATTTCCGGCGCATTGCCGGAGGGACGGAAATGCACGATCCGCCCGTCTGCCAAAGTCACCCGCAGCCCGTCGATATCGCTCTTGGCCGCAACCCGCGAAATAGGCGCCAGGAAGGTCGCGAGATTGTCGTCCGATTGGCGCAGATGCGCCATTAGTGCGGCACTCGTTTCGATAGGAAAATTCTCCAGCCGATCGGCAGCGGCAAAGGGAAGGCGGAAGGAGGCGGCAATCTCGGACAGCGGCTTCTTTGTCGAGGCTGCAAGCGACAGCACGGCCAGCACCGGCAGAAAGCTGTCGCGGGTCGGCAGCGGATCGAGCCTGCCGCCCGCCACCGTGAATTCCGAACCGGTCAAAAGCCCGCCATTTGCCTCGAACCCCATTACGCCCGCCTGTCCGGCGTTCAGGGCGGCCAACATGCTGGCGATCACGAAGGGCGAGCCCACCCTAGTGCGGACGACCGTAAAATCGCCAGCCTTCTCGATCCCCGAATTGGAGGTTACCGGCGTCACCAGCACCTGGGCGCCCAGAAATTGCGCGGCGATCAGGCCGAGAAGGTCGCCGCGCATCGGTTCTCCCGTCTCGTCGGCAACCAGCGGCCTGTCGCCGTCGCCGTCGGCCGAGACGATCGCATCGAGCCGGTGTTCGCGCGCCCAGCTTTTGAGAAGAGCGATAGTCTCGGCGGAAACCGCCTCCGTATCGACGGGGATGAAATGATCCGAGCGACCGAGCACGATGACTTCGGCGCCATGACCCTTCAGCACGTCCACGAAGATGTCCCGGGCGACGGTCGAGTGCTGGTAGACGCCGATCCTGATCTGCGAGAGTGCGCCCGCCGGCAGCAATGCGGCATTGCGGGTGAGGAACAGGGCCTCCGCTTCGGCCGACTGGTCGGGTGCCTCGCCGGGCGCGAAGTCGATCTCCGTCTTGTCGAGCGCCTCGGCAATCGCGGTGATACGTTCTTCGTCGCGTTTGTCGATCTCGCCGTCGGGGCGGTAGAATTTTATGCCGTTGCGGTCGTCGGGGATATGCGAGCCGGTCACCATCAGCGAGGCGGCCCCAAGGTTGAGGCCATACAGCGCCAATGCCGGGGTCGGTATCGCACCGCAGTCGATCGGCGAAAGACCGGCCCGCTTCAGAGCGCCGATCGCGGTGGCCGCAATCTCGGGGCTGGAGGACCGAAAGTCACGGCCGACCAGAACGGAGCTTCCCGGCGCTGCCGCGCCGGTTTCGATGAGATGCTGTGCGAAGGCCTGCGTATAAAGCGCAGACGCCCGGCCCCGAAGGTCCGTCACAAGGCCCCGCAGACCGCTCGTTCCGAATTTCATGAAATGCCCACACAGAAAGTCATGCCGGAATCGTCCTAGTTTATCTGGTGTGAAAATAAAGCTGAAAATGGCGACACCGTTAATTCGGCCCGCGTCTTGCAATTATTCTCTTTCTCGGGGAGCCCTTTCTTAATGCATTTTGCCGCGAGAGCAAGAATGATATCCTGCTCTTCGCAGTCTGGACTATCCGATGCGCCTAACTTTTTGATGTCAGCCGACATCGCCGGTTCGACTTCTTGGAGAATGGCATCCCGATGGGACCGAATATCGTAAAAGCCCTGGTCTTTGTCGGACCGCTCGCCGGTCTCGCGCTTCTCATGGCCAAGGGTGAACGGGTCGATGACGACATCTGTCCCGGCAATCTCGCGCTGGAGAAATCCCGGGAGATCGTCGAGAGCCGGCCGGGTGTCGTCGACATCGTCTGGCGGGAGTTCCGATGGGCGGCCGGCTGCCGGGTGTCCATGCAGGGCTATGCGGATATCGAAACCGCCAAGGGTATCGACCGTGCACCGTTCGAGATCGTCATGGCTTTCGACCTTTCGACGCACAGATGGCAAGAGGTGAGCCTGGATATGCCGCAATAGGTTTTTTGCGGCAAGGCGAGGGGGAAGCTGCGCTTCACACGAGGGATATCGGCGTGATGCCGCGCCCGCTGCGTCAGATGATGAGCCGGGCAGCGATGGTGATGATGCCGCAGATCAGGGCGAGATTGATGCAGAAACGTGCCAGCATGGTCATATCCTCCAGGTTCTCTTCGCACTGGCCTCGCAGGTTATGCGGAGCGGATGCGCTTGATCGAGCTGATGGTGGACGGCCAGGCCTGAATCCCGCCTGAAGACGGAATTCAGCTGAGGTTCACCCGCCGGAAGGGGCATGACAGACGGGATCAGAACTTGTCGGCGACCTGGATGCCGGCCGGGCCGAGAATGACGGCGATCAGCACCGGCAGGAAGAACAGGATCATCGGCACGGTGAGCTTCGGCGGCAGGGCGGCCGCTTTCTTCTCGGCCTCGTTCATGCGCTCGTCGCGGCTTTCCTGAGCCAGCACGCGCAATGCCTGGGAGATCGGCGTGCCGTAACGTTCCGCCTGGATGAGCGCTTGGGTAACCGCCTTGACGATATCGAGCTGCGTGCGGTTGCCGAGGTTTTCAAGCGCAGTGCGGCGGTCCTGCAGGAAGGACAGTTCGGCCATCGTCAGCACCATTTCCTCGGCGAGCGGCGGCGATTGCTGCGCCATTTCCTCCGCGACGCGACGCATCGCCGCTTCCATGGAAATGCCGGATTCGACACAAATCAGCATCAGGTCGAGTGCGTCCGGCCAGGCCCGCTTGATCGAGAGCTGACGTTTGCTCACGAGATTGGAAACGTAGATATTCGGCGCGTAAAAACCGACATAGGCGGCAACGATCGCCGCCAGCATGCGGATCGGAAACGGCCGCGTGGCGAGATTTCCGAGCACGAAGATCCACACGACGGCCGCAGCCAGGAAAACGAAGGGCAGCAGGAAACGCGCCAGCAGGAACATGTTGAGGGCGTTTTGCGATCTGAGGCCCGCGGCACGCAGCTTGTTGACCGTATTGTCGTCGACGAGCGCCTTGCGCAGGTTGAATCGCTCGACGATCTGCCGGACCGACTGGTTGTTCTGGGCGCGCAGCGAGGTCTTCGATTGTTCGGCATTCATGCGGGCCCGCTCGCGGGCGCGGATCTGCTCGCGTTCGGTCGAAACCGCCTTCATCCGCTTGTCCAGATTGCCTCTTTCCAGAAAAGGGCTGGCGATCGTGTAGAGGGTCGCAAAAACCGCTATCGCCACCAGGAGAGCCAGCAGCGTCGCCGGATCGGTCATCAATGTGGCGAGATCCTTCACGGCAGCCTCCTCAGATATCGAAATTGATCATGTTGCGCATGACGAAGATGCCGATCGACATCCAGACGCCGGAACACAGCAGGATCAGGTGGCCGCGCGGGTCGGTGAAAAGAATCGAGATGTACTGGGGCGAGGTGAGATAGACGAGGAGCGCCACAACGAAAGGCAGAGCTCCGATGATGGCGGCCGACGCCTTCGCCTCCATCGACAGCGCGCTGACCTTTGCCTTCATCTTCTTGCGGTCGCGCAGCACTTTTGAAAGATTCCCGATCGCTTCCGACAGGTTGCCGCCAGCCTGGCTTTGAATCGTGATGACGATGCTGAAGAAGTTCACTTCCGGCAGAGGCATGGTCATCATCATGCGGGTGCAGGCCTCCGGAATGCTGAGGCCCACCTGTTGGGATTCCACCACCCTGCGGAATTCGGTCTTCACCGGCTCCTGCCCGTCCGAGGCGATCAGGCGCAGGGCGTCGTTGAGCGGCAGGCCGGACTTGATTGACCGCACCATGACGTCGAGGGCGTTGGGGAACTCCTCCAGGAATTTCTTCTGGCGACGCTTGACCAGGAAACCCACCACCCAGCGCGGCAGGCCCAGGGCGGCAACGAAGCCCGCTCCGGCAGCCGCCAGCAGCGGCAGTCCCGCCACGAAGGTGACTAGGAATACGAAAACCCCGAAAGCGACGCTCAGCATGTAGAAGCGGCCGACCGACAATTGCAGACCGGTCTGGCCGAGCTTGGCCTTCATGCTGCCGTCACCCATCCGCTTGTTTTTTTCTTCCTGCTTCTTTTCGAGTTCCTTGAGTGAATCCTGCACGGACTTGCGGCGTTTCGAAAGCTCCTGCACCCGGTCGCGCGCGGCCTTGACCTTGCCGAGGTCGGTTTCCGCCGCCTTGACCCGGCTGAGTCGGGTATCGACCTTCTTTTCCACTTCCAATCGGGAATACAGGAACCCGTAGCAGACCGCACCGGCGGCGATTGCCACGAGGGCGATGATCGCCACGACGGTGATATCCAGCCCCAACATGGAAACGTTCTCCTCAGTCCTTCGTTTTGTCCATTGCATCGAGGGCGGCGGCCAGGCGGTTGTCCTCGTTGTAGTAGCGGGCGCGATCCCAGAAATGCGGTTTGACGATGCCTGTCCCCACATGCCGGCCGATCAGTCGGCCGCTTGCGTCCTCGCCGTCGATTTCGTAGCGCATCAGGTCCTGGGTGACGATCACATCGCCTTCCATGCCGATCACCTCGGTGATCTGGGTGATGCGGCGCGAGCCGTCGCGCAGTCGGGCAGCCTGGACGATGACGTCGATCGAGCCGGTGATGATCTCGCGCACTGTCTTGGCGGGCAGCGAGTAGCCGCCCATGGCGATCATCGATTCCATACGGCTGAGGCATTCACGCGGCGTATTGGCGTGGATGGTGCCCATCGAGCCGTCGTGGCCGGTATTCATCGCCTGCAGCAGGTCGAAGACTTCCGGTCCGCGCACTTCGCCGACGATGATGCGTTCGGGGCGCATGCGCAGGCAGTTCTTGACGAGATCGCGCATGGTGATCTCGCCTTCGCCCTCGATGTTCGGCGGGCGCGTTTCGAGCCGCACGACATGCGGTTGCTGCAGCTGCAGTTCGGCTGTGTCCTCGCAGGTGATGACGCGCTCGTGTCCGTCGATGTATCGCGTCAGGCAGTTCAGAAGCGTCGTCTTGCCCGAGCCGGTGCCGCCGGAAATGACGACGTTGCAGCGGACGCGGCCGATGATCTGCAGCAGGACGGCGCCCTCCGGCGTGATCGCGCCGAACTTCACCAGCTGGTCGAGGTTCAACTTGTCCTTCTTGAACTTGCGGATGGTGAGCGCCGGTCCGTCGATGGCAAGCGGCGGCGCGATGACGTTGACGCGCGAACCGTCCGGCAGGCGCGCGTCGCAGATCGGCGAAGATTCGTCGACACGGCGGCCGACCTGGCTGACGATGCGCTGGCAGATCGACAGGAGCTGCGCGTTATCGCGGAAGCGGATCTCGGATTCGATCGTCTTGCCGCCGACTTCGATGAAGGTCTGTCCCGAACCATTGACCATGATGTCGGCGATGTCGTCGCGCGCCAGAAGCGGCTCCAGCGGGCCGTAGCCCAGGACGTCGTTGCAGATGTCCTCGAGCAGTTCCTCCTGCTCTGAGATCGACATCGCGAAATTCTTGATGGTGATGATATCGTTAACGATATCGCGGATTTCCTCGCGCGCGCTTTCCGCATCGAGCTTGGCGAGCTGGGAAAGATCGATCGTATCGATCAGCGCCGAAAAGACCTGGCTCTTGGTGTCGTAATAGAGTTCGGTGCGCGCCGGCCGCTTGCGGGCCGCAGCCTGCGGCGCGAGCGGAGGGGAAGAGACCTGCTGGCGCGAGACATGCGGATCCCTTGCAGGCTCGGCAAGAACCTCGGGAGCCGCGGGCCTGGTCATGACGGGCGCGGCCGGCGCCGGTGCGGCAACCGGCGGCGGCGCGATGCTGCCGCTCTTTCCAAAACCGTCGTTTCCGCGTTTTCCGAACATGGCGATTTCCTGGTATTATGCTTTCTTGCGGGACAACATTCCGAGCATCTTGCCGAGCCCGCCTTTTTTGGCCTTCTTGACCGCGATCCGGCCCGTGACGATGTGGGCGATCTGCGAGAAGGTTTCTGCTGCCGCGGACTTTGCATCGAGCTCGGAAATCATGCGGCCGCTGTTGGCTGCATTGCCGAACAATTGCACGTCGAAGGGCAGGATGGCGATCGGCTCGATCTCCAGCGGTTCGATGAAATCCGCTGGTGCGATCTCCGGTCGTTTCGGCATCCCGACCTGGTTGAGGACGAGATGCGGCGCGCGATCGTTCGGCCGAAGCTTCCTCAGGGCGTCGATCATGTTCTTGGTGTTGCGCAGGTTGGCAAGATCGGGGGCAGCGCAGATCACCACCTCGTCGACTTCGGAAAGCACTGCGCGGGTCCACTCCGTCCAGCCATGCGGTATGTCGAGGACCGCGACGGGAGCGCTGCGTGCGAGGAGTTCGATGATCGGCGTGAAGGCGCCGCGGTCGAAATCATAGGCGCGATCGAGCAGCGAAGGAGCCGCGAGCAGGGACAAATGCTCGGAGCACTTGGTCAGCAGGCGGTCGAGGAAGACCTCATCGAGGCGCTCGGGTGCGAAAACCGCTTCGGCGATCCCCTGGGCCGGGTCCTGGTCGAAGTCGATATTGGCGGTGCCGAACGGCAGGTCGAGATCGGCAAGGATGGTTTCGGTCGAAAACAGGCTCGATATGCCGAAGGCGCAGTTGTGGGCGATGGTCGACGAGCCCACGCCGCCCTTGGCGCCGATGAAGGCGATCGACTTGCCGAGCGGCTCGGCTTCCGGATCGACGAAGATCGCGGCGATCGATGCCAGCATGTCCGGCATCTGCACCGGTCCGACCAGGTATTCGGAAATGCCGTTGCGGATGAGCTCCCGATAGAGCGCGATGTCGTTGTATCGGCCGACGATGATGACACGCGTCGACGGATCGCAGACTTCGGCAAGCGGGCTCAGTTCATCGAGCAGGTTTTTAGGCTCGGCCTCTGTCTCCAGAATGATCAGGTTCGGCGTCGGGGAGGAGGAAAACATGTTGGCGGCGGCACTGGTGCTGCCGATCGTTACCCTGAGGTTCACCTTCGCCATGCGGCGGTCGCGCGCCATGCGGTCCATCATCCGCTGCATGCCGTCGCTTTCGCAGAAGGCGTGGATCGAGATGCGCGGAAGCGGACGCAGCGCGTCGAAATCGTCTGCGCGCTCGGTATTGTCCGCGAACCGCTCGTCTTCGCCCGAAGTGCGGATTTCGTAATTGATCGCGCTCATCGTTTTCTCCGGGTCTCGAGTCAGGGCGTCGTTGTGCTGGTGGTGCCGCCCGTGCGGTAATTGCCGATGATTCGGGCGCGTTGCGTCGCATCGATCGGCGTCATGGCGCGCGGAGCGATGAGGTCCGTGGGATTGGCGACCTGAGCGGCAAGGTTGTTCTGGCTGGCGCAGCCGAAATTGTACCAGTTCCTGTTGCCGAACGTGTCGTTGGAAAGGTCGGCCGGCCATTCCCCGCAGGCGCCCGTCATCGCCTTGGTCGTGACGTAGGCGAGGCGTATCGGGGCCGCGTCGCCGTTCGGCGAAGCCGCATAGCTGCTCATCAGGATTCTTTGAGGCCTGATACCCGCTTCCGTCAGCGTGCGGCGGATGTCACCCGCCAGGTTGCGGGCGGCGCCGCCGTTATAGGATCCGTGCGGCACCTGGATTTGGATGACACCGGCCGGCGAGGCCGTGAAAGTCTGGGCGAACCCCTTCACCGTGTCCTTCATGCCGGTGGTCAAGCGCACGTCGCCGGAAGCCACGGGAATGTCGAGCGTATATTCGCCTTCCGCCAGCACGATAGGATGGCGGGTCCGATAGTCGTCGGGGATCGAGCCGGTGGTGAGCTGGCTGTTGCCGCAGGACGACAGGAGGACCGCCGATGCCGCGAGTGCGGCAGCAACGGCGATTGTCCGATGGCGGCCGAACCTGGTTGCGCCCTTGGTCATGACGTCCTGTCCTTCGGCGGAGAGTGTTCGAGTTTCAATGGTCATGACCGCTCACTTGTAGATGAATCCGACCGCGCCGTGATACCGGCCCGAGGCGACGGGCTCCCTGCGGCCGTAGATCTTGTTGACGCGATTGAGGAAGAAGGTCGCGGCGTCGTTCTCCGGATTGAAATTGTCGTCCGGCCGCGCGATCGCGCTGCGCGGCACGGGCCGGACGAGATAGGGCGTCGCGATGATGACGAGTTCGGTCTCGTTGCGGACGAAGTCCTTGCTGCGGAAAAGCGTACCGAAAACCGGAACCTTGGAAATGCCCGGAAGGCCGGACATGGCTTGCCGCACATTGTCCTGCACGAGGCCGGCAATCACGATAGAGCCGCCGGAGGGTAGCTCGACGGAGGTCGAGGCTTCGCGTTTGCGGATCGACATATAGGTGTTGCCAGAAATCCGCAGCGAGCTGCCGTTGCCGGTATTGGCCGAGCCCTCATAGGTCGGTTCCGAAACGTTCGTCTCGATCTTGAGGCTGATGCGGCCGGGCGAAAGCACGATGGGCTTGAAGTTCAGCTCGATCCCGTAGTCGACCGAGCTGATGGTGCGGGTCACAGTCGGTTGGCCGGTGTCGGGATCGAAATTGACTTCCTGTTCGGCGGGCAGGCGGTATTCGCCCCCCACGTAGAATTTCGCCTGTTCGCCGGAGATCGCCGTCAGGCTCGGTTCGGCGAGCGTGCGCATGACCCCCGCCTGTTCCATGGCGTTCATGTAGGTTGCCAGGCCGACATTGCCGATCGTTCCGGCAAGCGTGCCCATGCCGAACGTATTGACCGCATTGCCGAGGTTGGCGGGATTGGAGAAGGAAATCGACCCGTCGGGTCCGGATACCGAACCGTTGAAGCCGAGCTGTTTCAGCACCTGCCGGCTGACTTCGGCAACCGTGACCTTGAGCGTGACCTGATCCTCTCCCTCGATGGTGAGAAGATTGACGATCTGCGAGGTCTGCCGGTCTTCGGCGAAGATATCCGCATCGCCGTTGTTGCCTTGCGCGGTGATGTTGCGGGTCGTTGCCTCGCCGCCTTTCAGGAAGGCATTGGCGAGTTTCTCTGCCTGGGCAGAGTCCTGTGGAGTTCTGACTGTGCCCGACAGCACGATATTGTCCGAAATGATCTCCACCTTGATGTTCGATTCCGGCAGGAATCGCCGGAGATTCTGTTCGAGGCCCGAAATGTCGCGTTCGATCTGCACGTCCAGGCTGACGATTTCCTCGCCTCGCGGCCCGAAGACGAAGATATTCGTCTGGCCGACGGTTTTGCCGAAGAGGTATATGCGCCGCGAGGTTCGCGTTACCGCATCGGCCATGGCCGGGTCGGCGACGAGGATGTCGTGGGCATCCGACGGCAGATCCACCACCAGCGCCTTGTTGAGGCCGAGCGCCAGCCGTTTGCGAACGCCAGGACCGCCTTCGGTGATGCGCACGACGCTGTTTTCCGCAGCGAGCGCCTGCGCCGGGGCAAGGACGGCCGGGGCGAAGCTGACCGGAACTCCGGAAAAGGCGAGGCAGAAAGCCATACCCGCCGCTGCGGAGCTACGAATCTTGGATTTCAGGTTGCTCACGTGACCGCTCCGTTACTTCGCCTGCGCAGGCGTATTTTTAACGACCGTGCCCGATTTGATGACCTGGATATCTGCCTTGCCGTCACCGCCGCGCAGCAGATAGTCCGCCGCCGCCGTATCGGCCTCCTGCGAATCCGCCACCGACCGCAATGCCAGCGTCAGACGCTCCGCCATCTGTTGGGCGACCGCGATGACCTTGGCCTGGTCGGGGGTCAATTCCAGCGTCGCAGTCGTTCCGACGACCGCTTTCTTGCCGTCCTCGCTTTCGTGGATCTGCTGGTCGATGGCGAGCACACGGATATTGCTCAGAATGTTCTCGGTGATGTAGCCGCCGCCATCCTTGTTTTCGCGCACCATGATGATGTCGACGCGGTCGTTCGGCAGCACGAAACCGCCGGCGCCTGTGGCCACCGAAATCTCGGTCGATACGGCGCGTTTGCCGGAAGGAAGCAGCGAGGCCATGATCCTGCTCGACGAATCCGCGATCTTTTCGGCGCGGACGGGTTCGCCCTTGAACATCGGCATGCGCACAACGGTGCCCTGCAGCTCCTTGATGGCATCCGGCCTGCTGGCGTCCGTAATGAAGCCTTCCGCGATGCCGCTCTTCGGCCAGACCACCCACTGCATCGCCTTGTCGTTGAGACGGCTGCCGACCGGCAGGTTTTCGGCGGACACGAGAACCCTGACCGTCGGCTCCTTCTGGACCACGGTCTGTACCATCTCGGGGGCTTTTGCCCCGGAAAGCCGCATGGCCAGCAGGCCGGCAAGGCCCGCTGCCGCCACGGCAACCGCGAGAATTATGATACGGGTGGGCTTCATGGCCATTCCTTGAGGGAATTCTAACTTCCCCGAAGAATGTCCTCCAATGGTGTAATTATGGTTAATGAGAAGCTTACAATTCTGGTTAACGCGATCTTTCGATCGTCAAACCGTCATCGAAAGGCGCTCATCGCCAGCATGTAGATCGGCGCCTGTCCGAAAGTCATGAAGCCGGCAATGGCGATTGCGATCCCATAGGGGATCTTCTTGGCGCTGACGAGAGACGGCGGCAGGCGGATGCCGATCGCCAGCGCCGAATTGGCCTGCGACCGCAGCAGCAGAAATACGAGGGTGACGGCACCACCGACGAAACCGACCGTCACCAGAAAAGCCAAGAGCGAAGTGTTGAAGCCGTACCAGACGGCAGCCGCCGTCAGGAGCTTGGCGTCTCCGCCGCCCATGACGTTCAAGGCAAAGAGCGCGAAGCAGACCCCGAAGACGGCAAGGCCGGCAATGAGGCTCATGCCGATCTCGGGCAATGCGGCGCCCGAAAGCGGCGCGAGAACCAGGAAGGACGTGATAAGGGTGATTGATATCCGGTTCGGGATCGTCATCGTCAGAAGATCGCTGACTGCGGCAAATGCCAAGCAGAGCGGCAGAACCAAGACTATCAAGAAGCTGGCGGTTTCCGAAAACATCGTCGCTCCGTTACACCTGTTTGACTTGAGAGAGCTGTATTTGGCTCCGTCTGGCTCAGAGACCATAAACGCAGAAAGCCGCTCCGATAGAGCGGCTCACAATCGCGTTCGCACCCAATACCTAAGCTTACGGCTGGTTGTTGTTAAGCTCGGTAGAGAGGTTGGTGAACGTGGTGTTCAGGCTGGTACCCAGCGTGCCGGCGCCAGCGATAAGAGCAACGGAGATGAGTGCAGCGATCAGACCATACTCGATGGCGGTCGCACCAGACTCATCCTTCAGAAAACGAGCGAAAATCTTGGACATGGAACTCTCCTAACTCCACAATTGTTGTTCAGCACTTCCCGACAACTGTTTCCGTTGTTCGGATGGGGGCAATTTACAGAGGGACGATTGCCATCGGCTTAATAAACATCCTTATGGATCGGTTAATGGAGGATTGCCGGTCGCGTGGTAAACGAAGCCGGAAGAAAAAAGGTGGCATTTTCTCCACGGACCGCACTTGATTGTTAGTGCCTAATATTCCCTCTTTGCCAATAGCTTAGCGCATGTCTCGGGAAATTGGAATCGTCTGTATCCATGAATATGCCTGCAGACTGGAATAAGTTAACAAGAGCCCAAGGGCACATCTGTGTGCCGGTTAATCCTTCATTCACCAATCCCATCCATTCTTGAAGAATAACAAAGCGAAATCGAAGGCTGTCCCTGATGCCGTTCCGTAGCGTAATGGTCCGACTTGCCGCCCTGTGCGGCATCGCGTTCGCCGTTGCCGGGCAGGCGTCCGCGCAGGACGAGGACAGCGATCTCCTGCGGGTGTTCATGAATCACGCGCGCGTGCTGAAGCTCGACCGGCCGGTCAGCAAGGTCATCGTCGGCAATGCGAATGTCGCCGATGCCACCGTTGCGGATGCCACGACCATCGTGCTCACAGGCCGCAGCTTCGGCACCACCAATCTCGTCCTCCTGGATGCCGAGGGCAATGCCATCGCCGACGAACGCATTCTCGTGTCCATCGATGAAGGCAATACCGTCCGGGTCTTCCGTCAGACGGAGCGCTCCATTCTGTCCTGCACGCCCAATTGCGAGCAGCATGCGGACTTCAAGAATGCCGGTTCGCCCTGATAGGGAACAGATCGTTAAACTCCAGCTCATCCTCGCAACGGAATCTCAATAGTCCGGCCGTACGATCCGCATGCTCAAACGGGCTATCGGACGGAAACCATGTGCCAGGATCATGATGACATCCCAAACGGTGCGCCTGCGCCTGTGAAGCGCAGAGGCGCGTGGAAACGCATCCTTCGTTCGGAGGATGGCGCCGCGGCGATCGAATTCACCATCCTGGCGATACCGTATTTCCTGATCGTCTTCGCGATCCTCGAAACGTTCATCGCCTTCACCGGCGAGCAGCTTGTGTCGAATGCCGTCGATACGATGGCGCGCCAGTTGCGGACGGGCAACATTACCTACAATCTCGGCCGCCCCACCGATATGAACCAGACCCAGTTCCGCCGCGCCTTCTGCGACGAGGTCTCGATCATTATCCAGTGCAGCGAGCAGGAGATCGCAACTCCGGGCAAGCTTCTCCTGGACGTGCGCAGCTTCCCGAATTTCTCGGACATTCCCCTCGATATCAAACTCAACTCGTCGTCGGATCTGGACACGGCCTCCTTCGCCTTTACGCCGGGCGCGCAGAACACCATCAACATGCTCCGTGCCTATTATCGCTGGAGCATCATTACCGACCTGCTGCGGCCCCTCATCGCCAATATCAAGCCGGCCGGCGGTGACGATTCCAGTTACTTCCTGATCGTCGAGACAGCCGCATTCCGAAACGAGGACTTTCCGTGATGGAAGACCACAATCCGCAATCGAAGACGTCGTCGCGGGGTTTCCTGGCACAGCTGAGGCGGCTCGTCGCGGACCGGCGGGGCGTCGGGGCGGTGGAATTCGCGCTCATCGCGCCCATTCTTATCAGCCTCTACATCACCTCCTTCGAGATCACGATCGGCCTCAGCGTATCCACGCGGCTGACGCGTGCCACAAGCACCATCGCCGACCTGGTGACGCGGGAGACGACCGTTTCCCAGGCAACGCTTGCGACCATGAAAAATGTGGCCGACGGCATGTTCGCCCCATACAAGGTGGATGACCCGAACATCAGGATCACCGGCGTCGTGCTGGATGCCACCGGCAATCCGACGGTCGCATGGTCCTGGTCCAACAAGGGCGGTGCGCCCTATGCGGTCGGCTCGCCGGTCAATGTTCCGGGCGGTATGCGTGTCGCCAACTCTTTCCTGATCCGTTCGGAGGTTTCGATCACGCATGAACTGCTGATGTTCATGACGGGTGCAATGCCGAGCGGAATCAAGGAGATCCACATGGGCCGCGAGTACTTCTACCGCCAGCGCATGGGAACCAGCATCCCCTGCACCAACTGCGCCACCTGACCGCAGACTGCCAATCCCTTTGCCAAGTCGCGCCCGCGACTATATGAATCGCGATTCCCTGCCGGCGACGGACGCCGGCTGAATCCGTTTGAATTACCGGGTGACCGATGGCACGTGCCTTTCTGTTCGTTCTCGATTCCTTCGGCGTTGGCGGCGCCGCCGATGCCGACGAATATGGCGATCTCGGTTCCAATACCCTCGGCCATATCGCGGAGTTCTGCGCGGCCGGCATCGGAGACCGCGCCGGCTTGAGGGAAGGCCCATTGCATCTGCCGAACATGTCGTCTCTCGGCCTCCTCGAAATCGCCAGGCTTGCCACCGGCGATTATCCGGCCGGAATGCCGATGCCCGAGCGGATCTTCGGCCTTCACGGGGCGGCGAACGAGGTCTCGCGGGGCAAGGATACGCCGTCCGGCCATTGGGAGATCGCCGGTACGCCGGTCATGTTCGATTGGGGCTATTTTCCGGGCGAAGGCGAGGCTTTCCCGCCTGAACTCGTCGAAGCGATCTGCCGGGAAGGCGATATTCCGGGCATCCTCGGCAATTGCCATGCATCGGGAACGGAGATCATCGCCCGGTTTGGAGAAGAACATATCCGCAGCGGGAAGCCGATCTGCTACACGTCGAGCGACTCGGTTTTCCAGATTGCCGCGCACGAAACCCATTTCGGCCTCGACCGGCTCATCACCCTCTGTCAGGTCGTGCGCAGCCTGCTCGATCCGCTGAATATCGGCCGAGTCATCGCCCGTCCTTTCGTGGGCGAAACCGCCGAGACTTTCGTGCGCACCGGTAACCGCCGCGACTTTTCGGTACTGCCGCCGGAGCCGACGCTTCTCGATCGGTTGATCCGGGGCGGCCGGTCGGTGCATGCGGTCGGTAAGATCGGCGACATCTTCGCCCATCAGGGCGTCTCCCGCGTCATCAAGGCAAATGGTAACGCAGCCTTGATGGATGCGACGCTCGCTGCCATGGACGAGGCGGCGGTCGGTGATTTGGTTTTCACGAATTTCGTCGATTTCGACCAGCTTTACGGCCATCGCCGCGACGTGCCGGGTTATGCCGCAGCACTCGAGGCTTTCGATCTCATGCTGCCGGACATCCATCGGCGGCTGCAGCCCGGCGATCTCGTCATCCTCACGGCCGACCACGGCTGCGATCCCACGTGGCGCGGTACGGACCATACCCGCGAACGTGTGCCGATCATGGCGTTCGGGCCGGGAATCCGCTCCCGCTCGATCGGCATTCGGCCGACCTATGCCGATATTGCCGAAACCATCGCCGCGCATCTTTCCATTGCCCCCGGCCAGCATGGGTGGAGTTTCCTTTGACCGGATTTTCGAACACGGCGCATCTTCTGAAGGCGGAAATCCACTGCCATCTCGAAGGTGCCGCACCGCCGTCGCTCACCGAGGCGCAGGCCGAAAAATATAATGTCGACATCCGCCACATCCTGCGGGACGGCGCCTATGTCTGGTCCGATTTTGCGGAATTCCTGGTCTGCTACGATGCGGTTGCGGCACTGTTCAGGACGGCGGAAGATTATGCGTTGCTGACCGAAACCTATCTCCTGGAACTCGCCGCCGTCGATACGATCTACAGCGAGATCATCGTTTCGCCCGATCACGGCGACCGGATAGGTCTCGGCGCTGACGCCTACATTGCCGGCGTCTGCGACGGCATCCATGCCGCGCGGGAAAAGACCGGTATCGAGGCGCGCATCATCGTCACCGGCGAACGTCATTTCGGCCCTGATCGTGTGGTTTCCGCCGCCGAATATGCCGCGCGGGCCAAAAATCCGCTGGTGACCGGTTTCAACATGGCCGGCGAGGAACGGATGGGCCGCGTCGCCGACTATGTCCGTGCCTTCGATATCGCCCGTGATGCCGGCCTCGGCCTCACCGTTCACGCCGGCGAGGTCTGCGGCGCCTTCAGCGTTGCCGACGCGCTCGACCTCGTCAAACCGTCGCGGATAGGCCACGGCGTGCGGGCAATCGAGGATATGGCGCTCGTGGAACGGCTCGTCGAACTCGGCACAGTGCTCGAAGTCTGCCCCGGCTCGAACATCGCGCTCAAGGTCTTTCCCGATTTCGACAGCCACCCGCTGAGGCGGCTGAAGGCCGCCGGCGTGCGCGTCTGCATCAATTCCGACGACCCGCCCTTCTTCCACACCTCGCTGGCGCGCGAATACGAGATCGCCTCACAGGACATGAATATGGCGGACGCGGAGATCAATGCGATGACCCGCACGGCGCTGGAGGCCGCCTTCGTAGACGAGGACACGCGGGCGAAACTGCTTGCGAGGCTTGACGCGTGAGATCGAAGCGCAAGATCGGCGAATGAACCGGGCAAAGCCTGCCTGACGGCTTGCGGACCATGCCTTTTTCGCGGCAAGAGAGAAGGCAGCCAAACAATCAAGGGGAAGCTCATGGACGGCGTCACTGTCATCGATCACCCGCTGGTGCAGCACAAGCTGACCATCATGCGCAAGAAGGAAACCTCGACGGCGGGTTTCCGGCGTCTGCTCCGCGAAATCTCGATGTTGCTCTGCTACGAAGTGACCCGCGATCTCGAACTCACCATGGAAACGATCGAGACGCCGCTTACCGAAATGCAGGCGCCGATCGTCGAGGGCAAGAAGCTGGTTTTTGCCTCGATCCTGCGCGCCGGCAACGGGCTGCTTGAAGGCATGCTCGAACTTGTGCCGTCCGCCCGCGTCTCGCATATCGGCGTCTATCGCGACCACGAGACCCTGCAGCCGGTGGAATATTACTTCAAGGCGCCGGACGATATCGCCGAACGCCTGATCATCGTCGTCGACCCGATGCTGGCGACGGGCAATTCGTCCATCGCGGCCGTCGACAAGCTGAAGGAGCGCGGCGCCCACAATATCCGCTTCCTCTGCCTGCTTGCCGCACCCGAAGGCATCAGGAACTTCCAGGGTGCCCATCCGGACGTGAGGATCTATACCGCCTCGATTGATAGCCATCTGAACGAAAAGGGCTATATCGTGCCGGGTCTCGGCGATGCGGGCGACCGCATGTACGGCACGAAATAAGTTTTCTAGAAGTTTCTTAACCGCAATTGCGAATAGGCCGGCCTGCAGAGACGTCTGCAGGCCGTTTTCTTACGAATTTCGGGCTAAGCAGAGGGCAACCCGGTTCATGCCGAGAGGACGTCATGCTCCTGCGCACTATCATTTTCGCAGCCATCGCGGCATTGCTCGCCACGCAGATCCCGGCGATGATACAGCGCGTGGATCATCCGCCCGAAGCGCCCGTGAAGGCAGACGAGGCCACAAAGCCCGAGCCCGCCTCCGCCGCACCGGGCACCGTCGTGCTCGAAGCGGACGGCCGCGGCCATTTCCAGGCGACGTTCCGCATCAACGGCAAATCCGTGGACGGCCTGGTCGATACCGGCGCCTCGCTGGTGGCGATCAACGAAAGCACGGCGCGCAAGCTCGGCTTTGGCGCCAACAGCCTGGATTTTCGCTATACCGTCAACACCGCCAATGGCGGGACGGAAGCCGCGCATGTCGAACTCGACCGCATCGAGATAGGCGGCGTGCGGGTGAAGGATGTCGATGCCTTCGTGCTGCGTGACAAGGCACTGTCCGGCACGCTGGTGGGCATGAGTTTCCTGAAGAAGCTGAAATCCTTTCAGGTGGAAGGCGGCAGGCTCAGGTTGACCCATTGATCAGCCGATCCGCCTGAGGATGACCGGCGCCGGTGAAGGCGGCGCCTCCGCGATCGTGTAGGCACGTTCGATTTCCGCCGCCACGCGCTCCGCGCCTTCGCGGTCGGCCGCATGGACAATGGCGATCGGCTCGCCTTCTTCCACTCTGGTGCCGAGCGGCAGCAATCCACCGATACCGACCCGATGGTCGATCGTGTCCGCCGCCCGTTTGCGTCCGCCGCCGAGTTCCACGACGGCAAGGCCGACCGAACGGGCGTCGCAGGCCGCAAGATAACCGCCGCGGGGCGAGGGCACCCGCAACCGCACCGGCGCCTGCTGCAGGTAGGCATCCGGCTTCTCGCAGAAATCCGCTGGCCCGCCCAGCGCATGCACCATGCGTGCGAAATGCTCCATCGCCTCGCCGGAGGTAAGCGCCAGCTGCGCCTTCTCCCCGGCCTCGGGAAGACTGCCCGCGACGCCCGCCTGGACGAGCATTTCGGCAGCTTCCGCGAGAACCACGGTTTCCAGCCGCGTGCCGGCTTTCAGTCCGGCGAGAAAATCGAGACAGTTGATGATTTCCAGCGCATTGCCGGCCGCATCGGCCAGAGGCTCGTTCATGTCGGTCAGCAGTGCCGCGGTCCTGAGGCCGGCGCCATTTGCCACTTCGACCAGCGAGCGGGCCAGCGTTTCGGCCTCATCGAGGTTTGCCATGAAGGCTCCGTTGCCGACCTTGACGTCGAGAACCAGACTGCCCAACCCGGCGGCCAGCTTCTTCGAAAGGATCGATGCGGTGATCAACGGCACGGATTCCACCGTCGCGGTCACATCGCGTATCGCATAGAGACGACGGTCCGCCGGTGCCAGATCGCCCGTCTGCCCGATAATGGCACAGCCGACCTCCCCGACCACCTTGCTAAACAGTGTCTCGTTCGGGAACACGTCGTATCCTGGAATGGACTGCAGCTTGTCGAGCGTGCCGCCGGTATGGCCGAGGCCGCGGCCGGAAATCATCGGAACCGCAAGCCCGCAAGCCGCGACGATCGGTGCCAGCATCAGCGAGACGTTGTCGCCCACGCCGCCGGTCGAATGCTTGTCCGCCACCGGCCGCTCAAGCTTGTCCCATTTCAGGACTGTCCCGGAATCGCGCATGGCAAGGGTCAGCGCGACCGTCTCATCGCGGGACATGCCCCGAAAGAAGACGGCCATGGCAAAGGCGGCCGCCTGTCCCTCGGTGATCTCCTCTCTGGTAAGCGCGCCGATGAAGGCGGCGATTTCCTCAGGGGCGAGCGCCTGTCCGTCGCGCTTGCGGCGGATGATCTCCTGCGGGATCATCAGGTCAATAGCCGCCCGAAGCGCGCGCCACCATGCTGCCGCCCAGGACGCCGAGAATATCGTCCAGCAGACCGGAAGCCCCGAAGCGGAAGGTGGACGGCATGATCCAGTTCGGCCCCATGATCGTCTCCGCGAGCCTGAGATAAAGATCGGCATCCGAGACGGTTCCGATACCGCCGGCCGGCTTGAAGCCGACACGCTTCTTCGAATCGCGGATCGCCTGCAGCATGATATCGGCGGCTTCGAGCGTCGCATTGACCGCAACCTTGCCGGTCGAGGTCTTGATGAAATCGGCACCGGCGGCAATCGCCAGTTCCGATGCCCTGCGGATCACCGCGCTGTCTTTCAGCTCGCCGGTTTCGAGGATCACCTTGAGGCAGGCGCCCCGGCAGGCGGCGCGCACGGCTTCGACCATCTCGGTCACCGATGCCTCGTCGCCGGTCAGAAGCTTGCGATAGGGGATGACCATGTCGATCTCGTTCGCACCGTCTTCGACCGCCTGCCTCGTTTCCTCGACGACGGCCGCGACGGGCAGATCCCCGGAGGGAAAATTTACGACCGTGGCGATACGCACGGCATGGTCTGCACCGAGAATCTGCCGGGCATGGGCGACGAAGCGCGGCCAGATGCAGATCGCGGCCGTGTGGCCATAGGGCGTCTGGGCACGCAGGCACAGTTTCTCGATCGCCGCATTGTCGCAGTCGTCGCGAAGATTCGTCAGGTCCAGAAGCGAGAGCGCGAAAGCTGCCGCTTCGCGTGGGCTCAGGAGTTCCATGTCGATTGCCTCCCCAGGCTTGATCGGAAGGCTATATTTATCGTTCAAACGATTAGATGCAACCCGCGCTATGCGCGCAGACCGTCACACGCGGCATATCCGACTGAAATCTTTCGTGTAACGGCGCCAAGATTCTTTCAGGCCAGCATCTCCTTGAGGATTGCGGCAAGCCGCTGGCCGCCGATCGGCGCCATGTCCTTGGTTTCCTGATGGCTGAGCTCGCCGCCCGTCATGCCCGCCCCGAAATTGGTGATCACGGAAGCCGCCGCGACCTTCAGCCCGAAATAACGGGCAAGGATGACTTCCGGCACGGTCGACATGCCGACTGCGTCGGCACCCAGGATGCGCGCCATGCGGATCTCCGCCGGTGTTTCGAAGCTCGGGCCGGAAAACCACATGTAGACGCCGGAAAAGAGTGGAATGCCGGCGCGGATCGCGGCATTGCGCATGTCGAGCGCAAGGGCTGTGTCATAGGCGCTGGTCATGCCGACGAAGCGGCGGTCGCCGCGTTCCCCGATCAGCGGGTTCATGCCGGAATAGTTGATGTGATCGGTGATCTGCATCACTGAACCGGGCGGCATGTCTTCCCGGAGCGAGCCGGCGGAGTTGGTGAGGATCAGCGTCTGCACGCCGAGGCCGCGCATCACCTCGATCGGCATGCGCATCGCCTTGGCGTCGCCATGCTCGTAATAATGCGCCCGGCCGGACAACATGATGATCGGCTCTTCGCCGAGATAACCGGCGACCAGCTCGCCCGCATGGCCAGTTACGCCGCTGACGGGAAAACCGTCCAGCGATGTGTAGGGGATGCGGATCTGATCCCGCACGTCATCGACCAGCGAACCGAGGCCGGAACCGAGCACGATCGCGTGGCGCGGCACGAGGCCGTCCAGCCGGTCGACGAGAAGATCGATGACCTCTTTCATCCGATCACATCCGTTTCGAATGCATAGGGCAGCAATTCCGCCATGGTGACGGTCTTTTTCACGCCGCCGTCGTCGCAGAGATAAATGCGCGTGTCGGCCGAGGCGAATTCCGAAATCTTCTGCCGGCAACCGCCGCAAGGGGTACAGAGCGGCAGCTTTTCTGCGATCACCGCGAGTTCGACGATCTTCTTTCCGCCACCCATGATCATCGCACTGATCGCCGTCGGTTCGGCGCACCAGCCTTGCGGAAAGGAGATGTTCTCGATATTGGCGCCGAGATAAACCTTGCCGTCATCGGCACGGAGCGCCACGCCCACCGGGAATTTCGAATAGGGCGCGTGGGCTTTTTTCATGGCCTCGCAGGCGGCTTCGAAAAGCGCGTGGGACATGTCTCAACGTTCCTTCGTATAGGGCACGCCGCCGGCCTTCGGCGGACGGGCGATACCGATGAAGCCGGCCAGAAGCACGCATGTGAGGATATAGGGCAACGCCTGGAAGATCTGCACCGGCACTTCGCCGATCAGCGGCAGGGCCTTGCCCTGCATGAAGTTCGCGAAGGCGTCCAGGAAACCGAACAGCAGGCAGGCGAGCATGACCGGCACGGGCTTCCATTTGGCGAAGATCAGCGCCGCGAGCGCGATATACCCCTTGCCGGCCGACATGTTGTTGATGAAGGCGGCGGATTGCGCGATAGACAGATAGGTGCCGGCGAAACCCGCCAGGAAGCCGGTGACGATCAGCGCCCGGTACCGCAGCCAGGTAACCGAGATGCCGGCCGTGTCCACCGCGCCCGGATTTTCGCCGACGGCGCGCAGCCGCAGCCCGAAGCGGGTGCGATAAAGCACCCACCAGGAGATCGGCACCATCAGGAAGGCGAGATAGGTGAGGATGTTGTTGCCGGAAATGACATTCGCATAGAAGGGGCCGATGATCGGCACCTCGCGCATCATCTCGGCACCGGGCAGCGTGATGCCGGAGAACCTGCCGGAGGCCGGCACCTGTCCCGTGCGGCCGCCCTGGCCGAACCAGGCCTGGCCGAGCACGATCGTCAGGCCCGCCGCCACGAAATTCAGGGCCACGCCGGAGACGATCTGGTTGCCGCGATTGGTGATCGAGGCAAAGCCGTGCACCAGCGAAAAGACGATGGCTATGCCAATGCCCGCGCCAAGCCCGGCCCAGGCATTGCCCGTCGCATAGGCGACGCAGGCCGAGGCGAAGGCCGAGGCCAGCATCTTGCCTTCAAGACCGATATCGAAAATGCCGGCTCGTTCCGAGAAGAGGCCGGCAAGCGCGGTGAACAGCAGCGGAATGGACAGGCGAACCGCGGAGCCGAGAATGCTGATGAAGATGTCGAAATCCATGAGCGCTATCTCCCCATGGCCTGCTGATAGAGCCGAACGATGGCGGGGCGCAGCATGTATTCCAGCGCGCCGGCAAACAGGATGACCATGCCCTGGATGACGACGATCATGTCGCGGGTAATCGCCGGCATGTCGAAGGAAAGCTCCGCGCCGCCCTGGTAGAGAATGCCGAAGAGCAATGCCGAGAGCACGATGCCGGCCGGATGGTTGCGGCCCATCAGCGACACAGCGATGCCGACGAAGCCGGCGCCGCCGACGAATTCGATCTGCAGGCGGGCCGATGCGCCCATCACGGGGTTCAGCGCCATCATGCCGGCGAGACCACCGGAGATCAGCATGGTGATGATGACGATCTTCGAATAACGCATGCCGGCATAAGCCGCGGCCGTCGGGCTGTGGCCGAGCGTGCGCATCTCATAGCCGAGCTTGGTGCGCCAGATCAGCACCCAGACCAAGAAACACATGACGAGCGCGATCACGAAAGAGAAGTTGAGCGGCGCCGCACCCAGCCGGCCGCCGAACACGCCGATCAACCAGTCGAGCTTCGGCAATTGTCCGCCCTCTAGAAAGGTGCGGGTTTCCGGTGCCATCTTGCCGGGCACGATCAGCACGCGCACGAGCACGTAGTTCATCAGCGAAGAGACGATGAAGTTGAACATGATCGTGGTGATGACAATGTGGCTGCCCCGATAGGCTTGCAGCCAGGCGGGGATGGCAGCACAGGCCGCGCCGAAGAGTGCCGCGCCGATCACCGCGAACGGCATGGTGACGTACCAGGGTACGTAGCTGTCGAGCGACAGCGCGACGAGCGCGGCGCCGAGGCCGCCGAGATAGGCCTGACCTTCCGACCCGATGTTGAACAGGCCGGCATGGATCGCCACCGCCACTGACAGGCCGGTGAAGATGAAGCTCGTCGTGTAAAACAGCGTAAAGCCGATGCCTTCGCCGCGGCCGAGCGCGCCGATGAGCAGCAGCTGCAGAGCCTCGAAGGGATTCTCGCCGATCAGCCAGACGACAAGGCCGGAGAAAAAGAAGGCGAGGATGAGGTTGAGGATTGGAATGACGCCGTAATTGATCCAGGCGGGAAGGGGAACGGATGCGGTGCTCATGCGGCGATCCCGGCCATCATCAGCCCCAGCGTCTGTTCTCCGGCTTCACCGGATTTCTCGCCGACTACCTTGCCGGCGAACATCACCAGGATGCGGTCGGAGAGCGAGCGGATCTCGTCGAGTTCGACCGAAACCAGCAGCACGGCCTTGCCCGCATCGCGCATCTCGATGATGCGTTTGTGAATGAATTCGATCGCGCCGATATCGACGCCGCGGGTCGGCTGGCCGATGATCAGCACATTCGGATCGCGTTCGATCTCGCGCGCCACGACGATCTTCTGCTGGTTGCCGCCCGAGAAATTTGCCGTCCTCAACCGCGGGTTCGGCGGGCGGATGTCGTATTTGGCAATCTTCTCCTCCGCATCCTTCCGGACCGCTTCGAGGTTCAGCATCGCGCCGCGGCCGTAACGCTGATCCCGATGATAACCGAGGATCGAATTCTCGTATTCCTCGAATTTCAGCACCAGGCCCATGTGGTGGCGGTCTTCCGGGATATGCGCGAGGCCGAGTTCGCGAAGCGCGGCGGGATCGGAACCCGCGATCGACTTGCCGTCGATCAGGATCTCGCCGGAAGCCGGCTTGCGGATGCCGGCAATCGCTTCCAGCAATTCCGACTGCCCGTTGCCGGCGACGCCCGCAATGCCGACGATCTCGCCGGCGCGAACGTCGAAAGACACGTCGTCCACCATGGTCACGCCGCGGCTGTCCTTCACAGTGAGGTTCTTCACCGACAGGAGCACCTTGCCCGGATTGGCCTCGCCCTTCTCGACGCGCAGCAGCACCCGCCGGCCGACCATCAGTTCGGCCAGTTCTTCCACCGTCGTCTCGGCGGTCTTGCGGGTCGCCACCATCTCGCCGCGGCGCATGACCGAGACCGTGTCGGTGATCGCCATGATCTCGCGCAGCTTGTGGGTGATGAGGATAATCGTTTTGCCCTGGTCGCGCAGCACGCGCAAGACCTTGAAGAGATGATCGGCCTCGGCGGGCGTCAGCACGCCGGTCGGCTCGTCGAGGATCAGGATTTCCGCGCCGCGGTAAAGCGCCTTCAGGATCTCGACGCGCTGCTGGCTGCCGACCGGCAGTTCCTCGATCACGGCGTCCGGATCGACCTCGAGACCGTAGTCGTCTTCCAGCCGCTTCAGCTCCCTGCGGGCGCTGGCCACGCCCTTGCGCAACAGCTGGCCGCCTTCCGCCCCGAGCATGACGTTTTCCAGTACGGTGAAATTCTCGACCAGCATGAAATGCTGGTGGACCATGCCGATGCCGGAGGAAATCGCGGTCTGGCTGTCGCGGATGGTTACCGGCTTGCCGGAAATCCGGATTTCGCCCTGGTCGGCGTGGTAGAAGCCGTAGAGGATCGACATCAGGGTCGATTTGCCGGCGCCGTTTTCGCCGATGATCCCGTGGATCGAGCCTTTGGCGACGGTCAGGTTGATGTTCTTGTTGGCATGCACCGCGCCGAACTTCTTGTCGATGCCGACAAGCTCGATCGCAGGCTCAGTCTCTCTCTGAAGGTCGAGGCTCAAATGGTCCGCCTTTCCGGGTCATATGAAAAAAGGGCGTATGGCGATTTCCCTCGCCATACGCCCTTCTGTCGAATGCCTCACTTCGGGCAGGAATTGTTCGTCATGTAGTCGTGCACCTTGACGGTACCGGCAATGATGTCGGCCTTGGCCTTGTCGACGGCAGCTTGCATCTGCGGCGTGATCAGCGACTTGTTGTTGTTGTCGATGGCCGCCGCGACGCCGTCCTCCTTGACGCCGAGCGACTGGATGCCGGCGGTGAACTTGTCGTTCTTGAGGTCGTTATAGGCGTTGTAAACGGCGAGATCGACACGCTTGACCATCGAGGTCAGGACCGAACCCGGATGCAGGTGGTTCTGGTTGGAATCGACGCCGATCGACAGCTTCTTGTTGTCGGCTGCCGTCTGCAGCACGCCGAGACCGGTCGCGCCGGCTGCCGCGTAGATGACGTCGGCGCCCTGGTCGATCTGGTTCTTGGTGAGTTCGCCGCCGCGAACCGGGTCGTTCCAGGCTGCCCCCGTGGTGCCCGTCATGTTTTGGAAGACTTGAGCATCGGCCTTGGCGGCCTTGACGCCCTGGACGTAACCACAGCCGAACTTGCGGATCAGGGGGATGTCCATGCCGCCGATAAAGCCGACCTTGCCGGTCTTCGATGCCATGCCGGCGAGGAGACCGACGAGATAGGAACCTTCTTCTTCCTTATAGAGCACGGAGCGGACGTTCTTCAGGTCGACGACGGAATCGACGATCACGAACTTGGTGTCCGGATATTCCTTCGCGACCTTTTCCATGGCCGAGGTCCAGGCAAAGGAAACGGCGACCACGGGGTTGAAGCCGCGGCTCGCGAAGTTGCGGATGGCCTGTTCGCCCTGCGTGTCGTCCTTGGGCTCGAAATCCCGGTAATCGGTTCCGGTTTCCTTCTTGAACCTTTCGGCCCCGGCAAAGGCGGCCTCGTTGAAGGATTTGTCGAACTTGCCGCCGGTGCCGTAGACCAGCGCCGGCTTGACGTCCGCGGCAAGCGCGGTGGCCGACATGGCGGCCGTGGCAATGAGGCTCAAAAGGGTTTTCTTCATTGTTCAGCCCTGTTTTTAGCTGTTGGGTCCTCCCGCAAGACCCGTTCCCCGGGCAGTCTGCGGCCACCTGCCCTTTTTGAGAGGGTCTGGCTCCGGTCACTCTTGCATGGGTTTCGGAAAAATTCACGAGATTTTTTTCAGTTGGTAAAAAACGGTCAGCCTGCCCAAAACTTCTCCAAACAGGCGAAAAAACTGCACAAACGACCGGCGCGAAGCCGACTTTTTCGGCCATGGGCCACTGGCAATCCTCTGCCTCGGGCGGCGGAAATGCCCCTCGGATACAATCGCAGTGTAGGGTAGTCCGGTGTGCGTGGCCACGGCGGTTTTTCTCTTCGGAATATCGCCGCGCAACCCGGTGTCAGGCGGTGAAGCGGCCCGCGAAATCGGGCTTGCGATACCCGGCCATCCAGAAGAGCAGGGAAAGCGCCAGGAAGATGGCGAAGGCCGGTTGGGCCAGCACCGGCGCCACCAAGGGGCGCCAGATATCGGCGCTGATATAGGTTTCCGCGTAGATCTCGGCGAGCGTCAGGCTCTCCGGATCGAGATTGAGCCAGGCGTTTCCGAGGCTTGTCAGTATCAGGGAGGAGGCGGAAACGGACTGGATGGAATCCAGCACGCCCGTTCCGATTGCCGCCACGAGGGCAAGCGCGCTGACGAGATGAAAGACGAACTGGATGATTCTCATCCCGACGATCCGTGCCTTTTGCGCCGATCGGTACTCGGTCGATCGGTGGCCTGACGCTGGAGATAACCCTGGCTCCGTGATTTGACAACGCCGGTTCGGCAGGTTTCGCGGGCCGCTGTCAAAAATCGTTCAGATTCCGGTTGATCCCTGAGAATTCATCGGTATATATCGCGCCCGACCGCTGCTTCGCCTTTTTGCGAACGCAGCCCTTTTCAAGGACAGGTGGCCGAGTGGTTGAAGGCGCACGCCTGGAACGCGTGTATACGTGAAAGCGTATCGAGGGTTCGAATCCCTCTCTGTCCGCCATTCTCAAAAGTTGAGCTTTCTGACTCTTCCCGCGCCTCGGCTTTGCCGGCTGCGATGGTGAGACCCGTGCCCCGCCGCTTCGATCCACCGACCCGATCAGTTCGTGCTCTGCTTCGCCTTGCCGTCCTTGTCGGCCAGCTTCGACCACGAGTTCTGCTGGGAGAGCATGGAGCGAAGATAGGTGACGTTCGCGTCCGCCTGCTGCTGCGACAGTTCCTTGCGGGCGATGTCTTCGGCTTCGGAAAAGCGCCCCTGCAGGCCGACGACGAGAGCGAGGTTCTGGCGCACCCGGCTGTCGGCGCCCGGCTGGCCGGCGGCGTTGCGCATGTAGGTCTCGGCGGTCTTCAGGTCGCCGGAAAGCACGTAGGACATGCCGAGATTGGACATGATGCTCGGTTCGTTGGGCTGCGCGTCGAGCGCCATGCGGTATTTCTGGCGGGCCTCGTTCGAGCGGCCGAGTTGGTCGAGCACGGCGCCTTCCGCCGAATAAAGCCGCCAGTCCGGATGGTCCGGCGTCTGGGCCCGGCTGATCGTCGTGAGCGCCTGTTCGAGCTGGCCTGCGGCGGCCTGCGCCTTGCCATAGGCGGCGAGCACGTCGCGGTCGGCAGGGTGGGCGATCGCCACCTGTTGCATGACGGCGAGCGCCTGACTGTTCTTGCCGGTCATGCCCAGCACGTTTGCATATTGCAGCCCGATGTCCCGGTTCTTGGGATCCCGGGCATAGGCTGCGCCGATCGATCTTTCGGCGTTCGCAAGTTCCACCGCGTTCATGCCCTGCAGGGAGGCCGTCGAAACCTTCGGGATGGAGCCGGTCGTCGCGACGTCGCGCTTGGTGCTGGCGCAACCGGCCACCGATGCCAGAAGAAGGAGGAGCGCGGCGGTACGGGCAAGGTGGCTCTTGCGGAAGGTCGAAGCTGCTGGAGCGATCATGGGCTGGGGTCTCGTTCGGTCCGGCGCCGCCTTCGAACCGGCGGCAGGCATTAACGCATTTCCACTCCAGCAATAAACTGTTAACCCTAACAGATCGTTAAGGCCAATGATTCCAGACCCTTCCGAAGGCTGTTTCTCCATGACCATTCCCTACAGCTATATCGACCGCCCTTCTCCGTTCGGCCCGAAGGACGCGCCGGCAAAGACCGTTTACGCCGTAACGCCCGCGGATCTGGAGGAGGGTAGATTCGATGCCGCGGTCCTCGCCTGGGCTAGGGCGGCGGGCTTCAAGGCGGAAGCGGGCGCGCTCCTGCTGGTTCCGGAGGGTGGAACCGGCGACGTGGGCAGCGCCCTCTTCGGCCTCGGCAGCGATCCCGCCGAAGCGCCTTTCATCACCGGCAAGCTTTCGAAAGTCCTGCCGCCCGGCGACTGGAAGGTCGAAACGACGGCCCTCACGGCGGAGCAGGTCGCCCTGGGCTACGGCCTCGGTGCTTACGGCTTCACGCGCTACAAGTCCGACAAGCCGAAGGATGTGCGCCTTTCGATCGCCGCTTCGGCCGACGATGCCGATATCCGGCGGCAGCTCGCGGGCGTTTTCCTGGCGCGCGATCTCGTCAACATCCCGACCAACGAAATGGGGCCGATCGAGCTCGAGGCGGCGTTTCGCGCGCTGGGGGAGCATTACGGCGCCAAAGTCACGTCGATCGTCGGCGAGGACCTGCTGAAGCAGAACTTTCCGCTGGTCCACACCGTCGGCCGCGCCAGCGCCTCCCAGCCGCGGCTCCTCGAAATGCGCTGGGGTGAGAAGGGTCGCCCGCGCATCACGCTGGTCGGCAAGGGCGTCTGCTTCGATACCGGCGGCCTCGACATCAAGGGCGCCGCCAACATGGCGCTGATGAAGAAGGACATGGGCGGCGCGGCGAACGTCATGGGCCTCGCGCTGATGATCATGGATGCCGGCCTTGCGGTCGATCTTCAGGTTCTCGTGCCGGCGGTCGAGAATTCGATTTCCGGCAATGCCTTCCGTCCCGGCGATATATACAGGAGCCGCAAGGGCATCACGGTGCAGATCGACAATACCGATGCGGAGGGCCGGCTGATCCTCGCCGATGCGCTTGCCTATGCCGATGAAAACCCGCCGGACCTGATGATCGATATGTCGACGCTGACGGGGGCCGCCCGCGTCGCGCTCGGCACGGAGCTCGCGCCCTATTTCACCGATGACGAGGCGTTGTCGGGCAAGCTGATGGAGGCCTCCGGGTCCGAGGCCGATCCCATGTGGCGCCTGCCGCTCTGGATGGGTTACGACAAGGATATCCGTTCCCGCGCCGCCGACATCACCAATTCGCCTTCGGGCGGCATGGCGGGCGCCATCACCGCGGCACTTTTCCTGAAGCGGTTTGTGACGGCCACCAAAAGCTGGGTGCATTTCGATATCTATGCCTGGGTGACGGCCGACAGGCCGCATGCCCAGGTCGGCGGCGAGGCTTTCGCCATCCGGGCGCTCTACAAGGTGATCCGCGGCATGGCCGCGAAATAAACCGGTAAGACCTTCGGCTTAAAATCCGCGGGATTTGAAGCTGAGGGTCGTGATGCCGGTTGAACTGACGGCGACGGAAGCGCTGGGTCTCTGGCACCGGGTGTCGCTGGAGCAGGTGCGGCATGACGGGCGCGATCTGACATTGCGCCAGATGTCGATCCTGCTGCATATTTACCTCGTGCCGCCGCCGCACACCGTGCGGGGGCTCGCCGCGACGCTTAGCGTCACCAAGCCGGTCATCACCCGCGCGCTCGACACCATGAGCGAGATGGGCCTGGTGGACCGCGAACGCGACGAACGCGACCGCCGCAACGTGGTGATCAAGCGCACGGTGGCCGGCGCGCTTTACCTCGAAAAGCTGGGCGACCTGATCATCAGGGAAGGGCGCCAGCCAGGACCGTGACATGACCAAGACACTTGACAGACGCCTGCACGCCTTTCGCCCCGATCTTGCCGACGAGACCCTGAGAGGATCGGTCGAGGCCGAGACCTTCGTGCGCGGCGAGCCGGCCCGCATCGACGTGCCGGTGGTTCAGCTCCGGCCCGTGCCGGATCTTGCCCGCGGCATCGATACGGAACTTCTCTTTGGCGAAACCGTGCGGGTCTTCGATCGGGAAAATGGTTTTGCCTGGGTGCAGGCGGATCAGGACGGTTACGTCGGATATCTCCCCGAAACCGCGCTCGGCGCGCTGGAGGAGCCGACCCATCGCATCGCCGTACCGCGCACGTTCCTCTATCCCGAGGCCGAGCTGCGCAAGCCGCCGCTTGGCGCCCTCTCCATGGGCAGCCGCGTCACGGTTGCCGGCGAGGCGGAAACCCGCGGAACGAAATATCTGCTGCTCTCGACCGGCGGTGCGGTTGTCGCCCGGCACTGCCTTCCGATCGGTGAAACCCTCGGCGAAGACTATGTCTCGGTCGCCGGAAAATTCATCGAGACGCCTTATCTGTGGGGTGGCCGCTCCGGCTTCGGGCTGGATTGCTCGGCCCTCGTACAGCTTTCGTTGATGATGGTGGGCAGGTCCGCGCCCCGCGATTCCGACATGCTGGCATCCTTCGGTTTTCCCATCACCCGCGAGGAACTTCGGCGCGGCGATCTCGTTTTCTGGAAAGGCCATGTCGGCATCATGGAGAACGAAGAGACGCTGTTGCATGCCAATGGCCACACGATGAGCGTCGGGCGCGAAGATTTCGAGGCGGCGGTTCAGCGCATCGGTTGGCTTTACGAACAGCCGACTGGTTATCGTCGTATTGGATAAGTGCCGATGATCACGCAAACGTGGGCCCTGGCCCATAGTATCGACCGCTCGCCGTTCATATCTTCGATTCGTCCGCTGGTTTGGTGGATGAGGAGCGAAGTCATGCTCAAGGGTGCATGGATATTGCCGGCTGTCATGCTCGTGGCGCTCATTCTCGCCGCGCTGTTTCCGGTCGAGCTGTTCGCGGCCGAACGCAATCGCGTCGCCGGACGTGATCGGATCGACTGGGCGCGGCCGGCTTCGCAGCCGGTGACCGCCTTCAGGGATCTCCCGGGTGTGGTTCCGGAAGCGGAGCGCGTGCGGAAGAACGCCTATACCTGCGAGACCGATATCGAATATGTCTACCGTGGCCGCGGCAATTACGAAATCCTCTACGGCGACACGATGCCGACCCGTGTTTATCGCTGCAAAACCGAAAGCGGCGTGACCTATACTGGCACCAGAATGCCGAACACCCAATGGGTGCCGGGTCTCAATCCGCATCATCTGCCGCAATAAGGGCAATCTTTTTTCAAAGACCGTCAGCCGGAAGACCGTATCTTGCGATCTTGTCACGCCGTCGCTGCGGCCATTGACGGCCTGCATCTTCCGCCCCACAACTTCCCTATCGGATATCGGCGCACCGGGAGGAGACAAGGTGTTCCACGCCAGCATGAATTTCGCCCTCGGCGAGGAGGTCGAGGCGGTGCGCGAAACCGTTCATCGTTTCGCCCGGGAAAAACTCGCGCCTCGGGCAGACGAGATCGACCGCAGCAACGAATTCGCCCGCGATCTATGGCCGGAACTCGGAGCCTTGGGCCTGCTCGGCATCACCGCCGATCCGGATTTCGGCGGTTCGGGGCTTGGTTATCTCGCCCATGTGGTCGCCGTCGAGGAACTGGCGCGGGCATCGGCGTCGACCTCGCTGAGCTATGGCGCCCATTCCAATCTCTGCGTCAATCAGATCAACCGCAACGGCAGCGCCGAGCAGAAGGCCCGCTATCTGCCGAAACTCTGCTCGGGAGAACATGTGGGCGCGCTTGCCATGTCCGAGCCCGGCGCCGGTTCCGACGTCGTGTCGATGAAGCTGAGGGCCGAAAAGCGCGGTGATCGCTACGTCGTGAACGGCAGCAAGATGTGGATCACCAACGGCCCCGATGCGGATGTGCTGGTCGTTTATGCCAAGACCGATCCGGACGCCGGTCCGAAGGGCATCACGGCCTTCCTCATCGAAAAGGGCTTCAAGGGCTTCTCGACCGCGCAAAAGCTCGACAAGCTCGGCATGCGCGGCTCGAACACCTGCGAACTGGTGTTCCAGGATTGTGAAGTGCCGGCTGAGAACGTCATGGGCGCGGAAGGCGGCGGTGTCCGCGTGTTGATGTCAGGCCTCGATTATGAGCGCGTGGTGCTCTCGGCGATCGGCATCGGCATCATGCATGCCTGCCTGGATGTGGTTATGCCTTACGTCCACGAGCGAAAGCAGTTCGGCCAGCCGATCGGCGAGTTCCAGCTGATCCAGGCCAAGGTTGCCGACATGTATACGGCGATGAATTCGGCCCGCGCCTATGTCTATGCGGTCGCGTCCGCCTGCGATCGCGGCGTAGTGACCCGCCAGGATGCCGCCGCCTGCTGCCTCTATGCTTCAGAACAGGCGACCCAGCAGGCTTTGCAGGCGATCCAGGTGCTCGGCGGCAACGGCTATATCAACGACAATCCGACCGGCCGGTTGCTGCGCGATGCCAAATTGATGGAAATCGGCGCCGGTACGTCGGAAATCCGCCGCATGCTGATCGGCCGCGAACTCTTCAGGGAGACGGCTTGATGGCGGTTCTCCGCTCGCAGTTCAATCCTCGAAGCGAAACCGCCGCGGCGAACCGTGTCGCCATGCAGGCAAGGCTTGCCGAAGTCGAGGCCGCGGTGGCTTTCGCGGAAGCCGGAGGCGGCGAAGAGGCGCGGGCGCGGCATGTGAAACGTGGCAAGCTGCTGCCGCGCGATCGTATCGCCCGCCTTCTGGATCATGGCTCGCCCTTCCTCGAAATCGCTGCTACTGCAGCTCACGGGCTTTATGGCGGCGCCAGCCCGGCGGCCGGCATCGTTACCGGGATAGGGAGAGTCGAGGGCCGCGAGGTGATGATCGTCGCCAACGATGCCACGGTGAAGGGTGGCACCTATTACCCGATGACGGTGAAGAAACATCTGCGCGCCCAGGAGATCGCCGAGGAAAACCGCCTGCCTTGCGTGTACCTCGTCGATTCCGGCGGCGCCAACCTGCCGAACCAGGACGAAGTGTTTCCGGACCGCGATCATTTCGGCCGTATCTTCTTCAACCAGGCGCGCATGTCGGCCAGGGGCATTGCCCAGATCGCCGCCGTCATGGGTTCGTGCACCGCCGGCGGCGCCTATGTGCCGGCCATGTCGGACGAGGCGATCATCGTCAGGGATCAGGGCACGATCTTTCTCGCCGGTCCACCGCTGGTGAAGGCCGCGACGGGCGAGGAGGTAAGCGCCGAGGATCTTGGCGGCGGCGATGTCCATACAAGGCTTTCGGGCGTCGCCGATCATCTCGCCCGCGACGATGTCCATGCGCTGGCGCTGGTTCGCCGCGCCGTCGCCGGCCTCAATACCCGCAAGCCCGGGACCGTCGCTCTCGAACGGCCGGAGGACCCGCTCTACGATCCCGAAGAGATCGCCGCGATCGTGCCGGCCTCCCTTTCCACACCCTATGACATCCGCGAGGTGATCGCCCGGATCGTCGACGGCTCCCGTTTCGACGAGTTCAAGGCACGGTTCGGGACGACGCTCGCCTGCGGTTTTGCACATGTCTTCGGAATTCCGATCGGCATCATCGCCAACAACGGCGTTCTCTTTTCCGAAAGTGCCCAGAAGGGCGCGCATTTCATCGAACTCTGCTCGCAGCGAAAGATCCCGCTCGTTTTCTTGCAGAATATCACCGGCTTCATGGTGGGCCGCAGATATGAAGCGGAAGGCATCGCCAAACACGGCGCCAAGCTGGTCGCGGCGGTTGCCACCACCTCAGTACCCAAGGTGACGATCCTCGTCGGCGGCTCCTTCGGCGCCGGCAATTACGGCATGGCCGGCCGGGCCTATTCGCCCCGTTTTCTCTGGACCTGGCCGAACAGCCGCATCTCCGTCATGGGCGGGCCGCAGGCGGCGGGCGTATTGGCCACCGTCCGACGCGAAGCGATCGAACGCGGTGGCAGGTCTTGGAGCATGGAAGAAGAGGCGGCCTTCAAGCAGCCGGTCCTCGACCAGTTCGAGGAGCAGAGCCACCCGCTTTACGCCTCCGCAAGGCTCTGGGACGATGGCATCATCCATCCGGCAAAGACGCGGCAGGTGCTGGCGCTGAGTTTATCTGCCGCGTTGAACGCGCCGATCGAGGAGACACGCTTCGGCGTGTTTCGGATGTGAGAGGTTGGTGATGGATTTCTTGTTCCCCTCCCACGATCTGTACGCTTTTGCTGCGCGAAGCCGGTGCTGTGCCCTCGCCATCTCCCCCGCAAGGGGGGAGAGAGGGAGTTTGTTGCCATGCTGAAAAAAGTCCTCATCGCCAACCGAGGCGAAATCGCCTGCCGCATCATACGTACCTGCCATCGCCTCGGCGTCGCGACCGTCGCGGTCTATTCCGATGCCGACCGGGATGCCCTGCATGTCTCGCTTGCCGGCGAAGCCGTCCACATCGGCCCATCACCCGCCGCCGAGAGCTACCTCCGCGGCGATATCATCATCGATGCGGCGCTGGAGACCGGTGCCGACGCCATCCATCCCGGTTACGGTTTTCTCTCCGAGAACCCGGACTTCGCTGAAGCCGTCGCATCCGCGGGCCTCCGTTTCATGGGCCCGTCGCCGGTTGCCATCCGTGCCATGGGCCTGAAGGACGCTGCCAAGGCGCTGATGGAAAAGGCCGGCGTGCCCATCGTACCCGGTTACCACGGCAACCGGCAGGAGCCCGATTTTCTCCTGGCCGAGGCAGAGCGCATCGGCTTTCCGGTTCTCATCAAGGCGCGGGCCGGTGGTGGCGGCAAGGGCATGCGGCGGGTGGAAAACGCCGCCGGTTTCGCGGACGCCTTGGCGTCGGCCCAGCGCGAGGCGCTGGCCGCCTTCGGCGACGCTGCCTGTCTCATCGAAAAATACATCACCCATCCCCGCCATATCGAAATCCAGGTTTTCGGCGACGACCACGGCAATGTCGTGCATCTCTTCGAGCGCGATTGCTCGGCCCAGCGCCGCCACCAGAAGGTCATCGAAGAGGCGCCGGCCCCCGGCATGCCGGACGAGATGCGCCGCGCCATGGGCGGGGCGGCCGTGAAAGCCGCGCAAGCGATCGGTTACTCCGGTGCCGGCACGATTGAGTTCATCGCCGATGCCTCCGAGGGACTGAAGGCGGACCGCTTCTGGTTCATGGAGATGAACACCCGCCTGCAGGTGGAACACCCGGTAACGGAGGCCATCACCGGCGTCGATCTGGTCGAATGGCAATTGCGCGTCGCCTCCGGCGAGCCGCTGCCTCTCAAACAGAACGAGCTTTCGATCAACGGCTGGTCCTTCGAGGCGCGGCTTTATGCAGAGGATGCCGAGCGAGGTTTCCTGCCCGCCACCGGCACGCTTGCGCATCTCGACCTGCCGAAGCAGTTTGCCCGCGTCGATAGCGGCGTACGAACCGGAGACCGCATCTCGCCCTTCTACGACCCGATGATCGCCAAGATCATCACTCACGGCCCGGACAGGATCTCTGCGCTCGCACGTCTTTCCTTGGCCCTGGCGGAAGTACGCGCCGCCGGCGTCACGACGAATGCCACATTCCTTCGCCGGCTAACGAATCAATCCGATTTTGCCGAAGGCAGGCCGGATACGGGCTTGATCGACCGGCATCTGGCCGAGTTGACGATGGTCCATGCCGCCCCGTCCGAAGTCGTTGGCTTGGCCGCCATTCTCCTCTCCGGCGCCCTGGAGCCAACGAGCTCGCATGATCCATGGAGGAATTTACCCGGATTCCGATTGTGGTCCGAAGCCTCCGATTTCGTCGCGCTGGAGCATCGTGGCCGGCACCTGGCGATTTCACTCGGCGCGAAAGGCGAGGGGGCTTATTCGGTTGCGATTGACGGCACGGGCCTTGATCTGCGCGCCTCCCATTTCGACGGCGCCTATCTTGTCGAAAGCGCCGGTCGGAAACACCGTCTTGGCGCGGTTCGCGCCGGTCGCGAGGTGACGATCTTCGGCAATGGTGAAAACTGGCATTTCGCGCTCGTCGATCCGCTCGCGGGCGAGGACGAGGCTGTCGGCGTCGGCGACCGGATCGTCGCGCCCATGCCGGGCCTCGTCAAACTGCTGAGCGCCACGCCCGGCGCGGTGGTTGCCAAGGGCGAGACGCTGGCTGTCATGGAGGCGATGAAGATGGAGCTGATACTCTCCGCCCCGCGTGACGGCAGCATCGCCGAGGTCCTGGTCTCGCAGGGCGAGCAGGTTCTGGAGGGCGCGGTTCTCCTGGTGCTGGAGCCGGCTCCGGGGACGGAAAATGGCTGACTTCGTCCGTATCCACGAGATGGGCCCGCGCGACGGGCTGCAGAACGAAAAGCGGATCATCTCCACCGCCGACAAGATAGAACTTGTCGACCTGCTTTCGGCCTGCGGTTTCGAAAAGATCGAAGTGACCAGCTTCGTGCGCGCCGACTGGGTGCCCCAGATGGCCGATGGCCCCCGGGTCATGGCGGGCATCGAACGCCGGAAGGGTACGCTCTACACGGCGCTGACGCCGAATCTGCGGGGTTATGAGGCGGCGATGTCGGCAAGGGCGGATGAAGTCGCGGTCTTTGCATCCGCCTCGGAGGGTTTTAGCCACCGCAACATCAATTGCAGCATCGCGGAAAGTTTCGAGCGTTTTGCACCCCTCGTCCGCCAGGCACGCGAGGACGGCATTCCGGTGCGGGCCTATGTGTCCTGCGCCGTGGATTGCCCATTCGACGGCCCGACGCCGCCGGCGCAGGCGGCAAGGGTTGCGGCCGAACTGCATGCGCTCGGCTGCGGCGAAGTGGCGCTGGCCGATACGATCGGCACAGGCACGCCGGACCGCGTGGCGGCCATGCTGGACGCCGTGCTGGACCGGCTACCCGCCGAAAATCTGGCAGGGCATTTCCACGATACCAATGGCCGGGCGCTCGACAATATCACGGTATCGCTGGAAAAGGGGCTTCGGGTCTTCGACGCGGCAGCCGGCGGCCTCGGCGGCTGCCCCTATGCGCCTGGCGCGGAGGGCAATGTCGCGACGGGCAGGACCGTGGATCATCTGGCCGCCATGGGCTTCGAAACGCGCATCGACCGCGAGCGCCTTGCCGAGGCCGAAAGCTTCGCCCGAGGCTTGAGGGGAGCACGCTGATGTCGGCCTGCGAAACGCTGACGCTCGGGACGGATACGCGCGGCGTCGCCACGCTGACGCTCAACCGGCCGGACAAGCACAATGCCATGAATGCCGCGATGATCGCCGAACTTGCCGGAATGGCCGGCAGGCTCGCCGCCGATGACGCGGTCCGGGTCGTGGTGCTCGCAGCCGCAGGCCCGACCTTCTGCGCCGGCGGCGATCTTTCCTGGATGCGTGACCAGGCGGCGAAGGTCAGGCAGGGCAAGATCGAGGGCGCGACCGAGCTCGCAGGGATGCTGAAGGCGCTGGACGAGTTGCCTAAGCCGCTGATCGGCCGGGTGCAGGGCAACGCTTTCGGCGGCGGCATCGGCCTCATGTCGGTTTGCGATATCGTCGTGGCGGCGGAAGGCGCCGAGTTCGGACTGACCGAAACGCGGCTCGGCCTCATTCCGGCAACGATCGGGCCTTACGTCGTGCGCCGCATCGGCGAGGGGCACGCCCGGCGGCTGTTCCTCAATGCCCGCCGCTTCGATGCCCTGACGGCTCACGAAATCGGCCTCGTCTCGGTCGCCTGCCCCGTCGGCCAGCTCGATGCGGCGGTCGATGTGGAAGTTTCCGCCCTTCTCGATTGCGCCCCCGGCGCCGTCGCCAGCGCCAAGAGCCTTGTTTGCACCCTTGCCCGCGAAGCCATCGACGACCCCGTGAGCTACAGCATCGGCCTGCTCGCCGATCGCTGGGAAAGCGACGAAGGCAAGGCCGGCATCGATGCCTTCCTCAACCGGCAGCCGATGCCCTGGGCGGTGAGGCGGAACTGAAGGCCGGTGTGGGCGCAAGCATGAAGCCTGCGAAAAATGCTGAGAGCTCCGCATGCGCCTCCAGCGGCAGGATATGCGCGACATATTGGTCTGGCCGCACGACGACCATGCAGCCCCGTTCGCGGTCGATGCCGCGCAGGTCGAAAATATCCCTGCCGTTCTTGAGGTCCGGGCAGAACATCTTTTCGTAGTCGCGCAGCCCCAGCCGCCCCTTGGCCGGCAAAAGCAGGGAAGGCATGGCCTCGACCGCAAGCTCGCGATGGCCCTGCTGGAAGATCGCGCGGACATCGATCACCGCGTCGATATCGCTGCCTTCCGGCGTGTATCTCAGTACCGGCGACGCAGCGGAGCCGGCGAGGAAATCGCAAACCGCTGCGAGCCGTGACCCCGGCTGGGCCCTGTCGCCTTGGCCGGCAAAGGCATAGAGGCGAAAGCGCCCATCCGCCTTGGCCATGTGCCCAAGTTCCACGGGCTTCGCATCGCCGAGGCGAATGACCGGCGCGGAGTGGAAGCGCGTACCGATCGGCAGCCCATCGGCGAGATGCTGATGGGTCGCCTCGCCGGTGAGGACCGAAGGCGCATAGCGGGTCGCGGTACCGGCGGTATAACGCCCGGACCTGACGAAATATTGCTGGACTTCCGCCGGATCCACGCCGCCCGGGTTGCCGGGCGATTTCAGCGGCGCACTCAGCATCTTCGCCCATTCGCGGTCGAAATCGATCAGTTCCTTGGCGATCGCCTGCCGCTCGGCCGAATAGCTGTGCAGCAGTTCCGGCGGCGAACGTCCCTCGAGCACGGCCGCGAGCTTCCAGCCCAGATTGAACGCGTCCTGCATGGAGACGTTCATGCCCTGGCCTGCCTTTGGACTATGCGTATGACACGCATCGCCGGCGATGAAGACGTGCGGCAGCCGTGTCGCGATCTCCGCCTCCGGGACGTCGTCGAACTTGTCCGTCAGACGCTGGCCGATCTCGTAGACCGACCACCAGGCGACTTCCTTCACCTCGAATCTGTAAGGGTGGAGGACACGTTGCGCCGCGGCGATGAGATGCTCGACGGTGATGTTCCTGCTCGCCACCCGCTCGTTTTCCGAGAGCTTGTCGAGTTCCACATAGATGCGGACGAGGTAGCCGCCTTCCCGCGGGATGAGCACGATGCTGCCTTCGTCGGCAGACTGGATCACGCCCTTGAGGCGGATATCCGGAAAGTCGGTGACGGCAAGCACATCCATCACGCCCCAGGCCTGGTTGGCGGAATCGCCCGTCAGCTCCCGCCCGAGCGATTTTCGCACGCCGCTGCGGGCGCCGTCGCAACCCACGACGTAGCGGGCCCTCACCGTTTCGATCTCTCCTTCATGCCCGGCATCGACCCGTTCGAGCCGGACGGTCACGGGATGGGTGCCGGCGGATGCCGCGGTATCGATGTCGAGATCGACGAAGCGGCGGGAGTAATGCGGCTCCAGCCGGCTGGCGGAGCGGCGCATGACATCGAGATAGAAATCGTGCACCCGGGCCTGGTTGAGGATGACGTGCGGCATTTCCGACAGCCCGTCCTCCACATCCTGAATGCGGCCGTGGCGGACGATGTTCCTACGCTCAACTTCATCCGGTTTCCAGAACGAGGTCTCGTTCACCCAGTAGGATTCCTTCAGCACGCGTTCGGCAAAACCGAAAGCCTCGAACATCTCCAGTGTGCGGCAGGCAATGCCGTCGGCCTGGCCGAGCTGCAACGGACCGGGCTTCTGGTCGACGATGCAGGTCCTGATGCGGGGGAAGGCGGAAAGCTGGGTCGCGAGCGTCAGCCCCGCCGGGCCGCAGCCTACGATCAGCACGTCGACTTCGGCTGGCAGCCCGTCCGAATGCGGCAAAGCCTGTGCGGACGGTTCGGCAAGACCCGGATCGCCGATGCGAAAACCGTTGAGATGAAATTGCATGACCTGTCTCTTCCCCTGTGCTCGAAGGCCGCCTTCCAAGGGGGCCGGCCATCTCGACGCCGGAGCGCCGCATGTTAGGATGATGTGAAAAGGACGTGTTCGTCCCCGATGAATTGAACAGTATGCTGATCATCAGTATACTGTCAATATGTCGTGGCGAAGTTGGAGATCGTGGGTGAAGGACAATAACGAAATGCCGGGTCACCTGGCCCGCCGGTTCCAGCAGATCGCGGTGGCGGTTTTTCATTCGCAAGCCGAAGCCGCAGGCTATGATCTGACACCGGTTCAGTACGCGGCCCTTGCGGCGATCAGCGCCAATCCCGGCCTCGATCAGGTGACGCTGGCCGGGATGATCGCTTACGACCGGACGACCATCGGCGGCGTGGTGGACCGGCTGGTGCAGAAAGGCCTCCTGGAGCGCACTGCAAGCGTGAAGGACAGGCGCGCCCGCGCGTTGCGGATCACCGAGGAAGGCCGGCAGACCCTTACGGGCATCACGCCGGCAGTCGAGGCGGCGCAGCGGCTGATGATCCAGGGCTTGAGCGACGACGAGGCGAACGAGTTGATGCGGCTTCTGCGCAAGGCGATCGCCGCCGGCAACGAGCTCAGCCGGGCGCCGCTCCGGGAAGCGGATGCGAAAGGCGGGCAGGCGAAAGCCGGACGGTGAGTGCGCAGGGAAATTCGCCCGAATTAACCTTTTGTTCATCATATTCTCCGAGCCTCGGCTTCAGGGGTTGCTTGCAATTCGCGGACCGGAGGACAGGGCATGACGCTCGTGACATTGCCAGACAAGATATTGCGGACCAGCCACCACACGCTTCTCGTGATGCGTGACGGCGGCACCTGCCAGGCGGTCTGCGTCGTGGACGACGGCAGGATCGGCGACGTCCGCTCGAAACTCTCGCTCATCGAGACCATCGCCAGCCGGAAGCTCGGTTGCGGCGAGGTGGCGTTCGACGGCCGTGTCTGGATCACGTCCGAAGACCTGCCCAGGCCGTCCTTTCGAAGCCCGCACTGACATGGATGCGCCTGACACACTCCTCCCTTGGCGATCTCCGATTTTCGCTTCGCCCTCCCGAGGAGGAGGAAGGGGTCTTTCGTTGTCCTCACCCTCGGGCGATCCTCGGGTTAAACCCGAGGACGAGGACGAGGATCGGACGGGGCGCTGAAAGCTGCCTCGTAGTTAAGTAGTAGGTGACACCTTTCAGCGCCCCTTTCGGCTGTTTGTGCCCGCGACTCCGGTTCCTCTGCGAAGGCCTGACCGGACGGTCCTTTGCCGCCGGTTCCGTCCCCGGACCTGATCCGGGAATCCAGACCAGAAATCCGGCGAAACCATCCGGGTCAGCCCTCATGTGTGCCGCACAGGCACGCCCGGCGCGCTTTTTCGGGCATCGGAAGCGAAAAGGCCGGTCCGTAACCGCATCGCTTCTCCCGTGTCGCCGGAGGGAAACCATTTTCCGCGAACCCGGATGCCGAGGTTTTGCGTCTCACCCCCGACACCCGCGCCGGCCCCGTCTGACTGGCACGCCTGCCAGCGTATCCGAAACGGGACGGACAGATTGTAGGCCGGACTGCCGAGGCGGGGATGAAAATGCTGTAGATTTCTCCTCATCGACAGCTAAGCGACTGAAAATACGAAACCTTATTTTCCGGATCGCCATTTTTCATCCCCGCGGATGCTCGACCCGATAATCCGTGCCCTCTCATTGACATACGCGTCGTATGTTCCCATTTGTTGAGATACGGAACGTATGTAAATTGGCTCCGCAACGCCGGGGCTGGCCCACGCGCCCGCTCGTTTCAACCAGGATGAAGAGAATGATCAAACGCGACGCAATCTTTCCCGCCGGCCGCCAGGCCCTCTACGAGATCCACAAATATTCGGCGGCGATCCGCTCCGGGGATCTGCTGTTCGTTTCCGGCCAGGTCGGCAGCCGCGAGGACGGTTCGCCCGAGCCTGATTTCAGGAAGCAGGTGGAACTGGCCTTCGCCAATCTCGAAGCAGTGCTGAAGGCCGCCGGCTGCACGCTCGACGACATCATCGACGTCACCTCCTTCCATACCGACCCGGAAAAGCAGTTCGATACGATTCTTGCCGTGAAGGATGCCACGTTCACCGAAAAACCTTACCCCAACTGGACCGCCGTCGGCGTCAACTGGCTGGCCGGCTTCGATTTCGAGATCAAGGCGATTGCGCGGATTCCGTGAGGGCGTGATGGAGGCAGGGCGGTGGTGAGCTAGATCAGGCTGGCCACCGCTTTGCTGTTTGGTGCAGCTGCGCGTTCGCTTGCGAGAGGCTATTCCTCCCCGTCATCCCGGCCTTGAGCCGGATCCAGCCGCCGCGCGTCTGCGCGGTTCGAGGACTCTTGTTTGTTGCCGATTCAAAAGGAGTTTTTCGCACCGCCGACGCGGCGCCGCTGGATTCCTGTGACGGATCCCCGGATCAAGTCCGGGGACAGGAATGACGGGAGAGGAGGGGTGCCGGTGCCACAAGGGAAATCGAATCTGCACCAGCGGGATGCTCCGATGCCGATATTTGGCGAACGCGATGCGTCGTGATCCGAGGGCACCTCTCACCCGTCATCCCGGCCTTGAGCCGGGATCCAGCCGCCGCGCGTCTGCGCGGCGAGAGGATTCCTCATTCGTCGTTCATCTTCAGTGCCGCAATAAACGCCTCCTGCGGAATTTCCACCTTGCCGAACTGGCGCATGCGCTTCTTGCCTTCCTTCTGCTTTTCCAGAAGTTTGCGCTTGCGGGTGGCGTCGCCGCCGTAGCACTTGGCGGTCACATCCTTGCGCAGCGCCCGCACGGTTTCGCGAGCGATCACCTTGCCGCCGATAGCGGCCTGGATCGGGATCTGGAACATATGCGGCGGGATCAGTTCCTTCAGCTTCTCGACCATGCCGCGGCCGCGGCGGTCGGCGGCCGAGCGGTGGACGAGCATCGAGAGCGCATCGACCGGATCGCTGTTGACCAGGATCGACATCTTCACGAGGTCGCCGGCGCGGTAATCCATGATCGTGTAGTCGAAGGAGGCGTAACCCTTCGAGATCGATTTCAGACGGTCGTAGAAATCGAACACCACTTCGTTGAGCGGCAGTTCGTAGGTCAGCATCGCCCGCGTGCCGACATAGGTGAGGTCGGTCTGGATGCCGCGGCGATCCTGGCAGAGTTTCAGGATGCCGCCGAGATATTCGTCCGGGGTGAGGATCGTCGCCTTGATCCACGGCTCGCGGATCTCGTCGATCTTCACCACGTCCGGCATGTCGGTCGGGTTGTGCAGTTCCTTCTCGGTGCCGTCGGTCAGCGTCATCTGGTAGACGACCGAAGGCGCGGTGGCGACGAGATCGAGGTTGAACTCGCGCTCCAGGCGCTCCTGGATGATTTCGAGATGCAGAAGGCCGAGGAAGCCGCAGCGGAAACCGAAGCCGAGTGCTGCGGAGCTTTCCATTTCGAAGGAGAAGGAGGCGTCGTTGAGGCGAAGCTTGCCCATGGCGGCGCGCAGGTCCTCGAAATCGGCGGCATCGACCGGGAAGAGCCCGCAGAACACCACCGGCTGGGCCGGCTTGAAGCCGGGCAGGGCCTGCGCCGTCGGACGTTTGTCTTCGGTGATCGTATCGCCGACGCGGGTATCGGCCACTTCCTTGATCGAGGCGGTGATGAAGCCGATCTCGCCGGGACCGAGTGAATCCACATTGACCATCTTGGGGGTCAGCACGCCGACGCGCTCGACCGTGTATTTGGCGTCCGTGCCCATCATGCGGATGGTCTGGCCCTTGGTCAGAACGCCGTCGATGATGCGCACCAGAACCATGACGCCGAGATAGGTGTCGTACCACGAGTCGACCAGCAGCGCCTTCAGCGGGCCCTTCTCGCCTTCCGGGCTTTTCGGCGCCGGCAGCTTGTGGACGATGGCTTCCAGCACGTCCGGAATGCCGAGGCCGGTCTTGGCCGAAATCAGCACGGCGTCGGAAGCGTCGATGCCGATCACTTCCTCGATCTGCTCCTTGATGCGGTCGGGTTCGGCCGCCGGCAGGTCGATCTTGTTGAGGACGGTGACGATCTCGTGGTTGTTGTCGATCGCCTGGTAGACGTTGGCGAGCGTCTGCGCCTCGACCCCCTGGGAGGCGTCGACGACGAGCAGCGAACCTTCGCAGGCCGACAGCGAACGCGACACTTCGTAGGCGAAGTCCACGTGGCCGGGTGTGTCGATGAGGTTCAGGATATAGGTCTCGCCGTTCTTCGCCTTGTAGTGCAGGCGGACCGTCTGGGCCTTGATGGTGATGCCGCGTTCGCGCTCGATATCCATCGAGTCCAGCACCTGTTCCGACATTTCGCGCTCGGCGAGGCCGCCCGTCGTCTGGATCAGCCGGTCGGCCAGGGTCGACTTGCCGTGGTCGATATGGGCCACGATCGAGAAATTGCGGATATGGTCAAGCGGCGTGCGGGCGGAATTGGTGCTCATGGCTGGCGCATATAGCAGCGCAGTCCCCTGCCGCAAAGCGGAAAGATAACCTTTCGTTGAGGATGAAAGGCCTTATCCGCCGGGTTTTCCGGTTTCCGCTCCGGTCGGGTCCGGCTCCGTGAGCACGGAGGCGTTCGGGACCTGGGCGCTGCGGAGGCCGAAATTCTCGCGTTCGCCCATCGGCACCGCCTGGCGCTCCTTGAGGCGCCACAGCACATAGGCCGCATAGACGATCGCCACCAGGATCACCGCATAGATGAAGGTGTGCTGGCCGAAGGCCGGGGTGAGAAGCGTGACGCCCAGCGGCACGATGGTCGCCGCCGTCGACCAGGCGACAAGCAGCGTGGACGAGAGCGGCACGAAATCGCCGGGATCGGCCCGGTCGTTGGCATGCGCATTGGCGACCGAATAGACCGTCTCCACCGCGCCACCGAAGACGAGGAAGACGATCATCAGGACGACGATGGTGGAAAAGGAGACGAAAAGCGCCGCAAAGCCCGCCATGACGATCAGGCCGCAGGTGATGAGCAGCACGAAGCGCCGGTCGATGCGGTCGGAAAGCACGCCGAGCGGATACTGGATGAACAGCAGCCCGGTCTGCATCACGAACATCAGCAGCGCCACATCCGCCTGCGAGACCTGGTTGGTGGCGGCATAGATGGGGGTGAACCCCTGGATCACCATGGAAAGCCCGCCGGACGCCAGCACCCCCACAAGGCCGACCGGCGAAATCCGCCAGGCCATCTTGATGTTGACGTTGACGTTTGCCGGCGCCGGCGGGTTCGGCAGGCGGGTCAGCCCGATCGGCAGGATGGCGAGCGCGGTGAAGAAGATGACCGCGAGCGGCGCCAGATTGCCGTCGGTCGGGATCCGGCCGAACAGCCAGGCGCCGCAGCCGAGGCCCAGGACATAGGCCATGTAGAAGAAGGACATCGCCTTGCCGCGCCATTCGTTGGAGGCCGCGTGGTTGAGCCAGCTCTGGGCGATGATGAAGTTGACATTGGCGGCCGCGCCGTAGATGCCGCGCGCGAGGATCCACACATAGGCGGGCAGGTCGGCGGCGATCAGCACCGCGGCGATCACCACCATGGCCATCGAGCAGGCGAAGAGCCGCGCATGCCCGACCCGCCGGATCAGCGGCCCGCCGACGACGCAGCCGATCAGTCCGCCGAAAGCGACGGCGGTGACGGCGGCGCCCGCCGCCCAGGGCGCGGCGGAATGGGTTAGCATGAAGGGCACGTAGGCGAACATCACGCCGCTGCCGATCGCCGCGATCGTCATCGAGACGACGATGCTGGCGATCGAAAAGGGCGACGCCGTTTCGAATGTCTGGCCGTTCATCTCTCGTCTCTCCGGGCAGGGAGCGACGCCAGGGCCGGCGCCGTTCCGTCAAAGCTCCCCATAGCCGATCGACGGTGACGGACGCTATCGCGGAAACGCCATGCACTCACAAATTTCATGCATCCATCATGCGAGAGCTTGATTCCATGATAAGAGAATGCAATTCTCAGATCATGGAAGAGACGGACCACGGCATCGAGACGGCCATCAGCGAGCGGTTGAAGACGCTGCGCACGGCGGCGGGGCTGACGCTCGACGAACTGGCCGCACGGTCGGGTGTCAGCCGCGCGATGATTTCCCGCATCGAGCGGGCCGAGGCGAGCCCGACGGCGGCGCTGCTCGCCAGGCTTTCGGAGGCCCTCGGCCTGTCGCTCTCGGCCTTTTTCGCGGATGACGAGCCGGCGTATTCACCCCTCAGCCGCAGGGCGGATCAGAAGCTCTGGCGCGACCCGCAGACCGGTTATCTGCGCCGCGCCGTCTCGCCGCCCGGCATGCCGAGCCGGGTGGATATCGTTGAGGTGGATTTTCCGGCCGGCGCGCGGGTCAGTTTTCCGCCGCGCGCGGAAAGCCGGGTCATGACCCAGCATGTCTGGCTGTTCGAGGGCGTGCTGGAGATGATCATCGGCGAGACCGTACACACGCTCCACCCCGGCGACTGCCTCTATATGCATATCGGCGACGCCTTCGATTTCCACAATCCGTCCGACAGGCCTGCCCGTTACGCGGTCATCCTCGACCGTGGCCGCTAGAACCCGAGAGAACCGAACATGACGACCATCCGCATCATCACCGCCGACGAGGCCCGTGCAGCGATCGACGACCTCTGCGAGACCCTTTCCGACTGCATCAACGGCGGCGCCTCGCTCGGCTTCATGCTGCCCTTCGAGCCCAAGGACGCCGTCGGTTACTGGAACGAGATCGCCGATGCGGTGGCAAGGGGCGGCATCATCCTCGCCGTGGCCGAAGTGAATGGCAAGGTCGTCGGAACGGTGCAGGTGGGACTTGCCTCGAAGCCGAACCAGCCGCATCGCGGCGACCTGATGAAGCTTCTGGTGCACCGTTCGGCCCGCGGGCTCGGCCTGTCGCGCAGGCTGATGGACGCGGTGGAGGCGGAGGCCGCCCGGCGCGGCCGCACCCTCCTGGTGCTCGATACCGCGACCGGCAGCGACGCCGAAAAGATCTATCCGCGCTTCGGCTGGGAGCGGGTCGGCGTCATTCCCGACTACGCCCTGTGGCCGGAGGGCGGCTTTTGCGACACGACGCTGTTCTACAAGCGGCTTGGCCTGGCCGCGTGAGGCAAATACGCAATTTCCCTCACTCGCCTTCCTTCAGAAAATGATGTCTCATGCGCGCGCGTGCGCATGAGCAAACGCTTCTGAAGGGGGACCCAATGTTGAAACTGAATTCGCTGCCGGCAATTCGCCGGGCGGCTGGACTGGCACTTGCGATCACTCTGGGCGGGACCGCTATCCCGGCCATGGCCGCCGATGTGACTTTCATCATGAAGAACGACCATCCGAATGCCGTCGAAGTCGAGCTTTACAGCCAGGACCGCAGGCACGTCTGGCCGGGCAACAACCAGGTCTATTATCTCGACGACGGCGAGACCAAACAGATCCCGCTCTCCTGCCAGCAGGGCGAGAAGATCTGCTACGGCGCCTGGGTTTCCGGCGACAAACAGACCTATTGGGGCACCGGCCCGAACAATAAGGAAACCTGCGAGGATTGCTGCTACACCTGCGAAGGCGGCGAGACGGAAGAGATCAATCTGGTCGAGTAGACCGGCTCATCCAGGCGCGGGACCGGCCTGGCCGGTCCCGTCACTTGGCTTCTGAGATGGCGTGCCCGGACAAGGGAGCGAATGCCCCGCGAAGCGCCATTCCCTGCGTCCACTGGACCGCGTTCCAGCCGAAAAGGCGGGCGCCCTCGATATTCTCCGCAGCATCGTCGATGAAGCCGATATCCGGCGGCGAGACGCCGGTTTCGGCCGTTGCGAGGCGGAAGAAGTCCAGGCCCGGTTTCCTGTGGCCGAGTTTGGCGGAATAGAAGATGCCGTCGAAACGGGCTGCGAGACCGAGTTTGCCAAGCAGCCAGGCGGCGCGGCGGTGCTCCTGGTTGGTGGCGAGATAAAGCGCCACGCCGGTTTCCCGAAGCGCCGCGAGATCCGTCAGCAGCTGCTCATCCAGCCGCGAATCGTTCTCGAACCAGTATTGCAGCAGCGTTTCCGCTTCGAGATGCGGCGCGATCCTCGACAGTACATCGGTCAGCCTCGGTTCGATCGGCTCGCGGCCGGTGACGATATCCGGCCAGTAAGGCTTGAAGAATTCCCGCTGCAGCACCTCCACCGGCAATCCGAGATCGCGCTCCAGATAGGTGGCGAACGGCAATCCGTCGGCAGGCCGCCCATGCACGAGAACGCCGTCGACATCGACCATCAAAACTTTCATTGCGCAAATCTTCCGGTTCTGAAAACTGTTGCACCTATGGGCAAGGCCGCTCTCTAGGGCCGGGGGGTGTCGGGAACATGACGCGGAAAGTACATATCCTCGCATTGATCGCCGGCCTCCGGCTTGCTTCCCCGATCGTCGCCGTCGCTGACGAGGTGCCGAAATTCATGCAATTCGCCGAAAAGGTCTATGTCGGGCCGAGGGCGCCGGCAAGGCTGGCGACCAAGGACGAACAGGCCTTCGCGACGCGGCTGCGGGAAGGGGCGAAGAGGCCGGTGAATTTCGCCGGCCATTACATCCTAGCCACCTGGGGCTGCGGAGCGGAATGTCTGGGCGGCGCGGTAATCGACGCCCGCAGCGGCGCGGTGACCTGGCTTCCCTATTCGATCTGCTGCTGGGGCGAAGGCGAGCCCTTCTATTATCGCAAGGACAGCCGTCTGATCGTGTTTTCCGGCGTGCTGAACGAGGAGAGCCAGAAGGGCGCCCATTTCTTCGAATTCCGGAACGGCAGTTTTCACCATCTGACGAGCAGGGCGAAGGATGGTTCGGCCCTGCCTGTCCCTCCGGCTGCAGGTCGCTAGACTAGCGGCGGTCGCAGCGGCAATCCGATCACGTTCGAGTTCATCCTCGAACGTGATCCGGTTCGTCATGCGGGCGATATCGCTGTCGCCTTCCTCATTCGGCGGGAGCCGGTTGCGGCCGTCTCTCCATGAGGAAGTAGAGGAAGGCGATGACCGGCAGCGTCAGCCCGATCGCCGAGGCGAACGGCCAGCCGCCTTCCGCAAAGGCCCATGCGCCGACGGCCGAACCGACCGCACCGCCGAGGAAGAAGGTCGCCATGAAGAGGCCGTTCAGGCGGGCGCGCAGATCGGCACCGAGGCCATAGATCGCCCGCTGGCTGATGACCATGGTCATCGTCACGCCGAAATCGAGCAGGATCGCCGCAAGCGCCAGGAGGGCGAGCGCCAGGGTCGAGCCCTCCGGCGCGACATGGGTGATGAGATAGGCCGCCGCCACGGCAAGGATGCCGAACATGGTGGCAGGCCTCGATAGGTTGCGGTCGGCGAGCCGGCCGGCGACCGGCGAGGCGATGGCCCCGGCGACGCCGACCAGCGCGAAAACGGCAATGCCGGCCTGGCTGAGCTGAAAGGCGGGGCCGGCGAGCACCAGCGGCGTCACCGTCCAGAACACGCTGAAGGCCGCGAACTGGCAGGTCTGGTAGAAGGCGCGGCGGCGCAGCACCGGCTGGCTCATGTAGAGCGTCCCCATCGACGCGATGAGAGCGCCATAGGAAAGCCTGGTCTGCGGCATCCGCTTCGGCAGGCGCATCGCCAGCACCAGGCCGAGCAGGACCATGACGGCGGCCGACAGGAAGAAGACGAGATGCCAGGACGAGAACTCGGCGATGAAGCTCGCTGCGGGGCGCGCCATCATGATGCCGATCATCAGGCCGCTCATGACATTGCCGACCACCCGGCCGCGATGCGCATCCGGCGCGAGGCTCGCGGCGAAGGGCACGATCATCTGCACGGCCGTGGAGGCAAGCCCGATCGCCAGCGATGCGGCGAGGAAGGGCACCGACGAGGTGGAGAGGCCGGCGGCGAGAAGGGCGAGCGTCACCGCACCGATCATGATCAGGATCAGGCGGCGGTTTTCGAGCAGGTCGCCAAGCGGTACGACCAAAAGCAGGCCGAGGCCGTAGCCGATCTGGGTCAGCGTCACGATGAGGCCGGTCGCATGCGCCGGAAGGCCGATCGAAGCGGCAATCGGGCCGGCGAGCGGCTGGGCGTAGTAGAGATTGGCGGCCACGAGCCCGCAGGCGAGCGCCATGACGAAGGTCATGCCGGCCGACATGGCGGAAGGAGCCGCAGGCGCGGCCGTCGTTGCAGTATTGCTGGTCATGAAGAAGCTCCTTGGGAGGAAGGTTCCTTAGGGAAAGGATCAGGTCAGAAAATCAGTCGAGAAGTTTCATGGCGGTCTCCGCCACGAGAAAGGCATGGCCGGTATCGGCGCCGGTCTTGCCCATGACGCGCATGCCCTGCATGATGCAGAGCAGGATTTTTGCCGTTTGCGGCGGATCGACGCCGGCGGCGATCGTGCCGTCCGCCTGGCCCTCGCGCAGCAGGCTTTCGATCAAAGCCTCGCTGCGGGCATGGGAGAGCCTCACCCGTTCGGCAGCATCGGCGTCGGCGATGGCGAGTTCCGTGGCGGTGCCGACGACGAGACAACCCCGCCGCCCCGTTTCGCCCTCAGACGCCTCGGCGTAAAAGCGCAGCATGCGGAAAATCTTGTCGCGGCCGTTCTCGCCCTTCGCGATCTCGGATTCCAGCAGGGCGTTGCGCACCTGCTTGTAGCGGTCGAAGGAGGCCAGAAAGATCGCCTTCTTGTCCTTGAAGGCCTTGTAGAGACTGCCGGCGGCAAGGCCCATCGCTTCTTTCAGCTCCGAAATCGAGGCGGCATGATATCCGCGCTCGGAAAAGACGACGATCGCCTTGTCGAGCGCTTCTTCGATCTCGAATTCGCGCGGGCGTCCGATGGGACGGCCGGGCGGACGCAGGGCGGGGGTGGATGGGGAATTGGTGTCCATGGCTGCGGCATAATTTGGAAATGATCGTTCCCAAATAGGTGGGTGCAGTCGCTGCGTCAAGTGCTTTTCGCACCTGCACATAAATTGGATGATCTGAGACAGGTCTCTTTTGGGGAACAACTTCGGGGAAGGGCGGTTACGCCTCTGTCACCAACCCCGAAAGCTGGAGGCACACATGAGCAAAAGCAACGTCGAACAGGCCGTCAAACGTGCCGAACGACAGGTAGAGAACACCAGTTCCGGCGGCCATCTGGGCGGCACCTATTATGGCCAGGGCCCGGACGGCAAGACGGCATCTACGAATACGAATGTCGGCAAGAACCGCCCCAACACCGGCAGTGACGGATAGTCCCCCGCCGGCATCGTGACGAGAAGAGTTTTGAGAGCCCCGCCATGCGGGGCTTTTTGCTGTATGATACGAAAATCCGGTTGCGGAAAAAAATCGGTCGGGTGTGTCGGCGGGGAGGGAGCCCGGCCGTCCTTGGGTCGTGGAGGATGCGTGTGCGGTGCCTCCGGAACTCGAACCCGATAAAGGGGGGAGTAAACATGACTGGCAATTATCGTTGGGTGATCGTTGCTGCAGGCGCCCTGATGGGCTGCGTCGCCGTCGGCACGATGTTTTCGCTCGCCATCTTTCTGGAGCCGATCGCGAAGAATACCGGATGGTCGCATGCCGGCATTTCGAGCGCGATGACGCTCAATTTCATCGTCATGGGGCTTGGCGGTTTCATGTGGGGCACGGCGAGCGACCGGTTCGGCGCCCGCGTCGTCGTGCTCATCGGCGCGGTGCTGCTGGGCCTTGCGCTGGTTCTGGCAAGCCATGTGCAGAGCCTGCTGGCCTTCCAGCTGGTCTATGGCTGCCTCGTCGGCATCGCGGCGAGCGCATTCTTCGCGCCGATGATCGCCACGACCATGGCGTGGTTCGACGAGCATCGCAGCCTTGCCGTCTCGCTGGTCTCGGCCGGCATGGGCATGGCGCCGATGACCGTCTCGCCCTTCGCCCGCTGGCTGATCACCGCCTATGACGATTGGCGCATGGCGATGTTTCTGATCGGCGTCGGCGCCTGGATCCTGCTCTTGCCGGCCGCCTTCCTGGTGCGCAATCCGCCGGCTGCGGCCCTCGCTGCGGACGCCGCGAACGAACCGCAGGCGGAAGGGGCGGGCATGCCGCTTGGCAAGGTATTCCGCTCGCCGCAATTCCTCGTCTTGGCTTTCACGTTCTTCGCCTGCTGCGCCGCCCATTCCGGGCCGATCTTTCACATGGTGAGCTATGCCATGTTCTGCGGCATCGCACCGATGTCGGCGGTGACGATCTATAGCGTCGAGGGGGCGGCCGGTCTCGGCGGCCGTGTCCTGTTCGGGCTGCTGGCCGACAGGCTCGGCGTCAAGCCGGTGCTGATCGCCGGCCTGTTGATCCAGGCCGCCGTCATCTCCGCCTATACGCTGGCGAGCGACCTGAGCCAGTTCTATACGCTCGCGGTCATCTTCGGCGGCACCTATGGCGGCGTCATGCCGCTTTATGCGGTGCTGGCCCGCGACTATTTCGGACCGAAAATCATGGGCACGGTGTTCGGCGCGGCGACCATGCTGTCGAGCATCGGCATGGCCTTCGGACCCCTGGCCGGCGGCTGGGCTTTCGACGCGTTCAACAACTACACCTGGCTGTTCATCGGCTCCGCGCTGGTCGGTCTTGCGGCGGTGGCAATCGCGCTTGCCTTTCCCCCGTTGCCGCGCTCGGACGCCGAAAGGCTGCAGCCGGCGTGACGAGGCGAAGATCAGCCGGCGATGGAGTTCAAGGCCGAAGTTGATTTTCGGCCGCTGCCGGCCCTGGGGAAGGGTATGATAAAGCCCGGAAACTCCGGGCTTTTGAAATTCAGCGACTGGTCTGAAGCGTGTTGCGATCTTTCAGGTTCGCTTGCCGCGCTTGAGGTTCTTGCTTTTACGCATCCCGCTGCCGCAAAACCGCGGTGAACTTTTGCGCGACATGCCTTAGGCTTTGCGGCCCTTGGCTCGAGCCGGAGCGGGCTCCGTCGCTTCCCGTTCGAGGCGAAGCAGCCTCAGTTTCTCGGTTTTCTTTTCCCGCGCAGATGCCTCCGCAGCAATGATGGAGCGTGCGGTGTGATCTGTCGCGGCAGCCTTGTCACGCGCGGAAAGCTTGGCGGGATTGAAGAATTCGTCCTTGGTAGCGGTCATGATATCCTCCTTCCTGATCGGATGTCCGGGCGGTCGACAGGGTCAGCGTGCCGGGCGGGCGACTTTCTTCGGCGCCGGCAACAGGCCTTCGCGCTGCATCTTCTTGCGCGCCAGCTTGCGGTAACGCCGCACGGCCTCGGCCTTTTCGCGCACGCGCTTTTCGGAGGGCTTTTCGTAGGCGCTGCGCGCCTTCATTTCGCGGAATACGCCTTCACGCTGCATCTTCTTCTTGAGCACGCGCAGTGCCTGCTCGACATTGTTGTCTCGGACTAGAACCTGCAAACTATATCCTTTCCATGGCGGGAAGCTCCCGCGTTTGATCAAAGGGTTGAATCACTTGCCGATGCGGATGTTCGACATCTTCAGCCAGGACCCTCCCGCAGTCGGGGAAGCGGTCTCGCCCTTTCGGACGGAGGCTGCCGTCTCGGCCGTATCGATATCGCTCTCGACGATCCGGCGTTCGAAATTCTCGTCGCCGAAGCGCACCCGGTATTGGTTTTCCCCGCGGTCGGCCGCCGGCAACAGGCCGACGATCCGGCATGCGCGGTCACCAGCGACGGTTCGGGTCAGGCTCGCCTTGAGCACGACGGTATCGCCGATGGCATAGACATTCGCGTTCATCGTGTTCTCCCTGGATCGGTCGGAAGCCGAGCAAAAACAAAAAGGCCGGGCGTTACCCCGACCTCTTCCCGCCATTCAAGCACTCGCTGCCGGTACATCCGCGGTCAGCCGAGGCGAATGACATTTTCAAGCAGCCCGAAGATTATCAGCCGAGCTCTTGCCGGACTTGCGGTCGCGGACGATCTCGTAAGAGATCTTCTGGCCTTCCGTCAAAGACGGCATGCCGGCGCGTTCGACGGCGGAAACATGGACGAAAACGTCCGTTGCGCCATCATCAGGCTGAATGAAGCCGAAACCCTTGGTGCTGTTGAACCACTTTACAGTGCCAGTATTCATAACGATTTCCTTTCAATCGCTAGTGTTGTCGGACAGTATCTCGTCCGTTTAATCGATATTTGAGAGGAAATCTGACGGAGCGCCGAGCGCGTGGACAAAGGTCGCAAGCAATTTTCGATAGCTGCAATATAAGCTTCATCCGAGAATAATCAATGCTTTCTTTCCAACTTAATTTTCCGCGAGCCCTGCCGAGCCTCGAAATTCTCTGGCAAGTGGCTGTTTTTAAAAGGCAATATTATGAAGTTTCGAATTGGTTCGGAGCGGACGCGATCGACCTCGTCGAGGTGATCGTCCGGTCGCGTCCGTCAAAGGGGAAACCCGGAGGCGTGCCGGGCTTCCCGCAGATGGCCGGTGGATGAATGTCAGAGCGCACCGGCGCGCTGCTGCGTCATCATATAGGTGTCGTAGGAATATTCGGCGATCTGGGCCCAGAGATAGGCATCCTTCTTGAAGGCCTGCTGATGGTCGTAGATCTTCCTGAAGGCCGGGCTCCTGGCCGAAAGATCCGCATAGGTTTCCATCGCCGCCTTGAAGCAGACATCCATGATCTCGCGGCTGAAGGCCTTGAGGACCGCTCCTTCGCCGACGAGCTTCTTGAGCGCCGTCGCGTTGTGGGCATCGTAGTTGGCGAGCATGCTCATGTTGGCGGCGGCGCAGGCGTCGGTCAGGATCTGCTGATAGCTCTTCGGCAGGCCCTTGAACTTTTCAAGGTTGAAGAAGGCATGCATGGCCGGGCCGCCTTCCCACCAGGCCGGATAATAATAGTACTTGGCGACCTTCACGAAGCCGAGCTTCTGGTCGTCATAGGGGCCGACGAATTCGGTGGCGTCGATCGTGCCTTTTTCGAGTGCTGCATAGACGTCGCCGCCGGCGATCTGCTGCGGCGTGACGCCGACCTTCTGCATGACCTGGCCCGCAAGGCCGGCGATGCGCATCTTGAGGCCCTTGAGGTCCTCGATCGTGTTGATCTCCTTGCGGAACCAGCCGCCCATCTGGGTGCCGCTGTTGCCGGCCGGCAGGGCATAGAGACCGCGTGGCGCAAGGAATTCGTTGATCAGGTCGTTGCCGCCGTTGAGGAACCAGGCATTCGTCATGCGGGCATTGAGGCCGAAGGGAATGGCGGTGCCGAGCGCGAAGGCCGGATCCTGGCCGATATAATAGTAGGAGCAGGTATGCGCCATCTCGACCGTGCCGTTGGCGACCGCGTCGGCGGCCTGCAGCGCCGGCACGATCTCGCCGGCGCCGAAGGTCTGGATGGTGAACTTGCCGTCGGTCGCGGTCTTTACCGCGTCGGCGATCTGGTTGGCGGCATCGAAGATGATGTTGAGGCTCTTCGGGAAGGACGACGTCAGTCGCCAGTTCACGCGCGGGCTCTCCTGTGCGAGAGCCGGTGCAGCCAGTGCGGTCGCGGCTGCGGCGCCCATGCCCGCGGTCGCCGCCTGCTTGAAGAAACGTCTGCGATCCATGAAAATCCCCCTCGAAGCGAAGTGTGTGCGGCCTCCGGCCTTTGTCGATCTCGCTCATAATCCTTTCATTTCGGGAACGGCAAGGAAATTCCGAAAATTCGCACTGGCCATCCGGCCGGCGCGGAGGCCGGCCGGATGGCCACGATGCCGGACCGATCGAAGGCTGGGGAGAAGGAAAAGCCCGGAGGGGTCGCTCCGGGCTTGCGGCCGTTCGGGAGGTGCCGTGATTACAGCGTGCCCTTGCGCTGCTGCACCATCATGAAGGTGTCGTAGCTGTATTCGGCGATCTGCGTCCAGAGATAGGCGTCCTTCTTGAACGCCTGCTGGCTGTCGTGGATCTTCTTGAAGGCCGGGTTCCTGGCGGAGATTTCCGCATAGGTTTCCAGTGCAGCCTTGTAGCTGATGTCCATGATCTCCGGGCTGAAGGCCTTGAGAACGGCGCCTTCCGCGACGAGCTGCTTCAGCGCCTTGGCATTGCTGGCGTCATAACGGGCCAGCATATTGGCGTTCGCGTTGGCGCAGGCGTCCTTGATCATGCGCTGGTAACTCTTCGGCAGGGCGTTGAACTTGTCCTTGTTCATGAAGGCATGCACCGCCGGGCCGCCTTCCCACCAGGCCGGATAATAATAGTACTTGGCGACCTTCACGAAGCCGAGCTTCTGGTCGTCATAGGGGCCGACGAATTCGGTGGCGTCGATCGTGCCTTTTTCGAGTGCTGCATAGACGTCGCCGCCGGCGATCTGCTGCGGCGTGACGCCGACCTTCTGCATGACCTGACCCGCAAGGCCCGCGATGCGCATTTTGAGGCCCTTGAGGTCTTCGATCGTGTTGATCTCCTTGCGGAACCAGCCGCCCATCTGGGCGCCCGTGTTGCCGGCAGGCAGGGCATAGAGATTGTAGCCGGCGAGGAATTCGTTGATCAGCTCGTTGCCGCCGCCGACCGAGAACCAGGAATTGGTCATGCGGCCGTTGAGGCCGAAGGGAACGGCGGTGCCGAGCGCGAAGGTCGGGTCCTTGCCGATATAGTAATAGGCGCAGGTATGGGCCATTTCGACCGTGCCGTTGGAAACGGCGTCGGCGGCCTGCAGCGCCGGCACGACTTCGCCGGCGGCGAAGGTGTGGATCGTGAAATTGCCGTCGGAGGCTTCCTTCACGCTTTCTGCAATGTCGGTGGCAGCCGACCAGAGAATGTCGGTGTTCTTGGTGAACGACGACGTCATGCGCCAGGTGATTTTGGGGTTTTCCTGGGCGATGGCAGGGGCCGCCAGGGGGGAGGTCAGCGCGGTCGCGGCAGCGGCGCCCATGCTGGCGGTTGCCGCCTGCCGGAAGAAGTGTCTGCGATTCATGAGAATAATGCCTTCTGAACTTGGGAGGTGCCCGGATTTTCGCCCGTGCGGGCGCCTCTTAATCCTTTCATTTCGGGAACGGCAAGAAAAAAATCCAAAAATTACGTCGTGCTGCAGCAAGGCTTTCCGGAAATTACTCCTGAACCGCCGGATCCGCCGCCGGCGTCCGGATTGCCAAAAATGTCTTGAACTTTTGCGGCGCGCCACATAGTTTAGAATTATTCTAATTAAAAGGTCCGCCAATGCTCGCCCGCCTCTTCTCCTCCCCGAAACGATCTTTCGAATCCCTCAGCGAGCAGGAAATCCTGGCTCTCGCGATCGCCTCGGAGGAAGAGGATTCCCGCATCTATCTCGCCTATGCCGACAGTCTGCGCGAGCAATATCCTGCCTCGGCCAAGGTGTTCGAGGACATGGCGGAGGTGGAGCAGACCCATAAGAACGTGCTGATCGAAATGTTTCGCTCGCGTTTTGGCGAGCGCATTCCGCTGATCCGCCGGGAGCATGTGCGGGGCTTCTACGAACGCAAGCCGGACTGGCTGCGGAAGAACCTGGCCCTCGACACGGTGCGGCAGCAGGCCGAGGCGATGGAGCGGCAGGCTGTCCGTTTCTACGAGGAAGCGACCAAGCGCGTTTCGGATGCCTCGACGCGAAAACTGCTCGGCGATCTGGCGCTGGCGGAGCAGGGGCACGAGGATATCGCCCATATGCTGACCGACAAGCATCTGCCTGAGGACGTGAAGTCCGAGGAGGACGCCGACGCCCGCCGACAGTTCATCCTCACCTATGTCCAGCCGGGCCTCGCCGGGCTGATGGACGGCTCAGTCTCGACCCTGGCGCCGATCTTTGCCGCGGCCTTTGCGACCGGGGATACCTGGTCGACCTTCCTGATCGGCCTTTCGGCTTCCGTCGGCGCCGGTATTTCCATGGGTTTTACGGAAGCGGCGCATGACGACGGAAAGATTTCCGGCCGCGGTTCGCCGCTGAAGCGCGGCCTTGCCTCGGGTATCATGACGGCGCTCGGCGGCCTCGGCCACGCGCTGCCCTATCTGATCCCGCATTTCTGGACGGCCACGATCGTCGCTGCGATCGTGGTCTTCTTCGAACTCTGGGCGATCGCCTTCATCCAGAACCGCTATATGGAAACGCCCTTCCTGCGCGCCGTGTTTCAGGTCGTCTTCGGCGGCTCTCTCGTGCTGGCGGCCGGGATATTGATCGGGAATGGGTGACCCGTGGTCGGGCGGAGCCCGAGCAATCGATCCGGTGAATCGATTGCAGCGGCGAACGCCCCGAGCCAAAGCGAGGGGCCGGGAGGCGGTGCGGCTCCGCAAGGCCTCCCACCGGCACCGGCACATCACCCGGATGCAGCGCTCTGAGCTATGAACGCCCCAAGCCCAAGCGAGGGCCGGATACCGCAACTCCCGCAACTCAAGCCGCTTCCGGCGTTTCCTGTTTCAGCGGCGCGGTCATGGAAAACACGGCGCCGCCATCGTTGCTGGTGGTGAACTGCCCGCCGAGCTGCCGGACGAAATTGGCGATGAGGCGGCTGCCCATGCCGCCGGCACGGTTGAAGACTTCGATGCCTGGACCGTCGTCGCGGATAAGGAGACTGAAATTTTCGCCCTGCTTTCGAAGCTCGACGGTGAGCCTGCCCTCATCGCGGCCGGCAAAGGCATATTTGAACGAGTTGGAAACCACCTCGTTGATGATCATGCCGATCGGCAGCGCCTGTTCCCGATCGACGGTCAGCGGCTGGAGATCGAGGCTCAGATTGACGGGGATATCGTAGCCCGAGGCTATGTCGGTTATGAGCTTGGTGGCATAGGGCGCTACCTCGACCTGTTCGAACTGGTCGTTCTGGTAGATCTGCTCATGCACGGCGATCATCGCGGCGATGCGCCTCGTCATGTCGTCGCGAGCATCGGCCGGCAACGCCTGCAGCCGCACGAGCGCCAGCACCGCCTGGAGATTGTTCTTCACCCGGTGATGGATTTCCCGCAGCAGGAAGCGGTTGCGCTCCACCGCTTGCTCCAGTTCTTCGTTGCGGGCTGCGGTGCGATAGAGAAGGCGGTTGATCCAGAAGGCGCCGAGGACCAGCAGCGCCATCAGCGGCAGCATGATCAGCGCGTCCGACGAGAGATTCCGCCAGAATTGGTCGAGAACTTCCTGCCGCGCGACGGCCGCAAGGGCGATAAGCGGCCAGCCGGAGACCTTCCAGAAGGCGACGATGCGGGCATGGCCATCGATCGGGGAGGCCGGACTGTGGTAGAAGCCGGAGGACCTTTGACGGGTCATCGGGTACCAAGCCGTCGTGCTGAGATCGATCGGGCGTGTTGTCGCCGGGCGTCGGGCGATCAGCCAGCCGTCATCCCTGATGATCAGAATCGTGGAGTTCGGCCCGACCCTCAATGAGGCCCAGAAACCATCCAGGCTCTCGTTCGGGATGGTAATGCTGGCGACCCCGCGGAAAATCCCGCCTCGGTCGATCCGCCGTGCTATGGTGAAGGAGGGTTTGCCGACACGTTCGTTATCCAGTAGCCGGCTGAAAGTCAGTTCCTGACCGTCTCTCACCCTCTGGAAATAGGCACGTTCGCCGTGATTGTCGGATACATTTCCAGCGGCACTCTCGCCGGCACTGGAAAAGCGGACGATGCCGGCGTCATCCAGAAGCGAGTACTGAAAACCGGCCGGCAGTTGGCCGACCGCCCGCGACAGGTCGGCGGCAAGACCGGGCGAGCCGTCGATCGGCCTGTTGTCCACCTCGGTTTCGATGCGCCGCAGAGCCTGGTCGCTTGCCTCGATCATCCACTCCAGGTGGGCCGCGACCACATGGGCGGACGAGAGCGCGCGCGCTTCGCCTTCCTTCAGGGCATTCCGATAGTTTTCAAGGACAATGAGACCGGCGACTGCCAGCAGGACAACGAGGAATCCACCGGTCAGCAGGATCGGGAGGGTAGGCCTAGCGGCATGCGCGCGCGGCAAACCTGTCTTCACGTCGTCACTCACGCCCAAGCTCCGGTTTCCTCAACCATCTCGTAGCAGGCTGCAACCACCGAGGAAATAAACTAAGATCTCGCGAGTAAAAAAATCCACCCGCAATCGCATTGATTGCGGGTGAAGGAATGAAATGGCTTGCCGAAACGTCGGCTATTTCAAAGCGCCGACCAGAAGGTCGCGGCCGTTCTCGATCGTCACCCAGCGGCCCGTGTTGAAGGACGCCTGACGCTTCAGGAACGTGTAGGGCGTCGCATACCACGGCTTCACCTCGCCATCGAGGTTGTCCAGGACGAAATCGCCGTCTGCGGTGCGAAGGGTCAGGACCGCATGGCCTTCGCCGTCCGGTTTGCGCACGACAGTCATCAGCAGGTCCGAAAGCGCGAAACCCTGTTCTGCGAGTTCCTTGCGCTTTTCGAGTGCGAAATCCTCGCAGTCGGCGAAGCTGGTGGGATAGCTCCACACTTCCTCGCGGCCGTAGACGTCCTTGTCGGTCTTGGCGATGTAGCGGGCATTGACCGTGCGGTTGATCTGACGGACGGCGGCCCAGCCCTTGGCGCTGACCTTGGGCGCAGGGGCCGAACGGCTTTTGATCGAACACTCCGCCTGATACTTCTGGCAGAATTCGTAATGGCCGATCGGCTGGGAAGTCACTGCTCCGGTGACCATGGAAGCCATGGGTCTCGGTGCCGGCACTGCTGTACTCACTGGTACAAGTACGCTGACAAGGATCACGGCAAGCCGCCGCGCCTGCAAGGCTATCATCATGGACCCGTCCCTTTAAATCCTAATGAAACGTTAAGATCGGAAGGGCAAGAGAGTCAATCTGTGGAAATTCCTTAACGAATGTTCACATGGATTATGGTTAAGGCTGCTGCTTTTTTGTCTCAGGCCAAAATTTAATCATGCATTATTAGGGCGGAGACCGCGGCCTTCAGTTTTTCAATGTCCTGCGGCCGCGAAAGCCTGTGGTCGCCATCGCGGATCAGGGTGAGCACCACATCGTCGGCCGGCAGGAATTCCACGAGCTTCAGGGCATGGCTGTAGGGCACGTCCGGATCCTGCATGCCCTGGAGGATATGCACCGGGCAACCGGTCTCGATGATGCCCGAAAGGACGAGGTTCCTCCGTCCGTCCTCGATCAGGTCGCGTGTATAGATGTTCGGCTCCGGGCTGTATTCCGATGCCTCTTCGAAATAGCCTCGATCGGCGAGCGACTGCCGCTGCCCGTCGGTCAGGTTGGGTTCGATCAGCTCGGCCGTGAAATCCGGCGCCGGGGCGATGAGCACGATGCCGGCCACCTTGGGCGCCTTCTTCCGTTTCCTGAGTTCCTGCACGAGGCGCAATGCGATCCAGCCGCCCATCGACGAGCCGACCAGCACGATGCTTTTCGGCCTGATGTCCTCGAGCACGGCGATTGCCTCTTCCAGCCAGCGCGAGATCGTCCCGTCGCGGAAGGCGCCGCCGGAAATGCCGTGGCCGGAATAGTCGAAACGGATCGCTGCAAGCCCGAGTTCGCCGGCAAGCGCGTCGAGTTCGACGGCCTTGGTGCCGGACATGTCCGATCGGTAACCGCCGAGCCAGACGAGAGCCGGTCCGGACTTTTCCTTTGCCGCCGTGCGATGGATGACGGCGATCTCGCGGGCGGCCGGTCCGCTGCCCACGGTGATCCTCTTTTCGATATTGTCGGCGGCGGCATGTGTCATGGCGATTCCTTGAGCTTCGCCGCGCTTATAAAACAGATTCCTGGGCTTGCGACAGCAGGTGATTTTTTCGCGGAGCTGTGCTATTGACTTCCCCGCAGTGATCACGACATTGCCGTCGGCCGCAGCCGCACGCGCATAGTTCGCCGCTGCGTTCCGAAACAATCTAGGAGAATACGACCATTCGCAGACCATTCAAAGCCGATGCCCCCGTCAAGGAGGGGCCGCGCTCCAACCGGGAAATTCGCATTCCCAAGGTCCAGCTTATCGATGCCGAAGGACAGAACCTCGGTGTGGTTCCGACCGACCAGGCTCTTCGCATGGCAGAAGAAGCTGGTCTCGACCTCGTCGAGATCTCGCCGAATTCCGAACCGCCGGTGTGCAAGATCCTCGACCTCGGCAAGCTGAAATATGCGAACCAGAAGAAGGCTGCCGAAGCTCGCAAGAAGCAGAAGGTCGTCGAAGTCAAAGAAATCAAGATGCGCCCGAACATCGATACTCATGACTATGAGGTGAAGATGAAGGCGATCAACCGTTTCTTCGAAGAGGGCGACAAGGTAAAGGTCACGCTGAAGTTCCGCGGCCGTGAAATGGCCCACCAGGAACTCGGCATGAAGCTTTTGCTTCAGGTGAAGGACGACACCACCGAGATCGCCAAGGTGGAAGCCGAGCCGAAGCTTGAAGGCCGTCAGATGATGATGGTGCTGGCACCGAAATAAGTGCCGCATCCTCTCCCGCCCTTCGCGGTTGCCGGCAATCGGCCGGTTTTTCGGCGCGTTGTCGGAGATATCTTCTTTCCCATTGCGCTTTGAACCGGCTGCGGTTATAAGCGCGCGTCCGAACGGTCCGGCAGGGCATGCCGTGGCCGTTCTAAATGCTTGAAACTGGCCGCGTCTGCCGGTTTCGATACAAATACGGAGTAGCAAAATGCCCAAGATGAAGACGAAATCGGCTGCCAAGAAGCGGTTCAAGATCACCGCGACCGGTAAAGTCGTTGCAGCCGCCGCTGGCAAGCGCCACGGCATGATCAAGCGGTCCAACAAGTTCATCCGCGACGCACGCGGAACGATGATCCTTGCCGAACCCGATGGCAAGAAGGTTATCAAGAGCTACCTGCCGAACGGTCTCTGAGACCCTCGTCGATTTGGATCAGTTAAGGAGATCATGACATGGCACGCGTAAAACGGGGCGTCACTTCCCGCGCCAAGCACACCAAGACCCTCAAGGCAGCCAAGGGCTTCTACGGCCGCCGCAAGAATACGATCCGCGCCGCCAAGGCTGCCGTCGATCGTTCGCGTCAGTTCGCCACGCGCGACCGCCGCGTCAAGAAGCGCAATTTCCGCGCCCTGTGGATCCAGCGTATCAATGCTGCCGTCCGCGAATCCGGCCTGACTTACGGCCGCTTCATCGACGGCCTCAACAAGGCCGGCATCGAAGTGGACCGCAAGGTCCTCTCCGACATGGCGATCCATGAGCCGGAAGCATTCGGCGCTCTGGTCGCCGCTGCGAAGAAGGCCCTTGAATACCTCAAGGAAACCGGCACGGCCAACGAGTTTGAAGGCGCGGTTCGTTAACCAGCGCTTCCCAGGCTTAATTAGCTTCACTGATTTTGGGAAACCCGCGCTGGTTTGGGCTGGCGCGGGTTTTTCATTTGCAACGGTGCGCTCCGCTTCGAACGCGCGGTTGCAAAGACTGACAAACAGACGTCACGACCTCGCAATAGATCTCTCCGACCTGTCACACGGAAGAAACCATGTCCGATCTGGAAAACCTGAAAACTTCGCTTCTGGCGGAAATCGCCGGCGCCGGCGACGAGGCGGCGATCGAGGCCGTGCGCGTTGCGGCACTCGGCAAGAAGGGCTCCGTCTCCGAACTCCTGAAGACGCTCGGCACCATGTCGCCCGAAGAGCGCCAGACGCGCGGTGCGGCGATCAACGCGCTGAAGAACGAGATCACCGACGCGATTACCGACCGCAAGACGGTGTTGAAGGATGCGGCGATCGAAGCACGGTTGAAGGCCGAGACGGTCGACGTCTCGCTGCCGGTGCGTTCTTCGCCCGCCGAACGCGGCCGCATCCATCCGATCAGCCAGATCGTCGACGAGATCACCGCGATCTTCGGCGACATGGGTTTTTCCATCGCCGAAGGCCCGGATGTCGAGACCGACTATTACAACTTCACGGCCCTGAATTTCCCGGAAGGCCATCCGGCCCGCGAGATGCACGATACCTTCTTTTTCCAGCCGGATGAAAACGGCGAGCGCAAGGTGCTGCGCACCCATACGTCTCCGGTGCAGATCCGCACCATGGAGGCGCAGAAGCCGCCGATCCGCATCATCATCCCCGGCAAGACTTACCGTCAGGACAGTGACGCCACCCATTCGCCGATGTTCCATCAGGTCGAGGGCCTGGTCGTCGACCGCAAGTCGCATGTCGGCAACATGCGCTGGATCCTGGAAGAGTTCTGCAAGGCCTTCTTCGAGGTGGACAGCGTGACGATGCGCTTCCGCCCGTCCTTCTTCCCGTTCACCGAGCCGAGCTTCGAGGTGGACATCCAGTGCGACCGCTCCGGTCCGATCGTCAAGTTCGGCGAGGGCACCGACTGGATGGAGATTTTGGGCTGCGGCATGGTGCATCCGAATGTGCTGCGTTCCGGCGGGCTCGATCCGGACGAGTTCCAGGGTTTCGCTTGGGGGATGGGTCTCGACCGCATCGCCATGCTGAAATACGGCATGCCGGACCTGCGCGATTTCTTCAACGCCGACGTGCGCTGGATGAACCACTACGGCTTTCGCCCGCTCGACATGCCGACGCTGTTCGGGGGCTTGAGCGCCTGAGCCAGAGAGCCTGACAAATGCCGACCCTGCCGATCTGGCATGGATACAAGTTCCGGTTCTACGCTTTGGATGTGGGTGAACCGCCGCATGTCCATATCGTCAAGGATTCAAAATCCCTGAAGGTCTGGCTGGGGAATTTGGAAGTCGCGCAGAATAAAGGGTATAGTGACCAGGAAATTGCGAGGCTGCTGAAGGTTGCCTCGGAACATCGTGATAAATGGCTGGGCATTTGGCATGACTTCTTTGGCCTTTGAAACTGATGAGATGCGGCCTGTTCGGGCTTGGTGTGCCGATGGCGAAGTTCATGTGGCGCTCGCCGACGGTCGCGTCATCGCGACACCTCTCTGGTGGTATCCGTTCCTGTCGAAGCTGACCGACAACCAGCTGAACGACATCGAATTGATGTACGAAGGAATCTGGTGGACCGCTATCGACGAGGGCATTTCGGTGAAAAGCATGTTCCTGGGCATAAAGGCACCCGATGCCAAGGCACCGGAAAAGGCCGCCTGATCCGATATTCCTGATGATTTTGAGACGAGAACAAAGACAATGAAATTCACACTCTCCTGGCTGAAGGATCATCTGGAAACGGATGCGACCCTCAATGAAATCTGCGAGCGCCTGACGGCGATCGGACTCGAAGTCGAGGATGTCGACGACAAGGCGGCCTACAAGCCCTTCGTCATCGCCAGGGTCCTATCCGCCGAAAAGCACCCGGAGGCCGATCGCCTCAAGGTGCTGATGGTCGATGCCGGCCCAGAGGTTAATGGTGGCAAGCCGGTGCAGATCGTTTGCGGCGCGCCGAATGCCCGCGCCGGTCTTGTCGGCGCGCTGGCCCGTCCCGGCACCTACGTTCCGGGCATCGACGTGACGCTCGCGGTCGGCAAGATCCGCGGCGTCGAGAGCCACGGCATGATGTGTTCGGAGAAGGAGTTGAATCTCTCCGAGGACCATACCGGCATCATCGACCTCCCGGCCGATGCGCCGGTCGGTGCGTCCTTCGCGGCCTATGCCGGCCTCGACGACCCTATCATCGAGATCAACCTGACGCCGAACCGCCCGGACTGCACCTCGATCCATGGCATCGCCCGCGATCTGGCCGCCGCCGGTCTCGGCACGCTGAAGCCGCACGCAAAGCCGTCCTTCAAGACGGAAGGCGAGACTCCTGTCGGCTTGAAGATCATTCTCGATGACGAGCGCCTTTGCCCCGGCTTCGGCCTGCGCCTGGTGCGCGGCGTCAAGAACGGCCCGAGCCCGGTCTGGATGCAGCAGCGCCTGAAGGCGATCGGCCTTCGCCCGATCAATGCGCTGGTCGACATTACCAACTACATGACCTTCGACCGGGGCCGGCCGATGCATGTCTTCGATGCCGCCAAGGTGAAGGGCGACCTCATCGTGCGTCGCGCGCTGGAAGGCGAGACGGTGCTGGCGCTCGACACCCGCGAATACAAGCTGAACCCCGGCAACGTCGTGATCGCAGACGACAACGGCGTGGAATCGATCGGCGGCATCATGGGCGGCGAACATTCCGGCTGCGACGAGAAGACCGTCGACGTGCTGATCGAAAGCGCTCTCTGGGATCCGATCAACATCGCCAAGTCCGGCCGCGCGCTCGGCATCATCACCGACGCGCGTTACCGTTTCGAACGCGGCGCCGATCCGGAATATATGGTTCCCGGCCTCGACCGCACCACCGAACTGGTGCTGGAGCTTTGCGGCGGCACGGCGGCTGAAGCCAGGGTCGTCGGTTACAAGGGATATGAGCCGAAGGTCGTAGACTTCCCGTTCTCGGAAGTAAAGCGCCTGACCGGCCTGGAAGTCTCGCCCGAAGAGAGCCGTGAGATCCTCACCCGCCTCGGCTTCACGGTCGAGGGCAGCGGTGAACGCGTTTCCGTCAAGGTCCCGTCCTGGCGTCCGGACATCGACGGCAAGGCCGACCTTGTCGAGGAAGTGATGCGCATCCACGGCGTCGACCAGATCAAGCCGGAAGCAATCGAGCGTCTCGCCGCCGTCAATGGCCGCATCCTGACGATGCTGCAGGTCCGCACTCGCCTCGCCAAGCGCACGCTTGCCTCGCGCGGCATGCTGGAAGCCGTCACCTGGTCCTTCATTCCGGAAGATCAGGCCAAGCTTTTCGGCGGCGGCAGTAATTCGCTCAAGCTGGCGAACCCGATCGCCGCTGACATGTCCGACATGCGCCCGTCGCTTCTGCCGGGCCTGCTGACGGCCGCCCAGCGCAATGCCGACAAGGGTTTCGGCGATGTCGCGATCTTCGAAGTCTCCGGCACCTATGAGAACGCCACGCCGGAAGGCCAGCGCCGCGTTGCCGGCGGCGTCCGCCGCGGCACGGCCTCGCTGAACGGCTCCGGCCGCCTCTGGTCGAATGCCGCCAAGGGCGGCGGCAAGCCGGTGGATGTCTTCGACGCCAAGGCCGATGCGCTCGCCGTCGTCGAAGCCTGCGGTCTGCCAATGTCGAACATCCAGATCGAAAAGGGCGCTCCCGCCTGGTATCATCCGGGCCGTTCCGGCACGATCAAGATGGGTCCGAAAGTCGTGCTCGGTTATTTCGGCGAGTTCCATCCGAAGACGCTGGGTGCCCTCGATGTCTCCGGCGCTCTGTGCGGCTTCGAGGTCTTCCTCGATGCCATGCCGGACCCGAAGAAGAAGGCGAGCCGCACCAAGCCGGCTCTCGATCTTTCGCCCTTCCAGGCGGTAAAGCGCGACTATGCCTTTGTGGTGGCAAGCGACGTCGAAGCCGGCGCGATCGTCAAGGCGGCGGTCACCGCCGACCGCAAACTGATCACCGGCGTCAACGTCTTCGACGTGTTCGAAGGCACCTCGCTCGGTGAAGGCAGGAAGTCGGTGGCGATCGAAGTGCTGATCCAGCCGGTCGAGCGCACCCTGACCGACGAGGATTTCGAGGCGCTGACAGCCAAGATCGTCGCCAATGTCGAAAAGACCACGGGCGGCATGCTCCGCGCTTAATTCGGGTGGCGTGAATCACCTCTCAAAGTTAGCCTGTCCCTCTCAAAGGGCAGGCTTTTTTGTGTCCGGCCGCCAGTAGGTCGTCATCCTCGGCCTTGTGCCGAGGATCTAAGCCGCCTCAGCAATATCAACGTGGATAGATGCTGGGCACAAGGCCGAGCAGGACGGCCGGAGGATTAAGCAATGCGCGTACCGGGATCGATGAAGGGGCTGGAGGATCTCGGCCGGGTGCGGCTGTCGAAGAACTTCTTTTTCCGTGATTTCCTCTTCTCCGAGATCGCCGATTTCTATGGCATTCCGAACATCCCCGAAGACCCGGATCTCGCGATCGAAGCCGGCCGGCATCTATGCGAGGAATTGCTGGAGCCGCTTCAGGCGACGTTTGGCCGCCTGCACCTGCGCTCGGGTTACCGCTCGCCGAAGGTCAACGAATTCGGCAACAAGAACAACCTCAACTGCTCCTCGAATGCCAATACCGCCGCCGATCACATCTGGGACCGGCGCGACGCCCGGGGCTTCATGGGCGCCACGGCGTGCGTCGTCTTCCCCTGGCTGATCGACAACTATCACGAGGACGGCGATTGGCAGAAGATGGCCTGGTGGATCCATGACCACCTGCCTTACTCGTCGATCATGGTCTTTCCGAAACTCTGGGCAATGAATATCCAGTGGCACGAAAAACCTGCCCGCCGCATCCGCAGCTTTACAGGACCGCGCGGCGTGTTGACCAAGATCGGAATGGCCAACAACGAGGGCGACCATTCCGAATTTTACGAGGGCTTTCCGCAGCTGCAGCGGTGACGTTTGGGCATCAGCCGGGCGTCAGGCCGCCCGGCACGACGACGAGCGGCGTGCCGGTCGCGTCGATGAACCGTTGCTCGATCTCGGACCAGGTCTTGGCGTCCTTAGTGAATATCTCGGGATGTTCCGCCTGGAGCACCTTGAAGGATTTCAGGTAGTCGGATGCATCCTTGCCGGTCGAAAGATATTGCCAGTGCTCGGCCGGAATGCTGACGCCGGTCTCCTGCTGGACCACGGAGTTGAATTTCGAAATCTGTCCGATCGACAACTTTCTCAACGATTCCGTATCGACCGAGTTCGTTGTCTGGGAGGGCGCCGTCACAGCCTTGCCGTAGGCATCCTGGACGGCGCGATCGATCTTCCGGCTCTCTTCCGCTCCCAGCGCCTGGGTCGCGGAAGGAGTGGAGGCCGGAGACTTCTTGAGGAGATACTGGTCGTAGGTGAGGATTTCGGCGGCATAGGCCGAATGGTCGAAAAGACGGGGAATTGATGCAACCGCCGAACCGATGAGACCGAGCCAGTTTCCGCCCTCCGTGACGATCTTCGGGGGATCGAACTTGCCTGGGCCGGTTTCCACCAGCGTCACTTCGAACTGCTTGCCCTGCCAGATCGATTCCATGTCGAACATCAGCCGGTGGTTGATCTGGCGGTCGACCGTGCCGTCGGAAAAATAGACCGTCGCCTTCTGCGAGGCAAAGGCGGAATAGATCGGGATATAGAATGTACCGGTTCCGTCGAACACGATGGTGCGGATGTCGCGTCCGTCGAAATTCACGTTCAGTGAAATCTTCTGACATCGGTCTTGCTGATGCGTCGTGCAGTTTATCGTGCCGGTAACCATCCTCGGAGTCATGGCGAGGATGGAAAACAACAGGAGAAATACGAGAACTACGACGTTGATGAGCCAGTTCGGCAGTCTTTTCAACAAGCTGGGAAGATACGAGAAAAATTGTTCCATGGCCGTCACCCTCACTTGACCATGGGTTGAAGTATATCACCGTGCAATTGAGAGTAAAGAATGCTCTGGATCACATCGTCGAGCGCCCTCCAGGGAGAGCGCTCGTTTTCAAGCTACCGGTTCGTCCAGGCCATGGCCTGGGCGGCATAGCGGGTTCCGGAGAACTTTTCCGGCGCCAGAAGATCTCCGAGCCGCTTCAGTTCATCTGCCGCAAGAGAGATTTCGGTTGCGGCGGCGTTCTGCTCCAGATGCGGGATTTTTCGCGCGCCGGGGATCGGCACGATGAAATCACCCTGGTGCAGCACCCAGGCGAGCGCCAGTTGCGCGGCGGTCACGCCCTTTTCGGCGGCCATCTCCTCCAGGAGCTTCACGAGGGACGCATTGGCCGCCATGTTCTCGGCGCTGAAGCGCGGCAGCGTGTTGCGGAAATCGTCCGGGCCGAAATCCTCCGGCTTCTGGATCTTGCCGGTGAGGAAGCCCCGGCCAAGCGGGCTGAAGGGCACGAAGCCGATATCAAGCTCGCGGCAGGTGTCGAGGATTTCGCCTTCCGGCTCGCGGGTCCAGAGCGAATATTCGCTCTGCAGGGCGGTGATCGGGTGGACCGCATGGGCGCGGCGGATGACCGCGGCGCCGGCTTCGGAAAGGCCGAGCGCCCGCACCTTGCCCTCCTTTACGAGATCGGCCATGGCGCCGACCGTATCCTCGATCGGCACGTTCGGATCGACGCGGTGCTGGTAGAGAAGATCGATCGTCTCGACACCGAGACGCTTCAGCGAGGCTTCGGCGACGTTCCGTACGTGTTCGGGGCGGCTGTCGAGGCCGGCCATGGCGCGGCTATCCGATGCGCTCGGATCGATCTTGAAGCCGAACTTGGTGGCGATGACGACCTTGTCGCGGAAGGGCTTCAGGCCCTTGCCGACCAGTTCCTCGTTCTTGAACGGGCCGTAGACCTCGGCCGTATCGAAGAAGTTGATACCGAGTTCGACGGCGCGGTGCAGGGTCCTGATCGATTCCTGCTCGTCCTGGCCGCCGTAACCGTGGCTCATGCCCATGCAGCCGAGACCGACGGCGGAAACCGTCAATTCTTTTCCAAGTTTTCGCATCTTCATCGGAGCCTCCTTGTCGGAATGAAGGGACAGGCACCGCAGCGCCCGCCTGGGCTGGATTGAAAAATCAGGCGCCGGCCTCGTTGAGCAGCTTCATCTGATCGTCGGAAAGCGTCAGGTTGCCGGCGGCAACGATGGCTTCGAGCTGTTCGACGCTGGTGGCGCTGGCGATCGGGGCGGTGACGCCCGGCCGCTGGCGCAGCCATGCGAGCGCGATGGAGGCGGGTTCCGCATTGGTCTCCACTGCGACTTCGTCGAGCGCGGCGAGGATGCGGTAACCTTTGTCGTTGAGATAGGTTGAAGTGCGGTAACCCCGCGCCTTACCCTCCGCATCGGCCTTATCGCGATACTTGCCTGTCAAAAAACCGGCCGCGAGGCCATAATAGTTGATGACCCCGATCTCTTGCGTGACGCAGAGTTTGGCGAGCGGACCTTCGAATGCATCTCGGGTGTAGAGATTGTATTCGGGCTGCAGCACGTCGTAACGCGGCAGTCCGGCTCTTTCCGCGGCATCGAAGGAGTCCTGCAGCATCTTGGCATCGTAGTTGGAGCAGCCGATCGAGCGCACCTTGCCGGCTTCCTTCAGCTTCGCGAAGGCGCCCAATGTCTCTTCGTGGGAGGTGGTTTCGTCCGGCCAATGGGCGAGATAGAGGTCGATATAGTCGGTCTGCAGGCGTCGCAGCGAATTGTCTGCTTCTTCAAGGATCCACTTGGCCGACAGGTCTTTCCTGCCCTGGCCCATATCCGAACCGACCTTGGTGACGATGATCGCCTTGTCGCGAGGCGTAGCGCCGCGCTTCAGCCAGTTGCCGATGATCGTTTCCGATTCGCCGCCCACATGACCCGGCACCCAGCGACTATAGGCGTCGGCGGTATCGATCGTATTGAAACCGGCGGCGAAAAAACGGTCGAGGATGTCGAAGGAGGTCTTTTCGTCGGCGGTCCAGCCGAAGACGTTGCCACCGAGAACGACGGGCGAAATGGAAAGGCCGGTCCGGCCGAGTGCGCGCAGCTCCATGATATTCCTCCAAATTTTTAAGTGAGCGGATAGGACGTAGAAAGGAATTTGAGATTAGCCGATGTCGGGCGGCCGGCCAGTCCCTATTTTGAGCGGACGATCACTTTTTCAAGCACCCTGTCCGGCATGGCGTTGCGCCGCCTCGGTGCGGCCCATAAGGTGCGCCGGCAACGATTTGAGGGAGGGCATGATGCTGCGTTTCGGAGTTCTGTCGACGGCCAGGATCGGCCATGAACAGGTGGTGCCGGCAATCCAGGACGCGGAAAACTGCGTCGTCACGGCCTTCGCAAGCCGCGATCTCGCCAGGGCGCGCAAGCTGGCGGACCGGTTCGGAGCGCCGCACGCCTTCGGGTCCTACGAGGAGATGCTGGCATCCGATCTCATCGATGCCGTCTATATTCCGCTGCCGACCAGTCAGCATGTAGAATGGTCGATCAAGGCGGTCGAGGCCGGTAAGCATGTGCTCTGCGAAAAGCCGATCGCATTGAAGGCGGAAGAGATCGAAACGCTGATCGCCGCCCGCGACCGTGCCGGCCGCCTCATTTCGGAAGCCTTCATGGTCACCTACACGCCGGTCTGGCAGAAGGTGCGCGAACTTCTGCGGGACAAGGCGATCGGCGAGCTGAAGCATGTGCAGGGCGCCTTCACCTATTTCAACCGCGACCCGTCCAACATGCGCAACATTCCGGAACTCGGCGGCGGCGCGCTGCCGGACATCGGCGTCTACCCGACGATCACCACCCGCTTCGTGACGGAAAAGGAACCGCTCAAGGTGCAGGCAAGGGTGGAGCGTGATCCTGAATTCGGCACCGACATCTATTCCAGCGTGAAGGCGGATTTCGGTTCGTTCGAACTCAGCTTCTACATCGCGACCCAGATGGCGGCCCGCCAGATCATGGTTTTCCACGGGACTGAAGGTTACATCGAGGTGAAATCGCCCTTCAATGCAGTGCGCTGGGGCGCCGAGGAAATCGAGCTGACCAACCAGAACCACGCGGTCTCGCAGATCTTCCGTTTCCCCGACAGCCGCCAGTACAAGCGCCAGGCGGAAGCCTTCGCCCGCGCCGTCAGCGGCGAAGGCACGGAAGTGGTTACACTGGAAAACTCCCTGAAGAACCAGAAATTCATCGACGCGATCTATCGCGCAGGCAAGCACGACGGCTGGGAAAAGGTCTGAACCGTCGCTCAGCCGTTCCGATGCCGGAACACGAAGCGTGAATAACCGAAGAAACTGTAGGCCATCGCCGCTATGGATGCGGCGATGACGGCAATGATCGGCTGAAGGAAGGGCGTGCGGTAGATCAGCATCGCATAGACGGCATAGTTGATGACCGCCGAGGTGATCCCGACCACCCAGTAGCGAAAGCCTTCAACGGCAAGCGAATGAGGCGACTTGCCGAAGGTGCGGCTGCGGTTGACGAACCAGGTGAAGGCCATGGCCGCGGCGATTGCCGGAACACGGGCGGGAAACGGATTGAGCCCTGCGGCTCCGATCAACACATGCGTCAGCCCCGCATCGATGAGAAAACCGCCGCCGCCGGCGAGCAGGAACCAGAACAACTGTTTCATGCGGCACTCTTGTCAGCTTTGCGGGGCCTAGCCGCAAGAGCCTCCACGCGGGGCAGAACCGTTGGAGATCGCTCGCCCATGGCCGCCCGGCTGAGGTTCATGTAGTGGATGCGAAGCTGCTCGGCCCGTACATGCGAGACGGAATCGAGGATCAGGCCGGCTGTGAAGATCAGCAGCGAGACCAGCATCAGAACCAGCGAAAGGACCCAGGTCGGCAGGCGCTCCACGAGGCCCGTCTGGAGATAGGCAGCCAGCACCGGCGCCATGAAGACCAGGCTGGCGGCCATGAAGATGCCGGCGATCGCGCCGAAAAAGGCAAATGGGCGCGTTTCCATCATCAGCATGGCGAACATCCGGAGGATCCGGATGCCGTCGCCGAATGTCCGGAGCTTGGAATGCGAGCCTTCCGGCCGCCGGCCATAGCTCAACTCTACCTCGCAGACGGGAAGCTTGAGCCGCGAGGCATGCACCGACATTTCCGCCTCGATTTCGAACCCGCGGGAAATTGCCGGAAAGCTTTTTACGAACCGGCGCGAAAAGGCGCGGTAGCCAGAGAAGATATCGGTGAAATCCGGAGCGAACATGGCCCGGTAGAGCTGGTTGAACAGCCGGTTGCCGGCGGCGTGCCCCAGGCGGCCTGCATCGGCGAGTACGCCGCGGCGAGTGCCGACCACCATGTCCACCCGCTCGATGAGCAGCGTGCGGATCAGGTCTTCCGCATCCCCAGGCGCATAGGTTCCGTCGCCGTCCGCCATGACGTAGACGTCCGCCTCGATATCGGCGAACATGCGGCGCACCACATGGCCCTTTCCCTGCCGGCGCTCGCGGATCACCTCCGCTCCGGCCAGCATCGCCTGCAAGGCCGTGCCATCCAGGGAATTGTTGTCATAGACATAGATGCGTGCGGTGGGAAGCGCCTGGCTGAATCCGCGCACGACCGCGCCGATCGTCGGCGCCTCGTTGTAGCACGGCAGCAGGATCGCGATGTCGATGTGGCCGGCCAGCGGGCCATTGAGCGGATTTGCCATGATTTTCACTCGGCACGCGGAAAATCGAACGCAGAGCCGCCTGCGCCGTCGGTTTTACTATTTCTTGGTAAGGTTAAGGCTAGGTTTCCGTCGTGCCCGGGGAATGCGGAAAGCGACGGAAATCATGGCATACAGACCTTCCGGGCAGGAAACGGGCGGAGGCCTCGCGCCGCTCCTTTCACGCCCCGCCCCGGCGATGCTGCCCTATTGGCTCGTTGTCGCGGCCACCCTTCTCGTCGTTTCCCGCCCTGCCTCGCCGGTCTATCTGACAGGTGAAAACGACGACGTGATGCGGCTCGTCGAAGTGCGGGATCTCCTCGGCGGGCAGGGCTGGTTCGATCTCATGCAATATCGCCTGGGATTGGCCGAGGGCACGCCGATGCACTGGTCCCGCCTGATCGACCTGCCGATCGCGGCACTGATCCGGTTCCTTTCGCTTTTTCTGAGGCAAGGAGATGCGGAACTTCTGGCGGCGACCCTCTGGCCGGTCCTGCTGATGCCGCTGCTGCTCCTGCCGCTGGCGATCGCGGCCTCACGGATAGGCGGTGTCGCAGCCATGCATGTCGCGCTGGGTCTCGGGGCTCTTTTCCTTTTCACCTGCGTCCGTTTTGCGCCGGGTTCGCTCGATCATCACAATGTCCAGCTCGTGCTGGCCACGTGGCTTGCCGCCCTGCTCACCGATCCGCAAAAACGCGTCCGCAGCTATATCGCAGCCGGCCTTGCCGCTTCTCTCGCATTGGCGGTCGGAGCCGAGACGACGCCGCTCGTCGCTGTCGCATGCGGCTGCGTTGCCCTGCAATGGGTGTGGCACGGCGCGGCGTTCGCCGGTTCGGCCCGTGCCTTCGGGCTGTCTCTCACCCTCTCCGTCTCCGCTGCCTTTTTCGCGACGGTGCCGCCGCGGGATTATGGGGTGGTCACCTGCGACAATCTTTCGTTGGGTTTCTATGCTCTCTCGGCATTGGGGGGCTCGGCGCTTTTCCTGCTCGCCAGCCTGAGGCCTGCTTCCCGCCCATTGCGTTTCGGCATGATCGGACTGACCGGTACGCTTCTCCTGCTTGCAGCCCGCCTGATCGCGCCGCAATGCCTCGGCGATCCGCTGGCCTCGCTGGATCCGATGCTGACCGAACTCTGGCTGAGGGGTGTAACCGAAGCGCGCTCGTTCACCGCCGTGGCGGCGGCCGAGCCGGAAATGGTCGGCGGCTTCTATGCCGCCGGATTGTTTGCGATGGCGGTGTGCCTGTTCCGGAGCCTCCGAGGAGAAGAGGTCGAGTTTCACCTTGTCCTCCTCGCGCTTGTCGGCACGTCCTGGCTCGTCGCGTTGCTGCAGGTGCGCGGCGCTTTCTTTGCAAATCTGCTGAGCATTCTGCCGCTGTCGCTGCTGATTGCCGATCTTCGCAGGCACTCCGCAACCGACTCCGAAAACGCCGCCCTCGCGATCGGATATCTCGGTACGATGCTGGCTTCCGTGCCGGTTCTCTGGGCGCTTGGAGGCGTTGCCGCGGTGCATGGCTGGCAGCAGGCCATGGATGCAAGCGTGATGACCTTTGCGGGTGCTCCCGCGGCGGAAGGGGGCGAATGCGGCAACCCGGCGGATATGGCGGCGCTCAACGCATTGCCCCCCGGCACCGTCGCCGCTCCATCCAACAGCGGGGCGGAAATTCTTGCCGCCACGGGTCACCGTGTCCTCTCCGCCCCCTACCACAGGGACCAGAAGGGAATGCTGACGGAGCTGCATATCGGCCTGTCGGTGGCGGCAGACGCCTGGGCTTTCCTCAAAGGCGCCGGTGTGACGGCAGTCGCCTTCTGCCCGACCGACCCGCAGACGGAAGCCTTAATACGGCTGAAGCCGGACGGTTTTTACGCCGACCTCGCCCGCGGCGCCGTACCGGCCTATCTGGAGGCTATCGGCGGTGGCGAGGGGTTCTGGCTTTATCGGGTGAAGCCGGATTGACGGGATCACGGCTTCAAGCTGTCCGGAAACGGCGGACGACCAGCAGGCCGGCGATGAAATTGATCAGGCCGGCATTGTAACCGAGGATGGCGACGAGAAGATCGAGGTAGGATGTCGGGCCGGTGGAAACCACGCTCGCAAGCGCGAACGTCGCCACGATCAGAAATGCGATGAACGCCACCGAAAAGGCAGACCGCATCATGCCGGCGCAAACGCCAATCGATGCAGCGGTCAAGAACAGCACTCGACATCTCCTTTCTGCCCTCAATGGAGAAAGCATATGCGCCACCTGCTAATAAAAGCTTTCGTGGCGCTGCTCAGAAATCACCGATCCATCGATAAAATCCGCTAAAAGTGTCCCTTTTTGGGATTTTGCCGGGCGGAGATCGGCGTCGTGTCCACTTCGGTCACACCAGGCCGGCGATCGATGCTGCGGTCGTGCCGGTCGCAAAGACCCGCGTCGTCCGCAGCGGAAGCAGGCTGCCGGAGGAAACGTTCGACAATGTCAGCGTCTCACCGGAGAGCATCCGGACGCCCAGATTGCCGCCGATGCCGACAAACAGCGCCCGCGTGGCTTCCGGCAGGTCGATGCTGTCACTGGGGGCAATGGCAAAGCCGGAGGAGGCGGGGCCGGAGAGGGAGGGTTGGGTATTGGCGAAGCGGTCGGACATGGTGAAATCTCCTTGAGTGGGTTCGCAGCCATTGTCGCCCGGTTCTCCTGCCTGGGGAAAAGTCAGTCGCAAAAATGGCCTTCGAGATTATTGCTCTTGGGAAAAAGCTATTTCAAACCAATCGTTTAGATCTGCTAATGCTTTGGCAGGCCGATTTTTTCAGCCTCCGGTCATCCCCGCTCTGCCGTATCCGGCTGATGAATTTGCAGGGCACATCCTTTAGATAGAGAATATGACCAGCTTGACCGCCAGCGATTCGCCCTCGAACCTGACCGAGTTTTCGGTATCGGAACTGTCCGGCTCAATCAAACGCACTGTGGAAACTGCGTTCGACCACGTGCGGGTGCGTGGAGAAATTTCCGGCTATCGCGGTCAGCATTCCTCCGGCCACGCCTATTTTTCGCTGAAGGACGATCGCGCCCGCATCGACGCGGTAATTTGGAAGGGCACCTTTCCGCGAATAAAGTTTCGGCCGGAAGAGGGCATGGAAGTGATCGCCACCGGCAAGGTGACGACCTTCCCCGGTTCGTCGAAATACCAGATCGTCATCGAGAGCATGGAGCCGGCGGGTGCCGGCGCGCTGATGGCGCTGCTCGAAGAGCGCCGGCGCCGGCTCGGAGCCGAAGGCCTGTTCGACCAGAGCCGCAAGCGCCCGCTCCCTTATCTTCCTCAGGTGATCGGCGTCGTGACCTCGCCGACCGGCGCCGTCATCCGCGATATTCTCCATCGCATATCCGATCGCTTTCCGGTGCATGTCATCGTCTGGCCCGTCAAGGTGCAGGGCGAAGGTTCGGGCGACGAGGTGGCGGCGGCGATCCGCGGGTTCAACGCCGTCGAGCCGGGCGGCCCGATCGGGCGGCCGGACGTGCTGATCGTCGCCCGCGGCGGCGGCAGCCTGGAAGACCTCTGGAGTTTCAACGACGAAGCCGTGGTGCGCGCGGCGGCCGAAAGCCGGATACCGCTGATCTCCGCCGTCGGCCACGAGACCGACTGGACGCTGATCGACCATGCCGCCGACGTGCGCGCCCCGACGCCGACGGGTGCCGCCGAAATGGCAGTGCCCGTAAAAGCCGATCTCGAAGCGCAGCTGGCGAACCTCGCGGCACGGCTGCGCGGTGCCGCCAGCCGTCAGATGGACCTGCGCCGTCAATCCGTCCGGTCGCTGGTGCGCGCCCTGCCATCCATCGACCAGTTATTGGCCCTGCCGCGCCGGCGGTTCGACGAGGCGGCCGCCGGTCTCGGCCGCGGGCTTGAGCGCACCACGGTGGTGAAACGCCGTGCTTTCGAGCGGGCGTCGTCCGGTCTGCGGCTCGAACTGCTCGCCAATCGGCTGTCGCAGCAGCGGCAATTGCTGGCAGATCGCATCACCCGCAGCGAACGCTGCCTGGAACGGCAATTGCTGAAGGAACACAATCGCGTCACCAGGGCCGGCGCCTCGCTTGCATCCCTGCCGGCCAGGCTGCTGGGCCAGTTGCAGCGCGAGCGGCAGCACATGACGGCGCTTTCCCGACAGTCGGATACGGCTTTGACGCATATGCTGGCGCGTAGCCGTTCGGCCGTCGCCGCGCAGGATCGGGTGCTGCAGTCGCTCTCCTACAAGAACGTCCTGAAGCGCGGTTTTGCGGTCGTGCGTGGCGAGGACGACCGGCCGTTGACCCGAGCCGCCGGCATCGGCGAAGGCCTGGCGATCTCCGTGGAATTCGCCGATGGCCGCATCGCGGCCGTGACGGGCGAGGGTGGCGAGCCGGTCGAGCGGCCTTCCATGCCGCCGCAACCGAAGAAGAAGGCCGCAAAGCCGGAGCCGGCGGCAGGCGACCCGCCGAAACAGGGCAGCCTGTTCTGATGCGCGTCCTCTTGGTTCTGGCCCATCCGCTGCCGGAAAGCTTTGCGGCTTCCGTTGCGCGGACCGTGCGCGAGACACTGGAAGCGAACGGCCATTCGGTCGATCTGCTCGACCTCTATGGGGAGAATTTCGATCCCCGGCTGACGGAGAGTGAACGGCGCGGTTATTTCGACGTGCCTTACGACACCTCGGATGTCGCGGGCCTTGTGGCGCGGCTGCAGGCGGCCGAAGCGCTGATACTCGTCTTTCCCCAATGGTGGTTCAACCTGCCGGCGGTTCTGAAAGGCTTTTTCGATCGCGTCTTTGCACCGGGTGTCGCCTTCCGCCACGACAAGGCGGGCGGCAGGATCATTCCGCTGCTGACCAACATCCGCCACTTCTGGGCCTTCACCACCACCGGTTCGCCGTGGTGGGTGGTGAAATTCTACATGGGCGACCCCGTGCGCCGACAGCTGAGGCGTGGCATCGCCATCTTCTGCAACAGACGCGTCGATTTCCGCATGCTGGCGCTGCACGACATGGACCGCGCCACGGACGAAAAGCGCAAGGCTCATCTGGAGCGCGTCAAATCCGCGCTCCAGCGTCTCGGAAAGGCTTAGCGGACGCGCATGCCGGCCTTTTCGTCGAACTTCAGCACCTTGTCGAATTTCTGCAACGGCGCTTCCGGCACGGAGCCGATCGTCACGCCATGCTGCCAGTCCGGCGGGCATATCGCGACATAACGGGCATAACCGCCGACCCCGCCGCCGAACTTCGGATATCCGATCGCCACCAGCGCGCCCGTCTCCGGCACCTTGTCGAGATTCGCAACGCCTTCCGCCTGGGCGAAGCCGTTATGCATCAGCCAGTATTCGCCCTCGAGATTGGGCGTCGTATCGGTATCGAGCGGCTCATGACCATGAAACAGGATTTTCCGCTCCAGATGCAGGAATTTCAGCGCGTCGAGTGAGACACCGGGAAACGGTCTTGTGGTGGAGAGCGAGGGATCCGGCCATTTTTTGTACCATCCGGAGCGCACGAAGACGACGGAGCCTTCCGGTATCTTCCCGTGCTTTGCCTCGAAATCTGTGATGTCCGCGACCTGCAGGTGATAGCCGGGATCGGTCGCCACCTTCGGCTCGATATTGATGACGACGAGCGGCCGCACCGCATAGGTGGCCGGCAACTCGTCGATCGCCGCATATTCCGGCGCCCAATGGGCCGGCGGGTCGAGTTGGGTGCCGAGCTGGTCGGTGGCGAGATTGTAGGTGGAGGCGGCGAAACCGTGCTTTTCGAAGGTGAAGGTCTCGCCCTTCTTGGCATAACCTTCGAGATCGACACCGGCCGCTGCCTGGCCGAAGGCAGACTTTCCGAAGCCCGCCCAGACCGGGATATTCGGCGTGATCGTGTGGGTCAGGTCGACGTATTTTGCGCCCTTCAGCGCCTCGTTGTAGACCTTCCAGAGGCCTGGTTCCTGAGCGGACGCGGTAGTGATCGGGGCAATGGCGAGAAGGGCCGCGCCGATCGGCGCCGCCAGACGGATAAGCGGATATGGCATGCCGGTTTCCCTCTTTGTCATTCGTGCTGATCAATTGCCGACACGCCAGACGTGCCGGCAGGTTCAGTTTCCTGCCGGCGAAGAGAGAAAGTCAACTCTGGAGCGAGATCAGGCCCATTCGCCCTTGCGCATCACCGGCACCTTGGAGCCGTCGGCGCGGATGCCGTCGATGTCCACCTTGTCGGAACCGATCATCCAGTCGATGTGGATAAGGCTCGAATTGCCGCCCTGCGCCTTGATCTGGTCCTGGCTGAGCGAGGCGCCGTCCAGGAAGCATTTCGAATAGCACTGGCCGAGCGCGATGTGGCAGGAAGCGTTTTCGTCGAAGAGGGTGTTGTAGAACAGGATGCCGCTCTGCGAGATCGGCGAGGAATGCGGCACCAGCGCCACTTCGCCGAGCCGGCGGGCGCCTTCGTCCGTATCGAGTACCTTGTTCAGGACTTCCTGGCCTTTGGTGGCCCTGGATTCCACGATGCGGCCGCCTTCGAACCTGACCTGGATGTCGTCGATCAGCGTGCCCTGGTGCGACAGCGGCTTGGTGCTCGACACATGGCCTTCGACCTTCAGCGCGTGCGGCGTGGTGAAGACTTCTTCGGTCGGGATATTGGGATTGCAGGTGATGCCGTTCTTGGCGGTGGAGGCGCCGCCATGCCATTCATGGCCGTCCGCCAGCCCGACCGTCAGATCCGTGCCCGGGCCGCTGAAGTGAAGGGCGGAGAAACGCTCGCCGTTCAGCCAGCCGGAGCGCTTCCTGAGATTGGCATTGTGTTCCGCCCAGGCGGAAACCGGGTCGGCGAGATCGACGCGTGAGGCGGCGAAGATCGCATCCGCGAGCTTGCCGACGGCGACGTCTTCAGGAACGTCCGGGAAGACCTGCCTCGCCCAGGAGGGGTTGGGATAGGAGACGATGTTCCAGTTGATGTCGAAGTTGGCGATCTTTTCGAGCGCCGGCTTGTAGGCCATGGAATTGGCCTTGTTGGCGCGCGCCACCTTGGCGGGATCCTGGCCGGAGAGCATCATCGGATTGTCGCCCGAGATTGCAAGCCTTGCTGCACCGTTCTCATAGGCTTTCGCCATGCCCTCGTAGAGCCAGCCGGACGCCTTGTCGAAGCTCGCATCGTGCGCATGTTCATAACGCGCCAGCGTGGTCTCTTCGTCGTTGTAGAAAGTGGAGACGATGCCGGCACCGGCCTTGTAGGCGTGCTTGGTGATGAGGCGCACCAGCGGCAGCGCGGCGAGCGGCGCGGTGATCACCAGATCCTGGCCTTTCTCCAGCCGGAGGCCTACCTTGATGGCCACTTCCGCAAGCTTTTCGAGCTTTTGAGGATCGACGACGGTTTGAAAGTTCGGCACGATTGTCATGGATGGCCCTCTGTTCCTGTTCGATCCGCAAGACTTAAAGACGTTTGAGGCGAAATTGAAGGCCGCTCAGTGGTCGAGCGCCGCCCTGGCCGCCGCGATATTGCTGGCGTGGACCGTTTCGTAGGGCGCGAAATAGAGGATCGCGCCGCTTGCAAGCTCTTCGGCCACGAAGGATTTCAACAGCGGATCGGCCTTTTCGCCGGCGGCAATCGAGCCTGCCAGGCGCCGGAGATAGGCGCGGTTGGCATCGATCAGTTGCGGCCCGTAACCCCCGGAACCGATGCGGTCCGGATCGCCGTGCGCGGGCAGGATCCCGGCGACCGGCCAGGTGCGCATGCGGGCGAGTTCCGAAATATGCGTGCCGATCTCGGCGGCTTCCGAAACATAGGTGACCGTGTCCTCCAGCGTATCGCCGGCCAGCAGCAGTTTTTCCTCCGGCAGCCAGACGACATTGCCGTCGGCGCTGTGAATCGCGAAATGATGCAGCTCGATCTTCCGCCTTCCCACGACAAGTTCGAGCTTTTCCCCGAACGTCGTCGTGGGCATCACCACGGGCTCGATCGGCGGATCTGCCGTTTCGATCTTCCGCCGGTTCTCGGCCAGTCTTTCTGCGGTGAGCTTCAGGGCGATGATCTCGCAATCGGCAAACGCCGCATTGCCGGCGATATGGTCCTTGTGCCAATGGCTCAGCACGACGCGGATGCCCGTGACGCCTATGCCGTTCAGATGGCCACGGATCGCCTGCCCGTGATCGGGCGAGATATGCGTGTCGTAGACCAGCGCCTCCTGCCCGTCGACGATCGCATAGGACGCGACGCCGAGCGAATAGGCGCCGTCGTCGAGCCAGTTGGGGCCTTCCGCATGCAGTCGCTTGCGGGAAACCCGCCCGTCGTAATAGGCGTAGATACCCGGATAAGGTTCGAGAATGCGAAGTGTCTTCGTCATTTCGGACATGACGGCCTCACGCGACCAGCGCGGCGGCGACAGCCTTCAGCGCATCGCGGGCCGCTTTGGGATCGAGCCGGATCTGCAGGCCGCGCTGGCCGCCGTTGATGAAGATATGCGGCTCGTCGAGCGCGGTGATCTCGATTGCCGTCGGAACCGGCTTCCTCTGGCCGAACGGGCTGATGCCGCCGACATGATAACCGGTCGCCCGCTCGGCATCGGCGGGTTTCATCATATTCGCCGATTTGCCGCCGAAGGCGCTCGCGAGCTTCTTCATCGAAACCTCCCGATCCGAAGGCACTACGACGCAAACCGGCTTGCCGTCCACCTCCGCCATCAGGGTCTTGAGCACCCGCTGCGGTTCTTCGCCGATCGCCTCCGCCGCAGCCAAGCCGATCCGGTCGGCATTCGGATCGTAGTCATAGCTGACGGTTGTGAAGGCGACGCCTGCCTTTTCGAGCGTCTGGGTGGCACGGGTGGTCTTGGACATCTCATGAGATCCCTGGGCTCAGATCGCGGCGAACGCCTCTTCGTAAATCTCCGGCTTGAAACCGACGATCAGCTTGCCAGCGGCTTCCAGGACCGGCCGCTTGATCATCGAGGGTTGTGCGAGCATCAGGCCGATCGCCTTCTCACGGTCGAGATCGGCCTTGTCGATATCGCCGAGTGCCTTGAAGGTGGTGCCGGCGCGGTTCAGCACGATTTCCCAGCCGGCGCGTTCTGTCCACGTCTCGAGATGGACGCGGTCGATACCCTCCGCCTTGTAGTCGTGGAAGGCATAGGCAATGCCTTTTCCATCCAGCCAGGCGCGCGCCTTCTTCATCGTGTCGCAGTTCTTGATGCCGTAGATCGTGATCGTCATCGGATGCCTCTTCCTTCACGTGACCGATACCAAGAGGCATGGCGCCCATGCAAGCAATCCATCGCAGTTAACGAACGGTATGTGACGGTTGCATGGCTCCATTGTTTTGTTGTGCATTGCACAAAAATGGCTCAGTCCTCATATTTTAGCGGAAAGAAAAAAGGAGAGATTCAAATGTCCGTACAGACCAAGACCCGTGGCAATGCCTTCACCCGCGCCTTTGCCGTCATGAGCGCCGCGATTTCCGTGTCGGCTGCCGTTGAGAACCATCGCCGCCCGACCAGCCGCGATCTGAACACCCTCGGCATCGACCCCAAGGCCTTCGACCGCCTCATCTGATCACGATATCGGGGCTTTATGGCCCCGGTCGGATCAGCTGCTTCAGCCTAAGGTATTAGATTCCGAGGGATGCGCGCGGAAACTGTCCGTTAACCATGCCTATCCTATTATCTCCTAATATTCTGGGAGATGATGGTGGTCTTGAGCGGGCAGGTTATCAAGGAAGATGAATCGTCGTGGGATGCATCCCCCGATGTGGACGTGTTGAAGCGTTCCGTTGCCAAATTGGCACAGGAAGCGTCTGCGCTGGGTCTGCATCTGGTCGATATCGCCGGCGCAATCCAGGACACGGCAGCTCAATCCTCCCGGCACGCGACATTGCTGGGGCGCCTGACGCAATCGGCACAATCGATTGCGGAGGCGAATGGGCAGGTGGCCCGCTCGCTGAGCGAATCCGACAAGTTGACGACCGGCGCCCGCCAGGTTCTGAACGAACAGGCGGAGCAGCTCTCGGGATCCATTGCTGCGATCGATCATATGGTCAACGCCTCCCAGCAGATCGGCGCTGAGATCAGGCTGTTTTCTGCAGCATTGGGAGATGTGGGGCGGCTGGCGGATGAAATCGGCACGATTGCCCGGCAGACGAACCTTCTGGCACTCAATGCTGCCATTGAAGCGGCAAGGGCAGGCGAAGCCGGCAAGGGTTTTGCCGTCGTCGCCGCAGAGGTCCGCGCTCTGTCTTTGCAGACCTCTCAGACCACGAGTTCGATCCAGGCGACGCTCGATCAGCTGAACAACCGGATCGACCGGCTGGTGACGGCGGGCGAAGGTGCAAGCCAGTCGGCCGAGGGGGTCAAGACGACCGCACTGAAGGTCCAGGGATCGTTTCAGGGCGTCGAGGATGTGATGACCCGTATCCTGGACAACGCGTCCGGGCTTGTCGGCACGACCGAAACCGTCGATCGGCAATGCGCCGAGTTCGCCTCTTCGATCGCGTCCGCGGCCGATGCGATCCTGAAATCCAACGATCAGCTGCAGCAGACCTCGTCCCGTGTGGGCGAAGTGGTCACGATCTCCGAACGGATGATCCAGGCGACCGCGAGCGCAGGTATCGATACTCCCGACAGTCCCTATATCCGTTCCGTGATGGCGCTTGCCGCGGAGGTTTCGGCGGCCTTCGAGGCTGGGGTGAAATCCGGCCGCATCGATCTCGGTTCGCTTTTCGACCGGCAGTACCAAGCCATCCAGGGCACCGACCCGGTGCAATATATGACGCGGTTCACGGACTTTACCGATCAGGTCCTGCCGCACATCCAGGAGCCGGCCGTCGCCGGCGACGAGCGTATCGCCTTCTGCGCCGCAGTGGACGAGAACGGCTACCTGCCGACCCACAATCGCAAGTTCTCGCAGCGCCAGCGGTCCGGCGATGCCTTGTGGAATACCGCGAACTGCCGCAACCGGCGCATCTTCAACGACCGCGTGGGCCTTGCCGCAGGGCGCAACAAGGAACCGTTCCTGGTGCAGACCTACCGCCGCGACATGGGCGGCGGCCAATTCGTGCTGATGAAGGATATTTCCGCACCGATCACTGTCAACGGCCGCCACTGGGGCGGTCTGCGGCTGGCGATCAAGGTTTGAACGGGAGCGGCGTCGCTCACTCCTGATAGGCGGCATCGAGCCTGGCGATATCGATCTTCCTCATCTGCACCATTGCCTGCATGACGCGGCCGGCGCGTGCTGTATCGCGGTCGGTCAGCATCTTCGCGAGCCTGGCGTAGCTGACCTGCCAGGTGAGGCCGAAACGGTCCGTCAGCCAGCCGCACGGCTGCTCCTGGCCGCCCTCGGCCAGTTTGCCGTGGTAGCGGTCGATTTCTTCCTGCGTCTCGCAATGGATGAGGAAGGAAACCGCACCGTTGAAATTGGCCCAAGGACCGCCGTTGATCGCCGCGAAGCGCTGGCCTTCGAGTTCGAAGCCCATGGCCATCACCTGTCCCCTTGGTCCAGGCCCTGCATCTCCGAAACGCGAAACATCGGTGATGCGGGAATCCTCGAAAACCGAAACATAGAAATTGACGGCTTCTTCCGCATTGTTCTCAAACCAGAGGTGCGGGACGATCCTGTGCTTCTGGATGACCATGTTTCTCTCCTGTTTTGGTGACGGCACATAGGACGCGACGGCCTTCGCCGGTCCGACAGCGCTGTCGAAATTTTCAGATTTTCAAGCGAAGCTGCTCGGGAGGCGTGGGATAGGGCGGTGCGTTCGGATCAAAGCTCCATCGCCCGAATTCCTCGTGCCGCGTTTCCCCATAGTGGCTGTAGACCAGCATGAACTCGCCGGCGATCCACGCGTAGTTCCGCACGACCGGCAAAGCTTCGATCCGTCCGCAGCCATAGATCAGCGTCACATGAGGCATTGCATCCGCCATCCGGAAGTTCGGAAGATTATGACGGGTCAAGGTTTGACTCAGCATCCGGGAAAATCGGGTGACCGGAGGATTTCCCTCGCTGCAGTACAAGGCGAGATGCCGTCTCCCGCCGAACAGGCCGCTGCTGTCGAGCGTGACGGGGAGGGGCCTTGCCCGAATGTCGTCGACGACCGGCCGCGTCTTCCTGATAAGTGCTTCCGGAGGTTCGTCGAACCCTTCCATGCACAGAAGCGTCATGTGGAGGAGATGGGCAGGATAGGCATCGCGGGCGTTCTGGTTTGCCGCGTGAAGCTTGGCGGCGTCATGCATTGCAAGGCTGAGAGGTACCGATGGCTTCAGCACGAACATCAGCTTGCTTCTGGGGCGGGCGGGCTGGCTCGGTCCGGAAAGCCAGCCCTCGCCAAAGGGAAACGAGGACTGGCCTGTCTTCTTTCGCAAGCTCATCCTGCTACCGTCATAGTAGTTCGGCCTCATGCCGTTGAGGACAATTTATGGGGACTCGCGCATCGTGTAAAGAACAAATAAAGAACAACTAAAATTATGGTTAATTTGCAAATCTTTCGGGCAATCGCTTCAGCGAATCGAAGAGCGCCTCGGCCGCCGCCTCGCCCTGCGAAAAGTTGCGAGCCTCCCGGCTGCCGTGCCTTGGGGTATCCGTGGAGAAAACTACGCGGAGATAAGGGGTCTCAACCATCAGTTCTGTGAGAAGCAGTCGCACAAAGGCAAGAATCGGGTTGAAGACTCGGTTCGGAAACACGATTTTGGAGCTAAGTGAAATGCGGAGGTAGGATCATGACTGCGCATCGATATGCCATTTTCGAAACGGCCGGCGGCTTCTGCGGCATCGCCTGGAACGATGTCGGCATCACCCGTTTCCAGCTGCCGACCAAGAGCCAGGATTCGACGGAAAAGCTGCTCCTGCGGCGGATACCGGCTGCACAGCCGGCAGCACCACCCGCTGAAATCCAAGAAGCCATCGCGAACGTAAAACGATATTTTTCCGGCGAGACGGTCGATTTCTCGACTGTAAAACTCGATCTCGAAGGCCAGGACGATTTCTTCCGGGACATCTATGCGGCCGCCCGGCGGGTCGGTTACGGCCGCACGACGACCTACGGTACGATCGCCAAGGAGCTCGGCAAGGGTCCCGAAGCCGCCCGAGACGTCGGCCAGGCGATGGCGAAAAACCCGGTGGCGCTGATCATACCCTGCCATCGCGTGCTGGCCGCCGGCGGCAAGCTCGGTGGTTTCTCCGCACCGGGCGGTTCGACTTCGAAGGCACGCATGCTGGAGCTTGAGGGGGTGCGTTTGACGCCACCCGAACCGGCACAGCAATCGCTGGGTTTTTAAACGCCGAGCCGCCAGTGGTGCGGCAGCCCGCCGAGCAGGAAGAAGGGCGCGCCACGGGTGATGACCGCGGACAGGACGGAGGCCGAGATTGACATGCGCGGCGCCCGAGAGGATGTCGCACTCGACTGGACCGAAACCACCACTTGCCGGCATTCTCGATGTCTCGCCGGAATTCTGCAAGCAAACCGGATGGGAGTGGAAGGCTGTCAAAACGGGCTGCCAAAACGACTTTGACCTTCTATGGTGAACGTGAATGCGCAACAGCGTGACTTGCCTGTGTTAGGGGCTTCGGACATTCGATGTATGTAGGTCGTTCTTATAGGCTGCTGGATTTCGCCCTTTGGTCGCGGCGCAGTGTCATCTACATGATCGGGGTGAGCGGGCTGGCGGTTGCGGCCTATCGTCTTCCGGGCATGTCCGGATTCTCGGTGCCATGGTCCATCGTGCTCGTGCTTGGCACGACGGTGTCGCTCGTTGCCGGATTCAAGAATTCGCAGGTATTGACGCGCAGCAATGAGGCTTTGCAGGCCTTTTCGCAGATCACCGCGAGCAGCCGGATGTGGGCGAGTCTCTGCCGTGACTTCATGGACGCCTCGATAGCCAGGCAGCTTATTTATCGCCACCTCGCATGGATGACCGCATTGCGGTTCGCGTTGCGGCGCCCGATGCCTTGGGAATCCTTGGCGCGAGCAGCCAATGCGGAGTTCCGGCGGCGGTATCGCATCCAAGAGGACATAAATTCGCTTGCGGGCGAGCTGCGTGCGCTGATGGGCGAAGAAGCCGAGAGTATCTTGAAATCGCCCCAGCCCGCAATAACGCTTCTCGACAGGCAATCGGGTCAGGTCAACGGGTTGCTCAAGAGCAGCAGCATCCCGCCGCAGGTATATTCGGAACTCATGAAGCTTATACGCGACTTCCACGACCAGCAGGCGCGTTGCGATCGTATCAAGAACAATCCGTATCCCCGGCAATACGCGATCATCAGCTCGATGTTCATGATTATTTTCTGCACCTTGCTGCCGTTTGGAATTGTCCCGGTCTTTGCGGAAATGGAAAAACTGGGCGGCGTGCTCGGCTCGGTCGCGATCTGGCTCACAATTCCCTTCAGTGCGCTTCTGGGATGGGTATACATGTCGCTCGATCTGGTTGGCGAGAGCAGTGCCAACCCGTATGAGGGCGGCGCCAATGACGTACCCATCTCGCAAATCTGCCGGGACATCGAAATCGAACTGCGGAGCGGGCTCGGAGAAACCAGCCTGCCGGTTCCGCTGCCACCGGTCAATGACATCGCGACCTGAACATCTGCACAGGCCGAAATGGAGCGTGCTGCGGAGATAACCTGCATCGCGGCAGGGATCCCGCTGCTCTTCGTATGGACGGCATCCGGAGGAAGGGCGGTCACCCCAAATACCTACAGAAACGGGCCCATCGGCGAATCCTCAGGCAGGAAAGAACCTTATTCCCACTCGATCGTGCCCGGCGGCTTGCTCGTCACGTCGTAGACGACGCGGTTGATGCCGCGGACTTCGTTGATGATGCGGGTCGCCGTCCGGCCGAGGAAGTTCATGTCGTAGGGATAGAAATCCGCCGTCATGCCATCGACCGAGGTGACGGCACGCAGCGCGCAGACGAAGTCGTAGGTGCGATAGTCGCCCATGACGCCGACGGTCTGCACCGGCAGCAACACGGCGAACGCCTGCCAGATCGTGTCGTAGAGGCCGGCCTTGCGGATTTCCTCCAGATAGATCGCATCCGCCTTGCGCAGGATATCGAGCTTTTCACGCGTCACGCCGCCGGGGCAGCGGATGGCAAGGCCCGGACCCGGGAAGGGATGACGGCCGATGAACTGGTCGGGCAGGCCAAGCTCGCGGCCGAGCGCGCGCACTTCGTCCTTGAAGAGTTCACGGAGCGGCTCGACGAGCTTCATGTTCATGCGCTCGGGCAAGCCGCCGACATTGTGGTGGCTCTTGATCGTCACCGAAGGACCGCCGGAGAAGGAGACGCTTTCGATCACATCCGGATAGAGCGTGCCCTGGGCGAGGAAGGCGGGCGCCCCCTTGCCGTCCTCGGCAATCTTCTTGGCTTCCGCCTCGAAGACCTCGATGAACAGCCGGCCGATCGTCTTGCGCTTCACTTCCGGGTCGGAAACCCCGGCAAGCTCCGTCAGAAAGAGGTCGGACGCATCCACATGCACGAGCGGGATGTTGTAGTTGTCGCGGAACATCTTCACGACTTCTTCCGCCTCGTTCATCCGCATCAGGCCGTGGTCGACGAAGATGCAGGTGAGCTGGTCGCCGATCGCCTCGTGGATGAGGACGGCCGCGACGGAGGAATCGACGCCGCCGGAAAGGCCGCAGATTACCCGCTCGTTTCCGACCTGCTCGCGGATCTTGCGGATCATCTCGGCGCGATAGGCGGACATCGTCCAGTCCGACTTCAGGCCGACGATGTTGTGCACGAAATTGGAAAGAAGCTTGGCGCCATCCGGCGTGTGGACCACTTCCGGGTGAAACATGGTCGAGTAATAGTGACGGCCCTCGTCGGCAGCGATTGCGAAGGGCGCGTTCTCGGAGGTCGCGATGACTTCGAAACCTTCCGGCAGCTGCGTGACGCGGTCGCCGTGGCTCATCCAGACCGGATAACGTCCGCCGACTTCCCAGAAACCGTCGAACAGCGGGCTCGGTTTCTTGATCTCGACATCGGCGCGACCGAACTCCGCCGCGTGTCCTCCCTCGACCACGCCGCCGAGCTGCGTCGCCAGCGTCTGCTGGCCATAACAGATGCCGAGGATCGGCACATTGTGCTCGAACACGACCTGCGGGGCGCGAGGGCTGCCTTCGGCGGTGACCGAGGCCGGTCCGCCGGAAAAGATGACGCCTTTGGGCTGGAGCTTCCTGAACGCGGCATCCGCGTTCTGGAAGGGGTGGATTTCGCAGTAGACACCCGCTTCGCGGATGCGACGCGCGATGAGCTGCGTCACCTGGCTGCCGAAATCGATGATGAGAATGCTGTCGGGATGAGCTGCCAAGGTCGTGTTTTGGGTCATGGCGAGCCTTTAAAGAAAGTTCCCCATTCTGGCAACCGGGATTCAGGCGGAAAATCGCCACATCATGGCAGGATTTCCCCATCCTCGAGGCCTTCGAAAAGGCTGTCGACGGCATCCGCCAGCTTCCGGTCGATCACGTGCAGATATTCGGTCCAGTCGCTGACGTGCTTCAGTTCCTGCCTGCCGTCGGAAATGCCGCGAAGCCCGATCAACGGAATGCCGAAGAGCTGGCAGCAACGCAGCACGGCGAAGGTTTCCATGTCGACCATATCGGCGGCAACGAGATCATAGGCCGCCCCGGAGACGACATTGCCTCCCGTCGAAAGCGAGGCTTCCTTGACGTCGGGAATACGCAAGGGGAGCGGCATGATGGCAGGATGGTCGATGAAGGGCGTGCGGCCCTTCTCGAAGCCGAGCGGCGAGGCGTCCATGTCGCGGTAGGCCACGGACGTCGCCTGATAGATCTCGGCCTGCTCCAGGCTGCGTGAACCCGCCGAGCCGAGCGAGACGACGAGATCCGGCAGGTCGCCGGTCGCTTCGAGCCGCGTCAGTGCGTGGGACAGCACGACGGCTGCCTCGACCGGGCCGACGCCGGTCATCAGTGGCCTGATGCGGGATTTCAGCGCCGGGCCATATTCCGCATCGACGGCCATTACGAAGAGGATGGATTTGCCGCCGGCAAATGCCGGCTCGCCCATCGGAAGCGTCTGGTGCGGTAAAGCGGTCATCCGGTGACATCCTCTCGGCCGCGGATCACCATCATGGTGCCGGTCATGGAAGCGATGAGTTTGGCGGGGCCGTCGCCGATCGTATAGGCGCGGCCATCGGCCACGATGATCGTGGAGCCTGGCTTGGTGATTTCGCCTCGGAACAGAAAACGTTCGCCGCGGCCAGGCGACATCAGGTTGACCTTGAATTCGATGGTCAGGATCGAGACATCGGGTTCGATGACCGTGTAGGCGGCATAGGTGCAGGCGGAATCGAGCGCCGCAGAAATCACGCCGGCATGCAGAAAGCCGTGCTGCTGCGTGAGTTTCGGATCGAAGGGAAGCTCGATTTCCACCATGGCCTGTTCGACGCGCGTCAATTCCGCACCCATCATGGCCATCGCGCCCTGGCGGCCGAAGCTTTGCCGCACCCGTTCGCGGAAATCGCCTACGTCTCTCCCGTTCATGTCCCGTCCCTTTCGCAGGTGCGAAATTGGCACGGCGAATTGCGTTCCGCAAGCGCTTCGGGCGAGCGTGCTTAATTCATGAGGACGATCGAGAGATTGAGCAGCGTCGCGAAGGCGACCCAGGCGGCATAGGGAACGAAGAGCCATGCGGCCCAGCGGTTCAAGGGCCAGCTCACAGCGATGAACAGCATGATCGAGATCAGCAGCGGCACGATGATGACGAGGCCGAGCACGGGGCTATGCAGGCCGAAGAAGGCCGGCGACCAGAGAAGGTTCAGCACCGCCTGGACCGCGAAGATCTGCAGGCGCCGCATGTTGTTTTCGTCGAACCATGTCGCAGAAAGCGCCGCCCCGATCAGAACATAGAGCACGGTCCAGACCGGTGCGAATATCCAGCCCGGCGGATGGAAAAACGGCTTGTTGAGTGACTGGTACCATTCGCCCGGTGCATTGCCGGCGCCGCTCAGCGCACCCAGCGCCACGCAGGCGACCATGAAGATGATCATAACGACGGTTTTGTTCATGCCACCGGAACTAGGGCAGCAGGATCAGCGGGAAAGGTTTCCGAGCCGCACAATGTGCTGGTCCCAGGCAACCTTGCTGCGGGTTTCATTGAACCGTCCCTCATAGGAGGAGACGGCGATGCCATGCGCGGCGGCGCCGACCCCGGCCGCATCACGGACCGTCTCTTCCTTCACGACGGCGCCAGTCCTGGCGTCGAGCGTCACGGCTGCGCCGCCGACCGGCGAGGTGAGGCCGACCAGTCCTTCGCGGCGGTTGACGGCGATGGCGCCGACGTAATTGCCGAGCCGGACGGTCGTTTCTTCGGGCAGCGAGACGAAGGACAGGTCCTCGCCCTTTTGGAACCAGCCGGCGAGCGGCGGGAGTGTATTGCGCGCGCCTTCCCATTGGCAGGCGAACCAGATCCGGCCGGCATCGGCGATGTCGAGATGGCGAGTGGAAAGCTGTTTCAGTGAAGACGGCAGGCGGTGCCGCTGGACGAGCGCGCCTGTCTTGGCGTCGAGCAGTACCAGCGATGGCTCCATATGGTCGAGATTGAGTTTGGTGCGGCCGAAATCCGGATGGGTTTCGATGCCGCCATTGGCGATGATGAGCAGGTTGCCATCATCGGAAACCGTCATGTCATGGGTTCCGATGCCATGGGCGTCGAACTCGCCGATGCGGCGGAATTTTTCCCGCGCGTCGTAGATGCCGATCATGCCGCGATTGCCGTCGAAATCGTTCTCGCTGGCGTAGAGCCATCGGCCATCGGGGGAGAAATGCCCGTGACCGTAGAAATGCCGGCTCTCCGGCGAAGTGATGACGATCGGTTCCGCCTGTCTCGACGGATCGAAGATCATCGCGAACGTACCGGGGCGGCGGGCAAAGGCGACGGCGCGGCCGGTGGCGAGACTATAGGCCATGCCATGAGCACGGGCGGGCAGCGCCACACGATCGATGATCTCACCGCGCTCGGAAACGGTGGCGATGCCGAAGGAACCGTCGGGCGCCCTGAAGCCCGAAGCGTAGACGGCGTCGGCCCGTTCGAGTGCCATAAGCGAGCTTGGCGAAAGGGCGGCGGTGAAGCCGATCCCTGCCGCTTTCAGGAAACCGCGCCGGTCGATGGTTTCGCCGCGCCAGGCCATGGGTTCAATCACCGTCTGCGAAGGAGAAGCCGGAACTCAGGCCGATCGCACCGCCATAACCGTCGTTCAGCTTGGCGATGACGTCCTTGCCGTCGGCGAGCAGCGTGTCGAGTTTTTGCCGCTCGCCCGCATCCTCCACCGCCTTTTCGAGATCCGGCGTAATTTTGCCGGTGAGCTCGATCATCGACTTCAGCTTTGCCTGCGTCGCGGCGACGACCGGCCGATCCTTTTCCTCCAGGAGTGCGATCATGCCTGACTTGTCCAGCAACGACGACAGTCCTTCGAGATTGCCCTTGATGCTGACCCAGGTGTTTTCGGAGCGCCAGAACAATCCCTGTTTCGGGAACTTGGCCTTGTCGGCGCCTTTGTAGAAGGTTTCGATCCGCTGGTCGCGCACGGCTTCGGCGCCATGCACGAGAATGCCGAGCAGCGCGGTGATCGCCTCTCCGCCGTTGCGGAAATCGGGATTGTCGGCGCCGGGTTGCTCCCAGGCTTTCTGAATGCCGTCCGGCGCATCCCAGATGTCGGAGATTTCCTTCGCCACGTTGGCGATATTGCCGGCGACGGCTGCGCCGTAGCGGCAGCGGAAGCTGTTCTTTTCCTTGAGAAGCTCTTCCGATCCGGTGCCGGCCAGAACGTATTCCAGCGCGCCAAAACCCTGCATGGCGACGCTCTTCGTGCCAAGAGTTGCGGGATCGGTCGCAGTTTCGTCGGCCTTGGAAAGTATCGATTGCACCTGCTTCAAGCCGGTACTCTTGCGGTCCGGATAAAAGAGAATGCGCTCGAAGCGGTTCTGTTCGATGATAGGTCCGACACGCATCACTTCGATATGCGCCCAGCTGACGATTCCATTGCGGAAGGCGGTCCTGGCGGCCTCGTAACTCGCCCTGGAGGGCGCTTCGCAGAGCGTCTTCATCGCACCGGCCATTTTTTCGGCGGATGCCTGGAAGGCGTCGTAACCCGGCCTGATGAAGCCGTCGACGGCCGCCGTCATCACCTTGCTGACCTCCGCTTCCGGCAGGTCGATCGATGGTGCGGTATCGGCCTCCTGCGCGAATGCGCCGGTGGGCAGCAGCGAGACGAGGCCGGCAACGAAGATCTTGCGCATCAGAATGGGCTCCTCAAAGGGACTCCAGGAATTTGATCAGGGCTTCACGATCTTGCCTGTTCAGGGCTGCGAAGGCATCGCGGGCCTTCTGTGCTTCGCCGCCATGCCACAAGATGGCTTCGGTCAGGTTTCGCGCCCGTCCGTCATGCAGGAAAAATGTATGGGCGTTGACGGTCTGCGTCAGCCCGATGCCCCAGAGCGGCTGAGTACGCCATTCGCGGCCATCCGCGACACCCACCTGCTGACCGTCGGCAAGGCCTTCGCCCATGTCGTGCAGCAGGAAATCCGAATAGGGCCAGATCAGCTGAAAGGCATGCGCCTTGTTGCCGGCATTGCGGCTCGTCACGAATTTCGGCGTGTGGCAGGCGACGCAGCCGGCTTCGTAGAAGACTTCCTTGCCCTTCAGCACCGTCTTGTCGCCCATGTCGCGCCGGGCCGGCACGGCAAGGTTTTCCGAATAGAAGGTGACGAGCGGCAGGACGGGGTCCGGCGCTTCCACCGGCCCAAGCCTCTCCTGCACGCCGGTGGGCATGGTGAGGCATTCGGCTTCAGCCTTGGTGCAGTCGCCGTGATCGAACGGGTTGTCGGGCGTCGAAATGCCGAGGTCGCCGGCAAAGGCGGACGAACTCTGGTCGCGGATCGAAGCATTCTGCGCCTTGAAGCCGAAGCGGCCGAGCTTCAGTTCCCCGCTCCGATGATCCCGCACCAGGGCCGGTTTGCCGGAAATGCCGTCACCGTCCTTATCGTCCGGATCGGCCTTGGCGAGTATATCCGCCTCATGGATCGCCTGGATCAGGCCCATGCCGATCATCGGCGGAGCGATGCGGGGCGATAGCGTCACGTCGCCTTCCAGTGGGCCGTAACCGAGGTCGCCGATCGAATAGCTCGGCTTTCGAAGCCTCACCACCTCGCCGCCGGCAAGCGTCTCCGGGATTTCCTCGTAGGAAATCTGCATCCGCCCTTCGGATTTGAGACCGGGCACCGCAAGATCCTGCAACTGCTCCCCATAGACCGCATCGGGAAAATTGAGTTTCCGATAATCGGAGACTGCCTCGCGTTCGTTATCGGTGCGAGCGGGGCGAGCGAGGCGCAGGAACATCGAGGTTGCGTCGGCGGCCCCTTCCGGCGGATGGCCACGGCCGTCCTTCAGATGGCAGCTCTGGCAGGCGCGGGCATTGAACAGCGGTCCAAGGCCATCCGAAGCCTGGGTGGAGGAGGGTGCCGAAACCCAGAGTTTGGTAAAGAGCGCATTGCCGAGCTTGAAGGTCTGTTCTTCCTCGAAGGTGATGTTCGGCGAGAAATGCGAAAAGGCATCACCGTTGACGATCGCCTTCGTGGTCGCCGCGCCACCGGACATCAGCTCGAACTGCTCGGGCCTGGAGAAATCCGTCGTCGGTCTGGCGACCGCCTCGACGCGCCTCTGATCCTTGGGATTGAGGTCGGTGCGCGCGACCGGAAAAGTCGCGTCGCCACCGGTGGCGATCAGCGGGGTCAGCAGGAGAGCGCCCGAAAGAACCGGCAACAGGAAGAGTAGGGAATTGGACGCTCTCATCGATGTTCGGGCCGCAGGCTTGCTCGCCGCGACCCGCCTTTTCATTGCTTATTTGAAGACTGCATCAGGATTATCGAGGCTGTCGGAACCTTCAAGCTCGACCTTGCCGAGACCGAGCGACGCAATGACGCGCTCGATCGTCTTGGTCTGGTCGATGAGACCGTCGATCGCCTTCTGGACGACCGCATTTCCCTCGGTATTGCCTTCACCGATCATCTGGTCATAGGCCTCGACCTTCTGGGCACGGTCCTTCATGGCGTTCATGGCGGAAAGCGTGGCGTCGAGCTTGCCCTTCATCTCGGTGTCGAGCGCCGCATCCTTGGCGGCGACGAGTTCCGAAAGCGACGGGCCGGTCACCTTGGTGCCGTCAATACGGGTGTATTCGCCCGTATAGGCAGACTTGATGCCGATCGCGTCGTTCAGGTGCGAGGCGTAGGTATTGTCCGAGAAGCAGTCGTGCTCCTCCTCCGGATCGTGCAGCAGCAGGCCGAGCTTCATGCGCTCACCGGCGAGTTCGCCATAGGAAAGCGAGCCCATGCCGGTCAGGATCGCGGTCAGACCCTTCTTGCCATTGGCTTCGACATTCTTCGCGGCCTTGCCTTTCGGGGCCCAGGCGGCCACCATGTCCTTCAGATCGGAAACGAGAAGGGCGGAAGCGGCCTTGAGGTATTGGGCGCGACGGTCGCAATGGCCGTTGGTGCAATTGGCCTTGTCGTAATCGGTATAGGAACGCTTGCCGGCGCCCGGGCCGGTACCGTTCAGATCCTGGCCCCAGAGCAGGAATTCGATGGCGTGGTAGCCGGTCGCGACATTCGCCTCGATCTCGCCGGCTTCGTGCAGGCCGCGCAATGTCTTGGCATTGATTTTGGTGGCGTCGAGCGTCTTGCCGTTCACCTTGAGCTTTGGGTTGGCGATGACGTTTGCGGTGTAAAGCGCGTTCTCGTCGCTTTCGGTGCCGTAGGAGGCGTCGACATAGTCGATCAGGCCTTCGTCGAGCGGCCAGGCATTCACCTTGCCTTCCCAATCGTCGACGATCGGATTGCCGAAACGGTAGACTTCCGTCTGCTGGTAGGGAATGCGGGCGGCAATCCAGGCATCCTTGGCTGCCTTCAGGGTTTCCTCGCCCGGCTTGGCGATCAGCGCATCGATGGCCTTGTCGAGTGCCTGCGCGGTCTTCAGCGAGTCCTCGTATTTTGCATGCGCCAGCGCCGAATAATGTTTCAGAACGGCTGCGGAAGTGGTGGCGGCTTGAGCCCCGGTTACGGTGAAGGCCGCGGAGGCGGCGAAAAGCGCCAGGGCGGCGCCGAGAACGGTTTTGCGGATCATGTCCCTCTCCTTCACGGCCCGGACCGGATATGCCCAGCCGTTGCGAGGTTCATCGCGCAATTGCAAACTGGTGTCAAATTATCTAGTTTAGAATAGTTTGAAAGTAAAAGGCCGCCTTGATCCTGGTCAACCGGGCCTCAAACTTTGCGTTGCATGCGGCAGAAAAAGAATCCGTCCGTATCGGTACTTGCGGGAGTGAGCGTGACTGCCAGCGCATCCTTCGAGCGAGGCTGCGGAGCCTCCTTGCCGAAGATTTTCGTCCAATGCTCGGCCGCCGGAGCAATGGAGAACTGCTGGTTCTCGCCGCAGAAGCGAGAAACCTGAACGTCGTTCTCCTCCGGCAGGATGGAGCAGGTGACATAAAGAAGCGCGCCGCCCGGTTTGACGAAGGCGGCCGCTTCGGCAAGCGCCTCCTGCTGCTGGGCGATGCGCTCGTCGAGGTTTTTCGGGGTCAGGCGCCACTTGGTGTCCGGCCTCCGGCGCCAGGTCCCGGTCCCGGTGCAGGGCGCGTCGACCAGAACCGCATCGAGCTTGCCCTTCAGGGCTTCGAGCTGGCGGACATCATCGTGGACCTGAACGTTGCGGGTGCCGGCACGGCGCAGCCGCTCGATGATCGGCGCCAGCCGCTTGCGGTCGGCATCATAGGCGTGGATCTGGCCCTTGTTGTGCATCGCCGCCGACATGGCGAGCGTCTTGCCGCCGCCGCCGGCGCAATAGTCCAGCACTTGGTCGTGCTCGCCGGGCTGCACGAGATCTGCGACGATCTGCGACCCCTCGTCCTGCACCTCGAACCAGCCTTTCTGGAACGAAAGCTCGGCTGTGACGTTCGGAAGGCGGGACGCTCCCTCGCCGGCGGCAATCCGGATGCCGTTGCGGGCGATGCGCGATGCCTTGGCACCCGAGCGTTCCAGCGCCTTGACGACCTTCTCCTGGCTCGCCTTCAGCGTGTTGGCGCGCAGATCAAGGGTCGGACGGTCGGCCAGCGCCTTGGCCTCGACAAGCCAGTCCTCGCCGAAATTGGCTTCGAAGGACGGCTGGATCCACTCCGGGATGTCGCCTTGCACATGCGCGGGCGCATCTTCGAGATTGCGCGAGCCAAGAGCCGCGAAGTTCGCCTCGGTAAGAGCCGGCGGTGCAAAGCGGTCATCGGCGAACTCGGCATGCAGAGCCTCCGGCGTGAAGCCCCATTGCCGGATGAGGACCGCGTGGGCGAGGGCGACGGGGCTGTCGTCGTCCATCAGCCAAGCGTGCGAGAGCCGCATGCGCAGTGCGTCGTAGACAATGTTGCCGATCGCGGCCCGGTCGCCGGAACCGGCAAAGCGGTGGGCAAGGCCCCAGTCCTTGAGGGCATCGGCGACAGGACGTTTGCGCGCCTCTATATCGGCCAGCACCTCGATGGCTCCGGCCAATCGTCCGCCCAGTCGCATGTCATTCTCCGTGTCGGTTGCACCCGTAATAAACGGGTCGTAACCGCGATCGGGCAGAAGGGCAAGAGCCCTGCCGGATGAGCCGGGCGAACAGCCTCAGCCGTCGATGTCCTTGAGGCCCTTGCCTGCAATCTTCTGGCTGCCGGCGTCGACGACCTGATAACAGACCTGCGCGGTGCCGGAACTGACCATGCCGATGTCCTTGGCGGCGGCCTTGGAGACGTCGAGCACCCGGCCGCGGATGAAGGGACCGCGGTCGTTGATGCGGACGACGACACTCTTGCCGTTGCGCTTGTTGGTCACGAGGACCTTGGTGCCGAACGGCAGCGAACGATGCGCCGCCGTCATCAGAGATGCGTTCATCCGTTCACCGGATGCAGTCTTGGTGCCCATGGCATACCAGGATGCGTGGCCGCATCCGGACGCAGCATTGGCCTGCGCCGAGCCGAGAGTTGCAAAAGCAGCAATGGAGGCCGCGGCGAAAGTCGAGCGTCGAATTGTTGTCAAGTCGGTCGTCCCCGTTCGATTGGTCCCTGCACGTTGCGTGCAAATCGGCTAAGCGGGGCGAAAAGTGGCGAAAAAGTGAGATTTCTAATCACGGAACGTTACAGACTGTAACATTTGTGATTAGATTGCGAGCAATCTTTTTAAGAAGCCAGCTAAATTTAGCAGGAAAAAAACATTTATAATCAGCCAGAAGGAGGAATTTAATTCCGAGCTGATTTTGGCCTGACCAGAGATCACGAAAACAGCTGAAAAAAATTTGTTGCGATGCAGGATTTCTTGCCTCATTTGGGCAAATTTTATGATGTCATGCCGCATATGTTAAGAAATAATGATCAAGAAGCGGCTGAAAGTAGGAATTTTCACCTGTTTCAGAATGGGAAAATTATCCTCTCCAGCGGTTCTCCGACCACATTTCTGCAAGCGACATGCGGTAATTTGGAAAGCGGAATTCAAACCCTGCCGCGCGGATCTTGGCATTCGAGACGCGCTTGTTGGCGCTGTAGAACGAGCGCGCCATGGGGGTCATGTCGGCAGTTTCGAAATCCTGTTCCGGAGGAGGTTCAATGCCCATCAGCCGAGCCGCTTCGGTTATGACGTCCTGCGCCGGGCCGGGTTCGTCGTCGGTGACATTATATATGCCGCCGAGACGGCGCGTGCCGAGGAACAGCGCTGCCCCGCCGATGTCCTCGACGCGGATGCGGTTGAAGACCTGATCCTTCTTTATGATCCGGCGCGCGGTGCCGCGCGTGAGGTTGACGAAGGCGTTGCGGCCGGGACCGTAGATGCCGGCAAGGCGCAGGCTGGCGATCGGCACGCCGGCGGCTTCCACCGCCCAGGCGTCTTCGGTATCGACCCGTTCGATCGAACGGCCCTGGATCGGGCTGCCGGGGGTTTCCTCAGTCACCCAGCCCCCGCCGCGATCGCCATAGACGCCGACCGTAGAAAGATAGCCGATCCATTCAAGCTTGGGGCAGAGCATCGCGAGCTGGCCCGTCACGAGCTTCAATAGCGGATCGCCTTCCCGACCCGGCGGAATGGACTGGACGAGATGAGTGGTTTCTTTCAGCTCCGCCAGAAGCTCCTGACTGAAAGGGCTGCCGTCGAAGATGAAGGCCTTGATGTCCTTCGACACGAGTTCCAGTGCCTTTTCGGCGGTTCTGACCGTGCCGGACACCCATGCGCCCTCGGCTTTGAAAGCATCCGCAACCGCCTGACCGGAATAACCGCACCCGAAGATCATCACCCGCATCAGCCCGCTCCCGAAAGCTTCCATTCCTCTTGCACCTCCGGATCATCTTCGTTGCTCCGCATTTCCGCAAAGCGGGCGAATTCGGCGTCCGGCATCAGGCGCTTCAATGCCCATATAGCCATGCCGCGAACAACAGGCGAGGGGTCCCGGGCGAGTTCGAGACATTGTCCCGTAAGGCCGGCATCGCCGGAATTGCCGGCGGCGATCAGCACGTTGCGGACGAAGCGGTCGCGGCCGATGCGTTTCACCGGCGAGCCGCTGAAGAAGGTGCGGAATGCCGGATCGTCGAGCGTCAGCAGAAAGGCGATCGACGGCTCCTTGAGATCCTCTCTCGCGCGTAACTTCATCTCGGAAGCGCTCGCGGCGAACTTGTTCCACGGACAGGCGGCAAGGCAGTCGTCGCAGCCATAGATGCGGTTGCCGATCAGCGGCCGGAATTCCGGCTCGATCGGCCCCTTGTGTTCGATCGTCAGGTAGGAAATGCAGCGCCGCGCATCGAGCCGGTAGGGTGCGGGGAAGGCAGCCGTCGGACATGCGTCGAGACAGGCCCGGCAGGAGCCGCAGTGATCGGTCTCGTGGTCATCCATGATGAGGTCTGCCGTGGTGAACAGGCTGCCGAGAAAAAGCCAGGAGCCATGGGTGCGGCTGACGAGATTGGTGTGCTTGCCCTGCCAGCCGAGTCCGGCCGCTTCCGCCAGCGGTTTTTCCATTACCGGCGCGGTGTCGACGAAAACCTTGACGTCCTCTCCGGCGCGGGCGGCGAAACGCGTCGCGATTTCCTTCAGCCGGCCCTTGATGACGTCGTGATAGTCGCGGTTGCGGGCATAGACGGAGATCGCTGCCTTGTCCGGCTTTTCCAGGACGCCACGCGGATCCTCCTCCGGCCCGTAGTTCAGCCCGAATAGGACGATCGAGCGTACCTGGCTCCATAGTACCTTCGGGTCGGCGCGGCGTTCACGCGTCTCGGCCATCCAGTCCATGGTGCCGTGCTGGCCGTCGTCGAGGAATATCCGCAGCCGCTCCGGCGCTTTCGGAATGCTGTCCGGTCCAGTGATGCGACAGAGATCGAAGCCCTGCGCCTCCGCCTCCTCGCGGATGAAGGCGGTCAGCTTCTGCCGCCGTCGAAGCGCTTTTTCTTCCTCCCGGGTTTCCGCGTCAGAAATCGAGGTCCGCATAGTGGGATACCGGGGTGAGGCCGCGGATGCGCTCGGCTAGCAGCGGCCGGAAGGAGGGGCGGGATTTGATCCGCTGATACCAGTCCTTGGCGACCGGCGTTTCGGCCCAGTCGATCTCGCCGAGATAATCGAGGATGGAAATCGAAGCCGCCGCGGCGAGATCCGCATAGCTCATGCGCTCGCCCGCGAGCCACTGCCGCGAGCCGGCGAGCCACGTGAGATATTTCATGTGCTGGCGGATATTGGCGCGCGACGTGCGCAGCACTTTCGAATCAGGTGCGCCGCCGCCCTGGGCCGTGGTCATCTGCAGCTTGTAGATCCGCTCGCGGGTCAGCGGTCGGGTGACGTCCTGCTCCATCTTCTGCAGGAACCACTCCGTCAGGCGGCGGATTTCGGCACGCTGCCATGGATCCTCGGCCAGCAGCCGACGGTCACGTTTCAGAACGCCATGCGTCTCGTCGAGGAATTCCATGAGCACGGAAGGGCCACAAAGCACCCGCATGCTGTCGTCCACATAGACGGGAAGCGTGCCCGCCGGATTGAGCGTCAGGAATTCGCGGCGCTTCTCCCAGGGCTGTTCCTCAACGAGATCCGCCTGGAAGCCGTATTCGGCCAAGATCAGCCGGACAAAGCGCGAGGCCGAAGACATGGGGTGATGATAGAGAGTGGGCATGGATACTTGAACTTCACGAATATCGTATAGGAAGGGTGTGGCTGCTTCGCGCGCCCGCCTGACATATGGCAGCTATATGGATTTGGTAGGGCCAAGACAAGCAACGGCTCATAAACTGCTTAAAACTGCCCTTATCTGCTCAACAAAGGATTAAGAATGGCGGATCAGTCCATCGTCAGTGCCCTCGTGCTCGGTCTCATCGAGGGTCTCACGGAATTTCTTCCCGTCTCGTCAACCGCCCACGTTCTTCTCGCAGGACACTTCCTCGGCTTTCGGTCACCCGGCAACACCTTCGCGGTACTGATCCAGCTCGGCGCGATTCTGGCGATCCTGCTCGTCTATTTCCGCAAGCTCTTGCAGATCGCGATCGATCTGCCGACCAGCCCTAGGGCGCGGCGGTTCGTCCTCACCGTCCTCGTCGCCTTCCTGCCGGCGGCGGTGATCGGCGCGCTGGCGCATGACTTCATCAAATCGGTCCTGTTCGAAACGCCGATGCTGATCTGCGTCATGCTGATCCTCGGCGGCATCGTGCTTCTCATCGTCGACAAGATGACGTTCCGGCCAAGCTATTATGACGTGATGGACTATCCCCTGTCGCTGGCCTTCAAGATCGGCCTCTTCCAATGCCTTGCGATGATCCCCGGCACGTCCCGCTCGGGTGCGACCATCGTGGGTTCGCTGCTGATGGGGGCGGACAAGCGTTCGGCGGCGGAGTTTTCCTTCTTCCTCGCCATGCCGACCATGCTTGGCGCCTTCGTGCTCGACCTCTATAAGAACCGCAATGCCCTGAGCTTCGATGACGGCGCGGTGATCGCTGTCGGCTTCGTCGCCGCCTTCGTCACGGCGGTTTTCGTAGTCCGCTCGCTCCTGGATTTCGTATCGAGCCGGGGTTATGCGCCCTTTGCCTACTGGCGGATCGCCATCGGCGTCCTCGGCCTGCTGGCGCTGATCTTCTGGCGCCCTGCCGTTCCCGGCATTGCCGCCCTGCGTCCCGGTCTCTGATCGCGACCGCATCCGGGACATAAAAAAGGCGGCTGGGAAGGCCGCCTTTTTAAATCTGTGCGTCAAGCGCTTAGTGGTGGATCGATGCCGTGCTGCAGGGATCGACACCATAGGCCTGGGTGCATTCGATCTTGCCGGCTGCGCCGGTCCTGGGTGCCATGAAGGAGCCGGCGAGGACCACGAGTGCTGCACAGGCAAAAAAGAGCGCGATGGGCTTGCCCATAGAGGAACGCCTTTCGGAAGAGGATTTTATCGTCACGGTTGAATATCTGTTTGCGAAGCGAGGTTTATTGCTCGGATTCGAAGAATTCAATAAAGGATTTTGCTGAACCGGGCGTTAATGCGACTACGTCCGCAAGTGCGGCCTTTGTGCCACATGGATTGCCTGAAACCTGAGCGCAAACAACAACCTGCCCGATTTTTCGGCGGCCTGGCGCCGGCTGATCAGGCCAGCGCAATCTCAAAACATGGTTAATTGGTTAATAACGTCAGGCGGCGCGGCCGGACCCGGTATACTGGCCTTGTGGCCGGTACTGCACCAGGTATGAGGGAAGGATGGAAGTCGCGAGCGTCGGGCGGATGCCGATCCCGGCAAGCGTCCGGCCTTCGTGTTCGGCGGCAGCCGAGACGACGTTATCGACCTTGAGCAGCTTCACTTGGTCGCTGGTGATCGGCGGCGCGACGAACGGAATGAGCGAAGCGATGCTGCCGATCAGCGAGGCGATACCGAAAGGCAGGGAGACGAGCGTATTCTCGCGGTTGGTGACGCGCAGCATCGTCTCGAGACACTGCCGGAATGTCATGACCTCCGCACCGCCGAGTTCGTAGATCCTGCCGGAGGCGATTGCGCCGTCGACCGAGCGCGCGACGGCTTCTGCGACATCCTCGACATAAACCGGCTGGAATTTCGTCTTGCCGCCGCCGACGAGGGGAAGCACGGGAGATGTGCGCGCCATAGCCGCGAACTTGTTGAAGAAGCTGTCTTCCTGGCCGAACATGATCGACGGCCGCAGGATCACGGCATCCGGAATGGTCGAAAGAATGGTCGCTTCGGCACGGCCCTTGCTGCGGGCATAGGACGAAGGTGAATCGGCATCGGCACCGATCGCGGAAATGTGGATGAGTTTTGCGCCGGCTGCGCGGGCGGCTTCGGCGACGGAGCGGGCACCGAAATCCTGAACCGCATCGAAAGTGTTGCGGCCGCTTTCGAACATGATGCCGACGCAGTTGACCACGTGCGCGGCGCCTTCGACGGCCTTGAAGACCGACTGGCGATAGCGAAGATTGGCCTGGACGAGAGAAATTTGGCCGACATACCCTGCCGGCAGCAGGAAGCCTGCGAGATCGGGACGGCGCACGGCGACCCGGATGCGATAACCGCGCTTGGCGAGTGTCCGGACGACATGCCGACCGACAAAGCCCGAGCCTCCGAAGACGGTGACGAGTGGCGGAAGGTTGTTGACGGTCATGATACGCTCCGGGAGCCGACAGGGAAGATTGAGTGCTGTTTAACCGAATCGAGCTGCGGGTGGAAGTGTCTCCACTGCCGCAGCACGCTCAACTATCGGCTCTCTAAACGCCGTCCACGACGACCAGTTCGCCATCCGCCGCTTCCTGGCGAATTTTTGCGGCGATCTGGTATTCCGGCGAATAGTAGCAATCGACGGCTGCCTGCCGGGAAGGGAATTCGATCACCACATTGCGGGCCCGCGCCTTGCCCTCCAGTTCGGTGATCTCGCCACCTCGAACATGAAAGACGGCGCCATATTTTTCAAAAGGCACCTTGGTGGCCGCCACATAATCCTTGTAGCGTTCCGGGTCGCGGATATCGATGCGGGCAATCCAGTATCCCTTGGCCATGAAAGCTCCTCCGGCAGGTGTCGATGAGGATGACTTCGGGCAAATTCTCGGGCAAGTCAATATGATGAGGGCTTTGCGATATCTTCCGATGGTCTGGGTCTTGGGCTCCTGGTTCTTGACCGGCCCGTCCGCTCACGCCGAGCAGAGGGCCTGCGGGACGGAGGTCCATCGTGCCTTGCGCTCACCCGCCGCCGTGGACGCGGCGCCGGTCGAAGTGACTTGCGATCCGGCTTTCGAAAAGGGCGAGGTGATCAGCATGCCGATCGCCTTTTCCGGCAGCGCCGCGTCCGGCCGGATACTCGACTGCAACGGTGCGACACTCGACGGCACCGTCCCGTCTGCGTTGACCGTCCTGATCCAGTCGATCCGCCGCTCCGACGGAAGCTGGGACGTGCCGCATGACATCACGATCCGCAACTGCACCCTCAAGGGAGAACTGCACATCCGCGGGCTCGGCCAGAACGGCGAGGCGGAACCCGTGCGGCAATCGTCTCTCACGCCAGGACATACGCAGCGGGCACAGGCGGCCGCGTCCAGCCGCGTCACGCTCGAAAACATCACCTTCGTGGCAAATGGCGGTATTCCGCTCTACGCAGCGCCGGGCGTAACGGACCTGACGGTCACCAATTCCCGCTTCACTGGCACCACCAGGTCGGTCGCCGTCTATCTCGATGCGGAATCCGCCCGCAACCGCATCATCGGCAACGTCTTCGATATCCGCACGTCCTCCCGGGAGGTTCTGGCCGTCGATGGCTCGGCGGAGAACCGCATCGAGAACAACCGGTTCGAGAACGCGATCGGCGGCGGCATCTTCCTTTATCGCAATTGCGGGGAAGGCGGCACGATCCGCCACCAGGCGCCACAACGCAACGTCATTGCCGGCAACATCTTTCATTACCGCAATGTCGCGGGAGCCCGGCCGGCGATCTGGCTCGGCAGCCGTCAGGGCAACCGGCTCTATTGCCTCTATCGACCCCGGGCCTCCTTCGGCAGCGGCTTCAGCGCCAGCGACTTTGCCCGCTACAATGTCGTCACGGGCAACCGGCTGCCGGGCGGTAACCCCGCCCTGATCCTGGATCAGGACGAGAACAATACGGTTCTGGACAATCATTAGGGCATGCCGCGCAGCGGGGCAGGCGGTCGCGGCCCGTTTAGAGCCGACAGAATGCTTCGATATAGTCAGGAAGCGCTTTAAAGAACAGCCTGCATCTCGGCGAGGATCGCTTCAGCCGCAGCCTTCGGATCCTCCGCCTTGACGATCGGGCGGGCGACGACGAGGTGGCTCGATCCCGCCTTCAGCGCGTCGCCCGGGGTCATCACCCGCTTCTGGTCGCCGGCGTCCGAACCGGCCGGACGGATGCCGGGCGTGACGAGGGCCATGTCAGGACCGATGATCTTGCGAACCGCAGCCGATTCTTCCGCCGAGCAGACAATGCCGCCCATGCCTGCGGCGAGCGCCTGTTCGGCGCGGCGCAGAACCAGCGTGTGCGGGTCGTATTCGTAACCCGCATCGACGAGGTCCGTCTCGTCCATCGAGGTCAGCACCGTGACGGCGAGCAGGCAGAGGCTAGAGCCTCTGGCAGCCTCAACGGCGGCGCGCATCGCCTTCGGATAGGCGTGCAGCGTCAGCATGGTCATGCCCATCTTGGCGATGTTCTCGACGCCCTTCGCGACCGTATTGTCGATGTCGAGCAATTTCATGTCGAGGAAGACCTGCTTGCCGTCCTTCGCCAGGTCGCGGGCGAATTCGAGGCCGCCGGCAAAGGCCAGCTGATAGCCGATCTTGTAGAAAGAAATCGTGTCGCCGAGCGTCGCGACCATCTTTTCCGCTTCGCTTATGTTCGGGATGTCGAGACCCACGATCAGACGGTTCCGCGCGTTCATCGGCGTCAAACTCCCTTCCATGTTTCCATCGGGGTCCAGTCGCACGAGATGGCCCGATCCGCAAGGCCGAAGCAGTAGAGATTTCCCCCGCCGCCCGGCTGGTCGCGATCTCGGCCGATCGGTTTCCTGGCCAGATGGCATTTCAGCAAGGTGCCGACCCCGCCGTGGCCAACGAAAGCTATCGGGATACTGGGATCGTGCCCGGCAAGGATGCGTTCGACGGCGCCGACGATGCGCGCCTGGGCATCGAACGCACGTTCCCAGCCTTTGAAACTCTCGGTCGGATGGGCAAAGAACCAGTCTGCCGCCTTCTCGAATTCCGGCGGCGGCAGGAAACCTGTCGCGGAGCGATCGTTCTCATGGGTGTCGTGGGCGATTTCGACGGAAATGCCAGCGGCAGCCGCCAGAACCTCTGCGGTCTCGATCGCCTTCGTCTCGTCGCTGGAGATGATCCGCCCGAGCTTCCGTGCCCAGTCCGATTGCGCCGCCAGCTCTGCGCGGGCGCGACCGATATCGGAAAGGCCCCATTGCGGTACCGGCACGTTCGGGTCGATCCGGACCTGAGGGTGGGTGATGTAGAGGCCGAAGGTCATCTCGAGTCACGCTCTTGAAACGGGGTCGAACTTTCGCCCCGTGTATGGCTCAGGCGCGCGTATAGGTCCAGAGTTGCGCCGGCGGGATATTGCGGACGACGAAGTCGTAGTGCTTGATCCTGTAGCGGTCGGGATTGGCGATGACCGGCGAAACGGGACCGTAGGTGATCTGGATGATGGGCCGGCCGGCGGGAATGCGGTCGAGCAGGTCCTCGATAAGCGCGATGCGGCGGTCCATCGGAAAGCTCAAGAGCGGGATTGCCGAAACGACGCTGTCGAAGGTCTTGTCCTTGAAGGCCCCCAGCGTCCGTTTGAGATCGAAGGCGTCGCCGTTGATGAAGTTCACCGCCGGATAGGCGCGCACGAGATGCTGGTAGAAATCGGTCGAATATTCGATCGAAACGAGATTTTCCGGCGCCACGCCATGCTTCAGGATCGCCTTGGTGATGATGCCGGTGCCGGGTCCGAGTTCGAGGACAGGCAGGCCTGAGGTGGTGTTGATGACGCTTGCCATGCGCTTGGCGGTGACGGAGGAGGTGGGGCAGATCGCGCCGACCCGCTTGGGTCCGTCCATCCAGCCCTTGAAGAACCGGATTTCTTCATCGAACTTGCGGCCAAGCCGCTCCTTCAAGCGCAATTCCATTGATCTGTCTCCCCTTATTGGCCCTATCTGGATTTTTCGTGCCGCAAAGACAAGAGAAAATGTCGCATCGGGCAAACTGTGCGAAAAAGGCGGCTGGTCTCCCTGCCGCCTTAATTAGTCAGACGCGCATCGGCATCAAGACATAGAGTGCATCGTCGCCCGCCGTATCGCGCACCAGCGTCGGAGAGCCGGCATCGGCCAGCATGAAGATTGCATCGTCGCCGGAAAGTTGGGCGGTGATGTCGAGCAGGTATTTGGCGTTGAATCCGATTTCCATCGGGTCGTTGTCGTAACCGACCGCCACTTCTTCCGTAGCACTGCCCGAATCCGGATTGTTGACGGTGAGCATCAGCTGGCCGTCGGTCAGCGACAGCTTTACAGCGCGGCCTCGCTCGGACGAAATGGTCGAAACACGGTCGACCGCCTTGGTGAAGCTCTGGCAATCGACGCGCATTTCCTTGTCGTTGCCGGTCGGGATGACGCGCTGGTAGTCCGGGAAGGTGCCGTCGATCAGCTTCGAGGTCATCACGATCGTGCCGATCGTCAGCCGGATCTTGGCGTCGGAAACCTCGACGGTGACGACGGCTTCCGGATCGTCTACCAGCTTCTGCAACTCGCCGACCGTCTTGCGGGGGATGATGATGCCCGGCATGCCTTCGGAGCCCGAGGGGGCCTGCACGTCGGCGCGGGCAAGGCGGTGACCGTCGGTGGCGACGGCGCGCAGCTTCAGGTCGCCGCCGGCCTCGATCGTGTGGAAGAATATGCCGTTCAAATAATAGCGGGTCTCTTCCGTGGAGATCGCGAATTGGGTGCGGTCGATCAGCATCTTCAGATCGGTCGCCTTCAGCTTGAAGGTATGCGTGAAGGCGCCGGCGGTGAGATCCGGGAAGTCCGCTTCCGGCAGGCATTGCAGCGAAAATTTCGAGCGGCCGGACTGCACCGTCATGGCGCCGCCGTCCGGAGTGGTGGCGAGCAGTACTTCCGAGCCGTCCGGCAGCTTGCGGACGATTTCATAGAGCAGATGCGCCGGCACCGTCGTGGCGCCCGCAGTCTCGACCATGGCCGGCACGGCTTCGGTGATTTCGAGATCGAGATCGGTCGCCTTCAGGTCCAGGCTGGCGCCGGAGGCGCGCATCAGCACGTTGGAAAGGATCGGGATCGTATTCCGCCGCTCGACCACGCGATGCACGTGGTTCAGCGATTTCAGAAGATTGGACCGCTCAAGAGTAATACGCATGGACGCTATCGCTTTCGACCGTGGCAATCCGGCAGGGCCGGACCCCTGATATTCTGCCGGCTTTGGGCAAGCCGGATGATGTGGACCGGCAAAATGGCAGACAACAGGTTTGAAAAGCAAGAGGTGAACAAGATCTTGGCAAGTCATTTCGCGCCTCTTCGTCGCGCTGCACACAGAAATATGCGTAGCCGGCGCCCGAGACCGTTGAACGCGTTACTTGCCGAAGCCGGCGCGCTTGCTCATAAAGGGCCATGAGAACCATCTTCCAAGTGACGCCCCTTGACCGATGAACCGAAGAACAGCCAGCGCGGTTATCGCGTGGCCAATACGTTCGTGCCCGCACGGCCGCTGGAGCCGGCGCTTTACCTTGTTGCGACGCCGATCGGCAATCTCGGAGACATAACGCTGCGGGCGCTTGAAACCTTATCGGGGGCCGATGTTCTCGCCTGCGAGGACACGCGGGTCACCCGCGTGCTCCTCGACCGCTACGGCATCGTCAACCGGCCCTATGCCTATCACGAGCACAATTCCGACGAGGTGGGGCCGAAGCTCATGGCCGCGCTCGCAGAGGGCAGATCCGTGGTGCTGGTCTCCGATGCCGGCACACCGCTCGTTTCCGATCCCGGTTACCGGCTGGGGCGGATGGCGATCGAGGCGGGCCACAAGGTTGTACCGATCCCTGGCGCATCCGCGCCGCTCGCCGCGCTGGTCGGATCGGGCATGCCGTCCGATGCCTTCCTGTTCGCCGGTTTTCTGCCGGTCAAGGACAAGGGACGGCGGGACCGGCTTGCCGAGCTTTCGAACGTGCCGGCAACGCTGATCTTTTTCGAATCCCCGCACCGCATCGGCGCCACCGTTGCTGCAGCCGCTGATGTGCTCGGCAGGAGCCGCCCGGCGACGGTCTGCCGCGAACTGACGAAGACCTTCGAGGAATTCCGCCGCGGCACGCTGGAGGAACTCAGCGTTTATTATGATGACGCGCGCACCGTGAAGGGCGAGATTGTCCTGCTGATTGCCCCGCCGGAGGCCGGCGAAATGCCCGGCGAAGTGGAGGTGGGGGAACTGCTGCGGCGACTGTCCTCCATCATGCCCGCCTCCAAGGCTGCCGCCGAAGCGGCCCGTCTCACAGGTCTTGCGAAAAAGGACCTCTACCAGCGACTTCTCGACATGAAGGACGAGTGAGGTGGCGGAGAATGATGCGAGCCTCAAGCGGAAGGCCGGGCGCCGGAAGGCCGAGCGCTGGGGCCATGTCTCCGAATATATCGCGGCACTTTTTCTGTTGGCCAAAGGCTATCGCATCCTCGCCCTGCGCTATCGCACCAGGTTGGGCGAGATCGATCTCATCGTCCGCAGGGGCGATCTGGTGGTTTTCGTGGAAGTGAAGGCGAGGACAGGTGAACGGGAGGCGGTCGACGCGGTTGCTTACTCTGCCCAGAAACGCATCCGTGCCGCGAGCGATCTATGGCTTTCCAAGCGCCAGGATGCGGCATGCCTGTCACAGCGTTACGACGTCGTCGCGGTGATTCCGAGGCGCTTGCCACGGCATTTTCCGGACGCTTTCTGACAGTCCCGTGAAATTTTTGCATGGCTGTGCAATGTAACATTAGTGACATAAAACTGTTAAGGTCCTGTCACAGCCGCGCCCTATTGCGATCCTCAAACCCAACCAAGGTGGAGAGGACGTCAAAATGTTCAAGAAGCTTTCGATGGCTGCGCTCGCGGTTGCCCTGTCGGCCACCTCGTCGCTTGCCGCGACCGAAGTGACCTGGTGGCATGCCATGGGCGGTGAGCTCGGCAAGAAGCTCGAAGAAGTCGCTCAGAAGTTCAACGAGAGTCAGAGCGACTACAAGGTCGTTCCGGTCTTCAAGGGCACCTATCCGGAAACCCTAACCGCCGCCATCGCCGCCTTCCGCGCTGGCCAGCAGCCGGCGATCGTCCAGGTCTTCGAAGTCGGAACGGGCACGATGATGGCCGCCAAGGGCGCCGTCTATCCGGTCTACAAGCTGATGGCCGACAACAAGGAGCCGTGGGATCCGAAGGGCTTCCTCGCCCCGGTCGTCGGTTATTACTCGGACGCGCAGGGCAATATCCTGTCGATGCCGTTCAACTCCTCGACCCCGATCATGTACTACAACAAGGACGTCTTCCAGAAGGCCGGCCTTGATCCGGAAGTCGCTCCGAAGACTTGGGCAGAACTCGCCGCAGCAGGCAAGAAGATCGTCGATTCCGGCGCTGCCCAGTGTGGTTTCACGCTGTCCTACGCTGCGACCTGGGTCGGCCTCGAAAATTACTCCGCCATCCAAAACCTGCCCTTCGGCACGCTGCAGAACGGTTTCGGCGGCCTGAAGACCGAGTTCAAGTTCAACGGCAAGGAACAGGCCGCTTTCTGGGATAACCTGAAGAAGTGGCAGGATGCTAAGGTATTCAAATACGGCGGCCCGGGTGGCGGCGCTGAAACCGCTCCGAGCTTCTACTCGCAGCAGTGCGCCGTCTACATGGGCTCTTCCGCTTCGCGCGCCGGCGTCATCAACAACGCCAAGGGCTTCAAGGTCGGCTTCGCGCCGATGCCTTATGACGACACCGTCACAAAGGAGCCGAAGAACTCCATCATCGGCGGCGCCACCCTCTGGGTCCTGAACGGCCAGAAGAACCCCGACGTCTACAAGGGCGCCGCCAAGTTCTTCACCTACCTGTCGAAGCCGGAAGTCCAGGCCGACTGGCACCAGTACACCGGCTACCTGCCGATCACCAATGCCGCCTACGAGCTTGGCCAGAAGCAGGGTTATTATGAAAAGAACCCGGGTTCGGACATCGCCATCAAGCAGATCATGCGGGGTACGCCGTCCGACAATTCCAAGGGCCTTCGTTTCGGCAACCTGACGCAGATCCGTGACCTGGTCGACCAGCAGTTCGAAGCCGTGCTCTCCGGCAAGAAGACCGGCCAGCAGGCTCTCGACGATGCCGCCAAGGCTGGCAACGCCATCCTGCGCGAATTCGAAGCCGCGAACTCGAACTAAGCATCTGTCTCGCCATCAAGCCCTCCCCGATTTCTGGGGAGGGCATTTCCATGGGCACGCCTCGCCATGCAAACCAAGCGCACCGTTTTTCATAGCCGCATCCTGCCTTATTTCCTGCTGGCACCGCAGCTCATCATCACACTCATCTTCTTCGTGTGGCCGGCCGCCCAGGCCATCCGCCAGTCGTTCCTCCGCCAGGATCCTTTCGGCCTGAAGGAGACCTTCGTCTGGTTTGCGAACTACACGCGTCTCCTGGACGATCCGGATTATCTCAATGCGCTCGGCGCGACCTTCGTCTTCTCGGTCGGCGTCACTCTCCTGTCGATGAGCCTCTCGCTGATGTTCGCCGTCGCGGTGAACCGGGTCCTGCGCTCCGGCCGGTTCTACACGACGCTGCTGGTCTGGCCCTATGCCGTGGCGCCGGCCGCCGCCGGCCTTCTCTGGTGGTTCATGTTCAATCCCAGCGTCGGCATCATTCCCTATTTCCTGAGCTTCCTCGGCTACGAGTGGAACCATCGCCTTCACACCGGCGACGCCATGGTGCTGATCATCATCGCCGCCGCGTGGAAGCAGATTTCCTATAATTTCCTGTTCTTCGTCGCCGGCCTGCAATCGGTGCCCCAGTCTCTGAGCGAAGCCGCCGCCATAGATGGCGCCGGTCCGTTCAAGCGTTTCTGGACCGTGATTTTTCCGCTCCTGTCGCCGACCACGTTTTTCCTTGCCGTCATCAACATCACCTACGCGATGTTCGATACGTTCGGCATCGTCGACGCGACCACGTCCGGCGGCCCGTCGCAATCCACCAACATCCTGGTCTACAAGGTCTATGCCGACGGTTTCATCGGTCTGAACCTCGGGCCGTCGGCCGCACAATCCGTCATTCTCATGCTGATTGTGATTGCCCTCACCGTCGTCCAGTTCCGCTGGATCGAGCGCAAAGTTCAGTACTGAGGTGTCGTGATGGTCGAAAATCGTCCCTTTCTCACCTTTCTGACCCATTTGATCCTGATCTTCGGCGTGCTGACGGTCGTCTTTCCGGTCTATCTTGCCTTCGTCGCCTCGACGCGCGGCGCGACGGATTTCATGACCGGCATCGTGCCGCTTCTGCCTGGCGATCAGCTTTCCGCCAACTACGGTTATCTGCTCGGCTCGGGTGAATCGACCGCCGGTGCGCCGCCATTCATGCTGATGCTGGCGAACAGCCTGCTGATGGCCATCCTGATCGCGATCGGAAAGATCGCCATCTCGATCATTTCCGCCTTCGCGATCGTCTATTTCCGCTTTCCGCTGCGCGTGCTCGCCTTCTGGGTCATCTTCATGACGCTGATGCTTCCGGTGGAAGTGCGCATCCTGCCGACCTACAAGGTCGTCGCCGATCTCGGCATGCTGAATTCCTATTCCGGTCTGGTCATCCCGGTCATCGCATCGGCGACGGCCACCTTCCTCTTCCGCCAGTTCTTTCTGACGGTGCCGGAAGAGATGATGGAAGCCGCCCGTGTCGATGGCGCAGGCCCGATGAAATTCTTCCGCGACATCCTGCTGCCGCTGTCGCGCACCAATATCGCCGCGCTCTTCATCATCATGTTCATCTACGGCTGGAACCAGTACCTCTGGCCCATGCTGATCACCACGGAGCCGCACTATTACACCGTCGTCATGGGCATCAAGCGGCTTGCTTCGGTGCTTGATGGCGATACCCAGTGGAACCTCGTGATGGCCGGCGTCATCCTGGCGGGCCTGCCGCCGGTGCTCGTCATCATCTTCATGCAGCGCCTGTTCGTCAAAGGCCTGGTCGAGACGGAGAAATAATCATGGCTTCCATCGATGTCGAAAACGTCGGCAAGATCTATACCGGTGGCGTGCGCGCCGTCACGGATATCAAGCTGAATATCGCCGACGGCGAATTCATCGTTCTGGTCGGCCCGTCCGGTTGCGGCAAGTCCACGCTGCTCAGGATGATTGCCGGCCTGGAGACGATTTCCGAAGGCGAAGTGAAGATCGGCAGCCGCGTCGTCAACAATATCGAACCGGCCGACCGCGACATCGCCATGGTATTCCAGAACTATGCGCTCTACCCGCATATGACGGTCTACAACAACCTCGCCTACGGCCTGAAGAACCGCGGCACGCCGAAGGCCGAGATCGACGCCCGCGTCGCCGAAGCTGCCCGCATGCTGGAGATCACCCAGTATCTCGAGCGCAAGCCGCGTGCCCTTTCCGGCGGTCAGCGCCAGCGCGTCGCCATGGGCCGCGCCATCGTCCGCAAGCCGGCCGCCTTCCTCTTCGACGAGCCGCTGTCGAACCTTGATGCCAAGCTGCGCGTCTCGATGCGCGGCGAGATCAAGCGCCTGCAGCGCCGCCTCGGCACGACCTCGATCTACGTCACCCACGACCAGCTCGAGGCCATGACGCTCGCCGACCGCCTCGTCGTGCTGAACGGCGGCAGGATCGAGCAGATCGGCGCGCCGCTGGAAGTCTATCATGCGCCGGCATCCACCTTCGTCGCGAGCTTCATCGGCTCGCCGGCCATGAACCTCGTCAAGGGTGAACTGCACGGCGACAGGCTGGCGATCGGTCCCGCGATGATCGGCCTCAACGGCTTTGCGCCGACCTCGGGTGCCGTCACCGTCGGCGTCCGCGCTGAGGATATGCGCATCGCGGCGCCGGACGAAGACGCGCTCCCCTTCCGCCTCGAATATACCGAGGAGCTCGGCGCCCAGCGTCTCATTCACGGCCTGATCGGCGATCAGCAAATCACCGTCGCGGTTTCGCCGGAAATCGTCTTGTCTCCCGAAATGCGCATTGCCGTCGATGCAAAGCGCCTGCATTTCTTCGCCGCCGACACCGGCAAGCGCCTGCCCGGCAATGTGCCAGCCGAGGCGAAGCTTGCGCCGGCCGAGCCCGTCGTCTGATCGCTTGGCCTAAAGTCGGTCGATCGCTAAAATTGTAGCATCGACCTGAACCGGCGGCTTACGCTTCGGCGCTATTGTCCCCTGACTGCATGAGGTAAAGGGGGCGAAATGAGCTGGCATATGTTGGCCGCGACCGCCGCGGCAATCGCGGTACGATACAAGTCCTACGCGCCGGAACCGCGGCCGGTGACGACATTCGTCGGAGCTTGTCCTGATGCGCTTGAAATGAAGCCTCTGCCGATCGAGCCGAGTTGGGTCCTGTCCGGCAATCCGCAGGCCCGCGCCGCCGCCCATTCCAAGGCCGCAGACGAATGCGCCGCGACCGGCGTGTGGGATTGCACGGCAGGCTCCTTCCGCTGGTTCTTCGGCTGGGACGAGACCGTCGTCATCCTCGAAGGCGAGGTGGACGTGACTGCCGAGGATGGCACGCAACGCATTCTTCGCGCCGGCGATGTCGCGTATTTCAAGGGCGGTACCTGGGCCACGTGGCGGATCGACAACTACGTCAAGAAAGTTGCCTTCCTGCGCAAGCCGTTTCCGGCGCCGCTTTCCTTCCTTTACAGGCTGAAGAACGCGCTGAGGCCGAAGCCCCAGATAGGCCTCGCCGGCTGATCGGCCAGCGCAGAGACGGGTGCCGCAGCCTTGCATCCGCAATTGCCCGCGACTCCCATCGCTTTGACCGGTTGCCTTTGCGGGCCCGCCATCCTACATCAGGCGGGCCAATTCTAGGGGGCTGAAGTCATGGCGAAAATCCGCAAGGTCGCGTTCCAGATGGACCATATCTCCGGCATTAGCATTGCCGGCGATTCCACTTTTGCCATGGCGCTCGAAGCGCAGGCGCGCGGCTTCGAACTGTTTCATTACACGCCCGATCGCCTGACCATGCGCGACGGCAAGATCTTTGCAGCCGTCGAGCCTCTGCAGGTCCGCGACGTGAAGGGCGACCATTTCACGCTCGGCGAGAAGGAACGTATCGACCTTTCGACGATGGACGTCGTACACCTGCGCCAGGATCCGCCCTTCGACATGGGCTATATCACCTCGACGCACCTTCTCGAGCGTATCCATCCGAAGACGCTCGTCGTCAACGATCCGGCCTGGGTGCGCAATTCGCCGGAGAAGATCTTCGTCACCGAATTCGCCGACCTGATGCCTGCGACGCTGATTTCGCGCGATCCCTCGGAAATCGCCCGCTTCCGCCAGGAAATGGGCGATATCATTCTGAAGCCGCTTTACGGCAACGGCGGCGCCGGCGTCTTCCATTCGGCCCGCGACGACCGGAACTTCACATCGCTGCTCGAAATGTTCGGCCAGATGTATCGCGGCGAACCCTATATCGCCCAGGCTTATCTGCCGGCGGTGCGAAAGGGCGACAAGCGCATCCTGCTGGTGAACGGCGAACCGGTCGGCGCCATCAACCGTGTTCCGGCGGAACATGACAGCCGCTCCAACATGCATGTCGGCGGGCGCGCCGAAGCGACGGAGATCACTCAGCGCGAGAAGGAAATCTGCGCCCGCATCGGTCCGGCCCTTCGCGAACGCGGCTTCCTCTTCGTCGGCATCGACGTGATCGGTGATTACATGACCGAGATCAACGTCACCTCTCCGACGGGCATCCGCGAAGTGAAGAAGTTCGGTGGCGCCGACGTCGCGAGCCTGCTCTGGGATGCGATCGAGACGAAACGCGGCTGATACGAGGGGTCGGTTTTCCAATCTCTTGGAAGAGGCGGCCCGGCTTTGTTTGACATGTGGTTCGCCTTTGTTCCGATTGCGCAATCTTATGCAACCTAGATGCAGCGGATGCGCGAAATTGTTCGATGAATGTTCTTGTTTCGTTCCGAATTCCATGCCAGATTGCAATCGCTGGCGCGGAAAGCGTGTATCGCTTCAGGCTCCGGAACATGATGTTAGGAGTGGGGAAGCATGGTTGCGCGTGTCAGTACGGTTGCATTCCAGGGCATAGAGGGCGTTCCGGTCGACGTGCAGGTCATGGTAGGCCCTGGCAAGGTCAACATGCATATTGTCGGCCTGCCGGACAAGGCCGTGGCCGAAAGCCGGGAGCGGGTGCAGGCGGCTCTGCATGCCTCCGGGCTCGCCATGCCGCCCAAGAAGGTCACGGTCAACCTGGCGCCGGCCGACTTGCCGAAGGAGGGGTCGCATTTCGACCTGCCGATAGCATTTGGCCTGATGGCGGCGCTTGGCGCCATTCCCGCCGATGCCCTGGCCGACTATGTGGTGATCGGCGAACTGAACCTCGACGGTACGCTGGCACCCGTAGCGGGCGCCCTGCCGGCGGCGGTCGGCGCGAACGCCATGGGCAAGGGACTTGATCTGCCCGGCCGACAGCGGTGCCGAGGCTGCCTGGGCGGGGGCCGATATCGACATTGTCGCGCCGCGCAGCCTGATCCAGCTCGCCAACCATTTTCGTGACACGCAGGTGATATCGCGGCCGCATCCGGCCATCCGTGCCACACCTGCCAACCTTCCGGATCTTGCCGACATCAAGGGCCAGGAAAGCGCCAAACGAGCCTTGGAGGTTGCGGCCGCCGGCGGCCATAACCTTCTCACGATGTGCTACATTAATCGCCAAATTAAAAGCTATCGTTCAAGCTATCCGGCCTTATCCTGCCCAATTCAGTCCTGATGTCCTCTGAGACGACAGGGTCTTCGGTATAGCTAAGGGCGGCAGAAAGCCAGTCAAACGCTGCCTCGTAATCTTCCTGCGCTAAGCTCCAGTAGGCTAACGCGTATGTATTTTGGAAGGGTTCGTCGGTGCTCTGCCTAGTCTGTAGGAGCGAGTAGGATTCCTCAGGGAATTTGCGAAAGAAGGCACGCGCGGCGGGGAGGAACGGGTACTTTATTGCCAAATCGAAGGATTTTGCTATAGCGCCAGAGTCTGCAAGTGCCTTTATCGCCGCTGCTATGGGTTCTATGTAGCGTGACGCTTCATTCCTATGCCAGGCAAAAAACTCTTCGGCATCCAGTGTCTGTGCTAGAATCTTTGCAATTGTACTGAAATACGATTGTCCCAATTCGGCCCCTAGTTGTCGCAAATTATCGCCACAGGCCATAGCATCTTCCAGGTTATCTACTCCTTTCGCTATAATAGAAGAAATTGCATCCTTTACTGCCAATCCAGCCGAAATCATACGGGAAGCCCAAACAATACGCTCCTTCCATGTACTGCATGCGAGCATGATGTAGCTGTAAGTCAAAGAATTTGGTTGGCAGTTAAGGCTGTTTAAGATCGATAATATTTGATCTCCGTCGTCATATCCTTTCTTGTGGACAAGCTCGTTCACCATCATAGTTGATGGGGTGATTCCTTTTCGTATAAATTCATCAAAAGTACGCTGTGCGTCGCCCCCGTCAGACGTTAGGGTTATGGCTCTGGCAATCACACCATTGTCCGGAGTGATCCCTTTCTCTAAGCACTGGTCTATCAATTCCGAAATTAGTGCGGAAGTTGGCGCAACATTGCTAATTTGGGTAAAAAAGAACGCATCCAGGTCAATCGAAATATCTTTCAAAAAAGATATCAGCTCGTTCAATTTTGCGTTCCACTCATCAGCGGGTGAAGCCCTGATTATCTCTCTCACTGCAGGGACGATGATATGGGAATTGATCAAAAATTCTTCAGATTGCAGCTCTGTAACAAAAGATCGAAGTTCATTTAAATTTGTAATTCTCCTCGACACCAGAGCGAATATCTCCTTGCTTGGACGCAACGAGTACCTCGCCATCTTTCGAAGTAATGATATGCAATCGGCATATGTCGTCTCATTCTTTATAAGAAAATAGAATGTAACCTCATCTGGAATAATATTCATGGAAATTATATCGTCAAAAATCTCTCTGCTGTCAATACTATTATCACACTTTTTTATTAAGGTCGTAAATGTAATTATATTTGGAGTTACGCCGCGCGACTTCATTGTACTCAACACGCGTCTCGCAGAATGAAAATCTTTCGATTTATCAATCATTATATTATAATGAATAACACCAAGTTGCAGATTAAAATACCTCAGTGCTGAGTCAATCGTCTGCCTTTCCTGAAGATCATTGCAGAAAAGTAGCGCCAAAGCATAAGTATGATCCGATGGAGTTACTTTTGAATTCTTCATCATTTCGAGGATAGCGATTGTGCCATCAAAGCTGGCGGATAACTCTATGAGAATGTTGTAGAACACCGCATGAGGCGTTGCGCCGAACGACTCTATCTCCTCGAATGCAGTCATGGCCGATTTAAGATCGCGTTGCTTTTGCAAGTAGGCTGCAAACGCACGTTGCCGCAACGCTTCAGGCACAGGCGCACGGGCGGAGGCAATTCTGGCCTTGAAATCTTCAATCCAACGTTGCGCTGCGTTCGCAGTGGGGGAAAACCATATAAGATTGGCGATTGCTAATGTGCTTGGCGGTCCGCCAGTGGCGACGAGCCGGTCGATTGTCTCACCAGCTTCCTCAGCGGCCCCCAACCCCAGCAAGAATTCTGCATAGGTAAAGCCAGAGGCACGTGTCCGACGGTTGGTGTCTCCAAGTTCGCTAAGGCATCTATGATAGATTAAACGCCAGATTTGTGCTCCTTCGCTCATGTAGTGGCTATGTGCAAGCACATTTGTATATTTGAGTAGCCAATCAACGATCTCTTCGGTCGAAAGATGGGTAGTATATATTAGTGCTTCCTGTAAAGAAGAAATATGCCGTTGCCTAAAGCGGTGGTTATTCTCAACATAAGTCTGCTGAGTGTAGTAATCGAAAATACTAGCCGTTGTTTCAACGGCAAAGGAAGGTGTCACTATTTCGCCGACAGCATCAGCGACCACTTTATGCATCCGGTAGAATCCGAAGTCGTCCTGTGAGAAAATCGAGAGCGCTGCGATCTTTGCGTAGGAGTTCTCTAGTTGTGGCAATTTAAAGTGGAGGCAAAGAAAGCGATAGAGGGGTTCATCAAACCTCTCGCAGAACGCAAGGCGCTCCAGCAATTTCTGTGTATCGCTCCCGTAGTCGCGAAGGAGCCGCCGGACCAACTCCTGGCATCGTTCCTGAAAAAAGGTAGACCGTAGCAAAAAATCTGCGGCATTAACTTTTCTCCCGGTTGCACTCAGGATGCTCCAATGCTCAACTTGGAGATTAAGCATCAATGGATATACTAAAGAAACATCTGAATCTTCTTCTCTTGCGCCTTCAATGATGGCCGCAATAACCTCTTCGTCGTGTATCGGCACTGCTTTCAGGAATATTTGAGCGTCTTTGCGCTTCAGGCCGCTCAAGCTGTGCTGTTTGCCGCGCAGCCGCACTTCCCAAGAGCCCTTCCACTTCAACCGCTCGCGCCCGAAGATCGCTACCAGCATCCCAATAGTTTCATTGAGCAACACTTGCAGTTGGCGCTCAATTAAATTAGTGCGCCATTTCGCGCCCCCCCCGCCTTCGTCAAGGGTGCGCTCATATTCATCGATGAGCAGCGCAAGCCGAAGTTTCTTATCTTTGCTGGTCTCTACGTGAGAGTTTAGGTCCTGCGCCAGTATCCAGCATAGCAAGGTCTCGAAAATCTCCGCCTGAGGTTTAAGGTCTTCTTTGTCGAAGAGTACGTGGAGATATTGGCAGCTCCTCTCCACCCAGTGCCGCTTGCCTTTTTCAATAAGCCAGCCTCCTAATAGTTTAGCAATGGGGCCAACTCCTGGTACAGCCCCGACCACGCTGGTTATGGCTTCACTCGCAACGTTGCTATTGATCCAACCTGAAACTGCATCGGCGACCGAATCTAAGCTTAGATCGGCTGCCGTTCGGCCGCGACCAATCCAAGCTGAGGACTTTGCGAGTTCGGGTAAGCGCTGACCCGGTCGCCAGCGTTCCCAAACCAAAGCTAAGGTCAAATCAAAGCCGGGGGTGGATACTCCGACCTCTGCAAAGGCATTCCTGGCAGAGATGAGAAACTGCTCGGCATTATCGGAGGACATGCCCATAAGGCTCATTCGGGCGCATCGAACGAATCCGTAGGTGGGGTCAACCTGATTCTGGAACATCCCCGCGATACGTAGCAAGAGTTGTGTCTTGCCTTGACCGCCTGGCCCATAGAACGCGATGATGTCGGAAGAGTCAGATGGCACGGAGAACACTGCGTCTTCGAAGACTCTTATCTGTAATTCTCGGTTGACGAATGTTCTGCTGACGGGTGTGCGGTCGAAGAGGCGGTCGGTGTTCAAGGTTGCTCCCCGTTTCAAAAATCCGTTAATCTTCCTTTGTCGAGCCTAGCAGGCTGTTGAAGAAGTCTCTCGTTTAGCCTTGAGGACGGCCTCGTCGCCGTTGTGATAGGCGAAAGTGATCTCGATTGCGCCGTCGTCGAGCAATTCGGCGTGACCGTCGCCGGCGACCTCGTCCA
>NZ_QJKM01000070.1 GCF_003425685.1 Rhizobium terrae
GGGCCGCTATAGCGCAAGCTCATCCGCCGGCCGCACCGCCCGCAGACAGCGATGCCCTGCAGCAATGCAGCGCCCTTACGCGGCGCTCCCGTATGGCCGGCTTCGTAGTGGTTGATGTTGTTTTCCAATCGCCGTTGGTTGTCCATAAACTCCTCCCAGCCGATGTAACCAGGATGGGCCGCTTGCAAACAGACCTCCCAGTCTTCGATGGGAACCTTGGTTGTGCGTGGCAAATACACGTCCTGACGAATGCGCCCACCAGTCTGCCGTCGTCGACCGTAGACATAGGCCCCAGCATAGCCGGGATTATGGAGAATGCTGAGCACCCGTGGGTTGGTGGCCTCTTGCCAGACGACTTCGTGCGGCGCCGGACCATGGAGAGGACGCATTGGCAATGGCAAATCCTCCTTGCGTAGATAGCGCATTACCGCCCGCGCGCTTCCCAATTCGCGGAACTTGCTGAAGACGAGGCAGAGCCTTGCCTGCACCTCCTCATCGGGATTGAGAATGATCTGGCCCGAAAGGGCATGAGACAATCCGGCGGGCAGGCCAAAGCGCAATTCGCCGCGTGCCGCCTTCTGGCGCTCGCCCTGATGAAGGCGTAGCCTGATCTGGTGCAACTCCGCTTCGCTCATGATGCCTGACAAGCCGAGCAGGAGCCGGTCGTGGTAAGCGCAAGGATCGTAGAGCCGTTCGCCGTCGGCAATAATAACGCCGAATAATGCGCATAGATCAAGGAGTTGATGCCAATCACGATTGTTGCGGGCGAGCCGAGAGGCATCGAGGCTGATGACGAGCCCTGCGTTTCCAAGCCCGATCTCCGCGATTAACTTCTTGAAGCCTTCTCGCTCGACGCTGCCCGAGCCGGACTTGCCGAGGTCTTCATCGATGACGTGCACGCGTTCATGTGGCCAGCCAAGAGCGACGGCACGATCGATGAGACGATATTGCAGCTCCGTGCTTTCCTGATGATGTCGCACCTGGTTTACGGAAGACTGGCGGACATAAATATAGGCAAGCTTGCCGCGATGCTCGGCGGTGACTTGGCTGTCGGGGCTACTCGTCGCTCTCAGCATGCCGATCCACCTTTGTCGGCGCGCGGATTGACCGCATCCGCATCAACAGGGGAGCAAGCTTTTGAGCGACTTGTTTCTGCGTCTCCGTCGGCAGATCGAGCCACGGACGCGGAAGTGTCGTGCTCGGGGTCAGAAGCTTTACGAGGGACTGAGACGCTACGCGGTACGGTTTTGATTGCGCGTTCATCGCGAATCACCTCCTGGGAACGGGAGGTAACCATGCTGTCCAAATGGCGCATCAATGTGAGCAGGGTTCGAACGCTGATGCGAGGTGCCGACTTCGACTCGCTCCGCGCGTCCGGCGAAGCGGTTGCAAGATCGGTCGCCGATCGGCGAATTGAACGGCGGCGTCCGTCAGGTAATCGAACGACAACGAATGCCGCACCGCGGCCGGACTGGACTGACACCAGCTCAAGACGCTGGCCCGCAAGGCCGTGGCGCGGGTCAATGATAGTCACCTGATGCACCACCCCGTCGACAATAGGGGCAGTCT
>NZ_QJKM01000071.1 GCF_003425685.1 Rhizobium terrae
TGGAAAACAACATCAACCACTACGAAGCCGGCCATACGGGAGCGCCGCGTAAGGGCGCTGCATTGCTGCAGGGCATCGCTGTCTGCGGGCGGTGCGGCCGGCGGATGAGCTTGCGCTATAGCGGCCCCGCAGGAAACTATCCCGTCTACACGTGCCGTGCCGATCGCGGTTACGACGGAGGGCCGTTATGCCAGGAGGTGCGCGCTCTGCCCATCGACGCACGCATCGAAGGCCTTCTACTTGAGGCTCTGACGCCGGATAGCATCGCCATCGCCATCGCCGCACTGGGCCAGATCGAAGAAGAGATCCGGCAGCTTGAGCGTCAATGGGCTCTGCGGCGCGAACGGGCGCGCTACGAGGCGGAAAGGGCACGGCGCCAATACGACGCAGTCGAACCCGAGAACCGCTTGGTGGCCCGGTCGCTGGAGCGGGGATGGGAAGAGAAGCTGCGTGCAGCCGAGGCCATAGAGCAAGATTATGAACGGTGGCGGTCCGACGAACCCTTGGTTCTCAGTGAGGCAGATCGCGACGGACTATTGGCGCTCGGAGAGAACCTCCCTGGTATCTGGCATGCCCCCTCGACCACGGCAGCCGAGCGAAAGAGCATCCTACGCCTCATCATCTGCGAGGTCGTTCTCGACCAGAAACGGCTGCAAGGACAGGTCTGGGTCAAGATCCTGTGGCAAACGGGAGCGACAAGCGAGCACTCTGTCCAAAGGCGCGTTCACACCTATGGTGACTATATCGATATCGACAAACTACGAGCGCGCGTGACGGAGCTGAACACCGCCGGCAAAATGGACAAGGAAATTGCCTCGGCGCTGAACGCCGAAGGCTTTCTTGCCGCACGGAATTGCGCCTTCAAGGGTGAGAATGTCTGGCTCTTGCGCAGGCGTTGGGGCATTCCCACCGTCAAAATCAACGGAACGAGCTCCAACCCCGTCAGGTGGCTGGATGGAACCTACTCCGTTCAAGGGGCCGCCGCGGCTCTGGGTATCACACCGCAGGTCATCTTCGATTATCTCGCCCGTGGCTGGCTCAAGGGACACCAACTCGCCAAGGGCCAGCCGTGGCAGATCGATTTGACGCAGGACCAGATCGACCTTCTGCGCGCTCGCGCTCAACGTAATAGACGATCGAGGAAACAGGCATCAATTCATCTGTCCGAAGGCGAGGCCGATGCGCTTTCCGAAGCCGGCGCGGTCATGGTCCACTGCCCGACCTCCAACCTCTTCCTTGGTGTCCGGCCTCTCTTCGATGAAAACGCTGATGCGCCGCGAAAAGCCGGTTCGTGTCGCGGTAGCCACCGATATCGGCGGCGGCTCAGCCATTCGATACTGCGCACCATGGATGGGACCCACAAGATCCAGCAACTGCTTGTGGAGCGCCTTAACCGTAACCGTTGCGAGCGCCCCACATTCAACACGGATTTCGCATCGCGCATAATTGCCGTCTGTTGAATACTGCAATGGTGAGGTTGTGTGGGTGGCAGACGATGAGAGGTTGGTTTCGCATCATGCT
>NZ_QJKM01000072.1 GCF_003425685.1 Rhizobium terrae
GAAGTCAGCTTCATCACCGTTATGGAAACAGATTTGTCCGATGACGGAGCCATCTGGTTGGATTTCGGCCCAGCCGTCGCCTTGAGCTTCCTCCATTTCGTCGTTGCCTTGCCAGGAGAAGGCGACGTGATTGCCATCGCCCGCACCGAAGATCTGCCCGGTAACGCAGCCGAAGGCAAATTCACCGGAGCCGTTGGCCGCGAACTCGATGTAAGCGGGCTCCATCATGTCGGGATCGTCCTCGACATAGTCGGGCATTGCGGTGATCCGCCAGCGACCGGCGAGGCTCATGCCGGCACTGCCAGGAGCTTGGGCAAGCGGACCAGATTGTAGGCCGCCAGGTTCAGGGTGAAGGCCGCGCCCACACGGGCGCATCCTCGCAGCTTGACCTTGGCCATACCGGCCGATGACTTGATCCAGCCAAACACCTCTTCGATCCGCTTGCGGCAGCGCTGGCTGGCTTCATAGCCCGGATGGCGCTTCGTGGGGCCATCGATGGCCGTCACGCGAGGCTTGCCGGTTTTGCTCAGACGACCGTCGACGGCGATGTGCGGGGTGACCTTGCGCTCGCGCAGATCCTTGACGAACTGACGCACGTCATAGGCCTTGTCGGCCGCCAGCGTGATGTGCCGCCGCGATGGACGGCGTTCCAACATGGCAAGCGCAGCCTCGCGCTCCGCTTTGCCCGTGGCCTGGGTGACGTCGCCGTCGACCACCAGTCCGTGGCGGTTCTCCATCAGCGCATGGCCCATGTAACACAGCTTCGCCGGCTGACCGTCGCCCTTCTTGTAGAGCCGCGCCTGCGGATCGCTCGTGCTCTGGTGCGTGTCGTTGGAGCGCTTCTCTTTATGAAAGCCGCGCTCGGCGTTACGACCCGCTCCATCTGGATCGTTGTCGTTTCCGTCCTTGCGGCGGAAGCTCTTGATCGAAGCCCAGGCCTCGATCAGCGTCCCGTCCACCGAGAAGTGATCCGACGACAGCAGTCGCTTCACCCTTGGCTGCGCCAGCACCGCGCGCAAAAACTTGGCCGCGATCTCACCTTCCAACAGCCGATCCCGGTTCTTGGTGAAGCTTGAATGGTTCCAGGCCGGCTCGTCAACGCCGAGCCCTACGAACCAGCGGAACAGAAGATCAAACTCCATCCGCTCCATCAACTGACGCTCCGAGCGAATGCCGTAAAAAGCCTGCAACAGCATCGCACGCAGCAAGCGTTCCGGCGCGATCGAGGGCCGGCCGAGCCCAGGCGGATAAAGCACCGCAAAATCGCCGTCCATCTCTGCAAGAGCCGCGTTCACGAGCTCTCTTATCACCCGAAGCGGATGATCACGCCGAACCCGTGCATCAAGGTCCACATGGGAAAACAGCGAACCCGTCCGTTCGTCCAATCCGCGCATCCACATTCCCCAATCGTTCGGGGAGCAATGAATCACGTTCCAAACAACCGCGCCAGCACTTCTTCAACACCCTGTTAG
>NZ_QJKM01000073.1 GCF_003425685.1 Rhizobium terrae
TGAACCGCACCGGGTTTGCCGGAGACCCCAACTCGTGAGAAGTAGGGTCTATGACAAGCAAAACGACGAACAAATTTTCTCCTGAAGTCCGTGCCCGCGCTGTTCGAATGGTGACGGAGCATGAAGCCGAACATCCCTCCCGTTGGGCGGCGGTCTCCTCGATAGCGGCCAAGATCGGCTGCTCGGCGCATACGCTGCATGAATGGGTGAAGAAGGCCGAGGTCGACAGCGGCAAGCGTGCAGGTCTGCCGAGTGACGTGGCTGAGAAGATGAAGGCTCTGGAACGGGAGAACCGGGAGCTTCGTCAGGCGAATGAGATTCTACGCAAAGCCTCGGCATATTTTGCCCAGGCGGAGCTCGACCGCCCACTGAAGCGATGATTTCCTTCATCGACGAACACCGCTCGGTGCTCGGGGTCGAGCCGATCTGCAGGCTGCTGCCGATTGCCCCGTCCACCTATTATGAGGTCGTCGCCAAGCGCACGGACGTGGGTCGCCTGTCGGTCCGCGAACGGAATGATATTGCCATGAAAGTCGAGATACGCAGGGTGTTCAACGAGAACTTCCAGGTCTATGGCGTGCGGAAAGTGTGGCGACAGTTGCAGCGAGAAGGCTTCGATATTGCTCGCTGCACCGTCGCAAGGCTCATGAGAATGATGGGTCTTCAAGGCATCATTCGTGGCAAGCCCATCAAAACCACTGTATCTGACAGGTCTGCCCCGTGTCCGCTCGACCGCGTCAATCGCCACTTCAAGGCTCCCGCGCCGAACATGCTGTGGTTATCCGATTTCACCTATGTCGCGACCTGGCAGGGCTTTGTTTACGTGGCCTTCGTGATTGACGCCTTCGCCCGCCGCATCGTCGGTTGGCGGGCAAGCCGGACGGCCCATGCGGGCTTTGTGCTCGATGCCCTCGAACAGGCGCTTCATGATCGGCGGCCCGTCAAACGTGGCGGGCTGGTTCATCATTCCGACCGCGGCTCGCAATACGTGTCCATTCGCTATTCCGAACGACTGGCCGAGGCGGGCATTGAGCCCTCTGTCGGAAGCGTTGGCGACAGTTACGACAATGCTCTCGCAGAAACGATCAACGGTCTTTACAAGGCCGAGGTCATCCATCGGCGAGGACCATGGCGCAACTTCGAAGCTGTGGAGTTCGCCACACTGGAATGGGTCGACTGGTTCAATCACCGCCGCCTTCTTGAACCCATCGGGAATATCCCGCCAGCCGAGGCGGAAGAACGATACTACGCCATGATGGACGTGCCAGCCATGGCCGCATAACTTAAACCAAACGGCCTCCGGTAAAGTCGGGGCGGTTCA
>NZ_QJKM01000074.1 GCF_003425685.1 Rhizobium terrae
CACAGTACACGACAGTCAGGGTGAGGCCGGGATGATGAGGTGAAATTGCAGATTCTTCGCCAAAAGGATCTTCGCCATGTCGCCGCTCCATACCGCCCTCATTGAGACGTTAGGTTGCCACTTTGTTTTGAGCAAGAGCCGGCTTGCCACGTTGGCTGCTCTGATGCTCGGGTTTATCCAGTCGCGCACGGTCAACCTGTCGCATCTGGCCGTCCATTTAGGGGGGTCAGCCCGACCTGCATCGAAGTATCGTCGCTTGCAGCGGTTCTTCCAGTTCATTCGGCTCGACCAGGACGTGGCGGCATGGCTTGTCGTGACTATGCTCAACCTGACCCGTCCGAAAGACCTGGCGCTCGACCGCACCAACTGGAAATTCGGTGCGCGCGACATTAATGTCCTGATGCTGGCGATTGTTACCCGGCGTTTCCGTATTCCTCTTCTGTTTGTTCTCCTGCCGCATCAGGGCAGCAGTGACATGGAAACCCGCATCGCCCTGATGCGTCGCTATCTCGCTTTGTTTCCCGCCACGTCCATCCGCTGCCTATACGCAGACCGCGAGTTTATCGGCGTGGAGTGGATGGATTTCCTGAACGAAAACAATATTTCCTTTGCCATCCGGGTCAGAACCGACATGACGCTGACCCTTGACGACGGCCGGGGATGGTCACTTGCCACGCTCCTGCGCCACCGGCGTGCCCGACGAACGGTCTTCATCACGACTGGCCGGATCAACGGGCAGACAGGCTCAACAAGCCAACCTGTCTTTCTCGCCGCCAAACGGCTTGCCGATGGGGAATGGCTGCTCGTGGCGACAAACCGGAGGGACCCTGCACGAGCGCTCACGCAATACCGAAAGCGCTGGGGGATCGAGTGCCTGTTCGGCGATGCCAAGACGCGCGGCCTCAACATCGAGGACACACATATGATCAACCCCGAAAAACTGGCAAGCCTCCTCGTCATCCTCATGCTCGCTATGACCTGGGCCTACAGGTGCTCGACAAAGGCCATGGGGATGAAAGCTATCAGCCGAAAGAGCCATGGCAGACGCGCAAAATCATGGTTCCGCATCGGGTTCGATACCCTCAGGGATTGGATCATCAATCAACCCAAAAACGCGCGCGATGCCTGGACCCAGAACGCTCCCAGAAACCAATCCCTCTCAACGCCCCAAACTTGAGTCGTGTACTGTGC
>NZ_QJKM01000075.1 GCF_003425685.1 Rhizobium terrae
CTAAAGCGTGTCGCGGTTAACCGGATTCGGGCTTCCTGTTTGAGCTGATTTGTGATTCCGTTTGTCCATGGAAGGAGAAGAACCATGGGCAAGCCGCATCCGATCGAGTTGCGTGAGCGTGTCGTTGCGTTTGTGAATGAGGGCAATAGTCATCGCGAAGCAGCGCGGCATTTCCGGGTTTCGCCCCGCTTCGTCAACAACATGATGATCCTTCATAAGTCAGGTGGTTCTCTTGCCGCCGCCAAGCAGGGCCATCCGCCCGGCGGCAAGCTTTCTTTCCATGGCGAATGGATCCGCGAGCAGGTGTCTTGCCATGGCGAAGTGACCTTGGACGAATTGTGTGTGGAACTGGCTGAGCGCGGTGTCGAAGTCCATCGTGCTACGGTCGGCCGGTTTCTGCACCGGCTTGGGCTGAGCAATAAAAAAAAGCCTCAAGGCAAGCGAGCAGTGCAGACCGGAGATCGCCAAGGCGCGTGATCTGTGGATGACGCGCCGAAAGCGGTTCTTCAACAAGGCCTTGGCGCGTCTCATCTTTGTCGATGAAACCTCGACGAACACGCGCCTGACAAAGCGCACCGGATGGTCCGCCAAGGGCAGCCGCTTCGTCGCTTATGCTCCTTTTGGAAAGTGGAAGACGCAGACCTTCATTGCCGGACTGCGCTGCCATGGCCTCACGGCTCCCTTCATCGTCGATGCACCGATGAACAGTCGCATTTTCGAGACCTGGATCGACACCCAGCTTGCGCCAACACTGTCGCCGGGCGATGTCGTCATCCTCGACAATGTCGGCTTCCACAAAAGCGAGCGCGCCGAGGAATTGGTTAGGGCCAAAGGGGCATGGCTTCTGTTTCTGCCGCCCTATTCTCCGGACCTGAACCCCATAGAAATGGCATTCTCAAAACTCAACGCGCTCCTGCGAAAGAAAGCTGCACGCAGCTTCGATGCGATCACACAGGCCCTTGGCGACATCATCAGCCTCTTCTCCGTCGCCGAATGCCGAAACTTCTTCAAAGCAGCAGGCTATGAGGCTGAATAATTGCGACACGCTTTAA
>NZ_QJKM01000076.1 GCF_003425685.1 Rhizobium terrae
GACCGCCTTTGAACGTGCAAACCGCCCAGGAATATCGATGGTTGCCGTGTAGGTGAGAGCGACAACGGGGCCGACACCAGGGATCGTCGTCAACCGGCGACAAACTTCATCGTCGCGGACCAAATCCAAAACCTTCTTGTGCAGCTTGGTGAACTCGTCGCGCAGCAGTTTGCGTGCAGCCAACAATGGCAGCATGATTTCGTATAGATCAGGCCTGCCTTCGACCAGTTCATTGATCCGCTCATCGAATTTGACCTTGCCGACCAGTCCGACTTTCAGACCGAAGTTGCGCAATAATCCGCGAATGTCATTCGCGATGGCGATGGCTTTTTCCTGCAGGAGTTTGCGCGCGGTCAGCAATGCCCGGTGTTTCTGGCTCGTCAGTGTCTTCACATGCACAGGCCGGTAGAGATTGACGCGCATCATTTGGGCTATGCCACGCGCATCGTTGCGGTCCGTCTTATTCGGTTGGGCTTTCAAAAATGCCTTGGCATGCCTGGTCTCGATGCAGATCACCGGCAGTCCTGCCTTGGCAAGTCCTTCATAAAGCCATTGTGACAGCGGTCCGGCTTCAAGACCAATCCGCTCAATCTGCCACTTCGGATCCTTGATCACCGAGATCAAATCCTCAGGGTGAGTGGCTACTTTTACCTCCCGGCAAATCTTGCCTGTCTCATCAACAATGCAGACCGCGGTCTCTTTCACCGATACATCCAGTGCACAATAGTGTTTCATGCTGCGCTTCTCCCTTTGATGTTTGAGGCCGTTGAAAGACATGACCTCGTTTTACCATCAGCCAGAAGCGCAGCACCGCAATCCAAAATGGTCAACGCTGAGACGCAAAGCCGAATATCCCATCTA
>NZ_QJKM01000077.1 GCF_003425685.1 Rhizobium terrae
TGGCGGCGGCACCAGGCGGCAAAATGCTTCCAGTCGGCGGCATAAGCCCGCCGCGTGTTGGCGGAGGAGGCCGCTTCGACGTAACCACGCGCCCGATCGGCGAGGCTTTCGAGGTGCGCCGGCAAGGCCGCGCTTGCTTCCGCTACGAGCAGGGGGACGGGGAGGCCGCCAGGATCCGCGCCGGCCGCGAACTCGCCCGGATGGAGAAGATCGGCTACTGGCGGTTCGGGGGGCGTCATTGAGCCATTCACGCCGGTGTCTCCCACGGATTGATCACCGCCGCGTCCGTGTCCTCGAAATCTCTGACGTTGCGGGTGACGAGGATCAGGTCGTGGACGATCGCCGTGGCGGCGATCAGCCCGTCGATATCGCCGCGCGGCCGGATCGCCGCGAGACGGCCCCATTCGGCGGTGATCTGGTCGGTCACCGGCAGGATCCGATCGCCATGATCATTGCGCAGCTTGCGCAGCCATTCGGTCAGATGAGCGGCGGTCTTCGGGTCCGATTTCTGCTTCAGGGCGATGCCGCGCATGATCTCGCCGAGCGTCAGGGCGCTCAGGTGGACGGTAAGCGGGTCGACCGAGCGCAGCCAGGCGACCGCCTGCGGCGCGCCGCGGCGCGCTTCTGAGATGATGTTGGTGTCGACGAGATACATTAGAAGGCCACACCGCGGCTTGGCGTTTTCGAGCGCGCATCGACCGCGTCGGCGAGTTCGTCGTCCCACGCCGGGCCGCCAAGCAGATCGTCGACCA
>NZ_QJKM01000078.1 GCF_003425685.1 Rhizobium terrae
CGTCGCCTTCTCCTGGCAAGGCAACGACGAAATGGAGGAAGCTCAAGGCGACGGCTGGGCCGAAATCCAACCAGATGGCTCCGTCATCGGACAAATCTGTTTCCATAACGGTGATGAAGCTGACTTCTTCGCCCGAAAGTGGACTTCTTCAACACCCTGCTAACGCATGCAGGGGCCGACTGCCCGTCGGCTTCCTGTTCTTCTTGGGAGAAGATTGGCCATTACTCCCGTCCCAAGATTGGGGGCGATTGCTAATGGTGCTTAGGTAAGCTTCCAGGGTTTTCCGTCCGATGTTCTCTTCGCGCCCAATCTGGTTGAGGCGGATACCGAACGGAAGAGGGCGTTCCTCGAAGGCGGTAATAGGTGATAGTTGCTTGCCTCACTGCCGGGACGAAAATTGCGGTGGACAGGAGAGTTCCGGCCAGCGTTTCCTTGCCTCAGTTGAAGAGCATCTTGCGGATTCCGACGTGAAGCCGGCCGCCATTCCGATCAAAGACCGGCCACCATTCCGATTTGAAGCCGGCCACCGTTCCGATCAAAGACCGGCCAGTTTTCGGCACTGAACATTACCTCCTGGGT
>NZ_QJKM01000008.1 GCF_003425685.1 Rhizobium terrae
TGCTGCGCTTCTCCCTTTGATGTTTGAGGCCGTTGAAAGACATGACCTCGTTTTACCATCAGCCAGAAGCGCAGCACCGCAATCCAAAATGGTCAACGCTGAGACGCAAAGCCGAATATCCCATCTAGTCGCATGCTCTGGGTCAAGCGGATTTTGCACGCGCTGCGTGGTTACCGTGTTGCAAGTCGTGCATTGCGGCATCTTTCTTACTTCTGTGGGTTCTGCATCGCTATTTCGTCCGGTGCTGGGAGCAGTGTTGTCTCCGCGGTCGACACGTGGTCGCCGCACGATGGGTTTTCGCAGGGTGGGTTTTCCTATGTTCAAGACGCAGTCTCGAGCGAGCTGCGACGGAATCGACGGAATGACCCAACCAACGTCCACAGCAGGGACGCCCAGTTCTCAATCGGGTTGAGGCACTGAGGTAGGTAGGCCGGCTCTCGCTTATGCGGGATCGCCAGCCAATGGATTGAACACTTCCCCGGTTTTGAGCATGCTATGCATGATAACAGCAAGCTTTCGCGCGACAGCAACCGCGGCACGCTTGAAGCCCAGCCGCTCACGCAGCTTCAGTCCCCAGGTTTTGAGTCTGCATTCGGTTCTGGCAGTGGTTCTTGTTAACAGAACGGTTGCCGCCTCGTAGAGTAATCCCCGTAGCCGGCCGTCACCGCGTCGCGAGATGTGGCCATCATAGTCGATCTCGCCTGACTGATAACGTCGCGTCGTCAGCCCGAGCCAAGCGCCAACAGAGCGCGAGGTGGCGAAGTTTTCAGGATCTTCGATCGCGGCAATGTAAGAGACGGCCGTGACGGCACCAACACCCGGGATCGTCATCAGCAGCTTCGTAGACTGGCTCTGTCTGGAGGCTGCAAGCAACTGATGATCAAGATTGGCCACGTGCTTACGTATGTCGCGCCACGCCTCGAGCAGGGGCGATATAACAAGTTCCAGGCCTTTATTTCCATCCAGCAGCCCTCTCACATTGGCACCAAATACCCGGCCTTCCCCCTTAGGCACGATGAGGCCGAACGTCTTCATCATGCCGCGTATTTGGTTGCTGAGCTGCTTGGAGATGCTTACGAGCTGGCTACGCGCCGCCACCAGTGTGCGCGTCAACATGTTGTCGAAAGATTTTACTCGCACGACTTTGTAAAAGCCGGTTTCGGCCAACCGCGCCAGGCCATCAGCATCATTGGCGTCCGTCTTGTTGAGCGTCTCGTTCAGAACCTTTTGCGCATGCCGAGCTTCTATGCAAATCGCAGGAATCCCTTCGGCCGTCAGCGTATGATAGAACCACGTCGACAATGGGCCTGTCTCGAAGACAACGAGCTTTGCGTGCGGAGCGTGTTTGCGGATCATCTGCGCCAGAATTATTGGGTCAGAAGGACATTTCCCTCGCCAGATCCGCTTCCTATCCTCTCGGATCGAGACCGCTGTATCTTTCAACGAAACATCAAGCCCATATATTGGTCCATGGTTGCCTCCCATTTGATGTTGGGCCCGGTTCCAATCGTGAGCCCGTATTTCCATCTTACCGGGGGCAACCACCCATGTCAGATATTGCTGAGGCAAAGGCGTGGGGGAACCAACGGCGATTACCCCATGTTCAAGAGCAGCAGTCGACAACGCAAGCCGCAGCTATGCGGCCCAGAGAAGTTACCGGTCTCTCATGATTTGTTAAATGACGCGGCGCTGACGGTAGCCGACAGGTGTATCGCCGGTCAGGTGTTTGAAGCTGCGGCAAAAGGCACTCGGCTCGCTATATCCAAGATATTGGCTGATGACCGGAATCTGCAAGGTGGTCGAGGCCAGCATGCTGCGTGCGATTTGGATCCGCACCGAGTTGCGAATGTCAGCATAATTGACGCCGCACTCCGATAACTTCCGCTGGAAGCTTCTAAGGCTCATGCCGAAATCACGGGCGGCATCTTCGATGTCGAGGCTTGCCGAACGGCAGAGGGCGGCGGTGATCCAGGCTTTGATGCTGGTGATCAGGTCGAGGCGGGCGTCGTCGCCGTCGATCAACTCGCCCAGTTCGATCTCCAGCCGCGCCTGCAGGTGAAAATCATACTGGTCGAGTGGCCGGTCGAGTTGTTGTGCAGGAAAGAAAATTGCGTTCTCGCGCCGTCCGAAACGCAACGGGCAGGCGAAATGTGCTTGATATATTGCCAGATGTTCACCGGGGAGATGCTCAAAGTCTATGCAGGAGGGCCGCCAGCCCGCGCCGATGGTCGCCTCCAGCATGGAGCAAAACACCATCTCCGTGAAGACCGCGTCCTGCACACGATCGCGGATCGTGGCGTCTTTGATTGAATAGGAGAAGCGCGCCAAACCGTTCTCAATGTTGAGCGCCGAGTTCGTGTTGCTCTGCAGTGCCGGGAAATAGCGGACGAACTTCTCGATGCCTTCGCCGAGCGTCGGCGCAGTATGGAACACACGGGCGACCATACCGAGGCCGTCGAATTTGAAGACTTTTCCGAGACTAAGCGCCAGCAGCGGATCGCTTTTCTCTTCCGCTGCAATTTCCAGGATGGAGGTGAAGGTCGTCAGCGGCAGGAAATGCTGGGCTTTCAATAGAGCTTCGTCGCCGATGCCGACGCGGGCGGCGATCGTCTGACGATCCATTCCACGAGTGTGGATCGTCGAAAGGACGCCATCGATCACCGATGCAGCTATGACCCCAGAAGATTCCATGGCGTTTTCCCCTCCGGTTTCACGCCGGACAAAGGATCAACGCAAGATGCATGCCAGATCGCCGTCGCCTGCATTTCCCGCGAACCGCGGAAATTTTTGGCGCAAAATGTCAATTACACGCCAGCGACTTTTGCGCACCATCAAGCCAGCGAGAAGAAAGTTCAATGTTGCGAACACCGGTCGGGCAGCAGCTTGAAGCGATTGCCGGATGCATCCGTTTGTCCGCAAAACGGCGGGCTTGGCTTCCGACGGAGGTGCAAAACGCCTTCGGCCACAGCGATCACTTCGAAGGAGGCATTGCATGTCTACGATGGACCTGAACAGCAGCAATCAGTTGAGACGCAACGCGGTCGGCATCTCGCATATCATATTCTTCGTGGTCGCCGCGGCGGCACCGCTGACGGCGGTCGTCGGCGCCTCGCCGGCGGCCTTCGCCTTCGGCAACGGCGCGGGCGTGCCGGCCATGTATCTGTTGGTAGGCGCACTCTACCTGTTATTCAGTGCCGGCTTCACGGCGATGAACCGCTTCATGGGCAGTGCCGGCGGTTTTTATCCCTATATCGCCACAGGTCTCGGCAAGCCGGCCGGCGTTGCCGGCGCCTTCGTGGCGCTCGCAACCTATAATGCGATCGACATCGCGGTATACGGCCTGTTCGGCTTCTTCGTCAACGACATCGTCAAATCAGCGGGCGGCCCCGACATTGCCTGGTGGGTCTATGCCGCGCTTCTGGGCGTTGCCGTGTTCTTCTGCGGCATGCGCAACATCGAGTTCAGCGGTAAGGTGCTGGGTTATTGCATGGTCGCCGAGATCGCTATCCTGCTGCTCCTGAGTGCCAAGGTGCTCATGACCGGCGGCGGACCGGAAGGCATCGTGCTCGCGTCATTCGGACCCTCGGCGATCATGGGGCCTGGGATCGGCGTCGCCCTGGTGTTCGTAGTTGCCTCCTTCATCGGTTTCGAGGCGACAGCGATTTTCGGCGAGGAAGCACGTGATCCGAAGAAGACCATTCCCCGCGCCACCTATCTGGCAGTGATCATCATCGCGGTGTTCTATGCATTCGTCACCTGGTGCATCGCGCTTTACTACGGTCCCTCCAGGATCGCCGCGGAGGCCACCGCCAACACGGCCACGCTCTACCTGACTGCCGTGCAGACGCTGCTCGGGCCTGTGGCCGGCATCGTGCTCAACGCGCTTTTGATCACCAGCCTATTTGCCTGCGCGCTGTCGTTCCACAACACGATCAACCGCTACTTCTTCGCCATCGGCCGTGAGGGGCTGGCTTGGACCGGTTTTGCCAAGACCCACGACGACCACCAGTCCCCCTACGTCGCTGGTGTGATCCAGACGTTGATCGTCTTCGTGCTCATCGCCTTCTTCGCGCTTGCCGGGCAGGACCCTTACGCCGTCGTATTCGCCTGGATGGGCGCCTTCGCCTCGATTGGCATCCTCGTGCTGCAGATCATGGTTTCGCTGGCGGTCATCGGCTTCTTCCGCGCCGACAGCCGCGGCGTCGGCCTCTGGCACCGACTGATCGCGCCCGCCATCAGCGGCATCGGGCTCGCCACCTGCCTCGTGCTGATGATCTCAAACATATCGCTGGTGAGCGGATCGGAATCGCTGGTCGTCGAGATGTTCCCGGTCATCGTCGCTCTGATCGGCGTGCTGGGCGCGGTCTTCGCCGTGTGGATACGCACCAACCGTCCGCTGGTCTACGCCAATCTCGGCCGGGCTTTCGAATAGGCCATCGCCGATCGGTCGCCGGAAGCTGTCCGGCGACCGCATAGATCTTCAACAAAACACATGGAGTTACCGATGCTGGATCATGTCGATCATTGCTGTGCAACCTCGCGAGCCAATGGAGCGCCTGTCGACGCGGCCGCCATTCATCCGCTCGAACCGCTGACGGCGGACGAAATCCGCAGGGCCGCCGCGATCGTTCGACGCGACCCGCCCTATGGCGTCGACACTCGCTTCGAAACTATCCAGCTTCTGGAGCCTAGCAAGGCGGAGCTCCGCGCCCGGCTTGCTGGCGGGCCGGTCTTGCGGCGCGCGCGCGTCAACGTCTTCAGCGCTGCCGCCGTCAGTGTCACTAAGATGATCGTATCGCTCGACGACGAGAAGATCATCTCGTCCGAGACCCTGCCCGGCAAGCGGCCAATGATTCAGCTCGAGCAGTTCCTCGGCATCGAGAGCATCGTGCGCGCCAATCCCGAGTTCATCGCCGCCTGCGCCAAGCGTGGGATCACCGAGATGGAAAAGGTCTGCGTCGATCCATGGTCGGCGGGCAATTTCAGCGTGCCTGGCGAGGAGGGCCGGCATCTCTGCCACGTCTTCGTCTGGCTCAGGCTTCGCGAGAACGAAAACTTCTACGCCCATCCGATCGAAGGACTGAATGCAGTCGTGGACCTGACCACCAATGAGGTGATCCGCGTCGACGATTATGGCGTCGTGCCGGTGCCGATGAAGGAGGCCAACTACGAACATCAGTTCCTGACTGAGTTCCAGCCAAAGGCAAAGCCGATCGATGTCGTGCAGCCGGAAGGCGTCAACTTCAAGTTCGATGGCCACAGGCTGACCTGGCGCAACTGGTCGCTAGTGGTCGGTTTCAACGCCCGCGAAGCGCTGACTCTGCACGACCTCTCCTTCGACGGTCGGCCGATCGTGCACCGTGCGTCGATCGTTGAGATGACCGTTCCCTACGGCAGCCCCGACAATGGCCATTTCCGCAAGAATGTGTTCGATATTGGCGAATACGGCATCGGCAAGCTCGCGAATTCGCTGTCGCTCGGCTGCGATTGCCTCGGCGTTATCAAGTATCTCGACGTCACGCTGAATACCATGGACGGCGAGCCGTGGACGATCGAAAAGGCGATCTGCGTGCATGAGGAGGATTCCGGTCTGCTCTGGAAACATATCGATTTCCGTAGCGAACGGGCCGAGATCCGACGGGGGTCCAAGCTGGTGATCTCGACGATCTGCACCGTCGGCAACTACGAATATGCGCTCTACTGGTATCTCTTTCTCGATGGTATGATCGAGTTCGAAGTGAAGGCGACCGGCATCATCAACACCGCCGCCTGCATCCCCGGCCAGCCGGGCAAATATGGTCGCGAGGTCGTGCCCGGGGTGATCGGCCATATTCACCAGCATATCCTCTGCGCGCGGTTGGAAATGACGGTCGACGGCGATGCCAATAGCGTGGTCGAGTGCAACACCTATGCCGAGCCGCTCGGCCCGGCAAACCCTTATGGCAACGCCTTTTACGAGCAGGAGACGGTCTTCTCGCGCGAAAGCGAGGCTGCGCGGCGCGCCAATCCGGCGTCGCATCGCTATTGGAAGGTCATCAACCCTAACAAGACCAACTACGCCGGCTCGCCGGTAGGCTATCGGCTGGATGCAACGCATTGCATAGCGCCCTTCGTGCATCCGGATTCCCCTTCGGGCAAGCGCGCTGGCTTCGTGCAGAACCATCTCTGGGTGACAGCGCTCGATCCCGAGGAGCGATTTCCGGCCGGCGAGTTCATGAACCATTCGGATGGCAGCGGCGGGGTATCAGATTTCATCAAGAAGGATCGGCCGATCGAGAATACCGACATCGTGCTCTGGCACGTCTTCGGCCTGCATCATCCGGTGCGGATCGAGGATTTTCCCGTCCAACCCTGCGTGACCACTGGCTTCAAGCTGATGCCGAACGGCTTTTTCGACGGCAATCCAGCGATAAACCTGGCGCCGGAAGTGAATGCCGCGAGTTGCAATGCTTAGTGGGGCGGGCTGTTTGTCGTCCGGTCCAAGGAGCAGTTGCCGACAACGTCTGCCCAGGCAGGCCTGAGATGAATGCTGACGTCATCCTGTTGAGCGGCCTGATGCTAGGCTTTGCCGGCAGCGCGCATTGCGCCTGTCTCTGCGGCGGCATCGCCTCGTCGCTGATGCTGGCGACCGCGGCAGAAAGCCGCCGCTCGACCTCGTTCCTGATGATCCAGTTCGGCCGCATATTGACATATGCGGTCGCGGGTGCAGCCGTCGGCTCGATGATGGAGACATTCGGCCGGCTGCTGCAATTTTCGGGCGGGCAGGAGGTGTTGCGGCTGATCGCGGCCGCAGCCCTTATCTGGTCGGGACTTTCGATCGTCGGCATTCTGCCGGCGATTCGACGGCTGGACGGCAGGGTCATGGCTGTAATCGGCCGGGCGCCGGCGGCCATCTCGCGGCCGCTCAGCGCATCGGCGCCGCTCGCTGCCGGCATCTGCTGGGGGCTGGCGCCCTGCGCCATGGTTTACAATGCGCTGATGACGGCGATGCTGACCGGCTCGATGGCCGGCGGCGCGCTGTTCATGACCGGCTTCGGGCTTGCAACTATTCCCGCCGTTGCGGCTGTCGCCGCTGGCGCGGCGGTACTGACCGGGGCACAATCGTCGCGGTGGCGAGGTCCGGCCTTGCGGCGCACGGCAGGACTGATGCTCTCGGTCATTGGTGTTCTGAGCGCGACATTCCCGGCCGTCTCGCTTGCGGGCCTTTGTCTCGGCTGAGGTATTTGATGTGCGATTGCTGGCCGATCTGGAAGCAGGTGTCGCCTGTCGTTTAGCAGTTAACCGGGCTCATCCTCAAAACCGCCGCTGCCCAGTTCGCGTAGCTGTGTATAGCCGAATGCGCCCACATCTTCGAGGAAGCCGCCTCGGGCGCGAACCGTGACCGCCCACAGCTCGCGGCGGCACTCACTACATCCGCGAGGGCGATACACTCGTTGTGTGGAAGCTCGATCGATTAGGCTGGTCGATGAAGCAGCTCGCTGAAAACCGTCCAAGGTCTGGAAAAGCAAGGCATCGGATTCCGTTCGCTGACGGAGACGACTGCTTCCCGTCACTCCGCAGTGACGCTCTCCTCGACAGGACGGACGTTCGCAAGCCGAGAGAGAGCCTCCCGGGCACGTCAACGGCGTGAACGGTAGGCTTGAAATCCTCCTCCCATGGCTGGAGGAGGCCGCGCCGGACGTCGCCTGCAGGAACTAAAAGCCCCCCAAGAGAAGTTTCCGATCAAGGCGATCGGGGCCGCCGGCTACTGCGCGGTGTGGCAGGGCCAGAAATCCTGGAACGGGGTTGCGATTCTTGCAGAGGGGCAGGAGCCACATCTTACGAGGCGAGGGCTTCCACGCGAACCGGAAGACGAGCACGGCCGCTACATCGAAGCCATCGTCAACGGGATCGTCATAGGTGGGCTATACCTCCCGAATGGCAATCCTTATCCGGGACCCAAGTTCGACTATAAACTGCACTGGTTCAAGCGGCTTCAAGACTACGCCGCCGAGCTGCTGGAGCTGGAGGTGCCGGTCATTCTCGCTGGCGATTTCAACGTGATGCCCACCGAGATGGACGTCTACAAGCTGGAACGGTGGATGAACGACTGTTCCGCGTCGAAGTCCACTCAAATCTCGTGCCGCACGATATGCGTTCCCATGGTTTCAGGCACAGGACCTTCCTGGGCTATCATAGATCTCTATTGACCTCCCGCTGAACTTGACGTCGCATCAGCTGGCTAAGTTTTCCGAACCATGCTCCGCAATAGCATGGTTAGGGCGCATCGGCACGTCGGATCGCTGCTTGCTTAACAGCGATCGTCTCTATCTAGGTCGTAGCCCAACCCGTTCGGTTGCATAAATACCTCTTCGCCACTGACACTGAAATAGCGGGGTCAACGGTTCTGGCACGGCGAGAGCTTTCCCGGCCAGCGTCCAGCTTGTTGCCGTTGTGTTCACGTTCTGGGCGAAGAAGATCACATAATGGATCGTCGGGAACCTCTCCGGCCGGCGAACAGAAGAACGTGTTGTGCCAATCACATAGCTATCACGAATGGGCGGTCTACTGGGTAGCGGCGATCGCCACGCACATCGAGCCGCGGTGCAACGGTGGAACCGGTTACATGAAAATGCTTGCCATTGAATGTGACATCCTCTTCCGTCCACAGCCGGCGGATCAGCCGCATGAACTCTTTCGTACGTGCATAGCGCTGCGTCTGATCGCCTTCGTCGTCGCCATAGGCGGCAAGGTCGTCCTGTCCGGAGACGACGTTCACCCGAACACGCCCCCCGGTAAGCGGATCGAGCGTCGCTGCAGCGGAAGCGAAGTTCGCCGGGCGCCAGTAGCGGGGCCGCACAGCGATGAGGGGCTCGAACGTGGTGGTGCGTGCGGTAAGCGCTGCTGCGATCGTAAAGGTGTCAGGGCGACCCCAGCCCGTCCCGATGAGCGCCCCCTTCCAGCCATGGTCCTCGAGTGCTCTGGCCTGGGCAGTCAATGCTTCAAGGCTGTTATGGTTTTCGATGGCGGCATCGCCTCTGTGGCCTGCCTTGACGTCGTTTGGAATGTACCACAGGAATTCGGAGCTATTGGTCATGGGGTAGCCTGGATTGTTTGGACTGGATCGTGAAAGGTCGTGTGGTTAGGCCGTAACACGGTTTCGCAACCGGCCCTCATCGAGCAGGATTCTGACCGTCCGCGCTGCATTGGTGCGCATTTCGACAGCCGCATGGTCGGAGTAGAAGGCGTTGTGAGGCGTGATGACAAGCCGTCCGGCAAGCCAATCCTCGCGGTTTCGCCATGCAGACAAGAGGGGATGTTGGCCGGGCGGTTCCTGGGCCAGCGTGTCTATCGCCGCTGCAGCAAGGTGGCCGCTGCGCAATGCTTTTTCGAGGGGATCAAGATCCCCGAGCAATTCTCCGCGAGCGGTATTGACCAGGATCGCCCCCGGTTTCAGCTGTGCGAGACCATCAGCGTCCAGCATGCCGCGGGTCTCCGCGGTCGCAGGACAATGAAGCGTGACGATGTCCGACTGAGCGAGAACATCTGCGAGCCGTTCCACGCGCTCATAACCGACAGCCTTCTCATGGCCGGGCGGCTGACCTGGATCGTAGCCAAGGATGCGGAAGCCGAACGGCTTCAGTCGGTTGACGACCGCCGTACCGATCCGGCCGACGCCGATGATTCCGACGGTTGCGCGGTTCGAACGGAAAAGCGGTTTGAGGCTATGGACCTGCCAACCGGACGCGTAGCCGCGAGCGCGGGCATCGTGTTCCCAGAGACGTCGATGAAGCGAGAGGATCATTGCGATCGCGTGATCGGCAACCTCTTCGGTGCCATAATCCGGGTTGTTGGCAAAGGGGATGCCCGCGCTTGCCAATGCCGCAAGGTCGATCTTCTCGTAGCCGACGCCATAGCGCACGACGCCGCGGCAGCGCTTAAGATAGGAAATGCTGCGCGAGGTCAGTCGCGCGCCCCAAACCATCAGCGCGTCGAGTCTTGCTAAACGATCGGCGTCAAACAGCGTCTCGTCGGTGGTCGCGAAAAAATCGATCTCGACATCCCCTCCGAGTACATCAGCCTCAAGATCTGGGGTACCGATCATATGATCGGTGATGCCGACCACATACTTTTTCTGTGTCATCATCGTCTGCCGGTCATGCTATCGCGTCATGCCCCATTTCAGGATCGTTCGCCGCTCCAACTGCCGGAACAGGACATTCTCGACGAGGAGGCCGAGCAGGATGACCGTCATCAGGCCCGCGAAGACCCGGTCGGTATAAAGCTCGTTGCGGTTTTGGAAGATGTACCAGCCGACCCCACCGCGGCCCGAGGATGCCCCGAAGACGAGTTCGGCGGCAATCAACGTCCGCCACGCGAAGGCCCAGCCGATCTTAAGTCCCGCAATGATCGACGGCAGGGCTGCCGGCACTAGAATGAGGAAGACATAGCGCAACCCGCGCAGGCCATAATTGCGGCCGGTCATTCGCAGGGTCTCCGGTACGCTGGTGAAGCCGGTATACATGTTCAGGGCAAGCGGCCAGAGCACCGAATGGATCAGCACGAAGATGAGGCTTCCCTGGCCAAGCCCGAACCACAGGAGTCCAAGCGGCAGAAGCGCGATTGGGGGGAGGGGATTGAGCATGGAGGTCAATGTCGACAGGAAATCGCGCCCGAGTTGGCTGGATACGGCAAGAGATGTCAGGACGAAGGCCAGAACGACCCCCGCGACATAGCCTTTGACCAGGATATCGACGGAGTTCGCTGCGCGGCCAGGTATGATCCCGTTGCCGATGTCTTCGAAGAAGGCTTGCAGCGTTGCCGTGAATGAGGGCAGGAGAAGGTCGTTTCCCTGAAGTCTTGCGACAATCTCCCACATAACAGCGAGAAAGATCAGGATAAGGGCCTTTCGCAGCCAGGCATATTGCCAGAGGCGCTGCGGCAGCGACACGCGCCGCTCGATGGAACTGCCAGCGATTGGTTCGGGTATTCGCTCGTATTCAGGTCGGATCGGAGGCGTCGGCCGTATTGCGCCAGGGCCAGCGGTAGCAGTGTCACTCATGATCGCTCTCCGTTGCACCGGGCGTTTCGTCGAACAGAAGACGATGAATGCGCGTCGCGGCGGATTGAAACTCAGAGCTTCCACCGCTCTGCAGGTCCCATTCATGGCTGTTGATCTCAGCGCGCATGCGGCCCGGATGCGGAGACAGCAGCGCGATACGGTTGCCGACGGCCAACGCCTCTTCGATGGAGTGGGTGACGAATAGCAGAGTGAAGCGCACATCCTCCCACAGCGCCAGCAGTTCTTCCTGCATCTTGCGCCGGGTCAGCGCGTCAAGCGCGGCGAAGGGCTCGTCCATCAGCAGGACACGTGGCTCCATTGCGAGCGCCCGCGCGATCGCAACCCGTTGCTTCATCCCCCCCGACAGTGCATTCGGATAGGCTTCGGCAAAACGACTTAAGCCGACCTTTTCCAGATAATGGTCAGCCCGTTCGAGAGCTTCCTTGCGGCCGAGGCGGCCTGAGACCCGAACAGGAAACGCCACGTTCTCGCGGACGGTCTTCCACAGCGGTAGCTGGTCGAATTCCTGAAAGACTACCACGCGGTCCGGTCCTGGCCCGGTGACCGGGCGACCATCCAACAGGACTTGCCCTTCGCTGGGCGCAATGAAGCCGCCGACTGCCTTCAACAAGGTGGATTTGCCACAGCCGGAGGCGCCGAGCAGGATGAAGCGGTCTGCTTCCCAGATGTCGAAGCTGACATTCTGCGTCGCGCGCACGATCCGCCCCGGCGCCACATATTCCAATGTAACGCCTTCGACCGCAAGAAGCGGCGTTTGCGCCGAGTGACTTGTATTGCCTACGGATGCAGTTGATGTGCCGTCCATTCTATCTCGCAAATGCTCTGCGCGGCCTTCAAGGCCGCGCTATTGCAGGATCAGGTTTGCCCGATGAGTGGTCAGCTGCCGTTGTCGCCATGTGCTTCCGGAAAGAAGTAGTCCTTCCAAGAGCTGGCCTCGTTCTTCAAGACGCCGATCTTGTATAGTTCCGAGGCGTATATGAAGGTGTTTTTGGGCACGATCGAAAAGTCGTTTTCCGGGTCGTTGATGATATCGAGCACGAGTTTGGGCGAGAGCTTCGATTTTTGCTCGCGGATGAAGGTCTCTGCGGCGTCCGCCTTGTGAGTTTTGATCCAATCTGCGGCATCGCGCAGCGCCGCGTAGAAGGCAGCATAGGTTTTGGGATTCTTGTCATGGAAAGCGGTGGTGGCATAAAGAACGTTGAAGGTCGCCGGACCGCCAAGGATATCATAGGAACTGATGACCTTGTGAACTGCCTTGTTGCCCTGCAGCGCCTGATAATAAAAAGGTGCTGAGGAGAAGTGCGAGTTCACTTCCGTCCCGCCCGAAATCAGTGCCGCGGTTGCATCGGGATGCGGCAGGCTGACGGTGATATCGTCGAGTTTCTGAAAATTGTCCTTGCCGAAGACCTTGGCGGCCTCGATCTGCAGCGTTCGGGACTGAAAACCTACGCCAGCCGCAGGCACCGCGATCCGGTCGTTGGATCCAAAATCCTTCAGGGAATGGATGTTTGGATTGGTCGTCAACAGGTAGTTGGGCTGCGAGCCAAGTGCTGCTACCATCTTGACGTCCTGACGCCCCTTGGTCCGGTCCCAAGTTGTGAGCGCCGGCGGCACGCCGGCCGCGGCGATATCGAGATTGTCGGATAGAAGCGCTTCGTTCATCGCCGTCGCACCGGACACCGTCGCCCATTCGACGTCAATGTCGAGGCCGGCTTCCTTGCCACGCTTTTCGATGAGCTTCTGATCGCGAATGACGTCGAGCGTCAGGTAGGAGATGCCGAACTGCTGGGCGATGCGGATCTTCCCTTCGGCCGCAGCCTGCCCGGGCGCCAGCATTGCGATGAGACCGAGGGACGCCCCAACGGCGAACAATGAGTTACGCCAATTGAGATGGCGGCGGCTTCTTGGAAAATGACGCGGCGGCATGCGTGCTCCTGGAACAGGCGTTGAGATCTCGAAAGTCATGCATTCGCATGTCTCCTCACGTATCCCCTGACAGAGGTGTGTGAGATTGCTGGAGGGTATTAATCTCGACCAAATCGATCAACATGCTAGCATTTCGTTTTCACGAGCGTGTTGAGATCAGAATCCTTCGAAAGCCATTATTTTCGCAAATTCATCAGCACACCTCGCCGCCTCTGCCGCTCGCAGATTGCCGAAAGTCAGTTTGTAAGTGGCCTTTATTTAGCAACGTTTCACTCGGCCGCCGCACGATTGGCCGTTGTCGTGGGAAAGAAGGCGCCGACCTCACAGACCGCTTCGTCTATGCGTTTGACGAGTTGCTCTGATGAAACGGCGTAGTCTGCGAAGTCGCGATCCGATGCATAGACCGCGGTGGGCAGGGTGTGGGCCATGAAAAACCCGAACAGGGGACGAAGCTGATGCTCCACCATCAGCGCGTGGCGATCACCACCGCCCGTGGCGGTGATGAGAATCGGCTTCGACCTGAGTTCTTGCGGATCGATGAGATCGACCAGATGTTTGAAAAGACCCGGATAGGAACCTTTATAGGTCGGTGCGCCGATGACCAGAATGTCGGCATCGACAATCTCTTTGAGAACATGTTGAGCCCTGTCGTCGAGCTGTTTGCGCCAAAGCGCAGTGCCGAGCGATGGTCCGATATCGACCATGTCGTAAGTGACGCTGTCAAAGCCGTAGCGATCACTTGCTCGTCCGGCAACATGCTGCACGAGCGCTGTGGTTTTCGACGGCCGGCTGAAGCTTCACAATATTGCGACGATCCTGGGGGTTCCCATGTTCTTCCTTTCGGTCGGGCTGAAAGACAACGGGTATGCTAAAGTGCGGCCCTGCCGGCAACACTCGGGTAGATCTCGGCTATATCCCTCGTGCCCGGTTGACGGCCTTCGAGCGCAAGCCTTGCCGCCGCCTGCTGGAAGGCTGCATTGAGAGGAGCCGCTACCCCATGGATGCGGCCGAGCCTGACGATTTCGCCATTGAGATAATCAACTTCGCTTGTGGTGCCGCGGGTAAAACTTTGCCAGGTCGATTGTTGGCCGGGTTGTATGCCGCTTTCCGGCGCGACGCGCCAGGACGAGATGTCGATCTTCCATTCCGAGGGGGAGGCCGGATCATATCCGGCGGCAATGAGAACGTCGCGGGCCTCTTGCGCCAAGCCCGCTGAGGCTTCTGAACGGAGCTCGGGAAGACCTGCGAACAGTTCGACCGCGTTGGTGACATTGTGCTCCAGCTTGGCAGCCTTCCAGCGGCGGATGTCCGGACGCGCTTCGGCAAGGTAGCCAGCCTTTGAAAGATCTGCGACGATTGACAAAGCGGTATCGTCCAGCCCTTGCGGGTAACGTCCAAGGGCGACGATCCCGATATTCGGCTCACCCCCGACGACGACCTCGCCAGTGACGATGTAGCGCGCAGGAATGCGAATGCTTGCACCATAGACGCGATCGAAGCGCCGCAGGGCGATATCTTCCGCAGCGAGACCATTCTGCAATGTCACGAGGGGCAGTTCTGACGCGAATCCCGACCCCTCGACATCTCGCCAGGCCCAGAATTCCGTGGCCGCCTCGACGTCCTGGGCCTTCACAGTGAGAACGAGAATATCGTCTCGCTGGAGCACCGGCAGTGTGATCGTGTCGGCGGTGTTGAGCCGGACGACTTTTTGCCCATCCGGCCGGCAGTATGAGAGACCGTGGCTGGCGATATGGGCGATCTGCGCGCCGCGGCCGACCAGAACATAGGAGATACCGTGCGTTTCGAACTCGGCCGCGAGGCTCGCACCGACCGCGCCGGCGCCGATGATGATGTAGCGTGTCATGATCAGGCCGTCTTCAATACGGTGAGATTGAGCGGAGGAGCCGAAGGCGTGTCCTTTTCGCTCTTCCAGCGTTCGAAGGCGGTGCGCCCGAGAATGGAGATGGATGTGTCCTCCTGCGGGGCATGGACGAGCACCGATTGAATGTCGCGGAAGTGGCGCTCCAGGCCCAACTCGTTTCCGAGACCGGGATTGCCGATCCCGCGAACAGCGACCTGAACCGCATCGCGCAGCTGCCGGCCTGCGATCAACCGGGCCCTTATGTGCTTCTCGGCATCGGCATGCTTGTCCTTCAGGGCATCGAAAATGATCTGCCGGGCGCCGGAGACCAGTAGATCGATCTCGCCGGAGAGCGTCACGAAGCGTTCCGTGCGTGCGATCGGATGACCAAGGTTGGTCGGCACCCGCTCGTGGGCAAAGCGGATGAACGCTTCCTGAGCGGCTTCGGCCACCCCGAGATAAAGCGCGGTCAGCGCCAGCGTGATTGCTGCGTGCGCCCGATTATCCTGCTGTGCAACGGACGGATCGACCAGATCGATCACGTTCTCGAGCGGGATCTCGACATCGGTATAGTCGACGTCGTGAGAGCCGGAGGCGCGCATGCCAAGGCTGTTCCAGTTCTCGATGACGCGGATGCCCGGGAGCTTGTTCGGCACGACAAATGTTCCGACGCGGGCCGGCGCCTCGTCGGTGTGCGCCCAGACCAGAAAATGCGTCAGGCCGTGGGCGCCGGTGACGAACCGCTTGCGACCGGTGATCGACCAGCCGGAGGCCGTGCGGCGGGCGAGTGTCGCCGGCAGGCCGCCGCGTGCGGGCGAGCCGAGCTCGGGCTCGACACGCGCGGCATTCAGCAACAGCGGATGATGCTTGGCCTGGGCAAGCAAGCTCCTATAGAGGTCCTCGGGCCAATGGCTTTTTGTCGCCTGGCCAAGGTGGTTAAAGATCGTCATGGCGCTGATGAGCGCGACCGATGGATCACCCCGACCGAGCGCCGCAAGGATCGTCGCGGCCTCGTATAGGGATGCGTCAGCCCCTCCATATCTCGCCGCGACGGTGCTTTCGAGCAGGCCGCTTTCATGAACCGCACGGATGCCTGCCCATGGAAAGTTCCCCGTTCGATCGGCCTCGGGGGCAGCGTCCGCAAGAGCACGCGTTGTCGCTCTCAGCAGGCTTGGATCGAAAGTCGAGTCATGGGCGATCATCAGGCCGCCGCCTTCTTCTTTTCCTCTTCCCGTTCGCGTATGCCCTCGCGCACCAGCGGCAGGATATAGCGGCCGTAGTCGACGGCATCGTTGAAGTTGTCATAGCCGCGGATCGAGATCAGGTCGCAGCCGAGATCGATATAGTCGAGTATGGAATCGGCAATCGTGCGCGGCGATCCGACGAGCGCGGTGGTTGCCCCGGAGGCATTGGTCGCCGTGACCGTCGGATACCACAGGGCGCGATCATGAACGTCGCCGCGTGCGGCAATGTCGAGAAGCCGCTGCGATCCGACATTGGCGGGACGAGGGGCGGTCGGCGGCGCACGATGAAGGCCCTTTTCCCGGTTGTCCTTGAGGCGGTCGAGCACCCGGTGAGCCTTTTCCCAGGCCAGTTCGTCGGTTTCCGCAACGATCGGACGGAACGTCACCCATATCCGGGGTCGGCCGGTCCTGCCGGCCTTTGCTGCCTCGGAGCAGATCCGCTCGATCTGCTGCTTGGTTTCCGCCAGCGGTTCGCCCCATAGTCCGAAGATATCGCCGCGCGAGCCACCGATCCGGTAGGCTGCGTCCGATGACCCGCCGACCGAGATGGGGATGGTTCCATTCGTCGGACGGACGGCGCTGCGGAACTGCTTGAACTTGTAATATTCGCCGTCGAAATCGAAGGGTTCGGTCGAGCTCCATGCAAGACGCAGGATACGGATATATTCCTCCTGCCGCTCGTAGCGCTGCTCTTTGTTGAGGAAGTCGCCCTCGCGCGCCTGCTCGTCATCGCTGCCGCCGGCGATGAAGTGAACGACCACCCGCCCGCCGCTCAACTGGTCGAGTGTGGCAAGCGATTTGGCCGCGACCGTCGGATAGACGGTATTGGGCCTGAGCGCGACGATGATCTTGATGTTCTTCGTGTGCGCAAGGACGGTGGCGCCGACGGTGAACGGGTCGAAGGAAGAGGACGAATAGGGGATCAGCGTATAGTTGAAGCCGTAGTCATCGAGCGCGCGCGCATAACGCTCGAGATAGCGGGGATCGACCGGAGCGTCCGGGAGGGGATCGAGATCGGTCGAGGCGTTGGGAAAGCTAACGCTGATGAATTCCACGGACATGGGAGCTCCTCTGATTGTCGAATGCTGGAGGAAAGTTAGGCGGCAGCTCAGGAGTAAGGAAGACAGGTCTTTCCATTTCTACTGAATCTATAGAAAATATTACCTAATTGCTCCCGCGGAAGATCTGGCCGAGCGGCGGCCTTACCAGTCGGGCGACCAACCGAGGCTTGGAGCGACGGTTTCAGTAAGATCGGTGAGCAGCCGGATGTTCTCGGCAAGGTCGAACGCAGGCGGCAGAAAGAGGACGACTTCGTCGGCCGCGGCAAGGCCGGGATCACTGAGCACCGCTTCGATGACCTGGTCCGGCGTGCCCTGGAAGACCGTTGAGATCTGGCTTCCTGGCGGCTGATTGGTCCGCGAGCTCGGCTCAAGCGCGCCCTTCGGCCGCGATGCGGCGATGCCTTGGGTGCGACGCTCGAGATCATAGGCGGCGTATTTTTCGCGAAGGTCCGGCGTGGTGCCGACCAGGATCGACGCTGCGACCGCAACAGGCGGCGGCTCGCTTGTCCGTTCGCTGCGCCAGGTGGCTCGAAAAGCCTCGATGCAGCGGGCCTGATAAGCTCCGAAGCTCTCACCCTCGGCGTGGTCATGCTGCACGGTTCCAGCGATCAGCCCGATACCGAGTTCGGCGGCTTGTATCGCCGATCCAAGGCTGGCGGAACCCTGTCTGATGCGCGAGCGAAGGGTCGGACTATATGGCGTCACCCTCAGTTGGCTGCCCTGCGCGGCACCCTGGCCGCGTTCTGCGACCGTATGCAGAACGTCGCCTGCGATCGCGGAAAGAAAACGGGCCTGACGGCGCTTGGCTTCCGTCCGGGCATCGGTTTCGACAGTGCCGAAGACGGCATCAAAGGCGGCGTTGGAGCCGGTGGAGATCGCCAGTTCCAGCCGGCCACCGATCAGGAGATCTGTCGTGCCTGCGGCTTCCGCCAGCAGGATGGGATCCTGATAGCGCATCGGAATGACGGCCGAGCCGAACACGATATGGCTGGTATGCTGGCCGGCCGCGGCAAAGAAGGGAAGCGGCGAGGACAGATAATGGTCGAAATGGCGTTGATAGGTCCAACCCGACTGGTAGCCCAGGCGTTCTGCCGCCTTGAAAAGTTCGATGCCCTCCCGCAAGCCGTGAGCGGGGCCGGTCTCGTCGTTGAACGAGACGCGCGTGTTGAAGCCAAGCCGCTTCTTCGGATGGAATGACGTGGACGGTGCCGCGGCGGGGGCGATGACGGTCATGCGATCTTTTCCTCGCTGAAGATCTGCCGGTGCTGCAGGGGCTGTGCGCGTGCGAAACGCGCCGCACCCGACGGGATCGATTCCAGCAGCGAGCGCGTATAGGGCTGGCGGGGGGTGTCGAAGATCTCTCCGACGGTGCCGTGCTCGACGATGCGTCCGCGCTGCATGACCGAGACCGTGTGGGCAAGCTGGCGCACGAGCGCCAGATCATGCGATACGAAGACATAGGTAAGACCAAGCTTGGCCTGCAGCGACAGCAGCACTTCGACGATATCAGCCTGAACGCTGACGTCGAGCGCCGAGGTGGGCTCGTCAAGCACGATCACATCGGGTTTCAGGACGAGCGAGCGGGCAATGGCAACGCGCTGGCGCTGGCCGCCAGACAAGGCGGCGGGCTTGCGGGTCAAGAGATGCTCCCCCAGCCCGACGTCTGCAAAAGCCTTGCGCACCGCAAGTGCCCGCTCCTGGTGTGTCCCGATCTTGAAGCGGTCCAGCGGCTCGCGCACGGTTTTCTCGACGTTCCAGGTCGGGTCAAGCGAGGTGAAGGGGTTCTGGTAGACGAGCTGCAGGTGGCGCCAGACAGAGCGCAACTGTTCGGGTGAGCGGCCGTTGACCTGTTCGCCGCCGACCGCGATCTTCCCGGTGTCGGGTTGCTCAAGCCCGAGCAGAATCCGGATCGCCGTTGTCTTTCCGGATCCGGATTCCCCGACCAGGGCATGCGTCGTTCCCGCCTGAACGTCGAACGAGACGTCGTTGACGGCGGTCAGAACCTTGCCGTCGACGGTGAAGGTCTTCGTTACGCCGGCAACCTCGATCTTTGGTGTCTTCTCGCGCCTGGCGCCAAGGTGGCGGAAACCGGGCTCTCGCAATGGCCGGTACCGGTCTGGATTGAGGGCCGGCACGTCGCCATGAAGCTTTCTGGCGTAGGACGAGGAAGGGGCGGAAAATACCGTGGCGGTACTGCCGGCTTCCTGGACGGTGCCGTCCTTGAGAACCACGATGGAATCCGCCCGCTCGGCCGCGATCGCCAGATCATGGGTGATCAGGAGGAGGCTGATCTGCAATTCCTCCTGCAACTTCGACAAGAGGTCGAGAATACGTTTCTGGATCGTCACATCGAGCGCGGAGGTCGGCTCGTCTGCAACCAGCAGCGAAGGCCGCGGCAGAACGGCGAGACCGATCAGCACGCGCTGGAGCATGCCGCCGGATAGCTGATGCGGATAGGAGTCATAGACACGCTGCGGATTGTCGAGCCCGACCTGCGCGAATGTCTCCAGAACGAGCGCCTTGCGAAGCGCCGTGTCCGGCTCGTCCAGCAGTGCGGCCGCTTCCATTGCCTGCGCGCCGATCGCGCGGACCGGATTCAGGGAGTTGCCGGGGTCCTGCGGCACGAAACCGATCCTGCGTCCCCTGAACGGCCGAAAGCGGCGCTCCGGAAGCCCCAGAAGCTCCTGGCCCTCGAATTCGACGCGGCCGGAAGCGTGTCCCGTTGCGGGAAGCAGCCGCAGGACGGCGCGCGCGATGGTCGACTTGCCCGATCCGGATTCGCCGATCAGCGCGAGACCTTTGCCGCGTCCAAGCTCGAAGCCGACATTGCTCACGACCCTGTGGGTGCCATAGGCGACCGACAATCCTTCGGCCCGCAACAGCGGGGTCGACGCGCGATTTGAAAGCGAAGTCAGTCTGTCTCGCGGAGCCATCGGCTGATCCTGTTTACAGAGAGGACGGTTGCGATCGTGACGAGGGCCGGGGCGTAAACCAGCCAGGGCCATTTGAGGTAATCCTTGCCGATCGAGATCAGCAGGCCCCAGTCGGAGGCCGGCGGCGGGTCGCCGTAGCCAAGGAAGGCAAGGCTGGCGATGACAAGGATGGAATCGCCGAATTGCAAGACGGCAAGCGGCAGCACCGATCGCGATGCGTTCGGAAGCACATGGCGCCATAGAATATGCCAGCGCGAGCCCCCGAGGAGGAAGGACGATTCGACGAATGTTGCCTGCCGGGTCTTGATGACTTCGGAGCGCATCACCCGGGCAAAAAGGGCGACGGCTGAGACGCCCGTCGCGATTGCCGCATTCGTTGTGTCGAAACCGATTGCGGTGACGACGATGACCGCCAACAGGAATTTGGGGATGGCCAGCAACACGTCGACGAGACGGGCAAAGACTGTGTCTACCCAGCCGCCGAAGAAGCCGGCCAGCAATCCGACAATTCCGCCTGCGACGACGCCGATGACGACCGCGATCAGTGCGCTCGCCACTGATGAGGCCGTGCCGTAGACGACGCGCGCATAGAGGTCACGGCCGAGATGGTCGGTGCCGAACCAGTGCGCTGCACTTGGACCGAGCAGCTTTTGAGCGGGAGTGCCATTCACGGGATCGTAGTGGGTAAAAAGGCCAGGCGCCAAAGACCAGCCGATTGCCAGCGCAACGACCAGGAACGAAAGAATGACGACTGGCGGCACGCGCAGGCCGGTCAGACGGCCGATCCCCGTCGCGCGCGGGGTGGAGGAGACAGAGGCAAGTGTCATCGGGTCACCGCCTTGGAGATGGGAAGAGAGCTGTCATCGGCCGTCGTCGGACGGCGCTCCTGCCCGCCGAGAAGTTTGACACGCGGATCGAGGAGCGGGTAGGTGAGGTCGGCGATCAGGTTGACGACCACAAAGACCACCGCAGCGAGCGAAACGACTGCCTGTAGTACCGGAAGGTCCTGCGTGCTGACGGACCGCTGCACTAGGCTGCCGAGCCCGTTTCGGCCAAACACCGTTTCGGTGATCAGCGAGCCTCCGAGTAATTCGCCGATCGTCAAAGCGACGACCGTGATGACCGGGAGTGATGAAGGCTTGAGCAGGTGCGTAACGAAGAGCCGCATCTGGCCAAGCCCGCGTCCGCGTGCGACGGCGGCATAGTCCTGGCCGGATTCGTGATCGAGATTGGCAATCAGGACTTCGGCGATCTGTGCCGAGATCGGAATGCCAAGGGCAATCGCTGCGAAAAGCGTCGCCCAGAAACTGTCCGGCTCGATAACGCGAAAGACGCCGAGCTGGAAACCGAAGAGATGGATCAGCACCAGGCCGATCACGAAGTTCGGAACCGACAGAAATAGAGACGGGAAGCCGCGGAGCAGTCCCTGGCCAAATCGCCGGGGCAGAAATTGCGTGCCATAGGCGATGATCGCTGCCAGGAACAGGGCAACTGCGAGGCCCGCCGAGGCAAGCACGAGTGTCGACGGCAGCACCTCCGCGATCAGCGTCGCAACCGGCCGGTTGGTCCGCATCGACAGACCGAGATCGCCGGTCACGAAGCCGGAAAAGGCGCTCCAGAGCTGCACGGGGATCGGTTTGTCCAGACCCTGCGCAGCGATGATCTCCTTGATCTCATTCGGCGTGAAGCCGTTCTGAGGGTTGTTTAGGACGTTGGTAATCGGATCGCCGGGCAGGATGCTGACGACGACAAAGGTGAAGACATAAGACAGCAGGATCACAACGATCGCCTGCAGGAGCCGCTTTGCGGCGTAGTCGAAATAGGCTTTGCTCATGCCCATCACCTCTGTGTCTGTTGAACGGCCGGGCTATTCGCTTTTCGTGGCGGTGTAGTAGCTGGCATAGGCGACGCCGTTGTAGACCTCTCCCTTGAGCTTGGGCGACTGCACGTAGATGCGCTGGACGATCTGGGTTCGCGGAATGAAATAACCCTGGTCGAGGACGTATTTCTGCAGTTCGTCGAGTAGCGGTTTGCGGGCTTCGATAGAGCCGGCGCCGGCAATCTTGTCGCGCAGGTCGTTGAGGGTCTTGTCGCTCTCGTCGAGCGCAAACCAGTTCTCGCCATTGTTGGCATTCGTCAGGATGCTGGCGACGGTGCCGGCGTCGATGAAGGAGCGCGTCACCTCATATGCCGGTACGCCCGCGCCGCCATACTTGACCTTTTGGCCGAAGGTGACGACGTCATAGGCACGGATATCGACCTTCCAGCCGATCTTGCCGAGCTGCTGCGCAATCAGTTCGTCGATCGATTTCGATGTCGCGAGGTAAGGGTTTGAATTCAGCGTCAGCGACAGTGGTTTGCCGTCCTTGACGCGGACGCCGCCAGTTCCCTTCTTCCAGCCTGCTTCGTCGAGAAGCTTTTCTGCCTTTTCAGGATTGAAGGCGAGGAGTGCACTTTGGTCGCTCGCACCCGGAACGTTGCTCTGGATGAACGACGTCGCAAGCTTCCAGTCGGGGGTATAGACCGTGTCAATGATCTCCTGGCGATTGATGCCGGCCTGAAGCGCCTGGCGAACCTTTACGTCGTCATAGGGCGCAAGCTTGGTATTGATCGCCCAGCCGTTGACGAAGCCGAGATAGCGGGGCGTCGCTACCGTGAGGCCTTCCGACTTGAGGGACTCGAGTTCCTGCGGCGATGCGTTATAGGCAACGTCGGCCTGGCCGGATTGGACGGCTGCGACGCGCAGCGACGGTTCCGAGACGAGCTTGTAGGTAATCGTATCGAGATGGGCGGGACCGGTCTGGCCGACTGCCGCAGGACCCCAGTTGTAATCCTTGCGCTTGGTGAGCTTGACGTAGTCGCCTTCCTTCCAGGACTCGACGACATAGGGGCCGCTGCCGGAGGTCTTGCCGAGATCGGCCTGGCTGCTCGCCGGCGAGGCGATAGTCTTCGGGGAAATGAGGATCGAGCCATGATAGCCGAGCGTCGGAATGAAACCCAGCGTCGGCTTCTTGAAAAAGACCTTCACGGTTGTCGCATCGACAGCTTCGGCATGATCATAGGTCTTGGGGAACAGGCCGATCGGGTTGATGCCCTCGCTCTTGCGTCCGGCATACCAGATGTCGAGATTGGCAACGACGGCTGCTGCATCGAGCGGGCTCCCGTCGGAGAAGGTCACGCCGCTCTTGAGATGCAGGGTGAACTCCGTCGCATTTTCGTTCTGCTCCCAGCGCTCGGCGATCCACGGGCTGACCTTGCCGTCGGCATCGACATAAAGAAGCTTGTCGGTGACATGGCCCCAGATATGGCCTTGAAAGCTCGAGATCGCGCTGTTGTTGGGAATCCAGGTGTCGCCCAGCGAGTCGATCAGGAAGACGACGTCCCCGCCATCATGCGCGCCATCCTCAGCCAATGCCGGGGTTACACCAGCTGTTGCGACCAGAGCGGCAAATGCCAGCGCAGAGGTGGCGGTCAGCAGACGACGCCGGGAAAGAAGAAGGCGAAAAGTGCGGTCGTTCATGAAGTGGTCCTGTTTTGCAGGGCTGATGACGAACAGGAGCCTATGTGAGCGGATCGGTTTCGAGAAAGACTGGTTGTTCTTTTTCCATGAAATTTGTAGATTATTTTGTCAGCGCAAACTGAAGCACGAGGATGAGGATTTCCGGCTCGGGCAAGCGAGATTGGCTGATGCCTTTCTATCCGGCGATAAACGTCATTCCGTCGAGAATGCGTACAGGCCGCAGTTCACCGGTGAAGCGTTCCACATCGACCTTCGTCAGCTGTCCAGTGGATGCCTGGGCAAGCTGCGATGCGCCGGCATCGCGGGTGAGGATGCCTTCCGAGCCGACGAACAGGCGGGTGAGATCATAGCCGGCTGCCGATTTACGCGCCCTTCCGCCGGTGCGAATGATTTGGCCGCTCGGCAGCACGACAGTCAGCGACAGCACGTTCTCGCGCATGGTGCCGTAGCGAACGGCGTTGGTGCCCGACGCACGGGTCGCTGCCATGCCGCCGCGCACTGCATTCAGGTGGCCCTCCAGCGAGGTTCCCGCTCCGAAGGCGATGACCGGCACACCCGCTGCGGCACAGAGCCGGACGGTTTCTGCAACATCGTCGGTGTTCCTTGCAAACACCACGGCATCCGGGATTGCCGTGCGTGGTGGGATTCACCGCGGCCATGCTGTTCGCGCAGCGCCTGCGAAATCGAGAAGCGATTGCCGAACATCGACAACAACTGATCGGATAGCTCGGCGGATAGGGCGCCCATTTCTCAGTTCCTCAGTCTGCAGTGGTGGCGGCGAGAACTCGCGCATATGACGCGATGTCAAAGGCAAGTTCACCGGGACCGTGCAGCTATCGAGCGGGAAGTTCGCGATGGTCGAGCGTAGTTGCGAGTTCACCCTTGTTCCGTGGCGGCCGGTCATCGACCGCCAACTTGGCCGTGAGGTCACTGGCGTCGTGCAAAATGGTTCGGTGTCGTGGCAGTTGGGGCAGCGGGGACTGGGACTCTGATCACACTCATCGACAGCTAAGCTTGTGCTCGACCGGCACCCCGTCGAGATCGAAAACGGCTGCCTCCATCCCCTCTGGGTAAGATGCGCGGGTTGCTCGCCTGATTGTCTGCGGCGGCTGTCCGAAGGCGCGCAGGAACGCGCGGCGCATCCGGTCACGGTCCGCGAATCCTGTCTGTTGCGCCACAGCGTCGATCGTCTGGTCTGTGTCCTCCATCAAGCTGCGTGCCGCCTCCAGGCGCAGGTTCCCGATCGCCTTGGCCGGCGATTGACCCGTCTCGCGGATGAAAACGCGAGTGAACTGCCGCGGGCCGATGCCGGCGACGGCCGCGAGTTCCTCCACATCCAGTCGGTTGGCGAGATTGCGGCGCGCATAGGTGAGGACTTTTTGGATACGGTCGGATTTCGGTTCGAGTTCGAGAAGGGCGGAGAACTGTGACTGCCCGCCGGTGCGGCGGTGATACATGACCAGCGCCCGCGAGACGGATCGTGCCGCCTCCGTCCCCAAGTCGCGTTCAATGAAGGCGAGCGCCAGATCGAGCCCGGCGGTCATGCCGGCCGATGTCCAGATCGGGCCGTCCTCCACGAAAATGCGATCCTCCTCGATCCTCGCCAAGGGATAGCGGAGCTGGAGTTCGCGCGCCCGCGCCCAATGCGTCGTCGCGCGTCGTCCGTCGAGCAATCCTGCTTCCGCGAGCACGAAGGCCGCCGTACAGGTGCCGGCGATCCGGCCGACGCGACCGACGGCATTCCGAAGGAACGCTATCGTCGCCGGGGTCGCCGCTTCGACACCGCCGCCGATGATGATGAGGTCGAGATGCCGGGCGGACAACGCCTCGGTCTCGACGGCGATGCCCATTGCCCCCCGGACAAGGCCGCCGGCGTCCGAGAGCATGACGAGGTTATAGACTGGGTTGGAGCGTTGGCGACCCGACTGCTGCTGGTTGGCCACGTCGAATGCCGCCGCCATGGCAAGCCCCATTGGGGAGAATCCGGGATGAAGCATGAATCCGATCGTCAGCATGGGGCGTGTCTCGAATGTCTTGAAACGACGTGACTATGACATTTGAGACGTACCTCTTCAAGGTTAGGCTTCTCCATCCGACAAATCGCAAGAGGACATTCGATGGAGACCGAGCCGCAGAGCCAAGCCATTCCAGTTTCACCAAGCAAAGCCCGGCCTGAACGGAAGGGCCTTTTGCCCATCTACTGCATGTCGCTCGGAGCCTTCGCCATCGGCACCGAAGGATTCATGATCGCTCCGCTCCTGCCGCAGATCGCCGACGATCTCGCCTTGCCGGTTTCATGCGCTGCACTGCTCGTCACCGTTTTCACGCTGACGCTGGCGATCAGTTCCCCGATCCTGACAGTGGCGACCGGCGTGCTGAACCGGCGGGCGCTTCTGATCGGGGCGATGGCCGTCTTCGCGGCGGCCAATATCGTGGCCTGGCGCTCTACCGGGTTTGCCGGGATCATGGCCGCGCGTGTCCTGCTTGCGCTGTCGGCAGGTCTCTATTTGCCCAATGCCAGCGCGCTTGTCGGCACGCTTGTCGCGCCTGAACGGCGTGGGCGAGCGCTCGCCATCGTGACCGGCGGCGCGACCATCGCCATCGCCCTCGGCCTGCCGCTCGGTTCGGTGATCGGTCATGCCCTGGGCTGGCGGGCGACCTTTCTCTGCGTCGGATTACTCGCCGCCATCGCGGCCATCGGCCTGTTTGCCGGCGTGGCCAAGGGCGCGGGAGACGGCATTCGCGTCGCCGGCGTGTCCGAGCGTCTTAAAGTCGCTGGCCAGCCTGCCGCCATCAAGGCACTGTCGCTGACGTTCTTCTGGGCGACGGGTGCCTTCACGGCATACCCCTTCATCGCACCCTATCTCCACGCGGCTGTCGGCTTCGGCGATGACGGAGTGTCCGTCGCCGTATTCGTCTGGGGCGTGTCGGCCGTGGTGGGTATGACGCTCGGCGGCTCGGTCAACGACCGTTTCGGCTCCCCCTACGTGATCGGACCAGCCCTCGGGCTTCTGACACTGGCGTTCCTCGCGTTGGCGGCAAGCGCAGCCTTTCTATCGCCGGATCAGGCGTTGATTCCGGTGATGGCGGCGATCGTCCTGTGGGGCATCACCGTCTGGGGCTTCTACCCCGCGCAGATGGCCCATCTCATCAGTGCTGGAGGCCCGCCCGCTGCGCCCGTTACGCTCTCGCTCAACACGTCGGTCATGTATGCCGGCTTTGGCGTGGGCAGTGCGCTCGGCTCCGCGATCATCGCAAGCCGTCCCGTCCAAATAATCGGCCTCGCCGCCGCCGGCTTGGAAGCCAGCGGCCTGGTTCTGTTCGTCTTTTACAGGATGACTAGCCGACGCGATGGACGACCGCAGGGATAGGTATGGACGATGCGGCGGCGTTCAGCTCCTATGGTTGATCCTCAGTGGGGAAACACCGACCCGGCTAGGGTCGCGTATTCCCCTATTGAAGGGTCGGCATCTGTTTCAATAGGGTCCGCCAAGTCACTGGCCATACTAAAAAATCGGTGCGGACAACAAGGTAGTCGGTTCGTATACCTTCAACTGGAAACAATCGCGGGGTCGGCGGTTCGGCTCCCTTCAACTGCACGCACTAGCAACCGGTCTGGGGTTGTGCTCGAGCAGAGGTAGATAGGGCGGATCGGCGTCTTCTTCGAAATAGCAGATCCCTCCAAGCGACATCGGATCAGAGGTATCGGCGGTGGCCACCTACCCACATATGTGTTAATGTGGGTTTTCTCAGTTCAGGAGCGCGTTAGATGAGCCGATTGACGATCGACATAACGGACCAACAACATCAAAGCCTAAAGGCGCTAGCCGCTTTACAGGGCAAGACAATCAAGCAGTATGCACTTGAGCGCCTCTTTCCCGGTGACACAGATGGAGAACGAGCCTGGGAGGAGTTGAAGACGTTGATGAACACGCGCGTCAATGAGGGGCTCGCCGGAAGACTGTCGACCAAAACCGTAGGTGAGATCCTCGACGAGGAGATTGCCGAGGGTCGTGCTTGACGGCCTACATTCTTACCGCGGAGGCGGAATCGGATCTACGTTCGGTAATCCGCTACACACGTGCGCAATGGGGTGCTGCCCAGGTACGCCGCTACGTCTCGGGTTTGGAGCGAGGTATCGCAATCCTTGCCGAGGGCAAAGGTCCTTTCAAGGATATGAGCGCGCTTTATCCGGCGTTACGAATGGCGCGATGCAAACACCACTACGTCTTTTGTCTGCCTCGAGAGGATGCGCCCGCCCTCATCGTGGCAATTCTTCATGAACGAATGGATCTCATGAAGCGTTTGGTTGATCGTCTGAACGAATGATGTTTGGACGGAGGCGAGATTACCTGAGCGCAAGACCGATAAATCGTTGTTATCGCGTGGTCAAAAAGGGGGGCGCCAGTTCTGATCCCTTCAAGAGCATAGCTACTTTGCCCCTGCTAGTCTTATAGCCTCTTCGGCCATTTCTGAGAGGCGTGCATCACGGTGATGATCTCAATGTCCTGGCGAACCCGATAAGGAATGATGTAAGGAATGTCGGACAGCACGATCTCGCGCGTGCCGGCAATGCGGCCGAGGCGTCCAGCGCCTGGAAACTCTACCAACATATCGACGGACGCCACGAGCCGGGCAACAACCCGTGCCGCAGCATCAGGGTCCTCGTGTTCAATGTGGGCACCAATTTCATCGAGCCGTCGCAAGGCCCGCACGGTCCAGCGGATGCGCTTGTGGTTCATGACCGAGATGAAACTTTGACGTATTTCGCGACCACACGAGCCACGTCGTCGTTACTGGCGAACTCGCCGCGGTCTGCCTCAGCAATTCCGGCTTCAATTTCGGCAAGCTGCCATTCTTCGCGTGAAACAAAATCTTCGATGGCCTGTGCTGCCATATAAGAGCGGGAACGGTCGAGCTTCTGAGCAATCTTGTTTAACCGGTCGGCCACCTCGTCTGGGACTCGGATCGTGAATGCGGTCATGAGTAGATCTTCTCCTATTCACATTGATTATCTTTGAACCACATTGGTTCGTCAAGGTTCAGCTGGGCCTCGCTTTTTGCGGTTGTCGAGGCTGCAATCAATTATCATCCCCTACGATGACTGCGGAGTGGCGTTCACATCCCTTGCCGCAGCCGGTTTCAGGGCCAGTTGAGCACCATGCAGAAGCGGCTGGAAGCGCTCGGATTCCGGGAAATTGGCGCGCACGTTCTCACCGACGTCAATCGCATTTGTTGGGGACAAGAAGCTCCACAGGTTGGTGTCGATAAACCCTGGCCGGATGGCATTCACCCTGATGGGTCCGACGGTTCGAGTAGGCTCAACTGCAAATCTGTGGAGCGGGATTACGACGGCGATGGGAATGATTTAGCTCCTGCCAGGCGGATCTGCAGCAGGCAAGCTCCACCATTTGTCTCCTTTGAAACGCATATCATGTGTATGGCGTACAATTATCAGCGGTCGTTCTGCGATCGCGCTGCCACGAGTAGGGAGGAAAGCGCTTGAACTATGACTGGAACGGAACTCGGGGGAACTGGCGAATGCTTGCGCTCACTCAATTGGTGGTTCTCGTCGCCGCGGCGTCGGGCCTGACCGCAATTGCCGGTCTCGCGCAATGACGCCGTTGCGAGCACTCGAAAAGTTGCAGCATGGATTTCAGCTGCCGGGCGTCACCTCTTCGGAAATCGAGGCGTGCGAGGCTGCGCTGAAGATTTCTCTGCCGGAAGAATACAAAGCATTCTTGCGGGTCTCAAACGGCTTCAACGATGAACTTGGGCACGGATATCTGATCCTGTGGAGTGTCGACGAACTTTCCCGGGCCGATGGTTACGAGATTTTTCAATTCCGGTCAGACCGTTTCCTGATCGGCTCCAATGGGGGGCCAACCGCATACGCAGTAATCGGCAAGGACTATGTGTCGATTCCGTTCGTCTTTGCCGGAACCTGGCAGAACGAGGTCCAGGTGCTTGGCGACACGTTCGACGCGTTTATTGCGGCAATCGAGGAAGGCCGCGGAGCTTAACTCGAGGAATATCCGCATCAGCGTCGCGCCGCCCGCGTCGTCCGGTTCCGGTGATACCGAGCGATCGTTCTTGCCGATCTGCCCGTTCGGACGCGCCCAGGAGATCGCCGCTATTGTGCTCTGGGTGTGCAATTCCGGCGGCGAGATTCATAGTGGCGTCGCATTGCCGGTCCACGGCGCTTCACAGTCCAACCGGGACTGATCCGGAAAGCCCCACCCCCCAGGGCGGGGCTCTCGATGTCAGGGATCACTCATTCAGTGCATCCTTGAGCGCCTTGGCAGGTGCAACCTCGCGTCTTTCGAATCGGCAAGAGGATGCTCAACCGCACCTGGCTCCAACCACGCGCGCCGACTGAGGATCGGTCTCGACCGTCACCCGATCCTCCCTGTAGTCGTGGGTTACCATTTGTCCGGGCTCGATCTGGCGAACGATTTTGGCATTCGTCAGCTGCATGGCCTCCGCGTCGGGCGGCCTCGGCCGACCAATCAAGTTCCGGGCGGCGCGATCGTTACAGGGTCCCGTTGTGTCGGTGGTCGGGGTCGAGTGGGCGCAGGCGGCGAGAGCGGACACTAGTCCTGCGATGAGAATGGGGTGGAGCTTTTTCGGGCGAAGCATTACGAAGTCTCTTTTGAACGGCCTTCTCATTTACCGGATGCCCGGAGGCTAGCACAATAACAGATTCACGTGCTGCGCCTGGTTGGCTCGCGACGTTGCTTTCATGATGAGTATCGAAGGCTCAGACTTAGCCGCCGCGGATCCGCCCATGGCGCAGGGGGTGGGCAACTTCGCGTTTGCTCTCTTCAGTCTCGGGATACGTGGGAGGCGGTGGGGTTTTGCCGTTATCGCGGCGGCGACGCTATTCGAGCTCGGCCTGGAGTTAACGGCTTGGAGAAATGGTGCTTCCGCGACCGCGATACCGAGACAACGTTGGACATAGGCAGGAACGAGTATTTAAGATGAACGTAGAGGTACCCCAGAAGCGTGGCAACGCGAAATATTAAAAGGCTAAGGCAGGCTGGGATGCAGTGGTTTTCCGATCGGTGTGCGGTAAGAGCAGCACCCTCGCTTGCGTCACCTCCTTGCTCGTGCGGTTTCGTCGATGCCAGGCATGACGGCCACGCGGAGAAGCGACATGGAAGGAGGGCCATCAAGCGGGTTGCCGTCATCGGTTGCGGCACGATCGGCGCAAGCTGGACCGCGCTCTTCATGGCCCATGGCTATAACGTGGCCGCGCAACGCAGCTACGGCATCGCGGCTGATGACCCGCACCGTCCCCTCAATGACAGTCCACGCAGAGGAGGGCTTGCGCAAGGCAAAGGTGCCGGTTCTGCTGATCTATGGCGGCAAAGACAATCTGGTGCGGCCTGAGCCGAGCATTGCCCGTGCAAAGGGGGTTAAACGGCCAGATCAAGTTGGAGACCTACGAAAACGCGGGTCATGCGCCATTTCTTGAGGAAGCGTGGCGGTTCAACAAGGATTTGGCCAAGTTCGCGGCTTCTGTCGAGGGTAGCAAGTAGCATTGGGAGCCGGCTTAGCCGACTCCCATCCTGCTCGTCCAACTCGATGGACAGCTGCGATATCGATCACGCTGGCTTTCAGAGAAACAGGTGACGAGATGAACGATCGTAACGCAACCCGACCCGAGCTGTTCTTCCCGGGTTTTCGGCCGTTCCAGATGGAGACGGATGGCGTTGAATGGCGCCGGCATTGCTGAACGAGCGCGACAGGCTGAGCTGTCGCGTCCGGAGCCGCCGCGCCAAAATGAGATAAAGCGGGACCGTGATAGAGGGATCGAGTGGGAGAGGTGAAGCTCAAGCCTGCTGGGCGTGGTCATGCTGCTCGACCGTAAGTTCGACGGAGCGAAAGGCGCTGCTTACGCCCTGGCTGCGAGCTCGACGACGCCCAAATCCGAACTTTGAAGGATAATTAAGGACACGCGCATATTCTCGCTTGGAGGTGAAACCTAGAGTCCGGATCATGACGTCCATCCAGCAGAAGATCATCCTTGCGCGTGTCGCGACCGCCACTTCTAGACCAGGCGCAGACACTGCAGAAGAGCCTGAAGGAATCTCGATTATTTCCAACAGGCTCGGCCCGGTCGCCAGCCTGATAAAGACCGCGGAACGCGATGGCACCCATCATGACCAATGAGCATCTTTCGCCACTTGCACGTCTTGAAGGTGAGTTGGCTGATCAGTCTGCTCGCCTGGATGCCGCCATCAATAACATGCCACATGGATTGTGCATGTTCGATGCCGAAAAGCAGCTGATAATTTGCAACGTCGCCTATGCGCAGATGTATGGGTTGCCAGCCGCACTGACACAGCCGGGAACGCCGCTGGATTCTATCTTGGAGCACCGTTATTCCTTGGGAAACGGACCACGCGACCGGTCGACATATTTTTATGTCGTGGCGGAGGCCAACGAAATTGGCAGCTTCGCCAGCCGGAATATTGATCTGGTCGACGGACGAGTTATCAAAATCACCCACAATCCGATGAAGGGCGGCGGATATGTGGCAACCCACGAGGATGTCACCGCCGCGGTTGCCGTCTCCATTGAGTTGCGCAAACAAAGAGATACCCTCGAGGCTGCGGTACAAGCACGGACGGCCGAGATCGAGCGGCAATCTCAGGAATTGGAACGGATGCTGGCTCAGGAGAGGCATATCAACGAGCTGCAAAGGCAATTTGTAGCCATGGCATCGCACGAGTTCCGCACCCCCCTGACCATCATTGACGCAGCCGCCCAACGGCTTCTTCGCCGCCGCTCTGAAGTGGCTCATGAGTTCGTGGCTGAAAAGGCGGAGCGAATAAGAATGGCGGTTGCGCGGATCGTGGAACTGATGGAAAGCATACTTGCGGTCGGTCGCCTCGATCAGGGCGCGCTAGAGATGAGCCATAGACCTCTAGCAATACGCGAGTTGATCGAGACTTGCTGTGACCGCCAGCAATCAATAGCAACCGCTTACAATATCGAGCTGGACCTCGCCGGTCTACCGGATGTGATTGAAGGAGATATCGGCGCACTTGAGCAAGTGTTGACCAATCTTTTGTCGAATGCGGTCAAATATGCTCCTTCGTCTCCCGATATCCAGGTCCGTGGCTGGCGCGAGGCCGACAACATCAAGGTCGCTGTTCGCGATAACGGGATTGGCATTGACGCCGAGGATCTTCCGCGAATGTTTCAACGTTACTTTAGGGCAAGAACATCAAGCGGTATCGCGGGAACAGGAATTGGCCTCAATCTCGTCAAGCATATTATCGAATTGCATCGAGGCTCTATCGAGGTAGTAAGCGTAAAAGGCCTGGGTTCGACTTTCACAATCACATTGCCGATAGAGCGTAGTCACCAATCGAACAGGCATGATGAGAAAGCCGCAACCGATGCCGAAAAAGCCGGCGCATAGCCGGTCAGCAACAGGAATTCTTCGCTGAAATTTGAACCGACCGGCACCGGTTCGCAGTACGCAACGGCGTCACGCCGGCAACTTTCTTTGGAGCGGTTCAAGTGACTGGCCTCAGGAAAGCTGGTCCGATATCGTCATCTCGCCACGACGCCGACCGGCGAAGCCGAGCGAGATCAGGATCGGCAAAGCCAGTTGCTTTTGCCACTCTGCCATGGCTCATGCTGCAGCCATAATCGAGGATGCGTGTGCCATCCATGATGAAGAGTTGTGCCTTATCAAGGCCGGGTCGCAGAGATCCGGTCACCGTAATAACTTCATAGAACCACGACATCCGGAACGGTTCGTCTGAAACCACGTGAACCAACTGATTGGGCGGTGGTGGTGCGCTGTGGCTGCACGCGCCCATGGTACCAGCATGAACTCGTAAAAAGATCGCCATCCAGATCGATCGGCAAAACGAAACCGGTGAGTTCGATCGTCCACGCCTCGTCTTTCCAGACGAGGGTTTCGCCTTGCGCATGGCTCATCGCCATGCGCGACAAATCCGGACCTGAGGCCGCTGTTTTCAGGCGGAGCCAAGATGATCCTCTATGCCGGAGGTGCGTCCGGAGTGCCGCCGGAGTAGGTTGTCGCCTACTGGAAGCGAATGAACGAGACAGTCGGGACAAAGTTGGGAACCGAATCCGCACGGTTCTACATCTTCCCGTAGATAAATCATGGCGGGGTCCGGCCAAAGGGGATGCCCAAGACCGCAGACCTGCTCAGCGAGCTTGAAGCCTGGGTCAAGGACGGCAAGGCGCCGGGCAACCTGATCAATGAAAATACCGATGGCAGCGTGAGCCGACCCCTGTGCCAGCATCCCGAGTGGCCGCGCTACAAGGGCGAAGGCAACCCCAACCTCGCTGCCAGTTTCAACTGTGTGAAAAGCTGAAGTTCCCATCGACCCGTCGACTCGGCTGCTGCGGCAGTTCCGGTCGATGGGCATGGTATGTCGGGAAGATCCAGGGCTGGGCCTATGTGATCAACCCGTTCGCGGTACATGAACCCGCTTTTCCCGCGCCTATGTGCTCAAACGGAGCACCAACACCTGCGACCAGGCTTTTCGCAGCCTGCAGGTTTGCCGGCTATTCTGGCCTTCTCAACATCGGACGCGCGGTCTCTCTGATTACCGCTCCGCACCACCGCCGACCGGATACATCTGGGACAGGAACTGTCGATACCAGGCAATCGATCGGATCAGTGGACGCCGGCAGTCTTTCGGCAAGGCATTGTATTTTACCCACTCGGGTTCATCGTCCGGAACCCAGCCTCACATAAAGCTCGTTGGATCACTTAACCTGTGGCACTTCAACGAGGCAACGCTTGAGGATGAGTGGTAAGATGCCACCGGCGCGTAAGATCTCGACCTCGGCATTTGTTTCGATCGCCGCAGAAGCATTGAAAGTCATGGATGAGCCGCTGGTGCGCTTCACGGTCACCGGTACATCACAGCGTGGAGACACCATGTCGGGATTGGCGTGAATGGTGAGGAAATCGCCCGAACGGAGTTCGAGCATCGGTTGCTTCAGGTCGGGTGGAAAGCGCAGCGGGAGGATGCCCATGCCGATTAGATTCCAGCGGTGGATGCGCTCAAAGCTTGACGCAAGGACGGCACGGACGCCGAGAAGCGCCACGCCCTTTGCCGCCCAGTCGCGGGACGAGCCCATCCCGTAGCGGTCTCCCGCCACAAGCACGACGGATTTTCTTTCCGCCTTGTAACGCTGCGCCGCGTCCCAGAGTGGCAGCACTTCTCCCGAACCCACATGCACCGTGAAGCCCGGCGCGATGTCGGAGGCCAGAAGGTTGTGCACGGTCTTGTTGGTGAACAAGCCGCGGATCATGACTTCCCAGTTTCCGCGTCGGGACGAAAAAACGTTGAGGTCGGCCGGGTTTTCCCCACGCTCGACGAGATGTCGCCCGGCCGCGCCCTTTGTGGAGATCGCACCGGCAGGCGATATATGGTCGGTGGTGATGTCGTCGCCGAGAACCAGGATCGGGTGAGCCTCATAGGTGCCGAGCTGGGTTCCGTCGCCGAAGCTCGCAAAGGGTGGTCGCCGGACATAGGTGGAGTTTTCATCCCAGGGGAACAGAGTGGTCGTTGGCGCGGGAAGGCCTTTCCATACTCTGTTCATTTCCGTCGCCTCGTAGGCGGACGCGAAATCGCCAACATCGGACGCAGCCAGAAGGGCTGCCTCGATCTCGGATGCGCTGGGCCAGAGCATGGCCAGCGTCACCGGCGTGCCGTTGGCAGAAATGCCGATCGGGTCGCGGAGGATGTCGATTTCGACGGTTCCGGCGAGCGCGAAGGCAACGACCATCGGCGGCGAGGCGAGGAAGCCGGCCTCCAGCAGCGGATGTACCCGACCCGGAAAGTTCCGGTTGCCGGACAGAACGGCGACCGGCAGTATTCCGCGGTCAGCCATTGCGTCCACAATCGGCTCGGTCAAAGGTCCGGAATTGCCTATACAGGTCGTGCAGCCGTATCCGACGACGCCGAAGCCGGCGGCTTCCAAATCGCTGAGCAGGCCGGCGCGGGTGAGATAACGTTCGGCAGTCGGTGAACCGGGAGCAAGAGATGTCTTCACCCAGTGCGGCGGTCGCAGGCCGTACGCGCGGGCCTTGCGCGCGAGAAGACCGGCGGCCACGAGAAGTCGCGGGCTGGAGGTGTTCGTACAGCTGGTGATCGCGGCGATCGCCACGGCGCCGTCATTGGGTTTGCCCTCGACTGCGGCATTGTCCGGAAACGACTTCATCTCGCCAATCGCCGCGCGAGTCTCGCCGACTGCGATCCTGTCCTGCGGCCGGCGTGGACCGGCAAGACTGGGCTCGACGCCGCTGAGATCTAGGCCGAACGTCGAAGTGTAACGAGGGTCCACATCGGGATCGAACCAGATGCCGACCTGTTTCGCATAACATTCGGTGAACCGGACGTGATCCTCGCGGCGGCCGGTTTTCATGAGATAGTCGATCGACTGGTGATCTATCGGAAAATAGCCGCTGTTGGCGCCGAACTCGGGCGTCATGTTGGCTATGACGGCGCGGTCGCCGGCCGCCAGGCTCGATACGCCTGGTCCGTAGAATTCAACGAACGTGTCCTGAAGGTCGATCTGGCGCAGCAGATGCGTCACGACAAGTGCGAGGTCCGTGGCAAGAACCCCTTCCTTCAGCGCTCCCGTCAGGCGGACGCCGACCACGTCGGGCACGCGCAACGTAACTGGCATGCCGAAAAACACGCTCTCCGCTTCAAGCCCGCCCACACCCCAGGCCAGCACTCCGATCCCGTTGATCATCGGCGTGTGGCTGTCGGTGCCGATCAACGTATCCGGTACAGCCCAAAGCTGGTCGCCTTGCCGGTGCTGTGTCGCGATCGTCGCGAGCCGTTCAAGATTGAGCGTATGCATGATGCCGGTTCCGGGCGGATAGACCCGGAAACCGGTCAGTGTATTCGTCGCCCATTTCATGAAGCTGTAACGCTCGGCATTGCGCTCATATTCCCGCCTCATATTGAATTTGGGGGCAGACGGCGTGCCAAAAGCATCGACCGCGACGGAGTGATCGGTGGAAACGTCTACCGGCACGACCGGATTGAGCCGCGCGGGATCGCCTCCGGCCTCCGCCAATGCCGAGCGCATGCCGGCAATGTCGACAAGGGCCGGGCCGCAAGTCGTGTCGTGCATCAGGACCCGGTTCGGCAGGAAGGGGATTTCGACGTCGCTCCGGCCTGTCTTCAGCCAATCGATCATGGCTGCCTTGGCGCGGTGCCCATCGTCGCCGGCGGTCCTTAGAACATTCTCCAGCAATATCCTATGGATATACGGCATGCGCGTGAGATCGGCGCCGACTGCAGCAGGCAAATCGATCAGGTCATAAGTTACGCCATTGATCCCGATTTTCGTTCGCATGCCGGTTCACGTTACAGCGTTTTCAACCCATCGGCGATCATCGAGAACAACATCTCGATTTCCATCTCCGAAATGACAAGTGGAGGGGAGAGAACGATCGTATTCGCCACCGGGCGGATCAAGACACCCCGCGCGAAGCAGAAGTCGTAGACCTTCCTGACGATCGCCTTTCCGCTGGCAACATCTTCGCCGAGTTCGATGCCGGCAAGCAGGCCGAGATTGCGGATATCGACAACGCCCGGCAGGCCCTTGAGCGCATGGGCACACTCCTGCCAGACCGGCTCCACCGCTGCCGCATGGTCGAAAATCCCCTCGCTGATATAAACATCGAGCGTTGCCAGCGCCGCCGCGGCGGCCAGCGGATGGCCGGAATAGGTGTAGCCGTGCGAAAACTCGACCGCTCCCTGCGCCGCACCGTCCATCAATGCAGTGTGGATCCCGTTGGAGGTGATTACTCCGCCCATCGGCACCGCGCCGTTGGTCATGCCCTTGGCGATGGCGATGAGGTCGGGTGTTATGGCAAAACGATCCGCCGCGAAAGGTCGCCCGAGGCGGCCGAAGCCGGTCACCACTTCATCGAAGATCAGCAGAATGCCGTGGCGGGTGCAGATGTCGCGCAGCTTTTCGAGATAACCGACCGGCGGGATCAGCACGCCCGTCGAACCGGCGATCGGCTCAACGATCACGGCCGCTACCGTCGAGGGATCGTAGGTCTGCAGCATCTGCTCGAGCGCGTCGGCGATTTCGGCGCCATGAGCCGGCTGGCCCTGGGCGAAGGCATTGCGGGTGAGATCATGCGTATGCGGCATATGGGCCACGCCCGGCAAAAACATGCCGAACTGCTTCTTGTGCGGCCCCATGCCCGCGGCGGAGAGGCCGCCGAAACCGACGCCGTGATAACCGCGCTGGCGGCCTATGATGCGTTGCCGCTGCCCTTCACCGCGCGCATGGTGATAGGCGAGCGCCAGTTTCAGCGCCGTATCGGTCGCTTCCGATCCGGAATTGGTGAAGAAGACATGATCGAGACCTTTCGGCGCGACGGAGGTCAGGCGATTGGCATATTCGAAGGCCAGCGGATGGCCGAGCCCGAAGGATGAAGCGAAATCGAGCTGTGCTGCCTGTTTCCGGATCGCCTCGACGATCTTCGGATGTCCGTGACCGGCGTTGACGCACCAGAGGCCGGCAATTCCGTCCAGCAGCCTGTGCCCGTCGCTCATTTCGTAATACATGCCGGATGCGCCGGTGACGATCTGGGGCTTCTTCTTGAAATCCCGGTTCACCGTAAAAGGCATCCAGTAGGATTCGAGCGAATTGGCATTGATCTGCTGCATGGGCTTGGGCCTTTATATTGCGATCACAAGCGATCGGTCTCTTTCAGGAATTTTGCGATCGTGGCGCCGATGGCGCGCGTGTTTTCCGCATTGAGATGTACGCCGTGGATCGGTGAGGCTTCCGCGACGGTCGCCGCATCGAAGAAGAGGCATCCCCGGCGGTCGGCTATCGCCTTGTAGAAAGGGGCGAGCTTCAGAGATTCCTCGATGTCCCGCCTGTTGGTGAGCACTTTCGGCAGCGCAGGATTGCGGAAGTGTGGCGGGCTGATGATCATCGCCCCGGGTGCGGCGTGCGCTTCGCAATAGGAGAAGCCTGCGACGATTTCCAAAATCTTCTCAATACCCTCTGCCGAACCCGCCGCCTTGCCGCAAATATGCCCCTTTAGCTCGTTGGTGCCGAGCATGACGATCACCAGATCGAGCGGATCATGGCTGCCCAGCAGAATGGGCAGAACCCTCGATCCGTTCCGGTCGACCTCCGCCAACGGATCGTCGAACGCTGTCGTCCGGCCGGGCAGGCCTTCGGCGATGACGCGGACGCCGCTCAAAGCCGCCTCGACCACACTTGTCCAGCGGTCTTCGAACGGGTGTCTGCCGCCGCCCGGACTTGCACCCCAGGTCAGGCTGTCACCGAATGCTAGGATCTGTTTCATATCTCTGTCGCCGTTCCTTGGTGCCTGCGGTGGTTACGCCGCTATGCCCAAGGTTGGTGTCGCTGCAAGCAGCGCCTGCGTGTAGTCATGCCGCGGATGGTCGAGAACCTCGCCGGTGCTGCCTTCCTCGACGATCAGGCCCTGCTGCATGACGACGATCCGGTCGGCGACGCGGGAAACGGCGCCGAGATCGTGCGAGATGAACAGGCAGGCAAAGCCGTGGTTCTCCTGCAGTTTGCGAAAGAGATCGAGAACCTGTTTCTGGATTGTCATGTCGAGCGCCGAGACCGGCTCATCGGCGACGACGAAAGCAGGATTGCGGATCACCGCGCGGGCAATCGCCACACGCTGTCTCTGGCCGCCGGAGAGCGCATGGGAGAAACGGTCGCCGAGTCCGGCAAGACCCACCTCATGAAGCATGGCGCTCACCCGCTCCACCTTCTCCGCCCGGCTGAGTTTCGGGCCATGTGCCAGCGGTTCACCGACGATATCGGAGATTTTCTGGCGTGGATCGAGGGAGGAATAGGGGTCTTGGAAGACGAACTGGCACTGCAGGCGATACTCGCGAACTGCAGCGCGATCGGCCTGTGCCATTGATCGGCCGCGGAAGGATACGTCTCCTGAGGAAAGCGGCAGCAGCCCGAGCATCGCCCGCCCGAGCGTCGTCTTGCCGGAACCGGAGCCGCCAACCACAGCTACGACCTCGCCGGGGCGGACGCCGAGCGAGACGCCGCGCACCGCAAGCTTCTTTTCCGCCATACTGAACATGTTGCCGGCGCCGGAAAAAGTGACCTCGACATTGCGTGCCTCGATCAGCGGGGCGGCATCGGTAAGCGGCTTGCGGCCGAAATCGCGCTTCGGCAATGCGTCGATCAGCGTGCGAGTGTACTGCTCCTTTGGGTGGTGGAGCACTTCCTTCACCGGCCCCGTCTCGATCAGCTTGCCGCGCTCCAGAACGATGACTTTTTTGGCATATTGTGCGACGAGACCGAGATTGTGGGTGATCAACAGGACCGCCGTGCCGAAGGTGCGTGTCAAATCCACCATCACCTCCAGGACTTCCCGCTGGGTCAGCGTATCGAGCGCCGTCGTCGGCTCGTCGGCGATTAACAGCTTCGGGCGAAGCAGCATGACTGAGGCGAGCATGATGCGCTGGCGCATGCCGCCGGAGAACTGGTGCGGAAAGGCCGAAAGGCAGGCGGTCGGGTTCGGGATTTTCACCCGTTCCAGCATTTCCGTCGCGCGGGCAAGCGCCTCCTCCACCGCGAGCTTTTCATGCAGCCGCAGGCCTTCGACAAGCTGGGCACCGATCGTCATCGCCGGATTGAGCGACACCATCGGTTCCTGAAAGACCATGCCGATCTTGGCGCCGCGAACCTGCCGCACCTCGGCATCCGACATTTTGAGGACATCGCGGTTTTCGAACAGAATCTCGCCGGCAACCGGCCGGATGGCCTTTGGAAGCAGCCTCATGGCGGCGCGCGCCGCGACCGTCTTCCCGCTGCCGCTTTCGCCGACCAACGCCACGATGCTGCCGGCCTCGACCTCGAAGGAGGCGTCATGCAGGACCGGATGGCCGTTGGAGGTCTCTATGCGCAGATTGCGGACGCTGAGCAGCGGGTTGGGCGTTTCGGTATTCATCACCGTTGCTCCATTCTCGGATCGAAGCGGTCGCGCAATGCGTCGCCCAGAAGGTTGATGCCGAGCAAGGTCAGCGAGATGCAGATGCCGGGGGCGAGGCCGAGCCATGGGGCTTTTTCGATATAGGTGCGCGCGGCCGACAGCATGTTGCCCCAGGTCGGTGCCGGTGGCGGGACGCCGAGGCCGAGGAAGCTGAGACTGCTTTCCGCCAGCACCACCCAGCCGAACATCGAGGTGGCGAGCACCACGATCGGCGCCGTGCAGTTCGGCAGGATATGCTTGAACATGGTGGTGAATTCGGAATTGCCGATGACGCGCGACGCCTCGACATATTCGCGCTCGCGGGCCGACAGCACGCTGGCTCGGACGATGCGCAGCACGGAGGGCGAATAGGCGACGCCGAGTGCGAGAATGATGCCGTATTTGTTCGGACCGGAGATGACCATCAGCCCGAGCGCCAAAAGCGTGCCGGGAAAGGCGAGCAGTGCATCGCTGAAGACCATCAAGATACGGTCCACCAGTCCGCGCGTGTAACCCGCGATCAGGCCGGTGATCGTGCCGGCGGTGACGGCGAAGGCGACGGTCAGGATGGCGACCGTCATGCTTTGCACCGCGCCGGTCATCAGGCGCGAGACGACATCACGGCCAAATTCGTCGGTGCCGAGCCAGAATTGCGCCGATGGTGGCTTCAGCTTGGAGATGAGCTTGATCGCGGCCGGATCGTAGGGGGTCCAGAACAACGCGAGCAAAGCTATGCCGCCGATGAAGATCAGCAGGAGCGAGCCGATGACGAGGTTTGCGGGCTGCCTGATCATGACGCGGTGACCCGCGGATCGAACAACGGATAGCAGAGATCGACGATCAGATTGACGATCACGTAGATCAACGCTGTGAACAGAAGACATCCCTGTACCACCGGATAGTCGCGAGCGAAGATAGCATCGACAAGAAGGCGCCCCAGGCCGGGCAAGGTGAAGACGGTTTCCAGCACGGCGATGCCGCCGAGCAGCCCGCCGAGCACCAGCCCGATCATCGTCCATGTCGGGGCAAAGGCATTGGGAAGCACGTGACGGAGCAGGACCTTGCGTTCCGAGAGGCCCTTGGCGCGGGCGTGCATGACATATTCCAGCCGCAGGATTTCGATGGCGCTGGCGCGCATCATGCGGGTCAGCACGCCGACCTCGATCAGCATCAGCGTCACCACTGGCAGGATTACATAGGTAATGGCGGTCCACGGCTTCTCGGTGAACGGCACGTAACCGACGACCGGCAGCCATCCGAGCTTCAGCCCGAAGGCCAGAAGCAGCATGAGGCCGAGCCAGAAACTCGGAATGGACATCAGCAGCGTCGATGCTGCGACGATCGCGATATCCACATGCTCGTTCTGCCGCCACGCCGCGATAAGGCCTGCCGGAACAGCGATCAGCGTTGCGAGCGCTACCGCGACCAAAACGATGATGGCGCTGACCTGGAAACGGTCGAGCATCAGCGGCAGGACGGAAGCGCCGTTGGAAATCGAATGGCCGAGATCGCCCTGAAGAACATTGCCGAGCCAATAGAGAAACTGCAGCGGCACAGACTGGTCGAGGCCTAGATTGGCCCGCAGATTGGCCAGCTCTTCCGGGCTGGCGCTATCGCCTAGGATCAGCTGGGCAGGGTCGCCGGGAATCATCCGCACCAGGAAGAACACCATGACGGCCACGATCAAGAGTGTCGGAAGCGTCCATAACAGACGCTTCGCGACATATTTCGAAAGGGCGTGCATGAATTATTTCCCAGCTGCGAAGGAAACGCCCCACATACGCGGATAACCGACCGGCCAGGTCTTGTAGCCTTCCACATTGGCGCGTACCGCACCAATGCGGGTGCCGGAGTAAAGCGGAATCAGCGGCACATCGGCACGGATCATGCCTTCCAGCTTGTCGAACAGCGCCTGGCGCTGCTTGTCATTGCTGATAGTCGTGCTCTCGGCGATCAGTTTCAGGCCTTCCGGATTGTCCCAGACCTTGTTCGGGCTCTTGTCTTTGTTACCGCTCACCATGTCGAAGGAGAGCGAGGGATCGAGGCGTGCGGAATAGGTGAACGACATGGCGGAATAGTTGCCGGCCGTATAGCGGTCGAGCAGCGTCGCCCAGTCGAGCGTTTCGATTTCGATATTGATGTCGGCTTCCTGCGCCATGGCCTGCACGAGAACAGCGGCATCGAAGAGCGACGGATAGAATTTTGTCGCGAGCCACTTGATAGGCTGGCCATTGTATCCCGCTTCCGCGAGCAGCTTCCTGGCTTCCGCGAGGTCGCGCGCCGGCACATCTTTTTGCACCTTGCCGGAGTAGGGGCTCGGCACCGGAATGACGGAGAGGTTGGCCGGCGACTGGCCGTTGGTGAGCGCCTCGGCGATCTGCGGAATATCGAGCGACAGCAGCAGCGCCTTGCGGATGCGGACATCCTTGAGCAGGGGATCGCGCGTCTGGAACAGCAGGCCGGTCAGGCCCATGCTGGCGACCTTATCCACCTTCAGCTGTTTGCTGGCGGAAAGCTCTTCGACATCGGCATTGTTGAGGTCGCTGATGACATCGATATCGCCGGAATAAAGCCCGGCCTTGGCTGCGGCATCGTCCGGAATGACCATGAAGCGCACGGTACTGACCTTCGGCGTCTTGTCGCCGACATAACCAGTGCGTTCACCGCCGGGCGAGACGTAGTTCGGGTTGGCGGCAAGCTGGACGTATTGTCCACTGCGCCATTCCTGCAGCAAAAAGGGACCGGTGCCGACCGGCTTCACCCACTTGCCCTGTGCGTCAATCGAACTCTTGTGGTAGATGCCGGTTCCGCCGCAATCGGTGCGGGCGAGCGTTGCGAGGAAGAGGGCGGTCGGCTTTTCCAGCGTGAAGATGACGGTCGAGGAATCCGGGGCTGTCACGCTGGTCACGCTGGCGACGCCCGATCCGGTGACGTCCTTCAGGCAGCGCCATGCGGTCTTAGGATCGACGTAGCGTTGCCAGGAAGCCAGCACATCTGCGGAGGTCAGTGGCTCGCCATTGCTGAACTTAAGTCCGTCGCGCAGCTTGAATGTATAGGCCTTGCCATCGGCGGTCACATCGATCGATTTCGCCAGAAGCGGCGCGATCGAGGCATCGTCCTTGTAGCCGACGAGGCCCTCGACCATGTGCAGTACGATTGCATCGCTGTTTGCATCGCGGTTGACGCCCGGATCGGTCGAGCGGATATCGGCATTGATGCGCACCCGCATCATCTTGTCCTGCGCCATCGCCGTGTCAGCGGTCGCGGCCAGCAGTGCCATCACTGCCGTAGTCTTCAAAAGGCTACGATATTTCATGGAGACTCCCGTATTCGTTCCCTTATTGATTTTGACTTAGGCGGCGTTCGTCCGTGCCTTGCGAGGCTCTTCGACGGGCCGGATTTTCATGTCGAGGCTGTAGTTCCAGAAATGTGCCCCGAGTGCCGGCAGCAATGCGACCTCCATGCGGCCTTCGCTCGGCACCATGACGATCATCGCTACCGTTGCCGACTGGTTGTTGGAGAGCGACTTGCGCGGCGGGCGGCAGACGGACCACGGGCTTTCGAACGTGTCGGACAGCGCGGTCTTCACCGTATCCACGGTGACCTTGCCGATATGCGGCTCGATCAACTGGCGAACGCGCAGGTCGCGGTAGAGCGAATCCGGCATGTTGACCACACCTTTGTCGAGCAGTTTCGACAGCGCGACAGGGCTCTGGAAATGGTTGGCATGTACCAGCACGCCATTTTGCGGATGAATGAGGAAGGTCTCGTCTGGCGCGCATTCGAAATCGATCGCGACGCCATGCGCATGGCCGATCATCATGTTGTTCGAGGCCGATTTGCGGGTGCCGTAGACCGCCTGCATCGACATTGCCAGATGGTTCTGTTCCAGAACCTTGCGGCGGATGATGGCGAGCGGCACGCCGAGTTCGCGGTAATCCCGATCGGTTTCGAGATAGTTGCCGCTAATGGAAATGCCGGCAGCGTTGAAGCCGGTGCGCGCCAGACCACCCGCCTCGGTGAAGGTGATGATATCCGGCCCGTCATTCCGCTTGATCTTCAGGACGATCGCAGTTTCGGCACATTCCGCCTTCCAGTCCCAGTTCTGGGCGTGGATGAAGATCTTGTCGCGCGTAGCAGACGGCATGACGAAGACGCCGGTGCAACCGTCCGATTGGATGAAATCCGCCTGACCCTTTTCCCTCCGGCGCGCCAGCTTGAGGATTTCCGTTCGCGCGTTGAGAAGTAGGATCGCGGCGAGATCGGTATTCACCGCCTTGGCGATGCCGCGCATTTCCTCGATATACTGGCTGCCGTAATTCTCGATCGCGCCGGCAAAGCGATCGATCATCGCGGCAAGATCGCTGTCCTTCAGGCCTGAAGAATGCAGCTGCACCTTGTAATGTTCGATACCTCTGAGAATCCGCCCGGATGCCTGCTCGCCATATTGTTGACCGCGTTCGAACGGCGTACCAGAAACTTCGATGAGCGGGCAGGGGAGGGGCAAGGTCATGATGGCTTGTTCCATGCTGGATGATGACGAAGGTCAATCGGATTGCCTCCATCAAAAAAGTATTTCATAAAACAAAAACCAAAAATGACAGGAAGGCAAGCGGAAAATGTCGGACGCGAGCACGCCTCTTCAACAGGACCTGATGCGTCGCATCATTGACCTCATCCACGATGATAATCTCCAGCCTGGAGCGCGGCTGCGTCAAAACCAGCTTGCGGATCGGCTCAGTGTCTCCCGCACGCCGGTGCGTATCGCCTTGGAAATGCTGGTGGAAGAGGGAGTCGTGAAACATGAGCCAAACCGCGGGATGATGGTTGCCTCGATCCCGCCGCGCGTCGAAAAATCGGAAGGCCCGCCTGCCGAAGAGGAACTGCTGATCGCGATCGCGAGGCTGCGTCGCGAGGGGGCGTTGGCCGAACAATTCGCGGAACTTGAGTTGATGCGGCTGACAGGACGCGAGCGGACGCCAGTGCGCCAAGCATTGATCAAGCTCGAAGGACTGGGCGTTATCGAGCGCCGGCAAGGTTATGGCTGGCAGTTCTTCGACCCGGTCCGTGATGCGCGTGCCCGCGAGGAAAGCTACGATTTCCGGCAACTGATCGAATGCGCCGCGATCCTTTCGCCGGAGTTCTCGCTCTCGGTGGACTGGATCAAGTCGATGTGGTCACGCCATGAGGCGATCATGACGGCGCCCTGGACCGATACGTCCAGCGTTATGCTTTTCGAAATGAACGCCGAATTTCATCTCGGTATCAGCGCTGCTTCCGGTAACCGCTATATTAGGGAAGCAATGCACCGGCAGAACCAGCTCAGGCGCTTGTCGAACTACAACTGGCAGCACGGCGCTGAACGTGTGGCGGTGACCTGTCGCGAGCATCTGGAGATCCTCGACCGGCTAGAGCGTGGCGACAACGAAGTCGCGGCTGCTCTGATGCGTAAGCATCTGGTGGGTGCACAACGCACATCAAAGTGATTTTTGTACTATAAAAGTCATAAATCTGGTTGAACGAAAAATTCGTTTGTGACGAGGTGACCAGCGGCGCTTCCCTGGCGCGTCCGGTGGAATGCAAAGGAGATGGCATGAAAGAGGCCGCGGCCGTTGAGAGAACGGATCACTGACCTCGGCGATCCCGACACGGTGGTTCCCGCACTGTTTGCCGGGGCCTACGACTCCGCCACGGCCCCCGCCTTCAAGCGCTGGCACGCACGACGAGTCGAGGGCATGCCCAGACATGTCCTGCGCGAGTCCTTTGGTCCACTCTTCACGGGACCCGATCAGGTTGGCGTGGAGGAGGCGAGCGCTGGATTTTGCCAGCGACTAACAATCCCGTTCTACCATCTGTGCCGGGACCCGGCCCAGGCCAACCGCATGCGGCAATGGTTCTCGCACCCCAAGTCGAAGGTAGAAGCTTGGACCGGAGCGGGGCACTGGATCATGCTCGACCGCAAAGACGATGTGAACGCTGCGGTGACAGCATGGATAGACGCGTTATAGATTCAAGGCTTTGATCTGGCCGCGACTCTCGCCACGATGTGGGGAGATTGGTACGCTGTTCTCAGTTGGCAGCTTCCGCAACCGTTAGGCAGGCTCAGATGGAAAGCCGTCCCTTCACGATCCAGGTACCCGACGAAGCCAGAGAAGACCTGCACCGTCGCTTGCGTGAATGGTCATTGGCCCGGTTCGATCGATGCGGACAGTTGGGAGGACGGCACCAGCCTTTCGTTCCTAAAGGGTCTGCGAGACTACTGGCTGCACCGAACGCGCGCTCAATGTTGTACGCTGGACCCGTATGCCCACGGGCGGTTATTTCGCGGCACTCGATCAACCCGAGGCGCTGGCCGCAGAAATCCGAGCGTTGGATCGGCTGGCCGAGGGTCCATTTCGCAAGAAAGGGTAGCTATTTAGAAATTTGGAACTTTGAAGGAAACTTCGGCCGCCCTCGGATGTTCGTGCGGCTCCTCACCGAGAGGAGTTCAGTTTCTATGCTGACGGCAAATAGCAGCATCCGGTTTGTCGAAACCGTCGATGGCGCCGCCATGAACCTCGAAGGCGCACCGCTCAAGCTCAAGGAAGAGTCGCGGCCGATCTGGTTGGCGGCGCAGAGGCCGAGCAGATGCAACTGATGACTGCCGCCGCATGTACCGGCGGCGACGATTTTATCGACGGAGACGGAGGAAAGATATGAGCAGACGGGCGCTTATTGCTGGGGTTGCGGGCTTCATCGTTATCTTGGCTATCGTGGTCGCCGTCGTCGATCAGGCTATGATGAGTGCGGAGGGAGACCATCCGACACCGGCGGTCCGCGACTCTCGCAACCCGGCGGCTCCTGCATCACCATGATGCCAAGGTTCTTGATGCTCAAGATCTCTCGTGCATGCCTGCACTGCAGTTGAGATATGATATAGGCCGCAGCGTCATCTTCTTGGGCTGGCCCTATCCAGGTTTGCGTGGTCTTTCTTCTCTCTGAGCCTTTGCAATATTCCTGAACAGCCGCATTTCCTTCAGTTCCTCCAACGGCACATCGAGCTTCAAGCGCCAGTTCGGATATTCCTCCGATGTCCCGGGGATATTGGTAGACCTGCGCTCTCCCACCATATCTGCCAGCCGAAGTGCGACGAGCAGGCTATCCGTGCGAGCCAATAGCGTGTGGAGGCCGACAACAAGGTCTTCCGCAATGGCTGGATCCTGTGTCAAGGTGTTGGCCGTTGGTTGCATGAGGCCTGCTTCCGCCAACATCCCAAACATGCCCCGTCTGCGCCCTTCCCGTTCGGCATGCAAGTTCGTCGCGGTCGCCGAGTCGCACCAGCCGTTCATTTCCGCGAAAGCAATGTCATCGCCACTCCACCAGCCGATTAACGGCGGCAGATCATGGGTGGAAAGACATGCGAGCGAAGCAGACCCGGTTATTTCGGAATCCGTCGGTGAAAAATCTTCGAAATAAATAACCTTGTACCCGAACACGCCGGCCTTCTGCAGCGCCGGACGAAAGCCTGCGGGGACATTTCCAAGGTCCTCGCCGACGACGATCATTTTCCGGTGATGCGAGATTTCCGCGAGATCGCTCATGCTCCCGGTAAAAGGATAACGAAGATAACCCCCCGCAGCCGGCGCCTCTCCGGCCGGGATGAGGAACAGCTGCCAGAGGCTCATGGCGTGGTCCAGTCTCAGCGCGCCGGCATACCGCGCCGTACAATCTATGAGCTCTCTGAAATAGGAGAGGCTGCGATCAAGCAAAGAAGCGGGCGAGAGGGGAACCAGACCCCAGTCCTGTCCGCGGGCACTGAAGGCGTCAGGGGGGGCGCCGATCTGCATTCCCGACAGGACCATGTCCGGTTCCGACCAGGTCGAGGAGCCATCCGGAACTTCGCCTACGGCAAAATCGAGATAAAGGCCGATGCACATGCCGGCTGAGCGGGCATGGGCAGAAACCTCTTCCAATTGTATAGATGTTAGCCATTGCAGCCAGATGTGGAAATCTATGTCGTCGCTGTGTCCGGCTATGAAGTCTTCCACCGCCGTGCTGCTGCGGCTGCGGAACTCTTCAGGCCAGTTCAACCAACCGCTTCCGTAGCCGCGAGAAGGCATCTCGCACGACAGGCTTTCGAACAGGCAATGACCAAAAAGTGAGCTGCCGCCCTCTGCCTTGAACTCTTCAAACGCCCGCTGGTCGACGGCCGCCTTCCTGGCGTCGCCATTTCTCCATTTGCGCCAAAGGGTTTTCAGAACCTGAAGCTTAATCTCGGCCACCGCAGTGTAGTCGACAAGCTCCGTCGCCCTGAGTTCGGTTAGCCTCTGCTGGTCCACGAGGTCATCCCGAAACCCGGCGACCTTATCCACGGCAAGATAAAGCGGGTTCAAGAACCGGCGGTTGGATGGGGAATATGGGCTGCAGCGTTCCGGATCGCTCAGAAACAGGGCGTGCAGCGGGTTAAGGCCAATGAAATCCGCACCCGCATCGGCGGCAATGGTGCAAAGCGTTCTGACATCTTCGAGATCGCCGATTCCCCAGTTGCGCGAAGATCTGAGTTCGTAAATCTGAGCGGCAACGCCCCAGCAACCTTTCGGTTGAAGCGACGCCGGCATGTAGCATCGCGCACCAGGCAGAACCTGGAGGCTCGGCTCCGGCCACGTTTCAGCAAGTGCAGGATTGAGCAGCCTGAGAAAGCCCAATGCCTCCACCATGCGCAGCCTGCTGGCAAGCGGAACCTCTTGAACAGCTCCTTGCAGATCTTCGTATTGTTCCGGAATGACAGATTTCTCCGTCAGCCGGTCGAGCACAAAATGGACGAGTTCGTTTTCGGCGGTCATTATATCCCCCATGCAGTGGGTGTGTCGTAGGAAACCGGCGCTGGCCAACAGCTTCATCGCTTGGAAGTTCCCACACTGGCTGTGGGGTGCCTGTTTTCAGGAAACACATATTGGAAAAGCGGGTTGAAACTGTGGACCGGCGCCTGCGTTAGAGCGCGACTTTCGAGCGGAGTTGCACCTATGAAATCTTCAGAGATTGAACCGCGCCGGGTTTGCCGGAGGCTCCAACTTCTGAGAAAGTGGAGCCATCATGAGCAAGACGACAAACAAATTTTCACCTGAAGTCCGCAACCGTGCCATTCGTATGGTGCTGGACCACGAAGCCGAGCATCCATCACGCTGGGCTGCCGTTTCATCTATCGCTGCCAAGATTGGCTGCTCGCCAGCCACCCTGCACGAATGGGTCAAGAAGACCGAGGTCGACAATGGTAAACGCGCAGGCCTGCCGAGCGATGTCGCCGAGAAGATGAAGGCTCTTGAGCCGGAGAACCGCGAGCTTCGTCAGGCCAACGAGATTCTGCGCAAAGCTTCGGCCTATTTCGCCATGGCGGAGCTCGACCGCCCCTTCAAGCGATGATTTCGTTCATCGACGAACACCGTGTTCGGGGTCGAGCCGATCTGCAGACTGCTGCCGATCGCCCCGTCAACCTACTAGGAGAACGTCGCCAAACGCCTGGACGTGGATCGCCTGTCAGTCCGCGCCCGCAGCGATATCGGCCTGAAGATCGAGATACGCCGGGTGTTTGCGGACAGAAAATCTGGCCGGCAATTGCGGCTCGCCGATCGATGCCGCCAATCTTTTCGCGATAAGAAATAGCCTCCGTCTTTCCGGACGGGACCGAAGCGCTGCCCTAGAACGGCGCGAATGGGCTGCGTCACCTGCTTCCGGCAAGTCGATCCAGCTCCTCGCCCGGACGACAGGAGTCGGCATTGTTCAATATCGAAGGGTTCAACACCCGCCGCCTTCTGGAGCCCTTCGGAACATTCCGCCAGCCGAGGCCGAAGAACGATACTACGCCATGCTGGACGCACCAGCCATGGCCGCATAACTTAAACGAAATGGCCTCCGGCAAACCCGGGGCGGTTCTTGATGGTGGGAGACGTCGGCGTTGCAACAGGTAATACGTGATGAAATCGGCACTCCAAGACGAATTGATTGACCTTATTTATGGGACCGTCTTTTCGGATAGGGGATGGCAACCGTTTCTTGATCGACTTAACGCGTCGATGTCGTTCGGAAAGACCTCTCTACTATTACATGATGCGTCCACTCGGGCTGGTGCATTCCCGATATCATCAGGTTATGATTTGCATGAGATAACTGCCTATGCTCAATATTTCGCCTCAATAAACCCTTGGATGCCGAAGGCCGCAATCCGTCGCGTCGGCGTCGGCATAACCTCTGATGACATGTACCATCCGCGCGAACTTCAAAAGACGGAGTTTTACAACGACTACTTAAAGGCTTCGGGATTAGCCGGAGGAGCAGGCGTAACCATAGCCCGAGAGAAGGGGCGATCCTTTATTCTCACATCTCTGATGTCGGAAAGAGATCTTCATAGATCAAAGGAGTACGCGGCACTCATGACGACGCTCGCTCCGCATCTGCGGCGCGCTTTCGACTATCAACAGAAGCAGTATCGGGACGGACTTCAGAGCCAAGCCAGAAATCGTCTCCTTGATATTGCGGGCGTGGGCCTATTGGTTTGCGGCGGAAATGCGAAGGTGATCACGATGAACGAGACCGCGTCGTTACTTCTGAACCAAAGCTGCGGCATCCGGGTATCAGCTACCGGGAAGATTTGTGTCTTTGATGAGTCGCTGCAGCACATGTTGGAGCATAATCGAGCGCCAACGACGCAGGCCAGCTACGATGTTCTATTTGAGAAAAACGGCCGTGCGTTCCGTATTACTGCTCTATGGTTGAATTCCTCGGACATCTTCGAATTCCTTCACGGCCCTTCAGTGGCACTGGTTGTAAAGCCTGTGATGGCAGATCTCGCCGAAGGCGCTTTTGGCCTTTCTGCGGCAGAAGCGGAGGTCGCAACCGCAGTCATCGACGGCATGTCTCTTTCTGAGATCGCCGATTCACGACAGGTTTCCAAGGAGACCGTCCGAACCCAGTTGAAGGTTGTCTTTCGAAAATTAGGAATTTCTGGTCAGCTAGAGCTGGTTCGCCGTTTTGGCTCGAAGGCATCTTCGTGAAGCTCGCTTGGTGGAATCAGGTTATGAGCCGCAGCAACCACCCGCCGAGCAGATTTCGCCGTTTCAACGAAGCGGTCGATCTGATCCGTAGTATGATCATGCATTACCTGCACGCGCCAGCGGCAGCCGTTTTTCGATACCGCGGGGTACTCAACGAGGTTGACGATTGCGCCGTGGCGCAGCGCATATGACGTCATCATGCGCGATGTCCCATTCGTACCGACGATCACGGGGATGATCGCGCTGTTTTGCCCCAACAAGGCAAACCCGGCTTCTGCCATTTGCTCTCTCATGTAGGTTATGTTGGACATCAGCCGCGTGCGACGTTGCTGACCTTCGGCGCTGTCGACGATCCGGAAACATTCGAGAACGGTTGCTGCCTGAACGGGAGACATAGAGTTGGTGAAGGTAAGGGGGCCACATGCATAGCGCAAAGCCGGCTTCAACTCCGGGCGATTGGTTGCTACGAAGCCGCCGTTCGAAGCGAACGTCTTCGAGAAACTTCCCATCACGATGTCGATTTCTCCCAAGACGCCCTGGGTCTCCAGATAACCTCTGCCTCGCGGACCGATTGCACCAGCATCATGCGCTACGTCCACCATCAACGTCGCGTCGAACTTCCTGCACATCTGTTGGAGATCCCGAAGCTGTGGCACGTCACTATCCATCGAGAAAACCGTCTCAGTTACAACGAGAATGCCGGCGTTTCGGTCTCCTTGGCGGATCCGCGAGAGCCGCCTTTCGACGGCCTCATTCGAGCAGTGGGGAAATCTATGAACGTTTGCCGTTGCGCTATCCGCACCTTCTTGTAAGCAAGCATGGGCCAGCACGTCGATGATTACGTGGTCCCAAGGCTTCACCAGCGTCTTGATCAACCCAAAGCCCGCTCCCCAGCCGGTCGGAAACACTGTAGCATCGGCAACGTGGAAGAATTTAGCCACCGTTCGCTCAAGCTCCATCGTGAGTTCGGTCAATCCCATCAGCGCTGCCGATCCTGCACTGTGCACGCCGTAGGTATTCGCAGCCTTAGTAGCGGCCTGAATAACCGCGGGATGGGTGGAGAGATTGAGGTAATCCTGAGAGGCGAAATTGACGCCTGTGAACTGCGTGCGGCCGCGGTCGTAGGCTATGATTTCAGGGCCAATTTTCGATGCGGTATACTTGCTGTAGGGGTCGAGGCCCGCATCTAATCGCGCGTTAAGATATTCTTCGAAGCCAGTCCAGCGGCCGATAAGATCAGACTTTCCCTTGTCAAAATAATCGGTGATTACCCCTTCAAGTACATCAATGCTTCCAGAGTTCGTCCCGCTATCCATTTATTTCCCGAAAAAATAACTGCGCCCAAAGTATGTGGTGGCCTAGGATTGGGGGCTAATTCCCATCCCTAATCCCAAACGCCGACAAGCCTAGACATGAGCGTTCAGAAGAAAAATCACCCGGATGGTGTATGCTCCCATTCGCAACGATGTCATTCGCCTTGCTTTTTGCGCGTGACGGATTTGGGCGCGAGCAGCTGCTTCTCGGCAGCCTCAAGTGCAAGATGAAGACCAACAGAGGTGACTTTCGTCTTTGAGCGCTCGTTGGCGACGAAACTTTGCGATGGGAACCGGCTTCAAGGAAAGGAGCCTCAGATTCTGCGCTCCACCCTTGACAGGTCAGCGCGATGACGCCGGCGTATCGCAACCCATGACCTCGCCATCCAAGTAGAGCAGACCCAGGAATTGTCCGCTCAATGACGAACCGACACCTTCTGCCGCTTCTTGACAAGGGCCTCGAAGAAGGACGGTGCGGCACCTTCGTCATCAACGCCCGGAACTGCGTCCACTGCAAGGCCTGGGCCACCGACCGTCTTTCCGCCCATCGCCTCCGCTTCGTTCGGTTTGTGGAGCTTGGCCGCGTTACTGCCGCGTGCCTTGCTCCGAGGTGGCGGCTCGGGTCTGATCGGCGAGCGTCGCCGGAAACGTGTTGATTGTGTCACCTGCCGAGCTGTCTGGTGGTGGCCGCCAACGTCTCGCGGTTGCCTGCGCGCTTGCTCTCGATCCGCTGGGGCTCTTGCTCGATGACCGACTGGGGAACCTCGATCCGTGCGCCTCGGCTGAGTTCTACGCCACTCTCGCAACCCTCAAGGACGCTTCGCCTACGGTTGTTCTGATCGAACTCGATGACGCGCGCCGCCCTCGATGTGGTCGAAGCACCCGAGGGCATGATCGCGCCGACTACCGATCCAGACGGATCGTACAATCAGGTGCTTGCCGAGCAAAATGTTACGGCCGACCTTCAAGCTGCCAGCGTAAGGATCGGGGGCGTGACCGTGTTCCACGACGTTGATCTTCGGATAAGGTTCGGGGAGTTTCTTGCTGTTGATTACGGGTTGGCTCCTCTCCTTCAGTCTCGGATCATCATACTCGATCTCCTCGGAAGGGCGGGCCATCCATAATCAACAGGTGGCGCCCAAACCATAACTATTGCTATGCCAAGCATACCAAGTAAGGACGAAGGTCGCTCCATCATTCTTGCAGACGAATGCATAGGCCGCCAACAATCGTTCCTCTGAAACCCCCGATAGCCAATCCTCCGCCAATCGGATCTACCGGAACTCCTTGCTTCAGTGTCCAGAGAACGACAGCTAGTGCTGGCAGCGACAGCAAAAACGATCGCACCAACGGCAGGCCGAAACGGAGCCGACATGTCTCCCTAGGATAGGGAAGTGAGAGCCATAAAGGGCAAGCCCGAAGGCGAGCACAAGAAAACCAGGAATCAATGCCCCCACGCCTTCTGCGACATGTGGCTTGAACACTGAGCGGTCATCAACAGATAGCGTCACGCCTTGCCGCGCCAGGGCACGAGCTTCTTTTCCAGCCAGCGCATCGCGAATTCGAAGATGATCGCGAAGAGGCCTATGACGAAGATGCCCATCATGACGATATCGGTGCGCAGGAAGTTCGAAGCGTTCAGCACCATCTGGCCGACGCCTGTCGAGGCTGCGACCATTTCGGCGGCTACCAGCGTCGTCCAGCCGACCCCCATACCAATCCGTAAGCCGACGAGAATATCGGGGAGAGCCGCCGGGAAAACGACGAAGCAAAGCAGCTGCCAACGGCTGGCACCAAGAGCGCGCGCCGCGTTGATCTGGTCGGAGGAAGCGGACAAAACGCCGGCCCGTGCGGCAAGAGCCACGGGCGCGAAGCAGGCGAGGAAGATCAACAGAACTTTCGATGTTTCCCCGATGCCGAACCAGATGATGACGAGCGGCAGGTAAGCGAGCGGCGGCAGCGGCCGGTAAAACTCGATGAACGGGTCGAGCATCGCCCGGATGGCAGGGCTGAGACCCATGGAAAGACCGACGGGAACGCCGATTAAGGCCGCTAACAGGAAAGCAGAAATCACGCGGAACAGGCTCATCAGAACATGTTCGGTGAGCGGTGCGCCGTCGATATTGCCCTCGATCGCCGAAATGAAGGCATTCAAGACCGTTTCAATTTTGGGAAGGAACAGCGGCTTGACCAGGCCGAGATGAGTCACGGCGATCCACACCGAGATAACCAGCAACACGGCCAGCATGCTGATCAGGCCCATTTGAACTGCGGTCAGGGCGGTGCGGCTGGGAGCAGGCTTGGCCCGTGACGGCCGCGCAACGGGTAACTCGGCCGCAGTGTTCGACGCTCCCTCGGTCATGCCACCAACCCTTCCTTCATCTTCTCGCCTTTGTGGATTGCGGCCAAGACCTCTTCCCGGATGGCGATGAAGTCCGGCGATGATTTGACCGCGCGTGCATCACCGCCTTCCAGGAACCGCCGGCCGAAATCCAGCGCTATCGCGCGCGCGATGCGCCCAGGACGCGGCGTCATAATGATCAATTTAGTCGCAAGAAAGATCGCCTCCTCGACATCATGGGTGATGAAGAAAGCCATCTTATTGGTCTGGGCCCAGACCTTAAGGATCAATTCCTGGACCTGCTCGCGGGTAAAGGCGTCGAGCGCCCCGAGAGGCTCGTCCATGAGCAGCATTTCGGGATCTGCGGCAAGCGCTCGGGCGATGCCGACGCGCTGCTGCATGCCGCCAGAAAGTTCGTAGATCTTCTTCTCGCCAAATCCGTCGAGGCTGACGAGGCTCAGCATGTGGCGTGCGCGCTCCAGTCTTTCAGCTTTCCCCATGCCCTGCATGCGCAGACCGAAGGCTACGTTGTCCACGACCGAAAGCCACGGCATCAAGGCGTGGCGCTGGAAGACCACGCCGCGATCTGCTCCCGGCCTGGTAACAGGCTTGCCGTCGATCTCGATCGTGCCTTCCGTCACCGGCTGGAAGCCCGCGATGCAGGACAGAAGCGTGGTCTTTCCGCATCCAGAGGCGCCGAGCGCCACGACGAACTCGCCTGACTGGATATCCAGATTGATGCGGGAGAGCGCGACTATGCCGCTTTCGCCTTCACCGTAATGGACGCTAACATTGCGAATCTCGAGCATCTCTTTCACCGCTCTGAACAGAAGATGGGCGAACCGCCGCTGCGGTTCGCCCATGGGATTGGTTTATTTGGCAGCCTTAACGTATTCGTCCGTGACAAAGGCGGCATAATCCGGGGCAAGCTCGGTCACACGGCCCTGATCTTTCAGGAACTCGGCCGTCGATCGTAGCGCCTTGGCTGCGCCGCCGCCCAACCAGTCGGCCGAAGCCTGTTCGTCGAGCGTCGGGAACTTGTAGGCGGCCATGCCTGCGGGAACGTCCGCTGCGTTCGCTCCCGTCCATTTGACGACGGCTGCGACCGGCTTGGAATCCGCCGTCCACGAAGCCTTGTTCGCAGCATAGTCGGCATCGGTCGCCGCAAGCAGCTTCACGAAGGTCGTCATGAACTTTTTGTTGGCGCCGGCAAAATTGTCGGTGACGACGATGCCGTCGAACGTCGCCTTGCCCTTGGCGGCGAAATCCCCGGCGCTGGCGATGACGGTGCCGCTTTTCTTGGCGACATCGAGAACCGGCGCCCAGATGAAGGTGGCGTCCACGTCGCCGCGTTCCCATGCTGCGGCGATTTCAGGCGGACGCATGTTGAGCAACTTGACATCCTTGCTTGACAGGCCGGCTTCGGTCAGCGCGTACATCAGCTGGTAGTGCGCCGTGGAGACGAATGGAACGGCGACCGTCTTGCCCTTCAGGTCGGAAATCGTCTTGATGCCGCTGCCATTGCGCGCGACGAGCTGTTCGGCGTTGGCGATGTCGTCGAGGATCCAGAAGAGCTTGATAGGCAGACCTTGGGAGGCGGCAGCAGCGACGGGCGAGGAGCCCGCTTCCCCAATATCGACGTCGCCGGAGGACATGGCGCGGATGACGTCGCCGCCGCCGCCGAACTTGACCCACTTGATCTTATAGCCGGTTTCGGACTCCAGCTTGCCGGATTCCATCAAGACCCGGATGGGCGTCATCATGTCCTGGTAGGCAAAGGTGACGCTCTTGTCCTGAGCCGCCGCTCCGAACGAAATTCCTAAAACGGCGCTGCACGTCACGGCAAGGGATGCAAAGGCTTTGCTGAGGCGGTTCATGGAAGCTCACTCCTTGAGAGGATCGGAAAGACGGATCCATTAAGACGGAAGCAAGCATCGTGCGGAAAGAGCCAGTTGCAGCCATCTCTCCCGCCATCTGGACCAGTGACGGTGCGAAGAATCTTAACTGGCCCCCCAGATGTGCCGGTCTGGCTCTGCCTTTAGGCAGAACGCAGATTCTAGAAGCAGATCAGGCGCGAGCTGATGCTGGGGGCTTGATGGACATATTGGCGATTGCAGCCATAACATTAGTGGCGGGCGCGTTTCGCGGCATCACTGGCTTTGGTTATGCGATGGTTGCCGCCCTAGGACTGACGAACGCATTGATGGCGCCCGCCGTCAGCGTGCCGTTCATCCTGTTCAACGATCTCGTGCTGACAGCGTGTACCCTCGGCGATCGCAAGGGTGGAAGCGTCGATTGGAACGCCACCCGCGTCCTGCTGGTGTCGGGCTTTTGCGGAGCTTTGTCTGGCGGGTGGCTTGCCGCGTACCTGGATGCATCCACCGCTCGTATATTTGTCGCAACTTTCGTAGTGCTGGCTGCCAGCGTCGCGCTAATTCGCAATCCTCCGAGATGGCTGGCAGGCCGGGCCTTTGGACTTGCATTCGGTTTCGCAGTCGGCCTACTGCTGTCGGCCTTTGCGGTCGGCGGTCCGCTTGCCGCTGCCTGGCTTCTCGCCGGTGGCACGCAGCGCTCCCACGTCCGCGGCAGCCTGGCCCTATTCTTCGGCGTAATCGATTTAGTCAGCCTTGCAAGCCGCTTGCTCATCGGCGGGGTTGATCCACAGTTGCCCGGGCTTATCGTTGCCTATCTTCCTGTGACGCTGGGGGGCTTTGGCGCGGGCTATCTGCTGTCCCGGTGGCTTGGGCCGAATATGTGGTATTGGGTAGCCTCCGGCGGTCTGGTCGCAATCGCCCTGACCGGTCTAGCGCAAGCGGTTTTCGCTCTCATCTCAACCTGATCGTTGGAAAGGAATCTAAAATGCCCAAAATAGCGCTGGTGACCGGTGCCACGTCCGGATTCGGACAATCCATTGCCCGACGCTTTGTCGCTGAGGGATGGGGCGTCATCGTGACGGGGCGGCGTAAGGACCGGCTTGATGAACTTGTGGCGGAACTGGGCGGCGCAACACAGGCGCATGGGTTGTGTTTTGACATTCGTGACGAAGAGGCGACGCGGCAGGCGCTTGCATCTCTGCCCCCCGTGTTCCAGGGCGTGGACGCGCTTGTCAACAATGCCGGCCTGGCGCTCGGCACCGGTTCCGCGGATACCTGTGACCTCGCCGAGTGGCGAACGATGATCGACACCAATATCAACGGCCTGGTCACTATCACGCGGTTGATGCTCGACGGTCTGATCGAACGGCGTGGCCTCGTCGTGAACCTGGCCTCCATCGCGTCGAACTGGCCTTATCCCGGCGGCAATGTCTATGGGGGCACCAAGGCGTTCGTCCGGCAGTTTTCCCTTGGCCTACGCAGCGATCTTTCCAGCCGCGGCGTTCGCGTGACGTCGATCGAACCTGGACTATCCGAAAGCGAATTCACACTGGTGCGCACCGGGGGCGACAAGGCGGCATACGACAAGCTTTACCAGGGCGCCAGTCCGCTCCAGCCAAAAGACATCGCCGAGACGGTCTACTGGGTGGCTTCACTGCCGGCGCATGTCAACATCAACAGCATCGAGATCATGCCGGTCAGCCAATCCTGGGCGCCATTCCAGATCCATCGCGAAACGACCGCCCAACCGGAACGATGAAGGCCACGGCATGATCGGCGTGGCCCTCATCTCTTTGTTGTTGTGTCGATCAGCCGAAAACTTTGGTCAGCGCCGTATCGACCGCACCAGTAATCTCGTCGATATCGCTCGCCGAGGCGATCAGGGCTGGGCTGAAGCACAGTGTGTTGTTCAATCCCGGCAGCGACCGGTTTGTGGCTCCGATGATGACACCATTCGCCAGGCAGGCTGCGACGACGGCTTGCACCTGCTTTTCCTCCACCGGTTCTTTTGTTTGCCTGTTACTCACGAGCTCGGCACCACAGAACAGGCCTGCGCCTCGAACGTCCCCTATGACCTCATGGCGCGTCTGCAGCTCCCACAGGTTGGCGCGCAGGCGCTCACCCATTAGCGTGGTATTTTCGAGAAGATTCTCGTCCTCGATGATACGCATGTTTTCCAGCGCGGCAGCCGGGCCAGCGACACAACCCCCAAAGGTCGAGATGTCGCGAAAAAAGGACAGTGGATCGGAGGGATCGTCCTTAAAGAGGCCGAAGACTTTTTCGTTGGTGACGGTGCAAGAGATGGCCGCGTAGCCGGATGCCACGCCTTTGGCCATGGTCACGAAATCCGGCTCGATCCCGAAATTCTGGTAACCGAACCACTTGCCGGTGCGGCCGACGCCGCAGACGACCTCGTCGATGTGAAGTAGGATATCGTAGCGCCGGCAGATGTCCTGCACCTTTTCCCAATAGCCGGGTGGGGGAACGATGACGCCACCACCAGCCGTGATTGGCTCGAGACACAGCGCGCCAATCGTTTCCGGTCCCTCGCGAAGTACGACCTCCTCGATCGCCTGTGCCGCCCGTTCGCCGTAATTCGCAATATCGCCGTACTGGCCGCGATATTCGAGGCAGTGCGGTACTTCGACGAAGCCGGGCGGCATAGGTCCATACTGTTCGCGCCGTTCCGGCTGCCCTGCTGCAGCAAGCGTTCCGATCGTCGTGCCGTGATAGTCGCGTTCCCTATAGAGGATCTTGTATTTCCGGCCACTATGATGACGGTGTGCGATCTGCCGCACCATCTTGAAGACCTTCTCGTTCGCTTCCGATCCGGAACTCGAATAGTAGACGCGGCTCATGCCGGGCATCTTGTCAATGAGTTTGCGCGCAAAGAGCGCGCCGGGAATGGAGCCGGCAGAATTAGCAAAGTAGTTGAGCTTGACCAGCTGGTCGCGCACGGCGTTGGCGATACTCTCACGGCCGAAGCCCACATTCACCGTCCAGACGCCGCCCGATACCGCATCGAGATACTCCTTGCCGGTGGCATCCCAGACCCGCATGCCGCGTCCCTCGACGAAGATGCGAGGATCGACGGTTTCGAACGTCTTGTGCTGTGTCAGATGGTGCCAGACATGCGCGCGATCGGCTTCGATGACGTCACGGATGTCGTTGGGTTGAACGAGGGAATTCATGATTGCCTCCGATAAAAGGATGGCATCACCTAGCATAGGTCGCAGTGCATGCGCTCGGCCAAAGCGTCTCTGGCTCCATGGAATGTCTGATCTGGACCCCGGATCAGACCAAAATGGTCGGGTAACAGCCCGGCTGTCTGCCGTGGTCGCGCAATCCTGTGCCGGATCTCTCGACAGACTTCTCGATCAGTTGTGCCAGCCTGAAGAGCCCTGCCTCAATCCGATGGGTCGCAATCGAGCCGAAACCGAGCCGAAGATATCGACGCCCTGCGAGAGGATTGGCAAAGAAGATGTCGCCCGCCTCGACCAACACCCCGGATTGGCGCGCCAAGTTCATCAACTGTCGGCCGTCGAAGTCGGGCGGCCCCTCGATCCAGAAGCTTGTCGCACCTTGCCCCCGGATGATTGTGCATGACGGCACCAGATCGGGAAGCCGATCGGCAATCAGGTTTGCCCTCTCAAGCATCACAGCGCCGGTGCGGCCAAGATGTTGTCGATAGTGGCCGAGTGCGATGAAATTGGCGAGTGCGCGCTGATTATTGGTTGGAGGATGACGCAACATCAGACGGCGCAATACCCTGAGTTCGCTGATCACCGGCGGCGGAGCGACGATGTAGCCGACACGCAGCCCTGGAGCCAGCACCTTGGAGAAGCTGCCGACATAGATGACCCGTCCTTCCGCATCGAGGCTCTTGAGGGACGGGATGTCTCCATCGCTCTCAATGGACAGATCCGCCTCATAGTCATCCTCGACGATCAGGACGTTCTCGCGGCTGGCAATCTGTAGCAATTGTTGGCGTCGATCAAGCGGCATAACGGCCGTTGTGGGGCATTGGTGGCTGACAGTGAGAAAGGTGACGTCGCGGCTGGCGAAATCGTCGTCCGGCAACACGCCATGGCGATCGAGCGTCAGGCCGACGATGTTCTTCGTAGCGAGGCTCACCATGTTGCGGACGTCGGGATAGCCCGGATCCTCTATGCCGACTGCCGTGGTCGGGCCAACGAGCAGTTGGACAAGCATCGACAGAGCCTGCTGCGAGCCGATCGTGACGATGATCTCGCCTTTGCCGGCGAAGATGCCGCGCCGCGGCAGCACCTGCGCTTGCAACTGCTCCACAAGGTCGGGGTCGTCATCGTCGATCATGTCGCCGGCCCAGCCCTGTATTTCCTTCACGCTGGAAGCTGCGCGCACCGCCTCGCGCCAATTATTGGTCGGGAATAGGGCGGGATCGTATTGGCCAAACAGGAAAGGATAGGCGTAGTCGAGCCAGTTGCGTGGCTTGCAAATTTGCCGAAGACTCGATGGCTTGATCGCGAAGCGCGACGACCAGTCGTCCACCGCATCGGCCTGATGCCGTGCCTTGGCCTGACCGATGCCGCCGGCCGCAACAAAGATGCCGCTGCGCTCCCGAGAGACCAGAAAGTCCTCGTCGATGAGCGATTGATAGGCAGTCGTGACGGTATTGCGCGCAATCCCGAGAAGACTGGCAAGCTGGCGTGTGGATGGCAGACGCGTATTCTTGCTGAGGACCCCCGTTTCGATCGCATGGACAATCATCCGTCGGATCTGCAGGTTAAGTGCCTGTCCGTCCTTGGTCAAAGCGCCGAAAAGACGGCGCCATGTCACGTCCGTGACCGTCTGCGAATTGTTCGTGCCCAGAGGTTTCATAAAGAGGGACATGCAAGACTCAGGCCAGATCTTGGGTAATTTGCTCAGTCATTCCACGAAGTGTGCGCCGAAGAAATTTCGGGCAGCCTTGCTGATAGACGGCCCTTGCAACGCGTTCCGCTCCCAAGCCGTATGCGTCGGCCTTCACCACCATGGCAGCGCCGCCTAGCTCAGCCACGGCAACAAGTCAGGATCGAGGCGCCAAGCTTCGGACGATACCGCGCGCACGCTTTCTTTGACGACCTCAAGGAACAACCAACGGTATCTTCTTCTTTAGAAAACGCACGGACCATGTATTGGCCGGAGGCGCCTATTCGTCCTCATCGCCTGATCAGGCAGGCTTCGCCGAACAGCGTTTCCGAGATTGCTACGGTATAAAACCGCGCCATGTTTTTCGCGGGATCGGTTCGTTTGACATAGGGCTGGTAGGGCTGGGTGAGCATGCGGAGAAGATCGTCGAACGGAACTGGAACGTCCAGCGGCGGTTTGAATCGGTCGGTCCTACCGATCCATCTTGGTGATGTTTTGCCACGAGGCACAAGGGTTCCCACGCAACCAACACTGGGAATGCTACGATGCCTGTCTTTCCAGCTTTTCCCTGCAGATCTGCTCGACGAGACCCTGAAGCACCTGAATGCGTTCTATCAGCCAGCGCAGCTCTTCCTCGGTGATCTCGTAATGCGGAGAGTAGCGGGCATCGACATAAGCCCGATCGAGCCGTTCGAAGCATCGCCGGGCGAACTTGGTATCCCGCGGCCATGCCTCGATCAGCCGTGGCTCAAGTCTTTCCGCAGATGAGCGCAGTGATTTCAAGCGGTGCGATTTCGGGCTGTAGAGGGTGAGGACGAGAAGGACGCAGTGGTAGAGCTGCTCCGTAGCTTGGTGTAGATTGAATGCTGCGTGATTGATTTCTCCATTTGCCAAGGAGTACTTGCCAAGATGGAGGGAGAAATCGGCGGCTTTAGACCGCTTATGGAAATAACCTTCAGCCTCCTCCCGAGCCTCTTCCTCACTGAGCGGCTTCGGCGCCACAAACGGATGGCCTTCCTTCTCATAGAGGATGATGCCATCACGGATGATATCGATGAAGAAAGGCCGTCCGCGGGCCAATTGGTCGTTCACGTCCTGCAGCGTGTGAACGATGATATTGATCGGCGTCTCAATCGTCTTTGTTACCAGTAGTTCGCGCAGAAAATGATCGGAGACGTCGTGCCAGAGCTCGTTTTCTTCCCCGACACTGTGCATGTTGACGACGACAAGGATATCGTAATCGGAGCGATAACCGCTCTTATGATCGTCCACCCAGCCGCCGCGGCTATACGAACCGAACAGGATGACCTTGAGGATCCGCCCCGCCTTCTGTTTTTCCGAAAGCTTTGACTGCTGCGCGGCATCGAACTCCTCAAAAATGATCTTCAAGGCGCGCGAAAGCTCCCGACGCTTGCGGTCGGGAAGATGGTTCAAGGCTTCATTGTCAGTCACGCCACCGCTCGTGTCCATTCGTCGTGCCGTATCCTTCTAAAAAAGCACTGCTTGCAAACCAGTGCCTGACATGCCCGTCAATCATCATCCTCGGTTTGGTTCGTCTAGGATATACAACCGGAAGACCAAGCCCGCCAGCTGGTTGAAGATCCGGCGGCCGCGTAGGTGCTGCGCGGCCCGTTGCGCCAGATCAGTCGAAAGGCCGGCGGTTCAGATCGCATCATACCGCCCTTTGAACTCCCCATCGGCATAATAACGCAGCTTGGCCGCAACGACTGGACGGAGCGCCGCCAGAAACAACAATTGTCTTTGCTCTGCCATGTCGCGAACTTCGTCCCGCGTCAACAAAGGCCGGCCGGTATGTGCCGGCTGGAGGACAGACCGGATTGCTCGGAGTCGAGTGCGCGGACCATCGTCTGGAACACCACGCTCTCCTGTCCGAGCAAATCGGAGATGAGGCGAGCGGTGTCGTGATCGTTGATACCAAACACCTGCAACACGCCGGCGTTTGACAGAAACGTGCCGGAGCGCCGGCCATAGGTGGCACGCAGCTGATGGATGTCCTGCAGGATCGGCCAAAGTTGCACGCCATATCCGGCCATAACACCCATGGCGCGTTCCGCCGGGGCGAGATACCCGAGGGCGGCAAACTCATCGACCAGGTAAACAACCGGCTTTGCCTCAGTGACCGATGCCGCCGACGCTCTGGCCATGTCGGTCGAGCTCTGGGTGATAAGAAGGCACAGCCATCGGGAGTAGATGGAAAGACGGTCCGGCGGCAGAACGGAAGCCGGTGGCATTGCGGCTCTTGAGATCGCAGAACGGGAAATCCGATTGGCCGAGAACCGCATCATCCGTGGACTGTTAAGGAAGTGGGTATGGCGCTGTGCTCCGACAGGACGCCTGCCGCCTCGCGATCGGTCTTGCCGAGATGACGGTTGGCAACGCGGGCGATCAGCCCCCCCGGCCTCGGCACTCTTCTGCATCGTCGTCAACAGCGCGGCAAAAGCATCCGGTGGCAGCGTCGGATATTCCCGCAGGGTGCCAAGATGCCGGCGGCCCAATTCCCCCCTAGTCAATAATCCTCAGGATCAAGCCGCCAATCATGGCTTTGGCTTCGTCGTTCCACTGCGCTTCGCCGGCCATGCCCGGTTCGTCAAAGACAAGCGCATCGGCGAGCGTGCGCGTCCTCGGCGATATCGACACTGGTAAGATCGAGCAGGTCGAGCCGATTGAAGGATCGGAGGCCAACGATCTTTGGCTTCTTCTTCTTCAACCGGAATGGTCCTTCGACGCTTGCTGAAGATGCTTGGTGCATAACGTACTGGGTCTGGATGCAAAGCCCATCATCCACGCCGTGATCGTTCTGGCTCGTGCTGGATTCACAGGAAAGAGAAAAGGGAGCGACGCGCTAGTCTTTCATTAACCAAAAAGTTCTTGACGCGACTCGGAGAGGCGTTCAGCCTCCGTAACGGATTGAGGCGGATATCCTCCGTTTCGGCGTAACTGGTGGCCAGCTCTGTTAGTCTGAGCCTCCGGCGTATAAAATCGGTGAGAGAATCGGGTGTCCGGTCAAGCCGGCTTCACATCAGGGGTCTACTTTGCCCCCTGATCAATAGAGGAGCAAGGCATGGCGGACATGAAGGAGAATGAACGTATGGCCGCATCGGCGAAGAAATCGGGTGCCCGGAGCGGGGAGGCCGCTGGCGAACAGCGGGTGCTTGCCGACGAAGCCATAGCCCGCGATGCGCGGGCGCTTTCCGAGCAGCTGAAGGCGATGCGGGAGCGGCTTTTCCCGCCGGCTTCGATGAAATCGCTCAGGGCGTTTTCCTCCGGCGAGGCGGCCAAGCTGATCGGCGTCTCCGACGGTTATCTGCGCCAGCTTTCGCTTGCGGGCGAGGGGCCTCAGCCGGAGACCGGCATCGGCGGCCGGCGCTTCTATTCGCTGGCCGACATCAACGCGCTGCGCCGCCATCTCGCGGAACAGGCGCTTGCCAAGGGAAACCAGGCCAAGGCGCGCAGCTACCTGCCGCATCGTGATACGGCCCGCGGCGAACATCTACAAGTGATTTCCGTCACCAATTTCAAGGGCGGTTCCGGCAAGACGACGTCCGCGGTGCATCTTGCCCAATATCTGGCGCTCACCGGCCACCGGGTGCTGGCCGTCGATCTCGATCCGCAGGCCTCGCTTTCGGCGCTCTTCGGGTATCAGCCGGAACTGGATCTCACCGGCAACGACACGCTTTACGGCGCGATCCGCTACGACGACCAGGTGCAGCCGCTGTCGGACATCATCCGCGGCACCTATTTCGCCGGCGTCGATCTCGTTCCCGGCAATATAGAGCTGCAGGAATTCGAACATATGACGCCGCAGGCGCTGGCCCGCCGGCAGAACGGCCAGGATGCCGGCCCGTTGTTCTTCGCCCGCATCCAGGCCGCCCTGCAGACGGTCGAGGCGGATTACGACGTGGTCGTCATCGACTGCCCGCCGCAGCTCGGTTACCTGACGCTCTCGGCGCTCTGCGCCTCCACGTCGGTCATCGTCACCGTGCATCCGCAGATGCTCGATGTCGCGTCGATGAACCAGTTCCTGTTCATGACCGCCGATCTGCTCGCCGTGGTGCGGGAGGCGGGCGGCACGCTGAACTTCGATTTCCTGCGTTATCTCGTCACCCGGTTCGAGCCGAATGACGGGCCGCAGGCGCAGATCGTCGGTTTCATGCGCTCGCTGTTCGGCGAGCGGGTGCTGACGTCGCCGATGCTGAAATCCACGGCGGTTTCCGATGCAGGCCTTACAAAACAGACGCTTTACGAGGTCGGCCGCGAGAATTTCACCCGCACCACCTATGACCGCGCTGTGGAGGCAATGAGCGCCGTTAACGGCGAGATCGAGGCGCTCATCCACGCTGCCTGGGGCCGATGATAGAATGACGACGTGTTCGCCGGTGAGCGGCGGGACGATCGAAGAAAGGTTTTGATGATGGCGGGTAACCGCAAGAACGAGTTGAAGGCGCTGTTCGGAGGAGGGCTTGCTCCGGCCGAGGCCGCCCGTGCGCCGGAAACCAAGTCTGCACCTGATGCGCAGACCGGCCCGGTGCCGGCAGGGGAGGGGGCTGTGGGGACGACGGGCGGCCTGCCGCCCCGCAGTGCCTCCAGCGCCGTCAAGGCCATGGGACTTTCGCTTGGCGCCATGACGCGAGAGGTGGAGGAGGCACGTGCGCTCCACAAGGCCTTGAGCGAGGGCGAACGTGTCGTCTCCATCGCTCCGGAAAAGATCGACTCATCCTTCGTCGAGGATCGCCTGCGGCTCGACGGCCGCGAGGACGAGGATTTCGCCGCGCTGGTGGACAGCATCAGTGAGAGCGGCCAGCAGGTGCCGGTCCTGCTTCGCCCGCATCCGGAAAAGATCGGCCGTTACCAGACCGCCTATGGCCACCGTCGCGTGCGGGCCGCGTCCCGGCTCGGCATCGAGGTCAAGGCGATCGTCCGGCCGCTCTCCGATGACGAGCTGGTGCTGGCGCAGGGCAAGGAAAATGCCGAGCGGCGCAATCTCTCGTTCATCGAGCGCGGGTTGTTCGCCAGGAATCTTGCGGCTCGCGGCTTCGACCGCAAGGTGATCGGCGATGCGCTTGCCGTGCAGAAGAGCGAGCTTTCCCGCCTGATGCAGGTGGTGGACAGCATTCCAGAGACCGTCATCCGGATGATCGGTCCGGCGCCGAAGGCCGGCCGCGACCGCTGGATGAAGCTCGGCGAGATGCTGCAGCGGAAATCTGCCCAGGACATCGCCAACGACGAGATGCACTATCAACGGTTCCAGGCCGCCGGCAGCGACCAGCGTTTTCAGTTCCTCTTCGACCGCCTGTCGCGGCGGGACAAGCCGGAGGCACCGAAGCCGGAGGAATTGAAGGACAGGAGCGGCAGGGTTTTTGCCCGTCTCAGGCGCGATGGGAAAACCAGCCGGATCGAGTTTTCGGCGGATATCGACGCAGCCTTCATAGACGAGGCGGCGGCGTATCTCGCCGAGCGTTACGAAGAGTTCCTGGCGAATCGAACAGCCGGCAAGAGCTGACGAAACGCCGCGAATGAAGCCCGCAAGGGCGCCGAGACTTTACGAAAGGAAGCTACGAGAGCAAGAAAAAAGGCCCCCAAAACGTCACCGTCCTGGAAGCCCTCTTCAATCTAAGCAGTTTTAGAGAATCACTTCCAATGCCCAAAGTCAAGAGTCGGCGGTAGGAATGCCGTGTCCGAGCGTAGGAGATTTTGGCTGACATAGGCCACGCGGCCGCCTCCGGCGGTTTCGCGACGATGGTTTATGGCATGACGATAGCGTTTCCACGGGCGCTTGCCTCCGAACGGAGACGGACATGGTGGAAAGACTGGCAACGACGCCTTTTGGCGGCGCGCCTTTGCGCGCGCAAAATTTTGTCTTCAGAGCCGAAGTGGAGCGCCGGCAGGAACGTCTGCGCGCCGGCGAGGGCGGCAATCAGACCGGCAGGGCCGAGAAATGGCAGATCATCCGGGCGCTGACCGAAGCGCGCGAGGCCTATGGTCTTTCCGATCGCTCGATCAGCGTGCTCGAGGCGCTGACGAGCTTTCATCAGGACCGGGAACTCGACGGCAAGGCACCGATCATCGTCTTCCCGTCGAATGCGGAATTGTCGATCCGCTCGCGCGGCATGTCGCCGGCGACGCTGCGGAGGCACCTGGCGGCTCTGGTGGAGGCGGGGCTGATCTTCCGCCGCGACAGTGCCAACGGCAAGCGCTTCTGCCGCCGCGACGATCGCGGCCAGGTGGAAAGCGCCTTCGGGTTCGACCTTGCGCCGCTTGCGCTGCGCGCCGAGGAGATCTTTTCGCGCGCCGAAGCCATCCGCGAGGAGGCGAAGCGCGTGGCAAGGGTGAGGGCGGAGATCACGCTGCACCTGCGCGACGTCGCCAAGACCATCGAGGCGGCCCTGACGGAAAGGCGGGCAGGCGACTGGCAGGTATTTATCGAGCGCCTGCAGGGGCTTTCCGGACGCGTCTCGCGCCAGGGCGAGCTTGCCGCCCTCAAGGATCGCTGCGAAGGGCTCGTCCGTCTGCGGGCGGAAGTGGAGAAGGCCTATCTCGACAATCTCACCGAAGAAGAAATGAGCGCCAATGAGTCCGTTTTTGAGCGTCATATTCAGAATTCAAACACAGACCCACCATTTGAAATAAATGGCCAAGAACAAAAGACTGCGACGGCAGCCACTGCCCAAATGGCGCCGGAACGCAAATCGGTCGGGATCGGGCTGAAGGAATTTCTGAAAACCTGCCCTCAGATCGCCGATTATGCCCGCGACGGCGTGAAGAACTGGCGCGATGTGGTGACCGCGGCGGATCTCGTCCGCTCCATGCTCGGCATAAGTCCCAGCGCCTGGACGGCTGCGAGGACCGCGATGGGCGATATTTCCGCAGCGGTCGTCGTTTCGGCGATACTGGAGCGGGCGGAGGATATCCGCTCACCGGGCGGTTACCTGCGCGACCTGACGCGGAAGGCGGAAAAGGGCCGGTTTTCGATCCATCCCATGCTGAATGCGTTGAGGACGTGAGGATCAGCCCGCAGCAATATCCGTCTGGCTGAAATCGTCGCCTTTATAGAGGAGGGGTGTGGCGCGCTGTTTGGCACAGGCATAGGCGAAGCAATCACCGAAATTGAGGCCAGCCGGATGACGCCCTTTGCCGTAGCGCTCGAAGGCTTCGATCGCGAAAGCTGTTTCTGCGGGCGTGACGGCAATCTCCCGAATATTCAGAAGCGCGGTGAAATGCCGGATTGCTCCGACAGCTTCCGAAGGCGTTATGTCGAGGATGCGGGCGAGAGCGACCGTCGTTTCCCATATCGCCAGCGGCGATGTCAGCAGATCGACGGCCTTGGTGAGGCGCTGCAGGAGTTCATCCGCTTCAGGTTCCTCGGACAGAATGGCGGTCAGGGCGGATGCGTCGATGAACATCGCTACTCGTAAAGACTGTCGATGAAATCTTTCGTGAGCGGCGGAGTTTTCGATTTATCCCGACCGGCATTCAACGCACGGATGAAAGTGCGCGCTTCGTCGATACGGGAAGGCGCGTTCTCCTGCTCCGCAAGTTCACGCCGCAAGGCCTGCCGCAATGCTTCCGTCTTGCTGATTTTTCTGATCTCGGCGAGCCGGCTCGCCATCGCGTCTACTTCCGAATCTTTGACGTAAAGTGCCATCGAGTATATCCTTTAACTCCATCAGGATATACCGCGGAGATGCGGGATGTCCAGCCGACCCGCCCAAAGGCTAATATTGACAGGTTATGTATACAGACTTATTCCTGTCTTGTGAGTGAGGAGGAGGATCAGGCATGCCGGAACTATGGGACCGGGTTTGGTAATTTCCTTTCTGTGAAGACATTTTGATATTTGCCGAATTTGTACGCGTATGGAGCAATTTTTTGCATCCCTCTGTCCGTACATTCGGTAGCGCAAGATGTATACACAAGTTCGTGAAAAATAAGCCTGACCAATCTTCGGATCGATGCGAAACGGCCTGCCGGTTCCGACCGGTCAACAAAAACGGAAGATAGCGGGATGTGCGGCGATCCGGTCCAGTTGACTGTTGGTTGCGATGTCCCCGATATAGACCACAAGCTGTGACAGGCGAGGGGTGCCGGACGGTGCGGCCTGTCATCCGAGCTTCGAAAACGGTTCGTCTTTTGAGGAGGAAAGAGAATGATTAGCAGAAGAACATTGATGGCGGCGGCAGGCGTCGCGCTCGGCGCGCTCGCGGCAGGGACGGCAACGGCCCAGGAGGCGGTCAAGGTCGGCCTCATCCTGCCGATGACCGGTCCGTTCGCCTCGACCGGCCGCCAGGTCGAAGCCGGCATCAAGGCCTATATGGCGCTGAACGGCGACACGGTTGCCGGCAAGAAGATCGAAGTGGTGCTGCGCGACGACGCCGGCGTCGCCGACCAGACGCGCCGCATCGCGCAGGAACTCGTCGTCAACGACGGCGTCAAGATGCTGATGGGCTTCGGCCTGACGCCTCTCGCTATGTCGGTCGCGCCGGTCCTCAACCAGGCGAAGGTTCCGGCGATCATAACCTCGGCGACGACCTCGGCGATCATGCCGCAGTCGCAATATTACGCCCGGACCTCGATGGCTGGCCCGCAGTCGGCCGTTCCGGTCGCCACCTGGGCGGTGCAGAACAATCTCAAGCGCGTCGTCACCCTGGTTTCCGACTACGGCCCGGGCATCGATATCGAGCAGGGTTTCACCAACCAGTTCAAGAAGGAAGGCGGCACGATCGTCGAGGCCGTTCGCGTTCCGCTGGCAAACCCGGATTTCGCGCCCTTCCTGCAGCGCGTGCGCGATGCGAAGCCGGATGCGGTCTTCGCCTTCGTTCCCTCGGGCGTCGGTTCGCTGTTCATGAAGCAGTTCATCGATCGCGGCCTTGCCGAAGCCGGCATCAAGCTGATCGGCACGGGCGACATCACCGACGACGACCTGCTGAACGGTATCGGCCCTGCTGCCAAGGGTGTCATCACCGGCCATTTCTACTCGGCCCTGCACGACAGCCCGGAAAACAAGGCTTTCGTCGCCCAGGTGAGGAAGGCGACCAACAACATGCGCCCGAACTTCATGGCCGTCGGCGGTTATGATGCCATGGCGCTCGCCTATGCGGCCCTGAAAAAGACCAACGGCGACACCGACGGGACCAAGCTGATCGAAGCCATGAAGGGCGCCACCTGGACGAGCCCGCGCGGCCCGATCACCATCGACCCGGCCACTCGCGACATCGTGCAGGACATCTACATGCGCGAAGTCAAGGACGTGAACGGCGAACTCTACAACGTCGAATTCGCGACCTACCCGAAGATCAAGGACCCGAACGCGAAGTAAGCCGGGCGGGATTGCCGACAATACGGATGGCGGGCTTCGGCCCGCCGTTTTTGTTTGGTTTGTTCGGTGTCGAACTGTTTCCGTCATGGGACATGCTAAGATGGCCATCATGATTTCTTCGCGGCCCGCATCCGCCTCCACCATCCTCCACCACAGCCTCCGGCACCTGCGGGCGTATCTTGCGGCCGTCGATACCGGTTCGGTCACGCGCGCCGCAGAAACCTGCTTCGTCTCCCAGCCGGCCGTCACGCAGGCGCTTTCCAAGATCGAGAAGACCGTCGGCCTGCGGCTGTTTTCCCGCACGCCGCAGCGGATTTTCGCCAACCAGGCTGGGGAGATGCTGGCGCGGCGCATCGGCCGCGCCTTCGGTTTTCTCGATCCGGCATTGTCGGAACTTTCGCCGCGGCTGAAGGTGACGGCGACGGCGGCGCAACTGAAGGCGCTGATTGCGGTGCGCGAGACGGAGAATTTCACGCTCGCGGCGCGGCGGCTGGGTCTGAGCCAGCCGGCGGTCTACCGGGCGGTGAGCCAGCTTGAGGAAGAGGCCGCCCGGCCGCTGTTCGAGCGCACCTCATACGGCATCGTCGCCACGCGGCCGGCCCAGGCGCTGGCGCAGGCGGCAAAGCTCGCTTTCCTGGAACTCCAGCAAGCGGACGCGGACATGGCGGAGTTGACCTCCGCCGAGACCGGCCAGATCGTCATCGGTGCCACACCGCTCGCGAAGTCCTTCGTGCTTCCGAAGGCGATCGCGAATTTCCGGAAAGTCCGCCCGAACCTTCCGCTGCAGATCCAGGAAGGCCCTTACCAGGACCTGATGGCGGCGCTCCGGCGCGGGGAAATAGACTTCCTGCTCGGGGCGCTGCGGGTGCCGGCGCCGATCGGCGATGTGGAGCAGAGGGTACTTTTCCACGACACGATCGTTCTCGTGGCAGGTAACAGCCATCCTCTGGCAGGCAGAAGCGAGATCACCGTCGAGGAGCTTGCCGCTTATCCTTGGGTGGTCTCGCCCTCCGGCACGCCGATCCGCCGCTATTTCGACAGCGTTTTCCTCAATGTCGCCGCAGCGCCGCCGAAAAGCATCGTCGAGAGCGGTTCGCTGATCCTGATGCGCGAGCTGCTCGACGGCAGCGATCATCTCGGCTGCACGTCGCGCCTGCAGGCGGAGGCCGAGATTGCCCGCGGGCTGATGCGCGCCCTGCCGTTCGATCTCTCGCACACCTCGCGTCCGATCGGCGTGGTGCTGCGGAAGGACTGGCTGGCGACGGCGGCCCAGCAGACTTTCCTCGACCTCCTGCCGGTCCGCCCGGAACAGGAACTATAACCAGAACTTATGAGGCTGGTAGCCGAACTGATTAACGCCTGGCCTCTCTCCGTTCTATAGGAGAACCTTGGGATTGCGGCGAAGGGCGGGGAACGCCTCGAGAGGCGATCACGGAGGTTAACGAAAATATGAGAATGGCGGGATACCAAACTATCCCGCTTCGCCAACGGTCGTATATACAGTCGTGGCTGCCGGCCGCCGTTCAGGCGGCTTCGGACAAGCTGCCTGAACGATGCGTCAATCGCGGGACAGTTGTGGGACGTTCCGCATCCTTGAGGAGGAAACAGATGCTCAACAGAAGAACACTCATTGCCGCGGCGGGCGTTGCGCTCGGCTGCATCGCCGCCGTTCCGGCCCATGCGCAGGAAACGATCAAGATCGGCCTCATCCTGCCGATGACCGGTCCGTTCGCCTCGACCGGACGCCAGGTCTCGGCCGGCGCCAAGACCTTCATGGCGGTGAAGGGCGATACCGTCGCCGGCAAGAAAATCGAGCTCATCATCCGTGACGACGCCGGCACGGCCGACCAGACCCGCCGCATCGCCCAGGAACTGGTCGTCAACGACGGCGCCAAGGTGCTGGCCGGTTTCGGCCTGACGCCGCTCGCCATGGCGGTCGCGCCCGTCGCGACCCAGGCGAAGATCCCGACCGTCGTCATGGCCGCCGGCACGGCCTCGATCACCAAGGCATCGGAATTCGTCACCCGCACTTCCGGCACCCTGCCGCAATATTCGCTGCCGGTCGGCACCTGGGCTTCCCAGAACGGCATCAAAAAGGTCGTGACGCTGGTTTCCGACTACGGCCCGGGCATCGACGCCGAAAAGTGGTTCACCAAGGAATTCAAGTCCAAGGGCGGGGAAATCGTCGAGGCCGTGCGCGTTCCGCTCGCCAACCCCGACTTTGCTCCCTTCCTGCAGCGCGTGCGCGATGCGAAGCCGGACGCCGTCTTCGTTTTCTTGCCGTCGGGCGCGGGTGCTCTGTTCATGAAGCAGTTCGCCGACCGCGGTCTCGCCGAAGCCGGTGTCAAGCTGATCGCCACCGGCGACGTGACCGACGACGACATCCTGAACTCGATGGGCAAGCCGGCGCTCGGCACGATCACCGGCCATTTCTATGCGACCGCCCATGACAGCCCGGAAAACAAGGCCTATGTCGCCGCCTTCAAGAAGGCCAATGCCGACATGCGCCCGAACTTCATGTCGGTCGGCGGTTACGACGGCATGGCGCTGATCTATGCCGCCCTGGAAAAGACCAAGGGCGACGTTTCCGGCCCGGCCTTCATGGCAGCCGTCAAGGGTCTCGCCTGGACAAGCCCGCGCGGTCCGGTTTCCATCGATCCGGAAACCCGCGACATCATCCAGAACATCTACATGCGCGAGGTGAAGGACGTGGCCGGCGAACTGCACAACGTCGAGTTCGCCACCTTCAAGGATTTGAAGGATCCGGAAAAGGCCGAAGCGAAGTAAGGAACGGTTTTTGGGGGCGGCGGCGCGATACGCGCTCACTTGCGAAGTGAGTGGCGGCAGAGCCGGCGCCCCCTCATCCGCCCTTCGGGCACCTTCTCCCCGCTGGGGAGAAGGGGAGTTGCTGCGACGCTCGCCGTTCCCCCTCTACCCAGCGGGGAGAGGGTGGCCGAGCGAAGCGGAGGCCGGGTGAGGGGCGGCACCCGCTGTCTTCCAAATAAACCCTTGCGAACAAGCCTCTTCAAAGGCACTTGAGCCCCTTCGTTTTCCCGGCAACAATGCCGGGGAAGATCACCGATCGCAGCAAAGAAGATTTCGCATGCTGACCATTCTGTTCGACGGCGTCGCCTACGGTATGTTGCTGTTCATCCTGGCCTGCGGGCTGACGGTGACGCTCGGCCTGATGAACTTCATCAACCTGGCACACGGCGCCTTCGCCATGGCGGGCGGTTACGTCACCGTCATCATGATGAACCGCTACGGCATTTCCTTCTACTGGTGTCTGCCCGCGGCCTTCATAGTCTCCGCCCTGATCGGGCTGGTGCTGGAACGGACGCTCTACCAGTGGCTCTACCAGGCGCCGCATCTGGACCAGGTTCTGTTCTCCATCGGCCTCGTCTTCATGGCGATCGCCGCGACCGACTATTTCATGGGCGGCCAGCAGCAGCTGATCAACCTGCCGCCGGAGCTTTCCGGCCGCATGGACGTGTTCGGCGTCGGCGTCGGCCGCTACCGGCTCTTCACCATCATCGTCTGCGCGGTTCTGGCGGTGGTGCTGCAGCTCATCCTGTCGAAGACCCGCTTCGGCAGCCGGCTGCGCGCCGCGGTGGATGACCGGCGCGTTGCCATGGGCCTCGGCATCAACGTGCCTGTCGTCTTTGCGCTCACCTTCGCCTTCGGGTCGGGGCTTGCCGGCCTCGGCGGCGCGATGGGTGCGGAAATTCTCGGCCTCGACCCGAACTTCCCGCTGAAATTCATGATCTATTTCCTGATCGTGGTGTCGGTCGGCGGTACCTCGACCGTCTCTGGCCCGTTCCTCGCCGCCCTGCTGCTCGGCATCGCCGACGTGGCAGGCAAATATTACGTGCCGGCGATCGGTCCCTTCGTCATCTACGCTCTGATGATCGTCATGCTGATCGTGCGGCCGAACGGCCTCTTTTCGAGGGGCAGCCGATGAGTGCAGTTCAACAGGAAACAAACGTGACGGCCAAATCCTCCACCGCCACCGCGGAAAGCCGCGCCGCCAAGCTGATGAAGCGCCGCAGCCGCGTCCGCTTCTACGAGATCATCGTCTGGATCGCCGCGATCGCCGCCTATTTCCTGCTGCCGTCGAAGATGCTGATCCTCACCGAGATCGCCATCCTGGCGCTGTTTGCCGTGTCGCTCGATCTGGTGCTTGGCTTCGCGGGCATCGTCTCGCTCGGCCACACCGCCTTTTTCGGGCTGGGCGCCTATGTCGCCGGCCTGCTCGCCCTGCATTATGTGGCGGAACCCGTGACCGGGCTGATCGTGGCAGGCGCCGTTTCCGGTATTCTCGGCCTGCTGACGAGCTTCCTCATCCTGCGCGGATCCGACCTCACCCGCCTGATGACGACGCTCGGCATCGGCCTGATGATGGCCGAAGTGGCGAACCAGATGGCCTGGCTGACCGGCGGCGCCGACGGGCTCTCCGGCTTCTCGCCGGGCGCTATCCTCGGCCTGTTCGAATTCGACCTGTTCGGCAAGACCGGTTATATCTACTGCCTGATCGTGCTTTTCATCGGCACGATGATCATGCGCAGGATCGCGTTTTCGCCTTTCGGCATATCGCTGAAGGCGATCAAGGCCAATCCGATGCGCGCCGGCATGATCGCCGTGCCCGCCCGCAAGCGCGTGGTGACCGTCTATACGATCGCGGCAGTCTTCGCCGGCATGGCGGGCGCGCTGCTCACCCAGACGACCAGCTTCGTTTCGCCGGACGTGCTCGCCTTCCACCGCTCCGCCGACGTGCTGCTCGTGCTTGTCATCGGCGGCACGGGTTATCTTTACGGCGGTATTTTCGGCGCGGTCTTCTTCACGCTGATCAAGGACTGGCTGTCGGTGATCACGCCGCAATACTGGATGTTCTACATCGGCATGCTGCTGGTCATCCTCGTGCTGATCGGCCGCGACCGGCTGGCGCGCTGGGTGGAATATCTGCCGGAACGCTTCTCGAAGAAGGAGGACGGCAAATGAGCGACATCGTTCTCGAAACCAGGAACCTGAAGCGCCGCTTCGGCGCCTTCCTCGCCACCAACGACGTGAGCCTCAAGGTGGAGCGCGGCGCCCGCCACGCCCTGATCGGCCCTAACGGCGCCGGCAAGACGACGCTGATCAACCTTCTGACCGGCGTGCTGCCGCCGTCGGAGGGCCAGGTGTTCCTCGAAGGCGAGGACATCACCTCGCTCGCTTCCTTCCGGCGGGTGAAGCGGGGGCTGACCCGCACTTTCCAGATCAACCAGCTGTTCAACGACTTCACGCCGCTTGAAACCGTGGCGCTGGCGATCGCCGAGCGGGAAGGGGTCGGCCACAATCTGTGGAAGTCGATGGCCGGCTACGACAGGATCGTCGACGAGGCGGCAGCGCTCCTCGCTCGCTTCGGATTGGCCTCGGTCATGGGCGAACGCACCGTCATCCTGCCTTACGGCAAGCAGCGCCTGCTCGAAATCGCGCTCGCCTTCGCCTCCAAGCCGCGCGTGCTCCTGCTGGACGAACCGGCCGCTGGCGTACCGGAGGACGAGCGCCACGAAGTGCTGTCGATCGTCTCCGACCTGCCGGCCGACGTGACCGTGCTTCTGATCGAACACGACATGGATCTCGTCTTCTCGTTCGCCAACCGGATATCCGTTCTGGTCGCCGGCGCGCTCTTTACCGAAGGAACGGTGGCGGAGATTGCCGCCGATCCGCGCGTCAAGGCGGTTTATCTCGGAGAAAACGCATGACTGCGGTTCTGGTCACTGAAAAACTGGTGGCGGGTTACGGCGAGGCGAGCGTGCTCGCCGGCATCAGCCTGACCATCGAGGAAGGCCGCACACTGGCGCTGCTCGGCCGCAACGGCACGGGCAAGACGACGTTCGTGAACACGCTCGCGGGCGTCACGACGCATCATTCCGGCTCGATCCACCTGATGGGCAAGGACGTGACGAAGCTCCGCGCCGACCGGCGCGCCGCAGCCGGGATCGGCTGGGTGCCGCAGGAGCGCAACATCTTCAAGTCGCTGACTGTCGAGGAAAACATGACCGCCATCGCGCGGCCCGGCATCTGGAACCTGGACCGCGTCTACCAGATGTTCCCGCGCCTCAAGGAGCGCCGCAAGAACCTTGGCAACCAGCTTTCCGGCGGCGAACAGCAGATGCTGGCGGTCGGGCGCGCGCTGATGGTCAATCCCAAGCTGCTCCTCCTCGACGAGCCGACCGAGGGCCTCGCGCCGATCATCGTCGACGAGCTTCTGGCGGCGATCCAGCGGATCACGCAAGGAGAGGGCATGTCGGCGATCATCATCGAGCAGAAGGCGAAGAAGGTCCTGCCGCTCTCCGACGACGCCGTCATTCTCGATCGCGGCGCGGTGGTCTACCAGGGCAAGAGCGCCGATCTGCTGGCCGACGAAAACATTCTCGGCCAGCACCTGACGGTGGAAAAGGGCGCGCGTCACTGACCTGCCGGGGCGGTCGATGACGGGAGATGGCCGGCCGTAACGACGGTCGCCCGGTTCATGTCGCAGCCATCTCTCATGTGGCAGGGCGATGGCAAATCGTGACCCTTGCCGCACTGCACCTGCGCCATACATCCTGGCCGGATGCAGCGGGATGCGGGAGACGAAATGTTCGATACGCCAGTGGAAGCGCGCCAGGTCATCGAGGAGCGCTTCGATGCCAGCCAGGTCGACATGCTGCTCGGACAGCTGCGGCCGGCCTTGGCATTTTTGCCGAGGGACACGGACACGAAGGGCGGCACCCGCATCGGCGGGGTGCCCGATCTGCCGGCCGGCATAGTCTGGCCGCGGCGGCCGGTTCCCGAAAACGCCGACGAGATCTCGAAACGCTCGGGCGAGCCTTACGACAAGGAACTCCGCGATCATCTCGCCGTGGGCATGTCCTACGCCTTCTTCGCCCAGGTGGACCTCGGGCAGGCCGCGGGCCTCGGCCCCGCTGGTGCGGCGCTGCCGAAGGAAGGGCGTCTGCTGTTCTTCTACGATATGATCGGCGGGCCTTTCGATACGGGCACGCAGTCGGCGCGGGTGATCTGGGATCGCAGCCCGTCCGCCGATCTTTCAGCTTCACCAGTACCGAAGGACCTCGCGGAGGCGGCGTCGGCCTATCGCCGGATGATCGACGAAACCAACAAGCGGTACGGGCTGGAGCCCGAAGCGCGCAAGGACGGCGCGCCTGAACCCGGAACGCCCTACGGCGGCCCGTTGCGGCCGATGGCGCTGAAGGCAGGTTTGCAGCTCATGCCGTTTCTCAGCCTCGAATCCCAAGCGACCGGCGAACTCCAGGCGATCTATTCGGCGGGCCGTTCAGACGGCGAGCCGGCCGCGGATTTCACGGAGGCCTACGATGAATTGTCGAACAGCTACTATCCGCCGAACCAGATGCTGGGCCTGCCAGTCCCGGTGCAGGACGACCCGCGATTCGAGGCGGTGGCGGTGAAGGAATTCGGCAAGCAATTCCTTTCCAGCGAGGAGTGGCAGGCGAACCGGGCTGCCATCTTCGAGAAGGCCCGCGACTGGACGCTGCTTCTGCAGATCGATGTCGCCGACTGGATGCAGCAGAGCGCAGAGGGGACGGTCTATTTCCTGATCCAGAAAAACGATCTCGAAAAGCGCGATTTCGATCGTGTCGTTGCCGTCTACCAACAGACGTGAGGGTGGGTGAGAGAGGTCCGGCGGCAGCAAATACGGCTGCCTGACACGACTGTGACCGATCTGTGAACGACACCCCCGGCCTTGGCCGAATTCTCCCGGAAAAGCGGGGAATCATCGCTCACGAAGGTTCACGGCCCGGCTCTTTTCGGCCGTATCGCTGTCTTGTCGGGGGACATTGCCGTCTCGAATTAACTTTACGGTAACCGGCAGATTTTTCATTGGGCTATCCTCGTGGCCGGCTTCGCCGCCCCGCTCCCTCGCCATTTCTGACCATGGAGGCAAGATGTCCATCAAGCTTTTCGCCCTGACCGCTTTCGTCCTTTCCGCGCTTGCGGCGCCGGTTGCCGCGCAACCGAGCCCGAACCCCAGCATGGTCCGCATGTTCAACGACTGGGGGCTTTATTCCTACAATACCGGCGGCTCCAGGCATTGCTACGTGCTGACCGTTCCGAAGCAGGCCATGCCCGCCAATGTCAGCCATGGCGACAACTATTTCCTCGTGGCGCCCGATCCCTCCGGCGCCGGTTATTATCCGCAGGCGATCATGGGTTATGACCTGCAGAGCGGATCGCGGATGACGGTGACGATCGACGACCAGACGTTCATCATGATGCCCAAGGGCAATTCCGGCTGGACCGAGGAGGCGAGCAGCGACGCGGCCATGATCGATGCCATGAAGGCCGGCAGCGGCATGACCCTGCAGGCCACCTCGCAACGGGGAACGAAGACCAGCTACACCTTTTCGCTCTCGGGCATAACCGCGGCATTGAACCAGGCCGCGAGCTGCAACTGAGCCGAGGATTTCGGACCGCCAAGGCTGGCCGACCTGCGGTTTGTCAAATTGACGTCGGTCAATGAGGCGTTCGGGCGGCGCGGATAGCGTCGCGCCGTCATTTCGTTTTTTTCGTGAAGGCCCATGCTCGAAACCCGTATCCGCCGCCCCTCGCTCCTCGACCGCATCGTCACGCCGCAACAGGCCGCCAGCCTCATCAAGGACGGCATGATCATCGGCATGAGCGGCTTCACCCGCGCCGGCGATGCCAAGGCCGTACCGATCGCCATGGCGGAGCGGGCGAAGACGGACCCCTTCAGGATCACCCTCATCACCGGCGCCTCGCTCGGCCATGACATCGACCGGATGTTGACCGAGACGCATGTGCTGGCAAGGCGCATCCCCTTCCAGTCCGACGCCACGCTGCGCGCCGCGATCAATCGCGGGGAGGTGATGTTCATCGACCAGCACCTGTCCGAGACGGTGGAGCATCTGCGGTCCAACCAGCTCGGCCCGATCGATTATGCGGTGATCGAGGCGGCGGCAATCACCGAGGATGGCGGCATCGTGCCCTCCACCTCGATCGGCAATTCCGCAAGCTTTGCCATCCTGGCGAAGAAGATCATCGTGGAGATCAACCTCAGCCAGCCGGCGGAGCTCGAAGGCCTGCACGACATCTACATTCCGACCAAGCGCCCGTCGCGCGTGCCGATCCCGGTGGTTTCCTGCGAAAGCCGGGTCGGATTTCCCTATGTGCCGATCGATCCGGAAAAGATCGCCGCGATCGTGGTGACCGACGAGAAGGACAGCTTCTCCACCGTCGAGGCTGCCGATGCCGACACCACGGCGATCGCCGGCCATCTCATCCGGTTCCTCGAACAGGAAGTGGCGAAGGGCCGGCTCGACCTGACGCTGCAGCCGCTCCAGGCGGGCATCGGCACGATCGCCAATTCGGTGCTGACCGGCCTTGCGCAAGGGCCTTTCCATCATCTGCGCATGTACAGCGAAGTGCTGCAGGACAGCACCTTCGATCTTTTCGACGCCGGAAAGCTCACCTTTGCGTCCGGCTCGTCGATCACGCTTTCGGCCGCCTGCGGCGAGCGGGTCTTCGGCCGGTTCGACAAATACAAGGACAAGCTGGTGCTGCGCCCGCAGGAGATCAGCAATCATCCGGAAGTGATCCGCCGGCTCGGCGTGATCGGCATCAATACAGCCCTGGAAGTGGATATCTACGGCAACGTCAATTCCACGCATGTGAACGGCACGCATATGATGAACGGTATCGGCGGCTCGGGGGATTTCGCCCGCAACGCCTATCTGTCGATCTTCGTCAGCAAGTCGGTCGCCAAGGGCGGACGTCTTTCCTCGGTGGTTCCCATGGTGCCGCATGTGGACCATACCGAACACGACGTGGACATCATCGTCACCGAAAACGGCCTCGCGGACCTGCGGGAACTTGCTCCGCGCGAACGGGCGCGGGAAATTATCGCCCATTGCGCGCATCCCGATTTCCGGGAGCGGCTCGCGGATTATTTCGAACGGGCCTGTGCGCGGGGAGGGCAGACGCCGCACCTTCTCGAAGAGGCCTTCTCCTGGCATGAAAGGAGCCGGCAGACCGGTACGATGCGTCTCGCCTGATCTCTCCGGCATCGAGAAACTGCCTTTCCGCCTGTGGTTTTTTTGGACCGCCGCCCTAGTTGACGATTGTCAAAAAGGCTGTCCGAGGTGATCGTTCTCATGTAAGACGGCAGGCAATGAGCTTATCGCCACCGAAAGCCCGACGATGAACCATCCGACTGCCGAGACCGCCTTCCTTTCCCACAGTGGTGAAATGGCGCGTCTCATAGCGGCCTTCGACTGGTCGGCCACGTCGCTTGGACCGATCGGCGCGTGGCCGCAGAGCCTCAAGACGGCCATTTCGCTGATGCTGCAATCGCCTGTTCCGATCGTTTCGCTTTGGAACGAAGACGGCGTGATGATCTACAACGACGCCTATTCGGAGTTTGCCGGGCGGCGCCATCCGGGCCTGCTCGGATCGAAGGTCCGCGAGGGCTGGCCGGAAGTCGCGGATTTCAACGACAACGTCATGAAGGTCTGTTTTGCCGGCGGCACGCTGGACTATTACGACCAGGAAATGATCCTCGACCGGTCCGGCGTGCCGGCCTCCGCCTTCATGAACCTCTATTATTCGCCGGTCTACGACGAGGCGGGCAGGCCCTTCGGGGTGATGGCGATCGTCGTCGAGAACACCGCCAAGGTGCGTGCCGAGCGGCGGCTGCAGGGCGAACAGGACCGCCTGATGCGGATGTTCGAGCAGGCTCCGGGCTTTATGGCGATGGTGTCCGGTCCGGACCACGTCTTCGAGATGGCGAACGGCGCCTATATGCGCCTCATCGGCAATCGCGACGTCTTGGGCAGGCCGATCCGCGAGGCATTGCCGGAAATCGTCGAGCAGGGATTTCCCGACCTGCTCGATCAGGTCCGCAGCACCGGGCTACCCTATGTCGGCCAGGCGGTTCCGGTCATGCTGGCGCGCCAGCCGGGCCAGCCGCCGGAAGAGCGGTTCCTCGATTTCGTCTATCAGCCGATCCTCGATGAGAACCGCCGGACGACGGGCATCTTCATCCAGGGCAGCGACGTCACCGACCAGAAGCGGGCGCAGATCGCCCTGCGCAACGAGACGCGTTATCTGGAAGTGCTGAACCGGCTCGGCGCCGATCTTTCCGCCGAACTCGACCTCGAAAAGGTCGTGCAGATGACGACCGATGCGGGCGTGGAATTGACCGGCGCGCAGTTCGGGGCGTTTTTCTACAACGTCCGTGACGAACGCGGCGAGAGCTACATGCTCTATGCGCTCTCCGGCGTTCCGCGCTCGGCTTTCGAAAACTTTCCAATGCCGCGCAATACGGCGGTTTTCGCCCCGACCTTCGACGGCGAGGGCGTCATCCGCTCCGACGATATCCTGAAGGACCCCCGCTACGGCCACAACGAGCCTTATTTCGGCATGCCGAAAGGCCATCTGCCGGTGCGCAGCTATCTCACCGTGCCTGTCGTGTCGCGCTCCGGCGAGGTGATCGGCGGCCTGTTCTTCGGCCATGGCGAGCCGGCCCGGTTCCGCGAGGAGCATGAGCGGCTGCTCGTCGGCGCCGCGGGCCAGGTGGCGATCGCCATCGACAATGCGCGGCTTTTCCGCGAGGTCGAGCGGGAGCTTGCCGAGCGCGGCCGCGCGGAAGAAGCGTTGCAGGCGCTGAATGCCGGCCTGGAACAGCGGGTTGCGTCGGAAATCGCCGAACGCATGAAGGCCGAGGAAGCGCTGCGCCAGTCCCAGAAAATGGAGGCGCTCGGCCAGCTGACCGGGGGCGTGGCGCACGACTTCAACAACCTCCTGCAGGTGATATCCGGCAATCTGCAGCTTCTCACCAAGGACGTGGCCGGCAATCAGCGCGCCGTCCGGCGGGTGGAAAACGCCCTTGCCGGCGTGCAACGCGGTTCGAAGCTCGCAAGCCAGCTTCTCGCCTTCGGCCGCCGCCAGCCGCTCGAGCCGAAAGTGGTCAATATCGGCCGCTTCCTGACCGGCATGGAGGAACTGCTGCGCCGCACGCTGGGCGAGGATATCGAGATCGAGACGATCCGCTCCGGCGGCTTATGGAACGTGCTGGTCGATCCGACCCAGATCGAGAACGCGCTTTTGAACCTTGCGATCAACGCCCGCGATGCGATGGAGGGCGGCGGCAAGCTGACGATCGAAGCGGGCAATGCCTTCCTCGACGACAACTACGTGCGCCAACATGCCGACGTGCCGGCCGGTCAATATGTGATGCTCGCCGTGACCGATACCGGCACCGGCATGCCGCCCGAGGTCGTCGAACAGGTATTCCAGCCGTTCTTCTCGACGAAACCCGTCGGCAAGGGGACCGGTCTCGGGCTTTCCATGGTCTACGGTTTCGTCAAGCAGTCGGGCGGGCATGTCAAGATCTACAGCGAGGTCGGCCAGGGCACGACGGTCAAGATCTATTTCCCGCGCGTGCAGCGCAGCGAGGATCTGGTGACGGAGGCCGATTTCGGTCCGGTGACCGGCGGCACGGAAACCATATTGGTGGCCGAGGACGACGAGCAGGTGCGCACGACCGTCGTCGAAATGCTCGGCGATCTCGGTTACGCGGTGCTGAAGGCCAAGGATGCGGCAGGCGCACTGAGCGTCATCGAGAGCGGCGTGCTGGTCGACCTTCTCTTCACCGATGTCGTGATGCCCGGCGCGCTCAAGAGCACCGAACTGGCCCGCCACGCCCGCGAGCGCCTGCCGGACATCGCCGTGCTCTTCACCTCGGGCTACACGGAGAATTCGATCGTGCATGGCGGCCGGCTCGATCCGGGCGTCGATCTGCTGTCGAAACCCTATACCCGCGAAGCGCTGGCGAGAAAGATCCGCCACGTGCTGAACGGCCAGCAGCATCGCAACCGGGTGCGGGCGACGCTTTCGACCAAGCCGCTGCCGTCGGCGGCGAGCCGCTCGCCGGCAATGCCGCGGTATTCCGTGCTTCTCGTCGAGGACGATTTCCTGATCCGCATGAGCACCGCCGATCTTTTGGGCGAGTTCGGTCACGAAGTGGCGGAAGCCTCGTCGGCCGAAGAGGCGCTTTCGATGTTGCAGGAGCGGCACTTCGACGTGGTCGTGACGGATCTCGGCCTGCCCGGGATTTCGGGCGGCGCTTTCGCGCATGAGGCGCGCCGGCTGTCGCCCGAGATCGGCATCGTGTTTGCGACCGGCAACGACCGCGTGCCCGACGACGGGGCCGTCGAAGGCGCGGTCCTGCTCAAGAAACCCTACGGCAGCGATGAAATCGCCGCGGCCTTCGAGAAGATCACCGTGCAGAAGGGGTGAAGCGGCGGCAGCCTGTCCTGCTGCCGCGACTGCGGGGGCAAAACAGCCCGGCCGCTCACCACATGGCGTGGAAATGCGACACGGGCCCGTGGCCGCTGCCGACGCTGAGGTCGCCGGCCGCGGCGATGGCGCCGGCAAGATAGATCTTGGCGATCGTGACCGCCTCGACCGGAGAGGCGCCCTTGGCGAGTTCGGCGGCGATGCTGCTCGACAGCGTGCAGCCGGTGCCGTGGGTGTTCTTCGTAGGAACGCGCCTGCCCTCGAACCAGTGAAGGCCCGACGCCTCCGCCAGCACGTCGGGGCTTTCGTCGCCGTCGAGATGGCCGCCCTTGACCAGCGCGGCCTTCGGTCCGAGCCCGCGCAGGCGCTCCGCCTGTCCGGCCATTTCCTCGCGGGTCGTGGCAATCGGCTCGCCCAGAAGGGCCGCTGCTTCCGGCAGGTTGGGCGTGACGAGGGCGGCGACCGGCATCAGCCGGCGGGTGACGGCGTCCACCGCATCGGCGCTCAGCAGCGGCGAACCGCCCTTGGCGATCATCACCGGATCGAGCACGATCGGCACGGTGTCGCGATAAGGCCGCAGCACGTCTGCGACGATCTCGGCGATCTCCGCATTGGCGATCATGCCGATCTTCACCGCATCGACGCGGACATCCAGGAAAACGGTGCGGATCTGATTGGCGACGAAGGCGGCAGGAATCGTCAGCACGCCGGTAACCCCTTGCGTGTTCTGGGCGGTAAGCGCCGTCAGTGCCGCCATGCCATAGGTGCCGCGTGCGGCAAATGCCTTGAGGTCCGCCTGGATGCCGGCGCCGCCGGACGGATCGGAACCGGCGATCGAGAGAACGTTCCTGATGGTCATGCACGGGCCTTTCCGATTTCCCCAGCGATCCGGCGGGCTGCCGCTTCCGGATCCGGCTGGCCGCAGATGGCGGAAACCACGGCGATGCCCTTGGCGCCGGCGGCGAGCGCGGCGCCGGCATGTTCCGCCTTGACGCCGCCGATCGCCACCGCCGGAACCGGTGCCGCCGCAACGATGCGGGCAAGGCCGTTAAAGCCGATCGGCTGCTTGTGATCGGGTTTGGTGGCGGTGGCAAAGACCGGGCCGATGCCGACATAATCCGCGATGGACGGATCGACCCGCCGCGCCAGTTCCTCCGTCTCGACCGAAAGGCCGAGGATCATGCCGCTGCCGACACGCGCGCGCGCCATCGCCGCCGCCATGTCGCTCTGGCCGACATGCAGGCCGTCTGCGCCGATCGCGATCGCCGCCTCCACGTCGTCGTTGACGATCAGCGGCACGCCGGTGCCGGCAAGCACGGCCTTCAGCGCCCGGCCGGTCTCGATCATCTCCTCGGTCGTCGCCTGCTTGTCGCGCAGCTGCACGACGGTGGCGCCGCCGGCGACGGCAAGCCTTGCGGTCTCGACCATGCCGATGGGCCGGCAGAGATCGGGGTCGAGGACGAGATAGACGGAAAGGTCGAAGGTCTTCATGCGGCCACCACGCGTGCCTTGGCATCCAGCATTTCCGGCGTCAGCGCCGCCAGGCGGTCGAGGAAGAGGGGAGAGAAGGAGCCGGGACCCTTGGCCTCGACCGCGGCCTCCTCGCCCGCGACGGCGAACATGGCGAGGGCGGCGACCGTCGCCCCGAAGACATCTTGCGGACCTGCCGCCGCAAACGCACCCACCAGACAGGTGAGCGAGCAGCCGAGCGCGGTGACGCGCGGCATCAGTGCCGATCCGCCCGCGATGCGCACCGAACGGCGGCCATCGGTGACGAAGTCCACCTCGCCGGTAACCGCGACCACGCAGGCGTTCCGGCCGGCAAGTGCGGTGGCCGCACCCTCAGCCGCGGTGACGCTGTCGCCGCTGTCGACGCCCTGTCCGCTCGAGCGCTCGCCGAGCAGCGCCATGATTTCGGAAGCGTTGCCGCGGATGACGGCGGGCCTGAACTCCACGAGTTCGGCGACGGCCGCGCGGCGGTAGGCGGTGGCGAAATGCGCGACTGGGTCCAGCACCCAAGGCTTGCCGGCCTCGCCGGCGGCCTTTGCGGCTTCCTTCATGCCGGCCAGGAAATCCGGCGACAGCGTGCCGATATTGATCGTCAGCGCCGCGGCGATGCGGGCGAATTCGCCGGCCTCCTCTTTCGTATGCACCATGGCGGGCGAAGCGCCGGCCGCAAGCATCACGTTGGCGGCGATGTTCATCGCCACGAAATTGGTGATGTTCTGCACCAGAGGATTTTTGGCGCGCATCGCGCTCAGCAATTGGCCGGGGGTATGTTCCATCCGCATTCTCGCCTCGTTCGGCCGGGGGCAGACGTGAGGCAGGCGCGGGGGCAGACATTTCAAGAAGGCCCGGACGACTCCCTCCGCCGGCATGATCCGGTTCAGGTTCAAAGGGTGCTTCTCAGCCCGGCTTTGCCGGACGCCCCTGTCTTGAATTTACGCTTACCGAAACCCGGACGCCGCCGCCAGCGAATTTTTCTCGAAAAAGCCTCTTGTAGCTCTAGCGGCTAGAGGTCTTAGAAAGGCTGCTCGATGCGAAGAGAAGCGGAGAGCGAGATGGCAGCGACAAATCAGGCACGATACAAGGTCGGCGGCATGGACTGCGCCAGCTGTGCGACGAAGATCGACACGGCGGTCCGCCGCATGGCAGGCGTCGAGGATGTTTCCGTGTCGGTTGCATCCGGCACGATGACAGTGACGCATGACGGCTCGAGCGATTTTTCGGCGATCGAGAAGCGGGTAGCGGGGCTCGGGTATTCGCTGAGGGCGTTGGGAAGGAAAACCGCCGCTGCAGAGTTCCCGATCTCCCCCGCAAGGGGGGAGAAGGGCCATTCGCACGGGCACCACCATCACGGCGCCCACGATCATTCCCATCACGACCATGCAGAAATCGAAGGCTTGCATGGCCATGATCACGGGCCGACGGACGGGCCATGGTGGAAATCGCCCAAGGGACGGCTGACGATCCTGACCGGGCTCGCGCTGGTGGCGGCCTACGGCATCGGCCATCTCATCCCCGCCTACGACACCTATATCTTCACCGCCGCGATGCTGATCGGTCTCCTGCCGATCGCGCGGCGCGCCTTCATGGCGGCATTGGCCGGCACGCCGTTTTCGATCGAGATGCTGATGACGATCGCCGCGGTCGGCGCGGTCATCATCGATGCATCGGAAGAAGCCGCTGCCGTCGTCTTCCTTTTCCTCGTCGGCGAGCTGCTCGAAGGCGTGGCGGCCCGCAAGGCCCGCCGGAGCATCCAGAGCCTGACGGCACTGGTGCCGAAGAACGCACTGTTGGAGGTAAACGGCCAGACCCGTGAAGTGCCGGCCGAAACCCTGTCGGTCGGTTCCGTCATCCTCGTGCGGCCCGGCGACCGGATTTCCGCCGATGGCGTCATCATCGCCGGCGAAAGCTCGATCGACGAGGCGCCGGTGACGGGCGAAAGCACGCCGGTCGCCAAGGGCGCCGGAGACAATGTCTTCGCCGGCACGATCAACGGCGACGCGGCGCTTCGCGTGCGCGTCACGGCTGCGGCCGAGGACAACACGATTGCCCGCGTCGTGCGGCTGGTCGAGGAGGCGCAAGAAAAGAAGGCGCCGACCGAGCGCTTCATCGACCGGTTCTCGCGGTATTATACGCCGGGCGTCGTTGTCGTCGCGGCCCTCGTCGCCATCCTTCCGCCGCTGGCGGCCGGCACGGACTGGGGCGAATGGGTCTACAAGGGCCTGGCCATCCTGCTGATCGGCTGCCCCTGCGCGCTCGTCATCTCGACTCCGGCGGCGATCGCCGCTTCGCTCTCCTCCGGCGCCCGCCGCGGTCTCCTGATGAAGGGCGGCGCGGTGCTGGAAAACCTCGGCAGGATCACGGCCGTCGCATTGGACAAGACCGGCACGCTCACCTCGGGCAGGCCTGAGGTGACCGACGTCATCGCCTTCGGCCGCAATGCGGAGGACGTGCTGCGTTTGGCCGCCGCGCTCGAAACCGGTTCCAGCCACCCGCTGGCGGCGGCCATTCTGGCGAAGGCTGCGGAGGACGAGGTGGAAATCCCGGCTGCAAGCGATGCGAGGGCGCTCGGCGGCAAGGGCGTCACCGCTGTCGTCGACGGTCAGGAGGTCTTCCTCGGGTCGCCGAAGGCTGCGGCCGAACGCGTCCCGCTGCCGATGGCGCATTCCCGCCGCATCGCCGCGCTCAACGACGAAGGCAACACGGTTTCGGTACTGGTCGTCGGGGGCGTGCCGGCGGGCGCGATCGCCATGCGCGACGAGCCGCGCGCCGATGCCAGGGCCGGTCTCAAGGCGCTTGCCGATGCGGGCGTGAAGACCGTGATGCTGACCGGCGACAATGCCCGCACGGCGAGCGCGATCGGCGCAGAGCTTGGCATAGAGGTGCGCGCCGAACTGATGCCGCAGGACAAGCAGAGGATCGTCGGCGAGTTGAAGCGCGAGGGGTTCGTCGTCGGCAAGGTCGGCGACGGTATCAACGATGCGCCCGCGCTGGCCGCAGCCGATGTCGGCATCGCCATGGGCGGCGGTACGGATGTGGCGCTGGAAACCGCCGATGCCGCGGTGCTGCACGGCCGCGTCGGCGATATCGCCGGGATGATCGCGCTGTCGAAACGAACGATGCGCAACATCTACCAGAACATCGCCATCGCGCTCGGCCTGAAGGCGGTGTTCCTGGTGACGACGATCATCGGCATCACCGGCCTCTGGCCGGCCATTCTTGCGGACACGGGTGCGACGGTGCTCGTGACGATCAACGCGCTGCGGCTGCTGCGGGTGAGGGTATAACCTTGAGGCTGAGTCAAGTTTGTACACTGCGCCGGTCACGGGCGGGCCGGAAACTATGTCGATCAGATTTAAGCCGTCTGCATGGGCTTGGCGACATTTCCCGAGCGGGGAACCGTGCGAAACCACATTCATCACGGCCTCCGGGGCATAGGCTTCGAGCGCAATGCCTCCCTTTCGTAGTGGAGAAAGACAATGTGACCACCTGCACATTCTGCCACACGGTATGGATTGTCCGCCGGATCGATTGGTAGGGGAATAGTTCGGCGGTTTACCCTTCTCGCGCGAGCACCGCAAAGGCCTCGTACGGTTTCAGCGCCACGTTTTCCCCGAGCGCATCCACCGGTTCGTAATTCGAGGTCAGGCACTCTCCCGTAAACTGCAGTTCGCCCGGCAGGTCCAGCGAGACCTCCCGAGCCGTGAAATTGGCCACCACGACCAGCCGGTCCCGGTCCAGCGTGCGGGTGTAGACGAAGGCATCCGGGTGCTGATCGAGCCAGGACTGGTACTCGCCATAAACGATGACCGGATGCGCTTTGCGGAGCGCGATCAGCCGCCGATAGTGGTTCCAGATCGACGTCTCGTCGGTCATTTCCATTTCGGCGTTGATTGTCGCGTAGTTCGGGTTCACCTCGATCCAGGGCACGCCGGTCGAGAAGCCGCCGTAGGGCGCGGCACTCCACTGCATCGGCGTGCGGGCATTGTCGCGGCCGCTCTCGTTCGCACCCCGGATAAACTCTTCCGGGGAGAGCCCGGCCTCGACATGCAGCCGGTGCATGTTCAGCGTCTCGATGTCGCGATACTGCTCGATCGTCGTGAAAGGCACGTTGGTCATACCGATCTCCTCGCCCTGGTAGACGAAGGGCGTGCCCTTCATCAGGTGCAGCACGGTCGCCAGCATCTTGGCGGATTCCTTCCGGTGGCCGGTGGCGTCGCCATAACGGGAAACGGCGCGCGGCAGATCGTGATTGCCCCAGAAGAGCGAGTTCCAGCCATCGTCCGAGAGCGCATATTGCCATTTGCTGAGCACGGATTTCAGTTTCACGAGGTCGAAGGGCTTCGGGCGCCATTTGCCATAGGTCTCGTCCCATGCCTGCGTGACGTGCTCGAACTGGAAGACCATCGACAATTCATGGCGGTCACGGCCGGAATAGAGCAGCGCCGAGCCGGGGGTGGCGCTCCAGGTCTCGCCGACGGTCAGGACGTTGCGGTTGCCGAAGGTCCTGGCGTTCATTTCCCTGAGATAGTCGTGCAGATGCGGTCCGTCATGGACGATCTCCTGGTCCGCCTGCTTGCCGATATAATCGATGACGTCCATGCGGAAACCGGCGATGCCGCGCCCCAGCCACCAGTTCATCATGTCATAGATTTCTTCGCGCACCTTCTCGTTTTCCCAGTTCAGGTCCGGCTGCCGGCGAGAGAAGAGGTGCAGGTAATATTCGCCGCTGTCGGGATCGAGCGTCCAGGCCGGCCCACCGAAGGAGGATCTGAGCCCGTTTGGCGGCCCGCCATCCGGCGCGGGTTTGCGCCAGATGTAGAAATCGCGGAACGGATTGCCCCCTTTCTCGCTGCCTGGCCCTTTGCGGCTTTCCAGGAACCATGGATGTTCGTCGGACGTGTGGTTGACGACGAGATCGAGCATGATGCCGATGCCGCGTTTGCGCGCCTCCGCCACCAGATGATCGAAATCGGCGAGCGTGCCGAATTCCGGGGCGATGTCGCGGTAATCGGAAATGTCGTAGCCGTTGTCGTCCATCGGCGACTTATAGATGGGCGACAGCCAGATCACGTCGATGCCAAGCGATTTCAGATAGTCGAGCTTCGAGGCGATGCCGGCGATATCGCCGATGCCGTCGCCGTTCAGGTCGCAGAAGCTGCGGGGGTAGATCTGGTAGATGGTGGCGGTGTGCCACCATTTGCGGTCCAGAGGCGGCATCGCCTGCCGGATCACCGCGTCGAGCTGGTCATGGATGTCGTTCATCCCGTCCTCCCTCGCCATTCCTTAGGGTCGAACGCGACAGACAGGGCGCAGGTTCCTGAGGCAGAGGCATGAACGGGCGCGCAGTCATCATATGAAGCTAAAAAACCTGTATGACCTATTATGTGATATGTCACATTTTAAGACAAATTTATCAGATTTCGGGCAGGAATTCGGTGATTGCCGAGCGTCGTCCGAAGCGGATGCCGGCGGCGCGTTCAGGGGGCGGTTGCAAGATGAAGTTTTCCATTAAGTATGTCTTGATTGTTTCTTTCTCGATCCTTGGCCTGACCGTCATGGGCTTGATGGGCAAACTGCTCATCGAGGAAATCGGCCTGCGTCAGAACTCCGCCCGCCTGGCGGAACTTGCCCAGCTCGACGCTTCGCTGTTCGACGCGCTGCTCGGCCTGCGCGGCGAGCGCGGCGGCGTTTCCTCGGCAATCAAGCTCGAGCCCGCCGATGTCGCCACCAGCAAGAGCAACATCGCCGACGGCCGCAAGGATGTGGACGCGGCGTTTGCGAGGACGAAGGCGCTGGTCGAGGAGGTCGGAACCGGAAAGCTGCAGGATGCGCTGAGCGGCGTGCTGCAAAGCTATGGCCGCTGGCTCGCCTATCGCGCCGATATCGACCGGGCGCTGAACCAGCCGGTCAAGGAGCGTGACCCGGCGCTCGGCAAATCGGTGCTCGGCCTTGCCGACAGCACGCTGGCCGATCTCGAAAGGACGGCGAACCTGGTCGAGGCGGCGATCATCTCGCGCGATCCCTCGATGATCATGTTTACCCAGCTGCGCTCGCTTGCCTGGACGGCGCGCACCCAGCTCGGCACGGCCAATTCGACGCTTGTCGGCGGCGTGATCGCCAAGCAGCCGCTTTCTTCCGAAAAATTGGCCGAAATCGCCGTGCAGGACGCCAAGGTGGCGCTGGCCTGGGATGTCATCACCCAGCTCGCCGGCAGCGATGTCGCGCCGGAAAAACTGAAGGCCCTGCACCGCACTGCGCAGGCCACCTATTTCGGCGGTGCCTATGCCGAACAGCGCGCCGGGGCCATCAAGGAATCCCAGGCCGGCCGGCCGTTCAACATGTCGGTCGACGACTGGCGCAAGACTGCCGGCCCGGCGCAGTCCTCGATTGCCGATATCGCATCGGTCTCGCTGGCTGAGATGACCGCGCTGACAGCACGAAACCTCACATCGTCGACGGCGACGATCATCGGCCTTTCGATCGCGACGCTGGTCGCACTGGTGCTGACGCTGGCTGTAATCTCCACCATCGTCTTCCGTATCGCCAATCCGATCGCGGTGCTGACCGGTGCCATGCGCAAGCTGGCGGGCGGCGACCTTGCGGTCGAGATCGCCGGTGCCGGCCGCAGGGACGAGATCGGCGAGATGGCCCGTGCGGTGGAGGTGTTCCGCGAGGCGGCGATCCACAATCGCGAACTCGAGGCGGAAGCGGTCCGCGCCCGTCAGGCTGCCGAAGCGGAACGTATCGCATTCCAGCAGCGTGCGGAGGCCGAAGCGGAGGAACGCCTGCAGCACGCGACGTCGGGTCTGGCGCGGGGCCTGCAGCGTCTCGCCTCCGGCGACCTGCTCTGCGAGATCGACGAAGTGTTTTCGGAACAGTTCGAGAGCCTTCGCCACGATTTCAACAGTTCCGTCCATCAGCTGCGCTCCGCTCTCGAAAGCGTCAGCAGGTCGGCGCTCAGCGTGCGCAGCGGCAGCGGCGAGATTTCCTCGGCCTCCGACCAGCTTTCCAAGCGCACCGAACAGCAGGCCGCCTCGCTGGAGCAAACGGCTGCGGCGCTTGAAGAGGTCACCACCAACGTGAAGCAGACCTCGGAGCGCGCCAGCGAGGCGCGCGAGATGGTACGTCATGCAAGCGACCGTGCCGGAAGCTCCAGCCAGGTCGTGTCAAACGCGGTCGATGCGATGGGCAAGATCGAGGCGGCGTCCAACCAGATCAGCCAGATCATCGGCGTGATCGACGAGATCGCCTTCCAGACCAACCTTCTGGCGCTGAACGCCGGCGTCGAAGCGGCCCGCGCCGGAGAGGCGGGCAAGGGTTTTGCCGTCGTCGCCCAGGAAGTCCGCGAGCTTGCTCAGCGCTCTGCCAAGGCCGCCAAGGAGATCAAGACGCTGATCGGCAATTCGGAAGCGGCAGTCAACCAGGGTGTCGTGCTGGTCAACGACACCGGCGAGGGCCTGCAGGAGATCGCGCGTCTCGTCACCGCGATCAACCAGCACATGGATGCGATCGCCGTCGCCGCCAAGGAACAGGCGTCCGGCCTTTCCGAAATCAACGCCTCGGTGAACCACATGGACCAGGTGACGCAGCAGAACGCCGCCATGGTCGAGGAGATGAACGCGGCGGGGGCCGGCCTTGCGGAGGAAAGCGGCCGTCTGTCGGAGCTTCTCGCCCGCTTCCAGATGCGCCGGGCGGCCGGTGAACCCGGCTTCCGGCGCCGCGCCGCCTGAAACCCGGCATCCCGGCCGGTAAACGAAGAATGACATGCGGCTTCGGCGGGCCTCCGCCGGAGCCGCCGTCGTTCGCGGCGCCTGCTTTCGGCTGATCGGAGGGAACATTAGGAGTCTTCGATGGTTGGAATATTGGGAAACCTGAAGACCAAGGAGGCCCATCATGAGCAGCAGACTTCCCCCGACGCCGCCGGAAAACCTCAGCCACAAGGGCGCCGGCGAACAGGCCCATGCGGATACCAAGCGCGGCCAGATCCACGCCGCCAACGACCCCGGCAAGCAGGGCCAGCAGGGCAATACGAAGATCAACACGACCCACCAGGGTTACCAGCAGGATCGATAAGGAGGACTGCCCCATGTCGACCTCGACGAAGACGCCCGCCAGCATCCGCCAGGGCGGCCCCGGCGCGTCGCATGAAAATGCCAAGGCGCCGCTCGATGTGAAGAAGCCGCCAGCCGGGAGCGACCTGCGCTCGCAGAGCCGGGTTTCCGGCGGGGGCGGCGAATGCGACAGCCACCATACCCACGATGCGAAAAAGAAAGGCGGCGGCACGCAGCACCCTTCGCATTGATTCCGAAATCATTGGGATCCGCAGACAACCTTCCCGGCCGGCGTGCCGGGAGGGTTCTGGCATGCCGTTGAGCGACGCGTGCCCGGCTGAGAGTTTCAGTAAACGTTGCAAAGCTCCGCGAGCCGGATTTCGAGAAAGCGACGTTCCGCGGGCTGCCGCGCATGGTCCAGCGCGCGGCGATAGCCGGCTCGGGCTTCTGCGTTGCGGCCCAGCCGCCGGTAAAATCGGCACTGACGGCATGGGCCAAATGGTAATCGTCGAGATCGCCTTTGCCGAGGAGCGGTTGCAGCATGGCCAGGCCGGCCGCCGGCCCGTCCCGCATGCCGATCGCCACCACGCGGTTGAGCCCCACGACCGGCGAGGGATCGATCCGGAACAGTATGTCGTAGAGCGTTGCGATCTCCGCCCAGTCGGTCGCGTCGATCGTTTCCGCATGGGCATGGACGGCGGCGATCGCCGCCTGCAGGACATAGGGACCGATGCGCTGCTGCCCCAGGGCGCGGCGTATCAGGCCGTCCGCCTCGGCGATGAGGTCGCGATCCCAAAGCGACCGGTCCTGGTCTTCCAGCAGGATGATGTCGCCGGAGGGAGTGACACGGGCGTTGCGCCGGCTTTCGTGCAGCAACATCAGCGCCAGCAGGCCAAGGCTTTCCGCATCTTCCAGCAGACCGGACGCCAGCCGGCCAAGCCTGATCGCTTCGGTCGTAAGCTCGGTACGCAGAAGGTCAGGCCCGTCGGTTGCCGCATAACCCTCGTTGAAGATCAGATAGATGACCCGGAGCACGCTTTCGATTCGGGCCGGCAGTTCCGCCCGTGCCGGGACTTCGTAAGGGATCTTGTCGTCGCGGATCTTCGCCTTGGCGCGGACGATCCGCTGGGCGATTGTCGGCGTGCGGGTCAGGAAGGCACGGGCGATCTCTTCCGTCGTCAGCCCGCCGACTTCCCGAAGCGTCAGCGCAAGGCGCGCGTCGGCGGGCAGCGCCGGATGGCAGCAGGTGAAGATCAGCCGCAATTCATCGTCTTCGATCACGGCCGGAAGCATGGTCTCCGTTTCTGTTTCGGAAAGCGCCAGAAGTTCCGGCATCGCGCCGGCGATCCGCGCCTGCCGCCGCCAGCGGTCGATCGCCTTGAACCGGCCGGTCGAGACCAGCCAGGCGTAAGGGTTCTTCGGCACGCCCTCGCGCCGCCAACGGTCGGCCGCGGCGGCAAAGGCCTCGTGCAAGGCCTCCTCCGCCGCTTCGAAGCCGCCGAGCAGGCGGATCAGGGTTGCCAGCACGCGCCGTTTTTCGGTGCGGTATGTGCGCTCCAGCGCGACGCGTGCTTCGAGGGCGCTCATAGCTGCGGTGGCTCGGTGCTGAAATCGACCAGCGGCCGCACCTCGATCGAGCCGATCCGCGCCAGCGGGTGGCCACCGGCAACCTTGGCGGCCTCGTTCAGGTCCTGCGCTTCGATGATGACGATGCCGCCCAGCATTTCCTTGGTTTCCATGAAAGGACCGTCCGTTGCCGACATCTTTTCGTTGCGGACCTGCACGGTCATCGCCGATTCCGGCATTTCCAATGCCTCGCCGACGATGAAATGGCCGCTGGCCTTCAGCACGTCGTCATAACCGGCGCAGCCGGCAAGCGCCGTGTTGGATTCCGGGCTGCCGTTGAAGAGGATCTTGGGATCGTAATAGATCAGGCAAGCATAGCGCATGGTGGTCTCCCTTGGGTTGGCGCTTCGAACGGCCATAGTCGTCAGCCAGCCGTCGGATTCGACAGCGCTCCGAAAATTTTTTCGAGTTTATTTTTGGGGCGCCCTGCCGCACACCATGTCGACGCCGGCACGGGCGAGGTCTTCCAGCATGTCGCGCGGGGCGCCGGCGCGGGCGCGCACCGCCAGCGAATGCATGACCGAAGAGGCAAGCAGCGAAAGTGCCTTGGGATCCGCCTCCTTCGGTAGTTCACCCCTTTCGACCGCAAGCATGAGCCGCGCCTCGATCTCCGCGTCGAAGGCTTCGAGGCTTTGGCGCAACATGTCGCGCACGCGGGAATGCTGGATGGCCTCGGCAGTGGCGGTGCCGATCAGGAAACAGCCGCGGGCGGAGGTTTCTCCCGAAAGATAGGTCGAGAGCGCCCGCCGATAGATCTCTGCAATGTTCTCGCGAAGCGGCAGGGAAGGGTCGAGCGCCTCTTCCATCGCAACGAGACTGTCGTCGCGATAGCCGGCGAGCGTGCCGAGATAGAGATCCTCCTTGTCGCCGAAAGCTCCGTAGAGGCTCGGCCGGTTGAGACTGGTCGCGGCGCTGAGCGCATCCAGCGACGTGCCCTCGAAACCTCTGTCCCAGAAAACCTCGCGCGCCTTTTCGATCGTCGCGGCTTCGTCGAACGCTCTCGGCCGGCCGCGCTTCTTTGTCTCGCTCATTTTTGTACCGTTCCGCATTAAAATCTTGACGAAGAGGATTTTATGCGAGATGGTACAAATATTCAATCGCAAAGCCGCAAGGATGGAGAGGCAATATGAAACTTTACATGCACCCCGGCGCCTGTTCGCTTTCCCCGCACATCGTCTGCCGGGAACTGGGACTTGAAGTCGAAACCGTGCCGGTCGAGCGAGGCACCTACCGCCTGCCGGATGGCGGCGATTATCTCGGGATCAACGGAACTGGCTATGTGCCGGCCCTGATGCTTGACGACGGCGCGGTGCTGACCGAGGGGCCGGCGATCGTACAGTTTCTCGCCGCCAGCGTTGCGTCCGGCCGCAATCTGCTGCCAGCGGTAGGTAGTCTGGAACGCAGCCGGGTGCAATCCTGGCTGAATTTCATCACCTCGGAACTGCACAAGCCGATGGTCATGCTCTTCAACGCGGCCTATGCGCCGGCGCATGACCCCATTCGGGGCCTGGTGTCGAGACGTCTCGACTGGCTGAACGGACGGATCGGCGGACCTTATCTGGAGGGCGAGGGTTTTTCGGTGGCGGATGCCTATCTCTTCGTCTGCCTCAACTGGTCGCCATGGATCGGCATCGACCTCAAGACCTGGCCGCGCCTGGAAGCCTTCTTTCGCGCCGCCGCCGGCCGGCCGGCGGTGCAGGCGGCCCTTCAGGCCGAAGGTCTGCATGCTTCCCCCGAAAACATTTTCTTTGCGCCGCGCGCCGGCGAAGATCACCGGGCGGCTGCAGGAGTGCGGCCATGAGCGGGCTTTCGGCAACTACGGAAGCGGTGCTCCACCGCTTCAACGATGTCTTCCTGAACCATGACCCATCGGCGCTCGCCGAACTCGTGGCGGAGGATTGCGTGATCGAAAATACCGTTCCCGCCCCGAACGGCGCCCGCCACGAGGGGCGCGACGCCTGTATCGCGCTCTGGACCGGTATCGCCACGGCGGAAGGCACCCGGTTCGAGACGGAAAGCCTGACGGCGGAGGGGGAGGGCGGCATCATTCTCTGGCGTTTCTTCTGGGGCGCGGGAGAGGAGAATTCGGTCCGCGGCGTCAACCTGATGAAGGTCAAGGATGGCCGTATTGTCGAGGCGCTTGGTTACGTCAAAGGCAGTTGACGCGAAAAGAGGGCGGAAAACATATATTTCCCCTCACTCGTCTTGGCGGAGCATTTTCAGGGACTGCTATTCTCCACCAGATGTCGGCGGAGGAAGGCGACCACTTCGACATTGAGCTCTCTGTGGAATTCGGCACGGTCGAAGCCCGGCGCATCGACGCACGCGTCCGACGATGGTCGGATTTTCGGGCAAGGCGTCAGAAATGACAGATGAACTGCGTTGGACACGATTCGGAAGTCGGGTCTTTCCGGCAATAGGTGTGCAAGCGTTGCAACGTCTTCGGGAGATGCACCGCCACCACCTCCGAGCTCCGATCCCCAAAGTTGGAGCGGAATTTTGACGTCCTTCACGCTATCGAAGGTCTGAAAGACGATGCTCAGAGGGTCTGCCACCACCAAGGCCTTGATCCGAGGATCGTGGCTCCATGACCGCGGCGGCAGTTTTGGCCGGGTAGCCTGAGCTTGATTGGCTGATGAGCAGTCCGTTGCTTTTGGATCTGCGCAACGCGGCGGCAGCTTACTGAAGTCGGGATTGGCGCCAGCGGCGACAAGCCCCGTATAGCCGCCCTGAGAGAACCCATAAAAGCCAACCCGCTGTGGATCGATCTTCGCGGCATCGGGAGAGGTGGTAATCATGAAGTCAATAGTTCGCTTGATATCGACCGGACGCTTGATCAGCACACCAAGGCCGTTTGCGCGGCTCATGTCGGCGTAATTCGCATTTGGATGATTGATCGCAACGACGACAAAGCCCGCGTCGGCCAATGCTTCGGCGGTATCATGGTGGCCAAGATACCAACCACCATAGCCGTGCGAGATAATGACAAGCGGCAACTTCTCACCCGCAATCGGACAATTTGGCACTGCCGGTACGCTCAAGGCTCCGATCTTCATTTCCGAGGCTGCCGCCGTACAAGGCGACCACATTGCGGCATCGATTGCCGGGTCGCTCTCGTCGGCAGGAATTTGGATGAATTTCAAGCCTGCGGCATGGGACGGTGGCGCGATAAGACTGAGAGCCGCAGCAAGCGCTAAAGCGAGACGAGTCATTGAAATTACTCCATTTAAAGAGATGTGATTGCGGGTCTATCGAGTAGGAAACATTTGAAGGGAAGGCGAATGATCCACGAGTTCAGCGTGGGCTGAACGCGAGGCATGAAAAATACCGCTGCTATCTTGCATAAACAGATAGCTTGTTATATTCAAGCTGTAAAGCCGAGGTTTTCATGTCCGACTCGATTCAGGTTCAACTGCGAAAAGGCGCTCTCGATCTTTGCGTCCTGGCCGTGCTCTCGCGGGGCGAGAGCTATGGCTATGAGATCGCCAGCACGTTGGTCGCGGCGGTCGGTATGGGTGAAGGCACGATCTACCCGCTGATGCGCCGGATGCAGAATGACGGCCTGGTGGCCACCCGCATCATCGAGTCGAGCAGTGGGCCGCCGCGCAAATATTACCGCCTGACGCCGTTGGGCCAGGCGGTTTTCGAGGCTCATCGCCGCGACTGGCGCTCGTTTGCGGATGCCGTCGACAAACTTCTTGAGGATCTGCCATGACCAGGGACGCCTTCTTACGTGCGCTGAGATCGGGACTTGCTGGCCTGCCGTCTCAAGATGTCGAGGACATCGTTGCTGACTATGCTGCTCATTTTGCCGAGTCGAAAACGTCCGGCCGTAGCGAAGAAGAGGTCGCCGCCGCATTGGGCGACCCGGCCAGAATTGCCAGGGAACTGCGGGCCGAGGCGGGTCTGCGCCGCTTCGAAGACCATTGGAGCCTTTCGAATCTTGTGGCAGCCACGACGGCTCTCGCCGGCCTTGCGATTGTCGACATCCTCTTCTTGCTGCCGTTGCTGATCCTTACGATTTTTGTGGCATTCGGCGTTGCGATCGCGCTGGTAGCGATCGGCGCCGTCGGCGTGAAGATCATCTTCACCACGTTGCTGCTCGACCTTGGTGAACCGGCGATTGGAGCAGCAGCGCGCTTGTTCATTGGCGCTGGCCTCGTGAGTGGCCTGCTGGGTGGCGGCGCCTTGCTGCTCATTGGACTGGGCGCGGGCGTACGCTTTCTAGGTCATTATGCCAGGCTGCATTTCCGTTTGGCCAAGCTGGACCGCGACCGCGTCTGATTTTGAACGACACGACGGAAGGAACCGAACAATGGCGGGAAAATTGGCATTCGTTGCAACGACGGGATTGATCGGCGCGGTGGCCTTTCTAACCCTGGGCATCGGACTTTCGGGGCGGGATTGGACCGACGCGAGGCACCTGTGGGGTGCAATGCCGTCCGCATGCGGATCCGCCGCCTCTACCAAACAGCAGATTACCCTTCCTTTCGCGGCGAGCGACAGCCTGACAATCGATCTGCCGGCTTCGGTCCGCTATAGGCCGGGTGACAAGGCGGAGGCTGTTGTCAGCGGAGATCCCGCTCTTCTCGATCATGTGCGAATGGAAGGTCACAGGTTGAGTCTGGATTGTGATCCAGGCTGGTTTGCATCCAAACTCGCCGTCAGCGTGTCGGGACCCGCGATAACTGATTGGACACTGCTCGGCAGCGGCGACCTGACCTTGTCGCAGATCGATCAGCCTCGGTTGCGCCTGAGCATACGCGGAAGCGGCAGCGTCGCCGCCAGCGGAGCCTCTGATACGGTCGACGTGGAGATCTCGGGTTCGGGCGCGGCACGGCTCAAGGAACTGACTGCCAAGTCCGCGCAGATCAAGATCCGCGGCAGTGGCGACGCGCAAATGACGGCGCTGACAGATGCGGACGTCTCCATTTTCGGGAGCGGCAATGTTGACCTATCCGGCCACCCGATCCTGCGGCGCTCGGAGATCAGAGGCAGTGGCCGCATCATGCAAGCGCCCTAGCCTCACCAATGTGCACTCGTGAAAACGGCTCTCTGCCGGGTTCGAAGAGGAGCTTCCGCCGGTCAAAAGGGGGTGAGGCCATCGGCGGCGATTGCGCTCCACCGCCGCCCGTGAGACAAGACGATCCGGCCGGGATTTCGACCCGGAACGGGGGAGACAGTGCGCTTATTTTCCAGATTTCCGGTGCTCTGCGCCGCTATTTTATTCAATGCCCTGCAGGCCTTCCCGGCGGCGGCCGATCCGCTCGTCTTCTCCTATCACGGGTGGCGGGTGGACCTGACGGGCGCCCGCGGCGCCGAGTCGGACCAGAAGATGGTCGCGACCGTCAAACGCCAGCTCGATATCGTCGAGCAGGTCGGCCTGAAGCCGGACGTGGTTCAGTTCATGCGCTCCATCCCGGTCTGGGCGGACCCTTCGAAAGCAAGCTCCGGCCCCGGCCATTACGGCAGCGGGGCCGGCGTCGACGTGCGCGTCAGGCAGCTCGATCCGGACAAGCCGATCATCCTGCACGAGTTCCTGCATGCCTATCACGACAAGATAGTGCCACAAGGCTTCAACAACCCCGACATCAAGGAATTCCATGACCGCGGCCGCCAGTTCTGGCCCGGCGATTCCTACATGATGAGCAATGCCCGGGAGTTCTTCGCAGTGACGGCGAGCGTCTATCTCTTCGGCAATATCGACCGGCCGCCCTATTCCCGCGCCGAGCTGCGCAACAAGCAGCCGCGCTATTATCAGTGGCTGGCGCAGCTCTTCGACGACGGCCGGCCGAGATCCTGACCTGTCTTCCGCCTATCTTCGGGTCCTGTAGGTCCTGACCGCTTCGCCGAAGGCTTCGAACAGCGCCCGGTTGATCGGATTGGCCTGCGGATCGTATTCCGCATGCCATTGCACGCCGAGCGCAAAACCTTTCGCATCCCTGAACCGGATCGCTTCGATGGTTCCGTCGTCGGCGGTGCCTTCGGCGATAATCCTTTCGCCGAGATCGAGAACGCCCTGTCCGTGCAGCGAATTGACCCGGATCGTCTCGCGGCCGAGCAGTCTTGCAAACACGCCGTCGGGGATCAGCCGCACCTCGTGGCGGTCGGCGAAGACGACCGACATATCCGGATGGATCTCGCCGTTTTCGAGCCTCGGCATGCGGTGGTTGATGCGGCCGGGCAGTTCGCGGATCTCCGGATGCAGCGAACCGCCGGCCGCGACGTTCATTTCCTGGAAGCCGCGACAGATGCCGAAAACCGGGACGCCCTTTTCGACGCAGGCCTTGATCAACGGCAGCGCCACCGCGTCGCGGTTCTGGTCGTAGGGCTCGTGCCGCGCGTGCGGCTCCGTATTGAAATGGCTCGGATGGACATTGGCCCTCGCCCCCGTCAGCAGGATGCCGTCGACGATATCGAGAAGCGTGCCGATATCGGTGATACCAGGATTGCCGGCGAACATCAGCGGCAGGGCATCGGTGACATCGGCGATCGCCTTCAGATTTCCCTCGCCGACAAGCTGGGCCGTGAAGCGGTTTTCGACGACGAAGGAATTCCCGATCACGCCGATCACAGGTCTGGTCATTTTAGGTCCTGTCTTCCGGACCGCGCAGCCTTTGGGAAAGGCCGGACGGACATTTCTTGAATATCTCTGCTTGCCGTCATTTGCGCACCGTGCCGACCCTGGCTAACACCTCTTTCGGAATGCCGTAGCGCTTGATGATGTCGCGATTGTTCCGCATGCCGCATATTTCGCGCTGGATGAACAAGGCCCAGACGGCATCCGCCGCCTCGTAAAGCAGCGTGTCGTGCCGCCCGGCCCCGTCACGCGTCTCGTCCCACGCATCGAGCGCCGCAAGGGCGGCCTCCACCTTAACCCCCTGCCGGGTCAGTGCGGCCGCCCTCTCGGACTGCAGTTCGTATTCGAGCACGTTGAAGCCGGTATTGATGAAACCGGGCTGCGAGAGGGATTGGGGCGGGCGGAAGCTCATGAAACGGACCTGGGTTTGTCGCGATGTTATTCGATTGCTGCAACGCGTCAAAGGGAGAATGAGACCTCCATGTAGGAGGTGCGACCGCCGTCATCCACCCGATAATTGCCTGGGCAGCCGCGTCACGCGAGGATATCGATATCCTCCAGTTCCCCGGTATTGGCCGAGATGTGCCCGAAGAGCGCGAGGGCGGCATGCAGTTGATCCGGGTCGATATCGCGAAAGATCTGCCCGCGCATCCGTTCGGCGATCGCGCGAACCATCGCCGCCTGTTCCTCGCCATACGGCGTGAGAAAGAGCAGCTTGACGCGCCGGTCGTTCGGGTCCGGGCGGCGCTCGATGAGGCCGTTTTCCTCCATGCGGTCGAGAAGGCGCACCATGGTCGCCTGTTCGAGTTCCAGCTCGCAGGCAAGTTCGCTCTGTGTCATGTTCTGTTTCTTGGCGAGGCGGAAAAGGGCGCGGGCCCGCGGATAGGTCAGCCCGTGCGCGGTGACCTGCTGGTTGAAGGCCGTGCGGATCTTGCGGCTCACCTTGGTGAGGGCTTCCAGGAATTCGGATGCGATCGGATCAGGTTTCATCTAGGCCAGAAGTTAGCGTGCTAAGTTGTTCAAACTTAGCACGTGTACCATTTCGCTTCAAGGAAACCGAGGGCTGGCCCGGGAGGTCGAGCCGATATGCGGCGGGCCATGGCCTAATTGGTGCTGTCACGCACAACCGTACGTTCTGAAACCCCGCCTCATGCCTCACTCCGCCGCTTCCCGTTCCCGGCTCGGCTCCTCGGCGGCGTGCCTTCTGCGTCCGGCCAGCACGTCTCCGGCGGTTTCCGGCAGGCGGAGGAAGGTGAAGCAGGAACTGGCCGAGACCGCGGCGATGATCGCGAAGGACATGGTGAAGGCGTGGTTGGTCAGTGTCTGCGAACCGCCGGAGAAATATTGCAGCAGCAGCGCGGCGAATGCGACTCCAATGCTCTGGGCGATCCGCTGGCCCATCTGCGACAGCGAGGTCGCGTGGCTCATTTCCGCATCGCTTACCTCGGCGAAGCCGAGCGTGTTGAGCGAGGTGAACTGCAGCGCGCGGAAGAAGCCGCCGAGCAGGATGATGCCGATCATCACGGCCATTGCCGTCTGTGGTGTGAAAATCCCGCAGAGTCCCATCGAAAAGCTGGCGACGAGCGCATTCCAGAAGAGAATGCGGCGGAACCCGAAGCGATGGAGTATCCGCTTGGTGATGGTTCGCATGCCGAAGGCGCCGATCGCCGAAACGAAGGTGATGGCGCCGGATTGCAGCGGCGTATAGCGGAACACTTCCTGCATCAGCAGCGGCAGCATGAAGGGCAGCGCCCCAATGCTGATCCTGAACAGCGTGCCGCCTGAAAGACTGGCGCGGAAGGTCGGGTGGCGAAAAAGCCGCAGGTCGAGGATCGGGTCCGTCTTGCGCCGCGCGTGCAGCACATAGAGGCCGAGGATGGCAAGCCCGGCGCAGGCGAGCGCGATCGATCCGCCATTCATATCGCGGGCAAAGGCATCGAGGCCGAAGATCGTCGCGCCGATGCCGATGCCGGTGAGGATGAAACCGAGGACATCGAAGGATTTGCGTTCGGCGACCGGCACCTTGTCGATCAGCGCCAGCGTCAGGATGATCGCGATGATGCCGACCGGCAGGTTGATCCAGAAGATCCAGCGCCAGGAACTGATGCCGGTGATGAAGCCGCCGAACAGCGGACCGATCGCGGGACCCACCACCGCCGGCATGCTCGTCAGCACCATGGCGGAGATCAGGTCCTCGCGCGGTACGGAGCGCACCAGGATAAGGCGCGCCGTCGGCAGCATCAGCGCGCCGCCGAAGCCCTGCAGCGCACGGGCGGCGATCAGCATGGGAAGGGTGGTGGATGCGGCGCAAAGAAGCGAGGCGAAGGTGAAGATGCCGATCGCCGAGCAGAAGAGGAGGCGTGCCCCGAACCGGTCGGCCAGCCAGCCACTGATCGGCAGGAAGACGCCGGCGGCCAGCAGATAGATGGTTATTGCCGAGTGCAGGACGACCGGCGGTTCGCCGAGCGCATCGGCGATGGAGGGCAGCGCGGTGGCGATCGCCGTCGAGTCGATCTGCTGCATGATAAGCGCCGAGGCGACGATCAGCGGCACGGTCTTGCGCGTTTCCAATGCGGTTTCTCTTTGTTTCCGGCCGTCGCGGCGGAACGGCAGGTTCACAGCCACGTCGCAGCGTATTTCAAGCGGCCAATGTTCTTCTATGTGGAACGACGGTCCATCATATGTAGTACCTGTGGTGCCGGACTGTCAACGGCGGGCAGGCCTGACGACCATCGTTTGCACCGACTTTATGGTCTTCCCGGAGCGGAATCTGGGATCAGGGAGAAAGATGCCGGCCTTGGCATCATTTGCCGCTTCACGCGACCGGTCTGCCTCGCTACAAATCCATCATTCCGTTCGAAAAATTGGATTTCCCGCCATGGCCGATAGCGTTACCGATCGTTTTCTCCGTTATGTCGTCATCGATACCCAGTCGGATGCCAAGTCGCCGACCCAGCCTTCCACCATGAAGCAGAGGATCCTCGGGGAACTGCTTGCCGCCGAACTCCAGGCGATCGGGGTCACCGACGCGCATCTCGACGAACACGGCTACGTCTACGGGACGATCCCCGCGACGACCTCCAAGAACAACGTGCCGGTCATCTGCTTCACCGCCCATATGGATACGGCGCCCGATTTTTCCGGCACCAACGTCAAGCCGCAGATCGTCAGGAACTATCAGGGCGGCGACATCCAGCTCTTGGGTGACAGGACCCAGGTGATCAGGGTGGCCGAACATCCGGTGCTGAAGGACTTGATCGGTCACGACATCGTCACCACCGACGGCACGACGCTGCTCGGCGCCGACGACAAGGCGGGCATTGCCGAAATCATGACGGCGGCCGAATTCCTGATCAACAACCCGGACATCAGACACGGCGCGATCCGCATTCTCTTCACCACCGACGAAGAGATCGGCCGCGGCGTCGACAAGGTCGATTTCAAGAAGCTCGGTGCCGATTTCGCCTATACGCTGGATGGCGAGACCGCCGGCACGATCGAGGACGAGACCTTTTCCGCCGATGCGGTGGAGATCGCCATCAAGGGCGTCGCCATCCATCCGGGTTTTGCCTACGGCAAGATGGAAAATGCCATCCGGATCGCCGGCGCCATCATCGACCGGCTGCCGAAGGACCAGGCGCCGGAAACCACCAGGGGCCGCGACGGCTTCATCCATCCGACCGGTGTGTCAGGCGTAATGGAAAAGGCAAACCTCTCCTTCATCATCCGCGATTTTACCGAGGAAGGCTTGAAAACGAAGGAGGCGCTGCTCGAAGAAATCACGAAGGATGTTCTCTCCTCCTATCCCGGTTCCAGCTATACGTTCACGATCAAGGAACAGTACCGCAACATGAAGGTGGTGCTGGACAGGCATCCGGAGATCGTCGAATACGCCGTCGAGGCGATCCGCCGGGCCGGCATGGAACCGGTGCGCGGCAGCATACGCGGCGGCACGGACGGCTCGCGCCTTTCCTTCATGGGCCTGCCATGCCCCAATCTCTTCGCAGGCGGCCACGCCTTCCACTCGCCGCTTGAATTCGTCTCGAGCCAGGACATGGAAAAAGCGGTCAAGACCGTGATCGAACTCGCCAGGCTCTGGGAAGAGCGGGCATAGGTCCCGGATCGTCTCCATCGCATCGTTCCCGCCTAGCGGCCGGGTGTTCGATGCACCCAAAAAAGGTTGGTGCAGAGCCGGTACAACAGTCGGCAAGATATGCTTAGAGGCTATCGAGGCATTTCCTGTGGCCTCGCGTCGACCAACAAGAGAACCCTCGCACTACCCCGCGAGGGTTCTTTTGGGCGGTCTTGAACAGGCCGTATTTCCCGCATAGATATCCACCATCCGCAGCACCAACAGGACGGTTGAAAATGGATTCCACCCAGATCGCAGCGCCCCTTCGCCTTGCAATCCGGGAATCTGTCCATGCCTTCCATTACGCTTGCCAATCTTTCGTGGTCCACGCCTGACGGCCGGCCGCTTTTCTCCGATCTCAATCTCGGCTTTGGTCCGGAACGTGCCGGGCTCGTCGGCCGCAACGGCGTCGGCAAGACGACGCTGCTCAAGCTGATTACCGGCGAACTCTCGCCGGTTTCCGGCACGATTTCCGTCTCCGGCACGCTCGGCGTGCTGCGGCAGAGCGTGCAGGTCGGGCCGAAGGAGACGATCGCCGATCTCTTCGGCGTCCGCGGCGCGTTTGCCCTTCTTGCCCGCGCCGAACGGGGCGAGGCGACGGCTGACGAACTTGCCGATGCCGACTGGATGCTGGAAGCGCGCATGGCCGAGGCCCTGGCGCGCGCAGGCCTTGAGGCCACGGCCGAAACGCCGCTCGCGACATTATCCGGTGGCCAGCGCACGCGCGCCGGGCTGGCGGCGCTGATCTTTCGCGAGCCGGATTTCCTGATTCTCGACGAACCGACCAACAATCTCGACCGCGAGGGCAGGCGGGCGGTGATCGGGCTTCTCGCCGGCTGGAGGGGAGGGGCGATCGTCGTCAGCCATGATCGCGAACTGCTCGACACGGTCGATGCGATCATCGAGATGACGACGCTCGGCGCCACCCGGTATGGCGGTAACTGGAGCCATTACCGGGAGTGCCGAGCGCTGGAACTGGCTGCGGCCGAGCACGATCTGGCCGATGCCGAAAAGCGGGTTGCAGATGTGAACCGCACCGCGCAGGAAACCGCCGAACGCAAGGCTCGCCGTGACGGCGTCGGCAAACGGAAAGCGGCACGGGGCGACATGCCGCGTATCGTTGCCGGCGGGCTGAAACGCCAGGCGGAGAATACCAGCGGCGGGAACGCCCGGCTGGCCGAGCGGCTCCGGACCCGGGCGCTGGAAGACGTCTCAGCCGCCCGTGAAAAGGTCGAGATCCTGCAGCCGCTGACCGTCACGCTGCCGCCGACCGGCCTGCCGGCGGGCCGGACCGTGCTTCGGCTCGAGAACGTCACGGCCGGTTACGATCCGGAAAAACCGGTGCTGCGCAACCTGTCCTTCGAGATCACCGGTCCGGAACGGATTGCCGTCACCGGCCCGAACGGATCGGGCAAGACGACGCTTCTGTCGCTGATATCCGGCGCGCTCCTGCCCTTCTCGGGCACGGTGCGCGTGCCGGTGAAGACCGCTATGCTGGATCAGCGGGTCGGCATTCTCGATCCGGCGCTTTCGATCCGCGACAATTTCAAAAGGCTCAATCCGCAGACGGATGAAAACGCCTGCCGCGCGGCGCTGGCGCGTTTCATGTTCCGGGCCGACGCGGCGCTGCAGGTGAGCGGCACGCTTTCCGGCGGCCAGATGCTGCGCGCGGGCCTTGCCTGCGTGCTCGGCGGTCAGGAGCCGCCGTCGCTGCTGATCCTCGACGAGCCCACCAACCATCTCGACATCGATTCCCTCGCCGCGGTGGAGGCCGGCCTGCGGGCCTATGACGGGGCGCTCCTCGTCGTCAGCCACGACGAGGTATTCCTGGACGAGATCGGTGCGAGCCGCAGGCTGGAATTCGGCGTCACGCCTTCGTGAGCGCGTCCGTCGTCACCAGATTGACGCCGGCTTCGGCGAACTGGGCATTGTAGCGGTTGATGATCGAGGCGGCGGCTTCGTCGGGAAGATCGACGGTGCTGTGGGCATCGGAAACAACGGTGACCTTCAGTCCGTTGGCAATGGCGCCCTGCACCGTGCCGGCGACGCAGAAATTCGTCTGGGCGCCGAGTATGACCACCTCGGGCGTGTCGAGATCCGCCAGCCAGGCGCCGAGCTTCGGGTTGCTGAAGGAATCGCGCACCGACTTGGAAAAGGTCGGTTCGTGCTCTGCCTGGCCGAGGGCCGGCCAGACGGGCCAGCCCGGTTCGCCGGGTGCCAGCGGATCGCCCTCCGGACCGTCATGGCGGATGAAGGCGACCTTGCGGCCTTCGCGTCTCGCCCAGTCGATCACCTGTCGGGCACGTTCGACAAGCCTGTCGGCATCATGAAGCGGCGGTTCGGCGACCCCGTCGAACATGCCGGTCTGCAGATCAATGACGATGACGGGGGCGGCGTCTGCCGGCTTTTGCATGGCGGTCTCCTGAGCACGGGCTTTAGACCCTCTTATGCGCGGATATGCCGTGCCGTTCAACCGGCAGAATCAGGGAGGATCAACGGCAGACCCGGGTGGTCCTCACGACGAGATCACCGTTGCGATAGGTGCGGACCTTCTTGGTCATGCAGCCGTGGCGCGGACGATCCCAGTTCCGGACATAACGCGGAGGGCGATGATCGCGATAATAACGCGGGCGATCGTAATCGCGATAATAGCGCGGACCGTCGCCGGTGGTGATGGTGACGCTGGCGCCCTGGGCTTGTGAGGGCCCTGCAAAAGCAAGCAGGGACGAAAAGGCGAATGCCGTTGCGATAATCAGTTTCTTCATGGGTGTAACCTCGTGTTTTGTATGAGGTTTGAACGCCTTGAAAGGTTGGGGGTTCCGGGAAAACGGCCGGCTGGGACCAAAGTCCTGCGCCTGCCGGACCTTGGTTTTATATACGCCGGTCGCCGGAATGGACCAAGGTCCGGCTTTGGCGAGCGTCTCCGCAACCAAGGCAGCAGAAGACAATCCTATCGAAGCAGGCCCTGGCCGCCGTCCACAAAGATGGGCGTGCCGGTGATATGCCGCGAGCGATCCGAAGCAAGGAACAGAATGACGTCGGCGACATCCTCGCTTGTCCCCGCCTTGCCGCCGGTGATCGGAATGTCGCCCTCCGGGAATTTCACCGGCACGGCCGTCTCGCGCTTGCCGCGCACGGTGGTGTTGTCGTTGATGCTGGTGTCGATCGCGCCGGGGCAGACGGCATTGACCCGGATCCCGTGTCTGCCGAGTTCCAGCGCCAGCTGCTGGACGATCGCCACCTGGGCCGCCTTGGTGGCCACATAAGCGGTGGCGCCCGGCGTCGTGAAGGTACGATTGCCGTTGATGGAGGAAACGACCACGATCGAGCCGCCGTTTTTCTTGAGATGCGGCACGGCGGCATGGAAGGTGAGATAGGTACCGCGTAGGTTGACGGCGATCGTCCTGTCGAATTCGTCCGGCTTCAGATCGTCGATCGGTGCCCAGACGCCGTTGATGCCGGCATTCGCGACGACGACATCGAGCCGCCCGAATTCTCCCGCCAGCCGGTCGACTGCGTTCTGCATCTGGGTGGCGTTGGAAACATCCGCTTCCAGCACCAGCGCCTTGCCGCCTGCGTTCTCGATCTCCCTGGCCGTCTTGTCGACCTCGCTCCGGGTGTGGCCGAGCACGCCCACCCGCACCCCTTCGGCCGCCAGCTTCAAGGCGGCCGCCTTGCCGATGCCCGAACCTGCGCCGGTGACCAGCGCCACCTGAGATTTGAATTCCCGAGATTCCATGAGCCCATCCTGCGTTCGAAGAGTATCGCGACCCGCGGAAACGAACGGAGGACCTGGGCTCGAGGTTCCGGAGCCTAAGAGGGATATTCCTCGTCGAGGATACGCAGACCCTCGGCGAATTTCGAGCCGTCGCCGCCCATCTGGCGCATCTGCGCAAGATTGTCGGTAAGATCGGCACGTTTGACCGGCCGGGCGAGCGGATTTCGGATCGAGCGGCGGACGAACGTGAAATATTCCTCGCCGTCGCGCTTGCTCATGGCATCGACGGCATCGACGACCGCTTGCGAAAATCCTTCCTCGCGCAGGCGTTTAAAGGTCCAGCCGGGACCTTTTTCGACGACGTCATGCAGCCAGGCGACCAGCTTTTCATCCTCACCCGGCATGCCTTCTGCGACCCGGCGCACATGGTCGATGAACGGCCCGCCGGTCTTCGACGACTGACCTTTGTGAGCCTCGGTGGCGATGGCGATCGCTTTTTCGAGCAGGTCCGGCATTGCTTTGGTCTCCGTCGCTTCGGCGGCACTCTATAGAGATCGCGGGTGACGGCAATGGGTCACTTTCATCCTCTCACTGCGGGCGATCCTCGTCGAACTGAGAAACATCAAGCGGCGGAAGCCAGTTTTCGCGGCGCTTTACCCATAGCTCGTAGGTGGGTTCGAGATCGGTCGGCGCCATGTCGAGCGAGCCCACCCGGATCTCCATTTCCATGCCGTCGCTGCTTTCGTTAAAGACGCGCGAACCGCATTCGGGACAGAAGCCGCGGCCTTGGAAATATTTGACTTCGCCGCTGCTTTCGAAGGCGTGGGCCGGCCAGATGCCGAAGGTCGCGAAGACCGAGCCGCTCTCCTTGCGGCAATCGGCGCAATGGCAGAGCCCGAGCCTGATCGGCGCATCCTTTACCGAATATCGCACCTTGCCGCACAGGCAGCTGCCGGACCGGATGATCATGATCGCTCCTTTTCTCTCTTCTTGTTCAGTCAAGTTAGGGCAGGGGGAGGTCGGGGGGAAGATCGATGGTCCTCTTGCGCGGGATCATCCGCGTCGACGGTGCCGACCGCAATCCGGCCATCGGGGTACACCTCACGAAAAAAGGCCGGCATTACCGGCCTTTTTCCTGAAGTTCAAAAAAATCAGCAGTCCGAGGACTGACCGTTGGTATTGGAGCCGGATGTGCCGGGCGTGACGTTGGTGGTGGCGGTCTTGTCCGGCATGTTGGACGTCTTGTCCGTCTGCTGGTTCGGCGCGCAATTGGTGCGGATGCTGTTGGTGGTCGTGTCGTCCGTCGCCTGCGGACCACGCATCGGGCCGGGATTGACCTTGTTGGTCGGGTCGCCGGAGTCGCTTTGCGTCGAGGGCGAGCTTGCCGTCTGGGCAATGGCGCCGGTTGCGAGACCGAGCGAGATGAGGGATACAGAGATGATCTTGAACATTGGATTTCCTCCGTTGGCCAATATGCGGCGTGGGTTACATAGGCCTAACGACGGAAATGGATTCCCGTTCCAATTGAAATGGACGTTGCATTTTCAGAAGAAACGGATGGATTTTCCATATCCTATTCCACCTGACCGAGTTTGCCGGGGTTCATGATGCCCTTGGGATCGAGCGCCGCCTTGATGGCGTTCATCATGTCGACGGCGTCGCCGTGTTCCCGGCGGAGATATTTCAGCTTGGAAATGCCGATGCCGTGCTCGCCCGAGAACGTGCCGCCCATGTCGATGGCGCGCTGGTAGAGCCGTTCGGCAAGCCGCTCGGCCTCCGCCAGTTCTTCCGGGAATTCCGGCTTGATCAGATAGCCCACATGGAAATTGCCGTCGCCCACATGGCCGATGATCTTGCCCATCAGGAAGGAATTGTCGATGTCCTCGCGGGCGGCCATCACCGCATCGGCCAGCCTGGAGATCGGCACGCAGACGTCGGTCGTGAAGGCCTTGCAGCCGGGGCGCAGCGTCTGGTTGGCGAACAGCGTCTCATGGCGTGCCTTCCACAGCCGTTCGCGATCCTCGGTGCGGGTCGACCACTCGAAATCGGAACCGCCGAATTCGTCGGCGATCTCGCGCACCGTGTTCGACTGCTCCTCCACCCAGCGTGGGCTGCCGTGGAATTCGAGGAACAGGGTAGGGGCGAGCTTCAGGGTGAGGCCGGCATGACGGTTGGCCGCTTCGACGGCCACTTCGTCCAGGAATTCGATGCGGGCGACCGGGATGCCGCTCTGGATCGTCGCGACGACGGCCTCGACCGCGCCGCGCATGGTCGCGAAGGTGCAGACGGCGGACGCGATGGTTTCCGGGATCGGATGCAGCCGGACGGTGACCTCGGTGATGACGCCGAGCGTGCCTTCCGCGCCGACATAGAGCTTCGTCAGGTCGTAGCCCGTCGACGATTTCTTGGTTCGCCGGCCGGTGGTGATGATCTTGCCCTGCGGCGTGACGACGCGCAGCGCCAGCACGTTTTCGCGCATCGTGCCGTAGCGCACGGCGGTGGTGCCGGAAGCCCGCGTTGAGGCCATGCCGCCGAGCGAGGCGTCGGCGCCGGGATCGATCGGGAAGAACAGGCCCGTATCGCGGATATGGGCGTTCAACTGCTTGCGGGTGACGCCCGCCTGCACCTGCGCGTCGAAATCCTCATGGTTCACCGCGACGATCTGGTTCATGCGGGTGAGATCGAGCGAGATGCCGCCCTTCAGCGGGATCGTGTGGCCTTCCATCGACGAGCCGGCGGCGAACGGCGTGACCGGAATGCCGGCCTCGAAACAGGCCGAGACGACGCGCGCCACCTCGTCCTCGTTGTCGGCGTAAACGACCGCGTCCGGCAGACGCGTCGGCTGGCGGGACATGTCGTGGCCGTGATGGTCGCGCACGGCTTCCGCAATCGAAAGCCGGTCGCCGAAATGGAGTTTCAGCGCGTCGAGAGTGGTTTGCAGACCGCTCATTTCTTCTCACCCGTCAGCATGCGGTGATAACGCGAGCGGGCGATCTCCTGCGTGGTGATGAATTCCAGCAGGACCGGCACGCCCTTCTGCGTCTGTTCGATGCCGCGTTTGATCGCCGGAACGATCTCGGCCGGATCGGTGATCCGTTCGCCGTAACCGCCGAGGGCGCGGGCGAAGGCGGCATAGTCGCCGGAAATGTCGGTCGAGCGGTACTTCTCCGTCGAGACCTTCATGATCGGCAGTTCCATGGCCATGGAGAAGTTGTTGAGCAGGATCGACAGGATCGGGATACGCTCGCGCACCGCCGTTTCGAAATCCATGCCGGTGAAGCCGATCGCCGCATCGCCCCAGACGTTGATGCACAGCTTGTCCGGATGCATCAGCTTGGCGCCCATGGCGAGACCGAGACCGTAGCCGAGCTGGGTCGACTTGCCCCAGCCGATATAGGTGAGTGGCTTCACCGATTTCCAGAAGGGCGAAAGCTGGTCGCGCGGGCTGCCGGCGTCATGGGTGATGATCGTGTTCTCGATATCGACCGTGTGCTGCAGGTCCCAGAGGACGCGATAGGGGGAGAGCGGCTTGCTCTCGGAGGTGAGCTTCGGCATCCATTCGGAAAGCCATTCCTCCTGCACCTTGGCGATTTCCGCGGCGACGTCCTTGCTGTCGCGCTGCGCCGTGTTGCGCGCCGTGATCTCGGCCAGAACCGCATCGAGCGTCAGCGCCGCGTCGCCGATCAGCGCCACCTTGGCCTCGATGTCCTTGTTGATGTGGTCGGGATCGAGGGTCGCATGGATCACCGTCTTGTCGAGCGGCATCTGCACGCCGAACGCGGTTTCGGTGAACGAGCAGCCGATGCCGAAGATCACGTCGGACGTATCGAGGAAATGCCGGAGCGTCTTGGAGATCGCCGCGCCGCCGGCGCCGACGGACAGCGGATGGGTCTCCGGAAACGCGCTCTTGCCTTCTAGGCTCGTGGACACCGGGATCGCCAGGAGTTCGGCGAGTTCCTTGAGCTGCGGCCAGGCTTCGGCGTAGTGCACGCCCTGGCCGGCATAAAGAACCGGGCGCTTGGCAGCGAGCAGCAGGTCGACGGCATGTTTGACGGCGGCCGGGTCCGGCCCGTAGCGGGTGGCGAGCACCGGCCGGTAGTTCAAGGGTTCCGGCACTTCATGCTGCCACATGTCGTTGGGGATCTCGATCAGCACCGGACCGCCGCGGCCGTTGCGGAGCTTGGAGAAGGCACGGCGGAAGATGTTCGGAATTTCCTCCGCCAGCGTGATGGGCTCGGCCGACTTGGTGATGTCGCGCATCGAGCGGGTGGCATTGTAGTTCGGATCGACATGCGCGACACGGCGCTCGTAACCCATCGGCAGAACGAGGATCGGCACCGATTCCGAATAGGCCTGAGCGATGCCGCCATAAGCGTTTTCGGTGCCCGGTCCGAGCTGCATGGCGAAAACGCCGATCGTCTTGCCCGAGGAGAGCCGCGACATGGCATCGGCCATATGCAGGCCGTGGCGCTCCTGGCGCACGATGATCGGGCGGATATCAGCCATCGCGACGTGTTCGAGAACGTGGTTCACCGGATAGCCGCAGACGATCTCGATCCCCTCGCGCTTCAAGATTTCGGCAATAGCGTCTGCGACTTTCATGGATCTCCCCTCCCGGGAACGGATTTAGCTACGAAGTTGGAAATTGTCGGCGGTCCAGGCGCCGGGATGGCGCACGGGCGCGCGGCGGGCCTCGTCAGAGCTCAAAAGCCCGTTCTGGCCAAGCGCGATGCGGTATTCCTCGATGAAGGCCTGCGCCATGTGGGTGGCACCGCGGTCTCCGAGGGCAGAGAGCCCCAGCATGAAGGCGCGGCCGGCAAAGCAGGATTGCGCCCCGCAGGCGAGCGCCCGCAGCATGTCGACGCCGGAGACGACGCCGCTGTCGAAGAGGACGGTGCCGCGGGTGCCGACGGTGCGGGCGATCTCCGGCAGCACGTCGATCGTCGCGGGCGCGGCATCGAACTGGCGGCCGCCATGGTTGGAGACGACAACGCCGTTCAGGCCGAGCGAGAGCGCCTTCTCCGCATCGGCCGGATGCATGATGCCCTTGACCATCATCGGCCCGGTCCAGCGGTCGCGCAGGCGGGCGATCTCATCCCATGGAAAGCCGCCGCCGATATGTTTCTGCACGAAACCCGCCGTCGAGCCATGATCGGTGCCGCCGGCGAACTTGCCCATATTGGCGAAGGTCGGCATGCCGTTGCGGCGGACCGCATCGAGCCAGAGCGGCGCCATCGCCGCACGCATCATCGTCTTCGGCGTCAGCCGGAAAGGCATGACGAGGCCGTTTCTCAGATCCCGCGGGCGCTTGGCGCGTACCGGCACGTCCAGCGTCGCGACCAGAACCTTTGCGCCGGCGACGCGGGCGCGCTCGGCCATTTCGAGACTGTATTTGTGGTTGTCCGGCGCCATCGGATAAAGCTGAAACCAGGCGACGTCGGGCGCCCATTGCACCACCTGCTCGATCGTCGCGCAGGCCAGTGTGCCGACCATATAGGGAATGTTATGCGCCTGGGCCGCCTTGGCGAAACGCTCCGTCGCGCCCGGCCACATCATGCCGTCGAGACCGATCGGCGAGATGCCGATCGGGGCGGCATAACGTCGGCCGAAGAGTTCAACCGACGTATCGACCTTCGAGACGTCGATACCGTAACGCGGCACGACCTCGACCGCCTTTAGCGCCGCGCGGTTGCGGTTCAGCCCGGTCTCGTCGCCGGCGCCGCCCTGCAGGAACTCGTAGGCGAAGCGCGGAATGCGCCATTTCGCCCGTTTTTCCAGGTCGCTGACCATCGGATAACGCCGGCGGAGCTCCGCCAGCGTCTTTGCGTCGTCTCCGGTTCCTCCTCCCATAACCGACGCGCCCTAGTAGGAGACCATGACTTCGAGCATGGCCTGCTGGCCGCTCTTTGTCGCAGCCAAGGCACGCTGCAGCGCCGCAGGCAGGTCCGTGCCGTTCTCGACACGTTCGGCATGGGCGCCATGGGCGCGGGCGACGGCGGCATAATCCGGCGCGGGGTCGAGTGCGGTGATCGGCATGACGTTGGCGGTCGCGGCACTGCCGTCCGGATACATGTAGAGCGTCGAACGGCGCACGGCGTTCCAGATGCCGTTGTTGAAGACGATCGTCAGCAGCGGCAGTTTCAGCGCGGTGGCCGTCTGGTGGCAGGCGACCGGGTTGGCGAACATGTAGGAGCCGTCGCCGATCGTTGCGATGACCTGCCGGCTCTCGCCCTGTTTCAGGGCGCCGAGCTGGGCACCGAGCGCCGCGGTGAGGCCGAAGCCGAGGCCGCCGGACAACGGCGTCGAGAAGAAGCCCTTCGGATGCTTGAATTCCATGACCGACGGATCGATGCCGAGCTCGTTCACGATGGTCGTCTTCTCATCCATGATGTCGGAGATGCAACGGCTGACATAGGCTGCCGTCATCGGCGCGCCGTTGCCCATGGCGGCGCGCTTGGCGGCGGCCTCCACCTGTCCGGCCTTCACCTTGGCCCATTTTTCGCGGCGTTCGGAGAAGGTTTCGCCGGCCGGCACGCGCTCAGCCATGGCGGCGGCAAGGGCTGCGATCGTCTTGTTGATACCGCCGGCGAGTGCGATATCGATCGGGAAGCTGCGGATCGGCACGCGGCTGTGCTGCGGGTCCGGCCCGATGGCGATGACCCTGGCGCCTTCGGCAAGGCTCGTGTGGTCGGAGATCCACGGCACGGCGGCATTGATGACGACGACGACGTCGGCTTCCTTCAGGAGTTGGGTCGAATCGCGGCCGACCATCATCGGATGATCGCTCGGCAGCGACTGGCGCATCGCCCACATCTCGACCGTCGGCAGCGCGAACTTGTCGACGAAACCCGCCAGCGGCTCGAAATCTGGGGCGAGTTCCGGGCTCTGGGAGATGACGAGCGGGTTTTTGGCCTTGGCGAGAAGATCGGCTGCCTGGGCAACGAGGTCTGGATCGGCCGGGCCGAAGCTGGTCGGCGTGACGGTCGAACGGTGGCTGGCGGTGATCTCCGCGCCCTCGGCCAGCGCCTCGCGCGGCAGGCTCAGATAGACCGGGCCGCGGGGCTCGCTCATGGCGATGCTCATGGCGCGGTCGATGACGATGCCCGCCTGTTCCGGATAGCGCAGTTCGTAATCCCACTTGACCACTTCGCGCACCATGCCGGCCTGGTCGAACATTTCCTGACCCCAGTGGATCGGCGAGGAACGCGAGCCGAAGCGGCCGTGCTCGGTGATCGGCGTGCGGCCGGAAAACATCATGATCGGCACGTTTTCAGACCGGGCGTTGACGAGCCCCATGACGGAATTGGCGAGACCGACATTGACGTGGACGATGACCCCGGCCGGCTTGCCGGTCATCAGGTAATAACCGTGTGCCATGCCGACCGCGACACCCTCATGCGGGATGACCAGCGCTTCCGGCATCTTCAGCCCCGTCTCGGACTGGCGGGCGAAGGCCTCGATGATCGACGGGAAATCGGTGCCGCCATTGGCGAGCAGCACGTCGATGCCGGCCGCCTTCATATGGGTCAGCACGGCCTCGGCTGCGAATGTGCCGGTCGGTTTAACGTGTTTCATTCTCGTGTCCTCTTTGTATCCCGTTCGGGACATTCTCTAAAACCAACCGGATCGGTCCACGCCGATCTTAGGATCAGGTGATGCTGACCGTCTTCGTGACCATGTAGGCTTCGACGCCCTCGATCCCGACTTCGGAACCGTGGCCGCTCGCTTTCACCCCGCCGAACGGCGTTTCCGGCATGGAGATGTTGAAGGAATTGATGCCGACCATGCCCGCTTCCAGCTGGTCGGACAGCCTGGCGATGGTCTTGTGCGAGTTGGAGAAGCCGTAGGCGGCAAGCCCGTAAGGCAGCTTGTTCGCCTTGGTGATGGCGTCGTCGAAATCCGAGAAGCGGTTGAGCACGGCGACCGGGCCGAAGGGCTCCTCGCTCATGATGCGGGCATCGTCCGGTACGTCGGCGAGCACCGTCGGGGCGTAAAAGAAGCCCTCGTTGTTGACCCGGTGGCCGCCAGCCAACAGCTTGGCGCCCTTGGACGTGGCGTCCTGCACCAGCGCCTCGATTGCGTCGCGGCGGCGGGCATGCACGAGCGGACCCATGCCGGTAGAAGCATCGAGGCCGTCACCGACCTTGATTTTGCCGGCGCGTTCGGCAAAACCGGCGCAGAAGGCTTCATAGGACTTGTCCTGGATATAGAAGCGGGTGGGCGAGACGCAGACCTGGCCGCCGTTGCGATATTTCCGCTGCACCGACATTTCCAGCGCCGCCGCCTGGTCCGCATCGTCGAAGACCAGCACCGGCGCATGGCCGCCCAGTTCCATCGTCGTGCGCTTCAGGCCTTCGGAGGCAAGCCGGATGAGATGCTGGCCGACCGCGACAGAGCCTGTGAAGGAAATCTTGCGGATGACTGGAGAGGCGATGAGGTGGCGGGAGATGAAGTCCGGCACGCCGTAGACGACCGCGATGACGCCGGCCGGCACGCCCGCGTCGATCAGGCACTGCGCGACGGCGGCGGCGGAAGCGGGAGCCTCCTCGCCAGGCTTGTAGATCATCGTGCAGCCGGCGGCGAGCGCCGAGCCCATCTTGCGGGCGGCATTGCCGATCGGGAAGTTCCATGCGGAGAAGCCGGCTGTCGGGCCGACCGGTTCCTTGACGACCTGGAAGCGGGTCTCGCCCAGGCGGCCCGGGATGACACGGCCATAGGTGCGGCGGCCCTCCTCGGCGAACCACTCCATCTCTTCCGTGGCGAAATGGGTTTCGAGACGTGCTTCGGCGATCGGCTTGCCCATTTCGAGCGTCGCCAGCCGGGCGATCTCTTCCTGCCGCTCGTGCATCAGATGGGCGGCGCGCTTCAGGATACGGCCGCGCTCGCGCGGGCTCGTCGCGCGCCAAAGCGGAAACGCACGGCTTGCCGCTTCCAGCGCGCGGTCGAGATCCTCGGCGGTGGCATGCGGCACCACGCCGATCGTCTTTTCGGTGGCCGGATTGACGATGGCTTGCGTCCTGCGGTCGCCGTTTTCCAGCCAGGCGCCATCGATCAGCAGGCGCGGAGAGGTGTAGGCCTCGGAAGAGGGGGTGGGATTGCTGGCGATGTTCATGTCGTTCCTCCGACTTCTTCATTAGACGAATGCGTTTGGCATTCGTCAATTCCGGGCTCTTCTTGCTCGGCTCCTCTCTACTCTTCCAAGGGGATAAAGCAGGGAGCCTGATATTGTCAATTCCGACTTCTGGCCCGGCGTTTCAGATTGCCACGCCCTTCAAATCGCCACCGTACCGCCGTCGATCGGGATCACCGCGCCGGTCATGAAACTCGATGCCTTGGAGGAGAGGAGCAAAGCGAGGCCCATGATCTCCTCGGTTTCGGCGATGCGGCCGAGCGGCACGGTGTCGGCGAAGGCTTTTTCGATCTCCGGCTCGCGGATGCGGCCGCCGGCGATATTGGTGCGGAAGGGGCCGGGCGCGATGCCGTTGACGAGAACATTGTAAGGCGCCAGTTCCCAGGCCGCCTGCCTGACGAGATTGACGACGGCACCCTTGCTGGACGCATAGGCGTAACCGGTCATCGGGTCGGCGCGCAGCCCCGCGATCGAGGCGATCGCGACGATGCGGCCGCTTTTCTGTTTCTTCATGTGCTTGGCGGCGGACTGGATGGCGACGAAGGTTGCCGTCAGGTTCACATCCACCACCTTGTTCCACAATTCGTCGCTGACATTTTCGATGGCGCCCGCTTCGGTACGGGAATTCGGCCCGCCGCTGATGCCGGCATTGGCGACGAGAATATCGAGATGGCCATGCTTTTCGGCGACGCCGTCGATCGTCGCGCGCAAAGCAGCGCTGTCGGAGACATCCACCTGATGGCTTTCGGCGGAATAGCCCTGGCCGTTCAGCCATTGATAGGCGGCGGCCAGCGTTTCCGGATTGAGATCGACGAGCGCCACATGCGCGCCGTTGGCCGCGAGCGTCTTGGTGATGGCGAGCCCTAGCCCGCTTGCAGCCCCGGTGACGACAGCGACCTGGCCCTTCAGGTCGAACAGTTTTTCCGCTTGCATTCCCATCCTCCCTGCGACCCGGGCGAGCATGATCCTCCCCGCCCGAACGCGGCCTACTTTGTATGCAATTGCCAAAGAAGCAAGCTGGAAATTTGCTATTATCAATCAAAATTTGACAGAGTCATATTGACCCTCTTCAAAAGGTTATACAGATTGATCAAATCCGCTGCGGCGCAGGCGCGATTTCTATGGCTTTATCGAGCCGACTTGTATACCTTTGTATATATCAGGGAGGATGGAACACAGATGAGCTTTACCGAAAGCACCGAGACCATAACCGGCTGCAATGTCCGGTTCATGCGCGGCGGCAAGGGTGCGCCGCTTCTCTTCCTGCACGGTTCGAGCGGCGCGGCGCGCTGGGCGCCGTTCATGGAAAAGCTCGCCGAAAGCTATGACGTGATCGTGCCGGAACATCCGGGCTTCGGCGCTTCCGGCTCGCCGGAATGGCTGGACGGCATGTCCGACCTCGCCTTCTTCTATCTCGACGTCATCGACCGTCTCGGCCTCGACAAGGTGAACCTTGTCGGCGGTTCGATCGGTGGCTGGCTGGCGGCGGAGATCGCCATCCGCAATGAGACGAAGCTCAATTCGCTGACCGTGGTGGCGCCGGCCGGCATCCGCGTGAAGGGCCTGCGCAAGGGCGATGTCTTCATGTGGAATGCGGAGGCCACCGCCCGCAACCTCTTCCACGACCAGGCCTATGCCGAGCAGATGCTCGCCACCCCGCCCTCCAAGGAGGGGCTGGAAGTGATCCTCAAGAACAAGCTCACCACCGCGAAACTCGCCTGGGAGCCGCGCTTCTACAATCCCGACCTGCACAAGTGGCTGCACCGCATTTCCGTGCCGACGCTGATCGTCTGGGGCGACGACGACAAGATCGTGCCGGCCGGCTACGGTCCGGCCTGGCAGGAACTCATTCCCAATTCGCGCCTTGAGATCATCGAGAATTGCGGACATCTACCGCAGATCGAAAAGAGCGACCGTTTCGTCCAGCTGGTCGACGGCTTCATCCGGGAGGTTACGCGATGAAATTCTACTTCATGCACCTGATGCCCTATGCGGATCTGGATCTCTCCTATGACGAGAAACACGATTCCGCCTGGGTGACGCTGCCGAACACCTATTTCGACCCGAAGAGGGGACATCAGCTCTACAATCGTTATCTTGACGAACTGGAATATGCCGACCAGCTGGGTTTCGACGGCATCTGCGTCAACGAGCATCATTCGAACGCCTATGGCCTGATGCCGATCCCCGGCGTCATGGCCGGCGCGCTCGCGCGGCGCACCAAGAACGTCAAGATCGCCATTCTCGGCCGCGCGCTGCCGCTCCTGAACAACCCGCTGACCGTGGCGGAAGAATTCGCCATGGTGGACAATATCACCGGCGGTCGCCTGATTGCCGGAATGGTGCGCGGCATCGGCGCCGAATACCATTCCTGGGGCGTCAACCCGGCTTTTTCGCACGAGCGGTTCCAGGAGGCCCATGACCTCATCCTGCAGGCCTGGACTCAAGCTGGCCCGAGCATCTTCGAGGGCAAGCACTACAATTTCGAATACGTGAACGTCTGGCCGCGGGTTTATCAGGACAATCCGCATCCGCCGATCTGGATCCCGAGCCAGGGGTCCAGCGAAACCATCGAATGGGCCGCCCATCCGGACCGCAAGTACACCTATCTCCAGACCTTCGCCTCGGTTTCGACCGTCGCGCGCTACATGAAGATGTACAAGGACGTCGCGGCCGGTTACGGCTACGAAGCGACCGAGGATCAGCTCGGCTGGTCGTTGCCGCTTTATGTCGCCGAAACCGACGAGATCGCCCGCAGGGAGGCCAGGGAGCATATCGAGGCCTTTCTGCAGAAGTTCCTGCGCATGCCGATGGAGATGCTGCTGCCGCCGGGTTACACCTCGGTCAAATCCATGGTCGGAGCGCTCTCCGCCAAGGCCGGCCATTCGATGAAGCAGACGATCGACAGCGTCATCGAGGAGGGCAAGTTCATCTGCGGCAGCCCGGCGACAGTGCGCGAGAAGCTGGAGGAATACCAGGCCCAGATCGGTTTCGGCCATCTCCTGACGCTCCTGCAGTTCGGCACCTTGCCGGCGGAGCTGACGCGCAAGAACATGGAGATCTATTCCAAGGAAGTCATGCCGTATCTCAGGAACGTGACGGCGAAGAAGGCGGCGTGATTTTTCTTACCCAAGCCCGGACGCGCGGATGACGGTCGATTCCGGGCGCCCGCCTTGATTGACAGGGAGCCTGAAATTTGATGCGATACCCCCGCTGTCTTGAGGAGGGCAGCGAAGTGGGAGGAGAATATCGCATGAACAAGCTGCTCGCAGCCTCGGCACTCGTTGCCGTCGTGACCTTTTCGGTGCCGGCAGTCGCCTCGGCATCCGCGCCCGAAGCCAGATGCACCGACGCGAAGAGCCTGCAATTGCCCGGCTTTGACCTCAAGGTGGCGCGTGCCGATCGTGTCGTGGACAAAGGGCCGGCCCATTGCCTTGTCAGCGGTTCTTTCGAACATCGCACGGGGGCGGACGGCAAGTCGTATTCGATCGGGTTCTCGATCGCCCTGCCGGACGACTGGGGTGGACGCTTCCTCGTTCAAGGCGGCGGCGGTCTGAACGGCACGGTGCGGCCCCCTCTCGGGGATGTCGCAGCCGGGGCGAAGAGTGCGCTCGCCCGTGGGTTCAGCGTCATATCGCACGATAGCGGCCATCAGGCAGAGGCTTGGGATGCTTCGTTCAAGGCGGACCAGATCGCGACCCTCAATTTCGCCGGGTGGTCGGTCGAAAAGGTGGCCGTCCTCGGCAAGGCGCTGGTCGCCGCCTATTACGGCAGAGGTGCCGACCGCTCCTATTTTGCCGGCTGCTCGACCGGAGGACGCGAGGCCATGGCCTCGGCGCAACGCTTTCCATTGATCTTCGACGGCATCATAGCCGGGGCGCCCGCCATGCGGACGAGCCGTTCGAATATGTCGCTCGCGGCGAAGAATGTCGCGATGAACAGAATTTCTCCGGCGGGCGCCGACGGCGCGCCGGACCGCTCCAAAGCCTTCTCGGATGCCGACCGTGAGGTGGTCCTCAAGGGCATCCTGAAATCCTGCGATGCTCTCGATGGCGCCGAAGACGGCATGATCGGCAACCCGGCCGCCTGCAAATTCGATCCCGCAAGCCTCGTGTGCTCCGCCGGAAAGACTGAAGGCTGCATCACGAAACAACAGGCCGATGTCGTCGCCGAGACGTTTTCGCCGACGCTCGATGCATCGGGACGGCCAGCCTATGTCGCATTTCCCTATGACACCGGCGTCATGAGCACAACGGACCCCATTCCCGGCCTCATGCGGTTCGACGACAAGCGCAACCGGCAGTTCAAGAACAACGCCATGAGCTTCGACGTGGACGATGCCGTTGAGAAGGCGGATATCGACGATCCCCAGCAGCGGCTTATCAACTCGGACCAATGGACCGACCTGAGTTCGTTCGCCGCGCGCGGAAGCAAGATCATCTTCTTCCATGGCGTCAGCGATCCATGGTTCTCCTCGAACGACACCGTCGATTTCTTCAATCGCATGAGCAAGGCGACCAAGGCCGGCATAAAGACGGAGGACTGGGCCAGGCTCTATCTCGTTCCCGGCATGGCGCATTGCCGCGGCGGCCCGGCTGGCCTCGACCAGTTCGACATGCTGACCGGACTGGTGAATTGGGTGGAAAAGGGCGAGGCGCCGCAAAGTGTCGAAGTTTCGGGCAAGGCTTTTCCCGGCCGGACCCGTCCGCTTTGCCCCTATCCGTCCTACGCGTCTTACAAGGGCGCGGGCGACATCAACAGCGCCGCGAACTTCGAATGCCGGAAGTGACAATCCGGTTCGGATTCACATCTTCTCGCCCGGCATCAGGCTCGCCTGCCTGATCCAGTCCACGAACTGTGCTTCGTCGAGCGCTCCGTCCTCGCCGATATGTAGGTAGCGTGCCTCCTTGGTTTTCGATTCCACCGGCGGCATGGGGGTGAGCAGCACGCCGCGGAAGAAGGCGAGCTTGATGTATCTGTTGAAGCAGTGGATGCCGAGGAACCAGGTCTGGCCGTCCATTCCATAGAGCGGCGAGTTCCATTTGACGGCCTTCCTGACCTCGGGGATGGTGCGGGTGATGAGCGTGTCGAGCTTCCGCCCCACATCGCTTTTCCAGCCCGGCATGGCGGCGATATAGGCCTGAACCGGCTCGTCGCCGTATCCCTTGGCGATCTGCGGATTGCCGCCCGAGAGAAGAACCGGCTCCGCGGATGGGTTGATCGGATCTTTTGCGGCCTTTGCCGACTTCCTGGAGAGTTCCTTGGCCATCTGCTCCTTCCCTTCATTGATGCGACATCGAGGATAGCTCGTTTCGGACGATGACGGGAGCCGTCGCCGATCCAGGTGAGTGCGCCGGCCGCATTGCCCGGTGCCGCCGGCGATGCGAAACAATCGCCGCACCTGCCATATCCTTGACAGGGCGTGCGAAACACGACAGTTTCGCGGGCATTCCGAGGGGGGCATCGAACGATGCTGAGATGGCGGTGAGCCGGACCCTTGAACCTGATCCGGGTCATACCGGCGTAGGAACGGAAACGGCGTCCCAGGGTCACATCACCAAGACGGCACTTTCTCTTCTCCGCTTTTCACCTGGATCTCCGTTTTGGTGGAGATCGACCGATGACATTCGAGCCCCTTGTCCTGACTGCCGGAAATCCGGCCGCCTTCCGTTCAGCCGCGTGACATCGCCATGCGCATGTCCCATGCGGGTCTCAGCCTGGTGGCGCTCGTCCTCCTGTGGCAGGCCGGGGTCTCGGTTTTCCAGCCGGCGCATTACATTCTTCCTTCTCCGCTGGCGGTGGCATCCGCCTTCCTGCGCCAGCCGGGTTTTCTGGCCCGGCAGAGCCTGGTGACGCTGACCGAGATCATCGCAGGGCTGGCGGTCGGTTCGGTGCTGGGGATTGCCACCGCCTTCGGCGTCGCCGCCTGGCCGCGGCTTGGACGCCTCGTCTGGCCGATGGTGCTCGTCTTGCAGGCCTTTCCCGTCTTCGTGCTGGCGCCGATCCTGGTCATCTGGTTCGGCTTCGGGCTGGCCTCGAAAGTGGCGATGACGACGATCATTATCTTCTTTCCCGTCGCTTCCGCCTTTGCCGACGGGCTTCGCCGCACCGATCGGGAGATTCTCGACGCCGTTTCGCTCGACGGTGCCGACCATTGGCGGACGCTCACCCGCATCCGCGTGCCGCTGGCGATCCCGAACCTCGTCTCGGGCCTCCGCGTCGCCGCACCGCTGGCCCCGCTCGGCGCCGTGGTCGGCGAATGGGTCGGAGCGTCGGGCGGGCTCGGTTTCGTCATGGTGCAGGCCAATGCCCGGATGCAGACCGATACGGTGTTCGCGGCCATGGCCGTGCTCGCCGTCCTTACCCTTTCCCTCCGATTTCTCGTCGATCGCCTGACGGCGGGCCTCACCCCCTGGGCGGCGGAAGCCGATCCTGATTCTTCATCCACATCAAGGAGTTCCACCCGATGAACCGTATCCTCGCCGCATCTCTTTTCATGTTCGGCAGTTTGCTTGCGCCCGCCTCTTCGCATGCGGCCGACAAGGTCTCCGTGCTGCTCGAATGGTTCGTCAATCCCGACCATGCGCCGATGGTGGTCGCCAGGGAACAGGGCCTGTTCACCGCGCAGGGCCTCGATGTGGAACTCATCCCGCCGTCCGATCCCTCCGCCGTTCCGCGGCTCGTCTCGGCAGGGCAGGCGGATATCGGCATCCATTACCAGCCGAACCTTTTCCTCGATCACGAAGCCGGCCTGCCGCTCGTTCGCTTCGGCACGCTAGTCGAAACGCCGCTCAATACGGTGACGGTGCTTGCCGATGGACCGATCAAGAGCCTCAAGGACCTGAAGGGCAGGAAGGTCGGTTTCTCGGTCACCGGTTTCGAGGATGCGATGCTGAAAAAGATGCTCGCGTCCGAAGGCGTTTCGATCGATGACGTGGAACTGATCAACGTCAATTTCTCGCTCTCGCCCTCGCTGATCGCCGGCAAGGTGGATGCGACTCTCGGCGGCTTCCGTAATTTCGAACTGACCCAGATGAAGCTCGAAGGCCATGTCGGCCGCGCCTTCTTTCCGGAGGAGTACGGCGTTCCGGCCTATGACGAGCTGATCTACGTCACCCGCCGCGATCTTGCCGCCGACAGCCGCCTGCCGCGTTTCCTCACCGCCGTCGAACAGGCCTCGATCTTCATCACCAACCATCCTGAGGAAGCCTGGGCCCTGTTCATCAAGGCTTACCCCAATCTCGACGACGAGCTGAACAGGACGGCCTTTTTCGACACGCTGCCGCGCTTCGCCAAGCGCCCGGCCGCGCTCGACAAGGGCCGTTACGCCCGCTTCGGCACCTTCATGCAGGAGATGGGACTGGTGAAGACTGCGCCTGCTCCGGAGGATGTGGCGGTCGAAATCCGCTAGGTGCCGGTGTTTTCGGTGCGGCGCCTGTGTTAGGAGGCGCCGTATCGCAGACGATGAGATAGCCCATGCTTCCCTGGATAGAGCTTGACCGTGCCACCATTCCCGGAGAGGGCGGCGAACTGCGCCTGAAACGGCGCGGCCAGGAATTTTCCATCATGCTGGGCTCGACCGAGCTGATGAACAGCCGGCTGAGCGGCTCGGAAGAGGCGCTGGCAACACTGTCCTGGGAGCGGATTGCCGGCAGGAAGAATGCCCATATGCTGATCGGCGGGCTCGGCATGGGTTTTACGCTGCGGGCGGCGCTGGGCGTGTTGCCCGACGATGCCGAAGTCACCGTCGCCGAGCTTGTGCCGGCAGTGGTCGACTGGGCGCGGGGACCGATGGCGGACCTCCACAAGGGCACGCTCGACGACCCGCGCGTCGATATCCATGTCGGCGACGTCGGCGCACTGATCCGCTCGAAGAAGGCCGCTTATGATGCCATCCTGCTCGATGTCGACAACGGTCCGGATGGGCTGACGCGCGCTTCGAACGACGGCCTCTACGATCACACCGGCCTTCGTGCCGCCAAGGCCGCACTTCGCTCGGGGGGCGTGCTGGCGGTCTGGTCTTCCGCGCCGGATGCGGCCTTTACCCGCCGCCTGCGGGAGGTGGGCTTTGGCACCGAAGAGGTGAATGTGCGGGCCAACGGCAAGCGCGGCGCCAAGCACGTCCTCTGGATGGCCGCCAATCGTTAGGGCATGGCGCGTTCGGCCGGTGGAACCGCTCAGCTCTTTTCCTCATGCTCCAGCGATCCCGATGCGGTCGGCAGAAGCGAGAAGAGGTGGGCGTTCATGGCCGCCTGCGCCCATTCCGGGTTGCGGGCCTTCAGCGCCGCGAGGATTTCCCGGTGCTGCGCGTGGGTACGTCTTGTCCGCACTTCGACGGGTTCGGAATAACGGTTGAAGATCGCAGCCGGCAGCTCCAGCGAGGAGGCGAGGATTTTTTCCAGCCGCGGGCTTTCGGCAGCGGCGGCGATCACCGCGTGGAACTCGGCATTCAGCTTGTCGAACCCTTCCAGATGCTCGTTCCAGCCGAGTTCCTCGAACTGGGCTTCCATGACCCGTTCCAGCTCTTGCAGCCGCGCGAAATCGGCGTCGGAAATACGCGTCGCCGCCCGACCGGCGGCGTGACCTTCGAGGATCGCGCGGAGGCGAAAGATCTCCACCGCGTCGTCGAGCGAGAAATCCGCCACGATGCCGCGCCGGTAGCGCTCCAGCACGACCAGTCCTTCCGCATTCAACCGGTTCAGCGCTTCGCGGATGGGCGTGCGGGAGACGCCGATGGCGGTTGCCAACTGGTTTTCCAAGAGCTTATCGCCCGAGCGCATCTCGCCGGTCAGGATCAGGTGGCGGATATGATGGTATGCAATTTCCACCGCGCTCGTGGAGCTGCCCTCTCTGCTCAAGTCTTTTGCCGTTTCGTTTTTCAAGCCATTGCCCACAAAGCGTTTATCCGATGATGCGGGAAAACCGACGCTTCGTCCAGAGACGTTGCTTGCGAAAAGTGTATACCAGTTTGATGAACTCGATTTGAGGATGACGGATTTTGCTTGACTTTCGTCTGAAAGGTATACAAAAATCTAATCAGGATGCCTGACAAGGCAGTCGGCTCCGGCCGAGGGAGGAAAAATCATGACCCAGACCAGAAAGCCGTTCATCGTTGGCATCGGCGGCACGCAGCGCCCCGGGTCGAGCTCGGAGCTCGCCCTTCGTTATTGTCTTTCCGCAGCCGAAAAGGCCGGGGCCGAAACGGACATCATCTGTGGTGCGGCGCTCGAACTGCCGCTTTTCGATCCCGGCGTCACCCACCGCACGCCTGCCACGCTCCGCCTCATCCAGGCGCTCCGCCGCGCCGATGGCGTCGTCATCGCGACGCCGAGCTACCATGGCGGCATGTCCGGCATGATCAAGAATGCCATCGACTACACGGAAGACATGCGCGGGGACGCGCGCTCCTATTTCGACGGCCGCGCGGTTGGCTGCATCGTCTGCGCCGCCGGCGATCAGGCGCTCGGCTCGGGCCTGATGGGCCTGCGCATGGTCGTGCATGCGTTGCGTGGCTGGCCGACACCCTATGCCGCCACCATCAAGTCCAATGAAAAGCCCTTTATCGACGGCCAGCCGGCCAGGCGGGAAGTCGCCCAGGCTCTTGAAATCGTCGCCTCGCAGGTGGTGGATTTCGCCCGGATGGTGATGGCCTCCCGCGTCGAAGACGTCACCCCGCGCCTCGTTGTCGCCAACTGATTTCATTCCAAGTGATCACCATCGGACCGTTTCGCCGGTCAAAGGGCAGCGGTCCATGCGGAGTTTTCCATGAAGTTCAACTTCTTCCACCTGATGCCTTATCCGGACTACGACAAGCTGCCGCATGAATGGCCTGTCAGCACGCATGGCATCGACAGCAGGCGCATTCAGGGCCTCTACAACGAATATATCGACGAGATGGTCGATGCCGAAAACTACGGTTTCGACTGGGTGGGCTGCAACGAGCACCACTACAGCCCCTACGGCCTGATGTCGAACCCGAACCTGATCGCCGGTGCGCTCGCCCGCCAGACCAGCAAGGCCAAGATCGCCATTGTCGGCAACCTGCTGCCGCTGCTCAACCCGATCCGCGTCGCCGAAGAATATGCGATGATCGACGTCATGTCCGGCGGACGCCTGATCGCCGGCTTCCTGCGCGGCATCCCGCACGAATATATCGCCTACAACATCCCGCCGAGCGAATCCCGCAGCCGGCTCCGCGAAGCGGCCGAACTCATCATCAAGGCCTGGACCGAGGACGAGCCCTTCGGCTGGGAAGGCGAACATTACCAGTTCCCGGCCGTCTCGATCTGGCCGAAGCCGATCCAGAAGCCGCATCCGCGCATCCTGATGTCCGCCAGCAATGCGGAATCGGCGGAATTCGTCGCCAAGATGCGCGCCATCATGGGCATCACGCTGATCCAGAATATCGGCGCCGCCAAGGACGCGGTTGACTATTTCAAGAAGACCGCCCGGTCCTATGGCTGGGAGCCGACGCCGGACGATATTCTGGTCGGCCAGCAGATCTGCATTGCCGATACGGACGAGGAGGCGAAGCACCACATGGCCTCCGCCCAGACTTACTTTCACCAGACGCTGATGCGTCCGCAACGCTCCGCGCAACAGTTGGTTCTCGGCCAGAGCCGCTATTACACGGAAGCCGATGCCGGCGAGAATTTCCAGAAGCGCCTCGCGACGCTGCGCGGCCGCACCGTGGACGAGCAGATCGAAGCCGGTTCGATCATCTGCGGCAGCCCGGAATCGGTAGTCAAGCAGATCAGGCGCCTGCGCCAGGAACTCGACTGCGGTCTCCTGAACCTGACGATCAAGGTCGGCAACATGCCGGGCAGCGTCGTTCGCCGCGGCATGGAACTGTTCCGCGACCGCGTTGCCCCTGAAGTCGCCAGCTTGTAAGAGGGAGTTCGATCCATGGCTTTCGAATTGAAGACGATCGAGCTTTCCGGCGGCAAGCTCTCCTACCATGTCGGCGGCGAGGGCACGCCGGTTCTCTATCTCCACGCAGCCGGCGGTATCATGCTCACCGAGCCGCTGAAGGCGCTCACGGCCAATCACACGGTCTACGCACCGATCTGCCCCGGCTTCGACGGTACGGAGGGTAATGACGACTTGGCGACCGTGCGGGATTGGGCGGCGATGGTCGCCGAGTTCGCCGAAAAGGTCGTTGGCCCGCGTTTCGACGTGATCGGCTCCTCCTTCGGCAGCTGGACCGCGCTCTGGCTTGCGGCGGAAAACCCGAAGATGGTCGACCATCTGATCCTGCAGGTGCCGGCCGGCTTCCGTTTCGGCGGCAAGGGCGGTCTTCCGGCCGATCCCGAAGCGCGCTTCAAGGCGCTTTATGCCCACCCGCAGAAGATCACCTCCACGCCGAAATCGCCCGAGATCATGGGCGCCAACGGCAAGACTTACGAGCGCCTCGCCAAGAATGTTCAGGTTGACGAGGCACTCAGCGCGCGCCTGCCTTCGATCGAAGCCGTGACGCTCATTCTGCTGGGTACGGAAGACAGCGTCGTGCCGGCCGAAGCAGGCGCGCACCTGAAACGCAACATCCCGACGTCGCAGCGTGCCTTCATCTTCGATGCGGCCCATTCGGTTGAGGTCGACCAGCCGGAGCGCACGCTTCGCCTCTGGAAGGATTTCCTGAAGCGTGGCCCCGGTTATGTGCTGAACCAGGGGCCGGACGCCGCTTGATACAGGGGCCAAAGGCCTCCTGCCCGATCCCCTCGGGAAAAATTCCCCTCCCAGGGAAGCTTGGCCCGGACTTCGGTCCGGGCCTTTTTTCTTGGGGTTGGAGGCTTACGTCTCTTCCGTCATTCCTGTGCTTGTCACAGGAATCCAGCCACGCGAAGTCGTTCGCGTGAAAGGACCTTTCCGCGCCGCAGACGCGACGCTGCTGGATCCCTGTGACAAGCACAGGGATGACGATGGCAGAGGTGTGGGCACTATCGAAAACAGAACCCGCAGTCGTCAATTTCCACGAATCCAAAAATTTCAACATTGACGGATCGAGTATGTCTATTATGAATTGAGTTGCGTTTTGCATCAGGATGGCCCAAGAGCCGCGGGCAGAACGCCATCGTCCGGCCGATATCGGGCGGTGCGCAAGGGAGGAATGGCATGATCGGTGAAGAAGTCAGGCGCAAGGAAGATTTCCGGTTGATCACCGGCCGGGGCGAATATGCAGACGACCTGAAATACGAAAACACGGCCTATGCCGCCTTCGTCCGCTCGCCGCATGCGCACGCGATCATCCGCAGCATCGATACTTCCGCCGCGCTGGAAATGCCCGGCGTATTGGCCGTCGTCACCGGCGAGGATCTGGTTGCCGCCGGCATCAAGCCGATCCCGCATGCGATCGGCAGTTCGCAATTCGGCTCCGATATCCGCATCAAGAACCGCGACGGCTCCGAGCGCGCCCGCACCCACCATCAGGCGCTGCCGACCGACAAGGCCCGCTTCGTCGGCGAGGCGATCGTCATGGTCGTCGCTGAGAGCACCAATCTCGCCAAGGACGCGGCGGAAGCCGTGATGATCGACTGGCAGGAACTGCCCGCCGTCGTGCGCGGCGTCGACGCTCTGGAAGACGGTGCGCCTCAGCTCTGGGATCACGTGCCCGGCAATCTCGCCATGGATGGCGAAGTGGGCGACCCCGCAGGCACCGCGGACGCCTTCGCCAAGGCGGCGCATGTGCTGGAATTCGAAAGCTGGGCGCAGCGCGTCACCGGTGTCCACATGGAACCGCGCTCCTCGTCGGCCGAATACGATCCCGAAACCGGCAAGTTCACCATCCACGCTTCCGGCGGACATGGCGTGGTGATGATGCGCGAGCAGATCGCCGCCTCGCTCGGCGTCGACATGGCCTTCGTGCGTGTCAAGGCGCCCCGCGATGTCGGCGGCAATTTCGGCACCCGCAACGCCACTTATCCGGAATTCATCGCGCTGCCCTATGCTGCCAAGCTGATCGGCCGGCCGGTCAAGCACCAGGCCGAGCGCATCGAAGCCTTCCTCTCGGATTTCCAGGGCCGCGACCTCTATGTGAAGGCACGTCTGGCGCTCGATGAGAACGGCAAGTTCCTCGCCTTCCATTCGGTCAATACCAGCAATATCGGCGCCCATACGGTCTCCTACACCGCCCTCAACAAGGGCATCCAGCTGATGACCAGCCTCTACCGCGTGCCGGTCGCGCATGTGGAATTCCGCGCCGCGATGACCAACACGGTCTCGACCATTCCCTACCGCAGCGCTGGCCGTCCCGAAGCGATGTACATCATCGAACGGATGATCGACCTCGCCGCCCGCAAATTCGGCTTCGATCGCATCGAACTCCGCCGTATCAACATGATCCCGGAAGAAGAGTGTCCCTACGCCAACCCCGTCGGCGTCACCTATGACAACGGCGATTACATCGGCTGCATGGACAAGGTGCTGGACATGGCCGACTGGAAGGGTTTCGAGGCCCGCCGGGCCGAGGCGAAGTCGCGCGGAAAACTGCGCGGCATCGGCATGTCCAACTATATCGAGGGCACCAGCGGCGTGCCGCGCGAACGCGCCGAGATCACCGTCGATCCGACCTCCGGCATCGTCGACGTGGTGATCGGCACCCAGAATACGGGGCAGGGGCACGAGACCGCCTTCGCCCAGCTCGTCGGCTCCTTCCTCGGCATTTCCCACGAGGTCGTGCAGATCCGCGCCAGCGACACGGATTTCGTCTCCGCCGGCGGCGGCTCGCATTCCGGCCGGTCGCTGCGCTTCTCCTCGATCGTCATGCACAAGGCGACCGCCGAGATCATCGAACGCGGCAGGAAGATCGCCGCCTTCATGCTCGACGTGAAGCCGGAAGACATCGACTATACCGAAGGCCATTTTCGCGCCCGCGGCTCGAACGGCGTGATGAGCCTGTTCGAGGCGGCGGAAGCCGCCGAAACCGATCTCGGCCTGCCGGACGAGCTGAAGGGCGTGCTTGCCGCGATCGCCGACGAGACGACCCACGGGCTCGCCTACCCTTACGGCTCCGCCGTCTGCGAGATCGAGATCGATCCTGAGACCGGTTTCTATGAAATCCCGCGTTATTCGACGGTCGACGATGTCGGGAAGGCACTTAACCCGATGATCGTCGACGGCCAGACCCATGGCGGCATCGTGCAGGGTGCCGGCCAGGCGATGTTCGAATGGTCGCATTACGACCGCGAGACCGGCCAGAATCTGGCGGCGACCTTCATGGACTACCAGGTGGCGCGCGCCTCGGATTTCCCGAGCTTCGACACCCATATCAGCGAAGTGCCGGCGAAGAGCCATCCGCTCGGCTTCCGCCCGGGCGGGGAGGGTGGTACGACCCCGTCGCTCGGCGTCATCGTCAACACGATCACCGATGCGCTCGCCGAGCTCGGCGTCCGCCATATCGAAATGCCGGTGACGCCGTTCCGCATCTGGCAGGCGATCCAGGCAGCCAAGGCCAATCGGGGAAAGTCCATTCAGTGAATACGAGGCGGAAGCCCATGAGGAGGAAGAAATGTCCGAAGTCCTGATTTCCACGAGGGGGAACGTCCTCGAGATCGTCCTCAACCGCCCCGACAAGGGCAATGCGCTCACGCCGGAAATGGCGGACACCATCACCGCCGCGCTGAGGTCGCTTCCGCCGGAAACCCGCGTCGTGCTGATGAAGGCGAACGGCCCGGATTTCTGCACCGGGAGAGCCGCCGCGATGCCCGCCCCCGGCATCCGCGCCACCGCGCTCGACCTGCGCGGCGCGATCTCCGATCCGGTGCTCGATTTCTATGAAGTGCTGCGCGAAATCCCGGTTCCGTTCATCACCGCCGTCAGCGGCAAGGCCGCCGGCGTCGGCTGCGCCATCGCGGCTCTGGCGGATGTTGCGATCGCCGCCGACACCGCCACCTTCCAGGTGCCGGAAATGAACCACGACATCGCCCCGACGCTGGTTCTGAACGCGCTCGCCGACCGCATCTCGCGCGCCGCTCTCGCCCGTATGGTCTTCACCCGCGACATCATACCGGCCGCCGAAGCCAAGGTTCTCGGCGTCATCGGTATCACCGTTCCCGCCGACGGCCTCGACGCCGAAGTTACCCGCGTCGTCGGCCAGCTCGAAAAGAACTCGGTCCCGACCGTGCGTGGCATCAAGGCATTCATTTCGATGAGCCCGGAGACATCGTTCGCGTCGCGCAAGGAACTCGCCGCGCTGATCAACTGCGTCGCGACGGCGGAGAAGTTCAGGTAGAACCGGAAAAGGTTGATTTTAGGCGTTGTCTGAGCATTTCAGGCCTGATGTTTCGGCCGCGCCTGAAAACGCCTAGAATAATCACAAGATCATCTTCGATTGCGAAAGCTATCGATGCGCTGCGTCGGTAACCGATGATGCGTAGTTTCGGTACCGCGCCCTGACGAACCGTTCCACGTTCCGGAAATGGAAGAAGGCCTTCGACAAGGTCGTAAATACCACCAACATAGTCGCCCGCCGTAACAGGGCCGGCTGCTGCGCTTATCGCGTCATAGATTGCATCGAGCTCCATTTCGGCCAGTTCGTGCAAACGAATGCGGTAGTTCATCCGCTATCTGGCTTTCGCCATCTCAGTTTTGTGCTTTTTTTCAAAACGAGCACGGGCGGCGTCGAATGAAACCGCCTTGGATGGATCGTTCTTCAGGTCAGCATAGCGGTTGGGAATTTCTTTCGACAGCCATTCTTCAAGCTCGGCTTCGAATTCCTGAAGCATTTCCAGCCCGGCGTGAATGACGTCGTTGCGATCGTTGTAGCGGCCGGACTCAAGCTGCCGCTGAATGAATTGCTCATCTTGCTCGGGTAACGTTTCGTGACGGGACATGACAATCTCCTTACCTCAATTATGGAATGAGGGAGGAGGCTCCGCAATACCTAAAGCCCCAGTCCCTCCGTCACGAACTCCTCCAACGCCTCCGTCGCCGCCGGGGAGATCGCCACGATTGCCCGCGCATCCAGATCGAAGACGATCGCGATCGACTGCATCGAGCCGTAGACCCGGCCGGTGAACGGATCGACCATCCAGAAAATGAGCGACATGGTGCGCTTGTCGGCCTTCTGCAGGCCAGCCCAGATCTCGAAACAATCGCCGATGCGCGGTGTTTCGCCATAAACGATGCGGAATTCCAAGACCGCGCCGCCCACCTTTCCGGGTGGCGTCTCCGCAAGTTCCGCAACGCAGGCGCGCAGCGGCCCGGTGAGCTGCTTCACCCCGCTGCCGACGGCGCCGATGAACTTCTGGGAAACCATGCGACCGAACGCATCGCAGCTGTCCCGTTCGATCAGGCTCATGGCAGTGCGCTTCAGCCCCAGGTGGATCGCCCGGTCGCGGGAGGCTGTGACTGTGACCGGGTCGTCATCCGTGCCGCGCGGCGCGGCCTCCTTCGGCGTTTCGACGAGCGATGCCGCGGCCTTTTCCCGAAAGGCGTCCGGCCAGGCAAGCGGCGTCGCGCCATCGGCGGCCTGCACATGCGTCAGCCGTACCCGGAAGGTCGCGGCGACCTGTCCGCTTTCGCTGTGATGCAGAACGAGCACGGCAAAGGCCATCGTCTCGCCGACCTCCAGGAAGCCTGCGGTCATATGCAGCGGCGCGCCGCCATGCGCCTCGCGGTGGAAGCGGATATGGTGTTCGTTGAAGGCGATGGTCGTGACGGCATCCGGCGAGAACAGGCCGGGCAGGCCGTTGAAGCCGAAGAGCATGGCAAGCCCTTCGTTGGCGCGGGCCACATAATACTGGGTGTTCCAGTGGCCCATCTCGTCCACCTCCCACTGGCGCGCGCTGCCCCGCCACACTTCGATCATTTCGACACTCACGCTATGTCCTCCTGAAGCACGATCCGGCCCTTCACGGCACCCTTGTGCAGCCTTGCCATCGCGTCGTTGATCTCGGACTTCGGCACGGCCTCGTAGGGGATGGCGGCAAGCCTTCCGGTCCTTGCCAGGTCCACGAGGTCGCGCAACTCCTGCAGCGAACCGGTGATGCTGCCGATCAGGCTCAAACCGCCCTGCGCCATGCGCATGGTCGGAATGGTGAACTGGCCACCGAACATGCCGACCATGATAATGCGCCCGCCGCGTGCAAGCGCCGGGAAGGAGAAAGCGACCGTTTCGCTGTTGTTGACGAAATCGATGATCGTGCGCACCGGCCTGCCGACCGCGTCAACGATCTTCTTCGTTACGTCTTCGCCGGTGGAAAGCACCGCCTTGTGGGCGCCGGCCCCCATCGCCGTCTTCAGCTTTTCCTCGGACACATCCACCACGACGATGTTTTCATGCCCGAGCGCCTTGAGGATGACGATGCCGCTCAACCCCAGCCCGCCGGCGCCGACCACGACGATCGCCTCGTCGGAACGCGCCGGCATGGCCTTGGCGATGGCCGAATAGGCGGTGAGGCCCGAGCAGGCATAGGTGGCGGCAAGCGCTGGGTCGAGATCGCCGGTATCGATCAGGTAGCGGCTCGCCGGCACGACCACATGGCTGCCGAAGCCACCCGGCCGGCGCATGCCGAGCGGACGGCCCTGCATGCACAGGTTCTCCCGGCCGGCCCGGCAGGTTTCGCATTCGCCGCAGCCGAGCCAGGGATAAACAAGACGGCGCTCGCCGACCTTCACATCCGTCACATCGGGGCCGATGGCGGCGACGGTGCCGAGAATCTCATGGCCAAGCGTCAGCGGGTGCTTCATGCCGATGCTGTCGATCGAGACCTTTTTGTCGCCCATGTCGAACACGCCTTTCCAGAGCGTGATGTCCGAATGGCAGAGGCCGCAATGGGAGACCGATACGACCACTTCGCCGCCCACCGGCCGGGGCGTCGTCTCCTCGACTTCGCGCAGTACTTCCGACGCCTGAAAAACCTGCCATGACCGCATAATTCTGCTCCTCCCAGATGCATGCCAAAGGCATATCAGGCTGCCTGTTATGTGGCAATTGGGAAATGGCACCTCTGCCGGTCAGCATAGGCCGTGACGAGTGGCAGCGGTTTCGCTGCGAGGCGTTGTCCGGCGGGTCGAAATGGACGGGCGAGAGGACTACTCTCCTTTTTCTCCCGCTTCGATCGCGGCTTCCGCCCCGGCAATCGCCTTGTCCAGCAGCGCGAGAAAAGCCTGCCGCTCCTGCGGCGAGAGGTTCCGCAGCAGGTCCGCTTCGTGTTCCGGTATGGAAGCCTCCACCAGTGCGGCCGCCTCGATGCCGGCCTGCGTCAGCCGCAATTCGTAAACGCGCCCGTCTTCCGCCGAGCGGTCCCGTTCGACGAGCTTCTGCTTGATGAGGGGCGTGAGCGACTGGATCAGCGTCGGCGCCTCGATCCTGAGCCGCCGGGCAAGGGCGATCTGGCTGATGCCGGGATGGCTGCGGATCAGAAGCAGCACGCCGCCCTGGACCGGCGTGACGGAAAGCCCGCGGGTGCGGAACCAGCCCTGCCAGTGACTGCCGAACAGCGATTGCAGCCGCCGGATGCGGATGCCGACGATGCCGGGCAGCAGGGCGGCCGGGTCGGCTTCGTGATCGTCCTCTGCGTCCGGCGTCCTCGGGCCGGAACTCATTTCCTGTCCCAGTTGTCGTAAACCTTCACATCCATCGAGCCGATACCTTCGAACGTGCCGTGCAGCACGTCGCCGGCGGCGATCGGGGCCACGCCTTCCGGCGTGCCGGTCATGATGATGTCGCCAGGATGAAGCGTATAGGCCTTGGAGGCAAATTCGATCAGCTTCTGGACGTTGAAGATCAGCATTTTGGTGTTCGATTTCTGGCGCGTCTCGCCGCCGATCGTCAGCTCGAAATCGAGGTTGTTAGGCTCGGGGATCTCGTCCGCCGTCACCACATAGGGGCCGAGCACGCTGAACGTGTCGAGCGACTTGCGATAACTGCGCTCTTCCGGGCCGCGGATGGTGATGTCGTAGCAGATCGCATAACCGGCGACGTAATCCAGTGCCTCGGTTTCGGAAATCCGAAAACCCTTTTTGCCGATGATGACCGCAAGTTCGATCTCATGGTCGGTGCGGCGGTCGTTCCAGTCGACGACCACGCCTTCCGAGGGACCGATCAGCGAACTGGTCGCCTTCAGGAAGACGCCCGCCTCGGCAATCGGCTTGATCTTCATGCCGTGATGCAGCTGGTCGCTGTCGAGCACCTCGTCGAGATGCAGGCGGTAGTTGACCGGTGCGCCGACGATCTTGCCCGGATTGGCGATCGGGCTCAAGAGCGCCACATCGGCGAGCTTCTTCGAAGGTGCCGTCTTCGCCATTTCCTCCATGAGGGGCCGCAGTTCGGCGAAATGCGCCATGAGCTGGTCGCCATGCGGGAAGGGGTAGCGGTAGTTCGGCAGGCGGTCGAGCACGGCGGTGACATCCTTCACCTCGTCGCCGATCACCACGCCCAGACGATGATCGTCAAAGCGACAGAAACGCATTTTTCTCTCCTCGGGTGTTCTGAACTCTGGAGCGGGGCATCCGGATCAAGCCCGGACGCGATCCTCTCGGAAATAACCGAGCTTCTCCTGGGCAACGCGGTCGGAGAAGCAGAAAACGACGACATCCTCGTTCGCCTTGAACGAGCGCCACGACCAGCCGGGCACGATGATGACGTCCTTCGGGCCGAAATCGAAGGTCTTTGCGCCGATCGCGATCGAGCCCGTGCCTTCCGCGATGCACATGACGATATGGTCCGTCGAGCGGATCTTCGCCGTCTCCATGCCCTTCGGGAAATGGCTCAGCCAGGCCGACATGGTGGGCATGGTCCAGCCGCCGTCGAGCGGGTTGGCATAGCGCAGCGTCGTGCCGATATGGGCGTCGATCGCTTCGCCGCGCGAAGCCCGGTACAGCGCCTCGCGGCTGCGTTCGTAAGGGTAGTTGAAGATCGGCGTCGTCTGGCCGTAGGGGCTGGTGCCGCCGATCGGCAGCATGCCGGAACCGAAACGGGCAAGTGAATCGCCCTCCGGCCGCAGGATCTCCTGTTCGGCGTCGTTGTAGTCCTCGCGGAACACCGCTTCGAAGAAGGCGATCATCGGCACGTCGAGACCGTCCAGCCAGGCGGCCGGGTCGGAGCCGTCATTGCCGTGGTCGTGCCAGGCCCAGACCGGGGTGATGACGAAATCGCCGAAAGCCATGCGGGTGCGCTCGCCGCCGACGGATGTATAGGCGTCGGTGCCTTCCAGCATGAAGCGCAGCGCAGACGGCGTATGGCGATGCGCGGGCGCCACTTCGCCCGGCATGATGATCTGGATGCCGGCGTAAAGCGTCGAGGTGGCGCGCGATTGGCCCGGGAAGGACGGGTTCTCGAGGATCAGCACACGGCGCTCGGCCTCTTCGGCGGTGAGCAGGTTGCCGGATTCGAGAATTAGCGGGCGGATCTCGTCGTACCGCCAGCGGTGCGCCTGCGCCTTCGACGTGGGCTCCGGCGGCAGCATGCCCTTCATCACTTCCCAGAGCGGCGCCATGTTGTGCGGCTTGAGCCGCCCGTAAAATTCCTCGCGTTTCGCGATGGTCGCCGCATCGATCTCGTGCATGGAATCCTCCTCCTCGGCTCCTCCAGCCACGGATCGTAAGGTATACTAATTATTTTGAGGGCGTCAATTGCGGAAGGGATCCTACGCATCTCTGCTCCAACTGCAAAGGGCGCTACGGATTTTAAAGGTAACGCTGACCCAAGGCTTTGACATCCACATTCCCTGAAAAAAAGCAGCAGGGATGTCGATCCATATGTATGTCGTGCCAGAGTTCCATTTAGAAATGGTCAGCCAGCAAGAGCGGGTCGATTGTATCTCTCAGTATAAGACGCAGAATCTTCCCCCATTTACCTTTTGTGATACTTACTTCTTCTACTCTTTCTACCGAAGACCAAACGATGAGTTTGTAGGAGGGCTGATGTACGATGCCCTCTGACGAAATCGATATGAAAGGCTTCCTGAAATTTACCGAGATCCCCGGTACGTCGTATACAGCAAACCAAAGGACGAGATGATCAAATATAATATCGCCATGTCTGCCGATGTCAGTCGATTCGTCCCATCGATCAAGATAAGCGATTCGAATTGCCTTCGGCTCGAATTCACCTCTCCGCCGCACCTTTAGGCCTGCTCGGCCCTAATCGACTGAGGGCATTTGCGCCTAGGAAGGCAAAGACCGCGAGTATCAGAGAAAATGGCGATATCACTACCGCAAGTATCATTGCGGCTGCGGCGTCACTGCACTGTACGGACTCAGGGCAACCTCTATCGATGGAATCGCCCCATGGAGCTAGCCCTACGATACAGAAGATGAAAGATATCACCAACGCCGCGGAGGCCAGTAGATATATGCTGATCAAAAGCATTGATCGGAATAAGCCCGAACGAGGTTTGATGTGATCATCGGAGCCACCCATGGACTTATTCTTCTTTGGAGTGGCTATCTTTAGCCACATCTGAGTAATCCAGATCTTTTATATTCGACAAACATAGAGCAACTAGTAAAAAATAAAACTTAGTATAGTTTATTAAGTTGGTAATTTCAATGCTCTGCCTTGTTTGTGGCGGGGCAAGTTATCACCGCCCCGCCGCACCCTTTGCCTTGATCGCCTTCGGTGCTGGCGGCGTGCCATCTTCCTCGCCCTTCTCCCCACGTCCCGGCGCGCCCAATCGTTCAGAAAGCCTGTGCGTCGCCGCCAAGAGCGCGTCGAGCGTGGGCTTCTTGCGCGTGCCGGAGAGCTGCTTGTCGGAGCCGAGCACGGTCATCGTCGCGACGATGCGGCCGCTGTAGTCGAAGATCGGCGCGGCCATGGCGGCGAAGCTCGAATTGATGCTGTTCACCGTCATCGCATAACCCTGCTTGCGCACGGTCTCGATGATCTTGTGGATGTCCTTGGCCGTGGTGACACGCGGCGCGAGCGCGGCGGTTTCTTCCGACTGGTCCCGCTTGTTGGCGCTGATTTCGTCCTGCCGCACCGCCGCCGTCTCGCTTTCGTCCAGATAGGAGAGGAACACCTGGCCGGTGGCGGAGGTGAGCAGCGGCAGGACATAACCGAGCCGCACGGCCAGCGATCCCTGCCGCTCGCCGTCCACCTTGGAGACGATGCCGGGGCCGCGGTCGCCCCAGAGCGAGAGGTATGTGGCGAAGCCGATCGCCCGCTGCAGCGTCGCCAGTTCCTCGCGCGCATATTCCACCACGTCGAGCTGGCGGATGGCGGAGAGGCCGAGCTGGATCGCAAAACGGCCAAGCCCGTAATGGCCGGTCACGGGGTCCTGGAAGGCGACGCCTTCCTTGACGAAGCTGACGAGATAAAGATGCGCCTTGGAGGGCGGCATGCCGGCCGCAGCGGCGATATCGCGCAGCGGCAGGGGTCCGTTGGCGGCCTCCATGGCGCGGATGACCTGAAAGCCGACCTCGATCGATTGAATGCGGCGCTGGGTCCACTCCTCCGGCGCCTTGGCCTTATCTGCTGGCATGCTAAATCCCCTGTGTTCCCAGATAATTATCTTTATATTTGCAACAGGTCGAGCCTGCTTTATGCGTAGTTTTCCACAGCCTGGAAGGCGGTGGCCAGGTCGTTTGCGTCAAGCCGGCGCTCCTGGTTGACCATGAACGGGCTTTTCGCACACCTTGCCGCGAGTTCCGCGATCGCCGCCCCGTCGGCGGCGGGCAGGCCGAGATCGGCGAGACGGCGCGGCATGCCGATCTCGTCGCAGAAGGAAAACAGCGGTCTCAGCTCGTCCTCAGGACGCCCTTCAGCCACCGCCTGCACCAGTGTGCCATAGGCGGCATGTTCTCCGTGCAGCGACTGTTTTCGAACCGGCTCGATCGCGCCGAGTTCGGTCGCAACCGCATGGGCGACGGACAGGCCGGTGTTTTCGAAGGCAACGGCGCTGAGCCAGAGGATCGCCTCTATAACCGCCTCGAGGTCCGGCGTCACCTCGCCGCTGCCGGCCACCTTCATGGCGCCCGGACCATGCTCCAGCAGCATCTTGTAGCACATATCGCCCAGCAAAACGCCGGTCTTCAGCGGCCGGGTGCCCTGTTTGGAAAGGCCTGTGCCCTTCCACGCCGCTTCGGTCTCGAACTTGGCGGTCAGCGCATCGCCGATGCCGCCGCGAAGCAGCCGGGCAGGGGCCCTGGCGATGATCGCCGTATCGACGATCACGAAAGCCGGGTTCTCGTCCATCTGCTCGACCGCGACCATCGTGTGATGGTCGTCGTAGATGACGATGCCGCGGGTCGAGGGCGCATCGGTGGAGGCGACCGTCGGCACGCTGACGAAGGGCAGGCCGGTGCGGCGCGCGACACCCTTGGCGACATCCAGCGTGCGCCCGCCGCCGATGCCGGCCACCACTTCGCCGCTCCGGCGGCGCACCTCTTCGGCCAGCCGGTCCATTTCCTTAATTGTGACGTCCATATCGAAGGGGATGACAGCCGCGGAAATGTCCTGCCGGTTGAGCGTTTCGGTGAGCTCCGCCTCGATCTGCGGCAGCACAAGCGCGTCGCAGATCGCCACGACCGACCGGCCGAGCGTCGCCGCCTTTTCTCCGAGCTGGCCGAGGGCGCCAGGACCCTGGATATAAAAGGCCGGCGCCCGGAAAATGCGCGTCATCGACTCCCCCCGCATGCTGCAGCGTAAAATGCTATACAACATTATCAAAGGAATGGGAGTTCGGCCAAAGTCGAATTGATTTTGCGGGAGTGCGCCCTTGGGGCCGAGCGGTCAGACGAGATCGGCGAGATAGGTGTTTTCCGCCCGGGACTTCGCATAGGCGGCCATATCGATATCGGCGATGATCAGCGCCTCGCCCTCGGCCGGGGCCTCTGCGATCAGCTTGCCGTCGGGTGCCGCGATGCGCGACAGGCCGGCATAGGAAAACAGGTCGTCGGAGCCCGCGTGATTGATATAGGCAACGAAAACCTGGTTCTCGAAGGCGCGCACCCGGATCATGTGTTCGGCGATGAATGCGCCTGACCAGCCGGTCGGCAGTGCCGTCGGCACCACGACGAGATCGGCCCCGCCTTTGGCAAGCTGCCGGACATTTTCCGGGAATTCCACGTCGTAACAGATCAGGAAGCCGATCCTGATGCCGCCGAGCGTCACGAGAACCTGCCGCCGGTCCTCCTGGCGGAACCATGCCCGCTCATAAGGTCCGTAAAGATTGCATTTGCGGTAGACGGCCGTCTGGCCCTTGCCATCGGTGAAGAAGGCGCTGTTGAAGGTCGCCTCATGGGTTTCTTCGGCAAAACCCGCGACGATGGCGATGCCGTGCCTTGCTGCAATCTCCGTCAGCTGATCGGTGACGAGCCCGTGGGCCGGCGTCGCCAGATCGGGAAACTGGTCGGCCGCGCCATACCCGGTCAGCGCCAGTTCCGGTGCGATGAGCAGTGCCGCGCCCTGGGCCGCCGCCTCCTTCGCCGCAGCTTCGATCTTTTCCAGATTGGCGTCGACATCGCCGACGACCGGCTGCATCTGGTATCCGGCAATTTTCATCTGTCAGTCCCTACTTGTCTTCCGCCATCGCGCCCAGGAGTTTCGGCAGGTCGCCGAACCGCGCCACCAGGCCGAAGATGACCGCCGCGACGAGGAGGAAGAGCACCGTCACCGAGGCCATGGTCGGCGTGTAGCCGTAACGAAGCGCATTGAAGATCTTGATCGGCAGGGTTTCCATGGTGAAGCCGACCGTCATGTAGGCGACGATATATTCATTGAGCGACAAAACGAAGGCGAAGGCATAACCCGAGACGAGATAAGGCAGGATGAGCGGCAGCACGACGGTGCGGAACACGGTCCTGTCGTCGGCGCCCATGGTCGCGGCCGCTTCCACCAGCGAGCGGTCGATCGCCGAAAAGCCAAGCGACAGGGTCACCAGGGGCAGGGTGACGAAGAAGATGCCGTGGCTGATGACCGCGGTCCAGGGCTGGCCGTAGAGGCCGGTCGTCGCCCAGAAGGTGAGAAGCCCGAGCGCGGTGATGACCGGCGGCAGGGTGAAAGGCGCCACGCCGAGAAGCTGGAAGATGTTGGCCCAGGGCGCAATGCGCCGCCACAGGAACCAGGCGAGCGGCAGCGCGATCAGCAGTGCCAGCAGCGCGGAGGCCGCCGCCAGCGTCAGCGAGGCGATCAGGGCATTGCGCCATTCCGCATTGGTGAAGATCTGCCCGTACCAGGAAAGCGAAAAGCCCTGCGGCGGGAAGGCGAGCGTCTGGCGCTGATTGACCGAGACACCGGCGACGACGATCAGCGGCAGCGCCAGGAACAGGCCGACGGCGAAGAAGAACAGGCGGCGCAACACGGTCATTTGGCTTGCCTCTGTTGTCCGGCATAAAGTGACAGGCCCACCAGCGCTAGCGACACCATCACGAGGAACACGGCCATGGCGGCGGCGAACGGCATGTTGGACTGGTAGATCGCCTGGTCGGTGATGAGAACCGAGAGCGTCCAGTGTTGCGGCCGGCCGAGAAGCTGCGGCAGGAGATAGGAGCCGAGCGCGAAGATGAAGACCATGATCAGCGTCGCGAGAATGGTGTTCCGAAGCGCCGGCACGACCACCGTGAAGAAGGCCTTGACCGGAGAGGCGCCGAGCGTCCGTGCGGCTTCCGTCAGCGTCGGGTCGAGCCGCACCAGCGCCGGATAGAGGACGAGCACCGTGTAGGGGAAGGCCTGATAGGTCATGGCGGTCATGACGGCGCCGAAGCTCGGGGTCAGCGCCTGTGCCTGCTCCATCAGGCCGAGCCAGACGAAGAGATTGGTGATGCCGGCGGTGCGCGAAAAGAGCGTCGACCACGCAAAACCGATCATCACTTCCGACAGCGACAGGATGGAGAGCAGCGCCACCAGCCAGACGATCTGGAGGCTGCGCCTGGAACGGGACAAGAGATAGGTGAAGGGAATGCCGATCACCACGCAGGCAATGGCCACGGCGATCGCCAGGAACAGCGAGAACCCGAGCACCTTGCCGAAGAACAGGCTGAGGAAGCGGGCGTAATTGTCGAAGACGAAGGCCGGCGTATAGAACCCGCCCTGTTGCCGCTGAAAAAAAGAAACGGCGATCATCGTGGCGAAGGGCACCACGAAGAACAGCGTCAGCATGCCTGCCGGGAAAAGGAGCGGCCCGTAATCGGAAAGGCGCTGCGGCGGTTCGCGTCTCATTTGGCAAGCACCACGCTGGTCTCGGGATCGAGCCGGATGCCGACCCCTTGGCCGACCGAAACCTCCGGCCGGCTGCGCGGCGAGGAAACGGCGATCACCTGGCTGCCGCCGGCTTCCACGAAGGTCTCGATCGCGCCGCCGAGATCGCGGATGAAGGTGATGGTGCCGGAAATCGCACCGTTGCCGGGCGCGGTTATCTGCACGTCCTCCGGACGCACGGAGAGCAGGCCCTTGGCGCCGCTGCTCGGAGCATAAAGCCCGTCGATCAGCTGTCCGAGGACGGTCACCCGGCGGGCGCTGTCGGCCTCGAAGGGCAGAAGGTTGGTCTGGCCGATGAAGTCCGCGACAAAGCTGTCGGCCGGGCGGCGGTAGATATCGACCGGGGCGGCGGCCTGGCGGATTTCGCCCTTGTTCATCACCACGACCGTGTCGGCCATGGTCATCGCCTCGCGCTGGTCATGGGTGACGACGATGGTGGTGATGCCGAGCCGCTGCTGCAGCTGCCGCAGTTCTACCTGCATCGCTTCCCGCAGCTTGGCATCGAGCGCCGAAAGCGGCTCGTCGAGCAGGAAAAGCTTCGGCGAGATCGCCAGCGCCCGGGCGATCGCGACGCGCTGCCGCTGGCCGCCGGAAAGCTTGTTGACGGAGCGGTCGGCAAACCCCGGCAGGTGGATCATCGCCAAGAGTTCCTCGACGCGTTTCTTCTGCACGTCCTTGGGCGTGCCGCGGATGCGCAGCGAGTAGGCGATGTTCTCGCCGACCGTCAGGTGCGGGAAGAGTGCCAGCGACTGGAAGACCATGCCGAGATCGCGCTTGTGGGTCGGCACCTTGGTGATGTCTGAGCCGCCGAGCGCGATCGAACCGCCGGTCGGCAGGTCGAGGCCGGCGATCATCCGCATCAGCGTGGTCTTGCCGCAGCCGGAAGGGCCGAGCAGGCAGACGAAGGTGCCATCCGGCACCGACAGGCTGATGTCGTTGACCGCCGTGAAGGTGCCGAACTGCTTCGTCACATTTTGGATAGACAGGCCAGACATGGTCCCCATTCCGTTGTCGTTTTCGCTCTCACGCCGGCAGCCGGCAGGGAACGGATAATGCTTCGAAATCCCGAATGTTCTGCGTGACGACCACGAGCCCATGGGCCTTGGCCGTCGCCGCGATCAGCACGTCCGCGAGGCTGGGATTGTGGCCCCGCGCAATGGCTTCGCCTTCCATGCTGCCGGCGACCAGAGCGACATGCGCATCGACCGGCAGAAGCCTGTGTTCGTATTCCAGGGCGAGGTCTCGGATCCAGCGAGACAGGCGAGCCGCCTTTTCAGCGCTCCCTGCCTTGGTTCTGGACAGTTTTTCCGCGCCCTTTTCCAGTTCCTGAAGCGAAATCATGGAAATGCAGATCGCATCGTCCTTTTGCTGTGCTTCAAGCCAGGTGGCAAAAGCGATTGTCGCCCGGCCATTGAAAAACAGCGAGAGGACATTCGTATCGAGCAGATAGCCGCTCAAAGATCGATATCCCTGCTGGACGTGCGGTTTCTGTCGACCTCCAGATCGGCGACCGGAATGCTGCGCAGGAAATTCACCAGGCTTCGCTCCGGGCGTCGCAACACCTTTTTAGCCGCCTCCGCCGCCTCGACCGGCACGATGGCCGCCACGGGTTTGCCGTGGCGCGTGATCGTGACGAACTCGCCCTTCATGACGCTATCGACCAGGGTCGAAAGACCCGCTTTCGCATCACGCAGACTGACGGTGGACATGATGGCCTCAAGTGGTTACTTGTGACCACATTGCCACAATCGCCCGGTGATATCCAGCGGAATTACCCCGCGATCATTTCCGTCCACTTCTGGTTCAGGAAGTCGGACTTGGTCTGGTAGAGGTCGTAGCGCGGAATGATCGGCTCGATGTCGGAGGAAACCGCCGCGAATTCCTTGTCGGAGAGGTCGAGCAGGCTGCGCTGCACCGTCGGGGAGGTGCCGACCTTGCGGGAAAGCGTCGCCTGGATGGCCGGTTGGCACATGTAGTTGATGAAGGTGTGCGCCTCCTCGGTCTTTTTCGAGGCGCGCGACAGGGCCCAGCAGCCCGAATCCTGGATGCCGCCTTCCTTGGGGAAGGTGGAGCGGACCGGATTGCCGTCGGCGGCGGCGAGGCCGGTGACGTCGTGGTAATACTGGCCCATCGGGATTTCGCCGGATTTCAGCGCCTGCTCGAACTGCGCTTCGTCGCGATACCAGAGGCGGACGTTCGGCTTCAGCTCGGCGAGCTTTTCCAGCGCCTTGACAATGCCTTCGTCGGTATCGAGCGCCTTGGTGCCGCCCATGAAGGTTTTCGCCGTCACTTCGAGCAGGAAGGAGTTGGAGACGAGCGCCAGGAGGCCGAGCTTGTCGGCCTTGTCCTTGGCCCACATGTCGGCCCAGGAGGTCGGCGCCTGTTTGAAGACGTCGGTGTTGGAAACCAGGGTGATGTACCAGGAGACGGCGCCGATGCCGGCGACCTTGCCGTCCGGGTACTTGTTGACGAAGCGCTCGATGAGGTTCTTCGAGTTCGGGATCTTCGCCATGTCGAGCGGCGCCCAGAGATTGGTCGACTGGCCCTTCAGCATCGCGACCTGCGACATCATCGAGACGTCGGCCGGAGCCGCACCCGCCTTGGCGGCCTGTTCCAGCTGCACCAGCCAGGCCTCGCCGGTCGGCTCGGCGACGGATTCCACGGCGATGCCGGTCGCCTTGGTGAAATCGGCAAAGATGTTCTTGTCGAACGAATCCTTGAAATAGCCGCCATAGACGCCGACCTTCAGGCTCTTGTCCTGGGCGCGCAGCACGGCGGGCATGGCCAGCATGGAAGCACCGGCAAGGCCCGCGCCGAGCATCGTGCGGCGAGTTACCTTTCCGTTGGCCATTTTCCCGTTGAAGATGTCAGACATGATGTCTCTCCTTTGTTTGCCCGGCCGGGTCGTTGCCCGCGGGCGAGTTCCCACTCTTCTCTGTCATTTTATGCCGGTTTCAGCCTTTCACGGAAGGGCTGAAGACCATCAGGCTGAGGATTTCGAACAGCATCTGGGCGCCCGCATGCGCCGTGTTGTTGGTGGCGTCATATTGCGGCGCGACCTCGACGACATCGCCGCCGACGATGTTGATGCCCTTGAGCCCGCGGAAGATTTCCAGAACCTCGCGGGTGGTCAGTCCGCCGATTTCGGGCGTGCCGGTGCCGGGCGCGAAGCTCGGGTCCAGGCTATCGACGTCGAAGGAGACATAAGTCGGCCCGTCGCCGACGATCTGTCTTGCCTTCTCGATGATCGCGGGAATGCCCATGCCGGTCACGTCTTCCGCATGGATCACGGTCATGCCGGACTCGTAGGAGAATTCCCAGAGATATTCGGCAGCACCCCGGATGCCGATCTGGATCGTCCGGGTCGGATCGAGCACGCCGTCCAGCACCGCATTGCGGAACGGGCCGCCGTGATGGAACTTCGTCTCGTCGAAAAAGCCGCTCGTATCGCAATGCGCGTCGATATGGATCATCCCGACCGGCGCCTTTTTGCCCACCGCCTTCAGGATCGGGTGCGTGATCGAATGGTCGCCGCCGATCGACAGCGGCAGCACGCCTGCATCGACGATCTGGTTGACGCGTTTTTCGATGTCGTCATGGCTCATTTCCAACCGGTAGCGGCTGCGGAACGGCACGTCGCCGATATCGGCCACGCGCAGCTCGTGGGTCGGCGCGCATTCAAGAACATGGTTGTAGGGCCCGACGCGCTCGATCGCCCGCAGCGCCCGCGGTCCGAAACGGGAACCGGGGCGGTTGGTGACGCCGAGATCCATCGGCATGCCGATCATCGCCACCTGCAGGTCGCCGAAATCGGGGTTTTCCGCATCGACGGCGAGATAGGGCGCATCGAGAAACGTCGGCAGTCCGGCATAGGGCGCGACGCGCGTGCCGGCCTTGTTGAAGATCTTCTCGCCAACCTTCTTGAACTTCTCGTCGAAAATCTCGCCGCCGGGGCTGTTCAGATATTTCGCCCTCAGTTCCTCGAGCTTCCTGCCGTCGAACGCCATGATTGCCTCGCCTGTTTTCCCGGCCGCTTGAGCGCAGCCTAATTTTTGTTCCGCCGGGTCGACCGCCCTTGTTTTGATCATTATCCGCCGAGACGGGGTGGAAAAGCAATTGAGATTGTTCTAGCGGTTGCTGTGAGAAAAACTAACAATAAGGATCAGAATGACGAGCCGCCTGCCGCCGCTCAATCCGCTTCGCGCCTTCGAGGCCACGGCCCGGCGCGGCTCCGTTTCGGCCGCGGCCCGCGAACTCAACGTCACACATGGCGCGATCAGCCATCAGATCAAGGCGCTCGAACAGTCCCTCAACGTCGCGCTGTTCGAACGGGGCGCGAAGCGGCTGAAACTCACGTCGGAAGGCGCGCTCCTGCTGCCGGCCGTCAGCCAGGCTTTTGGCGAGATCGCTGCCGCCACCGCCCAGATGAAGCGCCCGGCGACATCGGGCGAACTGTCGATCACCTGCGTGCCGGCGCTGTTTTCCTTCTGGATCGTGCCGCGGCTCAATTCCTTCACCGACCAGTTCCCGGGCGTCAGGCTGAAGCTCGCGGCCTCCAACGATCCGGCGCATCTCCATTCGCCGGACGTGGATGTCTGCATTCTTTACGGCGACGGCAACTGGCCGGATGCGTGGACGCGGCTCTGGAGCAATCTCGAACTTTTCCCCGTCGCGAGCCCCACGCTTCTGAACAGCCGGCCGCTGCGCTCGATGCGCGACTTGGAGGACCACGTGCTCCTGCACGGCGATGCGGATGGTCGCGAATGGAATATCTGGCTCGCCGCCGCCAACGCCATCGACCTGCCGCGCCGGCAACAGCATTTCATGGGCGATGCGCGGTTTTCGACCGAAGCGGCGCTGCACGGCCAGGGCATCGCCCTCGGCGACACGATCACCGCCAGCAATCTGATCGCCAGAGGCGAACTCGTCGTCCCCTTCGACTTGAGCGTCACCGCCAACGACTCCTTCTACGTCGCCTGCCGTCCGGCGATGCGCTCCACCCCGATCGTCCGCGTCTTCATCGACTGGATATTCGCCTCGCTGGAAGCCGACCGCCTGGCGGAACCGCATACGTCCGCCCGCACGCTGCTGAGGAGCAGGAGAGGGTGAGAGTCGGACAGCATCTGTGCTAACCTGCCGCGCACTGATTCCCCGACCTGCCGGACGTCATGGAAACCTCGCTCTACCAACCCGTCAAAACCTTTCTCGAAGGCTTCGGCTACGAGGTGAAGGGGGAGGTGGGAGGCTGCGATCTCGTGGGATTGAGCGAAGCGGACCCGCCGGTCGTCGTGATCTGCGAACTGAAGCTCGCCTTCAACCTCGAACTCATCCTGCAGGCCGTCGACCGGGCGAATGCTTCGGACGAGGTGTGGATCGCGGCGCGGGTTTCCGCCAGCGGCAGGGGGCGGGAGGCGGACAGGCGCTACCGCGATCTCTGCCGGAGGCTCGGCATCGGCATGCTGGGAGTATCGGATACGGATGAGGTGAGCGTGCTGGTCAGTTCCGTCTCGCCCATGCCGCGCACCAACCCCAAGCGGCGGACGAGACTGATCCGGGAGCATCGCAGGCGCCGCGGCGATCCGGCCATCGGCGGCAGCACCAAGGTGCCGGTGATGACCGCCTACCGGCAGCAGGCGCTGGCCTGTGCCGCCGCCTTGGCGGACGGGCCGCTCAGGCCGCGGGACCTCAGGCAGGCGGCACCGAATGCCGGTCCCATCCTGCTTGCCAATTATTACGGCTGGTTCGAGCGGGTCGAAAAGGGCGTCTATGCGCTGACCGATCTCGGCCGTCAGGCGCTGGCGCGCTGGCCCCAGCAGCCGGCAGCCGAGCCCGTTCCGGCGCCGTAACCCGGCACGACAAATGGAAGCCCGCCCGCCTTCGGGAGGCGGGCGGTTCTGTTGGCTGGCGTTTGAAGGCTCGGGCCTTACGGCTGCGAGCCCGTGCCGCCTGCACCGCCGGCCGGCGGGGTCGCCGGAGCGGGGTTGCCCGCCGGCGGAGCCGGGGTCATCGGAGCCGGCGCCGGAGAAGGCGACGTATTGTCGGTTACAGGCGGATTGGTCGAAGACGTCGTCTGCGGATCGGTGGACGAGCCACCCATCTGCGACCACACGAAGGCGCCGACCAGGATCACAGCGATCACAGCCACCCACGGCACCCATGAAGAGCTGCCGCTGCGGACTTCGGATGTCCGGAGGTCCGGATTGCGAGAATCCGGATTCCGGTCTTCGAACTTTCTGTCATTGGGATCAAAAGTCATGATTGCTTCCTCCTTCTGCTGCCGGACAATGCCTTCCGGCGCATTTGGTTCCCGATTTCGTGATCGGCGGAAACGAACTGTGCCTTTTCAACGCGCAAATTTCTTGGCGCCTGCCACGCAGGCAACCACCGCCAGCGTTGCGCCGAACATGCTGAAGCTCACTTTTTCGTTGAGAAGAAAGGATGCCAGCACGAGGCCGAAAAAGGGCTGCAGCAGTTGCAGCTGTCCCACTCCGGCAATGCCTCCGAGCGCCAGCCCGCGGTACCAGAAGATGAAGCCGATCAGCATGCTGAACAGCGAGACATAGGCGAGGCCGAGCCAGGACGTGCTGCCGAGGTGCGGGAGCGCAGCCGGCATGGCCGCGGCCGACAGGACGAGCATCACCGGCAGGGAAAGCGCCAACGCCCAGGAAATGACCTGCCAGCCGCCGAGTTTTCGCGAAAGCCGGGCGCCTTCGGCATAACCGAGGCCGCAGGCGATGATCGCTCCCAGCATCAGCACATCGCCGATAGACGAGGCCGCCTCTTCCTGCAGGAGCGCGAAACCGGCGACGATCAGGCTGCCGAGGCAGGAGAACAGCCAGAAGACCGGCTGCGGCCGCTCGCCGCCTCTCAGGACGCCGAAGATCGCCGTGGAAAGCGGCAGCAGGCCGACGAACACGATGGAATGGGCCGAGGTGATGTGTTTGAGAGCGAGCGCGGTAAGCAGCGGAAAACCGATGACCACGCCCATCGAAACGACGGCAAGCGCAAGGAGATCGGAGCGGGCCGGCCGCTTCTCGCGGAAGACCAGGAGCAGGCAGACGGCAAGCAGGCCGGCGATCGTCGCACGCGCCACCGTCAGGAACAGCGGATCGAACTCCGCGACGGCGATGCGGGTGGCGGGAAGCGACCCGCTGAAGATCAATACGCCGAGGAAGCCATTGATCCAGCCGCTTGTCGTCGTGTTCATCGAAGGACTCCGTATTGTCGCGCCTTGCCTTGGACGTCTCGCAGGGACATTCCTTGGGCATTTTTCTCCGCTATCGGGCAGAACCCATGGTGGCGCCAGAGACAATGCGGTACGATTTTTAGAAACTGTAATGGTTTATGGAGCAGTACGGTGGATGCAAGGGTGGATCGGAAGGGCGGCGGCCGGCGCATCGCGGCGGTCATGGCGGAAATCCGAAGCCGCATCGCCGGGCGCGGACTGGTGCCGGGCGCCCGGCTTCCGTCGGTCCGGGCTTTTGCCAGGACCATGCATGTCTCCGCCTCCACCGTGGTGGAAGCCTATGAGCGGCTGGCGGCCGAAGGGCTGATCCGCTCGCGTCCCGGTTCCGGTTTTTACGTGTCGAGCCCGCTTGCACCGCTCTCGCTCTCCGAAATCGGTCCGAAACTCGACCGGGCGATCGATCCGTTCTGGGTGTCGCGGCAGTCTCTGGAAGAAGGCGACCTGCTGAAACCCGGCTGCGGCTGGCTGCCGTCCGCCTGGATGCCGGAGGCGGCGATCCGCCGGGCCCTGCGAAATCTGTCTCGCGCCGAGGACCGCGTGCTGTCGGATTACGGCGCGCCGCTCGGTTCGCTGCCGCTGCGGCAGCTCCTGTCGCGGCGGATGGGCGAGCACGGGATAGCGGCATCGCCCGACCAGATCGTGCTGACCGAATCCGGCACCCAGGCGATCGATCTTCTTTGCCGTTTCCTGATCGAGCCGGGCGATGTCGTCCTGGTGGACGATCCCTGCTATTTTAATTTCCATGCGCTGCTGCGGGCCCACCGCGCCAAGGTCATCGGCGTGCCGATGACGCCGGCGGGGCCGGATATCGAGGCTTTCGGCCAGGCGTTGGAGGAACATGAGCCGCGGCTCTACATCACCAATTCCGGCATCCACAACCCGACCGGCGCGACGCTTTCGCCGGTCGTGGCGCATCGGTTGCTGAAGCTCGCCGAACGGGCGGACCTGACGATCGTCGAGGACGACATCTTCGCCGATCTGGAGCACGAACCGTCGCCGCGGCTCGCCGCCTTCGACGGGCTAGACCGCGTCGTGCATATCGGCAGTTTTTCCAAGACGCTTTCCGCCTCGGTGCGCTGCGGTTTCATCGCCGCGAAGCCGGAATGGATCGAGGCGTTGGTGGATCTCAAGATCGCCACCAATTTCGCCGCTTCGCGCCTGTCGTCGGAACTCGTCCTCACGCTTTTGACCGATGGTAGCTATCGCAGGCACCTGGACGAGCTGCGCCTGAGGCTCGCCAAAGCCATGCAGGCGACCGAGGAACGGCTTGCCGCGATCGGTATTAAGCCTTGGCTTCGTCCCCGGGCGGGGATGTTTCTCTGGTGCCGGCTGCCCGACGAGATCGAGGCGGCGGACTTGGCGCATGCCTGCCTTCATGACGGGGTCATCCTTGCGCCGGGCAATGTCTTCAGCCAGTCGCAGAATGCGGGAGGTTTCCTGCGCTTCAACGTGGCGCAATCGCAGGATCCGCGGATGTTCGAAAGCCTCGCACGGGCACTGCGGAGGCAGAGTTAACAAAAGGTTGACAGCTGTCAACTTGATGAGTCGGGGGAGACGTATGCCGTTCGGCGCCCGAGGTCATCCCCCTCTGCCCTGCCGGGCAGAGGGGGATGGAATGGGGAGGACTTACGAGATCTGGCGCCTCGCACTCAATTCCGCGCCATCATCCCTTTCGGCCCGGTCCAGTTGTGCCACTGTTCGACGCTGCCGTGGAAGACGTTGAGGTCGATCTTGCCTTCCACGCCATGGGAGAGGCCCGATCCGGAATACTGCCAGAACAGCCATTTGCGGCCCGGATAGACCCTGGAGGGATGCTGGGCGACGGCGCGCAGCCAGAAGGGATGGTCGAGGAATTCACCGGAAAGGTTGTCTTCGTAGAAATCCGGCGCGGTATAGATGATCGGACGCTGGCCGTAATGGCGCTCCAGCTTGTCCATGAAGACCTGCATCTTTTCCAGCACCCGCGCGCGGGAGATTTTCTGGCTGCAGCGGGATTCCCCGTTCCATTCCACGTCGATGACCGGCGGCAGAGCATCGGGATCGCGCGGTACGTTGCGGATGAACCAGTCGGCCTGTTCGCCTGCGGTGCGGCACCAGTAGAAGAAATGGTAGGCGCCGCGTTTCAGGCCGGCGGCCTTGGCACGGTTCCAGTTGGTCTTGAACATCGGGTCGAGATGGTCGCCGCCGTCGGTCGCCTTGATATAGGCGAAGTTGGCGCCCTGGGTGCGGAGCCTCGGCCAGTCGATCTCGCCCTGCCAGCGCGACACGTCGACGCCGTGGACCGGATAGCTCTTCGGCGTCACGCGGCCGAAATTGATCGGCTTGGCGTCGCGGAACTGCCGGCTGTAGATCTGCATGCGGCTGCCGCGGCTCGGCGGCGGCTCCAGCATGGGCGCGGCGGCCGGCGGCCTGTCGGGCATCAGCATGGCGACCGGCCTTTCCCCCGGAAGCGGCATGCCGAGCGTGGTTTCCTGTGCGAAGGCCTGCGGCGGACGCATCTGCCCCGCCCAGGCGAGCTGCTCCACATGCGCCTCCTGTTCCGGAATGGCGGCAGCCGGGGTCATGCCCGCGGCGGATGCCGCCGGCATGTTCTGCGCCATCGGCGCCGGATTTGCGTTGAGGCGCGCGGTCTTGCCGACGCTGACGGAGGGCACCGGCGCGGCCGACTGGGCGACGGAGCCCGTAGTCTCCTTGCGGGATACGCCGGCGGTGACCGCCTCCGGATCCGAGGAGGCACAGCCCGCCAAGGCAAGGCAGGTGAAAAACAGAGCTGGCGCAGCCGATAGACGCATTTGGAACCCGTACGCAAAACAACCAAAACGGCAGCCCCCGCGCCGTCGATAACTCCGGACAGGAATTGCTAACGGAAAATTACCAGGAAATGCTGAATCCAACCTTTACGTCGGCAAGGTTTCTCTAAATTAGACGCCTTGTCCCGAAATCAGCCGCGCGGCCCGATCGGCCGGGCCGGATTGCCCGCGACGGTACTCCCCGGCGGGACGTCCCGGGTGACCACCGAACCCGCACCGACGATGGCGCCATCGCCGATCGTCACCCCGCCGAGAATGATCGCGCCGCCGCCGATCCACACATCCGCGCCGATGGTGACAGGCCTGGCGATCTCGATGCCCTTCGAGCGCAGCGCCGGATCTCGATCATGGTCCGCGCAATAGATATGGACGCCCGGCCCCAGCATGGAGCGGGCGCCGATCCGCACCGGAGCGGAGTCGAGGATGGTGCAGCCGGCATTCAGGTAGACCCCGTCGTCAAGCGCGGTGTTCATCCCGTAGGAACAATGGAACGGCGCTTCGAGGAAGGCGCTTGCCGATGCTTCCGCGAAAAGCAGCCGCAGTGCAGGCGCCATGGCCCCGCGCTCGCCGGGGGGCATGGTGTTGTGCGCGTGGCAGGCGGCCCGTGCCTTGTCCCGCAAAACATCCAGTTCCGGATCGAGGCAGCAGTACCATTCGCCCGCCGCCATCTTTTCCCGCTCGCTCGCCACGCCTTTGTTCCCGTTCATCGCGATGCGCCGGCCCTGATGCGGGCCGCCTCGCGCCGTTCGAGGCTTGTCGCCGGCCACATCTCCTTGGTGCTGTAATAGACTTCGAAGGCGTTGGCATTTTCCGGCAGCTGCACCCAGGGCAGTTTCGAGCGGGTGAAGATATGCACGTCGGGCATGAACTCCGCCCGCTTCTCCAGCGTCGACACGCGGATGAACAGCATCCACTTGCGGCGGCCGTAATCGCTCCAGAGAGCCGTCTGGCATTCGCTGCAGCGATAGATGTCGTGGGGGAAGCCGCTGTCCGTCTTCATCGCCACGGCTACCGGTTCCCCTTGCGTGAGTTCGACGCGATCGGCCTCGACCAGCGCATTGATGGCGAAGGCGCCGCCCGTCTGCCGCTGGCAGTCGGTGCAGTGGCAGCAATGGATGAACATCGGCCGCCCGTGCATGCGATAGCGGACCCCGCCGCAGAAACAGCCGCCCTCGAAAATCTCGTCCATCCGGTTTCCTCCATGCTCTGCCGCGAGCCTATCACGAAATTCCGGCCCGTCATGACGCGCCGCAAAATAGGGAAGACGGGCGCGGCGGGTTCTGCTTTAAACTTGGCCGAACGGTGTCAGCAGGGAATGAGGCATGTCAAAGGAACGTATAGGAATCGCAGGTCTTGGCCGCATGGGCGCCGCCATGGCGGAGCGGCTGGCAAGGGAAGGTTTCGCGGTGATGGGATGGACCCGCAGCGGCCTGCCGGCGGAAAAGGCGGATAACCTCGGCATCGCCGCGGCCGGCGATCTCGCTGCGCTCGCCGCAGCCTCCGATATCGTTATCCTGGCGCTCCTCGATGATGCGGCGGTCCATACGACGCTCGAGGCGCTGGCGGCCTGTGACCTCGCCGGCAAGCTCGTCGTCGACACCAGCACGGTCAGCCCCGAAACCTTGCGGGCCCACCGCAAGGCCATGGAGGCGAAGGGTGCGGCGCTTCTCGACGCGCCGATTTCCGGCGGGCCGGAAATGCTGCTGGCCGGCACGGTCGGCCTTTTCATCGGCGGGGCCGAAAGGGATTTCCAGCGGTTCGGGCCGGTCGCCGAAACGCTTTCCAACCGCATCCACCATGTCGGCAGGCTGGGCGACGGCGCCTCGGCGAAACTCGTCAACAACATGATGCTGATGGGGCTCTGGCAGGTGATGAAGGAGGCGATCAAGCTCGGTGGTGCGGCGGGCCTGTCCCGCGAGAAGATGATCGACATCCTGACCGGCAGTCCGGCGGCAAGCCCGGCGATGCGCTCGCGCCTGCCGGTCATCCTCGGCGAGACGGAGGCGGTCGGTTTTCCGGTTTCCGGCGTGCTGAAGGACATGGGCGTGGTCTTCGACCTTGCCGGTCATCTCGGCGTCGAGACGCCGGCGATCCGAGCTTCGCATGCAAGTTTCGCCCAGGCGGCGGCGATGGGCTTCGCCGAGGCCGATCTCGGTACCGTGGTGCGGCTGGCGCTGGAAGGCAGGAGCTGAGCGCGTGCCGCCCGGCCCCTCCGTTCCTGGCCAGCTCCCTTCGCTTCTAGAACGTGCGGCCGAGACGCGCATCGACCGAGTGGCTGTTGCCGCCGCGCAGCGCGAAGAACAGGAAGATGGCCGCCCAGAGGATGGATTTTTCCGTGCCGGCCAAGCCCTGGTCCTGCACCACGCCATGGAAATAGACCGTGACGAGCAGCACGATCATCGCCGCGAACGATGCGGGCCGGGTGAAGAGACCGATGGTGACGAGGATGCCGCCGAAGAACTCCGTGGCGGCGAGCAGGGGGGACCAGAAAACGCCGGGATAGAAGCCGAGGCTTTCGACCATGCCGATCATGCCGAAGGGATTGCCGATCTTGCCGAAACCGTGGGTGACGAGCAGCACCCCGGCGATCACGCGCAGGATGGTCTCGACGACCTCGTGGGTCGATGTGTAGACGGGCGCCAGCGCCGGGACGATGAGTCGGGAACGGGTGGTGGATTGAAGAGCCATGGGAGGACCTCGATGTTGATGGGGCGATTGTTTTCGCTACCGCCCGAAATTGCGTCTCAATCGGGCCCTGTCGAGGCGTCTGCGTTCAAAAACATGAGTGTTTCAGTTAACATTATTGTGAGACCGAATTGAACCGGCAAGGAGGCGAAAGCCATGGAAAAACCGCGCATTACGATCCTCTACTGCACCCAGTGCAACTGGCTGCTCCGGGCCGGATGGATGGCCCAGGAACTCCTGCAGACGTTCGGCGATTCGCTCGGCGAGGTGGCGCTGATCCCCGGCACGGGCGGCAGTTTCGAGATCCGCGTGAATGACGAACTCGTCTGGGAGCGCAAGCGCGACGGCGGCTTCCCAGGCCCGAAGGAGCTGAAGCAGCGTATCCGCGATGTCATCGATCCCGAACGCGACCTCGGCCATGTCGACCGCATCGCGAAGGAAAGCGGCGAGGCCTGAGGTCGCTTGCGGCCGGTGCCATGTCCGGATGCGGACGGCCGGCGCATGTCCTTGCCGCTGCACGGCTTTTCGGCCCTCCAACGGCGGGTCGCCGGCCTTGCGCGACATGCGATGCGAAAGTTTTTGCCGCACTGACATGGAAACTTCAAAAACCCTGTTGACTTGGAAGGGCGAGGCCCGTACATGGCTCTCCGTCGCCCAGATGGCGGAATTGGTAGACGCGCAGGTTTCAGGTACCTGTGCCGCGAGGCGTGGAGGTTCGAGTCCTCTTCTGGGCACCATTTCCCTTTTTCAGCATTGATTGTGCTGGCTTTTTCCCAAGATAAACAGATATCCGGCGCTCCTCCGGGAGCGTGGGGCGAAGTATGCCGCCTTCTCGATTCGAAATCCGGCTGCGCCTTGCCGGAGCGGTCGGATCACCCGAACCGTCGCCTGTACACCGCCCAGGCCGCGCCGGCGCTCATGATGGCGAGGGCGTACCAGGTGATGGCGTAGACGAGGTGCGTGTTGCGGAACTGGACGACCGTCAGGCCACCGACGGGGAGACCGCCGGGGTTTTCGGTGGCATCTGCGTCGATGAAGTAGGGGGCGGTGTTCACAAGGCCCTCGGCGGCGGCGATGGCGGCGATATCGCGGGAATACCAGCGGCCGTTCTGGGGATCGTTGGAGCGCAGGAAGGCGCCGCCGGGTTCGGTGATGCGAAGCAGGCCGGTGACCTGTGTCTTGCTGGCGATTTCGCCTTGGGTTCGCGATGCGGCGTTGCGGCGATCAGTGGGGACGAAACCGCGGTTGACGAGAATGGTTGTGCCGTCAGGCTGCCTGAGCGGCGTCATGACCCAGAAGCCGGCGCCGCGTTCGGTCACGGCCTGGACCAGGACTTCTTTATTGTGATCGAACGTGCCGGTCGCGGTGACGCGGCGATATTCGTCGCGTTCGGTGGCGATGTTCGGCCAATCCGGTGGGGGCGGGGCGGGGACCGGCGCGGCATGCACGCGGTCATCGACCCTTGCGATCAGCTCCAGCTTCCAGAAGAGGCGCTGCACCTGCCATGTGCCGAGGGCGAGGAAGACCACGGTGAGAAACAGCAATGCGGCGGTGAAGAGCCAGGGGGCGGGGGACGAAGTCGATGACATCGAGTGCTATCGCATCCCTCTCAGGCACCCCATCACCACACGCCCCATCACGGCATGTTCTTCATCATCTCCGGCGACATGGGCATCATGTTGGTGTTGAGGTGATGCATGACCCAGAGCGAGCCAGCGAGCGTGATGCCGACGAGGACGAGCGTGAAGATCAGTGCCATCATCGTCCAGCCGCCTTCCGAACGCGGGTTCATGTGCAGGAAATAGACCATGTGGACGACGATCTGCACGACACCCAGACCCATGACGAAGAAGGCGGTCAGGAGCTTGCTGTCGAAGACGCCGCCCATGACGAGCCAGAAGGGAATGGCGGTCAGGATGACCGACAGGGCAAAGCCGATCATATAGCTCCTGAACGTGCCGTGGGCCGCCTCGTGGCCATGGCTGTGGCCGTGATGGGCGTGGCTGGCGCTTTCGTGCGCCGGAGCGTGGGAAGGAGCGTTAGGGTGCGAGCTCATCCGAGGACTCCCATCAGGTAGACGAAGGAGAAGACGCCGATCCAGACGACGTCGAGGAAGTGCCAGAACATCGATAGGCACATCAGGCGGCGCCTGTTTTCCGGGATCAGGCCGCGTTTCGCCACCTGCGCCATCAGCGTAATCAGCCAGATGATGCCGAAGGTGACGTGCAGGCCGTGGGTGCCGACCAGTGTGAAGAAGGAGGAGAGGAAGGCCGAGCGGGTCGGACCGGCGCCCTCGTGGATCAGGTGGCTGAACTCGTAGAGTTCAAGCCCAAGGAAGATCGCCCCGAATACGCCGGTGACGGCGAGCCAGAAGAGCGTCGCGACCTTGTCGCCGCGCTCCATCTGCAACATCGCGAAGCCATAGGTGATGGAGGAGAAAAGCAGCATCGCCGTGTTGAGGGCGACGATCGGCAGGTCGAACAGGTCGGCCGGCGAGGGACCGGCGGCATAGTTGCGGCCGAGCACGCCGTGGGTGGCGAAAAGCACGGCGAAGATCAGGCAGTCGCTCATCAGGTAGAGCCAGAAGCCCAGCATAGTGCTGCCTTCGGGATGATGATCCTCGGTCAGGTAGAATTGCGGCTTTTCGGCTTCGGGATGGCCGGTTTGCACTTGCGTTTCGCTCATGGTCTCAGGTCCGTTCCGCGAGCAGCCTGGAGCGCGCGTCCTCTGTTGCGGTCACGGTCTCGGCGGGGATGTGGAAATCCCGGTCGTAGTTGAAGGTATGGCCGATCGCGGTGGCGATCAGCGCGATGAAGGAGACGAGCGCCAGCCACCAGATGTACCAGATCATCGCGAAGGCGAAGACGACGCTGATACCCGCCAGGATGACGCCGGTGCCGGTATTCTTCGGCATGTGGATCGGCTTGAAACCAGTCATCGGACGCTCGTAGCCGCGGCTCTTCATGTCGTACCAGCTATCATGATCGTGCACCACGGGCGTGAAGGCGAAGTTGTAGTCCGGCGGCGGCGAGGAGGTCGACCATTCGAGCGTGCGGCCGTCCCACGGATCGCCGGTCGTCTCGCGCAGCTGGTCGCGCTTCAGGAACGAGACGACGAGCTGGATGATGAAGGAGCCGATGCCGCAGGCGATCAGCACCGCGCCGAAGGCGGCGATGACGAACCAGATCTGCAGCGACGGATCCTCGAACTGGCTGACGCGGCGGGTGACGCCCATCAGGCCAAGCACGTAGAGCGGCATGAAGGCGACGTAGAAACCGATCAGCCAGAACCAGAAGCTCACCTTGCCCCAGAAGGGATCGAGCTTGTAGCCGAAGGCCTTCGGCCACCAGTAGACGATGCCCGCCATCAGGCCGAACACGACGCCGCCGATGATGACGTTGTGGAAATGGGCGATCAGGAACAGCGAGTTGTGCAGCACGAAGTCGGCCGGCGGGATGGCCAGCATGACGCCGGTCATGCCGCCGATGACGAAGGTCACCATGAAGCCGACCGTCCAGTACATCGGCACCTCGTAGCGAATGCGGCCGCGATACATGGTGAAGAGCCAGTTGAACATCTTCGCCCCCGTCGGGATCGAGATGATCATCGTGGTGATGCCGAAGAAGGCGTTCACCGAGGCCCCGGAACCCATCGTGAAGAAATGGTGCAGCCAGACGATGTAGGACAGGATCATGATCACGCAAGTTGCGTAGACCATGGAGGCGTAACCGAACAGCCGCTTGCCGCAGAAGGTGGCGACGACTTCGGAAAAGATGCCGAAGGCGGGCAGCACGAGGATGTAGACTTCCGGGTGGCCCCAGATCCAGATGAGGTTGACATACATCATCGGATTGCCGCCGAGGTCGTTGGTGAAGAAGTTCGTGCCGGCGTAGCGATCGAGCGACAAGAGCGCCAGCGTGGCGGTGAGGATCGGGAAGGTGGCGACGATCAGCACGTTGGTGCAGAGCGAGGTCCAGGTGAAGACCGGCATCTTCATGAAGGTCATGCCGGGCGCTCGCATCTTGACGATCGTGGCGATCAGATTGATGCCCGAGAGCGTCGTGCCGACGCCGGCCACCTGCAGGCCCCAGATGTAATAATCGACGCCGACGCCCGGGCTGTAGTCGGCACCCGACAGCGGCGGATAGGCGAGCCAGCCGGTGCGGGCGAATTCGCCGACGAAGAGCGACATCATGATGATGATCGCGCCGGCCGTGGTCATCCAGAAGGAGAAGTTGTTGAGGAACGGGAAGGAGACGTCGCGCGCGCCGATTTGCAGCGGCACGACGAAGTTCATGAGCCCGGTGACGAAGGGCATGGCCATGAAGAAGATCATGATCACGCCATGGGCGGTGAAGATCTGGTCGTAATGATGCGGGTTGAGGTAACCTTCATTGCCGCCGAAGGCGATCGCCTGCTGCAGGCGCATCATGATCGCATCGGCAAAACCGCGCAGCAGCATGACGAGCGCCAGCACCACATACATGATGCCGATCTTCTTGTGGTCGACGCTGGTGAACCATTCGCGCCAGAGATAACCCCAGAGCCTGTATTTGGTAATCAGCGCCAGGAGGGCGAGGCCGCCGAGCGCCACGGCGATGAAGGTCACGACGAGAATGGGCTCGTGATAGGGGATGGCTTCGAAGGTCAGCCGCCCGAAGAGGAATTGCGTAAGCGTGGTGTTGCCGAACATGGGTTTCTGCCAGATCTCTTTCAGGGCTTTGCCGGGGTGTCGTTGTTGAGCTGCGCCGGTGCGGCGCTGCCTTGGGAGCCTCCGGGGGCGTTTCCGGGCGTATCGCCCTGCATGTTGTGCATGTCGTGATTCATCGACTGCCCCTGAGGCTCGTTCTGCGACTGGGGTTGCTGAGGATTGTTCACGCCTTCCGCCGGTTCGGGGCTGCGGGCCGGATTGCCGGTGGCAGGGAAGGTGGCGGCGGGAGCCGGCGTGCCATGGGCGGCTTCGCCCGCATGGCGGTTGTCATGCTCCAGCCGGGCACGGTTCTCGTGACTCTCGGTGCCGGCGCCGCCCATCAGGTCGATATGCATCATCTCTTCCATGCACATCTTGCCGGGCGTGGCGCACATGTTGAGCACGGCCCTGTAGAGCCCGTCCTCGACGCTGGCGTAATAGCGCACCGGCTCCTTGGCGCTCGGTTTTTCGAGCTTCAGGTAGGCGTCGCGGTTGAGCGCCGTGCCGTTCTGCTTCACCCGGGCGACCCACTGGTCGAAGCCGGACTGGTCGAGCCCGTGGAACTTGAAGCGCATGTGCGAAAAACCGTCGCCGCTGTAGTTCGCCGAAAGGCCCTCGTATTCGCCCGCCTTGTTGATGACGGCGTGCAGCTTCGTCTCCATGCCGGGCATGGCGTAGATCATGCCGGCGAGCGCCGGCACGTAGAAGGAGTTCATCACCGATGACGCGGTGATCTTGAAATTGATCGGCACGTCGACCGGGGCGGCCATCTCGTTGACGGTGGCGATGCCGTATTCCGGGTAGAAGAACAGCCATTTCCAGTCGAGCGCCACGACCTCGACCGTGATCGGCTTCGTCTCCGGCGTGACGGCGCGTTGGGCGTCCAGCCGGTCGAGCGGCCGGTAGGGATCGAGCTTATGGGTGCTGATCCAGGTGACCGCGCCGAGCGCGATGATGATGGCGAGCGGCGCCGACCAGATGATGACTTCGAGCCGCGTCGAATGATGCCATTCGGGATCGTAGGGCGCGCTGATGTTCGAGCCGCGATAACGCCAGGCGAAGAACAGCGTCAGGAAAATGACCGGCACGATGATGATCAGCATCAGCACGGTTGCGACGACGATCAGGTCGGCCTGCTGCCTGGCGATGTCGCCGGAAGGCGACATGACGACGAGGTTGCATCCGGAAAGCGCCGTCAGGGCCAGGAGAGCAAACAACCGTCCGGCGAATTTCAACTGAGGGGTCATCTCGGGCTCGAATTTGCGTTTTGTCTATTCGGGACTAATCGCGTTCAGGCTCCGGCAGGAATGAGGTCGTTCGTCGCAGTGCAGCAATCTGTCGCAGTGCAACAAAAAACCGCATGGCCTTCCTGACTGCTTTCCTCCATGAACCGGCATGCTCGGCGTCCACGTCCGCCACCCGGCAATCTAGGACTCCGCACCGAGCCGACCAGAGGGCGTGGATGGGAAGACTGTGCGGACAGTCGAATACATCAGGTTTTTTCGGGCTTGTCCTTGATCTCCGCCCCATGTTGATCAACATTTCGGAGACGAGGCGAACCATCGCCAGGAGGAATTCATGACCACGGCCGTCCATTCCGCGCCCCGCCCTGCGGCCCATGGCCCCACATCGTCCGGCCTCGAAAGGGATGCCCGCCGCATTCATGACGACAAGCCGATCTCGCCGGGCAGCATCGCCATCGGTGTGATCATCGGTCGCATGTCGGAATTTTTCGATTTCTTCGTTTACGGCCTCGGTTCGGTTCTGGTTTTCCCGAAGCTGATCTTCCCGTTTGCTTCGAGCCCCGTCGCTGCGACGCTGATGTCGTTCGCGATCTTTCCGCTTGCCTTCCTCGCCCGTCCGGTCGGCTCCTTCGTGTTCATGTGGATCGATAGGAATTACGGGCGCGGCACGAAGCTGACGATCGCGCTTTTCCTGCTCGGCGGCTCGACGGCCTCGATCGCCTTCCTGCCGGGTTACGACACGATCGGCTACTGGGCCGTGGCGCTTCTCGCGCTGTTCAGAATGGGCCAGGGTTTCGCGCTCGGCGGCGCCTGGGACGGGCTCGCCTCGCTCTTGAACCTCAACGCGCCCCCCAACCGGCGCGGCTGGTATGCGATGATCCCGCAGCTCGGCGCGCCGATCGGCTTTGCGCTGGCGAGCATTCTCTTCGGTTATTTCGTCGCCAACCTTTCGGAAGCCGATTTTCTCTCCTGGGGCTGGCGTTATCCGTTCTTCGTCGCCTTCGCGATCAATGTCGTGGCGCTGTTCGCGCGGCTGCGCATCGTCGCCAGCAAGGAATTCGGTGCGGCGATGGAGGCGCAGGAACTGGAGGCCCGGCCGATCTTCGAAATGCTGAGCAAGCACGCCCATGACGTGGTGCTCGGCGCGTTCGCGCCGCTCGCGAGCTTCGCCATGTTCCACCTCGTGACGATTTTCCCCTTGAGCTGGGTCATCCTCACCGGCGGCCAGTCGGCTGCGGAATTCCTCTGGGTGCAGGTGGCCGGCGCGGCCGTCGGCGTGGTCGGCATTGTGCTCTCCGGCCTCATCGCCGACAGGATCGGCCGCCGCAGCCAGTTGATGATCGGTGCTGCGCTGATCGCCGTCTTCTCGTTCTCGGCGCCCTTCCTGCTCGATGCCGGCGGCAAGGGGCAGGACGCGTTCATCCTGATCGGTTTCTTCCTGCTCGGCCTCACCTTCGGCCAGGCTTCCGGCTCGGTCTCGTCGCGCTTCACCCAGTATTACCGTTATACGGGTTCGGCGCTTACCTCCGACCTCGCCTGGCTGGTGGGCGCGGCCTTCGCGCCGCTCGTGGCGCTTGGCCTCGCCACCAATTTCGGCATCATCTTCATCGGCGGATATCTGATCTCGGGAGCGATCTGCACCCTGGTGGCGCTGAGCGTCAGCAAGGCACTAGACCAGACGAGCGAGCCGGGCGGGCGGTAGCCACGCGCTCTTCTCCCCCGCAAGGGGGGAGAAAGACTGTTCTGCGTCGGCTTGCGTTCCTGACGTGGATTACGCAGCCTTCTTCGTGAGCGTCGGGCGCGTTGCCGCAGCCTTCTCGACCATCGCCGTCACCTCGGCGCGTCGGGCGCCGGTCAGTGCCATGCGCGGCATGCGGACGCGCTCGGAGCCGCGGCCCATGATCTGTTCGGCGAGCTTGATCGACTGGACGAGATCGTGTTCGGCATCGAGATGCAGAAGCGGCATGAACCAGCGGTAGATGGCGCGGGCTTCCTCCCAGTCGCCGCGCGCAGCAGCCGCGACGAGCGCCACCGATTCCTGCGGGAAGGCGCTGGTGAGTCCGGAGACCCAGCCCTTGGCGCCGAGCATCAGGCCTTCGAGGGCCACGTCGTCGAGGCCGGCGAAGATGTCGAAACGGTTGCCGAAGGCGTTGTAGAGGTCGGTGAAGCGGCGCGGGTCCGGGGCGCTCTCCTTGACGGCCTTGATGTTCGGCACGCCTTCGAGCTCGCGCAGCACCTCGTTGGTGATGTTGACGCGATAGGCCGGCGGATTGTTGTAGAGCATGATCGGCAGCGAGGTGGCTTCCGCGACCGCCTTGAAATGCGCCACCAGCTCTTCCGGCTTCGGCACGTAGACCATGGCCGGCAGGACCATCAGGCCATCGGCGCCGAGCTTCTCGGCATCCCTGGCATAAGCGACCGCACGGCGCGTGTCGAATTCGGAAACGCCGGTGACGACAGGCACGCGGCCGGCGACCACTTCGACGGCGGCCTTCAGGATCGTGCGCTTTTCGTCCGGATCGAGCGAGTTGTTCTCGCCGCAGGTGCCCATGACGATCAGGCCGTTGACGCCGTCGTTGACCAGCGCGTCCTGCACGCCCTGCGTCGCCTTTAGGTCGACGGAGAAGTCTTCGTTGAATTGTGTCGTGACGGCGGGGAAAACGCCGGTCCAGCCTGTTGTCATGTCAAGAACTCCTCTGGTTGAAGGATGATGCTCGCGCGTCTCACGCGACGGGTTCGGTCGGGCTTTTCGCCGGTTCGGTGAACCATTCCGGCCCGGTTTCGGTCATGTGGATATGGTCTTCCAGGCGAATGCCGAAGCGGCCCGGATAAACGATCATCGGCTCGTTCGAGAAACACATGCCGGGTTCGAGAACCGTGGCATTGCCGCGAACAATATAGGGCTCCTCGTGGATTTCCATACCGAGCCCGTGGCCGGCACGGTGCGGCAGGCCGGGCAGCCGGTAGTCCGGGCCGAGGCCGTGCCCGGCCAGCACCTTGCGGGCCGCATCGTCGAGGCTGCCGCAGGTGGCGCCGAGGCGGGCGGCCTCGAACACGGCCTGTTCGGCCTCGCGTTCGATCGCCCAGGCGGCAGCGAATTCCTTCGTCGGCTCTTCCATCACATAGGTGCGGGTGAGGTCGGAATGATAGCCGTCCAGCCGGCAGCCGGTATCGACCAGCACGACATCGCCCGGCTGGTAGGCCTGGTCGTCATCGGCGCCGTGCGGCAGCGAGGTCGCGACGCCGAAGGAGACGATGCAGAAGGATGAACCGCCGGCCGCGCCGAGCGCGCGGTGCTGCTCGTCGATATAACGCACCACTTCGGAAGCTTTCACGCCCGGCCTGATCATGGCATGCGCGCGGCGATGCGCCTCCAGCGTCAGGCCCATGGCGTATTCGATCAGCGCGATCTCGGCTTTCGACTTGCGCAGACGAAGGTCGCGCACCAGCCGGCCGCCATCGACCAGCCGGTCCTGGCCGAAGACGCCCGCGAGCTGATGGTAGACGAAGAGGGGCAGGGCATCATCGAGGGCGAGCCTGCCTCCGCCGTTTGAAGGCATCAGCGCGGCGACGAGGGCTGCGCTCGACTCGTCCTCCTGCCACACGGCAATCTCCCCCGGCAGATGCGGCAGGCTTTCGACACGGCTCTCCTCGAACCCCGGCGCGATGTAGGTCACCGAATTCGGCGTCACCAGCGCGCCGACGAGGCGCTCGCTCCGGTGCCAGTCGAGGCCGGTGAAATAACGCAGGCTTTCCGTCGAACCCAGCAAAAGGCCGCCCAGGCTGCTTTCCGCAAGCTTCGCCTGCAGACGGGAAAGGCGCTCGCGGCGCTCGTCATCGGTGATCTGCGGGACGGGATGAGACCAGGACATGACCGGTTCCTTTGCGAATAATAGCTCTATACAGTTTTGTATTTAGTTTGTCGACAGGAGCTTGCCGCGCGTGTTTCTTGTGCGCCGCAAAGGGGCAGTCAGCGGAAACGGCCGATGCGGAGGGGTTCTATGTCGATGGACGGTTTCCGGCCGGCGGCGATTTCGGCGACGAGGCGGCCGGTCGCCGCCGATTGCGTCATGCCGAGATGGCCGTGCCCGAAGGCATGAATGACGTTTGGGCTGGCGCCGGACGGTCCGATCACCGGCAGGCAGTCCGGCGTCGAAGGGCGGAAACCCATCCACTGGCGGCCGCCCTCGGTCTTCAGTTCCGGCAGGAACATCTTCGCCTTCTTCAGCATGGCTTCCGAGCGCCTGTAGTTCGGCGCCAGTTTCAGGCCGCCGAGTTCCACGGCGCCGCCGATGCGGATGCCGGTGGAGAGCGGTGTGACGACGAAGCCGTGGTCGTTGAAATAGAGCTGCCTTTGCAGTGGAAAGGCGCCGGCGGGAAGCGTGGTGTTGTAGCCGCGTTCGGTTTCCAGCGGCACGAAATCGCCGAGGCTCGCCGCAGCCGATTTCGACCACGCGCCGCCTGCAAGAACCACGGTTTTCGCCTCCAGCGCCGTGCCATCCGCCAGGATCACGCGAGCGCCCGGGGTGATGGGCTCGATGCGCAGAACATCGCCCTTCCGCATAGCCGCGCCGCGGGAAACGACGTGATCCACCAGCGCCTTGGTGAGCGCGTAAGGATCGCCCACCTGCAGGCCGTCCGCGGAAAAAACGCCGTGACGGATGTGCGGTGCGAGGCCGGGCTGCAGGGTTTCGATCTCGCCGCGATCGACGCGTTCGAATTCGAAGCCCGCCCTGCGCTTTCTTTCCCAGTCCGCCGAGGCCGCGAACAGGCTTGCTTCGCTGTCGTAAAGATCGAGCGTGCCCGTCTGCTTCACCATATGGCCGAGACCGGTGTGCTGGAGGACATTCAGCCATTCGCTGCGGGCGAGCGGCATGATCTTCGCGTGGACTGCGACCGTACGCTCGAAATTCGCCTGGGCGCTCGCCCGCCAGAGCCGCCAGAGCCAGGGCACCATGTTGAGCGCGTAAGCGGGCGGCAGGCTGAGCGGCCCGAGCGGATCGACCAGCCATTTCGGCGCCTTGCGCATCATGCCCGGCGCGGCGATCGGGATGATTTCCGGAAAGGCGAGAATGCCGGCATTGCCGCTGGAGGCACCGCGCGAAACCTCGCCGCGTTCGATGAGCGTTACTGCCCGGCCGTCCTGCTGCAGGTAGTGCGCCGCCATGGCGCCGATGATGCCCGTGCCGATGACGAGAGCGTCGATCGAGGAATTGGTCATGGAGTCGGTCCTGGAGAACTGTATGCGTGGGTTATTGCGCCGAGAGATCGATCGGATTGCCGAGATCGCGGGCGACATAATCCTGGATCTGCCTGACGATCTGCGCCGCGTGCCTGATGGCGAGTTGATCGGCAAGCTGGACATTGCGGCTCTCGATCGCCGCGATCATCTCCTCATGCTCATCCACATACTGGCGCGGCAGGCGGTCGTCGAAGGTGCGGTAATAAAGGCGCAGAATGCGCCGGCCCTCGTCGAGAAGCCGCGCGAAGAAGGTCGTGTAATACGGATTGCCGGCGAGGTCCGCGATCGCCACATGGAATTCGCGGTTGGCCTCGATCATCGCGAACGCGTCGCGGGCCTCGACGGCGGACGTGAACTCCTTCTGCCGGCGGCGGATTTCCCCCATGGCGCCCGGCGCGCCGTGCATGGCGGCACCTCGCGTGGTGACGCGGTACATCAGCGTCAGCGCATCGAAATAGGTCGGCAGCGATGCGAAATCGATCGTCGCGACGATCGTGTTGCGGTTCGGCAGCGTCGTCACCAGGCCTTCGCCGGAGAGCCTGAGCAGCGCCTCGCGGATCGGCGTGCGCGACATGCCGAACCGGTCCGACAGGCGCACCTCGTCGAGCGGGCTTCCCGGCGGGAGCGTCATGGCCAGGATTTCCCGGCGCAGGATCGTATAGACGCTCTGGGTGCCGGAGCCGCGCACGCGGGCCGGTTCCTGAGCAGGGTTGTCGTTTTCCGCCGTATCGCTCGCTGCCATGCGTTCCCCTGTTAAAAGTGATGGGATCAAGATTGCACACGATTTGTCGACAGGAAATCCCCCTGAGACTTTTTGTGTGGCCCGTTCTGTTCTTTCCGGACCTGCCCGTGTCGAAACGACGCAAGCGGGGGGCGTTCGGCATATGGGATATGCTGGTGCAGCCCGGCTCGCGCTATGCTCCCATCGACCTCTTCCGACCCCGTCTCAGGGAAGCTGCCGATGAGCCGACCCCCGACCATTCTCGTCATTAATCCGAGTTCGTCCATCCCCATGACCGAGGCGATTTCGACAGGGCTCGACCGGTTCCGCCTGCCCGGCGGACCGGCGATCGAATGTTTCGGGATCGCGGAAGGACCGGAATTCATCATGACGGAGGAGGATATCCTCCGCTGCGGACTGCAGGTGGGGGAGGTCGTCGCGAGCCGGCCGGATGCGGCGGCGATCGTCATCGCCTGTTACGCCCAGCCCGGGCTTCATCATGCCCGCACGCTGACGAAGGCGCCGGTGATCGGCATCCAGGATGCGGCGGTTCTGACGGCCATCGGCATGGCTGACCGTTTCGGCGTCATCGCGCTTTCGAAGGCCTCGGTCGCCCGGCACATGCGCAACCTCCGCTGGCTCGGCGTTGAGCACCGGCTGGCCGGCGAGGTGGTGCTGAAGCGGGAAGGGGAGGGGGATGATGCGCTGTTCGCAGGGCTCGTCGCGGCGGGCGAAGAGTTGAAGGCAAAAGGCGCCGAAGTGGCGATCTTCGGCTGCTCCGGCTTCCCGGCCCATCGGGCGCGGCTCGAAGAGGCACTCGGCATCCCGGTCATCGACCCGACCCAGACCGCGATCGGCGCCGCGCTCGGTCAGGTGCTGCGTTCGTTTTGATTCTCGCAATTCCAGATATTTGAAGGGAGGGATCGTCCCAGCCTTGGTGACGTTTCCTATTCTGCTGCCGCAATAGAAGCATCGGCTGATTTTGCAACCAGATTCAGCCGGTAACCAAGTGCATCGGCAACTTTGGCGATCGTGCCGAATTCGGGATTGCCTTCGCCGCTCAAGGCTTTGTAAAGCGCGGGACGGGTGAGGCCTGTAGTGCGGGACAGCTCGGACATGCCGCGCGCCCGAGCCACTACGCCAAGCGCGCGGGCGATGTGATTGGGGTCGCCTCCTTCGCTGGCGGCTAGCAGATATTCCGCGATGGCTTCCTCGCTGTCGAGAAATTCGGCGGAGTCGTATACATAGGTCTCAAGTGGCATTGCCTCAGTCCTTCAATTGTTTCGCCAGTTTCTTGGCGGATATCCTGATCCTGGGTGCTTTTGTCGCCACCGCAAAGCAGTACGTAAACGACCGCTCCGTCGCGGAGGAAATAGACCCGGTAACCGGGTCCATAATCGATGCGCAATTCGCTGATCCCCTCGCCAACTGGCTTGACGTCGCCGGGATTGCCGCCGGCCAGCCGGTCGATGCGGTCAGCGATGCGGGCTTGGGCACGGAAATCTCGGAGCTTTTTAATCCAGTCCGCGAATTCGCGGGTCCGCCTGATCGTGAACATGGCTTATTGTAATCTATGGAAGACAATTTTCAAGGTGACCCTGATCGAGCTACCTTTTCGTCATATCCACCGTCAGAGTGCTGGGAAATCTACCGCAGCCGGTGCTCCAGACGGCTGATGATCCGCACGAGCGGCCATAGCACGACGAGATAGATGCCGGCGGCGAGGATCAGCGGCGAGGAGTTGTAGGTGAGCGATCGGGCAAGGTCGGCGGAGTGGAGCAGTTCCGGCACCGAGACCACGCTGGCGAGCGTCGTCAGCTTCACCAGTTCGATCGTGTTCGACAGAAGATCCGGCAGCACGTTGCGCACCGCCTGCGGAAAGGTGACGTAAAGAAAAGTCTGGGCCGCCGTCATTCCGGTGGAGCGGGCCGCTTCCACCTGCCCCTTAGGCACGCTTTTCATGCCGGCGCGGAAGATCTCGCCGAAATAGCTCGAAGCATTGAGGAAGAAGGCGACGCTGATGGCGGCGAGCGCCGGCACCTGTATCCCAAGGAAGGGGATGCCTGCATAAACGAAGATGATCAGCACCAGCGGTGGAAAGGAGCGGAAGAAATCGATCGCGACGATGGTCGGCCAGCGGACCGCGCGATGGCCGGACGTGGCGAGCAGCATGGTGCCGATGCCGCCGGCGACGCCGATCGGGATCAGCACGGCGCAGAGGAGGGCGGTCTGGTAAAGGCCGGCAAGGATCATCGGCCAGACGCGGGCCATGACCTGAAAATTGAAGAACTCCTGGGTGAGCATCTCCATGTCAGTGGCCTCCCCACTGATAACGCCGTTCGAGAAGCCGCGAGGCGACGATCAGCGGCGCGAAGACCAGCACGTAGAGAAAGGCGCCCATGGTGAGCGGCGTGGCGTTGGAGGACATGGAGAGCGCCGAATTCGCCTGGCCGAGGATCTCGTTGACGCCGATCGCGCTGCCGAGCGCGAGGTTCTTGGTGATCGAGATCGTCCGGTTGGTGAGCGGCGGGATGGCGAGCCTGACCGCCTGCGGCAGGATGACGTAAAACAGCGTCTGGCCGAAACCCATGCCGGTCGAGCGCGCCGCCATCCACTGGCCGGGCGGAACCGAGGTGATGCCCGCCCAGAACACCTCTTCCGAGAAGGCGGCCAGCACCGCGCCGAGCGAGATCCAGAGAACCACGAGGCTCGGCAGCACGATGCCGACATTCGGCAGGCCGAAGAAGATCACCAGGATGATCGCGAGCGGCGGCAGCGCCCGAAAGATATCGACGAAAAGGATGATCGGGATGTTGATCGCCCGGATGCCGAGCGTCCGGAGCGAGGCGAGCAGCATGCCGCAGACGATGCCGGTCACCACCACCGCAAGGCCGGCAAGGATCGTCACCCACAGGCCTTCGAGGATCATCGGCCAGTAGCGCGACGCCACGTCCGCGTTGAAGAAGGTGAAGACGAAGCGGTCCCAGGCGTCCATGAACCGCTCCTAGTGCCTTGATTGCCGCAGGAACTGCCGGGTGCGCTCGTGCTTTGCGTCGGAAAAGATCTGTTCGGCCGTGCCGGATTCCACCACGAGGCCGTTTTCGAGGAAGACGACGCGGTCGGCGGCATTGCGGGCGAAATTCATCTCGTGGCTGGCGATTACCATGGTCATGCCGCGGTCGCGCAACGACTTGATGACCTCCAGCACGCTGTCCACCAGTTCCGGGTCGAGCGCCGAGGTCGGCTCGTCCATCAGGATCAGCATCGGTTCGAGCGCCAGCGACCGGGCGATGCCGACGCGCTGCTGCTGGCCGCCGGAAAGCTGCGACGGATAGGACGAGGCCTTCTCGGCCATGCCGACGAGCTTGAGGTTCTCGAGGGCGCGGGCTTCCGCCTCTGCCTTCTGCATCTTCATCACCTTGCGGAGCGCCAGCGTGACGTTCCCCATCACCGTCAGATGCGGATAAAGATTGAAGCTCTGGAACACCATGCCGATCTTGCGGCGCATCTGGTTGATGTCGGTGGAGCGGGAAAGAAGATCGGTGCCGTCGAGCTTCAGCGTGCCGGCGGTCGGCTCCTCAAGGCGGTTGCAGCAGCGCAGGAGCGTGCTCTTGCCGGAGCCGGAAGGACCGATCAGAAAGACCAGTTCGCCGGCCTTCACCTGCAGATCGACCCCCTTCAGGACCTCCGTCTGGCCGAAGGTCTTGCGGATCTGCAGGGCCTCCAGAAGGAAGCCCTGCGCCGTTCCGCCGGTTGCCGAAGCTTGGCTCAGCATTTCGGCGTATGCTCTTTCGGGTCGTAACCCTGGACGCCCGGAGCGCCGTAGCCCGGATAGATCGTCGTGGTCGAAGACCCCTTCTTCGGCTCGACCTCGAACCACTTGACGTAGAGCTTGGTCAGCGTGCCGTCCTGCTTCATGCATTCCAGCGCGTTTTCCAGCGTATCGCGAAGCTCGGTGCGGTCGTTGCGGGTCGGCATCGACCAGGTGAGCCCGGTTTCGTAAAGCAGGGAGTTCTTGAGGCGCGGGTTGTTCTTGACGACCCAGGCGACGACCGTGGAGGCCGAGACATTGGTATAGGCGCGGCCGGCAAGGACGGCCTGGACCGCATCCGTGCTGGTGGCGAAGGACTGCGAGGTCCAGCCGTATTTCCCGGCATTGTCGTTGACCCACTTCTCGTAGATCGAGCCCTTCTGGACGGCGATGACCTGGCCCTTCAGATCTTCGAGCTTGGTGATGTCGGGCTTGTCCTTCAGCGTCAGGAAACGGTAGTCGGCATCGACGAAACCTTCCATGAACAGCATCTGCTGGGCGCGCTCCGGCGTGATCGTCACGACGGCGGTCAGGAAGTCGTAGGTGCCGGCCTGCATGGCCGGAATGAGGCCGGCGAACTGGGTGCCTTCGACATCGATCTTGCGGCCGATGCGGCGCCCGATCTCGTCGACGACGTCGATGTTGAAGCCTTCGAGACCGCCCGAAACCTTCGGCATGGCATGCGGCGCGAAGGTCGCGTCAATGGCCGATTTCAGCGGCGTCTTGTCCTGGGCGATTGCGGGAACGGCCCCGATCACCGTTGCGGCAAGAAAAAATGCGAGTGTTCTGCGAAGCATGTCCTACCCCTCTTTGCTCAAGTGCAAGGCGTCACACGCTATTCGGCGCCCTGACGGCTTGAAAGCATTCCCATTCGCCTTCCAGGCCCCAACGTAGAAAATCCAGAAGGCAGGTAGAAAGCTACGAGCAATCCTTCTCACCGGACATATCCCAAATTCCGAACAGAGGATGCCGTAAAACGCTGCCTTTCCGCCGGCAGCCTAAATAATCATCAGGCGTCCATGAGGCCGCCATCGGCGAGAATCCGCTGCACGAGGCCTGCTGTGCTCTCGCTGCTCGAACCGCGTTTCCAGGCGAGCGAGAGCTGCATGTCATAGGTTTGCGGCAGGGGAATGGCCGCCATCTTGTCGTCAAGTCCGAGGATCGCCCATTGCGGCAGGAGCGCGATATATCCGTGCTCGATGACCAGATTGGCTATGACGGGAATGGAGTCGATCTCGACGAAGGAGAGGAGGGCGCGTTCCGCCGGCTTCAGGATGTCCTCGATCAGCGTCACGAATTTCTGGCGCAGGCCGCTCTTGAGGCTCGGAAGCGCGATCGGCGTGGTCATCAGCAGGCGCCTCAGATCGGTTTCCCGCCCGCCGATGACGCCGGCGGAACCAACGACCGCGAGGCTGGAGCGCGACACGACCCGGTGATCGATCCCGGCCGGAACTTCCACCGTGTCGAGAAGAACGACGTCGTAAAGCCGGTTGTTGAGGCCCGCCAGCAGTTCTTCCGCGTTGGTGCTGGAGATGTAGAGCGGATTGCGCGGCTGCCGGAGCGGCCATTCGGCGGCCAGGAAGGCGAGGATCTTGGCGATCCGGCTTTCGCGGCCGAGCGGCGTCACCGAACCGAGATGGGTCATCATGCTGGCGCGGCGAAAACGGTCGCCGGCGCGGTCGGATATCCGCAGCCAGATCGTTTCCAGGTCTTCGGCAAGCGAGAGGAATCGCGTGCCGACCGGAGTGGGCACGGCGCCGGAGGCGGTGCGTTCGAGCAGCGTCAGGCCTGCATCCTGTTCGAGGCTCCTCAACTGCCGGGTCAGTTGAGGCTGGCCGATGCCGATCTCGATCGCGGCGCTGCGGATGCTGCCGGTGCGCGCCACGACGATGAAGCGGGACAACGCCAGCAGGGACACCGAAATGCGGGCCGCGTGGCGCTCGACCGACGTTTCCTCCGGCGTTGCCGAAAGGGCGGCGAGTTCGAGGATGAGATCTGCGGCGCGGGAAAGATCGCGGCCGAGCCTGCGGCCTTCGAGCGTCGGAAGAATGCGATTGCCGGTGGTCGTCGTCAAAGGCGTTGCTATATGGGACTGCAGGCGCGAAAGGGCGGCCGAAACGCTGGCGACGGGTCTCTCCAGCGCCCGCGAGGCTTCCCGCACGCTGCCGAGCGACAGGACGTAATGGGCAATCAGAAGGGTGGCGACATCCATTGCCCAAACTTTCCGCAAGGTCACGTGCCGGACACGCAGGCCGGTGTAATTCGTTCATGATATGGGATATCCCTCGGCTCTGTAAATTCTCCTATCGTGGCTTTCATCAGCGCCAGAACGGCCGGCCAGCGCAGCAATCGGGCAGTGCGTCAATCAGGGAGGAATGATCCATGTCGGATTTCGATCTTGTTCTGAAAGGCATGCTCGTCCTGCCGGATCGCGTCGTGCCCGGCGGCTATGTCGCGGTGCGCGACGGGCTGGTGGCAGACGTAGGGCAGGGGGAGATGCCGGCCGCGAAGGAACGGCACGATCTCGGCGAGGCGCTGATCCTGCCCGGCGCGATCGACGCCCAGGTGCATTCGCTCTCCCAGAAGAACCAGGAGGACTTCATCTGGTCGACCCGCACGGCGGCTGCCGGCGGCGTCACCACGATCGTCGACATGCCCTATGACGAGGGCAATCTCGTCTGCTCGGCGGAGGCGGTGCGCGGCAAGGCGGCCCATGCCGGTGCCCAGGCGCGCGTCGACTTCGCGCTCTATGGGACCGTCGATCCGGAGGAAGGTTCGAAGCGCATCCTCGAACAGGTGGAGGCCGGCGTCGCTGCCTTCAAATTCTCCACCTTCGGCACCGATCCGAAGCGGTTTCCGCGCATTTTCGCGCCGCTGATGGCCGAATGCTTCTCGACAATCGCGCCGACAGGACTGACGGCCGGCGTGCATAACGAAAACGACGAATATGTGCGCTGGGCGATGGAAAAGGTGAGGACGTCCGGCATCACGGACTACCGGGCGCATGAAATGTCGCGCCCGCCGCTCACCGAACTGCTCGCCATGACAGAGATCTACGAGATCGGTGCGGCGACCGGGTGCCCGGCGCATGTGGTGCACTGCTCGCTCGGCCGCGGATACGAGATCGCCGCGTCCTATCGGGCGCAGGGCCATCGCGCGACGGTGGAATGCCTGATCCACTACCTGACGATCGACAGCGAGACCGATGCCAAGCGGCTCGGCGGCAAGTCGAAATGCAATCCGCCGATCCGCCCGCGCGCCGAGGTGGAAAAGCTCTGGCGCCATGTCGCCGCCGGCAATGTGACGCTGCTTTCCACCGACCATGTGAGCTGGTCGCTCGACCGCAAGACCAATCCGGACATGCTGGCCAACGCTTCCGGCCTGCCGGGTCTCGAAGCCATGGTGCCGCTTTTCGTCAAGGGCGCGCTGGAACGCGGCGTGTCGCTGACCTGGGCGGCGAAGTTGATGGCGCTCAACCCGGCGCGGCATTTCCGCATCGACCACATCAAGGGGGCGTTGGAGATCGGCAAGCACGCGGATATCGCCGTGCTGACGCCGGAAACGCATGTCTTCGACGCCTCCAGGACCGGCAACAACGTCGTCGGCTGGTCGCCCTATGACGGCATGGCACTGCCCTACAAGGTGGCTGGAACCTATCTGCGCGGCAAGCTCGCCTATGACGGATCGAAAGTGCTGTCCGAACCCGGCAACGGACACTTCGTCCGGCCGCTGCCGAGCCTGCCGCTGCAGGGGCTGGCGGCATGACGCGCAACCTTCCCGTCAAGGCGGACCGGATCGCGGCGGATATCGATGCGCTTGCCGCCATTACCGAGCCGGACAAGCCGTGGACGCGGCGCGCCTTCACGCCGATGTTCCTGAAGGGCCGGGACTACCTCATCCGCCGCTTCAAGGAGGCGGGGCTGGAGACGCGCATCGATGCCGCCGGCAATCTCGTTGGAGTGCGCAAGGGCAAAGGGTATGAGAACGGCGGGGCGAAGGGCACGATCATGCTGGGCTCCCATTCCGACACGGTGCCGAACGGCGGGCGTTTCGACGGCATCGCCGGCGTCGTCACCGCGCTGGAGGTCGCCCGTGCGTTTGATGAAGCCGGCATCGAATTGGAACACGATCTGGAAATCACCGATTTCCTGGCGGAAGAAGTCTCGATCTTCGGCGTCTCCTGCATCGGCAGCCGCGGCATGCTGGGCCTTCGCCCCGTGGAATGGCTGGAGCGGCAGGCGGATGGGATGACACTGGCCGAAGGCATCCGTCTGGTCGGCGGCGATCCGGCCGTCGCCGGCGGCCGCGACGACATCAGGGCCTTTCTCGAACTGCATATCGAGCAGGGGCCGGTGCTGGAAAACCGGAATATCGATATCGGCGTGGTGACGGCGATCGCCGGCATCAGCCGTTTCGAGATCACGGTCGAGGGCAGGGCGGACCATGCCGGCACGACGCCGATGGGTTCGCGGCGCGACGCGCTCACCTCCGCCTCGCGCCTCGTGCTCGGTGTCGAGCGGATTGCCTCGGAACTGTCGCTCGGGCCGACGCATTTCGCCGCGACGGTCGGTGAGTTCTCGATGGAGCCGAATGCCGCCAATGTCGTGCCGTCGCATGTGCGCATGCTGATCGACGCGCGCGCCGAGGATCCGGCGGTGATGGAGACGTTCGGCGAAGCGGTTGGCGCCCTGTGCATTCAGACGGCGGCGAAAAGCGGCGTGACCATCCCGCCGCCGCGCCGGATTTCCAACAACCCCGCCACGCCCATGGCGCAGGCGGTTGTCGCGCTGTTGGAGGAAAGTGCAGCCGCAATCGGCGCTTCGAGCCGCCGCATGGTCTCCGGCGCCGGGCATGATGCGGCGTTCCTCGCCAAGGTAGCGCCGGCCGCCATGGTCTTTATTCCCTGCCGTGACGGGCGCAGCCACGCCCCCGAGGAATGGGCGGAAAACGACGATATCGCGCTTGGTGCCGCGGTTCTCTACGAAACGGTCTTGAAGCTGGATCAGCAATAAAAGGAGCATGGGCATGGGTCGGATTCTGACGGAAAAGGATGTCGAGGCGGCCGTGCGCGGCGGCTCCGTTTATGCGGCCGGCGGCGGCGGCTGGGCCGATCACGGCCGAATGCTGGGTTATGCGGCGGTCAGCATCGGCAAGCCGGAACTGATCACCATCGACGAGCTCGACGACGACGACTGGGTGGCGACGGCTGCCGCGATCGGCGCGCCGGCGTCCACCACTGCCTGGGAAATGCAGGGCATCGATTACGTGAAGGCCGTGCAGCTTCTGGAAGACGCGCTCGGCGAACAGCTTTCGGCACTGATGATCGGCCAGAACGGCAAATCCTCGACGCTGAACGGCTGGCTGCCCTCGGCCATCCTCGGCACCAAGGTGCTCGACGCGGTCGGCGACGTGCGCGCCCATCCGACCGGCGACATGGGCTCGATCGGCATGGCGAATTCGCCCGAGCAGATGATCCAGACCGCCGTCGGTGGCAACCGCGCCGAAAACCGCTATATCGAACTGGTCATCCGTGGCGCCACCGCCAAGGTCTCGCCGGTGCTGCGCACCGCTTCCGACATGTCCGGCGGGTTCATCGCATCCTGCCGCAACCCGCTCCGGGCCTCCTACGTGCGCGACAATGCGGCGCTCGGCGGTATCAGCCTGGCGCTGGCGCTCGGCGAGGCGATCATCGCGGCGGATGCCAGGGGTGGCCATGCGATCATCGACGCGATCGTCAAGACGACCGGCGGTACGATCCTCACGGAAGCGGAAGTGACGGCCAAATCGGTCGTCTACACCAACGAAGCCTTCGACGTCGGAACGCTGACCTTGGGTTCGGGCGACAAGGCGATCACCATGCATGTGATGAACGAATACATGGCCGTGGAGGATCCCGGCGGCAATCGTCTCGCCACCTTCCCGGACATCATCTCGACGCTGTCTCCCGAAGGCGAACCGATGAGCGTCGGCCAGTTGAAAGTCGGCATGCGTGTGTTCCTGCTGCACGTGCCGAAGACGCTGATTCCGCTGGCATCGAGCGTCAAGGACCCGTCGGTCTATCCGATCTGCGAAAAGGCGCTGGGGATCAGCATCGCCGATTACGCGCTCGCCTGAGGAGATCACGATGCCGAAGCCCAATCCGCGTCATCCGAAATTCCCCATCCCCGGCGGGCCCGAATTGCGCGCGAAAGGCTGGCGGCAGGAGGCTTTGCTGCGGCTCCTCGAAAACGTGCTCTCGGTCGGCGAGGATCCGGACAATCTCGTGGTCTATGCCGCGCTCGGCAAGGCGGCGCGCAACTGGCCGGCGCATGACGCGATCGTCCGGACGCTGAAGGAGATGGACGAGGATCAGACGCTGATCATCCAGTCCGGCAAGCCGGTGGGTCTCCTGAAGACCCATGACAAGGCGCCGCTCGTCATCATGGCGAACTGCAACATCGTCGGGCAGTGGGCGAAGGCCGAATATTTCTATGAGCTGCAGGAAAAGGGGCTGATCTGCTGGGGCGGGCTGACTGCCGGCGCCTGGCAGTATATCGGCAGCCAGGGCGTCATCCAGGGCACCTATGAGATCTTCATGCGCATCGCCGAAAAACGCTTTGGCGGCTCGCTTTCCGGCCGTTTCGTGCTGACTGCCGGCCTTGGCGGCATGGGGGGCGCGCAGCCGCTCGCCGGGCGCATGGCGGGGGCGGCGATCCTCGTCGTCGATATCGATCCGGAACGGGTCGCCAAACGCAAGTCGATCGGGTTCCTCGACGAAGTGGCGCCCGACCTCGATACGGCGCTTCGGATGATCGATGCGGCGGTCAAGGAAAAGCGCGCCGTCTCCATCGGCCTCGTCGGCAATGCGGCGGATATCTACCCGCAGATCGTCAGGCGCAGCATCGTGCCGGATGTCGTCTCCGACCAGACCTCGGCGCATGACCTCGTCTACGGCTACGTGCCGAAGGGCATGAGCCTCGACGAAGTGCGGCGGCTGCGCAACGAAGGCCAGGGGCAGTTGATGGCGGCGAGCCGCGCCTCGATCGCCGATCACGTCCGTGCCATGCTGGATTTCCAGAAGAGCGGCGCGGAAGTTTTCGACAACGGCAATCTCATCCGCACCCAGGCGAAACAGGGCGGCGTGGAAAACGCCTTCGACATCCCGATCTTCACCGAAGCCTATCTCAGGCCGCTGTTCGCGCGCGCGATCGGCCCGTTCCGCTGGATGGCGCTCTCGGGCGAGGAAAGCGACATCGCCCGTATCGACGACCTCGTGCTCGAACTTTTTCCGGACAACCGGATCGTCACCAACTGGATCAGGCTGGCGCGTGAGAACGTGCCCTTCGAAGGCCTGCCCGCCCGTATCGCCTGGCTCGGCCATGGCGAGCGCACCAGGCTTGCGCTGGCGGTCAACGATCTGGTGGCCAGGGGCGAGCTGAAAGGCCCGATCGCCTTTTCGCGCGACCACCTCGATGCCGGCGCCATGGCGCATCCGAACATCATGACGGAGCGGATGAAGGACGGCTCGGATGCGATCGCCGACTGGCCGCTGATCAATGCCATGACGCTCTGCGCCTCGATGGCCGACCTCGTCGTCATCCATTCCGGCGGCGGCGGATATGCCGGCTATATGACCAGCGCCGGGGTTACGATCGTGGCCGACGGCACCGAGGCCGGAGCCGAGCGTATCGCCCATTCCATCACCAACGATACATCGCTCGGTATCATCCGCTACGCCGATGCCGGATACGACGAGGCGCTCGACGCGGCGCGGAAGCACGGCGTGCCGCATATCAAACTTGGTGGAGTGCCGGGCGGATCAGGGGCATAAGAAAAGTTCCATAACCATTCTTACGCGACGCCGCCTTGTAGCCGCGGCAGATTCCCTTTTTAAATGCAACGAAGAAAATAATGACCATGAATTCAGGAGGATGGAATGGCTCGCTTGTGCGGTGGGTTCAAGGATGAACTGCGACATGCCGGTGATTGCCATGGCAAGGAACTCGCACAAGGCGGCGCTCTTTTGAAAAGCTGCACTCTTTCGGTAAAGCATTTTGGAACGAATGCATTCGGCCTTCTTCCGAGAAGAGGATAGTATGCTGTCATCGCAGGCAAATCCCGCCCGGAGCTGAGGATGATCGATCTCTATTACCAGCCCATGCCGAACGGCAAGAAGGTGGCGATTTTCAAGCGCTGGTTCGACGAGGTCGGCGCCCGCCCCGGCGTGCAGCCCGGGCTTGCCGCCGGCGCAGATTTTGCGGTCGACAATAGGACGCTGCCACCGGCGGAGCCGGAGCGCATCCGCAAGATCTTCTACAATCAACGGGCAATCCCGGTCGCCAACTGAGAGACCCCTGCCCGAAAATGATCAAGACAAAAGGGAGTTTTACAACATGAGCCTTCGCATCAACGACATCGCCCCGGATTTTACGGCCGAAACCACGCAGGGGACGATCCATTTCCATGACTGGATCGGCAGCGGCTGGGCCGTCCTCTTTTCGCATCCGAAGAACTTTACGCCGGTCTGCACCACCGAACTCGGCACCATGGCAGGCCTCGAAGGCGAGTTCCAGAAGCGCGGCGTGAAGATCATCGGCATCTCGGTCGATCCGGTCGAAAGCCACGGCAAGTGGAAGGACGACATCAAAACGGCGACCGGTTTCGAAGTGGAATATCCGCTGATCGGCGACAAGAACCTCAACGTCGCCAAACTCTACGACATGCTGCCGGCCGGCGCCGGCGAAACGTCGGAAGGCCGCACGCCCGCCGACAACGCCACGGTGCGCTCCGTCTATGTCATCGGCCCGGACAAGAAGATCAAGCTGATCCTCACCTACCCGATGACGACCGGCCGCAATTTCCACGAAATCCTGCGCGCGATCGACTCGATCCAGCTCACCGCCAAGCACCAGGTGGCGACGCCCGCCAACTGGCAGCAGGGCGACGACGTGATCATCACCGCTGCCGTTTCGAATGAAGATGCGATCGCCCGCTTCGGTTCGTTCGATACCGTCCTGCCCTACCTGCGCAAGACGAAGCAGCCGGCTGCCTGAGTTCGGCTCGTTCTAAAACGGAAAAGGTCGGCGTCTCCGCCGGCCTTTTGCATGTTCGGGGATTGGTTGCAGCCCGTGCCGGGTGCCCTTCCCTCAATAAACGGGATACATGCCCCAGAAGAAACTTTCGGAATGTTCGCGGTCGCCGGCGGAGTTCGCGTCGCGGTCGTTTCGGGTCTTGTCCTGCGCCTGGCGCTCGGCCGGCTCAGTGCCTGCTTTCGACGGCGACCGCCGGCCCAGGCCGTAAAGGTCAAATCCAAACAGGGAAAAGCCACCACCTATCATTGTCAGCCTCCGGTTGGGTTCCACATTATGCACCCTTACTGTCCAGCGAAACCGCCCGGCCGTCAATGTAGTCTATCAAAACGCTATACTAATTCATTGACGATTTCGAAACGATTGTGTCTGGAATGTGGCATTTCCGGAACTGTCATTTTCGCAAGCGGAATCGGCGGTCCCTCGTCATGCGACGAAGCGGTTCACCGGCCGCGGCAGGCCGAGGTGCTCGCGCAGCGTGGTTCCCTCGTAATCCTTTCGGAAAATCCCGCGGCGCTGCAGTTCCGGGATCAGCCGCTGGGTGACGTCGTCGAGACCCTGCGGCAGGTATGGGAAGACGACCGTAAAGCCGTCGGAAGCACTTTCAGAAAGCCAGGCCTGCATCTCGTCGGCGATGGTTTCCGGCGTGCCGACAAAGGCGAGGCCGGAATAACCGCCGTATCGCTGGGCAAGCTGACGTGCCGTGAGCTTTTCCTGTTCGGCCAGTTTCAGCACCTGGGCGCGGCCCGTCTTGCTGGCATTGGTATCGGGGATTTCCGGCAGCGGTCCGTCCGGATCGAAGCCCGAGGCGTCATGGCCGAGTGCGATCGAGAGCGAGGCGATGGCGCTGTCGTAATGCACAAGGCTGTCGAGCTTGGCGCGCTTGGCCTTCGCCTCCTCCACCGTATCGCCGATGACGATGAAGGCGGCCGGCAGGATTTTCAGGTGGTCGCGATTGCGGCCCGCCGCTGCCATGCGGCCCTTGATATCCGCGTAAAGCGCCTTGGCGGCGGCGATATCGCGCGGCGAACAGAAGACCACTTCCGCCGTTTCCGCCGCAAGCTGCCGGCCGGGCTCCGACTGGCCGGCCTGAACGATCACCGGCCAGCCCTGCACCGGCCGGGCGATGTTGAGCGGCCCGCGTACGCTGAGTTCCTCGCCCTTGTGATCGAGCACATGCACCTTGGCCGGGTCCCAGAAGATGCCGCTTTCCTGGTCGCGGATGAAGGCGTCGTCGGCAAAGCTGTCCCAGAGGCCGGTGACGACGTCGTAGAATTCCCGCGCCCGTTTGTAGCGTTCGCCGTGTTCGGTATGCTCTTCGTGCCCGAAATTGCGGGCGGCATCCGGATTGGAGGTGGTGACGATGTTCCAGGCGGCGCGGCCATTGCTGATATGGTCGAGCGAGGCGAAACGGCGGGCGATGTGATAGGGCTCGTCATAGGTCGTCGAGGCGGTGGCGGCGAGCCCGATCTTTTCCGTCACGGCGGCAAGCGCCGAAAGCAGCGTGAACGGCTCGAAAGACGTGACCGTATGGCTGCGCTTCAGGGCCTCGACCGGCATGTTCAGCACGGCGAGATGGTCGGCCATGAAAAAAGCATCGAACTTCGCGGCCTCGAGCTTCCGGATGAAGGATTTGATGTGGCCGAAGTTGAAATTGGCATCCGCATAGGCGCCGGGATAACGCCACGCGCCGGTATGCAGGCTGACGGGGCGCATGAAGGCAGTCAGGTGAAGGGATTTCGCCATGGGAGACGCTCTTGGGCTGGGAGGGAGGAACGGTCTGTCACCCCTAACGTAGGTATTCATTCCTCAGGCGCTAAGGAATCCTGTTCCCGGATCAAATCACGGCGGAGAAATTCTCTCTCCCGAAGGCGGCATCGCCGCTCAACTTGCTGTGACAACCCGCAAATCTCTCCTTCCCGCCATCAAAAAGAGAAAATTCGCTTCGCCCGACGCGTGCAATTGAAGCTTTATTCCTTCTCCCGGCCTTTGCGGCATGTCTCAATACCGGCTTCACCCGAGGAGACGCACATGAGCAGGGTTTTCCATTTGGCAGGAAAGATCAAGGCAGTGGCTCCATTCATCGCCACGGAGGACGAGGCGCTCGATGTGGCGAAGGCGCTGGGGGCGCGGATCGCGGAAGGCTCCAACCAGCGTGACCGGCAGCGGCTTCTGCCCCATGACGAGGTGGAACTCGTCACCCGGTCGGGCCTGCTCGGCATCACCGTGCCGGCCGAATATGGCGGGGCGGATATTTCCAACGCCTTCCTGGCGGAGGTGATAGCCATCATTTCGGAAGCGGATGCCTCGATCGGCCAGATCCCGCAGAACCATTATCATATCCTTGAGGCGCTGCGGCTCTGCGGCACGGAGGAACAGAAGAAATTCTTCTTTGCACGCGCCTTGGCCGGCGAACATTTCGCCAATGCGCTCGCCGAAGCCGGCGTCGCCTCGGCCGGCGATATCGAGACGCGGCTGATGCCGGACGGCGTCGGCTACCGCATCAACGGCCGCAAATATTATTCCACCGGGGCCCTGTTCGCCGACTGGGTGGCGATCTTCGCGATCGATCCCGAAGGCAGGCTCGCCATGGCGATCGTGCCGCGCGAGACGGAAGGGCTCACTATCGTCGACGACTGGGACAGCTTTGGCCAGCGCACGACGGCGAGTGGGACGGTGCTGATCGAGAACGTCTATGTGCCGGCGGACTCGGTGATCGCCTATTACCGCAGCTTCGAGCGGCACGCGCCGGTCGGCTCGCTCGGCCAGCTTCTGCACGCGGCGGTCGATCTCGGCATCGCCCGCGCCGCCTTTGCCGACATGCTGGATTTCGTTCGCCACAAATCCCGCGGCATGCGCAATCTCGGCATCGACAAGGCGAGCAGCGATCCGCTGACCGTCGCACGCGCCGGTTCGATCGCGGTGAAGCTGGAAGCGGCGACGGCCGTGCTGGAACGGGCCGGCCGCAAGGTGGATGTGGCGCAGATCACCCCCTCGCGCGAGACGGCGGTCGAAGCCTCGCTTTCGGTCGCGGCGGCGAAGATCCTGACGACGGAAGCGGCGATGGACGCGACCAACGGCCTATTCGAGCTCGCCGGAACCTCGGCCACCAAGGAGGAGTTCAATCTCGACCGTCACTGGCGCAACGCACGCACCCACACGGTGCACGACCCCGTGCGCTGGAAACATCACGCGATCGGCGACTATCACCTCAACGGCAACGTGCCGAAGCCGAACGGGCAGTTTTAACCCTGTTTCGCGGTCGGCTCGCTGTCGTCCAGAAGACCGCTCGACCGCTTCGAAACCATCTGTTCCAGCGTCATCGTATCGAGCACCGAGGCGATCGCGTCGCGCACCTCGGTCATCGAATGGCGAATCTGGCAGTCTTCCGGGTGGTCGCAGTCGTCGCAGGCCTCGAAAGCCGTCTTGCTGGCGCAGCGGATCGGCGCCAGCGGTCCGTCGAGGATGCGCACCGCCTGGCCGACATAGATCTGCGACGCGGGCTTCGACAGCGCATATCCGCCGCCCGGTCCCTTCTTGGAGCGCAGCATGCCGCCCTTGCGCAATTCGAGCAGGATGGCGTCGAGGAATTTCTTGGAAATGTTGTTCTGCTGGGCGATGTCGCTGACGAAGGCGGTCTTGCCGGGTTCGAGTTGCGCGAGATGGATCAGCGCCTTGAGCCCGTATTTTCCCTTTTTCGTCAGCATCGAAGATCGAAAGTCCGCTTGAATGGCATCATCCCGGCTTCAATCGCCAAGGGACAGGACACCGATACAGGAGCCATGCCGAAGGTTCAACGTCACTTTCCAATATCGCGCTATTCGGCGGCAAGGTCGCGCAGGGTTCGGGGCAGGCTGTTCATGCATTCCACGCCGTTTTCCGTCACCAGGAACTGGTCCTCGATCATCAGCGCGCCGATCCCCTGCCCGTAGAACGGCGCTTCCAGCGCCACCACCATGTTCGGCAGGATGATTTCCGGGTTGCCGGTGGAGAAGAACGGCCATTCCTCGATGCCGGAGCCGCCGCCGACCGAATGGCCGAAATGGCCTCGATAATATTCGCCGAAACCTTGCCCGCACATGGATGCCAGCATGGCCTCATGCACGGTGCCGAAGGTGTTGCCGGGGCGGATCTGCTCGAGGCCGGCGGCGAATGCGGTTTCCAGCGCCTTGAAGATGTCCCGCGCCAGCGGCGACGCGGGGCCGTAGGTGAAGGTGCGGGCGCCATCGGAAGAATAGCCCTCGACCAGCGTGCCGACATCCGCCTTGATTAGTGCGCCGGGCGTGACCACGGCGGCCATGTCCGAAAGATCGGCACCGACCGAAATGAAATCCCAATGCCCGCTCAGGCCGAAGCCGCCTTCGGTTGCCGCAGCCTGCGCGCCGGCTTTCCAGGCAAGGGAGAGCTCGCCGAGGGACACGCCGGGTTTCACCACCCCCGTCATCCGCAGGAGCCCGGCTTCGGCCGCTTTCGAGGCACGGCGCAGCCGTTCGATCTCGCGCGGCGTCTTGACCGCCCGCAAACGGCGCAGAATCGGGGATCCGTCAGCCCAGTCGACATCCGGCAGCGCCTGTTTCAGTGCTTCGAAATCGGCGGCCGGCATGAATTCCAGATCGGCGCCGACCCTCGCCCGGTCGAGACCGCGTTCCTTCAGCAGATCGCCGAGCAGGTCGAACGCGGCGGAACGGTCGAAGGTCTCCGGCCGCGGGCCGGCGACGCCCAGCCGGCGATAGGCCGCGTCGATTTCCGGGATGCTGCCGGCGCCGGTGAGATCGAGCATGTCGATCCAGATGCGATGGGTGCGAAGATCCACATCCGTTGCGGCCTTACGGATCAATCCGGCCGCATGGTCACTCGCGACGGCTGCAAGGCCTGCTTCCGAATCGGCCGGCACCAGCGCAATGGCCGCCCCCGCCCTGCCCCACATGGTCGCGACGCCGGCCGGCGCGCCGATCGCATATCGGAAGGCTTCCGGCTGGAAGAGGGCCAGGGCGTCGAGGCCGGCCTCGCCCATCAGGCGCTCCGCATGTTTCCGGTCGATATCGCTCATCGTCGGCTCCGATCATCACATTTCCCAAGGACTTAGCCGGCTCATCGGCAAAGCGCCAGGACTGGAAGAAAATTCCTCGCAACGCCTATTCGAGCGAAGCGCATTTCCCGTGCATAGCGAAAATCGTCCCCGCACGCCCTTCCGGTGGAAAAAGACTGAGATATTCTCCGCGCCGGTATACAATGGCCGAAAAGCCGAACGATCAGGGAGTTTCAAAATGAACGGTTTGACGACCCGTACGGGCGTTGCCTCGAAGTCCGGCAGCCGGATGATCGGGACGTTGAAGGCGCGCGCCATGACGGCGGCGGCGCTTCTCTTGGGTGCGCTGATCGCAGGCTCCGCCCAGGCTCAGGATTTCGATGCCGATGCGACAATCAACATCGGTTCGCTCTATGAGCCGCAGAACCTCGACAACACCGCCGGCGCCGGCCAGGGCATCAACGAAGCCTTCAACAGCAATGTCTACGAGGCGCTTTTCCGCCTGACGGATGCGGGCAATGTCGAGCCGGTTCTCGCCAAGAGTTACAAGGTGAGCGACGACGGCCTCACCTATACGTTCACCCTTCAGCCGGGCGTCAAATTCCATTCCGGCGATCCGCTGACGTCGAAGGACGTCAAGTTCTCGATCGAGCGCGTCACCTCGGCGGAATCGAAGAGCTCCCGGAAGAACAGCCTGAAGCCGATCGCCGGCATCGAGACGCCGGACGACGCGACCGTCGTCATCAAGCTCTCCTCGCGCTCCATCTCGCTGCCCTATAACCTGAGCTATGTCTGGATCGTCAATGACACGGCGACCAACCTGACCGCGACCGAAGACGGAACCGGCCCCTATGAGCTGGAAGACTGGCGCCGCGGCTCCTCGCTAGCGCTCACCCGTTTCGACGGCTACTGGGGCCAGAAGCCGACGAACGGCGATGTCGTTTTCCAGTATTTCACAGAGGCGACGGCGTTGAACAACGCCCTGCTCACCGGTTCGGTGGATATCATCACCTCCGTCCAGAGCCCGGACTCGCTGAAGCAGTTCAAGGATAACAAGGATTTCACGGTCGCCGAAGGCAAATCCACCACCAAGCTTCTGCTCGCCTATAACGACCGCGTGGCACCCTTCGACAACGTCAAGGTCCGAAAGGCGCTCGCGCGCGCCGTCGACGACGCCAAGCTCCTGAAGGCCGTCTGGGGTGATTACGGTACGCTGATCGGTTCCATGGTACCGCCCACCGACCCCTGGTATGTCGACCTCACCAAAACGGATGCCTATGATCCGGCAAGCGCCAAGGCGCTGCTTGCCGAGGCCGGTTACCCGAACGGCTTCACCTTCACCATCGACACCCCGAACTACGATCCGCATCCGATCGCCGCGCAGTTCCTGCAGACGGAACTTGCAAAGGTCGGCGTCAAGGTGAACATCAACGTCATCACCGCCAACGAATGGTATTCGAAGATCTACAAGGCGCATGATTTCCAGGCGACCCTGCAGGAACATGTCAATCACCGCGACATCGTCTTCTACGGCAATCCGGACTTCTACTGGGGTTACAACAACCCGAAGGTCATCGACCTGATCAAGCAGGCGGAAGCGAGCGCCACGACCGACGAGCAAACGGCGAAGCTCAAGGAAGCCAACACGATCATCGCCGAGGATGCCGCCAGCAACTGGATCTATCTCTATCCGCAGATCGTCGTTTCGGCGAAATCGGTGACGGGTTATCCGGTCAACGGCCTCAATTCGCAGTTCTTCGTCTCCGGCATCAAGAAGGCCGATTGATCGAAACCTGCCATCGGCAAATCGATAATCTGCGCTATATAGCTGGCCGCCCGGTTCCCTGCCGGGCGGTTTTCCCGTGAAAGGTGCCGGCCATTTTTTCCTATCTCCTGCGCCGTCTGGCCATTCTCATCGTTTCGATCGTGATCGCTGCTGCCGTGCTGTTCCTGCTGCTGCGCCTGCTGCCGGGCGATCCGGCCAATGCGCTGGTTTCGGTCGGTGCTGATCCGGAGCAGATCGAGGCGGCCCGCCGGCAGGTGGGCTCCGACCTGCCGCTTTCCGAACAGTTTGTCCGCTTCGTTTCGAGCCTTGCCCGTTTCGACCTCGGCAATTCCTTCGTCAGCCATGCGCCGGTGCTGCCGGAGATCGGCAAGCGGCTGGCGGTCACCGTGCCGCTGACGCTGATGTCCTTCCTGCTGGCGATCACCATCGCCCTGCCGCTCGGCATCGTCGCCGCCGTGAAGGCCGACCGCTGGTATGGCTCAATGATCTCGGTCGTCTCGCAGCTCGGCATCGCCGTGCCGGTCTTCTGGATCGGCATTCTTCTGGTCACCGTCTTCGCCGTGAACCTCCGTTTCTTTCCATCCGGCGGCTTCCCGTCGCGCGGCTGGCAGCGGCCGGAAGCGGCTTTCGAAGCCCTCGTGCTTCCGGTGGTGACGATCGCCATCGTCATGTCCGCCTCGCTGATCCGCTATGTGCGCTCCGCTGCGCAGGATGTGTTGGGCAGCGATTACCTGCGCACCGCCCGCGCGCTTGGCGCGAGCTTTTCGGAAGCCTTGATCCGCCATGGCATCCGCAATGGCGCCGTGCCGGTCATCTCCATCCTCGGCATCGAACTCGCTTCGACGCTGCTTGGTGCCGTCGTCGTCGAGCGCGTCTTTTCGCTCCCGGGTCTCGGCTCCATGCTGCTGCTCGGCATCGAGCAGCGCGATTACCCGAACGTCCAGGGCGTGCTGTTCATCTCGACGCTGCTCGTGCTGCTGGTCGGCTTTGCGGCCGACCTCGCTCAACGCATCATCGATCCGCGCTTGCGCGGCCGCGCGGCGGGAAGCGACCGATGACCGATACGAACCTCGTCGCAGCCTCGCCCGAAGGCCGCACCCGCCGGTCCTGGACCTTCACGATCGGTGCGATCATCGTCGGCCTGCACCTCGTTATCGGCCTTTCGACGCTCTTCTGGACGCCCTACGATCCGACCGGGATGTCCGGCGGCCGGCTGGAAATGCCGTCGCTTTCCCACCTCGCCGGAACCGACCGGCTCGGCCGCGACCTCTTTACGCTGATCATGATCGGCTCGCGCATCGCGCTCGTGGTTGGTACCGGCGCGGTGATCATCGGCGGGCTGATCGGCATCACCATCGGCCTCCTCGCCGCCTTCGCCTCCAGGACGTTGGACGACATACTGGCCGCCAGCCTCGATATCCTGATCGCCTTCCCGACGCTGCTGCTCGCCATGCTGATCGTGGCTTCGAGCGATGGCGCCAGCCTCGGCACCGCCATCGTTGCGATCGGTATCGCCAATTCGGCGATCGTCGCACGGCTCACCCGCATCCTGGCGAAACGCGTTCTGCGGATGGATTACATTACCGCCGCGCGCATTTCCGGCACGTCCTGGCTCGGCGTCGTGGCAATCCATATCCTGCCGAATATCTGGCCGACGCTGCTCGTCAATCTCGCCCTGCAATTCGGCCTGGCGGTGATCGCCGAGGCCTCGCTCTCCTATCTTGGTCTCGGCGCCCCGCCGCCCAACGCTTCCTGGGGACGGCTGCTGCAGGAGGCGCAGGGTACGGTCTATACCGCGCCTTTCGGCGCCATTGCGCCCGGCATCGCGCTGGTCTTGCTCGTCATCGGCATCAACCTGCTGGCCGACGGCCTGCGCGACATTGGCGATCCGACCCGCAGGAGGCGCCGTTGAACCCGCTTCTCCATATCGAAAACCTCTCCGTCCACGCCGGCGGCAAGGCTCTTGTCTCGGATATCTCCTTCGCCGTCGCGCCGGGCGAGCGGCTCGGCCTGATCGGCGAATCCGGCTCCGGCAAGTCGCTGACCGCGCTGGCCACGATCGGCCTCCTGGCAGATGGCCTGAAAGTGTCCGGCTCTGTCCTGCTCAACGGAAGGCAGGTGGTCGGAGCGCGCGACCGCGATCTCGTGCCATTGCGCGGCGCAACGGCCGCCGTCGTCTTCCAGGAACCGCTCACCGCCCTCGACCCGCTGATGAAGATCGGCCGGCAGGTCGGCCAGGCCGTGCGCCGCCGGGCAAAGCGCGACGGCCGCCCGACCGATGCGACAAGCGTCATGAGCGAGGTGCTCGACCTGCTCGACCAGGTGGCGCTGCCGCAGCCGCAGCGCATCGCCGAATCCTGGCCGCACGAGATTTCCGGCGGCCAGCGCCAGCGCGCCGCGATCGCCATGGCGCTCGCCTGCAAACCAAAGCTCCTGATCGCCGATGAGCCCACCACGGCGCTCGACGTCACCACCCAGGCCGAAATCCTGAGACTGCTCGGCCAACTGGTCCGCGAGCGCAACATGGCGCTGCTCTTCATCAGCCACGATCTGCCCGTGGTCGCCGGCACGGTCGATCGGGTCATCGTGCTCAGACACGGTCGGGTCGTCGAACAGGGGCCGGTCTCAACCGTCTTCCGCGAGCCGTCCCACGACTATACCCGGAGCCTCGTCGCCGCGGCGCGCGCCTTTGACAATGCGCTGGAGAATGCGCCATGAGCCTCATCCATGTCCGCAACGTCTCCTTCGGCTACAGCCGCAAACAGAGGACACTCGACGACGTCAGCCTGACGCTCACGAAAGGCGCCAATCTCGGTATCGTCGGCGAATCCGGTTCCGGCAAGACGACCCTCTTGCGCCTGCTGCTCGGCCTTAACCGGCCTTCGGAGGGTACGATTACAGTCAACGGCGCCTCGCTCGATCCCGGCAACCGCGATTTCATGCGCGGCTTCCGCCGCACCGTGCAGGCGGTCTTCCAGGACCCCTATTCCTCGCTCGATCCGCGGCAGAAGGTCTTCGATATCATCGCCGAGCCGCTGCGCTCGCTGAAAATCCCCGGCGATACGAAAGCCGCGGTAACAGGTGCCCTCGCCTCCGTCGGCCTGCCGGCCGATGCCGTGGAACGTTACCCGCACGAATTCTCCGGCGGCCAGCGCCAGCGCATCGCGATCGCCCGGGCGATCGTCTCGCGGCCGGAGGTGATCCTTGCCGACGAGGTGGTGAGCGCGCTCGACCTCTCCACCCGCATCCGCATCGTCGAGCTTCTGAAGGACCTGTCGAAGACGGTCACCTTCGTGCTCGTCTCCCACGATCTCGGCCTCGTCGCCTCGCTCTGCGAAGAAACCATCATCCTGGAACGCGGCCGGATCGTCGAAAGCGGCAAGACGCGCGATATCCTCGCCGCCCCCCGCCACGCCTATACGCGAAAACTGCTCGCCAGCATTCCAAGGATGCCGGCGTGACTTGTCTCTTGTTATCAGTATCTGATAACCTATATTGATGACCGGGCATGATCGTGACACGAGCCTCGACACCTTGCTTGACCTTCACGGGCGGACGCTGTTCGTCGATCCGGAAGGCAAATATTGGGTGAAGTTCGTCGTCATCCGGGTGGAAGCCAGCGAGGCACGTCCGCACGGCCTCAGCTATTCGCTGACGCTGCATGACGATACGGGCGAACGCATCGTCGGCTTCGACAATGCCCATCCGATCAGCGAGGGAAGCGGGCCCTCGGCAAGACGTACCGCAAGATACGACCATAGGCATCGCCTGCGCACGATCCGGCCCTATGACTATAGCGATGCCGGAACGCTGCTCGAAGACTTCTGGAAGGAAGTGGATGCGGTGCTTCGGGAACGAGGAGTGATCTGATGACGGATAAAACGCTTCGAATTGGAATTGCCACTTTCGACCAGATGAAGGCGCGGACCATGGCCATTGCCCGCGGAGAACAGAAGCCGGGCAAAGAGGATCCGACCGTGTGGTTCACCTCGCTTGAAAGCTTGGCCAAGGTTCTCTCGGCTCGCAATCAGGCCTTGCTGGATCTCATTGCGCAACGCAAGCCCGGTTCGCTCGCTGAACTCGAAACACTGTCCGGCCGCGCCAAATCCAATCTTTCCCGCACGTTGAAGACCATGGCGCGTTACGGGCTGGTCGAGCTGGAGGATGGGGAACAGGGGCGGATCATTCCCCGCGTTCCCTATGATCACATCGTCCTCGACCTGCCGCTGCTTTCGCGCGCCTCTTAAACTCAATCCGCAATCGGCACGATCTGTTTCGGGTCGATCTGCAGCCAGGCGGGGGCGCCGACCTGGAAGACGTCGGCGGGCGGGGCTGCGACGCGGAATTGCAGGCCGCCTTCGCGGGACTGGAAGACGTAATCCCAGGTCTCGCCGAGGAAGGAGGATTGCTTGACGGAGCCTTCGAGGTTGATCGCCTTGTCCCTGCCGGCTTCGGTGGCCGAGAGCTTCATCGCCTGCGGGCGGATCGAGACGGTGATCGGGCCGCCGCCGGTCACTTCTTCGCCGAGCATGCCGAGCGGCACGCTGAAGCCGGAGAAGTCGATCATGTGGTTGCCGCAGTTTCCGGAGAGGAAATTGGTGCGGCCGATGAAGCTTGCCACGAAGCGCGTCTTCGGGCGGCTATAGAGCGCGTAGGGGCTGTCGATCTGTTCGAGCCGGCCGTTGTTCATCACGGCGATGCGGTCGGAGGTCACCATCGCCTCGCCCTGGTCGTGGGTGACATAGACCGAGGTGATCTTGAACTCGTCATGCATGCGCTTGATTTCGAAGCGCATTTCCTCGCGCAGATTGGCGTCTAGATTGGAGAGCGGCTCGTCGAGCAAAAGTACGGCGGGGCGGATGACCACGGCGCGGGCGAGTGCCACACGCTGCTGCTGGCCGCCGGAAAGCTCGGCCGGGTAGCGGTCTGCGAGATGGCTCATGCGCACCGTTTCGAGCACCGCGCCGACGCGTTTCTTCACCTCGTCGGAGGGCAGCTTGCGCAGGTTGAGGCCGAAGGCGACGTTCTGCGCCACCGTCATGTTCGGCCAGATCGCATAGGACTGGAAGATCATCGACATGCCGCGCTTTTCCGGCGGCACCGAGCCTGACGGCGCCGACAGCACCTTGCCGTCGAGCTCGATCGAGCCGGAGGTCGGATCGATGAAGCCGGCGATCATCCTAAGCGTCGTCGTCTTGCCGCAGCCGGAAGGACCGAGCAGCGAGACGAATTCGCCGGGTTTGATATGCAGGTCGAAATCCTTGACCGCATCGACCGCACCGAAACGGCGGCCCAGGTTCTTGAGGACAAGTCCGTCCATATCAGCTCCTCCTCAACATGAAGTCGCGGCCGAGATATTTCATCCCGAGAGCGACCACCGCTACGATGATGATCAAAAGTACGGAGCCCAGCGCCGCGAGCTTTTCGAGCTCGCCCTCCTCGCTGAGATCAAGCAGCACGACGGAAACGACGCGCGTGGTGGGACCGACCAGGAAGATGGCGGTCGAAAGTTCCTGTGCCGCCGGCACGAAAATCAGCAGCCAGCCGCCGGCGAGCGTGCGCTTCAAGAGCGGCCCGACGACATGGCGGAGCGCCGTAGTACGCCCGCCGCCGAGGATGCGCACGGCCTCCTCCATTTCCGGATGGATGCTGCGCACGCCGGCCGAGCTGGTGGTGAACGCGATCGGCAGGAAGCGTGTGATGAAGGCGAGCGCCATGATCATGTAGGTGCCGTAAAGCGCGATCGGCGGCAGTGCATAGGCCGCGTAGAAGCCGATCGCCAGCACGATGCCGGGCACGACATAGGGCGAGACCGCCAGGAAGGCGAGCACGCTGGAGAACGGCAGGAGCTTGCGCTGGACGATATAGGCGATGAACAGCGCGAGCGTGATCGCCACAGTCGCCGCCGCGATGCCGAGCCCGATACTGCCCATCAGCGCCCGCTGCGAGCTGGAGTGCTCGAAGAGTACGTAATGGAAATTGGAGAGCGTCAGGTTCGACAGCGAGAATCCGGTCGTCCAGCTTTCGGAGAAGGCGGCGAGCAGCAGCACGAAAAGCGGCATGATGACGGCGAGCGACACGACGATCATGCAATAGGCGAACAGGACCCAGCGCCAGCGGCCGAGCTTGACGATGCGCCGCTCGCCGCCCTTGCCGCTGACCGAAACATAGCCTTTGCGGCGCAGGATGAGTTTCTGAAGGCCGAGCAGTGCCGCGGTGATCAGGAGCAACGGGATCGAATAGGCGGCGGCGACCTCGATCCTCAGGGGGAAGGAGAAGAATTCCGTGAGCTGGATGACCACGACCGGATAGCGCGCCGGGATCGAGATCAGCGCCGGCACGCCGTAAAGCGCGATCGCGCCGAGGAAGGAGAGCAGTGCCGCACCGATGATCGCCGGCATGACGAGCGGAAAGGTCACCTTCATCGCTGTCTTGAACGGGCCGGCGCCGAGAATGTTGGCGGCGTCTTCCATCTCGGAATTGATCATCTCGAAGGCGGAGCTGACCAGCACGAAGACGAGGAAGAAGCCGCCGATCGCGGTGACGAGAACGAGGCCGCCGAAGGAAAAGATATTGACCAGCGGTTCGGTGGAGCCGGAGACGGCATGCCAGATCTTGTTGATCCAGCCGGTATTGGGGCCGGCGAGCAGGATCCAGCCAACGCCGGCGAGATAGGGCGGCATGATGAAGGCGCCGAACACGCTGTAGCGCACGAAATTGCGGCCGGGCATGTCGGTACGGGTGCAGGCCCAGGCGAGCGGCACGCCGAACATGAGTTTCAGGATGACGACGCAGGCACCCATCTTCAGCGTATTGGTGAGCGCCGTGATATGCCGCTCCTTGCCGTAGGCCTCGACATAGTTCTGCAGCGTCCAGCCGCCCGTCTTGGCATCCGTGAAGCTGGAAACGACGAGCGTCCACATCGGCGCGATGATCAGCACCGCCAGAATGCCGGCGAGGAAAAGCCAGAGCAGATTGGCCGGCTGCAGGCGCTGGCGCCAGGGCACGCGCACCTTGGCCGGCTCGTCCTTCGACCAGCCCATCGCGTGGGTATCGGAAACACTCGTCATGATCGGCGCTCACTTCATCACCAGCGCATTTCCGGCGAAAAGGAGTCGCCTGCAATGCTCTATGTCTTTGTTTTTACCCAATTCCGGATGCAAAATCGGTTCCCGCTTTTGCTGGAATTGCTCTAGAGGCGTCGGTTCACCCGCGCTTGCGGGCATAAGCGGAGGCCGGCGGACCGGCCTCCGGAGGGGGCGGCTCAGATACCGAACGTGTCACGGAACTTCGACTGCACGTCCGGCAGCTTCTTGATGCCGTCGGAAATCTGGATCGACTTGGTCTTGTAGCTGTCGAGCGGCTTCATGCCCGGTGCGAGCGGCACGCCGGCACGCAGCGGATAACGATAGTCCTTGGAAAAATACTCGGCGATTTCCGGCCCGAGCAGGAAGTTTTCGAAGAGGCGTGCGGCATTCGGATGCGGCGCATCCTTCATGATCGCGGTGGCGGAAGGCGGCAGCAGCGCTCCGTCGGTCGGGTAGACGACGGCGACCGGTGCCCTTTTGGCGGCGGCATCCGAAAGGATCAGCGGTAGCGGCGCCAGCGCCACCTTGCGTTCGCCGGAGACGACGAGGTTATGCCCGTCGGCGACCGAACGGCCGATCTGGGGCTTGTTCTTCTCGATCTTGGTGAAGAAATCCCAGCCGTAGAGGTCGTTCATCATGATCGTCCAGAGCCCGACGCTGCCGGAGAAGCTCGGATGGCCGATGGCGACCTGGCCCTTCCATTTCGGGTCGGTCAGGTCGGTCCAGTTCTTCGGCGCCTCGGCTTCGGTCACCAGCTTGGTGTTGTAGGCGATGACGAGCGGAGAAACGCCGGACGTGATCCAGTAGTTTTCCTTGTCGGCCAGCGCGCGCAGTTCGGGAACCATGTCCTTCAGGTTTTCCGGCGCGAACTGGGCGAGCGCGCCCATTTCCTTCAACTGCGCCATCTGGCCGTCGTCATTGGTCGACATCAGATCGCCCTGCACGGCCTTGGCCTGCAGTTCCTGCACCAGGCGCTGGAAGATGACCTGACCGGAGGCGCGCACGACGTTGCAGCCGACGCCCTCGTATCTCTTCTTGAACAGGCCGCACATGCCGTCGGCGAATTCGGTGGTCGTCTGCGAGACGTACCAGGTGACCGAACCTTCCTTCCTGGCGGCTTCGTAAAGCTGCTTTTCGCCGGCGGTCATTTCCGCGGCGCCGGCAATGCCGGCGGTGAGCAGCAGCGCCGGAACGAATCCGGCTAAATATTTGAAGGCATGCTTCATGATCTCTCCTCCCGTTGAACCGGCCTTCGGCCGGCAAAGGCTCCCTCCCGAGCCCAGGGTTCATGCACTTTCCTCCGCCTGCTCCCGAAACGTTCTCCTCTTCACTCCCCGGGTATGAGCTGGCGTTCGACCGGGCGCATCAGCGCCAGGAAATCGCTGAAATATTCGCCCTGGATGACCACATGGGCGCGCATTGCGTCGCGGGCGCGGGCATCGTCGCGGGCACGGATCGCCGCGAGCACCTCCTCGTGCTCGCAAAGCGAACTGTTGACGCGGCCCGGCACGCGCAATTGCAGGCGGCGATAGGGTTTGAGCCGCCGCTGCAGCGAATGGGCGTTCTCGGCAAGAAAGCCGTTGCCGCTCGCCTCGTAGATCAGCCGGTGGAATTCGGCGTTGGCGTAATAATAATCGTCGGAATTGCCGGCCTGCTGGGCAGAAGCGCAGGCGGCCTGCGCTTCCTCCAGCCTGGCGAGCTGTTCCGGCCGGATGCGACGGGCCGCAAGCCGGGCGCACATGGCCTCCAGCTCGCCCATCACCTCGAACATCTCGACCAGTTCGGTGATCGTCAGCTGCGTCACGAAAGCGCCGCGGTTCGGCACCATCTGCACGAGGCCCATGGCGTTCAGCTGGATCAGCGCCTCGCGGATCGGCGTGCGGGAAACCTGATGGCGGGCCGCAAGGCTTGCCTCGTCGAGCCGATCTCCGGGCGAATAAAAACCGGTGACGATATCCTGCTCGATTGCGTCGCGAACGCTCGGCTTGCCGTGTTTTCCCTTCGCCTGCATGTTCATCGCTGCCCTACCCCGCCGATGCGTAATGTTGGACCGGCTCTCCGATACCGTCCGCCGCGAGGTGGCGCACCGCCGATATCGCCGCCGTCACCCCGTCGCCGGCCGAGGCGGCGAGATGCGCGACGGAACGGGCGCGGATATCGCCTGCGGCGAAGATGCCGGGCACCGAGGTCTGCATGTCGAGATCGACGACGATCCGGCCATCCGGAGCCAAGGCGACTGTCTCGCCGAGGAAGGCGGTGTTCGGTTCGAGGCCGACATACACGAAGACGCCGTGGCAAGGGATGTCGCTTGCCGCGCCGGTGGTGAGATTGCGCACGTGAAGGGCATCGACGCCGTCGGTGCCGCGGATCTCAGTCGCGAGCGTTTCGAGCTTCACCTCGATGTTGGAGGCATCCCGGACCTTCGCCTGCAGGGTGGCACTTCCCGTCAGTTTCGGCCCGTGATGGATGATCGTGATCCGCGCCGCATGCGGCACCAGCGCCAGAGCCTCGTCCAATGCCGAATCTCCGCCGCCGATGATGCACACGTCCTTGCCGCGCATCAGCGGACCGTCGCAGGAGGCGCAGTGGGAAACGCCCCTCCCCTCGAACGTCTCCTCGCCCGGGATGCCGAGCGTGCGTTTTGCAGAGCCGGCGGCGACGATCACAGCGCCGGCCGTCAGGTCGAGATCGCTGCCGGCGATGCGGAAACCGGCATCGGTCTTCGAGACCGCCTCGATCGTATCGAGCGCGAATTCGACGCCCGCTTCGTCCGCCTGCATCTGCAGCATGGGCCCGAGCTCGAAGCCCGACATGCCTTCGGCGGGGCCCGGAAAATTGTCGATGCGGTCGATGTTGATCACCTGGCCGCCGGCGCCCAGCCTGTCGATGACGATGGTGCGGGCTCCGTGGCGGGCGGCGGTGATGGCGGCGTTGAGCCCCGCCACGCCGGCGCCGATGACTGCGATGTCGTAATCGTTCCCCATGTCTCAGCGCCAGTCGTCGATGGAAACGGTGGTGCGGTAATGGGCGCCGTAGATCTGCCAGTAGCCGTTCGATTCGCCGCCGACGACCACGACATTGATGTCCTGCGGACGGAAGATGTGGACGAGTTCATCCTTGCCGGCCTTCAGCTTGCCGGCCATTGGCTCCTCGCCATAGGTGGCGCGGGGATAGATGTAGTTCTGCACCAGCTGCAGATCCCAATAACGGCCGGCCGGCATCTGCGCCGTTTCGTAGATGAAGTTCAGCAAATCCTGCTTCTTCACGAAACCGCCGCGATCGATGAACTGGCGGGCGCAGATCGGGTCGAGAACGAGGGTCGGCGCGGTGATCGCATCGGTGCCGAGCAGCATGTCGCGCACGTGTTCGCGCCAGTATTCCTTGCGCAGCCCGAGGCTGAAGGTGGTGGAACGGCAGCCGTGGAAGAGGCTGACGGTGCTCGTCCTTGCGTCGAAACCCTTCTGCACGTGCAGCGGCTCCCACGGACTGCGCTCCTCGTTTTCAGCGAATGTCAGGTTGTTGTAGGTGTAGTTGTTGCCAAGCGAACCCATGAAGGTTTCGCCGGGCACCGAACCGCCCTGCAGGTTCTGCGACAGAAGCCCGAAAGCGCGGCCGATCGTGGCATTGGCGTGGCTGTAGGGGCCAAGCGCGCCGACACCGCAATTCATGCCGATCTCCCCGCGGATCGGGCCGTTGACGACCGCCATGGCCGCGGCCGACGAGGACGTTGAACCGCGGGCGGAAACCTGCGCTGCCGCAAGCGCCAGGATGATCGGAAAATATTCCGGCGAGGCGCCGGCCATGACGGCGTTCACGGCAACCTTCTCGACCGTGTATTCCCACAGCCCGCGATTGGTGGTCGGCTGCATGTGACCGACCACCTCGTCCGGCTTGCGGGACGTTCCGGCCAGCATGTCGGCGACGCGCGCGTCGGTCGGCAGGATGATCGGCAGCTTGTCGGTCCAGTGGTTGCGCAGGAAGGCGGCGTGCAGATTGTCTTCCGTGTCCGGCTCCACGTGGCGCGGCGTGCTGCGCTCGAACTGCGCGTCTTCGCCGGAGCCGAGACCGAGCGTCAGCGCCTCGATGATCTCCCGCATCACCGGCTTGCCGTTGATCGGGTCCATGCCCTCCACATAGGCACGCAGCTCCTCGGATGTCTTGCCCATGACCGGCTGCGGCACGAAGACCAGCGGCTGCTGCGAAAGGCCGCCCATCTTGGCAACGGAGCGGACGACCTTGGCGAACTTTTCGGTATGGATGGCGGCGGTCGGCACGCCGTATTTGGTTTCCAGCGTGATCGCATGGGTGGTGACGGCCGGTGCGCAAGTGGAGCAGTGGCCGACGCCGATGATCGCAGCGTGACCGTTCGCCTTGATCTCTTCCCAGAGTTGCGGATCGTCTTTTGAATACGTGTTGGCCATCTGGCGTATACGCACATTGACTGACGGCATATTGCGCTCGAACCAGGCCTGCACTTCCTTGAGAAGCTCAACCGAGTCGTCGAAGCGGCTATCGACCAGGTAGACCACCTTGCCGTCCAGGCTGGCCGGTCGGTCAGCCGGTTGCTTGCGGCTGACCTTCGGGGGATAACCCATCGGGTTATGGACGGTGAGAAGCGGCTGTCCGCTTTCGGGCTGGCCCTGCTGCAGCATTGCATCTCCTCCCAGAAATGATCTGCATTCGTATGCAATCATAGTCTACGCGTATACACGGAAGGTCAAGCAGAAAAATCAGGCCGGCTTATTTTGCTGCAGCAGGTTCGAACGTACCGGCGAACTGGTCGCGCAGCAGGTTCTTCTGCACCTTGCCCATGGTGTTGCGCGGCAGTTCGGCCATGAAAGCCACCTTCTTCGGGCGTTTGTAGCCTGCCAGACGGCCGTCCAGAGCCTTGATGACGCTTTGTTCGGTCAACTCCGCGCCGGGTTTCAGCACCACGGCGGCGATGATGCCCTCGCCGAAGTCCGGATGCCTGACTCCGAAGACGGCACTTTCGTTGACGCCCGGCATGGCGTCGATCTCCATCTCCACCTCCTTCGGGTATACATTGTACCCGCCGGTGATGATGAGGTCCTTGCCGCGGCCGACGATATGCACATAGCCGTCGGCATCGATCTTGCCGAGGTCGCCGGTAATGAAGAAGCCGTCCTTGCGGAATTCCGAAGCGGTTTTTTCCGGCATGCGCCAATAACCCTGAAACACGTTCGGGCCGCGCACCTCGATCATGCCGATCTCTTCGGTGCCGAACAGCGCGCCGGTTTCCGGATCGGCGACCCGCACCTCGACGCCCGGCAGCGGGAAGCCGACCGTGCCGGCGACGCGGCGGCCGTCATAGGGGTTCGAGGTGTTCATGTTGGTCTCGGTCATGCCGTAGCGTTCGAGGATGGCGTGACCGGTGCGTTCCTGCCATTCGATATGCGTCTCGGCGAGCAGCGGCGCGGAGCCGGAGACGAAGAGGCGCATATGCGCCGTGCTTTCCCTGCTCAAGCCCGGATGCTGCAGGAGGCGGGTGTAGAAGGTCGGCACGCCCATCAGCGTCGTCGCCTGCGGCATGGCTTCCATGATCTTGTTCGGATCGAACTTCGGCTGGAAGATCATCGAGGCGCGCGCGGCGAGCACCACGTTGGTCGCGACGAAAAGCCCGTGCGTATGGAAGATCGGCAGGGCGTGGATCAGCACGTCCTTGTCCGTGAACCGCCAGCTTTCCACCAGCGAAAGAGCATTCGAGAGGAGATTGTCGTGGGACAGCATCGCGCCCTTGGAGCGGCCCGTCGTCCCCGAGGTATAGAGGATCGCGGCAATATCGCTGCCGCTGCGCGAAGAGGTTTGTGCGATCGGTTCGGCCGCGGCCGCGGCGTCGGTCAAGGTGCCCTTGCCCGCTGGATCGAGTGTCAGCGTTTTCGCCCCGGCGGCCCTGGCGATCGGTTCGAGTGCCGCGAATTTCGAAGGATCGCAGACGAAGATCGAAGGCTCTGCGTCGGTGAGGAAATATTCGATCTCCGCCGGCGTATAGGCGATGTTGAGCGGCAGATAGATGCCGCCGGCCCTGACCGTCGCGAGGTAGAGCGCCAGCGCCGTCACCGATTTCTCCGCCTGCACGGCCACCCGGTCGCCGGGCTGCAGGCCTGCTTCGAGCAGCGCTCCGGCAAGTCTTGCGCACTGGTCGGCAAAGGCGCGGTAGCTGACCGAGCCCGCCGTTTCGTCCGTCAGGAGCAGCCGGTCCTCCCGGTCGAGCCTGCCGAGCAGCGCGTCATAGAGATTGCCAGCCATCAGAACACCTCCTGGGATACCGGTTGGGCCAGTTTGCGCAGCGCCGGCATCGCCGCGATATGTCCGTTTTCGGCATAGGCCTCGTGATTCTTTTCGATTTCGCCGAGCCGGTAGCGATAATTGACCATTAGCCCGTAGGACTGATGCATGCCCTTCGGCGAACGGTCGCCGAGGAAGTTCAGCCGCTCCACCTGCGCGCCATTGCCGAGATGGAAACGGGCGACGGGATCCGCGGGACGCCCATTCGGGCGGCGGACGTTCAAGAGGTAATGCGCGCCGAGCGGCAGCATGGCACGGCGGATCTGATCGAGTTCCTGTTCGCCGGCGGAGGCCCAATCTCCTTCCAGCCTTGCGACGAGCCGCTTCTTTTCGTCCCGGATGTCTTCGCTGTCCTGGAAACGGCTTTCGCCGCGCAGCCAGGTGCCGAAGCCTGGAATGGGCGACAGCGTCACGAAATTTTCGAGCTTCGGCAGGTCGCGCTTCAGGTCGTTGACCACCTGCTTGATCAGGAAGTTGCCGAGCGAAATGCCGGTGAGGCCCCGCTGGCAGTTGGAAATGGAATAGAACACCGCCGTCGTCGCCTGCTGCACGTCCAGCGGCTGCCGGTCTCGCGCCAGCAACGCATCGACGGAGGACGCCAGATGGTCGGTCAGCGCCACTTCCACGAAGATCAGCGGCTCGTCCTCGAGCTGCGGATGGAAGAAACCGAAGCAGCGCCGGTCCTCCGGCGCCAGCCGGCGGCGCAGGTCTTCCCAGCCGTCGATGTCGTGTACCGCCTCGTAACGGATCAGCGCTTCCAGAATGTTGGCGGGCGTCGTCCAGTCGATCGATCTGAGCATCAGGAAACCCCGGTTGAACCATGAGGAAAAGAGGTGGCAGAAATCAAGATCGACCGGCTGCAGTTCGGGATGCCTGCCGAGCATGTCCATCAGATGCTCGCGCATCTCCACCAGGTTGGCGGTGCCGTGCTTGGCGAAATTGATCCGGCGGAAAAGCTCCTGCCGGCGCGGTTCGGCAGCCTCGTGGAGCCTGGCGATGTTGGGAGCGGTAGGCTCCGCCTGATAGGCGGCCGCAGCGGCCTGCAGGGCCTCCGGATTCGGTCCGAAACGGTCGAGCAGCGCCCGCATGAAGGCATCGCGCTCGGGCGCGGTCGCCTGGCGATAGGCTTCCAGAAAGGCTTCCGCGAGGATGGCGCCGGAGACTTCGCCGCGCCGCGACAGGATCATTTCGGCAAGGCCGATCAGATCGCGGTTCTGCACCGGCGGTGATGAAAGGCCGAACAAGGCCCGGCCGCGATCCGACAATGACTGAACCAGTTCGCCGATAAAGGGCGGCGCATCCCACCAGCCGAAAACAGGGTCCCTGCGGCTCATCTCGTTTCTCCTGCCCACTATTGCATACAGCAGATATTGGATCGTATGCAAGGAGTAGCAAGTCCGGAACCGGTCATTCCATCGCGAGAATCGTGTTGCGCACCACGGGATAGATCTCGTTTTCCCAGCGGCGTCCGCTGAAGACGCCGTAATGGCCGACATTGGCCTGAAGGTGGTGACGCCTGAGATGAGGGCGCAGCGACCGGCAGAGATCATGCGCCGCAGACGTCTGGCCGAGGCCGCAGATATCGTCGCGGCCGCCTTCGACGGTCAAAAGCGCCGTGTTGCGGATCTGGCCGGGATCGACCTTGCGGCCGTGATGCGTGTAGGTGCCTTCCGCCAGTTCCGCCCTCTGAAAGACGCGGTCGATGGTTTCCAGGTAGAACTCTTCCGTCATGTCGAGCACGGCGAAATATTCGTCGTAGAAATGCTTGATCTTGCCGGCTTCGGCCGTCTCGCCCCTGGAGAGATGGCGGTAGAGCTTGCGGTGCGCCTCCACATGCCGCTCCATGTTCATGCTCATGAAGGCGACGAGCTGCAGGAAACCCGGATAGACTCGCCGTCCGTTGCCGGGAAAACCCATCGGAACACCGCTGATCAGCTGGCTTTCGAACCACGACAGCGATTTCGAGACCGCCAGTTCGTTGACCTCGGTGGGACTCTCGCGTGTATCGACCGGTCCCGCCATCAACGTCATGGTGCGCGGCGTCGCCGGATTCTTGTCCTCCGACATGACCGCGACGGCGGCGAGCGTCTGGACGCAGGGCTGGCAGACGGCGAGCACATGCCCGCGCGGGCCGATCTCTTCCAGGAAGCGAATGATGTAATCGACATAATCGTCCATGCCGAAGCGACCGGCGGAGGTTGAGACATCCCGCGCATTGGCCCAGTCGGTAATGTAGACGTCGTGATCCTTCAGCAGCGTCTGGACCGTGCTGCGCAGGAGCGTCGAGAAATGGCCGGAGAGCGGTGCGACCACCAGCACGCGAGGCCGGGGCGTATCGACATCCGCCACGAAATGCAGGAGCTTGCCGAAGGGCAGTTCCAGCGCAGTCTCGACGCTGATCGGCACCTGGCGGTTGCCGATCGCGATCGAGGAAATCTCGAAATCCGGCCGCTCATGGGTGATCTTGAAGCGGGAGACCATTTCGAAAGCGGCTGCGGCATGCCGTCCCATCTCGCTTGCGGGGCCGAAGAACAGCGCCGAGGAGAGGATCTGCATGCGCGTTGCGAAATCCCGCATCGGCGCGAGGAGGTCGTCCTGGAATTGGTAGGCCTGGTAGAGCATTCGATGACCCCGCTCGCCGCGCAAATGCGGCGGTGCAAAAATGCTAGTGCAATATGTCTCGCGATGCGAGAAGATTGTCATGGAAAAGTATTGTTGTCCGACAGGAATAACCCATGGCGCAGGCGGCACTGACGATCTCCTCGAAGAACTACTCCTCCTGGTCGCTGCGCGGCTGGCTGCTCTGCCGCATGGCGGGGCTCGATTTCCGCGAGGTGCTGGTGGAGATGAACGAGAACGCGCGCCAAGAGCTGCTGCTGCTGTCGCCCTCCGTTCTGGTGCCACGGCTGACTCACGACAAGGTCACCGTGTGGGATACGCTGGCGATCGCCGAATACCTGAACGAGATCTTCCCGGATGCGGGGCTGTGGCCGGCCGATATCGCCGATCGCGCCCGCTGCCGCGCGGTTTCGGGGGAGATGCATTCGGGTTTCCACAATCTCCGCTCCGCCCTGCCGATGAACCTGAAGGCAAGGCACGAGCGCTTCAAGATCTTTTCCGGCGCCCGGCCGGATGTCGAGCGCGTCAAGGCGATCTGGAACGAATGTCTCGAGGCGAGCGGCGGCCCTTGGCTGTTCGGCGCCAGGCCCACCGTGGCGGACGCCATGTACGCGCCTGTCTGCACCCGTTTCCGCACCTATGCGGTCGAGCTGGAGCCAAGGCTTGCGGCCTATGCCGAGATGATCCTCTCCTGGCCGCTGATCATCGAATGGACGGAAGGGGCGCTTGCGGAACCGGACGAAATCGTCGAGTTGGAAGTGGAATTCTAACCCGCGGAAGACAGGCCGGACATCATGAGCTCGAAACCCTACGATCCTGCCGAGGACGGCGCGGAAATGTCGTTCCGCGAGAAGATGTCCTATTCGGACTACCTGCATCTCGAACGGGTGCTCGATGCGCAGGAACCGATCTCGGATGCGCATGACGAACTGCTGTTCATCATCCAGCACCAGACCTCCGAACTGTGGATGAAGCTTGCGATCCACGAGATCAGCTCGGCGATCGGGGCGATCCGCAACGACGACCCGCAGCCGGCCTTCAAGATGCTGTCGCGCGTCGCGCGCATCTTCGAGCAGCTCAACAATGCCTGGGACGTGCTGCGCACCATGACGCCCAGCGAATATACCGAATTCAGGGCCTCGCTCGGCCAGTCCTCCGGCTTCCAGTCCTATCAGTACCGGGCGATTGAATTCCTGGCCGGCAACCGCAATCCCGCGATGCTCGGCCCGCATGCGCACCGGCCGGATGTAACCGAGATGCTGGAAGGCATTCTCGCGCGGCCGAGCCTCTACGACGAGGCGCTGATGCTGCTGGCCCGCCGCGGCTTCGACATCGGCGAGGATGCCGCCCGCACCGGCTGGCGTGACAAGCGCGGCGAAAATCCCAAGGTTCTGGAGGCCTGGCGGGAGGTCTACAGCGCCCCCGGCAAACACTGGGAACTCTATGAACTCGCCGAAAAACTGGTCGATTTCGAGGACTATTTCCGCCGCTGGCGCTTCAATCATGTGACGACCGTGGAGCGGGTGATCGGCTTCAAGCGCGGCACCGGCGGCACGTCCGGAACGGCCTATCTCAAGAAGATGCTGGAGGTCGAGCTCTTCCCCGAGCTCTGGCGGGTGCGCACGGTCCTTTAGGGCGAACGCAAGTCTCGCCTCGTCGTCAGATCTGTAAACTGCCGTTTGGAAATCCGCTCCGGCGGCGCTAGGCTGGCTTTGATCTTGGGACGAAGCCGATGCGGACGAACGGACGACACGGATTTACGATACTGCGCACCCGCATGGCCGGCGTGCAGGCGGTGGTGGCGTGCTCCGACCGGCATTTCGCCCGCCATACCCATGACCAGTTCGGCATCGGCGTGATCGAGGCCGGCGCGCAGACATCGCTGAGCGGCCGCGGACAGGTGGAGGCCGGGCCGGGCGATGTCATCACCGTCAATCCCGGCGAAGTGCATGACGGCGTGCCGATCGGCGGCAACGCGCGTTTCTGGCGGATGCTGTATCTCGACCCGCAGGTCGTGGCCCAGGCGGTTGCCGATATCCGCCAGGGCCTGCCGGGCGATTTCGAATTCTGCGATCCGGTGATGACGACGGCACCTTCCGCTGCCACGATGCGGCGGCTTTTTGCGGCTGTGACCTCGGCCGAAGCCGATGCCGATATGCGCGGCGGCGAACTGCTGCTGACCTTGCTGGCCGAGGTGATGCGCGCGGCGCCGGCGGCGAAGGCTGCGCCGGCAGGTGTCAGGTCCGCCCGGGAGAGGATCGACGACGATCCGGCGGCACCCGTCGATCTCGCCGAACTCGCCGGATTGGCCGGGCTCAGCCGTTTCCAGCTGCTGCGGGCTTTCGACCGCGCAACGGGGCTTACCCCGCATGCCTATCTGATCCAGCGGCGCATCCAGCTCGCCCGTAAGCTGATTGCCGGCGGGGTGAGCCTTGCGGAAGCGGCACTTGCCAGCGGTTTTGCCGACCAGAGCCATATGACCCGCATCTTTACCCGCAGCTATGGCCTTTCTCCTCGCCTTTATGCGGAAGCCGTGCGTTGAAGCACATTGTTAAAGGCCGCCCAACGTCTTCCGATGGCGACATGCGCGAAGACAAGGCGCCAAAGCGCGCTGAGCGGATCTGAAGGAGCGCACTTGCCGCGGCTTCCCGGATCTCAGCTCAGGGCCAGATCGAAGACGTGATGATGGATGTGGCCCTCGAACATTTCGAGCAGGCCCTTGGTCATCTCGCGGCTTTCATAACGCACCGGCGCTTCGAGTGCCGCCGCCAGCGCCTCGCGGCTGTCGTACAAGGTGGAGAGCACCATCGGATAGGACGGTGCGCCCTCGTCGCGTTCGACATTGTAGAGCACGCGGACTTCCCTGACGCCTGGAAACGCGCGCCACATGGGCATCAGCTTGTCAGCCACATAGGCCTTGAACGCCTCTTCCCGGCCAGCCTTGATCGTGCCTTCGAAGAAGGCTTGACGGATGATCATGGTTTCAATCTCGCTTTATTCTTGTCCGGCGCAATTCCTGACGGTAAGCCGCCCACACTTTTCCGGAATTGCCTAGTTGACGGTGGTCGGCGGCTTTTCGCCGGCGAAATGGGCGGCGATATTGGCGAGCACCAGTTCGCCCATGGCGACGCGGGTCTCGACCGTGGCGCTGCCCTGATGCGGCATCAGCACCGTGTTCGGCGCGGTAAAGAAATCCTCGCGGATGCGCGGTTCGTTGAGATAGACGTCGATGCCGGCCGCGCCGATCGTGCCGTCGTTCAGGGCTGCCAGCAGCGCGTCCTCGTCAACGACGCTGCCGCGGGCGATGTTGATCAGGATGCCCTTCGGTCCAAGCGCCTTCAGGACATCGGCATTGACGATGTTCCGGGTCTCGGCATTCGCCGCGACGATGACGCAGAGCACGTCGCTGTCTTCGGCGAGCGCCACCGGTGAAGCGCAGGCCTTCCAGCTCGTGTCCTTCACCGGCGAGCGGTTCCAGTAGCGAACATCCATGCCGAAAGCCTCGGCGCGGCGGCCGAAGGCCTTGCCGATCTGGCCGAGGCCGAGGATGCCGAGCTTCTTGCCCTTCGGGCTGTTGCCGAGCGGAAAACCTTCCCTGCCCCACTTGCCGGCACGCACGAAGGCGTCACCTTGGGCGATATGGCGCAGCACGCCGAGCATCAGCGCGATGCCGAGATCGGCGACGTCGTCGGTCAAAACACCCGGTGTTGTCGTGACGTCGATATTGCGGGAGCGGGCGAGCTTCAGGTCCACCTTGTCGGTGCCGACGCCGTTGATGGCGATGACGCCGAGCGACGGCATCTTCTCGATCCACTCGTTGGAAAGGCCGGTTCCGCCGCCTGTCGCCACCGCGCGGATGTTCGGCAGCGCAGCCTCAAGCGCCGCCTTCTGGGCCGGGTCGTACAGGCGATGCACCGTGTAGGCTGCATCGAGACGCTCTTCGATGAACGGCATCATCTGTTCGACAAGCAGGATATCTGGTTTCATGGAAGCAATCCGTCTTTTGAAAGCGGTCAGGAAATCTGGCCGAGGAATATTTTCAGACGCTCGTTCTTCGGGTTGCCGAAAAACTCGTCCGGCGTTCCCATTTCTAGGATTTCTCCGCGGTCCATGAAGATCACGCGGTCGGCGACCTGGCGCGCAAAGCCCATTTCATGGGTGACGCAGAGCATGGTCATGCCTTCCTTGGCAAGGTCGATCATGGTGTCGAGCACTTCCTTGACCATTTCCGGATCGAGCGCCGAGGTGGGTTCGTCGAACAGCATGATCTTCGGGTTCATGCAGAGCGCGCGGGCGATCGCGACACGCTGCTGCTGGCCGCCGGAAAGCTGGGCCGGGTATTTTTCCGCCTGTTCGGGAATGCGCACCCGCTCCAGGAATTTTCGCGCGGTCTTCTCGGCTTCTGCCTTGGAAACGCCGCGCACCTTCATCGGCGCCAGCGTGCAGTTTTCCAGAACCGTCATATGCGGGAAAAGGTTGAACTGCTGGAAGACCATGCCGGTCTCCTGCCGCACGATATCGACATTCCTGCCGCCGGCGGTCAGATCATGGCCGTCCACGACGATCCTGCCGTTCTTGATCGTCTCGAGCTGGTTGATGCAACGGATCAGCGTCGACTTGCCGGAACCGGACGGGCCGCAGATGACGATGCGCTCGCCGCGTTTCACCGACAGCTCGATATTCTTCAGCGCATGGAATTCGCCGTACCACTTGTTGACGCCTTCCATACGGACGACCCAGGGGGAAGCGGCGTCGGAAGTCCCTCGCGTGGCTGCGGCCGATGCGTTTGCGTTTACCTCAGTCATCACGAGGAACTCCCTTTTACGTTCTTACTTCTTGGCATCCGCTACAAAGTTCGGAAGGGGCGCGCCGAGCCACTTTTCGTGGATCTTATTGAGTTCGCCGCTCGACTTGGCCTTTTCGACGAAGGAGTTGACAGCCGTCAACAGCTCGTGCGAACCCTTGCGGACCGCGATGCCCTGAACCTGCTGGCTGAGCTGCAGCTTCTGGTCGAAGCGGCCGGGAGCGGCCTTTTCGATCTGGGCGGCGACGACGTTCGAGATGCCGATCAGCTCGACCTGGCCGGACAGAAGAGCCTGCACGGCACTGGCATCGTCATCGAAACGCTGGATCCTGGCATCCTTCGGGGCGACCTTGGTGACGCCGGTATCCTGCGTGGAGGCGCGGGCGACGCCGATCGTCTTGCCGGAAAGGTCTTCCGGCTTGGAGACCGCGGTGCCCTTGGCGCCGAAGACGCCGATCGAGATGCCGGCATAGGGTTGCGAGAAATCGACGCTCTTGGCGCGCTCTTCGGTGATGCCGAGCGAGGCGACGAGGAGATCGACCTGGTTGCTCTGGAGATAGGGAATGCGGTTTGGGCCGGTGACCGGCACGATCTGCACCTTCACGCCCCATTCCTTGCCAAGCAGCTTCGCCACGTCGGCGTCGTAGCCGTCCGGCTCGTTGTTGGTGTTCATGATGCCGAAGGGCGGGAAATCGACCAGCATGCCGACCTTCACCGTGCCCGCGGCCTTGATGCTTTCGACCGTCTGTGCGGAGGCCGTCGAAGCCGTTGCGCCCATCATCAGGCCGGCGCCGATTGCGGCTATCATCATGCGTCTGAAAATGTTCATCTTCCTACCCTTTCTGTTGTGCCGGGTTGACCTCCCTCCGGCGCGGGTCCCGTCAGCGTGTCGTCGCCCGGGAGAATCGGATTTCCATGCGCCGTGCGAGAACCGAAAGCGGCCAGCACAGCACGAAATAGACGGCCGCCACCGTGCCGAACACGAGGAAGGGGCTGAAAGTGGCATTGTTGATGATCTGGCCCTGGCGGGTAAGTTCAGTGAAACCGATGATCGCCGCAAGCGACGTACCCTTGATGAGCTGCACCAGGAAACCGACCGTCGGCGCTACCGCGATCTTCGAGGCCTGCGGCAGGATGATGTAGCGCATGCGGTTATAATAACGCAGGCCGAGCGCGGTCGCCGCCTCCCGCTGGCCGGGCGGTACCGCCTCGATGCAGCCGCGCCAGATTTCACCGAGGAAGGCGCTGGCATGCAGCGTGAAGGCGACGGTAGCGGCAAGCCATGGATTGATGGCGAAGCCCATGATGTTCATGCCGAAGAAGACCAGGAAAAGCTGCATCAGGAGCGGCGTGCCCTGGAAGACGCGGATGAAGCCGGTGGCGACGAGGCGCGGCCATTTCGCATCCGAGACGCGGAGCAGCGCGATCAGGAGCCCGCCGATGCCGCCGCCCGCAAAGGCGATAGCCGACAGGGCGATCGTCCATTGCGCCGCAAAGACGATGATCCAGAACTCGTTGATGCCGAAGGGTCTGATCAGAGGCATTGGTCTCTCCCCTTACCGGCTCAGCGGATATTTGAAGGCGGCCTTCTCGATCGCCGAGAAGATCATCGAGAACCCGACCGACATGACAAGATACATGATCGTGATGACGATATAGACTTCGAAGCTCGCGAAGGTCTGCGACTGCAGGTTATTGCCGGCGGCGGCAAGGTCGTCGGCGGAAATGGCCGAGACGACGCTGGAGGTCAGCATCAGGTAGATGAACTGGCTGGTGAGTGCCGGATAGACGGTCCTGAGCGCCGGTTTCATGATGATGTAACGGAAGATCTGCAGCTTCGAGAGGCCGAGCGCGGTGCCCGCCTCCACCTGCCCCTTCTGGATCGACTCGATGCCGGCGCGGATGATCTCGGTGCCGTAGGCGCCGAAATTGACGACCAGCGCCAGAAGGGCAGCGCCGTTCGGCGTCAGACGCAGGCCGAGCGACGGCAGGCCGAAGAAGATGAAGAAAATCTGCACCAGGAAAGGCGTGTTGCGGATCACCTCGATATAGGCGTCGATCAGGAAGCGCAGCGGTGCTACGCCGGAGGTCTTGCCGGCGGCGCAGGCGATCGAAACGATCAGCCCGAGAATCATCGCCGCCACCGAAAGCTGGATCGTCAACCAGGCGCCGAGCAGAAGCTGGTCGAAACCGGCGAAGACCGGCTCGAAGTTGAAATTGTACAACTTGGGACCTCCCCAATGATGCCGGACGGACGCCGCTCCTCGGCAGCGCCCCTCCTTTTAGATCGATCTAAAAGCTTTCGAAGCGGGCGTCAACCGTAAATTAGTTCATTCCTAACCGGCCGGAACCGCGATGGGTCCGCAGGATTGGCGAATATGAAGTTGCGTTTCCGTCACAACTCTGCGAGGTGGCGCGAGCGGATCGGTCAGCCGATCGAGCAGCAGCCGGGCGGCGTTTTCGCCGATCGTCACCGGTGCGGTGGAGACGGAGGTGAGCCGCGGGCGGATGACGTCGGCCTCGGCGACATCGTCGAAGCCGATCAGCGAGAAGTTCCCGCCGACCTTCAGCCCAAGATCCGTGAGCCCCGCATTGAGGCCGAGCGCGATGACGTCGTTGAAGCAGATCACCGCGGTCGGCCGCTCCACACCTTCGAAGAGCAGGTGGGCCGCGCTTGGGATCTGCGCCGTCTGGTTCGGCATGCGGACGATCAGGCCGCTGTCGAGCCCGCGCGCGTGCATGGCCTCGCGGAATCCTTCGATGCGTTCGTGATAGGCGGAATGGATCGGTCCGTGCACGGCAAAGGCGATGCTCTTGTGGCCAAGCGAGGCGAGATGATCCACCGCCTGGCGCATGCCGGCCGCGTAATCGGCGCCTGCATAATCGACCTCGTCGGAAATATGCCTGAGCGCCTGGACGAGCGGCAGGTGCCATTCGATGAGCTGGTGCAGGAATTGCCGCTCGGTGCCCGCCGCAGGGCAGAAGATGACGCCGTCGACGCCGTGCTCGCGCATGCGGCGCATGACCGTATCCTGCCGTTCGACCAAATCACCGCTGTTCGCCAGGATCACCACCATGCCTGCCGCATCGATCACCGCCTCGATGCCGGAGAGGAGTTCGGCGAAGAACGGATTGGTGAGATTGGGCACGATGACGCCGACCGTGTGGCTGCGCTCGGCGCGCAGCCGCGCAGCGCCCATGTTGTAGACATAACCGAGTTCCCGCATCGCTTCCTCGACGCGGGCGCGCGTCTCGGCGCCGACCAGCGGGCTCTTGCGGATCACGAGCGAGGCGGTGGCGCGCGAGACATTGGCTCGCCGCGCCACATCGAGAAGCGTCACACGGCTTTTCTTGCGGTCTTCGGATGGCATGGGTTTGATTTAGCAGGAATGTGGGGAGCCCGAACAGACCCCCGCCTGCCATTGCACCGGAATCGCAAGTAACCCCGGATAAGTGTGGAGGAGTATAGGCATGGCAGCTTTGCGCCAGAAGCGGTCATAGGGACATCGTCAGCGACGATTTCCCGTGTTGTCATAGCGCAGCGTGGCTGCCTCGACCTTGTCGCCATTGGCGGCTGCCCATGCACACAGTGCTTCAAACGGCTCCCGCAGTGAATGGCCTAGTGGAGTAATTGCATATTCCACGCCAATCGGCTGCGTTGGCAGCACGGTTCTCGTCACAAGGCCGTTCCGCTCAAGCCTCTTCAAGGCGTCGGCCAGAGCCTTGTGCGTGATCCCGTCGAGACGCCGCTTGATCTCGTTGAAGCGCGAGGGTTTGGGACAGATCACTGTCAGTATCAGGATCGTCCATTTGTCAGCGATCTTGTCGAGCACGGGACGAACCTGCGCCATGTCGCAAAGTGCGCGATGAGACAGTGCTTCAAGGTCAGTATACTGGTCCATATTTAGGCTATTCCAGGTGCGTAGTTGATATCAGATATCCAAAGTATATCATAGCGAGACCATTCAGTGAAAGGATTTACGATGGCTCGAATGAATAACAAAGTGGCTTTGGTCGTCGGTGGCGCGAAGGGTATCGGCCTAGCGATTGCAGAGCGGCTTTCTGCCGAAGGGGCAAATGTCTTCATCACCAGCCGTAGAGGTGAAGATGCTGAAAAGGCGGCCAAAGGCATCGGCAATGGCGCTGTCGGCATTACCGCTGACGCAAGCTCTCCGGAAGACATGGTGGAGGCTGTCGAAAAAGTACGCAAAGCATGCGGTCGTATTGACGCGCTCGTATTGAATGCAGGCCTCTCCGAGCCTTCGCAGATCGGCGAAATAACGCCGGACCACTTCGACCGCCACTTTGGCGTCAACGTCCGAGGAATGGTGTTCGGCCTCCAAGCAGCTCTCCCCGCAATGACAGAAGGCGGCTCGGTCGTCCTCGTCGGGTCCATAGCCGGGAACGCGGGCTACTCGGCTTATGGAACCTACTGCGCAACCAAAGCGGCCGTTCGATCCTACGCCAGAACCTGGACGGCAGAACTCGCACCCAAAGGTATTCGGGTCAACGTCGTTGCACCCGGCCCCACGGATACGGAGATGATGGCTGCTGTCGCGGAAGACATGCGTGCAGCGTTTGTCGCTCCGATCCCGATGGGGCGAATGGCGCGGCCTTCAGAAGTGGCTGCGGCCGCCTTGTTCTTGTTGAGCGATGACGCGAGTTACATCGCTGGTGTCGAACTGTGCGTCGACGGCGGCTTGCGGCAGGTCTAAGGTTAGCTCGATACGGTGTACCCGATCTGAGCAGGTCGGGTACAGCAAAACGCGCTCGATGACAGATCGACCTTAGATTGAAGCCGTTCAACACCAAAAAAAAGCGACTGAACACCGCGTGTGATCGTGTTAGCGGCGCTGTCTTCGACGAGCCCTTTCACCTGTCGTGAAACGTCCGCTCCGGGCCGACAGCGGACCCACCGCCCCGACCTCAAGGTTTGGAAGCACCTTGACGTCTTATGCAATTGCCTCGCCTTGGTCGGGATCGATCGACAAACCTTCCCCTCGCATCATTCCGCCGCGGCCAGCAGCCCTTCCATATCCATCAAAAAGGCAAACTCATCCTCTAGCCCCGGCGAGCAGGCCACGACCGGGCCGCCCTGGCGTAGCAGAAGGCCGAGCGGCGGGATCGCGACGACCGCTCCCGCCTCTGACGCGATCAGCACGCCGGCCATCATATCCCAGGCGGAGAGGTGCCGTTCGTAATAGAGGTCGGAGACGCCCTCGGCGACGCGGATAAGGCCGATGGCGGCGGCGCCCATGCGGCGGTAATCGATGCCGCGCTCATAGAGTTTTCGCGAGATGGCGAGATAGTCTTCGAAATCCGTGCGGCGAGAATGGCCGAGGATGGCGATCGCATGATTGGGATCGGACGTCTTGGCGGCGGCGATACGCTGGCCTTCCTTGAAGGCCCCCTCGCCCCGGATCGCGTGGAAGACCTTGTCCTGCGCGGCGTCGTAGATCACGCCGATCAGGATCTCGCCGCCGGCGACGAAGGCTATGGATACGCCCCAGTGCCGGAAACCACGGATGAAATTCGTCGTGCCATCGATCGGATCGACCACCCAGGTGCCGCGCTCGCTTTCATCGGCATTGCCGCCGCCCTCCTCGCCCATGAAGGCGTCCAGCGGGAATCTTGCGAGCAGTGCCGCGCGGACCGCCTCTTCCGCCTGTTTGTCGGCGACCGTGACGAAATCCTGCAGACCCTTGTTCTCGACGCCGAGCGTTTCCGGCCGGGCGTCAGTGCGGAAGGCGGCGGCCTGCCGGCCGACATCGCGGGCAACGTCGATTGCAACGGCGGCACGGGGCGTAAGGGCGGAAAGATCGAATGCGGATGCCATTATGCACTTCTTCTCTTGATCAGCGTCACGGGCGTGAATTCCACCCGCGCGACCGCGTCCGGTTCGGACATGCGGCTGGTGAGGAGGTCGATCACCTGTTCCGCCTGCACGTCGCAGGGCTGGACGAAGGTGGTGAGCTCATAGGCGCTCCAGCTTGCCTGAGGAATGTCGTCATGGCCGATGACTTTCACCGATCCATCCGGCCGGCCGGCTTTTCTCAAGCCGTCAAGGACGCCGCAGGCCATGTAGTCGTTGACGGAAAAGACGCCGTCGATGCCGAGATCGAGCAGTTTTTCCGCCGCGCCATGGCCGTGCGCATAATCATTGACGGCGACGGGGATGAGCGGCGCCTCGAGCCCGAGCATCTGACAGCGGTTCTGGAAGGCTTCCGCTCGGCGGCGCGAGGAATAGGAGACGGCTGTGCCGGCGATGACCGCGAGCTTTTTCGCGCCGGCTTCCAAAAGATGGTCTGCCGCCACGTAGCCTGACATGCGGTCGTCCGACACGACACGGTCGACGAAGGGGAAATCCTCGCCCTTGTTGACCAGCACGATCGGCACGCCCTCGACCGCGCATTCCTCGAAGATATGCGACGGCGGCGCATCCGAAGTGACGATGACGCCTGACACCGCATAATGCAGCAGCTGGCCGATGACAGTGGCGCTGTCGGCTTCCTTCGAGGTCGGCAGCAGGATCGGCCGATAGTTGCGGGCGATCAGCGTCCGGGCCAGATGTTCGAGCTGCTGGGTCCGGAACGGATTGTCGAGGCCGGCTGCGACCAGGCCGACGAGATCGGAGCGCTTGTTGGTGAGGCTGCGGGCGAGATAATTCACCCGGTAACCGAGTTCCTTGGCGGCCTGATAGACCTTCTGGCGGGTTTTTTCCGAGACGCTGGCATCCGGCGTGAAGGCGCGCGAGACGGCGGCGCGGGAAACACCCGCGACCCTCGCCACGTCGAAGGACGTGACGCGGCGCGGCTCGCGGGATGCGCCATTGCCGTCGCCGTCCTGGGATTTTGGCGGCCGCATCAGGTCCGGCAGGTCGGTGCAGATGCCGACGACCGGCAGGACCATGATATCCTTCAGCACATCCGGCCGCTCCTCGTGCCACAGCACGAGCTCCTTGCCATCGGCAAAGGCCTTTTCCATCAGCTCCTCGGTGACGAGGTCCTGCGGCGTGTCGCTCGCCTTTTCCCAGCAGAGATGCAGGATATCGGCGCCGGCCGCCTCGCCCGCCGTATGCGGATCATGGCCGACGCGGACCAGGACGGAGAGCGGATAATCGCAGCCCATCTCGCGGAGCTCACGTACCTGGGCCACATCGAACGAGCCGAGAGCGGCGAACCGCTGGTTCCTCTCCTTGAGATGCCGCCAGCAGAGCGGACCGGTGCCCGGCCGCTTCAGCTCCACATAGAGGCCGCAGCCGGTCTCGCGGCCAAGCGCCGCCACTTCCTCGAAGCTCGGTACGTCCGGCACTGCGGCACGCAGCTCGGCAAAGGTCATCTGCGAGATATGCAGATCCTGCTGGAAGACGCGCTGCAGATGGTCATCATGGGAGACGACGACAACGCCGTCCGCGGTCATCTGCGTGTCGAGTTCCCACATTTCGGCGCCGAGCTCGGCGGCGCGGCGGAAGGCCGCGAGCGTGTTTTCCTTCTCGTGGCCGCTGGCGCCCCGATGGCCGATGCAGAAGGGCAGCTTGCCGCCCCTGTTCGCCAAAGGGCTTTCCGGCCAGCCGTATTTCTGGAAAAAGGCGGAAAAGTCGCGCATCAGAGCTCCCTCAAAGTCTCTGGCCGTTTTCAGCGAAGATGAAGGCTGCATCGCTGCCGAGCATCCAGCGCACCTGGTCGCCAGGCTTGATGTCGTTCCTCACCGGCTGGATCGAGCGCAGCACCGAGCCGTCCGGCAGGGCGACATCGTAAAGGTTTTCGCGCCCTTGCGTTTCGGCAAAGACAATCCTGCCTTCGACCGCGATATCGCCGCCCGTGCCGAAATGTTCAGGCCGGACGCCGAGCGTCAGCGGCGTGTCGTCCGAAATGCCGGACAACGCAGCGAGCGGGACCTTGAGATGGCCGTCGCCCGAGACAAATGCGCCCTGGAAGGCGGTGCCCTTGATGAAGGAGATCGGCGGATTGCCGAGGAAGCCGGCGACGAAGGAGGTGCGCGGGTCGTTATACATGGCGGACGGCGTGGCGATCTGGACGATTTCGCCGGATTTCATGATGGCGATGCGGTCGCACATCGACATCGCCTCGACCTGGTCATGGGTGACGAGGATGGCGGTGATGCCGGTTTCCCTCTGCAGCCGGCGGATCTCCGAACGCATTTCAAGGCGCAGTTTCGCATCGAGATTGGCGAGCGGCTCGTCGAGCAGCAGCACGTCCGGACGGCGGATCAGCGCACGCGCCAGCGCCACGCGCTGTTGCTGGCCGCCGGAAAGCTGCGAGGGCCGGCGGTCGAGCAGGTTGTCGATATGGACGAGTGCCGCGATCGCAGCCACCTGCTTCTTGATGTCGGGCGCGGCGGCCCGCTTCACCATCAGCGGAAAGCCGATATTCTCCTCCACCGTCATATGCGGATAAAGCGCATAGGACTGGAAGACGACGCCGACATTGCGCTCCTGGCTCGGCAAGTTGGTGACGTCCCTGTCTCCGAACAGGATGCGGCCCGATGTTGGACGGTGGATGCCGCAGACGGCAAACAGCGTCGTCGACTTGCCGCAGCCGGAAGGGCCGAGCAGCGCCAGCATCTCGCCGGACGCGACTTCGAGGTTCATGTCCTCGATGACCTTGGTGGAGCCGAAGCTCTTGGAAAATTTGTCGAGCAGGATGCGCATCAGCCCTTCGTGCCTCCGCCGTAGATGTTCATGAGATGCTTCTGGAAGAAGACGTAGAGGATCAGCACCGGCACGACGTAGAAGACGCCGACGGCCTTGAAGGTGCCGAAATCGAAATTGTTGTCGTCGATGATCAGGCTCGCCAGATAGACCGACAGGACCTGGACCTGGGCACCGGGTGCGAGCACCTGCGGCAGGATGAACTCGCTCCAGCCGGTCAAAAAGGAGAACAGGCCGAGCGCCATCACCGCCGGCTTGATCTGCGGCAGGACGAGCCTGCGCCAGACCGTGAAGCGCGAGGCGCCGTCGACGATGCCGGCCATCTCGATTTCCCAGGGCACGGTGTCGTAAAAACCCTTCATCAGCCAGATGCCGAGCGGCAGATCGATCGCCGCCTTCACGAGGATCACCCCGATCAGCGAATTGTAGAGGCCGATATACTGGAGCACGATGAAGATCGCGATGATCAGCGTCACCGATGGGAAGGCATGCAGCACCATCACGCCGGCGAGGAAGAAGCCGCGCGCCGGCACGTTGAGGCGCGACAGCACGTAACCCGCCATCGATGCGACCGTCAGGATGACTGCGGTAATGCAGCTTGCGAAGATGAAGGTGTTGAGCGTGACGAGCCAGATGTTCGGCTTGCCGGTCTTCGTCTGCCAGAGAAAACTCCAGTGGCGCAGCGTGAACTCGTTCGGGATCAGCGAGCCGACCGGGGTCTCGCTGATCGTGTCGATGAAGAGATAGGCATACATCAGCACCAGCGGCAGGCTAAACAGCGTCAGCAGCAGGATCACCGGCAGGCTGGAGAAGTTTGCCGAAGGTTGGGGTTTCTCGGCCATCGTCAGTCCTCGATCAGCGGCTTGGAGATAAGCGTGTCGTAACGGAAGATGCGCAGGTAGATGAGCGACAGGATGATGCCGACCACCACCAGCACCAGCGCCATGGCCGCGCCGAGCCCGTATTCGAGATTGCCGGTATAATTGTTGAGCGCGGTGTGGAAGGCGGCGAGAGACCAGACCTCCGTCGCCTTCCCCGGCCCGCCGCGGGTCGAGAGGAGAATTTCGTTGAAGGAGGCCAGCAGCGAAAGCGTCTGGTAGCAGGTGACGAACAGGATCGGCCAGCGAAGCTGCGGCAGGATGATGTAGCGGATCTGTTGCAAGCGGCTGGCGCCATCCACTTCGCTCGCATGGAACTGCGTCTGCGGGATCGCCTTGATGGCGGAGGAAAAGACCAGCATGCCCATCGAGGCGCCGATGAAGCCGTTGATCAGGATGACGAAGAACCAGGCATTATAGGCCGTGTCGAGCAGATAGTTCTTCGGCGGATAACCGAACTGGGACATGAAGGTGGAGATGAAGCCGCTGTCCCAGGTAAGCCATTTCCACAGCAGCACGTAGATGACAACCGGCGTGATGCGCGGCAGAAGCCAGATGGCGCGGAAGACGGAAGCGGTAGAGGCCTGCATGTAATGGGTGGTCAGCGCCAGGAAGAGCGCGTAGCCGACATTGAAGAGGAGCAGCGTCACGGAGACGTAGAAGGCGGTGTTGAAGAAGATCTGCGCCATGTCCGGCGAGCTGGAGATGATCCGGAAATTGTCGGTGGTCCAGATCCAGCCGGTATAGGTGGCCCGCGCGACGATATCCTGCTGCTGGGGTGTCAGGTCGAAGCCGAGCTTCTTGAGGTTCGCCATCAGTTCGTCGCGGGTCTCGAAGCGGGTGTTGAGCACCGAACGGTTGAAGAGGTCGGAGATCTGCTTGACCTCGCGGGTCGAGGGCCGGTCCTTCAGCGCCTTGATGACCCGCTCCGCCTCGCGCCGCGAGGGATAGACCTCGCCCATGTGTTCGGCGCGCAGTTCGGCTGCGAAACCCGGCTTGAGCTTCAGGGTTTCGAGTTCCTTCAGCCCCTCCTCATCGATGATGAACCGCGGTTCGGCGATGCCGTCGGCAAGCTCCGGCAGGTCCGTTTTCAGCCGGTTCACGGCTGCCTGGGTCACCTGCCAGGCGCCGCCGGAAATGCCGGTCGCCGTGCTCATGTTGGTCATCGCGAAAATGGCGGTCAGCACGACCGGCATCAGGAAGAACAGGAAGATCATGATCGACGCGGGCGCGATCATGAACAGGCCGAGCGTTCTTGAGGTGCGCATGGGAAAAGCCCGGATTGCCGGTGGGGATGGGTATAGATGCGGGCGGCGGAGCGAGCGCCGCCCGCGGGATGGCGAGGAAACCTCGCCCTTAGCGTCAACGGATGATGATCGAGTTGCCGAGCGTCGACTTCAGCTCGGTTTCGGCATCGTTGACGGCGGCGTCGGCGGTCTTGGCGCCGGTCCAGGTGGCTTCGAGGTTCTTCCACATGATCGTCCAGTACTTGCCGAATTCAGCGTTGTTCGGCATAGCGTTGGCATGCGGCAGAAGGCGCTCGGTGGCTTCCGATGCCCAGCGGTTGCCGGCATAGAGGTCGACCTTGGTTTCGGACGGCGAGATGCCGAGATGGGCTGACTTGATCGCGTGCAGCGCGTTGATGCGCGGCTCGGAGGCGATCTTGATGAGGTCGGCGGCGATCTGGGTTTCCTCTTCGGTGTGGCCGGCCATCAAGAGGTAGGCAAGCGGATGGGTCAGCGTGTTGGCCTTGCCGCCTTCGCCGGCCGGGATCAGCGTGAACTGAACGTTGGCGAAGAAATCCTTCAGACCTTCCTGGTTGACGAGACGTGCATAGTGCCAGGTGCCGCCGTGCCAGATGCCAGCCTTGCCGGTGGCGACTTCCTTCCACCACTGGTCGCCCGGCATGCCGATGTGGTTCTTCTTGGTGACGCCGGCCTTCACGAGATCGGCGAAATACTGGTAGGTGCGCTTCATCGCGGCCTTGTCGAAGACAAGCTTGCCTTCTTCTTCCATCACGCCGCCGAAGGACGTGTAGAACTGCCAGTAGTCCGGACCGTTGCTGTTGCGCGGATAGAAGCCGTAGCCGGCCTGGACGAGGCCCTTGTCCTGCATCTTCCTGGCGTCTTCGAGCACGTTCTTGAGCGTGTATTCGCCCTTTTCGATCTTGCCCGGCAGCGCTTCGATATCGGAGTCGGTGTAACCGATGGCCTTCATGTAGGGCTTCCAGAAGAACATCGGACGGGATTCGGCGTCCTGCGGAATGCCGTAGACGGCGCCGTTGAAGGAGGTGATCTCCATCAGGTTCGGATAGATGTCGCCGATCGGCCACGAGTCGAGGTCGATATAGTTTTCGACCGGAACGATGAGGCCGGCCTGGGCCCAGGGACCGATATCCTCATGGCCGGTGGCGACGATGTTCGGCGCCTTCTTGGCTTCGGCGGCGAGCGTCAGAGCCTGCTTGAAGTCTTCCCAGCCGGAATAGGGCGTCTTCTGGACGATGATGTTGAGCTGCTCGCCGCGGATGGCGGCTTCACGCTCGAGAATATCGGCAGCGATGTCGAAGGCATCGGTGCGGTAGTTGTCGTTCGGGCCGGAACCGCCGGACCAGACGGAAATGGTGACATCCTTGGCGGAGGCGAAGACCGCGGTCGAGGCGAGCAGCACGGCTGCGAGCGCGGCGGATTTCAGGATCGGAAGAACAGTCATGGTTTAACTCCCCGAAGAGCGAGATGGCTGCCTCCGAAACCTTGGAAAGACCCGTGAAAGCCCATGGGCCAAGGCCTCCGGAAGCGCTGAAAGATCATCAACAGGAAGCGGTTTAGAGGTGCTCCATAACACCCGGATGACAAAATGTACGCGTGTGCAAAATTTCCTTCGAGCTTGCTCAACCTCGGAAACGCCAGCGTATCAGGTTCGATCTGGCCCTCGTCACGATGCGGGGCTAACGTTCCAGCGCCACCGTCTTGATGACGGCGAAAGCCGGTTTTTCCAACCTGAGATCGAGTCGTTCGACCGAGAGCGCCGTGATGCGGGCGAGCAGAATATCCTCGCCGGCCCGGATCCGGATTCGCACCATGCCGTCCGTATCGGGTTCGATGGCGGCAATCCGGCCTTCGAGGATGTTGAGGGCGCTCAATCCTTCCGGCCGCCGGGTGGCGACCATCACGTCGCGTTCGGGAATGTGCACCCGGACGCCGCGCCCCTGCTCCACATGGGCATTCGGCACGATGATCTCCCCCGCCGAGAGCCGGATCGTCGCCAACCGGTGCGGGATATCGATCGCCTCGACCGTGCCGGCGAGCACCACGCCCGCGTCGCGGCGGTCCGTCGACGGCATGGAGAGGACCTCGGATGGCGAGCCGACGGCTTCCACCCGGCCGTCCCTGATCACCACGACCTTGTCGGCAAGCCGCGCCACTTCGGCGACCGAATGGCTGACATAGATGATCGGCGTCGCCGTCTCGTCGCGCAGCCGTTCGAGATAGGGCAGGATTTCCGCCTTGCGGTTGTCGTCGAGCGCGGCGAGCGGTTCGTCCATCAGGAGCAGTCTTGGAGCCGAAAGGAGAGCCCGGCCGATCGCGACGCGCTGCTTTTCGCCGCCGGACAATTTTCCCGGCCGCCGTTCGAGCAGCGCTTCGATGCCGAGCAGATCGACGATGTGGTCGAAACTTTCTTTCCTCGCCGCCTTCGGTGCGAACCAGCGGCCGTAATTCAGGTTCTGCCGCACGTTGAGATGCGGGAACAGCCGGCCTTCCTGGAAGACATAACCGAAACGCCGCCTGTGCTTCGGCACGAAAATGCGGTTTTCCGTATCGAGCAGCACGTCTCCATCGATCGTCAGCCGGCCGCGATCCGGCCGGGAGAGGCCGGCGATGACCCGCAGCAGCGATGTCTTGCCGGAGCCGGAACGGCCGAAAAGCGCGGTCACGCCGCCTTGCGAGGCAAAGCCCGCGTCGAGGACGAACTCCCCGAGCCTCTGTTTCGCTTCGACGACAAGGCCGGTCCCGGGATGGGTCATTCGATATCGACCCTCCTGCCGACGAGATAGGCCAGGAATTCCGAGGCAAGCAGTGCCGCAAAGGAGATAGCGATCGCGACCAGCGTCAGCCGCATGGCGCCGGCGTCGCCGCCCGGCACCTGGGTGAAGGTGTAGATCGCCGCCGAAAGCGTCTGGGTTTCGCCTGGAATATTGGAGACGAAGGTGATCGTCGCCCCGAACTCGCCCATGGCCTTGGCGAAGGCTAGGATCATGCCGGAGATCACGCCGGGCAGGATGAGCGGCAGCGTCACCGTCAGGAAAACCCAGGCGGGGCTCGCGCCGAGCGTACCGGCGGCATCCTCCAGCTTGCGGTCGACCGCTTCGATGGAAAGCCGGATGGCGCGCACCATCAGCGGAAAACCCATGATGCCGCAGGCGAGTGCAGCCCCCGTCCAGCGGAAGGAGAATACGATGCCGAGATGATCGTTGAGAAAGGCGCCGATGACGCCGCGACGGCCGAACAGGATGAGCAGGATGAAGCCGGTGACGACCGGCGGCAGGATGAGCGGCAGATGAACGATGCCGTTGAGGACCGATTTTCCCCAGAACCTTCCGCGCGCCAGAAGATAGGCGATGAAGATGCCGAAGGGAAGGCTGACGACCATGGCGACGCCGGAAACCCACAGGCTGAGCCTGATCGCGGTCCATTCCTCGTCACTCAGATGCAGCCAGTCCAAACGCTCGACCCTATTCGCCGATCAATATATCACTCTGGATATATCGAGATGGGCCGGATGGCTAGATACTGGCGGGAAAGTTATCACGGGGGAGTCTTGAAAGGCGGTGGGAGAGCGATGGCAGAGCCAAAGTCTCTCCCTGCACCAGGATATGCGAATTACGGGCATTCACTGATAAGAAGACCTCGGGCCGCGGCGCGGCCCTGGCCTGCGAAACCGCAGTTTAACGGTTGTCGCGGGTCGTCTTTTCGAAGACCGGCTGGCCGCGATCCGCGTTGACACGGGCCAGCTCGATGCTGCCGGTGTTCACATTGTCGATCTTGGCGGAGGCCTGAGACTTGGACGTGCCCTCGAAATAATCGCCTTCGGCAAGGGCGGAACCTGCGAACGAGCTGACGACGATCAGGGCGGCGATGGCGGAAATGGAAGTCTTCATTGTCTTGGTCCTTTCAGAGTGCATCCGTGGCTCGAAGTTTGCGACCGGCCGGCGGATGTATTCGGTATCTTGAATGAGCTGCGCGGACTGGACCGCGATTAGCGGTTGTCGCGGCTTTCATGCTGGAAGATCACTTGGCCGCGGTCGGTATCGACGCGAGTCTGGCCGATGCTGCCGGTGTTCACATTGTCGACCTTGGCGGAAGCCTGGGTCTTGGACGTGCCTTCGTAATAGTCGCCATCGGCAAGGGCGGAGCCTGCGAACGAGCTGACGACGATCAGGGCGGCGATAGCGGAAATGGAAGTCTTCATTGTCTTGGTCCTTTCAGAGTGCATCCGTGGCTCAAAGTTTGCGACCGGCCGGCGGATGTATTCGATATCTTGAATGAGCTGCGGATTAGTAGTTGTCGCCGTCACTCGGTTCGAAGACGGAGCGCGGGCTGTCCTTCTCTGCGTGGTCGTGGTTGATGCTGCCGGTCTGGACGCGGTCGACATGCTGGACGCGGTCGACGTGCGAAGCAGCCTTCGTCTTGGAGGCACCTTCGTAATAATCGCCTTCTGCAAGTGCGACGCCGGCGAAGGAAGCCGAAGCGATCATCGCGGCGGCGAGAGTGGAAAGAATGGTCTTCATGGTCTTGGTCCTTGGTTGGAGCGGAACCGCTTGGGAGCCGGCCCCGCAATTTTTCGATTTGGTGAAGCTCGTTGCCTTGCTTCCGACCCTGAGATGGGAGTGCCCCTCTCCAGCCGGTAGGCAATGATTTCCAAACGGATTGTTCGGAAATCCGGAATAAAGAATGCGTGAACACGTCTTGACCCGTGCCGGCACCTGCAAATGGGTCGGGTGCCTCGGCGACAAAAGGAAAAGCGGCCCCTTTCGGAGCCGCTTCCATCCGGTTCCGGATGATCCGGTCGGCTACTTCAGAACCGTGAAACCTTCCTTTTCGAAGAAGGAAGCCGCCTTGGCCGATTTCAGGAATTCGAGATAGGCGGCGGCATCCCTGGCCTTCGATTCCGTCAGGATTGCGATCGGATAAATGATCGGCGGGTGCGTGTCGGCCGGGAAGGTGCCGACGACTGCAACGCCCGGATCGGCCGCGGCATCCGTCTGGTAGACGATGCCGTAGGGCGCCTCTCCGCGCGAGACGAAGGCGAGGGCTGCACGCACGCTTTCCGCGCTTGCGACGCTTTTTTCGACCGAGGGCCAGACGCCGAGCTTTTCAAGCGCGGCCTTGCCGTACTTGCCGGCCGGAACCGCATTCGGCTCGCCCATGGCCAGACGTCCGCCCTTCAACAGGCCTGCAAGGTCGAAGCCGGGCTTGATGTCGACCGGCTTGGCATTCTCCTTGGCGGCGACGAGCACGATGCGGTTGCCGAGCCAATTGGTCCTGGTGTCTTCCTTGACTAACTTCCTGTCGGAAACATATTTCATCCAGTCGAGGTCGGCCGAGATGAAGATGTCGGCCGGAGCGCCGGTTTCGATCTGCTTGGCGAGTGCCGAACTCGCGGCATAGGAAACGGTGATTTCCCTACCACCCTGGGCGCTCCATGCCTTGTTGGCATTGTCGAGCGCATTCTTCATGCTGGCGGCGGCAAAAACGGTCACCTTTTCCTGTGCGGCGGCCGGGGCCGCCAGTGAGGTCAGCGACAGGAAGGCGGCGGCCGCCGCAGCAAGAGCGGCGCCAAGCCAGGAGTGGCGGTTGATGATCATGGTCTTCCTCTCCAATCCTCTAGCGGAATATCCTTCTGAATATCTCGAAGGGCCAGGTTTGGCTAGCGTGATATTCAACGAAATATCTTGATCGAATGGAGGCTGCAACACGAACCGGCACGATGAAGGTTCCGGATGGTCCTTCCGCTGGAAACCTTTCGTTAACCCTGGTTCACCCGAAAGCAGTTCAAAAGGAAATCGCCGCCTTGCCGCACGTTGACGGAAATTGGCATGGAGGGAGCATCATGAACAGTATTCCAGCCTTTCTGTTGGCCCTGGCATGCCTGATCGTCATAGGCTTCTACATAGTAGCATTCGTGAATGCTCTGATCGGCTGAGCACGCCGAACTCTGACGCCCGCCTCCGGCTGCTGGGGCGGGCATCACGCAGGCAGGCGGACGATCCCACCTGAGCCGCATCCTCTCACCCCATAGGCACAGGCATGAGAGGGGAAACGTATCGAGTCTCAGAGGATATGCGTGCCGCCGAGATTCTGCACGGCGCGGCGGGTCATCACGGCGACGAGATGGGCGCGGTAGTCGGCCGGCGCATGCATGTCGCCCATCATCCGCGAGGGATCGATGGCGAGACCTTCCAGCGCTTCCGCCGAGAGATTTTCCGTCAGCCGCTCTTCGGCCTCCGTCCAGCGAAACACGCCTTCATTGCCCGCACCGGTAATCGCCACGCGGATATGGCCGTCGCGATGCTTGCTGACGAAGGCGGCCGCCATCGCATAACGCGAGGCCGGGTTGCGGAATTTCGCATAACCGGCGATTTCGGGGATCCTGAATTCGATGCGGACGAGGATTTCGCCGGGCTCCAGCGCGGTGGTGTAGAGACCCTGGAAATATTCGTCGGCCGGGATTGCGCGGCGGTCGGTATGGACGATCGCATCGAGCGACAGCACGGCGGAGGGATAATCGGCGGCCGGGTCGTTATTGGCGGTCGAGCCGCCGATCGTGCCCATATGGCGCACCTGCACGTCGCCGATCGAGCCTGCGAGGCCTGCAAGCGCCGGAATGACGGCCTTGATTTCCTTCGAAGCCGCGACGACGGCATGCTTGGTGGCCGAACCGATGATCACCTTGTCGGTGGTCACCTCGATGCCGGAGAGTTCCGGAATGGCGCGCACGTCGATCAGGTGCTGCGGTGCGGCGAGCCGGCTCTTCAGCGTCGGGATCAGCGTATGGCCGCCGGAGAGGTAGGAGGGCTCCTCGGAGCCTTCATAGAGTTCGACGGCCTCGGCCAGTGTCTTCGGCTTGTGATAGGTCGTTGTGTACATGGTCTGTCGCCTTTCCGCTTATTCTGCCGCCACGGCATGCGCCGCGCGATGTTTTTCGGCTGCGTCCAGCACCGCCTTGACGATGTTGTGGTAGCCGGTGCAGCGGCAGATATTGCCTTCCAGTTCATGGCGCACGGTGCGCTCGTCGAGCACGCCGTCATGGCGGCGCACCATGTCGACCGAGGCCATGATCATGCCCGGCGTGCAATAACCGCATTGCAGGCCATGATGCTCGTGGAAGGCCTGCTGCATGGGATGCAGGATGGAGCCGTCGGCAAGACCTTCGATCGTCGTGACGTCGGAGCCGTCGGCGGCGACGGCCAGGACGGTACAGCTCTTCACGGCCTTGCCGTCGAGATGGATCGTACAGGCGCCGCACTGGGTTGTGTCGCAGCCGACATGGGTGCCGGTGAGGCCGAGATGCTCGCGGATGAACTGCACGAGCAGCGTGCGGTCCTCGACGTCGCGTGTCTGCGGCGTGCCGTTGACGGTGATGGTTACTCGGGACATGCGGCCCCTCCTCTTCAATTCCACAAATTCAAGGCCGGGTCCCAGGGACAATTCGATACGGATCCCATCGGCCGCGATGTGCCAGTTTACGATATACGCATCTTTTCGCGTGTCATCCAATCAGGAGGGCGTCGGCCCTTATTTCTCGCCGGTGACGGCTTCGAACAACGACAGGTCGAGATACTTGTTGACATCTGTCAACTGCCTGCCGCCCTTGCCGTAACGCGAACGCAAGTCGAGAACCGTCTTCATGCCCTCCGGCAGGATGTTCGAACCCGGCGTCAGGCCGGAGCGCGGCGAGAGCAGGCTCGCCATGATCGAGGGCACGGCCGCCGGCTGGATATCCGGCATCCTGGCCTGCAGCAGCGTTGCAGCGGCTTCGCGGTTGGCGGGGTCGAGCGTCCATTCGAGACCCTTCAGATAGCTGCGGATGAAGGCCTTCACGGTGTCCGGGTTTTCGGCCGCGTAAGACCGGCGGGCGGCGATCACACCGCCCTGGTAGCTGTCGAAATGGTTGGAGGAAACGTCGAGCACGTTGAAGCCGGAGCGCTTGGCGATGCTGGTGAAGGGCTCGATCGTCAGCGTCGCGGCATGTTCGCCTGCCTTGACCGACTGCCAGCGCTGCGGGGTCGCGCCGACGGCGGCGAAGGTGACGTCGGCGCGGCTGAGCCCGTTCTTCGCCATCATCTCGAACAGCACGAAGGCGAAACCGGTGGTCAGCGCGTCGAGGGCGACCGAGCGGCCCTTCAGGTCCTCATAAGTCTTGACTTCCGGCGCGGTGACGATCGCCAGTTCCAGCTGGGTCGCCCCCATCAGCACGACGTAATCCGGGTTGACGCCTTCGGCCGTCGCGCCCTGGCCCTCGCCATAAGCTACGACATTGTCGAAGGCGGTGAAAACGATGTCGAACTCGCCGGCGGCGGTCTTTTCCGCCTGGGCGACCGAGCTGGGGGTCAGCGAAATTTCGACATTCAGGCCTTCTTGCGCGAAGAAACCCTGTTCGATCGCCGCGAAGGTCGGCAGGTTGGGTGCGCCCGGAAATGCGATGACCCTGATTTTCTGAAGGTCGGCGATTTTCAAATCACTCATAAAATTCTCCTCAGGACGCCTTGCGCCCGCTGTTCATGGCGCGCCAGACATTGGCCGGCGTGACCGGCATCTGGATGTCCTTGACGCCGAATTCCGAAAGCGCGTCGACAACCGCATTGACGACCGTCGCGAGCGCCGGTGTCGTACCGCCCTCGCCGCCGGCCTTGATGCCGAGCGGGTTGGTGGGAGAGAACACCTCGGCGATCTCGCATTGGAAGCTCGGCATGGTGTCGGAGCGCGGCATGCCGTAGTCCATCAGCGAGCCCGCCAGCGGCTGGCCGCTCACCGGATCGATGGCACAGAGTTCCCACATGGCCTGGCCGACGCCTTGGGCGATGCCGCCATGGGTCTGGCCGTGGACGATCAGCGGGTTGATGCAGCGGCCGACATCATCGATCGTCGTGTAGCGGACGATCTGCACATGGCCGGTGTCGCGGTCGATTTCCACTTCGCAGACGGCCGCACCGTTCGGGAAGACCGGCGTGTGCATCTCGTTGTCCTTGACGACGCGCAGAGGTCCGTGGCCTGCCCGTGTGCGGCGGCCGAGTTCGAAAATGTCGATGGTCTGGTTGGAATTTCTTAGCTTGAAGACACCGCCCTCGAAATCGATCCGGTCGGGCGTCGAGCCGAAGATTTCTGCGGCGCGCTTGCGGCCTTCGGCCAAAAGATCGGCGGAGGCCATGGCCATCACCGTGCCCGCGTGGCGCATCGAACGGCCGGAATGCGAACCGCCGCCGACGCTGACGATGTCGGTATCACCGAGCACGATCCACACCTTCTCGACCGGCACCTGGATCATGTCTGCGACGACCTGGGCGAAACTCGTCTCATGGCCCTGGCCGCTCGGCTGGGTACCGATGATCACCTCGATATTGCCGTCGTCCTTGATCTCGATCTCGGCGCGCTCCTTCGGCGTGCCGATCGAGGACTCGACATAGTTGGCGAAACCGCGGCCGAGCAGTTTGCCGCGCGTTGCGGCTTCCTTCCTGCGGGCGTCGAATGTCGCCCAATCGGAGAGTTCAAGCGCGCGGTCCATGTTCTTTTCGTATTCGCCGCTGTCATAAACCGAGCCGACCGCATTCGTATAAGGCATGGAGGACGGGGGAACGAGGTTCAGGCGGCGCAGTTCCAGCTTGTCGAAACCGAGCTGGTCGGCGGCAAGCTCGCACATGCGCTCGATCACATAGGTCACTTCCGGACGTCCGGAACTGCGATAGGCCTGGGTGCACATGGTGTTGGAGAAGACGGCACGGGCGCGCAGCGTCGCGAAGGGAATGTCGTAGGAGCCGGTGATTAGGCCCGAGCCCTTGCTGAGCGGCGAGAGCGACACGGCGCGGCCGCCGACATTCGAGAGATTGTCGGACCGCAGCGCCAGGAATTTGCCGTCCTTGCTGAGCGCAAGCTCGGCCTTCACCACAAGGTCGCGACCTTGATAGTCGGTGAGGAAGGATTCGGAGCGGGTGGCGGTGAACTTAACCGGCCGGCCGATCTTGCGCGATGCCCAGAGAACCAGGCCGAATTCCACATAGACACGGTTGCGGGTGCCGAAATTGCCGCCGACGTCGAAGGAAAGCACGCGCAAATCCTTCGGCTCGATGCCGAGCACCTTGGAAAGCTCGTTCTTCTGGCGCACCGCTCCGCCGCTGCCGGCATAAAGCGTATAGCGCTTCGTTTCCGGATCGTAGGAACCCAGCGAGGAGCGCGGTTCCATGGTGACGCCGGTGACGCGGTGGATATGGAACTCGCCCTTCACCACATGATCGGCCGCCTCGAAGGCCTTGTTCGTGCCTTCGACATCCCCGAAGGTCGTGTCGATGAAGACATTGTCCGGAACCTCGTCCCAGATGGTCGGGGCGCCCGGTTCGGCGGCCTTGGCGGTGTCGGTCACCCAGGGAAGCTCTTCCCAGTCGACCATCACTTTTTCGGCGCCGTCCGCCGCCTGTGCCGCAGTCTCGGCGACGACGATCGCCACCGCCTCGCCCACATGCCGGGCCTTGTCGGAGGGAAGCAGGTAATGCGGGCCGGTGAAGGCATGGCTGCCGTCCCTGGCACGCAATTTCATGTCGAAATTAGTGGACGGAACCGGATTGTGCGGCACCGGCTTGATGTCGTCGGCAAGGATGTCCTCGCCGGTCAGTACAAGAAGCACGCCTTCGCTCGCCAGCGCTTGCGTCTTGTCGATGCCGTTGATGCGCGCATGCGGATAGGGAGAGCGCACGATCGCCGCATAGGTCTGGCCGGGCAGCGAGAAGTCGTCGGAGAAGCGGCCCTTGCCGGTGATCAGACGGCCGTCTTCCTTGCGCGGAATGGGCTTGCCCACATGCTTGAACAGAGCCTCCTGAACCAGCTTCATTTCCGGCGAAAGCTCTGGCGAGTCGGACTTCAGGCGCTTCAGGGGATGGATGATCTCCTCCGGCGCAGCGGTCTTGAGCGGGCTGTTCATGACACCTCTTCTACTTGAAATTACGGCGGTTTCTCCCGGTCGCCGCCTGACCCCGGAACTCTTGGCGAGTGCCGAGAGATGTTGTTGCTCTTCGTATTAATGTATGACAATATGGCGATATAATGCAATCGAAAAGATCGCCCATCCGTGAGGGGCGGTTGCCTCTTCCGGCTCGATGCCTTCAGTTAGAAAAGACGCCGGCTGACCTGCCCTCTTCGGGCGGCGGCCGGAGCGGTTTGGGAGTGAAACTTAAATGACGACTTTCGCGCGCAAGGCGCCGCTCGACCTGCAGGAGCACCTGCAGCGGCTGGAAGCCCTCGGCCTCCTCACCAAGATCCAGGTGCCGATCGATAAGGATAGCGAGCTGCATCCGCTGGCCCGCTGGCAGTTCCAGGGCGGCCTGCCGGACGAGCAGCGCCGCGGCTTCCTGTTCACCGACGTGAAGGGCGCCAAGGGCGAGAGCTACGACATTCCGGTCGCCGTCGGCGTGCTGGCCGCCTCGCCGGCGATTTACGCGGCGGGCCTCGGCGTGTCCGAGGACGAGATCGGCGATGTCTGGGTCAATGCCATGGAGCGGCCGATCGATCCGATCACGGTCACCGAAGCGCCGTGTCAGGAAGTCGTCATCACCGGCGAGGAGCTGAAGCAACAGGGTAAGGGTCTCGGCTCGCTGCCGGTGCCGATCTCGACGCCGGGCTTCGACAGCGCCCCCTATTTCACCGCCACACTCTGCGTCACCCGCAATCCGGAAAATGGTATCCGCAACCTCGGCACCTATCGTGCGGCGCTCAAGGCCGAAGACCGGCTCGGCGTGCGCATGGCGAGCCGGCTTTCGGGCGCCGGCGGCTACCAGCACTGGCTGAAATACCAGAAGATGGGCAAGCCCATGCCCTGCGCCATCGTCATCGGCTGTGCGCCCGCGGTGATCTTCACCGGCCCGCAGAAACTGCCGATCGACCAGGACGAACTCGGCGTTGCCGGCGGCCTGATCGGCGAGGCGATCCGTATCGTCAAGTGCAAGACGATCGATCTCGAAGTGCCGGCGGACGCGGAAATCGTCATCGAAGGCATGATCGACCCGGTGCTTCTGGAGCCGGAAGGCCCGTTCGGCGAAAGCCACGGCCATGTGGCGCTGGAAGATTTCAACATGTCGATGACGGTCACCGCCATCACCCGTAAGAAGAAGCCGGTGCTCGTGTCGATCGTCTCCCAGGTCACGCCGAGCGAATCGAGCGTCTTGAAGCGCGTCGCCTATGAGCCGCTTTTCCTCAACCACCTGAAGAAGGTGCTGAACGTCAAGGGCATCAAGCGGGTCGTGATGCACGAGCCGCTCACCAACATCCGCAAGGTGATCTTCCTGGAATTCGACCGTTCGGCGCCGCAATCGGAAATCTGGCGTGGCCTCCAGGGTGCCGCGACGCTGCAGGCGCAGTGCGGCAAGATCGTCATCGCGGTGTCCGACGATATCGACAGCCGCAATGCGGATGCCGTCTTCTGGTCGCTCGCCTACCGGGCCAACATGATCGACGACGTACATATCACGCCTTATCGCTCCGGCGGCCATGGGCCGAAATCCGGTTCGAAGAGCGCCGAAGGCACGATGCTGATCGATGCGACGCTGAAGGCGTCGATGCCGCCGCTGGCGCTTCCCGCCGAACCCTACATGGTGAGGGCGCGGCAGATCTGGGAAGACCTGCAGCTTCCCCGCCTTAACCCCCAGCCGCCATGGCACGGTTATTCGCTGGGCGACTGGAGCGATCTGTGGACCCAGTTCGCCGACGCCGCCGTGGCCGGCGACTGGCGCCAGACCGGCGAGAACACGCTTGCCCGCCGCAAGGGCGGCATGAAGCCCGAAACGCCCGCTCGCGACGTCGAAAATCCCAAGGGTGAGAAGAGGGGCTGATGAAATAGTGCGGCGCGGATGGTTTGGAGGCCGTCCGCGCCGCTGACATTTTCAACTTCATCCATACCTTATTCAAAACCTTTGCATACCTTGGGAAGGAACGATGCTGAAGATCGGCCAGTCGCAATTGCGTTTCGAGGATAACGCGCTGATCACCGGCCGCGGCCGTTACATGAACGACCTTGCCGGCAAGGGCGAGGTGGCTGCCGTTTTCGTCCGCTCCCAGACGGCATCGGGAAAGATCGTCTCGATCGATACGAGCGCAGCCGCCGCCATGCCCGATGTCGTCGCCATCGTCACCGGCACAGACCTCAAGACTGCCGGCCTGCAGCCCATCCAGCCGCGCGGCGCCCATCCAGGCCCGGATGGCGGCAAGATGCGCGTGCCGGTCTTCTATCCGCTGGCGGTCGATGCCGTGCGTTATGTCGGCGACCCGATCGCCGTCGTCGTGGCGGAAACCAGGGAAGCGGCGCTCGCGGTGGCCGAAGCGATTATGGTCGAGATCGAGGAACGGCCGGTCGTGATCGATCCCCTCGAAGCCGTCTCGCCTGATGCGCCGCTCGTCTGGGACGAGTTTCCTGACAACCGCTGCTTCACCTTCGAAAAAGGCGACAAACCGGTCGTCGAGGCGACTATCGCCGAAGCTCACACAGTCGTTCGCCAGCGGTTGAGAATTTCCCGCGTCGTCGCAGCACCGATCGAAACCCGCGGTGCGATCGCCTCCTACGATCCGGCAGGCGACCTCTATAGGTTGGAACTCGGCACCCAGGCGCCGCACCGCATTTCCGGCGACGTCGCACTGGTCCTCGGTGTTTCGGCGGAGAAGGTGCATGTGGTGGCGTCGGATTGCGGCGGCTCCTTCGGCATGAAGAACGCCGGTTATCCGGAATATCCGGCGCTTCTCTTCGCCGCGAAACAGACGGGCCGCATTCTGCGCTGGACGTCGGACCGGCTGGAATCCTTCCAGTCGGATGCGCATGCCCGCGACATGTGGGCGGATGCGGTGCTGGCGCTCGATGCGGACGGAAGATTTCTGGCGCTCGACGTGCATGTCCGCGCCAATCTCGGCGCTTATCTGGGGCCGGCGACGGTGCACCCGCCGGTCGCCAATCTCGGCGGCATCGCGGGCGTCTATCGCACGCCGCATATCTACGCCAGGGTGGACGGCGTCTTCACCAATACTCAGCAGACGGCCCCCTATCGCGGCGCCGGGCGGCCGGAAGCTACTTATATCATCGAGCGGATGATCGATCTTGCGGCTTACGAAACCAGCATCGATCGTGCCGAGCTTCGCCGTCGCAACCTCGTGTCGAAGGAAGAGATGCCCTGGTCGAGTGGTTTCATCTTCACCTATGATTCCGGCGATTTCCCCGGCGTGCTCGACAAGGCGCTGGAACTGGCCGACTGGGCCGGTTTCGAGACCCGCCGCGCCGAGGCCAAAACACGCGGCAAGCTGCGCGGCATCGGCATCGCCAACCCGATCGAGATCGCCGGCGGCCCGGCCGCCAAGCCCAACCCGGAATTCGCCCGCATGGAAATCTCGCCGGCGGGCAAGGTGCGCATCCATGTGGGATCGATGGACAGCGGCCAGGGCCACGGCACGGTTTTCCGCCAGATCATCGCCGACAAGCTTGGGCTCGACACGCAGGGCATGGAGATCGTCACCGGCGATACCCGCGAAGTGCCGCAGGGTACCGGCACGTTCGGTTCCCGCACCTTGGCCGCCGCCGGCGGGGCGATCTGGACCGCCGCCGACACGATCGTCGAAAAGCTGAAGGACCGCGCCGCCGAGCGGCTGGAGGCGGACAAGGCGGATATCGTGTTCGAGAGCGGCGAATATCGGATTGCGGGTACCGACCGTACCGTCTCCTTCGCGGACGTCGTCGCCGGCGAACAGGCGCCCGTTTCGGCCGAAAATTTCGTCGGCAACGACGGCGCGACCTTCCCGAACGGCTGTCACATCTGCGAAGTGGAGATCGATCCGGAAACCGGGCAGGTGGAACTCGTCGCCTATTCCGTCGTCGACGATGTCGGCCGCATGGTCAATCCGCTGCTCGTCAAGGGCCAGATCACCGGCGGCGTGGCGCAGGGGCTCGGCCAGGCGCTGATGGAAAACGCCGTTTATGACGCCGCTTCCGGCCAGCTTCTGTCCGCGACCTTCATGGATTACGCCATGCCGCGCGCCCACGACATGCCGGACGTAGCGATCGAAGGTTTCGCCGTCCCGACCAAAAAGAATCCGCTTGGCGTGAAAGGTGCGGGCGAGGCCGGCACGGTCGGTGCGCTGTCTTCGGTCATCAGCGCGGTCTCGGATGCCTTGCGTCCTTTCGGCATCGGGCACATCGATATGCCCGCCTCACCCGAACGGGTCTGGCGCTGTCTTGAAATGCAACGTAAGGAAAATCCTGCTCCCTGAGTTCGAGATGTTTATCGGAATATATCGATTCAAGGAGAGGTGACGGAGCGCCTGTTTATTTGTATGACAAGCATCTGATCACATTCGTTTGAACGCTGCCGCCTTCGAGGAGACATATGGCCAATCCGCTTGCAGAGCCTCTCAACCCGCTCGTTCACGAGCCAGCGCCCCTGCGGAACAAGATCATGAACTCCTTGCGGAGGGCGATCGAGACAGGGGCACTGGAGCCGGGGACGCGCCTTGTGGAGAAGGATCTCTGCGAGAAGCTGAATGTCAGCCGCACGTCGCTGCGCGAGGCGCTGCGCCAGCTGCAGGCGGAAGGCATCCTGACCGATCTCAACAATCGCGGCCTCACGGTCGCCACCGTCACCCGTGCCGATGCGGAAAACATCTACCGCATCCGCGGCGTGCTCGAGCCTCTGATCGTCGAGCAGTTCGTCGAGAACGCGCCGGATGACGAGGTCGAGGCGCTGAAGGCGCAGAGCGAAGTCCTGAAGAAGGCCTATCTCGGCGGCAATGCCGAGGAGATCGTCGCCACCAAGCGGGATTTCTACGACCGCATCTGCACCGGCGCCCGCAACCCGATCGCTTTCGACCTCCTGAAGAAGCTGACGCTGCTGACCTCTCCGCTGCGTCGCCGTTCGGTCGTGCGCAAGGATCGCCAGAGCCAGAGCATCACGGAAATCGAGGCGATCGTCGCCGCCATCGTCAAACGCGACAAGGCGGCCGCCAAGGCGGCTGCGGAAAAACATGTGGCCAATTCGGCGGTCTCCGCATTGCGCCCGCCGGAAAGTGACGTTAGGGCGTCGCGATAGGTCACGTCCGGGAAAACGCCATGCGCCGCATCATCATCGCCATCACCGGAGCGTCCGGCGTCGTCTACGGCGTTCGCGCGCTTCAGCTCCTGAGAGAGGTGGAGGACATCGAGACCCATGCGGTGATCTCGCCCTCGGCCTTCAGAACGGCGGTCGACGAGATCGACATGGATGCCGACCAGATCCGCGGCCTTGCCGACGTGCTCTATAACTACAAGGATATCGGCGCAGCGATCTCTTCAGGCTCGTTTCGCACCATGGGCATGCTGGTCGCGCCCTGTTCGGTGAAGACGCTGAGCGGCATCGCCAACTGCTACAATGACGAGTTGATCGTGCGTGCCGCCGACGTCTGCCTCAAGGAGCGCCGCCGCGTCGTGCTGCTCTTCCGCGAGACGCCGCTGCATGCCGGCCATATCGCCTTGATGGATCAGGCGACCCGCAACGGTGCGATCGTCATGCCGCCGGTGCCCGCCTTCTATTCGAAGCCGAAGACGCTCGACGACATGGTGACCCAGACGGTCGGCCGGGCGCTCGATCTCTTCGACATCCACCTGCCGATGGTGAAGCGCTGGAAAGAAGGTCCGGACGCGCCGGGCCAGCATTAGGCGCCGGCTCAGAACGCGGAGAAAGCCTTTTCGACCACCGCAAGCGCCTGGAAAGCTTTCGCATCCGGTTCGCTCCCATGGAAATGCCGCAGCGCCCGCGCAAGGTTTCCGCCGGCATCACCGAACCCGGCGCCAAGCGCGATCAGCGCTTGGCCCTCGGCTTCCAGCACCGCCAGTTCGATCTTTTCCGCGCCGAGTTCAGCGCCCTTCACGCCATTGCGCAGCGTTTCCGTCTCCTTTGTCGGCGCAGGTCGGGGGCCGCTCTTCAGCCGGCGGCGCACGGCGCGGAGCGGCCTCACGACTTCGTTCCGCCAATCCTTGACCAGGTCATCGAGCCGGGCGATTTCAGCTGTCGAAAGCGAAACGGAATTTTTTGCCAGCCAGGCGGAAAACAGCAGCACCGGCACATCGACGCCGTTTTCGTCCTGCAGGACCAGACAGGCATCGGCGACGCCCGGAGCGCCGTAGAGCTTCAATGCGAAATTCCAAAGCCCGTCTTCGGTCGTCATGTCCGTCTCTCCGGAAATAAGCCGGGGCTTAGCAGCCGGGCCATCGGCAAGGCAAGTGGAACACGCCCCGGGCAGCGGCGGCTCGGAGCCATCGCATCTGTCAAGAATGCGAGCGGCGGAAAGCTTTCCTGTTGCGCCGGCAAATTCTTTGTCATACAGTAGTACCATCATAGTATGTGACCAATGTGGGACCGTTGCCGGGAGGGCCGGCCCAAGGGAGGGAGTCCTGATGCTTAAATCCATCCGTATGTGGACCGTCGTTGCGGCCACGGCCTGTGCCTCCATCTTCGGTGCGGTCTCGGCCCAGGCCCAGAGCGCTGCCGATTTCTACAAGGGCAAGACCCTCACGATCCTGATCGGCCACCCGCCGGGCGGCTCCTATGACCTTTACGCCCAGTTGATCGCCCAGCATTTCGGCAAGCAGATACCGGGCAACCCGACGGTGATCGTGCAAGGCATGCCGGGTGGCGGCGGCTCGCTCGCGGCGGCCCATTTCTATACCAAGGCCGCCAAGGACGGCACGATCGTCGCTCTTCTGCCGGAATCGCTGGCGCAGGATCAGGTCCTCGATCCGAAGAAGAGCCGCTGGGACGTTTCCAAGATGCGCTTCATCGGCCGTGCCGCCGACGTGACCTCGGTCATGATGGCCCGCAAGGATTCGCCTGTGAAGTCGATCGAGGATTCGCTGAAAACCGAAGCCAACGTCAGTTGCTCCGGCCGCACCACTTCCAGCGCCCAAACCGGCGCCGTCCTGAAGTCGCTGATCGGTTCGAAGTTCAACATGGTCTGCGGTTATGACAGCGCGACCGCCAGTGCGCTCGCCGTGTTCCGCGGCGAAGCCGACCTCACCACCACCGTCTGGGCCAACTGGTCGGTCAATTACGCCCAGCAGCTTGCTGCCGGCGACGTCGTTCCAGTGGTGCAGTTCGCCGAAAAGCGCCTCGCCGACCTGCCGAACACGCCGACCGCCGTCGAGCTCACCAAGGATCCGGCCAAGAAGCAGGCGATCGAGTTCTTCGGTGCCGGCGGCGATATCGGCCGCGCCCTGATGACACCGCCGGAAACCCCGGCCGACCGGGTCGCAGTGCTTTCCGCCGCCTTCGACAACCTGATGAAGGACCAGGCATTTCTCGCCGACGCCAAGGCCCGCGCAATCCCGATCGCGCCGATGACCGGCAAGGAAGTCGACGAGATCGTCAAGAAGATCATCTCGACGCCTCCGGACGTGGTCGTGACGCTTCAGAAGGCGATCAACGACGGCTTCAACAACTGATCGACCGGACCGCGCGATGCCCCCGTGTCGCGCGGTTTTTCTTTTGCCTTCGGGCGTTTTGTTTTCCCCCTCCCAAATTCGAGGAGTCCGATCATGGACCACCAGGGCACGAAGCGTTTCGTCCCGGTTGAAACCGGTGCGCCGAAATACGGCAGCGACCTGATCGCCGCGGCGATCCGGGAGCAGGGTTTTCCCTATATCTGCCTCAATCCCGGCGCGAGCTATCGTCATCTGCACGACAGCCTGGTCAACTACCTCGGCAACGAAAAGCCGAAGATTATCCTGTGCATGCACGAGGAACACGCGATCGGTATCGCTCAAGGGTGGGCGAAGATAACCGACAGGCCGCTTGCCGCCGCCGTTCATTCCAATGTCGGCCTGATGCATGCGACCATGGGCATTTTCGATGCCTGGTGCGACCGCGTGCCGGTCGTCGTGATCGGCGCAACCGGTCCGCTCGACGCGACCAAACGCCGCCCTTGGATCGAGTGGATCCATTGCACGATCGACCAAGGCGGCCTGGTACGCGATTTCACCAAATGGGACGACGAACCCGCCTCGCCGGAAGCCGCAGTGGAATCGATCCGCCGTGCCACGATGCTTTCGACCGCCCGCCCCTCCGGCCCGACCTATGTGAACCTCGATGTCACCGTGCAGGAGATGGAGCTCGAAAAAGTCCCGGCACTGCACGATATTTCCCGCTTCAAGGCGCCGGCCGATCCCGAGCCGCCGCGCCGCGATCTCGAAGAGGCCGTCGAAATCCTGACGACAGCCAAGCGCCCCGTCATCCTTTGTGGCCGAACATCGCGCAGCGAGGAAGGCTGGGCCGAGCGCGTCAGGCTCGCCGAACTGCTCGGCGCCAAGGTGCTCACCCACGTGAAGCTCGCCACCAGCTTCCCAACCACCCATCCGCTGTTCATCGGCGAGACCGGCTGGAAGCTCTCGAAGAATCTCCTGAAGCACCTGACCGAAGCCGATGCGATCCTGTCGCTCGACTGGCTCGATCCGGCCGGCACGATCAACCAGGCCTTCCCGGCCGGAAGCCCGAGCGCGCCGATCATCAGCGTCTCGAACGATTTCAACATCCATCGCGGCTGGAACATGGACTATCAGGGCCTGCCGGCCGTGGACGTGAACATCCCGACCGTGCCGGAAACGGCCGTGTCGCGCCTCCTCGAAGCGCTCACGCCGCGCCTGCCGGCTGCGAAGACCTACGAACGCCGCCGTATCGACGCGGAACCTTCGAAGACGTCCGGCGAAATCAGCCTCATGGACCTCGCCAAGGTGTTCAACCGGGTGACGCGCGACATGGACGTCTGCCTCACCTCGCGCCCGCTCGGCTGGCCGGTCAATGCCAACGAGCTTGAGCATCCGCACGATTATCTCGGCCATAACGGCGGCGGCGGCGTCGGTTCCGGCCCGAGCATCGGCATCGGCGCCGCACTTGCGCTGCGCGACATGAAATCCCCGCGCGTGCCGATCGCGATCGTCGGCGACGGCGATTTCACCATGGGCAATACTGCGCTCTGGAGCGCCGCATCGCAGGGCATTCCCCTGCTCTACGTGATCTCCAACAACAATTCATATTTCAACGACGAGCACCATCAGGCGGCGGTCGCCATCCAGCGCGGTCGTCCGCCGGAAAACGCCTGGGTTGGCCAGCGCCTGCAGGACCCGGTTCCTGACCTGCTGATGCTGGCGAAGGCGCAGGGGATCGACGGCGAAGGCCCGGTCACCGATATCGCCGACCTCGCCGGCGCATTGAACCGCGGCATCGAGAAGGTCAAGGCCGGCAAGCCGTGGGTGATCGACGTTCGCGTGCCGCCGGAATATTGCCGCGACCCGATGGTCGAGCTGGCTTGAGTTCCGAAGGAATTTCGATTGTCCTGGTCTCGCTTGAAGGAGCGGGGCTTTGGGTCAGGATGACTCTCGGGATAGCGTGCTCCCGCCCGCAGGCCACGTGGACAGCGCCTGCTCGGCGACGGCCTCCAGTGTCTCACGGCTGAAGCCGGCCTTGGCCTGCACCGCCATGCCGTGAAGGACGGCCATGAGGAATGCCGCAAGGGCATCAGGTTTGGTCGTCTCCGGCAGGTCGCCCTCGGCCTTCGCCCGTTCGAAGCGTTCGCGAAGCTGTACCTCAGCATCGGCGCGAGCATCGATCAAGATTTGCCGAATAGGCTCCGCCTCATCCGATCCCGCCAAAACACCGTTGATGACCAGACATCCCCTATGGTCGGGATAGCGGGTGTTAAGGTCGATTGCATTATCGAGAATGTGCGCCGCGGCCTCCCGCGCCGTCGGAAGGGTCAGCGCCGCGGGGATGTAGTCCAGGTATCGCTCGTAATAGCGTACCAGGGCCTTGCGGAAGAGCGCCTCCTTGTTGCCGAATGCGGAATAGAGAGCGGGTCTCTCGACGCCGGCCGCCTCGGTCAGGTCAGCGTAGGACGCGCCTTCGTAACCTTTGCGCCAGAAGACGCACATTACGGCGTCGAGCGCTTTCTCCACGTCAAATTCGCGATGGCGTCCCATCAGCTCAACTCGGCCAATTTCATAACGAACGTTATTAAAACACTTGACCGTCAATGTCAAATTCCGTAACGAACGTTATTGTAACATTCGTTACGGAAATGGTGCCGCTGCCGGATGAGATGAGGTGCCGCGCCAATCACAAAAGGATTGGATTCTCATGTCGAACATATTGAAAGGAAAGGTCGCTCTCGTGACCGGCGGTTCGCGCGGCCTTGGCGCCGCGACCGCGGAGGCGCTTGCCGATCACGGAGCAGACGTTGCCATCAGCTACGCGGTCTCGGCCGGCAAGGCGGAAGCTGTCGTGGAGAAAATCAGGGCAAAGGGTGCTCGCGCAATCGCGGTAAAGAGCGATCAGGCCGACCTTGCTTCCGCCAAGCCGCTGATCGACAGGGTGATTGCCGAGTTCGGCAGGCTCGATATCCTCGTCAACAATGCCGGCATCGCGATCCAGGGCCAGACCGTGGACGATCCGGAGCTCGATGGGGACAAATACAACCGTCAGTGGCAGGTCAATGTTCTGGGCACGATCGCCAACACGCGCGCGGCGGCGTCCAAACTCACCGACGGTGGCCGGATCATCTTCATCGGCTCTCTCCTCGGCTCCTACGTACCTTTCCCGGGTGTTGCCGATTATGCCGGAACGAAGTGGGCGCTCGCTGGATATGCCAAAGGCATCGCGCGCGATCTTGGCCCGCGCAACATCACCGTGAACGTTGTCCAGCCGGGCATCATGCCCACGGATATGGCATCGGACGTTGCCGGCGAGCTTCCGAACCGCGACGCCATTCTGGACATGCATCCGATCCGCCGTATCGCTACCCTCGAAGAAGTGGCGGAAACCATCTGCTTTCTCGCCGGACCGCATGCGGGTTACATCAACGGCGAAACCGTAAATATAGCCGGTGGTCTGGGAATCTAAGCGCCGAAGACTAAAAACTCCGGCACGCAAATCCGGCTCGGATCATCAGCGTGTAGTTCCAAGCTGCAACCAAGTTCAGGATCGCTCTTCGGTCGTCTACGCCCGTTTCGGCCTGGAGCGGCGGCTGTATTCGGCGCGGCCTGACACAGTTCAAGAAAAGCCGGAGCGTCGCCGCTCCGGCCTTTTCGCCTTGGGAGGCTGAGCTTCAGATAATGTCCGAGACCATCGTCCGCAATGTCGGGAAGGCGTCGCCGAGATAGGATTGCGGCCAGGGCATGACCAGCAGCGTGTCGAACAGGATGAACATCGCGATCCAGATGACGACCGCGATGATCAGCGTGCGCAACCACGGCTGCCTGCCCTCGAAGCGCATGTAGGCGACCATATAGACGAACAGCGTCGGAAGCAGGCCGATGAGCAGCGTGCCGAAGAAGACCCCGAACACCCAGGCAAACATGATGCCTATGCGCGCGTAGAGTTCGCGGTCGGGCATCGCTTCCAGCGGATCGGCCTCATGCGCCTTTCGCGGCTTGACGATCGTCTCGCCGGCGCGCTTCTTCATATAGACGCCGATGCCCGAGCAGATCACCACGATGAGGCCGACGGCCGAGACGGTCTGCGGCATCAGCCTTGCGGCGAGCGCCCATTCGGTGGAGGTTGCAAGCGCAGTGATGAAAAGCAGCGCGGCGAGAAGCCAGACGCCCGGCAGCATGATGCGGTCGACGAGCGAGATCGGGCCTGCCGGCTCGACCTGTTTCGGAGCGGCGGGTTGGCTGACCGCGGCGCCCACGGCCGCCGGAACCGGTTCCGCACCACGACGCTTCAGGAAGAACCTTACCGCGCTGTAGGCGAAATAGAGGACCGGGATCATCAGGATGAGGATGACGCCCGGACGCTGCAGCCATGCGGAACCGTAGCGGCTGGTGGAGATGAACAGGTACTGTTCGACCAGGCCGCCGAGCACAAGGCCGAGCAGGACGGGCGCGCGCGCCCAGCCGAAGCGCTTCATACCCCAGCCGATCACCGAGAAGATCAGAAGAACGATGATATCGCCGATGTCGCGGGTGGCCGAATAGGCGCCGATGAAAACGATGGCGAGCACCGTCGGTACCAGGATGCCCGCCGGCACCAGCGCGAGCTTGGCGAGCTGCGACACGAAGGCGAAGCAGGTGAGCACGCCGATGATGTTGGCGATCATCAGGCTCCAGACGATCGTATAGGTAATGTCGAGCTGTTCGGTGAGCAGTTTCGGGCCTGGCTGGATGCCGTGCATCATGAAGGCGCCGAGCAGGATCGCCATAGTGGCGCTCGCCGGAATGCCGAAGGCGAGCGTCGGGATGAGCGCGCCGCCCTCGCGGGAATTGTTAGCGGCCTCGCAGGCGATGACGCCGCGCACGTCGCCGGTGCCGAAGGTCTCGGTGCCGCCCTTGACGGATTTCGCCGCCGAACCGTAGGCGATCCAATCGATCGCCGGGCCGCCGAGGCCGGGGACCGAGCCGAGGATCGCGCCGAGCCAGGAACTCTGGAACACGAGGCGGATGTTCCGGATCGCATCCATCACGCCGCGGAACTGGTCGCGCACGATGCTTTCGCTCCTGTGCAGCGCGACCGCCTGGCGGGCGGCGCCGAGTTCGATCAGCTCCGGTACGGCGAAGAGGCCGAGAACCAGAGCTTCGAGCGGCACGCCTTCCCAGAGATAGATGGAATCGAAGGTCCAGCGCAGTTCACCGGTCTGCGCCTCGTCGCCCACGGAGGCGATGACGACGCCGAAACAGGCGGCGACCAGCCCTTTCATCATATTGCCCTGGCTGACGGCCGCCACCAGCGTCAGGCCGAGAATGCAGAGCGCCAGAAGCTCCGGCGTGCCGAAGGCCATCATGAAAGGACGCAGGATCGGGATCGAGATGGCAAGGAGAAGCGCGCCGAAAATGCCACCGATCAGGGAGGCGGTATAGGAGGCGCCGAGCGCCCTGCCGGCCTCGCCACGCCGGGCCATCGGATAACCGTCCATCACGGTCGCCGCCGAGCCTGCCGCTCCCGGCACGCCGATCAGGATCGAGGGAATGGTGTCGGCCGTCGGCGTTACAGCCCACATGCCGATCAGGAAGGCGAGCGCCGTATAGGCATCCATCGTGTAGGTGAACGGCAGAAGCAGCGCCATGCCGGCCAGACCGCCGATGCCGGGAATGACCCCGATGAAAAGGCCGAGTATGCAACCCAGCATGATGATCAGGAAGCGCATGGGGTCGAAAATGACCGTCAACGCTGCCATGGCCTGTTCCAGAATCATGTATCCTCCACCACCTCGCGATCTGCGAGGCTCATTCGTCCATAGGCGCCTCAAGCGCCTTTCCCTCTTGCGGGACCGACAGCACCGGAAGCGGTGCCTGCAACGAGTGCCGCGCATCGAGGGCCACCCAAATACACATGCACCTCCATCTGCGATTTTTCTCGCGGACGATTGTGTAGTATTGTATTTTTGTACGACAATCATTGACTGTCACATTGCCGGTTGGCAAATTCAAAAAGCGAAGAGTATTATCACCACAATGAATTTAGCGAATATCGATCTCAAGCTCCTGGTGGTCTTCGATGCCATGATGGTGGAAGGCAGCGTCAGCCGCGCCGCCGAACGGCTTGGCATGTCGCAGCCGGCGCTTTCCAACGCGCTCAACCGCCTGCGGCTGCTGCTCAACGACCGGCTTTTTCTGCGCACGGCCGATGGCATGCGCCCCACGCCCCGGGCGCGGGAGATCGCAGGCCCGATCCAGTCGGCCATGCGCCAGATCGAGGACGTGCTCGAGCCGAGCGCCTTCGAGCCGGGCGATCCGGACTGGACCTTCAGCCTGGCTTTTTCCGACCACGCTTCGGTCGTCCTCCTGCCCCTGCTGATCGAGCACATCGCCCGCGCGGCACCGCGGGTCACCCTGAAAATCCATTCGAGACCTAACGAGGAACTGCCGCCGCTGCTCGACAGCAGCGAGATCGATCTTGCGGTCGGCGTCATCCCGGATCTACCGCGGCGCTTCAAGCATATGACGCTTTTCGAGGATCAGTATCTCTGCATGATGCGGCGAGACCATCCGCTTGCCGGCCGGCCGATCACGCTGGAGGAGTTCCTGTCCGCCGACCAGCTTTCCGTGAAGCCCGGCATCAGCGAGGTCAGCCGCGCGGATCGTTTCCTAGCGCGGGCAGGCCTCAAGCGACGCGTGGCCACTACGGTTCATCAGTTCCTCGCCGCGCCTGCGATCGTCTCGCGGTCCGACCTGATCGTGCTGGTCTTCGAGAAGATGTCGCGGATCTTCGATCCGTCCCGGTTCTATTTCTCGCCGGTGCCCGTGCCGAACATGCAGGTTTCGGCGACCGCCGTCTGGAGCGACGTGCACACCGACCTCCCTGCCCACAGATGGCTGCGCCGCCAGCTGGCCATCACGGCCCGCCAACTCGCCGAAGAGACGGGAACGGAGGGACCTCCTGAAGGATAAGCCTGCGACGTCCACGATATCGGCTGTTGCTCCCGCTCTCGATTTCCATATATGATCGTCATACAATATGACGTCAATCAGCCAAGGAGAATCCGAGTGAGCGAACAGTTGAACAGCATTGCCGTCATGCGTGACGGCATCCGGATTTCCTATCGGCTGGTAAAGGGAAGCGGCGAAGGCCGTGTCGTGCTCATCCATTCGCTCGCCATGGACAAGACGTTTTGGGAACCGACGGTCGCCGCGCTGGAAGGCTTTGCCGATGCGCTGATCTACGATTGCCGCGGCCACGGCGCTTCCGGCAAACCGGCTGGCCCCTACAGCGTCGAACTTTTCGCCGCCGACGTCGCCGACCTGATGGATCATGTCGGCTGGCCGTCCTCCGTCGTCGCCGGCGCCTCGATGGGCGGTTGCGTGGCGCTCGCCTTCGCCGCCGGATATCCGCGGCGCGTCGATGCGCTCGGCCTCTTCGACACGACCGCCTGGTATGGCGAGGATGCGCCGAAGGCCTGGGCGGAGCGCGCCGGCAAGGCGCTTGCCGAAGGCATGGGTGCGCTGGCCGGTTTCCAGAAGACCCGCTGGTTCAGCGACGGTTTCCGCGAGGCCAATCCGGATGTGGTGGAAAAGGCAATCGGCGTGTTCCTGAAGAACGAACTGCCCGCCTATGCGGCGACCTGCGCCATGCTCGGCAATGCCGATATCCGCGCCGCGCTGTCGAAATTCGATTTTCCCTGCCGCGTTGCCGTCGGCACCGAGGATTATGCGACACCGCCGGACATGGCCCGCTACATGGCGGAAAACATTCCCGGCGCCTCGCTCTTCATCATGGAAGGCGTGCGTCACTTCACGCCGCTCGAAGTGCCCGGGACGATTGCCGGGCACCTGAAGGAACTGGTCGAGGCCGCCAAGGCGGCCTGAACGGCCTTACGCCGCGGCCTGGCGGGGCCGCCGGACCGTCTCGCCCTTGAGATGGAACTGCCCGACCATCTGGCGCAGTTTCGCCGCTTCCTCGGCAAGGCCGTTGCTGGCGGCGGTCGTTTCTTCCACCATGGCGGCGTTCTGCTGCGTCACCTGGTCCATCTGGTTGACGGCGGAGTTGATCTCGGAGAGCCCTGTCGACTGTTCGCGCGCCGAACGGGCGATATCGTCCACATGGCCGTTGATCGTGACGATGTAACCTTCGATCGATTTCAGCGACTCGCCGGTTTCCCGGACGTATTTCACGCCGTGTTCCACCTCGACGGTCGAGTTCTGGATCAGCGTCTTGATCTCCTTTGCGGCGTTGGCGGAACGCTGTGCCAGTTCCCGCACCTCCTGCGCCACGACCGCGAAACCCTTGCCGGCCTCGCCGGCGCGGGCAGCCTCCACGCCGGCATTCAGCGCGAGCAGGTTCGTCTGGAAGGCGATCTCATCGATGACGCCGATGATGTTGGAGATCTGGTTGGAGCTTTCCTCGATCCGCCGCATTGCCTCGACGGCGTTGGCAACGACCGCGCCGGAGCGTGCGGCCGAGGCGTTGGCTTCGGATGCGATCTTGCGCGTCTCGTCCACCTTCTTCGAAGCCGAGCTGACATTCGCGGTGATCTGGTCGAGGGCGGCGGCGGTTTCCTCGAGCGAGGCGGCCTGCTGTTCCGACCGGCGCGACAGGTCATTGGCGGATTTGCTGATTTCCTGCGTGCCGCCGTCGATCGATTCGGCACTGCCGGCAATCGAGGTCAACGTGTTGGCGAGCTGGCGCACCGACGTATTGAAGTCGTGGCGCAATACCTCGAAGTCCGGTGAGAAGCTCTCGTTGATCTGGAAGGAGAGGTCGCCCGAGGAAAGGCGCCGCAAGCCGTCTGCAAGGCCGGAGGTAGCGGTCTGCAGCCGCGCCCTGGCATCGGTTTCCGCCTGTTCCTGCGCGGCGCGGCGCTCTGCTTCCGCGCGGGCGCGGTTGTCGTCGGCCTCGTCCTGCAGGCGCTTGTTGTCCATGGCCGCCTGGCGGAAGACTTCCACCGCCGCTGCCATGCCGCCGATCTCGTCCTTGCGTTCCATGCCGAAAATGCTTAGCGAAAGCTCGCCATCCGCCAGGCGCCGCATGCTGGCCTGCAGGCGTTGCAGCGGGCCGCTGACGCCGGACAGCACGACGTAGATCGAAAAACCGAGCACGATGAACGAGAGGATGCCGATAACGGCCATCCAGACCCCGAGCGTCGCCTTCTCTTCGAGGCCCTCCTGGAAGTTCTCTTGGGCGACGTTGAGCTGCAGCTTGACCAGATCGTTGAGGGGCTGGGCGAGCGGATCGATCGACGGATAAAGCCTTTTGGTGACGTAGGTGTCGAGCGCCCCCTGGTCGCGCTTGGCCATGATGGCCAGAAGCTCCTGGACCGACTTCGTCGTATCGGACAGCGCCGCCAGATATTTCTGGACGAGCGCCTTTTCCTCGTTGGTCAGAGAGGTCGACTGGTAATCGGCCCATTCCCGGTTGGCAGTGTCGAGGGCCTTGCGCACGGTCTCCGCGCCCTGCTCCCAGGTCAATGCGCCGCTGCGCGTCTTGTGCGCCGTATCGACGATGGTGACGGCATACATGTCGGAGACCGTCTTGATCTGTGCCAGCGGCTCGACCCGATCCTCGACAATGCTGCGCGTCCGGGCCGCAAGGGTTTCCATCCCGATGACCGCAACAGTGGTGGTTGCGGCAAGCGCGAGCGCGAGGCCCAGCACACTGGCAACGAGCTTGAATTTAATGTTCATTTGATAATCCCGCTTTCCAAGATCGATGAGCGCCGGCCGATCTGGCGTGGGCCGTCGTGGTTAACGATCGCGGAAAATGCTGAGAATATGTTTAACGAGCGCGCCAAACTGGCGGAAAATAAACCACCCCTCGCCCCATGATTGAACGGGGAATCTACTAGAAAGCAAGCCGGCGCCGGATTTTTGATCAGCGGCGGGCTTCGGTCGCCATGCGGACCGCGAGCCCGGCAAGTACCGTGCCCATCATCCAGCGCTGTATGGCAAGCCAGCTGGGTCGCTTGCCGAGGAAGCTCGCGATCGATCCGGCCATGACGGCGATCATCGCATTGACGGTGAGGCTGATGGCGATCTGGGTGGAGCCGAGCAGCACCGATTGCATCAGTATGCTGCCGTGCTCGGGCCGTATGAACTGCGGCAGGAGGGACAAATAGAGCACCGCCACCTTGGGATTCAAGAGATTGGTCATCAGTCCCATGATGAACAGCTTTCGCGGGCCGTCCTTGGGAAGTCGGACCACATGGAAGGGCGAACGTCCGCCCGGCTTCACCGCTTGCCAGGCGAGATAGAGCAGGTAGAGCGCACCGGCGAACCGCAGCGCGTCGTAGGCATAGGGCACCGCCATGACCAGCGCGGTGATGCCGAAGGCGGCGCAGAGCATGTAGAAGACGAAACCGAGCGCCACGCCACCCAGCGAAATCAGCCCGGCCGTCGGCCCCTGCGAGATCGACCGCGAGATCAGGTAGATCATGTTGGGGCCGGGCGTCAGCACCATGCCGAGCGCGATGAGGGCAAAGGCGGCAAGGCTGGCGAGATCGGGCATGGCGGCGTGATTCCCTGAAGGTGCGGCCGATCATTCATCCGCCAGCCGGCCCGATATTTCAAGCGCCTGCAATCGCGAATTTCCGCGGCATCGGCCGAGATCGCAATGACGTCGGTCATGGCTGGAGGCATGATGCCGATGGTTGGCAGGCTCACGGCGTTGCGGGTGAAGTCCGATGGGAGCGGGATGCGGCGTGGACACCGCAGGCTTCAACCCTTGCCGAGCGACCGCACGTTCCCGGCGAGTTCGCCGGCAAGGCGCAGTGCCGCGCCCGTTGCCATCACCATGGATGGCATGATCAGCCATTCGAGCGTCCAGGCCGCGCCGGAACGTTCCTGTTCGTGCACCATGGAATGCTGCATGCCGGAAAGCTGCACTGCGTTGAAGCGGGCGAGCGACACCAACACTTCGGCCGCCACCGGATTCTGCTTGTGGGCCATGGCGGACGAACCGCCGCCGCCGGCAAGTTCCATCTCGCCACCCATTTCGGCGAGCAGCGCCACGTCCTGGCCCAGTTTGCCGAGCGAACCGGAGATCAGCGAGAGGATGTTTGCGAACTCGGCAAGCCGGTCGCGCTGGCTCTGCCATTGCGGCGCATCGGTGAGGAAAAGCTCCCAGGCAAGCGCCTTGCGCACCGCGGCCGCCTTTTCCCCCAGTTTCTCGAGCGTCCCGGCCGCGCCGCCGAACTGCACGGCAAAGCCGGTTTCGGAGAAGACATCCAGCCGCTGCCGGTGCCGGGTCAGCGGCTCCTTCCAGGCGCGGATGCGGTCGGAGACGGAGATCTGGATCGCCGCCTGCATGCGGGTGTGACCCATCAGGGCGCGGCGGCCGAACTGCCGGTCGATCTCTTCGAAAGCCTTTTCGAGGGCCGAAAGCCGCTCGATGAACAGGGTGCATGCATGTTTCAGGCGGATCACCAGGGCCGTATCGATCACGTCTTGACTGGTCGCGCCGAAATGCACGTGCTTGGCCGCCTCGGCTCCGCCCGGCTGGGCGCCGACGGCCTCGCGAAGCTGCCTGACGAGTTCGGCGACGACGACGCCGTCCCGCCCGGCGCTCTTGCGCAATCCGGGCATGTCCGGCACGAATGTCCGCAAGGCTGCGGAAATCCGCTCCGCAGCGTCGGGGGGTATGATGCCGCAGCCGGCCTCCGCCTTGGCGAGGCCCGTCTCGAAGGCGAGCATGGCATCGATCTCGGCCTTGACCGAAAACAGTCTGCCGGTCTCCTCGTCACCGACGAGACCGGACAGGAACGGATGCTCGAAAGCCGAAACGCTCATGCAGGTTGTCCCCTCCTCCCTGTGCTCGTCACAGGAATGAGGACGGACGAACTACCCGTCCTCATTTTTCGAACGCCGTTTCTCAGATATCAGATATCGAAGAATATCGTCTCGTTTTCGCCCTGAAGATAGATGTTGAACGTGACGGTATTGCCTTCACGCTTGCCGATCAGGGTCGGAACGCGAACCCGGTGCTCGATGCGCGACAGGATCGGGTCCTCAGCATTCGCAGCCTCCTCGTCGGAGAAGTACATGCGGGTGTTGAGGCCGAGGTTGATGCCGCGGGCAACGATCCAGAAAGTCACGTGCGGCGCCATCAGGCGGCCGTCGCGGAAGGGCACGCGGCCGGGCTTGATCGTCTCGAAGACGAATTCGCCGGTCGCCATGTCGCCGGGCTGGCGGGCCCAGCCGAGGAAGTTCGGATCGGCCTTGCCGCGGGTTTCCGATGGGCTGTTGTAGAAGCCGTCGGCATCCGCCTGCCAGATCTCGATCAAAGCGTCCTTGAGCGGCGTCATCGCGCCGTCGTAGACGAAACCGCGGATGGTGATGCGCTCGCCGCGGGTCTTGTCGTTGACCATCGAGCCGGAGCCGAGGTCGGTTTCGTAGACGCCGGTGATGCCGGAAAAGTTCGGCGTGCAGCCGATATGCACGTAGGGACCCGCGGTCTGGGAGGCGGATTCCTTGAAATAGGTGAGCGGCTGGACCATGGATCAGTTCCCCTCCTTGCGGTTCTCGAAGAAGGTCGAGCGACGACCGCGCAGGATGATGTCGAATTTGTAGGCACGCATGTCGTGCGGAATTGTGTTCTGCATGTCGAGGGCGGCGATCAGCCCCTTGATGGCGTTCTCGTCCGGAATGGTCTTCACGATGGGACAAATCCAGATCATCGGATCGCCCTCGAAATACATCTGGGTGATCAGGCGCTGGGCAAAACCGTGGCCGAAGACCGAGAAGTGGATGTGTGCTGGGCGCCAGTCGTTGACGCCGTTCGGCCACGGATAAGGGCCGGGCTTGATGGTCTTGAAGAAGTAGCCGCCGTTCTCGTCGGTGATCGTGCGGCCGCAGCCGCCGAAATTCGGATCGAGCGGTGCGAGATAGGTTTCCTTCTTATGGCGGTAGCGCCCGCCGGCATTGGCCTGCCAGAACTCAACCAGCGCGCCCGGAATACCGACGCCGCGCTCGTCCAGCACACGGCCGTAGACGAGGATGCGTTCGCCGATCGCCATTTCGCCGGGCTTGGCGTAGTTGACGATCAGGTCGTTGTCGAATTCGCCAAGGATGTTGTGGCCGAAGACCGGGCCGGTGATTTCGCTCTTGGTGCCTTCAAGCGAGATCAGCGCACGTTGCGGCGAACGCAGCACGGAGGTCTTGTAACCCGGCGTGAATGCCGGCGGATGCCATTCCCTGTCACGAGGGAAGAAGGGGCTTGTTTCAGGCGGTATGTTTTTCATTTTTGCTCTCCCGCAGGCTTTTGGGTTTCTGGGCCCGCGTCCATTTCTGCACAGGTAGCTTTGGCGATCTTGAAGGCATGGTTGGCGGCCGGAACACCGGCATAGATCGCCACATGCATCAGGGCTTCGCGGATATCATCCTGCGTCGCGCCTGTGTTGGCGGTTGCGCGGATGTGCATGGCGACTTCGTCGTGATGGCCGAGTGCGGCCAGCAGCGCGATCGTCACCATCGAGCGCTCGCGCTTGGTCCAGTTGGGTCGCGACCAGACCGTGCCCCAGGCGCCTTCGGTGATCATTTCCTGGAAAGGCTGGTCGAAGGGGGTCTTGTTCGCCTCCGCACGGTCCACATGGGCATCGCCGAGTACGGAGCGGCGCGTCTTCATGCCTTCTGCAAACCGTTCCGATGGCGCGGAGTTTTCGGCCCTGTCGGTGCTCAAATGCCTGTCCTCAATCCAGTTGTTCGATGAAGCCGCGGATCAGCGCGGCATGGGCGGCGGGTGCCTCGACGCAGGGAATGTGCGCTGCGCCCTCGATGATCTCGTAGCGGGAACTCGGGATCAGATCGGCGAGCGACTTGACGACCTCCGGCGGCGTCGATCCGTCGTCGCGTCCGACGATACAGAGCACCGGCACGCTGATTTTCCCGGCCTCTTCGGTAAAGTCGGCGTCGCGGATCGCCGCGCAGGTGCCGCTGTAGCCGAAGGTCGGCTGACGCACGAGCATGTTGCAATAGGCCTGATAGGCGGGGTTTTCCGGCTTGCGGAACGACCGGGTGAACCAGCGTTCCATGATCGCGTCGAGAATGCTGCCGATGCCCTTTTCCTCGACCGCCCTGATGCGCGTCGCCCACATCTCGGCCGTGCCGATCTTGTGGGCGGTATTGGAAAGGACGAGCGCCTTCACCAGGTCCGGCCGCGACGCATACAGCCCCTGGGCGATCAGCCCGCCGACCGACAGGCCGCAGATCACGACGTTGGAAAGCTGCAGATGATCGAGCAGGCCTGCGAGATCGGCGACATGGTCGCCGATCGAATAGGGCGGATTGCCGAGGCCGGAAAGCCCGTGGCCGCGCTTGTCATAGGTGAGGATCGTGTAGTCGTCCGAAAGCTTCGGCAATTCGTGATGCCAGATGCGGCTGTCGGTGCCCAGCGAATTGATGAACACGATGACGGGCCTGTCGTCAGCCGCGCGCTGGATGTCATAATGGATCACAATACCGTTGATGTGTACAAACTGCATCCGCGCCTCCTCTCGCTTTGATAGATTGCACTAGTTTCCGGTTAGGTAAAATGATATTTTCAGCATAATCCCCTAACCGCAGGGTTATTTGATCTTGATCAACTCCCGAGTCAAGTTTCGGCACCTGCATACATTTGTCGAGGTGGCGCGCCAGAAAAGCGTCGTCAAGGCAGCCGAGATTCTCAATGTCAGCCAGCCTGCCGTCACCAAGACGATCCGCGAACTGGAGGAGGCGCTGGGTGTCGCCGTCTTCGAGCGCGAAGGCCGTGGCATCCGCATCACCCGCTATGGCGAGGTCTTCCTGCGGCATGCCGGCGCCTCGCTGACGGCGCTCAGGCAGGGGATCGATTCCGTCTCGCAGGAACTCTTCGATTCCGCGCCGCCGGTGCGGGTCGGCGCGCTGCCTACCGTCTCGACCCGGATCATGCCACGCGCCATGACGCTGTTCCTGGCGGAGAAGGCCGGCGGCCGGGTGAAGATCGTGACCGGCGACAATGCCGTTTTGATGGAACAGCTTCGCGTCGGAGATCTGGATCTCGTCGTCGGCCGTCTCGCCTCGCCCGAAAAGATGACCGGCCTGTCCTTCGAGCACCTTTATTCGGAACAGGTGGTTTTCGCCGTGCGCGCCGGCCATCCCCTGCTCGAAGCCGGCCGCTCGATCTTCGACGGCTTTCCCGACTATCCCGTACTGATGCCGACGCGGGGCTCGATCATCCGCCCCTCGGTGGAACAATTTCTGATCGCGAACGGCGTCGCCGGCCTGCCCACCCAGGTGGAGACGGTTTCCGATGCCTTCGGCCGCGCCTTCGTGCGATCGAGCGATGCGATCTGGATCATCTCGGCGGGCGTCGTCGCGGCGGATATCGAAGACGGCATCCTGGCGACGCTGCCGATCGATACGTCGGAGACGCGCGGGCCGGTCGGCCTGACGATCGGCGCGGACGCGACGCCTTCGACACCGCTTTCCATCCTCATGCAGACTATTCGGCAGGCGGCGACGGAGATCATGCCGGCGCGGTAGTCCGCCACGTCTCACCATAGGCTGCAGGATTTCGGTGCCTGATCAGGCCGCGCCGATCTTCGTCACGTCATCACCGCAGAACAGGACGACATAGCGGCCGTTTCGTTCGGCCTCTTCGGTCCAGCGAAGCAAGTCGGACGCGAAGGGCTCCTTCCGCCACGCGCCCGGATGGTCAGGATCGGCCAGCACCGTCAGCTGCGGCCCCTGTTCGTAGACGAGCATATGCGACCTCAGCGGTTGCCAGTGATCCGCAAGGCTGCCGTCCGTCATCCACAGACAGAGGAAATCGCGGCAGAGCTGCGGGCGGTCGGCATAGATGGCGCAACTCTCGCCCGTGCAGTGCCGGCATAAGACATCCGGGGGCTTGGCAAGCGTCTCGATCTCGGGAAGCCGGCAGCAGAGCGTGCAGGAACCGCAAGTACGCGCGCCATGTTCCGTCGTTATTTCCACGATCCGCCACCAGAAACCAAAAGCCCGGCCATCCATCGGCCGGGACCTCTATTATAGAGTATGGGGAGAACGGCAAACGGCCGCGTCAGCTGGCGCGCAGTTCGGGAAACTTCTTCCGCAACTCATCCATGGAGGCGATCACCGCATCGTCGGCATGCAGCGTTACCGAGATGTTGTCGGCGACATTGAGCGTCTCCTCGAAATGCACCGGCATCTGCTCGCCGCTCTGGCGCACCAGCGTGGCCTCGTTGCGGAACCCCTGTTTCAGCAGCCAGTCGCGCGGCGCCGTCAGGCTGACGGCCACATGGTAGGCGCCATCGTTTTCCTTGCGGGCCTTCAGTTTGTAGGTCACCGGCGACCGGTCTCCGCCGATCTCGATCTGGCCCGGATACCCAGCTTCTTTGAGATGTTCGGTCATGTTCTCGCTCCTTCGTTCTGGCGGCAACTGACAGGGACAACCGACAGTCGTTCGCTTTGTTCCGGGCTTGCGGGCACGGCCCGATCAACGCGGGTTGACGGCTGTCAACTGGCGTGATGGAAAGTCCGCAACCGGGAAGAAGAGGAGGAAGACGATGACGGATCGGGACTTGCTGGAGGCGCTGTTTGCCGCGGCCGTGAGAGCCGCCGATCCGCTGACCGGGATCCGGAAACACCTCCCCTCCCCTCCGAAGAATGGCCGAACCGTCGTGATCGGCGCCGGCAAGGGTGCCGCCCAGATGGCGGCGGCGCTTGAGAGCGTCTGGCCGGGGCCGCTCACCGGCGTCGTGGTGACCCGTTACGGTTATGGCTGCGAGACGAAATCGGTCGAAATCCTGGAGGCCGCCCATCCCGTGCCGGATGCGGCGGGTCTCGCCGGCGCCGGGAGACTGTTCGAGGCGATATCCGATCTTTCCGAGGACGATCTCGTCGTCGCGCTCGTCTGTGGCGGCGGTTCCGCGCTGCTGCCGGCCCCACCGGAAGGCTTGACGCTGGAAGACGAGATCGCGCTCAACGAAATGCTGCTTGCCTCCGGTGCGCCGATCTCTGCGATGAACGTCGTCCGCAAGCACCTGTCGACCCTCAAGGGTGGAAGGCTTGCCGCAGCCACCAGGGCTCGGGTCGTGAGCCTGATCGTCTCCGATATTCCGGGCGACAATCCCGCCTTCGTCGCTTCGGGGCCGACGATTCCGGACGCGACGACGCGCCAGGATGCGCTCACCATTGTCGAGCAATACAGGCTGCAGCTGCCTGCCACGATGATCGCGCATCTCAATTCGACGGCTGCCGATGCGCCGAAGCCGGACGATCCGGTCTTCGCCCGGCATGCGCATTTCGTCATTGCGTCGGCGGGCGTATCGCTGGAGGCTGCGGCCGAGGTCGCTCGTGCCCAAGGCGTGACGCCTTACATCCTGTCGGACTCGATTGAGGGAGAAGCCCGCGATGTGGCGCTGGTGCATGCGGCGCTTGCCCGGGAGGTGGCGTCGCGCGATCGGCCTTTCGCCAAACCGGCCGTGCTGCTCTCCGGCGGAGAAACGACGGTGACACTAAGGGCCAAGGGCGGCAAGGGGGGGCGCAACGGCGAGTTCGCCCTGGCGCTTGCTCTGGCGATCGATGGTCACAGCATCACCGCGCTTGCCGCCGATACGGACGGCATCGACGGTTCCGAGACGAATGCCGGCGCCTTTGCCGACGGCACGACGGCACGACGCCTGCGGGCGGCGGGATTGGATGGGCGCAAGCTGCTCGATGGGAACGACAGCTTTTCGGCGTTCTCGGCGATCGGGGATATCTTCGAGACCGGTCCGACGGGGACGAACGTCAATGATTTCCGTGCGATCATAATAAGGTGAGGCAGCGCGGCATACTCACTTTCTCTCCCTTGCGAGGGAGAAAGCGAGTATGCCGCTTGCAATTACTGCAGCTGCGGCTTCCTCAGAAAATCATTCCGATCCGCAGACTTTACTCTCAGCCAGGCCTCGCGTCCGTCCCGTAGGATGCGCATCGGGATTTCCGAACCCGGCGGGCCGCTTTTCCAGATCTTGCGGTAAAAGTCCGCAAGTCCGTCCACCTCGCCGTCGCGGATTTCCGAGATGACGTCGCCGCGCTTCAGGCCGGCGCGTGCCGCCGGACCGTTTTCGGTGACGCTCATGACCACGACTTCGCCATTGCTTTCCGCCGACATGGCGCCGAGCCAGGGGCGCGGCGGGCGGTTGAATTCGCCGCGATTGAGCAGGTCATCGAGGATCGGCTTCAGGAGATTGACCGGCACGACCATGTTGATGTCGGCGATCTCGCCGCCCTTGCTCATCTGCAGCCGGAGCGATCCGACGCCGAGCAGCTTGCCTTCGGCGTCGACCAGGGCGGCGCCACCCCAGGAGGGATGGGCCGGCGCGATGAACAGCGCTTCGTCCAGCAGATATTCCCAGTAACCGGCGAATTCCTGCTTTGCGACGATGTTGCCGCGGACATACTCGCCCTCGCCATCGGCAAAGACGATCGGTTCGCCGAGATGGGCCCCGTCGGAATCGCCGATTTCCAGCGCCGGCAGTTCCAGCGGCGCCAGCGCCTGGACGAGGCCGAAACCGCTTTCCTGGTCGTAGGCCATCGGATGGGCCGGGACGACGCGCCCGTCATGGCGGGTGAGCCACACTTCATCCGCTTCGGTGATGAGATAGCCGATCGTCAGAACCAGCCCGTTTTCCCGGATCACGACCCCCGATCCCTCCCGCCGGGTGCCGAGCGTGTTGGCGGTGAAGGCGTTGTCCGGAATTGAAGCGCGCAGGCCGACGACCGACCGCAAAATTTTCTCGATATCCATGATGCAAATCCTGATGAAGCGATATGGACTCCACGTCCCGAAGGGTCTGCAAAGACAGCTATACCGCCCTTTTAAGGTATGAATGTGAAAGGCCGGACGCAAGGGCGCGAATGCTCGTCGCCGCTTGCAAGCCGTTCATCCGGTTTGATAACTTGTATATGTCGCTTCGCGGCACCCCGGACTGTCGTTTCCGCCGGCCCCTATCTCCCGCCGCGATCATGCTGGCATGCATGGTCGGCCCGCTGGTCATGGCGTAGACTTATCGGCAATGATGGTGCAGCAGCCATGGGGTCCAGGGCTCTCGTGGTTCCCGGTGGGGCGCTTCTATTTCAGCCGTTCGATGAGGCTGGTGCGCCAATCGCCGGCAAAGCCGAAGGTTGGCGCCGGGATTTGATCGGAAAACCAGAACGAACTCATATGTGCGATATCGGGCGTGCAGTACCAGTGCGCCCGGCCGTCTTCGTCGACGGCCCACCACCGGGCATTTGCGGGTGCCAAGCTCCAATCCACGTCGACGATCGCAATCGCGGCAGGGGATGGTCTGTTCATATCGGTCATCGCGTCGGGAAAATAGATTCAGGCCCCTGAATACAACCCGAAAAACCTACTCATGTCAGGTTCAGGTACGGCCCCTCCCCGTCTCGACGGGAAGAGGCGCGAACTTAAAGGCTCAGCTTGCCGGCGTCAGGGTGACCGACGTGCCGGTGGCAGCGACGTTGAGGCCGAGCTGGCCGGTGACGCTGACCGTCTGCAGGTGGATCGAGCCCGCGGTGCCGCCGACGAGAACGTTGGCGCCGATGCCGGCACCGACCGTGGCTTCCGCGGTGGCGCCCTGATAAAGACCACCAAGCGAACCGTGGTGGTAACCGGCCGTCGGTGCGAAGACGGCCCAGATCAGCCGCGAGCGTGTGGTAAAGCCGAGATCGACGCCCATCTTGCGCACGACACCGGTATAGCGGTCGAGCGGCTCGCTGCCGATCGCGGTCGTAAAGACGCAATCGGCTTCCTTGGCGGAACCGAGCACATAGCCCACGCCGCCGCCGATCGAGCAATCGAGATAACCGATCCGCACGCCGCCGCGCTGGTCCGGCTCCTCATAGACCGGCACGCGATCGCGGCGGGTAATCATGTCGGCCGAAAAGGCCGCGCCGGCACTCGTCACCACCGGCAGGGCGGCAAGCGCCACAGCAACAATCTTCTTCATCCCTGTACTCCTTATTCTTCCGCCGCCCGTTCGTGGAGACTCAACCCGAGCCGGCCAAGCAGCGATGGGAAACGCATGTGGCGGAAGAATGATCCCGCAGCGCACGCACACGAATTGTCTCCGGGTGTTGCAAATGTGAGCCGCCGTCAGCCGTCCGTCCCCCGACGGAGGTTTTGCCGCTCGGCTGTCCGATATTGCCGTGGCGTCTGGCCGGTGCGGCGCAGGAAGCAGCGTGAAAAATATGCGGCATCGGAAAATCCCAGGTGACCGGCGATCGACTGTACGCTGTGCGTGGTGAAGACCAGCGCGCGCCGTGCCTCGTCGATCACACGCGCCATGATCAGGTCGTGGATGCTCATGCCGGTCACCTGGCGGACGATGCGGTTCAGATGAGTGGGGGATAGGTTGAGCTGCTTCGCATAGGCCTCGGCCGGAAGCTGATCACGGAAGTGCCGGCCGATCAGGTCCTTCAGCGCTTCGACGCGCGCGAGGTTGAGGTCACCGAACTCCTCCTGCCCGCCTCCGACCACTCTTCCGAGGATGAGGATCGCTGCCGTGAGATAGGCCTCGATAAGATCGTTGCGTCCCGGGCGCTGCGCCTCGAACTCATCGAACAGGCGCGAAAAAGTCTCGTCGAGATACTGCGCGTCGTCATCCCCACCCGGAAGCGGGATCATCCGCGGCTTCGAGAGCCAGTCCTCCGGCCGTTTGGCAAGCCCCGCAGTGAGCCGCAGCCGTTCCGCCACCAGCGTGATGACCAGTCCGTCGATATCGCGGGAAAAACGAAAGCCGTGGCTGACGCCCGGCGGAATGGCGACGACGCAGGGCGGCGTCAGCGCTATTGTGGCAGGGCCGAGGATCGCATCGCCCGAGCCGGTCCGAATGTACAGGAACTGCTGGAAGCTCTCATGACGATGCACGCCGATCTCCCATTGGTGCGTGCTGCTGCGTGACGCGATCGTTTCGCAATGAAGCCAGAAATCCGGGCGTTTTGCGCGAATTTCTCCATAGAGATCGTAAGTCGGGACTGGTGAACGCATCCAGGAAGCTCCGTAGCCGAATGTCCGTTTTGTCCTATAGATTGCGCGGAATGTCCATTGTCCGGCAGCCTGATTATGCGCTTATCGGGAGAGATGAATTCGGGAGGATTTCATGCGTACCAAGGTCGCCATCATCGGCTCCGGCCCGTCCGGCCTGCTGCTCGGCCAGCTTCTGACCGATGCCGGCATCGACAACGTCATCCTGGATCGCGTCGGAAAAGACTATATTTTGGCCCGCGTGCGCGCCGGCGTTCTGGAAGAGGGCATGGTCGGCATGCTGGACCGCGCCGGCGCGGGCGAGCGCATGCACAGGGAAGGCCTTCCGCATGACGGGTTCTCGCTCGCTTTCGACGGCCGCGACCATCGTATCGATCTCTTCGGACTGACGGGCAAGCGCGTCACCGTCTACGGCCAGACGGAGCTGACACACGACCTGATGGACAAGCGCGAGGCGAGCGGCGGCCTGACGATCTACGAGGCGGCCCATGTCGTCCCGCATGATTTCGACGGCGCCTCCCCTTATGTCACCTATGAAAAGGATGGCATAACCCATCGGATCGACTGTGATTTTATCGCCGGTTGCGACGGCTATCACGGCGTCAGCCGCAAATCGGCGCCGGAGCGCGCGCTGAAGACTTTCGAACGCGTCTATCCCTTCGGCTGGCTCGGTATCCTCGCCGACGTGCCGCCGGTCAGTCATGAACTGATCTATGCCAACCACCCTCGGGGGTTCGCGCTATGCTCCATGCGGTCGCAAACCCGCAGCCGCTATTACATCCAATGCGCCCTTGATGAGAAGATAGAGGACTGGTCGGACGACCGTTTCTACGACGAGCTGCGCCGTCGCCTGCCGGCCGAACATGCCGAACGCATGGTCACCGGTCCGTCTTTCGAAAAGTCGATCGCGCCACTCCGCTCCTTCGTCGCCGAACCGATGCGTTTCGGCAAGCTGTTCCTTGTCGGCGATGCGGCGCATATCGTGCCGCCGACCGGCGCCAAGGGCCTCAATCTCGCGGCGAGCGACGTGCACTACCTCTTCGACGGCCTGCAGCAATTCTACGGCGGAGGGTCCGCCGCCGGCGTGGACGCCTATTCCGCGCGGGCACTGAAACGCGTCTGGCGTGCGGTGCGCTTCTCCTGGTCGATGACGACGATGATGCACCGGTTTCCCGATACCGGTGAATTCGGCCAGAAGATACAGGAGGCCGAACTCGACTATCTGGTCGGTTCGAAGGCCGCGTCGACCGCGCTTGCCGAAAATTATGTGGGGCTGCCTTATTGAGGCAGGGTTTCGCCCGGATGGGCGGGCTGCCGTTCGGGGCGATCCTTCATGCCGTGGTCGCAGTCGGACGGTCTTTGTGGGCGATCGGGGCAGAATCCTCCGGCCGCCTTCCATCGACCGCCCCTTGAGCACCGTCGGATCGGTCTTAAATTAGCCTCCAGCAGAAGTTTGCCAGGAGCCAGGAGCCCGGATGGCTTTCCATATCCGCGTCGCGCAACGTGTCGTCCAGAGGGTCATGACGTTCGAGCCGATCGGCTTGATGATGTTCGCCGCGCTTGCAGGCGGGCTTTTCCTTTTCTTCCAGCTGACCGGCGAGGTGATCGAAGGCGATACGCATGCCTTCGACGAGAGGATTCTCTTGGCGCTGCGCGATACGGCGGACCTCAAGACGCCGCTCGGCCCCTACTGGCTGGAGCATGCGGTCGGAGATATCACTGCGCTCGGCGGCATTACGGTGCTCGGGCTGATGACGGTGATGGGGACGACCTTTCTGCTCCTGTCGCGCCAGCGCGCGATTGCCGCCTTCATGTTCCTGTCGATCGCCGGCGGCTGGCTCGTGAGTTCGCTGCTGAAGCTCGGCGTGGCACGGCCACGGCCGGATATCGTGCCGCATCTCGTGGAGGTGCATGACCTGAGCTTTCCGAGTGGCCACGCGATGCTCTCGGCGGTGACCTACCTGACCCTCGGCGCGCTCCTGTCGGGTGCCCAGCCCTACCGGTCGACGCGGATATTCCTGATCGGCGCGGCGATCTTCCTGACCTTCATCGTCGGTCTCAGCCGGATCTATCTGGGCGTCCACTACCCGACCGACGTGCTGGGCGGCTGGTGTGCCGGCGCCACCTGGGCGCTGGCTTGCTGGATGATCGCGCGGCGCTACATCCCGGTCATTCCGGATAGCCCGCCGGTCCGATCCGGGTTTCGGGAGGAGGACTGACCATGACCGCATCATCCATCCTTTTCTGGCGCCGTACCGATGTCGAAGGTTTCGAACGGCTGGAACTGTCGGTCGAACCGGATGGCGTCAAGGCGAACTCGACCGTGCTCTGCTTAGAGGAAGGCGGCTTCCGGCTGGATCATCGCTGGCGGCTCACGCCCGACTGGCGGGCCCAGTCGGTCACCGTCGAGCGCTGGAATGCCGGAGGGCACGGCATGCTGCATCTGGAGCGCGTCGGCAGCGGCTGGCGGGTCAACGACCTGCCCCGCCCGGATCTCGACGGCGCCGAGGAGCCGGACCTCTCGGTCACGCCCTTCTGCAACACCTTCCCGATCCGCAGGACACCGGAAAATCCGGGCGAAAGCCTCGCTCTCACGACCGCATTCATCGACGGCCCGGCGCTCACCGTGGCGCGGTCGAGCCAGCGTTACGACCGGCAGGGACCCGGCAGGGTGCGGTATGTCGATCTCGGCCTTTCGGCCGGTTTCGAAGCCGACCTGGCGGTCGATGAGGAGGGATTGGTGCTCTCCTATGAGCACCTGTTCGAACGGGTCTCGCCGCCGGCGTGAACTTTTCCCTTACGGGTCCGTGTAGCCCACTGCGCGGATCCTCACCTGCCGATTGCCGGGATCCTGCGAAAAGAGGATCGCTCCGGAGGATTTCGATTGCGCCGGCACATAGTCGAAGGTCACGTCGGCGTCTTCCACCACGGCGCCGCCTTCGAGGATCTCGCCGCGCACGGTCACCGCGGCGGCGGTCGTCGTCGCCTTGTTGGCGATATCGAACTCGATGCGGTAGCCGCCCTCCACCGGGCTGCGTTTCGTCATGGAGATGCCGAGATCCGGCGGCGTCTTCTCCTCCGTTATCGCCTCGTAGGCGACCCAGGCAACGATAGCGATGACGAGGACGGACGACACGACGCCCGTCACCCATTCGATCCAGTGGGGTTCCTCCGTCTCGGTATGCGGCCGGCTGATGATGTTGGTCATGGCTTGCTCACTACAGGATAAGGCGGGCGGCGGCGGCGCCGATTGCGCCCGGGAAGGAAAGCACGATGGCCGACATGATCACCTGCGTCGGCGCGATGTCGTCGAGCCGCCCGAAGGTCCACAATACATAGAGGCTGATCGCCATAGCCACCATGTAGCCCGGCAGCGTAAAGCGGAAGAAGGCGTGCCACCACGGCGTACCCTCCGGTATCTCATGGGTGCCCTTGAAGGCGACCGCATAAACGAAGCCGTGCATGATGGCGATCGACATCGCGATGCAGGCCAGCGCATGCCATGGCGTCATCTTGAAGGAGATGAGGATGATCTCCTCGGTGGGCGCGACGTTGAGACTGAGGAAGAGCGCGCCGACCCCCATCAGGAAGAGTTCGCGGCTGTAGCTGGTGGAAAGCGTGTTCGGCACGGCGTCGCCTTCTTTGCCGCCGCTATCCCCGCCGTGCAGGCTCCCGCCAAGGTCGTCGTCCTTCCCGCCGTCCGCCTGGCCGGTGAGCTGGGAGCGGCCGAGCAATGCACCTATGCTCGCCGGCACCGCCTGCATGGCGATCTTGCCGAGAATTTCCGAGAGCGGCATATGCGTCTTGAGATCCCCCAGCATGAGGAGGACCGCTGCGCTCATCAGGATACCGAGGCCATAGGCGATTACGGCATCCCGGCAGGCCTCGGCCCAGGTCGAGGTGTGCTCGAAACCGATGCGGTGGGCGAGCACGACGAGAAGCGGAATATTGACCACGAGAAGCAGGAAAAGGCGGCCGCGATCGACATAGAAGCCGAGTTGCCAGAGCTCCATGGTCATCAACATCGGAATGCCGAAAAGCATCGCGCCCGCAGCGCCGCGGCCGAGGCCGATGAGAAAGGGACGGGGGTCGCGGATGTTCCTGTCCGGTTGTGCCGCCGTCACGCCCTTCAATACCGCCCTCCCTTGCACAAATTTTGCGACGAAGCGGACAGAAACTCGGAAGTCCCGGAAATGTTCCCGCCCCGGCTCACATGTGCCGGCTCACATGTGTAGGACAGGCGCGTCGCAGCCGCTCGGAAAGCAGTTTCCCTGAAGCGCCGCATGCAGTTCGTCGGGCGTGAAAGGTTTGTTGAGCACCGTGCGGCCGGGATAACGCCCTTCAAGCCCCGCCGGCCCGTATCCGGTGATGAAGATGAAGGGGATACCCTTCTCCTCCAGCGTGTCGGCCACCGGAAACGACTTCTCCGCGCCGAGATTGATATCGAGCAGGGCGATGTCGATGCCGCCCGTGTCGATGATCGACATGGCGGAGGATACGCGTGGCGCAATTCCCGCCACGCCGTGGCCGAGTTCGCGGAGGATATCCTCTGTCAGCAGGGCCACCAGCATTTCGTCCTCGACGACAAGAACGTTAAGACCCATGATCGAACCTCCCAATGTAATCCATGCCCAACCGGTCCCTGTTCAAACCGGCAAGGATATCCATGCCGTTACGCCTCCGGGGGCGAAGCGAAGTTCCGAACTGCCTGCCGCCTCGTGCGGCAGCAGGTTCAAGATGAGGCGGCTGCCGAAGCCGCGCCGTGCCGGCTCCTCCACCGGCGGGCCGCCGCTCTCGCGCCATTCCAGATCGAGAAACCGCTGGCCCTCCTTCTCGGCGATCTGCCAATGGATCGAGACTTTGCCGGCCGCATTCGACCAGGCGCCGAATTCGAGCGCATTCAAGGAAAGTTCCTTGAGCACCAGCGCCAGCGTCTGGGCGCGGGCCGGCTTCAACCTTATGTCCGGTCCGCCGATCTCGATGCGCTCGGAGCGAGGCACCGAAAAGCTGGTGACTTCCCGCACGAGTTCGGAAAATCCGGCGCCCTGCCAGCCTTCGCCTGCCAGCAATTCATGAACTTTCGAAAGCGCCATCAGCCGGGCTGAAAGCCGACGTTCCGCCTCCTTTGCCGATCCGCCGCCGGAAAGGCTCTGCCGTGCCAGCGCCTGGATCGTCGCAAGCATGTTCTTCACGCGGTGATTGAGTTCGGCCACCAGCAGCGTCTGGGTTTCCTCCAGCGTCTTGCGGTCGTGGATATCGATGCAGGATCCGAAATAGCCTGCGAATGCGCCGTTTCGATAAAAGGGCTTGCCGTTGTCGAGGATCCATCGATAGACGCCGTCATGCCGGCGCAGGCGATATTCCATGGAGAATTCCAAGCGGGCGTCGAACGATGATATGTAGATCTGCAGACAGCGGTCGTAGTCGTCCGGATGCACGCCTTCGGCCCAGCCGCTGCCCAATTCCTCCTCCTCGGTGCGGCCGGTGAATTCGAGCCATGGCCTGTTGAAAAAATCGCACGCCTTGTCGAGGCCGGCGCGCCAGATCATCACCGGGGCATTGTCCGCGAGCTCCTCGAAAAGATCCTTCGGCAAGGTTCGTTCCCTTTTGAGGACTATGTAGACTTCACCCGGAAACGGTCAAGATGGACGCCACTGCCGCTGGCCTCGCGTTCGACGAAAGCGGTAGGCCCGGGCCGCCGGATCGCGATGGGCAGAAGGTTGCCGGCAAACCGCCACGACTTCGCAGGCATGCGGACGAGGGGATGGGAAGGATCAGCGATCGAAAAGATCCTGCCACTGCTTCTCGCCGACGAGGCAGTCGCTGGACGGATGATTGGCGGCGATCCTCCGTACCGTGGGCGGCGGCATGAGGCCGCTGATCTCCATGACCAGCTTGCGCCGCACGGCAACGGAGAAGTCCTCGATCTTGTGGACCGGAAGCACGAACGAGCCGGGACCGCCGGTTACGCAGTCGGCATAATATTTGTCGAGCCCGCCCGGCGCGCCGGAAGGGCGCAGCATGATCGCCAGGCCATTGATGATGATGCCCGCCTCCACCGCCTTGTCACGGGCCGGCGCCACCGGATTGCCGGAATTGTTCGGCCCGTCGCCGGAAACGTCGATCACCTGCCGCGTACCGTGAAAGGAATTGGCGACGATCATTGTCGCACCCTGGGTGATCGCCGCCGAAATCGAGGTGCGGCGCTGGGTATTGACCGGCCGCGCCTCCAGCTTGGCCGCGAAGGCCCGCGCATCCTGTTCCGTTTCGACCACCGTCCAGTCGATGATCGAATCCGGCACCACGTCGCCCGCCCATTCGAAATAGCTGATGGCGATCCTGCCCGTCAGCCCAGACTTCACCGCATCGATGAATTCCCTGTGCTTCAGCGCCTCGACATAACCCTCGCGCTGGATGCGGACCTCTTCGTAATCCATGGAGCGGGACGTATCGACGGCAAGAACAAGCTCCACATCGACCTCGCCTCCCCCTTTCTGCGCCACCATGGGCATGGGGGCGGCGGAGAGGCTCATGAGCATCGCGAGTGTTGCAAGCATCGGCAATCCAATCACTGCGTTATCGAAGTAATAAAACTGTAACACAGCTTGGATGGAGGGCGACTCTCCTCGGTGCTCCTGCTTTCAACTTTCGGTGATGGGATTTTATTCCGCAGCCACCATCGGCACCTTCGACCCATGGCTGAACGCCTCCACGAGGCAATCCACGATTGCCTTGCGCAGCGCATAGGTATTGGCGTTGGTGCGCTTGTGATCGAGGCACTGAGCCGCTTCCACCAGGCTCATGCCCTGATGGACGACGATCTGGTGGGCGCGGTTCATGGCCCAGTGCTCGACCGAATAATGGTCTTCACCGGCGTAACTTTGTTCGCTCAAAGCAGCCTCGCTAGTCATTAGCTTGAGTTGGATGCGAATCATCTCGCATCTCAGAAATTAACCCGGCATCAGAATTTCGTGAATCCTTTTCTTCTGTATTTCTGAAGTAGAAAGTGCGAATTTCGCTGTAAATTCAAGTCCTATCAATTCTCGCGGGTGATTATTACTGGAGCCAAGCCGAATAGATGTCAGCTTTCTCCGGCCTCCGAAACCAGCTGGGAGAGGATGGCGATCAGCCGCCGGTGCTGGTGGGCGTGGCGGGAACGGACGTTGGTCGCCGCATAGACCGACTGGGCGATGTCCGGCGCGTCGTGCACGGGTTTCGCGATGCCGCTGACGGCGAGCTCGGCGGCCGTCGCGCGGGTGACATAGGCGGCCCCGCCAAGCATCTTCAACAGGTCGGCCAGGATCAGGTTGCGGCCGGTCGCCACCGGCGCGGACGAAAATTGCGGCAGCGCCAGCCGGTGGGCCCTGTCGAAGGCCGGCGAATAATTGGCATGGATGTAGTTTTCCGGCCGGACCTCTGAGACGGACGTAGCATTGGTGGTGACCAGCACGTAGGAAACCTCTCCCACGCGCTCGTAATACAGGTCGGCCAGGTGGTGGGGCGTATAGAGGACCGCAAGGTCCAGATCGCCCGCGCCGAGATCGCGGTTCATCTGTGCCGAGTAATCGGCCTCGAGGTAGATCGAGGTGGCGGGCAGTTCGGTTCGTACGGCTTTCAGGAAACGCCCGGCGATCATTTCGGCGACATCGTGCTGCATGCCGATCCGCATCGCCCGCTCATAGGCGCCAGCCGCTTCCACCGCCCTTGCCGCCTCGTGCCACTGGCTCTGCAGCGCCTTGGCATGGTCGAGCAGGCGAAGCCCGGCCGCAGTCGGCACGGTGCCGCCCTTGCCGCGTACGAAAAGCTTGCGGTTGAATTCCGTCTCCAGCGCCTTCACCCGGTGCGACACGGTCGACTGCGTGACGTTCAGCCGTTCGGCGGTGCGGTTGAAACTGCGCGTCTCCATCAAGTCGAGGAATGTTTCGATGAGGTCGATCTGCATTAGGCTCCTTAGTGCATGCCCTCATCCGCCCGCCGGCAGCTTCCCGCCCGGACGGGGAGAAAGGCATATGCCGCGCCGTCCATCCTCCGAGCGACGCCGCGCGGGGCACCCGCAAGCACGGAGAGGGTTGGGGCGAGGGACAAGTCCTCTCCAATCTAATCGAAATCTTCGATCAATAAACCCCTTTCCATCCGCTTGATGCCGATCAATTCCGCTGGAAAACTCTCTTCAAAATCAGGGGAGAGACGATGTCGGAATTGCCGGAACGGGCGCGCGTGGTGATCATCGGCGGGGGAGCGGTAGGCGCATCGTCGCTCTACCATCTCGCCAGGGCCGGTTGGACGGACTGTGTTCTCTTGGAGAAGAACGAGCTGACCGCCGGTTCCACCTGGCATGCCGCGGGCAATGTGCCGACCTTTTCCTCTTCCTGGTCGATCATGAACATGCAGCGGTATTCCGCCTCGCTCTATCGCGAGCTCGGGCGGCGCGTCGACTACCCGATGAACTACCACGTCACCGGCTCGATCCGGCTTGGACACAGCAACGAGCGGCTGAGGGAATTTAAGCGCGTCGTCGGCATGGGCCGTTACCAGGGCATGGATCTCGACATCCTTTCCCCCAGCGAGATACGGGCAAAATATCCCTTTCTCGAAACCCATGAACTGACCGGGGCGCTCTACGACCCCTATGACGGCGACATCGACCCGGCGCAGCTGACCCAGGCGCTGGCGAAAGGCGCCCGCGACATGGGCGCCAAGGTCATGCGCTTCTGTCCCGTCACGGCTGCGCGCCGGGAGAAGGGCGAGTGGATATTGACCACGCCGAAGGGCGAGATCGCTTGCGAATACGTGGTCAACGCCGCCGGTTATTATGCGCGCGAAGTGGGAAAACTCTTCGGCCGCGACGTGCCGATGATGGTGATGAGCCACCAATATATCCTGTTCGACGAAATCCCGGAGCTTGCCGCCTGGTCGAAGGAGGCCGGTCACAAGCTGCCGCTGCTGCGCGACGTCGACTCGTCCTATTATCTCCGGCAGGAGAAATACGGCATGAATCTTGGTCCCTATGAGCGCAACTGCCGCGCCCACTGGACGTCGGCGGACGATCCGATGCCGGAAGATTTTTCCTTCCAGCTTTTCCCCGACGATCTCGACCGGCTGGAATGGTATCTGAACGACGCCGTTTCCCGCGTGCCGATCCTCGGCACAGCCGGTCTGTCGCGCATCATCAACGGGCCGATCCCCTATGCGCCGGACGGCAATCCGCTGATCGGTCCGATGCCCGGCGTGCCGAACGCCTTCGAGGCCTGCGTCTTCACCTTCGGCATCTGCCAGGCCGGCGGCGCCGGCAAGGTCCTGGCCGAATGGGTGACGGAAGGCGAGACGGAATGGGACATGTGGAGCTGCGACCCGCGCCGCTATACGGCCTTCGCCTCCGATCCGGATTACTGCGTCGCCAAGGGCATGGAAATCTATGGCCATGAATATGCGATGCACTTCCCCAAGCATTACTGGCCGGCCGGACGTGGGAAGAAGCTCTCGCCGATCCATGACCGGATCGCCGCACTCGGCGCCCAGTTCAAGCCGTATAACGGCTGGGAACGTGCCATGTGGTACGCGAAACCCGGCGACGACACGTCCGAGGAAGCGACCCAGACCTGGAACCGCAAGGGACCTTGGAGCCCGCGCATCGAGGAAGAGTGTCTCGCCGTCCGCGATGCCGCCGGCATTCTCGACCTGCCGGGGTTTTCCCGTTATCGGGTCAAGGGACCGGGCGCCTCGGAATGGCTCTGCTCACTGATCACCGGCAAGGTGCCGAAACCTGGCCGAATCGGGCTTGCCTATTTCGCCGACGACATGGGCCGTATCGTCACGGAAATGTCGGTCGTGGCAATCGAGGCGGATTCCTTCTTCCTCATCACCGCCGCTGCCGCCCAATGGCACGATCTCGACTGGCTGAAAAAGCACCTGCCGGCCGATGCGGGCTTCGCCATCGAGGACGTCACGGAGCAGTTTTCCTGCCAGATCCTCTCCGGCCCGAAGAGCCGCGATATTCTTGCCGAACTCTGCGACGCCGACCTTTCGGCGGGCTGGCTCACCCACCAGCCGACCAGGATCGCCGGCCACTCCTGCCACCTGCTGCGCGTTTCCTTCGCGGGCGAACTCGGCTGGGAAATCCACACGAAGGTGGAGAATACCGCGCCGGTTTTCGACGCCGTCTGGGCGGCGGGGCAGAAACACGGCTTGAAGCCTTTCGGCATGGAGGCTCTCGACTGCCTCAGGATCGAAAAAGGTTACCGTGCCTGGAAGGGTGACCTTTCGACCGACTACACCGTATTGCAGGGCGGGCTCGAACGTTTCGTCGACTGGTCGAAGCCGGACTTCAAGGGCAAGGCGGCGCTCGCGGCGGAAAAACAGCAGGGCGTCAAAAAGCGCTTCGTCACGCTGACCGTGGAGGCCGCCGACTGCGATGCGCCCTACATGTCCACCCTATGGCATGGCGGCCAAGTGGTCGGCGAGACGACGTCCGGCAACTGGGGTTATCGCGTGGGCAAATCGCTGGCGCTCGGCATGCTGCGCGCCGATCTCGCCGAGCCCGGCACCGAACTCGAGATCGAGATTTTCGGCGACCGTTTCAAGGCGGTCGTACAGGCCGAACAGGCCCTCTGGGACCCGGCGAACGAGAGGATCCGCGCATGAAGGCGGTCCTTTTGAAAGCCATTCCCGCTAAAGCAAGCGCGGTCATCATCGGCGGCGGCGTTTCCGGCTGTTCCGTCGCCTACCACCTCGCCAAGCTCGGCTGGACGGACGTGGTGCTGCTGGAACGCAAGCAGCTCACCTCCGGCACGACCTGGCATGCGGCCGGCCTGATCGGCCAGTTGCGCGGCAGCCAGAACATGACCCGGCTCGCCAAATATTCCCGCGATCTCTACGTGCAGCTCGAAACCGAGACCGGCATCGCCACCGGCATGAAGCAGAACGGCTCGATGACCGTGGCGCTGACGGAAGAGCGGAAAGAGGAAATCTACCGCCAGGCCTCGCTCGCCCGTGCCTTCAACATCGACGTGCGGGAGATTTCGCCGGAGGAGGCGAAGGCGCTCTACCCGCATCTCAACATCGGCGACATCAAGGCCGCCGTCCACCTGCCGCTCGACGGCCAGTGCGACCCGGCCAATATCGCCATGGCGCTCGCCAAGGGCGCCCGTCAGAACGGCGCGACGATCATCGAGGGCGTCAAGGTCACTGAAGTCGTCACCAAGGATGGCCGCGTCACGGGCGTCGCCTGTGAGCAGAACGGCGAGCGATATGTCATCGAGACCGAAAACGTCGTCAACTGCGCCGGCATGTGGGGGCGCGATCTCGCCGCCCAATCCGGTGTCACCGTGCCGCTGCATGCCTGCGAGCACTTTTATATCGTCACCGAACCGATCTCCGGCCTGACCCAGCTCCCGGTGCTGCGCGTGCCGGACGAATGCGCCTATTACAAGGAGGATGCCGGCAAGATGCTGGTCGGCGCCTTCGAGCCGGTGGCAAAGCCCTGGCCGCCGGCCGGTGAGAAAATCCGCGAGGATTTCTGCTTCGACCAGTTGCCGGAGGATTTCGACCACTTTCAGCCGATCCTGGAAATGGCGATCAACCGCATGCCGATGCTGGAGACCGCCGGCATCCACACGTTCTTCAACGGCCCGGAGAGCTTCACTCCGGATGATCGCTATTATCTCGGCGAGGCGCCGGAGCTGAAGGGCTACTGGGTGGCGGCCGGTTACAATTCGATCGGCATCGTCTCCTCCGGCGGCGCCGGCATGGCGCTGGCGCAGTGGATGAACGACGGCGAGCCGCCCTTCGACCTCTGGGAAGTGGATATCCGCCGCGCCCAGCCCTTCCAGAAGAACCGGCTTTATCTCAAGGAGCGCGTCACCGAGACGCTCGGCCTGCTTTACGCCGACCATTTTCCCTATCGCCAGATGGCGACGGCGCGCGGGGTGCGCCGCTCGCCGATCCACGAGCATCTGAAGGCACGCGGCGCCGTGTTCGGCGAAGTGGCCGGCTGGGAACGCGCCAACTGGTTTGCGAGATCGGATCAGGAACGCGAATACCGCTACAGCTGGCAGCGGCAGAACTGGTTCGAAAACCAGCGCGACGAACACATGGCGGTGCGCACCGGCGCCGGCCTGTTCGACATGACCTCGTTCGGGAAAATCCGCGTCGAGGGTCGCGATGCGGCGGCTTTCCTCAACCGCCTCTGCGCCAACCAGATCGACGTGCCGGCCGGCCGCATCGTCTATACCCAGATGCTGAACCAAAAGGGCGGCATCGAAAGCGACCTCACGGTCACACGGCTTTCCGAAACCGCCTTCCTGCTCGTCGTGCCCGGCGCCACGCTGCAACGCGACCTGGCCTGGCTGCGAAAGAACCTCCGCGACGAGTTCGTCGTCATCACCGATGTCACCGCCGCCGAAAGCGTGCTCTGCCTGATGGGTCCGAAATCGCGCGAATTGCTCCAGAAGATCAGCCCAAACGACTTTTCCAATACGGCGCATCCCTTCGGCACGGCCCGCGAGATCGAGATCGGCATGGGGCTGGCCCGCGCCCATCGCGTCACCTATGTCGGCGAACTCGGCTGGGAGCTTTATGTGTCGATCGAGCAGACGGCGCATGTCTTCGAGGTGCTGGAACAGGCGGGCGCGGATATTGGCATCAAACTCTGCGGCATCCATACGCTGGATTCTTGCCGCATCGAAAAAGCCTTTCGCCATTTCGGCCACGACATCACCGATGAGGACCACGTGCTCGAAGCCGGCCTCGGTTTCGCCGTCAAGATCGATAAGGGTGATTTCCTCGGCCGCGATGCGGTGCTGCGGAAACAGGAGACCGGCCTCGACCGCCGGCTGGTGCAGTTCAGGTTGACTGATCCCGAACCGCTCATCTTCCACAACGAGGCCGTGGTCCGCGACGGAAAGATCGTCGGAACGATCACGTCCGGCAATTACGGCCATTTCCTCGGCGGCGCGATCGGGCTGGGCTATGTGCCGTGCCAGGGCGAGAGCGCGGCGGATGTGCTGGCATCGACCTATGAGATTGAAATCGCCGGCCGACGGGTGAAGGCGGAGGCATCGCTTTCCCCCATGTACGACCCGAAGGCCGAGCGGGTGCGGATGTAAACTGCCTTCATCGGCTTTGCCGAGCGAGACTGCCCCTCACCCTAACCCTCTCCCCGCATGCGGGGAGAGGGAACCTGCCATGCTCAACGTCCAAGTTGAGGCGAAAAGAGCGCCGCGCGTCTCCTTCGCCCCGCGTGCGGGGAGAAGGTGCCCGGCAGGGCGGATGAGGGGCATCTTGAATAGACGGCCGAAACCCCGACCAAAAGGAGACCAAATCATGCTGGCATCCGATCCGAAAACCAACCCTGCCACCGGCGATCGCATCGACCAACTCATCGCCGAACACCGCCCCGGCCATGGCCTCGCTCGCCCGTTCTACCACGACCCCGACATTTTCGAACGGGATATGGCCCGCGTCTTCTTCCGCCACTGGCACTGCCTGGCGCATGAAAGCGTCATCTCCAATCTCAACGATTTCGAACTCTTCAAGCTCGGCGCCGAACAGGTGATCCTTACCCGCGCCGGCGACGGCTCGATCCACGCGATGCTGAACGTCTGCCGCCATCGCGGCGCCGAGGTCTGCACGCAGGAGAAGGGCAATGCCAGGGCTTTCGTCTGTCCTTACCACGCCTGGACGTTTGCCAACGACGGCCGGCTGAAGGCGGCACGGCTGATGCCGAAGGATTTCAAGCGTGAAGACCACGGGCTGAAGAAGCTCCACGTCCGCGTCGTCGAAGGCCTCGTCTTCATTTCCTTTGCGGACAATCCGCTCGACTTCTCCGAAGTGGAGAACCTATTGCACGCCACCTGCGGACAATATGGCTGGGCCTCCGCCAAGGTCGCGCACCGTCAGAATTACCCGCTCGACGCCAACTGGAAGCTCGCGATCGAAAACTATGTCGAGTGTTATCACTGCGGCCCGGCACATCCGGAATATTCCGAGACCCATGCGCTGGAACAGCCGCTGCACATGATCGAGGAACTGAACGCCAGGATGGAGGAGCGCACCTGCGCTTTAGGCATCGAGGTCGGCTCCGGCAATCACTGGCAGACCTCGCGGGAAGGCCGCGAGGCGATCCATGCCTTTCGTTACGCACTTTATGACGGGGTGAAGACCGGCAGCAAGGACGGCCAGCCGCTCGCCCCGCTGATGGGCCGCTTCTCCGATTTCGACGGCGGCGTCACCTCCATCCACCTCGGCGGCACGAGCTTCCTCGTCTGTTATGCCGACCACGGCATGATCTACCGCTTCATCCCGAAGACGGTCGACACCTGCGAGATGGAGCTGATCTGGCTGGTCGATGCCGGGGCGGAGGAAGGCCGCGACTACGATCTCGAAAAGCTCACCTGGCTCTGGAAGGTAACGACCGACGAGGACAAGGCGATCATCGAACATACTGCCCGCGGCGTGGTCTCGCGTTTCTTCGTGCCCGGTCCGATCGCCCCTATGGAACAGAACGAATTGCGCTATATCGGCTGGTATCTGGACGAGATCAGCCGGGCATGAGGGGCAGATGAAGAGATTGTCGGGTAAGTGCTTTTGCGGCGCGGTGGAATATGCCGTCGAGGATGCCTTCGTCTACGCCGCCATCTGCCATTGTTCGAATTGCCGCCGCACCACCGGCTCGGCCTTCAAGCCCTTTGCCGGCATCCCGCGCGAAAAACTTGCGCTGACCAAAGGCGCCGATAACCTGCTGATCTATGGCGGCCCGGACAATCACGATGCCCATTGCCGTGCCTGCGGTTCGCTTCTTTATTCGCTGGTACGCGAGGCCGCCTGGGTGCATGTGGCGATGGGCACGCTGGTGGATGCACCGGCCATCCGGCCGACCCACCACATCTTCGTCGGCTCGAAGGCGCCGTGGTACGAGATCACCGACGATCTGCCGCAATACGAGGGGCACAAGAGCGCTTAGGCCCTGGTCGCCAGCGCCTTCAGCCTTTCGCCTTCGAGCCGGTAGAAGATGCGGTCTTCCTTCCGGTCGCCCCCGAGACCGTCATAGAAACGCAGCAGCCGTTCGTTGGCGCGCGCCGCCGTCCAGTCGATCCGGCCGAAGCCGCGCTCGACCGCCAGCGCAGCAAGCCGGCACATCAGCATCGTGCCGATATCCCGGCCGCGCTCGGAATTCGAGACATACAGTTCTTTCAGGAAGAAGCCAGGTTTCAGGCCTGGGCCCGGATAGATGGCGGCAAAGGCCGCAAAGGCGACGATGCGATCGGTCGCGACGACGAGGATTTGTGTTTCCGGCGGGCGGCCGAGGAGACCGGCCACGATCGCATCGTGCGATGGGCAGAAGACGCCGTAGTAGGCCTGCATCTCCTCAAAGAGTGAAGCGAGTTCCGTGGCATCGGCGGCTGTGAAAAAGCGGATGTCCAATTGTCGTCTCCCGGCTGAAGCCGCTCGATATCCAGTTGAAGGAAATTGTGCGAGGAATTGCGCGTCACCGTTGACTTCCCCTGCCGTATGAACAAAATGGGAACATTAAGGGGGATTCCATGTCCAAATCCGAAAAATTCATCGTCCTGCCATTCAAGAAGGTGCGGGGCACGATTGCCCCGGGAGAGATGCGGGCCGCATCCAACGCCGCATCAGCCGAAAAGATTGCAAGAGCAATGGCCGAGCGGTTCGCCGGAGTGGCCGCCTATTCCGTTCAGGTGGACATGGAAAGCGGCGACATGTCCGATCCCAAGGTTCTGTGGCAATCAGGCGAGATCGCCGATATCGCGGCGTGACAGCTATTTCCCCTTCCAGACCGGATCCCGCTTTTCCGCGAAGGCACGTGCGCCTTCGAGCTGGTCTTCGCTGGAATAAAGCACGTCGATCGTCTTGAGTTGCCGGCGGGTGATGCGGTTCATGGTCGTCTGGAACTTTTCACCTTCCGCCTCCCGCACCACTTCCTTGATCGCCGCATAGACGAGCGGCGGGCCGCTTTCGAGCAGCCGCGCCAGCTCCCAGGCGCGTGCCATCAGCCTGTCCGCCGGCAGGATTTCGTTGACGAAACCCCAGCGATGCGCCTCCTGCACGTCGAGCCAGCGACCGGTGAGCAGCATATCCATGGCGATGTGATAGGGAATGCGTTTCGGCAGCTTGATCGAGGCGGCATCCGCCACCGTTCCTGAGCGGATTTCCGGCAGGGCGAAGGTTGCATGTTCGGCCGCCAGGATGAGGTCGGTTGAAAGCGCGATCTCCAGCCCGCCGCCGCAGCAGATGCCGTTGACGGCCGAAATGATCGGCTTGTTCAGGTCACGCAATTCCTGCATGCCGCCGAACCCGCCGACGCCGTAATCGCCGTCCACGGCGTCGCCGGCCGCCGCTGCTTTCAGATCCCAGCCCGGGCAGAAGAATTTTTCGCCGGCACCGGTGATGATGGCGACGCGCAGCACCTCGTCGTCGCGAAAATCGCGAAAGATTTCGCCCATGATGCGCGAGGTGACGAGATCGATCGCGTTGGCCTTAGGCCTGTCGATGGTGACTTCGAGAATGCCGCCCTCACGGCGGGTCTTGATGGGTTGATCGGTCACGATATCCTCCTTTTCACCAGGGCATCGACCGCCACGGCACCCTCGCCTTCCGGCAGCACCAGGACCGGGTTGATATCCAGCTCCTCGATTTCATCCGCGTTTGCAACGAGATAGGCGGCGACCGCCGCGACAGCCTGTTCCAGCGCTGCGATATCGCCCCTCGGTGCGCCGCGATAGCCGTCGAGCAGCTTCTTCACCTTCAGACCAGATATCGCGGCCGAGATCGTCTCCGGCGAGGCCGGCAGGGTGATCAGCGCGGAATCGTCCAGAAGCTCGACCAGGATGCCGCCGGCGCCGACAGTCATCACCAGGCCCGCGACGGGATCGCGCATCGCGCCGATGATGATCTCCGCCACCGGCCGGCCGGCCATCTTCTCGACCAGATAACCGTTTGCGGTGCCGGCCATTGCCTGCGCGGCGGCAACGACTTCCCCGGCAGTCCGCAGATTGAGTTTCACGGCGCCCGCTTCCGTCTTGTGGGCGATGCCGCGGCCCTTCAGCGCCACCGGAAAGCCGAGTTTTTCCGCCGCCGGTCCGGTATCCTCGGGGTCGATCTCCACCAGACCCGGCGGCACGGCCAAGCCGAAGGCGGAAAGCTCGCGCTTTGCCTCGTCCTCGTTGAGCGTCACGGCCTCCGCTGAACCGGGCGCCGTCCTGAGAAGCGGCTCGGGCGCAGGAGCTTTCCAGGCCGCGCCGATGAAGGCCGCGGTCTCGGTGGCGGCGAGCGCTTCCTCGATGCCGTAAAAAGGCACGACGCCATCGCGCATCAACTGCTCGGCCACCTGTTCCGGCAGGTTTTCCGCCATGCTGGAAACGATGCCTGCATTGGCGCCGGTCGCCTTGCGGGCCGCGACGACCGAGTTGACAGTTGTCAACCAGTCGGTCGCGTCGCAGCGGTCGAGGCGGGGGAAATCGAGCACGACGAGGTTCAGCGCGTAACCGCCCTGCATCATGGCGGTGAAGGCGGCCGTCTGTTTGTCGCCGTTGCCCCAGACGAAGGTGTGGTAGTCGAGCGGATTGGCGAGCGTCACCATCGGGCCGAGCGTTTCGCGCAGCGGCTTCAACTGCTCTTCCCTGAGCGGCGGATACGAAATCCTCCGCTTCACGCCGGCATCGGCCATCAGCGAAGCTTCGCCGCCGGAGCAGCTCATGGAGGAGATGTCGGCGTTTTGCAGCGGGCCGTAAAGATGCAGCAGTTTCAGGGTTTCCAGGAGTTCCGGCAGGGTCTCGACGCGGCCGATGCCGAGACGCTCCAGCAGCGCGGAGGAGACGCGATCGTTGCCGGCCAGCGAGGCGGTATGCGAGATGGTCGCGAGCTGTGCTGCTTCCGATTTGCCGACCTTCAGCATGGCGACCGGCTTTTTCAGGCGGCGGGAAAGACCGGCCAGCCGCTCCAGCGTTTCGAGACTGTCGAAGCCTTCCACATGCAGGCCGATCGCCGTGACGCGGGAATCCTGGATGACGGTGCACGCGAGTTCTGCAAGCCCCGTCTGGGCCTGGTTGCCGGCAGTCATCAGATAAGCGAGCGGCAGGCCGCGGCTCTGCATGGAAATATTGCAGGCTATGTTGGAGGATTGTGTCAGCACCGCCACGCCCCGGTCCACCCGCAGCATGCCGTGCTGGTCTGGCCACATCAGCGCGCCATCCAGCATGTTGATGAAGCCGTAGCAATTCGGTCCGAGGATCGGCATGTCGCCGGCGGCCTCGACCAACGCCGCCTGCAGCGCGTCGCCATCCGCAAGCTCGCTTGCCGCTTCACGGAAACCGGAGGCGTAGCATACCGCCCCGCCTGCCCCGCGGGCGGCAAGCTCGCGGATGATCTCGATCGTCAGCTGCCGGTTGACGCCGACGAAGGAGGCATCCGGTGCGGCGGGCAGGTCGGCCACGGAGCGGTAGCATTTCCGGCCGAGAATTTCGTCGTTCTTCGGGTGGACGGGCCAGATTTCGCCTGCAAAACCCATCTTGTCGCATTGCTCGATGACGCGACGAGCCTCCTTGCCGCCGAACACGGCGATGGTTTTCGGGCGGGTGAGGCGGTCGAGGGAACGAGGAGTATTCGTCATGCCGATACCCCCCTCTGCCCTGCCGGGCATCTCCCCCACAAGGGGGGAGATTGGATGGAGCGTCGTCCCGCTCTCGTCTTACGTATCAGGTTGAGAAACCGGCTAACGAGGGACGTAGCAAGCGCTTCTTGCCGATCTCCCCCCTTGTGGGGGAGATGCCCGGCAGGGCAGAGGGGGGTAATTCCGGCCGATGACAGGCGTTTGTGCATCCTCACGCCCCTAGCGGCCGCAGAAGCTCGCGGCTGATGATGTGCCGCTGGATTTCCGACGTGCCGTCCCAGATGCGCTCCACCCGGGCGTCGCGCCAGAACCGCGCCAGCGGCAGGTCGTCCATCAGCCCCATGCCGCCGAAAATCTGGATCGCCTCATCCGTGACTCGCGCCAGCATTTCGGTCGCGAAAACCTTGGCCGAAGCGATCTCGCGGTTCGAAGGCAGGCCTTGGTCGAGCCGCCAGGCGGCCGACAGCGTCAGCAGGTCGGCGGCGTCGATCTCGGTGATCATGTCGGCAAGCTTGAAGGAAACGCCCTGGTTGGCGCCGATCGGCTTGCCGAACTGTTTTCGCTCGGCGGCGTAGTTCAGCGCATAGTCGAAAGCCCGCCGCGCCCGGCCGACCGAGGTGGCGGCGACGGTGAGCCGCGTCGCGTACAGCCAGTCGTTGGCGATGTCGAACCCCTTGTGCACGTCGCCGAGGATCTGTGTCGACGGGAGGCGGCATTCGTCAAAGGTCAGGATGCAGTTCTTGTAGCCGCGATGCGAGACGGAATTGTAACCCTCGCGGATTTCGAAACCGGGCGTGCCACGGTCGACGAGGAAGCAGGTGATCAGTTTTTTCGGTCCGCGCGGCGTTTCTTCTTCGCCCGTGGCGATGAAGACGATGACGAAATCGGCGATATTGGCGTGGGAGATGAAATGCTTGGTGCCGTTGACGACCCAGTCGTCGCCTTGCTTGCGGGCAAAACACTTCATGCCGCGCACGTCGGAGCCCGCATCCGGTTCGGTCATGGCGAGCGCATCGAACTTTTCGCCCTTTACTGCCGGAAAAAGGTACTTTTCGCGCTGCTCGTCATCGCAGGCCATCAGGATGCCGGAGGGGCGGCCGAAGAAGACGGTGAGCGCCATGGAGCCTCGGCCAAGTTCGCGCTCCACCAGCGTGAAGGACGTGTGGTCGAGGCCGGCGCCGCCGACTCCCTCCGGAAAATTGCAGCCGAAGAAACCGATCTCCCGGCATTTGCGAGCGATTTCCTGGCCGAGTTCGGGCGGCACGATGCCGGTGCGTTCCACCTCGTTTTCGTACGGATAGATTTCCGTCTCGACGAAATCGCGGACGGTTTTGACGATCATCTCCTGCTCGTCGGTCAATCCGAAATTCATGACTTCCCTCCCGTCCCCGGCTTCAGATCAGCGCTTCTGTCCCACTGACCGCCCTGCCCCTTCCGGTGTCGGCAAGTCCGCATGCGCGTCGATCAGCGGCTGCAGCCTGCCCATCACCTCCACCCCCGGCGCCACCGCTGTGCTCTCGGCCGAGGCCACATGCAGCATCAGATGCTCGCAGGTCGCGAGCAATACCCCGTCAGCAGCTCGCGTCAGCGACATGAAGCTCTGCAGCTTCTTGCCATCGGACGAAGGCAATATCTGTGCGGTGACCGTGAGGAGATCGCCGAGCCTGGCTTCGTCGAGCAGCCGCGTATGGGTCTCGACCGTGTAATAGCTGTTGCCGGCCGCGACATAATCCATATCGACGCCGATCAGGCGCAGGAGTGCGTCGCTGGCATCCGCGAAGCATTGCGCATAACGGTACTCGGTCATGTGGCCGTTGTAATCGATCCAGGACGGGTGGACCTTGACCTGCAGGAGGCCGAGCGGCTCCCTGCCCGGCTTGGCGGCTTGTTTCGGCGCGTTCTTCCAGAGATGCCTTTCGAATTCGGCCAGGATCTTGCCCGCGCCCCAGCCCTTGCCCGCATCGCCCGCCTTCAGGGCCTGCATGATGCCGACGAGGTTTTCGTCGCGGATGCGTTCCAGCTCGCGGATGCCGTGGGCGCCGGATTGCGCGTCGGACTGGCCGGCGATCTTCTCGACGAGCGCGTCGTCGAGATCGACCACGTCCGTCAACTTCGTCCAGGGCCACGAGAGGCATGGGCCGAACTGTGCCAGGAAGTGGCGCATGCCCGCCTCGCCGCCGGCAATGCGATAGGTCTCGAACATGCCCATCTGCGCCCAGCGCATGCCGAAGGAATAGCGGATCACGTCATCCAGCGTTTCCGTGTCGCAGATATCGTCATGGATCAGCCACAGGCCCTCGCGCCAGACGGCTTCCAACAGGCGGTCGCCGACGAAAGCTTCGATCTCCTTCTTGATGATGACGCCCTTCATGCCGATCGGCGCGAGTTTTTCCTGTGCGGTCTTCAGCGTTCCGGCGGACGTCTTTTGGCCGCCGACCAGTTCGGCGAGCGGCAGGAGATAGACGGGGTTGTAGGGATGGGCGACGAACATGCGCTCCGGATATTTCATGTCGCGCTGGAGGTCGGTCGGCATCAGGCCGGAAGTGGAGGAGCCGATCAGTGCTTTCGGATCGGCAGCGGCGTCTATCTGGGTGATGACATTGCGCTTCAGTTCCAGCCGCTCCGGCACGCTTTCCTGGATCCAGTCGGCGCCTTGGACCGCCTCTTCGACGGTCCTGCAGAAGGTGAGCTTCCCCCTGGGCGGCAGCGGCGCCATGGTGAGTATGCCATAGGCGCGCTCCGCATTCGCCAGCACTTCGCCGACGATCCGCTCCGCCTCGGGATGCGGATCGAACATGTTGACGTCGATGCCGGCGAGCAGGAAGCGCGCCGCCCAGGCGCCGCCGATGACGCCGCCGCCGATGCAGGCTGCTTTTTCTATTTTGCTCATGGCGATCACCGCTTCGTCAGCTTGAGTTTTTCACGCACAGCAGCCGGGCCGACGATCTTGGCGCCCATGCCCTCGATCACGCCGACCGCCTTCTCCACGAGCTGGGCGTTGGTCGCCAACTGCCCCTTGCCGGCATAGAGATTGTCCTCCAGCCCGATGCGGACATTGCCGCCGGCAAGCACCGCTGCGGCCGGATAGGCGAGCGCGTTGCGGCCGATCGAGAAGGCGGAGAACGTCCAATGTTTCGGCACGTTATTGACCATGGCCATGAAGGTGTTGAGGTCGTCGGGCGCGCCCCAGGGAATGCCCATGCAGAGCTGGATCAAGACGGGATCCTCGATCAGCCCCTCTTCCACGAGTTGCTTGGCGAACCAGAGGTGGCCGGTATCGAAAGCCTCGATCTCGGGGCGTACGCCAAGCGCGGTCATCTGCCGCGCCATCTCGCGCAGCATGGAGGGCGTGTTGGTCATCACGTAGTCGCCGAGGGAGAAGTTCATCGTGCCGCAATCGAGCGTGCATATCTCCGGCAGGCATTCGGCGACATGCGCGACACGCTCGGTGGCGCCGGCCATGTCAGTACCATTCGGATTGACCGGGAAAGGCGCCTCGACATTGCCGAACACGAGGTCGCCGCCCATGCCGGCGGTGAGGTTCAGCACCACGTCGATATCCGCCGAACGGATGCGGTCGGTGACTTCTCTGTAGAGATCGAGCCCGCGGGCGGCAGCTCCTGTTTCCGGGTTGCGCACATGGCAGTGGACGACGGCGGCGCCGGCTTTGGCGGCATCGATTGCCGACTCGGCGATCTGTTTCGGCGTGACCGGCACGTAGCTCGACTTGGCCGTGGTATCGCCCGCGCCGGTGACGGCACAGGTAATGAAGACCTCGCGATTCATCTCGAGCGGCATGTTCCTCTCCTTGTTCGTTTTCACCATTACGAACTGGAAGGGCCGGGAATGCTTTTCATTCTCAGCACCATTCTATACACTGGCGGAAGCGGAGGCGCTGATTGCATGGCCGAGAATTTCTCTCAGACGCAGCATTTCGACATTCTGGTGCTGCCGGAGATCAACCTCATTCTCGCTGCCTCCGTCATCGAACCCCTGCGCGCCGCAAACCGCATTGCGGGGCGGGAGCTCTACCGCTGGACGCTCCATTCGCCGGATGGGCAGCCGATCGACACCAAGGCCGGCATTCCCATTCCCGTCAGCGGCGCCTTCCGGCCGGGACGGGAGAGCGATCCGCTTTTCGTGCTTGCGAGCTACAACTGGAAGCGGCATGCCACCCGTGAGCTGAAATTCCAGCTTTCCCAGACGGCGCGGCACCGGGCGTCGATAGCTGGCATCGAGGCAGGCTCCTTCATCCTGGCCGATACGAGCCTGCTCGACGGCTTCTCGGCCACCACCCATTGGGAAGACTTCGAGGACTTTTCGGCCGCCTATCCGCAGGTCAACATGGTGCGCGAACGCTTCGTCATCGACGGCAAGCGGATCACCACCGGCGGCTCGCTGCCGACGCTCGACCTGATGCTGGAACTGATCCGCCGCGCCCACGGATATTCTCTGGCGCTGGAGGTCTCGCGGCTGTTCATCTACGAGCAGGAACGCACCCGCGGCGACCTCCTGCAGGTGCCAGCGATCGGCAACATGCGGATCGCCGATGCCCGCGTGCAGGCGGCGGTGAAATTGATGGAGGAAACGGTGGAGGCGCCCCTATCGCTGACTCGACTGGCGAAGCGGGTGGGAGTCAGCGCCCGCCATCTGCAAGACCTGTTCAACGAAGTCATGGGAGTTGCGCCGCACGAACACTACCTGGCTCTGCGATTGAATGCCGCGCGTCGGAAAGTGATCGAAACACGGGCGACATTTGCCGACATCGCCGCCGCCACCGGCTTCAACTCGGCCTCCGCCTTTTCCCGCAGCTACCGCGCGCATTACCGCGAAAGCCCGAGCGACACGCGACGACGGCTGAAGCTGAAAGCGTGACGCCTACTTCTTCAGGATCACCCATAGCGCATGCACGATGCCCGGCAGCCAGCCGCAGAGCGTGAGCAGAATGTTCAGCCAGAAATGCAGGCCGAGGCCTACCTGAAAGAACACGCCGAGCGGCGGAAGGATGAAAGCAAGCAGGATACGGATGATGTCCAATGCATGTTCTCCGGGGTTGTGGGCATCTGGCCGGATAACGTGTTTGGAAGCGATATGGTTTCAGTACCGCGAAGGTATTGATCAGACCTCGATGGCGAATTGGTCGCAGAGCCGGATATACATCTCGATTAGCGCTTCCTGCTTGGGTTGCATGGCGGCGGATATCCCGCAGGAACCTGCGGTCACAACAAGTGCGAATAACAAACCAACAATTTGACGGTGAAGGAACCATGTCGGCATACTAGCATTTTCCCCGCGCCCAAAAGGCCGCCGCTGTCGTCAAGGTTAAATCCTCCGGCCCGAGCGTTACCGCAGCAGCGTCTTCGCGATGATCTCCAGCTGGATTTCGTTGCTGCCGCCGAAAATGCTCTGGGAGCGGGAATTGAAATAGATGGCCGACGCCACCTTGCGTTCCTCGTCTATCTCGCTCTCCTCAGCCAGTTCGTGCAGCGGGCGATGTTCTTCCCAGCGCAGCGCATCCGGACCGAGAATCGAGGCGGCGAGTTCGGCGATTGACTGGCGGATGCGGCTGCGCTCGATCTTCATCGTCGAGGACGGCACCGAGCCCGGATTGCCGCCGGCCTGCACCTTGGACATGGCGGCAAGCTCCAGCATGTCGTTGGCATCCACATCCGTGGCGATCTCGGCGAAGCGGGCCGCAAACAGCGGGTCGCTGATCATCTTTCGCCCGTCCGGCAGCGGTTCTGAGGCGAGGCGGTGGAGGCGGGTCAGAAGGGCGCGCAACACGCCGCCGGCGAAAGCGCCGCCGCGCTCGAATTCGAGCAGGTATTTGGCAATGTCCCAGCCCTCGCCTTCCGCGCCGATACGGTCGGAGACAGGGACGTTCACGTCGTCGAAGAAGACCTGGTTGAATTCATGCGTGCCGCAGATCGAGCGGATCGGCCGGATGGTGACGCCCGGCGATTTCAGGTCGATCAGGATGAAGGTGATGCCTACCTGTTTTTTGCCGGTGTCGGCGGTGCGCACCAGGGCGAACATGCGGGTGGCGTGATGGGCGAGCGTCGACCAGATCTTCGAGCCGTTGACGATGTAGTGATTGCCTTCGAGCACTGCCTTGGTCTTCAGCGAGGCGAGGTCGGAACCGGAGCCGGGTTCGGAATAACCCTGCGCCCAAAGATCCTCGCCGTTCAGGATGCGCGGCAGGTAGAATGCTTTCTGCTCGTCCGTGCCGTAACGCATCAGCACGGGGGCGATCATCTTGATCGAGGCGCCGCGGAAATGCGGTTCGCCGGCCCGTTCGCATTCCTGGTCGAAAATATAGCGCTCGGCGAGCGTCCAGCCGGTGCCGCCATATCGTTTCGGCCAGGAAGGGGCGACCCAGCCCTTTTCATTGAGCTTCGACTGCCATTTCAGGCCGATGGTGGGGTCGGCGAGGAAACTCGGGTTGAGGCGTTCGGCCCGCTTCAGGTCGTCGTCGAGGTGAGCGTCGAGGAAGGTCCGCACCTCGTTGCGGAAACGGACCTCGCCTTCGCTCATCCGCAGGTTCATGCCTTCCGCCAGCTCTGGCCGGTCGGTATCCGGGACGCGCAGCAGGCTTCCGGAAAGCACCTCGGTGTCGCGGACGATCTCGCCATAGCGTTTCAGGTGGCCGGCGGTGGTGCCGAACGTGTTCTCGATCGCGTAGAGCCGGCGGAACCAGGCGCCGATCGGCATTTCCTCCGAAAAGCCCATGGCGCCGTGAAGCTGGATTGCCTCCTGCGCGACGAAGCGGGAGACCTTGCCGATCTTGGCGCGGGCGCCGGAGACGCCGCGGATGCGTATCGTGGGCGACGCATCGGCGGAAAGCGTGGCGAGAAGCGCGGAGGCGCGCGCCTCCTGACATTTCACCGCCATCTCGGCCATACGATGCTGCAGCGCCTGAAAGGCAGCGAGCGGCTTGCCGAACTGCACGCGTTCTCTGGTGTAGGCGACCGTCGCGTCCATCAGCGCATCCATGATGCCGACGGCTTCGGACGCGAGTGCGGCATTGGCGCGGTCTTGAGCCGCCTCGATTTCGGCGAGCGTGTTGCCGCCGTCGAAGAGCGCGGAAGCCGGGACGGAGACATTGGAGAGGGAAAGGTCGCAGGCGCGGGTGCCGTCGACGAGTTTGGCGGTCTTGCGGGTGAGGCCGGCGGCATCGGCCGGCACGGCGAAGAGGCGGATGCCGCCGTCGAGCTTGGCGGAGACGAGGAAGATGTCCGCGGCCGCGCCGCCGGGCACCAGCGGCTTTTCGCCGGACAGTGTGTAGCCATCAGCCGTCTTCACGGCGGTGGCGGAGATGTCGGCAAGGTCGAAGCCGGTCTGTTTTTCCGTGTGGGCCAGCGCCGGGCGGGATGTGCCGGCGATCAGCGGCGCAAGAATTTCGGCCTTCTGCTCTTCTGTGCCGAGCTTTTCGACGAGGCTGCCGGCGAGGATGACGGAGGCGAGGTAGGGTTCGACCACCAGCGCCCGGCCGATCGCCTCCATGATCAGCGAGATTTCCACCGTGCCGCCGCCGAGGCCGCCATTTTCTTCCGAGAAAGGCAGAGCCAGCCAGCCGAGATCGGCCATCTCCGACCAGATCGCGGCATCGATGCCGTCATCGGAGGCGAGGACTTTGGCCCGATTTTCGAAGTCGTAGCGGTCCTTGAGGAAGCGGTCGGCGCTTTCCTTCAGAAGGAGCTGCTCGTCCGAATAGTCCAGGTCCATGATGGTGTCTCGTGGTTGGATGCGCGCCCTTCTCCCCCCTTGCGGGGGAGATGTCAGCGGAGCTGACAGAGGGAGGTGGCTCAGCGAACTCTACGAACGAGGAGGATGTGGAACCACCCCCTCTGTCGCCTCTGGCGACATCTCCCCCCGGCAAGGGGGGAGAGGGAGTTTGCTTCACCCTTCGCGCTTGTAGGCGCCATGTCCCGGGCGATAGGTCTTCGTATCCAGGAACTGCGACAGGCCTTTTTCGCGGCCTTTTTCCGGATCGACAAAGGTGGTCTGGTCGGCCTTGGCCGTGAGGTATTCCGCCGACTCCTCCCACGTCATCTCGCGCACGTATTTGTACGCCATGCGGGCCTGACGCAGCACGGTGGGGTTCTTTTCCAAGAGGACGCGGGCGATCTCCACGGTACGTTCGCGGAGCTTCTCGGCCGGCACGGCCTCGTTCACGAGACCCAGCTGTTCGGCCATCTTGCCGCCGAACTTTTCGCCGGTCATGACGTAATACATGGCCTTGCGGTCGTTCATCAGCGTCGAGATCGCCTTGGAGACGACGCCGCCGGGGATGACGCCCCAGTTGATTTCCGAGAGGCCGAAGACGGCGTCTTCGGATGCGATCGCGAGATCGCAGCAGATCAGCGGAGTGAAGGCGCCGCCGAAGCACCAGCCGTTGACCATGGCGATGGTCGGCTTGGCATAATGCATGAGAAGACGCCACTGCCACGCGCGGGTGGAGCGGTAGGCACGCATGCGGCGGACGTCCGAGACGCCGTCGGTGGCGCGGAAGAAGTCCTTCAAGTCCATGCCGGCGGAGAAGGCTTCGCCCTCTCCGGTGAGGATGATGACGCCGGCGCGGTCGTCGACCTCAAGCTCGTCCAGCACGCGGATCATGTCTTCCGCGAGCCCTACGCTCATGGCGTTGCGCTTGTCCGGGCGGTTGAGCTTCACCCAGGCGATGCCGTCTTCGAATTCGACCTTGACGTTCTCGCCGCCGATGTCGCTTGTTTCAATGGCCATGATAATGCTCCTGAAAGGCTCTTTCGCCTTACGATTGGCTGGTGAACTTGGTGACGAGATAGGCTTCCATGCCTTCCGATCCGCCTTCGGAGCCGTAGCCGCTCTGCTTAACGCCGCCGAACGGAGTCTCGGTCATGGAGATCGCATTGTTGTTGATGCCGACCATGCCGGCCTCGATCGCGTCGCTCACCATCGCGGCGGTCTTGGCGGACTGGGTGAAGGCATAGGAAGCAAGCCCGTAAGGCAGGCGGTTCGCCTCACCGATCACTTCCTCGAACGATGAGAAGCGGGCGGTGACGGCGACCGGGCCGAAAGGCTCCTCGTTCATGATGATCGCATCCTGCGGCACGTCGGCGAGAACCGTCGGCTGGAAGAAGTAGCCGCGATTGCTGCCACGCTCGCCGCCGGTGGCGATTTTCGCGCCGCGGCTGACCGCATCGGCCACCATGCGTTCCATGGAGGGCACGCGGCGGCTGTTGGCGAGCGGTCCCATCTGTTTTTCCGGATCGAGGCCGTCGCCGACCTTCAGCGCCGCGGCCGCCTTGGCGAAACCGTCGACGAACCTGTCGTGGACGCTGTCATGCACGTAGAAACGGGTCGGCGAGATGCACACCTGGCCGGCATTGCGATATTTCGCATGCACCATGACGCGGATGGCGTGATCGATATCGGCGTCTTCGAAGATCAGCACCGGCGCATGGCCGCCGAGTTCCATCGTCGCCCGCTTGACGCCCGCCTGCGCCGCGAGCACGGCGAGCTGCTTGCCGACATTGGTGGAGCCGGTGAAAGTGATCTTGCGGATGCCGTCCGAGGCGATCAGGTGTTCGGAGACTTCCGCCGGCTTGCCGTGGACGACGTTCAGGACGCCGTTCGGCAGGCCCGCGTCCTGCAGCGCACGGGCGATTTCCAGCACGGTCGAAGGCGTTTCCTCGGATGGCTTGATGACCATGGTGCAGCCGGTGGCGAGCGCCGCCGAAATCTTGCGCGCCGGGATGACGCCCGGAAAATTCCAGGGCGTGAAGCCGGCAACGGGCCCGACCGGCTCCTTCGTGACGAACCAGCGGGCGCCGGGCAGGCGCGACGGGATAACGCGGCCATAGGTGCGGCGGCCCTCGTCGGCGGTCCAGTCGAGAATATCGGCTGAGATATGGACTTCCGGAACCGCCTCGCCGATCGGCTTGCCCTGGTCGAGCGTCATGCGGCGACCGATCTCGGCGGCGCGCTCGCGCAGGATGTCGGCAGCCTTGCGGATGATTTTCGCGCGATCGTAGGCGGTGGTGACGCGCCAGGTCTTGAAGGCGCGGGAGGCGGCGCTCACCGCCCGGTCGAGGTCTTCGGCCGTCGCATGCGGCAGGGCGCCGATCGGCTCGCCGGTCGCGGGATTGATGACGTCCTCGGTGGTGCGGCCTTGCGTGCCGATCCACTCGCCATCGATGAAAAGCTTCAGTTCGCCATAGGATTGGGTCTGCATCACGGTTTCCTCCCTCGCGACGGACAAATAAAATGCGGAGCACTGTAAGCCCCTCACCCCGCCTCCGCTTCGCTCGGCGCACCCTCTCCCCGTAAACGGGGCGAGGGGGAACGGCTGTCGGCGCGGCACATCCCTTCTCCCCGTCGGAACGGGGAGAAGGTGCTGGCAGGCGGATGAGGGGCTACGCCCCTAAACTTTGGTGAGGCCTCGCGCCCTCACCGCACCACGAATAGCGCGTCGAGGGCCAAAACCCCGTCCCCTTCGCCATAGACAACGAGCGGGTTGATATCGACTTCGACGATTTCCGGGGTCGAGCGCATCAGCGCGCCGAGCTTCACCACCACGTCGGCGATCGCCTTCACGTCGCGGGCCGGCTGGCCGCGGAAGGGGCCGAGCAGTTTTGCCGCCTTCAGCTTGCGGATTTCGGCAATAGCGCGCTCACGGCTGATATCGGCCGGCAGAAGGCGGGCATCCGCCAGCGCCTCGATCCAGACGCCGCCCAAGCCCACGAGCACCGTCGGACCCCACTGGTCGCGTTTGGCGCCGACGACCATTTCGAGACCCTGTCGCGCCATGCCTTCGATCAGCACGCCGTCGAGCTTCAGGCCCGGCTTATGGGTCGCGATGCCGGCATGCATTTTTTCATGCGCAGCGCGCACTGCGGCCTCGTCGGCGAGATTGATGGCGACGCCGCCGACATCGCTCTTGTGGGCAAGTTCTGCGGCCTGCGCCTTCATGACCACCGGATAGCCGATTTCGGCAGCGATCTTCACGGCTTCGTCGGCGGATTTCGCCAGCGCGCCCTTTGGCGTCTGGATGCTGAGTTCGGAAAGGATGCGCTTGCCTTCGTATTCGACGACGAGGCCGGAGGCCGGTGTCTTCGTCAGGCGGACACCTTCCGATGTGCGATCCTTGGTGGCGGCGAGCGCGGCGGCATAGTTCATCACCACCGCCATGGCGCGCATGGCGCGTTCCGGCGAGCGGAAGAACGGAATGCCGCTGTCGCGCACGGCCTTCATGAAGGTCGGATCGAGCGGATAGTCGTCGCCGATGATGTTGAGGATCACCGGCTTTGTCGCGGTCGCAGCGACGGGGATGATCGCATCCGACTTCTTGATCTGCATCGGCGGGGAACCGCCGGCATGCGACAGGAAGACGATGCCGACATTCGGGTCCTTCAGCATGGATGCCGTGGACGTGCCGAAAATGCCGGGATTGGCAAAGCCGGTCGTGCCGATGTCGAACGGGTTGTCGACATGCACGTAAGGCGGCACCTGCGCCGAGAGCTCGGCATGCACCTCGTCCGACAGCGTCGCGATCGGCAGGCCTACCCGTTCGCAGAAATCGAAGCAGAGGCCGCGGATAGCGCCCGAATTGGTGACGATGCCGGCCTGGCCGGCCGGCGGCAGCGGATAACGGGCGAGGATCGCCGCGACGTCGAACAGTTCGTCGGTCGTATCGACCAGCGCAACCGCCTCGTTGCGGACGGCGGCCTGCATGGTGGCATGGTCGCCGGCAAGCGCGCCGGTATGCGACTGGGCCGCCGCCTTGCCGCGCTCGCTGGAGCCTGGATGCAGCATGACGATCGGCTTGCCGAGCGCGCGGGCACGCGCCGCGACGGCGAGGAACTTCTGCGGGTTCTTGACCTGCTCGACATAGACCGCGACGAGCGTGTTGTCGGGGTCCTCGATCAGCCAGGCGATCAGGTCTTCAGCCGCCAGCACCGCCTCGTTACCGGTGGCGATGACATAGGAGACCGCGATATCGCGGGAATGCATGGCGAAGCGGATGTTGGCCGCCGTCGCGCCGCTCTGGGCGACGATGGCGACACGCGAACGCTCGCCGACGCCGCGCAGGTCGACGGGTTCGAAAGTGAGCGGAATGCCGTCGATATAGTTCGTATAGCCCATGCAGTTCGGGCCGAGCATGGCGATGCCGGCCTTGCGGCAGATCTCGGCAAGCTCGTCCTGCTGCTGGCGGCCTTCCTCGCCGGCTTCGGCGAAGCCGGAAGAATAGACGATGACGCCCGCCACTTCGCGCTCGACGCAGGCGATGATCGAATCCTTGATCGCCGCTTGCGGCACGATGAGGATCACCACGTCGACGCCCTTCGGCAGGTCGCCGATCGTCTTCACGCAGGGGCGGCCGTTGATTTCGTCACGCGAGCGGCTGACCAGATGCAGGTCGCCCGAGTATTTGAAAAGTTCGAGGTTGGAGAGCACGCCACCGCCGATCGAGGCAGGATCGGGCGATGCGCCCACGATCGCGATCGACCGTGGGCGCAAGAGACGATCGAGGTCGAACGTCTTGGGAGATGAGGTCGTCATGTCGGACATGGTGGTCTCTTGGCTCGGATCAGTCGCGGCGGTATGCGCCGAGACCCGGACGGAATGACTTTTCGTCCAGGAACTGGCTCATGCCGACATTGCGGCCGTTTTCCGGATCGCGCAGCTCCGTCTGGTCGGACTTCGCCATCAGGTATTCGCCGGCCTGCTCCCAGCTCATGTCGCGGGTGAAGCGGCAGGCGGTCTTGGCCTGGCGCAGCACGAAGGGGTTCTTGCCGATCAGCGTCATGGCAAGCTTACGGGTCTCGGCCTTCAGCTCGTCCGGCGAAACGGCCTTGTTGACCAGCTTCATCTCGGCAGCCTGGCGGCCGGTGAAGGTCTCGCCGGTCATGATGTAGTACATAGCGTCGCGGAAGCTCATCGTCTCCAGCACCGACTTCGTCACGATGCCGGCCGGGATGATGCCCCAGTTGATTTCCGACAGGCCGAAGATCGCTTCTTCCGAGGCGATGGCGAGGTCGCAGCCGACCAGGAATTGGAAGGCGCCACCGAAACACCAGCCGTTGACCATGGAGATGGTCGGCTTCGGGTAATACATCATGCGGCGCCATTGCCAGGCGGCATTCGCGCGGAACAGGCGCTCGCGCTGGATCGGCGGCACCTTGTCGGTGGCGCGGAAATATTCCTTGAGGTCCATGCCGGCCGAGAAGGATTCGCCGGCACCGGTGACGACCATAACCTTGCAGCGCTCGTCTTCTTCCAGCGCGTCCATGATGGCGTTCATTTCCCAGACGATGCCGGGGTTGATCGCGTTGCGCTGCTTCGGGCGGTTGAGGGTGACCCAAGCGATGCCTTCGTCGAATTCCACGGTGACGTATTCGCCCCACTTGCCGGCGATCTGCTCGATGGCGGCGGATTCGGTCTTGGTTTCCATAGCGATTTCTCCCTGTTGCGAGATTGAATATCAGGGACCCGAATATACGTCAAGCGGCTTTCTGTCTTGGTTTGCACCCGCAGGAAAACCGCCTGAAATCGTACTGAAATAAGGGTTAACCGCGGCCGAGGAACGGCATCTCGACCGGCAGGATGATGCTCTCGTAGAGGTTCACATCGTCCGGCAGCGTCGCCATCAGGACGACGATTCGCGCCACGTCGAGCGGCATCATCGTGGCGGGGCGGACCTGGTCGGTGACGCCGGGGACGAGCGAGCTTACCGTCGAGCCGGGATGCACCATGGAGACGGCGATGCCGTGCTCGCGGCCATCGACGGCGAGCGAGCGGGTGAAGCCTTCGAGCGCGAACTTGCTGGCCGTATAGGCAGCGGTATGCGGGCGCGGCACTTTCGAGGACAGGCTGCCCATGTTGATGATGCGGCCGCGCTTCTGCTCGATCATCATCGTGAAGGCGGCGCGCGAGCAATAGAAGACCGAATGCAGGTTGGCGCCGATCACCTCGTGCCAGCGCTCGTTGGTGAGTTTTTCGATCGCCGTGTGGTCGGCAATGCCGGCATTGTTCACCAGGATGTCCACCCGGCCGTATTTTTCCTTCACGCGGGCGAAGAGTTCGGAGACCTGTTCCTCGTCGGTCACATCGGTCGGCACCACGAAGGCTCGCCCCCCTTCCGCCTCGATTTCGGCGGCAAGCTTCTCCAGCTTGTCGGCGCTGCGGGCGGCGAGCACGGTGATGGCGCCTTCGGCGGCGATCGCCTTGGCGATGCCCCAGCCGATGCCCGAGCTTGCGCCGGTGACGATGGCAATACGGTCCTTGATCGAAATCATCTCGAAATTTCCCTTCCCTTAACCACGCTCAATTGCGCGAAATTCCCTCGTAGAGCGCTTCAAGTCCCCGGCGGTCGCTGACACCGAGCTTGCGGTAAGCGCGCTGACGATAGGTGACGATGCTCGACAGGGCGAGCCCCACTTTTTCCGATATCTCCCGGTGCGTGCGGCCGAGCAGCAGACCGGCGGAAACCTCCGCCTCACGGCCGGAAAGCGCGAAACCCGCCTGCAACAGCCGCCCGGCGATTTCCTGCTGCGGCGGATGCAGCGGCGCCGTCTGCGGCCTTGCCTGCAGCCGCACATGCTTGACGACCATGGCCATCAAGAGCGGCGCGACAGCCTCCAGCCGCTCGACGGCGGCCAGCGGAAACGGGCCGCTGTCACGGGTCCGGTAGAGGCTCGCGAAAATGCGAGGCTCGTCGGAATGGTAGATGGTCAGCCGTTCTAGCACATGCGCCCGCTCGTAACAGTCCCGGCGGTATTCCGGGTCGCGGATGCCGTTCCAGGCCTGCCGGATGACCTGAACCCTGTTGGCGGCCCCCCCATGCATGGAAGATCCGTTCAGCATCTGGCGCGTCACGCGGTCGCGCTGCCAGTAGCGGCGCGCATAATCGAGCGAGGCGCGTTCGGCGAAGCCGGGGATCGTCGAATGGTAACCGCAGGCGAAGAGGTAGGTCAGAGACCCGTCGTCTTCCGCCTGGAAGGCGGAACAGAAATCCGTGCCGGCAATGCCGCGCAGGGTCGCCAGGAATGTTTCGGGAAAGGCGGGCTCGCCGACCTGTTCCATCAGCGCGGCGAGTGCCGCCATATTGTCCGCATCAAGCGCAGGCATTGACGCCTCCTGCCATGTTCATAGATTTTTCGCGTGAAAACATCACTGGGGCATGTCCCCTTACGGGGTGGACATGGGAAGACCGGCAAAGGCCTACCATCACGGCCAATGCAACAAGCCTGGATATGGAGGAACCACCATGGTTGACGCACCGAAGCTTCGCAAGCTCTATCACTTTTCCTACCCGTGCCGCGATGGCGAAGAAACCCGTAAGTTCTATGAGGACCTCCTCGGCCTGCCGCTGGTCAACTGCATGACGTCGGACCGCGTGCCCTCCACCGGCGAGGAAAAACCCTATGCGCACTTCTTCTTCGAAATGGGCGACGGCTCCTACATGGCCTTCTTCGACCTTGGCGAAAACGTCATGCCGCTCCCCTCGCCGAACACCCCGGACTGGGTGCAGCACTTCGCCATGGAAGTCGATTCCGTCGAAGAGGTGATGAAGTTCAAGAAGCGTCTGCAGGACGCCGGCGTCAAGACGACCGACGTCATCGACCACGAGTTCATCAACTCGATCTATTTCTTCGACCCGAACGGCCTGCGCCTGGAAATCACCGCGCGCACGGAAGAGCCCGGCTATCTGGAAAAGGCCGCGTCCGAAGCCCACGAAGGCATGAAGGGCTGGGTGAAGAAGAAGGCTGCGCTGATCGCCGCGAAGTCGGCTGCTGCCTGAGTAGCTAACCGCCCCTCTCTCCCCTTGCGCGGGGCTCGAAGAGTGGGTCGAGACACGTGGCTCGACCCCGGCAGCCCCGAGAGGGGCAGAGGGGGGTGGTTCAACAATTTCTAACGTCGAGCTCGTGGCGCCACCCCCATCTGTCAGCTCTGCTGACATCTTCCCCGCAAGGGGAAATACAAGGCGTGTGCCGCACCGCCTCACGTCCTCAAAAGAGATCGCACCACCGTTCCAGTCTGGACGGTGGTGCTTTTGTTTAAAGCGCACGGTCAAACCTCCCGATGGTCGGGAGCCTGCTCCCCGCAGACTCCAGTCAACTCGTCAAGCCAGCAGCCCCTGCCGCCTACTCCAGTCCACCACCCGGTCGATGCAGGCTTTGAGAAGCTCCGGCTGCCCGAGATAGTAGTGGGTGGCGTGCGGAATGGTCATGTATTCCTTGTTTTCGGTCGCCAATGCCGCACGGATCGTCGGGTTGTGGGTGGCCGGGACAGCCTCGTCGGCATTGTTCTCGATCTGCAGCACCGGCGAGCGGCGGATCAGCGCCGCATTCATCGGACCCTTGGCGTTCGAGAGGTCGTAGCTCCACTGCGACAGCCAGGAACGCAGCGTGGTGAAGCGGGCGAGCCCGACCGGTCCGACATTGACCGTGCGCGGATCGCCCATGTAGCTCTTGCCGATCGGCCGGTCGTTCGGATCGATCGTGCCGTCGAACCAGCGCACGTCGCACATGGTGCGGTGGACGACGAAGGCGCGTTCCTGTTCCGGGCCGCCGCGGCGCTTCAGTTCGGCGAGCATGTCCTGCGCCCATCTGGTGATCTTGCGGTTGCGGGCCACCTGGGCCGCACGGAAACGCTCGACGAATTCCTTCGAATAGGGCGGCTGGTGCGGGCAGTCCGGCGAATAGATGTCGAATTCTGGATCGCGCACGTCCGGGTTCATCTCGTCGATGACCGAGGGGTCGAGCCATTCGGTGAGCGTCTCGGCGCGGGAAAGATGTGCTGCGATGAAGATGACGCCGTCGGCGGGTTTCAGGCCTGCTTCAACGAGGTTCACCTCGTCGCCGGCCGGCGTGTGGGTGATGGTCGGATTTTCCGCCTGGGCCTGGTAGAACAGCGACAGCGAACCGCCGCCCGACCAGCCGACCAGCACGACCTTTTCGTAACCGAGATCGCCGCGGGCGTAGTCGAGCCACTTGCCGAGGTCGATCGCGACCTTTTCCATGATGAGGGCGGTATCGTTCTTCGGATAGCGGCTGGCGGCACAGAGCACGTGCAGGCCGGCATCGGCGAGCGCCGTCGGCATCGGCAGGAGCTGCAGCGTCGAGGTCGGGTGCATGAAGACATAAACGGTCCTGGACGGAGCGTTTGCCGGCCGCAGCAGCTGGCCCTCGAGGTTCACCTTGCCGGAATTGCCGGCGAAACCATAGGTCTCGGTATATTTCGCGGTCTCCGGAAAGGAGACGATCAGCGGGATCCGCTGCCATTCCGCCTTGGTGGTCATGATTTCCTACCTGTTATGCTTCGTCCGCCGATGTTCACAGGTTTGGCCGGCAGAACCGGCGGACGGGCTTTTGAAGAGTGAAGCTCGTGAATTGCGCCTAGGCGACAGCTTCCCGCGACTTGTTTCCGACCACGACCGGCACCGAGGTGGCGTCGTAGGTGAACAGCCATTCGTAACGCTGCTTGACCTTGTCTTCCTGCCATTCGGCATTGACATAGTCTTCGGCGAGCTTCGGGTCCTTCAGCGCCGGATTGTGGAAGCGGCTCAAATTGCCTTCGGCGCCGCGCACGATCTTGCCGGTTCGCTCGACGCGGGCGGCCTCGTAACCGGCGAAGGCCGCTTCGTAATTGCCGTTGTTCTCGGCGAGCGCCCGGGCGAGGACGAAGCCGTCCTCGATCGCCATCACGGCGCCCTGGGCCAGGAACGGCAGGGTCGGATGGCAGGCGTCGCCGAGGAGCGTGACGCGGTCGCGGGTCCAGTCGTCCATCGGCGGGCGCAGCATCAAGGCCCATTTGTAGGGCACGTCGATCGCCTTGATCAACGTGTGGATGTCCTCATGCCAGCCCTGGTAATCGGCAAGGCATTCTTCCGTCGTGCCAGCCACCGACCAGGATTCCACTTGCCAGTCGGCGCGCTCGACCACGGAGACGTAGTTCATCAGCTTGCCGCCGCGCAGGAGATACTGGATGACGTGGCCGCCGGGGCCGATCCAGTTGGTGGCGATCGGGCGCAGCATGCGCTGCGGCAGGCGCTCGACAGGGATGACGCCGCGCCAGGCGACAATGCCGGTGAATTTCGGATCGTCGCGGCCGAACAGCGCCTCGCGGATCTTCGAATGCACGCCGTCGGCGCCCACGACGATGTCGGAGGTCGTGGTCGTGCCGTCGGCGAAGCTCAGCGTCACGCCCTTGTCGTTCTGGGTAATGCCGACGCATTTCTTCGAAAGCTTGATGGCATCCGGTTTGGCCCGCCGCACACCGGCAGCCAGCGTCTGGTGCAGGTCGTTGCGGTGAATGGTGATGTAGGGGAAGCCGTAACGCTCGATCGACAGCGGCCCCAGATCGAAAAGCTTCCAGGTCTGGCCGGTGTTCCAGAGGCGGATTTCCTTGCCGTCAGCCTGGGCGGCGATAGCCATGATCTCCTTTTCCAGCCCGAGTTCGAAAAGGATTCGCGTGCCGTTGGCGCTGACCTGGACGCCCGCGCCGACCTCCTTGAGTTCGACCGCCTGTTCATAGACGTCGACGTCGAATCCCTGGCGGAGCAACGACAAGGCTGCCGTCAAACCACCGATTCCTCCTCCCACTACCGATATTTTCATTTTCTTACCCTTTGAAATCGTGACGGTTAGTCTCTTCGCACCGCGTTCGCATGTCAACCATTTTTGATAAAGTATAATTGACTTTGTCCAAAACCAATTTCATATGTCCCGCCGCAAGGCCTCGCGCAGGCGCCGCCGGGAGGGGGTCGCAACGGAAGGTTTCAATCGCCTGTCCAAAAATACGGAAGGATGTCTGGAAATTACACCTGTGATATCTGGCTTCCTGATATTATTGCGATAGGATCGAAAACACGGGTCAGGTGTGGTATCTGGTCGGTAGCGGGTAACGGAATTCGGTTGACTGACAAGAGGGATACTCTTGTATATAGTCAAATCTAGTTGCCTATGAACGAATTCGAGTCCGCGGGTTCGAGGCGCGGCCTGGGTAGTATGTGTCATGACGGTCTGGTGGTGCTTGGAGCAGAGCCGGACCGGTTCCACAGTCAGGTTTTCAGGGAGGAAACCATGGTCATCAAAAGTCCGCAGGATTTCGGCGCGGGCGTATTGTTCATCCTCTTCGGCGCGATCGGCCTGTGGGTCGGCTCGGATCTCAACTTCGGTTCTGCTCGCAACATGGGGCCGGGTTATTTCCCGATGATCATCTGCGGGCTGATCGTCCTGATCGGCCTCATCGTCATGGCCAAGTCGCTGGCGCTGGAAGGCCCGCCGATCGAGCGCATCCAGTTCCGCCCGATCGCCTTCATCCTGCTGGCGATTGCCGCTTTCGGCCTGCTGATCGCCGAAGTCGGCGCCGTGATCTCCTCGATCCTGCTCATCATGTTCGCCGCCTATGCGAGGCGCCAGGTCAACCTCGTCGAAACGCTGGTCTTCGCAGTCTGCACCGCGGCCTTCGTCGTCATCATCTTCGTATACGCTCTTGGGCAGCCGATGCCCGTCTGGTGGGGCAGGTAATCCATGGAAGTTTTTGAACACCTCGCAACCGGCTTCATGGCGGCAGGTACGCTGGAGAACCTGCTGTTCTGTCTGATCGGCACGGTTCTCGGCACGCTGATCGGCGTCCTCCCCGGCATCGGCCCCATTCCGGCGCTCGCCATCCTTCTGCCGATCACCTTCGGGCTCGATCCGCTCTCGTCGCTGATCATGCTGGCCGGCATCTACTACGGCGCCCAATATGGCGGCTCCACCACCTCGATCCTCGTCAACATGCCGGGCGAAGCCTCCTCGGTGGTGACCTGTATCGAGGGCCATCAGATGGCCCGCCGCGGCCGCGCCGGCGCCGCACTGGCGATCGCCGCGCTCGGCTCGTTCTTCGCGGGCTGCGTGGGCACCGTCTTCATCGCCGCCTTCGGCCCGCCGCTTTCGGCGATCGCCCAGCAGTTCAATTCGCCGGATTATTTCGCGCTGATGCTGCTCGGCCTCGTCATGGCGATCGTTCTTGCCCACGGTTCGGTTCTGAAGGCCGTCGCCATGGTCCTGATGGGACTCCTGCTCGGCCTCGTCGGCACCGACATCAATACCGGCCTGACGCGTTATACCTTCGGCCTTTCGGGTCTCTGGGAAGGCATCGACTTCCTGCCGCTGGTCCTCGGTCTTTTCGGTATCGTCGAAATCGTCCGCAACCTTGAAAACCCGCCGCCGCCGCGCGAGACGATCAGCACCCGCCTGCGCGATCTCTGGCCGACACGCAGTGAAATGAAGGATGCGATCCCGGCGGCGCTGCGCGGCACCGGCCTCGGCTCGATCCTCGGCATTCTGCCGGGCGGCGGCGCGGTGCTTGCCTCCTTCGCCAGCTACACGCTGGAAAAGAAGATTTCCAAGAACCCGCGCAAGTTCGGCACCGGTGCGGTGGAAGGCGTGGCCGGGCCGGAATCGGCCAACAATGCGGCCGCCCAGACCTCGTTCATCCCGCTCCTGACGCTCGGCATTCCGTCCAACCCGATCATGGCGATCATGATGGGTGCGATGATCATCCAGGGCATCCAGCCGGGTGCGGCGGTCATGACGACGCGTCCGGACCTCTTCTGGGGCATGGTCGCCTCCATGTGGATCGGCAACCTGATGCTCGTCGTCATCAACCTGCCGATGATCGGCATCTGGGTGAAGCTGCTCTCGGTTCCTTACCGCCTGCTCTACCCGGCGATCCTGCTGTTTTGTGCGATCGGCGTCTACTCGACGAGCACCGAGCCGTTCATGATGGTCCTGATGATCGTCTTCACCGTCTTCGGTTACGTCCTCTTCAAGCTTGGCTGCGAGCCCGCCCCCATGGTGCTCGGCTTCATTCTCGGCCCGCTGATGGAGGAAAACCTGCGCCGTTCGCTGGTCATATCCCGCGGCGACCCGATGATCTTCATCAACCGTCCGATCTCGGCGACGCTGCTGGTGGCGACGGTGCTGATGCTCTGCCTGATCATCTTCCCGCAGTTTAGAAAGACCCGCGAGGAGGCGTTCCAGGAGGAGTAACGGACAGTTCCGCAACAGTTTTGGAGGAGGAGCCAATGACTGAACAACATCTGAAGCTTACGAGACGCACCCTGATTGCGGCGGCCACCGTGGCCGCTGTTCTGCCGGGTGCCGCATTCGCCCAGTCGAATACCTATCCCAGCGCTACCGTGACTTTCGTCTGCGCCTTCCCGGCCGGTTCCGGCGCGGACGTGCTCGTCCGTTTCTTTTCCGAGAAGGTCGCGCAGGTCTCCAAGCAGACCGTCATCGTGGAGAACAAGCCGGGCGCCAACGGCAATATCGCCGCGGAATACGTATCCCGCGCCAAGCCGGACGGTTATACGGTCTATGTCCATTCCGGCACGTCGACCGCTGCCAACATGTCGCTGTTCAAAAAGCCGCCGATCGACGTCACCAAGGCGCTGCGCGGCGTGCAGTTCATCAACAAGCAGCCTTTCATGATCGCGGTCGCGGCCGACAGCCCGATCAAGGACATGAAGCAGCTGACCGAGCACCTGAAGGGCAAGGGCGGCGATGCCACCTATGGCTCCACGGCGACCTCCGGCAAGGTGCTGGCGGAAGTCTATCTGCAGCTCGCCGGCGTCGCGGCGACCGAAGTCGCCTACAAGACCGGCCCGGATTCGCTGAACGACATCGTCAGCGGCCAGCTCGATTTCGCCGCGCTCGATCCCGTCTTTGCGCTCAGTCAGCAGCGCGAGGGGCGCCTGAGGTTGCTCGCCGTCGGTTCGCCGCAGCGCATGAAATCGACCCCCGACATTCCGGCCATCAAGGAATACGGCCTCAATGTCGACCAGCTTGGATGGTGGGGTGTGTTCGTGCCGGCTAAAACCCCCGACGACGTGGTCATGAAGCTGCACGACCTGTTCCAGAGCGTACTCGAAAAGCCGGAGACGGAAGCCTTCCTGAACAAGTTCGGCGGCGACGTCTATACCGGCACGCCGAAGGAGGTCGACGAGCTTCTGGCCAAGACCGTGGAGGAATGGCGCGGTTACGTGGCGCTCGCGAAGATCCCGCAGAACTGAAGCTGCGAAAAAGGCTTCGCGACATCCGCCTGTGAGGATGGAACTCTATGAATTGAAGTCAGGCATCGAGGGAGGACTGTATGCCGATCGACACTGAAATGACCCGCCGAAAACTGATGCTCGCGACTGCCGCCTCGGCAGCGCTCGCCCCGTTCGGCGCCTTCGCACAGGGCGCATATCCGAACGGCCAGATCACCTTCGTCTGCGCCTTCCCGGCCGGCTCCGGCGCCGACGTTCTCGTCCGCTTCTTCGCCGACAAGTTCGCCAAGGTCTCAGGCCAGACCGTGATCGTGGAAAACAAGCCGGGCGCCGCCGGCAACATCGCCGCCATGTACACCGCCCGCGCCAAGCCGGACGGTTATACGATCTACGTGCATTCCGGAACCTCGACGGCGGCCAACATGTCGCTTTTCAAGGCACCGCCGCTCGACGTAGTGAAGGAACTGCAGACCACTTCCTTCATCAACAAGCAGGCCTTCATGTTCGTGGTCGCCTATGACAGCCCGATCAAGGACATGAAGCAGCTGACGGAAACCCTGAAAAAGAAGGGCAACAACGCCAGCTATGCAACGGCTGCAACCTCCGGCAAGGTTCTGGGCGAAGTCTACAAGCAGAGGGCCGGCGTCGATCCGGTCGAGATCAGCTTCAAGGACGCCAAGGATTCGCTCAACGACATGCTGAGCGGTGCCATCGATTACGGCGTGCACGACCCGGTCTTCGCCCTGTCTCAGGCGAACGAAAAGCGTGTCCGCATCCTCGCCACCGGTTCGCCGATCCGGCTGAAGTCGCTGCCCGACATTCCGACCGCCAAGGAACAGGGTTACGACATCGACCAGCTCGGCTGGTGGGGTTCCTTCGTGCCGAAGGCGACGCCGCGCCCGATCGTCGACAAGATCAATTCGCTGTTCAACGAGATCCTGGCGCAGCCGGATACGGTTGCCTTCCTCGGCAAGTTCGGCGGCGACGTTTATATCGGCACGCCGGACGAGGGGCAGGCATTGCTCGCCAAGACCGTCGAGGACTGGAAGACTTACGTCGCGATGGCCAAGATTCCGCAGAATTAATCAACCGAATTGAAACACCCTGCCGCCATAGTGCGGCAGGTTCGTTCGCAGGGACCCTTACTAACCGCCATAGGAGATGATAAAGTGACAAAATGGCTTAAAAAGATCGCGCAAGCCACAGCCGCCATGGCGATGCTGGCGGTTGCGCAGATTGCAAATGTGACGCCGGCCAACGCCGCCTATCCGGACCAGACGATCACCTTCGTCTGCGCCTTCCCGGCTGGTTCGGGCGCCGACGTTCTTGTCCGTTATTTCGCCGACAAGGTATCCAAGATCGCCGGCGCGACGATCATCGTCGAAAACAAGCCGGGTGCGATGAGCAACATTGCTGCCGAATATACGGCCCGCTCCAAGCCGGATGGCTACACGATCTTCGTCCATTCCGGCAACTCGATCGCCGGCAACATGTGGATCATGAAGAAGCCGCCGATCGACGTCGGCAAGGACCTGATGACGATCGCCACCATCAACAAGCAGGCCTTCATGATCGCCGTCGCCAAGGACGCGCCGTACAAGGATCTGAAGGAACTGACCGCCGCCATGAAGGAGAAGGGCGATGGCGGTTCCTACGCCGTCAACGCCACCTCGGGCAAGGTCATGGCCGAAGTCTACAAACAGAAAGCCGGCCTCGACACCGTTGCCGTCCAGTACAAGACCGCCGCCGACTCCCTCAACGACATCACCAGCGGCGCGATGGATTTCGGTTCCTATGACCCGGTCTTTGCCCTTGCCCAGCAGCGTGAAGGCCGCTTCCGTCTTCTCGGCGTCGCCTCGCCGGAGCGGATGAAGGGCGCTCCGGAAATCCCGACACTGAAAGAACAGGGCTTCGATGTCGACCAGCTCGGTTGGTGGGGTGCCATGGTTGCCAAGGGTACGCCGGAGGACATCACGACCAAGATCAACGGCTGGTTCAATACCGTTCTGAAGACGCCGGAAGCCCAGAAGTTCCTGGCCGACCAGGGCGGCGACCCCTATATTTCCACTCCTGCCGAAGCCCAGGCTCTGATGATCAAGACGATCGCCGAGTGGAAGGACTACGTCGCCATCGCCCAGATCCCGCAGCAGTAGCTGCGACCGCCTTGGGCGGTCAAAACGCTCCAATGGAGCGTTTTGAGCAGCGAACGCCCCGAGCCCGAAGCGAGAGGCTGGTGCGGCGGCGTAGCCCGAGCAATCGATCCAGTGAATCGATTGCAGGTACGAACGCCCCCGAGCCAAAGCGAGGGGGCTGGTGCGACAGCCTCAGAACCAAAACAAAAGCCGGCGAAAACGCCGGCTTTTTCCGTTCTCGCTCCTGGACGCCTCTGCCCCTCATCCGCTTGCCGGCGCTTTCTCCCGCAGCGACGGGAAAAAGCGATATGCGTGTCGCCTTCCCATTCTCCGGCGTCGAACGTGGTACGTTCCCTCGCTCCGCTTGCGGGGGAGAGAGTTGGGGTAGGGGCAAAACCCTCTATGCCCCGGCCCTTCGCTTTGGCTCACGGCGTTCGTCGCTGAAATCGATTCATTGGACCGATTTCTCCGGCTACGCCGGATCGCTCCTCACTCGCGATAGCTCGGATCAATCCGATCCAGTTTCCGCAACATCGCCGGCCATTCCTTCAGGCCAGGTTTCGCCGGCGACATTTCGTACATGTGGGCGGTCAGCTCGGCGATCTTCTCTTCCGGGATCGTCAGGCCTTGCGGCTGGGCGGCCATGGCGGCGAGCTGGGCGCGGGCGGCCTTTTCGAGCCAGAAGGTCCAGACGAACGCTTCGCCGACCGTCTCGCCGGTCGTCAGCGTGCCGTGGTTCTTGAGGATCATGTTCTTGTGGGGGCCGAGATCGTGGATCAGCCGCTCCTGCTCTTCCATGTTGAGCGCCAGACCTTCGTAACCGTGATAGCCGATGCGGTTGTAGAAGAACATGGAATGCTGGGAGAGCGGCAGGAGGCCGCAATCGAGCATGGAGAGCGCCATGCCCGCTTCGGTGTGAAGGTGCATGACGCAGTTCAGTTCTGGTCGTGCCTTGTGGACGGCGTGATGGATGACGAAGCCGGCGCCGTTCACCGGATAATCGGACTTCCCGATGATCTTCGCCTCGTGGTCGATCTTCACGAGATTGCTCGCCTTGATCTCGTCGAAGGCCATGCCGAACGGATTGATCAGGAAATGCTCGTGGGTGCCCGGAACGCGGGCCGAGATATGGGTGTAGATGAGGTCGTCCCATCCGTAGAGGGCGGCCAGCCGGTAGGCGGCGGCGAGATCGACACGCACCGCCCATTCCTCGTCGGTAATCGAGGAACGGTCGAATTCGGTAATGACTTCGGTTGCATCGTCCTGACCCGCAAGACCGATGACGTGACGTTGGAATGCCATTTCACACCCTCCCTATAGTTCAAAAGCCCAGATTGCGACCGGCACGACCGGCGACGGCAGTGGTGCGCCGGAAAAATACGCCTCGACATTCTTGACCAGCAAAAGGGCCATGGCGAGGCGGGTGTCGGCCGTGGCGCTGCCCTGGTGCGGCGTCATGATGACGTTCGGAAGCGCCCGCAGCCGCTCCGGAACGTTCGGCTCGGCCGCAAAGACGTCGAGCGCCGCGAAACCGAGCTCGCCGGTTTCCAGCACGTCGATCAGCGCCGCTTCGTCGACGATCGAGCCGCGCGAGACATTGACCAGCGTGCCGGCCGGGCCGAGCGCTTCGAGCACCTGCCGGCTCACGATGCCCTTCGTGTCCTCGCCGCCGCGGCTGGCGATGACGAGGAAATCGCTCTCCTTAGCCATTGCCACGAGGTCCGGCATGTATTTGTAGTCGACCGGTTTCTGACGCGGTCCGTGATAGGAGACGCGCATGCGGAAGGCCGAGGCGCGTTCGGCGATCGCCGCACCGATATTGCCGAGCCCCACGATGCCGATCGCCTTGTTCTTCAGTGAACGGCTGAGCGGCACCTTTGCCGCGATCGTCGTCCATCGGCCATCGCGGACATACCGGTCCTGCGGAACGATATCGCGGGCGGACGCCAGCATCAGCGCCATGGCGAGATCGGCAACGTCCTCCGTCAACAGGCCCGGCGTGTTGGAAATGCCGATGCCGCGCGCCTTCGCCGTCGGCACGTGGATCGAGTCGATGCCGATGCCGTAACAGGCGACGAGCCTCAGATCCGGAAATTTTCCGAGCACATCCGCATTGGCGCCGACGCCGGGATCGGTGACCAGAACCTGCACGCCCGCAAGAACCTGGCCGGACAGCACCTCCTCCGCGCCCATGCGCCGGCCACCCATGCCTTCCAGCACCGCGACCACGGAAGCCGGCAGCACGGCGGTGAGGATGACGATGCGGATATGATTCTGTCTGGATGCCACGGAAACGATGCCCTCCCCGGATCGGTTTCTTAGCATCGGACTTTATACGGCTCCCTGCGATCGCGATAGGCTTTTTCGTCGATGATGAACGGAATTTGCCATCGACGGACAGCGCTTCCCTCAGCCATGAATGAATTTCCAGGGGCTGACTTCGTTTTCGATCGAGAGCGGCACTTCGATCAGCCAAGGCCCGCCGCGGGTCATTGACGTCTCGATCGCCTTGCGCAGATCCGCCGGATCGGCGACGCGAGCGAAATCGACGTGGAAGGCGGAGGCGAGCTTTTCGAAATCCGGGTTCTTCAGTTCAGAGCCGATCAGCCGGCCATTGAAGGCCTGCTGCTGGTCGCGCTTCACATTGCCGAAGGCGCAATTGTTGAAGACGACCGTGATGACGTCGATGCCGTATTGCGCGGCGGTGGCGAGTTCCTGGGCCGCGAACATGAAGCCGCCGTCGCCGGCGATCGACACGACGGGCACATTGGGGCGGGCGACCTTGACGCCGAGCGCCGTCGGGAAACCGAAACCGAGCGTGCCTTCGAATCCGGTGGAGATGAAGGTGCGCGGCTCATAGACCGGATAGCAGTACCAGGAAGCGAAGCCGGCCTGGCAGACTTCTTCGACCAATATGCCGTCGTCCGGCAGGGCGGCGCGGATCGCCTGGAGATAACCGTGATGCGGCGAGATTTCCTTGATCGCCTCGGCCGTTTCGGCGCGCGCCTTGTGGATGGCCTCACGCCAGTCATTGACCAGCACGCGGGGCTCGATCTCGTCAAGAAGTGCGGCAAGCGAGGTCTTCGCCCGCCCCAGCACGCCGATGGCGCTCGGTGTCCGGGTCAGTTCCTCCGCATCGATCTCCAGCCGGATAACCGGCACGTCAGGCCGCTGTTTCCAGCGCCAGCCCGGCACTTCCAGGCGTGTGCCGATGCCGATGACCAGGTCGACGCTTTCCCAGAGTTTTCGAGCCTCGGCAATGGTGAGGCCGAGTTCGTGGCGGTTGGAGACAATGCCTCGCCCGGAGCGGAAGGCGACAACCGGCGCATGCAGCAATTCGGCGAGCCGCAGCACCTCGTCGCGCGCCTCGAAGGCGCCGGGGCCGACGAAGATCATCGGCCTTTGAGCTTTTTCGATCGCCCGCGCCGCTTCGCCGATCGCCACGTCGGCAACCGGATCGGGATGCAGGTCGAGCGGCCAGGCGATCTCGAATTCGCCCTCGGCCGTAAACTGCTCCCAAGGCATTTCGACCGTCGCCGGACCCGGTTTCAGCGAACGCATCTCGCGAAAGGCATGGGCGATGGCCGCGGAAACCTCGCCTGCCCCGTCGGCACGTTCTGCCGATTTGGCGATTCCGGTCAGCACGGCGCGCTGATCGCGCATCTCGTGCAAATGGCCGCGGCCCTTGCCGAGGAAGGCGGTCGGCACCTGGCCGGTCAAGGCAAGTACCGGCTCGTTGCAGCCCCAGGCGGTGAGGAGTGCCGCGCCGGTATTTAGGACGCCCGGGCCGGGCACGACGGAATAGACGCCGGGATTGCCGGTGGCGCGGGTATAACCGAAAGCCATGTAGGCGCAGGTCTGCTCGTGGCGGGGTGTGACCACCCGCATGCCGTCGCGGGCGAAGGCGTCGAACAGGCCGTAAAGCTGGGCGCCGGGAATGCCGAAGACGGTATCGACGCCGTGGGCGCGAAGCGATGCGACAATGGCGTCGCCGCCGGTGATGGTCATGGGTGGGCCTCTGTGGGTGGATATGTAACGTGAGAAGGCGGTGCGTCTTGCCTATCTCCCCCTTGCGGGGGAGATGCCGGCAGGCAGAGGGGGGTGGTGCCGCAACCTCTTCGGTAGAGTTTGCTGAACCACCCCCTTCTGTCATCTCCGATGACATCTCCCCCACAAGGGGGAGAAAGAGGCTGCCGCGCGTTTACAAACTTTTCCGCACCGCCGGATCAAGCCCGAACAGCTTCGCCGCATTCAGGCCCAGAATATTCCGCTTCGCCTGTTCGCTCAGGAACGGCAAATCATAAATTTCCTGCGGCAGGTCGAAGTCGAAATGCGGCCAGTCGGAAGCGAAGAGAAGCTGCGTCTCGGCATTGATCATTTCCAGCGTCAGCTGCAGCGCCTTCATGTTCACCGTTTCCATCGGCTGGGTCGTGTACCAGCAGTTCTCCCGCATGTATTCGCTCGGCAGCTTTTTCAGCTGCGGGGCTTCCGATGGGCGCATCAGGTACTGGTCGTCGAGGCGCTGCATCAGGAAGGGAATCCAGGCAAGCCCGCTTTCCACCCAGATGCTTTTCAGCTTCGGGAAACGCTCCGGAATGCCGTTCAGGATCCAGTTGGTCATATGCACCATGTTGCACCAGACAAATCCCAGCGCATGCATGCCGAGGAAACGGTTGATGGTGGAAAGCGACTGGTCCTGCCAGTGATAGGCCGCATGGAAGGCGATCGGCAGGTTGCGCTCCTCGAGCATCGCATAAACGCGCATGTAATCGTTGTGATGCACCGGCTTGTGGCGGGTGGAGGGCACACAGAAGCCGATGACGCCCGGCTGGTCGGCGAATTCCTCGATAGTGCGCTCGGCTTCCTTCGGCACGTTGAAGGGCAGATAGGCGAGCGTCTTCAGCCGGTCGTCCTTGGTCAGCACCTTGTCGATCAGCCAGCGGTTATAGGCGCGGCCGAGATAGACTTCCATTTCCGGCTGCGGATGCAGACCGAGCGTGAGCATCGGCGTTGGGAAGAGCACCATGTAATCGACGCCGAGCGCCTGCATGGCGCGGCGCGACAGGGTCACGTCGCGGTGCACGCCGTCGTCGACTTTTTCGCGGATGCCCGCTTGGTGCGGAATGCGGCCGCCGACGTCCTGGTATTTCAGACCCATGTCGCCGTTCAGGCCATAGGAGGCGGTACCCATCTTCTCGTCATGGAAGAGCATCGCCTGATGGCGGATGACCGGGTCCTCGATATATTGCACCAGCTCGTGCCAGGAGATGGTCTCGGTATGATGGGCGTCGACATCGCAGATCAGCCAGTCCTCGAAGCCGCGCCGCTTGGCCGCCCGGTTGGCATGCGCGAGGATGTCTCGCGTGTCGGTGAAGACATCGATCTGCTGCACCGGCAGTTCGCGGGCGCGATCCTTGTTCAAGATATCCATGTTCGCTCTCCTCAGGCGAAAGAGTGAAATCCGTAAAGTCTGATTTTCAAAGCTCGTCCGGCCGGCGGCGATACCAGAGCGCCAGTTCCATTGGGCCGAGATGCAGGGCACGCAGCACTTCCGAGACGGCGGAGAGCGCTTCAGTGGGCGTCACCGTCTCGTCCCGCTCGCCGGTGAGCGGCCGGAAGGTGCGCTCCTCGCCGTCGCTTTTCGCGGCATAGAGGCGGATCGCCGCCGTCATCATCCGCGCCACCGCCTCGTCGGAAATGCGCGAAGCCTCGCCCTTTTCCAGAAGCTCGGACGCCGCCTTGTCAATTTCGGCGGTCGCGTCCTCGATCCAGCCATAGGGATCGTTGCGAAGTTTCGGATCAGAGGACGACATAGATCTGTCCTTCCCGGACCGCCAGTTCCGCGCGGGCGAGGCGATAATGGCCCGCGGGGTTGCGGCCCGTTTCCAGGTTGAATTCCCAGCCGTGCCAAGGACAGGCGACATGCATGTTGTTTTCATTGTATTGGAGCGTCCGCACCTCGCAGTTTTCGTCGACCGGCTCGACGACCTCCGGATAGATGCGGCCCTGACAGATGGGTCCCTGCCGGTGGGGGCAGGTGTTGTGCCAGGCGTAAAGCGCGCCCTTCACCCGAAAAATGCCGATTTCCTTGTCGCCACAGGCAACGACCTTGCGGCCGCCGTCAGCGATCTCCTCCTCAGGACAGACCAGATATTCCGCCAAGGTTTTCCTCCCTTTCCTTCGCGTGTATTTCAATAATATTGAAGTCATTCAGTTATATTGTATTGTGATGACCGAACACGTCAAGCGGAGAGGTCATGGACGCATCGGCAAAGCGGGAAATGTCTGCAAAGGGCAACGAACTCAAAGGGGCCGGCATCCAGTCGCTGGAAAAGGGGTTGAAGGTGCTGGGCGCCATCCAGCATGCCGGGCGGGCGATGCGGCTGAATGACATCGCCGCCGCCGCCGGCATGACGCCCAGCATGGCGCACGGTTATCTGGTCAGTCTCGTGCGCACCGCCTTCGTGGCGCAGGACCGCGTTTCCGGTCTCTACGATCTCGGCGACGCCGCCCTGCAACTCGGTCTCGCCTCGCTCTCCCGCACCGATTTCCTGGGCCTTGCCCGCGCCACGATCACCGAGCTTGCCGCCGTGCTTGGCGAAACGGTGACGCTCGCCGTCTGGAACGGCGATGCGCCGACGGTGGTCGACAAGATCGAAGGGCGCTCGGACAGCGTTTATGAGATCAAGGTCGGCTCGCTGGTGCGCCTCTGGCCGACGGCGACCGGCAGGGTCTTCATGGCCAACCTGCCGAATGCGGAATGGTCGCACCATCTCAGCGCGATGATGCGGGAGGGCGGCGAAAGCGAGGCATCGACCGCACGCTTCGTCGATGCGCTCGCCGGCGTGCGTGAAGAAGGTTATGCCGCGACACTGCCCGCCACGGTGCCGGATTTTTCCGCGGTCGCCGCTCCGGTCTTCGATCATCGGGGACATCTGAAGGCGGTGATCACCGTGCTCGGCCGCCAGGACGGGTTCGATATCGCACCCTCGGGCAAGCCGCTGACCGCCACGCTGAAGGCTGCGAGGTCCCTTTCGCTCAGGCTCGGCGCTTCAGTAAGTTGAGGGTTTTGCTTCCACACGCTTGTACGTTCGCGCGTTCTCGGCTACCCGCTTATATAACCGTTTTAAGAAAAAGGATCACCGGACCGTGATGGCTGAAGACCTGAAGCCCGAAGACGCGAGCGGCGGCAGCGAATGGGTCATGCTGCAGCCCCGGGCGATCTATTTCCTCAACCAGGCGAACCATGCGGTGCGCAGCCGGCTGGAAGCGTCGCTCGCGACCCTTCAGATGACCGGCATCCAGTATACGGTGCTGAGCGTCATCGGCAACCGCGACGGCCTTTCCTCGGCGGAACTGTCGCGCCGCTTCTTCGTCACGCCGCAGACGATGAACGAGCTGATCGGCGGGCTGCAGCGCCGCAATCTCATTACCCGCAAGGAAGATCCGGCCAATCGCCGCATCCTGCGCATGAGCCTGACGACGGAAGGCAAGCGGATGATCAAGGCCTGCGATGCGGCGGCCGATGCGGTCGAGCGCGAGGTCTTTTCCTTCCTGCCGCAGGAAAACTACGAACAGCTCCGCGAGCTTTGTCGGCTGGTCGCTCGCAATCTGCGGGAGCGCGACGAGGCCGCCAAGACCGAGTGAAAAAATCCCGATGCGCCGGCAAGGCGTGTCGAATAGGCTTTCTCAGAGGCGACATCGGGGTAGCAGCCGGATGAACCGGCCGCCGCAACAAAGGAGAAAGCCGTGAAATACATGCTCTTGATCTATCGCGACGAAGCCCTGTTCGCCGCCGCTCCGCGCAGCGGGCCGCATTCGGCGGCCTATGTCGCCTATACGGAATCGCTGAAGCAGGCCGGCGCCTGGATTTCCGGTGACCGGCTGCAGGTTTCCGATACCGCCAGCACCGGCGCCTCAATGAGGGCAAGGCGGAAATCCTCGATGGCCCCTATTCGGAAACCAAGGAGCAACTCGGCGGCTATTACCTCATCGAGGCGCCGGATCTCGATGCCGCGCTGGAATGGGCTTCGAAATGCCCCGCCGCCGTGAACGGCACGATCGAGGTGCGGCCCCTTTGGGTGATATGACGACCGCTACGGGCAGGAGCTGGGACGAGGCCGAGCGTGTCGCCCGCCAATCTTACGGCCGGCTGGTCGCCTTCCTTTCGGCGCGCAGCCGGGATGTCGCGAGCGCCGAGGATGCACTGTCGGAAGCTTTTGCCGCAGCGCTTTCCGATTGGCCCCAAAAAGGCGTTCCGCACAACCCGGAGGCCTGGCTGCTGACGGCGGCCCGCCGCCGCCAGATGGATGCCGTCCGCCGCGGCGGCACCCGCGCCGCCGCGGCCGATCACCTGAAACTGCTGGCGGACGAGCTGTCCGAGGCCGAGGCGCCCGATATTCCCGATGAGCGGCTGCGGCTGATGTTCGCCTGTGCCCATCCGGCGATCGACCGAAAGATGCGCGGGCCGCTGATCCTCCAGACCATCCTCGGCTTCGATGCGGCGACGATCGCCGCCGTCTTCCTCGTGCCGGCGGCGACCATGGGCCAGCGGCTGGTGCGCGCCAAGGCGAAGATCCGCGATGCGGGCATCGCATTCCGGCTGCCCGACCGCGTCGATATGCCGGAACGGCTCGATGCGGTGCTGGAAGCCATTTATGCGGCCTTCAGCGAGGGCTGGACCGATCCTTCCGGCACGGAGTCCCGCCGGCGTGGACTGGCGGAAGAGGCGATCTGGCTCGGCCGTCTGGTAGTGGCACTGCTGCCCGACGAACCGGAGGCGCTCGGCCTGCTCGCCTTGATGCTGCACCTCGAAGCCCGGCGCGAGGCGCGCCGGACCGATGCGGGAGGCTACGTTCCGCTGGCGGATCAGGACCCGGCAAAATGGGATGGCAAGCTGATCGACGAGGCGGAGGATATTCTCCTCGCGGCGAGCCATCGAGGAAAGATAGGACGGTATCAATTGGAGGCGGCAGTTCAATCCGCCCATGCCATCCGCCGTCAGGGATTCGAGCCGGACTGGCCCATGCTGGAGGCGCTTTACGGCCATCTGCTGACGCTGACCGGCTCGCCGGTCGTAGCGATCAACCGCGCGGTGGTGATTGCCAGCAGCCGCAGCGTCGAGGCGGGGCTTGCGGCGCTCGAAGCGGCGGGCGGCGACGAGCGGCTTGCCGCCTACCAGCCCTATTGGGCCGCCCGCGCCGATCTTCTGGCCCGCGCCGGACGGAAGGAGGAGGCCGATGCGGCCTACGGCCAGGCCATCGGCCTCGAAACCGACCCCGCCATCCGCAGTTTCCTGGAAGAGCGGCGGCAGCTGACGGTTACTTCCTGAGCCAGGGCGTAGGGTTAAGGAAAATTTGCAATCCAGGGTGGATTATGTCGCAACCGCACAAGAAATTGTCGGCAAGAGATTACCAAACGTTAATTTGACGGGAACATATGTGCCGCCCTTAGGTTCGCGGCAGCCGCCATGACGGCGGTTAGAGGCTCGCGCCGCGGCGTAGGTGCGGACAGCGAGCCTCGTCCGAAGTCGTTGTCGGGAAGGCATCCAGGGATGCCTCGCCCGTTGGTTTGCGCCCGCTCTGGTCTCATCGGCGGGCGACGGCGCGGCTTACAGGGCGCGTCCGGCAGTCCGGTCGTTTTCGATGCGGGTGACGCAGCCGGCGATCTTGGCCATCAGGAGATCGAAATCTATCGGTTTCGTTAGATAGTCCGCCGCCCCGGCCCGCAGGCCAGTAAGCACGTTTTCCTTGTCGGTCAGCGCCGTCAGCAGGATGAAGGGGATATTGGACAATTCCGGATGGTTGACCTGGATTTCCGCCAGGAGCTGATGGCCATCCATCACGGGCATCGAAATGTCGCAGATGACGATGTCCGGCCAGTGGGAGAGGATCATCTCCAGTCCCTCCTGCCCGTTGGCCGCTTCCAGGGCTGCCAGACCTGCATCTACCAGCTCCTCGACGATGAGTTCGCGAATATCCGCTTCGTCGTCGATACATAATACGGTGATCATCTGGATGTTCCTTTAAGCTGCCTGTTTGGAAATAGCGGCGAACGGCCCCTTGTTGGGAAGCGCCACCGTGAACGTGGTTCCCTTGCCGAGCGTGCTCTCGACGGAAATCGAACCGCCATGCAGATCGACGATCTGCTTGACGATATTGAGACCGATGCCGGTGCCGGCAATCCCGGTCGCACTGCGCGCCCGGTAATAGGGCTGGAAGAGCTTGGGAAGGTCCTCCGCATCCATGCCGATGCCATTGTCGGCGATCGACACGAAGGACATATCCTTTTTCGTCCAGGCGCGAACCCTGATGTCCGGGGCCTGGGGCGCATATTTGACGGCGTTCGATAGCAGGTTGGTGAAGACCTGTTCGATGGCCGCCCGGTCCGCCAGGATCGTTCCCGGCAGTTTGGAAAGATCCTGATGGAATATGTGGGACTTGCGGATTTCCGCCTGCCGCGTGCAGCATCTTTCGATGACTTCGGCCAGATGCAGTTGCTCGGGCTTCAATGTCGTCTTGCCGGTTTCCAGCCGCCCGGCGGAAAGGATGCTCTCCATCAGGTCCACCATGCGCAGCACGGCTGAACGGATTTGTGCCGATTTTTCTGCCACATATTCGGGCTTCAGGACCGTCTTGGTACGGTGAAGGCGCTGCGCCGCGGCATCGATGATGGCGAGCGGCGTACGGAATTCGTGGGAAGCCATAGCCACGAATTGCCGCTGCAGCGCGTTTACGTGCCGCTCCTGCGCCAGAAGCCGGTCGAGTTCTTCCCGCTGGCGTTCGATTTCCGCCGTCCGGAGCCTGACGGTTTCCTCGAGCTCGTCGCGATGGCGCATCAGCGCCAGACGGCTTTTGGAGAGGGCGATCGAGGTCCGGCGCAGGCCGTGGCCGAGAAAGATCACGACGCCCATGGCGACCGCAATGCCTGTGACACCCGCAGGCACGATCTGCTTGATCAGCATCAGGCCCGGCCGGATGGGCTCCCACGCAAGATATCCGAGTGTGCCGCCGCTGGAGGCGACGACCGGTATCGCGGCATAGGACGGCGAGGCTTCCGCGCTGTAGTGCAGCTTGTCGAGCTGGGCGTAACTGGCGATCTTGTCGACGACCCCGGCATCCAGGAATTTCACGGCGACGGCAATATACTCCTGCCCCGGTTCCAACGAAATCTTTTCGGAACTCGGCACGATGGGGCGCGCGCTCACGACGGCCGGCCGGTTGTCAATCTCGACGATCTCGGTTGCAGAAATCTCGTTGAGTTCCGGCTGGGCGGTATCGGCGGATGCAGCCCGCTTCCGCAGGACCGCACGGACGGCTTCCCGGAGCGCGGTCACCGGCTCTTCGTCGTTGAGAAAGGTGGAAACGGGGATGTCCTTGCCCTCCCGCACGACATAGGCCAGCGCATCCTGCGGGTCGAACACGTATGTGCGGTCATGCCCGAAATAATCGTACATCCATGTGCCGAGATTGTAGACGACCCACTGGCGGGGGCCTGTGGGGGCAAACAGAACCGCGTCGTCCCAGGTGGTGACGCTTTCCAGTTCGCGCGGCACGGCCTTTACCTGCTCGTCGAGACCATGTTCGACAAATCCCCTCTGTCGCGTCAGGGACAGATCGTCGACCTTGGCGGAAGCCATCCACATGAAACCGGCGATGAGAACCGCGGCCATCGCCGTCAGCAATGTCAGCACCAGCGTGACGTGTGATGTGATCCGGATATCCTTTTGCATGTGCCCTGCTTTCCTTGAGGCAGCCATGATGCTCCCGAAATATTACATATGACTAAATTTCAAATGCTAAAGCTCATAAGTTGCAAGCCGTATCCCAGGTAAGGACTTGTATCGTCCCTGTCCCTCTCGTCGGGTTTGTCAGAGCCAGGAGGCAGGGTTTTTCGGCAACCGGCCGTCGGGATCGATGACATTCAGTGCCGGGCCTGTGCCATCGTTCCAGCGCCAGAGCGCGATGCAGGTGCCGCCGGGCGACATGAAGGAGGGGTAGATAACGCCGTGAAAGCTCCGCTCCACCAGCCTTTCGCGCAGCGCGAGCGTTGCCGGCTTCAATCCTTTATCGAGATCGGCCCGCCATTCGCAGCGGTGTATGGTTTCATCGATGCCGAGGCCGGCGAGCGTGGCCGGCGAGGTCAGGTCCGCCAGTCGCGCGCCTTCCAGCCGAAGCTGGGTGATCAGCGCCGGATGCTGCACGAAGCCCTGGTTGTATTCCGCCCAGGCGGTGGAAAGCTCGCGCGCGGCATAGATGGCCGGAGCGCCGACCGGATTCCATCGCCCGCCGAAACGGGCGGCGCCATCGCCGGAAAGCGGCGCGTGCGCCCAGCGCGGCACATAGGCGCGCCACAGGACCAGGGGATCAGGCATAGACGCCGGAGCGCACGGCTTCGAGATAGGCGAGCACCTTGTCGGCCTTGCCTTCGCCGACGAGATCGTAAGCCGTCTTGCCGGCCCAGCCGGGAATCGGCTGATGCTTGAACCAGATCGCGGCGCGGTTCTCGTCGCCCGCCATTTCGCTCGCCATGGCGAGAATGCGCACCACGGGCGAAAGCGCCATATCCACCTTGCGGGCGCCGCTCTTGGCAGTCAGCGTGTTGCGGGCGATCCCGATCAGCTTGGCGAGCTCGGCCTGGGTGACGCCGAGCAGCTCCGCCACGCGCCGGGCGGAAAGGAAGGGGGACTGCGGCTCGCCGAAGGAGGCTGCGCCCATTTCGAAAGCATGTGCCGCCATTGAACTTTCCTTGATCGTATTTTCATCAGATGCTGATCAATATGGGCTCAAAATTCACTCGATTCAAGCTCTGTGGCATTTCGCTTCCGCCGATCAACAGGACTTGAGTTTTGCGGATCGGCGGCCCGCCCTACATAGGTTCGGCCGCCACTCGGCTGGGCCAAGGAGGAAACTGGTTTGCTGTTTCACAAAACGATCGCGTCTTTCGCCGTGCTGCTTGCACTTTCCGCTCCTGTTCTTTCCGGCTCAGCGTGGGCGCAGCAGCGGAGTGGAGACGAGGGTCGGGAGCGACGCGGACAGGCCGAACAGGGCGCCCAAGGCGGCATCTTCGGTCTTATTCCGGCGGATTCCACGACGGAACACGTCTTCAAGGCGCCATCCGGAGACATGCCTTACACGGCGACGGCCGGCACGCTTGATCTTTTCGGACAGGACGGCAACCGCTCGGCGAAGATCTTCTATACAGCCTATACGGCCAGGGACCGCGGGCCTGGACGCCCCATCACCTTCGCCTTCAACGGCGGGCCGGGCGCTGCTTCGGCCTATCTGCATCTCGGCCTCGTCGGGCCCAGGATCCTGGAATTCGGCGAAACCGGCGATGACGGCACTATGCCCCAGCTCAAGGACAATCCGGAAAGCTGGCTTGCCTTTACCGATCTCGTGCTGATCGACCCGGTCGGCACCGGCTGGAGCCGTGCGGCGAACAACGAGGCGGCAGGCGGCTACTATGGCGTGCGGCAGGATGCCGACAGCCTTGCCAAGGCGATCGCGCTCTATGTCCAGAAGAACAACCGGCTCGAGGCGCCGAAATATCTGCTTGGCGAGAGTTATGGCGGTTTCCGCGCCGCGAAAGTGGCGGTGTCGCTGAAGAACACGCAAGGCCTCCTGCCGTCTGGCGTCATCATGCTGTCGCCTTTGATCGAAGGCAGGTTCCTTGCCAATACGGATGATCCGCTGAGCGCCGCACTGCAGTTCCCTTCGCTCGTCGCGGCCGAACTGGAGCATAGGAACGCCTTCACGCCGGAAAAGCTCGCCGAGGCCGAACGGTTCGCCATGAGCGATCTTCTGGTAGCACTGGCCGGCCCCTCTCCTTCCGGCCAGGCGGCCGATGCGCTTTATGCCCGTATTTCCGAACTGACCGGCATTCCGAAGGACGTGGCCGCCCATACCCGCGGTTTCGTCGGCGACGTTTATGCCAAGCAGATGGGCGGACCGGGCAAGGTGGTCAGCCCCTATGACGCGTCCTATGCGGTGCCGGACGCCTATCCGGAGGACAGCTATACCCGCAACGACGATCCGATCCTGGAGGGTTATACACGCGCCTTCGGCGCGGCTTTTGCGGCCTATGCCCGCAACGAGCTGAAATTTTCTTCGGAGATGACCTATTCGTTGCTGAACGAGGAGGTGAACCGCCGCTGGGAATGGAACGGCGGCCGCGGCGGCGACAGCCGCGCGCTCGCCAGCGCCACGACCGACATCCGCGACCTGCTTTCGGTCATTCCCTCGTTCAAGGTGATGATCGCCCATGGCTACAGCGATGCGCTGACGCCCTACGGCGCCAGCCGCTATGTCATCGACCATCTGCCGCCGCAACTGGCGGCCGGCCGCGCGGAGCTGAAAACCTATCGCGGCGGCCATATGTTCTACACAAAGCCAGGCTCCCGGAGGAGCTTCGCGGCGGATGTGAAGGCGTTTTACGCTACGAAGGCCACGGATTGAGGTCGGCGATGCCGGGGGCGGAGCCTATTTCCGTCTGTCGAACCCGCCACCGCCCTTGCCCGGCTTCGGTTTGCCCTTCTGGAAGGGCTTGGCGTCCTTCCTGAACGGCTTTGCGTCACGGGTCTCGGCGGTTTTGCCGCCGTCGAAACCGCCTGCGGGGGCGGCAGCCTTGAAGCCTTGCTTCTTCGGCTTGCCCTTCGGGCGGTCACCCCAGACTTCGTCGTCCAGGAGCCGCTCGTCGCGGGACGGCTGGGAACCAAACCGGCCGCCCCCGGCCGATGCATCCTTCCTGGACGGCCGCTCTCCCTTGGGGGACCAGTCCTTGCGCGGTGCGTCTTCACGTGGCCCTTGCTTGCGGGGCTTGTCCATGCGCGGGCCTTCGCGGGTCGGGCCGTCCTCGTTGCTTCTCGTGAACTTGCCGAAGTCCGGCGCGCCGTTGAGGCGCGTCACGCGGATGCCGCGTTCCATCATGCGGTCCTTGCCGAGCTTGTTCATGAAGCCCTCGGCCTGGTCGGCCGCGATTTCGACATAGGTCTCGTCGGCCTGCATCTTGATGGCGCCGATCTCGTTCTTGGTGAAGCCGCCGGCGCGGCACAGCGTCGGGATGAGCCAGCGCGGTTCGGCGCGCTGCTTGCGGCCGACGGAGAGCGAAAACCACACCGCCGGGCCGAAATCGCCGCGCGGCGTGAGCGGCCGGGAGGCCGGATCGCCTCTTTCGCCGGCATTGCTGCGGCCTGCCTCGCGCGGCTTGCGGCCGCCGTCCAGCGAGACTTCCGCGATATCCTCCGGTGCGGAATATTTCGAACGGTAGAGAGCGACGAAGGCGGCGGCCAGCTTCTCCGCACCATGGCTTGCGACCAGGCGGGCAACCAGTTCCTGCTCTTCCTCGCGTGGTTTTTCCTCGAAGATCGGATCGGCAAGCAGTCGTTCGTCGTCGCGACGCATCACGTCTTCGGCCGAGGGCGGATGGGCCCAGGTGGGCGTGATGCCCGCACCGGCGAGCAGGCGTTCTGCCTTGCGGCGGGCGTTGACCGGCACGATCATGGCGCTGATGCCCTTGCGCCCGGCGCGGCCCGTGCGGCCGCTGCGGTGAAGCAGCGTTTCCGAATTGGTCGGCAGATCCGCATGGATGACGAGATCGAGGCCCGGCAGGTCGATGCCGCGGGCGGCGACGTCGGTCGCGATGCAGACGCGCGCCCGGCCGTCGCGCATGGCCTGCAGCGCATGGGTGCGTTCGTTCTGGGTGAGCTCGCCGGACAATGCCACGACATCGAAATTGCGGTTGTTGAACCGCGCCGTCAGGTGGTTGACGGCCGCCCGCGTCGAGCAGAACACGATGGCATTGGTGGCTTCGTAATAACGAAGCACGTTGATGATGGCGTTTTCCCGATCCGACGGCGCCACGGCGAGTGCTCGATATTCGATATCGCCATGCTGCTTTTCTTCGGTCGTGGTGGCGATCCGCACCGCGTCGCGCTGGTAGCTTTTGGCAAGCTTGGCGATGGCGGCCGGCACGGTTGCCGAGAACATCAGCGTGCGGCGGTCGTCGGGCGCGGATTCGAGGATGAATTCCAGGTCCTCTCGAAAGCCGAGATCGAGCATCTCGTCGGCTTCGTCGAGCACTGCGACCTTGAGCTCGGACATGTCGAGCGCGTTGCGGCGGATATGGTCGCAGAGGCGTCCCGGGGTGCCGACGACGATATGGGCGCCGCGTTCCAGCGCGCGCCGTTCGCTGCGGATATCCATGCCGCCGACGCAGCTCACGATCACCGCGCCGGCCATCTCGTAGAGCCATTCCAGCTCGCGCTTCACCTGCATGGCGAGTTCGCGGGTCGGGGCGATGACGAGCGCCAGCGGATTGCCCGCAGAGCCGAATCTTTCCGCCTCTCCCAGCAGCGTCGGCGCCATGGCGAGGCCGAAGGCCACCGTCTTGCCCGAACCGGTCTGGGCCGAAACCAGTGCGTCGGACTGCGCCAGCGCTGGATCGAGCATCGCCTGCTGGACGGGGGTGAGGGTCGTATAGCCGCGCTTTGCCAACGCCTTGGCGATCGCCGGAACGGCGTTGTTGTGATCGGTCATTCTCTTGGTCTTTCGGATTTTCAGGGCGCTGGAGCGCCGCCGCTGCAACGTTTGCAGCGCAAACATGGCGCGTTCCTACTGAGTTCGCGGTGAAAAGTCAAAGCGCATGCGGTCTGCCGAGACGAGACCTGATGCCATGGATGTGATCGAAGCCATCTTCAACCTTGATGCAGGAATGAATAGAAGCTCATCTTCAGCGATTTTCATCCGGAAAGACCTTACCGACCCATGTCCAGTGAATACCACCCGTCGCGGCGCGCTTTCGTGTTGGGCTCCATCTCCCTGGCCGCAACGCTGGCAGGCTGCGCCAGCACATCCGAACGCGCCCCGATCCCGGAAATGGCCCGCCGGCCAATCGAGCTGCCCGGCGAGGCGGAGCTGGAGGCGCGTTATGCCGCGGTCGAGGATGGCGGACATCTCATCCCCGCTGTTCCCTACAGGCAGATCGACCCGAAATATTACCGCCAGCGCGTGGTCGACCCGACCGGAGAGACGCCCGGCACGGTGGTGGTCGATACGCCCGGCCGCTTCCTCTACGTGGTCGAGCCCGGCGGCACCGCCATGCGCTACGGCGTCGGCATCGGCCGCGACGGCTTTGCCTGGCAGGGCGAAGGCGTGATCCATTGGCGCCAGCCCTGGCCGCGCTGGAAGCCGCCGAACGAGATGGTGGCCCGCCAGCCGAGCCTCAGGAAGTTCTCCATCGAGAACGGCGGCATGGATCCGGGCGTGAAAAACCCGCTCGGCGCCCGCGCCCTCTACATCTTCCAGAATGGCGAGGACACGCTCTACCGGCTGCACGGCACGCCCGAATGGGATTCGATCGGCAAGGCCACCTCCTCCGGTTGCGTGCGGTTGGTGAACCAGGACGTGCTGGATCTTTATACTCGCGTCCCCTACCACGCCCGCATCGTCGTGCATCAGGAGGCACTGAGGCCGGTTTCCGCCGTTTGAAACGACCCCTGCCGCTGTTTTGCCGGAGCCGAGTCGTGTAAGACCCGGCTCCGAAGCATGTGAAACGCCAGAGCGGCAGGAGGCTCGAACTGGACTTGGACGACGAGACGCCGCAATCCGATGCGCCGACGCCGCGCATGTTCTCCTGGGCGCGCAATTCGGCGATCTACCGGCTCGACCGGCGCATGCACACCGAAAAGCAGCTGTTCGACGCCATATCGCGCAAGGCCCGTCAGAAATTCGAGCATATCGGCGAGGCGCAGGTGAAGGCGCTGGCCGACTCCGCCGTGAAGTTCGCCCACGACAACAAGGCGCTGGACGACACGGCCTATGCGGAAATCAGCACCCGCGCGGGCATGCGCGGTGGCAGGTCGAAAAGGATGATCGCCCGGAAACTGTCGCAGAAGGGCGTCGCCGGAGAGACCGTCGCGGCGGCCGTCGCCGAGGCGGACGACTTTTATGCCGCCCTCGTGCTTGCCCGCAAGCGCGCCTTCGGGCCTTTCCGCAGGGGCGAACTCGACGACAAACGCAAGGCAAAGGAGCTTTCCGCCTTTGCCAGGGCAGGTTTCAGCTTCGAAATCGGCAAGAAGGTCTTCGAAATGTCATTCGACGATGCCCAGCAAGCGCTGGAGGCCGGCCGCCATCTCTAGACCAGCTGGCGTCTCGCCGGCGAAGTTTGCGGTTTCAGGCCCGCTTGAGCGCCGGGTCGTCGAGCGCTGGATTGTAGAAGAGCGACAGCGTCAGGCTTTTTGCGATCCGCTCCGCCGTCGCCATGAACCAGGCCTTCGCCTCATCGTTCGGGGCGATGTCGTCGAGCGTTGCGGCAAACAGTTCCAGCCATTTCGGAAAAAGCTCCGGTGTCATGTTCGCGACGCCGAGATGCGCCTGGACCGGCTTGCCGCCATAGGCCCCGTTGCGGAAGGCGACGGCGGACCAGAAGCTCTTCATCTTCTCCATATGCTCCGGCCAACGTCCTGAGAGCCTGGCGTCGAAAACGGGACCCAGTTCCGGTTGAGCCAGCACCCGGCCATAAAACGTGTCGACCAGTTTGCCGATGAAGGTCTCGTCGATGCCGATCGCCTTCATTTCCGCTTCCGCCCGTTCACGGATCGCCGCAACATGCGCGGTACGGCCCTGCAGTTCATTATCCATCTCGGCCTCCGGCTCTGCCGCCGTTGCGGCACAACTCATATAGGCAAAGCCGGCGCCGCACCAAAGGCCGAACTGGCGGTTGCGACGATCTGACAGGGTGTGCCTGTGCGGGGACGACCGAAGGCGCCTTCAGACGTCATGGCGTTTCGTCATGGCCACGGTTCCCGATATGGTGCCAAATCGAGAGGCCTGATCGCTGCCGGGCCTCTCGCATTTGCGTTCGAACGCCGTGGCGCACTTGCCCGGGGCGCCGTGGCGTGGTCCGGCGTCAACCGGCCAATGCCACGGCGTCGGCGCCGGCCGGGATGCGGAGCGGGCATGACGGATCGGTCGCAGCGCGCCACACGGCCTCGACCACGTCGAGCGGCCGGGTGATGACGGATGCCTGCTGTTGCCAGGTCGCGAAGACGTTCTGTGCGAGGTCGGCATAGGCTTCCGGGAAACCGTCCTGGGCTTTGGCGCGCGCATTTTCTCCGAAACGGGTTTCCGGCGCACGTCCCGGCAGCACCAGGGCGACGCGCACGTTGAATTGCTCGAGTTCCAGCGCAAGCGACTCGGTGAACGCGTTCACCGCCGCCTTGCTGGCCGTGTAGACGGAAAGCAGGTGAAGCGGCTTCAGGGTCACGCTCGAGGTCACGTTGACGACGACACCGGCCTTCCGCTGCCGGAACTGGGGCAGGATCGCCTGGGTCATCGCCATCGTGCCCAGCGTATTCGTCTCGAAGACCTCGCGGGCGATATCCATCGGCGTGCCTTCGAGCGCGTTCAGCCAGCCGATCCCTGCATTGTTGACCAGGACGTCGATCGGCCCTGCGGCTTCGACAGCCCGGCGAATGCTGTCCGGGTCGGTGACGTCGAGGGCGAGTATCCGCAGGTGCTCCGAACGGGGCAGGACGTCTTCACGCGGCGTGCGCATCGTCGCGACGACCTTCCAGCCGCGATCGAGAAAATATCTGGCGATTTCCAGGCCGAATCCGGACGAGCAACCGGTGATGAGGACGGTTTGCATGGCAGCTCCTTTGTGGTTTGCAATGCCTGGAATCTAGACCGCGAATGCAGGACTTGCTATAATCGAAAATCCGATTTTCATTTGCAAGAGTCCTGGAATGATCGACCCGTTTGCGGAAGTGGTGACGTTGCTCCAGCCGAGCGCGCCTCTCTCGAAGGTTGTCAGCGGCGCCGGAGCCTGGCGCGTCCAACGCTCGGAATCCGGCCAGCCCTTCTATTGTGCGATCCTGCAGGGTTCGTCCCGGCTTGCCGTCGAGGGTCAGGATCCGGTCGAGCTTCGGGAGGGCGATTTTGTTCTGGTCCCCGCCGTATACGGCTTCGTCATGTCGAGTCTTGGGCCGGGAACGACGGGTGGTGGCGATCCGCTGGCCATCGCCGAATTTCCGGGCGAGATAAGGCATGGAAATCCGGACGGACCGCCCGATGTCCGGCTGCTGGTCGGTCATTTCGTGTTCGGTTCGCCGGACGCGGCTCTCCTGGTGTCGCTCCTTCCGCAACTCGTGCATGTTCGCGGGGAAAAACGGCTTGCCGCCATCGTCGAGCTGGTCGGAGAGGAAGCCCGCGCGCGCCGGCCTGCGCGGGACGTGATCCTCGCCCGTCTCTTGGAAGTCCTGCTCATCGAGGCGCTTCGGGCCACGGCGGGCAATGAAGCCTCGCCGGGGCTTCTGCGCGGTCTTGCGGATGGGCGTCTCGCGGCCGCGATCCGCCGGATGCACGAAGACCCGACCCGGGACTGGACTGTGGAGCAACTGGCTCACGAGGCTGCACTTTCCCGGTCCGCCTTCTTCGACCGGTTCCGCCGCGCCATGGGCGTCACGCCGATGGAATATCTGCTCTCATGGCGCATGGCGCTGGCCAAGAACCTTTTGAGACGCAACGAAGGAGGCATCAAGGAAATCGCCGAGCGGGTCGGATACGGTTCCGCAAGCGCATTCAGCGTGGCGTTCACCCGCTTCGTCGGATTGCCGCCGACCCGCTATGCACGGGAGGAAATGGCATCGTAGAACTCTGTCCCGTCCTGCCCCGTCGCACCTGGATGGCGATTTGCGGGACCGACGGGCACGATGGCAAAGGCCGGTCGGAGTTGCGCCGGCACGGTGGAGCTCCCGTGCCGGCACGGACTTGCGGTTCAGGACCCCTCCCCTCTTCAGGAGGGCTGCCGGTTTCCGTCAGACGCGTTCGAGCGCGACCGCGATCCCCTGCCCGACCCCGATGCACATGGTGGCGAGCGCGTAGCGGCCCTTGCGAAGCGACAGTTCGAGTGCCGCCGTGCCGGAGATGCGGGCACCGGACATGCCGAGCGGATGGCCGAGGGCGATCGCGCCGCCGTTCGGGTTGATGTATTCGGCATCTTCCGCAAGACCGAGTTCGCGCAGGACGGCGATGCCCTGGCTTGCGAAGGCTTCGTTGAGCTCGATGACGTCGAAATCCTTCGGCGTCAGCTTCAGGAGCGCGCAGAGTTTCTGCGTTGCCGGGGCCGGGCCGATGCCCATGACGCGCGGCGGAACGCCGGCGGTCGCGCCGCCCATGACGCGGGCGATCGGGGTCAAACCGTATTTCTTCGCCGCCGCTTCCGAAGCGATGATCAGCGCGGCCGCCCCGTCGTTGACGCCGGATGCGTTGCCGGCGGTGACGGTGGCACCTTCAAGCTTGTTGAGCACCTTGAGCTTGGCGAGTGCCTCGATGTTGGTCGCGCGCGGATGTTCGTCCTTCGAAACGACGACGGGATCGCCCTTCCGCTGCGGGATGGTGACGGAGGTGATTTCCTTGGCGAGACGGCCGTTTTCCTGGGCCGCGGAGGCCTTGGCCTGGGAGCGCACGGCAAAGGCGTCCTGGTCCTCGCGCGAGACCTTGTAGTCGATCGCAACGTTGTCGCCGGTCTCCGGCATGGAATCGACGCCATACTGTTTCTTCATCAGCGGGTTGACGAAGCGCCAGCCGATCGTCGTGTCGTAGATCTCGGCATTGCGGGAGAACGCGGTATCCGCCTTCGGCATCACAAAGGGTGCGCGGCTCATGCTTTCGACGCCGCCGGCGATCATCAGTTCCGCTTCGCCGGCCTTGATGGCGCGGGCGGCGGTGATGACGGCGTCCATGCCGGAACCGCACAGCCGGTTCATGGTCGTGCCGGTGACGGAGACCGGCAGGCCGGCAAGAAGGGCGGCCATGCGGGCGACGTTGCGGTTGTCCTCGCCGGCCTGGTTGGCGCAGCCGTAAATGACGTCGCTCACTGCTTCCCAATCGACGGAACCGTTGCGTTCCATCAATGCCTTCAAGGGAATGGCGGCGAGATCGTCGGCCCGGACGGAGGAGAGCGAACCGCCGAACCGGCCGATCGGAGTGCGGATATAGTCGCAGATGAATGCTTCGGTCATGATCTTCTCTCTTAGAGTTGGGGAACGGCGAGATCGGCGACCGGGCCTTCGATATGGAGCTTGGCGCCGGTCATGGCTTGCAATTCCTCGATGCTCATGCCGGCAAGCTTTTCACGCAGCACGAAATGGCCTTGCCTGATGTCGACCACCGCGTGGCTGGTATAGACCCGGGTGATGCAGGCGACGCCGGTGAGCGGGAAGGTGCATTTTTCGACGAGCTTCGGCTCGCCGTTCTTGGTGACATGTTCCATGATGACCGACACCTGCTTTGCGCCATGCACCAGGTCCATGGCGCCGCCGACGGCAGGAACGCCCTTGGTGCCGACGCGCCAGTTGGCGAGGTCGCCATTCTCCGCCACCTGCAGCGCGCCGAGGATGGCGACATCGAGATGGCCGCCGCGCACCATGGCAAAGCTGTCCGCATGGTGGAAGAAGGCAGCGCCCGGCAGCAATGTCACGGCCTTCTTGCCGGCATTGATGAGGTCCCAGTCCTCTTCGCCGGGCTTCGGCGCCTCGCCGAAATTCAGGATGCCGTTTTCCGTGTGGAAGATCGCCTGCCTGCCCGGCGGCTGGTAACGGGCGACCATTTCCGGAAAGCCGATGCCGAGGTTCACATAGGCGCCGTCGGCAATGTCCTGCGCCGCGCGCCAGGCGATCTGGGCGTTGGAGAGCTTGATGTCTTCGCGGGTGTTCACGGTCATGGCTTTTCTCCCCCTTGGGCTCCCTCATATGCCGAGCCGTAAACCACGCCCGCCCGGATGAGCTCTTCTTCCTGTTGCGGGTTCGCGACTTCGACGACGCGGTCGACGAAGATGCCGGGGGTGACGACGTGCTCGGGGTCGATCTCGCCCGCCTTGACGATCTTCGAAACCTGCACGATCGTCTTGGCGGCGGCCATGCACATCAGCGGATTGAAGTTGCGGCCGGCCTTGTTGTAGGTCAGGTTGCCGTAGGGATCGCCGAGATGCGCCTTGACGATCGCGAAATCGGCCTTCAGCCAGCGTTCCTGCACATAATGGCGGCCGTCGAATTCGGCGATCACCTTGCCTTCCGCAAGTTCGGTGCCATAGGCAGTCGGCGTGTAGAAGGCCGGGATGCCGGCGCCGCCTGCCCGGATGCGCTCGGCAAGCGTGCCCTGCGGCACCAGTTCCAGCTCGATCCGGCCGGCCAGATAGCGATCCGTGAAGGCACGCGGATCGGTCGATTTCGGGAAGGAGCAGATCATCTTTTTGACCATGCCCGCATCGATCATCGCCGCGATGCCGATCTTGCCGTTGCCGGCATTGTTGTTGATGACGGTGAGGTTCTTCGAACCCTTGTCGATCAAGGCGTGGATCAGCTCAATCGGTGCGCCCGACCCGCCGAAGCCGCCGATCATGACGGTCGCGCCGTCACCAATTTCGGAGACGGCTTCCGCCAAGCTCCCGATCGTCTTGTCCATAGGGAAATTCTCCTTCGCTCGAAGGGGCTGGACAGGTGGGCCAGCCGCGCCTCCGGGGGAATTGATAAATCGCGGCGTGTTTTGCGGCAAGGATTATGTGCGGTATTTGACATTTGTTCATATATCGCACATTCTCGGCGTATGGGGATGGTGAAATTGCACCTCGCCCTGGCGCTTTACCCGTTCCGTCGGGAGAGGGGACTGCCACATGCGGCGTGAACGGTGACCGAGGCGGTGTGGCATATCCTTTTCCCCGCAAGCGGAGAGAAGGTGCCGGCAGGCGTGAGGGGCGGGCTCGAAAATGGACAAGGAGTAGGCCGTACATGCGGGAAACGGATTTCGTCAGCGGGTTCGCGCGCGGTCTGAAGGTCATCGAAGCTTTTGGCGAGACGACGCGCCGACTGTCGATTTCGGATGTCGCCAAATCGACCGGCCTCGACCGGGCGACGGCGCGGCGCTGCCTGCTGACGCTTTCCGAACTCGGTTATGCCGATTACGACGGAAAGTTCTTTGCCCTGACACCGAAGATCCTGCGACTCGGCCATGCCTATCTTTCCGCGACTCCCCTCCCCCATATCGTCCAGCCGTTCCTCGACAGGTTGTCCGAGGAGGTGCACCAGAGCGCCTCGGCGAGCGTGCTCGACGGCACCGAGGTCGTCTATATCGCCCGCGCCTCGCAGAAGCGGGTCATGTCGATCAACCTCATGCCGGGAAGCCGCCTGCCCGCCTATTGCGCCTCCATGGGCCGCGTGCTGCTGGCGGCAATGCCGGAGGATGAGGCGCTCTCGCTGCTCCGCCAGACGAACCTCAAATCCTTCACGCCGCGTACCCTCACCGATCCCGGGCAGTTGATGGAGGAACTCGCAAGGGTGCGAGCTCAGGGTTACGCGGTCATCGACCAGGAGTTGGAACTCGGCCTCTGTTCGATCGCCGTGCCGCTGGAAAACGATCGCGGCCGGGTGATTGCGGCGCTGAATATCGGTGCCCCGGCGGCGAGCGTCCCGGGTTCGGAGATGGCTGCACGGTATCTCGACCCGCTGAAGGGCATTGCACGCATGCTGAAGCCGCTCCTGCGTCCGTAACGCTTTCCCGCGGCGGTTCTTCGAAAGCCCCTCCCTCCCCTCTCCGATCAGATGCTTTGCTGTACCTGCGAATGATCCCGCTTTGCTGGCCGCGGATAATTTCTCTCTGCCGAGGACTGGACAGATCTCCATCTCACGATCTATGAATGTAACGTTATTACATATCTAAAGGAGAATCCGGATGAGACTGATCAGAGAGGGATGGAAGGCGGGCTTGCCCGCGTCAGCGGCATTGCTTTGGCTGGCGGCCTCCCCCGCGACGGCGGATGACCATGAACAGGAGGCCTGGCGGCTCTTCATCGCAGATCACACGGCACCGATCGTACGGGCCGTCGATCTCGAAAGCGGCTCGGTGCTCGGCAGCTTCGGTCTCAAGGGGTTTGCCGCGCTGACGGCCAGCGCCTCGGGCCGCACGGTCTTTGCGGTGCAGACGGAGGCGGATATGGTGCAGGCGATCTCCAGCGGGATCGCGCTTTCCGATCATGGAGAGCATCGGGACGTGACGATCACGCCGCCGGAGATGCTGAAGGTGGATTTCCAGGGCAAGCGGCCGGTGCATGCCGTGCCGCATGGCGAGGAGATGATCCTGTTCTTCGATCGGGAAGGACGCGCAGATATCGTCGACGAGGACGCCTTGCTGGACGGCAGGTCGGAGATCCGGTCGGTCGGTGCGACTGCGCCGCATCATGGCGTTGCCGTCACCATGGGGCGGCATGTTCTGGTCTCGGTGCCGGACACCAGGGCGGAGGTGAAGGCCGGCGATCTTCCGCCGCGGCTCGGTCTGCGGGTGCTCGATGAGGCAGGCGCCCAAGTGGGCGGTGTCGCCCCCTGCACTGCCCTGCATGGCGAAGCGACGTCCGCCCGCCTGGTCGCCTTCGGCTGCGAGGAAGGCGTGCTTCTCGCCCGCCCCGGCGGCGATGCCGGCCCAACGCTCGAAATGCTCCCCTATGACAAGGATCTTCCCAAGGGCAAGGTGACCACCCTGCTCGGCGGCAAATCGATGCAGTTCTTCCTCGGCAATTTCGGCGAGGACAAGCTGATGGTGATCGATCCGGACGTGGAAAAACCCTACCAGCTGATCGAGTTGCCGACCCGGCGCGTCGACTTCGCGCTCGATCCGGCGCGGGCCAAGAACGCCTATGTCCTGACGGAGGACGGCGATCTGCATCTTCTCAACGTGCTGGATGGCAGGATCGCCAGAAGCGTTAAGGTGACCGAACCCTATAGCAAGGACGGTCATTGGCGCGATCCGCGCCCGCGGCTGGCGGTGGCCGGCGACGTGATCGCCGTCACCGATCCGCGCCATTCCCTGGTGCGGCTCATCGATATCGACACCCTGACGGAGAGCCGCACCATTCCGGTGGAAGGCATGCCGTTCGCCGTCGTTGCGGTCGGCGGCTCCGGCGCCGTGCACTAGCCGTCGGTTCTTCCGTCGTCGTTGAGCGCCGTGTCCCGGAAACGGGGCGCGGCGCTTTTCGTTCGGGCAGCCGGATCCATCATCGGCGTGAATCGAAACGGCCGGATCGATTCACCGAAGTCGTTGGACGCGAAAATCCTCGATTGCGATTCTTCCGGCATGGAACACGAACCGCTTCTTCTCACCCGCCGCGATCCGTCCCGCAACATGGCCCGCTTCTATTGTCTGACTGTCGAGCCGGATCTTTTCCAGGGTGCGGCGCTCACCCGGAACTGGGGCCGCATCGGCACCAGGGGACGATTTCGCATCGAACTGTTTTCCTGCCGGCTGGAGGCCGAACGACGTCTCGCAGCGATTGTCGGCGCAAAACTGCGGCGCGGATACCGGCAGGCGAGGGCAAGTTGACAGCTGTCAACTCGGGCGTCCGCTTTCCGGGGTTCCGCCGCCGGCAGGCTAGATCATCCCACTATCCGACGGCCGGAGCGAGGTCCCGAACGGGCGCGGGCGTCGGAACGGCTCGAAGGGGATAAGTCGAGCGGTATATTGAACAACCGGTTAGATCTGTCGCTACGCGTTCTCCTGGCGTGGGGTCTGATCGGCTGCTTCAATGGGTTGGCGCGCGCTCTTCGGCGAGGCGACAACCGTGTTCCTGCGGCTTACAAGGCGAACTGCGTTTCGCAACGTTTGCCGGCGTAAATTGCGACTGAGATGCCGGCAGGCGAGAGCGAGTTGACAGCTGTCAACTCGGGTATCTCCTTCCCGGTCCGGATGCTCGCGCGCGTTCGGCAATTCGCTCCTTGGATCAGATATCCTAACCGCAAACCCTAGGCAGAAAACTCACTCACCTCCAGCCGGCGATTATTACGGGTTGCCATCGGCAATGCGAATGCGCAGGGCCGCCAAACGTCCACGTGCAGCAGTCGATCCTTCGTGCCGCGACGCCAACCGACCTTCCTCCAGTTCGGTCCCGCCAGGCTCGTTTCGGCTGCGGCCGAAGAGTGTCGGGAATTGAATGCTTGCGCGGTCGTCCATGGCCGGCGACCGGAAAGATCAAGGCAACATCCTGAGGATTAAACCTTCTGGTGCTTGGGAATGCCGGCGGCCCAGGTGAGATTGCGTGCACTGAGCCCTGACGAAGCGCGGCCGAGCCGCTTCCAAAAACCGCGCGCCATGCCAGGAAGGGCCTCAATACCGAGGCCATCATGGCGACGAGGCGTGGCAAAGCTTATCAGTCGTTTAGGAAAAACACTTTTCCAAGGATCCATATCGGCGCAGGCTTTGCCCGCTTGGAAGAGCATTCGGCTATCGGTCAAGCAACAGGCGGCCGGCGGTCGAGAGGGGCATAGCAGTCACTTCGTTTGGTAGAGGAAAGGTTTCTTCACCGGGATAGATAACGATGCGTTTTTGGGGCTGGAGATCCTCGCAAGCGATATGAAACCCTTTGTCGAGTTTCGGCAACAGACTTCGCTTGATCTCTATGGCCCAGGGCTTTTGGCCTGGAGGGGTTAGCAGAAGATCGATTTCGGCGCCAGCCGCTGTACGGTAGAAGTTGGCCGCAGTATCGTCAGGCGATGCGGCGATCAGTGTTTCGATCACGAAGCCCTCCCAACTGGAGCCGACAATTGGATGCCCGAGCAGTTGCTCGGCGCTTCCAAGCCCAAGAAGTGCGTGGGCAATGCCGCTGTCCCTTACATAGACTTTGGGTGATTTGACCAACCGCTTACCGACATTAGCATGCCAGGGTTCGAGACGGCGCACCAGAAGTAGGTCGACAAGAAGATCGAGATAGGAAGCAACGGTCTTACCATCGACCCCAAGGGAGCGGGCGAGTTCGGCTGCGTTGAGAAGCCCGGACTGGTGGTGTGCCAGCATGGTCCAGAACCGTCGCAACGTCTCAGCGGGAATGCGCGGTCCCAACAATGGAATATCTCGTTCAAGATAGGTGCGAATGAAGTCTTGTCTCCAACGCATGCTTGCGCGGTCAGTGGACGCAAGTAAACTATCGGGAAAGCCGCCCCGCAGCCAAAGTGTATCGAGAGTATCCGGCGATACTTCCAATCCATCGACAGGCTGCATTTCAAGGTAGGCAATGCGGCCGGCCAGCGTTTCGCCCGACTGTTTAAGAAGATCGATGGACGCCGAGCCGAGCAGCAAGAACTGGCCGGTGCGCCGTCCGACTCGTCGGTTGCGATCAATCAAACCACGCAGCACTTGGAACACATTCGGCAGGCGGTGAACCTCATCAAGGATGACTAGCTTGTCACTGTGACTTGCAAGATAGAGTTCCGGTTCTGACAGCTTGGCCCGGTCTGCCTCCGATTCCAGGTCCAGATAGATTGAAGGTCGGGTATTGCCGATATCTATGGCTATTGTCGTTTTGCCGACTTGGCGAGGGCCAAGCAGTGCAACGGCTGGGCTGTCATCAATCAGATACAGGAGCTTCTCTTCGATTCTACGTTCAATCATCCTTGCATTTATGGAGCGTTACTCCAGAATTGCAAGGACATTTCCGTTGGGCGACAGCTCCGAGAACCTGAAGAGAAAACATACCCTGTGGCGTGGACGTGTCGATCGGATCCCGGATCGATCGGAAGTGAACGCTGCGTTCCTCCAGGTCCTCGATCACCTGCAACAGGTGGCTGACGGAGCGAGCGAGGCGATCCACCCCAACGAAGACAAGTACATCGCCGGCGGCCAGTTCGCCGAGCAGCCTTGTCAGAACCGGCCTGGCCCGTGATGCACCGGATCCGTGTTCCTGGAAAATACGCTCACAGCCGGCAGCACCTAGCTCGTCCATCTGCGCATCATGGACCTGATCGTCAGTCGAGACGCGTGCATAGCCAATAAGGCGCTTGGGGACCGGCGATGGATTTGCGGCTTGTCGTTTTGCCATGTTTTCGCGCGCGCTTTCGGGTGCTCTGTACAAATAAGGAATGCTTGAGAAAATGAACGTTTGTAAACGTCTCTAAGCGTAATCTCTCCGGCGTCCGTACCGCCTAAAACCTCTGAAATCGGGGCTTTTGCGTTCCGGAAAGCTCGTTGTGGCGGACACAGAATGAAAACCTGCCGTCAGTCTAAGATCGCTGCCGCGTTGACACGCCGTTGATGAGCCAATTCCACGTACTCTCGAAATGCGCGTCGACGGTGCGCGGGTCATCGAATCCCTTGCCTCCCAACATGGCGACGGAGGTCGGGAGCGCGACCATACAGTGGATGAGATGACTGGCGATCGCGTCTGCGTCACCATCGACAAGCATTCGGGCACCTTGTGCCTCACCGACTGCATCGACCAATCGAGACATGATCGGATCCGGTTGAGGTGGGATCGGTGCATTCTTCTCGAACACGACAGCTTCACTGAATGTGATCCGTTTCAAGGCGATCAAGTCGGGCTCCATGTTGATGTGCAGAAGCTCCCGGAGGAGGGCTTTCAGCCGTTCCAGAGCGTTTCCTTCCAAAGGTGATAAGTCCTCAAGTCTCGCCACAGCGCGCCTGTGCGCATGTTCGACCACGGCCTCAAACAGGGCGACCTTGGAGGGGAAGCGCCTGTAGACGGTGTCCTTACCTGCCCCGCATTGCGAAGCAACTTGCTCCATGGAGGTGCCCGCAAAGCCCTTGCCGGCAAAAAGCACGGTTGCCGTCTCTATGATCCTTTCAGCCGCCGCGTTCTGCATTTCCCTAGGGGGGCGGCCTGATCTGGCGAGCGTTCCCAATTTACGCGTTGTCATTGTTTCTCCCATTGTCGTTCTCTGGGTGACTTCTCTGGCGTTTGCCGCCGGAATTGCCAACATAAAAAGTCGACAATAATACTCACGTTATCTGGACAGGACGGTCCCGTATGATTTAATAGCTTACCAAATACCGCAAGCTTCGACCATGGGGGCGTTTTGTGAAGCTCAGCCTTTCCCTAAAGCAAATACTAACGGCATCGACCTTTCTCTTCGTTGCCAACCAAGCCTGGGCTCAGGAGCAGAGCACGCAGCTTGCGCCAATTATTATCTCCGCTGATGGAGTCACCGACGACACGTCCGGCAGCGTTCTTGTTAAATCGAACAGGTCGGCCACGAAGACCCGAGCACCCGCGGCAGCGACGCCGCAATCCATAACCACGATTTCGCGCAAGCAGATCGACGACCAGAACCCTCAAACGGTGAGCGAGGCACTACGGTACACCGCCGGTGTCCTCTCCGACCGGGATTCGAATTCACGTTACGATTCCGTGTTTCTGCGTGGCTTCGGCGCTTTCGGCACGTCGACCAGCTATGTGAACTACCTTGATGGCCTCAAGCTTCAGCGTGGCCAAGCCTTTGCCACACCTTCCATCGATCCGTTTTTGCTCGACCATATCGATGTCCTGAAGGGTCCAGCAGCGCTTTTGTATGGCCAGGTCAGCCCAGGCGGCCTCGTGAACCAGGTCAGCCGGGAACCATCCGACGTCCAATCAACGAGGTGAGACTTGAGGCCGGAACGGACGGACGAATTCAGAGCGGTTTTTACTCCACGGGACCTCTTACATCCGATGGAACGTTGCAGTACGGGCTTGGAGTGGTAGGTCGCTCCTCCGGCACCCGCTATGACGATGTCGATGAGAGGCGCTTCGGCGTTGCGCCATCGCTCAAGTGGCAACCGGATGCCGAAACGTCGCTGGTGATCTCCGGTTATTATCAGCGCGATCCGGAAGGCGGCTATTTCAATTCCTTGTATCCCAAGTTTCTGGCACCGGCGGGTTATGCCGGGTTCCTCGGCCGCGATCTCAATGTCGGAGATCCGAATTACGACTCCTTCGAGCGCACTCAATACGGCGTTGGGTACAGGTTCGAACACAGTTTCGATGAGCAGGTGACTATACGGTCGAACTTCCGCTATTCCGGAGTCGAGACCGACATGCGCTCGCTTCAGATGAATGGCCCGATGTCGGCAACCGGGCTCATCCCCCGCTGGGCCGTCCATTCCATTGAGGATGTCGATGGTTTCTCGTTCGATAATCAGGCCGAATTCAACTTCGATACCGGGGTCGTCCGCCATACGCTTCTCGCAGGCCTCGACATCCAGCGTTCCAGCAGCAGCTGGGAGTACCTGCTGGGTGGCGCAACGTCGCTTGACGTCACCAACCCTATCTATGGCCAACCGGTCGGCCCGTTCATGACTGCCATCAACAGCGACCAGACACTTCGACAGACAGGCATCTACATTCAGGACCAGATAGAGGTAGGCGACCTGCGCGGTGTCTTCGGTGTCCGGCACGACTGGGCAAACCAGCACACCGACAATCGCCTCACCGGGACATCATCCGAGCGATCTGACAGCGCAATGAGCTATCGAGCCGGGCTGCTGTATCTGTTCGATAATGGCATAGCACCTTACGTCAGCTACTCCACCTCATTCGAGCCGTCCACCAGTGTGGGAGCCAATGGCAATCCGCTCAAGCCGACGGAAGCGCAACAATACGAGGTGGGTATCAAGTATCAGCCAGCCGGGCTGGATGCTCTCTTTACCCTGTCCATCTTCGATATCCGCCAGCAGAATGTCGTCTACTTCAATGCTTCAACCGGCTTCAACGAGCAGCAAGGCGAAATCCATTCGCGTGGCGTGGAGTTTGAAGCAAGAGGGAACCTGACCAGCAATCTCGAACTGATTGCCGCGATTTCCCTCCTCGATACGGAAGTTTCCGAATCCAGCGACGCGTCGATCATCGGCAATCGGCCACAGGCCGTGCCGCGCTATTACGGTTCGCTCTGGGCAAACTACACCGTCGATACCGGCGCGCTGGAAGGATTGAGCATCGGCGGGGGCGTACGCTTCGTCGGGCCCAGCTACAGCAACGACGCCAATACGGTGAAAGCCGATGGATACACGCTGCTCGACGCAGCGCTCCACTACGATTTCCGGGCGAAGAACCCAAGCCTGAAAGGACTTCAGGCAACGCTTAATGTCACCAATCTGCTCGACAAGGAATATTATTCCTCCTGCAGTTCGGAATATTATTGCCAGTACGGAAGCGGCCGCACGGTTCTGGCTCGGCTCAGATACAAGTGGTGAGAGCAGCCTTGACGATTACACGACGCAGTTTCTGTGCTTCCCTGGCCGCCGCGAGTCTTCTTTCGACGATCGATCATGCTGGGGCGGACCAATCCGTCACGATCATAGACATGGCGGGGCGCGAGGTGCATCTCCCCGCGCTACCGAAAAGGATCGTCCTGCTCGAAGCACATGATCTCCTGACCATGTCCCTCCTGCATCCCGATCCCGCCTCTCTTGTCGTTGGCTGGGCCGCCGTCGATCGCATCGACAGCGAGCTTCTGGAAAAACGCCTCGCCAATGGCCACACGATCAGCGTTGTTGGCCAACAATCTCCCGACACCATCTCGCTGGAGGGGCTGATCGGTCTGGCACCCGATCTCGTTGTGACGACCTCCTTCATGACGCCGCAAGGCAACGGCGACTCCATAGTGGAACGGCTGAGACAATTCGGCATTCCCGTCGTCTTTGGCGATGCGTCGAGCAATACGATCACCGGCGAGCAGGGGTCGGATCCTGTTGCCGAACTCAAGACTTCGATGAAAATGTGGGGCGCGCTTCTCGGTGCATCGGCCAAAGCCGATGCGTTCATTTCCTTCTTTGAACGGGAATTGGCGGGGATCACCGCGCGCATCTCGGGTGCGAAACCCGTCACGACCTATCTGGAGGTTCAGTCCACCCTTGACGATTGCTGCTGGGCAGCGGGAAGAAAGGTCTGGGGCGATCTGCTGGCACTGGCCGGAGGCCAGCCTTTGCCGGGTGTGACCGCGCCGTGGTTCGAGAAGCTTTCCCTCGAATATTTGCTGGCCACGCCGCATGAGGTCTATATCGCCTCGGGCGGCGGGTGGATATCGGGCGGGCGCCCCCCGATCGGGCCCGGGATTGACCCGGCGCTGGGCAGGCAAGGATTACAGCGCCTGATCGAAGGCAGGCCTGCCTTTGAACATTTGCCAAGCGTTCGCGCGAAGCGCGTTCACGGAATCTGGACCGGGCTGATCACCAATCTGCCGCTTAACATCCTCTTCGTGGCTCAAACCGCCAAATGGCTTCATCCCGAACGATGCACTGATCTCGACCTGGCGGCGATCCTCAACACCATCAACCGCGAGTTCGCAGCGTTTCCCATCGAGGGGCCATTGTGGGCCTCGATCTGATAATGGAGCCACTCCAAATGCCACCGTCTGCCAGCAAACGATATCAGGCAAGCGCTGTCGTGCAATTTGCCAAAATCAGCGAATATCTTGAGGCGATTGTCGATTCGATCGCTACCCATGACATGACCGTCGAAGAGGCCGATGGAATTCACCATATCCGCTCACCCTTCGGGGATGCCACGTTCGAAGCTGTCGAAAATGGCTTCAGACTGACGGCCGGCGCCCCGGACACGGGTGGTCTCAACCGGCTTAAGCATGCTCTCGTCGGACCGATCGGGTTTATCGCGTCGCGAGAGAAACTGAAAATCGAATGGGAAGGTGACCATGCGGAACCCGCGCTGCCCGCCGATCTCCGTATCCTGCATGTGAAATCCATCGAAGACATTACACCCCGTTTGCGCCGGATCGTTTTTGGGGGGGAGAACCTGGAACGGTACGATCGCGATGACCAGCTGCACTGTCGACTCGTCTTCCAGCCGCGTGGCATCGCCGAACCGCGGTGGCCTATGCTCGACCACCGCGGCCATGTCGTCTGGCCGGATGACAAAGCTGTTCCGACGCGCGTGTACACGATCCGGCACATCGACCCCGCAAGGCAGGAAATCGCAGTCGACTTTGCCCTCCACACGAAGCCCGGCCCCGCAACCCGGTGGGCGATCGATGCACAGTTGGGCGACATTGTCGGGATCCTCGGCCCTGCCGCCAACGGTCCAAAACATGCGGAATTCTATGTCCTGTTCGGAGACGAGACGGCAATACCTGGAATCGCCAGGATTCTTGAATCGCTCCCTACCGGGGTTACCGGCCATGCTTTCATCGAGGTCGACGCGAAAGCCGACGAATTGGCGCTTCGTTGTCCCAACGGCATATCGACGGTCTGGCTGCATCGAGGCGGCGCCGAGCCGGGCACGACAACCTTGCTGGAGGATGCCCTGCGCGCGGTTCATTGGCCCGTAATGCTGGAGACCGCCTTTGTCTGGGGCGGCTGCGAACACAAGGCGTTCAGTGCTATTTACCGGCATCTGAAAAGGAATATCGGACTTTCCCGCGATCGCTTTGTGCTCTACTCACACTGGCATAGGCACCTCAGCGAAGAAGAAATTATCGCCACAGGAGCAGAGGCATATCTGCCACAGTGAATGAGTGGCGTTTGCTTACGGATTTCGATTGAAGCCGAAGGTGAAGAATCCTCCAGCTCTTGCTGAGGCTTCCTACTGGCGGTCCAGCAGGGGAGGGGGCGTTTTAAAGTCCCGCGGCTTTTGTCAGATTGACCCTGAATCGGTCACGCCGGCGCTGGTAGCGACGGGTCATTTCGGCCGAGGCGTGTCCAAGCTGCTTCTGAACATAACGCTCGTCGACCTCGGCCGAGGAGGCGAGACCGGCGCGCAGCGAGTGGCCGGAAAACTTCAGTCCGCGCTCGATCTCCGGAAGGTCGCCGCGGATGCCGGCGGCGAGCGCCGTCTTCTTGACCAGACGCGCCACCTCCTGATCGTTGAGGCGATCGGGACCGACATCCTTGCCCTTTCCGGTGACGCGGCGGAAGAGGGGGCCTTTGGCAATCCGCGCAAACTTGATCCAGGTTTTGACGGCGGTGACCGGGCAGGTGGCGTCGGACGAGCCGCGGCCGATCTCTACCTCACGCCAGCCGGTTTTTCCACGCAAGGTGATGAGCAGGCCCTTGTCAAAAATCTCGATCCAGCCCGAAGAATCCTCGGTCTGGTCGCGGCCGAGATCCAGCCCGGTAATTTCTGAGCGACGCAGGCCGCCGGCGAAACCGATCAGCAGCATGGTGCGGTCGCGCAGGCCGCGCAGAGAACCCCGATCGAGGGTTTCCAGCATGGCGATCAGGTCCTCCGGCAGGAGCGCTTCCTTCTGCCGCGGCGGGGCGGCGTGCTTGTTGCGGATGCCGGCCATCACGGTGGCGATGGCGCGGTTCTTGCGATCGAGCGGCATGCCACGCTGGGCACAGTTCCAGCTGATCGCGGCGAGGCGCCGCTCGATGGTGGAAACCGTGTTTGGTTTCATGCCACGTTCTGCCGTGCCCGATGCACAGGCGGTGATATAAAGCCCGACCAACTGCGGATCCGGGGGGAGGGGAGACAAGTTCTGGCGGCGGCACCAGGCGGCAAAATGCTTCCAGTCGGCGGCATAAGCCCGCCGCGTGTTGGCGGAGGAGGCCGCTTCGACGTAACCACGCGCCCGATCGGCGAGGCTTTCGAGGTGCGCCGGCAAGG
>NZ_QJKM01000009.1 GCF_003425685.1 Rhizobium terrae
TGACCCAGGAGGTAATGTTCAGTGCCGAAAACTGGCCGGTCTTTGATCGGAACGGTGGCCGGCTTCAAATCGGAATGGTGGCCGGTCTTTGATCGGAATGGCGGCCGGCTTCACGTCGGAATCCGCACGGATGGATCCCGGTAGGCAGCGATGCCATTGCTTTTGATATTCGAACTCACCTTCCTTGCCGAAGCACCATCCCAACTCGCCAAGCTTGCGGGACGACACCGCGTTTTTCGCATGCCGGTGCGCGGATCATCACCAGATCCGCCGCGACAGAGGCGATTAAGCTCTGCTTGCTGTCGCAGGAGGGCCGCCGCCCTATCGTCCTTACCTTGGGCTGCGGTGCTGCACCGTATTATGCCCGCAAGTCAGAAAACAGCGATGAGGAGCTCATGCGCATGGTTCGGACGGATGCCGGACACCGGATCAGCGCGAATGCCGAATGGACGTTGGATGAGCGCGACCTCATTGCCCTGCAAGACGATCGTCCATCGAATGCTGGTCTCGACCTTTACGTGAAAGGTTCGCTAAACGCTCATGCTGTTGGCCAAGGGCAAATCACCCGACCTGAATTCCGACGGGCTTACCGCGCGGGGACAAATCCCTGCTCTGTCAGGGTCATGGTCGCGAGATCCACATTCATTCCGCGAGCTCCCTGCGATACGGCAGCCGCGATTGCGCGCGAAAGAGCAGCATTGCCCTTGCTCTGCTCCATTGCCGCGGCAATCAGGGCCGCCTGGATCAGCAGGCTTTCGGCCATTTCCTGCTTGGCAGCGTCGCTGGCGCCACGCAGCATGCCCGAAGATGCCATTGCTGCGGCTGCCTGATCCCTGACCGCGATTGCCATTTGTCGGCTAACATCTTCATCGCGTCCTCGTCCGGCTTGCCAGGCGTTTATCCACCACGCTGCGTACGCGTCAGCGACATCGTCGATCCTCAAGCCAACTGCGCCTAGAGGAGCCTTCATCCCCTCGACCACGTCCTGAGAGGAAAACAGTTTGGCAAGATTGTTGGCCCCTTGCGGGTCGCTCAGGCGGCTCTTCGCGACGAAGTTCGCGAAATTCGCGATGCGGCGCTCGTGCGACGGCGTGTAACGAAGATCCGCCGCAGCCGTCGGCGGCGTGGTAGCCGCTTCGCTTCCGGTGTCGGCAGATTCGCCAGGAGAATCGTCGTCCTGCAGGCTGTTGCGTAGTGCCAAGCCCAGCGTATCCGTGCCTGTTATCGCCGGAAGCGTGGTGGACCAGAAGCCGTTGCTCCAACCGGTATCCTGTGCGCTCAGTGAGGCTGGCATGATCGCGGCGGCCAGCACAAACATGCCCGCAAGAGTTCGTCTCATTCCTGCCTCCGATGATGCATGAGCGGGTCAAGTATATAATGCGCTTCCTCAGTTTGAGAACCTGCGAGATTTCAAACTTTCCGGCGAACGGGGTGCGCTATGGCCTGAGCTTGTCGATCATCTCGACATGGTTCAACGGCGAGACGTTCCAGTCTTCACTCCCATAGTCGAATTGGATTTTCAGCTCTGGTCCCGGCTGCGTCAGCTGAACAAGGCAGCGCGTCCAGCGCCTGTCCTCCTCGGCCATGACGTCGCTCAGCGTTTCGGCCTTCTCGATGATCTCGAAATCACCAGGCGTCTCCGCTTCCCAATCGCCATCGACGAGATAGACGAAACCATACATGCGCCGACGCGGTGCAACCTCAATCACCAGCGCCACGCCGGTCCAGTCGCGACCGGCATAGCTGGGATCTGCGGCGATCATTTGGCCGACTTCCATGACCAGGGCATCCGCCCGAACTTTGTCGAATGTCATCCTTCCCTCGCCACTTGCTACGCTGTCCGTCAGACTACCGGAAATCGGTGGAATTCTAACAGTGCTGGAGCGGGGCGCTTCGAGCCATGAAGCGCCTTGGCTGTGGGAGGGCCAGCGGCTCGCGTTTCATCTCAAGTTTCTCGCGGTACATATGCCAGCTCACCGTATGCTCAATGCATCGATCTCTGCTATTTTTGTTCTGGTTTCATTGTCGAACATGGCGGCTTTTCCATCGATTTCCGCCATCAGATGCACGCCCATCTCGGTGATAAAGAACCAGGTGATTTGCGTGCTCGTCGGTGACCTTGCGTCGAGTTCTTCCGGCTTGAGCTGCCGCAACGTTTTTCCGTCATAGAAGAGAGTTGGATCGCCGGCCGTCACTCTTTCGAGCGTCTGCCCGCTCTTGTCGCAGAGGGAGGCGATCAACTTCATGTAGCGAGGCTGAGCGTCTAGCGCGGCTTGAATACGCTCGGCGCGATCCGGAATGGCCGCAGAACGGCGATCGATCTCCTTGCGCAACTCCTCCCTACAACGTCCAATGGGCGGCGACTACCTCTGAACGATGCACGATTGAGGCACGATCGGCTTTGGGTAGGCGCACGCATGCCGTCAAGCCCGGATTACCAGATGAAAGCTCTATATCTCCACCATGGTGTCGGACAATCGCCCGGGCGATCGACATTCCAAGGCCGATACCACCGGTTTGGCGATTGCGTGACTTTTCCATCCGGAAGAAGGGTGAGAACACTTTATCCCGCATGTCTTCTGGAATACCTGGACCTCGATCCTTGATGAGGATGTCGAAGGATATCTCCCGTTCGACGATCGACACGCTGGCGCTTCCACCGTATCTGACTGCATTTTCTACGAGGTTGCGTATGGCGCGGCGCAAGGCCCCAGGACGACAGCGGTAATGCGTTTTCTTTCCTTCGATAAATTCGACTTTGTGGCCGAGGTCTCCGAGGTCATGGCAAAGGCTCTCGACCAGCGCGCACAGATCAATCGTGCGCGTTTCCTCAGTAGATGCCTCGCCCTTGGCAAAAGCGATGGTTGCTTCGGCCATTGTCTGAACCTCATCAATGGTGTCGAGCATCCGCTTTTGAACATCTGAATCGGACACCAATTCCGCGCGTAGCCTCAGTGAGGTCAAAGGTGTTCTAAGATCATGGCCGATCGCTGCAAGCATTCTGACCCTGTCTTCGACGTATCGATGCAGCCGCTGCTGCATCCGATTGAACGATACGGCCGTCAAGCGAATGTCGTCGGGGCCGCTCTCGGCAATGGGTGCGATGTTCTCTCCGCGCCCGAGCGCGTCGGCAGCGGCGGCCAGCTGTCGCATTGGCCGGATAATTCGCTCTGTCGCCAGGATAACAATGACAGACAGGATCACGGCGCTAAGTGCGAAGGAATAGAGCGATGGCGAACGCCACCAGGGCGTTCCTACAGACTTGAAGTAGGCAGTATTGAGCCAAAGTCCGCTCTTGAGCTGAACGGCCATGCCCATTCCAGAACCAATACCGTTCGGCGTCACGAGATCAGCGTATCTGGCAGCTTGATCCAACGGCCAGAGTGTGCCGCCCGCCTGAACCCATTCAGACATCCCGGCGGTGGGGCTGATTTTGGCTTCTGCGCTTCGTGCGATGCCCGTTTGCCTTGAAGCGGAGCCGAGCCCCCATTCGGGAGGCAGGGCTACCGCATTGCGGATCGGGCGGACCAGTTGCGACGTCGCGCTACGTCGCCAGCTAACAAGGTCTGTCGGTGGATCAGTTGTCACCCAAAAACGAGAGGTTGATGTCTCGCTCGCTTGCAACACTTCCTCGCGAAGTTCGGCAGGAATAACCTCCATAAGACGGGTAATCGAACCTGTTCGGGTGAAAAACTCACTTTTGGAAGCTGCCTTCAGGGCCTTGTCCTGCTCATCCCATGAGATGAGAAACGAAAGCACCTGTGAGACAACGAGCGCCAACAGAATGAAGCCGATGAGTTGTCTGGCCAGACTTCGTTTCCACCACGAGATCATGACTTCACCACGCTAGCTGAAAAGCTGTAGCCGCCACCCCAATGGGTCTTGATGATAGACGGGTTTTTCGGGTCGGTCTCGACTTTCTTGCGCAAGCGGCTGACCTGATTGTCGATGCTGCGGTCGAAAGCATCGGCCATTCTTCCGGCAGTGAGATCCAGGAGCTGGTCTCGGCTGAGGACCATTCCGGGGTGATCGAGAAACGCCTTGAGCAACCGGAATTCGACCGTGCTCAAGGCTAGCCCAATACCATCTGTGCCGGTGAGTTCCTGTCGGGCGAAATCGAGGGTCCACTGATTGAAACGAACCGTGTTTCCCTTGATTGCATCGCTGTCTCTCGTCGACGCCCCCTGGCCGCGGCGCAAGACCGCGCGCACCCGCGCAAGCAGTTCGCGAGGATTGAAGGGCTTGACGAGATAATCGTCCGCGCCGATCTCGAGACCGACGATGCGGTCTGTGTCCTCCGACATCGCGGTCAGGAAAATAATCGGGGTGGATATGGATGCACGCAGGTGACGGCATATGCTGATGCCATCCTCACCAGGCATCATGATATCAAGCACGATGAGGTCGATGGCCTCGCGCCCTAGAAGGTCACGCAGCATCTGACCGCTTTCGGCCAGACTAACCCTGTAGCCGTGTCTCGTCAGGTACTGGCCAACCAGATCCCGGATGTCATGATGATCATCCACGACAGCAATATGCGGCGAAGTCTCCATTGCCATTCCTACGACACTCCAATTCCACTGCCCGGCAAGCCAGCGTAGCCGAAGAAATGCGATCAGGATTTCCACGACCGCAATCGAGCTTTCTCTATCAAAAACCGTCCCCCACCAGCCCTCTGCAGGGGGTGCGCAGAGCGACTGCTGGGGACGGTTTGCACGACGAGCGCGTCCGAGGTCAATCATTTAGTTTGGACGCGAGACACCCTCATAATAATCGCCGCTATCGCCGATTTTCCTGTTGTCGCGGGAGGTTTTCGATGCGAGCGCGGTGGCATCCGAGCCGGGAAAATAGAAGGTCCTGCTGTGATCGCCAAGAGTGTTTTGCATAGGCGAGACGGCTTCTATCGGCGACTGGCGCTGAACGCCTTCGTAATATTCGCCTTCGGCAAAGGCTGGAGTGGTCAGGACTGCCGATGCGAGCAGCAGAGTGATACTGGTGATCTTGGTCATTGGGTTTCGATCCTTGTGCTTTTGACGATTGCCCTGAGTTTGCGACCTTGCGGCAATCGAAGTCTTGAATGAACTGCAGGGGTTAGTTGGGCCGGAACATACCTTCATAATAGTCACCGCTGTCGAAGATGCGGCGATCGTCGCGGCTGGTGCGAGAGCCAAAAGGCGTTTGCTCGGAGCTGCTGTAGCTGTCGCTTTCGACGCTGGTGCTATTCGTCTGGGTCCGATCCAGCCGCTCCTTGCCGTCTTCCGCAAGCGTTACGCCGGTGAAAGATAGACCTGCGATAAGCGCGATGATGAGATGCTTGAACATGTGGTTCCTTTCTCGTTAGCTGTACCTCTCGGGTACGAGAAAGGGATAACCCGCATTTGTCGCACAGCTATGCCGGCCTGCACTAAAATTGTATCAAAGTGTCGCGGGCGCTAGGATCAGGGAGTGTCAGGAATTCTGTGCCGGGGGCCGGCTTTCATCAGTTGAAGAACCGCTCGCCGAAGATGACGGCGAACTGTGTCTTTGCCTCGACCCATTCCCGCGGCGCGCGCTTCCATTGCTCGGCCGCATTGTTGAGAACCAAATATAACAGCTTCATCGCGTTCGGCGGGAAATCGCGGATCCGTCCACGATTGCTTTCCCGCCTTACCGTCACCAGGGAAATGCCCACGCGACCGCACAGCCCGGCGAAGCTTCGAGTTCAAGGCCTCTATGGCGTTGGGGTAGTATAAATGATGCGGCGAACACCCTCTGGGAAGGCGAAGAAGGGAACGACATGCTCCCAGTTGCGCCGCCAGCTGTGAGAGATGGCAGGGTACTCTGGCCCCAGTATCCGGTCTCGAAGGCCTCCAGCGCCTTCAGGCCCGCCTCGGCATCTCGGGCACGGTAGATGGCTCTCAACGCCGGCACGACCGGCTTGCGATCCTTGTAGGAAACGAACTCCAGGGAGTGCCGGATCAAATGAACAATACAAGTTTGGACGACCGTTTTGGGGAAAGACGGCGGTGATGGCTTCGGGAAAGCCCTTCAAGCCATCGACCACGGCGATCAGGATATCCTGGCAGCCACGGCTTTTCAGCTCGTTCATCACCCGAAGCCAGAACTTTGCCCCTTCAGTCTGCTCGATCCAGAGGCCGAGGATTGCGAACTCGCCGATCTGGATGCCGATGAACAATGAGACGAAATCGGGGCTTGGAGCCGTGGCCTCCTGATCCAACGCAATATCAGCGATGGCGATCTCGCATTCTTCACCACATAGTGCCCTGCCGGGACAGACGTCCAGACGCTCGTTTCCGTCGAAGGCCATCACTGGGCGATCGAAGACAGCTTCGAGACCGCCAAGAACGAGCTCGGACTCGATCACAACGAAACCCGGTCATGGCATGGCTGGCATCGCCACGTCTTCCTCGTCATGCTTGCCTTCGCCATGATGGCGCTGATCCGGTACCACGCCAATGACGCGACGCCCCCAAAGAGACCGCGGATGCCGACCATCAGGACTTGACCCGCTGGTCTCTCCAGGAAGTTCTGCGCATCGCTTTCAGACTCGCTCAGCGTCGCATAAACCCGCCTACGTCACCGCATGGTAGCGCTGGAGACGCGCTCATCAGGCGGCCGCTCGACGAGCTCATCCCAGACTAAAATGCAACTGTAATACTAGAATGGCTGAGTGACCGCATTACGTCGCAAGAACGCTTTACCCACCTTTCCTACTTTGCGCGGCAGGCGGTCCTGGCCCTCTTCCTCCGTCTGCCGCGATACACTTTTATACAAATTGGCACGCTTCTGGCACATCTGTGCGACAAATCTCATGTAGGTCTTTCCGGCGATTATTCTGCCGGCAAAACAACGTGGCGCGGCGAAACAATTCAACCGGGGAGAAGAAGCATGACTCGGCTTTCCATAAACGATGTAGTCTACGACTTGGATGTCGAGCCTGAGACGCCGCTACTTTGGGTGATCCGCGAACAGGTTGGGTTGACCGGTACCAAATACGGGTGTGGTGTTGCGCAATGCGGCGCTTGTACCGTTCATATAGACGGCGTCGCAACGCGCTCCTGTGCCATTCCAGTCTCTACGGTGACGGAGCAGCAGAAGATCGTCACAATCGAAGGGCTTTCGCCTGATCTGGCGCACCCAGTACAAAAGGCATGGCTGGAACTCGACGTGCCGCAATGCGGTTACTGTCAATCCGGCCAGATTATGGCCGCGACAGCCTTGTTGAATGCCAATCCCAGACCAACCGAGCAGCAGATCCGTGAAGAGATGACCAACATCTGTCGCTGCGGCACCTACAATCGGATCAAGGCAGCGATCCAGCTGGCTTCCAACACGATGGCCGGTTGAGGGAGGACGCCATGACCACGCTTACTGTTCCTCGCCGTGGCTTCCTTGCCGGCGGCGCCGCGGCCGCGGCGGGCCTGACACTTGGCTTTCACCTACCCTTTGGCGGTGACGCTTCTGCACAGTCTGTCACACCTGAAGTCAACGCCTGGGTGGTTATCAAGCCCGACGACACCGTGGTCGTGCGCATCGCACGCGCCGAAATGGGCCAGGGTACGTTGACTGGTCTTGCGCAACTCGTTGCCGAAGAACTCGAGTGTGACTGGAACAAGGTGACCTGGGAGTATCCTACTCCAGGCGAGAATGTCAGACGCGGCCGAGTTTGGCAGAATTTTGGCACCGCCGGTAGTCAGGGCATACGCCAGTCCAACGACTACGTACGCAAGGGCGGCGCGGCGGCGCGTATGATGCTGGTTCAGGCCGCGGCTAATGAATGGAAGGTGCCGGTCGGCGAATGCACAGTCGCCAAGGGCGTCATCACCCATGCGGTCACGGGCCGCTCGACCAGTTATGGCAAGGTTGCAGCGGCGGCTTCCTTATTGACGCCGCCCCCGACCGACAGCATCACGTTGAAAGATCCTAAGACCTGGACGATCGCCGGGCAGCCATTAAAGCGTCTGGACACGCCGGAGAAATTGAACGGCCGCCAAATCTACAGCATCGATGTGAAGTTGCCGGGCATGCTAAATGCTGCGTTGAAAATCTGTCCGGTGTTCGGCGGCAAGATCAAGAACTTCGATGTCACCCAAATCGAGAACATGCCTGGCTTCAAAAAAGCCGTAAGGGTGGGCGATACCGGCGTGGCTGTGATCGCCGACACCTGGTGGCGTGCCAAGACGGCGCTCGACGCGCTGCCGATCGAATGGGATGAGGGACCGAACAGCAAGGTGCAGCAAGCGGACATTCTTGCGGCACAAACCGAGGGCCTGACGGCCAGCGAGGCTATACTCGGCAGCAAAAATGGCGACGCGCACGCGGCCCTCGCAAGTGCGCGGCGTACCGTCGAAGCTGTCTATGCTGTACCGCACCAACACCACGTTACTATGGAGCCGATGAACGCGACAGCGCTCTGGACGCCCCAAAAATGTGAGGTTTGGACGGCCACTCAAAACGCTGAGGCAGCTCTCGCAACCGCTACGGAGGTTTCTGGCCTGCCTATCGACAAGAACGAGGTCTATCGGCTGCATTTAGGCGGCGGATTTGGCCGACGTTCATCAAGCCAGGATTTCGTGCGTTACGCGATATTGATCGCAAAAGAGATGCCCGGCACACCGGTCAAGACCATATGGTCGCGCGAAGAAGACATGACCCACGGCTGGTATCATCCCGCCACGCAATGCCGCTTGATCGCGGGATTCGACGACCAGGACAATCTCAACGCGTTGCACATGAGGATCTCCGGTCAATCCATCCTGGCAACCATCAGTCCAGCCCGTCTCCAAAATGGCCGCGATGCAGCTACATTCCAGGGTCTCAACCCGGAAGGACCGGAAAGCCAGTTGGGGTACACTGTTCCGAACCTGCTGATCGAGCATGCGATGCGAAACTCGCACGTACCCGCAGGTTTCTGGCGCGGCGTTAACAATAACCAGAATGCCATCTATCTGGAATGCTTCCTGGATGAACTCGCACATTCGGCGAAACAGGATCCGTTGGAATTTCGCCGCAAACTGATGGCGAACCATCCTAAACATCGCGCGGTGCTCGATGCCGTTGCAGAAAAGGTCGGTTGGGGTACGCCTCCACCTGCCGGGGTCTATCGCGGCCTCGCACAGCAGATGGGCTTTGGCAGTTACGTCGCGGCCTGCGCCGAAGTCTCGGTGAGTGACGCCGGAATTTTGAAGATTCATCGCATTGTCGCGGCAACGGATTGCGGTCATGCCGTCAACCCGCAGCAGATCGCTGCGCAAGTGGAAGGCTCATTCGTCTACGGCCTCACCGCAGCGCTCTATGGAGAGATCACCATCGCCAATGGCCGCGTTGAGCAGGAGAATTTCGACACCTATCAGATGCTGCGTATGGATGAGATGTTCGACGTCGAAACAATAATCATGCCATCAGGCGGCTTTTGGGGCGGTGTGGGTGAGCCGACGATTTTTGTCGCGGCGCCAGCGGTGCTGAACGCCGTCTTTGCTGCAACCGGTATAAGGGTGCGGCAGGTTCCGCTATCGAAAACCAGCTTAAAGAAGGCGTAAGCGCTCCAACCCGTCGCAAAGTGAGTGGCATCGATGAAGTGGGTGCGGCGCATGAGGGAAGTTTGGATCTCAACAGCTCTTCTGGTGGCGTCATCTCCTGCTATGGGGCAGCCGGCGGTTAGCCCGCCGGCGGCGCCTCCGGGCGCATCATCCTGCTCGGGTTGTCATGCGCGGTCAGCCAACGGCCATTCCATCCCTTCGTTACAGGGTCTTTCTGCGCCCGATATCCTTGGTGCTCTGCAAGCTTTCCGCAATGGCGAACGCGAAGCAACGGTCATGGGGCGTATTGCCAAGGGATTTACCGATGGCGAGATGCGGGCAATTGCGGAATGGCTGGCAAGGGGAGACGAATGACACGAGCTTCCTTCAGTCGTCGTGCGGTGCTTCGGACGGGCGTGGTCCTCAGCGCGGCCGCGGCGCTGGCGCGGCCCGCGATTGCGCAGTCGGCTGGCCACGTCGTGGTAATCGGCGGCGGCTTCGCGGGGGCAACCTGCGCACGCGAACTTAACCGCGGTGGCCTCAACGTGACACTGGTGGAGCCAGCGGCAACCTATACGGCGTGCCCGTTCAGCAACGGAGTCCTTGCCGGCTTGCGACCGCTGTCGCGGCAGCAGTTCACCTATGACGCACTCAAGAAGGAGGGTTTGGCGGTTGTCGCGCAGCGTGCCACAAGGATTGACGGGCAGGAGAGGCGCGTCTCGCTCTCGGATGGTACAACGCTAGGGTATGACCGCCTCGTGCTAGCGCCCGGAATCGACCTGCGGTACGACGCACTGCCAGGCTATACGGAAGACGTCGCACAGATCATGCCGCACGCTTGGAAAGCAGGTGAGCAGACTTCGCTGCTGCGCGGCCAGCTCGAAGCGATGCCGGATGGCGGAACGGTGATAATCTCCGTGCCGGCAAATCCCTACCGGTGTCCGCCAGGCCCATACGAGCGAGCGAGCCTGGTTGCCTATTATCTCAAAATCCAAAAGCCGCGCGCAAAGCTTATCGTCCTTGATGCCAAAGACAGCTTCTCAAAGCAGGGACTGTTTCAGGGGGCGTGGAAGGCGCTTTATCCAAACCTCGAGTGGGTTTCGATGTCATCGGGGGGGAAGGTCATCGAGGTTGATGTGAGGCAGAGGATGCTGGTCACCGAGTTCGGCCGCCACAAGGCAGATGTTGCCAATGTCATTCCGCCGCAGCATGCGGGTGAGGTCGCCGTTCTTGCCGGCACTGCCGACCGCACCGGTTGGTGTCCGATCGATCCGGTCACCTTCGAATCGCGACAGCAGCCGGGCATTCATATCATTGGTGATGCCTGCATCGCTGGTAGCATGCCAAAATCGGCGTTCTCAGCAAATGCGCAAGCGAAAGTCTGTGCTGCAGCGATCATAAATCTGCTCAGGGGCCAGGCACCGCAGACGCCGAAATTGATCAATACCTGCTACAGTCTGGTTGCACCCGATTATGGCATAACGGTCGCGGGTGTCTATCAGCCCGTCAACGGCGTATTGACTGACGTGGAAGGGGCAGGGGGTGTCAGCCCCGCAGATGGCTCAGCCTCCCTTCGCTCCTTGGAAGCCTCATACGCCGATGCCTGGTTCAGAACTATTACGGATGAAGTCTTTGGCTAGATCGCTGTTCCTGATCGCCGCCCTCCTCGTCGCCTCGCCCGCGATAGCGCAGCTGCGCGCTTTCATTGTCGTCGGCGACGCCATTCCTCAATCGTTGACAGGAAAAGCCGGCGATGCCGCGCGCGGCCGCACCGTTGTTACCGACCGCCAGAAGGGGCTTTGCCTGCTGTGCCATACAGGGCCGTTCCCGGAACAGCGGTTTCAGGGCGATCTCGCGCCCGATCTTCGCGGCGCCGGCAGCCGGTGGGATGAGGGGCAGTTGCGATTGCGTCTGGTGGACAGCAGCAAAGTCAATCCGTCGACTATCATGCCGGCCTATTATCGTGTCGACGGTCTGAACCGCGTCGCAGGCTCTTGGCAGAATAGGCCTGTGCTGTCCGCTGACGAAGTTGAGGATGTTGTAGCCTTCCTGATGACGTTGAGGGATCCGCCATGACGGGGAGATCATTTCAGCCAAAACTCTCCCGCCGCGCTGTGCTGACGGGCTGCCTTGCACTGATCGCCGCGCGGCCGGCGCGTGCCACGACGGAGGCGATGCGCGATGCCATCCGCCATTTTACCGGCAGTGCCGAGATCAAGGCGGGCCGCGTGAAGATGGACATTCCGCCACTCGTAGAGAACGGCAATTCCGTGCCGCTTGCGATCACCGTCGAAAGCCCAATGGAAAAAGACGACTTCGTCCAGGCGATTGCGGTGTTTAACGAGAAGAACCCCCAGCCGAACATCGGCATATTCCATCTGAGTTCTCGTTCCGGCCGTGCGTTCGTATCAACCCGCATCCGGCTCGGAGATTCCCAAAACATCACAGCGATAGCGCAAATGAGCGATGGCAGTTTTTGGTCCGGCTCGGTTGAGTTGATCGTAACCCTTCCGGCGTGTGCGGAGAATTGACATGGCTCGTATCTTGATCAACCTGCCGAAGGCGAAGCGGGGTGAGATCGTCGAGATCAGGACACTGATTCAGCATCCCATGGAAACGGGCTATCGCCCAAAAGGGGATGGCACGTCATTCCCGCGCGACATCATCAGGAATTTCGTCTGCGAGCTAGATCAGATTGAGATTTTTCGTGCTGATCTTTTTCCGGCAATTGCAGCAAATCCATTCATCGCGTTTACGGTCAAGGCAGAAGAAGGTGGCACCATGACCTTCTCCTGGATCGATGACCTCGGCATGTCACAAACTGAAACCGTCGATTTCATCGTCGAATGATGTCCACCGTCTTCTTCAACTCCATGCTGCTATGGGCGATGGCGGTTTCTACCCTCATCGCAGCGGCCCAGACAACAGACCTCCGACGGTCCGGCTTTGAAGACATGAGCAGGGAGTCGCAGGCGATGCAACGCGACGATACATCTAATCCTGGCATGTTTGCTGTCTTGGAGGGACAAGAATTATGGAGGGCGAAAGTCGGCAGCTCAAGGGCGTCTTGTGCGGATTGCCACCAAAATGCCGAGGTCAGCATGAGAGGCGTGGCCGCGCGCTATCCGTCCTTCAGCACAGCTCGAAATGCGCCGATCGATCTGCAGGGACAGATCAATCTTTGCCGGGAGACCCGTCAGAAGGCGCCGCCGCTTCCGCTTGAAAGTTCGGAACTGCTCGCGCTCGCGGCCTATGTTTCCATACAGTCGCGAGGTATACCCATTACGCAGCCGGACGATGTGCGACTGGAGCCGTCGCGAAGACAAGGCGAGGCGCTCTACTACCTGCGACAGGGACAGCTCAATTTCTCCTGCGCTAACTGTCATGACGATCATGCAGGGCAGCGCCTAGCGGGCTCGCTGATTCCGCAGGGGCATCCGACTGGTTATCCGCTCTATAGATTGGAGTGGCAGCGTATCGGATCGTTGCAACGACGGCTGCGCGGATGCCTTATCGGGATCCGCGCAGAGCCCTACGCCTATGGCGCCGAAGAATATATCGCGCTGGAGTTGTTCCTGATGTCCCGGGCGCGAGGGATGGCCATCGAGACACCCGCGATTAGACCATAGCCGACCAAACAAAGCGTGCTGTCGACACGATAGCCCGTGGTCAGGATAACAATCGCCACACAATAAGGGCTACTGTCTTTTGCCCGACGCCTCGAATTGCTTGAGATAGGCTATCAGGTCTGTGACCTGGTCCGGGTTCTTGATCCCCGCATAGATCATTTTGGTGCCAGGAATTTTGATCCTTGGGTTGGTTACAAATTCACGAAAGCTTTCGTCGGTCCAGACGATGCCGGCGTTTTTATTTGCAGCCGAATAGGCGTAGCCTTCCACCGTACCACTGGTGCGTCCGAAAAGCCCGTTGAGATGGGGGCCCGTCACGTTGCGGGCGGTCTCCCCGACTTGATGACAGCCTCGACACTGGACGAATACTCGCTCACCGGCCTCGGCATTCTGCGCTCGTGTGGTCTCCGATTGTAAAACGAGCGCGCAGAGCGAAACGGCCGCCAACCGCCAAATCCTTTCGCCTATCGCGAAAACTGCTCTACGAAACGAAGTGTTCGGCGACAGTCCATTAAATGGATGTGCGGATTGAGCCTCGAAACGCTGGATAACCGCTGGAACTGAGTTCTCATTCTTTTTTTGCGCTGCCATGTCTGCTCTCTCATTATAAGTCGGGCCATTTGGCGGACGTGTCGCGATGAGTTTCCCGTTCCAGCCAATTTGGGGATGGTACAATGGGATTGTCGCAGAATTGTCCCATCACATGGGGAACTTGTCACAAAATGTAATAAGGTCATGGTTCCCCCGCAGACTGCAACGGAGCCACCGACTAGAGCGTAGGGCAGATTTTGTGAATCCTCCGATTCCATCGGCTTCGAATTTATGATTTCACATCTTGAGCTCCCGCTTCCGTTGCTACTCGCAGCGAGAGGGCGAAGCGCCTCAGACGCTCGGCCTGTCTTCCTGGCCTGAAGTGAGTTTGTAAAAGCGTCTGATCGACAGATGCGAAGAACGAATGTCAAGATTGATCGCCCGCCGCGCAGCAGCGCGGTCTCGCCGCGCGACTGCGTCGATGACGTCGCTGTGGATGCGAACGCCATTGTCGAAAATCCGCCCGAAAAGCGCCTCGTCCCTGCGGGCCGACGCGACGATTGGTCCAGTGCGGAGCCAAAGGGTAGAGATGATGTCGAGCAGCTGCGGATAGCCGCCCGCACGGTAGAGCTCGAAATGAAAGGCCTGGTTGCCGCCAAGCGCCGCATCGAGATCCCGGACCTCCAGCGCCTCTGCGATAGCCTGGTTATGGCGCCTTAGAGCATCGATGAGAACGGAGTTCTTCGGTGCGCTGGCCGCACGTTCGGCCGCGTAGCCTTCGAGCTGCATGCGGACCCGAATGTAATTCTCATGATCCGATGCAACGTATGGGGCAATACGAAGCATCCGCGGTCCCGATTGTTCAATCGCGCGTTCCGCGATCAAGCGCGCCACCGCCTCACGTACCGGCATCGCGCTGGTGCCAAGCACCTCCGCCAGGCCGCGGATCGATATTTGTTCGCCGGGAAGGAACTCACCTTTCAGAAGGCCAAGTCTGAGGCTTTGGTAGACGCGCTCCTGAACAGTTGTCACATCGACCGGCGTAAGCGCGCGCTGGCTCTTGTACTTGGCTTCAACAGTATTCACGTGCTCGGGGCCTCGTTGGGCTGCGTCAAAGGGATGGCTAATGTCCGCCCGGAATCAAAAAGATGATCTGGTGTTGGGGTCACACCTCCAAGCGCTTTTATGTCCTATTCAGCCCCTAGGCAACCAGCGGCCTGAAGCTGAGGTGATATTGGATGTGTGATCACATATCTAATATCTTTACAGCCAGCTCGTGTTATGTTTAGATCCCCATCGTGCCCAGGAGGGCTTTCCGGAAGAGCAGCTCGACCGGTGGCAGTGGCACGCACACAGACATCATCTGGGAGGAGACCGAATATGAGACGTATTGTCATCATCGCGGCCATGTCCGCGACGGCCTTGAGCACGACCGCGCTTCACGCTGAGCCCCTGAAGATCGGGATCATCGAAAGCCTGTCGGGTGCACAGACGTCGACGGGCCGCCTTTACGCGAACGCCGTCAAATACGGTGTCGAGCGTATCAACGAGGCCGGCGGGTTCAATGGCGAGCCAGTTGTCGTCACCGAATACGACAATGCCGGTGGTGCTCCGGATGCCGCCGACAAGTTCCGGAAGGCGGTGGCCGACGGCGTCGACATCATCTTCCAGGGCGCATCCTCGGCGATCGCCGGCCAGCTCACCGAGGATGTTCGCAAACACAACATCCGCAATCCTGGCAAAGAGGTGATTTTCATCAACCTTGGCGGCGACGCGATGGAGCTCACAGGCCAAAAGTGCCAATTCTATCATTTCCGCTACACGGCAACCGCACCGATGCGGGTGAATGCGATGGTCAGCGCGATGAAAGAAGCGGGCGATCTGGGCACAAAGGTCTACTCGATCAACCAGAACTATTCCTGGGGACAGGACATGCAGGCCGCCGTCGCTGCAGGCGCGCAAGCTGGCGGCTATAAGGTCGTAGACGAAGTGCTGCACGACGTGAACAAGATCCAGGACTTCGCGCCCTTTGTCGCGCGGATCAAGTCGGCTGCGCCCGATACCGTTTTCACCGGCAATTGGTCGAACGACCTGCTCCTGCTGATGAAGGCGGTGGGTGATGCGGGCCTCGATGTGACTTTTGCTACCGCCTTCCTCGATCAGCCCGGCAACATCGCCAATGCCGGCAAAACAGCGCTAGGCCACTACATCGCCAATAACTACGACAATGCCGCCACCGACGGCAAATTCGCGGAGACCTATAAGAAGGCGACGGGTCACTATCCGATCTTCGTCGAGGGGCATTCCGCTTTTGCCCTCGGCGCGCTGCAACAGGCGCTGAGTAAGGTCAATTTTGGCGGCGGCGACATTAATGTAACCAAAATCGCGCTGGCGCTTGAGAATACGACCTACGAAACGCCTCTTGGACCGATTTCAGTCCGCAAGGAAGATCACCAGACGATCCGGCCGGTGGTGGTTTCGAAAGTCGTCAAGAATCCGAAATATCCGGCCGACGGAACCGACATGGGCTTCGAGACCGTCAAGATCATTGCCGGCGACAAGGCAATCTACCCTGTGCAGGATAGCTGCCGGATGGAGCGCCCCAAGGAGTGAGCTTGGCGTGCCTGGGCTCCGGCCGGCGTTTGTCGCCGGTCGGACCGTCTTGCTGATATTATCCGGAAGTCCCCATGGAATTTGCGATCATCTCCACGCTGAATGGCGTGACCTACGGCCTGCTGCTGTTTATGGTCTCCGCTGGCCTGACGCTCATCTTCGGCATGATGGGCGTGCTGAACTTCGCTCATGCCTCATTCTACATGCTGGGCGCCTATATCGCCTATGCGGTGTCGTCCATTTTCGGCTTCTGGGTCGGGATCGCGGTCGCACCCATAATCGTCGGCCTGATCGGTATGGCGGTTGAGCGGTTCCTTTTGCCACGCGTGCATGCCCACGGTCATGCCCACGAGCTTCTTCTGACCTTCGGTCTTGCGCTGATCATCGAGGAACTGATCAAACTTTTCTTCGGCGACTTTCCGGTGAACTACCAGATGCCAGGCGGAATGCGATTTTCCGCCTTTTCGATCTTTGGCGCCGACTATCCCTTTTACCGGATATTCATCGGTGGCGTGGCGGCTGTGATGTTCACCGCGCTATGGGTACTCCTGACGCGGACCCGCACTGGGATCGTCGTGCGTGCGGCCGAACGGCTGCCCGCCATGGCCGAGGCGCTTGGACACAATATCCCGATGGTGTTCATGTTCGTGTTCGGCACGGGCGCGGCGCTTGCGGGACTGGCAGGCGCGGTTGCGGGAGCCTTTTATCCAACCAACCCGAACATGGGGATCGAGCTCGGCGTGATCGTGTTCGTGGTCGTCGTGGTCGGCGGGCTCGGATCGCTGAAGGGATCGTTGGTGGCCTCGCTTCTGATCGGGCTCTTCTCGTCGTTTGCGGTAGGCCTCGACTGGTCGCTGGCGAGCCTGATGGGCTTGGTCGGCCTTGGCGACTGGGCGCGATCGCTTGGCGGGCTGATGACACTGAAATTGTCCTCGATCAGCGCCACAATCCCATTCGCGCTGATGCTGATCGTGCTGCTGGTACGCCCGGCAGGTCTCATGGGCGAGCGTAACTAAAATGGCAGCTATTCGTAACACCCTTCTTCTTGCCGCTCTGCTGGCGCTGTTGATTGCCGTCCCGCCTTTTCTGGGCCTGGGCTGGCAGAACGCGCTGGTGAACATACTGATCGCGAGCCTTTTTGCGCTGGCGTTCAATCTGCTCATCGGTCAGGCCGGTTTGCTGTCCTTCGGACATGCCGCCTATTTCGGGATAGGCGCGTTCGCGGCGCTGCATCTGATGATTGCAATCGAGGATGGTTTTCCCTTTCCGACACCGCTTGTGCCGCTGGCCGGCGCGGTGGCGGGCCTGTTGATAGGGCTGATTGCCGGTTATTTCGCAACAATGCGGTCGGGCGTCTACTTCGCCTTGGTGACGCTGGCGATTGCCGAGCTGTTCCACTCGCTGGCGCCGCGGCTGGAGGCAGTCTTTGGTGGCGAATCCGGCATTTCGACGATGCGGATGCCCTGGAGCGGAATCACCTTCGGCTCGATGCTGGAAATCTATTACCTCACCCTGGCCTGGGTACTGATCTGTGGGCTCGGGCTTTGGGCATACACCCGCACGCCGTTCGGCCGGTTGACACTGGCGCTCCGCGACAACGAACAGAGGGTGCGGTTTCTTGGTTACAGCACCCACAGCGTCAAGGTAATCGTCTTCGCCGTGTCCACAATGCTCACCGGCGTGGCGGGGTCGCTGCAGGCGATCTCGAACGAGACGGCGAACTATTCACTGTTTGCCAGCGACGTCTCGGCCCAGGTGGTCCTGCAGACCTTCGTCGGCGGCTCAACAGTTTTCTTCGGCCCAGTGATCGGCGCAGCCATCTTCACGCTTTTTTCGTTCCTGGTCTCGGACCTCACCAGATCATGGGTACTCTACCAAGGCCTGATATTCGTTCTGGTCATGCTCTACGCGCCTAGCGGCATAGGCGGCGTATTGCAGCATCACCTCCGCACCCGCCGACAGCTCGACTGGAGGTCGCTATCAGGCCTCTATCTATTGGCTCTCGTCGGCGGAGTGCTGATAACTGCAGGGGCCGTGTTCCTGACCGAGACGGTGGCGGTGCTGTTCGGTGAGGAATATGCGGTGGCGAGACGAAACGCCGGGGGTGGTCTGCCCGATTATCAACTTTTCGGCGCCAGTTGGAATCCAGCCGGCATTCTCACATGGCTGCTTCCGCTTGTCCTTCTCGCAGGGGGCGGTGCGATCACCGTCAGCACACGTCGGCATATCAGCGCATTTTGGAACAGCAAGGGCCAGAGCCCCGATACGTCGGCAAAGCCTATTTCACTGGGAGGTGCGGCGTGACCGGGACCGTCTTGGATCAGCCGGCACTGCGGCTTGCCGGCGTGAAGAAATCCTTCGGACCAATCGAGGTGATCCGGGGGCTCGATCTTGATATCCGGACTGGCGAACGCCACGCGGTCATCGGCCCGAACGGCGCAGGCAAGTCCACGCTTTTCAATCTGATCTCCGGCATGTTCGCACCCTCGGCGGGAGAGATATTGCTCAACGGCCGCAGCATCGCAGGTCTCTCGCCACACCAGATCAATCGGGCAGGACTGGCGCGGTCGTTCCAGATCACCAACATCTTCCACCGTTTGAGCGTGTTCGAGAACCTGCGTATCGGCGTGCTCGCCCGCCACGGCGTGCGCTACGGCCTGTTCCGGTCCGTGTTGAGCATGAGGCAGGTGAATGATGAGACCGCCGAAGTTCTGGCCCGTGTCGGTCTGGAAGCACGGGGCAACGATCCTGCGGGTGATCTCACCTATTCCGAGCAGAGGGCGCTGGAGATCGGCATGACCCTGACCACAGGCGCCGAGGTGATCCTGCTCGACGAACCCACCGCCGGCATGTCGCGCGAGGAAACTACCAAGGCGATGGATTTGATCCGTACCGTTACCGAGGGCAAGACGCTGCTGATGGTGGAACACGACATGGGCGTCGTGTTCGGCCTTTGCGACCGGGTCTCGGTGCTGGTCTACGGGAGCATTCTTGCGACGGGCACGCCGGAGCGGATCAGCGCAAATCGCGAAGTACAGGAAGCCTATCTGGGCGAGGAGGCGTCATGAGCTTGCTCGAAGTGAAGGGGCTGCATGCCCATTATGGCAAGAGCCACATCTTGCACGGCATCGATATGGATGTACCGGAATCCGCGATCGTCTCACTGCTGGGCCGCAACGGTTCGGGCCGCTCGACGCTCCTGAAGGCAATGATGGGGCTGCTTCCACCCACAGCCGGGACCGTTGCGCTGGACGGGCGTCCGCTGGCACGGCAGCGGCCCTATAACATCTGCAGACAGGGCATCGGCTACGTGCCCGAGGAACGGCTGGTCTTTCCCAATCTGACGGTCGAGGAAAACCTTGTCATGGGCGTGCAGAAAGGCGCCCCTGGCGCGCATCGCTGGTCGATCAACGAGATGTACGACTATTTCCCGCGCCTAAGCGAGCGGCGCGCGATCCGCGCCGGGTATCTGTCGGGTGGCGAACAACAGATGCTGACCATCTGCCGGTCGCTGCTGGGCAATCCCCGTGTGCTGCTGATCGATGAACCGACCGAGGGACTGGCCCCCCGGATCGTCGAAGTGGTGATGGAGGTGATCCTCGATATTGGTCGACGCGGCGTCGCAGTGGTGCTGGTCGAGCAAAAACTGACGATCGCCCTGAAAGTTGCTCAGCAAGTGATGGTCATGGGGCATGGCGAACTGGTCTTCCGCGGAACACCGGCAGAGCTCGATGCCGCACCCGACGTGCGCCGCAACTGGCTTGAGGTAGCCTGACATGGCTCCGGCATCGAAACTCCTGACTGGCCAACACATGAACATGATCGAACGAATGCGCCCGCGTTCGGGCTTGCGAGTCTTGGTGACCGCCGGCGCGTCGGGCATCGGTGCGGCTATTGCCCGTGCCTTCCTCGAAGCCGATGCGCGCGTGCTGATCTGCGACGTCGACACGCAGGCAATGACGGAATTCGGCAAGGCTCACCCACAGGTCGCGGTGTTGCGCGCCGACGTCTCGAACCAGGCAGAAGTCGACGCCCTGCTTGACGCCACTTCCGAGAGACTGGGCGGACTCGACGTGCTGGTCAACAATGCAGGGATAGCCGGACCGACCGGGGCCATCGATGAACTGTCGGTCGAGGAGATCCGCCGGACCCTCGATATCGACCTCATGGGGCAGTTCCTGGTGTTGCGCCGCGCCGCGCCGCTGCTGCGCACCAGCGCCGGAGTGGTTCTGAACATCTCGTCCGTTGCCGGACGCCTGGGTTACGCGCTTCGCACCCCATATTCGGCTTCCAAATGGGGAATTGTCGGCTTGACCCAGAGCCTTGCGAAGGAGATGGGCCCAGACGGGATACGCGTAAATGCAATCCTGCCGGGCGTCGTGAGCGGCCCCCGCATCGAGAGCGTGATCCGCGATCGCGCCACGGCGTCAGGTCTCAGTTACGAGGACATGGAGAAGCAGTATCTCGCCAACATTTCGCTGCGCCGCATGGTCGAACCTGAAGACGTCGCGGCCACCGCGTTGTTCCTGGCTTCGCCGGGCGGTGCCAACATTTCGGGCCAGGCGATCAGCGTGTGTGGCAACGTCGAAAACATCTGAGAGCAAGGAAGTAAGAGCATGGCCAAATCACCAGGCAAGGTCATCGTGACCTGCGCCATCACCGGCGGCATCCACACCCCCAGCATGTCTCCGCATCTTCCGATCACTGCCGATCAGATCGCCGCGCAAGCCATCGAGGCGGCAGAGTCGGGGGCGGCGATCCTGCACCTGCATGCCCGCAACCCCGAAGATGGACGTCCGACCCAGGATCCCGGCGCCTTTGCGGCCTTTCTGTCGCGCATCAAGCAGGCAACCGACGCGGTGTTGAACCTCACCACCGGTGGCAGCCCCACGATGACCGTAGAAGAGCGCCTGCAGCCGGCGTTGAAATTCGCGCCTGAGGTCGCCTCGCTCAACATGGGGTCAATGAATTTCGGTCTCTTTCCGATGCTGAACCGCTACGAAAAGTTCCAATACGACTGGGAGCCGGAATACCTCGAAAAAACGCGCGATACTGTTTTCAAGAATACGTTCAAGGATATTGAGCACATACTGAAGCTCTGTGGCGGCAACGGTACGCGGTTCGAGTTCGAATGCTACGATACCAGCCACCTCTATAACCTCGCCCATTTCCGCGATCGCGGTCTGGTCGAGGAACCGCTCTTCATCCAGACAGTCTTCGGTATCCTGGGCGGTATTGGTACCCATCCCGACGATGTCCTGCACATGAAGCGGACTGCCGACCGGTTGTTTGGCAACGACTACGTCTGGTCGGTTCTCGGTGCCGGGCGCCATCAACTGCCGATTACCACAATGGCAGCCGCGATGGGCGGTAACCTGCGCGTGGGGCTGGAGGATTCGCTTTGGGACGGCCCTGGTGCGCTGGCAGAATCCAACGCTGCACAGGTCCGCAGGATCCGGAAGGTATTGGAAGGGCTGGGGCTGGCGGTTGCGACACCGCACGAAGCTCGCGGCATGCTGGCGCTGAAGGGCGGCGACCGGGTGAACTTCTGATCCGCTGACCAAGGCAGGACCCGCCGGAACCAGCGCCATCAGATCCGCCGGTCACCCGCGCTGTGGGTAATCGAAGGAAATCGACATCGCGCTGAACAACGCGATGGAACATGCAACCCGGAACGCGGGGACGGAGGAGGACCGTCCCGCGGTCTGGTCAACCAGGAGGAGAAGGAACATGCAGCCTCTGATTCTGAAATCCACTATGCTGGCATTGATCGGGGCCGGTGTCCTGATCGGCACACCGATGCTGGCGGAGGATCGACCCGGCGGAAAATGCGCGGCACTTCGGGATGCGGTGTTCGATGCGGGTCACGTTACCTCTGCGCGCGTTATCAGCGCCGCGGGCGATCTGCCGGCCTATTGTGAGGTGCGAGCGATCGCGCTTCCCGCCATTTCGATCGAGGTGCGCCTTCCGATCACGGGCTGGAACGGCCGGTTCTATCAGGTGGGCTGCGGCGGCTTCTGTGGCAATCTCGGCGGTCGCAGCGGCTTCGTCAATGCGATGGGTCCAGGCCTTCAGAAAGGTTATGCCACCGCGACCACCGACAGCGGTCATCATGGACTGACCTCCGTCGATGCGGACTGGGCCGACGGCAACGTCAACGCCGAGCGCGACTGGGGCTGGCGTTCCATCGGGGAAACCAATCGCGTGGCACAGGCGATGATCCAGGCTTTCTACGGAAAGCCCTCGGATCAGGCAGTTTTCCAGGGTTGCTCCACTGGCGGTCGCATGGCCAATATGGCGGCCTTGCGATATCCGAAGATGTTCCAGGGGATCATTTCCGGGGCGCCGGCGCTGAACGAGACCGGACTTGCCGGTCCGGGGCTCGCCTGGCAGGTCAAGGCCAATACCGGCCCCGACGGGAAGCAGATCCTGAAAGCTGACAAGGTCGATCTGATCGGTGCTGAAGTCATGCGCCAGTGCGATGGTGTCGACGGAGCCGAAGACAAGTTGATCGCCGATCCACGCCAATGCTCCGTGGACCTGTCGAAGATCACCTGCAATGCAGGCAGCGAAGTCAAGGCGTGTATCACGCCGAAGGAACGAGAAGTCGTTGAGAAATGGCGCAAATCGCCCGTCGATTCCTCGGGCAAGACGCTTTTCGTGGGCGGTATCCCGGAGGGTTCCGAGCCCTTCTGGCGCACATGGCTGACCGGGAACGAGACCGGGGCGCCCGGGCTGAACCCGCTCTTCGCACAGTCTTTCGGTTCCTACATGGCGTATCCGGAGGATCCTGGTCCGGCTTACAACGCGACTGAGTTCGATTTCGACAAGGATCCCGCCCGTATGGAGGCCGCAGCGGAGATGTACAATGCCGATGATCCCGACATTTCCGCCTTCCGGGCGGCAGGTGGCAAGATGATTGTCTGGCATGGTTGGGCCGACGCAATCGTATCGCCCTACACCACCGTCGCCTGGCATAAGGCGGCCGAAAAGACTGCGGGCGGCGCCGAAGCGCTGGCAAAAAACGTACGCCTTTACATGATTCCGGGCCTTGACCATTGTGGCATCGCGCCCGGCGCCGGCGGGATCAGCCAGGCAAACCTCGATCCGCTCGGTGCGCTGGAAAGCTGGATGCAGAAGGGCGAAGCACCGCAAAGCCTGATGGCGCACAACTGAGCCGGATCCGACACTGACCTCACGCACGGGAGAACTGTATTTGGATGAAATCAAGAAGGTGACCGTAGTTGGAACGGGGATCATCGGGTCCAGTTGGACCTGCCTTTTTCTGGCGCACGGTCTAGACGTGGTCGCAACCGATATCCGCGAGGGTGCCGAAGCCGAGCTTGTCGACGCGGTAGAGTGTTGCTGGCGTTCTCTTCCGCAATGTGTACTTGAAAAAAACCGGCGTGGAACGCTTCGTTTCTCGTCCGACCTGGAGGCCGCGTGCGAGGGCGCGGGGTTCGTCCAGGAAAACGCAATCGAACGTCTGGATGCTAAGATCGAGCTAATGCGGCGCATTGACGCTGCGACAGCTCAGGATGTCATCATCGCGTCGAGTTCCTCGGCGATTTCGGTGACGGATATGCAAAGAGATTGTGCTTATCCCGAACGGGTGGTGCTGGGTCACCCGTTCAATCCGCCCCATCTGGTGCCGCTGATCGAATTGGCGGGCGGCGTGAGGACGGAGGAGGATGCTCTGGTGCGAGCTGAACATTTTTACACGCGCCTCGGCAAGGTTCCCGTCCGGCTGAAAAAGGAGATCTACGGACATATCGCCAACCGTTTGCAGGCGGCGATCTTCCGCGAAGCGATTCACCTGCTCGAAAGCGGCGTGGCCTCAGCCGAGGAGGTCGATCGTGCCGTTACGGAGGGGCCCGGTCTCCGCTGGGCGCTGATGGGACCGTTCCTGACTTACCGGCTCGCCGGAGGGGATAAAGGCATGCAAGGCTTCTGGAATATGTTTGCGCCGATGCAGGAAAAGCTTTGGGGCGATCTCGGATCTCCCGTACCCGATGCTGCCCTGCAGGCACGAGTCACCGATGCCGTCGAACAATCATATGCCAACGTCTCCATTCAGACGCTCGCCGATGGCCGCAATTCTCGTCTGCGCCGGATGCTGGCATTGAAGTCGCGAAGTGAACCGGGATGTTAGGCCTGTACGGGTTCCAGTGCCGATTTACATTTTAATCTGAAACACGGGGAGTTTTTTCAAATTCTGAGACCGTAATTGAGACTTTTTGGGGATTTCAATTGAAGTGTAACTTTTGGACGGCTACGCGAACGTGCCCTCCTTTCCAAAGCAGACTTTGGAATACCCAGCCGTCGCGGTGCATCTCACCCTGCTGCCGACCCACCTCACTGCGCAGCAGGGTGAGCAGGTCCTCTGAGAGGATGGCATTGCGAAAGCGCCCGCCCTCGTCACGCTCGACCCGCAACAGCATCCGCTCGCAGTCGACGTCGGCGACCTTCAGCATGGAAACCTCAGCGACACGGAAGCCCGCGCCATAGGCGACCGACAATGCTGCCTGGTGTTTGAGGCAGGTGGTGGCATTCAGCAACCGGGCAACCTCGTCGCGGCTCAGCACCACAGGCAGATTCCGAGGATGCGCCAGCCGGACAAGCCTGCGCGCCAGGTCCGGGCAGTCGAGGGTCTCGGTGAAGAAGAAGCGAAGCGCCGAGACGATGCTGCTCATCGTCGGAACGGGAACGCCGTCCTCCTGCTACTGGATCTGGAATCCGCGCAGATCGTCCGCGGTCGCTGTGTCTGGTAACCGCCCAAGGTCGCCAGGCGTCTAATGTCGCGAAGATGGTTGCGGCGTTTCGCGTGAGAAACGCCGCATGTTGATGTCGTCGATCAGCCTCTGGCGCAGCTGGCTAATGGGCGCTTCAAGAACTGAATAGGTCAGATCAGGTTCCTTGGTGAAGAAGCCCGTCATGCTCTGCCGTTGCCAGACGGGGCCGTTGGTTCGATCCCTTCAACTGCAGACCATCACTCCTGATTAAGTCGGGTTCTGTTGGAGAACATCTTTGAGCGTGCTCACGAATGTCTGCGCGGCAAGCGATAGAGGCCTTCGTTTCGGTAAGATCATCCCGACAGATACAGGTATCCGGGGCTCGAACTGGCGAACCACTATGTGGTCCAGTTCGTTGGCATCCCATACAGAGAAGTGGTCGACTAATGCCACGCCGCGCCCTCTTTCGACCAAGCGTCGGATAAGTTGGCTCTGGTTGGAGATCAGGGTGTTGGACGGCTTTACACCCTCATCCGAGAGCGACCGGAAGATTGCCGCACCGAAGGGTACCGACCGGGGATACGTGACAAATGGCTGATCGGCAATGTCGCTCGCCAGGATGATACGATGCTGCGCGAGAACGTGGTCGGGCGGCATGATACAGACCATCGAGGAGGTCTTCAGCGTCTGCGTCATCAGGTCGGATTCGTGTTCGGGATGGTGCACCAGCCCGAAGTCGTAGTTGCCGCGGCTGACATAGGAGTGGATTTTGTCGGAATCGAGCAGGTCCACCTGGACCTGAATGCCGGGATAGAGGTTGTTGAAACGCTCGATCGCCATTGGGATGAGGGCTGTGCTGAAGGCCGACAGGATGCCGATATTCAGATAGCCTTGTGCCATGGCGGTGAGGTCGAGCGAAAGGTTTTCGAAAACTGTCAACTCTTCCATCAGGCGCGTGGCATGCGAAAAAAGGAGTTCAGCCTCCGGTGTCGGACGCAGCCTTCCCGCACTCCGCTCGAAGAGCTTGACGCCTGCGAAGTCTTCCAGCTGTTTCAAAGATTTGCTGGCATTCGGCTGGGTGGTGTGGAGCACCAACGCCGCCTCTGTTACGGAGCCTGTCTTCATGAATGCGGCCAGCGTGTCGAGATGTCTGAGCTTGATCCGTCGCATGATCCGCACCTCCGTGAATATTCCATTTTGGAATGGAAAGCTCGAATAATTGAATTTTACAAGATGCGATAGCCGGTTTTAGATCATGCCCATGACAGGCAAGGCGGTGGCGTGAAGCCGCAGCCACAGTGCAGAAGACCAGAGCATCATGGGCAATATCAGGGTCGGCATCGATGTCGGCGGAACCTTCACAGATTTTACGGTCCTCGATGATGAGTCCGGAAACATGCGCCACTTCAAGGTGTCCTCGACGCCTCACGATCCGTCCGAAGCGATCGGGACCGGCATTGCCGGATTTGCCGAACGCGGGCTTCGGACATCCGACGTGGTCCATTTCGGTCATGGTACGACGGTCGCGACCAACATGGTCATTGAACGCCGAGGCGGAAAGACCGGTCTCCTGACCACCGCAGGTTTTCGCGACGTCCTCGAGATCGGCCGTCAGACCCGTCCCGACCTGTTCGACATGAGCGTTCGCAAGCCGGAGCCGCTGGTTGTTCGTCCGCTTCGGCTGGAAGTGGCAGAACGCCTGGGCCCGGCCGGAGAAGTCATCGTGCCGCTCGACGAAGCGGGCGTCAAAGCAGCCGCGGAGCGCTTCAAGCAGGAGGGCGTGGAAGCTGTCGCCATCGGCTTCCTGCATTCCTACCGTAACCCGGCGCATGAGCAGCGCGCTGCGGAGATCATCCGCAGGCATCTGCCGGGCGTCTTCATCTCGCTGTCGAGCGACGTCCTGCCCGAATTCCGGGAATACGAGCGCATCTCCACCACGGTGATGAACGCCTATCTGATGCCGCGTATGGACGGCTATCTCGATCGCTTCATGACACGGTCGCGGAAGGCGGGCGTCGAGGCAAAGCCCTATACGATCCATTCCAACGGTGGCCTTATGTCCACCGAGACGGCGCGCAATTACCCTGTCCGCACCTGCCTCTCCGGTCCTGCGGCCGGTGTTGTCGGAGCGTCTCTGGTGGGCAAGGCCGCTTCTTTCCCCGACATTATCACCTATGACGTCGGCGGCACCTCGACCGACGTTGCACTGATCGCCAACGGCAAGCCTGCCTATTCCACCGACCGCGACGTGGCCGGCTATTCCATTCGCTGCCCAATGGTCGACGTGCATGTGATCGGCGCCGGCGGCGGTTCGATCGCCTGGCTGGACGACGCCGGCGGCCTGAAGGTCGGCCCCCAGAGTGCCGCCGCCGTACCCGGGCCTGCCGCCTATGGCAAGGGCGGCACGGACGCGACGATCTCAGACGCGAATATCGTGCTGCAGCGGCTCAACCCGGTCGCGCTTCTCGATGGAGCCATGCCCGTCGATCGGGATGCGGCTCTCAAGGCCGTCGGCGCCGTGGCGGAGAAGATCGGCCGTTCGGTCGAAGATACGGCATGGGGGATCATCCGCATCGCCGTCGCCAACATGGCGCGCGCTATCCGGGCGGTCTCCATGGACAAAGGGCACGACCTCAAATCTTTCGCGCTGATGGCTTTCGGCGGCGCCGGCCCGCTTCACTCCTCGCTGGTGGCTGTGGAAACCGGCCTGAATACCGTCATTATTCCGGAATCCCCCGGCACGATGTGCGCCCGTGGCGTGCTGCTGTCCGACGTGACCCGCGATTTCGTTTCTACGCAGATCAAGCGGGTCCAGGGCGAAAGCTGGCTCGAGATCCGCTCCGCCCTTAAAGGTCTGGAAGTCCATGCACGGGAATGGCTCGAAGCGGAAACGATTCCCGATGAGAAGCGCGCGCTCCAGCACATCGCGGAAGCCCGTTATGCCGGCCAGAACCATGAAATCCGCGTCGAGGGCATTCTTTCCACCGCGGAAGACTTCGCCGCCCGGTTCGCGGACGCCCATCGTGTCGTCTACGGTTATGCATTGAACGACCATCCGGTCGAGATCGTCAACCTGCGCGTCCAGGCGATCGGTCATGCGGGCCGGCCGCTGCAGACCGTACCGGGCGTCGCCGGCACGATGAAGGAAGCGATCGTTGGCGAACGCGAAGTCTATATCGATCCGCAGACCGGATGGCAGACCGTGCCGGTCTACAAGCGAGTCTCGATGCCGCAGGGCGAGAGGTTCTCCGGTCCCGCAATCATCGAAGAGCTGACCTCGACCAGCTATGTCCTCCCCAGCCAGTCGGGTGTCGTCGACGCCTACGGCAACATCATCCTCAGCTTTGTGAAGGACCGTGCGTGATGCAGCAGCACGTCAGACCGCCGCGCGAATTCGACGCCATCGAGATGGAGGTTTACTCCAACCGGTTCATGTCGATCACCGACGAAATGGGGTTGAGCCTCGTGCGTTCGTCCTTCTCGACCAACATCAAGGAACGCAAGGATTGCTCCGTCGGCCTCTTCGACGGCCGCGGCCGGCTCATCGTGCAGGCATCCCATATCCCGGTCCACCTCGGTTCGCTGCAGGGCGGCGTCGGGGCAGTGCTGGAAAACTACAGGCTTGAGGACATCAGGCCGGGCGACGCGTTCATTTGCAACGATCCCTATCTCGCTGGCGGCTCGCACACGCCGGACATCTCGATCCTGACGCCCGTCTTCTATGAGGGCCGGCTCTGCTTCTTTGCCGCCAATCTCGGCCACCATTCGGATGTGGGCGGCGGTGTTCCGGGCTCCTGCGATCCCAGCCAGACGAGCATCTTTGCGGAAGGTCTGCGCATCCCGGTGCTGAAGATCGCCCGCGAAGGGGTTCTGGACGAGCAGATCGTCAAGCTGATCAGCACCAACAGCCGCGATCCGCTCGAACGTATCCTCGACTTGAAGGTGCAGATCGCCACCAATGAGATCGGCCAGCGGAAACTCGTGGCGCTCGCCGATCAGTTCGGGATCGCCACCGTCGAAAAGGCGATCGATGACCTGATCGCCTATTCGGAAAGCCGCCTGCGCAAGCGCATCGGCGATCTTCCCGATGGCACTTACAGGGGCGAAGCCTTCATCGACGGCGACGGCGTCGGTTACGAGCCCTGCCGCATCGAGGTCGCGATCAAGGTCGAGGGTGATGGGATCACCTTCGATTTCACCGGCACCGATCCCCAGGCGCGAGGTGCGGTCAACATCCCCAAGACCGCCCTCGACGCCACCTGCTACTACACAATCAAGGCGCTGCTCGATCCGGCGCTGCCGCCGAACGAGGGCATGGCGCTTCCCGTGACGATCGTTGCGGAAGAGGGCACGCTGGTGCGTCCGAAATTCCCGGCTGCGGTGGGTATCCGCTCCACTAGCTGCCAGCGTGTCGTCCGCGCCATTTTCCAGGCCTTTGCCGACGTCTTGCCGAGGGAGAAGGTCTTTGCCTCCTCGGCGGACATGAACGCGACGATGATCTTTTTCGGTCCGCACAAGACGCGCGAAGGCAATTTCGTCTACCTCGAAACCGTCGGTGGCGGCGCGGGCGCAAGTCTTGAGCACGACGGTATGAACGGCATTCAGGTGCACATCACCAACACCTCGAACCTGCCGGCCGAAGCGCTTGAAATCGAATATCCGCTGATGGTGCGCCGTTATGCGCTCGCCACCGGCTCGGGTGGCGAAGGCCATACGACTGGCGGCATGGGCATCGTCCGCGAAGTGGTCGCGATGACCGACGGCGTTCGGGCGAACGCCTCCTGCGAGGGCCTCCGGACTCCGGCTGACGGTGTCTTCGGCGGCGGCCAGGGCGAAGTTGCCCGGCTGAAATTCGCGAATGCCGACGGGACAATCAAGGAATACGACATCTCGATCACCAACATCCTGATGAACCGCGGGGACAGCCTGTTCCTGCAAACGCCGGGCGGCGGCGGCTTCGGCCGCGCCTCCTGAATTCCCTTTGGAGAATGAAGAATATGGCTCTCGAAAACCTGACGCCGAGCGACGAACAGATCAAGTCGGCTCCCAACCCGAACTATCTGGAAGGGGACTATCTGAAGGGCGTGCTGGAGACGACCTTCCGCGACGGCAACCCGATTGCCGAAAAGCTGATCGACGACATCTTCTCGTCGCGGCAGATCGAGTCCATCTACCTCGTCGGCGCCGGCGGTTCGAACTCCTATATCGAGCCCGTCAAGTATATTCTCGACAAGCATTGCGATCTTCGGATCGAGCGCATCAATTCGACGGAATTCGAAACCCGCCGCCCCAAGCCGGTCAATGAGAAGGCCGTCGTGCTCCTCACCTCCCATAACGGCGAGACCGAGGACACCGTCGTCGCGGCCCGCTGGGCGAAGACGACCGGTGCCGTCACCGTGGCGCTGACCTCTGGCCACGACAGCGGTCTTGCCAAGATCTGCGATTACCTGCTGCCCTACAGCAAGGAACTGCCGGGCATGCCGAAGACGATGATCGCCTATCTCTTCGTCGCTTATTTCCTGAAGCGCCTCGGCAATCCGGTCGGCGCCCAGCTGATCGCCGATCTGGAAGCCATGCCGGCCAAGCTGCACGACATCAAGAATGCCGAGCGCGAGCGCGGCATGGAACTCGCCCGCCGCTACAAGGACGAGAACATCTACTACGTCCTTTCGAGCGGCATTCTGTCGGCGCTGAACTACCAATACTCGATCTGCATCTTCAACGAGATGCTGTGGCTCGACGCGTCCGACATCCATTCGGGCGAATTCCGCCACGGCCCGTTCGAGGTCGCCGACCCGGACATGGCCTATGTTTTCCTGATGGACAATGGTGAGAACCGCAAGATCGACCAGCGGGCGCTGAAGTTCACCCGCCGCGTGACCGACAAGATCATCACCTTCGATGCCGGCCGCTACGAGGATGTCTCGCCGCTGCTGTCTCCCTTCGTGATCGGCGTCACCTGGTACTGGTTTGCGCATACGCTTTCGGTTCTGCGCGAGCATCCACTCAGCGTGCGCCGCTACATGTGGAAGGTCGACTACTGATGGGTAAGACGTCCGCCGACATCGCCTTCAATCCCGGCGTGAAAGTTTCGGGGCGGGTCGGGCTGCGCGATCGGCGGATGTCCCACCCGTCTTGGCACTGCATGACAGAAAAGGCGGTCGGGAAATGGTGACGCCGGACAGCACATATTCGGGCCTCAAGGTCCTCGGACTGGGTGATAACGTCGTCGATCGTTACCTGCATACGGGGAAGATGTACCCGGGCGGCAATGCACTCAATTTTTCGGCCTACGCCAAGATGCTCGGCGCGGATGCGGCTTTCCTGGGCACGTTCGGCACGGATGCCGCTGGTCGCCATGTGCGCTCCACTCTAGAAGAACTGGCCATTCCGACGCCGCTCTGCCGGGTCGTTGAGGGTGAGAACGGCCATGCGGATGTGCGCGTCGTTGATGGAAACCGCCAGTTCGTGTTTTCCAACAGGGGCGGCGTTGCGCGGGAAAATCCCTTCACGCCGAGCCGATCCGATCTCGACTATATTGCCGGTTTCCGCCTCGTGCACACGAGCTGCTACAGCCATCTCAATCCGCATCTGCCGGCCTTGAGGAACGCAAGCGCACTGATCTCCTACGACTTTTCCTATCGCTGGCAGGTGGACGATCTGATCGGACCCGTAACGCCGCATCTCGATTTCGCAGCGCTTTCGGCGAGCGACGTCGGTCGCGAACGCGGTCTTGCCGCCCTGCGTGAAGCCGTTTCCAACGGCTGCGGCCTGGCCTTGGCGACCTTTGGACCGGAAGGCGCTACCGCCTATAACGGCGAAGATTTCGTTTCGGTCCTGCCGAAGCCCGCCAATGTCGTCGATACGCTCGGCGCCGGCGATGCGTTCATCACGGCGATGCTCCTGTCGCTGCTCGCGGCAGGCTGGACGCGCGGCAACCGGCCTTCCGCGGACGCCATTGCGATCGCCATGGAAAAGGGCAGCCAGTTCGCAGCCGAAATCTGCGGGATCGACGGCGCATTCGGCCATGCGGCTCCCATCGCCGCCAACGAACAGATCTGAGGGAGGCTGGATGCTCGAAGTCAGAAACCTCTCGATCGCCTTCAAGGCCAGCGTCGGGTTGAAGTCCGCAGTGCGCAATATCGATTTCATCATCCGGCCGGGCGAAATCCTCGGGCTCGTCGGTGAAAGCGGCAGCGGTAAGACCATCACCTCGCTCGGTGTGATGGGGCTCCTGCCGCCGAACGCGGTGGTCACCGGCGGAGAGGTTCTGGTTGACGGCGTCGATATCCTGAAGCTGCCGCCGGCGGACCTGCGCAAGCTGCGTGGGCGCCACATCGCCATGATCTTCCAGGATCCGATGGCGTCCCTTGATCCGATCTTCACCTGCGGCGATCAGATCGTCGAGGCGATCCTCCTCCATGAGCCCATCGGCCGCGCGAATGCGCGTCGGAAGGCTCGCGAACTGCTGGAAAAGGTCCTGATCTCCGATCCCGATCGCGCCATGCGCTCCTATCCGCATGAGCTATCCGGCGGCCAGTGCCAGCGGATCATGATCGCCATGGCGGTCGCTTGCCGGCCGCGCATCATCATAGCCGACGAACCGACCACCGCGCTTGACGTCACGGTACAGAAACAGGTGCTCGAACTGCTCCGCGAATTGAACGGGGAGGTCGGCGCCGCGATCCTGCTGATCACCCACGACCTCGGCGTCATCTACGAAGTCGCTGACCGCGTCGTCGTCATGTATGCCGGCGACAAGATGGAAGAGGCGACCACCGCCGATCTTTTTGCCGCCCCCCGAAGCGACTATTCCAGAGCGTTGATCGATTCCATGCCCTCGCTTGGTCGCAATGCCGAACGGCTGCCGGTCATCGAGCGCGATCCATCCGGCAAGGTAAGCAGCGTCCGGCCGGAACCGCGCCCCCGTCCTGCATCCGCGGCGCCAGTCCTGTCGGAAGGTGATCGCCCGCTTCTCGAAATCCGCGATCTCTGCAAATCCTACTGGATAAAACCTTCGCCTCTCGCCGTGCCGGTCGAGATGCGTGCCGTCGATCGCGTCAGTCTGACGGTCGCACCGCGCACGACGCTTGGCCTCGTTGGTGAATCCGGCTGCGGCAAGAGCACGCTCTCCCGTGCTGTCATCCGGCTCTACAAGCCTGATTCCGGCCAAATCCTGTTCAAGGGCAAGGACATTGCCGCGCTTTCGGACAAAGAGATGCGGCCTTTCCGGCGAGAGATCGCCATGGTCTTCCAGAATCCCTACGGTTCGCTCAACCCGCGCCAGACGGTCGCCCAGCTCGTTGAGGCGCCGATGGTGGTCTTCGCCGACGGCGATGCGGCGAAGCGCCAGCGGCGGGTCCGGTCGTTGCTCGAAGCAGTTGGCCTGCCAGCCACCGCGGCCCAGAAATATCCGCATGAATTTTCAGGCGGGCAGCGGCAGAGAATTGCCATCGCCCGGGCGCTTGCCCTCAACCCGTCGCTTGTCATCTGCGATGAAGCCGTCTCCGCACTCGACGTCTCGGTCCAGGCACAGGTGCTGAACCTGCTCAAGGATCTGCAGGCGGAGTTCGACCTAACCTACCTCTTCATCTCCCACGATCTTTCGGTGGTCGAACATGTCAGCGACACGGTCGCGGTCATGCAAAAGGGCAGGATCGTCGAATACGGACCTGTCGCCGAGATCTTCGGCAATCCAAGGGAGCCCTATACCCGCATGTTACTGGATGCCGTGCCGACCGTCGGTTCGATGCGCGGCGGAAAGGCGGCCCCATGAACGCCTCGATCGCAGGGGCTTTGCTCCTTGTCGCGCGAAAGCTCCTGACGGCCATCATCCAGCTTTTCGTCGTCGCCACCCTGATCTTCTCCGTCATGTATATCATGCCGGGCGATCCGGTTCTTTTGCTGCTTGGCGCCGACAGCAATCCGTCGCCGGAGGCGATCGTCTCGATGCGCAGTCAGCTTGGCCTCGACCAGCCAGTCCTGTCGCAATATTTCGTCTGGCTCTGGAACGCCCTGCATCTCGATTTTGGCAAGTCGCTGACCAACGGTTATCCGGTCGCCAACTATGTCATGCAGAACCTGCCGCGTACGCTCGAGCTCGCATTCGCGGCGATCATCATCGCCGCACTCATCGGCGTTCCACTCGGCATCGCCGCCGCACTGAAGCGGGGCAGCACGCGCGATACCGTGCTGACCTCGATCGCGACAATCGGCATATCGGTGCCGGTTTATATCATGGGCACGCTGCTGGTGCTGTTTTTCAGCCTGAAACTCGGCTGGCTTCCGGCAAGCGGCTATACGGATATCTCGCGCAATGTGTTCGAGCATTTCCGCAAGCTGGCCCTGCCGGCGCTCGCTCTCGGCCTGGGGTTGGCGGCCTCCATCGCTCGGATGACGCGCTCCTCCGTGCTCGAAATCCTCGGCCGCGATTTCGTTCGCGCGCTGCGTGCCAAGGGCATGCCCGAACGGAGGATCATCTGGCAGCACGTGCTGCGCAATGCCGCAATCCCGATCGTCACGATCATTGGCCTGCAACTCGGCAACCTCATGGGCGGCACGGTTCTCGTCGAGGCCATGTTCAATTGGCCGGGCCTCAGCACGCTGCTCGTCGGCGCGGTGTCGGCACGCAACTATCCTCTCGTCCAGGGGGCGATGCTGGCCATCGCCGCGGCGTTCATCCTGATCAACCTGGTGGTGGAGCTGCTCTACAGCCTGCTAGACCCGCGCATCCGGAGGAAACGCTCGTGATCCCTGAAGCAATTCTCCGCGCGACACGCAACCAACCATCCTTCCTTGCCAGCATCGTGTTGCTTGCCGCAGTCCTTTTCATCGGCGTCTTCGGCAACTGGCTCGCCCCGCAGGACCCGTTCCTGCTCAATCCGCAGACGGTCAATCAGGGCAGTTCCGCCGCCCATTGGCTTGGTACCGACGAATTCGGTCGCGATCTGCTCAGCCGTCTGCTGATCGGAGTCCAGCCGACCCTGCTGGTGGCGATCGGCGCGACTGCGATCGCCGGGGTTTTCGGAACCATGATCGGCATCGCGGGTGCCTATGGCCGGCCGCTGCTCGCATTCCTCATCATGCGCAGCGTGGATATCATGCTAAGCTTCCCGCCCATCCTTCTCGCACTCCTGGCGGTGGGGTTCTGGGAAAGCGGAATCTTCAGCCTCGCCGTCGTCATCGGTGTTCTCTACATCCCGCATTTCGCCCGCGTCGCGCACGCCGCCACGCTGCAGGTCTCCCGAATGGAGTTCATGGAGGCCGAACATGCGATGGGCGCGTCAGCCCGGCGTGTCGTTTTCACCGCCATCCTGCCGAACATCCTGTCGCCGCTGGTGGTACAGGCGACATTGACGGTCGCCGCGGCCATCCTCCTGGAATCCGGCTTGAGCTTCCTCGGCCTCGGAATCGTGCCGCCGGAGCCCTCCTGGGGCCAGATGATCGGAACCGCGCGCGGCTATCTCGGCCAGAACCCGATGTACGTGATCTGGCCGTCCCTTCTTCTCGCCTTGACGGTGCTTGCCATCAACGTGGTGGGCGACCGGCTGCGCGACATTCTCGATCCACGTCTCAGGGAGGAGTAACGGACATGGAGATTTCGCATCAACAAACACAAACAAACAAGGGGTACAGCATGAAAAGGAAGATCTTTGGGCTCGTCTTGGCCCTGGCATCGAGTGTCTTCGCTCAGCAGGCGCTTGCGGATGGCGGCACACTCTATTTCGGCATTTCCGGTGAGCCGTCGACGCTGGAAAGCACCATCAACGCCGGCACACCGGCGCGCACCATCCGACTTGCGATCCATCGCGGCCTCTTCAACTACGGCGCCGACGGCAAGCTCTCGCTCGAACTCGCCGAGAGCTACAATGTCGCCCCCGATGCACTCAACTATACGTTCAAGCTGCGCGACGCAAAGTTCCATGATGGGTCCCCTGTAACCTCAGCGGACGTCAAGGCGTCTATCGAGCGCATGACCGCCAAAGACAGCAAGGCGACTTATCGGAACGAGCTCGGCGTCATCCAGTCGATTGAGACCCCGGACCCCAAGACCGTGAAGCTGGTGCTTTCCAAGCCGTTCGTGCCGTTGGTGCATTACCTGGCACTCCCGGAATCGGCGATCATCCCGGCGGCCTGGATCAAGGCTCACGGTACCGATCCGAACGCGGCGCCGGTTGGAGCCGGTCCCTTCAGATTCGTCAACTGGGAGCGTGGCCGCGAGCTGACCGTCGAAAAGTTCGACGGTTATTACAAGAAGGGCAAGCCGCATCTCGATGACGTGCACTACGTCTTCTACGGGGACGAAAACACCCGCGTGAACGCGTTGAAGTCCGGCGATGTCGATATTATCGACTACGTCCCGTGGAAGGATGCCGCCTCGATCGAGGGAAGCTCGGACCTGAAGCTGGCGAGCACTACCGGCCCGTTCATGATGCTGCAGTTCAACACCAAGTTCGAACCTTTCTCGAAGCCGGAAGTGCGGCAGGCGATTTCCTACGCGATCGACCGTGCGACCGTGATCAACACTGCCTTCAACGGCCGCGGAACCCCGCTATTCGGCATCGCGATCCCGGAAGGCTACATGGGTTACTCGAAGGATAAGGCGAACTTCTTCAAGTACGACACCGCGAAAGCCAAGGAACTGCTCGCCAAGGCAGGTTATCCGGACGGTTTTGAAGCCCGGCTGCTCTCCACCTCGCAATACGGCTTCCACAATAATACCGCGATCGCCGTCCAGGCCGAGCTTGCCAAGATCGGCATCAAGGCGAAGCTCGATCTTCCCGACTGGTCGGGCCGCATCGCCAAGAACAATGCAGGCGACTACGATTTCCTGGTCGCCGGCACGGCCGGCGACATCGCCGACCCCGACTGGCTCAGCAACTTCTTCTACGGCGGTCAGCAGCTGGTACGACTGAACAACTCCGCCTACTTCAACGATACGGTGATCAACGACCTCCTGGACAAGGGACGCGTCACGCTCGATGCCGGTGAGCGTGAGAGGATTTACGGCCAGTTCGTTGATCGTGCTCTTGAACAGTCGCCGTTCGTCTATCTGATGTGGCGTGACCAGAGCTTTGGTCTTAGTCAGAAGGTCAAGGGCTTCACCAATATCCCGGGCTTCCTGACATTCCAGTCCGGCATCACGGTCGAAGACACGGAGGTGCAATAAGCGCCTGGGATGGACTCGTTGCCCCGACCTTTGAGGTCGGGGCAGTTCCGTATTTTGGCTCACGCAATCAGTGCCTATACTAGGACGTTGGCACTGGGTCAGATGGCGCTTGTGTGGTCTATCATTGTCTAAGATGGTCGTAACCGATGACAATGATTGTCACATGGGTAGTCATGCCTACTTGCCGAGGGTCTTTGATCCATTACCGGTTCATGTCGATCTAAAGGCATAGTGGCCATCGTTTATACCGGTTGTCGCTGCATCGACAGCTCAAAGAACGACTTGCGGTCGGAGGTTAGTGGGCCAGGCAAGTCATTGCCACCGTTTTCGTTGGATATTTACAGGTGGCCAGCGGTTCGAATCTGTTCAAGACTTGAAGAATGTCCTTCTATGAACAGAAGGATGGCGAAGCAATTGCGCTGTATCGGATTCTGCGTGAAGGGAGTATGAAGCCGCCGAACCGAAGGTTTCATTCCTTCTCCAGATCGCGCTGAAAAGAGCATGGCGCCGATGATCACTCCAGCGCCACGCTGCTGGTCCGCAACCTTTTGCGAGGCGAAGAGACACTCAATTCTGCGCGGTTGGACGTACAACGATGTTTCCCACCTCGACATCCAAAGGCTGCTCAATGGCGAACGCAATGGCACGCGCGATCGCGCTTGGCGAAATTGCCAATTGCTCCTTTTGCTTATTGATTGCGGCTCTGACGTCCTGATCGGTAATCGATGGATCGGTGAAGGTCGTGTCGATGAAACCGGGAGACACTTCAGTCACCCGTAAGTTCGGGTCTGCTTCTTGGCGCAACGCTTCGGTGGCGGTGCGAAGCGCGTTTTTGGTCGCAGCATAGACCCCATCGTCGGAACGATCTTCAGGCCGGCGGTCGACAGAACGTTGACCACATGGCCTTGCCCCTGCCGAGTGAACACCGGAAGTGCCGCCGCAATGCCATACAGGGTGCCGCGCAGGTTGACGTCGATCATCGCGTCCCAGTCCTCGACATGTAGCGCATCGAAACGAGAAATCGGACCGATGCCGGCGTTGTTGACGATTACGTCTAACCGCCCGAACCTATCGCAGGCGCGCGACATCAGCGATTCTAGGTCGGACCGCTTCGTCACATCGGTCACGCGAAACGCTGCTTTTCCGCCCGATCTTTCTATCTCGTCCGCTGCCGCCGAAAGCTCGGGCTCGCTTCTTGCGCCGAGCACCACATATGCGCCTCGCGACGCTAGATGAAGCGCGGTGGCGCGCCCTATTCCGCGTCCAGCACCAGTGATGGCAACGACCTTATCGTGAATAGTCATGGATGCTCCTGTCTAATCTGAGATGCATCACGATATGGTGGCAAACCCGGATCATCTGCCTTCTATGTCCCGATCTTTGTCGTGATCGGCCAAACCTCATGAAAGACCCCTTCACTGAAGTACTAGCGGTGCTTGGAACGCGTAGCGTTCGTGGAACCAGCTTGGAAGCAGGCGGCGAGTGGGCACTCAGCTTTGACGGAAGGGAGCGCTTGAAATTCGTCGCCGTCATGAAGGGCCAGTGCTGGCTTGTCCTTCCTGATCGTCCTCCCGAAGTGTTGAAGGAGGGAGATGTGATCCTGCTGAGCGATACATGCTACACCGTGGCAAGTGACCCTGGTCTCAATCCGTCCGATGGCATGACGCTTTATGCGTCTCTTCACCACAATACCGTTTCGGCTGGGAGATCATTGCGACACGATTATGATCGGCGGCGGCAGCGAGTTCGCAATGGTCGGGCTTCTTTTGTGCTGGACGCACTCCCGCGGTTCCTGCGGCTCGATCCTCATTCGTCACGCACCGAAGCTATCGCCCGGACGTTGGTTTCACTGAAGGACGAAGCAGATGCCGGTAGGATCGGCGGAGGCCTGGTCGCCGAAAGGCTCGCGGATATTCTCGTTGTGCAGGCGGTCAGGGCGTATGTTGCAGACCATCCTGCTGGCGATGTTGGCTGGATCACGGCGCTTGCAGATCAGCGTCTCGGCAAAGTCATCACGCTCATGCATAGAGATGTGGCTCGTCGCTGGACGATCGAAGCACTGGCGGGTGAAGTCGGTATGTCGCGCTCAGCACTGACGCTTCGCTTCACTCAGCGTGTCGGCCGCCCTCCGTTGGACCACTTGACGCGTTGGCGCATGATCTTGGCCCAACGTGAACTGGCTCGCGGACGAAGCGTTTCGGAGGTCGCAGAGGCTGTTGGCTATACATCGCAAAGCGCCTTTGGCCATGCCTACAAGCGCACGATGGGACACACGCCCCGGGGACGATGATCACGATCGCTTGTGGCCACCGTGCGCACGCCTGCCTCCGTCGGTTTAGTTCTTGCCGACGACAGGAGAAGGCTTCCACGGCCGCGTACTCAGGAGGCTATCGACACGCCAACCCGGCAGAGCGAGATGTCGCGTATCCACACGTTGGGGATCGCGGAACTGGGTCGCGTGCGCGGGTCATTGCTGATGTATGCTGCGGATAAGATTCAGGGTGATTTGAGCAGAGGCTTTCCGCAGGAAGGTTCAGGTGGAACCATTTGCCTGGCAACCCGGCCGAAGAGGATGTCTGCGGCGCTGGAGGGGCGAACGTCGCCGGCTATCATTGACACGCAGGCAAGTTAGATTTAAAACGTTTGCACAGTTGGTCGGTGGTGCTTTGGGAGGAGCATTTGCGCCCGAAAACGCTCAAAGAGCTCGCATCCCATCTTGATCTGTCGATCGCGACCGTTTCCCGCGCGCTCGCCGGCCATGAAAGGATTGCGCAGGCAACGCGTGATCGCGTGGCGCAGGCGGCGCGGGAGTTCGGCTACGTCCCGAGCATGGCAGGGCGCATGCTGGTGTCGGGCCGTTCCGGCTTCGTCGGAATGACGCTTGCCGTTCGAGGTCCGAGACTGGTTGACTCCTTCCTCGGAGAGTTCGTTACGGGGCTGGGCGAGGGCCTGGCCGAACGCGGCAGCGATCTCATTCTGGCGACGGTGGCTGAAGGCAAGTCCGAGCTTGATGTTCTGCGCCATCTTGTGGATTCCGGTCGTGCCGACGGCGTGGTCATCACCCGCATCGCCGAGAATGACCAGCGCGTCGATTACCTGATCAGTCGCGGCTCGCGTTTTGTCACACACGGGCGCCTACTTGATTCCGAGCGCGCGTATAGCTGGGTCGATACCGACGGCGCGCGAGCTTTCGCCGAAGCCTTCGACATGCTGTATGGGCTGGGTCACCGGCATTTCGGCCTTCTTACCATTTCCGAACCGATGACCTTCCGGCACTTGCGGCAGGACGGCCTGGCGGGTGCGATCGCGCGTAGCGGCGATCCCTCGGTCAGGCTTGATGTGGTGACGACGCCGCGCTTCGACCGAGGCGCCTGCGTGCAGGCCGCCCATCGTCTTATCGAGGGGCCGGACCGTCCGACCGCCATCATCGGGCTTTTTGATGAGCTGGCTCTCACGGTCATGGAAGAGGCTTCCCGTATCGGTCTTTCGATCCCTCGCGACCTCTCCGTTATCGGCTTCGACAATATCACCGCGGCTGCTTATGCGCCGCCGGGCCTGACGACCTTCGACGCTTTGATCCGAGAATGCGCTCGCGAGGCGGCGGCAATGCTCGTGGACGTCATTGAAAATCCCGTCCAGCCACCGCGCACCAAGCTGGTGCAACCGGTGCTGACGGCACGGGCGAGTCACGGCCCGGCACCTAGAAAGCATCGATAACCAGTTTGCAATTTCAAACGTTCATCAGGGAGGAGAACGATGAAGAAGCTGCTTAAACTTATGACCGGCGCAGCGCTCGCTGCAGCGCTGCTATCCGGCGGCGCTTCTGCCCAGGCACTCTTCTGGTCGACCCAGGCCAAGCCGGTCGAGGAAGCCCAGAAGATGCGCGATATCGTGGTGAAGGGTTTTCCCGGCGGTGTCGACTACCAGCCGTCCGACGATGGTCCCTGGCTGACGCGCCTGCAGGCCGAGATCCAGGCCGGCAAGGGCACGATCGCAGTACTTGGCGCGTTGCACGGTTCGTTTTCGTCGATGTCGGGCGATCTGGTTGACCTCTCGGGCGTCAAACTCGGCGACGTGCATGTCAATGACCAATACAGAGAACTCGCCAAGCTTGGCAGCCAGGAGCAAAAGTATCTTCCGTGGATGCAGGCTACCTATATCATGGCCGCGAACAAGAAAGCGCTGGAATTCCTCCCGCAAGGGGCCGACATCAAGGCGCTGACCTACAACCAGCTGGTCGAGTGGGCGAAGAACATGGCCGAAAAGACCGGCTCGCCTAAATTCGGATTTCCCGCCGGCCCGGAAGGCTTGAAGCACCGCTTTTTCCAAGGCTTCCTGCTGCCGTCTTATACCAAGTCGATGGTGACGAAATTCCGTTCGCCTGCAGCCGAAAGCGGTTGGGCCAAGTTCAAGGAGCTCTGGCAGTACACCAATCCGGCGTCGACCACCTATGCCTTCATGCAGCAGCCGCTGCTTTCGGAGGAAGTCTGGGTCGCGTTCGATCACGTTGCGCGTCTTGCGGATGCCTTCAATCAGAGGCCTGCCGACTTCGTCGCCTTCCCGGTTCCGGCGGGTCCTGCCGGTCGCGGTTTCATGCCGGTCATCGCCGGCATCGGCATTCCCAAGACTGCGCCCGATATGGCGAAGGCCAAGGAGCTCGTCGCGTATATGATGAAACCGGAAACGCAGATCGCCACCTTGCGCGCCACCAACTTCTTCCCCGTTGTCGACGTGAAGCTGCCCGACGACATGCCGAATTCGGTCAAGGTTTCCGGTCCGGCAATTGCCGCCCAGACCGGTGCGAAGGACGCGGTGCCCGCGCTGCTGCCGACCGGCCTCGGCAATCTCGGCGGCAAGTTCAACCAGATCTACAACGACACCTTTGAACGGATCATCCTCGGCGGCCAGGATATTCGTCCGGTGCTCGACGAACAGGCCCAAGCGCTGAAGGCCTTGATCAGCCAGGCCAAGGTGCCATGCTGGCAGCCGGATCCGATGTCGCAGGGCCCTTGCCCGGTAGAATAGGGAGACCGTTTGATGGCGTCCGGGCGCTTGAAGCCCGGGCGCCTCGGTCGATCCATGCGGACCTGATGGAGGCGGCGTCGTGCGCTCTACGAAAGCCTTACCCTATTTGCTACTGGCACCGGCCACGATCTTTCTGGTCGTGTTTTTTCTCTATCCGTTCGTGCTCGTCGCTATCGACGCCTTCACCAAGGGCGGAGCGGTGACGCTCGACAATTTCCGGACCATGACGAGCAACTGGAAGTTTTCGGAAACCCTCCGCAACACCATGTTGCTTGCGGCCGTTGTCGTGCCGATCCAACTCGCCATGGCCCTGTCGATGGCCACCATCGTCTCCAAACTCTCGATGGGCCGCAGCGCCATTCTCTACATCTTCGCCATTCCGCTTGGCCTGTCCGATCTCGCGGCCGGCCTGATCTGGCTTACCATCTTCGAGCAGTCCGGCTTTCTGAACAGCTGGCTCGTCAGCCTGGGTCTCATCGACAAGCCGATCATGTTCCTCGGCTACCAGAACAAGTGGGTGATCTTTACCGCTGTCGTGCTGGGGGAGGTCTGGCGTGCCACGGCGATCATGATGGTCATCCTCGTCGCGGGGATGGGCCTCATTCCAAAGGAATATTACGAGGCCGCAGAAGTATTTGGCGCGCCGCCGTGGAAGCGCTTCACGAAGATCACGTTGCCGCTGCTCAGGCCAAGTCTGCAAACCGCGCTCATCCTGCGTGTGATACTTGCCTTCGAGGTATTTGCCGTCGTCGCTGCGCTGTCGGGCACGCAGTTTCCGGTCCTGATGGGAGAGACCTATCACTGGCAGTTCACCTTGCAGGATCGCGGTGTCGCTGCAGCTTTCGCCATGCTGATCCTGGCAATCTCCATCGCATTCACCCTGCTGCTGCTCTACCTGCTGCGCGTTCCCAGGGAGGCCCGTCTATGACAGCCGTGACAAACGACATGCCGATCGCACCGGCCGCCGTGACCGACGCACGTAAGGCCGGAAACTGGCTCCTGATCGCCTGCATAGTGTTGCTGTGTGTCTGGGTGCTGCTGCCGATCTATCTCCTGCTGGTCAACGCGCTTTCCTCGCCCGCCCAGGTGACCGGTTTTCCGAAACGAATAACTCCGTCTTTCGATTTCGGATCGCTATCCTTCTTCCTGAATTTCCAGGGTGTCGGCAAGGCCCTTTGGAACTCGGTCGTGGTGGCTCTTCTGACCATGGTGCTTTCCATCGGAATTGGCGCGCCAGCGGGATATGCACTTTCGCGTTTCGACTTTCCGGGCAAGCAGGCGTTCCGCTTCCTTGTGCTCATGACGCGCGCCTTCCCGTTACCCTTGCTGGCCCTGCCATTGGCGGTGCTTTTCATTCGCACGGGGCTCGACGATACCGCCTTCGGGCTTGCGATCGTGCACACGACGCTGTCGCTACCCTTTGCGGTCCTGATTACCTTTTCGCTGTTTTCGGGTATCCCGGTGGAACTCGAGGAGGCCGCCTGGACGCTTGGCTGCAATCGCTGGCAGGCTTTCCGGAAGGTTGTCCTGCCTCTGGCGCTGCCGGGAATTGCGGCCTCGGCCGTCTTCGCATTCACCATCTCGTGGAACGAGGTGTTTGCAGCAGCGGTACTTACCATTGAAAATCGAACACTCACAGCTTTCCTGCTGCAATCCATCAACGTCTCGCCGCTCTATCTCAAGTTCGCGGGCGGCGCGGCGCTCGTCGTGCCGGCGCTGATCTTCATCTTTGCCGTGCGCAAATATCTGTTCGCCATGTGGGGCATTGCCAACCGCTAGGAGGAAGACAATGGCTGAAATCCAGATCAAAGGCGTCGCCAAACGGTTCGGAGCCTTCACTGCGCTGCACCAGATCGACCTCACTATCGCCGACCAGGAATTCATGGTGCTGCTCGGTGCTTCCGGCTGCGGTAAGACGACGCTGCTGCGTATCATTGCCGGCCTCGAAACTCCGAGCGACGGCGAGGTTTGGATCGGCGGGCGTCGCGTCGATCATCTGCCGCCGCGCGAACGGGGCATTGCGATGGTCTTCCAGAACTACGCGGTATTCCCGCATCTGACCGTCTATGAGAACATCGCCTTCGGCTTACGCATGCAGAAAAAACCGCAGCCGGAAGTCGATCAGCGCGTCAAGCGCACGGCGGAACTGATGCATATCGAACAGCTTTTGCAGCGCTATTCCGGCCAGTTGTCCGGCGGGCAGCGCCAGCGCGTGGCCGTTGCGCGCGCGCTGGCGATGGAACCGGACGTGATCCTGATGGACGAGCCGCTCTCCAACCTCGACGCACTGCTGCGCCTGGAAATGCGCGCCGAACTCAAGGGCGTACTGGCACACTCTCGGACGACGGCAATCTATGTCACGCACGATCAAGTGGAGGCGATGAGCCTCGCAGACCGGATCGCGGTCATGCATCAGGGCCGCATCGTGCAGGCCGCGTCGCCGGTTGAAGTCTACCGAAATCCCGCGGCGCGTTTCGTCGGTTCCTTCATCGGCAACCCGCCAATGAACTTCCTACCGGCAAAGAAGTCGGGGGAGGAGCAGTTCATCGTCGCTGGCAGCACGCTGAAAGGTCCAAAGGCCTCGGGGGATATCGAATTCGCCATTCGGCCGGAAGACATGGATGTTGGCCCGGGGGGCATCCCCGCCACGGTCCGCGTGGTCGAGCCGCTCGGCGCGCACACGCTGATCACCACGGATGTGGACGGCAAGATCTTCCGGGTCGTGCTCGATTCCAATGCCGAGGCCAAGACCGGCGACAGGCTGTCGCTGGTGCCGCGGGCAGACCGCATCCGCTGGTTCGATCCCCAGTCAACCTCCGCCATACAGTGATCTTAGGAGAAGTCACCATGACCACGCTCAAGAAACAGGATTTCATCGACCGCGCCGTGGAGGTACTGAAGGAAAACGATCGCGGCGGATACACGGTGCCCACCAAGGGGCTCTATCCTTTCCAGTGGAACTGGGATTCCTGCCTCACGGCACTCGGACAGCGTCATTTTGACGAAGCCCGCGCCTGGATCGAGATTGAGACACTTTTTCAACATCAGTGGCCGGACGGCATGGTGCCGCACATCGTCTTCCACGTGCATGACGATGGTTATTTTCCCGGCCCCGACGTGTGGCGCTCCGGCCGCCCGACGCCGACTTCCGGCATCACCCAACCGGCGGTCGCCGGTTTTGCCGTGCGCCGCCTTTACGACAATGCGACCGACAAGCAGGCGGCGGCGCGAAGGGCGCGGGCACTGCTGCCCAAGATCGATGCCTGGCACCGATGGTTCTATGAAAACCGCGACCCGCAGAAGGAAGGCCTCGTCGCCATCATCCATCCCTGGGAATCCGGGCGCGACAATTCCATCGACTGGGACGCAGCCTTCGAGCGCGTGCCGACCCATGGCGTGGAGCCCTATGTACGCCGCGATACCCAACACGCCAATCCGAAACATCGGCCGACCAAGGAACAGTATGACCGCTACCTGTGGCTGGTGCAGCATTTCCGCAGCCTTGAGTGGGACAATTCGAAACTCCATGACGCATCGCCGTTTCAGGTGGTCGATCCTGGCTTCAACGCGATCCTGATCCGCTCCTGTGCCGATCTGGCGGTGCTTGCCGCGGATCTGGGCGAGCCCGCGCTGGCGCAGGCGAACCGTGATCGCGCCGAAAAGGGGCAGGCGGCGATGGAGAAACTGTGGAGCGAAGAGCACGGCCAGTATCTTTGCCTCGACCGTGTCATCGGCAGGCTGATCGACAGCGCCTCGATCGGCGGTTTGCTGGCAGCCTTCAGCGCCGTGCCGAAGGCGCGCGCGGAAGTGATTTCCAATACCATTGGCAAGCTGGCGGAAAGGGCGCATTTCCTCGTGCCTTCGCATGATCCTGCCGATCCCCGCTTTGATGCCAAGCGGTATTGGCGTGGACCATGCTGGCTTGTCGTGAACTATATGATCGCCGACGGTCTTTTCGCCGCCGGACAGACCGCGATGGCCGAGCGCATCACGCAGTCGAGCCTCGAGCTGATCGCCGGAAGCGGTTTTGCCGAGTATTACGATCCTCTGGATGGCGAGCCGCTCGGCGGTGGACGCTTCACCTGGACTGCGGCAATGGTGCTGGAGTTCGTCCAGGCGGCATGATGGAGAGGCGCGAAGTTCCCTGCGAAGAGGGCCTCGATGTCATCGAATCTTCATGCCAGAGAAGGTCGATTCACCTCGAGGAGCAGGAGGTAATCGCGCATTATAGCCTGTTTGGATCCCGCGGGTTCCAACGAATTTTACCAAGCCTCATCTGCTCGCGGATGAGCGTGACCAGCCCGGCGAATGCAACGATGACAAGGCCGACCAGGGCCAGCCCATCGGGATATTCGTGGAACAAGACCGCGCCGATCGCTGCTGCCCAGGCTATCTGCGAGTACTGGGTCGGTGCCACGTGATTGGCGGGAGCGAGTTTCATGGCCTGAAGAAGCAGCACCTGGCCGCAGGCGGAGAACGCGCCGGCCGCCACGACAAGGGCGATTTCTCTGAGGGAAGGCATTTGGACTCCGGTCAGCACCATGCCCGCAGCGTTGATGACAAGCGCGTAGGTCATCATGACTCCGAGGATCGTCGTGCGCTTTTCGGTGCGCGACAGCGAGCGCAGGAGGATCACGGTCGTGGCAGTGAGAAAGGCGATGGCGAGGGCCGCGAAGTGCCCGAGCGACAGCTCGCGAAACCCGGGGCGGACAACGAGGAGGACGCCGCAGAAGCCCGCAAGCACTGCGCCCCAGCGCCAGGGGCCGATCTGCTCCTTCAGAACCAGCGTTGAAAGAAGCGTGACGAAAAAGGGAGACAGGAAGATGAGCGAATAGGCCTCCGCCATTGGAATGGTGGTGAAAGCATAGACGCCAAGAATCCCGGCACCTGACCCAGTCACCGCGCGCGCCTGCACCAGCCACGGACGCTTAGCACGCCAGAAGTCGCGCCAGTTCTCCTCCCGGCCGCGCGTGAAAAACAGAAAGAATGCAGCGGCCACCGCCACCAGAAAGCCGATCTGGAACACGGACATTCCGCCACGAGACGCCTTGATACAGGCGTCTCCCCATGAAAATGTCGCATAGGACAAGAGGGCAATCAGGACGCCGTTCTTCATGATCCGCGCGGCAGCAAAGAGGACCGGTAATGAAAGTATTGGCGCTGGGCGCACATCCTGATGATATCGAGATCTTCATGTTCGGTACGCTTGCCGCCTGGAAGGCGATAGGCGCCGAATTGGTCTTCGCCATCGCGACCGACGGCGCCAGGGGCGGGAGCCGCGATCCTGCTGAACTGGCCGACACGCGGCGCAAGGAAGCGCAGAGCGCGGCCTATCTGCTTGGCGCGGATTTGCGGTTCCTCAATTTTCCCGATGGTGCGCTGGTCGCCGACGCCGGGCTTAACGCTGCGCTGAAGGCTCTCATTGACGACGTCCTGCCCGATATCGTCGTCACCCACGCGGCAAACGACTATCACGGCGACCACCGCGCGCTCTCCCAGGCGGTCGCAATCGCCGCGTCTTTTACGGCGCCGGTCATCTACGCCGATACCCTGCAGGGCGTCGGAGCCGAACCCTCGTTGTATGTGGACATCACCAAGCATTTCCCGCTCAAGATCCAGGCAATCCGGTGCCACGTCTCGCAGGACCCCGAGCGCTTTGTCGCTGCGATCAGCACCCAGAACACATTTCGCGCCACTCAATGTAACGCGCCCACGGGCTCTTATGCGGAGGCCTACGGCTTCAGGCAGGTCTATCCTTTCGTGGACATTCGCGCACTCATGCCGCCCGCACCGGAGGTGCGCCCAGTTCGCAACCGCAACACGCTTCGCTGACCTCAACATGCGCCGTCTCGAAACGACAGAACGCGGGATTGGAACGGTCCGAGCCTCAGCAGAACACCGGCTTCATGGACCTCGACGGTTTGGTCGTCCTCGGTGACGGCGCAGGGGCCGCGATGCTCCGCCAGGGTCCATGGAACCAGGCGATCAAGGGCGTGCTCACCGGTATTGAAGACGTTGAGGATTGTCTCTTCCCCGCGCCGCAACCGCTGCACGATCACCGGATCAGCCGTCGTCGTCGTCATCGGCTTGCCGTTCGGCCCGGCATCCAGCCAATGCGTGAGCGGCAAGGTCCCGGCGAGCGGGAAATCGCAGATGAAAGGTTTGCCGTCGGCGAGGAGCCGTGTCAGCAACTCGCGGCGGTGGTCAGGCACCTCGTCGAGCTGATCGCTCGTCATCAGCACACCGCCCGCCAAGCCAGCGAATAGGGCCAGCGAACGCACCTGGACATCCGTCAAATCATGGAACCTGTCGCGCAGCAGGATGCAGTCCGGATCCGTCTGCCACAAGATGTCGTTGCCGAAGTTGCGTGCCGTCTGATCGCGCAGCAGGGATTCTGCCGAATAGTGACCTTTCCACGTGACGCCGATGTCGCGCCCGATGCGCACTGCGTCGGCCAGACCCACCGGAGCCCAGAGAGGCGATCCGCACAGAAGCAGCGAAGCATCGCCGATCTCCTCACGCATCAGGCGAGCCATCACCATCCAGATCTCGATGCGGCTCATATCATCGCGGTGCCACCGCGCGACATCAGGGCCGTAAGTCGAGCCGAGATGCAGGAAGTCGGCCTTGAAATAGCGACAGCCCCAGTCATGTCTCCACGTCCGGAACACATTCCGGATATAGGCCTCCGCGGCGGGATGGGTGACGTCGAGCACGTAGTATTCTTCGCTGCGTTTGTGCCAGCGAAACTCCCCGTAGAAAGTCATGGGCGCAAGCGGTTTGCCGGTCTGCCGGTCTCTCACAACCCAGTCCGGATGCATCGCATAAAGGTTCGACCGGTTGCCCACCATGAAGGGAGCGATCCATAGGCCGGGGATAAAGCCTGCGGCAGAGATCTGCTCGAGAATGGGGGCGATGCCGTCGGCAAACTGGGGCCTGCTTTCCAGCCAATCGCCCATCTCAGGCGTGAAACCGTCATCGATCAGAAATATCTCGAACGGCGCGCCGCTTGAATCACGGAAGCGTTTTGCCGCCTCAAGATGCTCTGTCAGCGCGGACGGGCTGATCGACGCATAGAGATTGTACCACGAACACCAGCCGGTGAGCCGGCGTTCGGGCAAGCGGGGCGGGACCGGTGCCGCGGCTGCGACAGCCCGTGCCCAGGCCCGCATGCCGTCCTCATAAGTAGACGCCGCGAGGATGACGAAGGGTTCGCCTTCGACCATCTCTTGGCGCGGTACCTCGTCGATCAACGTCTCGAGCGTGAACGACAAGGGGCCGTCGGCAAAGTGGAAAGCCAGCCGGCTCTGAAACCGGTCGTTCCTTTCAAAACCTATTACCGCGACGTCGCCTTGCGTCGAAACAAGCGCGGTGGCCGCATATCCCGACAGGATCGCCGGATCCGCCTTTGCGGCCTCGTGTGCATTGGCGGGTTCGACGAAATAGCTGCCGTCCCAGCTCATATATCCATTGCGAAGATAACGCTGCACATTGCGGGCACAGGCAAAGACAAGACCGAGCGATCGCAGGCGTCGTTCGCCGGAGAAGCCGGTGAGGCGAAATCGACCCACCAAGCCGGCAGTGCCGCCGGCCGAAAGCTGAAGTTCAAACCGCGCGCCGTCTTCCAGCAACCACCTGAGCAACCATGTGCCATCCGTCTCTACGATCTGAGGTTCGCTAGGCAGGACAATGCCGTCGATGATCGGTGCGATTCCATCCAGCCTGATCGAACCGGTCTCAATGGCTTTCTGATCGGCTCTGAAGCGTGGTGTCATAATGCAACCTCCCGCCGCTCTTCGGCCGATTGCCGCGCGGCCAGCGCGATCTTCAGCGATGCTGCCCCGTCGGCAAGGGGAACAAGCGGTGCGCGGCGTTCGTAAACAGCCTCCGCCAGATCAGCGAGTTGTGCCACGAAGACGTCGCGCTCATCGCGAATGTTGATCTGGGCGGGCGGCCTGTCCGTGACGAAAAACTCGGCATTGTTCCAGTCGGTGAATTGAGCGGTCATGCGCCCGGCGACTATCTGCCATTGCTTCGCCCACTTGCCCGGAACGGCGGCATTGCTGGCGTGCAGCACTCCGATGCGGCCATCCTCATATCCAAGGATGATGGCGCTGACATCCTCCGTGTCGTAACGCTCGACGTCGCGGTGATAGAGGTTGGCTGCGCGCGCATAGACCGTCTGCGGCATGCCGAGCGTGTGGCGGGCGAGGTCGATCAGATGAATGAGCTGTTCGACCATCTGTCCGCCCGCCTTGCCGCGCTCGCGCCACCATGGCGCATGCAGGGCATTGCAATGGAATTGTGCCGCGAAATGGCCGGGCAGTCCGCTGTCGCCACGTGCGGTTGCCGCATCCCAGGCCCGGGTGGCCGCGCCATGGCGATACATGAACCCACAGGCGGCGACCACACCGCGGGCTGCGGTGACCTGCGCCTCGGCTCGTTCCATCGTCAGCGCGATCGGCTTTTCGACCAGCAGATTGATGCCGGCGCGAGCGGCCTCTTCCACCTGTCCCTGATGGGCAAAGGGCGGCAGGGCGACGATCAACAGGTCCGGTTGAGCTGCATCGAGCATGCGGTGGAAATCTGTGAAGGCCTGCGTACCATAGCGAGCCGAAAAGGCAGCCGTCCTATCGACATCGCGCCCGCAGCAGGCGACAAGATGCATCTTCTCCGGCAGCCTGGTTACCGCATCCGCGTGTCGCGCGCCTATGCCGCCGCAGCCGAGCAGAGCAACCTTCAATGGCGCAGTCATTGGCCGGACCCAAATGTGAGAACCGATTGCAGGATGTGGGGGTCACCTTTGTCGAGCCGATCAAACAGCGCCGGTACCTCGGCGAAAGGCGTCTGGTCGGTGATCAGCGGGATCAGGTCCAGCACGCCCTCGTGCTGCAGCCGGACGGCCGTTTGCCATAGCCGCAACTTCGACCATCGGTGGCTGGCCTCGGGCGCGACGCCGGAGATCTGGCTGCTGATGAGCTCGATGCGATTGTGATGAAACTCGTCGCCCAGATGCAGCCCACGCGCTTCTCCCTGGAAGAACCCCATTGCCACGACCCGGCTCGAATAGGCGACCGTTCGCATCGCTTCCGCCAAGGCGAGGGTCGCTCCTGAGACTTCAATGCAAATGTCCGCGCCGCGCCCGGCGGTCTCGGTCTTGACGATCTCGGCAATCGAACCATCATTCGGATCGAGCACCCGATGCGCGCCGAGCTTGGCCGCCAATGCGCGTCGGCTTTCCACGGGATCGACGCCGATGACGGTTGCGCCTGAGGCGCGCGCAGCCTGGGCTACGATCTGCCCCGGCACGCCAAGGCCAAACACGACGACCAGATCGCCGAGACGAATGCGAGCGTCGTGGACGCCGTTCAACGCCACCGCACCGATATGCGAGAACAGACCGATGCGGGGATCGGCTCCGGCGGGTATCAGTCGCATCGCTGCGTCCGTCTCGCTCATCACGTGAGCGGTGCAATGGTTCCAGGTACCAAAGATATGGTCGCCAGGCTTGACGCGTGTCACCGAGTCCCCGACCAGTTCCACCACGCCGACTTCCTCATATCCAAGATTTCGGACGGGATAAGTCCAGCTGGGCGTGCCGTCCCGAAATATGCGGTTCTCGACGTCCCATTGGCGCTTCATGAAAGGGCTGGTGCCGCGATATTGCGACAACTCGGTTCCGGCGCTCACTCCGGAATACAGCGTGCGGATCAGTACATCTCCGGCCTCCAAGGCCGGAAGGGAAAATGGCTCGAACGCCAGCCGGCGCTCCGTCGCTAGTACAAGACGGCATTCCTCCACGATTTCTCCTCCAAATCGCTCGTCAGACTAGTTAACCGGCATTTCAAACGTTTGCAATTGTAACTTTTGAGTCAATATACAAGGGCGCGTCAGCATCCGTAGCACTGAACCTCCAGCCTCCCAGCAGCACCTGACCAGGATTTTCTCGACACAGTCGGTGGTGACCCGCGAGATGAGCATCTTCTTCTTGCGGTTTTGGGCGAGGGTCCTGATCTGAGCGTGGCCCATGCCGGGTTTGTGGCTTCGAAGCCGGTCGAAGCTCAAGCTCACGATCGAGCGCGCGGCGGGTCAGGCGAGCCGCTATCGGTCCAGATGTCGATGGAATCAAGCCCCGTACTGTCCGGTGCCTTTGCGACATAGAGATCATCCACGAGATGGCGTCTAGGCAGAACCTTGGCGGGATCAATGCAGCCAACCTCCAGAAGACTCACGAGCAACTCGAAAGCAGTTCGACCATCGGTAAGGTCGTGCTCGAAGGGTTTGTCTGATCGGAAGTGGGCGGCGCGCCGCTCGCGTCGCCAGCCGCGGCGACTCCCGTGGATGTAGAGGAAGCCGTAGAGGCGGCACAGAACGCCTATCCGGCCTGGGCGTCGCTGCCGCCGAGCAGACGTCGTCAGTACATGCTGGCAGCAGCCGACGCAGTCGAAGCGCGGGCTCCCGAGATCGTCGAAGCCATCACGTCGGAGATGGGAGGACCGCCCGCGTGGGGGCGATACAACGTCAAGATCCTCGTGGAAAAGCTGCAATTCGCCGCAGACTGCAGCTATCAAGGCCTCACCGGAGAAGTCATCCCGTCCGAGAATCCCTCCCGCACGATGATAGCGGTCCGCAAGCCGGCCGGCGTGGTGGTCAGCATTGTCCCATGGAACGCGCCGGCGCTGCTCGTCGGCGCCTCTGTGTCTGCCGCGCTTGTTCTCGGCAACACGGTCGTCATCAAGGCATCCGAGCAGACGCCTCGCACCCACGGCCTGGTGGCGGCGTGTTTCGTCGACGCGGGCCTGCCCGCAGGCGTGGTCAATCTGGTCACGAACGCCCCCGAGAACGCCGCCGGCCTCGTCGAGGCTCTGATCGCCCACCCCAGCGTGCGCCGCGTCCACTTTACCGGATCGACGCGCATCGGCCGCATCTCGCGGAGAAGGCGGGCACCTACCTCAAGCGGACCGTGCTCGAACTGGGCGGCAAGGCCCCGTGCATCGTGCTGGCCGACGCCGATCTCGATCGTGCGGTCAGCGCTGCGGCCTTCGGATCCTTCGCGAACTCCAGGCAAGGCTGCCTCTCGACCGAACGCATCATCGTCGACAAGTCCATCGCCGACGAATTCTGCCGACGGCTCGCGGCCGTTGCTCATACAGTCGTCTGCGGAGATCCGCGCGACAGCGAGACGGTTTTGGGTCCCCTGATCAACCGATCGGCAGTCCGGCGGCTGGCGGAGCTGGTCGATGACGCGGTGGCTTCCGGTGCCCAACTGCTTGCCGGGGGATCGGCCGTAGGCAACTGCTTCGCTCCCACGGTCCTGAAGGGCGTTACTCCTACCATGCGTCTATATCGGGAAGAATCGTTCGGACCCGTGGCATCCGTCGTCATCGTCGATGGTGTCGAGGAAGCGATCCAGACGGCCAACGACAACGACTATGGCCTCTCTCCCGCAATCTTCAGCCGTGACGTGACGCTGGCCCTCGATCTGGCGAAGCGGCTCGACGCCGGAATGTCCCACATCAACGGCGCGACCCTCGACGACGAGGCGCAGATACCGTTCGGCGGTACGAAGGATAGCGGCTACGGCCGGTCAGGCGGTGCGGCCGGACTCGAGGAATTTACCGAGCTTCAATGGATCACTATCGAGGGTCCGCAGGCGCCGCTTTATCCGATATGCGAACAGCAGCTTTGACTCGTAACCTCCCAGACGCGGAGGAATAGCGCTCCGTCTCACATCGCGTCGCATGTCGCTCAAGCGCTTGTGAGATTCACTGACGTCCCGTCGGACGCCTTAGAACCTGCCTTGCGGCAGAACTCCGACAGGGGCTGCGTTCCTGCCGAACGGCAGCCGTTCGCGCCTGAAGCAGCAGGGCGACCCAGGCCTCGAGGTAGATCGCCTTTCTGGGCGGCCTCATGCGGGTTTCTCGTAGCTACGCGTCGGCCGTTTCGCGCACGTAGGCCCCCGGCGGCATTCCGAAGTGGCGGCTGAACGCGACACTGAAGGCGCTCGTCGATCCGTACCCGACACGCTGCGCTATCTCCGTCGTCGCGACGTCCTTGCGGAGCAGCTCCTTCGCGATCGCCATCCGCCAGCCTGTGGCATACTCCATAGGCGCAACGCCGACCTCTCTGCGGAAGCGATCGAAGAAGGTCGAGCGCGACATGGCGGCGTCCTTCGCCAACGTCTCCACGGTGACGACCCGACCGGGATCCTCATGGATCCGGCGCAGCGTTGGTGCGAGCTGCGGATCGGCCATGCCGCGCAGAAGACCTGGAGACGCGACGGCGCCGCCGCTGGATCGCAAAGCCTCGATCAGAAGAAGCTCCAGCAGATGGCGAAGCACCATCTCCCGCGCGGTCCTGTCGGCCCTCGTCTCGTCGTTGATCATACGGACGAGCAGCGCGAGCCGCTCCTCTCCGCGGACATGGATGACCTCCGGCAGCAGCGTGACAAGAAGTTCCCTCTGGTCCGAATTGAACGAACAGTGCCCAACGATGGCCCTGATCGAGACAGGAGTGTCGGGATCGCCCAGCCGGAAGACGCCGGGGCTCGTCTCTAGCCGCTGTGCAAGGGTTTCGCGGGGCGGCGGTTCCAGGCTGCTCATCGTGAACGAGAAGGCTTCCGGAACCAGGACGAAGTCACCCGCGGTCAACTCCAACGGGTCGCGACCGGCGATAGTCAGCAGGCAGTCGCCTTCCACCACGGCGCAATAGAACGGGCTCCCGAGATCCGTTCGCTCTACAAGCCACTGCCCGCCACCGGTCACCACTTTGGAAACGGACGGCGTCGGCTTCAGCAGAGCGGCGACTTCGGCGACTGGATCGGTCATGGTTCGGACTCCTGCTAAAGAACGGCGGACATTTGAAGGTAGCAAGTCCGACGCATTGAGTCCATCTTTGACAGGCTTCAACCAGGAGACAAGCACTTGCCAAAGATCCTTATCACCGGCTGCTCTTCCGGCTTCGGCCTCGCTATCGCGCAAACGTTCCTTGCGAAGGGCTGGGAGGTCGTCGCGACCATGGGGACACCCCGACACGATCTGCTGCCTGCCCACGACAAGCTTCAAGTCCTGGCGCTGGACGTGACGGACGCGCGAAGCATCGCGGAGGCCGTCGAGGCTGCGGGTCCGATCGACGCCCTCGTCAACAACGCGGGCGTCGGAATGCTGAACGTGCTCGAAGGCGCCGAGATCGACAAGGTGCGCGAGCTGTTCGAGACGAACGTCTTCGGCGCGATCGACGAAGGCGGTTCTTCCGCAGATGCGGCTCCGGGCCTCGGGCGTCATCGTCAACGTCAGCTCGATCGTCACCATCAAGCCGCTGCCGGCCCTGTCCGTCTACAGCGCCAGCAAGGCCGCGCTCAACGCTTTCACCGAGAGCCTTGCGCTGGAGGCGGCACTGTTCGGCGTGCGCGCGCGGCTGGTGCTGCCGGGTTCGGCTCCGACGACAGGATTCGGGAAGAATGCGGTCGCCCGGATGGGGATGAACATCCCCGAGCCATATGGCCCGTTCGTTCACGACTACCTGAACACGCTGCGCTCCGGAACGGAGTTCACGACGCCGGAAGACGTGGCCGAAGCCGTGTGGCGCGCCGTGACGGAGCCGGACGCGCCGATGAAGATACCCGCCGGCGCGGACGCCCGGACGTGGTTCCGCGAGGCTGATCTTCCTGCCGAATAACCAGCTCCTTCAACCAGTTTTTCAAGGATTCAAGCATTGAACCGTCTGATCGATCTCGCACCTCACATACCTACGCCTGACTCCACTCTAACCCTTGCGTACACGCCGATCCGGCTGCCCATGGAGGGCCGGCAGCCGCTCGAACTGCGGCTCACCGCGCCTGCGAGCGGCGGCGCCCTTCCGATCGTGCTGCTGTCCCACGGCTATGGTCCCTCAAACTACATCCCGTCGAAGGACGGATACGCGCCTCTGGCCCAGTTCTGGGCCGAACGTGGCTTCGCCGTCATCCAGCCGACGCACGCAAGCTCGCGGGTCGGGGGACTGCCGAGGGATGCACCGGGAGCGCCGTTCTTCTGGCGTGAGCGCGTGCAGGAGCTGAAGGCGATCCTCAACCAGCTCCCGGAGGTGGAACGTCAGGCGCCTGCCGTGTCCGGACGGCTCGACCATTCTCGGGTGGCAGCGGCAGGGCATTCCTTCGGCGGCCATACCGTCGGACTTCTGCTGGGCGCACAGTTGGAAGGCGAGGACTTTTCCGACGACCGCATCTCGTCGGGCATCCTGCTCGCGGCGCCGGGGCGTGGAGGGAAGGACATGACCGAGGAGAGCGCCGCTCGGTTTCCGTTCTTCGACGTCGACTTTGCGAAGATCTCCAAGCCAGTCCTGGTCGTCTGCGGAGATGCGGACGATCCGCATTTTACGACCCGTGGGCCGGAATGGCATGCCGATCCCTTTCACGACGCGCGGGGCCGGGACGACGCGCTCCTGATGTTGCATGGCGTCGGACATGGACTGGGAGGCATCGCCGGGCTCGACGCCAAGGAAACCGAGATCGAGGCGACCGACGTGCTGGAAGCGACGAAGCGCATGACGCTGGCCTGGCTTCGGACGGAGCTTGCAGTGGACCCCGACGCGTGGACCATGGCCTGCACCGGACTTGCCGGTCGAGCATCGGAACTGGGGCATGTGGTCGTTCGACGAAACTGACGCGCAAGCCCGCTGGACCAGCGGGCTTGTCGTGCGATGAGACGACCGCAGCCTTACCAGGTGATCAGCGGTGACTTGCGCAGCCACTCGTCCGATCCGACCTGATCCAGAAGGAAGCGGGCGACATCCTGCCGGGAAATGCTTCCGCCACGGAAGCCGCTCAGGTCGATCAGGGCGCGGACCGTGTCGCGGGGGGCCTTGTTGGTGTGGACGGAGGGCCGGACGATTGTCCAGTCCAGCCCGCTCTCCCGAATGATGCCTTCCTGACGGTTCTTGTCGGCATAGACCTTGCTGAGAAGAAGCGGGAAGATCAGCTTGTCGAAGACGAGGCCGCCATGTCCCCGGCTGTCGCCGGCCCCTATCCCGGTGACGGCGACGAGGCGCGACACCTGCTCCGCCTTCATCGTATCGACAAGGGCTTTCGTTGCGCTCGAAAGAAGCGTCACTTCCTTGAACGGGCTGGCGGGCGTTCCGAGCGCGCTGATGACGGCGTCGCGGCCTTCGATAGCCCGGCCGAGGGCCTTCTCGTCCCGGACGTCGCCAACGACCAGCTTGACGCCCTTGAGGTCGGCGGCCTTTTCCGGTGCACGCACGAGCGCGGTGACGTCGTAGCCGCGGCTCAAGGCCTGGGTGACGATATGACGTCCGGTCGGGCCGGTGGCTCCAAGGACGGTGATCTTCGGTGTGTCGTCTGATCGGGTGGTAGCAGAGGTAGTCAAGACGGTTCTCCTAACGGGCAGGGCGCCTGTTTCAGGCCGCCCCGCTGGTGTAGTTGATTGTGGCGGTGATCAGAGCTGACCCTCCGCGACGAGCTCGCGGGTCCGCTTCAAGGTCGACAGTAGGGCGGACTTGTAGCCCCTGTCGCTGTCGAACTGGGTCTGCTCCGCCTGCTCTTCGGGTCCGTTCGGCTCCTTGCCGCGCAGACCGAGGTAGCAGTAGAACCGAAGCTGCAGCTCGCCCGCCTCGTCCTCGAACAGCTCGTTGACGATGGCGCCCTCGCGCGGGCCGGTGGCCTGGAAGAAAGTGACTTTCTGTCCCGGCTCCAGCGTGATGATCTCGCGAAGCTCGGAGCCGGCGATGGTGGCTTCGCGCACGAAGTGGGTGGTGCTTTCCTCCACGACGTCGCAGCGGGTGCAGAGGCCGGGCGGCAGAAATAGACGCGCGTCGCGGGCTTTCAGTTCGAGGCCCTTCCACGCCTGTTCGCGGGTCAGCCTGGCTTCGCCTTCTGGGTTTACTGGAACGGTTGCGGTCGAATAGATCATGACGATGGTCCTTGTGGTGGATGTCCGGTTGCTGGTGGTGGTGAAGGTTGCCGCCTCAAGCCGAGGCGGCTTCCGCGGCGAAGTCGCGGTAGGAGCGGAGCGGGCGGCCGAGCAGCGTCGTCAGGCGCTCGACGTCGCCGCCTTCCGGCAGCATGCCGTCGGTAAGGAAGCGCTCGCCCATCAAGCGCATGTCGAAGGCCATCCAGGGCGGCATGAACTGCTTGAGGTTCTGCTCGAAGGCTTCCGTGTCGCCGCCGGCATAGCTGATCTGGCGGCCGAGGACGTCCGACCAGATGTCGGCGATGTCCACGCCCGTGAGCGTTTTGGGGCCAACCAGATTGATGCGGTCGAGCGGCAGCGGCTGCGCGGCCTGTTCGCGACGCAGCAGCTCCAGAGCGGCAATTTCGGCAATGTCGCGCACGTCGATCATCGCCAGGCCCTTGTCGCCTACCGGCATCGGGTAGACGCCGTAGCCGGTGATCGCGTCCCTGATCATCAGATCGTTTTGAATGAAGTAGGCGGGACGGAGGATCGTCGCATTGATCCCCATCTGTTCGATCATCCGCTCGACGCCAAACTTGCCCGCGAAGTGCGGAACGTTGACATAGACGTCAGGATGAATGACCGAGAGGTAGACGATGCGCTCGATGCCGGCCGACCGCGCGACATTGAGTGCGATCAGGGCCTGCGTGAATTCGTCGGGTACCACGGCGTTCAGCAGGAACAGCGTCGAGACGCCGGACATGGCGGCACGTAGGGAGTCGACGTCGAGGAAGTCGCCCTTGGCGACTTCGACGCCGGCGGGGAAGCTAGCCTTCGAGGGATCGCGGACGAGGGCGCGAACGTCGGCGCCGCGGCTGACGAGATGGTGGACGACCTGGCTGCCGATATTGCCGGTGGCGCCGGTTACGAGAATGGTCATTGGAGTATCTCCGGGTTTGTGTTCTTGACGACCCGAATATGACTGGTTCATCTTCAGCCCAATAGATCATCAAAATGGACGCGCCGTCTCGCAGGTGAAACAGTATGGATCTTCTCGCGCTCGCCGACTTCAATCTTGTCGCCCGCCATGGCGGCTTTGGAAAAGCGGCGCGGGCGTCCGGCCGCCCCAAGGCCACGCTGTCTCGGCGTGTCGCGGAACTGGAAGCCTCGCTTGATCTGCGCCTGTTCGAGCGCGGGGCGCGCGACCTCAAGCTCACCGAGGAGGGACGGGCTCTTCACCAGCGGACGGCTGCACTGCTCACGGAGCTCGACGAAACGGCGGCAACCATTGCCTCAGGTGCAGGGAAGCCACGGGGCAGGCTGCGGATCAGCGCCCCGCTTCTCCTTTCCCAAACGGCGATGGGCAAGATCGCTGCAGGATTCGCGCTCCAGTATCCGGAGGTGAGGCTTGAGATCACCACGGAGGATCGCGCGGTCGACATGATCGAGGAGGGCTACGACCTGGTGATCCGCGTCAATCCGGACTCGGACGAGAGCCTTGTCGGCCGCGCCTTCCTTCATGACCGGCTGGTCGTCGTGGCAAGTCCCACTGTTCCTCGCCCGGCTGCCGGCGCGTCGTCGCCGGGCGTGGTCCGCGGGAGCGGCGGTGGGCAGTCGTGGGCCGTCATGACGTCGGAAGGACCAGCGAAGATCGACATCGATCCCGTCCTGTCCATGTCGTCGCTCATCATGGTGCGGGACGTCGTGCGCGCCGGCGTCGGCGCCGCCCGCCTGCCTGTCTCCCTCGTGAGCCGCGATCTGGACGAGGGAACGCTGCTCCATTGGGGAGACGTCGAAGGATCCACAATCTCCCTATGGGCGCTCTACCCCTCGCGACGGCTCCTGAGCGCCCGCGTCTCGGCCTTCCTGGATTTCCTCAAGCAGGCCTTTCCCAACGGGACGCCCGAGGAACTGGCCGCCTATATCGGCAGGTGACGGTCTTCCTGGGCGATATCAGCGGTGCGGCTCCGGTGGCAGCGGCGACGCAGAACAGACATCGTCTTGATCATCGGAAGCCAGTCGGTTCTTGTCGGCTGGCCAGAGGCGCCGACCATCATGCGCACCTCGGGCGAAATCGACGCTATCTTCGAATACTTAAGCGACTTTGACCAGACGCACTGGTTGTACATTTATGAGGCGACGAGGACAGCACTGCTTCCACCGGCTGGCAGAAGAGAGCCGTCTACAAGACCATGAGCGCGTACGGCAAGAAGCTGGAACTCGTCGACCCTTCCATCGAGGACATGACGGTCCGACATCCGGGAGCTCCTGCGTGCGTGGATCGGCATCCATCCGACGGACTTTTCGCCCGCACCGCTGCTCCGTCGAATCCGCTTGCCGAACTATGGCGGGCGGGCGATGAAGTCTGTCTCGCAAAGTAATTCGGAGGCCTGAGAACAAATGGATACCCGCGACGACGCGCCGACCGCCCGCAGAAAGCCTGCCGCATTCGCGCTGAGGTGGTGAGGCGGAGTTCCCAGAATCCAGTTAGCAGCCCGGCGCCGGCCGACCTTCCGCAGGAGCCGGCGCCGGATCCTCAGAGCTTGATCCCAGCCGCTTCGAGCGCGCCGTCGATGCGTTCGTCGACCTCGCGCTTAGTGGCGGCCCACGCGGGCACCGTGTCCAAAAGGCGCTGCTGCCAGGCGACCAAGTTGGGGAACTCGTTGAGCGGGATCTTCGTCCGCTCGTTCTGCGAGAACGGGCCGGCGATGTCGAAATCGGCCAGCGTCAACCGGTCGCCGACGATGTAGCTGTGCGTTGCAAGGTGCGCATCCAAGACCGCCGCGGCCGCCCGGAGCTTGTCTGCCGCCAGCTTCACGACCGGCTGGTCGGCCGGCTGACCCATGAAGCGCTTTGCGAGCACCTCGTCGAAGGTGAGGGTGGCGAAGATGCGCCACTGCTCGCCCGACCAGAACATCCACTGAAGGATTTCGTACTTCTCGCGTGTCGTCCTGCCCGCCATATCGCTGCCCGCCTTCTCAGCGAGGTAGAGGTTGATCGCAGCCGACTCGTAGAGGACGAAGTCGCCGTCGACCATGACGGGCGACAGGCCGTGCGGGTTTAGCTCCAGGAACTCGGGCGTGTGGCTCTCGCCCTTGAAGAGATCGATGTCCACGATCTCGAGGTCGACGCCCATGGCGGCCGCTGCTGCCGTGACACGGCGCCGGCTGCCCGAACCGGGGTCGCCGTAGATCTTGATAGCCATTGTAACTACTCCTTCTCTTGGTTGATCATCTGGGGGGATCAGGCGGAGACGCCCGCGCGCAGTCGGTCGAGCACCGGCAGCAGGTCGGAGGGGTCGGGGCGCCGGGTATAGTCGGGATTGACCTCGGCATAGGCGATCACGCCATCGGTCCCGATCACGTAGCGGGCGGGCATCGGCAGCACCCAGGACGGGTCGTTGTTGATCTTCGCCAGATCGTTGCCGAACTGCTTGTAGACCTCGATCAGGTCGTTCGGCAGCGAGAAGCGCAGGCCGAACTTCTCGGCGACTTCAGCACCGGTGTCGCTGAGGATTGGGAAGCTCAGCTTGTTGTCGCGCTGCGACTTGCGGCTGTTTGTTGCGGTCTGGGGCGAAATGGCGACGAGTCGGGCACCGCGCGCCTCGATCACGCGCCGGACTTCCTCCAGGGCCTGGAGTTCGAAGTTGCAATAGGGGCACCAGACGCCGCGATAGAAGGTCAGGACGAGTGGGCCATGGGAGAGCAGCGAACGCGAACTAACGGTGTTTCCGTCGGTGTCCTGAAGCGTGAATTCGGGCGCGGCGTCGCCCGCCTGAAGAGCCTTGTCGGCCTGCCTGCTGTCGATCAGCGACTGAGTCGCCCGTTGCATCGTGTCGAGCTGGGCCTGGGTGGGCACCAGCGGAAAGCGTCCGTTCTCGAAGTCCTCGCGCACTGCGTCGAGCTTGTCCTGGAGCTTCATGATCATCTCCTTGTCCGCGGCGAGGCTGCCGTGGACAGGAGACTAGGTGATCAGCGAAAAGCCGTGTATCCATCCAAATCAAAGAACATTTATCTGGATTACGAATGAGTGATCGTTGGCAGGAAATGACCGTTTTCGTCCGCGTAGCGGAAACTGGCAGCCTCTCGCGTGCTGCGCGCGAACTAAAACTCTCGCAGCCTTCTGTGTCGCGGATCATCGGCACATTGGAAGGGCGACTGGGCACAACTCTTCTGCTGCGCACCACACGCAGCATCTCTTTGACGGAAGCCGGCGCAGTCTATCTGGAGCGGACGAAGCGCCTGCTTGCGGAGATGGAGGAGGCCGAGCAGGCCACGCGAGGCATTGATTCCCTTCATGGAGTGATCCGTCTCGCGATGCCGCTGATGTACGGCACACGTGCGATCATCCCGGCGCTGACGCCGTTCCTCGTCCGGCATCCCGATCTCAAGGTAGAGCTCGTTATGAGCGACACCCGACAGAACCTCGTCACCGATGGCGTCGACCTGGCAATTCGGATCAATGTCGGGTCCTTGGACGATTCTACATTCGGCGCGCGGAAGCTCGCGCTGGTCGAGCGGCTGGTCGTGGCGGCGCCGTCGTACCTGGCCGCTCGTGGAGTTCCGGCCACGCCGGCCGACCTCGCTCGACACGACTGTATCCTTCAGCACGGTTCCTTCGGCAGCGAGAGCTGGCGCTTCAAGCACAGCAAGACGGTCACTTCCGTCGACGTGCGACCGAGAATTTGGATCAATTCGGCTCCGGGCGTTCTTGCGGCGGCGGTAGCGGGCCTGGGCGTCGCACTGGGGACGCGCGTAATGGCGGGGGAGGAACTGCGCACCGGCCAGCTAACGCAACTGCTCAATTCCTACCGGCTCGATCCGGCCGAGGTATACGCTGTCTTCCCGGCAGGTCCGAGACCGTCGGCTAAAGTGCGGGCGATGGTCGATCATCTGGAAGAGAAGCTTGGTACGGCGGCGTGACGAACGTCGCGCCTTGCGGCAGCTGCTGTTCTCGAGCTTGGGTTCACGTCAGATTTCGTCGCTCGGTTAGAGGCGCCGATCCGGTCAAACAGACTGCTGATGCAAGTTTGATCCGTTAGCTCCGGCAGCGTCCGAAGCGTCGGCCGATGAACGATGTACGCGAGCGCTCGTACCGCGACAAGCACCCTTCCCGCTTGGTGGAAACTGCGACCATATCCTTGTCGATGCTAGGACGGCGGCCGGCTGATCAACACCCGCTGCCTCTTACACCCGGAACCGGCGTCCTCCAGAGCGCCTGCCGCATCGATGATTGTAAGATAAGGGACACGGGATCCTTGACGCCCCAGCGTGCGTTCGCTAAATGTTCTGTCATCATGTTCTATATCGCTCGCTACGCCTCGGCACGAATAGGTTGACCGACTGCCGGACCTGGTTGTCCGGCGTCCGCCCATCCGTATCGTGTTCACGAGGGTGCCATGAAGAGCAGTCCCTTCGAGAGGCCGCCGGGCGATGTCGTCCCGCGGAACGAGCCCCCTCGCTTCTGCTATCCACTTGCCACCGTCAAATGCGTCGGCTCTCCGTTCTTCCGTAGTCAGGAAGCCCGCGACTTCGCATGCCTTCACGACGTCGACCCGGACGTCTCTCGATGGACATGCGATGGAGTCGAGCTTTGCTATGGCGAGGAAACCTACCGCGTTGACTTCGTCGTGACCGGGAATGACGACCGCACCTTCATGGCCGATGTCGGCGAAGACGCACCGAGGCCGCCCGACTGGATCGAGCCTGCCGTCGGCCGGCTGGGTCACGCCTATCGCCCGGTCGCCATGCACGACTTCGTCGACAGCTACCGGCTTGCCAACGCCAAAGACCTCCTTCGATACGGCCTCTACCGATGCCCGCTCGGCGACCGCGTGCGCATCCTCGCCGCGCTCGATGAGATGGGGTCGCTCACAGTGGCCGAAGCGCTTTCTGCCTTCCGGGAGGGTAGGCCGATGGCATGCCTTGCGCTGATCCTGCAAGGATTCCTGGAGATCGATCTGGACGATGCCCTGATCGGCTCCGAAACGGCCGTCCGACGGATACGGGACTGAGACCGCCCATGTCGTCTCAGCTCTTATTCCAGGACAGGTCCATGAAGAACCATATCACTCCGCGGAAGGGCTTCGGTCTTCCCGAACAGCTTGCCTACGCATCTATCAGGAGCGCCATCCGGCCGCTGCTCCGGGCGGACGCGTTTGTCGCCGTCGTCGTCGTCCCGCCGGGCGCCGACGTCGGCCCGTACTTCCGCGCGGCCGACGTCATGATCAGCAGCGCCAACCGCTACAGGAAGACCTCCGCTGTTGCCGACTTCGACCCGAAGAGGCCGCTGAACTCCGCGAAGGATATCGCGCGCGCCCTCGACGAGAAGAAGGTTGTCCTCCTCTTTCCCGACGATGTCTCGATCACGGTAGCGGCCCGGCTCGCGGCCGACATCGTCGTCCGCCTGACGCCGCCGACCATCGACCAGGTGAAGGGCGTCTTTCGTGCCCTCTACGGCGGCCGCCTGACCGACCAGCAGGCGGAAACCTTCCTGCTGCTCGACGAGGAGATGCAGCGTGCGGTCGTTCGTCCGGGCAGAAGCGTCCGCCGCATGCTGGCCCAGCTCGTCATGCGGCCCGAGAAGCCTCGCGAGGTCCGGAAGCCGCCGGTCGGCCGAACCGCAGACGAAGAGGTGGAGCTTCGGCTCGAATCCATGAGCGGCTATGGCGAGGCCCGCGAGTGGGGGCTGCAGGTGAAGCAGGATCTCAAGGATTGGAAGAACGGTCTTATCCCGTGGAGCGACGTCGACCGAGGCCTGCTGCTGTCCGGGCCGCCGGGCGTCGGAAAGACCATCTTCGCGGAGGCGCTTGCAAACACCTGCGGGGCGAAGCTCGTCGTCGGCTCTGCTGCTCGGTGGCAGGCAAAAGGCCATCTGGGCGACATGCATCGGGCCATGTTCAAGGCGTTCGAGGACGTCCGGAAGGCCGCGCCCGCGATCCTGTTCATTGACGAGATCGACGGATTCACCGACCGCGAGAGCGACCACGGCCACAACAGCAGCTACGTCCGGCAGGTGATCAACTCCTTCCTCGAATGCCTAGACGGCACGGTTGATCGGGAAGGCGTCGTGGTCGTCGGCGCCTGCAACAATCCGGCAGTCATCGATCCGGCAATCCTTCGGCCCGGCCGGCTGGACAACCATGTCCGACTGCCGCTGCCTGACGCCGAGGCGCGTGTCGGAATCCTTCGCCACCATCTGCGTGGCGACCTCGCCGACGAGGACCTCTCCCAGTTCGCTGAAGACAGCTTCGGCCTGACCGGCGCGGACATCGCCCGGATCGTCCGGCTGGCCCGCCGCGTCGCCCGGCGCGACCGAAGGCAGGTGAGCGTCGCGGAGGTCATGGGAAGTCTTCCGGGCCGCGTGCTGCTCTCGGAGAAGTTCCGCTGGGCGCTCGCGATCCATGAACTCGGCCATGCGGTCGTCGCGGTCGCCACGGGCGCCCGCAAGGTCTGGGGCGTCTCCATCGAGAGCAGGGCGTCGGCCTCGCTGGAGCGTCAGATCCTCGGCGGTGCCGTGCTCGAGGGCGGAGAGCTCGCCAACAACGGCAAGCAGTTCTACCTAGACAACATCGCGATCCACATGGGCGGCATGGCGGCGGAGCAGGTCTTCGTGGGACATCATGGTGACGGCGTCGCGTCCGACCTCGACGGCGCGACGCGCATCGCGATCATCCTCGACCGGCATCTCGGCATGAACGGCATGCTCGCTTCGTGGCCGGCTGGCGTCGACGAGCGGCTGATCGACAGCGCCCGCCGGGTCGACGGCCCTCTGCTCAAGAGGATCGAACCCGTCCTGCAGGAGCAGCTCGCCCGCGCGAAGACCATCGTCGAATCCTATCGGACTTCGATGGAGGGCCTCTGGCTCGAACTGATCGGGGCAGGGCATCTGACGGGACAGCAGATCGTCGACGGACTGAGACCGGACGACACCAAGGACATGCCGACGCCGAAGACGCGCCGGAAGATCAGACAACGGCTTCACGGATAAAGGAGAGCCAGCATGAGCATCGAATCCACGACGACGGCCGAGCCGCAGAACGTCGCCGGCTGGAAGGGCCTGAGCGACGCCGCCCACTTCGAGCGGCTGAAGACCGCTCTGTTCAGGGCGAGGGGCCGCGCTCGCTTCGACCGGGCGGTTGCCGACCGCATCCTGGACGATCTCCGGCATGTCGCCTACCGGCGCGGTCGCGAGGCCGCCGAGGTCTTCCAGTTTCTCGATCAGGACTTCATCGACGCGGACGAAGACCTGTCGATGGCGCAGGATGACCTGAACCGGATGTCGAGAAATCTGCCGTTCCTGCGGGAGGTTACGGCCACTGTCGAAGAAATCGAATCCATACGGGATGAGATGTCGGATGAAGCGCGGATCTTCTTCGGGTGGCGGCCGTACGCGGAGAAATGGGCGTTCCCCAATCCGGTTTGGATCGAGCTGCGGACGGCGTTTCAGGAGGGCAGGGATGATGCTGAAGAAGAAGCAGCAGGACGCTGCCCTGTCTTTTCTTGACCGAGCAGCCGCCTGTCATCGCCGGCCCGGCGGCGCCGAGGGATCCGACTGTTCCGAATCGTCAACGGGAACATCCATGTCGAACACGTCCCTCACCACCGCTTCCGCCGCTTCGACTTCGATGTCTGTCATCTTTTCGAACTCGCGCCGACGGCGCTTCTTCGACAGGAGGCCCTTGTTCTGCCAGATGAAGTTGATCAGCGAGGAGATCATCTCGTCCGGCATCTCCATGAAGCTCTGTATCCGCCCCTTCGCCTCGTCGAAGCGTGTGAGATATTCGATCTCCCTCGGCAGGTCGTGCTCGATCGTCGTCACGACGCATTCGTAGAGGAACTCCGTGATCTCTGTGTAGTCTCCGAACCGGTAGAGATCGGCGGTGTCGTTGAGCACGCGAACATTCTGCTTTTCCGTGGGCACCCACTCGACGAACGGCAGCAGCGGCCCCGTGAAGGCTCGGAGTTCCTCCCCGTATTCCGCCTGACGTTTCAGGAGTACCGACGAGACCGGGAAGATCATGCCTGTCGGCGTATAGCCGCGTTCTGCAAGAACATGATGGATCATGTACCGATGAAGCCGCCCGTTTCCGTCTTCGAAGGGATGAATGAAAACGAACGCGAACGCCATGACCGAGGCCTGCAGGACGGCATCGACGTCGCTCGTCGCCATCCGCTCGCCGCAGGCGATTATTCCCTGGAGAAGATCGGCAATGTCCTCGTGACGGGCGCTCACGTGTTCCGGGCTGGGATCGTTGTTCCAGTCACGGCCTCCGATGAACCCGCCGGCGTCGCGAAGTCCACGCTTTATGAACCGGTCCTCCTCGATGACGATGTGCTGAAGACGTACCAGTTCGTCGATGGACAGAGGTCTGCGACCCGCCTGTGCGACCGCGCGCATCCACAGTTCCAGACGGTTGCGTGGCGGGCGCTCTCCTTCGATCTGGTACGATGCCTGACTGTCCGCCAGCAGAAGGAAGCTGGCCGCTCGCGCGACGACCTGTCGGTCGATCGTGCCGACCAGTTCCTTCGCCGCATCGCTCCAGCGATGATCGACCGTATCGGACAGGAAGTCGCTCCGGCGCAGCATCGGGCAGAAGGACGGAGTTCCGAGAAGATTGTCGCGGACCCGGTGCCGCGACGAGTTTATGGGACGGGAGGTGAAGTATTCCCTCGGATCCAGGGCTTCGACGTAGTTGCCCTGCTCCGCGTCGGGGACAGGGACGCGTTCTTGCATGAGCCACTCGTAGAAGAACCAGATCCTGCGCGCCGACGCACCGGTCGGCTCCGCCTTGACGATAGACGCGATGTCGTTTGGAGAGACCTTCTGGAACAGCCTCTTCAGAATAAGCAGATCGGTCTGCTCGTGCCTTAGAGCAAATCCAAGCTGGGCCGCCAGCGTCTGTTCGGGCATGAACCGTTTGTCGAAGACCGTCCATCCGTCCTGAAATTTCCGTCCACCCTTCACCGAAGCGTTGGCGACTGCGGACGGCGCCCGGATGGGCGCCTCGATTCCGTACATCTCGATCAGTGCGGCATATCCCACGAGATCAGCGTCCCGAGGTACAATGCGATCCTGGAAGACACGCGGGTTAGCAGTGTTACTCGTCATTTTTCGTTCCCAGTCCACATGTCGCGGAACGATTATATGCGCGGTCCGGCCGCAGTAATCAATTACCGAAGTCGTAAAACGGTTATGATGTATACGTCATGTCGCTAAACGAATAATGCCGTTCTTCGTGAAAGTCGAAAAATGATTACTCAGGTCGTATATTGCTTATAATTCACCCATGAGGTCGCGAGACGATTAATCTCATGCCCTTCTGGTGCGGACGACATTCGGTAGAATTTCTTCAGCTAGCAACCCAACATCCCGACTAGAAGCCGTATTTTGCGCGACGGGTCGTGAACGCACGCTGCCCGCCCTCAAGCAGGTTCTTGACGAGATCCTTGATCTCCGGGACGTCGATGGACCCGCACAGGTTCTGGTCGATGACCGTCCTCTCGACGCCGCCGTCGATGATCGGCCTCAGACCCACGATCTGTTCGGCATCGCCAAGAACCGGGATGTTGGCGTTGTGGCTCGAGAAGATGAACTGTCGCCGGCGCTTCTCCGCTCGTCGCCGACGTCCGCGTCCGCCGACGTGAAGCGGCGGAGGATCTCGGCAAGCTTGTCGGGATGACGCGTCAGTTCCGAAATCTCGTGCTGACTGAACACCTCGACGTCCCCGATGAAGTCGGCGGGCGAGACGTCGGGCAGCCGGTTTCCAGTGCCAAACAGGAGAAGCCGAACTGGGGCGCGCCGAAGATCAGAGAACGGCTGGCGCGGCTTTACCCGGACGTGCAAACGCCGGCGATCTCGACCGTGCATGCGGTCCTCGACCGCAACGGGCTGGTCCAGCACCGCAAGCGACGGCGCAACAGGGCACAGGGAACACCACTCTCCCAACCTCGCCAAGCCAACGACCTGTGGTGCGCCGATTACAAGGGCGAGTTCATGCTCGCCGACGAGCGCTACTGCTATCCATTGACGATCACCGATTTCGCCAGCCGCTATCTCTTAGCTTGTGAAGCGCTGCACACGACGAAGGAGGCCTACGCCTTCACCGTGTTCGAGAGCGTCTTCAAGGAGTTCGGCCTGCCTGGGGCGATCAGAACCGACAATGGCGTACCCTTCGCTAGTCCGAACGGACTGTTCAATCTGTCGCGGTTGGCGGTCTGGTGGCTCAGGCTCGGCATCGAAATCGAGCGCATCAAACCAGGCAATCCGCAGCAGAACGGCCGCCACGAACGCATGCATCTCACACTCAAGCTGGAAACCACCAAGCCGGCTGGCGCCAATTTCCTGCAGCAGCAGGCCCGCTTCGACGACTTCGTCGAAGAATTCAACACAGAGCGCCCCCACCAGGCCCTCGACATGGCTTGCCCGGCAGAGCGCTACCACGCTTCATCACGACCCTATCGCGGCCTGCCGGATCTCGACTATCCGTTCCACGACCAGACCGTTACCGTCACAACATGCGGCCGCATCTGCTACAAGCGAAAGAAGATCAATCTCAGCCTGGTCTTTGCCGGGCAGGCCGTTGGAATCAAACAGGTCGAAGACCATATCTGGCTCGCAAGCTTCATGGAGTACGATCTGGGATACTTCGATGACGAGACATGCAGGCTCGAACCATTGCCGAATCCTTTCGGCGCAAAAGTGTTACCTATGTCTCAGGTATAAACCGTAACCTATGTGTCCAGAACGGACCCCAGAAAGATTGGCGCACCCGACAGGATTCGAACCTGTGACCTTTGGAATCGGAATCCAACACTCTATCCAGCTGAGCTACGGGTGCTAACCGCGAAAGCGATGACTCGCCTCGTCCGATGGCAGGTTCTTAACTCAGTATGCTCCGGGCTTCAATCGCATTTTTTGCGGAATGATTTCCGCCAGGCGACGGTTTGCTCTTTTTCCTCACGTTAATAGAATCTCCCATTATGGCTCCGACTCGGGCCGACATGCATGCGGAGGCGATATGACGATCGAAGAGGTGACGGCTTTGGCGCGTGAAGCGCGCAGCAGAGGGCTTTTGGGAGAGTTTGCCGCCGGTCATGCGTCGCTCGACGATGCGGACGGCCTGGCCGGTGAGGAGGAGGGGGCGCTTGCGATGATCGCCATCGAGCGCGGCCGGCTCTTCCACTCGGCCGGCGCGGCCACTGAGGCGATACCGTTTTTCGAGGCGTCCTGGGACCTGGCGCAAAAGGCCGGCGATCACGATCTTGCCATCGATGCCGCCCATATGCTGGCGGTCGCCGCGCCGTTGCCGGCCGCGGCCGACTGGACGCGCAAGGCGCTTGCCTATCTGGATGCCCATTCCGCGAGCCCTTTCTGGCGCCCCATGCTGCATCACAATCTCGGCTGGACGTATTTCGAGGCTGGCCGCTTCGAGCAGGCGCTGGCATCCTTCCTGCGCGAAGAGCGGCTCAGAAAGCAGGCCGGTTCGCCGCAGGCGCTGAAGATCGCCCGTTATGCGGTGATCCGTTCGCTGAGGGCGCTCGGACGCCTCGACGAGGCGATCGAGATCGGGGAGATGGCGGTCGCCATCGCAGACCAGGCCGATGATCCGGCGCCGTTCATGTATGAGGAACTGGCGGAATGCCATGCGGCAAGCGGTAACAACGAACGGGCGCGGTACTTTGCCGGACGCGCGCACGATGCGCTGTCCGGCGATGCCTCCTTCGCCAGGAAGGAGCCGCTGCGCCTGATCAGGCTTTCCGAACTCGCCGGGCCGGAAACAGGGATGGCTGAAAAAGAATAAGGCGGAACCGGGGGAGAGGCCCGGTTCCGCCGTTGCGCTCCTCGCCGGAGGCGGACCTGCGAGGGCATGCGCAATCGCTTTGCCGGCAATGTTTAGCCTGCTCGCCCGATCAGGCGACCTTCATAGCGCCGGGGCCGGGAGTGGCGCCCGGCGGCACCTTGCCGAGGATGATCATGCCGAGCACCTCGTCCTTGGTCACGTCGTCGGTGCGGGCATGGCCCACCACCTTGCCGTTCTTCATCACGAACACCCGGTCGGCAAGATCGAAGACATCGTGGATGTCGTGGCTGATCAGGAAGATGCCGATCCCTTCGCGCTTCAGCTGCTTGATGAGGTCGCCGACCTGGGCGGTTTCCTGCGGCCCAAGCGCGGCGGTCGGCTCGTCCATGATCAGGATGCGGGCATCGAAGAGGATCGCGCGGGCGATCGCCACCGACTGCCGCTGGCCGCCGGACAGCGCCTTCACCGGCTCCTTGAAACGCTTGAAGTTGGGGTTCAGGCGACCCATCACCTCGCGGGTATTGGCTTCCATGGCGACGTCGTCGAGTGTGCCCCATTTGGTTTGCAGTTCGCGGCCGAGATAGAGGTTGGCGGCGGCATCGACATTGTCGGCGACGGCAAGCGTCTGATAGATCGTCTCGATGCCGTATTTCTTGGCGTCGCGCGGATTGCGGATATCCGCCGTCTCGCCGTTGATCAGGATGTCGCCGCCGTCGCGCCGATACGCTCCGGAGAGGATCTTGATCAAGGTCGACTTGCCGGCGCCGTTGTGGCCGAGCAATGCCACGACCTCGCCCGGAAAGAGATCGACCGAGGCATTCTCGACAGCATGGATCCCGCCGAAGGAGATGGAAATATTCTTCATTTCCACGAGCGGAGTGTTTTGGTCCGTCACGATGAAAACTCCTGTTTACTTGGCCGGTTATTTGGCGCGAGAGCGGTAGACGGTGTCGAGCCAGACGGCCATGACCAGCACGGCCCCGACCACGATGCGCTGGAACGGCGTGTCGATGCCAAGCAGCACCATACCGGATTGCAGCGACTGCATGACAAGCGCGCCAAGCATGGCGCCGGCGATCGACCCCATGCCGCCGGCAAGCGAGGTGCCGCCGATCACAGCTGCGGCGATCGTATAAAGTTCGTCGAGTTCGCCCTGGGCATTGGTCGCGGCATTGAGGCGGGCGGTGGAAATTGCCGCGGCGATGGCGCAGAGAATGCCCATCAACCCGAAGATTTTCACCGTCACCCAGCGGGTCTTGATGCCGGCGAGTTCGGCCGCTTCCGGATTGCCACCGATCGCGAAGACATAACGACCGAAACGAAGCCGGGTGGCGATGAAGGTCATGACGATGCCGACGGCGATCGCCATCAGGACCGGGATCGCGATGCCTTGCGAGATGAACAGCCCGCCTTCCGGCCAGGGAATGTTGTTCGCCTCCGCATAGCGGCGGGCGATGTTGACCGGCCAGTAATAATCATTGGCGATCGAGACGGCGCCGAGCACGATGGCGCAGCCGAGCGCGACGAGCACATATTCGGCCCAGATCGGGCGGCGCGGGAAATGGAAACGCTTGCGCTGGCGGCGCGCGTTGATGATCGCCGCGATGATCGCGAGGCAGGCGAGGACGCCCACGACCCAGCTCCAGGTCGCACCGATCGAGCCTTCGGTACCGCCGCCCATCAGGCGGAAATTGGCGTCCATCGGCGCGACGGTCTGGCCGCTCGTCACGAACCAGGTGGCACCGCGCCAGATGAGCAGGCCGCCGAGCGTGACGATGAAGGAGGGGACGCCGAGGAAAGCGATGATCAGGCCGTGCAGCGTGCCGATCAAGCCGCCAACGACGAGCCCGCAGGCAAGGGCGATGACCCAGATCGCCGGATGATTGAAGCCGAAGATCTCCGGCAGGAAACGCGCCTGCATCACGCCCATGATCATGCCGGTGAAGCCGAGGATCGAGCCGACCGAAAGGTCGATGTTGCGGGTGACGATGACGAGCACCATGCCGGTCGCCATGACCGCGACCGATGCCGTCTGCACCGACAGGTTCCAGAGGTTGCGCGGCGTCAGGAAAAGCCCGCCGGTCAGGATGTGAAAGCCGACCCAGATGATCAGCAGCGCGCCCACCATGCCGAGCATGCGCGTATCGATTTCGGTCGCGCGGAAGAAGTGGGCAATCGGATTGCCGTCCGCCTGTCCCGTTCCTCCCGATGTCTTGGAGTTGGTCGTGGTCTGTACCGTGTCGGCCATGATCTGCCGTTCCCCACCGTTTCTCGAAGCACATGTTCCAGGACTGTAGCCTGGAGTGCTCCTTGACGCTTGCCGCTCGTGTCCTGGCGGCAACGTCATTCTACGCCAAAAACCGACGCCGCGGCAGGAAAGCGGCGGCGTCGGGACAATTCGCCCGTGGACGAAACCTTACTTGCAGGCAGCCACGGAGCCGGCCTTGACGCCTTGGCAAGCTTCGGCCTTGCTGATCCAGCCTGCCTCGATGACGAGGTTCAGGTTGTCCTTGGTGATGGCCTGCGGCTTCAGGAAGACCGACTGCATCTTGGCCTTCTTCGGCCCGCCTTCGAACACCTGGACGCCCTTGATCTCGGTCATCTTCTTGCCGCCGGCGAGAGCCAGCGCGATTTCGGCAGCATTCTTGCCGAGCTCGCGGCTGTCCTTCCAGACGGAGACGGTCTGGGTGCCGAGCGCAACGCGGTTCAGCGCCGCCTTGTCGGCGTCCTGGCCGGAAACCGGAACGGAACCGGCAAGTCCCTGCGCGTCGAGCGCTGCAATCGCGCCGCCGGCGGTGCCGTCGTTGGAAGCCACAACCGCATCGACCTTGTTGTTGTTCTTGGTCAGGAACTGTTCCATGTTCTTTTGGGCGTTCTCAGGCTTCCAGCCGTCCGTATAGGCTTCGCCGACATTCTTGATCTTGCCCGCGTCGACGGCGGCCTTGAGCACTTCCATCTGGCCGGCGAACAGGAAGTCCGCGTTCGGATCGGAGGAGGAACCCTTGATGAACACGTAATTGCCTTCCGGCTTCACCTTGAAGACGCCCTGCGCCTGCAGGCGGCCGACTTCCTTGTTGTCGAAGGTGATGTAGAAAGCGGCCGGGTTTTCGATCAGGCGGTCGTAACCGACGACCGGAATGCCTTCGGCGGCGGCCTTTTCAACAGCGGGGCCGATGGCGCTCGAATCCTGGGCGAGGATGATCAGAGCGTTGGCGCCCTGCGAGATCAGCGACTCGACGTCGGTCAGTTGCTTTGCGGCCGACGACTGGGCATCAGCCGAAATGTACTTGGCACCGGCAGCTCCGAGAGCCTTCTTGATGGCCGCTTCATCGGTCTTCCAGCGCTCTTCCTGGAAGTTCGACCAGGAAACGCCGACGACGAGATCTGCCGCCATGGATGCAGTATGCATGGAAACAAAGATGGCCGCGCCGGCCATCAGCTTTACGAACGACTTCATAATGTCCTCCCGAGTGACGGCGAATGGGCCAGAAGCCTCCGTGCTCTCCCCCCGCCGGATTTCCTGCCCGAGAAAAGCACGAAAGCTTTTTCTCGACAGTCGAGAAATTAGATGTCAGAGATTCAGAAGGCTGTCAATCGGCACTTGTGGAGGACGAGGCCGTGCCGTACGACGGTGCAGACGAGGAGGCGCGGCAGCCAAGATGCTGGCGAAATCGAGCACGGAACTGGTTCGCCAGCAGAACAGCGCCCTGGTGCTTTCTGCGCTGCGCCGCTATGGGCGCATGGCGCATACGGAGATTTCCGATGCGACGGGCCTTGCCTCCGCCACTATTTCGGCCATCACCGCCGAGCTGGAACGGGCGCGCATCATCGAAAAGAGCGAGCAGCAGGCGGCGACCGGCCGCGGGCGGCCGCGCGTTCTGTTCAGCCAGCGGCGCGGCTGCGGTTATCTCATCACCGTCATCATCTCTTCCGATTCGATCCAATATTCGCTGGTCGACTATGCCGGCACGCTTCTCGACCGTTTTACCGAGCCGCGCGGGGAGGGCAGTACGGCAACTTTCATCGCCTCGATCTCCGCAGCCCTGGAGCGCGCCGTCAGCCGTTCGCGCATCGATCCGGGCAGCGTGCTGCTCGTTTCGGTCAGCAGCAAAGGGTTGGCGCATCCGTCGGAGCCGGTGCTCATCTGGTCGCCGGTCTTCGGCTCGCAGCCGGTTGATTTTACCAAGGCGCTGCACGAAGGATGGTCGGCGAGGGTCATCCTGAACAACGAGACGCTGCTGGTCGCCAGCGCGCTGATCGAGCGCGAGGCCAGGAAGCCGGCCGGCGGCGAGCCGGTGCTGGCGGCGCTGTCACTCGGCCATAGCATCGGGCTCGGCATCGGGCGCCGGGGGTCGGCTGGCACGCCGGAAATCCTGGCGCCGAATTTCGGACACATGCTGCACATCCCGAACGGCGGGCTTTGTCGTTGCGGCGCCAAGGGCTGCGTCGAGGCCTATGCGGGTTTCTACGCCATCCTGCGCACCGCTTTCGAAGTGCCAATGGATACGATCCCCGCCAAATTCGTGCCGCTTGCGGAGATCGACAAGATCGCCACCCGGGCGCGGCAGGGCAACCGCATGGCGCAGCTCGCCTTCCGTCAGGCTGGAGTGGCGCTCGGCAACGGCCTGTCGCGGCTCCTGAGCCTGCACGGGCACATGCCCGTCTTCATCACCGGGCCCGGCACGCGGCATCAGGATCTCTTGCAATCGGGCATAGAGGAGGGGCTGGCGCAGACGCAGGTGGTGCGGCTCGGCGGCATGCCGGAACTCACCATCGTACCGGACGAGCCTTCGCTGGTCTTCGAAGGCCATCTCAACCTTGCATTTTCGATCGTGGATCAGGATATCATCCTATCGAGGCCGCACCTGCAGGCCGCCGGAGAATGAGACGGTGCGGATAAAGCGCCAGGGATGACAGGCTGGGAGTAAGGCAATGATCGATCCGGACCACCCGTTTTATCGTCCGCTGTGGCGGCGGTTGCTGATTCCGGTCGTCTGTGCCGCCTGGGCGATCTTCGAACTCGTCGCTGGTGAACCTTTCTGGGCGGTCATTGTCGGTGCGCTCGGCATCTATGCCACCTACAAGCTGTTCATCGAAAAGCGCAAGCCGCCTGTGGATAGGCCGGCGGACGACGAGCAGGAATAGGATGCCTACCGCCAGAAACGGCCTTTGATCGCTGTGTCGATCAAGAGATTGGCGGTCTTCATGCGAATATTGGCATTCTCGCGGAATGCTTCCGGAACGCCGTCCGGATGGTTGGCTCTCGCAAAGCGCCGGCGCTTTTCGCCGAGCATCGCTTCCGTATCGCTGTCGGTGATCGCCAGTTCCTCGGCGATTTCCTGCTGGGTCAGGCGGGTGAGGTGAGGAGGGATCTGAACGATCGGCAGCGGCTCGTCATTGCGGGTTTTCTGAAGCGGTTCCCGCTCGATTTCCAGCAGTTCGGGCAGGAAGGCGAAATAGGCTTCGGTTCCGGTCCCGACGGTCGAGGGACCGTCATCCGAGGCGGCGACGAACCCGGTGCCGAGCCCTCTGACGCGGAAATCCACGCCCGTCTCTTCCGCCTCGTCCTCTTCGCGTTCCCGTTTCAGCCGGGTCAGAACCGACTGGAAGACCGATTGTCCAAACAGCATGCCTCACCTCGCTATGACGGGTGAATTGATCATGCGGACGTGGTGCCGGGCTTGCGGGCTTCAGGATTGGCTCTGGCTTTGACCGTTCTGGCCCTGACTCTGCGTCTGTCCCGCCGAAACCGTCAGGGAAACCTTGAGGTTTTCGCCGACGTTTTCGCCGCTTGGGCCGATGCGCATGCCGGAGACGGGGGCGCAGTCGCGGTAGCAGAGTCCCGACGCGATGCGCACGTAGCGGTCGTCCGGGCAGATCTTGTTGGCCGCGTCGAAACCGACCCAGCCGAGGCCGGGGAGATGCACTTCCGCCCAGGCATGGGTCGCGACCTGATCCGTCGTGCCTTCCATCAGCAGATAGCCGGAGATGTAACGCGCCGGGATATCCATCAGCCGCGCGGCGGAGATGAAGACATGCGCGTGGTCCTGGCAGACGCCTGTCCTAGCTTCCAATGCTTCCTCGGCCGTCGTTTCCGTGCTGGTCGTGCCGGGCGTATAGGCGACGGCTTCGTGGACCGCCTCCATCAGCGCATGCATCTGGGCGAGTTCGCTGTCACCCTTGACGCCCCTCGCCAGTTCGCGCACCAGCTTGCCGGGCTTGGTGCGGGGCGTTTCGCGCAAGAAGAGCCAGAGCGGGCAAAAACCCTGGTGCGGTCCGAAGACACCGGTGCGGTCCTGCGTTTCGACCTCGCCCGAAGCAGTGATGCGGATCATATGCTCGGCGCCTTCGACCGATACCAGCTCGACGCGGTTGCCGAACTGATCCGCATAACCGGCTTCCACCTTGGCGCCGTCGACGGTCACCGCCCAGTTCAAAACTTTCTGGCCCGGTCCATCGACGGGGGTCAGCCTCAGGCGCTGCAGCGAATAGGGCACCGGCTCGTCGTAAAGATATTCGGTCGTATGGGAAATCTTCAGCCGCATGGGCGGTAATCCTGCTCTATTGGTAGAAGCGGTAGCCTTCGGAAATCTCGGCGCTGAGCTGGTTGTTGCGGCTGACGAAATCTTCCAGGAACTCGTGCAGGCCGGATTCCATGATGTCGGCGATCGAACCTCGCTTCAGCGAGGAACGGATCGCCGCTGCCGTCTCGTGCGCCTTGATCCGCTCGCCGTAGGTCTCGGCAAGATAGTCGAGATTGCTGACGATCTTCTCATAGCAATAGGCGAGCGAGCGCGGCATCTGCACCTTCAGAATCAGGAAATCGGCGATGTTGGCGGACTGGTAGTCGCCGTCATACACCCAGCCGTAGGAGCGCTGGGCGGAGACCGAACGCAGGATCGATTCCCATTGGAAATTGTCGAGCGCCGATCCGATCTGGCTGACGGCCGGCAGCAGGACGTAATATTTCACGTCGAGAATGCGGCTCGTATTGTCCGCCCGCTCGATGAAGGTGCCGATGCGGGAGAAGTTGTAGAGGTCGTTTCTGAGCATCGAGCCGTGGAAGGCGCCGCGGATAAGCCCACAGCGGTGCTTGATGACGTCGATCAGTTCCGGCAGATCGGCCGGCTTCAGTTTTCGCGCAAGCCGCGCCTTCAGGTCGATCCAGGCCTCGTTGGTCGCTTCCCAGGTTTCGCGGGTCAAGGCGGTGCGCACCATGCGGGCGTTGTTGCGGCCCCATTCGATGCAGGACATGACGCTCGACGGGTTGGCCTGGTCGCGCAGCAGATAGTCGATCGCATCCGCCGCCGTCAGTTCGGGATGCACTTCCGAATAGGCTTCGCGGACGCCGGCGCTTTCCAGAACGCCGTTCCAGTCCTCGTCGGAGGAGCCGGCGCGGGTGAGCGAGACGCGCAGACCGGCGTCGACAAGGCGGGCGATATTCTCGGCCCTCTCGATGTAGCGGAACATCCAGTAGAGGCCGTTTGCAGTTCTTCCAAGCATTTACGACCTCAATCTTCCAGAACCCAGGTATCCTTGGTGCCGCCGCCCTGGCTGGAATTGACCACCAGCGAGCCCTGTTTCAGCGCCACGCGGGTGAGCCCGCCCGGAATGATCTTCACTTTGTCGGAGACCAGCACATAGGGGCGCAGGTCCACATGCCGCGGGGCGATCCCCTTGTTGACGAAGATTGGCACCGTGGAGAGCGCCAGCGTCGGCTGGGCGATGTAGTTGTTCGGTTTGGCGGCGAGCTTTTCGGCAAATTCGGCCCGTTCCTTCTTGGTCGCCGTCGGGCCGACCAGCATGCCGTAGCCGCCGGAACCGTGGACTTCCTTGATGACCAGTTCCTCGATGTGCTCCAGCACGTATTTGAGGCTGGAAGGCTCCGAACAGCGCCATGTCGGTACGTTTTCGAGCAGCGCCTTGCGGCCAGTATAGAACTCGACGATTTCCGGCATATAGGAATAGATCGCCTTGTCATCGGAAATGCCGGTGCCCGGCGCATTGGCGATGGTGATGTTGCCCGCCCGGTAGACGTCCATGATGCCGGGAATGCCGAGGGCGGAATCCGGCCGGAAGGTGAGCGGATCGAGGAAGTCGTCGTCGACGCGGCGGTAGAGCACGTCGATCGCTTCGTATCCCTGGGTGGTGCGCATCTTCACGCGGCCGTCGATGACCCGGAGGTCGGAGCCTTCCACGAGTTCGACGCCCATCTGGTCGGCGAGGAAGGAGTGTTCGTAATAGGCCGAATTGTAGATGCCCGGCGTCAGGACCGCGACGCGCGGCCGGCCCTTGCAGCCTGGAGGAGCGAGCGAGGCGAGCGACTGGCGCAGGAGCCGCGGATAATCCTCGACGCGCTGGACCTTGTTCAGCGTGAAGAGTTCCGGGAACATCTGCATCATGGTTTCCCGGTTTTCCAGCATGTAGGAAACCCCGGAAGGCGTGCGCGCATTGTCCTCCAGCACGAAGAACTGATCCTCGCCGGTGCGCACGATGTCGGTGCCGACGATATGGGTATAGACGCCGCCCGGCGGCTTGAAACCGATCATCTCGGGCAGAAAGGCGGTGTTCCTCTCGATCAGTTCACGCGGGATGCGGCCCGCCTTGATGATTTCCTGCTTGTGATAGATGTCGTCGAGGAAGGCGTTGAGAGCGAGAACCCGCTGTTCGATGCCCTGGGCGAGCTTGCGCCATTCGCGGGCGGAGATGATCCGGGGAATAATGTCGAAGGGAATGAGTTTTTCGGAACTGTCGGCGTGGCCGTAGACCGCGAAGGTGATGCCGGTTTTTCTGAATATGTTTTCCGCATCCTGGGTCTTGCGGATCAGGTGCGCGGCGTCCTGACTGGCATACCATTCATGGTAGGTCTTGTATGGCGGTCGCGGAAGGTTTTCCGCAGTCAACATTTCATCAAATGCCAATGGCGCGTTCCCTTGTTTTTCTGCCATTTGAGTACAACGCAGATTGCAATGCAAGAACCATGCACAGTTCCGCACGCAGATTTCGTGATGCCAAAAATCGCAGGTCCGCGGCCTCCCTCCCAAGTAGATGTGTCGGTTCCGTCCGTCAGCAAGCTCTCTATTTTAGGAGGGTACGGTGCAGGCGTCTGCCTTGAAAAGCATCAACTGCATAAAGCCTGATCAGGCGGGCATCACGTATGCTCAACGCAACGATCAGATTTTCTGTTTTGACGGGCGGTGAGGCAGGGAATATTGAGGCGCGTTCCTGAAGTTGGCCCGTGCCGGAAGTCCAAATCATGCTCGATCGTCTGGCTCCAGCCCTGTTCGTCCTTCTCTGGTCCACCGGCTGGATTGTCGCGAAATATGCGGCCAAACATGCCGATCCGCTGACCTTTCTCGCGGGGCGCCACACGCTTGCGGCGGTCGCCTTCCTGGCGGTCTGTCTGATCGCGCGCGCCAAATGGCCGAAAAGCAGCACACAGATCGGCCATGCAATCCTTTCGGGCGTCTTCCTGCACGGGCTTTACCTTGCGGGCGTTTGGTATGCGATCGGGCAGGGCGTGCCGGCAGGTTTATCCGGCATCATCGCCGGCCTCCAGCCGCTGCTGACCGCGGTGGTCGCGCCGCTCTTCCTCGGCGAGCGGCTGAAGCCGATCCAGAAGCTCGGCCTGGCGCTCGGTTTTGCGGGCATACTGATCGCGATTTCGCCACAGCTTCTGGACGTCTTCGAGCGCGGGCTGGTGGGGCTCGGGTTCCCGGTCATCATCAATCTCGTCGCGATGACGTCGGTCACCTACGGCACGCTCTACCAGAAGCGTCACCTGCAGGAGGGCGACCTCTTCTCGATCGCCACGCTGCAGTTCGTCGGTGCGCTGATCGTCACGGTTCCGCTGGCGCTGCTGCTCGAAGACCTGCGCTTCGACTGGACGCATGAGGCGGTACTGGCGATGGGCTGGTCGGTCTTCGGTCTTTCCATGGGGGCAGTCGGGCTGCTTCTCTATCTCATCCGCCGCGGACAGGTCTCCCGCGCCGCCTCGCTGATCTACCTCATGCCGCCGGTCGTGGCGATCGAGGCGGCGATCCTGTTCAGCGAGCCGCTGACGTTGCCGATGATCGCCGGTACGGTGATCGTCGTGGCCGGCGTCTATATGGTGAACCGGAAGACACAAACGGAGACGGCCGGCTGAGGTGGCGCGGATAGGCGGAGGAAGGCATGGTACCATATCCGTCGCTCGATCACGGCGCCTGGTCCGCATGGCATCCGAGCATGCTTTCGGAACGGCTGGATGGGATCGGAAAGCCGTGGTGCGTGGTTGGCGGCTGGGCGCTCGATCTGTGGCACGGCCATCAGACCCGTGAGCACGAGGATCTCGAATTCACTGTGCTGCGTGGCGATGTCCCTCTTTTTCGCGAGCGCCTGGGAGACATGCGCTTCCATACGGTCGGTAACGGCGTCGTCCGGTATCTGCCGCCGAATGAGACGCCGCCGGAAGAGATTTTTCAGATATGGTGCGAGGACGTCGCCGCGCGGCGCTGGAGAGTCGACATGATGATCGAGCCCGGGACGCCGGATAGCTGGGTCTACAAACGCGACTGGCGGATATCTGCGCCGCGTACGGAGATGGTGGCGCTGTCGGCGGACGGAATTCCCTATCTGCGGCCGGCGGCGATTCTGCTGTTCAAGGCGAAGTACCGGCGGCCAAAGGATGAACTGGACTTCGACGCTGTGGTCGAAAAGTTGACAGCGCCGGAGCAGGCCTGGCTGAAGGATTGCCTTAACCGGCTTCATCCGGGACACGCATGGTCCGAAAGGCTCGAGCCGAGCGCGTGAAGCTCCGGCAGGTTTCGGGTCATGAAACGGGTGTCGGCGCGCGCCGCAGGGACGTAACCAGCCTGGGCAACCCCTGAAGGAGGTAACCATGTTGAAAGACAAAGTCGCAATCGTCACCGGCGCTTCGAGCGGCATCGGCCGCGCCGCAGCTCTGCTGTTTGCCGAGGAGGGCGCAGCCGTCATCCTCAATGCACGCGGAGAGAAGGCGCTTCATGCATTGGCCGCGGAGATCGGGGGCAAGGGTGGAAAAGCCGCCGTCGTTGCGGGTGATGTCGTGGAAGAGGCGACCCATCGGCAGATGGTCGAGATTGCGCTGAGCCGGTTTGGCGGCCTGGACATCGCCTTTAACAATGCCGGTGCCGTCGGGCCTTACAAGCCCCTGGCCGACGTAACGCTCTTCGAATGGCAGCAGACCGTCGGTACCAACCTGACCAGTGCCTTTCTCGGTGCCGCCGCCCAGATACCGGTCATGCTGGAACGCGGCGGCGGTTCGATCATCTTCACGTCCACCTTCGTCGGAACGAGCGTTGGTATTCCGGGCATGGGTGCCTATGCGGCGTCGAAAGCGGGGCTGATGGGACTGGTCAAGGGCATTACCGCAGATTACGGCGCCCGGGGCATTCGTGCCAACGCACTGCTGCCCGGCGGCACCGATACGCCCGCTGCGGGCGATGTGGCGCAGAAGGAATGGGCCGCCGGCCTGCATGCACTGAAACGCATCGCGGACCCGCAGGAGATCGCCCGCGCAGCCCTTTTCCTGGCGGGCCCGATGGCAAGCTTCGTCGCCGGCTCGGCGCTTTTTGCAGATGGCGGCAATGCGGCGGTGAAGTGAGGGGGGCTGACAAAAAAAGAGGCCGCCGGAAAGCGGCCTCTTCCTTTTTATTTCAAATCGATCAGGCGCGGCTGCGCTTGCGACCCTGGTAACCGCCGCCCCGCTGGTCGTTGCGGTTGTCGTTGCCGAACCTGACCGGGCCGCGGTTTTCAACCTGACCCTGGACCGGGCGGTTGTTTCCGCCATTCGGGCCACCCTGGTGCTGCTTTCGCTGACTGCCGGCCTCATGGGCGCCGTGGCTGGCGTGGTCACGGTTGCCGCCCTGGCCACCTTTGCCGGACTGGCCTTGGACGTGGCTTGGGGCTCGGTTTGGAGTTTGGTTTGGGGCGTGACGATTGACGCCGCTACGGTTCGGGCGATTTTCGCCGTGTTTGGCGCTGTCTTGCGATCCGAACTGCTTCTTGGGGCGGAAATCCGATCCGAAGTCGAGATCGTTGTCACGGTCGACCTGGGGTGCTTCCTCGGTGCGGCGCTGGCTGCGAAAATCCTCGTTGCGGCGGTTGTCGCGCTGCGGGCGGTCGCCCTGGCGACGGCCGCCGCGATACTCCTGGCGCTTCGCGCGCTCGTCGTGTTCCTCGGAGCGCGCACCGCCGTCAACACCCTCGGCCGCCAAGAAGGGCTTGCGGGTCGGGCGTTCGCGGCGCTGCGGACGGCCTTCGCCCTCGGCGCGTTCGCCCTGGTTGCCCGCTTGGCTACGGCCGTTGCCACGAGCCTGGCCGTTGCCGCGATTGCGGTTGGCGCCGCCGCGGTTGTTGTTGCCGCCGCGAATCGGCCGGTTCAGCGCTTCCGGGCGTTCGCCGGACGCCGTGGCGATCTCGATGCCCATCAGCTTCTCGATGTCGCGCAGCAGCAGCGTTTCGTCGGGCGCGCAGAAGGCGATCGCGACGCCGTCGCGGCCGGCGCGTGCGGTACGGCCGATGCGGTGAACATAGGCGTCCGGCACTTCCGGCAGGTCGTAGTTGAAGACGTGGCTGACATCGGGGATGTCGATGCCGCGGGCAGCGACGTCGGTCGCCACCAGCACACGGATGTCGCCGTCGCGGAAGGCCTTCAAGGCCCGTTCGCGCTGGCCCTGGCTCTTGTTGCCGTGGATCGAGGCGACCTTGAATTCCACCTGCTCCAGATGCTTGGCGAGCTTTTCCGCGGTGTGCTTGGTGCGCAGGAAGACGATGGCACGGCCATCCGGATGCTTGGTCAGCGTGTCCTTGAGAAGCGCGGTCTTGTCGTTCTTGCCGGCGACGAAATGGACATACTGCTCGATTTTGTCGGCAGCCTTGCCGGGCGGGGTGACTTCCACCTTCACCGGATCGGCGAGGTATTCAGCGGCGAGCTCGGCGATCGCCTTCGGCATGGTGGCTGAAAACAGCATGGTCTGGCGGCGCTTCGGCACCATCTTGGCGATCTTGCGCAGGTCGTGCACGAAGCCGAGATCGAGCATCTGGTCGGCTTCGTCGAGTACGAGGAAGCGTACCGTTGTCAGCGAAATGGCGCGGCGGTTGACGAGGTCGAGCAGGCGCCCGGGGGTGGCGACGAGAATGTCGGTGCCCTTCTCGAGCTGCAACTGTTGCTTGTTGATCGATACGCCGCCGACGACGAGGTTGATCTTGAGCGGTCGACCCTTGATGAAGTTCTTGAGATTGGCGGCGATCTGGTTGACCAGTTCGCGGGTGGGCGCAAGGATCAGCGAACGGGTGGTGCGGTTGTCGGGGCGGATGCCCTCGGCCAGCAGCCGTTCGATAAGGGGCAGGCCGAAGGCGGCGGTCTTGCCGGTGCCGGTCTGGGCGAGGCCGATCAGGTCGCGGCCTTCGAGCAGGAGCGGGATCGCCTGCGCCTGGATGGGAGTGGGAGTTTCGATGCCAAGCCCTGAGAGCGTGGCGACAATCTGCCTGGACACGCCAAGCGATTCAAAATTCGTCAAGTCGAATACCTTTCGGGGCGCCAAAAAGCAGATAGCCGGGCTGGTACCATGCCGTCCGGTCTGCCTCTGGCGTCAAGAACCCCGCGTGAAGTGGGAACTTGCAAGTTGGAAATACTTTCCAGCGCTTAAACCCTCTGGGTGAGGGCGATCTATCTGTGCGCCTTGTTCCTTCTTCGCGGTTCTAATCTGACGCGGGGCCAACTCACGCGGCGGCCGGAAGGTGAAAGCTGAGCGGCATTTGGTGTGTTTTCGGGCAAAAGTCAAGTGAATGTTTTGCGGCTGCGAAATGACCGAGGGGCAGTTGCGGCCGAATGTTTCGGCTGAGATCAAAAAAGCCCGCATCGACCGGGGCCGATGCGGGCTTGGACAAGGCGCCTGGGAAAGGGCGTCAGTAACGGGCGCAGACCCGGGCGCGATAGGCTTCGCCGTACTCGTTTTCCACCCATTCATAGTGGCAACGCGGCGCATACTGAGCCCGGTAATAGACGCGCGGGGGCGGCGCGTAGTCGTATTCGGGTTCGACGTAAACAGGGCGCTGCGAACCGGCGATGATCGCGCCGCCGATAATGCCGCCGGCGAGGCCTGCGGCAACGCCCGGCCAGACATCGTGATGACGGTCGCGTGCCTCGGCCGCCGGGGCGGTCACCGTCAGGGCACCCGCAACCGACAGAGCGGCAAGACCAGCGGTAATAGTCTTCTTCATCACAGACATGTTCTTTTCCTTTCCCCTGACGTTTTAGGGTACGAGGTTATAACGCTCGAAAAAGGCGGCGGTTTCATGGAAGTAAACCGGGAGTAGTCTGAACGTCCGTTCAGCTACTTTCTTCCCGAAGTTGCGATCTGCAGATCGGCAACCATCTCCGGCGGGAATTGTGCCCCAATCGTGTCGGCAATGCGGCGAATCCTGGCCTTCAGAAATCGGTGGGCACGCCGCCCTCGGCCTTGCGCCTTGAAACGAAAGCGTCGAGCTCTTCTTCGATTGCCGGGTCGAGCGGCGGCCGCTCGTATACTGCAAGCGCTTCCTTGTAGATGCGGTTGGCGTGGTCGTAGGTGGTCGGCCGGCCGGCCTCCATCCATGTCTCGAAATTGCGCCAGTCGGAAAGGATCGGCGAATAGAAGGCGTTTTCGTACCGTGCCAGCGTGTGGGCCGTGCCGAAATAGTGGCCGCCGGGGCCGACGTCGCGCACCGCATCGAGCGCCAGCGCACCAGGGCTCACATCGAGCGGCCGCAGGAATTCGGCGACCATCTGCAGCATGTCGACGTCGAGGATGAATTTTTCGAAGGAGGCCGTCAGCCCGCCCTCGGTCCAGCCGGCCGCGTGCAGCACGAAATTGCCGCCGCCCTGGGTCAGCGCCCAGAGCGACATCATCGATTCATAGGCCGCCTGCGCATCGAGGGTGTTGGCGGCATTGGTGTTGGACGTCCGGTAGGGGATGCCGTAACGGCGGGCAAGCTGGCCACCGCAGATCACCGCCTTCATATATTCCGGCGTGCCGAAGGCGGGCGCCCCGGTCTTCATGTCGACGTTGGAGGTGAAGCCGCCATACATGACCGGCGCACCGCGCCTCACCATCTGGGTAAAGGCGATGCCGCACAGCGCTTCGGCATTCTGCTGCACCAGCGCGCCCGCGATCGTCACCGGGGCCATGGCGCCGGCGAGTGTGAAGGGCGTCATGATCACCACCTGTCCCCGCGAGGACATTTCGATGATCCCCTGCAGCATCGGTCCGTCGAGGCGAAGCGGGGAGGAGGAGTTGATGACGGTAAAGAGCGACGGTTCCCGCTCCATTCTCTCGATCGAAATGCCACGACCGATACGGGCGATCTCCAGCGCGTCGAGATTGCGCTCACGGCCGAGCGAATAGCAGTGAAACACCTTGTCGGTCAGTTTCACGAGGTCCGACAGGCAGTCCAGATGCCGGACCGAGGCGTGGATGTCCATCGGCTCGACGGGATAACCGCCGGTCGTGTGGATCACGTCGTAATGCTGGGCAAGCTTGACGAGCTTGCGGTAGTCTTCCTGGTTACCGGCCCGCCGGCCGCCCTCGCGGTCCGCCACGAAGGGCGCGCTCGCAACTTGCGCGAAGACGAGGTTCCTTCCACCAATTTCGACATTGTGGACCGGATTGCGGGCAAACATGGTGAAGGAGGAGGGGGCGGAGGCAATCATCTCCATGATCAGCCCGCGGTCGAACCGGACCCGCTGTTCGCCGGGTCTCACGTCAGCGCCGGCCGCCTTCATCCGTTCGCGCGCCTCGGGCAGGATGATGTCCATGCCGACCTCTTCGAGCACGGTCAGCGAGGCTTCGTGGATGTCCTCCAGCGCTTCGGGCGAGAGAAGCTCGGTGCGGGCGAGGTTGTTGACGAGTTTTGCATACTTGGCTCCGGATGGGCGGCTCCTCTGCCGGTCTGCACCACGCCGGCCTGAACGCCGATGCCGCTCGCTGCCTGCCGGTTCGCCATCGATCGGGGAAGATGTCGTAATCTCGCTCATGATCGTTCCATATGCGCCATTTCCGGCAATCTGTCAGACTTTCGAGGCGTCCGCCCTCGCCATTTGCGACCATTCTCCGCCTTTCTTGGAACAGCCGGGGCGGGATGTGCGGATCCGTGTGATAGCCGGGTAAAATCGTTAGAATTGTAAACAATGACCTATGAGCAACAAGACGTTGTTAACGTCCGATATGGTCTTATCGATTGCTTGGAGGGCAAAACGAATCGAACGGTTTGGCCGACGCGAGGGAGCGGGGACGGTGGAGACGGAAAGCGAACTGCTGAGAAGGGCGTGCGTGCGGATCAACGATCTCGCCGAGCCCGCCTTCATCAAGGACAGCGCCCTGAACTATGTGGCGGTGAACGCCGCCTATGCCCGCCTTTTCGGCATGCACCCCAGCGAATTCATCGGCAAGACCAGCCGCGGCCTCTCCGGTCTGGTGGAGGATGCCGACCGCAAGGAAAAGGAATGCCGGGTCATCGTCTTCGGCACGGACGAGACTGCGCATTGTTTCGACCGCTCCGGTGCTCTCCGGCACGAAATTCGCATCGAACGGTTTCTCACCGAGGACGACCATACCTATCTTTTCGGCTCGTTCGCGTCGGTCGCCGGCCTTGCCGACGTCGGACCGGTCGAGGATGGCAGGCCCGACGTCGGGTCTATGTCCCGGGCGTCGATCTTCCAGAACGTGCTTTTGGACGATGCGCTCGACATGCTCGAAATGGGCATCGGCATCTACGACAAGAACGATGCGCTGATCTACTGCAACTCGCAGCTCATCAATCATTTCGATTCCATCTCCATCGAGATAAAGCCGGGCGTCACGCTTCCCGAAATCCTCGGCCATGCCTATGACCGGCGGCGACGTGCCTTTCCGGAGAGTTTCGGGGACGTGATCCCGGAGAAGGCGGCCTGGATCGCCGAGCGGATGAAGCCGTTCAAGCTTCCTTATTCCGAGAGCATCAAGCAGATGCTGGATGGCCGCTGGATGCGGAGCATCAACAAACGCTTGGAGAACGGCCTGCTGATCGCCATCCGCCACGACGTGACGGAATTCAAGGAACAGGAAATGCATCTGCGCGCGCATGTCGCGGAGACGGCCCTGTTCCGGGCGGTGCTGGAAGACCTGCCGGTTCCGGTTTTCGTTCGCGACAGCGATCATCGGCTTACCTATGCGAACGCCGCCTACGAGGCCATGCTGGGCAGTCCGCGCGACCGCTTCCTCGGAAAGACCGAAACCGAGATGTTTCCCGAGGCGGCCGAACGTTTTCGAGCCGAGAACGACCGCGTCATGGATGGGGAGACGATCGACAAATCGGAGGACGTGATCTTTCCCGACGGTTCGATCGTGCCGGTCATTTCGCGCCTGCGTCGGATCACCACTGACGACGGCGCCCATCACATGGTCGGTTCGCGCATGGATGTCTCCCTCATCAAGGAGGCGCAGAACAAGGCCGAGAAGCTCGGCAAGGACCTGCAGACCATGCTGCACGCAATCCCGGTCGGGGTGGCGATCCTCGATGCGGAATTCGTCTTCGAATATGCCAACCCGGCCTTCTACGGTTTCTGGGATGCCGGCGAACAGTTCGATTTGCCCGGACGCTCCTACCGGGATTTCCTGAAGGTCAATTTCGATCACGGCATCTATGCCGGTTCCGCGCAGACGTTCGACCAGATCTATCAGGACCGCATCGCGGCCCTGACGGACGGCGTGGAACGTCCGCCGATCGAGGTGAAGAGCCGCAACGGTCGCAGCATCGTCATTTCCGGCACGCAGCTTTCGGGCGGCAAGATCCTGCTGAGCTACATGGACATCACCGCTGTCCGTAAACGCGAGCAGGAGATCCACGAGGCGCGCGCGGCGCTCGAAAAGCATGGTGCGCTGATGCGCGATGCGACGAGCGCGATGTCGCAGGGTCTGCTGATCCTCCACGACGGCGAGATCATCTTCTCCAACGATGCGCTGCCGAGCATGCTCGACATGCCGTCAGACATGGTCATGCCCGGCGGTTTGTGGCGCGAGATCTTCCGCTTCTGCACCGAACGCGGCGATCTCGGGGAACCGGAGGAAGCTGCCGCCACCCTGAAGGCCTGGGAAGAGAATGTCGCGATCGGAAAACCGGTCCAAGCCTCCTTCCGGGTCAGGGGCGAGAAATGGATTCAGGTGGAGGCCAACCTCACCGGCAGCGACCACTGGCTGGCGGTCTTCACCGACGTCACCGAAATGAAGAGCCGCGAGGAGGAGCTGACGCGGCTCCTGCAGCGCGCGGAGGCGGCCGACCGGGCGAAGTCGGAATTCCTCGCCAACATGAGCCACGAGATCCGCACGCCGATGAACGGCGTGCTCGGCATGGCGGAACTGCTGGCGAAATCCAATCTCGATACGCGCCAGAAGACCTTCATCGACATCATCGTCAAGTCGGGCAATGCGCTGCTGACGATCATCAACGACATCCTGGATTTCTCCAAGATCGATGCCGGCCAGATGAAGCTCCGCAAGGCGCCGTTCGATCCCGTCGAGGCGATCGAGGACGTGGCGACGCTGCTCTCTTCTTCTGCCGCCGAAAAGGACATCGAGCTCATCGTGCGCGGCGACGCCTCCGTCCGCGAGACCGTGATGGGCGATGCGGGGCGCTTCCGCCAGATCATCACCAACCTCGTCGGCAACGCGGTGAAATTCACCGAGAAGGGACATGTCTTCATCGATCTCATGTCGGAGCCGCGCGGCGAGGGCGAGATGATGCTGACGGTCCGGATCGAGGACACCGGCCTCGGCATTCCCGAGGAGAAGCTGCGCTCGGTCTTCGAGAAGTTCTCGCAGGTGGACACGTCCTCGACGCGCCGCCACGAAGGCACCGGTCTTGGACTTGCGATCACCGCCGGTCTCACCGAACTTTTCGGCGGCTACATCGAGGTGGCAAGCGAACTTGGCCGAGGCTCCGTCTTCACCGTGCACCTGCCGTTCCAGGTGGTCAGCGAACGCAATCTGCAGGCCGCCCTGCCGATCAATACCAGCGGCGCCCGCATCCTCGTCGTCGACGACAACCCCGTCAACCGCCGCATCCTCACCGAACAGCTGTCGATGTGGGGCTTCGACTGTGTCGCTGCCGAAAGCGGCGCCGAAGGGCTGGCGATCATGCACGAATGCGCCCGGATCGACGTGACGGTCGATACGATCGTGCTCGACTATCACATGCCGGAGATGAACGGGCTCGATTTCGCCAGACAGCTGAGGCGCGACCCGCGTTTCGACGGCACCGGCATCATTTTCCTGACCTCGATGGACATGGCGAGCGACGACAGCATGTTCGCAGCGCTCAACATCCACGCGCATCTGATGAAGCCGGCGCGTGCCAACCTTTTGCGCAGCACGATCATCGACGTCGTCCGTTCGGTCCGTACCAAACGCCGCGCGCGGGAGAACCAGCAGGTTCTGACGCAGCTGAAGTCCACAGCGGCCGTTTCGTCCGCCGCGCAGGTTCCGCCACCTGTCCAAGTGCCGGCACCGGCGGCTGAACCCGCATCCGGCCCTGCGCCGTCCGCGCCGGCTGTTGCCGAGCAACTGGTGTCGACCCCGCCGGTGCGTTCGGCGCCGACGCTCGACGTGCTGGTCGCCGAAGACAACGAGGTCAACCAGATCGTCTTCACCCAGATCCTGCAGACCACCGGCTGGCTGTTCCAGATCGTCAAGAACGGTGCCGAGGCGGTGCACGCCTGGCAGGCACACGACCCGGCGGTGATCATCATGGACGTCTCGATGCCCGTGATGAACGGCCACCAGGCGACCCAGAAGATCCGCGAGATCGAAAAAGAGACGGGCACCCACACGCCGATCATCGGCGTCACGGCCCATGCCCTCGAAAGCGACCGGGAGCTGTGCTTCCAGGTGGGCATGGACGACTATCTTTCGAAGCCGATAAGCCCGGAAGCGCTGGAAACCAAGATCCGCAACTGGATCGGCGGGGCGGTCGTGAGCTCTGCTTCCAACTGAGGCGAAGTCCCGGTCGATCCGGTGCTGTCCAGCCCGGATGGCAAGCGACCGATTATCTTAGAAAGTCCTGCGCAAGGTTTGGCAGCTATTCCGTTGAAGGCAATGTCAGAGGCAGTCCCCAAGGGGCTCGCTGCCGGCATACTGAGGATACGCATGTCACAAGAGCTCGAAAGCCCGTCACAAGCACCGCTTGCGCCCGACGACCTGGAGTTGCTGGAGAGATTTCTTGTTGCCTGGTGCGAGGAAAATGGCGTCGACCGGACCGATCAGGCCGCAGCCGATGTCGCGTCGGCATTGATCGGGTGGTATCGGCTGGACCCGAAATTCGGGAACCGGCTGAAGCCCGGGCCAGATGAGGATATGTCCGATTCTCCGCAGATCCGGATCCTGCTGCGGCAGATGACGTAACGTAGGCCTTGCCGGCAGACAGACCTCGTCGTTCTGGCCTACGGCCTTGTCACGGCCGCGTTCCCTTCATGCCGCACAGCATTTCGCGTTTGCCGGCAAAACCCGGCCGGCGCTCCACCGTGAAGCCAGCGGCTGAGAGATTGCGGCGCACGAAGCCGGCCGCCGCGTACGTTCCGAAGGTGCCGCCCGTTACAGTCTTCTCGTAAAGCGCCCGCATCAGTTGCAGCGACCACATGTCCGGATTGCGCGCCGGCGCAAACCCATCGAGGAACCAGGCGTCGAAATCGGGCTCGGCCGCCGTCACGCCTTCCAGCGCCGGGCCGCAGACGACGGTCAGCCGCGTCCAGCCGTCGACGTCGATCGTCAGATGGCCGGCAGGTTCGTCCGGCCATGCGGCAACGAGAACCCTGCGTTCCTCATCGATCTCCGGCCAGCGGCAGAGCGCCCGGTCGATCTCGTCGTGTTTCATCGGATAAAGTTCGAAGGACATGAAATGCAGCCGCGTGCCGGATTGGCGTGCCGGCTTCCATTGCCGCCAGGTTTCGCAGAAGTTCAGCCCGGTGCCGAAGCCGAGCTCGCCGATCCGGAACGTGCCGTCCGGCGGCACCGACTGCGACCAGCGGGCAGGCAGGCCGTTGCCGGCGAGAAACGTATGGCCGCATTCCAGGCGTCCGTCGGTGCGGCAATAAAAATGATCGCCAAACTCCCGCGAATAGGGCATATCGCCCTCATGCCAGTCCAAGGTCTGGGAAACCGGCATCTGGCCTTCCGCCTCCAGCATATCGGCGTGCGCACCAATTTCGGGATCAGGATCACTCATGGGATATGCGGATAATCCTGCCGGCGCCGGCGGTCAATCGCATGTTCAAGCGGCTGGCGATCTTCCTGCTTCGGCCGATCTCGTCATTCTCGGCGGCGGCATCATGGGCTTGTGGGCGGCCGTCAAGGCGGAACGACTCGGCATCGACACGCTTCTCGCGGATGCGGGGCGCTTGGGGCAGGGAGCAAGCGGCGGGCTTCTCGGCGCGTTGATGCCGCACATGCCCGACAAATGGAACGACAAGAAACAGTTCCAGTTCGATGCCCTCCTGTCGCTCGAAGACGAGATCGCCGAGATCGAAAGCACAACCGGGATCGCCTGCGGCTACCGTCGCTCGGGCCGGTTGATCCCGCTGCCGAAACAGCATTTGAGGACGATCGCGCTGCGTCATTCCAAGGATGCCGGCACCTTTTGGCACCAGCGCGGCCGGCATTTCCACTGGCACGTCCTCGATCGTCCGCCGCAGACCGGCTGGCCGGAGGCATCCTTCGCCGGGGCGGGTCTGGTGCATGATACGCTTGCGGCGCGCGTTTCGCCGCGTGGGCTCGGTTTCGCGCTTGCCGCCTTCCTGCAAACGGCAAGGCACGTGCGGGTGGCGGAGGGGCTCGAAGCGGAGCGGATCGAGCCCGAGACCGGCAGGGTCCGGTTCCGGGACGGCTCCGGCGTCGGGTTCGGCCATTGCATCGTGGCGGCAGGGTACCGGTCCTTCCCGCTCCTGGAAGCTATCTCGGCGCCGCTGCCGCGGCCGGTCGGCCAGCCGGTCAAGGGCCAGGCGGCGTTCCTCAAGGCCGATATCGATCCGGACCTGCCGGTGATCTTCCTGAACGGCCTCTATGTCGTACCCCACGAGGATGGCCACGTGGCGATCGGCAGTACCAGCGAGGACTTCTTCGAGGATGGGTTCTCGACCGATTCCCAGCTTGATGCTCTCGTAACCCAGGCCCGGGCGCTCGTTCCGGCGCTTGGTCAGGCGCCTGTCGTCGAGCGTTGGGCGGGACTGAGGCCCAAGGCGATCGATCGTGATCCGATGGTCGGGCCGCATCCGGATCGCCCAAACGTGATTTCACTCACAGGTGGTTTCAAGGTCAGCTTCGGTCTCGCCCATAGGTTGGCGGACGCGGCGCTTCGTGCCGTAAAATCCGAGAAAATGCGGCTTCCGCCGTCATTCACGCTCGAGAGCCACCTTCTTGCGGCCTCGCGTTAAACGCGAACTTTTCGCCCTGCTCGTCGTTATTCTGTCACGCAAATCACTTAACCCCATCCGCGGGGTTATTGAGCACTACGTGAAATACAGGGCGGGAAAGGAAGACCAGAAGGTGACGCATGCGTTATGCCATTCATTTCACGCCTCCGGCCTATGATCCGTTGACGCTTGCCGCCGCCCAGTGGCTCGGCCGCAACGCCTTCTCGGGCGAAGCGATGGAGCCGCCTGCGATCCGCGGCATGGGGCTCCATGACATCGCCTTCAACACGGCGCTGCCGCGCCGTTATGGGTTCCACGCGACGCTGAAGGCGCCGTTCCGCCTTGCGCCGGATGTCACCGAGCCGACGCTGCTGCGCCACCTGATGCGGTTTGCCGGCACGCATGATCCGTTCGAACTGCCGAAGCTCGAAGTCGTCCGGCTCGGCAATTTCTTCGGGCTTGCTCCCGTGCGCCCCTGCGACAGGATGCATTTCCTCGCGGCTTCGGTGGTGCAGGAATTCGATACGTTCCGTGCGCCGCTCACCGAAGCCGAACTGGAACGCAACGATCCTGGCGACCTCTCGGCGCCGCAATTCGCAAACCTTCACCGCTGGGGCTATCCTTACGTGATGGACGAGTTCCGCTTTCATATGACGCTGACCGGACCGCTCTCGACCGTCGAAATGCCGCGCTTCGAACTGGCGCTCCGCGATTATTTCGACCCCTATCTCAAGAAGCGGGTGGACGTCGCCAATCTGGCGCTTTTCGTGGAGGAGGAGCCGGGAGCTCCCTTCCAGGTGCATTCGCTCCATCCGATGGGCCGGGTTGCGGCACGCAAGATCGCCTGAGCGCAGCGGCAGCCTCACGTCACTTTTGTTCAAGAGTCCGGCCCGGATATCTGCTATATCCGGGCCATGCAGAACATCTCCCAGGAACAGGCCGCCGATTTCATGCCGCTGGCGCCGGCGGAAGCGACGCGCTTCTGGCGCGACAGCCGCTTCGGCGGCATGGAATGCCTGTCGGCGACCTTCCTGACGCATGAATTCGCGCCGCATGCGCATGATACGTTCAGCATCGGTGCGATCGAAGAAGGCGCCCAACTGGCGACCATTCGCGGCACCCGCGAGGCGTCCGGACCGGGCGATCTCTATCTCATCAATCCGGGCGAGACCCATGACGGCGCGCCGATGGCCGGCGGTTACCGCTACCGGATGATCTATCCGGACCTCACGTTGTTTCGCGAGATCCTGGAGGACGTGACCGGAAAGCCTTTCCAGGGTACGCCTGCCTTCGGCCGGCAGATCCTTCGCGACCAGGCCTTGGCGGACGCCTTCCATGCGGCGCACCGCACGCTGGAAGCCGGGGCGGGGGCTCTGGAATCCGGCCAGGCCATGTTCCAGGTGCTGGATGCCATGTTCCGCCGCCACGGCAGCGCCATCGTCGTGCCGGCCGGTACGACAGAGCGCACGGCGGTCCGTCGGGCCCGCGACTATCTGGTCGACAATTTTGCCTCCGATATCGGATTGGAGGAGCTTGCAGCCGTCGCGGGACTCAGCCGGGCTCATCTCATCCGCGCCTTCCGCAAGGAATTCCACATAACGCCGCACTCCTTCCTGACGGATATCCGCATACGGGAAGCCCGCAGGAGGTTGCGGACGGGCGGTCAGCCGGCCGAGATCGCGCTGGAATGCGGCTTCGCCGACCAGGCGCATTTCACCCGCCATTTCAAGGCCCGTACAGGACTGACGCCGGGACAGTACCGGGCGCGATAGTGATCACTTTCGTTCAAGACGGCAGATGCGGGGCGCTTTATGGCTGCCCTTCGCCTTAACCTTTCCGCTTGCGGGGAAGGAGACTTCAGCGGTTGCAGTGCCGTCCCTCCCCGTCAATGGGAGGAGGTGCCGGCAGCCGGATGGATGCATAGCTTCTGCTTGAGAAGGTATTTTTCGACGTGACCAACAATATAAAACTGCAGGATTTCCTCGGCGGTGTCCGCGCGATCTCGCCGCTCATCGCCGCGGTTGTCCCGATCGGCCTCGTCTTCGGTGCGGTGGCGGCCACCAAGGGGCTGACGCCGGCGGAGACCGGGCTGATGAGTGCGCTCGTGTTCGCCGGCGGTTCGCAATTCGTGGCCATGGATATCTGGACCCATCCGGCCTCCTGGGTAGGCGTCGGTTTTGCGGCCCTGTTGGTCAACATCCGCCACGTGCTGATGAGCGCGTCGCTCGGCACCAAAATGGCGGGCTTTTCCCCGCGCTCGCGATATCTCTCCATGCTGTTTCTGGCCGACGAGATCTGGGCCATGGCGGAATTCCGCGCCAAGATGGCGAGGCTGACGCCCGCCTGGTTCGCCGGCCTCGTTGCACCCTTCTATCTCGCCTGGGTCGTCTCCGGCGTTGCCGGCACCGCGCTCGGCGCCTTTCTGGGCGATCCGGTCGTGCTCGGGCTCGATTTCGCCTTTCCGGCAGTCTTCATCGTACTGGTCATGGGATTCTGGAAGGGGGCCGAAACCGGTGCCGTGTTGCTGGCGAGCGCCGCGGCCTCCGTCGCCACGCAGCATTTCGTACCGGGCGTCTGGTATATCGCCGCAGGCGCCGTCGCGGGCCTTTTCGCCGCCGTCGCGACAGGCAGCCGTAAAGCCGAGGAGGCCACACCGTGACGGTCGATTTTGCCACGCTTCTCGCCATCCTTGCCATGGCGGCCGCAACCGTGTTCACCCGGGTGAGCGGGCTCGCGCTCGTCCGGCACGTCTCGCTGGAAGGCAGCCGCCGCCAGGCGATCGAATCAATTCCACCCGCCGTGCTGATGGCGGTGGTCGCACCAACCGCCTTTGCTACCGGCATTGCCGAAACCATCGCCTGCGCAGTGACCGCTTTTGCGGCATTGCGCCTGCCGATGCTCGTTTCCGTGGCACTCGGCGTAGCCTGCGTCGCGATCCTCAGGGCGCTCGGCTTGTAAGCGCATGTTTCGTCTCGACATTGCCGGAAGGGGTGCGCTACCGTCCGGCATCGTTCGTCGAAGGTGATCCATGCAGACAAAAGACTATCCGCGAGATCTTGTCGGTTACGGCCGCAACATCCCCGATCCGAAATGGCCGGGCGGCGCACATGTCGCCGTCCAGTTCGTGATCAATTACGAGGAGGGCGGCGAAAGCACGATCATGGACGGCGATCCGGCATCCGAATCGCTTTTGTCCGAGATCGTCGGTGCGGCGCCCTGGCCCGGCCAGCGCAACCTCAACATGGAATCGATCTACGAATACGGCTCGCGCGCCGGCTTCTGGCGGCTCTGGCGGATGTTCACGGAACTCAAGGTGCAGGCGACGGTCTATGGCGTGACACTCGCCATGGCCCGCAATCCGGAAGCCGTCGCGGCCATGAAGGAGGCCGGCTGGGAAATCGCCAGCCACGGCTACCGCTGGCTGGAATACAAGGATTTTCCGGAGGCCAGGGAGCGGGAACATATCCTCGAAGCCGTGCGGCTCCATACCGAACTCGTCGGCGAGCGGCCCTACGGCATGTATCAGGGCAAGCCCTCGAACAATACGTTGAAACTGGTCATGGAGGAGGGTGGTTTCCTCTATTCCTCCGACAGCTATGCCGACGACCTGCCTTATTGGGTGCCGGGCCTCGACGGAAAGTCTTTCCTCATCATCCCCTATACGCTCGAAACCAACGACATGCGGTTTGCGACGCCGCAGGGCTTCAATGCCGGCGACCAGTTCTTCACCTATCTGAAGGACGCGTTCGACGTGCTTTATGAAGAGGGCAGGCAAGGCAGCCCCAAGATGATGTCGATCGGCCTCCACTGCCGCCTCGTCGGCCGGCCGGGCCGGGCTGCCGCACTCAGGCGGTTCATCGAATACGTGCTTTCGCGCGACAAGGTCTGGATCCCGCAGCGGATCGAGATCGCCAGGCACTGGCACGATAATCATCAGCCGGCGAGTCACCCATGACTGCGCGGGCGGATTTCATAAAACAGTTCGGCGGCGTGTTCGAACATTCGCCCTTCATCGCCGAACGGGCCTATGATGCCGGCTTCATTCTCGTGCCGATGTCCGCGAAGAAGCTGCATGACGCGATGGCATCGATCTTCCGCAAGGCGAGCCACGAAGAGCGGCTCGGCGTGCTTCGCGCCCATCCGGATCTCGCCGGCAAGCTGGCGGTCGCGGGCGAGCTTACCGAAGACAGCCGCAGGGAGCAGGCCGGCGCCGGGCTCGATCGTCTGAGCCCGGAGGAACATGGGCGTTTCACCGCGCTCAACACGGCCTACATGGAAAAATTCGGTTTTCCCTTCATCATCGCCGTCAAGGGGCTTAGCAAGGACGATATCCTTGCCGCCTTCGAGACGCGCATTCATAACAGCGTAGAGGAAGAATTCGCGACTGCCGCCGCGCAGGTGGAAAAGATCGCACTTCTGCGCCTCAATGCCCTGCTTCCGGAGACTTCGAAATGAGCGAGACCAAAGACAACAGCCTGCCGCCGTTTGCGACCGGCGCGATCAACCTCGCTTCCGCCCGTCTCGGCGCCAAGGGCATTTACGCCACCGATGAGTTCTTCGCGCCGCTGGACCGCATGCTTGCTGATGCGCCGGCGAGCTTCGATCCCGATCTCTACGACGACAACGGCAAATACATGGACGGTTGGGAAAGTCGCCGCAAGCGGGTTCCCGGCCATGACTTTGCGATCGTCAGGCTCGCCATGCCCGGCCGTATCTTCGGTTTCGATGTCGATACCAGCTATTTTACCGGCAATTACCCGCCGCATTGCTCGATCGAGGCCGCCTTTATCGAGGACGGCGATCCGACCGATGCCACGGTCGTCTGGACGGAAATCCTCGACAAATCGGCGCTCGGCCCGAGCGCCCACCATTTCTTCGACAATCCGGACAAGGGCAAGGTCTGGACGCATCTGAGGCTGCACATCTATCCGGATGGCGGCATCGCCCGCCTGCGCGTCTATGGCTCGGCGCATTTCGACTGGTCGAAGGTCGGCGCCGACGAGGAAATCGACCTTGCCTATATCTTCCACGGCGCAAAATCGCTTGCCTGGTCGGATGCCCATTACGGCCACCCGGACAAGATGCTCGGCCCGGGCCGCGGCCTCAACATGGGCGACGGCTGGGAGACCAAGCGCCGCCGCGGGCCGGGCCACGACTGGGCGGTGATCCGCCTCGGCCATCCCGGCACGATCGGCCGCATCATCGTCGACACGGCCTTCTTCAAGGGCAATTTCCCGGATACGTGCGAACTGCTCGGGGCCTACCTGCCGGACCTCGGCGACAGCCCGTCGGAAGCGGATATCGCCGCCTCCGAGAGTTGGAGGCCGATCCTCCCGCGGGCCAAGCTGCAGATGGACTACATCCATGAATACGGCGCCGGTGCGATCGCCGATGTCGGTCCGGTAACCCATGTGCGCTATGCCATGCATCCGGACGGGGGCACGATGCGGCTCAGGCTCTACGGGAGGAAGGCGTGAGTTCTTTCCCCGATCCCTTCCGTCGCCTATATTGACGGCATCAGGAGCGATGCCGTCATGAGACCGTCCGAGGTGCTGGAGAAGAACCGTAGTCTCATAAGAGAGATCGTTGCCCGCCGGCAACTTTCCAATCCGCGGGTCTATGGGTCCGTTCTGAGGGGAGAGGATCGGCCGGACAGCGATCTGGATATCTTGGTCGATCCATCGCCGACCACCACGCTTTTTACGCTCGGGGGCGTTCAGTGGGAGCTTGAAGAAGCGCTGGGGGTACCGGTCGATGTCAAGGTGCCCGGCGACTTTCCGCCGAAAGTCCGTGACCGCATCGTCGCGGAAGCTTTGGCGATATGAGCGAGAACAGGCTGCACGTCTATCTGGAACGCATGCGTATGGCCGGCGTGCGCGCGATTGGTTATGTCTCGGAGATGGGCGAGGCCGCCTTTCGCGATGATCTGCGCACCCGGGACGCCGTGACCGCCAACATTGCCGCAATCGGCGAGTGTGTCACCAAGATCATGGATAACTATCCGGATTTCGTTGTCGAGCATCCCGATATTCCCTGGCGGGATATTCGGGCGATGCGCAACCGCGTGGCGCATCAATATTTCGACGTCGATGTCGAGACGGTCTGGTTGACGGTGAAGATCAAAATACCGGAACTGCTGAAAGATCTCGATTCCCTCCACAATTGGCGCGCGCAGGGCGAATAATGAGGCGAAGGCACCCAAGGGGCATAGATTGACCGAATATCTCGATATCCAGCCGCTCACCAAAAAAGCCTTCGCGCCCTATGGCGATGTGATCGAGGCCGATCCCTCCACCATGCGCCTCATCAACGGCGGCACGACGGAGCGTTACCATGCCTTGGCGGAGCCGGTGGTCACGGGAACGCCCGAGCGGCTGATCTTCAACATTTTCCGCAGCCAGCCGAGGCAGTTTCCCTATGTGTTGACGATGATGGAACGGCATCCCTACGGCAGTCAGAGCTTCGTGCCGCTTTCGGGCAGGCCTTTCCTGGTTGCGGTTTCAGACGACGAGGCCGGCCGGCCGGGCAGGCCCAGGGTTTTTCTTGTCGAGGCGCATCAGGGGGTCAACTATTTCCCGAACGTCTGGCACCATCCGTTGATGGCGATCGGCGCTGTCAGCGACTTCCTCGTGGTGGATCGCGACAATCCGCCGGAAAACTACGAGGAATTCTTCTTCGAAAATCCCTTTCTCGTTGCGGAGCCCAGCCGATGACCGGCCTCACCACCCATGTGCTCGACACGGCGAGCGGAAAGCCGGCCGAAGGCCTGAAGATCGATCTTTACCGATTGAGAGGCGAAGCGCGCGAGAAGATCGGGACCGTCATCACCAATTCGGACGGTCGCGTCGACGGCGGGTCGGTCCTGATCGGCGAGACCTTCGTCATCGGAGAGTATGAACTCGTCTTCCATGCGGGCGATTATCTTCGCGCCTGCGGCGTTACCCTGACGCAGCCGGCCTTTCTCGACGTCATCCCGATCCGCTTCGGCATTTCGGATGTGACGGCGCATTACCATGTGCCGCTGCTTCTGTCGCCCTACGGTTATTCCACTTATCGGGGCAGCTGATGCGGTTTGCGGCGATTGCGGACGTTCACGGCAACCATGCCGCCCTGAAGGCGGTGCTCGACGACATCGCGGCGCTCGGGATCCGCGACATCGTCAACCTTGGCGACTGCCTGAGCGGTCCCTTGCAGGCCGACCAGGCTGCCGATCTCCTGGCGCTCCTCGATCCCGATGCCTCGGTGACGGTGAGGGGCAATCATGACCGTTATCTCCTCGACACTCCTTCCGAGGCTTTGGGCGCGTCGGATGCGCAGGCCTATGGGCAGCTGGCGTTCCGGCATTTCGACTGGCTGCGGAAACTGCCGTTCAGCATGGTCTATCGCAAGGAGGTTTTCCTCTGTCACGCAACGCCGAAGGACGACAACACCTATTGGCTGGAGAAGGTCACGCCCGAAGGCCATGTCGTGCTGCGGCCATTGGCCGAGATCGAAGCCATGGCGGAAGGCGTCGATCAGTCGCTCATTCTATGCGCCCACAGCCATGTTCCGCGCGCCGTGCAGCTTTCCGACGGGCGGCTGATCGTCAATCCCGGCAGCGTCGGCTGCCCGGCATATGACGACGACCAACCTGTCTACCACAAGGTCGAAACCGGCCATGCCCTGGCCTCCTATGCGGTGCTGGAGAAGACCGAAAAGGGCTGGGCGCCGCGCTTCCGCAACGTCGCTTACGACCACATGGCGATGTCCCGGCTTGCTGCCGAAAACGGACGTCCCGATTGGGCAAGCGCACTGGCGACGGGACGGATCGCCTAAGGGACAGATTGATTTTTCAAAGGACTTGTACTACTTATTGTACATGTCTTTTGGAGGCGCCATGCGCACGGTCATGTTTTCTCAAGCCCGCCAGGAGCTTGCCAGTCTTCTGGATGAAGTTTCCAATGATCGCGTTCCGGTGGAGATAGTACGCCGCGACAAGCCTTCTGCCATCTTGATCGACAAGGACGAATACGAGGGCATATTGGAGACCTTGCATCTGATGTCGACGCCTGCCAATGCAAAACGTCTTATGGACGCGATCGAAAATGCCAATGACGGCAAAAGCCTGATCGTGCATGATCTCATAGAACCTGAAGATTACGCCCGTTCGAAGAAGAATGGTTGATGTCCTCCAAGGGCTCTTTTCTGCTTGTCTGGGATCCCGAGGCGTGGCGCGACTATATCTATTGGCAGGAAACTGACCCAAAGATCGTTCTTCGGGTCAACGAACTCATCAAGGATACGCTGCGTCACCCGTTTGAAGGCATAGGCAAGCCTGAGCCTCTGCGTAACCAGTTGAAGGGCCACTGGTCGCGCCGAATAACCCAGGAACACCGACTGGTTTACCGGGTGGAAAGCAGCGGCGATCAGCCGAGGCTCGTCATTCTTCAGTGCCGTTTCCACTACTGAGGCCCGCTTCTCGAAACCATTCGGCAATGCTTGCGCTCGATACTTCTCCTCGATTCGACAGGAGAGATTCGGATGGCACAGTCGCGCGGGAAATCCGGTTCAAAACGCAAGGGCAGCAAGCGGTCGCCGGGCGGGGCGGGATCGTCGCTCTGGCCGTGGATTGCGGTGCTCGCCGTCGTTGGCGGTGGGCTGGCGCTCTATGAAAACTCGGCAGCCGCAAAGCGCTTCATCGCCGGATTGAAGAGCGACAAGCCGGTGCAGGTCGCGGCAAGACCGGCGCCCGGCGCGGACAAGCCCGTGCCGCCCAGACCGGTTGCCGCCGGCGCTCTGCGTCAGGTGCCGCCAAGACCGAATACCCCGCCGGACGGCAGTCACACGGCGGCGATCATTCCGCCGGCACCGATCGGCAAGCCCGCGCTGGAGGAGGCCGCCAAGCCGGCCGAACCGCCGAAGACCGACGAGAAGCTCGCAGGCTCCTACGAGGCGAAATTCTATCTTTGCGGCACGGCCAAGCAGGACGACTGCGTGGTCTCGGCGGACCGCTTCGTCTTCCACGGCCAAAAGATCCGCCTGGTCGGAATCGAGGTGCCGGACATCAAGAAACCGCGCTGCGAGGACGAACGCTTCAAGGCGAGTGACGCGGAACTCAGGGTGCGCGCCTTCCTCGATTCCGGCCCGTTCGAACTGGTCACCTGGGACGGCAACGATTCCGAAGTCGACGGCCACAAGCTCCGCGAAGTCAAGCGCAACGGCATGTCGCTCGCCGACATCCTTGTCCGGGAAGGGCTTGCGAAGCGGCCCGGCAGCGGCAAGGGCGGCTGGTGCTGACCTGTGGCCCCATGCCTTCCGGGCCATCGCCTTCTCAGAACCGAATGGGGAGTTTTCGAGATCCGGTTGAACTTCATGGATCCGTAATATAGCCGTTGCACGAGTTCCAGGTGATTGGTGAGATCAAGCCCGCATGAGCGATCTAAGTAACGAGGCCGGATTGCGTCGTTCCCGTTTCGACACCCGCCGTATGCCCCATGCCGCAGGATACGAGGCCTGGAACGAGGCGATCAACGTCCTGTTCGACGCCCGCTCGCGCCGGACCGCGGACGAAGGCTTCTTCGCGAGCGTCGACGCGACCCTGATGGGCGAGGTCGCCTTGGGGCGGCTGGAAGCCACCGCGCAGGATTTCGACCGCTCGCGGTACAAGATCGCCCGCGACGGGATGGACGGCTATGTCCTGCAATTTTACCTCAAAGGTCAGAGCGCTGCGCGCGACAACAGGCTCCCGGTGGCGGGTGTCGGCGATCTCTACATCGTCGATATGGCGCAGCCTCTTGCGACCACGACCTCGGATCACCAGCAGATAAGTCTAGTCGTGCCGAGGCGGCTTCTCGCTCCCCGCGTCGGGAATCCCGACGATCTGCATATGCGGGTGATCCCATCGGCGTCCCCGCTCGTGTCGCTCTTCCGGGACAGCCTGATGAGCTTCGACCGCAACATCGATCGGATGACCCGTCTGCAGGGGGAGGCGGTGATCGAGCCGCTGCTCGGCCTCGCAGCCGCGGCTCTCGACGGACATGTGCGGGAGGACAATGCCGGCGGCGTCAATCTCGCACAATTTTCTGCAATCAGACGGTATGTCGATGCGCATCTTATGGAGCGGGGGCTTTCGATAGACACGGTCGTTTCCGCCTTCGCGCTGTCCCGCCGGACCGTCTACCGATTGTTCGAAGCCGTCGGCGGCTTTTCGAGCTATGTCAACCGGCGCCGCTTGCAGCGAGCCTTTCACATCCTGCGGTCGGGAGAGTGGCGGCATCTTTCCATCTCGGAGATTGCCGAAGGGCATGGCTTCAGCAATCCCGAGCACTTCAGCCGCGCCTTCCGCCGGGAATTCAGTCTTTCACCCCGCGAGGTCAGGCATCTGTCCGGCTCCGCGGAGGCCTTGTCAGTTCTATCCAGCGGCCGGCCGGAAACGGAATGGTCCAATTGGATCAGCATGCTCGGCCGATAGCGCCCAGGCAATGTGACACAAATTGCCGGAAAATTGGCACCGATAGTCCATTCGCGCCTGCATTCTAAATCCGGCATGGAAACCTCTTTGTCCGCGTGCGAAGCGACGGAAATACCGAATGAGGGTGATCCGCCCGACACGCCGACATCGCATGATGCGGCTGTCATTATCTTCCCTCTCGGCCAACCGCGTCTCTGGAGAGGTTTCCCGCAATGTCCGTCCGTTGTTCCACCGCCTGCGGCTTCAGGACGTTAAGGAATCTGCCTTCATCGGTGACGGTCGCTTCTCCGGCGTCGGCTGCGATCGTTCCCGATGTGCCTCTTGAAGACGGCGACGGCGGAACGGTCGCCGTCCGGTCGGACAATTTCATCATCTTCGACGGACTGGCCATTGCACGCGGCACAGGAGCGGGCAATGGCGGCCTCGTCGGGGTGTGGGGCAAGGCCGTGCTTTCCTGCAACGGTCTTGCCCGCCTTTTCACCGAAGGCGGCAATCTCGGCAGCCTGCCGTTCGCTCCCTGCAATGTCGCGACGTCGCCCGGCGGCGCGTTTCGATGAGCCGCGTGCGAGAGAACATGGTGGAGCTTCTTCGATGACGATCGACCGCCTTGTTGCCGCGGTCGCCGCCGCCGCGACCGCATCTACCCTTCTGCTCGGCGGCTGGCTGATGATCTCCGATCAGGCCGCGATGCTCGATCAGGCCAAGCGGCGGGAGATCGACAAGACCGCCGTCGTCCTGACATCGGCGATGGATCAGGCTGCGACGCTTTCCGCCACCCATGCCGAGAGCCTGGCCGTCGATCCGGCGATTCGCCTCGCCCTGAAGGCAAGGAACCGGGACCAGTTGCAGGCCTACGCGAAGCCGATCCTCGGCCGGTTGAATCGCAGTGCGGGCATCGATGTCGTGCATTTCCATGCAGCTGACATGAAGTCGTTCCTCCGCGTTTGGGATCCCGGCAACTTCGGCCAGGACCTTTCGACGTTTCGTCCGATGGTGGTTGCTGCCAATCATGACCGAATGACCCGCAAGGGACTGGAACTCGGCATTCGTGGCCTCAGCCTTCGTGCGGTATCGGCGATTGCCGAGGGCGAAGAGCTGGTGGGCACGATTGAGGTGGGTGTGAGCCTCCAGTCGCTCGCGGATCTGGCAAAGGCATCGACCGGAGGCGATTACGCGCTGGCGCTCGACCCCTCGTTCCTGAAGGATATGCCCAACGGGAACCGGTCTGCACCGGGTGCCCTGGTGCTCGACGCCAATACCAACAAGACGCTGTTCGACCGCGTGCTTGCAAGCGGCAACGTGGTTCTCGCCCGCAGCCGCACGACGTTCGAGTTTTCTGCGGAAGGGCAGGAAATCACCATCCAGAGCAGGCCTCTCATCGACTACAGCGGCAACATGATCGGTGTCCTGCTGACGACCACCGACTTTGCGGATCTCCGCACCCATTACAACCGCTCTCTGGTCACCATCGTGATCGTCGGCATCGGCGGCTTCCTGATCATATTCGCGGCCATCATGGCGATTGTCCGTCTGGCGGTGATCCGACCCATGCGAGCGCTGGAATACATGATCCGGGCGGAAGCGGAGAACCTCGTCGCGGCACAACCCAGGAGCGGGCTGGAAGATTACGGAAATGTCCATCAGGCGGTGGTCGATGCGCTCAAAGGCAGAAGGCCCGCTGAGCCGGAGGGTGAATGATGTCCCGCCTTTCCGTTTCTCCGGTCCGCATCCTGCTGATCTGCCTGCTCTCGGCCTTCGTGGATACTGTCCATGCCTCATCCGGGCAACATGACATGCCGGCCGACATGCCGCGGCCTGCGCAGGTTCACCTGGTCGTTCGGATCCTTGATATCGTCAAGGTGGAAGAGATGAGCGGGGTAGCGAGTGTCGCCCTGGAGGTCCAGCAACGATGGCATGACGCGGCTCAGGCGTTTGAGCCCCGCGATTTCGGCCGCAACCGCCTCGACTATTCAGGCGCCGATGCGCAGACCAGGCTGGATGCGATGTGGTCGCCCGCCGTTGCGATCGAGAACCTGGAGGACGAGGCGAAACGCAAGCTGCTGGCCCTCTCCGTCTACAGCGGCGGCGATATCGTCCTGACTGAGCGTCTCGAAGGGCGCTACCGGTTTTCGTCGGATCTGTCCGCTTTTCCCTTCGACCGCCAGACGCTGCCGTTCCGGTTCGTGTCGCAATACTTTGCCGCCGACGACGTCATCTTCGTGGTGCGGGACCAGGACCGCAAGCTGTCGACGGTTGCGGAAGAACTCAACGCGTCCGACTGGAGGGCAGGGGGAGTTCGCTTCGCGACGGAACAGTTCTACGGCTGGAGCGCGCGCCCCTTTGCCAGGCTGGTTGCCGAAGTCGACATAGACCGCAAGTGGCCCCGTTATTTCCTGCGCATCTTCGTGCCCTTCCTGGCCGTGTTGTCCGTTTCGATATTCATATTGTGGGCGCCCAGTGGATTGATCGGTGACAAGCCGGGCATCACATATTCGGCTCTCCTGGCACTGGCGGCACTCAGCTTCACCTTCGAGGCCAGCTTTCCGGGCAGCATGTCGGTGACCTCGCCGATCGCCTTCATGATCTCGATCGGCTATTTCTATCTCATCCTCGCACTGCTTCTGGACCTGTTTCTCAGAAGCGAGGTTCTGACGGAGCATACCCGCTACGCATACCTTTCGCAGGAGGTCCGCCTCGCGGCGCGATATCTGATGCCGGTGCTTTTTCTGCTCGTGTGCGTCTGCGTCACGCTTCGTTCCCTGGCATAGGCAGGACGTCGGCCGGTGGTCGGGAACGGCTCACTCTCACTTCATCGATTTCGAAAGACGGTGCATGGAACGCCGGAAGATTGTATCGCCGCGCAGAGCTTGGCGGCCTCTTCACGAGTTTCCCGTCCGATCCGGGCGGCGTATCGGGGCCGATTTCCGAAATTTCCGCCCCGTTGTCTCACGACCAGCGCCCGCTCCGCATTCAGCGGGGCGGGAAGGCCGGCGATCGCGCGCGTGAACAGGCGGTCGACGACGGATAGGCGATAGTGGGCGGCCAACTGCACACCCCAGGGCGCCCAGTCGGCGGATCCCGCAAGGACGGGTTCCTCCATCTGGCGGGTCTCGGCGAGTTTCAGGCAGGCATCCTGGAACGACAGGGCATCGTCGAGTTCGGGCGACACAATCTGCGGCGGCTTGTCTCGCCAGGTTTCGACGAGGTTGCCCGTTATCGCGAAGACGTAGTCACGTGTCTCGATCGGCAGCCGCCCTGTCGAAAGAAAATGTGCAAGCCGGTTCTCTCCGGCATTGTACGCCGCTGCGGCGAGGCCGAGATTGCCGAACCGGTCCCGGAGATCGTCGAGATAGGACGCTGAAGCCTCCAGGGCATCGAGGACGTGGAAGCTGTCGGCAAGTCCGCGTCTCCGTGCCGTTGCGGGCATGAACTGCGCGATCCCCTCGGCTCCCTTGGGGCTTACCGCCTCGGGACGAAACAGGCTCTCGCGCCAGATGAGGCGGGCGAAGAACGCGCGTGGCAGCGAGTGCGCATCCGCGAAATGGCCGAGAGCGCGGCAAAGGTCGGTGTTAAAGAAGTCCTTGCGTATGCACATTGCACCGCTGACGTCCGATCGCTGGTAAAGGCACCCGGGAAGCGCTTCATCTGCGATGGCAGGGGAGACGAAGGCCGTGGCCACGGTGAGGGTGACACAGCTCGATACCGTCGCAGACATTCTACGGATGCCGTCCATCTCCCACCAGACCGTTGTCGGCTCTCATGAACCAGCCGTCCTGCTACGCCCCGTTCAATCGGCTCAGAAGCCGACGCTCGCCAGCACGCTGCGGTCGATCGTCTGGATGTCCCGCTTGCCGCAAAGCGCCATGGTGATGTCCATCTCCTTGCGGATGATTTCGAGCGCCGTCGTCACGCCGGGCTTACCCATGGCGCCGAGGCCGTAGAGGAACGGCCGGCCGATATAGGTTCCGCGGGCGCCGAGTGCCACTGCTTTCAGGACATCTTGGCCGGAGCGGATACCGCCATCCACATGCACCTCGATCCGGTCGCCGACCGCTTCGACGATCTTCGGCAGCATGCTGATCGAGGAAGGCGCGCCGTCGAGCTGGCGGCCGCCATGGTTGGAGACGATGATCGCGTCGGCGCCGGTATCTGCGGCGGCGCGGGCGTCCTCTTCGTCCAGAATGCCCTTGATGATCAGCTTGCCACTCCAGAGGTCCTTGATCCAGCGGATATCGTCCCAGGAAAGGCGCGGGTCGAATTGTTCGGCCGTCCAGGCGCTGAGCGACGACAGATCGGAGACATTGGTGGCATGGCCGACGATGTTGCCGAAACCGCGGCGCCTGGTGCCGAGCATTTCCAGGCACCATTGCGGTTTGGTCGCCAATTGCATGAATGTGTTCAGCGTCCATTTCGGCGGGGCCGAAAGGCCGTTGCGCAGGTCCTTGTGGCGCTGGCCGAGGATCTGCAGGTCGGCGGTCACCACCAGGGCCGAGCATTTCGCCGCCTTGGCGCGGTTGATCAGGCGTTCGATGAAACCGCGATCCTTCAGCACGTAGAGCTGGAACCAGAAGGGCCTGCTTGTCACCGACGCGACATCCTCGATCGAGCAGATGCTCATCGTCGACAGGGTGAAGGGAACGCCGAATTCCTCCGCGGCCTTGGCGGCCAGCATCTCGCCGTCGGCATGCTGCATGCCGGTCATGCCGGTTGGGGCAAGTGCGACGGGCATGACGGCCTTCTCGCCGACCATGGTGGTTTCGAGCGACCGGTTGGTCATGTCGACCAGCACGCGCTGGCGCAGCTTGATCTTGGAAAAATCGTCCTCGTTGGCCCGGTAGGTGCCTTCCGTCCATGCGCCGCTGTCCGCATAGTCGAAGAACATGCGCGGCACGCGCCGGCGGGCAAGGTTCTTCAGGTCGTTGATGGTCAGCGGCTTGGACATGTCTTGATCTTCCTCCGGGATTTTCCGGAGAACTATCATATCCAAGGCCGATCGCCAGCGGAATTGTCCATTGTATCCCGCGTTTTTAGGTCTGTGCGGGCTTCGTCGCCGCCTCTTTCACGATGCGTCGTGTGCCGGGCAAAAAGATCGGCCCTCGTCGGTCAAAATAAGAAGCCACCGCTTTCGGGCGGTGGCTTTTGCGGGAGGATCGGCAGATGGAGATCAGCGGAAGAGCACCAGCATGTTCTGCGGCTGGGAATTTGCGATGCTCAGCCCGATGGTCTGGAGCTGTTGCTGGACCTTGGTGGCGCTCAGCTTGACGGCGCTCTCTTCCATATTGGCATCGACGAGGCGGCCGACGCCGCGCTCGATGGAATCCTGCAGCTTGTTCAGGAATTCCATGTTGTCGCTGATCCGGCTCGACGTGGCGCCCAGCTTGGAGCCGGCGGACGTCAGTGCCGAGAGCATGCTGTCGGTCGCCGAGATCATGCCGTCCAGCTCGTCTTCGGTGGTGGCATCGGAAACTTCGATCTCGCGGCCGGTCGGAGAGGATGTCGCGGAAGGAAGCATGTAATACTCGTATGCGCTGCCATTGGTCGTCGTGCCGGAATAGGCCTTGGTCAGAATGCCGTTGTCGGCATCGCCGCTATTCGTCAGCGTGGTCGTGGTGGTGTCGAACTGGATCGTGTTGACGGTCGCGGCGCCATCCGGACCGGTGCCGACCGAAGCCACCAGCGATTTGGTGCCAGGCTTCGCGCCTGCCGCCGCATCCAGCCAGTTCTGGCCGTTGAAGGACGAGGACTGCGAAACCGTGCGCAGCTGTTCCTTGAGTTGGGTGATCTCTTCGCCGATCGCGTTTCTGTCCACGCCGGAGGAATAGGAAAGGATGAGTTTCGACTTGATCTCGGAGACGATCTCGGTCGCCGCCTGCATGCCGAGCGAAGCGGTATCGGTCGTCGCGGCAGCAAGCCCGGCCGCATCGCCTGCGGAAGAAAGCGACAGGCCGGTCGAACGCATGGACGTGGCGATCGACCAATAGGCGGCGTTGTCGGAGGCCTGGTTGACGTCACGGCCGGACGCGACCTTGACCATGTCGCGTTCCAGCGCCTTGGTCGAGCCGGTGAGCAGCAGGAGGGCCGCTGCCGCCGTGGGATTGTAGGGCATGCTTGTCATGAGCTTCTCGCGCTAGGGAGGACACTTGGCAGGCGCGGGCGGCGAAGATGGCATCATGCCGTTGTGCTGCGTCCATCCATGAACGCGAATTCACAACCCTCCGGGACGATGCACGAGAGGAATTTCAAAGTGTTTTCAGCATTCGTTAAGATTTTAACGAAGGCCGGATTTGTTCCAGGGACAGGGTTCGGGAAGAGGTCAAGCCGTTCCGGTCATGCCGGCTTTCAACGAGCGACGGCGACCAGCAGCAGGACCAGAGCCAGAATGGCGGCGATGCAGCGCAAGACATGCGAGCGCTCCCACCGGTCGCGGAGAACCGTCCAGCCGGATGCCGGATCCGTCTCGGTTGCGCCGGTCCTGAAAAAATGCTCCGCCGCATTCGAAATGTCGGTATCCTTCAGCCAGAATTTGTTGACCGGCTGGGTGATCAGCCAGAAGATCGCCTGCATGACGGCCAAGGCGAGCACGGCGCCGGCAACCAACCAGAATTCCGTCGATCCATAGGGCGTCGCCAGCAGCAGAACGAGGACCGCGACGATGCTCGCCAGCTCAGAAATTCCGCCGATCGTGAACCCGGGATAATAGATCGTCTGAACCGTGAAATAGCGCTCCTTGTCGAGCCGCATCTTGCCAGGCAATTCGGCGGCATGGGCGAGAGCGAAGCTCAGGGAAATCGCAGCAAGAAGCGCAGCCAGTACTTCGAAAAATACATGCACGGAGAATTCCTCCCGTGAGCCGATGTGCTTGCAACTTCCCGCCGGAAGCAGGTTCCATCACTTTGCCCCGGCAGGGCGGCGGCGATCCACCGGCGCGGTCCAGCTTCATTCCGCGCTTGCGGAGCGCGATGATGCGTCCGTAATCGACGCGGGCAGTCTACCCTTCATCGCCTTGCCCGCCACGTAGGTCTCCACGACCGCACGGTCGTCGCCCATGGTCTGCAGGAGGAACAGTTCTTCGGGCAGCGTCCTCACGGTCTCCATCCTGAGTTTCATGGCCGGCGTCGGGGCTGCGTTGAGCACGACGAGGTCCGCATCCGTGCCGGCATCCAGGGTGCCGATCGCATCCGTCATCGACAAGGCCTCGGCATTGCCCCTCGTCATCAGGTAAAAGCTTTCGAGCGGGTTCAGCCGCTCGCCGAGCAGCTGCTGGATCTTGTAGGCCTCATCCAGGGTGCGCAGCATCGAATAGCTCGATCCACCGCCGATGTCGGTCGCGACGGCGACGCGGACCGGCTTTTCCCGCCGCATCAGGGCCTTCATCGGAAAAAGGCCTGAGCCGAGAAAGAGATTGGAGGTCGGGCAGTGGACCGCCACCGCGCCCGCTTCCGAAAGGGCGTCGGCTTCGCGCTCGGAAAGGTGGATCGCGTGGCCGAAGAGGGTCTTTTTGCCCAAAAGACCGTAGCGGGCGTAGATGTCCGTATAGTCGGTCGCTTCCGGATAAAGCTCGCAGGTGTAGCGGATTTCCTCGTGATTCTCGGAAAGATGCGTCTGGATGAAGAGGTCGGGAAATTCCTCCGCCAGCGCCTGGGCGGCCTTCATCTGGGCTGGCGTCGAGGTGATCGCGAAACGCGGCGTGATGGCCACATGGCAGCGCGCCTTGCCGTGCCAGTCGGCAATGACCTGGCGCGTCTCGTCGTAACCCATTTCCGGCGTGTCGAGCAGGCCCTGCGGGGCGTTGCGGTCCATCATCACCTTGCCGCCGACCATCAGCATGCCGCGTCTTGTGGCCTCGGCGAAATAGGCGTCGGCCGAGGTCTTGTGCACCGAGCAATAGGCGACCGCCGTCGTGGTGCCGTGGCGCAGAAGTTCATCGTAGAAATGCGTGGCGATGCGTGCCGCATGCTCGCTTTCGACGAACCGGCATTCCTCCGGGAAGGTATATGTGTTCAGCCATTCCAGAAGATCGGCGGCATAGGAGGCGATCACCTGCATCTGCGGAAAGTGCATATGCATGTCGATGAAACCCGGCAGGATGAGATGCGGGCGATGATCGATCTCCTCCACGCCCGCCGGCGCCCTGGCCTTCATCGCCGCATAGCCGCCGGCAGCGGCGATCCTGCCGCCCGCGACGAGCAGCGCGCCATCGCCTTCGTAGGCGTAGCTTTCGGTGTCGGCGAGGGAGAGCGGCGCGCGCCTGAAGGAGAGCAGGCGGCCCCTGATCAGTTTATGGGGGATCGGGTTTTCGGTCATTGCGAAATCGTGCTTTCGTACCAGGCCACCAGAAGCTTGCGCTCCTCCGGTGAAATGGCGGTGACATTGCCGGGCGGCATGGCATGGCTGCGGCCGGCCTGGATGTAGATTTCACGCGCGTGTGCGGCGATCTCGGCATCCGTCTCCAGCTTCACGGATTTCGGGGTGAAACGGATGCCGTCCCAGACCGGCTCCGCCGCATGGCACATGGAGCAGCGGGCCTGCACCACGTCCCGTGCCGCGCCGAAATGGGCGTTGGAGGCGAATTTCCGGCTCATCGGAGACATCGAGGTTTCCGTTTCGCCGGTCAGCACCTTCGGCACGGTCGAGAGCCACATGATGACGATGAAGAGCAGCACGGTGACGAGCCATGTCCAGGTGGGTTTGCCCTTTCTCGCATGCGTCGTGTTGAACCAGTGCCTGATCGTCACGCCCATCAGGAAAACGAGGGCCGCGATCACCCAGTTGAAATGGGTCGCAAAGGCCAGCGGATAATGGTTCGACAGCATGAAGAAGATGACGGGCAACGTCAGGTAGTTGTTGTGGAGCGACCGCTGCTTGGCGATGGCGCCGTATTTCGGGTCCGGCGTGCGGCCGGCGATCAGGTCGGCGACGACGATCTTCTGGTTGGGAATGATGATGAAGAAGACATTGGCGGACATGATCGTCGCGGTGAAGGCGCCGAGATGCAGGAAGGCGGCGCGGCCGGTGAAGACCTGCGTGTAGCCCCAGGCGATTGCGACCAGAGCCAAATAAAGCACTGCCATGAGCCCCCAGGTGTTCCTGCCGACCGGCGACTTGCAGAGCTGGTCGTAGAAGAGCCAGCCGATGCCGAGCGACGCGAGCGAGATGAAAATCGCCTGCCAGGGCGTAAGGTCCATCACCGAGCTGTCGATCAGGAAGAGATCGGCACCGCCGTAATAGACGATACAGAGCATCAGGAAGCCGGAAAGCCAGGTGAAATAGCTTTCGTATTTGAACCAGGTCAGATGTTCGGGCATCTGAGCCGGCGCCACCAGGTATTTCTGGATGTGGTAGAAGCCGCCGCCATGCACTTGCCATTCCTCACCATAGGCGCCGGCCGGCAGATGCGGACGCTTCACCAGCCCGAGATCGAGCGCGATGAAATAGAAGGATGAGCCGATCCAGGCGATTCCTGTGATCACATGGAACCAGCGGGCCGCAAAGCTCAGCCACTCCCAGGCGACGGCATATTCATACATTCAGATCCCCTTCGTTTCCCCTTTTGCCCCCCGACTCGACACTCTGCGAGAAAAACGTGTCCGTGGGAAGGGCGCTTCGTCCACAGCTAAATCGTTCCCGCAATGGAACCGGGAACATTTGCTCCGAGTTCATCCTCGCGCAATCCTCATGATTGACAATTGTCGAATGTACTCATTTGTGCATCGCAATAAATCGGGGTTAGCCGGCTAAGGCGACTCACGTATCGTGACAATTGCAAGTCAACCGGCGAGGTGCCGGGGTTTTGCGTGGCACGCTCGCCGTTGGATGGCATTCATCAACGGAGACTAAGCTCATGCGTGGTATTCTGACAGGTGTTGTGGTTGCGTATGCGTCCTGCGTCTTTGCGGGTTCGGCAAATGCGCACGAAGCGCACAGCCCGAGCGGTGTCACATGGAAGTATGACGGCTTCTGCTGCAACGGCGACAACCATACCGGCGATTGCCAGATGATCTCGACCAAGAACGTCAAGATCACCAAGGACGGTTACGAAATCTCGCTCGGGCCGGGTGATCACCGGCTGATCACGAGGCCGCATCACTTCACGATGCAGCAGAGCCAGGCGCGTCGTTCCAAGGACGAGGAATATCACCTCTGCCTCTATCCGACCGAGGATACGCTGCGTTGCTTCTACGCACCGGACATGAGCTACTAGGCATCGGCTGCAGTCGTTCGAGCAGGCGGTTTTCCGTCCAATAATGCGGCGGATAGAAAACCGACTGTCATTCCGGGGCCGGCATGGTCTTCAGGAGGAAATCGCGAAAGGCGCGGATTTTCTTCGAGTTCCTGCGGGCTTCGGGATAGGCGAGCCAATAGTCGCTGCCGTCATAGCCCAGAATGTCGAACGGCTGGATCAGTCGCCCGAGGGCGACGTCGTCTGCATAAAATTCAGGCTGCAGGATCGCCACGCCCTGGCTGGCGATCGCGGCGGAGGCCTCGAAGGCCTGCGCGCCATACCTGCTCACCGGCCGGCCCGTGAGGTCAACGTCCGGCAGGCCGGCCGCGGCAAACCAGAACGGCCACCATGGATCGCCTGGATCGATGATCCTGAGTTTTAGGATATCCTCCGGCGTCTTTACCCCGCCGATCGTGGCCGCGAGTTCGGGGCTCAGCATCGGCGTGAAATGGTTGCGCATCAGAAAATGCCTGCGCAGGCCCGGCCATTCGTCCTTGCCGCTGCGGATCGCGACGTCCGCAGGCGTGCGTGAAAAGTCGATCATCTCCTGCGATGTCTCCAGCCGAACTGCGATGCCCGGATTTTTGAGCTGGAACGTGCCGAGATGGCGCGCCAGCCATCGTGAGGCGAAGGTCGCCGTCGAATGGATGATCAGGGTGCCTTCCGCGGCATTGCTCAGACTGGCAACGGCGTCGTCCATGATCGCGAAGGCTTCCGTGATTCTCGGCGCCAGCCGTTCGCCCGCTTCGGTGAGCGAGATCTGGCGCGGCCGGCGCAGGAAAAGCTGCTCCTTCAGTGTGTCTTCCAGAAGCTTGATCTGATAGCTGACGGCGGTCTGGGTCAGCCCCAATTCCTGTCCCGCCTTGGTGAAGCTCAATTGCCGCGCGGCGGATTCGAACACGCGCAATGCATTGAGCGGAAACTGTTTCGACATTTTCATGGATGAGTTCTCTTGATCCATGGAGACGGTTATTCGATTGGAAAACCATCTCCCAAGGGCGCACATTACCTCCACAACGATCCAATGAAAGCGGGATATCCCGTTGGAGGTCAAGCATGTTTTCCATACTCAACCTGTCTTTCGAGAAGTTCGTGCCGCGTTTCGGGCTGACAGAGATGCTGCGCCGCAAGCGGTCCATACATCAAAACAGTATCGATCTTGAGGAGATGCCGGAAAGCTGGCAGCGCGATCTTGGCCTGAAGGACGGCCGCGATCGCCGCGGCCGGCCGGACGAGGGCGCCTTCCGGGCTGCGCGGATGATCTATTCGCAGCGGAATTTGTGACGTGCCGATAGCCTTGCCCGCTTATAATTCGGCCGTTCCTTCCTTACGCCGGCTGTGCCGGAAGATCCGGCCGCATGGCAAGATCATGCGCAAGCGCCGCTTCAATCCAGCCTGCGAAGGCTTTGATCTTGGCGGCATTTCTCCGTGCCTGCGGATAACACAGCCAATAGGTCTTGCCGTCGCCGACGCAGAGATCGAAGGGCTGCACGAGGCGTCCGGACGCTAGGTCGTCGCGGAAGAGGAACGGGCTCAGCATCGCCACACCATGGCCTGACATCGCGGCTTTCGCTTCGAGGTCGAGCGCACCGAGCGCGTTGAGGCTGGCGTGCCTGACCTGTCGCTGATCGACGTGAACGGCCTCGAACCATTCGTGCCACCAGTCGCGCGTGTCGGTAATCCAGGGCAGTTTCAGGAGATCGGAAGGCTCCTGTATGCCCCCTATGCTTTCCGCCAGTCGCGGCGATAGCATCGGCGCATAATCGAGCCGGAAAAGAGGATGGCTGACCATGTCGTCAGAAGGCTCGGGACTGATGCAGATCGTGATATCGCTCGAGCTGTGCTGGTGAGCGTTGTTATCCAACTGGCGCAGCAGGCGGACTTCGATCTGCGGGTACAGGGCCTTGAAAATATGGAGGTGCGGCGACAGCCATTGCGAGGCAAATGAGGGCGGCGAGTGGATTTCCAGCGTCTCCTCCACCCTGTGGCGCGCCGTCTGTACGGCTTCCGACAGAAGCGAAAAGGCCTCCGTCACCTTCGGGACCAACTGTTCGCCGGTTTCGGTGAGCTGCAACGCGCGTGGCCTGCGAATGAAGACCGCGTCGCCGAGATAGTCCTCCAGGAGCTTGATCTGGTAGCTCACCGCCGTTTGCGTCATGCCGAGTTCTTCGGCCGCGCGGGTGAATTTTCGAGGCGCGCGACCGTCTCGAACACCCGGAGCGCATTCAGGGGGAAACGGCGGGACAGTTTCATCGATAAGCTCTCTTTATCGTGGTCCACTGTATTTGAATTGGAATTCCCCGGCAATCGGGCGCATTCATCAGCTCATCCAAAGCAAACCCTGTTTATCGATGTGGGGCAATTCATGCCGGCCGCAAATACGCAAGTCATGTCTCTGAAACCTTCGCCGACGGAGGCCGTCCGGCGCCGTTTCGGCCAGTTCTTCCGCGGCCTTCTCAGGCTCAATACCTTGCATGCGCCAAGCCTGCCGGAAGATCTGCACGGCGATGTGGGCCTTGGCGAGGAACTGCCCGCGAACCGGGCGGAGGCTTTCTGGAACAGCAGGCGGCGGTCAGGCGCTCGGGATCTGCCGATTTGACGGCTGCTCCTGACGGACGGCATAAGTATGCAGAAGTTCAGCCGCAACGAGCGCGGCGATCACCGCCGGGCGCTTGTCCTTCACCGAATCGCCGCCGATCGGCAGGATGAGCCGCGACAGCATCGCGGCGTCGCCACCCTCGCGTTGCAGCCAGTTCGAGAATGTGGCGCGCTTCGTCAGCGAACCGATCATCCCGACATAGGCGAGGTCGGTGCGGGCCAGCGCTTCCCTGGCGATCAGGAAATCCAGCGCGTGATCATGGGTGAGGATGATGGCCGCCCCGCCCGGCGGAATTTTTTTCACGAACGCCTCCGGCATCGCCGTCAGGTGTTTCGCCGCATCCTGCGGCAGGTCCTCCAGCGCTTCCGCGCGCGTCTCGATCACCGTCACGGCGAAAGGAAGCGGCGACAGCGCCCTTGCGAGCGCCTGTCCCACATGGCCGGAACCGAAAAGATAGACCGCCGGGCGCTCCTCTTCCTCGTTTCGCAGCTTCCGCTCCAGCCTTTCGGCGATCGCCGGCGTCATCGGCGTGAAGGCAAGCCGTGTCCGGCCGCCGCAGCATTGGCCGATTTCCGGGCCGAGCGGGATATCCATCACCACCTCGCCGCCGCCGGCGAGCATCGCGCGGGCATTGTCGATCGCCATATATTCGAACTGCCCGCCGCCGATCGTACCCCAGATCGCGTCTTCCGCCACCAGCATGAAGGTTCCTTCCTCCCGCGGCGTGGAACCCTTCGCCTGCGTGATCTCGACGAGGACGGATCGCGACGGATGGGCGGCTATGAAGGCGGCGAGGGGAAGGGCTAGCGCCATGCACGACCCTTTTCATTCCGGAAAGCCCCCCTCCGGCCTTCTGGCAAAAGGGGGGGCGGCCCGAGGTGCGCCGGCCAAACCTGCCTGCTTGCACAAAGGCGGCGACGGCCGCAGGGCGGACTGGGGTCTGAAACAGGCGAATGATTGCGCATGCCGTCACATTGCGCACCAAACCGATTTTCGTGCAAGGCCTGCGCATTGTTGGCCCGGCTGCTTGATTTCGCGCCGGCCGGCCGGTAGATCCCGGCCTGTTGGCCTGGGGAGCAAAGGACCTGGGGGAGCAAAGGATATGTCGGGCTCCGGCGTCCAAGCCGCGTGCCTCCCGAATAGAAGACCTTCATGAAGCCTCGCGATCTCGCCATCTACGTCTTCCTCGCCACCGCCTGGGGATTGTCCTTTCTCGTCGTGCTCAAGGTCGTCGCGGCCTTCGGCTGGGTGGCGGCCGTCTCCATCCGCGCCTTCGTCGCCAGCGCGACGCTCTTCCTCATCGCGAAGACTATCCGGCGGCGGCTCGATTTCAGCGCCGGCTGGCGACCCTTCTTCGTGGTTGGCGCCACGACGGTCGCGGGCCAGCTGCTCGGGCTTTCCTATGCGACGCCGCTGATCGGCACGGCGATGGCCGCGATCATCGTCGCCTCCATTCCGCTCTTTTCGATGGTCATCAGCCATGTCTGGGGGCTGGAGCGCATCCGGCCGAGCGGTCTTTTCGGGCTGGCGCTCGGGGTCGTCGGGATCATGCTTCTGGTCGGTTTTCCGGCGGTGCCCGTGACGAGCGAATTCATTCTTGGCTGCGCTGCCGCGCTCGCCGCCTGTTTTTTCGCAGCCTTCGGCAGCAATTATGCAAGCCATCGGCTCAAGCAAGCCGGCTCGTGGGAGGTGACGACCGGCTCCTTCCTGTTCGGTGGGCTGATCGCCATGCCCTTCCTCCTCGTCGTGCCGGTGCCGGGCGTGCCCGGCACGATCGACATCCTCTACCTCCTGATCGCCGGCTGCGTGATGAGCGCCACCACCTACTTGCTCTATTTCACGCTGGTCGGCTCGATCGGCGCCACCAGGGCGATCAGCGTCGAATTCGTGGTGACGGTGGTGGCCGTCCTGGTCGGAGCGGTCATTCTGAAGGAGCCTTTGTCGCCGGTGCAGTTTATCGGTGCGGCGGTGATCATCCTCGGCTGCACGATGGTGCTCGGGCTGTTTCCCTGGCAGCGGACCAAGGTGGCGGACGTGCCGCTGCCGCATCAGGACGGGATACCGTGAGGTTCAGGCCTTGACGTCGAAAGCCGACGAAAATTTCAGGACACCGCGCGGTGCCGCACCGCTGAACGATACCCATTGGACATAGCGGCTATCCACCCCGTCATAGGAGAGCTGCCCATCGTTTTCGAACCCCGAGCTGCGGTAGACATCCGGGTTGCCGATCAGCGCGCACCCTTTGGCGCCCTGTGCCTTTAGCCTTTCCAGCCCGTCGCGGATCAGCGCCTTGCCGATGCCTTGCCTCTGTCTTTCCGGTTGGACGGAGATCGGGCCGAGGCCGAACCATCCGCCAAGCGTGCCCTCGACAGTGACCGGCGAGAAGGCGATATGCCCGATGATGACGCCATCGTCCTCGGCAACCAATGAGAGAGCGAGATCGCCGGACCTCCGCAAAGCCTGAATGATCGGACCTTCCGTGTCCGCGCTATAGGGCATGGGGGCGAACGCGGTCTGCGTCAGCTCGTGGATCGCGTCTTCCTCGCCTGGGCGCTCGGGGCGGATCAGCACGCTTATCCCCTTGCCTTCAACCGCTCCACCGCCATCAGCACCCGCTCGGGCGTCGCAGGCGCATCCAATCTCGGGCAGACCGCATAGTCCGCGACACTCGCCACCGCCATGGAGATCGCCTCCAGCACCGAGATCGCCAGCATGAAGGGCGGTTCGCCGACGGCCTTGGAGCGGCCGATGGTCGGTTCGGCGTTTTCCGCCCATTCGGCGAGCTTGACGTTGAAGATTTTCGGCCGGTCTGAGGCGAGCGGGATCTTGTAGGTGGAGGGGGCGTGGGTGCGGAGCCGTCCGCTGGCGTCCCACCAAAGCTCCTCCGTGGTCAGCCAGCCCATGCCCTGCACGAAGGCGCCTTCTACCTGGCCGATGTCGATCGCCGGGTTCAGCGACTTGCCGACGTCGTGCAGGATGTCGGTGCGGTCCACCATGTATTCGCCGGTCAGCGTGTCGATCGAGACTTCGGAAGCCGCGGCCCCGTAGGCGAAATAATAGAAGGGCCGGCCGCGGCCCGCCTTGCGGTCCCAGTGGATCTTCGGCGTCTTGTAGAAACCGGCGGCGGAAAGCTGCACGCGGTCGTAATAGGCGGCACGGATGAACGTGTCGAACGGCACGATCTCGCCGCCGATCCTCAGCCGATTGGGCAGGAACTCGACCTGAGAGCGGTTCACCTGCCATTGCCGGCAGGCGAAGTCGATCAGCCGTTCCTTGATCTGGCGGGCCGCGTCATAGGCCGCCATGCCGTTCAGGTCCGAACCGGAGGAGGCGGCCGTCGCAGACGTGTTCGGCACCTTGCCGGTGGTGGTCGCGGTGATCTTCACCCGGTCGATATCGACCTGGAACGTGTCGGCCACGACCTGCGCCACCTTCACGTAAAGGCCCTGGCCCATTTCGGTGCCGCCATGGTTCAGGTGGATCGAACCGTCATTGTAGATATGCACCAGCGCGCCCGCCTGGTTATAGGCGGTCATGGTGAAGGAGATGCCGAATTTCACCGGCGTCAGCGCGATGCCCTTGCGGATCACCGGGCTATTGGCGTTGAATTCGAGGATCGCCCGGCGCCGGGACTGGTAGTCGCACGACGCTTCCAGCTCCTCGACGATGCGGGCGACGACATTGTCCTCGACCTCCTGGTGATAAGGCGTCGTCGTCCGTCCCGAACCCGGCTGGCCGTAGAAGTTCAGCTTGCGGATATCGAGCGGGTCCTTACCGACCGCATAGGCGATCTCCTCAATCATCCGCTCGCCGCCGACCATGCCTTGAGGCCCGCCGAAACCGCGGAAGGCGGTGTTGGAGACCGTATGGGTCTTGAGCGGCTGGGAGACGAGGTGCACATGCGGATAGAAATAGCTGGAATCCGCGTGGAAGAGAGCACGGTCGGTGACCGGGCCGGAAAGATCGGCGGAAAAGCCGCAGCGCGCCGCATAGGTCGCATCCACGGCATGGATCCGGCCTTCCTCGTCGAAGGCGACGTCGTAGTCGACGCGGAAGTCGTGCCGTTTGCCGGTAACCGACATGTCCTCGTCGCGGTCGGGGCGGAATTTGACGGCACGCTTCAGCTTCTTGGCGGCGACCGCCGCAAGTGCCGCAAACTGGTTGCCCTGGGTCTCCTTGCCGCCGAAACCACCGCCCATGCGGCGCGTCATCACCGTCACCGCATTGTTGGCGACGCCGAGCACATGCGCCACCATGTGCTGCACCTCGCTCGGGTGCTGGGTGGAGGACCACACGGTCACCTCGTCGTCCTCGCCGGGAATGGCGAAGGCGATGTGGCTTTCCAGATAAAAATGCTCCTGGCCGCCGATATACATATGGCCTTTGACGCGCAGCGGCGCATTTTCGATCTCGGTTTCCGGCTCGCCGCGCTTCAGCACCATCGGCTCGACGACATTCGGCGCGCCGTTTTCCCGGGCGCCGTCGATGTCGGTCCAGTGGGGAAGGTCGTTATATTCGATCTTCGCGAGCTTTGCCGCGCGGCGCGCCTGGTCGCGGGTCTCGGCGATCACGGCGAAAATGATCTGGCCGTGGAACTGCACCTCTCTGGTGGCGAGCAGCGGCTCGTCGTGCTGGCCGGTCGAGGCGACGTCGTTGAAGCCGGGTATGTCCTCCGCCGTCAAGACGCAGACGACGCCGGGAGCTGCTTTCACCGCGGAAAGGTCGATCGAGACGATCTCGGCATGGGCGCGGTCGGAAAGACCAAGGCCGCCATGCAGCGTGCCCGCAGGTTCGGGAATATCGTCGATATATTCGGCGGTTCCGGTGACATGCTTATGCGCCGAATCATGTTTCAGGGACGCATGCATGCGGCCGTTGATGACGGGCTTGGTCTCGAAGGTGGATTTATCCATGGTCAGGCTCTCCATCCGTAGTTGAGCCATCCGTTGTTAAGGATGGAGGCAGCGCTCCAATCTCCGCCGTCATTCCTGTGCTTGTCACAGGAATCCAGCCACGGCGCGTCCGCGCCGTGAATAAGTCTTTTAAATGCAATGAGTCTTCTGCGCCCAAGGACTTGGGCGCGCTGGATTCCTGTGACAAGCACAGGAATGACGGAGATGGAGGAGGTGCCCATGTCCATCATCACGCCTCCTCCACTTCGAACCGCCGCAACTCGTGGCTCTGGCCGGCGGTTTCCAGGAAGAAGCGGGTCAAAAGGTTCCTGGCCGCCAGGGCGCGATATTCGGCCGTCGCGCGCCAATCGGTGAGCGGCTGGTAGTCCTCGTCGAAGAGGTCGCGCACCGCGGAGACCACACCCCAGCTCCACGCCTGGCCGAGAAGCGCCTCCTCGACGCGTTTGGCGCGTTTCGGCGTGCCGGCCATGCCGCCGAAGGCGATGCGGATCTTTTCGACCCGGCCTTCGGCGTCGAGCGCCAGGTTGAAGGCGCCGCAGAGCGCCGAAATATCCTCGTCGCGCCGCTTGGAGATCTTGTAGACGCCGAAATGGCTGCCTTCCGGCGGGCGCGGCACGAAAACCCTCTCGACGAATTCGCCCGCCAGCCGGTCCTGCCTGCCGTAGGCGATGAAATAGTCTTCAAGCGGGATCGTCCGCCGGCCGGCATGGGTGCGCAGCGTCAGTTCGGCGCCGAGCGCGATCAGCGGCGGCGGCGTGTCGCCGATCGGCGAGCCGTTGGCGATATTGCCGCCGATCGTGCCCATGTTGCGCACCTGCTGGCCGCCGATCCGGTCAATGAGGCGCCCCAGGGCTGGAATTTCCTTCGCCAGCGCCCCCAGCGCCTGGGTATAGCTGACGCCGGCGCCGATCGTAATGCCGGCTTCGGTGGCCTCGATCGACTGCAATTCGGTCAAGTGATTGATGAAGATCACCGGATTGAGCAGCCGCATCTGCTTGGTGACCCAGAGTCCCACGTCGGTTGCGCCGGCGACGATCGTCGCATCCGGCTCTTCGGCCAGAAGGTCGGCGAAGGCAGCGACGGACGCCGGCACGATCGACCGGACGACGCCATTCGCTTCGGCCTTCTCCACGACGATCGTGTCGTTGCCGGAATGGATCGCCCAAAGTTTCGCCATGATCTGGATGCGGTCGCGCTCCAGGGGGTCGAACAGCGAGCTCGGACGGTTGGCGGCCACCTGCGCGGCCGCCTTGACGATCGGCTCGTAGCCCGTGCAGCGACAGAGATTGCCTTGCAGCGCGCTTTCGATCTCGGCGGGGCTCGGTGCGCTGTTCGACAGCCACAGGCCGTAGAGTGACATCACGAAGCCTGGCGTGCAGAAACCGCATTGCGAACCGTGGCAATCAACCATCGCCTGCTGCACCGGATGCAGCGCGCCGTCGCGGCCGGCCAGATGCTCGACCGTTACCACGTGGGTGCCGTGGAGCGAGCCCAGGAAGCGGATGCATGCATTGACGCTTTCGTAGCGCAGGCCGTGTTCCGTCAGCCGGCCGACCAGCACCGTGCAGGCGCCGCAATCGCCTTCGGCACAGCCTTCCTTGGTACCCGTCAGCCGCCGCTTCAGGCGCAGATAGTCGAGAAGGGTCTCGGTGGGGCCGAAATCTTTCAGGGTGACCTCTTCTCCGTTCAGGATGAAGCGGATGGCTTCGCTCATTTCTCTCCTTCGTCCGCCGTTTCCGGCTAAAATTCCTAAATTCCCGCGTTCGGGCGCCGATCCTACTGCGCGGTCCAGCCGCCGTCGATCGAGATATGCGTGCCGGTGATGCTCTTGGCGGCATCGCCCGCGAGATAGAGCGCGGCGGCCGCCACCTCGTCGATCGCGACGAATTCCTTGGTGGCCTGCAGCCTCAGCATCACCTCGCTCTTCACCTCGGCTTCCGAAATGCCGCGCTCGCGGGCGGTGTCGGGGATCTGCTTTTCGACCAGCGGGGTGAGCACGTAGCCGGGGCATATCGCATTCACGGTAATCCCGAATTCGGCAAGTTCCAAGGCCGCCGTCTTCGTGAGGCCGAGAATACCATGTTTGGCCGCCACATAGGCGGATTTGAAAGGGGAGGCGACCAGCGCATGGGCCGACGCCACATTGATGATGCGGCCCTTGCCGGTCTTCTTCATGAGAGGGATCGCGTGCCGCATGGTGTGGAAGGCGGAGGAGAGCAGGATGGCGATCAGCTGGTCCCATTTTTCCGGCGGAAAATCCTCGATCTTCGCCACGTGCTGGATGCCGGCATTGTTGACGAGCACGTCGACCGTGCCGAACTTCCTCGCCGCCGTGGCGATCAGGTCCTCGATCTCGGCCGGCCTGGTCATGTCCGCGCCGTGATAAACAACGGCGCCGGAGCCGAGGCCATCGAGTTCCGCGCGCACCGCCTCGATCGCATCGGCCGGCCCGAAGCCGTTGATGACGACGTTGGCCCCCTCGGCCGCGAAGGCTTTCGCAATACCGAGGCCGATGCCCGAGGTGGAGCCTGTGACGACGACGGTTCTCATGCCCGAATCTCCCTGCAAGACGACGTTCTTGTGCGCCGCAACCTCGTTGCAGGTTATGCGCAAATCGCGGGGTATGGCAATCCGACGGGGCGCACATCCTGCATACCCTGTTCGAAACGCCTCCATTTCCATTTGACCCCTTCCGCGGCATCTGCTCAAACCGTCGCAAAACACCGACGGCAACGGGAGGGACGGCATGGCGGGTTATGTTCTGGCGATCGATCAGGGGACGACCTCGACCCGGGCGATCATTTTCGACGGCGAGATGAAGATCGCCGGTATCGGCCAGAAGGAATTCACGCAGATCTTTCCGAAATCCGGCTGGGTGGAGCATGATCCGGAGGAGATCTGGGAAACCGTCCTGTGGACGATCGAGCAGGCGCTGAAGGAAGCCAAGCTCAAGGCTTCCGAGATCGCCGCGATCGGCATCACCAACCAGCGCGAAACGGTGGTCGTCTGGGAGCGCGATACCGGCAGGCCGATCCACAACGCCATCGTCTGGCAGGACCGGCGCACCGCGAGCTATTGCGAGAAGCTGAAGCGCCAGGGCCTCGAAAAGCAGTTCACCCGGAAGACCGGCCTGCTGCTCGACCCCTATTTCTCCGGCACCAAGCTTTCCTGGATGCTCGCCAACGTGAAGGGGGCCCGGGCGAGAGCGGCGAAGGGCGAGCTTTGCTTCGGTACGATCGACGCGTTCCTGATCTGGCGGCTGACGGCTGGCCGGAGCTTCGTCACCGATGCGACCAACGCGTCGCGCACGCTGATCTACAATATCTCGGACAATCAATGGGACGAGGACCTTCTCGAAATCCTGCGCATTCCCGCCGCCATGCTGCCGGAGGTGAAGGACTGCGCCGACGAGTTCGGCATCACCGACGAAAGCCTGTTCGGCGCCGCGATCCCCATCCTCGGGGTTGCCGGCGACCAGCAGGCGGCGACGATCGGCCAGGCCTGTTTCGAACCGGGCATGATGAAATCCACCTACGGCACTGGGTGCTTTGCGGTGCTGAACACGGGCGTCGACCTGGTGCGTTCGAAGAACCGGCTGCTCACCACCATCGCCTATCGCCTGAACGGCGAAACGACCTATGCGCTGGAAGGATCTATCTTCATCGCCGGTGCGGCGGTGCAATGGCTGCGCGACGGGCTCGGCATCATCGAAAAGGCGTCGCAATCCGGCGATCTTGCGGAGGAAGCCGATCCGCAGCAGGAGGTCTATCTCGTGCCCGCCTTCACCGGGCTCGGCGCGCCCTATTGGGATGCCGAGGCACGCGGAGCGATCTTCGGGCTGACGCGGGCGACAGGTCCTGCGGAACTCTCCCGCGCCGCATTGGAGGCCGTCTGTTACCAGACCCGCGACCTGCTCGAGGCGATGCAGAAGGACTGGCGGTCCTTCGACGGCGACATGGTGCTGCGCGTCGACGGCGGCATGGTCGCGTCCGACTGGACGATGCAGCGGCTGTCCGACCTGCTCGACGCGCCGGTGGACCGGCCGACCATCCTCGAAACCACGGCGCTCGGCGCGGCCTGGCTTGCCGGTTCGAAGGCCGGCGTCTGGCCGGATCGGCAGGCATTCGCGAAAAGCTGGGCGCGCCAGCGCCGCTTCGAACCGACAATGGACGAAAAGACCCGCACCGCCCGGATTCGCGGCTGGAAGGATGCGGTCAGGCGGACGCTGACGGCGAGCTGATTCGCCCGTTGACAAGCTGATTCTTTATCGGAAAGTTAACCAGTTGTTGAAAATTCGAATTAAATTCCGGCTGCGTCATTTTCGCACCAGGATCATGCCTTTATGGTCCTTCGACGTTATGAGGGCGGTTTGATGTTTCGATTCTCGCGAGTGATGACTTTCCTGCTGGTGTTGGGCGTCGCCCTGGGGCTCAGCAGAACCGCGGCGGAAGCCGGTTATGCGCATTTCATCTACGATGTGAAGAGCGGCAAGGTGCTGACGTCGGACAATGCCGATACGCTCAACCATCCCGCGTCCCTTACCAAGATGATGACGCTCTACATGACCTTCGAGGCGCTGCGCGACAGGCGCATCACCTGGGACCAGGACATTCTCATCACGGCGAACGCTGCATCGAAGATCCCTTCCAAGCTTGGCGTGCCCGCAGGCCAGACGATCACCGTGCGCGAGGCTGTGCATGGCATGGTGGTGCGCTCGGCCAACGATGCGGCGGCGGCGATGGGCGACTATCTCGGCGGTTCGGAAGAGCGTTTCGGGCAGATGATGACGAAGAGGGCGCGGGCGCTCGGCATGAACCGCACCGTGTTCCGCAATGCGTCCGGCCTGCCGGACGATAGCCAGGTGACGACGGCGCGCGACATGGCCGTGCTGGCTCTGGCGCTGATCCGGGACTTTCCCCGGGAATACCAGCTCTTTTCGATGAAGAACATGGAGTTCCGCGGCAAGCGCCTGCGCGGCCATAACAATCTCATGTATCGCTATCCCGGCATGGACGGCGTCAAGACCGGTTATATCAAGGCCTCCGGGTTCAATATCGCCAGCGCCGTCACCATTGACGGCCGCCGGGTGATCGGCGTCGTTCTCGGCGGCAAGACGGCCCGTCAGCGCGACGACCGGATGGCGGAGCTTCTCGACCAGTATGTACCGGGCAGCCGTGCCCCGGCCGATGGTACTCTCGTCGCTTTCGGGGAGCAGAAGCGTCCGGCCGAAGGCACGGTGCCGCTTGCCTTTGCGACGCCGCGCAGGGAGATCACGCTTGGCACTACGACGGCCGGCCAGCCGGCGAGAGCCTCGATCGCCAATCTCTATTCCGTACCCCAGCAGCCCGTGCCGCCGCAGGCTGTCGCACGGCAGGACGTTCAGCAGCAGGCGGCCTCTCAGCCGGCGGGGTCGCTCTGGCGGGTCCAGATCGCCGCCGCGGGCAGCCGTGACGCTGCCTCCGTCATGCTCGAAAAGGCGCTGCCGCTGCTTTCGGACGGCTTCGGCCGCGTCGCGCCGAGCGTCGAGGGCTATTCCGAAGGCGGCAAGGAATTCTTCCGCGCCCGACTCGTCGGTTTTGCGGACCGCGACGCGGCGACCCGCGCCTGCTCGACGCTCCAGGCGAAATCCATCGAATGCTTCGTGGTGCGCTGAGATATCTAATCGATCGTCTCACCCGGATAGACGCCCCAGAGCGAGCCTTGGTCGATGAAGCCGTTCATGCGTCGGTTCTGCACGGTGGTTTCGCACCACGTTCCGTCGCATTGGACGATATTCAACCGCACTTTCGGGGCGAGCCTGGCAAGGATGCGGGCCTTTGCGGAAGGGCTCGACCGCAGCGCCACCGGCGCGTCGATCCACGGGCCGATAACCGCGGTCCGGCGGCTCGAAAGCAGCGGCGCCAGCATCCAGCCGGTCACGCCGTCCTGATCGCGCACCCGCCGCCAATTGCCGTATTCCTCGGTGATTTCCATGGGCAGCCCGCGCACCGAATAGACCCACTTGGTCGCGTAGTCGGTCGAGGGGCCGACGCGCATGTTCGCCCTCTCGGATCGTAACGAAACGAAACGGGGAATGGGAAAGCCGGTTTGACGGCCTTTCTTCCAGCCTTCGTTGAAAGCGGGTTTCTGCTCCGCGGCATTGACGGCCGAGGGCAGGAAGGCGAGCGCCAGAAGAGCGGAGAGGGCAATGGACAGGGTTTTCATCGATCCGCCGCATTAAGACGAGCCGACGTTCATGCCGGCCGGAAGCGCCGCGTTCTGCCTTCCCGGGGTGCGTGGTGCTTCAGACCATTGGTACAGGTGATGGTTGACGGTCGGTTAATGCCGGCCGGCAAGCCGCACACGAGTGCTCACGATGCGGTTATCCCGCGGGCCCTGCTCAGGCCTTCACCGGTTCGTTCATCGACCAGAGGACGCCGAACGGATCGCGCAGCTGGCCGTAGCGGTCGCCCCAGAACATCACCTGAAGGTCCATGACGACCGTCATGCCGGCATCGACGGCGCGTTTCCACCACATGTCGATATCGGTGACAGGCAGGAGCACGGTAAAGCCGGCCGGCGTTTCGAACGGGTGCCCATAGTCCGGATAGGGGTCGTTGAGCATCACGGATCCGCCGTTGATGTAGAGATGCACATGCATGGTGCGCCCCTTTTCGTCGACAGGATGGAAATCTTCGAGGCTTGCGCCGAAGGCCTTTTGATAGAATTCGGCAGCCTTCATCGCGCCTTCCACCTGAAGATAAGGCACGATCCCGCCGAGAACGGGAGACGGGGTCTTGTTGTCGTTCTTCTGAATAGCATCCATGAAAATTCCCTCCTTCTTCGGTTATCGGTTCGGTTCGAACCGAACCGAGGACGGATGAGGAGGGCGGATGCCGACAAACGGTGCGGGAAAAAATTCACCCGCGCTCGGCGAATTCCTTGAGCAGCACGCCGAAACTCTCCATCGGCGGAAATTCGGGGAAGCTGTGGACTGCGCCGGTTTCGGCCCAGGCGAACTTGCCGGATGTATAGGTTTCGATGAAGGGTGCGAACCAGGAATGGTCGTCGAGCATGGTCGGCCGGACGTTGACGAAGTCGAAGCCGACGGGCCGCGTGAACATCCAGCTCTTGCAGCGCGGGCAGTGGTAGTGGCGGATGTCGTCGCCATGGATGCCGCCGATCACCGGTTCGCCCTGGATTACCTCGAAACCGGCGGCCGGGATCGCCGCAGTGCAAGAAAAGGCGCTGGCGCTCATCTTCTGGCAGCCACGGCAATGGCAGGCGGCGGTAAACAGCGGCTGGGCGCTGATCTTCAGGCGGACTTCGCCGCAGCGGCAGGCGCCTTCGAGCGGCAGCGTGGGTTTCGGCATGGCTATCTCCTTGTTTGCGAACAAGGAGATAGCCTGTCGGTAGACGTTTGTCAGGCCTTGATCGACCGAAGTTCGGTGGATCAGGCCGGGCGCTTGGGGATATCCAGCCCGCGGCTCACAGCCGGGCGGGCGAGGCCGCGTTCCAGCCATTTCGGCACGTTCTTCAACTGGTCGTATTCGACAAGCTCGCCGGCGCCATAGAAGCCGATGAGATTGCGCACCCAGCCGAGCATGGAAATGTCGGCGATCGTGTATTCGTCGCCCATGATCCACTCGCGGCCTTCGAACCGGGTTTCCAGCACACGGATGATGCGATGCGATTCCTTGGCGTAGCGGTCGCGCGGGCGCTTGTCCTCGTAATCCTTGCCGGCGAACTTGTGGAAGAAGCCGAGCTGGCCGAACATCGGCCCAAGGCCGGCCATCTGGAAAAACACCCACTGGATCGTCTCGTAGCGCTTCGCTGGATCGGCCGGCAGAAGCTTGCCGGTCTTTTCGGCGAGGTAGAGGAGGATCGCTCCGGATTCGAAGAGACCGAGCGGCTTGCCGCCCGGGCCGTCCGGATCGATGATCGCCGGGATCTTGCCGTTCGGGTTGAGCGACAGATATTCCGGCCCCCAGGTCTCGTTCTCGCCGATATTGATGAAATGCGGCTCATAAGGGAGGCCGATCTCCTCGAGCATGATCGAAACCTTCACGCCGTTCGGCGTCGGCGTCGAATAGAGTTGCAGGACGCTCGGGTCCTTGGCCGGCCATTTGGAGGTGATGGGGAAGGCGGAGAGATCGGACATTTGCGGTTTCCTTGAGGGAGCTCTAAGGGCGGGGAATGTTCCCGTGAATATAGATATCACCGCTCCCGACGCCAGCCGCGAAGGATGAAGATTTTTTGATGCGCGCTGTCGGCTGAAAGGCTACTCCTTCGTCTTCCAGTCAAGAAGGAGACACGCATGCTCTACGCCATCCTTTGCTACGCCCATGAGGAAACCGTCTTCGCCTGGTCCAAGGAGGAGGAGGAAGCCGTCATGGCAAAGCTCATCGAGGTGCAGACGCCCTATGCGAAGGCCGGCAAGCTCGGCCCGGTGGGGCGGCTGATGCCGACGACGGCCGCGACCACGGTCCGCAAGGGCAAGGACGAACCGCTGGTGCTCGACGGTCCGTTTGCCGAAACCAAGGAAGTCCTGCTCGGCTTCTACACCGTCGACGTCGAAGCGCTCGAAGAGGCGGTCGCCTTTTCCAAGGAACTTTCAGCCGTCAATCCGGGCTCCAGTTCCTATGAAATCCGACCCTTCTACGTCTTCCATCCCGGCGAGATCAAGAATGGCGAGACCCATAACAGAGAGACGGGGACATGACAGACATTGCCTGGATCGAACTGGCGTTGACGGCGGCCCGGCCGCAGGCGCTCGGCGCGCTGCTCAGATACTTCCGCGATCTCGATACCGCGGAAGAGGCCTTCCAGGAGGCGTGCCTGCGGGCCATCCGCACCTGGCCGGACAAGGGGCCGCCGCGCGATCCGACCGCCTGGCTGATCTTCGTCGGCCGCAACAGCGGCATCGACGCGGTCCGCAAGCGGGCGAAGAACGATCCATTGCCGGAAGAAGAGGCCTTTTCGGATCTTTCCGATGCCGAGGACGACATCGCCGACCGGCTCGACAATTCCAACTATCGCGACGACATTCTCAGGCTGATGTTCATCTGCTGCCATCCAGACCTGCCGAACACCCAGCAGATCGCGCTGGCGCTCAGGATCGTTTCGGGCTTGAGTGTCGCGCAGATCGCCAAGGCTTTCCTCGTCGGAGAAAGCGCCATGGAACAGCGGATCACCCGTGCCAAGGCGCGTGTCGCCAAAGCCGGCGTGCCGTTCGAAACGCCGGGTGCTGCCGAACGGAGCGAGCGGCTCGGCCTCGTCTCGGCGATGATCTATCTGGTCTTCAACGAGGGTTATTCCGCCGGCATCACCAATCCGGACAGCGCCGCCTTCTGCGACGAGGCGATCCGGCTTGCCCGGCTGCTGCTGCGCATCTTCCCGGCCGAGCCGGAGATCATGGGGCTTCTGGCGCTGATGCTGCTGCAGCATTCGCGGGTCAGGGCACGTATCGACGGGAACGGCCAGATCGTGCTTCTGGAAGACCAGGACCGGGCGCTTTGGGATCGCAGGCTGATCAACGAGGCCTTAGCGCTGCTCGACAAGGCGATCCGTCACCGGAAGCCCGGCCCCTACCAGGTGCAGGCGGCGATCTCGGCGCTGCATGCCCGGGCGGCAAAGCCCGAGGACACGGATTGGCGGGAGATCGTCATGCTCTATGGCCTGCTCGAACGCCTCCAGCCGTCGCCGGTGGTGACGCTCAACAAGGCGGTTGCGGTGGCGAAGCTCAATGGGCCGGAGGCGGGGCTGGAACTGATCGAGCCGCTCGCCGAAAAGCTCGACGGCTATTTCTATTTCCACGGCGTCAAGGGCGGGCTGATGATGCAGGCCGGCCGCCACGGCCGGGCGCGCGTCGCCTTCGACCGGGCGATCGCGCTCGCCAATTCACCGGCCGAATGCGCCCATATCCGGATGCAGATCGACAAGCTGGGCAGCGTCGCGGCGTCGACGGAATAGGCCGCCGCTCATCGCTTCGGTTGCCGGAAGGTCATCTCGACAGAAATCGTGTCGCCCGCCGTCACGCCGGTCTTCTTCCGCACGGCATCCTTCAACGGCAGGAGATAGGTGTCGTCCTTCGGAAAGAGCGACGTGTAAAACGCGACACCGCCGATCGTTGCGTCCACGGGAATGACGCCCCACCCATAGCTCAGGAGCTTGGACAGCCGCCGGATTTCGTCGGCGCGATCCTTTGGCAGCGGCGCGAAGAAGAAGGGCGAGGGGCCTCGCCAGTGAAGGACCTCCGCTTTGAAGGCGAACCGCTGCATAACTTCCTTCATTCTCCGGGCCTCCGCAATGAGGCTAAAGTACCGGGTTGTCGGCGTCCGGGGAACCTTTTGCGGTACTTGACAGCAATTGCCATGAAATCGGCGGGGCGGGTTTTATGGAAAGCCGACGCTGCGGCGCATCAGATGATGTCAGTCCCATGGCGCCGACAAAGTGTGGGATGCGGTGATCGCGCAGGCACCCGGATGAAAGATCATTTGAAAGGATCGTAGCCGGGCTTCTTGTAAATCAGCTCCGGTCGCTGTTGGATCTCGGGCACATAGACCTTGTCGGTCCAGCCTTCCCTGGGGACATCCTCGATCGCAACGGATACCGAACTCTCGGTACAGCCGAGCGAAGACATAACCGCTTTTGTGAGTTCGACGGTAAGAGCCGCCTTCTGTTCCTCGGAACGCCCCTCGATCATCTTCACTATCACATGGGGCATTCTGATCTCCCTCGGTCTGCAGTTTTCATGTCGCTCGTGGGAGCGTATCCTTTTTTCGTTTCGTAGATCAATTGAGAACTCCCGCAGGTCCGCACAATAGGTCCAGAGATGGTGCCGCAACGAAGAACGACCTTGGAACTGGACACCGATATCGTTCAAAGACTTGTCCGGCGCCTCGATGCCGCTCTGGACGCCAGCGGCTTTGCTCGTCTTGAAGGTGGCAGCACGGAGGTTTACAAAATTGATCTTAAAAAGCCCGACGGCGGGGCGCTGGTGCTCAAGATATATCCCGACGAGCCGGAATGGAGCCTGTCGAAGGAGGCGCTCGTTGCCGGTTGGCTTGAGAATCTGGCGCCGCTCGTTCCGCGATGGCTGCATCTCGACGAGTCGCGTACCCTCCTGCCGCTACGCTACGCCTTGCTGACGCTGCTGCCCGGCCGTTCTCTGCGCCACTGGATGGCCGAGCCTGATATCGAACAGGCCTATCGTCAGATGGGCGCGCTTTTGAGGCGCATTCATGCGATCCCTATGCCCGCCTATGGTTATGTGCGTGCCCACGGGATCGATAAGCCGTTATCCACGAATGCAGAATATATGACGGCGGCGTTTGAGGACGTGTTCCGCCGTTTTCGGGACCTTGGCGGCGATGCCGATCTTGGGAACCGCCTGCAGCAGCTAGCCTCGGGAAGCTTCGTTCTCCTTGATGAAAGCGACGGTCCGGTTCTCTGCCATGACGATTTCCATCAGGGCAATGTCCTTGCGATCCGCGATGACGCAGGAAGGCTTGGATTGAGCGGATGCCTGGATTTCGGAAATGCCCGCGCGGCCGACAACCTCTTCGACCTTGCAAAAGCCCTCTTTTGCTCTGCGCACGAAGACCCGCGCAGCTATCGGCCCATCCTCGATGGTTACGGCGCGGTCGATCACCCGGATCCCGAAAGGGCGCTTTGGCTCTACACTCTTTTCCATCGGACGAGCATGTGGTGCTGGCTGACCAAGCTGGGCCTGAATGCGACGGCCGAGAACGGTCCCGGCGGACTTATCCGCGACCTGCGCCAGATGACCGCCTGAACTCGGGAAGCAGCCTGCCTCCACCGGATTGTTGCACTTCGTCCGGAATTTTTTATCTGCCCTGTCGGTTCCGGATTTCCTCTTGCGTCCTAGGTTCAACATCGGATCTGATGTTTTCAAAACCCTTCAAACGTCCCTGGGAGACAGGAAAATGACCGCACATACCGCCACTTATTCGCTGCAGCTGGTTCGCGAGCTGAATGCTCCGGCCGACAAGCTCTTCAAGGCCTGGACGACACCGGAGCGGATGGGCGAATGGTTCTGCCCGAAGCCGTGGAAGGTGACCGAAGCGAAGGTGGATCTGCGTCCCGGCGGCTCGAGCTATATCCTGATGGAAGGGCCGAATGGCGAGAAGATTCCCAATTACGGGATCTATCTGGAGGTGGTGCCGAACAAGAAGCTCGTCTTCACCGACGCCTATACCAGCGCCTGGGTGCCGTCGGCAAAGCCGTTCATGACGGCGGTCGTCGAATTCGAGGATCTCGGCAACGGCCGCACCAAATACACGGCGACCGCCCATCACTGGACCGAGGAAGACATGGCGGCCCACAAGGAGATGGGCTTCGAGGAGGGCTGGGGCATCGTCGCGACCCAGCTCGAAGAGGTCGCCAAGACGTTCTGACGTCGTTCCGGCGCAGGAGCCATCCGGGCCAGGCTCGGGTGGCTTCCGCCCTCGACGCTTTACGGGCTATTTCAGGATGCTGCCGGAAGCCATTAAAAACCAAGGCGAATCCGGCTTTCTGAAGTCAGTTCGGCTCGGGCAGCAGCGCTTCCGGAAGCGTCAGGCTAGAATAGACGCGGTTGCGGCCGTTCTTTTTCGCCATGTAGAGAAGCTGGTCGGCGGCGTTCAGCTGATTGCCGAAAGTCTCGCGTTCCTCCATCTCCACCACGCCTGCGGAGATCGTCACCGATATGGTCGTGTTCTGCAGCGGGATATCGGTGGCCTGGACGCGGGCGCGGATCTGTTCGCAGAACGAATGAGCCTGGAACGCGTTGGTGTCCTTCATGTAGATCGCGAACTCTTCGCCGCCCAGACGAGCGGCAAGATAACGGTTGGCGGCGCTCATCTCGTTCAATATGCCGCCCAGGGTCTTCAGCACACGGTCGCCGGCCTCGTGGCCGTAGTTGTCGTTGACCGACTTGAAATGGTCGATGTCGAGGATCGCTATCGCATCGTGCGACGATACGGGCCGCAGGAGCGGGTTCTTTTCGAAGAAGAAGCGGCGATTTGCGAGGCCGGTCAGGTGGTCGCGTTCCGCCAGGTAACGCAGCCGTTTCAACTGGGTCAGCGTCTCGACATTGTTGTCGATGCGGCATTGCAGCTCTTCCGGCACGAAGGGCCGATAGATGAAATCCGAGGCGCCTGCCTTCAGGAAGCTCGCCGAAAGGCGGCGGTCGGACGAAGACGAAACGCCGATGATGCGCAGCTCGTCCGAAGACCGCGTCGCGCGGATGCTTCTCGTCAGCTCGTATCCGTCCATGTCGGGCATGTGATAGTCGGTGATCACCAGTTCGATGGCGGCGTTCTCGGCGAGGAGATCGAGAGCCTGCCTGCCGGAAAGCGCTTCGAAGACGCGGAAGTTCTGCCGCTCCAGGATTTCGACCAGGCCTGAGCGGGCCGACCGTGCATCATCCACGACGAGAACGGAAAACGCGCCGTTGGTCAGGATGCGATCGACGGTCCTGACGACCGTGTCGACCGTCCGGTTGTCGCTCTTGACGATATAGTCTATAATTTTACGTTCTGCGTAGCGGGTGCTGGTTTCGTCGTCCAGGGTCGCCGTGAAGACGATCGTCGGGACCTTGTGTTCGGAAAGCAGTTCTAGGATTTCGCCCTGGGGGGCATCGGGCAGGTTGAGGCCTGTCAGGGCCACGGTGAATTTCCGCGTCGTCAACAGAAGGCGCGCTTCGTCGAAGCTCGCACAATGAAAGGTTCTGGCGCCGGTCTCCTGTTCGAGCCGCTGCCGCAGCAACGTCGAAAGGGAGGCGGAATCTTCCACAATGAGAATATCATTGGATGATTCCAGGTTCGGACCGTCCTGATCGGGTAGATTTCCGGTGTCGCCGTTCATTCCAATTGCCTAAAATATTGTTTCCATCATCTGATTATTCTTGAGGAATTACCATTCTCTTAGACGGGGAACCTATATTTTCTGCCGAAATTTTGTAATCAACTACCGGTGGTCAAGCTCGGCGCCGGCATTGGTTCGCCATGGCGAATGGACTAGGGTTCAAGCGCAATATCGTCCAGCCGTCGGCGTAGGCGCGGTGCCGCGAAATCCAGGAAGCTGCGCAGTTTGAAAGGCATGGCGCCCTGTGCCTGATGGACCAGATGCACGGGTGCCGCGGCGGGTTCGAAAGGTTGGAGCGCGATCTGCAGCAGGCCCTTTCCCACAGGCCCTGCGGCCTGGTAGGAAAGCACGCGGGTCAGGCCCACGCCGGCAATGGCGGCATCCAGCGCGGCTTCCGCGGTGTTGACCCAGAGCCGGGAGCAGACTTCCACAGCGCGTTCGCGCCGCTTTCCCGGCTGCGTGAATGTCCATGAGGTCGAGCCCAGGGCGTCGAAGGTAACCACCGGCTTGCCGGCCAGATCTTCCGGGCGGGCGGGTATTCCATGCTGCGCGAAAAAAGCCGTGCTGCCGCAGACGATCCATCTGACGTGGCCCACCCGCATCGCGACCATGGAACTGTCGGCGAGCTTGCCGATGCGCACCGCAAGATCGATGTGATCCTCCAAAAGCTGGGCGTTGCGGTCCGAAAGCAGCAGCCGGATGTTGATTTGCGGATAGAGAGACAGGAATTCGCTGACCAGAGGCAGGACGTGAAGGCGCCCGAACACGATCGGAGCGGTCACCACGAGATCGCCCTTCGGTGCGCTCAATTCGCCTGCGGCAGCGCGTTCCGCCTCCGCGATCTCGTCGAGGATGCGCCTGCAGGACTGGAAATAGATGCCGCCGGCATCCGTCACGGCGAGGCGCCGGGTCGACCGCGCCAGAAGGCGCGTGCCGAGATGCGCTTCCAGTTCCGCCAGTTTGCGGCTGACGGTCGGCAAGGGCATGTTCAGCCGGCGGCTGGCCGCCGTGAGACTGCCGGTCTCGGCCGCCGCGACGAAGGCGGACATGGCTTCCAAACGGTCCATCATTCTCTCGGTAATTGAGACAATATCTTTCAAAGGTAGATGATTATGGCGAAATACGAAAGAAGCTATTGTGCATTTCCAACCTGCATCTGCTGGAACGTTCAGGCCGGAGGACGATATGACCTACACCTTTCTCGACATCGCTTCGACGCCGAGCGTGAAGGCCGCCCAGGAGGCGAACGGCAGTCGCGACTATTTCGAGGTTGCCGGCAAGGAACGGACCTTCGACCGCTTCACCCCGGCGGAGGCCGCCTTCATCGCCGCGCGCGACAGCTTTTACATGGCGACGGTTTCCGAAAGCGGCTGGCCTTATGTGCAGCATCGCGGCGGTCCCACGGGTTTCCTACGCGTTCTGGACGACAGGACATTCGCCTGCGCCGACTTTCGCGGCAATCGCCAGTATATTTCCGTCGGCAATCTGGCGGCGAGCGACCGGGCGTCGCTAATCCTGATGGATTATCCCGGGCGGCAGCGCTTGAAGATCTTCGCGCATGCCGAAACTTCCGTCGATCCGGCGGTCCTTGCGCAGGTTTCCGTCGAAGGCTATCGGGCCAAGGTCGAGCGGGCGCTGGTCTTCCATCTCGACGCCTTCGACTGGAACTGCCCCCAGCACATCACGCCCCGCTTCACGATGGCCGATATCGAAGAGGGCGTGGCGGAGCTGAGGGGACGGATCGCCGAACTCGAAGCGGAAAACCTAGCGCTGAAGGCGAGGATCGCTCCGACGGCGTGACGGTCTGCAATCCATCCATTTTCTCGAACAATTCCTTCGAAAGAATAGCATTTGTGTGAGCGGTGCCCGATATCTATCTGACGGGCATCAACGAACGGATTTTTGAGACATGGAACTCGGACTTCATACCTTTGGCGATGTCGATGCCGCGGCCCTCGACAAGGGTGCCGAGGGCGCGCGCCGCATCAGGAACCTTCTGGAAGAGATAGAGCTTGCTGATCAGGTCGGTCTCGACGTCTTCGGGCTCGGTGAGCATCACCGGCCGGACTACGTGATTTCCTCTCCCGCCACGGTGCTTGCCGCCGCTGCCGCGCGGACGAAGAACATCCGGCTGACGAGCGCCGTGACGGTGCTATCCTCCGACGACCCGGTGCGCGTCTTCCAGGAATTCGCGACCGTCGACCTGATCTCGGACGGCCGGGCGGAGATCATGGCGGGCCGCGGCTCGTTCATCGAATCCTATCCGCTGTTCGGCTACGATCTCGGCGATTACGACCAGCTGTTCACCGAAAAGCTCGACCTGCTGCTCGCCATCCGCGACCAAGAAGTCGTCACCTGGCAGGGTGAGACGCGTGCGCCGATCAACGGCCGTGGCGTCTATCCGCGCCCGCTGCAGCGGGAACTGCCGATCTGGATCGCGGTGGGAGGCACACCGCAGTCGGTGGCGCGGGCCGGCGCCATGGGCCTGCCGCTCGCGGTCGCCATCATCGGCGGCGAATATCCCCGGTTTGCGCCTTTCTTCAACCTCTATCGCGAAGCCGCCCGTCGCGCCGGCCATGATCCGGCGACGCTAAAAACCAGTATCAACGTCCACGGCTTCATCGCCGACACGACCGAGGCCGCCGCCGACCAGTTCTACGGCCCGCAGGCGGAAGTGATGAACCGCATCGGCCGGGAGCGCGGCTGGGGGCCGACCAATCGGGCGCATTTCGACCAGTCGCGCTCGGCCCTCGGCAATCTTTTCCTCGGCGAGCCGGAACTGGTCGCCGAAAAGATCGTCGCCGCCCACAAGGTGTTCGGCATGGACCGGTTCCTGCTGCAGATGGCGATCGGCCCGATGCCGCACGACCAGGTGATGCGCGGCATCGAACTCTACGGCACGAAAGTCGCCCCCATCGTCAGAAAAGAACTGGGGGTGGCCAGAAAAGAATTGACGGACCCGGCCGATGGCGCGAAACCGGCAGCCTTGTCGAATTAGGATGCAGGGCGGGCCATGGTCATCTCCACCGAACACGAACTGGCGAAGCTGAAGGATATCGGCCGCCTCTGCGCCCGGGCGATGGAGACGATGGCGAAGTCGCTCGAGCCGGGGATCACCACCCGCGAGCTCGATGCGATCGGGCGCAAGGTGCTCGAAGACAACGGCGCCCAGTCGGCGCCGGAGACCTGCTACCGGTTTCCCGGCGCGACCTGCATCAGCGTCAACGAAGAAGTGGCGCACGGCATTCCCGGCGACCGGGTGATCAAGGCGGGCGATCTCGTCAACATCGACGTCTCGGCCGTCAAGGACGGCTTTTTCGGGGATACGGGCGCATCCTATGCGGTGCCGCCGATCAAGCGCGAGATCGAAAAGCTCTGCCGCGACGGCCGCCGCGCGCTGTGGACGGGGCTGCAGCAGGTGAAGGCCGGCAAACCGATTGCCGGCATCGGCAATGCGATCGGCACTTTCGCCAAAAAGAACCGTTATACGTTGATCACCAATCTTTCGAGCCATGGCATCGGGCTCACCCTGCATGACGAGCCCAAGGAAGTGCCGACCTGGCCGGATCCGAGCGAAAACCGGATGATGGAAGAGGGGCTGGTGTTCACCGTCGAACCGTTTCTCTCGCTCGGCGCAGAATGGGCCGAGGACGGCGGCAACGGCGATGTCTGGACACTCTACAGCGACCCGCGGGCGCCGACCGTCCAATACGAACACACGATCGTCGCCACCCGCAACGGGCCGGTCATCCTGACGCTGGCGGATTGAGTTTTTTTCCGACAAGGCTTTGGAGCGGGACCAAACCGCCGAAATTTCGATGGACGGGCAGATCCTATGGACAAGCCTCAAGGTAACGACGGAGACCGATTTGCGCGGTATCTGAAGTGATCTCTGCGAGTCGCGAGATTTGCCCGGATCAATTGCGGTTGCCGCACGCTCGTCGTCCTCGGGACTGTCCCGAAAATCCATGCGCGGTCAATCATCGACGGTCTGTCCGTCGTCGTTTCGCTTCAGCGGTTGAATCAGCTCAGCCGGCTCTTCCCGGCCACTGCATCCGCGCTGCGGTAGAAGGCGTCGACGCGTTCTTCGTGCAAATGGGCCAGGAGCTGGCGCGAGTGGACGCGGGCGGCGCTTTCCATGAGCTGGGCAAAGGCCGCGTAACCGACGGAATCGGCGCGGCGCAACTGCGCGATCAACGGATCGACGAGCACTTCCGAAAGGGTCAGGTCCTGTTCCATGAGGCAACCTCCGCCATCCCAACGACGCAATGAAAATGCGCTTCATTCATGTCAGCAACAAGACGAAAGTCGTATTGCGGCGCATCAAATCGTCGCGGCGGTTGCGTGATTTTCGCGTGATCTTACATGCGCTGCAACATAGGGAATTTCTGACAGGGAATCAGAAGGTTCCCGCCCGAGTCCCCCATCCCGTTTTGGCACGGCAGTCATTAACGGTGTTCATTGCAGCAATGACAATTCCTCATTTGTCGCGGACCGGCGCGGCTGCGATAACCGCACGATGCTACAGATGAACACCGGCTATTCCAGCCGCCCGCTGATGATCGGTTTTGCCGGCGCCATGGCCATGGCGGCGGCGATGGGTTTCGGGCGCTTCTTCTACACGCCGATCCTGCCGGGTATGATCGGCGGCATTCCGCTGTCTGCGGCCGACGCCGGCACGATCGCGGCCGGCAATTTCGCCGGTTATCTCGCCGGCGCCATCCTGTCGGCCTATGGCTGGGCGGCCGGCCGCGAGAGGAAGGTCGCGCTCGGCGGCCTTCTGGCGACCGCGATCCTGCTGGCCGCGATGGCCGCGACCACCTCGGTCTTCGCCTTCACCGCGATCCGCTTCCTCGCCGGCGTGGCGAGCGCATTGGCGATGATCTTCACCTCGTCGATCGTGCTGCCCTATGCGGTCGGCCGCGACAATGTCAACGTGCTGCATTTCGGCGGGGTGGGCGCCGGCATCGCGCTTTCTTCGGCGCTGGTCTATGTCGTCAACACGACGGGCGGCGGCAACGATCTCGGCGGGATGCATGGCTGGCAACTGAACTGGATCGCCGGGGCGGCGATCGTGTTCGCCGTATCCGCCGCTGTCGCATGGCTGCTGCCGAGGCAGGTGCTCGGGACGGGTTCGGTGGTCGAGCCGCCGCTTGAATGGCGCCGGCCCCTGGTGCTGCTGACGCTCTCCTACGGCCTGTTCGGCTTCGGCTACGTGATCACCGCGACCTTTCTCGTCACCATCGCGCGAATGGGCGAGGCGGGGCCGGTCGTCGAATTCCTCGCCTGGTTCCTGACAGGTACGGCCGCTGCGGTTTCCCTTCTCCTCTGGCGGCCGTTCGTCAACCGTGTCGGGCTTGCGGTCGCCTATGTCGCAGCCCTCGGCACGGAGGCGGTGGGCGTGCTCGGCTCCGTCCTGCTGCCGCCGACGGCAGGCGCGCTTGCGGGGGGCCTACTGCTCGGCGCGACCTTCATGGTGATCACCGCCTATGGCCTGCAGATCGGCAGAAAGCTTTCGCCCGACAGTCCGCGCCGGGCGCTTGCCGTGATGACGGCCGCCTTCGGCACCGGGCAGATCATCGGCCCGCTGGTGGCCGGGTGGGTGGGGCAGGCGAGCGGCAGCTTTACGCTGCCGACAGTGCTTGCCGCAGCCGCACTTGCCGTCTGCGTTCTTCTCGCGTGGCCGATCGTGCGCCGCACAAGCTAAAAAACCCGTGCTTACAATTGCGTAACAATGGCGTGCGGCCATTGCCGCCCTCTTGGAACTGCCTTAGTTTCGAGTTCAACAGTCGTGCCGCGACTTCAGCACACTCGAACTCAGGAAAGCCAAAGCTCCGTGTTCCACTCCTTCTTTCCCCGACCGAAACTATTCTTTTCGTCCGCGATCATCTGGTCATTGGTCTGTATTATCGTGTGGTACACGGTCGGGCCTCAGTTGGGAGCGGCCGTCGGTCTTCCACCGCTTCCGGACGGGGAAAGGCCGCCGATCGGACTGGCGTTTTTTCTGACATCTGAAAATATCTGGTTCTACATCTATTTCGCGATTTTCGTTTTGCTCTTCGGAGTGGCCTGGAAGGTGATGGACCGCCAGCACCCGTGGTCGAACTGGTCGATCTGGGGTTCGGCCTTCATTATCTTCATTGCCTATTTCAGCGTGCAGCTATCGGTCGCGATCAACAATTGGCGGGGACCGTTCTGGGATCTGGTGCAAAAGGCATTGTCGGGCGACAAGAGTGTGACCGCCGCGTTGCTCTATGAATACCAACTGCGGTTCCTCGAAATCGGCGTTCTCAGCGTTATCCTGAATGTCGTGTCGGCCTTTTTCACCAATCACTATGTGTTCCGTTGGCGCACGGCCATGAACGACTACTACCTGTCCAAGTGGGAGAAGGTGCGGCACATCGAAGGTGCCTCGCAGCGTGTGCAGGAAGACACGATGCGTTTCGCCAATATTCTGGAAGGCCTCGGCGTCGTCTTCGTCAATTCGGTCATGACTCTCGTCGTGTTCCTTCCGCTGCTCTTTTCGCTTTCGGACCATATTTCGGAAATCCCGCTGCTCGGTGCGGTTCCCCATTCCCTGTTCTGGCTTGCCATCGTCTGGTCTCTCTTCGGGACCGTGCTGCTGGCAGTGGCAGGTATCAAACTGCCAGGACTGCAATTCCGCAATCAGCGCGTCGAGGCCGCGTTCCGCAAGGAACTGGTTTATGGGGAAGACCATGCGGATCGAGCCGATCCCGTAACGGTGAAGGAGTTGTTCGAGAACGTTCGCAAAAACTATTTCCGCATGTATTGGCACTATCTCTATTTCAATATCGCGCGCTATACCTACGGCCAGCTCGACGCCATCTTCATCAGCGTCATCCTAATCCCCACCTTCGCAGCCGGCCGCATTACGCTGGGCATTTGGCAGCAGGTATTAACGGCCTTCGGCGAAGTCAGCAATTCCTTCCAGTATCTCGTCAGTTACTGGTCGACGATCATTGAACTCCTGTCCATTCACAAGCGCCTTGTCGCTTTCGAAGCAGCGATCGACGATCAACCGCTGCCGGAGATCGACCAGCACTATCTGCAGCGTGAGGCCGAAGGGGGCGAACTCGCTGCCGACCGGCCGTATTGAGCTTCTATGGAATTCAACGCAGCACGTTTGGCCGCGCCGGATCGTCATTCCGGCGCGGTTTTGCTTTTGGACAGGCATCGCATTGCGATGCCTCGGGAATGGGGCAGGCGGGGTATTTCAGGGTATCGGGTATGTCAGGCTTCCACCTGCCCCGACCGTTTTCGTGGTTTTCAGAGGATTTCCGAGCCCTCTTCGGCCACGTCCACGACCATCACCGGAAACCGAGTTTCAAACCCAGAGGAGGAGGCCGGTTCGCGAACCCGGTTTCCCATCCGATGACGGGTGAAATTGTCGGATGGCTGTGGGGGGCGGGGACGAAAGGGGAAGGTGTGCTGTGATAAGCAGCTGAAAACACGGGATGATTTTTTGCGGATCGATGAAAATCATCCCCGTTTTCGCTCGCAGGATAAGGGGTCGGATCGAAGGGCCGATCCGCCCGCGCGCCGCTGGGTTCGGCGACCACATATTCAACAGGCGGTGTGCTGCCGGCGAGGCAGGGATCAAAGCCCCGACGCCGGTTGCGGCTTCTCCCGCTCCGCGATCATTCCGATCGCCTCGGAATAGCTCACGCAGGCGACGTCCTTGATGCCGCAGACTTCGGTGACCAGGCGTTCCATGGCCCGCCAGTAGGCGCCGCCGTTCATTTCGACGAAATGGAAGCCGAGCTGGAGGGGAATGCGGTCGCCGTCGTACTGCCTGTCGAAGGCGGCCCGGAAGGCGGAATAGGCGCGGCCCTCGAACTCGGCCGAACCGCTCGGATTGTCGAGACCGCCGGAATGGCGGATGAAGAGATTGTAGTCCATGCCGATGATCGGCCGGTTGGACGGGCCTTCCGGGATGAGCGGCAGGCCGAAGCGGATGAGGCCGTTCTTTTCCTCCGGCATCGCCGGTCCCTTGGTGACGAGGCTTGCATCATAACGGATGCCCGCCTTCCTTTCGGCCTCCACCATGCCGGGGCTCACCGAAAAATAGGGCGCACGAAAGCCGCCGATACCGTTCGCGACGAAATTCCTCCAGCCTGCCGGTTCTTCGGATGCGGCGCCATTCGCCTTCCAGGCATCGGCGAGCACGCGGCGGAAGGCCGCAAATTCCGCGCTCCAATCATCCGCCGTCCAGTCCTTGCCGTCGAAATGGCCGCAGGTGTGGCTGGCGATATCGTGTCCTTCGAGATGCGCCTGCCAGACATGGGCAAGCCTTTCCCGCGCTTCGGCGGCATCCCTGGCAAAGCCGATATTGGACCTGCCGGGCTTCTGGCCAGGGGCCTGATAGCTCCTGGCATCGGCTCTTGCGATCACCAGCGTGCAGGAGAGGAAATAGGTGAAGTGGGCATCGACGCGTTTGGCGATGTCGCGGCTGCGCTGCCAGAGATCGTTCGCGCCTGCCCCGTCGAAGGAGATCATCACCAACTGCTTCGGCTTTTCCCTCGCACCATTTTCCCCGGCGCTGGCGGGTGCGGATGCGGCAAGCAGACAAAGGATGAGGGGGAAGGCAAGGGAACGCATCAATGAGACCTGACTCACGCGAAAAGAACCGAGCCGTTGTGATCGGCGAATAAGGCGAAGCTTTGAATGAGCCGCCGGAAAAGCGGATTCCTGCACGAAGGCCGTTAACAAGCTTTCCGAGATTCGTGCCGGGCGCCTTACATCGGGCCTTACATATCAGGGAAAATAGGCTAGAAGGCGCTTTTCCGCATGATGGGCCGAGGGGCCGGAGACTTTGATGGCGAACAACGACGACAGTTTTATCCGCGAGGTGAACGAGGAACTTCGCTCCGACCAGATGAAATATGCCTGGAACCGGTTCCGGCCGCTCGTCATCGCGGTCGTCGTGCTGATCGTCGGCGGCGCGATCGCCCGCGAGGGCTATAAGTACTGGGATACGCATACGTCCTCCCAGTCGGGCGACCGTTTCCTGGCCGCGCTGAAGCTCGCCAACGAGAACAAGCCCGACGAGGCGCTGGCCGCCTTCGAGGCGCTCGAAAAGGACGGGACCGGCGCCTATCCGGTGCTCGCCAAGCTGCGCGCCGGCTCGGTGCAGCAGGCCAGGGGCGATACGACGGCGGCGATCGCCACCTTCTCGGCGGTCGGCAGCGACGCGAAGGCGCCGCAGGCGATGCGCGATCTTGCCAAGATGCGCGCCGCGTGGCTGTTGATCGATACCGGCACCTACGATCAGGTTTCGGCGCAGGTACAGGCCATGGCCAATCCCGGCAATCCGCTTGCGGCCTCCGCCCGCGAGGCGCTGGGACTTGCCGCCTACAAGGCCGGCGACATGAAGAAGGCCAAGGAATGGTTCCAGCAGATCGCCAACGACGCCTCGACGCCGCGCAATATCGCCAATCGCGCCCAGATCATGCTCGACAACATCGCCGCCTCCGGCAAGGCGCCCTAACTACCCGCCTCTTGCGGTTCTAAGGAAAAACAATGAGCTTCACCGTCGCCATCGTCGGACGCCCGAATGTCGGCAAGTCCACGCTTTTCAACCGGCTGGTTGGCAAGAAGCTGGCGCTTGTCGACGACACGCCGGGAGTTACCCGCGACCGCCGACCGGGCGAGGCGAAGCTCGTGGATCTGCGGTTCACCATCATCGACACGGCGGGCCTCGAAGAGGCGGGACCGGATACGCTCGAAGGCCGCATGCGAGCCCAGACGGAAGCCGCCATCGACGACGCCGATCTGACGCTTTTCGTGGTGGACGCGAAATCCGGCCTGACGCCCCTCGACAAGACGTTCGGCGAGCTTCTGCGGCGCAGCGGCAAGCCGGTCGTGCTGGTCGCCAACAAATCCGAGGCGCGCGGTTCTGACGGCGGTTTCTACGATGCCTTCACGCTCGGGCTTGGTGAACCGGTGCCGATCTCGGCCGAACACGGCCAGGGCATGATCGACCTGCGCGACGCGATCGTCGAGGCGATTGGCGAGGAGCGGGCGTTTCCGGAAGACGACGAGGACGAGGCCGAAACGGACGTGGATGTCCGGGATGCGATCAACGGCGCGGACGAGGAGGCCGAAGGAGAGGTCGAGCCGGCCTATGACGAGACGAAGCCGCTGCGCGTGGCGATCGTCGGGCGGCCGAACGCCGGCAAGTCGACGCTGATCAACCGTTTCCTGGGCGAAGACCGGCTTCTGACCGGACCGGAAGCCGGCATCACCCGCGATTCGATCTCGGTCGAATGGGACTGGCGCGGCCGCACGATCAAGATGTTCGACACGGCGGGCATGCGCCGCAAGGCCAGGGTGCAGGAAAAGCTCGAAAAGCTCTCCGTCGCCGATGCGCTGCGCGCCATCCGGTTCGCTGAGACCGTGGTGATTGTTTTCGACGCCACCATTCCCTTCGAGAAGCAGGACCTGCAGATCGTCGATCTCGTTCTGCGCGAAGGCCGCGCTGCGGTGCTCGCCTTCAACAAATGGGATCTCGTGGAGGACGCACAGGCGGTTCTGGCCGATCTTCGCGAAAAGACGGAGCGGCTCCTGCCCCAGGCGCGCGGCATCCGCGCAGTGCCGATCTCAGGCCAGACGGGCTACGGCCTCGACAAGCTGATGCAGAACATCATCGACACCGACCGGGTGTGGAACAAGCGCATCTCCACGGCGCGGCTCAACCGGTGGCTCGAAGGCGTGCAGATCCAGCATCCGCCACCGGCCGTTTCCGGCCGACGCCTGAAGCTCAAGTATATGACGCAGGTAAAAGCCCGCCCGCCGGCCTTCATGGTGTCCTGTACCCGGCCGGAGGCTCTACCGGAAAGCTATGTCCGCTACCTGATCAACGGCTTGCGGAACGATTTCCAGATGCCCGGCGTGCCGATCCGGGTGCACTTCAAGTCGGGGGACAACCCGTTCGAGGGGCGGAAGAAGAAGCGGTAGGAGGCGGGGAGTTTATCCCCGCACTTGCAATTTCCGACACTTAGCTAAGCTAAGACGTTGGAGATTGCTTTCTCTCCCACAAGCAGGGAGATGTCGGTGCGGCATCCTCAATGCTCTCCCTCTCCCCTTGTGGGAGAGGTTACAAAATCAGCACCTTAATTTTAGTTGGATGCCAGATTTTTGTTGGTAAGGGATAACCTTCGGCGCCAGGCTCGCAATCCGCTTGCCATCCCGCTGTATACATGATCTTTTCCCACACGGTTCGCGACGCTGGAGGGCAGCGCGATCATCGGGAGGAGAATTTCATGATCATCGCCGGTCTTGTGGCATCCGTCTGTCTTGGCGTCGCCAGCATCGCATTCTTCGTCTGGCGCGACAGCAAACTCGGCTGAAGGCCGGCAGGCGAGGGCCTCAGACCGTCGAAGGCCGGATGCCCTTGGTCGGGCCCGGAAGCATCGGGCGGCGGCCTTGCGCGATCATCACGTTGTTGAGGAACTGTTTCGACGCCGCTTCCCAGGTGAAGTTGCGGGCGAGCTTTCGCGCGTTGTCGCGGGAGCAGTGGAGTGCCGCAAGGCAGGCTTCGCGCAGGTCCTCGTTGAGAGCTCCGGCCCCCGAACCTTCCTCGATGATATCGACCGGACCGGTGACCGGATAGGCTGCGACCGGCACGCCGCTCGCCAGCGCTTCGAGGATGGTGTTGCCGAACGTATCGGTCTTCGAGGGGAAAACGAAGACGTCGGCCTGGGCATAGGCGCGGGCGAGATCCTCGCCGGTCTTCATGCCGGTGAAGAGCACGTTCGGATAGCGCTTCTCAAGTTCGGCGCGGGCCGGGCCGTCGCCGACGACCACTTTCGAGCCCGGAAGATCGAGATCGAGGAAGGCCGGAAGGTTCTTTTCCACCGCGACACGACCGACCGTCATGAAGACCGGGCGCGGCAGGTCGAACGGGCGTTCGTCTAGCTCCATCGGGTGAAAAACCGTCTGGTCGATGCCGCGGCTCCAGCGCAGCAGGTTCTTCAGGCCGAGTTTCGACAGTTCGCGCTCGAGGCTGGCAGTCGCCACCATGCAGCCGTTGCCGGCATTGTGGAACCAGCGCACGAAGGCATGCAGCCAGCGGACCGGGATCGGGAAACGGGCCGCCACATATTCCGGAAAGCGGGTGTGGTAGCTCGTCGAGAAGGGAACGCGGTTCTTCAGGCACCAGCGGCGTGCGAGCAGGCCGAGCGGCCCTTCGGTGGCGATATGCACGGCGGTCGGCTGCGAGGCCTCGATCGCGGCGGCGACCTTCCAGGAACTGGCGATCGACAGGCGGATTTCCGGATAGGTCGGGCAGGGGACGTTGGCGAAATCCTGCGGCGTCACCATCACCACCTCGACGCCCATGCGGGCGAGTTCACGATTGGTGTTTTCGATGGAGCGGACGACGCCGTTCACCTGAGGATACCAGGCATCCGTGACGATGGTAATTCTGGTCATGCGAAAGGCCCGACCCCGTTGCCGCTCCGCCTGCGACTCGCGCCGGCGTACACGTTTTCAGCTCTCTATCGGAAAAGATTGTAACAGGAAGATGATGGGGATTTCTTGCCCCGCGAACGGCCGGTTGAGCTGCGCCCTCCACGCCTTATCCCGGCAAGAGTGCCGGGCTGATCAGCGCGCCGTGGTGGCCGATGACGACGGAGGCGACGAAGGCGGCGTAGGCGGCGGCTTCGGCGGGCGAGGCGCCGCGCACGAGGCGGGAAAGGAAAGCCCCGTTGAAGCTGTCGCCGGCACTGGTGGTGTCGATCACCTGCGCGGCCATCACGGCCGGAGCGTGGGAGACGGGTGAGCCGCCGAAGCTCAATGTCGCGCCTTCCGCGCCGTTCTTGACGACGACGTTTTCGACCCCGAGCGCATGATAGCGGGCGATCGTGTCGGCGACCGTCCTGTCGCCGAAATGGGTCGCCTCGTCGTCGAAGCTCGGCAGGACGAGGTTGGCGGCGCGGGCGCCGGCCTCGATCGTTCTCAGCATATAGTCCCTGCCGGCTGGACCGGCCGGCCAGAGGCGGGGACGGATGTTCGGGTCGAATGCGACCTGCTTGCCGGCGGCCTTGGCGCGACGCAATTCGGAGAGCAGGGTTTCGACGGCTTCCGGCGCCAGGATGCCCAGCGTGATGCCGGAGAAATAGACGATGTCGGCGGATTCGATCGCGGTGCGCAGATGGTCGGCGTTGTCGGCGAGCTGCTTGGCGGCGGCGGTGTCGCGCCAGTAGCTGAAGGTGCGTTCGCCGTTCTTCAGCGTGATCAGGTAGAGGCCGGGCGTCTTGCCTTCGATGCGGCGGATATGACCGGTGCCGATGCCGGCCTCCTTCATCATCGCCAGCATTTCGGACGAGAGGGGGTCGTCGCCGACGGCGGTGAAATAGTCCACCGACCATTCCGCCGGCAGGCAGGCGCGGGCATACCAGGCGGTGTTGAACGTGTCGCCGGCAAACCCCTTGCGCAGCAGGCCTTCACCCGCCTGCGACAGTTCCACCATGCATTCGCCGATCGAAAGAAGTTTTCCGCCCAATTGTCGTTCCCTCCAGATATCTACGACGAACAGGATCGCGTGCGGGCCTGGACATACTCCTTCTCCCTCCGTCATTCCTGTGCCTGTCAGAGGAATCCAGCCACGCGCAGCCCTTTGCGCGAAAGGACCTTTCCGCGCCGCAGACGCGGGTGCTGCTGGATCCCCCTGACAGGCCCAGGGATGACGGTGGAGGGTTTTGCAGGCTTGCACCGCCACCGTCGCCGTCTTGACAGATCGTCGCATAAAATGAAGCGGCATGCATGGCAAGCGCGCTTTGTTTTCACGTTGTCTTTTGCGGCCGTGGCTCTAGGTTCGGGCTGGAACAAGGCATCAAGGGAGAGTCGAAAGATGGCGACGGAAGCGGCGAAGACGGTCGATGCGGACTGGTGGCGCGGCGCGGTGATCTACCAGATCTACCCGCGCTCCTTCCAGGATACGAGCGGCGACGGCATCGGCGATATCAAGGGCATTACTCAACGCCTGCCGCATGTCGCCTCGCTCGGCGTCGACGCCATCTGGCTGTCGCCGTTCTTCACCTCGCCGATGGCCGACATGGGCTATGACGTCTCGGACTACTGCAATGTCGATCCGATGTTCGGCACGCTCGGCGATTTCGACGAGATGATGGCCGAGGCGCATCGCCTCGGCCTCAAGGTGATCATCGACCAGGTGATCTCGCACACCTCCGACCGGCATCCGTGGTTCGTCGAAAGCCGGTCCAGCCGCACCAACCCCAAGGCCGACTGGTATGTCTGGGCCGATCCCAAACCGGACGGCACGGCCCCGACCAACTGGCTGTCGATCTTCGGCGGGCCGGGCTGGGAATGGGACGGTGTGCGCAAGCAATATTACATGCACAACTTCCTGATCGCCCAGCCGGACCTCAACTTCCACAATCTGGAGGTTCAGGAGGCGATGCTCGATACGGTGCGCTTCTGGCTGGAGCGCGGTGTAGACGGATTCCGGCTCGATACGGTGAACTACTATTTCCACGACAAGCAGCTCCGCAACAATCCGCCGATGGTCTACGATACCGAAGGCGCCGGCATGGAGACGGATACCAATCCCTATTCCATGCAGAACCACCTTTACGACAAGACCCAGCCGGAAAACATCGGCTTCCTGAAGCGGCTGAGAGCATTGCTCGACAGCTACGAGGGTCGGGCGACGGTGGGCGAAGTGGGCGACGGGCCGCGTTCCTTGTCGACGCTGGCGCTCTACACCACCGGCAACGACAAGCTGCACATGTGCTACACCTTCGATTTCCTGGGGCCTGCCTTCGATGCGGCCTATATCCGCAAGGTGATGACGACGGTGGCGGACACGGTTTCCAACGGCTGGGTCTGCTGGGCGTTTTCCAACCACGATGTCGTCCGGCATGTGACGCGCTTCATCGAAACGCCGGAAGAGCAAGACCACGTCGCCAAACTGTCGATCACGCTGCTTTCGGTGCTGCGCGGGTCGATCTGCCTCTATCAGGGCGAGGAACTGGGGCTGACGGAGGCGGAGCTCGCCTTCGAGGATCTGTGCGACCCCTACGGCATCCGCTTCTGGCCTGCCTTCAAGGGCCGCGACGGATGCCGCACGCCGATGGCGTGGGAGGCCGGCGAGCCGCATGCGGGCTTCACGACCGGCTCCAAGACCTGGCTGCCGGTGCCGGGCAATCATGCAAACCGCGCCGTCGATGCACAGGAGGCTCTGGCGGATTCGGTGCTGCATCACTACCGGGCGACGCTCGGCTTCCGCAAGGCGCATCCGCCGCTGATCGACGGCGACATGACCTTCCTCGACACCAACCAGGACCTGCTGGCCTTCGTGCGGGAAAAGGGCGGCGAAAAGCTGCTTTTCGTCTTCAACCTGACGCGTGGAGCGCAGGATTTCACCTTGCCGAAGCGTCTCGGTGACGTCCTGCCGGTCAATCTGCCGGGGTTCGTGTCGAGACTGGAGAAAGGCATCGTCAAGCTCGACGCGCTGGACGTTTTCTGCGCCCGGGTTTGACCTGGACGCGCGGCGGGCGCTCAGCCGGCCGGCGGCATGCGGGCGAATTTCGTCGCGGCCGGATCGACGTGATCCCAGGGCTGGGCAGCGTCCGTCCAAGTGACCATGTGCGGACGGTATCGTTCCGGCTCGTCGAGGCTTGCGGCGCGGATGACGAAAAAGTCGGGCGCGGCGGGAAAGGTCATATAGACCGGCGAGCCGCAGGTGGGGCAGAAGGCGCGGCGCTTGACCGTGCCGCCGTCGCCGGTCGCTTCCCAATGGGTCGGCTGGCCTTCGAGGCTCACCGCCGCATGTGCGAAGGTGAGGGAGGCGTGGCCGGTGCCGCTTTCGCGCTGGCACTGGCGGCATTGGCAGTCCAGCATCGCGATCGGTTCGCCCGAAACTTCATAACGGACAGCGCCGCAGGCGCAGCCGCCGGTAAAAGGCCTGCTCATGAGTGTTTCTCCATGATGATGATCCGTCTTGGACGGTGATCGGTAAAGGAGCCTCCGCCCGGCAATCAGGGGCGGAGGCGACGACCGCTCATTCGGCGGGAATGAGCCGGTCGTATTCTTCCTTCAACCGTTTCCAATCCTGCCAGAAGGACGCCGGCTTGCGTTCGTTGAGGCGGGCGACAAGGATATCGAGATGCGCATGCCAGCCGGCACCGACCATGACCATGTTCTTGCGGTCGGAGATGCGCCTGTGGGTGACAGTCAGCAGGATTTCCGAGCCTGCCTGCTGAAGCTCGAAGGAGACTTCGCCGCGCGGCGGCCAAGAAAAGACGAGGCGATGCGGCGCCTCGAAGGCAATCACCTCGCTCTGCATCGTATGTTCGGCGGGAAAGCCTTCCGGCTTGCCTTCGGAGGAGGAACTCAGTTCGTCATTGCGCCAGGTGAGTTCGAAGGCCTTGCCCGGTTCGGCGGGGATGATACCGGAGGCGAGCCACTGGCGGCGCAGGTCGCTGTCGGCCAGATAGGACCAGACCCGTTCGATCGGGCCGGGCAGGCGGCGCTGAATCGTGAGCGCAAAGGGTTCGCTCACGACGCCGTATTTGATCAAGGATGTCATGTCGTTCATTGGTCTTCTCCCGTTTTCGGTTCAGGTTTGACTTCGGGTTCATGGGGGGCAGGGGATTTCCGGCTTTTTGCCTCGGCATCTTTCCGTGCATCCTCGCGCAGCAGGCGTTCCAGGATGTCGAGCCGGTTGGTCCAGAAGCGTTCGTAAAAGGCGAGCCACTGGTGAGCGGTCGCGAGCGGCGTCGGCTCGAGGCGGCAGAGATGGGTGCGGCCGTGGATCTCGCGGCGGATCAAGCCGGCGCCTTCCAAGACCTTGATGTGTTTCGAGGCGGCGGCGAGCGACATGTCGTGCGGCTCCGCCAGCTGGCTCACGGTGCGCTCGCCATCCGCGAGTTCGCGAAGCATGCGGCGGCGTGTGGCGTCGCTCAGAGCGTGGAAGACAGTGTCGATCTGTTGTGCGTGTAATTCAACCATGTGGTTGAATATGCGCTTCTGCGGTTTTATTGTCAACCGATCGGTTGAATGTTTTTCAGGAAGGGCGCCGGGCCGGTTCAGGCCTCGGCGTAACGGGCCGGTTCGGTTCTGAGCCGTGTGATGTCCTGGATGGGCGGGGCACCGAACAGGCGGCGGTATTCGCGGCTGAACTGCGAGGGGCTGTCATAGCCGACCTGATGGGCGGCGGTGGCGGCGTCCACGGCGTTGGCGAGGATCAACCGGCGAGCTTCCTGCAGGCGAAGCTGCTTCTGGTATTGCAGCGGGCTCATGGCCGTCACTTCGCGAAAATGCTGATGCAGCGACGACGGGCTCATGCGCGCTTCGACGGCGACCTGCTCGATCGAGAAGGGAGCAGAGAAGTTCTGGCGGATCCAGGCGATCGCCCGGTTGACCTGCTGCAGCCGGTTTTCGGGCGCGAGGATCTGACGGATCATTTCCGCCTGTTCGCCGCGCAGCAGGCGGAACATCAGTTCGCGCTCGATGAGCGGGGCGAGATAGGCGATCTCGTCGGGCCGGTCGAGAAGCTGGGTGAAGCGCAGCGCGGCATCGAGGAATTCCGGCGTCGCGTGGCTGAGGCCGATGCACTTGCGGCGCATGGTCGGCTGGCCGAAGGTATCCGGCATCTGCACCAACATTTCGCTCAAGAGTTTCAGGTCGAGATCGAGCCTGATGCAGAGATAGGGCTTTTCCTCGCTTGCCTCGATCACCTGGCCGGTAATCGGTATGTCGACCGAAACCACGAGGTACTGGCCGGGGCTGTAGCGAAAGATCTCGTCGGCGAGCATGACCTGCTTGGCGCCCTGGGCGATAATGCAGATGGCCGGCTGGTGGAGGGCGTGCAGCGGCTCTGTCGGGTTCGACATGCGGATCACCGACAGGCGCGGAATGGCGGTCTCGAACACACCGTCGCCATCGGTGTTTTGTGCAATCAGCCGCGCGAGTTGAACGAGCTTTTCCATCCTTGGCCTCTTCCGGATCGTAAAAATAGGCGAAAACCGGGCTGACTGGATCATATCGCCTTTCTTCGCGTGGCTGATATGGGATGCGATATGGCCAATTCAAACAAGCTTCGGAGGATTGTGCAATCATGCCGGAGGACTGGTCTACCGCCGGGAGGCCGGGTTCACCCATATTCCGCCTCGTCCGATCGATCAAAGCCGGACGGAAAAAGGAGATGGTGATGGCAAGCTTCCAGTATTTGCTCGAAAGCCCCTTTCGGTGGATCGCCCATTGGATTGCCCCTTCGGGTGACCACAGGGCTGCCGGCCCGGCCGGCTCCTTCTTCAGACATTCGGGCGGTGCCGGCCGCAGCCGTCGCGAGCGGGTCCTCAGAAGGGACTACCTGAATGGCTGAGCGCTTCCTTCAAAATTCTATTGCCGTGGCTGCCTTCGCGATGTCCTTCACCTTCATCGCGTGCTTCACGGCGTTCGCACACGATATAAAAGACCAGGAGAAGACGATGAGCAACCACCCCTATGTCGGAATGTGGGTGACGGAAGACAATCACGTCCGTCACGAACTCCTGCCGAACGGCCGTTACGTGGAAGCCCGCGGCACCCGGGAAAAGGCCTATGAGGGGCAATATTGGGTGAACGGCGACCATATCGACTACAAGGACGACACCGGCTTCACCGCCGACGGCGATTTCCGCGGCGGCGTGCTTTATCACGGCGGGATGGTGCTGCGGCGGCGGTGAATTTGAGGATCGCGCCCATGCGTTGAAACATCCCATGGGGTATATTATTGTGCCCTTCCATGAAGCGCGTAGTGCTCGATACGAATGTTCTTGCGGCGGCGTTTCGAAGCCGAAACGGCGCCTCTTTTATTATTTTACAAAAGGTAGCCGCGCGGCAGATCAAGCTTCTGGTAACGACTGCGTTGCTGCTTGAATATGAAGCTGTCCTCAAGCGACCGGAGCAGATCGCAGCTCATGGTCTGCCGTTGTCGCGGATCGATGACGCGATACGGGAGTTTGCGGCGTTGTCCGAGCCTATCGATCTACATTATCAATGGAGGCCGCAGCTTTCGGATCCCAAGGATGAACTGGTCATGGAGGCAGCAATTAATGGGCGGGCGGATGCCTTGGTAACCTATAATGTTCGCGACTTTCAGCATGCTGCTGGACGTTTTGGAATTCGGTTATTGCGGCCGAGCGAATTTTTGGAGCAACTAAAACCATGAGCAAGAACACCTATCCTCTGAAGCTCCCTGCTTCCATCAAAGCGGCGGCGGCACGTCTTGCCAAGGAAGACGGCGTGTCACTCAATCAATGGATTGCTTCGGCCGTTGCGCAGAAGATTGGCGTTGTCGAAACTGCCGCCGAGTTTTTGAAAAAGCGCGCCAGTGGTGCGACCGGTGACGATCTTATAAAGATATTGGACGAAGTTCCCGACAATCCGCCCATGGAGGGCGACGAGCTTCCTGAAGGATGGATGAAGGGGTATCGCTGAGCGGGATCGCAAAGCCCTCTCAAATCAGCGTGAACCTGTCGACATCCACCATGCCCTTGTCCGATATCTTCAGGTGCGGGATGACGGGGAGCGGCAGGAAGGCGACCTGTAGGAACGGTTCTTCGAGCGTCGTTCCAAGCGCATAAGCGGCTTTCCTCAGGTGATGCAGCGTGTCGCGGACCGTTTCATAGGGTTCGAGGCTCATCAGGCCGGCGACGGGCAGGGCGATTTCGCCGGTGACCTTGCCGTCTTCCACGACCACGAAGCCGCCGTGGATTTCGCCCAAGCGGTTGGCGGCCATTGCCATGTCGTCCTCGCTGACGCCGACGACACAGATATTGTGGCTGTCATGGCCGACGGTCGAGGCGATGGCACCTTTCTTCAAGCCGAAACCCTGGACGAAACCATTGGCATGGTTGCCGTTCTTGCCGTGCCGCTCGATGACCGCGACCTTGATGATGTCGCGGGCAAGATCGAGGCCGGTCTGGTTGCCGGAGGTCGGCAGGTGGTAACGGCGGTGTTCTGTGATGATCTTTCCGGGCATCACGCCGATCACCGGCGTTTCTCCTTCCGTGACCGGCACGCCGAAATGCATCGCCTGCACGGGCCGCGCCTTGACGCTGTCGAGGCCGACGGGGGCGACGGGTTTGCGGGTGGCGAAAAGCTCGGCGGTGACCTTGCGGCCGGCGGAGAAAACGATCTCGGCCTTGCAGTTCTCGAGGCTGTCGATGACGACGAGATCGGCGCGCCAGCCGGGGGCGACGAGGCCGCGGTCGCGCAGGCCGAAGGCTTTGGCGGCTGAGATCGAGGCGGCGCGGTAGACGGCCAGCGGCTCGACGCCGTGTCCGATCGCAGTGCGGATCATGTAGTCGAGATGGCCCTGTTCGGCGATGTCGAGCGGGTTGCGGTCGTCGGTGCAGAGCGCGAGATAGGGGGACAGGCGCTCGGTGATGATCGGCATCAGGGCATGGAGGTCCTTCGAGACGGAACCCTCGCGCACCAGGATGTGCATGCCCTTGCGGATTTTTTCGAGCGCTTCATCGGCGGTGGTGCATTCGTGCTCGGTTCGGATGCCGGCGGCGAGATAGCCGTTCAGGTCGTTGCCTCTCAAAAGCGGCGCATGGCCGTCGATATGATCGCCGTAGAAGGCGTCGAGCTTGGCGAGGCAGATCGGGTCCTTGTGGATGACGCCCGGGAAATTCATGAATTCCGCAAGCCCGATGACCTTGGGATGATGGCGGAAAGGCAGGAGCTTCTCGATGGGCAGATCGGCGCCCGCCGTCTCCAGATGTGTGGCCGGCACGCAGGAGGAGAGCTGGACGCGGATGTCCATGACGGTTTCCAGCGCGGAAGCCAGGAAGAATTCGATGCCTTCAGCGCCGATGACATTGGCGATCTCGTGCGGGTCGCAGATCGCCGTGGTGACGCCATAGGGCAGCACGCAGCGGTCGAATTCATGCGGCGTCACCAATGAGCTTTCGATATGCAGATGCGTGTCGATGAAGCCCGGTACGACAATCCTTCCGGAAATGTCGAACTCGGTCCTGCCGGAATAGCTGCCGCAGGTGCCGACGATGCGATCGCCGCAGATGGCGATGTCGGAGGCCACGAGCTCCCCCGTCACGAGGTCGAAGAACCTGCCGCCCTTCAGCACGATATCGGCCGGCTCGCGGCCGGTGCCCTGGTCGATCAAGCTTTCGAGGCGGGTGGTCATGGCTGTCTCCGATTCCATCTGGCGCATTCTAGCCAAGGTGCGCAAGGATACTATGGCAGGATGGGATTTTCGTGCTAAGGTTGCGTTCGGGGGATTGTCAAATACACGTCACAAGTGAAGCAGAAATCGTTCGATAGCCTTCGGCGGGTGCCATTTCTCTAAACGGCAGAGGAGACGGAATGGCTGACGATCATCTCGACGAGTTGCTAGGGAAAGCGCTTGCTTCGCTTTCCGTCGATGCCTCGGCGCAGGCGAGGCAGGATCTCGAAAAGAAGCTGCGGGATCTGGCTGCCGAACTGTTTCTCGAATGGCTGACCGGCGAGCGGCGTTTTGAAAGACAGCCGCAGCAGACCGAATACTGGATCTCCCGTTTCTACGAGGAGATTTTCCCGGACGAGCAGCCGGACGGCACGGTCATCTACGAACGCTTCGGCCTTGCCCTCCCGCGGGCCAATTATATCGCACGGCTGTTGCGGACGCGGCGGGCCGCGTGGTGGCGGGATGCCGCCCGCCGGGAATTGGTGGCGGTTCTCGAAGCAAAACGCGCCGCAGCGCAGGAGGCGCCCGACATCGAGGAGATCGATATCAGCCTCTCGGCCGGCGCCGCAGACGAATTGCGGGTGCAGTTCGATCGCTACTGTGCGTCGGTGACGCCGGACAAGCGGCCGCGGCCGCCGAAGTCCAGGCAGTCGCTCGGCATGACGCGTTGGTACGGGGTTCCTGCTGCAACGCTGAAAGTGCTGCTGGACTTTCTGAAACAAGGGAGCGGAAAATGAATCTCATCGGATTGATGCTCAGTCTCGCCGGCCTGGTCGGCACGTTCTTCAACATTCAGTTGAGCCAGTGGCTGCGCGATCTCGTGGCGCTGGAGCAGAAGGTGGAGCTCAACAAGCGGCACGCCAACGAGAGCCAGCAGAAGGCGATCGTCGAATGCCGCATCGAGTTTCGCAAGCTTTCGAACGGCGACAGCTATCGGATCAACATCGCCGTGTTGATTTTCGTGATCTTCGTGCTTTGCGACGGGATACTCATGGCTTCGACCGCGTCCGGCGATGCGCTCTTCCCGCATGTCATGACGGCTCTGGTGGTGTTCCTGATCTTTTTCGTGGGCATGTCGCTGTGGCTGTTCCGACGCGGCTCAGCCACGACCAATTCGATCAAGACGATGCTCGACAGCATCAAGTAATCCCTTGAAGTTAGGGGATAATGGGCGCCGAAAACGATCGTCCGGCACCCGTCCCGATCACGTCCGAGACCCTGTTGTCACTCGGCGGCGACGATCTTGCCGTCCTGCCACTTGAAGAGCGAGAAGCTCTGCGACGTCAGGTCGCCCGTTTCGCCATAGGTGAGCTTGCCGATGGCGGTGGCGACCGGCTCGCCTGTCTTCAGCGCCTTGGCGACGGCTTCCGCGTCCTCGGCGCTCTTTGCCTTTTCGATGCCGGCCTTGATGACCTCGACGGCGGCATAGGCATTCAGCGTGAAGGCTTCGGCCGGGATGTTGCGGGCGGCGAGAGCTTCGGCCGCCGCCTTGGAATCCGGGTTCTTGGTCGCGTCGGACGCATTGGTGAAGAGCGTGCCGGCTGCCGCCGTGGTGCCGATATTCCAGAATTCGCTGTTCGACAGGCCGTCGCCGCCGATGATCGTCGCCTTGACGCCGAGATCGGCGAGCTGGCGGGCGAGCAGGCCGCCTTCCGGATGATAGCCGCCGAAATAGATGACTTCGACACCGGCGGACTTCAGGCGGGTGGTGAGCGCGCTGAAGTCCTTGTCGCCTGCGGTCACCGCGTCGTTGACGACTTCCTTGACGCCGCCGGCATTGAGCGCGGCCTTGAAGGCATCGGCGAGGCCTTTGCCATAGGCGCCCTTGTCGTTGATGATGGCGACCTTCTTGTCCTTGAGGCTCTTCAGGACGTAATCGGCGGCGACCACGGCCTGCTGGTCGTCGCGGCCGCAGGTGCGCAGCACGTTTGTGAGGCCGCGGGTGGTGAGCGCCGGCGTGGTCGCCGTCGGCGTGACCATCAGCACGCCGTTTTCGGCAAGCACGTCGGAAGCAGGCATCGCAACACCGGAGGTGACCGGGCCGACGACGAAGCGAATGCCCTGACCGACGATCTGGTTGGCGGCGGAAACGCCCTGCTTGGGCTCGGCGGCATCGTCGGCGGCCTTCAGGACGACCTTCTCGCCGAGAATGCCGCCCTTCTTGTTGATCTCCGCAATGGCGGTTTCGGCGCCGTTCCTGACCTGGTCGCCATAGGCGGCGACCGGACCGGTCAGCGGCGCGATGAGGCCGATGACGATCTCGGCATGGGCGAGCTGCGCCGACAAAAGGGAAGCGAGGGCGGTTGCCCCCAGAAGCATCTTGAGGTTCATCTTGGTCTCCTTGGGTGGGGCCGTGAGAGGCCCGCGGTCAACGCCGCAGCTCGCGCCTGCCGTCTCCGATGCTTTTCAAGCATCGCGCCAAATGACGGAAGGCGGTGCGGTCGATGCCGTGCCGAGCCATGTTTGGCTTTCGGCGTGCGGCGGCACAATCTGTAAAAATTTGGCCGGGATTCCGCAAGATGATATCAAACCGGCCGCAGTTTTTATCGATTTCACGAAAATCTGGCTGGAAATCGGCGCGGAAGACACGGCCGTACGCATATCAGGCAGAGCTTATGCAGTATGTCTCAGCGTGCCGAGAAACGCCTGGACCTGACGGTTGAAGGCCTGGAACGCGTCCGGCTTCATGCCGGAACGCTGTATTAGCGTATCGCCGAGGCACCTGCTTTGCACGACCAGCGCGCGGCCTGCATCGGTCAGGTGGACATGAACCTGGCGTTCGTCTTCCTTGCTGCGGTGCCGCTCCAGGAGGCCGGCCTGTTCAAGCCGCTTCACCGGAGGGGTGATGGTGCTCGATTCCAGCGAAAGCCTCTCGGCGATGGCTCCGACCGTCATGCCGTCCTGCTCTGCCAAGGCGCTCAGCACGAGATATTGAGGATAGGTTATGCCCATCTCGTCGAGCATCGGTTTGTAGAGGCGGTTGATGGCGATATTCGCTTCGTAAAGGGAGAAGCAAAGCTGATCGCTCAGCGGGTAAGGGGTATGGGCGGGTTTTGCTTCGCGCATGGCTCGATCCGATGACTTGGGTATGGCAAATTTATATCACAAAAAAATATATCGCGATAAATATTTTTATGGACAGGTGCCGCAAAATGTATTAGCGAATGATTATCGCGATAATTAATATCGAGATATCAAAATCGCGAAAGTCCTTCCGATGCGTCACGGTGGCGACATCAAGGGGCCATAGGAACATCGAGCCGGGTCGCCGCCTGCGGTCCGTCTTGCAGTCACGTCCAATCATCAGAGATCATTTTCGAAGGGATAAGACCATGAGCAGCAATTTCATCACCACCAAGGATGGCACTGAGATCTTCTACAAGGACTGGGGTCCGAAGGATGCCCAACCGGTCGTCTTCCATCACGGCTGGCCGCTTTCCTCCGACGATTGGGACGCCCAGATGCTGTTCTTCCTGCACCAGGGTTTTCGCGTGATTGCCCATGACCGGCGCGGCCATGGCCGTTCGAGCCAGACCGAGACCGGCAACGAAATGAATACCTACGCGGCCGATGTCGCCGAACTCGTCGCCCATCTCGACCTGAAAAACGCCATTCATGTCGGCCATTCGACCGGCGGCGGCGAAGTCGCCCGATATGTGGCGCAACATGGCGGTGGCGGCCGCGTCGCAAAGGCCGTGCTAATGGGCGCCGTGCCGCCGATCATGGTCAAGACCGAAAACAACCCCGGCGGCCTGCCGATCGAAGTGTTCGACGGTTTTCGCGCGGCCCTTGCCACCAACCGGGCGCAGTTCTTCCGCGACGTTCCGGCCGGCCCGTTCTATGGCTTCAACCGCGAAGGCGCCCAGGTTTCCGAAGGCGTCATCCAGAACTGGTGGCGGCAGGGCATGATGGGCGGCACCAAGGCCCATTACGATTGCATCAAGGCCTTTTCCGAAACCGATTTCACCGAAGACCTGAAGGCGATCGACGTGCCGGTTCTCGTCATGCATGGCGACGACGATCAGATCGTGCCGATCGCCGACTCCGCACATCTGGCGATCAAGCTTCTGAAGAACGGCACGCTGAAGGTCTATGAAGGCCTGCCGCACGGCATGGCGACGACCCATGCCGATATCGTCAACGCCGATCTCCTGGCTTTCTTCAAGGCCTGAACCGGACGCGCCACGGAGGCTCGCCGCATTGCGGCGGGCCTCTACAATATCGGGCGGAGCAACATTTCCGTGCCGAGGATCAGAAGCGCCACCAGGAACCAGCGCCGGAAGGCCGGAGGGCTGATCCGGTTGCGGGCAAGCTGGCCGATCCACATGCCGATGAGCGCGGGCACCAGGGCCAGCGCGGAAAGCCAGAGGTTTCCCTGCTCATAGGCGCCGCGCAAAGCAAGCCCGGCGGCAAGCGCGATCGTCGAGACGGTGAAGGAGAGGCCGAGCGACTGGATGAGGTCGTCCTTTTCCAGCCCGAGTGCCTGGAGATAAGGCACGGCCGGAATGACGAAGACGCCCGTTCCGCCGGTGACGACGCCGGTCACGAGACCGACGGTCGGCGAGAGCCAGGGTTCCATATGCGCCGGCACCCGGAGCTGGCGGGCAAACAGCGTATGGCAGGCATAGGCCACGAGCGCCGCGCCAAGGGCTGCGGTGGTGACGGCCGTGTTGCCCTCGGTCAGCAGCGACGAGCCGGCAATCGTGCCGACCAGGATGGCGAGCATCATCGGCCAGAGGCGTTTCAGCACTGCGCCGGTGCGGGGGCCGGCAAGCAACTGCCAGACATTGGTGACGAAGGAGGGGACGATCAGCAGGCCGGCGGCCGTCAGCGGTGAGATCAGAGCGCCGAGCGCGCCCATGGCGACCGTCGGCAGGCCCATGCCGGTGACGCCCTTGACGAAGCCGGCGACGATGAAGGTCGCGGCGACCGCCGACAGAAGAACGATCTGATTTTCCACCATGTCTCCTCAAGCGCCGCCGGCAGACCGGCCTCCGTGTCTATTTCCAGAAATCGACTGGCTTCGGTGCAAGGCGCGGCGCGACGATTCGCGTTCATGACACCCCGAGCCGGTGCTTGAAGCGGAGCACGTCGCCGCTATGTCATCGGACAGGTTGCAGGATGGATATTTTTGGCCATCTGGCAACCGGTTTGAGTAGACATATTGCGGGGACGATTTCGATGCGGCGTTTTTCATGGATCCTGGGTGCGGTCCTTTCTCTGCTGCCGGTCCAGGAGGTGGCGGCGCAGGAGGCCACCGGGACGGACAATGACGACCTGCCTTTCGAGGCGCAGATCCAGCCCTGCTGGTCCACGCCGGCCGGCGCCAATACGCCGGCCGTCATCACTTTCAAGCTCAAGCCCGACGGCAATCTTGACGGAACGCCGGTGATCAAGAGCCGGGGGAAGGGGGCTTTGAACGAGGCTTTTGCCCGATCGGCTCTGAGGGCGATCATGAAATGCAGCCCATACAGGGTGGGCAACAAGCTGGAATATGAGACGACATTCATTCCAGATCCCACGGGGGCGCAGCCGGAGACGGCCGAGATGCCGCGACAGGTGCCGGCCGCGGATTTGCAGGATGGCGATCCGCGCACCCGCATTATCGATTTCGGTGACGTGAAGATCGGTTTCAAAGTCCCGGAGGGGTTTTGCGCCATCGATCCCAAGCGCGGCGGTTATCATCGAAAGCTCTGGCAGGCGCTGGCCCCGCCGCCGGAACGGAAATCGGAACTCAAGTCGCTGGATATCGATTGCGAGTCGCTGAAGAAAGCCGAGGCCGGTCACAATATACGGCCGAAATACGGGTTCACGGTGACGCGTTTCCTTGAAGGCAAAAGACCCGTCCCGGCGAACCTCAACGACTTTCTCGACGAGGTGGAGAAGGATAAGGAACCGTTGACCCCGCGATATTGGGAGTATCCGCCGGTCGCCGGTTCACCGTTTCTTGGCCGCGATGACCGCGCCATCTATGCCGCGCAGCGTGTTCTGGAGGACGGGAAGATGGTCATGTCCGGTGTGAGTGCTTTTACGCTGGCGGGAGGGATGCCGATCCTGCTCAACCATTTCGCGGTCGAGGGACCTGATCTTGCCCGGGAGCGGGAGGCGCGTATCGCGGAGATCGTTGCGGGGATGCGGGTGGGGAAGGAAGACTGAGGCACGCCGGCGTGCGGTTTCTCCCCTTGCAGGGGAGATGCCGGCAGGCAGAGGAAGGTCGCATACTCTTCCGTCGAATTTGCTGCCCCCTCTGTCACCGCCGGTGACATCTCCCCCTTCGACGGGGGAGATGGGCAAACGGCGAAGCCTCAAGCCACCGCGCCGAACTGGGCTTCGTGGAGGCGGGCATAGGCACCGTTAGCGTTCAGCAGTTCGGCATGGGTGCCTTCCTCGACGATGCCTTCAGGCCCCATGACGACGATGCGGTCGGCATTGCGGATGGTGGCGAGCCGATGGGCGACGACGAGGGTGGTGCGGCCCTTCGACAGTTCGAGCAGGGCCTGCTGGATCGCCAGTTCGGTGGCCGAATCCAGCGCGGATGTCGCTTCGTCGAGGATGAGGATCGGCGGATTTTTCAGGAAGATGCGGGCGATCGCGAGGCGCTGCTTCTGGCCACCCGACAGCTTCACCCCGCGCTCTCCCGTCGGCGTGTCGAGGCCGAGCGGCAGCGACAGCACGAACCGGTCGAGGGCGGCCCGCCGCAGCGCTTCCATGATCTCCTCGTCGCTGGCACCGAGCCGGCCATAGGCGATGTTTTCGCGGATCGTCGAGCCGAACATGAAGACGTCCTGCTGGACGATGCCGATCTGGCTGCGCAGCGAGGCCTGCGTCATGTCGCGGATATCGATGCCGTCGATGGTGATCGCGCCGGCGGTGACGTCGTAGAAGCGCGGCAGCAGCGAGCAGACCGTCGTTTTGCCGGCGCCGGAAGGGCCGACGAAGGCGACCGTTTCTCCGGCCGCGATCCTGAGATCCAGATGTTCGAAGACTCTTGCGCCATCCGAATAACCGAAGCTCACGTCGCGATAGGCGATATCGCCCTTGAGCGCGGTTACAGCGATTGCATCCGGCCGGTCGGCGAGATCGGGCTGGGTATCGATCAGATCGGTGAAGCGGCGGAAACCGGCAAAACCCTTCGGATACATTTCCAGGACCGAAGTGATCTTGTCGATCGGGTGGAAGAAGACGTTGACGAGCAGCAGGAAGCTGACGAAACCGCCGTAGCTCAGTTCACCCTGCACCACGAACCAGGTGCCGGCGATCATTACCGACAGTTGGACCAGCCGCGTGCCGAGATAGCTCAGCGCCACGCTTGCCGTCATATAGGCGTAGGCGTTGAGCTTGGTCGCCTTGTAGCCCTCGTTGTTGCGGGCGAAAAGCTGGCTTTCATAGGCCTCGTTGCCGAAGGCCTTGACGACGCGGATGCCGCCGACGCTTTCCTGCACCCGCGTGTTGAAATCGCCGACCTTGCCGAACAGCGTGCGCCAGTTGATGGTCATGCGGGCGCCGTAGCGGCTGACGAGCCAGGTCATGAACGGCACGATGACGGTGGTCAGTAGCGCCAGCTTCCAGTGCACCGTGAACATCAGGATGAAGGCGCCGATGAAGGTCATGATCGCGATGAACAGATCTTCCGGGCCGTGGTGGGCGATCTCTCCGACCTCTTCCAGGTCCTTGGTGACATGGGTGATGAGGTGGCCGGTGCGGGTGTTGTCGAAATACCGGAAGGAGAGTTTCTGGATATGGTCGAAGGCCTGCCGGCGCATGTCCGACTCGATCGAGATGCCGAGCGCATGGCCCCAGTAGTTGACGATCGCCATCAGGCCGGTATTGAGGGCGTAGACAGCAAGCAGCGCCAAGGCGACGCCAACGATCAGCGTCCAGTTCTGGCCGGGAAGCAACTCGTCGACGAAGAGCTTGACGGCGATCGGGAAGCCGAGTTCGAGCAGGCCGGCAAGCACCGCACAACCGAAATCAAGCAGAAACAGCGTCTTGTAGGGCGCGTAATAGGAGAAGAAACGACGAAGCATGAAGGCCCCCTCCAGGGGCGAAAAGGCTCACATTGTCGATGAGGGTGGACTGAGTGGTCAGCCCGATACCGGCGCCGCCATTCAGCGTTGGGAAATACCGGCCGTTCTCATCGAATGAGCCTCCTTCACAGGTCGTTGCGAGGTTTATAGTGCGATCCAGGGGCGATGTCTACCGGGGCGGGTGGAGAAATGTTCCTGTTGCGGTGGAGGGCGCTGTCTTGTGTTCGGATGCTTCGATGCGCTCCGCATCCTTCGTCATCCCTGTGACAAGTACAGGGATGACGGTGGCTTGGTCAGCGACCGCAACGCGCGATCTCAAATACCGTTCTTCAGGATCTCGCGCAGCTTCCCGAAGATCTCGTCGATGTGATGCTTTTCGACGATCAGCGGCGGCGACATGGCGATCGTGTCGCCGGTCGTGCGGATCAGGAGGCCGTCCTCGTAAGCCTTCAGGAAAGCGGTGAAGGCGCGTTTGGTGGGTTCGCCGGCAATCGGATCGAGTTCGATCGCACCGATCAGGCCGAGGTTGCGGATGTCGATGACGTTCGGCAGGTCCTTCAGCGAATGCAGGCCTTCCTCCCAATAGGGAGAAATGTCGCGGGCGCGTTCGAACAGGCCTTCCTCCCTATAGGTTTCGAGGGTCGCCAGGCCGGCGGCGGAGGCGATCGGATTGCCCGAATAGGTGTAGCCGTGCATGAATTCGATCATGTGCTCCGGGCCGTTCATGAAGGCGTCGTGGATTTCCGAGGTGACGAACACCGCACCCATCGGGATGACGCCGTTGGTGAGGCCCTTGGCGGTGGTGATGATGTCCGGCCTGACGTCAAAATATTGAGCTGCAAACGGTGCGCCAAGCCGGCCGAAACCGGTGATGACTTCGTCGAAGATCAACAGGATGCCGTGCTTGGTGCAGATCTCGCGCAGCTTCTGCAGGTAACCCTTCGGCGGGATGAGCACGCCGGTGGAGCCCGCGACCGGTTCGACGATGACGGCGGCGACGGTGGAGGCGTCATGCAGCGTGACGATGCGTTCCAGCTCTGCCGCCAGATCGCCGCCATGTTCCGGTTCGCCCCGCGTGAAGGCGTTCTTGCCGGGCAGGTGGGTGTGCGGCAGATGATCCACACCGGTCAGAAGCGTGCCGAACATCTTGCGGTTGGCGACGATGCCACCGACGGAAATGCCGCCGAAATTGACGCCGTGATAACCGCGCTCGCGGCCGATCAGGCGGAAGCGCGAGCCGTTGCCCTTCACGCGGTGATAGGCGAGCGCCACCTTCAGCGCCGTCTCGACCGATTCGGAGCCGGAATTGGTGTAGAGGACATGGTTCATGCCCTCCGGCGCGATATCGACCAGGCGGTTCGCCAGTTCGAAGGCCTTGGGGTGGCCGAGCTGGAAGGCGGGAGCATAATCCAGTTCGCCGGCCTGTTCGCGGATCGCCTCGGTGATCTTCGGGCGGCAGTGGCCGGCATTGACGCACCAGAGGCCGGCGGTGGCATCGAGCACCTGACGGCCGTCATGGGTCGTGTAGTGCATATCCTTCGCACCGACGAAAAGACGGGGTTCCTTCTTGAACTGGCGGTTGGCGGTAAACGGCATCCAGAACGCCCGAAGGTCGTTGGGCGTGGTGTTCAGGCGATTGGACATGAGATTCTCCATGGCCATTCGGTTTCTTCGGGTGGCCATTTCCCCGTCGGCGGCTTTGCGCCAAGTTTTGACTGCCTGGTCAAATTATCAGGGGGAACGGGGGCGTCAATCGGCTTGATGCTGCGCGGACACGGGGGAGCGAGGTCACGCGAAGGAGAGAGCGATGCTTTCACCTAAAGATGTGGATGCATTGGATTTCAATCTTGACTAGAAATCGTTCCAATGCGACGTTCGCTCAATTCAGGCTGTCAGGCCTTTGTGGTCCTGCCGTCCGGTCGAACGGAAAGCTTGGCAGGGCGGCGGTGGAGATATGAAGACGTACGGGGAGATATGCAGGCAGGGGATGCGCAGGACCCATAACGTTGAAAGCCTCGCCCACGGCAATCGGGACGAGGACAGGTCGAGTCCGAGCAAAAACTTATCGCCGGCAGTCCGCACGCATGGCTTGGCCGATCGGCTGCGGACATCGCCGTTGCTGTAGCCGTTCTCAGGCGGCGACGGATTTCTTCTGAGCCGGGGCGCAGTAGATCTCTTCCAAGGTCTCGAGCACCTTCAGGACCGATTCCGATGAGCTGGAGTAATAGATGGTCTGGGCATCGCGCCGGGTCTTGACCAGTTTTTGCGCACGCAGCTTGGAAAGATGCTGCGAGAGAGCCGACTGGCTGAGGCCGACCTGCGAAGCGAGGGCGCCGACCGCGACCTCACCTCTGACCAGGCAGCAGAGGATCATCAGCCGCTTGGGGTTGGCCATCGCAGACAACAGGCCTGCTGCTGCGTTGGAGTGCTCGGATAGTGCCATCGTGTCCATCAGCTACAATTCCCCTCGTATTCCAAAGCGGCCCCGCTTAAAAATCACCCTTTGTCCTAAGATCGAAAATTAACAAGGAGCAAAAGGGATTGTATATCCCTAAATTTCAGGTAACCCAATCAACGTATTTTAGTGATGGCAAAAATATAATCAAGTACGGCCGCTGGTGACCCGGCCAGTTGATCGAATTCGTGCCTGAGTTGAAAGTCGCCGCCGATTAAGTCGATTCCGGCCCGGTCAACGCCGCCGAAGCGCCAGTTCTTCCCGTTTTCCGTGCGGATATTCGCGGCAAAGGCTTCCGCCGCTGCTGTCATATTTTTTAAATTCTCCTGCAGCTCGAACCAGTCGGACGTGATTCCCGGCTCGGGAATTATCAGGTCAGCCCCGTTCAACATGTATGCACGGCCGAATCCCCCGTTCAGGGAGGCTGCCTGCGGAGTGATTCGAAAGAAGCGGAAATCGCCGAAGTCGGCATAGAGGGCGGCCTTCGGATGCCGGTCGAGGAAGCGGCTGCGGATGCGGGCGTGTTCAGGCGTGTCACGCGCGACGCTTTCCGCAAGGCATTGCAGGGTGATGCGAGGATGGGCGAGCGGATCGCCCTTTCCGGGTTCGCCGGCAAGAAGCGAGCACCGTGGATCGGCGACGAGGCCTTTGGTGTGGCCGGAAAGGCCGGAGACGAGGATGACCGGCACGCCGTCGATGTCCGTCCCGGTCAGCGTGCGGCTGACGGAGGGAAAACCGGTCTCCGGATCGATCACCGCGAGCGCCATGTACCGGGCGCCGCGGACCAGCGTGCGGGCGAGGCGGCGTGCCTCGTCATCCGTATCGCGAAGCACTTTGGGTTTGTCGGCATCGGTCGGCTTGTCGACAATCGCCTCGGTTTCAGGCCTCTCTGTATTCGCTTCCTCAGCCGGCAATTGCTCAGCCATGTCGTCACCTCGTCGCGACCGGACGGCTGCGCGGCCGGCCCGGGCACGACATAACATCTGTGATGTCCAAGTGAAAGCCGACTTGGCGTCTCAAGTTTGAATTCAGCCGTCGCGGCGGCGGTGACGCGTCAGCCCGGCGATCACGTCGTCGGCGGATATCGTGCCGACGATCGCGCCGTTGTCGACGACGCCGATGGCGCCCGGCTGGCGGGAGAGGGCATCGAGGATATCGATGAGCGGCGTCGTTGTCAGCGCCGTTCCCGATACGGCGGAGGCGCCGGCGGCCCCGCTGACACCCGGCCGCATCACGTCGCTTGCCGTCAGCATGGTGATCGGGTTCATGTGTTGCACGAAATCGGCGACATATTGATCCGCCGGGGCGCGGACGATCTCCTGCGGCGTGCCGCACTGGATGATGCGGCCGCCTTCCATGATGGCGATGCGGTTGCCGATGCGGAAGGCCTCGTCGAGATCGTGGCTGACGAAGAGGATGGTCTTCTTCAGCCGCCGCTGGAACTCGAGAAGCTCATCCTGCAGACGCGTGCGGATCAGCGGATCCAGCGCGGAAAACGGCTCGTCCATCAAAAGGATCGGCGCGCCAGTCGCAAAGGCGCGGGCAAGGCCGACGCGCTGCTGCATCCCGCCTGACAGTTCGCCCACCTTGCGGCCGGCCCATTTCGTCAGGTTCACCAGTTCGAGCTGTTCTCCGACGCGGCTCTTGCGCTCGGCCTCGGAAACGCCGGCAAGCTCTAGGCCGAAACCGACGTTTTCGGCGACGGTGCGCCAGGGCAGCAGGCCGAACTGCTGGAAGACCATGGAAACCGTGTGCATGCGCAGGTCGCGCAGCAGCTTGGGGCTCGCCTTATAGGGATCGACGGGGCCGGAAGGGGTGGCGACGCGGACGGCGCCGCGCACGACCGGCGCCAGGCCGTTGACGGCACGCAGCAGGGTCGACTTGCCGGAGCCGGAAAGGCCCATGAGAACCAGGATCTCGCCCTCGTGGATGGTGAGCGCGGCATTGGCGACACCGAGCACGATGCCGGTGGCCGCGCTGATCTCGTCGCGTGTCCTGCCTTGATCAACGAGCGGGAGAGCGCGTTCCGGATGATCGCCGAAGATGATATCGACGCGGTCGAAAACCACGCAGTCCGTCTTCTGTTCCGTCTGTTCTGTCATTGTCATGCTCATGCGCCGTCTCCCGTCGAGGTGCGGAACATCCGGTCGAGAATGATCGCCAGGATGACGATGCAGAGGCCGGCCTCGAAGCCGCGGGCGATATTGACGGTGTTCAGCGCCCGCACGACCGGCACACCGAGGCCGTTGGCGCCGACGAGGGCTGCGATCACGACCATCGACAGGGACAGCATGATCGTCTGGGTGAGGCCGGCCATGATCTGCGGCATGGCGAAGGGCAGCTCGACCTTGCGCAGCACCTGCGCTGGCGTCGCGCCGAAGGCGACGGCGGCTTCGACAAGCGCGCCGGGCGTCGAGATGATGCCGAGGCGCGTCAACCGGATCGGCGCGGGAATGGCGAAGATGACCGTGGCGATCAGGCCCGGCACCATGCCGAGCCCGAAGAGGATCAACGCCGGGATGAGATAGACGAAGGTGGGGATGGTCTGCATGAGGTCGAGGATCGGCCGCATGATCTCGTAGATCCAGGCGCGGCGCGCGGCGAGGATGCCGAGCGGCACGCCGACCGCCATGCTGACGGCGGTGGACGCCAGCACAAGCGCCAGCGTCTCGGTCGTCTCCTTCCAGTAGCCCTGGTTGTAGATGACGAGCAGTCCAAGACAGGTGAAGAGCGCGATGCCGATCGACCGGCGAAGCCAGAAGGCGAGTGCGGTGAAGAGTGCAATCAGGACATAGGCGTTCGGCCATTGCAGCACGAAGAGCATCGCGTTGATGACCGCCGAGAGGATGGCGGCCAGGCGATCGAAGAACCAGTCGGCATTGGCGGTCAGCCAGTCGACGCATGTTTTCGCCCAAAAGCCGAGGCGCAACTTGCCATCGGGATCAATGAGCCATTCGGGAAACCAGTTCACGTCCATGTCTGCCTGATCTGGAGGAAGTTATCGCGCCGGGGACAACGCATGAATTCCAGGTACTTGCTGGCTGCCGCCATCTCCTCCCCGCAGACGGGGAGGAGGGGTGTGCCGCATGGCCTCCTGTCCCTCTCTCCCCAAATACGGCAGCCGGACGGGGCGGGACACGGCGGCTTTCCCGCAGTCGGTTACCGAGCGAAGCGAGTACGGGATTGGGAGCCGGAAGCCCGCTGCCCATCCGATCGGTTCTTACAGCCCGAGCTTGGACTTGACGGCGGCAAGGCCGGGCTTGCCGTCCTTGGTGGTGACGCCGGCGAGCCAGGGGTCGATCGCCGCGCCGTTCTTCTTCAGCCACTTGGTGGCGGCGGTCTCCGGCTCGTCCCCGTCGTTCAGGATGCCGCCCATGACCTGGTTCTCCATCGAGAGCGAGAACTTCAGGTTCTTGATGAAGGCGCCGACATTGGGGCATTCCTGGGTGAAGCCGGCGCGCACATTGGTATAGACTTCGGCGCCGCCGAAATTCGGGCCGAAGATATCGTCGCCGCCGGAGAGATAGGTCAGCTTGAAGTTGCTGTTCATCGGATGCGGTTCCCAGCCGAGGAAGACGACCGGCTCGCCGGCCTTGTCGGCGCGGGCCACCTGGGCGAGCATGCCCTGTTCGGAGGATTCCACCACTTCGAAGCCCTTGAGGCCGAAGGTATTCTTCTCGACCATGCCGAGGATCAAGCGGTTGCCGTCATTGCCGGGCTCGATGCCGTAGATCTTGCCGGCGAGCTTGTCCTTCTTCGCGGCGATATCCTTGAAATCCTTGATGCCGAGTTCAGCGCCCTTGGCGTTGGTGGCGAGCGTGTATTTGGCGCCGACGAGGTTCGGGCCGAAGGATTCGACCGATTTGTCGGTCAGATAAGGGCGCACGTCCGCTTCCTGGGTCGGCATCCAGTTGCCGAGGAATATGTCGATATCCTTGTTCTTGAGCGAACTGTAGGTGACCGGAACCGAGAGGACCTTGACGTCGGTCTGGTAACCGAGCGCCTTCAGGATGACACTTGCGGTGGCGGTGGTGGCGGTGATGTCCGTCCAGCCGACATCGGAGAAGCGGACCGTTCCGCAGGCCTCGGGTTCGGCGGCGGAGGCGCCGGTCGCCAGCACCAGCACGGAGGCTGCGGCGGCAAGCATTGTCTTCAGCGAGGTGGTGATGCGCATGAGTTGCTCCCGTTTTTATGTTCCCGCCATTATCAATATATGCTGAAGCGAGGCAAGCATGCGCATTCGCGGCGGAAACTTGGGTGCATTTGCGACATTTGTGACACGGCCGGAAACCGACACGTGCAGTTTCCTGTGATTTCCGGCGATGCCCGCTTTTCTCGAATCCCGATTCTGACCAGAAGCAGGACATGGCCAAGCTTTACTTTCATTATGCGACGATGAATGCCGGCAAGTCGACCATGCTCTTGCAGGCCTCCTACAACTATCGGGAACGGGGCATGCGCACCGCGATCTTCATCGCGGCGCTGGACGACCGGGCAGGGCAGGGACGCGTCGCCTCGCGCATCGGGCTCTCCTCGGATGCGATTCCCTTCGGGCCGGAAGACGATCTCTTCTCGGCGATCGAAGAGATGCACGGGCAGGAACCGATCGCCTGCGTCTTCGTCGACGAGGCGCAGTTCCTGACGCCCGAACAGGTCTGGCAGCTCGCCCGCGTCTGCGACCGGGTGGGCATTCCGGTAATGACCTACGGGCTCAGAACCGATTTCCAGGGCAAGCTCTTTCCCGGTTCGCTGGAACTGCTGGCGATCGCCGACGAGCTGCGCGAGGTGCGTACCATCTGTTTCTGCGGCCGCAAGGCGACGATGGTCGTCCGGCTGGATGCCGGAGGCGAACTGGTGCGGCAGGGCGCCCAGGTGGAAGTGGGCGGCAACGAGAAATACGTCTCGCTCTGCCGGCGGCACTGGGAGGACCGGATGCGCTGCGACTGAAGGATCCGTCAATCCTTCGTTGACCATGTGAGACGGAAAGCCGCGGCGCCCGCCCAAAATTGACACTGGTCAAAGCTGGCGGGGAGGATGATATCTAAACAGGAGCCGAAACGCCCCGACGGGGCGTCGCTTCCTTGAGGGACTCCCGCATGCGCAAGACCGCCAAACGGACTTTCTGCCTCGCCGCCAGCCTGGCCCTTTTTGCCCTGCCGGCATTGGGGGCCGAGATCGAAGTGAAGATGCTCAACAAAGGCAGCGATGGCCAGGCAATGGTCTTCGAGCCGGCGGCCGTCAAGGTGCAGCCCGGCGACACCATCAGGTTCGTGCCCACCGACAAGGGGCATGACGTCGTGTCGATGCCGGGGCTGCTGCCGGAAGGCGTCGCGGAGATCAAGGGCAAGATCAGCCAGGAGGTTACCTTCACCGCGGACAAGCCGGGTGCCTATGTCTTCAAATGCACGCCGCATTTCGGCATGGGGATGGTGGCGCTGGTCGTGGTCGGCGATGCGCCGGCCAATCTTGCCGCGGTCAAGGACGCCAAGATGCCGAAGATGGCCAAGGATCGCCTGACGGCGGAACTCGCCAAGCTGGGCCTATAAGTTTCCGGCCGCACGGCTTGCATTACCATGGCATAAATCCGCAGCGGCGTTATGCTTGTCTCGACGCGAAAGCGGGTGACGGGAAACCAGGTGGCGGATGTCCCAGGCATTCGACAATGAGATGGAGCGGATCGGCGGAGCGCTGAAGGCGATGCGCGAGGCATGTTCCGCAGCCGCCGCCATGCTTCACAACGTTGCACGCGAGCTTGACCTTCCGCAGGAGGCGCTGCTCGACGCTGAGGAAAAACGGCTGCAGGCGGAGATGCCCGAACGGCAGGCGATCGAGGCGGCGATGGCGCGGCTCGTTGAGGGCGTGGCCGCGGAGACCGGCACCCGCAAGGCGCAATTCGATAATCGAGAACTGCCGACACGCGGCGAGAGGCTGATCGGCTTCATCTCGAAGACCGCGATGCGCCGCCGCCAGCAGGCGCGCTGGCGGGACGGGGCGGCGCTCCGGAAGATCGAGGAACTGTTGCGGCGGGCTGACCGCCTCATCGGGCTCGCCAGCGAGGAACGGGCGCTTCTGGTGGTTGAGCGCAAGGAAAGCGAGAACGATCTCGTGGCCTTCATCGACCATAGGCCTGAGGTCGTCCAAAAGCTGTGCGGCGAGAATGGCGAGGCGATGAAGGGCGTCGAGGCGACGCGCCGCATGGGACGGGCTGTGGCGATTTTCCAGACGTTCGTCGATGCCTTGAACGTGCGCGTCGCGACCTGCAACATTCTCCTTCACAAGCTGACGGCGGATGCAGAAGACCTGCTCATCCTCTATCAGGTCGTCGCAGAGGCGGGACGGCATGATAGAAGTCTGAAAGCGGATGATTTTCCGAACCTTTCTTCGGAAATAACGCGTTTTGCGAACGGCATGCTGACGATCCATGGCCTCGACCGGCGCAGGCAGCGGGCCGACCAGGCCTTCGCAGAAAGGTTCCCTGCCGAGGTGGCAACGGGCTCGACCGTCGAGGTGGAACCGATCAAGGGCCGTTTTCGGTTGCCGCCGGGCTCCGGCTTCGGGGTTCGTACGGTCCTGAAGGAGGCTTCCGACCGGCTGGGTCTGTGAGGAGATCTTCGCGATCCGGCGGCTGCATGCGGCATTCCCTCCAAGGCGGTCGGCGTCGGCGCGGCGCGGAGATGTGCGGCCGGCAGGTGGCCGTTGCCGATCCCTCGTGAGCGGCGTATTGCGATTCTTTTTCCGATGGTTGCGGCGAAACGCTGCGGCCGGTTGTGATCGGCGCGCCGAACACATATGTGTGAGGCGGACCAATCCGATGCCGCCCACAAGGAGACAGCGATGCTCGACCGAATTACCGCCTTCTTCCAGATGATCGGCAATGCCGTCGGGAGAGGGATGGGCCTGCTTATCGCCTGGCTCGTCTGGCCCTTCATGGCGGCGCATGGCTGGTACGGCCGGCGTCACTGGATGGTGAAGGGGCCGATCCTCGCGTTGCTCGTGCTGCTTCTGGCGCTTTACGGCTACTTCTTCGTCCAGACCCAGGTCTGGACCGGCTTCAATCCGAACTTCGTCGACAGCTATCGCTGGTCGCAACGCACCGTGCCGGCCGGCCAGGAACTGTCGGGCATAGCGGCGCCGGCCGGTGGCAATGCCCCGCCTGCGACGGCTGGAACGAACGCCGGCGCACGGCAATGCCAGTCTTCGGCCATCGTCGATGCCGCCGCCGATCTCACCGACATGAACGTCAACCAGAATGCCTGGATCTCGTCGATGCTGCTCTACCGGCTCGGTTTCTTCGGCATCGACTGGGACCACACGCCGTTTCTCGACAACAAGGCCTCGTTCCAGCGCGGCGTCAACCAGGCCGTCAGGCGGACGGCGACCGAACTGGTGGATTCACTCGGCCGCGTACGCGGTACGTCGGGCATCAACAACAATCTGCAGGACGCGCGCGGAAATCTGCAGTTCGATGAGTATTCCTGGTATTTCGGCCTCGATCCGTTCGGCTTCAAGACGCCGACGCCGGCCTATTACCGCACTGCGATCGAGAAGCTCAGAGCCTTCAACGCCGATCTTTCAACCTGCGCCGCGACCTTCGACAGCCGTGCCGACAACCTGATCCAGTTCGTCGACCGGATCGCCAACGATCTTGGCGGGACGGCGGCGATCCTGCGCGAGCGTTCGGAAAACAACAGCGCCGGCTGGTTCGATACGCGCGCCGACGACCGCTTCTGGTTCGCCTATGGCCAGCTCTACGGCTACTACGCGGTGCTTTCCGGCGCCGGCGCCGACTTTTCCCAGGTGATCCGCGAGCGCAATCTCGGTCAGATCTGGAACGAGACGCTTGCCCGGTTCAAGGCGGCGCTGAACGTCCAGCCGGCGATCGTTTCCAACGGCCGCGAAGACGGCCTCATCATGCCGAGCCACCTGGCGGTGATGGGTTTCCACACGCTGATGGTGCGTTCGAACCTGGTAGAAGTGCGCTCGGTGCTGGACCGGTAGAACGGTTTCGTCCAGGCCGGAAACGCTCCGGGCGCCGGGCCGATCAGATGTCCTTCTCGTCGATGAAGAAGGTCACCACAGGGTTCTGGGCGAAAAACTCGTAGGTAATGCCGACGACTTCGCCGCCGGTACCCGGCTTGTCGCGAAATTTTCCCACGGAGCGGACATACTTGTAGTCTTCGTCATCGGCCCTGACGCGGTAGATGCTGTGATAGGTCAGGCGCTGCTGGCTGGCGCGCTCATAGATCTGCATGAGGACCGGCATGTCTTCCGGATGAATGCGCGAGGTGATGGCTACCAGATCCAGCGGGCCTTTCTTCGGTTGTAGGCCGAAGATGTGGCAGACGTCCTCGGTCGCGAAAAAGTGCCCGGTATCCAGGTCGATCCGCCAAAAACCGTAGAACTGGAAGGCCGCGGCAAGGTCTACCACCTCGTCCGCGGAGAGCGGAATTTCGTTATACTGCGTGTTGGAGGGTTTCTCGGTGTATTGAACCCAAGGCGGCAATCTTTTTCTCCCGCGGGCCGGGAGAATCGCCCGACCTTAGATTATGAGTCTCAGCCTTAATGCCTTAGCTACCAACTGGGTGCGGTTGACGCAATCCAGTTTCTTTATCGCGTTGGTCATATAGGCATTCACGGTGTGATCGGAGAGAGACAGGATGCGGCCTATTTCAGCCGAGGTCTTGCCCTGCGCCGTCCAGCGGACGACTTCGAGCTCGCGGCTCGACAGCGGACCTGCGGCGACCGTTTTGACGCTGCGGCGGATCTTGTCGAACACATCGAAAGCATGCAGCGCGATCATGCCGATCTCATTGATCTCGACCTGGCTGAGCCGCGGCCGGATACCATCGAAGCGCAGCATGAAGCGATCGCCGTCAATGGAGTTGAGGGACATGGCAACGCTGGTGATGAGTTCGTAGCGACGTTGCAACTCCTCCATGGCGGCGGGGACTGCGAAACCACGCACGTTCTCCGGGTCGTCGAGCGACCAGCAATAGGGCAGAACCGACCGCGAAGTGACCGGGGCGACGGGGCAGAGCCGCAGCAGGCGCCGTCGATCGAATTCCTGAACATAGGCCGCGGGCAGGGTGGTGTCGACGATCATCCGCGATATCAGCACCTCGTCGGGCGTGGTCGCGGCGAAAAGCGTGACATGGCGGAAGCCGAACTCATGGGCGACGCGCCGCATCGCAGCAAAAATTTCCACCTGCGAATCCGCGGCGGAAATCTCGCTGTTGAGAATCGATTGCCGTTCCAAGGTTATCATGCGGATCAAAAGCTGAGAGAGGTTTATGTTAACGTTAACAAATATACAAATCCGTTTGAATAGCCAGCGAAATTTCGGCCGGCCCTCCGGAAATCCACGGAATATATGACAATCGATCATCTTTATTCCATTAATTCAGAGGGTTAACAAAAGGTAAATTAGACGGGGATATATCCGGTTCCCTTAATTTCCTCCATCACCGCGTAGGTGTGAGTCTCGCGAACGCCCGGAAGAGGGAGAATCACCTGCGAAAGGAACTGCCGGTAGGCTTCCATTCCGGCGACCCTTGCCTTCACCAGATAATCGAAGCCGCCCGCCACCATGTGGCATTCCATGACGTCATCGCTGCGTTTGACGGCGTCCGCGAATGCATCGAAAACGTCGGGCGTCGTCCGGTCCAATTTCACCTGCACGAAGACGAGCAGGTTGCGGCCGAGTTTTTCCGGCGAAAGCTGCGCGCCATATCCGATAATGTATCCTTCGCGGGTCAGCCGCTTGACGCGCTCGGCGGTCGCGGTCGGCGAGAGGCTGACACGGTCGGCGAGTTCGAGGTTGCTCAGGCGCCCTTCTTTCTGGAGGGCGCGGAGGATCTTGCGGTCGAGGCGGTCGATTTCTTTCATGTTTCACGGCTGATTGTTGAAAGTGTAATCTTATATCCGGAGAATACCGCAAAAATCCGTGAAAATCACCAGAGAATTCCCGCTATGTGGGGAATGAAACGGAGACGCCCATGAACCAGAACCAGACGATCCTCGCCGAGCCCCTCATCGCTTTCAACGCACCCTATGCCGGCGACGACGACCGGTTGATCCGGCAGTTCGCCGCGCGGACCAGCTTCACGCCTGCCCAGGATGCGGCGATCGACCAGCGGGCACGCCGGATGATCAATGCGATCCGCGACGGGGCTGGCAAGGTCGGTGGCGTCGAGGATTTCTTGCGCGAATACGGCCTTTCGACGCGGGAAGGGCTGGCGCTGATGGTGCTTGCCGAGGCGCTCTTGCGCGTGCCGGACTCGCTGACCCAGGACCGGCTGATCGAAGACAAGCTGCGCGAAGGCGGCTGGAGCACCCATGAGGCTTCCGGCGAAAGCTGGTTCGTCTCGGCTTCCGCATGGGCACTCGCCGTCTCAGCCCGGGTCATCGGCCCCGGCGAGACGCCGGAAGGAATCCTCCGCGGCCTCGTCAAGCGCGTCGGCCTGCCGACCGTGCGCAGCGCCACAAAGCAGGCGATGCGTTTCCTCGGCCATCATTTCGTGCTCGGCGAAACGATGAAGGATGCCCTGTCGCGGGCCGCCAAGAGCGAGGAGAAGGGCTATCGCCATTCCTTCGACATGCTGGGCGAGGGCGCCCGCACGAGGGAAGACGCCAAGCGTTATTTCCGCTCCTACGCGGATGCGATCCAGTCGATCGGCGCCTTCATGGCGAAGAACGGCAAGGGCAAACAACTGCCCGACCGGATGGGCATCTCCGTCAAATTGTCGGCGTTGCATCCGCGCTATCTCGCCACCCACCGCGATCGGGTGATGCGGGAACTGGTGCCCGATCTTCTCGACCTGGCGCGGATGGCCAAGGAACATCAGCTCAACTTCACCGTCGATGCGGAAGAGGCCGACCGGCTGGAACTGTCGCTCGACGTGATCGCAGCCGTCTTCTCCGACCCGTCGCTCGCCGGCTGGGACGGGTTCGGGTTGGCGATCCAGGCCTACCAGAAGCGAGCGCCGGCGGTGATCGATTACATCGACCAACTCTGCACGACGCTCGGCCGGCGGATGATGGTGCGCCTCGTCAAGGGCGCCTATTGGGATACGGAAGTGAAGCGGACGCAGGAGCGGGGGCTTGAGGATTATCCGGTCTGGACCCGCAAGCCGGCGACGGACCTTTCCTATCTCGCCTGCGCCCAGCAGCTCCTTTCCAAGCGAGCCCGCATCTTTCCGCAGTTCGCGACGCACAATGCCCTTACCGTCTCGACCATCCTGGAGCTTGCCGGACCTGATCGCACCGGTTTCGAATTCCAGCGCCTGCACGGCATGGGAGAGGCACTTTATGACGACCTTCTGGAAAGCAACGACCGGATCGCCTGCCGCATCTATGCGCCGGTCGGCGGCTATCGCGACCTGCTCGCCTATCTCGTCCGCCGCCTTCTGGAAAACGGCGCCAACTCCTCCTTCGTGGCGGTTGCCGGAGACAAGAACGTCGCCGTCGAAAAGCTCCTGGAGCGGCCGGCGAAGCGACTCGGGCTCGATGACGGCATCAGCGCCCGGCACAAGCAGATCCCGCTGCCTTCGGAACTCTACGGCCGCCGCAAGAACAGCGCCGGTTTCGAATTCGGCCACCGCGAAAACCTCGAGCGGCTGATGGCGACGCTCGCAAAGCCGCTGCCGGAGGTGGCTGCCGGTCCGCTGGTCGCGGGCGTGGTTTCAAAGGCCGAGGCGAGGCCGGTCAAGTCGCCGTCGGATCGTTCGAAGGTTGTCGGTACCGTGAAGGACGCGACGCCGGCGGATGTCGATACAGCTTTTGCCGCTGCGGCCAGGGCTTTCAAGGCCTGGTCGCGCCAGCCGGTGGATCTACGCGCCGCCTGCCTGGAACGGGCGGCGGGGCTTCTCGAAGACAATCGCGACCGGCTGCTGGCGCTGCTTGCCGCCGAGGCGGGCAAGACGCTTGACGACGGGATCGCGGAAATCCGCGAGGCGGTGGATTTCTGCCGCTATTACGCCGACAAGGGCCGCGAACTTTTCGGCGTGCCGACGCCGATGCCGGGACCGACCGGCGAGGACAACCGGCATCTGTGGCGCGGCCGCGGCGTGTTCGGCTGCATCTCGCCCTGGAACTTCCCGCTCGCCATCTTCTTCGGACAGATTTCCGCGGCACTGGTCGCGGGTAACGCGGTCGTCGCCAAGCCGGCGCCGCAGACGCCGCTGATCGCGTTCGAGGCCATAAGATTGTTCCATCAGGCCGGCGTGCCGGCCGAGGTTCTGGCGCTGGTGCCCGGTGGCCCCGAGGTCGGGGCGGCAATCACCGCCCACCCGAAACTCGCCGGCGTGGCCTTTACCGGCTCGACGAGGACGGCTCATGCGATCAACCGGGCGCTCGCCGCCAAGGACGGGCCGATCGTGCCGCTGATCGCCGAAACCGGCGGCATCAATGCGATGATCGTCGATGCGACGGCGCTTTCGGAACAGGTGGCGGATGACGTCGTCATGTCGGCCTTCCGCTCGGCCGGCCAGCGCTGCTCGGCACTGCGCCTGCTCTTCCTGCAGGAGGATGTGGCGGACGGCATGCTGAAAATGATCGAAGGTGCTGCGGCCGAGCTCAATCTCGGCGATCCCATCCGGCAGAATACCGATGTCGGGCCGATCATCGACGAGGCCCAGCGCCGGATGCTCGCCGACCACGTGACGGATATGCGGGCGAAGCAGAAGGTACGTTATGCCGGCAAGGTGCCGGAGACCGGCAATTTCTTCGCGCCCCACGTCATCGAACTCGACAATGCTGCGGCGCTGAGCAAGGAAGTCTTCGGCCCGGTTCTGCATGTCGTGCGCTTCAAGGCCAGGGATCTCGACAAGGTGCTCGCCGCGGTCGATGCCACCGGATACGGCCTGACGCTCGGCATCCACAGCCGCATCGAGGCGACCATCCGCAAGGTGACCGAGACGCTGGATGTCGGCAATGTCTACGTTAACCGCAACATGATCGGGGCGGTGGTCGGCACCCAGCCCTTCGGCGGATCGGGCCTTTCCGGCACGGGCTTCAAGGCGGGCGGCCCGGCCTATCTGATGCGGTTTGCCGAGGAGCAGGTGATCTCGGTCAACACCGCGGCGGCCGGCGGCAATGCCAGCCTGATCGCGATCGGGGAGGGGTGAGGACCGGATGGGCAAAGCCCGAGCAATCGCTCCAGCGAACGATTGTAGGGGCAGACGCCCTGAACCCGGCGAAGGGCCGGGAGTCGATGCGGCCGGCAAAACGCTCCGGCGGAGCGTTTTGGGGAGCCGAGCGCGTCGCGGCAAAGTGAGGCGCCGGCAACCGGTGCCTCTGCGCCGCCTTGAGCGTCCAACGCAGGCCGAAGCGCCTCATGCGTCCGCCCGAGGTTCGAACGCCTTCTCCAGCAAGTTCCGTACCCCGGGGAACGACAAGATCGGATTGTTCCGGCCTTCACCACAAATCTCCCGATCGGCGGAATTCACCGCTGATCGCTCAGCGCCGCCAGCAGGTTCGCATAGGTCGGCGCAAGCATGCGAAGTGCATTTGCGGCCGTTGCATCATCCCCGACGACCAGGGGATATTGAAGCGAGCCGACGAGCCTCGCCTGGCGATCCATGATGCCCGCAGCTTCTCGAAGGCCAATCCGAGCCAGGCAGGCGGCTGCATCGGCAGCACGCCGAGCGCCGACCCGAACGGCGAAATGGATCAGGTGCCCTCGCAGGTCTGGATCGGCTCCAGCGTCGATCAATTCGGCAAGACGTTCGGCGGCCTGGCCGTTGCCAAGTGCCGTTGTTGCTGCGTGGGACCCCGCGACCATGGATAGCCATCGTCTGGCGGAGGAGAGGGACCTGCGGATGCTCTCCTCTTCCGGAACGTTCTCCACCTGATGAAAACCGGTTCTCAAGGTGAAAGGGGAGCCGTAGCCAAGGGTTTCAGCCCTCCATGCCTGCATAAAATTACCGAGCGGCAGGGAAGCATAGGGATAGCCCTGCGGGTCGTGCATGATGACGCTGTCTTCTTCCAATCCCATGACGACCACGTAATGATCGGCGCCAATCGGCCCCGTCATGCCTGGCTGATGATGGAGATGGCCCATTTCCACAGGCCCAACCCAGGCGGGGCCGAATGAGAGCGCATCCTTGAGGGTTGCGAATGCAGCTTCGGCGGTCGGACTGCGGATTGTCTGCGAGGTCCAACCGAGGGCGGCGAGAGCGTCTTCGAAGCCTGCTTCCGGTGTCCAGCCGTAGGGATCGAAGAAGGGCAGTGTTCCATTCACCAGCTGCATGCCGAAAGGGCTGCCGGTCGCAAACTCGATGACGGCGACCGACGGCGCCTTCGCGCCGAACATCATGGCGAAGGAATTCGCGTAGCAATAGGGACCTGATCCGATATAGGGAAAATGCGTCATGCGGCTCGTCTCCAGTCAGGTGAAAGAGACACGACAAGAGCGGCAAATTTCCAAAAATTGTCAACGGCTTCGGCGTGCTCCGAAAAGCGTCTTCGAAGCCGCCTACGTCTCCTCGTATTTCTTTGCTTTCGTCCTGGGCATGATGCTTTCCAGCCAGCCGAGCATGACGGCCGAGACGACAAATGCGAGGGGGATGATCGTGTACCACATCAGCTTGCCATCTTCGCACTGATTGGCATTGAGAAAGATCTGCAGGAAGTGGGTCGACGAGATCGCCTCGGGACGTGGCTTTCAGGTCACGGGAAATCACATCGTTAAATTTGAAGAGAAAACTCATGTTTTAATAATTGACAATCAAAGTCATGTTTTCTAATGGCATGAATAAGGCAAATTTTTGCCTCCCGCCACAGTTTCGCCAGATTTGAAGAAGGGTCGCCGCCCTACGGCGCGTGTTCACGCGTCGATGGTTGCGTGCGGCCGCGTGAAAGGACAGTCATGGCCAGCCGCCACTCGCGATCCAGCCTGCTTACCTGCACCGCGCTCGCGGTGCTTTCCCTTGCCTCAGGTGCGGTTGCGCAAGAGGCTGCCTCCCAGCGGGATACGACCCTCCAGCCGATCGTGCTGAAGGGGAAAAGGGTGAACGCGGGCAACGTCGTGGCGGATACGCCACTCGCCAGCCAGACCACGGCGGACGAGATCGCCAAGAAGGAGATCGGCAACGTCAGGGATCTCGGGAATACGACCGAGCCCGGCATCGATTTCGTCGAGAGCCGCCCCGGCGTTGCAGGCGGGATGTTCATCCGCGGCCTTGGCGGTCCCCGCGTGGTGACGCTTGTCGACAATATTCCGATACCGTTCATGAGCAACGATGCGCGTACCGGATCTCAATCGCCGACAACCGGGATCAGCGACGGAAACGACAGCTTCGATTTCTCGTCGCTTTCCACGGTGGACGTGGTTCGCGGCGCCGATTCCAGCCGTATCGGCAACGGTGCCCTCGGCGGCGCCCTTGTTCTTCGCACCTTGGAGCCGGAGGACCTCATCGGCGAAGGTCGTGACTGGGGTGGCGTCGCCAAGCTGACCTATGACGGCGAGAACGACAGCGTCGGCGGTTCCGTTGCCGTCGCCAAGAAGATCCAGAATACGTCCATCCTCTTCCAGGGTGGCCTGAAGAAGGGGCATGAGCGCAAGAACAAGGGTGATGTCGGCGGAGTCTTCACCAGCCGCACCGAGCCGAATCCGGCGGATTTCGACCAGAACAACCTGCTGTTCAAACTGCGGCAGGATATCGAGGGCGGGCACCGCATCGGCTTCACTGCGGAACGTTTCGACAAGCAGATCGACAGCGAACTCAAGACGCTGGCAAACACCGCGCCGGCAACGGCGTTCAACCCCAATGACTATGACGGCTTCGACAACACGCGCCGCGAACGGGTGTCCGTCGATTACGAATATGAAGCTCCGGCCGCAGGCGGTCCTATCGATGCGGCATCGCTGACGCTCTACTGGCAGAAGCTGACCAAGGAAGCGGGGTCGGAAGGTACGCGCAACAGCGGGGCGAGCTATCTGCGCGACAACGACATGGAGGAAAGCTCCTTCGGCATCACCGGAGGCCTGATCTCCCGTTTCGAGACGGGCGACGTCGATCACGAACTGCGTTTCGGCGGGCTTGCATCGATCTCCGACACGACCGGCTTCCTGACGGTAAGCCCGGCAAGCGCCGTCACGTTCTCGCAAGCGGATATGCCGGATGTGGACGGCAGCAAGGTCGGGCTTTACATCGAAGACGAGCTGACGTTCGGCCAGACCGGCTTCACGCTGACGCCCGGTGTCCGTTTCGACTGGTACAAGTACGATCCGAAAACGTCTTCGGGCTTCAACAACAACGCGGGTGTCGGTGTTTTCGGCATGCCTGACGGGCAGGACGGCATGCGGCTTTCGCCGAAGCTGCTTGCCACCTACGACCTGACCCCGGAGGTGCAGCTTTTCGGCCAGTGGTCGATGGGCTTCCGGGCACCGACGGTGAACGAACTCTACGTCAATTTCACCAACCTGCTCGCGGGCAACTATGCCCACATCGGCAACCCGGACCTCAAGCCGGAAACCTCGAACGGTTTCGAAGTCGGCGCGAGCTACAACAGCAACGACCTGACCGCAAAGCTGACGCTCTTCCACAATCGCTACAAGAACTTCATCGACGTGGAAACGATCGTACCGGGTCTTGCCGGCACCACCTTCACGGAGAGGTTCCGCAACCGCGCCCGGGTCAGTATTTCCGGCGTTGAAGTCAGCGCACGCAAGGAACTGGCCAACGGCTTCCATGTGAGCGGCTCGCTCGCCTATGCCTATGGCGAAGACCAGGACAACAACGAACTGATCCGCACCGTAGCGCCGCTCAAGGCGATCGTCGGACTGGGTTACGAAGAGGAGAGCTGGGGCGCGGACCTGACAGGCATTTTCGCAGCCGGCATGGCCGATGACGGGGACGCGGATACTTTCGACGCCCCCGGCTATGGCATCGCGAACCTGACCGGCTGGTGGGAGCCGGAACAGGTCAAGGGGCTGCGCATCCAGGCCGGCATCTACAACATCTTCGACAAGACCTACTACAATGCCCTGTCGGTCCGGAACGTCGATTTCACGCCCACGCCTCCGGGCACGGTTCAGCCGCGGGACTACTATTCGGAGCCGGGCCGGACGTTCAAGATTTCGCTGACACAGCGGTTCTGACCAACACAACCAAACACAAGGGGCGGGGGACGCCTCCGAGGCGGCGCGAGCGATCGCGCCGCCTCTTTTTATTGCGCAAGCTCCTTATTGTGCGAGCTCCGTGTACAGCCGATGTTCCCGCTATTCCCACGTTGCTTTTCCTTCGTTATTCATAACCGCGCGGACATATCACGGGATCCGTGAAGGTGGGGGGCGGAGCATGGCAATCGTGAAATCGGACATCGAGATCGCACGTGCGGCAAAAAAGAAGCCGATCGCGGAGATAGGCGCGCGGCTCGGCATACCGGCGGATGCGCTGGCTCCCTATGGCCACGACAAGGCGAAGATCGGCGCGGATTTCATCTCCTCGCTCGCCTCCCGTCCCGACGGCAAGCTGATCCTCGTCACGGCGATCAATCCGACGCCGGCCGGCGAGGGCAAGACGACCACGACGGTCGGCCTGGGCGACGGGTTGAACCGCGTCGGCAAACGCGCCGTGATCTGCATTCGCGAGCCCTCTCTCGGTCCCTGCTTCGGCGTCAAGGGCGGAGCCGCCGGCGGCGGTTATGCGCAGGTGATCCCGATGGAGGATATCAACCTGCATTTTACCGGCGATTTCCACGCCATCACCTCGGCGCACAACCTGCTGTCGACGATGATCGACAACCATATCTATTGGGGCAATGCCGAGAACATCGACACGCGGCGGATCAGCTGGCGGCGGGTGATGGACATGAACGACCGGGCGCTCAGGCATACGGTCGTCTCGCTCGGCGGCGTCGCCAACGGTTTTCCGCGCGAAAGCGGCTTCGACATCACCGTTGCTTCCGAAGTGATGGCGATCCTCTGCCTCGCGGCCGACCTTGAGGATCTCGAAAGGCGGCTCGGCGAGATCGTCATCGGCTACCGGTTCGACCGGTCTCCGGTATTCGCCCGAGACCTCAAGGCGCACAAGGCGATGACGGTCCTGCTCAAGGACGCGATGCAGCCGAACCTCGTCCAGACGCTGGAAAACAACCCGGCCTTCGTGCATGGCGGGCCTTTCGCCAATATCGCGCATGGCTGCAATTCGGTGATCGCCACCAAAACGGCGCTGAAGCTTGGCGAGTATGTCGTGACGGAAGCCGGGTTCGGCGCCGATCTCGGGGCGGAAAAATTCTTCGACATCAAATGCCGCAAGGCGGGGCTGAAACCGGATGCGGCGGTGATCGTCGCCACCGTGCGGGCGCTGAAGATGAACGGCGGGGTGAAGAAGGACGAGCTTTCGGCGGAGAATGTCGAGGCGGCGAAACGCGGCTCGTCCAATCTCGGCCGCCACATCGCCAATGTCCGGAAATTCGGGGTGCCTGTGGTGGTCGCCATCAACCATTTCACCTCGGATACGGAAGGCGAGATCGCGGCGGTCAAGGAATTCGTGGCGCGGCACGGGGCGGAGGCGATCGTCTGCCGGCATTGGGCCGATGGTTCTGCGGGCATCGAGGAACTGGCCTACAAGGTGATCGAGCTTGCCGAAGGCGGCCAGGCGCAATTCCAGCCGCTTTACCCGGAGAAACTGCCGCTGATGGAAAAGATCGAGATCGTCGCATCGAAGATCTATCACGCCGGCGAGGTGACGGCCGACCGCGGCGTGCGCGACCAGCTGAAGGCCTGGGAGGAGCAGGGTTACGGCGATCTGCCGGTCTGCATGGCGAAGACGCAATATTCGTTCTCCACCGATCCCAATCTACGCGGCGCGCCGGAGGGGCATGTGGTGCATGTGCGGGAAGTGAGGCTTTCGGCCGGCGCCGGTTTCGTCGTCGCCATCACCGGCGAAATCATGACCATGCCCGGCCTGCCGCGGGTGCCGTCCGCCGAGCGGATTTTCCTCAATGAGGACGGTTTCGTGGAGGGGCTGTTCTGAGGGCTTGGAGGCAAGCTCTTACATCGGCTGGAACCGAAACCCGCCCGCCGAATTGATGCTGCGCAGGAATGGCACGAAGCCGTTCATTTCATGTGCGTGGAGAGAGCCCGATGTCGATCGTATCCCTGAAAATGCCCCTGATTGCATTCCTGGCAACGGCTGCCGCGCTGTCGGGCCAGTCCGTGGCCCGGGCCGCCGATCTCATGGAGGGATACCATTCCCAGCGCGCCGCGATTTATCGCGAGCGTCCGCGGGTCGTCCGCACCACCTATATCCGGCGTGAAGTTCAGGAATGCCAGACCCTGAAGATCCGGGAATACGGCTACAAGAAGTTCGTCGATGTCTGCTTCCGGCCGTTCAGCCTTGCGCCGTAACGTAAGACCGGCGGGCTTGAAGCCGTCGCGTCCCGCATGTTAGGGATCGGCCGTCGAAAAAGGCAGGGCCGGATATGGTAAGCACGGCCCCTTCCGCAAGGAAGCTCTGATCCGCATCCACGTTTCAGTGCATGTGAGAACCCGCGACGAGAAACGGCGCATCCCGCGCCGCTCTCGGCGGATTCCGTGCGCCTTTTCGCAACGTTCCGCCGGGGATTACTCCGAAGGACGAATATCATGCGAATGAACCATCTCGATCTCCATGTGCCTGACGTCGCGGCAACCAGCGCTTTTCTCGTCCGGCATTTCGGCCTCGCTCTGTACGAGATGCGCGGTGCGAACGGGCTCGCCATCCTCGCGGACGATGCCGGGCTCGAAATCGTCATCAGCCGCCCCGTCGAAAAATTCGGCGGCGGCGAGCAACAGGCGCTCGGGCTCGTTACCTACCATATCGGCTTCATCCAGGCGGAAAGAGCGGATGTCGATCGGCTGTACCGGGAACTTCAGGGCAGCGAGGCTGAACTCGTCGGCGAACCGCGCGAGATGCGCGGCGGTTATCTCTTTTATTGCCTGGCGCCGGGTCGAGTGATGATCGAAGTGGGGTGGCGCCCGTGAAAGTGCGTTACCCCGAGTTTCCTGAATTATCCGGCCATCCCATCTCTGCGGTCGGGTCGCCGCATATGTCCTTCTCCTCGCCCGCGGGGAGAAGGTGCCGGCAGGTGAATGAGGGAAGTTCGCCGATGCCGAGGGATGGAACGATTTCCTACCGGCAATACCGATATCCACCCTTCCGCTCCAGCACGTCCAAATGCAGATGGGTCTCATGGGCCGCATCGCTGCCCGGCGACAGGACGGTGGTGAAGTGCAGGCAGGCGCCGGCGGTGGCAGTGCGCTGGAAGGCGCCTTCCAGCGTCGAATCCTCCGTTCGCGGCTTCATCTCCATCTTCTCGCCATTGTCGAGCCTGAAGGCCGCGACATCGAAGGCGTTGCCGCGAGCGTGTTCGGAAATCTTGCCGGTCGAGGCGCTGTTGCGGAGCCGGCAGGAGTAGGTGGAGCCCGGCACGAGGCCGACGATCCGGCGGCCCGGCATGGCGATGTTCAGTGCCGGCTGAACGGTGTCCTTCAGCCAGTGGGCCATGGTCAGCGCCGTCTTGCAGCGCATCGTCGCGCCGCCGAGCTCGACGCCGGGCAGCACTTCGGCCACGTCGATCGGGTGTTCGATGCCGCAGCCGTCGCCGTCGTCGATCGGGTCGGTCGGCTCGAACTTGGCGCCGAGCGCCGTGAGGCCGGCAAGGCAGGCCTTCAGTTCCTCCGGATCCTCCTTGACGAGGGGAGGCGGGGGTGGAGGAGGCGGTGTCCCGGCGGTCTCTTCCTCCTTTTCCTTGCCGTCGGGTTTGGGGCCGTCATCCGTCGCGGCGGTTGCCGGCTGGCCGGGAGCGGGATTTTCCTCCGGCTTCCGTTGAGGGGTCGGGACTTCGGAGATGGCTGGCGGATTGGCCTGAACGTCCGAAGCTCTTGAGGCGGGCGCTTGTGCATCCTGTTTGGGATCTTCCCCGCCCTTCGAGGCCGGCTGCGGGGACTCATGGGGCTGCTGCCGTTCGGCCTGTGCAGCGCGTGTTCCTGCCGGCTTTTCGCCACTCGGCTTCTCCGCGGCTGCACCGCCGGCGATGCCCTGATCTTTTGCAAGATCGCCATTTGCCTGATCGTCTCTGGCCATTTCGTGATGCGGCTGTCCCAAGGGCGCGGTTTCGCCTGCCGGTACCGGTCCGGCCGGCTTCGGCAAGGGTATGGGAACGTTCGCCACTGCCGGTGGTTGGGGTGTCGCATCGCGTCCCTGCGGTGGCCGGGATGCGCGGCGGTGGGCGGTTGAACGTTTCTGCCCCCCAGACCCATCGAGGAGCCGGGTTAGGAAGTTCGCTTCCACGACATCGGCCGGCTGCGCGCGCGGCACCGGCCTCGCGGGCGGCGGCGTCGCACCGAGCAGAAGGGGCGCGCTCATCGCGATCAGGCAAAGGGCCCGTTTCATCATCCTGGCCTCCTTGATGCCCCATGCCGGATGTCCCAGGGGGGGTGCGCAGAGGCAACGCATTTGCCCCGGTTTTGGTCGCACGACGCCGCAAGAAATTCGCTTGCGCGGATTTCAATCCCACGCTAACAATTCGGCCCATGACGAACTTGATGAACATCGCTAACTGGTGGCCGGCACGCATCACGCGGCCTTGACCAGTCATGTCCATCGACTAGACGCAAAGCCGCCCGAAAACCGAGGCGGCTTTTTTGTTGGTCGCGCAAGGAACCCGGGCAAACCAGATCGGAGAGGGTAATGGTAACGATCATTCGGGATGACGGTTCGGAGACCTACGAGACGAGGGGCGGGATCACCGTCAGCCGGCAACGGCGGGCGGCGGATTACGCGACCGCCATCTCTTCCTATGTCGATCGCCTCGACGAACGGCGCGGCGCGGTGTTTTCCTCGAATTACGAGTATCCGGGCCGTTATACCCGCTGGGATACGGCGATCGCCGATCCGCCGCTCGGTATCTCCTCGCATGGTCGCAAGGTGTGGATCGAGGCCTATAACGAACGCGGCGAAGTGCTGCTGGGTTTCGTCGCCGAGAGGCTGAAGACGGCGGCGGACCTGACGCTCGGCGACCTGACCAAGCGGCGCCTGGACCTCACCGTCAACGAGCCGACCCGGGTTTTCACCGAGGAAGAGCGCTCCAAGATGCCGACGGTGTTTACCGTGCTGCGCGCCGTGGTCGATCTCTTCCACTCGGACGCGGATTCGGCGATCGGCCTGTTCGGCGCTTTCGGTTACGATCTGGCCTTCCAGTTCGACGCGATCAAGCTCTCCATGGAGCGTCCGGAAGACCAGCGCGACATGGTGCTGTACTTGCCGGACGAAATCCTGGTCGTGGACCACCATGCGGCCAAGGCCTGGATCGATCGGTACGACTTTTCGAGAGACGGCGTGACGACCGAAGGCAAGTCGGCCGAGATCGCGTCCGATCCGTTCAGGCGCACCGACACGATCCCGCCGAAGGGCGACCACAAGCCCGGCGAATATGCGCAACTCGTCACGAAGGCGAAGGAAAGTTTTCGGCGCGGCGACCTTTTCGAAGTGGTGCCCGGCCAGAAGTTCATGGAACGCTGCGACTCGAGGCCTTCCGAGATCTCCAACCGGCTGAAGGCGATCAATCCGTCGCCCTATTCCTTCTTCATCAATCTCGGCGATCAGGAATATTTGGTCGGCGCTTCGCCCGAAATGTTCGTGCGGGTCTCCGGCCGGCGCATCGAGACCTGCCCGATTTCCGGGACGATCAAACGCGGCGAGGACGCGATCTCCGATTCCGAGCAGATCCTGAAGCTCCTGAATTCCAAGAAGGACGAGTCCGAACTCACTATGTGCTCGGATGTCGACCGCAACGATAAGTCGCGCGTCTGCGAACCGGGCTCGGTCAAGGTGATCGGCCGCCGGCAGATCGAGATGTATTCGCGGCTCATCCACACCGTCGACCATATCGAAGGCCGCCTGCGGCCGGACATGGACGCCTTCGACGGCTTCCTGAGCCACGCCTGGGCGGTGACGGTCACGGGCGCGCCGAAACTCTGGGCGATGCGCTTCATCGAGAACCACGAGAAGAGCCCGCGCGCCTGGTATGGCGGGGCGATCGGCATGGTGGGCTTCAACGGCGACATGAACACGGGCTTGACGCTGCGCACCATCCGGATCAAGGACGGCATTGCAGAGGTGAGGGCAGGAGCAACGCTTTTGAACGACAGCGATCCCCATGAGGAAGAGGCCGAGACCGAACTCAAGGCATCGGCGATGATTGCCGCCATTCGCGACGCGCGTTCCGGCAATACAGGCAAGGTCGGCCGCGACGTGGCCCGCGTCGGGCTCGGCGTCAAGATCCTGCTGGTCGACCACGAGGACAGTTTCGTCCACACGCTCGCCAACTATTTCCGCCAGACGGGGGCCACGGTTTCGACCGTACGCAGCCCGGTGCCGGAGGAGGTTTTCGACCGCTTCGATCCGGATCTCGTGGTGCTCTCGCCCGGTCCCGGCAATCCCAAGGACTTCGACTGCAAGGCGACGATCAAGACGGCGCGGGCGAAAAACCTGCCGATCTTCGGCGTTTGCCTCGGCCTGCAGGCTCTCGCGGAAGCCTATGGCGGCGAGCTTCGCCACCTGGCGCTGCCGATGCACGGCAAGCCGTCGCGCATCCGCGTGCTAGAGCCGGGCATCGTCTTCTCGGGCCTTGCCAAGGAAGTGACTGTCGGCCGCTACCATTCGATCTTCGCCGATCCGAAGACGCTGCATCCGGATTTCATCATCACGGCGGAAAGCGAGGACGGCACGATCATGGGCATCGAGCATGCCAGGGAACCGATTGCGGCGGTGCAGTTCCATCCGGAATCGATCATGACGCTCGGCGGCGACGCCGGCATGCGGATGATCGAGAACGTCGTGGCGCATCTTTCAAAGAAACGCGAAACGAAGGCGGCATAGAATGCTCGAAAAAATTGCGATCGTGCCCATCCGCGAGGAGCATATCGAGAGTTTTCGCAAGGCGCTCGACACGGTGTCGCGCGAACGAAAATACCTGAGCTTTCTGGAGGCGCCGCCGATCGACGACGTGCGGCCCTTCGTGCAGGACATGATCGCGAACGGCCATCCGCAGGTCGTGGCGATGGTGGACGCCAAGGTGGTCGGCTGGTGCGACATCCGCCGCAATTCGCGGCCGGTCCATGCCCATTGCGGTACGCTCGGCATGGGCATCGTTCCCGGCTATCGCGACAAGGGGCTCGGCACCCGATTGATCACGGCGACTCTGGAAGCCGCACGAAAGCTCGGCCTCCATCGCGTCGAACTGCATGTGCATGCGGACAACCCGAGAGCGATCGCGCTTTATGAAAAAGTCGGCTTCGTGCGCGAAGGCGTGGCGCGCGATGCGGTGAAGATCGACGGTCGCTTCATCGACAGCATCGGCATGGCGGTTGTCTTCGGATAGGCCGTCGGTAAGATGAAGCCGGCCATGCGGCCTAGAAGATCATCATGACCGCTCCGCCGAGTATGGCGGAGCCGGCAAACGATGCCGCGGGAAGGAACCACGCAGGCCAATGCCAGCGGGGCTCGACGCCGAAGGTCGCCTCTATGGCGTCGCGGGCGACACCGGCCTGCGCAAGCGCGCGGCGCAGTGCCGGCGTTCCCTCGATCTCGGCATCTGCCACCTTTACCTCCAGTCCCCGATCGAGGCAGAGGCTCGTCTTGACGCGGAAACGATTTGCGCCGAGCCTCCGAACGATCACGCGCTGGATGGTTTCCGGATCCACATCGACGAAAAAGGTCATCGCGGCAAATTCCTCCCTTACGCTTTTAGTTTTCTCTAATTTATATCGTTTGGCGGGTGTTGTCTGCATTTCGGAGATCAGCCTTAAAGAGAGGTTGGCTTCATCCGAACGGCTGCGACGGGACGGGCACGGCCTTTGACAAATGGGCGCATCTGAGGCATATACCCCGGCGAACCGAAACCGCCGGAGCGAGACGATCTCGCTCCGGCGGTTTCGCCGTTTTGGGACTTGGGTTCTGCAAATCATTCGCACGCGCAAAAAGGAAATGGTCGTGGCGAGAGATGAGAAGATGGTCGAACGGCTGGCCTTCTGGGGCATTCCGGTATCGATCGGGGTGATCGCGCTGAAGTTGCTGGCCTGGTGGGTGACGGGCTCGGTCGCGCTGCTTTCCGACGGGCTGGAATCGCTCGTCAACGTGGCGGCCGCCATGATCGCCTATTTCGTCATCCGTTATGCGCAGCGGCCCGCCGACCACGATCACCAGTTCGGCCACCACAAGGCGGAATATATCTCGGCCGTGCTTGAGGGCATGCTGATCGTCGCCGCGGCAATGCTGATCATCAACGAGGCCTGGCAGGGACTCGTGTCGCCGAAACTGCCGGAGGTGCCGGTTCTCGGCCTCGGCATCAACGCCGTCGCCACCGCCGTCAATTTCGTCTGGGCGCGCAAGCTCATCAAGGAAGGCGGAAGACATCGGTCGCCGGCCATGCAGGCGGACGGCCAGCACATCATGTCGGATGTTGTGACTTCGGCGGGCGTTTTCGTCGGCCTCATCCTGGCAATCTGGACGGGCAACCCGATCCTCGACCCGGTACTTGCCATCCTGGTGGCCGGCAACATCATCTGGCAGGGTTACAAGGTCATCTCCCATTCGCTCGGCGGGCTGATGGACCGGGCGCTGGAGCCCGACGAGGAGGCGGCGGTACGCGAGGCGATCGCCGCCCATTCCGGTGGCGCACTCGGCGTGCACGACCTCAAATCGCGCCGGGCGGGGGCAGTGGCCTTCATCGATTTCCACCTCGTCGTGCCGGCGGCGATGAGTGTCGAAGAGGCGCACGGCATCTGTGACCGCTTGGAAGATGCGATCAAAGAGATTATTCCCGGCGCCACGTTGGCGATCCATGTGGAGCCGGAGAGCGAAAATCCGCATGGCCAGAAGGTAGACGTCGAAGGAACAGGCAAATGACGATGACGGATGTCAGCGGGCTCTCGCAGCTCGGATCCCAGGTTGAATCTCCGAAAAGCCCCGAGGAGGCCGTGCTGGAAAAGGTGCCGAACGGCAACCAGGGCACGGATTACGTGGTGCGCTTCACCGCACCTGAATTCACCTCGCTCTGCCCGATGACCGGCCAGCCGGATTTCGCGCATATCGTGATCGATTACATTCCGGACGGCTTTCTGGTGGAATCGAAGTCGCTGAAGCTCTTCCTGCATTCGTTCCGCAACCATGGCGCCTTCCACGAGGACTGCTCGATCTACATCGCCAAGCGGATCGTCGACCTGCTCGATCCGAAATGGCTCCGGATCGGCGCCTATTGGTATCCGCGCGGCGGCATTCCGATCGACGTCTTCTGGCAAACGGGCGAGGCACCGGCCGGCGTATGGCTGCCCGAACAGGGGGTGGCGACGTATAGGGGACGTGGGTGAGGCGGCGGGCTCGAGCCGGAGAAAAAGAGCGTCTTCTCAGCCCCGACCTCGCGCAGCGATACCGTCCCGGACGACCTGGCCTCGGGTCAATCGTCTTTGTGCGTTGCACTTTGCTGTCTTCGGTAATACATTAACCGCGCGGAAACTATAAAATTGCAGGCATAGTCGTACGATATTTTGAAGTGATTGCACCTTCGGGAAACTGTCATGCGTGCTGAAATTCGCTCCAAGCTGATCGAATCCGCCTCTTACGATGAAGAGGGGAAGTTCCTTTGCCTTTACATGACCAATGGCGAACGCCGAGAATTCGGCCAGGTGCCCAAGGTCATATTCGAAGCGCTGATCACGGCGAAGTCGCCGGGCCAGTACTATTTCAACGAAATCCGTCATCACTTTCCGATGCGGTGACCTGGATATCGGAAAGCGGTTGGCTGAAGCCGGTTGTCTAGCCGATCGTGAAGAAAATCGACAGCGCACAGCGTGCCACACTCTAAGGCGAGGCGCACCCGCAAGCCGACGCTCAACTGCGGCTATACATCCATCGAATTGTCGTTGTCGAAATCGCTGTTGTCGAAGTCCGGCTGGTCGTCTGCATCGTCGCCGTCATAGTCGGCCTGCTGCCAGCCGCCGTTGTCGTCCGAACCGCGATCGCCGGCATTGTCCTTGTCCGCCGCCTCGCGTATTGCGTCATCGCCGAAATAGTTGTTGTTGATGATCGTTTCCTCGGCCGGTGCGGCGGGATTGCCGAACGGGTTTGCGCCGGCAAAGGGGGAGCCCCAGCCGAGCGAATTGGCGTGGCTGCTGAAAATGCCGGAGAGCGAGTTGGCGAGCAGCATGCCGCCGGCGACGCCCGCTGCCGTGCCGAGCGCGCCGCGCAGGAAACTGCCGCCGGCCGATGGCATGGCTTGGCTGCTCCAGGGACCGGACGGCGAGGGTGGCGCGCGATAGCCGTCGTCATAGTCGCTGCCGGTGCGATAGCTCTGGCGGGGGGCACTACTCCAGGGACCGGAGGATGGGGCGGGAGCGGCCTGCCGGGCAGGCTGCTGCGATTGGCTGGTGCCGAAGATCGAGCTCAGGAAACCACCGCCCTGTTCGGCGCGGTGATGCTCGTTGTCCTCGGATTCGAGCTGCCGGACGCGCTCCTCCAGTTCCTTGATTCGGTTGGACGCGGCCTCCAGCCCCTTTTCCTGCACGATAACGGCCTGGGCGAGGTAATAGGCCGCATAGGGCTGTTCGCGGGTCGCCCGATCGATCAGGGTTTCGGCGTCGCGGTCCCTGGGTGTTGAGGATGCGGTGCGCACGCGATCGAAAAGAGCGGTCAGGATCTGGCGTTCTTCCGGTGACATTGTTGCCTCCTTGGGGGCTGTTGCCATCACCAAGGAGGTAGGAACGGAATTCGGCTTTTCAAAGCCGAACTCCCTTACATTTCGGTAATGCGGCCGGGATCAGCCGAAAACCAAAGACAGGCCGAGCAGAGCGGTGGCGGCGCCGAGGACGCGGGTGACATATGGGCTGACGCGGGCGATGCCGAGGCCGAGTGCGATGCCGGCGATATGCAGCAGCGCCGTGGCGATCATGAAGCCGATGCCGAACTGGAGGGCGCCCGCCGAGCCCAGTTCTTCCCCATGCGCATGGCCGTGGAAGAGCGCGAAGACGCCGACGGTCGCGGCACAGGCAGCGGTGGGCAGGCGGACCGCCATGGCGACCAGCAGGCCAAGAGCGATGACCGAGGCGAGGATGGCCGGTTCGACGAAAGGAAGCCCTATGCCGGAGACCGCCAGGAAAAAGCCGATCGCCATGGTGCCGACGAAAGCCGACGGCACGATCCACAGCGCCTTGCCGCTGCTTTCGCTCTGGGCGACCTGAGCCGCCCAAAGGCCGACCGCCACCATGACCAGGATGTGATCCATGCCGAACAGCGGGTGCGAGACGCCGGCCATGAACGACCCGTGTTCCTCCGGGTTGAGATGGGCGAGGGCAGGCGCCGCCGCGGCGGCGAAAACGGCGGTGGCGAGTGAAAGGCGTTTCAACATCTTGTTCCCCTGAAAATCATTAGGATGCGGAATGACGGCAAGGAGGATAGGCCAGCGGCATTCCGCCTGTCCACCGGCAATCTCGGCGGAGGGCGGGGCGGAGCTACGTCATTCACCTTAGTCGCCGGAAGGTGGTGTTCTTAGACTTCGCCTCCATTGTTTTACGGCCGCGAACACATTATGTCCCGTATATGAATCTGATGCAGGAGACTCTGACTGTGCTCGACGACGAAGACGACAAGGACGACAAGACCAAGGAACTGCCGCTCGGCAAGGAAACGGAGGCGAACCTTTTCAAGTCGCGTTCGATCTTCATCTACGGCCCTATCACCCAGGAACTGGCGCAGAAGGTCAATACGCAGCTGGTCGCGCTTGCCGCCGCCAGCGACGAGGATATCCGCGTCTACGTCAATTCCCCCGGCGGCCACGTGGAATCGGGCGATTCGATCCATGACATGGTCAAGTTCATCAAGCCGAAGGTCTGGATGATCGGTACCGGCTGGGTCGCTTCCGCCGGCGCGCTGATCTACGTTTCGGCCGCAAAGGAGCGCCGCATCGCGCTGCCGAATACCCGCTTCCTCCTGCACCAACCGTCCGGCGGCACTCGCGGCATGGCGTCCGACATCGAGATCCAGGCCCGCGAGATCATCAAGATGAACGAGCGCCTGATTAAGATCTTCTCCAAGGCTACCGGCCAGTCGGAAGAAAAGATCGCCAAGGACATCGATCGCGACTACTGGCTCTCCGCCGATGAGGCCAAGGATTATGGCCTGGTGTCGAAGATCGTCACCTCGCAGAGCGAAATCTGATTGCAACGAGCTCTGAAAAGCCCCGCCGGTGGAAAATCGGCGGGGCTTTTTCGTTTCGGAGCCAAGGACTGCGCGCGGCGATCCGGATTTCGCGGAAGCCTGTGTCGTTCCGCCTTTCGGGCAGGTTGGAAACGTGCCGCAGACGGTCGGTCAGCTGCGGCTTTTCAAGCGTAACCGTTGCAGCGGCCTCACGCCACCTGCGGCCTGAAGGCGATGACACCTTCGGTGCGGGCGCGGACCTCCGGCGTGGCCAGGCAGGTGGCGACGGCCTCGTAGCCCGGTGCGCCGGGATAGGGCAGGACGCGGGTCGGCGGGCTGTGGTTCGCCGGGCAGAGGATGATCGCTTCGTCCGGATCGACTGCGCCGAGTTCGAGGATCGCGGAGGAACGGGTCAGCATGAAGATCGGCCGGGCACCGGGGCCGCGCCGGCGCAGATGGGCGATGACGGCCTCCTGCGTCGCCTGATCAAGACCCTGCTCGATCATGTCGATCACTGACGGTCCTGACGGATCCTCTTCTATGGCGACGAGGAGGGCGGTGAGGGCCGGGGAGGGCGAGGCGCCGTCTTCCACGAGCCATGCCATCGCCTGCGCGACGCGTGCCTTCAGGGCCGGATCGGCCTCCATGCGGGTACGGGCGCCGGCGGCATCGTCAGCGCTGCGGTCGAGGCCGACAAAGGTGGCGCCGGGCAGATTTTCGGCGATCGCCCGCGCAAGCCGTGTCTTGCCGCTGCCGAGCGGACCGATGATGTAGGTGAGCGGCCGCATGTCGCGAAGCTCGAAACGCTCGCCGCCCCAGGGCCACGGAAGATCGAAGGCGGCGATCACTTCGCCCGCCGGCCGGACAAGCCGCCGCAGCTCCCGCATCTTCGGCGGATACCCCTCGGCGAGGCCGGCGCGCAGGTCGCGGACGGTCTCGATGGTCGCGGAGAGCTGGCGGACCCCCTCTTCGAGCCGTTTCTGATGATCGGCAAGTGCGGGTGCCAAGCCCTGCGGATCGCCTTTCAGGACACGTGCGACCTGGCCGAGGCTCAAACCAAGCGCACGGAGCGCCGCGATCTCGGTGGCACAGTCCATCTCTGTGGGCCCGTAGGTCCGCCAGCCGGCGGCGGTGCGCACGGGGATGAGAAGCCCGCGCTGTTCGTAGAGGCGCAGCGCCTTCTGGGAAATGCCGAGCCGTTCGGCGGCTTCGGAGGCGTTGATGTAGGGTGCGGAAGAAGTCAAGGAATCACCTCGCTGGTTGTTGACCGCCTCTCTATCGGGGCAGCCCCAGGGGCCGGGTCAATGGGTGATTGGAAGATGCGGCATTTTAGGACCGGCGCCTTCAGTGGCGCGCCCGCCGGGTCAGGCGAGACGCGCCACGGAGGAGATGCCGGCGGGTTGGTAACCGTTCTGCCAGTCTTTCGCAAAAGTGGCGAAATCGGAGGCCGACATCGGCTTTGCGAAGGCATATCCTTGCAGGACCTGGCATCCGAGGTTGCGCAGGATCTCCACATGGGCGGCCGTCTCGACGCCTTCCGCGACGATCTCGATGCCCTGCGAGCGGCCGATCTCGATGATCGAGGCGACCAGCCGGCGCTGCGAACCCGAGGCGTCGAGCGGCGCGATGAGCTTGCGATCGATCTTCAGCCTTTTCGGCCCGAGTTCCAGAAGGCTGACGATCGAGGCGTGGCCGGTGCCGAAATCATCGATCTCGATATCGATGCCAAGCGCCTTCAGCTTCCGGATGGCGGCGGTGAGTTCCTGATCCTGACCTTCGAAGGAAATGGATTCCAGAAGCTCCACCGAAAGCGTTCCCGGCTGGAACGACAGTTCGGAAAGCCGCTTGAACAGCCGCTCCTCCGTCAGCCGCTGGGCGGATATGTTGACCGACAGGTGCGGGATTTCTAGGTCGAGCGCCCGCCAGCGCATCGCTTCGAACAGCGCCTTTTCGAGAATGACGGCGTCGATGTCAGACGCCCGGTGCAGGCTTTCGGCGATCGTCAAGAACCGGTCCGGGGTCAGCACGCCGTGCTCGGGGTGGTCCCATCGGGCGAGCGCCTCGACGCCGGTTATCTTCAGCGATTGCGCATCGAACTGCGGCTGGAAATAGGGGATGATCTGGTCGCGTTCCAGCGCCGTCAACAGTTCGTCCGAGATGCGCTTGGTGAGGACAGCCGCCGAACGCAGTTCCTCCGTGAAGATCTCGACGCGGTTGCGGCCGCGCTTCTTGGCCTGATAGAGGGCTATGTCGGCATTGATCAGCAACTCGCTCAGTTCTTCGCCGGCAGATGTCTGGCAGGCAATGCCGGCGCTGCAACCGACACGACACTGGTGCCCGTCGACATCAATGGGTTTTGAAAGCGCCCTGACGATCGACTGTGCGAGCTGCTCGGCGCGCTTCAGGGGCTCGGCGCCGCCCGCCACCACCACGAACTCGTCGCCGCCGATGCGTGAGACGAATTCTTCCGGTCCAAGCTGTTCCAGAAGCCGGGATGTGCAGGCCTTGAGCACTGCATCGCCCGCCGCATGTCCCAAAGTATCGTTGACTTCCTTGAACCGATCGAGATCAATGTGGATGAACGCCAGGCGGTGATCGGATGCCGTCGCTTGCGAGGCCGTCATGAACTGATCGAGGAACCGGCGGTTGGCGAGCCCCGTCAACGCGTCATGCAGCGATTGATGTTCGAGCGTCTTCCTTGCCGACCGAAGCTCGTCGTTCTGGCGCTCCGCCCTAGCGCGGGCATCGCGAAGCTGCATTTGGAGCGTCACGTCCCCGGTTACGTCCCAATTCGCGCCGACGACCCGCTTGGTGCCGTTCGCCGTCCGGTAGGTGGCGCCATGAGCGCGGATATAACGGATTTCTCCATTGCTCGAAACGACGCGGAACTCTGTGCGGTAGCTCGACTCATCCCGAAGCGCTTTCAGGAACAGCGTTTCCGCAGTCTCGATATCGTTGGAATGCACGGCGCTTCGCCAATCATTGTATTCGCAGATCGTTTTTTCCGGCGGCGCATCGTAGAGCTCGCGCATCCGCCGGTCCCAGATCAACATGTCTGTCGACGGCTCGTATTCCCACACGCCGACGCCGGAGGCTTCGAGGGCCATTTCCAGCCGCTGGGAAAGCGTTTCGAGCTGCTCCTCGCGCTGCTGAAGGATGCGGATGTTGCGGGAGCGCTGTTTCATCAGCAGGCCGGCCCAGATCAGCGGGGCGACGATGCAGAAGGTGATCAGCAATGCCCATATGCGGAAGCTGGCGATGTCGGGCGGCGAGGTCTGCCATCCATCCCTCGGGACAGCGGCAAGATACCAGGTGTCGTAGCCGAGCTCGATTCTCGTCTTGACAGGATCCCGGGAGAACACCTCCAGGCTTCCGAGGAATATGTCCTTTTCGCCGGGAACAGGCCGTTGGGCTATCGCGATGTCCAGGCTCTGACGCGAGGTGTTGACGTCGCTGTCGGTATAGAGTCGGTTGAGATCGATGACCGCGGAAACGATGCCCCAGAACCGCCCGCTCGATAGCGAGAAGACCGGATAGCGGGCAATCAGTCCCTGACCTCCCTGGACCAGATTGACCGGTCCGGTGATCACCAGCGCGCGCCGTTCGACGGCCTTCATCACCGCATCCCTCTGCTGTTCGTTGGCGCGGTAGTCTAGTCCGATGCTCTTTTTATTGGCCTCCTCGGGATAAACGAGGTTGATGACCAGGTCCTGCGCCCCGGCGATGTTGCGCAGTTGCGAGGGAACGCCGAGAATCCGCTCCGACAGTGCCGAAAACTGCGGCTGTGTCATGTTGGGGTTTGCAGCGAGCGCCGCGACAAGCCCGTAGATCAGGTTGACGTTGCCGTGGATGTTGGTTTCGAGATTGGACGCCACCCTGGCCAGTTGTTCTGCCGCCTTGACCTGCTGGGCGATCCGGAACTGGTTGCGCTGCTCCAGATCCGCGCGCACCACGCCTATGAGCACGGCGGTGACCGCCAGGATCGCAGGCAGGAAATAACCGAGACCCAGCAACTGCGGACGGGACAATTTTGATTTCAAGACAAAGGCAGGCGAGATCATCAGGGCTTCCGCTATCTCACCCACCATCGCCGACAAACTTTAATATTGTCTAATTTAATCTGACGACACGAACGGCGCATGCCGTTCGCGACCGATCGCAAGCACGTCTATGCGATGCTCATCTGGTCCCTGCCAGCGCGCTTGGAGCGGTAGAGCCCTTCATCGGCGCGCTTCAGGACGTCCTCGAAGGACGTGTCGGCTTCCTGGAATTCGCCCAGGCCGCCGCTGATGGTGACATGATATCCGAGGGTTTCCCTAAGATCCGAAGGTATCCGCTGGCGCAACCGGTTAGCGATGACGATGCCGTGCTCCCGCCGGGTGGCGGGCATCACGACCACGAACTCGTCGCCACCGAGCCGGGCGAGGAAATCGGTCTTACGCAATTGCTGGCGACAGATGCCGGCGATCGCCTGGAGAACGGCGTCGCCCACCGCGTGGCCGAGTTCGTCGTTGACGGTCTTGAAGTTGTCTACATCGAACATCAGCACCGATGTCGGAATATGCTCGTCGCGAAAGAGTTCGAATTTCAGGCCGAGCACGTCCATCAGCTTGCGCCGGTTGAAGAAGCCGGTCAGCGCGTCGGTCTCGCTCTGATGGCGAAGCTGGTTCTCGACAGCGTTTTTTTCGGTGATGTTGCTCGCCACCCAAATGACCGCGTCTTCGCCTTCGACCTGGAAGCCGAGCGCCTGGACGCGGCCCTCGAACCAGATGGGGTGGTCCGGGCCGGCACTTTCGAGGCCTTTGATATCGCTGCCGGAAAGACTGTATTCGACGACGTGGAGAGCCCGAGAGGCGAGCGCCTTCTCGATCTCCCGCACGAAGCGGTGCGCCTTCTCGAACTGCAGCACCTCATAGACGTTGCGGCCGACGAGGCCGCTGCCGTCGTGATAGTAGCGCGTGTCCTTGCCGCCGAAGATCGCCGCGTAACGGCCGCTTCGGGTCAGGATGAAGCACGGGTCGGGCAGGGTGGAAAGAATGAAAAAAAGCTGCTCGCCGGAAAAGATGGTTTCTCTTCCGACGTCGTTTTCTGCGAGGCGCTCTGGCGATGCCGTCATGGCTTTTCCCTGGGCGGTTTTCCTGGCACGGCGTCTGCCATGGCGAAGCAGGCGGGCGGGTGTCACAAGCCGGCCAAGGCTAACTGCAACTTCCTTCGAAATTATCAACGAATGCGAATATTCTAACAGACGGTTGTCCGCCGGCATCGGGAGGCGGCATCACGCCCAGCGAACCGTCGCCGGCGCCCGGAATTTCGCCTGAGACCGTACCCGTTTGCCGGCGGCGTGCCTTGCCTTCCTTGCCGGGCTTATGCTCGATAGCGGACTTTCGCATTCACGGACCTCGCCACAATGCTCAAGGATTTTTCCGTCTCTGCCCTGATGATGGGCCTGCTCACGGCCTTCGTCGGCTTCATCAGTTCGTTTGCGGTGATCATGCAGGGACTGCAGGCCATGGGCGCGACGGCACCGGAGATCGCCTCGGCACTTTTGGCGCAGTCGGTCTCGATGGGCTTGCTGGCGATGGTCTTTTCCGCCCGGTACCGCATGCCGATCAGCATCGCCTGGTCGACGCCCGGTGCGGCGCTGCTGTCCGGCATCAGTGCAATAGAGGGCGGTTTTCCGGCGACCGTCGGCGCCTTCGTCGTCTGCGGCGTGCTGATCATCCTGTCCGGCCTGTTCCGGCCACTCGGACGGGCGATCCGGATGATCCCGGCGCCGCTCGCCAATGCCATGCTCGCCGGCATTCTGCTCAGCCTCTGCCTCGCGCCGGTGAAGGCGGTCGCCTTCAATGCCGCGTTCGGCCTGCCGATCGTCATCACCTGGATGGTCGTCGTTTCCCGTTGGCGGCTCTGGGCGGTGCCTGCCTCGCTCGGCGCGCTGATCCTGGTGCTGATCTTCGGCGTCGACCTGCCGCCGGACATCATGGCGCAGATCGGCGCGGCGATCCAGCCGGACCTGACCTTCATAACACCGGTCTTCACGCTGCACGGCGCGATCTCGGTGGCGATTCCGCTTTTCATCGTCACCATGGCCTCCCAGAACATTCCGGGCATCGCCATCCTCAAGGTGCATCACTACGAGCCGCCGCCGGGAGTGCTTTTTGCCGGCACCGGCCTCTTCTCCATCCTCGGCGGCCTCGTGGGGGGCGTGCCGGTCAACATGGCGGCGATCACCGCGGCGATGTGCGCCAGCGACGACGCCCATCCCGATCCGGCAAAACGCTACTGGGCGGCGATCGTCGGCGGCTCCGGGTATATCGTGCTCGGGCTCGTCGCCGGCGGCATCATCGCCTTCGTCTCGCTGGCGCCGCCGGTTCTCCTCCAGGCGGTGGCGGGTCTCGGCCTGATCGCGGCGTTTTCGAGCGCGGCCTTCGCCGCCTATCGCGAGCCGGAAACGCGGGAGGCAGCGGCGATCACCTTCCTCGTCACCGCTTCCGGCACCTCGTTCGCCGGCATTTCCGGCGCCTTCTGGGGGCTTGTGGCGGGCGGCGTGATGATGGGACTGCAGCGCTTCATGCGGTCGCCAAAAAAGTAAACGGGGACTTGCCTCGATTTTCAGCCGCAGTTATACATCCTGCCCATGACCATGACAGGCGCAATCATGTCCGACCGTTCGTCTACCCGTCGCTTCGCGGCCGGGACGCCGGTTCTTGCGCTTTCCTCGCTTCTTAGCCTCGACCTTACGCGCGGTTGCCGGGTCCGTTGAGGAGCGCCCGGCGGCCGAAAGCCCGCCCGGCATAAGAGCTCCTCTCACGAACATTCAATACCTGAGCCACTTGAGACCTGTAAGGTCCGCATCTGCGACGGCTATGAGCCCGATGGCGCCGGAGCGATGCGTTTAGCGAGAAGAGACCTGAAGCCATGGACGCCACGACCAATTCCTCCGACAAACAGCCGGTCAAGACCGGCCAGAAGGCAGGCATGCCGGAAGCCGCGATGAAATACCGCGCTTACCCGACGATCAGCATTCCCGACCGTACCTGGCCGTCGAAGACCATCACCAAGGCACCGATCTGGTGCTCCGTGGATCTGCGCGACGGCAACCAGTCGCTGGTCAACCCGATGGGCCACGACCGCAAGGCCCGCATGTTCAAGCTCCTGCTCGACATGGGCTTCAAGGAAATCGAGATCGGTTTCCCGTCCGCCTCGCAGACAGATTTCGACTTCGCCCGCTGGTGCGTGGAAGAGGGAGGCGTGCCTGAGGACGTTTCCCTGCAGGTTCTGGTTCAGTGCCGGCCGGAGCTGATCACCCGCACGTTCGAATCGCTCGAAGGTGCGGTGAAGCCGATCATCCATTTCTACAACTCGACCTCCGAACTGCAGCGCCGCGTGGTCTTCGCCAAGGACGTCGCCGGCATCAAGCAGATCGCCGTCGATGCCGCCAAGATGATCACCGACATGGCGGCGAAGGCCGCCAATGGGGCAAATGGCGGCTACCGCTTCCAGTATTCGCCTGAAAGCTTTACCGGCACGGAACTCGAAGTGGCATTGGAAATCTGCAATGCCGTCATCGCCGAAGTGAAGCCGACGGCCGACAACAAGCTGATCATCAACTTGCCGTCCACGGTCGAAATGGCAACGCCGAACATCTATGCCGACCAGATCGAATGGATGTGCCGGCAGATCGACAACCGCGAGAACGTCATCATCTCGCTGCATCCGCACAACGACCGCGGCACCGGCATCGCGGCCACCGAGCTCGGTCTGATGGCGGGCGCCGACCGCGTCGAAGGCACGCTGTTCGGCAACGGCGAGCGCACCGGCAATGTGGACGTCGTGACGCTGGCGCTCAACATGTACACGCAAGGGATCGATCCGGAACTCGACTGCTCCGATATCGAGCGGATCAAGGCCGTCTACGAATATTCCAACGAGATGGTCATTCCCGAACGCCATCCCTATGTCGGCGAACTGGTCTACACGGCCTTTTCCGGCTCGCACCAGGATGCGATCAACAAGGGCATGAAAGCGATCAGGCAGGCCAATGATCCGCATTGGGAAGTGCCTTACCTGCCGATCGACCCACGCGACGTCGGCCGCTCCTACGAGGCGATCATCCGTATCAACTCGCAGTCCGGCAAAGGCGGCATCGCCTATATCCTGCAGGAGGATTACGGCCTGAACCTGCCGCGCAACCTGCAGGTCGAGTTCCGCGAGGACATCCAGCGGATCACCGACGAAGAGGGTAAGGAGCTTCCCTCGAGGCGCATCCACGAACGCTTCATGGAGCGTTATGTCGAACAACCCGGCGCTCGCCTGAAATTCGTCGACCACCACACCTATCCGGCCGGCGTCGACCACAAAGGCGTGCGCGTCGTGGCCGCCGAGATTACCGACCGGGGCGAGGTGAAGCGGATCGAAGGCAAGGGCACGGGCCCGATCGACGGTTTCATCAACGCGCTCTCGACCTATCTCGGCATCGAGCTGTCGGTGAACGACTATTCCGAACATTCGCTGCAGCACGGCTCGAACGCCTCCGCCATCGCCTATGTGGAGATGGAGCATCCGGGTGGAAAACTCTTCGGCGCCGGCATCAACCAGAACATCGTCGCTGCGTCCCTGGAAGCGATTATTTCGGCGGCGAACCGGGTGATTGAGGCGAGAGGCTGATCAGCCCGTTCAGAGTTTTCGCGGAATGCAGTCGCGGGGTCTCCGCGACTGGCTGGGTTGTGTGGCACCTGTAAATAGGCCTATGATAATGTGCCTTTGCCGTTACTCGAGAGGGAGCGAGTAGTCGTTTGCTGCTGCCCATGATCTTAAATTAAGGTCGGCCAAAAGCCATTTTCGGGTCCAATCATCGGCGAGACCAGTTTCTATATCTTCGATTATGGCTTCTCTATTCTCACTGCTACTTTTTAGATCGGGTTTGTCGCAGGCTTCAAGCGCAATGCGAGCCAGTCCACGATTTGCCTCGTAGCTATGCCAGCCTTGTTTCGCCGCATCGCCGCGAATACGAATAGCTTCGTCAAGAAGTTCAATCGCCCGTTTGTTATCCGGCGGGAGCTTATCTTTGTAGCAATAACCGAGTGATGCTGTGTGTCTGTAGAACCTCTTGGCAGTATCTGTATTCATTAATGACTCAAATATGACCATCGAGCGCTCCATTTGAGGCTTGTCTCGAAACCAGTTATTGGATCGATTTTCTTCGGCCATATAGAAAATTTGCCGCAAAGTGTCGCCTGAAGCACCCTTGAAGAGAGCTTCTGCCTCTGTCGTCGTCGATGTTGGCGGAGTGGCGCGATTAAGCTGTCGAATGGAAAATGCGATTGCGTTTGTGTCCGATTGAATTTGTTGTTTTATGCTGTCAATTTCGACAGCAGCTTCTTGTGCTTTAACCGTAGCTTCCTCGGCTTTAACCGTCGCTTCTTGAGCTTTTTGCTCCAGTTTTTCAAATACTTCGGCATCGCTGAGGGCCCGACCCAAATATAGCCTCGTCCAAAGGTAGCCAAACAGAAACCCTGCTATGAAAAAGAAAATTATGATGCCGACGGCAAATGCGTCATCGCCGCCTCGAGCGGTGGCATTGTTAACGTATTTTCCAAACGACCCTAGTTCCTCGGCAATGCTTGTGAATTCGACTAAGGTCACGCCAACGATGAGTTTAGTTAGCCAATCGGATATCTGCTCCAGATTGGTATTACCTTCATAGATGGGACGCTGTCCGTCTTGGGCAACTGCGGTAACTCCCTCCCTTTGCAGTCGACGTGGAATTCCGAATAAGAAACCGACCAAGGCTCCAAACATCAAAGCCGCTCCGGCAGTCGACAGCATAATTGTCAGCTGCTTTATTGCGGCGGGTATGCTTTCTGCTTGAAGTGACTGTGCAGCAACGACCGCGAATGCTGCCAAAATAATCCATAGTATAAATTTCAGAGCTTTTTTCGCGCTTAAATCTTTCGTATTTTTAGGAAAATCCGCCATATTCCCTCCTGCTTGAGGTCGACGTGTCTTTCTTCGTCAACTGCAACTTAGGATGGCTCTTTGCGCAGATGCAAGAGATCTTTCCAAGAAAATGCGACCAATAATCAAATGCGGCGCTGTCGCTTATTATTAAGACGGCAGCAATTAGTCGCAAGCGACACAGCATCGTACTGGCGAAGATGCTTAGTTTATCAGCCAGATCGATGGGCGTCTTTTCGCAGAAGCTTAAATCAACCCTGCCGCCTTGGCCGCGATGTCATCGAGGTCCGCCGCCGAAGACGGACCTATGACCATGTAGGTGGCGAGCGGCGTCACCCAGGAAACAAGGCCGGTGTCGTTGCGGATTTCCTCGATCGAGCGGTTGCCTTCCGGCCGTGTCTTGGTGAAGGCGATGACGATCACGTCGCCGTCTCCATCGCCGTCGGTGCGCCGGTAGAGAAGCTGGCCGACCGGCACGCCGCCGGCGGCAAACAGCCGGGCGCCCTGGAAGGTCAGCCCGCTTTGCTCCAGTTCGGGGATGCGAAAATTGACCCCAGTATTTGTCGTCAGCCATTCGAGAATGTCGGCCGGGCGGTTCGCGGGAATCTCGGCCAGATGGTTCGTCTGGCGCGCGTAAAGCCGATAGTGGGCGACGATGTCGTCCAGCCAATCGCGGCCGTTGGCGGTGGGCGTGGAGAGGGAGGCGAGCTGCGGCATCGCAGGATTGCCGCCGAGCATGTAACCGAGGCCGCCGCCCAGGACGAGCAGTAGAAGACCGCAGCCGAGCGCCTGCGGGCCGGACGGCTTGAATGAGAATGTCGGGCGCGGCGGCTGTGGCAGGCGGATGGCTTTGCGGGGCAGGGGCGCGTTCTTGATGTCACGAACCAGATCCAGCGGCACGGGTTCCTTGAGGATATCGTCGAAGGCGCGCCGGCCAATGTCGGCGCCGCGCTTCAGGCCGTCGTGCAAAGCTCTCGCCTGGGGATCGTTGACGAGAAGTTCATCGAGATCATGCCTCTCATGTTCGTCGGCCCGGCCATCGACGAAGGCGGAAAGGCGCAGTTCGAGCGGCGACGGCTGCAAAGCGTTCACGATCAGGCTCTCCGCTCGCTGGTTGCGCTGCCGGTCGCGGCAAAGGTCAGGCGGGCCGCACAGAGCCGGCTGCCGAGAAGATCGACATTGATGCCGAGAATGGCGGCGGCTTCCGGATAGGTGAAGCCCTCGACATCGACAAGCAGGAAGGCGCTCGCAAGCCCATCGGGCAAAGCAAGCACGGCGCCTCGTGCTCTGCCCGCCTCAGCGGCGGAAATATCCGCGCCGCCCGGCTCCATGCGCCGACGCTTTTTCATTTCGTCGGCGTAGGTGCTCCGCATCATGCTGAAGAGCCAGTTTTCCAGCCGGCCTTCACCTTTCCAGTGATGGCTTTTCTGGATCGCCTTGCCGGCCACGTCCCGCGTCAGTTCATCCGCCTCCGGCACGCTGCCGGTCAGCGTCAGTGCGAAACGGCGCAGGCGCGGCAGAAGGGCGACAAGATCGCGCCGGATATCGGTTGATGGGGTCGGTTGTTTCATGAACGGAAGACAGTTTTATTCGTGATGACAGCGGAAGCGGGTCGGTAGCTATGACCGGATTGCGGCAGCATCGCAACAATCACCTCTTCCATTCTACAACATTCTGGCGGCTTCGGGAATCGATACTGTGGCGGGAAATTCTCCGTAAAGAAGCCTGCTGTTGTCGAGCGTCACGCCGTCGCCCGTTTCCGTCAGGCTATGGCGCTCGCAAAGCAGGTTCCAAGCGCCGGGCTCGCCCGAGAGCGTGAAGAGGTTGTAGGCGGCGCGCGGCTTGTGGCCGCCCGGGCCCTGGCTCGCAGATGCGATGCCAAGTACCGGCACCTGGCCATGTGGGCTGCGCAGCCAGTAGATGGTGTTCAGATGGGTGTGCCCGTGCAGCACGAGTTCGGCGCCGCCGGTGGAGATCGCCGCGGCGAAACGGCGGATGCCGAGCATCCGCTTGTGCGACGACGTCGCGCCCCTGATCGGCGGATGGTGGATCAGCACGACGCGGAAAAGACCTTCGTCGCCGGCCCTTTTCAGCAGGTTCACCATCTCGCGCGCCTGCCGCGGGCTGAAATAACCGGAGGCCGAAAAGGGCGGGGTTGCGTTGGAGGTCGAGCAGCCGATGATGGCGAGCGGGCCGCGGCGGCGATAGGTTGGGAAGATATGGTCGTCCTCCGGCCATTGGTGGGGATCGTCGTCGCTTTTGATGAACGGATACCAGGCTTCCACCGACTTGTCGTGGGCACCCGGCACGTAGGCATCGTGATTGCCGGGCACGATGGTGGTCTCGACAGGATCGCCGATCGTTTCCAGCCATTCGCTGGCCAGCCGGATCTCGATGCCGGTCGCAAGATTGACAAGGTCGCCGGTGACGACCAGATGATCCGGTGCCTTAGTCTTCAAATCGCTCAAAAGTAGGTCGAGCGTGTTGACGAAAAGGTGCTTGCGCCGGTTTCGGTGCCAGTTCACAAAGCCGGTAATCCGCTTCGAGAAAAGCTCGCGCATGGTGAGTTTCGGAAGCGGCCCCAGATGGATGTCGGAAATATGCGCGAATTTGAACATGGCGCAGACATAACGCATGAGCCGGTAAATCGTTATCGATTTTCTTGGCGTTCAAGGAGTTATGAATGAGCGGGGAAGGTATCCCGGAAATTCGCGGATTTCGCGCCCGAATGATGGTCTGGCTCATCCACCGGCTCTTCATCATGACGCGCGGCATGACGCTCGGCGTGCGCGCCGCCTGTTTCGACGCACAGGGTCGGGTCTTCCTCGTCCGCCACACCTATGTGCCCGGCTGGTATATGCCGGGTGGCGGCATGGAGCGGCACGAGACGGCGCTCGACGCGCTCCGGAAGGAATTGCGGGAGGAGGGCAATCTGGAGATCCGCGGCGAGCCGGAGCTCTTTAACGTCTACTACAATCGCAATGCCAGCAAACGCGATCATGTGCTGTTCTATCGGGTGACGGTAGAGCAGACCGCGCCTCGCGATCCGGACATGGAGATTGCCGAAAGCGGGTTCTTCTCGCTGGACGCCTTGCCGGACAAGGCCACCTCGGCGACATTGCGGCGGTTGAAGGAACTGAGCGGCGAAGTGGAGAAGGCGGATTACTGGTGAGGGGCGGCGCCCGCTTGCCGTGGTTCTGTTTATCCGGTCGGGAACTATCCCATGGGCAAGCCGGACAAAAGAACCCAGCAGAATACGAGAAACATGCTAATCAGGCTCGTCGTCGGTATCCATGGAACGATCCGTTTCGGCTCATGATATTTCCGTCGACGCGATTTAGGTCGAGGTGGGCCATAGGGGCCTTCACCCTTTGCCGAAAAATAGAATTTTCCGATGGCCATATGGATCAGGACCGAGATCGCCGGTGTTGTGGCGAGCATGTATAGTCTTTCGCCGATGGTGATCGGCAGCCCCCCATTCATATGGGATGCGATGGAATAAGGCGTGAAAGGGAGCGCCATCAGGCTTGCAATCGCCACCGAAACTATTCCCACCAAAATACCAAATGACAGGAAGAGAAACAGTCGCAGCTGCTCAATTCCAATCATCGCAACGTGCCTTTCCCCGTGCTCACCGGATGTCAGTCGCAGGCTTTATCACAGTTTCTGAGCCGGCAACCGGGAATAACAGGCAAGATCGGGCGTCAGGCCGCTTTCCGGAGCGCCTCCCGGCCGTGCGGCGCGTCGAGATCGACCATCGGCCCGACGGGGACGATTCCGGTCGGGTTGATGGTCCTGTGGCTTTCATAATAGTGGTGCTTGATATGGAAGAGGTTGCAGGTCTCCGCAATGCCCGGCTGCTGGTAAAGATCGCGCAGGTAGCCGGAGAGGTTGGGATAGTCGGCAATGCGGCGGATGTTGCACTTGAAGTGGCCGACATAGACTGGATCGAAGCGCAGCAGCGTGGTGAAAAGCCGCCAGTCGGCTTCCGTCGTGCGATCGCCGAAGAGATAACGAGTGCCGGAGAGCCGTTTTTCCAGCATGTCCAGCGTTTCGAAAAGGCGGGTTACCGCTCCTTCATAGGCTTCCTGCGTGGTGGCGAATCCGGCCTTGTAGACCCCGTTGTTCACCGTGTCGTAGATCACGGTGTTCAACTCATCGATCTCGCCACGCAGGGCTTGCGGATAGAAATCCGCCGCCGAACCGGTCAGGCCGTCGAAGACGTCGTTCATCATGCGGATGATTTCCGAACTCTCGTTCGAGACGATGGTGTTCTGCTGCCTGTCCCAGAGGACCGGCACGGTGACGCGGCCGGTATAGCCCGGATCGGCCTTCAGGTAGACCTGGTAGAGATAGTTGGAGCCGAAGAGGTGGTCGCCGGGGGCGCCGTTGCGCTGTTTGAATTCCCAGCCGTTTTCCAGCATCAGGTAATCGACGACCGAAACCGAGATCAGGTCTTCGAGCTGTTTCAGCTTGCGGAAGATCAGCGTCCGGTGCGCCCAGGGACATGCATAGGAGACGTAGAGGTGATAGCGCCCGGCCTCGGCCTTGAAGCCGCCTTTGCCGGAAGGACCGGCGGAACCGTCTGCCGTCAACCAGTTGCGGAACTGCGATTCGGCGCGCCTGAAATGCCCCTTGTTCGACTTCGTGTCGTACCAGACGTCTTGCCATTTTCCATCGACGAGCATGCCCATGGCGGTCTCCTTGGTGTTTCCCTGCGGCATAGATACGGCAGGCAAACAGGAATGCGAGCCACGATTTTATGAACGCTGCGTTTTTGCATTGGACGTCATGAAATTTTCCTGCTACCTCGCTTGTCACATTTTTCGGGGCATTCTCATTCCATGACTGAAGCACGGGCACTGCGACGACGCTGATCTTCGAAGAAGACGCCGGATAAGGCGTCAACGAGATCGCTTGTCCTGTCCGCTCCTTATTTCCACGGCTTCAGTATGTCCATGTCTTCGCAGCTTCTTCTCAAGCACAACCTTGTCTACCTCACCGAGGACGCATCGCATGATGACGTCATCGAACTGATCAACGCGGAGGCCTTCGGCCCCGGCCGGCATACGCGCGCCGCCGCCCGCATCCGGGAACAGGGAGCGCATGACCGGTCACTCTCCTTCGTCTGCACCGATGACGGCGAAACGATTGCCTCGGTCCGGATGACGCCGGTTCTTGCCGGCGGCGTGAAAGGCCATCTGCTCGGCCCGCTCGCGGTCCGGCCGTCCCACAAGAACCGGGGTATCGGCCGGGAACTGGTGCGGATCGCGGTCGAGGCGGCGAAACGCAAGGGGTCCGAAGCAGTGATCCTGGTCGGCGATCCGCCCTATTACATGCCGCTCGGCTTCGAAAAGGTTGCCTACGGCGCCCTGCAGTTTCCCGGTCCCGTCGATCCGGGCCGGGTCCTTGTGGTGCCGATCGCAGCCGACGTCCACGCGCGGCTCAAGGGCGTCATCGGCTGGCGCGAATAGGGCAATTCCGTTAAGACCCGATGCGAGACCGGCGAAAGGCCCGGTCGGATTCACGCAAATCGGGGGACGGTGCATGACGGCAATCACCATGGACGAGGCGCTGGATCGCGCCGGGGCAGGGACCTACCAACGGCGGCTGATGGGCATTTTCGGCCTGGTCTGGGCTGCGGATGCGATGCAGGTTCTGGCGGTCGGGTTCACCGCTGCATCGATCGCTGCGACGTTCGGGCTGACCGTGCCGCAGGCGCTGCAGACCGGCACGGCCTTCTTTCTCGGCATGCTTCTCGGCGCGATCGGTTTCGGCAAGCTCGCCGACCGGATCGGCCGGCGCAGGGTGCTGATCGTCACCGTTGCCTGCGATGCGCTGTTCGGGGCGCTGTCCGTCTTCGCGCCGGACTTCACCATCCTGCTCCTGCTGCGTTTCCTTACAGGGGCGGCGGTCGGCGGCACGCTGCCTGTCGATTATGCGATGATGGCGGAGTTCCTGCCGGCCAGAAACCGGGGCCGCTGGCTGGTCATGCTCGAAGGTTTCTGGGCGGTCGGCACGCTGATCGTCGCGCTCGCCGCCTGGGCCGCCAGCCTTGCGGGCGTGGCGGATGCCTGGCGTTACATTTTCGCGGTGACGGCGCTGCCGGCCCTGGCGGGCATCGGCCTGCGTTTCCTGGTGCCGGAATCACCGCTCTACCTGATGCGCACCGGCCGCAATGAAGAGGCGCGGGCGATCGTCGACCGGATGCTGACCGTCAACGGCCATCCGCAGCTCGGAGCCGGCGCCAGTCTCATATCTCCGCCGCCGCCCAAGGCGACGGGCATCTTTTCAGGCGAGCTCCGCCGGCGCAGCCTGATGATCCTGGCGATCTGGTTCCTGGTTTCCGTTTCCTATTACGGTGTCTTCACCTGGATGCCGGCGAAGCTTGCCGGCGACGGGTTCGGTTTCGTGCGCGGTTACGGGTTCCTCGTGCTGGTGGCGCTGGCGCAGCTTCCGGGTTATGCGCTGGCGGCCTTCGGTGTCGAAAAATGGGGCCGCAAGCCGACGCTGATCGGCTTCTGCCTGCTGTCGGCCTTGGGCTGCATGCTCTTCGTGCTGGCGCCGAGCGCAACACTGATCGGTGCGGCCCTGCTTCTCATGAGCTTCGCGCTGCTCGGCACCTGGGGGGCGCTCTACGCCTATACGCCGGAACTCTACCCGACGACGTCGCGGGCGACCGGCATGGGTGCGGCCGGCGCCATGGCCCGGCTCGGCGGCCTCATCGCGCCGTCGCTGGTGGGGTATGTGGTGGCACAGGGGTTGGGGCTGACGATCGGCATATTCGCCGGCCTGCTGGTGGTCGCGGCATTGGCGGCCCTGCTGATCAACGCGGAAACCCGTGAGGTGTCGCTCGCCTGACGAAATTCATCCGTGCATGTCACCATCCAAATCCCGCCGGCGTTTGGGGGTGCACTTGTCGTCAAAACCGCTTTTTGAGCCAGGTCACCGAATGGCCGCCTGCAAGACCCTCCAGGGTGCCGATTTCGGTATAACCTTGCCTGAGATAAAGCTTGAGGGCGGCCGGGTTCATCGTGTCGATATAGGCGCCGATGCAGCCGCGGGCACGGGCTTCCGCCTCCGCCATCTCCAGCATGCGGCCGGCAAGGCCGCGGCCGCGCAATTCTTCCGGTACATAAAGCATGGATGTATAAAGCCAGCCGCGGCCGGTATACCCTGTCAGGCCGCCGATGAGGTTGCCGGCCTCGTCATGGATAGGTACGGCGAGCGCGCGACGATCGCTCTTCCCGAAGGTTGCGAGGTTATAGGCCCTGAGGCGTTCGAGGATGATATTCTCCTCGTCGGGGCCTATGTCTTCGATGAGCTTCAGTTCGATATCCATGCTTCAAGGCCCGCAGAGTCGCCTTCTGGTCGGCGGTAAGGGATAGCTCAGAGAGCTTTCCTGAGGAAGGTGCGGGTGCGGCCCCTGGGGAATTCCGGCAATTCTCCGAAAATCTCATAGCCCTGACGCATGTAGGCCTTGCGGGCAACCGGGCTGAACGTATCGATCCAGGCGCCGTGGCAGCCACGGGCGCGGGCTTCAGCCTCGGCTTCGGTGAGCAGCCTGCCAGCAATGCCGGTGCCTCGCAGCGCATCCGGAACGAACAGCCATTGGGTGAACAGCCAGCCCCAGGCGGTATAACCGTTCAGGCCGCCGATCACCTTTCCGTCAATATCGCGAATCAGGACAGCTAGCGGCCTGCGCTCCGACGGGCCGACATCGGCATCGTTGAAGGCAGAAAGGCCGTCGCCGATTGCGGCCAGTTCATGGGCCTCCGGGGAGGCCGTCACTTCGAGCTCGGACATCCCGTCAGCGACCCTCGCGCCACCACATGGCCGCGACCGCGAAGAGCAGGGCGGAGAGGCCGGCAAAGCCGGCGAACAGCGGCAGCGTGTTGATGCCGCGCAGCACCGATTCGTCGGTCAGGCGGATCACCATCCGGTCCGGATCGTTGACGCGCACTTCGCCGCGCACCGGCAGGATATCCGGCAACGATATGCCGTCGCCCGAGGCGACGCGGGTGACGAGGCCACGGGTCTTGTCGGCAAAGGGCTTCAGCGTGTTCAGCGTGGAGATCATCGCCTTGAATTCCGGCGCATCGACCGCGCCGACATGCACGAGAGTGGAGAACTGGCCGCTCGACACCTCGAAGAGGCCCGTCTCCTCCATGCGGCGCTCCAGCCGGTACTGGCCGGGTCCGGCCGCCGTCATCGGCACGGTTTCGGTGCGGCCGGACGGATATCTGATCGTCGCCGGGCCGGGATCGTCGCCGATCGTCTGGCGGGTCGCCTCGAGTGTGCGGCCGACGGCGCGGGCGGTCAGCGCCTCTTCCTCAAGTTCCGGTTCCTTCATCAGCCAGTGGGCGATGCGGCGATAGAGCGAGACATGCGGTCCGCCGCCTTCGTAACCGCGGGCCCAGAGCCAGCCTTGATCGGAGAGCAGCATGGCGACACGGCCCTGACCCTGGCGGTTCAGCACGAGGAGGGGACGGTTGCCGTCGCCTTCCATCACCGTCTGCCCCTGCGGCGTATCGACGTCGATGGTGCGGAACCAACGGCCCCAGGCCGGCGGCGTCGCGTTCGAGCCGTCAAGGCCGCGGGTCACCGGATGCTTCTGGCCCGCCTCGGAAAGATGCGGGAAAAAGGCAGCATTATGCACCTGACCGGTCGGGGCGGCGGGCAGGACCTGTTCGAGCGGCGTCGAGGCGATCGAGTCCTCGCCCGCATGTTCGGGGCCGGCAGCGATCAGCAGCGCGCCGCCATTGTTCACGTACTGGGCGATGTAATCGTAATAGAGGATCGGCAGCACGCCGCGATGCTTGTAGCGGTCGAAGATGATCAGGTCGAAATCCTTGATCTTTTCGACGAAGAGTTCGCGGGTCGGGAAGGCGATCAGCGACAGTTCGTTGATCGGTGTGCCGTCCTGCTTTTCCGGCGGACGCAGAATGGTGAAGTGCACCAGATCGACGGAGGCATCCGACTTCAACAGGTTGCGCCAGGCGCGCTCGCCGGCATGCGGCTCGCCGGAGACGAGCAGGACACGCAGGTTCTGGCGGATGCCGTCGATCACATGGACGGCGCGGTTGTTGGCGGTCGTCACTTCGCCGGGAAGCTCTGCGACGGAAAATTCCATGACATTGTTGCCGCCGCGCGGCACGGTGAAGGAGAAGGGCGTCTCGACGCCGGGGCGCACCTGCAGCGTGGAAATCTGCTGGCCGTTCATGCGCACCGTCACCTGCGCGTTGCCGCTGCCCGCTGTCCCCCCTTGGCGACCGTCGTCGAAGACGCGCAAGGTCAGTTCCTGCTCCTCGCCGACGATGCCGAAGCGGGGTGCGCGCACCACTTCGATACGGCGGTCGAACTCGTTCGGCTGGCCGGTGATCAGGCCGTGAACCGGGGCGTTGAAGCCTAGGTTCTGGTTGATGTTCGGAAGATCGTGGATCTGACCGTCGGTCAGGAAGACGGCACCGCCGATGCGCGCCGACGGCACGTCGGAGATCGCCGAACGCAGCGCGGTGAACAGTTTGGTGGAGGGCGTATCGGACTCCCCGTCGTCGGCGACTTCGACGACACGTGTCTCGATTCGTGGATAGCGGGAGAAACGGTCGTTGAGGCTTGCGAGCGCCACGTCGGTCTGCTGTTTGCGCTGCGCCGTATCCTGGCTCTGCGACCGGTCGACGATGACGGGCACGATCGTCGAAAGCTGCTCGCGGTCTTCCTGCATCAGCGTCGGATTGGCGAGCGCCAGCAGGAGGGCGGCGAGCGCCAGGGTGCGGAGCGTCGCCCCACGCACGCCGCGCCAGAAGGCGAGGCCGGCGAGGATGAGGGCGAACACGCCGAGCACGGCAATGATCGGCCAGGAGAAGAACGGGGCGAATTCGATGGTCATGAGGTTTTCCCTCCATGGGCCGGGTCGATGGTATGGAGGCTGCCCTTCACCCTAACCCTCTCCCCCGACGCGCGGAGAGGGGACCTGCCTTGCAAGCCCTTCAAGTTTGTCGGAAGCGGCGCCGCATATCCCTTCCCGTATGCATTGAGAAGGTGGCGATCGCCGGATGAGGGGCTGGAGATTTTCAACGGTCGGCCTCCCTCACTGCCCAAGCCGTTCAAGCAGTGCCGGCACATGCACCTGATCGGCTTTGTAATTGCCGGTGAGCATGTACATCATGATGTTGACGCCGGCGCGGTAGGCGTATTCGCGCTGCATCTCGTCCGGCGGCACGGTCGGCAGGATAGGCGAACCCTGGCCGTCGATCGCCCAGGCGCCGGCGAAGTCGTTGCCGGTGATGAGCAGCGGCGTCACGCCATCTCCCGAGGAGGAGAGCTGTGCGCCGGATGCCCTGGCATCCTGCCGGGCCTCCACCCAGAGTGGGCTGCCGGTATAACGGCCCGGAAAATTGGTCAGCAGATAGAAGGAGCGCGTCAGCACGTGGTCTTCCGGCGTCGGCTCCAGGGGCGGAATGTCGATATTGGCGAGGATCGCCTGGAGACGTTGGCCGTTCGGGCTGGTGCCGCCGCCGTCGAGGGCGGAATACTGGTCGCGGGTATCGAAGAGAACCGTGCCGCCGTTGCGCATGTAGGCGTCGATGCGGGAGATCGCGGCCGCCGAAGGCATCGGCGCCGTCGCGGAGATCGGCCAGTAGATGATCGAATAGAAGGAAAGCTCGTCCTTGGTGATATCGAGGCCGACCGGCGCGCCGGGTTCCAGTGTCGTGCGATACGTCAGAAACTGGCTGAGGCCTTCGAGACCCTGTTCGGAAATGCGGTCGACATCGCCCTCGCCGGTGACGACATAGGCGAGGTGGGTCGTGTCGAGCCTTTCGAGAATCTGCTCGTCGCCGGGTTTGCCGCCGGCTCCCGGCGCCATCTCCTGCGTGAGGCCATGGTCGGGCATCGTCGCAAGGAGGCCGAGGGCCAGGATTGCGACCGTGGCGGCGGCGCTGCCGGCCGCCCGGCGCGGGCGGGGCACACGTGAGAAGGCGCCGTTCATGAACAGGACCACCAGACTGTCGAGGATCAGCAGGGTGAAGGCTGCAGCAAAGAGGGCGGGGCGCAGCGACACGGCCTCGCCGCCCGCAAGGCCTTCGCGGGCCACCGGCCGGCCGGCGGCTGCCGCATCGAAAGGCGCGAGAACGGTTTTCGGCGCCAGCAGGTTGACGGCGGTAAACCCGTCCTCCGTGCCGTAGAGACCGGGCGGATGTTCGAAGCTTGAGGCCGGCGTTTCATTGGCGGCGATCGAGATCGGCCGAGCGGCGCCGGTTTCGGTAGTCAGGATACCGTCGGCCGTCAGCAGGCGGTAGGGCGCCAGCGTCGCCGCGGCAGCTTGCGTGCCCGAGCCGGACGACGAGGCACCGCCGGCGCGGGCGAGCTGGACGAGACGGCGCAGCATTTCGACGAAATTGCCGGAGAGCGGCAGGTTGGACCAGGTTGCTTCGGCACTCGTATGGAAAAGCACGATGCGGCCGGCCTCGACTTCCTTTTCGGTGACGAGCGGCGTGCCGTCGGCAAGGCTTGCCCAGGTGCGTTCGGCAAGGTCCGGCGTCGGCTCGGCAAGCACCTGGCGGATGACGGTGATGTCTTCCGCGCGGCCCATGCCGGCAAAGGGGCCGAAAGCCGGGAAATCGGCAAGCGGCTGCGGCTCGGACCAGGACATGGCGCCGCCGAGCGCACGTTCGCCCTGGCGCAGGATGACCGGCACGAGCGGATCGTCGGCGGGAGCCGCGGCAAGCCGCGGGCCGGCGAAACGGATCAGCGTACCGCCGCGGGAAATCCACTGCTGCAGCGGTGCATAGGTCTCGGCCGGCAGTCGACCGACATCGGCCATGATGATGGCCGACGGGTTGTTTTCGAGGATCTGCGGGATCGAGATGGAGAGATTTGCCGTATTCGGCTGGATGATATCCGCATAGGGCGAGAGCGCGCGGCTGATATAATAGAGCGGCTGCAGGAGCGGCTGGAAGTCGCTGCCGCTCTCGCCGGCGATCAATGCGATCCGGCGGCGCTTGAAACCGTCGTCCAGAAGGTGCGCAGCCCCCGCCGTCGCGCGGCCTTCAATGCCCAGCCGGGCAAAATCGTTGCGCAGTTCGAAGGGCGAGGTGATCTCGGCGGTGGCGGTCGCCGAACCCGCCTGGAATTCCAGCGCGCCGGAGGCGAGCGCGCGGCCCTGTCCATCCATGGCATTGACGCTCAGCTGCTGCGGCGCGGCGGTCGAAAGCCGGCTTGCCGTCACCGTCATGGCACCGGCATTGTTCACCGCGTCGGTGATCGCCACGGCGCTTGCCCCGTCACCTTCGATGAGGCGCATCTCGGCCGGCGAGAGAGCGGCAAACGCCGACATGGCCTGACCGTCGTCCGGGGCGGCGATGCCGTCGGAGAGAATGGCGAGCGTTCCGGGACGGCTGCCGTTCATCGCCTCGGTCACGGCTGCCGCGGTGCGAGCCCGGTCCGGGACGAGCGGCTTCGGCCGTGCGGCGGTCAGCTTGTCGCGGGCAGCAAGCGCGGTGCCGGGTACGGCTTCGTGGCTCGGATCGGCGGTGAAGGTGATCGAGACGGGTACGTCGGCGCTTTCGGCATCATCGATGAGAAGACCGGCGGTCCGGACGCGGCGCTCCCAGTCGGCGGCGGTCGCCCAGCCGTTGTCGACGACGAGCACCAGCGGGCCGCCGGAATTCAGCGAATTGGCGCGCGGATTCATCACCGGATCGGCAATCGCCAGGATCACCGCGGCGGCGAGCAGCATGCGCAACAGCGTCAGCCACCAGGGGCTTTTCGAAGGGGTTTCCTCGCGCTTCAGCACGGTCGCGAGGATCTTGAGCGGCGGGAAGACCTCCATCTTCGGGCGCGGCGGCGTCAGCCGCAACAGCCACCAGATGATCGGCAGCGCGATGAGCCCGAAAAGGATGGCCGGATTTGCGAAAGCGAGCGCGCTCATGTCCCGCCTCCCGTTTTTCTGGCCGGCATGCCCGACAGGTAACCATGCACGGCGGCGAGTGCCTCGGAGGCAAGATGGTCGGTGCGGTGGAAGACGAAGGTCCAGCCGAGCCGGCGCAACGCCTCGCCAAGCGACTCGCGGCGGGCGAGATAGGCGCGCTGGTAGTCCTCGCGAATCGTCTCGGCGCGGCCCGACACCAGTTTCTGGCCGGTTTCCGGATCGGTGAATTCGGTACGGCCCGTATAGGGGAAGGTCTCTTCGGCCGGGTCGGCGATCTCGACCACGTGACCCCGCAGGCCGCGGCGGCCCAGCGGCGAGATGCGCTCCATCACCTTGTCGGCGTCGTCGAGGAAGTCGCCGATCAGCACGATATCGCTGTGGCCGCGGATCATGGCGGTGTCCGGCAGTCCGGTAGTCAGCGGCGCGTGCATGATGGCGGCGGCAAGCCGCTCGGCGGCGTTGCGTGCCGAAACCGGCTCCATGATGCCCGGGCAGCCGATGCGTTCGCCGGAGCGCGCAAGAATTTCGGCGAGCGCCAGCATCAGCACGAGCGCCCGGCTTTCCTTGGAAACGATGCCGAACGTCGACTTGAACATCATCGACGGCGACAGGTCGGCCCACAGCCAGACGGTATGGGCGGCCTCCCATTCGCGGTCGCGCACATAGGTGTGGTCGTCGCGGGCGGAGCGGCGCCAGTCGATCCGCGACAGGCTCTCGCCCTCCGCATAGGGACGGAACTGCCAGAAATTCTCGCCCATGCCGCGCTTGCGGCGTCCGTGCCAACCGGCGATGACAGTGTTGGCGATGCGTTTTGCCTCCACCATGCAGTCCGGTACGAGCGCTGCGCGTGCCTGGGCGCGGGAGAGGACTTCGCTACTGGGTGTCTGCTCGACGATCTGGCCGATGGATGCCACGCATTGTCCTTTCTAAGCCGCGCGACGTCAGCCGCGGGCTTGCTTCACCAGTCCGGCGATGACGTCGCGGACCGACATGCCTTCGGCACGGGCTGCGAAAGTGAGCGCCATGCGGTGTTCGAGAACCGGTTCGGCGAGCGCATAGACATCGTCCAGCGACGGGGCGAGACGGCCTTCGTAAAGCGCGCGGGCACGCGCCGTCAGCATCAGCGACTGGCCGGCGCGCGGACCTGGACCCCATGCGACATTCTTGTCGGTCGTCGCATTGCCATGGCCTGGGCGGGCGGAGCGGACCAGCGACAGGATCGCGTCGACTACCTTGTCGCTGACCGGCATCTGGCGGATCAGCACCTGGATTTCCTGAAGGCGGGCGGCGTCGATCACACCGCGCGGCTTTGCTTCCGAAAGGCCGGTGGTCTCGAGCAGGATCTGCCGCTCGGCAGCGAGTTCCGGATAAAGCACGTCGACCTGCAGCAGGAAGCGGTCGAGCTGGGCTTCCGGCAGCGGATAGGTGCCTTCCTGTTCCAGCGGGTTCTGGGTCGCCAGCACGTGGAAGGGGGCGGGCAGGTCGTAGCGCTGGCCGGCGACGGTGATATGGTATTCCTGCATGGATTGCAGCAGCGCCGACTGGGTGCGCGGCGAGGCGCGATTGATCTCGTCGGCCATCAGGAGCTGGGCGAAAACGGGGCCTTTGACGAAACGGAAGGAGCGGCGGCCGGCGTCGTCCGTGTCCATCACTTCGGAGCCGAGGATATCCGACGGCATGAGGTCGGGCGTGAACTGGATGCGGTTCGAGCCGAGGCCGAGGACCGCGCCGAGCGTCGTCACCAGTTTGGTTTTGGCAAGGCCGGGTACGCCGACCAGCAGTGCATGACCGCCGGAGAGCACTGCGAGAAGCGTGTTCTCGACCACGGTCTCCTGACCGAAGATGACCTTGGCGATTTCGGTGCGGATGGCCGCGATATCGGCGAGCGCCTTTTCGGCGGAGGCGATGATGGCTTTCTCATCGAGGACGGTGTCGGTGGAATTCATCATGCCCATGTCGCTCTCTCCATCATCCCGTTGGCATCCAGAACCGGCAGGCTTCCAATGTTCGGGCTGTCATATCCCGGCGGCGAATCGCTGCATCGCAGCGCATGCCCTGTCCGATCAAACTTATTCCCCGAAATATGGCTGACAAGCACGATCTGAATGACTATCTCGTGAGGAACAATTGCTTCGGTAACTGCTTACGGTCGAACCGGGACTGAAAAATGGCAGCGCAGACGATAAATACGGCCTCCGATGCCGCAGGGCTTGCGGCCCTGATTGCGCGCGCTTCCGAGCAGACCGGCGCGGGAAAGCGCGGTCTGCCGCCGGTCGACAGGTGGAATCCGCCCTTCTGCGGCGATATCGACATGGAAATCCGCGCCGACGGCACCTGGTTCTACATGGGCACCCCGATCGGCCGGGCGCCGCTCGTCAGGCTGTTTTCCACGGTACTGCGCAAGGACGGGGACGGCCGCACCTATCTCGTAACACCTGTGGAAAAAGTGGGCATAAGGGTCGCCGACGCCCCGTTCCTGGCTGTCGAGATGCAGGGCACGCAACGTGAGGGCGCTTCCGTCCTCACGTTCAGGACAAATGTCGGTGACGTGGTCGAGGCAGGTGCGGAACACCCTTTGCGTTTTGAGATATCCGGCGAGAACCGAGAGCTGAAACCTTATCTTCTTGTCCGCGGCCGGCTGGAGGCGCTCGTCTCGCGCGCCGTGATGTACGATCTCGTGGAACTCGGCGAGACGATCATGGTAGACGGTGTACCGATGTTTTCCGTGCGTTCGGGGGAGGAGGTCTTCCCGGTCATGCCTGAAGCAGAACTGGAAGCCCTGTCCCGATGAGCGATTTTCCCCTTTATTCGGCGCGCGACTTCCGCCGCCGGGCGCTGAACCAGAACGGCGGGCCGATCGACCATGCCTGGCGCGACCATGGCGACCACCTGCTCAACCCGACGCTGGTCGATCTCGCCGCAGGGCTGAAGCTCAAGGATGCGGCCGTGCTGGTGCCGGTCGTCGACGACGGCGACGAGGCAACGATCATCCTCACGCAGCGGACGTCGACTCTACGGAAGCATTCCGGCCAGATCGCCTTTCCGGGCGGTGCGATCGACCCGGAGGACGTCTCCCCGGAACAGGCGGCGCTGCGCGAGGCGGAGGAGGAGATCGGGCTCGACCGTTCCTTCGTCGAGCCGCTGTCCCGCCTGCCGACCTATTATGCGGCGACGGGCTTCCGCATTACGCCGGTGCTGTCGGTGGTGACGCGCGGTTTCGATCTGAAGCCCAATCCGACGGAGGTCGACGACGTCTTCGAGGTGCCGCTCTCCTTCCTGATGAACGAGGCGAACCATCAGCGCGGCAGCCGCGAATTCAATGGCACGGAGCGGCATTTCTATCTGATGCCATATGAGGAGCGGAATATCTGGGGCATCACCGCCGGCATTCTCCGCACGCTTTACGAAAGGCTTTATGCATGACCTCGGTCGCCAACGAGGCCTGGTTCCGCGACGCCGCGCTGCAACGCGTCCTGACGCTCCTCAATGCCGACGGCGGCGAGGCGCGGGTGGCGGGCGGCGCGGTACGCAATGCGCTGATGGGACTTCCCGTCGCCGACATCGACGTGGCCACCACGCTTCTGCCGGAAAAGGTGGTGGAGCGGGCGAGGGAGGCCGGCATCAAGCCCGTGCCGACGGGCATCGAACACGGCACGGTGACGCTGGTGGTCGATGGCCACCCATTCGAGGTGACGACGCTCCGCCGCGACGTCGAGACCGATGGGCGGCGTGCCAAGGTGGCCTTCGGCACGGACTGGCAGGCGGATGCGGAACGGCGTGACCTGACGATCAATGCACTTTATGCCGACCAGTCGGGCGAGGTGATCGACCTCGTCGACGGCCTGCCCGACATTGAGACGCGCACCATTCGTTTCATCGGCGAGGCGGCGGAGCGGATCGCCGAGGATTACCTGCGCATCCTGCGCTTCTTCCGCTTCTTTGCCCATTACGGGTCCGGCCGCCCCGACGCGGAGGGCCTGCGTGCCTCGGCACGCGCCAGAGACAAGCTTTCGACATTGTCGGCCGAACGTATCTGGGCGGAAACCAAAAAGCTTCTGTCGGCGGACGATCCCTCCCGGGCACTGCTGTGGATGCGGCAGGCGGGCGTGCTTACTGAAATTCTGCCGGAGACCGAAAAATGGGGGATCGACGGCATCCACGGCCTCGTGGCGGCCGAACAGGCGCTCGGCTGGAAACCGGATCCGATGCTGCGGCTTGCGGCGATCGTTCCTCCGGATCCGGAGCGGCTGGCGGCGCTCGCGAAACGGCTGAAGATGTCGAATGCGGAAGCCGCGCGACTGGCGGCCTGGGCCGCCGCGCCCGTGCCGCCGGACGAGGTGACGGATGTCGGCTTCGACAGGTTGCTCTATCGGCATGGGGCGGACGGATTGGTGATGCGGTTGAAGCTGGCGCTGGCGACGGCCAGAAGCGGCGTCGAAACGGATCCCGCCTCGATGCGCAAGGCGGCACGGCTTTCGGTTCTCCTGAAACGAGCCGAAGGTTATGCCAAACCCGTATTTCCCCTGAGCGGCGCCGATATCGTCGCGGCCGGCGTTCCGGCGGGCAAGCGCGTAGGGGAAATCGTGAAGACGCTGGAGGATTTCTGGGTCGAACGCAACTTCTCCCCCGACCGGGCGGCACTGACCGCCCGGCTCGATGCCATGATCCGCGATTCGCTCTGACTCCGGCGCCTGATTGCAGACGGTATGCGGACCTGGTCGAGAAGCGGCAAGGTTCCCGCCATTCAACAGTCTGCCAGCGTGACCGCGGATATCGACAACATCGCCCTCACGCGGCTTCGGCGCTGCCTTCGTCGCGAATGCGCGCCTTGATGTTCTCGACCATGTTCTCGCGGATGATTTCCTCGCCGTGGGCGGTGCGCATGTGTTCGACCGCGCGGCGGACGACTTCGGCATCTTCCTCGGCGCGGGTATGCCACTGGCAGCCGGGCACGAGCGTGCCGCATTCGAACAGTCGCATGGCATTTCCTCCTGTCATCGTTGAACCGGAAGCCGGCAGGCATCTCCTCCTGCCGCCGGCCTCAGGCCGATAACTCGGAACCGTCCGTTCCCGTTCCCGCGTGCTATTCGGAAAGCGCCCAGGCGTGGAAGACGGATGGCTGTTCCACAACTCGCATCCGGGCAGGCTCGTCATTGGCAGCCGATGTGTGCACCTGCTTGCCGGCGAGCTGCCGCTTTACCTGCTCGACATAGAAGGAATGCGGAAGTTCACCCGCCGTTCGCGCACGCATTTCCGTCGCGAGCCGGTCGAGCATTTCAGGGGTATCGAGAGAGCGGAGCGTGTCCCTGGTTGTGGGCACGTCCGGCTTTGGCACGCTGTTCGACGCAATCATGGCGACTCTCCTCCAGTGCAACCGGAGGGAGACTATCACCAGAGCGCTGATTCCGATACCGCATTTGTTAATGGCGAGATCTTATGGCCTCTTGCGTATCCATATTAATATTCCTGAATTTGCTAATCTAAGGCCACCTTACAACCGGAGGCAGCGAAGACAGGATGGATTCGACATTCCCGCCGGTCTTCAGTCCGAAGATCGTGCCGCGATCATAGAGCAGGTTGAATTCGACGTAACGCCCCCGGCGGATCAGCTGCTCGTCGCGGTCTTCCTCCGTCCAGGGTTTGTTGAAATTGGATCTGACGATCTTAGGATAGACGAGATTGAAGGCACGGCCGACATCTTGAACGAAGGCGAAATCCGCATCCCATCCGCCTTTGTTTTCTTCCGAATGAAGCCAGTCGAAGAAGATGCCGCCGATGCCGCGCGGCTCGTTGCGGTGTTTCAGGAAGAAGTAGTCGTCGCACCAGGCTTTGTAACGACCGTAATCCGCTACGGTCTCGTGGCGCTTGCAGGTGATTTCCATGACCCGATGGAAAAGGGTGCTGTCGGCATCGGTCTGGTTGCGGCGGCTGTCAAGCACGGGCGTAAGGTCGGCGCCGCCGCCGAACCAGTTGCTCGACGTCACGACCATGCGCGTGTTCATGTGGACGGCGGGCACGTTGGGATTGACCGGATGAGCAATCAGCGAGATGCCGGATGCCCAGAAGCTCGGGTCCTCCTCGGCGCCCGGTATCTGGCTGCGGAAGTCGGGAGAGAATTCGCCGTGGACGGTGGACGTGTGGACGCCGACCTTTTCGAAGACCCGGCCGTCCATCATCGACATCCTGCCGCCGCCGCCCGCGCCGCCGTCGCGCAGCCAGTCCTTCTTCTTGAAGCGGCCGGGCTCCTGGTCTGCAAGCGGGCCGGTGAGCTCGTCCTCCAAAGCTTCGAAGGAGGCGCATATCGTGTCGCGCAGGCTTTCGAACCAGGCCTTGGCGGTGGCCTTCTTGTCTTCGATGTCTTCGGGCAGCCCCTTGGGCAGTTGCGGCCGTTCCATGTCGTCTTCCCTCTCGCCATCCCCTTGGCGCGATTCGCATTTCTTCCAGCTTCAGTTAGCAGGCATGGCTTTCGCGGGCCATTCCATTGCTTGTTATCGATGGAAATTGAGACTCGCAAAGCGCCGGCGGACACATTACGTTTACTTCTCGTAAAGGTGCGGATCAGAGGCTTTCATGGCGAAATTCACACCCCCGCCGCTCGACGGGTTGAAACGCAGGATCGAACGCCACCGGCAGGAAAAGGCCGGCGAACGACCCGGCATGTTCGTGCGGCAGACCTTCCAGCTTTCGCGGCAAGAGGCGCGCGAAAAGGCGCGCGAATGGTTCGACGAATTTCCGAAAGCCGCCTACTGGACGGAGGTCGAGAGCTGGCGCCAGCTGGATGGCGACCGGATCGAGTTCACCATGCGGCGACTGCCGACAGCGGATTGATCCGGAAACCCTTCATTGCGGGTCTTCGTAAGTGTAGAGGGCGCACATCTCGCCGCTGCTTTTCGGCGCGTTCCGGCCGGTAAAGACGGCGATCGCCGTCATTCCGCCGGAAATCCCCCAGCTGGCGACATAGGTGACCTTGCCCGAGCCGCAGAGCCGGTTGCCGTTTTCAAGCTCCGGATCGGCCGGTTCCGCGACCTTGTAGACGGAAGCCGGAACACGTTTGCCGTCGACCCGGAAATTGTCGGCGACGAGATCGGAAAATTCGAGCGCCTCGTCGTTTTCGAAGGTGATGCCGAAATCATCCATCCAGACGTCGCCGGTGATGCTCATCGCCGTCTTGCTTACCGCCGAATAATGGTCGGCCTCCTGCGAAAACGCGGGCAGGGCCGCCGCGGCGACAAAGGCAAGTGCGACGGGATAGTGGAACAGGCGGCGGATATGGCGCATCGGAACCCTTGGGAGACGGAGGGAGACTGTCGATCGCAACATATGCGATCATCCGCGCCTGGCCCATGGCCTTTGCCAGGTTTCGCCGGGTTTTTCTGACGATGCCGAAAGTCAGCAGGACATCCGGAACGTTTTTTTGCCGACGGCGGGTCGGCCCTGTCGAGCGCCGCCGGCCGGGCCAGCATCCCGCGCGATGCTTGCTCGTGCCCCGCGTCGGTGCCACGATGCAGTGCGGCAGCAAAAGCAAACTTTCTGGCGCAATTAATGTGTGTCTTCGTGTCTCTCGTTCTCCAGCAGAAGCGGTCCCGCGCCTTTTTCGCCGAGTTCGTCGGAGGGATTTCGCAAGGGACAGTCGTGCATCGACAGGCAGCCGCAGCCGATGCAGCCGGTGAGCTGGTCGCGAAGGGCCGTAAGGCTGGCGATGCGCTGGTCGAGCTGGTGCTTCCAGGTCGCGGAAAGTCGTTCCCAATCCTTCGCCGTCAGCGGCCGGTCGTGCGGCAGGACCGAAAGCGCCTCGCCGATTTCCGAAAGCGGTATGCCGGTCCGTTGCGCCACCTTGATGACGGCGACCCGGCGCAGCACGGCGCGCGGATAACGCCGCTGATTGCCGCGGTTGCGGCGGCTCTCGATCAGGCCCTTGGTTTCGTAGAAATGCAGGGTCGAAACCGCCACGCCGCTGCGTTCCGCGACTTCGCCGACGGTCAGTTCCAAGGGCAGGCGCCCGTGCGGATTTTTCTTCATTCTGCCGTTGACCTCAATATTGCTTGAGGTTTTATAGCAGGGACTCCTTCAAAGACAAACAGGCAAAGACAAACGGGAGTCCAGGTGATGAGTTCAGGGATCGTTCGGGAAGCCGGCCGGGTATCAGGCCTGCGGTTCGGCATGGCGCAGGCGGCTTTCGACCAGCACGCCGCTGTCGTCAAGGATGGGGTGGGCGACCGAGACGATATGGGCGTTGATGCGCTTCAGGTCGCGCAGCATGTCGAGATGCAGAGAGCTCGTCTGCAGGCTCTCCATCCGTCCGTCGCGCAGGCGCTCGAGATGGCGCTCGGCGGACCGTTTTTCCATGCGGCGGACGTCGACCTTGATCTCCATAAGATGGCGGGCGAGATTGAAATCGCCCGTCTGGAAGATGGTCTGGGCAGTGCGCAGGTTGTCGATCGTCAGGTTGAAGAAGTTCCTGAGCTCTTCGTACCCGTCATCGGAGAATTTGAGGCCGTTCGCGATCTTTTTGCGCACCTGATCGCAAATGCCCTTTTCGATGATGTCGCCGATATGTTCGAGGTTGATGGCATAGTCGATGATGGCGATGGACCGGCGCGCATTTTCGCCATCCAGGCCGTCGCGGCCGAGTTTCGAAAGGTAAATCTTGACCTCTTGCTGGAGGTTGTCGACGCGCTTCTCCAGCGCGGCAATTTCGGCAAGTGGGGCAAGATCGTTGTTCTTGAAGGCGTTTTCAGTGCGGATCAGCATGCGCTCGACGGCGTCGCCAACGCCGAGCACCTCGCGGGTCGCATTGGCCAGCGCCATGACGGGATTGTCGAGCGCTTGCGGGTCGAGGAAGCGCGGACCGCTGTCGGGCTGCGGGTCGTCGGCAATGAGCCGGGTGGTAAGCCGTGAGACGAGGCCGGAAAAGGGCCAGGCGATCAGCGCCAGCAGAATGTTGAAGGCGAGGTGGGCATCGACCGGCAGTTTTTCGGGAGACAGCGGCAGCGCCTGCATGGCCTCCGCTCCGAAACCCGCAAGCGGCAAGGCGATGGTGCAGCCGGTGGCCCGGACGATCAGATTGCCGAGCGTGATGCGGCGGGCTGTGGCCGGGCCCGAAAGTGTCGCTACAAGAGGTGGTATCGCGCCGCCGAGATTGGCGCCGAGGATCAGTACCACGATCAGTCCCGTCGAGACGATGCCCGTGGAGGCCAGCGACAGGATCAGGACGACCACGGCCAGGCTTGAAGAGGAAACGAAGGCCAGCGCTGCGGAAAGGATCAGCGCGACCGGCCAGGCGTTGTCGAGCAGGCCGATGAAGGCTGCGAGCGCCGGCGACTGGCGCAGAGGTTCGGTCGCCAGCCCGAGCAGATGCAGCGAGAGCAGCATGAGGCCGACCCCGATCAGCGCCGTTCCGGCACCCTGCCGGGCGCTGGAGCGGCCCTTGAGGAGGACGATACCGATGAGGATGATCAGAGGCGACAGCCATTCGATGCCGGTTGCAACCAGCCATGCGGTGACGGCTGTGCCGACATTGGCGCCGAGCAGGACGACCTGCGCCATACGCGGGCGGATCAAATCACGCTCGGCGAAGGAGGCAACCGTCAGCGCCGTTGCCGTCGAACTCTGTAGCGCAACGGTGGCGAGGAGGCCGGAGAGGAACGAACGGAAACCGCTTTTCGTGCCGGTTGCAAGGCCGCTTCGCAAACGCGTCCCGAAAGCTCGGGTCACGCCGTCCTTCACCTGCGCCAGGCCGAACAACAGCAGCGCCACAGCCCCGAGAAGGTTAATGATAACGATCGTGGATTGCATGCGGGCGCTCCTCATTCGGCACAGAACGGGCAGCGATTTTCAGTTGCCGGCTAATGAATATAAGCCGCCTGCACGCGTGTGCATAGTGCCAATTACGGCAATTTCCAACAGGCGGCGTACCGTATTAGTTCCAGCTCGTCTGGCGCAGCGCTTCGCCGGCGATCATTGCTGCCGAGACGGCGACGTTGATCGATCGCTGGCCCTCGACCATGGGGATCAGTACGCGCGCATCGGCCTCCTCGTGGACATGATCCGGTACGCCGGCGCTCTCACGGCCGAAGAGAAGGATATCGTCCGGCCGGAAATCGAAGCGGGTATAGGGGAGGGCGGCTTTTGTGGAGGCGAGGACAAGGCGCCGGCAATTTTCGCGCCGCCATTGGTCGAACCGCTGCCAGTTGACGTGGCGGGTGAGCGTGACGCTCGCGAGATAATCCATCCCCGAGCGTTTGAGGTTCCGGTCGGATATGTCGAAGCCGGCGGGTTCGATGATGTCGACCGACAGGCCGAGACAGGCGGCAAGGCGCAGGATCGTTCCGGTATTGCCGGGAATGTCGGGCTGGTAGAGGGCGATGCGAAGCCCCGGGAGAGCAAGGTTGGAAATACCGTTCATGCCCTGTCCTTACGGGAAACCGCTGCCCGCCCTCAAGGCCTTTCGAAACGCGCCGAGTCTGTGATGCCTCCGCAACATCGGTGGCGACATAAACGTCGTGAATGGAAGTATCAGCAGATTTGGTCTTTTCAATTTTGGCATGAGAGGCTAGAACGCTTCCACTTGCCAACGCTCACACAAGGAGGCCCACATGGATATGACCGTGCTCACGCGCCTCCGCTGCCGGATTTCCATTCTTCTGGCCTAGGCGTTTCGCGGTTTCACGCAAGTTTTTCCTTTCCTGACCCGCTACGTGGCCGTTACGCGGCCCCGCTATCTGAGTTATTTGCCGTTTGATTCAATGCGTCGTTCTTGCGCGCGGGTCTTGCGGCTTTCCGATTTACGGAGCGATTTCATGTTCTCGTGGTTCGAACGGCGCATCAATCCTTATCCGGATGAACCGCCCGTACTACCGCCATCGGGCCTTGTCCCGTTCCTTTGGCATTATACCAAGCCGGTCTGGCCGTGGGTCGTCATCATGTCGACCTGCACGATGCTGATCGCCATCGGTGAAGTGGCGCTGTTCCAGTTTCTCGGCGATATCGTCGACTGGCTGACAAATGCCGACCGCACGACCTTCCTGGAGAAGGAAGGGCCGAGGCTCTTCCTGATGGCCTTCGTGGTGCTGATCGGCCTGCCGGCGATCGCGACGCTCAATTCGTTCATCATGCACCAGATCCTGATGGGCAATTTCCCGATGATCGCCCGGTGGCAGATGCACCGCTTCCTGCTCCGGCACTCGATGACGTTCTTCGCCAACGAATTCGCCGGGCGCGTCTCGACCAAGGTCATGCAGACTTCACTCGCCATCCGCGAGACGGTGATGAAGGTGCTCGACGTGTTCGTCTACGTCTTCACCTATTTCATCTCCATGGTGGCGGTGGTTGCGGCGGCCGATCTCAGGCTTGCGGTGCCGCTGGTGCTGTGGATCGTCGTCTATTCGGCAACCGTCGCCTATTACGTGCCCCGGCTGCGGAAGATTTCCGCCGAGCAGGCCGACGCCCGGTCGATGATGACGGGGCGGGTGGTCGACAGCTACACGAACATCGCCACGGTGAAGCTGTTCTCGCATGCCGGCCGTGAGGAGACCTATGCGCGCGATGCAATGGACCTGTTCCTCGATACCGTTCACCGGCAGATGCGCAAGGTGACCGGCTTCCAGGTGCTCGTCTACTTCTACAACTGTGCGGCGCTCGTCGTCGTTGCGGGCCTGTCGATCTGGTTTTGGCTCGACAGCGCGATCTCGGTCGGGGCCATCGCGATCGCCATCGGCCTTGCGATGCGCATCAACGGCATGTCGCAATGGGTGATGTGGGAAGTTTCGGCGCTCTTCGAAAATATCGGCACCGTCTATGACGGCATGTCGATGATGACGAAGCCGCACGATGTCGTCGACCGGCACGATGCCTCGGAGCTTGTCGCGGCCAAGGGCCATATCCGCTACGACAACGTTCGTTTCCATTACGGCAAGGCCAAGGGCGTCATCGACGGCCTGACCCTCGATATTCCGGCCGGGGAAAAGGTCGGTCTCGTCGGCCGCTCCGGTGCCGGCAAGACGACGCTGATGAACCTGCTGCTGCGGTTCTACGATCTCGAAGGCGGCCGCATCACGATCGACGGACAGGACATTTCTGCGGTGAAGCAGGACAGCCTGCGTTCGCTGATCGGCGTCGTCACTCAGGACACGTCGCTGCTGCATCGTTCGATCCGCGACAACATCGCCTACGGCAAGCCGGAAGCGACCGATGCGGAGGTCATCGAGGCAGCACGGCGTGCGAATGCCTGGGACTTCATCGAAGGCCTGTCCGACATGCAGGGGCGCAGGGGCCTCGATGCGCATGTCGGCGAACGCGGCGTGAAACTCTCCGGCGGCCAGCGTCAGCGCATCGCGATCGCGCGGGTGTTCCTGAAGGATGCGCCGATCCTGGTGCTCGACGAGGCGACGTCGGCGCTCGACTCGGAAGTCGAGGCGGCGATCCAGGAAAACCTCTTCGCCCTGATGCAGGGCAAGACGGTGATCGCGATCGCCCACCGGCTGTCGACGCTGACCGAGATGGACCGGCTGATCGTGCTCGATCGAGGCCGCATCATAGAGACGGGAACCCACCAGCAGCTCGTTGCGTCCGGCGGTATCTATGCCGACCTGTGGAACCGTCAGTCCGGCGGTTTTCTGGGCGATCACGCCATCGAAGAAGAGGCGGCGGAGTAGATCTCCGCCGCCTTTCTGCCGCTCTGTGGTTGCGCAATTCGCGGCGGTTCCTGTTTTTCAATGTTTAAGGTTGCACGGCAAGAATTTATGGTTGCTAAATGACCGGCTAATTCTCGCTTTGCGTGTCAATAATTCGTTAATACTAAAATATGAGTCTGGCGTTGCCGACGGTAATTCGTCTCTGTCGGCTTTCGTAAAAAAGCACGCAGTACGACCGCGCCGTTCCACGGCGCGACGGCGCTGCCGCATCTTAGGGTAGGACTCATGGGTTTCGCCGCCAATCTGAAAATCAGGGTTTTGTTGCCGGCATTGTTTGCCGGGGTCACATGCGTCGCGGTCGCGCAAGGTATCGTGGCGCTCGTCTCATTGAATACACTTAAAAGCCAGGTTGATGTCCTCGGCCGCGAACGGATGCCGCGCATTCTTCTCATCAACAAGATGGACCGTTCGATCAACTTCATCCGCAGGGGGCATGCGGATATGCTGCTGGCCGACGACCGGGAGGAATTGCAGGCAAGCCATGACAGCATGGCAAAGCGCATCGCCGAGCGGAACCAGCTTCTCAAGGATTTTGCGGCAACCATCACCCTGTCCCAAACGCGTGAGCAATTCAGCGGTTTCGAAAAGGCGCTTGCCGGTTATGACGCTGCCGCCGTTCGCCTGACGGAACTGGTCCGCAACGGCCAGATAGAGGCTGCCGAGGAAATCTATCGCGGACCGATGCGCGAGGCCGGTCGCGCGATGACTGCTGTCCTCGATGCGATGACGGTCGACAATCACGAGATCAGCCACGCCGCCGTGACGGCCAGCGACGAGGTTTTCGCCCGGGGGCAGGGCACCACCATTGCTGCGGTCGTGCTGGCCGGCCTTCTGGCGGCGGGCGCGGCACTCGTCAGCTATTTCCGCATCGCCAGGCCGATCACGGTGATCACCCGATCGATGAACGGGCTTGCGGCTGGCGACAATGCCGCGGCGATCCCCTTCACGGATCGTCTGGATGAGATCGGATCGATGGCGGCGGCAGTGGCGGTGTTCCGGGACAATGCGGTGGAGCGGCTCCGCCTGGAGCGCGATGCGGAAGACAACCGCACGCTTTCTGAACAGGAGCGCCATGCCCGCGAAACCCAGAGGGCGGCCGAAGCCGCTCGGGTCAAAGCCGCCGTCGACGGTCTCGCGACCGGACTTGCGGCACTTGCCGAAGGCAATGTCGCCCACCGGATATCGACGCCGTTCCACGGCGACCTCGATCTGCTCCGGACCAATTTCAACGAGTCGGTCGAGAAGCTTCAGTCGGCGCTGCTGGCCGTCGGCGAGAACGCCAGGGCGATCGATGCGAGCGCAAGTGAAATCCGCATCGCTGCCGACGACCTTTCGAAGCGCACCGAACAGCAGGCTGCCTCGGTGGAGCAGACTGCCGCCGCTCTAGAAGAGGTGACGACGGCGGTCAAGGATTCGACGGCGCGCGCCGACGAGGCCGGCCAGCTCGTGGCCCGCACCAAGGCCGGCGCCGAACATTCCGGCGCGATCGTCCGCGATGCGGTGGCGGCGATGGAAGAGATTGAGAAATCCTCGGGCGAAATTTCGAACATCATCGGCGTCATCGACGACATCGCCTTCCAGACCAATCTGCTGGCGCTGAACGCCGGTGTCGAGGCGGCACGCGCAGGCGAGGCCGGCAAGGGTTTCGCGGTGGTCGCCCAGGAAGTCCGCGAGCTTGCCCAGCGTTCCGCACAGGCGGCGAAGGAAATCAAGGCGCTGATCACCAAGTCGGGCGATCAGGTCCGGCAGGGTGTCCATCTGGTCGACGAGACCGGCCGGGCGCTGCAGTCGATCGTTACGGAAGTGCAGGAGATCAACCGCAACGTGGCGGCGATCGTGACGACCTCGCGCGAACAATCGACAGGCCTTCAGGAGATCAACATGGCGGTCAACCAGATGGACCAGGGCACTCAGAAGAATGCCGCCATGGTGGAAGAGACCACGGCGGCGACGCACAACCTCGCCAAGGAGGCCGCGGCGCTGATCCGCCTGCTCGGCCAGTTCAACATGGGTGGCGGGCATGTCGCGCCGGTGCGCGTCGCCTCCGAGGCGTCGCTGCCGGTCCGCTCGCCCGCCCGGTCGCTCGGACGAAAGCTCGCAAGTGCCTATGGCGGCCAGGCGGCCAACTGGTCGGAATTCTGAGACGGCGCCCCCTCACTCCGTCTCGAATAACTGGCGCCGGCTTCCCCCAGCCGGCGTCAGTTGCCTTTTATGCTCAAGGTCGGTTTCGCCTCTGCCGGATCCAAGGAAGAAAAGGGCGCCGCAATTCCTCGCTGGCACGGACATTAAGAAAATGTAAGCTGCACCGGCGCCGCTTTCGCTTTGCCACTTTCGGGAATCCGCCTATATCGGCTTCATGTTGAAACCGGTCTTCCGCATCTTCGAAAACTGGATCAAGCCGTTTGCGAGGCGGGACGACCTGAAGCCTCCTGCGGGCCTTTTGGGTTTCATCTGGTTCTATATCGGCCAGGCGAAGCTCCCCTTCTTTCTCATGCTGGTGCTGGGCGGGCTTGCTGCCGGCGTCGAAGCGGCGATGTTCTGGTATGTCGGCCGGCTGGTCGACATTCTCGACACCGCAAAACCTGCCGACGGCTGGTCGGGGCTGCTTGCCGACCACGGGACGGAACTCGTCGTCATGGCGCTCGTGGTGGGGATCGGCCGTTTTCTGATCGGTCTCTTCACGGCGCTTGTCGACCAGCAGGTCATCACGCCGGGCTTCTACAATCTGGTGCGCTGGCAGTCCTACATCCATGTGTCGCGCCAGTCGCTCTCCTTCTTCCAGAACGATTTTTCCGGCCGCATCGTCACCAAGGTCTGGTCGGCGGGACAGGCGACGGGCGACGTGCTGACCTCCTTCATGGAGAGCGTCTGGTTCGTCGGCATCTATTCGGTCTCGACGATCGCGCTGGTGGCCGGCCTAGATTGGCGGCTTGCCGTCGTCGTCGTCGCGTGGCTCGCCATCTTCTCCCTTCTCGCCCGCCATTACGTGCCGCGCATCCGCGAGCATTCGAAGGCCTCCGCCGAAGCCGGATCGATGATCAGCGGCCGCATGGTGGATGCCTATTCGAACATCCAGACGCTGAGGCTCTTCGGCCGCGACGAGGCGAACGACCGCTACATGCTCTCGGGTTTCGAGAGCTTCCAGGATACGATCATCGCGTTTACGCGGCTGCTCACCGGCGTGCGTGCCTCCATGGCCTTCCTGTCGGGCACGATGATCGTCACCATGGCGGCGATGAGCGTGCATCTGTGGCTGGCGGGCCTGATCAGTTCCGGCGCCGTCGCCTTTACCATGGCGCTGATGCTCCGGCTGAATTTCCTGCTCGGCCGGCTGATGACCCAGCTCAACGGCATCATGCGCAATATCGGCACGATCCAGAATTCCGCCGAGCTGATTTCCCAGCCGATCGGGCTCGTCGATCAGCCGGATGCGGCCGAACTCGTGGTCAGAACGCCGGAAATCCGCTTCGAGAACGTCAGCTTCCATTACGGGCGGGGCAGGGGCGTCATCGACAACCTGTCGCTTACGATCCGGCCGGGCGAGAAGATCGGCATCGTCGGACGTTCCGGCGCCGGCAAGTCGACGCTCGTCAATATTCTCCTGCGCTTCTACGATCTGGAAGGTGGCCGCATCCTGATCGACGGACAGGATATCTCCAGGGTTCGCCAGGAATCGCTGCGCGCCCAGATCGGCATGGTGACGCAGGATACGTCGCTCCTGCATCGCTCGATCCGCGACAACATCCTGTTCGGCCGGCCGGATGCGACCGAACAGCAGCTCGTCGAGGCATCGCGTCGGGCGGAGGCCGACACGTTCATCGCGGCGCTCGAGGACCAGCGCGGCCGCAAGGGTTTCGAGGCCCATGTGGGCGAGCGCGGCGTCAAGCTTTCCGGCGGCCAGCGGCAGCGCATCGCGATCGCCCGGGTCATGCTCAAGGATGCGCCGATCCTGGTGCTGGACGAAGCGACGTCGGCGCTGGACTCAGAGGTGGAAGCGGCGATCCAGTCCAATCTCGAAAGGCTGATGCGGGGCAAGACGGTTCTCGCGATCGCCCATCGGCTTTCCACCATCGCAGCGCTCGACCGGCTTGTCGTGATGGATAAGGGACGGATCATCGAGGAGGGGACGCATAACCAGCTCATCGCCCGCGGTGGCCTTTATGCCGAGCTCTGGTCGCGGCAATCGGGCGGTTTCCTCGCCGCGGATGCGGCGCAATAGGCCGGTTACGGGCCGGTGATCGCGATCTCCGCGAGGAGCGCGAAATGGTTTGAGCCCAGCGCATCCGGAAGCCGTGTCAGCGACTTTATCTTCAACGGTTCACGCACATAGACGTGGTCGATCGGGACGCCGAACGCACCGGCGCGGATCGGCCAGGTGGCGGGTTCCCATTCGTAGGTCTTCAGGCCGGTGATGCGCAGGAAGCGGCGCATGTTGGGCGCCAGGCTGGAGGCGTTGAAATCTCCGGAGAGAAGCAGCGGGCCGGGCCTTTCGCTCAGCGCCAGGGCTGCCCTGCTGAGTTCGAGCGAGTGGAAATTGTCGAAATAGGGCTTGGTGGTGTGAATGCCGGCGAAACTGATCGTCCTGCCCGCGACCGTCACCGTCGCGAGGATGAAGCGAGCCGGGAATATGTCGCTCAGGCTGCGCACCACCGGCGCCACGATCGGCACCTTGGAAAGCATCACCTGGTCGCAGTTGCGGATCAGCACGTCGCAGCCGACCCTGTAGGGATAGGTCTTCGCCAGTTCGTCCATATGGATGCGAAGCGGCGCGGCCTCCATGATATTGACGAGGTCGGCGCCGGACGAAACGATCGCACGCACGATGCCTTCGGTGTTCTCGTAGTTGTCGTTGAGGGTGTTGAAGGAGAGCAGCCGGAACACCGGCGCGCCTTCGTCCGCCGCCGTCATCGGAGCCGCGAATTCGCGGTTCATCAGCACGGTATGGCCGGCAAAGAGCAGAGAGGCGGCAAACAGCAGCCAGACGAGGAAGTGACGCCTGACGAGAAGGGCAAGGATCATCGCGGCGACACAGGCCGCGACCGCGTGCAGCTGCAGGCTGTGGAGGGTGGCAAATATCCAGTGCGGATGGATGTAGCGCGTGGCGACCGCGCCAAGCACAAGCGACACGATGACGCAGATGGCGACCGATATTACTAGTCTCATTCAGGTATGTCCGGAGCGGCCGCCTTCTGTCGTGTTCATGGCCTATCATGCGGCCTGATTTGTTGCAATGCGGCGGACGTCGGCGGGGTTAACGCTGACGCTGCCATAATCCGGAATTTCTGCGGAAAAACCTCGATTTTACCGGTGGGGACGGCGCACCTGGCATTCTCTTGCGGAGCCTGCCGCCGGCTGTTGCGACGACTGCGGAAACACCCGGCGTTTTCCCCGCGACAAACTGGCTGCGGACACTTGCCAAGACTGGACATATTTTGCGATCAAGCATAGAACGCGCCGGATTGCTGGGGAATCTGTGTTCGAATTGTGTTCAAATGAGATTCGCCGGGACGGGCAATGCGTTTTCGCGAATTGCGAGAGAAGGAAGATTAAGCCGTGAGCGAGCACGACACACATAGCGAAACACTGGGCGAGCCCACTCGCCGTGATTTCCTTTATCTGACCACCGGCATGGCCGGCGCTGTCGGCGCGGTATCGGTCGCCTGGCCTTTCATCGATCAGATGCGTCCGGACGCCTCGACGCTGGCGCTCGCGTCGATCGAAGTGAACGTCGCCGCGCTCCAGCCGGGCATGTCGCTCACCGTCAAGTGGCGCGGCAAGCCGGTTTTCGTCCGCAACCGTACGCCGAAGGAAGTCGAGGAAGCGAACGCCGTGGCGCTGACGGACCTCAAGGACCCGATCGCCCGCAACGCCAATCTTCCGGCCGATGCGGAAGCGACCGGCGCCGACCGTTCCGGCGGCAAGGGCAAGGAAAACTGGATCGTGATGATCGGTTCCTGCACCCATCTCGGCTGCGTTCCGCTCGGTCAGGCCGGCGATTTCGGCGGATGGTTCTGTCCGTGCCACGGCTCGCATTACGATACGGCGGGCCGTATCCGTAAGGGTCCGGCGCCGGAGAACCTCGCCATTCCGACTTTTACATTTGCGTCCGACACAGTGATCCGGATCGGGTGAGGGGATAAATACTAATGAGCGGTCATTCCACGTACCAGCCGTCCACCGGCATCGAAAAATGGATCGACTCGCGGCTTCCGCTGCCGCGCATGATCCATGACAGCTTCGTCTCCTATCCCGTTCCCCGCAATCTGAACTATGCCTACACCTTCGGCGCCATGCTGTCGGTGATGCTCATCGTTCAGATCCTGACCGGTGTCGTGCTGGCCATGCATTATGCGGCTGCGACCGGCGTCGCATTCGACTCGGTCGAGAAGATCATGCGCGACGTCAACCACGGCTGGCTGTTGCGCTATATGCATGCCAACGGCGCGTCCTTCTTCTTCATCGCCGTCTACCTCCACATCGCCCGCGGCCTCTACTACGGCTCCTACAAGGCGCCTCGTGAAATTCTCTGGATCCTCGGCGTGGTGATCTACCTGCTGATGATGGCGACCGGCTTCATGGGCTACGTTCTGCCCTGGGGCCAGATGTCCTTCTGGGGCGCGACCGTCATCACCGGCTTCTTCTCGGCCTTCCCCCTGGTCGGCGAATGGATCCAGCAGTTCCTGCTCGGCGGTTTCGCCGTCGATCAGCCGACGCTCAACCGCTTCTTCTCGCTGCACTACCTGCTGCCTTTCATGATCGCCGGGGTCGTCGTCCTGCACATCTGGGCGCTGCATGTCACCGGCCAGACGAATCCGACCGGCGTCGAGGTGAAGACCAAGACGGATACCGTCGCCTTCACGCCCTATGCGACGCTCAAGGACGCGCTCGGCGTATCGGTCTTCCTGATCGTCTATGCCTGGTTCATCTTCTACATGCCGAACTATCTCGGCCACCCGGACAACTACATTCCGGCCAATGCCCTGAAGACTCCGGCCCACATCGTTCCGGAATGGTACTACCTGCCGTTCTATGCGATGCTGCGCGCCATCACCTTCAACATCCTTTTCATCGACTCAAAGCTCGGCGGCGTACTGGTGATGTTCGGTTCGATCATCATCCTGTTCTTCCTGCCCTGGCTCGATACCTCCAAGGTGCGCTCCGCCGTCTACCGTCCATGGTACAAGCTGTTCTTCTGGCTCTTCGTCGCCAACGCCATCATGCTCGGCTGGCTCGGCGCACAGCCGGCGGAAGGCATCTACACCATCCTGTCGCAGCTCGGAACGCTCTACTACTTCGGCTTCTTCCTGGTGATCATGCCGCTGCTCGGCCTGTTCGAGACGCCGCGCCGCATTCCGAACTCCATCACCGAAGCCGTTCTGGAAAAGAGCGGCAAGTCCGCCTGAGCCTGCGACCGAGAGGGATCGAAAACATGAAAAAGCTCGTTGCAAGCCTCTTCTCGCTGGCCCTGGTGGCAGGCGTCGGCGTCACCACGGTGGTGGCGCAGGACCACGCGGCGGCTCCCGCCGGCGGCGAAGAGCATGCGGAAGGCGGCACGCCGCATTTCCCGATCAAGCACCCAAAGCAGGAAGAATGGAGCTTTTCCGGCCCGTTCGGCCATTACGACAAGGGACAGCTCCAGCGCGGTCTGAAGGTCTACAAGGAAGTCTGTTCCGCCTGCCACTCAATGAAGCTCGTCTCCTTCCGCACGTTGGAAAGCCTCGGCTATTCGGAAGCCCAGGTGAAGGCCTTCGCCTCGGAATACGAAGTTCAGGATGGTCCGAACGACGACGGCGAGATGTTCACCCGCAAGGGCGTACCTTCGGACTACTTCCCGTCGCCCTATCCGAACGACCAGGCTGCCGCCGCCGCCAACAACGGTGCCGCACCTCCGGACATGTCGCTGCTCGCCAAGGCGCGCGGCATCACCCGTGGTTTCCCGCAGTTCATCGTCGACATCTTCACGCAGTACCAGGAAGGCGGCCCGGACTATATCCACTCGCTGCTGACCGGTTACGAACAGGCCCCTGCCGGTGTCGAGGTCGCAGAGGGCACCCACTACAACCCGTATTTCGCCAACGCCGCGGCTCTCGCCATGGCGCCGCCGATCAGCAACGATCAGGTGACCTACGAGGACGGTTCCCCGCAGACGGTCGACCAGTACGCCCGCGACGTTTCGGCATTCCTGATGTGGGCCGCCGAGCCGCATCTGGAAGAGCGCAAGCGCACCGGCTTCATGGTCATGGTCTTCCTGCTGATCTTCACCGGCCTCATCTACCTGACCAAGAAGTCGGTCTATGCAAACAAGGAACACTGAGGTCTCCACCTCGTGATCGGAAAAGGCGGCACTCGGCCGCCTTTTTTGTTGGGAGAACGGGCGCCAGTTGCTAGAGCGTTTCCTGGTTATATTGAAGCATGCTGCCGGAGCAGGTTTTCGTCAGGGCGGAGGCGATTGGCGAGAGGCATACCTCGTGGTACGTCCGAGCCGATCGCCTCCGCCCTGGCGGAAAGATGCCCGGCCCTTGGGGTTGGCTGAAACGGGCCGCCTGATCGACCGGCCGGCTTGGCCGTAGAGCCTGGCTACGACGCGCGCCGGCCGGTCGACCATCCGACTCCGTTTGAGCCAACAGAATGCTTCAATATAACCAGGAAACGCTCTAGGTTCGTCTCTTCCTGTTGGCTTCATCCTCTTTTCGGGGTCTCATGTCTTCCCACATCGATCTTGCCGCCGCCATCCGCTCCATTCCGGACTATCCGAAGCCCGGCATCATCTTTCGCGACATCACCACGCTTTTAGGCGATGCCGCCGCGTTCCGGCAGGCGGTGGATGAACTTGTGAAGCCTTATGCCGGTCTCGGCATCGACAAGATCGCCGGCATCGAGGCGCGCGGCTTCATCCTCGGCGGCGCGCTGGCGCACCAGCTTTCCGCCGGCTTCGTGCCGATCCGCAAAAAGGGCAAGCTGCCGCACCAGACGGTCAGGATGGCCTACAGCCTGGAATACGGCACGGACGAGATGGAAATCCATGTGGACGCGCTGAAGCCGGGCGAGAAGGTCATTCTCACCGACGACCTGATCGCCACCGGCGGCACGGCGGAAGGAGCGGTGAAGCTGATCCGCCAGCTCGGCGCGGAGATCGTCTCGGCCTGCTTCATCATCGACCTGCCGGAGCTCGGCGGTCGCAGGAAGCTTGAGGCGCTGGGCGTCGAGGTGCGGACTCTGGTGGAGTTCGAAGGGCACTGAGGCGGTATCGAACGTCTCTGTGGTTATCCCCCGAGCCTTGTGACAGGGGATCCGGCAGCCATCGCGTCCGCGATGCGGGGGCTTTCCAGCCCAAGGACGTGGGCTGGCTGGTTTCCTGTGACAGCACAGGAATGACGGCGGAAAAGATGCGGCGTATCCAATCAACCGCTATTGAAACTCCAGAACCGTGCCCTCGTACCGCATCACCACCTCGCCATTCTGGTTCACGCCGTCACACACCGTCATGTTGATGAAGGTGCCCGGACGCGAGGCGAGGGGGCGGCTTTCGATCAGCGAGACGGAATAGGTGACGCTGTCGCCGGCATAGACCGGCTTCAGCCATTGCAGCTTCTTGAAACCGGCCGACGGGCCGAGCTTGGGCGCGACGAGGCCCTCGCTCTCCAGCCGTGTCACCTCGCTTTTCCAATAGGCGATATACATCTTCATCCAGCCGGCGCAGGTGTGCCAGCCGGAGGCGCAGAGACCGCCGAACACATAGTTCTTCGCCGCTTCCGCATCGACGTGGAAAGGCTGCGGGTCGAATTTCCTGGCATAGCGGACGATGTCGTCGGCGGTGAAGAGAAGCGTGCCGGTGATGATCTTCCTGCCCGGCGGGGAGAGTTCGATCAGTCTCATGCGGCATTCACCTCGGCATTGCGGAACCGCATCATGATCGGGTTCTCGCCGCGCATGACGACCTCGCCACGCTGGTTCTCCACCTCGTGCAGGAACTTGACCATGCCGATGCCGGGGCGGGAGCGCAGCGCGCGGGATTCGATCACCGTCGAACGGCCGGAAAGCGTGTCGCCGGCGAGCACCGGTTTCTTCCACTCCATGAACTCGATACCGGGCGAGCCTTCCGAAGAGGAATTCGACAGCCAGCCGTCGAACATCATGCGCATGAACATCGAAGCCGTGTGCCAGCCCGAGGCCGAAAGCCCGCCGAGAATGCTCTCCTTGCCGGCCGCCTCGGAAAGGTGCATGGGCTGCGGGTCGAATTCGGCGGCGAATTCGACGATCTCTTCCGCGGTCACCTTCTTTTCAGTGAGAGGGAAGGAGTTGCCGGGAAGGAAATCCTCGAAATAGAGCATGGTGTGGCCTTGGCTGGGTTCAAAAACGGGCGCCACATTAGGCGGTGGCGCCTCTTGTCACAATCTCCCTTCCCAATATTTTTGATGCGGGAAATCCGCCTCGATCCGGTTGCCTTTTTCCTGAAATCGTTCCCTGCTAACGCTTCGCATCATGGCAGGCCCGAAGGAGGATTCGTGGACGCGTTGAGACAGGTCTTGGACGGGGCGGCGGAGAAGGGGCTCATCACTGCGGAGCAGGCGGGTCCGCTCGGTGCCTATCTCGCGCAGCGCGGCGTTCTCGCCGGCGGGGCCGCATCGGCCGAGCTGTCCGGCAGTGTCGCCGGTGAAATCGTCGACACCGAAGCCCCACGCTTCATTCGCGGCTTTCACGACGTGCTGATCACCATCGGCGTGCTGATCCTGCTTGCGGGCGTCGGGGGGCTGGGTTCGATCCTGGCGCTTCTGCCCGTCATCGTCGTTCTGGCTGAAATACTGGTTGTGCGGCAGCGGCTCGCCCTGCCGGCCGTGGTGCTCAGCCTGTCGACCGTGATCTGGGCCGTTTTCACCACGATGTTCGTTCTGGATCGGCTGGATATCGGGCTTGACGGCACCGCCTGGGTGCTGGCCATGCTCCTACCGCTTCCTTTCGTCATGGGCCTGTTCTATTGGCGCTACCGCATCCCGATCGGCCTTTCGATCCTGCTGCTTTCGGTCTTTGCGTTCCTGTTGACGGCGCTGTTCTATCTGCTGGGCGTCGCGGCCGGCGTCAGCGATTTTGCCGATGCCTATCCGACCCCGTCGGCGGCCATCTTCGCTCTCAGCGCGGTCGCGCTCTTTTCGCTCGCGATGCGGTACGACCTTTCCGATCCCGCCCGTATGACACGGCGCTCCGATATCGCATTCTGGCTGCATCTGGCGGCGGCACCGGCGCTGCTCTACGCCATGCTGTGTTTCGTTTTCCTGCGGCAGGGAAACGGGCTTTTCTCGCTCGACCGGATGCAGGCCTATGACAGCGCCGGAAAGGTGCTGGCGATCGTCGTCGTGCTGATGGCGATTGGTCTCGTCATCGATCGCCGCGCCTTCGTGACATCGGGCCTCCTTTCGCTGATTGCCGCGGTCGGCAGCATTCTGAGCCATGGCGAGATCGGCGGCGGCAGCGCGGTATTCATCGCGCTTTCGATCGTCGGTGCCTTCGTTCTGGCGATCGGTATCGGCTGGCCGCAGTTGCGGCGGCTGGCGCTTGGCGGGCTGCCCGAGGACCTGAAGGCAAAACTGCCGCCACTCAGGTGAGGGCGGCAGTTTCGAATTTCGAGATGATCTCGTCGATCACGTATTGAAGCGGAAATGGATGACGTCGCCGTCGTGGACGACGTATTCCTTGCCTTCGTCGCGACCCTTGCCGGCTTCCTTGGCGCCGACTTCACCCTTGTAGGTGATGTAGTCGTCATAGGAGATGGTGAAGGCGCGGATGAAGCCGCGTTCGAAATCGGTGTGGATCACCCCGGCTGCCTGCGGCGCCTTGGTGCCCCGCACGATCGTCCAGGCACGGGTTTCCTTGGGGCCGACGGTGAAATAGGTGATCAGGTCGAGCAGGTGGTAGCCGGCGCGGATCAGCCGGTCGAGGCCGGCTTCTTCAAGGCCGAGGGCCGACAGGAATTCCTTCGATTCCTCTTCCGGAAGCTGTGCCACTTCGGATTCGATCGCGGCCGAGATGATCACGCATTCGGCACCTTGTTCCCTGGCCATGGCGGCGACGGCCTCGGTATGCTTGTTGCCGGTCGAGGCATCGGCTTCCGCGACATTGCAGACATAGAGAACCGGATGCGAGGTGAGCAGGTTGAGGCCCTTGAGGATCTCGATCTCCTCGGGCGCCAGCGTCTTCAGCAGCAGGCGGGCCGGCTTGCCGTCGTTCAGGAGCTTGATCACAGCTTCCATGACCGGCAGCTGCGCGATCGAATCCTTGTCCTTGCCGGTAGCACGCTTGCGGGTCTGCTCGACACGGCGCTCCAGGCTTTCGAGGTCGGCGAGCATCAGCTCGGTCTCGATCGTGTCGGCGTCGCCGACCGGGTTGATGCGGCCTTCGACATGGGTGATGTCGTCGTCTTCGAAGCAGCGCAGCACGTGCACCACCGCATCGACTTCGCGGATGTTGGCGAGGAACTTGTTGCCGAGGCCTTCGCCCTTCGAGGCACCCCGCACCAGGCCGGCGATGTCGACGAAGGAGATGCGGGTCGGGATGATTTCCTTGGAGCCGGCGATCGCCGCGAGTTTCTGCATGCGCGGATCGGGTACCGCCACTTCGCCGGTGTTCGGCTCGATCGTGCAGAACGGATAGTTGGCCGCCTGGGCTGCCGCCGTCTTGGTGAGCGCATTGAAGAGAGTGGACTTGCCGACATTCGGCAGGCCCACGATACCGCATTTGAAACCCATGGGTCCGGACCCTGTATTGGAAGAAATTTCGTTGCTGTGGCTATGGGGGAAAGTGTCGGGGCGGTCAAGGCTCTGCTGCAAGGCGGTCCTTGTAAGTAAGGCATATTTGCCTTACTTTAAGTGCACGGAGAACGGCGATGGTCAGATTGAAAGTCACCGCGAAGGGACAGGTCACCTTGAAAAAAGAGGTTCTTGATCATCTTGGCATCAAGCCCGGGGACGAGATCGATGTCGATCTTATCCCTGAAAGAGGAGCTCGTCTTCGCAGCGTTCCGAGCGGGAATATCGAGGACTTTTTTAACAGCTTTGGAAATCCTCACAATATTCACGCAACATTGGAGGAAATACAGGACGCTATAGAGGCTGGCTGGGCCGGAGACGTGCGGTTCGACGATGATCCCTGATACGAATGTCATTGTCCGCGCCTGGGCTGGAGATGACGAAGCGCAGGCACTTGAGGCGCGCCGTCATATCAGAGAAGCGGAATCGCTCTTCATCTCGACCATCGCATTGTGTGAATTTGTCTGGGTGGCCCGTCGGATTTATCGAAGCAATCGATCCGAGATTGCCCGGGCCGTCAGGCTCTTGATTGCTGACAAGCGGGTTGTCGTAGATCGTGCTCTCGTGGATGCTGGACTTGCTTTCCTGGATGCCGGTGGTGATTTCGCCGATGGCGTAGTCGAATTCGAAGGTCGCAAGCTCGGCGGCGACATGTTTGTGACATTCGATAAGCGGGCTGCTTCAATAGTCCGGGCGCAAGGCAGACGCGCCGCTCTTATCGACGCCCGATGATTCGCATTCCATACAGCTCAGTTGCTTGAAATTTCCGCATTGCGGTGCGATATAGCGCCCATGTTCTCCCGATAGGATTGCGTCATCAGGAGAGGCCGATGGCCGAAGACACTACCCTTAAACCGAAGACAATCACCAAGCCCAAGCTGGAACGGCCGAAGCTCTACAAGGTCATCCTCGTCAACGACGACTATACGCCGCGCGAATTCGTGACCATGGTGCTGAAAGCCGTGTTCCGGATGAGTGAGGAAACCGGTTACCGCGTGATGATGACGGCGCACAAGCTGGGCACCGCCGTGGTTGTCGTCTGTGCGAAGGATATTGCCGAGACCAAGGCCAAGGAAGCCGTCGATCTCGCCAAGGAAGCGGGTTTTCCGCTGATGTTCGTCACCGAACCCGAGGAGTAGTCGGGTTCTGCCGGCGAGAAGCTATTTTTTCTTCGCTTTGACACCCAACGCTTCCGCCGAAATCCAGAAGACGGCGTCCTGGGATTCGGCCGTTTCCAGCCACAGGAAATCGAGATCCGGATATTCCTCTTCGAGGATTTCGCGACCCGACCCGATCTCGCAGATCATTCCGCCTTCCGGATTGAGGTGTCTGGGGGCTTCCGCAAGCAGCCGACGGACGATGTCGAGACCGTCTACGCCGCCATCGAAGGCCATGGCCGGCTCGGCCCGGAATTCCTCGGGAAAACCCTCCATCGCCTCATGGTCGACATAGGGCGGGTTGGTGATGATCAGGTCGTATTTCTTCTTGCCGAGTGGCGTGAAGAGATCGCCCTCGTGCAGCGTCACCTGGCCTTCGGCCTCGTGTTCCGCGACGTTCAGTTTCGCCACCTCCAGCGCATCGGCCGACAGATCGACTGCGTCGACGGCCGCGTTCGGGAAAAATTTCGCCGCGAGCACCGCAAGGCAGCCGGAGCCGGTGCAGATGTCGACAGCGCTTTCGACGCTCAGCGGATCGGGCAGGTAGGTCGAGCCCTGCGGACTGAGATATTCCGAGAACAGGATTTCGCCGATATGCGAACGCGGCACAATCACCCGTTCGTCGACGTGGAAACGCACGCCCTGGATATAGGACCGGCCGGTCAGGTAGGCGGACGGCTTTCTGGTCGTGACGCGCGTTTCGATCCGCTCGGCAAGCAGCCGGCGTTCGGAAGGCAGTAGGCGGGCATCGAGGAAGGGGTCGAGCGCGTCGATCGGCAGGTCGAGCGAATCGAGCAAGAGGAAGGCTGCATCGTCGCCGGCCGTCGTCGTACCGTGGCCGTAGCTCAGGTTCGCGGCGTTGAATCGGGAGATGGCATAACGCCAGTAGTCGCGCAGCGTCGAAAGTTCGCTGACGATATCGTCGATGTCGGTGACCTTGCTCATCTCGTATGTCCGGTTTCGTATCGGCTTCCCATAGACGCTCGGCAGGCGGTGCGCTACCCCTTCCGGCGGAAGGCGCTCGAAGACATGTTCAGAGGCGGCGGATCTGGAAACCGGTCCTGCTGCGATCGAAGCCGCAGCTTTCATAGAAGCGCAGCGTCGCCGGATTTTTCGAGCCGGTGAGCAGCATGACCTTGTAACAGCCTGCCGCCCATGCGGCATCGATCGCCGCGCGGATCAGCGCTCCGGCGTAACCGCGCTTGCGATGATCGGCATGGGTGACGACATTCTCGATCAGGGCATAGGAGGCGCCCAGGCGGGTGAGGTTCGGGACGATGATCAGCGTCACCGTGGCGGCGGCCCGGCCATCGGCGAAGCCGATGAAGACGGTCATTCCAGGCCGGGCAAGGATAGCGTCGAACTGTTCGGCGGCGATCGCCGGTTCGGGGGACGGCTCGTCGTGATTGAGATGCTGGTAGAGTTCCAGCAGGGCAGGGAGGTCTCCGTCTACCGCCGGGCGGATCAGCAAGTTCGTGGCGCCCATCGGTTCATTCGCCCTTGTTGCCGAACATCTTCTTCAGCATCTCGGCCATAGGACCTGTCGTCGGAAGGTTGGGTCTGGTGCCGCCGCGGGCCTGGTGGATGTGGGACTTGCCCGCAGGCTTCGGCTGTTTCTCCGGCTTCGGCTTTTCCTCGTCCGGCTCGCCGCCGACGGCGAGGGCCAGCTTGTTCATCAGTTGCGAATCCTCGGCCTTCACCAGCATCTCGGCATTGTCGGCAAGCGTGTCGAGGAGGGGGGAAAGCCAGGCCTGATCCGCCTTGGCGAAATCGCCGAGCACGTGGTTGTGCACCAGTTCCTTGGCGCCCGGATGGCCGATGCCGAGGCGTAGGCGCCGGTATTCCTTGCCGCAATGGGCGTCGAGCGATTTGACGCCGTTGTGGCCGCCATGGCCGCCTCCCGTCTTGATGCGGGCCTTGCCGGCGGGCAGGTCGAGTTCGTCATAGATGGCGACGATGCTTTCCGGGCCGAGCTTGTAGAAGCGCATGGCTTCGCCGACCGCCTCGCCGGAAAGGTTCATATAGGTCTGCGGCTTGACCAGCAGCACCTTCTCGCCGGCGAGTTCGCCTTCCGAAACAAGCGCCTTGAACTTCTTCGACCAGGGCGCAAAGCCCGGACGGCGCTGGATCGCGTCCACCGCCATGAAACCGATATTATGGCGGTTGCCCGCATATTGGGAGCCGGGATTGCCGAGACCCGCGACGATGAGCATGAAGAAAATCCCGTTCTGGACCGTTCGCCTTCACCAACGCGAAATGCCGGCAAAGTCAACCGCTTTCCTCGCGTGGCGCCTCGATAGACCCTCATTGGGGCAGGTTGATGCCGTACCTCTGGAGGATGGCGTTCTGGACGCCGTCCTTGATCAGTCGGTCGAGATTGGCCTGCATTCTCGCGATCAGATCGTCGGGAACGTCGCGGTTGCATGCAATGCCGAGATTCTGTTCGGAAAGCAGCATCACCTTTTCGATCGGGATTCCTTGAGCGCGGAGCTTCTCATAAACGCCTTCCGACATGGGCATCAGGTCGATGCGGTCCTGAAGCAGCTTGCGCAGCGTCGTATCGATATCGGCGCTGAGCTCGATCTTCGCAAAGCCGGCGTTGGTCAGGATGCTTTCCGTATAGTCGGCCCGATGGGTGCCGACCGTATAACGCCGCGCCTCGTCGATCGTGGTCGCGGCAACACCCGATCCGGCATGCCTGACGAGGACGTTTCGGTCGATGAAGAGCGGCACCACCCATTTGAAACGCGGCTCGCGTTCGGGCGTGCGGGCGGCGGCGAAAACGCAATGCATGGATTGCGTCTCAGCAAGCGCGATGGCACGCGCCCAGGGCAGGATCTCCAGCGTGAACGGCGTTCCGATGTCGCTCATGATGAGCTCGATCTGGTCGATGCCGGCACCCCGATAGTTGCCGCCCGGTTCCTGATAACTGAAGGGCGGATAGGATTCGGTCGAAAAGACGATGGGTTGCTGGGCTCTCGCATCATTTGCGAGGCTGAGGCAGGCGAGAAGAAGCATTGCGATTTTCATCTGTTCCCCTCCTAACGATCATGCAGTCATTCCTGACCCAGCGTTCGTCCGGCGGGGGCGATCTTCGCTAACTCGCCATGGACCTCACTTCGGCCTGCCGGGCGGATAGGGCCGAAAGCAAATCGGATATTTCACGCGGCCTTGAGAAGAGGTAACCCTGGGCAAAATCGATGCCCATCTGCTGCAGCAGGGCGCGCTGCTCCTCGGTCTCGACGCCTTCCGCGACGACCTTGCAGTTCATCTTGTGCGAAATCGCGCTGATGCCCTCGACCAGCATGCGGTTCTTGGTTCCGATGTCGCCGGCCATTTCGGTCAGGGACCGGACGAAGGACTGGTCGATCTTGACGATATCGACCGGGAAGCGGCTCATATAACTCAGCGAGGAATAGCCGGTGCCGAAATCGTCGAGGGCGATGCGGCAGCCGAAACGGTGGATCTCGTTGAGGATGGTGCGGATTTCCGGGTTGTCGTGCATCAGCACGGCTTCGGTGATTTCCACCACCAGCCGCGACGGCTGAATGCCGTAACGGGCGAGGAGGGCTGCAAGCCGGGTCGGCAGGCCCGGTTCGAACTGAAGCGGCGAGAAATTGACGGCCACGTAGGCGTCGCCCATGCCGGGCAGGCGGGAGACGCGGGCGAGGTTCGCCATGGCGTCTTCCAGGATGAGGTTGCCGATCTGCCCGATCGAGCCGGTCTCCTCGGCGACGCTGACGATGCCGCCCGGCGACATCAGGCCCTTGCGGGGATGGCGCATGCGCATCAGCGCTTCGAAGCCCGAGGGGATGCCGGTTTCGATATCGACGATCGGCTGGAAATGCGCCTCGAACCAGCTGGCCGCGATACCGACCTCGATATCGCTCTCGATCTCGGCGCGTTCCCGCGTCTGGTCGAGGATCGCGGGATCGTAGACATGGGCGCCGTTCTTGCCGTCGCGCTTGCGGGCATACATCGCCATGTCGGATTTCTGCAGAAGTTCGGCGGCGCTCGCTGCGTGGCTCGGATAGAAGGCGAGGCCGATCGAGGCGCTGAGCCTTACGCTGGTGCCTTCGACGCGGAAGGGCACTTCGAACATGTCGACGATCTTCTGGGCCAGTTCCGTGGCGCGGCGCTCCGTGCCTTCGCCGGTGATGAGAATGGCAAATTCGTCACCGCCGAGGCGGGAGGCGCTGTCGCCGTCGCGCAGCAACGGCTTCGTCCGCTCGACGAACTGGCAGAGCACGGAATCGCCTGCCGCATGGCCGAGATTGTCGTTGATCGACTTGAAGCGATCGAGATCGATGAAAAGGCAGGCAACTTCGGTGCCGGCCCGATCCGCCTCGACGATCTGCCGGTCGAGCATGGATTCAAATCCCTGGCGGTTCAAAAGGCCGGTCAGGTGGTCGGAAATCGCCTGCTGGTGGTTGCGCAGTTCCGACTGCTTCAGTTCGGTCACGTCGGTCATGACGCTCAGCGAGCCGGGAATGTTTCCGCTTGCCGTTCCCAGTTCCGTTTCGACGATCAGGACGTCCATCATGCGCCCATCGGCGCAGAGGAAGCGGACCGTCACTTCGATGGCCGGACCGCTGGTTTTTACCTGCGCCTTGCGCCTTGCGTAGATCTGGCGGTGCGATGGCGCCACGAGTTCGGAGAATGGGTGGCCGAGCACGTCCTCGCGGCGATAGCCGGTGGCGAGCAGCCAGTAGTCGCTGACCGCGGCGATCTGGTCGCTGGCCGTCAGCGAAAACAGCATGGCGGGCGTCAGGTTGTAGATTTCCGTCGTCTGCTGATGGGCGCGCTTCAGCTCGCGCTCCTCCCGTTCCAGCAGCGTCTGCATTTCGTTGAAGCTCCTGGCGAGCCGTCCCATTTCGTCGTTCGAGCGCCAGTCGACATGATGGCGCGAACCGAGCCGCCGGGTCGCCTCTATAGCGGCCGTCAGCCGCATCAGCGGTTTGATGACCATGACGCGATTGCCGAGGATCGCGGCGCCGAAGACCGTCAGGATGGCGATGATGAAGATGGAGATGAAGGCCATTTCCATCTGGTGCAGCGCCGAAAACCAGCCGAGTTTGGGCACGTAAACGGTGAGGCTGCCGACATTGCGGGTGCTCTGGGCGGTCTTGTAGAAGATCGGTTCGGAGATCGACTCCAGTCCGCGGAAGTCGGCCGGGTTCACGTCCACTTCGGAAATGTTCAGCTTGCCCACATTGTCGCTGATCTGCACGCCGTGGATGGCGGGATCGGCGATCAGCATGGACGCGATCTGGTGGATGCTGTCGGTATCGAGATCCCAGAGCGGCTTGCCGAGCGCCTGGGAATTGGTGATCAGCACGACATTGACGTGTTCGCTGAGATTCTTGGCAGCCTGCTGCGAGGAGAGCGCCAGGAAAAGCGTGAACAGCGGAGCCACGACGACCAGAAGGGCGCCCGAAATAATCGCAATAAAACGACTCTCAACGGAACGAGTCATTCGTTTTCCCCGCACTCACTTTCCGGCTGACCGGCTTACCCCTCATGCTGAAGTAACGTCTATCGTTTCACCTATTCATTAAACTTCACTGAAACGAGCATGCCAAGATTCAGATGAATCGCAAAAGTAGCGTTACGAAATCATTTCCGCGAACAATAAAAAACCCGCCTTCTTCTGAAGGCGGGTCATCTCTATTCAAATTGCGGTGAAGGCTTATTCGGAAGCAGGTGCTTCTTCAGTCGTACCTTCATCGACGCCGGCAGCCGGAGCGACGATCGTCGCGATCGTGAAATCGCGGTCGGCGATGACCGGACGCACGCCCTTGGGCAGCTTGACGGCGGAGATGTGCAGGCTGTCGCCGATCTTGGCGCCTGCGAGGTCGACCGTGATGAATTCCGGAATGTCGTTGGCCGGGCAGTACAGCTCGACTTCGTGGCGAACGATGTTCAGAACGCCGCCGATCTTGATCGCGGACTTCTCTTCGTTGACGAAGTGAACCGGAACTTCAACGGAAACTTCCGTATCGCCGGAAACGCGCAGGAAATCCACGTGCATGGTGAAGTCGCGGACCGGATCCAGCTGGTAGTCCTTCGGCAGAACCTGGATCTTCTGGCCATCGATATCGATCGTGGCGACGGTGGTCATGAAGCCGCCGGCGTGGATGCGCTTCGTCACCTCGTTGGTGTTGAGCGCGATGGAAATAGGGGCCTGCTTGTCACCATAGATGACAGCGGGAATGAAACCGTTGCGGCGAAGTTCACGGGAGGACCCCTTACCTACCCGTTCGCGCGCCTCGGCCTTGAGCTCGTAAGATGCGTGGCTCATGGCATATCCTTTCGAGGTTGTTTGGAGAGTTTTCCGCAGGCGAGCAAATCGCCGCATCAAACCGAAGGGCACCATCCGATGCGCTTCATCCGCGTTGCCTCCAAGGGTGTCTACGCGGACGGGCGGGCTATAATACAATGGAGCGGCGCGTGCAAGCTTTTCGGTGGCGAACACGCGGGCAAATACCGGGGCAAACACCGTTAGCCGGCTTGACTTCGCCGTCGCTTCTTCCAAATTCACCCCGGCCAACGAGGGAAGGGCTCTATACATGAAGCGGACTTTGATTGCGACCGGCATTGCGGCGGCGCTCTCCATCACTTTCGCCCAGGCGGCGGAGATCAACCAGAAGGGTGCCACCGCCCTCAAGGACAGCCTCACGCAGTTTCTGCCGGATCAGGCGCGCCGGAGCGGCTTCCTGACGGTCAAGCCGGCGGGGGAACGCTATGAGATTTCCTACGACTTCGCCAAGCTTGTGGCCAGCGTCGGCATCAAGGATTTCAAGATTTCCGGCCTGAAACCGCTCCTGGTCCTCGCGGCGCCGCTCGACAACGGCCAGTGGAAGCTCAACAGCGACAACGACGTCAATATCGCCGTCGAAGGCAAGATGCCCGACGGCAAGCGGACGAATATCACCTATTCCATCACCGACATGGTCTTTTCGGGAATTTTCGACCCGGCGATCAGCTACCTGCGCTCGGGCGAGGCAACGTCCGGCCCGATCCGCATGGTGTCGAAAAGCGGACCTGAGGAGGTCGAAGCGAGCTTCGCCGGGATGACCTACTCGCTCGCGTCCGCCAATGGCAAGACGGCGGGTGCGGTGGATTTCACCGGCAAAGGGTCGTTTTCGAGATTTTACGAGCGGATCGTCGCGCCTGAAACGCCGCCGGTGCAGATCCGGGCCGAAAGCCTCGATTTCGACGTCGGGGTCGAAGGGGTGGTCGCGACGAAAATCCGCGACCTGATGTCCTTCATTCTGGCGCTGGTGAAAAACGACAAACCTTCGGAAGCCGAGATCGCCAGCCTGAAGGAACTGATCCGCGGCGCCATGCCGTTCTTCACCGCGCTTTCCGAAAAGATCACCTTCAACCAGTTCACGGTCGCAAGCCCGGTCGGCGATTTCGGCCTTGGCAAGCTCGACTACCTGCTGACGATGACTGAGCCCGCCGAAGCGACACGGATCGGCATCGGCGCCCGCATCGAGAAAATATCCACACCGCCCGGCCTCGTTCCGGAAGTCTATGCGCAGCTGATGCCCGACATGGCGGATGTACAGGTCGGGATCGCCGATCTCAATTTTACGAATTTCGTCGACGTGCTGATGGAGGTTGATCTTTCCAAATCCGGTCCGCTGCCGGAGGAGCAGGGCGAGCGGCTGGGCAAGGCCTTCCTCAACGACGGGCAGCTCACCATCGATTTTCCGAAGGTGATCGCCAAGTCGTCGCTCTACGACCTGGAAGCGTCCGGCGAGATCAAGGGCAATCCGGAAGAGAAGGATGACTTCACGCTCGAAACCACCGTCTTCGCCCGGGATATCGATAGGCTGATCCAGTATTTCCAGGGGGCGGCGAAGGTCGATCCGCAATTCAACCAGGCTTCCTTTGCGATCATGATGGCGAAGGGCATGGCGAAGACGGAGCCGGATGGACGGCTGCGCTGGGATCTGAAGATCGAGGATGGGCAGACATTCACGGTCAACGGGCAGACGCTGCAATGATGTGGCGGAGGGATTTGACTGAGAAGGGATTTGACTGAGGGGAAATTTGGCAGGCGGGCTTGATTTTTCGCCCTTCGGAAATCGAACCCGGATGTCAGGTTCCCGTTTACCATCCGCGGGAACCATTCTAACATGTTTCGGTGTTAAAGTTTTTCAATCAAATCAATTGAAAAGCAACAGAGCTTCATGTTTCGCGTCTTCTCCTGCCTGTTCCTTGAACACGACCTTCGCTATATCGGCTGCGCGGTCCTGATCTGTATCGTCGGGTCCTTTCTGACGATACGGCTTTTTTCGCGTGCCCGGCGCGGGCACGGTGTCGAGCAGGGGATATGGATCTTTTTGGCCGGATTCATCGGCGGATCGACGACATGGACCACCCATTTCCTCGCGATGCTCGGGTTTCTCGGCGGTGGTCAGGCGGGGTATGCGCCCGGCCCGACGCTCTGGTCCTTCGCCGTCGCTGTGGCGACAGCCACGGCGGGTCTTGGCATCGCCGTCGTCGGGCGCCGCTCGCTGGCGGTCGAGGCGGGTGGAACCATCATGGGCCTCGGTATCGCGGCGATGCATTATGTGGGCATGGCCGCCTACGAGGTGCAGGGCGTGATCGAGTGGGATCAACGCTATGTCGTCACGTCGCTGGTCTTTGCAGCGGTCTTCGGTGCGCTTTCCATCAGTCGTGTCGTCCGGCCGGTCACCCGTTTCTGCAAGTACGGCTCGGTGGTCATTCTGGTTCTCGCCATTGCCACGACCCACTTCACCGGCATGGGAGCTGTGCGCATCCTCCTCGATCCCCGTGCCGTGATGCCGGCGGAAGCCGTCCCGCCGATCGTGCTCGGCTTCGGCGTCCTGTCGCTGATGCTGATCCTGCTCGCGCTGACGGCCGCGACCTATCTCCTCGATGCCCGCACGACCCAGGCTGCGGTCGAGCAGTACCGCCATCTCTCGCTCCATGACCCGTTGACCAGCCTTGCCAATCGCGCCGCCTTTAACGAGCAGCTGGCGGAGATCACCGCGCGGCCCGCGGACCCGACTGCCCGTATCGCCGTCCTTTCGTTCGATCTCAACCGTTTCAAGGAGATCAACGACGTTCACGGCCACGCGGCCGGTGACGCGGTGCTCCGTACGATCGGCAACAGGCTGGCGCAGGCGATGGGCGAGGGTGAGTTCATCGCCCGGGTTGGCGGCGACGAGTTCGTCGCCCTCAAACAGATGTATTACAGACGGTCAGACGCGCTGGTCCTCGCCAAGCGGCTGCTCGGCGAGATCTGCAAACCCATCGAATGGAACGGCAATACGCTCTCCGTGGGGTCGAGTGTCGGCATCGCCCTTTATCCGGGAGAGGCAGAGAGCGTGGACGATCTGCTGGCGCATGCGGATGTCGCCATGTACCGCGCCAAGCAGACGGGCGACAATGCGATCTGCTTCTACGACAGCTCGATGGATCAGGCCGTCCGCGAGCGCAACGCGCTGGCGATGGACATGCGTTCGGGCCTCGCCTCCGGTCAATTCGAACTCTACTACCAGCTTCAGAACGACACCTATTCGGGCGAGGTGGTCGGTTTCGAGGTGCTGTTGCGATGGAACCATCCGACGCGGGGGCTCGTCTCGCCGAACGACTTCATTCCGATCGCCGAACGCACCGGCTTCATCAACGAGCTCGGCGAATGGGTGTTGCGGGCGGCCTGCGCCGAGGCGGCCACCTGGAGGAATCCGTTCGGGATCGCGGTCAATGTGGCGCCCCAGCAGTTGGCCGACCCCAAGCTCCCGCTCAGGGTGGACGCCATCCTGAAAGCGACGGGCCTGAGCGCCGATCGGCTGGAACTGGAGATTACCGAATCCGGCATCATCGCCGACCATCAGCGCGCGCTGCAGACGATCCGGCACTTGAAAAGCCTCGGCGTGAAGATCGCCATGGACGACTACGGCACTGGCTATTCGTCGCTCTCGACACTGATGTCCTTCCCGTTCGACAAGATCAAGATCGACCGCACCTTCGTCGACGGGATCGGCGCCAATGCGCAATCGGCGGCGATCGTCCGCTCGACGCTGATCCTTGCGTCCAGCCTCGATATTCCGGTGCTGGCGGAAGGCGTGGAGACCGACGAGCATATCGCATTCCTGCGCAAGGAAGGCTGCATGCAGGTGCAGGGTTATCTGTTTGGCAAGCCGAGCCCGCGGCTCGGGATCGAGCATATCGTCAACGACGAGAGCGCTCCCTCAGTCGCCAAGGTCGCGTAAATCGCGCGAGCGTCCGGGCCGGAGGCGTTTTTCAGCCCGCAGATCGATGGTTTCAGCGCCGGGGTTCGCCGCCCGGCGCATAGACCGTCTTCTGCTCGAACCGGAACTTGTGGCCGCACTGGCCGCAGCGCAGCATATATTTCTTCGGATCGTCGGAAGCGAATTCCGTGAAGAAGCCGCGCGGCAATTCATCCATGCGGAAATCGCGGCTCTTGGCGCGTTTGTCGTCCGTTTCCGAGACTTCCGCAAAACCGGTATTGCCGCACTGGGAGCATTCGAGTTTTCTGGAATAGCGGTCGCGTGCAGCCATGCGGGTCTCCTTCTTCGGGAGCCTTCTAACCGAAGCCTTCCCGCAAGGCAAAACACCGGAGCGACCGTTCCGGTGCTTTTCTTCGGAGGTTCGACTTTATCCCGCGCCGATCGCTTACCGCCGGCATTCACCCGAGGCTATGACGCCGAAGCCGGCATTCGACGCCTCGCACGCGTTCGGAAAAGTCTGGGTGCGGCCGCCGCTCTGGCCGCAGACCGGGCGGTATTCGCGGGTGCAGATGCCGGGACGCTCCGGCCGGCCCGGGCGGTCGGGCCGGTCCCAATCCGGCCTGTCGGGGCGGTTCGGGCGATCCCAGTCGGGGCGGTCCGGCCTGCCGGGCGGGTTCCAGTCGGGGCGGTCCGGCCGGCCTGGAGGCGGGTAGGTTCCGGAGCCGCGGCATTCGCCGGGGCTGACGATCCGGTAGCCGCGAGAGCCTGCCTGGCAGGCGTTGCCGAAGGTTTCGAACCGGCCGCTGCGCTCGCCGCAGACCGGGCGATATTCCATGGTGCACATCTGCTGCGGCTGGGGGCGCGGCGGCGGATAATAACCGCCAGGGCCGGGCCTCGGACCGCCTTCGACGCAGGCCGACAGCACCGGGAGCAGAAGGAGAAGAGATAATTTCTTCAACGGGCCGGAATTGGAATACATGGCGACTCATCCCTCGTTGTGATCGGGGACGAGTCTATCTGATCACGGATAGTTGAAAAAGCTCAGTCGAACAGGCTGGAGACGGAGGATTCCATCGCGGTGCGATTGATCGCCTCGCCGAGCAGGTTGGCGGTGGTGATGACGCGGATGTTGTGGGCCGACTGCACCGCCGTGGTCGGCTGGATCGAGTCGGTGATCACCAGTTCGCGCAGTTTCGAAGCAGCGATGCGGGCGACCGCGCCACCGGAGAGCACGCCATGGGTGATATAGGCGGTGACGCTGGTTGCGCCGTTCTTCAGAAGTGCTTCCGCCGCATTGCAGAGCGTTCCGCCGGAATCGACGATGTCGTCGATCAGGAGACAGTCCTTGCCTTCCACATCGCCGATGACGTTCATCACTTCCGATTCGCCGGCGCGCTCGCGGCGCTTGTCGACGATCGCAAGCTGACAGTCGATGCGTTTGGCCAGCGCGCGGGCGCGCACCACGCCGCCGACGTCCGGCGAAACGACCATGACGTTGTTCAGGTCATAGTGTTCCTTGACGTCGCGGGCGAGGATCGGCACCGCGAAGAGGTTGTCGGTAGGGATGTCGAAGAAGCCCTGGATCTGGCCGGCATGCAGGTCGAGCGTGAGCACCCGGTCGGCGCCGGCCTCGGTGATCAGGTTGGCGACGAGCTTGGCGGAGATCGGTGTGCGCCCGCCGGCTTTGCGGTCCTGGCGGGCATAACCGAAATAGGGGAGAACCGCCGTGATGCGCCGCGCGGAAGCGCGCCGGAACGCATCGATCATGATCAGCAGTTCCATCAGGTGGTCGTTGGTCGGAAACGACGTCGACTGGATGACGAAAATGTCTTCCCCGCGCACATTTTCCTGAATTTCAACGAAGATTTCCTGGTCTGCAAATCGCCTGACGCTGGCTTTTCCGACTGGAACATTGATGTATCTGCAGATCGCGTCGGCAAGGTGCCGGTTCGAATTGCCTGCGAAAACCTTCATTGCGGTCCGCCTGTTTTGAAGCTGGATGCGGGCCTTTTACCGCCGCCGCCTTCGAATGCAAGTGCGTTTCGCACCTGCTCACGGTTTTTTATGAAGAAACTATGACCAGTGGCTTTCGGGCTGCACTTCGGCTCGCCGTCGCGCCTCATCCCCCGCGCGACCGGCGCCAGCTCATGTAATCCTGAATGGTCTTGTTGCCGATGGCCTCCATGATGGAGGGCCGCACTGCCGCCCAGGGATCGGACCCGTTTGCCGGGATGCGCTCCTGCCCTTGCATGCGGTGGAGACGGGCGCCGGAACCGTCCAGAATGTCCCAGACATAAACGATGGTGACCCGGCCGCCATCGGCGAAGGCGGAGAAATAACCTTTGAGAATGTGTTCCGTATTGGTGTCGCCGGACGGACGGATGGTGAGCCCGCTGGCGCGTGCCTGGGCGCCGAGTTGGCGCGACAGCGGCGTGACTGCCTGGACCGGCGCCCCGATGATCGGCAGGAAACGGATCGTTCCCGCTGCCGGGGCGGCGGAAGGGAGCGAGGCGTTCTGCTGCGGTTCGCCCTGCTGCTGGGCCTCCGGCTGGGCAGTCGCAGTTTGCTGCGACGGAGGGGAAGCCGCCGCCGTCTGCCGTTCGACCTGCTGCGCCTGTTGTCCCTGACCCTGCCATTGCGGCGGCGGGCCGGAGGAAGACGGGGACACGCCGCCGGATTCGAGCGCGCGGGCCTGGGCTTCCAGGGTGTTCTGGGGGCCCTGCTGATAGCCGCCCGCCTGTCGCGGATTATAGGTTTCCGGCTGGGGCGAGCGCGCCATCCGGTCGGTGTCGGCCTGGGTCACGGGCCGGGAGGATCTCGTGCCGCCGCCGACATCCACCTGCGGCGTCAGGGCTTCGGTCGTGTTGCAGGAGGAGAGTGCGGCAAGCAGCAGCGCAGCGGAAAACCACCTTCCGAAACGCCGCATCCCAGCCTCCCGCCATAGATTTCTCGGCGGGAAGCTTAGAATTGGCCTTTGCTCACTGTCAACCGCCTGCTTCGTCGCCTGCCTTGGCGGGCGCTTTTTCGCGCTCAGCGCTGGATCAGTTCCAGCCCATGACGGGACAAGGGCTGCGGATCGCCATCCGTGGTGAGATAGGTGTGGCCGAGCGTCATCGCGACGCCGCTGTCGGAATCCATGATGATCATGTGCACGAAGAGCGTCATGTCCGCGAGGATCTCCTGCGGGTTGCCGGCATGGAACATCTGGTGCTCCATCCATGAGGGCGAGAAGCGGGCGCCGAGCGAGTATCCGCAGGCGTTCAGCCGATGGCGCGACAGGCCGCGCTCGTCGAGGATGCGGGCATGGGTATCGAAGACGTCGCCGAAGGTCTGGCCGGGCCGCAGAACCTCCTCGATCGCCCCGATGGTTTCGAGGCAGGCCTTGTGAAGCTCGCGGTGACGCTGCGATGGTTCGCCGACCACGATCGTGCGCATCATCGCCGCGTGATAGTGGGCCGCCGTGCCTGCCCATTCGAGCGTCAGCTGATCCGTCGCGTCCAATGTGCGGCGGCCGGCCTTGTAGCGGCAGAGAAGCGCATCGGTGCCGGAACCGATGATGAATTCGTTGGCCGGATAATCACCGCCGCCCAGAAAGACCGCGCCCTGCATGGCGGCCAGGATTTCCGCCTCGCAGCCGCCGGCCCTGACCAACGGCAGGGCCGCGTCGAGCGCGTTGTCCGCCAGTTCGGCCGCCCGTTTCGCATAGGCGATCTCGGCGGGGCTTTTGACAAGGCGCAGCGTGCTCACCAGATAGGAGGCGTCGCCGATCTGGCCGAACGTGGCGAGCTGGTTGTCGATCAGGCGGGCGACGCGGCCGGTCATGCCGTGGGTGTCGTATTCGATGCCGATCCTGGCGCCGAGCAGATCCATGTCGCTCAGGAGGTTCTTGAGATCGAGCGTCGGGTCGGCGTTGACGCGATCGACCCACACGACGATGTTGTCGATGATCGACGTGTGTCGCGCCTGGCGCAGGTCGGCGGCGCGCGTCAGCAGCGTCATCGAGCCGTCCGCCTTGACGATCAGGGTCTGGAAGAAGCAGTAGCCGAAGGTGTCGTAACCCGTCAGCCAGTACATGCTCTCCTGCGCGAAAAGGAGCAGCGCATCCAGCTTCTCCGCTTTCATCCTTTCCGTCAGCCGCGCGAGGCGGTCGGTGTATTCGCTCCTCTCGAAGTGCAGGGCCATGGTCGTCCTCCCTTATCGCAATATGGAAATCGCTGAAATCTGGCGGCCGTAGTCCGGCTCTTTCTTATGGGTCGTGCGGCGGTACGAATAGAACCGTTCCGCATCCGGATAGGTGTCGAGGCCGAGATTTTCGGCACGCACGCCGGCGTCCGTCAGCCGCCTGATGGTCAGGGACGGAAGGTCGAACATCGCATGCCCCGGCTTTGAGGAAGGGGTGAAGAAGACCTCGTAGGATGCATCGTGGCCGAGAAAACGTTCGACGAATTCTGGGCCGACCTCATAGCTTGCCGGGCCGATCGAGGGGCCGAGCACCGCGGTGATGTTTTCGCGGACCGCGCCGAGCGAGACCATCGCCTCGATGGTGTTTTCGAGCACGCCCGTCAAGGCGCCCTTCCAGCCCGCATGAGCCGCGCCGATCACGCCGTTTGCGCCGTCGGCAAACAGGATCGGCCCGCAATCGGCCGACAGCACGCCGAGCGCCACGCCCGGCACGGTCGTCACCATCGCATCGACCTGCGGCCGCTCGCCGGCATAGGTCGCGTCGACGACGAAGACATCGGGGGAATGGACCTGGTGGACGGTCGCCAGCTTTTCGACCGGCAGGCCGAACCAGCCGGCGACCCGGGCGCGATTCTCCATCACCTTCTCGCGGTCGTCATCCGAACCAACCCCGACATTGAGGCCGGCGTAGAGGCCTTCGGAAACGCCGCCCTGGCGGGTGAAGAATCCATGCCGGATGCGGCTGCCGGCGCGTTCGTTCAAAACAGGGCTCTCGATCGGCGTCGGCAAGGGACGGTCCTGCATCGGCGTTTTCTATCCTATTGATTTCAAGGGGTTTTGCGCAGGCGTTAGAGACATATCCGCTGCTTCGATCTAGGGCGAGAGTGGCGCAAGGGAAGGGCGGATGTCAATTGGGTCGAGAGGAAAGAGCGGTTTTCCGGAAACCGAGATATTGAGGCCAGGCTCATCCCCTCACCAACAAAATGCAGGACTCCGCTGAAGCTAAGATCTTGATTTTGTAACCTCTTCCACAAGGGTAGAGGTAGGATGCCGAGGGCGGGGCACCGTTATCTCTCCTTGTGGTAGAGAAGGCAATTTCAGCATATTAGCAAGGCTAAGTGCTGGAAATTGCAAGTGAGGGGATTGGTGCGGATGGCACGAAGCAGCATTTCAATCCACCGCCCGGAAAGGCATTAAGTTGAGCGCCGGGCTCGACACCGCGATCACCTTGAAAAGTTCGCCCATTTTGCCGGCGCCCGCGCCTGCCAGACGATCGACTGCGGCGGCGATCAGGCGCTGTTCGGCAGGCTCCTTGTCCTTGGCGAGCGCTGTCGCGCGTTCGGCAAGTCCGAGGCCATAGAGGAAATCGCCCTGATGCAGGCCGCCGTTCAGGTGGGCGCCGGCAGCGACGGCAATCTTCGCAAGATCCTCGAAATCCACGTGGCTGGTCAGGTCCGCCTCGCCGGGGTTTGCCAGAGGCGGGTCGAAATCGTGGTTGCGGACGGCCTGCAGCGTATCGCCGAAACCGGTGACCATATGGCCGTAGTCGACGACGAGGGCGGTGCCGCCGAATGCCTTCAGGCGGTCGCAGAGCGTCAGCATGACGGCTTGGCGGGCCGGCGACACTTCGAAGATCGTGCCGTCGGGAATGGTGGCGGCAGGCGCCGGCAGCAGGGCGGGATCGAGGGTCGCGACGCCTGCTGCGAAGGCCAGTTCGTCGCGCGCGTCGAGACCGACGAGCCGTTCGCGAAAGCCGGTCGGCGTCTTGACGAACTGGCGGATCGGGATCGCGTCGAAAAGTTCGTTGGCGGCGATCAGCGTGAAGCCGTCCGGCACGTCCTCGAAACCGTCATGCCAGGAGACCTTGGTCGAAAAAGTTTCGAGCGTCACCCGCTGCACGCCGCGCAGACGCTCGCTGGTCTCGACGAGATGGACGTGAAGGCCATCGAAGAGGGGCGGTGCGATGCGCTTGATCACCCGCAGCATGTCGGCCATCATCGTGCCGCGGCCGGGACCGATCTCCACCAGCCGGACGGAAGCCGGCGAGCCGTGCCGCTGCCAGGCATGCACCATGAATACGCCGACCATTTCGCCGAAAAGCTGGCTGATCTCCGGGGCGGTGATGAAATCGCCGTGGCGACCGAAGGGTTCGCGGGTCTTGTAATAGCCGTATTCCGGGTCGGCGAGGCAGAGCGCGAAATAGTCGGTGACGCTGATCGGCCCGTTCATCCGGATCAATGTCTTGATTTTTTCGGCGAGGGGGGTGCTCAAGGGACCGGCCTCCGCCTATGCCTTTGCCGATGCCGCAGCCGCCGCAGCCCGTGCCCGGAAAATGGCCCAGACACCGACGGCGATCATCGGCAGCGACAGAACCATGCCCATGGTGAGCCAGCCCGTGCCAAGGAGGTAACCGAGCTGGGCATCCGGCTCGCGGAAGAATTCCACGAAGATGCGGGCCAGCGCATAACCGATCACGAAGGTGCCGGAGATGGTGCCGGGAACCTTCAGCGCCTTGAAACGGAAAATCATCAGGGCGAGCACCAGAAGCAGCACTATGCCTTCGAGTCCCGCCTCGTAGAGCTGGCTCGGATGGCGCGCGAAGGGGCCGCCGGTCGGAAAGACCACCGCCCAGGGCATGGCGCTGAGGCGCCCCCAGAGTTCGCCGTTGATGAAGTTGGCGATGCGGCCGAAAAACAGGCCGATCGGCACGACCGCTGCGACGATATCGAACATGCTCCAGACGGGGATCGCATTGCGGCGGGCGAAGACGATCATCGCAAGCGTCGCGCCGAGGAAGCCGCCATGGAAGGACATGCCGCCGTTCCAGATCTCGATCGCCCGGATCGGGTTTTGTGAGACGGCAGCGAGATCGTAGAAGAGAATGTAGCCGAGACGACCGCCGAGCACGATGCCGACCGCGACCCAGACAAGGAAATCATCGAGATGTTCGGCCGTGATCGGCGATTGCCCACCCTTCCATAGCGCCCCGTTCGCGGCGAGCCGGCGGGCATAGAGCCAGCCGAGCAGGATGCCGGCCACATAGGCCAGCCCGTACCAATGGACAGCGAGCGGTCCGAGGGAGAAAGCCACCGGATCGATGTTCGGGAACGGCAACAGAGCGAAAGGATGAAGCGCTTCGTACAAATTACAGAGTTCTCATGCAAACCGTATTGTCGCGGAACATGGCGTTGCGCTCATCGCCGGTCAAGGCGAATTTCGGGAACGGATGACGCTAGCAGTGGATGATGCTTGCAAGCAGACCCCGCAGGCCCTACTTCACCCTCATGGACATTTGCCGGCCGCCGCATGCGGCCAGAGACGGGAGTTGGAACCATGGTAACCGGCACGAACCGCATTCTTGACGATTTCGCGCGGCTGATGACCGATGCGGCGGGTGCGGCCCAGGGAGTGCGCAAGGAGGTCGAGACGGCCTTTCACGCCCAGGCAGAGCGCTTTCTCAACAGTATGGACGTGGTCAAGCGCGAGGAATTCGAAGCCGTGCGCGAAATGGCCGCCCGCGCCCGCGACGAGAACGAAGCGCTGAAGGCCCGGATCGAGGCGCTCGAGGCGAAGCTTTCGGGGCAGTAAGGCCACCGCCTTCCCATTCGCTGCGAGGCGAGCCCGCTCGAATCCGCAGCCGTGTATGTCTGTGACCCTCGCACTTGAACCGCGGGTCGGGACGGAAGCAGCGGGAAATTGTATGCTTCATCGTTCCCCCGCGTGGATGTTTTGCCTGGCTGTTCCAATTCCGCCAACGGCTTAGCATATTCCTCGTCCCCGTTTCTCGGACCCGTGCCTATAATCATCCCGCTTCCGTCGCCGGAGTGTTTCGCGAGACGTTCGCGGGCAGGCGGGGGCCGGCGCCCTGGTTAGACCTGTAACGTGCAGGAAAGGCCAGGGAGGTGAAAGCCACGGGAGAGGGGTCGCAAGATACTTTCCCTATCAAGCCTCCCCCTGGCCGCCGGGCCGGGTTCGGTTGAGCCGTGCAAGTGGTCTGAGAAGACTACGCAGCGAGGCGAGGTGATCACCTGTAGGGACCGGAAGTCCCGACAAGACGCCGAAGGCCACGCGAATGCGGAGCCACCCATATAAACTAAATGAGGTTCCGCATTCGTGTGGGCTCTCCGATGGAGCCGTGCCGGGCAGATAGCCGGCGCGGGCAAGTGTGCTGAAACCAAAAAAATCTCGGCCTGTGGACACTTGCAAAAAAGCAAGTCGGCAGAGTCGGTTATGACTCCGTTCTGATCTCCAACAGGAAGAAGTTTCAGGCCCAGTTTCAGCAAAATTGAAGACGAGGGGATGGCAGCGGGACTCCGTCTAGGTACACTGATTTTAAAGGATGATTCGAAACGGCTTGGTAAGCTCCAGACAGGGTGACTGCGTTATTCTGGTGGCGTCGGGCGATCGTCCAAAGTGTTGTTCCCGGTCATTGTTCGCGTGTTTTGGCGTTTTTCGCAGGAATCCGCATTCATTCCGGTCAAGAAGGTGCCGCATGAGCCTTATGGAAATGGAAATCGAACGTCAGTCGAATCCGGTCGACATGATCGAATTCGTCGCTGCCTCGAACGACTGGACGTTCGAACGGTCGGGCGAGGATGAAATCGCCATGACCGTGGAAGGCCGCTGGACCGACTACCACGTTTCCTTCTCCTGGATGGAGGAGTTCGAAGCGCTGCATCTCGCCTGCGCTTTCGACATCAAGATCCCCGATGCCCGCGTCAACGAGGTCATCCGTCTCCTGTCGCATGTCAACGGACAGGTGCTGATGGGGCATTTCGACCTCTGGCGCCAGGAGGACGTGGTCATCTTCCGGCAGTCGCTGCTGCTTGCCGGCGGTGCCGAACCCACCAACCAGCAGGTGGAAGTGCTGTTGTCGAGCGCGCTTGAAGCCTGCGAGACCTATTATCAGGCGTTCCAGTTCGTCGTCTGGTCGGGGATGGAGGCGAAGGCCGCCATGGAGGCCGTCCTGTTCGAAACCGTGGGCGAATGCTGATGGTCTCGGGGCAGCTCGGGTCGATCGTTCTGGTCGGTGCCGGCAATATGGGCGGCGCCATGCTGTCCGGCTGGCTGAAAAAGGGCGTGCCCGGCGCTTCCGTGACGGTCATCGATCCGTCGCCTTCGGAGACGATGCGCCGGACGATCCTGGAGGCCGGGGCGCGGCATTTCCCGTCCCTGCCGGAAGGGCTCTCCGCCGACATCCTGTTCCTCGCGGTCAAGCCGCAGCTCATGGATACGGTCCTGCCGCCCCTGAAGGCGGTGGTCGGTCCCGGCACGGTCGTCGTGTCGGTCGCGGCCGGCAAGACGCTGTCCTATCTTCAGGCCCATCTCGGCGAGGCCGCGATGGTGCGCGCCATGCCGAACACCCCGGCGATGATCGGTCGGGGGGTGACGGGCGCCTATGCCAATCCCAGGGTAAGCGATGCGCAGCGGGAAGCGGTGCAGTCGCTTCTGAAGGTCAGCGGGCCGGTGGAATGGGTATCCGGCGAAGCGGATATCGACGCGGTGACCGCCGTTTCGGGCAGCGGCCCGGCCTATGTCTTCTATCTCGTGGAGTGCATGGCGGAAGCGGGCCGCAAAGCCGGCCTGCCGGCGGACCTCGCCATGCGGCTCGCGCGGGAAACTGTCTCGGGGGCTGGTGAGCTCCTGCACCAGTCCCCGGACGACGCTTTGAAGCTGCGCCAGAACGTCACCTCTCCGAACGGCACCACGGCTGCGGCCCTTGCCGTGCTGATGGCGGAAGACGGCATGCAGCCGCTGTTTGACAAGGCGATTGCCGCGGCCCGCAGAAGAGCCGAGGAGCTCGGAAGCTGAGTGGCGTCCATGGCAGACGAAATCACCTATAACGACTTCGAGCGGGTCGATATCCGTGTCGGCACGATCGTCGAAGCCGAGGCTTTTCCCGAGGCCCGCAAGCCGGCCTTCAAGCTGAAGATCGATTTCGGGGCGGAGATCGGAGTCAAGAAATCCTCGGCGCAGATTACCGTGCATTATACGCCGGAAACACTCGTCGGACGGCAGGTGCTCGGCGTCGTCAACTTTCCGCCGCGGCAGATCGGCCCGTTCCGTTCTGAAGTGCTCACTCTCGGTTTCGAGGACGAGAAGGGTGCGATCGTGCTCGCTGCCGTGGAGCAGCCGGTGCCGAACGGCAGGAAACTGATGTAACGGAAAGGCTTCGCCTCACTCGGCGTCAGCCTGTCGCCCGCGCCGACAGTCAGTGGATATCCCGATTTTCGACCTCGGCCGTGCTGAATGACCGGAATTCCACTTCGAAACCTTCCCGCTGCGGCGAGCAGAAGGTCATGCCAACGGCAAGCTCGGTGAGGTGGGGCGGGAAATAGGCGAGCCGCGCCATACGCCACTCGGGCTGCCGATCGGTGCGGTACTGGACGAAAAGCGCATCGCCCATGCGGGTGACGCGCGCAAACATCACCTCGAAGTCATCGACCAGGCGGAAGGCGGACCAGTCGGAATGGCCATTGGTGACGACCACGCTGAAATGGCGGGCGCCATCGGTGAATTCGATACCGCATTTCATCCAGTGCCTCTCGTCGTGGCGGAGCATCAGGCCCGCTTGGTCGTAGAGCGCCTCATAGCGCCCGACGAAGGAAGTCTCGACGGTGAAGTCTCCCTTTCGAAAGCGATGGAGGAAATGACCGCTGTCGCGGTGGAAACCGTAATAGGTGCCCTGCCAGAAATCGGTTTCCAGGCCGGAACGCGCGATCAGCCGGCCATCGATTTCACGGCTTTCGGGCGGCGGGTTCAGCCAGGTCATCCCGGAAAGATCGATGGGCATTGGTTCTCCAGTGAATTGGCCGGGCAGACCGGCTTATGGATTGTCTTCGGTCATGCCGGGACACGGACGACCGCGCGAAGGCCGCCTTTCGGGCTGTCGCCGAGCGTTACGTTGCCGCCGTGGGCGCGGGCGATGTCGCGGGCGATGGCAAGCCCGAGGCCCGTGCCGGAGGCATCGAGGTTGCGCGCCTCGTCCAGCCGGAAGAAGGGCTTGAAAACGTCCTCGCGGGCGTCGGCCGGAATGCCGGGACCGTCGTCGTCGAGGGTCAGCGTCAGCCATTTGGCGCTGTGTCTGGCATCGACATGCAGGTTGCCGGCGTAGCGTTCGGCATTGGAGACGAGATTGGCGACAAGCCGGGTGAACGCGTTGGGCCGGACGGCGATCTCGTCCTCGCCCTCGATCTCGTAGGTCATGGTCTTGCCGTGCAGCGTGAAATCGCAGCGCAGCTTTTCGAGAAGTTCGCTGAGGCGCAGTTCGCCCACATCCTCCTCGGCATCGCCCTTGGCGAAGGCCAGGTATCCTTCGAGCATGGACTGCATGTCGTCGACGTCCTGCTCCATGCCGGCAAGTTCGGGCCTGTTGCCGGCGAGCGCAAGCTGAAGCTTGAAGCGGGTGAGGATCGTCCGCAGATCGTGGCTGACGCCGGCGAGCATCGCGGTGCGCTGCTCCATCTGCCGTTCGATGCGTTCGCGCATCTGGATGAAGGCGAGGCCGGCGCGGCGGATCTCGTCGGCGCCGCGCGGCGAAAAGCCCTCCGTCTTCTGCCCCTTGCCGAAGCTCTCGGCGGCACGGGCGAGCGACAGGATCGGCCGGATCTGGCCGCGCAGAAAGAGGATCGAGATCACCACCAGCACGAAAGCAGTGCCGATCATCCAGACGAGGAAGATGTGCGTGTTCGAGGCATAGGTGGAGCCGCGCCTTGCAAAGACGCGCAGCACCCGGTCGTCGAACTTGATACGGATTTCGACGAGACGGCTGTCTCCCACGGTATCGATCCAGAACGGCATCTGGATCTGGCGGGTGATCTGGTCGGCGAGGATGTCGTCGAGAATGGAGAAGAAGGGACGCGGGCGGGGCGGCGGCAATTGTCCCTTCTCCTCCACCGCGATCGTCAGGCTCAGCGCATCGTCGGCGATCTTGGTGATCGCGTCGTAATTGGCATCCTGCGGATAGGCGCGGATGACTTCGATGATCCCGGCTATGTCGCGGACGGTGCCTTCGGAAAGCCGCTCGGTGACCATGCGCCAGTGCCTCTCCATGAAGACGGCGGCGACGACGGTCTGCAAAAGCAGCATGGGCAGGATGACGATCAGCAGCGAACGGGTATAGAGGCCGGTCGGAAGATAGCGGCGCAGCCAGCGGACGAAGGATCGCCAGCCCGGAAGGCTGAACCGGTCCATGTCGCGCTTCAGGCTGTCGAAAAGTGCCATCCTGCCATCCGTCCGTGCCCCGGCAAGGCCCAAGGCTAATCAATACTCAGCCGGTACCCGATGCCGCGCACCGTCTGGAGGTAGACGGGGTTGGCCGGGTCGTCCTCGATCTTACGCCGCAAACGGTTGATCTGCACGTCGATCGTCCGTTCTCCGACTTCGGCGTCGTCGCCGATCAGTTCGTGGCGCGGAATGGTGTCGCCGGCGCGCAACGCGAAAAGCAGCATGATTTCCTGCTCGCGATCGGTGAGGCGCACGGTTTCGGCTGCCTTGCGCAACTCCTTGCGGGGGATCGAGAAGGTGAAGGGCCCGAACATGACCTGCTCGATCTTCGGCGTATCGGGCGAGGTGGCGCGGCGCAGGATATTGTTGATGCGCAGCACCAGTTCGCGCGGGTCGAAGGGTTTTGCCAAATAGTCGTCGGCGCCGGCCTCGAGGCCTGCGATGCGGGATTCGGCTTCCGCCCTGGCGGTCAGCAGGATCACCGGAATGGTCTTCTTCTGGTAGAGCGACTGGGTGAGCGACAGGCCGGATTCGCCCGGCATCATGACGTCGAGGATGATGAGATCGAAGTGCAGACCCTCCAGCTTGCGCCGCGCTTCGGCCGCATCGCCGGCCACGGTCACGCGAAAACCCTGTTCCTGCAGATAGCGGTTCAGGAGGTCGCGGATACGGGTGTCGTCATCGACCACGAGAAGGTGGGGCGCATCGTCGGAAAGGGGCGTCTTGTTCATCCGTTCAATCCATTTCGCTTTCAATGGGCTCCAGATTCTCGTCGCGGCCGCGCATGCGGCGCAGGAATTCCTTCACTGCGGAACGCGTCTCCGGCATCATGTCCTCCATGGCCCGAGCGATACGGCGCGATTGCGGCTCGGAAAGGGCAAGCGCCAACTCGCGGCCGGCGAGCGTCGGATAAAGCCGGCGCTGGCGGCGATCCTTGGCACCGGCCATCTGGCGAATATAGCCGGATTCGATCAGTTGTTTGAGTACCCGCGCCAGGCTCTGCTTGGTGATTTGCAGCGTGTCGAGGAGATCGGTCACCATCATGCCCGGATTGCGGCAGACGAAATAGACGACGCGGTGATGGGCACGGCCCATGCCGATCTTGGCGAGGATCGCATCGGGGTCGGACACGAAATCGCGGTAGGCGAAGAAAAGCAGCTCGATGGTCTCGAAGTCGATCTGGGCTTCGTCGACCGCCGGCATCGGCGGCAGGACCTTCTTGACGGATTTGACCGCCGTTGCGCGCGCCACTCGCGTTTCCTTTCCCTTGGGGGTCTCTCGCCATTTGCGGCCGAGGCTCTTCTTGCCGGTTCTTGAATGTAACCCGCTGCACGTCATAAAGCGCGAACGGCTTGAACAATCAACAGCATTTCTTCAGGGCGCGGAAGGACCCGAATACGCAAGGCGACTGCGAGACCGGGCGCCGCCGGATCGTTCCGCGATATAGGTAGCACGCGGCGATTGCTAGGCACGCGTATTGATTCTTCAAGGCTTATCGACCCAGGTTACGCAAAAAAGAAGCGCGGAACTTTTCACTTCGGCGTCCATTGATCCAGCCAAAGGAGACTGGAGAGAAATCCGATGACGAGCCCGACACTGACTGTGCCCACCTTTTCCGACATGCCGCCCATCACGACAGGAAAGCCGGATTCCGGCAATCCGCTCAAAGGCCTACTGATCACGGTCTTCACCCTGAAGGTCGTCGTCGCCGCCTTTCTGCTGGCCACCGTCTCCCTGGCGCCGCCATATATCGCGGACCAGCGTCACGCGATTGTCGCCTCCGCCGACTGACTGCCGGCAATTGATCCCTGCCGGCTGATCTTTTCGGCTGAAATGCCCGCCGTTTCTCGTTATACCCCGGCTGATTTCACACTTCGCGCCGAGGCACCATGGGCAAGCTCCAGGCCGGTATCATTCCGGTAACGCCATTCCAGCAGAACTGCACGATCCTCTTCGACGACGAGACCAAGGAAGGTGTCGTCATCGATCCGGGCGGCGATGTTCCGACGATCGTCGAAACCGTCAGGCAAAACGGCATCACGCTCAAGGAAATCTGGCTGACGCATGGTCATATCGACCATGCGGGCGGTGCCGACGAACTCCGGGAAATCCTCGGTACCCCAGTGATCGGCCCACACGAGGCGGACCGGCCGTTGCTGGAGAGGCTGGAAATCCAGGCGGAGAAGTTCGGCGTGACGATGGCGGTGCGGAACGTCGTGCCCGACCGCTGGCTGACCGAGGGGGAAAAGGTCTCCTTCGGCGATCACGTCTTCGAGGTCTTCCATTGCCCCGGTCATGCGTCGGGCCATGTCATCTATTACAACCGCAAGGCGGGTTTCGCCCATCTCGGCGACGTGCTGTTCAACGGCTCGATCGGACGCACGGACCTTCCGGGCGGCGATCACGAAACGCTGCTCGCCTCGATCCGCGACAAGGTCCTGCCGCTCGGCGACGAGGTCGGTTTCATCTGCGGCCACGGGCCCGGCGGCAAGATCGGCGAGGAAAGACGCACAAATCCGTTTCTGCGCGGTCTGTAAGGACCGCCTGCAAAGCTTTGCAAAGAAAAAAACCCGGCATTACTGCCGGGCTTCAACTCGAATAGAAAGCCTCTGAAGGCTTAACCGGCGATCTGCAGGTTGACGGCCTTGGGGCCTTTGCCGCGACGGTCCGGTTCCGTGTCGAAGCTTACTTTCTGGTTTTCCGACAATCCGGACAGGCCCGAAGCCTGTACGGCAGAGATATGGACAAAGATATCGGCGCCACCATTGTCTGGTTTGATAAAGCCGAAGCCCTTGTCGGTGTTGAAGAATTTTACAGTGCCAGTTTCGGCCATGCAGCAGGTCCTTTTCTCTCTGTCCGTGTTCAGCGGCGGACAGCATCACAGTGTTGCCCCGAAGGGCGGGCGGCAGGCAGCTTTAAGAAAGGGTCCCTGTCTTTACCGCGGCGACCGGCAGGAATAGCTTTGAAATCTCCGCCCCCGGTCCCGCCCGAAGTCTTAGCGCCTTCGGAGCGCGTCATTATAGGTCTTCCCATGCTCGTAAATTGCCCGAACTTGCACAGAGTGCTGTGTTTATCGCAAATTGGCAAGAAAAAGTTTTTTGAATTGTTGCCATGAGCGAGAATCGGAAATTGCCGAAACGCCTGAAAATGCGGGCGTTGCGTTCCTGGGCACGTGTACGAAACCGGATTCCATCGCCGGCAATGCTTTGTTTACCCTCTTCTGTGCCGTTTTGGATCAACGGCTGAAGAAAGAAAAATTTTATCGCGCCCAGGTTGCTCCCCCCGCTTCATCGGATACCGGGACGGTCGCCAAGGAGATTGGAGAGACGGCAGGCTTCGTCTTCACGCGCCGTTCGAATGGCGCCGGCCGAAGGTGCGGGCCGGGCGGGACAGGGGCGTCCGGGCAGGCGAAACGGGGTTGGCGGGTAGGGACCTGTAGTCCGCCGCAGCAGCGTGGCGCGTCGTCGAAGCGGCTGCAAAACCGGCAAAGCTTTCCGGAAACGTTTCGTTGAAGTTCGTCGGGGCAAGCTCCGGCCGGGCCAGCGCATAACCCTGCATCAGCGGGACGTTCAGTTCCTCGCACAGATCGACCTGCCAGACGTCTTCCAGGCCCTCGAAAATCGGTTCGATGCCGTCTTCCAGCATCTGGCCGACGAGGACGCGCAGCAGTGCGTATCCGGCGGAGTTGTCGAGGAAGTCCCGAACCCAGGACGCATCGAATTTCACGTAGTCGGGCCTGATGCGCTTCAGCCGGGCGAGATCGGAATCGCCGGCACCATAATCGTCGATCGCCACGCGAAAGCCGATCGCCTTCATGTGCTGGGTAAAGGCCACCACGATATCGTCGGCGGCGCCGGATTTTTCGGAGATTTCGCAGACGATGCGGTCGGGTCCGAGGCCCGCCTCATGCCCCGCGAGCTTGATGCGCTCGACTTCCTGGCGCATTTCGTTCGGCGTTCGGAAGAGACCGGGATGGAATTTGACGAAGATCCTGGCGCGCGAGCGGTTCAGCCGTCCGGTGTTGAGAATGTGGATGGTGCGCAGGATGCTGTCGATGTCGGACATGTCGGCCGGCGAAACGAGGCGGAAGAAATCGCCCGGCGCAATCGTCTCCCCGTCCAGGAGGACGCGGACGAGCCCTTCGAAGGCTTCGATATCGAGCCCGGCCTGGGGATTGTTGCGGAAGATCGGCTGCAGCGCGGAATTGAGCAGGTACGGTCCATAGGCGGTGGAAAAGGCACCGTCCTGACCGCGTACCAGATTGGCGAAAATGCTTCTCGGCGTCATGCCCGTCGCTTCCGTTTTCGTTCCATAGGTTGTAGCAGCCAAGGGTTACGCTGCTGTAAAGAAGTTTCGAAGGTTTTAATCAGCTTCATTGATGGCTGCCATTCAAGCTTTCCGCTTGAAACGGCGTCATAGTTTAGACATAGAGCGTACGGGCGGTTTCGGCGCGCGATGCCGCCTTGTTCCAACAGCTCTTCAGGACGAAGATTATGGCCTTTCTTGCCGACGCCCTTTCCCGCGTAAAGCCCTCCGCCACCATCGCCGTTTCCCAGAAAGCCCGCGACCTCAAAGCAAAGGGCCGCGACGTGATCGGGCTTGGCGCGGGCGAGCCGGACTTCGACACGCCGGAAAACATCAAGAAAGCCGCCATCGACGCGATCAATCGGGGCGAAACGAAATATCCGCCGGTTTCCGGAATCCCGCAGTTGCGTGAGGCGATCGCCAGAAAGTTCAAGCGGGAGAACAATCTCGACTACACGGCGGCCCAGACGATCGTCGGCACCGGCGGAAAGCAGATTCTTTTCAACGCTTTCATGGCGACCTTGAATCCGGGCGATGAGGTCATCATCACCGCGCCCTACTGGGTCTCCTATCCGGAGATGGTGGCGATCTGCAGCGGCACGCCGATCTTCATCACGGCCAGTCAGGAAAACAACTTCAAGGTCACGGCCGCCGATCTCGAAAGGGCGATCACGCCGAAGACCAAGTGGTTCCTGTTCAACTCGCCGTCCAACCCGTCAGGCGCCGCCTATACCCATGACGAGCTGAAGGCGCTGACCGACGTGCTCCTGAAGCACGAGCATGTCTGGGTGCTGACCGACGACATGTACGAGCATCTGACCTATGGCGACTTCAAGTTCGTCTCGCCGGCCGAAGTGGAACCGAAACTCTACAACCGCACGCTGACGATGAACGGCGTTTCCAAGGCCTATGCGATGACCGGCTGGCGTATCGGTTATGCGGCCGGGCCGCTCGAACTCATCAAGGCGATGGACATGATCCAGGGCCAGCAGACGTCGGGCGCCTGCACGATCGCCCAGTGGGCGGCCGTCGAGGCGCTCAACGGCCCGCAGGACTTCATCCCGCAGAACAAGAAGGTCTTCGAAGGCCGCCGCGACCTCGTCGTGTCGATGCTGAACCAGGCGAAGGGCATCGTCTGCCCGTCTCCGGAAGGCGCCTTCTACGTCTACCCGTCCTGCGCCGGCCTGATCGGCAAGACCGCGCCGTCCGGCAAGGTCATGGAGACCGACGAGGATTTCGTCACCGAGCTTTTGGAAACCGAAGGCGTCGCGGTGGTCCACGGCTCGGCCTTCGGCCTCGGCCCGAATTTCCGCATTTCCTATGCGGCTTCGGAGGAACAGCTCGAAGAGGCCTGCAAGCGCATCCAGCGCTTCTGCGCCGCCTGCAAGTAATCGGTTTATACGGAACCAGTGGAAGCCCGCCGCAGTGGACTGACGGCGGGCTTTCTGTTTTTTCGATCAGCTCTTCGTCAGCCTGAGAATTGTGGAACCGCCGCCGCCGCGCTGTTCGGTGACGGCATAGACGGCGCCGTCGGGGCCGACCTTGACGTCGCGGATGCGGGCCTCCAGCGGTACGCGCTCCTCGTATTTTACCCTGTCGCCGTCCATGTGGATGACGACGATACCCTGACTGACAAGACCTCCGACCAGGAAGGCGCCTTTCCATTCGGGGATGACGTCGCCGCCGTAATAGGCCATGCCGGACGGCGCGATGACCGGATCCCAGTAGTAGACCGGCTGCTCCGTTTCTGCCCGTTGGGTGATGCCGTCGCCAACCGGGCGGCCGCTATATTCGATGCCGTAGGTGACTTCAGGCCAGCCGTAGTTCTTGCCCGCCTCAGGGCGGTTCAGTTCGTCGCCGCCGCGCGGGCCGTGTTCGACGGTCCACAGCCGCCCCTGTCCGTCGAGCGTGGCGGACTGGAGGTTGCGATGGCCGAGCGACCAGATTTCCGGTCTGGCGCCCTTGCGATTGACGAAGGGATTGTCCGGCAGCGCCTTGCCGTTCATGTCGATGCGGAAGACCTTGCCGAGGCCGCTGGCGAGATCCTGGGCCTGGACGCGCGGTTCGGCGTCGGAGCGTTCGCCGACGGTGACGTAGAGTTCGTTGCCGGGGCCGAAGACGAGGCGGGAGCCGAAATGCTTGTTGCCGTCATAGCTCGGCATCTGCCGGAAGATGACCTTGACGTTTTCAAGCTTGCCGCCGCCCTGCCGATCGGGGACGAGTTTGGCGGAGGCGACCGACGTGCCGTTGCCGCCGTCCCGCTCCTCGGAGAAGGAGAAGAAGATCAAGCCGGACGTCGCGAAGTCGGGAGCGAGCGCCACGTCGAGCAGGCCGCCCTGGCCGCCTGAAAGGACTTTCGGCACGCCGGCGATTTCGGGGCCGGCTTCGCCTTCTTCGGAGATGATGTGCATGGCGCCCTGCTTGGCGGTGACCAGCATGCGGCCGTCGGGCAGGAACTCCATCGACCAAAGATGCGGCAGATCATCGGCAATCGTCTCATAGGCGATTTTCGGCATGTCTGCCGGCTGCGGCGCGCGCGTCTGGTTGGCGAAGGCAGGCTTCTGGTTGCGGGCGTTCGGCATCTGCGTTTCGGCGGGCTTGCCCGGAGGGACGGCCTCGGCGCCGGTCGCCGGCGGCAGGCCCTCGGTCTGGGCGAATGCGGAGCCGGCGACGAGGACGACGGCAAGGGTCGGGCAGGCAGGCAGCAGGCTGAAGCGTTTCATCGTGATCTCCCTTGGGTGAGGCGGCGTCTGCCGCAGGGCCAGGAACGAAACTCTCGCGCACAGCGAGAAAACATCGGACGATGGCCCTCATCTAGGGCGGTTGTCGGCAAGGGCCGAACACGGCTCGTTCAATATTACTTTATTGCCGCTTGAGGAATGGAAGCCCACCGGCGAGGACGGGCTTCCGGCATATTCGACCGGCATTCGAATTGAACCGATGCTCAGTCCGCGAGACCGGCCGGAACCTTGCCGCCGTTTTCGGCGAGCTTCTTCATCAGGGCCTTGTGCAGCCAGACGTTCATGGTCGCGGAGTCATTGGTGTCGCCGGTGTAGTGCAGCTCGGCCGCCAGCTCCTTGCGGGCCGACAGGCTGGAATCGAGATCGAGCGCCTTCATGAGATCGACGATGGAATGTTTCCAGTCGAGCTTCTGGCCGCTCTTCCTGACGGCCGCATCGAGGATCGGAGCGATATCGACCGGGCCGGACGAGGAAGGTGCTGCGGGCGCCGCAGATGCCGCCGGGGCTGCTGCCGGCGTCGGGTCGGGTATAGGCGCGGCGGATGCGGAAACCGGGGCTGCGGGTTTCAGAGGCTCGGCGGGCTTGGCCGCCGGTGCCGTTTCTTCCGCTCCGCCCCAGATTGCGTTCTTGATCTTGTCAAAGATACCCATTTGCACTCTCCCTTTCGAGTTTGAACGTCAGGAGAAAGTCGGGCGAGGAGGAGAATTCTCAAGAGGCCGGCCGCAGGTAAAATGGATACCTGCGGCCGGCGAGAGATCAGGCCGTGCCCCAGATGGTTTCGGCGGTCTTGACGACGAGTTCGAGCTTGCGCTTCTGGTCGTCCTCGGTGATCGAGTTGCCTTCCTCGGTCGAGGCGAAGCCGCATTGCGGCGCAATACCGAGCTGGTCGATATCGACATATTTGGAGGCTTCGTCGAAGTGGCGGCGCAGATCGTCCAGGCTTTCGAGTTCACCGGTCTTGGTGGTGATGAAGCCCGGATAGACGCGCTGCCTGGAACCCTTCTGGAGAAGCGAGAGCGGCTGCAGGCCGCCGGAACGCTCGGTGTCATATTCCATGAAGAACATGTCGACGCCGGTCTTGTTGAAGATCGCGTCGGCTGCCGCGTCATAGCCGCCTTCGGCAGCCCAGGTGGAGCGGAAGTTGCCGCGGCACATATGCATGCCGATCAGCATGTCCTTCGGGCGGTCCTTGATCGCCTCATGCATGGTTTCGGCATACTTCTGGATCAGCCAGTCAGGATCATAACCTTCCTCGCGCTTCATGGCGCGCTGCTTCTCGTCACCGAGATAGGCGAAATAGATGTCGTCCATCTGCAGGTAGCGGCAGCCTGCTTCGTAGAACTTCTGCACGGCCTTGGCATAGGTGCGGGCGAGAGCTGCGAAAAGCGCTTCGGGGTCCTGGTATTCCGGATAGGTCACGTCGGCGCGGGCGGTGCGGTAATGCGCGACGCTCGGGCCGGGGATGGAAATCTTCGGCGTCACCTTGGTGTTGGCGGCGAGGAACTTGAAGTGCTCCAGATGCGGGTGATCGTCCGGGAAATCGAGCTTGCCGTTGATGGTCGGGAAGGTCGGCGGCAGTTTGACGCCGTGGAAGGTGACGCCCTTGTGCGCTTCGCGGGTGACGAATTCGAGGCCGTCGAGCATGCCCATGAAATCGTAATGCCAGAAGTGGCGGCGCGCCTCGCCGTCGGTCACGACCTTCAGGCCGACGCTTTCCTGCAGCTTGACGAGGTCCTTGATGCCTTCGTCTTCGACGGCCTTCAGCTCATCGGCGGAAATGCTCTTCTCTTCGTAAAACTTCCTGCGGGCTTCCTTGATGGAGGCGGGACGCAGGAGCGAACCGACGTGGTCGGCTCTGTAGGGCGGTGTGGACATGGAATTCCTCCATTCTTCGGTTCAGCCGCAATCGCGGCAGTTCGTGTATACAGGACGACCTGTTTCGGGCCTCAAAATGCACATTTCAGAAATTGATTCAATCGTCTCTCAATCCGATTCCGTATGCAGCCGCAAGCCCTTGAACCAGAATCGCTTTTGCCGAAGAGGTGTTGCGAAATTCGAAGGGGGGCGCGGCCCGTAGTTGGCTCGCGTTTATACGCCGGTTTCTCAAGGATGGGCATTTTGACGGAGACATGCTTCAGAGGCCGAGCGCCGTCAGCATGACGAATGTCGCAAAAAGGACGAAGTGGGTCATGCCCTCGATGGCGTTCGTCTGGCCGTCGTTGAGGTTGATCGCGGCGGCAATCAGAGTGATGGCCACCATGACGGTCTGCACCGGCGTCATGGCCATGAGGAAGGGCTGGCCGCTGTAAAGCGCGATCGCTTCCATGACCGGAACGGTGAGGATGACAGTCGAAAGCGAGGCGCCCATGGCGATATTGACGACCGACTGCATGCGGTTCCGCAACGCTGCGCGAAGCGCCGTCAGGATTTCCGGGGCTGCCGAGATCGCTGCGACGACGACGGCGGTCAAGGCCGGAGGCGCAGCCGTGCCCTCGAGGCCGGCCCCCATGAAGACGGACATGAATTCGGCGAGGAAGCCGATGATCAGCACGCCGAAGAGGATGATGCCGATCGAAATCGCCGCCAGCTCCTCGTCGGTCTGCTCGCTCGGCGCCGGCGAGCCTGCCGCCGGTTTGGGGCGCGGATAGCTGTAGCTGAAGAAATAGCTGTGGGGCCCGACCTGCATTTTCAGGAAGACCGCATAAAGCGCGATCATCGCGCAGATGGTGAAGGCGGAATAGTAGTGCCACCGGTCGGAGGGGATGAATTCCGGGACGATCATGGATATGCCCATGGCGGTCAGGATCATCACGCTGTAGGTGCGGCTGGAATCGTCGTTATAGGGCTGTTCGCCGTGCCTGAGCCCGCCAAGCAGAGCGGCAAGCCCGAGGATGCCGTTGATATCCAGCATGACGGCGGCGTAGATCGTGTCGCGGACCAGGGTGGGCGAGGTCGTATTGCCCATCATGATCCCCAGGATCAGCACTTCGACGGCGACGGCCGAAAGCGTGAGGATCATCGTGCCGTAGGGATCGCCGACCTTGTGGGCCAGTATTTCCGCATGATGGGCGACGCGCGTCGAGGCGAGGATGATGACGCCGATCAACAGGGCGGCGGCAATCACCGAAACCGACCTGCCGGCTTCCAGGACCGAATGTTCCAAAGCGTAGGCTGCGATGCCCGCCGCAAGCGCGATGACGAGAGACCTTTCCTGCTTCAGCAGGGACAATACGCCCACGTTGCTATTCCTCGTCTTTCCTGTTTCGCAATGTAAGGCGGCAACCTGCAGCATCAAGGCACTTGCGATTTCGCTTCAGGGGTTTGCGGCGGCGCACTTTGATGACATAATTTCGAATGTGGCCTGGAACTTCGCGGCGCCCTTTTTGCTTTTTCACCCCGATGCCGCGCTGGCCAAGTTTCCGAGGCGACTGATCCCCGAGGATCGATGCGGTCACGAGAAGAAAAGGAGGGAATATGACCAAGATTGTCTACAAGGTCGTGCAGCACGACGGTGGCTGGGCCTATCGGCAGGGTGACGTCTATTCGGAGACTTTTCCAACCCATTCCGATGCACTGCAGGCTGCCCGCATCGTTGCGGCCGAACAGCAGGTGGGCGGCGATCCGGAAGAAATCAGCTGGCAGGACGAAAGAGGTGTCTGGCACACCGAATACAGCGACGGCGGCGACCGGCCGGAGGCCGAAGTCGAGGACGGCGACCAGGGGCAGACGACCCACTGATCCTACCGGCCGCGGACATAGGCCATCAGTCCTTCGACCAGCGCGTCGAAGGTGACGCGCCAGCGCGGCGAGGATTTCAGGTTCTCGTGCATGGCGACCCAGGTGTCGAGCGGCAGTTCGAAAACCTCGGGCAGAATCCGGATGAGGTCTGGCTCGCGTTCGGCGATGCCCGCCTGGCAGATGCCGATGCCGACGCCGGCGCGGATCGCCGCCAACTGGGCCAGATTGCTGTCGGCACGGTAGCCCCAGCGGATATTCTCGATCGGAAAGTTCGGAGACGCCGTGCGAATCCGGTCGACGGCGGCGCGAACGAAGGCGGTGCGGCGATCGAAGCCGATCAGCCGATGGTCGGCCAGATCGTCGGGGCTTTGCGGATATCCATGCCGTTCCAAGTAGCGGCCATGGGCGAAAAGTCCGAGCGGAATTTCGCCGATATGGCGGGCGACGAGGGCGTCCTGGGCGGGGCTCGTCATGCGCACGGCGATATCCGCCTCCCGCTTCAGCAGGTCCTCCAGCGAATCCGATAGCGACAATTCGATCTCCAGTTCCCGATATTCGTCCTGAAGGCGCGCGAGGATCGGAGGCAGGATTTCGACGCCGATCACCTCGCTGGCGCTGATCCTGACCGTGCCCTTGACGGCGCCGATTTCACCGGAAGCCAGCCGCCGCATGGCGGCCGTCGTGGCGGCAAGGTTTTCCGCATAGGGTTTCATGGCGAGCGCCGGCTCCGTCGGCAGCAGGCCCTGCTGCGAACGGGTGAAAAGCTGGTAGCCGACCGCTTCTTCGAGGGCGTCGATATGCCGACCGACGGTCGGCTGGGTGAGCCCGAGTTCGCGGGCCGCCGCCGACAGCGAACCAAGCCGCAGGACGGCGAGAAAGGTGCGGTAGTAATCCCAACTGATGTCATTCATTTTTGTATGGATGCCAAATAAATTCTCTCAATTCCGTATATCTGGGGAAGGCGCGATATTCCAGTCGTCAGGTTCAATCAAACGAAGGAGTATCGCCATGACCCATGCAGCGCATGCCAAACCCATCGCCCTCGTACTCGGCGCCACCGGCGGCATAGGCGGGCATGTGGCCCGTGGTCTTGCTGCGCGCGGCTGGAGCGTCCGGGCGCTGAACCGCAAGGCCGAAGAGGCCGCCGGGCGCGAACCGCGTTTTCGCTGGCTGCAAGGTGATGCGATGAACGCTACAGATGTCCGCCGCGCCGCGCAGGACGCGAAGCTCATCGTCCACGCGGTCAATCCGCCCGGCTACAAGGATTGGGAAAAGCTGGTGCTGCCGATGCTGGACAACACGATCGCCGCTGCCCGCGACGTCGGCGCACGCATTCTCCTGCCGGGGACGGTCTACAATTACGGGCCGGATGTCTTTCCGGAAATCTCGGAGGAGGAGCCGCAAAATCCCGTGACCCGCAAGGGCAGGATTCGCGTCGAAATGGAACGGCGGCTGGAGAAGGCGTCGGGCGAGGGCGTGTCGGTGCTGATCGTCCGCGCCGGGGATTATTTCGGGCCGGGTGCGGCCAACAGCTGGTTCAGCCAAGGTCTGGTGAAACCCGGCAAACTGGTGACCTCCGTCAGCCGTCCGAATGCCAGCGGCGTCGGGCATCAGTGGGCCTTTCTGCCCGACGTTGCGGAAACCATGCTGCGGCTGATCGACCGGGGGAATGATCTGCCCGCCTTCGCCCGTTTCCATATGAGAGGGTTCTGGGATCGCGACGGCGAGCAGATGATCGCGGCGATCGGCCGTGTCGTCGGGCACCAGCCGAAGGTCAAGGCATTTCCGTGGTGGATGCTGAAGCTCGCGTCGCCCTTCGTGCCGCTGTTCCGCGAGCTTTCGGAGATGCGTTACCTCTGGAAGGAACCGTTGCGGATGAACAACGGCAAGCTGGCCGCCTTTCTCGGCGAGGAGCCTTCGACGCCAATCGACGAGGCGGTGCGGGCAGCGCTTGCCGACCTCGGCTGCCTGAACAACGCCGGCGCCGGGATCAAGGTGCTCCCCGACGCCCGTCATCAGGCGGGGAGGATGGCGTGAACAGGACGCCTGTTGCCGCTTCGGGGGAAATAGGAGGGGCTTGTCTGGACTGGTGTCGCTTTGAAATGTGGACTTAAATCAGGCGCATGATCCGGCGCCGGTCGCGATTTCCGCGACCACGGTCTTGAATGTCACAGCAGGAATCCGATGCGTTTCGTCAATCCCATCCCTTTCGTTGGCGACATCGATCGCTCCAGGGAATTTTACCAGAAAAGACTGGGCCTGAAGATCCTGGAGGATTTCGGAAACTTCGTCCTGTTCGAAACCGGTTTTGCCATCCACGAAGGAAGCTCGCTCGAACAGACGATCTGGGGACAAGCATCCGGCACGAAGGAACCCTATGGGCGCGGGAATGTGCTGCTGTATTTCGAGCATGAGGATATCGAGGCGGCCTTTGACGACATCGCGCCGCACGTGGTGCTGATACATCCTATCGTGCGGCAGGCATGGGGACAGCGCGTGTTCCGTTTTTACGATCCGGACGGGCATGCGGTCGAGATCGGGGAGCCGCAGGAGCCCGGATCTCAGCCCGGATCTCAGGGCAAGTCTTCCCCTTCTTAAATTCGCAAGCAGCAAAGAAAATCGGCCGCAGAGCTTTGAAACTCTGCGGCCGATTTCCGGGTGGGCAGGTGTTTAACGGCGGTCAGGGATGGTGCTGTCTGTCAGCCCCTTCTCCCATCGTCAGGCGACCACCGCTTCGAGCGCCGGATAGTCGGTATAGCCCTTTGCGCCGCCGCCGTAGAAGGTGGCCTTGTCCGCCTCGTTGAGCGGCGCGTTGTCCTTGAAGCGCCGGACGAGGTCCGGATTGGCGAGGAAGAGTTTGCCGAAGGCAACCGCATCCGCATAACCGCTTTCCACCGCCTCCTTCGCGCTGTCTCCGTCATAACCGTTGTTGACCAGCCAGCCGCCGGTGCCGCCGGCCTTCCGGTAGACGTCCTTCAGTTCCTGGTAGTCGAAAGGCTTGTCGCCCTGGAAGAAGGCCCGGTCGCCGCCGGTCGCGCCTTCGATCACATGGATGAAGGCGAGGCCGCGCGGGCCGAGCTGCTCGACCACATGGTTGAAGAGCGGCTGCGGGTTGGTCTCGGTGATGCCATTGCCGGGCGTAACCGGCGACAGGCGGATACCGACGCGGCCGGCGCCGATTTCCCTCGCCACCGCATCGACGACTTCCAGGAGAAAGCGGGCGCGGTTCTGGATCGAGCCGCCATATTCGTCGGCCCGCTGGTTGGCCCCGGACTTCAGGAATTGATCGATCAGGTAACCGTTGGCGCCGTGGATTTCCACGCCGTCGAAACCGGCATCGATCGCGGCACGTGCGCCCTTGCGAAAATCATCGACGATGCCGGCGATTTCGGAAAGTTCGAGGGCGCGGGGCGCCGAGGTATCGACGAAGGCGCCGGAGCCATCCGGATTGATGACATAGGTCTTGCTGCCGGCCGGAATGGCCGATGGGGCGACGGGAGCGCCGCCATTCGGTTGCAGCGAGGTGTGCGAGACGCGGCCGACATGCCAGATCTGCGTGACGATCCTGCCGCCGCGGCGATGCACGGCGTCCGTCACCTTCTTCCAGCCGTCGATCGCCTGCGGCAGGTAAAGGCCGGGCACATCCGCATAACCCTGGCCCTGCTGGCTGACCGGCGTGCCTTCGGTGACGATGAGGCCGGCCGTCGCGCGCTGCTCGTAATAGGTGACGTTGAGGTCGTTCGGGATCGCTCTCGGCGAGCGGTTGCGCGTCAGGGGAGCCATGACGATGCGGTTTGCAAGTTCGATATCGCCGAACGTGGTGGGTTCGAAGAGGCTGGCCATCGGAAATTTCCTTTTTCTGCAGTTTCAGGGAGGGAGGCGGGCCGGATCAAAGGGTCGATCGGAGCTCGTTCAGGAAGGCCGCAATGGTGTCCTCATTGCGGTGGTAGAATGCCCATTGGCCAACCCGGTCTATCTTCACCAAGCCGGCTTTTTCGAGCGTCGAAAGATGCGCCGAGACCGTGGATTGGGAGAGGCCGCAGCGCTTTTCGAACTGGTTGGCGCAGATGCCCATGGTGAGCGGATGCGCCTGATCGCAGAAGTGACGCTCCGGCTCCCTCATCCATTCCAGGAATTCCATCCGGACGGGATGCGCCAGCGCCTTGAGGATTTCCGTTTTGTCCATCGTCAGGTCCAATATCGGAGTTTTCCGATATGTAGATCGGCTGAAGGCGATTTAAAGGGAAGCATTTTGCGAAGAACAGCAGGCGCGTAAAAAAATGGGCCGCTGGATTTCTCCAGGGCCCTTTTAAGTGTGAAGGTCAAAACCTCCAGAGGGGAACAGCCGGCACAGACAACGGGAAACGTGGTCAAACGGTGCCGGCCGACACCAATATGGGAGCGGCCCCCGCCCTCGACAAGGGTGCGCATGGGATATTGAGCAGAAGTTGTACCAGCGAATTTAAGGGGATTTGCCCGGAGGAACAACGGGCCTGTTTCAGGGCAAAAAAAGAGGGCCACCGGATTTCTCCAGGGCCCTATAAGTGTGAAGGTCAATAAAACCTCCAGAGGGGAACAGCTGCTGCGGTGGAACTGGGAGGAAAAAGCCACCATGTGCATCAGCTGTGTGCGATATGGTGGTTTTTTGTGCAGCGAACAATGCCTGTTTGTGCAGGACTGCCATGCATCGTCTGCAATGCTTTCGTCTTAAAAGCTCAACGATCGCATATCAGGTCGCCGCAGACCATTGAAATCCTTTAGATTTAAAGAAATCCGGCGGTGCTTTTAGCCTGTGGATCGCGGATCAAAAATTCCAGTTCCGGGCCTTGCCGACGATGAAATCGCGGAAGACTTTCAGCTTCGCGGCGTTTTTCATCTCATCCGGATAGCAGAAATATGTGTCGAAGGACGGGATGTCGGCGTTGATCGCCAGCTGAATCAGTCCCGGGTCGCGGCCGACGATATAATCCGGCAGGCAGGCTATCCCTATCCCGAGCAGGCAGGCCCGCTTGATCGAGGTCTGGCTGTTGATCTGCAGATGCGGCGTGCGGGTGTTGTCCGACGAGCGGCCGGCATATTCCAGCCAGTTGACGTCGAGCAGGTAGTTCGGCGCCGGCTCGCCGAAGGTGATGATCCGATGATGGTCCAGATCCTCGATCGACTGCGGTTCGCCGTAGCGGTTGATATAGGATGGAGCCGCATACACGTGCATGTGCACGGTGAAGAGCTTGCGCTGGATGAGGTCCGACTGCTGCGGCTGGCGGAGCCGGATGGCGCAATCCGCATGGCGCATGTTCACATCCACCTCCTCGTTGTCGAGGATGAGCTGGATCGACATTTCCGGATAGAGCTGCAGGAATTCCTGTACCTTGTCGGTGAGCCATCCCTGGCCGAGGCCGACGGTGGTGGTGACGCGCAGCTTGCCGGACGGCTTTTCCGTCGTCTCGGTCAGCTGCATCTTCACGGTTTCAAGCTTCAACAGCACGTCGTGGGCGGTTCGGTAGAGAAGCTCGCCCTGTTCGGTGAGGATGAGGCCGCGCGCATGACGATGGAACAGCTTGACGCCGACATCCTGTTCGAGCGCGCTCACCTGGCGGCTGATCGCCGACTGGGACAGATGCAGCTTGTCGGCCGCGTGGGTGAAGGAACCTGCCTCCGCCGCAGCGTGGAAGATGCGCAGTTTATCCCAGTCGAGCGGAACACCCATCGTAAAACGTCACTCCGCCGCCACTGCCACCGGCTGGATGCCGGCGAGATAACGTTCGGCCTCGAGCGCTGCCATGCAGCCCATGCCGGCGGCCGTGATCGCCTGGCGGAACGTATCGTCGGTCACGTCGCCTGCGGCAAATACGCCCGGCACGTCGGTCGCGGTGGAGTCCGGCGCCGTCCACAGATAGCCGTTCGGCTTCATCTTCAGCTTACCCTTGAAGAGCTCCGTCGCCGGCGCATGGCCGATCGCGACGAATACGCCGTGGATCGGGAAATCGGTGATGGCTCCGGTCTGGGTATTGCGCAGCTTGACGCCTTCAACAGACGGCGGCAGCGGCGCCTTGGCGGGCTGGCCGGTGATTTCAGCGATCTCGGTGTTCCACAGAACCTTGACATTGGGGCGCTGGAAGAGGCGTTCCCGCAGGATCTTTTCCGAACGGAACGAGTCACGGCGATGCACGACCGTCACCGACTTGGCGATGTTCGACAGGTAGAGCGCTTCCTCGACGGCAGAATTGCCACCGCCGACCACGATCACGTCCTTGTTGCGATAGAAGAAACCGTCGCAGGTGGCGCAGGCGGAGACGCCAAAGCCCTGGAACTGCTGCTCGCTCTCGATGCCCAGCCATTTTGCCTTGGCGCCGGTCGAAATAATCAGCGTGTCGGCCATCCAGACCTGTCCGGAATCGGTGCGCACCGTGAAGGGCCGATGGTCGAGCTCGACTTCCGTCACGAGGTCGTTGACGATCTCGGCGCCCACATGGGTCGCCTGCTTCAGCATCTGCTCCATCAGCCAGGGACCCTGGATCGGATCGCCGAAGCCTGGATAGTTCTCGACATCCGTGGTGATCATCAACTGGCCGCCCTGTTCAAGGCCGGCGATCAGCACCGGTTTCAGCATGGCGCGTGCCGCATAGATCGCGGCGGTATAGCCGGCGGGGCCGGACCCAATGATGAGAACCTCGGTATGACGGGCCGACATGAGCAATTCCTTTCAGAGACCGATCGCAAAGTTTTCCACCTCCCATATAGGGAGTCGATTTTCGGTCTGCGGCTTTAAAGCGCCATCTAAGAGTGATCCATGCATCAATGCAAGGGCAGCCTTGCATTAACAACAGATCAGTTGGCATGGAAGCCTCGTCCGTGCATCGCCGGATGTAATTCCCCGTCATGCGGGAGATTAATTTCACTACAGGCATGGCAACGCCGCCGCCCGAGCTTGTTTCAGCGTTTATTTACCATTAGTGGACCTCCTGGGGATAAGGGGAACATCAATGGTCATCAATTCAAGCCGGGTCTGGTTGGACCGCGAGCTGACGGAATTTGCCGCCACATTGGCGGACAATGCTTTGGTTCTGGATGCAGGGGCGGGATCGCAGAAATATTCCGGGAAATTCCTGCGACAGCGTTACGAAGCAGCTGATTTCGAAAAGGTCGACAAACCTTACGCCAAGAGCACTTACGTGTGCGATCTGCGGGCCATTCCTGTCGAAGACCAGCGGTTCGACGCGATCATCTTCACTCAGGTGATGGAACATCTTCCCGAACCGCAGATGGTGCTGGCGGAATTCAACCGGATATTGAAGCCGGGCGGCAGGATATTCTTCTCGGCGCCGCTTTGCTTCGAGGAGCATGAAAAACCCTACGATTTTTATCGCTATACGCAGTTTGCCCTGCGCTACCTGTTCGACAAGGCGGGCTTCGAGGTCACCGATCTGCGCTGGCTGGAAGGCTTCATGGGCACAGCGGCGCATCTGCTTCGGTATCTCGGCAAATGCTTTCCACGCACGCCGGCAGGGTATGGGGGAGGCGTTACGGGCGCCGCATTGTTGATAATTTTCCAGTTTATCGCCCTGCAAATCCGTTTGGTCTCCTCATTGGCGCGTCTTGCTGATATCAGGCATCGCTACACATGCCGTGGAATGCCGCTGAACTACATGGCCGTCCTGGTCAAGCGCTGAAAAGCGCTGTTCCGGCGGGAAGGCGGCAAGGACAGAAAGAAGACTGGAGAGCCGGATGACCGCTCGTTTCGAGCTCGACGCCATCGATATCAAGATCCTACGCGAGCTGCAGGCGGACGGACGAATGACCAATGTCGAGCTTGCCGAAAGAGTCGGTATTTCCGCTCCTCCCTGCCTGCGCCGGGTGCGCAAGCTCGAAGAAGCGGGGATCATCGAAGGGTATCACGCGCTGCTCAATGGGCCGAAACTCGGCTTCGACCTCGTCGCCTTCTGCATGGTGGGGCTGAAGCGCCAGTCGGACGCGGACCTGAAGGCGTTCGCGGCCAAAGTGCAGCAATGGCCGCTGGTGCGCGAGGCCTGGATGGTGAACGGCGACAGCGATTTCCTGCTGCGCTGCGCGGCCCAGAACCTCACCGTCTTCCAGGATTTCGTCATCGAGGTGCTGACGGCGGACGAACATGTGGACACGGTGCGCACCATGCTGACGATCCGGCAGGTGAAGCAGCTCGGGCTGGTGGAAATCTGAGGTCCCATGTCCAGGCCCCCCAACTCCAGGCTCCCGATCTCTGCTTTCATCATCTGCCAGAACGAGGAGGCCTATCTCGGCAACTGCATCGAGAGCCTCATCGATTTTGCCGAGATCGTTATCGTCGATTCCGGGTCGACGGATGGCACGGTGGCCCTCATCCACTCCTACGTTGAGAAGGGTTTTCCGATCCGGCTGTTTCACGAAAAATGGCGCGGTTATGCGGGCCAGAAGCAGTTCGCCCTGGAGCAGTGCCGGGAAGCCTGGTGCTTCAACATCGATTCGGACGAGCGGCTCGATGCGCCGCTGCGCAAGCTTCTGCCGGAGCTGATCGAGGCGCCGGGCGACATCGTCGGCTGGCGCGTCGCAAGGCGCCCCTATCTCATTGGTTACGGCTACACTCCGGAACACGTCAAGGAGCGAAAGAACCTCCGCCTCATCCGCAGGGGAAGCGGCGCCTACGACCTGAGCCAGGCGGTGCATGAGGGGATCGTGCCGCAGGGGCGGGTCGAGAAGGCGAGGGCCGGCAGCCTGCTGCACTATCGGCCGCTGATCATCGACGAACAGATCCTCAAGGAAAACAAATATTCGACGCTGAAGGCGGACCAGCAGGCTGCAGCCGGCAAGAAGCCGAAGGTCATCAAGCTGGTCTTCTCGCCCTGGCTCTATTTCCTGCGGCTCTATTTCAAGAATGGCCTGTGGCGCTGCGGCACGTCCGGTTTCGTCGAGGCGATGACGGGCGCGGTCTATGCATTTCTCACCCAGGCCAAGCTCTATCAGCGGCAGGCGCTGAAGGAGCGGCCGAATTTCGACGATTCCCAGAACAGATAGGATGCCCGAACCGATGAAGGTTCATCATTACCATTTCGGCAAGGACGGCGGCGCGGAAAAGTTCTTCGTGCATCTGGTCGGGGCACTCGGCCGTCGCGGCGTCGAGCAGTCGGCGGTCATCCGACCGGACCGCATCTGGCGCAAGGATATCGAACCTTACGCGAAGGTCACCGAGAGCAATTTCCGCAACCTCTCGCCGGAGCGGCTGCTTTTGCCGATCAAGGTGAGCATGGCGGCGAAAAGGGAAAAGCCGGACGCGCTGTTTTCCTGGGCGACGCGGGCGAGCCGGCTGATGCCGGCCTACAAGGGTTGCATCAAGCTCTCGCGGCTCGGCGACTATCCGACCAATCTCAGTTATTTCAAGAATACCGACATCCTGGTCTGCAACACGCCCGGCATCGGCGACCATGTGCGGAAGATCGGCTGGACGCGCGGCGTCGAGGTGATTTCCAACTTCACCGATACCGACGCGGTGACACCGGCCGCGCGCGCCTCAGCGGATACGCCGGAGGGCGTGCCGGTGGTGATGACCATGGGCCGGTTCGTGAAGCGCAAGCGGTTCCACACCCTGATCGAGGCGATGGTTTCGGTGCCGGACGCCTATCTTTGGATCGCCGGCGACGGAGAGGAGCGGGACGCGCTCGAGGCGCTGGTGCGCGAGCGCGGGATGACCGGACGGGTGCGCTTCCTCGGCTGGCAGAAGGATACGCGGCCTTATGTGGCGGCTGCCGATATCTTCGTCATGCCGTCGAGCCACGAACCGCTCGGCAACGTGATCCTGGAGGCCTGGGCGCAGAAAAGACCGGTCGTTTCCTCACGGTCGGAGGGGCCGAACTGGTTCATGCGCGACGGCGAAAACGGCCTGCTGGTGGATATCGACGACACGGCGGGCTTTTCTCGGGCGATTTCGCAGTTGATTGGCGACAGGACGCTTGCAGCGACGGTTGCCGAAGGCGGTTATGCGACGCTGATGCGGCAGTTCTCCGAAGAGGCGGTGGCCGGCGCCTATATCGAACTTTTCAAGCGGAAGCCCTGAGCGGCGCCGGTCCGCTTACCTGATGCTGCGGTAGACGTTGCCGAGGCGCTTTGCCTCGCCTTCGATGCTGAAGTTCTCGATCGCATGGGCGCGGGAATGGGCGGCTGCCGCCTGTCGGCGACCGTCCTCATCCATGAAGAGGGCGGCGGCCTCGGCCATGGCGTCAAGGCTGTCGCGGGCGATGATCGTGCCGGTTTCTGCATCCCCTGTAACCAGGAGTTCCGGAAAGGCGCCGACATCGGTGGCGATCACCGGTACGCCGGTCGCCATGGCTTCGAGCGGCGTCAATCCAAAACCTTCCCAACGTTGCGGGGCGATGAAGAGATCGAGGGTGCGGTACCACTCGTTGATGTCCGTGTGTTCGCCGACGAACAGGATGCGGTTGGCAAGGCCGGCGGCCTTGACCTTGTGCTTCAGGCCGTTTTCGAATTCGACATGCTTGCTCGTGGCACGGCCGGCGACGATCGCGATCCAGCCGGGCCGTGACGGCAGCAGCCGGATCATCGACTCCACGAAGAGGTCCGTCCCTTTCTGGCGCCGCACCCGGCCGAAACAGCCGATGATCTTCATATCCGGATCGAGGCCGCGCAGGCGTTTCGCCTCCGCCTTGTCCGCCGGCGGTGAGAAGCGGTCGGTATCGATGCCGTGCAGGATGACCGTGTTGCGGACGGTCAGGTAATCGGCGGTCCTGCCGCAGACGGCGATCACGCCGTCCATCCTCGAAATCAGCCATTTCGTCCAGCGGGTATGCCTGCGCTGCGAGGCCGAGGTGAAGACGATCTTCAGCGGCATCCGCAAGACGTCGCGCATAAAGATCGCCGGCAGCATCTCGACGTTGCGGCGGGCGTGCCAGATGCGAAAGCGTCTGCCGCGGGGAGGGCGCCAGAGAGCAAACAAATCGCGATAACGGATATGCGGCAGGTCAGCGGGTAGGCCGGGGCCAAGTGCTGCGACCTTCTGGCCGAGCGAGCGCTGCACGGGGATCAACTGGATGATGGTTGACGTGACGCCGGAGAGGCGCCGCTTGAAATTCGGCGCGATGACCTCGACGTCACGGATATCGACAATGGCGGGATCGCCGTTTTTACCCCCCCGGTTTTCCAAAGGCGATCAGCCCCAGGAAACGGCGAGAATCTCGTAGGCCTTGGAGCCGCCGGGCGCGACGACCTCGATGGAATCACCCTTTTCCTTGCCGATCATGGCGCGCGCGATCGGCGAGGAGATCGAAATGCGGCCGGCCTTCACGTCGGCTTCCTGGTCGCCGACGATCTGATAGATCTTCTCTTCGTCGGTGTCCTCGTCGACGAGCTTGACGGTCGCACCGAACTTGATCTTCGAACCGGACATCTTGGACAGGTCGATCACTTCAGCGCGGGCCGTCAGGTCCTCAAGCTCGGTGATGCGGCCTTCGTTGTGGCTCTGGGCCTCCTTGGCGGCATGGTACTCGGCATTTTCCGAGAGGTCGCCATGGGCGCGCGCTTCGGCAATTGCCTCGATGATACGGGGACGCTCTTCCTGCTGGCGCCAGCGCAGTTCTTCCTGCAGCTTGGCAAAACCGTTCTGCGTCATCGGTACCTTTTCAACCATTTTCTTGTCCTTCAGGCGTGTGCCCGCGGATGCCGCGGACACAAAAAGAAACAGGTTCCGGAGTAAAACTTCGGAACCATCGCAAAATCAGAATTTAGGTCACTATAACAGATTTTCGACAGCGGTTGCTAGGAATTTCGAAACTCTGTCAGGGAGGGCCTTCACGAACAGTATCTGACGGGAAGGGGATTCATTTGTCAATGACTTGACGCCCGAAAAAGAACATTCAGCGAACATTTCAATGGGGGAACAGGAGAGTCGATCGTAACGGAGGAGGGGGCGGATGTTGTTTGTCACAGGTCCACCGTCCTGCTGCGGCTTCCCGCCTCGAGCAGGAGGGTGGAGGAGCGCATACTGTTCCGGAAAGACGTGGGCCGGATCGGCCCCCATAAAGGAAGAACGAGCTCGTCCTCAGGGCACGAGCTGGAAATTGGTGGGTAGATTGGCTGGCCTGTAGGTGCCGGCAGCCTGGCGCGTCTGGACGGATTCATGGATGAGCGCGTCCTCCGGGATCAGCCGGGGATCGACGCAGGGAATATAATACCCCCCGGCTGCATCGCGTTTGCGCCAGGAGGTTTGGGGAACCTTGCGCGGGAAACATTCCACGACGCGCCACGCCGCGTTCATGGAATCATGCAACGGGGTCAGCGGATCGAGCGGTGCATAGTCGGTCGCGCCTTCGCCGAGGACGATCTTGCTGATGACATCATCCTTATAGTGCAGGCCGGTCGGCCGGGTTTCCCGGATCATCCAGTCCAGGGGGATCTTGATCTCGCCGCTTTCCTTTTCCGGATAACCGCCGCCCACATCGCAATGGAAACCTGCGAACCAGACCTCCCTGGCGTTCTGAGGACCCTTGGGCGGAGCAAAGGGGTTGCCGCGATAGACCTGGCCGGGTGTCCAATGTTCAGGCCTGAACATGGTCCGGCGCTCGTCTATTGCAAGGGCATGACGGACCCATTCGACGCTCGGATTGCGGTGCGTGAAGGGATGGGTCTTCAATTGCAGCCGGCCATGGCCTGTCTCGATCATCGAGGCAACGGTATCGAACAGGCCGAGGAGCTTTATGGGCGGTCGGTCGTTGTCGAGCATGCGCTCATAAAGGCGCATGCCGGCGAAGGGCGAGGCATCGTCCCCGGTCGCTGCGCTAGGTTGTTCCGGGATATCCTTGTAGGTTCGATAGGCGTAATCGACCAGATTGAGGTGGTGGCGCGAAACCAGCCCGAACGCGTGGATGAAGCCAGCTAGCACCCTGGCGGTATAGGCGCCGCGGCTGAAGCCGAACAGGTATATGCGGTCCCGATCGGGGTGGCGGCCATTTTCGACCGGCCCGCAATCGTAGTTCTCGACGAGGAAGCGATAGGCTTCCTTGACGTTGTGATCGAGACCCCAGCCGGTCGCAAGGCCCCACACCTCGGCGGCGTCCCGTGCCAAGGAAGACCAGCTCTCGTCCGCTCCGAACGTGCCGACACCGGGGTCGTAGTAGACGATCTGCCTTTCGGACCGCTCCAGCGTGCCGAAGAGGCGCAGGATGTTGGTTCGGTTGGCCTTGATCTGATTGGAAGTGCCATCCAACAGAATAACGATATTCTTGCCCATAGCTGATTTCCCCGGATGCCGGTCGAACGGTAGCATCCAGAGGAACGATTCTCAACTTATGGGCGATCACGCGGCGTGCGATGCGGGATCGGCCCTCAGAAATAACTCTGCAGCGGGCGGACTTCGAGATTGCCGGCTTTGAGCGCCTTGATGGCCAAGGCGGCGGCTTCGGCACCGGCCATGGTCGTATAATAGGGCACCTTCTGCATCAGCGTGGCGCGGCGCAGCGATTTGGAGTCCGAGATCGCCTTGTTGCCGTCGGTCGTGTTGATGACGAGCTGGACCTGGCGGTTGCGGATCGCGTCCTCGATATGCGGCCGGCCTTCCAGCACCTTGTTGATGCGGGCCGCCGTGATGCCGTGTTCGCCGAGGAAACGGGCGGTGCCGCCGGTGGCGAGAACCTTGAAACCAATTTCCGCCAGGATGCGGATGGCCGGCAGGACCCGTTCCTTGTCCGCGTCGCGGACGGAGACGAAGACGGTGCCGTCGCGTGGCAGTTCGACATTGGCGCCGAGCTGCGACTTGGCGAAGGCGAGCGCGAAATCCGTGTCGAGGCCGATGACCTCGCCGGTCGAGCGCATTTCAGGCCCGAGCAGGGTATCGACGCCGGGGAAGCGGGCGAAGGGGAAGACGGCTTCCTTGACGGCGATGTGTTTCAGCGCGCGCGGGTCGGGCTTTTCGCCGTAGGCGGCGAAGGTCGCGTCGAGCTTTTCGCCGGCCATGACGCGGGCGGCGATCTTGGCGATCGGCGCGCCGATGGTTTTCGCCACGAAAGGCACCGTGCGCGAGGCGCGCGGGTTGACTTCCAGCACGTAGATTGTGCCGTCCTTGATGGCGAACTGGACGTTCATCAGGCCGCCGACATTCAGCGCCTTCGCCATGGCTTTAGCCTGGCGTTCCAGCTCGTCGAGCATTTCCTTGGAAAGCGAGCGCGGCGGCAGCGAGCAGGCGCTATCGCCCGAATGGATGCCGGCTTCCTCGATATGCTCCATGATGCCGGCAACATAGACGTCGGTGCCATCGGAAAGGCAGTCGACATCCACTTCGATCGCGTTGGTCAGGTAGCTGTCGAAAAGAAGCGGGTTCTTGCCGAGCAGGGTGTTGATCTGGCCAGTCTTGTCGTTGGGGTAACGCTGCTTGATGTCTTCCGGCACGAGGCCCGGAACGGTTTCGAGCAGGTAGTTCTGCAACTGGCCTTCCGAATGGATGATCTGCATGGCGCGGCCGCCGAGCACGTAGGACGGGCGGACGACGAGCGGGAAGCCGATCTCGGCGGCGACGAGGCGGGCCTGCTCGACCGAATAGGCGATGCCGTTGTTCGGCTGGTTGAGGTCGAGCTTCATGAGAAGCTTCTGGAACCTGTCGCGGTCTTCGGCGAGATCGATCATGTCGGGCGCGGTGCCGAGGATCGGGATGCCGTTCTTTTCGAGCGCCTCGGCAAGCTTCAGCGGCGTCTGGCCGCCGAATTGGACGATGACGCCGACCACTTCGCCCTTTTCCTGCTCGGCGCGGAGGATCTCGATCACGTCTTCGGCCGTCAGCGGCTCGAAATAGAGGCGATCGGAGGTGTCGTAGTCGGTCGAAACGGTTTCCGGGTTGCAGTTGATCATGATCGCTTCATAACCGGCATCCTTCAGCGCGAACGCGGCGTGGCAGCAGCAATAATCGAACTCGATGCCCTGGCCGATGCGGTTCGGGCCACCGCCGAGGATGACGACCTTCCTGGCGGCCGAAACTTCGGCTTCCGAGCGCAGTGCGCCGACGAAAGGCGTCTCGTAGGTGGAGTACATGTAGGCGGTCGGCGAGGCGAATTCGGCGGCGCAAGTGTCGATGCGCTTGAAGACCGGGCGGACGTTGAGCGAATTGCGGAGCTCGGCGACTTCCTTCGGGCGCTTGTTCGTCAGCGAGGCGAGGCGGGCGTCGGAGAAGCCCATGGCCTTCAGCATACGGAGGTTTTCCGCGTCCGTCGGCAAGCCGTGCTCGCGGATGCGGGCTTCCATGTCGACGATCGCCTTGAGCTGCGCGATGAACCATGGGTCGATCTTGCAACCCTCGTGGACGTCGGCTTCCGACATGCCCATGCGCAACGCCTGGGCGACCATGCGCAGGCGGTCCGGCGTCGGGGTGCCGATTGCGGCGCGAATGGCGTTCTGGCTGGATTCGCCTTCCTCGGCATCCGGGATCTCGATCTCGTCGAGACCAGTCAAACCGGTTTCGAGGCCACGCAACGCCTTCTGCAGTGATTCCGCAAAGGTGCGGCCGATCGCCATGACCTCGCCGACGGATTTCATCGCGGTGGTCAGGACCGGCGAGGCGCCCGGGAACTTTTCGAAGGCGAAGCGCGGGATCTTGGTGACGACGTAGTCGATCGACGGTTCGAAGGACGCGGGTGTGGCGCCCCCGGTAATGTCGTTTTCCAGTTCGTCGAGCGTGTAGCCGATGGCGAGCTTGGCGGCGACCTTGGCGATCGGGAAGCCGGTGGCCTTGGAGGCAAGAGCCGACGAGCGCGAGACGCGCGGGTTCATTTCGATGACGACGAGGCGGCCGTCCTTGGGGTTGACGGCGAACTGCACGTTCGAGCCGCCAGTCTCGACGCCGATCTCCCGCAGCACCGCGATCGAGGCGTTGCGCATGATCTGGTATTCCTTGTCGGTCAGCGTCAGCGCCGGCGCGACGGTGATGGAATCGCCCGTGTGGACGCCCATCGGATCGATGTTCTCGATCGAGCAGATGATGATGCAGTTGTCCGCCTTGTCGCGGATGACCTCCATCTCGTATTCCTTCCAGCCGAGCACCGACTCTTCGATCAGCACTTCGGTGGTCGGTGAGGCGTCGAGGCCGCCGGAGACGATCTCGAAGAATTCCGAACGGTTGTAGGCGATGCCGCCGCCGGTGCCGCCGAGCGTAAACGACGGACGGATGATCGCCGGCAGGCCGACATGGTCGAGCGCCTGGGCGGCAATTGCCATGGCATGGCTCATGTAACGCTGCTTGCGGTCGCTCTCGCCGAGGTTCCACTGATTTTCCAGAGCGTCGAGCGCCTTGTCGAGCTCGGCGCCGGTAAGGCTGTCGCGTAGCTTGGCGCGTTCCGCCTCATGGGTCTTGCGGTCGGCATCCTTGATGTCGGTCGCGTTCGCCAGCATCGACTTCGGTGTTTCAAGCCCGATACGGGCCATGGCTTCGCGGAAGAGCGCGCGGTCCTCGGCCATGTCGATCGCGGCGGGCTTGGCGCCGATCATCTCGACATTGTAGCGGTCGAGCACGCCCATGCGCTTGAGTGACAGGGCGGTATTGAGCGCCGTCTGGCCGCCCATGGTCGGCAACAGCGCGTCGGGACGCTCCTTGGCGATGATCTTGGCGACGACTTCGGGCGTGATCGGTTCGACATAGGTGGCATCGGCAAGGCCCGGATCGGTCATGATCGTCGCCGGGTTGGAGTTGACCAGGATCACCCGGTATCCTTCCTCCCTCAGCGCTTTGCAGGCCTGGGTGCCGGAATAGTCGAACTCGCATGCCTGGCCGATGACGATCGGACCCGCGCCGATGATGAGGATCGATTTCAAATCTTGGCGCTTGGGCATGGTCTCTATCCGCTTCTTTTCCTGCGCGAAAAGCCGGCACGGTGTGGTGGGCACCGGTCGGGTCGCGCGTCTATACGTCTTTTCAGGCTAGACGCGGCTTATAGGCAAATGTGTCGGCGAATGTAACCCCATAAATCAGCAAATCGACAGAATCCTTAAAGGTGTCCGAAGCGTAGCCTGACGGCTTCCAGATTGGGGCGGCTTACCGGGATTTCAGTGCCGTCCTTCGTGATCACGAAAAGCTTGCCGTTGTCGCGCTTGAACTTTTCCACATACGCATCCGCCACCCAGTGAGAGCGGTGAACCTGCAGGCCGGGAGTGCCGCCGAGCTCCTTCAGGGCGTCGGCGAAGCGCATGAGGACGAGTTCGTGACCGCGGGTCGTCACCACGTGGGTATAGTGGTCCTCTATGGAAAGGCGGACGAGCGGTCCGCGATTCTGTGGTTTGAGGCGAGCGAGGATTTCAGGCTCGGAGCGCCGTGAAGCGGCTTGCTCGGGGGCCGGCGAGGGCTCGGCTGCCGAAACGGCGGGGGAGGCGGCCGGCACCGAGGCCTCGGCGATCTGACGGTGCATGGCCATGTAGGTCAGGAGACAGAAGAGGGCGCAGAGCGGCAAGGCGAACAGCGCCCGGTGCAAACCGCTATCCATTTCTGTCCAGTATCCGCGGAAGGCGTAGTCGATGACGCCGAGCGCGAAGCCGATCGGCAGGGCGGCGATAAGCGAGCCGATCATCATGCGGGCGAGCGTATGGTTCAGGTGCTTGCGCAAGAGCACTTCCGCGACGATGGCAAGCGTGATCGCGATCGCCCAGGTGACGGTGTGGACGATCAGCCAGTAGCCGAACCGGACGCCGAGCGTCATCTTCTCCAAAGTGCCATAGGGGCCGCTGACGACGAAGATCAGGACGACGAGCGCGAAGGTCGTCCAGAAGCGCCGGGAGCGGGCGAAAAGCTGCAATTCACGAAGCGTGGAATTCAAGAACGGGTGATTCACGAAGTTTATCCGTCGTCTGCGCCATTCCGGTTGAGGACAGGCCAGTCATGGCGGAAACCGGCGGCAACTTCAATCTTCCGATAATTTCCGCAGGTGCTCTTCATGAACCTCCAGCCGCTTCTCGACGCCCCGATCGCCGTTCAGATCCATGTCGCCGCCGTGCTGCCGGCAGCCGTGCTCGGCGCTTACATTCTTCTGAACCGCAAGGGCACGCCGCTGCATCGGGCGCTCGGCAAGGTCTGGATGGTGCTGATGGCGGTCACGTCGCTGTCGAGCTTCTTCATCCACGAAATCAATCTGTTCTACGGCTTCAGTCCGATCCATCTTCTGTCGATCTTCGTGCTCGTCGGCATCTGGCGGGCGATCAGCGCGGTCCGTGCCGGCAATATCAGAGCACACAAGGCGACGGTCATAGGCATGTATTTCGGCGGGATCGTCGTTGCCGGCCTCTTTACGCTGGCGCCCGGCCGCATCATGAACGCGGTCGTCTTCACCGGCGGGCCGAGCTGGATATTGTTGCTGACGCTTCTCGCCATCGCCGGCACATTGTTCCTGCAGCAGCGATTTTCATCACGGCGCGCCTGATTTTTCATCAAAGCGTACCGATCTTCGCCTTCCTGACATGGACAGGTGCGGCTTACGGGACTAGAGCTGCACAACCGGAAAAACTTGCAGCAACGGCCATCCAAGACGACGACCGCTTGCGCGGAGGAAACGAAGATGGCCGATGCAACCTCGAAGCCCGTCCCAGGGTCTGTCGCTGGCACCAGCACGGCAAGCGCCGCCGAAGCGACGGTGCTGCCGATCATCCTGGCGGTGAGCTTCTGCCACATGATCAACGACATCATGCAGTCGATGATCTCGTCGATCTATCCGATGCTGAAGACGGATTATGCATTGGATTTCTGGCAGATCGGCATCCTGACGCTTGCCTTTCAATGCACCGCCTCGCTGCTGCAGCCGGTGATCGGCATCGTCACCGACAAGAAGCCTTTCCCCTATTCGCTGCCGGTCGGCATGGGTTCGACCTTTATCGGCCTGTTCATGCTGGCGAATGCGCACTCCTATATCGTACTGGTCATTTCAGCCTCGCTCATCGGCATCGGTTCGGCCGTCTTCCATCCGGAATCCTCACGTGTCGCGCGGCTTGCTTCGGGCGGGCGCTATGGCTTCGCGCAGTCGGTCTTCCAGGTCGGCGGCAATTTCGGCCAGTCGATCGGCCCGCTGCTCGCCGCCTTCATCATCGTGCCCAACGGGCAGGGGAGCGTCGCCTGGTTTTCGATCGGCGCTTTGCTCGGCATCGTCATTCTCACCGGCGTGGCACGCTGGTACAAGGCGCATATGCTCGCCAACAAGGGCCGCAAGAAGGTCTTGAACGCCCATAACCTGTCGAAGCGCACGGTCGCCGTCGCCCTGGCCGTGCTGGCGCTGCTGACCTTTTCCAAGAACGCCTACATGGCGTCGATCGGCAGCTATTACACGTTCTTCGTCATCGAGCGTTTCCAGGTGACGGTGCAGCAGTCGCAGATCATGCTGTTCATCTTCCTCGGCGCGGTGGCGCTCGGCACGGTCATCGGCGGGCCGATCGGCGACAAGTTCGGGTCCAAGGTGGTGATCTGGTTTTCGATCCTCGGCGTGCTGCCGTTCACCCTCGCCATGCCCTATGCCAACCTGCCGGTGACGATCGGGCTTTCGGCGATCATCGGCTTCATCATGGCCTCGTCCTTTCCGGCGATCGTGGTGATGGCGCAGGAGCTGGTGCCGGGCCGGGTCGGCATGATTGCCGGCATCTTCTTCGGCATCGCCTTCGGTATCGGCGGCATCGCCGCCGCGGCGCTCGGGGTCTTCGCCGACCATTACGGCATCGCCTTCGTGTACAGCGTCTGCTCTTTCCTTCCGGCGCTTGGGCTGTTGACGGTCCTGTTGCCCGGCAGGAAGGAGCTGAGGGTCGCCTGAGGCAAAATCTTCGGCTATGGGATGTGGGACGGATCGCTTTTGCGGCCGGCCGCATTATATCGCCATAGGCGCGTCGCCGCCGAGGAGGAGTAGCTCAGATGGAATGGAAAGGTCGTCGTCAATCCGACAATGTCGAGGACCAGCGCGGCGCCTCCATGGGGAGCCCGATGGGCCGGGGCGGGTTCCGTATTCCTATCGGCGGGGGTGGCCGCCGAGGTGGCGGGGGCCTGAGCATCGGCGGAATCATCGTCATCCTGATCATCTGCTGGATCACCGGCATCAATCCGCTGACGCTGCTTTCCGGCGGCGACGTCGATCTCGGCGGCAGTTCCGGCTATCAGCAATCGACCAACCGGGCGCCCGCCAGCGACGAGACGACTGCTTTCGTGCGCACGGTGCTGGCCGAGACCGAAGACACATGGCACGGCATCTTCCAGGCGAACGGCCAGCGCTACCAGGAGCCGACGCTGGTGCTCTTTTCCGGCCAGGTGAATTCCGCCTGCGGCTTCGCCTCTTCGGCAACAGGCCCTTTCTATTGCCCTGGCGACCATAAGCTTTATCTCGATACCGATTTCTTCCACGAGCTCGAACAGCGGTTCGACGCGGCGGGCGACTTCGCCCAGGCCTATGTCATCGCCCACGAAGTCGGCCACCATGTGCAGAACCTGACCGGCGTGCTGCCGCGCTTCAACCAGGCGCGTCAGCGCATGAGCGAAACCGATGCGAACCGCATGTCGATCCGCGTCGAGCTGCAGGCGGATTGTTACGCGGGCGTATGGGGCAAGTTCACGGACCAGAAGGGCATTCTGGAGCGTGGCGACCTCGAGGAAGCGCTGAACGCCGCCCAGCAGATCGGCGACGACACGCTGCAGAAGCGCAGCCAGGGCTACGTCGTGCCGGAAAGTTTCAATCACGGCACCTCGGCGCAACGCATGCGCTGGTTCAAGCGCGGCTTCGACACCGGGGACATGAAGGCGTGCGACACGTTCTCGGGGAATGTGTGAGGGTAACTTCCCTCAACTTGAGGAGTGGTGCGATCCCCTCACGCGTGTCTTCCAACACTTAGCCTCTGGCTAAAATGTTGAAATCGTCATCTCTCCCGCAAAGGGAGAGATGACCGTGCTACAAACCCGGCCGCCTACTTGTACATTCCCTCACGCAGGTTGATGCCGTATTCCACATAGGCCTTCATGGCGCAGAGCATCTGCGACCAGCCTTGGCAATTGCCGTAGGAGGCTTCGAGCCCGCCCTTCGTTTCGCGCCAACCTTCCTCGGCTATCGTCACCAAAGTGCGGTCGCCTTCCAGCGGTTCGAAGGTCATGGTCACCGTCGTCTTATAATTGGCGGGTACCAGGTTTTCCGGTCCCTGTTCGGCGGGATTACCTTCGTTTGCTTCCCATTTCAGGACGATCCTCCTGTTCTTCTCCACCTCGACGACCTCCACCGGGAATGCGCCGGGAAAATCAGCGAAATCCCAGGTGACGGTGGTGCCGGTTTCCAGCCTGGCACTGGCGCCGCCGGTGGTGAAATAGCCGGACAGTTTCTTTGGATCGGCGACAGCCTCGAAAACGTCCTCGACCGGTTTGGAAATCCGGCTCGATACCTTGAATTTCAGTTCCATGGTCTTCTCCCTTGTTTGTACCCTCATGATGTTATAAAAATATAACATGTCAAGCGACAAACAAAGCGACAGGATTTTCAAAGCCTTGGCGGCGCCGATTCGCCGGCAGATTCTGGATGTGCTGAAGGATGATCCGAAAACGACCGGCGATCTCTGCGCGCGTTTTCCAGACCTCGATCGCTGCACGGTGATGCAGCATCTGAAAGTTCTGGAAGGAGCGGACCTGGTGTTGGTGAAGCGCGAGGGGCGGGAACGCTGGAATCATCTGAACCCGCTGCCGATCAAGGCGATCCATGATCGCTGGATCGGCGCCTATGCGGCGCGCGCGGTCGACCTGCTCGACCGGATGAAGCGGGATCTGGAAGGGTAATGGTTAGCGGATCAGCAGCGCGGTGCCGTAAAGCCCGAGTGCGAACACCGTGTGGGCGGCGAAGTTCAACAGACGAACCTTGTTCGGTCTCGGTGTCTTCGAGGCGGCCCAGCCGAGGCCGAGGCCGGGTTGCATCAGGAACCAGCCGGCGGCGATGGTGACGATCCCGAAGATCCAGGCCGGCACGAAGGTCGGAGCTATGAACCATCCGGTGCCCATGATCAGGCCGAAGATGACGCCGTAGGCGAGGCCGACGCCATAGTGTCCCGCCCAGCCGAGCGCGAGTTCGTGTTCATACGGTTCGGCGGCCGCGATGCTCTCGTGAAAGACTTTTCCGCGCGCAATATGCCGGAACCAGCGACCGGCCGGCGCCCAATTCGCCTTTGGCTGGCCGAACACCTTGTTGAGCACGATCGCCCAGATATCCATCAGGACGGTGGCGCCGACGCCGATCAGGATGCCGCGCCAGAGAAGTTCGATCATGGGAAAGCCGCCGCAAGGTGAGAAGGTTCTTCCTTAAAAACCGTGCAGCGGCGTTTGTCGAGATGTTCGACGCGATCAGGGGAACATCTTGTCGGCGCTGGCCGTCGCAAGCGTCTTGCCGCCCGCATCCAGCGCCTTCACGGTGAACCGGTATTTGTGCTTGCCGGATGGCGGGCAGGGGCCGGTATAGCTGAAGGCGCCGTAGGCGAGCGATTTCTGCCCGGAATAATCCACCTTGCCGCCGCCATGGTTATAATCGGGCACGTCCATATCCTTCATGCGGACGTCGAGCACCTTGGTGCCGGCCGGCACGCCCGACAACGAAATCGGCGGCGATTTGGAATCGAAGCATTTTTTCGTCGGTCCCCAGTCGAAAGAGACCTTCATATCCGCCATTGCGGCGGTACCGGATGCCAGTAGGAATGCGATCGCCATCAGCCCGCGCATGATATCTTCCCCTCAGCCATGACGGAAAGACAGCCTAGGCTTTCATATGAAGCTGTCAACGGAGATCATGCGGTATCGGACCTGCGAGGCGGGTGTTTTTATCGACCTTCGTTGATGCCCGGCGCCGTCGGAGTTTTGACCGGAGGGATGGAGCCACCCCGGCCTTCGCCGGGGTCCGGACGTCCGCCGTTCGAGACGAAACGGATCGTCTTATCGGCTACATCAAGCCGTCCTCACTTCTCGCTATCCAGATGGGCGAGCATTGCCTCCGGATAACGCCCGCCGGCGGCAGCGCCTCTCGGGACCGCACTTTCGATCGCCGAAAGATCGTCTGCGGAAAGTGTGACGTCGAGCGCGCCGAGCGCTTCCGTCAGGCGGTCGCGGCGGCGGGCGCCGATGAGCGGCACGATATCCTTCCCCTGAACTGCGACCCAGGCGATGGCGATCTGGGCGACCGAGACCCCCTTGGTTTCGGCGATCTTGCGCAGTTCCTCGACCAGCGCGAGATTGTGATCGACATTGCCGTCCTGGAAGCGCGGGCTGTAACCGCGGTAATCTCCCTGGATGGAGGCATTCTCCTTCTTCCAATGGCCGCTGATCAGGCCGCGGGAGAGGACGCCATAGGCGGTGATGTCGATGCCGAGTTCACGGCAGGTCGGCAGGATGTCGTCTTCGATGCCGCGCGAGATCAGCGAATATTCGATCTGCAGGTCGCAGATCGGCGTCACCTCGGCGGCACGGCGTATCGTCTCGCTGCCGACTTCCGAAAGGCCGACATGGCGGATATAACCCGCCTTCACGAGATCGGCGATCGCGCCGACGGTCTCCTCAACCGGCACGTCGGGGTCGAGGCGGGCCGGGCGATAGATGTCGATATAATCGACGCCGAGGCGGATCAGCGTATAGGCGAGGAAGTTCTTGACCGCGGCCGGCCGGCCGTCGAAGCCGCTCCAGCCGCCGGCGGGATCCCGCAGCGCTCCGAACTTGACGCTCAGCAGGTATTTGTCGCGCGGGATGTCCTGGATGGCCTCGGCGATCAGCATTTCATTATGGCCCATGCCGTAGAAATCGCCGGTATCGAGCAGGTTGATGCCGGTATCGAGCGCGGCATGGATCGTCGCGATGCTTTCGGTGCGGTCCGAAGGGCCGTACATGCCCGACATGCCCATGCAGCCGAGGCCGATGACCGAAGCCTGCGGGCCGGTCTTTCCGAGTTGACGCATTTCCATGAAGCTTCTCCTGAGATCCTGAAATCGAATTGTCTGGTGCGGCCTCTATCTAAGCCTCTCCGCTTTGTGCGATAATCCGCATAGTCTTGGACAGGCTGTTTGGAATTCTGGACAATGAGTGAACTGCCCCTTGCCGATCTCGACGCTTTTGCAACCGTTGCCCGGCTGAGAAGCTTCCGGGCGGCGGGAAAGTTGCGCGGCGTATCGGCCTCATCGCTCAGCGAAGCAATGCGGCGGCTGGAAGCGCGGCTCGGGGTGAGGCTGCTCAATCGCACCACTCGGACGGTGACCCTGACCGATGCGGGAGAACGGCTTCTTGAGCGGCTGGCGCCAGGCCTTGCCGAGATCGAGTCGGCCATCGACGGCATCAACAGCTTTCGCGACACGCCGGTCGGGCGGTTGAGGCTCAACGTGCCGAGCATCGTGGCGCGCAATGTCCTGCCGGAGATCGCCGGACGTTTCCTCAGGCAATATCCGGGGATCACGCTGGAGGTGGCGACCGAAGATTCCTTCGTCGACGTCCTAGCGGAAGGCTTCGATGCCGGCGTGCGATACGAGGAAGCGCTGCATCAGGACATGATCGCGGTGCCGATCGGCCCGCGCGTCCAGCGGTTCGTCGGAGCCGCCGCGCCGTCCTATGTTGCGGAACATGGGGCGCCGCTTCATCCCCGCGACCTCCTGCATCATCGCTGTATCCTGCATCGTTTTGCGAACGGACATATCGTGTCCTGGGCGTTCGAGGAAGAAGGCCGCCAGTTTACCATCAGTCCGCCGGCCTGTCTGATCGCCGGGACGACCGAACTGGAGGTGAGCGTCGCGATCCAGGGGCTTGGAGTGATCTTCGGTTTCGAGGAATTCCTGGCGCCGGCGCTGAAGAGCGGCGAACTGGTGCCGGTGCTTCAGGATTGGACGCAGAGTTTTTCCGGCCCGTTCCTCTATTACCACGGCCGTCGGCACATGCCGGCGCCGCTTCGCGCCTTCGTTGATTTCATCAAGGCCGATCAGCGCCGCGCCGGGTGATCCTCATCAGGCGTCGACATGCGTTTCATCAAAAATTTTGAAATGTTCACGGATTGTTTCCTTTTTCTTTTGCAGCTATGTAGCAAACCCGGCGATCAGATCGTCTTTCCAGAAAACACACCAAGCTAGAGAGACATCCGATGCTCGACCCGAAATTCGTTCGCCGCGGCCTTTTCCTCGTCTTCATGATCCTTTTCCTCGATATCATCGGGATCGCGATCATCATGCCGGTGCTGCCGACTTTCCTGCGCGAACTGACCGGCGACGACATGAGCGCGGCCGCCGTCGACGGCGGCTGGCTGCTGCTGATTTATTCGGCCATGCAGTTCCTGTTCGCGCCGCTGCTCGGAAACTTGAGCGACCGGTTCGGTCGCCGGCCGATCCTGCTGGCTTCGGTCTTCACCTTCGCGCTGGACAATCTGATCTGCGCTGCGGCGACCAGTTTCTGGATGCTGTTCGTCGGCCGGGTGCTTGCAGGCATTTCCGGCGGCAGCTTCGCCACTTGCTCCGCCTATATCGCCGACATCAGCAATGACGAGAACCGTGCCAAGAATTTTGGCCTGATCGGGATCGCCTTCGGTGTCGGATTCACGGTCGGTCCCGTGATCGGCGGCCTGCTCGGCGAACTCGGCCCGCGCGTGCCGTTCCTCGGCGCAGGCCTGCTGTCGCTTGCCAATTTCATCGCCGCCTGGTTCCTGCTGCCGGAGACCCTCGACAAGGCGAACCGCCGCAGATTCCAGTTGAAGCGCGCGAACCCGCTCGGCGCGCTGCGTCAGATGCGGCATTATCCGGGCATCGGCTGGGTCATGTTGGTGATGTTCCTCTACTGGCTGGCGCATGCCGTCTACCCGTCCGTCTGGTCCTTCGTGTCGGCCTATCGCTATAACTGGAGCGAGGGGCAGATCGGCCTGTCGCTCGGCCTGTTCGGCATCTGCGCCGCCTTCGTGATGGGTGTCATCCTGCCGAAGCTCGTGCCGCTGCTCGGCGAATGGAAGACGGCGGTGGTGGGGCTTTGTTTCTCGTGCCTGGGCCTCACCGGCTACGCTTTTGCCTGGGAAGGATGGGTGGTTTATGCGGTCATCCTCATCACCACGATCGAGAACATCGCCGATCCGGCACTGCGAAGCATCGCTTCTGCAAAAGTGCCGCCATCGGCGCAGGGCGAACTGCAGGGCGCCGTGACGAGCCTGACCAGCCTCACCACGATCGTTGGCCCGGCGATCTTCACGCAGCTTTTCAGTGCCTTTACCGGCGAACATGCGAAAATCGAGTTCGCTGGTGCGCCCTACATGATGGCGGCGATCTTCATGGCATTGGCAATCATCGTGTTTCTGGCGCGGATTTCGCGGAAGACGCAGGCTGTGCCGCTCGAGAAGGGACTCTCGCATCAAGTTTCTTGAAGCGAGGTCCAAAAATTCTGCTGGATCGCGGGTAAGCCTTGCCGCACGGATGATGCTACTTTAAAGCAGCATCATCCGCCGCTTGCCAGTTCCTGGTAGCGGCTTTTTTCGTCCAGAGCGTCGCGCGCCCGTCCGGTCGCTCGAAGCGCGCTCTGACCTATTGAGTCTACACGCCGTGCCTTTCGAAAATCGATCCCGGTTTTCGAGCCGGTGCGGTATGGGAGGTCTGCCATGTCGAGCCAAGTCATCGCCTTCGAGGGGACGACGGACAATTCCTGGTCGTCGCATATGCGTGCGACCTTTGCGCTCGGCGTGCCGCTCGTCGGTGCGCAGCTGGCGCAGATGGCGATCCATACGACCGACGTGATCCTCGTCGGCTGGCTCGGTACGACCGAGCTTGCGTCCGTCGTGCTCGCGACGCAGATGTTCTTCCTCGTGTTCATCTTCGGCACCGGCTTCACCAGTGCCGTCGTGCCGCTCGTGGCGCAGGCGCTCGGCCGCAGCGATGCCGTCGGCGTCCGCCGTTCGGTGCGCATGGGGCTCTGGATCGTGCTTGCCTACGGGGTGGCGACCGCGCCGCTTCTGTGGCTCGCCGAGCCGATCCTGCTGAGGCTCGGCCAGGCGCCGGATGTCGCGGCGAATGCGGCAAGCTACCTGCATATCGCACAATGGGGGGTCTTCCCCGCGCTCGGGCTGATGGCGCTTCGAAGCTTCGTCACCGGGCTCGAGAATGGCGGCATTGTGCTCTACGTGACGATCGGCATGTTCATCATGAACGCGATCGTCGCCTATGTGTTGATCTTCGGGCATTTCGGCGCACCGGCGCTCGGGCTTCACGGCGCGGCGATCGCTTCCGTTGTCGCAAACGTGACCGGTTTCCTGATCGCGCTCGCCTATGTGGAAAGCCAGCCGAAGATGCGCGCCTACGAGGTCTTCGTGCGCTTCTGGCGTCCGGACTGGAGCATGCTGCGCGAGATTTTTCTGCTCGGCCTGCCGATCAGTTTCACCATCCTGGCTGAAACGAGCCTGTTTTCCGCTGCCTCGCTATTGATGGGAATGATCGGCAAACTGCAGCTCGCCGCCCACGGGATCGCGCTGCAGCTCGCTTCCATCGCCTTCATGATCCCGCTCGGCCTGGCGCAGGTGGCGACCGTGCGGGTCGGTCTTGCGAACGGTCGTGACGATCTTCTCGGCGTCAAGCGGGCAGCGGTCGCGGTGCTGGTGATCAGCGTCTTCTTCACGGCGGTCGGCAGCATACTCTATGCCGCGGTTCCGCGGGCGCTAGGCGGGCTGTTCCTGGACGTCCGTCAGGGCGAGGCGGAGACCGTGCTTACGCTTGCCGTGCCCCTGATCATGATCGCCGGTGCTTTCCAGCTCGTCGATGGGCTGCAGGCGGTCGGCGCGGGCCTGCTGCGCGGATTGAAGGATACCAAGGTGCCGATGATCCTGGCGCTGATCGCCTACTGGCCGATCGGTTTCGCCTGTGCCTGGATCTTCGCGTTTCCGCTGGGTTTCCACGGGCCGGGCGTCTGGTTCGGTTTCGTTACCGGTCTTGCCGCGGCGGCCGCACTTTTGTGCGGCCGGTTCTGGCTGCTCGTCGGCCGCCGGACGTGATCAAGCCCCCGGCGGGCCGGTTGCCGGGATACGGATGTGATGATCAGGCCGGCAGAAGCTCGGCTTGCAGTTCGACCGGCGTGAAGAAGCCGACGCTCGCTTCGACGCCGAGGCGACGGGTCAGCGTCTGTCTATCGATGCCGGCGGCCTCGTCCGATCGAGCCACCGCGGCGATGATCGGCTGAAGCACGTGTTCGCCTTCGAACCGGATGACGGTCATCAGGTTGATCGCGCCGGCGCCGGCCTGCTGCTCCAGAATCATATCGTCGATGACACCCGGCTGCATACGGATCACCTCATGGGTCCGCTCGATCAACTGCATGAATTCGCGGCGCGCATCCGCCGGAACCGAGAACCTGTTGACGCGGACGACACGTACCTTCTGCATTTCGCTCATATGAAAAACCCCTGTTCGAGCCAGAACAGGGGTCTTTATCGGACCTCAACTTTAGTTGAGGTCAAGAGGGTGAGGGCGGAAATTTACGCTCTTGCAAGATCAGCGTTCAGCGAGCGTCGGTTCGCCCTTCTTCTCGCGCACCAGATTGATGAAGCGGCGGAAGAGATAGTGGCTATCCTGTGGGCCCGGCGAGGCTTCCGGGTGGTGCTGCACGGAAAAGACCGGCTTGCCGGCGACGCGCAGGCCGCAGTTCGTGCCGTCGAAGAGCGAGATGTGAGTCTCTTCAACGCCTTGCGGCAGCGACTTCGAGTCGATCGCGAAACCGTGGTTCATCGAGACGATCTCCACCTTGCCCGTCGTATGGTCCTTGACCGGGTGGTTGGCGCCGTGATGGCCCTGGTGCATCTTTTCGGTCCTGGCGCCGAGGGCCAGGCCGAGCATCTGATGGCCGAGGCAGATGCCGAAGGTCGGGATGTCGGTCCTGATGATGTCCCGAATGACCGGCACGGCATATTCGCCGGTGGCGGCCGGGTCTCCCGGGCCGTTCGACAGGAAGATGCCGTCCGGCTTCAGGGCCATGATGTCTTCCGACGAAGTGCTCGCCGGTACGACGGTGACCTTGCAGTCGAGGCCGGAGAAGAGGCGCAGGATGTTGCGCTTCACGCCGTAGTCGACGCAGACGATGTGGTACCTGGCATCTTCCGGCTTCAGATCATCGTACCCTTCGTTCCAGACCCAGGGTTTCTGGCTCCACTGCGAGGATTGGCCGGAGGTCGCTTCCTTGGCGAGGTCGAGGCCTTCGAGGCCGCTCCAGGCTTTCGCTTCCGCCTTCAGGGCCTCGATGTCGAAGACGCCATTCGGATCGTGGGCGATGACGGCATTCGGCGCGCCATTCATGCGGATCCAGGCGGTCAATGCGCGGGTGTCGATGCCGGAGAGACCGATGACGCCGCGTGCCTTCAGCCAGGCATCCAGATGCTTGGCGGCGCGGTAGTTGGACGGTTCGGTAATGTCGGCCTTGAAGATCGTGCCGACTGCGCCGCGCCGGGCGGCGGGCGTCAGATCTTCGACGTCTTCGTCATTGGTGCCGATATTGCCGATATGGGGGAAGGTGAAGGTGACGATTTGGCCGAGATAGGATGGGTCGGTCAGGATTTCCTGATAACCGGTGAGTGCGGTGTTGAAGACGACTTCCGCCGCGACCTTGCCGGTTGCGCCGATACCGGTTCCTTCGATTACCGTGCCGTCGGCGAGAACGAGCACTGCGGTTGGCTTTTTCGTAGTCCAAGGGGAGGTGGCTGGAGCGGTCGCGGTCATGTCTATCCTTCTGCCTTGCCTTCCCGTCCCTTGAAGGGACAGGTTGCGAGGGCCATCTATGGTCGCAGAAACGGGCGCGCAGGACATACCGGCGCAAGCCCAGAAATCTAAATCTCGTGCAGGTGCCGGAAAATAGACAAAGCAGGCGAGGCGGTCAATCTCGCAAGCTCAAGAATCCATGGGGATTATAATTCATGGGATTCGGGAGCTGGGGATTTGATTTGATCGCAGCCCACCCCTCGTCTATGACTGCGGCGTGAATGACAAGGAAAAGCCACAATTCCTGCCGTTTGCGCGGGCTTTTCCCAAGGAGAAAAACAAGATGATGCGCGACAAGCTTTCCGAAGCGCTGAAGGAATCCATGAAGGCCAAGGACAATCGCCGGCTTTCGACCGTTCGGTTGATCCAGACCGCGATCAAGGACCGCGATATTGCCAATCGCGGTGCCGGCAAGGATCCCGTGAGCGATGACGATATCCTGCAGATCCTGCAGAAGATGGTGAAGCAGCGCGAGGAATCGGCGAAGATCTACGAAGACGCCGGACGGATGGAACTCGCCACCCAGGAACGCGAGGAAATCGTCGTCATCAAGGGTTTCATGCCCGAGCAGCTTTCCGACGAGAAGGTCCAGGAACTCATCCGCGCGGCAATCGCCGAGTCCGGCGCGCAAGGATTACGCGACATGGGCAAGGTCATGGCGGTGCTGAAGGAAAAATATCCAGGCCAGATGGATTTCGCCAAAGCTTCTGCGACGGTCAAGGACCTGCTGAAGTAAATTTCACAGAGCCGAAACACACAAGAGGCGGGAAACCAGGACCGGTTTCCCGCCTTTTTGCTCTCCTCCCGCCGACCGACTGCGGAAGCGCGGTCGGCAGGAAAGTGGAAGGCCGCGAAACACGAGCGGCTCCATTCGAAGAGCCAGGGAAAGCCCTGCATCCGCCGGTGGGGCTCAGGTTTTCCGGAAAACCGGGCGTCTGCGGATGTTCGTAGACGTTATGGTTCGTAAAACCGCTCTGCAAATTACAAAAAGATAATTTTTTGCAGACGTCAGCCGCCGCAAAATCGCCTGGTCCCGGCGCAGTGACGGCCGGTCAGGGTTGAGACGGATAGATGGCGATGATCCATTCGCCCAGATACGCCCCGAGAAAGATGGCGAGCACCGCCCCGCCGATAAAGCCGGCAAACCAGACCAGCGCGGCGAGCGGCTTTCGCGACTGGAAGAAATAGATCAGCAATCCCAAAGGCGCGAAGAAAATCGTCATGGTTCTCGTGAGCGTGACCGCCTTGCCGTCGCGCAACTTTGCGTCCTCGATTTCCCACCAGACGCAGAGGACGACCGTGGCAACGAGTTGAGTGATGTCGTTGAGCGTGTATCCGGCATCCTCCCCGCTCCAGGTGAACACGTCGATGATCGAACCGATGGCAAGCGATATGAGCAGCGCGAGATAGATGAAATCCCGTTTCGTCATGGAAAATATCTGCCTTTAAAAAATCGAATGCGCTGATGAGACTATGCGGGCAGGCGGGAATTTCAAGCGGTGGTGGACGGTCGCCGAGCATGCGGCCGCAGCCTGTGAATTGCGGGCAAGACTTTGCCGGCCGGTGGTTTTCCTGCGATGCTGCGCTTATATGGAAGCTTGCCGAGAGGGTGAGATGCGCTTTTCCAACAGTTTCCTCGACGAGATTCGCGACCGTGTGCCGATATCGGCCGTCGTCGGCCGCCGGGTGACGTGGGACCGGAAGAAGACCAACGTCTCGCGCGGCGACTATTGGGCCTGCTGCCCGTTCCATGGTGAAAAGAGCCCGAGCTTCCATTGCGAGGATCGCAAGGGCCGCTACCATTGCTTCGGCTGCGGCGTTTCCGGCGATCATTTCCGCTTCCTGACCGATCTCGAAGGGCAGAGCTTTCCCGAGGCGGTGCAGACGGTCGCCGACATGGCCGGCATCGCCATGCCGCAGATGGACGCGCAGGCCGAGAAGCGCGAGAAGGAGCGCACGACGCTCCTCGATGTCATGGAACTGGCAACGCGTTTCTTCCAGGACCAGTTGCAGAGCGCAGGCGGCGCCAAGGCACGTGCCTATCTGCGCGACCGTGGGCTGACGGGCCGGACGATCGAGACCTTTCGTCTCGGCTATGCGCCGGAAAGCCGCAATGCGCTGAAGGAGTATCTGGCCGGCAAGGGGGTGCCGAAGGAACAGATCGAGGCTTGCGGCCTGGTGCGGCACGGCGAGGGGATCGCCGTCTCCTACGACTATTTCCGCGACCGCATCATGTTTCCGATTCTGTCGTCGCGGGAAAAGGTGATTGCCTTCGGTGGCCGGGCCATGGCGCCGGATGCGCTTGCCAAATACATGAACTCGCCCGACACCGAACTCTTCCACAAGGGACAGGTCCTCTACAATTTCGCCCGCGCCCGGCGCGCATCGCAAGGCGGACCGGGGAAAAGCGAAGGCGGCAACATCATTGCCGTCGAAGGCTACATGGATGTGATCGCGTTGCATCAGGCGGGCGTCGAGAACGCCGTGGCGCCGCTCGGCACAGCGCTGACGGAAAACCAGCTCGATCTCCTCTGGAAGATATCGGCTGTTCCGATGCTGTGTTTCGACGGGGATGGTGCGGGCCTACGCGCCGCAAGCCGCGCCGCCGACCTCGCGCTGCCGTTCCTCAAACCCGGCCGGTCGGTGCGGTTCGCGCTGCTTCCCGACGGCAAGGACCCGGACGATCTCGTCAAGCACGAAGGCCGTGCCCCCTTCGACAAGGTGCTCGGCGAAGCCCGGCCGCTCGTCGACATGATCTGGCAGCGCGAGGCGGCGTCGGGAACCTTCGACACGCCGGAAAAACGCGCCGAGCTGGAAGCGCGGCTGAAGCAGATCATCGCCGTGATCGCCGACGAGAGCGTGCGACGGCACTATCAGCAGGAAATCCGCGACCGGTTGAACAGCTTCTTTTCACCATCCTCGCGTGGCGGCGGCGACCGGCGCCAGAGTTTTCAGCGCAGTGGAGGCCGGCCGGGGCAGGGCGGCATTCCGCAGGGGCCACGGGCTGCCGGACGCGCCGCGGGCGTTTCCGACCGGCTGACGCGGTCCGGCCTCGTGCGCGGTTATCGGGATCTGCCGGCGCTTCGGGAAAGCGTGCTGGCGCTCACCATCGTCAACCATCCCCAGCTGCTGCTTGAGGAATACGACGAGATCGCCGCGATCGATTTCGAAAACCGCGATCTGCAGCGCTTCTGGTCGGCCATGCTGCCGGCCGCCGCGACGGCCGGCGCGAACCTTTCGCGCGAATACCTGATGCAACGTCTCACCGGCGAAGGTTTCGACGCGATCCTGAAATCGCTCGACCAGCAGGTGCGCAATGCGCGGCTGTGGACCGCCACGGAGATCGCCGCACTGGAAGACGCCCGCGAAGGGTATCGCCAGGCGTTGTCGCTGCACAAGCGCACCAAGGCGCTGCGCATCCAGAAGATCGAACTGGAACGGGCGATCGCCGAGGCAACCGAGGCAGGCGATGCCGGCGAGATCGAGCCGCTGCTCAGGGCGCTATCGGAGGTGCAGCTCGAAATCCTGCGCATGGAAAACCAGGAGGCGATCATCGACGGTTTCGGCGTGCTTTCCGGCCGGGTGAAAGGGGCCGCCGTCAGCCACGGTTAATGCCTTCGCGCTGCAGCCCGACCCTTGCCGAACAGCGCAGCAATACTATTCTACCACAGGTGAGTCGGAGGAGTGGGGCTCGATGCGGGTTTCGGGAAGCTGTCATTGCGGCGATATCGCCTTCGAGGCGGAAGGCGAATTCGACAAGGCGATGGAATGCAACTGTTCCTTCTGCCGGCGCAAGGGCGTGCTTCTGGCTTTCGTGCCGCGCAGCAATCTGAAGCTGACGACGCCGCGCGAAAACCTGGCGACCTATCACTTCAACAAGCACGTGATCGATCACCATTTCTGCGCCAAATGCGGTGTCGCGCCCTTCAGCGAAGCCACGATGCCGAACGGGGCCGAGATGGCTGCGATCAACGTGCGATGCGTGCCGGAAATCGACCTGGCGTTGTTAACGGTAACCCAGTACGATGGGGCTTCACGGTAGGAAATCGGCGGGAGAGGTGGCCCCGGCTTTATGTCGGTGCGAAAGCCTTGTCTTTCCGGGCGTATCGCCTACATATCGGTAAAAATTGGTGAGCGTACCCCTATTAGAGCTGCCTCAGGCAGATTTTTCGACTTTTCCTGGGCATGACCTCTGGAAAAGCTTGACGGAACGTTAATTTGTGGGAATCACCATTTCAAGGCAGAATAGGCGGAGTGGGTCAATAGCACCGAACATGACCGGTGATCCTGTGACGGGACGGTCTTGCGTCAAAAGCAGCCGCCAAATGGTAATCGGGAATTAAAGGTCATTCCGTTACGTGTTGGGCAATGATTCGCGGCGAAGGCGGCAGCGGCCGTCTTTAGCCGGTGGCCACGAAGCGCGGCGAAAGTGGCGTTCAGGGAAAGCGACGAAATACATGGCAACAAAAGTCAAAGAAAACGAAGAAGCAGAGAACGAACGCGAAGGCTCGCACGACGGTCCGCTTCTCGACCTTTCTGACGACGCGGTCAAAAAGATGATCAAGGCCGCCAAAAAACGCGGCTACGTCACCATGGACGAATTGAACTCGGTCCTGCCGTCGGAAGAGGTCACCTCCGAGCAGATCGAGGACACGATGGCGATGCTCTCCGACATGGGCATCAACGTCATCGAGGACGAGGAAGCCGAGGAAGCTGCCGGCGGCGATGACGACGGCGACGCTGACAGCGACGACGGCGACAGCGAAGGCGGCGAGATCGCCACCACGTCTGGCACTGCGCTCGCGACCGCCAAGAAGAAAGAGCCGACCGACCGTACCGACGACCCGGTGCGCATGTATTTGCGCGAAATGGGGTCTGTCGAGCTTCTGTCGCGCGAGGGCGAAATCGCCATCGCAAAGCGCATCGAAGCTGGCCGCGAAACGATGATCGCCGGTCTCTGTGAGAGCCCGCTGACCTTCCAGGCGCTGATCATCTGGCGCGACGAACTCAACGAAGGCACGACGCTTCTGCGCGAGATCATCGATCTCGAAACGACCTATTCCGGTCCCGAGGCCAAGGCTGCGCCGCAGTTCCAGAGCCCGGAGAAGATCGAGGCCGACCGCAAGGCGGCCGAAGAGAAGGAAAAGACCCGCAAGGCGCGCTTCTCCGCAGCCAATGACGACGACATCACCGCCGTCGGCGGCGAAGGCATCGCCATGGAGGAAGAGGAAGAGGACGACGACGAGTCGAGCCTTTCGCTTGCCGCCATGGAAGCCGAACTGCGTCCGCAGGTCATGGAAACCCTCGACCTGATCGCCGACACCTACAAGAAGCTGCGCAAGCTGCAGGACCAGCAGGTCGAGCAGCGCCTCGCAGCGACCGGTACGCTGTCGTCCGCCCAGGAGCGTCGCTACAAGGAGCTCAAGGACGAGCTGATCACGGCGGTCAAGTCGCTGTCGCTCAACCAGAATCGCGTCGATTCGCTGGTCGAGCAGCTCTACGACATTTCCAAGCGCCTGATGCAGAACGAAGGCCGCCTGCTGCGCCTTGCCGAATCCTACGGCGTCAAGCGCGACAGCTTCCTGGAACAGTATCAGGGTGCGGAACTCGACCCGAACTGGATGAAGTCGATCGCCAACCTGGCCGCTCGCGGCTGGAAGGAATTCGCGCGCGCCGAAAACACGACGATCCGCGACATCCGCCAGGAGATCCAGAATCTGGCAACAGAAACCGGCATCTCGATCGCCGAATTCCGCCGGATCGTCTCCATGGTGCAGAAGGGCGAGCGCGAAGCGCGTATCGCCAAGAAGGAAATGGTCGAAGCGAACCTCCGCCTCGTCATCTCCATCGCCAAGAAATACACGAACCGTGGTCTGCAGTTCCTCGACCTCATTCAGGAAGGCAATATCGGCCTGATGAAGGCGGTCGACAAGTTCGAATACCGTCGCGGCTACAAGTTCTCGACCTACGCCACCTGGTGGATCCGGCAGGCGATCACCCGTTCGATCGCCGACCAGGCCCGCACGATCCGCATTCCGGTGCACATGATCGAGACGATCAACAAGATCGTCCGTACATCACGCCAGATGCTGCACGAGATCGGCCGCGAGCCCACACCGGAAGAACTGGCCGAGAAGCTCGCCATGCCGCTCGAAAAGGTCCGCAAGGTCCTGAAGATTGCCAAGGAGCCGATCTCGCTCGAAACACCGGTCGGTGACGAAGAGGATTCGCATCTCGGCGATTTCATCGAGGACAAGAACGCGCTTCTGCCGATCGATGCCGCCATCCAGGCGAACCTGCGCGAGACGACGACCCGCGTTCTCGCATCGCTGACGCCGCGCGAGGAACGTGTGCTGCGCATGCGCTTTGGCATCGGCATGAACACCGACCATACTCTGGAAGAGGTCGGTCAGCAGTTCTCGGTTACGCGCGAACGTATCCGTCAGATCGAAGCGAAGGCGTTGCGTAAGCTGAAGCATCCGAGCCGCAGCCGCAAGCTGCGCAGCTTCCTGGACAGCTGAGCGGACGTTATCGAACCAACATCAGGAGCCCGGTTTGCGAAGGCAGGCCGGGTTTTTTGCTGTCAATGCGAGACGCTGCCGGAAAACACGTTCACTACGACCACGCCGGAAATGATCAGGCCGAGGCCGATAATGGCGGCAGTATCAAGCGTCTGGCGAAACAGGACAAGGCCGACGGCCGAGATCAGCACGATGCCAAGGCCGCTCCATATGGCGTAGGCGATGCCGACGGGCATGGTGCGGAGTGCGATCGACAGGAGATAGAAGGCAAGGCCGTAGCACAACACCATCAGCGTGGTCGGAAGCGCCCGGGTGAATTGCTGGCTCTGCTGCAGGAAGGTGGTGCCGATCACCTCAAGGATGATCGCGGCGCCGAGCGAGCCATAGGTAAGGAATGCGGGGTTCATTTGGGTCCCTCTTCTTGTGTCATGTGTTTCAGATGGTCGCGGAGACCGGCGAGTTCTTCTGCCGGAATGCCGTTCGTTTCCATGAGGTTTGCGAGCCAGATGCCGTCGGCGGCATACCGCGCCAGCTTGAAGGCCGGATGACTGTCGGTCGCCGCATGCCGCTCCAGCCGCTCGTTCATCCAGTCGGACCAGAGTGCGCGCAGGCCCTGATCGGTCATGCAGGAGATGGAGAGGGCAGCCCAGGGGCTTTTGGCGCCGTCGCGGGTCACCTGGAAAAAGGCGTCGACATAGGCGCGCGTGAAGCGGCCCTGTTGCGTGTGGTCCTCGTCCAGCAGGCGATCGATCTCCATGTCGAGCCTTTCCAGCAGATCGGCGAAGACAGCCTCGATAAGCGCCTGCTTGCTGGGGAAGTGGTGCAGCAACCCGCCTTTGGTAACGGAAGCCGCATCGGCGACCGCCTGCAGCGTCAGGCTGGAAAGCCCGCCTTCCACAGCGCAGCGCGCCGCATGATCCAAGAGGGATCGCCGCACCTGTTCCGGTTGTTTTTCACGTCTGTGAGCTTCTGACATGATCTAAACATACCGGATGGTAGGTTTCTTTGCAAGGCAAGCGTGCGCATATGTTCACCGCACGGAAGGGAGCGAGGTGGGTTACATCAACGGACGGGAATTTGTACGGTTTTGATCCGACGGGACTCGATCCGGCCGAGTTTCCGTCTTACATCGGCAGCATGGAAGACGAAAACGAGAGCAGGCCGAGCACGGGCAAGGGCGGCGGGATGGGATGGGGCATTCCGGCCTCTATCCTGCTGCATGCGGTATTCGCCTTCGTGCTGTTCTTCCATCTGCCGCTCGATTTCTCCGAGCCTCCCAAGGAGGAGAGCGTGAACGTGGAGATCGTTCCGCCGCCGGAAGAACCGGAAAAGAAAGTGGAGGAGGAAAAACCGTCGGAAGAGCCGAAGGCCGAGGAAGCGAAGAAGGAAGAACCGCCGCCGGAACCACCAGAGCCGCCGAAACAGGAAGAGGCCAAGCAGGAGCCGTCACCGCCTCAGGAGGAGGCAAAGCCCGAAGAGCCGCCCGCAAACGAACGGGCGAAGAAGCCGCAGCCGGTTCAGACGTTGCGCGATGTCTTCGAGTTCGGCGAGAAGGATGGCGGGCCAAGGATCACGACGGAGGGAAATTCGGCGCGGGAGGCCGCAACCCAGCCGGAGGATGTGAAGCCGGAGGCTGAGAACGTCGAGACGGTGCAACCTTCGATGGAAGAACCGGCTGTCGCCGAGACGCCACCGGGCAATCCTGTTCCCGAAGATATCCGGTTGCCGGAAGTGAGATTAGGCGCAGCCAATCCTCAGCAGAACGGCTCTCCCCGAGAAATTTTGCCGGATGCCATGAAGCTGGAAATGGTCAGCCCCCCGCCGGCATCGCCGAAGGCTGAGCCAGTAAAGACGCCGACAATCGAAAAGACCAGTGAGCTGACCGAAGCAAAGACGCTGTTTTCGCAGCATCTGACGAATGACCTGACGGCGACCATTGCCATGGCGGGCATGCCAAGGGATTTTCGCGGCGGTGAACTGTGCTCCACCGAATTGCGGGCGCAGCTGAGGAGTGCTTCCTACAACGTAGAATTTGTCCCGCGGCCGCGGCTGGCGAATGGCATGGTTCTCGATATCAAGCAGGCCGCTTTTCGGGCGAGTGGCCAGTGGTATGACGTGGCATTTCGCTGCGAAGTCAACGAAGGCGTCACAAAAATCCTTTCCTTCGCCTACCATATCGGCGCGCCTATACCGCGCGACCAGTGGCAGAAGCGCGGCTTCCCGGCATTCTGACCGAGCCACATGACACTCGCCGTCGTCGCTCATCCTATGCGATAGTTAAAGACCCTAGGAGAGCGATTCCATGCAGCGGACCCAAGATAGCATCGATGCCCTGTTCGAGAATGAAGGCGCGAAGGACCCGCTTGCCGTTCTCAAGCGGATCTACGGTTATTCCGCCTTCCGGGGCAAGCAGGCGGCGGTGGTGTCCCGGGTCGTATCGGGTGGGGATGCGGTCGTGCTGTTTCCGACGGGGGCGGGAAAATCGCTGTGCTTTCAGATTCCGGCGCTGTGCCGGGAAGGTGTCGGCGTCGTCATCTCGCCGTTGATCGCGCTGATGCGCGATCAGGTGGAGGCGCTGAAGCAGCTCGGCGTGCGGGCTGCCGCTCTCAACTCCTCGCTGTCGCGCGAAGAGTTCATCGAGGTTCGCCGGGCGATCGATCGCGGCGCCCTCGATCTCCTTTACGTGACCCCAGAGCGCGTCGTCACGCCCGGCTTCCGGGAGCTGATCGGCAACGCCAGAATCGCGCTTTTCGCGATCGACGAGGCGCATTGCGTCTCCCAGTGGGGACATGATTTCCGACCGGAATATCGCGAACTCGGCCAGCTCGCCGAGCAATATCCGGGCGTGCCACGCATCGCGCTGACGGCGACGGCCGATCCGCACACCCGCGAAGACATTATCGACAAGCTGGCGCTGCAGTCGGCGGAGGTTTTTACCACATCCTTCGACCGTCCAAACATTTCCTATGAGATCGTCGAACGGGACCAGCCGCGCCAGCAGCTCCTGCGCTTCCTGTCGCGCCACAAGGGTTCGAGCGGCATCGTTTATTGCCTGTCGCGCGCCAAGGTGGAGGATACCGCCGAATGGCTGAACGGGCAGGGAGTGCGCGCGCTCGCCTATCATGCCGGCATGGACCGCAGCATCCGTGACGCCAACCAGGATGCGTTTTTGAAGGAGGAAGAACTCTGCTTGGTCGCGACCGTCGCCTTCGGCATGGGGATCGACAAACCGAATGTACGCTACGTGGCGCATCTCGATCTGCCGGGCTCCGTCGAGGCCTATTATCAGGAGACCGGACGCGCCGGGCGCGACGGGCTGCCATCGGATGTCTGGATGGCCTATGGAATGGCGGATGTCATCCAGCGCCGACGGATGATCGACGAGGGCACGTCGGGAGACGACATCAAACGCGTCGAGCGGGCCAAGCTCAACGCATTGCTTGCCATCTGCGAGACGCCCGGTTGCCGCCGGCAGGCGATCCTTGTGCATTTCGGCGAAGCGCATCAGGGGCGATGCGGCAATTGCGACACCTGCCTCAAGCCGGTCGAGACCTGGGACGGTACGGAAGCGGCGATCAAGGCGCTGGCGGCGGTCTACAGGACCGGCGAGCGTTTCGGCACCGGGCATCTGATCGACGTGCTGCTCGGAAATGTGAACGAAAAGACCACCCGCTTCGGTCATATCGATATGCCGGTGTTCGGCGCCGGCAAGGATATTCCGTCGAAGACTTGGCAGTCGGTCTATCGCCAGCTTCTGGCCGCCGGTCTCATCAGCGTCGACCACGACGCATTCGGAGCACTGAAGCTCGAGCCGGAGTCGCGCGCCGTATTCAGGCGCGAACGGGAAGTGCGTTTCCGCACGGACCGGCCGACAACAGGCAAGGCGGCAAAGAGCGCGTCGCCAAGTTCGACGAACGCCAAATCTCAGCTGCAAGGCGCGGAGATGGAGCTTTTCGAGGCGCTCCGTGCCGCCCGCACGGCGATCGCCAAGGAGCTTTCGGTGCCGCCTTATGTCGTTTTTCCGGACACGACGCTGGTTGCATTTGCGACCGAGCGCCCCACGAGCCGCGACGCTCTGCTTGGTATTTCGGGTGTTGGACAATCAAAGCTCGAACGCTACGGCGATGCTTTCCTGAAAGTCATTCGCGCGCGTCAACGATAGGGGCGAACACCTAGTTGATCGGCCGGCGGCGGCGAATATGCTGCGCCCACTTCAAGAAAGGGACTGCCATGAAAGCCATGTTCTACGATGCCTTTGAGAAGGCGCCGGAAATCCGCAACGTTCCCGATCCGGAGCCGGCTTTCGGCGGCGTGGTGGTCAAGATCGGTGCGACCGGGCTTTGCCGCAGCGACTGGCATGGCTGGATGGGCCACGACCCCGATATCAAGCTGCCGCATGTGCCAGGCCATGAACTCGCCGGGAAGGTCGTCGCGACGGGCAAGGGCGTCACGCGCTTCAAGACCGGTGACCGGGTGACGGTACCGTTCGTCTCGGGCTGCGGTCATTGCTCCGAATGCCATTCCGGCAACCAGCAGGTCTGCCCCAACCAGTTCCAACCGGGCTTCACCCATTGGGGTTCGTTCGCGGAGTATGTGGCGATCGACTATGCCGATACGAACCTTGTGTACTTGCCGGACGAGATCGACGATGCGACTGCCGCAAGCCTCGGGTGCCGGTTTGCGACATCCTTCCGCGCCGTTGCCGATCAGGCACGCACCGGGCCGGGCGACTGGGTCGCCGTGCATGGCTGCGGCGGGGTAGGCCTCTCGGCGATCATGATCGCGACGGCGCTCGGGGCGAATGCGATCGGCATCGATCTGGCCGAGGACAAGCTGGCGCTTGCCCGGCAATGCGGCGCGGTTGCGACGATCAATGCGAATTCCGTGCCGGACGTTGTGGAGGCGGTGCGGGAAATCACCAGGGGCGGCGCGCATGTCTCGATTGATGCACTCGGTCATCCGGTCACCTGCTTCAACTCGATCAAGAATCTGCGCCGCCGCGGTCGGCATGTGCAGGTCGGGCTGATGCTCGGCGAGCATGCGACGCCATCGATCCCGATGGCGCAGGTGATCGGCCACGAGCTGGAAATCTATGGCAGCCACGGCATGCAGGCCTGGCGTTACGACGCGATGCTGGCCATGCTGAGGACGGGCAAGATGAAGCCGCAGCAGATGATTTCCAAGCGGATCGGCCTGGAAGATGCGGTGCCGGCGCTGATGGCGATGGACAGGGCGGAGATGCCCGGCATCAGCGTGATCACCCGTTTCTGAACCTTGCCGATTGTTCGAGCCCTGCGACCGGAGCATTCCGCTTCGGCCGCTTGGGGCAGGGCGGGTGGCGCCCTACATCCGCTCATGCCGCGAAACCCGAAAGGACGAGCTATGAATGCGAGAGTGCAGAAAATTCCAGGTTCCGACCATCCGATCATCGTCGAGCACAATCCGGCGCGGGTGGTGGTGAAGGTCGCCGGCAAGGTGATCGCCGACAGTCTCAATTCCCTGAGGCTGCAGGAAGCATCCTATCCGCCGGTCCATTATATCCCGCGCAAGGATGTCGACATGTCGCTGCTGCAGCGCACCGATCACCAGAGCTACTGCCCCTACAAGGGCGAGGCGTCCTATTTCAGCATCGCCGCCGGCGGCGAGCGCTCGAAGAATGCCGTCTGGTCTTATGAGAACCCGTACGAGGCGGTGGCCGGCATCCGGGAACATGTCGCGTTCTATCCGGACCGGGTGGATTCGATCGAAGAGCTTGCGGCCCCCGAGGCGGGTCAGTTCTGACGACCTCGTGAGCGCCAATATGGCCTGAATGCCCTTCCCCGGTCATGCGGATGGCGATCCTGCCGGTACGCCGGCCGCTCGGGCAAAATGTCGGCAGGCGCATGATGATCGCCTGCGCCGTTTTCGGACTTGCGACGATCGTCTTTTCGCTCTTCACCAATATCGCAGATCGTGGAAGTGAAGCCCCTGGAAGGCTGAAGAAAAAATCGCGCCCTTGTCGGTTGCCAGCCCGTTCCCACGTCCTTGGCATGTCGCAACAATCAAGGAGGACAGATCATGCCTTATGTCGACGGATTCATTCTTGCCGTGCCGACCGCCAACTTGGAACGCTACAAGGAGCTGGCCCGCATCGGCGGCGAAGTATGGATGGGATACGGCGCGCTTTCCTATGTGGAATGCATCGGCGACGACGTGCCTTACGGCGAACTCACGTCGTTTCCGCGGGCGGTACAGGCCAAGGAGGACGAGACCGTCATTTTTTCGTGGATCACCTACGAGAGCCGCGAACGCCGCGACGAGATCAATGCCAAGGTCATGAAAGATCCCCGGTTCACCGAAGAATGGCGCGAGGTTTTCGACGGCAAGCGGATGATCTTCGGAGGCTTTCAAAGCTTTCTGGCATTATAGTCGATACGATGATGGAAGTGCCGCCTCCGCGCCGGCACTTTGCGAAAGGATAGTCGATGCCCCAAACCCTGATCTCGATCCCAACCCGCGGCCAGGGACTCTACGAATTCACCGAGGCCGCCCAGGATTTCGTGGGCGGCCAGAAAGCCGGCGAGGGATTGCTCACCGTTTTCGTGCGCCACACCTCCTGCTCGCTGATCATCCAGGAGAATGCCGATACGGATGTGCGGCGCGATCTCAAAACCTTTTTCTCCCGTCTCGTGCCGCCGACGAGCGACCCGGACATGGGCTGGGTGACCCATACGACCGAAGGGCCGGACGACATGCCCGCGCATATCAAGGCAGCGCTGACCGCCGTTTCGCTCGGCATCCCCGTCAGCCGAAACCGGCTGATGCTGGGGACCTGGCAGGGTATCTATCTCTTCGAGCACCGGGACCAGCCGCATGAGCGCCAGATCGTATTGCACCTTTCCGTGTAATCGCGAGATGAACGCTGTCTGAACAGCGGATTAGGACCTTGTTCAGATGCGTCCGGCTAGGGTCGCCTCAATCGCTTGGGAAGGCGAGAGGAGCAACTGGGGGCCTGTGTCACCGGCCCGGATTTCGGAGAAACATCCATGACCCGCATGATCGTCAAAGCCGGTATCGCCGCTCTTGTCGCGCTGACCGGCCTTTCCGCCATCGTCCCGACTGCGGCTGCCGCCGGCCCGGATCTGGCGATCACCGTCCAGTACCGTGATCGCGACCGCGACCGCCACTGGCGTCCGGACCACCGTCCGCCGGTCGGCTGCGCGCCGTGGCTTGCCGAGCAGAAAGCCGACCGCATGGGCCTTCGCCGCACGCGTGTGGTCGATGTTTCGCGCCGCACCGTCACCGTCGTCGGTTTCGGCCGCCGAGGCCCGGATCGTGTCGTGTTCGCCAATGTCCGAGGCTGCCCGCTGATCCGTCGTTGAGCGGAGAATTCTTCGTCTCCATCGCCCGTTGACGAAGGAAGATACCCCCGCAGGTCGATCGACCTGCGGGGGTATCAGTTTTTGGGTTACAGGTTTTTCGGGATCTGGAAATGCGCCTGCCGAGGGCGCATTTCGGTGTTGACCGACAGGTTATTGTTCAAGGGCGAAGGTGACGTTGACTGTCACCGTATAGGTGTTCTCGCCCGAGGCTACGGGGACCGCTTCGGCGGCCATGTCCTTGGCCATCGCCATGCGCATCATCGGCTGCGGCATGGGCCTGACCGCGTTCTCGCTGATTTCGACAATGCGTCCAAGTTTGACGCCGGCGGCTGCCGTCAACGTGTTCGCCTTTTCGAGCGCTTCGGCGACGGCCGCCTTGCGGGCTTCGCTCATCGCCTTGTCCGGATTGTTGTTGGTGAAGGCGATCTGGCCGCCCTGGTTGACCCCGAGCTTGACCGAGCGGTCGATCAGACCGCCGAGCTTGCCGAGATCACGTACCTTGAGCGTCAGCGTATTGGAGACTTCGTAGCCGACGACCTTCGGCGGGTCGATCACGCCGTTCTTCGGTTCGGAATGGCGGTATTGCGGATAGATCGAGAAATTGCTGGTCTGGATGTCGCGATCGGCGATGCCGTCCGTCTTGAGCGCCGCAAGCACCTCTTTCATGGCCGCGCTGTTGGCCGCAAGGGCGGCCTCGGCGGTCTGGCCGTTGCGCACGACCGCAAGCGTCAGGACCGCCATGTCGGGCGCGACCGAAGCCTCGCCATCTCCCGAGACATTGATCACCGGCTCGCGCGGGCGAAAATCCTGCGCCTCAGCACTGACGGATGTGGCCGCGATCGAGCCAACGGCAAGGGCCGCAAGCATGAAGCGCGAGGTTGAAGGCGCAAGGCGCATAAGGTTCTCCCGATTGTCCGGCCGCCGGTGAAACTGATCCACGGGCCTGCCCGGTGTTTGCTTCCGCACGATCCATTGAAACCGGAAGTGGTTTGAACGGATCGCGTGGACGTTACGTGCCGTTTGATTGTGAAGCTATTACGGCACGGCTTGTGGCTTTTTGCGAATTGCGCTAGAGCGAGCCTCCGGGTCGGGCGAACCATTGCGCCTGATCCCGCCTTATCGGCGGGCCTGTAGCTCAATGGTTAGAGCCGGCGGCTCATAACCGCTTGGTTGGGGGTTCGAGTCCCTCCGGGCCCACCACTCAATTCCTATCCTTTTGTTTTTATTGATTTTTTAAGAAAATCTCCCGCACCGGAATTCAGGTGCGGGGCGATTTCGGTCTCGAAATGTTCTGCAACCATGCGCGACGAGAATTTGCCCAGGCGTTCACGGTCGGCCTTTTTGGTGTATAGCTCCGCCTGTTCAATCGTTGTCCAGCCAAACATTGCCATTAGTTGATGTGCGGTCGCACCGGCATTAGCGGCCATTGTTGCGCTGTATTTGCGAAGACCATGGGCGCTTTTGTAAACCTTTGCCTCCCGGCACGCGTCTCGGAACCAGTTTCCAAAACTCTCTTTGGTCATTGGCAATCCATTTTTACCAACGATCAGCGCAAGGTCGCCGGTTTCTGAAATTTCGATAAGGCGGAGCACTCGATCCGAGAAGTCAACGGTGACGGGGGTATTGGTTTTGGCCGTGCTGATGCGGAGCGTTTCCCCAGTCATGTGCTGTTTGCCCACCCGGACGATGTCGGAGCGCCTTAGACCAGAAGCTATGAGCAATTCGAACGCCAATCGCTCGCGCGATCCGATGGGCCAAAAATCTGTAAACTTCCGCATTTCATCAAGTGTCCAGACCTTGAAGCCTTCGGTTTCATTCTTCAGTTTAGAAACACCTGATGTCGGGTTATCCTCAACATGGCCGTGCTCCACTGCCCATTTGAACAGGGCTCGGAGGGCTTTCAAAAAGTTGTTCGCGAGCGCTGGAGTTTTACTTCGACGTTCAACCGCATTGACGATATCCTTGGTCTGGACAACGCGGCAATCGACATTGCCACTTAGGTCTATGACCTGCTTATAAAACAATCCCCGCTGCTTGCGCGTTGCGACGCTTAGCTTTGCCCAGACGGGGCTTTCCATGTACTGCTTGATAAGCCAACGAAGTGACCGAGGTATCTCAGACTTGCGCTCGCTTTCTAACTTCTGGCCACGCAAGGCGGCCGTATTGAACCGCCCCGACTTTACCGGAGGCCGTTTGGTTTAAGTTATGCGGCCATGGCTGGCACGTCCATCATGGCGTAGTATCGTTCTTCCGCCTCGGCTGGCGGGATATTCCCGATGGGTTCAAGAAGG